>CBDCHN010000001.1:0-11504 GCA_965217305.1 Cyclobacteriaceae bacterium
GGATAAACGCAGATAAACGCGAATTGGCAAGCCGCGCACTCTCTTGTCTGCGTGAATCTGCGCCCATCTGCGGTTCGTTTCCTTCAAATTGAGAATCGCTGACTGAACAGGCGCGAAAATCACCGCACCAAGCAGCCCGCCCTTCCAAAAAGCTGGCCTCCTGTGCTACCATATTACCTACCAGTTCACGCATCACGCATCACGCACCAGGAGTTCCTTTGCCCCCTCTCTATCTCGGCCTGCACATGTCGGTGGCTGGCGGCGTCAGCCGTGCGCTGGAGCGCGCCGAAGCCGTGGGCAGCAACGCCGTGCAGATTTTTACCAAGAACAATCGCCAGTGGCAGGGGCCACCCATTGATACGGAGGACGTGGCCCGCTGGCGGGCGGAAATGCCCACTCGCGGCATCGAGCGCGCCGTCAGCCACGCCAGCTACCTGATCAACCTAGCGACGCCCAAAAATCCGCTCTGGCGACAGAGCATCGCCGCCCACGCCGACGAGCTGCGCCGCGCCCACGCCTACGGCGTGCCCAGCGTCGTGCTGCACCCCGGCGCACACACCGGCAGCGGCGTCGATGCCGCCATCGAGCGCATTGCCGCCGCGCTCAACCAAATCCACGCGCAGACGCCCGAGTGCGCGCCAGAAAATGGCAACGTGCGCACGCTGCTCGAGCTGATGGCCGGGCAGGGCACGATCATGGGTCGCAACTTTGACGAGCTGCGCCGCGTGATCGAGCGGGTGGACGAGCCGTCGCGCGTGGGGGTCTGCGTGGACACCTGTCACGCGTTTGCCGCCGGTTACGAGCTGCACACGCCGGAGGGCTACGCCGCGCTGGTGGATGAGATCGAGCGCGAGGTGGGGCTGGCGGCCGTCGGCTGCTGGCATCTCAACGACAGCAAGCACGATTTGGGCAGCCACCGCGACCGCCACACGCACATAGGCGAAGGCTGCATCGGCGACGAGGGCTTCCGCCACGTGATCAACGACCCACGCTGGGCGGGCGTGCCCCTCCTGCTCGAAACGCCCAAGGATGACGATCCGGCGGACGATATTCGGAATCAGCAGCGGCTGGTTGGCCTGGTGGAGGAGACATCGCGCGTGCCGGAGCGCCTGCGAAGCTTGTAGGCGAGTTGTAGGTCACGTATGCTCCGCTACGTGACATCGGCAGCCGACCATTCAGCGTGGCAAGTAGCTGTAGAGTAAATAGGTTCCGCATTGAGGAAGATGCAGCGGTACGGGCCACCCACAACGTCACATAGCGAAGCATAGGTGACCTACGTTCTGCCGCGCTGATTTGCTGTTTCTTAGCGGTTGTTTAACGCCAGTTTTCGGTCGCTTGCAGCCGCACAAAAAATCACATTCCCCTCCGTGCAAACCGTTCGAGAAACCCAACCATCGCGCAGCTGAAAGCAGCGCCTACAAGTTCACATCGTCATGCCCAACCCTCTCCCGCTCCACCAAACCCTCGCCAACCTCCCGCCCGAATGGCCACACGATCTGCTGCCCGCCATTCGGCAGCGCCTGCGCGACGCCAACCGCAAGCTCGTCGTGCTCGACGACGACCCGACCGGCACGCAGACCGTCCACGACATCGCCGTGCTGACGGAATGGTCGGTCGAGTCGCTGGCCGCCGAGCTGCGGCGCGACGCGACAGCTTTCTACCTGCTCACCAACTCGCGCAGCCTGCCGCTGGCCGAGGCGCAGGCGCTCCACCAGGAGATCGCGCGCAACCTCGTCGCCGCGCGCAAGCAGACGAGCGTCGACTTCACCGTCGTCTCCCGCAGCGATTCGACGCTGCGCGGCCACTTCCCCGGCGAAACCGACGCCCTGCTCGACGCGCTGGGCACGTCGGTGGACGCGACGCTGATCATTCCGTTTTTCCTGGAGGGCGGTCGCTACACCCTCGATGGCGTCCACTATGTCGCCGAAAATGAGCAGCTGATTCCCGCCGCCCAAACGCCCTTTGCGCAAGACGCGGACTTTGGCTACGCTCATTCTGACCTGCGCGAGTGGGTGGCGGAGAAGACGGGCGGCCGCACGCCAGCCGAACAGGTCGCGCTGCTGTCGCTAGATGATATTCGCCAGGGCGGGCCGGAGCGCGTGGCGGAGAGATTGTCGGCGCTGGACGGCCACACCTGCGTCGTCGACTCGGTGTCGATGCGCGATCAGCAGGTGGTGGTGCTGGGCATTTTGCAGGCCGAGGCGCAGGGCAAGCGCTTTCTCTACCGCACGGCGGCCTCCTTTGTGCAGGTGCGCGCCGGGCTGTCGCCGCAGCCCGTGCTTACCGCCGACAACTTGCAAAACGATTTGGTGGGCAGCGGCGGCTTGGTCGTCGTCGGCTCCTACGTGCCCAAGACGACGGCGCAGCTGGAAACGCTGCTGGCGACCACGGACATTACCCGCGTCGAAGTCGACGTGGCGCGGCTGCTGACGGATGAGCAGGACGCTGAAATTGAGCGGGCGATTCAAGCGATGAACAAGGCGCTGCACGCCGGGCGCGACGTGGTCGTCTACACCAGCCGCGAGCTAGTCACCGCTACGGGCGACGCGAGCCTGTCGATTGGGCAGCGCGTCTCGCAGAGCCTTGTCGCGATTGTACAGGGATTGGCAGAGCGACCGCGCTACCTGATCGCCAAAGGCGGCATCACCTCCAGCGATGTCGCCACGCGGGGGCTGGGCGTGCGCCGCGCGCTGGTGCGCGGGCAGATTTTGCCCGGCGTGCCGCTCTGGTCGCTGGGCGCGGAGAGTCGCTTTGCGGGGATGCCCTATGTTGTGTTTCCAGGGAACGTGGGGAATGAGGAGGCGGTGGCGGCGGTGGTGCGGAAGTTGGGATGAGAGGAGTGAGCACGCCCTCGTGCGAACGGGTTTCGCGACGAAAATCCGTTAAGTGGGACTGACTCTAATAGGAGTTACGCAGTTGACGTAAAGTTGAGTAGAATAAGGACATGAATGCACCCAAAGTCGTTCCGACCGACTATATTGACTTTTTAATTGGCACGCAACGGGCTTACAGCTGCACAGAAGCAGAACGGGTGAACCCGGAGCGGGAGGCAGGGCCAGCGCACGATGCGTACACGCGGCTGCTGCATCGGTTGTTTCCGACCAGTGAGCGCTTGTGGGCAGAAGCGCAGAAGCAGGTGACGCTCGACAAGGGCTGTCTCGTGCTGGACGACAGCACGCTGGACAAACTGTACAGTCGGCAGATCGAGCTGGTGACGCGTCATTGGTCGGGCAAGCACAAGCGGGTGGTGCAGGGCATCAACCTGGTCACGCTCCTCTGGACAGACGGCGACCGCTACATTCCAGTGGACTATCGGATCTACGACAAAGCCAAGGATGGCTTGACGAAGAACGACCACTTTCGGGCGATGCTCAAGCAGGCGAAAGCCCGCGGCTTCAGCCCAGAATGCATCATCTTCGACAGTTGGTACGCTTCTTTACCCAATCTCAAGCAGATTGGCAAGTTGCAATGGCGCTGGTTGACCCAACTGCCGAGTAATCGCTTGGTTAATCCGGAAGGCAAAGGCCATCAACCGCTCGACCAGGTCGCGCTCAGTGAGTTTGGCACGCGCATCTATCTCAAGGGCTACGGCTTCATCCAGGTCTTCAAGCTTGTTGCCACGAACGGCGACATTGAGTACTGGGCCACCAGTGACCTGGCGATGACCGACTTGCAACGCTTGCGCTTCGCCGAACTCGGCTGGATGATTGAGACCTACCATCGCGGCATCAAGCAGTTCTGTGGTATTGAACGCTGCCAGGCACGCTCCGCGACCGCTCAACGCAATCACATCGAGTTGGCCTTGCGCGCCTTTCTGCGTCTCGAATACCACTGCTTTGTCCAGGGTATCTCTTGGTTTGAGGCCAAAACCTCCATTGTCCGAGAGGCTGTCCGCGCTTATCTTGCTGACCCTATCTACACCTTCTAATCCTTCAACTGCGTAACTCCTATCTAACTCAACCACACATTCTCCTCGCGCTCCGGATTCTCGTCGCGCTCGTCGAAAATGTCTGGCGTGATGTTTAACTCGACCAGATCAACATTTTTCAGCCACCGCGCGTATGCTTCGCCAAACGAAGGCCTTCGCGCCGTCAGTCTTTCGTATTCATCCACAGAAATCAAAACAGCAACGGTCTTACCACGCCGTGTTAGCTCGACTGATTCGCCTCGCTCGACACGGTGAATCAGGGAAGTCAGTTGGTCTCGTGCTTTCGCAACTGAATATTTTTGCAATACTGATCTCGAACGTTTACATGGTTGCCAATGCTCACTCACTATGGAAATTTTTGTAATTATCGATAACCGTACCAATCATAGGCAGGATCGTCAGCCCGTTTTCCAGAGTAAAATTGTTCACGGATCAAACTTGGTTCAACATTCGTGAGTATGTTATTTGTTTCATCAGCATCGATCAATTTCAGGGCCGAAGCTGTTGTAGAGTCATCAAAATATGGATAACTGATTAACTGTTCCTGTTCGTAAATCCCAATCAATATAATATAATTCTTTGCGAGACGGTTAGGTAGTTTAGTGCTTTCTCTTAATACTTCATCAATCTTCTGAATAGCCTCCAATTGAAAATTGTTCTCTGGAGTATATTCAGCAAGAGAAATCCATGATTCAGTCGCCATTAAAGCCTGAGGCAACGTACCATTTATCGCAAAATGCGTGATATTCATCCAATCCTCATCATCTAATCTTGGTAGATATCTAATTGCCTTCAAACAGGCAGTTACCATGTATTCACTTAATTCAGACTTGGTCGATATATAGTGTGTCAACAATTGTTTCAGTTGATGTGTGTAGCCCTGCTTCGCTAATCCCTCAACATATCTCAAAGGCTCCTTTGTAAGCCAAGGTGCATCCAATAAAATTTCCATAAATGTATCAATCGCACTAGCCATTCCAATTCGATTTAGTTTTCCCAAAGAGAAGCGTAACCGTGTCTCTGTTTGTCTCCGAATATGAGCTTCGATGTCATTGCTCAATCGCTCCCAAGATTCTCTGAGAAGTATACCGATCTCACTTCGAATGTCTTCAATACCCTCGATCCATTCTTGATTTTCATGTACAAATTGGTACGTTGACTTTTCAAGCTCAGAATATAGGTCAGGTATCTGAAGCTCATTCTGACCATCAAGTTCTCTATTTCTCCTACCTTCATCAAAAATATAGCGGTGTATTCTTCTACTTATGGTTGCACTGTTTTCATATATGCTAATTGACGATAGAAGTCTCGCATACTTGTCTATGTAGTTCCACCAAAAATCATCACTTTGTACTGATTGAGTTAGAAATTGGCGGGTACGCTGGTCTAAAATCCAGAGCCGATTAAAGTACTTATCTGATTCATCTGCAATTTGCTCTAAGCGAATATCATTTTCCGTGTGTTCAATAAACTGACTTACATCGTAATATACTTCTGTTTTTTGTTCGTTTAACTCAAGCTGAAGTTCACTCAGTCCTTGCCTGAGGCGATCTTTTATGTCCTCGATATAAAGTGGCAATGGTTTTTCGTCATTTTGATTGGGAACAATCAAAATAATATCGTCAACAAAGCGGAAATAGTTGATGTCCCATTCATTTCCCTCACCAAACATAATATCGATAGGTGACAAATAAATATTTGCCCAAAAACCTGAACCAATATCACCTTGTGCTATACCATAACCAGGAACATGGTCATCTAGTTGTCGTTCAAAAAGCACTTTCAGTAGCCATTCAATCCGTCTACTCTGCTTTGTGCTTAAGTTCTGAGCAGATAATTCTGCTAGCTTGTTCTGCTCTATCATAGTGTAGAATGACTTGATATCTACTCTTATCACTGTTCCATCAATATGTCTCTGGGCAGTTGTTCTCGCATCTTCAAGATATTTTTTGAAGGCCGAAAGCCACGGTATATAAAGATATTCCGTATCTCGCCCACGGGATTTGCCAGAAATTTTGTATGCATAACTCGAGCGCTGCAATCGTGATATACGACCACCAAGTCGTTGAATTATAGCGACAGAGACAATTTCTGTTTCAATTGCTGATAACCCTCTTGGTCGAGATTGCTCTGAATTTTTTGGTACTTTGTACGCTAAAAAATCGTCCTTGTGAAAGACCATTTCAGCATATGAAGTCAACTGGAGCCTAATATCTGTAAGATTGGTTTCTAACTCGTTATCAAATAGACGAAGTTCTACCTCATCTATAAGAGATTCTGACATCAAATTCTGCCTTGCCCTCGCCCAAGCGAGATGGAGGTTTTCGAGGCTTAATATGTCATTCCATTCTAGGTCGCTCTTTAGTTCTTTGTTTGTCACGGAGGTAACATTTACGTGGTATTTGCAGCGATATGGCTTTCTATTCGTCTTGAATCTACTACCATCAAAGTTTTGAAAAGAAATATCAATTTCTCTGTCGACACATTGCAAGGAGCTATGCATATGCTCTGTAAATAGCGACGAAATAGTTGTGCCGAATTGCTTAACGCGGCCCGCTAAATTTCGCTTGTTGGTGCTAATTGTGACTACATGCATGTGGTCTAATCGGCCACTTTCAAAGATATTTTTATAGGCTCTTGATTCCTCAAAGCCAAAATCTGTCTTTTCTGCTTCTGAAGAATTGTTAATCACGCCTAAACTTTCAAGAAACTGATACTGAGATTGACGGCCTTCGTAATCTTTACTGAGAGGCGAAACAACATTGATCTGCATGAAGACAGTATGAGGAAGATAGGGTAGTCTCCACGCTTCACGTGTTTGTGATAGTCTATCAAGCAGCCAACCTGTTGCTTGTGGTATACCTTCTGGATAAATTTCACAAGAAATTGTTAACGGTACTTGCTCTATCTTGGCTTGTATTTGCTGTAAGAATGTATGATAAATTGCTACAGCGGAAGGATTGGGATCAATGCCTAAACAGTGGATTTCTGTCGGTTTAGAAAGCTTGTTACTTGCGAAGAGTTCTATGACGGTACTAATAAACGCTGCAGAACCTGCTCCTGCACCACAGCCTATATCAACGATACATAAGCGAGAATTATATTGTAGCCATTCAATCAAAGTTTCATGCGACAATATATTTTGAACTGTATCAAAGGCTTTGAAATAGTGAGCAGGGAAGAAAGTGTGAAATTGTGCCGCTGCACTAATGGGAGATGGATCCTCTAACAAGTCCAATACTTCCTGGTAGTCTAGTTCTTCATACTCACGTCGATGGGCCTCGTGATCGAACAATCGCTCTTTTATCCATTGGTGAGTTGCAGTATAAGCTTCTTCAATTACCAAATTCGCTTGATAAATGTTAACGTCTGACATTCTACTACTTCTCTACTTTCTTAAAATACATCGCGTTATAAACGAAGTAAGCGACTTTCCTTGATTCTACACGAGTTTCTACTTGAGGAATTGATCTTCTTCCCTAGCTTGAACTTGATTATACTGCGCCTTCCAACTAAATGCAATGCACCCAAAATTCCCGCTCATCAACTTCTGTTTCCCGCGTTATACGAATCCCCTTTAATAATCCAACCCCCTTGGATCCAGCGCATCCCTTAACCCATCGCCAATAAAATTGATGCTCAACACGGCGAGCGCAATCATCACGCCGGGCGGGAGCCAGAGCCAGGGCATGGATTCCAGAATAGTCAGCGATTGGGCGTCGATCAGCATGTTGCCCCAGCTGGCCATGGGCGGCTGCACGCCCAGGCCCAGAAAGCTCAACCCCGCTTCGGTCAAAATCGCCGCCGCCACGCCAAAGGTGCCGGCCACCACCACCTCGGCCAGGGTGTTGGGCAAAATGTGGCGCAGGCTAATGCGCACGCCCGTGACGCCGGAGGCCTGGGCGGCCGTGACAAACTCCTTTTGCTTGATCGAGAGCACGTTGGCCCGCACCAGCCGACAGACGGGCGGCCAGCCCAGCAGGCCAATCACCACCATCACGTTGTAGATGCTGGGGCCGATCACGCTGACGATCACGATGATCAGCATCAGCAGCGGGAACGAGAGGATAATGTCGGAGAGCCGCATGATCGTGGAGTCGACGATACCGCCCAGGTAGCCGGCCACCAGCCCCAGCGCGGTGCCAATCACCAGGTAAATGGAGACGGCCACCAGCCCCACGGAGAGCGAAACGCGGCTGGCGTAGACGAGGCGGCAGAAGACGTCGCGCCCCAGCGTGTCCGTGCCGAGCGGGAATTCTGCGCTGGGCGCCGCGCGGAAATTTTGCAGGTTGCTGGCGTAGGGGTCGCAGCCGCCGGTGATTTGGGCGGAGAAGATGGCCGCCAGCAGCAAGAGCAGCAGCACCACGCTGCTGATCATGGCAGGCACGTGCTGTCGGTAGCGTCGCCAGGCCATTGCGCGCAGGGTCAATGGCCGCAGGGTCAACGGCTGGGCCGAAGCGATGGTCAACCCGGCGCTGGGCTTTTGCAAGGGGGGCAGGCCGACCGCTGGGTCGGCTGGGCTGGAAGATTGTTGCTCTTGCGTCATGGTTGACTTAGGAATGGCGATTAATTTACCTGAGCAGGAAGGCGGCGTTTCACCCCTCCCCATCCCTCCCCAACTTGGGCAGGGAGCCGTCACGGGGCAGATGAAGAAACAACTCCTCCCCCAAGTTGAGGGAGGCTGCGCTCTCGCCTCTGGCGAGCGGGGTGAAAGCTGCGTCGTTCCCTGAAGCCAGCTTCGCCACCTGCTAATATCCACTTGTTCAACTTGTTTAGTTGCCGTTCCTTACTTGTACGCGATACGCGGGTCGGCGAACGAGTAGCAGATGTCGGCCAGCAGATTGCCCACAAAGACCAGCACGGCCGTAAAAAAGGTCAGCCCCATCAGCACGGGATAATCACGCGACGTTACCGCTTGGATGGTGAGCAGGCCGATGCCGGGCCACTGAAAAATTTGCTCGGTGATCACCGCGCCGCCAAAGATCGCGGGCAGGCTCAAGCCCAGGATGGTGATGATCGGCAGCAGCGCGTTGCGCAAAGCGTGGCGCAGGATGATCCACTGTTGGGCCAAGCCCTTGCCCCTGGCTGTGGTGATGTAATCCTGGGCGATGACCTCCAACATGCTGGAGCGCGTGTAGCGCATGAGCGAGGCGGTGGTGTTGACCGAGAGCACCAGCGCGGGCAAAATCAGGTGGTGGAGCCTGTCGCCCAGCGAAAAGGAGGCCCCTAGCGTCTGCATCCCCGCCGTGGGGACGAGATCGAATTTGAGCGAAAAGAGATAGATGCCGCCGAGGCCGAGGAAAAAGCTGGGGCTGGAGATGCCGAGAAAGGTCAACACGGTCACCACGTGATCGAGCAGGGAGTAGCGGCGAATGGCCGAGAAAATCCCCAGCGGAATGCCGACAAAGATGCCGATTAGCAGCGCCGTGCCCGTTAGCTGAATGGTGGGCAGCAGCCGCCGAGCAATGCGATCCAGCACGGGCTCGCGATTGACCAGCGAATAGCCGAGATTGCCCTGCACCACCTCGCCAAGCCAGAGCACGTAGCGCGTCATCAGCGGCTGGTTCAAGCCCAGGGCTTCGCGGCGCGCTTCAATGGCCTGCGGCGAGACGCCCGCCGCCGGATTCACCATGAGATCGACCGGATCACCGGGCGCGGCGTTGATAATCAAAAAGGTGGCGAGGGTGATGCCCAAGATCACCGGGATTGCCGTGAGCAGGCGTCTGACAATGTATTGAGACATTTTCTTCCTGAATGAGCGAACGGGTATCTCTACGAAGCACAACTGTAAGCGACCGAAAACTGGCGTTCAGCAAACGTGAAGAAACGGCAAATCAGCGCCGAGGTAGTCTTGTCATTCCCGCGAAGGCGGGAATCCAGGCGCGACCAACAGATGGATTCCCGTTTTCACGGGAATGACAAGTCGTGATGCCTCCACGACTTACGCGACCACAGAGCGTTTCTTGATAGCAGCGCCTACAAATAGCTGTCTTGGCTGCCCATGGCAATTGTCTACAGGCAAAGGACGCAGAGCGTCCTGCCGCGGATTCCAACGCAGAGCGTGGAACCAGTGTGCTGAACAACCCAGACAAAAAGACGGGATCACCCGGTTGACAAGGTGATCCCGCGACAACAAGCAATGAGCGCAAAAGGGCTATTCCGCAGCCAGCTCAAGCTCCTGAATGTTGGGGAAGGCGTTGCTGGCCAGCGTGGACCAGCTGCCAAACTGGGTGGGCGCAAAGCCGATCAGCCGATCGTTGTAGGCGTAGAGCGTGTTTTCCGACCAGAGAAAGACGACCGGCAGCTCGTCGTTGAGAATGCGATACATCTCCTGATAGATAACCTCGCGCTCGCCCTGATCCGAGGTGAGCCGCCCTTCGCGCACCAGCTCATCCACTCGCTCGTTGCTGTAGTGCATGATGTTCCAGCCCTCCGGCGGCACGTTGGCCGAATCGTAGAGAATGGTGGCCAGGAGATCGGGGTCACCGCTGCCCGTCCAGCCCAGCAGGCTCAGATCGTAATTGCCCTCTTTGACATCGGTCAACAGCGTGGCAAAGTCCGTCACCTCCAGCTCCACCTCGATGCCGACCTCGCCGAGCGCCGTCTGGATCAGCGGCGCGGACATCTCGCGCGGCTTGTTGCCCGTGGGGTAGCGCAGGAGCAGCGTCTGGCTCTCGTCCCAGCCAATTTCTTCCAGCAGGGCGCGCGCCCGTTCGGGATCGTAGCCGTAGTCGTTCAGATCATCGGGGACGGCCCAGCCGATGGCGTTGGGCGAATTGACCACATCGGCCTCGCCAAAGTAGAGCGGATCGACAATATCCGTGCGGGGCAGGGCATAGGCCACGGCCTGGCGGAATTTCTTGTCCTGCAGATAGGGCTTTTGCAGGTTGAAGTGGACGACCTGGGCGCCCGCGCCGGGCACGGAGACAAAGTTCACGTTCTCCATGCTGCGGACGCGCTCGACTTCGGCGGGCGGCACGAGGGCAAAGTCCAGCTCATCCGTTTGCAGCTGGGCCAGCAGCACGTCCTGTGCGCCGATGCGGAAAATCAGCCGCTCGATCTGGGGCTCGCCCAGGAAAAAGTTCTCGTTGGCCTCAAACTCGATAAACTGATCCGGCTCGTAATCCACAAATTTATAGGCGCCCGCGCTGACGGTGGGCGCTTCAAAAAAGGGATGGGTCTCCAGCTCCGCCGGGGGCACGTCGCCCAGGATGTGCGCGGGCAGGACAAAGTAGTCGAGCGTGTTGATAAAGGGGGCGTTGGGCTCCTCCAGCACAAATTTGATGGTCTTGTCGTCGATAATCTGCAAGCCCTCCACGCTCTCCGCCTCGCCGCTGCCGTAGGCCTCCATGCCCTGGATGGCCGCGTAATTGCCAGCGATAATCGAGGCGACCTCCGCGTTGCCGTGCAGTCGATAGCTCATCTCCACATCCTGCGCCGTCACCGGCGTGCCGTCGCTCCACACGGCATCTTCGCGCAGATAGATAGTGTACTCGGTGGCGTCGTCGGAGCTCTCGAAGCGCTCGGCCAAGTAGGGAACCGGCACGCCATTCTCGTCAAAGCGAATCAGCTGGCC
>CBDCHN010000002.1:0-37050 GCA_965217305.1 Cyclobacteriaceae bacterium
CGCTTTCTTACCCCAACCAGGAAGTGAAGCATGCGCTATTACAGTAGACCTAATTAGAGGATTTTTCAGACCGCGCGCGTACGCGTGAGGCATTTGCAAAAGTAGCTAAAAAGGTTATTATAAGAGGATGGACTATGAAAAGATCAGACAAAACCCGAACCAGTTTATCATTCTAACTAGCCTAACGGTAGAAGAATTTGATATTCTATTACCCATCTTCAAACGCCATTGGATGAAGTATACGAAGTATCACACCTTGGAAGGCAAGAAGCGCAAACTGCCTAATCTTCGCCCCGGTAAGCCTACTCAGACCTTGCCTAGTGTGGGGGAGAAACTGTTTTTCCTGCTGAGCTACTTGAAGAACTACCCTTTGCAGCAATTCCAAGCGGCTAGCTTTTCTATCTCGCAGGGTAAAGTGAGCCAGTGGGTGAAATTGTTGCATCCCCTGCTCCAAAAGAGTCTCAAAGAGCTAGGGGCTTTGCCAGAACGCCAGGGGGAAGCCCTAGCCTCTGTGCTGGCCAAGTACGATGGGGAGGCCTTCACGATGGATGCGGCAGAACGTGCCGTAGAACGCTCGCAAGACGATGATAATCAGCAAGATCACTATAGTGGTAAGCAAAAGGATCATACCGTCAAGAACAATCTGATGTGCCGGGATAATCAGCAAATCGTGTACTTGAGCGAAACCTATGAAGGCCGGGTACATGACAAGAAGATTGCCGATGAGGAAGCCTGCCAATTTCCTGAAAATAGTCGTCTTCGCTTGGATCTAGGCTACTTAGGTTATCAGCCTGAAGGAGTGATCACGCTGCTGCCCATCAAGAAGCCTTACAAAGGCGAACTTACCAGGCAAGACAAAAAATTCAATCAGTGGGTGAGTCGCTACCGTGTGGTGGTGGAGCATGCCATCAGCGGGGTGAAGCGCTGTCGCGTTGTCAAAGAACGCTGCCGTCACTTTGCCGCAGACTTCCGAGATCGGGTCATGCTCACCTGCACTGCATTACACAATTTCCGGGTTAGCAGTTCGCAGCGAGGCTACAGCTAGCAGTGCTCGCGTGCAGGCGCGTGATACTAACAATTATTCCCTAATTAGGTCTAGTATCTGCTGGCGGAATACAGCGGAGAGTACCCTTCACAGACGGCTATCCGCGCATTGCAGCTTAAACAGGCATTAGATCAGGGTGACATGGCTGAGTTTGTCGCTACGCTGAATGGTTTATTCGCCAGTATTCCTTATGGGGCGGCCTCCCGCCAAATTTTCATCGCTGACCGAGAGGCATACTATCATTCAGTGATTTTTTTAGCCCTTAGTTTAGTAGATTTGTTTGTACAAGCCGAGGTTAGCCAAGCCAAAGGCCGTCCTGATGCAGTGGTGCACACTGAGTCGGCAATTTACGTGCTGGAGTTTAAGCTCGACCAAAGTGCCGAAGTAGCTTTAGAGCAAATCAAAACCAACCACTACGCCGCTCCTTACCTGAGCCAGGGCAAAGCCGTGCGGGCCGTAGGCTTCAACTTCAGTTCTGAGCAGAAGGCCATTGATCAGTGGCAAGCGTGGTTGGTCTCGGGTACTGATAGCACTTAGCAAACGACATATTTCTTTGAGACTTTGATTTGAATTGCCTTAAAAAGCCTACAGCTAGTAATTCCACAGTCTAGTAGTCAACGGTCCACAGCTAACTGTAAACCGTTGACTAAGTGTTCCGGTTTTTCATGGAAACCAAGCAAACGATAATGAGGGGAGCATAGCAGCATTGTGTAGCCACCAATTTTATTTTCACTCCTTACCGTGACCACAGAATGGGTGGCTCAATTGATTAGACGTGAAAAAATTTCATTTGATACTTGTCCTCTGGATTGGAATAGTAGGATGCGGCAATTCTCAGACGGAGAAATTACCTATTAATAAGGCAAAAGAATCCGATAGAGAGAACATGGCTTTATTGACGATAGACGAAGAGAGCGTAGTAATCTTTCGTCCTAATTCTGCCGAGATAGACAGCCTAAAAGAAGTTAAAGGCGAAGATTTTTATACAATTGCCAATGATGCAAATTTCTATTCTTCTCAAGCATACGAGTTACTTGAAAGAAGACACGTCAAAGAGGTAGTTACTAAGGAAAGATTTATCCAATTCAAAAAATCTAACGGACAAACGATTGTGCTAGACAAAAATAGGTTACAAAGTTCATGGGGGGCAATTTTGTTTCAACCTAACAAGGATTCAAAAGAGGTGCCGTTGGTAGATCTAGGAATTGAAATGGATGAATATTTTGAATGAGAGAAACTACCTGGTCGGAGGGTAGCAAAGCACGCGGTGCCCGGCGTCCTCCGACCCATCCCGAAGACTAACAGATAATGCCATCCCCCCTGATCTTAGAGTAGCGAAGTGCGCCGCACGGGGTGCCCGCACCCGGCGTCCTAAGACCCAACTAGCATCGCTGTATGCGTCGTAGGAAACCCTACGACTAGCGTGGGGGCGGGATGCTTAGACCAGTATGAGAATTCGGTTCAAACTTATCCCCCGCTTCCCGGTTATCCCTCCTGATTACCTCAAACCACAAAGACTATTCTATTGGAACCAATTGCCCCCGTTTATACCCACCAGCCGGTGGGAGCCGTTTATCGAGCCGACGCCGGTGCCCACCAGGGCGTCACCTTCACGCTGTGGGCCCCGCTGGCCGAATCAGCCAAGGTGCTTATCAATGAGGAAACCACCGTCGATCTGGAAGCGCAGCCCTTCGGCTACTGGTCGGCCCCCGTGTCCGACGCCAAGCCCGGCGACCTGTACTACTTTCAGATCGACGACCAAGAACCGCGTCCCGACCCGGCTTCGCGGGCGCAGCCCAGCGGGGTGCACGGCCCCTCGGAGGTGATCGACCTCCACGGCTTCCGCTGGCAAGACGACGGCTGGAGCGGACTGCCCCTGTCGGAGATGATTATCTACGAACTGCACGTAGGCACCTTCACTCCCGCGGGCACCTTCACGGCCATCATCGACCGGCTCGACTACTTTGCTGAGTTGGGCGTTAACGCCCTGGAGATTATGCCGGTGGCGCAGTTTCCGGGCGAGCGCAACTGGGGCTACGATGGGGTGTACCCCTACGCCGCGCAGCACTCCTACGGCGGCGCCCTGGGCCTGATGCAACTGGTGGACGCCTGCCATCAGAAAGGCATCGCCGTGATCCTCGACGTGGTCTACAACCACCTGGGGCCCGAGGGCAACTACCTGCCCATCTACGGCCCCTACCTCACCGACAAGCACCACACCCCCTGGGGAATGGCCATCAACATGGACGACGCCCACTGCGACGGGGTGCGCCACTACTTCTTGCAGAACGCGCAGCAGTGGCTGGCCGATTTCCACATCGACGGCTTGCGCCTGGACGCGGTGCACGCCATCAAAGATAACAGCGCCCGCCACTTTCTGGCCGACCTATCGGCGCAGACCAACGAACTCTCGCAGCAGACCGGCCGCACCTACGTGCTGATTGGTGAGTGCGACCTGAACGACGTGCGTTACATCTCACCGCGCGAGCGGAATGGGTTTGGACTCACCGGCCAGTGGATTGATGAGTTTCACCACAGCCTGCACGCTTTTATCACCGGCGAACGGGACGGCTACTACGTGGACTTCGGCACGTTCGGGCATATCCTCAAGGCGTTTCGGGATAGCTACGTCTACGACGGTATCTATTCGGAGTACCGAGAGCGGGTGTTTGGCAACAGCGCCGAAGCGCATCCCTATGACCAGTTTGTGGTGTTCACCCAAAACCACGACCAGGTGGGCAACCGCATGATGGGCGACCGCCTCACCGGCAGCGAGTCGTTCGACACGCTCAAGCTGCTGGCCGGGGCGGCCCTGTTGTCGCCGTCGGTGCCGATGCTGTTTATGGGCGAGGAGTACGGCGAAAAGAATCCGTTTCAATACTTTGTGAGCCACACCGACCCGGCCCTGGTGAAGGCCGTGCGCGAGGGACGCAGTCGGGAGTTCGCCTACTTCCAGCGCGAGGGGCTCACCGTGCCCGACCCGCAGTCGGAAGACACCTTTCAGCACTCCAAACTGTCGTGGAAGTATCAGGAAGGAGACGCCGCCACCTTGTTCCGGTTTTATAAAACGTTGATCGACTTGCGCAAAACCCTGCCCGCCCTGCAAACCACGCACCGCCGGATGGTGACCATTGCTTCGCCCCAGGACCACGTGCTGCTGATGGGCCTCGCCCTGGAACCCAACGCTTCACCCCAGGTGTACGTGGCGTTCAACTTCGGAGAAACCGACGTCACTTTGTCTCCGTTTACCGATGACCAGACAGAAAAATTACTGGACTCGGCCGACCAGGAGTGGCAGGGAGAAGACGCATCCGAAGAAAAAGAAGAAAACCGGGCTCCGGCCACCGGTGCATCCACTTCGCCGCTGCGCGCCCGTTCCTTCCGGGTGTTTCAGGTGACAAACTAACGAAAGAAGTTAGCTATTGGGGAACCGAATTTTTCAGAACTTTGCTTCGACAACTTAATTTAAATTGGCACGTAGTCACCAAATATTATCTGCCTTCCCCTTTATTTCGTAGTAACTGAGAAACATCTCTTTTCTACTTTAGAACCAATCATTCAGTATATCATTTTCTATGGCTCACGATAAATACGTTTGCATTCACGGTCACTTTTACCAACCGCCTCGCGAAAACCCCTGGCTCAACACCATTGAGGTGCAGGATTCGGCTTATCCCTTTCACGACTGGAACGACCGCATCACCTACGAGTGCTACTCCCGCAACGCGGCCGCCCGTATCCTAGGAGAGGAAGGACGCATTGAAGACATTGTTAATAACTACTCAAGGATCAGTTTCAACTTCGGCCCCACGCTACTGCAGTGGATGAAAAACAAAGCTCCGGAGGTATATTATTCTATCTTGGATGCCGACCGCAAGAGCCAGGAGCTGTTCTCCGGCCACGGTTCGGCCATCGCCCAGGCCTACAACCACACCATTGTGCCCCTGTCGAACGCACGCGATCAGGAAACACAGGTGCTGTGGGGCATCCGCGACTTTGAGTACCGCTTCGAGCGCAAACCCGAGGGCATGTGGTTGCCCGAAACGGCAGTGAACACCGAAACCCTGGAAGTGCTGGCCACCCACGGCATCAAGTTCACCATCCTGTCGCCTTACCAGGCCAAGCGGGTGCGCAAGAAGGGCACCAAGGAGTGGACCAACGCCATGGGCGCCCAGGTGGACCCGCGTCGGCCGTACGAATGCAACCTGCCCTCGGGCAAAAAGATTACGCTGTTCTTCTACGACGGTCCGGTGTCGCAGGGCATTGCCTTTGAAGGGCTGCTCAACGACGGTGAAGCCTTCGCCAACCGCCTCATCGACCAGCTCGACGACCCAGAGGACAATCCCGAACCGCAGTTGATGCACATTGCCACCGACGGCGAGAGCTACGGCCACCACCACCGCTACGGCGAAATGGGACTGGCCTACTGCCTGCACCACATCGAAGAGCAGCCGGGGGTGGGCATCACCATCTACGGGGAGTATCTGGAAAAGTATCCCCCCAAGCACGAGGCCGAAGTGATTGAAAACACCGCCTGGAGCAGCACGCCCCACCTGGAACGCTGGTCGGACGACGGCGGAGGCAACACCGGGGGGCGTCCCGACTGGAACCAGCAGTGGCGCAAACCGCTGCGGGCCGCTTTTGATTGGCTGCGCGATAAGCTGGCGGTGGTGTACGAACAAGAAATGTCGGTTTTTGTGGATGATCCCTGGGCCACCCGCAACGACTACGTGCGCGTGATCTTCGACCGCTCGCACGACAACGTGGCTGACTTTATCTACCAGCAAACCGGCAAGAACCTGTCGCACCCCAACGAGGTGAAGTTCTTGAAGCTGCTGGAGATTCAGCACCACGCCATGCTGATGTATACCAGTTGCGGCTGGTTCTTCGACGAGGTGACGGGCATCGAAACCATTCAGGACATTTTATACGCGGCCCGCGCCATTCAGTTGCACCACGACGTGTGCGGCGATGACCTGGAAGGCGAGTTTATCAACCTGCTGGAGCAAGCGCCCAGCAACTTGGAAGAATACGGAAACGCAGCGGTGGCCTACGAGCAACTGGTGCGCCCCTCGATTGTGGATATGAACCGGGTGGGAGCGCACTTCGCGGTTTCGTCGCTCTTTTCAGAGTATACCGAACACGATCGCGTGTATAGCTTCGGGGTAGAGTTGCAGCACTTTGAAAAGCACTACGCGGGCAAGTACCGCCTGGCGCTCGGCAAGGCCAGCCTGACCTCAGAGGTGACCTGGGAGAAAGAAGACGTGACCTTCGCGGTGATTCACCTGGGCGAGCACCACCTGTTCGGGGGCGTGCGCGCCTCGCTGGAAGATGAAGAGTACGAAACCATGCGTGATGAAATTGTGGAGGCCTTCCAGAAAAGCCGGGTGCACGAGGCGGTGGTGCTAATGGACAAGCACTTTGGGATGCACAACTACTCGTTCTGGCACCTGTTCAAAGAAGACCAAAAGGAGCTGCTCAACAAGGTGCTGGAAGAAACCATGAACATTGTGGAGGGCACCTTCCGGCAGATTTATGAAAACAACTACTCGGTGCTGCAGGCCATGAAGCAGTTGAGTATCCAGGCGCCCCGGCCGCTCAAGGATGCGGGCGAGTTCTCCATCAACTCGAAGCTGCGGCGGATGCTGAAGCACGATCGTATTGAACGGGCTGAGCTTAACGCGATGGTGGAAAGTATCGACAACTTGGATGTGGAAATTGATTCGGTGGGTCTGAGCTACCTGGCGGGCGAACGCATCAACCAACTGATGGAACACGTGGAACAACACCCCGACGATCTGAATCACATGAAGCGGTCGGTGCGTTTTATTCAGGCCTGCTTTCAGGTGCACCTGCAACCCGATTTGTGGAAGGCCCAGAACATCGCGTTTATCATTCACCGCGAAAATTTTGCGCGCATGAGTCAAAAGCAAGACCAGGGCGATGAACACGCCACCCAGTGGCTGAAGACCTTCGACCAGTTGTTTGAGGTGCTCAACATCCGGGTGAATGATCACGCCTCGGTGCCGCAGGTATAAGCGTGTGGTGTTACCCAAGTTGATCCTTTTTTGGCGCGTTCGACAGTATCGCGTTTAAACATTGTAGCTATTTTTTTACCAACCACAAAAACATCGGGCGCGTTTGCAACGCGTTCGTTTGAAAGAAACATTAATTTTTAAACGTTACTAACCATCCGTTACTTTTTTGAATCAAGCCTATCGTATGTATACTCCCTCTGCCACCTACCGACTCCAGCTTTCGGAGTCGTTTACCCTGGAGCAACTCTCCGAAATCATTGATTATCTGCAAGCACTAGGCATCTCCACGGTCTATGCGTCGCCTATCTTTCAGGCGCGGGCCGGAAGCACCCACGGCTACGACGTTTCGGACCCCTTGCGCCTTAACGCAGAAATCGGTACCGAAGACCAACTGGCGGACATCGCTCAGCAACTCAAAGCACTCGATATGGGCTGGTTGCAAGACATCGTGCCCAACCACATGGCCTACGACCCCGTGAACCCCTGGGTGCACGACCTGCTGGAGAAAGGCCCTCACGCCAAGTACGCCACTTACTTCGACGTGAACTGGAACCATCCCGACCCGCGCTTCCGGGGCAAAATTATGGCCCCGTTTCTGGGCTCGTCGCTGGAGTCGGTGCTTGAAGAAAAACAGCTCAGTTTGCGCTGGGAAGACCGTTTTCAACTCAGGTACTACGATCACCACTTGCCCGTTGGCGTGGGTTCATACGCCGGACTGCTGCGCGCAGTGGGGCAATCAACCAAGTTGGAGGGGGAGCAGCAAGCCCGGCTGAACACCTGGGCCGAGCGCACCGAAGCCTACGCCCGCTCCCTGCAAAACGATGAATCGCCGGATGAATCCTGGAGCACCCTGGTGGCTGACTTATCCGCCGAAGTGCAGCAGCATCCGGTGCTGGCCGAAGCGATGACGCAATTTACCGCCTCGTATGCCCAGGATACTGCTCGTTTGGAGGCGCTGCTCGAAGAACAGCACTACCGGTTGGTGCACTGGAAAACCACGGAGAAGGTGATCAACTACCGGCGCTTTTTCACCGTAAACGACCTGATCTGCCTGAACGCAACCCGCCCCGAGGTCTTCGACCACTACCACCAAAAGATCAAGCAATGGGTAGACCAGGGGTTGATGCAGGGGTTGCGGGTGGATCACATAGACGGGCTGTTTGATCCTACCGGGTACCTGAAAAAGTTACGATCGCTGGTCGGCGAGGAATCTTACCTTATCGTGGAAAAGATTCTGGAACACGACGAGCAGCTTCCTGAAGAGTGGCCCGTGCAGGGCAGCAGCGGCTACGCATTTTTGGCCGATGTGAACCAGCTTTTCACCAGCGTGCCGGGCGCGCGGTCGTTGCTCAGCTACTACGCTACCTGGAATCCCGAAGATACTGATTATCAAGAACTGGTTTACCAAAACAAACACTTCATTTTGCGCGAACGCATGCAGGGTGAACTAGACAACCTCACGCGCCTGCTAGAATCGCTCCATCTGGCCGAGGGCAGGTCTTTCAAAGAACATCAGGAGGCTTTGGCGCAGTTGCTGGTGGCCTTTCCGGTCTACCGGATTTACAGCACGAGCTTTCCCTTCAAGGCCGAAGATCAGGCGGTGCTGGACAAAACCTTCGAGCGCGCTTTGGCCGAAGCGCCCGAATTGGCTGGCCCGTTGAAAGCATTGCGCCCGGTGTTTCACGGACAGGCCAGTGGAGACGAAGACTATGATGCGCGGCGGCTGGACTTTGTGATGCGCTGCCAACAGTTCTCTGGGCCACTGGCCGCCAAAGGGGTGGAAGACACTACCTTCTACGGATACCATGCGCTTATCTCGCACAACGAGGTGGGCGACTCCCCCGAGCATTTGGGTATGGGAGCCAAGGCCTTCCACCGGCGCATGCAGCAACGCTGGCCCCTGGCGATGAACGCCACCGCCACCCACGATACCAAACGGGGCGAGGATGCCCGCTTGCGCATCAGCACGCTAAGCGAAGTGCCCAGCGAATGGATGAAGGTGACCGCCCGCTGGCGCTACAGCAACGAACCTTACAAAACGGCGCTCGACCAAAACGGCGGCTGGCCTGAGGCCAATTTCGAGTACTTTATCTACCAGACCCTGCTGGGTACGTATCCTTTCCATACCGACCCGAAGACAGTGGACTACCCTACCCGCTTGCGCGACTACCTGGTGAAAGCCGCGCGAGAAGCGAAAGGGCACACCAACTGGTCGGACCCCAACGAAGACTACGAACGCGCCATCGATCACTTCGTGGTGCAGTTGCTGCAGGACGAGGATTTTATGAACGAGTTCACCCGCTTTGCCGAACCGCTGGCGCGCACGGCCGTGAACTACTCGTTGGGACAAACCTTGCTGAAGATCACTGCTCCGGGCGTTCCCGACGTGTATCAGGGCACCGAGTTCTGGGACCTGAGCATGGTGGACCCTGACAACCGCCGTCCGGTAGCCTACGCACAACGTTGGGAAACGCTATCCCGGTTCGGGTCGGCCGACGATGCTGAGGGCCGCGCGACGCTGCTTCAGCAGTTGACCGACACCATACTGGACCCAAGCATCAAACTATTTGTGTTGTCACAGAGCCTGCGAGTGCGTCGGCAATTGGCCGACTTGTTTTCGCACGGCACCTACGAACCTCTTACGGTCCAGGGTTCGCAAAAGCAGCACCTGCTGACCTTTCGGCGCGTCTGGGAAGCGCAGGAGGCCGTGGTGCTGGTGCCGCTGGGCGTGGCTTCGCTTTCTCTAACCAACGACCTGCCTTTGGGCAAAACCTGCTGGGGCGATACGCAAGTGGTTCTTCCCACTGAACATTCTTCCTGGACCAACGCTTTTACCGGTCAGACCGTTTCTTTCGCCGACCACTGTTTGGTGGCGGAAGCCCTGGATCAATTTCCCGTAGCTTTACTAACCAAAAACTAACATGATTAACGAACGACGCAGTGGGGTACTACTGCACATCACCTCGCTGCCCGCCCCGCACGGCATCGGCAACCTGGGTCCGGCGGCCTACCAATTTGCCAACTTCATGAAGAAGGCGGGCCTCACCTACTGGCAACTGCTGCCCCTGAACCCGGTGGAAGGTGCCAGTGGCTACTCGCCCTACAGTGGGCTGTCGGCCTTCGCGGGTAACCCGTTGTTGATTAGTCCCGAACTGCTGGTGAAGTCCCGGCTGCTGGAGCGCGACGACCTCAACAGCCGCTTCAAGTTCGATGACGAACAGGTGGACTTTGACAAGGCCATCCGATTTTTGCTGCCCCTGCTGGACAAAGCATTTCGTACGTTTCAGGACGGTCGGGCAGGAAAACGACAAGAGCGGTACGATCAGTTCTGCGCCGACAACGCTGCCTGGCTCGACGACTTTGCCGACTATATGGCCTTCCGGCAGCATTACCAGAACGAATCGTGGGTGATGTGGCCCGAGCCTATTCGAACCCGCAACAAGAAAGCGCTGCGCGCGCTGCGGGAAGAACTGAGCGAAGCTATTGCCAAGGAAAAGTTCTTGCAGTTTGTGTTCTTCGAGCAGTGGGACGCGCTGAAGAGCCACTGCGAGAGCCGCGGCGTACGACTTTTTGGCGACATCCCCTTCTACGTGGGTCACGACAGCGCCGACGTGTGGGCCAATCCGGGTATTTTTAAGCTAGGAACCAGCGATGAGCCCGGCTTCGTGGCCGGAGTGCCGCCCGACTACTTCAGCGAGCACGGCCAACTGTGGGGCATGCCGGTGTTCGACTGGAAGGCACTGAAGAAGAAGAAGTACGACTGGTGGATGCAGCGCATGGATCAAAACTTAAGCATGTTCGAACTGGTTCGGCTAGACCACTTCCGAGCGTTTTCGGCCTACTGGGAAGTGCCCGCCGGGCACGAGACGGCTATCAACGGGCGCTGGAAAAAGGGGCCAGGCAACAAGCTGTTTAAGCTCTTTCAGAAGAAGTACGACAACCTGCCCATCATCGCCGAAGATCTGGGCGAGATCGACCAGCCGGTGCGCGACCTGATGCACGACTACGCCCTGCCGGGCATGAAGGTGCTGCACTTCGCTTTTGGCGACGATATGCCGAAGAGCGGCTACGTGCCCCATCACCACGTGCCCAACGCGGTGGTGTATACCGGCACCCACGACAACAACACCACCCGTGGCTGGTTTGAGAAAGACCTGAGCGCCGCCGACCGCAAGCGCCTGTCGGCCTACGTGCAGCGCAAGCTCACGCCCAACACCGTGGCCAATGAACTTATGCGCTTGGCCTTTGCTTCAGTGTGTCAACTGGCGGTGGTACCCATGCAGGACCTGCTCAACCTCGACCACAAGGCGATTATGAACCGTCCGTCGACGGCTTCGGGCAACTGGGCGTGGCGCATGAAGAAGGGCGTGACCACCGCGGCCCTGGCTCGCCGCGTGAAGGAGATGAATGAGCGGTATGATCGGTGATTTGCGGGGGGGCTAGAGGGATTGGGTGTTGGATATTGGATGTTGGCGGCCGCCGCGCGGATGACTTGCTAGGTGGTCAGATATTGGACGATCTTCAGAGTGGCGTTCTACGTGGGGCAAGATGCTGGATGCTGGATATTAGCGGCTGTCGTGCGAAGGACTTGCTAAGGGGTGGTTGAGATGCTGGTGGTTGGTGTTTGTGGGTAGAATTTTTGGAAGCTTTTGCTCCCTTCCTTTTTAGAAGTGGCTAAGGTTGCTGATTTGCAATATTCTTAGAATTGACCTTATCTCTGGCTTCGGTGTTTCTTCGGTCTAGGTTCGGCGTTCCTTCGGAGGAGCGTCGCTGGCGCTAAATTGTACTTTTCTGCGAAATCGCTCCGTCACTTTATCCCCTGCTAGGCTCTGAATTGGTAGGTTGGTAAGGTGAGGTGTCGTTCGGTATCAGTTAACTAAAACCTGACTTCCCATTCGGGATGGTAGCGCAGACGGCTGCTAGTTTTTTCGTTGAAGAAACTCCTCCAAAGAAGATAGGTTCCGGCCCGTCGTGGAACGCTGGATGACAAAAGGGTGACGGGTCCGGTATCAAGTCAACAAAACCTGATTCTCGTTTGGGACAATCGTGAAGACGGATGCCTCATTTTGGCGGATACTATGGGTGCCGTAGTGTCCGCAGCCGGACACCAAGCGTTCGATGCCGGACAGTGGCGGCGGAAGTGATCGTGGCTGAGGGGCTGTAAAGGGGTTTTTTGTGGGTTGGCGTAAGTTTTGTTATCAGGATGGGCAGGAAGCTGTGAGATGGGCAGGATAATACAGGATCAACTTGGTTGCCTCCGTAGATCACTGTATTCATCCTGACCATCCTGAAATATCCAGCCTATCCTGATTAAGACAATCACCAACCCCCCACCTCCATGCTTAAGAACTATCTTTACTCAGCTCTGCGCAACCTGCGCAAGAACCGGTTTTACTCGTCGATCAACGTGCTGGGTCTAGCAGTCGGAATGGCAGGCTTTCTGCTGATCGCGCAGTACGTGGTCTTCGAGCGCAGCTACGACCGCTTTCACGCCGGGAGCGACCAAATCTACCGGGTGCAACTAGACCAGTACCAGAACGACGAGCTGATGCTGGCCAGCGCCGAAAACTACCCGGGGGTGGGTCCGGCCCTGGCGGCTGAGTTGCCCGAGGTGCGGGACTACACCCGCCTGTACAACATGGGCTTCAAGAACAACGTGGTGATCACCTACGAAGAGGCGGCCGACGGACCGGTGGCCTTCAAGCTGGAGCGGTTCATGTACGCCGACTCCTCGTTCTTCTCAATGTTCTCCTTTCCGCTGGTGCAGGGCGACCGGCAGACGGTGCTGGACGAACCGTTCACGGCGGTGGTATCGGAAACCTACGCGAAGCGCTTCTTTGGCGACGAAGACCCGGTTGGTAAGGTGCTGCGCTTGCAGGACGATGACTTCAACGATGAGCGTTGCCGGGTGACGGGCGTCTTTCGGGATGTGCCCCAAAACTCGCACCTGAAGTTCGACGTACTGTTCTCGTTTCAAACGCTCTACAACCGGGGCGACCGGGCGCGGGAACGCTACGACCTGACTTGGGAACGCAAGGATTTCTATACCTACGTCCGCGTGCGCGAAGGCACTGATCCCCAAGCTCTGGCCGCAAAGTTTCCGGCGGTGGTGGATAAGTACAGTCCGGGCCTGGCTGAGCAGCAACGGCGCGACGTGCTGTCATTGCAATCGCTGGGGGATATTCACCTATACTCGGACCTGGCCGAAGAGGCCGAGGCCAACGGCAGTGCGCAGGTGGTGTACTTTCTACTCATCATCGCGGGCTTCATCCTCATCATCGCCTGGATCAACTACATCAATTTATCTACCGCCCGGGCCATGGAGCGGGGTCGCGAAGTGGGCGTCCGCAAAGCGTTGGGGGCTTTCCGTCACCAACTTATCCGACAATTTATGATAGAGTCACTGCTCATCAACGGGCTGGCCATTGTGGTGGCCGGGGTGCTGGTGAGTCTGCTGCTGCCGGTGTTCAACGAACTTACCGGACTGCGCTTATCCGAAGTGGCGTTTTGGAGTCAGGGGTGGCTGTGGGGCTTGCTGGTTGGGTTATTTCTGGTGGGTACCTTGCTATCAGGATTTTATCCGGCGTTGGTGCTGGCCTCGTTTCGGCCCGCGCGGGTGCTGAAGGGAACGTTGCGCACGGGCAAACACGGCATTAGGTTACGGCAGGCGCTGGTGGTGTTTCAGTTTGCCGCCGCCATCGTGCTGGTGGCGGGCACGGCCATTGTGTATCAGCAGATGCAGTATATGCTGAGTGAGGATTTAGGTTTCAATATAGAACATACTTTGGTCGTCAATCGCCCGAGCATTCGTCCTGAGGATTGGGAAGCACAGAAAAATCAGTACGATCAGTTCAAGACCGAACTGTTAAGAAACGCATCGATCCAGCAGGTGTCGGGGGCCAGTTACGTGCCCGGGCATTCCCGCAAGTTTAAGTTCAATTTCCGAAAGTACGGCACCCCGCTTGAAGAAGCTCAGGCACTCCGGGTCAACGGCGTAGACTATGACTATTTCGATTTGTTTGAGATGGATATATTGGCCGGTCGTGGCTTCTCAAGAGACCACGCCGACGAAGATACCGCCGTAGTAATTAACGTCAGTTATTCTAGGTTTCTAAAAATAATACAAAATCAAGCGGCATGTAGCAGTCGGCCACGATCTTCAAAAGCAATGATTCGCGGATGCTGATCGGCAAAGGTGTAAGCCAGCAGGGCAGCAAAGACGTTGCATAGATAGTTAATAGGGGCCCGATGGCGAGTATGCTCTAAATCAATGAGACCTACGCACTGGCCAAAGACTGACTCAATGAGTCCGCGATGACGATGATAATAAGCGTCCTTTTGATGGACAATAGCATCTTTCTTTCCGTTGCGGCGCATCTTGGCCCTTAGGTCTACCCCTTTGCTAAGTAACTCTTCTTTCAGGGTGCTCAAATAACCTTTGTCGCCGTATACTTTTCCTTCTACTTCTTTGAGCAGGTAGTTCAACACCTGGTGATTGTTGTCAGCTACGTTGCCTGCCGTGAGCAGAAAGTTGACTAGCTGTGCTTCCCGGTTGATGACTACGTGCATTTTGAAGCCGTAAAACCAACCTAACGTGCCCTTGCCTTTGCTGGCCCAATCAGCCATCACTTTGTGTTGTGCTTCTCGTTTGATGTGACAAGCTTTCAAAGGTTTGCTGTCAATGTAGTTTTCTGCTAAAGCGGGCTGGCAACGGCTTTTGAGCAACAGATAGAGTTCCAGCACTACGTGCGGGATTAGGGCTACGAAGCGTTCATAGCAAGGGGCATCAGGAAGCCAGCTTTGAAAAGTCTTCAGCACATCTTGACAATAGAAGTATTTGAAGCATTTGCGTCCCGAATGATGATAAGCAATTAGGGTCGTTATGACTTCGCTTCGCGCAAAGCGTGAGTGGAAGGCGGGGACAGGCAGGCCTTGAAGAGCCGTTTGCTGAGCTAAATCCAGTAGGAAGTCATCGGTTTCCACAAAAATTTCCGTTAGTTTTGTTGTCGTCAAGATTTGCATGATTCTTTGTTTTGTACAATGAAGATTTCGTTCCACTGCAAATCTTGACTTTTTTGCTCTTTCAAGCAACATAAACCCCTAGTAATCAGATATTCCCTGAATAACTGACGTTACGATACTATTCATTGGAACGAACGGCTTATCGGTATCAAGGGCGCGCGGGGAGTGGGCAAAACGACGATGTTGCTCCAATGGCTGCACGAACAGAAACGGCCCACCCGGGAGGCGGCGTACTTTTCGCTGGACGAACTGTACTTCACCACCCACCGGCTGCTCGATACGGCCCGCGACTTCTTTCAGCGGGGCGGAAAAATACTGGTGCTGGACGAGGTGCACAAGTACCCCGGCTGGGCCCGGGAAATCAAGAACATCTACGACCGCTACGCTGAGCTACGGGTGGTCTTCACCGGTTCTTCCATCATCGACATCTCTCGGCAGGAGGCCGACCTGAGCCGCCGGGCCCTTATGTACGAACTGCCGGGTTTGTCTTACCGAGAATATCTGGCGCTGTACCATCAGCAGACGCTGCCCGTAATCACTTTGCCGGAAATACTGACCACGGAAAGCCTGCGCTCGCGTTTCCTGAAAGACTTTAAACCGCTAATGTATTTCAAAGACTACCTGGTTCGGGGCTACTATCCGTTTTACCAGGAATATCAACAAAGTTATCAGGATCGGCTCCGGCAACTGGTGCGGGCCATCGTGGAGTATGACATGGCGGAGCTAAAGGGCTTTGATATCCGGCACGCTAAAAAGATGCTCCAACTGCTGTACGTAGTAGCCCAGGAAGTGCCCTTTAAACCTAATATTAATAGTCTGGCTGACAAGACAAAATTGCATCGAACGACCATTAACAATTACCTGCATTTTCTGCACGATGCGCGGCTCATTCATTTACTATTCGCCTCGGGCTTCGGCGTGGCTACGCTACAGAAGCCCGAGAAGGTGTACCTTCATAACCCAAACCTATTGTATGCCCTATCCGAAGCACCCCCGGAGATCGGCACGGTTCGAGAGGTGTTTTTCAACAACCAGGTGAGTGCTCTACATCAGGTTGAATATTCGGCGCAGACCGATTTCACCGTGAACCGGCAGTATCATTTCGAGATCGGCGGCCGCAATAAAGGACAAAAGCAGATTAAGGGCCTGGCAGACGCTCGGGTCGTCAAAGATGATCTGGAGTACCCGGTAGGCCAATCGCTACCGCTCTGGGTTTTTGGGTTTCTGTACTGATGCGGTTACCACGTTTTTCCGCCGTCCGTTGAAACACTCCCCCCACCCATCGGTTGATCGATTTGTTCTGTCGTTATTTTTTAACTAACCAACCTACATGGATTCTTCTACCTTTATCCGCCGCGTGCTCACCGTGGTGGGCATCGTGGCTGCTACGGTACTCATTCTCTTATTCTTAGGAACCAGCATCAGCGTGATACTCATTGTCATTGCCGCGGTGCTGGTGGTGGTCTTCTTCGACGGTATTGCCCGCTGGCTCAACAACCGCTTGCCGCTCTCCATTGGCTGGTGCCGCTTGGTGGCCGTGGTGGCGTTCTTGGTCGTCGCCGGAGGCATCGGCTGGGCGCTATCGCCCTACGTAACCAGCCAGGCGGATCAACTGAGCGAACAGTTGCCCTTTTCGGTGCAAGAGGTAGAGCAGCAGGCCAAGCAACTGCCTGGCGGGCAGAAGCTCGTTGACTACGTGAAGCAAGAAAATTTCTTAGAGAGCTTGCGCAGCAACGCGCAGCGGTTCTTCTCAGTGGTGTTTGGGTTTGTCGGGGCGCTGGGCACCGGGTATGTGATTATATTTATGGGCTTATTGATTCTGGCCAGTCCGCAGGTGTACGTAGAGGGCATCGTCCATCTGGTACCAAAAGACCGGCGCAAGCGCGCCAATGAAGTGCTCAACATTTTGGGGCAGACGCTGCGCAGTTGGTTGCTGGGCAAACTGCTGTCGATGCTGATCGTGGCAGTGTTTACCTGGCTTGGTTTGTGGATTCTGGGGATTCCACTGGCGCTGATCCTGGGCATCACAGCCGGGTTGCTGGCGTTTGTGCCTAACTTTGGGCCATTGGCCGCGCTGGTGCTGGGAGTGCTGGTGGCAGCTACGCAAGGCCCTCAGAAAATGCTCTGGACGGCCGGGATCTACGTGCTGGTGCAGATCATCGAGAGCAACCTACTCACCCCCGTGATCCAACGGCGCCAGGTGTCGCTGCCGATGGCGCTCATTTTGGTTGCCCAGTTGATACTGGGAGTCTACACCGGAGTGCTGGGACTGGTGTTGGCCACGCCCATCTTTGCCATTGTGATGGTGCTGATCAAAACGCTGTACGTAGAAGACGTGCTGGGCGACCACGAAAAGATGCTGGCCCCTGAAAAGAAGGTGATGGAGGAAACGGCTTAGGCGTAAGAATTAAATAAAGTACCTCTTTTTGAGTCATAGACGCGTTAGCATATTTACTGTGAGATTTCGTCACCATTTCCATAGCCCACAAATTAATCGCGCGGCGACCGTTTGTGGGCTATGGAAATGGTGAGCGCACTCGTCGCTTTCAGAAAACCTGATTTCTTGCATTAGGAGAGCGAATACATCGCCTACTTCAAATCATCCGCCGATTCGTTGATCTCCGATAGCTCACCTTCGTAGCTGGTTTTCACCTCGTCTGATTCGTAGCCCTGCTCGCGCAACCAGCGGCTAAACGCGGCCGTAAATCCGTGGGTTACGTACACCCGCTCGGCCCCGGTGTCGGCGATGGCTTGGTTCAGTCCCGGCCAATCGGCGTGGTCCGACAGCACAAAGCCCCGGTCAGCGGCGCGGCGGCGCTTGGCTCCCCGGATGTTCATCCAGCCCGAAGCAATGCCCAGGCGGTAGGGTTTCAGTTTGTTCACCCACGGGCTGTTGAAGGCCGACGAGGGAGCAATGATCAGGCTCCTGGCAATGGTTTCCTTGGTGGTGGAAGCAGATACTCTTTCCAGTTGGGGCAGTTTGGCTCCTCCGGCAATCAGGGCTTCGTTCACGTTGGCCACTGCCCCGTGCACCAGCACCGGTCCGATGCTGCGGTCTACCCCGTCGATGATGCGTTGCGCCTTGCCTAGGGCGTAGGCCCCGATCAGCGAGGCCATGCCGTTTTCCTGGTTGCCCCGCCACCAAGCGTTGATGTCCTGCATAATCTCGGCCTGCGGTTGCCAACGATAGATCGGCAGTCCGAAGGTAGATTCGGTGATGAAGGCGTGGCAGCGCACCGGTTCAAAGGGCACGGTGAAGCCGTCGTCTTCCAGTTTGTAGTCGCCCGAGGCCACCCAGGTTTCGCCCCGGTAGGTGAGCTTCACCTGCGCCGACCCGAAAATATGCCCCGCCGGATGCAGACTTACCTCCACCCCGTTGATGTCGATGGGCTCGTTGTAGTCTAATGTCTCCAGGTGAATGTCTTGCCCCAGGCGCAGCCGCATAATTTGCTCCGACTGCCGGTGGGCCAGGTAGTACTTCATGCCCCAGCGGGAGTGGTCGGAGTGAGCGTGGGTGATGATGGCCCGGTCTACCGGCTGCCAGGGGTCAATAAACACGTCGGCGGGCGGGCAGTACAGGCCCCGGTCGGTGAATTCGATAAGGTTTTCCATAGATGACTTGCAGGTTGGCTAGGGGGATTAGGGATTGGATTTTGGGGATTAGGTTTTGAAAGCACCTAAAACCTAATCCCCAACACCTAACTCCCCGTTAAATTTCCTTAAGCGGTTGGTCGGGCTTGGCGTAGCTCAGGCGCACTAGCTTTTGGGTGATATGGTACGAATCCAGGCCCGAGCAAGTCACCGATTGGGCACCTTCCAGGTCTAAGAACCCATCGTCGCCCAGACAATGATCAGGCACGTGCAGTTTTTCAAGCTCCCCCACCACCAGCACGGTTTCATTGATGAGTTGTTGTTCTTCCACAAGTTGTAAACCCATTTTCACCTGCGCTTCGCCCAAGAAAGGAGCCGGAAAATCGTCGATGTACTCCGGGCTGAGATCGCAGGCCGCAAACTCCGACTCTTCCCAGCGTGCGGCAGTGTGGTGGGCCTGCTGCACGAACTCGGGACGGATGTGGTTGATGGTGAATGCTTGCGTAGATCGGATATTCTCCAACGTATGCCGCTCCACCTTGTCAGGACGAAAGAGCACTCCCACCAGCGGCGGATTGGCTCCCACGTGGATAATCTGCGAAAAAATAGCCAGGTTCTCCCGGCCTGCCTCGCTCCGGGTGCCGATCAGGGCCACGCTCTTGAAGCCGGTCAGGGAATTGATCAGGTTGGTGCGAAAGAAACGTTCCAGACCATCAATACGGTTGCGGGTAAATGTTGCCATAGCTCAGGTGGTGATGGCGGCTTCCAGGGTGTCGCAGTACTGAATGTCCAGCTGGGCGATCACGTTGTCGGGATACTGCCGCTGAATTTGTTCTTTGGCAATCATCACCGATTTCCGAAACCAGGGCTCGGCGGGCAGTATCTTGCGGTGCACCCGTAGGCCGTGGGCTAGCATGTCACGCTTCCACGTCACGTAATACCACTCCATCGACGGTTGATGAAAAGCCCGCAGTGCCCGTTTGTCAAAAATAAATCTACCATTGTAGCCCGCCCGAATCAGTTCACCAACGTGATGAAAAGTCTCCTTGAAATGATCAATGGGCACGTATTCCGCCATCACCTCACCGATCACAATTTTTGGCTCTTCTAAGTAGTATACCCGGGCAAAACGACTTTCAAACGCTTCGACGAAGGGATAAGCAGATGGCTGAGCAAGTTCGTTCTCTTTCATGATCAGTGGTGGCTATGGTTGGCTTTCTTTTGGTCGAGATGAATTTGCTGACGGAGGTCTTCCATTTCTTCTTCCAGGCGGGTGGCGTAGTCAATGGTAGTCTTCATCATCGACTGCTGCGAACTGATCTGCTCCTTGAGGTAGGCCAGCTCCTGGTTCATGGCCTGAACCTTTGCCTGGTACTCCGTCTGCAGGCGCTGCCTCTCAATTTCAGCCTTCTTCAGTTCCTCTCTAAATATCAAGTACGCTTCCGGTGGAGTTCTCATAGGCTAGCTAGTCAGTACGGTGCGTGGGTGGGTTACGCGCGTTACCCTAACTTTCTGCATCCGCAAAGGTTTGTCACCCGCTGCGATTAGCGTTCGCTCATCGAGCGTCGGCTTTGCTGACGAAGGCGCTTCAGGTTAGCTTTGCTTTCTCGGTAGGCATCTTTTTGAGAAGCGTCTTTCCGGGGGTTAAGCGATAGCGACTGCTGGTAATAGCGTTCCGCATTCTGGGGTTCGTCGAACTGTTCGCAGGCCTTGGCCAGTTGGTAGTAGGTAGACCAGTGCGGATGCACGTCGCTGTTGAGCTGAAAGATAACCACGGCGTTGGCCAAGTCGCTTTCCTGCTGCAACCGCTGCCCCAGCGTAGCCAGTTGCTCTTGAGATTTGTTGAATTCGTACGGGAAAGCGTCGCGCAGCTGGTGGTAGTAGGTCACGGCGGCGGCAATTCCTTCCTGATCAATCACTTGGTACAGATCATCCGCCAGGTTGCGCTCGGGCAGGGCATGGGGCAATCCGTGCAGCACCTTGAGCACCTCCACGGTCACCTCGTTCATCCGGGTGGTGCTCACCCCGCCCGTGTTGCTCAGCATGATCACCGCCTGCTGATCTTCGGGAAAACGGGCGTAAAAACTGCTGAATCCCTTAATGTGCCCGCTGTGAAAAATCATCGGCACCGACTTCTTTTTGGTGAGCGGAATGTCGGCCAGCGCCACCCCGTAGCCGTAGGTGCTCGGGTAGGGCGGAATCCAGGTTGCGTTCAGCTCGGTATAAGATTTCTCGAGGGTTTTCACTTCCTTCTTAGACAACAACGCGTGGGAGTACCACGCCTGGTCCCAGCGGAACAAGTCTTCTACCGTAGAATACAGATTACCGGCTCCCTGCAGGTTTTTCATGTACATACCCGCCACCGGACGAAAGCCCTGCGTCGTTTTTTCGTAGCCATAGGCGCGTTTTTCCACCAGCACGCTGCGGTCGTCTACCCCGGTGTGTTGCAACCTCAGAGGAGCCAGCACCCGCTGCGTGATTAGGGTATCAAAGGGCTCGCCCGTCACCCGTTCGGCAATGGCGGCCAGCAGCAGGTAACCAGTGTTGCTATAGCGGTAGTGCGTGCCCGGGTCAAACTCCAGATCGAGACTACCGAACCGCCTGATCAGGGCTTCGGTCGAATAGCGCTGGGTCAACGAATCGGACCACACGTAGGGTAGGCTGGTATAGTTGGGTATGCCCGATTGATGCGTGAGCAACTGATGCAGCGTGACCCGCTGCCCCACGTCCGACCGGTACTCGGGCAGGTAGTCGGAGATGGGACGATCCAGATCTAACCGCCCTTCGTCGACCAGGCGCAGGATCAGCACGGCGGTAAACTGCTTACTGAGAGAGGCAACGTTGAAGCGGGTGTCCAGCGTGTTGGGCACGCTCCACTCACGGTTGGCCTGCCCGAAAGCCCGCTGGTAGACCACCTCGCCCCGGTCAGCGACCAAAACCGCACCCTGGAAGGCTGTGTGTTCGTAGAACTTCTGAAAGATCTGGTCAATCTCGTCAGGCTGTTCCTGCGATTGGGCGCTAGCATTCCTAGATGGGGCGAGCAGCAGTAAGACAACGAATAAGTGAAGTAGCTTCATAGATATTGAAAGTAGGGAGTAACAATTTATACAAAAAAGGTAGGGAATGAATAGCACTATGTTGTCCTTGATCTACAGCAAAGATCAATTTTTGAATTTATATGTTACTTAGCGGACTTACGAGAAACCAGTAAACTCTCTGATTGCAGATAAGCTCTGCGTTTTTTATCTCCCGTTATCTGTATTTGTTCCGCTGTTCAATATTAATAGAGTTAAAGTATTCTCCCATTTGTCCTCTGGTAGCCATCAATTCTTTGTCAATAAAGTCTGGAAAATCCAAGCCAGTTTTTGAAGATATTCGTTTGTAAAAGTATTTGTATTCGTGAAAGCGATCAAAGGCAAAACCGAAATTTGAGTAGTGTTCCAGCATCCAGTCAAGTTCATAGTCCAAGACATCTTTTGCTAATGTTACATTCAAAAGTTTTACTATTCGCTCTTCTGCTTCAATATTGAGTTCTCCAATTCCCGTCAACCATATAGGTTCGGTCAAAGCATACCACATGATAAATAATCCGCGCTTCAAGGCTTCTAAATCACTTTTTGCTAGTTCAGAATACTCCGTATGAATTTGTCTGTACTCATTTTTGATTCCTGAATTATCCAGTTGTTCAGCCTTCTCCTCAATGGTTCCTTCAAATCCAAAAATTTGAGAACAGAGTTCAAGTTCTCTTTGTCCTAGTTCGACTATGCTCATGGCGGAAATACAGATAATAAGCGGGTAGACGGTGTTCCACAAAGATACAGTAAATTTTCGCGCGCGTTTACGGATAAATTTACGCCTAGTTCTTACATTGCTCACCAGGCGCCCCGAAAGATGGAACTAAACGCTCTTGGCTCAGGTAGTTTGGTACCGTTCTTGCCAAATTTTAGGCGCATCCTCAAGCAGATTATCCTCTCGTGAACAGCATCTTTTCCTGTACCTACTTTGCCCTACCACTCCGGCGGACTCTTGGAACCATTCTGCTCATCCAACTAGCCGTCGGCACAATCTCATCGGCCTGGGCTTCAGCATCCCTGACAACCCTTCCCTTTCGACTGTCGGGAAGCCACATCTTCATTGAGGTGCGCATCAACGATTCCGAACCCCTGCACTTCATCTTTGACACCGGCGCCGCCTCCACGGTAATCAACCAACGGCAGGCTAAAAAGCTAAAACTCAGCAGCGACGGCTTCACTCCGATCCGGAGTAGCAAGGGGCCTAGTCTGGCCTACTATTCGCGCAACAGCGAGTTGCGCATGGGCGAATTGCGGGTGAAAAAGGTGCGGGTGGTTCATCTGCCCCTCGATCACATTCAGCGCGCCCTCGGAAAAGACGTAGACGGGATCATCGGGCAAGATTTGCTCAAGCACTACGTGGTGCAGATCAACTACGACACCCAAACCATCGCGCTCTACGATCCGCAGGAGTTTACGCCCCCCGCCGGGTACCACGCCCGCCCGTTCGAGATTATCTCGGGCCGTCCCTACATCGAAGGAGCGCTCACGCTCAACGATGGACACACCCTCACAGGGCGTTTTCAGGTAGACAATGGCTCCGGCTCTTCCATCACGCTGTATTCGCCCACGGTAGAGGAGCACCAACTGGCCAGCAAGATTGGGCGCACCCGCACGGTGTATACGATGGGCTTCACCGGCATCGTGGACCGCAACGAAGCAGGGCGGCTCAAAAACTTTGACCTAGGCTGGTGCCAGCTCACCAATGTGCCCATCCGGCTCAACCATTCGGCCTACTTCAAAAAAGCCTTTCGCGACGGCATCGGTCACATTGGCAACGCGTTGCTCAAACGCTTCAACATCGTTTTCGATTATCGCAATAAAATATCTTACTGGAAGCCCAATTATTCGTTCGTAGAAGAATTCGCTTCGGCCTACTCGGGACTGCTGCTCAAAACTGACCAGTCGGAAGAGCGGGTCATCATCCGCCACGTGTTCACCGATTCTCCGGCGGCGCGGGCGGGCTTCACCGAAAACGACGAGATCGTGATGGTGGATGACGTGCGCGCGGCGGGCCGCCCACGGGAGGAGGTCAACAGCTTGCTCACCCAATCAGCGAGCCCCATTCAGGTGGTGGTGCGCCGCAACGATCACCTCAAAACGTTGCAGCTTCAGCCGATGGGGCTGTAGGGTGCGAACAGCTTGCTTTCTCTTTCTTACTGAACACGGACGCCCCCGCTGCTACCGGGTGTACGACAGAATGCAGTTTTTTATCACTTCATCATTCGAAATTCCTTGCGCCCGGCGCCCGGTTCGATATTCGACATTTAAACAATATCGAATATCGAACAAGGAATAATGAATTTCGAAGTATGAAAAGCTATAGAGTACGGATAAGCTAATAATATACCAATCCCCTCGCTGAAGAGGAGTGACTGCAAATTGTCGTACACCCCTGCTATCACTTCTCCGATGACTAAAAATATTCTCGTATATTTGTTAGTAAAGGACAATTAATAAAAGTGGCAAATTCTCAGTACCAGCGATAGAAACCTAACCAATATGACAGCGAAGAAGATAATTGTTGTTTGCAGCTTTCTTATAACTAGCTCGTTGAGTCTGGCTCAGGACCAAGCTCCCATGACGGTCTATTATTATAACTTAATTGTCGACCCATCCTTTCAGGCGGAGCTGGTAGATATGGCTGAATTTACTGAAAACCTGGAAGCATTTCTTCAGGGTAAAAATCCGCTGGCAGAAGGCATCATCGACGAGACCTACGATAAACTCGCTACCCAGATTAAAGACTCCACGAAGTTTGAATTCTTGCCCGTCGAAACCCTACGAGAAACAGACGGGAGAGAGATATTTTATACCGCAAGAGGCTATCCGATGGGAAGTAAAAAACGGGCCATCACCCACCGTACTTCCAAATACTATAGTTTCATTCAAATCGATGTATGGATGCGTTCCGGAAGTAGCACTAACGCAAGATTAGGCTCGTTTCAATTGGAAAAGAATTCAATTGCCGCCTAATGACTAAAAAGTCCGAATATGACGCTGACGTACTGATCATCGGAGCAGGTCTCACCGGGCTTACCGCCGCCCTGCATTTGCGGGAGCGGGGGCTTTCGGTACGGATTCTGGAGGCCAGCGGGCGCGTGGGTGGACGGGTGAAAACCGACCGGATAGACGGCTACCTGCTCGACCGGGGCTTTCAGGTGCTGCTGACCGAGTACCCCGAAACCAAGGCCCTGCTCGACTACGACGCCCTAGACCTCAAGGCTTTTGCTCCCGGGGCGCTGGTGCTCAGTGGGCAGGGTAAGCACGAAATTGTTGATCCGGGACGCGTGCCCACCGCGGCGCTCAAAACCCTGGCAGCTCCGGTGGGATCGCTCACGGACAAAATACGCATGCTGTGGCTGAAAACCAGACTCAAAGCGATGTCGGTGGAGGCTATTTTTGAGCAACCCGAGATCAGTACGTTGGCTGCCATTCAGCAGTACGGATTCAGCGAACGCATGCTGCGCAACTTCTTTCAGCCTTTTCTGGCGGGCATCTTTCTGGAGAAAGGCTTGATCACCTCCCGGCGGGAGTTCGACTTTGTGTTCAAGATGTTTTCGGAGGGCGACACGGCCGTTCCGGCGCAGGGAATGGAGGAAATTCCCCGGCAGTTGGCCGCGCAGTTGCCAGCCGACGCGGTGCTGTTTAACAAACGGGTGCGCTCGGTGAGCGAACAAACGGTGACCACCGATACCGGTGAATCCTTTTCGGCCCCCCAGATTGTGGTGGCCACCGAGCCGACCAGCTTCGTGAGTCGCTATTTTCCGGGCGGTAAAAAAGAACTATCGTACCAGTCGACCACCCAGGTGTACCTCACCACCGAAGAGCCCCCGTTCACCAAGCCATTGATTGCGCTGAACGCCCGTCGGCAGCGGCTGGTCAATAACCTGTGTGTGATCAACCAGGTGGCTCCTGATTATGCTCCTGCGGGTAAGCATCTGCTGTCGGTGGCCATCGTGGGGGAGGCGGAAGGGACCGATGCGGAGTTGACCGAGCGCATCCGGCAGGAGATGGCCCCCTGGTTCGGAGACGGCACCCGCACCTGGCAGCACCTGAAAACCTACCGGATCAGCTACGCGCTACCCGCGCAGGAGCAGGTGTCGCACAATTTGTCACCGCAGCGCGGCAAACTGCGCGACGGCCTCTTCGCGGCGGGCGACTATCAACTGAACGGCTCCATCAATGCCGCGATGCGGGCCGGACGGCAAGTGGCCAAGATGGTGGCGGCCGTGCCCGCTTTGTCCTGATATTTGTGCCCTGATCAAAAAAAATCTCGCAACGTTAGCATTGCGAGATTTTGAGTTAGCCTTATCCAAAGGGTCATTCTTTCATCACTTTGTACGAGTACTGTCCCTTCGAGGTGGTTACGCGAACAAAGTAAGGTCCCTCTTTCAGGTTCTTGATCTCAAACGTTTTCTGATCTTCAGCGATGGCGCTTATCTCCTCTACCACAATTCCCGAATTGTTGTAAACCACCACGCTCAAAACCTGCTCTTGGCTGTTTTCGTCTATTTTCACGTTGATGGTGTTCTGAACCGCCGTAGGATAGATAATCGGCGCCTCTGCCGTTGCGTTAGCCACGCCAAAAGACTGGTTACAGGTAGATCCAACCGGGGTGTAGGCCACGCTGATAAGGCTGTAGTCAGAGTTATTATCGGTCCGGTTCGGTCCGGTTCCGCTGTCGTAAGCCGTAGCCTCCAGCACCAACTTCGTGGGGGTGCCTCCGCTGTAGCTGGTACTAAACGTATAGACACTGCTACCCTGGGTGGTGCCCGAGGTCGGGGAGATTATTCCCTGCGACAAAACATTGCCGCCATCATCCACCAGCGCCCACGTGCCGGTCTCGTCGGCACCCTGCCACTCGTTGGTTTCCAAATTACCCAGCGTGAACGATACCTGACCGACCAACTGGTTGAAATCAATTTCCAGCTTTTCGGAAGTATTGGTCAGAGGATCGTAGTCCAACTGGGTGTTAGACCTATTTCCCTGCACTCCGGCGCGACCTCTTCTGAGCGTTATTGCCGCCGGAGTGCCTGAGGCCGAAAACGCCGCTATTTCGGCGCAACTTCCCCAGGCCAACGGATCGGTTCCCCCGTTTGTCTGAAGGCCGCTGGCTTCCAGTACCACCGGGTCCAGCGATGCGTCCAGGATATTTAAGCTGACCGTCGTGCTAGCGACTCCTCCTCTTCCGTCGCTGATGGTGTATCCGAATAGGGCTCCCGGCGAGGCATCCACTCCCGTGAATTCAACCGTATTGCCCACAATCACCGGGTTGCCATTTCTAATAAAATCCACCGCTATGATCGTCAGTGGATCTCCATCAGGATCAGAATCGTTGGCCAGCAACCGAGAAAAAGGAATAACGAGCGTTTCACCCACCGTAAGGGTATAATCGGGATCGTTGGAGAAATCTCCGTCTTCCACCGCTACCGGAGGGTTATTTTCGGAGCTTGCACCGCAAGTTACCGAACCAGGGGCCACCAGTCGCCAAAGCTGCGCATTTTGGCTATTCTCACTGAGCATCACCGCGTTGCCATTAGAAAGCGTAACGAATCGCTGGTTGTACTTTCCTTTTATTTTGTAACTGTTTAGGATGTCTTGGCGTCTCGCAGGAAAGACTCACCGTTGAGGACGCGGCAGAGTTCAGCGCAGACATGCTTTTCTTGTTTGCGGGCCGTAGAGATGAAGCCTCTAATACGGGCATAATGATCTGCGCCGGTCTTGGTACGAAAACAGCCACTCACTTTGAGTTTGGTTTTCCAAGGGCGAATGTCTCTTTCTGCTAAATTGTTAGTGAAGGGCACCTCTTGATATTGAGCAAAGGCTAGCACCGCTTCTTGATGTTGGGCTAAGCGGTTCATCAGGTTGCGGCCTTTGCTCTGACGGGGGCGTCCGCGTGCAACCGCTTGCGGGGGCGGCTCTTCTTGGTCAGCCTCTAGGAGGATATCCTCATACTGGCTGATGGTGCTTTGCAGTGCTTCTAGCGGTAAGCTACCTGTTCCTTTCCGGGTGTCTTTATAAGTTTGCAGCAACAGGGTGTGCATCTTAGCGGCCCACTGACTACCCTGTTCTATCAAAGCGGTAAGTTCTCGCAAGAGATGCGCCCCGCACAGGGCATGTTTAGCACCCCGGTCAGTAAAATAGCTAGGCCAACAGTCATGTACGGCTCGCCCTGTAAAGCTTTTCCATACGCTAGCCTGATCTTGCAAAGCAGCATTGCCTCGCTCTTTGTGCACATAGAAGTAGGTCAGCATACTGCTGCAAGCTACATGCAACCAGTGCAGCTTGCCTTCGCTGCGCACACCGCTCTCATCAAAGTGCACCAGTTCAGAGTGGGCAAGCTCATCTCGGATCAAGGCCTCTTCTTCTGCTAGCTGCTCATAGTAGAGCGCATTGGCTGACTGAATGGTGGCTTCATTCAGGCTATAGCCAAACAAGTCAGCAAACAAGCTCTTGATACTGCCTACTGACAAGTGATGCCCCACACTAAGCAAACTCACCAACGCCTTAACCCTACTGCCATACTGTACCGGGGCAGCCACGCTATCAGGAAACTCTCCCTGATGAAGCTTGCCACAAGCAGCACATACTTTCCGCTCACATTGATGCTCGATGACCACTAAGGCTTGGGGCGGCAAGTCAAAAACCTGACGTCTGCTGCTGATCTGTCCCTGTACATCCATTAGGCTGCTACCACATGAACACAAGGCAGGAGCAGCATGCACCACCACTGCATCTGCCTGCTCTACCATCTTGAGCGTATCACCCCGATGGCCTTGCTGCCCGCCACGCTTTTTGCCCGAAGTACGCGGGAAAGCAGGCTTCTTTTTCAATCCATCACTGGAAGGCGGTCGGCTGCTATTGCCACTATGCTGGCCTAAGCACGCTTTCAACTCAGCGATCTCTTGCAGGGCAGCCTGCAAACTAGCTTGTAGCTCGCTGATCTGTTGTGCCTGTTGCGCTATGATCTCCTTGTCACTCATCAATGGGCTAGTTCTAGCTATTTTTCCTATTTTGCAAATCCACCTAAACAGTTACTTTATTTTAAAGAACCCGTTTCCGGCCGCTATCAACTCCCACTGCTGCCAATCATTGTTGTTAGACTTATAAATAGTGACGTTATCGCCGTTGGCCGGGGTGGGCTGCCAGGCTTCCAAAGCTTTGTTGGCAAAGTCGTTGATAATTTTGTGGAAGCCATTTCCCCGGTCAGAAATCGTCCATACCTGCCCTTCGTCATCGCAGGCTTCTACCACCGCGCTGGTTCGGTTTGCGGTATTGTTTACCTGGAGAGTAAAGTCCGCGTCAACTTTAGATACGATCACTGCTTTCTGGTTGATTGAAGGGTTTTCGGTGGTAGGTTCACCAGCAGGGTTTTTGTTCTCAATCTCGCGGGAGTAGACCGAAACCATATCACCTCCGAACCAATCATCAACTCCCCCGCCGAAGACGTACATGCGATCTTGGTAAATCTTGGCACCCGGTGAAACCAATTTGCCCGGAAGGTCAAAGGTGCGGTTCCACTTTCCGGCTTCATCGGAGTAAACGTAGATCGTCTCTTGTCCTCTAGGGGTTTTGGCGGAGTTAACTCCGGAGACTGAATAAATCCGGTTTTCGTACACAAAGGTAGACCACTCCAGGTGCGAGCGTGCTTCCGGTAATTGAGGCACGTTCAGATCCCAGGTATCAGTAGCGGGATCATACACTTGAACCGTTTTGGTATCACCATTGTGGTTGTGCGATAACTCACCTCCGATCATCCAAATCCTACCACCGTAGGCCACTCCGGCCGCGTGTACCCGGGGTTCGGGCACCGCTTTCAGGGTCTCCCAACCCGCCGCTTCCTTTTTCAGGTCTAGCATCAGGTGATGGTCGGTGGACTCTGTTTTTCCGATGCCACCGCTGAGCACGTGAAGCTTGTCGCCAATGATAACGGCCGGGCCGGCCCAGTGGTCTTCGGGCAAGTCAGGTCCTTTTCGCCAGGTATTATCAGCGGTATTGTAAACGTGCACTGATCGGCTACCGCTATTACTGTTTGTACCACTTCCATTAAGCTTACCACCACACACCCATATCTCATTCCCGTAGACTGACGAACCAATGGTGAAGTGGTTTTTGTGAACGGGCAGTTGTGATACTGCGGACCACTGCTTATTATTAAAATTATACACTTCTACCTCGGTCGGCCCAAAATTAGATTTAAAAATACCGCCCATTACGTAAAGCTTGCCGTTGACAATGGCATTGGCGTGTTCTCCGCGCTGTTGCAGCATATCTCCTTCTGTGCGCCACGCTGAATCATTAGCAGCGAGCGCGGAATTATTGGCAACAAGCGAGTAGGTGATTCCGCTGACGTTGAAGTCAGAATTGTTTTCTTTATTGCCACTATCGTTGGTTGGTTCGGAAGGATAATTGTTTCGATACCGAGGGCAGCCGAATTCATCCCCGCCCCACTGCGTGGCTTCCAACACGATCTTTTTGATGGCTTGGTTGCCCGCATTGATATTGAATCGATAGCCACCGGCCGAATTGGGTAGCTTACCCTCGATGGATTTACTGGGAAGTAGCAAACCGGTACCAATCACCTGATTATTCTGAGTGTAAGCAGTATACTTTCCCGATTCGTCCACCTTCTGGCGTCCGGTGCTTTCGTTGCATTCTCGGCCGGGCGCCCGTTTCCATCCTTCGTTGGGGTCTAATTGCCCGACCTCCAGAACGACGTCGGTGGCGGGGGAGGCAAAGGTGATGATAAATTTCTCGCTGGCGTTGACCGTTTGCCCCTGGTAGTTTTGGTAGTAGTCGATCTGCAGCCAACGACCGCCAACCACTCCAAAACCGTTATCGGTAAACTGAGATTCGTAGGCTAGTCGGCCGGGTTCTCCGTTAATTTTCTGGGCAGTCAGGGTGATGTCAGGGCCCCAGCTTTGGGATCCTGAACCGTCTCTCTGCAGGACGTTCGGACCAGCTTTTAGGGTGGTCTGCGCAAAGGCAGTGGACGAAAAGAGTAGCAAGCTGAGCCATGCCAAGGAAGTAAACTTCTTCATAGTAGAAAGAATTTAAAGTAGAAAATTGTCAAAAATTTGTGGTCCTTTCAGAAGGATATCAATCCGAATGATTAGGTTATTGGAAACTCTTCCACCCCCCTTGGTGGTATTAATTATTTTGTAACAGTTGAATGAGACGGTGATCGGGCAGAAAGGTGGGAGAAGATAGCGAGGACAGCAATAGAAATCCGCTCTACAGACAGTTTGTCTATTGATTGTCTACTGAGAAAAGGGAAGAGGATACCTAAAGCTGCGCAACAAAAGTGTCTAATTCCACCTCTTTTGGTAGATTTAGTTTCTTCCGGATGCGGTAGCGGGTGGTGTTCACGCTCTCGTAATTAACCCCCAGAAGTTGCGCAATTTCCTTGGTAGAGAGCTGCATTTTTAGGTAGGCCATCAGGCGCTGGTCTTGCTTGGTGAGGTTGGGATAGCGTTCGTTTAGCTTGCGGTAGAAGTTAGGGTGCACCCGCTCGAAGTGAACCAGAAAATTTTTCCACTGGTCTTCGTTTCTAAGATCATTTTCCAGCAATCTTATCAGCGGTTCCACTGACTTCTGCGCACTGTTGCTTTCCCCTTTCCTGCTGAGCCCTTTCAGTTGCTCCAACACGTGAGAGGCCACCCGATTCTTTTGCGCAAGACTCGCCGCGTAAGAAGAGAGCTGGCGCTCCTGCTGCTGCACCTTCTGCGCCATCTCCCCTTCTAGACGAAACATTTCGTTTTCAGACAGTTGTTTTTGGGCCCCGAGCTTTCGCTTGGAGTAGGTCTGATACCCAAAGGCCAACCCAAGCGCCAGGCACAGGATCAGCGCCCCGATAACGGCGTTTCGGTTCTGAAGCAGCGCGTTTTTGTGGTCAAGGCTCGCTTCCATCTGGCTAATCGCGTAGGTATATTCCGACTGGCTCACGTTAGCCGCCTCGACGTAGGCGTGTATGCTGTCGGTCGCCACCCGTTCCAGGCTGTCCACCGTTCGATACGTATCAAATCTGCCCAGCGCGGCTAGGCTGACCTTCGCCGCCCGCGAAAAATCCAGCAGGTCGTAGTCATCGTAGTACGCGGTCGACGTGCTGGCGATGGCCTCCCGGATGTAGGGAAGCGTGGCCTCGTACTGCTGACGGCTTTGCAACAACTCAATGAGCAGGCGATAGGTGAGCAGGGGCGCGTCCGAGTTCTCCGCTTCCTCCAAAAGATTACGGAGGATCTGTTCCGCTTGCGCATCACGGCCTTGCTGCATATACACTTCGGCCAGGGTGTTCTTAACGCTGCTGTTGGTTTGCAATGAATCGCTTAAGGCGCTGGCTTTCTCCAAGAAATAGCGCGCGCTGTCTAAGTTAGGCGGTTCTTTGGCCAGATAGGCCTGTCCTAAGTTGGCGTAGATAGACACGCGATTGCTACCGGTGTCGTTATAGTAATTCAGACTTTGCCTGAACATCCGTACACTATGATCGGTGATGTTGACGTCCGCTTGCCCTAACAAAAAATAGGCAGCACTGATATTGGTAGAATCGCCTACTTCTTCAGCGCGCTCCTTTAGGCGAAGAATTGCCTCGGTCGTTTTCTCCGTGATCCGCGTTTTGTTGTACAACTGCGCAATTTGAACCAGGGCGTTTAGCTCACGGTGGGTATCCCCGGCTTTTATGGCCAGCTCCTTGGCGTTGTTAAAGTACTGCAGAGCTTTTTTGACATCCTGGCGGTAGAAAAGGGCGTGCCGTCCTCGCTTCAGATAGGTTTCGATCCTCAGGCTATCGATGCGGAAATAGTTGATCAAAAACTCCAACGAATCGTAGACTGCCGCTTGGTCTTTGACTGAGTAAGTACCGGAGTGGGTCAAAAAAGAGTCAGCTTTAAGAGCAGCTTCACGTTCGCGAAGATCGGCGAGCGACGGATAGTCTTGCCCCGTGGTGAGAAGGGGCCAGCCGACCATCGCCAGGACCAGCGAGCATTTTGCGTAGGAGGCCATGGGGGCAGGTCATTTCGGTCTTAATCCCCAATACTAATGATTGTTCCCCGTCTTTGCAACCGGGCGGTCTTCAACGCAGTGTGTACTATAGGACGGTAGCCAACTCCTGACAAAGGTGGTCAACGTCCGCTTCGTTGTTGTAAAAGTGCAGACTGATGCGCAGTCCCTGCGGCCGGGCCGAGGTGACAATCTTTTGCTTCAGCAACGCTCGTTCCAGTTCTGCTGCGCCCCGTAGCACCGTGATGCCGGAGCGACGCGCTTCTGCGTAGTCCGAAACCACTTCCACGGAGGCAGGCAGGTGCTTATACAAGTAGGTCGTCAAGGCCTTTACCCGTTCGTGGATGACTGTCTGCCCGAGGGCCCGCAACTCGCGCACCGCCTGCCGCAGCGCCCGCAGACTAGCAAAATCGTAGTGTCCCACTTCCAGCCGCCGCGGCGAGAACGAAAGGTCGGCGCTCGAACGCACGGTTGGCGAATCGTTAAAGCTGTTGTTGCCCACGGCGGGCACCGCTAGCCGATCATGCAAAGCGCCACGTACGAACAACAGGGCGTTGCCATACCCGGCGGTCATCCACTTGTAGCCGCTGCCGATCAACACATCTACTAGATCGGTGCGCAAATCTATAGGCGTCACTCCCAGCGATTGGGTGGCGTCGACCACCAGCAGCACGCCCCAGTCGCGGCAGCATCGGCCCAGCGCCTCGAGGTCGACGCAGTAGCCGCTGGCGTACTGCACGTGGCTGATGGCTAGCACTTCTATGTTGTGTTTCTTCACCTCATCCTCGAGCACGTTTAGGTCGATAGCCCCGTTGGGAGCGGCCGAGAAGTAATGCACCCGGTAGTCGGGCAGTAGCCAGGGCAGGGTCAGCGATGAGTAGTCGCTACCGAGCAGCAGCACGCGGGGGCGACCCACCAGGGCGCGGACCACGTAGTTGCAGGCCACCGAGAAATTGGGCAGCAAGGCCACTTCCTCAGCGTCGGCACCCAGCCAAGCCCCTATTTCTTGTCGGAGCAGAGGAATTTGGGCGTACCAGTCGTTGCGCGGAGTCCCACCCTGCTCGAGCAGTTCTTGGTAGAACCGTTGCGCCGCGGCGGCGGTGGCGCTTGAGACCAGACCACAACTGGCGGTGTTGAGGTAAGTTTGTTCGGCCAGCGCCGGGTAGTTTTTTCTTAGCGAAGTAATGTCCATCGGCACCGATTACGTATATTTTGAGCGAAGTAGCACAACCCGGCGTAAGTAGCAAGTGTTTTATGCAGAAACTGATTACCCAACTCGTTGATGCCAGCACCTTGTTGCTCTGCTTGGGCTGCGCGGACACCGAAACGATTTACGAGCGGCTCGCCGACTCGTGTGTAGGTCAAGTAGACCAGCAGGTGCTCCCGCGTCTGCACCGCGAACTGGACACCCTTGCTCATCGGCATTGTGGCGCCCGAAAATTGAAGCGCCCGTAGCAAGTTAGCCGGGCATTGCCTAATTTTGAAGCTTTATCACAACGCAATCTCCGCATGGAAATCATTGAAGCAAAGAATTTTATTGAGCAAATTGTAGAAGAAGACCTGGCGCAAGGCAAAAACCAGGGCGTGGTGCACACCCGCTTCCCGCCCGAACCCAATGGCTACTTGCACATTGGCCACGCCAAGTCCATCTGCCTCAACTTCGGACTGGCCCAGGAGTACGGTGGCAAAACCAACCTGCGCTTCGACGACACCAACCCGGTGGCCGAAGATGCCTCCTACGTCGACGCCATCCGGGCCGACGTGCACTGGCTGGGCTTCGACTGGGAAGACCGCGAGTACTACGCCTCCGACTACTTCGACCAGCTCTACGACTTTGCGGTGCAACTGATCAAAGACGGCAAAGCCTACATCGATGACACGCCGGTCGATGAAATCCGCCGCATGCGGGGCGTGCCCACCCAGCCCGGCGAAGAAAGCAATTACCGCAACCGCTCGGTCGAAGAAAACCTGGACCTGTTTGCGCGCATGCGGGCCGGTGAGTTTCCCGAAGGTTCTCGGGTGCTGCGTGCCAAAATCGACATGGCCTCGCCCAACATGCACCTGCGCGACCCCATCATGTACCGCATCCTGCGTAAGCCCCACCACCGCACCGGCGACCGCTGGCCGATCTACCCTACCTACGACTGGGCCCACGGACAAAGCGACGCCATTGAGGGCATTACCCACTCCATTTGCACGCTGGAGTTTGAGGTGCACCGCCCCCTCTACGACTGGTTCGTGGAGCAGATCGGCAGTTTTGATCCCGAACCCCGGCAGATCGAGTTCGCTCGGCTCAACCTGAACTACACCGTGACTAGCAAGCGCAAATTGCTGGAATTGGTGGAAGCGGGTCACGTGAACGGCTGGGACGATCCGCGCCTGCCGACCATCAGCGGACTGCGCCGCCGGGGATACACTCCGGCGAGTCTGCGCAACTTTGCCGAGCGGGTGGGCGTGGCCAAGCGCGACAACGTGATTGATTTGAGCCTGCTGGAGTTTTGCATCCGAGAAGACCTAAACAAAACCGCTCCCCGGGTGATGGGCGTGCTGGACCCGGTGAAGCTCATCATCACCAACTACCCCGCCAACACCAGCGAGAACTTAGCCATTGAGAACAATCCCGAAGACCCGGAAGGGGGCGAGCGACCGGTACCCTTCTCCCGCGAACTATACATCGAGCGTGATGACTTTATGGAAGATGCACCCAAAAAGTTCTTCCGCCTGGGCCCCGGCCGCGAAGTACGATTAAAGGGAGCCTACATCATTGAGTGCACCAACTTTGTGAAGGACGAACGGGGGCAGATCACGGAGATTCACGCCACCTACGATCCTGATACTAAAAGTGGCCAAGACATTAGTGGTAAGAAGGTGAAGGGCACCATTCACTGGGTGTCGGCTGAGCACGCGGTGCCCGCCGAGGTGCGCCTCTACGACCGTCTGTTTTCGGAGCCCGACCCCACCGGACACGAAGGGCAGGATTTTAAAGATTTTCTCAATCCTGATTCGCTGCACATTATCGAAACCGCTTACGTGGAACCAAGTCTGAAGGAAGCGCAGCCTAGCGATCGATTTCAGTTTATGCGCAAGGGCTATTACTGCGTGGACCCTGACCGCACGGACGAAAAGCTGGTGTTTAACCAAACCGTGACGCTGCGCGATTCGTGGGCGAAGAAAAATTAGATGGGTCTGATTTGTGAGCGAGCAGCGTCGATTATATCTTCACAATTCGCAATGGAAACACCTTAGCAAGGTGGTCGAAATCTCCGTCAATAGTCAGCGAAGACAGATTGTAACTCAGGCAGTAGTGGGCAATCAGGCAATCGTTAGGCTTGCGAATCGTAAGCCCCTTTTGACGACATTTCCGGTATGCTGTTGATAATAGAGATAATCTAACCAGACCGGGGTGTCAACGACCATAAAGTTCTTTTTTGTAGCCCGGCCAGAATTCGACCTTGCCTCGCATTTTTTGTAGGTCTTGCCGCGCCGCCCGCTCTTTGGCAAGTTTCAGACCGATTTCCACCGCTTCTTTTTTTGTCTTAACGCCTAGCGCCTTCAGGCATCTTTTATTAGCGTATCATCGATTTCGATATTAGTTCTCATAACGGCAATTTTTCAAACACAAACATATTCATTTGTGTACACATTTCAAAATTATTGCACCGCAGCAACCCAGGTGAGTGGGCTTAGTTTGCAGAGCATGATTTTTACTACCTGAATCAAGTTAGGACCATTTAAAAAGCCTTTGGTTTAAACACCAATCGCAGTCCTTCCCGCACGGTTTCCTGGTACTTTTCTTGGTTGAAACGATAGTAATACGCTCCCTTTTTGGAGGTTCCCCGTTGCTTCTCGTCGAGGCGCTCCAGAATGTCCATCGACAAGATGCGTCGCTGGAAGTTGCGTTTGTCGAGCGTGGTGTCGTAAATAGCTTCGTAGAGGCGCTGCAACTCGGGCATGGTGAATTTATCCGGCAGCAGTTCAAAACCAATGGGCCGGCGTGACGCCCGGAATCGTAGCTGGTCGCGTGCGGCTTGCACCATGCGGTTGTGGTCAAAAATCAGCGACGGAATTTCGCGGGCCGAAAACCAGCGGGCGTCAAACTTCTCAATGAGTTCTTCGCTGTGTTGCTGAATGTTGATCAGTGAGGAATAGGCCACCGAGATGGTGCGCTCCACGGGGTCGCGGTCCACCTCACCGAAGGTTTGCAGTTGCTCCAGGTACACGTTGCGCAGACCGGTGAACTGGTGCAGGATGCGTTGCGCCGCGGCATCCAGACTTTCGCCTTTTT
>CBDCHN010000003.1:0-14454 GCA_965217305.1 Cyclobacteriaceae bacterium
CGGGCTGACGGGCTACCGCGACGTGCGCCTCACCAACAACGTGGTGTGGGGCAACCTGCGCGCGGGCATCAGCGTTTGGGGCTACTTTGCCAGCGACCTGGTCGGCCACGCCCACGCCGATTTCTACATCGCCCACAACACGGCCCACAGCAATCCGGGCGACGCCGACTTTCTGGAAAATCACAGCGGCAACGGCATCGTGATCGGCGGCGTGGATGGTGCGCAGCTGGAGCACAATGTGGCCTACCGCAACGGCGGCGACAACGTCAATCGGGGTGGTGGCCCCGTTGGCATCTGGGCGTGGGACTGCAACGATGTGACCATCCAGCACAACGAGGCGTGGGGCAACCGCACGGGCAACACCGCGGACGGCGGCGGCTTCGACCTCGACGGCGGCTGCACGAACTCGATCATGCAGCACAACTACTCACACGACAACGACGGCGCGGGCTACCTGATGGGGCAGTTCGAGGGGTCGCGCCCCATGCGTAACAACGTCATCCGCCACAACGTTAGCTTTAACGACGGTCGCAACAACGGCTATGGCGGCATCCACCTCTTCCGCCTCGACGGTCTGTTCGAGGGGGCGGAAATTCACGACAACGTCGTGATCATGCAGCCTGGCACTGTGGGTCATTCCGCGGCCTTCAAGAGCTACAACAGCGACATTCGCGGCGTCGACGTCTACAGCAATACCTTTATCACCACCCACGGCGCGCGCCTGATCGACCTTACGCCCGGCAACGACATCACCTTCCGCGACAATGCCTATCGCACGTCCGGCGGCTCGTTTGCGGCGTTCGATGGACGGACGGTTTATGAGAGCTTGGATGCATGGCAGGCGCGAACGACGGCTGACGATTGACGAAGGTACTGATCAATTAGCGATTAGAGATTAAAAATCAGAAGGGCGAAAATCTACCCAATCTTCGATATTTAATCTTCAATCTTCAAAGCGAGACAATCATGCTCGAAGTACAAAACCTCTACAAACAGCTCGGCGACAACGTCGTACTCAACGGCGTGGGCTTTCGCATCAACGAGGGCGAGTTCTTCGTGATGCTGGGGCCTTCCGGCAGCGGCAAATCAACGCTGCTGCGGGTGATCTGCGGCCTCGAGCAGCCCGATGCGGGCGAGGTGCTGATCGACGGGCAGCCGATCACCGGGCTGTCGCCGCGCAACCGCAACCTGGCGATGGTCTTCCAGGATTATGGGCTGTACCCGAACATGAACGTCTACCAGAATATCGCCTACGGCCTGCAGGCACGGCGGGTTCCGGAGCAGGAAATTGCCCAGCGCGTGCCGGACGCGGCGCAAAAGTTGGGCGTGGCCGAGCTGCTCGAACGCTCGATTGTCGATCTCTCCGGCGGCGAGCAGCAGCGCGTGGCCCTGGCCCGCGCCCTCGTCAAGGACGCCGACGCCTACCTCTTCGACGAGCCGCTGAGCAACCTCGACCCCAAGCTGCGCCACCGCGCGCGCCGGGACATTCTCTTCCTGCACCGCGAAAAACGCCGCCCCAGCCTCTACGTCACCCACGACCAGACGGAGGCGCTGGCCGTGGCCGACCGCATCGGCCTGCTCATGCACGGCGTGCTGCAGCAGGTCGCCACGCCGGATGCGATGCTGCAGCAGCCGGCCAATCTTTCCGTCGCGGCCTTTGTGGGCGAGCCGCCCATGAACTTGGTCGACGGCGAGGTGCAGCGGGAGGACGATGCGCTCTACTTCGTGGCGGACGGCCTGCGTCTGCGCCTGCCGGATCGCTGGCAGGAGGTGCTGGACGCCCACGACCAGCGCGCCGTCGTGCTCGGCTTTCGCCCGGAGACGCTGGTGCGCAGCAGTGAGGATGCGGACTTTGAGATCGGCGACGACAACACCTTAGACGCCGAAGTGGTCGACACCGACGCGCTGATCGGCGAGACGATTGCGCACCTGCGTGTCGGCGAGGCCAACCACATCAACGCCACCTTTGAAGAGAGCCTCTTCGCGCTGGACGACGCGGAAGCGGTCGAGGCGGGCCAGCGGCTGCGGGTTGCGCTGGATATGGCGCGCGTTAGCTTGTTTGATCCGAAGAGCGAGCGGGCGCTGACCTAATGGGGTCAACCCGCATCCCCGGCACGCGCCACACGCTGCTTCGTCTGCCCCATTTAATCTGGCGCGTGCCGGGGACGCTAGCCAACCGTAGGTCACGTAGCGGAGCATACGTGACCTACAGTTGGCTTTCCCGTCTCGCTACAGATCAACCAAACTTGTTGACTACCTTTGTCACCTTGCGGAGCAAAGGCGACCTACCCTATGTCTGCCACCTTTACGTAACATGAGTTAGTAGGGCTTCGCTTGTCATTTCGACCCGAGAGCCTGCCCTGAACGAAGAATCACAATGCACACCCATCACCCGCTTCCCCTCACCCTTTCGGGCCCCACGCTGCTCGGTCAACTCACGACTGATGACGCCCCCGCACCGCTAGCCGACGCCGCGTGGTATATGGCACAGGCGCTGAAGGACGGCCTGCGCTATCGCTTCCCCACCGGCGCGCTGGCGGAGGCGCGCTTTCTCAGCGCTGATTTCCTGCTCGACGGCACGCACCTCGCCGCCTTCACGCTCATCTTGCAGGAGGGCGACGAGGGGCCGCGCTTTGGCTATGAATTTGGGCTGCTCAACCAGTGTCAGGCGCGGCTGCGCATGCCGCTGGCCGCGGTGAATCAAAACCGCTGGCTCTACCTGCGCGAGGGCGCGCTGCTCAAGCCGCGCTCGCGCTTCGAGCGCGTCGACCTGCGCCGCGTGGACCGTCTGCTGCTGCTCGTCGACCGCAAAAGCGAGCGGCCCGTGCGCTTCTGTCTCACCGACTTTGTCGCCAGCGTCGACGAGCCGCCACGTCTGGAAACGCCCCTTTTGCCGGAAGGTAAGCTGCTGGATGAGCTGGGCCAGAGTAGGCTGCACAGGTGGCCGGGCAAAACGCAGAATGCGGAGGAACTGCGCGCACGGCTGCGGACGCAGCAGAGCGAGGCGGCGTCGCAGGCGTGGCCAAGCCATTTTTCGCAATGGGGCGGCGACACGCGCCGTCGCTTCGAGGCCACCGGTTTTTTCCACACCCACTACGACGAGACCCACCCAAACGGCGCGCGCTGGTGGTTTGTCGACCCCGACGGCTGTGCGTTCTGGTCCGCCGGCATGGACTGCGTGCGCGTCGACACCAGCGCCAGCGTGGACGGGCTGGAGACGGCGCTGGCGTGGTTGCCGCCAGCGGAGGGCGACTATGCAGCGGCCTATCAAGGGCGCGGCGGGCGCAAGGTCTTTAGCTGGCTGGCAGCCAACTTTATTCGCACCTTTGGAGCAGAAGATTGGTACGCGCGCTGGGCGGAGATTGCGCTGGCGCAGCTGCGTGGGCTGGGCTTCAACACCGTCGCCAACTGGTCGGACTGGGCGATTGCGCGCCCAAATTCCAACGCAGCGGGCTTCCCCTACGTGCGACCGCTCGGCTGGCGCGACGATGCGCGTCGCGCCGCGTTTATCTACCGCGACTTCCCCGACGTCTTCGACCCCGCCTTTGCGGACGATGCCGCCGCCTTTGCCGAACCGCTAGGTGAAACGTGCGACGACCCGGCTCTAATTGGCTACTTTCTGATGAACGAGCCGACCTGGGGCTTTGCCGAGGAGACGCCCGCTGCGGGGATGCTCTTCAACACGACCTCGTGCCACGCGCGCCGCGCCCTGGCGGATTTCCTGCGCGAGCGTCACGCCGACGATGAGGCGCTGTCCGCCGCCTGGGGCTTCGACACAACGCTCGACGCCGTCGCCGAGGGCGAGTGGACGACGCCGCTTACCGAAGCCGCCCAGCGCGATCTCGCCGACTTTAGCGCGGTGATGGTTACCCGCTTCTTCACCACGCTCAGCGACGCCTGTCGCGCCGTCGACCCCAATCATCTCAACCTGGGCGTGCGCTACCACACCGTGCCGCCCGCCTGGGCGCTGGCCGGCATGAAGCGCTTCGACGTTTTCAGCATGAACTGCTACCGCGAGCGCGTGCCCGCCGCCGAGCTGGCGCGCATCCACGACCTGCTGGGCGTGCCCATGCTGATCGGCGAGTGGCACTTTGGCGCGCTCGACGTGGGCCTGCCCGCTGCGGGCATCGGCCACGTGCGCGATCAGGCGGCGCGCGGCCAGGCCTTCCGCGTCTACGTCGAGGACGCGGCGGCCCAGCCCCACTGCGTCGGCGTCCACTGGTTCACGCTTTACGACCAGTCCGCGCTCGGCCGCTACGACGGCGAGCACTACAACATCGGCTTTCTGGACGTGTGCAATCGGCCGTATGCGCCGCTGGCCGAGGCGGCGCGGATCGCGCACGAGCGGGTGTATGGGGTGGCGAGCGGGGAGGTGGCGGCGGGTGGGGAAGTGCCGGTCTATTTGCCGCGCTTGTTTTTGTGATGCGGATTGGCGTGGGGTTGAGCGATTATACAGCCGGGGCGTCGACCCGACGGCTGATCAGCCGTCGGGGGGTGGATTGGGTGTGGTGATAGAGCAGCTGTTGATGTGCTGGCCCTTCTACGGCTCCCAAAGCCTGCACGCTCGAATCTGTGCGTGCAGGCTTTGGGAGCCGTAAGCGACGAGTGCAAAGTAAATCTTTACCCTGATATTAGCGGCAAGAATAATTTCGGAGACTCCGGAGGTTCGGGTTCACCTTCGTCTGGAAGAGCTGTATAAGCCTTTTCACTGACCCATGCTGTAACACGGACACAGTTTGATTCGCCGATTAGCGGAGCGTTCTCAGGCAAAGAATGTAGTTGCACGACACCGGAGTAGAATCCTTGCTCCATAATGGTTTCATCGAGACCGATTCGCACCTTATTGTCGATAATTTGAGTGAAAATCCATGGCGCATCGGTCGTTGCCTGCAATTGTAGGTCGCCGCCACCCTCATTCTCCCACGTGATATCCTTTGTAGGGCTTTGTTCAGTTATGGGAAAAGGAAGCCTCAAATGGAATACAACCTCATCATCTGTAAGATTTAGACGGGGCTGTGTAAAATCAGCTGGATAGCTGACATTGCTGTAAGGGTCTGTTCCAGCGGCTACTTCCTCTCCATCGCTGAAGTCGTCGATATCACTATCCTGAGATGTCGGATCCGTGCCAGCCTGAAGCTCTTCTATGTTAAGCAGTCCATCGGCATCGTGATCCTCGTCTGCCGAACTAATTCCATGATACCCTGCCCAATCGTCAGGCAAACCGTCATTATCAACGTCATTGTTAGATGTAACGGTAAAGCGGATAGGCTCTGTACTCGAACTTTCCCATCCCATACGCGTTAGAGCAGTGACGAATGCTTCATATGTAGCTCCAGTTCGCAAGTCATTTAACATGACCTCTTCCTCATCTGAACGGATTTCTTTCTGAACCGGCGACACAGCAGAGGTTAACTCTGTGTATACTAGGCGGTAAGAAGCAGTCGACGGAGAGCTTGAATTCCATGTGAAAGTGGCACTGGTTGAATTTACAGATGCCAGCGTAAAGCTGATTGGCACTGATGGCAAACCAATACCTGCAGCGCTCGGTGCCACAGTAACCGATGGAGAAAAAGCGCTTGCGTTATTGTTCACGTCAATTGCTTGGACGCTAGCACTATAATCGACATCGTTAGTCAAACCACCCACGCGAAGTCTGGGCGTTGATGCAGTGATAAGCTGCTCGTTCTGTGTAGTGAACGTGCCGTCAGAATTTCGTGGCCCCCAGCGTACGAGGTAATAGGCAACATCATCGCTAGATACGGAATTCCATTGTGCAAGAGCTGCCCCGTCTATTGCCGTTAACGACAAGCCTGTTGGCGTTTCTGGAGGGGTAGTATCGAGTATCTGAACCGTACCCGCCGCCGCAAAACGACTTGTTCCAGGGAAACGCTCGGGGCTAAATGCCTGTTCTAGTGGGAGTTCGTTCTGAATGGGCATACATGCGTTGTCTGGTCTACCGAAACTGGGTAGCATATTAATCCCATCATCAACGATTGCGTGGATTTGGTATGTCCCATTTCTTAGACCAGAAGTGTCCCAAACATATTCACCGTCTGTAAAAGGTAAATTTTGGACGACTGGTACATCCTGTCCCAGATTACCAACGTAGGAGCCGTCTACATGGGTTGCAAATAAGCTGATTGTGCTGCTTGGCGGTGTTTCTGCGGGAACAGCCCACCTAATTGTGTAGCGATCTCCACCACTTTCGTTTTCCTCTATCGGTGCAAGGAATTCTCCCCGATAATCGACTTCTCCTGGCGCACCTTTATTTGCAAAGTAGACAAACTTGTAATTTTCGATATTGGTTGCACTCAAATTGCTGATTTTGACCTGCCATGCTCCAGCCGCCGGTTCCATAATTCCAACGATTGTGCTGTTCGCCTCACTAATGAATTCAGCGTTATGCTCGGCCGCATTTATCTCTGTGATCTCTACACCTTGAGGTGATACCAAGCTTAGTTGAGGCGAACCCAACTCCCACCCCACGGCAAACAGTATGTTTTCTGCTTCCGAGGTGACAGTAATGGGTATTGTAGAAACTCCATCGATGACTAACGGAGCCGTGAGCACTTGTGTCTGCGCGATACGTTCGCCAAGCATACTGGCTACCACCGGAGAGACGTCTGCACCGTCGTTTTGGTCAATCAACACATAATCGTCATTGCCCAAGATGAAGTCGAAGCCGTGATCAAATGCATAGTAGACACCGATATCGTAACCCGCAACGGCAACTTTGCCTTTTATTCCCCATTCATACGTGGTGCAACTACTGTTTGTACAGAATTGACCAAAGGCGACTTCGATTTCAAAACTTGTGTCGGACGGTGGAATTTCAATAAACCACCAATCAAACATCGCCCCCTCTTTGATCTTCAAAGTGGCTTCAATTTGCGCAGTAATGTGCGTTTCATTGTTGTCCGGCAACCAAGCATAGCGATTCTGCCAACCCCGACCTTTCCACATGTGTGCCCGCGCGGTGCCGGTTAGCCAATCTTTATAGCTTACCTCCAGTTCAAAGCCAATATCTAAGGGATTCCAAGCAACCCATAGCTCCCCGTTTCCATCGACCGTTCCCAAAACTTTGCTTGAACCTTGAAAGGCGAATAGGCCCCGCGTATCAATTGTGACTTCACCGTGCCCTTTTAAAACCCCGCCACTGCTGCCTTGCGCTGCTTGTAGATCAAGACCTACCGTGATCGTGGTATATGTCGGAGCGATATCGACAGTGCCTCTTAGCCCTGTCACAAACAGACCGCTGTTGCCAAGGGGTACACCGACAGATGAGGAGAATGCCAAATGAACCTTCCTGAGGCTTGGTGGGCTGTCTGGCGCAGCTATCTTCTCCGGTAACGTCTGGCAAAGAATGAAGGAGGCATCGATTAGGGCATCTCCACCAGCTCCAATATTTGGTATAGTGATCTGCCCTTCACCACTAATTACGGTGACTGTTTCAGCATCGTCCGGATGACATTTTTTCTGCTCGACAGAAACTGTGGTGTTAAAAGCATCGAAACTAAACTCTTTGGGTAGACTTTGAGCGCTGGACGCAGGGTGATCAGAGCTGAAAGCCAGCATCTCTCCCTCGCTGCTCATCAGTACGGTGCCCGCTGCGACGTTTGTGTGAATATCGGGCATAGACCACATACGGCTTGGGCTTTGAGGCGTATCGTCCTGTGCGCGCAGATCGATGCATCTTTCTGGGCAAAACTGAGGCGAATCCCCATCTATGGCTTCGCCTGAGGGAAGAATCAGTACCTGGACGGGCTTGCTTGCACCGCCCAATTCAGGAGGTTGAGAGACCGTTGTATTGCTGGCTCGAATTGCCGTAAATTCTACAGAGCCATCGATTGAATTGGGTAGCGACAGATCGAGTTGAAAATCGTTGTCCGTATCTAAACGCAACCCAGCGATGGAAGGCAAAGCACCTTCTTCTAAAACGACGCTCTGCTCTAAAGAAGACCAACCGCGAAAATCTAACGACCAAGAGATGGCAAATCTTGGCTGCGTGAGACTTTTAGAATCATTGCCTACAGGTTCAGCCGAACTGTATTGTTGAATGATTTTTCCTTCGCCTGGATCAATGTAACTATTACCATATGAATCAGTTCCAGGACTAACAAGAAGAATTCCACGTCGCCAAGGTATAATAAGTGGCTGTTCATCTTCCTCTACCCCACTCATGGTTCCATCGAATACGGGGAATGGTTCAATTTCTGATCGACTGCTGCAGTCGATCAACATTGCTGTGCCATCGACAATTAGAAATTCGTCAGACTCAAAATAGCTGATGCTTCCCCCCACTAGCGCGATGTGCGGCGATTCTGCACCTAGTCCAATCAATGGCGCAATATCATTAGTAACTGCTTTCTCTAATGGATTTCCGTTAGAATCTCGCACCCTAGTCCAACCGCCTGAGTTCCACAGTCCCAGTCCTTTTCCTTCCCGAAAATTTGTGTCGGTGTTAAGTTCTAGGTCTGGGCAGACGACGCGCTGACAATTGCCCTCTGAAGTTGGATAATTACCGCTTTCACACGAGGTTACTCTTACTCTAATTTTAAAAGTAAGATTTTCGGCAGCAGCATTAGTTTCTATACTTTGGGCCGATAGCAATCCTGCTTCGGAAGTCGGGATGTAATTAGCAAATGGGCCATTGTATGCGACCACCAAAGCGTGAGTTTCAGTTTGAACAGATTGCAAGTAGCCAAACATTCTAGAGCCACTAAGCCCACCTTCAAGCTGTATTCCTGAGCTGTCAGTGTTTGAGTATTCTGCTTGATCATTGATAAGCCAACCGCTAAAAGAATCTCCGAGACTATTGTCACCTCCACTACTCCGGAGAGACTGGATATCAATCCTACTATTACTCCCAACAGGTAATTCTACATTCCATAGAACTAAAGGCTCTCTGCTGCTGAAGTCAACTGCAGTCTCTATGGTATTGGTCGTTTCTAAATTGGTTTCCAGACTCCCTATTTCGCTGAGCAATCTAACATCATAATTCTCAGGTTGTTCACCGCTAACTGTCCGGATATCTACCTTGTATGCTTGGTCTGATTGCTTTCGCCCATTGAGCAACACAAGATTAGTGCTGTTCTTGGCAGGCGTGGCGGATATTAGTTTATTGCCATTCTCGTTCTTGAGATCAATTGAAAGACCGCCCTTAAGTGGCCTCAAATAAGGATTTTTCACAGTAGGTTCTTCTGGCGGAATCGGGCCGCTTTCTGGGCCAAATCCGCGCGTGACGACGGCCTGCCAGCGATCGCTAGGGACAGGTGGAATTAGATATTCGTGATCAGCGCCATAGTAGGGTTCTGTGTCTGATTGCGGAAGGGGGCGTACTATCTCGGGTCCATTTTCTTGCAGCGTTGGCCCACTGTAGAAGACAAGTAGGCGAATGCCTCCGCCAATTGACGGCTGCACAAAAGGAGCATCAGGCCTGCTGTTGTCTTCGGTGGCTCGCAATTCTTCAGGGAATTCCCATGATGACGGCTGAGTAAATCTGAATCCCCCACAGTGCCGCTTTGCACTGGCTTTGCAGAATTCGTTCTCCGTTCGCAACATGATTCCGCTGTTGCTGGCTGGAGAGGCAATCCACTCTTGGGCAAGCGATGTGACGTCCCAAATCGTTGCTTCGTTAATCTTTTCGCCGGCACTATACTGCATTCTTTGCTTGCCTGGAGGAAGCGGCGTTGGATCGTATACTGGTGGGCTGAAGTTCATCCACCCCAATCCTGTCAACCGATAAGCAAGGACATTGGCGGTTAGATAATCCTTGTATAGAAAACCAACATCCGTAGGTGTTACGGCGAGATAAGCTTTGGTGATGCTAGTCCCTTGCGGCAGAGGTGGTAAATCAAAATGAATCAGCGGTCGAACGACACCATTGTCGAATTGTCCTAAATCTAAGCTTGAGTAGCTGACAACTTTATCAAAAGAACCTTTTTCATCACCTTCATTTGGTGAAAATGCCTGTTTGGTGGTGGTAGGAGAACTCACCTGAAATAGTGGGTCAATGATTACAGGAAAATTACGCTCTGGCTCTGATAGCCACTGCCAGGGAGTTCGCACCCGCAGTTCAACCACAGAAGGATCAGCCGTTTCGGTCAACAGATAAGTACCTGACGTACCGCTATTTAGATTTTTCTGCTCATAGGTGTAAGGAGGCCTCAAAAATACTTTTTCTCCTGATTCTTCCACAAAGGTCAACGCTTTATCTGTTTCCAGCGGGAATTGAACTGGCTGGCCCCCGAGTTGAACAGTAGTGCCCGGACTCAAATGCAGTTTAACGACGAGTTCAAGAATTTCTGGTTCATCTACAGTTGTCTTTGGCAGAGAGTCCAACTGCATTGTGTACTCAGCGCCTCCAGGGACAATAGTCCATTGATCTTGTAGTATTTGGCTGCTCCACCCTTGCATATACTGCACGGAACGCCCATCGGTACTAACTCGTGCCCGTGCTGCTACATCTGGCACGGGTTGCGAAATGGATTCGGCAATTTGGCTATTGCTATGAACCGCAAGTTCGACTGGCTCCCACCCAACACCTGTACTGCCTACCAGGATCTTTGCACTGCTATTGTTCAGAGCTACACTGGTCTGTAGTAAGTTAGTCGTATTAATCCAGCCGTTTTCTACCTGCTCTAGCGCCAAGTTGATTTTTTGCCAGCTACCTTCTCTGTTTTGGTAATGAATGGGATGAGTCGTTTGCATCAATGCAAAAGTCCCGTCCCCCATATCAAAATGCGCACTGTCGATTGTGCGCTTAGAAACAATCTCCGTTTTTCCACTCAACTCTTCGGGAACTATATATGCCGGTACTGTAGACATGCCATGATCGGAGTTTGCCGGTATAGAGGGGGGCAGAATAGAGGGGTTGCCCTGTACACCCTTAACTGGCTCACTATAGGAGTGATCACTTGCTATTGCTGGCAAATAAGTTGCCAACTCAATGACTGAACCATTCAGTAGAAGGAGAACGGAGAAAACCGGAAACCAGTAAGTTCGTGCTCTGGCGCATTGATTTTTCCGCAGCCAGTGAATTAGACACGACCAAATAGCCTCAACCAATTCGATGTCTGCTTTTCTAAAGAGAGATAGCATGTGGGAGCGGCCTTTTATGAGATGCCTGATGCAAATTAGCAAATCAAAAACTAACTTTGCAGGAGTTAACGGGCTTCCTAAAAAGCTTATCACAAATATGTGTTTACGGAGCTAGACTAAAAGTTGTACAAAAACCCATACATGTACGTATTGGCTCACAAAATTTGAACATCTGTGTTAATATGCACAGCAGTTTGCTGCGGTAATTTTTCAAGCATCCGTCGATTTACGCCTATTTAGGGGCACACATGAGTAATCGCCTGCAAGAGAATGTCATTCGACACTACCGAAAAAAAGCAGATTTGACACAAATTGAACTCGCAGAACGATTGTCGGTCAGCGAACACACTGTCGGTGCGTGGGAGCGAAACCAACGGCGGCCCAGCAAACAGACATGTGAGCATATTGCTGATGTGCTTGAAGCGGTCATTGAGGATAAAGAGACTTTTGTCGCAGAAGCGCGGGAGATTTTATTTGAGGGAAAGTTGCCCTCTCAACCGAACGTTTCTCCTCTCTTGAAAAATGATTTTGTAGGGCGCGAGCCGGAGACGTCTCTACTTCAAAACCTGTTCAAAGATGAGGAAAGTAATTGTTTGACTTGGGGAATCGTATGGGGGATGGCAGGCGTAGGAAAGACGCGATTTTGCGAGGAATTTTGCAAGCTTGCGACGGAGCAAGGGATTGTCAATGCTATGGCTACCTGCTTCCCTGAAGAAGCAGGTACATCGTACGAGCCGCTGTATGACTGGTTATTTTCGGATGCGCTTAATGCCCGACTCAGTCGGGTTGAGTCGTCTACACGGGCGGATGTTGTTCGATTACTTCCAAATTTGATTCTTGATCATCCAAGCTTGTCTTTGAGAAGCGGACTGCCAACCTCGGCGGAGCGAACTAGGTCATACAACGCCATTGGAAAGGTGTTGCTACTCGATCAAAACGCCCTAATACTTTTTTTAGATGACCTGCAGTGGGTTAGCCCAGATACAATGGAATGGTTGAAGTACTTCGTCGAACGTTTTGTTCCTCGTGAGCGATCTTTGGTTAATCGGCAGAAAATACTGTTGCTCACAACGATCCGCAGTGAGAACTTTCTGGATATGGACAGTGCGTCCAGAGCAAAATATGATGCGATGCGAGAAACGCTACAAAAGAAGAACTGGTTGCTTGATATAAACCTTGAACCGCTCAATCAGAGTCAGGCTGTCAAGCTATTTAATAGCAGTGCTCAAGTAGAAAAAGACACTAAAGTTGCACGACAGGTTCATCAAATGTCAGGCGGACTGCCTCTTTCTATCTTGAATTTAGCGAATTTGGCTCAGAGTGTCTCGGTAGAGAATCTTTCAGCATTTTTGAGCCAGCATACCCCTGATTCAACTACCTCTCTAATTGACTCTGCAATTTCCAGATGTTCAAAGAACGCTACCGAACTAGCAAAAATACTAGCAGTGATTGGCATAACATGCAGTAGCAGAATGCTCTCTCGTGTGATTCATGATAAAGATATCGAAAATTACGAATCAGCAATCGAAGAATTAATGAGGAGACAAATCCTCAAATTTGATAGCGACAAAGGGGAGTATGAATTTAGCCATGCGCTCTATCGCGAAGCTTTTTATAGAGAAATTGTTCCAGAACGCCGTAAAGAACTTCATTTGTATGTTTATACTTTGCTTGAAGGTATATACGAGAACGACTCAAGTGTACCATTTCCCAGGTTGGCATATCATCTTGAAATGTGTGAAATGTATTCACGCGCAATAGAGTACTATCAACTCGCCTCGGAGGAGGCATATAATAGCTTGGCATTTGAAGATCAAATTCGGCTGCTGGAAGCGGCGTTAAAACTTGTAGGAAATTTACCCATTCCGACTGAGCGTATAATACGAGAATTTGAAATACGTACACAACTTATTGCGCCGTTGATAACCCTCTATGGATATGGTGCCCCCACTGTAGCAGAAAATTGTCATCAGGCTCATCGGCTTAGTAAGCTTTTGCCAACAGATAAAGTTCCGTTTCTACCTATTTCAGGATTAGGAACTTTTCACATGATACGTGGAGAATTTAAAGAAGCGCTTAAACTGCAACAAAAGCTCTTCGTACTAGCGACAAAGAGGAATCGAGCCTTATATGTTGCTGAAGCAGAATTCATGAGAGGTGTAATCGAGCTTCATGTGGGTAACTTGAGAGAGGCAAACGAAAATTTGAAGCCAAATGAGTTTGAATCTGCGGTGGGAAGTGATGCTGCTTTAGTATATTCAGTGCAGCATCCAGTTATCAACAAGATGGGGTATTTAGGACTCGCACAATGGCTCGGTGGACTACCTGATAGCGCAGTAATCACATCAGAGCGAGCTTTAGCTAAAGCCCTCCAACAGACTAGTCCGTATGTAATAGCAATGGCATATATGACCCGTGCTTGGGTGGCCTGCTTGTGTCGAAACTGGAGAGATGCTGAAATGTATGCTCACAAAATTGTAACCACATCCGAGCAATATGATATTGCATTTTGGTATGCCATCGGAAAAATGTTTGTCGGCGTAGCACACATGAAATTGAATCGATTTGATGAAGGCATTGAATGGTTGCATGAAGGGCGTTCTCTATATGAAAATATAGGTGCGTATCTGGCACTACCGTTTTTTATCTGTCATGAAGCTGAAGCCTTTTTAGAACGAAATAATTTGGCTCAAACTAAAAAGATTTTGACCAATTCAGAAGAACTGAAAATTGTTTATAACGAAGCGTTTTATCTCAGCGAACTGTATAGACTAACAGGGCTGCTTGATCTACAAGAAAACACTGTGAGAGCCGAGAGTAACTTTTTGCGGGCAATCCAAACAGCACAGACCCAAGGCGCGAAAGCTTTAGAGCTTCGTGCTACATTAGAACTATCCAAACTTCTAGATACCAAGGGACATAGAGACGAAGCCTATCAACGTTTGACTGGCATATACTCTCAGTTTTCTGAAGGATTCGACACCCAGGACTTAAGAAATGCTAATCAATTTCTTAAGTCTATTACCCACATCCCATAGACCGTAACCCTTCAGACTGGATGGATTTCGTGAATTTCTGTACAATAGGAGATGAGGCGTCAATTCACCCTCGCGACATTGCAAATCCCAACGGCCAGCGACGACCACTCTTCTGTCGCTGGCCGTTTTTCAAGAAGGACACGAACTTATGAAACTGATTGGAAAAATTTCCGTCTTTCCCAAGCTGCCCGAGGCCATTGCGCGCCTGGAGGACTTGGCCTACAACCTGTGGTGGACGTGGGAGCCCGAAGCGCAGGCGCTCTTCGAGGCCGTCGACGCCGAGCGCTGGGAGCGCGTCAACCACAATCCCGTGCGC
>CBDCHN010000004.1:0-593766 GCA_965217305.1 Cyclobacteriaceae bacterium
GGAGGCGGGCTACCCGTTCACCGAAAGCTACATGGCCGACAACGATCTGGCGCTGGGGCGTTTGGTGGAGTTTCTTTCGGGCACCCCCTACTGGAAAAACATGGCAATCATCGTCACCGAAGACGATTCGCAGGGCGGGGTGGATCACGTCGATGCGCACCGCAGTTTGCTGATGGTGTATTCGCCCTACGCCAAGCGCGATTACGTGGGCCATCAACACTACAGCTTCGGTAGCATCTTCAAGACCTTCTGGAATATCCTGGGCGTGCCCTACCTGAACCAGTACGACGCGGGAGCCACTGACTTGGCCGATTTATTTACCGCTATCCCGAATGATAGCGCTTATAACGCCTACGCCGTTGATCCCCGCATCTTTGATCCGCAAAAAGCCCTAGATCCGTTCGACGAAACCTTCGACTGGCGGGCGGTGATGGCTTCGCCTCAGTTGGACGACCCGGAAGATTTGGAACGGGCGGCGAGTCGACGGGATGCGGAGACTACCCGGGAGCGAGGTGGCGACGCTGTTTCGGAAAGCGAACGGTGAATGGCCCCCGTAGGGATGAGTGCCTACGCTGGCGAAAGACGCCTCAATTGATTTTTTCTTATGATTTCCAAAGATTTATCCGGTAGTACATCCGCTTTTTTTGGGTTGGCGTTTGTCTTGCTCTGGGCTACTTCGCCGGTATCCGCCCAAACCGTGCGCGGAACCCTTGAGGACACCCACACCCGCCAACCGGTGGCCGACGCGCACATTCGGATGAACGGATCAGCCGTTGGCACGGTGAGCGACGCCAGTGGATCGTTTACCCTCAGCGTATCTCCCACCACCGACACCCTCCGCATCAGCAAGGTGGGCTATCGGTCGGCCGAAGTGGTGGTTACTAGCTCGATCGCTGAGGAACAGATGCTTCCCCCCGTTCTATTGTTGCCGGAGGTCGTCCAGCTTAACGAAGAGGTAGTCGTCACGGTGCAGCGCCTGCCGCAAGCACAATTTGAGAGTCCCTACCCGGTATCGGTGCTCAACGCGGCCCAATTGGTGCAGTACTCACCCCGCTCGATGGCCGACGCACTGGAGGGACTGCCCGGGGTGTGGATGCAGAAGACCAACCACGGCGGGGGCTCGCCCTTCGTGCGCGGACTCACCGGCAACCAAACCCTGCTCATGATCGACGGCGTCCGGCTCAACAACACCATCGCGCGCTACGGTCCTAACCAGTACTTTAACACCATCGACCCCAACAGCGTGGAGCGGGTGGAGGTGGTGCGGGGCTCCGGCTCGGTGCAGTACGGAAGCGATGCGCTGGGCGGGGTGGTGCAGGTGTTCACCAAAAGTCCTGCCTTGAGCCCGGTGGGGTGGCGGGTGCGGGGCAACCTGTACGGCAAAGGGATGAGCGGCGGTATGGAGCGCAGCGGGCGAGGAGAATTTACGGTGAGTAGCCCCCGCCTGGCGGTGTACGCCGGGGCATCTTTGCGAAGCTTCGGCGACCTGATTGCCGGAGGCGGACAAGTATTGACACCATCAAGCTACCGCGAGGTATCGGTGGATAGCAAAGCGGTGGTGAAGTTTACTGATGAGCAACGACTCATCGCGGCCTACCAGCGGTTGCACCAAAACGACGTGCACCGCTGGGACCAGGTGGCGCAACGGGGCTACGCTTTGTGGAAATTCGATCCGCAGATTCGGCACATGGGTTACCTGCGCTGGGAAACCCAAATCAGCCACCGCTGGGCTAAAACCCTGCGGGCCACCGCGTCGCTCAACCGCTCGGTGGAGGAGCGCGTGACGCAGCGTGAGGCTACCTCCCTCCGGCGCCACGAGCGGGAGGCGGTGAACACCTACGGTGCGCAACTTGAAGTGGTGTCGGAGCCCTCGGCCAGCTACCGGATGGTGAGTGGAATTGAGTACTACGCCGACCGGGTGTATAGTCAGGCTTACACCGAAGACATGGCGACCGCTACGCGGGAGGCTCAACGAAGCACCTACCCCGCCGGAGCGCGGGCTAGCAGTTGGGCGCTGTTCACCCTGCATACCTGGTGGCTTAACCGTTGGACATTCAACTACGGGGTTCGGGGTGGCCGGGTGCGGGTGGCGGCGCAGGACGAAACCTTTGGCGCGATTGACAATACGCCCCGCACCTGGGTGGGCAACTTGGGCGTTTCCTACGCGCTGCATCCGCAGTACCGTTTGGTTGGGTCGGTCTCCAGCGGATTTCGGGCGCCGAACGTGGATGACTTAACCAAATTCGGCGCTTTCGACTCCGGCTTTGAGGTGCCCATCAGCAACCTGGCCCCGGAGCGGTCGGTGACCGTGGAAGCGGGGGCAAAGGTCAAGACTGATCGGTTTTCCGGCACCCTGGTAGCTTACCGCACCCGTTTGTCGGATTTGATTGAGCGCAGCCCGGCCCAGTATCAGGGCAGCAAACAGTGGCAGGGAGACCCGGTGTTTCAGAAGCAAAACGTGGCCGCCGCTTTTGTGCGAGGCGTAGAGGCCGAAGCGGCGTGGCGAATGGCGTCTGCCTGGACGGCCTTCGGCAGTTTGATGTACATCCACGGACAAAACGCGACGGATGATCAACCCATGCGCCGCATTCCGCCGCTGCACGGGCGGGCCGGGATCCAGTGGGAAACCGCCTCGGGGTGGAATGCCCGGGCCGAATGGCGCTACGCTGGGGCGCAGCGGCGGTTGTCGGGCGGCGACGTGAACGACCACCGCATTGCGGACGGAGGCACTGACGGCTGGCAGGTGGTTAACCTGTACGCGGGCTACGCGCACGCTCGGTGGGGAATGAACGTAGGAATACAAAACCTGCTCGATGAGCGCTACCGTACGCACGGCTCGGGGGTGAATGGCTACGGCCGAAGCGGGTGGGGGGCGGTGCGGTGGCGCTTTTGACAGCGAGAGCTTAATGGCTTTCTGTCCCTAGAGGGCAGATTTCATCCGGGTAGTACGACGTAATAAGTAGGTCTAGATACTTTTTTTCGTATTACGGGCTTTCGCTAATATGCCGCGCAGAAAATCCTTACCTCCATAGCATGAAACCCGCGCAGCCCCCACTGTTGGCCTTAGTTGGCTGTCTGCTATTTTTCGTTCACTTCACTTATAGTCAGACTTCCTACCAGATTACGGGCTACGCACGGGACGCCAGTACGCAAGAATTACTGCCCGGAGTGACTGTTTTGATCGAAAATTCGGGGACCGGCACCGTCACCGACGAGAAGGGCTACTATCAACTCCAGGTGCCCCCCGGCAATTATTCACTGTTGTTCTCCTTTTTGAGCTACGAAAAAGCCAAGCACTCGGTGCGGGTGACGGCCGATACGGTGCTCAACGTATCTTTGGCTCCTAGCTATCTTCTGACCGATGAGGTGGTGGTGTACAGCACCCCCGCTGACGAACACACCCGCCAAGCAATCGACCAGATTACGCTAGACGCAAAGACACTGGACGATATTCCCTACCTGCTGGGTGAAGTGGACCCGGTCAAAGCCGTACAATTGCTGCCCGGCGTGCAGGCAGCGGGCGACGGCAATACGGGCTTTTACGTACGCGGGGGAGGGGCCGACCAGAACCTCATCTTGCTCGATCAGGCTACGGTCTATAACGCTAGCCACCTGTTTGGCTTCTTTTCGGTGTTCAACGGAAACAGCGTCGATAACGTATCACTGACCAAGGGAGGCATGCCCGCCTACTACGGCGGACGGCTTTCGTCGGTGCTGGCCATAGAAACCAAGTCCGGTAACTTTGAGGAATGGCGCGGAAAAGGAAGCGTCGGACTGATTGCTACTAACCTGGCCCTGGAAGGTCCCCTGTTGAAGGAAAAGCTATCGGTATCCGTTGCCGGACGCCGGACCTACTACGACCTGATCAGTCGACCACTCAACCAGCACGTTGGCTTTCTTAAGAATGGACTCAACTACTACTTCTACGACCTTAACGCCCGGCTGGAGTACCGTTTATCGGACCGAAACCGGTTTACCCTCAGCGGCTACACGGGCCAAGACCGGTTCCAGTACTCCAACAACGGTTCCTTTTCCAATCGAATTGGCTGGGGCAACCGCGTCCTGTCGCTGCGGTGGAATCACCTTTACACTTCACGGCTCTTTTCCAAAACGTCGGTTACCTACAGTCACTACTTCATGGACTTCGGAGCGACTGTTAGTGACTATAACCTGCAATTAACCTCCGCGGTGCAAGATGTCAGCGGGGAGTATACGCTGACCTACAATCCGTCTGATCAACACGAGGTCACGGCTGGCGTTCAGTTTACCTACCATCGGTTTTTTCCTAACGAAACGCAAGCCCAAGCCGCTGGCACTGGCCTTGACCTTGGGGAGGCCGAAGTGCTGCATGCGCAGGAGGGGGCGCTATACCTCAACGATGAGTACAAGCTATCATCTCACTGGACGGTGAGCGGAGGCCTCCGACTCACTGGGTTTCAGCACATCGGGCCGTTTCGGCGCTACGAAGCCGTGGCGCAGGGCGTAGCGGTGGATACCCTACTGTATCCATCCGGAGCAACCGTCGCGTCGTATGCCAACATCGAGCCCCGCTTATCGGTGGTGTATCACGTAAGTAAAGCTTCTTCCCTCAAGCTGGCCTACGATCGCGCCTACCAGTATACGCACATGGTTCCGCTGGCTTCCACCTCACTGCCTACCGACGTGTGGGTGCCCAGCTCCGAAAGGATCAAACCGCAGCGAGGTGATCAGTACTCGCTGGGTTATTTCACTACCCGGGGGGGTGATGCCTACGAAGGCTCAGTGATGGTCTACTACAAGGGGATGCAGCAGCAGATAGAACACCACGACGGCGTGCTGATCGGTCAGCGGAAAGGGACGAATTTCGACGATAACTTTCTGTTTGGCCGGGGGAGGTCCTACGGCAGCGAATTCTTAGTCAAGAAAAAGAAGGGGCCCCTGACGGGGTGGGTATCGTACACTCTGTCTAAAACCGATCGCATCTTTGCGGAGATAGACGAAGGAAAACCGTACCCGGCCCGCTACGACCGGCGGCACGACTTGTCGCTTCTGCTCAACTATCGCCGCCACCCGCGGTGGAGCTTCTCGGGAGTATTGGCTTTTGCTTCGGGCAACACCATGACCTTGCCAGTGGCCCGTTACGTGATCAACGGCAACGTGGTGAACGAGTACGAAGGTCGCAACAACTTTCGAATGCCCGCCTACCACCGAATGGATTTGTCGGCAACCTACGAGGGCCGAAAGCGCGCGCGTTTCTCGACCAGTTGGGTCTTTTCCCTCTATAATGTCTATAGCCGCCTTAACCCCTACTACCTCTACTTTGATGTGGAAGGTGACATCAAAGAATACCGGCTGGAAGTGAAGGCCAAGCAAATTTCGTTGTTTCCCATTATTCCCTCGGTGACCTACCGGGTGTCCTTTTAGTACTATTTCGCATGAAGGCAAATCGCATTCTCGTTCTCTGTTCCCTACTTGTATCCAGTGTTGCTTGCGAAAAGGAGTTGGATGTAGCCCTGCCTCCGTTCACTCCAAAGTTAGTCATCGACGGATGGATTGAGCAGAATCAGTATCCTACCGTCATTCTCACGCGCAATGCGGGTTACTTTGATGGTGTTGACTCCAGTTCTATCCGAGACTTGGTTGTCACCACCGCCAAGGTCAGCATCAGCGACGGTGAGCGGGAAGAGGTGCTCACCCTGCGGCGACGGGATGCCTATTTTCCGAATTTTCTCTACCAGGGTACCGACATCCGGGGAGAAGTAGGCAGAACTTACCGGCTCACCGTAACCTCCGAAGGGAAAACGTACACGGCCACCACCACCATTCCGGCTCCGGTGCCGCTGGACAGCGTCTGGTATGATCCCCGATCGCCGACTGATACGCTAGGTTACGTACGGGCGGGGCTTACTGACCCGGCCGCTGAAGCAAATTACTATCGCCTGTTTACGCAGCGCGTTGGCAAAGACGATGCCTTCGTGCCGGTATATCTGTCGGCAATCAGCGATCAGTATTTCAACGGCCAATCGCTGTCCTTTTCGGTGTTACGCGGAGCGAATAGCCTCAGCAACATCACCGACGATTTATACTTTGAGCGGGATGATACAATTCGGGTAAAGATGTGCACAATAGACCGGGTTCACTACGACTTTTGGCGAACGCTGGAACGAGAACTCTACGCTACCGGTAACCCTTTTGCTTCGTCGGGCAATGAGGTGCTGTCCAATATTGAGGGCGGAGCACTAGGCGTATGGGGTGGGTACGGAGCTTCTTACCACGTGCTACGCGCCCAATAAAAAAAGCCACTCCTTCAGGAGTGGCTTTTCACTTGAGTTAAAAGAGAAAACTAGCCTAAATCTTCTTCCACCTCTTCGGCGAACTTCTCAAATTCTTTGATCAAATCATCAAAGCCTTCGCTGAAGTAAGTTTCCAAGTCAGCTTTAGAATCATCCTCAAACACCATTCGGACATTCATCAATTGATACTCTACTTCTTTCTCCTTGGTTTCTACGTAATACCCTTCTTCATCAAACATGTGCTCGTAGGTGGTATACGAATCAGTTTCGGTATATACTTCGGTATCAGCAATTTTGCCGCTTCCGTCGGCGTAGAAAACCGTCAGTTCAAACGCCTTTTCAAATAGAGCAGCGTTGGCTTCGGTAGTGCTATCGTTATAGCCGTATCCTTCGTAACCACCGTCTTCTCCGTAGTACTCTTCGTAGCTATCTTGATATCCATCCAGATACTTCTCAATATCCATGTCACCGGCAATCACTATGTTCATCAACTGAAAGTATGCGTCTACCCGGTTCACAACATCGCCTTCGTGTTTGCCCTGATCGTAGTCTATCGACTCAATATGGTCGGCTGAGAAGTTACCGTAGGCTCCGCCCCCCATGGCCATCAACGTCTTATTATTCCGCTTGAGCGAGTACTGAGTTCCCACTTTTTGCGTGTCGTTGTCAGCTTTTACGGAGAAGACAAAAGAATTGATGGTTAACGAAGTCGTTAACTGCGTAGGCTCACCGGCTTGGTTATAGGCCGCAGCAAAGGAGTAGGTTACCTGCTGCTGACCGTCTACTACGAGTTCGGTCTCAAGTTTAGTAGGCAGATCACCTTTGTAATCTTCTACCGGACTATTCTGAGTTAACCCCTCGTAGGAGTGGACAATATACTGAGCGTTGTTTTGGGTACCTGTTTCGGTAGAAGGAAACTCGAAGATAATTTTATCACCCTTGGCCTGGAAGTCCCAGTCTTCCTTTTGGGCGTTCCAAGCCCAAACCCCGCGGTATTGGTCATAAAATTCCTGAATCGATTCCGGTTCTTCTTCGGTCGTTCGCAGGGTGGCGAAGATATCCTGGGCCGAGGCCTCACCGTCACCGAGTCTTTTCAGCGTACGGCTCGTTGCTGCCAATCGTCCGTTGCTCGGTGCAGCTGTTGCCCGGTCTAGAAAACTAACAAAAGAGGCCGAAACGTCTACTGCCGATGACTCCGAGAGATCTTCCATGTTGCTCAGCAGGGTGAACCCGTCGTCTTCTAATTTCTTTTTGTTCTCTTCGGGAGAGTGTTGAGCGAAGGTCTCCGGATTGGCTACTTTGCCAGGTGCGATCGCCTTTATCTGCCCAGATTCATCCAGTTGAATTTCTTCAACGTCCTCTTTGCAAGAAGTAACCAAGGCACAAGAAGCGATGGCGAGCGTTAAAAACAAGTTTGATTTTTTCATTGGGAAAGCTATTAATATGGTAGAAATTGAACTAACACAAAGTTTAAAAAGTTAAATTAAAAATAAAATTAATTATACAAACGGATCGTGTCTTGGGTACCATTTTAGGGGAAAGAGACTTGGTCGACACAAAAAAAGCCGGAACAGGTCCGGCTTTGGGTACTAGAGGGGTAAGGAGCACCTAGTTATTCGGTAACTTCAGCATATCGGCTTCAATGTTGTACTTCTTGATCAGCTCGGTGGTGTACTTCTTCTTGCCGTAGGGCACAATGAGGTAAAATTTGCCACTTTTCATTTTGGCTAAATTAGAAAACAGTTTCCACTTGCTCACCACCTGCTGTTCGTTGTGCTTGTCGCCCTCCACAATCTTAAAGTAATCTTTGCCCAAGGTGGTTTTTCCGGTCAGATCGGGCATCACTTCCTCCTCAGTTTGTTTGCGGATAAACTTACCAGGAAGCTCATAGTCAGGATGATCGGCCTTGATGTTGTCGTAACCCTTGCTTTCCAGCAACTCAATTGCCTTTTCTAGGTAATCGCTTTGTTTACTTTTTACCGCTGTCGTGCTCATAAATAAATTATGTTTAAACTATGTTTAATTAGTACAATACTCATATCATAGGTATACGCATCAAAAATCCGCCGGATACTACTCGGGCGGATATTGGGCAGACCAATAGCAAATATACGAGAATAACAGTGTACCACGGATAAAAGTTCGGAATATTTTATAGGGGTTAGACACGTTTAACGAATGATAACCCTTCTACATTGCTAACTCACCAAATCGAAAGCTCGCTGCATAGCTTTGGCGGTGCTAGCCACTGCCGCTTGGTCATCAAGCTCGTTAAGCGCCCGGTTGAAGGGTTCGGCCCGCACCGGTCCGTCGTAGTCGATCTTGATGAGGGCCTGCAAAAAATCCTTGGTCGGAATCAGGCCCGTGGCCGATGGTAGTTCGCGTTCCCCATCGATCTGTTCACGTGGGGTGCGACCCTGATGCGCATCGTTCAGGTCGCAGGCCACCACTTCCTGGTTGGTCAGCGTCAAAATGTCATCTATACGCTCTTCGGCGGTGTACCAGTGAAAGCTATCAAGCACTACTCCCACCGCAGGTTGGTTAAGATCAGCGATCAGGGCGCGGGTTTCTTCTAGCGTAGACACAAAGGCGTACTTATCGCGGTCGCGCAGCGTTTTCGGCCCCACGTACTCCAGACCTAGCCGAACGCCGTGGTTATTCAGTATCTGGGCCACTTGCTGCAGGCGGCTCACGTGTTGCTGGAAGTTTTTCAGGTAGTTTAGTTCGGCGTGGGTTGGCATGATCCAGGTGCTCATGCGGGTACCTTGGGCGGTTTGTAGCGCCTTAGCCAGGCGCGGCAGCTCCACCAAGTCAGCTTTGAACTTGGTTTCATCCTTGCGAAACTCCACGGGAAGTCCGGCTACGCCCCAGACAAGCTTCTTTTTTTTCATGTCAGCGAGCAGGTCGGCCACTGCCCCAGCCTTCTGATCAGCCAAAAACGTTGGGTACGGGGTAATGGCCTCAAAACCATGCTGCGCCGCCAGATCGATGAGTTCAAGCTGATTCACTTGCACTCCAATAGCGCCAGGATCCAGGCTCATGGTAAATCGGCGGCGAGCCGCAGCGAAACCGGACGGTGAAGGAACGGAGAGAAACCCGGCAGCCGAAAGAAGAGCGGTTTTTTGAAGAAATGATCGTCGTTGCACGATGTGTTTTATTAGTGAACGCTTCAATATACGGCTAATCTACTCAGAAGCCAGAGAATTAGCCATCAAAGTTGGCTAAGCCCGGGGGGGGATAGATTAGTAACAATTGGTACATTGGTAACAAAGCAGGCAAATCTGCAAGCCGTTTTTGGTGCCTTCGGCACATTTTTGTGCCCAAACCTCAATCCAACTCTAATGTTGAAAAAAATTCTGTCGATTGGCCTCCACGAAGAGATGCCTGCCTACGAGCAACGCAGGGTGAAAGCGGCTAACTCAGTCACACTGATCGTGATAGGAGCACCCACCCTTCCTTTCACCATCCTATCGTGGCTCTATTATCCTCCCATCGTCTGGATGCCCCTGATCGGAGGGATCATGGGCCTGGTCTATTTTGCGCTTACCGCGGCGGGGCATACCCAACCGGCTCGGTTCATCGTGGTGGCCGGACCCGCTTTCCTAGTAGCTTACTACAACGTTGCCCTGTGCGGCCCAGAAGGAGAGCCCCTTACCGTCCTCACCTTTATGAGCATGATATGTATCATCACGTCGTTTGTGGTAGCGGATACGCGGGAGAAGGGGCTACTTGCGGCCTGCGTTGCCAGTGCCGGACTGGCCGTTTTGTTGCTTCCGGTGACCAAACATTGGGCCACCCTCGACCCGGCCTACGAAACCGCCCGTTTGGCCTTTGTTGACCTGTTGGAGAAAGGATGGTTGAGCTACGTTACTTACCTTATTGGCATTTTTGCGGCCAGTGGAGCCATGCTCGGCCTGTCGCAGATTAGCCGAAGTGCCGAACAGGAAAGCGAAGCGGCCCGACGGGAGGCAGAACAGAAGAGCGAAGCCATGCAGCAGGAGAAGCAGGTTGCCGACGAAACCTTAAAAAAATTAGAAGACGCGCAGCACGCTGAAAACCAGCGCCGCTGGGCGGCCGAGGGCATCGCTCAGTTGACCGACCTGACGCGCACCCAGTCGAACGAAAAGACTACCGCGCTTTACGACCGGGTGATCATTCACTTCGTGAAGTACCTGGAAGCCAATCAGGGCGGGTTGTATACCGTAAATCGAGAAAACGAAGGGGTAGAAATTCGTCTGGAAGCTTGCTACGCCTACGATCGCAAGAAGTACGTGCAGAAAACCATCGCTCCCGGCGAAGGACTGGTAGGACAGGTTTTTCTGGAACAACAGCCAATGCGCTTGACCGAAGTTCCCGAAAACTACGTCACCATCACTTCCGGGTTGGGCAAAGCCACCCCGCGTTCGCTGGTGATCGTGCCCCTGATGGTGAACGAAGTGGTAGAGGGTATTCTGGAGATCGCCACCTTCAAACTCGTTGAAGACCATCATCTGGATTTTCTAGAAAAAGCGGGTGAGAGTCTAGCGGCATTCATTCAGATGAACCGTATCAACACCAAAACCCGAATTCTGCTCGCCGAAGCGCAACAGCAGGCCGAAGAGACGCGCGCTCAGGAAGAAGAGATGCGGCAGAACCTGGAAGAACTAGCAGCCACTCAGGAAGAAATGCACCGCAAGGAGCAGGCCTATCAGCAGAAGATCGCGGAGTTGGAGAGTCAACAGGCGATATCGTAGAATCTCGGGAGGAAATGTTCTGTTTTCTGGGCAGATTCTGTACTTTTACGTCAAAAGGTACCCATCTATGTCTCAGGATATTCATCAACACTTTCAGCGCGTGAAACAGGCCGCCCGCCGCGCCCTACGCTTAGATACCAACACCATCAATAGCGTTTTGCTTACCCTGGCTAACGCCGCCGAACAGCAAACCGACTTCATCTTATCAGAGAACAAGCGGGACTTGGAGCGGATGGATCCGCAGGACCCGAAGTATGACCGCCTGCAACTGAGCGAAACTCGGCTCCGGGCTATTGCTTCAGATTTACGCAAGGTAGCCGAGCTACCTTCCCCCCTGGGCAAAACACTAGAAGAAAAGCAATTAGACAACGGCATGCGGTTACGCAAAATATCGGTACCCCTGGGCGTGGTGGGCGTGATCTACGAGGCCCGTCCCAACGTGACCTTCGACGTGTTCGCGCTATGTCTGAAAGCGGGCAACGTATCGGTGCTCAAGGGTGGCAGCGATGCCGAACATTCCAATACGGCCATCGTGTCAATTATTCACCAGGTGCTTCAGGAGCACGGATTAGACGAGCACTTGGCCTACCTGATGCCTGCCTCACGGGAGGCCACCCGCGAGATGCTGGAGGCGGTAGGAACCATCGACGTGATCATTCCCCGGGGCAGCCAAGGGTTGATCAATTTCGTGCGAGAACACGCCAAGGTGCCCGTGATCGAGACCGGCGCGGGCATCGTGCATACCTACTTCGACCAGAGTGGCGATACGGAAAAAGGCAAACAAATCATCAACAACGCCAAAACCCGCCGGGTGAGCGTATGCAATGCCCTGGACTGCCTCATCATTCACCGCGACCGCTTGGGCGATCTACCCGAATTAGTGCGTCTGTTGCCCGAATCAGCGGTGACAGTATTCGCCGACGCACCCGCCTACGAAACGCTCAGCGATCACTATCCCAAAGGGTTGTTGCACCCGGCCGATACCACGCACTACGGCACCGAGTTTCTGTCGCACAAAATGGCCATCAAAACGGTGGCTAACCTCGATGAAGCGCTGGATCATATCGCCGAACACAGCTCCCAACACAGCGAAGCCATCGTTGCTGAGAATCAGGAAGCAGTCGACACCTTTATGCAGTCGGTGGACGCGGCGGCGGTGTACGCCAACGTGTCGACCGCCTTTACCGATGGGGCGCAGTTTGGTATGGGAGCCGAAATTGGCATCAGCACTCAGAAGCTACACGCCCGCGGGCCCATGGCCCTGCCCGAACTCACCAGCTACAAGTGGTTGATCTACGGGGATGGACAGGTGAGAAGTTAAACTATCTAAAGAATTGTGGCGGCGAGGGTGCCCATCTTGCCTTGCTCATAGTCCTGCACAGCCTGCGCCAACTCCTGCGCGTTGTTCATCACAAAGGGACCGTAGCTGGCCACCGGTTCGTGAATGAGCGCCCCGCTCAGCAGCAGCACGATGCTATCGGTATCCGCCTCCAGACAAAAAGCATCCCCTGGTTCTTCCAGTACCGCCATTTCTGCTTCGCCCACGGCCGCCCCGTCCATCCGCAAGCTTCCCCGAAGCACGTAGGCTCCGGTGTGGTAACCCGCCAACAAAGGTATTTCCAGGCGGGCGCCGACTTCCAAGCGAATGTCGAGCATAGTCAGCGGGGTGAACGTCTGGGCGGGTCCGGCGTGGCCTTGGTAGTCGCCCGCGATCACCCGCACCAAGCTACCTGGGGTATTGATGGCAGGAATATGATCGTTCAGAATTTCCTGGTAGCGCGGACGGGTCATCTTGTGCGCTTTTGGCAGGTTCACCCACAACTGGATCATCTCCAGCGTGCCCCCCTGCTGCGAGAACTTCCGACCGTGTTTTTCTTCGTGCACCACCCCGGCTCCGGCCGTCATCCACTGCACGTCGCCCGGCCCAATTCGGCCAGCGTGCCCCGCCGAATCGCGGTGCTCAATGGCCCCGGAATACACAATCGTCACGGTTTCAAAGCCGCGGTGCGGATGTTCGTCTACGCCCCGCTGGATTTTACTAGGCGGTACTTCGGTAGGTCCCGCGTGGTCGAGCAGCAGAAAGGGACTCAGTTGCTTCAGCCCCCGGTTGGGCAGTGGCCGCCGGATGGTGAAGCCGTCGCCGACCTGGCTGGGTTGGCTGCGGTATACCTGTGGGGTTGGATTGTGATTATTAGTCATGAGCATCGGGAGTTGGGCCTCGAAATTTGTCTAAAATGCGATTGAGTTCGGCCACTTCTTCATCGGTGATGTGCTGCTGCTGACGCAGTTGAGCTTCTAGTTGGGGGGCCACTTCGTCCAGAAGATCCAAACCCTGCTGGGTAATTAAAATATCTACCTTCCGGCGGTTGGCCGGGCACACTTCTCGTGATACCAGTCCGTTGCGGCGCAGCTTTTCTACCAGGCGAGTGACGTTCGACATGCGGTTGAGCATCCGTTCGCTGATGCGCTGCAGGGGAGAAGGACTAGGGTATTGTCCCTTCAAAATGCGGAGCACGTTGTATTGCTCTTCGGATAAGCCATGCTGTTTGAGTACCGACAGGATGATCTGGTCGAGCCAGCCGTTGGTGAAACGGATGTTCAGAATGGCCTTTTCGAACGGATGCTTGAAGCGGGGCTGTTTGATCTCTTCTTCCAGACGCATAATAATTGTGCTTCGCTGTTTGTTGTATAGACAACGGTTGTTATTGGCAAAGGTTTCGTTGACTGTCGAGATAACTTTCAGCGTGGAGATGGGTTCTAAGTTCGGAGTTCTAGGTTCGGAGTTCTGAGACAGAATGCTGAACTCAGAACCCAGAACCTTTAACCCTACAAAGTAACCCAAATCATGAAAGTACTAATCATTGGCGCCGGAGGCGTAGGCAACGTGGTAGTGCACAAGTGCGCGGCGGTGCCCGAAGTTTTCTCTGAAATTATGCTGGCCAGCCGCACGCTGAGCAAGTGTGAGGCCATTGCCCACGACGTGCGCGAGCGGTTCCCCGACGTGAAGCTGCAAACCGCTACCGTGGATGCCGATCAGGTGCCCGAACTGGTAGCGCTGATCAAGGATTTCGGTCCGAAGATGGTGATTAACGTGGCCCTGCCCTACCAGGACCTCACCATCATGGACGCCTGCCTGGAGACCGGGGTGCACTACCTCGACACGGCCAACTACGAGCCGCGCGACGTGGCCAAGTTCGAGTACCACTGGCAGTGGGCCTACCAAGACCGGTTCAAGGAAGCCGGACTGATGGCCCTGCTGGGCTGCGGCTTCGACCCCGGCGTGACGGGCGTGTTCACCGCCTACGCGCAGAAGCACCACTTCGATGAGATTCACTACCTCGATATTGTGGATTGCAACGCGGGGAACCACGGCAAGGCCTTTGCCACCAACTTCAACCCCGAAATCAACATTCGGGAGATCACGCAGCGGGGACGCTACTGGGAGAACGGACAGTGGGTAGAAACCGATCCGCTGGAGATTCACCAGCCTATTGACTATCCCGAGATCGGTCCGAAGGAGTCGTACTTGCTCTACCACGAGGAGTTGGAGTCGCTCACCAAGAACATCCCGCACCTGAAGCGCGCCCGCTTCTGGATGACCTTCTCACCCGAGTACATCACCCACCTGCGGGTGCTGGAGAACGTAGGCATGACAGGCATCCGTCCCGTGAAGTTTCAGGGCCACGACATTGTGCCGCTGGAGTTCTTGAAGGCCGTGCTGCCGGAGCCCTCCAGCCTGGGCGAAGGCTACCGGGGGCAAACTTCCATCGGTTGTCAGATCAAGGGAGTGAAAGACGGACAGGAGAAGACCTACTACGTCTACAATAACTGCGACCACGCCGCGGTGTACCGCGAGGTAGGCGCGCAGGCCGTTTCGTACACCACCGGCGTGCCCGCCATGATCGGGGCCAAACTTATGTTAGAGGGCACCTGGATGCAACCCGGAGTGTACAACGTAGAGGAGTTTGATCCCGATCCGTTTATGGAGGCGCTCAACCGGTACGGCCTGCCCTGGCACGAGCGGGTGGATGAGCCGTTGGCGTTTGCTTATCCGGAATAACCAAAGACTAGATATGAAATGGATTTACACCTTGCATGCGCCTTGGACGGACGAACAAAAGAGCGCGGGTCGTCCCGTGCAAACTGCCTACCTGCGCCCCGTAATGGTCAACGAGGCAGGCGAAACCTTGGTAGGCAATATTGTTGAGATTATGGTGGTTGGTTTAGAGTATTACTACCAAGACCCTCAGAACCTACTGGATAGCGACGAAGCCAAACGAATCTACTTCGAAGAACTGGCCAACCAAGACTATTACCTTCTGCACCGCGACGTGAATCAGGAAGACCATTATCGGATGGCGATGGTGGATGTTTATCTAAAGAAAGAAGGCTTTACCCCGGAAGAGTTCTTCGAGTGGGTCCGTAGTGTTTTTAGCATCAAAGGCTATCCGTTGGACGAGCTGGTCGAGGGAAAGCAGGAGGATTTTTTGGACATGAACCCACTGTTGCGGATGTTCTCCGAGGAAAATGCCCGGAAGTTTGAAGACAAATTTGGCAAAGACTGGTGGAAAAAAGGTGAGTAGCATTTTCAGAGCATTGTGGTGTGAATAGATTCACCCATTGGTCTTCTCATGACTCACAATAACAATAACACATTGAACTGTAGCTCCCTGGGCGCTGAAGATCGTAGAACCGCTTCGCTAATCTTACAATCAGAAAAGTGACCAAAAAAAGTTATATTACTACAACCCGAACGAATGGGTACGTCTGAGGCTATTTAAGAAAAAGAAGTGTACTACAATTCAATGATAAAAACTTTAAAAGGCAACAGCAGATTAAATGAAACAATCTGTCTTGGAATACTTACTATCTTATGTTTTAGTTTTTCGGTGTTTAGATTAGCGATTACAGGAACGAACGTCTTTCTGTTTTTAAATTGGAACTTGTTTCTAGCATTTATTCCATGGCTATTGACAAGCATGGCTGTTGTAAAGGTTAAAACTAAAATTAATAAAGTTATTTTGACAGGACTGTTATTGGCCTGGCTATTATTCTTCCCTAATGCGCCATACATACTAACAGACCTGTTTCATTTGAGATTGAAGTCGTCAATGCCTATATGGTTTGATTTAGTATTAATATTATCGTTCGCATGGACTGGACTATTATTTGGTCTTTTAAGTTTAATGGATATTGAAAATATTTTATCGGAGTTAATAAGTAAAGTTTGGGTGAGACTCTTTGTTTTTCTATTATTATTTGTTGCTAGTTTTGGGATATACGTCGGTAGGTATTTACGGTGGAATAGCTGGGATATAATGACAGAACCATTCAATTTGTATCATGACATTAGTGACAGAATAGTCAATCCATTTGACCATCCAAGAACTTGGGGATTAAGTATATTCATGGGAGTTTTTCTAAACATGATTTATTGGTCATTTAGAGTGATTAACGAAAGGAAGATATGAAAATAACCACTTTTAGGGTCTCATACAGCGACGCTAAGGCGGTCCTACGAGCTTTAGGGCTTCTAACTAGGATGTACGTCGACTTGACAGCGGAGGCCTTCTGACGTACCTATTCGTCCTGGTAGCGCTTGGGTGGCTCTTCTCCGAATCGGGTTGCTATCTCGCGAGATGCCCACCGCTCGGCGGCCATCAATGCTTCCTCCAATGATGCCGAATTCTCATCCTCCCAACACATGCCTCCAATGTCCAGTACCCTTACCCACGAATAGCTGAACTCGTCGTTTCCTATTTCAACCCACCCGTGGCTGTTAATCCACCACGCCAGGTTGGGATAGCTTTCTGTAAACATAGTTTTCTAAATTTGTGGGCTATTCGTACGTCAACCGCATTTTTTGGCCCCATTTGGTCGTAATTGCAACCGGATAACCATCCCGGTTGTAGCGGTAGGAGGTTACACAGGGGCGGCAAAATAGGTCTAAGTTTCCGTAGTAGTCCAGATAGTCCATCACCGTTACGTTGTTGGCACTCCAATTGATGGGATCGTACAGGTAGGGAACAACAGGTTTCATGTAGTTATTCTGGTCATCATAAGTATAAAAATACTCGTAATAAAGCTCTCCTTCTTCGTGATATTCTTCCTTTCGGACTATATTACTTCCTTCCCAGTAGTACCTTTCGTACCAGAGCGGCGTTTCCTCATTAGCATAATAGTTTCTTCGCTCCACAACCCGCCCCTGTAGGTCATAACCATATTCGTACACCCAATCCAAAGGAAGCTCAGCGCCCGCGTTGCGCGAGAAGGTGTAAATTCGTTGCAATCGCCCACCCTCAGTATACACCAGCGAATCCCGAAAGATTAGCGCGTCATTTTCTTCTATCTGATAGGTGAAGATTTGTACTAGGGTGGTGTCTTGGTACTCCAACTCGTAGCGCCGCCCCAACGAGCGCCCATTTTTTACCCGGGTCAGCGTCCCATCAGCACGGTAGTGGTAGCTTTCCGTCCAGACTTGCCCGTTAGAGGCGTAGTCAATAGCCAGCAGTCGGGTACCCGACGAATCAGTAATATCGTCTTCGGCACAGCCCCACCCGACCATCAGCAGGGCTATCATCAGTATTTTCTTCATAGCACATCGTTTATTTTGGTCTTACTGCTAGACACTCATTCGGCAAAAAAGGTTGTAAGGAAAGATCGGCGCGTGGCGACATTAAGAAACGGTGGTGTACAGTCATTCTATTGAGTGCCATTTCGCTCCTGCTGAGCCTTTCAAAAACACCGGGGCAATTATTAAGCACCAGTGACCCACAGTCGTTCTGGTCGGGGGCAGTCACAAAATACCAGTGGTTTATAGTTGCTACCCAAGGTAGCAGTTGTATCTCTCCGGTGTTTATTACGTGCACCCTACATCCGCCGTCGAATAGCTTCGGTGTTTATTACATGCACCCTACATTCCCACCCCTTCGGATCCGGTGAAATGCTACTGCGCCCTCCTGCCCACGTAAGAAGTACCGGTGATATGTCACTGCCCTCCGTGTCACCGTACGCGTTGTCCCGGTGGTTTGTTTTCTGGAATGCCTGACGCAGGACTCTTTTCCCCTTCTAAGGCTATTTTGGACCAATTGATTACTAACCTTACCTCGATAAGTTCACTGTTTTTTCTGCCCGGCACCATATTGTCCTGCGCTTTAGTTTTGCTCAAAAAAAGTTATGAAAAAGAAAAAAGGCATCTACGAAGAACTCGAGTATTACCGTCTGATCATTAGCGGCGCGTTGGCCAACCCGGAGGTTCTCAAGCAACTTGCTGCGCTGGGTTACGACCGCAAGGCAATTCTAGCGGGTCAAAAGCAACTACTCAAAGTAAAATCTCAGCAGCAAGTGCGGGAGAGCGGAGAGAACAGCCAGAAAGCGAGCACCCAATCGATGCGCCAGTCCTATCAGGAAGCCGATGCCCGCTACCTCTCTCACGTAAAACTGGCGCGCCTCATTGTGCCTGCCAACAGCCAGGTCTGGAACGACCTGCAACTCACCGGTCGCCGTCGCAAAGACCTGCCGGGGTGGATGATGCAGACGCAAGCCTTTTACCAACACGCTCCGGCAGTAGCCGAACTGCTGGCCCAGCGGGGTATCACCTCAGAAGAACTAACGCAAACGCAGGCGATGATTGAAGCAGTGGCCGAGGCGCGGGTGGAGCAAAACCGTCAGCGGGGAGACAAGCAGGTGGCCAAGGTGCGCCGCGACCAGGAGCGCAAAGCCCTACAGCAGTGGATGACCAAGTTTGTCCGCGCCGCCCGCTATGCCTTTGCCGAAGACAAGCAGCAACTGGAAGCGCTAGGCATTGTGGTGCCTTCGTAAGCCATTTGAATTGCTGGTCCGCAACAGTCCAATTGCACAGTCTCTGGTCGTAGGATTAGCGAAGCGCTCCTACGACCTTACTTGTACTAGCTCCACTATTGGGTTGTAGGAAAATCCTACGACCAGATTTCGGTTCCAGAGCGAAGCTTCCTACTTCTTCAAAATTGTGAACTCCACCCGGCGGTTTTTGCTGCGTTCTTCCTCGATCGCGTTGCTCACCAGTGGGCGGGTGCCACCGTAGCCGCGCTCGATGATCCGGCTGGCATCCACACCCTGCTCCACCAAATATTGCTTTACGGCCACCGCTCGTTCCTCCGATAGGGCCAGGTTGAGGTCGGCGCGGCCCTGGTTGTCGGTGTGCCCGGCCACCTCGATCTCCAGGTCGGGGTTTTCTTTTAAGAGCTCTACTACTTCATCTAAAGTTTCGTAAGAGCCGGGCAGCATGGTGGCGTTGCCCCGGTCGAAGAGTACGTTTTCCAGGTTGACCGTTGAGCCCACTTCCAGGGGCGTGAGGGCGTAGTCGCGCACCAGGGCTTCGGCACCCGCCGCGCCGGTCGACACGCGATCACGGGCGGGAATGAACCCTTCGGCAGCAACGGTAAGGGCGTAGTCATCGTCGGGGGGCAAGGGCACCCTGAAACTCCCGTCAGGGTCGGTGCGCACCGCGGTGACTTGCGTGGTGTCTTTCTTCAGCGAACGGAAGGTGAGTTCGGCCACGACAGGCTGTGGCGCGTTTTTGTTCGTAACGGTTCCGCGCACGGCTACCGTGGTCACTTCCGGGGGTTCTTCGGTAGCGGTCACCGTATCGGCGGGGGTCGGTTCGGGTTCGGGCGCTTGGACCACGGGCACCGCAATGGTGGTGTCCACCGTGGCCAGCTGTTCGGTCTGCTCTTCGCTGATGCGCACCCGCACCAGGTCTCCCAGTCCGTCGCTGTTTTGGGTGGTGCTCAGGTAAGCGTACGCGCTTTCCTCGGGTACGTAGTAGCTTAATTCGGTGCCCTCGCTGTTGACGGTGGGGCCCAGATTTTTGGGATTCGACCAGTTTTTCCAGGTGTCGTCGAGCCGTACCGACACGTAGATGTCGCGACTGCCGAAGCCTTCGTAGCCGTTGCTGGCGAAGAACAACGTCTTGCCGTCCGGGGCCAGAAAGGGCGTCATCTCCTGGTAGGCCGTGTTGATGGTGGGGCCCAGGTTGCGGGGTTCGGTCCAGCCATCACCCTGCCGAAACAGCACGTAGAGGTCTTCGCCGCCGCGGGTGTCGTAGGATTGCAGGGTAATGATGATAATGTCGCCGCTGCGGTGCAGGTTGCCACTGCGGTGGGCCGACTTGGTGTAGAAGTAAGGAATGTCAACCGCTTCGGGCACGCTCCAGCCGTCGCCCGAAGCCACCGCCACCGACAGCCCCTGGGTGCGGGCGGGCGAGCCGTTGGGCTGGTAGTGTCCGTGCACCAGCATGCGGCCTTTACCGTCGAAGCCCACCACGCCGTTATACTGGGCGTTGTTGAGCTTCGTTCCGGCGTGCCTGGCCTCCGACCATTCCTGATCGCCGGTGCGTTCGGCGTACCAAATGTCACCGGGGTCGCGCCGTCCGCCCAGGTTGTCAGTGTGTCCGCGGCGGGTAAAATAGAGTCGCTGTCCATCAGGACTCACCACCGGGTGCTGCTCGTCGGCGTAGGAGTTGACGGTGGGGCCGAGCGGCTCGTAGGCGGTTTGGGCGAAGGTGGGGAGATTGGCCAGGCCGAGAAGTGCGATGGTCGTGTTTATATAGGCTAGAGAAGATACGCTACAGGTTAGTGAAGATACTAACCTGAGGGGTAGGGATAGCAAGTACATGGGCTATTTTATTTGAAGACCGTTGGGTGCCGAACGCGTTAGAAACGCGCCCGAGCATTGTTACAGTTGATTAGGGCGGTATTGTTGATTAAACCGGGCGCAGTTTAGTACAAAACGGCTAAAAGAAACAGCAGAATTGATAATTTTGGCGGATGAACTTCTTTCGCCTCCCGGAAAATCAGACCACCGTACGCACCGAAGTGGTGGCGGGCCTCACCACCTACTTCACGATGGCCTACATCATCTTCGTGAACCCCAGCATCCTGGCCAAGGCGGGCATGGACTACAACAGCGTGCTGGTGGCCACCTGTCTGGCTGCCGCGCTGGGCACTTTGCTGATGGCTTTTCTGGCTAACTACCCCTTCGCCCAGGCCCCCGGCATGGGACTCAATGCCTTCTTCACCTTCGCGGTGGTGTTACAGAATGGGTTCACCTGGCAGCAGGGACTAGCCATTGTGTTTATTTCGGGCGTGCTGTTTATTTTGCTCACGCTCACCGGAGCGCGTTCGGCGGTGGTGGAGGCGCTGCCCCGCTCCATTCGCTACGCCATTCCGGCGGGCATCGGGTTGTTCATCACCCTCATTGGGTTCAACAACGCGGGGCTGGTGCGGGTAAACCAGGGCCCCATTGTCGACATTATCCTGTCGGCCGAAACTCTGGAAGCGGGCGCGCTGGTGGAGCAGATCGGTCAAGCACCGGCGCAGATTCTGGAGCTGGCCAGCTTCCGGAGTCCGTCGGTGCTGCTGGCGGGCGTGGGGCTGCTGGTGATTGCGGTGCTCTACGCCCGGCGGGTGCCGGGAGCCATCCTGCTTAGCATCGTGCTCACTACGTTGATTGGCATTCCGCTGGGAGCCACGCAGTTGCCCAACACGTTTAGCTTCACCGATATCCACTTGGGCGACACCCTGTTTCAGCTCGACTTTGCCGGACTGTTCGACCGGGAAGCCTCCGTGCTAAGTGTGCTCACCACGCTGGTGGTGGTGATCATCTCGTTCTCACTGGTGGATTTGTTCGACACCATCGGCACGCTCATCGGCACGGCCGACAAAGGCGGGTTTCTGGATAAAGACGGGCGTCTGCCCCGCATGAAGCGCGCGCTGCTGGCCGACGCGCTGGCCACCACCTTCGGAGCGCTGGTGGGCACCTCTACGGTGACGACCTACATCGAAAGCAACGCCGGAGTGGCGGCCGGGGGGCGCACCGGACTCACCGCCCTGGTGGTGGGAGTATTGTTCCTGCTGTCGGTGTTCCTAGCCCCGGTAGCGGGCATGGTTCCGGCCGCGGCCACGGCCCCGGCGCTCATCCTGGTGGGCATGCTGATGATGCAGTCCGTGCAGCGCATCGACTTTGCGGACTTCGAGAACGCATTGCCTGCTTTTCTGACCATTGTGCTGATGCCCTTTACCTACAGCATCGCCAATGGCATTGCCGCGGGTATCATCTTCTACATAGTAATCAAATTGGTGCGGGGCAAGGCGGCTGAGGTGCCGATTGCCTTGTACCTGATGGCGGGACTGTTTGTGGTGAAGTTTGTACTGTGACTGGACGACTTGCTAGGTAAGCAGCTTTCCCAGGTGATCGTGGTTGCTTTTTTCTAACTGGTTCTCAATGACGATGGTGGTGCCACTGATATCCTCGGCTACCAGGTCGACACTGAACGATCCTACTGCCTGTTCTCGCTCAGCATTCACCAAATCAATATCTAGTGCATCATTAAGCACCTCAATATTGTGCTGAAGCCACTGCGTGAAGTCGTAGGCTTCGTGTTTCCAGACTTCTCGTATTGGGATTGTCTTCCGACAATACGCTACGCTGAAATGACGCCAGATCTTTTTCCATTGCCTGCCAGGCTCGTCCCCGATAGTAACGCGTATCGTAGAAGCACAATCCGAAGGTGCGCACCAGCCAGTAGATGTCTTGCCGGTGAAAGATGCGCGAGGCATCCACTTTCATCACACTCGCCAAACGGTTGATCTGTCCTTTGGTAAGCTGGTCCAGCAGTGAGTCGGTCGGGAAACCGGCGGATTGCAGGTGCCGGTAGGGTTCTATCGAGGTGGGGGCCAACTGGTCATAACGCTCGGGGCGTTGCAGGTTGATGAGTTCCTCCAGCTTTTGATAGCGTTTGGGATTAGCGGCTCGTTGTTCGTCCAGCTTCGCTCGGAGCGATATTTCTTTCATGAGAGAGTACGTTGTTGGTTTGGCTTTTCTGACTCAGTATGCAATGACCTTAGACTAATATCGGACATTTTGTGGCCGATGTATCCGGTTCTCTTCAATTTTCAGTATCATTCGGCTATGAAAACTACTACCAATACCGAACGATTGCGACTACTACTTGACAACGGGCGTCAACTTACCCTGCACCAGATGCAGGAACAGCTTGGGGTGAGCGAACGACAAGTGCGCCGCTTGCTAGAAGAGCTCCGGCAGATGGGTCTCAGCGTGCGCCATAGACACCAAGACGGCCGCAAGCATTTCTTTCTGGATGAGGAAGATCAACGAACTGAACTACCTGGTCCACGTTTCTCGCAAGCCGAACTAAGATCGCTCACCTTAGCGGCAAAGGCCAGTCAAGGCATCTTAGCCGGCACCCCCTACGCTGAACCACTGCGAAGCGTATTTGAGAAGCTGTTAGAGCAGGTAGACCCGGTGGCCTACGTCTTTGATGTAGAAGACCAGTTACAAGCCTGGCAGTTTGATAGTGACGTGCCGGACCAGATTGCGCTGGATAATTTTCGCAGCTTAGACCGAGCCATTGCTGAGCGACGCTCGGTGCGCATTGACTATACCACCGGCAGCAGTGGGCAAACCAGCCAGGGACGCAAGATCGATCCCTACTTTCTGGCCAAGCGCGGTCGCGCGTGGATGGCCATCGGCTACTGCCACCAAAAGCAGGACATGCGCAACTTTGCGCTGGTACGCATCAGTCAGGTAGAAGTCTGTGACCCGACCGAAGGAAACGCGATCTTCGCTATTCCGGAAGACTTCGTCCCCGAAAAATACTTCCAAGGAGTGTTCGGGGCTATTAACTCGGATACGATCTACGACGTACGCCTGTTAGTAGAACCTAATAAGGCCTTCGCCTTTCGCGACCGGAAGTATCATGCTACCCAGGTAGTTGAGGCGGCCGCCGATGCGGAAGAACGTCCGGACGGTCGGATAGTGGTATTCTTGCAAATGGAGGGCTTTGAGGAGATACGTTCGTTCGTGCAGGGCTGGGGCGTGGGGGTTACCGTGTTAAGTCCGCTCGAACTTCGGGAACGGCTTTATCAAGAAGCTGAAGCGTTGGCCGGACGGTACCGACCTGATGCACCCGCGCGGCGTCCGCTTCGTAGCTTCCAACTCAAAAAAGAAGTGCGAGACAATATCGTGGAGGCGGTAGAACTAATGATGACTGAGTAGTAGCTAGCGATCCTTTTTACGGGTACGGCGAAGTACTTCCTCGCGGGAGATTGGCTTGGATGCGGTCGGCTTAGACTTAGCGTACAACTCTTTCCAGACTTCCTCGGCATTACGTCCACAAAAGGGATTGGGGGGTACGGGGTCTTTATCTTCTTTCCGCGCGGCGGACCGTTTCGCTTTTTTCATGAAGCAAGTATAGCAAACGTTGCCCTCTGAGACAGCAAAATCAGGCTATAGTTATTGGTCACGTTTCTGCTTGTCCGTTAGGGATCGCAAATGCTTGATCATCTCCGGTTGAGACATAGATGTGCCGTTCTTACTAATTTCCTTCCAGACTTCTTCTTTGTTACGCCCCTCGAAGGGGTTGAAAGAATGCCTTTCAGTAGAGCGACCATCGACGTGCTCCTGGGGGCGGCTCTTTGCCTTTGACTGATCTACTTTTTTAGAAGATGACTTCGCCTTTTCCATAGAGCGAAAGTACACATAAATTTGATCTATTGCTAACACAACCGTAACGGTCCGATAGACACTAGCGACGGCTACAGTATCCTATCAGAATATCCTCTTCATCAGCGACTTTCACTTCTTTGAAGCTAACACTATCTTCATCACATTTCAGAAAAAGCTGTAAGAATCGTTTTTTGTAACCAAACTCAATCATATAATAGTAAATACCATCATCGTACTCTCTCAATGGTTCCGCAGCAGTATTCTTATTCCAAAATACTGACAAGATCTCTTGCTGGTTAATGTTATCTGACAAGCTCCGTGCATCTGGAAAGCTAAATCTGAAGTTTGGTTCTTCCATATTGGTAAATAAGTTTGCTATTTCTATTGCCAATATAGCCAAAAAAATTAGATTGCCGTACATAACGTACGTTAAACGAATGCAGTGCCTATTTCACTTAGGTCCCCGTGGGTATTGAAACTACATGACGTATGTTGTAGCGTTTTTTACTTATTAATTGCACCTCTTTGGTATGTCAATAAGCAGACCTGTCGCACTTCGGACCTGTTTTGTCCGGTCAACACAATCTGTCCAGTAAATTTGCTCTGCGCTCGTACAATCACAAACCGCTGTAACATAATGCGCTTACAACTACACCTTAGTCCGAATACTGAACCGGTTCCCTTCAATCATCTGCATTGCTTGACAGGAGCACTGCATAAATGGCTCGGCGAAAATGACATTCATGATGGTTTGAGCTTGTACAGCTTTGGTTGGCTGCAAGGGGGTGAAAAAGTTGGTAAGTATCTCCATTACCCGCACGGAGCTACCTGGAATATTGGGTTTCACGATAGCCAGTACGCTTGGCAGTTGGCGAAAGGTATTATTCAAGATGGAGAGTTAGGCTTCGGTATGCACGTAAAGAAAGCTTTAGAAGCTAAAGTGCCTTCGTTTACCAACACTCACACATTTCTAGTAGATGGAATGGTAGTTGTCAGGAAAAAACGTGCCGATGATACACGTGAGTATCTGCTTTATGATGATCTGCAAGCAGACATTTTGCTGACTGATTTGCTGAAAAAGAAGCTAAAAGTAGTCAACCCTGCTGGCGACTATCAAAACGTAAGCGTACAATTTGACAGAAGCTACGCTAAGCCCCGGACCAAGTTGGTTGATATCAAAGGCACTAAACACAAAGGGAGCTCCTGTCCGGTGATTATAAAAGGTCCACCGGAAGCGATAGACTTTGCCTGGAAAGTAGGAGTAGGCGAGCTCACTGGTTCCGGTATGGGAGCCTTATTTTAGAATTATGATAGATCTTTCTTTCTTCCACGACCCTCCTGTTTTAGACACCCAACTGACCCTAAAAATAGAGGCTCTGTCTTCTCTTTCTATGGCCAACGGACAACCAGGTAACTACTACCAAAGCCAGCGAGAACCCACACCACATATGCTGTATGGTATGCTAGAAAACGCTTTAGGCTGGCACTTTGCCGAAGACATCAGAAAAGACATCTTCAAAGAATTGCAAAAAGCTGCCAAGAAGCAATTTAAGAAGAACCCGGGGGGGGCTGCGTCGGATTGGCTCAATGCCCTTCCCGAAACATCAGGCTCAAAATTCTTTTCGTTTTTACAGTATCATTTAGCTATTCTACCGCTCGCTGAGTCGGTGAACGTAGATACCTACGATGATCTTTGGTCGCAGGCTTTGCGGGACAGCGGCCGTTCGTTTTTTGGTGGAAGTCGCCACTACGACGCTACGCTAGAGAACACCATGAACCGGGTAAAAGACAAAGAAGTTGAATTTGGCGACCTTAGTGAGTTTAAGGATGTTGACATTAACAAAATAGAAGAACTACCATCCGGTACTAAGGTAAACTATCGTTCTATTCGACCACTTTTTCCTCAATACTATACTAGCTTACCTACGAAGCGAGAGTACGTCGAGCCTCGCCAACCCTATCAATATACACTAACTGCTACGCCGCAGGTGAGCGATATGATCTGTGAAGCGATAGCTGATCCGCAAGCCCCGCTTTATTTAGGCAGCAATGACGGATGGGTAAACGTAACCGTACAGAAGCAATGAATATACAGTTTTACCATCCTTATCCCCGTTACGGCTTCGCAGCTGCTTTGGTACAAACGAGTCGGCAGCTTGAGGAGATCAATACGTATCAAGACGTTACTAACCTAGCGATTGAAATGCTTCAATACTGCTTAAATCGTTTTTCGGTGTTTACTAACGACGATCCAGCTTCAGAAGCTACTCAGGAATTACATTTTGATTATGTTCCGGCGGAAAAATTGAATCCAGGAAACGCGAACGGACAAACAGCAAAAAAAGGGTATTATACAGCTCCTTACATTTTAATTCCTGATAAAGCTTCCGATACAGTAAAGGAAACCAAAGGATTGATCAAAAAATTACAAGCAGTAAAGACAGAAATAGACTTATACAAATCAACGGAACTTAAACGATCATTTGCCCCTCTCACAGCAAAAGTAAATAATGGAAACCAATCTGCTAATTACCCTAAAACTTCGCTATTGCAAGCGACTTTTACTGCTGTTGCTACGCTCACCGAACTAAAACCTTCTGTCTATTTACAGTATGAAAAAGGCGATTACTGTAATGCTGGAGTCATTGCGGACTTACCACTAATAGATCATCGCGGAACTAACCTACTGCGAGACTTCATTACTCTGTTTGGGCGAATGAAAGCGTCCTCGGGCGACCGGACTATGATTGCCAAGCTCGATGCGAAAAATAAAAAATACCGAAGACCATTACTACATCAGGGCAACTTTCCTAATCGCCCAGTAGATTATTCGCTAAACTCCGTTTCATTGATGGCAGCTATCGGCGAGTGGGTCAAAGCGAACCCAAAGAGCATAGAGGACACCGGTATTGATCGAGTAAAGGAAATACTACACTACCTAGCAGATCGCCCGCTATACATCATTTCTTATGAATTTGCCCGGCAGGAACGGTTTTCACATCACTTGGTAGACGTTGCTTTCTCTACTTCTATTCCTGATATCCAAAAAGCGATATATCTCTCTACCGTATTCGGAGTGGAAAAGAAAGACGATCCGAAACACAAATTGTTCCGAACGGCAGGTACTCACTTTCTACAATTTTTCAACAAAGCCTCTTTTCAAGACTTGCTTTCGTTTCGAGCCGAGTACCCTCCTGATTTGCTTCCACTATTCGAAGACTACTTTAAAACCTCAGAATTTATGGCAGATACAAAAATTAATACTGAAATTATCTCTTCCGCTAAAGCCTTTGGGCAGTCTATCAACCGCGCAGCTTACTTTGCTGCAAAAAAAGAAAAAGAGGACGACGAAAAAAGCAACCGGAAAGGAAGGACACTAGACGAATACAAAGCAAGAATTCTCACTGAACTGGAAAGCAGGGTTGACAGTGCAACTTCCCACCTACAGCTGCTTCATCAAATTTGTGTGACCGTCGCCCGTATGACCGGTAGAGACATTGATTCTGAAGCAGATGTGTTTATGGAGGCAGTTGCTCAATCCGACGACAGCGTCATCACTCTACAGCAAGCACAGCACCTGATTACTGCCTTTATGCGATTACGATCAGTCAAATCGAAGCCATCAACTGATTCGGGTACTTCTCCGTCTGAGGAGAACAGCAATGAGTTTGAGCTTACTGAAGAAGAAAAAAATATGGATCATCTATCTTAAACTAACGATACAATGGAAATTAAATCAATCTTAGTAACCAGTCTGGTTCCAATGAACGACCATGCTGCCAACCGGGGTGAGAAACTGTTGGGAAATGCCTCTTCTATTAAGCGCCGACCGGACGGAAAAGTCTACATCTCAGGGCAAATGCAGCGACATGTGTTGTTTAGTGCCATAGATCGCTTAAATGAGAATAGTAATGACACATACGTAGCTAATGGTGATGGGGTATCTACCGACATAGAAAAGGACTTACGTAGTGATTTAGGCGGATTTTTGGATACTAATAAAGGTGATTACTCAGGAAGGAGAACGGCCCCTTTAACAGCTACTCCAGCAGTGGCTCTGAAAACCAGTAGTGTTGGTCGCGATTTACTAGTGCGTCTGAAAAACGACAGCACCGGAGAAGACACTAAAAAACAGGCATTAGCAACCAACGAATATAGTCAGGAAGACAAAATGGTTATGAATTTTCACCTTGATGTAGGGGCAGTCGGAGTGACTAAAGAATACAGTTACGAAAAAGAGTACCACGTAGCTACCAACTATCGCTTTCATATCACACCTGAAGAGAAGAAACGCCGGGTAAATCTATTTTTGGAAGCTACCCGAACAATGAACGACTTTGCCAATCAGGCTCGTCACGCTGTATCCGGTGAACCCCAGCAAGTACTTATTGTGCTGGACAATCGCCATAGCCGCAAGGCGATTCGCTACTTTGCTTCTGCATCGGGCAAAGAAAAAGACAATATCATTGCAGAATTAGAGAATCGTAGCGCGTTGTATTTTTTGGGTGATGACACTGGCGAATTGACGGAAAGGTCGGTAGATACCGCTTACACCGAAGCACTTACTACACTACAAGAACATACGCTCTACTCACCAGCCAAGCATGAGTAAATCTGATAGAGAGCCAGTTCTTGCTAAGCCATCCGGGATCACACTGGTCGATCACGAACGTCATGTTTGGGAACAAGCGGTAACAATTTTAGAGCAGTCGCCATTCTTAGCAGCCAAATACCAAAAAATAGTTGGTAAGCCATTGCGGCCAACGCTAAAACGAGCTATTGCTTGGCACGATAAGGGCAAACGGTATCCAGTGTGGCAGCAGGCTTGTCAGAAAGATTATGAGCTGTATCGGCAGTGGCGCATTGCCCAAGGACTATCGCCAGACTTAGTAAGCCGCGACGATTATCACCGGTACGAAGTAACGTGTCGACAGCAGAAAAAATTTTCAGCACCTAACCTTACTCAAGCTGGTCTCCGGCACGAGTTTGCTTCGCTGGCATACGCTCACCACGCCTTAAAAGAGCCACTCACTATAAAGGAAAAAACAGCTATTGCCGCTCATCATGGAAAGCTTAGTCCTAAACATGAGCACCGCTGGAGAGACGACGGTGATGGAAAATTTTATCAATACTGGCAAGAGCTACGTAAACACACGAATGAGTACGGCATAGCATGGTCCTCCAATGAAGTTCTTCGGAACAGTGTCGTGTTACGCTACGAGTTTACCGCCCTGCGCTCACTACTACAATTAGCCGACACCCGAGCTAGTCGGGCTGAGTCGAAGGGGTTAGACTCACTACCAGCTATTCGGCCTTTTTCGTATAGCTTTCCTCATTACAAAGACGACGGTAGTCTTTCGTTGCGTCCGGTTCAGCGTAGCGCGCTAGCATGTGCTAGCGCTTCTGTCAGCGTACTACGTGCTCCCACCGGTAGTGGCAAAACAGACGCTAGTTTACTTTGGGGGAAAGAACAAACCAATCAAGGAAAAGCAGATCGTTTGATTATCGCGATGCCTACCCGCTTTACCTCTAATGCGCTTGCTATTGGCATAGAAGAATCAGTCAGTGATACCGGGCTGTACCATTCTAGTGCCTGGTTTAATCGGTTCGGTAATAATCTAACCAGCAAACAAAGAAACGATGCCGTAGAGTTGCACAAATTAGCGCAAAAGCTGATTACGCCAGTATCAGTGTGTACTATCGACCACTTGCTGATGTGTCTCACTGGTACCAAGGAAGTTCACCATTCTACTTTTTTCTTTTTAGCCAACGCAGCGGTCGTCTTTGACGAAGTAGATTTTTACGATCCATTTGTTCAAGCCAATATTCAAGTACTTTTGAAAGTGCTAAAAGTCCTGGAAGTTCCAGTACTTATTATGAGTGCTACGGTGCCAAATTCAGCCTTAACATTCTACGGTATATCTGAAAAGATCACTGAGCCTCAACCCGAAACAAAGGAACCAGAACGCTCGCTTCGCCTACTAGGCAGCATTGCTAAACCTACTGTAACCGAAGAGTTGTCTTCTGTAGTTACTGATATGTTCCGGGAAATGATCAACCTTAGGAACGGTATTGTGTACGCTAATACAACGTTGAGTGGCCTATCCTACTACAACTGGTTAAAGAATCACGCTCCTGATGATCTACCTATCATCTTTTATCACAGCCGTTTCACCGAACCGGATAAAAAAGCAAAAGAAGAAGAGCTAATTAAGTTGTTAGGTAAAAATGCTTGGCGGGATAGCAACGTACGAGGCATCGCTGTAATGACTCAGATTGGAGAGATGAGTATCAATATCTGTTCACCACTAATGTACTCTGAGCTTTGCCCCTGGGACCGATTGACGCAGCGAGTAGGCCGACTGAGCCGATTTGAAGAGGCCCCCAAAGGGGTTTGTGGCATCTCAATCGTGAAAGATGGCGATGAACTTTACCCTGCCCCCTACGGACATTTGGAGGGAGGAAAATGGCAACCTAAAAGAGCCATCATTGAGACTGCCCAACGAATTAATGATCTTTTGAAAGACCGAGGCGAAGTACCTATTTTGTCAGAAGACTTTGTAAGGGAAGTGAACGCTCTCTATCCTTCTCCGGAAGCACTCAGCACCTATGCTCAATCTAATAAGCAGTTACTATATAAGCATATTGAGCACAATTGGTTAATGGTACCTGATACTGCTACGGACGAAGACAATGGAAACGCAGGTGACTGGAAGGCGCGCGATATTATGCCTCAAGCAACGATTATGACTGAGTTACCTGATGGCGTTGACAACTCTGATAGCGAAGATAAAAACTACTACCCCTTCCCAAACTTTGAAGCATTTCGGTCATATCAACTAGAGCATGGCGTAAGTTGCCCTCAATATCTGATCGAGAAGGGATTAAAGTTGAAGCAATTGTGCCCTTTCCGTTATGTCATAGGGGACGATGGGCGAAAAAGAGACGTGCTTACCTGCTTCATAGCCCAAGCTTACTCAGACGATATTGGACTAGCTGGGTTAGGTATCAAACCGAAAGAAAACAATGACGAAGATGATGAGAAGCCTCTTAATATTTCTGATGATACTAAAGGTAGCATTCACTAGAATCAGCGTTCTATGAAACCCATTGGCGGCATGCTTGTCGGTTATTATCTAATCTGTCCGCGCAAGGCGTGGTTGTCGGCGCATGGACTGTGGATGGAACAAGAATCCGAAGCGGTGGCCCTGGGCAAACTGCTCGACGAAAGCAGCTACGGGCGTGATAAAAAGCAGATCATGGTGGAAGCCGAAACGCCGCAGGGGGTGCCGTTGGTCGGCATGATCGACCGGGCCAACCTGCGCGAAGGAGTGCTGCACGAAACCAAGAAAGGGCGCGCCTGCGAAGAGGCCCATGTTTGGCAAGTACGCTTCTACCTGTGGTTGCTTAGGCTCAACGGCGTGCGGCGCGCCGATGGAAATCGGAACACCGACCGACCCTTCACCGGGCAGATCGACTACCCCGCCCTGCGCCGCACCGAACCCGTAACGCTGACCAACGAGCACGAGCAGCAACTGGCTCAGTGGACAACCGAACTGCAACAAGTGCTTCGGCAACCGACGCCACCCCCACGCATCAGCCAGCGTAAATTTTGCCGTAAGTGCGCCTTTGAAGAACTTTGTTACGGATAAAACCGAATAACCCATATCACGAGAAAAAACGTATATTAGAACAATCATTGAAGCACTTACTATGAAAATTGTCATTGATATTACCAGCGAAGAAGAGGCCCAAAAGGTGGAAGCGCTGCTACAAGATTACGACCTATCGTACCACCGTGAGGCTCCGGTATCTCAGTCGAAAGAAAATAACTCGGAGAAGCTGTTAGAATTCTTGCGAAATAATCCGGTGAAGGATGATATTTCTGAACGAATTCCTGATCCGGTAGCTTGGCAGCGAGAAATTCGCAAAGACCGAAAATTACCTTTTCGCCCGTGAGTTACCTCTTGGACAGCAACATCATCATTTACTTAAAGGTAGCTGAGTACCGCGAAACATTAGAAAATTTTTTGGAGGGACAATCGATCTATGCCTCTCAGGTAAGTATTGCCGAAGTCTTGGGATTTACCGAGATCACCGAGGATGATAGTACTTTCTTCAACAGTTTCTTCGACCGCACCCAGCTGTTAACAGTCGACCGTACCTTTATTCAAGAAGCTACCCGGCTACGTCAATACAGAAAGCTAAGTCTGGGCGATGCGATTGTCGCTGCCACGGCCAGTATTCATCAACTCACATTAGTTACGGCAAACACCAAAGACTTCAAAAAATTGCAAGATGCTATTGACCCCAGTCTTGACTTAATCAACCCACTGGAAGTTTGATCGGCTATTCATGAAACGACCCTACTACCTGTTTACCAACGGACGGCTCAAACGCCGCTACAACACCCTAATGCTAGAACGCGGCGACAACACCCGCCAGCCTGGGGAAGCACCCGATGACGAAGGCACTCCGTCCGGAGAGCTGACCAACGACAAAGTCAACTTCCCGGTAGAGTCCGTAGACAGCCTGTTTCTGTTCGGAGAACTAGACATCAACACCAAACTCATCACCTTTCTGGCCCAGCAGCAGATACCCACCTTCTGCTTCGACTACTACGGCAACTTCACCTCGGTGATTATGCCGCGGGCTGGCCAACTGTCGGGTCGCTTGCATATCCAACAGGCGCAACACTACCTCAACGCCAAACGACGGATGATCCTGGCTCGCGCGTTTGTCGAGTCAGCCATCTTCAACATTATGCGGGTGGTGAAATACTACCTCACCCGAGTAGATGATAATCAGTCATTGATTGAGGCTTTGGCGATGATGGACCGCACCCGCGAGCAACTGGAAGTCTGTTCGGATATTCCTATGCTGATGAGCGGCGAAGGGCGGGTGCGCGATGCCTACTACCAACTGTGGCCTACGCTTCTGGGAGCTAGCGTTACTGGAAAGTTTCCCTTCACCAAACGTGAGCGACGACCACCTTCCAACGAACTCAACGCCCTAATCTCGTTTGGCAACGCGCTGTGCTACTCGGCGGTATTGCGCCAACTCTACCGCACCGCTCTGGACCCCACCGTTGCCTACCTGCACGAACCGGGTGACCGGCGCTATTCACTCGCCCTGGACGTAGCCGAAGTATTCAAGCCGTTGTTGGTCGACCGCACGATCTTCCGCCTGCTCAAGACCGGCGAGATAACCCCTAAGCACTTTGAAGACCGTTTGGGAGGATGCTACCTGACCGAGGCCGGACGCAAAGTGTTTGTCGCCCACTGGGACGAGCGGATGAAACAGACGGTGCAACACCGCGGTTTAGGACGCAAGGTATCCTACGAACGGCTGGTGCGGTTGGAATGTCACAAACTCGTTCGCCACTTCTGCGACCCGAAGGAAGACCCTTACCTGGGATTTCATATGTGGTGGTGATAAGTAGTCCTTAGTCCCCTGTCATTGGTCATTAGTCCTTTGAGCTTAACGGCAATGACAAATGACTAACCATAGCTCTTTGACATACTGGAAATATAGATATGCCCTACTACATTGCCGTTTACGACGTAAATCAGAAGCGAGTCGGTAAGATGCTCAAATTGTTCCGCCGCTATTTGCGTTGGGTACAAAACTCGGTGTTCGAAGGAGAGCTGACCAAGGCCCAGTACCAGCAACTCTGGCAGGAAGCCGATGGACTGCGCGAAGAAGGTGACTGCGTCATTTTCTATCAGTTGCGCGACGAGCAATACGTAGACCGGACGGTGCTGGGCGAAGAGCAGGGTCACCACGATCGTTTTTTGTAAGATCGGCCCACCGCGCTTCGTCGTCGTCCGGTAGCGTTTCAATTGGCAAAGTTGCCGGTCAGGACCGTTGGGTTGCTGAATTGTGGTTTAACTACCTCACTATGAGTCGGCTAAGCAAGTCGTCGGCCTCCCGGTTGTTTTACACTACCGGAGGCCGACGATTTTTGGTTGTGGTAATTGTATAATTTAGCTAAGTTTGAAGCCCGGTATGGCCTATTTTCGCCCTCTGGCCCCTTGGTCTCAATCGCACCTGCTGGTATTGAAAGTGGTGCGGGATATGATCAACGAATACGTGAGTGAGGTCTCAATCGCACCTGCTGGTATTGAAAGTAGTGTAGAGGCGTCTTATCGTAGAAATCCAAATAAGTCTCAATCGCACCTGCTGGTATTGAAAGCGAGCGCGTGAACGTGGATAGCCTGCTGGCGTTCGGTCTCAATCGCACCTGCTGGTATTGAAAGACCTCCTTGCCCGTCTTCACCCTTCCTTTGTCTGCCTGTCTCAATCGCACCTGCTGGTATTGAAAGTTCCCTCCCCCACCGCTCGTTACGGCAGTGGATTGGCGTCTCAATCGCACCTGCTGGTATTGAAAGGATGATGGACACCAAGGCGCGGGAGCGAGAAGAGTAGTCTCAATCGCACCTGCTGGTATTGAAAGACCTTATGGACGTCACCACCCCCATTGAAGCCGAAGGGTCTCAATCGCACCTGCTGGTATTGAAAGAAAGGAGGTCTCCACGAAGTCCACTTCGTAGCGTTGTCTCAATCGCACCTGCTGGTATTGAAAGCCGTCTCAAAACGCGCGTTGACTTCCCGGTAGTAGTCTCAATCGCACCTGCTGGTATTGAAAGGTCGCATCTGCGCCCCGGCGAGGGCGGAGCGCAGGCGTCTCAATCGCACCTGCTGGTATTGAAAGGTGAAGGAAGTGACCACCGAGCGGGCCAAAGGGGCCAGGGTCTCAATCGCACCTGCTGGTATTGAAAGTGAGTTGTTTGATCACTTGGGTTTGCAGGCGGGGGTGTCTCAATCGCACCTGCTGGTATTGAAAGTAGAGGTTACGGTGACAACCAACGTTCCGCCCTGGTTGGTCTCAATCGCACCTGCTGGTATTGAAAGCTCTCTAGGGCTTGTAATCGGCTATTCAAATCATCAAAGTCTCAATCGCACCTGCTGGTATTGAAAGAAGAAATGCTGCCGGAGGTTACCCAAGAAACAGTGGTCTCAATCGCACCTGCTGGTATTGAAAGCTACAGACTATCGCGCTGAAGCTGAGGAACAGTAGTGTCTCAATCGCACCTGCTGGTATTGAAAGCGTAGAAGAGCTGGGGCGAAAAGCCTTTCTGCTCAAGTCTCAATCGCACCTGCTGGTATTGAAAGGTAGCAATAAGCGCTTTTGACCCTCTTATATTGCACAAGTCTCAATCGCACCTGCTGGTATTGAAAGGCTCGTGTCGTTGAGCGACTGCTCGAGCTCCATCTTGTCTCAATCGCACCTGCTGGTATTGAAAGGGGATGAGTCAGACGGGCTGCCCGGTGATGCCATCAACGTCTCAATCGCACCTGCTGGTATTGAAAGAACAATGACCTCTGTGCTCTGTGTGAGGGCGAATCGTCTCAATCGCACCTGCTGGTATTGAAAGATACCAAACCTTCCCATCCGTGTACTTCACCAAGAGGGTCTCAATCGCACCTGCTGGTATTGAAAGACGGGCCCTACTAACATCACCCCCTCATTCATGGTTGACGTCTCAATCGCACCTGCTGGTATTGAAAGCTGGAGTTCTCGTACCAATCACAGAGTGGCAGCAGCCCGGTCTCAATCGCACCTGCTGGTATTGAAAGGAAGATCAGTGAACTGACCCCGGACGACAAAATACTGTCTCAATCGCACCTGCTGGTATTGAAAGTTTGGAACATTATGAAAGCGCCGGAACCCCGATCAGTCTCAATCGCACCTGCTGGTATTGAAAGTACCTACGTGCTGGAGCTGCGCCTTTCTACCGGCACGTCTCAATCGCACCTGCTGGTATTGAAAGAACTGAAGCCGGTAGGCTTGTATTGTCCTTTTTCGGGTCTCAATCGCACCTGCTGGTATTGAAAGTTGAGTAGTCCTTTGCATAGTCGATACTGGGCATCAGTCTCAATCGCACCTGCTGGTATTGAAAGGCTATAGACTCCGATGAGCATCATGGTGACGATGGTTGTCTCAATCGCACCTGCTGGTATTGAAAGTCACGCAAGGGTCTCAATCGCACCTGCTGGTATTGAAAGAAGAGCAAAGACGGGCAAACCCGCGGCGGCGGCCGAAGGTCTCAATCGCACCTGCTGGTATTGAAAGTGCTGTTCAAGGAGGGTAATCATGTCCGAAAGGGCGGTCTCAATCGCACCTGCTGGTATTGAAAGTGTACAGATATAGTCTTTCTGCTCTAAGAAACGGTCAGGTCTCAATCGCACCTGCTGGTATTGAAAGGCCTGGCGATGTTGTCAAACACGCGCAGCGGGGCGGCGTCTCAATCGCACCTGCTGGTATTGAAAGGGCCGAGTCCAGGTAGAGCTTGGTAATCGGCACCGGCGTCTCAATCGCACCTGCTGGTATTGAAAGGAGGGGGTCACCTCCAGGTTCAGTTCGTGCACCGCGTCTCTCAATCGCACCTGCTGGTATTGAAAGTCGTTGGGAGTGTACTCGCGCTGCCGGAAAAGTACGGTCTCAATCGCACCTGCTGGTATTGAAAGGGGGAACCGTAGATGGCACCAAGGATTTGGCCGATGGTCTCAATCGCACCTGCTGGTATTGAAAGAAAGCATTGTTTCCCCTTCACAGAGAACACAGAGATGTCTCAATCGCACCTGCTGGTATTGAAAGTAGGCTGGGTCGGGAACGGTGCTTGCGTGTTCGCTTGTCTCAATCGCACCTGCTGGTATTGAAAGAGTTCGCCGAACAGGAGTACGATCTGGAAGAAACACGTCTCAATCGCACCTGCTGGTATTGAAAGCATCAAGTCCAAACGCAGTTGAAACATGATTTGCGCCCGTCTCAATCGCACCTGCTGGTATTGAAAGGCGGGTAGTACGCGCAGGGAGAAGCGTTGGGCGCGGTCTCAATCGCACCTGCTGGTATTGAAAGCCTTGATCTCACTGAGCAGCTGGGCCAACTTCACCGGTCTCAATCGCACCTGCTGGTATTGAAAGTATCCACTCGTTTGCTGCGGTTGCCTGAATCCTGGCTGTCTCAATCGCACCTGCTGGTATTGAAAGTGCTTATGATTGCCGAGGGCAAGTCTTTTAATTAGCGTCTCAATCGCACCTGCTGGTATTGAAAGCTGATCCGGAAGAACTATACTGAGCAAGATCAGTCTCAATCGCACCTGCTGGTATTGAAAGTGCTTGCCGACCTTCCAGCCGATGGACTGATAAAAGGTCTCAATCGCACCTGCTGGTATTGAAAGGGTAGATAAGGCGGGCATGACCCTGGAAGGGGGTAAGTCTCAATCGCACCTGCTGGTATTGAAAGGTTTTAGCAACGCCATCGGAGCCTACAAGGACCAGGGGTCTCAATCGCACCTGCTGGTATTGAAAGTACTGTCTTACAGGCTTGGGGATAAGAGAGATCGAGTCTCAATCGCACCTGCTGGTATTGAAAGGGCCTGCAGCAAATCACGTTGATCCCAGCGCACCGCGTCTCAATCGCACCTGCTGGTATTGAAAGTCGGTCGGCCCGTAGTTCTTCATCCGTCCAGGTGCGAGTCTCAATCGCCCCTGCTGGTATTGAAAGGAGCAAAAGCGCTTCGAGAACATCTTTGTTTTCAAGAAGTTTCAATCGCACCTGCTGGTATTGAAAGTGTAGAACAGGTGCGACAGGGCGTACACCCCCCGCTTGTCTCAATCGCACCTGCTGGTATTGAAAGGGTAAGCAGAGGGTTGACCGGCATCCTGGGAATGATTGTCTCAATCGCACCTGCTGGTATTGAAAGTGCGCTTGTCACGGTCGGCGTTGTATCGATTCCACAGTCTCAATCGCACCTGCTGGTATTGAAAGATTGTACCAGGGAGGAGGGATGATTGATTGATTGAAGAAGGTTCTCAATCGCACCTGCTGGTATTGAAAGTTATCAGAAGGCTTTTGATTAATTCAAGTCGCCACTTATGAGAAGGGGTGTTATCGTAGGGCAAGGCTTAGATGCTAAGCCTCGTTTTAATCGCCGTTTGCATCAGCTTGCTCTAGGGCGTGTTGACATATAGATTGACGAGGGCTTTCAAGGGTGTTTTTGTTCTGATTGAGGCCACCATGGAATGGCGCTTGAGGCGGGCAATGCGGGGCATCCCATGCGAGGGTATCGGCCAACGAAAGCAACGAAAAGCAGGGCAAAAACAGTCAGAAAGCACCGTCTAAGCTTATATGTCAACACGCCCTAGTAGCTGAATATTGTTTTCGGCTGTTAGGTTGGCTTTTCAAGCAAACTAATACTCCTCAACGCTACCTGCTAGATACTTTTCCGGTCAGAGGGTGCCATACTATCCGTATTAGCCGTTGCCACCTGTTGCAAGGGGAAGACTATCGGGGTAAAAACGCTTCCAAGCGAGAGTATTTTTATGGCTATAAAACTTAATAAACTACGTGCCAGTCACTTACCCAATTCGGTTACCTGTCCTGAAATCGTAAAGATAGGTAACCGAACTGGTCACCTACAATACGAGAATCTACGCAAAATATGAAACCCTTCGCAACAAAAAACCACTCAAACGATTAAATTTGAGGGGTTTTGTTGATAGCTGCATCAAAGATGCAGAGAGTGAGGGATTCGAACCCCCGGTACCTCGCGGTACAACGGTTTTCAAGACCGCCGCGTTCGACCACTCCGCCAACTCTCTGTGAAACTAGTTTGCAAACTTATCGCTTTTCTTCCTTCTCACCAAACGGTTTACCAGAAAAATACGGTCGCAAAAGCGCCAATAACTGCTGCGGCGGACGACAAGGGCGCATTCCATCGGAGCGCACAAAGGCGAGCTTGGTTTCGGCCGTGTGCAACAGCTCGCGCGGTTCTTTATGAAATTCGTACCGAAAGCAAATAACCGCCGTAGGCATCGCCTCGATCGTGACCGCAACGTTGAGCAGATCGTCATACAATGCCGGTCGGTGGTAGTAAGCGTGGTGCTCCAACACCGGCAGCATCACCCCGGTTTCTTCCAGCTGTTTGTAACTCATTCCCAAACCACGCAGCGCCTCCACCCGCGCCACCTCGCAGTAGGCGGCGTAGTGCCCGTAGTACGCATAGCCCATCTGGTCGGTTTCCCCGTAACGCACCCGTAACTGTAGTTCGTGCCGGTACATCAGTTGTAGATTCCGGCGGCGCTCAGCGCGCGTTGGTAGCGGCGGGCGTTGGCATTGTGGGCCCGCAGATTGGTGGCGAAGTTGTGGTAGCCCGAGAAGTCTTCGCGCGCGCACATGAAAATGTAGTTGTGCTCCTGGTGGTTGAGCACCGCCTGCACCGCCCCAATCGACGGAATGCGGATGGGTCCCGGGGGTAGCCCAGGGTACTTATACGTATTATAGGGCGAATCGATCTCTTTGTGCTTGTTAAGCACCCGCTTGATGGTAAAGTCCTGCGCGGCAAACACCAGCGTAGGGTCTGCCTCCAGGGCAATGTTGCGGTCCAGTCGGTTCAGGTACAGCCCCGCCACCACCGGGCCCTCGTCGGGCTTGTTGGTTTCTGATTCTACAATCGAGGCCAAAATAGATACTTCCACGGGCGTCATCCCCAGCGAATCAGCCAGTTGCCGCCGTTCGGCGGTCCAAAATTTTTCGTACTCCCGCGCCATGCGCTCTAGCAACTCCGGGGCGGTGGTGGTCCAGAAAAACTCGTAGGTGTTCGGCAAAAACATACCCAGCACGTTCTCGGTGGTGAAGCCGTAACGAGACACCACCGACGCATCGTTGAGCAATGCCTCAAACTCCGCCGCATCCGCCTGAAGGTTCTCGCACAGCCGCTCGGCTAGTTCGTGCTTCAACCGCACGTTGTTAAAGGTAACGTTTACGGGAGTTTGCTGCCCCGAACGCAGCAGCCGGATCGCCGACAAATTACTCATGTCCGCCCGCATGAGGTAGCGACCGGGCTTCACGTTTTCGTCGTACTTCATCAACTTGGCCAGCACGCTGAACGACAGCAAGTCGTTGACGTAGTCCTCATCGTGCAGCTTCTTTTGCAGTTGCGCAAAGGTAGTGCCCTCCGGAATCAGCAACACTTTATCAGGCTGCTCCACCAGCAGGTTGGGAGTTTGCACCGCCTGATACGCGTAAAACGAAAAAGAAATAAAGCTCACCGCAAAAACCAGTAAAACAATAACCAGAATCTTGTGCTTTTTCATATCAGACCAAAATTAGTAATTTGCCGCGAAAACCGCAGCCGGATCGCCCGTAATTTCACCGTTGTACCTTATTGATACTTTTTATGAAAGCCACCCTCCTCAAAATCTATCCTGACAATCCCGAAGGCCGCAAACTGGATAAAGTAGTTGAGGTGCTGCGCAACGGTGGCTTGGTGATCTACCCAACCGACACGGTCTACGGACTGGGCTGCGACTTGTTTCAACCGGCGGCTATCGAGAAGATCTGCCGACTCAAGGGCATCGACCCGCGCAAGAATCTGCTGTCGTTTATGTGTCAGGACCTGAGCCAGGCTTCCGAGTACGTGAAAAACTTTTCTACTCCCCTGTTCAAGCTCCTTAAAAAGTCGCTTCCTGGCCCCTATACCTTTATCATGACCTCCAGCAGCAAGGTACCCAAGACCATCGATCCCAAACGCAAAACGGTGGGCATTCGTATTCCGGATCACGCTATCCCGCTGGAGCTGATCACCCGGTTGGGCCACCCCATTATCACCACCTCGGTGCACGACGAAGACAAAATCGTTGGCTACCCCACCGATCCCGAACTGATTTACGAGAAGTACATTGATCACGTAGACATTGTGATCGACGGCGGCATCGGCGGCAACCTGCCCTCGACGGTGATCGACCTAACCAGTGATACTCCGGCGCTGGTGCGCGAAGGAAAGGGCGACGCATCTCCGTTTCAGTAGGCCTTGAACAATACCCTGCTCATCGAGCCCCACTACTTTCCGTCGGTTGCCTACCTGGCGCTTCTGTCGAAATATCCTAAAGTGATGCTGGAGGTACACGAGCATTATCCCAAGCAAACCTACCGCAACCGCTGCTACGTGCAGGGGCCCAACCGACTACAGCCCCTCACCGTGCCGGTACGCAAAGGGAGGGGGAAGGTGCCGACCCACGCGGTGCAAATCAACCACGATGAGCCCTGGGCCGCCCACCACTGGCGCACCCTGCAATCGGCCTACGGAAAGGCTCCTTTCTTTGACTTTTTCGCAGCCGACTTCCATGACATATTACAGCAGAAAAATAACTATTTGGTAGACCTCAGCGTAACCATCCTGACAAAGTGTCTGGAAATATTACAATTAGAAGTTCAGTCGCTGACACTTAGTCAAAACTACCACTCGGCAGTTCCAAAGGGCTTTTTTGACGCCCGCAACACCCTGCCGCCGGGTTTGCCCCCGATTCTCCCCCCCTACTTTCGTCCGGTTTCGTACCAACAATTGTTTGGCAACAACTTTGTGCCCAACCTTAGTGTAATAGATTTGCTATTTTGTGCCGGTTCGCGCGCTAATTCTATTATTCGCCAATCGATTGGGTAGAGAGAGCGAACAAATGCAATTCGCCCTACGTTGTTTTCTTAGACAAAGTTTCTATCTTGCTCGGACACGGATGAGGCACTGAACCGCTCATTTCGCCGTTTAATTCCTATCATTTCTTATGGAAGCAAAATTTTCAAATAGAGTAAAAGAAGTAATATCACTGAGTCGTGAAGAGGCCCTGCGGTTAGGACATGATTATATTGGCACGGAGCACCTGCTGCTGGGCATGATTCGCGAGGGCGAAGGGGTGGCGGTAAGTCTGCTCAAAAAGTTGGGAGTGCTGCTCGACGAACTGCGTGGTTCGGTGGAGCAAGCCACCCGCGGAACGGCAACGGGCAACGTGAAGAACTTAGCCAATATTCCGCTGACCCGCCAGTCCGAAAAAGTGCTCAAGATCACCTACCTGGAAGCCAAGATTTTCAAGAGCCAGCTCATCGGCACCGAACACCTGCTGTTGTCTATCCTGCGCGACGAAGACAATATTGCCACCCAAATTTTAGAGAAGTTTGACGTAAACTATGATGTTGTGAAAGAACTACTGGAATATCAATCTGACCACCCGGTGGCCTCCTCGGACACCGATGACGCGGACGAAGATTCATCACGGATCTTTGGAAGCGGCTCTGGCTCTAGCCGTGAGTCGAAGGGCTCCGAAAAGTCCCGCACCCCGGTGCTAGACAACTTCGGACGCGACCTGACCAAGCTGGCCGATGACGATAAGCTGGACCCCATCGTGGGCCGCGAAAAAGAAATCGAGCGCGTTGCCCAGATCCTGAGCCGCCGCAAGAAGAACAACCCCATTCTGATCGGCGAACCCGGCGTGGGTAAAACCGCCATCGCCGAAGGCTTGGCCCTGCGCATCACCCAGAAAAAGGTGTCGCGCGTGCTGTTCAACAAGCGCGTGGTCACCCTCGACCTGGCTTCGCTGGTGGCGGGCACCAAGTACCGCGGGCAGTTCGAAGAGCGCATGAAGGCGGTGATGAACGAGATCGAGAAATCGCCCGACGTGATCCTCTTCATCGACGAGCTGCACACCATCGTGGGGGCCGGAGGTGCTTCCGGATCGCTCGACGCCTCCAACATGTTCAAACCCGCCCTGGCCCGCGGCGAGATTCAGTGCATCGGGGCCACCACGCTCGACGAATACCGGCAGTACATCGAGAAAGACGGTGCCCTGGCCCGCCGCTTTCAGGTGGTGATGGTAGACGCCACCACGCCCGAAGAAACGGTAGAGATTCTTAATAATATCAAGGACAAGTACGAGAGCCACCACCACGTCGACTACACCGAAGAAGCCCTGGAAGCCTGCGTAAAACTCTCGGATCGCTACATCAGCGACCGCTTCTTGCCCGACAAGGCCATCGACGTGATGGACGAGGCCGGAGCCCGCGTGCACATCAACAACATCCACGTGCCCGACGAGATCGTGAAGCTGGAAGAAGCCATCGAAAATATCAAGGTGGAGAAAAACCGGGTGGTGAAGAGCCAGAAGTACGAAGAGGCGGCCCAGTTGCGCGACCGCGAGAAGAAGCTGATCGACCAGCTGGAAGGCGCCAAACGCAAGTGGGAAGAGGAAACCCGCACCCGCCGTTACAAAGTGGATGAGGAAAACGTGGCCGAAGTGGTGGCTATGATGACGGGCATTCCGACCAAGCGCGTGGCGCAGAACGAGAGCAACAAACTGCTCGGCATGACGCAAGAACTCAGCGGTAAGGTGATTGGGCAAGAAGACGCGATCGTGAAGCTGACCAAGGCTATCCAACGCACCCGCGTGGGATTGAAAGACCCGCACCGCCCCATCGGCTCGTTCGTGTTCCTCGGACCTACCGGAGTCGGAAAAACCGAACTAGCGAAGGTGCTGGCAACTTACCTATTTGACAAAGAAGATTCGCTCATTCGCATCGACATGAGTGAGTACATGGAGAAGTTCTCGGTGTCGCGACTCGTGGGAGCGCCTCCCGGCTACGTGGGCTACGAAGAAGGCGGGCAGTTGACCGAAAAGGTGCGGCGCAAGCCCTACAGCGTGGTGCTGCTCGATGAAATCGAGAAAGCCCACCCCGACGTGTTCAACCTGCTGCTGCAGGTGCTCGACGACGGTATCCTGACCGACGGTTTGGGCCGACGCGTAGACTTCCGCAACACCATCATCATCATGACCTCCAACATCGGAGCGCGTGACCTGAAAGATTTTGGGGCGGGCATCGGTTTCTCGACCAAAGCCAAGGAAGACAACATGGACGACCTGATGAAGTCTACCATCCAGAACGCGCTGAAGAAGACCTTTAGTCCTGAATTCCTGAACCGTTTGGACGATGTGATCGTGTTTAACTCGCTGAAGCGCGAGGATATTCACCTGATCATTGATCTGACGCTTAACAAACTCTTCGCGCGGATCATGGCGCTGGGCTACGAAGTGGAACTCAGCGACAAAGCCAAGGACTTCCTGGCCGACAAGGGCTACGACCCTCAGTACGGAGCGCGTCCGCTCAACCGAGCCATTCAGAAGTATCTGGAAGACGCTGTGGCGGAAGAAATCCTGAAGGGCGACGTGCAGCCCGGTGATACCATCACCGCCGACCACCAAGAAGAACAGGAAGAACTGACGCTAGCGCTGAAGAAGAAGAAGCTGGAGAAGGAGAAAAAAGAGGAAGAGAAGAAAGAAGAAGGTTAGGATTCTGAGTTGCTTACAACTTGAAGAGGCTGCCCTGGAAACAGGGCAGTTTTTTTATTGTAGTATTCGACGCAACTCTTCCAAGTAAAGTTTTTCATCAAAGATCGCTGAAATCAATATCTCAAATCCAACTACGGCGGCACTGCGTACGTGCCCTTCGCTCGCCTTCAACTTTAGTTGATACATTTGATCTTCCAGTACGTACTGCTCCAGCGTTTTAGCGATCGGGTCAATGATCCAGCACTCCGCTACTCCGTGGGTTTGGTAATCCTTGAACTTCACCTTGCGGTCGTGCTGAATGTTGCTTGACAATATTTCTACGGCCAGATCGGGGACCGGAAAGTGCATCTGTCCCTCTACGAAATGCTGGGCCTTTTCCTGGTTGAAGAAGCAGATATCCGGTTCATAGTCATTACGTGGAAAAGTAACCATGATCTTATCGTAGCCCACGTAGCCGAGCTGATGGACGATGACGTAGTTGTTGAGCAAACCGCATAAAGCTACCCCGACATCGTTATGCTCCTTTTTTACCGGCGAGTGATAGTACACCTCACCGTTAATAAATTCAGCTTTGGTATCTTCGTCTATCTCTTCGTAAAACGCTAGTCGCTTCTGTCGTTCCTCTTCCAAGCGAGCTTGCGCTTGCTCTACAATCAGCGGAGCTTCCGGGCGGGCCAGGATGGCGGCGATAAGTTCTTCCATAAATAAGTATTTAATCAACTTCATTCTGATGACTTTAGAAAGCTATAGGATCTAAGTCTGGATTGCAAGCGTTCAGTAACCATTTATTCTGTCTTTATCTAACCGTTCTTGCTGCATAACCTTTTGCTAAGATCAAGATTGACTTCTGAAAGCTGGTTTCTTTGGGAGCAGCTTTTTTTGTACCTTCCTTTCTTACCCAACCTAAGCATCATGCCTTCCGTCACCACTTCTTCCCCTCCGTCGACCATTGCCACCTTATTCGCACAGCAGCAACAACGCAGCCTCACCCTTCGCCACGCTCCCGTGGCCGACCGCATCATCCGACTCAGGCGGCTGAAGGGTTGGATTCGTACCCACCGGCTCGACATTCAGGAAGCGGCCATCAACGAGTGCATTATGCAGTTCAGCCATCCGGACCTGCCCTTTGGAGGAGTGAACTACGGCGGCATCGGCAGGGCGGGCGGACACCACGGTTTTTTGGCCTTTTCGAACGAGAAGTCCGTATTTCGTCAGCTTTGGGGGAATAAGATTACCCGCTTCTTGCTTCCTCCCGTCAGCGCCAAAATGAAGGAGCGCTTGGGGTGGGTAATTCGCAATTTTTAGCGATGGGGTCAGCGGTTTTCGCCCTAATTTATTAGTTTTGCTAGCTATCTCACCGTTTCTTTCGGTGCCTAACCTGTCCTTATGAAAAAAATCACCTGGCTCCTCGGCGTCTGGCTGTTGCTGCAATTTCCGGCTTTTGCCCAGGAAGAAATCTACCCGGTTAACGGAGTGCGCGACACCCGTCCGGCGGTCTATCTGTTCACCAATGCCACTGTCTTTTCTGACTACCAAACCCGCTTAGACAGCGCTTCGCTGCTCATTCGCGACGGGATGGTGGCGGCTGTAGGTCGTAACCTGACCGCTCCCGCGGACGCTCAGGAGATTGACCTGGGGGGCAAGTTTATTTATCCCGGACTCATCGACTTATACAGCGACTACGGACTGTCGGAGGTTCCGGCGCGGCCGCCCTTTAGCTTCGGTAGCCGGGAGCAACTGGAACGCACCACCGAGGGACCCTACAACACCAACGATGCCATCAAGTCGCAGTACCAAGCGGTGGAAGACTTTCAAACCAAGGATGATCAGGCTAAAGCCTACCGGCAACTGGGCTTCGGAGCGGTGCTCACCAACAAGCGCGACGGACTGGCCCGGGGCACCTCGGCCCTGGTCTCCCTGTCTGATGAGCCTCCGAACAAGGTGGTAATCCGCGGCCGCGCCGGAGCGCATTATTCGTTCGACAAGGGAAGCTCACCGCAGTACTACCCAATCTCCAAAATGGGCTTCCTGGCCCTGCTGCGCCAAACCTATCTTGATGCGGCCTGGTATCCTACTCAGCGCAACGACGACTACCGCGACGAGTCGCTGGAGGCCTGGATTGCCCAGCAGGACCTTCCGCAGTTCTTCGACGCCCCGGGCTGGTTACAGATGCTGCGGGCCGACCAACTGGGCGACGAGTTCGGGGTGCAGTACATTCTGCGGGGCAACGGCGACGCCTACCAACGGCTCGATGCCATGGCCGCCACCAACGCCGCACTCATCGTTCCGCTCACCTTCCCCGACGCCTACGACGTGAGCGATCCCTACGACGCTGAGCACGTGGTGCTACAGGACATGATGCACTGGGAACTCGCTCCTACCAATCCCGGACGCCTGGCAACGCGGGGAATCACTTTTGCCCTCACTGCCGATGGACTCACCACCGGCGACAGCTTCTGGAAAAACCTACGCAAGGCCGTGCAGCACGGCTTGTCCGAAGAAGCGGCACTGAAGGCGCTCACCGATACGCCCGCCCGCCTGCTGCGCGCCGAAGACCAACTGGGTAGTTTGCAACCTGGCCGACTGGCCAACTTTATCATCACCTCGGATAATCTGTTCGACGAGGAAGTGATCCTGTACGAAAACTGGATTCAGGGCAAGCCTTTCATCATCAACGACCGAAACACTCTCGATTTAGCGGGAAAATACTCGCTGGAGGTGGCAGATACCACCTATCTCCTGGAAGTCAGTGGCAAACCCGGCCAGCAAAAGTTCTCGATCAACGTCCAGGATACCACGCAGGTTACGGGCGAGGCCAAGGTAGACCGAACGACGCTCACCCTTTCTTTTCCGCCCCGAAAGGGAGCCAAAGAACGGATCCGGCTGTCGGGTTACGTAGACGGGCAAACGCTCAAGGGAGGCGGACAGTTCGCCGACGGCACCCCGGTGAGCTGGCAGGCCACCTACCAGGGCGATCTGAAAGCCAAAGAAGACACTACCCAGCAAGTCCCTACGGCCGTTAACCTGGACAGCTTGTCACAAATGGTGTATCCGTTTATGCCCTTCGGCAACGAACAACTGCCGGAAGCGGGCACCTATTTGATCCGGGGGGCCACCGTGTGGACCAACGAGGCCGACGGGGTCCTCGAGCAAGCCGACGTGCTGGTGGCCGACGGTAAGATTGTGCAAGTGGGCAGCGGGTTATCCGGCGACGGCGCCACGGTGATCGATGGCGCCGGTAAGCACCTCACCAGCGGCATCATCGACGAGCACTCGCACATTGCGCTGTCCAGCATCAACGACATTGCGGTGAATTCGGGCATGGTGCGCATGCAGGAAGTGGTCGATTCTGAAGACATCAATATCTACCGGCAGCTGGCCGGAGGGGTCACGGCCGCCCAACTGCTGCACGGCTCGGCCAATCCCATCGGAGGGCAGTCGGCGCTGGTGAAGCTACGCTGGGGCGCTGCGCCGCGGGAGATGCTCATCGAGGGAGCCGACGAGTACATCAAGTTTGCGCTGGGCGAAAACGTGAAACGCTCCTCTAATGATGAGTCTATTCGCTACCCCCAAACCCGCATGGGCGTGGAGCAAGTGTACCGCGACGCCTTCACGCAGGCGCAGGCCTACCAACAGCAGTGGCAGGAGTATGATGCCTTGTCATCTCGGCAGCAGGAGAACACGCCCCCGCCCCGGCGCGACCTAGCCCTGGAGACGATGGTAGAAATCCTGAACGACGAGCGCTTCATCACCTGCCACTCCTACGTGCAGTCCGAGATCAACATGCTGATGCACGTGGCCGATGATTTTGACTTCCGCGTCAACACCCTCACGCACATCCTGGAGGGCTATAAGGTGGCCGATAAGATGGCCAAGCGCGGCGTGGGCGGTTCCACCTTCTCCGACTGGTGGGCCTATAAGTTTGAGGTGCGCTACGCCATTCCCTACAACGCCGCCCTGATGATGATGGCCGGAGTCACCACCGCCATCAACTCAGATGACGCTGAGATGGCGCGCCGCCTCAACCAGGAAGCCGCCAAGTCGGTGAAGTACGGCGGCATGTCGGAAGAAGAAGCCTGGAAGATGGTGACGCTGAATCCAGCCAAGCTACTGCACCTTGACGACCGCATGGGCAGCATCCGGGTGGGCAAGGACGCCGACCTGGTGCTGTGGAGCGACAACCCGCTCTCCATCTACGCCATGGCCGAGAAAACAATGGTCGACGGCCGTCTGTACTACGACCGGGAAGCCGACGCGCAAAAGCAGCAGCAAATTGCCCAGCAGCGCAACCGGCTGATTCAGAAGCAACTGGCCGCCAAGAAGAACGGAGCCGCTACCCAATCGCCCAGCAGCGAAACGCGCGCCCTATTTCACTGCGACGACATCGTCGGCCACCACCACTAGCGTTCAAGTGTCACGCTTGGCGTCTTCCGGCAGGCACAGCGTCTACCTGGCCACCAACTATCCACCTTTTTGCGTATCTTAGCCAGTGGTAACCAAAGCAGCAAAAGCATGAAAAGTGAGGATAGGATTGTAGAGCTTCTCGCTGAAAGCCTCAAGCGCCAAGATCAGATGGTAGAAGAAATGAAGGGCATGCGAAGCAGTATTGAAAACTTAGATAACCGGATGGAACGCGTTGAAAACGGGGTACTAAGTGTGGTCAACTCAATGAATAGTTTGGCTGACTTGGTAAAAGTTGCGCTAGATAGAACCCAACGAATAGATGAACTAGCCGATAAAATAAGGCGGTTGGAAAAACACACCGGACTAGAGTAACCTTTCCCCATGACGAACTCAATCATCAGTCTATTTCTCACCCTCGTTCTTACCACAGCGCAGGCTTTTGCCCAAGTCCCCGCCCCCGCTCCGCCGCAGTCGCAACCCATTCTTTTGCTGGGCGGCACCGCCCACCTGGGCACCGGTGAGGTCGTTGAAAACTCCGCTGTCGCCTTTACCGATGGTAAGCTCACGACGGTTGGCCCCGCTTCGTCGGTGCCCGACAGCGACCGCTCGTCCTATCAGGTGATCGACGTGAGCGGACAGCATATCTACCCCGGCTTCATCTTGCCCGACACCGATCTGGGCTTGGTAGAAATTGACGCGGTGCGCGCCACCCTTGACCAAGCTGAGACGGGGCTGCTCAACCCCAACGTGCGTTCGTTGATCGCCTACAATACTGACTCGGAGCTCATTCCTACGTTTCGCTTCAACGGCATCTTGCTGGCGCAGATCGTGCCGCAGAGCGGGCTAATGCCCGGCACCTCGTCGGTGGTGCAGCTGGATGCCTGGAACTGGGAAGACGCCGCCGTGGTCACTGACAACGCCCTGCACCTGCACTGGCCCAGTCGCTTTCGTGACAAGTTCGACTTTGTCAGCTTCAACGTGGAGCGGGTGCCCAACAAGCAGTACGATGAGCAAATCCGCGCCGTGCAAACCCTGTTTGCCGACGCCCGAGCGTATATCGCTACCAAGCCGGAAACCCCTAACCTCAAACTAGATGCCCTACGTGGCCTGCTTGACGGGTCGCAAACGCTCTTTCTGCACTCCGACGACGCCCGCGAGATTACGGAAGCGGTGCTGTTCGCCGAAGAATACGGCGTGAAGAAGATCGTGCTGGTCGGAGGAAGCGGTCTGCTGGCGGTGAAGGACTTTATTCAGGAGCGCAAACTGCCAATCGTCATTGAAAATGTGCATGCTTTACCTCCTCACCCCGACAGTCCGGTAGACGCTCTTTATACCCTGACCAACAATCTGCAACAGGCGGGCATTCCGGTGAGTCTGGCCTACAGCGAGGGGATGACCGCCCGCAGCCGCAGCCTCGCTTTTCTAGCGGGCACCGCCGCGGCCTACGGACTGGGCAAAGAAGAAGCCCTGAAGCTTATCACCGCCAACCCCGCCCAGATGCTGGGCATCGCCGACCGGGTGGGCACCCTGGAAGTGGGCAAGCAGGCCACCCTGTTCGTGTCGGAAGGCGACGCGCTGGACATGCGCACCAATCGCCTCACCCATGCCTTCATCGACGGCCGCCAGACCACCCTGCCCGCCATGCAGCAGGAGCTGTATCAAAAGTATAAAACTAAGTACGAGAACGATCCGGCAGGGCCACCGACCGGAAAGACGGGGGGGTGAATAATCAACCCGGTGGGCGATACGGATCTGCTTTTGAGGGCGTAGCGAATATCATCTTTCTATTTCAGTATTTCAGCCGTCCGCAGTACAAAAAGCATTCCCAGTCCGGCCCAAAGTACTAGCATACCATAACTTAAGGCATGCTGCACTGCAGTGGGCGTTTCTACCATTTCTGTTGCGGTTAGCCAAACCAAAGCGACAAAGCCTAGGGCTACTAACCCGGTAACCAAAACAGACAGCATTTTTAGTGTCATATGAAGGGTGGCAAGTCCTTTTAGCCCTAACGTCAAGAAATTAGCAACTATCAGCACTAGCCCGGTTGCCACCAGCAGGTGGATGTTATCAATCACAAAATACGTATCATGTATCTGAACATCGAGCGATTCGCCAAACCGAAACTTCGTTACCAGTTCAATGACCGCTATCAGTACGGCTGAAAGAAAAGCGATCCATCTTACCTCAAGTTGCCGATTCATCATTTTAAACTTTTTCCTGTTGATAGGTAACGATCACGTTCCCGGTTTTTTCTCCGCGCTCAACGTAATAATAAGCCTCTTTAATCGCATCCATTGGGTACCGACGGTCAATCACGGGACGAAACGCCCCCTTCGTCAGAAGTTCGTTCATCAAATTGAGCGTCCTTTGGCTATCGCTAGGGATGGGGAACATAACCCGCTTGCCGCCGGTCAGTTTGGTGATCAGCGGCAGGTAAACATTGCCAATGGCCCCGGTGGCCCCGTTCACCAGCACCCTCACCGGCGGCTTAATAGTAACTTTATTGATGAAGTTATAAGCGTTATGAGCCCCCTCGGCGCAAGCGACGACTTCCTCGTACGCTATTCCATCCGGAATTTTAGCAACTCCTTTATGTTGCTTGATCGTCAGGTATTCAGCCTGAGAGGCCAATCCTTCGTTGTTGAAACCCCATACGCGGTCGCCAACCCGGAAGTCGGTCACCTGTGACCCCGTCGCCTCAACCACTCCGGCGAAGTCGGTGCCCGGAACGGGGGAGCGGGGTTTGAGCAATCCTGTAAACAGCCGAATGGGAAACGGTTGGCCGCGCAGAATTCCGCAGTCGGTACGGTTAACGGTGGTGGTGTGCACTCGAACCAGCAGCTCCTGCGCTTTGGGCTTCGGCTTCACCGCGGTTCCAATGGTAAGCATTTCCGGTGATCCGTATCTTGTCCGTAGAACCGCTTTCATTTCAGTAGTGGATGATTTTCAATTGCCTGGCGGACAAACCACAACCGATCAAAAACTGTGCGGACGCTTGCTTTGTGAAACGTTAACCGACCGCAGAAAGCAAAAGGGCCCGACTATACTAGTCAGGCCCTTTATAAACAATACTTACTGTGTTTTGCGTGGCGTCCCGTTTACTGGGGAGTCTCGGTGCCCGTGGTACTGCTGGAAGCCCCTGAGTTAGGGGTATCCGTACTCATATCGCTGTCCTCAGTATCCATCGTACTGCTGTTAGGCGTACTCATGTCACTGTCCTCAGTATCAGTATCCATTGTACTGCTATTGGGGGTGCTCAGGTCGCTGTCCTCAGTGTCAGTATCCATCGTACTGCTATTAGGGTTGCTTAGGTCGCTGTCCTCGGTTTCCATGGTGCTCCCTTGATCCGGAGTGTCCATAGCGTCATCGGTGTCCATCGTACTGCTGCTACCCGGCGTGCTCAGGTCGGTAGTATCCGTATTCATCGCGGCATCATCGTTCATACCGCTACCGGTAGAGGTGGTGTCCACTGCCTGAGCCATTGTGTAGCTCGCCGTCGCGCCTAACAATAAGGCACTCATCAAAAGTTGCTTCATGTTCATCGGTGAAAAAATTAAGGGTGGAAAAAATTATAACGCTCTAACCCGGTTAAACACCACTTGTTTGGTTGTTACGCGTCTTTGCAAAAAAAATTTATCGGTTATATTGGGTGGTACCCGCACGCGTGGTGCATCCTTACTCTTAAAGGGCCAATCTATGAGCCAACCACCTAACCCGGAGCAAGCTAATACGAAATCACACTTCCTTTCTCCCTTTTTCGCGTAGTTTTACGCTTCTTTGTGCTCTGGCCAAGCAGCTTTCTTGCTGTTAGCGCAGAACCCCACTACATCTTATGTACCGATCACTCATTCGTCCGCTGCTCTTTCGTCTGAAGCCCGAAACGGCGCACCAACTCACCGTAGCGCTACTCAGAGTAGCCACTACCCTGCCCAGCGTAACCGGGCTGCTGCGTAAACTATACGCAGTGAACGACCCGCGGCTGGAGCGCGAACTGTTCGGACTGCGCTTCGCCAATCCGGTGGGGCTGGCGGCGGGCTTCGACAAGGATGCGCGGCTGGTCGACGGGATGGCGGCGCTGGGCTTTGGCTTCGTGGAGGTGGGCACCGTGACCCCCTTTGCGCAGCCGGGCAACCCCAAGCCCCGGATGTTTCGGTTGCCCGCCGACCGAAGTCTGATCAACCGTTTGGGCTTCAACAACCACGGGGTGAGCCGGGCTGCTCGCAACCTGGCGCGCCGCCGTTCCTCGGTGGTCGTGGGCGGCAACATCGGCAAAAACAAGAGCACGCCCAACGACCACGCCGCGCGCGATTACGAAAGCTGCTTCCGCGCGCTCTACGACCACGTAGACTACTTCACGGTGAACGTAAGCTCGCCCAACACGCCCGCCCTGCGGGAGTTGCAGGAGAAAGAACCGCTCACCGAACTGCTGCGTGGCTTGCAGCGCCTCAACCGGCAGCAACCCCACCCCAAACCCATCCTCCTCAAGATTGCCCCCGACCTATCCGACGGGCAGCTCGACGACATTGTAGACATTTGCCTGGCGCTGGGCATCGACGGCATCATTGCCACCAACACCACCATCAGTCGCGACGGGCTCGCCACGCCCGAGCAGCGGGTGACCGCCGCGGGGGCCGGAGGGCTTAGCGGACAGGCGTTGCGGCAGCGCGCCACCGCGGTAATTCGCTACTTGCACCAGCGGTCGGGCGGGCAGCTGCCAATTATCGGGGTGGGCGGCGTGGCTTCGCCCGAAGATGCGCTCGAAAAGCTCGCCGCCGGGGCCAGCCTGGTGCAGATTTATACCGGCCTGGTCTACGAAGGCCCGGCCCTGGTAAAGCGCATCAACCAAGCGCTGGCCGAAACACCCGCCCAGCCGGTGGTGTCCTGATGCAACTGTTCTACCAACCCGAAATAGACCTGGCCCGCCCGGCGCTCCCGCCCGACGAGTCGCGGCACTGCGTGCAGGTGCTGCGTCGGCAGGCGGGCGACGCCATCACGGTGGTGGACGGGCGGGGCACCTACTACGAAGCGGTAATCTCCGAACCCAGTGCGAAGCGCTGTGGCTTCGCCGTGGAGCAAACCCGCCGCGAGGCAACCCGTCCGTTTCGGGTGCACCTGGCGGTGGCGCCCACCAAAAACCTGGACCGGATGGAGTGGCTGGTAGAGAAACTAGTGGAGGTGGGGGTGGATCAGCTTAGTTTCATCCGGTGCGCTCACTCCGAACGCAGCGTGCTCAAAACCGAGCGTCTGGTGAAGAAAGCCGTTGCCTCGATGAAGCAGGCGGGTCGTGCAACCCTGCCGGTTATCGATGAGCTGCGACTCTTCGCTGCGTTTCTGAAAAGTCCGGTAAAGCAGCAGCAGCGCTTTATTGCCCACGTAGATTTTGACAATCCCATTCTGCTGAAGCAGGCCGCGCAGCCGATGGGCTCGTACGTGGTGCTCGTGGGACCGGAAGGCGGGTTTAGCCAAACGGAAGTAGATCTGGCCAAGCAAGCAGGTTACCACGGGGTAAGTTTGGGCGGCTACCGGCTGCGCACCGAAACCGCGGGCCTGGTGGCCGGACTCACGCTGAACCTGATCAATGAACGATAGTTGCGCGGTGGAATAGAATGTCAATACTGGAATGCCCGCGTTAAAAATACGTGCACCGGGAATGGTGATAGGCTATTGCTGATCGTAATACTCAATCAGTTGAGCGAGGTCGTCTGGATTTTCGGGGTTGATGGTTTCTTTATCCAGAAACGCGCTGATGGCCGCCTTTTTGTCACCAAGTAACCGACGGATTGATTTTATTGTTGGTTTGAGTTGGTACGACCGTCCGTCAGGTTTGACCAGGTAATAGGATGTCATGGTTTGGCTAAACTCATCATAGGGCCGGTTGGCACTATATGCTCCTTCGAAGTTAGCTTTGATCAGCTTTTTATTATGAACAGCCAGTAGCGTAGAAGTAGTCGGATCGGAGAGGTTTCCGTAGAGCACTTGCGCAAAGTGGTTGGGCGGAAACTTACGGTAGTTAGGAAGATAATCAACCTGAATGAAATTTAGCGAATCATTAGGTTGCTCAGTACGCAGGCTAAACCGGGCAATGGTGTGCTTGTCCGGAATCACGGCATGATCGTAGGGGTGCTTCACGACGATCTCATCGCGGTACAGATCATACTTTAGTTCAACGTTGGCAAACACTTTGCCGTCGCGCAGGGTCACCTTACCGGGGGTCCACTCATCAAGCAAGAGAGGGCTTCCTTTAATCCCTTCGTAACGCTCATCAAAGGTTTGCACTGAGGCCTGGTTAAAGTTTTTGCCGACCTCGTCCACAATCTGCTGTCGCTCAGGGGCGCTCTTTTGTTGTCCGTGCGCTACGGGTAAGGCAACAACCAGCAATAAAAATGACCAAATGATTCGCATACATTAAGGTTCCTGATCGTGGAACGCAACCAGTCGAGCAAGGTCGGATACATTATCGAAGTCAAGCATCGTTTCCTGAATAAACGTCTGCATCGCTTCTCGTCGATCGCTAAAGAGGTCAAGCACCGCCTCGCGGTTGGGCTCAAAAATAGATACTTTTCCTTGGGGCGACACGTAGTAATAATCAGTGACGGTGGCTCCCATCTGGTTCGACGACGCCTGACTAGCCGAGGCAACGTCTTTGCGGTGCAAGGCCAGCAGCGCGGATTCGCTCTGGTAGATCAGCTGCACAAACTGCTCGTCGGGCACTTCGCCGAAATCGCCCAGATACTTGGCTCGCTGAAACCGGGCGAGGTTGGCCAACCGGGGCGGGCCGATCGTGAAACTACGCACTTTCTCCGGATTCAGGGGTGTGGCCTCACCGCCTTTGCCCTGAATAAGCAATCTAAAAAGTTGCATGGTTGTTCTTAGTTTCCGTTAAAAATTGGTTTTCGTTTTTCGGCAAAGGCGCGAATGCCTTCGGCGTGGTCGGCGGTGGTGGCGGCAATGTCCTGGTTCTGAGCTTCCAGCTCCAGCATTTGCTCCAACGACAGCTGCCCGGCCCGGTTGAGCATCTCCTTCATCACGGCAACGGCCACGGTGGGAGCGTTGGCGTAATGGTCGACGTAGCGTTGCACCGCTTCGTCGAGTTGGGCGTGGGGTACCACTTCGTTGACCAAGCCCAGCAACAACGCTTCGGACGCTCCCACGCGGGTGCCCATCGTCGCCAGTTCAAAAGCCTTCAGCCGCCCCACAATACGCGGCAGGAAATACGTAGAACCCGAGTCCATAATCAGCCCGATGCCCACGAACAGCTCTGACAGATAGGCTTCTTCCGAGGCCACAATGATGTCGCAGGCGAGCGCCAACGAGCAACCCGCCCCGGCGGCAATGCCGTTGAGGCGGCAGATGATGGGTTTGTTAAGCTTCCGCATGGCTAGTATCAGCGGATTGTAGTAGGTGCGAATGGCTTCCGAGTAGGGTTTGCCGTCCATTTCGTTTTGGGCGGCCTTGAGGTCTTGGCCCGAGCAAAAGGCGTTGCCCGCGCCGGTGAGCACCACCACCCGCACCTCAGGGTTGTTGTGCAATTGCTCGAACACGGTGCGCAACTCGGTTTTGATGCCGTTGTTAAGCGCATTGAACACGGCCGGACGGTTCAGGGTGATGGTGACCAGGGGCCCCGCTTGGGTGAAGGTAATATGCTGATACATGAGGCTACTTTGTTAGAAAACTTTCCGCAAGCCTGCTTTGTTTCCTGCGTTGATTATTTCTAGTTTTGCCAAACTACCGGCGCACGTGGTGAAACTGGTAGACACGCTGTCTTGAGGGGGCAGTGCCCTTACGGGCGTGGAAGTTCGAATCTTCTCGTGCGCACAAAAAAGAGCAGCCGAAAAAGCTACTCTTTTTTAATTTATGGGGCATCAGGCATAGGAAGCCCATTTGTTATTTTTCCGGACGGACCGCTAACGAATCCGATGGATACGTTAGTATTCCTGAGCGCACAGTCTTGTAGCGAGCGGATTCATCATTATCCTGAGCGGACCACTAACGTAGGCGAAGCCCTGGTCGCTATTTTTATGAAGAACAGCCTAATCTACTAACATATCATGTTATTTGGGGGTCATCCATTCCCTCCCAGGGCTGTAGCCAAGTACCCTTACGCAACGATCATCCGGCCGAACAGCGACTGTTGGTAAACGTTTACCAACGGTTTTCAAGTACGAAAACTGTCATTGGATCGATATATTGGCCATTTTTGATTAAAACTATCGCCAAGCGATGCCATTTCAGCCCCAGATGCTATATTGCGGGTAGACGCAATTGCGTTTATACATTCGTTGTACGCCACTTTAACGACACACACTAACAACGACAATAACGATTAGATGCAATGGTACTATCCGAATTTAAACCAAGCCCAAGTTTGACTGAATTTGTTCGGGTGTATAGAGTGGTGCATTTCGTTTTTGACGACATCACAAAAATTCCTTACAAGCCATACCCACCAAGACCAGAGCATTGTTTAAGCTTTTACCCACGAGATACTGAAACAGTTGAGTATGTAAACAATGGGGCAAAAATAAAGAACTTGAAAACTGTTTTGATTGGACAGCAAAGTGAAGTAACAAACAGGTTTGTGGGTAAGGATTTTTTAGTTTTCCAGGTTGTTTTTAGCCCGAGCGGATTGTATCGTTTAATAGGCATACCATCCCAGCAACTAAACAATTGCTACTTTGATGCTGAAACTATTTTTTCAAAGGATATTAAAGAGGTAAATGACAAACTAAACGATGCAATCAATTTTAAGGAAATGGTTGTTGTGGTAGAATCATTTTTATTGAAACAAATAAATAGAGGAGTAAAAGAATTTCACAGGTTAGACCAAGTAAGTAATTTGATTTTGAAAACTGATAAAATATTAAATGTTGAATGGCTTGCAAAAGAATCATGTTTAAGTTTACGGCAATATGAAAGAAAGTTTATGGAACGCATGGGCGTTTCGCCAAGGTATTTCAGTAAAGTTGTTCGTTTTGAAAATGCTTTTAGAATGAAAAATAAAGAGCCGCATTTAGATTGGCTATCAATTGCAATCAAATGCGGTTATTACGATTATCAGCATTTGACGAAAGACTATAAGGGATTTACAAACCAAACGCCAACAGATTTCCACCTGCTTGACAAAGCATCTCCCGAAAGAAAGTTTGGAGAATCAGACACATATTAAAATGTCGTTTTTTTACCACCTAACTACTTTTCGATTTGTTGAGATTTGTATTGTACAATTAAAACAATACAATCATGGAAAGAAAGAAATTTTTATTGACAACGGCAGCTGCTATCCCTGCTCTCTTGATTGGACAAAATGTTCAAGCACAAAAAACAAAGCGACCTAACAAAGGCTTTGTAGTAAAAGCGACAGAAAGTAGGTTTGGCGAAAAAACTTTATTGGGTGGCCAAAGTCCTAACGATATTAAGGTTTCGCAAAAAGACACAAACGGAGACTTGACTGTTTTTGAATATGTAGGAAATGAAAAAGGTGGACCACCATTACATGTTCATGCGGATCAAGATGAAATATTTTTTATCGTTCAAGGCGAGTATTTTTTTCAAGTTGGCAATGACAAACATACTTTAAAAGCAGGCGACACGATTTTCTTGCCAAGGACAGTACCTCATACTTTTGCACAGCTAACTGATGCCGGGAAAATGTTTTTTCTTTTTCAGCCATCAGGTAAAATGGAAGACTTTTTTAGAGCAATCGGTAACCTGACTTCTGCACCAACACCAGAACAAGGAGCTAAAATATTTGCTGACCACGATATGAAAATAGTTGGGCCACCTTTGCAATTTTAAGACTTGCAAAGTTTGAAAAAAAGCGGCCTACAATAAAATGTTTGCGTAATGGTGGGGTGACGTGTAATCTATAAGTGTTATCTTCGTTCAACGTTTGGTCACGTGGGACAAATACGTTTTCAAAAGCCCACCACTCCGCAAACACAAACGTTGGCTGCTATAGAATGAAAAAGAATTTGATATTCATATTCATCTAGCTGGTCGTAGGTTGAGCGAAGCGCTCCTACGACCCAACTAATACCAGAGCGTCCGCTTGATCTTGAACTGAATTTTTACTATTGCTAATACCTGTGCGCGGCCAGGGTGGGTATCAAAAGGACATTGAGGCGTCACAGGACGAAAAATTTGATTTTGTCATACAAGTGGCTTCTGGACAATTAGAATTTGAACAGATAGTAGCATGGATAAAAAAGAAATTGAAAGAGTAAATGCCTGTGCCAAAACATCATGCAGCCGCGGGTCACCGCGCCACGGGGGCTGTGACGCGGACGGCCCCCGCCAGCCGGGGAATAGCAAGCTCGGGCGTTTGTCGCTCCAAGTTCGTATATTGATGCTCAAAAGATCAAAGCCCGCAAACCCGGCCAGACGGCTGCATTGAACGTTATCATTAAGCAGAAAGCAAAGATTATACGTAGATTAGAGGAAAAGACTATGTGTCATGGAAGAAGAACCTTTATTATTATCGTCGTGGCCAAGGGCTGTTTGGTTCCGTATGTGGTGGGCGTTCGTCTTCGCCTCGCCTTTCGGTATCTGGTTTTGGATCTGGGTGATGAGGAGATTCCTTTTTCCGCCTGTATGGAGGTTGAGGTTGAGGCACTTTTTTCGGCTTTTCACGCTCCGGAGTTTGCCCCATTATTAGATGATGATTGAAATACTTCATGGTTGTTTGTTTTTTGGGATAAAAAAATTTTCGGCAGGATAGGCTAGTTGAGCTGTTTCTCTACATTTTGTTTCTAATTTCTTTTTCCTGTTCAATCCTGGATTGTTTTTAATTATTTCTTGTTTTTTCTTCATCAACTCCTTGAATAAATTGCGTAGGTCTATTGTATATAATTCTTGATCACGAATATCTCTGGTTAACATTTTCAATTCGTGTTCAAGGTCGTAATAGTTTAGTAATACTTTATCTACTTTAATTAATTTTTCTTGTAGTTTGGCTAAAGATTTATAAATTGCTAACAAAGCTGATAAAACTGATAGAAATGTCCACATCACTTTACCTTTATTAGTCTGCCACACAGCTAATGATGCAATTGCAGAGCCTGATGTAGTTGCAGCTAAAATACATTCCACTGTTGTGTTCCACCGTATTATATCATCACGTCGACAGGTATAGTAATCAATAGGGTGTACGACAAATTTCCCTTTAGGGAAAAGTTTGTAAATTAGGCCAAAAAACGATGGACTTCAAAACACAAGCGAGCCAGCTACTGAACAAATACATAACGGAATGGGAATCAGACCCTAGGCGCCTGGAGAGCGCCTATGATTATGAGGCCAGCTATGCCAGGATGATGCAAAAGTTTGAGAAAGAACTCTTGCAGGCATCATTAGGCAAGGTGCCCAAGAGTAAGAATGCAAAAAAAAAGTCCACACCCGGTTTGGGAAGCTAGCGGTTTGTCAGGGTCATGTTATGTCTAAGCTTGCTGGGACGAGTAACATCAGCCCTCTGCTGCAAGAAAGCATGTGCTATGTCGGACAGGCGTTGGTTTTTACCGAAGCCGAAGAAGTGATCAACCATCTGAGCGGTGCCCAGGTGAACGCCAAGCAGATAGAGAGAGTTTGCCATCAATACGGGCAATGGATTTTAGACGAGGATGAGCAGACCATAGAAGAACAGGTATACAAAGAGTATCCCGCCGAGCGAGTGGATGAAAGGCACTACGTGAGTGTAGACGGGGCTATGTACCTGACGCGAGAGGAGAGCTGGAAGGAGAACAAACTAGGCCGTATCTATCGGCAAGATGACCGGGTGCAGATGAGCAAAAAGCGTACTGCTTTACTGAACCCCACCTATGTATCGCATTTGGGGGAGCACGGCGATTTTATCACCAAGATGGACTATCAGCTAGAGAATCTCAATAACTTGGTCTTCATTGCCGATGGTGCCCGCTGGATATGGAAGTGGGCAGATAGCACCTATCCAGAGAGTACACAGATCGTGGATTTCTATCATGCCAAAGAGCATCTGTGTGCCTTTGCCAAAAGCTATTTCAGCGATGAGCAACAAGGCCATGAGTGGATTGAGCAGATCAGCGAAATGATGATCACTCAGGGCATCAACCCGGTTATTGCTTCTCTACAAACACTTCCTGAACAGAAACAAACGCAGGGAAAACGCAACAAACTGCTAACCTATCTAGGTAAGAACCAGCACAGAATGCAATATCATGACTTTATTGAAAAAGGTCTGCTTATTGGATCGGGGGCAATAGAGTCAGCCCATCGCGATGTACTGCAAGAACGAATGAAACTATCCGGGCAACGCTGGACACTAGCGGGCTTTGAGCAAATGGCCCAACTCAGAGTGGTCTACAAAAATAAAGAAAACCATAGAATCACCCAGTTATGCAAAAACGCCGCTTAATGGGAAATTTGTCGTACACCCCACTGTGTTTATTCAATGCTGGCTGAAGAATATGATTTGAACGGCTTATATTAGAGGTTATTCTGATAATTTTCTCTGAGGCTCGTGTCGACACGAGCCCTAAGAATTTATCAGAATAAAGTTTAATTATTGAGCAACAGTTGTTTACAAAAGGAAAACGCCCGCTAACACTATGCAGCCGCCACTAGCGCGAACGGATGCATAGACCGTTAGCGGCAAGCGAAAGAACTAGTAGCACGGGTCTCATATCCGGAATCCATGCTTATGCAGAAAACTATTACAAAAAAAAGGCGACCCATTTCGGATCGCCTTTTTATCTATATAGAGGAGGATGAATTACATCATGCCGCCCATGCCGCCCATTCCTCCGGGAGGCATTCCGCCACCCGCGTTGGCTTCTTCGGGCTCGTCAGCGATCACACATTCGGTGGTCAGCAACAATGAGGCGATAGAGGCCGCATTTTCCAGCGCTAAGCGGGTTACCTTGGTCGGGTCAATTACCCCAGCAGCAAACAAGTTCTCGTATTTGTCGGTGCGAGCATTGAAACCAAAGTCATCCTTGCCTTCCAACACTTTCTGAATAACCACCGATCCTTCTTGTCCCGCGTTCTCTACAATCACGCGCAGGGGTGATTCCAGCGCCATGCGAACGATGTTCACTCCGGTTTTCTGATCAGCATTTTCAGTAGCGATGTTATCCAAGGAAGAGATAGCACGCACCAGGGCTACTCCACCACCGGCTACTACTCCTTCTTCCACCGCGGCGCGCGTCGCGTGCAGGGCATCGTCAACGCGGTCCTTCTTTTCTTTCATTTCCACTTCGGTAGCCGCACCAATGTACAGGATGGCTACTCCACCGGAAAGTTTTGCCAGTCGCTCCTGGAGCTTCTCACGGTCGTAATCGGAGGTGGTGTTTTCAATCTGAGACTTGATCTGGTTGATGCGGGCCTGAATTTGATCCTTCTCACCGGCACCGTTCACCACGATGGTGTTGTCCTTATCAATGTTGATCTTCTCAGCATTACCTAGGTAATCAATCGTAGCGTTCTCCAGCTTGTAGCCGCGCTCTTCCGAGATCACGGTACCACCGGTCAGCACGGCGATATCTTCCAGCATCGCTTTGCGACGGTCACCGAATCCGGGTGCCTTCACGGCCGCGATCTTCAACGAACCGCGAATTTTGTTCACTACCAGGGTAGCCAAGGCTTCACCGTCTACGTCTTCCGAGATGATCAACAGCGGCTTGCCGGTCTGCGCTACGGCTTCCAGTACGGGCAGAAGCTCCTTCATAGAAGAAATCTTCTTGTCGTAGATCAAAATGTAGGGATTTTCCAACTCGGCTTCCATACGCTCAGTGTTGGTCACAAAGTAAGGAGATAGGTAACCGCGGTCGAATTGCATACCTTCCACGAGTTTTACCTCGGTTTCGGTACCCTTGGCTTCTTCCACGGTGATTACGCCGTCTTTGCCTACTTTATCCATCGCGTGAGCGATCATCTGGCCAATTTCTTCGTCATTATTAGCCGAGATAGAAGCCACTTGGGTAATTTCGTTGGAACTATCGATGGTTTTGGACTGCTGTGCCAGGGCGGCAACCACCGCTTCCACTGCTTTGTCTACTCCTCGTTTCAGATCCATCGGATTGGCACCGGCGGCCACGTTCTTGATACCGTGCGCAAAAATGGATTGCGCCAGCACGGTAGCGGTAGTAGTACCATCACCCGCGCTGTCGGCGGTTTTGGAAGCTACTTCTTTTACCAACTGAGCACCCATATTTTCGATGGCGTCCTTCAACTCTATTTCCTTCGCTACTGAAACCCCATCTTTGGTAACGGTGGGAGCACCGAATTTTTTGTCAATCACTACGTTTCGTCCCTTGGGGCCGAGCGTAACTTTTACGGCATTTGCCAGCGTATCCACCCCTTTTTTGATGCGATCGCGGGCGTTTGTGTTAAAATATATTTCCTTAGCCATTGTGTCTTGATTTTTTGTTTTGATTAGAAATTAAAAGAACGCGTAATTACAGTACGGCAAAAATGTCAGACTCTCGCATGATGAGGTAATCAGTGCCGTCTACGGTGATTTCAGTACCGGCGTACTTGCCGTAGAGGATGCTGTCGCCTACCTTCACGGTGAGCGGCTCGTCTTTTTTGCCATCGCCTACCGCGACAACCGAACCTTTCTGAGGCTTTTCTTTGGCGGTATCAGGAATAATAATACCAGAAGCGGTTTTCTCTTCGGCAGCAGCGGGCTCCACCAGAACGCGGTCTGCTAAAGGCTTGATGTTTACTTGTGACATTGTGTTGTTGGTTACGTTTAAAGTTTAACATGATGTTAACGACCTTGATGGGTACACTTCCTGTGCCAATGACCAAAAACGCGTATTAGGGTCCGGTTCCCCGCCAATTTTGCCGAATTCGCTCGAAAAGTACGCGTGTACCTCCTGACTGTCACTGACATTATTGCAGGCTTGCGCGGCATGCAGTTGCTGATTATATTCCGAGCGATAAACCTTTATTCTGCTTCTATGACAAATCTGCACGAGGATTGGCTGACCAATGGTCTGCTGGATTTTGAGTACAAAAAGTATCTGGCGCTGGCGTATATGCAGGGGGTGAAGCAGAAGTTCGAGGAAAAAAAGCTTTATCCCTTTATGTCGGATCTGGTATTTCACTACAACAACCTGACGACGATCCGACAGAACAAGCAGCTTCTCTTCGAGAACTTTCCGAAGGAACTCACGCGCGCTGACTTTGAGCAGCTAAAACTGAACTACCGCCGCATTGTGGAAGATGACCAACTGATGGACACGCTGACCGGAATCGTGAATTTTGCGATTCCTCGCTTCAAAGAGCGCATGGACGAAGGGGTGGTGCTGTACGAAGATATTGCCTATCACATCAGCATCGAGCCCATCGGGATCATGCCTCTGTATAAGGACGAAGGATATCTGCTGCTGTTCATCAACAACACCAAAACGGTGTACGTGCACCAGTATAAGATTACGGTGTTTGAGCAGGCGAACGAATCATACCGCGCCATTCGCACCGAGTTGTTGGAGGAGATGCAGTGGAGTTTGATGAACACCTTTGAGCAGATCAAACGGGACTTGATCAAGCGGAACCGGCACTTGCCGAATCCGGCAGCGTACCTGGCCCTATCAAAGTCGAACTATCCGTTGCAGGAAACGTTATTGCCGATCACCAAACGGTTGCTGGTGCAACACATTGGGCAGGCCGCGTAGGGGTACGTCGCGACGTACCCCGTACGCGACCGGCACGTACGCGATGCATCCCTACGTGATGTCAATTAATTGGCCGTATCGGGGATCACCATTTCTTCCTCGCCTAGACCCTCCAGGTCATTGTTTCCGCCCAAGCCTTCCAAACCTCCTTCATCGTCGGTGATACCGGGGTTGACAGGAGGCAGTACGTTGCGCTCCTGGGCGTTCTCAATGTTGGGGCTGGTGTAGCCCTCATCGGGCGCTTGTAGATCAATGAGCAAACTGGAGGTCATGCTCAGCAGCAGCATGAGGCTGGCCAGCACCCAGGTGGCCTTTTCCAAAAAATCGGTAGCACGCTTCACGCCGATCATTTGGGTAGAAGAACCGGCCCCGCCAAACTGGCTGGACAGCCCGCCTTTGGAGTTTTGAGAAAGCACAACCAGTACCAGTAGCACCGCGCAGATGATGGTAATTGAGATAACCGCAACCATTTACTTATTATTTAATTGTTCAATTTTTTGCGCAAAGTACGCTTTTTTTTCGGGATACTTCACCATCAACTTTTTGTAAAGATGCACTGCCTTGTCGGTTTTTCCCTGCTTGAGCATTATTTCGGCCAGATTTTCGGTGACCAGATCATCCTGAAAGGCCGAACCCGGTGCTGATAGGTCCGCGGCGTTCTCATCGGTAGTCAAGGCGTCTCGGTTGATCTGGGGATTAGCCGCCACGAAGCGATCAATAATTTCCTGCTGCCGCGTTCGGGGCGTGCTGGGTGCGTCCACACCGGGTGCGTCCACACCGGGTGCATCCACACCGGGCATATCCTCGGATTTTGGCTCCTCGGTGTCGACAGAATCCGGTTCGGCAACCTGCCCCTTGCTAGCGCGAAGATCCTCCAGCGTTTTGGCCAGTTCCTCCCGCAAAGAATCACCGTCTTCTTCGGTTGGCTGATCAGGTTCGCTCACTGCTGAGGCAGCACTCAACGCTACTTCCTCTTCAGAAGTCGGCTCAGATGCTCTTTCCGGGGGGGATGCATCGATTGAATTAGCAGATGAATCCTCCGGTTCGGGGATGACTGCTTTTTCAGTCAGATCTGATGGGGTTTCTTCAGGCTCAGGTAAAACCACCGTGAGCTCATCGTAGAACACCCGACGAAGCAAACGCCGGTCGGGAGCATAAATTGCCGCCCGCCCCAACGCGGCATAAGCATCAGGGGCTTGCTGATCGTGCTTCGCCTTGGCAATTAGGGTATGAATCAGCTGAAAGTAAGGGTACCGGTTCACCACTTCCTCCATTTGCTCCACCGCTTCGGAGCTTATTTCTCGCGGTCGTTGAACGGCTTCCCACAGTTCGGCTTGTTTGAAAGACATAAAATTACCAGTTGGCGACGGTAGCCGTGAAGATATCAAAAATTATCTGATCCAAAATTTCGTCCACTAGTTCATCCTCGACGGCGGTAGGGTCCCTATCAGCGGGGAAGTCGGCAAAGAAACTGAACGTCTTTCCGTCGAAATCGTACTGATCGTCGTTGGTATTGATGTAGGTTGCCTCCACGGTGATGGTGAGGCGCATCTCGCTGGCCACGTCAGCCACTTGGTCACTACCCGACGACTGCGGAGCCACCGGCTCGTAGTCGTAGCGAACGATGGCCCCTTCGAGTTGCAGGTCGCCGTCCTCATCCACCAGGCTGAGGCTTGTGTTTTGCTGATAGTAATCCTTTACGCTTTCGGTGAATTGCTGACTCATCACCGGAGGTCCCCCGCCCGAGTCGTTGTAGAAGTTCTGAATGGAGATGGTCTTCACCTCGGGCGAGATCGCCGCTCCGGTGAAGGTGTAGACCCCGCAGCCTTGGAACGTTAGCAGAACGAATGGCAGAAGTAAATTATAGCCCACCGATAATAGTCGATGGTCCACAGTCCACTGTCCGCAGATAAATGGGCTTTGTGCGCGGTGAACTATCGACGGTCGACGGTCAACCTGGTAAATTCTACTCAATCTCATACTGCTTGATTTTTCGGTACAGAGTTCGTTCGGAAATTCCCAGATCATTGGCGGCGTACTTGCGTTTGCTGTCGTTTTTTCGTAAAGCCTTGATGATCAGTTCCTTCTCTTTTTTTTCCAGTGACAAATCGCCGTCGTCTTCAGTCTCGTGGGTGATGTCTTCCACCACATCGTAAGCGTCGCTTGGGTCAGGGCCCTCGGGCGGGACTGACTTGGCGTAGTACAGCCGCTTCCGGGCGAGGTTCTCAGCTAGTTCGGCACTGCTCTGCTCCTGCTCCACGTCGTTGAACAGATGTCCGTGCTCGCGGATAAGCTCGTCGCCGTAGCCCGGCCGGGCGTAGTCCTGATCGCCGAAGCCCGGCGCGGGACGGTTGGGCGGTGCGCCATTCGGTTGACCTGATTGGGATGATTTGCTTCCCGCAGAAGTATAGCCACGACCATTCAACCCGCCGTTTGTAACTCCGTCGGCTTGCAAAATTCGGTATACCAGTTTCTTGAGCTCCGTCATATCCCGGCGCATTTCAAAGAGCACTTTATAGAGCAAATCGCGTTCGCTATACCCGGCATTGCCGTCACCACCCTGGTTATTGGCGTCTTGATACAGAGCGGGCAAGGTACTTATTGAAGGCATAAAGCCACGCAACGTAGCCGCATCGATCTCACGATCTTCTACCAACAACGACATCTGCTCGACGATATTCTTTAGCTCGCGGATGTTGCCAGGATATCGGTAGCTAAGCAGGATCTGTTCGGCCTCGGGGGTGAGCGAGATTGGTTTCACGTGGTGGCGGTCGGCAAAATCGGTGGCGAACTTGCGAAATATGAGTTCAATGTCGCGGCCGCGGTCGCGCAGGGGCGGCACGAATATCGGAACCGAGCTAAGGCGGTAGTACAAATCCTCGCGAAACTTACCCTTCTGAACCGCCTCAATCAGGTTCACGTTGGTGGCGGCCACCACCCGAACGTCGGTTTTGAGCACTTTGGAGGAGCCCACCTTGATAAATTCGCCGTACTCGAGCACCCGCAGCAAACGCGACTGCGTACCCAGCGGCATCTCCCCAATTTCGTCTAGGAAGATGGTGCCCTGGTTGGTCGCTTCGAAGTAACCCTGCCGAGAGTCTTGTGCCCCGGTAAACGATCCCTTTTCGTGTCCGAACAGTTCCGAGTCGATAGTGCCCTCGGGGATGGCCCCGCAGTTGATTGCGATAAACTTATTGTGCTTCCGCGGGCTCAGGTTGTGGATAATCTTAGAAAACGATTCTTTACCCGTTCCGCTCTCACCGGTGATCAGCACGGTCATGTCGGTAGGCGCTACCTGGGCGGCTACGGTGAGCGCGTAGTTTAGGCGCTGGGCATTGCCAATGATTCCGTAGCGCTGCTTGATACTCTGGAGGCTGGCTTGGTCTAACATCATGTTTTTAGGTTCTAGGTTCGGGGTGCTAGGTTCTTAGTTCTAGGTTCGGGGTGCTAGGTTCTTAGTTCTAGGTTCGGGGTGCTAGGTTCTTAGTTCTAGGTTCTACACTTGGTCAACTCAGAACCTAGAACCTTTTAACCTAGAACCTTTAACCCAGAACCTAATAAAGTGGCGGCGGTGCAGTCGTGAATCTTTACCTGCACGTAATCTCCTTTTTGATAACTCTCTCGAGGGAACACCACTACCTTGTTGGCACTGTTGCGTCCTTGCAGGTCTTGGTCCGACCGCTTGGAAAATCCTTCTACCAGCACGGTGAACGTGTAGCCCACGTCGCGGCGGTTGCGCGCCAGCGAGATGGCTTGTTGCCGGTCAATGATTTCGCGCAAGCGTCGCTTTTTGGTGTCCAGCGGAATATCGTCCTCGTACTTACGTTCCGCTAAAGTACCGGGCCGTTCAGAGTAGTAGAACATATACGAAAAGTCGTACTGCACGTAGTCCATCAGCGACAGCGTCTCCTGGTGTTCGGCTTCGGTCTCCGTGCAGAACCCGGCAATCATGTCCGACGAAATGCCGCAGTCCTCTCCCAAAATGCGCCGGATAGCATCCACGCGGTTCAGGTATTCTTCGCGGGAGTAGGTGCGGTTCATGAGTTGCAAAACCCGGGAGTTGCCGCTTTGGGCGGGCAGGTGAATGTACTTGCAGATGTTGTCGTGTGCCCGCATGGTGTGCAGCACCGCATCGGTGATGTCTTTGGGATGCGAGGTAGAGAAACGAATGCGCAGCTCGGGTTGCACGCGGGCCACCATCTCGAGCAGTTGGGCAAAGTTAACGGTTTCTACCCCCACAGCGCGCTCAATCTGCGCTTTGCCCTTGAGGTCGGTATTGGGCGACCATTTGTAAGAATCGACGTTCTGGCCCAGCAGCGTCACCTCGCGGTAGCCCTGCTCGAACAGACCCCGGGCTTCGGCCACGATAGAGTGGGGATCGCGGCTCCGCTCGCGCCCCCGGGTGAAGGGCACCACGCAGAACGAACACATGTTGTCGCAACCGCGCATGATCGAGATAAACGCAGTAACGCCGTTCGAGTTGAGCCGCACCGGGTTGATGTCGGCGTAGGTCTCTTCGCGCGACAGAAAAGTATTTACTGATTTGTGCCCGTCGTCTACCTGTCGGACCAAGTTTGGTAAATCGCGGTAGGCGTCCGGACCGGCCACCAGGTCAACCACTCTTTCTTCTTCCAGCAGTTGGCTTTTGAGTCGCTCGGCCATGCAGCCCAGCACCCCGATCAGCAACGCGGGCTTCGCTTCTTTCAGCTGGTTGAACTGGGCCAGGCGCTTGCGCACGGTTTGCTCGGCCTTATCACGAATGGAGCAGGTGTTCAGAAAAATAACGTCGGCCTGGGTGAAGTCGGCGGTGGTGTCGAAGCCCTCGTCTTGCATGATGGCGGTCACAATCTCGCTGTCCGAGAAATTCATCTGGCAGCCGTAGCTCTCTACGTAGAGCTTGCGCGACTTCCCGGTGTTTTTTTCGGCAGAAGTGCGCATCCGCTCGCAGAAGGCTTCTTGGTTAGCGGGGGCGGCAGGAAGAATGGTAAGCTCTTCAATCAACTGAGTCATACTTTAGAATTTTGATATTGCAAAAGTACGGATAGTTTATGACGAATGACAAAATGACAGACTTTTTAGTTCAAGACTTTTTACAATCAATCAGCTCAAAAATCAAACAAATAGATACGAGCGTACGTTTTCGATCACAAAAGCCGTAAAATCTGCTACGCTATACTTTTTTTGCACTTTTGTAGTAGCCTTTGTAACGTTTAGCATGAAATAATTCGTTATAGCACTCATTTTTATGGCTAGACTTGGTTTTTTTGAATAAATATCGTTAATTTCTTACCTCAAACTTTTAAAATCTTACATTTACTTACTAAAATTCAGTTGACCATGATGACCAGAACATTAGTTGCTGTTGCCCTTTTCAGTATAATCTCAATGGGGAAAACAGTTGCCCAGGAGATCACCAATCAAGATTTGTACAAATACGCGGTGGTGATGGAGACCCAGGATATGTTTAAAAATGAGCTATCCACCCAGGTAACTGACTATATCAACAAGCAGGCTCCCGAGATCAAGAACCGCTACAATGCATTGGCTGGTGGCGAAGCCCCCGCTAATGACGAAGAAAAGCAGTTTATGGCTAACGTGAAGAACATGCAGAGCGAACGCACCGGTGAGTTTAGCGATGCTTTTAAAACGATGATCAAACGAGTGTTGGGAGCATCGACCTACAGCGCCGTGAAGAAAGGAATTGCCAACGACTCTGACGTGAAAACGCGTTACAACAGTATTGTGCAAGCGATGCGCTCCGCGGCCGAAACAGCAAGTGCATCAGCGGGAGAGTAAATTCTTGCCTTGCTGATTCTTAAGCCTCAGGCTACCTTCGGGTAGCCTTTTTTTTGGCCAATTACCCGTTGTTGACGACCCGTTCGAGGGGGAGATGTCGCAACTACCGACCCTCGTCGGTTAGAGGGCAAACCCGTAGCGCAGCAACAACCGCAGCCCCACAAAAAACACCAACCCCGCCGTGGCCAGCCGTACGTATCGAGAACCCAGGATATTCAACCCCAACCGACTGCCCAGCTGCCCTCCGACCGCCACGGCTACCAGCAGCGCCCCGGGCAACCAACCGCCCGCACGAAGTGCGCCCCCTACGCCCAAGCCCACTAGCCCCGCCAGCGAATTAACCAGGATGAAAAAGCTGGCCAGGGCGGCAATGCGGGTAGCCGTGTCCCAACGCAGCAGGTGCAGCGCCGGTGACAAAAAAACCCCTCCCCCGATGCCTACTACGCCAGACAGCAGACCAATGCCTCCGCCCAGGGCTGAGGGGATCAGGTAAGACCGCCGGGTGGTCGATGCGGTGATAGAGCGTTCTGCCTGCCCTACCAAGAGTAGGGACGAACTTAGCAGCACCACTCCGAGGGTCACAAAGAACGCGGATTCGGTCAGACGCAGTGTCCCCCCTAGGAAAGCCGCCGGTACGCTGACCAATACGAACGGAAGCGCTTTGCCAACGTTAAGCGATCCGGCGCGCCAGTAAACCAGGCAGTTGCCGGTCACCACCACCACGTTGCTTAGCAGAGCTACCGTGCGAATGGTAGGAAGATCGGTAAGTACCAAACTAAGCACGGCCAGGTAGCTTGACCCTCCCCCGAAGCCAACGGAAGAATAGAACAGCGCGATTGCGAAGAAGACCGCCGGTAGCCAAATTAGGTCGGGCAAGAACGTGTGGATTAAGGGCATTTAGCGGGGCCAATACTGGGCCATCTTTCGCCGCAGGAAGGCCACGCTTCGCTCCAACTGATCGATGCCTTCTACCCCATCTTCAATGCTGATCCACCCGTCGAAACCCACGCGGGTCAGTTCGCTGAAGATAGCGTCGTAGTCGTTCAGCCCTTGTCCGATTTCCCCGTGTCGCAAGAACTTAGCGTAGCCGGTGGCTCCGTCTTCGGCCTTTCGCAAATCTTCCAGCGTGCCCTCGGTTAGGTAGCGGTCGCTGGCGTGCATGGTCACCACCCGCTCCGACACCCGGCGCAGCAACTCCAGCGGGTCTTCCCCGGCCAGATAGGTATTGCTGGGATCATAGTTCACCCCAAAGGAGGGATGATCGATGCGGTCTACCAACTGGCAGAACACCTCCGTCCGCTGGGCAAATTCGGGATACTGCCAGAAATCGTCTTTGTAGTGGTTTTCTAGAATTAGGGTAATGCCGCGCTCTTCAGCGTAGGGCAAACACGCGCTGATGCAGTCCGCTGCCAGCGTTATCCCTTCTTCTATCGAGAGCTCGGGACGGCGTTGCCCCGACAGCACCCGGCAGTAAGTGCCGCCCAGCGCGTGCGTCATGTCGATCCAGTGGCGCTGCTTGGCCATCTCCTGCTCCCGAAAAGCCGCGTCGGGATGGGTGAAGTCGGGCGAACAGCACATCATGGGGATCACCAGGCCGTGGTCTGCTACCCGCTGCCGAAAGCGCGGCCAGCTGGCGCGGTCTTCCATCTCCAGAAACCCGGCGTACCACTCCAATCCGTCCACGTCCAGCGTTGCGGCCAGGTCAATCCACGCGCTGAGTTGCAGGCTGCCGTCCTTGCACAGGGCAGTCATGTAGGCTTTGGGAAAGGCAGCGAGTTGCGGCATGGCGTTATTCTTTAGCGGGGTTGCGGCCGATGAACGGATATTGTTCCAAATCTACCACCTGACCGCTCACCGGCCCGGCCTCGTCCGACAGCCAGTAAACGGCCGCGGCGGCAATCTCCGCGGGCTGCAGAATCCGTCCCGCTGGCGCGTTGACGCGGGGAATCTCTTCGTACCAGTGCTCGGACAGGCCGTGCGCGCGCTTGCGGATAATTTCGTTGTCGGTGAGCACCCAGCCGGGGTTGATCTGGTTCACGCGCACGCCCAGCTCCTGATGCAGCGCGTCGCCCAGGTTGCGGGTCATGGTCATCAGGGCTCCCTTGGAGATGCTGTAGGCCAACAGGTTGGGCTCGCCGCCCCAGGCGTTCACCGAACCGATGTTGAGCACACCGCCCTTGGCTTTTTGGAGATGCGGCAACGCCGCCCGGATCAGGGCCAACGGAGCCACGGTATTGACCTCGAGCACTTCGCGAAAGAGCGTCCGGTCGGTGGTGTGGATGTTAGACGAGGCCACCCGCGCCGCATTGTTCACCACCGCGTTTAGCTGACCGAAGGTCTGCACCGCCTGCTCGACCAGTCGCGAGGCCGTAGCTTCTTGGGTAAGGTCAGCAATGAGTAGCACGGCGCGGTCTTTCCCTAGTTGGTCCACCACCGCTTCACCTAATTCTTTTTCTAGTCCGTGCACCACCACGCGCGCTCCTTCGGCCACGCAACGCTCGGCCATGGCCCGACCGATGCCGGTGCAACTGCCCGTGATGATGATTACTTTGTCGGCGAGTCGCATGGGTTAAGTGGGTTTCAGGATGCTCTTCACCACCGCGCCCCGGTGCATCTGCTCGAAGGCTTCGTGCCACTCGCTGAGGGGCCACACGCCGCCGATGATGGGTTTCACGTCGAGCTGACCGCTGCTGAGCAGCGCCAGCACGCGCTCCCAGATGGCCCAGTGGTGGCTGAAGCTGCCCTGCAGCGTTACGTTTTTCTGCACCAGCGGATCGAGCGAGAAGTTAAGCGGATTGCGCCCCCACCCCACTTTGGCGATGTGTCCGTTGGGCCGCACAATGTCGATGGCCATTTTGAGCGTGGCGCTCACCCCGGCAGCATCGATCACGCAGTCGGCCCCGAGTCCGTCGCGCGCTTTGGCCCAGTCCGTGGCGTCGCCCACAATGGGCTGGCAACCGTACTGGGCGGCAATGTCGAGGCGATGTCGGTCGGCTTCCAGTCCCACCATCGCCACTTCGGCCCCGCAGAGGCGGGCCACTGCGCCGCAGAGGATACCAATGGTGCCCGGACCCAACACCACTACCCGGTCGCCGGGCTTCACGCGGGAGTTTTCTACCACGGCGTTGAAGGCCACGCTGCACGGCTCAGTGAGGCAGGCCTGCTCGAAGGCCAGTTGTTCGGGCACGCGGTGCAGGCAGCGGGCGGGCACGCGCACGTAGCGGGTCATGGCCCCGTTCACTCCGTAGCCGAAGCCCTTGCGGGTGGGGTCCAGGTTGTAACGCCCCTGCCGACTCAGGGGATTGTTGGTGTCGATCACGGCGGCGGTTTCGCTCACCACGCGGTCGCCCTCCTGCCAGCCGACCACCCGGCGGCCGGTTTGGGCGACGTGCCCGCCAAACTCGTGCCCCAGCACCACGGGGTAGTTCACCGGCCAGCTGTGATCGGCCGTCCACTGGTGCAGGTCGCTGCCGCACACCCCCACGTTGGCCACCTCGAGCAGCACGTCTTCGTCGCCGATGGCAGGTTGTTCAAACTCTTGCAGCTCAACCGATCCGGGTTCGGGAGCGAAGTTGACGACGGCGGCAGATTTCATGCAGTAGGTAGGGTGGTTGGGGTGCGGGCGCGCCTCAAATGTCTTAAAATTTATCTGATTCTCTAATATCTTCACTATCACAATTTCATTTACGGCGTTTGTTATCTCACTTTTGTTGGTTGCTTCTGTGCCAACCTTGCTCGCCGCTTGGATTCTTTGCCCAGTGATTCCGGGACTGAGTTGTCACTATTAATCTGCTAGACAGTTCGTGTTTAATACTGTCCGTAAAATGGAAGCACTACCTGATGAATGAAACGGGATTTGTATTAGAAACAAACCAGTTTTTTCGCTAATTATCTTCTCAGGGTTTCTTCAATCCGCTTTCTTGCGAACTTACAATCATTTCCTAAGGATACGCCTTGTTGACTTTGGAGGTGATAGGCAATACGCTTACCATTCTTCCTGGTAGGTAGCTTGATATCCTTCTGTAAGACTTTCGGTAAGAGATTTCTCATTAGCCTCTATGGTCGTCTTCTTCTCGATCTTCTCTTTAATCGCTTCCACTTCAAGTCATAGTTTTTTTGCCAATATGATCAACCAATTAATCCCATAATAAACAGCTCCATAGCGCAAGTCAATATTGCCGAAGCTTCGATGGATAGGGTAACAGGATTGAAGTCTGTTGGAGCATCCCCAACACTCTGAGCAACCCCAATCACCATTGTTAAAAACATCCACGTAGAAAGAAAAATAATCACAGCGGTACTGAAAAATATTATCTCTCTTATTTTTATTTTTAATGCTTGTTGACGGCCTGACTAGCCATCATACCGGGCCTTCTTGGCGTTTTTCTTTTCAAGTTACAATTTTCAGTCAATGGAGAGACAAACGTTCAAATTCATCTTTTCGCCCGGTTGAGGCTAGCTCTTGTTAGCAGTCTGTTCTATTTCTCAATTATAAAGCTATCTGAAACTAGGTCATAGGTTAAATATAATTCTGTTCCCATTCGCCCATCGTCTTGCATCATTTCAATATTCTTAGATATACTGTCCGGAGATTCAGAAGCATAGGCATTAGCAAAGATTATTGTCATTACATTTCCAACAGGTACAATATGATCCCTAAAATCAATTCTATATTTCAATTCATTAGACTTTTTATCGATTATTTGCAATTCAAGCATCTTTGCCCTGTAATCTTCTTTTTCTTTATCGTAAAGACCAACTAAGTATTCATTTTTGAAACTTGACCCCATCATTATCTTTGTTTGCGGATTCACATGATCAGAGTCTGTATCAATTAGACTACCTATTTGAGTCAGCTTAATTACATGCCTCTTTTTATTTAGTTGTCCAGTCCACGTTCCTTTTATATTTCCAAACTCTGACCATTTCAATAAAAGTGATGCGGTGACTTCATTTTCATTTGACAGTTCTGAAAGCTTTAGAATTTCTTGATCTACCAGGTAGCCAGTAAGTGATATAGGAGTGTTGTGCTTATCGTATTTATATACACCTGCTACCATAACTGAATCTTTTGATTCCGAATTAATTTCTCTAAGCTGAAGGTACATATGTATATTCATTCCTGCCAATTGACCTTTATACGAATAACACTGATACCATCCTGCAAAAGATTGATTTGATATAATTAAAAATATTATAATTAGTAATTTCCTCATGATGCGTTCTGTAGCTGCTAACATCTGTACTTGCACATGGTGCATGTTTTACGTATATCTTCCCCAAGATAAGAATTTATGAAGATAACGTATCCCGCGGGGAAGTAATTTCTGAAGGTGTAATTCGCTCACGTGCGCACGAATCGCCGTAGTTTTGCGGTACCACCGCGGCTACTATTGAGGCCGAGCAGCACCTGTTTTCCTCAGTCGTACGCTAAATACGCGCAAATGACAAACGTGTAGCAAAAGTGATACTTGCATAAGGATACGCTGGTTTATGGTATTAAATTTGGTGACTACGGGATAAGCTCTTATCCGGACCTCAAATCTTTAAATGAACCGTGTGTAAGATTGAGAGAAAAAGGCTACTATGCTGCGGATAAATAGTCTCTCGCGTCATAATTTCCAGTCACAAGAGCAGCTATGAGAATACTGATAGCCTTAGTAGCACTAGCCACTGCTTCCTGTCAGCAACCTGAAACCCGGCTAACCAATGACTATCTAACCGGCCGGTGGGAATACCTGGGCAGCTGGAAAAATACCGTACTGCAACACGATACGCTCATGGTATCTTTCTTAGGGGACAATGATACGACTTTGATGGACTCAATGGGCTATCTGGTGGTTACCGACAGTGGAACGTGGAGGTTCACCGAAGTTGATCATCAAACCGTTGCGGCCCGCCGCGATCCTTACCACATGACGTTTGACTTTGAGAACGATTCGGTGGGCTACTTCCGCGATCAAGATATCGAGCATTCACTTATTGGCGCGTACCGAGTCAACCGGTCCAACGGTCGGCTAATGGTCTACGCCGAACCAGTCATCGACGAATCGTTGGCGGAAACAATCGTACCTGCCCAGCAAGGGGTGATAGAAAGAATCTCCGAAGATACCCTGCGCATCCGCTGGGACCACGGGACCGTTAACAAATTCGGGCGCGCCAATCGATATGGCTCATGAAAATACTGTTTCTGGTGGTTGCTCTTCTTTCTGTAAAATATCAACCGGCCGGTCAGGCTCCAAACCCACTGCTGAACGACGTCGTGAACGTTTTTTATGGAGCGAAGGTAATTACGAAGGCGATCCGCGAAGCGCTAGAAGACGAAGTGAACGCCGGTAGGCTCAACACCGTTGACAGTTTGTTTCTACGCATGGAAGCTCTGTCGTTCCAGACACTACCCGACAGCGTTAGGGCTTATTTTCTGCCAAATACGTACCATGCGCTCCCTCCTTATGCGCATAGCACTCCCGGAAAGCAACCGGTGCCAGGGGGGTATAAAGTTGTAGTTGACTACTTACATTCGGAAGGAATTCTCGGCGAGCACTGTAAGGAATTATTGGATGAGTACTTGCTTAGCCCGTCGTATGTTACTGACTTGTACATAGAGGATGGCACGCTAAACCATGCATTCATTCAGCTATTGACCAAGCTAGACGAATGCAACCCGCAATAATAACATAACCTTATGCGCTTTCCCTTTCCGCGCATTAATTTATCTCCGATTAAAATCCGCGCCAGCTTGGCAACACTTCCCCCCCCGTCGCTGATTTCTGCCATTCCAATTACCTCGCTGCCGTTCTCAATTTTGAATACCGTTCGGTTCGGGTTGGACAAATAGCTTTCGACTTGGTTCTTGTCAATCGGGAACGAAAAAACGGGCCCGGCAAATTGGACTAGTTCTGCTTCGTTGGCAATCCACTTTTGTAGATATACCCAATTATCAATTTCAAATGGCTCTAGTTTGATCATAATTGCAAAAGTAGCTAAAACGTAGAATTGGCTATGTTTACGGCAGCACCTAATACAAACCCTATGATCATTGTCACCGGGGGCGCGACCTTGTCGGTATCGGCAGCAACTGAAGTATAATTCGTCCGGCGTTCAACCCAAAAACAGGCAAACCTCCCGTTAGCAAGTGTAGCAGAATATGCGTACTTTTTGGCGCTATTTACCCAACCACGCCATGCCCCCTCCCCCCAAATCGCTTACCAACTACTGGAAAACCAACGTTCGCTACTTGCTAATCTTGCTTAGTATCTGGTTCCTCGTCTCTTACGGGTGCGGCATCCTGCTGGCCGACGCGCTGAACACCATCAAAATTGGCGGCTTCAAACTCGGCTTCTGGTTTGCCCAGCAGGGCTCCATCTACGCCTTCGTGATCCTCATCTTCGTCTACGTCGCCCTCATGAACCGGCTGGATAAGGAGTATGATGTGGATGAGAAGTGAATTGGATGTTGGATAGTAGATATTGGATGGTCACCAAAGGCCAACCCCGCCCGGCCAGCTTATCGCGTCCGCTATCCGTTTAGAAGGTCTCCAACATCCGGCATCTTATCTAACCCATCCACTATCTAATATCTAATATCTAGCCACCCAGAAAGTTATCTTCATGGACGTACAAACCTGGACCTACCTGCTCGTCGGACTCTCTTTTGCGCTCTACATCGGCATTGCCATTTGGTCGCGGGCCAGCTCCACGAAAGATTTCTACGTGGCGGGCGGCGGGGTGCACCCCCTGGCCAACGGCCTGGCCACCGCCGCCGATTGGATGTCGGCCGCTTCGTTTATCTCGATGGCCGGGCTGATCTCCTTTATGGGCTACGACGGGGCGGTGTACCTGATGGGCTGGACGGGCGGGTACGTGCTGCTGGCCCTGCTGCTGGCTCCCTACCTGCGCAAATTTGGTAAGTTTACCGTGCCCGACTTCATCGGCGACCGCTACTACTCGGGACTGGCCCGCACCGTGGCAGTGGTGTGCGCGCTGTTTGTGTCGTTTACCTACGTGGCCGGGCAAATGCGGGGCGTGGGGGTGGTGTTCTCGCGCTTCTTGCAGGTGGATATCAACTGGGGCGTGGTGATCGGCATGGCCATTGTGTTCTTCTACGCGGTGCTGGGCGGCATGAAGGGCATCACCTACACCCAAGTGGCGCAGTACTGCGTGCTGATCTTTGCCTTTATGGTGCCCGCCATCTTCATCTCACTGCAACTCACCGGCCACGCCGTGCCCCAACTGGGCTTCGGAGCCACACTGACGGGCACCGATACCTTTTTGCTCGACCGGCTCGACGGACTCAACCAGGAACTGGGCTTCGCGGCCTACACCAGCGGGAGCAAGAGCACGCTGGACGTGTTCTGCATCACCGCTGCCCTGATGATTGGCACGGCCGGGCTGCCCCACGTAATTGTGCGCTTCTTCACCGTGCCCCGCGTGCGCGATGCGCGCCTGTCGGCGGGCTACGCCCTGGTGTTTATTGCCATCCTGTACACCACCGCCCCGGCCATTGCCGCCTTCGCCCGCACCAACCTGATCGACACCGTACGCGATCAAGAATATGCCGAGCTGCCCGGCTGGTTCAAACGCTGGGAAGATACCGACCTGCTGGCCTGGGTCGACAAGAACGACGACGGGCGGGTGCAGTACGTGGCGGGCCCGGTGATCAGCGACCAAACCCCAGTCTTCACTTACGAACGGGGCGCTCACGGGCAGCGCTTGGTGACCAACGCCGACGAAACCTCGCCCAACGAACTCTACGTCGACCGCGACATCATGGTGCTGGCCAACCCCGAGATTGCCCAACTGCCTAACTGGGTGGTGGCGCTGGTGGCCGCCGGAGGACTTGCCGCTGCCCTATCGACCGCCGCCGGACTGCTCCTGGTCATCTCTACCTCCATCGCCCACGACCTGCTCAAAAAGCAGATCAAGCCCGACATTTCGGAGCAAGGGGAGCTGTGGGCGGCACGGGGCGCGGCGGCCGTGGCAGTAATCATCGCGGGCTACTTCGGTATCAACCCGCCCGACTTTGTGGCGGCGGTGGTGGCCCTGGCCTTCGGCTTGGCAGCCGCCTCGTTCTTCCCGGCCATCATTCTGGGCATTTTCTATAAACGCATGAGCAAGGAAGGAGCCGTGAGCGGCATGATCGCGGGGCTGCTGGTGATGCTGTTCTACATCATTAAGTTCAAATTCGACGGCTTCGGCGGCGGCGGTTCTGAAGATTGGTGGCTGGGCATTTCACCCGAGGGCTTCGGCTTCGTGGCCATGCTCATCAACTTCGCCGTGTCGTTCACCGTGAGCCAGTTCACCGCACCGCCTCCCGCCGACGTGCAGCAACTGGTGGAAGACATTCGCTATCCCCGCGGAGCGGGAGGGGCAGTAGATCATTAGCAATGGCAGTCCCGGGTTGCAAATGTGAGATGAGCGTGGCCCCTTGATTCTTAGCTCTTTATACTTCAAAATTCATTATTCATCATTCCTTGTTCGATATTCAAAACTGAGGTAATATCGAATGTTGAACAGGGAATATTGAATGATGAAGTAATAGAAACATACACCGGTAGCTATACACGAAATTAGGGGCAGTAACTGCAGTGCGTCGCTACTTGCATTCCACGCCGAAAACCGGCATATTCAGCCCGAATAACCAACCAACGTTAACCTAAGCATGAGTAACAAAATACAAACCCTCGGTGGCTACATCCACGAATACCAGAAGAGCGTGCAACAGCCCGAGCAGTTCTGGAGCCGCATTGCCGAATCGTTCTACTGGCACCAGCACTGGGACGAAGTGGTGGACTGGAACTTTGAGGAGCCCCGCGTGAACTGGTTTACCAACGCCAAGCTCAACATCACCGAGAACATGCTGGAGCGGCACCTGTTCACGCTCGACGACCGCCCGGCCATCATCTGGGAACCCAACGACCCCACCGAAGAAAACCGCACCCTCACCTACCGCGAGTTGTTCCAGGCGGTGTGCCAGTTTGCCAACGTGCTCAAGGAACAGGGCGTGCAGAAGGGCGACCGCGTGATCATCTACATGCCGATGGTGCCCGAAGCGGCGGTGGCCATGATCGCCTGCGCCCGCATCGGGGCGGTGCACTCGGTGGTGTTCGCCGGGTTCTCGGCCAGCTCGCTCGCCGACCGCATCAACGACTGCCAGGCCAAGGTGGTGCTCACCGCCGACGGCAACTTCCGGGGCAGCAAAACCATTCCGGTGAAGGCGGTGGTCGACGAGGCCCTGGAGCACACCACCACCATTGAGAAAGTGATCGTCTACCGGCGCACCGGCACCGAAGTGACCATGCAGGAGGGGCGCGACCTCTGGTGGCACGAGGCCATCGACGGAGTGTCGGTTCAGAACAAGGCCGAGGAGATGGACTCCGAAGATATGCTGTTCATCCTGTACACCTCCGGCTCCACCGGCAAGCCCAAGGGGGTGGTGCACACCACGGGCGGCTACATGGTCTACGCGCACTACACCTTCGAGAACGTGTTTCAATACCAGCAGGGCGACGTGTACTGGTGCACGGCCGACATCGGCTGGATCACCGGCCACTCCTACATCGTGTACGGCCCATTGCTGGCCGGGGCCACCACCCTGATGTTTGAGGGCGTGCCCACCTACCCCAACGCCGGGCGCTTCTGGGAGATCGTGGACAAGTATAAGGTGCGGCAGTTCTACACCGCGCCCACCGCCATCCGGGCCCTACAGGCTTACGGACTGGAACCACTAGAAGGGCACTCATTGCAATCGCTGCGGGTGATCGGCTCGGTGGGCGAACCCATCAACGAGGAGGCCTGGCACTGGTACCACGACCACGTGGGCAAGGGCCGGTGCCCACTGGTAGACACTTGGTGGCAAACCGAAACCGGGGGCATGATGATCTCGCCCATCCCCGGCGTGACGCCCACCAAACCAGGCTACGCCACCCTGCCCCTGCCCGGCATCCAGCCCGTGATTGTGGATACTGATGGCAAAGAGCTAAAGGGCAACAGCGTGCAGGGCAATCTGTGCATCAAGTTCCCCTGGCCCGGCATGCTGCGCACCACCTACGGCGACCACGAGCGCTGCCGCACCACCTACTTTTCGGCCTACAAAAACATGTACTTCACCGGCGACGGAGTGAAGCGCGACGAAGACGGCTACTACCGCATCCTGGGTCGGGTCGACGATGTGATCAACGTGTCGGGGCACCGTTTGGGCACGGCCGAGGTGGAGAACGCCATCAATGAGCACCCCAAGGTAATAGAATCGGCGGTGGTAGGCTACCCGCACGAGATCAAGGGGCAGGGCATCTACGCCTACGTGATCTGCGACTTGACTGGGCGGCATTCCGCCGACCGCTCGGAAGAAAACCTCAAGAACGAAATCCGGCAGACGGTGAGCCAGATCATCGGTCCCATCGCCAAGCCCGACACGATCCAGATTGTGCCCGGCTTGCCTAAAACCCGCTCGGGCAAGATCATGCGTCGCATCCTGCGCAAAATCGCCCAGGGAGATACGGACAACCTGGGAGACACATCGACGCTGCTGAACCCGGAAGTGGTGGAGGAGATTAAGCAGGGGGCGGGGTAGCTAGATGGGGGTGGTAAAATGTAGAATATGACTCAAAAAGAACCTACCGAAGCGATTTCGGCGAAGAGCCCGGTGAAAGGGTTCTTGTAGGGTCTTCTGCATCTCGATGTAATGAAACGGAGCCGCCTCGGTGGGCAAGTTTTTCACGCACTTCGGCTACCCGGTGGCCGGGTGGAATACCTCCAGGCGTAACCAACCGACGCGAAAAAGAATTTTACGGCCAACATGACTACCTACCGCTCACTCCACCTTCTTTCGATCGCGAATCTCTTGCTCAATTTTCTTAAAGTCCACCGTGCTACAGCTGCCACACCCCTTCGGGCACTCCGCATCGGTCATGAAACTGCGGTACAGCAGTCGGCCCAGATAGACCAGGGAGGCGACAAAGATGAGTACGACGATAATTTCCTGGGCGTAGACTAACATGACTGGATATTCGGGTTGACAGTGGTGGGGTTACGTTTAATCAAGACATCACCTGATACACCAACAAAGCGGATACATAAGCCAGAACGGTCATGTACGTTGTTTGGATCAACGGCCAGCGCCAGCCCTTGGTTTCGCGGTGCACGATGGCAATGGTGCTCATGCACTGCATGGCAAAGGCGTAGAACACCAGCAGCGAAAAGGCCACCGCCGGGGTAAACTGTCGCTCGCCGGTGTCGGGATTAATCTCCTCGCGCATGCGGCTCTTGATGGTGCTATCGTCCTCAAAGTCGGCCCCCACGCTGTAGAGGGTGGCCATGGTGCCCACGAACACCTCGCGGGCCGCAAACGAGGTGATCAGGGCGATGCCAATCTTCCAATCATAACCCAGCGGACGAATCGCCGGTTCGATCCAGTGGCCTAGTTGTCCGGCGTAGGAGTGCTCCAAGCGGGCCGAGGCTACCGCGTTGTCGAGCTCTTCGGCCGTGCGCTCAGTGGTATTGCCCGCCCGCACTTCGGCTTCGGCCTGCTGCAGACTGTCGCCCGGACCGTAGGAAGCCAGCACCCACAGCACCACCGACACAGCCAGGATCACCCGCCCGGCTTCCCACACAAAGGTGCGCGACTTCTGCACCACGGTGAGGGCCACGTTGCGCCAGCGCGGCCAGCGGTACTCGGGCAGTTCCATGATCAGAAACCCCCGGCCCTTGGCCCGAATCACGTATTTCATCACCACCGCCGATAGAATAGCCGCCGCGAAGCCGAGCAGGTACATACCCATCAGGGCCAGCCCTTGTAGATTGATAAAGCCCACCACCGGCTCGTCGGGCACCACCAGGGCGATCAGGATGGTATAGACCGGCAGGCGGGCCGAGCAGCTCATCAGCGGGGTGACGAAGATGGTGATCAGGCGGTCTTTCCAGTGGTCGATGCTGCGGGTAGCCATGATGGCCGGAATGGCGCAGGCCAGCCCCGAGATCAGGGGCACCACGCTGCGCCCGTTGAGTCCGGCCTTGCGCATGATCTTGTCCATCAAGAACACCACCCGCGCCATGTAGCCCGACTCCTCGAGCAGGGCAATGAAGGCGAACAGCATGGCAATCTGCGGGATGAAGATCACTACGCCCCCGATGCCCGGCACGATGCCCTCGGCCAGCAGGTCGGTGAGCGCCCCGGCGGGAGCGGTGTCTTTGATCCAACCACTCAGTTCGGAGAATAGGTAGTCGATAAAGTCCATCGGCACGGTGGCCCAGGCGAAGATGGCCTGGAAGATGAGGAACAGCAGCCCGAAGAAGATCAGGTAGCCCCCCACCCGGTGGGTCACAATGCGGTCGATGCGGTCGGTGAGCGAGATGCGCGCCTGCGAAGGCAGCGTGAGCGTGTCGTGCAGCAGTTCGCGGATGAGGCAGTAGCGCTCGGTAGTTTCCCGGATCTGCAGCTGCGCCGGGTTGATCGGGTGCTCGCTGCGAATGCGAGCGAGTTGCTGCTGCTCGTCGGGCGACAAGAACCGCAGGCCGTGACCCTGTTGCAGCAGCAGGTAAGCGGCGTAGTCTTCGGCCTGGTCGAAGTGATTGCGCACTGTTTCAATAGCATCCGGGGCCAGCGGGCGGGCGTCGAAGAAGCGTTGGCGGGCGGGAGTCACCTGGTGCCGAAGCACTTCCTTGAGGTCATCGATGCCTTCGCCACGGCGGGCGTTCATCACCACCACCGGCACGCCACCCAGCCGCTGCCCCAGAGCCACGGTATTCACCTCCATCCCCTGCCGTTGGGCCACGTCGGCCATGTTAAGCACCAGCACCATCGGCAGGGCCAGGTCTATAAGCTGAGTAGCCAGCAACAGACCCCGCTCGAGGTTGGTCATGTCGATCACCGCCACCACCGCGTCGGGCGGATTGCCCAGCAGATGATCCAGCACCACCTGCTCATCCGACGAGCGCGGAAACACGCTATAGGTGCCCGGCAGGTCCACTACCGAGGCCAGGCTACGCGTGCCCAACACGCAGCGTCCCACCTTCTTGTCGACCGTCACGCCGGGGTAGTTGCCCACCTTTTGGTTGAGTCCGGTGAGGTGGTTGAACAGACTGGACTTGCCCGCGTTGGGGTTGCCCACCAGCGCGATGTTGAGCGTTTTGGAGCCTATGACGGGAATGACGGTGGTTCGACTCATACCAACTCAATTAGGTGGGCCTCGTCGAGGCGCAGCGAAAGCTGATAGCCCGACACCCGGATGGCGATGGGGTCGCCCAGCGGGGCCCGAAGTTGAAACACCACCTCTTTGCCGGGCAGCAGGCCCATCTCAATGAGCTTGGGAGTGATTTCAGAGGAGCGGACAGCACGAATCACGCCCCGTTGTCCGGGCTTCAATTGATCTAGGGTGGTCATGCAGATAATGGACGTATGAAAAAGTAGCAGCAAGGTACTAACAATTTAGATTATGTCTAAACAAATGGGTTACAAGAAAGCAACAATTTCGTATATTGGCTTCGTTCATTATACCTAACCAAATTGCTAGTTGCTATGGAAACTGCCAAGAAAACACACTTATCCCTGGCTGAGTACAATCAGTTGGAAGAAGAAACTAACCAACGCTATGAGTACCATGATGGTGAGGTATTTGCGATGGCGGGAGCCGCAACGGATGTTGGTGACCCAGTACACGGAGCCATCGCTGGGAATCTAATTGGATTGCTTCACAGTGCCCTTCGACCTAAGGATTGCACAGTACTCACCAGTGACGTAAAGTTCTACATCCCCTCGATCAACCGTTCGCTTTACCCCGACGTGTCGGTGGTCTGCGGGCCTTCCGAACGATCTGAGCAAGATACCAAGGCACTCACGAACCCTATTCTTCTCATTGAAGTATTGTTGGATGGTAACGCCTCTTACGACCGGGGTACTAAATTCCATTACTACAGTGAACTGCCTTCGTTGCGTGAGTACGTATTGGTAGAGCAGCACACTTGGAAAGTAGAAACCCGCTACCGCAGTCGCCCGGAAGAGCCCTGGCAAATGGACTGGTTCAGCGGCGAAGAGGCCCATGTCCGGTTGCGCTCGGTAGACCTCACGCTGCCAATGGCCGATCTGTACCGACGCACGGAGAGCCTATGAAACAACTTTTCAAAATAGTTTTACTGATTGGAGGATGTTTTGGATTGGTCCTTCCTGGGCTCTCCCAGGCGGAGTTACCGAAGTATCATCCTATCGCTATTGGGTTGACGATGTCCGGGCAATTTAACTACACCACTGTCAACGGTGGAGCTCACATTGCGGCCGGAATGTCTTTCAAACCACTGTTTGTGACAGGCTTTTCTCTCTCTATCAAGCGTGACTATACGCCGCGGCAAAGTTTACTCACGGGCGTCTCCTACGAAGGCTGGGGCTTGAACTTTGGAGGAAGGGGCTACTATTATTACCACATGATCACCCTACCCCTCACCGGAAGGTATTATTTTCAGAATGCTTCCTCTCGAAGGCGCTGGTTTTTCGAAGTCGGGCCCATCGTACGGTTTGTCTTGATTGGTACGAATATTAATTCTTCCGGCACTTTCGGTCGGGGATTCGGCGGAAGCAATCCCAGCCATTGGACGGTAAGCGCACAAACCCGCTTGCAAGCTCCTACCTCTCCCACCTTCGGCGCCCTGGGGCGATTAGGAGTTGAGCAACGCCTCAGTGATCGTTGGCGCTTTGGCTTATCCACTTTCTATCACTATGGTTTTCAGAATCTGGTAGAAAACACTTTTGAGGCCTACGTGAGCGAAGCAGTTCCTGGTCCTGATGATTTTTATATTGACCCGGAAAGCTTCAGAATTGCTCAGCAAGGAGAATTGTCTGTGCGGGGCAACAGTTGGGGCCTTATGCTTCACGTGTTAGTTTATCCGTTTTCCAGGAGGACAGAGTAACTTCCCCGCAGCTGGTGTTTTGCCCAGATAGGTAAACCGTTGAAGCATATACACAGGCTGGCCCCTTAGTTCTGACCACGCATTTGCGAAGGGTGTACGACAAGATGCAGGTTAGCATGAGTTTTCAATAGCATGTAGGACTCTATACCACTGGTTGCTTTTCTGAGCTACCCGTAAGTTAGCCACTTGTTGCGCTCCCTGCATGGTCCAGCGTTGTCCAGAGAGTTTCAAGCGCTGCTGAATGACTTGGCGAATGGCGGATTCTATTGGTCCTGAACCAATCAGATAGCCCTGTTTGCGAAAAGTGCCGTACTGCATCCGATCTTTATGATTGCGGTAATAGCTCAGCAGTGCTTGCTGTTTTTGTTTAGCCTTCCCTTTTAGGCTCATCAAAGCCACATTAGCGATCACCAGGCTAACCGCATCCCCGAAGAGCAAATCTTCCTGCTGCTGTATCCATTCGTTTCGCTGCTGCTCATCAGAGAAGGCTTCTTTAGCAAACTCGCAGAGCTTTTCTTTGGCATGAAAATAATCCAGTATCTGCACCGCATCAGGGTATTGCTCTTCTACCCAGCGCCATATCCAGCGGGCCCCGTCACAAAGCCAGACCATATTGGGTAATCTGTCGGTGAGCAAAGAGAGCTTCTCAAAGAATGGCTCACATTCCCCTAGGTGGGCCACATAGCGGGAGTTTTGGATGAAGTTACGCTGTTCATTTTCTGGCAGTAAGGCTTCTTTAGCGAACACCCGCCCCAGTTTAAGCTCTTTCCAACTTTCTTCCCTGGTCAAAACCATGCCCCCGTCCATCATGCCATAATGCACCTCCTCTTCTAACCAACCGGCATGATCTTGCCCTTGATCCAGGCTCTCTTGCTCTAACTGCTGCCCATAAAAATGAGATATCCGCTCTATCTGCTTAGCATTGATCTGAACCCCAGCCAGTTTTTCCAACAGCATACTGCCTTCTGAAAACACCACACTTTGGCCTACCAAACAGACGAGTTCTTGTAAGTAAGCACTTATCTGAAACGGTGCTTGATTGGCTAATACATGATCTTTATGCACAGTGATGCTACCAAACTTTGTCACAAGCTTTTTTTTTGATTGCGGTCTCTGGGCAATTTCCCCATGCTCTCTTGTAGTAGTTCTTCGGAGAGTGAACCAATGAACTGCTCATAACTCTTCTCATAAGCATAGCCGCTGGTTTGCCCTTCCTGGCTTTTCTCCCAGGCTTCTAACTTCTCTAAAAACATCGCGGTGGCTTTCTCCTTGTCGATCATAGCATTGTCTTTTTGCCTCAATATAATAACTTCCTGCATCTTGTCGTACACCCTTTGCGAATGCGGTGTCGGAAGAATACTAAAAGATACATATATTTGCCGGACTGTTTTTCCAGCCACCCTAGCTCAGTTGGTAGAGCAACGCATTCGTAACGCGTAGGTCGAGGGTTCGAGTCCCTTGGGTGGCTCAGTGGGTAGCTGCTACTGCCTTTGGCCGAAGTCCGCATTGCTCTGGGCAATACCGTATCTCCTGACAACCTTAGCAGAAAACTACCCAATGAACTCTACCACCAACCCTGACCGCACTGCTTCGTCTCGGCGTAACTTCTTCCGGCAAGCCGGAGCCGGAGCGTTTGGCTTAGCGCTACCCGACCGCCCCACGTTTTTGTCCCACCAAGAGCAAAAGCCTCCGTCGGGCGTCAAAATCACCGACGTTAAGCCCTACGTTTTCAAAAAAGCTACCTTCGTCAAAGTAGAAACGGATGCTGGAGTATCGGGCTGGGGCGAGGCCGATCATGACTACCCCCAACTGACGGCCGCGGTGATTGAAGAGATTTGCCGAAAAGAAGCGGTGGGTCATGATCCCTTTGATTCTGAATACCTGTGGATGCAAATGTTTTTTCGGGGCGAAGATGCCGGAAGCACCGGCTTGCTGCCCGGAGCGCTGGCCGGAGTGGACAATGCGCTGTGGGACCTGAAGGGCAAGCTGCTTAACCTGCCCGTTTACAAGTTGCTAGGAGGATACCGTCGCGACAAGGTGCGCGTGTACGGCAGCTACGGACGCGGTGACACCAATCCTAAGTCTAACGCCGAGATGGCCCGTATCGCGGCCGACTTCGTGGAACAGGGATACCAGACGGTGAAAGCCCGGATGCAAATCCGCCACCTGAACTTTGATCCTGATCCCGATCCTACTTTTGAAGTAATTAAAGAAGTGCGGCAAGCCATCGGAGATAGTATCGAATTATTCGTCGACTTCAACAACGGCTACACCCCGGCCAAGGCTACTGCGTTGGGGCTTAAACTGTACGAACACTTCAACATCGCGGCCTTGGAAGAACCCGTGTCGCAGCACAACTACCCTGGCCTGCGACAAGTGGTTGAGGCTTTGCCCATTCCGGTGATGGGCGGAGAGCACGAGTTTAACAAATGGCAGATGCGCGATTTGATGACAATCGGCAACATCGATGTCATCAACGCCGACCTGATCAAGTGCGCCGGAATAACCGAGTGTCGTAAGGTAGCCGCCATGGCCCAGGCTTTCGACAAACCAATCATGGTGCACAACGCCCGGCCTACCCTGGCCACAGCGGCTAGTCTGCAACTGGTGGCCTCGATCCCCAATGCTGCCCGCGTGCAAGAGTACGCCGGTAAACGGGAGGAGCTGGGACTCAACCACTTGTTTGAGAATTACTTTGCCTTTGAAGACGGCTACCTGCGCTTACCCACCGACCAACCGGGCCTGGGGCTGATCGTCAACGAGCAGGCAATGGAGAAGCACAAACTAAACTGAAGAAGCGCGCTATAATTTGGATGCTGGACGCTGGATGCTGGATACTAGTGGCTAGCGTCCAGCATCTAATAGCTACTATCCTTTTAACATCTTTTAACTCCCCTCCTGTTCTCCCCCACCCCCCGGCTCCCTACCTTACCCATTCTATCATTCCCCCATTCAATCACTTCCTCATTCAATCATTCATTTTCTCATGCTCCGCAACTACCTCACCATCACTCTGCGCCACTTTCGCAAGAACTACCGCTACGCCACCCTCAACGTGCTGGGACTCGCCCTGGGGTTTGCCGCCTGTATTCTGATTGCGGTATACGTGCACTACGAGACCAGCTACGAAAGCTTTCACACCCAGGCCAACCGTATCCACCGCGTTACCTACCGCTTTGAGTCCGAAGGCGAGTTTGAAGTGCACTGGGCCCGGGTGCCGGTGGATTACGTGAACGAACTACCTAACGAGCTGCCGGAGGTGGAAGCACTGGTGCGCTTTCAGAACCACGAGCAGAAGTACTTGCGCGTGGGGAATGAGAAGTTCCGGCCGAATCAGGCCTACGTCACCGACCCCGAGGTGTTTCGGGTATTCGACTTCCCCCTGTTACAAGGCGATGCCAAAACTGCCCTGCTGCGTCCGCGCTCGGTGGTGCTCACCCCGACGGCGGCGCAGCGCTACTTCGGCACCGACGACGTGCTGGGCCGGGAAGTGCTGGTGACCGGCGGCTTGGCAACCGAAGAGTTGACCTACACCGTGACGGGCGTGATGGCCGAGGTGCCCTCCAATACCCACCTGCCGGTGGAGCTGCTGCTGTCGTACCGCGATGCGGAAGAGCGCAGTGGCTGGGCCTACGTGTATACCCTGCTGCGCGAAGGCACCGATGCGGCGGCGGTGACGGCCAAGCTGCCCGCCTTCATTGATAAGTATACCGAAACCATTGATGCGCAGGGCGTGTCTTTCGTGCTTCAGGCGCTGCCCGACATTCACCTGGATTCTGATCTGGCCCGCGAGATTATGCCGAACGGAAGTCGGTTTTACGTGCGGGTGTTCTCGGCGGTGGGTGCGTTTGTTCTGCTGATCGCCCTGATCAACTACGTGAACCTGAGCAGCGCGCTGGCCCTAGGCCGGTCGCGGGAGGTGGGCGTCCGAACGGTGCTGGGGGCCCGCCCTCGACAGTTGATGACGCACGCGTGGGTAGAAGCCGTTGGTTATAGCTTGGTGGCGATGGTGCTGGGCAGTGGGCTGGCTTACGGTTTGTTTCCTTACTTCCACGCGCTCACGGGGGTGGAGTTTCTGCTTTCTCCGTTCGTTTTCGGTGGGGCGCTGCTGCTGGCATCGGTAGCTTGCGGACTGCTCGCCGGTTGGTACCCGGCCTGGATGCTGGTGTCGGTGCGCACCCTGGAAGCGATCAAAAGCAATGCTACCTTTGCCTTGGCCCGGCGGACGGGTGGGTTCAACGTGAAGCGGGCAATGGTGACGGTTCAGTTCGCTACTTCGATGCTGCTGATCGCCAGTGCGCTGGTGGCCTACGACCAGTTTCGCTTTCTGCAGCAGAAAAACCTGGGACTGACCACCGAGCAAGTGCTGGCGCTGCCAAACCTTCCCAATGCGGTTGCCGGGCGCTACGACGCGTTTCGGGAGCGGGTGACGGGGGTGCTCGGGGTGCGGCAGGTGGCGGCCTGTATGGAGGTGCCCTCCCGTGAAATTCGCGATTCGGGTCCGGTGTTGGTGAAAGGGATCCGTGCTGATCCGCAGACTGCCCCCATGATGGATATGCAGGTGATCGACTCGGGCTTTGTTAGCCTGATGAAGCTAGAACTTCTGGCGGGCAAAGGTTTATCCTACGCTCTACCCGATAAAGACCCGTCGAGCGAGTCGTATGATGTCACCAACCGGCCGCGTAGTTACCTCATCAACGAGACAGCGATGCGGCAGTTGGGCTGGGCTACGCCCCAGGAGGCGATTGGGCAACAAATCAGTTGGATAATCGATGGGTTTGAGTTGGCTTCGGGCCCCATCACCGGGGTGGTGAAGGACTTCCACCAGGAGACGCTGCGCAACGCCGTTGACCCCATGGTGATGACTTACGAACCGATCTGGCTGCGCACCTTTCTGCTGAACCTGGAAACCCAAAATATGTCGACTACCGTTGCAGAAGTTCAGCAGGTATGGGACGAACTGTTCCCGGCCTACCCGATGGAGTACCATTTTCTGGATGACTTGTACGAACGCCTGTATACCCGCGAGCGGGTGCAGCTGCAACTGCTGTCGGTGTTCAGCGGCCTGGCCATTGGGGTGGCTTTGCTCGGATTGTTTAGCCTAACGGCCTATACGCTGCGCACCCGGGTGCGGGAGATGGCCATCCGCCGGGTGCTGGGGGCCAACCTCGGGGCGCTTGTCCGGCTGGTCGGACGGGAGTACGTGGGAGTGTTGCTGGCGGGCGGACTGCTGGCCCTGCCGCTGAGCTACTGGGCCGTGACGCGGTGGTTGCAGGGGTTCGCCTACCGGGTGGAGGTGTCGATGAGCTGGTACGTGCTCACGCTGGGCGTGGTGAGTGCTCTGCTGTTGTTGATCGTGGGTTGGCAAACCCAACTCAGCACGTCGGACAACCCGGCGGAGGTGCTGCGGGGCGAATAAGCATTGTATCACCAATGCTTAGCGAAAAAGTTTAGTTTTGTTTAACTCCGTATCTACTCGAGGCTCGAGTCAACACTGACTCGAGGCTCGAGTGAAAAAGGCCGCGCGTCATACGCATTCAAAAACGTTGGCTACATCTATATTTTACGCACCCGTCACTTGGTTAGTGTCACCCACTAATAATGTCCCTTGGCAGAAAGAACAAAAATTTTATCATCAATTACCTCGTAGACCAGGCGGTGTTCTTTGTTAATTCTCCTAGACCACGTACCAGACAAATCATACTTCAGAGGTTCAGGCTTCCCGATGCCGGTAAAGGGATCTTGAAGCGTAGCCTCAATCAACTGACGTATCTTTCTTAGAATTTTAGGCTGTCCTGACTTCCTGAAAAACTCAATGTCCTCGGTAGCCTTCAAAGTATACTCAGCTACTCTTTCCATAGATCGTCTAACTCAATTTTTACCGTTTTTCCCTCCTTCACTTGCCGCCGACTCTCTTGAATTTTAGCTACGAAATCAGGATCGTAATGCTCTTCTTTCGTTACTTCAAACTTCATCTTGAGCGCTTTAGCAAAGGCTTTTAAGGCATCTTCTTGCTCGATGGTCTCTGGATAGACGATAAATGCGTTGTCTGTTTTCATAAACTGTTCAAGTTCAAAGTAAACTAATTAGTTGTCTCCCTTACAACAGCAGATAACACTGTCAAAGACTTCATTGCCGTACACAAAAAGATAGTGGGTTAGGCTTGGATTTTTAAAGAAGGGAAAAGATCGGCAATTTTGTAGTTGCTACACATACTCAATTACCGATCTAGTGATATGATTTTCAAAGATATAAAAAAACATTGAACCGCGTTTACAAGCAATTGAATGGCAAAGCCAACCACCACCGCGTGCTGACTTTAACCAAGATGCTCTATGGGATCATCAGAAGTGGACAGAGTTCTTTGAGCCGACTAGGGTCTGAGATGCCTGGGGCTACTGACACAGAAAGCCGGGTGAAGCAAGCTAAACGCTGGCTAGATAGCAAGTATAGTGACTATGAGAGCTTTTTTCTGCCTCATATAGTGCCACTACTACAAGGGGTGGCTAAGCATGGACCGCTCCTGATTGCCATTGATGGTTCGGAAGTAGGAAAAGGTTGCATGGCCTTGATGGTCAGTGTGGTGTGGGGAAAACGCTCTCTGCCAATTTGCTGGTTGGTGAGAAAAGGGAAGAAAGGACATATGAGCGAAGAACTACATTTGGAAGTACTTCAACAACTAGCTGCTATTTTACCTAAGGATAGCCAAGCGGTACTACTAGGCGACGGAGAGTTTGATGGTAGGGAACTACAAGCTTTCTGTGAGAGACAAGGCTGGAAATATGCTTTGAGAACCGCTAAGAGCAACACCATCACTACGGACGAGGGGGAAACTTTTGCTATCGGACAACTCTACCCCATGCCAGGACACGATCATTGGCTCATAGAAGACGTGCGTTTTACCCAAGAATGCTACGGACCGATCAACTGTTTAGTTTGGCACAGTAGTAAACACGATGAACCTATTTACTTGGTGAGTAATCTGAGTTGGGCTAAAGATATGATGGACTATTATAGCCGTCGCTTTAGCATAGAGACCCTGTTTGGGGATATCAAATCCAGAGGCTTCAATATCCACAAAGTCAAAATTGATGACCCGGATCGGCTCAATGTCTTATTGATGGTGGTTTGCATTGCTTTTCTGCTGGTCTTCGCCCTAGCTACTTTTCAAGCTAAACTACAAGGGTATTTGCCAAAGTTCTTACGAAAAGATCGCATCAGTGCCTATTCCTTCTTTCAGATAGGGCTTAGAGCTTTTCAGTTCTTCATCAAGCAGCAACTAAGAATATTCCCCCAATATGTCAACAACTACCAGCAGTTTATTTGTGTACGGCAATGAATCAAAGACTAAAACAAAGATACGAACCAAGCGTGGTAAAGTGAAACTGCTGTCAATCTGTTATTTGTCAAACCGCTAAACACCATCCCTCCTCATTGCTTACCAGCACCACCGGACGCAGTCCGAAGGGTTCGGGGATCACGTTGCGCTGAAAGCTAAGCAGCTCCATCCGCTCGGCCCGCACCCGAATGACGACATAATTATCACTCTGAGGCCCTTCGGGAAAGAACAGTCGCCACGTGCTTTTCCAGTATTCTTCTTTGAAATCCGGTTCGTGGTGCACGGTGGCGGTGCCGTAGACCACCAAACTGGCGTCTTCGTCCGACTGGTTAAATGCTAGCGTCACGGCGGGGTGGGCCACAATTTCGGTTACCTTCCGTGATTCGGGATTGGTGCCGATGAAAAATTCCAGGTCATCCGCCTCAACAATGGGTTGCACCAGCCGGGCACTGGGTGCGCCACCCGGCGCGGTGGTGATCAGATGACAGTATTTGGTGCGCGAGGCAAGGCGGCGGGCCACCCGTAGGCAGTGCTCCGGTGAGAGGTCGACACCGGCACGCTTTCGGCGCTTATAGGCATTGAGCACCACGTCGCTTACTCGTTTAGGAAGGCTCATCAGTTAAAGATAAAGCTAAGAAGAAGCGCCCAGTCGCTCGGGCGTACGGAAGGTGTCGGCCCGCTGCCGCTTGATTTCCTGCTGCAGGCGCTGCCGCGTGGCCTGATACGTTCCGGTCTGAAATCCGATCAGGTTGCGCAAACCGTTCAGTCCCTGCAGGGGCGAAGCCAGCAGTTTCGGAGGCAACGTCGACTCCGGGAGGTCCAGCACATTCGCCACCGCATCGCCCAGCAACAGGCGCATGTAGGCCGGAGCCAGCGCGCTCAGGTTGCTCGGTGCGTTCTGTTGCATGTAGTCGAGCAGCGACTTGGTAAGCACCCGCCCCGCTTCCGACGGACGGTGGTGGCGCTCGCCAATTAGCTTATTGAGCCAGAAGGCTTCCTTACCGGTGTCGGGCAGCATGCGCTCGTCTACGCCCATCAGGTAGCTGGCCACGTTCCACAAATGCACGTAGGCCAGCAGGTCGTCGGGGGCCACCCGGATGCCCAGTTGCCGCATACCGCGCACCGGCAGCAACGACATTGACAGGTTGGTTCCGGCCATGTCTTCCTGGTTGACGGGCTGGCCCCAGTCGAAATTCCACCGCTCGTCCTTGAGCAAATGATAACGAATGGCCGCGTGAATGAGCCGCACCTTCTGGGCACTACAGATCGCTTTTCCCCGCGGGCCGAAGGCGTCTTTGCTGCCTACGTCGAGCACGTACTGCCCGGTTTCGGCCAGGCGCTTGCCGGGGTCGTTGCGCAGTCGTTCCGACAAGTACAGCACCTGCGCTCCGTCGGCCGCGGCGTAGTCGTAGGGCAACGACAGCAAACCCAGCATAATGAGCAGTTCCGGGGTATGCCGGGCGTAAAAGTCGTGTCCGCGCCGCAGCAGTCGTTCGTCGGCCCAGTCGGGCAGCATGCGACTTTGCTCCAGGAAGTGCGTCACCGCCTCGGGCAAGCCATCGGGAATAGCGTAGTCGTTGGTGGTGAGGGTAGCGATGGTTTCACGGAAGTACCCGCCCGCCGGATGTTGGTACATAGCAGCCACCGCCTGGTCGGCTAAGGGGTCCATCTGCTGCCGCATCTGGGTGAGGAAGGCGTCGTTGTATAAGGAGAGTTTGCTCATAGAGCGGTAACAATTGATAGTGGTTGAAGGTTCTAGGTTCTGGGTTGAAAGGCTCTGAGTTCTGGGTTAAATGTTCTAGGTTCTGCGTTGACCAAACATGAAACTCCGAACCTAGAACACCTTACCTAGAACCTCGCACTCAAAACCTAGAACTCAGAACCCCGAACCCTAGCCACCCTGAAAGTCTTCCCTATGATCAACTACGATAAAATCCTCGTCCAGCCCCAATCTGCTATTTCTTTACGCGACTATCAGACCGACTACACCGGTGAACTAAAGGACAAAAAGGGAGGGAAAGATTTGCAAGAAGAGAACCTCAAGAAGCTCAAAGACCTCCAGGAGAGGCTCTACGCCTTTGACCGCTACGCTTTGTTGTTGATCTTCCAGGCGATGGACGCGGCGGGCAAGGACAGCACCATCGAGCACGTGATGTCGGGCGTGAACCCGCAGGGGTGCCAGGTGTTTAGCTTCAAGCAGCCCAGTGCCAACGAACTGGAGCACGATTTTTTGTGGCGAACGTATAAATCCATGCCCCAGCGGGGCCGCATCGGCATCTTCAACCGCTCGTACTACGAAGAGGTGCTGGTGACCCGCGTGCATCCCGAATACATTCTAGGGCAGCGTATTCCGGGCATCCAAACCGTGCAGGACATCGACGAGGAGTTTTGGCAGAACCGCTACCGCTCGATCAACGAGATGGAGCGCCACCTGCACCACAACGGCACGGTGATCCTGAAGTTCTTTCTCAACGTGTCGAAGGAAGAGCAAAAGCAGCGTTTCCTAAAGCGCATCAACCGCCCCGACAAAAACTGGAAGTTCACCATGAACGACGTGGAGGAGCGCAAGTACTGGGACGACTACCAGCAGGCGTTCGAGCAGGCCATCAACCACACCTCCACCGAGCACGCGCCCTGGCACATCATCCCCGCCGACCACAAGTGGTTCATGCGCGCCGCGGTGAGTGAGATTATCGTAAACAAATTACAATCGCTCGACCTGTGCTTCCCGCAGGTGACGGAAGAGCAGCAGGCGAACCTGCGACAGGCTAAGCTCGGCTTTACTACTAAGCGGCCCAGGCGATAGTTTGCTGCCAGAGCCTGAGCTGTGCTTCAGGTATTTTCACCATGTCGGTATCTTTTTGGGACATGTAAAAATTGCTTTTTTGCCATAAATACTGCCTTACTGAAGCTAAGGCATCACTAAAGGTAGGATGCCTCTTGCGGTACCAAGCAGCGGTAGCTATGTGTAGTTTTTTCTGTTGATGCAGCCTTTCTGCCAGCAGAGTAACAATAGAGAAGAGCGCCAGTAGCACCGGAGTGGTACGGGCAATGGCTAAGTCAGACCACTGGCGTTGGGTTTCTAGACCCAGATGTGCTCTTCCCTCTTGAAAGGTAACTTCTACGCACCAACGTCGCACAAAATAGCTAACAATATCTTGGGCAGACAATTCTTGGTCAGTAGAGAGCAGAGCTATCGGTTCGAGTCTGCCTTCCGGATCGCGAATAAGTACCCAGCGAAGAGGTAACACTGGTTTGCCACTATGATACCATACGGCGGTAGCCGAGACTATTTCCAACACCCGTTGTTTCTTACCGTACCATTGAGAAACTACAATCTTCTGCCAAGGCAATTCTTCATCATGCAGATACTGCTGTAAGGTCGGTAAACGCTTGCCCTTCTTGCGGGGGCGCCCTGGTTGATCCGGCCGCCGGGGTGGTGCCGGTTCATAGAGAGCGGCATCCAAACGCAAGCGGGTAATTACACATAGTTGCTCTTTAACAGCGTTTAGCATATCTATAACGGCATAGCTGCTATCCCCCACGGCAATCAATGAGCGACTGGGTAACCACCGCTTGACTTGTAGAAGCATCTGCCGGGCCCAATCCGTAAGCTTTTTATGCGCTTTGCCTTGCTGATGATGATATCGCTCAGAAGGGGCCAACACCGTTAGAAACGGCAAAGCCCATACGCGTTCGGCCCAACCGATAGGCACTAGTAACATCACACTCATCCAACGCAGACCGCTGGCTTTAACCAAATGAGTACGACTACTACGTGCACTGTCTCGGTAGATACCTCGCGCCTTAATCTTGGGACCCCATCGGCGTTCTATGGTCTCATCAATGCCTACCACCACCGGACCGGCAGGCAGAAAGCAATCTAGCAACTGCCCAAGCAATATTTTAGCCGCTTTCCGGGCTGACCATTTAGACAGGCTTAGCACCCGGTGATACTTGGGAAAGTTGCGCTCCTCACTCAAGCCTACCACACGCAGAGCCGAAGTTACCGTGCGCTTACCCGTGGTAAGAATAGCTCCGCTGAGCAGAGGAACCGCAAGCTTGAACACTGATTTGGAAAATAGCATCTTAAATGGTACCATTAATCGCAAGAACTCAATTGGAAAACGGAACATAGCATATTGATCTTTGGTCATTTCAATATACTACTCCGCTTCCCTTTGGGTTCTTACCCTCACTAGTAAAGTCGAGATAAGAAGATGTTTGAGAACGATCCTACGGCCTAGATGCCCCCTTCCGCTCAGCAGTTTTCAACTAACCTTAAAAATGAACCCCCATAGACAGAGTTAGTCGACGCAAGGTTCTTTTTTCATCCACTTCTATGGTGCTTCCGTTCCAGTCCTGCCAAGTGTACGACAGACGAGCGCGTTGCACTTTATAGCCTACGTTGAAGAGGATCGCTGATTTGCTGAAGTGGCACTGATAGCCCAGCCCGGGGTTGAGCATCATCCCTCCGGTGGTGCGGCTACTGGTTCCGTTGAAAAAGAGGTTGTTGCCCCAGGCCGCTGCACCTCCCACGTTCAAAAAGTACATCGGAGTCCACTGTTTTCGCAGCATTATCCCGCGCACACTCGCAAATAGCGGAGCGGCCGTCACGTTGGCATACCCATAGTGATCCAAACCCACCCCCAGTCCCACCATCAGATGAGGGCTGAAGGTGTAGCCGTGCGTGGTGGAGATGCTTAATCCGTTACCTCCTTGTGAGTAATACCCCCCGCTTTGCGCCAAGACAGCAAGTTCGATCAGATGGAAGTAGCCCCGCTCCTCGATGGCAAAAGGGTTTTTTGGCTTAGGTTCACGCCCCTTCACCCGTTTTATATTACCCACCGGACCAAACACGATCTGCCGGATATCAGCGTAAGCAATGTGGGTTTGGTTAAATTCATCCGCTTCCAGGGTAAGGTATCCCTCAAACATCGACAGCGTCGTCATCCCCTTGATCACCTTGCCATCCTTCAGAAACACGGTTACTTCCTGTTGCGTCGACGTTTGGGCATAGCCCACCGTTGCGGCCAGAAGAAACAGCAACAGTAGGTACCATTCTCTACGGGTGCGGCCGCCTATCATACCGCCGCCACCGTCAGTTTGCTCAGCAGACGAATGTTACTCAGATCAGAATAGTCGTACTGATAGATACCGTCGTCACCAATCACAATCAACGTCCCGTTGAGAGGAATCACGTCAAAAGCGTGGATATCCGTAAAGTGGGCAATCAGGCGCTGGTCGATGGTATAGGTATCGCTGATGTCGAACACCTTGAGTCCGTGCTCGCCTTCGCACAAGAACATCGTCCGGCCGTCGATGCCCAGTCCGTGCGGGTTCTCCATTGGGTAGGTCGCCGCCAGCATGGGGTTGTACACGTCGCGGATGTTCACCACGTCCAGTTGGTTCTGCACTCCCTGGCAGGTGGTGCCGGTGCGCAGCGTCACGTAGGCCATACTGTCGTTGGCCACCACCGGGTCGCAACTGGTGGCGTGAAAGAAACTGGAAACGTAGGCGGGATGCTCCGGCTGCGCGTTGTCGTAGATGTACATCTGGTTCTGAGAGCCAATGAACAACCGGTCGTTGTGCGGGAAAATGGTTTCGATCAGGAAACCGATGTTTAGTTCGTTGCCGGGCACCGGGTTGGCGGCCTGGGTAACATCGAACACCTGCATGTTTTGGTCGTCGATGGCGTAGAGGTGGCGGTTGCTCACCGCGAAGCGGGCCAGCGAACCGGCTTTGCCGATGGGCTCATTGGCTTGGTTAAACACCGGCACGTCGGCTTGGCTCATGAAATCGTTACGCGCCGCATTGTCCAAAATGAGTCCGTCGCCAAACAAGTAGGCTCCGGAACCGTAGGGACTGAATCCGCCAAGTTCGCCTTCGTACACCTGAACGGCTTCCTGTTCCTGCCAGTGCGTCACGATACCCCGTTCGTCGTCAGGATAGAAGCCGTAGCTGTTGTAGCGGGGGAACACGTTTTCCACGCGCTGGGTCACCGTCACGTTCAGCGGATCGCTAATGTCGAGGGCCAACAGATCGATGTAGCTGTCGGCGTAGAGCATATCGCCCTGCGCGGCCAGATCAAAGTTGCCGGGGATGTTGACAAAACTGATGGGCCGGGGATTGGCCGGGTCGGTGTTGTCGATGATGTGAATGCCCTGGCTGGGTTGGTTCAGGAACAAATAGCCTTCGTGGGCGTAGATCTTGCCGGTTCCTTCGATGGCCCGAGCGGGCATCACCGCCACGGCGTTGCGCAGCACGTCGGTGGTTTCGTACACCGGCGTGACCTGGGTGTAGCGGACGGTGGCTTCCACCTGGTCGGTGCAGCGGTTGAATAGGGGCAGGGACACCAGCAGGGCGAAGTAGGCAAGCGGGTGCATCCGCCGGGACGGCAGACTGACAGGGGTTTTCATACGAATAACGGTTTAAGTGAATAAACGAGAACGGACGATGATACCCTGTTTTCTGCGCCGGCACTTCGGAGTGAGCCTGGCGGTAGTGGTGATACCAAGGTAACGAAAGGGAAGCAAATAAGTGTATGAGTGCCCTATTTTATTTTTGCTTACCGGTCTTCGCCCAACAAACTAGTGAGGTACGTGAGCCTACGCAAGGCCAAAGAACTATTTTCCGGCCTAGATACTAACCTCGGCCTTTGAGGACTGAGTTTAGGGAAGGCGATAATGTACCCGCAGGTCAAAGGAAGCAATGCCGGGAGCGCCCCGAGCAGTAACTGCTTCTTCAAGCTCGCTAAAGAAGGTATGACCCAGCGTTGCTCCGGCCACCACAACCCAGTTCTCGCCCAGCGGTTGGTACAACCCCAGCCCGCCCTGCACGGTAGCTGACACTTCCTGAAACCTTCCGTAGATTGGATAATCCGTTCGGCCATCGTAGGTCGACGTGATTTCTAGAACATGCCGCCGCGCCCAATCGAGAACCATCCCCCCGGTGATGTATACGTTCGTACGCCTTGATTTTGTCAGTAAGTGATGAAAACTGATCGGTACGGTGTAATACGAGCCCCGCCATACGGTGGTTTGAGTGCCTACCCTTACGTTCGTGAGCCGGTTGGTGCTCGTGTCCTCTATAAACCGAAAATCGGGTCCGGGTTCTTGAGTAAGTTTAGCTACTGCTGCGTGGGCAAAGCCTACCGACCAAAACGTCCGATTGGAGGAATAACGCAGAACCGATACCCCTCCCCCGTAAAGCGACCATACGAATTTATCGAACCCATAATTGACATCCACTACCGAAACCCGACTAAAAGCCATCAAACCCACCGCGTACTTGCGATCAGGAATAAACCTTTCGGCCTTCGATTTATCAACCGACACGCTGATGGGTTGCGCCTGACCTTCGGTAAACAGTCCGAAGAGTACCAAGACAACCAGAAGGGACACAATATTTGCCATAGTAGTATTTATTTGAGACCCTGAAGGTACGTACTACTCTGCTTAATATCCGCCAGCGGATCGAGCGACCACGGCCTTTTCATAAAAAAGAGAGGGTAGCAAAAAGCTGTTAATTTTGATATTCCACTATCAAACTAACAAACTATGCTACCCTGTCTTAAAAAAACGAATGTAGGACTTACTACTACTATCTGCAAGCTAACGTGATTGATCCACGCGATAACCGGGGCAAACGCCATGATCTGTACTTTGTGTTGTTTGGGGCACTGTTAGCAACTATGGCAGGTAAGGTACTCATCGCCGAGATTCACCGGTTTTTGGTACGACATCACGATTGCCTATGCTCTTTATTGGGCTTATCGGTCAGTTATACGGTCTCCGATGTGCAATTGCGCAGACTGCTGGCCCTGGTGAATGCGGCTGCTTATCAACACTTTCATGCTCGTTATTTTGGTTGGCAAGCCTGTTTGCTGCCTGCCAACAGCTGGATTAGCTTTGACGGAAAAGAACTCAGAGGCACCATTGATGGGGTACTGGGAGAGAAAAGGGGATTATGTATCGTACGTCCTTTGCTACATCAAGGTAGCATCAGCCTACCAGGATTGTTTTATCACGGGGCTAAAGACAGTGAAATAAGCTGCGTGAGAGAATTTTTGCAAGAAGATGCTTTAGCTGGTCAATGCTTGACTTTTGATGCATTACATACCCAAAGCCAAACTTTAGAAATGGTCCAGAATGCTCAAGGTACTTATATCGCCCAGGTGAAAGCCAACCAGCCCATGTTGCTAGAAGACTTACAAGATCATGTTAAACTTACTGCCCCGGTAGCCGAACATCAGAGTTCAGAAAAAGGCCACGGCCGCATAGAAGAGCGAAAAGCTTCTTTTTATCCCACCCATGCCGTCTGCTTTGAGCAAAAATGGGATAGCTCAAAGTTTGCTACCCTGGTGGTAGTAGAGCGAGAAAGTACGCAATGCAGAACCGGCAAAGTGAGCCGAGAAACTAGTTATTATCTCTCTAATGCCTCCCTGGAGCAGATAGTCCCCCGAGAGTTCTCTCAAGCCATTCGTCAACATTGGAGCATTGAGGCGGATAACTGGGTCAGAGACGCTACCTTCCGCGAAGATCGCATCCGATGCAAAGAACCAGCCCGCAGCAAAACTTTAGCCAGTATTATATCGGTAGCCGGAAACCTGCTACGGCAACAGAAAAAGGGCTATCTGAAAGCAATGCAGGAAGATGTAGCGTGTAATCCAACGCTTGCAACACTCTTTTTTAAACATACTGACATTTTATGAAAAGGCCGTGATCGAGCGACCGGTCCTGCGCCACGAAGGCGTGCTTCACCCCCACTGCCTCGGCGGCCCGCAGAATCTCTGGGAAATCAAGCACTCCCTTCCCCACCGGCTGGAAGGCATTCGGCGGCAGGCTGCTGTCTAGGAATGAGGCGGATAGTCCCTCCTTCTTGTCTTTCAGGTGCAGCATCCGCACCCGCCCGGCGTGATCCCGGATAAACTTCGCGGGGTCCATACCCGCTACGCTCACCCAGAACACATCTATCTCAAAGGTTACCAGCGATGCGTCGGTGCCTTCCATAAGCAGCTGGAACGGACTAGTGTCTTCCATCGCCTGAAACTCAAACGCGTGGTTGTGATACGATAGTTGAATGCCCGACCGTTGGCAAACTTCTCCGGCCTTGCTTAACTGCTCGGCCAGTTTCTTATAGACATCAATGCCCCCGCGGTCTTCCGGAAACAGGTAGGGAAACACCAGATCGGTGAGTTCATACTTCGCAGCCTGTTCCACCACGTGCTCAAAGGTATAGTCGGCCGGAGGCGGCTTCACTCCCGTGGACACCAGTGAATTCCAGTTGCCGGTGACGAGCGGCGGCAGAAAGTGCGAACTGTTGATGGCAATGCCTAGGCCCTTGAAAACCGGGTGCAGCTTAGGCAGCAGTTGGGTATCAAACAGTTCCACCTGTCGGTAGCCTGTCGCCCGGATGGCCTCGATGGTTTGCTAAGGCTGGGCTACGAGCGGTTCGCGCACGGTGTAGAGTTGCAAACCAAGATTATCGACCAGCGGATGGTTCCGTGAGCGAGCAAAGTCCGGCACGCTCATTCCCACAGCAGCCGCGGCCGTCGTCTGAACAAACCGGCGACGCGATGAACTAAATCTACTTGTATTATCCTTCATCACTCGATATTCCTGGTTCATCATTCTGCGGTTTGGCTGCTTCGGAAAGGTAGCAAATTGCCGAAGATAATGTTGACCAGCAAAGAGGATTAAGGCAAAACAGGGGGTGACGCGCTACAAGCGCGCCCCAGTGTAAGTTTGCGGTGGATACTGCCCACTCACGGAATCATGGGGATAACGCTAACTGACAAAGGGGATTGAGGCAAAATAGAAAACAAGGGTGACGCCCTGCAAGTGCGCCCCAGTGTAACGTTAGTGCCTACTCACGGGGTTTTCCTCAGAAAACTACTTTCAACGGATGGGTCCCCCACCCCATCGTAGACCGCCCGGGCCGGGTAAGGAAACACCGGGCGGCTTAGCAGCACCTTGCCCGGCGCTTTCTTGGTCACCACCACCCGCTCGGGCTCAGTGTCACGTTCCACCCAGTCCTGAATCAGGCGAATCCAGTTGTTGCCGCTCGGGCCGGGACCGCCGCCGCAGTGCAGCACGCCGGGCAGCAGAAACAAGCGCACCGCTTCGGACAAGGTCGAGTCCTGCGCGACAGCGGCTTCGTAATGATCAATGGAGGTATAGGCCGACAAGGCCGGGTCGCTCCAGCCGTGGTAGATAATCATTTTGCCGCCGCTCGCCCGAAAAGCTTGGTAGTCGGTGGAGGTAGCGTCCAGATAGGCCGAAGCCGCCCTCGCTTGCTCACCGAAGTCCGTGAAGTCGTAGTCGGTATAATCCCAGGTCGAGTCTTGATACACGAAGTTCTTGAGAATACCCGTGCCGATGGCGTACTGCAGCGTGGGGTACCCCAGCTTCATGGTCTCGGTGTTGGGGCCCACGATCCAGGTGTCCCAGCTTCCCGCCGCCGCTTCGTTGCCGAAGGGGAATCCCGGATAGATCGCACTGTCTTGGCTAGTCACTCCGGCGTAGATCAGCTGAATCGCCCGAAGCTGGTCCGTGGTGAAGCATTCCGGGCCGGGCGCATCATCCGGGCACCGGGGAAGGGCAGCATAGTCGAGCGCGCACGCCCGGGGGTCGGTCAGCAGGCTATCCTGCACCCCATCCAGCGTATCGCACTGGGCCAGCACCGCCGCCTCAAGCAGCACCAGGTGCTCCTTGGTGAGCAGGGGGTTACGCAATTGGTTGGGGTCGGGATATACCAAGGCGGTGTTCTGCGCAAATTCGACCCCGGTGGCGGGCCAGTCGATGATGGGCGCGGCGGCCACGATGCCATCGAAGTCGTCGGGATACCGCTGGGCCTCGATCAGGGCCTGTCCGCCCCCGCGCGAGCAGCCGCTGAAGTAGCTATACGTGGGGGCAGCGCAGTAGTAGTGCTCGATGATCTCTTTAGAAACCACCGCGGTGCGGTGCACGGCTACGTGCCCGAAGTTGAGCCGTCGCTGCGGGTGGTTCAGCGCCCAGTCGGCCTCGATGGTTTCGCCCGTGTGCCCCGTGTTGGTGCCCACCGTGGCGAAGCCCTCCCCCACCAGGTAGCGCAGCCCGTTCTGAATGGACCCCGAGAAACCGGCGCCGCCGCTCATGGCAAAACGCGCGTTCCAGCGGGTCGGGAGCAGCAGTTCGAACCCGATTTCTTCTCCGATGGTGCCCCGCACCCGGCAGTGCGTTGCATCCGGGCTAACAACCACCGCTTCGGAGATGCGTACGTCAGCTAGCGCCAGATTCGCCAGCTCGTTGCAGGGGCGACAGGGCACCTGATCCACCGAAGAAACGGGTTGAGCGCTGAGCGACGATACGCTTAGCAAGATAAGTGCCGAGAGGTAGGGTAAGAGAGCCGTTGCGCTCATGGGAGTTGGACGGGGCACGCCGGTTAGTCGAGAGCAAGAAAAGCAATTATTCAGCATTTTGACGATGGTCAGTCGGAGACTTATCCAAATAATACGTACGAGCCGGAGGCTCATCCGATGCTTTGCATATGGTTCGATGCGTAATGGATGAAAAAACCGGCTACGAATCCCAACCATTGCATTTTTCGCTTACCTTTGCAGCAAGTTAAACCAACAAAACTTGTACTGACCCGCTGGCTGCTAGCCGACGGGTCTTTTAATTGGGGCGGGTCAAAGTTACGGGTTGGCTGCTTCTGGGCCAGGGGTAGGTATTTTTACGCTCCGTCATCATCGTTTAGGGTCAAAGTGTACTTACTGAGGATACATGTAGCGAGTTTTTCGCTATCACACACCGTATACTAAGTACATGTCACGGGAGCATCGGCACCGCGCCCCTCCGTTGGGCGCTAGTGCTCCGTAGTTTTACCCTAAAAAAGGTGGTCGGCGGCGGTCCTGCACCGGGTGCCGCAGGGCCAAACCATAGCTCGACGTAATGAATACGTAATGTTTCCGAACTGAGTCACTACGTTTTACGATGATGCTCCGGGAGCAAGCAGGTATTTTTACGGTGCATTGGTATATTGCGGTCGCTTCACCACAACCCAACCCCATGACCCGTCCGCTCGCCCACACATAATTCGTGGCTTGTGTCCTCACAAGCCACTGTTTTCTACAAAGAGCACTACTTGTTAGCCGTTACCCAGCCCTTCATCACCTTAACTCAACCCAATGACCCGCTCATTCGCCTGTTGTATCCTTCTCATCACACTACTTCCGAGCTGTCAGCCCACCGAACCACCGACCGATCCGGCCCTGTACTCTCCCGACCAGCGCATTAAGGTGGAGGTGTTGCTTGATCCTGCCGACAGCAGCCTGTCGTACCAGGTGGCGTTCAAACAGGGCGACGCTTACGTGACGGTGATTGAACCCTCTGACCTGGGACTTATCGCTGACGGCGCGGAGCGACGGGACCTCTCCCGCGGCTTCACCAACCTCACCGTTTCCGAAACTATCGAAGGCACTGAGTCGTACGAGATGCTGATCGGCAAACGTCGGGAGCACGAGGCGGACTACCGGGAGAAGGCCTACACCGTTACCCAGCGGGGCGACTCCCTGACTTTGCGGTTTCGAGCGTTTAACGACGGATTGGGCTTTCGCTACGCGTGGCACGGGACGGCTGGGCAAACGTATACGATTCAAGACGAACTAACGGCTTTTGACTTACCCTCCGAAGGCAAGAAGTGGCTGCAGGCCTACGACTCGGTGTGGATGTACGCCCCGGCCTACGAGACGTTCTACCAGGACGAACTACCCATCGGTGAGTCCGCTCCCGCCAACAAGAACGGCTGGTCGTTTCCGGCCTTGTTCCATACCCAAGACCGGTGGTTGTTGCTGAGTGAATCGGCCCTGGATGGTTTCTACGCGGGCATGCACCTCAACGTCGACCCGGCCAACGGACAGTACCGTTTGCGCTTCCCCGAACCCAACGAAGCCTATGACTCCCTGCACACCCGCCCCGAAATCACCCTGCCCTGGAGCTCGCCCTGGCGCGTGATTCACCTGTCGGACAGCTTGGAAGATATTGCCACCTCCGAGTTGGTGCATCACCTGGCGAAGCCCAGCACGGTAAGCAATACCGACTGGATCAAGCCCGGCAAGGCCTCCTGGAGCTGGTGGTACTACAGCGACAGTCCGCAGGACTACAATCAGCTGACGCCCTACGTGGACTTCGCCGCCGAGATGGGCTGGGCCTACTCGCTGGTGGACGCCAACTGGAACCGCATGAAAAACGGCGACTTGGCCAAGCTAGCTGCTTACGCGAAGGAAAAAGACGTGCGGCTGCTGGTGTGGTACAACAGCGGCGGGCCACGCAACGTGGTCACCGAAGAACCGCGCGACCAGATGCACGAACCCGAGGCGCGGCGCCAAGCCTTCGCGATGCTGCGCGACCTAGGCGTGGCCGGGGTGAAGATCGACTTCTTCCAGAGCGACAAGCAACCGATCATTCAGCAGTATATCGACATTTTGAACGATGCGGCGGAGTACGAACTGCTGGTCAACTTCCACGGCTGCACCCTGCCGCGGGGCTGGTCGCGCACCTATCCGCACCTGCTGGCGATGGAGGCGGTGTTCGGGGCCGAAGCCTACAAATTTGCCGAGCGCTACCCCGCCTACGCGCCCACGCAGAACACCATCCTGCCCTTCACCCGCAACGTGGTGGGGCCGATGGACTTCACACCCGTCACGCTGTCGGAGTCCACGTATCCTGCCCTGACGACCCCGGCGCACGAGCTGGCCCTGCCGGTGGTGTTCGAGTCGGGCCTGTTGCACCTGGCGGACCGCCCCGAAGCCTACCGCGCGCTGCGGCCCGAAGCCATTCAGTACCTCAAAGACGTGCCCGTAGTGTGGGACGAAACGCGCTTCGTGGATGGCTACCCCGGCGACTACGTGATCCTGGCCCGGCGGTCGGGCGACACCTGGTACCTAGCCGGTATCCATCAAGCTGATACTGACAAAACCTATGAAGTGGCTCTTGACTTCCTGCCCGAAGGAATGCACACCCTGTCGCTGCTGGAAGACGGGGCGGACGAACTGGCGTTTCAGGAAGAAGCCATCGCCCGCGATCAACCCCTATCGGTGACGCTGGCTCCGTACGGAGGCTTTGTAGGCACGTTGCGGGCGGAGTAGCTATAGCAAGATTAAGTCTGTCGCACGGTAAAGATACTGGATGTTGGATGCTGGATGCTGGATGCTAGTAGCTAGATGCTAGTAACCAGCAACCAGCATCCAGTCTAGTTTACTCAGGCAAGGCGAAAGCTACGTAGGCGTCGCCCGAGGGGGTGCCGTTGCGGTTGCCTCCTCCGGCGGCAATCACTACGTACTGCCGTCCGTCCACTTGGTAAACCGCCGGGGTGGCGTATCCTCCGGCGGGCAGTTGGGTTTCCCACCGCACTTCGCCGGTGGCCGCGCTGAAGGCCCGGAACTTCGCATCGGCCGATCCACCCGCGAAAACCAATCCCCCAGCGGTGGCCACGCATCCGCCGAAGTGCTGGGCGCCGGTGGGCGGAACGCCGCGCGCCAGCAGTTCGGGATAGGCTCCCAGCGGCACTTTCCAAAGTAACTCGAAGGTGGTCATGTCCACCGCGTTCAGCGTGCCCCACGGGGGACGGGTGGCCGGATAGCCTTCCTGATCCAGAAACAGCGTGAACCCGTCGAGCACGTAACGCTCGGGGGCACGGGCCGGAGGTTCTTGCGCTGAGACCGGTGCGGTATTGACTTCAAACAGGAAGTCGACCAGGTTTTCTAGCTGTTGCGCACTGAACTGCGGGTGGGCGGGCATACTGCCTTTCCCGTGCGTGATGATCTGGGCCACCTGTGAGCGTTTGAGCCGCTCGCGCAAGCCCGTAAGGGCGGGAAAGGCGTTGGGCACGCCCTGTTGCCGGGCGCCGTGGCAGTTGGAGCAGTTGGTTAGGTATAGGTTCTTTCCTTGTTGGTTTTCCGCCCGGACTATTTCACCTGCGTGTCGCACCGGCGGTTTGGTTCCCGCCTCCTCCACCGGGTTGATCTTCAGGATGAGGGCCACCTCGTTGGCCGTGGCGTACAGCACCTGGTTTTCCGGATCGTAGGACACTCCGCCCCACCCGAAGCCGCCGCGGGTGCTGGGCATCGCTAACGTTCCCCGCTGGCTGGGTGGGGTGAAGAAGCCTTCGTTGCGGTACTTAGCAAACTCCTGTCGGGCGTAGGCCTGGGCTTCGGGCGAAATGTTGGTGAGTCGGTCTTCCTCCAGCCCCTGCTGCACAATCACCAGGTTCGACTGCATAGGTTGCGTTGGGTACGCTTGTTCGCCGGGTACGTCTGAGGCAGGCACCGGGGTTTCTTGGGTATCAGTGAGGGGCTGGCCCGTCTCCCGATCCAGCACGATCAGGGTGCCCATTTTGGTAGGCTGCACCAGCACGTCGACCGCTTGGCCCCGGTGGGGGATGGTCATCAGCGTGGGGGCGCAGGCCAAGTCGTAGTCCCATAGGTCGTGGTGCACGGCCTGGTAGTGCCATTTCCGATGGCCGGTGGTGGCATCGAGGGCGATCACGCAGTTGCCGAACAGATTTTCGCCCCGGCGGTTGGCTCCGTAGAAATCGTAGGTGGGCGAGCCGGTGGCCACGTAGACCACGCCCCGGGCCTCGTCGAGGCTGAGTCCACCCCAGTTGTTGGTCCCGCCGTAGTTTTCGCCCGCCCGCCACTGCCAGGTGTCGTGTCCGAAGTCGCCCGGCTGCGGTAGGGTGTGGAAGATCCAGACCAGTTGGCCGCGGCGCACGTCGTAGGCCCGAATGTGACCGGGCGAGGCGTTGTAGCCCTCGCCCGTGGCCGAGCCGACGATGAGCAGGTCTTGGTAGATGACGCCCGGAGTGGTGAGCGAAATGCTGAGGGAAGCCGGATCCGCCCCGAGGTTCTCCCGCAGGTCTACGCGCCCGTTGTTTCCGAACGCGGCTACCGGTTGGCCGTCCTTTGCATTCAGCGCGTACAACCTAGCCCCCGCCCCGTAAAGAATGCGCTGATCATTGCCCTCCTCCCAGTAGGTCACCCCCCGATTCACTCCCGACGCTTCGTTGGGAGGATTGAACCTCCACCGCTCCTTGCCGGTGGTGGCATCGAGCGCGATGAGGTCCAGTTGCGGGGAAGTAACGTACATGACGTCGTTGATAACAATCGGATTGCACTCGATGGTGGTGCGCTCGCCCGCGTCGCCCGTGCGGTAGGTCCAGGCGGGTTGTAGTTGGTGCACATTGGTGGTGTCGATTTGCCGGAGCGACGAATACTGCCGGGCGTCGGCCGTGCCGCGGTAGGTGCGCCAGTGGGCGTAGGGGTCGGGCGGGTTCGCAGTCCGGGGCGGTTGCGCTTTGAGAGCGGGTTGCAGGCAAAAGGCTAGGATGACTGTAATGAGAATGAGTAGGTTGCGTTTCATACCGGTTGGGTTGGTGGAAGTGAATTGGTCATTGGTCAAATTTACAAAGGACAAGGGACAAAGGATCAGTAACCACCAGACTATTGCTGGCCAAACGTTTGGTAATGTGATACGTCGGCTGTATCTTCTGCATTTCGTTTTGATTTGTTCACTAACGCACGACCCCCTTATGAAGACCTTAGCAATTTCAGCCCTCGTTGTTTTTTCACTAGCCAACGTTCCCACTGCCCAGGCGCAGCAGCAAGACTGGGAAGGCTCCTGGCAGTACACCGCTTCTCAGGCCGACCCGCCCTACCAAAAGGGCATTATTGTGTTCGCCACCGAAGGGGATAGCTTGCAGGCGTTCATCGAAATCAATGAGAACCGTATCCCGGCCCAGCAGGTAGAAATTCTGGAAGACAGCGCCTCGTTCCGGGTTTTCATTGAGGGGCAGTCCATTGATGTGTCGCTCACCAAAGAAGACGAAACACTGTCGGGGCAGGCCACCTTTTCGGGCCAGACCATCCCGGTGACCGCCGAACGCGCTATGTGACCGTGTTCTTCAACTAGTGGGTAGGAGCCGTCGTTTTACTTCCTCAGACTCTTTCTACCTACGTTGGGTTCAGAGAACCCACTTATTTTGATCACCGGGCCAGCGGCCCGGCGCTAGATGAGTGATAGGGTACAAGCGTCAAATTAACTGTTGTTTTGAAAAGACTTCCCATTGGCATTCAGGACTTTGGTAAGCTGCGGCGGGGTGGCTACGTATACGTAGACAAAACCGAGCCCATTCATCGGCTGATCAATACCAGCGGTTATCTGTTTCTGTCTCGGCCGCGCCGGTTTGGCAAGTCGCTGCTGGCGTCTACCCTTCGGGAGCTATTCCTGGGGAACCAAGCGCCGTTTACCGGCCTCTGGATTGAGGACAAGCTAGACTGGCGGCCCTATCCGGTGATTTATGTGGATATGAATGCCATCGATTACCGCAACCATTCGCTGGAAGATGAACTAAGCAAGACCATCTTAGCTGCTGCCAAGCAGTATCAGATATCATTGTCCACCACTACTTCCAAAAACCGCTTTACCGAACTGATCCAAACCCTGTCGCGCGATGGGCAAGGAGTGGTCGTGATCATCGATGAGTACGACAAACCGATCACCGATTTGCTGGAAGAACCCGAGCAGGCGGCCGAGCACGTGAAGACGCTGAAGAACTTCTACGGCGTGCTCAAATCGCAAGATCAGCACCTCCACTTCGTATTTATCACCGGAGTATCCAAATACGGTAAGGTGTCCATTTTCTCGGACCTCAACAATCTGTATGACGTCACGCTCGACCCGGCCTTTGCTACGCTCACCGGCTACACCCTGGAGGAAGTGCAGCAGAACTTCGGCGAACACCTGGCGGCCCTGCCCGGCACGATGAATAGGTCGCCCGAGGCGCTGCTAGAGAAGATCAGGTTTTGGTACAACGGCTACTCGTGGGACGCTATCACTTCGGTCTACAATCCTTTTTCGCTGATGAGTTTCTTTCAGATGGGCAGCTTCCGCAACTACTGGTTCAGCACCGGCACTCCCACGTTTCTCACGCAGCAACTCAAAAAAGAGCAAACCACGGCCTACGAGCTAACCCATCTGTCGGCTCCGGAAACCCTGCTGGCCAGCGGAGACATTCAGCACGTCGACATTGTGGCCCTATTGTTTCAGACGGGCTACCTCACGGTGAAAGCGATTGAGGAGTTGCCTTTCGGAGAGCCGCGCTACCAACTGGGGTTTCCCAACCAGGAAGTGGCCATCTCGTTTCAGCAGTACCTGCTGGCTGAATACTTAGAAGAACCCGTGAACAAAGTATCGCGCAGCTACGTGCTTCCCCTTATCGATAGTTTGGTGGATGCTGATTGGGAGCGGTTTTTTGCGTTGGTTCAATCGGTGTTTGCTTCTATCCCCTACGCGCTGTTTAGTCAACAGGAAAAGTATTTCCATAGCATTATGCACGTGATGCTGGGCACCACCGGCATGCTGGTGTATTCGGAAGTGCAAACCGCCCAGGGGCGCATTGATACGGTGGTGAATACTCCTGAGCGCACCCTAATTTTTGAGTTTAAGATGGACCAACCGGCCACCACGGCGCTACAGCAGATCCGCGCGCGGGGCTACGCCGAACGTTTCGGCCAAGCCGATAAAAACACTTTACTGATCGGAGTATCGTTTAGCACTGAGGAGCGTCGGGTGAGCGAGTGGGTGGTGGAGGAAGCGTAGGACACACTTGTTGTTTGTATCGTAAAACAAACCCGATTTTTTATTCAACATCCTTTAAACGTTCATCAAGCTTACTTTTATCTTGACGAGCGTCCCAAAATGTGAGCAGACGGATTGACTCAGGAGCTACCTGATAGTAAAGTACCGTATAACGGTTGACGATATTCATACTACCGACCGTAACTTTCTCTAAAGCTAGCCATCACTTCTTGATGGGGCTTTCCTTCACCGTTTTCTAGTTGAGACAGTCCTTTCTCTATTGCCTCCTGTTCGCCTTCAGACAAACGGTTCCAGGGTAATTTTTCGGAAGGAACATTTTGATCAATAGACAAATCATTGATCATATTGTATAGCTTTTGAAGCTCGCTTTCTGACAGTCGGTCCACCATTCTGAAAATGCCTAATTTTAACTCTGCGCTTCCCATGATTGAAAGTTTTTTACGAAGGTACGGCAAACTATCATAATCTACTACCCGCTATTCGTTGGCAAGTTTCTCCCACTGCTGCAACCACCGCGCCGCCCGGTTGGGCCAGGTGTGCACGGGGCTGTCTACCTTGCGCAAGCCGTAACCGTGGCCCCCGGTGGCGTAGAGATGCATTTCGGCGGGTACCCCGGCTTGCTTCAGCGCTAAGTAGTAGAACAGACTGTTTTCTACCGGAACGTTGTCGTCTTCGGCGTGCACCAGAAACGTGGGCGGCGTGGCGTCGGTAACCGTTACCTCGGGCGCCAGCTCCGGGCCTTTCTCAGAAGCGGTCAGGTAAGCCGGGTACACCAGCACCATGAAGTCAGGACGGCTGCTGAGGGTGTCGGCCGCGTCGATCTGCTCGTAGGTACGATCGGAAGTGTTACTCAGCGTGGCGGCCAGGTGCCCTCCGGCCGAGAAGCCTAATACTCCTAAACGCTCGGGATCGATGTTCCACTCGTCGGCACGGGATCGAACGATTCCCATGGCCCGCTGGGCATCCTGTAGGGGCCGCTCGTGGCGGGGTACGCCCTCGCGCACCGGCACGCGGTACTTCAGCACAATGGCGGTAATGCCCAGTCCATTAAGCCAATCCGCCACCTCGGTACCCTCCAGGTCCAGCGCCAGGATGTGGTAGCCGCCACCCGGGCATACCAGCACCGCTGCGCCGGTGGCCGTCGCTTCCGGGGCGTGGTAGATGGTGATGGTGGGGTCGGTGACGTTGGTGAGACGAATGAGCGGTTCTCCGGCCACCAGATTGTCGTCGGGTTTGGTGGCATCGGCTTCTTCACCGGTGGCTTCGGGCTCGCCGGGAGCGCCTTCGGGCCACAGGGCGAGCGGACCGGTGACCTGGGCGACCACCGTGTCGGAGGTGGGGGCAGATTGGACGTTGGGCGAGGAAGAGCAGCTGTATTGAGCTAGAGCGACCAGGGTTAAGAGAGCAAGAAAACAAAGATTCATTTCAAAACTGTTTATCGGCAACAATTACCCTTCTCCCTGATCGAAGGCCACCTCCAGCACCGTGTCTTTGATCGTGACCAAGTCACTGGTATCGCCCAGCACCTGGTCGATGAGTCCGTACGACTGCGCTTCGCGGGCGTTGAGGAACCTATCGCGAATGAAGAATTCCTCTATTTCCTGCCAGGAATGACCGGAGTGCTTCCCAATGATGTGGAAGAGTTGCACCTGCAAGCGCTCTTGTTCACGCGTGGCAATGCGCACGTCTTCGGTGTAGCCCTTCGCCCCGCCGCCCGTGGGGTGCATGTGCACCGTGGCGTGGGGCAAGGCGTAGCGCTGACCCGGATGCCCCGCCGCGAGCAGGGCCGTGCCCATGCTGCCCGAAAAACCGACGGCCACTGTGGATACCGGGGCCGAAATCATCTGCATGGCATCATAAATGGCCAACCCGGCGTACACGCTGCCGCCCGGCGAGTGAATATACAGATCGATTTGCTGCTTCTGGTCCTGGCTGTTGAGGTAGAGCAACTGTGCCACTACCAGGTTGGCCACCCGGTCGTCGATGGCGCTGCCCAGAAAGATGATGCGCTCCTTGAGCAGCATGCTGTAGATATCAAAGAGGCGTTCGCCCCGGCCGCTACTGTCGATAACGGTGGGGATGATGCTGGCGTGAATAGACATGGCTTAGCGTTTGGAGAATATACGAAGAATGGTTTGTCGAAAGCCGTCGTGTTCCCGCTGATGGAACGCTTTCTGTTGGGCCGACTGAATCTCGCGGCGCAGTTGCTGACGGCCGTAGGCCCGAACCAGGGCGTGCGTTTGCTGTTGCCACCGCAGGGTGTCCCGCAGTTCGGGCTCCAGCACCAGGCGCGCCTCGAACAGCAAGGCTTCTTCGGGCGCTAGCCGCTGCTGCAAATACTTATCCAACCGCTGGGTGTTCTTCCAGGAAGTCTTCATAGGTCATTGATTTTTTCTGAACGGTGGTGCGCACTTTTTCAAGGCACTTGTACTTCTGCACGGTGGCCGAGCGCACTCCGGCGTAGCCGAAAGCGTGTGCCACCTCGCTGAGCGGCAGTTGATCATAGTAGAAGGCGCGCAGTAGGTCCATGCATTTCTTTCCAGCCACAGTCAGCAACCGCAACAGCTTCTGGCTTGAAGGTAGCGATTCATCTTCCTCGACCCAATCCTCCCCCACCGAATCATCAAGCGGCACTTCTGGCCCGGTGCGTCGGCACGCGCGGGCCCAGCGGTGGCGGGCAATGCCCAGCAAGTAGGCTTCTTCCTGTTCGAGAGGATCAGCCGCGGCGGTGATTCGCTCGTAGTAGATGATCAACGCGTCCTGGAAAATGTCCTGCGCTTGCTCCAGCGAACCGCCGCGCCGACTCACGTAGCGGGCCACCGCGGGAAACACCCGCTGATACAAATCGATGAACCACCGTTCGCGCGCTTGCGGAGTATTTTTTTTGACTGCCGTGCGAACCATACGAATGCTGCTTTTGCTGACATCCTCTCACCTAAAGGGCGTGAGGTTCTTGCCTCACGCACAAGCTAACGCTTCACGTTGAGAGACATTGGCGATAGCCCTCGCCAAAATATTCTTAGCGGCATTCACATCCGCATTCTGTTCCAATCCGCAAGACAAACAGACAAATTTAGCTTGCGATTGCCTGTTTCCCTTCTCTTTGTGCCCACACTGTGAACAGGTTTGCGAGGTATACTTTGGGTCTACAGCTACAAAAGTTCTTCCGTGCCAGTCAGATTTGTATTGCAGTTGCGTACGGAAAGTTGACCATCCAGCATCGCTAATGTGCTTTGCCAACCTGCTACGAACCATGTTCTTCACCTTTAACTCTTCTACGGCGATCAACCCATTATCCCGAACTACTTTCCAGCTTAGTTGGTGCAGAAAATCGCGACGAACCCGGCCAATTTTTGCATGTAGGCGGGATAGCTTTGCTTTCTGCTTATACCAATTAGCCGACCCTCTTTTCTTTCGTGACAATGATCGATTATCGATACGCAATTGGCGTTCGTACTTAGCGAAGTGGCGGGGATTGGCCGTGTATTCCCCTTGCGAACTCACGCAAAAATGAGCAATACCCATGTCCAGGCCAACGGCTTGGCTCTCGCTCGCTAGTCGGATAGGGTATTGCTGTATCTGTGCCGCGTCCACGGTGGATGTGATGCAGACGTAGTAGCCATCATGCTCACGGATGATTGTTGCTGTTTTAGGTTTGCCATGCACAAAACGGTCTTTGAACGTTTTGAGAGGGCCTATTTTAGGCAACCTGACTGTGTTGCCTTCCACTTGAACCGACTTGAAAAGAATGGAATTATAACGATGCTTGGCTGCCCATCGGAGGAAGCCACCACCGGCAAAAAACTTTTGATAGCCCACATCTAATCGCTCAATGACATTTTGTAGCGACTGACTAGGAACATCAGCTATCCAGTCGGTTTCTTTGAGTGCTGGAAGCTGTTTCATCAGTTCGTATTTGCCAACTTTCCTTTGCTTTTTCCAAGCTTCAATGCGAGCCTCTAATGCTAGGTTGTATACGTACCTACACGCACCAATCCAGCTATCAACACGCTGCTGTTGGGCGTTTGTCATCTTTAATTTCCGCTTGTAAGTTATCATTTTCATTGCTATAAGATAATGATTTTTGACTACATAACCTGCTATCCTACGCTCCGCATCTCACGTCTAAAGACAGCGCTCGGCGCCCGGTGAGCATTCGCCCAAAATTTCGTAAAGATACCTGCCTACTTATCACTAAGTGCCTGCTTTCGCCAAAGTATCACCCGACAATGGTCAGTATTTTAACCGATGCTACACCCACTTCACCAGACCCAGTTCCTGCCGGTGCGCCAACCCTTCGCGCTGGGCGAACACCCGAAATCCGTAGTCGTAGACGCCCGAGAAGGGAATTTTCTCGTCGCAGACGTACTTCACCCGGGCACCGCGGCGCTCCTCTCCTTCCGCTCCGTTGGCCAGGGCCTTTTTCTTCAGTCGCTTCTTCTTAAACTCCTTCACCAGAACGATGTCGTGCTTGCCCTCGTGCTGCTTGGCAATGAGCAACTCCACGCCCACGTCTTCCGGACGCAGGTCCTGAATATCGAGCACCAGTTCGGCCTTGAACGACTCGCCCAGAGGCAGTGGGTCGTTATCGAAGTTGTAGACCTCTTTGCGCACCACGCTGATCTTGTTCCAGGCACGCTGTACCTCCTCCTTCCACTGGGCGATGGCTTTGGCCTGCGCAAAGTCATTCTTCCGTACGGCGTCGTGGCTGGCGTGCAGCTTGCGATAGAACTTGTCGTGGTAGTCGTCCATCATCCGCTTCATGGTGAACTGCGGAGCAATGTTGGCAATGGTGTTCTTCATGCGCGTCACCCACTGTACGGAGATGCCCGCTTCGTTCTGGTTGTAGTATTCCGGAATGATTTCGTTTTCCAGCACCGAATAGATGGTGGTCGCGTCCAGTTCGTTCTGGATGTCCTGGCTTTCGTAGGCCTGCTCTTCGGGCAGTGCCCATCCGGAGTCGGCCCGGTAGCCTTCGGCCCACCAGCCGTCGAGTACGCTGAAATTGAGTCCGCCGTTCAGGGTCACCTTCATGCCGCTGGTGCCCGAGGCCTCCAACGGACGCGTGGGCGTGTTGAGCCACACGTCGACGCCCCGCACCAGCGCGCTAGCCAGGTTCATATCGTAGTCTTCCAGAAAGATCACCTTACCGATAAACTCCGGTCGGCCCGACACCTCCATGATGTGCTTGATGAGGGCCTGCCCGCCCTGGTCGGCCGGGTGCGCTTTGCCCGCGAACAGAAACACCACCGGGTGCTTGGGGTTGTTGACCACCCGCTCGAGTCGTTCCAGGTCGGTGAAGAGCAGGCGCGCCCGCTTGTAGGTGGCAAAGCGGCGGGCGAAGCCCAGCAGCAGGGCGTCTTCGTTTAGCGCATTGATGGTGCGCACGATCTTTTGCGGACTCTCGTGGCGAAGCTGCATGTTTCGCTCCAGGCGCCGCCGCAGCATGGCAATCAGATTCTTCTTCTGCTGTTGCTTGATGGTCATCAGCTTGGCATCGTCTACCTGATGAATCTTGGCCCACACAGCGGAATCCGACTGCTGCTGCAGAAAATTTTTTCCGAAGGTTTTGCGGTACAGAATCTGCAAGTCGGGGGCCGTCCAGGTGGGATAGTGCACGCTGTTGGTCACGTAGTCTACGTGCAGCTCCTTGGCTTCGAAGCCCCGGTAGAGGGGTTGGAACATCTCGCGCGACACCTTGCCGTGGATGCGACTCACCCCGTTCACCTGCTGGCTCAGCCGGGCGGCCAGGTGGCTCATCGAAAAGTCTTCGTCCCGGTTGTGTTCATCGATGCGGCCCAGGGCCACAAACTGCTCCCAGGGCAGGGTCGTCTGGCGGGCGAAGTCCGCGAAGTAGGGCCACATCATCGATTCGGCGAAGCTATCGTGTCCGGCGGGCACGGGGGTGTGGGTGGTGAACAAAGAGGAAGCGCGAATCACCTCGATGGCTTCGGGCACCCGCAGACCTGCCTCCACGTAGGTGCGCAGCCGCTCCACCCCGATGAAGGCCGCGTGTCCTTCGTTGAGGTGATACACGTCGGGCTCGATACCAATAGCCCGGATGGCGCGCATCCCCCCGATACCCAGTAGCAACTCCTGCTTGAGGCGCATTTCGCGGTCGCCGCCGTAGAGCTGGTGGGTGATGCTGCGGTCGTGCTCCTGGTTCTCGTCGATGTCGGTATCGAGCAAATAGAGGGGCACGCGCCCCACGTTGGCCCGCCACACTTTGGCGTAGAGCGGTCGGTCGGGCAGGGCCACTTCTACCCTAATCCAGGTACCCGCTTCGTCACGCACGGGCTCCACGGGCAGGTAGGTGAACCGCTGGGGGTCATAGTAGGCAATTTGCTCGCCGTGGTGCGACAAGCCCTGCCGAAAGTAACCGTAGCGGTAGAGCAACCCCACTCCCACCATGTCGACGTTCTCATCGCTGGCTTCTTTTAGAAAGTCACCGGCCAGCACGCCGAGTCCGCCCGAGTAGAGCTTGAATGAAGCGTGCAGTCCGTACTCCATGCAAAAGTAGCTGATACGCGGTTGTCCCGGCTTCTTTTCTTCGCCCAGATAGGTGTCGAAGGCCCGCAGCACCTCCTTGAGTTGCTTCATGAAGGTCGCATTACCGGTCAGGCTGGTATAATCTTGCTGGTCGAGTTGGTCCAACAGGGCAATCGGATTTTGTCCCAGGGCGTGCCACTGTTCCTCGTTGATAGAAGCAAATAATTGGGTAGCCTCGTAGTTCCACGACCACCACAAGTTTTTGGCCAGCCGGTCTAGACCCTCTAGTTGTTGGGGAGTTTTAGACTGTACGTATAGTCTCTTCCAGGGATTGGGAGTGTTTTCCATCATCAGGTATCAGGTTAGTAAGCTGCCCGCAAATATAGAAGAGCGCGCAGGGGATTAAAAGAAATGAGGAGAATGATTGAACGAATGACTGACTGAATAAATACATTCAATCATTCACTCCTTCAATCTAAGCCGTTAGTGGTTGGGTGGCTCGGTCGAAGTCTTGAATGAGTTGTTGCATGCGGAGGAGCTCAGCCACGCTCCAGGCCTGCGAGATGGCTCCGCGCGCCTCGTGCGGCACGTTACCGTCGTAGATTTCCGAGATCGAACTGATGCCGTGCTCGCGCATGGTGGGCTCGAACCCCTGGTAAAGGGCCGTGGCGAAGGGCAGGGCCTCGTCGCGCTCGTGCACCTTGAGGTAGGCTTCCACGAAATGACCCGTGAGCCAGGGCCACACCGACCCCTGATGGTAGGCGCGCCGTCGATCGTTCTGGGCGCCGCGGTAGTGCCCCCGGTAGCGGGAGTCGTGGGGCGACAGGCTGCGCAGCCCCCGCGGGGTGAGGAGCTGCTCTTCGATGACCTTGAGCATCGACTTGATGATCGGTTCCGACAGCGGGGAGTAGGGCAACGAGGCGGCCAGCACCTGGTTGGGCCGCACCGACCAGTCAGTTTCCGAGCCGTTCACCACGTCGGCCAGGTAGCCTTTCTTTTCGTCCCAGAACGTGTCCGCAAACGACTGCTCAATGAGGGCGGGCATTTCCTTCCATTCGGACAAAATCACCTTGCCTTCGGTGGAGCGCGGTCCGGCGATTTCCAGCGCAAACATGATGGCGTTATACCACAGCGCGTTCACCTCCACCGGCATGCCGGGGCGCGGGGTCACGGGCACCTCGTCCACGTAGCTGTCCATCCAGGTGAGGGCCTTGCCCTCCACGCCGCCCGACAGCAGTCCGTTGTCCTGCATTTTGATGTTGTAGTCGGTACCATCGCGAAAGCTTTCCAGAATCTCGCGGATCACTCCGCCGTAGATTTTCCACACGGCCGAGGCGTCGCCCAGGCGGCGGGTGTAGTGCTGCAGCGCCCAGAAGAACCACAGCGGAGTGTCGATGGCCTCGTAGGATAACTGCGAGTCGTTATACTTCCAGAAGGGAAAAAATGCGCCCCGCCGGTGCTTCAGCATGGTGTCGAGCACCGCCTTGTACAGTTTCAGGTCGGGGTGCACCAACGAGAGTCCGGGAATGGCCACGAAGGCGTCGCGGCCGCCGCGTCGGTAGCGCTGGTAGCTGGCGATCACGTTGGTCTCGTCGTACTTGCGGGCTTCGGGGGTGCTGCGGGTTTTGAGCACAAACTGGTTGGCGGCCACCTTCAAACAGTTCTCGAAGGTGTTGCGCGAGGTGCGGCGGCGCGTTTGGGTGTTGAAGGTGCGCAGCAGGTTGCTGGGCTTCACTTCGTCGGGACCGGCGCTAAACACCAAAATGTCACCTTTCTCTAGCGATACCTCGAAGTAGCCGGGCACGTAGAGGTCTTCCTGAAAGTCGTAGTTGCGATCCTGATCGTCGGGATACTCCACGTTGTAGTACCAGTTGCCCCGCTCGACGAACGAAGGTTCGGGAAAAACCTGCAGGCACAGTGGCTTGTACTGCGGGTAGAGGCGCAGCGCCACCCCCTGCTCGATCGGCTGACAGGAGGCATCGATGTCCTCATTGGCCCGTTGCAGTTGGTCCACGTTGCGAAAGGCCAGAAAGGGCGACAGCCGCAGCTTAACGGGGCCGGGAGATTTCTCGAGGACGTAGCGCACCAAGAAGCGCTCTTCGTGCTCCACCAGGAGTTTTTCTTTGGTGAGCAGCACGTCGCCGATGCGGTAGGAAGAGCGCGGAATGGGGTCGGCCACGAAATCTTTCAAGTACAAATAGCCCTTGGGTTCGTAACCGCTGGGGTACTTGTGCACCCCCAGATCAAAGGATGCGTTGTTAACAATCAAGGTTTCATCGAGCGAAGAAAGAATCACGTGCACTCCTTCCAGACCGGGCTGCGGTGCTACCAGCAGACCGTGGTAGCGCTTGGTATTGCAACCGATGATGGTGGTCGACGAGTAGGCACCGGACTTGTTGGAGCGGATGATCTCTTTACTCAGCGACTGCGAAAGGTCGATGAGCTGCTTTTTATCGAACTGAATATAACTCATGTGAGCTGGTTAGTTTTTGTGGTACGGCTGGCTGTTTCTCCGGAGAAAAGCAGCGAATCCGTGGTCAGTTATTCCCTGATTTGTTGTTGTGCGCCAGAAAACTTGACGCAGGGAATCGGCACTCTATGCTATTGTAACGCTAAAATTACAACTTCTTTCGTGATTTGCGCCATGATGGGTTAGAATTTGGAATGACCTTACTAAAAACAAGGCTGGTTGATCAACGCTCGCTGGCCGCCTGATTTGCTCAACGCTCTCTGCTTCCCCCAATTAACTCCGCATACGAAGGGTTTAACGCACGCACGTACCTAATTCAATCATGTGAGCGTGCGTTATTCATCGGCAACCGTCTATATTTGCCCGGTCTGTTCCCCAACTGCCGCTGATGATTTCTCCCTCCGTTTTTGTTCTCACCTCCGCTCCTTCGGTGGCCAGTGGTTTTTTGGCTGATCTGAGAAACACCGAGCGGCAGCACGATCGGCTTCGCTTTCGGCGCAACGTGGAGCGGGTGGGCGAACTGCTGGCCTACGAACTCTCCAAAACCCTTCCTTACGCTTCTCGCACGATCACTACTCCCCTGGATCAACTAACGGTCGACGCGTTGGTGCAGCAACCGGTGCTGATTTCGGTGCTGCGAGCCGGGCTGCCGTTGCACCAGGGGGTGCTCAATTATTTCGACCGGGCGGACAGCGGCTTTGTCGGGGCGTTTCGGCAACCTACCACAGAAAATGATTTCACCATTGCGGCTTCCTACCAGGCCCTGCCGCCGGTGGCCGGTAAGCCAGTGGTGCTTATTGACCCCATGCTGGCTACGGGGCGCACGCTGGTGCACGCGTTGCACCTGATTGCCGAACGGGGCACCCCGTCGGCCGTGCACGTGGTGGCGGTGATGGGGAGTCCGGAGGGCGTGGCCTACGTACACGAGCAGTCGCCCTTGCCCTGTTTGTTCTGGTTGGGAGCGCAGGATAGCCACCTCGACGAAAAATATTACATCGTGCCCGGACTGGGCGACGCCGGTGATCTGGCCTTCGGCCCCAAATTGTAACGTATCGTTTATGACCTTTTCTATTTTCTTGTTGATTGTTGGGTTGGCCTTGCTGGTGGGCGGGGGCGAGTGGCTGGTGCGCGGTGCGTCGAGCATTGCCCTGCGGTTGCGGCTGTCACCGCTGGTGGTCGGGCTCACCATCGTGGCCTTTGGCACCTCGGCACCCGAGCTGTTTATCAGCGTGCAGGCGGCCCTGGAAGGGAGTCCCGACCTGGCGATGGGCAACGTGATCGGCTCGAACATTTGTAATTTAGCCTTGGTGCTGGGGATCACCGCCGCCATTACCGCGGTGCCGGTGCGCAAGGACAGCATGCGCATCGACTGGCCGGTGACGATGGGCGCTTCGCTGCTGCTCTACCTGGTGGTGCTGGACAATCTCATCAACTGGCCCGAAGGATTGCTGTTTATGGTGCTCTTAGTCACCTACACCTACTTGATTATCCGTAAGTCGCGCCGCGAGACTAAATCGGCCGAAGCTCTCGCCGAGGAGTTGGACATTCCGCCCCCCACCGCTAGCTTGGGGAAAGATCTGCTGCTTATTGTGGTAGGCACGGTTGGTTTGGCGTTCGGATCGAACTGGTTTGTGGACGGCGCGCAGGACCTGGCCATTGCCTTTGGGGTGAGCGAGCGGGTGGTAGGCATCACCGTGCTGGCCCTGGGCACCAGTCTGCCCGAGTTGGTCACCGCCGTGATTGCCGCCGTGAAGCAGGAAACCGACATTGCGCTAGGCAACCTGATGGGGTCGAATATTTTTAATATCTTATCTATTCTGGGCATCACCAGTGTGATTGCCCCCATCCGCGTGAACGACGTGATTATCCACTCGGACATGATCTGGATGCTGCTGATTACTTTTTTAATTCTACCAATGATGCTCTACCGCCGCACCATTGCCCGGCTGGAGGGCTTGATTTTGCTGGGGATTTACGGGTACTATATTTATAGCGTGGTATCGCCGGGGTAGAGAGTTAACGTTTAATGCAGCCTTTCAGTCGGACTTGTTAACGTTTTATTCCGTTTATCAATATCAGCACTTGAGGCATCAGTTTCGTTGTGTTTTAAGAACTAAGTCTGAATTATTTACAATTTTAGACGTCATCCACCGTGGACGCGGCCGCCGCGGCGCGGTCCGGAGCGAGGGCACCGCCCGGCGGCCCGGCGAGGCCGCGCCGCGGTGGCCCGGAATCTCCCGCTACAACGACGAAAACGTGTCTCAAACGAGGGAATACTTGCCTTCGTAGCAGGAGATTCCGGACATTTTGCTTCGTTTCTCTACGCAAAATTCCGGAATGACGTTTTGTGATTTGTTTTGATTGACAAGTTAAGATGGGGTAGTTGCTGAATGATGTTATATGCCGCGGGGCGGCCCCCCGCCTTTTTCAATTTCGCCTCCCCGATAACTTCCAGATTCCGGATCACACCGTCTTGTACGAGTGAATTGTTGAAAAATTTATCCTCATCTATTCCGTCTGTGTAGACCTGAATTTTGATAATGCAATCTAAAATGTGGTTCAGGTAATTGAAAGAAATGAGTTCTAAATAATCATCTTCACCGAGTATAAATTCAATCTCTTTGTTTGTGTAGACCCATTCTTCAAATTCTCGTAAGGCCACCTTTCCATAAATGGTGTCAAAAAAGTATTGTTCTATATTTTCTGGAAGGTTTCTCATTTGTTTTTCAATGCCCTATAACTTGTTTATATCAGCGTATTTATAGCGGATTACGCATCATAGCGAAAGTAATCCGCCACAAAATAGCTATTTACTCCGGTTGTTCATAGCCAAACTTTGCCTAAGCAACCTCGCCGGAACTTAGGCTTGCTTAATCTAAATCCTCTAATTTATATGTCTAGGTCTACAAATCGTTTTCCTAGGCAAGACGCCCCGCGCCAACGAACTAGCCGTTAAAGACAGAAACTTTATAATCGTCAATCTGCTTAGCTTAAGTATGCTCCGACTACTTATCTCCAGCGTACAAGCCACCCTGCGCGCCCAACCCCAGCGCGGGCGTCCCTACCCCCGGGTGGCCCCGGCCAATCCGCTGCTCAAGAACGCGGCGGTGTTCGGACGCGACTTCTTCACCTTCATGACCGAGAACCAGCGGCGCTACGGCGACTTCTACGACGTGCACCTGCCCCACGTGCCGCTGTTTGTGCTTTCCCAACCCGAATACGCCAAGCACGTGCTGGTGACCCACAACAAGAAGTACGGCAAAAGCTTTGCCTACGAGTTTCTGAGGCACCCGCTGGGCAACGGGCTGCTCACCAGCGAGGGTGACTTCTGGCTCAAGCAACGCCGTATCGCGCAACCGGCCTTCCACCGCGAGCGCCTGGCTAACCTGGGCACCACCATCACCGAGGCTACCCAGGAGACGTTGCGGGAGTGGGAGCAATCTAATCTAGACGCGCCGCGCAACGTGAGTCACGACCTGATGCGGCTCACCGCCCAGGTGGTGGCCCGCGCCCTGTTTGGTTCCGACATCGGGGCTTCGTCGCCCGCCATCGTGCGCTGCATCAACGTGATCAACCAGCACATCACCGACAAGGTATCCAACCCCTTCCGCCTGCCGCTCTGGTTCCCTAACGAGAAAACCCGCACCTACCAGGCCGCGCTGCGGGAGCTTGACCAGTTGGTATACGGCATTATCGCGGAGCGAAGAAACGCCCCGGCAACGCACCACGATTTGCTGGCCATGCTGATGGACACCGAAGATGCCGACACTGGGGAGCGCATGAGCGACCAGCAGGTGCGCGACGAGGTGGTGACCCTCTTTATTGCGGGCACCGAAACCTCGGCGGTGGCCCTGTCGTGGGCACTTTACCTGCTGGCCAGCCATCCCGAAGAAAAGGAGCGGGTCTACCAAGAAACGCAGCAGATTAAATCAAACAGTACTCCGACGGGCAATCCTATCGCTGACCTGCCGCACACCAACCGGGTGGTGCAAGAAACCATGCGCCTGTACCCGCCCGCCTGGATCATCGGACGCGAGGCTCGGGAAGACGACGAACTGGACGGCTACTTTATCCCCCGGGGATCGCAGGTGTATATTTGTCCCTACATCATTCATCGGCATCCGGATTGGTGGAAAGAGCCCGAGTGCTTCTGGCCCGATCGGTTTGCTGATCCCGAAGCGGATCGACCTAAATTTGCGTTTCTTCCCTTCGGCGGCGGCCCGCGCTACTGCATCGGTAACCATTTTGCTCAATTAGAAATGCAACTGGTACTGAGTCAGATCATTAGGAAGTTTGATATTCAACGATCTGCCAACAAGGCTATCGCCGTGGAGCCACTCATAACACTGCGTCCCCGCGGCGGAGTGCCCTTGAAACTCAGGAAGCGCGACGATAAATAGCGGAGGGCACTGCTCGACGAATGCGTTTTTTTCTTACTTTTGCTAGGCCGGGTCGCCGTTCAAATTGCCAGTCCGGTCTAATAACCGTCGTCCGCCAAACCTAGCCTTCTATGTCTACCAAGCAACACCGGGTACTGATCGTCGACGATGAGCCCGACATCCTTGATCTGTTGGACTATAACCTGAGCAAGGAAGGGTATCGCGTGAAAACCGCCAGCAACGGCAAGAAGGCGGTCGCCTTGGCCGGTAAGTTTCTTCCCGACCTCATTCTGTTGGATATTATGATGCCCCACCAGGACGGCGTAGAAACCTGTCGGCAGATTCGCGAAAACCCTGATCTCTACAACACTTTCATCGTCTTCCTGACCGCCCGCTCCGAAGAATACTCGGAGGTGGCCGCCTTTGATACCGGGGCCGACGATTACATCACCAAGCCCATCAAACCTCGGGCGCTGATCAGTCGCATTGGAGCCATGTTTCGTCGGGAAGCCAAGAAGGGGCAAAAAAATACCAAGATCAACGCGGGCAACCTGATTATCGACCGCACCAGCTACACCGTGACGGTGAACGGCGAGCCAATTACCTTGCCCAAAAAAGAATTCGAACTGCTTTACTATCTGGTGCAAAATCCGGACAAGGTGCACAGCCGGGATGATCTGCTGCAAAACATCTGGGGGTCAGACGTGTACGTGCTGGCGCGCACGGTAGACGTGCACATTCGCAAGGTGCGCGAGAAGATTGGCAGTGATTACATCGTCACGGTGAAAGGCGTGGGCTATAAATTTGGGGCAGGTGAGTGAGATCAGTCTGCTTACTCGGCCAGAAGCGGCTTGGGGCAAGATCAATTGCTTTTTTAACCACTAATTCGCTGGTATGCAAATGCTGTTCAATTCGCGGGGAGTAGCCGTGCTGCTGGGAGCCTGCATCGCCCTGATCACCACGGCCTTCCAGTCCCTGATAGATGGCATCTCCGACGTAGCGCTGCTGGTGGGTTTTCTGTTGGCTTTTTCTTCTTCCTACATCCTGATTAGCGTTACCCTGGAGTTTTTGGTCTTTCGAGAAGTGAACAAGATCTACCACATACTCAACCAACTCAAGCGCAAAGACCTGTCGTTTGTGGAAGACAAAGAAGAGCAGACTCCCCTGGCCAATCCCTTCCGCCGGATCACCCAGGAGATCAGGGACTACACCGCCGACAAGCAGCGCGAGATCAACGACCTGAAAAAGATGGCTGAGTTTCGCAAGGAGTTTGTGGCCAACGTGTCGCACGAACTGAAGACGCCCATCTTCGCCGCCCAGGGCTTCGTGCACACCCTGCTCGACGGCGCGGTTGAGAACCGCAAGTTTCGCTACAAGTTTTTGAAGAAAGCCGCCAAAAGCCTCGACGGCCTGGACATTCTGGTGCAGGACCTGCTCACGCTGTCCCAGATGGAGACGGGAGGCATCAAAATGCACTACGAGCACTTCAACCTCAGCGACATGGTCACCGACGTGTTTGATCAGTTGGAAGCCGACGCCGAGAAGAAAGAAATTACCCTGGTGCTCAACACCGATCAAAGCAGTTTCACCCACGTGTATGCCGACCGGCACCGCATCTACCAGGTGCTCATCAACCTGATCAACAACGCGATTAAGTATACCAAGCAATCCAAAACCACCATCACCGTCCGCTTCGAGAGCGACGCCGAGGCGCTCACGGTATCGATCCAGGATCACGGTCGGGGCATCCCTCCCGAGGACATCGAGCGCATCTTCGAGCGCTTCTACCGGGTAGAGAAGAGTCGCTCGAAGAACAAGGGTGGCACCGGACTGGGGCTGGCCATCGTGAAGCACATCTTGGAAGCCCACCAGACTAAGGTGAGCGTGGTAAGCGAGGTGGGAGTGGGATCAACCTTTAGCTTTCGGTTGAAACGGGGCAAGGCCACGCGGCGGCGGGTGGTGCGAGAAGAAACCGAGCAGATTAGCGAGCCGAGTAGCTAGCATCCTGGTGGCTTAAACAAAATCGGGGCTTTGCCGATTGGTTAGGGTAAACCTCCTGTTTCATGCCCCGTATCAACTTCACTGACCTTGTTCTTCACGAAGACGACGACTACCTCGTCATCAATAAGCCTTCGTTTGTCTCCACCCTGGATGACCGCAACGACCCAGTCAGCATCCTATCGCTGGCCCGGCAGCACGTGCCCGACGCGCAAGTGGGCCACCGGCTAGACAAAGAAACGTCGGGAGCGCTGGCCATTGCCAAGCATCCGGAAGCCTATCGCGCGTTGGCGATGCAGTTCGAGCAGCGCCGGGTAAAGAAAACCTACCACGCGGTGAGCGAAGGAATCCACGACTTCCAGGAGGTTACCGTCGACTTGCCCATTCACGCCACCAGCAAGGGGGTGGTGCGGATTAGCCGCCGCGAAGGCAAGCCTGCCCAGACGCTGGTGCAAACCACGGAGGTGTTTCAGCGCCACACGTTAATACGTTGCCAGCCCGTTACGGGGCGCATGCACCAGATTCGGGTGCACCTCAGCAGTTTGGGCGCGCCCATTGTCGGCGACGAGCAGTACGGTGGTCACTGGTTTTACTTGTCGAGCGTCAAACGCAACTACCATTTAAAGAAGGGCACCGAAGAACAACCGCTCATCAAACGGGTGGCGCTGCACGCCGCAGCCCTGGGCTTCGAGGGCGCGGACGGGAAAGCCCTGGAGGTGACGGCCCCCTATCCCAAAGACTTTGCGGTGCTATTGAAGCAACTGGACAAGAATAAATGACCGAATGAAAGAATGATGGAATGATAGAATGAGTGAATGGGCTATCAGATAAGTGAAGGGTTCAAGCTATTTGTGTTTCACCCTGGCTTTCTCCTTCAATCATTCAGACCTTCTATCATTCGATTACTCAATCTGCTTGCATTTCAAATAGATACCTACTACTTTTGTGTTCCTTTTTCGGAAGGCAGTTTTCATCAGTCAATAAGAACGTGGATACACTCAGTTATAAGACCATCTCGGCCAACGCCGCCACCGTTGAAAAAAAGTGGTTCGTTGTAGACGCCGGTAAGGCTCCGCTGGGGCGCTTGTGCAGCGACATCGCCGCCGTGCTGCGCGGCAAACACAAGACCAGCTTCACTCCGCACGTGGACTGCGGCGACAACGTGATCGTGGTGAATGCCGACCAACTGGTGCTCACCGGCAAGAAGATGGACGAAAAAGTATACATCCGCCACACCGGCTATCCGGGTGGTCAGCGATTTTCTACCCCCCGGCAGGAAATGTCCAAAGATTCGGCCCGCGTGATTGAGAAAGCCGTGCGCGGCATGTTGCCCAAAAACAAACTCGGCCGAAAGATATTCAAGAACCTGCACATCTACGCCGGTGCCGAGCATCCGCACGAAGCGCAGCAGCCTAAAACCTTAGAACTAAGATAATATGGACGTAACCAACACGATTGGACGGCGCAAAACCTCCGTAGCCCGCCTCTACATGCAGCCCGGCAACGGCACAATCACCATCAACAAGAAGTCGATTGACACCTACTTCCCCTCTGAGATTCTGCAAACCATCGTGAAGCAACCGCTCACCATGGTGGAAGAAGTGGGTAACTACGACCTGCGGGTAAACGTAGGCGGCGGCGGCTTCAAAGGACAGGCCGAAGCCATTCGCCTGGCGGTGTCCCGCGCCCTGGTCAGCATCAACGCTGAGTACCGTCCGCCCCTGAAGAAAGAAGGCTTCCTCACGCGGGACCCCCGCATGGTGGAGCGCAAGAAATACGGCCGTCGCAAAGCCCGTCGGGCCTTCCAGTTCAGCAAGCGCTAATGAACGACATGCTGATAACTTTCTATGGTTCGTGTAGACACGAACCATTGGAAATTTATCAGAATGACCTTTGATATTTGCATTTTCGCAACCCCTACTATGGATAAATTAGAGTATAAAGACTTATTAAACGCGGGTGTCCACTTCGGGCACCTTACCCGAAAATGGAATCCGAAAATTGCTCCCTACGTGTTTATGGAGCGCAACGGAATCCATATCATTGATCTGAACAAAACGCTGGTGGAGCTTGACAACGCCGCCGACGCCGTGAAGAACATTGTACGCTCGGGACGCAAAATCATGTTCGTGGCCACCAAGAAGCAAGCGCAGGAGGTGGTGTCCGAAGAGGCCAAGCGGCTGCGGATGCCCTACGTGACCGACCGCTGGTTGGGCGGCATGCTCACCAACTTTGCCACCATTCGCAAGTCGCTGCGCAAGCTGTCTTCCATCGAGAAAATGATGAAGGAAGAGGAGTATAAAAACCTGGCCAAGCGCGAGCGCCTGATGATGAGCCGCGAGAAGGACAAACTGGAGAAAGTGCTCGGTGGCATTGCCGACCTCACCCGCTTGCCTTCGGCCCTGTTTGTGGTGGACATCAAGCGCGAGCACATCGCCATCAAAGAGGCCGCCAAGCTCAACATTCCGGTGATTGGCATGGTCGATACCAACTCCGACCCCACCAGCATTCAGTTTCCGATCCCCGGCAACGACGATGCCTTTAAGTCAATCTCGCTGATCGTGAAGTACATCGGCCAGGCCGCCGAAGAGGGACTCATCGAGCGCCGCGAACAGAAGGAAGAAGCAAAGCTCAAGGAAGAAGAAGAAAGCAAGAAGCAGGCGGACGAAAAAGAAGCCCTGGAAGCCAAAGCTGCTGCCGAGGCCAAAGAAAAGTCGGCCGCCAAGGCAGAAGCCGAAAAAGAATCGGCCTCGGAGTCGTAGGATCACCCCCGACCATTCTTCGTGAAACCATCCGGAACATCGGCCGTTCTGTCTTGACAAAGACGCTCGCCGGTGTTCTTTTTTATGATCAACCTTAGCAAACCGAAAACAACCCAATTATGGCAATTACTGCACAAGACGTTAACAAACTCCGCCAGATGACCGGCGCCGGGATGATGGACTGCAAAAAGGCCCTCACCGAAGCCGACGGCGACTTTGACAAAGCGGTAGAAGTCCTCCGCAAAAAAGGACAGAAAGTGTCCGCCTCCCGCTCCGACCGCGAAACCAGCGAGGGCGTGGTGTTCGTCAAAGAAGGCGACGCCCAACAGGAAGCCGTGCTCATCTCGCTCAACTGCGAGACTGACTTCGTGGCTAAAAACGACGATTTTTTGCAAGCAGGAGAAGACATCCTGGCCGCGGCCTTTAAAGAGCGCCCCGCTTCGGTGAACGAACTCAAGCAACTCAAAGTAGGCAACCTGACGGTAGACGAAAAACTGTCGGAGCTGGTGGGCAAGATCGGCGAGAAGATAGAAATTGGCGCCTACGAGGTGCTGAAGGGCGAAACGGTGGTTTCTTACATCCACGCCAACAAGAAGCTCGGCGTGCTGGTGGCCCTGGCCAACACCGATGGCAAGGGCGGGGAAGCGGGCAAGGACGTGGCCATGCAGATTGCCGCCATGAACCCCGCCGCCCTGAACGAAGCGCAGGTCGACCAGGCCACCATCGACCAGGAGCTGCGCATCGGACGCGAGCAAGCCGAAGCCGAGGGCAAGCCCGAGAATATGCTGGATAAAATTGCGCAGGGCCGCCTCAAGAAGTTTTTCAAAGACAACACCCTGGAGAACCAAGCCTTTGTGAAGGACAACAGCCTGACGGTGAGCAAGTACCTGGACAGCGTAAACAAAGGTATGAAAGTGACCGAGTTCAAGCGCGTGTCGGTGAGTGGTTAGCAACGCGAGTCCATAGTTTATTAGTCCATAGTCGACAGTCCACAGTTTGTTAGTCGACAGACCATAGACGATAGCCTTCCGGGCTTATGACTATGGACTATCGACTAACAACCGTCGACTTATTTTCAGCTTTCGAGGTGGATTCTTGATTAATTTTTATATTTACCCCCCGCCATGAAATGGCCGCACCAGGCAGATCGTAGGCAATTGTCTTAGAACGGTATCTTGTCTGTAGGGTGCCTCTTATCAATCTAATCCGCAACCCATGAAATTCGTTGTTTCCTCCTCCGCCCTGCTCAAGCAACTATCGGCCATCAACGGCGTGATCACCTCTAATCCAGTGGTGCCTATTCTGGAGAACTTCCTGTGTGACATTCAGAACGGCACGCTCAAAATCACCGCTTCCGATCTGCAAACCACGGTGATGACCGAACTGCCGGTGGATACGCAGGAGAAAGGAAGCATCGCGGTGCCCGCCCGCATCCTCATCGACACCCTCAAGAACCTGCCGGAGCAACCCGTCACCTTTAGCGTGGATGCGTCTACCTATACCGTAGAAATTCAGTCGGAGAACGGCCGCTACCGCCTGTCGGGTGAGAATGCCACCGACTTCCCCAAGGTGCCGATGGTAGAAGACGGGCACGAGGTGGAGATGCCGTCGGACGTGCTGGCCAACGCGGTGAGCAACACCATTTTTGCCACCAGCACCGACGAGCTGCGCCCCGCCATGACGGGGGTCTACGTGAACCTGAACGGGGCCGACAGCACCTTTGTGGCCACCGACGGGCACCGCCTGATCCGCTACCGCCGCGACGACATCGGCTCCGGTTCCAAGTCGCCCATCATCATTCCTCGCAAAGCGCTGACCCTGCTTCGCTCGGTGCTGCCCGCCGAAAACGTGTCGGTGAGCGTGAAGTTCAACGCCTCCAATGCTTTCTTTAAGTTTGCGGGCGCGTCGGGAGGTAACATCCAGATGGTGTGCCGCCTGATCGACGAGCGCTACCCCGACTACGAGAACGTGATTCCGCGCGACAACAACAACACCATGACGGTGAACCGGGCCACGCTGCTCAGCTCACTGAAGCGGATTGCCATCTACGCCAACAAGACCACCCACCAGGTGCGCCTCAAGGTGGCCGACAACCAACTGCACGTCTCGGCCGAAGACATCGACTTCTCGAACGAGGCCAACGAAACCCTGGAGTGCGAGCACCCCGGCGAGGAAATTGAGATTGGCTTCAACGCCCGCTTCCTGATCGAGATGCTCAGCAACCTGGATACCAAGGACGTGGTGTTCAAGTTCTCGCAACCCAACCGGGCGGGTCTCATCGAACCCGGCGTAAAAGAAGACCACGAAGATGTGCTCATGCTGGTGATGCCCGTGATGCTTAACAACTACGTGTAGTCAGTTTAGAAATGAAGGGGGGGCGTCTCTGCAATGCTTCACCCCAAATCCTGACAATTATGCCCCCCAACCTATCTATCTTGCGCGGCACCTACGGTTGTGGACACTTGATCGGAAATTCAGTAGTTGAGCAACTGGCATAAATGAGTTCTTGCGACCCCACTCAGTTGGACGCTTTCGATTTGGGTTTTCCGATTCCCTCCGTACACCTATTGAAAAAAGCCATGTTCTACGCTAGTAACTTTGGGTAAATTTTCAGTATAATCACTAAGTTGCTTAGTATTCGGCAAATTGCTTACACTCCTAATCCAATCTTTATGAAAAATTACTACCTACCGGTCTTGCTTGTATTATCGATGATGAGCTCCTCTTTTCTAGTCACGGCGCAGGCCCAAACTACGGTATCTGGTACCGTTACCGATGCCGGGAACCAAGAAACATCTATCGGGCGCGTTTGTAACGCGTTCGATTACGGCTCGTTGTCCCGGTCGTTCTGTTCATCCACGTATTGTCAAACCTTTTGTCCTTGCCGGATTAGTGGTTTGCCCGTTCCGATTAATGCACTTCCTGGAGCAATTCGTATATTTACCCAGCAACCGCCGGTAGGAACTCGCCTCCCACCCCATCCCCATCGGAAAAGCCACTGACCTATGTCCATCGCCTTCGGTATCAGCAGCTACGCCTACCCCTGGGCCATTGGCGTGCCGGGTCACCCGCTCCCCGCGCCGATGACGGCCGAGCAGTTGGTGCAAGAAGCCCGGCAACTTGGTGCGCACCGACTGCAACTGGCCGACAACCTGCCGGTGCACCAACTCGCTGATGATGCATGGAAAAATTTACTACGCACGGCGCAGCAGGCCAACGTCCAACTCGAACTGGGCCTCCGCGGACTGCGTCCCGACCAACTGCACACCTACCTCACGCTGGCGCAGCAGTGCCGCTCGCCCTTCGTGCGGGTGGTGATCGACGACCAGGGCTACGAACCCCGGCACGACGAAATTGTGCGCGTCATCCGGGAAATGTTGCCGCTGTACCGGGAAGCCGGAGTGCGCCTAGCTATTGAGAACCACGACCGCTTTCGCGCGTACGAACTGGTGGCTATCATCGAAGCCACCGACGCTGACTACGTGGGCATTTGCCTGGACACCGCTAACTCGCTGGGGGCCGATGAGGGCATTTGGGAGGTGACGCGCACGCTGGCTCCGCACACCCTCAACCTGCACGTGAAAGACTACCGCATCGAGCGCCTGGATCATCAAATGGGCTTCACCGTGCGGGGAGCCCCCGCCGGGTCCGGACAAACCCCCGTGGGCTGGCTGCTGGAGACGCTGGCGGCTACCGGGAGGTGCCAATCGGCCACGTTGGAGGTGTGGTCCGCACCGTTGGCGACGATAGAAGAAACGGTTGCTCAAGAGCGAAGGTGGGTAAAACAAGGAAGCACCTACCTGCGCCATGCCCTGTCCAGCAACTCAATCATCTCTCCCCCACCCTAGTCCATTCAATCATTCAACAATTCAGTCCTTCTTTCATTCAACCAATCTCTCAAATATGAAAAACCTCGCCCTGGTCGGTGCCGGAGGAAAAATGGGCATGCGCTGCACCAACAACCTCAAAGACGCCGATGCCTACCGCGTTAGCTACCTGGAGATCAACCCCGAAGCGATCCAACGCTTGGAAGCAGCCGGAGTGTCCGTCACCGCGGCCGAAGAAGCCTTGCCCGAAGCCGACATTGCGGTGCTGGCGGTGCCCGATAGCGCCATGCGTAGCGTGAGCGCGCTGGTGGTGCCCCAGCTCAAGGCCGGAGCGCTGGTGGTGATCCTGGACCCCGCCGCCCCGCTGGCCGGACACCTGCCCCACCGCGAGGAGCTGGCCTACTACGTGACGCACCCTTCGCATCCTTCGGTGTTCAACTGGGAGCCTACCGAAGAAGCGTACCGCGATTACTATGGCGGCATCCTGGCGCGGCAGACGGTGGTGTCGGCTCTCATGCACGGTCCCGACGCGTACTACGCGCTGGGCGACGCCCTGACGAAGGTGCTGTTTCAGCCCGTCATCAAGAACCACCGCATCACCGTGGAGCAGATGGCCATCCTGGAGCCGGGCTTCTCCGAAACGCTGAGCTCCACCTGCATCAAGAAGATCCGCGACGCGCTCGACGTGGTGGTCGACAAGGGCGTGCCCCGCGAGGCCGCCCGCGACTTTATCCTGGGCCACATCAACATTCAGCTGGCGGTGCTCTTCGGCGAACTGCCCATCCAGTTTTCCGATGCGGCCATCAAGGCCCTGAACCGGGCCGAGTCTATCCTGTTCAAGGACGACTGGCAACGGGTGTTCGAGATGGATAACATCCGCGAGCAGATCGACGCCATCACCAAGCCATGAGGATCGGGATCATCGGTTGTGGTTTCTGGGCGGGCTATCAGGTGGCCGCTTGGCGGGAAGCCGACCCCGGCCTGCAGTTTGCGTTCTGCGACCGGGTGGCAGAGGCGGCGCAGTCCCTGGCCGAGCGCTTTGGCCCCGCCCCCGGTTATACCGATGCCGAAGCGATGCTCCGGGCCGAAGCACTCGACGCGGTGGACATCATTAGCAGTCCCGACACCCACGCGGCGCTTACGGCCCTGGCGGCGCAATGCGGCCTACCGGTGATCTGCCAGAAGCCGCTGGCCCCCACCTACGAAGCCGCGCAGCGCATGGTGCAGGTTTGCAAAGAAGCAAAAGTGCCGCTGTACGTCCACGAAAACTTTCGCTGGCAAGCGCCCGTTCGTCGTCTGAAAGAACTCCTTGACAGCGACGTGATCGGAACGCCCTTTCGGGCCCGAATCTACTTCAACAGTGCGTTTCCGGTGTTTGACAACCAGCCCTTCCTGGCGCAGTTGGAACGCATGATGCTGGCCGACGTGGGAGTGCACCTGCTCGACGTGAGCCGCTTTTTGTTCGGAGAAGTGAAGCGCTTGTTCTGCCGTACCCAGCGGGTGAACCCGACTATCCAGGGCGAAGACGTGGCCACGTTACTGCTGGAAACGGTAGGCGGGATAACGGTGACAGTGGAGATGTCGTACGCCTCGGTGGTAGACTACGAATGCTTTCCGCAGACGTTGGCGGAGGTGGAAGGCAAGCGGGGGTCGGTGCGGCTAGGCCCTGATTTTCGTTTTACTGTCACCACGCGCGAAGGCCAAAGCATTGAGCAACTCAGCTTGCCCACCTACGACTGGGTGCACCCGCAGTATGCCGTGGTGCAGTCGTCGATGGTGGAGATTCATCGCCACTTTTTAGCTGGCTTGCGCGATGAGCAAGCGGTTGAAACCGTAGGGAAAGATAATTTGAAAACCCTACAGTTGGTAGAAGCCGCCTACGCGTCGGCCGAGCGGGGGGAGGTGGTTGGCATTTTACAGTAGGAAAAATATCGAATGCTGAATAAGAAACGCCGAATGATGAAGTCAGCAGCATGCCATTCTCTTCTTCGACGTTCGTCGTTGCGCCCGGCTCGACCTTCAGTATTGGTAGCTACGCTATGACTCCGTCTGGCGCAGTGCCTCCGGCACTGTGGCTGGCTTACCAGGGTTCTCTGAACCCTACGCAACGCGCGTCACTTTTTGGTACAAAGGCACCAAATCTTTCATGCCCCTACCCACGTATAAAAATTCCCGCAAATTTTCTCTCGGGTGCGTTGGTAACGCGTTCGGTTGCTATCCTCCCATTCTGGGGCGCGCTTGTAGCGCGTCACCTCCTATCGGGTGCGTTTGTAATACGTTCGGTTATTGTAATATTCTTGCAAGATTTAAAGTAGCCCAAGCGCGCCGCAGTATCCAGGGGCATTAACCTTACACTCCCTGCCAGCCAACCATTCAACTACTGCCCTGATTTTTGCGGATTGCTCATTCGTAAAACTAGTATTCACCAAACAGCAAGCAGTATGTTACAAATCTCATTAGTTGACAACAAACTCACCACCGACGACCCGGATGACTGCATGGCCCAGGTGCAGAACCGCCAGCAGATGACCGTGAAGGACGTGGTGAAGCAGATCACGGTGAAGGGCTCTATTCTGAAGCCCACCGAGTGCAACGCGGTGATCAACAGTGTGCTCGAGACCATCACCGACAACCTGCGCGAGGGCCATGGCTTCAGCTGCGACTACTTTAGCCTGGAGCCCAGCGTGTCGGGTGTGTTCGTGAACGACCAAGACCGGTTTGATCGCTCCCGCCACCAGGTGGAACTCAACCTTCGTTTAGGCAGCCCCATGAAGCAAGCCCTGGCCGATGTGAAGGTAGAGGTGCTTCCGCACGACGTGCCGGTGCCGGTGATCAAGCAAACCTACGATCGCAGCTCGCTCACCACCAACGAGCAACTCACCCCGGGCCACACCCTGGTGATCAAGGGGCAACGCCTGAAGATAGAAGACATGAGTGCCGCGGCGCAGGGCGTTTTCCTGATAAGCACCCAGAAGAACGAAGAAGTGAAGATCGCAGTCTTGCACGAGAATGTGGACAAGACGCTGCACGCCAAGGTGCCCGATAGTTTGAAGAAGGGCACGTACCGCCTAGAGGTGCGCACCGCCGTGAACAAGGGCAAAGAAGTGCGCACCGGTTCCGCTCCCTTCATCCTCGCCGTGGTGTAGCCGCAAATTTACCCCCGGTGAGTTACCGACCCCGAACGCACGTTCGGGGTTTTTTTGTGCCCTATCACTAGCATTGCTGGCTTCACTCGAGCCTCGAGTCCGTGTTGACTCGAGCCTCCCATCAACGTTGACTCGAGCCTCGAGTCAACGTTGATGGGAGGCTCGAGTGCGTAGTGAGTTAGATAACGCTTATTCAGCGGTTTGTAGAATGCGTTAGATTACGGTTCCCGGTGTTTTGCCTTTGAAAAGTTGACCAAGAGTGGTAACTAGCTCAACCAAAAAAGTACTACCTCATGGCTATTAAAAAATCAGAGCTTTATAGCTCGTTGTGGAAAAGTTGCGATGAGTTGCGCGGTAGCATGGACGCCAGCCAGTATAAAGACTACGTGCTGGTGCTGCTCTTCATGAAGTACGTATCGGACAAGGGCGATAAGCTGGTGGATATTCCCGAAGGGGCCGGTTTCAGGGATATGGTGAAGCTGCGGGGGCAACCTGACATCGGCGACCGGATTAACAAAATTATCGGAGCCCTGGCCAAAGCCAACGAACTAAGTGGTATCATCACGGTGGCCGACTTCAACGACGACGAAAAGCTGGGCAAGGGCAAGGACAAAATAGACCGCCTGAGCAACCTGATTGATATTTTCAATAGGCCCGAGTTGGACTTCAGTAGCAACCGGGCTGAAAACGACGACCTGCTGGGGGATGCGTACGAGTACCTAATGCGCCACTTCGCCACCGAAAGCGGCAAGAGCAAGGGGCAGTTTTACACCCCCGCCGAGGTGTCGCGCATCATGGCGCAGGTGATCGGCATGGAGCACTCGGCCAGCCAGTCGGAGACGCTGTACGACCCTACCTGCGGCTCGGGCTCGCTGCTGCTGAAGGCGGCCGACGAAGCTCCGCACGGCATCTCCATCTACGGGCAGGAAAACGACAACGCCACCCGCGCCCTGGCGGTCATGAATATGTGGCTGCACGGCAACCCTTCGTCGGAGATTGCGCAGGGCAACACCCTGGCCGACCCGCGGTTTTTTGACGAGCGCAGCGGGCACCTCAAGGCCTTCGACTACGCGGTGGCCAATCCGCCGTTTAGCAACAAATCATGGAGCAACGGCCTGGATGCGGCGAACGATATCTTCCGACGCTTCGAGGGCTACGGCATCCCCCCGGCCAAGAACGGCGACTACACCTTTTTGCTGCACTTTCTCAAATCGCTCAAGAGCACGGGGCGGGGGGCCATCATTTTGCCGCTGGGGGTCCTCTTTCGGGGCAATGCCGAAGCGACGATCCGGCGGGCCATCGTGGAGCGGGGCTACCTGAAGGGGATCATCGGGCTACCGGCCAATTTGTTTTACGGCACCGGCATTGCGGCCTGCATCCTGGTAGTAGATAAGGCGGGGGCTACTGACCAGCGAAGCATCTTTATGATTGACGCCAGCCGGGGCTACACCAAAGACGGCAACAAAAACCGCCTGCGGGCGCGCGACATTCACCGGATGGTGGACGTGTTTAACCGGCAAACGGAAGCGCCCGGCTACAGCCGGTTGGTGCCCTTTACTGAGATGGCCAGCGACCGGAACGACTTCAACCTCAACCTGCCGCGCTACATCGATAGCCAGGAGGCCGAAGATACGCAAGACATCGAGGCCCACCTGCGGGGCGGGCTGCCCGAGCGCGACGTGGCTGCGCTGGATGCCTACTGGTCGGTGTACCCCGGCCTGAAAGACGACCTGCTGGCCCCGGCCCGCCCGCACTACTGGCGGCTGCAAGTGCCCCGCGACGAGCTAAAGGTCCGCATCCTGGCGCACCCGGAGTTTGTGGGCTACGCCGGGCAACTGGAAACGGTATTTACTACCTGGCGAGACCACAACACGGCCTACCTCAAGACCCTGAGCACGGGCTGCTTACCCAAGACGGTGATCCATACCCTGGCCGAAGACCTGCTGACCACCTACGCCGACCGGCCCCTGGTAGATCGCTACGCCGTGTACCAGCATCTAATGGACTACTGGGGCGACCCGATGCAAGACGACCTCTACGAACTGGCCGCCGAAGGCTGGGCGGCGGGCAACGTACTCATCCGCCTGTCTCGCGCCACCAAGAAGGGCCAGCAGGACGTGGGCGGCCTGGAAGGACTGGCGGGTTTACTGATTCCGGTGCCGCTGGTCGTGGCCCACTACTTTGCGCCCGAACAGGCCCACATCGACCAACTACAGGCCGAACTGGACGCGGTGGTGGCCGAACGGGACGAACTGGCCGAAGAGCACGGCAGCGACGAAGAAGGGGCCCTCTACGAGGTGAGCAGCCGGGCCGAGGCGCAACGGGCGCAGGAAGAGTACACGATCCAGGCGGGGCGCGAGTACCTGCCCGACAGCTACCCGGCCTTCGAGGCCCTGCAACGGCAGCACCACCGGGCCGAGGCGACGCTGACCGAGTTGCGGGCGACTCCCTACCTGGCGGCCCTGATGAATGACCGGGGCAGCGTGACCCAGGGCGAGGTGAAGCGCCGCCTGGCAACCGTACCGCTCTCCGACGAGCAGCCGGTACTGGAGCAGTACCTCGCTACGCTGAAGCAGGCGACCGCCTACCAGAAGAAGATCAAGGCCCACCTGGCCCGCACGCTAGCGCAGTTGCAACCCCTGATGCAGCAGCAACCCGAGGCCGACGGACTGCGGGAGTTGCGCGTGCTGCTGCGCTACCAGGAGTTGCTGGAGCAGGAGACGCAGGCCAAGGCGGAGATTAGGCAGGCCCTGGCGGAGTTGGAGAAGAAGGTGGTGGCGAAGTACCCCGCCCTGCGCGAGGCGGAGGTGAAGACGCTGGTGGTGGATAAGAAGTGGATGACCGCCCTGGAAGAGCGCGTACGCACCGAGATGGAAGCCATCAGCCACCGGCTCACCGGGCGGCTGCAAACGCTGGCCGACCGCTACGCCACCCCCCTGCCCGAACTGGCGCAGCAGGTGACTAGTCTGGAAAGCCGGGTGCAGGCGCATTTGGAAAAAATGGGCTTTGCGATTGATGCGTGAGCGGACTTCTGACTTATTTCATACACTTTATACACACACCTACGGATGGAAACTGATACGGATACCTCAACTAGTTCCGCGATGCAACTTACGGAGGTGGGGTTGATTCCGGAGGATTGGGGGGTGTATAGCATTAGTACGTTTTCGGAAAAAGTAGGCAGTGGAATTACCCCTACAGGTGGTACTAGAGTGTACAAAGACGATGGGCGTTTCTTTATCCGAAGTCAAAATGTTGGATGGGGCACTTTATTGTTGAGCGATGTAGTTTTCATTGATGAGATAACACATCAATCTTTTAGTTCTACTGAAATCAAAGAGGGCGACGTACTACTAAATATCACAGGTGCTTCTATTGGTCGTTGTGCTATCGCAAATTATAGAATTGAAGGAGGTAACGTAAACCAACATGTTTGTATCATAAGAGTAAACTCTGATCTTGTAGATTCCAGCTTTCTTGCTGCTGTTATCCTCTCACGTATTGGGCAAAATCAAATAGATAGCTTTCAAGCTGGTGGTAACAGGCAAGGTCTTAACTTTACACAAATAAGGTCTATTCAAATCCTCCTACCCCCTACCAAAGCGGAGCAGACGGCCATTGCAACAGCCCTGGGGGATGCGGATGCGCTGATTGAGCGCCTGGAACAACTGATTGCTAAGAAACGCCTCATCAAGCAGGGGGCGATGCAGGAATTGCTGACTCCTCTTGGTCTGAACCACGGATTAAATGGATTAGGGGATGACACGGATGGGGAGGGTGAGGCTCAGCAAGAAATCCGTGCCATCCGGCAATCCGTGCCCATCAGTGGTTCAGACAATTGGGAGGTGAAGACATTGGGGGAAGTGGCTGATATAGATAAGGACAATCTGGATAGTTCAACTGATCCTAATTATTCGTTTAAATACATCGCTCTAGAAGATGTCAGCTATGGAACCCTAAAAAACACTACTGAGATGACGTTCAAGGACGCCCCCTCACGTGCACGAAGGCGAGTAAAGAAAGATGATGTGTTAATTTCTACTGTTCGTCCAAACCTTAAGTCTCATCTCTTAGTCGATTCAAAGGTAAAAAATCTAGTTTGCTCGACTGGCTTCTCGCTAGTTACATGCAAAAGAGACGTTCTGCTACCAAAATATTTGTTTCATCACTTGTTCGCAGATTTTATAAACAATCAGATTGAAGCCGTTATTGCAGGCTCTAACTACCCAGCTATTAATAGTAAAGATGTCAAATCACTGACTCTTCCAATTCCTAAGGAAGTTAGAATTCAAGAGCAAATCGCCCAAATCCTTTCCGACATGGATACTGAAATTGAGCGGCTTGAGGCGCAGTTGGCTAAGTGGCGGCGGGTGAAGGAGGGGATGATGCAGTGCCTGCTCACGGGGCAGCGGCGACTAATTGTCTGAATCACGGATTGAGGGGGATTACTGGATGGCACGGATTGATTGGGTCGGATTGGATCGGGTTGGATTGAATGGGGTTATACTAATAGCGTTAGAAGATGGCGGAACTGAAGTATAAGGACATTACAGAGAAGATTATCGGGGCTTCGTTTCAGGTGCATTCGTTTCTGGGTAACGGGTTTCAGGAGGTGATTTACCAGCGCGCCCTGGCGTGGGAGATGCGGCAGGCGGGACTAGAGTTTGCCCGGGAAATTGAGCAGGATATTTACTATAAAGAGCTACCCGAACCGATTGGCACCCGCCGGGCGGATTTTGTGGTAGAAAATAAGGTGCTGGTGGAGCTGAAAGCAATTATTCAGTTGGAAGACGTGCATCTGGCCCAGGCTCTCAATTATCTAAAAGCCTATAAACTGGAAGTAGGGCTGCTCATCAACTTCGGCAGCAAATCTCTCACCTTCAAACGCCTGGTCTTATAAAGTACATCTGTTAAAGTAAATCTGTGTCATCCCCTAATCCTCATAAATCCGTGATTCAGACAATGAAAGTAGGACAACTTGAGCGCGCTACCCAGCAACGGGTGGTGCAACTGTTTCAGCAGAAGCTGGGGTATCGCTACCTGGGCCACTGGGAAGACCGCGCCAACAACCGCAATGTGGAAGTAGCCCTGCTGCGCGATTTCTTGCGCTCCCGCTACGACGAGGGGCTGATCGACAAGGCCCTGCACCACCTCAACCGGGCGGTGAATGATACCGGCAAAACGCCCTACTACCTCAACCAGGAGGTGTATACGCTGCTGCGCTACGGGGTGACGGTGCAGCCCGAGGTGGGGCAGCACAAACAGACCGTGGGGCTTATTGATTGGCAAGAGCCTCTGAACAACGACTTTGCCCTGGCCGAAGAGGTGACCGTCGACGGGCGGCATAAGAAGCGGCCCGACCTGGTGCTCTACGTGAACGGCATTGCGTTGGGCGTGATTGAGCTCAAGCGGAGCACCGTGTCGATCAACCAGGGCATCCGCCAGAATCTCGACAACCAAACGCACCTGTTTATCGGGCCGTTTTTTGCCACGATGCAGTTGGTGATGGCGGGCAACGACTCCGAGGGGCTGGCCTACGGCACCATCGAGACCAAAGAAAAGTACTACCTGCGCTGGAAAGAGGTGAGCGAAGCCGCCAACCCCAACGACCCCCACCTGCTGCAACTCACCGAACCCGTGCGGCAGCTGGCGGCGGAAGTCACTTCGCCGCTGGACAAGCAGCTGATCCAACTGCTGAACAAAACGCGTTTCATTGAGCTCATGCGCGACTTTGTGGTGTTTGACCGGGGCGTGAAGAAACTGGCCCGCCCCAACCAGTACTTCGGGGTGAAAGCCGCCCAGGAACACCTGCGCCAGCGCGAGGGGGGCATTGTATGGCACACCCAGGGCAGCGGCAAAAGCCTGACGATGGTGTGGCTCACCAAGTGGATTCGCCAGAACGTGCCCCACGCCCGGGTGCTCATCATCACCGACCGCACCGAGTTGGACGAACAGATCGAGCGGGTATACAACGGCGTGAACGAGCAGGTATATCGCACTAAGAGTGGCGACGACCTGATCGGGAAACTGAACGATACGGGGCCGTGGCTGCTCTGCTCGCTGGTGCATAAGTTTGGGGCACAGGAAGAAGTGAGTGCCCGCGACGTGGATGATTATTTGCAGCAGCTGAAGAACAGTTTGCCCGCCGATTTTTCGCCCAAGGGTGACTTCTATATCCTGGTGGACGAGTGCCACCGCACCCAGAGCGGCAAACTGCACGAGGGCATGAAGGCCCTGCTGCCCGACGCCCTGTTTATTGGCTTCACGGGCACGCCCCTGCTCAAAAAGGACAAGAAGAACAGCCTGGAGGCCTTCGGGCGGTTTATCCATACCTATAAGTACGACGAAGCGGTGAACGACCGGGTGGTGCTGGACCTACGCTACGAAGCCCGCAGCGTGGAGCAGGTGCTGGATGAGCACGAAAGAGCCGACCGCCAGTTTGAGCGGGAGACGCAGGGGCTCAGCGACTACGCCAAGGCCGAGCTAAAGCAGCGCTGGGGCACCATGAAGAAGCTGTTTAGTGCCAGAACCCGGCTCGAGAAGATTGTACGTGACATTATGATTGACATGGACACCAAAGACCGGCTGCAAAACGGGCGGGGCAATGCCCTGCTGGTGTCGGACAGTGTGTATAACGCCTGCCGCTACTACGACCTGTTTCAGAGCGTGGGATTCACGCAGTGCGCCATTGTGACCTCGTACCGCCCTACGGCGCGCGATATAAAGGGCGAAACCACCGGCGAAGGGGCTACCGAGAAGTTGCTGAAGTACGACACCTATCAGAAGATGCTCGGCGGAAAGTCGCCCGAAGACTTTGAGGAAGAGGCAAAGAGGAAGTTTGTGAACGAACCGGCCCAGATGAAGCTGCTCATTGTGGTAGACAAGCTACTGACCGGCTTTGACGCACCTTCGGCTACCTACCTCTACATTGACAAGAGCATGAAGGACCACGGGTTGTTCCAGGCTATTTGCCGGGTGAACCGGCTGGACGGCGAAGACAAAGAGTACGGCTACGTGATTGATTACAAGGACCTGTTTAAGAGCCTGCGGAAGTCTATAGAAGACTATACCTCGGAAGCCTTCGACGGCTACAACCGCGAAGACGTGGTCGGGCTGCTGGCCAACCGCCTGACCAAGGGGCGGGAGCGGCTGAACGAAGCCCTGGAGACGGTGAAGGCCCTGTGCGAACCGGTGGCTCCGCCCAAGGGGCAAGCCGAGTATCGTCATTACTTTGCCGGCGACCCGGCAGTGCCCGGAGTCGTGCCGGAGACGGAGCCTCGCCGCCGCAGCCTGTATAAAGTGGTCTCGCAACTGGTGCGCGCCTACGCCGACCTGGCCAATGATATGGAGGATGCCGGTTATCACCCCGCCACGGCGCAGCGCATTCGGGAAGAGGTGAAGCACTTTCAGCAGCTTAAGGAGGAAATTATGCTCGCCACGGGCGAATACGTAGACCTAAAGCGGCACGAGCCCGGCATGCGACGGTTGATTGACCTCTACCTGGAAGCCAAGAAAAGTACGACGTTGAGTAACTTTGACGACTTATCGCTGGTGGAGCTTATTGTGCAAAAGGGCCCGGATGCCCTGGATGAGCTTCCCCCATCGATTCGGGAAAATCCGGAAAGCATGGCCGAGGTCATTGAAAGCAACCTGCGTAAGGTGATTGTAGAAGAAAGTCCGAACAATCCGGCCTACTACGACAAAATGAGTGTGCTTCTGGACGAGTTGATTGCCCTGCGCAAGGACCAAACCGAGGCGTACGCGCAGTACCTGGAGAAAGTGGTGGCGTTGACCGAGCGGATTGTACGCCCCGAAACGACTACTTCCTATCCGGAAGCGCTGCAAACCCCGGCGCAGCGCTCTCTCTACGATAATCTCAATAAAAACGAGGAACTATCGCTGGCGCTGGACCAGGCAGTCCGTTATACGAAGAAGGATGCGTGGCGGGACAATAAATTCAAAACGAGGGAGGTGCGCTTAGCAGTGGCCGAAATACTCAAGCAACACGGGGTAAAAGACGAGGGAAAAATTGATACCCTCTTTGACCTTATTCGCCGCCAATCAGACTATTAGCGATGCACCAAATAGAAATCAGCGACGTTTGCGTCGATGTGGTCCGCAAGGACATTAAAAATATGCACCTAGCCGTGTATCCTCCCACCGGACGGGTACGTTTGGCGGTTCCGCTACGGGTGAATGACGAAGTAGCCCGGCTGTTTGCCATCACCAAACTGGCCTGGATCAAACGCCAACAGCGACGTTTTGAGCAGCAGGAACGTTTACCAGTCCGCGAGTGCCAGGAACGAGAAAGCCATTATTTTCAGGGACGACGTTATTTACTACGACTACAGGACACCACGGGTGCCGGGTGGGTAGCACTCAACGGAAAGTACCTGGACTTACACGTAAGGCCATCGGTTCCGGCTGCTTATAAAAAGCAGGTGCTCGATGCCTGGTACCGTTGCGAGCTAAAGCAGTTGATTCCTGATATAGTTGCTTACTGGGAGAAGAAGATGGGAGTGCAGGTACGCTATTGGGGAGTCAAGCGTATGAAAACCCGCTGGGGCACCTGCCACCCGGAAAAAGGCCGGGTCTGGCTGAATCTGGAGTTAGCCAAGAAGCCGGTTACTTGCCTGGAATATATTGTTGTGCACGAGATGGTGCACTTGCTGGAACGGCACCATAACGAACGGTTTAGGGCGCACCTGGATTTTTACTTACCTGATTGGAAAAAGCGACGAAACGAACTTAATCAGCTGCCGGTGAGTCATACCGATTGGAATTATTGAGCAATATCTCAGCCTCCTTTTTCAGCACTGGTAGGTGTTTTACCAGAATAGCCCAAACGTTTACGTCATCAATACGGTCGTACTCGTGGGTAATGCGGTTGCGGAACTGCACAATGGCTTGCGAGGAGGTGAGGGGAATGGTTTCGTCCAGTTGCCGAAGTCGGTTTACGGCTTCCCCAATGATAATCAGCTGTCGCTCTACCGCACTATGCAACATAACATCCTGTTGGTATACGGAGAAGTCGCGCCGTGCGCCCAAGAAGTCTTCAATGCGCCGAATAGCCGTCAGTACGTCATACAAGTACTTCTGCGCTTTGGGACTGGTCATAGATCAGCGTTTTGGTTTTCTCAACTTCCTGGCGAAAGTAAGGATTGTCAAACTTCTTGTCGGTGAGTAGATCCACTTTGCGGTCGAAGAGTTGCTCCAGAGCAGTTAGCAAGTCCCAGTATAGTTGCCCGCGGTCTTCCGGTGGCAGATTCACCGAAAGAAAGCGCACAATCAGATCCAGGTCGCTATCCTGAGCAAACCGCTCGGTGGTTGCTGAGCCAAACAGATACAGTTTATCGACGTGATGCCGTTGGCACAGGATCGCCAGCTTATCCTTAAAGGGCGACAGAATAGACGACAATAACTTATACTGCATAATACGCTAGAATTACTATGCTAAGGTATAGAATTTAAGCGGATATACCGTCTTAAACAAGGGCTGAAGGATTGATAAGCAATTTACGTATCTTCACGTCCCTGACCTCCGGCGGCTGGTGAGGGCACCAGCCGTGGTGAAGTGCTTGTATTCAACGCAAGAAAAAAGAACTAGCGATTTGACTTCTGCCCAACATCCATCCAAGCGATTCGGCCATCTTTTTGATGCCTCGGAGCACCTGATTCTTTATTTGTGCCTGGCCTACTACGTCCTGATGGTCTTCCTGGCCCCCGGCTTCTTCACGGCGCACAACCACTGGAGTTTGCTGTTCAACCTGCTGCCCCTGCTGATCGTGAGCGTGGGGCAAACCCTGGTGATGCTCACCGCGGGCATCGACCTGTCGGTGACTTCGGTGGTGGCCCTCAGCAGCGTGGTGGGCGGCTACGTGATGAGTTCCGACCACGGCACGCACCCGCCCTTCTGGGCCATCACGCTCGGCGTCGGAGCCATGCTGCTGGCGGGTTTGCTGGTGGGCCTTGCCAACGGGCTGGCGGTGGTGCGCCTGGGCATGCCGCCGTTTATGGTCACCCTCACCACCATGATCTTCGTTAGCGGACTGGCCATCTGGTTCACCACCTCGCAGAACATCTACAACCTGCCCGAAGCCTTCGTCGATCTGCCCTACGCACGGTGGCTGGGCTTGCCCGCCCCCCTGTACATCGGCGCAGCGGTGGTCGGACTGGCCTACTACGTGCTGAACCGAACGCCGCTGGGGCAGTGGCTCTACGCCGTCGGACTCAACCCAAAAGCGGCTCGCATTTCGGGGGTAGACGGGGCCTCTACCCTGCTGTTTGCCTACGCGCTGAGTGGCGTATGCGCGGCAATCGCCTCAGTGCTCTACACCGCGCGTCTGGAAACCGGCTCGCCGGTGATGGGGCAGCACATTCTGCTCGACGTGATCGGGGCGGTGGTGATCGGCGGCACCAGCCTGTTCGGAGGGAAAGGAAAAGTTCGGTGGACGGCGTACGGAGTGCTCTTTATCGTGCTGCTGGACAATAGCCTGAACCTGATCGGCTTGTCGTACTTTCTGATTATGATCGTGAAGGGCAGCGTGATCTTGCTGGCGGCGGTGGCCTACGTCTGGCAGGAGCGGAGCGGGGCACTGGTCAAAACCCAGGCGGTTGAATGATCAACGGACGGCAAATCGTGATACAAAGCTGCTTATAAATTCTTTTCTACTGCTATGCTACTAACCGCCACCAATATTCATAAGCGCTTCGGAGAAGCCACCGTGCTGCGGGGCGTCGACTTCTCCCTGGAAGCGGGACAAATACTAGGATTGATCGGCGAAAACGGGGCGGGCAAGTCCACGCTGATGAACATTGTGAGTGGTTTGCTTTCTCCCTCGCAGGGGGAGTTGCGGTTGGATGGTCAACCGTTTCGTCCGCCGTCGCCACGGGAGGCCCAGGTGGCGGGCATTGGCTTTATCCACCAGGAGCTCAACCTGTTTCCCAACCTGAGCGTGGCCGAAAACCTGTTGCTCACCCACCTGCCCCAGAAAAACTGGCTCGGCCTGCCGGTGCTGAACCGAAAGCAAGCCTCCGCGCGGGCCAAGCAATTACTGGAACAGGTGGGTTTGGACGTATCGCCCAACCACTTGCTCGAGCAACTGGGGCCCGCCCAACAGCAGTTGGTGGAAGTGGCTAAGGCGCTGGGCAGTAACCCCCGCATCATCATCTTCGACGAGCCCACCACCGCCCTGACCCAGCACGAACGGGAGCACCTCTTTGGCCTGATGCAGCGGCTGCGCCGTGAGGGTATGGCGATGATCTACATCTCGCACAACCTGGAGGAGGTGATGGAGCTGGCCGACGCGATTCTGGTGCTGCGCGACGGCGAGCGGGTGGCGCACTACGATCGTTCGGCGGGCTACGAGCTCGCCACCCTGGTGAACCACATGGTGGGCCGCACCGTGGAGCAGTTTTTCCCCGCCCGCACTTCGTTGCCTTCCGACGAAGTGCTGTTGGAAGTAAGTGGCCTTGGGGCTGGGAAACGGGTGCGAAACGTTTCCTTCGCGGTGCATCGCGGTGAAGTGCTAGGATTCTACGGACTGGTGGGGGCCGGGCGCACCGAGATGACGCGCCTGCTCTACGGACTGGACCCGGCCGAAGGCGGGCAGATCCGGTGGCAAGGGCAAACCGTTAACCGGCCTACTCCGCGCCGGTGGATTCGGCAACGGGTGGGTTTTCTGACCGAAGACCGGCGGGAAGAAGGTTTGCTGATGCCCCGGAATATTGACGAGAACGTCCGCCTGGCAGGTCTGCCCCGCTTTGCCCGTCGGATGCTGGGGACGATAAGCTTTTCTGAACTCCGGGCGGCGGCCACCCAACAGGCCGATGCCACCCGGGTGAAGTACCATAGCCTGACGCAACAGCCGGTGCGTACCCTGAGCGGGGGCAATCAGCAGAAGGTGGTGCTGGCCAAGTGGCTCATGATTCGGCCCGCCCTGCTCATTCTCGACGAACCCACCAAGGGCATCGACGTGGGAGCGAAGCACGAAATCTACACCCTGATGAACCAACGGGTGGCCGACGGAACGGGCGTGCTGTTTATCTCGTCCGAACTGGAGGAGCTGATGGGATTATGCGACCGTATCCTGGTGATGAGCCAGGGAAGCATCACCGCGGAGTTTGCCCGCCCGGATTTTGATCGTTCGGCGATGCTAGCCGCGGCGCTGCACGGAGGGTAAAAGGCCCATCTCGGGACGAGACGGGCCTTTTAGTTAGATTCAAAGCCGGATCAAAATGCCATTGACTGTTAATAGCGGGACATAGTCCCTGGTTACGGGAGGCACAGCGCCGGAGGCCCTGCGCCAGACCGGATATAGTCGCTGGTTATGCGGAGCACCATGCCGGAGGCACTACGCCAGAACTGGGTGTGGTCAGCAAACGTGAAACTTTACTGTACTTCATCATTCGGTATTCCTTACTCGACATTCAATATTCTTTACTATCGAATGTCGAGTAAGGAATGATGAAGTTCGAAGTACAAGAATCTGTAGAACATCAACCCGTTGATCGCGCTCTCGGATTAATCCAATCCGGGAGGCACGTGAGACTAATACCGATAATAATCAGGCTTGAACGGGCCCTTTACTTCCACGCCGATGTATTCGGCCTGGTCGGAGGTGAGCGTCTCCAGTTCTACGCCAATCTTCTCCAGGTGAAAGGCCGCTACTTTTTCATCGAGGTGCTTGGGCAGCATATACACCTGGTTTTCGTACTGGTCGGAGTTCTTCCACAGCTCGATCTGCGCGAGCACCTGATTAGAGAAGGAATTAGACATCACGAACGAGGGGTGGCCGGTGGCGCAGCCCAGGTTCACCAGTCGGCCTTCGGCCAGCAGGATGATCTCGTTGCCGTTGCTCAGTTTGTACAGGTCTACCTGCGGCTTGATCTCGTCTTTCTCAGCGTTCTTATTGAGCCAGGCAACGCCGATTTCGTTGTCGAAGTGGCCGATGTTGCAGACGATGGCCTTGTCCTTCATCTTCATGAAGTGCCGCTCGCCAATGATGTCCTTGTTGCCGGTGGCCGTCACGATGATGTCGGCATCGGAGATGGCGTTCTCCATCCGCTTCACGGCGAAGCCGTCCATGGCCGCTTGCAAGGCACAGATCGGATCAATTTCGGTGACGGTGACCCGCACTCCGGCCCCGCGCAACGAAGCCGCCGAGCCCTTGCCCACGTCGCCGTAACCCGCCACAATGGCGGTTTTTCCGGCCAGCATCACGTCGGTGGCGCGCCGGATGGCATCCACCAGCGACTCGGTGCAGCCGTACTTGTTGTCGAACTTCGACTTGGTCACCGAGTCGTTCACGTTGATGGCGGGCAGCGGCAGGGTGCCCTTGCGCATGCGCTCGTAGAGGCGGTGCACCCCGGTGGTGGTTTCTTCGGACAGTCCCTTGATGTTCTGCACCAGTTCGGGATAATCGTCGAGCACCATGTTGGTCAGGTCGCCCCCGTCGTCGAGGATCATGTTGAGCGGCTGACGGTCTTCGCCGAAGAACAGCGTTTGCTCGATGCACCAGTTGAACTCTTCTTCGGTCATGCCCTTCCAGGCGAACACGGGGATACCGGCCTTGGCGATGGCGGCGGCGGCGTGGTCTTGGGTAGAGAAGATGTTGCACGACGACCAGGTTACCTCGGCCCCCAGGGCCACCAGCGTCTCGATGAGCACGGCGGTTTGGATGGTCATGTGCAGACAACCGGCGATGCGCGCTCCCTTGAGGGGTTGCTGGGGACCGTACTCCTCCCGGATCGTCATCAGTCCGGGCATTTCGGCTTCGGCCAGTTGGATTTCTTTTCTTCCCCACTCGGCCAGGGCGATGTCTTTAACCTTGTAATTGATCTTTTCTTCTACCATGTGCTTCTTTGTTTGGGTAAATTTTTCGCAAACCTACGGCATATCTCGGACAATCGCTAAACTTTTGGGGTTCGTGTTGCCGTGGCCTGGCCACCCCAAATCCCAAAAGTTTAGAAAATAGTGCTTACCGCAGGTATCGTAATTGTTTCACGTCGTAGTATCGGGTTTCTCCCCCGGTTTTCACTGCTAACCGCCCCCGCTCGTCTATTCCCTCAATGATTCCGTGGAATTGGCCTTCAGCATCCTCAAACAAATGACGCTCGCCCCGCCAGTGCAAGCGCGCCAGGTAATCGTCGCTTAGGGTGGCAAAGTCTTGCTGCGCTAACTGATCGAACCGCCGCTCGGCACATTCGGCCCACCGGGCGAGCACTTCCGGCCGGTTCCAGCGCTGCCCGGTGAGCAGTGCCAACGAGGTGGCCCCGGACACGGCAAATTTAGTCTGGTTCACGTTTAGTCCGATTCCAATTATGCTGGAGTGAATCTTACGGCCTTTCAGGTTGTTCTGTATTAAAATACCGCATATTTTGCTACTTTCGCACAAAATATCGTTCGGCCACTTGATGGTCGGGGGTTGGCTGAGCCAGGAACTAATCGCATCATGCACGGATAACGACGCAACAATAGTCAACCAATGCTGTTTTTCTACGGCTAGGGCCGGAAACAGGATGAGAGATACGGTAATGTTTTGTGACGGAGCCGCCTCCCAATCACTTCCCTGTTGTCCTCTTCCCGCCGTCTGGTGGTCCGTATATACCAGGGCACCGTGCGGCCCCTCACCTTCCTGAAGCAGTTGTTGCGCCTGCCGGTTGGTAGAATCAAGGGAGGGATAATAAAAAATTTGCTTTCCGAGGTAGCGGGTGGTGCGGATAAAAAAATTCAAGCCAATATCTTAGTTCTTTCTTCGTCAATATACCAAAAGATTATTTAGTTCATGCACAAACTTAGTGAAGTGGTTGCCTACGGCATGCTGGAAAAGAAAGCCGAAGACGTGGTGGTGATGGATTTACGCAAGGTGAAGAATGCCGTGGCCGATTTCTTTGTGATCGGGTCGGGCACCTCCGACACCCAATTGGACGCCATTGCCGAATCGGTAGAAAAGGAGGTGAAAGAACGATTGGGCGAACGCCCCTGGCACCGCGAAGGCACCCAGCAAAAAGAGTGGGTTTTGCTCGACTACGTTACCGTGGTCGCCCATATTTTCTTGCGCGAGCGCCGGGAGTTTTTCGCCCTGGAAGCCCTGTGGGGTGATGCGGTGATCCGGATGGTTTCGCCCGAAGAAGCCGCAAAAACTTTGTAGTCGTTAGTTAGTTCAATTGGTTAATAATTAGTAAACGTATACATGGCAGAGAAGACGAGTAAGAATAAAAAAATGATGCCGAAGCCGTCACCGAAACCCAATTATCAAATTTGGATTATTGTGACGCTGCTGGCGCTGGTGCTGGGAGTTACGTATTTTAATCGTAGCAACTCCACCGCTCCCCTCACCATGCAGCGGTTCCAGCGCATGGTGACCGAAGGAGACGTGAGAGAAGTAGTGGTGATTCGCAACCAAAACGTGGTAGAGGTAACCCTAAAGCAAAGTGCGCTTCAAAAGCCTGAGTACCGCACTGAATTGGAAGAACGTAGCCCCTTTCCTACTACCGGAGGACCCCAGTATCGTCTGCGGCTCCTAGACCCGGAGATTTTCATCCGCAAGTTTGAAGAGGCGCAGCAGGATTTGCCCGAATCGGAGCGCATCAGTTACGACGTGGTGGACCGTTCGGACTTCACCAGTGTGCTATCCACCTGGGGGTTTCTGTTTCTCCTCTTGTTCGGCTTCTGGTTTCTGATGCGCCGCATGGCCGGAGCCGGAGGCCCCGGAGGACAAATATTTAACATCGGCAAGTCGAGAGCTGCCCTCTTCGACGCCGAGAACAAGGTAAACATCACCTTCGATAACGTGGCCGGGCTGGACGAAGCCAAGGAGGAGATCAAGGAGATCGTTGAGTTTCTGAAAAACCCCGCCAAGTACACCAATTTGGGAGGTAAAATTCCGAAGGGGGCTTTGCTAATCGGTACTCCCGGCACCGGAAAAACCCTGCTGGCCAAAGCGGTGGCCGGCGAAGCCGGGGTGCCCTTCTTCTCGCTGTCGGGTTCCGACTTTGTGGAGATGTTTGTCGGCGTGGGTGCCGCGCGGGTGCGCGATCTCTTTAAGCAAGCCAAAGAAAAAGCCCCCTGCATTATCTTTATCGATGAGATTGACGCCGTGGGCCGCGCCCGGGGCAAGGGGGCTATGCCCGGCTCGAACGACGAGCGCGAAAACACCCTCAACTCGCTGCTGGCCGAAATGGACGGTTTCTCTACCGACTCGGGAGTGATCATCCTGGCCGCTACCAACCGCCCCGACGTGCTGGACTCGGCCCTGCTGCGACCGGGACGCTTCGACCGGCAGATATCCATCGACAAGCCCGATATTGTGGGGCGCGAAGCGATCTTCCGCGTGCACCTTAAGCCTATTAAGTCTTCCAAAGAGGTGGACCCGAAGAAACTGGCCGCCCAAACTCCCGGCTTTGCCGGAGCCGAAATTGCCAACATTTGCAACGAAGCGGCCCTGATTGCGGCGCGGCGCGACAAGAAGATGGTGGATCCGCAGGACTTCAACGATGCCATCGACCGGGTAATCGGTGGGCTCGAGAAGAAAAACAAGCTAATCTCTCCCGAAGAGAAAGAAATCGTGGCCTACCACGAGGGCGGCCACGCCGTGGTCGGCTGGTTTCTGGAGCACGCCGACCCCTTGGTGAAGGTAAGCATTGTTCCTCGGGGGGTGGCGGCGCTGGGCTACGCTCAGTACCTGCCCAAGGAGCAGTACTTGTACCGCACCGAGCAGATGCTCGACGAAATGTGCATGGCGCTGGGAGGACGCGCGGCCGAAGAAGTGGTGTTCGGAAAAATCTCTACCGGAGCGCAAAACGACCTGGAACGCATCACCAAGATGGCCTACGGCATGGTGACCGTCTACGGCATGAACGAGAAGCTGGGCAATATTTCGTACTACGACTCCCAGCAGTCGGACTATAATTTCAGCAAGCCATATTCCGAGGCGACCGCGCAGACCATCGACGAAGAGGTCCGTAATATTATCAGCCACGCCTACGCCCGCACCAAGGCCCTGCTGATCGAAAAGCGCGAAGCGCTAGAAGTGATTGCCAAAGAACTGCTGGACAAAGAAGTGCTGTTTCAGGCCGATGTGGACCGGCTCATTGGTAAGCGTCCGTTCAGCAAGCCTACCAACTACCAGGCCTACACCACCGACAGCGGGCGCGCCGATGGCAAGGGGCCAATCGCCGTGGAGCCGGAGGATACCTCAGAGGAAGTGCTGGAGAAGGTGGATGCCGACTCTGATACCGCTTCGGTAGAAACGGCCCCGTCAAAGAAGAGCAAGAAGTAGCCCGGTAGGGTTAGCTGCCGACGCCCGGCATTCTGTCGTACATTCGGCATGTTGAGCGATGCGGAACGATCAATCCGCATCGCTAACTTTATAGTTTCCTGATTCTTTTTTGCATGCCTGACGCTCCCGCGCGCCCTATTCAACCGATTCTTCTCAACGGCAACAATAAGGCGTATTTCGCTTCTGACTTCCATCTGGGAACTTCAGATTCAGCGGCATCCCGAAACCGGGAGCAAACCGTGGTGCGCTGGCTCAGTTGCATCGCTGGGGACGCTCAGGCGGTTTTCTTGCTGGGCGACACCTTCGATTTTTGGTTTGAGTACCGCTACGTAGTTCCCCGCGGTTCGGTTCGCTTTTTAGGGAAGCTGGCCGAGTTGGTAGACCGGGGAATCCAGGTGTACTTGTTCACCGGCAACCATGATACGTGGCTGTTCGACTACTTCCCGCAGGAACTGGGTATACCCGTGTTCCGCCAACCCGTAAGCCTTTCTATCAACAACCAACGGTTCCACGTGGGACACGGCGACGGTCTGGGTCCGGGAGATTATCAGTATAAGCTGTTTAAGAAAATTTTCGTCTCGCGGACGTGCCAGCGACTGTTTGCGGCAGTGCATCCTGGCTGGGGGGTTGGTCTGGCCCGCCGGTGGTCGGCCCGCAGTCGTCGTAAAAACTCGCTTCGGAATGAGCCTTTCCGAACCAAGGAGGAAGAGTGGATCTACCAGTACTGTTCGGCCCTGGAGCAGCAACACCACCACGACTATTACATTTTCGGGCATCGGCACCTGGTGCTGGATATACCGCTGGGTGAAAACAGCCGTTATATCAATACCGGAGCGTGGTTTGAGCGGGGGCACTTTGCGGAGTTCAGTGGCCAGTCGTTGTCGCTTAGCGCCTTCTCGCCGCAGCCGACGGACCCATCCAAGGAAATGATTTGAGAAATGATTGACCAACGAACCGAAAAAACACTATCTTGAACCTACCACTGAGGCGCCACGGTCTTCTTTCCGCATGAAATACTTACCGCTAACCACCGCTTGCGTTCTGCTGCTTACCGTGGTCCACGCGCAGGAGACACCTTCGCCGAATCGCTCGTCGATGGCGGCCCCGGCCGTCACCGAAAAGCAAATCAACTATCCCGCCGAAATTCTGCGGCACGAACTGGACTTGCAGTTGACTCCGGTGTCGGCCGGCAAGTTTGAGGTGAACATCACTTCGCGCGCCAAGGGATTTATTTTTATCAAGGTCTATGACGTGATTGGCAACTTGCTCCACGAAGAAAAGGTGCGGGTGCGAGGCAATTTTCAGCAGATCTTAGACCTGTCAGATCACGCTAGTAAGCTATTTATCATTGAAGTGGGCAACGAGGAGTTTAATATAACCAAGAGCATTGTGGCCACGTGACTACCGTGCTTGGTTGCTCGAACCGGAGGTTAAATTAGGAACTCCGGCCGCGTACTGTAGTTCTAGCTTGGCCTTCTCGTACTGCGTGTAGAGCTTGAGGAGTTTCACCCGAGCGTCGAGCAGCTCGGTTTCGCGGATATTGATCAAAAAGATAGAGCTTTCGCCGAACTCGAACTTGCGCAACTCTCCTTCTAGCAAGCGCTCGTAATTTTGCACCATCTGCTGCTGCATGACAATCACGGTGTTGAGGTTATATAGCGTGTTGTAGGCCGTGTTGATTTCGTTTTCGACGGCGCGTTGCACGAACGACCGCTCAAAGAAGTTCTGCTCTAGCTTCACGCGGGTTTGGGCCAATTTCGCGCGCTCTTTGCGTAAAAACAGAAGAAAATAAAATTCTACTCCCGCGCGGTAATTATTCTCGTACCAGGGCACCATACCGCTACCATTAACCGGGATGTCACGCTGATTGAAAAGCTGCTGCCCATCACCGTTAAAAGAATTTGCCAGAAAGTTATACTTCAGGTTGATCTCCGGCTTCAAAAACTCTCGGTTAAGCCGCTGCTGAATTTGGAGTTGCTGAATCTTGGCTCCTAGTTTGGTGATTTCAGGATGGTTCACCCGCGCCAGTCGCTGCAGGTCGCTAAGGTCCTCTAACGACAAGTTGCTCACGCTATCCGAACGCACCGGCACCGTATTTTCGGCAATCTCCAGCGGTATGGCGTTGTCATCATCGGTGCGCCACAGGTACACTGAGGCGGTGAGCTTTGAGTTTTCGTAGTCCAGGGCGGCCTGCGCGCGCAGCACGTCGCGCTCTTGGTAGTTAATGTAGGCCTTCAAGGAATCGAAGGGGGCCGCGTCGCCGTTTTCTACCCGACGCACCACTCCCTGATAGCGGGTTTCCGCCAGTTCCTCCACCTCGCTGACCACCCGAAAGGCCTCGTAGGCATAGTACCACTCCCAGTAGGCTTTGGCCGCACTGAGCAGCACCTTGTTGATCTCCTTGATCTGGTCAGCCACCGCGATGTCTTGCATGAGCCGGGCGGTGCGCACGGCCGTGCGTCGTTCATCAATCATCAGGCCACGTCCTACCGGCAAAGTCACCCCGGCGTAGATAAGGCCATCTTGGGTATTGGCCAACTCTTCGTTGAGGTAGTCTCCGCGGTTGCGCTCGTAGCCTACGTTCAAGTCCACCGGAAACCACAGCGGCACCTCCAGTTTAGAGTCCCAGGTGTTGTAGTAAGTGGTGTTTTTGTCGCCAAACTGCTTGATGGCGAAGTTGGACTTTAGCTTGGGATCAAAATTGCCCTGGGCCAGCCGGAGGTCCTGCTGAGCCAGTTCGTTGAGCAGGTAGGCCTGCCGGGCCACCGGGTGGTTGAACAACACCGCCTGAAAGTACTCATCGAGCGTGAGCGGAGAGGCCAAGGTGATGGCCGTCGTATCAAACGAAGCCAGCCGCGGCTGCGCGCCGCCGAGCGTAGCCATACCTATCAGCGCTGCAAGAATTACGTATCGAAACGTCATAGCTACTTTTCGGCTTTGTAGGGACTGCCCGATCCTGGTTCGCTCTGCAAACTCGGCGGGAAGCCATTGTACAATCGCCACAGTTCGTACCACAGCGGCACTTCGTCGAGCATCACGAAGCCATTGGCCCTCGAGCCCAGCCGTAACTGATCGGGCCACTCACCATCGTCGTCTTTGGAATCAGGCACCACTAAAATTCGGTACTTTCCTTCTTTGGTCGCCGTTTCCACGTAATCAATCACCTGCACCTCCCCGCCGAAGGTGCCCACCGCCACGCTGGGCCAGCCCGAAAACTGCAGCGCCGGCCAACCCTCGAACTCCAGACGCACCGGCCGCCCCACCGATAAGAGCGGAACATCCATCGGACGAACGTAGAGTTGCACCGCCTTGTCGGGGTCTTCGGGCATCACGGTGACCACCCCTTCGCCTTCTTTGATCGTTTCACCAATACCTGATTTCAAAGCGCGCACCACGTAACCGTCCTGTGGGGCAATAATCTCGTACTGGTCGCTGCGAATACGCATGTTGGCGTACTCATTCTGCAGTTTGGAGTAGCTGCCCTGACCATCGTACAGGTCAGCCAGGGTAGTATTCAAATCGGACTGGGCTTTGCTGATTTTCTCCATATACTCGGCTTCCACCGCATTGAGCTCGATCTGCGCATTGATGAGTTCATTTTGAGTAGCCAAAAACTTATTTTCGGTGGCCGTCAGCTTGGCGCGGGTCTGCTGTAGTTTTTGTTCCTTTTCCTGCAATTCGGTGAGCGACTTCAGTCCTTCATCGTAGAGCGTTTGCTGTCGCTCGAATTGGTTCTTAGCGATGGCGTAGTTGTTTTGCTCGGCCACAAAGTCCATGCTGTCGCTTACCACTTTCAGCTCCATTTGGCGGACTTTATTCTTGGTCTGTTTTAGTTTTAACGCCAAGTTTTGTTCTAAGGCCGCGATCTGTCGACGCAGCGCCTGGGCTTTCTGCCGCTTCGACTCCAGGCTTGATTCTTTGGCGATTACCTGCTCTTCTAGCCGGACAAGCATTTCCGGATCGAAAAACTTATCCTTGACCTCGGTAAGCGTTAAAATGGTATCTCCCTTGGTCACGTAGTCACCTTCCTGTACGTACCAGCGGTCAATACGCCCAGGAATGGCCGACTGGATCGTCTGCGGGCGATTTTCAGGCGAAAGCGCCGTTATTTCTCCCGTGGCGGTGATGTTTTGCTGCCAGGGTAAAAAGAGCACCAGAAACAAAAAGATGCCAATGCCCCCTACCCAGCGCGCCAGCACGCGCCCGGCCCGGGGCGACTGGAGAACGTCCATCGACTCTAGTCCGTAGGTCGTGGGTTCGTCTTGAAGAAGGGCATTCGTAGGATCTAACATAATTTAGTTTTGGAATCAACTATTGGTTATAACTATATACGATTACGCTTGCGAAGAGGTTAGTTCTCCGAAGATCAATTGTTGAAAAAACGGTTCTTCTTTTAACTCATCGTAGGTGCCTTCAGCAATTTTTTGGCCCCGCCTGAGCAGCACCACCTTGGTGCAACGACTCACAATGACCGGGGCCGTCGACACGATGATCAAACTCCAGCGGTGACGCTCCTCAGTTAGGTAATCAATCAACTTACGCTGCTCGAGCTGGGAGAAAAACTGGAAAAAGTCGCTCAGGATAATCACTTCCGGATTTTTGGCGATGCAGCGGGCCAGGATGATTTTCTGGGCCAGGCCTGACGATAGGTTCTTCCCTCCGCTGATCAACCCGGTGTGGAGCCCGTCGGGCATGCGGTTGATCTCATCCAGGATGCCCACTCCTTCCAGAGCATCAATGGCGTTTTGGTAGCTCACGAAGGGCTTTCCTACCGTCACGTTATCGAGCACCGAGCCGTCGAAAATATCTTCTTGCGACACATTCTTAGCCACGTGGTCGCGCAGCACGGTTAGGTTCAGGTTGTGCAGCGAAACGCTATTAAGGGTCACAATTCCCTCGTAGGAGTCGTAGATGCCGTCCAGAATGTTCACCAGGGTGGACTTTCCGCTGCCGTTGTAGCCGGTGATGCACACCCGTTCGCCCGGCTTCACCTCCAGGTCAATGTCCTTGAGTACGTAGTCTTTGCTGCCCGGATAGCGGTAGCTGAGCTTCTCTACCCGAATGTGAATTCCCTTCTCAAAATAGGAGGCGGGCACCGTGATGCCCCCGTGGTTTTCCAGGGGTAAATCGGTGACGTGACCAATCTTATCCACCGCCGTGAGCATGTCATAGATGGTGTCCATGTTGACGATGATCTTTTCCACCGCCCCCAGAATGAGTATGATGATGATTTCAGAGGCTACGAACTGCCCCAGGGTAATTTGCCGGTCAATCACCAAAATTGTTCCCAGGACCAGCAAACCGCCGACGATGAAAGTTTTGAAGGCAATGATGTAGGAAAATTGCCGGATGAGCACTCCGAAGTGAATCTTGCGATGAATTAGGTAATTGTTCACGTTTTCGCTCACCCGCTGCATGGGCAGTTGGGTGGTGCCCGCCACCTTAAACGAACTCAGCGTACGAGCCAGTTCTTCCAGCCAATAAACCACCTTGTACTTATACTTCGATTCCTTGATGGAGGAGCGTAAGCCCTTGGGGCCGGTAATGTAGAAGATGATCGTGAGCAAACCGACCAGCAGCATCCCGAAAAATACGAAGAACGGGTGGTAGAACGACAGCAGAATCAGGCTGAAGAAAATCTGGATTACCGCCGTGGATATGTCGATGAGCAACTTCGGCAGCCCCTTCTGGATGGTGAGCACGTCGAAGAAGCGGTTGATGAGCTCCGGGGCGTAGTACTTCAGAATCGATTCGGCGTCGATGCGCGGAATGCGGTGAGCGAACTCGAAGGCGGTTTTGGCGAAGATGCGCCGCTGCATCACCTCTACCATTGATATCTGCATGATCTGCAAGCCGCCGCTCACCACGATGGCAATCACCACCAGCGCGATAAGCAGAATCACCGAGTTGAACCACATGCCCCCCGAAATGAAGCCGACAATAGCCTGGGTGCCCAGGGGCAACGACAGACTGATGATACCCACGGCTACGGCGTATACGTAAAGATAAATAATATCGCGCCGCTCGGTGCTCAACAGGTTGAGTAAGCGCTTGAGCGGAGTGAGATGCTCGCCCTCCTCTTCGGTTTTGCTGACGATGCTTCGAAACGGAAAGGCCGTCATGAATATCACCTCTCCCTTTTCATTGAGGTACGGCTCTTCCGACAGGGAGTCGATGGGGACCACCGTGGTGGTGCCATCGGGAGCAATGTGGTGCGCCACCGGATTCATTTTCTTGTCGAGGCGAACCACCGTAGGAATTAGTTTTACCCCACTACGAAGAAAAACCAAAATCGGAAAGGTGAGCTTTTTTAGAAAGTCGCGGTAATTGGCCGCGGGCAAACTGTTGGGCAAAAACACCAGGCGCGACGAACTGCCGGTTTCGGTGAGATCGTGCACGAAGGTGGAAAGCTGATCGGGAGTATATTCGGTGGTTCGGCTAGAAAGGGCCTCCGAAATCTGGTTGGATACGTCGTGCTCCAACGCCTGACCAAACGACTGCACAATAGCGATTACCTGTTTACGAGTCACAAAGGATGTTTTTACCGGTTAGACTTAACAATATCTACGGAACAAACCGAGCAAAGTTAGTATTTGTATTGTTTTTTATAGTATTACTATCTTTTGTTTGCTAACCCGTAGCCCGGGGAGATGGTTCAGCGGTTTGTTCACTCACTTCGACATCAGATGTCTGGTTGTAGAACACAAAAATAGAGCAGTTGGTTTTTATCATCCAATGTCCCACCTTTAGATACTCACTTACCTAACTTCCGCATGACGGCGCACGCAATTCTTCGTCAGTACTGGGGCTACGAGCAGTTTCGGCCGTCGCAGGAAGAGATTATTGCCTCGGTACTGGCGGGGAACGATACGCTGGCCCTGCTGCCCACCGGGGGCGGAAAGAGCATCTGCTTCCAGGTGCCCGCCCTGCTGCGGGAGGGAACCTGCCTGGTGATATCGCCCCTCATTGCGCTCATGCGCGACCAGGTGGCGCAGCTGAATCGCCGCAACATCGCCGCCACCGCCGTCTACTCGGGCATGAGTGCGCGCGAGATTGACTTTTGCCTGGACAACTGCGTCTACGGCACCTACAAATTTCTCTACGTATCGCCCGAACGCCTCAAAACCGAACTCTTTCTGGCCCGCGTCGAGCGCATGAACGTGTCGCTGCTGGCGGTGGACGAAGCGCACTGCATCTCGCAGTGGGGCTACGATTTTCGCCCTTCTTACCTGGAAATAGCCGCCTTTCGCGCCGTGATTCCCAACGTGAACGTGGTGGCCCTCACCGCGACGGCCACTCCGCCGGTGAAGCAAGACATTCAGGAGCGACTCGCCTTCAAAGGCGGAAAGGTGTTTCAGCGCAGCTTTGCGCGGGCTAATTTGTCGTACTCGGCGCTCTACGAAGAAGACAAAGAGAAGCGCTTGCGCAAGGTGCTCACCAACGTGCCCGGCTCAGCGGTGGTCTACGTGCGCAGCCGGAAACGCACCGAAGCGGCGGCCCGCATGCTCAGCCGCTATAACATCAGCGCTGATTACTACCACGCCGGATTGGACGGAGAAGAACGGGCCGCCCGGCAGGATGCTTGGATTCATAACCAAACTCGGGTGATCGTGGCCACCAACGCCTTCGGCATGGGCATCGACAAACCCGACGTGCGCACGGTGGTGCACCTGGACCTGCCCGAGAGCCTGGAAGCGTACTACCAGGAGGCGGGCCGCGCCGGGCGGGACGAGCAAAAGGCCTACGCCGTGGTGTTGTACGATCAGAACGACGTGGAGCGACTGGAGAAAGGCATAGAACGCTCCTTCCCTCCCCTACCCGTGCTGCGCACCGTGTATCAGAACATTGCCAACTACCTGCGCATCGCGGTGGGCAGCAGTATGCTGGCCAGTTACGACTTCGATCTGGACGACTTCGCCAAAACCTACCGGCTTGTTGCCTACCAGGTGTACTACGCCATCAAGCGACTGGAGGAAGCGGGCTTTTTGCAACTGAACGAAGGGTTTCATAATCCGTCGAAGCTGCACATTCGGCTCAACTACCAGGCGCTGTATAAGTACCGCATTGCCAACGCCGCCCTGGAACCGTTGCTGGACTTAGTGCTGCGCCTGCACGGCGGTGAGTTGTACACCAGCTACGTGACCATATCGGAAAGCCGAATTGCTTCGCAGTTAGCGACTTCGGTGAGTGAGATCACCAAGAAGCTGCGCTTGTTGCACGAGCAGGAAGTGGTGAGCTACAGTCCGCGCCGGGACCAGCCCCAGTTGTTATTCACCACGCCGCGCTTCGATGCGGCCAAGTTGCCCCTGCGGGCCAGCGGTTTGGAAGAACGAAAACAAACGTATTCGGAGAAAATAACGGCGGTGGTTCGGTACGTCACCCACCCGCACCGTTGCCGGACGCAGTTGCTACTGCAGTACTTTGGGGAAGAATATTCGGAAGACTGCGGGGTGTGTGATCACTGCCGGAACAAAGTGAAGCAAAAGAATTCCGGAGGCTCTGGACAGCCTTTTGAGCAGGTTAAGCAAAGCGTGTTCCGGGTTTTAACGGATAATCCCGTGACCGTAGAGGCGTTGACCGCCGCTTTGCCAGCAATAGACGAGCCGATCCTGCTGGATTCGCTAAAAAGTATGCTGGATAGCGGTGAGCTACACTATGATCGGCTGGGAAGGCTCGCTAAAACGTAAGGTTCGGAGCAGAACGTCAGCTGACAAAAGCGTCGGCAATGTCGATCAGGTCCAGGTAAGGTTTGAGACACTTGGTGGTGGTAAAAGGAATGATGTTAGACACCTTGCTCTTGCGGGTGTCGAACCATATTTCGGCGTAGAATTTTCCGGTGTGATACAAAAAAACTTTTCGTCCGGCAAAATACCGACTGCACAGCAGCATACCGTTTCCTAATATATATTGCGTACGTTCCTCTAACGATAGCCGATGAAAAGAATACAGATTATCCATGTCGTTCAATTAAATAATATGTATGCAAAATATCACTTATGTATGATATATACAATAAAAAATCAAAAATTAACTTTTATATAGCGTTTAAAAGATGAAATAGTACTTAGTCAAGCGCTATTAGTTCACTAATAATAGCAGAATTTATTGATTTAGCCTATACCGAAAAGAAAAATAGTTGGTTGCCTCCCCCACCACCTTAGCAGAAAACGGGTCGGCAATCATAATATTCTCACCCCAAAACTTCACCGTTTAAGAAGTTCACACTCCGCTAAGCAGCCGGGGTCCTGGGCTACTACGGCCACTACCAGTTGGGTGATCAACACGATAGGGGGTGCTGATGGATCAACATCTGGCAAAACGGCCATGGCCCGTTGGGTTTACGGTACTGTTTCCCCAGACTAAGGTTACTACAGTGGCCGTAAAGTAGATAACCCTCCGTCTACGTGCAGCACCTGCCCGGTGATCCAACTGCTGTCATCGGATAGCAGAAATACCGTGGCGCGCGCGATGTCATCGGCCTCGCCGTAGCGTCCGATGGGGTGGCGCTGCCGCGAGGCTTCTTTCTTGTCGTCAGTGCCCAACAGATTTTTAGCCAAAGGCGTATCGGTGGGGGAGGGGGCAATCAGGTTCACCCGTACTTGCTTGGAGGCTAGCTCCGCCGCCAGCGAACGGCCCAGCCCCTCCAGCGCTCCCTTGGCGGTGGCCACGCTGGTGTGGTAGTTGAGTCCGAGTTGCACGGCCACCGTACTGTAGAGCACCACGCTGGCTCCCTGGGCGGCCCGCAGCGGTTTCAGGGCGGCTTTGAGCACCCGCACCGCTCCCAGCACGTTAAGCTCGAAGTCTGCCAGAAAATCCTCGGACTTCAGGGCGGTGAAGGGTTTCAGGTTAATGCTGCCGGGACAGTACACCAGTCCGTGCAGGGTGTCGGGCAGGGCCGACAGGGCATCGCCCGGTTCGGTAACGTCCAGCGAGAGATACTCCACCCGGTCGGCGATGGCTTCGTCGGGGGCATTGCGCGCGGCCACCAGCACCCGGGCCTTCTTCTCCAGTAGGTCGTGCACCACCGCCTGGCCGATGCCGGACGTGCCGCCCACGACTAAAATTGTTTTATCGGAAAAATCAGCCATCGTTAGGACATGTTTACGTAGTTCAGAAATTCTTGCTTGCGCAGTTCGTCCTCAAAGATACCGCTGTAGTGCGCCGTGAGCGTCAGGCTGCTGGTGTCTTGCACGCCGCGGGACGAAACGCACAGGTGCGCGGCATCCACTACCACCGCCACGTCTTCGGTTTTGAGCACTTCCTTGAGTTCGTTGGCAATCTGCACCGTCATGCGCTCCTGCACCTGGGGCCGTTTGGCAAAGTACTGCACAATCCGGTTGATCTTCGACAAACCGATCACGTGACCACTCGACACGTAGGCCACGTGGGCCTTACCAATGATGGGCACAAAGTGGTGTTCGCAGTTCGAGTAAAAGGTGATATCCTTCTCCACGAGCATTTTCTGGTACTTGTACTTGTTTTCGAAGAGCGTGGGCACGGGCTTGTTATCGGGATTTAGCCCACTAAATATCTCCGTAACGTACATCTTAGCAACCCGCTCCGGAGTGCCCTGTAGGCTATCGTCGGTGAGGTCGAGGCCCAGGGTGAGCATGATTTCGCGGAAGTGCTTGGCGATCACTTCTATCTTTTCTTGATCGCTCTTATCAAAAGCATCGGGGCGGAGGGGAGTTTCTAGCGTGTTGATTTGGTGCACATCGTCCTCGGTGCGTTGTTCACTATCCAGCGTACTCGACAAAATTTCTTTCAGTTTCATAAAGGGTTACGTTCAGCGCTAGGGCTTTATCAATGTTAGGCCGCAGAATGTTCCAGATCACGATGGCAATGTTCTCAGCGGTGGGGTTGAGCTCTTTAAACTCCTCAGTATCCAGGTTTAAATTTTGGTGATCAAACTTGCGCAGCACCAGTTTGCTTACCAAATCTTTGAGGCGCTTCATGTCGTACACAAACCCCGTGTCGGGATCAGGAGTGCCAGTGAGCCGAACAATCAAGTCATAGTTGTGCCCGTGGTAGTTCTGGTTGTTACACAGCCCGAACACTGCTTTGTTTTTCTCGTCGGACCAACCGGGATGGTGCAGGCGGTGTGCCGCGTTGAAGTGCACGCGGCGGCCCACGGTAACTGTAGCCATTAAATTTAATTGGTTTAGTACGGGTAACTTCTTTAAAACCCGCTTTCGTGGCAAAAGGTTGCCCGGAAGTCAAACCACGGCTGGTGAGCGGTGCTGCTGAACGATCTGGCGATTTTGTGGATCATTTGGTAGCTTTTACGAGGATCACCCCCTTTCTTGCGTTGGCAAATTCCGGATTGTTCACCCCATGATACCCCTATGAACGGTTTATTCATTCCGCGCACCTCCAAGACCCCCGACATCACCTTCGACGCCGATCAGGGCTACCTGGAACTGAAGGGACGATCTATCCCCGAAAACTCAGTAGCGTTTTATGCTCCGCTGATGCAGTGGATTGACGAGTACGAAAAGCACCCGCAACCAATCACCAGGCTGGTAGTACGGCTGGAATACTTCAACACCAGTTCGTCTAAGTGTCTGATTGATATTTTCCGAAAGTTAGAGAAGCTGCATCAGCAGCAGAGCAAGGTGTCGGTGGTGTGGTATTACGAAGACGTGGACGAAGACATGAAAGAGTCGGGCGAAGATTTCCGTGATCTGGTCAGTATGCCCGTGATCATCACTCCGATGGTGCCGGAAGAATAGCAAACGGCGGCTCTGCGCCCGTTCTTTTCTCTCACCGGGCGGGTCGTACGCTGAGAAATGGTGAACCAACGGGATTAAATGCGCTTTTAAGAAGTTCGTAGGTTAAATAACGCATTTCGGTTTATTTTGCAAACCTTATTCTTTACCTTGTCATCAACAAGCTACCCTGACCTATGGAGAGAAATCACACCAACATCAAGAAATTTATTTTCTTCACCGAAGCGTCTTTTCTGATCTACTTCGGCAGGAACTACGAAGCCACGGTGCTGAGTGCCAACCGAAACTGTATCCCCGTGATTCGGATCGTGAATGCCAGCGGCACGCGCTCCGCCATTCCGCTCGAACGGGCCAACGGTTTGCTGGAAAAGTACTACAAACTACGCGACCAGCAGGCCCAGGAAGTCTACCACGCCAATCCCAGCGACCTGGCGCCCGCTCCTTCGTACCAAGAATCTACCCCGGAACCCACAGTAGCCCCAACTCCCGTGATGAGTGGAGCCGCCTAGGTGGAGTACATGATTAGCGAACGAGAAATTTGTATTATACTTCATCATTCAACGTTCCTTGCGCCCGGCGCCCGGTTCGGTGCCGCCGGGGCCCGGTTCAATATTTTCGAATATCAAATACCGAACAAGGAATTATGAATATCGAAATAAAACAAATTATAAAACGTACTTGCGCTAATCATATACTAGGCGGCCCCACCTAAGCGTAGTAACTACCTTTTGCCTCTTCACTGCGGCGCAAGTTCCTAAACAGTGCCCCGCTTAGCCCCGCCAGTCCACCAACCAAGCCCCCCACCCCACCCGTGAGGGCAATCATCCAAACCGGGTTCGTGAACTCGAAGATGCCCGCCACCCGTTCGGTGAGCAGTCCCCCGGATTGCCCGTCGATCAACCAGGCCATGCCCAACCAGAGCAGGCCCACTCCCAAAAAACCACTCAAGAAAGCGTTGAAGCCCTTGGTAGGAAGCGCCACGTTTATGCCAAAAGACACAATGGCTACGGTCCACCACGGCAGAAAAAGCTCGACAACGTAGCAGATAGCGGCGGTAAGGATCACCTTAAAAATAAATTTCATGCGTTAGTCAGCGTCGGTGGGCGAAAGGGTTTGGGTGAGTAACAGGTTGGCGTTGTTGTCCGGACTCGTCAGCTTCCGCAGCGGATAGTGCTTTCCGGCCGCCCAGGCGTTCACCTGGTTGTCGTAGTAGACACTACCCGGGTTGCCCGATTGCCCGCCGGGATATACGCCCCAGATCCTGACCGGGTCGCTCAGTTCTACCACCATCCGCCACGAGGGGCCGTGTCGTTCGCTGGTAGCATTCACGATACCTCGACCGCCGCCGATGGGCACGTTGTAAATGCCCAAGGGAGCCAAGCGCAGCATGTGCTGAATACTAGTGGCTTTGTAATTGCCCCAGGTGTACTGCGCACTGTTTTCGGCCGACCAGTCGCGCAGCCGTTCTTCGGTGCTGGCAAACGACTCGTTGAGCAGATCGATGACGGTTTCGCGGTAGGTGGTGCTCTGCCGATCCACCATGCTGTCTTGCGGATAATTTTTCAAATAGTGGATGGTCGCCGCATCGGTGGGCGTGGTCAGGGCTACGGACTTCCCCGCCATCTCATCCCAAAGTGCTTCTTTGAGTTGGTTCCACCAGATAAAAAAAACGGTAGGCGCCCGGCGGTTCTGGTCATTCTGAAAATTCCAGTCGCGCAGTAACTTATGCAGTTCCTGCGATTCTCCCCGCAGCTGCGTGGCGTCCAGGCTGTCGAGCATCATGGGCAGCACGTCAGCCGCCTTTTGGTTGTAGTTGTCCGCCTGCAGGGCCATCATGTCTTCCGGAGTGATTTGGTTCTGAGCGGCCAGCCGCTCGTTGATCCGGCGGTTGCGGAAGTGTTCGTACCCTTTGTCGTAGAAGAAGTAAGGATACTGCCGATTGACCGGTATTTGGTTGGCCGAGCTAACGAATCCGCGCGCCGGGTTGCGTTCGTAGGCGTTGTGCTCGAACGGAATGTAACCCTGCCACTCCTGCTCGGGCTGGCTGCCGTCCATCAGAAACTGCCCCTGCCCGGGCCACTTGGCCGGAAACTTCCCCTGCACGCTCAGCGCGACGTCGCCCTGCACCGAGGCAAACACGAAGTTCTGCGCCGGGGTGGCGTAGTAGCGCAGCGCCTGCCGGTAGTCTTCGTAGTTGTTGGCCCGGTTCAGGTAGTAAAAGGTCATCATCTCCATCGAAGGGTCGTGGGCGGGCCACTTCATGGCGTAGTTGCGCTCGGGGTTCGCGATAGAATCGGCCGGAAAAGTCCGATCGTAGACCACCGGCCCGTAGTGGGTGTACACCACCGTATCGTAAAACGTTGCTTCGCCACGAATTTGAATCGTCTCAATGCGTGGCTGCGCCTTCAGCTGTCGACCGTCGAACAGGTACTCGTTGCGCTGAGGATCGCTGAACGTGATCTTATACCAATCCCGCACGTCGCGGGTGGCGTTGGTCACGCCCCAGGCAACGGAGTCGTTGGCCCCGATGATCACGCCGGGTGATCCGGGCAGGGTAGCGCCCAGCACGTTGAGTTCGGGAGTGTGCAGCTGCACCACGAACCAGATGCTGGGCAGGTTGAGCCCCAGGTGCGGGTCATTCGCCAGGATAGGGTTTCCCGACTTGGTTTTGCGGCCGCTCACCGCCCAGTTGTTGCTGCCGTTGTCCGGATCGGGTTTGGAGATCACCTCGGTGGTGAGCTGGTTGTTAGCAAACGACACCGACGGAGTATCCAAGGCTACGGGTTCAAAATCCCAGACATGATCCGCCGAAATAACGGGTTCGGCATCCGGGTAATACTGCGGATACAGAAAATCGAAGCGCTCTTTGCCCCATAGCAGCAGGGCGTTGGTATTTTCCAGGTCTTCGTCGTAGCCCGACAGGTCGTCGGCCATGTACTTAAGTAGCAGCGAGGTTTTGAGCGTTGTCCAGGGCTCGGGTTCGTAGTCTAGCAGTTTGCACTCCAGGGGCCAGTCTTCGTAGCGCAGGTTGTTCACGTAGCTGTTCACCCCTTCGGTGTAGGCCTGCAGCACGGCGTTGGCCACCGGGTCTTCTTCCATCATCCGCAGGGCTTTTTCGGCCGCGAACGCGAGTCCCTTGCGCCGTTGTCCTCGGTCAAATTCGCGGGCCCGCCCTCCTACCACCTCCGAGAGTCGTCCCGCCGCCACGCGGGCCACGAAGTCCATCTGCCAGTAGCGCAGCGCAGCCTGCACGTAGCCCTGGGCGCGGTACAGGTCGGCATCGTTCTGCGCAAAGATGTGAGGAATCAGCAGCGAGTCGTACTGCACGGTGACCGGGGCCCGCAGGTTGGGCAGCTCCAGGCTGGTCTCAATGCCCAGGTCATCGCCCTGCGCATTGTGCCAAAAGCCGTGAAACGGATCCAGAAAGTAACCCAGGGGGGGCAGGGGGTCGATGCGCCAACTCAACGCCACCACCAGGGCAATCGTGAGCAACAGGGAGAGCAGAAAGGCGAATACCCGCATGCAGCGAAATTAGAAAGTTTACGATGAAACACCAATGATCAGTCGGTTAAGTAGCCTCTTGCCCACCAAGGCGCAAGCTCAATGCACGTCGCTCATCCAGCGGGTGAGCAGGGGCGACAGCACCACCACCAACAGGGCACCGCCCAGGGCTACGTAAGCAATTGACTCGAAGCCTTCGGTATACATAAACAGGGTATCGGAAGCGGTGACCGCGCCGCCCCCTTCGGCGGCGATTTCGTCGATGGCCAGTTGCTGCCCCACAAACCCTACGATCTGAAAAGCGTAAGCCGACGATAAAAACCACACTCCCATCATAAACGCTACGATGGTTCGGGGCGACAAATCGGTGATTTTGGACAGGCCTACCGGATAGGTGAACAGCTCGCCCAGCGACATAAAGAGGTACAATAGGATCAAGAATACAAAGGGAACCGTGCCTTCGGGACTAGCAAAGTTCTGACTCAGAAACAACAGGTAATACCCCAAGCCCAGCAGGGCGAGTCCGGCGGCAAACTTGTAGGGCGTTCGGGGATTGATGCCTTTTCGGGAAAGAAAGACCCACAGCGAAGAAATCGGCACCGCCAGTAGAATAATAAACAAAGGGTTGAGCGCATTGGTCTGCGCCGCATTCATCAACCACAGGTCCACGTTACGCGCCGAAAAAAGCGTAATGATGTTGCCCGACAGTTCGTGAAAACCCCAAAATAAGGTCATAAACACCGTGAGCAGCACCGCTACGATCATCTTTTTGCGCGCCACGGGCGGCAGTTGGTAGATCACGTAGGACAGATAGCCAAGGATGAAGATGCTTAGCCCGTAGAAAATGACGTTCACAATGGTCACTTTGCCCAGCACGGTGGCTCCGTCGGCAATAAATTCGTAGGAAGAGAGCAGCCAGGCAATCACGGGCACGGCGGCTACCGACAGCATGGTGATCCAGTGCTGTCGGGCAATACCGGCCACCTTTTCGTGCAGCACTTCGGGGTGCGGTGGCAGGCCTTCGTCCATAAACACTCCCTTTTGGATGCCGCGCCAGAAGAAATACACTCCTACCAACATTCCCACCCCGGCCAGTCCGAAGCCCCAGTGCCATCCGTACGCCGCCCCCAACCATCCACAGAGCAGGGGCGAGGCAAATGCCCCAATATTAATCCCCATGTGGAAGATGGTGAAGCCGGAGTCTTTGCGCGTATCTCCGTCGGGATACAGCGCGCCCACGAAGGTGGAGATGTTGGGTTTGAAGAAGCCGTTGCCCACAATGATGAAGGCCAGGGCCAGAAAGAAGGCGGTGTTGTTCTCGATGGCCAGCACGAAGTGACCGATGGCCATCAGGATGCCGCCCAGCAAGATTGACTGCCGCGAACCGTTGAGCTGGTCGGCAATGCGTCCGCCGACGATGGGCGAGGCGTAGACCAGCGATCCGTAGGAGGAGTAGACGATGGCCGACACCGTGTCGCGGTTGGCCAGCGACTCGAACACCTGCTCCACCATGTAGAGCGTGAGCAAGGCCCGCATTCCGTAGAAACTGAACCGTTCCCACAGTTCGGCAAAAAAGAGGTAGTAGAGTCCTTTGGGGTGCCCGAATGCTTGTGGGCCGATTGGCTCAGGCAAAGCCACTGCCCCCGCGGGGTCGGTAGAATTTGATTTCATTGGTTGGTATTGGTTGCTTAAGACGATGAAGGCCGATTCATCGCAAACATGCTTTCGCTAGCGAAGCGGGTTATCAAACCCGTGTCCACTAAAACGTAGCAGCGACGGGTGCACCTGCTTGGTGGAGATCCCGTCGCTGCTCGTGGACTTTTTAACCGGGCGGCTATTGACTGGCCAATGTGATGCTTCAATAGCGACCGGATTTACATGCTTTCCAACTTCGATTGCACTTCTTCCGCCTTCTCATCCATGCCCAGTCGGGTGTAGACCGTCTGGAGGGTGGTAAGCACTTTCTCGTCATCCGGCTTCAAATCGCGCGATTTTTCCAGCGGGGGCAATGCCTTCTCGAAGTAGCTCATCGCATTGTCCTCAATTTCTTTTCCGCGCTTCTCGTACTCCTTCAGATCCATGTTGTTGGCTTCCTGAAGAATTTCGGCAGCTTCGTTGTAATAATAAGCTGCCAAGTTGAACGCCGCATCAAAGTAGTCAGGGTCAAGCTCAGTAGCCTTTTTGTAGTTTTCTACGGCCTGCTCGCCCTGGTCCATTTGCTCATACAAGTAGCCGCGGTTGTAGTAAAGGATAGCGTTGTCGGGTTCCGACTCGATGGCCTTAGCCAGTTTGTCCTTGGCTTCGTCGTACTTCTCGTTGGTAATCAGCACGGTAATCTCCCGCTTTAAAAAGTCGGGGTTCTCGGGAAACGCTTCCTGGGCCTTCTGAAGATAATCGATGGCTTTGTCGTTATCCTTTTGTTCTACCAAATAAATGTAGATTAAGCTGTTATAGAAATCTTCACTTTTGTAATCTAGGCTGTCCACCAAGAACGCGTAGTTTTCGGCCGCGTCGTTGAGTTCCCCGGCCTGCTGGGCCGAGATGCCGGCATAAATGTAGGCGGTGGTGTCCTGCGGTTTGGCCATCTTGGCCACGTCGAAGTAGGTGATCGCATTCGCGTAATCTTGGTTTGAGTAAAGGGCGGCACCTTTGTTGACGGCACTGGCCCACACCTGCTCCTTCATCAGCTGGGCTTGAGAATATTCCGAAGAACCCTCTTCCTCCAACTCCATCGCTTTGTCGTAACCCTCCATCGCCTTCTCGTAGGGATTGTCGACCGACACCGCGTTGGTGGAGTCATCGGCAATGGCTTGGTACACTTGTCCGTAGAGCAACCACGTTTTGGCGTCGTCCTTGGTTTTTTCGTCATTAATGGCCGGATCAATTTGGGCTTTCGCCTCGGCGAGTTCGCCCTTGTCAAGCGCACTGCCAGCCTTGCGAACGTTCTTGTTCTGCCCGAACGCAACGGTTTGCAGGGCTAACAGAACAATAAAAAAAGATGCTAATTTTTTCATAGTGTGTAGTGAATAGTAATACATTGATTTAGTTCTAAAGTGCAAAATACAAAAAAAGTGTTAATAATTAATGATCCACGGCAAGCAGCCAATAATTTACGGTCTAGCTATCGGTAGCCGAAGGCAGAGTGTCATTTTTTGCCGGTTGGCCGTCGCTGCTCATGCCCTTCTGAGCCGCCAGTTCCTCTTCAATAAACTCGTTCTCCACCTTGGCTACCGAGGCAATGGTGTCGCCGTTGCTAAGGCGAATTAATCGCACTCCCTGGGTGGCCCGGCCCATCACCCGCAGTTCCGAGACCGGCATCCGAATCATGATACCCGAGGTGTTGACGATGATCAGATCATCGGGATCGGCCACCTTCATAATGGATACCACCGCCCCGGTTTTGGGAGTGATGTTCAGGGTCTTAACACCCTTACCCCCCCTTTTTGTTATACGATAATCCTCGATGGCCGATCGTTTACCGTAGCCTTTCTCGGAAACCACCAGCAGCGACCGGCTCAAATCACTCACCGTCACCATGCCCACCACGCGATCGTTTTTATCCTCCAGGGTGATGCCCCGCACGCCGGCGGCGTTGCGCCCCATGGGCCGCACGTCCTGCTCGTTGAAGCGAATGGCGCGTCCCGACCGCACCGCCAGCAGCACGTCGGACTGCCCGTCGGTGAGTTTCACGTCGAGCAAACGGTCGTTTTCGTTGATGGTGATGGCGTTGATGCCGTTCACCCGCGGGCGCGAGTAGGCTTCCAGCGAAGTTTTCTTGATGGTGCCGCCCACGGTGCACATCATTAGGTAAGTGTTATTGAGGTAGTCGTCGTCGCTCAGGCTTTTCACGTTGATCACCGCCCGCACCGAATCATCAGGCGTGATCTGAATGAGGTTCTGGATGGCGCGCCCCTTGGCTGATTTACCGGCCTCCGGAATGGCGTATACTTTGAGCCAGAACACCCGCCCCAGTTCGGTGAATATCAGCAAATAGTTATGCGTGTGCGCCACGAACAGGTGCTCGGTGAAGTCGTCGTCCTTAGAAGAAACGCCCCGGGCTCCCACCCCGCCCCGCGCCTGGGTGCGGTATTCGTCCACGTGGTTGCGCTTCACGTAGCCCTGGTGCGAGATGGTGATCACCATGGCTTCGTTGGGGATCATGTCCTCAATGTCGATGTCGTCGGCGCTGTGGGTGATGCTGGTGCGCCGCTCGTCGCCGTAGCGTTCCTTAAGCTCCTGCAACTCATCCTTGATGATTTGCATGCGCAGCTCCCGCTCGGCCAGAATCTGATTGAGGTAAGCCACCTGCTTGAGCACCTCGGCGTATTCGGCCTCGATTTTCTCGCGCTCCAGCCCGGTGAGTCGTTGCAAGCGCATGTCCAGAATGGCGCGCGCCTGAATTTCGGTCAGTTCAAACTCGCTCATCAGTCCGTTGCGGGCGGTTTCGGGGTCGCGCGAGCCGCGAATGAGTTCAATCACGCGGTCGATGTTGTCCAGGGCAATCAGGTAGCCCTGCAGCAGGTGCGCCCGCCGTTCGGCTTCGGCCAGTTCGAACTGGGTGCGCCGCACCACCACGTCGTGGCGGTGGTCTACGTAGTGGCCGATGATCTGCTTGAGGTTGAGCGTCTCGGGCCGCCCCCGCACCAGCGCCACGTTGTTGACTCCGAATGACGACTGCAATTGCGTGTACTTGAACAGGGTATTGAGCACCACGTTGGGAATGGCGTCGCGCCGCAGGTCGTAGACGATGCGCATGCCGTTGCGGTCTGATTCGTCGCGCAGCCCGGTGATGCCCTCGATGCGTTTCTCGTTGATGAGCGCGGCGGTCTTCTCGATCATGGCCGCCTTGTTCACCTGGTAGGGAATTTCGGTGACGATGATCTGGATTTTGCCGGTTTTGGTTTCGACGATCTCGGCCTTGGCTCGCAGCACCACGCGCCCGCGCCCGGTTTCAAAGGCAGATTTCACGCCCTGGTAGCCGTAGATGATGGCTCCGGTGGGGAAATCGGGCGCGGTGATATACTGCATCAGTTCGCTGATGGTAATTTCGGGGTCGTCGATGTAGGCGCTGATGCCGTCGACCACCTCGGTCAGGTTATGGGGCGGCATGTTGGTGGCCATGCCCACGGCGATGCCCGAGGTTCCGTTCACCAGCACGTTGGGCACCTTGCCCGGCAGGCACACCGGCTCCTCAAGCGAGTCGTCGAAGTTGGGCTGAAAGTCAATGGTGTCCTTGTTGATGTCGGCCAGCATCTCTTCGGCGATGCGCTGCAGCCGCGCCTCGGTGTAGCGCATGGCGGCCGGGGAGTCGCCGTCGACCGAGCCGAAGTTGCCTTGTCCGTCGACGAGCATGTAGCGCATCGACCAGGGTTGGGCCATGCGCACCATGGTGTCGTAGACCGACGAATCGCCGTGGGGGTGGTATTTGCCGAGCACCTCGCCCACGATGCGGGCCGATTTCTTGTGGGCCTTGTTGTGAGTGAGGCCCAGGTCGAGCATGCCGTAGAGCACGCGGCGGTGCACGGGTTTGAGTCCGTCGCGCACGTCGGGCAGGGCCCGGGAGACGATCACCGACATGGAATAGTCGATGTAAGCTCCGCGCATTTCGTCCTCGATATTGATAGGGATGATGTTCTCGTTTTCGCCGACGGCCATAGAGAAGTAGGTAGGGTGTATGTAGATTGATTTTAGAGCCGCAAGATAGGCATTTTTTCGGGTTGTGATGTATTCTTTAGGTCAGTTTTACGGTCGTCGTATCACTTCATGTAGGGTTGCCACTGCACCAGCACGTACTTACTCTTGCCGTTCTCCTGCTGTTTCATAAAGCCGTATTCGTAGCAGAAAAGGTACACATTTCCGTTTTTGGCTTTCCAGAAATGGGTGAAGTACTTGGGTGAAAAGCCAGCTTGTTCCAGCACGTCAGATCGCACGGTCGATTTTCCGGCTTTGTTATATTCTTTAAGGATGCGGCGGTTCTGCTTTAGTTGATCATCAATTAGTTTGAACAGATTATCTGGACGGTCGCGGTTCTGCTGGTAGTGATAGGCTGACTTGCAGTAGGGAGAGCAGAACTTTTTGTCGGTTCTTCCCTGCACGGGCTTGCCGCAGGAAGGGCACTTTTTCATAGTCGTAGAATAAACGTATAACTAACGTATAAATGTACGGCTAAGTTTTTACGGATGCCAGATTATCTTCTCATTGCCGTATGGAACAGCTACCAACGGCAGCCCGCCGAATCGTCACCTTGAAACACATCTATCACCGGGGTGAGAAGTACATTGGCCTGAAGTTCTATCCGGATAAGGTGATTCAGGCGTTGATTAAGGAACTGCCTAACCCCGGTTGGCACGCTGAAAGTGGCTGCGTGATCATTAAGAACACGAAAGGCAATCTAGCGCAGGTATTTCGCAAGTTTCGGGGAGTAGCTTGGGTCAACGGTCAATATTTTTTTACGAACCGCCCCGTCAACCAGGGCAACGCCGACCTTAGCGTAGATCGCTTTCGGCAGCGAGAACTCCCTGAGGACTATCGGCGCTGTCCGGAAGCCTACTTGCAGAAGCTAGAAATCAGGAAGTACGCTTATAACACCGCGCGTACGTATATATCCCTGTTTGAAGGGTATTTGAATCACTTTAGTGGACGCTCACCGGACGAACTGAACGAAGAAGACATTCGTGCTTACTTACAAAAGTTAATGCAGCAAAACAAATCTGACTCATACTTAAACCAAGCGGTAAACTCGATTAAGCGTTCCACGCCGGGTTTCACTACGAAGTGGTGCATTGTATGCCCAATCGCTTCTATCATATCGAGCGGCCACGTAAGAAAGAGCGATTGCCAGAAGTGTTAAGTAAGGAAGAAATAGTGAGTATAATAAACCATACCAACAATATCAAGCACCGATGCATTGTAGCGCTACTATACTCGGCAGGGTTACGGAGAGGAGAACTGTTAGACCTTAAAATTAAGGACATTGACAGCAAACGAATGCTTGTTCGAGTAGAAGCAGGAAAAGGGGGCAAAGACCGTTATACCCTACTTTCGGCTGCGCTATTGACTGATTTAAGAAGGTACTATCTCTCGTGGCAACCCAAGAATTTCTTATTTGAGAGTCCCAACGGATGCCGGTACTCAGGCAGGAGTGTCGGACAGTTATTAGCTGCGGCAGCCAAAAGAGCAGGGATAAGGAAGCGAGTAACCCCCCATACCCTGCGCCACTCATTTGCCACGCATCTGTTAGAGGATGGTACAGATTTAAGGTACATTCAAACGCTGTTAGGCCATCGATCCAGCAAAACTACTGAAATTTATACTCATGTAGCGGTTAATCGTTTTGATAAAATCAGAAATCCGTTAGATTGCATTTGATACATGGCAAATAAAGGAGACTGGTCTCCGTTATCCAGTTGTTATATGCCACCTGAAAAAAATGCTTAATTTCAGACATGATTTCCTCAAAACAACAAAAATTGATACTTGACATTATGTCGGGTTATAATCCAAAAATGATTGGAATATTTGGCTCTTATGCTCGTGGCGAAAATGATCAAAATAGTGACTTAGATATTCTCATAGATTTTGACCAGACTCCAAATCTTTTAGAGATTATTGGATTGGAACAAGAATTAAGTGAAAAACTTGAAATAAAGGTAGACTTAATAACTGTTCGCTCATTAAATCCTCAGCTAAAAGAATATGTAGAAAAAGATTTAGTTCCAATAGTGCAATGAAAAAAGAGCCGGTAATTTACCTGAACCACATTTTCGATTGCATTACCAAGATTCAGACCTACACTGATGGGATAAATGAGGATGATTTTTTAAACAATTCACTCGTACAAGACGGTGTGATCAGGAATCTGGAAATTATCGGGGAAGCAACCAAGCAATTAGACTAAGAATTCAGATCAGAATATCCGCAGATAGAATGGAAGAAGATTGCAGGTATGCGCGATAAGTTGATTCACGATTATATAGGCGTTGACCTTTGGGCTGTATGGGGAGTAATTGAAAAAATCATTCCAAAATTTCATAAGCAAATTCAGGAAATCATAAAAAAAGAAAAAGGCGGCATATAACACAATGCAAGCATGAGCCTTGTTACGCTGCGGCCCACGCCTGCATTAACCGTTAGCAAAAATAAAAATAAAACATATGAAAAACCTAAGCCTACTCATTCTCTTAATCCTGTTTCCAGTGCTTTTCTGTTTAGCTCAGAACGAACCTATTCAAATTGTTCTAGGCACCTATCATCTATCCGGGGCGGCCCCTGATCCGATAAAGGTATCGGGAGATGCCATCTTAGGAGCTAAACGACAGAAAGAAATTGATGAGATCGTAACTCAGCTAGCTAAGTTTAATCCACAACATATTTTTATTGAACGCACTGAAAAGTGGGACTCAGCCTTTCAAAATGTCTATCAAGAATATAAGCAAGGAAAAGTGCCTGAGAATAGAAACTTCACCGCAGAAAAAGCGTCTACCGAAACATATAAAACTCTGTCTGAACTGAATGTTCAATTTATGGATAGTATTCCTTTGCTACCATTAAAAGAATCGTTGTTCAGACTCAATTCAGAGCAATATAGAAAGTTTACGTATTACGGGAATGTTCTTCACTATATGGATAAGAACCCGGAAGACATAGGTGTGGAATGGTCCCATACGCAGAATTTCAGAAACATGAACATCTATCAGAATATTCTCAAACATATCACGGAAAAAACCGAGCGTTGTTTAGTAATCTATGGAGCAGGCCACATTCAAGCGCTGCGAGAGTGCTTTGAAAGTAATCCGCGATTTGAAATAGTAGAAGTATCTGAAGTATTAGAATAAGTAGTATATGAAAGTTTAAAAGTACTTCCGCTAACATCGTTCAGCCGCCAGCCTAGTGATAATGAGCCAGTTGTTTAGTTGCGCCAAAGTAACGATATTGAAACTCGGCAGAAAAACGCAAACAAGTGCAGCCCGTCAGCTAGCCCGACCGTTAGCAGGCATTAGAAGAAGTAAAATAATGAGCTTTCTACCTAATTATGAGCGAGCATTCATTGCTATAGAAAAACTCAAAGACTATTGCCTAAATCCGTTTCATCCGGTAGGAAAAGACAAAGCCATTGTTTTCAGATCGGCTTTAGGACTTACTGGTCAAGATGCCGATTATCTAAAAAGTATGATTATTGAGAAATTATCAGAGAGCGAGGCTATGTCAGGAAAAGAAGATCAGTACGGTAAAAGGTACACAGTAGACATGAAAATCCGTAACTTAGATAAAGAAGCGGTTATTAGAACCGGCTGGATCGTCAAAAAGAGTGAAAGTTTTCCTCGTTTAACAACTTGCTACGTAAAATAAGATATCATGAAAAAGAATTATCCTGGCGAAGTATCACTAAAATTGCTAGACACGGTAGCTCTGCTGAAAGATATGCCTGATGAGAAACTAGTGAAGGGGCAAGTGGGTACAATCGTCGAGATGCTGGATGAAGGCGTTTACGAGGTAGAGTTTGCTGACAAGCAAGGTCGAACAATAGCCAGTTTGGCAATAGCGGTGGAAGAATTAATGCTTCTACACTTTGAAGCTGAAACAACAGCATGAAAGAAACGCCTGCTAACATCATGCAGCCGCCACTAGCGCGGACGGCTGCATCAATCGTTGGGTGCTATGAAAAACAAAAGCTATATTCCAGGTTGAACGCACTAACCAGGGCAGTATTGGCGGATAATCTGCGTGAGGTACTCATCATCCCAACCTGCTTTTTTTCTTCTTACTCTGATGCTGTGCTTATCGTCCATCTGTTTGAGCAACTGCAAAGCCAACTTTCTGAGCGTATTTCGGTTCTCAACCCCGTTTTTGGTATTGGTGCGACACCGGTCTTCCTCAAAACTCACATCCAAGTGCCAGTGGAGCTGATTTTCTATACCCCAATGCTCTCGGACTTTGTGATTGAAGTAAGCTGGTGTCTGGGCTTGGTCACTGAGGTAGAATCGGTATTCTTCTTGCCGTTTGGTACCGGTTTCTCGCACCGCGTGCACCATAACAATAGACTGAATGTTCTTCCAGGCCAGTGTCTCTTCCAGTAGGTCAGTGCGTTGGCATACGTAGCAGGCGGCCGCCGCGCGGTGCGGGTTTCTATGCGTCCGGAACCGAAATCAACTTGCTGGTCGTTAAGCATATCCGGGTGATAACGCACCATGTAATCCTCTACTTGCTCAAAGGTGTTCTTCTGGTTCTTTTTTAGGGAAAGTAGATAATGACCCTGTTGATCTACAATCTGCTCAGCAATAGCGGGTCCGTTGACTGCCGCATCAATACTAACCAAAGCCCCTGTCAGGTCAAGCTCTTCTAACAGGGCAGGAATAGCAGTTTTCTCGTTGCTCTTCTCTTCCGTCTTAGCTTGCCCCAAAACAACCTGCTGCTCACAGGCCCAGGCCGTTACTATACAAATTCCACTATTGCGCTTGCCCGCTTGAGCAGTGGCTCGCAAAACTTTGCCATCTACACTGATATGGTGCTCTTCTACAAAATCGCACAGATAGCGGGAGTGTCGGTAAAGACAAGCGGCAAAACTACCCTGATCCACCGCATTGAGTACTCGGGTGATCGTATCGTGTGAGGGAATACCGTTGGGAAGAAACAGAAACTGCCGCAAAAAAACCTCTTTGTTTCTGCCGTATTCCTCAATCTCTTCGTCCGAATCACAACCCGACAGGGTAGCAAATAGACTGAGCAGCAGAATATCAGAGAGTAGATGCTGCTTGAGTAAGGTGTCTCGGCGAGGATCGGGCACCTCAGAAAACACAGCAGATAGTTGAGTAGATACTTCCATAGCATTAACAATCCTTTTCTCAAATATAGCCCTATCTTACCCCATTAGTGCGTTCAACCTGGCTATATTCTTCCTGCTTGATTGATGAGGTACAGATTTCTATCTTTACTCTATGAAACGTGAACCTCAACCTCTTGACTTTTTGATAGATGATCTGACCAATTCAATTAAAAATAGAATTTCTGGAGACAGCTTTCAGACTGAGGTCGCCAGAATGACTAAACAGAATTTAAAGAGCGTGACCAAGAAAGTCGGCTGGCGTTTTAATTGGCGATCCGAGTTGAACAACAACGTCAATGAAGTCTACAAGCTAACCATTATTAATAATCCTGCTGTTGTTCAAGGACTCATCAGTTTGCGAATTGAATCCGACCATGTATTTATGAACCTGCTAGAAAGTGCGCCGTTTAACATGGGAAAGGATAAACTTTACGAAGGGGTTCCGGGCAACTTAGTGGCTTATGCGTGTAGAGTTTCGTTTAGACATGGTTACGAAGGGTTTGTATCTTTTACGGCGAAAACAAAACTCATCGGTCATTACGAAAAGACATTAGGAGCCTATCATTTCGGAGGACATAAAATGATTATTTCTACCCAAGCAGCACAGAAACTGGTAGATTATTACTTTAAAAACTAAACACTATGGGATACATAAAAGAACCAGAAGGAGTAGACTTCATTATCAAAAGTGAACCTTTGACCGATGAAGACAGGAACCAAATAAGCCAGTTCATCCAGGAATACAAGCGCAAGCATCAGGTTAAAAAGGAAAAGACGTCTACGAAAAGAAAAAAGAAAAGCACAGCACCCAACAAAATGCAGCCGCAAGCCTAGCAGTCACGAGTCAGAGCGTCAGTTGCTGCAAGCAGTATCTTTGCAACTCGGAAGATCAAAGCCAACAAGCCCGGCCTGACGGCTGTATCAACCGTTACTGGAGACTACCACTTCATCCACCCGCGGCTCAATGCTTACACAAGATCGGCCATCACCCGCTCGATGCGCTTAAAGTAGAACAAGCCACTAATCAGCAACACGCCCACCAGCACGAACGACAGGTAGGCGTACTCACTGGGCGGATTAGTACCCAGCAAGCTCCACCGGAAACCCTCAATTACTCCCGCCATTGGGTTGAGATAGTACAGCACCGTGGCCCAGGGCGGCAGGTTGTTGATCACCGCTTCGGCCGGGTAGGCCGTGGGCGTGGCGTACAGTCCGAACTGCACCAGAAAGGGCACCACGTGCTGGAAGTCGCGGTAGCGGATGGTGAGCGCACTCAGCCAAATACCCACCGATAGGGCCGCCAGCACGGTGAGCACAATGAACAACGGCAAAAAAACCAACTTTTCGGTGGGCGCCTGACCGTAGTACACCATCAACCCAACCATCAGCAGCAGGGCAATGCCGAAGTCCACAAAGCCCACCACCGCCTTGGAGAGCGGAATTACCAGGCGCGGAAAGTAGATTTTCTTCACCATCTGCTGGGCGCTGATGATGGAGCTGCCCGATTCTTTCATCACAAAGGCGAAGTACGTCCAGGCGGCCATGCCGGTGATGGCGAACAGCGGATAGGGCACCCCGCCGGTATCGACCTTCACCGCCCGACCGAATACCACCGTGAAAATAGTCAGCGTGGCCAGCGGTTGCAAAAACGCCCAGGCCAACCCCAGAAACGTTTGGGCGTAGCGCACCCGCAGGTCGCGGTAGGCCAGAATATAGAACAGGTCTTGATAGTGCACCAGCTCGCGGAGATTGAGCAGGCGCGAGCGTTTATCGGCATCAACAACCAGGTGCACCATAAAAACAAGAATGAATTTGGGCGAAAATAGAAAAAAAATAGCGTCCCACCATCAGATGTACTGTTTGCAGCACAACTGCTATTTCTTAGCGCGCGGTTGGTCGTCCGGCACTCCTTCGCCAAAGAGCTCCTCTACTGTCACTTGTAGGTTTGGAATGGACGAAGCGGCCGAGCACACTTTTGGGGCGAAGCAAGTCTGCACGTCGTCGGGCGAGGTAAGTGCTTTGACCATGCGCACGTCGGAGTAGATTTGCCAGAGCACCGGCACGCCCGCCGTGAAGTAGTCCGGGGCCTTCTGCTCACTCTTGAAGCCCTTTTCATTGGAATAAATAATCTCAACCCCAAAGGAAGAAGGGGGGGCTCGCCTTTCTGCCGAAAAAATCTGTTTTATCACCAGCCACCGCGAAATTTTCTACCTTGCCGGAAGCATCCTACGGCAAGCCGATTGGGCTAGCGATTAACAACCCGGCACGGTTTGGGTTATGCTAGTCAAAGCCGCAATAACTAATTTCAGTGAAGGTGTCGCTCAAAGACTTCACGCAGTATCATTTACGCTTCAACCCGTACTTCCGGGCGCAGCTCCGCCGCGTGCTGGACCAGAAACAATGGGATGATAACCGCTTGCAACAGCAGCAGAACGAACGGTTTCTCCACCTGTTCCGACAGGCATTGCGACATTCGTCGTTCTACCAACAATTTTATGCTGAACACGGAGTAAATGTGGACAGCATTCAATCGGTAGATGACCTTCCCCGGCTGCCGGTAGTCACCCGCGAGCACATCCGCCAGCATGCTCAGGCGCTGTACATCGGTCAGCCTTGGTTGAAAACCGTTGGCCGCACCAGCGGTAGCTCGGGCACTCCGCTCACCGTTTACCGTGACTACCGCTCCACGGTGCGCGAGGGGGCCTATCTGTGGGCGCAGCGGGCGCTGTTTGGACTTCATCCCGGCATGAAGGTGGTTTCGCTGCGGGGCAACCTCGACCGGCGGGTGATGCGTCGCTACGACCACCAGGCTCGTTGCCTGTACCTCTCCAGCTTCAACCTGCGGGAAGAGCAGGCGGGTTGGTACTACGAACAGATTCGGCAGTTTGCCCCCCACGCCATTTTGGCGTATCCCAGTTCGGTGGAGGTCCTGGCAAACCTCTTTCGGGCAAAAGGCCGCGAGCTATCGGTGCCTTACGTCTTCACCTCGTCGGAGCAAGTCTACGAACACCAACGGGCCAAGGTGGAAGCCGTGTTCAACACCCGCATCATAGACTGGTACGGCAACGCCGAGCGCACCATCGCGCTGGAGCAACGTCCCGACGGCTACTACCATGCCCTGCCGCTGTACTCGGTGAACGAGTATCAGCCCGATCACGTGCTCACCACCGGACTGATCACTACCGCCTTCCCGCTGATTCGCTACCGCGTGGATGACGTGATTATTCCTTGTGCGGATCAGGCGCACCGAATTCAGTCCATCCAGGGAAGACACGATGACGTGCTGCGGTTGCCCGACGGCACCCGCGTGGGCCGGATTGGAGGAGTGTTTTTGGACGTGAAGGGGTTAGAGCTAGCGCAGATTCGGCAGGGGGCCAACGGGCGGGTGCTTATCAACCTGGTGGTGAACGAAGCGTTTACGCCGCCGAGCGTGGCCACCATCCAGACCGAGCTTCGTCACCGGGTCGGGGACGCCCTATTCTACGAAATCGCTTACGTGTCGTCCGAAGACATCGTGCGCACCGCCGCCGGAAAGTTCAAGCTGGTCATCAGCGATCCGCCTACGGGTGAGGCTAAAGCGCGTCCGTGACCTCGTAGTCGATGGGTTTAAACGTGTAGTTGTTCGACTGCTCGGCCGAGCAGGCGGTGAGTCCTACGATTAAATCCATTTTTGCTAGCAACACCACTTGGTCGCCCGCCCGTGAAGTGGGGGGAGCCACCGTGAGGGTGCCATCGGCGGCGAACTGCACGTTCATAAACAGGTTAAAAGCAGTAGGAATATCGTCGGGAGCGATGTGGTAGGATGCTAAATTCGTATGCAGGTTCTCGAAGCAACTGGGATGGTACGCATGGTTGTTGTAGATGATCTCGAACGTTTCGGGGCTGCAAGGAGCCAGCAGAAAGTCATTGCGTCCGTTGGTGTCTTCCACGATCTCAAACATCACGTTGCTGCGGTTGCTGTAGAGGGAATGACCCCGGGTGATGAGCAGGGTACTGCAGTAATCCAACGTTTTGCCCGACGAAAGCCACTCCCGCTTGTCGTGCCGGTTAAAGCACACCATATCCGACACTTGCTCTCCGGTAGGGTCAGTCACGCTCAGGTACTGCCCTTGCGCCATGGTGAAAGCAGCCCCTGACTGCGGCTCAATGCGCTGTTTCATTCTGATGTCTTTGCACGAAAGGGGCACTTCCACTCGGCCGGTACGGAACGACCGCTGTACTGCCGCGCTTCGGAAATGGTGCCGAAGTCGGCCAGCATGGGATTAGCAGTACCCTGCCAGGTTTGGTCGCGGTCGCGGATCACGCGCTGCATTTTTGGAAAGCTGCCCTGCGCGCGGAGCTCATCAAACTGACGGTGATCGTTGAACACCAGGGTCGGACGGGCAAACCGACGCGCCAGGCGGGCGCTGCGTGGGTGCATGCCAACCACAAAGAAAGCTACTCCGCCGAAGCTGAACCCGAAGTTCTTGTCGTTGGGATCGCTAGAGGCCGAAGGGACCCAGGGCTGTTCGTCGAGGCGATGCAGCGCCTCAAGTTGCTGCCAGAGCAGTTTTTCAAAGTGCACTTCGTCCCGGATGGTCGGGTCATCAAAAATGGCCACAAACGTGGTGAAGGCATGGTCCATGGCGTCTTGCGAAGCAATAAACCGGAGTAGATCCGGACCCAACGCCTGCGCCGAGGTGTCGGTGCCCAGCGACCGGTAGCACCGAACGTGGTAAGAATTGGTGCGAAAAGCCGATTTCGCGCCCAGGCAGGGATAAGCTGGGTCCAGCACAAACTCACTAAACTGCTGAGCCAACGCCGCGGAGGGGTCGGCAGGTGATCTTCGGAAAGTAGTATCTGCTTTCAAAAAAGTAAGGGGTTAATTGCTGTACGGTAAATAAGACTTCAACTACTTAAAATAAGCATTGTTAGCCAGAAAAGAAATTGTTTTTCCGGTGCTGCGAATACCAAAACGATCCGGCGTATCTTACCGTTTGTTTCCCCTAAATTATGTTTCGTAATGCCTGTGTCTCCTCAATTTCGGTTCGGCGTGATCGCCGACGTGCAGTACTGTGCCTGCGAACCCTCCTCGGCCATGAACCGCTACTACGCGCGGTCTGTCGATAAGCTGGTCGAGGCGCTAAAAACATTTGCCCAGCACGAACTGCGGTTTATTCTGGACCTGGGTGATTTGATTGACCGGGACTTTAACAGCTTTGATACGATCCTGCCGGTGTACAAAGCCGCCCAAGCCCCGGTGCACCGCACCTTGGGCAACCACGATTACACCGTGAACGTCACCAATCTGGAAGAAATTCCGCAGCGCCTGGGGTTAGACCCAGCGGGTTACTACGCAGTGGACTACGACCACTGGCGACTGGTGGTGCTCAACGGCAACGAGGTGAGCTTGTTTGCCACCCGGGCGGGCACGCCGCCGCGGCAACGGGCCGAGCAGATGCTGGAAAAACTTAAAAAACAAGGAGCGCCCAATGCCCAGGAGTGGAACGGGGGCGTGAGTGAAACCCAACTTGCCTGGCTCGATCAGCAGTTGGCCGAGGCCCAGCAGAACAAACAGTCAGTGATGGTGGCCGGGCACTACCCGTTGTTCCCCGCGGGAGGGCTCAACCTGTGGAACGACGCGGCGGTAATAGCCGTGCTGGAACGCTACCCCGCTGTGAAAGTCTACTTCAACGGACACCACCACGACGGCAACTACGGCCACCGGAACGGCATTCACTACTTAAACTTTAAGGGCATGGTGGATACGGCGGACGAGAATACTTACGCCATCGTGGATGTCTACCCCGACCGGCTGGAGGTGCAGGGTTTCGGACGGGAAGAGAGCAGAACGTTGACCTACTGACGCAGTATCAAAACCGGTCGTAACTAACCTTAAGCGCCTAAATTTCAACAAAACGTGCAGGAATAGTACGTATTCTCTTTACGCAGCGCAATTCCATAACTCTTTGTTTGCATTATTCTTATAATTGTATTGATTTTATAAGTACGGTTTGTTCCTTACTTGTCCTATAAACCAATACAGCTATGATAAGAATTACGCTTCTGTTGACTTCGGCATTGCTCGTGTGTTCATCTATTTTATAGCAACCGGGGCGAACTCTACTACCGCATGAAGCAGTACGATAAGGCCATTGTTGACATCAACAAATCAATTGATATGTATCCTACCAACTCATACGGTTACCGCAACCGAGCCCTGGTTTATCTGGCTCTAGACAAACAAGAAGAGAGTTGTCGCGATCTGGCAGCAGCAGAGTACTACGGCTTTGCCACTAATTACGGAGAAGAGGTAAAACAACTTATCCAAAAAAACTGCCAGCGTTCATCTAAACTGTCGAAGAAGTGATCGCAGCCTGGCGATCTCTATAATCCATCTCCGCACGTTCCCCGGTTACGAAAACAGCCATTTGCCCAACGTCTTGTAGCTAATCTTTGATCCGTAGGTCAGGATGCCAATGCGGTAGATTTTGGCCGCCACCCAGGTGGTGCCGATAAAACCCAGCACCAGCAGGCCCATCGAGGCAATGAGTTGCCAGGTAGGCACCCCGAAGGGAATGCGCATCATCATGGTGACGGGCGAGGTGAACGGAATCATCGACATCCACACCGCCAGCGGGCCGTCGGGTTCGTTGAGGATGCCCGCCAGGGTAACAATAGAAAAGATCAGGGGGGCGGCCACCGGCAGCATAAACTGCTGGGTGTCGGTATCGTTGTCGGCCGCCGAACCCACGGCGGCAAACAGCGCGCTGTAGAGCAGGTATCCTCCTAAAAAATAAAACACAAAGCAGCCCAGAATCAGCGGCACGTTCACCGTGTCAATGGCCTGCATCAATCCGGATGCCGCCTCCAGCTGAGCCGCCTGCTCGGGCATCTGCTGGGCCATCTCCTCGGGCGAAACGGTTTTAATCTCATCGTCGGCGAAGAACTGGAGCGCCGTGGTAGCGATCAGCAGCGTGAGCACAATCCACAGCAGAAACTGGGTGAGTCCCACCGAAGCCACACCGATAATTTTGCCCATCATCAACTGAAAGGGGCGCACCGACGAGATAATAATTTCCACAATGCGGTTGGTCTTCTCCTCAATCACCCCGCGCATCACCTGGGCTCCGTAGAGGAAGATAAACATGTAGATTAAAAAGGCACTTACGTAGCCCACGCCCGAGGCCACATCCGCATTACCCTGCTGCTCTTTGCCGCTGTCGGTGAGGTTGATGGTGCTGATATCAACGTTGGTATTGAGCTGCGCCAGCGTTTCGGGACTGATGTTCGCTTCTTTGAGCCGTAGCTCACGCAACTCCTCCTTGAGGGTGCGCTCGATGCTGCGCTGCAGGTTCATGCTCGGATTGCCTTCGGACAAGAAGTTGATGCCCTGGGGATCGTAAATATCGATGTCAGGAATATACAACAAACCGTACCGGTTGTCTTTCGGAAGGTCAGCCTTGGCCTGGTCAAGTGACAGCTTCACGTGCTCGTAGCGGATTCCCCCATCGGCCGAACTCTCTTCCAGCTTGTCGCCCAGCAGTCCGCTCTCGTCAATGACGGCGATCACCTTTTCCCCGCCGCTGTCGCGCGAACTGAGCCAGGCGGGCACAATCACGATGGCCGCAAAAAGCAACGGGCCCAGCAGCGTCATGATTAGGAAAGAGCGCTTGCGCACCCGCGTCCAGTACTCCCGCTGAATGATTAAACCGATTTTGCTCATGACTTTCTGGTTGGTTAGTAGTCCATAGTCGACAGTTGATAGTCCACAGCTCAAGTCACTGTGGACTATCGACTAATCAACTGTGGACTATTTTCTCTGCACTTCCGCAATAAAAATGTCGTTCATGGTGGGCATCTTTTCCTGAAAGGCGTGTACTTCTACCTGCTGAATGAGTGCCTCTAGCAACTGGTTGGGCGACACGCCCGGTTCGGCGCGAATTACCGATACGGTTTCGGCTGCTTCTTCGGCATGCTGCTCGAGCAGTTCGTAGGGCACCGCCAGTCCGTTGAGTTGTCCGCCGTGCATCACCTCATAGGTGTTGGTACGGTACTGATTCTTGATCTCCTGCTTGGTGCCGTCCAGCACCTTTTCGGCCTGATGGATCATCGCCACGTGGCTGCACATTTCCTCCACCGACTCCATGCGGTGGGTAGAGAAAATAATTGTTTTGCCCCGCTCGCGCAGGGCCAGTATTTCGTCTTTGATCAGGTTGGCGTTCACCGGGTCGAAGCCCGAGAAGGGTTCGTCGAGAATGATCAGGTCAGGCTCGTGCACCACCGTGGCGATAAACTGAATTTTCTGCTGCATGCCCTTCGACAAGTCCTCGATTTTCTTTTCGCTCCAGCCCGAAATCTCCAGCCGCTTAAACCAGTCGCGGATGCGCTCATTGGCCTCGCGCGCCGACAGTCCCTTGAGGCGGGCCAGGTAGCGCAGTTGCTCGCCCACCTTCATTTTTTTGTACAGCCCCCGCTCCTCGGGTAGGTAACCAATGTCAGCAATGTGGCGGGGGGCCAGCGGCTCGCCCTTGATGAGCACCTCGCCGCGGTCGGCGGTGATGATTTGGTTAATGATGCGGATGAGCGTAGTTTTGCCCGCTCCGTTGGGACCCAGCAAACCAAAGATCGCCTGCCGGGGGATGGCAATGCTCACGTCGCGCAGCGCCTGGTGGTCGGCGTAGCGCTTGTCGATATGGTGGGCTTCTAGCAGATTCATGGTGGTGCCCCGCAAATATAGGAGAACTAATTGGATTCTAGGAAAGAACTTTTTGGGAAGCAGAAGGATTAACCAGCTTAAACAACGAACAATCAATGACTTACTCCGGAAGGCCCCTCCTTGCTCTGGGCGTTAGCCTATTGCTGGTTTCATCAGCCCGGGCTCAGTTCAGTGCCGATACGACTTCGTTTGATTCTACGGCCTACCGCTACGCGCAAACCATCCGGGTCGGCGACTTGAAGGAGCACCTTAGCGTGCTGGCCGCCGACAGCCTGGAAGGGCGCGAAACCGGGCAGCCCGGTCAGAAGAAAGCCGCGGCGTATCTGGCCAACTACTATCAATCGCAGCAACTGGCCCCGCCGGTAGGCGACAGTAGCTATTTTCAGGTATTCCCAATCATTGAAAGCTCCTGGGACCAGCCGTTTGTGGCCGTCGGCGGCCAGCGATTCACCCTGTTCAAAGATTTTTACGCCTTCCCCGCGATGGCCGAGCCGCTGGACACGCTGGTCGATGAAATCACCTTTCTGGGCTACGGCATCGCGGGCGAGCGCTACGACGACTATCAGCGGGCCGACGTGCGGGATCAGGCCATCCTGATTTTATCGGGCGAGCCGATGGGCCACGATAGCACCTACTTGTTGTCAGGAACCAACGAGCCCGCGCGCTTCACGACGAACTTTCGGGCGGGCTTGCAGGCCAAGTACGACATGGCCCAGCAGCGGGGCGCGCGGGTGGTGCTGATGGTCGACGACAATTACCAGGAAAACATCCAGCGCTTTGCCCTCTACGCCGCCCGCCCTTCCCTGCGTTTGCAGTCCGAAGCCACCGCGCCAACCAGCCTGATTTTCATCTCACCCGAGATGGCCAATGCGCTGTTGGGAGAAAAACGGCTAAGCAAGGCCCGGCGACGTATCACCAAGAAGGCCAAACCCTACGCTTTCTCTCGCGCCACCAACCTCACCTTTGCCCTGCGGCAGGATGTGGACCGCCTGACGTCCGAAAACGTGCTGGGCTACCTGGAAGGAAGAGATTTGAAGGATGAACTGCTGGTGATCACCTCGCACTACGACCACATTGGGGTTACCGAAGACGGCAGAGTGAACAACGGGGCCGACGATGATGGGTCGGGCACGGTGGGCGTGCTGGAGCTGGCCGAAGCCTTCGCCCGAGCCAAGGCCGACGGGTACGGTCCGCGCCGCAGTCTGTTGTTTATGAACGTGTCGGGTGAGGAAAAGGGCCTGTTCGGTTCAGAATACTACACCGACCACCCGGTGTTTCCGCTGGACAGCACCATCGCCGACCTCAACATCGATATGATCGGCCGCATTGATCCCGCCCACGCGCAAGACTCGGCCTACGTGTACGTGATCGGCTCCGACCGGCTGAGCACCGAGTTGCACGAGATCAACGAGACGGCCAACGCCCGCTACACCAAGCTAGATCTAGACTATACCTACAACGCCCCCGACGACCCTAATCGGTTTTACTATCGCTCGGACCACTACAATTTTGCCAAGCACGGCGTGCCAATTATCTTCTACTTCAACGGCACCCACGCCGACTATCACAAACCGACGGATACCATAGAAAAGATCAATTTCCCCCTGCTGCGCGACCGCACGCGACTCGTGTTCTACACGGCCTGGCAACTGGCCAATCAGGATAAACGCATCAGGGTAGATGTGAAATGAGAAACGTGAAAGGTGTGAGATGAGAAATATGAAATATGAAAACTGGAAAAAGTCGGTGGGAATGGGTTTCTTTCGTCTCATATTTCACCTCTCATATTTCTCATTTTTCTTCGCTTGTCAGCAAACCGCCCAGCAGGAGCGCGACGCGTTTTTTCTGCGGGGTAATCTGAAACTGCAAAGCGGCGAGTACGGCGAAGCCATTCGTTACTACGACGAGGCGCTGCGGGTGGACCCCAACTACGCCGAAGGCTATAACAACCGCGGCATTGCCCACTACGAACTATCCCACTACCCTGAGGCCATCACCGACTACACCCGGGCCATCAATGAGCGTCCCGATTTCACGGATGCTTACTACAACCGGGCCAATGCCTACTACCAGCGGGGCGAGTACCAACCCAGCATCGTTGACCTGGATACGGTGCTGCGCCACTATCCCGACTCGGCCTACGTGCACTTTACGCGGGGCACGGCCCTCACCGGCGCGCAGCGCTACTCCGAAGCCATCGCGGCCTTTGATCGAGCGCTGGAGCTAGACCCCAACAACGCCGAAAGCTACGTAAATAGGGCGACGGTGTATTATTATCTGGAGGATTACGAAGCAACTGAGCAAGATGTGCAACGTGCTCTTGGTTTGGATTCTAAGGAAAGCAACGCCTACAACGTGCGGGGGCTGGTGCTGACCAAAACCGAACAGTACGAAGCGGCGCAGCAAGCGTTTGACCAGGCACTCAAGACCACGCCTTATCAGCCCTATTTTCTTAACAACCGGGGCTATTTGAATTTGCAAACCGGACAGCTCGACCAAGCGCTTACGGACATTGACCAAAGCATCAAGCTTGATCCGAACAATGGGTATGCGTACCGGAATAAAGGGATTTACTTTTTAAAACAAGAAAAACCTGATCAAGCTATTCCGTTGTTGGAGCGAGCGCTCAGCCAGACGGCTACCATTGATGAAGCGGCCTACTACCTCGGGCTAGCGTACCAGCGGCGGGGCAACCTAGCCAAAGCTTGCCGGGTGTGGCAAGCAAGCCCCGGAGCTGCTGAGCAAGCAGCGTATGAGCAATATTGCAATCAAGCCGGGGCACCGCTTGGCTCATCGGCAAACAGCCCCGAGCTCAGGTAGCGATCGCCGCGGTCGCACACGATGGTGACAATCACTCCTTCGTCTAGTTCATCAGCAAGTTGCAGCGCTGCGGTCAGGGCTCCGCCGCTGCTCATGCCCGCCAGTATGCCTTCTTCCTGCGCCAAGCGGCGCGTCATCTGCGTGGCCTGCTCACTGCTCACATCAATGATGCGGTCTACCCGCTCCGGCTCGTAAATCTTCGGCAAAAACTCGGGCGACCAGCGGCGGATGCCGGGGATGCGCGAGCCGTCGGTGGGCTGCACCCCCACAATTTGCACGGCCGCGCTTTGTTCTTTCAGGTAGCGCGACACGCCCATAATGGTGCCCGTGGTGCCCATCGACGACACAAAGTGCGTAACCTTCTGGTTGGTGTCGCGCCAGATTTCCGGACCGGTGGTGCGGTAGTGCATCCCGTAGTTGTCGGGATTAGCGAACTGGTTCAGGATAAAATATTCGCCGCGGGCGGCCAGTTCTTCAGCGTGCTGTCTCGAGTATTCGATGGTCTTTTCGGCCGGAGTCAAGATCACTTCGGCTCCGTAGGCCGTCATGGCGTGGATGCGCTCGGCGGTGGCGTCTTCGGGCATCACCAGCGTCATTTTCAGTCCCTTTAACTGGGCAATCATGGCCAGCGCAATGCCCGTGTTGCCGCTGGTAGCCTCTATCAACTTGTCGCCCGGTTGGATGTCGCCGCGCTCTAGGGCGCCGGTGATCATGCCGTAGGCGGCACGGTCTTTTACGCTCCCGCCGGGGTTTTGCCCCTCCAGCTTTCCGTAGATGGTTACCTTCGGATTGGTGGGAATGGTTTGCAGATGGACGAGCGGCGTGTTGCCAATGAGGTTGGATAGGTTCATGATACCGTGTCTCGGTACACCATCAGGTCCACCTGGTCGGTGCCCTCGTGGTGCATTTTTGCTTGATAATACACTTTGGTGTGCGAGGCCACGCTGCGCGTCACCCACACGTTGCCCCCGATCACGCTGTCGTTGCCGATGTGGGTGTTGCCTCCCAAAATGGTGGCCCCGGCGTAGATCACCACCCGGTCGCCAATAGTGGGGTGACGTTTCTTGCGGGCGTCTTCCTTGCTCACACTCAGCGCTCCCAGGGTAACTCCCTGATAAATTTTCACGTGATCCCCAATTTCAGCGGTTTCGCCGATCACCACTCCGGTGCCGTGGTCGATGAAGAAGTGATTGCCAATGCGCGCCGCGGGATGAATATCAATGCCGGTGCGGCTGTGCGCATGTTCGGTCATCATTCGGGGAATGGTCTTCACTCCCAGACGATACAGCGCGTGGCCCATCCGGTAGGCGGCAATGGCGTAGAAGCCTGGGTAGGTCCGAATCACCTCCGAGCGACTTTCGGCGGCCGGGTCCCCCGCAAACATCGCGCTAGCGTCTTGCTGCAGTTGTTCGTAAATCTGAGGTAAATGATTAAAAAATTGCTCAGTCACTATCTGGTCATCGGCCAAACTTTGCCCGGTACCCCGGTGCACCAATTGCAGCAACTGCTGCCGGAGCTGGTCGGTATGCAGCCCAAACTCTTCGGCATCGGCAAACTGCATCTTGGTGAAGTCGGGAAACAGGGTGCCCAGCAAGCCGGTAAAGAATTCCGCTACCGTGGCCGGCGACGGGCAATCGGGACACGCTTGGTGGGCCTGGTAGAGCCGCTGCAAAAATTGTTGATCCATAATCAGTATGCTCAGGGTGTTAACTAACCCCCACGAACTTATTTTAATGAAAACGAAGATGTCAATAAAGGGTTACTCAACCACCCTGCCGGGCGCTTTGTTGGTTGGGTCACTAGGGAGAACTAAAGTTCAAGTACCCGCACTTCGACGCGGCGGTTTTGTTGTCTTGCCTCGAACGAGTCCTCCTGCGATAGCAGTTGGGTATTTCCGAAAGCCTTGGTCTTGATGCGTTTTTTACGGATGCCTAAATCTACCAGGCAGTCCTTAATGGCCTCGGCGCGCTTGCCCGAGAGTTGCAGCAGCTGCTTGGCGTTGCCCCGATCGGTGTGCCCTTCCAGCCTGATTTTCATGGTGGGATGCGCCTGCAAGAGTCTCTTTAGTTCCTCGATAACCTCGCGCGATTCGGCCGCCGGAGTGGGCTTGCCCCGTTCGAACAAAAAGGGTCGCGTTAAGAAAACCAGTTCGCCGGGCTGAGGGATGCGATGCAGTAGCAGGTCTTGGGGAAGTTGCGCCTGGCTATCGGTCTGAATCACGATGCGCAGCAACTGATAATCGGGAGCAGTAATTTCCAGTTGGTACTGCCGGTGGGGTTGGAGCGGCAGTTGGTAGCTTCCGTCCTCGTTGGCGAAGTTACGAATGCCGGTGGTGTGACCCACCGGTAGCAATTGGTACTTTACCTGGGCTTTCAGCGGCCGGTAAGAATCGGCGTCAATAATCTTGCCCGCCATAGCCACAAGTTGGGGATCAGGCCCCGCTAGCGAAACATGCACTTTACAAATAAAAAATATAATTAATAAGCGACGCATAGATTTACCTACGAAAGCACGGTAGATTTCGTTACTAAACGTAGCGCAAAAGCGTCACTTTTCGGCTGCTAAGTTGCTAGCAAAGGTACACGGAGAAGGTTCGTTGCGTATTGCTACCGGGGCATTAGTTGACGAGTTCAAACTCTACCCGCCGGTTCAGCTTTCGGTTGGCCTCGGTGGCGTTGCTCACCAACGGTTTGGTTTCTCCGTAGCCTACCGGACGCACCCGCTGCCGGTTCACTCCCTGCTGGGCTAAGTAGTCGGCTACCGCCTGAGCCCGACGTTTTGAGAGCTGCTGGTTGTGCTCATCGGTGCCGCGCGAACAGGTGTGTCCGGCCACCTGGAGCGTAGCGTCCGGATTTTCTTCCATAAAGGCGACCACATCTTTGAGTTGACGATAGAAGCGACGGTCTAGTTGGTAACTATCGAGCTCAAACATCACTTCTTCGGCGGCAATGGCCCGGCGGTTGGCCGTCAGTTCTCGTTTGATGTCCGTGGTCGAGAAGTCGTTGCTCAGGTACAAATCGCGGAACACCACCCCATCCTGGTTGGGATCCAGTTCGCTCAGGGTCACCTGCTGCCGGTTGGTAGGAGCGTAGCCGTCTTTTTCAGCATACACGTCGTAAGTGCCGGGGGGAACGTTTAACTCGAATTTGCCGTCGGTTCCGGTAGGGCGGCGAATTACGGTAGCCGAATCTTCGCTACTAACAAAGACCACTTGCGCTTCTACGGGCATATTGTTTTTAACGTTGTAGACCAAGCCACGCACCAGGTATTCGGCGTCGGGAGTGCCCGGGCGTCTGAATACCGGCATCCGCACCTGGTACATATCGGCACCATGGGTGGTGCCCCGCGTCAGGAAGGCGTATTGGTTGTCGGTCGACACGTTGAAAAAGGTATCATCCTGCTCGGAGTTGATGGATGGCCCCAGGTTTTCGGGTTCGGTCCACTCCGTCCACGATTCGCCGGTGCGGTAGGCAACATAAACATCCTCCCCGCCGAAGCCGCTGTAGCCGCGCGAGGAGAAGTACAGCGTGGTGTCGTTGGCCAAGAACGGCGATGATTCCACATCGGCCGTATTGATCGCCGGGCCCAGGTTCAGGGGTTCGGACCACATGTTTTCGCCCCGGTTAAAACTTACGTACAAATCTCGTTTTCCTTCGGTATCGTCGCGCTCCAGGGCCATAAACAAGAAGCGTTGGTCTTCAGACATGAAGTAGTTGGCGATATCGGAGTTGTTGTAAAAATCGGCCACGTTGAGGACTTCGGGCTGCGACCAGCCGCTTTCGGTGCGGCGGGTAATGGATACGCCGTTCTTCATTTTGCCGTCTTCCTGGTAAGCGTTTCCCAGCAGCAACAGGTAGCTATCCCCATCGGCGGCCACCGCACTCACGTAGTTGCTACGCTTGTTGTTAAGGGGCTTTCCCATGTTTTTGGGCTTTCCCCACGCGCTGGTAGGGCTGTCGCGTTCCATGTACCAGATATCCTGCTCGTCGCGCAGTCCGCCCACGTTTTGGGGCGACACCCTTCCGAAGAACAGGGTGTTTCCGTCGGGCGAGATCATGGGGCTCAGGTTGGCGGTGCTGCTATCGGCACTGGTAAGTAGCGGGTCCAGCGCCGCGTCCGGGTTTAGCCCCGGCACAATGTTAATCTCGGCGCGGATGGGCACCGCCGACGAGGATACCGCAATGGCATCGATGGCGTTGTAGCCCGGCACCCGGTCGCCCTGCAGCACCACTTTAAGGGCTTGCACCGGATAGTTGGTAGGGTCAATAAATACGTTAAACATGCGCCCTTCGGCGTTCACCGGGGCCGGTTCGAGCGTAGCCACCAGGTATTCTTTGTCCAAGAGGTCGTAGCAGAACAGTTGGTAAACCGCCCCCGGATTGCGCGATTCGGCAATGGCAATCTGCTGGATGGTTTGCGGTTCGTCGAACCCCACTTTAATGAAGACTTCTTGGTTAGGCTTTTTAGGTACCCAAGCGTTGGGGCTGTCGCCGCTGTTGCCGGGCAGCACGTTGGGTTGGCCGAGGAGGCGCTCGGCGGGGTAGCCCCCGTGCTGGAGTTGCGCTTTGAACAAGAACCCTTCTTGGTAGGAGGGCGACGCCTCGATGATTCGGCTGGCCCACTGGGTCTCCTGCCCCATCACTCCGTGAATGACCAACAGAAATAATAGAAACGGGGGAAGGCAGTAAATTGTCCTCATAACATAAGTGGTAAAAAGCAGAAGTTTTTTTGCAATCTAAAATTTTATGGTTACACCCTGAAAGGGTAATGCCAATATTTTTAGGTATTCTTTCGCATAAAAGCACGTATCTTTAGGCGTGATCGCACGAAAATTCTGGTGGTTTATCAGTTTTTACCTAGCCGGAGTGGGGCTTGTCCAGGCGCAGGACCCTTCCGCTTCGCCCTGTCCGCTGGCCAATGAGCGGTGGGCCGAGGGGCAGGTTGTGGCGGCCTACCAACAGGCCAAGCGGTGCTTGCAGGCCACGCAGCGGGCCGAGGGGATTAACAGCGAAGCCTACGCCGAAGTGATCCGCCTGCTTACCCAAATTTCCGCGGCTTCTGGCGACTATTCGCTGGCACTGGCCTGGGCCCGCCGGGAGGTGACGGTCCGTGCTCAATTTGCCGAATCCTCCCCGGCTTCTTACGGACAATCGTTGCAACACCAAGGAGTGTTGTACCTACGGGTTGACAGTCTGGTGGCCGCCCAGCGCGCGTTAACCGAAGCCGAACGGATATTTCGTAAGGCTAATACGCCCCCTTCCCTCCGGTTGCAGTATTTGTTGGCCAAGGTGTGCCACCGCACGGGGAATTTCAAACGGGCTGATTCGTTGTATCAATGCGTAATCGGTGCGGCCCGGTCGGTGGATGACGCTACGCTGCGCGATCGCGCCGCCTATTTCCGCAGTCGGTTGCCCAATTCCTCATCCTTTTCTTCTAAGGACAGTATTGATCAACGTATGATTGCGCGGTTCTGGCAAACGGGCGATACTTTGTCGCTGGCCTACGCCGACGCCTGTTACCGCCGGGCGAATGGGTTGGTTGCTAACCATGCTTGGCATGCTGCATCGCAGTGGTACCAGCGAGCGCTCACTGCGTACCAGGCAATTGCTCCAACGGACAGCTTGGCCTACGCCGGAGTGTTGCACAACCTAGCTGTCATTCAGCTACCGCAAGGCCCGGTTGACCAAGCGGCTCAACAACTAGCCCAAGCGTACCGTATCCGCCAGAAGCACTATACGACCCGCGACGGGGAGTGGTGGACCATTTTGGATCATTTGGCTACTGCCTTGTATGACACCGACAGCGCCCGCGCAGCGACCCCGTTGTTCGAAGCGCTGGAACAGACCGACTCCGCCGGTGGGTATCCCTGGCAGTACGCCGTAGCGTTGAGTAACCGCGCCACCCGGTATCAACAGCAGCAGCAGTACACCTTAGCCGAAACCTACTACGCTCGAGCTATTCGCCACCTGAAAAAACATCCGCCTGCCACGTCCGAGCAGAAGCTTCACCAGGCCGCTATCTTCAGCAACGTGGCCCGAAACCAACAGAAACTTGCGCACTACGATTCGGCGATTTTTTACTTTAAGCGCAGCACCGAGATCATCCGACGGGTGAAAGGAATCCAGAGCGCGGAGTACGTGGCCGCGGTGAGCGGGATGGCCGGACTCTACCACGATCTGGGCTACTTTGTGGAATCCGATATCTTCTACCAAGAGGCGCTAAAGACTCAAAAGGAGCTTAGCGGAGGATTTACCATCGCCTACGCCAATCTGTTGAATAACTACGCGCTGGTGTGCCAAGAGCAAGGCAACCTCACCCAGGCCACGGAGCTTCTTGAGCAATCGCTCAAAATAAAGAAAACGCAGTTGGGGGCCGACCACCCCGACTACGGATTAGCACTGGCCAACGTAGGGCTGCTTCATCTGGAGGCGGCTCGCTACCAACAAGCCCGCCCGCTGCTGGAGCAGTCGCTGGCCGCGGCGGTAGCCCAACACGGCGAAGCGCATCCGGCTGCCATTGGTGCTTTCGTTAACTTGGCGCGGTTAGAAATGGCCCAGGGCAACTACCCCCCGGCCGAACAATGGTTGCAAAAGGCTAACGCCACCGCCCAGGCTCACATCCCCTCTCACCCGGAATACACGCGCGCCCGTACGGAGTTGGCCAATTTCTATCTGGCGCTGGGTAATTATGCAGCGGCTAAACCCTTGCTGGTAGCGAGTCGGCAAACCCTGAAAGATAAGTATGGTCCGACCCATCCGCAGTACGCTACCGCGACACAAAACTTAGCCGGACTCTACGAAGCTACTGGACAGAAGGACACCGCGGAGGTGCTTTATCAAGAAGCATTGCGCATCGACCGGCAAACGTTAGGCAAACAACACCCGGCCTACGCCACCGCGCTTAACAACTTAGCCGCGCTGTATCAGAACCAGGGAGCTTACGCCCAAGCACGGCCATTGCTGGAAGAATCGCTTGATATCAGTCGGACGCTCTACGGAGAGGAGCACCCCCGGCACGTTACCACGTTGCTCAACCTAGGCTTGTTGCACCAGAGCGTGGGCGAGTATAAACCGGCCAAGGACTGCATCGAGCGGGTGGTTGCGGTGCGGCGAAAAACCCTCAACGACCAGCACCCTGACTACGCCTTTAGCCGGTACGCACAGGCCGTGCTATACCACACACTGGGCGATTCGGAGGGCGCCGAGCCGATCTTCCGCGAGGTGATGCAGCGGTATATCCAGCAGTTGCAGGATTATTTTCCGGCACTGAGCGAAAAGGAAAAAGGCGCCTTCTACCGTCGGATAGAACCCGTGCTTCAGGCCGTCCAGAATTTTATCATTGATCAGGTACTAAATCAAACCTCAGCATCGGACAAAGCCAACCAAGCCTTGTTGGGTGACTTTTATAATCTGCAACTGCTCACCAAAGCTATTTTGCTAAACGCTACTAGTCAGATCAAGGCAACCATTAGCAATAGCAATGACGAAGAACTCATCGCTCGCTACCAGCAGTGGATATCTACCAAAGAAACCTTGGTTCGGCTCTACGCCCTGCCCCCCACCGAATGGAAACAGCAGCAGGGACGCGTTGGCTCGTTAGAAGATAGTGCCAATGGGTTAGAAAAAGAACTGTCGCTGCGTTCCACGAAGTTTGCCAATGACCTGAGAGACCGCCGATTCACCTGGCGGGACATCCGGCAGCAATTGCAATCCCATGAAGCGGCTATCGAGATTGTTCGGGTAGAAAAGAGCCAGAAAGATCTGCTTTTTTACGTGGTTCTGGCCATCACCCCCGAATCGGAGGCCCCGTCCGTTGTGTTGCTGCGCGACGGCGAGGCGATGGAAACCAAAAATTACTTTTATTACAAAAATGCGATAGACTTTCGCGTGTCCGATGTGCTTTCTTATGATCTGTACTGGAAACCAATCAAGTCGTTGCTTTTGCCGCAAACCGCCACGGTGTACGTTGCTCCGGATGGCGTATATCACAAGATCAGCCTAAATAGCTTGCTGAACCCGCGCTCCAACCAATTTATTATCGAGGAAGCAACTATTCATATGCTCAGCAGCACCCGTGAACTGTTGCACCCGCCGCTGGTAGCGAACCACCGCGCGGCGTATCTACTCGGCGATCCCCGCTATCGCCAAGCTACTCCCGCCGACTCGCTGATTGAAAGTAGCCTTCCCAGTTCAGCAGACTCAACGCTGCGGGCTGATTTGGACGCACTGAGTTACCCCATAGAGGCCAACAACCTGTACACCCTCCCCGGAACCGAACGGGAGATAGATCAGGTCGCCCAGTTGTTGCGCCATCACCAGTGGCAACCGCATACTTATCTAAAGAGCGAAGCCACCGAAGAAGTGGTGAAGCAGCTTGATGCTCCGCGCTTGCTTCACATCGCCACCCACGCCTACTTTTTAAGTGACCTGCCGCACGACGAAAGTACCGCCGCCTTCGGATTGCACCTGCCCAATGCGGCGGCGAATCCGCTGCTGCGTTCGGGACTGATGCTCGCCGGTGCCGCGAATAGCCTGCAACGGCAAACGATGCAGCAACAAAACGACGAGCAGCAAGAAGACGGCATTCTCACCGCCTACGAAGCGAAGAACCTGGACTTGAGCGGCACCGAACTGGTGGTGCTGAGCGCCTGCGAAACCGGGCTGGGAGAAATCAGAAACGGCGAAGGGGTTTACGGGTTGCAACGGGCCTTTTTGGTGGCGGGGGCGCAGGGCGTGTTGATGAGCTTGTGGAAGGTTAACGACCAGTCTACGGCCGAGCTGATGCGGTTGTTCTACGAACGCTGGCTGAGCGGAGAAAACAAGGCCGACGCCCTGCGGTCGGCCCAGCTTGCTTTTGTGAAGACGCACCGCGATCCGTACTACTGGGGTGCTTTCGTACTGATCGGCCGCTAGTGCCGGGGGCACTAGGCACTTGCGGTATACTCCACCACCGCCTCGCGAATGCGACGGAAGGTTTCCAGCAGCACTTCCTCGTCATTCTCCAGCAAAGTGACCCGAAACCCCTGCAGATCGGAGCAGAACGAAGAGACCGGCACCACGCACACCTGCTTGGCCGCCAGCAGATGGTACACAAACCGCTTGTCGGCCGCCATGTTAGGGTCAGCCTGCAGCCAGGTATCGAGCAGCTGCTGCGCCCGTTCGTCGGCGATGGCCAGCCGCTGTCGGTCGTTGAGCACTCCCTCTCTAAAGATAATGGTATTGTAAAACGCCCCGTAGGTAGGATTGAAGCGCAGCATCGGCAGATCGCGCAGCAGTTCGGTGATCCGGTGGCTTCGTCGCCCAATGGCCTCGTTATACGACTGTCGGTACGGTTGGTAGCGGGCATCGCCCATGATTTTGGGGATAGCCAATTGGGGCAACTTGGTTGAGCACACCTCGATCATTTTGGCGTTCTCCAGCGTGGTGCAGTACTCATGGAAATCGGGCGAAGCCGAGCGGTTGTAGAACTCCATCCAGCCGCAGCGCGCCCCCGGCCAGGGAAACTCCTTGGAGATTCCTTTCATCGATATGCCCGGCACCTCGCCGATCACTTCGGCCAGGGCGTGCGCCTTCGCCCCGTTGTAGGTGATGTTCAGGTAGATTTCGTCGGCCACCACGAAGAGGTCGAACTCCCGCGCCAAGTCCACGATCCTCCGAAGAATCTCCCGCGGATACACCACTCCCGTGGGGTTGTCCGGATTGATAAGCAGGATGCCCACAATGTTGGGGTTGTAGCGCACCTGCATCGCCAGGTCGTCCAGATCGGGGTACCAGTGGTTGTCGGGGTCCAGCCGGTAGGTCAGCGGTTGGCTGTTGGCGTGCGATGCCTCGGCTGAAGAGTGAGTAGAGTACGAGGGCGACGGACCAATGACCCGCGAGGTGGGCACCAGAAACTGGTACAACTTGGAAATGGCATCGCCCAAACCATTGAAGAACAGCACGTCGCTGGCGGTGATCTGCGCCCCGTTCCGTTGGTTGTTCAGCGCGGCCAGGAACTCCCGGGTTTCGAACACGCCCTTGGAGTCGCAGTAGCCGAAGGTATGGTTGTCTTGCACCAGTTCGGTGATGATCGCCTTGATCCACTCGGGCAGTTGGTAGTGCTTGTTGATCGGGTCGCCGATGTTTTCCCAGTAGATAGGGTAGCCCAGGGCTTGGATCTGTTGCGCTTTCCGGACGATGCCCCGGATTTCGTAGCTAAGTTCGTGCGCCCCTTCGCTGAGTAGTCGTTGTCGCATAGATTTAGGGTTTGGAAGACTTGCAAAAGTGGCTGAGGTGCGGGTATTGAGTAACTTTCAGAATGGTTGAACATTAAGAGCAAAGGTAGCCAGATTTGCTTACAGATGGTAGAAGATGAAGTAGATCATCCCCAGGTTAAATCCGGCGTGACTGAGGATGGCCCCTAACAAAGAACCCGTTTTCTTTTTACAAGCTATAAATATTAGGCTAGCGGCAAACATACCTACCACCCAAAGAGCGGCCGGTACCAGCAACAGCGTCCATGCTCCCGAAACGTACACAATGCCGAAATGCGCTAAATGCGTAAACGCAAAGGCAAGAGCGTCAATAACCGCAGCTTTGGCCTCGCCCACGCTCGCCGCAAAGCTGCTGTGGACGATGCCACGAAAAAACAGTTCTTCGCCCACCGGACTAAAAACCATACCCGTGGTCGCAAAAATAATGAAGTAGATCAATTTGTCCTGGCCGCCCAAACCTTCGGGCAAGTCGTACGACCGGCCTACGTACACGTACCAGTTACTAACGGTTTGATCGTACAGCACATAACCCACCGCGAACAACAACGCGCTGGTCGCAATACCCGCTAACATTGAGTAGATCAACCAGTGATAGCTTGCCGGGGAAGTGATACCTATTTTCCTTCTCCCTTCTCTCGAAAGGAATAAAAATGGTACTAGCGCAGAAACAGTCATGATGATTCCGATGCTGCTATAATCACCGGTTTGGTTGGCCCGCAAAACGAGTACGAAGCGAGGAATGCACACCGCCAGCACCAAACCCAACCCAAACTTCCAATCGAGCCGAAAGAACCTTCGCCAAAAAGGCCGGAGGGCCCCATTCATCAGGGTTGTTTTTGCTTCCATTATCGCAATCTATCCAATTCTCACTAAGAAAATTATTGTAAGTTCGCACCCAAACGAAACTTACCAAAATAATGAACATAGACCTGCTGAAAAGAACCTGTGAGATAGCCGGTGCTCCCGGTTTTGAACAGCCTATCCGCCGTTTGGTGATCGACGAGGTAGAACCCCTGGTCGACGAACTAGAAGTAGACAACCTGGGTAGCATAGTCACGCTTAAGAAAGGCTCGCGCAACCCCGACGGCAAAAAGGTGATGGTGGCCGCCCACCTCGATGAGATCGGCTTCATCGTGAAGCACATTGACGAGCAGGGCTTCGTGCGCTTCCACACCCTGGGCGGTTTCGACCCTAAAACCCTGACCGCCCAGCGGGTGATCATCCACGGCAAACAGGACCTGGTGGGCGTGATGGGCAGCAAACCCATCCACGTGATGACCCCCGAAGAGCGCAAAAAAACTCCCGAGATCACCGACTACTTTATCGACCTGGGCATGAAAGCCGACCAAGTACGCGAACTGGTGCAGGTGGGCAACCCCATCACCCGCGAGCGCGAACTCATCGAGATGGGCGACTGCGTCAATTGCAAGTCGATCGACAACCGGGTGTCCGTTTTTATTCTGATGGAAACGCTACGCCAACTGGGCGAGGTGCCCTACGACGTGTACGGCGTGTTCACCGTGCAGGAAGAAGTTGGGCTGCGCGGGGCCAACGTGGCCGCCCACCACATCAACCCCGACTTTGGCATCGGCCTCGACACCACCATCGCTTTCGACGTGCCCGGCGCGCAACCCCACGAGCGGGTGACCAGTCTGGGCGAGGGCGCGGCCATCAAGGTGATGGACTCATCAACCATCTGTGACTACCGCATGGTGGAGTTTATGAAGCAGACGGCCGACCAAAGCAACATCAAGTGGCAGTTGGAGGTGCTCACTGCCGGGGGCACCGACACGGCGGGCGTACAGCGCATGGGCAAGCACGGGGCCATTGCGGGTGCCATCTCTATCCCCACCCGCCACCTGCACCAGGTGATTGAAATGGCCAACAAAAAAGACATCGAGGCCTGCATCCAGTTGCTCAAGGCATCGTTAGAGACTATTGATCAGTTTGATTGGGGACATCGGTAGCGCGGGGCTAGGATTGCTGCGGACAAGATCAATGGTACTAGCTAATATTCGTAGTACTTGGTAGATGCTAAGAAACGCTTCGTACCTCTGTCCTGAAACATGCCTCGGAAAATTCAGTTACTATAAATGAAAATTCCGTATATTTGAACGTAGTGCTTTAATCACCTATTGTTCTGATATTCCTTTACGCTAATACCCATGCCATGGCCGTATCCGCTAAAACATCCGAAGAACTAGTGGTGGTGAACGATAACCTCAAACTTATCCACCTGCGCGATGACGGCATTGACGTTACCTACTTCGGATCATTACTAGCGCACGCTGGCCTGTCCAAAGGGGTGCTGGCCTCCTACTTGGGGGTAGACCCCACCACGGTAGATAACTATCGCAAGCGCAAGAAGAAGTTCACCGGTGATTCGGCCGAAAAGCTCCTCAAATTGCACCGTCTTTTTGCCCTGGGGGAAGAACTCTTCGGATCGATGGATGAGTTCACCGACTGGTTGCACATGCCTTCGCCGGGTTTGGAAGGACAACAACCCCAGGCGGTGCTCCATTCTATCACCGGCATCGGTGAAGTAGAAAAGCAGCTCAACCGGATCATCTACGGCTACGTCGCCTAAAAAGAAGCAGATCCTTGCCAAACCTCTGCCGATGCGTCTCTACCGGATCATTTTTGCCAAGTACGCCGAGGCGAAGTTTGCTTCCGGCGACTCAGGCCGCTGGAACACGGATGGTCAGCGCGTGCTGTATACCAGTACGAGTCCGGCGCTGGCCATGTCCGAGGTGATGGCCCATCGGTTGGGGCAGGGATACCTGGCAGCAGGTTACAGCCTGATCACCTTTGCAGTGCCAGACTCGGTGGCCTACGAAGAAATCGGACGAGACGAACTTCCCGATGACTGGCGACTTTTCTCCAGTTACGGAATTAGTCAGCCGCTGGGCTCAGCCTGGTTCAGGAAACAGCAGACGTTGTTGTTGCGCGTTCCATCGGCGGTGGTGCCGGGTGATACCAACGTGGTGGTCAATGCGACGCATCCGGACTACGCATTACTGCAGGAGCAGCGGCGAGAGCCATTCCCCTTTGACGAGCGATTCATTCAAGCGGACCAGAAACTCAAAGAGAGCACTAGAGAGGGTAGGTCCACCAAGGATCAGCGAGCGAGTAGAACCGACTACGGTAGATCATGTATCTACTTGCGAAAGCTACTACCAACTGTCGGTCATTCCGCCACCATCTCCACGCTGCGCTCAATAAAATGCGTTAGGTCAGCCCCGGTGAGCAGGTTCTGCGACAGCTTCGCCAAATCCACCGCTTGCTTGGCCAACTGAATCTGCTGGTCTTCGCCCTCGGCCTTCAGGATTTTGCCGGTGAGCGGGTGGTTGGCGTTCACCGCCACGCTGTAGGCGTCGGGCATCTGTCCCATCATGGCGAAGCCTCCCCCGCCCGAAGCGGCCATGTCCTTCATGCGGCGCATAAACTCGGGCAGCGTAATGGTGACGGGCATCTCGTCGGGCGACAACGACTCCACGGTCACCGTCATGGAAGCATTGTCGATGGCCTTCTCGAACACTCCCTTCACCGTTTCGGTCTCTTTGTCCGACAGCACGCTGTCGAGCTTTTCGTCTTTGTTAATCAGCTTATCGATTGTGTCAGCGTCCACGCGCTTCAGGTTGGTCTTCTCGAGCTTTTGCTCCAGCATGTTGATGAAGTGGCTGTCGAGCGGACCGTCGAGCACCAGCACGTCGTAGGACTTCTTGCGGGCCGAACGGATAAAGGTGTCCTGCTTGCCGGGGTCGGTGGTGTAGAGGTAAACCACGTTGCCATCTTTGTCAGTTTGCGCCGAGGCTATCTGCTCCTTATATTCGTCCAGGGTGAAGTACTTGCCGTCTACGTTCTTAAGCAGCACAAACTTGGTGGCCTTGTCGTAGAACTTGTCTTCGGTGATCATGCCGTACTTCACGAACAGCCCGATGCTGCCGAACTTCTCTTCGTAGGCGGCGCGGTCTTTCTTGAACAACTCGCTTAGTTTGTCGGCCACCTTCTTGGTGATGTGGGCGTTAATCTTCTTCACGTTGCTGTCCGACTGCAAGTAGCTACGCGACACGTTCAGCGGAATGTCGGGCGAGTCGATGATGCCGTGCAGCAGCATCAAAAACTCGGGCACCACGTCCTTCACCTCGTCGGTGATGAACACCTGCCGGGAGTAGAGCTGTATTTTATTGCGCGTCGGCTCCAGTTCCTGCTTGATCTTGGGGAAGTAGAGCACCCCGGTGAGGTTGAACGGGTAGTCTACGTTGAGGTGAATCCAGAACAGCGGGTCTTCGGCGAAGGGATACAGCTCCTTATAGAAAGTGAGGTAGTCTTCGTCGGTCAGGTCACTGGGCGACTTGGTCCAGACGGGGTTCGGATTGTTCACCACCTTGCCATCGAACTCAATTTCTACGGGCAGAAACTTACAGTACTTATCCAGAATGCCCTGCAGGCGGCCCTTCGCCAGAAACTCTTTAGAGTCTTGGTTGATATGCAGCACCACGTCGGTGCCCACTTCTTTCTTCACGGCGGGGGCCAGTTCGAACTCCGTGCTACCGTCGCAGGTCCACTTCACCGGTTCGGCGCCTTCCTGATAAGACTTAGTGATAATGTCGACGCGATCGGCTACCATAAAGGCCGAGTAAAAGCCCAGTCCGAAGTGCCCGATGATCTGCTTGTCCTCACCGGCATCCTTATACTTTTCCAGAAATTCGGTGGCTCCTGAGAAAGCAATCTGGTTGATGTATTTTTTTACTTCTTCATCCGTCATGCCGATGCCGTGGTCACTCACGGTGATGGTCTTGAGCTTTTCGTTCACGCTCACGGTGACTTTGGCTGCGCCCAGTTCGCCGGTATACTCGCCCATGCTGCTCAAGCGCTTGAGCTTCTGCGTAGCATCGACGGCGTTAGAAACCAGTTCGCGCAAAAAGATTTCGTGGTCGGAGTATAAGAACTTCTTGATGATGGGAAAGATGTTCTCCGTATTGATGGATATGGTACCTTTTTCTTCTACCATGGTAATGAGGTGCGTTTGATTAAACAATAAATTTCAGGCAGGGACGGCAAAGGCCGTTCCACTCGACGGATTGCTGACAGTTTGGCAGAATTACCGCAGACGGTCCACCGAGCGCACCAGTTGTTCGTCGCGGCGAATGAACCGGTTGGCCAGCAGGTTGAAGATCAGGGCCAAGCCCGGCAGGTAGATCCCGGCTTCAAAGTCGCCCTGGGTGGCATTGGCCGACAGGGTTTCGCCCTCGAAAATAAAGTAGACCGTGCTACCCAGCACCACCATCATCAGCAACACGTTGAGGAAGCCCAGCTTGAGTTGGGTGAGCCGGTTCTTGTAACGAAAAATTTCGTAGAAGGCCACAATAGCCGATAGCGTGGCGAAGGCGGCAATAAACCAGGTGTTTTGCACCACCGTGTAGCTACCTGCACCGGAGTTGCTCAGCGAAGCGGTTTGAAGGGCGTAGGCGTCAAGTTCGATGCGTCGATTTTGGTCGGGTAGGGTTTCTTCCCAGATATCAGTAACCAGCAACAGGCCCATGCAAAGGGCAACTCCCAGCAAAAAAATGGATTGAACACGTTGTAACATACCGGCAAAGTTATTAAGAAATAGAATAACTTTCTCACCAATAAGCAGTTAATATTGTAGGGAAATTGCCGTCTCATGGCGAAGTCCGGCACTATAAAAAACGCACTCATGGCTGAGAAGCAGGAAACAAAAAAGGGTGACCAACCGGCGCCCGCGTCCGATAACCAAGAGCAGGTCACCGAGGTGAAGCGCAACCAGTACACCGAAAAAGAGAAGGTAGATATCTTTGATAACGAGTTTCTACCCCAGATAGATTCTATGTATAATTTTGCTTACCGCCTCACTTTCGACGAAGACGATGCCAAAGATTTGGTGCAGGAGACCTATCTGAAAGCGTTTCGCTTCATTGATTCGTTTCAGCGAGGAACTAATGCCAAAGCGTGGCTGTTCCGCATTCTAAAGAACAGCTTCATCAATGACTTTAGAAAAAAGAGCAAAGAGCCCGCTAAGGTTGATTATCAGGAAGTTGAAACGTATTACAATTCTGACGACGTAGACGCTAGTATCACCACTGACCTTCGGGTAGAAGCAGTGCAGGACATGATCGGCGACGAAATCTCTAACGCGCTCAACTCGTTGGCCGTGGATTTCAGAACGGTGATCATTCTTTGTGATCTGGAAGGGTTTACCTACGAAGAGATGGCAAAAATTTTAGACATACCCATTGGCACCGTACGCTCCCGATTGCACCGCGCCCGAAACCTATTGAAAGATAAATTAAAAACCTACGCCGAATCCATGGGCTATCACGCTCAACGATAGATATTCAACATTTTTACAACTGCTGATCTCCTATGTTATCCAAAGAAAGCGACCAATACAAGAAGTGCCTGCAGCTTCTGCCCCTAGTGCTCGACAGCCAAGCCTCATCTCAGGACACCGAATTTTTTCATCAGCATATAGTTAACTGGCCCGACGTTATTGATTGCTACCAAAACGAGCGAGCGTTTCGAGAAGCCGTGTGCGCCAAGCTAGGGCGATTCGTAGCCCCCGAAGAGCTTCTTTCCACCATTCGCCAGCACGTTCGTCCCCAAATTGCTTCGTAAGTGCAGACCCCCCCGGGCAAAGCAATTATTTTTTCTGCTCCCTCCGGTTCTGGCAAAACCACCCTGGTTCACCATTTACTCGCTACCAATTCCAACCTTTCTTTTTCGGTTTCAGCTACCACCCGCCCGCCCCGCCCCGGCGAAGTCCACGCCCACGACTACTACTTTCTTTCCCAAACGGCATTTAAAGATCTCATTCAAAAGAACGCCTTCGTAGAATGGGAAGAAGTGTATCCCGAGCGCTACTACGGAACCCTAAAATCAGAAGTAGACCGAATCTGGAGCAACGGTAACAACGTGATTTTCGACATCGACGTGCAGGGTGGTCTGGCGCTCAAGCAGTACTTCGGCTCCCGGGCGCTGGCCGTGTTTGTTCAGGCCCCTTCGCTAGAAGTTTTGAAAAGCCGACTGCTAGCGCGGGCCAGCGATCCCTCCGACAGTATCAACCAGCGATTGGAAAAAGCGGCCTACGAAAATTCCTTTGCCGATCGCTTCGACCTCATTATCCGCAACGATGATCTGGAAACGTCGAAAGCACTAGCGCAGCAGGCGTACACCGATTTCAGTTAGGATTATGCTGCCACAATGAGTAAGTTGCCCCGCCTATTTTCCTTTGCTAAATTTTACGATATGATCAAATCCATGACGGGTTACGGAAAGTCAACCACCGACCATGAATCGTTTAGCGTTCAGGTGGAGGTGAAAACCCTGAATTCGAAGTTTTTCGACGCTATCGTTAAACTTCCCCGCCCCCTGGGTCGGCACGAAATAGCCGTACGCAACCTGGCATCAGACGTGCTGCAACGAGGAAAAGTACTGTTAACCGTTGATTATACGGCCAAGGGAGAGTTCGCCGAGGTTCCTACCATCAACGCGGCACTACTCAAAGCCTACTACCAAGCCTACCGCAGGGTGGCCAACGAGTTGGAAGAAACGCCGACCGACTTGTTTCGCACGGCGGCCCAGTCGCCCGACGTGGTGCAACCGAGCGTTCAGCCCGAGGTAGATGAGCAGGCGTGGAGTGTTATCCAAGCCACCCTTCGAGGTGCTTTGGACCGCTGTGACGCGTTTCGGCAGCAGGAAGGGACGGCCTTGCAAAAAGATATGGAAGCGTGCGTTCACCGGATCAAGTCGGCCCTGGCCGAGATTCAACGCCTCATTCCGGAACGCGACCGGCACGCGCGCCAACGCTTGCAAGAGCACCTCAACGAACAAACCATCACCGAGTTGATCGATCAGAACCGCTTGGAGCAAGAAATGATTTACTATTTGGAGAAGCTAGACGTTAACGAAGAGGTGATCCGATTGACCAACCATCTGGATTATTTCTTAGACGTGCTCCATCAGCCGACCTCGCAGGGCAAGAAGTTAGGTTTTATTGGGCAAGAAATTGGTCGTGAGATCAACACCATCGGATCGAAAGCCAACCATGCCGCGCTGCAACGACACGTGGTGAACATGAAAGAAGACCTGGAAAAGATCAAAGAGCAAACGTTGAATATCTTGTAACCATGCTGAAAAGCGGTCAGAGAACAACTAACAAACCGGCAAGTGAGGGTAGTGAGTCGATAGTCCACAGTCGACGGTCGACGGTTCATAGTCAATTGTTGGCTGTTGGCTGTCGTCTGTCGGCTATGGACTACCGACTATGGACTATCGACCATCGCTTTCTCAAGATATTATTCATTGCATTAATCTCTATCGTCACCCTCACCCGATGTAACTCCGACAATGCTCTCACCGAACCCCCGAACCAATTGCTGAGCAGACAACAGATGGTGTCGTTTTTGATCGACCTGCATCTCACCGAAGCCAAAATGAACTACGCGGAAGTGCGCCAGTCCGACTCAACCGAAATTCTATTTCGCAACTATGAAAAGTATCTTATGAACCACCACGGTTTCACTGACTCGGTGTACCTGGAGAGTTACGCTTACTACCTCGATCATATGGAACTTATGGATGAAATTTACAAGGACGTGGTAGACAGTCTGAACGTGATGAGCACTTTGGAAAAAGCCCGGGAGGAAGAGGCGGCCATCGACACTTTGTGAGGGGCGCTTTATAAAATACGTCGGGTGTACGACAAGATGCAGGAAGTTATTATATTGAGGCAAAAAGACAATGCTATGATCGACAAGGAGAAAGCCACCGCGATGTTTTTAGAGAAGTTAGAAGCCTGGGAGAAAAGCCAGGAAGGGCAAACCAGCGGCTATGCTTATGAGAAGAGTTATGAGCAGTTCATTGGTTCACTCTCCGAAGAACTACTACAAGAGAGCATGGGGAAATTGCCCAGAGACCGCAATCAAAAAAAAAGCTTGTGACAAAGTTTGGTAGCATCACTGTGCATAAAGATCATGTATTAGCCAATCAAGCACCGTTTCAGATAAGTGCTTACTTACAAGAACTCGTCTGTTTGGTAGGCCAAAGTGTGGTGTTTTCAGAAGGCAGTATGCTGTTGGAAAAACTGGCTGGGGTTCAGATCAATGCTAAGCAGATAGAGCGGATATCTCATTTTTATGGGCAGCAGTTAGAGCAAGAGAGCCTGGATCAAGGGCAAGATCATGCCGGTTGGTTAGAAGAGGAGGTGCATTATGGCATGATGGACGGGGGCATGGTTTTGACCAGGGAAGAAAGTTGGAAAGAGCTTAAACTGGGGCGGGTGTTCGCTAAAGAAGCCTTACTGCCAGAAAATGAACAGCGTAACTTCATCCAAAACTCCCGCTATGTGGCCCACCTAGGGGAATGTGAGCCATTCTTTGAGAAGCTCTCTTTGCTCACCGACAGATTACCCAATATGGTCTGGCTTTGTGACGGGGCCCGCTGGATATGGCGCTGGGTAGAAGAGCAATACCCTGATGCGGTGCAGATACTGGATTATTTTCATGCCAAAGAAAAGCTCTGCGAGTTTGCTAAAGAAGCCTTCTCTGATGAGCAGCAGCGAAACGAATGGATACAGCAGCAGGAAGATTTGCTCTTCGGGGATGCGGTTAGCCTGGTGATCGCTAATGTGGCTTTGATGAGCCTAAAAGGGAAGGCTAAACAAAAACAGCAAGCACTGCTGAGCTATTACCGCAATCATAAAGATCGGATGCAGTACGGCACTTTTCGCAAACAGGGCTATCTGATTGGTTCAGGACCAATAGAATCCGCCATTCGCCAAGTCATTCAGCAGCGCTTGAAACTCTCTGGACAACGCTGGACCATGCAGGGAGCGCAACAAGTGGCTAACTTACGGGTAGCTCAGAAAAGCAACCAGTGGTATAGAGTCCTACATGCTATTGAAAACTCATGCTAACCTGCATCTTGTCGTACACCCCAATACGTCTTCCATCCGGGAACAATCTTAAAGATTGTTTACTTTAGCCCTTCTCCACTGGTTGGCCCGCCAGCGTAAGTAAAGTCGGCGTTTCGCAGCATTGCTTCTCTAACCTGCTTATTCAATCGCGACGGTTGGGGCCCCCGCCGAAGAAATTGCGTACCGTCGTTATTAATAGTGAGAATTTCGTTCTAATTTTGGGCGACCTTTCGCACGCGTCATTGCGCCTTTATCTGGTGTTCGTAGTTTGACGAAGTTTTATAAGATTTCTTACGTATCCCATGAACCTTCTAAATAATATTTTAAATACTTGATTCTTAGGTCAAATTTGTGCCATTCCAAAGATCAGTAGTATACCTCAAACCACAATAGTAAACCGCGCATGGGATTGTTTGATTTTTTCTCCAGTGATATTGCCATCGATTTAGGGACGGCCAACACCCTCATTATCAACAAGGAGAAGATTGTCGTTGATGAGCCATCGATCATCGCCATCGACCGAACCACCAACAAGGTGCTGGCCATCGGACGGCAAGCCATGCAGATGCATGAGAAAACCCACGAAAACATCAAGACCATTCGCCCCCTTAAGGACGGGGTGATCGCCGACTTCCACGCCGCCGAGCACATGATTCGGGGCATGATCAAAATGATCGATACGGGCAACCGCTATCTTCCCTCTTCGCACCGCATGATTATCTGCATTCCGTCGGGCATCACCGAAGTGGAGAAGCGAGCGGTGCGTGATTCGGCCGAACACGCCGGGGCCAAAGAGGTGTATATGATCCACGAGCCCATTGCCGCCGCCATTGGCATTGGCATCGATATCGACCAACCGGTGGGTTCAATGGTGGTAGACATCGGGGGCGGCACCACCGAGATCGCCGTGATCGCGCTGTCGGGCATCGTGTGCGACCAGTCGATTCGCACGGCGGGCGACACTTTCAATAAAGACATTCTGGATTATATGCGCCGTCAGCACAACTTGCTCATCGGCGAACGCTCGGCCGAGAAGGTGAAGCTGGAAGTAGGCTCAGCCCTGACCGAACTGGACGAAGAACCGGACGACTACGAGATTCGCGGACGCGACCTGATGACGGGCATCCCGAAGGTGATCAAGGTGTCGTACTCAGAGATTGCCTTTGCGCTGGACAAGTCTATTTCCAAAATTGAGGAGGCAGTGCTCAAGGCCCTGGAAATTTCTCCTCCCGAACTTTCGGCCGATATCTACGACAACGGGATCCATCTGACCGGCGGGGGCGCTCTGCTGCGCGGACTGGACAAGCGGCTGGCCCTCAAGACGAAGCTTCCCGTGCACGTGGCCGACGATCCGCTTCGTGCCGTGGTGCGCGGCACCGGGGTGGCCCTTAAGAAATTTAACCAATTTAAGTCGGTATTGATGACTTAATAGATGCACAACTTATTATCACTCTTTCTTAAGTACCGAGCGTCCGTACTATTCGTGCTGCTAGAAGGAATCAGTACGAGCTTTATCGTCACCACCAACACCTACCACCGCGCGGCCGTTATCAACACCTCCAACCATGTGGTGGCCACCGTGCTGGAGACCTCAAATACCTTATCGAGCTACTTCGGACTTCAGGAATTGAACGAACAACTGGCCGAAGAGAACGCTCGCTTGCGGCAAACCATCGCCAGCAAAAGCGCGCAGCAGCCAATCATTCCCGCGTTTCTGTCAGAAGACTCGGTAGCGCGTCAGGTGCTTGCCCGCGACTCCGTGGTGCTTTTGCCCAACAAAACGAGCCATCAGGACAGTTTGCGTTATCAACAGTACACATTCTTACCCGCCAAGGTGGTCGACAACACGGTGAACCGGGCCAAAAACTACGTGACCATCAGCCAGGGGCGCGCCGACGGCATTCGCCCGAACATGGGAGTTATCAGCCCCACCGGGGTGGTCGGCAAGGTGCAGGATGTGTCCGAACACTACGCCCTCATCACCTCGGTGTTGCACACGGATATGTTTATTTCGGCCCTGGTAAAGCGCTCCAATACTTTGGGTTCGCTACAGTGGAACGGCCGTGACTCGCGAAAGGCGAGCTTAACTAACATTCCCATTCACATTAACATCATCCGGGGCGACACCATTGTCACGTCGGGCTACAGCGGCATTTATCCTCCGGGAATTCCCATCGGCACGGTGGCCGAAGTGCGCCCCGAAGAAGACGCCGCGTTTTATACCATCGACATCAACCTGGCGACCAATTTTTATCAGCTGGGGTACGTGTACGTGGTGAACAACACGTTGAAGCACGAGAAAGACTCTTTGGTACAGAAACATCGTTTTGCCAATGAATAGTCGCCAGCTGCTTCCTCAAGTGCTCAACTTTTTTGTGTTCACCATTCTTCAAATTGTGGTGGTTCGCAACCTGGTGCTGTTCGATACCGCCTTCTGCTACGTTTACGTGGCCTTCATCCTGTTGCTTCCTATTGAAATTGGGGTGGTATCCGCCATGCTGCTGGGATTTGTATCCGGCTTGCTGGTAGACGCTTTTTATAATACCCTGGGCATTCACGCAGCGGCCAGTGTATTTGTTATGTTTATTCGCCCCCGGTGGCTCGCCTTCCTCACGCCCCGCGGAGGCTACGACATCAGCGCGGTGCCCACTCCGCAAGCGCTCGGGCTGCGTTGGTTTGTTACTTACGCGTTTCCTATGCTCCTGACGCACCACGCCCTTATCTTCCTCATTGAGGCCGCTGATCTTCAGCTTTTAGGCCTTTCGCTTGCAAAAATTTTAGCGAGTGCTATCTTTACCCTGCTGATGATTGTAATCATTCAATACATTATGTCTCCCTCATCCCGCAGAACCGTGTTATGAATACCAACCGAAAGTACGTCATTCGACTCACGTTTATCCTGGTAGCGGTCATCTTTCTGATCAAGCTTTTTGCCATTCAGGTACTGGATAAGCAGTACGAACTTAAGGCGGATAACAATATCATTGAGCGCGTGGTGCGGTATCCATTTCGCGGACTCATCTACGACCGTAACGGCAAACTGGTGGTTTACAACGCCCCGGTATACGATTTGGAAGTCATCCCCAAAGATGTTGAAATAGAAGACACCCTGGCCTTTTGCCAACTCTTCGATATCAGCAAGCAGGAGTTCACTGATAAATTGGCCAAAGCAAAGCGCTACTCCCGCGTGAAGCCCTCGGTGTTTATCAAGCAGGTGTCGAATGCCACCTTTGCCACGGTGCAAGATTACTTGGTTAACTTTCCGGGTTTTCGCATCCAGGCTCGAACCAACCGGGCCTACACCTTTCGGAGCACGGCCAATGCCCTGGGCTACATTGGCGAGATCAGCCGCTACCAACTGGAGCGCGACTCGGCGGGCTACTACCGACAGGGCGACTACATCGGCATTAGCGGACTGGAATCTAAGTACGAACCGGTGTTGCGGGGCAAACGCGGAGTGCGCTACAAAATGGTGAACGTGCGGGGCGTAGAGAAGGGATCGTTTAAAGACGGCGCTTTTGATACGCTGTCCATCGCGGGCGACAATCTACAGTCTACCATTGATATTGATCTGCAAGGTTACGCCGAAACGCTGATGCAGGGCAAACGCGGCAGCATTGTGGCCATCGAGCCCAAAACCGGGGAGATTCTCACTTTTCTGTCGGCTCCTTCCTACGACCCCAACCAACTATCGGGAAGCACCTTCAGCCAGACGTACGGCAAACTCGCTTCCGATACCACCAAACCGCTGTTTAACCGTCCGTTGATGGGAGCCTTTCCTCCGGGTTCTATCTTCAAGATCGTGCAAGCCCTCATCGGATTGCAGGAGGGCGTAGTAGCGGAGAACACCGTATTCAGGTGCGACCGCAGCATCATTTCGTGCCACGGCCCGCATTCGCACGCTGATCTGCAAAAGGCGATCGAGGTGTCGTGCAACCCCTACTTTTGGAACGTATACAAGCGCATCCTGAACCAGGGCAAGTCGGAGAACACCTTTGAGGACACTGAAATTGGCCTCGCCAAGTGGCGCGACTACGTGATGAGCTTTGGGTTGGGCCAACCTTTGGGAGTGGATTTGCCCCACGAAAAGGGCGGCTACATTCCCGGACCGTCGCTCTACGACCGGATTTACGGCGACAACCGTTGGAAATTTTCTACCATCTACTCGAATGCCATCGGGCGGGGTGAGTTGCAGATTGTGCCGCTACAGATGGCTAATCTGGCGGCCATCATTGCCAACCGGGGGCACTACGTCACGCCGCACCTCATCAAGTCCGTGGGCGAAGATGGTCAGCCATTGGAAGAGTATCAAGAGAAGCACTTCACCATGATTGAGCCAAAGTACTTCGACGTGGCGGTGGAGGCCATGGCCGCCGTGGTGGATCGGGGCACCGGTTCGCACCGGGCCAAACTGGCCGACATTGAGGTGTGTGGCAAAACGGGCACGGTGGACAACGAAGACCGGGGCGAAGAGGACCACTCAGTATTTATTGCGTTCGCTCCGAAAGACAACCCGAAAATCGCGTTAGCAGTTTACGTTGAAAACGCCGGACAGGGCGCGCGCGCCGCCGCGGGCATATCCGGCCTGATGATCGAAAAGTATCTGAAAAACTGTACCGACCGACCCGCCGTCGAAGATTATATCCTAAAAGGAGATTTCATCTATTAGATATTGTAGAAACTGCGTTCCAAGGGTGGATTATACAACAACCTAGAACCTAAAACATAGAAACTAAAAAATGAGAGCAGATCAAGAGTTAGGAAGCCGAGTGGACTGGAGCGTGGTGATTCTGTACTTTGTTCTGGTGGGACTGGGATGGCTCAACATCTTCGCCGTGGTGTATGATCCGCAGCAGATTGACCAGAGCATTTTCTCGCTTACCCTCAACTCGGGCCGTCAGCTCATCTGGATTGGTACCTCGGTGGTGATCATTGCGGTGATTATGCTGCTGGACTTCCGGTTCTACGACTCGTTTGCGTTGCTCATTTACGCCGCGGTTATTTTAGTCCTGGTGGGCGTTTTGCTGTTCGGCCGCGAGATTGCCGGTTCCAAATCGTGGTTCACCATTGGCAGCTTCGGTCTTCAACCCTCGGAGTTTGCTAAGTTTGCCACGGCGCTGGCGGTGGCCAAGTTCATCAGCCTGAACCCAAAAATTTTCAGTTCGTTTCGTCCTCAGTTGATCTTATTTGCGATCACTTTTCTCCCGGCCGTTCTTATCATCTTACAGGGTGATACCGGTACGGCGATGGTGTACAGTGCCCTGGTGATTGTTTTTTATCGCGAAGGCTTTTCTCCTTTGCTGTTGGGTATCGGCATCGCCGTCGGAGTACTGTTTGTGCTTACGCTCTACATTGACCAGGTTTATTTAATTATTGCCGCCGTGGTCACCGCCTTTCTGCTCATTGGGGTCAACGCCAAGAAAACCCGACGCATTGTGGTGATCGTGGCCTCCACCCTTTCGGTGATTGCCGTGGTGGTGAGCGTTGATCTGTTTATGACGTACGTGCTCAAGCCGCACCAGCAGAACCGGGTGAAGGCGCTGATTAACCCCGACGCCGATCCGCTGGGCTACGGCTGGAACGTGACCCAGTCTAAGATTGCCATTGGCTCAGGCGGCTTCTGGGGCAAGGGCTTTCTGGAAGGCACGCAGACCAAGTTTGATTTTGTGCCCGAACAGAGCACCGACTTTATCTTCTGCACTATCGGTGAAGAGCACGGCTGGCTGGGCAGTGTGTTGCTCATTGGGCTGTTTGTGGCCCTGCTCATTCGGGTAACCACCATTGCCGAGCGGCAGAAGTCCACTTTTGCCCGGGTCTACGGCTACTCGGTGGCGGCGATCCTGTTCTTCCACTTCGCCGTCAACATTGGCATGACCATCGGCTTGTTTCCGGTGATTGGCATTCCGTTGCCCTTCTTCAGCTACGGTGGCTCCTCGCTGTGGGCGTTCACTATTTTGCTGTTTATCCTTTTGAAACTCGATGCGCACCGCATGCAATTGCTGACACGGTAGTTGGTAAAATAACCTAACTATCCAAGGCTTGGGCCCTCACAAAACCCTTTCTTATTGCTTAGTGCTGCTTCCCGTGCATTTCTCCCCCCTTGACTACTTCTTTCAAAATCGCTTCGCAATAATCTCCAGAAACTCTACCACCTCTTCGGAGTCCATTTTCCAACGGTTGGGTTGCGCGTAGTGGTTGCGCAGGTAGTTGAACGCCTCAATGTAAGTATTCTGCTGCTCTAGCTCGTCGAGCGCCTGGTTGTATGCTTCAGCGTTGTTTCCGAACAGTTCGCGAATAAACATAAAGCGCTGGTTTACCCCAATATACGATTTGATGTTGGCAATCTTCTGATGCTGATGGATATCCGCTAGGGTAGCCCGTTGCCCCGCGGTGAGTTGGTCGTTGAGCGTGCGGGGTAGCGCAGAAGTTTCGGTAGTTGACTCGTCTACTTCCGAGTAAATCGGATCGGTCTCTTCCGAAGCAGGTTCCGGCGGCGCAGAAGACGGTTGGTTGGTTTCGAGCAAGTCCCGCTCAGTAAGCGGAACCACCTGCGAGAAGGCCTGCTGATAGTCGGCGGGTAGTTCGGCGGGTAGTTCGCTGGCCTTGGATTGCAGCAGACGGGCCGCTTCGGCGACCGATATCCCCGTCCCGTTGCTGGCTGCCACCCGATCCGAAAGGGCATCCAGCGGAGCGCGGTTCATCTTCACGTATTTGATCCACCCCTTCACGTCTTCGGCGTAAAGCTGTTCCCGGTTGAGGCGGTCCAGCACCCGCTGGAAGTAATCCGTCGGAGAAAGGGCCAGCAACAGTGCATCCTGGGTAGCGGTGACCAGCAGCGGATGCAACTCGGGTTCGGCGACTGCGATGTGCTGGGAGAGAACGTTCATAAATTCTTCCAAAGCCACCTGCACCTCTTCGTGATCGTAATTGAAGTACGGACTTTCCAGACGGTCGATCTCCTGCTGCCACTCTTCGAACAGCGCCTTGATGACAAAAAAGTTTACCTGCTTCACCGGACTGATCGCCAGGATATCCGGCCCGTTTACCCGGTGCTGGTGCGTATACACCTCACGCACCACCCGTTCGCTAAACGTTCTGCTGTATTGCTCCAGGGCGGCATGGTCTAAGGAAGGCTCCATTGCATTGAGTTACTTTGTGGCGACGCTCAGGCTCTTTAAGAAAGCCATACCCGACAAATATATCACATAAAACGCTTTAGTTTCTTATTTTGCGCTTCATAATCTACCTTTCATCCCCATGTTTACCGAACCACAAATTGGCGGACTGCCGCCGGGCGAGCCCCGGGCCGGATGGATCGAAGTGATCTGCGGCTGCATGTTTTCGGGCAAAACCGAAGAGTTGATCCGGCGACTAAACCGAGCCATCATTGCCAAACAGACGGTGCGGATCTTCAAACCGGCGGTGGATGATCGCTACCATGCCCACGACGTGGTTTCTCACAACCAAACCCGGATTCCGTCGACGAGCGTAGCCCAAGCCAGCGATCTTCCGGAACTCACCACCGACTGTCGGGTGGTCGGGATCGACGAAGCCCAGTTTTTCGACGAGGCCATCGTTGCGGTCTGTAATCAGCTAGCCAATAGCGGCAAGCGGGTGGTGGTGGCCGGGCTGGACATGGACTACGCCGGGCGGCCCTTCGGACCCATGCCCAACCTGATGGCGGTGGCCGAGTACGTCACCAAAGTACACGCCATCTGTGCGGTGTCGGGCGCACCCGCTTCCTTTTCCTTTCGGCTGTCCGAAGCCGAGGATCAGCTCCAGGTAGGCGATCACACCCACTACGAAGCGCGCAGTCGGTACTACTTCTTCCGCGATCGGAAAGGAACCGGAAACCTGCCTCCTTCCGAGCGATAGCCCATGAATGCTACCTTTTGGCTTCGTATTTCGTGGACGCTGAGCATCGGACTCATTGGCCTACCGCCGCTGCTACGAGCGCAGACGTCGGTTCCCATTGGCACCTGGCGCACCCACTTCTCCTATCAACAAGTGAACCATCTGGCGGTCACGCCCGATCAGGTATACGCCGCCGCCGCGAACGGTCTGTTCTCGGTGTCCCGCACCGACGGAAGCGTCCGAATACTTTCTAAGAACGACGGTTTTAGTGACGTCAGCGTAGTTGCCTTGGCCTACGAACCGGCTTCGGGCGCCTTGCTGCTGGCCTACCGAAGCGGTCGGATCGACCTGCTGATTGAGGGCAATATCCGTACGTTTGATCTCCTTCAGCGGGCCACTGAGCAGGAACCGGAAGTCATTTATGACATTCACTGGCAAGGGAGCACCGCCTTCGTCAGCACCAGCCAGGGTGTGCGGGTGCTCACGCTCACCGAGCGTGGTCTTCAGATTGCCGCCTCCTACACCCGACTGAGCGCCACCGGCGACCCCCTGCCGATCTACAGCGCGACGACTTCGGGCGACAGTATCTTTTTGGCCACCGACGAGGGCGTTATTGCCAACGCCTTGGCCGCCACCACCAACCGGCAAGACTTTCGTACGTGGCGTCGCCTTCCTTCCCCGGTAGCAACACTGCGGAGAGACGTTCGGCACGTAGCCTACCAGGATGGCACGCTCTACGCCGCCTACGACGGAGTAGGCTTATTCCAGTGGCGTACCGGGCAGTGGCAAGCTACCGAACTAACCACCGCTCGTCCGTTTCGAGCGCTTCGAGCCACCGCTACCGCGCTGGTGGCAGTCACCGATGAGCAGGTAGTGACCCTCGACGGCTCTTCCATTGTGAGCAACGTAGCGGATTTAGCTCCTCAGGATGCCGAAGTAGACGAGCAAGGCACTATTTGGGTTGCCGACCGAAAACAGGGTTTGCTACGTTTTTCTGACGGTGCTTTCGTCTCATTTTTGCCCAACGGCCCGGCCTCCGATGACCTACCGGTGGTGCGTTGGGTTCACGATCGGTTGTTGGCGCTCGACACTTCTTCGGACGGCCGGTTCTTGGACTTCCGCGAGGGAGAGTGGGCGGTTTACGAAGTGCCGCCGCCGGGAGCGCAAATCCGGGATGTTGCCTTTGACCCCAACGCACGCAACTATTATCTGGCGTCGTTCGGACAGGGACTGCTGCGGTGGGACGGTCAGCAGGAATTTTTGACGGTGCCCTCGCCGGGCGATCAGGTGGGCCAGGGGAAGTTCACCGCCCTGGTCTACCAAGATGGACGGTTGTGGGTGGGGCGATCCGGAGATACGTCGTCGCTCCTTTCTTTTTCTCCAGATGAATCTGCTTGGCAAACCGTAACTAACCCCACGCTACGGGCGGTTTATCCGCAGCGGTTGTCTGCTGATTTTAACGGATCACTGTGGATGATAGCAGGCAATCCCGATGACTCCAGTGGGTCGGGCACCGATGTGTCGGGCACCGATGTGCTAGTATTCAATCCATCAACGGACGAGGTGCAATCCATTGTGACCACCCCGAGCGCAACCGATCTGCCGGGGCGCCTGATCACTGATTTGGTAGTGGGTCGTAACGGATTGGTGTGGATCGGCGGAAACCAGGGAATTGCCTACTTTCCGAATCCGGGCCGGGTATTCTCTGACGTGCTGCTGGTGCGGCCGGTGTTCGAACGGCAGTTTTTGCTGCGCGACGAGTACGTCACCTGCCTGGCGGTGGACGGCGGCAACCGCAAGTGGGTAGGCACCCGGAACGGCCTGTGGCTGTTCTCGGAAACCGGCGAAGAACTGGTGCATCGCTTTACGCAGGAGAATAGCCCCCTTATTTCTGACGTTGTGCTGGACATTGCTATCAACCCGAGCGACGGGGAGGTTTTCGTGACGACCGACCGGGGGCTGGTTTCTTACCGAGGGGGCGCTACCGCAGGAAATACCGCGCATCAATCGGTGGAGGTGTTTCCGAATCCGGTTCCGAGCAGTTTTGGGGGCACGGTGGGCATCCGCGGGCTGGCCCAAGATGCTACGGTGAAAATCACTACGGTGTCGGGAGTGCTGGTGCGCGAACTGCGGGCGCAGGGCGGCACCGCCACCTGGGACGGGCGCAACTGGGCCGGTCAGGCGGTGAACACTGGGGTGTATTTGATCTTCAGCGCTACGGCCGACGGAGGGGAAACCTACGTGGGCAAGTTGGCAGTGATTCCGTGAACGCGGCTGCTCTCGCTGGTTGTTGTAGCACCAAAGAATAGATTGGCTATGCTGTTTAAAACGCGGGGAATCGTCCTGAACTTTGTGAAGTACCGGGAAACCTCGATCGTCACGCGCATCTACACCGAAGACTTTGGTTTGCAATCGTACATTGTGAACAGCGTGCGGGGCGGCAGTCGCAAATCGAAGAGCAAAATATCCTTCTTCCAGCCCCTCACTCCGTTGGACTTGGTGGTGTATCATAAAAAGACCGCGGGACTCACCCGCATCTCCGAGTTGCAGTGCCCGGAGCCCTATCAAACGGTTCCCTACAACGTGCTTAAATCGAGCATTGCCCTGTTCGTGACCGAAGTGCTTAATAAAAGTTTGAAGGAGGAAGAAGGAAACGCGGAGCTGTTCGCCTTTATTGAGCAGTCGCTGCGCGTTTTCGACCACATGGATGAGAACTACGAGAATTTTCACTTGCAATTTCTGCTGAAATTGAGCCGCTACCTGGGTTTTATTCCGCAATCGGCCCGCGACTTCTTTGGGCAGGTATACGAGTTTATCGGGCAACCGGTGCAAACCCAGGATCAGGAGCAGTTGCTCACGCAGTTGCTAGAGTATCGCTACACCGAACATACACTGTTGCCCCGCGCGGTGCGGCAGCAGTTGCTCGACGAGCTTATCCGGTTCTACCAGATCCACATTGCAAGCTTTGGAGAAGTGAAATCGTTGGCGGTGCTGCGCGAGGTGTTGGAGTGAGTAATGGTCGCCCCGCTTCGGGAGTTCGCTGTTAACACCGCAAGAGCTTTTTACCAGATTGTTTCCTAACGCTTTCACCGGTAAGTGGTGCTTACTCACGCGCGGTCAACAGCATTTCGTTGTTGGGATCAATTCGAACAGCGGTGATACCGTCGGCACGGTTCAGAGGAAACCGGCTGATTTTTTTATTGATAGCGTAGGTTTGAGTAGTTGTGTCGCTGGCTGTTTTAAGCTGTACTTCGAGCGGAAACTGAAATATATCCTCGCCGGTCTGCTCGACGACGAGTTGCCCATTGTTCACGTGCGCTTTTACTTCGGGAACGTGTCGGCTCTTCAACCAGGTCTCCAGCATGGGCCACACGTCGAAGCCCGCGGCTACCGACATGCTTTTGGCAAAGGCGTGAATATCTTTGTCTGGCGTGATAGGGTTTTGGATGTAGTTTTTGAATCCTTGCTCAAAAACCTTTTCTCCCAGCTTATCACGCAAGATTTTGAGCACCCAAGCACCCTTGCTGTAAGACACTCCGTTGTTGGTGTTATCTTCCCACAAAGAGGTTTTTCCTTCGTAATCGCCTTCCAAATAATACTCTTTTTGGGTTTTCCAGAATCGATGAACGGTAGTGTCGCCGAAGGCCTCGCGCAAAAAGTAGGTTTCGACAAACGTGGCCCAGCCCTCTATCAGAAAAAGGCTGGCTGGCCCGGTTGGGTTCGTCCAGGCATGGGATACTTCGTGGGCCAAAATAGCTCGAGGAGCAGGAGAACTCATCAAATTGTATTCACCCCTATCGCGAGAGATGATGATGCTGTTGGTTCTGGCAAACCAACCATCTCCCGGAAGCATTCGAGCCTGCACGGTTCCCTGATAATCTCCGGGACATTTGCCGAATTTAGCCGACAACAAGTCGTAGGTATGCTGAAGTTTATCAAATAGCTCCGCTTGAGCGGGGCGATAGTCGGCCGTGGCAAAAATCTCCAGCGTGGTAGATTGATGCTGCCGCCGTTCCGCCACCCATTCAGCATCGTATAACAGCGCCAAATCTTCGGTTGGATAAGTTGATTGAGATTGTATGTAGCGGGTGCCGTTGCGCACGTAGCTGCTCATCGGAAGACTGGCCGTCAGTTGGTAGCGGATGGGTATTTGAGCGTGAACCGTGAAGTCGGCGACCCCTTGAGCGCTTCCGTAATCGAACATGGGGTGCCAGTAGTTTTGCCGTAGCAATCCGTATTCTGAAGTGAAGTAAAGATGTTCATCATCATTGAGGGCTTCCGCATCCAGCGCGTACTCCAGCGTCAGCAATGCATTGTTCTCACTGGTTTTGTTGACCCACAGCAAGCCATCGGCAAAGAAAAAATCAGCTTTTTCGTCTTGAAAGCGAACTTCCAATATCCGGGCTCCACTATTCAGGGTAACCCAAAACCCCAGGGCGTCGGTTGCATCTACCAGCAAGGTATCTATTATTCGTACTACCTTTCCTGGCTCAACGACGATGCCCAGCCGATGGCTTTTTATGCGATTGGATCGGTCAATCTTTATCCTATCGATGAGATGCCAACCTTGATTATTTTTGGCCAGACGGTAGAAACCGGACAAACCGGAAGAGATAAAGGTAGCTAAGTCGGAGTTGGACGTATTTAGTCCAAAGGTAAGGAGGGCAATAGCGCTATCTGGTTCGGCATTTATCATCTGAATTTTGCCCCTCCGGCGGGGAATCTCGTATTCGGTGACCAGATCAACCAGTCCGGACTGTCCATTGAAGCCAAACAAAGCTTTCAGTTCCTCAGGGCTACCCGTTTGGTAATTTTGTTGAAGCTGGTTCAGATAGGTGGTTAATTCAGGATCACCTTGAGGCTGAGCAGTGGCGGCAGTGGTTAACACCAGCGCGACCGCTAATACAAAGAGTAATTTAATTTTAGTCATAGGGGATATAGACTTTTGCACTATTACTCTTTAGTTTTCACCAATTTAGGGTTATTCAAAATTCCTTTTGTAACCCACTGATCGCCGTAGACTGAGGAAAATTTAATTACCACTATCGCTTCGCCCTCCGATCCGAACCACTTTACAAGAAGGTCGGCATCTTTCTGAGAAACGTTTGTTTCTACCATTGCTATGTGCTCTCCCGCAGGAACCAATCGGCCGGGTGATGCATCAGCGTACCCAAAGTTTATAGTATCTTCCTGCACAATAACATTCCAATAAAACGAATTGGGATCGCCCTGATAGACTTTATCACCCGCTAAAACGCTAATTTCATCAATAAAGGCTGGACCAATACCATTGTTAACCAACGACAGACTAAACGAGTTAGGATTCTGTCTTTGTGGCCAGATTTCAATATAAGGCAACACCGAAGCCTTCTGTCCTTTCCTTGCCATCTCCACCTGGTTCTGTGCTAACTTAACCTGGTAAAGAAGGGCTAGTAGGGTGGCGATACTAACTACAAAGGCAGAAACGCTGAGAATTTTATCAGAATTCCAAGTAATTTTTTTCATAGCTTGATAGTTGAGTTGGCAAACCGTCTACCACCACGACCCGCACTGGTCTGAAAATCAGCAAAATAGTGAATGAACTTTACCCCAACTCCCAACCCTCGCGCATAGGCTCCTGGATAAACGCGTCGGCCTCGGGCAACCCTTTAACTTTCATATTCTCATAATCCCAGTCGAGCTTTTTGCCGCCCAGCCGTAGCGACAACACTCCCAGCAAGGTAAGCTCGGTCAGGCGAGCTCCGTAGTCGAAGTTCGCGCTGGCCGGAGGACCACCTTTGATGGCATCAACCCAGTCGCGGAAATGCCCATTGGAGCGGGCTAGCGTAGGCTTGGGGGAAGTGAAAGCCGTGGCCCGAGCTTCGGGAAAGAGTTGCGGCACGCGCTCTCCGCCATCGTTCAGAATAATGCCTTCGTCGCCCACGAACAACGTTCCTCGGCGGGGCATCGCCACCGAAGTAGGCAATTGTTCCGGCCGAGACGGTTGCACTCCGCCCGAGTACCAGGTAAGTTTCAGCGGTTTTTGCTCACTGTTCTTCTCAAACTCATAGTAACCAATTTCGCCGTAGGGAATGATCTCGGCATCGCTATAACCGGCCGGATGCAGCTCCACGCTGGTGGGGGCTTTGAGGTGGAAGGCCCAGGTGGCGGCGTCCATATCGTGGCAGCCAAAATCGCCCATTGCGCCGCAACCGAATCGCCAGAAGTCGCGCCACTTCACCGGGGTGTAGGCCTCGTGGAAGGGCACCGGCTCGCGGGGGCCGAGCCACAAGTCCCAGTCAAAGCCCGCCGGTTTGGGAGAGGTGCCTTGGGGCAAACCCTCCAAACCGGGGTTCCAGCGGGTGGCGGGCACCCAGGCGTGCACCTCGCGCACCGTGCCAATGGCTCCGGCCCGCAGATATTCTACTGTCTGCCGCATGCCATCGGTACTGTGACCCACGTTGCCCATCTGGGTGGCTAGTCCGGTTTCGCGCGCCACTTTTTGTACTTGCCGGGCCTCCCAGATATTGTGCGTGAGGGGTTTTTCGCAGAACACGTGCTTGCCCGCCCGCATGGCTAGCAGCGACACGTAAGCGTGGGTGTGGTCGGGGGTGGAGCACATGATGGCGTCCAGGGCAGCTTCTTTTTCCAGCATGGGACGAAAGTCCAGGTACTCTCCTACTTCCCCCTTCATGCCTTTCTCCTCATTGTGATCTTCCACCATCTTCCTGACAAGTCCGCGTCCGGCCTCAGTGCGGTAGTAGAATTCCTGTAGGTTCCAGTAGTACGAAGGGTCGGCCACCGCCACCACCCGCACGTCGTCGAACTTAAGCAACTCGGCCGTGTTTTGCTTTCCCTTCCCTCCGGCCCCCACGATACCGACCGTCACCTGGTCGCTAGGGGCAACGTAACCGGAGCCGCCCAGCACGTGGCGGGGTACGATGTGGAAACCGACGGCGGCCAGTGCCGCATTACGCACGAAGGTTCGGCGCGCAGGAGAACGATGAGGTGGTTGATGCATTGGATAAGAATTATGAAATACGCTGGCCCCAAAGTAGTAATTCGTAAGCTAATTTTAGTAAAAATCGTATTTCATTGTCGGTCAAGCTGCTTCCTGTTGTTTACCAGGAAGTGCGGCAAGGTATGCGCAGCGGTTACGAATGGTAGCGGCACAATCACTTAGCACCAAAAAGCGTTAGCTGCGTAGCCCGTGGAACGCCGTAGTGGGCGGCTACGTCCACCGGGGTCACCCGGATGGCCCGCTGCTCTAGTTCTTTAAGCTTACTACGAAGGGGCAGGTCTTCATCGTCCCACACCACCGCTCGGGCGCAGCATTTCTTGGCCCGAATAAGGCGGATAAGCAGCCCCTTGAGCTCTTTATTGCTTCCGCGCAGCTGACTGAAGTTGCCGAAAGAAACCCGCGCGGAGGTGACGATGATTAATTCGCAAGGTTCGTGGATGAGATGCACGGCCGCGATGATGCCGGTAAGCGTACACTGGTCGGTGGTGACGTTCTCGAGCGTGTCGCTCAAATACTTATAATATCCCTGACACTCCAGGGCTACCCTGAATTTTCCTTGCCAGCGCGGGTGGTTGCTACGCCCCCAGGCGTAGATCGTTACCTGTTTCATGCCTCAAGCGTAGCAAGTATGTTGCCCGGCAAGGACGGCTAATCAGCAATACGAAGATGTATCCTACATCACGGAATGGTAATATGCCCTTTGCCAGAGCCCGCGGTAGACGGACCCTCCCTATTGCGCAAACTCCAATTACATAAAAATAGACCGGCCCTACTGTTCAGTAGAGGTAGTTTTAAATCAGATTGTTGATAGTTATTGGCTTATCCGCTACCTTGAACGCCGTGAAGATATTTTATTCCGAACACCAGACCGACTACGCTACCTACACCTTTTCGTACGCGGTGTACTGCGTGAAAGAACGTGCCGAAGAGGTGCCAGCCATCTACGCCCAGGGATTCTTGCCGTACACTGGCGATTTAACCCTAACCGAAGATCACTTCTATCTGGCGCGTAGCCTACGGATTGATTTGAGCCGGTTTACTACCTTGTCGGAAAACCGCCGGGTGGATCGCAAAATCCAGCCGCTGGCCATTGACATGCGCGTGGTTGAGCGAAGCGATTTTGATACCAACGATGCCTCGTTTGTGCGGTTCTGTCAGTCCTACGCCGAAGAGCGGTTCGCCGGAGGCTCGATGTCGGCCGAGCGCCTGGCCTACGTGCTGGACCGAGACCTGATTACCCACATCTTTCGCTTCGCTTCTTCGGAGCAAACCTACGGCTACGTGCTGGCCGTGGTGGCCGACGGGATGTTGCACTACTGGTTTTCGTTCTACGACACCGAATTTATGCAATCCCACTCGCTGGGCAAGTGGATGATGTGGCGGGTGATCGACTGGGCGCAGCAGCAGGAACTGGACTACGTCTACATCGGCACCTGCTACCGTGAGAAGTCGCTCTACAAAGTGCGCGACCACAAAGGAACGGAGTTCTTCGACGGTCGCCGGTGGAACGCCGACACTGATTTTTTAAAGGAGCTTTGCCGCCGCGACGACACTCCGCGAACGGCCGATATGTTGAAGTCGGATTGGAAAGACCGCTGGTTGGAGAAACCATAAAAAAAGCGTCGGCTTTGGGCCGACGCTGAAAATAATGATTCTCAAGAAAAGGGGGGCTACGCCACCGCACCCAGCAGCCGATTCAAAAACTTCTTCTTCATCGGACGCGCTGAGAAACCCGCCAGATTGACAATGTCAATCACGTCGTGACTCCCCAGGTGGTCGTTGCTCTCTACGGTCAGTACCTTATCAGCATTTTCGGTATCCACTCCCCAACCGGCAATGTCGGTGGTGTTGTTCAGATACGAAGCCACCTGATCGACGCAGCGCTCGCTTTCTATATTGGTTTTGAACCTAAACGTTCTCATATACTCAGTGATTTGAACCACAATGATACTTAATTTCGTTGGCGCAAATAAAGTTCCTAGACCAAAATCTTCTTCTCTTGTTCACTGAAATACCTACCTTCGTAGTATAACCGCACAATCGTGCGTTGCTTATATCGATTAAAGTACATGAAAAAGTTTGTAAAGTTATAAATGCAGCTTCGCTAGATCATCTATGAAGTGGATCATTCGTTGGGCCACCCGACACATTCCCCGCAAATACCTACAACTATTTAGCCGCCAAGTGCTCGGCGTTTTGGCCTTTTTCTATCGAGGCAAGCAGGTGCACTGTCCGGTAGACGGACGCTCGTACCGCAAGTTTTTGCCCTACGGACGCATCCATCCCCGCCCCAATGCCCTGTGCCCCGGTTCGCTTACCTTAGAACGGCATCGGCTGTTGTGGTTGTATCTGCAAGAAAAAACTAACTTTTTCGATAAACCCATTCGGTTGCTGCACGTGGCGCCCGAGATTTGCTTTGTGGAGCGCTTCGAGCGACTTTCGCATATCGACTACCTCTCGGCTGATCTGGATTCGCCCTGGGCCCAGGTGAAGATGGACCTGCACGACGTTCCGTTTGCTGACAACAGCTTCGATGTGGCGTTGTGCAACCACGTGATGGAGCACGTGCGGGATGATATCCGGTGCATGCAGGAAATTCTGCGGGTGCTGAAACCTGGGGGGTGGGCCATCATTCAGAGTCCGACCTACGATCTGGAAACCACCTACGAAGACCCCAGCATCGTTGATCCGAAAGAGCGGGAGCGGGCCTACGGGCAGGATGATCACCTGCGCCGCTACGGACACGACTACGGCGACCGCTTGCGGCAGGCGGGTTTTGTGGTGACTGAAGATGACTACGTGAAGCACTTCTCGCCGGAGAAGATTCGTTACTATGCGCTGCTGCCGGAAGAGATCATTTATTTTTGTGAGAAAAAAGATAAAAGTTCGCTATTAACTCACAAGGTAGCAGAGCAAGTTGATACAATAGAGAGATAGGGCTATTTCTCTTTTAGCGCCGCAACGTCTTTCTCCAGGGTGCTGATGCGTTCGCCAACCATGTTCATAAAGAATTTCAACAACCCATCGAACTGAGCTGACAAAGAACGGAAGTCGGTGGATAAATGGTCTATTTTTTCGGACACTGCATTGATAGACTGGGTATTCTGCTGAGCCATCGTACCCATCTGCTGAGCTAATGCGTCAATGGCCTGTGTGTTCTGCAGTTGTCCATCGACAAGCTTCTCCAACAAATCGCTTTGTTTAACGAACAGTTCGCTGTGTTGGTCTAGCTTCCGCAGCGATTCGGCCAGCAGTTCTACAATCCTATCCTCATTTTTCATAAGCTTATGGCTGTTTTAATTTTGCCTCGAAAAATACGTAAAATAAGCACCAATCACAAAGCCCAACTTTCTACCCCTACACGCGGTCTTACTGGTGATAAATTTTATCTTTGCCCCCCTAATCGCTGCGTATGAAAGTGTTACTGCTGGCCGGAGGGTTTGGTACCCGGTTGAGTGAAGAGACTCATACCATTCCTAAACCCATGGTGGAGGTGGGCGGACGCCCCATCTTGTGGCATATCATGAAGATCTACTCCAGCTACGGCTTCAATGACTTCGTAATTTTGCTGGGCTACAAGGGTTACGTCATTAAAGAATATTTTGCCAACTACTTTCTGCACCAAAACGACGTGACCATCAATATTGCGCATAACCAGATCGAAACCCACAGTCATCATCAAGCCGAACCCTGGCGCGTAACCCTGATCAACACCGGAATCAACACCATGACCGGCGGGCGCCTCAAGCGCGCCAAGCCCTACCTCAACGACGAGCCCTTTATGTTCACCTACGGCGACGGAGTGGCCGACGTGGACCTTCGGCAGCTGGTGGATTTTCACCAAAAGCACAACAGGCTGGTCACCATGACGGCGGTGCAACCCGAGGGGCGCTTCGGAGCCATGCGCATCGAGTCCGACCAGCGGGTGAGCAGCTTCGAGGAGAAACCCGAGGGCGAGGGCGGCTGGATCAACGGCGGGTTCTTCGTGTGCCAACCCGAAATGCTGGACTACATCGACGGCGACGAGATCATGTTTGAACAAGCCCCGCTCAACCACCTGGTGCGCGACCAGCAATTGGTGGCCTACAAGCACCACGGCTTCTGGCAAGCCATGGACACCCTGCGTGACAAGCGTCGCCTGGAATCAATGTGGGAGGCGGGCAATCCGAAGTGGAAAATCTGGCCAGAAGCATGACCAACCAATCAACTTTACTCATTACCGGCGGACTAGGCAACCTGGGCAGTTGGCTCACCGACCACTTCTGCCGCCACACCGACTATCAGGTGAGCGTGCTCGCCAGCCGACAGCGTCCTATTCTCACCGACCTGGACTTCACCTTCATTGCTTGTGATATTGCCGACCGGCAGGCCGTGCGCGAAAGCCTGAACGGACGCACCTTCGATTACGTGGTGCACACCGCCAGCGTGAACGACTACTTCAAAGAAAACTTTGCCGAGGACGCCCTGCGCGTAAACGCCCTGGGCACCCGCAACCTGCTGGACCACTTCAAAGACCAAACGGAGCTACGGCAGTTTGTGTACTTTTCCACCTTCCAGGTGTACGGACAGCGCAGCGGAGACATCACCGAAGAAACACTTTCTGAACCGAAGAACGACTATGGCACCACCCATCTGTTTGCCGAGTATTACCTGAAGCAGTTTCACGCTAACCACGGGCTTCCCTACGCCATCTTCCGGCTCACCAACAGCTACGGCTGCCCGAAGGATACGGACTCATCGAAGTGGTATCTGGTGCTTAACGATCTGGCCCGAATGGCGGTCACCGATCAGAAAATCGTCCTGAAATCCAATGGAAAACCCGCGCGCGACTTTATCTGGATGGGCGACGTGTGCGACATTGTTCACCAGACCCTGGAACTGTCGGAGCCGCTCAACGATACGTTTAATATCAGCGGAGAGCAAACCTTTCGGATGATTGACGTGGCCACGTCGGTGCAGCAGGCCTATCAGGAAGTGTATGGTGAAGAACTACCTATTCGAGTCAACGAGGCGGATACAAACCAGTACGCCGACGATTTGCGGGTGAGTTCGCAAAAACTGCGGCAAATAATTTCCTTTACAACGCAGCACCGTTTTGTGGAAGAAGCCAAGAAGATATTCGAGCTGGTTCAGTCTGTATCAGGATGAACAGGAAAGAATAGGATGGTCAGGAATTAATAAAACGAGGAGTAAAATAACTGAAAATAAATTCGGCCTGACGGCTGCACTAGTTGTTACTATCTACTACGCCATGAATATTTTTGTTACCGGACACCAAGGATACATCGGAACGCACCTGGTGCCCCTGCTATTGGCTAACGGACACTCCGTGACCGGCTGCGATATTGACCTGTTCGAGGGCTGCGCCTGGGAGGCAGTGACGGAGCCCAACCGCACCCTGAAAAAAGACGTGCGTTCCGTCACCGTCGACGACCTGCGCGGGCACGATGCGGTGATGCACCTGGCAGCCCTGTCGAACGACCCCATGGGCGACATCGACGAGTCGCTCACCTACCAGATCAACCAGGAAGGTTCGATCCGACTGGCCAAGCTGGCCAAGGAGGCGGGTGTGCCGCGCTTTCTGTTCGCCAGCAGTTGCTCAATCTACGGGGCCGGGGCGAAGCGCAGTATGGACGAAACCGATCCGGTGAATCCGCTCACGGTCTACGCGCGGTCGAAAATTGAATCGGAGAAGCAAATTAGCGCCCTGGCCGACGAGCAGTTTTCGCCCGTGTTCTTGCGTAACGCCACCGCCTACGGTCACTCGCCCATGCTGCGCATCGATTTGGTGGTGAACAACCTGCTGGGCTGCGCCGTGGCCAAAGGAAAAATCGCCATCAAGAGCGACGGCAGTCCGTGGCGGCCGTTGATTCACTGCCGCGACATAGCCCGGGCATTCGTAGCGCTGGCAGAAGCTCCTGTTGAAACGGTGCATAACCAGATTGTCAACGTGGGAGGCAACCAGGAAAACTACCAGGTGAAACACGTGGCTAACTACGTGCAACGGTTGCTACCCGACGCAGAAATTGTGTATACCGGCGAGGTGGGCGAAGACCCCCGCAACTACAAAGTCAATTTTGATCATCTCAGAGCGCTACTGCCCGATTTCAAGTTGGTCTACACACTGGAATCAGGCATGCAGGAGCTGTATGATAAGTACCAGGAGCATAAGTTTAGCGCCCAGGACTTCGACGGTGATCAGTTTGTGCGCTTGCGTACATTAAAAAAGCGACTGGGCCGACTTACGACTGCTTAGATCAATATAACCTCATTTTCCCTACTCTACCATGATTTTTACCGAAACCAAATTGCCCGGTGCGTATACTGTTGATCTCAAAAAATTGGAGGATGAACGCGGTTTTTTCGCCCGTGCTTTCTGCACCGATGACTTCAAAAAACACGGGCTAAACCCCACCACTGCCCAGTGCAATCTGTCGCGTTCCGAAAAAAAATATACCCTGCGGGGCTTTCATTACCAAACCGGCGATGCCAAAGAAGCCAAGACCATCCGTTGCATTCGGGGAAGCATTCTGGACGTGATCATCGACGTGCGGCCGGATTCGCCCACCTACTGCCAGCACATTGCGGTAGAGCTTTCGGCTAGTAACTATCGCTCGCTCTACGTGCCCGAGGGGTTTGCCCACTCGTTTATCACCCTAGAAGATAACGTAGAAGTATACTACCACGTATCGCAACTCTACACCCCCGGTCAGGAAGCCGGTATCCGATGGAATGATCCGTACTTCAGTATCGACTGGCCCACCGATCAACCCATTTTATCTGACAAAGACCGAAGCCACCCGGACTTTAAGCCCTAGTTTCACATATTATCCTGCGCTGCCTCAACCTCCTCAATCTGCGTTTGCTGAATGTCGATGATGTCATCCGCCAATCCACGCATGATCGGATTATCCGCCCTCGCGGTGAGCCTTTCCAGCAACGCTATGTTGTCTTTTTGCTTTTTAACCAGCATTTCAACAAACGTTTGGTCGAAGGCATCGGGTGTTAACTGGTTTACACTGTCCATGGTGGCCTGTTGCTCTACTTCAAGTCCGCCGGGCAATTGCATTTGCGCGGTCTTGGCCAACTCGCTTAGTTTAGAAGAGATTTCCTTATTGCCCACCACCAGTTCTTGTCCCAGGTCTTTGATTGCCTGCGTTGCTGCCTTTTCCTGAGCGACGCGGGCCATGCCCGCTTGCATCTCATTGTTCATGTAGGCGTACAAAATTAAATCAGTGGCACTGGTTTCGGGAGTTTCCGCTACGGTTTGGGTATCAGCCGTAGAGTCCACAACCACCTCAGCATCGGTGGTTTCGGTGGTGCCAGTCCCGCCACAGCTTAGCAAACCTGCCATCAATAGCAGCGCGGCTATCATAGAATAAATCGTCCTCATGGGTTATAAATGGTTGGTTAAAAGACCATAAACCGCCCCCCCGAACAAATTGTTTTAGCTACGAAGAAACCGGCGTATAGGGCTCCTTCTGCAAGAAGTGATACTTGATGAGCCCGTAACCGTAACCGACGAACACGGTGAAGGCGGTAATCACACTCAGACCGCCTACTTTCAGCGAGTGGTAGCGAACCGTAGCCGTTCCTAGCACTGCCAGCGCGTAGGCCAACAACAACGTCCAGAGTACGCCGCCCACCGGAGGAGCCGCTACGCTCAGAATCAGGGTAATCCCCAAATACGCAAAAAACAGCAACGGAATCAAATGAATGGCTTGGAGGCTACCCGGCTCAATGCGGTGCAGGTTGATCCGTGACTTACCGAACCACACCATCTGCTGAAAAAAGCCCCGCAGCGTTTCTTTGCGCTTGTGATAAACGTAGGCTCCGGGAATTAATCCGGTCCGGTACCCCAGCTTCTGAATGCGGATGCTCAGTTCAATGTCTTCGCCGCAGTTGGGCAGCGCAAAGCCCTGGGTGGCTTCGTATACCTCGCGCGAAAAACCCATATTAAAACTGCGTGGTCGGTAGCGAGCGGCTTGCCGTTTATTGCCACGGATGCCCCCGGTGGTCAGGTAAGAAGTCAGGGCAAAGTCAGCGGCCTTTTGTACCGGAGTGAACGAGGCGTGCGCCCGGTCAGGTCCGCCAAACGCGTCCAGGTAATTACTCTCCAAGCGCCGTCGCACCGTTTCGATGTAGTGCGGCGGAATGATGATATCGGAGTCCAAAATGATAAAGTAGTCACCGCGGGCTTGCTGCATGCCGTGATTTCGGGAGAACCCCTGTCCGTGGTTGCCGGTAGGAGCGTAGTGCAGGTCTAGCCGGTCGGCAAACGCTTTCACTACGTGGTCGGACGGAATCGTAGAGCCGCTTTCTACCACCACCACCTCAAACCGCTGATCCGTTTGTTGGGTTAGCCCGTCGAGCACCTCGCGCAGGTCGTCCGGACGGTTGTATACTGGAATGATGAGGGAGAAAAGCATTAGTTGAGATCAGACACCGCGGCGGGTTCGTTGATTGTTTCGGCAATCAGGTAGTCGTTTTTCCGGCTCGACTCCAGGGTCAGCATTTCGGCCAGGAAACCGGCCATAAACAATTGCACGCCCACGACCACCGCCACCAAAGCCAGAAAAAACAGCGGCTGCTCGGTGATGTCCCGCACGTAGAGGTGCTGACTTGATTTATAAATTTTCTCGCCAATCAGCCACAGCGTCACCACCAGTCCGAACAGAAACGAGAAAGTGCCCAGCGCGCCAAAAAAGCGCATGGGACGTTTCTTAAACTTGGTGACGAAGGCAATGGAGACCAAATCAAGGAAACCGAAAATCCGACCAATGCCGAATTTGGTGGTGCCGTACTTACGGGCTTGGTGCTGCACCACCTTCTCGCCGATCCGGTCGTAGCCATTGCGCTTGGCCAGCATCGGAATGTAGCGGTGCATCTCGCCGTAGATGTCCAGCGTTTTCACCACATCGCCGCGGTAGGCCTTCAGGCCGCAGTTGAAGTCGTGCAGTTGGATGCCCGAGATCTTTCGCGTCACGAAGTTGAAAAGCTTAGAAGGAATGGTTTTACTCAGGGGGTCGTAGCGTTTCTGCTTCCACCCCGACACCAAATCGTACCCCTCGTTTCGGACCAAAGAATACAGCGCCGGGATCTCATCCGGACTGTCTTGCAGGTCGGCGTCCATAGTGATCACCACCGCCCCCCGGGCGTGCTCGAAACCGGTTTGCAGGGCGGCCGACTTGCCGTAGTTGCGGTTGAAGCGCACGCCCCGGATCGACGCATTGAGGGCTGCTAGTTCTTGCGCCACTCGCCACGAACGATCTTTACTGCCATCGTCTACGAGCAACAATTCGTACGAAAAACCGTGCTCGTCCATCACCCGGACAATCCACGAGCAGAGTTCGTGCAGCGATTCTTCCTCGTTGTACAGCGGCACCACCACCGAAATGTCTACATCAAACGCGTGTTTCATCTACTCAAACTCGGGTTTGTTCTTCTTCACGATGGCCGCAATGATCGCACAAACCACCAGTCCGATGAGGGCTGAGATCCCTAGACCTAGCAGTTGCGTTTTTACTCCGAACTGGTTGGTCTTTTGGGCTTCCGCTACTGCGGCGTCTATGGCCTGATCATCCATCCCGAAGCCTTCTAACATCCGCACCGTTTGGTTAAGTTGCAATTTCTGCAACTCGGCGGCGGCCTCCGGAGCAAACACGTTGTACTGAAGTATTACGTAGAAAACGCCAATGGCTGCGCCGATGAGGTAGATGACGTAGGATGATATAAAGGCTTCCTTGAAGGGCAGATAGCCTCCCTGCTGAGCCCGCAAATCCCGGCCAGCAATCACCAGAATGGCTACGGTGATGGCAAAAGGAATTAAAGAGAGGCCCGGTTGCAATATCAACTTGAAGTCGATAAGAAACAGTCCAAGAGAGAAGGCCACGCTGATCAATCCTAGGTAGAGTCCGTAGCGAAGGTTATGCGGCATGGTAGTGTAGCGTCTGGTGGATTACAAATATAGAAAAGCCTTACGTTATTTCCTGGGTCGGCGACCGTCTTTGCACCATGGCAATAATAAGCGTAACGAACAGGCCGATCATCAGTTTGCGAAACACATCGTCGAGCACCAGGTCGGTGGTGGTGGTGGCCTGCACCTCGGTGAGCACCCGCCGGTAGGTTTCTTCTCCCAGTTCTTCGGTAAACCCGTCCCGGTTTTCTTCTACCAACGCCACCCGATTGCGTACGTAATCGGTGACCCAGGGCTGACCGTAGGTAGCCAGATACAGCCCAATGACCGCGGCAAACACCAGGGCGGTGGTCACGTAAACGATAAACCCAACGCTGGCTCCCTGCCAGAACTGTAGCGCGCGCGCGTTACAGTAGATCCGAAACTCCCGAATGGCGGCAAACACCAGCACCGGAATGAGAAAGTAGTCGAACCACTTGTTGACGATGAGCGGATTCTCGCCAAAGAACGTCACGGCAAAGAACAACACGGCCGTCAGCATCCCACCTGCCAGTCCGTAGCGCAGGCCTACTGCCAGAATCGGATACTTTTTCACAACGCCTTTGTGGTTTCTCCGGCCAGGTACTGCTGCCGCTGATGAAACACGCCCCGCACCTTGCCGGTCAGCTCCCGGCCGTACCACGGGTGGTTCACAGATTTAGAGAAGTTGGTCGCCCGATCCCAGGTCCAGCGTGCCGTGGGATCAAATACCGTCAGATTAGCCGGTTCTCCTACTTCAATGGTCGGAAGCTCAAACTTGAGCAACTGCCGGGGACGGTTCGTCAGGCAGTCGATCAGCTTTGGCAACGAGGCTCCCTCTCGCACCAGTTGGCTCACCACCGGCAGTACGGCGGGCAGCCCCAGCATCCCGAATTCAGCCAGATCAAATTCGCACTTCTTGCCCTCCTCGTCCTGCGGCAGGTGGGCTGACACGATCGCGTCGATGGTGCCATCGGCCAGGCCCGCGCGAAGCGCCCGCTGGTCGTCGAGCAAACGAAGCGGCGGGTTCACCTTATAGTTCGTGTCGAACGACAGCAGACTAGCATCATCAAATACCAGTTGGTGAGCCGCCACGTCACAACTCACCGCCAGCCCACGGGCTTTGGCCTCACGTATCAACGCCACCGAGGCCGCCGCCGACACGTTGCTCACGTGCAGGCGGGGCGGGTGCGCGTAGGCAAACTCGGTGGCGTAGGCCAGCAGGCGCAAGTCGCGTTCCAGCGCCAGGGTTTCGGCCAGCACGGGCATTCCCTTTAGCCCCAAACGCGTGCTGTTCACTCCTTCGTGCATGGTTCCGTAGGCCGTCAGTTGGGTATCCTCCGGCCGGTTGATCAACAAGCCGTCGAACTTCTGCACGTACTGCAACGCCTTAAGCATCACCTGCCGGTGCTCCAGTGCGTGCAACCCATCGGTGAAGGCCACCGCCCCGGCGTGGTGCAGGTCGATCATCTCAGTGAGTTCTTCACCCTGGGCGTGGCGGGTCACGGCCGCCAGCGGATGCAATTGTACCGGTCCGTCGCTGGCGCTCAGGATATAGCGCACCTCGTTCTTGGTCTGCACCGCAGGGGCGGTATTGGGCAGCAGCGCCACCTCGGTGAACCCCGCCGCGGCCGCGGTTTGGGCACCGCTGCGCAAATCTTCTCGATGCTCCAGCCCCGGATCACAGAAATGAGCCTGTAGATCGAACCATCCCGCCGACACGTACAGGCTATCACCGGCGATGGTATGATCGAGCGGCCCCTCCGGCGCGTTGTCAGAGGCGGCTTCCAACGAAGCAATCATCCCGTCGCGCACCAGCAGCTGGACTTTCTGCTGGTGCAACGCGGAGGCGGGGTCAAGAAGGGTAGCTGATTGTAGAAAGACGTTCATAAAGTAGCCCACCAGAAGTCCAACAACGGTTTACTGAGCTTCTGGCTAAGGTTGGCGCGTTCGTGGTAAAACAAGCCGCGGCAAGGTAAGGGATTTTGAGCACAAACGCAGTTCCTACAAAAAACGAATCAACAGCACCTCTATTAGCAAAAAGAGCAGGGCCAGCAGGAGCGTGTATCGCCAGAAAGACTGCTGGTTGTTTTGGTTCTGCAACTGCGCGCCAAAGGTTTCCACGTCTTCTGCTTCGTATACCGAAACGTTGGGAGCGCTGCCAATTTGCTCGTTGATTTCTTCCCGCGAGTACGGTTCTATCCGCGACTCCTGCGCATCAACGTTGAACGACAGCGTCACCAGCGGCAGCGAATCAGTGCTCGCCTCATAGGAGCGCAGCAGGTCGTAGAAGCCCGCTTGCAGACGGTCCGGCGGTAGCTCCATGATCAGTCGCTGGTTCACGATCCGTTGCGCGGGAATCACTTCCTGATCGTCGTGAAGCAGTCGGTAGACCGCCGCGGTGGTTGCCTCGCCGCGCTCACCCCGATCCCACTGATTGGTTCGGAGCACCACCGTAGGATCTTCTACGGAATAATACAAGGGGGTTTCGAGCGACTTGCCCATCGAGGCCAGGCGATACATTACCGGAACAAAGATGCCGTGCCGGTACAGGCTGGTAAACTCCTGCCGCAACGGGGTGGTGAACACGAAGATTTGCTTGGCCGCCGTGGCGGCGTTGCGCAGGGCTAGCAGATAAGGATCGCCGGTGCGGTAGCGCAAATAGGCTTCGCCCCGCAGGTTGTGGTTGATTAATGAGACAGCGGCGGGCATCTCGAAGCTGGTTTCTTCTCCCTCAAACATATTGCTAAAGAACGGATTCGCCAGATCGGGATTGGCCAACGCCGGGGCGGTGCCCACCGAGTCGGGCAAGGGCACCCGCTCGGCCACCAAGCCCTGGTTGCCGGTGATCTGCCGCAGAAAGGCGATGTTGCCGGTGGCGGGCATCACGTAAATTAGGTGTCCACCGTTTTCCAGATACTGCTGCACGTAGGGCCTGATTGACCGACTGGTTTCCTCGTCCACGTCGCCCAACTCGTTGAGCACTACCAGGTCCGCCTCTTCTATCAGACTGTAATCTAAGTTATTGATGCCGAACGACTGGAAGTCGAAGAGCTGCTCGTTGGCGTATACCCGGGCCACGTTGGAGGTGCCCTGCCCGGTGGCCGTGATCTCCAGCACGGTGATCTTGTCGCCCAGGTTGAGCGTAAAGAAGAACTCATTGTCAAAGGTGGCGGGGTAATCCTCAAACTGCAGCGCGCAGCGGTTGTTGGCCTCCAGCGGAACGTTGAGCGGAAAACGAAGCGTGCCCGACGAAAAAGCGCTGACGTCCAGACTGGCGTTGGCCACCTGCTGCTCGTTGATGAGCAAGCGCACGATCAGGTCCTCGACGGCTTGGCCCCCTTCGTTGCGCACCGATACCGTGAGTTCATTGGCTTGGTCGGCCAGCATGAACGGATTATCCAGATACACCGAATCGACGTACAGGTTACGCGAGAACGAATTCACCACGGGCACCAGGTTCACCCGCAGGGCGGTGTCGGCTTGCAGCGGTTGCAGACTGCCCAACGTAGACTTCTGAAAGTCAGAGATCACGTAAAGTTCGGTGGCCTCAAACGAAGCGTCGCCCTGTAACTCCGCCGACTGCCGGTCGTTCTGTACTTTGCTGATTACTTCTTGCGCGGTGCGCGCCCCCGCGGCGAGTTCGGTGCCCGCCGCCAGTTCGGCCAGCTCTTCGTTGTTCTTGGACACGCGGGAGAAATTACCGAACTGGTTGGTGAGCAATTTATACTGCGTGTTGCGCGGATACTGACTGCTAATCTCGTCGATCACGCTCACGCCCTGATCGATGCTGCGCACGCCCGAGGCTAGTTCGGAGGCCATGCTCAGGGAGTTGTCCAGGTACAGATACACCAGCTTATTGGCGGCCACGTCGTTACCCGCGTTGCCAGGCAAAAACGGCTGCGCGAAGGTGAGCACCAGAAAGGTGATGAACGCCAGACGCGCCAGCAAAATCAGCAAGTGCTTCACTTTCAGTTTGGAGGTGGTGGCCTCCTTTACGTTCTTTAGAAAAGCCGTATTGCTGAAGTACACCCGCCGGGTGCGCCGGAAGTTGAACAGGTGGATGATGATCGGGATGCTGAGGGCCAGCAGTCCCCACAGAAACTGCGGATAAATGAAGCTCAAAAGTGGAAGGTGGTTATTATTGGATGGTGGATGACTTTCGGGGTGGTTAGAGGTATTAGGTGTTAAGTTTCTTTCTGAGTGGTTAGGTAGGTTAGTTCTACTTATTGATTGAAGTTACAAACGTTCGTTGAAGTTCTTTAAATTGATTCAGGCCCGCTGTGAAGCGTATTTCACGCTCAGTAGCTGGTAGAGTTCTTCGTACTTTTTAACGTCGTGAATATCGAAGTAAGTGAAGTATCCTTCGGTACTGTTTATCAACAACTTTCGGACTTGCCGACCTCGTGACACGAGTCTTTCTTCGGTCCAAAAAGCTAAGTCTTGAGTTAAGTCAATAGTCTGATTGTAGCCTATGAGTCGATAGACCTTGATGTAGTTACCAGCAATTCCTATCCTTTTAAACATTCCAAATTTACCTATTCATCTCGAGGATGCACCCTAAGTTTAAATGGTTTCATTAGTTGGTTGAGTTCTGCCGTATACTGACGTTGCAGATGTTTTTCTTGCCGTGCCATCAAGTTTGTATCATCTCGACCGGCTTTTTTCAAAGATTCTAACGCACAGTTAGATTCTTGGATGAGCTCAAGCAAACGAGCAATGTCAGATTGCAATTGGGGTTGTAGTTCCTGCATATCACCAATCAATTTGAATGAATCCCTTTGGATGCCCATCACGATCTTTCCTAAATCGGTTTTGCCAAATACGGCGAAAGTTTTCAGTGATGGCAGTATGCTGATCGCTCTCTAGTGGGTGAACTTCCACCAAATAAGCATCCAGTCCCTGGTCTTCTAACGAAAACGACCAATATTTATCCAATAATGTTTCTTTAGCCTGAATAATTCGAACATCTACAAACGTTACCAAGTCAATGTCCCGAGGGTTTGTCATCTGGGTAAAAAAGCTTCCGTCTAACCATTGCGTAAAATGAGATGTTACCTCGCGGCCGAAATCGCTTAGGTAGCGTTGGTAATGTTTCCACAGCGTTGAGCGGGTGGTTGAGAGCGGAAACGCATCCACAAAGTATGCCTCAAGCGTAGTTACGTCGCACCTGATAATATTATAGGGAAGCAAGTAACCCCTCTTATCGAAGTCAAGGTTCATCAGCCTAACGAAAAATACCGATCAGCCAGTTCACGGAAGCAGGCATCTCCTCCGCGTCGTTCGGTCACCACGTCGGCGAGTTGGCGCACGGGTTCGGCAGCATCAGCCGGACAGGCCCGCACGCCGCAGTAGCGCATCACCTCCAGGTCGTTCAGGTCGTCGCCCATATACAGTACCTGCTCGGGCACCAAGTCTAGTTCTTCCAGCCACTGTGCCACCACCGCCTGCTTGTCTCCCGCCCCCACGTACACGTGCGCAACCCCTAAGTCAGTAGCCCGCTTGCGGACCGTCCGCTCGCTCTTGCTACCACTGATAAAACCAAATCTGTAACCCTGCCGCCGTAGCCGCGCGATCGCCATCCCATCCTTCACGTGAAAGCGCTTCATCTCTTCGCCCGAGTCGAGCACGTAGATACCTCCGTCGGTGAGCGTGCCATCCACGTCCAGCACGATCATCCGCACGCGCTCCATACGGTCGGCAATCATAGGGTGGTGGCTTGGTGAATGGCCTGACAATTTTTTAGAATGCCCTCAAACTCTTCCAGCCGCACCATGTTGGGGCCGTCCGATAGCGCCTTCTCGGGTTGGTGGTGCACCTCGAAGAAGAAGCCATTCACGCCCACCGCCGCCGCCGCTGCGCTGATGTAGGAAGCCATCGCGCGGTTGCCGCCGCTCTTGCCGCCCAGTCCGCCGGGCTTCTGGGTGGAGTGCGTCACGTCCATCACCACCGGGTAGCCAAAGGCGCGCATCTCCACCAGGTTGCGCATATCCACCACCAGGTTGGCGTAGCCGAAGCTATTGCCCCGCTCGGTGAGCATAATCTTGTTGTTGCCCGTAGAGGCCACCTTCTCGGCCGGATACTGCATGTCCTGCCCCGCCAAAAACTGTCCCTTCTTCACGTTCACAATCTTGCCGCTGTTCCCTGCCGCCACCAGCAAATCCGTTTGTCTGCACAGAAAGGCCGGAATCTGCACAATGTCCACCACCTCGGCCACCGCCGCCACCTGCGCCGTTTCGTGCACGTCGGTAGTAATCGGCAGCCCAAACGACTGCTTCACCTTCTCCAGAATACGCAGTCCCTCCGCCAAACCCGGCCCCCGAAACGAGTCCACCGAAGTACGATTGGCCTTATCAAACGAAGCCTTAAAGACATAAGTAATACCGAGTCGTTGGCAGATCTCCGCAATGTGCTCCGCCAGATACATCACCGTCTCCTCGTCCTCAATCACGCAGGGCCCACTAATCACAAACAACCCTTCCCGAATCTTACTATATAGCTCTTCCATTCAAATAATGTATTACATCTGTGTCGTCTATCTGTGTCATCTGTGAAATCCGTGTGCGAAATCCGCGTGATCAATCGACAAAGAAAGTCTCCGCCAGTTTCCTCGCCCGCGCCAAGTCTTCCGGAGTGTCAATGCCCAAGCCCGGCTGCTTCGCCTCAATGATACGCAGAGAATACCCGTTTTCCAACACCCGCAGTTGCTCTAGCCGCTCGGTTTGCTCCAGGTAGGTCGGCGGCAGGGATGCGTAGCGCAGCAGAAAGTCTTTTCGGTAGGCATAAATCCCCAGGTGACCGTAGGCCCGGAAGTCGTCGGGCAACGTTTCTAGTTCGCTCAAATCCAGGTGACGCGCAAACGGCACGGGTGAACGCGAAAAGTATAGCGCCCGCTGCTGTTCGTCCAGCACCACCTTCACCAGGGCAGAATCCAGGAAGTCGGCCACCGTGCGAATGCGAAAGGCGGCACTGGCCATCGGCACGTCGGAGTCGTGCAGGCCGGTAGCGAGTTGGTCGATCAGCGCAGGGTCGATGAAGGGTTCGTCACCCTGCACGTTGATAATGACCGCGGTGGGTAGGTTCTCCGCCGCTTCGGCCAGCCGGTCGGTGCCCGAAGGATGATCGGCGCGCGTCATGATCACATTGTCGGTGAAGCGAGCGCAGACATCGCGAATCTCGGTGCTGTCGGTGGCGATGTAGACAGCGTCGATGGTAGTAGCCTGCCGGGCCTGCTCGTACACCCGCCGGATCATCGGCTTGCCATGGACATCGAGCAGCACCTTGTTGGGCAAGCGTTGCGAAGCCAGCCGGGCGGGAATGATAACGATGGCAGAAGAATTCATGAGGGCAATTTACAGCTTCCTCCAGTTAGGCTGCTTTCCATTATCCGCTTTGATTTCCTTCTTAATGGAGTATGCGCTTTGCAGCCTTCTCAAGAAAGCTTCAAACTCTGAAAAATTATTGTTTTTAAACTGGTCAACGTTGTCTAACTTCTCATCCAGTTTTAAGGCTTCGAAGCTTGTATATTTTTTCAGTTCTGACATGACTGTGATATTATTCTGTATACTGCTAACGTTCCGGCTAAAAAGTGTTTTGTCTCCTCTAGTCGTAGGATCTCCTACGACTTCACACAACGATGCAAATTGGGCCGTAGGACCGCCGGGCGCCGGGCGCTTCGCTTAACCCGGGGCGCGTAGCCTACGACCAGCAAGAGGTAGCGGCATACACCCCGTTTCGTCCTCCCTCGGGGGGGTTGGTAGGTAGCGCGAGGCCAATTGATAAAGCAACAATCATTCTGACTCACCGGAGACAAAGATACTACAACCAGCGGTAATCAGTACTCTCCAGCGGGTCTATCCTCATCAATTCGTCAACACTAACCGATTGCGACTGTTGCCACCACGCCTGATAGGCAGCGGCCGCCAACGGCTGGGCCACGGACGCCTCCGCTATGCGAGGACCGTCGGCTCCGAATTGGGCCAGCACCGGGTTAAGCGAAGGAAACCGACCGGGAAGTACAGCACCACCGGAGGGAGCCGCTGATGCTCGGATAGACTCAATCGTCCATAGAGCGAACACCCCCATTGTTGATTCCGGACCGGCGTATGAAGATAATGGGTTGCGGGGAAAGCTCGTAACCTTGCGGGTATCATTGCGGTAGGCCAATAAGTAGGGGATCGCTTCCACTGTGAATGCGGGCAGTTCTATAGCGTTTTCATACTTCCCAGATCGTAACCCGGTCATAAAGTCATCGACCTCGTTAGATACTGCTGATTGATCGTCGGCACAACCGTACAGGATCAGACCCAGCCACAAAAAGCGTAGTGATTTCATTGTTTGAGGGATTAAGTTAATGATCGTACTCTGATTTAGCTAGTAAGACACCGTATAGTACGCAAAGGTTGTAATGTATCTACGGCTTTCGTCCCACCAACCGAATCACCGAACCCGTTCCCTGGTGAAATGCCCCTTCTTGAAGCTCCACCTCCTGCTCGGCCAGTTGCAAAACCTCAAAGCCAGCGAAGTCGGCGGCTAGTTCGTCGGTAGAGAACAGCATGGCCAGATCCTTCGGACCGCCCACCCCGGGGTTGCGGCGCTGGTAGTCGGGGTGCCCCTTACTGAAGGCTTCAAAGATTACTGTGCCGCCGGGTCGTAGGTAGGTCGATAGGGTCTGGTGGTAGGCGGACTTCTTATCGGCAGGGAAGTGGGCGTAGATCAGGGCCAGGACGTCGAACTGCTCAGGCGCATAGGTCAGGGTCTCCGGGGTGCCCACTTCGTACGAAAGGGTAACGTTGTGCTGAGCGGCCAAGCGCATGGCTTTCTTCTTCGCCTCGCTACTCTGGTCAAAGGCCGATACCGTCCACCCCCGCGCGGCCGCGTACACCGCGTTTCTTCCTTCGCCTTCGGCCGGAAACAAGATGCTTCCTACCGAAAGGGTTTTCAGTTGCTCCTTCAGGAAGTCGTTGGGTTGTTCCCCGTAGACAAAGTCCTCACTACTGTATCGCTCGTTCCAGAATTCTTTCATGCGTCGTTCAACGAATTAATGCCTTGCTCTTTAAGCTTCTCAAGGTGGTCTTTCATCACCTTAATTTGTTCTATTGGGTGTCCTTGCCAAACAGTAACTTCTCCCACAACGCTGAAAGGATGGGTTGAGCGATAAGACTTTGTGGGATTGCCAGGGAATTTTTTGTCGGTCAGGTCAGGGTCATCTTCAATGGGCCCCGTTGGTTCAACCAGGAATATTCTTTCCCGGCCTTTCCCAAAAGCAAGTTCGGCTCCCCAAATAGCAGCGTCCAGGGTCGCTGTCAGGAAAATGTATTTTGCGTTCTTTCTCGGTCCGTAGTTCGAGTTGAAACCTGCTTTGATCAAGTCACCAATGTTTAAGTCACCCTTTGTTCCGTGAAAATACGTCTGGGCGAAAGGCGTTGCCCCTTGTCCGTTTGGTTGGTTGTAGTCATGGCTGTTTTCCATTCGCGATTATTTGGGTCTGAATGATCTCTGATGCTTGTTGGGTCGCCCGTTGCATTTAATTTAGTCCTAGTTGTAGAATATCCTACGACTCAACAGCCAGTTGGGTCGTAGGATCGCTTCGCTTAACCTACGACCAGAGTGGATAGATAGAGAAGCAATTTCTTACGGCATCGTTATGCTTTGTTATTGGCTTTGTTGAATTATAGTTTCCGCATTTTTATTCTTAGGATTAAGCTCTAACGATTTTTTGTACGCCTTTATTCCTTCTTCTTTCTCTCCTAAAATTAAAAGACATTCTCCATAACTATCCCAAGTGTTAAACCTATCTGGATACAATTCTGTATTGAGTTTGAATATTTTTAACGCCTCTTTATTTTTGCTTTGTTCCATTAAGTTGTAGCCAAAACTATTAATTCCATCTTCTGAAATATCATATTCGGAATCTCTTTTTTCCTCCGATTTAATGACCTCAATCACTTCATCTACGGATTTTCCTTGAACTATGAGTTCAGATAATTTCTTACTATTCATTTGCTTAACTCTCTCTCTTTGCGCTGCTAAAGTTTCTACGCCGTATTCTATTCGTTCCGCATCAGAAATTTAGGTAGTGTCCATTTTTCCAAGCTGCCAAGGTTCGTCTTCTCCAAATTTTTGATATTGAGTCCCATAAATTTGCGGTTCATCTTTACTCAATAAGTATCTATCGATGGCCGCAGCTAAAAGCCACTTATTTGCAGTGGAATCTAATTCAATAGATTTACGCATCAATTTAACTGCCATGCCATACGCAGTAGAATCGCCTCCGTGCTGGAAAATCATTGCTGCATTATGATAGTCTTTAGAGGTTTGCACTTTGTTTGAGTCCAAGAGTTGATAAATTCTTACCTCTCTCAAACTATCCCTTTTTGAGACAACGCTCCAATCGATATTATCAGTTTGCCTGTCCGCTTGGTCAGCCTCATAAATTTCCATTAGTTCGGGATTATCAGCCAACGGTTTTTCTCTGTTCATTTTACAGGAAGCAAGTCCAAGAAGTAAAATAACGTCAGTTATTCTAGGTTTCTAAAAATAATACAAAATCAAGCGGCATGTAGCAGTCGGCCACGATCTTCAAAAGCAATGATTCGCGGATGCTGATCGGCAAAGGTGTAAGCCAGCAGGGCAGCAAAGACGTTGCATAGATAGTTAATAGGGGCCCGATGGCGAGTATGCTCTAAATCAATGAGACCTACGCACTGGCCAAAGACTGACTCAATGAGTCCGCGATGACGATGATAATAAGCGTCCTTTTGATGGACAATAGCATCTTTCTTTCCGTTGCGGCGCATCTTGGCCCTTAGGTCTACCCCTTTGCTAAGTAACTCTTCTTTCAGGGTGCTCAAATAACCTTTGTCGCCGTATACTTTTCCTTCTACTTCTTTGAGCAGGTAGTTCAACACCTGGTGATTGTTGTCAGCTACGTTGCCTGCCGTGAGCAGAAAGTTGACTAGCTGTGCTTCCCGGTTGATGACTACGTGCATTTTGAAGCCGTAAAACCAACCTAACGTGCCCTTGCCTTTGCTGGCCCAATCAGCCATCACTTTGTGTTGTGCTTCTCGTTTGATGTGACAAGCTTTCAAAGGTTTGCTGTCAATGTAGTTTTCTGCTAAAGCGGGCTGGCAACGGCTTTTGAGCAACAGATAGAGTTCCAGCACTACGTGCGGGATTAGGGCTACGAAGCGTTCATAGCAAGGGGCATCAGGAAGCCAGCTTTGAAAAGTCTTCAGCACATCTTGACAATAGAAGTATTTGAAGCATTTGCGTCCCGAATGATGATAAGCAATTAGGGTCGTTATGACTTCGCTTCGCGCAAAGCGTGAGTGGAAGGCGGGGACAGGCAGGCCTTGAAGAGCCGTTTGCTGAGCTAAATCCAGTAGGAAGTCATCGGTTTCCACAAAAATTTCCGTTAGTTTTGTTGTTGTCAAGATTTGCATGATTCTTTGTTTTGTACAATGAAGATTTCGTTCCACTGCAAATCTTGACTTTTTTGCTCTTTCAAGCAACATAAACCCCTAGTAATCAGATATTCCCTGAATAACTGACGTTAAAATAATTATAAATGCATTTCTCATACGTTTGTCTTTTTACATTTTGCACGACTCATTTGCATCGGCACAATCAAGTGCATTTCGAGACCTTCGGCATCGGGGCGCGGAGCGCGCCCCGCAAGCGCAAGCCCACCAGTGAAGCAACCGTGGCCGACGAATAGTTTCGGCAATCAAACAATATCATAAATCTGCACCACTCCCAGCAACTGCGGGCCCTCGGTGACCAGCAGGGTGTTGATCTTGTGGTGGTTCATAAGCCGTTCGGCCTCGGCTAGCTTGGCGGTGGGGGCCACGGTCTTGGGTGCTTTGGTGGGGAAATCGGCGGCGGTGAGCGTGAAGAACGTTTGCTCGTTATTCTCCATCGCCCGGCGGATGTCGCCGTCGGTGATGATGCCCGCCACCTGCTGCTGCGCGTCGAGCACGATGGCCAGCCCGAGGCGGTGGTTGCTGATGCGGTGAATGATCTCCTTCACGTTGGTGTGGGGCGACACCAGCGGCAGGGCGTCGCGCTGCATCACCTCTTCCACGCGGGTGACGAGCCGCTTGCCCAGCGAGCCGCCGGGGTGAAGGCGGGCAAAGCTCTCGGGGCGAAAGTCTTTTACTTTCATAATGGCGATGGCCAACGCGTCGCCCAAGGCCAGGGCCGCCGTGGTGGAGGAGGTGGGCGTGAGGTTGAACGGACAGGCTTCGGTGGCGACGGACCCGTTGAGGTGGTAGTGGGCGTAGCGGGCCAGCGTGGAGCGGGGATTTCCCGTCAGGGCAATCAGCACGTTGCCGTTGTCCTTCCAGAAGGGGATCAGCCGCAGGATTTCGTCGGTCTCGCCGGAGTAGGAGATAGCCAGCACCACGTCGTGAGGGTCCACCATGCCCAGGTCGCCGTGGTAGGCCTCGCCGGGGTGCATAAAGAAGCTGGGCGTGCCGGTGCTGGCCAGGGTGGCGGCGATCTTCTTGCCGATGAGGCCCGACTTGCCCATGCCCGACACGATCACCTTGCCGGTGCTCTCGACCACGCCGCGCACGGCCTGCTCGAACTGCTCGTCGAGCTGCTCGGCCAGTTGGGCAATGGCGTTGGCTTCAGTGGTGAGTACGTCTCGGGCGTGTTGCAGGGGGTTCATTGGATGCTGGATGACTTGCGGGGCGGTAGAGATATTGGATGGTGGATGCTGGATATTGGATGCTGGCGGCGGACGCGCGGATGATTTTTTGATTAAGTAGGATATTGGATGCTAGATAATCTTCTGGATGATATCAGGTAAGCTTGTTGTTGTCTTTCAAGAACTCAAATACCTGCCGGTCTACCTCGGCCACCAGGTCAATATCGGCGAAGGATAGCCACCTGATTTCTTCGATCTCTGCGCTTTCTTCTGGTACGTCCGAGTAGTCTGCTTCGAAGCAGATCATCCGAACAATCACTTCTTCGGGGTACCCGTCGGCTTGCGCCTCGAACGTTCCTAAGTATTGTACGGTATCAGGAAGAATATCGACGTTTAGTTCCTCCTTGATTTCACGAGACAGAGTTTCCTCATCGGTTTCGCTCGCTTCTCGTTTGCCCCCGGGAGCATAATATTTCGTTTTGCCCCTTGATCGGGCCATCAGCATTTTCCCCGCATCAGTCTTCACCAAAGCAACCTTGTCGATTATCATTGTTGTCCTTTGTCACTTGTCTTTTGTTCTTCGTAATTATGGCCAGTAGCCAGTAGCCAGTAGCCAGTAGCCAGTAGCCAGTAGCCAGTGACAAAGTTCCGTATTTTATCTTCGATCTCCAGCCGATACGACAATTAATTGCCGAAGGGCGGTTGCCGTTGTCCGCCCGAATGGCGAAGTTTGCCGGAAAGACGCTTTGCATTGCCCTCTTCTGCCCTATCCCGTACTCCATCGATCAATTTGTTAGCAGGAGTTATCTTCGTCTTGCTGTTGCTGGGCTTCTTCGTTCATCTGGGGTTGGCCCCGCTGCGGTTGGAGGAGCCCCGCCGGGCGCTGATCTCGTTGGAGATGCTGTTTCAGGACAACTGGATGGTGCCCACCGAGATGGGCGAGTACTATTATAAAAAGCCGCCGGTCTACAACTGGGTGATTGGAGCATCGTACTGGCTCTGGGGTAGCCACTCGGAGTGGGCCGTGCGCTTTTTGTCGGTGGTTTCGTTCGTGGCCACGGGCGGGCTGGTGTTTGCGATGGGACGCCGCTACGTGGACCAGACTTTCGGCATCTACGCCGGACTGCTCACCCTGGCGATGGTGGATATTGTGTTCTACTTCTCTACCGCGGCCGGGGAGATTGACTTGTTTTACTCGCTGATCACCCTGGCGAGCTTTTTCACGCTGTTTCACTACTACCAGCGGCAGCAGTACTACGCCTTGTTTACGGTCACCTACGCGCTGGGCGCAGTGGGCACCCTTACCAAGGGCTTGCCGTCACCGGTGTTCCTGGGGGTGTCGGTGCTGGTGTGGCTGGCCTACCGGCGCGACCTCCGAAAGCTGTTCACGGGGGCGCACCTAGCGGGCATTGGGGTGTTTGTGGTGCTGGTGGGCAGCTACTTTGCTTACTACAACCTGTTCAACGACGTAGCCTTGTACTTTAGCAGCGAGGAATCGCTGTGGTCGCAGACCAGCGAGCGCACGGCCTTTCAGAACAGCATCGGCGCGCTGCTGCTGCACCTGCTCACCTTCCCCCTGGAGACGCTCAAGAACGTGGCTCCGGCCACCCTGTTGTTACCCTTCCTGCTGCGGCGCGGCGTGGGGCGGGCACTGATGCGGCAGCCTTTTGTGGGTTTCTGTTTGCTGATGCTGGTGGGCAACGGGCTGGTCTACTGGCTATCGCCCGGCACCCGCTCGCGCTACGTCTACATGCTCTACCCCCTGCTGGTGATTGTGCTCACTTATGGTTACTACAGCTATCCGCTAACGGTCGATGTCCGGCATCGGATCTTCCGCATATCCGTGCGGGTAATGCTGGCGCTCACGGTGGTGGCCGGGCTGGCTCTGCCCTTCGTGCCCCTGCCCGCCGTGCCCTTCAGCGTCGGGGGAGTGGCCGCCGCGCTGGTGCTGGGCGCGGCCGGGCTGCTGTTGCTCCAGATGCGGCAGCCACAGTATAGTCTGTTGCTGGCAATTGCCCTGGTGGGGCTGCTTCGCCTGGTGTTTGACTTCACTGTTCTGCCCGCCCGGGCGACGATGGGCCCGGGTTACGAACAGAAAAAGGACGGACGGCGCATTGCCGAGTTGACCCAGGGGGAGGCGTTGCACCTGTATCCGGGCACGCGCTTTTCGCTGTCCACGGTGTTTTATGTAGAGCGGGCCCGGCAGCAGGTGCTGGCCTATCAAGCACCCGACGAGGGGGGCGGCTACTTTTTGGTGGATGCCCAGTTACTTCCTGACCGGAAGTACACGGTTTTTTATACCTTTGCTTACTACGACCGCGACTTCTTACTCGTAACCTTTGGCGCCAACCAACCCGACTCTGCCCTCGAACCCTAAGTCTGCCACGCGTAAGCGCGTTGGCTTTCTGATCAAGCTGGTGCTATCGGCCACGGCGCTGTACTTTGTGTTTCGCAAGATTGATCTGCAAGAGACCTGGCAGACGCTGCTGCAAACCAACGTCGGGTTCTTTGCGCTGGCGCTGCTGGCCTTCAACCTGTCTAAGGTAGTGGCTGCTTTCCGGTTCAAACGCTTGCTCTATCCATTGGATATCCATTTATCGGATGGTTACAACCTTCGGTTGCTGTATATCAGCATGTTCTACAACCTGTTTCTGCCCGGCAGCATCGGGGGCGACGGCTATAAGGTGTATCTGCTCAAGCAACAACACGCGGCGACGGTGAAGCGGTTGGCCGGAGCCACGCTGCTGGATCGCCTCAGTGGGTTGGCCCTGCTGGTGGTGATGACGGGTGGGTTTTTGCTGTTTAGCTCCTTTACGGTGGACGTGCCCCACTACGATGCGTTGGTGGTGGTGGCTACCCTGCTGGTGCTACCGGGGTTTTATCTGGTCGTTCGTTGGTTCTTTCCTTTGTTCCGGTCTCAGTTTTTATCCACTACCCACCTGTCGTTCTGGGTGCAGACCGGACAGGTGCTGGCGGCCATTCTTTTGCTGCTGAGTCTGTCCGTGCAGCAGCACTACCTGGATTACCTGACGCTGTTTATGGTGTCGTCGGTGGTGGCGGTGCTGCCGTTCACCATCGGGGGCGTGGGGGCGCGCGAACTGGTGTTTTTGTACGGGTTTCAGTACCTGGCCATTGAGCAGGAAACGGCGATCACTTTTACGCTGCTGTTCTTTCTGGTGACCGCCTTCACCTCGCTGGCGGGCTTGTTTGTGTCAACAAAGGAGCAGCGTAGTTTGCAACGAACCGGCGTTTGATTAGTATCTTGGCGTAGCGTTGATCCGCTTTACCGCTTTTCTGAATTCTATGCCTCGTCGACGAATCACGTTTTCCTTTTTCTTCTGGTCGATTGCCTTCGCCTCGGCGATAGCTCAGCCGGATGCGGCCCAGCCAGGTGTGGCCCAGCCAGGTGTGGCCCAGCGGAATGCCGCCCAGCCAGGTGTGGCCCAAAGCATCCCGCTGCCCGAGTATCCGCGGCCCGACTTTGAGCGTCCGCGCTGGATGAACCTGAACGGAGCGTGGGACTTTGCGTTTGATTCGCTTGACGGGGGGATTTCCGAGCAGTGGTTTGCGGGCACCGCTTCTTTTTCCGAAACGATCACCGTTCCCTTTCCGTGGGAGGCACCGCTGTCGGGAGTAGAGAACCACGCCGATATTGCCTGGTACCGTCGAGCAATCACCGTGGATTCTTCTTGGAATCGGCAACGCACCTTTCTGGTGATCGGAGCTTCGGACTGGCAGACGGACGTTTGGTTGGATGGGCACCACCTGGGCACCCATCAGGGAGGATACGTGCCCTTCGAGCTTGAACTGACCGACCACCTTACCTACGGAAAGCCTCAGCCGCTGGTGATTCGGGTGGATGACCGGCGACGCCCCTTTACGCTCTACGGCAAGCAATCGTACGGCGATGCCCGAGGTATTTGGCAAACCGTTTACCTAGAGGCGCGGGGGTCAACCTACTTAAGCCACGTGCACTTCACTCCCGACCTTGATCAAAACCAGGTAATTGTCACCGCCCACCTGCCGGATTACACCGAAGATACGCTGCCCCTTTCGCTGCGCATCAACGGGGAGGGCAATCTTGTTGAAGTGGATACGGCTATTGCTGCCCAGGAAGACCACGTCGAGTTCTCGGTACCTATTCCCTCACCGCGCCATTGGTCGCTCGATGATCCGTACCTCTACGAGACCGAGATGGTATTGGGGGAGGATACGGTTCGCAGCTATTTCGGGATGCGAACTATTTCAGTAGAGAACCTTCCCGGCACTGATCATCCCTACGTGGCGCTCAATGGCGAGCCGGTGTATCTGCAAATGGCCCTGGACCAAGCGTATCATCCCGAAGGGTACTACACCTTTCCCAGTGATACGTTTCTGCGGCAAGAGATTGCGCGCAGCAAAGCCTTAAGACTCAACGGCCTGCGTCCGCACCTCAAGGTAGCAGTTCCGCGCAAGCTGTACTGGGCCGATAAGCTGGGGATGCTCATCATGGCCGATCTGCCGAGCAGTCAGGACCCGCCCCACGAACGTGCGCAGCAGGAACTGGAGTACACGCTGCGCGAGATGATTCGACGGGATTACAACCATCCGTCCGTATTTTCGTGGGTGGTGTTCAACGAAACCTGGGGCCTGCGCGACCACGTGATCACCCCGGCCGGGAAGAAGCGGAAGGTGTATCAGCCCAAGGAACAGCGGTACGCCGCCTCAATGTACTACCTCACCAAATCGCTCGACTCGACCCGGCTGGTGGACGACAACTCCATTCACAGCCACTGGTGCGCCTACCACACCGTGACCGACCTCAACTCCTCACATGACTATTTGATGGGCGTGGAATGGGAGCACCGGCTGAAAACCCGTAGTGCGCTGAGCTACCCGGGAAGCACGTTTCAGTATGCCGACGGCTTTCGGCAGGGCAACACTCCGGCCATCAACGCCGAGTGCGGCAACGTGTGGGGCTACCAGGGCACCACGGGCGACGTGGACTGGAGCTACGACTACCACCGCATGGTCAACACCTTTCGGAAGTATCCCCGGATGGCCGGATGGGTATACACCGAGCACCACGACGTGGTGAAAGAGTGGAACGGCTACTGGCGCGCCGACCGCTCGCCGAAGTTTAGCGGGGTAGAGGAACTGGTAGAAGGAATGACCTTGCGCGATTTCCACGCCCCCGTTTATCTGTCCACCGGAAACGAAATCTGCCGCACAGTGGTGGCCGGACAAATCGTCGCGGTGCCGTTGTATCTATCGTCCATGACCAACCAGGTGGAGGGCGATACCCTGCTGCTTCGATACGCGCTTGAACTGACCAATGCTATTGCCGATACCGTTCGGGTAACCAGCGGTTTGTTGAAGATCCCGTACCGGCACTACTTGCAAGACTCTCTGGAACCGCTGCGGCTCATGATGCCCCGTCAGCCGGGTTTGGCCATTCTCAAACTGCATCTCACCGACCAGCCGGGCAAGGTGCTACACCATAACTTCATGCACTTCGAGGTGGTCGAGGGTAAACGTCCGCCGCAGACGCACATTCTCAGCGTGGCTCCGGCCGATTTTAGTGATCAATGGCGGAGCAAAAAGCAGTGGAGCGTGCGCGATGGGCGAAAGGTGAACGGCGCGGGGGAGGGGTACTTTACCTATTCGTTTTCCCTTTCTGACACGCTGGAGGTAAACCAATTTCGTGAAGTTTACTTTCTGGCAGAACTATCGGCCAAGCAGTTGTTCGTCAAGGACATGACTGAGGATGAAAAGCTGGATCGAGGGTTCACCAAGGAAGCGCGGTTGTACCCCGATGGTAATCCTAATGCCTACCCGATGACGGACGAAACCCGGTTTCCTTCGGAGATCAGCATCTCGGTGAACGGACGGAGGTTACAGACCTTCACCCTGCCCGATGATCCGGCTGACCACCGGGGAGTGTTGTCGTGGCACCATCAGGTTATTCCAGAACCCCAGCGCGATATCAACGATCTCTCCAACTGGTGGTACACCCTGAACGGCACGCTTGATGAAGCGGGTTCGTACGGCTATTTGGTGAAAGTGACGGTTCCGGTGAGCATGCTGGAAGAAGCGCAGAAGCAATCAGGTCAACTAACCGTAAAAATTCAAACAAAGGGAACCGGGGGACTGGCGGTATACGGCAAGGAGTTCGGACGGTATCCGATCAACCCTTCTCTGGTTTTGAAGTGAGCAAGGCCGCTAATTGCCTTATCCGAAAACTGTTGCTACTCTTTCCCGTTCTGTTGACACACGCAACTTTAATTTTTTACCATGCAAGAATTAGATAACAAAGTAGCCCTGATCACCGGGGGTAGCAAAGGTATTGGCTACGGCACCGCCGCGGCCCTGGTGCAGCAAGGCATGCGCGTGGCCATCACGAGCCGCTCGCAGTCGTCGGCCGACGAGGCCGCTGCCGAACTCAACAAGCTTAGTCCGGGTGAGGCCCTGGGCGTGGCTGCCGACGTGCGCGACATGGATTCGCAGCAGCAGGCGGTTGACAAAGTGCTCGAAAAATGGGGGCAGCTCGACGTGCTGGTGGCCAACGCCGGACTGGGGCACTTTGCCTCCATCGAAGAAATGACCGCCGAGCAGTGGCACGAGGTGATCGACACCAACCTGACCGGCGTGTTCTACAGCATCAAAGCCAGCTTGCCCGCCCTGAAGAAATCTGAGGGCTACATCATTACCATCTCCAGCCTGGCGGGCACCAACTTTTTCGCTGGTGGCTCAGCCTACAATGCCAGTAAGTTCGGACTCACGGGCTTCACCCAGTCGGTGATGCTCGACCTGCGGCAACACGGCGTTAAAGTATCGACCATCATGCCGGGGTCGGTGGCTACCCATTTCAACGGCCACCAGCCCGATAAAAAAGACGACTGGAAAATTCAGATTGAAGACATTGGACAGTTAGTGGTCGACCTGCTGCACATGCATCCGCGTACCCTGCCCAGCAAGGTGGAAGTGCGCCCTACCCAACCTCCATCCAAGTGAGATCAGGATTCTTAGGATAAAGAAGGATGGGCAGGATGCAGGGTTTGATTAAATTGCTACTCGGACTTGATCAGGCTGGTGCGATAGGTTTCTCCGTCGGCGGTCACGCGCAGGTAATAGGCTCCGGGGGATAGGCTAGCCACCGAAAGTTCTGCCTGGCTAAGGTCAGTGCCTTGGGTGCGCTGAAGTACGGCACCACTAAAATCAACCACTTCCAGCGTCACCTGCTCCTTTTCTTCCTCGAAACGAACCGTTAGTTGGTCTTGCAACGGAACCGGATAGGCCGTCATATCGCCCACCTGAACCGATTCGGGCGAAGCAACCAGCACTCTGGCATTGGCCTCCTGGTTCCGAAGGAGGGCAACCCAGTCTTGGTTGGTGGCACTTGGCGGGTTTCCGATAGATACGCTGCCGCTGGCTGCGACGGTGGGCACGGTGCCTGCTTGCAAATTGCCGCCGGCGCGGGGGTTGTACCACTGCACGTTGTAATTAGCTCCGTCGTTACCTAGGTTGACGGTAGTCGTCCCGCCGTTTTCCAGGTAGATGGCGTATACTTCACCGGCCTTGGCCAGGCACCATCCGTTGCTCACTAAACTGGCGTTGGAGGTCATTTCGGCGAAGGGCAAGTACTGATTGAAAAATTGCAGCGCGTAGCGGGTGTAGTCCCACATCTGGTCGCGACTGCGGTAGTCTTGCAGACTAAGATCAGACTGGGGGAGTTTGTAGCCATAGTAATATTCTACTCCGGCCCCGCCAGCCATTAGGTTGCCCCACAGTGTCTTCTTTCGGATGTCGTTCTGAGTGACCGATACGGTGTTTCCGTCGGAGTTCTTTCCCTGATAAGTTTCACCAGTGATGGGATCGACGTAGCCTAGATCGGGGGGAACTCCGGTGTCGGCATTTCCTTGTTCATCGTTGGCCACTACCCAGGACTTTCCGGCGGCTAAGGAGGCATCCACCCACTTTTTGGTGTCTCGGTACACATTGGAATAGCCCGTTTGCACCGAAGCGCCGGTTAGTAGCGACTGGTTGCCTAGTAAGGGATTGTATACTTGGTTTTGCTGTCCGGGGTACGAATGAATAACGATGTGGTGGTCAAAGGGATCCACGTCGCGAATGTACTGCGCGTAGGCTTTCACGCGGGTCTGATTGGGATCGTTGAGCTCTTGCCAGATATCGTTCTCTTCGCCTAAGTTCCAGTTCAGGGCGAGGTGATGGCCGAAGCGGGCGATGAGCATCCGGTAGTACAGTTTTCGATCAACTCCCAGTTCGCCTCCGTCGAGCAACTGATCGTTTTCGGTTTCCTGCGTTTTGAAGTGCAGATAAAGGCCTAGCGTTTGGGCGTACTCAAAGACAATCTCCCACTGGTCGAGCTTGGAGACGTCGAAGTGCTTGAAGTTCGAGTTGGTCACGTACGGATATACATTTTTGTCGTCGCCGTCGATGTTCATCGTTAGGAACGAAAAGGCGTTGGCTTCTTCGGAGGCCAGGTAGTTCAGGGCGCCGATCATCTCGGTGCCTTTGCCGCCCTGCCAACTAGGATCGCCTGGGTTCCAATCGTCGGCGTGGGGCGACCAAGACTTACGACGATTGCCATTATTAGGAGTGTTGTCAAAGTCTTCGTAGGCCAGGAAGCTCTCCGGTGCGTCAGAGCCCCCTTTCAGGAAATAGTCGCCGGTTTCGGCAAAGCGCAGATAGCGTTCGCCCACGTACTCCAAGCGTCCCCGCGCACGGAAGTCGTCGCCGCTCTTGTTCGAAGCTGCGATGGTCAGGCTACCGGAAAGTCCGTTGAGAATGGGCTGGGCGGTTCCGGCGCTGGCACTGGTGCTTACGGCGACATTGGTGCCCTGACGGAACGAGGCTACGTAATTCCACTCACCCGTTTCGTCGGGCCGAAAGTGTACTTTCCACTGGTTGCCCGCCGTGGCGCTGGTTTCGGCGGCGTTTCCGTCGGCTGCGAAGTAGCCCGGAACCGTATAGGATTTGCCCGTACCGGGATGGTTAAAAGTAACGTTCAAACGATAATCCAAAAAGGGATTCGGATCGACGTCAGCTTCGTTATGGGTGGGGCCATCAAAAGCCAGCGTCAGCTTGTGCCACTTGCGTGGTTCGCCGCTAACAGTGACCGCTCCGGGTTCGGGATCCGGATCGGTCGTAGTGCCGCTCACGAGCAAGCCTGACAGCTTGGCGTTGTTGATGTCGGCTGAGAACGCAATGGACAGGCTTCCGTCGGTCACTTCCACCGTTTCGGTAACTGAGTAGGCTGCGTTCTTGCCCACCAGCGCGAACAAATCAATGTTACTCAGGCGCTCTTGCCCCTCTAGCGAAACGTCGAATACGCGTTTGTTGGGTGCGCTAAAGTAGACTTCAGCTAGCAACAAGGTCACTTGATAACTGCCATTGGCGACGGGCAATTCATAGCTAAAATTGCCGTAGCGCTCGCTTTGAAAAACCGGGTCATCGTTGGTGCCGGAGATGCTGGCGCTACTGGTGTAGGTTCTTCCTCCGCTCACCAGTTGGTCGGTGGTGAATTCGGTTCCGTCGGCAGCGGTGTAGGCTGGGCCACCGGCGTTGATGGCGTAAATAATTGAAGGACTTTCATCCGATTCGGTGGTGGCTGAAACCACTTCGCTGTAGGGGGATGCTTCGCCTTGATAAAACGTTCTGACGCGGAAGTAATAGGTGGTGTTGGGTTGCAATCCGCTGCTGGTGTGCTGACTGTCGCCGAAGTAGCTGGCATCTACCTGACTGAAGCCAGTGGTTGGCGACAACGAGCGCTCAATGCCGTAGTCGTTGCCGAAGGGCGGGTCTTCCCAGTCTAAGTAAATGGAGGTGGTGGACAAGGCCGTGGCTACCAAGTTGGCGGGGGCTTCGGGCTGGTTGGATTGATCCACCACGGTGAAGGTCACAGTGATTGCCGTTCCGGCAGCACCCCCGGCGTTAGAAAAAGGGTAGAGAGTAGCGGTGAGCGTATGGGTACCGAGGGTGGGTGTCCAGGCAATGTAATCGCCATTGATGTCGCCCCGCAACGCATAGGGTGCTACGTTTTCGGTTTGGAAGTTGAGGTTTCCGTCGTAGGAGAAACGCACCGAGCCTACCGGGGTTGTGCCCGGATTGGCCCGGACACTCAAATTGGTAGTGGGTAAAGTGGCTAGGTTAAGCGTTTGTCCATCTTCTAACGGCCCAATATCGGTATCCGTGTCAGCATTAACCAAGGTAAGGCTTTGAACAGATTGAGCTTGAAGGCTCCATCCGATCAAGCACAAGCAGTAGAGCAGTGAAATACCTAATGATTTCATGGGCTGTTAGGGTTATGGTGAAGTTTAATATGTCAAATGGGTAATAAGTACTGGGTACGAAGCGCGATAAAGTTAAACTTATCCGGACAAGCTTGCGTAGATGGGTAACTATTATCGTGTTAGTTTCAGGACGATTTCGCAACAATTTCAGGGAGTATGTAGTAATAATCATTTAATCCACCGTATCGCTGGCGCTTATGACCATTGATGAGTTTCGACAAACGATTAACGATAACCAATTGCCTTCAAGACTGAGCAATCCTCTGGCAGCATTGTGGCACGACGCACGAGGCGATTGGGACCAAGCGCATGACTTCGCGCAGCGTGATAATGAGGCAGAGAGCGCCTGGGTGCATGCTTATCTGCATCGCAAAGAAGGTGATCTGGTCAATGCCGACTACTGGTACGTTCGGGCGGGGCGCACTTTACCCGAGGAGCGACTTGAGGAAGAATGGGAGGAGATTGTTAAAATACTTCTCAAAAAAGAGTCTTAAAGGCAACCAGTGCCCCTAAAGTCTGCATTGAAATACTATACAGTAGGATTATTTTACTAGGATTTACAGAAATGTTTCGTTATCTTTGTTTACTTACGTAGGTAAGAAAAACACTAAATTGTGATTTTTTACGACCCGTCCTATGAGCAATAAGAAAAAAAACGTCAACAGTAGCCTGATAGACTCTCTTAAGGAGTATAACAAGTCTTTAGCGGAGCAAATTAGCCGCATTAGGTCATTCATTGAGGATATTGATAAGCAGATCAACTATCACAAAAAACTAGAAGACCGGGGGCGGCACGTTAAAACCCCTACCCCATTTTCACGAGATTACTTGGCTTATAAAGCCAGAACCAACGTGAATTAGAAGTTTATTCACTGATGCTCAAAGTGGCTACGGTTCGGTCGATTTTCTTCACCAATCCCTGCAGCACTTTTCCGGGTCCACATTCCACAAAAGTGGTCGCTCCTGCCTCGATCATAGCCGATATCGACTGCGCCCACCGCACTGGTGCGGTTAACTGATCGATCAAATTAATTCGGATAATTTCTGTATCCGTCGTTGGCTGCGCATTCACGTTTTGAAAGATCGGGCAACGAGGAGTTTGAAAATCAGTGTTCCGAATGGCTGCTTCCAGCTCGTCTCGGGCGGGTTGCATCAACGGCGAATGAAAGGCCCCTCCTACCGTCAGGGGAATCACTCGTTTGGCCCCCGCTTCCTTTAGCCGCTCGCTCGCTTGTTCCACTCCCGCAAAAGAACCCGAAATCACCACTTGACCGGGTGAATTGTAGTTGGCAGGAACAACCACTTCCTCCTTCACGCTGTCGCAAACCTCCTCTACCACCGAATCTTCCAATCCCAGCACCGCCGCCATGGTCGAAGGGTTTTTTTCGCAGGCCCGCTGCATGGCTAGTGCGCGCTGGTAAACTAACCTGAGTCCATCCTCAAAATGCAGGGCACCGTTGGCCACCAGAGCTGAAAATTCTCCCAGAGAGTGCCCCGCCACCATATCCGGCGTGAAGTCTGGCTGAATCAAAGCGGCAACCACCGAGTGCAGAAAGATGGCCGGTTGGGTAATGTTGGTTTCTTTCAGACGCTCCTCGTCCCCTGTAAACATCACATCGGTGATAGAAAAGCCCAGTACCTCATTTGCCTGCCGGAAATGATCCCGAGCGGAGGAGTGGTTGTCGAAAAGTTCTTTCCCCATGCCGGGGTACTGGGCTCCCTGGCCCGGAAAAATATATGCTTGCATAATTAATCGTTAGGCTAGGGCGTGTTGACATATAGATTGACGAGAGCTTTCGGGGGTGTTTTTGTTCTGATCAAGGCCACCATGGAATGGCGCTTGAGGCGGGCGATGCAGGGGCATCGGCCAACGAAAGCAACGAAGGGCAGCGGACCCCGCCGGGGGCAAAAACACTCGGAAAGCACCGTCTAAGCTTGTATGTCAACTCGCCCTAGAGGTCATCGCGGGCGTACATAATTTGCACCCAACCCTGAATGGTCTGCCGACTAAGTGCAGGGTCTAGGGTGGTGAATTTAATCTCAGCCGTGTAGTAGTAGAGTCCTGCCGCCAGTAACTCTCCGCTGTCCGTGCGTCCGTCCCAATCGATGTAAATAGACTTCTCGCTCTCCGTAGACGTAAAATCGTATACCTGCTTGCCCCAGCGGTTGTAGAACGTGATGTCAACGCTTTCTACAAAACGAGGACAGTCAGCGGGCCCGCCCTGTCGACTGATGCTACTGTTGTCCAGCGGCCGGAAGGTATCGTTTGAGGCATCGCCATTGGGAGTGAAGATATTGGGCAACTGATAGTTGGGGCAGTTCTCTACGCACACCGGTTCGCTCAGGGCGCTTTCGTTGCCCGAACGGTCTACCGCCGATATGCGATAGCACCCCGCCAGTGAACTTAAGTTGCGGTGCTCAAAGAAGGTGTCTTCCGTATTGGCGATCAGGTTGAGCGTACTGTCCTCTCCAGTGGCCGAGAAGTAGACGTTGAAAGAACGCACGTCGTTATCACAAACCCCCTCCGTGTTGTTGTCCCACTGAATCAAATTAGAGAAGTCGTTGAAATCACAGGGTTTCCCCGCCAGTTGCGCCGCACACGCTTCGGCAGTGGCATTCGGAACCATGAGCGCAAACGGCTCACAGGGCGGAATGGTATCATTGGGTTGGGCACAAGCTACCTGCGAGTTGTTAACAATGGGAGGAGGATTCAGCTTTTCGTTGCCGTAGCTGCCCTGCGTCGTCACAAAGTAGCAGTATTCTACCTCATCCGACAGGGCGCCGCCCGTTTTGCTGCCGTCGTCCAGGTAATTAAGCCCTGCCTCCAACACGTTGACGCTATCGACAAGCACCAGTCGTTCGGGGTCGTTTGGATCAATCCTGTTGCGGTATACATAGTGGTAGGGGTAGTCCGGAGCACTGTTGGACCAGGGTACGGTGGCGATCCACTCTAACCCGATGCTCCCTACGTTGGGGGTCGGCAGCAGCCGAACCGAAGAGGCCGAAGCCGAAGAGTCGATGGGCTCGTTGCTACTAGCGTCAAACAGGTACACCACGTAGTTATAGGGTTTATCCAAGGTGTTGAGCCCAGTATCCGTGAAAGTGGTGTCACCGATGATTCCCGAAGCCACCACCGTTTCGCCGCTGCGCGTGAACCCGGTGCGACGCACCACTTGGTAGCGGTAGGGCGGGGGAAACAGGCTTTCGTCAATCTCGAAGGGCGAACGCCAGTCGATCTGAATAGTACCCGCAGTCTCGTCGGTGGTCAGCACGCTCACTTTGGTGATCACGGGGGCATCGACGGCCATCTCGGCGCACACCTCTTCCGAAGCGTAGCTTACGGCCCCGTCCGGGTAAACCGCCACCAGGCGGTAGCAGTAGTTCACTCCGGGATTCAGTTCGGTATCGCGGTAGGCAACCACGCTTCGGTCTACCTGCGCCACCAGTTCGTAGCCTAAACCGGTGGGGATACCAATTTGGCAGTTTTCCGGCACAAAGGTGGTGCTGTCCGGCTTGCGCCAGATTTGCAGGCGAATGCTGTCTACCGCATCGCAGCTATACTCGTCCCAGGTGAGGTTCACCGCCCGACCGGGCACTGCTTCGGCGGTGAGGCCTACCGGGGCGGGTGCCACCACTGTCACGCGCCAGATTTTGAAGTCGGCCAGGGGCGGACCGGAGGCGGGATTCACGTCGGCCACCTTAAAGTTGACCAAATAAGGCTCCTCCTGCACGTTGGCGCAACTGGTCTGCCAGCGGAAGGTGCCCGTGCCCGGGGTGGGCTGGATGCCTTTGGCGGGGTCAGTGTCGGGATCGGGAACGAAAGTGGCGGGATTGGTGCGCAGCTCGAACACGTTGCCGAAGGCTGATAGTAGCACGTCGTTGCCGTCGGGGTCAGTGCCAATCACCTCCGCTTCCAGCAGAGTGCCCGCTTCGATACAGGTATCGGCCGGGATGGCGAGCTCGGGCGGATCATTGTTGGCATCGTCCACGATGATTTGCATGTCGCGGGTAATGTAGCCTAACTGCCACCACTGCCCGTTGATCTTACGCCACTCGCGCATAATGAAGGAGACATTGTATTCGGTTTGCTGGTTAGGCAGGGCGTATACGGGGGCATCCCACACCAGTTCGCCGGTTACCGGATCGATGGTAACGGTGGGTAGACTGTCCCCAGCTTGGTTGGTCACAGGGTCTCCCTCGCCCATCCGAATATCAAAGTCATCGGGATACTCGTAGCCAATCACCGGAGAATCTCTGTCTTCTTTAGGAAACACCAGTTCGTAGGACAGGCTATCACCATCGGGGTCGTAGCCGCCGGGAATGTGGACGAAGCGATTGCCCACCGAAGCCCCGTCGATGGGGGAATTTAGGAAGCGAGGGGACTTGTTACAGAACGTGGGGTAAATCACTATCTGCGTTTCTATGTAGAAGGGAGTGTTCACCGAATTTGGAATGTTGCGGATGTTATCGTTGCGGTTGAACTCACGGAAGGTGAGCGTGTAGGTGCCCGGGCCCGGGAATGTATGCTCCACCTGATAGGTAGTGAGTCCGATCTCTTGCTCCGCGTTAATCAGCACTTGCTTCGAAAAATCGGTAGCACTTTTGTCAGTATCGGTCTTCAGGTCAATGGGCTTGCCGTGCCCAAAATACAGCTCACCGTTTCCAAATACAACATCGGAGCCCGTGTCCACGTACCCTACCACCGTGATGGTGTAGGTGTATCCCTGGCAGGAGTTGCGGCTGGCGATAATCTCCCCAGCGCGGATGTGGGTAGCGTTTACCCGTAAATTTACACCGACGAGCAAACACGCTAGAAAAAAGACACCTTTCCGGCAGTGGCTAACAGTTTTTTTATAGAACATACGCGAATGACCTGTGAAATACCTTCAGAACCCTACAAACAAGTTCTGTTATTTAAATATACGGATAATATTTTTGATAATTCCTTTTAAACATTACGTACTTGATAACGCCAACCATAGCAAAAAAATTGCGATTCGCCCGATCATTACGATAGCACCAAGCTTGAAGTGCAGAGGATTTTCTGTTTAAGCATTGTAACGAAAAAACTAAACGATTACGTCCATTTATACGAACCAGGCGTCGCCCGATAGGTGTTATGGGGCAGTAAGGGACAAACGGCAGTTTAGACCTATTTAAAATAGCAAGATTAGCCGCATCGCCATTGTATCCTAGTAGCTGGCATCCTAACTTTAGCCCGTTCATTTTACCAAAAATAGTAAAGATTTATCATACATGAGTTGGTTCACCCAAGCTTTATCCAGTACCATCGGCCGCAAGGTGGTGATGTCGCTTACCGGCCTGTTTTTGATCACTTTCTTAGTGGTGCACGTATCGGGCAATATGCTCATGTTTAAGAGCGACGACGGCGAGGCGTTTAACCTGTACGCCCAGTTCATGACCACCAATCCGTTGATTAAGATGGCTTCTTATGTTTTGTACATCGGCATTTTGTTGCACGTTTTTTACGCACTCTATCTAGCGGTTTACAACAAAAATGCTCGCCCGGTCGGCTACGCCGTCGCTCATCCGGAACAGAACAGTAGTTGGAAATCGCGCAACATGGGCATTTTGGGTACGATTGTGCTCATTTTTCTCATCATTCATCTGCGCGCGTTCTGGTACGAAATGAAGTTTGGCGATATACCTACGGCTAATTACGCGGGAGTGGAAGTGCGCAACTTATATGTTGTCATGGAAGCGGCTTTTTCGCAGTGGTGGATTGTGTTGCTCTACGTATTAGCGATGATCGGATTGGCTTTTCATTTGGCGCACGGCTTCTGGAGTGCCTTCCAGACGCTGGGCTTGCAGCACAAGAAATACTCGCCGCTGATTAAGAACGCCGGATACATATTCGCCATCGTGGTGCCGCTGCTTTTCGCGGCCATGCCGGTGTATATTTACATTAAGAGTTTAGCCTGATTCGTATGAAACTAGATTCCAAGACTCCCACCGGCCCCATCGCCGAGCAGTGGACCAAGCATAAGTTCAACCTCAAGCTGGTCAATCCTGCCAATAAGCGGAAGTACGACATCATTGTGGTGGGCACGGGCTTGGCCGGTGCTTCGGCCGCGGCCTCGCTGGCCGAATTGGGCTACAACGTGAAATCGTTCTGCTTTCAGGACAGCCCGCGGCGGGCGCACAGTATCGCGGCCCAGGGCGGCATCAATGCTGCCAAAAATTACCAGAACGATGGCGACAGCGTGTTTCGCCTGTTCTACGACACCGTGAAGGGCGGCGATTACCGCTCGCGTGAGTCGAACGTATACCGTCTTTCCGAGGTGAGCGTAGATATCATTGATCAGTGCGTGGCGCAGGGCGTACCCTTCGCGCGGGAGTACGGCGGATTGCTGTCCAACCGCTCCTTTGGGGGGGCGCAGGTGTCGCGTACCTTCTACGCCCGGGGCCAAACCGGTCAGCAGCTGTTGCTCGGGGCCTACAGCGCGATGAGTCGGCAGGTGGCCAACGGAAAGGTTAAAATGTATCCCCGCACCGAGATGCTCGATCTGGTGACCATCGACGGGCAGGCCCGGGGCATTGTGGTGCGCAACTTGCTCACCGGCGAGATCGAATCGCACAGCGCCCACGCGGTTATTTTAGCTTCGGGAGGCTACGGCAACGTATTCTTTCTGTCGACCAACGCCATGGGGTGCAACGCCACCGCCACCTGGCGCGCGCATAAGAAAGGCGCCTTTTTCGCCAACCCCTGCTACACCCAGATTCACCCCACCTGCATTCCCGTATCGGGGCAGTACCAATCAAAGCTTACGCTGATGTCGGAGTCGCTGCGCAACGATGGTCGGGTATGGGTGCCCAAGAAGAAAGGCGACGACCGCGATCCCACCCAGATTCCGGAAGCCGAGCGGGATTATTATTTGGAACGGAAGTACCCGGCGTTCGGCAACCTGGTGCCCCGCGACGTGGCCTCGCGCAATGCTAAGGCGGTGTGCGACGAGGGACGCGGCGTGGGCGAAACCGGTCTGGCGGTGTATCTCGACTTTGCCGATGCTATCCAGCGCGACGGTCAGGATACCATCTCGGCCCGCTACGGTAATTTGTTCGAGATGTACGAAAAAATCACCGGTTTCAACCCGTACCAAACTCCCATGATGATCTACCCCGCGGTGCACTACACCATGGGCGGACTGTGGGTGGATTACAACCTGATGACCACCGTGCCGGGGTTGTACGCCCTGGGCGAGTGTAACTTTTCCGACCACGGAGCAAACCGCCTAGGAGCCAGCGCGCTGATGCAAGGCTTGGCCGACGGCTACTTCGTGATTCCCTATACCATTGGCGATTATCTCGCTAGTTTGCCTTATGACAAAACCCCGACCGATCATCCGGCCTTCCAAGAAGCCGAAGCCGACGTGAAAGCCCGCATGAAGAAGCTTATCAGTATCAAGGGCACCCAAACCGTGGACGAACTGCACAAAAAGTTGGGCCGGATCATGTGGGACAAGTGCGGCATGTCGCGTACCGCCGAAGGGCTCAAAGAAGCTCGCGAAGAAATTCAGCAGGTGAAGCAAAGTTTTTGGAACGACGTGAAGGTGATCGGCACTGATGAAGAACTTAACCAAACGCTGGAGAAAGCCAGTCGGCTGTCGGATTTTATCGAATTGGGAGCACTGATGGTGGAAGACGCGCTGGATCGAGAAGAATCGGCCGGGGGGCACTTTCGGGAAGAGTACCAAACCCCGGAGGGCGAGGCCAAACGCGACGACGAAAACTTCTCGTACGTGGCGGCCTGGGAGTTTCAGGGAGAGAACCAGCCCGAAGCCCTTAACAAAGAAGAACTGGAATTTGAGAACGTGAAACTCACGCAACGAAGCTACAAGTAAAGACCATGAACGTTACCATAAAAGTTTGGCGGCAGAAGAACGCTACGGACCGCGGAAAGTTTGAAACCTATCCGATGAAGGACATTAACTCGCACATGTCGTTTTTGGAGTTGATGGACGTGCTCAACGAGCAATTAGAGAAGGAGGGCAAGATGCCCATCCACTTCGACCATGATTGTCGAGAGGGAATCTGCGGCAGTTGCGCCATGTACATCAACGGTCGGCCGCACGGCCCCATGAAGGGAACCACCGCCTGTCAGTTGCACATGCGCCACTTCAAAGAGGGTGAAACCATCACGGTGGAACCCTGGCGCGCCCGAGCGTTCCCGGTGATCAAAGACCTGATGGTGGATCGTTCGGCCTTCGACCGCATCATTCAGGCGGGCGGTTACGTGTCGGTGAACACCGGGGGCGTGCCCGACGCCAACGAAATTCCGGTCACCAAAAGCATTGCCGACGAGGCGTTCAATGCCGCCACCTGTATTGCCTGCGGGGCCTGCGTGGCGGCCTGTAAAAATGCGTCGGCCATGCTCTTCGTGAGCGCCAAAATTTCGCAATTGGCTTTGCTCCCCCAGGGGCAGGTAGAACGCCGTTTGCGGGCGGAGAAGATGGTGGCGCAGATGGACGCCGAAGGATTCGGAGCGTGCAGCAACACGCAAGCCTGCTCGGCCGAGTGCCCGAAGGAGATTGATATGGCCAACATTGCCCGGATGAACCGAGAGTTTCTGTCTGCCAAAGTGGGTTCAGAAGCTATTGAGGAGTAAACGGTGCTTTGTTTGCATCAATGAGAGGTCCACGCCCATCGCTTCTGGCTTCTTCTCTCTTCATTATTGAGCGTCCCCTTCGGACGCTTTTTTTTTCGAATAACCGATATTGGTAGCATCTTAAAGAGAGATTAGGTATTTTTTGGGAATCATCAATAAATCCTTCTCATGCGCTACTCTCACCAACTGTTCACCTTACTGATTTTTCTTCTCACTACCAGTTACTGCTACGGACAAGCCGACCAGGCACCGAAAAGGTTTAACTTTGTCATTGTCTTTGCCGATGATTTGGGCTACGGCGATCTGGGGGTGTATGGTCACCCTACCATCCGCACGCCCCATCTGGATCAAATGGCTCGGGAAGGTCAAAAGTGGACCAATTTTTACGTCGCCGCCAGCGTGTGCACCCCCAGTCGGGCGGGCCTGCTCACCGGTCGGCTACCGGTGCGAAGCGGTATGTGCAGCGACAGTAGCCGGGTGCTATTTCCCAATTCGGTGCGGGGCTTGCCCGCCAGTGAGGTCACGCTGGCCGAGCAACTCAAATCGGTTGGTTACGCCACAGCCTGCGTGGGCAAGTGGCACCTGGGACACCGCCCGCAGTATTTGCCCACCAACAATGGCTTCGACTACTATTTCGGCATCCCCTACTCCAACGACATGGATAAGGTGGGCAAAAAGGATTATAAAACGCTTCCCGAAGACGCTATCCGGTTCCAGGACTACAATGTGCCCCTGCTGCGCAATACGCAAGTTATTGAGCAACCCGCCGACCAGCGTACCATCACGAAACGCTATACCGAAGAGGCCGTTGCTTTTATCAAAGAGCACCGCAGCGAACCCTTCTTGGTGTACCTGGCGCATAACCTGCCGCACATCCCGCTGTTCGCTTCGGAAGAATTTCGGGGCACCAGCCAACGAGGATTATACGGCGACGTGGTGGAAGAGATCGACCACGGCGTGGGTCAGATCGTGGCAACCCTACGCGAGGAAGGCCTGGCCGAAAACACCATCGTAGTTTTCACTTCGGACAACGGCCCCTGGCTGCCGTTCAAAACCCACGGGGGAAGTGCCGGTTTGCTGCGGGCGGGCAAAGGAACCACCTGGGAAGGAGGTATGCGCGAACCGTGCATCTTCTGGTCGCCTACCAACATCGCCCCGGCCGTGGTCACGGGTTTGGGAGCTACGCTGGATTTGTTTACCACCTTCAGCACCTTGGCCGGAGTTTCAGTTCCTGAGGATCGGATTGTGGACGGATTGGACCTGAGCGGCACCTTGCTTCGTGGTGAACCCAGTCCGCGCGAGAACGTGCTATTTTATCGAGGAACCACCTTGTTCGCCGCTCGCCTGGGCGACTACAAGGCCCACTACATCACCCAGGGAGAATACGGCATGTTCGGCGAAAAAGAAATACACAACCCTCCCCTTCTTTACAACCTAAGCCAAGACCCTTCCGAACAATTTGATTTGGCTGAGCAGTATCCTGAGGTGCTGGCAAAAATTGAGGGTATGGTCAAGCAGCACCAGCAAAAGTTAGTGAAGGGCGTGGATCAACTGGCCGAGCGAGAATAACCGGTGCTACTCAGTGAGGTGGGCGGGACAGAAAGCGCTAAGGCTGCGAACCACCGCCACTTCTTCTTCGATGGCTTGCACTAAGTTCTTCGCTACGCCCCCGAACGCGTTCTGACTCTCCAACGCTTTCATCAACCCGTTGAGCACCTCCATACCCACCATAGCGGAGCTTGCCTTGTGCTTATGACCCAGTAGCTTAAGCTTTGCTATATCTTGCTCTTGTACCGCTTCTTGAAACAGAGGTAGGTCTCCGTCAAGTTCGTCAAACATGGCATTGATCATCTCCCCTACTATTGTAACCTCGCCGCCCACGGTGGCCAGGCAGGTATTCCAATTGATGTGTTGCTTCATGGATTTGTCTAGTGGATCAGTTTCTTCATCAACGGCAGGTGCCGCATCGCATATCCGTCGTTGAAAGATGGCCGCGAGCGTATCCAAGACGAAGGGTTTGCTCATATAATCATCCATGCCGGCTTCCAGGCAGCGCCCCCGTTCTCCCTTTACGGTGCCCGCGGTAAGCGCAATGATGGTGGTGCGGGTGGTCTCACGAGCACGCATTTGCCGACACACTTCGTAGCCACTCAAATGGGGCATCTGGATATCCAACAAGACCAGCGCCGGTTGCTGTTTGGCAAACTGTTTCAGGGCTTCCAGGCCGTCGCAGGCTTCCGTGATAATGGCGTTAGGCAAAATTTTGGCGATCATCGTGCGCGCCAGCAGGCGGTTCATCGGGTTGTCGTCGGCTAGCAGTATGGTAATCTCTCGATCAGACACTTGCGTGGTTTGCTTCACCGGTTGGTCGGCGGGTTGGCGCGGAGCATCCAGCTGGTGCAATGCATCGGTGAGCTGATGCAACGTGATGGGTTTGCTAATTACTTTCTGGATGCTGAGTTTCTGCCGCGCGGTGTTGATTGCATGGTCATCGGCCGAGCTGTGTAAAAGAATAAAAGGCAACTGGTGAGGGGCCATGTGCATCACCTCCCGCACGTGCCGGATCACCTCCACGCCCGACAGGTTGGGCATATGGTGATCAATGATCACCGCATCGTACTCATGGGCAGCTATTTTCTCTAGCGCCTCTTCCCCGTTGCGGGCACTGTGGCTAGTGATTGATTTAAGAGAAAGCATCTCCTGGATGATCTGCCGGTTCTTGGGATGATCATCCACCACTAAAAATCTGTTGAACACAGACGCGGCTTGCGTTGCCAGAGGCATTTCCCGCTTTGTTTTGGCGAGCAGACTGAAAAAGAACCGGCTTCCTACCCCAACCTGACTTTCAAGTTGCAGGCGAGAACCCATCAGTTCAAGCAATTGGTTGGAGATCGTTAAACCAAGTCCGGTGCCGCCGTACTTGCGGGTAGTGGAAGCGTCTTCTTGCGCGAAAGCTTTGAAAATACTTCTTTGCCGGGCCGGGTCGATCCCAATGCCGGTGTCACGCACTGAGAATTCTAAGCAGCTTTGGTCTTCGACGTTGGCCCCTGATCCTAAGTCCACGTTGATCTCAATCTCGCCTTCCTCCGTGAACTTAGCGGCGTTGCCTAGTAAGTTAATCAGGACTTGCCGAATCCGAACGGGGTCGATCCAGGCGTAGCGGGGCAGCAAGGGCGACACGTTGATTAGTAACTCGATGTTGCTGTGCTGCAACTTGTGCTTCACCACATTGCTGATCTGTTCCATCAATTCCCACAGATCGCACTGCTCGGTTGAAATTTCTAGTTTGCCCGCCTCAATCTTAGAGAAATCAAGAATATCGTTAATCAGATCAAGCAGCAAATTAGCCGACTGGTGCACCGCCTGCACGTACTGCTGCTGGCTTTCATTAAGTTTCGTTTTGGTGAGCAGGTCTGAGAAACCGATCACTCCGTTGAGTGGGGTGCGAATTTCGTGGCTCATATTGGCCAGAAACTCTGATTTGGCCACGCTGGCCGCTTTGGCCTGTTTCATGGCCTCGAGCAGGTTCTGCTCGTCCATCTTTTGGTCAGAAATATCCTGGAAAGTTCCGTAGAGACGAACGCACTGATCACCGTCAAACTCAGGGTGGCCAATGGACCTGACCCAGCATTCGTTGCCCTGGGCGGTAATAATTTGAAGATCTTCCCGGAAAGATTTTCCGGTTTCAATGGCTTGGTTCACCACCCGTTGGATCGTATCCCGACTGGGTCCTTCCTTGTAAAAGTTGATGCCAGTAGCCAATTCCGGAACAAACTCCGGGCTCACCTCATGAATTTCCCGGGTCATCTCGCTCCAATATACCGTATTCTGTCGTAGGTCGAGTTCCCAACCGCCCACGCGCGCCACCTTGTTGGTTTGCTCCAGCATCTCTCGGGTGCGCGCCAGTTCTTGTTCGGTTGTGCGCCGCTCGGTCACGTTCCGAAAAATACCCCGGGTAACCGGTTGCCCTTTGGCCGGGCGGTGCACGCTTATGTGCCCTTCAACGTAGACCCACGTGCCGGATTTGCTCCGAAGGGCCGCTTCGACCTTCACCGACTCCTGGGATTGTATAAAGGCACTGAACCGTTGCTTTGCTTGGGCCACGTTCTCCGGGGCGATTAAATCAAACATGGTGAGCGTGCGCGCTTCTTCGGCGGTGTACCCCAAGGTGGTGCACCACGTCCGGTTCACGTAGAGGAATCTTCCTTCGTGATCAACGCTCTCAATCAGATCGTGCGCATCGTCCAAAAAAGATTGCAGTTCTTGCTTTGATGCATTAGCTTCCTGCGCGATGCGCTCCAGGTTCGCTTCTTTTTGCTTCAGCGCGGTCACGTCGGTATGGGCTCCCAACATTCTAAGGGGAACGCCTTGTTCGTCTCGGATTATCATTCCCCGGCAGCGGATCCACACGGTAGATCCGTTCTGGTGGCGATACCGCACCACCTGATCGTAGGGAGTGGAAGGATCGTCTCGGTGCCGATTGAACGCATCGACGGCCAAGTCTAGGTCTTCCAGAAAGATAATATCCTGCCACGCCCTTGCTTTGTGCGGCATTGCGGCCGGGTGGTAGCCTAAGGTTGTCCAGAACCGGGGGCTCATCCACTCCTCCTCCGGGTTTTGCAAATCCCAGTACCAAAGGCCGTCGAGTGATCCTTCCTGAATAAAATCAAAAATTTCCGGATGGGTGCCGATCCGCTGGTATAGTTCCTCCTTTAAATAGTGTTCCGATGAATTCATTAGGTTTACTCTTTGTGGCTCATTGGGTAAAGTAAATAAGAGAATTTCATCGGTAAGTTTCAGTGAAGTACTGGCACGATAGTACACGAGCAATTTTGCCACGAAGAACCATAGAAACCTCCGGAAGAACCTTCCAGGAAAGCATCGCGTTCTTAGGAGAAACACTATGAAGCGCATCCAGCCCCAAGCCGGGCAAGAATCCGTATGGGACTATCCCCGCCCGCCCCGCCTTGAGCCCGTTAGCCAGCACGTGCGAATTGTGTTCAACGATACGATCATTGCAGATACCAACCGCGCGCAGCGTATTCTGGAAACCAGTCACCCGCCCGTCTATTACTTACCGCCCGAAGACTTGCGTCTGGACCTATTGCACAAAAACAGTCATCGTTCGTTTTGCGAGTTCAAGGGCACGGCCAGTTATTATGATCTGGAGGTGAACGGTCGACGCGTGACCAATGCCGCCTGGTTTTATGCTGACCCAGTGCCCGCTTACGCCGCGCTGAAGGATCACCTCGCTTTTTATCCTTCCAAGATGGAAGCCTGTTTCGTAGGCGACGAGCGCGTACAAGCGCAGGAAGGCGACTTCTACGGCGGGTGGATTACTCCCAATGTCGTTGGGCCATTCAAGGGCGGAGCCGGAACGTGGGGGTGGTAATTTTCGTAATATTACGTATGAACGCCACCGTAGAAGAATTGCTTGATCGTTACCGCCAGCACAATATGTCGCAGGTGGTGGATTACGACAAATTCAATCATTACGCTCTCACCCACCACAGCACGCGCATTGAAGGGAGCACGCTCACTGACACCGAAACCCAGTTGCTACTCGATGAGGGACTTACGCCTAAAGGAAAACCGCTCGAACATTCGCTGATGGCCAAAGATCACTACCAAGCGCTACTGTTTGTTTTACAAGCGGCAGAACAAAAGCAAGAACTCAGTGTGAATTTCATTCGGCAAATCAACGCGCGGGTAATGAGAAACACGGGCGGCATCTATCACACGGTGCTGGGCGAGGTAGACTCGTCCCAAGGTGAGTTTCGTAAGGGAAACGTAACGGCCGGAGGAACGTACTTTCCCAACTACGATAAGGTGCCGAAGCTCACCGAGCAGTTGGTCAGCGAACTTCGTGATTCGCTCGCCCAAAAGACAGCACTAGCCGCGCAGTTAGAGCTTTCGTTCGCCACGCACTTCAACGTGGTATCTATCCATCCGTTCTATGACGGAAACGGACGCAGTAGCCGCTTGCTGATGAATTTTGTTCAGGCGTACTATGGTCTTCCGTTGGCTATCGTTTTTAGCGAGGACCGGACCGATTACTTTGTGGCGTTGCAGCAGTCCCGTCAACAAAAAGATATCAACGTGTTTCATCACTTCATGTACAATCAGTACGAGAAGCACCTTAATAACGAAATTAGTAAATACGAAGCCATGCTAGATAACCGTTCTTCGAGCGGACAAACCTTTTCACTTTTGTTCTAAACTATTACCCACCATGAAAAAATACCTATTTTCTTTCGCCATTGCCCTACTGATCAGCACCAGCACCTGGGCGCAGTCGGCACAGCATTTTGGCGAGCGCATTGACGAAGAAAACGTGCTTTCCCCTACTGAGTTAGTCAACACGGTGTCTCAGCAAGGCACCACCGAAACCAAGGTGGCGGGCGAAGTCACGAAGGTCTGTGCCGTGAAAGGCTGCTGGATGACGATGAACGTGGGCGGACAGGAGATGATGGTGCGCTTTAAAGACTACGGCTTCTTTGTGCCCAAGGATGCCGCCGGAAAAACCGCGGTGGTGCAGGGGCAGGCCAAGATTGATACGGTAGACGTGGCCACGCTGCGCCACTACGCCGAAGACGCCGGGAAGCCGAAAGAAGAAATTGAGGCCATTACCGAACCGAAAGTGCAATTGTCGTTTGAAGCCGGAGGAGTGCTTTTGCGGGATTAATTTAGGCGGTAACCGGCGGATAGCTGGAGCACGCGATTCTGAGACCTAAACTCAACGGTGTTTACTAATGGATCTTGAGGATCAGCCCACTCCAAGCGGATGGGTGTTACGTCTCGAAACCCGTGTACGTACCGCAAGTCCACACTGATCTTACTGTTGATGGCATAACCTACCCCGGCAGCTAGTCCGACATCAAGCTTTTCGCCCCAGAACGCACCCGCATCACTGCTCTCCGAGCCAAATCTGGATCGAGCAGCGAAGAGGTAACTTATTTCAGGTCCTAAAAGTACAAAGAGGCGCTCCGAAGGAGAATATCCTGCCAAAAGAGGCAAACTAAGATAGTGCAAACGCATGGTGAAAGACTCATCCGGATTTCCTACCGTGACCGAAGGAGTTTCCGCACGAAACCCTTTGTTGGCGTACATCAGTTTGGATTTGGTATAACGAGTAAAATGAACCTTTTTTTAGGATAACGCCCCCGATTGACACCCTCGTATTCGCGCGTATAGTTTTTTCCTCGACGCAGACTTTTACCCCGCCAACCCCTATATTTGCCTCATCATTTCTCAGTCCATCAAACAACGCACCCCATGATTATCGGCGTACCCAAAGAGATAAAAAACAACGAAAACCGCGTGGCCCTCACCCCCGGCGGGGCCAAAGAACTTACCAAACTCGGTCACACGGTCTTCGTGCAAACCCAGGCGGGCCTTGGCAGTGGCTTCGACGATGTGGAGTACTTAGCGGCCGGGGCCGAAATGCTGCCCTCCATCGAAGCGGTTTACGAAACGGCCGAGATGATCATCAAGGTCAAAGAACCCATCGAGCGTGAGTACCGCTTGGTGCGCCAAGACCAGCTGTTGTTCACCTACTTCCACTTTGCCTCCAGCGAACCGCTGACGCGCGCAATGCAAGAAAGCGGCGCGGTGTGCCTGGCCTACGAAACCGTGGAACTGCCCGACCGCTCGCTGCCGCTGCTGGTGCCCATGTCCGAAGTGGCGGGGCGCATGGCCATTCAGGAAGGGGCCAAGTACCTGGAGAAACCCATGCGGGGACGCGGCATTCTGCTGGGCGGCGTGCCTGGCGTGCGCCCGGCCAAGGTGATGATTCTGGGCGGGGGCATTGTGGGCACCAACGCCGCCAAGATGGCCGCCGGACTGGGCGCTGACGTCACTATTCTGGACAATAACCTCAATCGGCTGCGCTACCTGGACGATATTCTGCCCGCCAACGTGAGCACCTTTATGTCGAGCGAGTACAACATCCGCTCGCTGATCTCCACCCACGACCTGATCGTGGGAGCCGTACTCATTCCCGGCGCGAAAGCCCCCAAGCTGATCACCCGCGATATGCTAAAAGAAATGCGACCCGGCACGGTGCTGGTCGATGTGGCCGTGGACCAGGGCGGTTGCATTGAGACCTGCCACCCCACCACCCACGAAGACCCCACGTTTCTGGTAGACGACGTGTTGCACTACTGTGTGGCCAACATGCCGGGGGCGGTGCCCTACACTTCTACGCTGGCCCTCACCAACGCCACCCTGCCCTACGCCATGCTGCTGGCTGAATTGGGCTGGGAGAAAGCCTGCGCGCAATCCACTCCGCTCACGTTAGGACTTAATATCATTCGGGGAGATGTGGTGTATCAGAGCGTGGCCGAGGCTTTTGGGTTGCCGCACGTGAAGGTAGAAGAACACATCGTACAAGCTTAATGGGGTCTTACAAGCAGTTACTGTCCAAATTCCGGTAGCGCATCCTGGAAAGCGTACGTTCCGGTGGTGTAATCCATGCGACAACAGTAGTGGTCGAGTCCGTTGGTCACCGTCAAATAGCGGGCCCGCAGTGATTGGCCGTAGACCGCCACCTGCTCAAATGCTCGCGATGAGAGACGCACGGTAGGCGCCTTGCACTCCACCACCATAAAAGGCGATCCGTCTCGATCGTGCACCAGCACATCGGATCGTCGCGCCAGTTGGTTGTAGCGCAATCCCGTCTCCACGCTGATCAAAGCCTTCGGATAAGCAAGTTTATTGATCAAGTAGTGCACGAAATGCTGACGAACCCACTCTTCCGGAGTGAGAGCCACGTATTTTCTCCGAATACTATCAAAAATAGCTACCTTGCCCGCCCGATGCTGCAGTTGGTGCTCAAAAGGGGGTAGGTTTAGGGCGGTCATGATGGCTGATCGATACGGCGGTCAAGATGGGTAAAAGCGAAGAGATTTAAAAGAATTGTTCTACGTTGGTTTGGCGTGGGCTGCACCGCCCCCGTAACTTTTGGTTGATGTTTTGTTTTTGAATACCCTTTTGTATGCTTTCGCTTCCGGCTCAGCAAACCATCACCCTACTGACCATCTTGTTTTTATTCGTTGCCATCTATCAGGAGTGGGTGCGCCCGGCCCTGGGGTTTTTATTGGCGGTGCTGGGCTTTGTGGTGCTAGGCATCCTCGCTCCTTCCGAGATGCTGGCGGGTTTCTCCAACGAGTCGATTGCCAGTGTGGTGCTGCTCATCGTGCTAAGCGCCGCCCTGCGCAAAAACTTTCCGCTCGAGTCACTCATCGATGCCGTGTATCGCTTGGGCACCCGGGGGCGGCCGCTGGGCTACCGCAGTTTTCTGTTTCGGATGATGACCCAGGTGGCCTTGTTCTCCTCCTTCGTCAACAACACACCCATCGTGGCCCTGATGACGCCCTACGTGTTTCGCTGGGGCCGCATCAACCAGGTGTCGCCCTCTCGGCTACTAATTCCCCTTTCTTATGCTACTATTATGGGAGGAATGATCACGGTGGTGGGCACTTCTACCACCCTGGTGCTCAATGGCTTTATGATCGAGCGCGGGGTGGGCGAGATACCGGGCGTATCGCTACTCTTCATCGGCGGGGCGGTATGCCTTACCGGCATCACCTTTTTGGGAGCGGTTGGCTACCGGCTACTGCCCGACCGTCGGGATATTCTGGAAAGCTTTGAAAAGAACAAGCGAGAGTACCTAGTAGAGACGATTCTTTCGCCGGGTTCTTCGTTAGAGGGAAAAACCGTGCTGGAGGCCGGACTGCGCAGTTTGCGCGGTATCTACCTGGTGGAAATCATACGGCAGCGGCAGACCATCTCACCGGTAGGCCCGCAGGAAAAGCTGCGCAGCGACGACGTGCTCATTTTTGCTGGCGAAACCGACTACGTGGTCGACCTGGTCGAAAACCGGCCCGGACTCACCCTACCCCAGCACGCCGATACCCGCAACACCGACCAGATCGAGGTGATTGAAGCAGTGGTGGGGGCCAATTCCAGCCTGGTGGGGCAAACCGCTAAGGAAATTGCCTTTCGCGAACGCTACAACGCCGCCATCGTGGCCATCCACCGCAACGGGGAGCGAATTAGCGGTAAAATCGGCGAAATCCGGTTGCGGCAGGGCGATTTGCTGCTGCTCTACGCAGGCAAAGATTTCCGGCAACGGGCCGATCTGTACCGTGACATCTTTATCATCTCGCAACTTAAGGAACGCTTGCAGCCCAATCGAAAAAAGGTATGGTTGTTCTTGGCAGCCGCCCTGGGAACGATATTCTTGGTTGTTCTGGGGCAGTTATCCCTGTTTATAGGCTTGCTGATCATCTTTGCGGCCATGGTGGGGCTGCGCATGCTCACCCTGCCCGACGTGAAGCAAGAAGTGGACATTAACCTGGTAGGTATCCTGGTGTTTTCACTGGCCCTGGGTCAGGCTATGATCAAAACGGGAAGCGGCGACCTGATGGCCCGCTGGATGTTAGAGGTCACCGACGGAACCAACGTTACGGTAGTTTTAGGAAGCCTGTTGCTGATCACCACTTTGCTTACCTCGTTCATTACCAACGTAGGCGCGGTTTCTATTACCTTCCCCCTGGCCTACTCGTTGAGCAATTCCCTGGAAGTAGAGGGCATGCCGTTTTACCTAGCCATCGGTTTTGCCGCTTCGGCTGCCTTCCTTACCCCGGTCGGCTACCAAACCAACCTGATTGTTTACGGTCCCGGTGGGTATAACTTCCGGGATTTTCTGCGCGTGGGTTTACCGGTAACGATAATTTACCTGGTTACGGTACTAGTGATGATTCGCTGGCTCTATCCTTCGGTCTGAAAAAGCTACCGTTTGATTACCCGCTGGATGGTTTCCTCTCCCGAGGCGCGTAGTCGCACAAAGTAGATCCCCGGAGCGTAAGCAGAAAGATCAAACTGCACCTGGCCTCCTGTCGAAGCGCGGAGACGGATGAGGGTAGTCCCCAACACGTTGATCAGTTCAGCACTAAAGGACGTCGGATAGTTGGTTGCCCGACGCACGGTGAGTATATGGCTGGCCGGATTCGGATACATCATAAATTCCTGTTCGCGCCCCCCGGATGTCGGGTCGATGCTGGTCACCACGGTGGTATCGCCTGGTTCTTCCTCAGCCGTCGGGGCAGGCTCCGTGGCTGGTTTCCACTCGTAGGCCCCCAGGTCGGGGGCAGCTCCCTCGAAGAGAAATCCTACCTCAGTGCCCCGATCCACTACGTAGCTCTCTACCCCTCCCGCCGCGTAGTAGGCCTCGGGCTTGGCACCGCGAAGCGCTAGCTGCGGATCGGTTTCGTCGGTGCCCGACGGTATCTTCACCACCTTCCAGGCCACGTTGTCGCTGATGTCTATGCCCGTTTCGGGCAGGCTGCCCCGACTAAAGGCCGAAGGCTTGTCCGGCGCTTGCGCATCTGCGGAAAACACCACGTTGTTCTTCACCTGCCAGTTCTTCACCTCGCCGCTCACTTCCAGGAAGCTGGTAGGGAAGTTGTTGCGGTCGGAGTTCACCAGGTAGACCGTGTTGTTGAGGATGCTGATGTTCTCGTTCAATTCTCCTTTCTTAAACACAAAGCCCATCGAGCATTCAGCCACGTTGTGGTGAATGGTGGTTGGCCCCGGGTTCTTCCCGCCGTGAATCTCGAACACCCGCCCCGAATTGCCCCACTGGTGGACAAAGTAGTTGTGATCAATCTCCAGATGGCTGCGCGGCCCTTCTACCCCACCCGACCCGTAGAACACGTTGTCGTGAATGCGGATGCTGTAGGGATAGGTCTTTTTTTCACCAGAATTAGAGGTTAAGCCTTGCGCCCCGCCGCGCGGCACCGACACCATACCGTTGAAAACGTTGTTGTAAATCTCCAGTCCCCACTCAAATTCGTGGGCCGATTCCAGGTCAAACGGCCTGCCTGAGGTGCTATCCAGGGTCACTTTGTTATGAAAGACGTTATCGTGAATCTTAGCGTTTTCGTGCCCACTGGCCTTGTAGCCGTAGCCTCCGCCCTTGGTGGTTCTGAATGAGCAACGGCTTATCTCAACGTCCCTGACGTAGCGGGTACGCATGGCCCCTCCCCATTCGCTACAGTGCTTTTCGTAGCTGGCATCCTCAAAGAAACAACCTTGCACGGTGATCTGCCCCGACCGGTTTAGATAGAGCCCCGCCCAGCTGAAGTTGCGAATAGTCACGTCTTTAATTTCAATCTGGTCGCTGTCCCACCCGTGGATGGCCCCGTAGAGCGGATTTTCATCCGGCGAGGTGAAAAGCAAATCTTTGATAACAATGTTCTTTCTTTTAGAGGGCACTGAGATCAGGTAGTTGGCTGCCTGTTTGTCCCAACTACAGTAGGCGTCAGGAGAAGCGGTGAAGGATGTCGCATTGGTTATCGTCGTCTTATCGGCACCTTGCCCCACAACCGTGAAGCCACTCTTTAGCACGGCGGTTCGGGTAGCCACAAAGGTGCCTTCGCTTAATTGAATGGTAGCGGTTCCTTCATCCACGCGCTCGCAGGCGTAGGCCAAGCTTTTCCAAGCGGTGGTCGGCGACAGACCATCCCGCCCGGCAGCATCCTGGCCGGTAGTGGATACGTGATACGTGGTTTGTGCGTGGCTCAGGAAGCAGGAAAGAAGCGCAGCAAGGGTAAGGGTAGAGAATTTCAGCATAGAAGTATGGTTTAGCCGCCAAGGACGCCAAGTTTACCCTACTCTAAAATCGTTAATAGAAGCAGACGGATGGATGTGAGAACTAGACAAGAATGACCGGAAGCCAATTCTTATCGAAGCCTTGAGCGAGACTTCAAACGTCGGGACAGCCATGCATCTTGCGATTGCTTATCAGAATCCAAGCGGGGGGATGCCAAGCCACGAGGCGCAGTCAATCAAGTTAGGGCAGGCCGTTCGTAAGGTTGAGGAAGAGCAAGCAGAAAAAGGGAGAAAACCCGCCAAGGCAGGCTTGGATATTACGCATTCGGTACACCCATAGCGCTGATTATTGTTTCATCAGGGCCAACCGTGACGTTGACTCACCCGACATTTCCGACCGTCGTTCGCTACGCTTGGGTATTTCTTTCTGTCGATATCAACTGAAAACAGTTACTTAACTAAAGGCGCTCCCACCGCTACGGCCTGGTTGGGCATCAGAAACATGCTTTCGTCTGGCGGAATTTCACTGAGCTGCACGTAGCGGCTCGTAGCGAATGCCCGGGTCGGCGAACAAGAAGGGCTGAGCCATAAAGTAGAACTGCAGATTGTGATAAAAGCGCACGTCACCGGGGAAGGCCGCCGCGTCGGGACTCACCCAGTGGTGGGCGCCGTCGTAGCCGATGGTATAGTTGTCGCCGGTGAGCAGCACCTTGCGCGGTCGCAGCGCGATGAGTTGGTGATCGAGCAGTCTCATATCAGCTTGAATGATCCTTTACAATCCGCCACTGCCCATCAATGCGTCGGAACAGCAGGGTGAAGTGTCCGCTCACGTCACCGATGCTTCGCTGCAACGACCAGCGGCCCACCATGAAGCAGACATTTTCAGAGAGTGCTTCCAGCGACAGCACGTCAAAGTGAAGAGTACCCATCGCCGCGCGGTCGGGATAGCGTTTCCGGTAGTTGACCAGGGTGCTGTCGTAGCCATAGGTGATGCCGGTTTTGCCAATAAACATCAGCGAATCCGAGCGCCAGTAGCCTTCCATAAAGCACTTGAGGTCACCCGCGTTCCAGCAACGGGTTTGCTGATCCATGATGGACTGAATAGCGACTTGGTCGTCAGCCGATTGAGCCTGAACAAGATAAGGATGGATACAACAGCCCAGTAAGATGACCGATCTAAGAAATGTCACGCAACGTGGTTTTAAATGGTTCTAGGTTTAGAGTTGATTGTCTCACAACTCAGAACCTAGAACAGATAACCTAGAACCTAGAACCTTCTAAACCCGAACCTCACAACCGTCTGATCCGTACGTTGCGAAACCACACCCGGTCGCCGTGGTCCTGTAGCGCGATGTGGCCCTCTTTGGCTTGTCCGTAGCCGGGCATGTCTTTGAACTTCGTCTGAGCCACCTGCTCCTTCCACGCGTCGGTCCACAGATCATACGCTACCACTTTCTTTCCGTTGAGCCAGTGCTCCACGTGCCCGTCGTTCACCACAATCTTGCCTTGATTAAATTCCTTGATGGGCTTCATTTCCGCCCCTTCCGCCGCATGCAGGGCGTAGTTGGCTCCCGTCTTCTGCGAGGCCTCCAGTGAATAGTCGTTCTTTTTAGTGAAGTTGTCCGCGTCAATGATCTGGTACTCGGGCCCCGTCTCGAAGCTGTGTTCGTACTGATCGTTTTCCTGCACCAGGTAGATCACGCCGCTGTTGCCTGCCTCGGCCACCTTCCATTCGAACTCCAGCTCGAAGTTCCGGTAAGTATCGTCGGTAACAATATCGCCTTCACCGCCGTCGGTGGTCAGGATGCCGTCTTCTATCTTCCAACTGACGCCCTCTCCGCGGTAGTCGTGCCAGTGGTCGAGGTTCTTTCCGTCGAAGAGCAACTCCCAGTCGTCGGCGGGTTCTGCAACCGTTTCGGTAGGAGTTACCGACGCTTGCTGGGTAGAGGCGTCAGGAGAGGCACATCCCCAGATCAGCGCGATGGCAATGGATATAAGAATATCCAAGGCAATTATCAGTAGGTTTCTCATTGGGTTAGTTGGTTATTGTAGGAACATGATTAATCATGTTCCTACGATTAATCACGTTCCTACGTTGGTATTATTCCCTTTTTCCCATCGCTTTCTCGTCGCTCACCTCGGTCATGGTTTTAGGATCCCAGTACACCACGCGTTTCTCGTAGTGGCTGGTGTTGGAGGCCAGGGCCGGACCGGCGGCGCGCAGTCCGAATACGGCCCCTTCCACGGTTTCTTCCCCGGTGCGCATGGCGTTGAAGAAGTCGGCAAAGTGATCGCGCCGCATCCCCTCTCCGCCGTAGTCTTCGGGCGGGGTGTAGGTTTCTTCGGTGGGCTTGAACTTCTCGTTCATGGAGTCGGCGTACTTCTTCTTGTACTCCTTCTCAAACTCCTTTTGCGTGGCTTCGGGGAAGGTGCCGAAGGTGTCCCACCCGCCGTAGCCAGGCGCTTTGGGCAGCTTGTTGCGCCGCACCGTCACGCTGTTCCAGCCGATATCCATCTCCCCTTCGGAGCCTACAATACGAATACCCGTCCTTCCCCCTGATCCATCCACGAAGTTCACCCGCAGCCCCAGGTTAAAGGCCGGATGCTTCTCAGTTTTAGGGTAGTCGTACAATCCCATCATTACGTCAGCCACATCGCGGCCGTCTTCCCAGTAGCGGAGTCCGCCCGTAGAGTAGATGCGTTCGGGCCCAATAGCCCCGGTGATGTTGTGCAGCATGGTGAACAGGTGCACAAACAGGTCGCCCGGAATGCCGGTACCATAGTCGCGGTAGTTGCGCCAGTGAAAGAAACGCTCGGCGCTGAAGGGCAGGTCCGAAGCGTCGCCCTGGAACATCTTCCAATCGCAGGTTTCGGGCGAGGCATCGGGCGGAATGGAGTATTGCCAGGCGCCCAGCGCGTCGTAGCGATCGAAGTAGGCTTCGGCGAGCACCATCTGGCCGATCTCTCCGGCTTCGTAGAACTCCTTGGCCTTGCGGTGGGCCAGCGAGCTGGCGAACTGACTGCCCACCTGAAAGGCTTTCTTGGTTTTCTGCTGGGTTTCAATCACGGCGGGACCTTCCTTAATGTACTGCACCATGGGTTTCTCGCAGTACACCGCCTTGCCCTTCTCCATGGCTTGAATTGCCATGCGGTCGTGCCAGTGGTCAGGGGTGGCAATCACCACCGCGTCGATGCCCGGATCGTCGAGAATCTCCTGGTAGTTCATGGTGGTCTTCAGCTGGTCGCCGTACACTTCTTTGGCGCGGGTGAGGTGCCCTTGGTAGCTATCGGCCACCGAGATAAGCTCGATGCCGGGTTGGGTGAGGGCCGTGTTCACGTCGCCAAAGCCCATGATGCCCATGCCGATGCCCGCGATGGTGATGCGGTCGTTGGCGGGCACCGGGCCGCGTCGTTTAAGAATGTGGAAGGTTTTGGACGGCGAAGCCGCCAGCGCGGCGGGCCCGGTGGCAAGAACGGCAGCCGTGCCGCTCAGCTTTTTAAGAAACTTTCGGCGAGTATTATCGGATGGTTGAGACATATTTGGGTTAAGTTGGTTGTGTTACAGCCACTAAAGATAAATGAAAAAGACGAGGACGGCAACTTTTAAAGGGTTTTGGTAGGCATGCTGTGGGGAAGGATCGGACGGGCGGTGGGGGGCGCTACCCGGGGGAGGGGTTAAAAAGTAAGCCACAAGAGCACTAACCGGGGTTTAACAGACAGTGTCACTTTGGTCGATTTTACCAAGGCACAACCGATCAGGTTGCTTCTTCAGCAGCACTTGTACTACGCTTAGATTTATTTTTGCAAAGGCAACATGCTTCGGCGTATATTGCGTATGGTTTGTCATATTGAACGTTCTGAGCGCCCAGAAGCGTAGGAGACTCTGACAAAGCGCACATTAGCGAAGCTCGAGCTGAAACTACTCGTATAAGTACACGGACTGCTTCCAACTATTCTCCGACCCTTGGGGTCTTATAGTTGTTGTTTTCTATAAACGTAAAGAACCATGAATAGCCAAAGTAAGAAGCAGTTTTTAACCATTACTAGCGGGGCACTGCTGTTGATGGTGATGATGTTTATAAACAATGCCTGCCAGCAATCTGACTGCGTTGCGTGTGATACGGTACCCTGTCACCCCGATGCCAAGACGGTTAAAAGGGTAGTGGATCAAAGGGGTCTGGTTGCCTTTGATATGGTTCTCAACCGATGGGTAGTTGTCGTATCCATTGAAGGTACTTACGACTTGCAGGACGTGGGCATTGTTTGCGATGACTTGCCCGAGGCGTATCAGCAAGAAGGTGAGCGGGTAGTCTTTAGTGGCACTTATAAGAGATACTCAGGAGAAGACCGACCTCCCTTTCCGGGCCAAGTTTACTACTACCTCTTCGTCTCGAGCATCGCCATTCTTGAGGATAAATAAGCAATTATTATGTTTGGAATTCTAAGCTGTGAGACAAATGTTGAACCCAGAACCATCAAGCCCAGAAAATCAACCCAGAATCATCATTCATGACCCACGCCATCACCTTCACTAACGCCGACGGGCACGAGCTATCCGCCCGGCTGGACATGCCCGCCTTCCCGCCGCAGTCCTACGCCATCTTTGCCCACTGCTTCACCTGTGGCAAAAATCTGAACGCCGTGCGGCACATCAGCCGCGCCCTTACCCAGCACGGCACGGCGGTGCTGCGCTTCGACTTCACCGGCCTGGGCGACAGCGAAGGCGAGTTTGCCAACACCAACTTCTCCTCGAACGTGGAAGACCTGCTGGCCGCGGCAGCCTATCTGGAAGAACACTACGAAGCCCCCCAACTGCTGGTGGGCCACTCGTTGGGCGGAGCGGCGGTGTTGCTGGCCAGTCTGCGCATCGAGTCGGTGCAGGCCGTGGCTACGCTGGCCGCGCCGACCCATCCCGACCACCTGCAGCGTCTGTTTACCCAGGACCTAGAGACGATCCGCCGGGAAGGCAAAGCCGAGATCGACCTGGGCGGACGGCCGTTTACCATCACCCAGCAACTCATCGACGATCTGCAACAAGCGCACGAGAAGCACGACTACGAACGGATTGAGCAGCCGCTACTCATTCTGCACTCGCCTAGCGACCAAACGGTGTCGGTAGACAACGCCGCGGACCTCTACCGGCAGGCCCGGCATCCGAAGTCGTTTATTGCCCTAGATGGGGCCGACCACCTGCTGAGTGACGAAGCCGACGCGGTATACGCGGGCACCATGATTGGCGCCTGGGCGCAGCGCTACGTGACTTCGGAGGCGGAGCTGTCTTCCACCGAGCACGAGTCAGCGGTGATAACGCGCACCGAAGGCAGCTTCACCACCGAGGTGCAGGTGGGGCCGCACTATCTGATTGCCGACGAGCCCGAATCAGTAGGCGGAAGCAACCTCGGGCCTACGCCCTACGACCTGGTGGCTGCCGGACTGGGCGCTTGCACCGGCATGACGCTGCGCATGTACGCCGATCGCAAGGGCTGGCCCCTGGAAGCCGTGCAGGTGCGGCTGGAGCACAAGAAGGTGTACGCGCACGACTGCGAAAACTGCCAGGACCCGCAGCAAAAGATTGATCGGGTGGAGAGAATTATCACCCTAACCGGCAAGCTTGATGAACAGCAACGCGCACGTTTGCTAGAGATCGCTGACAAGTGCCCCGTGCATAAAACGCTGGAGTCGGGCATGCGGGTGGTGACTAAGGTTGAAGGTTCGGGGTTCTAGGTTCGCAGTTCTGGGTTCTGGGTCATCTGTTAAACTCAGAACCATCAACCTAGAACCTTCAACCCCGAACCTAGAACCATCAACCCAGAACTTAAGCCCTCTGAAAGCAGTTCTTTAACCGACTTCCCGTTTTTGTTCTGCATGCTCAAGATCGCCTGGACTCCCAGCTACGCGCACTCCCTGCCCGAGAACCATCGCTTCCCCATGATCAAGTACGATCTGCTGCCCGAACAACTCATCTACGAGGGCACCATCACCGAAGCCAACCTCTTTGCTCCCCACCCCCTGGAAGAACGTTACATCACTAACACCCACGACGCCGACTACTGGCAGCGACTGCAGCAACTACAACTTACGAAGTCAGAGATTAGGAAGACCGGTTTTCCTTTATCCAATGAACTAGTGCAGCGCGAGATCACTATCGCGCAGGGCACGATACAAGCGGCCCGCTACGCGCTGGAGTACGGCGTGGCGGGCAACGTGGCCGGGGGCACGCATCACGCCTTTACCGACCGGGGTGAAGGATTTTGCCTGCTCAACGACAGCGCCATCGGAGCAAATTATCTGTTAGAGAATAAGCTAGCCACCCAAGTGCTGATCGTGGATCTAGACGTGCACCAGGGCAATGGCACCGCCCAAATCTTCCGTCACCAGCCCACGGTGTTCACCTTCAGCATGCACGGAGCTAAGAACTACCCCATGCACAAGGAGCCATCTGATTTAGACATTCCCCTACCCGACGGCACCGACGACCGTACCTACCTACGCTACCTACAAAATACCCTGCCCCGCCTGATGGACGAAGTGCAACCCGACTTTGTGTTTTTTCAATCGGGAGTAGACGTGCTGGCCACCGATAAACTAGGGCGACTGGGACTGACCCTAGCCGGATGTAAGGAGCGCGACCGCTTCGTGCTGCAAAGCTGCTGCGACGCCGGGGTACCGGTAACCATCAACATGGGCGGCGGGTATTCGGAGAAGATTGCCAACATTGTGGAGGCGCACTCCAATACGTATCGGCTGGCGCAGGATATCTTCTTCTAGTCCGCTGGCGCTTTGTTTAGCTTAATGGTAGAATACGTATAGAAGTAGCGAAAGGTCAGCAGCACGACTAACGGGATGAAGGCTGGATGATACGCCTGGGAAACTACGTTCCACATGGTCAAAAGCAACAGGCAGAACAGGCCGTTCAGTAGCAGGTACAGCTTGGTTTTGATGTCCTTAGTTTCTTGCAACAACAAGCCCGCGCTGAGCAGGTGCAGCGGATGCAACCACAGCAGGTTGTAGTTATCCCGCGCGGTCTGATGGTCGGTAGCGAACCAAAGGAGAAGCAAAATAATTCCGAAGAGGCCGTACAGGCTAAACAGCAGGGCATCAGGCCAGTACACCGGGCAACGGTGTCGCGTGAGAAAGGTTGTCAGCAAGACTATAACTAAGATAACGTCAGTTATTCTAGGTTTCTAAAAATAATACAAAATCAAGCGGCATGTAGCAGTCGGCCACGATCTTCAAAAGCAATGATTCGCGGATGCTGATCGGCAAAGGTGTAAGCCAGCAGGGCAGCAAAGACGTTGCATAGATAGTTAATAGGGGCCCGATGGCGAGTATGCTCTAAATCAATGAGACCTACGCACTGGCCAAAGACTGACTCAATGAGTCCGCGATGACGATGATAATAAGCGTCCTTTTGATGGACAATAGCATCTTTCTTTCCGTTGCGGCGCATCTTGGCCCTTAGGTCTACCCCTTTGCTAAGTAACTCTTCTTTCAGGGTGCTCAAATAACCTTTGTCGCCGTATACTTTTCCTTCTACTTCTTTGAGCAGGTAGTTCAACACCTGGTGATTGTTGTCAGCTACGTTGCCTGCCGTGAGCAGAAAGTTGACTAGCTGTGCTTCCCGGTTGATGACTACGTGCATTTTGAAGCCGTAAAACCAACCTAACGTGCCCTTGCCTTTGCTGGCCCAATCAGCCATCACTTTGTGTTGTGCTTCTCGTTTGATGTGACAAGCTTTCAAAGGTTTGCTGTCAATGTAGTTTTCTGCTAAAGCGGGCTGGCAACGGCTTTTGAGCAACAGATAGAGTTCCAGCACTACGTGCGGGATTAGGGCTACGAAGCGTTCATAGCAAGGGGCATCAGGAAGCCAGCTTTGAAAAGTCTTCAGCACATCTTGACAATAGAAGTATTTGAAGCATTTGCGTCCCGAATGATGATAAGCAATTAGGGTCGTTATGACTTCGCTTCGCGCAAAGCGTGAGTGGAAGGCGGGGACAGGCAGGCCTTGAAGAGCCGTTTGCTGAGCTAAATCCAGTAGGAAGTCATCGGTTTCCACAAAAATTTCCGTTAGTTTTGTTGTCGTCAAGATTTGCATGATTCTTTGTTTTGTACAATGAAGATTTAATTCCACTGCAAATCTTGACTTTTTTACGCTTCTACGCAACTCAACGCCCTCTCATTCAGCAACTTCCAGAATAACTGACGTTAAGATAGCCGAGAACATCCACTTCGGTTGCCAGAAACCGAGGGAAGCCGTCTCCTCGCCGAGCTGTTTCTCAAACAGAACGGTGTCCTGCTTCACCAGGGGCACTTCGCTTCCGTTGTGCCGCACGGTGCTGTTGGCAAAGCTTTGCGCGGCGTATGCGGGCAGAAACAGATAGTCAATGGCGGGCGCACGCCTATCGATGCGCGACCCTAAGGCCAAGTCAATGCCCAAGTCGCCCCAGGGTTGGGGTTGCATGTGCAAATCAATGAGGTCTCGGAATGAGTAGTCCCATACGAAAGAAGTGTCTAAGCGTAGGTTTTCGCCAAGCACCGCTCGGGTCAGGTCTCGGATGCGGGTCACGCAGTTGTCGTAAAAGAAATCGTAGCGGTAGTAGCGGTTCTTGGGTTGCAGGTTAGTGATAAGATAATCGTAAAATGTCTGCTTCTCGGAGTTGGTTAGATTCAGCGTCTGTTCGCGAATCGTACAGTTGCGTTGTCGGGCTTCCGCCGCCAAGTATTGAAACTCGTAAGCCCCCAACCAGTAGTCAAGCTTCCCCCGGGCGAACTTCAGGTAGAAGTTCCCTTCCTCAAAGCTGAACATGCCGTAGTTATACACCACATCGAGATTAGCGCTTGAATCGCGCACCCGTAGGGCGCTGTGTCCGAAGGCGGCGTACAGTTCATCGCTCGGCGTGTAAGTGAGCAAGCTGATTTCGGCTCGTTCGGATAGGGGTTGAGCCGACAGCGTAGTACTCGCTAGCAACAATAACGTCACCGACGTCAATTTCAACCATCGACCAATCCGCTTGTTCATTGTCACAGTTGCATTAAATGCCCGGAAAGCCAGGAAGGCCCGATAATTTACCATAACTTTGTCCCTCAACGGTATCAAACTAACGAACAATATGCTACGAACGCATACCTGCGGCGAATTGCGACTAGACCACGCGGGCCAATCCGTGACCCTTACCGGCTGGGTGCAGCGCGTGCGCGACAAAGGCGGCGTGCTGTGGATCGACCTGCGCGACCGCTACGGACTCACCCAACTCATCTTCAAGGAAGGCGAAACCGACGCCAACGTCATGGAACAGGCGCAGCAGGTGGGTCGCGAATACGTGCTGGAAGCCAAAGGAAAAGTAATCGAGCGCTACGCTAAAAACCCGAACATGCCCACCGGCGATATTGAGCTGGAGGTAACCGAACTTAGGGTGCTGAATCCTTCCAAAACCCCTCCCTTCACCATTGAGGACCAGTCGGACGGCGGCGAAGACCTGCGCATGAAGTACCGCTACCTGGACTTACGGCGCAGCCCCGTGCGGCAAAAGCTGCAACTGCGCCACCGCATGATGCAGCAGACGCGCCGCTATCTGGACCAGCAACAGTTCATCGAAGTAGAAACTCCGGTGCTCATCAAATCTACCCCCGAGGGAGCGCGCGACTTCGTGGTGCCCTCGCGCATGCATCCGGGCGAGTTCTACGCCCTGCCCCAGTCGCCCCAGACCTTCAAGCAGCTGCTGATGGTGTCGGGCTTCGACCGTTACTTCCAGATTGTGAAGTGCTTTCGCGACGAAGACCTGCGGGCTGACCGCCAACCGGAGTTCACCCAGATCGACTGCGAGATGTCGTTCGTAACCCAGGAGGATATCCTTGACACCTTCGAGGGACTGACCAAGTATTTGTTCCAAGAAGTGAAAGGAGTCACGATCGATACCTTCCCCCGGATGAGCTACGACGAGGCCATGCGACTGTACGGCAACGATAAGCCCGACACCCGTTTTGGCATGACGTTCATGGAGCTCAACGCCGTGGCGCAGGGCAAGGGTTTTAACGTGTTCGATCAGGCCGAGCTGGTGGTGGGTATCCGCGCGCCAGACTGCGCCAGCTACACCCGTAAGCAGCTCGACGCCCTTACCGACTTTGTGCGCAAACCGCAGATCGGGGCGAAGGGACTGGTGTACGTAAAGTGCAATCCGGACGGTAGTTTTAAGTCGTCGGTAGATAAGTTCTACGGTCAGGATGACTTGCAACAGTGGGCCGACGCGATGGATGCCCAGCCGGGCGATCTGCTGCTGGTGCTCTCGGGTGAGATTACTCATATTGGGCGGCATTCCGTACGCCGGGCGTTGTCGGAACTGCGGTTGCATATGGGCAGCGAATTGAACCTGCGCGACCCGTCGGTGTACCAGCCGCTGTGGGTGGTGGACTTTCCGCTATTAGAATGGGACGAAGACACGAAGCGTTACCACGCCATGCACCATCCGTTCACCTCGCCCAAGCCCGAAGATATTGCTAAGCTCGACAGCGACCCCGGTGCCGTGCGCGCCAACGCCTACGATTTGGTGATCAACGGCGTGGAGGTGGGAGGTGGCTCAATTCGAATCCACGACCGGGCGTTGCAGAAGCTCATGTTTCAGCACCTGGGCTTCAGCGACGCCGAGGCGCAAGCACAGTTTGGCTTCCTGATGGACGCCTTCGAGTACGGAGCCCCACCCCACGGAGGCATTGCCTTTGGCTTCGACCGCTTGTGCGCTTTGTTCGACGGGGCCGATTCCATTCGCGACTACATTGCCTTCCCAAAGAACAACGCGGGCCGCGACGTGATGATCGACACGCCCTCACCCATTTCGGGAGAGCAGTTGGGTGAGTTGGGCATTGAGGTAAGGGGGGAAGGGTGAGAGGGGAAGGGTGAGATGTGAAATGAGAAAATAAATGATACGGCTATGTTACCATCGTTAGGCATTCGGAATTATCGCAACCTCAAGAGCTTAGATATTAAAAAGCTGGCGCGGGTAAACCTGATTGCGGGAAAGAACAATACGGGGAAGACCTCGCTGCTGGAAGCTGTGTCGTTGTATGCGGCGGGGGGTAGTTTGACCCTGACCAATGATCTATTGAAAGTCAGAGGTGAATTTTACGGTAGCGAGCACTCTTTGGAACGTATTCGTTGGGCATATACTTCATTGTTTCATAATAGACATGAGGGGTTTTTAGACGGTGACCAGATCGTTGTTGGGCCGTTACAAGATGTAGAAGTAGGTCTTAACAATCCTGATCAGCTCTATGATAGCCTTATGATTCGTTTTGTTAAGATGGTCGAAGAAGTATTTGAGTTGGTAGAAGCAAAAACCAATAGAAAATCTACTCGGCGGCAATGGCGCAGACTTGAAGATGATGAGCAGATACCTGGTCCTTACAGAATTGCGTTGAGTATTCATTTCAAACGTGATGATTCCGCCATCTATTTCTTAGACAACATAGGTGAAGAACCGCTTATCCATTATTCGTTCCGTGATGTCAAAGGTTTGTCTAATTGCCAGTTCGTAACTGCACGTACATACTATGAAGAAAGTAAGTATGCGGCATGGAGTAAAATCGCGCTCACTAGGAAAGAAGATTATGTTGTTCAAGCTCTTAAAACTATAGAGCCTAACATAACAAGATTTGCGTATATAGAGGATAATAACGAGCAAAAACCAATTGTCTTAATTAGTGGTACCATTGGAAGAATACTCCTTCAGAGCATGGGCGATGGTATAAATCGCATCCTTACAATAATTTTAGCTTTAGTTAATGCGGAAGATGGCTGTCTACTCATTGATGAATTCGAAAACGGACTGCACCACACCGTGCAGGAAGACTTGTGGAAGATGATCTTCAAATTGGCCAAAGAACTCAACGTACAAGTGTTTGCCACCACGCACAGCGACGATTGTATTCATGCTTTTGAAAGTGTGTTAAATGAGGGAAACCAATCGGAGGGGCAGTACTTTCGTCTGGAAAGGTTCGGTGACATCATTAAGCCTATCTTCTATAGTGCGGACGAACTAGAGATAGCGGCTGAGCAAAATATTGAAACCCGCTAATGGCTGTTGCCCCCAACCTACTTATTGTTGAAGGAAAAGATGATTTTCATGTTATGCTAGCCCTCCGCGACAAGCTTAACATGAAAGGTATTTACGAAGTATCTACAAGAGCCGAGGGAAAAACTGAAAATGTTGATACGCTGATTAATTCCATATCGATAGACGTGAAAACATCAGGGCGAGTATCACTAGGAGTAATAGTAGACAAAGACTCGGATGATCCCAGTAAAAACAAAGACCGATGGGAGCAAATCAAAAACCGACTAACTCCTTTAGGCTATATCGTGCCAGATTCTGCTCCGCTCGGTGGAGCAATTCTTCCTTCACCAGAATTAGGCTTTGCTAAAGTAGGCATCTGGCTAATGCCCGATAACCAAAACCCTGGTATGCTCGAAGATTTCATGCGGCAACTGATTGTTCCAGGTGATGACTGCCTTTCGTTCGCCGAAGAAACACTCAAGGACCTAGAGAAAAGGAATATTCAACGGTACAAAGAAGTGCACCGCGCCAAAGCGCTGATGCATACCTGGATTGCCTGGCAAGACCAGCCCGGTATTCCACTCGGTCAGTCTACTACCCGCTACCTCACCACCGACACTACCCTCTGTCAACAATTCGCCACTTGGCTCAATCAGTTGTTCAACGACGCATAGTGTCAGGCACTGGTTGATTCACTAGCAATCGAATCATTGAGCAATCGACCCGCTAACAATCCCCCACCCCAGCGCGTTGTTCCCAAAACGCTCGCCCGTGTCCACCGCCCCCCCCACTCCACTCACTCCCGCCGAAGACTGGTTTGCACAACAAGGCTGGACGCCCTTTCCGTTTCAGCGCGAGACGTGGCAAGCCTACCTGGCGGGTGAGAGCGGACTACTCAACGCCCCCACCGGCAGCGGCAAAACCTACGCCCTGTGGACTCCCTGCCTGCTTTCGTTCATCCAACAGCATCCCGATGATTACGCCCTAACCCAGAACAACGGACTGCGGGTGCTGTGGATCACCCCGCTGCGCGCCCTAGCCAAAGACCTTCGCGCCGCCATGGAACGCGCCTGTCACAGCATGGACGTTCCCTGGCAGGTGGCCGTCCGCAGTGGCGATACCTCCACCAAAGACCGGCAGAAGCAACTGCGCCGCCTGCCCGAGTGCCTCATCACCACTCCCGAAAGTCTGCACCTGCTGCTGAGCCAAAAAGACCACCGGCAGGTGTTTCGCCACCTGGAGTGCGTCATCACCGATGAGTGGCACGAACTGCTGGGCACCAAGCGGGGCGTGCAGCTAGAACTCGCTCTGTCGCACCTGCGTGCCTTGCGCCCGGCCCTGCGGGTGTGGGGCGTGTCGGCCACCATTGGCAACCTGGAGCAGGCCAAAGATATTCTACTCGGTCCGAGCCACCATACGCCCAGCCGCATTGTGCGTTCGGAGATCGAGAAACGTATTGAGGTGCACTCCATCATTCCCGAACGCGTCGACAAATTTCCGTGGGCGGGGCACCTGGGCATTCGGATGCTGCCGCAGGTGTTACCTATTATTCAAGCGAGTAAAACCACGCTGCTGTTCACCAACACCCGCTCCCAAACCGAAATTTGGTATCAGCGCTTGCTCGAGGCCGCACCCGACCTGGCCGGGCAAATGGCCATGCACCACGGCTCGCTTGACAACGAAGTGCGCACCTGGGTGGAAGACGCCCTCCACCAGGGCATCCTTAAACTGGTAGTCTGCACCTCGAGTCTGGATTTGGGAGTGGATTTCCGACCGGTGGAAACGGTGATTCAGGTGGGTAGTCCCAAGGGCATCTCGCGCTTCCTGCAGCGGGCCGGACGCAGCGGACACCAGCCGGGGGCTACCAGCGTGATCTACTTTCTGCCCACCCACTCGCTGGAGTTGCTAGAGGCGGCAGCCCTGCAGGAAGGCGTGCGGCAGCGGTTGGCGGAATCGCGCCCGCCCCTGGAGAACTGCTTCGACGTGCTGGTGCAGTACCTGGTGACCCGCGCCGTGGGCGAAGGATTTCGCGAAGCGGAACTGTATCAAGAAGTAGTATCCACCTACGCTTTTCGGCAACTCAGCCCGCAGCAGTGGTGCTGGGCGCTGCAATTTATCACCACCGGCGGCGATAGCCTGGGCGAGTACGACGAGTTCTCGAAGGTGGTGGTAGAAGACGGAGTATACAAGGTGACCAGCCGCCGCACGGCGATGCGCCACCGCCTGTCGATGGGCACCATCGTGAGCGACCCGCTGATGCGCGTCAAGTTCCTGAGCGGGGGCTTCATTGGTACCATCGAAGAAAGCTTCGCGTCGCGCCTTAATAAGGGTGATAAGTTCTGGTTTGCCGGCCGCAACCTGCGGTTGGAGCGCATCAAAGACATGACGGTGCTGGTGAGCAAAGCCCACGGCAAAGACGGCCTGGTGCCCCGCTGGAGCGGCGGACGCCTGCCACTGTCTTCCCAACTGGCCGACATGATCCGCCTCAAGCTAGACCATTTTCTCGAGGGCAACTACTCCGACCCGGAACTGCACGCCCTAGCGCCGCTGCTCAACGTGCAACAGTCGTGGTCGGCCCTGCCCAGTCGAGACGTGTTTCTCATCGAGCGCTTGCTCACCCGCGAGGGCGATCACGTGTACATGTACCCCTTTGCCGGACGGGCGGTGCACGAACTGCTGGCCGCCCTGGTGGCGTGGCGCATCAGCCAGATTCAGCCCATTAGCTTTTCTATCGCCATGAACGACTACGGCTTCGAGCTGCTTTCGGATCAGGAAATTCCGCTAGAAGAAGCCCTGGAACTCGACTTATTTGGCACCGAACGTTTAGCCGACGACCTGCTGGCCAGCGTGAACAGCACCGAGATGGCCAAACGGCGCTTTCGCGAGATTGCCGCTATTGCCGGGCTTATCTTTCAGGGCTATCCAGGCAAATCCGTCCGCAATCGCCATCTGCAGGCCACCGCTCAGATCATCTACGACGTGTTTGCCGAATACGACCCGCATAATCTGCTCATGGCGCAAGCGATGAACGAAGCACTTTACCAGCAGGTGGCGCACGTGCAACTGAGCGACACCCTGCACCTGATTAACCAACAACAGCTCCTCATACGGCACCCTCCCCAAACCACCCCCTTCGCCTTCCCCATTGCCGTAGACCGGCTGCGGGAGAAAATCAGCTCCGAGAGCCTGGAAGACCGTATCCTGAAAATGCAGCAGCGGCTCGAAGAATACGCCGCAAACGGAGAAGTCTGATCCTTTTTATTACTTTTGTTTCCCACCTAACCGATTGATACCTATGAAAATTGCCATTTTATCCCGCAATGGTAACCTCTACTCCACCAAACGCCTGATTGAAGCCGCCAAAAAGCGAAAGCACGAGGTCCGCCTGGTAGACACCCTCAAGTGCGATATCCAGATCGAAAAAAAGAAGCCGACTATTTTCTACCGAGGCGAGTATTTAACCCATATGGACGCGGTGATTCCGCGCATCGGGGCTTCGGTAACTTTTTACGGCACCGCCGTGGTGCGGCAGTTCGAGATGATGAAAACTTTTTCCACCACCGAATCGGTCGCCCTGGTGCGCTCGCGCGACAAGCTGCGCAGCCTGCAAATCCTGGCCCGCGCCGGACTGGGCTTGCCCAAAACCGTGTTTACTAACTATTCCAAAGACGTGGATCAAGTCATTGATGCCGTGGGAGGTGCTCCCTGCGTTATCAAACTACTAGAAGGCACCCAGGGGCTCGGCGTGGTGCTGGCCGAGACCAAAAAAGCGGCAGAGTCGGTGCTCGAAGCTTTCAACGGACTACAGGCACGGGTAATCGTGCAAGAGTTTATCAAAGAAGCCAAAGGGGCTGATATTCGGGTGCTGGTGATCGGCGACAGTGTGGTAGGAGCCATGAAACGACAGGCCAAGGAGGGCGAGTTTCGCTCCAACCTGCACCGCGGAGGCACCGCCCAGGTGGTGGAGCTTACCGACGAAGAAGAAAATGCCGCTTTGCGGGCCGCCAAGGCGATGAACCTCAGCGTGGCCGGAGTGGATCTGCTGCAATCGGCCCGCGGGCCGCTGATCCTGGAAGTGAACTCTTCCCCTGGGCTAGAAGGCATAGAAGGCGCTACGGGAAAAGACATCGCCGGATCAATCATCAAGTACATCGAACGTAACGTGGACGTGGATTAGTCATAAGTAGTCGACAGTCTATAGTCCACAGTTCAAGTAACACCTGCTACTGTGGACTGTCGACTATGGACCAACAATGAGCTTCTTTCTTTCCATATCGCTCCGCCCTGCATCTTTACTTTATTTTATCATTTAGCTCCGCCTAACCCTTGCCTCATCGCCCGCTCACTATTTTAGGTCGTGACATCACCCCCGGCACGTCGGTGCAGCTCTCGATGGATATTGCCAAACTGCCTACCCGCACCCACGTGGAGGTGCCGGTGTTTATCAACCGAGCCAAACGAGAAGGTCCGGTTGTGTTACTGTTGGCCGGACTACACGGCGATGAGATCAATGGTATCGAAATCTTGCGTCGCGTGGTGCGTCAGGGGTACCACCACCCAAATCGGGGAACCATTATTTGTATCCCGATCATGAACATCTTTGGCTTTATTAGCCAATCGCGGGTGGTGCCCGACGGGCGCGATCTGAACCGCGTTTTTCCGGGTTCGTCCACCGGGTCGCTAGCCAGTCGCATTGCCTACACCCTGCTCAACGAGGTGGTGCGGCACGTTGATTACGCCCTGGATTTTCATACCGGAGGAGCCAGCCGCTCGAACTACCCCCAGGTGCGCTCGGTGTTGGAGGATGAAGAGAGTCTGGAACTGGCCCAGATATTTGCCCCGCCCTTTATCATGGCCTCTAAGTATCTGGACAAATCGCTGCGCAAAACGGCGCACTCCATTGGCAAGTCGGTGCTGCTTTACGAAGGAGGCGAATCGCTTCGCTTGGATGATTTTGCGGTGCAAGAGGGACTTAACGGCCTGTTGCGGGTGTTGCACTACTTAGGAATGCGCTCTGAGGAAGTTTCTACTACCCAACCACCGGTTTTGCTACGGAAATCTACCTGGATTCGCGCCAAAACCTCCGGACTTTTTCTGGCCAGCATTCGAAACGGAGCGCGGGTGCAGAAGGGGGCCACCCTGGGCACCGTGATGGACCCCTACGGCGAATTCGAGCGCAAGGTACGCGCTCCGGCCGACGGACACGTCATCTGCATCAACAACCATCCGCTCATCAACCAGGGCGAAGCACTGATCCACCTCGGATACGAATGATAGGCCTTGAAGCTAGGGCAATTCGTACTTTTTCCTGATGATGTAATGATCCTCGCAAAAGCGGTTGTGATTGTTGCTGCCCGGACGGTACATTTATTTATGCAGCATAACTATAAAAAGCACTTCTGTTTTTTCGCTCGTTGCTTCCTCATCGGAGTGGTCGGCGCGTTGCTGTTTACCGTTCAGCCGGTACGGGCGCAAGATGGTGGAAACGTACCCACCGTAAAGGTGCGCAAGAAAAAAAAGAAGGTCAAAAAGGTGAACCCCAACCGCCCGGCCCGCTCAGTGAAGGCTAAGCACCGGCCGCCACTCTCGATGCCCGCCAGTTCTACCCCCCAGGATACCTACCTACGGCCTCGCTCCATCACCAGTTCCGGCAAGGTAAAAGATAACTACGCTCCGCCGCCCTCCAAGAGCCGTTCCGAAGGAGTACGCGCTTCCGACGCTCACCCCATGAGCGCCCCGGATGCCGAAGAAGGACAAGACAAAGCCCATCTTCCCCTGCTTGATCGGATTTTCAACCGCTACGACCGTCATCATCGCCAAAAAGAGCGCTACCTTCAGAATCTATCCATCCAACTTAGCGGTTACCAGGGTGAAATGCGGGTTCGTAAAGATCGAGGAGCACCCGATAAATCGGTGGGTAGTTTCAAAGGACCAGTGCTCATTCCGGCACGCACGGCGCAACGCAAAGCCTACAAAAAAGTATCGGCCGACCATGCTGCATTTGCCGGGCACCAGAAGCAGCTGCGCCCGTATCTACAGCGGAAAATTGAGAAGAACAAAGCGTACTACATGGCCCAGTACCAAGGCCAGATTCGGGTTCGGACTCCGCGGGGGCAGACCCGATATCATAAGAAACTAGCCGCCCAGGTGCATCGGCACGAAGGAAGCATCCGCGTGAAGAAAGGTTTCTTTGGCAACGACAAACACCCCAGCGTGCATCACCTGGCCCAGAAGAGCAAGACATCCTACCAACAAAAGGAGCGACACCGCAGACGCCGGGTCTGGATCACGCACATCTTTAAATCCAAGGAGCAACCCCAACATTTGAAGGAGAAAGTTCGTAAGCCGAGGTACGATAGTAAAGAATCTGAAATTTGGTATTACTGAAACGATGAACTGGAAATCTCTGGAAGACGTGGGCGCCCTGGCTCAACTGCAAGAAAAGTCGCGCGAACGGCCGGTTATAATTTTTAAGCACAGCACCCGGTGCAGCATCAGCAGTATGACTCTGAGCCGCCTCGAACGCGCCTGGAATGAACAGGAGATGGAGGGCGCCGATATTTTTTACCTGGACCTTATCCGCCACCGAGACGTTTCGCAGAAAGTTGCCGATTCGTTTCGCGTGCCGCACCAGTCTCCTCAACTACTACTCATCCACAACGGACAATGTGTGTACGACACTTCGCATATGGGCATATCCTACCGCGCGCTAAAGGAGCAAATAGATCAGCTGTAACCTGATAGTATCTCAAAAATCAAAGGTCACCTCCTGACGAATAGCCGGATTTAAGCTCAGGGCCACCGGACAGTTTCGGGCGGCGTCCTTTAGCATTTCCCGTTGCTTTTCCGTAGCATTGGTGCTTGCCAGACGAAAGGCAATGTCAATCCGGGCAATCTGCCGGGGATCCGACGACATGTGCTTGGTTACATCGGCTTCCAAACCTTCTAAGGTAATGTTGTGTTTAGAAGCACGAATGCCCATAATCGTCATCATGCAACTACACAGGGCGGCACACACCAGATCGGTGGGGGAGAAAGCCTCACCCCGGCCGTGGTTATCGGTGGGCGCATCGGTGATTAGTTGGCTGGATGACTTTAGGTGAATGGCTTCCGTACGCAGTTCACCCCGGTAAGAAGATTTGATTTGCGGCATAATAAATCCTAGATTTATACTTTGTATCTTTACACAAACTATACTTTTCTTCAATGAGCGGGAAATCTACGAAATTTTGGGCACGCTTCGCCTGCTTCTTAACAGTTTTGTGGGGCGTGAGCGCCGCAGTTCGAGCCCAAGACGATAACGTCTACGAATATAACCAGGAATATATTTGGGGCGTGAGCAAAAACTCTAACTCAGGGCTGATCGGTGGCGTAGCGGGCAAATACAGTCGGCAGGTTAGCGAAGGGAAGTTTCAGTCTTTCGGACTAGAAATTGTGAACGTTAAAAATCCGAAAGAACTTCGGATACCCTCGCGAGCCACGGGTAACACCTATCTTTTTGGCAAAACGAACTACCTCTTCTCAGTGCGTCCTCAGTACGGTCGTGAGTGGGTAGTATTTAAGAAAGCCCCTCAGCAGGGCGTGCAGGTAAACTTCATTGTGGCCGGAGGACCTACCCTGGGTCTGCTTACCCCTTACTACGTGCAGTATGGCCGTGACCGGCGGATAGAAGTGATCCCGGCCCGTGATATTGTCAAACAGGGGAATACGGGATCGGTTATTGGATCCGGGCCTTTTCTGCGGGGCATTCGCGAGGGAGAAGTTAACGTGAAGATAGGAGCGAACATCAAAGCGGCCCTGGCGTTTGAGTTTGGCACCTTTAAGAACGACGTCACCGGCTTTGAAGTAGGGTTTCAGTTTGAAGCATTTCCGGAAGCCATCGAAATTGCCCAGGTGGCCGAATCGCAACGCCTTTTTCCCTCTGCGTTTATTATGCTGTTCTACGGCAGCCGACGATAGTCTACTGGAATTTATCTAAGTCGGCAACTGTTCTTCAACTGTCGTATACTACACTACGCCTTCTTCCCTATTACTATGATTGAATTACCGGTTGTTTCTAACCCGGCACCACGCACGGCTAAGCCCAACTGGCTACGCGTGAAGCTACCCACGGGCAAAGAATACGCCCGGGTGCGCACCCTGGTAGACCAGCACAAACTCCACACCATCTGCGAAAGCGGCAACTGTCCCAATATGGGCGAATGCTGGGGAAGCGGCACGGCCACCTTTATGATTCTGGGCAACGTTTGCACCCGCAGCTGTTCTTTCTGCGCCGTAGCCACCGGCCGTCCTCCGGAGTATGATGAAGACGAACCCCGCCGCGTGGCCGAAGCCATTCAACTTATGCGGGTCAAACACGCCGTGCTCACCTCCGTCAACCGCGATGAACTGAAAGATCGGGGAGCTGAAGTGTGGTACCGAACCGTGCGAGAAGTGAAACGACTGAGTCCGGATACCACCGTTGAGACGCTCATTCCCGACGTGAAAGGGAACTGGGACGCGCTCTACCGGATGATTGACGCGGGACAGGAGGTCGTGTCGCACAATGTGGAAACAGTCGAGCGACTGTATCGTCCGGTGCGTCCGCAGGCCAAGTACGCCCGAAGTCTGGAACAAATCAAACGCACCAAAGACTACGGCAAACGCACTAAATCAGGCATCATGCTGGGCCTGGGCGAAACCGTCGACGAGGTGCACCGGGCCATGGATGATTTGGTCGCCCACGGTCTAGACATCCTAACCCTGGGGCAGTATCTGCAACCCACCAAAATGCACATTGCCGTGGCCGAATTTATTCACCCTGATCAGTTTGCCGCTTACCGAGAGCAAGGACTCTCCCGCGGATTGAAGTACGTTGAATCCGGTCCGTTGGTACGCTCATCGTATCATGCCGAGCGGCACGTCAACATTTGAACAGTGCAGATGACATCAGGCGATCAGCCGAAGAAAAAACCTGACCGTTCCAGCATCACTCCTCAGCAAGCCACCGTTTTCCTGATTATTACCCACGGTGCCGGAGTGCTCGGTTTGCTTAGCTCTGCCCGCCCGCTGTTTCAGTGGTTCACCCCGTTCCACCTCTTGCTAACCGTGTCGCTGCTGCTATACTTCCACTGCGACTGGCGTTCTTCGTTTTGGTGGTTTGTCGGCGGGGTCATGCTCATCGGCTACTGGGTGGAAGTGCTGGGCGTACACACCTCACTGGTATTTGGATCGTACGCTTATGATACTACCTTAGGCGTTAAGGTGCTAGCGGTGCCTCTTATGATTGCCGTCAACTGGTTGCTGCTTACCTACCTGTGTGGCGCCGTGGTTCATCGTCTTGCTCTCAGTGTATCCACAAAAGTGCTGCTCGCGGCTCTACTAATGGTCGCTATGGACTACCTCATCGAGCCAGTGGCCATCAAGCATGATTTTTGGCACTGGGAAACCCTTCATCCACCACTGCATAACTACCTAGGATGGCTACTCGTTGCGATTCTGGTGCAAGGATTTTTTTTTGCAGCATCTTTTAAGAAGAATAACCCTTTGGCCTTGCCCCTGTTAATTATCCAGGCACTTTTCTTTTTGATTTTACAACCTTGGTAACGCGTGGTCCTGAACAAATTGCACCATTCGGGGTTAGCGTTGCAGCTACTCTTGTAATGAATGTGAATTAGAAGCCAGCCCGTTGAGTACGTATTCGATAAAGGATTTAGAACAGCTTTCCGGAATCAAAGCCCATACGCTACGCATCTGGGAGCAACGCTACGGTTTTATCTCACCCAAACGCACCGAAACCAATATTCGGTACTATGACAGTGAAGATTTAAAGCTGATTCTTAATGTTGCCCTGCTCAAGGACAACGGTTACAAGATCTCTAAGATAGCCACCCTGGGCAGAGATAAGTTGAACGAAATCGTGGTTCAACTCACTGAAAAAAATTGGCGCTACCCCGATCAGATCAACGCGCTGTTGCTCTCGATGATTGATCTCAACGAAGCGCGATTTGAGGAGGTTATTGCTTCCAACACCCGCAAGATAGGGTTTGAAAACACCGTGCTCAACGTAATCTACCCATTTCTGTCCAAAATTGGCGTGCTCTGGCAAACGGACGCGATCAACCCAGCCCAGGAGCACTTTGTCACGAATCTCATCCGGCAAAAAATAATTGTTGCCATCGATGGACTCACCTCACCCGAGCGAGCCGAAGCAAACAAGTACCTTTTTTATCTTCCCGAGGGCGAACTGCACGAGCTCACCTTGCTGTTTGCGAACTATATTGTGAAAGCTCGTCACAATCGGGCAGTCTACTTCGGACAGAATCTTCCCTTTGATGACGTGGTTAGCATCTACGGTATTGTCAATCCCGACTACATTGTCACGGTGATCACCACCAGCCCCCCCGCCAACCAGGTGCAAGATTACGTGGATCAGCTTGCCACTTCCTTCCCTCGAGCTACTATTCTGCTGAGCGGATACCAGATACTGAGTCAGGACATTAAGCTGACTGATAACGTTGTGGTTTTTCATCGCATAGAGCACATGATCGACTTTGTAGAAGCAAACTCGGTTGAGGCCGTCGGATAGGCATCAGCTTATTGCAGTTTGATCAGTACCAAGGGCCGGTTCTATCCGGTTAGGCAGAGCTACTTTCACCGGTAGTCATAAGTACTCAATTCGAAGCTTTTTGACATCTTGTTTGATTTTTTTTGCTTAAATATTAAACAAACTTTCGAACCTTACGTAATCACAATCAAGCTTTAATCCGAAGCGGACTACTTTTTACCTTATGCCATCAGCCCACTTTTTGTTTATACCAACTTTTTCTCTAGCAAACGTTTTTCTTTTACCAAATTTACCTAATACGGTTCTCGCTTCCGCTCTTTACTCAAGTCCGCAAGGAATTTTTTCAATGATTGTTTAACTTTTCTTAATCTTAGTTTCAACAAACATCCCTAACCTTTACGTTTATGACCGCACTAGAATTCAGCTATTCCCTAGACAAAATGTCTAAATCTTTGAAGCCCTTCGCCCTTAAGCTCACCAAAGACATGGAAGAGGCCAACGATTTGCTGCAAGAAACCATTCTTAAGGCGTTTACCAACCGTGACAAGTTTACCGACGGCACTAACCTCAAAGCGTGGCTCTACACAATCATGAAGAACACGTTTATCACCAATTACCAGCGGATGGTACGACGAAACACCTTCATTGATACCACCGACAACCTTCACTACATTAACAGTTCTAGCAATACCACCGAGAATCGCGCGTATTCCAGCTTTGCCCTGCGCGATATCAACCAGGCCATTGCTAGGCTAGATGACGCTTACAAAACCCCCTTTATGATGCACTTCCGGGGCTTTAAATACCACGAAATTGCTGATCGTTTGCAAATTCCGATTGGTACTGTGAAAAACCGAATCCACATTGCTCGCAAAGAACTGAAATCCGTACTAAAAAACTATTCGGTTAGAGACTAGCGAGTGAATGCGTAAACGAGTAATCGTTATTGGAGCGGGCTTCTCGGGCTTATCTGTAGCCACTGCCCTGGCTCACCAGGGACTCGACGTAACCATTCTTGAAAAGAATAGCTCGCCCGGAGGGCGGGCTCGTTCTTTCTCCGAGAATGGTTTTGTGTTCGATATGGGACCCAGTTGGTACTGGATGCCCGATGTCTTTGACAACTACTTCGCCACCTTTGGCAAGAAGGTAGCCGACTACTACGAGTTGCTCCGGCTTGATCCTTCCTACGCCATTTTCTTTGGCGAGCAGGATACCTTGAAGGTTCCGGCTAGCCTAAGGGAACTGCACACCCTGTTTGAGCAACACGAACCCGGCAGCAGTGCCCGTCTCGATGCGTTTCTGCAGGAAGCAGAATATAAGTACCGGGTGGGGATGGAAGAGTTCGTCTATAAACCGGGACTCTCTCCTTTAGAGTTTGCCGACGTCCGCGTTTTCCGCTCGCTATTCCGCCTGCAGATGTTCACGTCGATGGCTGAACACGTCGACCAACTATTTCAGAACCCGCGCTTGCGACAGTTGCTTAAGTTTCCGGTGCTGTTTTTGGGAGCCACCCCCGAGAATACCCCGGCAATGTATAGCCTGATGAACTACGCTGACCTGGCACTGGGCACCTGGTATCCCAAAGGAGGCATGTACCAAATCATTCGGGGCATGGTGACGCTGGCCGAAGAACTAGGCGTAAAGTTGCTTACCGACCAACCCGTGAACCGCATCCTTACCAGCGGCCGTTTGGCTACTGAGGTGATCACCGAACACGAGCGCTACGATGCCGACATTGTGGTCTCCAGCGCCGACTATCACCACACCGACCAGGCGCTGCTTACCCCCGCCACGCGAAACTACTCGGAGACCTACTGGAACGAGCGCGTCATGGCTCCTTCATCGTTGTTGTTCTACCTGGGAGTGAACAAAAAGCTGGATAATCTGCTGCATCACAACCTATTCTTTGACGAAGATTTTACCCGGCACGCTGAAGAGATCTACGAAACTCCCCGGTGGCCTGCTAACCCCTTGTTCTACGTATGCTGCGCTTCTAAAACCGATCCCGACTGCGCCCCGCCTGGTCACGAAAACGTCTTTGTACTCATCCCGGTAGCTCCCGGTCTGGACGATTCTCCCGAAACGCGGGAGCACTATTACGACTTAATCATGAAACGTCTGGAGCGGCTTACCGGTCAGTCAGTTCGGGATGCGGTGGTATACCAACGAAGTTACGCCCACCGCGATTTTGTGGCTGATTACAACGCTTTCCGGGGCAATGCCTATGGTTTGGCCAACACATTACGCCAAACGGCTATTTTGAAACCCAGTTTGAAGAACAAAAACGTTGACAACTTGTATTACACCGGACAGTTAACCGTCCCCGGGCCGGGGGTTCCACCATCGCTGATATCAGGTTTGGTTGTCGCCCGAGAGATTGCCAGGCGGTATCAACCAAACAGTCGCTCCATTTATGAATCTATTTGATCTGACTGCCTTCCGCTGTAGCAAAATTATCACTCAACACTACAGTACCTCTTTCTCGCTGGGCATCCGCAGCCTCCACCAGCAACTTCATGATCCTATTTATGCCATTTATGGCTTTGTTCGCTATGCCGACGAGATTGTCGACACCTTCTACGACCACGACCAAGCCCGCCTACTCAACGACTTCAAGCAAGAAACCTACCGAGCGCTGGAAGATAAGATCAGTCTGAATCCGGTGCTCCACGCTTTCCAGAAGACGGTAACCGAATATGCCATTGAAACCGACCTGATCGATGCCTTTCTGCACAGCATGGCGATGGATTTGCAACCTCAGGTGTACGATTCTTCGGGCTACGAAGCGTATATCTATGGTTCGGCTGAGGTGGTGGGACTGATGTGTCTGCGGGTGTTTTGCGAGGGCGATGACGCCCGCTACCAACAACTAAGGCCCCCCGCCCGGCGGCTGGGCGCAGCCTTCCAGAAAGTAAACTTCCTGCGTGACATCAGGAGCGACTACCAAGACCGAGGACGCGTCTACTTCCCGGACGTCGACTTCAACCACTTTAGTCAATCGGCTAAAACTACTATTGAAGCCGATATTCAGGCCGACTTTGACGCGGCCTATCAGGGCATTCTGGGATTGCCTTCGTCAGCCCGACTAGGCGTATATTTAGCCTACGTGTATTACCTGCGCTTGTTCAAGAAGATCAAAAATTGCTCTGCCGCCCGCATTGCCAACGAGCGCATCCGCATTCCCGACAACCAGAAGCTGATGCTGCTGTTAGGAACCTACTTCAAGAACCAGTTTAACTATCTGTAGCACGAGACCGCTTTTGATGAGCTCGTAGTGCATTAGTCAGGAACTTATTCGGCTATTCTATCCTTGATTCAATCAATCTTGGTCAATTACATTTTCTCAACGCATGCATTTACTTGCGAAGATCGCTATTGTTATCGGTACTTTCTTCTTCATGGAAGGCGTTGCCTGGTTCACGCACAAGTACATTATGCACGGCTTTTTGTGGTCGTGGCACCATTCGCACCACTCACTCCGACACGGTTGGCTGGAGCGCAACGATCTGTTTGCCCTGGTGTTTAGTCTACCGGCCGTAGCCCTGATTGTCACTGGTTACGAGGTGCCCTCGTTGTTCTTTCTGCGCTACGTCGGCTTTGGCGTCACCGCCTACGGAGTGTTCTACCTGCTGTTCCACGATATCCTGGTGCACCAACGCATTCCGTTCAAGTTCAGGGCGAAGCATCCTTATCTCAAGCGCATGATTCGGGCGCACTACATTCACCACGCCAAGCATACCAAGGAGAACTGCGAGGCCTTCGGTTTCCTCTACGCACCCCCCAAGTTTGACGAACGTGCAGAAAAGAAAAGTTGAATGATTGAATGGTTAAAGGATAGAATAGTTTTATTCAATCATTCCCTCCTTCAATCCTTCAGTGAGTGGATCCTTCCCTCCCCAGCTTCCTTCTGACCCAACGGGCACAAAGCGGGCGAACAGGTCTTCGGTGAACCAGTGGTCTTGGCGAGTGCGGCGCACCGCTTGCCGATGCAAATCGCTACCGTAGGCAAACTGCTTCATGCTGTCGGCCGATTTCCACAAGCTAAAGGTGGCCTGCTGCACCACCGGCCACTCCCCTACCCCTAGCGAAAGCCAGCAGTCGGTGTGATGCGCAAATTGTTGGTTGATTTGCAGCGCCTGCCGCCAGAACGAGCGCAAGCGCCGGGGATTGATTGTGGCGCGGGTGAGTACGGCCACGGGCTGATTGGGGTCGGGTGACGAGACGGCAGCGACAAAGGGCTGCTTACCCGACCAGTAGCCGTGCGTCTGGTAGCTCTTCAAGTAGAGCGTCCAATGCTCGTGGCTGCGTTCGATAAACATGCGAAAGCGATCATTATCCGCGAAGAAACGCTGGGCCACGGACGTGTTCTCCCAGACCGCGAGCAGACAATACACCGAGAAGTCAGGGAAGTAGTGAAACCGGCGGCCGGTGCCCAGTAGTCGAAAGAACGACAAGCCAGTCACCTTGCGCAATGGTGCAAGCGCCAGCTGCATTTGCGACATGCCCCACAACTGGTTGCGCCAGCCCGAAAAACGAAAGCACGTGAGGGTAACTATCTGAGAAGAAGCTACGAAGTCGGACACCTAGTCGGCTTTTCCGAAGGAAACAATGAGTGACACCCCGGACAAGAAGAAAAACAGACCAATGATCACAATCCAACTGTTGCCCACGAAGGGCAGGTTGCGGCCGTAACCAGCCTCTTCAATCAACGAGAGAATAACCAGAACCAGGGGGATAGTCCCCAGGATAGCCATCACAAAACCCGCTTTTCTCATAGTATCGTAGCTAAGGTCGGGCAGCGCTGCCCGGAGGGCAAAAGTACGTTCTTAGGACGAGAAAGAAAAGTCTTGAGCATGAAGAATTGCCAGACGCTTGACAAAGGTCCCTGACAGAAGGGGAGTAGATGCGGGCCGCGCTGGCCGATGACGTGACGGGCTATGTCGCTTTCTTGGCGACGTAAACATGGTTGTCCCATGCGTCGCTATGGTCGTCCTCTAAGCGCATCCCGGCTTGCTCAATCAAGTGGCGGTACGCGCTCGCTCCGAGCGAAACGTATTGGAACGTCACGCCGTTCATCTCGCTCTCGCTTACGCCCGCAGTGCCCCCCGATGTGAAAAGGAATTGTCCACCGGGCTTTAACCACTCCGAGACTTGCCGAATCAAGGCCTTCTGTTTGGCTTCTGTTAAATGAAACAACACGCCCCACGCCACTACCCCCTCAAACGAACCCACTGCGAAGTCCACCTCCTCTACACGTTCGCACCGGGTAGAGACTCCCGGGAAGTTGGCCCGGTAACGCGCGATCATCTCCGGCGAGCTGTCAAGTCCCGAAAGGCAAAGGCCCTCTCGGGCAAGTATTTGTGAGATCGGAATGCCGTCCCCGCACCCGAGGTCCAGAACCTTCGCGCGGGGCGGGAGCATCCGGGCGAAGACCTCCATATCGGGGACGCCAACCTCAAGGTTGCGAACGGCGGTGTACCACTCGGCTATCTGGTCGTACTCACGCATGTCAAGCGGCATAACTATCAATTAAGTCAAAAGGTACAGTGCGTCTTCGTAAAAAGCAAACTCCCGCGTTGGCACAGTGGGTAGTTGCGCGGGCAACCCACTCAGATTTATTCGCTCCGCCGGTGGGCGGTTCAGTGAAGCAGCAATCCGATCAGCAGGCCCGCCCCGACCCCGCCCGCTCCATAGGCCACCCGCTGTACCAATGACCGTCGTCGGGCGGTCCGCGCCTGCGCTTTGGCTTCGTCTAAACGGCGGATAGTTTGCTCCAGTGCGTACTGCGTTTGGTCCAGGGAACGGCTCAGTTGTCCCAGCGCCAGTTGGGTGCGGCGCAGGGTTTGGGCGGATAGTTGATCGCTGGCCTGGTACCGCTCGAGCAGCGTATCGTAGGCGCGCTGCGTGGCTTGCAGGCTTTGCGCGTAGGACGTGATGAGCGCATCACCCGCGCGGAAGGTGGTGTCCAGGGCGTAACGGTGCAGTTGTTGGTAGAAACGATAGCGGGCAGGACTTATCAGATAGGCCGAATCGGTAAGGGGTTGCCGCGAAGTGTGGGGCAGCACCAATCGCGGGATATCTGCCTGAGCATCATTCGTTTTAGTATGCTCCGGGGCCGGGTGGGTCAAAGGCAATGGCGATGCGGTCTGAGCCTTTACCAATCCCACCACTCCCAGCAGAAGCAGTATGGTGAGCCAATGCTTCATTCTATGGCGTACTGTTGCGCCACCTGCTGCAAAGCCCGACGCGCTTTCTGCTCGGCTTGCCACTGTTGCTGCAGCGACTGCCGGTGTTGGGCATCCGCTACCCGCTGCGCTTCGTACTGCAGGTGCGCTTGCCGAACCTGCTCGCTGATGATGCGCAGCGCCCGCTGACTGTTGCCGATCTCCTGCACCATGTGGTCAATCTGCACTTGCGCCTGCACCAAGCTATCGCGCGCCACTGCTAGCTCCCGTTCGGCCCGCTCAAGGGTCTGCTCAAACTCACTGCTGGCCGACCATGCTTGGTAAAGCGACGTGATGGCTAGCACCGTCGCTATCCCTACCAACCAACGGCGTACGTACGGGGAAAACAACATAAACTTATCAACTTTTTGCGGTCACTGGTCACTGGTCACGGCCGTCGTGGAACGATCACTGGTCACTGGTCACTGGTCACTGGTCACTGGTCACTGGTCACTGGTCACTGGTCACGGCCGTCGTGGAACGATCACTGGTCACTGGTCACTGGTCACTGGTCACTGGTCACTGGTCACTGGTCACTGGTCACTGGTCACTGGTCACTGGTCACTGGTCACTGGTCACTGGTCACTGGTCACTGGTCACTGGTCACTGGTCACTGGTCACTGGTCACTGGTCACTGGTCACTGGTCACTGGTCACTGGTCACTGGTCACTGGTCACTGGTCACTGGTCACTGGTCACTGGTCACTGGTCACTGGTCACTGGTCACTGGTCACTGGTCACTGGTCACTGGTCACTGGTCACTGGTCACTGGTCACTGGTCACTGGTCACTGGTCACTGGTCACTGGTCACTGGTCACTGGTCACTGGTCACTGGTCACTGGTCACTATCATTTAGTAGCCAACAGCTAGTATTCAGCATCTTGCCACTCAGAAGATTATCTAGCATCCAGTAGCTAGTATCCAGTATCTTGCCATGTAGAAGATCATCCAGCATCTTGCCATGTAGAAGATTATCCAGCAACCAGTAGCTAGTATCCAACATCCAGTATCCAGTATCTAACCATGTAGAAAGTCTTCCGCGCGGCGGCCGCCAGTATCCAGCATCCAGCATCTTAGCCACACAGAAAGTCATCCGGCGGTAACTGATTGAACGCCGAACAGCTCCAGCATCTGCGGATGACTGCGCAAGGCTATTCGGGCCACCATGCGAAACTCTACCATCCAGGCCCGCAGGGCCAGTTTTGCTCCCCGAACCTCTTTCGCTCGTTCGTCGACCAGCGCTTTCTTTTGGACGCGCTCTTCTTTTAGGGTTAGCAACTGCTGCACCTGCTCCTGCGCGTGCAACAAGGCCACCGCCGAAACTCCGTAGGCCTCCAGCGATACGTCGCGGATGTACAACTGCTGGTAGAAGCGAGCCGCCTGCCGCACACACTCCCACCGCCGGGTGGCCAGAGGCGACACTCCCAGCGCTTCAAACAGTGCGGGATTTTGATGAAAGGCCGATTGAGCAATGTTCACGTGCGCCCGAAACTGCTCGTTGACCGCCTGCAAACTGGCGTTAATTTGCTGCGAGATGGCGTAGCGCTCGTTCCGCAGGCTCGTATGCACCTCGTGCAGTTGTGCGAGCGTTCGCCACCGCAGTTTTCCCGTTTGCAGTTGTGCCGAACTCATTCCGTACACCTCCAGTTGCTGACAAGCGCTGGGGTTGGTCAAAGCACCTTCAATAGCCAGTTCGGCCGCGTGCAGCAGTTCGTCGGTCTTGTATAAGTTCATGCGCAAATGGTTGACGGGGATTTAAAGTATGCAAAGGAAAATAATGCGGAGCACTATTTTGGTGCAAGAACCCCCGGGGTGGTACTCCGTACCGTTTTGGGTTCAAAAGAAGGAATTGCCCCTCCGTAGGAACATGATTAAACGTAGGAACATGATTAAACGTAGGAACATGATTAATCATGTTCTTACGATTTACACCGACGCTTTCACCCGAATGCTGAACATCTCCAGCATCTGCGGTTGCTGCCGGTAGGCCAAGCGGGCGTTGGCCCGAAACTCCATTACCCACGCGCGCAGCGCTACGATGGCCTGGCGCAACTCGCGGGTGTTTTGCTGCCGCAGTCCTTTCTGATGGAAACGCACTTTCTTGTTTTGCAACAACTGCGTGGCCGTCTTCAATGCTTCCTGAATCTCTTTCTGACTAATGCCCTGGGCTTCAAACGATATTTTCTGTTGCAAAATCTGCTGATGAAAGTGAACCGATTGCTTCACGCAGGCCCAAATGCCTCTTTCCAGGCGGTCGATACGCAAGGAATATAATTGCTCCGGCTCATCGCGCAGGGCGAAGAAAGCGGCCTTGCGATGCATCCTCAATTGATCACGCATCGCCTCCAAACCGGCATTCGTCTGCTTCGAGAGTGACCAACGCTCTTGTTCTAGCTGGGTGCGCGTGGTTAAGTGCCCGTTTACTGCCTGAACACGTTTTTTACCCGCCTGAAAATGGGCGTTGCCAAACCCTACTGCTTCCAGCCGTTCTTTTGCCTGCGGATATTCCTGCAAAACATCGATGATCAGCTGGGCAGCTTCTGCCAGTCCTTCGTTGCTGTACAAATTCATACTACTTCATTTGGTGAGCCACAAAGGTGTATGTCCTCCGGGTAAGATGCTTTTCCATAATGAATAGCAAATTACTTTGTACTATTTCGTGTGCATTGGTCGTATACCCACTTTTTTGCCTCTAAACATGACGACATGGTGGCAAACGACACCCCTTTTAGTCAACAAACATTACGTCGACCTTGCGTCCGAGTACCATTTGGGGTACAAAACATACGTCGAGGACCCAAAAAGGTGGGATTAGCGGGCGCATGCAAGCCAAAAGTTGCCTAAAAACAGGCATTTTAGGGTATAAACCTCGCTGCAGGTACCCTCCAAGTGGTGTCTACAGGGTGCATGTAACGGTGCAAGCACCCTCAAAAGCAGTATTTGCTATCCCGACATGAGATACTTATCTTGACCGTGCGACACCGTTACCGATTTCTCAGCGTAGGATTTGACACCCGAGAATGACCAGCAAACGTAAAATTTGTATTGTAATTCATCATTCTGAATTCCTTGCGCCCGGCGCCCGGTTCGATATTTAACATTCACTATCGAATAAAGAACAAAGAATAATGAATATTGAAGTAGAAGGACTTGTGAAACACAATCGCGCTAATCATACCCTGAAGCTTTACCTTGAAAACAACATCCCCAAAAATCTTTTTAACTGTGTCGTATCACTAACCAACCACCCATGAAAACCGCCTTTCTGTTGCTCGCTATACTTACCGGACCAACGTGGCACAACCACCAAAACCAATCTACTATGCACATCAAGAATACCGAACTAATCAAAGAGTACTTTACCCACTTCAACAACCACGATTGGGAGAAGATAGCGAATATGTACTCGGACCCGGCAGAGTTCAAGGACCCCTCTTTCGGCCCTGAGGTGGTGATCCAAACCCGAAAGCAGACGGTAAAAAAGTACCGCGAAATGAGCGAAGTGTTTTCCAGCCTGCACGATGAAGTGATATCAAACCTACCCATCCGGCGAGAATCACCTGATCGTTGAGTTTGTGTCGAGCGGCACGGCCCCGGACGGCTCAACGTTTGACTTACCCATCTGTACTATCTTCACCATTGAAGATGGGCTGATCACAAAGGATTTCACCTACTTTGATAACTTTGAGTGAGATGAAAATATACGTATCTATTCTTATCGGCTGGCTATTATGCTGGGGAGTGGCCTGCACTGAAGCGCAAGAACCGACGATCGCTCCGGCGGCCGAAGCCTATCTCAACGAGGTGCTCGATTTGATGGAAGCCAATTCCATCAACCGAAAGACGATTGACTGGACTGACTTCCGGAGTAAAGTTTTTGAAAAAGCAGGCGTGGCCCAAACCATTGATGAAACCTACGATGCCATCAGGGAGGCACTCACGCTACTGGGCGACGACCACAGTTTCGTCATCAAGCCCGACGGCACCGGCTTGGCGGGAGTTGGTACCATCCGCTGCAACGTCGTGACCGTTCCCCAGGCTTCGGTTCCGGAAACGGTGGGTTACGTAAGAGTACCTTCGTTTTCGGGCTCCGAAGTAGAAGCCCGTGACTTCGCCCAGGCCATTCAGGATCAGATACGATTTATTGATGCGCCCACCATTGAGGGTTGGATCGTGGACTTGCGGGGCAACTCCGGGGGGAACATGTGGCCGATGCTGGCCGGGATTGGCCCTATCTTGGGCGAAGGCGTGGTGGGGCACTTTATTGATCCTGACGATAACCAATACGCTTGGGAATATCAAAACGGAACGTCTATCAGTAATGGCTTTCGGGTAACTCAAGCCCCCAATCCTTATCAGTTGATCAACCCGAAACCTCGAGTGGCGGTGCTGCTGGACAACGGGGTGGCCAGCTCTGGCGAGGCCGTGGCCATTGCGTTTGTCGGGAGAGAAAACACCCGCAGTTTCGGCTCTCCCACCTGCGGACTATCCACCGCTAATGCTGGCTATACTTTGAGCAACGATGCGCAGTTGCTTCTCACCGTATCGTACATGGCCGACCGTAACAAAAACCTGTTTGGTACCCCGGTGCCACCTGATGAAGCGGTGTCCCCCCCGGATATTATCGAGCGCGCCGTGGTGTGGGTGCAAGAATAGATCGTTCCCGCTCATTGGAAGTTGCCCACCTTTGTGTCCCAGATACTGGCGTGGGCGGCTACCGTTCAGTAGTTCTTGTTGCTTCGGGTGAACATCACCCCTCTTACATAAACTTATCTACGGTTCTATGAATTACCTCCGGTTTACCTTTTGTTTGTTACTGGCCCTAGCTTCCTGCCGTGAGGATACCCCTCAGCCCAATTCCGGCGATGCGTCCTCCGCGTTGAGCGACTACCAGCAGCAGGTGGTGGCCTACTTTAAAGAGATAGCCCTAGGATTTGAGTTCGGCAACGCCAGCGCTATCACCCGCAAGTGGCGCTCCCCGATGCGGGTGTTTGTGGGAGGCCAGGTAAGTCGCGAACTGCGCGACGAACTAACCACCATTGTAAGTGAAATCAACAATTTGGCAACGGACGGCTTCTCCGTGGAGGTGGTTGTTGATTCTGTGCAGTCTAACTACTATGTGTTTCTGGGTACCGGAGAGCGCTACGGTGCTCTGTATCCTTCGCAGTCGGCGCTGGTGGAGGACAACTGGGGCTTGTTTTCGGTGTTTTGGAACGGGCAAAACGAGATCAACCGGGGGCATATGTACGTGGATACTGAGCGGGCCAACCTTGAGGCGCAAAAGCACCTGTTGCGCGAAGAACTCACGCAGTCGCTGGGCCTAGCCCGCGATGCCTCCATCTACCCTCTGAGCATCTTTTTGTCAGACTGGAGCACCACAACGGAGTATGCCGATGTGGACCGCGACTTGATTCGGCTGTTGTATCATCCGAAGATGCGCATCGGACTGGGTGAGCGGCAGGTGAGCGTTTTGTTAGAAGAGATACTGCTGTCGGAGTGAACGAGCTGGATTTTGAAATGTCGGCTAGTTCGGAGACACGTGGTAACGTGACTATTCTTTAAATGAAGGCAGCAATACGGTGAAGGTAGAGCCCTGGTTAACGCGTGAATCCACTTTGATCTGTCCCTTGAGCTTCTGAACGGTTTCCTTCACTAGGTACAGGCCTAAGCCGGAACCGGGCACGTGGTTGGTGGCTCGGTAGAACATATTGAACACCTTGCCCCGGTGCTCCTGATCAATGCCAATACCGTTGTCTTCCACCCGAAGCGTCGTCTGCTGCGGCTCAACGTGGGCCGAAATCTGTACGTAACGTCAGTTATTCTAGGTTTCTAAAAATAATACAAAATCAAGCGGCATGTAGCAGTCGGCCACGATCTTCAAAAGCAATGATTCGCGGATGCTGATCGGCAAAGGTGTAAGCCAGCAGGGCAGCAAAGACGTTGCATAGATAGTTAATAGGGGCCCGATGGCGAGTATGCTCTAAATCAATGAGACCTACGCACTGGCCAAAGACTGACTCAATGAGTCCGCGATGACGATGATAATAAGCGTCCTTTTGATGGACAATAGCATCTTTCTTTCCGTTGCGGCGCATCTTGGCCCTTAGGTCTACCCCTTTGCTAAGTAACTCTTCTTTCAGGGTGCTCAAATAACCTTTGTCGCCGTATACTTTTCCTTCTACTTCTTTGAGCAGGTAGTTCAACACCTGGTGATTGTTGTCAGCTACGTTGCCTGCCGTGAGCAGAAAGTTGACTAGCTGTGCTTCCCGGTTGATGACTACGTGCATTTTGAAGCCGTAAAACCAACCTAACGTGCCCTTGCCTTTGCTGGCCCAATCAGCCATCACTTTGTGTTGTGCTTCTCGTTTGATGTGACAAGCTTTCAAAGGTTTGCTGTCAATGTAGTTTTCTGCTAAAGCGGGCTGGCAACGGCTTTTGAGCAACAGATAGAGTTCCAGCACTACGTGCGGGATTAGGGCTACGAAGCGTTCATAGCAAGGGGCATCAGGAAGCCAGCTTTGAAAAGTCTTCAGCACATCTTGACAATAGAAGTATTTGAAGCATTTGCGTCCCGAATGATGATAAGCAATTAGGGTCGTTATGACTTCGCTTCGCGCAAAGCGTGAGTGGAAGGCGGGGACAGGCAGGCCTTGAAGAGCCGTTTGCTGAGCTAAATCCAGTAGGAAGTCATCGGTTTCCACAAAAATTTCCGTTAGTTTTGTTGTCGTCAAGATTTGCATGATTCTTTGTTTTGTACAATGAAGATTTAATTCCACTGCAAATCTTGACTTTTTTACGCTTCTACGCAACTCAACGCCCTCTCATTCAGCAACTTCCAGAATAACTGACGTTACGTAGGGCCGCTCGTGGCTAGGACGGTGATAGCGAATGGCATTGGAGATAAGGTTGTTGAGCACAATCCGGAGGCGACGGCGGTCGGTGAGCAGGGTTTCGTTCGGTTTGGTACGGTTGCGAACCTCTACCCGATCATGGTCGGCGTTTTGTTGTTGAGAGGCAATCACTTCGTCTACCATCTCATTGAGGTTAACCTCTTCTAGGGTAAGATCGGTACGCGAATTTCGGGTCAGGCTCATGATCTCCTGAATGAGATTATTCAGTTGGTGCAAGCTTTGCTCAGCTAGGGCTACGAACTGATCTCGCTGAACCGGGTCCTTTTCTATTTTCAGCAAGTGCAGCAAGCCTAGGACGGAGGTAAGTGGTGCCCGCAGGTCGTGCGATACGCCGTAAGCGAAATAATCCAGATCCCCGTTCATCCGCTTCAGATCTTCGTTTTGCTTCTGTAGTTCTTCTTCGTGTCGCTTCTTTTCGGTGATATCAAAGAGCACTCCCTGAAAATACTTCTTGCCAGCTTTCATCACATCGGCTCCGTGTTCTTCTATCCAGCAAAAGCTTCCATCCCGGTGTTTCAGTCGGTAGGTCAACTGGTAGGGTTGCTGGTTGGCTACGGCTTTGGCTATTGCTTCCTCATTCACCTTCCGGTCATCAACGTGGATCAGGTCGGTAGCACCAATGCGTCCTTCCACGAAGTCTTCTACCGGATAGCCACACAAGCTGGTGATCCCTTTACTAATGTAAAGCACCTTCCGGTCTTGGTCATTGGTTGATACGTATACGGCCCCCGGAATGCTTTCAGCTAGGGTACGAAACTGGGTTTCGTTTTCCTGAGCCTGTCGCAGGGCGGTCTGTTGCTTGGTAATGTTCTGGGAAACGGCCAGCACTTGGTCTACCGCCCCTTCCGAAGAAGCTAGCGGACTCACGCTAACGAGGTAAGTCTCCTCGCCATCTAGGACAGTCACCGCTCCGTTAGGAAAGTTCTGCGCAATCTGACGGCAGAAGTCATCGTGGGCGTAGGCTGTTTTGGGGAGAGTGCCAGATACCGGTGGAGTTAGTTGACTTGCTTGCTGTTCAAGAATGATAGCAATTAGCTCTTGTTGAGAAAGCTTATCAAGGGCTGACTGAGAATAGGATTGAGAAGATTGGGACATAGGCGACGGCAGTAGTTTGCATATGGATGACGATTTTGCTGGTAATGGTAAACAATGGGCACAGGTCGGTAACCAGGTTTGGCGATTAAATTAAAGAAACTTAAGAAAATGAACAAGGATAACAACTTAAAACAGTTCCCGTTAGGAAGAAATCATGAATAGATACCAAATTAACTTTGTCTGATATGAACAATCCAATATGGATCATGAGCTCAGCCTTCGACGCGCTCTCGCTCAGTGAAGTGATCGGCCGAACCAAACGGGTGGGTGCGCAGGGCATCGATCTGTGCGTTTTTCGCTACGACGGCACCCGTACCGACCACGTGGCCACCCACCTGGACTACGAAACGTTCGACCGGGAGGAGGCTCAACGGACGATTGATCGCTTTAACGAAGCCGGACTGCGGTTGGCGGTAGGAGCCTTTGAGAACTGCATCGGTGGTGATGTCGAACAGCAAGTGCGCAACCAGAACCATTTGCTACGCCTGATCCGCATCGCGCACCTGCTGGGGGGCAACGACAACGACGTGACGGTGGGCACCTTTGTGGGTTATGACCATGAGCTGGGCAATCAGGAAGAAGGATTTCAGAAGAACCTGGAGCGTTACCGGCAGATATTTACTCCCATCATCAAGTATGCTGAAGATTTGGGCGTGACGGTGGTCTACGAAAACTGCCCCATGGAAGGCTGGCGTTCGGCGGGCTACACCGGCACATTCAATAACCTGACGGGCGTGCTGGCCGCCCGCAAGCTGATGTACGAGCTCATTCCCAGCGCGGCCCACGGCGAAATCTACGATCCGTCGCACGACGTGTGGCAGCACACCGATCCGGTGGCGGTGATCAAGGCTTCGGACGTGCGCCGCATCAAGCGGGTGCACGTGAAGGCTACGCGTAATTTGCAAAACAGTATGCGAACGCACTGGGGCGGTATGTATCCGGCGCAGCAGGTGGATGCCACCCTGGCGAATCGGGCAGGGGTTCCGCAACCGGCCAGCGCCTGGGACCGGCACAACTACGAAGCCATGCTGCCCGGCTTCGGTGGCTCCGACAGCATGGACTGGCGCGCCTTCGTGGAAACGTTGCTGGCGAAAGGGTTTGGCGGACCATTTGAGATTGAGAATGAGGCAAAGCTATCGAAAGCCACCGGAAACGAAGCCGCCCTTGATCAGGGCCACCGGGCCGCCATTTTGTTTTTAGCTCCGATGCTGTGGCCCCTCACTGACGAAGGATACCAGTTTGATGCTGGCAGTCAGCCACCGTTGCGAGCGGTGGCAACGAAAGACATTCCGGTGACCACGATGGATCAACTGACGTAGCCGATCATCATGCCAAGCTTTTTGGCAATTCTGTTTTCAGGTAGTCAGCGAAAGTTCGTTCCCCGTAGGGCGGGGCCACCATGTCGTGGGTAGTGATGTAGGTGAAGTAGCTCAGTTTGTCGTACAGGTTCTTGCTAAACACCCGAAGCACACGTAATCCTAATAGCACCAGCCACACCGGCACATTTATAATGCGTGCCCCGGTGTGATCGGCCACCAGCTGCGCCACCTCGTTGCGACTGTGAATCTCCGGTCCGCCCACTTCCATCACCGGCGGTCCTGCTTCCAGACACTGCACGCACACCCTGGCCAAGTCGCGCTGATGAATCGCATTGGTGAGGGATTCGCCATCGCCCGGAATGATCAACATGCCTTTGTTGGCCATGATCACCAAGTCGTGCAGTCCGGAGAAGAAGCCGACCGGTTTGATGATGGTATAATCAAGTCCGCTTTGCATCAACTGCTCAGAAAGCCGTTCTTGCGACCAGCCCACCCGCAGTTTCGGCGAGGTTTCGCTACCGCAAATAGAGATATAAACAAAGCGAGATACCCCCGCACCCTGGGCTTCGTGCAACAAGTTTAGGTTTGCTTGGTAGTCGATGTCCATGAAAGATGCAGCGTTGTTGGTGAACAGGCTCACGCTTTTACCAATGGTGGTTAGCACAATGTCTATATCCTGACAAGCTCCGCGGAGGGCAGACGGGTCGGTGGCATCGCCCACAAAGATCGCGTCGCAGTAAGGGCGCACGATAGCTTCCTGCTCCGAATGGCGAACCAGCGCCCGAACCCGATAGTCAGCTTGATGAAGAAGCTTAAGAATCTCGGTGCCTAGCACTCCGGTGGGCCCGGCCAACAGTACGTTCTTCATGGATGGTTGCGGTTAGTCATCGGTAGAACCCAATCTGCGAAGCAGATGTTTATCCCGGCAAAATACTCCGGCAAAGCTTTTACAATCTCACCAAAACGGGCTATCATAGCCGCCCGGTTGCCTTTGCTATCAACAATATTCAAGTTCATCCACTTTAAAAACCATACTGAAATTCGCGCATAAATGAGCCCAAAAAACTTTCTGTTTGTTTCGTACGACGCCCTGATCACCGATGTGGCCTGGCAAGTGGTGAAAGAAGGCCACGCCGTGAAGTACTACATCAACACCGACTACGCCAAAGAGATTGGCGACGGATTTATCCCGAAAACCGACGACTGGCGGAAAGAAGTAGACTGGGCCGACGTGATCATTTTTGATGACGTATTGGGCCACGGCCAACTTGCCCACGAACTGCGGCAACAGGGCAAGGCGGTGGTGGGGGGCACGCCCTATACTGACCGTCTGGAAGACGACCGATCTTTCGGGCAGGAAGAGCTTAAGAAGCACAAGGTGTCTATCATTCCCTACCGTGACTTCACTTCGTTCGACGAAGGTATTGCCTACGTGAAGGCCAACCCGGCGCGCTACGTGATCAAGCCCAGCGGACAAGCGCAGAACATCAAAAGCCTGTTGTTTGTGGGCGAAGAAGAAGACGGGCAGGACGTGGTGCGGGTGTTGGGAGACTACCACCGCGCCTGGGCCGATCAGATTCCGGTGTTTCAGTTGCAAAAACGCGTCACCGGAGTGGAAGTGGCCGTAGGCGCGTTTTTTAACGGTGATAAGTTTATCGAGCCCATCAACGTCAACTTTGAGCACAAAAAGCTGTTTCCTGGCAACCTGGGCCCGTCTACGGGTGAAATGGGTACTACCATGTTCTGGAGCGGCCCGAATAAGCTTTTCAACGCCACCCTCAAGAAGTTTGAAACCCGACTGGCCAAAGAAAACTACGTGGGCTACATCGACATCAACTGCATCGTGAACGGTAACGGCATTTTCCCGCTAGAATGGACTTCCCGCTTTGGATACCCTATCATCAGCATGCAGCAAGAAAGCATGATTACTCCCATTGGCGAGTTTTTCCACGATATCGCTACGGGGCAAGACGTGAAGCTGAAGGTGAAGAGCGGTTTTCACATTGGGGTGCGCCTGGTGGTTCCGCCCTTTCCCTATAAAGACAAGAAGAACTTCGAGTCGATGTCGAAGGATGCGGTGGTGGTGTTTAAGCGACCCACCGAAGGCGTACACTTAGAGGATCTGAAACTCAGCAATGGCGAGTGGATGATCACCGGGGCCGCGGGCGTAGCCCTGATCGTCTGTGGCAACGGACCCACGATGGCCCAGGCCCAAAAACAGGCCTACACCCGCATCAAAAACATTCTAATCCCCCACATGTACTACCGCACCGACATTGGCGACCGTTGGCTCGAGGACAGCGACCGCCTCATGAGTTGGGGACTGCTGCGTGAGGTGTGAGTGGATGGTGGATGGTGGATGGTGGATGGTGGATGGTGGATGGTGGAATGTGGAATGTGGAATGTGGAATGTGGAATGTGGAATGTGGAATGTGGAATGTGGAATGTGGAATGTGGAATGTGGAATGTGGAATGTGGAATTTATGTGACCTGTATCTAATATCCAATATCTAGCCCCTCAGAAAGTCATCCAATATCCAATATCTAGCCCCTCAGAAAGTCATCCAATATCTAGCCATTCAGAAAGTCATTCCGCTCACGGTTGAATAATTTGTTTGCGGTAGTTGAAGGACATGATCCGATCTCCCAGGGGCACGTATACCGCGTAGTATATTGCCTCGGGCTGATCTACAAAGACCACGTTGCCCCGCAGGACGGTGCCGGGCGGCAACGACGTCTTCCGCAGCGCCTGATGCGCCCACTGCTGCCGCACCCGGTTCAAGAACACCAGGTCGTTGTCGCTGCCGCTATTAAAGTAAATATCCACCATTCCCCCGCTATTGCCAATTTCTCCGTCACTGTGGCCCTGGGTAGCTAACTCGGCCGTCAGCACCACCGCGGTGAGTGCCACGTCGAACACGAAAGCGTTGCGCCGATGCGCGTGTTCGCGAGAGATGGTTCGTTCAATGTCCATGATTTCGCGCTCGGGGTCCAGGGCGCGGTGCACGTTGCTCGCCGCGGTGGAGTCGCCCTGGCGGAAGGTCTCGTAGAAGAAGGCTTCGGGAGCCACCAGCAACGTGTCGGACGAACGATTGATGATCTCGGCCGCAAACACCAGCTCGTTGCCTACCCAGCGATCGAAGATCAGCGATACCCGCACGCTGTCCGCTTCGCGGGTGAGCACTTCTTTGCCGTAGAACCAGGCCGACGGAGCGCCATCGGGTTGCAGTTGGAGGATGGGCCGAGGCGAAAAACAGGCGGTGGTGGCCAGGAACAGCAGGGCACCCGCCCCCAGAGCAGTAGGTTTCATCGGTGAGGTTGCGTTAGGTTAAGAATAGAATGGCAAAAACCTTGCAGAAAATAACCGAACCTGCGCAGCTCGTTTCTAGTTAGCAGGGTAATCTCTTAAATATAACGTTAGACCACCCGTCAACGTCAAGTTACGTCTCAGTCGTCCATTTAGCCTCCCTTTTCATCTTTATGAAACACAACGAAAGCACGCTCCACAAGCAGGGCGGATGGTATAGTCAATTTGAAACCTACCTGGGAGAGTTTGTCTACGGAGGCATCGACGGTTGCGTGACCACCTTCGCCGTGGTAGCCGGAGCCGTAGGAGCCGATCTGGGCAGTTCGGTGATCATCATCCTGGGGTTTGCCAACCTGTTTGCCGACGGCTTTGCCATGTCGATCGGCGCGTATCTTTCTACCAAATCAGAGAAAGACAACTACCAAAAGCACAAGCAGGTAGAATACTGGGAGGTGGAACATCTGCCGGAGGTGGAGAAAGCCGAGATTCGCGAGATCTACCGCGCCAAGGGCTTTGAGGGCCGACTGCTCGACGAGGTAGTCGAGGTGATTGTGGCGGACAAAGACCGCTGGGTCGACGTGATGATGAAAGAAGAGCTGGACATGATTGAGGAGCAAAAGTCGCCCGTTGTTATGGGTACGGTGACCTACGTGTCATTCATTCTAATCGGCCTGATCCCGTTGCTCATTTACGTGTGGGACTACTTTGCTCCGGTGGCCGGAAGCCTGTTCCTGTGGTCATCGGTGTTCACCGGTCTGGGGTTTATCATCATCGGCATCTTGAAAACCTACGTCACCCAGACCAACGTGTGGCGGGGCGTGCTCGAGACCCTGGTGCTGGGCGCCATTGCTGCCCTGGTGTCCTACTACGTGGGCGACATGCTGGAAGGCTTAGTTTCCCAATAGAAGAACCTTAGCACAAGCTATCATCCTATGGAACAAGAAACCCACATCCTGCAATCGTGGCACCGGAACGCTGGCGCCTGGACCGAGGCAGTGCAGCAAGCCCAAATCGAGAGCCGCACGTTGGTCACCAACCGGGCCGTGGTGGACGTGGTGATGACCCAGTCGCCCCGCACGGTGGCCGACCTGGGCTGCGGTGAAGGCTGGCTGGCCCGCACCCTGGCCGACCGGGGAGTTCAGGTGACGGGGGTGGATGGCGTGGCTACCCTTATTGGATATGCCCCGGAAACCGGGGGCGTCACCTACCGGGTGCTCACCTACGACGACATTGTGCGGGGTGGCCTGTCGGCGGATGCTCCTTTTGATGCCCTGGTCTGCAACTTCTCGCTGTTTGGCCACGCCTCGGTAGAAGCGCTGCTTGCCCACCTGCCCACTTTGCTGTCACCGGCTGGGCACCTCATCATCCAAACCCTGCACCCAATGATGGTGAGTCCTGAGCAACCCTACCGCAACGGCTGGCGCTCCGGTTCCTGGCAAGGCTTTAGCCAACGCTTCGTTGATCCGGCCCCGTGGTACTTTCGCACCACTGAGGGATGGATACGCTTACTGGGCCAGAGCGGGTTTGCCCCGCAGCAACTGCACGAGCCGTTGCATCCGCGCACCCAGCAACCCGCCTCGGTCATTTTCGTAAGCACCCCCCAAGCGGCTTCCTAACCTTTCGTTTGTTTTATGCGACTTTTCTTAGTGCTTTTCTGTAGTCTCCTGTTGTGCGCCCACTGCGTGCCCAACCGCGAAGACTCGGCTTCGCCCGACGACCTGCCCGCCGCCGTGATGAACGAGGCCGTGCCCCTGCCCGAGCAAGTGGACGAACGCGTGGCGGCCGCACAGGAGCGCCTCAACGCCTCCGAAGCGGGGCAGCGTATTGGGCAAGCCATCCAAGCCCACGGCGGACTGGCCCGCTGGTACGGCAACGGGCCGCTGGCCTTCCGCTTCAACTACCGGCCGCTAGACGATGGCACGCCGCGCGACACCTACGAAGTGGCCAGCTACTGGTCGGCCCAAACCCGCCACCGCCTGGCGCAAGACACCACCGTGCAGTACGGCTGGGACGGGCAGCAGGCCTGGGCCTACCCCACCGACACGCTCATTCCCTACGACGTGCGCTTCTGGTCGCTCACTCCCTACTACTTCGTGGGCATCCCCTTTGTGCTGGCCGATGAGGGCATTAATCTGGCGCTGTTGGAGCCCGATACGCTGGCGGGCAACACCTACGATTTGGTGAAGGTGACCTACCAGGAAGGAGTGGGTGATGCTCCCGACGACTACTACGTGATTTACGTGAGCCAGGAAGACAACCGCGTGGGAGCCATACGCTACATTGTTTCTTATCCCGGTTATTTTCCCGACGGCGGGCACGCCCCGGAGAAGCTCATGACCTACGAGGGGGCGCAAACGGTCGCCGGCATCATCCTGCCCGAACGCTACCGCACCTTCTGGTGGAAAGATGAGCAGCGGGGCGAGCACATCACCAACATCGCCCTGTCCGAAGTGGCCTTTCGCCCCGACGTTGGCACCGACTACTTTGCCGCTCCTGCCGAGGCCGTACGCATCAAAGACATTTAAGCCGCTCGCGCATGACTCCCCCTCATCATCCCCTGGTGCTCACCCTCACGCTGGACGAGGCGACGACAAAGTTCTTCAACCAATTACGACAGCGGCACTTTCCGGCCGAGCGCAACTATCTGGAGGCGCACCTCACCCTGTTTCACCAACTCCCCAGCGTGGAGGCAGATCGGTTGGTTTCGGAGCTTGATAGCGTGAGCCAGCAGTACCGTCCGTTGAAATTGGTGGTGAAAGAAGTGCGGCTGCTGGGCCGCGGGGTGGCCTACCGCCTGGAAAGTTCGTTGCTACAGCAGCTTCACCGGCAGTTGCAAAAGCAGTGGCGCGCTTATCTCACGCCGCAAGACCAGCAAAAGCTGTGGCCGCACGTGACGGTGCAAAACAAAGTCTCGCCCGACGAAGCGAAGCGCCTGCACGCCCAACTATCCGAAGGTTTTGCGCCCTTCGAGGCCACCGGCACCGGGCTGCACCTGTGGGAGTACCAAGGCGGTCCCTGGGAGTCGAAGCAAGAGTTTGGGTTTAGAGAGCAGTAGGGATAGGGTGAGGTTATTGTATTGTACCCTAACATTTGGTATTTCTTGCACCCGGTGCCCGATTTAGTGTTCGATATCTTTTAATATTGAATGCTGAACAAGGAATTACGAATGGCGAAGTGAAAACCTTGTAAAGAACTATTGCGCCAGTCGTATATCAATCTTCTTGACAGCGAATACAAACGGTGCGAACTTGGATTAGGTCGTATAACCGCTACCACTCCTTTTCTTCCGTGACGGGATCGGCGTTGGATCGGCGCGGACGGCGCTCGAAGCGTTTGCGCAGGTCTTCGTAGACGGCCTGGGCGTGGGGCACGTTGGCTTTGGCAGCCTCTTTCACCGAACGGTAGTAGGCCAGCGCCGCCGTGTAGGCTTCGCTACCCGATAGCATAATGGTGTCGTTGAGGGCCTGGCACATTTGCTCGGCCTCGCGGGCGATCAGTTTCAGGTCGTTCACCGCCTTGAAGTCGATTTTCAGGTCTTCGACCGACAGGAAGAAAGGTACAAATTCGGGACGGGAGTCTACATAGGCCACCACTTTTTCCAAAAATGGCATGCTTCGGTCGCTGACGGTCAGCATCTCCATGCGCTGGGCGGGTTGCAGCGCAATAAGCTGGTTGCCCAGTTGGTCGTTGATCTCTTTGAGGCGTTGCACGGCCTGTTCTACTTCTTCGGGGGTTAACTGTACGGATACTATGTTGTTGCTGATCATGTTGGTGGTTTTTTGTGAATATGGGGCAAACATAGTGGCTCAGAAAAAAAAGAAAAAGACATCGTTGGCCCAGTTATTACGTGGGTAACGTTTTGTGCATTAATGCAGAGAGATCATGATTCATCACTTTTGGCAAATAATATTCGGCGTTAGACTCATATTTGAACCTAAAAACATTGCGTTTGAACCTCCGAGGTTCCCGTTTGAACCTTCGAGGTTAAATTTTGTACCTCGGAGGTTCGCTTTTGTACCTCGGAGGTTGAATTTTGAACCTCGGAGGTTCAACGAAGAGGCTAAAAGGTTCGTCGCTGAACCTTTTTGGTTCAACGATCAAGCTTTCAGGTTGGCGCGTGAACCTTGGAGGTGGGATGTTGAAGTGTTAAGGTTCGGTAATGGGGTGATATGGTTGAAAAAAATGGTAGTTTTCAGTAAGTTGCTCAGGGCGGATTGGTAGGTTGCCCAGAGGTAGTAGGAATGCTTACCCACTAAATAAACGTTTGTAAACGTTTGCACACGCAAATAGGGTAAAAACTATAATATCAATAGGTATTTTACATAAACTGGGCGTTCTCTTAGCAATTTTGGCCGAATAGCCATCTTGTTGCTATATTGCATATAAACGCAATTGCGTTTACACACTCGTTATGTGCTAGCCAAAAGACAAAACTGAGAAAGTTGAGAGAAAACGAAGTACTAATTAGCGAATACAGAATTGCTTGGAAAACTGGGATTTTGAATGTTAACAAGCTCAGAATTGATTGGGAATCGCCTTTGATATGGACGAAGAGACTAGTAAGGCGTAATGAAAACGAAATACCTAATGTTAATGGGTTCAGTCAGAAGATAGGGACGAGCAGAATAACCATTTTCAAATACAAGAACCAATTACAACTTTTATTAAAAGGACAATTAATAAAAATTAACGAATTCACGGAATCTGAATTAACGATAATAGAGGACAAGCTAAAACTTTCAATAAAGTATAATGGCAAGAGTGTTTTCGAGCAGATACACAAACAGGTAAAGTCAATTATTTCCTTGGAAAACGATCCAACCCCTTTTGTTGAAGCGGAAGATTTCGACTTGCGAATCTTAATTCACTGCGTTTTAAACGACAGCGAAAGACAAAAGAGAATATTTACGTATAAAGCCAGCACATAACACCATGCAGCCGCCAGCCGGGGGAAAGATGAGCATGTTCGTTTGTTGCGCCAAGTTCGTATATTGATACTCGGAAAATAAAAGCAAACAAGCCCGGCCAGACGGCTGCATAGACGTTAGAACAATTGATGAGATTTCAGTATATTTATCACATGCAAGTAGAAAGATTAGATAAAGAGATTGTCATTCGTATTCCTCTTGAAATGGATTCAAAAAAACTTCAAAACGTTTTGGACTTAATCCGCTATGGGGAATTGACTGCCAAGAGTGAGGCTACGCAAGAACAAGTGGATCAAATGGCTTCGGAAATCAATAAATCTTGGTGGGCGAAAAACCGCAATAAGTTCATTAAAAAATGAATTTTGTGGTCGACACGAACATTGTTTTTAGTGCAGTTCTAAACACGAACAGCCGGATAGCTGGCATTTTGACTGAATACCATGACGTGGTAAACTTTTACTCGCCTACGTTTTTGCTCTTAGAGTTAGACAAGCATCGGGGCAAATTAACTAATATCTTAAAGGTAGGCAGTCAAGACGTTTTAGAACTTCAGCATTTGGTTACACAGTACATTCACTTTGTCAACGAATCACAGATTTCTCGGAATAATTGGATAAAAGCCGAAGAGCTAACTTCATCTGTAGATAGTGACGATATTGCCTTCGTTGCTCTATCGCTTGAACTAAAATGTCCCTTATGGACGGGTGACAAAAAACTGCTCAGCAAAATCAGTGACATCCAAATGTTAAGTACCGAACAAATTACGGATCATCTGAAAAAATAAAAACGCCACACAACATTGCATATAAGCCATAGCTACACAGAGGCTAACGCACACCCTAGCTGGTCGTAGGTTGAGCGAAGTGCGCGGCACGGGGACGCCCAGTCGGGGTGCCCCGCACCCGGCGTCCTACGACCCAACTAATACCAGAGCGGCCGCTTGATCTTGAACTGAATCTTTACTATTGCTAGTACCTGTGCGCGGCAAGGTTGTAGCGGAGGCTACGACCAGGGTGGTTCTTGTGAGGCTTGTTTCCAAAAGTCAAGTCACGCGCTGCAAGCGCGCGCCAGAGAAGTGTAAATATGAACTGCAAACTATCCTTTCCAAAAAGAGCAGCAGTAACTATGATAAGATACTGCTTCCTGTTGTTTCTGTTAGGAATAGCACTTCGGTTATCCGCACAAACTTCTCTAGGTGACGACCCGCTGCTCTCAGAGTATTACTCGGACAGAGAACTTGAAGACTTAGGCGTTCTGGTCAGCTTTTTTGATGATTACGTTGTCCATCAAACGGGCGAAAGTGATCGGCAAGCGGCCTACGGGTCGTTCAATAAGCAGCAAGCCGCCGCTAATCTTGTTTCACTAAACATTCCGTTGGATACCGTGCGGGCTATGTTTGCGCGGGTCAACCTGCCGGTGTGGAACAGCATCTGGAACTATAGTAGTGTAGGGGTATACCGGTCGCGGGATAGCCTTCGGCTGATTGTACCGATCATTGACCTTAAGCTACACGATGCCTACTGGCAGTTTCTGCTCGCACTAGCAAAGACCGACGAGCAAATCGGAAAGTACACCAAGACGATCCAGCTAAGCGGTTCGTTGTCTCCTATCCTACAGGGTTTGTACTTTAATCAATTTTATGACTATCCGGTGGACTTCACCCGCGCGGCCAACCGACTGGTAGCGGCAGTGCACTACCTTACGTTTCACGTGCAGGCAATGGAACATCCTGAATGAATCAGCGCGATAAACAACTGCTAGCCCTGCGCCCGGCTATTCCGGCAGCACTGACTACTAATGATACGTTGGACGAAGAACGGTTTCAGAACGAGACGTTGCGCCCCATTCTGAAAATGCAGCATCCGTTGCTGTTGGCCATTTTCCGGCAGTACATTCAGCGTCGCAAGAACGAGTTTTACCGGTTGCCGGAACCGCAACGGCCCACCTACGTGCAGCAGGCAATGCGAAAGGATGCTACGCTGCGCAACACCCTGAAAGGAGTAGTCATCAGGCACTTCACCGAAGCAGAATGGGAACGATACGCGGCGTTTTCTGGTCCGCTGGACAAGCGTCTACTGCAACTGGCCACCCAGCGGCTGCAAAGTCAACTTGACAAACTTTAAGAACTGCCTCTCTCAACGCAGCAGGCGCCTTCCCAGAATAATCACGAGAGTATCTTCCAGCACCGCCCACACGGGGTCGGGAAACCCGGTGGTCTGCCCTAATCGCTTCCGCAGGTGAAAGGTAGCGTAAGTTCCCACCACGGCACTTACCAACCCTACGGATACCCCGATGCGACGGGGTTGACGTTGTCGGGTGGATAGCGTGGCCCCGATCAGCGCTCCCGATAGGGCACGTCCGGTCAGGGCGGGAGAGCTGATACGGTCCGGCGCGCCGGGCAGCTTATCGCCAATCAGTTCGCCCGCGGCCAGCAGGGCAAGTACTTCTGCCGTGCGGGACGATTGCATAAAACCCAGGCGCGAGCGGCCTAATCGTCGCGAAGGGTGCTTGCGCAACTGCCCACTCAGGAGGGCCAACCCCATCATAGAACGAGCCCCCGACAGCGCGGCCAGCCCGGCGGTGCGCCCCAGCGAAGAAGAAAAACGGTTCATAGTAACAGAGAAAGAGGCAACCACTGCCCCAAATGAATTATACGCCGCTACCGCCTTCTAGGGTGAAGGTGCGCTCTTCGCTATTGATAGGACTATCGATCAAGTTGCCGTCGCTGTCTACCAACTCAATCTTTACGGTGTTTTCGCCCATTGGCAGACCTTTCAGTAGGTAAGGTTTCCACTGGTCCACCATCATGGTGGTGTCGCTGTTCACCGTGACCCGCACTTGGTTGCCGCCGGGTCCGATTTCGGTGTTGACCAGATAGAAGTCAAAGAGCAACGATCCGGTTTCGTTACCGGTATAGGTACCTTTGGGACGGCTATAAAACAGCATCGGAGCAGAAAGGTCAACGTCTTCGCCCTCGCCATCCCCCACGGTGAACTGCTTCACCTTGTAGGCTTCGGGGTTTTTCACGCTTTCGTGGTAGGAGCGCGACAGGAACGAGATTGCTACGTAGTGCCCGTCATCGAGGGCGAGTTTGAACCCTTCGGGTTCGTAGATAGCGTGATACGGTTCGTTGTTAAGAATAAGGTGCACGTGTTGCCCCTGGGCCGAGTTGGCCAGTGGCTTTTGGTTGGCATCCGGAGTGGCTATCCTTAGTTCGTAGTTGGTCACATTGTAGGAAAAGGCCACCGAGTCGCCCGAGGGCAGGGTTTCGCCTTCGGAAGGAGCGACAAACTCCAGCATAGCGTCGGCATAATCGGGTGAGTTAGGCGCGGCCGATAGGGTAATAGGTGCAGCTACCGGCTCCACGTCGGTGGCGGCTTCGGTTTCAGTTTCGGTGGTGCTGGTGGTGGTGCAGGCGAAGAAGGTGCTCAGCAGGAAGGTGGCAACCAGAAGGTTCAATAAAGTTTTCATAAGTACGCAGTTATCGTTTGATTTGTGGTGAAACTAAGGTTAGTTTATACGTACCCTAACTGTCTATCCGCAAATATGTTAAGCACAACCGACACATTCTTTGAAACCATTCCCAGCCTTGATCTCAACGACTTCAAAGCCTCGGACCCGGCGCAGCAAGCGGCGTTCGTGCAAGCACTGGGCGATGCCTTTACGCACATTGGCTTCGTGGCCGTCAAGAACCACGGCCTGTCCGACCGACTCACTCGGCAGTTGTACGGCAGCATTCAGGAGTTCTTTGCCCTCTCTCCGGAGGTGAAGCAGCAGTACGAAATTCCGGCCCTGCACGGGCAGCGGGGCTACACGTCGCCCGGAAAAGAACACGCCAAGGGGCAAACGGCGGCCGACCTGAAGGAATTTTATCAGATTGGCCAGGTGGATGCGGGAGCGGATGCCGACGCGTTGAACTATCCCGACAACGTATGGCCTGCCGAGGTGCCTAGCTTAGAAACAGCGGCCACCGAGGCCTACCAAACGCTGGAGGCCACGGGGCAAGTGCTGTTGCAAGCCATCGCGCGCTACCTGGACCTCGACGAGGGCTATTTCGATGCGCGGGTGCGCCACGGCAACAGCATTATCCGGGCCATTCACTACTACCCCATTGCCAACCCCGAGGCGGTGCCCGACGATGCGGTGCGCGCCGCCGAGCACGGCGACATCAACCTGATCACCCTGCTGATGGGCGCGAGTGCCGAAGGCCTGGAGGTGCAGCGGCGCGACGGCGCCTGGGTGCCCATCACGGCGCTGCCCGAGCAAATTGTGGTGAACGTGGGCGACATGCTGGCCCGCCTCACCAACGACCGACTCACTTCCACCATTCATCGGGTGGTGAACCCGCCACGAGAAAAGATGAAGCAGCCGCGCTACTCCATTCCCTTCTTCATGCACCCCCGCGCCGACACTGATCTGACTTGCCTGGACAGTTGCGTGAGTGCAGAGCATCCCAAACGGTATGAGGACATGACGGCCGGAGAGTTTCTGGAAGAACGCTTGCGTGAGATTGGTCTGAAGTAATAGCCACCGCTAACTCCACCCGCTTGGATCGTCGTCGTCGCAAGGTATGGTACTATCAGGGACTCTTCACTTCGGTGAGACGGGTGCGCTACGTCATTTTCTTGCGCGACGTGTTCTTGCTCACCGTCAGCGCGTTCGGCGGACCGCAGGCGCACCTGACGTTGCTGCTCAAGATGATGGTGGAACGCAGGCGCTACCTCAGTGAGAAAGATCTGATCGAGCTGCACGCGCTGTGTCAGATCCTGCCGGGTCCCACTTCCACGCAGACCATCACGGCCATTGGCTACCGCATCGGAGGCCCCAAGCTGGCTTTTCTTACCCTGCTGGTGTGGATGCTGCCGGCGGTGAGCATCATGACGGCGGTGGCGATCACGCTGTCTAATTTGCAGGAGCGGGAGCTCTCCTTGGCATTCACGCGCTTCATCCAGCCGATGGCGGTGGGTTTTGTGGCCTACGGAGCCTACACCATCAGCCAGAAATCCGTTGACACCAAGCGTGGAGTGGTTATTCTGTTGGTGGCGGCGGTGGTGTCGTATCTGGTGCGGAAGCCGTTTATCTTTCCATTGCTGCTGTTGCTGGCTGGTTTCGTTACGGCGATCAACTACAAGAAACTGCTTCCGGAAGAGAAGGAGAAGATCGTAGTGAAGTGGGGTAACCTTACGCTGTGGATCGGTATTTTTCTGGCGGCCGCCCTGGCTACGGGTTTCAGCCGGGCGGTGCCGGTGCTGTTGTTCGAAAACTTCTACCGGAACGGCAGCCTGATCTTCGGCGGCGGACAGGTACTCATTCCGTTGCTCTATACGGAGTTTGTGGATTTCAAGCACTACCTGACCTCGGAGGAGTTTTTAACGGGTTATGCGGTGGTACAGGCGGTGCCCGGGCCGGTTTTTTCGTTCAGTGCCTACATCGGTTCGCTGTCGATGCGGCAGGCGGGCATCGGTGGGGAAATATTGGGCGCTTTTGTGGCATCACTGGGCATCTTTCTGCCCGGCACTTTCTTGATATTCTTCTTGCTACGCTTTTGGGATTCGCTCAAGAAGTACCGCGTGATCAAGGCATCGCTAGAGGGAATACTGGCCGCTAGTTCGGGAATGGTCGTGGCGGCGGCCTTCCTGCTGTTTGAGCCGCTGGATATGAGCTGGCTTAACGTAGGGTTCGTGGTAGGAACCGTGCTGTTGCTTAAATTCACCAAAATTCCGGCTCCGGTGATCATCTTGGGGGGGTTGGTGGCTGGTTTTTTGATTAAGCCGTAGGGGCGAAAACGTTTTGATGACGACGCTTTATTTGCTTCGCTCTTGGTGCACCGGAGGCTCATCTTGTGCCGACTGTACGAACCGAAGGTCCACGTAATCATTGATTATCATTTGCCTTCGGCTTTTAGCACCACCATGATGGTGAGGATGATGATCTTCACGTCGAAGGCCAGCGAGCTATTGCGGAGGTAGAGGATATCGTAGCGCATGCGCTTCACCATCTCATCGATGTTCTCGGCGTAGCCAAACTTAACCTGTCCGATAGAAGTGATGCCGGGCTTCACGTACTGTAAGTAGCGGTAGTTGGGCGCTTTGGCCATGATCTGGTCGATGTAGTGCTGCCGCTCGGGCCGAGGACCAACAATGGACATGTCGCCGATCAGCACGTTGTAAAACTGGGGAATTTCATCCAATCGAATCTTACGCATGAACCGCCCCCAGGGGGTGATCCGCGGATCGCCATTGCAGGCTAATTGTGGCCCTCCCTGCTCCGAATCAAGGTACATGCTGCGGAACTTATAGATGTGGAAGGGGCGTCCATTTCTACCAATGCGCTCCTGGGCAAACAAAATCGGACCGCTCGAGGTAAGCTTGGTTACCAAAGCCGTGATCAGAAATATCGGCAGTCCGATTACCAGGACAACAAGAGCAAACGATAAATCAAAGAGGCGCTTGATAGCGATGGCCTTAGCATCTTCAATGGGGTCGGGCGTGATGTTAAGGATAGGAATGGTACCGTATCGCTCCAGCGTCACCCCTTTGGCGTAAAAACTCCGATAGTCGGTGATGATTTTCACCCGCTTTTGGTGCTGCTCACCCAGCTCGATGATAGTGCGTACCTCCTGAGGGTCTAGGTAGGGCACGCAGCAGTAGATCTCGTCTACTGACGCTTTTCGCACGTATTCTTGCAGTTGGCTCACCGAACCAAGGGCGCGGCGGGTGGCAGGAACGTTGTCTCCGAAAAACCCAGTGAGTTGGTATCCATACTCGCGGTGCTGACCGAAAAAGCTGCTTAACTCTTCGGCCAGTTCGCCGTATCCCGCCACCACCACCCGGCGGTTGTTGAAGCCTTGCAACCGGTAAGTGCGCAGAACATAAGTGAACGCTCCCTTCCAGAATGAGGCAATAACAAAGAGAATAAAGTAGGAAACGAAGATTTGCTCACGCGAATAGTAGTCGACGCGCAGCGCCACGAAAAACACGGCCACCAGGCAGACGTGCAGGAGAATGGAGGTGAAATGTCTTCCCAGGACGTGAGGAATAGTAGAAGTGACCCGGGAAATGCGATAGGGTTTCACAATGAATACCGACAGCAACCACGCTACGTTGACGAAAAACAGCACTTCCGAATAAGCAGTGCTGAACAGGCTAGCCCAGTCGCCAAACTTCAAAAAGTAGGAAGCAAGAAAGGAGATATTTAACAGAAAAAAATCGACTACAATATGAATCGACTGTATGTTATGAGAAAACCGATGCTTCATGGGTTGGTCTTGCTTTCGGTGAAGCCCGCTAGGCTTTTGTGTAGTATATTGTCTTTTTATGGGAATTTACATGAATCATGCCAAACCCGGTATTCGCTCGCGATTCAACTCATGACACCACGGCGATCAAAAAGGTTGTAAAGAAAAGTATTTTTTTCTCCGCTGCATTCATCCTTATACCCTCTGTCTGCTGCTTTACCCACGCTCTTTTAGGGCCAAACGTGGCGAAAAGCAGGAAAATATTCAGAATAATGAGCCGGGACTACCATGCGTAGTCAAATCAGCTTGCTGCTTTACGAAGCTGCTCTACTGTCGCTGCTGCTCATAGGACCGCTCAACTATCCGTCTAAAATCTGCCCTAAACGCTTGAATACTGAACTTTTCGGCCTGCTGGCGAATGACTTGCGGGGATAAACTATGCGCGATCTGCTCAAAACGCTTCACCGCCCCAACGATACTGTCCTCGGTTTGTTCGTTAAAAAACACCCCGGTTTGTTCAGAGACGATAGTCTCGCAGCTCCCGCCCCGTCCGTAGGCGATTACCGGAGTGCCGCAGGCCTGGGCCTCCACCGGGATGATACCAAAATCTTCTTCGGCCGCAAAAACAAACGCTTTTGCCCGTTGCAGGTGGTCTTTGAGCACCGCGAAGGGCTGAAATCCCAGCAGCGTTACGTTGGGCCCGGCGGCGGCCCGTACCTTTGCCATCTCTGTTCCGTCGCCAATCACGATCAGTTGCTTATCGGGCATCCGGGCGAACGCCCGCACGATGAGATCCATCCGTTTGTAAGGAACCATCCGCGAGGCGGTGAGGTAAAAATCTTCCTTGGCGACTTGCAAAGTGAACCCATCGGTGTCTACCGGGGGGTACACCACCGTGGCTGATCGGCGGTACACCTTGTGGATCCGCCGCGCGATGTAGTGAGAATTAGCCATAAAGTGATCAATGCGGTTCACGGTGCTCAGGTCCCACTGGCGCAGGTAGTGCAGCAGCAGTTGGGCCAGCGTGCCCCGCAATCCGCGGCGCAGTCCGGCCTCGCCCAAGTATTGATGATACAAGTCCCAGGCGTAGCGGACGGGCGAGTGGCAGTAGCATAGGTGCAGCTGGTCGCTACGGGTGATCACGCCCTTGGTCACCGCGTGGCTGTTGGAAATGACAATGTCGTAGGCCGACACGTCGAGTTGCTCCACGGCCAGGGGCATCAGGGGCAGGTAGTTGCGGTAGTGCTTTCGCGCCAGCGGCAGCTTCTGAATAAAAGAGGTGGTCACTTCTTTGTGCCGGATGAACGGCTTGAGGTCGTCGGGCAGAAATTCTACCAGGCTGAACAGGTCGGCATCAGGAAACACCCGCAGCATCTGCTCCAGCACTTTTTCTGATCCGGAATGGTCGACCAGCCACTCGTGCACCAGGGCTACTTTGGGGGCGGACATGAAGTTTGTTTCGACAGACAAAATTGCGCCAAATATAGCACAATTAGCCAAACTGCCGGATAAGTTGTTCGTGCTGCGCCACGCTGCTTGCCCAGGTATACTTTTGCGCCCGTTCGAGTCCTAGCTGAATTTTGCGGTCACGCTCAGCGGGGGACCGCCGCAGCGCCGCCAAGATTTTAGCCGCCAGATCATCCGGGCTATCGGGATCGGCGTAGTTGGCCGCTGTGCCGCAGATTTCGGGGAGGCTAGCCCGGTCGGAGACCACCACCGGGCAGCCGCAGGCCAGGGCTTCCAGCGGCGGCAGTCCGAAGCCTTCGTACTTCGAGGGAAAAACGAACAGTTCGGCCAGGCGGTAGAGCTCCGGCAGGTCGGCCTGCTCCACGAACCCGGTGAAGTGAACGCGCCGGGCCAGGGGCGGATCGTTCTGTAAGGTTCGCCCCAGTTCGGTGTCGCCCGTGATGAACCCCTCACGTTGGCCCACGACCACCAGGTGGCGGTCGGACAGTGCTTCGGGCAGCATGGAGAAGGCTTTCACCAGCGTGATCAGGTTTTTGTGGGGCTTCACGTTGCCCACGTAGAGTAACCAGCGGGGCGGCAGCCCGTACTTCTTACGCACCGCACGCTGCTGCTCTTCGCTGATTTGTTGGTTGAAAAGGGTGTGGTCTACGCCGTTGGGGATTACGGATACCCGGTCGTCGGGCACCTTGAGGTAGCGCCGGATTTCGGTTTTTGAAAACTCGGATACGGTGATGATGTGCTCGCTGAAACGGGCGGCGGCGCGGAAGGCCAGGGTGGCGTAGCCCCGCTGCGGCAGCGACAGGGTGCGTAGGTGGGCCAGGTGAAACACGTCGTGGATGGTGACCAGGCGGGCTTGGGCCCGAACCGGCAGCCAGGGCACGTTGTAGTGCGGCGACCAGAACAGATCGCAGCACGGCACCAGGGCCGAAAAGCGCAGCAATCCGGCCACTGAGTAGATGGGAATGGTGGTAGGAATCACGCGGCTGTCTACTTCGGCCAGTTCGTCCGGATCGCCCAGCAGGGTGAGTTCGAACGACTCGCCCAGGGCGGGCAGGAGGTTCTGTAGGTACGTTCCGATGCCGGAAGCGCGGTACATACGGGCGTCGACGCAGAGGTGCACCGGGCGAAGGTAGGGATTTAGGTTTGATAAGCCAGATCAGAAAACAATGGAGGTGAATTTTGGGTATCGCGCTACGAGCGCGCCTCAGTTTAAGAACGAAAGCCTGGCATCATGAAAGGCAAAATCTGGATGGTCGCTAAGTGGGATTCTGACGCAGAGAACGAGGAAATTGCTTTCAAGCGGTAATCTTTCCAGCAACTTCATTAATTGTTCCTTACCTTTATCGCGATGCCTACCGTACTAACCATTGACGGCTTTAAGTTCCACTTTTACTCGGACGAAGGTAGTGAGCCTTGCCATGTTCACGTCAAAAAAGGCGGTGGTCGAGGCAAGTGGTGGTTAGAGCCTACGCTAAGGGAAGAATATGCTTACGGGTTTACCCAACAAGAACGAAGACAGATCAAACGTATAGTCACCGAACATCAACAACAGCTAATCAGAGAATGGTATGAATATTTCAGACAATAAGATTGTCGACAAACACGCCAGCGACCCACTGGATCAGCTTATCTTTGAAGAGGGCTTACGCATACAACAGGTGTGGTTCGATAGAAGCCTCGACCTGATCGTAGTGCTTCTTAATAACAAAAAAGTACTAAAACGTCCCTTGTCGGACTTCAAGCGGTTGGCTAATGCCAGCGAAGAACAACTACATAACTTTGAAAACGACGGCATTGGCATCCACTGGCCGGATGTAGACGAAGACTTGAGCCTAAGAGGCTTTTTAAAGTACGAGTTAGCCCACATGGACAAACCAATGGTAGTCTAATTCCACGCTGTAGGCTTCCGCCGCTCACCCGCCCCCAATGCGTTGAGGTCGCCCAGCAGGGTGAGTTCGAACGACTCGCCCAGGGCGGGCAGCAGGTTTTGCAGGTACGTTCCGATGCCGGAAGCGCGATACATACGGGCGTCGACGCAGAGGTGCACCGGGCGAAGGTAGGGATTTAGATTTGATAAGCCAGACCGGGAAGCAATTGCAAACAACGCTTTCTTGCGCATCTGCCTTGAATGAATCGCTCCGATGAATTATATTAGTGGTTATGAATACTTTAGAGATAAAATCCCGCTTGCACGAGCGCATTGAGCATCTGAGTGAGGCTCAGTTGAAGAAACTGGATGATCTGTTGGCGCGTGAGTTTTCGCAGGATAAGCCGGAAGACGGGCGCCCTCAAGAGCGAAAGCTTGGCACCATGAAAGGTAAGATCTGGATGGCCGATCATTGGGATTCTGAGGAAGAGAACGAGGAAATTGCGCGTAGCTTTTATGAGGGTGATGTCTTTCCTTCCAATCACGAATGAGCAACTACCTCATTGATACCCACGTTTTTCTTTGGAGCCTGAACGAGCCCTCCAAACTGTCCGAAGAAGTTACCGACATTTTGAAATATCCAATCAATACAATTTACGTTAGCGCAGCCGTAACCTGGGAAATAATTATTAAACGAACCAAAGGCACCCTGAAATTTGAAGGTGATATTTTGCATCATCTCTACGAACAGTCCTTTCAATCCTTGTCTATAACCCACCAGCACGCTAAGATTTTGGAGGGTATTCCCCGAATACACGACGACCCTTTTGACCGGATTATGGTTGCTCAGGCGATCGCTGAGGATCTGATCTTCATCACGCATGACCGCACGATACTAAAGTATCCCGACGTTCAGCTTCTGAAAGTTTAATTGGAAGGAGGAAGAATTGCCCAGGGCGGGCAGCAGGTTTTGCAGGTACGTTCCGATGCCGGAAGCGCGGTACATACGGGCGTCGACGCAGAGGTGCACCGGGCGAAGGTAAGGCTTTTGCGGTGATAAGTTTAGAATAGGAAACAATTGCGAAGAACAATAAAGTATCTGGAGGCTTAAGAGTGGAGCTAATGGACATTGTTACAACAAAATTCTACCTGCTAGCTGACGGGACATTGTTACCCAGAATTCTCATATATTTGGCTTATGAGAATAGCTGTTCTCCTTTTTCTAGCGATGGGCTTACTTTCTTGCACCCGAGAAATCGACCTCCCTCTGCCCTCACAAGAAAACGAGTTGGTACTCAATGGCCTGCTCCATCCCGACCATGCAATTCAGATTTCGTTGACAACTACTTCGCCTTTGTCTACAAGTGAGGCTAATTTTCCGGTAGTAGATAACGCTATCGTTAAGCTTTACGAGGATGAGGCGATGGTGGGTGATTTGACCTTTCAGGATAGCGTATACACGGTAGATTACCGTCCGAAAGTGGGGCACACCTACACAGTCGAGGCAGCGGTGCCGGGTTATCAGGTGGTTCGCGCTTCGGATAAGGTGCCTCCGCCTCCCGAGGTAGCGATATGTTTTCGGGAAGATACTGCCGGTATTTACATGTACGCTAATTCTATCCTCGACATCAACATTGCCGACCCACCAACTGAAACCAATGCTTATTGGCTAGAAACGTTTAGTTCGTACTACACAAAGAGAGTATGCGGTCCGAGCGAGGATGGTTATATAACATGCGAAGAAGTGGATCAGCCTATCTTGGTTGAAACGAAAGGAACCTATTACGAATCATTTTCACCAATTCCCGACCGGTTTAATTCTTTTGTAGACAACACCTCGGGTGGAGTCACTGCTTATGATCTGTACGTGCGAGTTGATGACGCCACCTTGGACGGGGAGATCATCAGCTTCAATATTGCACTGAGATCTGACTATAATAGTCTGAGTGCTGGCCCTTTAGATTCTGCCTCCTTTCAACTCAACATGCTAAGCAGTAGCCGAGCCTACGATCGCTATTTGAAGTCCAGTGTCATGTACTACCTTGCTTTCGAGTTCTTCGACGATCCTAATCCCTTTGCCGAGCCCGTCAAGATTTACTCCAACGTAGAGAACGGCACCGGCATTTTCGCCGCCTACAATAATACAGCCTTAGAAATCAGAGAATTTCCTTGTCCTTAGTTTTTCTATTTTTAACAACCTATACATTCATGAAAATAGCTATCTTAATTAGTTTGTTATCCGTTTGCTCTTCCTCGCTGCTAGCGCAGGTATTAGTCGGCCTGAAAGTCGGCGGGGCGCTTAGCAACCAAGCAAATGGGGGTATTTTACTGCCCACTGACAACGGACTCAAACCCACTTACCTCGGAGGTCTTTTTGTCAACGTACTCCTTTTCGAGACTTTTAGCCTTCAGCCCGAAGTACTGTACGTCAACAAAGGCTTTCAATCCACCAGCAGTGGCTCTACGACGCCACGTTACAACCTGCACTATCTCAGCGTACCCATTATGCTTCAGTACCACGTGCTGGATAAATTAATTGTGGCGTTAGGCCCGGAAGTAAGCTACCTAATGGATGCTACCAGGAATCCCAATTTTGATAACTCCTTTTCAAGTTCAACTTCCGCCATCGATCAGCTATTATCTTCCTATAAAAATCTGGATATAGCGCTCAACGTAGGAGTTGGTTACCTGCTTTCGGACACGTGGGCGCTTAGCCTGCGCTATAACATAGGGCTATACGACATCTCGAAAGATTTTTCGATCTCCGTACGGGGCCAGGAGGAACCCGTTTTAATCTCCGGATCAACCTACAACCGCAGTCTGCAATTATCAGTCGGCCGTCGGTTGTTTTAACGAAGTGTTTTGTGCCTAGTAAACTTTATTCTGGTAATTTTTCCAGAAGCTCGTGCAGACATAGGCCTTCCAGAATGAACTTAAACTGCCGGGCGGACAGTAAGAAATTTAGAGACATTTATTATTCTTTTGTTAGCCACCAGCGCGTGTCAACCGTAAAAAAAGTTGTTTTAACCAGCGCTCCTAACAATATCCGCTTCAACTTCTGGGGTACCAGCGGCAACACAAAGTTTTCCTATCTGGCGGGGGCGGTGTTGACGGTTCCCCTTGATGACCGGTTTAACGCGCAAGCTGAACTGCTGTACAGTAATGAGGAAATGCAGAGTGGCTGGGTGGAGGCTCTGAGCCAGACTAGCCGAGCAACCAACAACTTACACTACCTCAGTGTGCCGCTGTTGCTGCGCTGCTATCCCATCACGCTACGATGAAAGTATTAACAATAGTTCTGCTTGGGCTGCTGAGTCTGCCTGCGCTGGCGCAGCGCCCGGTGACCATCAGCGGCTACGTGACCGACGCCGAAAGCGGCGAACGCCTGATCGGGGCCACCGTCTACCTGCCCGCACTGCGGCGGGGCGTGGCTACCAACGCCTACGGCTTCTACAGTCTCTCCGTTTCCTCGGCCGACACCCTGGTGCTGCTGGTTTCCTACGTGGGCTACGCTACCACCCGCGATACGCTTACCGGGCAACAAAACCTTCGACGAGATATCTCCCTCACGCCCACCATCCTGCTCGACGAAGTGGAGGTGGTGGCCACCGATGAGGAGACTGTTAGCGCTCGTCCGCTAAGTGTGCACCGCATTCCTATCCAAACCGTGCACACCGCCCCGGTGCTGGGCGGCGAGAGTGACCTGCTCAAAACCCTGCAACTGCTGCCCGGTGTCAAGTTCGGCAACGAAGGCTCGGCCGGACTCTACGTACGCGGCGGCAGTCCCGACCAGAACCTGATCCTGCTCGACGGGGTGCCGGTCTATAATGTGTCACACCTGTTCGGCTTTCTTTCGGTATTCAACTCCGATGCGATCCATTCTATGGAACTCATCAAAGGGGGCATTCCGGCCCGTTATGGGGGGCGGTTGTCGTCGGTGCTTAACATCAACATGAAGGAGGGCAACCTGAAGCAACGGCAGGGGGTATTTGCTCTCAGCCCGGTGGCTGGTCGCTTCACCTACGAAGGGCCGATCAAGAAAGACACTTCGTCGTTCATCATCTCGGGCCGTCGCACCTGGCTGGACGCCATCGCCGCGGTGGCCTTACTAGCCGAAGACCGTACGCTGGGCTACAACTTTTACGACCTCAACGCCAAGTACAATCACCGGCTCAACGCCCGCAACCGGGTCTACGTGAGCTTCTACACCGGCCGCGACCGTTTCTTCGACACCTTCAGCGATGGGACGGACCGCAGCACGTTTAACTTCCGCTGGGGCAACCTTACGGCGGTGGCCCGCTGGAACCGTATTATCACCCCAAAGTTGTTTATGAATACCTCGCTCAGCTACAGTTCGTACAACTTCTTCCAGGAATACCGGGTGAAGCAAGAGGACACCGACTTCTTCTCGCAAACGCGCTCGCGCATTCAGGACGGCACGTTGCGAACCGACTTCGACTACGCCCTGGCCCCGTCGCACGCGCTCCGCTTCGGGGTTCAGGGAACGCGACAGCGCTTTCGGCCCGACGTGGTGCAGCTAGTGAACGCCAGTGCCGACACTACCTTTAACAACCAAGAATTTATCGATGCAGTCAACACCGAAGCCTACGTAGAGGATGATATCACGCTGAGTCAAAAGATAAGCGTAAACGTGGGGCTACGGGCATCGGCCTTTTGGGTGAACGACCGCACCTACGCCAACCTGCAACCTCGCTTAGCGGGGCAGTACCAACTCACCCCAACGCAATCAGTAACAGCTTCATATACCAACATGGTGCAGTATCTGCACCTGCTCACCAACTCCTCGCTAGGGCTGCCCACCGACCTGTGGGTATCGTCGACCGAAAACATCGCGCCGCAACGGGCCGAGCAGGTGGCCGTGGGGTTTACGCAGGGTTTGCACAACGGAGCGTATCAGGTGAGCGTAGAGAGTTACTATAAACGCATGCGCAACCTGATTGCCTACCGAGAAGGGGCAAACTATTTGTTTCAGAACGGTGAAAACTGGGAAAATAAAATTGCTTCGGGTAACGGAGACGCCTACGGTGTGGAACTGCTGATCGACAAAAAACGGGGCAAACTGACGGGCTGGTTAGGCTACACCTTGTCGTATGCCAACCGCTGGTTTGCCGAGATTGATAACGGACGCACCTTCCCTTTCCGTTACGATCGGCGACACGATGTCTCGCTGCTGTTGCAGTACGCGTTACCGAAGAATCGGATGCTCTCCTTTACGTTTGTTTACGCCACTGGCAACGCCATCACGCTGCCTACCGCCCGCTACCAGGGAGTGCGGCCTCCTTCGTGGGAGTATACCGACTTCGACGAAGATGTATTTGATGACCGGGTGCTGCTGGATGAGCGCAACAACTACCGCATGCCCGCTTATCACCGCCTGGATGTGAGCTACCAACGAAAGAAAGAGACCAAACGGCTGAATCATCGCACCTGGATTTTTTCGCTCTACAATGCCTATAGCCGTCTCAACCCCTACTTCTTGTACGAATCAGACGGGAAACTGAAGCAGTATAGCCTGTTTCCGATCATTCCTTCGGTGACCTATCGATTGGAGTTCTAGAAAGGTAGATTAAACGATACCGCACGCGTTGAAAACGCACGCTAGTGTTTGTTTTGCTTTATAGCGCTAAGCCAGAAAAAGCCAGCGACGCACTGGCCGCTGGCTTTTCGTCTACTAAATGCTTCCTAAATCACACGGGCATCATGCCTCCGGTCACGCCCATCACCTCGCCGGTGATGTAGCTACCCTCTTGCGAGGCCAACAGCACGTAGATCGGGGCAATCTCGGCGGGCTGCCCGGGTCGGCCCAACGGCGTGCTGGAACCGAACTTTTGAATTTTCTCCTGCGGCTGTCCGCCGGTGGGTTGCAGGGGCGTCCAGAACGGACCCGGCGCCACGGCGTTCACCCGAATGCCCTTTTCGGCCACCTGCTGGGCCAGCGCTTTGGTGAAGGCGGTGTTGCAGGCTTTAGTCTGGGCGTAGTCCAGCAAACTCTCCGAGGGGTCGAACGACTGGATGGAGGTGGTGTTGATAATGGCCGCACCGGCTTCCATATGGGGCAAGGCGGCCTTGCAAATCCAGAAGGGCGCGTACACGTTCACCTTGAAGGTGTTGTCGAACTGCTCGGTGGTGATGTCGGCGATGGACTGCTGGGCGGTTTGGCGACCGGCGTTGTTCACCAGAATGTCCAGTCCGTCCAACTCTTCCAACGCGTCTTTCACCAACTGCTGGCAGAAGTCTTCTTTGGAAATATCACCGGGCAACGCTGCCGCCTTCCGCCCCTCGGCCTCGATGAGTTTGATCACCTCCTGGGCGTCTCGCTCTTCGCTCGGCAGGTAATTGATGGCTACGTCGGCTCCTTCGCGGGCAAAAGCGATGGCCACGGCGCGTCCGATGCCTGAATCGCCGCCGGTGATGAGCGCCTTGCGGCCCTCGAGGCGCCCAAACCCTTGGTAGCTTTCTTCACCGTGATCGGGTTTGGGATCCATTTTGGAAACGGAGCCGGGCACCGGTTGTGGTTGCTTGGGGAAGGGCGGTCGCGGATACTGGTCCAGCGGATTGCGTTTTTCGTACTGATTCTTGACAGGATTGCTCATAAAAATTGATTGAAAGTGTGGTTAAAAAGTTAGCTTCGGCTAATCAGCGGACTAACCAAATGCTTCTACTACAATTGATTTCACAGGTAATTGTTAACTGAATTTTAGGCAGATACTAATTTCACAGCGCATTTTGCGCCTCACTGTCGTAGTTCTTCCCCCCCCCAACATTAGAAGCCCGCCCCCGAACACAAGCCCTCGTTCAGGGGTTAGCAATGCTTATCTCCGCTACTACTATGAACCAAGAAACCAAGTTCACCCTCATCGGCATTCTGCTGGCCCTCTTTCTGGGGGCGCTTGACCAAACCATTGTGGCCACGGCGCTGCCCCGCATTGTGGAAGACCTCAACGGGCTGAGTCGCTACGCCTGGGTAGCCACCTCCTATCTGGTGGCCTCTACCGCCCTGGTGCCCATCTACGGCAAACTGGCCGATATGTACAGCCGCAAAACCATTGAACTGGTGGCGGTAGGCTTTTTTCTGACCGGTTCTTTTCTCTGCGGACTGGCCGGTGAGTTCGGAGCGCTGCCGCTGCTGGGCGACGGCATGAGCCAACTGATTATCTTCCGGGCGGTGCAGGGCATCGGGGGCGCGGGACTCTTCGCCATGGCCTTTATCATCATCGCCGACCTGTTTCCTCCGGCCGAGCGAGGCAAGTACCAGGGGTTTGTAGGGGCCGTGTTCGGCATCGCCAGCGTACTGGGTCCGTGGGTGGGCGGGCTGCTCACCGACCACGGTGGCGCGTTTGTTCCGGGCATTGCCGGTTGGCGGTGGGTGTTCTACGTGAACGTGCCCTTCGGCGCGCTGGCGCTGTGGTTTATCGTCCGCCGCATGCCTCCGCTGCTGCCGCAAGGCGAAAAGCAGCGGCTCGACTACGCATCAGCCCTGTTGCTCATCGGTGGACTGGTGCCGTTGGTGCTGGCCCTGCAACTAGACAAAACTGCTTACCCCTGGGGTTCGTGGGTTACCTTATCGCTAAGCGCGCTGGGACTGGTGTGCCTGGCGCTCTTTTCGTACCGCTCGCTGCACGCGGCCAACCCGATTCTGGACTTCGAGTTGTTTAAGAACAAGGTGTTTCGGTTTGCGAACGGAGCGCTGTTTTTTCTGGGAGCGGCCTTCTTTAGCATCATCATCTTTTTGCCGCTCTACATGGTGAACGTTGTGGGCGTGTCGGCCACGCGCGCCGGAGTGGCCCTGATTCCGCTGTCGATGGGGCTGGTGGCCGGGTCAGTGGTTTCCGGGCAGTTGGTGTCGCGCTTCGGCCACTACCGCCGCTGGATGCTGGGCGGACTGGCGCTGTTGTCGGTTGGAGTGATATTGCTTTATCTGATGACTCCCGACGTTTCGTACTGGTCGGTGGTGGCCTACATGCTGGTGTGCGGATTGGGCATTGGCCCCTCGTTGCCGCTCTACACCCTGGCCATTCAGAACGCGGTGGACGTGCGTCGGATCGGGCAGGCCACCAGTGCCAGTCAGTTTTTTCGGCAGATCGGCGGAGCCTTGGGTGCAGCGCTGATGGGCACCCTGCTGGCTTCTTCGCTGGCCCAATCTTTTAGTGAGGACATGCCTCCGGCGCTGCAAAGTGCCTTTCAGCAGACTCCGGGCAGCCAAATGAGTTCGGGCGGAGGTAGCCAAGCGGATGCGCGTATTGAGCAGGCCTATGCCGGGCTCTACGAGCGGGTTGCCCAGTCAGTGCCGGGCTCGGTTCCCACCGAGGTGATCAACAGCCCGCTACTCGATCCCACCACCCGCCAACGGCTGCAAAGAGGCATTTCTGCCAAGCAGTTGCCCGCCCTGAAGGAGCAGTTGCAGCAGCAGGCGCAGCAGACGATCGTGCAGGTGCAAACAGCCCTCAAACAAGCTTTTAACACCGCCATCACCCGGATCTATTTCTTCACCCTGTTTATAGTAGCGGCTGGTTTTGTGGTCACTTGGTTCATCCCCGAACTTCCGCTTAAGAAGAGCAACGAAGTGGCTGAACCGGCAGTAGCCTCTTAATTTTTTTCTTCGCCAGCAACAAAGGCTACTTCGGTCGGTTTACCAAAACCCAGCCGTTGCTTGCTTAATTCTTTGCAAGTAGCTTCAATTTTTGAATAGCTCGGCGAATCTTTTTGTTCCACAGATCAACTTTAACCCACTAAAATCTATTTTTCATGAAATACTTTCCATCACTCTTCTTGTTTTTGCTAACCGCCAGTTTGAGCATTCAGGCCCAGGACACCGTGGTGACGGCCAGCGTGCAGGGTTACGTGTTTAAACCCGCCCACGTGGAGCCCAGCGACGAACGGGTGCAGCAACTTACCGTTCCGCAGGGGTTCACCATTCAGAAGTTTGCCGAAGACTTGGGAAAACCCCGCATGCTGGTGGTGCGCGACGATAGCACGGTGTACGTGACCCGCCGCGCGGGCGACGTGATGATGCTGCGCGACACCAACGGCGACGGAAAAGCCGACGTGACCAAAACGGTATGGAAAAAAGACCAGGTGCATGGCATCGCGCTGAAAGGCGATCAGATGTATCTGGTGACCGTCAACGAGGTATTTCGCGCCGACATCAAGCCGGACGGCACCCTCAAGGAGCCCAAACAAATTATGAAAGACTTGCCCGACGGCGGGCAACACCCCAACCGCACCATTGAGTTCGGTCCCGATGGCAAGCTGTACGTGTCGGTGGGCAGCACCTGCAACGCCTGCGCCGAAACGCGCGACGAAAACGCTACGCTGCTGGTGGCCGATGCCGACGGCAAGAACCAAAGGATATTCGCCAAGGGTCTGCGCAACACCATTGGCTTCGACTGGCACCCAACCACCGGCACACTCTACGGACTCGACCACGGCATCGACTGGTTGGGTGACAACGAGCAAAAAGAGGAGCTTAATAAGTTGGAAGAAGGCGGCAACTATGGCTGGCCCTACATCTACGGCGACGGCAAGTACAATCCGGCCGACGCGCCGCCCAACGGCGTATCCTACGCCGACTATGCCGATAGCGTTACGATGCCCGTGATGCAGTTGCCCGCTCACTGCGCACCGCTGGACATGATTTTCTACGAGGGACAGCAGTTTCCGGAAGAATACCGCAACGACGCCGTTGTGACGCTGCGCGGCTCCTGGAACCGCAGCGAGCCGTCGGGCTACAAGGTGGTGCGCATCCGCTTCGACGAGCAGGGCAACCCCACGGAGTACACCGACTTGGTGTCCGGATTTCTGGTAGACGACAACCAGGCGCAGTTTAGCCGGGTGGTGGGTCTGGCTCCGTATCCCGATGGTTCCGTGCTAATCTCAGATGACACCGGCGGGGTGATCTATCGGCTTTCCTACGGGGAATAAGCTGGAGCAAGTAGACATTTTCTGATTTTTCAAAGCAGAAAAAGTAGCATTTCTGTAGGGGTCAATGGGGCTGATTAGGTAGTTTTGCGTCGCATCCACTTAGTTCACTGCGCATGGCGCACTTTCTGCCGCAATCACAACTATCTACCGAACAAAGAGAACGGGGCCTCCGCTTGGTGTTATACGACGGAGTGGCCTCCCAGGCCATGCTCACCTTCACGGGAGGAGCGTTTCTGGTAGCGTTTGCCCTACAGTTGGGGGCTTCTAACGTGCAGATCGGATTGTTATCGGCCATCCCTACGCTGGCCAATGTGTTTCAGTTGTGGTCTATCCGACTGGTGCAACAGTATCCGCGGCGGCAGGTGGTGGTGTATGCTTCTATCTTCGGCCGCGCCATGTACTTCCTGATTGCGATCATTCCCTTTCTTCCGGGTATTGCACCCGTGGCGATGCTATTGCTCGGCACGATGGTGCTGCAGGTTAACCTGTCGGTGGCCGGGGGAAGCTGGACCTCGTGGATGCACGACTTGATTCCGCGGGAGCGCCTGGGTCAGTTTTTTTCGCAGCGCATGCGCTGGTCGCAAACCGTGGGCATTGGACTCAGCCTGGCCTGCGCGGTGGGTCTCGATGCGTTTCATCGGCAGACGGCCAACAACACGCTGGGCTACGTGGTGCTGTTTCTGCTGGGCGGCACGGCGGGCATGGTGGGGGTAGGATTGCTGGCGTATACGCCCGAGTCGTCTATCCGCCCGGCGCAACGCCGCTTTGGCGAATTGCTTCGTCAGCCGTTCCGCTCGGTTAATTTTCGGGCGCTGATTATCTACAATGCGCTGTGGAATTTTGCCGTGAACCTGGCTGCGCCGTTCTTCACCGTTTATTTGCTGCAACAGCTCAACTTTAGCATCACCTACGTGATTGCCCTGACCACTTTAAGCCAGATGACCACCGTGGTGGTCCTGCGGTGGTGGGGGCGCTACGCCGACCGTTATGGGTATAAGTCAATTTTGTCACTGTGTGCCCCCCTGTACCTGATTTGTATTTTGGGATGGACCTTCGCCACGTTTCCCGATCCCCATCGGTTCACGCTGCCCCTGCTGGTGGTGCTGCATGCCTTGATGGGAGTGGCCACGGCGGGCACCGGGCTTTCGGCCAGCAGCATCGGTCTGAAGCTGGCTCCCGCAGGCGAGGGGGCGAGTTATTTGGCAGTGGTTAGCTTCACCAATGCTTTGGCAGCCGGAGCGGCACCGGTGGTAGGAGGCCTGCTAGCCGATTTTTTTCTCCGAAAACAGCTGGCGCTGCAATTGGAGTGGAGCAGCGAGCGGTATCAGCGAACGTTTCGCGCGTTTGATGTGCAGGGGTGGGATTTCTTCTTTCTGTTTTCTTTTTTGCTCGGCATGGTGGCCCTCTACCGTCTGGCCTACGTGCAAGAACGGGGAGAAGTAACCGAAATGTCGTTGGTAGAAGAGATCAAACTGGACATTCAGCGAGAGATGCGCAACCTGTCGACCATCACGGGTCTGCGGGCCGCAATCAACTTTCCGGTGTCGTTCTACCGCCGGGTGGCGGGACGGGGCAAAGAGTGAAGGCCAACGTCTATAAAAAAGCCACCGGCACTTGCGTATCGGTGGCTTCACTAGGTGAGATAATGAAATGCCCTTAGTTAGGAACCGTAGGGTTCGATAAACTATCGGTAGATAACGCGGTGGTGTCCTGCATCTGCTCGGGCGTGGTTGCTGTGGCCGGAGTTTCAGTCTGCTCCAACGGCTGCGTGTTGGTAGCGCTATCAGAACCATCGCTGGCGGGTTGGCAAGCCACCGCTCCGGCAAACAGCACTACGGCAAATAGGGCACTTACTTTACTTATCAGATTTTTCATTGTGAATAGAATTTACGGGTTTAGGTGAAAAGCTTATGAGTTGCGAAGCTGCTGATTGATGTCTTCGGCTTCTTGTAAATGCTCTTTAAGTGTGGGTAAGGTCTGAGAAGCAAAATCCTGCACGGCCGGGTCAGGTAGGTTTTTAGCGGCTTTCTCAAATGTCTGTACGTCCTTCTTATGATCTTTGACCATCGTTTTCATATACTCCTGGTCGAATTCTTCGCCGGATAGCTTAGAAAGCTTATCAACGGTGCCTTGCTGCTTGGCCGTAAGCGAGTCGGGCAGCGTCACGCCTTTCTCCTGCGCGAGGCTTTTCAGCTTATCGTTTGCCTGAGAGTGACCAGTCACCATATGCTCTCCAAAGTCTTTTACTTCGCTGGAGCTGGCTTTCTCCTGGGCCATTTGGCCTAATTTCACTTCCAGTATTCCTGAGGTGGCTGCTTTTTCCATGAACTGCTGAGTTTTATTGTCTACCATGTTGGATTCTGTCATGGCCGAACTGTTGGTGCTAGCGGTTCCTTCATCGGTTTGCTGCGCTACGCTGTAGCTGGCTACGGCGCTGATCATCAGAGCGGTAGCAAAAAATTGTTTAAGATTCATTGGTAAAAAAATTAAGGTTGAAAATTGGTTATCTTCCCTGCAAAACCAACACTACGGTAAGTTGTTTTGGCTTTTGAAAACAGGGACAAAAAAAAATGCGAATCAGAAACCGAGACCCCTACATTGGGCCGTTACTAGTCACTGATTCGCATCCAAAAGAGTTTCTACCGCGTTGCGGACAGAAACTAGGCGTCCATTTTTCCTTCAATCTGGAACGACACCTTGGCGTTCACTCCGTAGGTTGTAATTTGGTTGTTCTCTACGTTCACAGTCATCTCCTTCACGTAGATCGATTTGATGTTTTTCACAGTTTTGGAGGCCTCACTCAATGCGTTCTGAATCGCATCTTCGAAACTCTTTTCTGAAGAAGAAATTACCTCGATAACTTTAACAATAGCCATAATAAAAAAAGTTAGTGGTTGAGTAAAAATTAAAGTAATAACTTCCACGAGGACAGTAGGTTTTCGCTTTAGGCGTTTTTTTCTTCCGGCGTGCTATGGTTCATGTCAAAACGCTGCACTAAAATCATTAACACCCCCGTTCTTTGCTCTTCTATCTTGAACCGAACCGTCGGCGGTATTCACTAGGAGTTGTTCCTGTTTTTCTCTTATAAATACGGGTAAAGTACTGTGGTGTATCAAAACCACACTGGTAAGCTATTTCCGTTATGCCTAGTTCGCTGTACTGAAGTAGCTGAGAGGCTCTGGCTATACGGTGCTGTAGTTGAAATTTACCAGGACTTATTCCAGTGTAGTTTTTAAATAACCTTCTAAACTTAGAATACCCCATGTTGAGTTCGTTGGCTATGTCTTCCAAAGCGTGTTCCGGAGGAGCTTGAATGAGTAGCGATTTGGCAGACTGAATCAATGCGTCGGTATTTGTTCCGCGGAATATGGCTCTTTGTTGTAGCGCACGGACCAATCCCAGAAGCTTAACTACCTCACCAGCCACCACTTGTTGATAGCCACTCAGTTCGTGCTGAGCGAGAACGATAATATCTTGAAAACACTTTAGTACATCCTCCTGGTAGCCAATCAGCTGAGTAGGGGTTTCTTGAGTGATTCCCATATTGCTAATCAATCTCTTGGTGAACGGGCCGCCAAATCCTACCCAGTAGGTACGCCATGGAGAATCTTCTGATGGTTTATAGCGGTGCCATAGTCCAGGAACTATCAGCACAATGCTTTCGCTGGCCAGGGGAATAAGCCCGCTAGGTTTACTCTCGAACCACCCGTTTCCTTCCAAAAGATAGATTAACTGATATTCTTCCAGAATACGCCCCCGCTCCCAAGTGAGCCGATACGGTTCGGGGTGATTGGTTTTCGCGGGATGATCGTCCGGTTTACGGTGAATGGTGCCACAGTCCAGCACGTGGATGCCCCAGTTTCTGTCAAAATCACTAAGGGCAAAGTAAAAGCTTCGGGTAGACATACGTGTCAAAAAGTGCAAATAAAATATCAAAAATGAAAAGAGTAGTCAACGAAAAGGCAATAAATTGAGAAAAATAGAATACTGGGGCACCCTTGGTTAGCCAGAAAGTGTAATGGCTGATACGACCTTATGCGTAGGTTCAGCCCTTCTACTGCTTACCTAAGTAGCCACACAACCAACTTAAACACAACACCCATGAGAACGTTTCTATTACTTATTCTTTGGGGAGCGGTTGCCGTGACCCATACCAGCGATGCTCAATCGCTACCAGAAGGTACAATCACGGGCACGGTCACTTCATTTGAGGAAAACGCACCTCTACCCGGAGTGAATGTGGTGGAGAAAGGGACGACCAACGGTACAATTACTGATATCGAAGGCCAGTACTCGATTGTGGTGCCTTCCGGTGCTACGCTACTCTTTAGCTCCATTGGCTATCTTTCTCAGGAGGTACAGGTAGGCAGCCAAACAACACTCAACGCAACGCTGCAAGAAAATGTACAGCAACTAGACGAATTGGTGGTAGTAGGGTACGGCACGCAGAAGAAAAGTGATTTAACCGGCTCTATTGCTCGCGTATCGGGTGAGGATATACGACTACCCTCTACGGCTAACTTTGATCAGATGCTCCAGGGGAAAGTACCCGGCGTGCAGGTTTCGTTAACCTCCGGTGCCCCGGGCGGTGGGGCCAACATTCTGGTGCGAGGCGTAAGCTCTATCACCGGAGGCAATCAGCCACTGTACGTGATTGATGGCTACCCCATTGACCCCGGCGGAGGTAGCAACTCGGACTTGCTTTCTTTCGGCGATTCCAACTACAGTTCGGCGGGTATGGCCAACAATACGCAAAACCGCATCAACCCCCTCACTTTTATCAATCCGGCCGATATTGAGTCCATTGATGTCCTCAAGGATGCCTCCGCTACCGCCATCTACGGTTCTCGCGGAGCCAACGGGGTCGTAATTATCACCACCAAGCGAGGTAGCTACAATCAGTCTCAGATCAAACTCGATGTATCATACGGTGTGCAGGAAGTAGCGAACAAAGTTGATCTCATGAATGCCCAACAGTACGCTGAGTTTTTAGCTGACGGAAGGGACAACGCCTGGGTATACGCCGGAGGTTCGGCCACTGATCCGAATGATGGGCGTACTGCAAGCACCCAAGTGAGACCCGAGTTCAGAAACCCGGAGTCTATTGCGGTGAATACCGATTGGCAAGACGTGATATTCCGAGTGGCCCCCGTTCAGAATTACCAAATTTCAGCCAATACGGGAAACGATAAGACGAAGTTTTATCTGTCGGGAGGATATTTTAATCAACAGGGAGTGATCCGAACCTCCGAATTCCAGCGGTTTAATCTACGATCGAATATTGACGCTCAATTGACGGACAAGCTCACGATTGGCACTTCACTCACGGGTAGCCACGGGTTTGGAAGGTATCCGAATACCGAAGGCCACTACGGCACGGGCAACGTGCTGATGGCGGCACTAGCGGCTTCCCCGACCATACCGGTCTATGACGAAAACGGAGGTTACTTCTTCGATCAGGCCGACGTGATTGACGGACTAGGCTGGCTGGCCAATCCGCTGGCCATGCTGGAAGGGTACACTGACGACCGAAAGATTACGGACATACTTTCTAATAACTTTATCGAGTACAGTATTCTGGACGGCTTGACCCTCAAAAGCTCGTTGGGCATTCAGTACGGTACCAACGTGATCAAGCTGTGGCGGTCGTCCGAAGTCCCCTTCTTCACCACCCTGAACTACCCGGCTACGGCGGGAGTCACCAAAACCGAGCGCATCAACTGGCTCAATGAAAATACGCTAACGTACCGAAGGGTTTTTAACGAAAAACATTCGCTCGATGCCTTGATCGGGTTCACCTCGCAAAAGGATAGCTACGACCGGCTGTCAGCGGGAGCTTCGGATTTCCCTACTAATTACGTTACCTACTTATCGGCGGGTATCGTCAACTCCGGAACGCACCTGGTATCTGAATGGGCAATGCTGTCGTTGATGTCCCGAATCAACTACGCCTACGATAGCAAGTATCTGCTAACCGCAACCATCCGCCGGGACGGTAGTTCTCGTTTCGGAAGAAATCGTCAGTGGGGCACTTTTCCTTCGTTCTCCGTAGGCTATAACGTGTCCGAGGAAGCGTTTATGGAGAACATTGATGTTATCAATTCTTTGAAACTGCGGGCGAGCTACGGACTTTCCGGTAATAACCAAATTGGTAATTTCACGCACATCGGTTTGCTATCTACCATCAACTACGTGGATAATAATTCGTTGCTTCCCGGACTCGTGCCCGCCAGCTTAGCGAATGACGAACTGACCTGGGAGATCTCTCGCCAGGTAAACCTGGGATTGGATATGAGTTTGTTTAGCGAGCGCCTTTCGCTAACGGCGGATCTCTACCGTGACCTGAAAACGGACTTGCTTTTGGCGGTTGAACTACCCGCCGCTTCGGGTTTCAACTCTTCTACCCAGAATATTGGGGATATTGAGAACAAGGGAATAGAGCTAGGTTTGCAAACGGTGAACGTTCAGAGCAACCAGTTTGTATGGAGCAGCAACATCGTTTTTTCAGCGAACCGAAACAAGGTTCTTAAGCTAGCGGCGGAAGGAGGAAGAATTAGCAACTCAAGTTTCCAGATTACCCAAGTAGGTGACCCAATCTCTAGTTTTTACCTACTCAATGCGGTAGGAGTATTTGAGAATGAGGACGAGGTGGAAGGCGCGGCCCTGCAACACCCCAATACGCAGGCGGGCGATCTTAAGTTTGAGGATGTAAACGAAGACGGCGTCATCAATGCTACCGACCGGAAAATTGTGGGCACCCCCTGGCCGGATTACACCTGGGGATTCACTAATCGATTCACCTACAAAAACCTAAGCCTGAGTGTTTCGCTCAACGGATCGCAGGGAGCTTCTTCGTACTTTCAGGCCGGGCAAACCATTCTTAATGCGGCGGGAGTGCAAAATCAGGTGATTCTGGCCGACCGAAGGTGGAGGTCACCCGACAGTCCCGGCGATGGGCTGGTACCGCGGGCGATTCGTAACAACTACGCCAACGGTTTCGGGCCCTCTTCCCGTTTTCTGTTCGACGCTTCTTTTACCCGAATCAGGGAGGTGAACCTAACCTATCGCTTACCCCAGACACTGGCATCGCGCTTGTCTGTGCAGGGGCTAACCGTATTCGCCAACGTTATCAACCTGCACACCTTTACCAGTTATCCGGGGTTTGATCCGGAGTCAAGTACGGCAGGCGACAATGTTGTCAATACCGGAATTGACTACCTCACCTATCCGCTACCCCGCACCTACACGTTTGGTCTAAACCTAACCTTCTAACGTTAATATCATGAGAACCTACTTATTACTAACTATCCTGCTGGCGCTGTGCGCGTGCGGCGATTTTCTGGATGTGCAACCGGAGTTTCAAGTGAGTGAAAACAACTTCTACGAAAATCAGAACGACTTTGAAACGGCACTGATTGGCGTATACGCTACCACGCAGGAGCTGCACGATGTTACGCTGCTCTACCCAACCGAGTTGAGCACCGATAATGCCGAAATCCAGTGGACTTCTCCCACCAGTTCGGAAATGGAGTTTGACGAGTCTAACGTAACCTCCATCAATACGCTGATCAATAGCGTGTGGAACGTATCGTATACTGCTATCTCTCGCGCCAATAATCTACTTACCCAACTGGAGGGTTCAAGTTTGAGTGATCCGGTAAAGCCTCAGTTCGAGGGTGAAGCGCGGTTTTTGCGGGCTTACCACTACTTTAACTTGGTGCGCCTGTTCGGCGATCTACCGATCGTAACGCAATCCTTTCGTAGCCCCGGCGAAGTATTAGCGTACGATATGAGGCGCCAGCCAGCGGAAGCGATCTATCAAATCATCATTGACGACTTAACAACGGCCGAAGACTTACTAGGAGGTAGCGATGATCTCGGTAAGTCGCGCGCATCGGCAGGGGCGGCAAAGGCTTTACTCGGCAAAGTGCACCTGACTCGGCAGAACTACGCCGAAGCGGCCGAGGTGCTCAGGAAAGTGATTGATCAAGGAACTTACTCCCTTCAGCCGGATTACCAGACGCTGTTCACCAATGGAAACGATGAGTTACCGGAAACTATCTTCGAGATCAAGTTTCTGTCCGGTAACTTGGGGGAAGGAAATGCTTTCTCTTCGGTGTTCACCCCACCTCGCTTCGATATGGCCATTTTTCCCGGAAATATGCAGGGGTCAGGCCGCATTGTGCCCACCGCGGACGTGGCGAATGCCTACGAACCGGGCGACTTACGGCGTAGCGCCTCAGTAGAAGACTCAGTGCGGTTAGTAGACGGAACCTATGCCGAAAATATCTACGGACTGAAGTTTGTCGATTTCACCACCGGGCTAGTAGGCGACGGGGGAATCAACTTTGTTGCCCTACGCTACGCCGATGTACTGCTGATGTATGCCGAAGCGCTCAACGAGCTAGGTAGCACCGACGAAGCCCTAACTTATCTGAATCAGGTCCGAAGCCGAGCCGGACTAGCCCCGGTAGCCGGAGTAGATCAGGATAAGTTTCGAAGCAGTATCGAGAATGAACGTCGCGTGGAATTCTTAAGCGAGGGGCACCGCTGGTTCGATTTGGTGCGTACCGGCCGGGCCCAGACCGTGATGAATAATTACTTTGCCAATAAAGGGCTAAATTTTACCCTCGAGGACCACGAACTGCTGATGCCCATTCCCCAGGATGAAATTGATATTGACCCCAACCTGGCGCAGAATATTGGTTACTAACGTTGCCAGGTGCTAAGTAGGCCTGAACTCTTCTAAAGTGGATGCTAAAAAAATCAAAGCATGATTCAGCATTTCACTAATTTGGTGTATCATACCGAACACAAAATGATAGAACAATAATGCGAATTAGCTCAACTGAAACGTCAACCCATACCGACCCAATCCACATTGAGCGGATGAAACCTTTAACGGCCCGGGTAGGCGTGCTGGGAGTGGGGCATCATACCTACTGGCCGCAATTTGACGGTTTGTTGGATGAAATCCAGGAAAAGCAAAGGATATTTGAAGAACGAGTTAGCGGTAAGGGCGTGGAAGTAGTTTCGCTGGGTATGTCAGATTGTGCCGAAACGGCCTACGAATTGGTGCCCAAAATCAAAGCTGCTAATCTGGATTTGTTGTTTATTGATATGCTCACCTACGCTACCTCCAGTAGCATCACCGCTATCTTTCGGGAGATTGACCTGCCAATGGTAATGGTGGCGTTGCAGCCGATGGAAGCGTTGGACTACGCGCGGGCTTCCACTTACATGCAATTGCTAAACGACGATATTTGCGCTCTTCCTGAGTTCATCAACGTAGCGGTCCGATTGGGCCGACCGGTGCCACCCATGGTCATTGGTACCCTACACAACGACCGTGCGGCTGAACAGGCGGTGGCAGAATACTGCCAGATAGCCAAGGCGCTGCGCAGTCTGAAAACGGCTCGTATCGGGCAGATGGGCCACGTGCTGGAAGCCATGCTGGACATGCACACTGACCCCACGCAACTCAGTGCCGCTTTTGGTTGCCACGTGGTGCAAACCGAACCCGACGACGTACTGAGGCATTATCAATCTGCCGATGATGCTGAGGTAGAAGATTACGTTCAGAAAATCCTCAGCTTCTTTGATACTCCTGATCCTCAGTCCGATCCTATCACCGAGAAACTCTCTCAGGACGATTTGTACGAAGCGGCCCGGGTAGGAGTCAGCCTCAATCACTTTATCGCGGAAAAGAAGTTAGACGGACTGGCTTACTACTACGAAGGGCAACCCGAATCGGAGATCAGAAAGGTGGTGACCAACTTTATTGTCGGCAACTCACTGCTCACCGCGGGGGGCTTTCCGATGTGCGGAGAGATGGATTTGAAGACCTGCATCGCCATGCTGATTATGGACCGGCTGGAGATGGGCGGTAGCTTTGCGGAGTTTCATCCGGTAGATTTCAAAGAAGGTTTCGTGCTGGTGGGGCACGACGGGCCGCACCACATCAACATCGCCCAGGGCAAACCGGTACTGCGTAGCCTGAAAAAGTACCACGGCAAGCCCGGCAAAGGAGCCAGCGTAGAATTCACCATCCAAGCGGGGCCAATCACCATGCTGGGCATTGCCCAGAAAGCGGATGGTTCCTTTAAATTTATTATTGCGGAAGGTGAATCCCAAAACGGACCCATTCCGCCCACCGGCAATACCAACACGCGCGGGGTTTTTGGTCCCGATGTGCGTACCTTCCTAACCCGCTGGTTCCGGGAAGCTCCCACCCACCATTTTGCCCTGGGCATCGGGCACCGGGCCAAAACCATTCAGCAGGTAGGAGAATTTCTGGGTATTGACACGGTAATCATCGATCAGTCATGACCGCGACCTACGTATCGGTGGTGATTGCTGCCTATTTCGGCCTGCTGTTTCTGATCGCCCGAGTTAGCTCCCGTCGGGCCGATGCCTCCACCTTTTTCCTGGCCAACCGCAGTGCCCCCTGGCCACTGGTGGCCTACGGCATGATTGGGGTGGCTATCTCCGGCATCACCTTCATCTCGGTGCCCGGGCAGGTAGGCGACACGCAGTTCAGCTACTTTCAGTTTGTGGTGGGTATTGTCATCGGCCTGCTGGTGGTGGCGCTGGTGTTGTTGCCTATTTTCTACCGCGCCAAAACCATTACGATCTACGGCTTTTTACGGGAACGCTTTGGCGCTAGGTCGCACCAAACCGGGGCACTGTCGTTCATGGTAGCGCAAACCGCCACGGCAGCGTTTAAGCTCTACCTGATGGCGCACGTGCTGCAGTTATTGATCTTCGATAAGCTGGGTTTGCCCTTTGCCCTGACCGTGCTGGTTACCCTGCTGCTCATCTGGCTGTACACTTACCGGGGCGGTATCCAAACGGTGATCCTGACCGATACCCTACAAACCACGTTTTTGATATTAGCAGTTATTGTCAGTATCTGGTCCATCAGTAGCCAACTCGATTTTTCGGTAGGCGAACTGTACGAGGCGATGCAGCAGCGGCAGGTGAGTCAGGCCTTTTTCTGGTCGTGGGACAATCCGCAGAATTTTTTCCGCTTGATGCTCACCGGCATTTTGCTTACGGTGATGACCAACGGCCTAGACCAGTCGGTGATGCAAAAGCACTTGACCTGTCCTGACCTGCGCTCTTCACAGAAGAATGTTATTTCATTGGCGATCATTCTGATTGGGGTAAACGGGCTGTTTCTGTTTCTAGGTGGGGCCTTGCAGGTATACAGCGATGTGCAGGGTTTGACGCTTCCCGAACAAACCGACAGCATCTATCCGGTGCTGGCTATTGAACACTTGGGGCTGATCTCCGGTACGGCCTTTCTGCTGGGGATTGCCGCGGCGGCCTACTCTTCGGCTGATTCTTCCTTGACCGGACTCACTACTTCGTTTTGCGTGGATATTCTGAACTTCGGCGTAGATGACGAGCGACAGCAACTGCGCAAGCTGGTCCATCTGGGATTTACCTTGCTGATTTTTCTGATAATTTTGCTCTTTGAAGCCATCAACAACGACAGTGTCTTGTACGCCTTTATCCGCACCTCCGGCTTTATTTACGGCCCGTTGGTGGGGCTGTTTACTTTTGGCATCTTTAGCCAGCGCGAGGTGCCCGACCGTTGGGTTCCGCTGGTAGTTGTCATGGCGCCACTGCTGTCAGTGCTCATCGACCTGACTTCGGAAAGCTGGTTAAATTATACGTTCGGATACGATATTTTACTGGTCAACAGCTTCATTGCGGTGCTGGGACTGTATCTACTATCCTTCTCCCCGGAGCAAAAAACAGATCATACGCTCACTACATGAAATACTTAAACCTGCTGTTTAGCCTACTACTTATTCCACTATTGTTTCAATCCGGACTGGCACAATCTACGGTGGATGAGGTGTTTACCGATCCGCCCAACGATGCCAAGCCCCGGGGGTACTGGCTGTGGGGCCACGGTAATTTTGATTACACCCGCATCAAGGAGGAGCTTCGGGAGTTCAAAGATAAAGGACTGGGAGGGGTAGATATCTTCGATATGGGCATTGCTGATCCTCACGAGATTATTCCGGCGGGCAACCCATTCTTAGGAGAGAAAATGTTAGACGGAATTGAGTTTGCCGCCCGAGAAGCCAAGAAACTAGACCTTCCTCTGGGGTTCTCCGTGTCCAACGGCTGGAACGCCGGGGGCGGATGGACTGAACCGGACGAGATGATTATGCGACTGCTGTTCTGGCGAGATACCATCCGGGGGCCGCAGCACCTGACCGAGGTGGGCTTTCCCGAGATCCCTACGACTTTTAAAAAACCCTACGGCGAGTTTCCGCTCTTTCCCCAAGTTAGCGAAGACGGCTTTCCGGAATATTACCAAGACGTAAGCCTGATTGCGGTACCGGTTTCCGAAGATTCGTCAGCACCCGATACTACGCAGATGGTAGTGTTTGATGCCGGTAGGTTGTCAGGCAATAAAATTGACGTGGAACTACCTGCGGGCGAGTGGGTACTAATGCGTTCGGTAGTTACCCCTCTGGGCCAGAAAATGTGGATGCGTAGTGATAATTCACCCGGATTCATCATGGATCACTACTCTGAAAAGGCTACCCGCCACCACTTCGAGCACGTGATTAGCCGACTGGAAGAGCGATTGGGCAAGCTGGAAAACAGTGCCTTAGAACGCTTGTATCTCTGTAGTTTTGAAGCGGAAGATTACGTGATCTGGAGTCCGAAGCTAGCCCAAGAATTTAAGCAGCAGCACGGGTATAATCTAGCTCCGTTCGTGCCGGTTTTCTCAGGCATAGATGTAATTGATGAAGAGACTTCTCAACGTTTTTTACAAGATTATCGCTCTACGGTGTCGGAGATGTTCGTTAACAACCACTACCGTCAGGCTCGGCAGATTTCGAACGAGCACGGACTGCTGTTGGCATCCGAATCGGGTGGGCCGGGGCCCCCGCTGCACTACGTGCCTACCGAAGACCTAAAAGCCTTGGGAGCGGTAGATGTGATGCGGGGTGAATTCTGGAATAAAGAATCCGAATACTTTGATGAGCACGGTAATGACCTACTACAGGTGGTACGGAATATTGCCAGCGCCGCGCATATCTACGGACACAAGGTGGTAGAAATGGAATCGTTTACCAGCCACCGTAAGCACTGGCAGGAGACTCCGCTGGAACTAAAGAAGTTAGCGGATCGGGCGTTCTGTGAAGGAATGAATCGGGTGGTGTACCACACCATGCCTCACAGTCCGAAGGAAGCCGGTGAACCGGGCTGGAGCTACCAGGCGGGTACTCATATTTCGCCCAAGATGACCTGGTGGGATTACTCGGAGCCATTCCATTCCTACCTGGCTCGTGCCAGCGCTTTACTGCAACGAGGGCAGTTTGTGGCCGATGTGGCCTACTACTACGGCGAGCGGATTCCGAACTTTGCTTCCGGTTCCAAGTACATTCGCCAAACCCTGGGTTTTGGCTACGACTACGACGACCTGAACAAAGAAATTCTGCTGCAAAGCTCTGCGACCGCTGACGGACAATTACGGCTACCTTCCGGTATGACCTACCAACTGTTGGTGTTGCCGAAAGATTCGGTCATGAGTACGGAGGTCTTACAAAAGATTGATGAATTAGTAAAAAGTGGCGTGAGTGTGCTAGGACCTAAGCCCACCACCGTACCGGGACTACATAATTACCGGGAACGGGAAGACCAACTACAACAACTCACTACCCAGCTGTGGGGAAAGAAAACGAACAGGAAGCAGCAAAAAACTCACGGAACGGGCACGCTGTACACCGGTTACGCTGAGCGGGACATCCTCACCGAAAAGGGCATAGAGCCTGATTTTCGCTACCAATCCGGTGCCGATGTTCATCTGGATTACATCCACCGGAAAACCGACCAGGAAGATATTTACTTCGTTCGGAACACTGATTCGCTTGACGTATCGGTGGTGGCTGACTTTCGGGTAAAGGATCAAGTACCTTACTTCTTTAATCTCACCGATGGCAGTATTGTCCCCGTTATGCTGTATACCACTCAGAATGAACGAACCATGGTGCCACTGAGCTTGCAACCCTGGGAGAGCACGTTTATAGTATTCAAGCACCAGACCGAGTCGCTCAATCATATTGTAGCGGTAGAACAAGACGGAGTGTCACTTGATCTTTCTTCGAAATTGACCGGTATTCAGATTGAACTAGATGAAGATCAGCATCTGACGTTTTCAACGGATGAGCCAGGGCAGTACACCTTAGTACTCCAAAGCGGCGATCGTAAGTCGTTCGAGTACGATCCTGAAACTATTGCTCAGAACATTGAGGGTAGCTGGGATGTCCACTTTCCCCACGGCTGGGGCTTCAAGCCGATTCAATCGTTTGATCGCCTGATCGACTGGACTACGCACCCTGATCCCGAACTGAGCATTTTTAGCGGTACGGCCACCTATCATACTTCGTTTACGGTGGATAGTAGCATGCTCGTCGGAGATGCTAACGTAAGTCTGGATTTGGGTAAGGTGGGTAAGGTAGCCCGGGTGTACCTAAACGGACAAGAAATAGGCACTTCGGTTTTTCCACCCCATAAGTTTTCGGTGCACGGCTTACTGCGCAAAGGAGAGAACTTCGTAAGCGTTGATGTTACCAATACTTGGCTCAATCAGCTCATTGGCGAAGCCAGTAAGCCCCTGGCCGAGCAACGAACCCAAAGTAACCTAGGCAGTTCTGATGGTAAACGGGAGTGGAGCGGTTACGCACCGCAACCATCGGGCCTGTTAGGTCCCGTCACCATTCGGGTTCGAAAAATCCACCAATTATCGGAGTAGCTTATGAAATTGATCGGCTGTATTGTACTGACTACGTTACTCTTTTCACCGGCACTTATCGCTCAGGAGAAACCCAATATCATTTTTATCCTGGCAGATGATTTGGGTTACTACGATTTGGGTTGCTACGGAAATCACTTCAATGAAACTCCGGTGCTGGATAAGCTGGCCCAGGATGGAATGCTATTCACCCAAGCCTACGCGCATCCGGCCTGTAGTCCCTCAAGAGCCGCGCTGATGACCGGCAAGCATCCGGCCCGACTGCAAATTACCACGGCGCTTGGGTTGAACCGAAAAGAGGCTAGCTCTCCGGTGGTTCCGCCGGAGGTGGCCGACCATCTTCCCGCTTCGGAAGCAACCCTAGCCGAATTGCTACAAAGAAACGGGTACGCCACCGGTATGGTCGGCAAGTGGCATCTGGGCGACGGTCCGGCCACCGGCCCCTCGGCGCAGGGCTTTGACTACGACCGGATGATCGGCAAAAATGGGTTGGATTATTACAATTACGGTATTGAAAGTCAGGGAAAGACTATTTTTGAAGATGATGGTTCGGTATACCTAACCGATAAGCTCACCGAGTACGCCCGAGAATTTGTTCGGTCACAATCAGAAAAGACTCCCTTCTTTTTGTACTTAGCCTATTCGGCCCCCCACCTATTCATCGTACCCAAAGCCGATAAGGTGAGCAAGTACATGCGAAAGGTAAATGAATTTGAAAAAAAGTATAACCCGTACTACGCGACCATGATTGAAAGTATGGACGAGGGCATTGGTCAGCTACTGGAACAACTAAAGGAGCAAGGTCTGCTAGACAATACGCTGGTAATTTTCAAATCAGACAACGGCGGAGTTGGAATGGATCAAATAGCGTACCGTCCTACCACCGTAGAGCCACTGCGCAAATGGAAAGGTCACGTATACGAAGGCGGCATCCGGGTGCCGATGATCGTATACTGGAAAGACAAGGTTCAGCCCGGCACTAAGAATGACAACTATCTAACCATCCACGATTTTCTCTCAACATTTATGGAGTTAGTGGGAGATAAGAATCTTCCCGCTGATCTAGACGGGAAAAGTTTTTTACCAACGCTCTACCAGCCAGCTCAAAACCTAGAACGGGGACCAATCTACTTTCATTTCCCCCACTTCAGTGGCCAGGGCGCCCGACCCGCCGGTGCCGTCCGCGATGGGAAGTGGAAATTAGTGGAAAACTACGAAACGGGGGGTACCGAGTTGTTTAACTTGGAAGAGGATATTTCAGAAAGTAACGATCTGAAATTTTCGCATCCCGAAAAAGCGCAAGAGCTATACGCCGCACTAAAAATCTGGCGAACGAAAGTAGATGCAAAAATGCCCGAAAGAAAAGCTAATTAGGAAAATTAAGCTTGTCAGCGAAGTAGGATAGTTTATCTGAAACGAAGGCGAGCGTTTTACAGTTAACCATGACCAACTATTAAGGTAGTTTTTTATGGCAACTAACGCACATCATGGTCCCGTTTCGCTGCGGGCGGCCCTCCTGGTCGGGGTGGGCCTGATGGCCGCCGTGGATGAAATTGTTTTTCACCAGGTGCTGGCCTGGCATCACTTCTACGATCAGTCTACCCCCGCCATCAGCTTATTAAGCGACGGCCTGCTCCACGCGGGCGAGTTAATTGCCCTGATAGCCGGTTTTTTCCTGCTGCTGGACTTGCGCCGCCGCCAAGCATTGGCCCCCGGGTGGGCCTGGGCCGGAGTGTTTCTGGGAGCCGGAGGGTTTCAGCTCTTCGACGGGCTTGTCAACCACAAGGTGCTGCGTTTGCATCAGGTTCGCTACGGAGTGGACTTGCTGCCCTACGACCTGGTCTGGAACGCGGCGGGCGCTTTGCTACTTCTGATCGGCCTCGGTCTGTGGCTCCGCGCCCGACGAAGTCTCCCCGCCACCCCCAACGCGCGCTAGATGCATTCCACCACTTTCTCGCTGACCGATTGGCTTCCGTGGTGCTTGCTCATCGGGTTGCTGGCATTCTATTTGGGAATGGTGATTCGGGAACGGCGGCGGGGGCACCCTTGGAGCCGCGTGCGAACCGCCTGCTGGATCATCGGAATTAGCTTGTTGATGCTGGCCACCTGGCCCCCGCTAGTCCACTGGGCGCACCACAGCCTGCGAGGCCACATGGTGCAACATCTGCTCATCGGCATGCTTGCGCCGCTGGGACTCGTGCTGGCCGCCCCCCTCACTTTGCTGTGGCGCAGCTTGCCCGCCACCACCGGTCGGAAGATCACCCGCCTGTTAAATTATCCGGTGATCCGTTTCCTTGGTCACCCGATCACGGCCGGGGTGCTCAACATTGGGGGCATGTACGTACTGTATCTCACTCCGTTGTTTGCGTATATGCACACCCATCCGGCCGTTCATCACTTGGTCCACGTTCACTTTTTGGCGGCCGGGTGCCTGTTCACCTGGTCGGTGGCTGGTCCGGACCCCGCTCCGCACCGTCCCGGCTTCGCGCTGCGACTGGGAGTGTTGTTTGCCAGCGTGGCTACGCACGGCTACCTGAGTAAGTTGATGTACGCCCACCGTTGGCCCCGTGGCACCCACTATTCGCTAGAAGAAATTCAGGATGCGGCCCAGTGGATGTACTACGGAGGCGATCTGGCTGAAGCGCTGCTGGCCGTGGCCCTGTTTGCGGGTTGGTACCAAACCCGGCGCCGCCGCTACGGTCCGGCCCGAGCGGCTGTCATCATGCACTAGAGCCGGGCGTACGATAATTTGCAGCCATTCCTCTTCAGCAAGGAGATTAGTATATAATTAGCGTATCCGTACTTTATAGCTTTTCATACTTCGAAATTCATTATTCCTTACTCGATATTCGATATTGCTTAAATATCGAATATCGAGTAAGGAATCTCGAATGATGAAGTGATAAAAAAACTGCATCTTGTCGTACACCCCCTAAAGCCTTCAACCCTGGGCATCGTTAAAAAATAGTGTATATTGGTGGTGCCGCCCAAGTTCAGGTATATTTGCCAGCATAGTAAACGAACGTCAGTTATTCTAGGTTTCTAAAAATAATACAAAATCAAGCGGCATGTAGCAGTCGGCCACGATCTTCAAAAGCAATGATTCGCGGATGCTGATCGGCAAAGGTGTAAGCCAGCAGGGCAGCAAAGACGTTGCATAGATAGTTAATAGGGGCCCGATGGCGAGTATGCTCTAAATCAATGAGACCTACGCACTGGCCAAAGACTGACTCAATGAGTCCGCGATGACGATGATAATAAGCGTCCTTTTGATGGACAATAGCATCTTTCTTTCCGTTGCGGCGCATCTTGGCCCTTAGGTCTACCCCTTTGCTAAGTAACTCTTCTTTCAGGGTGCTCAAATAACCTTTGTCGCCGTATACTTTTCCTTCTACTTCTTTGAGCAGGTAGTTCAACACCTGGTGATTGTTGTCAGCTACGTTGCCTGCCGTGAGCAGAAAGTTGACTAGCTGTGCTTCCCGGTTGATGACTACGTGCATTTTGAAGCCGTAAAACCAACCTAACGTGCCCTTGCCTTTGCTGGCCCAATCAGCCATCACTTTGTGTTGTGCTTCTCGTTTGATGTGACAAGCTTTCAAAGGTTTGCTGTCAATGTAGTTTTCTGCTAAAGCGGGCTGGCAACGGCTTTTGAGCAACAGATAGAGTTCCAGCACTACGTGCGGGATTAGGGCTACGAAGCGTTCATAGCAAGGGGCATCAGGAAGCCAGCTTTGAAAAGTCTTCAGCACATCTTGACAATAGAAGTATTTGAAGCATTTGCGTCCCGAATGATGATAAGCAATTAGGGTCGTTATGACTTCGCTTCGCGCAAAGCGTGAGTGGAAGGCGGGGACAGGCAGGCCTTGAAGAGCCGTTTGCTGAGCTAAATCCAGTAGGAAGTCATCGGTTTCCACAAAAATTTCCGTTAGTTTTGTTGTCGTCAAGATTTGCATGATTCTTTGTTTTGTACAATGAAGATTTAATTCCACTGCAAATCTTGACTTTTTTACGCTTCTACGCAACTCAACGCCCTCTCATTCAGCAACTTCCAGAATAACTGACGTTAAACGCAGCAATTCTCATTTTGGCTATTCTAGCTGAATTCGGTTGAGTTCAGCGACGTGCATGAAGAGTTGTTTCATAGAGACGAAGGTTAATACTTTGAAAGCTGCCCGGATATTTTCCCAGAGTTTGGCTTTAGTTCTAAGATTCTGCCAAAGCTTTTGGAAGAAGCTACAGGCGTGCTGCTGAACCTGATCCACGGTAAAGGCCAGCATCATCAGAAGTGCAAATACTGAGCAGAGGTGTTGCTTGCCATGACCATAATTGTGCTCAAAGTGATAGCCTTGGTTCTTAAGCGTATTGAAGGTCTCGTTTTCTATCTTCCATCGGGAGCGTCCCATACGCATCACCTTTTCTACATTGGCTTTACTCAGAGTGATACCAGTGAGCCAGGTAAACGTCTGCTTTTTACCTTTCTTATTAAATTGCTCATAATAGAGCATATTGACCCGCAGATCGCTATTGCTGCTATTTAAGGCCAGTCCATTGGTGTAGCCGAAGCGGTGGATGTCGCCATCCTGTTCCCATTCCACCCACTTAACTTGCCCTCGTTGATCGCGCCCCTCAAACTGCCGGAACAGGGACTTGTTACCATCGGGTTTGATGCCGATCACATATTGCCATTTGGGGTTCTGTATGATCTGCCGGATGATAGGCCCGCAGCTATAAAGGGCGTCCATTACCCAAACCAGCCATTCTTTTCCATAACTATCCTGCATACTGCTGAGCAAACGCTTGGCCGCATTGCGTTCGCAATCATTCTTGCGGTTTCCGTCTTGTCCAATGATCGGCTCGTTGTCCATCACAAAGACTTCTTTCTCATTCGGGTGCACCAGTACTGCGCTAAGCATAGCGTGGTGATAACCCACCTTTCCGTTCTTATGCTGGCGTTCCAGACAATAGCTACAGTGGATACTGCCTGAGCAAAAGTGCTCTACACCATCTACACTGACAGTCAGGTGCCGCCCCCAATAACGGTACTCATCCAAGATGCCTAGCTTCTTGATACGCTTCCATAGCTTTTGAAAGCCTGCTCGTAACCCATCAGGGGCAACAGTATCCAGCCCCTTGCGTAAGCCGTTCTCCGAGGCAAAAGCACCGATCTTATAAATGCTACCCAAATTGCTCTCCTCGGATTTAGTGCGCCCTACAAAGTTAAGCAGCGAGGGGCTTTTCAAAGAGAACATCGCAAAACCCATTTTGAGCAAATCTGATAGCGCATACGAGGCATTATCCTCACGCTTATCCTTTATCTTATTGAACAGTCCGCAGACTAGAGCGTACAGACTATCAAAGCTGCCGCCGCGTTCCAGTGATTTTGTTTTCATCCCCGAAAGCTAGCTCACTACTTCTAAACTTGCAAAGTGAGAATTGCTGCGTTAAACGAGCTTATTCTCACCACTGAATGGCTTCTCAACCACCTACTGACTTGCATACGAAGCTGTGGAATGGCCTGCCCGGTCTGTGTTGGGCGGTCAACCGTGAGCACGTACTGGTAGCCGTGAGTAACGACCTAGCCGCCCTGCTGGAGGTGGACCGCTCGGCGGTGCTTCATCAGGACATCACGGCCTTGTTTAGTCGCCAAACCCATACCCTGCCCGCGGGGGGGCTTGCTGCCCTGGTCCGCCATTTGAAAGAGATGGTGCACAGCGGTCAGGAACGCGTTTTACCCGCAACGACCGACCATCGCAAACGCGCTTTTGAGCTTCGCTACCGCCCGGTGCTGAATCAAGATTCAGGGGTGGACTTCATTGTCCACCAGGCTATCGAAGTTGCCACTTCCCCCCCGGCTCCTATTTCTCCCATTGAAGCGAAGTTCCAGGCTTTGGTAGAGGCCTCTGCCCAGATGGTTTGGATCACCAACGCCGCCGGTGAATTGGCCGAGGAAACGCCTTCTTGGCAGGCGTTCACCGGTCAAACCTACGATGAGTACCGAGGCATGGGCTGGGTCGATGCGTTGCACCCCGAGCAGCGCGAGCGCGTGGTGGCCAGCTGGAAGAAGTGCATTGCCAACCAAACCACCGCCCGAACGCTGGTGCGCACCCGCCACGCGAGCGGAGGGTGGCGGTGGGTAGCCATGCGCGCTGCTCCCTTTCGCAACGCGGCAGGAGAGGTGGAAGGCTGGATTGGTATGAGCCTGGACTTCACCGAGCAAAAGCAAGCGATAGAAGACCTTCGCCAGAGTGAAACCCGTTATCGCGCCCTGGTGGCCCACCTGCCCGGCGGGGCGGCCTTCGAGGTGGACCACGACCTGCGCTACCGCGTGGCCGACGGGCAGGCCCTTCGGGAGGCAGGATTTTCTCCTACTGATCTGGAAGGAAAGACTATCTGGGAGGCGCACGACCCCGAACTGGTCGCTATCTATGAGTCGCTTTACCGACAAGCCTTATCGGGCGAACCCTTTCACTGGGAGCATCAGGTCCACGATCGGGCCTACGTATCACGCGGCGTGCCGCTCTATGATCAAGCAGGGAATATCTACGCGGCACTAGCAGTATCCTACGACATCACCGAGCGCAAGCAGACCGAAGAAGAGGTGCTTCAGGCCAAGGAAGCCGCCGAACAAGCCGCCCGGGCCAAAGAAGAATTTTTGTCTCACATGAGCCACGAAATCCGGACCCCGCTCAACGCGGTGGTCGGTTTGGCCAACCTGTTGCTACAACAGAACACCAACGCCACCCAAACCGAACAACTGCAAACCCTCAAATTTTCGGCCGACAACCTACGCCTGCTCGTTGATGACATACTGGATTTTAGTAAACTACAGGCAGGCAAGGTGACGCTCGACGAAACCCCGGTGCGGTTGGTCGAACTGCTTGACAGTCTGCAAAAAGCGCATCAGCCCCACGCCCAGCAGCAGGGAACCGACCTGGTATTTCATCTGGATCCGAACCTTCCCGAGCACGTGCTGCTTGATCAACTTAAGTTGTCGCAGGTGCTACACAATCTGCTGAGCAACGCCCTGAAGTTTACCCAAGCAGGAAGTGTTAGGCTAGCGGTGTTGCTTCGGGAGAAGCCGACCACGCTTCCGGAAGACCATCTGCTCATCGATTTTTCGGTACACGACACCGGCATCGGCATTCCGCCCGACAAGCTAACTACCATCTTTGAGGTCTTCGCCCAAGCTGATAGCTCTACCGCCCGGCAGTACGGAGGCACGGGTTTAGGGTTGTCCATTACCCAAAGCTTACTGGCGCTGATGGGCAGTCGCATTGAGGTAGAGAGCCAACCGGGAGTCGGATCGTGCTTTTTCTTTGTGCTTCCTGCCTCGAAAACCAAAGGGCAAGAAGGCGCAGCGGCTAGCCCGGTGGCGAAGGCTGACTTTAGCAACCTTAAAATATTGCTGGTAGAAGATCTGGCCGTGAACCGAATGGTTTTTCAGCAGTTTTTGCGGCACTGGTGGCAGGTTCGGCCCGATGAAGCAGTGAATGGACAAGAAGCGCTAGCGATGGCCGAGCAAAAGCAGTATGATTTGATTCTGATGGATGTGCGGATGCCGGTTATGGATGGATGCGAGGCCACCCAAGCCATTCGCGCCTTGCCCCACGGCAGATATCAGCACACTCCCATCATTGCCCTGACGGCCGACACGGTAAACGAACTTCATAAACACGCTGCCGCCGCCCTGTTCACCGACGTGATCACTAAGCCCTTTGTGCCGGAGCGAGCCCAACAAACGATTCTTCACCACTTAACCTAATCAACCCTATGAGCTCTACCGATGAACTCCAGTCCGTGCAGTGCGTCATTTTCGATTGCGACGGGGTGCTGGTGGACAGCGAAATTCTAGCCAACCAAACGGCCTTGCAGTTGCTTCGACCCTTTGGGTTCACGATGTCTCCGCAAGACTACGGTAGTTTGTTTGCCGGCAAGGTGGAAGAAGATATTCTAAAAATTATCCGAGAAGATTACGGCATCGAACTGCCCAACGACTTCAATATTAAGCTTCGAAGAGCAATTGACCATCGGCTGGACCACGAGTTATGGCCTATTCCGGGGATGGAAGAGATGGTCGCGGCGGTGACGCTACCGCGGGCGGTGGTGTCGAACAGTCGGTTGATTCGGGTCAAGGCTTCGCTAAGCGTGGCCGGTCTCTCCGAAGCGTTTGGTGAGCTTGTATTTGCGGTCGATTTGGTAGCCCGCCCGAAGCCCGCGCCGGATTTATACTTATATGCCGCTCGGCAGTTGGGCGTTGAACCCGCGGCCTGTCTGGTGGTGGAAGACAGTGCTAGCGGCGTCACTGCGGCTCACCGGGCAGGTATGCGGGTGATTGGTTTCCTGGCGGCGAGCCACATTCCGCCCGGTCATGCCGATACGCTGATGCGGGCGGGAGCGTATACTACCGTGGCTAACGCTTCGCAGTTAACCGAACAAATGCGGCTGGCGGGCGTCGTTCGGTAGCCCGGTTGCTGAAAAAGCAAAAACCCCCGCCGCCCTAAAGAAGGGGCAGTGAGGGTTTGGTTTGATGGTTACACCAGATTGGCTCAATCGTGCCCCTCTAGTTTCACCAGTTTGTTGTAAATGCCCAGCAGCATGAAGGGAGCAGCCCACTGACCCACGAACAGCGCTTTATCGTTTTCACCATCGGTGAGTTTGTAGGTAAGCGAAATAGCCATCGACCCCAGGGCGGCCCATAGAAATACGTCGGAAGGAATTTTAGCGGTTTGCTCTTCGATTATACTGGCAACCTTGCCTTCCTTATGTTTTGATTTTGAGAATACGGACATAGTGGTTGAATTTTGAGAGTTAAAAAATCTATTACAAAAGCTCTGTACGGAGCAAATGTTTACGAATCAGTCGCTTTTTGAGAAATTTAGGGCTGATTTGTGGTTACTCGGCGTCGGCGTTGATTGAATCCTTGGCCAGTTGGGCTAATTTGGCATCCGCATCTTTCTGCTTCTCGATCACGTTGCCGAATATTTCGGCCGCTTGGTCATAACCCAGCCGCTTAGCATAATGGTAGGCCGCTCCGTAGTTGGCGATTTCGTAGTGGGCAATCACCTGGGCGTTGGATAGCAGTCCGGCATCCACCACGTCGGCGTCGGCCTTGGCTTCCATCAGCTCCTTGCCCTCTTTGATGATGCCTTCGGTGCCAGTACACTTCACTCCCTTGGGATCGAAGCCCAGTTCTTTACCAACCGACTCGATATTCTTGCGATTCTCCTGGGTTTCTTGCTGATACTTCTCAAACTCAGACTTGAGCGCATCGTGCGACACGTGCTGGGCCATCTTCTGATACGCAGTTTGCAGTTGCTCCTGTGAGCTGTACAAGTCTTTCACTTTGTGCTCGAACAGGTCTTTGAGAGTTAATAGTTTTTCGTCAGACATTTTTTTAAGGTTAGGTGAAACGCACTAGCGGTGCGTATGTTAAGCCAACAATCTAGCGCGGTGACTGTTTAGGATTTTTACGCCTTAGTTCTCACGTTATGTTTGGATTGTCTCCTTCGGCCCTGAGTCGCGCTTTGCGTACCGGCCGTTCTGCGGCGCTTCGTCGCAAACGAACCATTGTTGCTTTGTCGGCCCTGGGCCTGCTGGATTTTAGCCTCATCTCGCTCTACCAAACCGGGGTGATCAAGCACCTGCCCGACCTGCCGGGCGATCTGTTTGATTCGGACTTTGTGAACGGATCGGATGAGGCCTATCAGTTGGGCGCGCCCGACGCTCCCATCAGCGCGGTGGTTTACGGACTCACGATGGTGCTGGCCACGGCCGGAGGAACCGAAAAAACGGGTCGGCCCCCGGCTTTGGATTTGCTGCTGGGCGGGGCGCTGCTGGCCAACGCCGGGGGGGCGGCCAACTACTTGGTGAACATGATCACTGAGCAAAAGAAGGTGTGTTTGTACTGCGTGGCGGGTGCGGCCATTAACTTCGCCTCGCTGGCGGTGGCCTGGCCCGATATCCGGGACGGGGTTCGTCGATTTTTTAATTAGACCGAAAGCCAATCAGTATAGTTATCGGGAGTGATGGTTTGGGTGGTGCTGTTGGGATAGGCGTTCAGAAAGGTTGGCGGAAAGCGCGCTTTGGTTTGCTGGTTCCACTTGAATTCGCAAGCGTGCAGTTGCCCATCGCGATCTTCGAGGTAGTCAATTTCCTGCTGTTGCTTAGTGCGCCAGAAGTACCGGTTGGCGTAGATTTCATTGAAGTGCAGATACTTCTGCCGTTCGCTGACCAGAAAATTCTCCCACAGTGCCCCTTGGTCGGTGCGTAGGTTCAGCGACTGAAAATTGTTGATAATCGCGTTGCGAATGCCATTGTCGTAGAAGTAGATTTTGCGACTTTTCTTAAGTTCGTTGCGCAGGTCGCGACTAAACGAACGAAGCCGGAAAATCACAAAAGCTTTTTCTAGTAAGTCGACGTAGCGCCGGACGGTGGCGGCATCCACTCCCACGGTTTGAGCGAGTTTGTGGTAGGACACTTCCGAACACAGTTGAAGGGCGAGTGCCTCGAGTAGGGTTTCCAGCGTTTCGGGCTTGCGCACGTCCTGAAAGCTGAAAATGTCTTTGTACAGGTAGCTGCCGCTCAGGTTTTGCAGCGTACGCTGCTCTTTGCCTGGATTGGTCACCACATCAGGGTACATCCCAAATACCAACCGTTGCGACAATAGCCTTTTTTCCTCTAGCAATCCGTGATGTGCTATCATCTCTTCAGTGGAAAAAGGCAGTAGCAGATATTCTATTTTGCGTCCGGTGAGCGGCTCATTGATTTCGTTGGCTAGTTCTAACGAAGAGGAGCCGGTAGCAATCAGTTGCACCGACAGCAGCTGATCCGTAATAAGTTTGAGGGTCAGCCCAATGTTTTTAACGCGCTGCGCCTCGTCAATAACGACTAAGGTGGCGTCGCCGATCAAGTTGCTCAGTAACGTGGAGGTAGGTTCCTGTAGCGTTCGGCGCACGTCGGGTTCGTCACAGTTGAGCCAAACGGATGGTTCGGATTGGGCAGCTACCAGGGTTCGTAGCAGCGTGGTTTTGCCTGCTTGGCGGGGGCCGAGCACCAGCAGCGCTTTACCCGCGTGGAGCTCGTCTTGAAGTAAACGGTACATAATCCGAGAAACCATACTTAAAAGTAGCTTTTTTAGGAACGTAATCCCAAAAAGTTATACCTATTTTGGATTACGCTCACGGCTTAGCAGCTACGATCAGTTGGCTATTTGATTATGTTCGACCAATGCTTTTAAGGTATTCATCCGGGGTCAACACGGGTAACGTAGACAACTTGAAATCCTTACCGTTTCTAGTGAGCAACACCTGGCAATTACTTTTTAGAGCACAATGATACTGCAGGGCATCTTCAAAATCGCTGAAGTTACTATTCAATCCCTTTTCAATGACTATCTCGTCTACGGCGACAATAGAAGATAGCACCTTGAACTTTCTTAGTTTTTCTATAGACAATTCGTGGCTCTCAAACTTTGTCAGGAAGTAGTGGACAGTAGCGTACGATAACGCAGAGACCGTGAAATCTAATTTTCCTTCGTCTACCAACGTAGCCAGCTTTGCTATCGATTCGTAGAAAGGCACTCTTTCACCTAGCAGATCAAGCATCACGTTGGTATCCAAAAACAGACGCTGCTTCATTGATGTTTCTCCAGTAGGTGGTTCAAGTAGGCTGCTTTTTCATCAATATCGGTAGGTACGCTCGCACCAGTCGCTATGCTTTTTACGAAAGGAGAAATCTTTATCTCAGTAGGGTCTTGAGAAGGACCAGCGGAATCGGCCAGCAATTTCAAATAGTTTTCTACAATGCTGGATAGACTCTTTTGCTGCACCTGTGCGTAGCTTTTCGCCTGTTTGATAACCTCAGCGTCCAACTTCAAGGTTAACTTGGTATTCATGAATTACACTATTTAACGTACGTACAAAACTAATGATTTGATACGTACAGGACAAGAATATTGCACTCAACAAAGCATATTATTCCGTCCGCAACGCCTCAGCCGGATTGGCCCGCGCGGCCGCGTACGTTCGGTAGCTCACGGTGAGCAGCGCAATGACGAACAATACCAGTGCCGGGACAATGAAAAGCCCGGCGCCCATTTCAATCTTATACGCATAGTTGTCTAGCCAAGCTTTTCCTCCGATAACAACGACCGGAACCGCCGTGAGACTTGCCACCAGCAGCAGCACCAGGTATTCCCAAGACAGCAAAACCATCAGATTGCCCACCGTAGCTCCCAGCACTTTCCGAATGCCAATTTCTTTGGTTCTAAGTGGTGTAGACGCGAGGGAAATTGCAGGAAGTGTCATTGCGTACGATAGGGTATAGGGGATTCCGTAATAGAAAGAACAGCTGGGTCATACGGTTGCCGATTGAGTGCTTGGTAGGTCTGCTGCTGGTCAGGCCCAGTAATGATATGAGCAAACATCTGGTCTAGCCGGGGCGCACCTAACGCTCCGGCAAAAGAATATTCTACAAACGGAACTAACTCATTGCCACGGCTACGCAACCGCTCATCAGGTACTTGACTTTCCACCAGATACTGTGAGCAAGCAACAAGTCGCCATTCGGCTTCCTCGTGAAAGGCAACATCTTTCAAAAATGGAACGTAGACATTTCCCCGTAAAGAAATTTCGTGTAGGAAGTAGTTTTCAAAGTCGTCGTAGGTTTTAACAGGCAGTTCATTGGCATGTTCTCCGGGAGTCTTACCTGAAAAAATAAAAGTGTCTAGCACAGTCTGTTGACCTGGCTCATGGTACTGACAGGGGGCTAGCAGCAAACGATATTTTTTTATTAGCCAGCAAAGTATTTCTGGACGAAAGGCAAAGCACACCCCACCCCCTGGGCAATAGCCACGCCACTGACTCAATAGGTCAGGCTTAGCGCTTAATGAAAATGTGTAAACTGCGGGGCGGGATGTATCAGTTGTTGCTAGCTCTGGATATTGACCTTCAACGCCGTACCTTTCAGCAATGAGTGTTTGATAGTGCTTCTGGGTGTGAAGGTTTATTAACCCAATGCCGTGACGGTACTCCTGCTTGTCGTTTTGCCAACCAATCTCACTCATCCACAACGAAGCATTCTGCCAGATCTTAAGGAATGCGTCCCAGCTGGTATAGTGATAGAGAAGGGGAATTTCAGCTAAACGTTCCTCGATGTTGTGAGCTTTGTATAGCTTAAAGGAAGTATCTACTATGTTGAAGCAAGTCATAGACTTATGTTGTCAGCAAAGGTATTCAAACTTCTTTATGGGAGCGACTTGTAATCAAAAGGTTCTCGCGTGAACAGATCAAGGTCTATTGATTTTCGGTGACCTAACAGAAGCGATAAAGCGGTGCCACCGACCAAGTGATAATGCTTAAGCTTAGCGTCCTGGCTTAGCTCCACAAGGAGATCAAACGTTCGGCTCTCGACCGTGTCTCGCCGGGACGCCGGTCGGTATAGCATTGCATTTCATTAGGGTTCAGTCCAAAAAGCTTGGACAGCGTTTCCGCCATAAAGGGAAACCGCAAATCCTTCATTTCTCTACCAACTTTGCGCAAGAGCGGCAATCCGTAGAAGTCTACCAGGGCGACAAAATCGGTTTCTTTTCCGCCTCGTTCTACCACTCGCTCCAAAATCCAGGCGGCAGATGATTCCGCACGCCAGTCCATGCTTTCCTGGTCCACATCCCAGAACAAGTATGGGTCTACGGGAGGAATGTTTGATTTCGGGGTCTGCATGATTTGAATATACGTCATTTTCTGATTTTCTATTCTCTATGGCAGTTTTTCTCTAGCCAAAGCCGATGAACAGAATATCTACTTTACTCATGCCGCAGCGTCTTAGCGGGATCAAGAATGGCCACTTTGTACACCTGATAGCCTACCGTCAGCAGGGCAAACACCACCACAATCAGCAAGGCCGCGCCCGCCAAAAGCCACGGAAAATCAATGCGGTAGGCGTAGCTTTGCAACCAGCCGTTCATGCCGTAGTAGACCACCGGCAGACTGATCAGTCCGGCAATACCCAATAGCACTAGAAAGTCTTTATAAAAGATACCGACGATACTGGACACCGTCGCTCCCAGCACCTTGCGCACTCCCACCTCCGCCGTACGTTGCACCGCCATAAACGAAGACAAGCCAAACAGTCCTAACATCGCAATAAAGATAGCCAATCCCGAGAACGTACCGAAGATATCGCCGAACCGTCGGTCTTGCTCGTACAAAGCGGCGAAGCGATCATCGAGAAACGAATAGTCCAGCGGAGCATTGGGGAAGAACTCGGCCCAGGTTTCTTGCAGGTAGGCGAGGCCTTGCTGGTGCTGGTTGGGATTGAGTTTCACAACGGCTACAAGGGGCGCATACCAGGGAAAATAAACGGTAGGCTCCACCGCCGTTTTCAAAGAGGTTCGGTTGAAGTCTCTAACGATACCAGTAATATCAAACTTATCATGATCACCTTCTCCTAACTGAAGTTGCTGGTCGAGTATGCTTTCCGGATCACGTATATTAAATCGCTTAAGGAATGCTTGGTTAACCATCACCACTGAAGAATCAGCCGTACGATTTCGATCAAAGTTTCTTCCGGCCAGCAGTTGCATACCGACCGCATCTAGAAAGTACTCATCATTATACTGAACATATGTCGTAGCGTCTATTAGGTCAGTAAGTCCTGCAATCCCTACCTTGTTCGTAGTAGTGTTAATATCCGCTCCGTCCCCACCAGGAAGATTAGACGTGCCACCGACGGCTTCGATGGCGGTATGGGTCCGCAGCACCTCGTTAAACGATTGAACCGTCGTGCGATGCGCCTCTTGTTGGTCGTCGGGTACGTCGGGCAGCCGGAATCCCACAACATAATCAGTGTCAATACCCAAATCTCTTCCCTGCATAAATTGCACCTGCCGAAACACAATAAAGGTAGCCGCAATCAGCACCACTGAAGCGGCAAACTGCACAACGACCAACCCTTTTCTCAGCCTAGCTCCGCTGCGAGAATTGTGAAACTTGCCCTTCAGCACCGCTACCGGCCGAAAGCCCGACAGCACCAGGGCCGGATAAAATCCGGAGACAAACGTGCCGACCAGAAAGAACAGCAGGAGGCTTAGCAGAAAAGGCGAGTGATTCCAGACGTGCGGAGCAACCGGTTTGCCCACCAGTTGATTAAAATAGGGCAGCAACAGTTCAGAAACCAGCAGGGCCAGCAAGGCCGCTATTAAATTCACCAGCAAGGCTTCCAGTAGGAATTGGCTGATTAGTTGCCCCTTCACCGCTCCTACTACCTTCCGCAACCCCACTTCCTTGGCTCGGTTTACCGCGCGGGCGGTTGATAGGTTGATGTAATTCACCCAGGCAATTAGCAGGATGAACAGAGCAATTAGGCGTAAGAAGGAAACCGCTTTCTCGCTACCGGGAATCTCCGCTTCAAAAGAATAGTCCGACTGTAAATGAATGTCTGGTACCGGATAAAGCGTAAAACGCTCGTTCGTATCTTCTCCTGTGTATTTCTTGGCGAAAGCTTCCAATTTATTGTTCAACGAAGCGGGAGCGGCGTGTTCACGCAGCTTAATAAAGCCGTAGTAATTATTCCAACTCCAACCTTCTTGTTCCGCTTTATCCCTGATACTGCCGTCTGAAATAAGCATATCAAATTTGTAGTGCGTATTCTCGGGCACATCCTGCATCACCCCGGTAACTTTGAACGGACGATTGAATTCACCTAGAATTTCAAGCGTCTGCCCCAGCGGGTCTTGGTCGCCAAAGTAGAAGGCCGCTTTGCTTTCGCTGAGCACCAGTGAATAGGGTTCGGTGAGCATGGTTTTGGGAGAACCCTGGATAATCCGGTAGTCAAACACTCGGAAAAAGTTTGAATCCGCGGAAACAATTCCTTTTTCCTGAACGATCGATTCGCCCTGGCGGAAAATAAGCTCATCAAACTTGTAGGTAACCGTGGCTTCCTCTACCTCGGGTAATTCATCTTTCAGGGCCTGCGGACCCGGATGGTAGATCATGGCATCCTTATCTCCTACTTCTCTGTTGGCTACCTGCACGGTAGACATCCGATAAATCCGGTCCGCATCGGCAAAGAAGCGGTCGTAGCTTTCCTCAAAGCGAACGTACTCGCTGATGAGCAGGAACGACGCTAGCCCGATGGCGAGTCCCAGGATGTTGATGGTGGTGAAAAGCTTCTGCCGGAGCAGGGTGCGCGTGCCGATGGTAAGGTAACTTCTGAACATAGCAGGGTTGGTTAAAGTGTAATGAGAAAACGAGCGCATCAGGCTGGGACGAAACAGTCCGAGCACGCGCCCCAGATGTTTCCATTGCGCCGAACGTTTGCTTCGCTCAGCATCACGCCGATACATCTCTTCCAAGTCACCCCGAATTTCATCAAAGTAATTGGGGTAGCAGAACCAACGGAAGAAGCGGTCGGCGAGGCGTTTGATCATTCGGTTCTTAGCGAGTCTGCCGGATTCCTGTTCGCAGTAGCGTAGGTTCGATAGCTAACGGTCAGTACCGAAATAAGCACTAACACCAAAGCAGGAATCACAAGGAGGTCAATCCCAATGTCGGTTTTAAAAGCGTAGTTGTTCAGCCAGGCCTTTCCCCCAATGAGGATGACGGGAACCGCCAGCACGATGGCAGTTAGCAACAGCACTAGGTATTCTCGGGATAGTAATAGCATCAGGTGGCTTACCCTAGCCCCTAGCACTTTTCGCACGCCAATTTCTTTCGTTCGCAGCGTAGCTGAATAGGAAACCAAAGCAAAAAGACCAATACAAGCGATGAAGATGGCTAACGCTGAGAAGGCAGAGAACAAATGTCCGAATTGCACGTCGGCCTGATACTGGCGATTGAAGCTATCGTCTAGGAAAAAGTAGGTGAATGGATCCTCAGGGTATATCGAGCGATAGGTGTCTTCAATGTGCGCAATAGTCTCAGGAATGTTGGATAGATTCATTTTAATAGAAAGATAGGCTCCGTAGTGGTTGTCCAACGATAACAGCATGGGACGCGGCGCTTCTCTTAGCGAACTCCAGTGGATATTCGGAACAACCCCTAGTACTTCTGACGTATCGCCGAAAATCAGTAACTGTTCACCTACCGCCTCTTCGGGCGAACCTAATCCCAGCATCTTCACCGTTGCTTCATTGATAATTAGCCGCTCGTAGTCATTGATCACCGCCGGAAATTTCTTCTTGGCTAAAAACTCAATATCGTAGGTAGTGGTAAAGCTGGTATCCGCAAAAATTACGTAACCCGTTTTGTTCTTGCTTTCCGGTTCGCCCAGCTTTCGGACGTTCCATTCACCGAGGTAGCCGTGCGCCGGAATATGACTGGTGAGTGATACACTAGAAACCGTAGCGTGGGTTGCTACTTCATTTCTGAAAGTTTCGTATTTAGAAAATAGTACTTCCCGTCCTTCATCGATGACGACCCGGGGACCATTTACTACCAGCACCTTCTTAATATCATAGCCCAGATGCTGATTCTTCATAAAGCTAATCTGCTGGTAGACCAGGTACGTACCGGAAATAAGCAGTACCGAGGTCAGAAACTGAAAGGTAATGAGTCCTCGGCGCAAGCTAAACCCCCGTTGAGGAGTAATACGAATGGACTTAAGCACTTGCGTAGGACGAAAGGATGACAAAATAAACGCGGGATAAAGTCCCGATAGCAAACTCCCCAACAAGGCAATTAGCAAAAATCCCATCCAAAATTCGGTAGTCAGTAAAACGGACAATGAGAGCTGTTGCCCAACAATATTATTCAGGACTGGTAGGCCCAACCAAGCAATGCCTATTGCCAACAAAGCAGCCAGCGTATTCATTAAAAATGATTCGGCCAAAAACTGACCAACTAATTGGGTTTTGAGGGCCCCTACCGATTTACGAACTCCTACTTCCTTCGCTCGGTGCATCGCGCGAGCGGTGGAAAGATTGATGTAATTGACCCAAGCGACAAGCAGGATAAAAACGGCGATCAGCGCGAAAAACCGGACATTCTGAACGCTTCCGGGATTGTTCGCCAGGTCTTTAGGAAAATCGGATTGCAGATGAATATCGGTAAGCGGTTGCAGTCCTATTTCCCAGCGCGTATTTGATTTAGTGAGTTCCTCTCCGGTATGCTCTACGACTAACCGGTCGTATTTTTCACTAACCTCGTTTGGGTCAGTTGATTCGTGAAGCTTAACGTAGGTTGCGAAATTTTCCCAGCTCCAACCATCATCATGATTCTTGTACGGCCCCCAATTGATGAGTAAAAACTCTATTGGCAGCAGAAAGTCAAATTGAAGATGGCCATTCGCCGGAAGCGGCTCTAAAACTCCCGTTACCAGAAAGTCGCCACTAAGCACTCCCCCGCTTACGCGCAGCGATTTTCCTACCGGATATGAATCACCAAAATACTTTATGGCCATCGGCTCGGTAATAACTATACCGTGTTGATCGCTTAGTGCTGATGCTGGGTCTCCGTATTTTAACGGATAGTTGAACATTTGCAGAAAGGTACTATCCACATACCACACGCTGCTCTCTTGGTGCCGTTGATCATTTTCGTCGTTGATGACGATCAACCCGACTTCATCTGGGTGAACCCGAACTACCTCTTCAACTTCCGGAATACTTTCTTTTCCGGTCGGCCCGAAGGCATAGGTGGTGTAAGCACTATTTCCCTGCGCTTCCCCGTTCCTAATCACGGTGCGGGTAACCCGGTATATATCTTCCGCATCAGTATGAAAGTTGTCATAACTGAGTTCAAAATGGATGTACTGATAGATCAGCAGCGCAATCCCCATTCCGACCGCTAAGCCAAGAATATTGATGGCGGAATAAAATTTATGCCGGAGCAAAACGCGGGTACTGATGCGAAAGTAGTGTCGGAGCATAGCCTGCTTGGTTAGGTATAGTTGCGGAAAGGAACGGATCAAACTTGGACGTAGCAGCGTTAGCACCCGCCCTAGGTATTTCCACTGTGCCGAACGTTCATTTCGCTTAGCATCACGCTGATACAGTTCTTCCAAATCACCCTTGATCTCATTGTAGTAGTCGGGGTGGCAGAACCAACGAAAAAAGCGATCAGCGAAGCGTTTGGTCATAGGTTGCAGCTATTTTTTTACTTCGAAATTCCTTATTCGACATTCGATATTCCAATAATATCGAATGTCGAGTAAAGAATCTCGAATGATGAAGTGGTATTGGATTGAGTATAAAGCTATCTACCAAAATCCAACGCCACCTTCGGAATGGCCTCCCACAGTCGGGTACGAACGTCGCGGCTCTGTTGCAGGGCCAGCTTGCCGAAGGTCGTGATGGTGTAGTATCGCTTCGGTTTGCCGCCCCGCTGGGCGTTGGCTTCTCCCGTCCGGGCATCCAGATAGCCCTTCTTTTCCATTCGCTTCAGGGCCGACTGCAACGCTCCGACGCTCACCCTGCGGTGCGCCCGTTCTTCAATGGCATCTTTGATCGCTACGCCGTAGGCTTCATCAAACAAAGCACCCACCGTGAGCAGCACGATTTCTTCAAATTCGCCGAGAGGATACGTTTTCATGCCATTAATAACTGATTGACCGGCAAGGTAGCAAAATAATTACAATATCCTATCAGTAGTATTGCCGTTACAACGATATCTGATAGATAACCTCATTCCCTGCTACCTACAACGGTCTGGAAAGCTCCTTAAACATTCAAACAACCGGACAGCGGAGCGGATACTCCGAGATGCGCTTACAAATTTGGAATCGCATTCCAGATTTGTAAGGAATTCGTACCTTGCGCCATGATTCAGCGAATAATTTCCGACGCGATCCGGCAGGCCGCTCAGAAACTGCCGGTGATCACGGTGACCGGGCCCCGGCAATCGGGCAAAACCACGCTGGTGCGCGCTATTTTCCCCGACCATCTTTACACCAACCTGGAGTATCCCGACACCCGCGAATACGCCACCACCGACCCGCGCGGCTTCTTGCGCTCCGCCCCCCAGATGATTATCGACGAGGTGCAGCACGCACCCAACCTAACTTCTTACATGCAGGGGATGGTAGACGAAGACCAACGGGCCGCGCAGTTTGTACTGACCGGTGGGCGGCACCCCGCTTCGCAAAATTTTTCGCTGGCGCAATCCGTATCACAAAGCTTGGCGGGGCGTAGTGCCATCTTTCATTTGCTGCCCCTCTCCATAGACGAACTTCGGCAGAGCGGCCACGTTACCGATAACTACGAACCCTGGCTCTACCAAGGCTTCTATCCCCGCCTTTATGACCAGAATCTAGCTCCCGACGCCTGGTTGCCCGACTACATCCAGAACTACCTGGAACGGGACGTGCGGCAAATCACGCAAGTGAAGGACCTGACTACCTTTCAGATATTCCTGAAGCTGTGCGCCGGACGAACCGGACAGTTGCTCAACATGAGCGCCCTGGCCAACGAAACGGGAGTAGACGTGAAAACGATCAAGGCCTGGATATCAGTTTTGGAAGCCAGCTACATTATATTCTTGCTGCGTCCGCACTACCGCAACTACAACAAGCGGGTGGTCAAAACTCCCAAACTGTACTTCTACGATACCGGGCTGGCGTGCTCGCTGCTGGGTATTCGCAATTCGGAACAGTTGCAGAGCCACTACCTAAAAGGCGAACTGTTCGAGTCGTTAGTCATTGCCGAACTGCAAAAGCATCAGTTCAACCAGGGGCAGCGGCCGCAGGATTACTTCTGGCGCGACAACGCGGGTCACGAGGTAGACTTCTTGTCAGAAAGCGAGGGCAATATCAAAATTGCCGAAATCAAATCGGGGCGCACCATCCGGCCGGACTTCTTTCAGGGTTTGGCATTTTACCAGACGCTAGCTAGTGCGGAAGTACCGGCCTACCTGATCTACGGAGGGAGCGAAACGCAAAGCCGTTCGGCCCACACGGTGTTGCCCTGGCACGCCTGCAGCCGGTTCTTTGATCACTGAACCAAAGCGTTTACCGCCCGAATCAATCAGTGCCTGACTGGCGCTACTTCCCGTCGAAGTATTTGCCCAGCACGTTGTTTAACTTATCGGTCGTGAGTGGCTTGTCCAGGAAGTCAGTGGCCCCGGCCGCCTGCGCCCGGGACACGTCCTTCGGATTAAGCGACGAGGTAAGCATTACGATAATCACCGGTTGCTTAAACTGGCCCTTCATCTGCTGATAGGCATCCAAAAATTCAAACCCGTTCATCACCGGCATGTTGATGTCCAGAAAGATCAGGTTTGGGCTAGGAGCTTGCTTCGCCTCCAGCTCCTGAAGCAGGTTCAGTGCCCGCTGTCCGTCTTCAGCCACCAGCACGTCCTTGGTCACACCCGCGTCTTCAATCACCGATTCGTGCACGTAGTTGGTCACCTCGTCGTCATCCACCAAAATGATACAGTCTAGTTGTTGCATCGAGCAATAAGGTTATTTTTAAAAATGAAACTTTACTAACGTTTAAATCGAACTATGAAAGTAGTGCCCACCCCCACGGTACTTTCTACGTGGATTACCCCCCCAGCGTTTTCCACAATCTTCTTCACCATATACAACCCAATGCCCGTGCCTTCCACATGAGAATGAAAACGCTGGAACAACCCAAATAGGGACCGGTCTCCGGTTAGGTCTATGCCCAGGCCGTTATCGGCCACCGTGAGCGCCTGGTAGCCTTCCTCTACCTCACAGCGTACCCGAACGATTGGCGGCCGTGTGGGGTCGCGGTACTTCACTGCATTCGAGAGTAAATTATACACTACGCTGCGCAAGTTTTTCGGAGCAAACCGAATCGGCCCGCAGCCCGTCACGTCCACCTCGATTTGTGCATTGGCTTGTTCAATAGCGGGAGCAATGTCCAGAAGCACTTCATCAATCACTGCTTCCAGGTTCACCATCACCTCAGGCTCCTGGTCTTTGCGTTGCAGCCGGGCAACGTCGCTCAGGTCGGCAATGGTGCGCATGAAACGGGCCACCGAAGCCTCTATCATTCGCAACACTTTCTGGGTGCGGGCCGAGGCCAAACTGTCGGGCGACAGATGCTGTTCCAGCAAGTTCAGTAGTCCCTTGATGTTAGAGATGGGAGCCTTGAGGTCGTGCGAAGCCGCGTAGACAAAGTTGTCCAGGTCGGCGTTCACCCGCTCCAGTTGCTCGTTGGTGTGCACCAAGTCGGTGTTGGTAGCGCTTAGCTCCTCATTGATAGCAACCATTTCCTCGTTGATCACCGCCAGTTCCTGGTTGGTGAGGGCCAACTTCTCCTGGTAGCGTTGTAGCTCGGCTTCGCGCTGCTTGCGTTCGCTGATGTCGATGGTGATGGTGGCCAAGCCCAATAGTTCATTAGTGATAGGGTCTCTCACGGCAAAAGAGTTGTAGAGCACCGGAATGGCCTGCCCGGTTTGAAAGTGACGAAACTGGATTTCTCCCGCCCACTTCCCCTTTTCCAACACGGCTGGCAAGATCGTCTCTTGCATAAAGATCAGGTCTTCTTCGGAAAAGAAGTCAGCAATCTTTAGATTCAATACCGATTCAGACGCCTCCAGCCCCACCATCTCCAGCCCTGCCGGGTTGATGTATATGCCTTGCCCTTCCGGAGAAGCCAGCCCAATGAAGTCCGAACTATTGTCCAGCATGGTCACCAGCTTATATTCCTGCTGACGCGCTGCCACCTGCTGGCTCACGTCGATGCTGATGGCAATCACCCCGATGATGGCACCGCGTTCGTCCCGCCAGGGCTGGTACACGAAGTCAAAGTACTTGGTCTCCGACTTCCCATCCCGCTCAAAGACAACCGGGAACTCGTTCCCCACGAAAGGTTCGCCGCTCCGCAGTATCCCATCCAGCAAATCCTGTATTCCCTGCTTCTGCACTTCGGGAAGCGTCTGCGCCATCGGTCGGTTAATCAACTCGGTTGCCGCCACTCCCCACAGTTCACTGGCTATGGGATTTACCAGTTCAATGATGTGCTCTGGTCCGCGATAAATGGCAATGGCTACCGGGGCCTGCTCAAACAAGCTTTGAAGTTGTTGCCGTTGCCGCTCAATTTCTTGGATGGATTGTGCTAAAGCTTCTTCGGCCACCTTCTTTTCATCGATATCCGTGGAAGTACCTACCCAAAGGATGATCTGGCCGGTATCATCCCGCAGGGGTTCTGACCGGCTGAGGTGCCAGCGATAGGTGCCGTCGTGCCGTTTGAGGCGGTTCTCGTGCACAAACGTCTGGTGGGTCTCCAGGGCTCGCTGGTAGGTAAGCAGCGTGTCGGGCAGGTCGTCGGGGTGAACAATCGGTTGGAACCCCCAGCCCTGCAACTCCTCGTAGGTAAGCCCGGTGTAGTCGAGCCAGTGTTGGCTGTAGAAATTCACGCTCCCGTCGGGCTGGTTGGTCCAGGTCATCTGTGGGATGCTTTCCAGCAGCGTGCGAAAGCGCTTTTCGCTGTCTTCTACTTTGCGCCGGGCTTCTACCTGTTCGCTCACCTCGATAGTCACCACTATCACGCCCACGATCTCTTCAGATTCGTTGCGAAAGGGATGGTACACTAAATTCCAGTACACCGTATCCTGACGGCCGTAGCGATTGATCTGAGAAGGCATCTCAGTGGCGACGTGAGGTTCGCCGGTGATTCTTACCTTGTCCAGTAATTCTCTATATCCTTGGTCGGCAGCTTCCGGTAACAGATCAAACAACGGGGTCTTCAGAGATTGTTCCAGCGTGCGCCCTAGCACCTCGCAAAATGCGGTGTTGGCGAAATCAATAATGTACTCAGGGCCTTTATACACCGCAATAGCCACCGGAGCTTGCTCAAACAAAGCTTGTAGCTGTTGCTGTTGCCGCTCAACTTCTTTTCTGGATTGCTCCAGCGCTTCCTCAACTACTTTCCGGTTGTGGATGTCAGTGACCGAGCCTACGTACCCCAGGTACACACCGTTTTCATCAAAGCGGGGCGTCCCGGCGTCGATGGCCCAGCGGTAGTCGCCGCTCCGTTGGCGCAGGCGGTACTCGAATCGGAAAGCAACCTGCCGCTCGTTGGCCTTTAGAAAAATGTCGCCCGAAACCGCTCTGTCGTCCGGATGCACCGCCTCCAGCCATCCTAATCCCAGACCGGTGCGCTCGGTTTGGCCCGTGTAGTCATACCAAGCCTGGCTCAGAAAAGTACACTGCCCGGCCGGGTCGGTGACCCAGAGCAGGGCCGGGGCGTGGTCAGCGAAGCTGCGAAACTTGGCCTCACTCTCGCGCAAGGCTTCCTCGGCCCGCTTCTGGGCGCTGGTATCTTTGAATTGAATGGCAAACTGGCGGCTATGGGACGGCCCAAAAGGAAAAGCGTACACGTCGAACCACCGCCCCATTGCGGCTGAACCTTGCTCAAAACGAACCCGCTCACCCATCAATGCCACCTTCCGGTACGATTCCACCCAGTAGGGTTCCATGTTGGGAATGAGTTCATAAACGGTCTTGCCAGCAGCGTCTTTCAACCCGGTATGTTCTTCAAAGGCAGGATTCACTTCCAGAAAGCGGTAATCGTAGGGCGTGCCGTCTTCATCTACCAGCAGTTCGCACACGCAGAACCCGTCGTCCAGGGCCTCAAAGAGCTGATGGTACTGCGTTTGGCTCTCCTGCAAAGCCGCTTCGGCTTGCTTCTGCTCAGTGACCTCCTCGGCCATCACGTTGATACCGACTATTTCCCCTTGCGCATCATAAATTGGCGTCCATTGCTCTTTCCACGTCCGCTCCACGCCGGGTTGGGCCGCGGTCTCTCCCCTGATTTCAAGGTCAACGACCGGTTCGCCGGTCTCCAGCACGCGGCGCAACCCCGGTTCGGCGGCATCGGCCAGGTTAGGAACCACCTCTCGCACGGTTTTGCCCAGGTGCTCTGCTACCGAGAGGCCGTTGATCTCCGCCAGCCGGTTGTTGATTCGCACGAAGCGCAGTTGGGCGTCCAGCACCGCCAGCCCCATCGGAGCCGTATCATAGAGCCCCTCTAGCACGGCTGACGCACTCAACCCATCGGTGGACGAAGAAGAGACGAGAGCGCTTTCCTGATTTTTGAAAGAATCCCCAGGTGAGGATGAAGGCACCGGACCCGACCGGGAAGAGGAATTAGACATGGACAGCAGAGCGTAAAAACTGACGCGAAAGCCAACGACGAACAAGCCTGCCAAACTACGCAATTTTAGCGAAACTTAATGGGTGTTTTTGCGCTCGAAAACCGACGACTCTCTGGCCAAAGCAACCCGCCGGGGCTTGCCAGTGCTAGGGGGCAGCAACCGGCAAGTTCTTCAAATAGTTCAATTTGCCTCCAACCCCGCTCAACAGAAGCGATACCGAGCCGATGCTAGAGATAGAGCGAAGCCAGACCCAGGACGAAAAATAAGAAAAGTACTATTTCAGGCTACCTGTCGCGTCGGCTGTACTTCAGCATTTCCGAGTCGCACCAGTGGGAGAAACTTGGCATAAATCACTACGTTTGGTAGCAGCATCAAGACGTCACTTACCAACGCAGCGATAGATGGCCCATTTGGATACACAATGATTCTCAGAGCCAAGGATAAGCAGCGACTACAGGCCATCGCGGAGCGCACCCTGCCCCCCGAAATAGAAATCTGGGCCTACGGCAGTCGGGTCGACGGCAGCGCCCACGAAGGTAGCGACCTGGATTTAGTACTGCGCACTTCCGACGCGTCGCCGGTGGACGCTGAATACTTACTTGAGTTTATCGAAGAAGTGCGCGCTTCTAACGTACCAATCTTAGTCCAGGCCTTCGACTGGGCCAGACTGCCCGAATCGTTCCACGCCAATATTCTGCGCAACTACGAAGTGCTGGTGCAGGCTCGGGCCAGTGCTTAGACGAACTTTATGCTTGTGCGATAGGATATAACTTTTTACCTATGAGTTGGTTCAAACTACTCATTTTCGCAAAGACCTGAAAAAGGTATTGAAACGCAGTGGGGAAGATTTTGACTTCTAAACTGTCAGACTACTTGTTGCCTACTCCGTATTCCTCGCCAGAAACCCTTCCGCAGCCCGGAACAGACGCTCTTTCCGGTCGGCATCCATGCGCTCTAGCGTGCCCAGCATCATGCTCATGCGCTGGTTGGCGGCAAACACCTTTTGGTGCTCATCAATGAAGCGCCAGTACAGCCCGTCCACCTCATCCGCCCAGTCGCCTGACTTAGTGTAGTTGCTCATCTTGGCAATGTAGTTGGCCCCGCCGATGTAGGGCTTGGTGGCGAAGGTGCCGCCGTCAGCAAACTGGCTCATGCCGTACACGTTGGGCACCATCACCCAGTCCGACGAATCCACAAACATCTCCATAAACCAGCCGTACACCGCGTCGGGATGAATTTCGGATAACAGCATCATGTTGCCCAGCACCATCAGCCGCTCAATGTGGTGGGTGTAGCCGTGCCGCACTACCCGTTTGATGCTATCGTCGAGCGGGGGCACGCCGGTGGTGCCCGTGTACCAGTGGTCGTTGAGCTGACGCTGATGCTCAAAGAAGTTGCCCCGCAGCTCGTGCGTGTGGTACATACCGCGCATAAACTCGCGCCAGCCGATCACCTGCCGCACGTAGCCCTCCACGCTCGGGAAGTGCGTACCGTGCTCGGCGGCGTAGTCCAGCGCCTTAGTCACCACCTCGTCGGGCGTGATGAGCCCCAAGTTGAGGTAAGGCGACAGCACCGAATGGAACAAGAAGTTACCGTCGCGGTCGATAGCATCTTCGTAGGGACCGAAGTCCTCGAAGCGATTCTTCAGAAAGTCCTGCACCCGGTAGAGCGCCTGCCGACGGGTGGTGGCCAGCCAGAAGTCGGCCGTATCGCCCGGATGGTCGGCAAAGAGTTCGTCTACTAGCTGAGTTACGGCCTGGGTGTGCTCAGTGGCTTCGCTTTGGGCCAGTGAGGGAATGCTGATATCTTTCGGCAGCTTCTTGCGGTTCTCGACGTCCAGCGACCACTTCCCCCCCACCGGTTCCTGCTGCTGGTCAATTAAAATACCCCGCTGCTTGCGCTGCTCGATGTAGAAGTACTGCATAAACGGCCGCTTGGTTCTATCCAGATACTCTTGGAAGTCCGACACGGAGTTGAGGAACAGGGGCGAGTCAACGATGGTGAGCGTTAACCCTCGTTGCTGACAAAAAGCCCGGATGCGCTCGGCAAAAAACTTATCCTCGATCACGTAGGTAACAATCTCTTGAATATCCGAATGTTCGTCCAGCGTCTGCGCCAGTTTGTCTTCGTACGACAGCGACCGATTTTCATCAGCGAGGTGCCAGTACCTGAGCGCGTGCTGCTTTTCTACCTCCGCAGCGTGCGAGCGCATGGCCGACAGAAACAGCATCAGCTTGTGCTTGTGGTACTTGAAGTGCGTGCATAGCCCCACGTCTTCAGCCATAAAAAATAGCGTTTGGTCGCTGGGTTGCAGGGCGGCGTGATTCGGAAAAAGTTGGTTGCCAAGAATAACGGCGAGTTGATGATACATAAGGACTTTCTGGTCTAAACCTTCTCTTCGGGTAGTGGTTTATTGATTGTTACCGATAAACGCTAAATAAAACTCAACCATGGATAAGTTAAGAAAGCAAAAGGAATACGAGGGCAACCCGGTGGGGTTAAAAAAGGAGACTGCTCTGGAAGTGGCTAAGCATCTGGACAAACACCTGGCTTCGTTCATCACCCTGTACCATCAGTACCACAAGCACCACTGGATGGTGGAAGGACCGCAGTTCCGCGATCTGCACCTCTTCTTTGAGGAAAACTACAATGAAATCCACGAAGCCTACGACGCTATTGCCGAACGGCTCACCGTGATGGGCGTGGCTCCCACCTGTCACCCCGCTAACATCGCCAAGCTGGCCTACATCGAGCACGAAGAAGAAGGCGTGTATCGCATCCGCGAGAGCCTGGAGCACGACATGGAAGCCGAAAAAACCATCGCCATCGAGCTGCGCAAAACCATCGAGCGCACCATGAAACTGGGCGATTACGCTACCAAGTCGCTGCTAGAAGGTTTGCTGGTCGCCACCGAAGACCGGGCGCACCACGCCGAGCACTTCCTGGGTGAAGACTCGCTGGCCGTCGGCTACCTGCACGACGAAAAAGACGCCGTGGAGGCAGAGTAAATAGCCCCGACGCATCACCGAAAAGGGACGTCGCCGCACCGGTGACGTCCTTTGTTTTAGCGACCGGTTTGGTAATCGTCGGCTGGTTACGCTTGCAAACAATGGTCGGTGCCGCTGATCACTCTCGATCGGGGGCAAAAACGTCGGTCGGCGGCACCGATTGCTCTCGATCAGCGGTAGAAACGTCGGTTGGCGTAAGAAAACGACACCAATCGGAGGCAGTAACATGGGTCGGCACCCCTGATTGCTACTGATCGGACGTGAAAACGTTGGTCGGCGTAAGGAAATTTCGGAGACAGGCCACCAAGAAGCAGTTCGGCACCGGGCAACGCGGTCGATGGTAGCGGCTTCGGGCTAACCGCCGCTCAACAAAGTCCGATTTTAGCCCCTGAGAGCCCTTTGGCGCAAAACAATTATGTTGTTTTTCCGCCCCATCCTTACCCCGGCCGAAAAGTCATTTTCCTGAGGCGACCTTACCCGTGCAAGATACGTTCTCATCGCGGTGAATACTGGGCCGAACAACACCAACGAGAATGCTACTCGAGCGCAAAGCGGCACGTTAGGCAGCCGCTTCTGTGGCCCCGTACCTTACCGCATCCGGTTCAGCAGACACTGGTGCACCTTTACCATGGCGGCCGCCTCGCGCAACAAATCTTTTATTTCGTTCACCTCTGCTTCTTCCAGGTAGAAACATCCGGCCAAGCGGGGGATGGTGAGCAGCGTAAACCGGCCATCAGCCAGCCAAAACCATTCGCTTTCGTCCAGGTCCTCGAGCCGCTGCTTGAGCCGTCCGATCTCTTCTTCGGTAAGGTGCAGGCTGATGTTCCGGTAGGTGAAGGCGTAGGCCAAGCCGTGGGGCAGCCCGGCTACCCATCCTCGCTCCGATCGGCAAAGGACTGTATCGTAAGGTTGTTGCATCGTTGGGTGGTAAAAGCTGTTAAAATTCGTTAAAACTAGCAATGTCTCGGTAACACCGAATCGACAAAAAAAATTAGCCGCGGTTGCAAATTTTTTGATTTTTCGCCCTGTCATGCTATTTGTGCAAATATTTTCTAGTTTTACCCATGTGATCAGACGTGGCCTATACCCAGCATCATGGCGGAAAGAACGAAGAAGAGCAATCAGTTTAAGAAGAAAGTAACCACTCCCCGGCGAAAATTCCGGCGGTGGAAAAACCCCCTGAAGGATCGGCGCCTCCACCTGGCCATAGGCTTTTTTCTCATCGTGGCGGCCCTGTACCTGCTCATTGCTTTTGTGGCGTTCCTCTTCTACGGACCTGACGACCAGAGCGTGGTGGAGTCGGTGCTGGAGAGCAGCGTGAAGTCGGCGGGTTTGGAGATCAAAAACTGGCTGGGACTGGTGGGAGCCACCGCGGCCTACCTGTTTATCTTTCGCTGGTTCGGGGTGGCCTCCTTTCTGATTCCCCCGCTGCTGCTGGTGTGGGGCACGCGCATCGTGTTTCGGCAACAAGTCATCCAGCCCAACCGCGCTTTTCAGTGGGTAGCCTTCTTTTTGGTGTGGACCAGCTTGCTGCTGGGCTACGGGGTGTATCACCAGGAAAGCGTGGCGGAGTGGGGCTTTCTGGGCGGGGGCGTCGGCTACGAGATGGCGGTGCTCAGCAACAGTCTCATCGGCGGGGGCACCTTTCTGCTGCTGATGCTGGCGCTGGCCGTGTTTCTGATCTTCTTCTTCGACATTGCCCACTGGTTCAACTTCGCAACTGCCGCAGTGGACGCTGCCCCAGGGGACACTGCCCCGGCGATGGCACCCAACGAAGCCATGTTTGTTGAGATCATAGACGCGGTGGCTACGGCTGACCCCGAACCGACCAGTCCCTTCGATCAGGAAGCGCAAGCGGGCGTGGAGATCGTTCCGCCGCCCCCGGCAAAAGAGTCTCCCCACCACATTCCGCTCGACGTGGCCCCGCCGCCCCCGGCCGAGCAATTATCGCTCGAGATTGAAGAAATCACTACCGAAGAAGAAGGCGGCAGCGAGATTGAGCACTACGACCCCACGCTGGACTTGTCGTCGTACCGCTACCCCGAGCAGGGCCTGCTCGACGCCTCGGAGTCCGGCCGCGTGCAGGTGGACCCGCAGGAGCTGGAGGCCAACAAAGACCGCATCGTGGAGACGCTCATCAACTTCAAGATCGGCATCTCATCGATCAAGGCCACCATTGGTCCCACCGTGACGTTGTACGAGATTGTGCCCGAGGCGGGTATCAAAATATCCAAGATCAAGAACCTGGAAGACGATATCGCGCTGAACCTATCGGCGCTGGGTATTCGGATTATTGCTCCTATTCCGGGCAAGGGAACCATCGGCATCGAGGTGCCCAACAAAAACCGCGAGGTGGTGAGCATGCACTCGGTGGTGCTCACCGACAAGTTTATGCGCACCAAGCAGGAGCTGCCCATCATCCTGGGAAAGACGGTGTCGAACGAGTTGTTCATTGCCGACCTGGCCAAGATGCCCCACCTGCTCATCGCCGGGGCCACCGGGCAGGGCAAGTCGGTCGGACTCAACGTGCTCATCACCTCACTAATCTACAAGCGACATCCCTCGCAGCTCAAGTTCGTGCTGGTGGACCCGAAGAAGGTAGAGCTCACGCTGTTTAACAAGCTGGAGCGGCACTTTTTGGCCAAAATTCCGAACAGCGAGGAGGCCATTATCACCGAAACCAAAAAGGTGATCTACACCCTTAACTCGCTGTGCATCGAGATGGACAATCGTTATGATCTGCTTAAGGATGCCAGCTGCCGCAACATCAAAGAGTATAACCAGAAGTTTGTCCGCCGCAAGCTGAACCCCCACGAAGGGCACCGATTCTTGCCCTACATCGTGCTGATTATTGATGAGTTGGCCGACCTGATGATGACCGCGGGCAAGGAAGTGGAAACCCCCATCGCGCGGTTGGCGCAGCTGGCCCGGGCCATCGGCATTCACCTGGTGGTGGCTACCCAGCGGCCGTCGGTCAACGTGATCACGGGCATCATCAAGGCCAACTTCCCGGTGCGCTTGTCGTTTCGCGTGACCTCCAAGGTAGATTCGCGCACCATTCTGGACACCGGCGGGGCCGAGCAGCTGGTGGGCATGGGCGACATGCTGCTGTCGGTGAACTCGGATATCTTTCGGTTGCAGTGTCCCTTCATCGATACCCACGAGGTGGATAATATTTGTGAATTTATTGGCTCGCAACGGGCCTACGAGTCGGCCTACCTGCTGCCCGAGTTCTCGGGGGATGAGGATAATGATATCCTGGAGGTAGACCTCAAAAACCGCGACGCCCTCTTCGACGACGCCGCCCGCCTGCTGGTGCGCCACCAGCAGGGCAGCACTTCGTTAATTCAGCGCAAGCTGAAGCTGGGCTACAACCGGGCCGGTCGGCTGATCGACCAACTGGAGGCGGCGGGCATCGTGGGTCCCTTCGAGGGCAGCAAGGCCCGCGAGGTACTCATCAATGACGAGTATAGTTTGGAACAATTGTTGAACGATATGGATTAGAAGATACCTACATAACTTTTTTACAATGAAACACATCCTAACGGGAATATTGATCGGACTGATGCCCCTTACGGCGGCACTGGCTCAGAGTGAGTACGACAAGCAGGCACGCCAGATCCTGGACGCCATGAGCGAGCACTACCAGGCCATTGGGGCCTACGAAGCCGACTTTTCGTACAGTATAGAAATTCCCGACCAGCCCCAGGCGGATCAGTTTGAGGGGCAAATCGCGGTGAAGGGCGACAAATTTCGCCTGAACATGGGCGGCCAGGAGGTGATTAACGATGGCACCACGGTGTGGACGTACCTGGAAGAGGCCAACGAGGTGAACATCGACAACTACGATCCTGAAGAAGGCGACATCTCTCCTACCCAGATCTACAATGCCTACCAGCGAGGCTTCAAGTACGCGTACGTAGAAGACGAAACCATCGACGGCAAAGCCTACCAGGTGATCGACCTGATCCCTGAGAACAACGACAACCAGTTCTTCAAGATTCGGCTGCACATCAGTGAGGACGACAAGGTGCTCAAGCGCTGGAAAATCTTTGAGAAGAACGGCACCCGCTACACCTACGACATCAACAACTTCAATCCCGAAGCCCCGGTAGACGATAAGCTATTCACCTTCAACAAGCGCGAGCACAAGGGCGTAGAGGTGGTTGATTTACGATAGCTTTCTTTTATAGTCCTCATATCCGAATTCTCGCACCAGTTCAAAGGTATCGTCTTCGTGCCAGATGCCAATGGAGGGGTGGCGCACGCCGTTGAAGAAGGTGGTCTTCACCATGGTATAGTGCATCATGTCGTTAAACACCACCCGATCACCCACGCTTAGTGGCTGATCGAAGGCGTAGTCGCCCACGTAGTCACCCGCCAGGCAGGTGAGTCCGCCCAGGCGGTAGGCCGGTTCGCCGGGCTCGGCATCGCGGGCGCCCAGCACCACTGGTTTATAGGGCATCTCCACGCAGTCGGGCATGTGCGCCGACACGCTCACGTCGAGCACCACCGCCCGGATGCCGCGGCTGTCGATGATGTCTTCCACCGTGCTGGTCAAATAGCCGGTTTCCCAGGCCACCGCCGAACCGGGCTCCATCGTGATTTCCAGGTCGTACTTTTCGCGTAGCCCTTTGATGAGGCGGATGGTATGCTCCAGATCGTAGCCCGCACGCGTCATCAAGTGGCCACCGCCCAGGTTGAGCCACTTGGCCTGCGGTAGCAGATGGCCGAAGCGGTCTTCCACCACCCGGAGCGTGCGCTCCAGGGCGTGCGAGTCGCTCTCACACAGGGTGTGGAAGTGCAGGCCCTCAATGCCCTCGGGCAGCCGGTCGCCGATCTGGTCGGCCGTCACGCCCAGCCGGGTACCGATGGCGCAGGGATTATACAGGTCGGTTTCCACCTCCGAATATTCGGGATTGATCCGGATGGCGCAAGAAATCTTCTTGGGACTTTGCTGAATCTGGGGACGAAACCGTTCCCACTGAGCGGGCGAATTAAAGGTGATGTGGTTGCAGTAGCGGATCAGTTCGTCAAACTCACTCTCGAAGTAGGCAGGTGCGTAGGCGTGCACCTCGTCGCCAAATTCTTCGTAGCCCAGGCGTGCTTCGTAAAGTGACGAAGCGGTGGTGCCGTGCAGGTACTGCCGGATGAGGCCGAAGGTGCTAAACATGGCAAAGCCCTTGAGGGCCAGAATAATTCGTGCACCAGACTGCTCCTGCACGTACTGCAGTGTTTCTAAATTATGCCGCAGCCGGGCTTCTTCCAGCACAAAGCAAGCCGTGGGAATGCGATGAAAGTTAATGGGCATAGGGTGAACTTCTGAATTTCTTAGTACAACCTGGCTGGGGGGCGGGAAGTTTCGCGGGTTGGGTTTTGTAAGGCTTTTATCGCCACTACCGTCAGACACGTTTTCAAACATTTGGGGCTAACCCTCGTCTATCAAGCAACAAAGCTAATCGCAAAATTATGTTCACAGAAAATTATCCCAACCTTGCTTGGTGGATCAATAACCACGGATGGATTGAAATAGGTAACGATGAATTCAACTACTCGATGATGCGGGTTTTGGATATCGGAGGTATGTGCTGGGAGGATAAAGAATCGAATTCTTTTGAAGAGAGCTTGGAAAAGGCAGAGCGCTGGGCGTCAACGGAAATAGAGGAGAGGTTTGGTGAAGCCCCCCCTCGGCGGTATAATGATGAAAGTGACGAATGACCAAACAGTAGCCATTCGTCAGTCTCTCAAAAAACCCAATCCTGGTTCCAGTTGTGGACACTGAAGCGGTGGCGTTGTTCGTCGTAGCTGTCGCGCAGCGTGGAGTAGTAACCCCAGCCCACCAAAAAGGTGAACACCGCCGAGATGGTAAGCGCATTGGTGAGCGATTCGGCCAGTACGCCGAACAAGCCCAAGGTGAGCACCAAGGTGAACAGCGTCCAGCAAAGCGTCATGGTGGTGAGGCTGCGGTGGGGCCACGCGGCAAGGTAGCGCAAGGGGTGCAGATCGCCGCCCCACTGGTGCACCAGTTTGTAGTGCTGCTCGTCGATGCGGTAGAGCAACAGCGGGTCTACCAAGGGACGCTGTCGTTTTTCCAAGTCAAAGGTTTCGGCCGGAGCCACCACAAAGAAGTCGTGCCTTAGATTGTGGTCGGTGAGTTGATGCGCGCGCCGGAAGCGGTTCAGTTTTGCTCCGAACTCCGGGTCGATGGGCCCGCAGTAGCGGTGGCTGGGCAGCATGCGCATGCGGTAGTTCACGCATACCTGCCGCACGTCGTGCGCGTAATACACCCCGCCGTCGTAGCGCTGCGTGAGCCAGCGGTGCCGCCGCGGGTCGTTGATTTGATCCAGCGAGTGCTGCATGCCCAGTTGGGTGACCAGCAACTCTTCCTGCGCGCCCTGTTCGCGTAGCAGCGCGTAGGCGGGCTCCAGTTCGGGACTGACTTCGGGGGGCGTGGCCGGAACGCTGGCCAGGACGGTCGCGCGCTTCTGGTGCGCTTTTGCTAGGGCGTCGTGTAGATTCATCGTCAAAAAATTTAGTGGTTTTGATCAAGGTAGAAAATTAGCGAATCAATTGCTCAGATCAGCCGAAAAAATTATTGCCGCCCGGTGCACCACCTTCGCTGATGCACCGGGCAGGGTCTGCTACTCGAAATCTTTGAACAGCAGGCTGGGCTGTACCCCCTGGTTGTTCTGGTACTTACCACCGGAGTGTCGACCACTGCGGTAGGTTTCGTACTCCCCCTCGATGCTGTGGTAAAATATCTGGCAGATTTCCACTCCGGCGTAGATGCGCACCGGCTGCACGCAGAACATCTCCAGGGTCCAGAAGCCCGCGAATCCCACGTCGCCAAAGCCCGCCGTGATGTGCACGAATAGGCCCAGCCGCCCTACCGACGAGCGCCCCTCCAGCATGGGCACGTAGCCGTGCGTTTCAGTATGCTCTACCGTGCGGCCCAGGTAGAGCTTGTCTTTCTCCATCAGCAGCCCTTCTTCCGGAATGCTGAGCCGGTGGGCGGTGTTTTCCCGTTTCATGTCGAGGGTGGGTTGATCATAGACGAGCAATTCGTGGTGCAGGCGCAGGTTATAGCTGTTGGGATTGAGTTGCTCAGCCCGGAAAGGCTCAATGCGAATGTTCTGGCCGAGTTGCTGGTGAATGGATTTGCCGGAGAGGATCATAGGGTTGGATATTGGATGATTTTCTGGGTGGCCAGATGTTGGATGCTGGATGACTTTCTACGTGGCAAGATACTGGATATTGGATGATCTTCTAGATGGCAAGATGCTGGATACTGGCGGCCGCCGCGCGGATATTTGCTGCATGGTAAGATGTTGAATACTGGCGGCCGCCGCGCGGATACTAGCTGTTGGCTAACCAGTGACCAGTGACCAGTGACCAGTGACCAGTATCCAGCAGCCAGCAGCCAGCGGCTAGCATCCAGTGACCGGTTGATTCAGTTGTCAAGGTAGCTAATCGGATAGTGGTAGAAAAACTTGGTAGGGGAAATTTTTTAAGCGCAGTCCTTGACAATTCGGGTAGCATGCTTAACTTTGTAGTCCTAAATTTCAGAAACGCGAAAGTAGCTCAGCTGGTAGAGCGCGACCTTGCCAAGGTCGAGGTCGCGGGTTCGAACCCCGTCTTTCGCTCCAAGCGAAGCGACTCATGGTCGCTTCGCTTGTTTTAGAAGCCGGGATGGTGGAACTGGTAGACACGCAAGACTTAGACGTAAACAAATAAAATTTGAGTGCCCAAACAGAAATGTTTGGAGTAGAACTTCTCAAATTCGGGGAAGCCTTTTCTCTGTTCAAACGCAGAAGTGGTAATCCCGAGCCAAGTTCCGAATTGACTCGGAAAAGGTGTAGAGACTTAACGGGAAGCACCTACGTTCTTAAAGAATAGGGTGAAGAGAAAGTCCAGACCACAAACAGCTCTACGCTGGCCGTGAAAGCGGTAGTTGGTACGAAAATCTTGTGGCCGAAAGGCCGTGCGGGTTCGATTCCCGCTCCTGGTACATTGAAAGAGCTGATCGTCTTGATCGGCTCTTTTTATGTCTGATCAGTCCGTTCTTCCCTAAACTTTACCTACGCTCTGCTGTTCTACCAAGCAAGCGACTCACTCACCTTCTTGCAACGACCTCTTACTTTTTAAACCTACTTTATGGAAAACATCCTCATCACCGGGGCTACCGGCAGCGTGGGCTCCGCTATCCTCGACCACTTCACCCCGAGTGACCAGCAGCGCCTCTACCGGGGTACCCGCCACCGCGATGAACTGTCGCCCGATCACCTGTACTTCGACCTGGAAAACCTGCCCGACACCATCGCTTCGCTCTCGCTGGTAGACACTCTCTTCCTGCTGCGCCCGCCTCAGATTGCCGACGAGAAAATCTTCCGGGTGCTGATGCGGGGAGCCAAAGAGTTTGACGTGAAGCACATCATCTTTCTCTCGGTGCAAGGAGCCGAAAGCAATTCGTTCCTTCCCCATGCCAAAGTAGAAAAGCTCATTCGCGCCAGCGGTATTCCCTACACCTTTATCCGACCCAGCTATTTCACCGACAACTTAATCGAGGTGTTTGGCGACGATATCCGGGAGCGCAACCGCATCTACATCCCGGCCGGAGACGCTAAGTTTCTGTGGGTCGACGTATCGGACATTGGAAAAGCCATTGCTGCCATCCTCACCGACGTGCGCGCCCACGTGAACCAGGCCTACACCATCACGGGTAGCCAAAGCGAACTGATGACCTTTGCTGAGGTGGCCGACGTGCTCTCGCAAGAGTTGCAGCGCAACATTGAGTACGTCAGCCCCAATCCGGTGAGCTTTTTTATCACCAAAAAGAAAGAGGGTCTAGATGCCGCCTTTATCGGAATCATGCTGGCGCTGCACTATGCGGCCCGCTTTCAGAAGCCCCCGGTGGTGCACCGCGACCTGGAGCACCTGATCGGCGAACCGCCCAACACCCTGCGGGAGTTTGTGCAGGAAAACCTCGGTGTTTGGCAGAAGTAAAGTTGGCAAAAAGTTAAATTATTCGGTCCAAAGTCACAAGACACCAAATAAAAGAGAGCAGACAGTGAAGCGAGTGTGCCCGCTTCATGCGTCTGCTATTTTTTTATGACCACCGCCCAAGCCTTGCCCCCGAACCGCCACCCCGTTTGACGCTGAGGCTTCAGCGCTGAATTAAGCGTTACGCGTCGCCAGCAGATAAGTAACAAAGCAAATATGCATCAGGCGTGACATGACATAACAAATTTCAGTCAACTATTAGGCCTGTAATGTATTGCCATATAACAAATGTTTATTAAAAATATAATAAGTGATATTTGTCATCTTAAAATTCCAAAAACCAAAGTTACAAGTATCATGAATCTGAAAAGCATTAGCGTATTGATGATTTTCCTCGTGGTTTCTGCCAGTGCATCTGCGCAGCACGATCTGGAAAAGATGGAAAAAGAAAACGTAGTGGCAGGAAGTGTCACCAAGAAAGGAAAGACAACCGAAGGGTACATCAAAAGAAAATACGATGTGTCATCGAACGGAAGAGCCTTTCATGCGGGCTGGGACTATCAATCGAACATAAAGTTTATCCCGAAGGAGGATTTTGACAAGCTCGAAAAAATAAAGGGAAAGCACTTTGAAAAGTACCAGCCAAAAGACATTGACGGGTACACCTACAACACGCTCATCTACGAAACCGTGAAGTATTCTGACATGTCAGCCGTAGGGATGGGCATGATTCCAAAGAAGATGTTTATGCGGAAAGTAGACGAAGGAAGCATTAGCCTCTTTCACTTCTTTAGCTCTCCCCCCGCGATTGCATCAGGGCCCGAGGGTTTCACGCCCTACTACGAAGCTAGCAGCACTCCGCAGATCGTGTACCGAAAAGGCAATGACGGAAAGTTGAAGCTAGTCAATAATATGAACATAAAAAACGAGCTGGCCGAATGCACCATAGTGCAGGAAAAACATAGCAGTGGTGTCTATAACAATGATGACGATCCGGAGAAATCAGGACTGGCAAAGTTAGCCAACAACACGCTGTTGAGAGAGCAGACTCGCCTTCTGGCCATCAAAGACTTTAACGAGAACTGTAAATAAATTTCTACCGATTATTAAAGCTATTACCCATGAAAAGTAAACTATTCGTATTCGGCATGGCCCTGGTTGGCTGGTTAGGATTTAGCGACAACAATGCGCAAGCGCAAGGGATAACCGCTGGTGGACAAATAGGTTGGGCTTCTCCCAAAGGAGGAAGTTTTGTCGACAGCAACGGAGAAAAGATGGCCGGAGGAGGATTGGCCATCGACGTAGATGTTTTGTATCACTTTGAAAAATATGATTATAAGCTTGCGGCCGGAATCACGTATAATACCTCTATTTTGCTCGGAATTTCGGGCGATGATAACCTGAATATTGGCTTATATGGGTTGAGTTTGTACGGACTAAAAGGGATGTACCGCTTCTCGCGTGGATCTGTCACTCCCTACGTTGGCTTGTCTACCGGATTGTCTCAATTCGGTACTCCTGAAATTTCGGACGGAACCGGGGAGGTGTTGCAAGAAGCTGAAAACTCGTTTTCACTCGGGTTGAAACCGGAAGTGGGCGTTGATCTGGGGGGATTTATCCTTTCGGCCGGTTACGTCGTCCCTATGAAGTATAGCATCACTGACCGATCGGCGGGCGCCCTACAGATATCGCTAGGTTATCGCTACAAATCGTTCTAATAGATTCTCAATTTACAAAAGCCACTTTCGCTCATCGGAAGTGGCTTTTTTTTTGATCGCTGACGCTCTGGAAAGTATTTGTTCCCTCAAGGCAACCTATGCTCACCTGTTTAGCGTTCTCAGAAGGAAACAAAGCGTTGATGACCTACCGAATCACGATCACCTACTGCACGCAGTGCCGCTGGCTGTTGCGCGCCGCCTGGATGGCCCAGGAACTACTCACCACCTTCGACGCCTGTCTGGAAGAAGTGGCCCTACGCCCCGGCACCGGGGGCATCTACGAAGTGCACCTGAATGGCGAACTGATTTTCTCGCGCAAAGAAGCCGGGCGGTTTCCCGAAGCCAAAGAACTCAAGCAACTGGTGCGTGACCGGGTTGATCCTAAACGTGATTTGGGTCATAGTGATCGGCGTTCGTGAAGGTGTTTTGACTTTATGATTACTCAACATACGTTACAATTCCTTAAAAACGTGCGCCAAAACAACAATCGCGACTGGTTTGAAGCACATAAGGACGATTACCTGGCAGCCAAAGAGAACGTCACCGCTTTTGCCGAAGCAGTATATGCTGAACTTAACCGAACCGACGTCATTGCTAAGTACTACGTCTATCGCATCTACCGCGACCTACGATTTACCAAAGACAAAACCCATCCGTATAAGGAGCATCTGGATGCCTATCTTTATCGGGCTGGGGCGGAACGGCGAGGCGGTTACGTTTTTCGCATTGCCCCCGGTCTGGATGGACCCAACGGGGACAGCCAAGTGGGCGGTGGTTTTTTCGGACCTAATAAAGAAGACTTGCTGCGTATCCGACAAGAACTGGCGTTTGGTAGCCAGCCGATAGAGAAGATTACACAACATCCGGATTTGCATATTGAACTGCTTGGGCGATAGCATCTTCCGCTAAGTGGGGATACTGTTGATGAATAGCGGGAATGGTAGCTCCGCTGGCCATCCACTCTAAGATAAGCTCTACGCTGATACGAGAACCCTTGACGCACGGCTTACCTCCTAGGATGTTAGGGTTAGAAGAAATTTTATCAAACTGCATCGCTACTTTGGAAACTTTTTGTAAATATCTTTTCGGTTCATGAACCTTGCAAAATAACTTCTTCCTCATCTACAAAACTGCCTGTCCTCTCCTGATCCATTGCCTCTAAAAACAATTGATCTTCTAGGTCTTCTTCCGAAAGAACCTCGGCTGCAATATTCATTTTCTCCAGTAGCTGACGGAGTAGTGTCAATTCAACTTCATCACTCGGTCTGACCAAAAGCGTATTCATATCTTATATAGTTTAAACTGTACAACCATATTATCGTTAATCTACCCCAACAAGTTACCACATTTAACCTAAAAAACATGGCCGATCACAAAGTATGGTTTATCACCGGTTGCTCCACCGGCTTCGGACGTGAACTCGCTCAGATTGCCGCCCAGCACGGCGACCAAGTCGTGGGCACCCTGCGGCAGGATGAGCAGGTAGAAGCATTTAACTACTTAGTGCCTGAACACACCCTGGGCGTGAAGCTCGACGTGACCCAGCCTGAGCAGATCACCGCCGGGGTACAACGGGCACTGGAAGCCCACGGGCGCATCGACGTGCTGGTGAACAACGCAGGCTACGGCTCGCTGGGCGCTCTGGAAGAAGTGCCCGACGAAGAAATCCGCCAGCAGTTTGAGGTAAACGTATTTGGAGCGATCAACATGATCAAGGCGGTGCTGCCCACCATGCGGAAGCAGCGGTCGGGACACATTCTCAATATCACTTCAATCGCGGGTTTGCAGGGCTACCCGGGCGTGGGCGCCTATAATGCCTCGAAATTCGCGCTGGAGGGTATTGGCGAGTCGCTGGCGGCCGACGTGAAGCATCTGGGCATTAAAGTGATCAACGTGGAACCCGGACCCTTCCGCACCGACTGGGCCGGACGCTCGGCTACCTATACCCAGAATCAGATCGACGACTACGCCGAATCGGCGGGTAAGAACCTAGGCTCGCTCGAGCAGGTGAGCGGCCACCAACCCGGTGACCCGGTGAAGGCCGCGCAGGCAATGTTTGACCTGGTACAGCTCGATAATCCGCCGATGCACCTGCCGCTGGGCGGTCCGGCTTACAAGCGCGTACGCACTAAGCTGCACGATTTTCTGCGCGAACTGGACGAGTTTGAGCACCTCGGACTCCCTACCGATTACACCGAAGAAGAACTCGCAGAGATGGAGAATGGATGATTGCGGTTAGCTATGCAGTGGAAAAACCCTAAAGATGTTGTGAACGGCAAAATGAGGCTCAACGTAGAGCGCTTGAACTATATAACTTCACGGTATCTCAGTTTGACTGTCTTACCATTGTTTTCAGCGACCAAAATGAAGGAAGGTGATACGTCCAGTTGGCTCTGTAAGATAGCGTTGATAGATCGCTGACTTACTTCAGGCAGAAAATGACCGGGTCGTAGGTAAATGATTCCTACAAAAGGTATGGCTTGAGTAAAAATAATTTTGCCAAAATCACTATCGTGCGTAACCACTATTCTGTTCCTCTTGTAAGCAATATTCAATAACTCAATGTCTGCCTTACCCATCCATTGCTCTTCCTTCACGTCCAACACGTTAAAGTTTAGTTGGCGGAAGAAGCTAACGGTCTCAGCAGCAACATTTTCGTCGGTAAGGATATCAAAATATCGAACGTTCATGCCTCTAATTTCACTTCCAGCATGATCTCGTTTTTCATAAAGTGAACTGCGTATTGCACAGCTTGCGCAATTGCGTCCTCTTCCAGATGAGGGTACTGCTGATGAATAGCCGGAATAGTAGCACCGGTTGCTATCCACTCTAAGATGAGCTCTACGCTGATGCGAGAACCCTTGATACACGGCTTGCCTCCCAAAACTGCCGGATCAGAAGAAATTTTATCGAACTGCACCATTAATACTCTGTTGGTTGAACTCATACAAGGTACCGTATTTAACTGACCCAACAAACATGACCGACTATGAAGCGTAATTTACTACTCACGCCCGAGTAATACTGATTAGCAAAATGGCAATGCAGGACAATGTAACATTCTAGTGGATGCGTCGTTCCTTATTAAAAGCGTATTTTTTACCAATACTGTAATAGCATCATGCAACCGGAAATTATCACTTCAGCCCCGCCGCAGGATTTCTTACCCATTAATGGCACCTACTACGTCGAGTATTTGGTAGGCAACGCCAAGCAAGCGGCCTACTATTACCATTACGTGTTCGGTTACGACATTACCGGTTACCGCGGTCCGGAAACCGGCTACAAGTCGGCTGCCAGTTTCTTGCTGGCGCAAGGTAAAATTCGCTTGATCCTGACCACCGCACTACGGCCCGACAATGAGATTGCCGACCACGTGTACCGCCACGGCGATGGCATTCAGGATATTGCCCTGTGGGTGGATAACGTTCGGCAAGCCTACGCCGAAACCATGCAACGCGGCGCGCGGTCGGTGCAGGCGCCCAACGTGCGGCGCGACGACGACGGCGAAGTGACGGTGGCCTCTATTGCCACCTACGGCGATACGATCCATACCTTTGTGGAAAACCACGACTACCACGGCTTCTTCCTGCCGGGCTTCCGACCTTGGAAGAACAAACACCTCGAGAACCGTTCGGTCGGGTTGAAGTACGTCGACCACCTGGTGGGCAACGTGCCGCTGGGCGACATGAACAAATTTGTTAATTTCTACGCCGACGTGATGGGCTTCAAGCAGTTGGTTTCGTTCGACGACCAGGATATTTCTACCAAGTACACCGCCCTGATGTCGAAGGTGATGTCGAATGGCAACGAGCGGATCAAATTTCCGATCAACGAACCGGCGGCCGGACTCAAGAAAAGCCAGATTGATGAGTATCTGGAATTTTACGGGGGTGCCGGGGTGCAGCACGTGGCGCTGGCCACGGGCGATATCATCGAAACCGTGACCAAGCTGCGCCGAAATGGTCTGGAATTCCTGCACGTGCCCGACACCTATTATGATGATCTCAAGGAGCGCGTCGGCGAAATCAACGAACCTATTGAGGCCTTGCGCCAACTGGGCATTTTAGTAGACCGCGACGAAGAAGGCTACTTGCTGCAAATTTTTAGCAAGCCGGTGCAGGACCGTCCCACGGTATTCTACGAGATCATCGACCGCAAGGGAGCGCGTTCGTTCGGCAAAGGCAACTTCAAAGCGCTCTTCGAAGCCATCGAGCGCGAACAAGCACTGCGGGGAAATCTGTAGACGAGATGCTGGTTACTGGATGCTGGTCGCTAGTTTCTGGATACTAGCTACTAGTGACCAGCATCTTAGCCATATCGCAAGAATCCAGTAGCCAGTATCCAGTATCTAATATCTAGCCACTAACCCAAATCATCATGCCCCACTACCAGCAACACGGAGATATTCCTCACAAGCGCCACACCCAGTTTCGGCAGCCCGATGGCTCACTGTATTACGAAGAGGTGATCGGGGCCGAAGGCTTTAGCGGCATTTCCTCAATTGCCTATCATATGCATCCGCCTACGGCGGTGGTTCGGGTGAATCAACCCATTGATTACGCTGTCGACTACGACGACGATAAAAATATGATCCACCGGCATCTGCTGGGCAAAGACGTGCCCGCCGGAGGCGATTGGCTTAGCGGACGGAAATACCTGCTCGGCAACGCCGACGTACGCTTAGCGCTTTGCTCCCCGACTGAGCCGATGGACTACTTCTACCGCAACGCCACCTGCGACGAACTCGTCTACGTCCATGACGGGCGGGGCGAGTTGCTTAGTCCGCTGGGCAAGGTTTCGTTCGTGGCGGGCGACTACGTGCACGTGCCCCGCACCATCACCCACCGGTGGAAGATCGACCCAGAGCAACCGGCGCGTTTCCTGGTGATCGAAAGCGCCTCGGAAGTGCGTCCGCCCAAGCGTTACCGCAACCAGTTCGGGCAGCTGCTCGAGCACAGTCCGTACTGCGAGCGGGACGTAAAAACGCCGGAACTAATCGCACCTCACGATGAGGAAGGGGAGTTCGAGGTGCGGGTGCTTAAGCACGGGCAGTTGCAATCGCTGTTCTACCAGTTTCACCCATTCGATGTGGTGGGCTGGGATGGCTACATGTATCCTTACGCCATCTCGATCCACGACTTTGAGCCGATCACCGGGCGCATCCACCAGCCGCCGCCGGTGCACCAGATGTTCGAGGCTCACAACTTTGTGGTGTGCTCGTTCGTGCCCCGCAAGTTCGACTATCATCCGCAGTCCATCCCTGCTCCCTACAACCACTCCAACATCGACTCCGACGAGGTGCTGTTCTATGCCGAGGGCGACTTCATGAGCCGCAAGGGAGTGAGCCGCGCCTCGTTTACTTTGCACCCCGGCGGACTGCCGCACGGCCCCCACCCCGGCACCGTAGAGAAATCGTTGGGCAAAGAGGGCACCGAGGAGTTAGCCGTGATGGTGGATACGTTTCGCCCGCTCAAGCTAACGAAGGCCGCGCTGGAAGTGGAGGATCAGAATTATATGTATTCGTGGAAGGTGAATCGTTGATTTGTCAGCAATTCTCATTTTAGAAGTTTTAGCCGGAAAAACACCTGCAAACGCCACCATTCTGGAATTTTCCGCAGAGAAACGAAAGAAAATATCTGCCGCCATGCAATGGGAATCCCCCGATACAGCGGTGAGAACAATAAGTAATCTCACTCTGGCAGAATGCAAAATTCTTCGCAATCGGTTAGCTTTCTGCTTAAAAAGAAATTTATTTAAATAGACGTCTAGTCACTATATTGCAGATAGTTACAATTGCTCCTATATAATTGATACTCGGAAGATAAACAGCTAACTAGTCCGGCCCGATGGCCGCATTAAACGTTAGATACTGTGCAAACAAAGGAGAAAACTGTATTTTAATAGAAAAAGCCATGAGCGTTCAATACATTGTTAACAAAAAAGGAAAGCAAACAGCAGTGGTTGTTCCTATTGATGAATGGAAGGAACTAAAAGCAACGCATGAAAAGCTGCTAGATAAGTTAGCGGTATTAGGCGGTTTGCAGGATGCTTTAAAAGAAGTGCAAGAAATTAAACAAGGCAAAAGAAAAAAAGGCAGAACATTAGGTGAGTTTCTCAATGAAATGTGAAGTACGTACTACTGATAACTTTGAAAAAGCAGCCAAGCCGTTATTGAAGAAATATAAATCACTTAAGAAAGAACTGATTGGGCTCGAAGCCGAACTTATTGCTAATCCTAAGGCTGGTACTTCGTTAGGACATAATGTTTATAAAATCAGACTGGCAATCAAGAGCAAGGGAAAGGGAAAAAGTGGCGGTGCTCGTGTGATTACTTATCTGGAATTAGAAGCTGCTGTTGATGATGAAACCATGACAATTTATCTGTTGACAATCTATGACAAATCAAAAGTAGATTCTATTTCGCAACAAGAGATAAACAAACTGATTGAAGAAAGAAACAAGTAACCCGTAGCCGACGCAAATGGATCTCTTCCTGGTCGTGGATTAAGCGAAGCGCCCGGCTGTCCTGCGACCCAGTTGCTTTTATAAGCAACAAAAATTGGTCGACAGCAAAAAAATATGCTAAACCATCACGACCCAATATGCATCGCTGGAATTGAGTCGTAGGATATCCTCATATCTCAGGGCAATTGCGTTTAGCCTTCACCCACATTGGTCGTAGGATTAGCGTAGCGGTCCTACTACCCAATTTGCATCGCTGGAATTGAGTCGTAGGATATCCTACGACTAGAACTAAGTTCCTTCAGCAGAGTGGAAAAATATAAACTCACGAACATTAAATTAATGATTTTATGAAAGATAGAATAGATATTTTATCCCGATCTGCATATTTCATTAAATGCAAACGCAACGATACAGTGATTGCTAGTGGGACTGCTTTTTTTATAAAAAGAAATGAAAGACACTATCTAATTACCAATTGGCATAATGTTACAGGAAAAAATCCTGTAACTGGAGAATTTCTATCCGGGAGGATGAGTCTTCCAAACAAACTAGATGTAAGGTTATTTAAAAATCAAAAATATATGGATTGGGAAGAATTTACGATTGATATCTTGGATGACGAATCAAATTCCCTATGGTTAGAGCATCCAGCACATGGCAAAGCAGTAGACGTTGTTGCGATTGAAACTAAGATACCTAGTAGCTATACAGTCACGACAATAGAAGATGCAATCGAACCACACAATGAGCGAACTCCTTTAAGAATAGGTAACGACGTGTTTATATTGGGTTATCCGTTCGGAATCAGTAGTGGTGGTTTGCCAATATGGAAAAGAGCAAGCATTGCTAGTGAACCTGTTGTTGATGTTGATGATTTACCAAAAATGTTTGTGGATACAGCATCTCGCTCTGGAATGTCTGGTTCTCCTGTTGTTTTCAAAGAGCGACGATCTGTAACTATTCTGGATGAAAAAAAAGGTTTCAGTGAACATTTTATGAGATTCGCAGGTATTTACTCGGGGCGAGTTGGTGCAGATAAAGAACTAGAAGCTCAACTCGGAATAGTGTGGAAATCAAACGTTATTGATGAAATCATTAATCAATGATGTTACTTTAAGGCATAACTTAATGTATTACTGTATTTACAAAATAGGCGAAACAGTCGTAATGCTTCCCAGGTCATAGCATCCGCCACGATCTTTTCCTGGCCATAGGTTAAGCGAAACTGTTCTACGATACAGTTGCGGTATAATCAACGAACTGGTCAACAGCGACAGAAATATGCCAAATAATTTTGTAGAGTTAATGCCGTAGACGAACAAATAAAACCCATGCACTCCTGGCTCAGCATCCCCGACCACTCCGACTTCAGCATGCATAACCTGCCCTTTGGCATCTACTCCACCGCCCGGCAGAAACCCCAGGTGGGCGTGGCCATCGGCGACCGGATCATCAACCTCGCGGCGGTAAGCATGCACAAACTGCTCCGCAACCTTTCTATCGATCCCCTGGTGTTCAATCAGGCATCGCTCAACCCGCTGATCCGGCTGGGCAAACCTATCATCCAATCGCTGCGTCAGCAACTGCAAACCCTGCTTACCGACCCTGATTCGCCCCTGCGGGCGGTGGCCGACTCCGTGCTGGTTCCCCAGGCCGACGCCCGATTGCATATGCCCATCGAGGTGGGCGACTACACCGACTTCTACTCCAGCGAAGCCCACGCCACCCGCGTCGGCACCATGTTTCGAGGGGCCAAAAACGCCCTGCCGCCCAACTGGAAGCACCTGCCCATCGCCTACCACGGACGCGCCTCGTCCATCGTGGTGTCGGGCACCCCGGTGCAGCGTCCGCAGGGACAGATGATGCTCTCGGGAGCCACTAAACCGACGTTCGGCCCAACCCGGAAGCTGGATTTTGAGCTAGAGATGGCGTTCGTGATTGGCAAGGACACGGCCCTTGGGCAGCCCATTGGCGTGGCGGAAGCGGAAGACCACATTTTCGGACTGCTGCTGTTCAACGACTGGTCGGCGCGCGACATTCAGCGGTGGGAGTACCAGCCGCTGGGACCCTTCCTGGGGAAAAACTTCGCCTCGTCCGTTTCGCCGTGGATTGTTCCTTTGGAAGCATTGCGCGACTTTCGGGTGGCGGGTCCTCCCCAATCTCCCGAACCGCTTCCCTACTTGCGGACCGACGGTAAGCGCAATCTGGATATTCACCTGGAGGTGGCCTTGCAACCGGCGGGGCGGCCCCCCACCAATGTTTGCCGTTCCAACACGCGCGATCTGTACTGGAACATGGCCCAGCAACTGGCGCACCACACCGTGAACGGCTGCAACGTGCGGGTGGGCGACCTGATGGCCTCCGGAACCATCAGCGGGGAAGAATCGGGGAGTGGCGGCTCGCTGCTGGAGCTGACGCAGGACGGAGAGCACCCCCTCACCCTGACCGGCGGAAGCACGCGCACATTCGTGGAAGATAACGACACCGTGATTATGCGCGGCTACGCCGAACAAGTAGGGAAGCGCGTCGGTTTCGGAGAAGTACGTACCCAAATTCTGCCCGCCCATGCCCATCATTGACCCCCAGCAATTCAGCACCAGCGAGTTCTACCAATACATGATCGAAGCGGTGGTGCCCCGGCCCATTGCTTTTGCCAGCACGGTGGATGCCGACGGGCGCGTGAACCTGAGTCCCTACAGTTTCTTCAACGCCGTAAGCTCCAATCCGCCCGTATTGATATTCTCACCGGTGAATCGCACCCGCGATAACACCCGCAAGCACACCTTAGACAATGTGCAGGCGCATCCTGAGGTGGTGATCAACGTGGTGAACTACGCCGTGGCTGAGCAGATGTCGCTCACCAGCACCGAATACGAGCGCGGCGTAGACGAGTTTGTGAAAGCCGGACTCACCCCCCTGCCCTCGGAGCGGGTGCGTCCGCCGCGGGTGGCCGAGTGCCCAGTGGCCTTCGAGTGCCGGGTGCAGCAGGTAATTCCCCTGGGCACCGAGGGCGGAGCGGGTCATTTGGTGGTGTGCGAGATCTTGCTGGCCCACGTGAGCGAAGCGGTACTCGACGAAGAGCAACGCATCGACCCGCACCGGCTCGATGCCATCGGCCGGATGGGTGGCAGCCTGTACTGCCGGGCCAGTGGCAAAGCCCTGTTCGAAATTGCTCGTCCGGTTCGCGAAAAGGGCATCGGCGTAGACCAGTTACCTCCGAACATTCGGGAGAGCAGCGTGCTCACCGGTCGCGACCTAGCCCAGTTGGCTAACGTAGCGCAGGTACCCGATGCTACTGTTTTACAAACCTACGTCGATGACCCCCGCCTTAGCCGTACGTGGAGGCTGTACTCGCTCACGCCCGAGACCCTACCCAGGAAAATGCACGAACTGGCGCAGGATTTTCTTCGCCGGGGCGAAGTGATGAAGGCGTGGGCAGCTCTGTTGATAGAATAAAATTGACTTTATTCCAAATCTAATCCTTAAATTTTGCGTTATAACAAATAAAGGAGCCTCAAATTGGCTTATTAGTACCAATTTTTTATCAAGCTTTTCTTTGAGCTGGGTTTATTGACTTACAAAAGTATGATGAATCAGAACTACGACGCTTACACCGAAGAAAATTTTAAAGTCTGGCGACTGTTGTACGAGCACCAGATTGCCAACCTGCCCCACGCTGCCTCTCGTGAGTATCTGGAAGGACTCAAGCGTATTCACTTCCGACCTGATCAGATACCTAACTTTCAAAAGACCAATATCTTCCTGACCGAACTCACCGGCTGGCAGATTCACGTGGTGCCCGGCCTCATTCCCGACGACGAATTCTTTCAGCTGATGGCCAACCAGCGGTTTCCGGCCTCCACTTGGCTGCGGGCCCTGAGCAAGATCGACTACTTGGAAGAACCCGACATGTTCCACGACGTGTTCGGACACGTGCCGCTGCTCACCAACCAGCCCTTCGTAGATTACCTACAAGAACTAAGCAAGATTGCACTGCGCTATATCGACAACCCCTGGGCCATTCAGCTGATCTCGCGCATCTACTGGTTCACGGTGGAGTTCGGACTCATTCGCGAGCGCGGGCAACTACGCATCTACGGGGCGGGCATCCTATCGTCGGCCGGAGAAACCGCTTTTAGCCTGAGCGATAAAGCCATTCACGTGGATTTTGACGTAGACACCATTCTGCAAACCCCCTACCGCAAAGACGTCTTTCAGCAGCAGTACTTCGTGATTGACTCCTACGAGCAACTTTTCCGATCAACCCCCCAAATTGAATTTCTCCTGAGAAGTGCTAGCTTGCAAACAATGAGCGACAATAAGACCTAGCTGTGCACAAAAAGTTACTGGATAGCATCAGTAGATTTGATCATTATACCGACGCCGAGATTGCCGATTTTGTGTCTATATTGCAAATCAAAGGGCTCAAAAAGAACGATCATTTTCTTAGCGAAGGGCAGATCAGTCGTGAGATTGCATTCGTTGATCAGGGGCTGCTCATGCACTACCGCGTCTACGAGGGGGAGGTGATTCCGGCGGATTTTGCGGTTGAAAACGAGTGGGTGGCTTACCTGAAGAGCTTCTCGAGCCAAACCCCCTCGGAAATGAGCATTATGGCGCTGGAAGACTCGGTATTACTGGTGCTTCCGGCAGAAAAGCTAGCAGGATTGCTGGTTAAACACCCTAAATTTTTATCCATCAAGAACCACAACGTTGAGAAAGCGCTGATCGATTCTACCCAGCACGCTGCCGACCTGGCTATGCTGAGTGCCAAGCAACGCTACTACAAGCTCATGCGCGACAAACCTTACGTTGTTGAACGGGTGCCTCAGTACTATCTGGCTCCGTATCTCGGCATGAAACCCCAGTCGCTAAGCCGCATTCGCAAAGAAGCTCAGTAACGAAGTTAACAAATGCCCTACACCACCGGCTTCGGAGTGGGGTACCGATTCAACGAATGGTTCAACGTGCGGGTCGAACCCAAGTGGCACCGTTTTGAGATCTACGAAGACGGCGCCGACCAGACCAGACCCCCGGCAACCGCATTGTTGGGTACAATACGTTTTCCCTAGGATTGGGAGCCTACGTGAACTGGCGTCCTTTTAAGAAACAAGAAAATGCGCTACGGGGCCTGATGGTTTCACCCAGCCTTCGGTACTGGCCACGCGTAAGTTCTACCCTAGAGGACAATCAGTTCACCTATACCAATAGCCTGACTGATCGGGTAGAAACCCACCAAGCGATGGAGGCGGGTATCGCTAACACTCCTCTGATTTTTAACATCAGCGTAGGCTACTCTTTTCAACTAAAAAAGTAAACGCGTGAAAAAGGCGGTAGTTTTTTTTCAATGAGTTTGGTTACCTTACAGCTTCATCTCTTGAACTGATGGAACGAAGAGACCTCATTAAGGATCAAATTGAGCAATTAGGCCGGGCGCTGGGTGCCATTCTGGCCCGGTTTCTCGGCACTAAGGCGGCGGGCAACGTGACGCAGGGCATTGAGATCGCCAACGAGTCGCTGCAAAGTGAGTTGGATTTGGATGGGGACTTGATCATTACGCTGGACACGCCTGAACTCGAAAAGTACTTGGCCCAGCGCAAGCTCAGTAGTGAGCATCTGGAAACCCTGGCCGACTACTTCATTGCCTGGGCCGACTCCGTGGCTACTGCAGATCCTGAAAAGGCACGAACGTGCTACCAAACCGTGCTGCGCCTCTACGACATCATCGACGCTTGGTCTGACTTATACTCACTGGAGCGCTTTGAGAAAGAGCGGCGGATTAGGGCATTGCTCGGGTAGCCCGAACCAACAACCGTCTCACGTCGGTACCACCGGCTGACCCCGCGAAACTTCCGCTTCCGGCACCTCATCCAACCGGGCCGATTTCCGCCAAAAGTACCCCCACGAACCAGCCACCAGCAGCACTCCCAGGCCGGTCACCGCGTAGCCTGCCGCTACGAAGAACTGCAACCAGCTCAAATCGGCCTGCCCGAAGTTGCGGTAGAACAACACTCCTACGCTGCCCAGGTAACCAAAGGCATCGGCCACGTAGATCAGGAAGCCCGCCGTGCCCACGTACCGGAAAGTCGCCAGCAAGCGGTCGAACAAGATGCTGTTAAACGGCACGTAGGCCAGGTACACTCCCAGTCCGATGAGCGTCATGCTCACCGGCGGACTGAGCCACTGCGCTTCCAGCGCGGCGATGCTCAGGCCGATCAGGGCGAAACCGAGCGCGATGAGGGCGTGGTAGACCGACAGCGCCCGGCGGTTGCGGCGGATCAGCATTAGCAGGCTCATCACCAGCAGCACGCTGATGGCCACTGGCACCTCGGTGAGGGTGAACAGCAGCGCGTTGTCGCCGTAGCCCAGCGCCACCCACAGCTCGGCCATAAAGTTGTCGCGGAAGTCGCGAAAGGCAGTCAGCAGCACGTAGGCCAGGATGAGCAGCACCAGGCCCGGTGCGAAGGCGCGCAACAGCTCAGAGCGCTGCTTCCGGTTCATGGGGGCACGCCGCGTGCGTAGGCGTTCGTCTTCGGCCGAGGGCGGCGGCAGTTGGTGCAGCAGATAAACCGATGCTACCAGCGGAGCGGCAAACAACAGGCCGGTGAACAGGGGCATCCAGTAGGGCGACACCCCGGCCAGCAGCAACCACTTGCCCACCGTTTTCACCCAGCCCGAGGCCACGATGAAACTCACCGACAAGCCCGCCCCCAGTAGTTCGGTGGTGCGCCGCCCCTCCAGGTAACCAAACACCAGTCCCCATACCATGCCCAACGGCAACCCGTTCAAGAACAAAAAAAACGCGTTGTAGGGCGCGGGCACCAGCGCAAAGCCCAGCAGGGCCAGCCCAGCCAGTCCGATGAGCAACAGAATGCCCGCCGCCCGCTTCCGAGGGGGCAGTTCGGACACTACCTTGATACCAATAAACTTCGAGCAGGTGTAACCGAGCACCTGCGCGGTGATGAGCACAATTTTGTAGTCGATGCCCAGCCACGACGCCCCCTCAAAGGTGGCCACCGTGAAGGGCTTGCGAAAGGCGTACATACAGGCGTAGACCGAAAAGGAAGCTACCATCGCGTAAATAGAGAACAGGCTAACGGGCGCGCGCTGCAACCAGCTGGTCAGGCGGCTCATGATAGGGTGGGTGACCCAGTGACCTCGAGGGGAACGGCTTGCCAGCCGCCGGGCTGCAACTGCTGCTGCTCACGAAAGCCCAACTGCCGCAGGCGGGTGATCATCTCTGGAAAAAAAGCCGTTACCTCGTGCGGATGGTGGGCGTCGCTGTTCAGGGTAATCGGAATATCCAGCGACTGCATCTCCTTCAGAATCCACCAACTCGGGTATGGCTCGCTGGTCTTTTGCTTGTACAAGCCCCGGGTGTTCACCTCCACGATCACGCCCCGGTCGGCAATCACCTCCAGCGTCTGCTGCACGGCCGTGCGGTACCAGGGCGCCGCCTCGTCGAACAGTTGCCCTCCCTCGCTCTGCAACTTAATCTTGTCCAGGTGCCCCACGATGGTAGGAGCATCTTCGGTGACCATCTGCCGGATGAGCGCGTAGTAACGCTCCACCGCTCCTTGCACGTTGCCGCCAAATATCGCTTCCTGCCCTTCCAAAAACACGGCGTGGCTGCCGTCAATCTCCCACGGCCGACCGTCGGGAAAGAAGTCCACGAAGTGCACCGAGCCGATGGTGTAGTCGAGCGCCAGCTCCTGCCAGCGCGGGTGGTTGGGACCGGTCACGTGCGGAATGTAGTCTATCTCCAGGCCGCAGTAGATCAAAAGCTGGTCGGCGTACCGCTGTTGCAAGGCGGTAATCTCCTGACGGTAGGCCGTTAACCGCTCCGACGGCATGGGCCACGGCAGGCCGTAGGGCAACGGCGCGTGCGAGGAGAAGCCGTAGCCGCGCAGGCCCTGCTCGATGGCGGCCCGCACGTAGGCCTCCGGCGGTTCCTGTCCGTCGCAGTAGTGGCAGTGCCCGTGGTAGTTGGTATACATGCCCTAAAAATAGCGCGAATTGTCCGCAGATAGGTTACGGCAATGTTAAGTTTTACGGATTGAGAATTGGGTACCGAACAAGAAATGCCGCGTTTTGAAAGAGATCTTTTCCCCACTTCATCGTTCGACATTCGGAATTCCTGGTTCATGATTAGCCCTTCGAGATAGAAACAGCGCAAAACTTAACGATTTGTTAAAGCCAAACGGTCACACATCACTCGCAAACTCAATACCTTGCGCCTGCCTGCTAACCTGATCAAACCACTTTTCCTCGGCTGGTTTCTCCACAAGCCGGAAAGCAAAACTAAACTAAACCTCCGTTATGATGCGTCTCTTAATCTTACCCCTCCTCTGGAGTTTGTTCGCGCTGCTTCCAGCCTCTCTGCTGGCCCACCCCCGGCCGGGCATCGAGCACGTGCTGGTGGTCGGCGTCGATGGGCTGAGTCCCGACGGCATTCGTCAATCCGACACCCCCACGCTCGACTCACTCATGCAGCGCGGCGCTTCCACCCTCACCGCCCAGGCCGTGATGCCCTCCAGCAGCAGCCCCAACTGGGCATCCATAATCATGGGCGCGCCGCCCGCCCTGCACACCGTCACCAGCAACGACTGGGAACCGGCCGACATCCGCGACTCCGTCTTCTGCGGCAACGAGCCGGGGCAGCACTGGCCCACCATCTTCCGGGTGCTGCGCGAAACCTATCCCGACGCCGACCTGGCCTGCTTCTACGACTGGAGCGGCTTCGGCCGCTTGGTGGAACCCGGCGTGGCCACCGTGCTGTCCGACACCCGGGGCGAAGACCGCACCGCCCGGGAAGCGACCCACTACCTGGGGCAGCACCAGCCACTGTTCACCTTTGTGCACCTCGACCACGTGGATCACACCGGACACGCCCACCGCTGGGGCTCGCCGGAGTATAAAGCGGCCGTAGAAAAAGCCGACCGCCTGATTGGACAAATTGTGCAAGGCCTGCGTCAGGCGGAAATCGCCGATAACACCGTGATACTGGTCACCTCCGACCACGGGGGCGCCGGCACCAGCCACGGGGGCGACTCGCCCGCCGAGGTGACCATCCCCTGGATCATCGCCGGACCAGGCATCCAAGCGGGAGCAACCGTCGCCGATTCGGTGCGCACCTTTGATACGGCCGCCACCGTGGCCTACCTGCTGGGGGCCACGCCGCCCGACTGCTGGGTGGGTCAGCCCATCACCTCCATCCTAACCTCCGAAGGCTATGCCACCCAACCCCAAGACTGACATCGCCATTGTGGGCGCGGGCATTGTCGGAATCGCCCTGGCTCACTCCGCCGCGCGTCGCGGACTGTCCGTGGCTGTGTTTGAGCGTGATCAGCGGGCGGTGGGCGCGTCGATCCGCAACTTCGGGCTCATTTGGACCATCGGGCAGCCTCCCGGCGCGCTGCTGCAACGGGCGCTGCGGAGTCGGGCCACCTGGCTTGCGCTGGCCGAGGTAGCCGGATTCGGGGTGAAGCGCGACGGCTCGCTGCACCTGGCCTACCACGCCGACGAGCAGGCCGTGCTGGAAGAGTTCTACGAGCAGTCGGGGCAGGCTGACTACCAACTGGAGTGGCTAGCGCCCGAGGTTATCTCAGAACGTAGCCCAGCCGCGCGGCAGCCGGGACTGCGGGGCGGACTGTTCAGCGCCACCGAGCTCACGGTCGATCCGCGCGAAGCGCTGGTGAAGCTGCCCGCCTACCTGGCCGAGCAGTCGAACGTCACCTTTCACTACGGCCGGTCCGTAACGCGCATCGAGGAGCAACGCCTGTTCGTGGGTGAGGATGTCTTCGAGGCCGAGCGCGTCTTCGTGAGCAGCGGCAGCGACTTCGAGACGCTGTTTCCCGAGCAGTTTGCCGCTACGGAAATTACCAAGTGCCAGTTGCAGATGCTGCGCACCGGGCCCCAGCCCGCGGGCTGGCAACTGGGCCCTACGCTCTGCGGCGGACTCACCCTGCGCCACTACGCCGCCTTCGAGGACTGTGCCTCATTGCCCCACCTCGACGCCCGCTACGATGAGCAGAATCCCGACTTCAAGCGCTGGGGCATCCACGTGATGCTGGCCCAGAACGGCTCCGGCGAACTGGTGATCGGCGACTCCCATACCTACGGCCGTACCCTGCTGCCCTTCGCCTCGGAGAAGATCGACAATACCATTCTGGACTACCTGGATACCTTTGCGCAGGCGCCCGACCGCCGCATTGCCGAGCGTTGGGTGGGCACCTACGCCAAGCTACCGGGCCACACCGAGTTTGTGGCCCACCCCACCGAGCACGTCACCATCGTGAATGCCCTGAGCGGCGCGGGCATGACGTTGTCGTTCGGGTTGGCCGAGGAGGTGCTGGGCGGGGGTAAGTAGTTGCGTGGAGATATAACGGCCAAGTGCAGCCGTCAGGCCGGGCTTGTTTGCTTTGATCCTTCGAGCTTCAATATACAAGCTTGGAGCGACTAGTGCTCATGCTCTTCATTCCCCGGCTTGCAGCTGCATGGTGTTGAGTGCAGTTTCATTCTACCGATTCTACTGTATAAGCATGACCGGGTTTATATGAATCAATTTGAGCTTTGAAAGTAGGAATCAATGGTTTAACGTATCTAATGTGACTACGAGACACGTCTAAAATCACAATGGCTATGGCGAACTTGCCTACGTTCTGCTGGTAATCAATGTTCTTATCTATCGTCAGCAGAATGTCAAAGCCACCTTCTACTGCTGCTTGTAACAGCTTGCCATTCTTTAAACCGCTAAACGATGCTTCCGGAACGGTGATAACTTCAAACTCACTGAGGTATCGCTTCGCCTTCCTGGTGAGACACTCATCCAACAGGATTTTCATACAACAGCTGGCTTGATCTTTCTATTAACCCTCTTGATATCTCAAGTACTTTAATAACTTGCTCTTTTTTCACAGACGGAAAGTCTTCCAGAAACTCTTCCATCGTTTCTCCTTCTTCCAGATAGTCAAATAGATTCTTAACGGGTACTCTAGTACCTAGGAATACCGGAGTTCCCCCCAATATTTCCGAGTCAATGTTAATTACGCGATGTCCCATAGTAGATTATACGCTTTAAGTCATTTAATGATTCGTGTAACCTATTCTAATTGTACCCAACGTTCTGTATAAGATGTCGTAGCCATCCCACAGGGTGGCTATGCATTTTATACCTTGTTGTGTACTGTTGTTTTCATTTTTAAAAATTGTTCAGCAAAATCCTCAGTGTTTATTCTGTTGTGAATCACTGATATAGTTTCGTCATTGTACCTCGCTCTATTCGTCCAGTTATAAGATCCGTGTATAACAGTTTTAAAGTCAATTACACAAAACTTATTATGCATTATTTTATCAAAGGTATCAAGGTTTGAAATCCAATGAACCTCAAAGTATTCATTAAGCTTTTCCTTTAATTTTGAGTTTATCTTATCGTCATTTAATACAATCTGAATGTTGAGACCTTGTTTTGATTTAAGATAAAGCAGGTTAGCTATTTCTTTATCCGTGAACCACGCAACAGCAATCCAAATGGTCAATTTAGCTTTGTTGATTTCTTGTTTTATTCTCTCTTGAATGTTGCCAAATTCTGAAATTAGATCAATCGCATCATTTTCACTAAGCTTGTCTAGTAATTCATCAAGTTTAGAGTTTGGGTATTTTCCTTTCATTTTTGCTCCCAACTCGAAAATGGCATTAGCAGTTAAAAAAGAAATTCTAGAGTACACATAATTAGCCTTGCTTTTAAACGCCTCTTCGACAGTTCCTTCATTCAAACCATAGCCATTGCAGATCATTGGTAAATTATTGGCTGATTCATTTATCAGACAATCTTGAATAATTTTTGAAAGTTCAACTGCCGACTTTTCTGATATACTTGGCTTTTCTCTTACTTTATTTGGTTTATTCTTTATATCGCATAAATAATCAATGACTCCTTGCATATCAGCTTTTAGATCATAAGCTTCAGTTATGAATTCTGGATTTGTATCAAGGTCCTTAATCATATTTTTAAGTTCATTATCATCAAGTCTTTTTGCTGATGAAATGAATCTTTTTACTAAATCTTTAAATGAATACAGATATGCCGTTTGTTTATCAGGGTCATCACTAGGAGAACAATTACCAAGTGGGAAGTTTTCAATTTCCTTAGACAGCGTTAATACTCTTTCAATCAATGAATTCATCTTGAATCTGCTCTAATTGCACCCAACGGTTAGCATATGGTGCGTTTGGCATTTTGAAATACCTCACTTTCAAACAACGAATAATTCTATTTGCTGGTAACACTTTTGTTTTTAGCACTATCTGCCAAATGCACTATATTTTTTGTTAGATACTGTTAGTTTTGCTAATGGATTCTGGAGTCTCGTACTTAAGCGTGGGCTTAAAAATAGCTGAACAATTCATGAGTGTTGGCTTACGATCAGCACCTTAACCGATCAGTTTTTTTTCACTACCCTCTGCTAACACAAACGAATCACTCTGTTCGTCAATCATAAGCCCCCAACGCTTCAAAACTGGCAATTCCAGCTGACGTTCACGGTATTCGTCTGGTGTCATGATCGGAATGCTGTAAATGATAGGGTAATAACGATCGCATGTCGGACAGGTCAACAATCCTTCATGAATGTCTCCATTTTCATCTTCTTTGAATACGTTTACGTTCAGGTCGCCCTTGTCAAACGGGCAGCAAAGTTTTTCTAATAGTTTTTTTTGCATAGATCTTATTGTTTCAGTCGTTGTAATGCCAACAGATATGACTCCACAGCCATAGTGGGGTCAGGTGCATCCAAAATACCGGATATAATCGCAACACCGTCAAAGTCCAAACCGTGCAATTGCCTTAGGTTCTCAGGTTTTATACCGCCCGATAAAAAGATACTCAAATCGGTGATGACCCTTGCCGCTTTTATGTTTTCTGGTTTTACAATTTCGCATGTTTCTACAGAAGATGACGGAAAAACCGCGCAGAAGCTGATGTAAGTTAATTTTTGTTCATCCGCCCACTTGATTTTTTCCATGTCATTGCCCACTGTTGCACCTATGATTTTGCCTTTTAAGGCTGCCCGAATTTCAATGAAATTGTTTGGGGTTTCATCAAAATGAACACCGTTTAGTCCTGATTGAACGGCCAGTTTCCAATCTTCGTGCATGAGCACTGAAACATTGAATTTGGAGCAGGTTTTTTTAACCTTGTTCAGGAAATCCAGTTTTTCGTTTTGTGCAACACCTTCGGCCCAATGGTTCCAAATTTGGACTATGTGCACTCCTCCCTGCAGGGCCAAATCTAGCTGCCGTAGTAAGGTTTTCCAATTTCTTTTTGGGTCAATAACTAAATATACGCCCTCCAATCGGTTCATTTCCATCCTGCTGAAAATGCGTTAAAAAATGCTGCCCAATAGGGGTCGGTGCCATCAAAAGAGAATGCCTTTTGAGTACCATCTTTTGTGATGGTTTTATTTGTCCTCTCGGTGAAACTTCCGATGGCGGTGGCCGGAATGCCTGCTGATCTGATGGCCTCTAAAAGTTGGCTTTCCGCCTTTGGGGCTATAGCAATGATCATGCACCCCGCCCCAATAGACACCAAGGGATCGATTTCAAACAAGTCGGCCACTTTTTGAACCTCAGGCTCAATCGGAATTAAAGCTGGAGTTACCTCAAAACCCAAACCTGAGGCTTGTGCCATTTCATCCAAGGCTCCCAGAACGCCTCCTTCGGTAACGTCATGCATGGCATGCAGGTCAAGGTTAGCTTGCAGGGTGCTTGCAGCAATATTGCTTTCTTTCAGCACAGAAATTTTCCAGAAATTTTCGGTCGCTTTTTGATGGGTCTTCTCACCTAATTTTTCCTTCAGGGTTTCAGGAAAAGCCATAGCCAATAATGAGGTGGAGGATAGGGCGGCCGATTTTGTAACGACAATGGTATCGCCTGCTTTTGCACCATTGCTTGTCAGTATTTCCGATTTTGGGGCGGTCAAAAACATGGTGCCACCACCGGCAATGGTAGATTCCTGACCACTGATTTGCCCGGTATGCCCGCCTGTAATGGCAATATTTTGGGTTTTACACAGCTGATCAATATACCCCCAATACACATTAAAATCTACCCTTGACAAACTTGTGGGCAAGTTCAGGACAAATTGTGCGTACTGGGGAGGGAATCCGGTAGTGCTCATGTCGTTGGCCAGCAAATGAACGGACAACCAGGCGGATACTTCCATGCCAAGCGATGGAATTAACGAAAGTGGATCGCTGGAAATCGCAAGTGCAAGGTCATTTTTCAAGTCGATGACACTCGTGTCTACGCCAAAGGAAGGTCCTTGAGTGACCTCTGGTCGTGAAGCCCCGCAATTATTCAATAAATCTTCCTTGAAGATTTTTACACTCACCTTTCCGGCTTGATCTTCAAACGCCCCCATTAAACATCGTTTAGTTTTACATGTAAGCCAAAAAAATCACCATAGGGTATTTGCCATTGTTGTTTGGGAAACCATTTTGGCAGGCCGGTAGCGTTCCAGTCTATGGTATAATCCCTGTTGGGCAAGGCTTCTTTTATCAAGGCTTTTAGTGTTTTTGGTGTATAAAATTTGGCAGTAACGTAATAATTATTCCTGCCCAAGGTTTGTTGGACTTTTCGCCTGATGAGTTTGGGGGTGTTTCGGTTCATCATACCGAAAATAATTCCATATTTGCCCACACGCACCGCTTCACGGATTACCTGAACAGGGTTTTTGTAATATTCAAAAGTGGTAACAAAAGCGAGTGCATCAAAGGTGTGATCTTTGAAAGGCATAAAGTGGGAATCTGCCAATACCAAATCGCCCGCAAAAAGCTGACGCCCTTGCGCCAACATAAAAGGGGAGATGTCACCTCCGGTGGCCTCAATGCCTATTTGGTGCCACCAGCGCGTAAACCTTGTGGTTCCGCAACCGAATTCCAACAGCGTTTTTACTCTTACATCTTTTTTGATCAGTTCTTCTAATGTCCTCTTTTGCCAGACTTCCTGGCGTTTGTAGGGGCCTTCATAGTATTGTTCGTAATGATCCGTATCGTCACGGTTAAAGAACCATTCTTTTCTTCCTTGCCAGTTGCGAAGCACACCGTCATTGGCCAGCTCAAATTTTTGTTTGGTTGTAATTTCACTCATTGTTTCTGATCTCATATTACAGAAAGTGTCCGGGGATCACGTTTTCTTGATTCTAATTGTATCTAACAACCGGATAACGGAGATATGTCGGTTATATGCAATATAGCAGGCGGGTGGTCATTTTGAAGATAACTTCCCCGATTGCCCGATAAATGTTTCTATTTTATGATCAGTGTGATTTTTTCAAGTAAAACGTCGACCATTGGATGCCTTTGTCCTTCAATACTCAGCTAAACGTTTGTAAACGACTACAAACGTTTACCAACGGATCAAGCGTAGCGCAACCTCTCCTTCAGCTGCGCTACGCTCATCAGCCACTAAATATAACTAAAAAAGCGCTTCACTCCCCTACTTCACCATCAACTTCCGAAGCGGCGGCTGCTTCTTCGGCCGCCACCGCGCACCTGTTTGCGGCGCTCCACCGTCTGGTTGAAGTGCTCTACGTTCTCGTTGAAGTGGTGACCAAACAGCGTATACTCCGCCGAGGGCGTGAGCAACGCGTGCGCCGACACGTGCTCCACCAACGTGCGGTAGGCATCGGCCGTTTGCTGCACCAGCTCCCGCACCCGCGGCCCGCCGGTCTGCCCCGTTGCTTCCAGGTGACGCACAAACTGCCGTTCAAACTCCCGGTTGGTTCGCTTGATCTCGGCAACCACCGCTTCCAAGTGCAACTGCTGCACCGCGGCAGCCCGAGCAGTATCGGTCGCCAGATCCTTTACTATTTTCTTTAGGGCGGTGGTCTCGGCGCTGTAGTTCAGGTCATACAGCCGGGCCCCGTACTTGTCAATGCATTCCAGCACCTGTTGTCCGGCGTCGCGCTGGGCCCTGCCGGGGTGGCGGGTGTAGCCCTCGCTCAGCATCCGCAAACACACAATGGCCTGGTCGCGGGCGGCGTCTAGTTGCGACAGTTCCCGATTGAGCGCGTTGTCGGTGGTTTGCTTGTAGGTGCGCTCCAGTTGCTCATACCGTTTGCTGAGCGCCTGGTACTGCGCTTTTACCCGAAGCTGGTCGGGGCCGTGCTGACGCACGATCAGCAGGGCGTTGCTCATGAACTGAATAAACTCTTTGATGCGGTAGGGGGCAAAAATCTCGTCGACGGCTGGCCCACGGCGTGGGCGGGCGGTCGACGGCCGTCGACGGGCTCTCCACGCGGCGATTGGGCCATCGATCACCATCGACGCCCCAATCGCCGCGCGATCGGTGCATCAACCGTCGTCGACACCCCAATCGCCGCGTGATTGGACGATTGTTGCCCGTCGACGCTTCGCCCACGGCGTGGCGGGGGCGTCGACGAGGATGGCAAAGGCAACGTATTGTTACTCTTTGGGTCGACGTTCTGGATGAGTAAGGTGTTCGTCTGAGGGGGTTTATTCCACCACTGTCAAAACAGCATCGTCAAAAAACACCTCCCCGGTGGTGGCGGGGGTATAGACCAAGAAAACGTAGAGCTGGTAGACATCAGGCTCGATGTTAGCAAGCGTTACCTTATAGGTGGTCCAATCGAAGGTGCCATCAATAACGGTGCTTCCCTGCGTGGTTGAAAACTGTCCGTTGGTAGGTTGTCCTTGTCGGTCAGCCCGTACGGCAATGGCTACGCCCTGACCCTGTAGGTTTTCACCCCTTATTTGTACGGATAACTCAACGTCCTTACCGTGCGGTATGTCACCGTCATAAAGCTGCCCCCAGTATCCCCACACCTCGGTTTGGTTCGAGGTATTAGAGATCTGCAATGATTTGGCGGCAGAAACAGACTCCTGATCAGTCCAGGTAAACTCAAGGCCCGTTCCGTCGCTTTCCCAAAATATCCACCCGTTGGGACGGTTATCACCTTCTTCGATGGACGAGTTGATTAACAATTGACGATCTACCGGTTCGCTTTCTTCTTTGCACGAAGCGAACAGAACGGGGATCATGAAGAGAAACACTATTCGGACAATCATGCTATTGATGGTTAAGTGGAACATCAGTCTCGGTGATCCTCAATAATTGGATAGATGCAGGAGCGCTCATCAACAATATACAAATTAAATGCGACCCTTTCAATTACCCGTGAGGCTTCCCCCCCGTTCATCAGTCGGACGATGGCTGTAGGTCCCATTTGTGGGTGGTTTTCACGTCGGTGCGGCCCCGGTGGTCGTATCCGGTCACGTTGAACAGGGCCATCGTCCAGTGGATACTGTCCGGGCTGCTGATCTCGGCCGTGGCGGTGTATTGCTGATCCTTTGCCCGGAGGGTGAGCTCGTAGGTAGCCTTGAGGGTTCGCTGCCGGAGGCTGTCCCCGCGGTACTCCTGCGCATCGGAGAGCGAAAAGCGGTCTACGCTCACGTTTTGTATATTGAATCGCTCGTATAGTTGCTCTTCGGTGAGAAACTCCTCAATCACGGGGTAGGAAGCGTGAGCGGTGTGGTCGTTCTGCTGGCAAGACAGTAGCAATATCAAGGGTAGCCAGCGGGCGCGTAGTTTTATCGTCATGGTTTGTACTTGATTAGAAGAGCTAATATAAAACAGTGACGCGTTCTCTTTTAACAATCCCGAAACATTTTATACTTTTAGCGCGACCGACCTAACCCCCTGCGCGCTCATGAAACCCTTTCTCGATCAGGACTTTTTGCTTCACAATCCGGTGGCCCAAGAGTTGTACCACGACTACGCCCGGGAGATGCCCATCATCGATTACCACTGTCACCTGCCGCCCCAGCAGATCGCCAGCGACAAGAAGTTTGGCAACCTCACCGAAATCTGGCTGCACGGCGACCACTACAAGTGGCGGGCCATGCGGGCCAACGGCGTCGACGAGCGCTATTGCACCGGCGACGCGCCCGACGAGGAGAAGTTTATGAAGTACGCCGAAACGGTGCCCTATACCCTGCGCAACCCGTTGTACCACTGGACGCACCTGGAGCTGCAGCGCTACTTCGGCATCGACACCCTACTGAACCCAGATACCGCGGCCGACATCTACCAGAATTGCACCGCCCAACTGCAAGAAGACCGCTTCAGCTGCCGCAACATCCTGCGGCAGCAGCAAGTAGAAGTGGTCTGCACCACCGACGACCCGGCCGACTCGCTGGAGCACCACTGCAAGCTGCGCGAAGACGGCTACGAGGTGACGGTACTGCCCACCTTCCGGGCCGATAAGTCGATGGCGGTGGACGATCCGGAAACGTATAATGAGTACTTGCAACGGCTGGAGCGGGTATCGAACGTGGCCATTGACACGCTGGACGACCTGTATACGGCCCTGCAAAAGCGGCACGACTACTTCGCCAGCCTGGGCTGCCGCCTGTCAGACCACGGACTGGAGCGGGTCTATGCGGCCGATTTCAGCGAATCTGGAGCCCGCCAACTGTTTCGCAAGGTGCGGGCGGGTGTGCCGCTGGATCCGACCGAAACGGAGCAGTTGAAGTCGGCCATCTTGTACCAGCTGGCGCTGATGGACCACGCGGCGGGCTGGACGCAGCAGTTTCACCTGGGCGCATTGCGCAGCAACAACTCGCGCATGCTGAAATCGCTCGGCCCCGACACCGGCTTCGACTCCATCGGCGACTTCTCGCACGCCCGGTCGCTGTCGCGCTTCTTCGACCGCCTGGACAGCACCGATCAACTGGCCAAAACCGTTGTTTATAACCTGAACCCGAGTGATAACTACCTGATCGCCACCATGCTGGGCAACTTTAATGACGGCTCGGTGGCGGGCAAGATGCAGTTCGGCTCAGGCTGGTGGTTCCTGGATCAGAAAGAGGCAATGGAGTGGCAGATGAACGCCCTGTCGAACCTGGGGCTGCTGAGCCGCTTCGTGGGCATGCTCACCGACTCGCGCAGCTTTTTGTCGTACCCGCGCCACGAGTACTTCCGCCGCATCTTATGCAACCTACTGGGTACCGACGTGGTGAATGGCGAACTCCCGCACGACATGGATTTACTAGGAGGTATGGTGCAAAACATTTGTTATTACAATGCGAAAAATTTCTTTCAGTTTGCGCCAACGGCCGTTCCGGTGGCCTAATCTTAATAGAGTTATTTCAATTCTAAAGTTGGCGTCGACGTGAGTATATGCTTTATAAGTTTTTTACTTCGATATTCATAATTCGTAACTGTTTAGGTGGATTTGCAAAATAGGAAAAATAGCTAGAACTAGCCCATTGATGAGTGACAAGGAGATCATAGCGCAACAGGCACAACAGATCAGCGAGCTACAAGCTAGTTTGCAGGCTGCCCTGCAAGAGATCGCTGAGTTGAAAGCGTGCTTAGGCCAGCATAGTGGCAATAGCAGCCGACCGCCTTCCAGTGATGGATTGAAAAAGAAGCCTGCTTTCCCGCGTACTTCGGGCAAAAAGCGTGGCGGGCAGCAAGGCCATCGGGGTGATACGCTCAAGATGGTAGAGCAGGCAGATGCAGTGGTGGTGCATGCTGCTCCTGCCTTGTGTTCATGTGGTAGCAGCCTAATGGATGTACAGGGACAGATCAGCAGCAGACGTCAGGTTTTTGACTTGCCGCCCCAAGCCTTAGTGGTCATCGAGCATCAATGTGAGCGGAAAGTATGTGCTGCTTGTGGCAAGCTTCATCAGGGAGAGTTTCCTGATAGCGTGGCTGCCCCGGTACAGTATGGCAGTAGGGTTAAGGCGTTGGTGAGTTTGCTTAGTGTGGGGCATCACTTGTCAGTAGGCAGTATCAAGAGCTTGTTTGCTGACTTGTTTGGCTATAGCCTGAATGAAGCCACCATTCAGTCAGCCAATGCGCTCTACTATGAGCAGCTAGCAGAAGAAGAGGCCTTGATCCGAGATGAGCTTGCCCACTCTGAACTGGTGCACTTTGATGAGAGCGGTGTGCGCAGCGAAGGCAAGCTGCACTGGTTGCATGTAGCTTGCAGCAGTATGCTGACCTACTTCTATGTGCACAAAGAGCGAGGCAATGCTGCTTTGCAAGATCAGGCTAGCGTATGGAAAAGCTTTACAGGGCGAGCCGTACATGACTGTTGGCCTAGCTATTTTACTGACCGGGGTGCTAAACATGCCCTGTGCGGGGCGCATCTCTTGCGAGAACTTACCGCTTTGATAGAACAGGGTAGTCAGTGGGCCGCTAAGATGCACACCCTGTTGCTGCAAACTTATAAAGACACCCGGAAAGGAACAGGTAGCTTACCGCTAGAAGCACTGCAAAGCACCATCAGCCAGTATGAGGATATCCTCCTAGAGGCTGACCAAGAAGAGCCGCCCCCGCAAGCGGTTGCACGCGGACGCCCCCGTCAGAGCAAAGGCCGCAACCTGATGAACCGCTTAGCCCAACATCAAGAAGCGGTGCTAGCCTTTGCTCAATATCAAGAGGTGCCCTTCACTAACAATTTAGCAGAAAGAGACATTCGCCCTTGGAAAACCAAACTCAAAGTGAGTGGCTGTTTTCGTACCAAGACCGGCGCAGATCATTATGCCCGTATTAGAGGCTTCATCTCTACGGCCCGCAAACAAGAAAAGCATGTCTGCGCTGAACTCTGCCGCGTCCTCAACGGTGAGTCTTTCCTGCGAGACGCCAAGACATCCTAAACAGTTACCATAATTCCTTGTTCAACATTCGATATTTTTTAATGTCGAATAACCTAACAACCAACCCACTACTATGAGCAAAAAAGTTGTCACCTTTGGAGAGATTATGCTGCGGCTGGCCACGCCCGATCACCTGCGATTCGTTCAGGCTACCGAGTTTGAGGCCACCTACGGCGGGGGCGAGGCCAACGTGGCCGTATCGCTGGCCAACTACGGGCTGTCGCCCCAGTTCGTGACGCGCCTGCCCGACAACGACCTGGGGCACGCGGCGCTGGCCACCCTGCGGAGTCACAACGTGGGCACCGACCACATCGCCCTGGGCGGTGAACGGCTGGGCATCTACTTTCTGGAGTCGGGCGCGGTGAGCCGGGGCAGCAAGGTGGTCTACGACCGGGCCGGTTCGGCATTGGCGCAGGTGCAGTCGGGCATGATCGACTGGGACGAAGCGCTGGACGGAGCTGAATGGTTTCACTGGACGGGTATCACGCCCGCCATCTCGCAGGGTGCCGCCGACGTTTGTCTAGAGGGTATCCAAGCCGCCAACAGCAAAGGCATCACCGTGTCGTGCGACCTGAACTACCGCAAAAACCTATGGAAGTACGGCAAATCGCCCGCCGACGTGATGCCCGATCTGGTAGACGGCTGCAACGTGATTTTGGGCAACGAAGAGGACGCCGAAAAGGTGTTCGGCATCCATCCGGAGGGTGTGGACGTGACGCAGGGGCACGTGGAGGCAGCGGCCTACGAGTCGGTGGGCAAGCAGTTGCTGGAGCGCTTCACGCGGGCCGACAAGTCCATTATCACGCTGCGCGGCTCGATCAGCGCCAGCCACAACAGTTGGTCGGGCGTGTTGTACGACGGGCAAAAGCTCTACGAAGCGCCTACCTACCAGATCACCCACATTGTGGACCGCGTAGGCGGCGGCGACTCCTTTATGGGCGGCCTGATCTACGGCTTGCTCACCTACGGAGATGACCTGCAGCAGGCGCTGAACTTCGCGGTAGCGGCGTCGTGCCTGAAACATACGATTAAAGGAGACTTCAACCTGGTGACCGTCGATGAGGTAGAAAAACTCATGGGCGGCGACGCTTCGGGGAGGGTGTCGAGATAAAGGTTCGGGGTTCTAGGTTCTTGGTTCTGGGTTCTTGGTTCAGTACATATAGAACCTAGAACCTTCAACCCAGAACCCCGAACCTTTAAGCACAGAACCTAGAACCCCGAACCTTTCAACCTAGAACCTAAAAAAGGCACTCATTTATAAATTTAATTCGTATGGCTCGATTTTCTCGTATTAAAGTAGCAACCGCAATGTACGACACCGGCATGGTTCCGGTATTTTATCACGCCGACCTGGAGGTGGGCAAGCAAGTGCTGCGGGCCTGCTACGAAGGCGGCGTACGCGTGTTTGAGTTCACCAACCGCGGCGACTACGCCCACGAAGTGTTTGCCGCGCTTAATAAGCACGTGGCCAAAGAGATGCCCGAGATGATGATGGGGGTGGGCTCGGTGATGGATGCGGGCACCGCGGCGCTCTACATTCAGTTGGGAGCCGAGTTTGTGGTGTCTCCCATCTTGAGTATTGATATTGCTAAGGTGTGCAACCGCCGTAAGATCGGCTGGTCGCCGGGCTGCGGATCGCTGTCCGAAATCTCGTACGCCGAAGAACTAGGGGCCGAGGTGGTCAAGATTTTCCCCGGCACCCAAGTGGGCGGTCCGGCCTTCGTAAAGGCGGTGCTGGGTCCGTGTCCGTGGACGAGCATCATGCCCACCGGGGGCGTGGCGCCTACCGAAGAGAACCTGCGCGGGTGGTTCGAAGCGGGCGTGCACTGCGTGGGCATGGGCTCCAAGCTCATCACCAAAGAGGTGACCACCCACGGTGACTACGATACCCTCAGCGAGACCACGGCCGAGGCATTGGCAATCATTAAGAAGTATCGGTAGTTCGCAAGATCTGTATGGTTATGCCTTTCGGCGGTAGCTGGTCTCTGTTCAATTCGTCCGTAACCCGCCAGCGATGTAATAAATTGCACTGTTTTGTCAAGTTTTTAGTACCTGAATAACGCTCATCGGCTCATTTTTGGTTTTTTCCATCACTTTACAAGGGATAATTTACACTTTACATTCATAGTTTTGTGTAAGTTTATTTTGCGAATGCTACTTTTTTCCTACCTTTAAGGAATAAATCCTAACTTGTAGTAGCGCGCTCTATGGAAGACTTGCAGCATCTCGTTAAAATTGTTAAAAAGAAAAGCCAGCGGAGTTTACAGTTGGTGAATTTCAATTTCAGAAAAAAAGAAACCTCGAAGGACAATCTTCTCTATCAAGGCATCGTCAACACGGCATTTACCTCGGATGAAGATGCTGCCCAAGCGATCTTCAAGGTGGATCCGGGCAACCGCAACTACCGCAACGCCAAGGGCAAGCTTCGTGCAAAGCTGCTGAACCACTTATTCTTTCTGGATTACGAAAAGACTTCGTATACGCTTTACGAGCGGGTGCGCTACGATAGCGAAAAGACGCTGTTGCAGTGCAAAATCTTGATCAACGAAGGGGCTTCGGAAATCGCGCTTCGGATTCTCCCGACCCTGCTGCGCACGGCTAAGGAGTTTGAACTGTACGCGCTCGCCGTGGATGCAGCCCGTCTGCTTCGTGATCAGCACGCGCTGATTGGCAAGCTTACCCCCTTTGAGGAGGCGAGCGACGAACTACGGGTGTACCAGAAAAAGCTGGCGGCCTACGAACACTGTCAAACCTTATTTCACCAATCGCTGGTGCACGTTAATAAGTCGGTAAGCGCTCAGAAGCGTATTCTGGACGAGATTCCGAAGTCTATCGAGTACATCCGCAAGGAAGCCAAAGCCCACCGAAGCCGCACCCTAGACGTGTTGGCCAGTCAGCTGGAGCTGGTGCTCAATGGTATGGAACGCCGGTTTACGGATAATATCACCCTGTGCACGCAACTGGAGAAGCAGTACCTCAAGGGAACGAACGATAGCGTACGGGTGCCCCTGTCTAAAAAACGCATTGCGTTTATTAAGGCCTATGCGTACCTCAACGCCCCGGTGGGCGCTAGCGGGCTGGCCTACGCTAAGTCGGCCCTAAAACTCTTTCGTCCGAGCGGATTGGACTGGTTCAGCTTCGCTGAGCACTACTTTTTGCTGTTGATGCGAGAGGAGCAGTATGAAGAAGCACAGACGCTGTTTCGCAAGGTGCGCACCAACAAGAACTTCAGTGCGTTGGAAGAGGCGGATGCCCAGCGGTGGTTTATCTACCGGGCTTACCTGATCTTTTTTAACGATGCCAAGATTCTGCGGTGGGGCTTCAATCTGGAAGAGTTTATGCAGCAGCCTCCCCAATTTGACAACGATAGTTTCACCATTGCCTCGCGCGTGGTTCAGTGCTTATTTTTGCTTCGCGAAGGACAGGTTGAAGAGGTGAAAGCCTGCGTTGCCGACCTTTCAAAATACAAATCAGCCCACCTGGACAAGCGCCATAATTACCGCAGCAGCATCTTCATTCGCCTGCTCGAGGTGATGGTAGAAAAAGAGTTTGATTTCGAGCGCGTAAGCGAAAAAGGCAACAGCTACTACAAAAAACTAACGCGCAACACCATTCCCACCGAGATCACTACCGAGATAGAGGTAGTTCCCTACCAAAAGCTCTGGACGCACCTGCTTAGCATTCTGCGGGTCAACAAGGTGTATTTGCACTACCGGTTCTACCACACCAAGACCGATCAGATGGCTTAGTGATTAAGCATGCTTTTCGGTTAACATCTTCGCTGGTTTTCCTTACCTTCGCGGCATGAAATTCGGCATCATCATTTTCCCCGGCTCCAACTGCGACGAAGATATTTTCTACGTACTCAGTGAGATACTGCAACAGTCCGTAACCAAACTATGGCACAAGGATACCGACCTGCAAGGGTGCGACTTTATCGTGGTGCCAGGGGGGTTTTCTTACGGTGACTACCTGCGCTCGGGAGCCATTGCCCGCTTTTCCCCCATCATGGGGCCAGTCATCGAGCACGCTGAGCGGGGTGGCTACGTGCTCGGCATTTGCAACGGCTTTCAGATTTTAACCGAGGCGCACTTGTTGCCCGGGGTGCTGCTGCCCAACCTGCTGCAGAAGTTCATCTGTAAAAACGTTTTCCTCAAGCCCGTCTCCCAATCTGCCCAGATGAGCAAAGGACTGGACCTCCGGCGGGCGTACAAAATTCCCATTGCCCACGCCGACGGCCGCTACTACGCTTCCGAAGACACCCTTCGCCAACTCGTTGACAACGATCAAATCTTGTTCCGTTACTGCAACGCCGAAGGAGGAACCACGGCCGACAGCAACCCCAACGGTTCGGTGGATAACATTGCCGGAGTCACCAACGAGCGCAAGAACGTGTTCGGCTTGATGCCCCACCCCGAACGGGCCGCCGACGAAGCCCTGGGAAACACCGACGGGCGCTTGCTGCTGGAGGGATTGCTGGAACTAGTGCCGCCTTTGGCTCACTGAGGCGCCGGAAATTATTGAAATGGAATGTAGCCTCCGATAGAATAAAGCAACATAAAGGGCGGCTGCTCCACGTCTTCCGGAAAGGCCGGGCCTTTGCCCAGGAGCTTGCCCAGTCCAATCTGAGCGGTAAACCATTTTTCGCCCCGGTAAACAAAGGAGGGTCCTACCGCGTTCTGCACAAATGACTGTCCGGTTCCCTGGTTCCAGTAGGTCATCGAAATCATAGAGCTGCGAATGGTCGGTTTCAGGTGGACGTTGACCGCCGCACCAAAGCCAACCAGTCCGGCTCCCACCTGTAGTCCCACTTGCTGGGTGAGCAACACTTCCAGATCTGCTCCGATGAGCGAGCCTCCTCCCTGCAAGATTCCGATGGTGAGGGCTGCTTTTTCGCTCGTTTCCTCTTCCTCTTGGTAATTTTCTTCGTAGTACTGGGCGTAGCTGCCGGTAAGCAGCAGGCTAAAAAATAGCGTGAGTAGCGGTCTTTGCATGTTGGTTTTGTTTTATGAGAAGATAATTTATGCCTTTCCTTAACTTGAAAGGTTATATTTACCATCGTTATAAAACAAAATACAAACCAATTGTAATGGGTGAAGCTGGCAATTAGCTCATTTAATTACACGCCCTAGTGCCGAGGCAGAAACCGCTGGCTTAAGCCGTCGGTATGATCACTTCGCGGCGCAGCACGTCCTCCAGGAGATGGCGGTTGCGGCGGGCCTCCCAGACTTCCAGATCGATCTGACTGGCTCCGCCCGGGCTGATGGTCACCTTTTTATCCGTGACTTCGCACGTGACCTCCTTGACCAACTGGTTTTTGGTGTTATCTAATCCGATGGCTATCCGCAAGATACCGGCCAGCACCGACACCGTTTGCCGATGCTCTTTGGACAGCTTGCGAAATTTGCCGTGCTTCTTTTTAGGCACCGCCTTGCGGTGATAACGCACAACGTGCCCCAGCAGCAGCACCTCATCGTCGGTGAAACCGCGCAGTCCGGAGTGGAGGATGATGTAGCGCGAATGCTTGTGGTAGCGGTCAAACCCAATGTACTGCCCGATGGCGTACAGCATCGCGGCGTGCTCGAGCAGGTGGCGGGTTGATTCGTCCTGCTGGTGAACCGCCTGCAGTTGGTCGAACAACTGGCCGGCCAGGTAGGCCACGTGGGCGCGTTGCTCCAGGTCAGAGTTATACTTGCGGGCGAGTTGCGCAACGCTGCGGTGACGCAAGTCCTCGTGCAATGAGAAAGAGAGGGGCTTGCCTGAGTATCGCTGAATGTAGTCGATGATCAAGCCCTCCCGCAACGAAGCATCGCAGAGGGTGATCTGCGGGGCCTCGGCGAGTTTCAGCAGTTGCACCAGCAGCACCCCGCCCAGGTGAATGGCGTCGGCGCGGCGTTTGTTGATCACGTCAAAGTCGGTCCGCTTCTTGGGCGGCATCTCCAGCAACTGGTTGGTAAGCTGCTCGATGTCTTCCAAAGAAACCACCTCGGCATTCACCGTCCGCAGGTCTTTGCCGCCGGTGCGCAGGTGGGCCGCTTCGCCCAGCGTGCGGATGGTGCCCGAGGTGCCAATCACCCGGGTAAACCCCTGGGCCCGGGCGGCTTCCATCACTTCGCGGGCCGTATATTTGATGTGCGCTTCCAGCACTCCGCGCGCCTCTTTACCCACCGGACCCTCGCTTTCAAACATATCCAGCAAGCGGCGCACTCCTAGTTTCATGCTGCTGCGGTAAAGCACTTCGGTGGTGTTGCCCACCACGGCTTCGGTGCTCCCCCCCCCAATGTCGATCACCAGCGCGTTTTCACTCTTCAGATCAATGGCGTTGCGCACCGCCAGGAAAATGAGCCGCGCTTCTTCCTTGCCGGAGATCACCTGCGGCGAAAGGCCGGTTTTCTCAATCACCTCATCCAAAAAGTCGCCGCCGTTGCGCGCTTCGCGAATGGCGCTGGTGGCCGCCGTAATGATCTCGTCCACTCCCAATTGGTCGGCCAGGCTCACGTAGCGCCGAATGGTTTCCAGGCCCGCCTGGTAGGCGCGGGATGACAAGTGGTTGGTGGCAAACACTCCCTGTCCCAGCTTCACCATCTCTTTCTCCTGCTTGATAACCTCGAAGGTGTGGCGAGCGGTTACTTCCACCACCACCATGTGGATAGAATTGGTACCAATGTCGATGGCGGCTAATTTCATAAAGGGGGAGAGTCACGGTTGGGTTGGGAGCCTCAAACTTAATGATTAATCCCGGCTTAAGCTAAAGGGGCCGCGTTGGATACTCCTTGAGCGGTCGCTCGCGATTGCGGGTCAGGGCGTCTTTTGCAGAACAATGGTTGCCCGCCGCCTATGCTGAAGCGGAAAATTAGTACATTACCGCCAACAACGCTTCACGCTACCCACTTCTATGGACGTTTCCTGCTTTTTTGCCCTTCTTTGCGTAGTCGGCACGGCCGCCTTTGCCCAGCGCCCGGCGCCCAATTACGATGAGGCTCAGGTGCCCGCTTACGCGCTTCCGGCCCTGCTACAGTCTTCGGCGGGCACTCCCATCACCACCGCCGAACAGTGGAGAGCACGGCGGGCCGAACTGCTCACCCTGTTTGCCACGCAGGTCTACGGACGCACCCCGGACCGCGCCGAGGCGCTGCGCTTTGCGGTGACCGCCGACGAACCCAACGCCCTGGGCGGAACGGCCATTCGCCGCGAGGTGACGGTCTACTTCACTAAGGATCAGACCGAACCTTCCATGACCATGCTGCTCTACCTTCCGGCAAAGACCGACGGACCGGTACCGCTGTTTCTGGGACTCAATTTCTACGGCAACCACACCATCCACCCGGACCCGGACATCACGCTTTCGGAGCGGTGGATGATGGCTAACGAGGAGTACGGTATCGTGGATCACCGGGCCACCGAGGCTTCGCGCGGGGTGCGGGACTTCCGCTGGCCGGTGGAGGAAATCCTGGCCCGAGGCTACGGACTGGCCACCATCTACTGCGGCGACCTGGACCCGGACAAGAACGATCCGGTTGACTTTCAGGACGGTATCCATCCGCTCTTCTACGCAGCGGGGCAGACCAAACCCAAGCCCGACGAATGGGGAGCTATTGGGGCCTGGGCCTGGGGCTTGCAACGGGCGATGGACTACCTGGTGACCGACGCGCAGGTGGACGCGGAGCGCGTAGCGGTGCTGGGGCACTCTCGCCTGGGCAAAGCCGCCCTGTGGGCCGGGGCGCAAGACGAACGGTTCGCCCTGGTGATCTCTAACGAGTCGGGCTGCGGCGGGGCGGCGCTGAGCCGACGGCGGTTCGGAGAAACCGTCGAGGTGATCAATACGTCGTTTCCCCACTGGTTCTGCGGCAACTTTACGCAGTATAACGGGTGGGAAGACCAGCTGCCGGTGGACCAGCACCAGCTCATTGCCCTGATGGCCCCCCGCCCGGTGTACGTGGCGAGTGCCGAAGAAGACCGCTGGGCCGACCCCCGGGGCGAGTTTCTATCGGCCCACCACGCCGACTCCGTCTACCGCCTGCTGGGCACTTCCGGCTTGCCCGTGGGCGAGATGCCCGCCGTGGAAACCCCCGTGATGGGCACCATCGGCTACCACGTGCGCCGGGGCGAGCACAACATCACCGACTACGACTGGGCGCGCTTTCTGGATTTCGCCGATCAGCACTGGCGTTCGGGAGGTGAATAGAAGTTATTTTGATAAATTCTTGAGGCTCGTGCCGCCGTAGCCCGGTCGACACGAGCCTCAGAAAAAATTATCAGAATAAAGTTTAGTAAATCTTCTGGTTGGTGCTTGAAATCAGCTAAATAAGCTATACTGCGACACCTGCTCCACGAAGCTGCCGATCACCTGGGGCTCCAGTGCTACCGTGAAGGCAATGCCAAACAGGGCGCCCAGCAGGTGGGCGTCGTGGTTGATTCCGCCCAACCCCTGCCGCCCCTGCTGGTAAGAGTACAGCAAAAATAAGGCTCCGAGTAAGAAGGCGGGCATCGGGATAATGAAGAAGACCAGCAGGGTACTGGTGGGGTCGAACAGGATCGCGGCAAACAGGATCGCCGACACTCCGCCCGAAGCGCCCAGCGAATTGTAGGCCGGGTTGTCGCGGTGCTTCACGTAGGTGGTGATGCTCGACACCACGATGGCCACCAGGTACAATCCTACGTAGATCCACGGTCCGCTCGCCCCGTAGAGGTAGGCGTACACCTGCTCAATGAGCGTACCGAAGAAGTACAGCGTAAGCATATTAAACAGCAGGTGCATATAGTCCTGATGAATGAAGCCCGACGTGATAAATCGGTAGTATTCTTGGTTAGACCGAATGCGAAAGGGATTGAAAATCCACCGCTGCATCAGCTCGGGCCGGTTCCAGGCCAGCAGGCTCACGCCCACGGTGATAGCAATGATGATAATGGTGACTGAGAAGGCCATAGGTTTTGGTTACTTTTCGCGGTGGATGAGGGGTTCGATGAACGAGCGAAGGGCTTGCTTTTGCTCCTGGTCGGCTGGCAGTTGCCGTAGTTGCGCCAGTCCTTGCTGAAAATAGTGGTTCATGGTGGTTTCGGTGAGTGCTCGGATGCCGAGTTGGTCGTAGATGGCCTTCACGGCGGCTACTTTTTCGTCTTTGTCGAAGGCGGGTCGGCTGATCCAGTCCACCAGTTGCACGTGCTGTTCGTCCTGCGCGTTTTCCAGCGCCTTGATGAGCAAGAACGTTTTTTTGTTGGCGATGATATCTCCGCCCGCCTGCTTGCCGAAGGCCGCCTGATCGGCGTACACATCGAGCAAGTCGTCCTTTAACTGAAACCCGATGCCGATGTTGATGCCCAGTTCGTAGAGCAGGCTCACCGTGGTTGCATCGGCATCGGCCAGCAGTCCACCCAGTTGTAGGCTAAAGCCGAGCAGCACGGCCGTTTTCTGCCGAATCATGCGCAGATAGTCGGCCTCGCTCACCTCCGACACCGTCTCGTAGTTCATGTCCCACTGCTGCCCTTCGCACACCTCGGTGGCGCAGCGGTTGAAGGCGGCCAGCACCGCGGGCAGTTGCGGGGGCGGGGCGTGCAGCAGCAGTTCGTAGGCTTTCACCAGCATCACGTCGCCCGACAGGATGGCCACGTTGCGGTTCCAGTGCTCGTGCACGGTGGGCTTACCCCGGCGCAGCGGCGCTTCGTCCATGATGTCGTCGTGCATCAGGGTGAAGTTGTGAAACACTTCGACGGCCAGGGCCGGATTGAGCACGGCGGGGTTGGTGGCATCGTCGCGGAAGAGTTGGTAGGCCAGCAGGGTGAGGGTGGGACGCAGTCGCTTGCCACCCAGGGCCATGATGTAGCGGATGGGTTCGTAGAGTTCGGCGGGTTGGTCGCCGTAGGTCTGTTGCGCAATGGCTTGGTTGATAATTTCTCTCACGTCGGATGGCATATAAGCAGCGGTAAGATAATTCTTCTGGCGCAGGATCAGAGGCGAAAGTACGGAAATTACCGGAGACTCGACCAACCGTAGCTTCGGTTTTGATTCTGGGCTGGTGGCTTTGCGGTTGGTGCGGGACCTGGTACGTACTTGATTCGTGCTTGAGCGAAGAAGCTTGTCGACGCAAAACCTACTTTTTGGAATACTAATATGATTAGATTAAATGACAAAATTTACTCCGGTCAGATGATGTAATAGTTAACTGAATTATCGGAAAAAGAATAATTTCAGAATATTTACAATTTAGCGTGCATTTTTGTTTACCTTACCGAAACAATGGGTATAAATGACCAAACGAATAAATTCATTCACCCTAACCAACCCATTCCCATGACGTATTCTAAACTGTTTTCGTTCGCCCTTTTGCTCACCGTCTTCGCTTTGTTTTCTGCCTGTCAGGAGGAGGAAGATGCTGCCTTGTTGGAAAGATCGAATTTTGAAATTACCAAAATTGATCCTGCCTTCTCGCCCGAACTTCCGTCGATAGGCAACGGTTCGGTCATCGCAGAAGCTAACTGGCTGCGTTACCCGATGCCCTGCCCTCTCCCCCGGAAAACTTTCTTGGTGGCCTACCGCGGGGGCAAGCAATGCGAGCCAGGGATCCTTGACCTTGGCTTGCACGAAGGGTTTCGGATACTTGACGTTCAGGTCGAACTGTTCACCCATGATGGTCAACGCTATGCTTCTTCCGGCAGAGAATACGGGGGGGGCTTTGAAGCTGGAGGTGAACGAGCCCGCATATCCGTAGCCATTGTCGACAGCCAGCTGGCCGAGCCGTCGCTCATTCAGATTACTCAAGTTGCTTACCTGGATCACTTTGGAGAGAAAAGAACGGAGACGGTTAAAGAGGAATTTACTTTCGAGCAGTAAGCTAAATTTCTCTTTATATCAATTGGTTGCCAGTGCTGGTCAGCTCCTAGTGGGGTTGACCAGCATTGGTATTTTTACGGGCTTCGCTGCGTGGGGCCAGACTTCTGATGATTTCGACCAGCGTATCGAGGAGCAACTCTCGAGTATTGAAGCCAAGTATTATTACACCAACCTGGATAGCGCGCTATCCAAATACCAAGAAGTTGCCAACCAAGCCGCGCAGCGACAACGGTGGGACCTCCAACTAAGCACGCTGATACAGATGGCCTGGTGCGGTGACTACCACGGTGATCTTGATACCGTACGGTTTTTTTTGAACCAAGCCCGGCTCCTTGAAGCCCGTCAAACTGATGCGCTCGACACGCTCGACGCTCAGCAATCCGTCCGGCTGATGATTCCGTATACCGAGGGCATCTATTTTTATGGACTAGAAGATTATCCCCGAGCCATTGAGTCCTTCTCGCAGGTGGTTTTGCCCACTTCACCGGCCTTGCGCTACGACTCGATGCTCGTGTTCAGCGTCTACTCGTACCTGGGGCAGGCCCATTACGAAAACGCGAACTATCACCGGGCCTCGTCCTATCACCAGCGGGCAATTCAATGGTTGCCGCGGTCTACTTTCCAAAGTGACCTCCGCGACTATCATTATTATCAAACGTTAAACTATATGTATCTGGGGCAGTGCCATCTGGCAGAAGCCCAGTACCAAAACCATGATGATGCTTACGTGCTAGCTAAACGAAATTTTTTAACCGCCCTGCGTACCCTGCGGGAGCACCTCTATGAAGCTTCTTACCAAAATTCCCTTTCTTCCGCCTATCAGCAACTGGCGGAGTGGCATCGTTTGCAGCAGCATTACGACAGCGCGCTATGGTATCTTAATCGTACTCTTCCGTTTGACGAAAGCGGTCAGTTACACCTACTCTACCAGATAGGACGAACCTACAAAGACAAAGCCGACTACGGCACTGCTTTGACCTTCTTACACCGGGCACTGGCCGAGGAATCTGCCCGACCCAGTACCGAGCATGCCAGCGTATGGCGTGAGATAGGGGACGTATACGCCCGGCAAACTGAGTGGGACAGTGCGCTGTTGGCTTATCAACAGTCGCTATCGCAACTGGTAACGGACTTTGAATCAACAAGTACGCTAGACAGCGCTGCTGTTTATGCCACCAGTGGGCAACACGTTCTGCCTGCAATTCTCACGGCTAAGGCCAATGCTTTGGCGGCAAAAAGTCGGCAATACCCCAGCGATACGCTAAGTCTCCAGGCGGCCCTGGCTACCTATCATCAGGCTATTTTGGCCATCGATCGCACGCGTCAACTGTTTCCTTCATTGGAGTATAAACAGTTTCTTTCAGCCCAGGCCCAGGCGCTATACGAACAAGCCATTGGTGCTTCGGTGCGTGCCCACACGCTGGGACTCAACGCTCAAAACTACTTAGCCGAAGCCTTTTATTTTGCTGAGAAGAGCAAAGCCGCTACCCTGCTCGAGGCGGTGAAGGATGCGGAAGCCCGCTCTTTTTCCCACATCCCTACCGAGTTGCTGGAACGCGAAAACGAAATGAAGCAAAAACTCACCTACTGGGAAAACGAACTGCATCAGGCCCCAGACGATTCGGTACGTCAGGCACTACGCAACCGCGCTTTCGACGCGCGTGAGTCGTATAACCGGCTGATTCAGCAACTTGAGAGAGAGTACCCCCACTACTACCAACTCAAGTACGACACCGAAGTGGTATCCCTGGCGCAGCTACAGGAACAGTTGCCCTGGGGCACTACGGTTCTGGCTTTTTCCTACGGCGATAGCACCCTTTACACCTTCGCCGTCCGATCGGATGAGGTACAGTGGCGAGCCACCCCGCTGGATAGTAGCTTTCACCGAAGCTTGGCCAACGTGCTGCGCTCGGTTAGTCAGTATGATTATCAGCAAGCCAGCGACCTATCGGTCTTTAGAGCGTTCACCAACGACGCGTACGGCTTGTACCAAACCCTGCTGGCTCCCTGGCTCAGCGAAGAAAATAAGACCAAGCAACTAATCATTATCCCTGACGGCTTGTTAGGCTACCTGCCCTTCGACGTGTTGCTTACCGAAGAAATAGCCCTCCCCCGCGTCGATTACCAGTCGCTGCCCTACCTGGTGAAGCAACTTCCGGTGAGCTACGAGTATTCGGCCACCCTCCTCACGGCGTCCGGGCCGCCCCCCGACGAAGTACCCTACGCTTACTTAGGCTTCGCCCCCTCCTATCCGGAAGTGCCGCTGGCCGAAAGCCGGGAGGTGCGCACCACCCTGGACGGAAAGCGGCTGGGACTAGGCCAGTTGCGGCACAACCGGGAGGAAATTACCTTTGCCGCCCAACTGTTCCAGGGTCAAACCTTCGTTAACGAAGCCGCTACTGAAGCTCAGTTCAAGCAGTACGCTCCGCAAAGCCGGGTACTGCACCTGTCGATGCACGCCTACGCCAACAACGAGAACGACAACTTCTCGGGACTGATCTTCACCCAACCGTTCGATACGGTGCAGGAAGACGGCTTTTTGCATGCCAACGAATTGTATAATCTTTCGCTGAACAGCGAACTGGCGGTGCTCAGCGCCTGCGAAACGGGTATTGGCACGCTGGCTCCGGGCGAGGGCATCATGAGCCTGGGCCGCGCTTTCAAGTACGCCGGGTGTCCCAATGTGACCATGAGCCTGTGGAACGCCGACGACCAGTCGACCAGCCAGATCATGCAGCACTTTTTTGGGCACCTGCACAACGGATCCGCCAAAGACCGGGCGCTACGGCGCGCTAAGCTAGATTATCTCAACGAGGCGCGATCGGCGCAGGCCCACCCCTATTACTGGGCCGCCTTTGTGCAGGTAGGCAACAGCGATCCGCTGTCGTCGGCAGGTGGTTTTTCGTGGTGGTGGGTGGCGGCTCCAGCAGCGCTGATTCTACTGCTAGGAGCTTGGTACCGCCGACAAGCGCGCGCAACGCTATAAAAGCGTTCACCGCGCTGGGTCGTCACCATCGTCCGCGCCGTCACACGTATGAGCAAGGGAATCAATCAGACTGTTTCTTTCCCTCAGCTCCTGCTCTTTTTCTCCCAGTTGCTTGTGCAGCGTTTGTATTGCTCCCATCAAAGAGTCGTTCTGAAGCCTTTCTTCGTCGTACTGGTCGCGTGAGCTTTTCTCTTGCTGCGAAAAAAAATTAGCACTGGCCAGAAGAGCGGAGGCCGTTGTTATTGCTACCAAGCCTACCGTTTTAGTCCAATTTGCGCGCATAGTTTCAGACATTTAGGGTTGACCGTGAATCTCTGTGAATCATCGGTGATCTTTACATGATCTACGCACGCACGAACCTGCTAGGTATTAGAATTCAATTAGATCGGAATTAAAGATTCCTTAGAAACAAGGAATACAACCTCCACGGTGGTACCTTCGTCTACTTTGGAAAAAACGTTTAGAGAAGCATCGTGAAGTTTAATGGCGCGGTCTACGATAGCAAGGCCAATCCCCTGCCCTTTAAAGGCGCTGGTCTGAGAAGAACGGAAGAAGGGCTCAAATATGCGAGGTAGGTCGTGCGGTGCTATGCCCGGACCCTGATCGGTAAATGCTATTTTCACTTGCCTCTCATCGGCCCACAACGCAACAGTAACCTGTTGGTTAGCCGAAAACTTACAGGCATTGTCCATGAGGTTGAGGAATGCCATTTTCAGCATATACTCATCTACCTGCAAATACAGGTGCTCTTCTTCCTCCGGCAGGGCAGCCAGATCAATAGCTATTTGGTAATGGGGGTGCTGCCGAAGTAACTCGTGCCGACACTGCCACAGCAATTCGTCTATTCGCTGGCGAGACAGCTTGAGCCGGGCTTCCTCAGCACTGATTTGCGCCAGGGCCAGCAGGCGGCTGAGGGTTCGCGCCAGGTTGCGAATATCTTCCAGCACCGAAGCGATCGTCTGCTGATAATCCGCCGCCGACCGCTCTTTGAGCAAAGCTACTTCCAATTGAGAGCTGACCACCGTCAGTGGGTTTCTCAGCTCGTGAGAAGCGTTGGAAACGAACATTTTCTGGAGGGAAAAAGCGGTTTCCAGCCGGGATAACATAGAATTAAATGTTTTTGACAATTGGCCAATTTCATCCTCTTGGTTGCCTTCATTCACCCGGGTATGCAGGTTGCGGGCGGTGATCGTCCTGACCTGATCCACCACTTTTGCTATCGGCAGCAGGGCCTTTCCGGCGTACACCCAACCCGACAGCAACACAATAAAAATGCTGAAGAAAAATACGGCAATGAGAATGATTCTTAGGTTTCTGAGCTTACTCACCCCGTAGATATCGTAGGCGGCGGTGAAAACGATAAAGCGATTATATTGATCGATGTAGGGAACCCCCACTACTTCAAAAGCCCCCCGGGCAAAGTGCACTTCTCCTTCTAGCCGCACTTGGTCCAGTAAGTCCGGGGAAGCCTGGATAACGTTATCTTCATCGGTACTATAAATGACTTGATCCAGGTAGTCGTAAATCATCACCTTTTCGGCGAACAAAGCCCCCAGATTTTTATGATCGATGATTTTCAGAATAGTGGTATCTACTTCATCCTGCTCAATGAGGAACTGGGCGGTAGAAGTGGCTTTGGCCTTCAGACGATTATCAAACTCATGCGCTCGGTGTAACGCTGAAAAAATATAAATCGCCAAAAAGGAAACCAATAGAATCGTAGCCACAATGGCGGCAAAACGGTAGGTAAGTTTCTGCCGGATATTCATCTAGCCGTTACTACCTTTGGTTGTCCGGTTAAAAACCTCTAACGGAACCGGTTCGTCCAAACCGGGTTCATCCAAACCGGGTTCGGAACTATCGGCGGGGATCAGGTCTTTTATTTGGCTTGATTCCGCCTTGCTCATCGATGCGTGGTGGGTATTGCTTCCGGCATCCCGCTCCCGAATGGCCTGCTCAGTGGCTTCTCGGGCAATGCGGGTCGCCACTAAGCCATCGTGGGCCAGCGGCATGTTCCTATCGTCGGGGTGGGTCAGTACGTACAACAGTTCGTCGTACATGCCCCGAAAGTTCTTTTCCGGATGCCATGCTAAATACTGAGTCCCATAAGAATTGCGTAACTCAAAACTATGCTCCTCCCGGTTGAACCGAATGACCCCATCGGTCCCGATTAACTCATACTGGAAATTGCTACGCGGCTCTTTAGAGCTAGCGTTATACGAAAAACTCATCTCTACCGTGGCCAAAGGCTTCTCACACAGGATGTGCTTACCGTGCGCGGCGGCTTTGGTAACGTGCTCCAGGTGGAGGGGGGCCGGAGTACAGATCACTACCGCATCGAAATCAGCACGCCAAAAGTCCTCTTCGGTGGGATAAGCATGGTTTGCCTGAAAGCGCTGTTGCATCTCCAACGCTCGTTCCCGACGGGGATCAAAAAGTGCTTCTAAAGTTAACCTGGGCGTTTGCTGAATAGCCGGAAGGTGCCCCCGTTCGGCAATCATTCCGCAACCTATTAATCCTAATTTAATCGTTTGAGATGCCATACTGCTAATTTTTGGTGTATATGCTTTCTTGAAAGAGTTTTCGCTTTTCCTATCCTGTTGATCAAATCACCGTGTAATGCTAAATTGCTGATAAAAATGGACATCCAAACAGTTCATTATATTGAGCATGTTTCGTATATTAGAGGTGTGAAACTGACCGCTAAAATATTGTTGAAGCCCACTGATGAACAGAAGCAAATACTTCTGGACATCATGTAAGAAGCTAATGCTGCTTGTGATAGCATTTCAGATTGGGCTTTCAGCAATAAGGTATTCAGTCAATATAATATCCATCGTGGCACATATCACACCATCAAAGGCACGTTAATCTTAGTGCACAAGCAGTAGTTCGCTGCATAGCAAAAGTTTGTGACAGCTATAAGCTTGACCGTAAGCGGTTGAGAAAGTTTCGCAAATACGGTTCTGTTGCCTATGATTCCAGAATACTTTCCTATAAAGGTTCTATTGCCTCTATTTGGACTGTAGCAAGCAGGCAAAAGATTCCTTTTGTCACCGGAGAACATCATGCTGAATTGCTCAAATATGCACAAGGTGAAGCCGATCTGGCTTATGTGAAAGGAAAACTTTACCTGCTTCAAACCTGTGATGTTCCGCATGAACAGGAGCAGGAATTTGATGATTGTATTGGCGTGGACTTGGGAATAAATAATATTGCTGCTACCGATGGTGGAAAAACATTTGCCGGTGGAGAATTGAATCGCCTTCGCTCGCATAGACAGAAAGTACGTACGGGGCCGCCCGGCGGTTCGCTTCAATCCAAAGGCACTAAGAATGCTAAACGCATTCTGAAACGGCTTAGTGGAAGGGAACGGACTACGGTAAAGATTCAAAACCATACCATTGTCAAAGCAATTGTTACCAAAGCTAAATTGGAAGACAAAGCCATTGCTGTTGAAGATTTGAAAGGAATCCGTGATAGTACAAACAAGCGATTGAGGAAATCTCAACGCGGTTTGCATAACCGTTGGTCTTTCTATCAATTGCAAGGCTACATTGCTTACAAAGCCAAACGAGAAGGTATTCCTGTCTACTTTGTACCCTCTCCCTACACTTCTAAAACTTGCAACTGCTGCAAGAAAATAGGCAAACGCAGTGGTAAACAATTCTTTTGTGAGATGTGCGGTATTCAACACGCTGACACTAATGCAGCGAAAAATATCCGTGCGTTGGGGCTGAATGTAATCCAGCCTGAAAGCTCGACACTGTTTTGCGAATATGTTTCTTTCGTAGGGCATGTGCGTCAGGGCTAAAGGGGGTGGCCCCCCGCTTCCCGGTCTTTAGACGGGAGATGGTTACTTAACCTTCTTTTAAAATATATCCCTTACCGATCTGGGTATGAATTAGCTTATTGGGAAAATCCTTATCCACCTTTTTACGCAGGTAGTTCACGTAGACTTCAATGACGTTGGTGCCGGTATCAAAATTAATGTCCCACACCTTATCGGCAATTTCTGCTTTTGACAACACCCGCCCCTTGTTTCGGATCAGGTATTCCATCAGGGCAAACTCTTTGGCGGTGAGTTCAATCGTACGACCACCCCGGCTGGCCGTTTGGGTATTCAGGTTGAGTTCCAGGTCGGCAAACCGCAGCAGGTTGCTGGTCTGCATCATCCCACTGCACCGGTTCACGATAGAACGGATGCGGGCCAACAGCTCTCTGAACTCGAACGGCTTGGAAAGATAATCGTCCGCGCCCACGTCGAAACCGGACAGTTTGTCATCGGTGGTGTCCAGCGCCGTGAGCATCAGCACCGGCGTGTTGATACCGGCCTGGCGCAACTCGCGGCAGACGTCAAAGCCGTTCATGCCCGGCAATATCACATCCAGAATGATCATGTCGTAGAAGTTACGAAGGGCCAGACGCTTGCCGATCTGGCCGTCGAAGGCTACTTCACAGCTAATCTGATGCTCTTCTAGCCCCTGCTCCAGGGCCCGGGCTACTTTTTGTTCATCCTCGATGATTAAGACTTTCATATAAAATCAAAGGGTTTAGCTCAGTATAAAGGATATGATTACCGGCTTTTACGCAAGAAAGCCGGTTCGAGGATGATTTCTAAGCCTTTTCTAATCTTATCCTAAGAAGCCTTTAAGCAGCTTTGCGAATAAGTGGATAAGCTTGGTGCTGTTAACCACGCGCAATAATTCTCTAAAACCAACTAACTAGTATGAAAACAATACCTTTCGTTCTCGCCCCGTTCCTGCTCGGCAGTTTTGCCTTGCTGGGACAAAGTTTGCCAAAAAACTATACCGACCTTACCGAGGCACAGCAAAACCCCGACAGCGTTGAGGTACTGATTTTAGCCGACCAGAAGCTTACTACCATTCCTGCTGAAATATTTAAGTTTAAAAACTTGAAGTACCTGGACCTGAGTGATAACCACATCACAGCGCTGCCTGAAAGTATAGGTTCACTCACTGAACTGTTCTACCTTGATCTTTCCGGCAATAAAATATCCGCTTTGCCAGAGGGGGTCACGAGCTTAGCTTCGCTGAACAATCTCTACCTGGAATACGGCGTTCCGGCAAACCTGCCCGGCGATTTTGAAAAGCTTTCGGAGCTACCCGTGCTTAGGGTGCTGGAGGTTAGCGGCAAGAACATCAAACAACTGCCTGCCTCCGTCGGAGGGCTGAAAAACCTGGAGTATCTGGAGTTGCTCGGCAATACCATTAAAAAACTACCAGCCGAGTTTGCTCAACTGAAGAACCTCGAGATTCTGTACATCAACAATGATCCGGAGTTTGATTTGAAAAAAAACGTAGGGGTGTTAAGTCAGTTGCCCGAACTCAACGAACTGCACCTGGAAGGAGATCATTTCACGCAGCTTCCGGCAGAGATCAAGGAGTTACAAGCACTAGAGTATCTCTACCTTAACGATAACCAACTGCGAGAGCTACCGGCCGAAATCAGAGAACTTAAAAAGCTGAAATACATCGATGTTAGCGGCAACGATATGTCTAGCGTTATGCTGGAGCAGTACCGGAACGATATGTCTCCGACCGTTAGGTTAATGTTTAAGTAATCAACTTACCACGATAAATACATGAAATACCCAAAGATCAGATTAGCCCTCTTTGCCGCCGGTACGGCGATGGTCACCAGCTGCGACACCCTGGAGCAGTCCGAAGAAAAATGGAATCAGTTTCAGGAACGGGTAGAGAAACTCGACTCGGTCATTGATCAGGAAACCGGCAGGCTACACCACCTGGATTCCCTGGTTGATCAGGAAACTCAGAGAATGGAAAAGCTGGATTCGCTGATAAGAAACTTCTGATGGGTTTAGCATTTGTTTTTATTTCGTGCAACCAACAGCCGGAGGAGGCACAGGCAAGTGTGCAGCAAGAAAGCCCCACCGAACAAACAGCGACCGTAGGACTGGTAGAAGATGTATTGTCTGCGGAAGAACAAAAAGCGCTGACCCCGGATATGGTTGTTCAGTCTTTTAAAGAAGGAAACGGCCGATTTATGCGGAACGATCTAACGGCAAGAAACCACGCGGAGCAAGTAAGAAGGAGCACAAACGCTCAGTATCCCAAAGCCATCGTACTTTCCTGCGTCGACAGCCGGGTGCTGGTAGAGGATGTATTTGATAGAGGCATCGGCGACATTTTCGTGGCCAGGGTAGCGGGCAACTTCGTGAACGAGGACATTCTGGGAAGCATGGAGTTCGCCTGTAAAGTGTCCGGTTCCAAACTCATCTTGGTGATGGGGCACGAACACTGCGGAGCTGTCAAAGCGGCCGTAGATGACGTGAAGCTAGGAAACATTACCCCAATGCTTTCTAAAATTAAACCGGCGGTAGAAAAAGTTGACTACAGTGGCGAAAGAACCTCAGGAAACGCTGAGTTCGTGCACATGGTCTGCGAAAGCAACGTTCAGCACACGATAAGTCAAATCAGAGACAAAAGTCCCATTCTTAAGGAAATGGAAGACAACGGAGAAATAAAAATCTTAGGGGCTGTTTACGACATGGATACCGGGCAGGCCTCGTTTCTGTGACAGATCTCATGAAAAAATTTCTTGTGCTTATTGCAGTAGCTCTTTTTGGTTACTCAGCCCTGGCTCAATCCGGTCCGGATGAAGATCAGTTAGGGACCTGGTACATGTATTTTTTCCAAAAGCGGTTTAAAAAAAGCCAGTGGGGGGTACAGGGCGACTATCAGTTTCGTTTCTGGAACACCGGGGTGGGCGACCTGGAGCAATTGCTTCTGCGAACGGGGGTGACATACCGGCCCCAGTCTGAAGATATTATGTTCACCCTGGGCTATGCCTACATCGGCACCGGCGCTTTCGGAGAGAGTAATGCGATGACAGCCGAGAACCGGATTTACCAGGAGGCCCTGTTTTCACAGAAAATCGCTTCCCGCTTTCATCTTACTCACCGCATCCGCTATGAGCAGCGCTGGGTAGAAGACCAGGATTTCCGCACCCGCTATCGCTACAACCTTTTTCTGAACGTGCCGCTCAACAAAACAGCACTAGAGAGAGGTGCTATTTATCTGGCCCTGTACAATGAGATATTCATCAACGGACAGGTTGATATCGGGGATGACCGAAGTGTTCAGTATTTTGATCGGAACCGAACGTACCTGGGGCTAGGGTACGGTGTTGCCAAGTCTTCCCGAGTTCAACTGGGGTGGATGCAGCAGACCACTGCCGCCTGGGCCAAAGGACAACTACAGATCAGTTTACACCAGAACTTTTGAGGACTACCTCATTCATTGTAGACTTTACCAATAATAACCATCCGTAACCACCTAGTTATGCTCGTTAGACGATGATAGTGAACCTGTTGTGGATTGTAGTGGCTCTGGTCATGCTCTACGGGGGAGCTAGTGCACTGGTCAACGGGGCTAGTTCGTTAGCAACTAAGCTCGGGGTAAGTCCGTTGGTGGTAGGGCTCACCATTGTTGCTTTCGGTACCAGTACCCCGGAGTTGGTTGTTAGTATTCAGGCTACCCTCACCGGCAACGGAGGCATTGCGGTGGGCAACGTAGTGGGCTCCAATATATTTAATATTGGAGTAATTTTGGGAGTATCCGCCCTGTGTTATCCCATTACCGTTACTGCCTCAGTACTTCGCCTGGATATTCCGGTGATGATCGCTACGGCCGTTGGTTTTTTGCTCCTGTTTCTCGACCAAACGATTCAGCGAACCGAAGGGCTGATATTAGTAGGTGCCGGTGGGCTTTATACCCTGTTCATTGTTTATCAGTCCCGTAAGGATACTAACCCTGAAGCAAAGAAAGAACTCGAGCAGGGATTGCCCCAGGCACGTTCTTGGTGGTGGAATTTACTGCTGATTGGGGCTGGGTTTATTATACTGATCCTTGGCTCAAATCTGCTGGTTAGGAATGCAGTAGCGTTAGCGACCTTCTTTGGCGTAAGTAAAGCCGTCATTGGACTCACTATCGTGGCGGCGGGCACTAGTATGCCCGAGCTGGCTACCTCGGTGGTCGCTGCCCTGAGAAAACAGACCGATATTGCCCTGGGCAATGTGGTGGGTTCGTGTATCTATAATATTTTGATCATTTTGGGCGCATCAGCCGTTATTTCTCCCATACAATCGGCTGGTATTACCCTGACCGATAGTCTAGTAATGGTAGGCATCTCGTTGCTGCTGATCCCTTTCGCTAAAACAGGGTTTGTATTGCAGCGTTGGGAAGGGGCGGTTTTACTAATATTCTATACGATTTATTTGTATACCCTTTTGCCAACATGAGGATGAGCAAGCGTGGTATTGGCGTTTCTTTTAAAGGGGTGATGCTGGTCATACTCTTGGTCATGATGGCTTGGGGAGCTTCCGGCTGGGTTATCTACCATGCATCCGATAACTGGGGGGATCGAGGAACGATGGGAGATATGTTTGGAGCAGTGAATGCACTATTCTCAGGACTGGCTTTTGCGGCTTTGTTACTTACCATTTTCCAGCAACGACAGGAGATCAAGCTGAACCGAACGGCGATTGAGCAGAATAGAAAAGAACTAGCTAAATCAGCGGTCGCTCAGCACAATGCCCAGCAAGCCCTAAAAGAACAAGTAGCCCAATTGCATCTAACCGCTCGGCTCAACGCAATGAATACGGTGATCGGTTACTACAATAGCCGGATAAACGACGCTAATGCTTCTTCAGAATTGATAGAAAAAGCGATGCAGAAGCGTAAAGCCATTATACAACAGATAGATGACCTTATTGATGGACTAGATGATTTAGGAATCGATTAAGCGGCGAAGCTAGATTATCTCAACGAGGCGCGGTCGGCGCAGGCGCATCCTTACTACTGGGCCGCCTTTGTGCAGGTGGGCAACAGCGATCCGCTTTCGTCGGCGGTTGGTTTTTCGATGGGGTGGTGGATCGTTGTTGGGGGAGTGGTGCTGCTCATCCTTATGGCGCTGGTGATTCATTACAAGTCAGCGCGCTAAGAACAAAAACGCCTGTCGGGAAGATTACATTGGGGTGCGTAGGGTGTACCAACCTAAAAAACCACCCTCATGGCACAACCTTTTCGTATCCTTTCCATCGACGGCGGCGGCACCCGCGGGGTGATCCCCGCCACGCTGCTCGACGGCATCTACCAAGCCACCGGCCAGCATCCCACCGAACTGTTCGACCTGTTCGCGGGCACCTCCACCGGGGCAATTATCAGCATCGGACTGGCCTACGGACTGGAACCGGCCCAATTGGTTGATCTGTACCTGAACCAGTCCGACAAGGTGTTTCACGATACCCGACTGGATGACCTGCGCGATGGCTTCGGCAAAAACTTCGGGGCGGATTATTCTAACAAGCCACTCCGGAAAATTCTCAGGGCGCTCTTCGGAAATCACACCCTGGGCGATGTGAACGAACGCCTGAGGCAGCAGGGCGACAAATCGCTGATGGTGTGCACCTTTCACCTTAATCCCGAAGACGACGGGCAACCAATCAACTTTCGACCGGCCATCTACCACTCCAACTTCATCCGCGACCGAGATATTTCGCTGGTTGATCTGGCGCTGCGCACTTCAGCGGGCCCTACCTACTTTCCGATCTATCAGAACCACATTGACGGGGGCGTGTCGATCAACCATCCGGCCATGGCCGCCGTGGCCTTCGCCATCAACTGCAACACCTCCGAGAAACCGGAGTATTGCTACCTGGACGGGGCCAACAAGGGTTTGGGCAAAAGTTTGCACGAGTTACAAGTACTTTCGCTAGGTACCGGCACCTCGAACCGCAACCGGATTCCCGCCGAAGTGATTCGCCGAAAACGCCGGGGCAACTGGGGCAACTTCCAGTGGATTGAATACCTGCCCGACCTGCTCACTGAGTCGAACGTGCAGACTTCGGATTATTACGTGCAGCAGGTGCTGAGAACCAGCGGCACCGAAAACCAGTACCACCGCATTCAACTCTGCTTTGATGACCCAAGTGCGCCGGAAGTCATTCGAAGCGAACTGGCGCGGGGCAAGGTGCTGGGGCTCGACGTGCGTGATAAACGACTGCTACAGGCCATGCACACGTTCGCGAACGGTTGTTTTCACGCGCACGAAGCCGAAATTTTGGCTTTTCTGCGGTTGAAACCCAGTTTGGTATAGCATGACCGGGGTAATATCCATAGCTTGTGTTAGTTCCGTACTGGAATCCGCTATTCCTTAATTAAGGCAAGAAAACTTTCTTTGTCATAAGTACTCAACCAGATTTAAGTATAAGTTTTTCTAGGTTTAGCTGATTGTCAAATTTCATATTAAAGGTGGTACCAAAGCCTTCCAATATGTGCGTAACGGCCTGCTTGAGGTTATCAAGACCGAGATAATCTTCGGCTTTCAGCCAGCTATATTTGATCTGTTTCCAGAGTCTCTCAATGCGATTGAGGTGGGGGCTATAGCGGGGTAGAAAGAATATATAGAGACCTTGGGCTTGCCAATGAGTTAGTCTGGCTTGAAAAGCTTCGCTGCGGTGCATAGGAGCATTATCTAGTACTACTACCTTAGGTTGTTCACCGCATTGCTGGGCGAAATCATCCAGGCATTCTATGACAAAGGTTGTATTCACGCTTCCCGCACAGGGGTAGCTGATGAGTTGGTTGGCCGTACTTAACAGGCCCAACACGTTCAGACGCGTACTTCTTTGGGAAAGGATGCCTGCCTGCTGGCCTTCTTTGATCCAACCATACGGGACGGTGGGACTCAAAGAGAACCCGCTTTCGTCACCATACCACAGGCGAAGGTAGCCCAACTCATCTAGTAGTATTAGCATCTGTAAAACAGTCTTCTTTTGCTCATATTCTACAGGGTCTTGTAATGGTTTGAGCCATTTCCTAAACCGTTTCCAACGGTAGCCAAGCTTTTTAAAAAACGCTTGAGCGTGCTCTCACTCAACGGGGCACCCAACTGCTCTTCAATATGGACTTTGGCTACCTTCAAACGCTGAGCGTCCCGCTCAATCTGTTCACTGACCATCTGCCGATGGGCTTGGTTCTCAATACGTAGCAGGGGCTTACGCCCTCGGCCCGGCCGGTTCTGCAATGCCGCTACCCCTCCGGCCTCAAAGCGGTCATACCATTTGTAGATACTCAAGTCACTCACCCCTAGCAATGAAGATAGCTCCTGCACTTTGTAGCCTTGCGCTGATAAAAGAACCGCCTGACAACGAGTACGAAACTGATGACTTTTGCCTTTCTTGTAGCCTGCTTGCAGAGCCTCACGCTCTGCTTCGCTTATTTCCTTAATATACCGCATACCACAAAACTACGCCTTTCTAGTTTCTTATATCTATTTCTGCATCAGTACTTATCTCGGCTTTACTACTAAGCGGCCCAGGCGATAGTTTGCTGCCAGAGCCTGAGCTGTGCTTCAGGTATTTTCACCATGTCGGTATCTTTTTGGGACATGTAAAAATTGCTTTTTTGCCATAAATACTGCCTTACTGAAGCTAAGGCATCACTAAAGGTAGGATGCCTCTTGCGGTACCAAGCAGCGGTAGCTATGTGTAGTTTTTTCTGTTGATGCAGCCTTTCTGCCAGCAGAGTAACAATAGAGAAGAGCGCCAGTAGCACCGGAGTGGTACGGGCAATGGCTAAGTCAGACCACTGGCGTTGGGTTTCTAGACCCAGATGTGCTCTTCCCTCTTGAAAGGTAACTTCTACGCACCAACGTCGCACAAAATAGCTAACAATATCTTGGGCAGACAATTCTTGGTCAGTAGAGAGCAGAGCTATCGGTTCGAGTCTGCCTTCCGGATCGCGAATAAGTACCCAGCGAAGAGGTAACACTGGTTTGCCACTATGATACCATACGGCGGTAGCCGAGACTATTTCCAACACCCGTTGTTTCTTACCGTACCATTGAGAAACTACAATCTTCTGCCAAGGCAATTCTTCATCATGCAGATACTGCTGTAAGGTCGGTAAACGCTTGCCCTTCTTGCGGGGGCGCCCTGGTTGATCCGGCCGCCGGGGTGGTGCCGGTTCATAGAGAGCGGCATCCAAACGCAAGCGGGTAATTACACATAGTTGCTCTTTAACAGCGTTTAGCATATCTATAACGGCATAGCTGCTATCCCCCACGGCAATCAATGAGCGACTGGGTAACCACCGCTTGACTTGTAGAAGCATCTGCCGGGCCCAATCCGTAAGCTTTTTATGCGCTTTGCCTTGCTGATGATGATATCGCTCAGAAGGGGCCAACACCGTTAGAAACGGCAAAGCCCATACGCGTTCGGCCCAACCGATAGGCACTAGTAACATCACACTCATCCAACGCAGACCGCTGGCTTTAACCAAATGAGTACGACTACTACGTGCACTGTCTCGGTAGATACCTCGCGCCTTAATCTTGGGACCCCATCGGCGTTCTATGGTCTCATCAATGCCTACCACCACCGGACCGGCAGGCAGAAAGCAATCTAGCAACTGCCCAAGCAATATTTTAGCCGCTTTCCGGGCTGACCATTTAGACAGGCTTAGCACCCGGTGATACTTGGGAAAGTTGCGCTCCTCACTCAAGCCTACCACACGCAGAGCCGAAGTTACCGTGCGCTTACCCGTGGTAAGAATAGCTCCGCTGAGCAGAGGAACCGCAAGCTTGAACACTGATTTGGAAAATAGCATCTTAAATGGTACCATTAATCGCAAGAACTCAATTGGAAAACGGAACATAGCATATTGATCTTTGGTCATTTCAATATACTACTCCGCTTCCCTTTGGGTTCTTACCCTCACTAGTAAAGTCGAGCTTATTGATCCCTGAAGTATAATCTTTATGATACTATTTCTTGATCGCGGCTTGCTGCCACGTCGTCCACATCCTTCACAATCGTAACGAGCAACCCCGCCAGGATCATGGACACCCCGCCTAGCATAATCACGTAGATGGCTTGGCTGTCAAAGAATTCGCGGGCCACCCAGCCCAGCAGGGCCGAGGCGATGATCTGCGGAATCACGATGAAGAAGTTGAAGATGCCCATGTAGATGCCCATCTTGGCGGGAGGCAGCGAACCGGCCAGGATGGCGTAGGGCATGGTGAGCACGCTGGCCCAGGCCAACCCCAACCCGATCATGGAAAAAATCAGCAGCGTAGGGTCACTGATGAAGTAGATGGATAGTAAACTCACTCCGCCCACGCACAGGGCCAGGGTGTGCACGCCCTTGCGGCTGATGCGCTTGGCCAGCACCGGCAGCAAGAACGCCAGCAGCGCCGAGCAACCGTTGTACACCGCAAACAGAATCCCGACCCAGTCGGCCCCTTCATTATACAGCGCCGAGGTGGGGTCGCTGGTGCCGTACACGTGCGCGGTGACGGCCGAGGTGGTGTAAATCCACACGCAAAACAGCGCCAGCCACGTAAAAAACTGCACCACCGCCAGTTGCAGCATGGTTTTAGGCATGTTGGTGAAGTCGATCCAGATTTGTTTCAGTCCGGCATCAACCAGATCGGTGCCCTCTTCGCCGTTATAGCGGCGGAACTCATCGGGCGGATACTCGCGCGTGCGCAGCACCGACCACAGCACCGCAGCGAAAAAGACCGAGCCACCCAGGTAAAACGACCACTTTACCGAATCAGGGATCTCTCCGGCAGCGGCGGTATTGCTTACCTCAAACCAGTTGGTGAGCATATAGGGCAGAGCCGAGGCCACCACCGCTCCCACTCCGATAAAGAACGTCTGCACGGCAAAGCCGGTGGTGCGCTGGGCCGAGGGAAGCATGTCGGCTACCAGCGCCCGAAAGGGTTCCATCGACACGTTAATCGACGCGTCCAGAATCCACAGCATGCCCGCCGCCACCCACAGGGCGGGCGAGTTGGGCATCACCAGCAGCGCCAGGCTGGCCAGAATGGCCCCGATGAGAAAGTACGGGCGGCGGCGACCCAGCGTGGGCGACCAAGTGCGGTCGCTGAAGTAGCCAATGAGCGGCTGCACCAGCAGACCGGTGGTAGGAGCGGCTAGCCACAGGATCGGAATTTCGTCGGGCTGCGCGCCCAAAGTCTCGAAGATGCGGCTGGCATTGGCGTTCTGCAGGGCAAAGCCGAACTGAATGCCCAGAAAACCGAAGTTCATGTTCCAGATTTGCCAAAACCCCAGGCGGGGCTTTTCTAGCGGGGCAGTAGTGGTGGTCGGGGTCATCGGTTAGTCGTTAGCGAGTACGTACGTGCCGTAGGGCGGTAGTGAGATGGTTTCGGCGGTTGGTTGTCCCCCCGGCCGGGTGCTGAACACCGCGCGCGGATAATCCGGGCGGCCCGGCACGTCCAGGGTCTGGTCGGTGAGGTTGTGCAGCACCAGCAGGGTGTCGCTCGCGTGGCTGCGGTAGAACGAACTCAGGCCCGGCGTCTGGTAGGTGGTGGTGTCGATAGCTCCGAAGGTGAGCACGGGCGAATCTTTACGAAAAGCAATCAGCTTACGGTAGTGGTTATATAAGGAGTTCGGATCACTCATCTGCTCGTCCAGCGGCGTCACGGTTTCCGGGGTGGTATACTCAGGATCAATCCAGGTAGGCATGCCCGGGTCATTAGCATTCCACAAGAAGGGCTCCCGAATGTTGGGATCGGGCTTTTGGCCCAGCATGCCGATCTCCTCGCCATAGTAGATGTAGGGCGCGCCCGGCAGGGTCATCAGCAGGCTAGCCGCGATCTTTCCCTTACCAACGTCGCCGCCCAGTTCGCTCAGAATGCGGTTCTGGTCGTGGTTGGTCAGGAAAATAGCATCAATAAAGTCGGGACGCACGGACTGATAGAAGTCAAGGATTTTTTTGTGGGTTTGCACCAAACCGGTGTCTACTCCCTGCTGCACGGTGCGGGTGATGGCGTAGCCCAGATCGAAGTTGAACAGGGCGTGCAGCCCCTTCATGTAGGGGGCCACCGTTTCGGCATCGGCCCACACCTCGCCCACCAAATACACGTCGGGTTTGATGGCTTCCATCTCGGCCCGAAACTCCACCCACCAGGCGTGGTTGTCGGTAGGCCGGTCGTCGGGGAAGATGTGGCGGGCGGCATCCAGCCGAAACCCGTCGATGCCCACATCCTCGAGCCAGAAGCGGCCGATGTCGAAGATTTCTTCTTTGACTTTAGGGTTGTCGTAGTTCAGGTCGGGCATGCCCGCGATAAAGTAAGCGTAGTAGAGTTCGTCGTTGCCCTCGGCCTGGTGCCACTGCGTGATGTTGTCCGAATCGAGACGGGTTTCTTTCTTTTCGATCTCGTCCTTGATCTCGGCTTCATCGGCCCACACGTAGTAGTCGCGGTAGGGATTGTCGGGGCCCTTAGCCGCTTCTGTAAACCAATTGTGCTCGCTGGAAGAGTGATTCACCACCAGATCGATCACGATGCTGATACCGCGCCGGTGGGCTTCTTTCACAAAATTGCGAAAGTCATCCAACGTACCGTAGTCGGGGTGCACGTCGCGGTAGTCGACCACGTCGTACTTGTGGTAGGAGGGCGAAGGATGAATGGGCATCAGCCAGATGGCCTCAACCCCCAGGCTATCCAGGTAGCCCAGTTTACTGGTCATGCCGTTGATGTCGCCGATGCCGTCACCGTCCGAGTCGTAGAACGACTGCACAAAGATTTCGTAGGTGACAGCGCGGGGCCAGGTGGTGGAATCGGCAGGTGAATTGCTGCTCGCCTCAACGAGTTCGGATGAAGGACTACAACGAATGAACAAGCTGATGAGCAGTCCAATACTTAAGAAACGGCGGAAAGTCATGTATAAATTGCTTTACTAACAAATCAGAAAGCAAATATGCCAATAATGTTTAATTTATTACATCCACTGCTGGGAAGTATCTTACTTCCAAATAACTGTCGGCTTAAAATAGTATGTACGGACTATAGATTAATTTACTACAAACAGCCTTGTCACCGCAAATAATATACTGATTATCAGTCCTTTTTAAAATTAAATTTTTCTCTCGCTCCATTTGGATAGTATTCTATTTCTTCCGTATCTTGGCATTACCAATATTAGTCTACCAGTTAGTAATTTTCAGTACGCTTGTACTTATTTTCTTTTATTACCATATCTAAATTGTATTATCATGCAAAACTACCCTATTGCGGTAGGTGAGCCCCTTGCGGTGCTTACTACTGCCGGAGAGCTTATTGCCAACTCCGAAACGGCCCAGGCCAACGCGTTGCTCGACGATCTGCTCGCAACGCTCGACCTCCAGGACGACATTACTAAACTCTGCGCTTTGGCGCTGCGGCATCGAGACCAAGAAAACCTTCCGATGTACCGGCGCGACCTGAATGAAGACGACAAACAGATCAATGTCTTCGATTTGGTGCTTCAGTCGGTGCCACCGGTTCGTTTGGTAAGCACCGCGGCACTTCAGTTGATGATCAGAAAGTATAGTGCCGGATTCGACTCATTCACGCACTTAAACATCGGCATCGGTAAGGGCCGCTTTGAGATTGCCCTTCTGCAAGAACTGGCGCAGTTGAGTCCTGAAAAAATGCCGAAGCTAATCAAGGTCATCGGCATAGACATCGACAACGAATCGCTGCGAGAAACCGGCCAGGCCATTGAGCAGATTGCCCGCACCCAGTTTCCGGAAAGCACCGTCATCGAGTACACACCGATATTCGCGTTCGCTGAGGCTATTACTGAGGACACCTGGAAGGCCATTCGCAACCACAGTACCGACTTGCTCGGGGTGATGTCAGCGTTTACCCTCCATCATATTCCTACTCAGAACCAACGACAATCGGTGATCAACTGCATCGCGGAGTGTACTCCTGGCATCTTTGTGCTACTGGAACCCGATGTGGATCATTTCACGCAGCACCTACCGAGCCGCGTGACCAACTGCTGGAAGCTCTTCGGTCAAATCTTCAAGCTCATTGATAAGAAAGGACTGCCGGACCATGAGGCTGACGCGCTTAAGTGCACCTTCTTTGGACGTGAAATTCAGGATATTCTGGGCAACGAAGAAAGCAAACGCTCGGAGAAACACGAGCCTGCCCACCACTGGAGCAAACGCTTACAGCAAGCCGGGTTCGCTATGCAAACCTTAGCGTATTTAGAGAATTTTGAAGGATTACTCGCCGAAGGTGAGTTGGAAATTGCGCACAACATTCAGAGCAATTTCCTAACCACCCGCTACCAAAAGGTGCCCTTGGTGGCCATGTTCGCCGCGAGCACTACCGAATAGCGCCAAGCGTATGCTTTCCTATGGGTAGTCAGTATTTATGCTGAGACAGCGTCTTGCTTGCTGTCCGTCTCTTGAAACCACGCGATGGCCGCTTCTGACTTATCAAAGTAACGAATACTGACTACCTTATTGGCTTCTTCCTTGAAATTGTCTACCGTGATTTGAGCGAATACGTTCGTAGGAACGATAAACGCCATGTAGCGCAACCCCTGCTTTACCATTTGAGGAGTAACCACCTGGGCAACCCAGTCGGTATCCTCTTTTTTCACTAACGAAAACTCCTTGGTGTTACTAATTATTTTCTCATAGCCTCCCTGCTCAAAAAGCTTTAGAGAAACGTTGATCGCTTCACGGAAATTTGCCGACGAGGCGAATCCTTTCCAGTTCTGAATGAGGCATTTCAACTGATCATTTCGCTCGATGGTGACGTAGGGCTTTTGGTAGAGAATCATTGGTGGGGCGTTTGATAGTTAGAGACTTGTCAATTGAGCACTGACCCCGCAACAATAATGACTTTCTCTCTGTTTTTTCGTCGTGAAAAGACCATTTTCATACGATGTAAGCAATCAGATAAATTAGCAGTTGACAACAGTTCAAATATTAAATAAAGGACAAGACATCGCTTCTTTATGTGTTCCGACTCATTCTAACGACTCCTCCTCAAAATCTGACGCATTCACCCAACCGGCTTTTAGATCTTCTCCGGCCCGGTAGCGCTCGTAAAAACCGCGAGAGGCACTATCGGCGTACTCGTAGGTTTCAAAAATAGCCCCATTGCCCAGCACCCGGGGATCGCCCTGCTGTTCCAGATCAGCCAGCAGCCGCGTGCGCAGTTCCCCCTTTATTCCCTGGTACTCAGGACTATTGGCCAGGTTGGCAACGCAAGCCGGGTCACGCATGATCTGGTACAATTCTTCGGCCGGGCGCTTGCCAAAGTTCATCTCCCAGAATTTTGCGTTTCCGTTTCTTCGCTGGTTCAGGATCACCGTCTTGGTGGCTCCCCCGTCGGTATTCAGATAGCCCGTTTCGGGGTTTCCGGCGGGCCAACGGTCCGAGGCAAAGTTTTGCAGGTACAGAAAGTCTTCCGTCACCACCCCCCGAATGGGATAGCCCGCGTCGTTCGGACGCCCAATATCGTGCCGTTCTTTGCCAATCAGCACCCGGTCGCGCTCAGAGAAAGTAGCCGTGGGGTCGTCGGCTGATAGAATATCGGTGAGGCTGCGGCCGGTAATGGGCTGCATCCTAGTTGAATCAGGCGAGATGTCGGCTACCTCCAGAAAGGTAGGCGCAAAGTCGATGAAGCTCACCAGCGCTTCCACCGTCTGCCCGGGCGTCGCAATCCCGTTCTTCCACATCACAGCCAGCGGCAGGTGGTTCGAGTATTCGTATGCCTGCCCCTTGATCCTCGGAAAGGGCATGCCGTTGTCGGCTGTCACCACCACCAGGGTGTTATCCAGTTCACCCCGTTCTTCTAGCAGCGTTAGCATCTGTTGCAGGTGCTGATCGAAGTACTCGATCTCGTAGGCGTAGTCCAGCATATCGGTACGCACCGAGTCGGTATCAGGCCAGAAGGGCGGCACTATATCAATATCGCTAAGCTGCTTGCCTCCCTGCCGCAGGCTCGATCCGTAGTCGTAACCACGGTGCGGTTCGGTGGAGCCGTACCAAAAACAGAACGGCGCGTCAGCAGGTCGGGCATCCAAAAAATCGGCGAAGTTAGCCGCGTAGTCGTTATCAGACATGGCCGCGGTGGGCGGCGTAGTTTTCTGCGTATTGTAGGGCGTACCGGTTAGTTGCCGACGTTCGCCGTTTACCTGCCCCGGATTGCCCGGAGCCCAGCCCTTGGCGGTGTAGCCCACGTGGTAGCCGTTTTCAGCCAAAACTTCGGCGTAGGTTTTGAACTTGGCCGGGAAGTGGGGCCAGTGGTTCACGGCTTCTTCCAGTTGCCACGAATTGCGTCCGGTGAGGATGCAGGAGCGCGACGGCGCACACTTGGCGTTGGGCGTGTAGGCGCGGGTGAACAGCAGCCCTTCACGCGCCACGCGGTCGAAGCCCGGCGTATTGACCCACGAGCAGCCGTAGGCCCCCATGTGCGGAAAAGAGACGTCATCGGCGATGCAAAACAGGATGTTGGGGCGGGACAAGGCCGCTTCTTCGGTTGAACTGGTCGTTTGGCAAGCGCTGAGCGCCGCCCCGAGCAGTAGGAAAAAGAGTAGTTTCATTGCTGAGTAATTGGTTATCTACTTTAAAAGCTAAACGGGTGCAAGACCTCTGGTCGGGGATACCTAAACCGGTGACCCATGTAAGCGGGTTGCTAACCTACCGGGGCGGACAGAGTCCATGAGTACAGCCCGCACAAATTCAGAGAATTTGCGCGGGCGTGCTTGGTAAGGTTTGCAGAACAATCATGGATTTTCACGTCGTTATTTCGGCCAGGGCAACACCTTGGCTCGCTGGGCCCAGGCTTGCCACAAATCGGCCAATGCCTGCACCTCTTCGGGATGTTCCCCAGCCAGGTTATTGGTTTCACTACGACCGCGCTCTACGTTGTACAGCTCCCAAGGGCCGTCTTGTCCTTGGGCAACTAGTTTCCAGGGGCCGCGCCGTACCGCCCGATTACCTTCGTGCTCGAAGTAGATGGCTTCTCTAGCCAGCGTGTCCTGGGCAAAGGCCGGTAGTAAACTTACCCCTTCCATCGGCTGGATAGCGTTTCCTCTAACATTTTGCGGATAGTCGGCTTGCCCCGCGGCCACGCAGGTGGCCATAATATCGATCAGGTGGCCGGGACTGCGCCGCCACTCTCCGGTCGCTTCGATGCCCTCCGGCCAGTGAACCACCAACGGCGTGGCAATACCTCCTTCGTGCACGTAGTGCTTGTACAACCGAAAGGGAGTGTTGGAAGCGTTTGCCCAGGGGCGGCCGTAGCTTTGGTAGGTGTTTTCCGAGCCGGGCATCAAGTCGGTACGGTCATTTCCGAGGATGACCGGGTCACCGGCAAGGGTTTTCTCGGGAATAAAAAGCTGCTTGCCCCAGCCATCCGAAAGCTCTTCGGCACAACCGCCGTTGTCAGCCAAGAAGAAGATGAGCGTGTTTTCCAGCACGCCTCGTTCTTCCAGCGCGCGCACAATCCGGCCAATGCCCTGATCCATCCGGTCGATCTGCGCGGCGTACACTTCCATCCGGCGGACTTGCCAATCTTTTTCTTGTGCATCACTCCAGGCGGGTACTTGTTCGTCGCGTTCGCTCAGCGGCCAGTCCGAGTCGATCACGTTCATTTGCCGCATGCGCTCTAGTCGCTCCCGACGCAGGCTATCCCACCCCATGTTGTAGCGACCGGCGTAGCGAGCGATATCTTCGGGCAGCGCGTGGAGCGGCCAGTGGGGAGCCGTGTAGGCAACGTATCCGAAAAAGGGCGTGTCGGTCGGGATTTCCTCGAGGAAGGCCACCGCTTTTTCGGAGATTGCGTCGGTGTAGTAGAAATTCGTGTCCTGTAAATCGATGGGCGTGTTGCCTTCGGTAAGCGTCACCGGATCGTAATAACTCCCTGCCCCGAGGATGGTACCGTAGAACTGGTCAAAGCCCCTTTGCCGGGGCCAGTTATGGGTAGAAGTTAGCGAACTGTCGCCGGTCCAGTGTCCCATATGCTTGGTCACGTGCCATTTGCCACTCATAAAGGTGCGGTAGCCCGCCGGTTTAAGCACCTCGGCAATCGTCACGCTCTGCGGACTTAAATCGCCCCGGTAGCCGTCGGTGCCCCGATCGCTGGTCATCCGCCCGATGCCTGCCTGGTGGGGATACAGACCGGTGAGCAGACTGGCGCGGGTGGGACAGCAGCGGGCGGTGTTATAAAACTGCGAGAAGCGCAAGCCGTTGGCCGCCAGGCGATCCAGGGTGGGCGTGCGAATCTCGCTACCATAACAACCAATGTCCGAAAAGCCCATATCATCGGCCATAATCAACAAAATATTAGGCCGACCATCGGGCGCAGCAACGAACTCTCCTTCGGAAAGAGAGGACGACTGACAGGCGACCCACAGTTGGCTGCCGATCAGCAAAACCACTAAAATACGCAGTGACATACTGGTTGCTGCTTATTATTGCTTAAAAAGGTAAGGTAGCAATAAAAATGACACGGGGAATTCGGACCAGGGCACTTCTGCGGGAGGATTCAATTTGCCGGATACCCAACAAACGTTTTTTGCTCAGGTTATGTATTGATACCACGCAAAGCTATCCCTATTTCAAATGGACCCTGAACTACTTACGATTGCTCCGTCCAAACCTTCGTCAATCGCCGACCTACACGAACAGTACTCCAACGTGCGTCGGCAATCGGCCCGCCTGTGCGAACCGCTCAAGATTGAGGACTACGTGGTGCAGCCTACCGAAGACGTGAGTCCTCCGAAGTGGCACCTAGCGCACACCACCTGGTTTTTTGAATCGTTTCTACTCACCCGCTTTCTGCCGGGCTACCGGGTGTACGACGAGCAGTTTAGCTACATCTTCAACAGCTATTACGAGAGCAAGGGCGAAAAAATGCTGCGCCTGCACCGGGGCAACATGACGCGCCCTTCCACCGAAGAGGTGTATCGCTACCGCGACTACGTGGATGAGCACCTGCACGCGCTAATCGATGGCCTGATCACCTCGGAAAACGACGAATTGCGCGCGCTCATCGTGCTGGGGTTGCACCACGAGCAGCAGCATCAAGAACTGCTCCTCACCGATATCAAATTCATCTTGGGCAACAACCCGTTGTTTCCGGTGTATCGCAAGCAGCAAGTGGCCCGCCCCACCGTTAGCACGCCTCCCGGCGAGGCATTTGTGGAGATTTCGGCCGGACTCCACCGAGTGGGCTACCAAGGAGACGAGTTTCACTTTGACAACGAGGAAGGAGCGCACCAGGTCTATCTGCCCGGCTTTCGCATCTTGAACCGCCTGGTGACCAACGCGGAGTATCTGGCGTTTATGGACGACGGCGGCTACGAAAACTACGACCTGTGGCTGGCCGAAGGCTGGGCCTGGATCAACGAAAACAAAATTAAAGCACCTGCCTACTGGCATTGTATTGACACTCAGTGGCACCACTACACCCTGCACGGCTTGCAACCGATTGATCGGCCCGCACCGGTGACGCACGTGAGCTACTTCGAGGCCGAGGCTTACGCCCGCTGGCGAGGGATGCGCCTGCCCACCGAGTTTGAGTGGGAAGTGGCCTGCCGTCGCGCGGGTTACGATCAGGACTTTCACCGACTGGCTCCCGCCAACTTAGTGGATAGCGAACTGTACCAACCCACCCCCCTGCAAATTGCGGGCACTGATTTGATTGCCGCCCAGATGATCGGCGACGTTTGGGAGTGGACCCAGAGTGCTTATCTGCCCTACCCGTACTACCGGCGGGAGTGCGGCGCGTTGGGCGAGTACAACGGCAAGTTTATGGTGAACCAGATGGTGCTGCGCGGCGGTTCGTGTGCCACTCCCGAAAGCCATATGCGCATCACCTACCGAAATTTCTTTCAGACCGACAAGCGCTGGCAGTTCACCGGCATTCGCTTGGCTGCCTATTTGTAACCGGAATTTTTACGTACCTAACTCGCCCGCCCGTGGACAATAGTGATACTAATGTAATTGCCGAGCCAGTGAACCGGGCCTTTGCGGCCGATGTGTACGAAGGACTCACCGCTCCGGCCAAGTTTCTGCCCTCGAAGTACCTCTACGATCAGCGCGGTGATGCGATATTTCAGGAGATCATGGCGATGGAGGCTTACTACCCCACCCGCAGCGAGGACGAGATTTTTCGTTCCCATAAAGAAGAAATGTTAACTTACTTTGGAGCGGGCGGGAAGAAGTTTCAGTTGATTGAGTTCGGCGCGGGCGACGGCACCAAAACCAAGGTGCTGCTGCGGTATTTTTGGGAGCAATCGTCGGGGCTCACCTACGTGCCGATTGATATTTCGGCGCACATCATTCATGAACTCACCGCGGATCTAAAAGAAAATCTGCCCGGACTCAAGGTGCAAGGCATTTGCGATGACTACTTTCGGGCGTTTGATCAGCTGGCCGACGCTGAAGATGAAGGGTCCCGGAAAGTGGTGCTCTTTTTGGGAGCAAACATTGGCAACTTCGACGCTACCGAAAGTGTGGCTTTTCTGAAGAAGATAGCGCAGCAACTGGCACCCGACGATCGGTTGATGATCGGCTTTGACCTGAAGAAGGACCCGCAGCGCATTTTAGACGCTTACTTTGATGCGGGCGGCGTTACCAAAACGTTTAAGCTTAACTTGCTGCAACGGATCAACCGGGAGCTGGGCGGCAATTTTGACGTGAACGCCTTTCGGTACTTTCCCATCTACCATCCGGCCGAAGGCAGTATTCTGAGCTATCTGGTAAGCACCAAGGCCCAGGAGATACGCATTGACGCCCTGGACTGCACCGTGCGCTTCGACGCTTGGGAAACAATTTATATGGAACGTTCGCAAAAGTACAGTGAGCAAGATATCGCACAGTTGGCCGAGAAAACCGGTTTTCGAGTGGTGCGTAACTTCTTTGATAGTGAGCGTTTGTTTACGGATTCGCTGTGGGCGTTGAAGTAGGACTACGAACTCATTTTGGCTGCTAACGTGCTCGAGATTGCCTCGGCCGGGTTAATCTCTCGCTTTTCAAACACCCAAACGATAGTAAGCTGATTCGATTTCCTCTGTGCCCCTTGCATCAGCCTTGCAATCGCGTCTTCGAATATCCAATATCCAGTATCTTGCCATCTAGAAAGTCATCCAGCATCTAGCCCCTCAGAAAGTCCCCAAAACCCAACACCTAATACCCTAAGCCATCCCCACAAATCACCTAAAACCCATGCAAATCCGCCCCCGCCGCAACCGAAAATCTCCCGCGATCCGCCGCTTGGTAGAAGAAACCCGCGTAACGGTAGACGATCTGATTTTACCTTTGTTTTTAGTGCCTGGCGAAAATCAGCAAATTGCCATCGACTCCATGCCGGGCATCTATCGGTATAGCATTGACCGGGTGTTGGATGAGATTGCCACTTGTTACGAATTGGGCCTCCGTACCTTTGCGCCCTTCCCCGCCCTACCCGACGCGGTGAAAGACCCCCTGGCCACCGAAAGTGCCAATCCCGACGGGCTGTTCCCCACCGCCATTCGCACCATCAAGGCGCAGTTTCCCGACGTGTGCCTGGTCACCGACGTGGCGATGGACCCTTACAGCTCCGACGGGCACGACGGCCTGGTGCGCGACGGCAAGATTCTAAACGACGAATCGCTGGATATTCTCAGTAAGATGGCCCTGGTGCAGGCTGAGGCGGGGGCCGATATGGTCGCTCCCTCCGACATGATGGACGGGCGGGTGGGCCACATTCGGCGCACGCTCGACGCGCACGGCTATTCGGAGGTGGGCATCATGGCCTACACCGCCAAATACGCCAGTGCCTTCTACGGCCCGTTCCGCGACGCGCTGGACTCGGCCCCCAAGATGGGCGACAAGAAAACCTACCAGATGAATCCGGCCAATAGGCGCGAGGCACTCATCGAGGCCGATTTGGACGTGGAAGAAGGGGCCGACATTCTGATGGTGAAACCGGCCATTCCCTACCTGGACGTGGTGCGCTTGCTGAAAGACACCTACGCCCTGCCCATTGCCGCCTACCACGTGAGCGGCGAGTACGCGATGGTGAAAGCCGCCGCCGAACGTGGCTGGATTAATGAAGAGGCAGCCATGCTAGAAAGCCTGCTGAGCATCAAACGGGCCGGGGCGGATATCATTCTGACGTATTTTGCCAAGGAAATGGCGAAGTGGTTAAGGAAGGGTGATTAATTGCTCAATTGTTAAATTGCTGTTTAGCAATCGAGCAATTTAACAATTGAACCACTAACTTGCCCTTGCAAAACTACACCACCGCATGGCTAACCTAATCACTGTTCAAACCGCCCGCGACCTAGGACTACTGGACGAAGAATACGATAAGATCAAAGAGATCCTGGATCGCACGCCCAACTTCACGGAGCTAAGCATTTTCTCGGTAATGTGGTCGGAGCACTGCTCCTACAAAAACTCGATCGTTTGGCTCAAAAAACTTCCCCGCGACTCGGACCGCATGCTGGCTAAAGCAGGTGAGGAAAACGCCGGACTAGTAGACATTGGCGACGGGCTGGCCTGCAGCTTTAAAATTGAATCGCACAACCATCCGTCGGCCATCGAGCCCTACCAGGGAGCCGCTACCGGCGTGGGCGGCATCAATCGTGACATTTTCACGATGGGTGCCCGCCCCGTGGCCCAACTCAACTCGCTGCGCTTCGGCGAGCTGGCCAACGAAAAAACGCAGTGGTTGCTGCGGGGCGTGGTGAAGGGCATCGGTGACTACGGCAACGCTTTTGGGGTGCCTACCGTTGGTGGTGAGCTATTTTTCGACCCGTGCTACCAGGTGAACCCGCTGGTCAACGCCTTTTCGGCGGGCATCGTGGAAACCGGCAAAACCGCCAGCGCCACCTCCTACGGCGTGGGCAATCCGGTATTTATCGTGGGGTCGGCTACCGGAAAAGACGGTATCCACGGGGCAGCCTTCGCTTCTAAGAACATCAGCGATAGTTCGGTCGACGACCTGCCCGCCGTGCAGGTGGGTGATCCGTTTCAGGAAAAGTTGCTGCTGGAAGCCAGCCTGGAAGTCATCGCCTCGGGCAGCGTGATCGGCATTCAGGACATGGGTGCGGCGGGCATCATCTGCTCCACCTCCGAAATGAGCGCTAAGGGTGAACACGGTATGGATATCTGGCTAGACCGGGTACCGCTGCGCCAGCCCAACATGCAGCCCTTCGAGATTTTGCTCTCCGAATCGCAGGAGCGCATGCTGGTGGTAGTAGAGAAAGGTAAAGAACACGAGATTCGGGAAATATTTGCCAAGTGGGACCTCAACTGCGCCCAAATTGGGGAGGTGACGGATACCAAAAGGCTAAAATTTCATCAAGGGGGCGAACTGGTGGCCGACGTGCCCGCCCACGATCTGGTGCTGGGCGGCGGAGCCCCGGTCTACCACCGAGAATACCAGGAACCCGCCTACTTTCAGGAGTTCAAAAAGTTTTCAATCAACGACGTGCCCGAACCCACCGACTACGCCGAGGTGGCGCGCTTCCTGCTGGGGCATCCCAACATTGCTTCCCGCGCCTGGGTAGCCGAGCAGTACGATTCCATGATCGGTACCAACACTACCACCACCAACGCTCCGGCCGATGCCGCCGTGGTGCGCATCAAAGGCACCACCAAGGCCATTGCGATCACCGTCGACTGCAACGCCCGCTACGTGTACGCCGACCCGCAGCAAGGCTGCGCCATTGCCGTGGCCGAAGCGGCGCGCAACATCGTCTGCGCCGGGGGCGAACCCGTAGCGGTGACTAACTGCCTAAACTTCGGCAACCCCTACGATCCGGAGGTGTACTGGCAGTTTGTGCAGGCCATTCAGGGCATGAAGCAAGCCTGCGAGCGCTTCGGCACGCCGGTCACCGGGGGCAACGTGAGCTTCTACAACCAATCGGACGACGGCGGGGCGGTGTTTCCTACCCCTGTGATCGGAATGCTCGGCTTGCTGGAAGACTATCGGAACAAAATGACGCTCTCATTTAAAGCGGAGGGCGACCTCATTTATCTGCTCGGTAAGGCCGTTGATGATATCGGCAGTTCGGAATATTTGTACAGTTTTCACGGCCTGAAGGCTTCCCCTGCTCCCTATTTTGACTTGGAGGAGGAATTTCGACTGCAGCAGACCGTAGCCAAACTAATTCGCAAGGGGCACGTAAACACAGTGCACGACCTGGCCGACGGTGGTTTGTTCGTGGCGCTCGCCGAGTCGGCAATGGGCGGAGAGGTGGGCTTTTCTGTTCAATGTCCGAAGAATTTCCGGAAGGATGCCTTTCTTTTCGGAGAAGCGCAGGGTCGGGTTATGGTGGGAGTTTCACCGGATATGAGTAGTTTGGTGGAAGAACATTTGTCCGGTAGTAGTACACCCTACTTATTGCTGGGAGAGGTTGAGGGCAGCACGATGGTTGTCGATGGCGTTGGAATGATGTCTATCAAGGAGGCCACCGATGTTCATCGTAGCACGCTGGCGTACCATTTAGGGTAATTTTTTGCTTTTTGGCCATTTACATTACTTCCTTTTTCTTGGGCAATCGCCCGTATTATCTAAGATGCAGTCGGTAACAAAGGTTACTGATTGGTTTTGACCGCTATAAGATTAACACCGATATCTAAAAGAATAATACAACTAATAATACGTATTGTTTTACATTCATGTAATTTATTGTACATTTGTGTCTATACTGCTTTGCGTAACGATTATTCGCCTTATCATGCAATTATGACTGAAAGAAATATCAAAATACTAAGCCCCACTTCCACCCTCGTATGGGCCCTTTTGCTGCTGTGGATGTCCTCCTGCTACTCTCGCCGGGAGCTCGTCTATTTGCAGGATCCGACTTTCTCCGATGAGTATCCTACGCAGATAAAAAATCGACGTCCCACCTACAAGTTGCAAGTAAACGACGTGCTGCACATTGACATTCAGAATCCTGATACGGAATCGGCGCAGTTCTTTAACTACGGACAAGAACAGGCGCAGGCCTTTGGTAACCAGTCCAATCTTTTTGTCCAGGGGCATTCGGTCGACGAAGGGGGTTACGTGACGGTGCCGCTGGTAGGAAAGGTGAAAGTAGAAGACCTTACGGTAGATGAAGCGAAAAACTTATTGCAACAAGAAGTGGACAAGTTTTTGAGGAATACTACCGTTGACGTCAAGCTTATCAGTTTCAAAATCTCGGTAATGGGCGAAGTGAATAATCCTGGCTACTACTACGTTTACAATGGACAGGCCAACGTGCTGGAAGGGCTCAGTTTAGCGGGTGATCTCACTGATTTTGGCAGTCGCAGCAACATTAAACTGATTCGTCAGAATGACAACGGAGCGGAAGTCATTCTGCTCGACCTCACCAATTCGGACGTGATGAAGTCTAAATACTATTACCTGTTGCCCAACGATGTGATCTACGTAGAGCCGAGCGAGCGACAATTGAGACGAGAGAATCTTGTTCCTATCGGGATTGTTTTCTCGGCAATCACTAGCTTAGCTTTGGTCGCAAACGTAATCATTAACTTTAGTAATACCCGAAATAATCAATAATTTCTTGTAATGGAAAAATTTAAGAAGCAAGACGAAGAGAGCATCAATTTAATGCCCCTACTGTTTAAGATTCGTTCAAAATGGTACTGGTTTGCCGCCAGTCTGCTGTTTTTCTTAGGAATTGCCTACGTGTATGCCACCTACACCCAAAGTCAGTATCTGGTGAATGCCAAGATCCTGTTTGCCGACGTGGAAGTGGGTTCCACCTCCATCGACCGGGAGTTGGACGATTCGCCCAGAAACGGCAGAAGTTCAGAACGGAAAATTGCGCTTACCAACGAGCTGGCCAAGTTGGTTTCGGATAATACCGTTCGTAGGGCAATCGACCAGTTAGACTTTAATGTTTCTTATTATACAGTGGAAAAGTTTTGGCCCTCGTTTTTGCAAAATTCGTGGCTCAACGAGAAATACCATAACTTTCCCTTTACCGTTACGCTAGATACGAGCAAACCCCAGCTGGTGGGGCTGCCCATTTACGTTGAAATTGTGTCGGAGAACCAGGTACGCATCAGCGCCGAAGCCGATGAAGCTACGCTGGTAGACTTTGCGAGTGGCAAAACGGTGAGCTTACTAAACGATATCACCATCAACGAGGTAGTTACTGTGGGACAACCTTACGAGAGCAAACTGCTAAACCTCGAGATTGCCGCATCCGAAGCCTCGTTCAATTACGCTGATTATGATCTTTGCTTCAAGATTAGCAGCAGTGGTTCGCTGGTGGGCGGCTACAAGCGAGCCATCACCGCCACCCCGGCCGATCAGGTCAACCAAGACGCGCGCGTTGTTAATCTCAGCTTCGATACTCCGATTCCCCAGAAAGGGGAGCTGTTTCTCAACACGCTAATTGACGCTTACGCCAACCAGGTGTTAGAAGGCAAAAACGACCAGGGAGAAAACTCTATTGAGTTCATCGACAATGAACTGGCCGCCGCCACTGATTCGCTCAACCAGGCGCGTCAGAAGCTACAGTCGTTCAAGAGCGGGGCGGTTTACGATCCATCCAATGCCATGAGTAGCGTATACAACCAAATGAACGATCTGGAGGACGAACGGGCCGATCTGCAAAATCAGCTGGAGTACTATCAGAGCACGCTGCGCGGTATCAAAAGTAGTAAGTCCGATGCTATTGTAGCCCCCTCCTACGCGGGCATCAACGATCCAAGCTTGAACAATTACATCAGTAAGTACATTGATATCAGCTCTCGCGCTCGCAAGCTTAATGCCTCAGCGAGTCAGGCTAACCCCCTGGTGAAGCAGGTAAATGAGGAGGTAGAAAACCTTAAGTCGGCCATTGAACAGAATATCAACGGAGTCATTTCTTCATTGCAGATCAGAATGAAGCGCATCAACGGCCGTATTTACGCGCTGGAAAGTGACTTGCGCTCGCTGCCTCAGGATGAGCGTAAAATTCAGGTGCTGCAGCAGGAGTTTGATCGCTACAACGAGAAGCAGGTCTACTGGCAGAAAAAGAAAAGTGATGCCGAAATGAAACTCGCTACCAACACGGCCAACATCGACACCATTGAAAGAGCTCAAATGCAAGGTAATGCTCCAGTATGGCCCAAATCTGGCCTAATTTACGCTGGTGCCTTCCTATTGGCACTCATGCTGCCCCTGGCCCTTATCATTGGAAAAGACTTTGTCGACAGCAGCATCACCAACAAAGACGACATCGAGAACAAGACCAAAGCCCCCTTGTTAGGGATGATTGCCAATGGGAGCAAAGACTCTAAGCTAGTGATGCTAGAGTCGCCTAACTCAGCCATCTCCGAATCGTTCAAGTTTGCGCGGATCAACCTGCAGTACTTTCATCAGGGTGAGGATAGCAAGGTTATCGGAGTAACCTCCTCAATAAGCGGTGAAGGAAAAACCTTTTGCTCTATTAACCTGAGTTCGGCCTACGCTGAGGCTGGACAAAAGACGCTCTTTATATGCTGTGACTTGCGCAAACCGCGGGTCAATGAGTACTTTAATATCCGTCAGGTAAGCATCGCCGACGTGATCACCGGTCGGTTGAGTATTGACGAAGCCATTCAGCCGGGTCATCAGAATTTGGATGTATTGGGAGCTGGTGAGCCCCTCACTGATCCAATCCGCCTCTTCGAGAGCAAGGAAATGGACAGCATCATGGCTGAATTGCGGCGGCGCTACGACGTGATTATTATAGAAACTCCTCCGATCGCCTACGTAGCCGACTATTTTGTGCTGCTCAAGTACTTTGACGTCAATTTGTTCATCGTGCGCTATAAGTATACCAATAAAAATATCCTTCAGGGCATCAATGAGCTTCACAGCAACAATAAAATCAAAAACCTGAACATTCTCTTCAACGACGTAAAATACTCCGGAGACTACGGATATGGTTACTTAAGTGACGGTGATGGTTATTACAACAACAAGCAATCGACTATCAAGAAACTTAAGAACCCTTTCGCTTCATAGAATCAACAAAGCGAACCCTTGAAATAGAGAAAATGTCACATTTTCTACTTCACCCGTAATAACTGATACTCCGGCGCATTATGAGAGAACCGATAGCCATAATCACTCCCTGCTTCAACGAAAACCATACGGTTATCCGTTTTCTGGAACAGCTAGAGGAAACGCTATCGGATCTACCGTACCAGTTCACCGTGGTCGTGGTGGATGATTGCTCTACCGATGATACGCTAGCGTTGCTTTCAAGCTTCAACTTCGGCTCCAGCAACCTTTCACTGGACATATTACTGCTGGAATTTAACCTTGGGCACCAGGGGGCTATCTACCAGGGACTGCTTTATGGCCAAATGCTTGCCGCAGAAAGGTTTGTGGTTATGGACTCAGACGGAGAAGACAACCCGCACGCTATCGTTGATCTGGTTTTGAATGATACCGCTGATATTGTGCACGTGGTGCGCGGCAAACGTAGCGAGGGGGCGTTTTTCCAGGCAGCCTATTTTTTCTATCAAGTGATGTTCCGGATGGTCACGCGCCAACACATGAACTTCGGAAACTATTGCATGATTAACCGGAAAGTGCTTGGTGCAACCCTCCACACTTCTTTTATTCACTTTGCTGCCTACCTTTCTAAGCTAAAAGTAGTGCACGCTTACGTTGCCTATGATCGCCAGAAACGGTTAGGCGGCCGGTCAAAGATGAGGATTGATAGTTTGGTAGCGCACGCTTTTAAATCACTGACTGAATACGCTGAAAGTCTCCTGCTGGTTTTCTTAAAGGTATTTATCGTGCTGGCTTCCGCTTTTTTGGGCCTTATCCTGTACACGCTCTACCAGAAAATATTTACGGATGACGCCATCATAGGGTGGGCCAGCACCATATCAGTAGGGCTCTTCCACACCGCACTAATCGCGATTGGTTTCTACGTCATGGGGGTTTTGTTGCTCAACATCGCCCATCACCAGAACCAATCGTACAAGAAGCCCATATTTCAACGGATGAATCTCTCTCCCGAATCCAGAGAAAACAAGGAAATCACCCTTCGGTAGGTCCATTCCGAACGATTGCTTTCCGGTCAGAGGTAGTTGGAAGGAAGGCGTTCAAATAAATTTCTCGCGCTATCAGCAAGTCAAGCTACCGCAGCTCAATGAATCGAAAAGCTGTTTTCCGCGCCGGGTTGCCTTTCGCTATCGAGAGTGTTTACCGCTGGATCATCACCCGGTCTGCTGTGCTTATCGGTTTAACGGCGGGCACAACCTTTCTGGCGATGCTTCTGCTCCGCTTTTATCTTGTCACCGCTTACCTTCCCGAACTGGGCGGCATTGAGAGCAACGTGATTTATACCCTACAGCGCATTCTTGATGGATACCCCCTCTATACCGACCCCTCCCGCTCCCCCTACGCTATTACGCAGTACACGCCGCTCTACTATTATTTGTGCCGGATGGTTGGGCAGACGTTTCGCGTTGACCCGGCCAACGTACACCAAGTGTACATATTATCTCGGGCAACGTCATTGCTACTTAACCTGCTGTTTGCCGGGTCAGTATTTGCAATTCTAAGAAACATTTTCCGAGTGAAACGCTCGTTGAGCTTGCTAGCGTTGGTTTATGCATTTGTTTATTTGGACGAGGAAAGTTTTTCCCGTCCTGATAGCTTATTCAACGTGTTGGCTTTGCTCACCACTGGCCTCTTTCTCAAACTGTTGATCGTAAAAGATCAAAAAAAATGTCTATGGTACCTCACCGGAGCTAGTACGCTATCGGTGGTGGCAGTGTTCGCGAAACAATCGGCTATATATTTACCTATTTTACTCCTTTTTTACCTGATTTTCTTTCTTCAGAACTTCAGATGGGCAGTAATCGCTTTTCTGACGATGAGTATCGGGTTCGGCTCCCTGCTTGTTCTGAGTGGGCAAAATGATTTTCACATCTTTTTGCAAAATACGGTGCAGGGGGTAAACAATGGGGCCAGTTTTTTTTGGTTTAAAAAACGGATTATGATTGAGCACTTCCAGAAGGAACGTTTCTTAAACATACTTGGCCTGTTCACGGGAGTATTTTTTCTCGCCCAGGGCAAGAGCCATGCACTTCGCTTTTTGGGCCTATCTATTTTAGGGTCCTTTGTCTTTGCTCTGGTTACTAGTTTCAAGATTGGCGCAGCTCCGAACTACTTCACCGAATTTATTACGCTTACGCTGATCGCTACCGTTGTATTTGTCGCTACGCTTGATACCACCGGCGGCCAGCCGATGCCCAGAAAAAAGAGTAAAGAGGTGCTAAACTACGTTCCACTGTTCTACTTGATTTTGGTGGTCTTTACCTTACCTCCTCGCTTCGGTGGAAAATACCTAAGAAAGGTGGTTGAGGCGCATGATCTGGGTCGGTCCGGTTACGGTGCAAATCAGGCCGTAAGTGACTTTCTCTATCACGAAAAGCATTTACAACCCAATGAGCAAGTATTGGTCACCACCCACGTACACGATTATCTCAACAAGTTTCTCTACCGAAACGTAATCTTTCCTCAAAAAGAGATTGTATTGGCCAACCCTCCCCAGACCTACGATTACCGCAGCTTCTTGCAAGCTGCCGAAAAGGGGCAAGTCCGTTATATCATTGCCAGTCTCAACGAAGGTCACGTTGATACTACTCAGCAGCATCAAACAATCAGGTTTGATTTTCTGGGTGCCGACTTCTCTTCGTACGTACCTATCAAACGGTTGGGCAACTACGTGGTGTTTGAGTACCAACTGGTTCCATAACCAAAAAAAAGCGAAACAGAACCTTTGGCCCGTTTCGCTTTTTTCTTCGCGACGTTCGTGTTTCGCTAGTGTTTAATCACCTTAAACGAACCAGGAAGTCGTCCTTCGGTGACCACACTCACGTGATACATTCCCTTACTCAATCCGAGCGCACCCAACTCGAGGACTAAAACCCGGTTTTGATCAGGATGTACTGACCGCTCAAGTATTACTCTTCCTAAGTGATCCATCAATGAGACTTGAGCAACCTGCTTGCTATCCTCTCCGCCAAAATCGACGGTGAGTTGGTCTTCAAAGGGCACCGGATAAACGTTAATCTGCGTCAGATCCAATGATTGGTCATTATGGGTCTCAGGTACCAATACTGAGTTCTTGGAAATAGAACTGGCCGTTCGGGCATTGTTCGCAGCATCCACAAACAGCACTCCACTGGGAATAAGCTGTTTGCTAACGCCCGGCCCAGCATAATACACTTTCAGCATTCCCCCCCCAGTGCGCTCAAAGAACTGCACTTCAATGCTGTGCCTTCCTTTAGAGATAGAAATTTTGCCATCCTTTTCGCGAGGACCGTGCAGGCCGTCGTTGTCAACCACTTGCTTGCCGTCGATAAAGAGCTTACTACCGTCATCAGACTTCGTATAGAATGTATAGGCACCGCTTGACTTTATATCGATGCTTCCGGTAAACACCATTCCAAAATGGTTGCTTTGTTCACGCACGCCCAGATCAAAGTTAGACACGATCCCTTGTTTGCGCACCGATTGGCTACCAAAGTTTGGTAGGGTCATCCAGGTACCTTCGTAATACTTATACCGAAGCCCGTTCTTGCTGCTCGTCGGAGGAGCGGGAGCTGGAGACGGAGCGGGAGTAGGCGGATTGCTGTCGTTCGCAGGTTTCACAATCAACCTTACTTCATCGGAAGCGGTTTTTCCGTTCGCGCTAGCGGCAATCGATAGCACGTAGGTTCCCTCCTGGGCATTTTGCAACTCCAGCTTGGATGAGGTCGTATTATTCAAAGTGGCGGAAGGCCCGCTGCTTTTAGTCCAACGATACGATACGCTGGCTCCGTTGTTGCCACTGGCCTGGGCCTGAAAGGAGGCACTATTGGTGGGAAGGGTAATGGTGACATCGCTACCGGCGCTCACCGATAAGTTGGCCGCCGGGGGGGCGGTAGTTTCGCCCGGATACTCAAAGGCTCCAATATCGGGCTGACCAGCAATGGCAACCCCAATTTGATCTCGCTGGTAATCAGAAATTTTGGTGCCTTTATCAATCGCGGCAGAACCTTTGGCTAACCTATAATCACGGTTTGAAGGGTTGACAAAAAGATTGGCTAAGCTGCCACCCGTATCGCCTTCTCCCCGATAGTCTCCTCCGGCTTTGTTATTCAACAGCATGTTATTTTTGCCTGGTATTTTTTTTGAGGTTCCGCTAACCACACAATTAATGTCAAACTTCTTTCCTTGCGCAATATTGTTGTAGATAGTTACATCAGCAGCATTAGAGCCCGTTGAGTATATATGGATACCATCTTCGCCGCAGTTTAGAACTGTATTATGATGTACGCGCCAGCCTTGGCCATTAATTTTACTAGGCACCTTTATACCGTGGTTTTTCACGTTATAAACCAAATTTCCATATATCTCCCCACTTCTTGTATTATTGGCATCAATACCATTCACGTGATTTGTGTTTCCTGTGGTAATATCGTGGACCTTATTATATCTAACTATAATGTTTTCTGAGTACAATTCACCCACCCCTGAGGCAGTCTGACCCGAGCTATTGTAGCCGCCAGCCTTGATGGCCCTCCCCCCCGCATTGTAGTTAATGGGACTATAAACTTCGTTATACTCAATGATTACGTTCTTTGCGCCAAATGTCTCTATTCCACTGATTGGATAATTATACACTTTGTTTTTCCGGATGATAAATCCGTTGAAGTTACCACGACTAATCATGAGGTTTTCCCAAGGTTCCTTTACAATACTGTTTGCCGGAATAGGATCGCGGGAAATGCAATTTTCTATCAGTCCTCCCTCTTCAATGCCGTGTTTTCCATCATAAGGCCACAACTGAGTACCTAAATTAGCAAAGTAGTTAAACACCTCTGAGTTGAGTACTTGAGGGTAAGTAGTATTAGGAAGTTTGCCCACCGTGACTCGGATGCCCCAGTTTCCATGAGACGCAATGCCTTGGGCAATGCAATTGGAGACTATCGCATACTTGGCCCCGTCCCCTATCTGGATGCCATCATCTTTTGTTCTATTGCTTCCTGTTCCGCTGGTTTTTACGTGAATGTTATCTATCTGAATGTAATTTACGCCCCTAATTGCAATAGTGGCCATAGTTATTTCCATTCCACGTACTATGTCTACTCCATATAGAGCAGACATGATGATAGGCTTAGCGCCTTTGCCGTAGGAAGCATACGTGATATACTGCCCTTTGCTTCCTGATTTCTTAACAATCAAACGCGTGTTCCACTGATCTCCTCTTTTGAGAAGAACATAATCACCCGGCTTCACTCTATCTTGAGCACGATCAATGCTTTTGAGCGGCTTTTGAGAAGACAGCCCGTCGTTCTGGTCGTTACCACTGCTACTTGACACGTAATAAACAGTGCCACTTCCTTGGTACTTGTCCACTGAGTTGGTCAACTGAATAGGGTCAGTATCAGTTAGGCTTTCTTTACCCACCACTGCATCGCCGAGCCCCCCCCAGTATACTAAGGTAAATTCATCGTCGGGCAAGACGTAATCAGTGAGTTGAAATGTTAATTGCTGGGTGCCACTGCCTGAGATAAGGCGTTCGATGCGTGCGGCACCGCCAATTAGGCGGAAACCTTTGGCGTCACTTACCCTGACCGAGCGGTCAAAACTCACAGTGATCTGATTGCTTTTTGAGGTGTTAATCCGAGCGGAAATGATGGGGTTGGCTGAGCTTTCGTATACCAGAGTTAACAAAAGACACAAGGTTGTTAATAAAGTTCTTGTCATGGCTACTACGTTAAGTTTAGTTTGTTTTTTCGTAGGGTCTTGACAACTTCGGTTCCAAGTTCTATAAAAATAGCTTGCTAAAAGCCGACAAGAGACTTACCTGAAACTATTCTCAACCATGGGTCTTGAGTTAAATTGTTAACAATAAGGATAACAAATAGAACCTTAAGAGCCTTTTCATCTGTATAGGTAAACTCCTTTTATTAATCATCCACGGCGCTTGAGCTAAAAAACTAATCATAAAAAAACACGTTATACGCTTCTACTTGATTCAGTTAACTTCTTTTAATCATGAGAACTGCTCACTTTGATTGACAGCATTCTCATACTGAGACTAAACTGACCTTTATGGGCTTTGTAAATTATGTCAATCAATACACAACGTAAAGCAATAATTCCCTATATTGCATTATAATAATATTAAATTAAACTAATTACCTATGCAAGTTGGTATTCATACATTTGCTGAGAACAATATTGCGCCTTTTGAAAGGAGGTACGAGCAGATTCTTTCATTTAATGAAATTCAGAGCACTTTTTTACACATCAACCAAGCTGATTTTTGGGATAAGCTGAATGAAGTAGACGTTTTTATCAGCCGCTGGATTGACACTAGCGATCACGAGCAGATAGGTCACACCGTTCTGCCAATTATCGATACGATGGACGCCATTACCTGCTTACCTAGCTACTCCAACTTCTGGCCCTACGACGATAAGATTCGCCAGTACTATTTGTTAAAGCAGCACGGTTTTCCGGTTATCGAAACCTACGTGTTCTGGGACAAAAAAAGTGCTTTAAACTGGATAGAAACCGCGTCTCTGCCCACCGTGTTCAAGCTTAAAGGAGGAGCTGGTTCCAGTAACGTAGTGCTGATAAAAACCCGATCACAAGGCAGAAGACTAATACGTATCATGTTTGGAAGCGGGGTTAAATCCGGCAAACTACCTACCAGCGGACACGTGAAGTTTAAGCAGTTTGATTGGTGGAAAACCATCCGACGCATGGGCGGCAACTTTCTGAAAACTTTAAAGGGTATTGAGGTTGACCAGCGATGGCAGCTTCATAAGAATTACGCACTTTTTCAGCGCTTCTTGCCGGGCAACACCTTTGACGTGCGGGTAGCTGTTATTGGGGGCCGCGCGTTTGCCTTCCGCAGAATGAATCGAGAAAATGACTTTAGAGCGTCAGGGAGCGGCAATGCCGATTTCGATACTGCATCAATTGACTTACAATGCGTTCGCATTGCCCTTGATGTTACCAAAAAGCTAAAGTATCATACGATGAGCTACGATTTTTTGTACGGAAAAGACAATAAACCCTTAATTAGTGAGATGTCGTATACCTTCGTAGATAATTATATCTTTCGCTGTCCGGGATACTGGGACGATCAACTAGAGTTCCACGAGGGGCGCTATTGGCCTCAGTACCTTCAGCTAATGGATCTACTGGACAAGCCGGACCTTCTCCAGCCGGATATGGCTATCGAGGAGACAAGTATCAGGCAACGGTTTCAGCGATTTGCCTAATGTCATTCTTTGAGCAGCCGGAAAGTCTGCGTCCCCAATTGCTGGCTGTATACTTTGAGTACGTAGATCCCCGACTTGAAGTACTTTTCGAGAAGCTCTATGCTAGCCCGTTCGGCCTGAGGTCTAACCTCCCCCGCATGTACTAGCTGTCCCTGCTGATTGTATAGCTTGAACGGAAGGCGTGTCTCCCCCGAAGTGGTTGCCAAATTGATGACATCTTGGGTAGGATTAGGATACACATAAATCTTATGCTTTGCATCTGTAGAAAGACTAGAAAACTCATTTCCGAGCTTGCTAGCTTCATACGTTGGACGAGTATTCTTGTCACTTGCCTTCTGCGTAGTGGCAATTAGCCCAGATGGTTGATTTGGAGCTTCGGTGAAGAGCACTTCGCTGGGGATAGTCTGCTTGGCAATGCCCGTGGCTTGGTAGCTCACCTGCAAGCCGTCGGCGTACTTACGGTCAAAGAACGCTACCCGGATAGGGTGATAGCCTTCCGTTAAATACGTCACCCCTAAGCGTTCTTGCAAAGCGTGCAGCCCGTCGTTGTCCACCAGCAACTGCTCGCCGATCCAGAGTTTGCTGCCGTCGTCCGAAGAAGTATAGAACGTGTACTTGCCTGCCTGCTTGATGTGAATGTAACCTTCAAAGAGAAAACCGTAATTGTCCTGCTGGGTGCGCGGTTCCAAACTAAAGTCGGCCACCGTGCCGCTCTTCACGGCTTCCATCACCGAAAAGTCGGGCACCTGCTGCCAGCTGCCGTGGTAGTAGCGGTAATGCAACCCTGACTCGCTGGCAATCGGTTCGGGCTGCGGGGCTTCGGTGAAGAGCACTTCGCTGGGAATGGTCTGCTTGGCAATGCCCGTGGCTTGGTAGCTCACCTGCAAGCCGTCGGCGTACTTACGGTCAAAGAACGCTACCCGGATAGGATGGTAGCCTTCTGGCAGGTAGACCACCCCTAAGCGTTCTTGCAAAGCGTGCAGCCCGTCGTTGTCCACCAGCAACTGCTCGCCGATCCAGAGTTTGCTGCCGTCGTCCGAAGAAGTATAGAACGTGTACTTGCCTGCCTGCTCGATGTGAATGTAGCCTTCAAAGAGAAAACCGTAATTGTCCTGCTGGGTGCGCGGCTCTAAGCTAAAGTCAGCCACCGTGCCGCTCTTCACGGCTTCCATCACCGAAAAGTCGGGTACCTGCTGCCAGCTGCCGTGGTAGTAGCGGTAATGCAACCCTGACCCGTTGGCAATCGGTTCGGGCTGCGGGGCTTCGGTGAAGAGCACTTCGCTGGGAATGGTCTGCTTGGCAATGCCCGTGGCTTGGTAGCTCACCTGCAAGCCGTCGGCGTACTTACGGTCAAAGAACGCTACCCGGATAGGGTGATAGCCTTCCGTTAAATACGTCACCCCTAAGCGTTCTTGCAAAGCGTGCAGCCCGTCGTTGTCCACCAGCAACTGCTCGCCGATCCAGAGTTTGCTGCCGTCGTCAGAAGAAGTGTAAAACGTGTACTTGCCCGCCTGCTTGATGTGAATGTAACCTTCAAAGAGAAAACCGTAATTGTCCTGCTGGGTGCGCGGCTCTAAGCTAAAGTCAGCCACCGTGCCGCTCTTCACGGCTTCCATCACCGAAAAGTCGGGTACCTGCTGCCAGCTGCCGTGGTAGTAGCGGTAATGCAACCCTGACCCGTTGGCAATCGGTTCGGGCTGCGGGGCCGGAGCAGGACTAGGACTTGGTTGCGGTGCCGGAGATGGGCTAGGATTCGGCGGTGGTGTCGGAGCCGGACTAGGACTTGGCTGAGGAGACGGGGGCGGCGGCAGTTCTCCTTCACCGAACTGGTAAGCCCCCATATCCGGTGATTTGATGATTGGATTGCCGTTTATCCCCTTAGTAAAACCTTCAATAGAAACTCCTTTGTTGATAGCGTACGAACCTGCTTTTAATTGATAGTTATGTTTTGATTCATTAACAAAAAATCTGTTCTGGCCGGGCCTACTATCGTTCTTTCCTACGTACGATCCGCTAGCCTTTCCGGTAAGCAGTAAGTTATTTTGGCCAGTCGCGTTGCCCCCCCCCCCATTCAACATGCATTTGATGTCGTTCAGTTTGCCTTCTAGTATGTTGTTCTTGATTCGTACGTTGGATGCATGAGGTCCAAAGGTATATACTTGAATTGCGTCCTCGCCGCAATCGAGTACAGTGTTGTTATACACCTCCCAACCAGTGCTGTTTAATTCACCAGTAATTTTTATGCCTATCCCTTTCACGTTGTAAATGAGATTGCCATATACCTCTCCGCTACGCGAATTGTTAACGTCAATAGCGTTCACATTCTTAGTATTCCCTCTGGTGATATTATATACTTTGTTATAGCGAACAATAATGTTTTCCGAATAGAGCTCCCCAACTCCTGGCGCAGTTTGAGAAGCGCTATTGTATCCTCCGGCCTTGATGCCTTTCCCTCCGATGTTTGTATTTAGCGGATCGTATATTTCATTGTACTCGACGATGACGTTTTTTGAGCCAAACGTTTCGATACCACTTGCCACATAGTTGTAAACCCTGTTTTTACGGATGACAAACCCGTGAAAGTCACCACGATTGATCATGATGTTTTCCCAGGAGAATCCAACTTCATTATTAGGTGTAATAGGATCACGTGATATGCAATTCTCGATCAACCCTCCCTCTTCAATCCCGTGTTTGCCATCGTGAGGCCATATTTGCGTACCCATGTTTGCGTAGTAGTTAAATACTTCGCAATTATACACTTCCGGGCGGGTAGTGTTAGGCAAGCCATCCACCGTTACTCGAATTCCCCAGTAGCCCTGCGACTTTATCCCTTCCACCGTGCAATTGGATACTATTGCGTATTTGGCCCCGTCTCCGATTTGAATTCCGTCGTCTTTGGTTCGGGCAGTTCCTTTTCCATCGGTTTTTACGTGAATGTTGTCTATATGAATATAGTCAGCGCCTCGGATAGCCATAGTGGCCATCTCTACTTGCCTACCTCGGATATTATCTTTTCCTAAAAGCATTGAATGCACAATTGGCTTCGCGCCTCGGTCATAAGCGGCGTAGGTGATGTATCGGCCAGGCTGCCCTGAGTGGGTAATGATGACTCTCGTGTCCCAGCGATCGCCCCGTTTGAGCAGGATAAAATCTCCGGCTTCGGCAATAGCCTGAGCACGGGCAATGGTGCGAAGGGGATCACTCTTGCTGAGGCCAAGGTTGCCATCGTTTCCTTGGCTGTTTGATACGTAATATAACTTACCATTGCCCCGATAATCACTTAGTGCGTTAGCAACTACCACATTCTCAAAACTTGCCAGTTTCTGATTGGCTACACGAGCACTGCTAAGTTCTGACCAGTGGAGCAACTTGAACTGATCGTCAGGTAGTACATAACCAGTGAGTTGAAAAACCAATCGGTTGCTTCTGCTTCCAGAAATCAGTCTGTTAATCCGAGCTACTCCTCCAATCAATCGAAATCCCTCAGCATTGTCAACGGTAACATTTTCTCCAAACTCTACCACCAAGCGATCTCCTGACTGATCAATTTTAGCGGATACCACAGGACTGTTAGCTTGAACGCTTCCGCACAGAAACCAGCTAATAAGGTAAATGATTGATGCTAGGTGGAGAGTACTTCTCAATGGTTTGCAAAGATACATTGTGGTGGTCTTTAGTTTAAAGTTGATTGACTACAGACCAGAGAGATACAAGATAGGCTCCAGGGACAAGCCCTGACAATTGCGCTGCATACGGGGCGGCGTAATGTTTTTATAGTGAACTCTAAAAAGCGCAACACTATTATTATTTTTGAAGATTGATTTGTCTATGACTGAAGCGTGTGACCCAGACTTGGTTTAGGTCAAAATTGGTTAATTACCACTCTACTAGATAAACAAGATCTACAGCAAATAGCCGGTTAAGGTCAAGGTAGATCAAATATAACAGACAGGTTACGTTTGCTAATTGCCTAGCGCTTGCAACGATTTATGGCAACACAGTGTATGATGAGCCGGTGAACAACTAGTCCATTTTCTTACGTAGTAACATAAGAATGGGTAAACATCTATTGAAACCCAGCGAAGAGGTATTTTTCAAGGATTTGAAGGAATGCTTGTCAATCTGAGAATCCATTTTGATAATCAGCTTTCTTCTTGTTCTGCTTAGCAAAAAAAAGAGCGTGAATAAACTCAGATAGACTTTCTCCTTGCCTTCGGTAGTCAAATTCAGCGCGCGCGGTTTCTTTGCCTCGCTGCCCCACTTCTTGTGCCTGGATAGGATTAGCTAGCGCTTCTACTATCTTTTTAGAAAAATCTTCAGCATTATCGGCCTGTGCCAAGAACGCGCTATGGTCATTGGTGAGGTAAGCAGGAATTTCGCCGACGCTCGTCGTAATCACCGGATTGCCGGTGGCTAAGTATTCGCCTAATTTACTAGGAAAACAAAAAGATGCCTGCTGGTTGTCAGGCTTGGCTAAAACCAGTGCTTTGGCGCCAATTAGATAATCAATCAATTGCTCTCTGGTGACGTACCCGGTTAATAGAATATGCTCCTGAAGCTGATACTTTTCAATTTGTTCTTCCACTTTCTGCCGATCAGCGTTGCTTCCCCCTCCTACCAAGTAAAGCTTCATGTGCGGATATTGTTGATGAACCATGCGGAAGGCGTCAATCAGCGTGTTCACTCCGTCTTTCATAGCCGACAAGTTACCGGCATACGCTAGGTAAGGTTCATTCATTGTAGATACCCGTTGCGAAAACTCTTCAGCATCCATAATAATGGGCACTAATAACAACCGAGTAGCCCGTCCTACGCGCTGTGTATAGTAAGCACGCAAACTGTTTGATATGACAATTATTCCGTCGAAGCAATGATGGGCAAATTGGTTGTATAACTTCTTGTAAATTGAGTGCAGCAAACCTTTTTTCTTTTTGAAAACAAAAGGAAACTCGCTTCTCTCGTTGAGATAGACCGCTGATACTGACCGGGCAACCAATTTGAACAGCAGAATATGATACAGATAAGTGCTAACCAGCAGGATAGCATCCGGAGCTTCTTTTCTCAGGTAGAAAGCTGCCTTTAAAGGCGATAGCATATCGTGTAGTCGTCTTCTTACAAAGCTTTTACTACGTACGGCGGTACCCCCTGCGTAACAAAAATTTATTCCCTGGTACTGACCTGCTGCCGCCTGATTTTTGATATCAGCAGGGTCCTCCAGAGGGATAGGAACAATAATCTCTACCTGATGGCCTTGTTCTTGCAATCCTTTGGCATAGTGGTGAATTCTGTTAGTGCACGCCATCCCGTGGGGATAAGGTTGCTTGAGAATAATCTTGATGTTCATAGGGTCTTTCGATTATTATTTTTTTGTCGAGTTGCCGAAATTAGTTTACCCCCTTCAACAAGCTTCAGGCAGTTATCTTCATTTCTTGTTTCAACTGTTCGACTGCTGCTACCCTTCTTTCAAACTCGTGGCCATCTCTTTCGTACCAAGGCGAAGCAGTGGTTTTTATTGACGCGGGGGTTCCAGCCAGTAGAATATTTGACTCGGAAAAGGATTTGTTAACTATAGAGTTTGCGGCAACCGATACATTGTCGTCCAGCGTTGTGTTTGGCCCCATAACCATTGCCCCCGATGCTAAATAAAGCGCGTTGCCGATCATGTTACCAGCCCCGCCGATGCATGTTGATGTATGCAGGACACAATACTTACCCGCTCTGGTCCCACTATTTACTACAATAGTTCCGTAATGAGGAATAACTAACCCATAATCAAACACATTAGGCCCAATACTGAAGCCCAGTCTCATTCCCAGCCTTTGAAAATTCCATCTGTGATAAAGGTATTTTATGATATTGGCACTTTTCTTTCCGGTATTTGAGAAATAGGCGACATATCTCATGGATCGTAAGTAGCCTAAAATGTAATCCGGATAGAATATATCCAGCAGATACTCTTTCCACCCCTTTTTTGGGGGCTTGCCGACCATTATCCTATCGGCACTGATAAAAAAGTGAAGCTCTTTTTTTGATGAGATCATAAAATCCTGGGTATGTGCTCAAAGTACCGCCCCTACCTACTCTTCCGGTAAATCGCTGGTCAGCTTACCATTCACAAACTGTCGGTATTTTACGTAAAGGTAAACAAAGTAAACAATGGTGCCCACCAGTAGGGTAAAGCAGGCCCCCGCGGTTCCGTATAACTTAGTGAGCACTACAAAACCTACAATATTAATAAAACCGCGAACAAAAGAGGCATTGCGCAAGTCTTTCCCGATACCGTGGGCACTCAAAAAACGATTGATTACCAAGAAAAAACCCTGAATCAGGTAAGCAACAGAAACAATGTATATCAACGGCACCACCGGCAGAAATGCTTCAGAATAGAGCAGCACCACTACGTATTTGATAATCAGCACAAATGCCAGAAATGCTACTATCGATATCCCAATAGTAGAGTAAATTACTTTATCAGGAATCTTTTTCAGGTTAGCAAAATCTTTAAAGAAAGCAGTACCCACCGCCTGCGGCACCATAGACAGAGGAACTGCAATGGTGTTGGCTAAATTGTAAAAACCAACGTTGGTGTTATCCAAATAATAACTAATTAAGAAGGTGCCAAACTGGAAACTGCCATTACTAACCAGCGTACCAATGTAAATGTGATATCCGTGTCCCTTATTCTCCCTTATGATCGTCTTCGTATGCTCTTTGATTTGCTGAAACTTGGGTTTGAGAACCGGGGCAATAACCGCAATGGCAAGCACATTAGCCACTAAAAATATAAGTAGAGCACTGGTGACATCGACGGTGATAAAGTAACTGGCTACCAGCAATACGGCCAGATAAAGGGCTTTGGGGGTGATGTCGAAAGCAGAAAGACTGTATATTTTATTGTCCCCTTCCAAAAACTTAATTGTTGCCACTTTAAAGGGGAAAACGAACAACAGAGGAAGCATCAAACGGATCACGGATCCCAGATCATTGTCATAGATTGCCTCCTGAGCGTAGGAAACAAACAGGGTGGTGATAATAAAAGCGGCAGATATCACTCCGGTGATTACGAACAGCGTACCAATAATTTGTTGCTTATCTTTTCTGTACTTTTCGTAGGCAATGAGGCGTCCACCCGTATGGAATACTCCGACCGAGAAGAAAATCATCAAAAAATCAAAGATAGTCTGGATGAACTTATAATCGCCGAAGCTATCCGGTCCTAGAATGCGGGTATTGATAACGCTGGTTCCAATGCCAAGGCCAATGCCAAGGCCATAAGAAACGAGTAATGACAGAATCTGCTTGCCCTTGACCCCTTTTGATTGCCTGATTATTGATTTGAGTGCAGTTTTGGGGGCCATTACGTAGCGCTTTTTTCCGATTGAGATAACTGTTTATTGATGTGCTCCTTACGCTGGCTTAGCGCCAAAGCGCAGGTGATGCCCACTATTACTCCAAAATTAGAGTAGATAGGCAGGGCTAACGAAAGATTAGCAATTATGAATGACAGGAGGCAATAGAAAGGAATAAGCAAGGTGCGTTCTTCGCGAACTCCTAGTTTGTAAAAGTACGTAGTGGCTAAATACAAAAAGATGACCAACATAACCATCGCAACGATGCCATGAAAAAAAAGTGTATCTAAATATAAATTATGCCATCCGCCGACTTCGCCCGTCGCCCATCGGTAGGAACCGGTAACGTTATACATTGCATCGTAATACTCGGGATGCTTCATGGTGCCGTATCCAAAAAGAAACGATTTCGTGCTTTTCACCGATGATTCTACCGCCTGTTGATACAGTTGTCCCCTGATCTCTGCTGTTCCTTCGTCCATCATTCTTTCTTGCGCTACGGATGAATTCATCACCCCGCTGGTGACTACCCATCCCCCTGCTATCACTGCCAAAATCACGCTCACCGCCCCTAACATTACTTTGAGTTGCGCATTTCCCCGATACATGAAGTAAAAATGGTGGGCAAGTACCACGAAGGTGACTACGTAGCCCATCCTCATAAAGCCAAATAGGATACCAATCAGCATGATGCCGATGATGACCGTCTTTCTAATTCCATTATTGACAGTGAATAGAACCCAAATTAACCCGGTGATCACCACATAAGCATGCATGTAATCATCGCGAAACACCCCCGTAGATCGAAGTAGGCCGCCGAAGGCAGGGCGGTTGAACGCAGCGTGCACCCTCAGGAAAGAACTATCCACCAACAGTTGAACCACTGCTACCAAGCTTGAAACTATAGCTACCGCAATGATGGCGTCCCGCACCACGCGTACCATAGCCGGGTCGGCAGTTTTCTTAACCGTTGCGTAGATGACATAGAAGGATAACACTGCTGACACCATTACCACGAACTCAGCGGCTCCCAACAAACTATAATGCACCACGTAGCTAACGAGCAGAATGACCACAAAGGCTTCCAAATAGATTTCGTATCTTGGTCTAACGCTTGTTATGGTTTCTTTGGGCAAACTCTTCCGCCGATATTTATCCAGTATTGTTTTCAAAAATAAGAAGCCTAAGAAAGACAATAACAGTGTACGAAGGGGTTGTAATTCAAAGGGTACACCGGGAATCTTGATAATAAATTCGGAGGTATTGGCCAAGTCACTCACAAAAATCCATAAGCAGACCAGTAGTGAAACCAACGGGTGCTGGGGGCGGTGTTTGCGTATTAGATATACAGTGATACCTAATGACAAAATGAGATATACGTATTTTGCTATCATAGCAGTGTCTCTACTAGCTTCTTCCTGTCAAATAATTGTCCAAAATGATAAATTCTAATCAACAACATTGGTGCGTGTACCAAAATTAAAGAATAGGAGGAAGCTTATCTCTGTATTTTCTTTAGTATGCATCGCGACAGACTTAACAAATTTTTACTATTTTTATAAATTGTTAAATTATTATTACACAGAGATAATGACAAAATCCGATACAGCATCAGTTTTAAAAGGTGACGTATTGTATCACCAAAAAATACTCACGCTCATAGATTCGTTTCACGCGGGCGGAAAAGAACGGAGGTTGTTAGAACTACTCAAGGGACTCACCGCTCGGAAGGTTTGCTGCGAACTCGTTGTGATGTCTAAGGTGGTAACCTACCCCGAACTTTATGACTTGGACCTAAAAATCCATTTCGTGGAGCGGAAGTTTAGGCAAGACCCTACAGTGTTGCCTCAAATCTACAAAATTGTAAAAGAAGCCCAACCGGCTATCATTCAGAGTTGGTCGTCGATGACCTCCGTCTACGTCTTCTCCATCGCCAAGTGGTTGGGCATCCCGTTCGTGAATGCCATCATCGCCGATGCTCCGCACCGGGTGAAACCATTTTCGCAACCCTGGTTGCGCCGGAAACTCACCTTTCCCTTCTCTGACGCCATCATCAGCAATTCGGCAGCGGGAATAACGGCCTACCACGCTCCCCCCAAGAGAAGCCACGTAATGTACAACGGCTTCGACTTCAACCGTATCAAAAATATCACCCCCCCCGAAACCCTGCGACAGCAATTGGGCATTCATACCCCCAAGGTGGTGGGCATGGTGGGCAAGTTCCAGGCTAGGAAGGATTATCATACCTACCTAAGCGCCGCGCTTCGGGTGGTGACTGAGCGGTCGGATGTCACTTTTCTGGCGGTAGGCGACGGTGAGATGCTGGCCGAATGTCAGCAGATGGTGAAAGGAAACGGTCATGACCGAATTATCTTTACCGGGCGCCGCCAGGACGTGGAGTCGGTCGTTAACCTTTTCGATATAGGCGTGCTCACCACCAACCATCGAGTGCACGGCGAAGGCATCTCAAACGCACTGATGGAGTATATGGTGCTGGGCAAACCCGTGATTGCCACGCAGGGTGGCGGCACTGCCGAACTGGTTTTAGACGGGTCGGTCGGCTACGTGATCCCCCCGGCCGATGTTGAGACTTTGGTGGAAAAACTTTATTTGCTGCTGGATGAGCCCGATTTGGCGAACCGTTTGGGAAGGGCTGGTAGCGCGAGGATTCACGAGCATTTCAACCTAGACCGTATGACGGAAGAGTATATTGCCCTTTATCAACAACTTCTTAATTGACTAGCGACTCACTATGGATCTATGTCCGTCTGTTCTTGCGCGCTTATCTTTGTGCGATCCCATAAAAATGTACCTTTGCGTGAGTTTTGGCTTCCCCCATTCACTATAACTTGGTTGTGAACGCTACGCCCCCTGCTTCCCCCCCCGATCGTATTAACGCCTACGGACAGTACGTACTATTTGTGGCTCCGAGTTTGGGCTGGAAGGGAGGTATATCATCAGTGGTAAACGAATACAAGAACGCCATTCACCCCTTTCATTTTCAGCCCAGCACCACTTCGGAAGATATCCGTATCACCTTTTTGAGCTTTCCCTTTCTATTAGTACAGTTTTGTTTCAAGCTACTGGTGACTCATCGTCAGGTGAAGATTGTTCACATCCACGGCGCCTCGAAGGGTAGTTTTTATCGCAAATACGCATTGTTTTTGGTGGCTAAGTATCTTTTCCGTAAAAAGGTGATCTATCACATGCACGGTGCGATGTATCATTTGTTCTACGCGAACGCTTCCCGCTTCGTTCGGGGAAGGATTCGGCACTTTGTGAACTCGACTGACTGCTTGATTGTGCTGTCGGACTGGTGGAGAGACTACTTTAGTGAGTGTTTCCAACCCCGAATGATCCGGATTATTCCCAATATTGTTCGAGCTACCTCCCCGCCCACCCTAGCCAAACGGGCTGCCGGACCCGTACGGTTTTTATTTCTGGGCAGGATCGGAGAGCGAAAAGGCATATATGACCTCTTGAAAGTGTTACAAACCTATCGATCCGCTCTGCAGGGAAAATACGTACTGGAGTTGGGAGGCGACGGGGAAACAGAAAAGCTTCAGCGTTTAATCACGCAGTATGAACTGGGCGAAAGCGTTAAATTTATTGGATTCGTGACCGGACCGCAAAAAAATCAACGGTTGCAAGAAGCAGATGTCTACTTGCTTCCGTCGCACAATGAGGGGCTTCCGATCTCAATCTTGGAAGCTATGTCGTTTGGCTTGCCGATTATCTCTACTAACGTTGGGGGCATACCCGAGGTGGTGGTTCCCGACGAGAACGGTTTACTCATTGAACCCGGTGACCATGCCGCCATTTTTGCCGCGATTAAATTCTTTACCGATCATCCCGACAAGATTGCGGCGTACGGTGCGCGTTCACACGCGATGGTTGCCCATCGCTACTTTCCTGATCCGGTGATGCGCTCGCTCGCCGAGTTGTACCAGACCTTACTCAATTAGTTTTCACAATTTCTCTATGAAAAATATAATTTTAAGAAGCAGACGAAACGCTTTTCGGGAAGAGACCAAACTGTTAGTAGAAGAATACGGATTTATTGATATCAACAATGGCGAACGGTCTAAGGGGCTCAAAAGTCCAAAGGAGATGGTGCTGAAATTCTTGGAGGACTGCTGGTTTGTTGCTAAAAATCGAAACCGGCTGAACAACTCGGACACGATTGTTTCCATTAGCTTCACCGCGCTGCCGATCAAATTATTGATCAAGCTAGGCGTGATCAAATGTCGGCAGTTTCTGTGGTTTGGCTTCTTCATCCATTCAGAAAAGGCCTTCCGCATTTTTCGGGTTCTCCTCAGGCTGCTTAGCATCAAGAATGAAAAAATTATTCTCAACTCCGCCTACGAAATACCGCTCTACGTTCAGAAGTTGGGCCTTCCTAGGCACAAACTTACCTATATCCCGCTCGGCGACTGGAAAGAGGTTGACTTGTACAATGAGGCGTATCAACCCGAAGTGGATGAACCCTACTATTTTTCCGGAGGATATACCAACCGGGACTATAGCGGATTAATTGAAGCTTTTCGGGAGTTACCTCATAAGCTAGTGATTGTTGGTTCATATCTTAACAAAGACCTCAACGACCTCGACCAACTTCCTGATAGTATTATTATAAAGAAAGACATTCCAAAAGAAGAATTCGAATCGCTATTGGCTAAGTCAAAAGCCTGCATTCTACCGCTTAAAAACGATACCGGCGCCTCGGGTCACATGGTGCTTTTGGGTTATATGAGAAACAAGAAAGCAATTATTGCCTCCGATATGGAGGCCATGCGCGAGTACGTGACGCACGAGGAGTCGGCCTTGTTGTTTGAGGACGCTCGAAAGGAGCTCCCTCAGATCATTCAAGCCATCGAAGAAAAGCGGTACGATCTAAAACAGTTGGGCGAAAATGCCTACCAGCAATACCAAGACAGCTTCACCTATCCCGCATTATCCGCTCGATTAATTGCTATCCTAGAAAACAATCAGTAGCATAGCAACTGCCACGAACAAAACGTTACTGACTGCAAGAAAACTGAAAGAATTCATTTTTTTATTGAATTATATATTGAGTATCTTGTGCGTGATTTCATTCGCTCATAAAGGTTGATTTTTATGCTTAATGCTCTCAAGTTTCTTTTAGAAAACAGGGTGCGCTACAACTACTTTTTCACCAAAGAGCTCCGGGCCATTCGTGCGCAACGAAATTGGGAACCAGCCACCCTGCGTGATTTACAGCAACGAAACTTCGTTTCCCTGGTTCATCGCGCCTACCACAAATCACCTTTCTATCGTCATCTCTACGATTTGCACGGGGTGGACATTAGCAAAATAAAGAAATTATCTGACATCGAGCGGTTGCCAGTAATCACCAAAGAGGCTATTTGTGAGCACATTGGCGCAATTTTTATCGGCAATCGTCTGAACCGCTGCACCGCCAACACCAGCGGTACCACCGGCTCACCCATGACGCTGTACCGTGATTATCAGTCTATCATGAAAGAGGCAGCCTACCTGTGGGCCCATCGCATGAGTTTTGGCTACGAAGTTGGTATGAAAACCGTAACGCTGCGGGGCAATTTAGGCAAAAAGCAGATGGAACTGCTCGATCCCCACAGCAACACCCTCTACTTATCAAGTTACAACCTGAGTCCTGATAACGCCGAGTGGTACTACGAACGTATCCGCGACTTTGCCCCCCACGCCATCTTGGCCTATCCCAGTTCACTGGCCACCCTGGCTAACTACTTCTGCGGAATGGGGAAGTCGCTACGGGTTCCCCTATCGTTTACCTCGTCCGAAACGGTGTATACGCACCAGCGAGAGAAAGTTGAAGACGTGTTTAATACCCGGATCATCGACTGGTACGGCAATGCGGAACGCACCATTGCCCTAGAGCAAAATATGCTGGGACTGTATGATGAGTTGCCGTTGTACTCAATTAACGAATTTCGGGGAGACCACGCCATCACCACCGGACTGATCAACGAAAGTTTTCCGCTGGTTCGCTATCAGGTAGATGACGTTTTTGTGGTGAGTGGTAGCGAAGCGGGCAAACCCAAAGTGATAGAAAGCATTCAGGGACGTAGCAATGACTATCTGGTGCTGCCCGACGGCTCGCGCGTTGGCTTGTTATGCAACACCATGAAGGGCATCAACCATTTGTTGTTTGCTCAGATTGTGCAGCAAGATGCCAGTGGTTTCACGGTGAATGCGGTGGTTGATGAGGATTTCGGGCCGGAAGATGAGCAGCAGATACGAACCAACATCAGTCAACGCGTGGGCAACGACGTTCCTTTTGAGATCGCTTACATTGACGAGAACGAAATTATCAAATCACCCGCTGGCAAGTATAAACTTATTATCAACCAGTTAGCCATCCCCTCCGAGTCAGAACTGATGTGCTCCTAGTGCTCACTTTAGCCAATTACTATTTGGATTCTTTGGTGAGGATGCTCATTTTTGTGGGCTCAACCCCTCTCCGGCAATGACTTCACTTTCCTGGTACTTTCACCGCCTCCGGTCCATGTCGGTACCAGAAGTTATCTTTCGCGCGCAGCAGTTCGTTCAAAAACAGCAGGAGAAACGAACCCAAGTGGGTAGGCCTCCTTCGTGTTCTCTTTCTTGCCTACCCACTCCCCTGCTGCCGATTAGCGAAACATCCATCGATCTTGAAGACACCATCATAGACATCTTCGGAATACCATTTGACTACGGTGAGCCCATCGACTGGCATCTGGATATCGTTTCGGGACGAAGGTTTCCCCTGACTTTTGCCAAAGACATTAACATCCGCACCGAAGAATACGGCAGCGCCAAGCACGTCTGGGAGGTGAACCGCCTACAGTTTTTGCCCCTCGTTGCCCTGCGCTATCGGCAGACGAAGGACGCTCGCTTTTTGAAGCAGTTTCAGGAGTTGGTCACCCAGTGGAACGAAGCCAATCCCTACCTAATCGGAGTGAACTGGTACAGCAATATTGAGGTTAATATTCGGCTAATTGTCTGGTACTTCTGCTGGGAAATTCTGGAAGCGAGCCTACTGGCTGAAACGGATCCGGAGTTTATAACTTTCGTGCATCAGGTTTGGGTACCTACCATTTACCAGCACTGCCACTACAGCTATCAAAACCCCTCCAGATTCTCCTCGGCCAACAACCACCTCATCAGCGAGCACGCCGGTTTGTTCGTGGCGGCTTCCTTCTGGAAGTTTACCGAATCGGCCCAGTGGGTAGCCCACGCTCGGCAGGGTTTGGAACACGAGATTCTGGTCCAGCACTCGGCGCAGGGCGTAAACAAGGAAGAAGCCGCCGAATACATTCAGTTTATCACCGATTTTTTCCTGATTCCCTACGTGGTGGCCGAACAAATTCAGCAACCTTTCTCGCAGCGCTACCGCCAAACGCTCGAGAACGTGCTGGACTACATTTTTTCGTTGATGGATCAGCGCGGGAATCTCCCCTTCTACGGCGATGAGGACGACGGAAAGGTAGTATTTTTTGACTGCGATCCACCCGATAACTTTCGCTCGCTGCTGGTCTCAGGGGTTATTCTTTTTGAGAATGCAGCCTGGAAGAACCGCACCACCGGCATTGATAACAAAAACCTCGTTCTGTTTGGAGAAGCCGGTCGTCAGGTTTACGAACGCGTATCAGCCGACACTACTCCGCCCCCCTCCCGGTTCTATAAGTCCGAAGGGCATTTCATCCTGCGAACCGCCAACGACGGACAGGAAGTATACGTTCACCTAGACGCCGCCCCGCTGGGTTTTCTGTCCATTGCGGCGCACGGACACGCCGACGCCCTCTCGTGGGTGCTGCACGTAGACGGGTACCCGATCATCACCGACGTGGGCACCTACACTTACCATACTGAACCCGCCTGGCGAAGCTACTTCATCGGAACGTTGGCCCACAACACCATCCGCGTCGACAGGCAAGACCAGGCTAAAAGCACCGGACCCACCATGTGGAGCAATCATTACCGAGTGACGGTGTTGCGCAACGAGACCAACGATACGCATGATCTGGTGGTGGCCGAACACAACGGGTACCAGCACCTCGGCGTTACGCACCGACGGGCCTTGTCGCTCGATAAGACGAACCACACCCTGCGCATTGTGGATGATATTATGCTTGATCGTCCGGGAAAACATACGCTGGAACTGCCCTTGCACCTGCACCCTGCGGTCTCGATAGATGCGACGAGCGATGCCTACAAATTGGTTACTTCCGGGGCGCGTCCCGTCACGGTGCGGCCCGACCCTGCCCTGACGGTTTCGGTAGTGCGCGGCGAAACCGACCCGATCTTGGGATGGTACTCACCTTCCTTTCAGCAAAAGGAGCCCACCTCGGTATTGTACGGCACCTGCACCATCGAGCAGACGACGCAGCTAGTTACTGAGATTATAATTGGATAGCAGTTCTGGTTCGTTCCTAAACATTTTTATCTTATTTGCATTGATATACGTTAGATTGATCCTTAATTTGGCTGAGTAGTTGGTTGGTGCACCCACTACGCTGCTGAACCCTACTGCACACACAACTACGAGAAATATTATGGCTGAAGTAATACGAATGCCCAAGATGAGCGATACGATGGAGGAAGGAGTGATTGCCTCCTGGCTCAAGAAAGTGGGCGACACGGTGGAGTCGGGCGACATCCTGGCCGAGGTGGAGACCGATAAGGCCACCATGGAGCTGGAGTCGTTTGAAGATGGCACCCTGCTGCACATCGGCGTGGAAGAAAGCGATTCGGTGCCCGTGGATGGCGTGATTGCCATTATTGGCGAAGAGGGAGAAGATATCGCTGATCTGCTCAAAGAAATTGAATCAGGAGGAGGCAACGGAAAAAAAGAGAAACCTAAAGAAGATAAGTCAGACAAGGCAAATAAAGAAAAAGAAAACGACGATGCGGTCGACGATGCGGCGGACGAGCAAGAGGCTGACCAAAACGACGAAGACGACTCAGAGGAATCGGTCGATGCCTCAGACGTGGCGGCCAACGTGATCTTGATGCCCAAGATGAGCGATACGATGGAGGAAGGAGTAATTGCTTCCTGGCTTAAGAAAGTGGGCGATAAAGTAGAATCCGGCGACATTCTGGCCGAGGTAGAGACCGATAAGGCCACCATGGAGCTGGAGTCCTACGAAGACGGTACGCTCCTGTACATAGGCGTGGAAGAAGGCGGGGCGGTGCCCGTAGACGGCGTGATTGCCGTGATTGGTGAAGAAGGTGCTGATTACGAAAAACTCATCAAGGCTCGCTCGGGCAAGAAGAAGAAAGAGGACAATGCCGATAGTAAGGCCAACGCATCGGATGTAGAAGCTCCTGAAGCGTCTTCGGATGAATCGGAAAGCGAAGAAAAAGATGCTCCGGCCTACGCGCCGAGTCGCTCCACCAACGGAAGCAGCAGCGACGGCAGCGCCGACAGCCAAACGGATGGTCGCATCAAAGCTTCGCCGCTGGCCAAGAAGATGGCCGAAGAGAAGGGCTACGACTTGTCTAGCATCGAGGGTTCGGGCGAAAACGGCCGCATCGTGAAGCGCGATGTCGAAGATTACCAGCCCAGCGCTAAGCCCGAAGCAGCGCCCAAAGAAGAGAAGAAAGCAGCATCGCCCGACGCCCCCGCTGCGCCGATTGCACTGCCCCAGGTAGTGGGCGAAGAAAGCTACGAGGAGGTGAAAGTTTCCCAAATGCGCAAAGCCATCGCCCGCCGACTGGCCGAAAGCAAGTTCGGGGCTCCGCACTTCTACCTCACCATGGAGATCAACATGGACCGGGCGGTAGCGGCACGGGCCAGCATCAACGAGTACTCACCCGTAAAAATATCCTACAACGATATCATCATCAAGGCAGTGGCAGCCGCGCTGCGTCAGCATCCTAAACTCAACGTGTCGTGGCAAGGCGACACCATGCGCCTCAACCAGCACATCCATATCGGGGTGGCCGTGGCCGTCGACGAAGGTCTGCTCGTTCCCGTTATTCGCTTCGCGGATAACAAATCGCTGGCTCACATTGCCACCGAGGTGAAAGAACTAGCCGGTAAGGCCAAGAACAAAAAGCTGCAACCGCAGGAGCAGGAAGGCGGCACGTTCGCGGTTTCTAACCTGGGCATGTTTGGCATAGAAGAGTTCACGGCCATCATCAACCCGCCCAACTCCTGCATCCTGGCCGTCGGAGGAATCAAAGAAACCCCGATTGTCAAAGACGGAGCCATTGTGCCCGGCCACGTGATGAAGGTCACCTTATCGTGCGATCATCGCACCGTGGATGGGGCGCTGGGAGCGGCCTTCTTGCAAACGCTAAAAGCCTTCATTGAAGAACCACTGCGCATCATGATTTAATAACCAGTGACTTCATAACGATCTTCGTTTTTCATCTTAGAAAGAGCCCGGCAGTTTGCCGGGCTTTTTTTATAACCCTTGGCGAACAAATCGCGTATCTTCATCTTTAAGCTACTTGGCCGTCGCTTTCCTCTGACCTATCCTATACCGTTGTTCTGTATGAAACCGTTAATTAAATCCACCACCGTCTTAGCCATCAAGCACAATAACCAAATCGCCATCGGGGCCGACGGGCAAGCCACCATGGGCAACACCGTGGCCAAGAGTAACGTCAAGAAAATCAGGAAGTTGCAGGACGGAAAAATTGTGACGGGTTTTGCGGGCTCCACTGCCGATGCGTTTACGCTTATTGAGCGCTTCGACGAAAAGCTCAGCGCCTACGGCGGCAACATGAAGCGAGCCGCTATCGAACTGGCCAAAGACTGGCGCACCGACCGCTACCTGCGTCGCCTGGAAGCCATGATGATCATCGCCAACCGGGATGAGTTGCTTATCTTGTCAGGTACGGGCGACGTGCTGGAACCGGACAACGGCATTGCCGCCATTGGGTCGGGCAGCATGTATGCTCAGGCGGCGGCGCTGGCGCTGAAAAAACATTCATCGCAACTCAGTGCCGAAAAAATGGTGACCGAGAGCCTGCACATTGCGGCTGACATTTGCATTTATACGAATCACAATTTAATCGTGGAAACGTTAGAGGAATAAGCTCTGATTCTACTTGCAGGGGCGCTGGTTTCCGGCTCGACAGCGTTTGGGGTTTAAATCTCATCAACAATGGCCTTCACGTTGACGTAGCATTCGTCCAACACCAAAATATCTTTATCCCAATCCACAAATGTCCAAGGCTGGTTGGCCTCAGCCACGACCACTTTTTCGGTGTCGGTCAGCACCCAAATCACTTTCTTCACTCCGAATTTAAATAGTTCTTTGGTCTTTAAATTTACGTAGCCTAGGCTATCGCGCAAACCCTCGGTAGTTTCTAAGTCAGCTTTAATGTCCACTTCCACCACCACCTCGGGGGCGAAGCCCAGGTACCTTCGCTTGTCTTTAACTTTCTTCATTTCCTCGCGACGCACAATGGCAATATCAGCCGCTCGGTACTTGCCTTTGGCTAACTGAATGCCCAATTCGCTGCTAAGTGCCCAGTATTCTTTAGGTAAACAAGAAGTGATGAAGTAGGCCATTCTGGTCACTAAAAACGATTGTAAGATACTACTTCCCATAATTTCTTCTAGAGTTTTAGCGCCATCAAGATAGTCCCGATAGCCCTGGTAATAGATCGGACCGTCGTCGGTTATTTCGTAGATTAGACTTTCCGGGATAGTTTGCACAACAGGTTCCATGTCACTTCTTTTTGAGGTAAGATACAATTTTTAGCACTACGAACAATTGGAAACAAAGCGCTTCCCGGAGATCAATCTGCTTATGACGCGGATAACCGCAGCCACATCTGCATTCCCGGTAACGCCTCCACCCAAAGCAGCGAATCGTAGCGGGCCAGCACGGGCACCGACGCGTTCGTTAAGGTTTCTGATAAGAAATTGGCTTCATCTGAATCCGCTTCATCCAAAGCGGCTTCATCCATCGTCCAGAACAGGTAGTCATCTTCCGAGATGGTCACCTCCTCAATGGCCGTTTCAGCCGGGCCGACCAACGACTGGTGCACGTATCCCCGCTGTCCGTCCGGCAGTTCTGCCCGAAACCATTTTCCACTTGCCCCCAGCAAGCGCAGCAACGTATGTTGCCCGTAGGTGCCCACCACAGCCGACCGGGTGGTAGGCGCTGCGCGCAGGTTGGCCGCCGCGGCGCTCACCCGAGCGGGGTGCTTCAGCAGTGCGGTATCCGTTTCGACCAATGGCGGTTGCGGGGCGGCATTATCGATGAAGGGAAAGGGATCAAGGGCTCCCCGCCCGAAGCGGTACACTCCGAAGTGCAGGTGCGGGGGCGTGAAGCGCGCGTTGCCGGTGTTGCCCACCCACCCCAGCGTGTCGCCCGCCCGCACCCGCTGGGCCGGACGCACCGCCTGGCTATCGAGGTGGGCGTAGTACTGATTCGTTCCGTGAGTCTTCAGCCACACCACCTTGCCCCCCAACCGGCTACTGGTGCGAGCACTCACCACCCCGTCGGAGGTAGCCACCACGGGCGTGCCCCGCGGAGCAAAAATATCCACGCCCTGGTGGCTGCGGGCTCCTCCGTCGCGCGGTGCCCCGAAGAAACTACCCACCGCCCGGCTACTCTGGCCCGCCACCGGAAAGCCCAGCGAAGGTTTGGCCGCTACGGTGAGCTCGTAGCTCAGATTCTGTAGCAATTCGGATTGCAGGCGCAGCACGTGTACCCCATTGTGTTCCACTTCGTAGGACAGTTGCTGCGTTGAATCGGCCGAAGCCACCGCTCGAAAAGTGGTGTCGTTCGTCACTTCGAGCACATCTAAAAACAATGACGCTTGAGACGAGGTGCGCACGCTCACCTCAATGCGCTGCCCGGTGCGCACGGGGTAGCGAAACGCGGCCGCCCGCGGTTGTTCGGCCACGAAGTAGCCCACCTCTCGGAAGGGCAACGCCACGACGAGCGTATCGCGCAGGCTGCGTTCGGCGGCAGTTAGCCAGGTTTGCCCCAGGGCCGTTTGGTCGAGATTGGCGCTGCGCAGCGATTTTTCGTACTGCTCGTGGGGCGACAGCGTAGAGAACAACGAGCCCACCGTGTTACGGCGACTGCATCCGGCCAGCACAACAAGCATCAGTAATAAAGAGAAGAATTTCATACGGGGTCAGAAAAAAGTAACGCGTTTCTTCAACGCTAAATCTCCCGCTTTCATTCCGCAGTCCGTATCTTTGAGACTGGAGGACAGAGCCCGTGAATTTTGACAAAGACCTATTAGAGCAGTTAGGTGCCCGCCTGCGCGGTGAAATTCCCGGCTGGGCACCTCCCGGCTGGGCAGCCCAGCAGCGTATGGCCACCGACGTGCACCGGCGCGCCCGGCTTCGGCCCCGCCCTGATGCGCGGCGGGCGGCCGTGCTAATGCTGCTGTATCCGTACAATGGCCTAATCTATCTTCCGATGATCGTGCGGCCTACTTATGCCGGAGTGCACAGCGGACAGATTGCGCTGCCGGGGGGCAAAGTGGAGCCGGAAGACACCTCGCTGGTGGCCACCGCACTGCGCGAGACCGAAGAAGAAATTGGCGTGCGGGTGCCCCAAGCACAGGTCATCGGCGTGCTATCCGAACTGTATATTCCACCTAGCAATTTTATTGTCACTCCGGTGCTTGCCCATACTGAAGCACAACCGACCTACCAACCCGACCCGAGTGAGGTTGCTAAAGTATTGGATCTTCCGCTATCCGCTTTCACCAAGCCTGACAACCAGTCCACGGTAAGCGTCAAAGCGATGAAGAACGTGACCCTGGAAGCTCCGTGTTACCTAATCGACGGGCGCGTTATCTGGGGCGCAACGGCGATGATGATGAGCGAGTTACTGGCGGTGTTAGAGATACCGCTTTAACTACGTTACCCGCTTCTTCCCCTGCCGCTGCTTGAGTGTCAGCAGCAGATACACTCCGATGAGTACCAACGGAATGCTGAGCCACTGCCCCATGTTAAGCGGGATGTTTCCTTCCCAATCCACCTGATCCTCCTTGAAAAACTCGTGCACGAAGCGCAGTCCAAACACCCAGATGAGGAAGATGCCTAGAAACAGTCCTTCGGGAGTTTCTTGCCGCAAGCGCGTCCAGAGGAAGAACAACAGTAGAGAAGCCAGGAAAGTGGTGAATGATTCGTACAACTGGGCAGGGTGTCGGGGGATGCCAAACGTGCTGATGGTGGCCACGTAAGCGCCGCGCCGCTGCGTGAGTTCGGCCCGTACGGGCGTTTCGGGCGGTTCGTAGATGTGCTGACGTACGCTGGCGTAGCCGGTTAGAATTCGTTTGAGGTCATTTTCTACAAACCGCCGGATTTCCGCCTCCTGGTAGCCTCCCCGGTTAAAGGTGATTTGCACCTCAACGGGTCGATAGTTTTCGTTCACTACTTCAGTCGAGGTTTCTGAGGACTCCCCCTGCCGTGCTTCCACGGCATCTACCAGGGGGCTGTTTTCCAGAATGTCAATCAAATCGCGGGCGAATACTACGCCGTAGTCGCTGCCGGTGGGTTTACCAATGATCTCGGAGTTCATAAAATTGCCAAAGCGAATCAGCCCCCCGGTGAGGGCCACGACGATCACAATCCGGTCGACCACCCAAAGAAAGCTCTGACCCGGGCGGGGCCGCTTTTTCATCTTCCCCTGGAACAGTTGGATGTCGTAGTTACTGTACAGGTACAAGGCCGTCAGAATGCCAATGGCGGCCCCGTGACTCGCTAGCCCTCCCTCCCATACCTTGAGGATATCAATGGGGTTCGCCAAATACTTAGCCGGTTCGTAGAACAACACGTGCCCCAGCCGGGCACCAATGATCGTAGCCAACACCATAAATACGGTGAGCGTTTCCACGTCTTCCTCTTTGTGCCCTTCGGAGCGAAAGATATAAAACAGCACTTGTTGAGAAATTAGAAAACCTGCCGCGAACAGCAAGCCGTACCAACGGGGGGCAAAGTTAATAAACTTCCAATCTAGGTGGAACAAGGTCGGATCGGCCGTCCATACGATGTAGTCGAGCATTGGGCAAAGATTTGTTCGGCGTAAAGATAGAAGAATAGCTGGAACCGGGCGGAGTAAACCCTATTTTTGTCGGGGGCCGGGGGGTTAGGTGTTGCTGCTTTTTCTGCCTACTTTTGCTTTCAAACAGTGAACCTATCTGTTTTATCAGGAGTCTTAAGCTCAATTAATTGCCATGCTGCCGATCGTCACGCAAACGTTTCAGGATCATTACGCGACCCAACCATCGTTGCTCGTTCAGGCGCCCGGCCGCATCAATTTGATCGGCGAGCACACCGATTACAACGACGGTTTTGTGCTTCCGGCCGCTATCGATAAGTACCTATACTTCGCTTTCGGCACTGGTGCCAATCGCCAAGCGACGGTATACTCGCTCAACTACAACGAAGCGCTACAATTCACCTTGTCTTCCCCCAGTGGCTCGGATCAGGACGGTTCTGCTTGGGGGCAGTATTTGCTGACTGCCGTGCGGGTATTGCAAGAGAAAGGGTACGAGGTGAGTCCCTTCAACGCTGCCTTCGGGGGCGATATTCCGCTAGGGGCCGGTATGTCTTCTTCGGCCGCTTTGTGCTGCGGATTTATCTACGGCTTATCTGAGTTGTTTGACCTGAAAATTGCCCGCGAAGAGATTGCGCTGCTGGCGCAAACTACCGAGCACCGCACCGGCATTCAGTGCGGACTCATGGACCAGTATGCCGTGCTATTCGGGAAACAGGATCAGGTGCTGTTTCTGGACTGCGAAAGTCTACAGTACCAGCACTTCCCCCTGGCCCTAGGCGACTACACGTTGGTGCTTATCAACTCAATGGTGAAGCACGAACTGGCCGCCGAATCGGGCTACAACGACCGGCGGGCCTCCTGCGAACGCGTTGTATCCGTAATCCAGCGCAACCATCCCGGAGTGACAACCCTGCGGCACGTCACTCCCGAACAGCTATCAAATTACCGAACCACCCTTTCGGCCGATGACTATCAGCGGGCCCGCTATGTTTTGCGCGAAAACCAGCGGGTGCAAGACACCGTAAAGGCTCTCCGACAGGGCGATATACCCCGCGCGGGCGAAATTATTTTCGAGTCGCACGCCGACATGCGTAATGAATATCAGATTACCACCCCCGAACTGGACACCTTGGTAGATTTGGCGAGTCAACAAGCAGGGGTGCTGGGAGCCCGTATGATGGGAGGGGGCTTCGGAGGGTGCACCATTAATTTGATGAAGAAAGATCAACGCGCCGCCACTATTGCCAATATTGTGGATCCGTATCAGCAAAAGTACGACCTGAAACCGGAAGTGTACGAGCTGGCCCTGAGCGAGGGGGTGCGATCTATTTCCGAAGAATCCACTAACTCATAAGCCTAAACCCACCATGTCTGATCTGTCTCTTGCTGTTGTTCCTCACCGTCGCTACAACGTTCTGACCGGCGAATGGGTGTTGGTGTCACCGCACCGCACCAAGCGCCCTTGGCAGGGCAAGGTTGAAAAAAAAACGGAAGAGCATCGCCCCTCTTATGATCCCCAGTGCTACTTGTGTCCGGGCAACGAGCGAGCCGGGGGGCACACCAATCCGGCGTATACCGAACCGTTCGTCTTCACTAACGACTTCGCCGCTTTGCTATCCGAATCTTCAGATGCTTCGTACGAAGAAGGGTTGCTACGCGCCCAGGGCGAGCTGGGCACCTGTCGGGTGGTATGCTTCTCTCCCAACCACGCGCTCACCATCCCCGAAATGGACGAAGCGGATATTCGCAAAGTGATTGAGGTTTGGCGAACGGAGTATCAATCGTTGGGTAGACAGCCGTTTATCAACCACGTGCAGATTTTTGAGAACAAGGGAGCGGTAATGGGTTGCAGCAATCCCCACCCGCACGGGCAGATCTGGGCGCAAGCGTCGGTACCGCTGGAGGTACTGAAAAAAACCGAAACGCAAACCAGCTACTATCAGCAGCAGGGGCGCAGTCTGCTAGGCGATTATTTGGAGCAAGAGTTAAAGCACGAAGAACGGGTGGTGCTTACCAACGAGCACTTTGTGGCGCTGGTACCCTTCTGGGCGGTGTGGCCCTACGAGGCAATGATCGTTCCCCGCCGCAGGCAAGCTGATATTACCGCGCTATCGACGGAAGAAACCGAAGCATTTGCGGCCATCTTCAAAGCCCTGACCACGCGGTTTGACAATATCTTTCAGACTTCTTTTCCCTACAGTATGGGCATTCACCAACGGCCCACCGACGGCAAGGACTACCTGGGCTGGCACTGGCACATGAGTTTTTACCCGCCCCTGCTGCGTTCGGCCACCGTAAAAAAGTTTATGGTCGGCTACGAAATGTTTGCCGAGCCCCAGCGCGATATCACCGCCGAAGCCGCGGCTCAGACGATACGGGAGGCAGGAAGTGCACACTATAAGAAATAGTTGATGCTATAGGTAGCGCTTTGGCTACTGACCTACGCTCACGCTTTCGTTCCCGAAAGAGCTAGCGGCTCCCCAGTTGGCTACCAGCACTAATTGCGAGTAGGTAATATTCTCATCCGAATCGGTTCGCTTGAGGCGGTAGTAACTCATGCCCACCGCAGGATTCGGATCGGTGTAGGCATCCGGCGCGTGCAACATGCTGTTGGCTCCTCCGGAAATCACCGCTAGTTCGTTGAATACGGCTCCGTTGGTACTTTTTTCCACAACGAAGTTCGCGTAGGCAGCCCCACTGCCCGTCTCCCACTGGGTTACTACGTGCCCCTGCTGCAGGGTAGCAGTGAAGAAGATGGGTTTAAGCGCGTCGCTTTTTTTCTTGAGCAGTGCATAAAGTGATTGATGCCCCTGCTTTAGCGCTTCGGCTCCTTGCCCGAAATTAACTGTTTCGTCTTGGGCGTGCGCCTCGCCAAAGTGAAACAATTGGCTGCTGTCTCCCCTAAAGTCGATCTTTGACAGTGCATTTAACTGCCAGTTTCCCCCTACTGCGATAATGCCTTCGTTGGTGATCTTACTCTTCTTGTCCACCGTGAAGTCTCCGGCCACGATGAGCACGCCCCCGTGGTTCACCGTCAGATTTGACTTGTTTCCCAGCGTGAGGTTGCCCTCAATAATCAGGGTATCTTTTACGGTCAATGTCTTCTTCGACCCTTTTTTGTAACTCAAGTGTCCGCGGCGGCGCACGTGACCCAAAATCTCAATGTCGTGCTTGATCTGCCCGGTGGGCGGCGCTACGCTGCCTTCCCACACCGCTGATTCAGACCACTCGCCGGGCTGGACAGCGTAAAAGCGGGTATTAGCCGCGTAACTATCTTCGCTATTGCCCACGTTGAGATAGGCAAATACAGCCACTCCAACCAGTACGGCCAGCACACAACCCGCGGCAGCGTATTGTAGCGTTAGCTGAGATTTTACGGTGACCCGTTGGTTCATTGATCGCTTCGATCCCATGGTATATCGTTAGTTAGTGAAAGTATTGGGTTTGTTTTTTTACAGAATGGTGGGTGAGAATACCAAATCCGACGCTTCAATCTTTTCGCCCTCACTGATCAAGGCCGCGCGCTCCACGAAGGATTTCAGTTCGCGGATGTTGCCAGGCCAATCGTGCGCCAGCATGGACTCTATGGCTTCTTTGGTGAACGATGCCGACGGTCCGCTGCATTCTTGCAAGAAATGCTTGGCCAGCACGATGATATCGTTGCCCCGCTCGCGCAGGGGAGGCAGGTGGATCAAGAATCCTTGAATCCGGTAGTATAAATCCTCCCGGAATTTCCCCTGCTTCACCCGCTGCCCCAGGTCTTTGTTGGTGGCGGCCAGCACCCGCACGTCCAGGTCGATTTCCTTGTTGCTGCCGATGCGACAGATTTTCTTTTCTTGTAAGACCCGCAGCAGCTTGGTTTGCAAGTTGATGTCCATTTCGCCGATCTCATCGAGCAGGATGGTGCCGCCGTTGGCTTCCTCGAACTTACCGATGCGGCGGCCGTTGGCCCCGGTGAACGCTCCTTTTTCGTGGCCGAACAGTTCGCTCTCGATAAGGTCTTCGGGAATGGCCGCCACGTTGATGGCGATAAAGTTTTTCTTGCGGCGGCGTGAGTTGTAGTGCACCGCCCGGGCGGCCACCTCTTTGCCGGTGCCGCTTTCGCCGGTGATCAGGGCCAGCACGTCGCTGTTCTCAATCTTCTGCATCATTCGAATCACCTTGAGCACCGCTCCGCTCTCGCCGATGATGCTAGAATAATTATGTCGATCGATGATCTGCTCGCGCAGCACTTCTACCTCTTTTTTCAGGTCGGTATGCGCTGCCAGGGTCTTAACACAGTGGGCCAGCTCCTCGAAGGTTTGCTTATTCTTGACGACGTAGTACTTGGCGCCGTGCTTGTAGGCTTCTACCGCCACGGTCACCTCCTCCTGCCCCGATACCACCACGATAGAAATATCCGGATTGTACTGGTTGATCCGCTCAAGGATATCCAGTCCGGTCATGCCGGGCAGGTTGTAGTCGAGCGTGACGATGTCGGGCTGCTCGTGCAGGTGGTCGAAGAATTCTTCGCCGGTGGCGAACACGGTGACGTCGTAGGTATCTTCTTTTTCTAAGGTATGCTTGATCATCTTGCCGAAGATCACGTCGTCTTCCACGGCAAATATTTTAGTCATTTGGACCATAGCGATAGTTGGGGTTGTTCGGACGATACATGTCAACATCCTTACCACAGCCGCGTGATAAATAAGACATTTAGCCAACAGCCTTACCTGTGTCTAGTTTGTTTTGATTTTGGACTTTATCCTACTTTTCAGGCATACTCCCGAAGTTCAATCCGATTTTCAGCGCAGACGACTGGTTGGTGTATCGAAAGCGGACGGTATGGTGTACGGAAATGATACAATGTGCAAAATTTTAAACCTAGTAATTATCTGGTTGTCAGTTTCTTACTCGAAAAATACCGGTTGGCAAGAAGCTTGAACCACCAACAAGTGAATAGTTAACAGTTAATGAAATCTCGCTTTGGCGATCACTTGCTATGTTACAAAACTACCTTCGCATCTCGCTGCGCAACCTTTGGAAACGAAAGACCAGCACCGTGATCAACGTGCTGGGCCTGTCGCTGGGCATTGGCAGTGCCATCATCGTCTTTTTGATTGTTCGCTACGAACTCAGTTTTGATCGGTTCCACGAACGGGCAGATCGCATCTATCGAGTAGTGGCCGACTTCAAAAGTCCGGACGGTGAAAGCGGCAACGCGGGAGTGCCCCGCCCCCTGCCCGAAGCGCTGCGGCAGGATTTTGCCAACGTAGTGGAACAGGTGGTCCCATTGGAAGTGTATGAAGACCACCGGCAGGTGCAGGCGGGCGACAAAACGTTTTTTTTAGCCGAGCCCATTGCCTACACCGAACCCGGTTATCTGCAGCTTTTCGACTTTCCTCTGCAAGAAGGAAATCCGCAGACGGTGCTTACCCTTCCCAATGAAGCACTCATCACCGCTTCGCTCAGCGAGAAGCTCTTCGGACGCTCGCGAGACGTTCTGGGCGAAGTCATCAGTTTGGATGGTAAGCACGAACTCAAGGTCACCGGCGTGCTGGCCGATCTGCCGCCGGATACCGATTTGACCTTTGGCCTGCTGATCTCCTTCAACACCCTGGCGCGCAACCGAAAGGAAGATCAGGAATGGGACAGTTTCAGTTCGTCTTTTCAGACCTACGTGTTGTTGGCCCCTTCCGCGTCGCCCGAAGCCCTGCAGGATCAGTTGACGAACTATCTGGAGCGGTACACCCCGCAGGAAGACAACGGCGGGTGGGACGCGTTTTTGCACCTGCAACCGCTATCTTCCGTCCACTTCGGGGGAAAGTACGGGGGTTTTCCTCACCGAAGAGCTTCCCGGGAGATGCTAGCCGGTCTGGGATTACTCGCCGCGCTGTTGATTATGCTGGCTGTTGTCAATTTCATCAACCTAACCACGGCCATCAGCGGACGTCGCTCCAAAGAAGTGGGCATCCGCAAGGTGGTCGGTAGTTCTCGCCAGCAGATCATCTTCTACTTTTTGGGAGAAGCCTTGCTCGTCACCACGCTGGCCACCGGACTGGCGCTGGGTTTGGCTGAGGTAGGACTGCTGCAACTGCAACAACTATACGAGCATCTGCGGGCAGTGACCCTCGGATTAAGTGCCTCTACGGTGGCTTTTCTGGTGGTTTTGATCGCCGGAGTCACGTTGCTGGCCGGAGCGTACCCGGCCGTGCTGCTGTCCCGGTTTCAACCCGCCCAACTGGTGAAGGGTACGCTCTTGGGTTCGCGTCAGAACCGCGGGGGAGCGCGGGGGGCGTTGGTGGTGTTTCAACTCTTTGTTGCTCAAACGTTCATCTTGTTCGTGCTGGTGGTCGGACAACAACTGACCTATCTACTGGAAGCGCCCCTAGGTTTTAATCAGGAAGCTATTCTCACCGTAGCGTTTCCGGATCAAGGCGCCTCAGCGCAGCAACGGATCAAAGAGCAACTTCAAAACTATACGGGAGTGCAATCACTATCGCTTTCACAGGCTCCGGCGATGTCTCAGTCAATGCACGCTACGGTGTTTGAGTACGATGGGCAAAGCGATAAAGAAAGCCAGCGGTCGGTCAACCTTCAGTATGCTGACCTCGATTTTTTCGCAACGTACCAGATACCTTTACTGGCCGGTCAGGTGTATCCTCCTTCCGACTCGGGCAGCGCTTGGGTAGCCAACGAAACCTTCATGCGGGAAGTAGGGGCCACTTCACCCGACGAACTGCTGGGCAAATACGTCTCGCTGGGTGGTTCGGAGCTACCGATTGTGGGAGTGGTGGCCGATTATCACACGGCCACGTTCGGCAGAAAGATTCCGCCCTTGTTGATTACCAATCGCTCGGCTCAGTACCAGTATCTCAATCTAAAGGTGAACCTGACGCAGGCGAAAGAGGTGATTGAGCAGCTTCAGAAGGCTTGGCAGACCAGTTATCCGGACTTTCCGTTCGAGTACCAATTTCTGGATGATGCTATTGCCAAATTTTATCAGGATCACCAACGCTTACTTTCGCTCATTCAGATTTTCTCCGGCATGGCTATTCTTATCGGCTGCCTGGGCTTATACGGCTTGGTGGTGTTTATGGCCGAGCAACGCACCAAGGAAATCGGCATCCGCAAGGTGCTGGGAGCCTCGGTGCAGCAGCTGCTGGCGCTCTTCTCCGGGCAGTTTATCCGGTTGTTGCTCCTCGCGTTTTGTTTGGCCGCGCCGCTGGCCTACTGGCTGATGCAGCAGTGGTTGCAAAGCTTTGCGTACCGCACTGAAATTAGCGGGTGGATGTTTATTGCCTGCTTGCTCCTGTCGCTGCTGCTGGTCCTGCTCACCGTGGGCTACCAATCGGTACGCGCGGCGCGGGCCAACCCGGTAGATTCACTGCGGAACGAATAAACAGTATCAATCAGAACGTCTTTGCTCGTTTCACAAAACCAAAAACTATGCTCACCAACTACTTTACCATCATCCTTCGCAACTTCCGACGCCGGAAGTTCTACACCTTTATTAATATTTTCGGACTGGCCCTGGGGCTGGCCAGCAGTATGTTTATCAGTGCCTACGTGCTAGACGAACTGCGCTTCGACCGCTTTCACGAGGATGCCGACCGGGTGTACCGGGTTACCAGCAACGGGGGCGGCGACTATCACTTGGCCACCACTCCCCCGCCCCTCTACGAAGCCATTAAAAACGAAATTCCCGAAGTGGAAGCGATAGCACGCGCCTTTAGCTGGAACCATTCTACCATGCGCTTGCCGGTAGAGGAAGACAGCAGCGGGCAAACCGTGTTCCGCGAAACCAGTATCTACATTGTCGACCCGGAATTTTTGCAGGTGCTGGACTTCAACGTGGTGGCCGGTGACGCGGCGACGGCGCTGCAAGAAGCCAGTTCTATCATATTGACTCGCCAAACGGCCGAACGCTACTTCAGTCAAGGAGCAGTGGAGCGGGGCGAAGTGGTGGGAAAGGAAATTCTATTCGGCGGAAGCCGCCAGGCCCGACGGGTGACGGCCGTGGTGGACCCCGGCCCGACCCACTTCCCCTTCGACATGCTGGTGGACCCGCAGGGGTACCAGGAGATCACGGACGGCGACGGCTGGGGATGGAATATCATGCATACCTACCTGAAAGTGCGCCCCGGAGTGCGGGAGGATGCCGCCCAACTAGCCGCCTTATCTCAAAAAATTGATCGCATCGCCCAAACGCATGCCCGGCAGTATCTGGAAGCTCAAGACATTGGCCCTGAAGCGGACGAGCCAATGCATTACGAATTACAGGCGGTAACCGATATCCACCTGCACTCTAATTTGCAGCGGGAGCATCAGGCCAACGGCAGCATCACCACGGTGTACACGCTCTCGGGAGTGGCCCTACTCATTATCCTGCTGGCCTGCATCAACTTCATCAATCTATCGACGGCGCAGGCCACCCGTCGGGCCAAAGAAGTGGGAGTGCGCAAGGTGCTGGGTTCGCCCCGTCGGTCCCTGATTCTTCAGTTCCTTGCGGAGTCGATGACCATCAGTCTGGTAGCGATGTTGCTGGCCCTGGGGCTGGTGGAAGCGTTGCGTGTTCCTTTCAACGCACTGACTGGCAAGCAGTTAGCCTTTGATTGGTTTGCGCATCCCGAGTTATTGCTGGTTGTGGTGGGTGGAGTGCTCTTGGTAGGATTTGTAGCGGGCGGCTATCCGGCGTTTTACCTTTCTTCGTTTCGTCCGGCCGCGGTGCTGTCGAGCAAAGCGGCTTCGTCGCGCGGGGCGGGCCGCTTGCGCAGTGCGCTCATTGTTTTTCAGTTCGTGGTGTCGATTACGCTGGTGGTCACCACTGCCGTGGTGGTGCAGCAGCTCCAATTTATGCAGCAAAAAGATGTCGGATTCGAGCGCCAACAGGTGCTGGTGATCAACAATGACAAAGAAATCCAGGAGCGGTGGCTGGACTTCAAAGCGGCTCTCCGTCAGCACTCGTCGGTACAGCAGGTGAGCTTCGCCACGGGCGCTCCCACCCAACCGCTCAAGGTGATGCGCGACATTCGGGTAGAGGGCTCAGACCAGAGTCGGGGCATGAACTGGTTCTACATCGACCCGGACTACGTAGCCACCCTGGGATTGCAAGTGGTGGAAGGACGAGAGTTTCAGCAGGATAGGGCTTCGGACATAACCAGCGGGGTGCTGCTGAATCAATCAGCCGTGCGGACGCTGGGCTTGGTGGACCCGGTGGGGCAAACGATCGTCAAAAACCAGGGAGAAGACGACGAACAGCGCCTGCGGGTGCTGGGAGTGATCAAAGATTTTAACGTCGAGTCGTTTGACCGCTGGGTAAAGCCCATTGCGTTTCAATACTTTGCCCCCAGTTTTGTGAGCGACTACGTGCTGGTGCGGCTTGCGCCGGGCAACGTAGCAAGAGGAGTGGATCAGGTGGCGGAGGTTTGGACTCAGTTCGAGCCGGACAATCCGCTGGTGTATTCTTTTTTGGATGAGGATTTTGACCGCCTGTTTCGGTCCGAACAGCGGCTAGCGGGTATTCTGAGTGTTTTCACTTTTCTGGCGATTGTGGTGGCCTGCCTGGGCTTGTTGGGCTTGGTGGCGTTCGTCACGGCCCAGCGCACCAAAGAGATTGGCATTCGCAAGGTACTGGGAGCGTCGGCCCGACAGATTACCGGCTTGCTGTCCCTTGATTTTCTGCGCCTAGTGATGATCGCGTTCGCGGTGGCGGTTCCTCTTTCGTACTGGGCTGTAGGGCGTTGGCTCGAGAACTTTGCTTACCGCACCGAGGTCGGTCTGGGTGTTTTTGCCCTGGCGGGCGGGGCCGCGGTTCTGGTGGCCGGTTTAACCGTCAGTGTGCAATCGCTGCGCGCCGCGCTGGCTGACCCGGTAGATGCGCTACGCGACGAATAATTTTCTCGGAAAACTACCCTTTTTTGGTTCACGCTGAGGAAATAATCCTGACAACAGTAACAACTATGCCAAGATTGCGTTGCTTTAATGTTAACAAATTGTTAAGTTTATGTTAACATTAGGTAACATTAGCAGGGAGGTTGGTTATGAAACGGTTCTTTTTCAAGCATACATTAATAGTATGGGTAGCATGTTTTGCTTCAATAAGCAGTGATCTTAAGGCCTATGCAAGCGTTAAAGCACCCTTCAATGAATTTCCCGCTCGCGAAGTGGTCTTGGCTAAGCAAGTATTCCACGCACTAATGCGGGTTGAATCCACGACCACCCAGACTGACATTGATCGCCAGTATGACGAACTCAACGAATTTTTGGCACACCTTCAAAAGAAACAACAAAAGTACCGGTCGGAAAAGCGTTTTCTCTCCTACTTTTTTTACAAAACGCATCGTAAATTTCTTAAGCGCTACCGTCCGCACGCTACCTTCCCCGAGTTATTAGAACACGGTAGCTACGATTGCGTTACCGGCACGGCGCTCTACACTTTGCTGCTGGACGCGCTCGGCGTTTCGTACCAGGTCAGTGAATTTCCCTTCCACGTTTACCTCAGTGCGATCACGACGGAAGCCGACACTTTTTTGATCGAAAGCACCGACCCGCAGGGAGGATGGATCACTAGTCCGGCCGAACAAAAGCGGCGTTTTGCGTTTTATAGTCAGGTGACCGAGCAAGAAGACGAAGCGTACTTTCAGTATGACTTCACGATAGCCGAAACGATCAACCTTTCGCAACTTGTAGGACTTAGTTATTTCAACGAAGCAGTGGCGAATTACAATCAGCGAAATATTCAGCAAGCGGTTCGCCTGCTGAGTCAAGCAGAACGATGGTACGCCTCACCGCGAACCGAGTCCTTTAAAACTTTAATCTCGGCGGTGGCTCAAAATCGTTAGCGCCGGGCCACCTCGATGCACTTCTAGGGCGTGTTGACACATAAATTTGAACGGCGCTTTTGGCATGCTTTACGGCTATTCTGCGTTACTTTCGGCGCCCGATGCTCTGCATCGCGCTTCTCAAGTACCTTGCCTAGCCTAAAATCATGCTCAAAATCTCTCGTTAATCTATATGTCAACACGCCCTAGGAGTAGGGCACCTTTGAACAACCGCATGCGAGCGCACGTCAAAATAGTTCGTCACTATGCTCTTGCCTCTAACGCGTTTGTTTTACCTTTACCGCCTACTAATCTTCCCTGTATGCGGTCTTTACTTTATATAATTCCCCTGCTGGTTGGTATGGGAGTGGTGGTTCAATCCGGAGCTAACACCCAACTGCGTTCCATCCTGGGCAATCCGTTTCTTGCCGGACTAGTTTCCTTCGGGGTCGGGATGATCACCCTGCTACTTATCAACGTTGCCTTCAAATCGGACTTCACCGCCCTGGGAGTGCATTCGGTGCAGCGAAGCAGCTGGTGGATGTGGCTGGGCGGAGTGATGGGGGCGTTTTTTATTATGTCGGTGATCTTTGTGGCTCCGGAAATTGGTCCCACCCGACTGTTCGGATTGATCATTGCCAGTCAACTCATCTTTTCGCTGGTGGTGGACCACTACGGATGGATGGGCTTCGCGGTGCAACCCATATCCCTGAAGCGTCTGCTAGGGGTAGCTCTGCTGATCGCGGGAGTTTTTCTGGTGCAATCCGGAGAGCAGTAAGCAGAGAAACTCTTTCAAAATAAAGTCGCTCTTGCCAAATACTGCCCCTGATCGTCCTCAAAAATGATCTGCGTCAGCCATCCCGATTCTCGCGCAAGCTGTTGTAGGGTGTTCTCGTCCACGTAGAGCCACGAAAACTGTTCTCCCCAATGTCCTTGGTACTCATACTGGTAGCGCACTTCCCCGTAGTAGCTATCAGTAGAAAATTCGGTGTCTTCGTATAAATAAGCAACGTCACTTGAGTCAAATAATAACTGCCCGGCGGGGCCAATCCAAGCCTTCGCGCACTGGAAAAAGTCACGAAGACCTGCCAGGGAGCCTACCACCCCAATGCCGTTCATCAGCAACAACACCGTATCAAATCCGCTTTGCTGATAGTGACGGTAATCGGTTTGTAGCGCACGTTTCACCCCCCGCGCCTGCTGAATTTGTACACCCGCTGGCGATACCTCAAGGGTAATCACTGCCAACCCCTGCTGCTGTAGAAACAGAGCATGGCTTCCCACGCCCGCCCCCACGTCTAGTACCTGTCCTTGACAAAGATCCAACGCGTACTGCTCAAGCGGAGGAAACCCATCGGCGTCGCGGAAGAAGTAGTCGATCGGCATTTCTTCCGTTGGGCCATAGCTGGGGTGAAGCAATAGCGGGGCGGCGGGTTGATGTTGCCAATAATCTAACCAGGCACTGCCCAGTACATCACGCGGTTCCATCAAACAAAGGTAGCAAAAGAAAAGGACGCGGCCTTCCGGACGCGTCCTAAAAAAAAGGAAGAAGATGAGGGGGGTTACCGTGTTTGAACCAATAAGAAGTTCAAACGAAAAGGCCCGGTTAAAAAATGGAAGGCAACCCAGTAAAAAATATCTTCGGCACACCACGAATGACGCTCTAATTAGTGGGTTTAGCAAGCCATAGGGCCCTAATTAGTACTTTATAACTAGCAGATTAAGCTATTCGTATCACCGTTTGAGCGCTACGTAATGAAATTTACCCTAGGTTCATCCCGTTTCTACGTTTCCGTGCACCGCTATTTACGAGCAAACGTTCATACTAACTTAACACTGGGTTAACCTAGGGGCAACATCTTATCTTTATATTTGCTGCTGTAGATTTGATTTTCATAATGGACGTTCGCAAAGGGCAGAAGGACCAACCTTCGGCCTTTTGTTTTTTCTGGTTATTCTTTCGGATGAGCTAGTAAACGGACTACCGTGTCAGCGGTTCGCCTACTTCTAAGAACCGAAGTTCGTCAGCAGAAATTTTTCCGTCGGCCTGCGCTGCTTTCAGCCAGCGAATGGGCTCTCCCGCCGGTTCGTCCGACAGGTCGTAGGTACCGTAGTGATCCGGAACCAGCATGCTTCCTCCCAGATCGCGAAACGCCCGCACCGCTTCGGCGGGGTTCATGTGGGCCTCCTGCATCATGAAGGACGGTTTATAGGCTCCCACCGGCAGCAGGCACACCTCCGGTGCGCCCATCCACTGTTTTATCTCGGCGAAGTGACCAGCGTAGGCCGAATCGCCGCCAAAGTAGACCGAATGGTTTACCCCGCGAAGCAAAAAGCTTCCCCACAACTGCTGATTGAAGTCGTGGAGCCAGCGGCGGTTCCAGTGCTTGGCGGGGAGAAAGGTGATTTCTATGCCGTTTTTAGTTTCGTACTGTTGCCACCAGGCGGCTTCCTGATAGGACACCGTTGCCCGGCGGCGGCCGAGAAGTTCGCTCAGCTTCAGGGGCAGCAGCAGCTCCATACCGGGGTTCTGCTCGATGAGTTGGTTCACGCACTTTGTGTCGTAGTGGTCGCGGTGGCCGTGCGAGAGTAACAGGTAGTCGATGTTCTGAAACTCGCCGATTGGGACGGGCAAACCTACTTTACGGAGCAGCAGCGGCAGGTCGCTCCAGCAGGGGTCAGTAATTATCGTCACCCCGTTTATCCGAATGAAAAACGAGGCGTGCCCCAACCAAACCAGCGTATCTTCCGAACTGCTAAGGAACCCGCTGTCTGAAACGAGCCTCAGCCGAAATGGGTCCTGCGCTTTCTCTTGCTTCTGGGGGTTGTCCGACAGTTGCCAGCGCAGCACCCGCCCCAGGGAAGCCTCCGTACTGGCGTAGCGGGCGTGGTGAAACTGACCAGCCTGAAAGAAGTTACCCGGAAAATCGGGACGAACGAACGGCAAACGAGGATTATGAATAAAGGAAGCCATAAGGCAGCAAAAAGCCAGCTAGTTAACAATGGTAGCGAAAGCTAGTCTTTTCATCTGTTTCTGCCAAACGAGCTATCAAAAGCGCTCGTGCCGCCGAGTTGTTAACTACATTAGTTCGTCGTAGCTTACGGCTAGCCAATTGCTTGCTACGCCCTTTGATCTCTTCCAAAAATCACAAATCCATCGCTTTCTGGTGCCCCTATCCCACCGGAGGCGCTCCCAGTCAGCGGTTTCGCTACGAGCAGTACTTGCCGCTGCTAACGCAACAGGGCATCTCGTACGCGATTTATCCGTTCCTGGACGCCCGCACCAACCGAATTCTCTACCAACCGGGACATATTCTCCACAAGGTGTTCGGCATCCTGCTTGGCTTTTCGCGCCGGTGGGTTCACTTATTCCAAGCGAGGCACGCCACCTACGTGTTCGTCCACCGGGAAGCCACCCCCCTGGGCCCACCCTGGGCCGAGTGGTTGCTGGCCAAGGTGCTACGGAAAAAAATTATCTACGATTTCGATGACGCTATCTGGCTACGTGACAACCCTTCGGTTAACCGAGCTAGTGCCTTGATCAAATGGCAAAGTAAGGTTCCAGCCGTTTGTCGCTGGAGTTACCAGGTGAGCGCTGGTAATGCGTACCTCGCCAATTTTGCCCAACAGCACGCTGCGCGGGTGGTGGTGAACCCTACCACCATTAACACCGAGCACCACCACTCCCGGCTGCAAGACCAAACCACCAAGCGACCCGTGGTGGGCTGGACGGGTTCGCACTCCACCCTGAAGTACCTAGACCTTTTGCTGCCCGTTCTTCAGCAGTTGGAACGCACCCACGAATTCAATCTAGTGGTGATTGCCAACCGTCCTCCGGCGGTTGAGATGCCCTCCCTGGAGTTTGTACCGTGGCAGTTGGCTACTGAAATTGACGATTTGCTCCGCATACACATCGGTTTGATGCCCTTGCCCGACGACCAGTGGGCAAATGGAAAATGCGGGTTCAAGGCGCTACAGTACTTGGCCCTGGGCATTCCTGCGCTGGTTTCGCCGGTGGGGGTGAATACCCAGATTGTGGAGCACGGAAAAGAAGGCTATCACTGCGCCACCGACGAGGATTGGTACAACTACTTGAGCAAGCTGCTCACCGACCCTGAGCTACGCACCCGGATGGGACAGGCCGGGCGGCAAAAGGTCGTTGACCATTATTCGGTACGCTCTAACACAGAGAACTTTCTGGGCTTGTTTTCTAACTAGAAATCGTAGTTGCGTTGCCGGATATTCCAGCGCAGCGACAGCGAGACAAAGCGGTTCTGTTCGTCTAACCCGGTTTCGGGCGCCGAGCGACCGCGTTGCAGGTAACGCAGGTCGACAAAGACATTGTGCCACACCTGGTACGAAGCGATCAGTTCGGCCACCAGCAGTTCGGTGGCCACGCCCTGCCGCAGTTGGTTGCCGTAGTCGCGCTCCCGGTCCCGATTATCAAGCAGCACGTTGCTACCCCAGTTGGTGCTGTCGCGATCGGTCCCGGAGCGGGCGCGGATCAATTTGCCCTTCAGGCTGAGTCGGTTCAGAGGTTGATAGCGGACAATGCCTACCAGCTCGTCGAAGTTGGCTCCCAGCGGGTGCGCCAGCGGCTGCTCGTAGTGGGTGTAGCTGCGGTACAGGTCTTCGTGAGCATAGGTATAAGGGCGCGCTCGGTTGTACTCCAGTTGCAAGTCTAAATTGCTCACGCCCAGGGCGTCGATGTATTTTCCACCAACTTGCAACGCGTACTTGTTGCCCCACCAACCGGCTCCCGAGCGAAGTTCGCTGATAATCAGCTCATCCAGCACCGCCTGTCCGTATAATTCTATACTGTTGCCCAGAATGGCGTTGGCATCCAGCCCCAACAGGGCGTTGCCGGTGCTTCCTCCCTGTTGCTCCACGGCCCGGTAGAAAATGATGGGGTTGATGTAATCGAAGTCAAAATTTCCTGATCGGTTTCCGTGAACCACGGCCTCAAAGGCCCCTACGCTCACCCGCTTGCCCAGTCGAACTCCTAATCGGTGAAAGGCTAAATACTTAGGAATAAACTCTACCGTGCCGAACAGTCCGGTGGGGTTGCCCACAATGTCGGAAGTGAGTTGGGCGAACAGGTTGGTGTAGTGCAGGCGCCACACATCGGTGTCAATGCGCACGAAGAGATAGTTGTTCGAGAAGTCCGACAAAATCATCGAGCGGTAGCCCGACCCCACAAAGTTTTTTCCGTGACCCAACTGAAAATGAATGTGCCGGGTGGCCTGAAAACCAATGTGCCCACGGGCGGTCAGAAAGTCAACGCCTCGTCCGTCGGCGATGCCCTTCCAAAAGCCCTCGTAGGGCACCGTCAGGGTGCGCCGCACGTAGTCGTTCACGAAGTCGGGAAACACGATCTGGTTTTCGCCCAAATAGCTATAGAAATCCACCTTGCCGTCGATGGTGCCGTGCACCTGAATGCCCCGGGTGTTGGTGTAGGCCCAGCCCTCACCGCCGCCATCCTGCCCCAACTCCCAGTGCAGCACCGGGTTCACGTGTAGGGTAATGTCCTTGCGTTGCCGGTGCCAGAAGTCGCTGGGTCGCCGAAAGAAGTAGGTGAGCAGCGCGTTCTCGCGCAGCGAATCGGCGGTGCGGGAGTAGTCCCAGTTGTCGTTGGCCAGGTAGCGGCGGTTGAATTTATCCTGGGACGAGGGATTTTCTAGCGTAAGCGAATCAACGAAGTGGCTGATAGCGCGCCGACGGTAGGGCTTTAGACTGGTTTCGAAACCTGTAGTCTGGTGCCCGCTGCTGATCTCGTACCGCTCAATGAGGTGGTAGTAGTCTTCGTTGAGCGGCGCGTAGCTGCTCTGGGCCAGTATGTTCGTAGCGGTTACTAGGCAGCATAAAATCAAGAAGATGATCCGGAGCGTCATGCGTTGGCGGGACGGGCGTTCTTGGTGAGGGGACGGGCGCGATATTGCGCAAAATACTGCAGAATAAACAACCCACTAAGGTAAAAAGGAAACATCGGAATCTTATAGCGCACCAACGAGCCGAAGTTATAGGTGCTGATGCCCACCGAAAAGCTAAAAGCGATGGCAAACAGCAAACAGAACAGAATGATGGGACGCGAGACCACGTAACCCATCGTTTTTCTAATTCCGACTTGAAACAGAATGTACACCGTAAGGATCAGCGTCACCAGACTCTCCAGGGCCGACAGCAGCATCACCGGGTTGTAAGCTTCCCAGAGGTAGGGACGAAACAAGGTCACGTTCACCGCCAGTGGAAACTTGCGCAGCATACCCACCGGACTAAAATCAAAGTCGCCGCCCAGCGTATAGACTGAGCCACCCTGCTTTTCGCCCACGTAGGTTAGGTAACGCGCCGTGATCTCGGCCGTTTTCGATAACTTGTCCACGGCGTAGCGGCTGTTATCCTCGCCAATTGCTACCACCGCAAAGTAGCTCAACGTCACCACCGCCACCAGCATGAGCGGGGTGATCAACCCTCGAAGCACCACCGAGCGCACGCGCCGAACATTGGCCAGGAACACCCACAGCAGCGCGGCGGGTAAGAAGCACAGCACGATATATATTTTTACGGCGTAGATGGTGTAGAGCGCCAGTAGTAGAATTATAGCAGCAACCAACAGCCCCTTTCGCTCCAGAAAAAGGCGAACAATGGCCCAGGTAGCCCAGCCCAGTGCGCCCAGCGTGATAGAATCCTTCAGGATTCCTGACCCCCAGAACACTACCGAGGGCACAAACAGCACCGCCACGGCCAGCTTGGGGTGCAAGCCCGGAAAGAACTTGTAAAACGTTCGAAACAGGGCCCACACACCGCTGAAGCTCAGCAGGGCAAACAGCACGGCAATGGCCGAATAAGTATGAAAGGTCAGCAGCCCCAACACGGCAATCACCCGAATCACGAAGTATTCGGTGGGCGAGCGGAACCAGTACATACGCGTTGCGTAGGGGAAAATGTCGGGCGTGTAGGTGCCGTCGGCCAGCAGCAGCTTGAGGCCCGTACCGAACGAATCGCCGAAGGCTTCGTGGATGATAGCCGCGTTGGCAAAATAGTTAAAAGTGTCGCCACTGGGCCGCCCGCCGCCGTAGTAGAACTGGTAGATAAAACCTACGGCAAGCGCGCCAATGATTTTGACCGTTAGTCCCGGCAGAAAGTAGTGGCGGATGACCGCGTCGGTAAAGTAAGGACGCGTGGCGTAGGCGAGCAAGTATACCAGAAAGAGGACGACCGGAGTAATAAGCAGGTCTTGCGTAGTCATCTAGTTACCTGCCCGTTAAAAGTCCAGTGGTTTGCCCTGGTAGAAATCCAGCACCTTGAGACTGAACACGTAGTTGTACTTGGTGCGCACCAGATCCGACTCGGCCCCGTTCAGGTCGTTCTGCGCCTGGTTGTAATCGACCGCATCGATGGCTCCGGCCTGATAACGCGCTTCGGTATTTTTAAAAGCTTCCTGCAACGAGGCCACCTGCCGCTGGGTGGCGGTATAGCTTTTGGCGTTCGATTTAGCGTCTAGATAAGCCTGCTCGATGTTTTGCCGCACCACGTTGCGCTGGCTCAGCGCGTTGATCCGGGCATTTTCCAAATCGATTTTCGCATTGGCTACGTTAGACCGTACCCGCCAGTTGTTAAAGATCGGTATACTCAACTGCAACTGCACAAAACGCCGTAGGTTAAAGTCTAACTGGTTCAGATACGTATTTTCGGTGGTTTGTGCAGGCACCTCGCTATTGGTGATCACCGGAATCGGTTCACCCGCCAGTACGCCGCCTAAATCTATCGGAGAGCGAAAAAAACCAATCGGCCGCTCTATAATCTGGGTTTCGGTCCCCGCCTGCGGAATAACCGGGGGAGCCAAGCTAGAGTAGCGCGATCCTAAGCCTCCCACCAGCGAGAGCGATGGATAGTAGTCAGCGCGGGCAATAGCGATGCCGTACGCTGCTCCGGCGATTTGTTGGTCGGCACTGCGGATGGCCGGAAGGTTGGCCGCGGCTTCATCGTACACCGCTTCGGCTGATGCGGGCAGCAAGGCTACTTCCGGAACTTCTACCTCGGGGGTAACCACCTCTAGCGACTGCTCCGCCGGAATCTGCAGCAACTGCTTCAGTTGCAGTTGCGCCAATGCCAGGTTGTTTTCAGCATTTACTACCGATACTTCGCGCTGCGACAGTTGCGCGTCGAACTGCAAGGCATCGGCCTGGGGCAGACTGCCCGCTTCCACTAGTCTCTGACTACGCTGCAATTGTGATTGGACGGTTCGTTGCTGAAACTGGCTCGTTTCCAGCAGCTCCTTGTTAAGCAGAATTTGCGTGTAAGCAGTAATCACATCCAGGGTAACATCATTTTTAGTAGCCTCCAGATTCAACTCACTCACCTCTACTCCATTGCGGTTACGTTTGATGGTGTTTAATCGCCGAAGGCCATTGAATAGGGTCACTTGCGCAGTAACGCCCAAATCCTGCTGCTGTACCGGGGCCTCCACAAAGTCGTAGGTGAACTCGTTCAGCGTTCGGCCCACACTATAGCTTACGCTGGTGCTGGCATTCGCCGAGGGTAATAGATCAGCCTTGGATTGCTGCAAGGCCACTTCGCTTCGCACCACGTCCCAGCCGCTTTGGCGCACCGACAGGTTGTTCTTCACTGCGTAGTCCACGCATTCTGTCAGCGTGAAGCGAAGCGTTTGCGGCGGATCGCTCGATTGAGCCAGCGCCGGTTCGCTGATCAGCGTTGCCAGAAATATCCAGTAGTGCCGAACCATAGGTGAAGGTTGTCGTTCTGAGTGGCCAAAGTACGGACTTTTTGCGGGCAGCGAAAGCGGGGCAAGTTTTTTCTGGTTAGCGCGCCCAGCCACAAATAAAAAAATCCACCCGGAGGTGGATTTCAAACAAACAGAAACAGAGGTGAACCGTAAAATATTTTTCTTTATCGTCCTACTTCTACCGCGGCATTCATCTGATGGCTCAATGCCTTGCCGTAAGCGACGTCGCCCGCTCGGTTTACTATCTTTAGGCGATAAAAGGCCACACCCGGCAGGAGATTTTGATCCGCCAAACGATAGGTAGCTCCGGCGTTTTGGTCGGGCTGGACCGTTACGGCGCCTACGGTTTTAAACTGCATATCGGCTCCGGCTCGTTCCAGACCAAAGGATTGAACCGCACTCTGCTCTGAAACCGACCAGTTAAAGGCGATAGCCTGGCCCGTCACCTTCGATTGGAAGTGAAGCAGTTCAGGATTGGTCTGGGCGTAGCCGGTTAGGCTTGCGGTTACTAAGGCGAAAGCGACGAAGAAGGTATTGCGAAGAAATGAGATAACGTTCATGTCAGTAGTTTTTAGGTACAATGAGCTAACTACGAATTCCGTACGAGTAAGACTGCCTTTACGTCAATTCATTGAAATTCAGACAGTTAACGTCAAAAAAGCTGGACAGAGTGCCTGCTCCTGAGTCCCTCATTGGGAAAAAAACGAATCAATTCTCAAAATTAGACTAATACTTCTCGTGAATTTGCCGGAGAATGCGCTCCATTTCTACCTTATACACCGAAGAGGACGTCACAAAGTTGTTGTGCATGAAGCTAAAGACCAGCTTGTTTCCGCCTCGCGTGTACAAAAATCCACTCAGACAGTGCTTGCCACCCAACGAACCGGTTTTGGCAAATACGTAGGGTTGCCCATTCGGACTGCCGTACCAATCTTCCACCGTGCCCGACACCCCACCCGCCGGGAAGATGGTTCGGATGCGGTCGTCGCCCAGCAGGCTGTCTACCTTCAGCAGCAAGGCCACCATCGTGCGGGGCGTTTGCAGATTGTAGCGCGACAAGCCCGAACCGTCTACCCACTGCGGAGCATCGGGCAGGTCGTTGAGGTAATTCTCAATCACGTGATCGATGGTCCACTGGGTGCTGAGCGTGTCTTGTTGGGTAGAAGAGGCTAGCAAAAGCAGTTGCTCAGCCATGAAGTTGTCACTCAACTGCATCATCTGCCGGTACGCACTATCCGACGGAATACTGTAGAAAGTCTGGTCAAGGGCACGATGCCGTCCCGAATACTTTTCTACCGACCGTTGCAGCGTATCTTCCAACAGCTTCAAAAAAGTGGAGGTCGACTGAATGAAGGGCACATCAGTGGTAAAGGCCAGCGTATCTTCTTTGGGCCCGTAAGAAAAGGTGTTTTCGTGCTGCGCGCGCCGCAGGTACTCCGGATACAGCGTGGAATCGGCAAACCCCCGAATGCTGGCCGTGAAGGAAGCGGGGTAGGCCAGCGGTTTAGGCAGGTTCTCCTTGAACTGAAACCGCACCACGTTGCCGTAAATGGGCATTACTGACTTTTCGGTCGAGTAATAGTAGCCGTAATCGTCCCAGGCCCAACCCGGACCGAAGTAGGCATCTTTGGTAGGGCGTTCCACGTAGACCAACGGGCCAGGATGGGTGCGCAAAAAACGGTAAACGGACTGATTATAACTGGTATCAATGTGGGCAATGTCCGGATGCAGAAACGTAGGGTCGCCGGTGCCGGTGAAGAAAAGAGTATCGCCCCGCTGTTGATACGCAAGCGCGGGGATAGCATCTCCCAGGAGCATCAGACTGGCAAAGAGCGTAAATATTTTGGTGTTGCTGGCCGGAGTGTAGTACTTATCCGCCTGATACTCGTACATCATTTCCTTGCGCTCCGTATCGTAAATAGCGAAGCCGGTGAAGCTTTGGCCGAAGACGGGCGACTCATTCACCGCGTGCCGAAAATCACGGCTACTCACCCCGGGGCGAGGGGCACAGGCCGTGATCGTGAACCCAACCAACAGGAATACCATTCCTACTATTTTGTTGAGGCAAGGGAGCATAGACAAAGAAATAGAAGGAGAAACCATACGTCAGAACCGGCCCTCCCAAAATCGTGTCCGGAACAAACTTTTTCGGTACGCCCGCGTAATGTAGATGATTAACCCTTTTCGTCCAAAATCATGAACAACGATCCGGAACTGAGCGGAAAGTACTTGGGCAGCATTACGCAGGATTTTGTGGTGGTCTCCGACACGCTTAAGGAAGCAGCCTACCAAGTGCGCAAGCAAGATTTTTCAGAATATCCGATCTTTCCCATAGCAAAAGTAGAGATTCCGATTGGGCAGTTGCTGGTGGGACGGGGAGAAATGGCGACCCACTGGAATTATTATCTCACTTATCTGGATGAGTTTGTGCAGCGTCAACTGATCGAAGACGAGCAGGAGTTCAAGAAAGCTTATAAAAATCCTGACGAGTTCTGCTGCCTGTTCGTGGTAGACCAGGACTTCACCAACTTTGTGTTTATTCCTTATCCAGAAGACTAAGAAGGTCGGTTAGTGACGATTGCGTCCCTGTAATTTTTTAAAGAGCCAGTAACCCACTCCTACCACCAGGGCAATCAGAATGATGGCTACCCAAAAGCCTGCCTCGAAGATGTCACCAATGAGGTCGCCAACCTGCAAAAAAATGGCTGAAAAGATTGAATTGAACATAGCGTAAGCGTTGAGGTTAGTGTAGTTTTTCAATAAAACCGTATCGGTTACAAAAGGTTTGCCTCAGCTATTATGCTTAAGGCTAAAAATGATTCCAACCCTGAGCCCGGATGGCCACCAATTGTTCGTTCTGGGTAGCTAGTTGTGCTCCCACTTCGGCGTTCTGGACGTACCCAATCGGGTGAATATCCGCGTGATCTTTCAGTTGCTCAAAGTCAGCCTGCCGCAGCGTGAAGAGCAGTTCGTAGTCTTCGCCCCCGTTCATGGCCAGCGTAACAGCATTCATTTGAAACTCGTCGGCGGTTCGCACGGTGAGCTCGTCCATCGGAAGCTTGTCTTCGTACACCCGCATGCCCACTTTCGACTGCCGACACAAATGCAATACCTCCGAGGCCAGCCCGTCCGACACGTCAATCATGGCGGTAGGCACAATGCTACGCTCATAAAAATCGTGCACCATGTCCGTGCGGGCCTTGGGTTTGAGTTGCCGCTGCACCACGTAGTCATAGGCTTCTAGTTCGGGCTGGGCGTCGGGATTCTCCGCAAAGGTGATCTTTTCTCGTTCCAGCACTTGTAACCCGGCGTAGGCACCTCCCAAATCACCCGTCACGCACAAAATGTCTCCGGTTTGAGCTCCGGAGCGTCGCACCAGTCGTTCGGATGCCACTTCTCCGATGGCGGTTACTGAGATCAGCAAGCCCGAGGGGGCGGCGGTAGTATCTCCGCCCACCAAATCCACTCCGTAGTCGCGGCACGCGTAGCCAATGCCCCGGTAGAGGGCGTCGACCGCCTCCACCGAAAAGCGGTTGCTCAGTCCTAAACTCACGGTAATCTGCCGGGGAATGCCGTTCATGGCCGCAATGTCCGACACGTTCACGGCCACCGCCTTATAGCCCAGATGCTCTAGGGGCGTGAACGAAAGGTCGAAATGAATGCCCTCCACCAGCATATCGGTACTCACCAGCTGGTAGGCATTTCCGGCATCAATCACCGCCGCGTCGTCGCCAATGCCGAGCACCGAACTGGGATTGATCAGTGAAAATTGCTGCCGAATGCGGTCAATGAGCCCAAACTCGCCCAGGCTACTGATCTCAGTCCGGTCAGGCCCACCACCGCGCCGGCCTTCGTGAATACGGGGCGATCCGTGGGTCGATGGTTGATCAGGTTGTTTCATAGGTGATTTTCATAGTGGTTAGCTCCTGCTCGAAATCGGCCAACGCTGATTCCTCCACGACACACGGCACGGACTTGCCGAGCGTCAGTTGGTCTACTTTTTCCTTGGCTACCTTAAGTCCCGATCCTTGGTCGCACTTCACCAGCAACTGCACCAAACGAATTTTATCGGGCAGTTTTCCCGCAAACGATTTAAGAACTACTGTTTTCATCATCTTGACTACTTTAATGATCCTGGCTACGCTGATCTTGGCATAACTCCACCAGCACCCCGTTGGTTGACTTCGGATGCAAAAAACAAATCAGTTTGTTATCGGCACCGGCGCTGGGCGTTTCGCTGACAAAGGTGAACCCTTCCTCTTTCAAACGAACGATTTCGGCCGAAATGTCATCCACTTCCAGCGCAACGTGGTGCAGCCCCTCGCCCCGTTTCGCGATAAACTTGCCCACAACCTCTCCTTCTGGCAAGTCGGCTATTAGCTCTAGCTTGGTGCTGCCAATGGCGTAAAACGTAGTCCGAACGCCTTCGGAGGCCACCTCTTCGGTTTTATAGGCCGGTTGGCCCAGCAGGCGATCAAAAATGCGCTGACTAGCAATCGGGTCGGCCACCGCAATGCCCAAATGTTCTATACGAAGGATCATACTCGGAAGAAGTTGAACGCCCGCAAAGTAGCAAATTTTCGGATTGAGGCGTATTGCTGTGGCTTAAAAACGTACATTTGCGCGAGGATGGCACCTATCGGACGCTTTCTCCGTTTACAATTTAGAATACTATAATCGAGAGCGATTTTACACGGGTAAGGTTCGCTACGAACTATCAGAAAGAAACTCAGGGAATAAGCCTTATTTTACTATGATTTCAATCACTGACAGAGCAAAAGAAAAGATTAGCGCTTTAAGAGCAGAAGAAGGGCACTCGCTTAGCCATAACGTGCGGGTGTCGGTGAAGGGGGGTGGTTGTTCGGGTCTGATGTATGATCTGGACTTTGACGACGCCACCCGGGAAGACGATCACGTGTACGAAGACCAGGGCGTGAAAATCCTGGTCGACAAAAAAAGCCTGCTGTATTTGCTGGGCACCACGTTAGACTTTTCCGACGGACTTAACGGCAAGGGATTTCAGTTTGTGAACCCCAATGCCACGCGCACCTGCGGGTGCGGTGAAAGTTTTGCCGTGTAACCACCCTTTTCCTTCCGCTCCCCGAAGCCAAGATCGTCATCGATGTTGGCTTTTTTTATGCACTGCCCTAGTCTCTCTCGTGCGCTGTTGATTATCCACCAATCAAAAAGTATGCACGCTGAACGGACGATAAAAATCTTTGCGGTAGAAGACGACCCCACGTACGTGAAATTTTTGCACTACGTGCTGAGCCTGAACCCCGACTTCGACTACGAAGTGTTTACCACGGGCAAGGCGTGTCTGGATCAACTGCACCGCAAGCCCCAGATTATTACCCTGGATTATTCGCTGCCCGACGCTACCGGCCGTGAGTTGCTGGAAAAGATCAAGGCGCGCACCCCGGACACTCAGGTGATTATTCTTTCTTCGCAGGAAGACATTACTACTGCCGTGGAACTGCTGAAACTGGGGGCTTACGATTACATCAACAAGGACGAAGATGCTCGCAATCGGTTAATCAACAGCATCAACAACGCGCTAAAAAACGTTCGGTTGGTAGATGAAATTAATTTCCTAAAGCAAGAAATCACCCAAAAATACCAATTCGCTAACAGTATTATTGGTAACAGTGCCCCCATGAAAAAGGTGTTTTCCTTGCTTGAGAAGGCCATTAAAACCAATATTATTGTCTCGATCACCGGCGAGACCGGCACCGGCAAGGAGGTGGTGGCCAAGGCTATTCATTACAATTCTGATCGGAAGGGGCGTCCGTTTGTGCCGGTTAACCTGGCCGCTATTCCGCGAGAGCTGGTGGAAAGCGAACTATTTGGATACGAGAAGGGAGCCTTTACCGGGGCTGTGAGTCGCCGCCTCGGAAAGTTCGAAGAGGCCCAGGATGGCACCATCTTTCTGGATGAGATTGGCGAGATGGAACCCAGCCTACAGGCTAAATTGCTGCGCGTGCTGCAGGAGCGTGAAGTTACGCGCATTGGCGGCAACCACACGGTGCCCCTCGACACGCGCATCCTGGTGGCTACCCACCGCAACCTGGCCGAAGAAGTGAAGGCGGGGAATTTCCGCGAAGACCTTTACTACCGGCTGCTGGGGCTGCCCGTGCACCTGCCCCCGCTGCGCGAGCGCGGCAATGATATTCTGCTGCTGACCAAGTTTGTTCTTAATCAGTTTTGTCAGGAAAACAAACTCAAAGGGATGCTGCTCAGCCAGGCGGCGCAGGATAAGCTATTGAAGTACCATTATCCGGGCAACGTACGCGAGCTCAAGTCGATCGTTGAACTGGCGGCGGTGCTGGCGGAGGACAATATCATCGAGGCCAACAACATTAATTTTAACAGTCTGGCCAGGGAGCGAAACTTTACCAGCGAAGAGCTGACCATACGAGAGTATACCTTTTTAATTATTCGCCACTTTCTGGAGAAATACGACAACAATGTGTTGCTGGTGGCTCAAAAGTTGGACATCGGCAAATCGACCATATATCGCTATCTGAAGGAGATGGAGGAGAATGAATCGGAAGTTCAAGAAGCTGCCTTAGCCGTTTAATGCCAAAAGAAAGTGTATGAAAACGAACATTTCATTGATTGATTTATCCTATTTAGCAGCGCTGTGCGACGGGGATGACGACTTTATGAACGCCATTATCGCCAGCTTTGTCGAAGAAATGCCCGAAACGCTCCGGCTCATCCAGCAAAAAATGGAAGAAGGCGACTGGGAAGAGGTGGGCCAATTGGCGCACAAGATGAAACCTTCCGTACAATTCGTGGGCATGAACGACACGATGGAGAAGGCCAAGACCATTGAGCTGTCGTGTCGCAACGCCAATATTTGCCCCGAGCGCCTGGGCGGTTTGGTTCGCGACGTTGCTCAGGAAACCACGGTAGCCATCACCGAATTGCAGGCGGTGTTGGATAAACAGTAGCTTCCCTCTCCGGATCACCGTACCTGGCTGATACGCCAAAGAATTCTCTCAAGAAAGTTCTTCAGGAGAGGATTAATTAGCTAACTTCGGGTTTGTCACATCACCCCAACCTTTGTGCACAAACCCCGCCTACTGCTCCTCTTAGGAGGCATCGCCTGCCTACTTGCCTGTGAATCAAAAGATCCGTTGTTTCGCCGGGTGCCCTCTTCCCAATCAGGGGTAGCCTTCGCCAACACCATCGTTGAAAGCGATAGCCTCAATGTGATCGACTATACTTACCTCTACAATGGTGGCGGAGTTGGGGTGGGCGATGTGAACAACGACGGACTAGACGATATTTTCTTTGCCGGCAACCAGGTGTCGAGCCGCCTGTATCTGAACCAAGGCAACCTCGCCTTTCACGACGTCACCCAATCATCGGGAGTGAGTACCAGCCGCTGGGCCACCGGCGTAGCGATGGTGGATATCAATCAGGATGGGTGGCTGGATATCTACGTGTCCGTGGCCAGCAAGTTCGGACCATCCCTGAGCCGGAATTACTTCTTCATCAACCAAGGGGCCGACGCCTCGGGTAAAGAAGTCACTTTTGTTGACCAAGCGGAGGCTTTCGGCCTGGCTGACGATGGCTACTCCACCCAAGCCGCCTTCTTCGATTACGACCGTGACGGCGATTTGGATATGTACCTGTTGACCAATGGTCTGGAAGAGTTTAGCCAAAACAACGCCCGCCCCAAAAAGACGGACGGGCAGGGCATTAGCAACGATAAGTTTTACCGCAACGACACGCCAGCTGCTCACCCGGGGGCCGTACGCTTCACCGACGTGACCCGGGAAGCAGGCATCCTCACCGAAGGCTACGGCCTGGGCGTCACCGTGAACGACGTTAATTTGGACGGCTGGCCCGACGTCTACGTGGCCAACGACTTCATCACCAATGACCTGCTGTGGATCAATAATGGGGACGGCCCGGATGGATATCCCACCTTTAGCGACCAAGCGGCCGATTACCTCAAGCACCAGACCCACAACGGCATGGGCGTCGACATTGCCGACTATAACAACGATGCCCTGGTGGATATTGTGGTGCTCGATATGTTGCCGGAGGACAACTTTCGGCAGAAGATGATGTTTGGCAAGCCAAATGAAGATCGCTTTGCGCTCAACCTGCACTTCGGCTACACGCCCCAGTACGTGCGCAACACCCTGCAGCTTAACAACGGCTTCACTCCCGAAGGCGAGCCTTCCTTTAGCGAAATCGGGCAGTTGGCGGGGGTGTCTAATACCGACTGGAGCTGGAGCTCCCTGTTTGCTGACTTCGACAACGATGGCTACCGCGACCTGCTCATTACCAACGGCTATGCCAAAGACGTGACCGATATGGACTACGCCAGCTATCGGGCTTCCGCTTCGCAGTTTGGCACCGCCGAGGCCAAGCGCGAAAAAGCTGTGAAGCTAGCCTCCCTGCTGAAAGAAGCCAAGGTGCATAACTATGCTTTCAAGAACAACCGCGACCTCACCTTCACCGACGTATCGGAAGACTGGGGCATGACGGTGCCTTCTTTTTCTAACGGCACCGCCTTTGCCGACCTCGACAACGATGGTGATCTGGATGTGGTGATGAACAACATCAACGACGAAGCCTTTGTCTACGAAAATATGTTGGAGCAATCACCGGATCGTAATCATCTGCGGGTTGTCCTGACCGGGCCGCCCGGCAACCGAGCGGGTTTGCAAGCTACCGTGCGCCTACGCTATCAAGGACAACAGCAGTACCACCACCACACGGTGTACCGAGGCTATAAATCTACGGTAGAAAACACCGTTCACTTTGGGCTGGGTGCTCATGCGTCGGTAGACTCGGTAGAAGTTACCTGGCCCGACGGGCGGTATCAACTACTAACAGATGTGCCCGCCAATCAAAACCTTGCGGTCCGCTACGAAGATGCCGAGGACACTCCTCCGGCCCCACCCCCTCACCCTACTCCGCTGCTCACTAACGTTTCTGGCGAGCTGCAGTTAGGCTATAAGCATCAGGAAGAGGACTTTATCGATTTCAAGTTCGAGCCACTACTGCCCCGGCGCTACTCGCAAGATGGACCTTGCCTGGCCACCGGGGACATCAACGGGGACGGGGCCGACGATTTTTACGTGGGCGGGGCGAAGCGGCAGCCCGGACGCTTTTTTGTGCAACAAGCTGACGGTCAGTTTGCTGGGCAGACTTTGCCGGTCGACTCGGTTTATGAAGACCTGGGAGCGGTGCTCTTTGATGCCGATCAGGACGGCGATCCGGATTTGTACGTAGTGAGCGGCGGCAACGAGTTTCCAGCCGATGACCCAGCCTACTACGACCGCTTCTATCGCAACGACGGGCGGGGTAACTTCACGGTTGATTCGTCCGCTATCCCCGCGATCACCGCCAGCGGTTCGTGCGTGCGCGCGGGCGACTACGACCAGGACGGAGACCTGGATCTGTTCGTCGGCAGTCGGCTGGTGCCCAAGCAGTATCCCCTGCCCGCCTCCAGCTACGTGCTGCGCAACGAGGGCGGGCGCTTTGTGGACGTTACCGCGCAGGTGGCTCCCGACCTGATCGACTTAGGATTGGTCACCGACGCCCAGTGGACCGATTATAATCAGGACGGGTCGCTTGACCTACTGGTGGTGGGCGAGTGGATGCCCATCACGTTTTTCCGCAACGAAGGCGGGCGGTTTACCAACGTTACCGAAAGTACCCAGCTCGAGTCCACCTCTGGCTGGTGGAACTGCCTAGTGGCCGGTGACTTTGACCAGGACGGCGACCCGGACTATATCGTCGGCAACCTAGGCCTCAACTCCCGCTACCACGCTTCGGCCGAGCAACCGCTGCGCGTGTATACCAAAGATTACGATCAGGACGGGCGCATCGATCCGGTGCTTACCTACTACATCATGGGTGAGGAGTATCCGGCGGCCTACCGCGATGCCCTGTCGGACCAGATGAACCCCATGCGGCGGCGCTTCCCGAAGTACGAAACCTACGCTACCACCACGTTCGACGAACTGTTCACTACCACCGAGTTGGAAGGAGCCTACGTGCTCGATGCCGAACGCCTTGCCACCAGCTACGTAGAGAACCAGGGCAATGGCCCGGATGGATACCCCACCTTTACCATTCGCGATATGCCCTTGATCACTCAGACCGCTCCGGTGCACCGCATGGTGACTACCGACCTGAACGGCGACGGCCACCTCGACGTGCTCATGGTGGGCAACAGCTACGCGCCCGACGCGCACGTGGGCCGCTACGACGCCTTTATCGGGCAAGCCCTGCTGGGTGATGGCGCCGGGCAGTTTCGTCCGCTCACATTAGGCGAAAGTGGTTTCCACGTAGACACCGACGCCAAGGATATCATTCAACTGAAGCGGAACGGAAAGCCTGCCTGGGTGGTTGCTAGCAATAACGATAGTCTGCAAGCATTTACCAGAAACGCGAAGCGCAATGAATTAGCTCGGAAGCAGTGACTCGCTTAGGATGGCCCACTTAGGGGCAGACTTATCAGCAAAGAATCTCCTTCAACAATTTTATAGTACTGATTGGTAGCTACGTTTTTCCACTGCTGCTTCCGTTGGTCTCCGTTCCAGACGACTTCAATCTGCTTGATTTTGGTTGCTTTACCAATCCCGACTTCCACGCGAAGTGGCGAAGATCCAAAACTACCTCCTGAATTAACCTCACGGTAGACCTGCCGTTCCTTTCCCTGCTCTTCAAAGGTAATGGTCACTTTGCTTCCGATGGCCGAACGGTTGGAGGTAGTGCCCTGCAAGACGAATCCCACCCAACGATTTTCATCTTCGTACGGGTTCCGAAACAAAGCGTTCTGAAAGACATCTCCTTCGTAGGCTCCTCCCATCACCACGTACACATCTTGGTCACCATCGTTGTCATAGTCAGCAAAAGACACCCCGTGCCCTTTCTGTAAGTGTCCAAAGCCTCCGGCAGTAGTTACGTCTTGAAAGTATTCGCCCTGACTATTACGAAACATCCGGTTCGGAATAATAGAACCCAGGTTAACCTCTCCCGTGCTTAGGTACATATCTAGCCAACCGTCATTATCGAGATCGCCGAAGTTAGCTCCCATCGCGTAGAGTATCTTGTCTAGCCCTACCTTCTTGGTTACGTTGGTGAAGGTGCCATCTTTATTGTTGTGATAAAGCCGGGCGGTGGCCGCTTGGTGGGGTTCGTTTAAGTATTCAGCAACAATGTCTTGGGCCACCGAGCCGTAGTAGTTGCTACGAAAGTATCCGGCAACAAAAATGTCCAGCCAGCCATCGTTGTCAAAATCCCAAAACCAGGTAGGAAACGACGAGTGGTCTTCCTGAAGTCCCGCTTCCCTGGTCACGTTGCTAAAGCGTAGTTGACCGTTTTGATCCAAGCCTTCGTTCTTAAACAAAATATTAGACCGCTGGCTATGAAACACCGACACGTAGATATCCGGCCAACCGTCGTTATTGTAATCCCCGGAAGTGACTCCTTTTACGTAAAAATCCTCGCCGCCCTCGTTCACGGTCACTCCGGCAGCCAAAGCCTGTTCGCGGAACGTGGGATATCCATCCGGGCCATCGCCGTTGTTCAGGTACAGTTCGCTGGAATGCACTTGACCGTCGGCGGCGGTTTCGTTGCCAATGAACAGGTCTAGCCAACCGTCGCCATTGAAGTCGTTCCAGGTGGCGGTTTGAGTAGGATGAAACGAGAGCAGTCCGGCGGCTTCGGTCACGTCGGTAAAGGTTCCGTCGCCGTTGTTTCGCAACAGTGAATTGGGGTGCCCACCGTGTTCATAAAGCCAGCTTCCTCGCGTAACAAAGATGTCAAGGTAGCCATCGTTGTTGTAGTCCGCTTGAACCAAGTTGCTGCCCCCCGTGATGCCAAGCAGTTGTGCCGACTCGGTTTGTTCTTCAAAGTGGCCATTGGTTTTGTTGACAAAGAATCTTAGCTGCCCCCGGGGGTGCCATTCGGAAATGACCACATCCAGCCAGCCGTCGTTGTCAAAATCGTCCACAATGGTGCTCCCGGCCAGCCCCCGATAATCCAGTCCTGCCGCATGGGCCACGTCGGTAAACCTTTCGAGCGGATAGTCCGACTGAAACGCACTATCGGGTATCAGGTAGGGTTTGGGCACCCCACCGGGATAGTCGCCGGTGGTCATCATTGCAACGTTGAGCAACCACTGCGCATTTCGGTTGCGGGAGTTATCCTTCAGTAGCTCTTGATACAATTGGGCAGCCCGGTTTGATCCTTGGGGCAATCGGTGTTGTGCTTCTTCGCTGATGGGAATGATACACGAGGAGGATGCGTGGTGATGGATGCAGTTCTGTTGTTCACCTAACCGCAGGTGCGCCAGCGCCAGATATTCTGGCACGCGCTCTTCCTGTCCGTTGTCCATGCCCGGTAAGAACAACATGCGCTGGCGAAGTTGGTTGAGCGAGTCTAGAATAACAATAGCCTCCTCGGTATCACCGGCGTGCAACAAGTCCACTGCTTTCATAAACGCGTATTTGTTGCGATACAAGGGTGGCGAGTGCCGTAGTAGGCTGTCGTAATGGTCTACACGCACCCGGTTGGCGTAGATGTTATCGGCAACGTAAAACGCAGTATCCGCCACCGATTGCAGTAGGGTAACCATCGCTTGATCGGGCTGGTGTGGTTCACAGCTTAAACTGAGCAGGCCCACTAAAAATAGCACTACGATTGTTTTCATTTAGACCAGTAACAAAAAAAGCCCTTCCGGGGGGAAGGGCCTTAGAAACGTATAATCCGCTTATCTAGTACCCAGGATTTTGATCATCGTTAGTCAACGCTGGGTTAGAATCAATCTCGGAGTTAGGAAGAGGCAGCAACTCGAACTTAGGCTCCCAGTTGTTGATAGGTTCGCCATCCAGCAAACCTGCTTTTCGCCACCGGCGAATGTCCCGGTTTCTGATTTGCTCGCCGTTTAGTTCTATTCTTCTTTCGTGCACGATAGCATCAAACACCTGATCGGCACTACCCACCGGATACTCAGCGGTTGGATAAGAAGGAAGGTCAACACTCGGGCGACTACGTACTTGGTTGAGCAACTCAACCGCTCGCTGCTGATTACCCAAAGCGTTTTGTACTTCCGCCATCATTAGCAACACGTCGGCGTAGCGAATCACCCGGTGGTTGATGCCCGACTGCGCGAACAGCTCGTTGTCGCGGTTGTAGTAGTTTTGGTACTTGCGCCAGCTAGGCAGGTCGTCCGGGACGGTAGCGTTAACGCCCGGGGGCGGCGGGGCAGCGGAAGGAGTATAAATGATATTATTACCGTTGTTGTACGTATCGCCCGGTGAGTAGAAGCTCAGTTCGTAACGGGGGTCACCCGCTTCAAAAGCATTAAGGAGGGCGGGCGAAGGAATCACGTTGCGCCACGCCTTGAAACCGTACTCCTGGCCGCGGAAACTTACTTCTGCGGTTCCGCCACCGTCACCTGACCAGGCACCTCCACCTCCGAAATCAGTAGAAAACTGCACTTCAAACAACGACTCGGAGTTATTCTCGTTTTCGGCGGTGTAATTATCAGTATAGTTATCAACCAAGCTATATTCGCCGGAGCTAATTACCTGATTAAGCGCTTCTTCCGCAGCACGGTAAGCAGGTTCGCCTCCACCCTCATACGTGGCACGCCAAAGGTGAACTCTTCCTTCCAACCCTAGGGCAGCCCCCCGCGTGGCCCGGCCCGTGTCACCCCCACCGTATTCAGACTTAAGAGGCAAGTTAGCGGCCGCAAATGCCAAGTCTTCCAAAACTAGATTATAAACTTGCTCTTTGCTCGTTCTTTCCACTCCCTCGGTAGCCTGAGGGGCGGTGGCTACTTCGGTGAAGAGGGGCACATCGCCCCATAGGCTGGCTAGCTCAAAATAGAACAAACCCCGTAAAAATCTTGCCTCACCAAGCAGCCGGTTCTTAAGATCGGTTGAGATTTCGGTCTCCTCCATTTCCTCTATGCCGGCAATGGCAACGTTGGCCCGGTGAACCCCCCGGTACAAGCCGGTCCACACGCTATTGACCAAACTGTTGTTCGAGTCAAACGAATGGTTTAGGATCTGCACTCGTTGAGCTTCCAGGCTCCCAAGCCCAAAATACTCGTCCGACAGCAGATCATGAACAAAGAAGTACTCTCGCGTCCATAACTGCTGTGACTGCAGCGCCGCGTAGATAGCATTTACCGCCGATACTGCCTGCAGTTCGTTTGCAAAGAACGTGGCCGTAGAAAACTCATTCGGGTTATCCTTGTCTAGAATCTCCTCGTTGCACGAGAAGCAGACCGCAATCATTAAGAATGTTGATAATAACAGTTTCGCTTTCATAGAAATAGCTAATTGATAAATTAAAATCCAATTTGAACACCCAGCAGATAGGTTCGAGCCTGCGGCGATTGACCCCAGTCGATGCCAAAGCCTAACGTCTCATCACGACCGTTCAATCCCTTGCGGGTACCTATTTCAGGATCGTATCCGGGGTAGTCGGTAATGGTAATTAGGTTCTGTGCTCCTACGTAAACCCGCAAGTTGCTGATAAAGCCATTGCCAAACGTTGAAAGAAGGTCTGTCGGCAGAGAGTAACCCACCTGGATGTTCTTTAGTCGGGCGTACGAGCCATCAAACAGGAAGCGATCAGAGGCGCGCGTGTTACGGTTCGGATCGCCGGAAATACCCCGCGGAACGCTGGTATTGGTGTTAGTAGGCGTCCAGCGGTCAATCACTCCGGGGCCCGCGTTGAACACGCGCGTCATACCTTCAAGGTCATAAAGCTGCGTGAAATAAATTTCATTCCCGCTCACGCCCTGAATAAAGATATTCGCATCAAAGCCTTTGTAGTTCAGCGTACCGGTGATGCCGTAGGTCACATCGGGAAAAGGATTACCAATACGGGTACGATCGTCGTTATCAATATCTCCATCATTGTCTACATCGATAAACTTAATATCACCTGGTGCCGCGTTGCCCTGGCTAGGAATACCTTCTCGTAGTACCAGATCGTCTCCCTCCTCCACAAAGTCCTCCGCCTGGAACAAACGGTCTACCTGCCAGCCGAAGTAGTAGCCGATGGGTTGATCTTCTTCGGTCCAGGTGAGGGGGTCGCTCTCGAATCGGGGGCCGGGAATGGGTTCTCCTCCTCCCAGGGTGATAACTTCATTGCGAACGAACGACGCGTTGGCGTTCACGCTCCACTGAAAGTCACTTTGGCCACTACGTAGCCCTAGGGCGAACTCAAGCCCTTGGTTCTCTACCGTTCCGGCGTTCACGCTCGGGGCATCATCGTACCCTAGCGAGGTCGCCAGGGGCACCTCAACCAACATGTCTTCGGTAGTGTTGAAGAAATACTCCGCCGAGAAGGTCACCCGATCGTTAAATAGACCTACGTCGACGCCAAAATTGCGCATAGTGGTAGTTTCCCACTGCAGGATTTCGTTGGCTAACGCCCGAATGGTAGTTCCGGGGGCCAAGCTTCCGTTGAACTGGTACGTGAAATTGCTAGAAAAAACCGGAATGTACTGGTAGTCGCCAATGTTCTGGTTACCGGTTTCGCCCCAGCTAGCGCGCAGTTTCAGGTCACTGATGGCGCTAACTCCATCCATAAAGCCTTCTTCGCTCAAGCGCCAACCTACCGAAGCCGAAGGGAAGGTACCCCACTTTTGCCCAGGAGCAAAGCGCGACGAACCGTCCCAGCGAATGGAAGCACTTAGCAGGTAGCGGTCGGCGTACGAGTAGTTGGCCCGACCGATATAGGAGATCAGCGCCCATTCCACGAGTTCACCTTCAGTGCTCACCGAGCCGGGATCTAGGCCATCAATCACTCGAATGTCGTTTGATAGAGGATTTTGCCCCTGTACCCGCAGGTCGCGCCGGTTGAAGGTTTGCTGTTCGGCTACAGCTAGTAGCCCAATGGTATGGTCGCCGAACGTACGGTCGTAGGTTAAGCTGTTGGTAAAGAGCGGGGAAGTAAACCGGCGGCGGCGCTCATCAAGCGCAGCGAAGTCTCGCGAGTGAAAATCTCCGGCCACGTAGGCAGGCTCATAGCCATAATCATACGAAAAGTTCATGTCCAAGCCCACCAACGACTTAAAGTTAAGGCCTTCAATAATGTTCACCTCGGCGTAAGCAGTTCCTAATAGCTTGACGTCTTCGTTGCGGTCGGTAAACAAACTTTGGATGAGTATTGGGTTCTCGGCATCGTTGTTGTCTACCTGATCGGGACCGTTGAACCCGCCTAGGTTATTCGGATCGTAAATTTCTTGGTAGGGAGGCGACTTGATCGCGTGCTCTAGCATAGATCGACCGGAACCCCCGCCGAACTCTCGGTTTCGTTCGGTAAAGGCAACCGTTAGGGTTTGCCCCACTTTCACGCGGCTACCCACCTTAAACTCAGAGTTGGCACGGAACGAAATCCGCTCAAAGTCAGTGCCGATCATCGTGCCCTGCTGATTGAAGTATCCTCCCCCGATCAGGAACGTGGATCTTTCGTTTCCTCCGGATACCGACACGTTGTGATCCTGAATGGGAGCAGTTCGGAACAACTCATCCTGATAGTCAAAGTTGCGGTTTCTAATCTCGGGGTCGGTCAGCCGGGCAGGCACGGGCAAGCCCGCGTTCTGCTGGATCTCAGTAGCATAAGGAATATACTGATCCGTATTAAGTACATCCAGCCTGTTCCATACGTTCTGAACTCCGTAGTACGAATCAACGCTCACCTTGGTGTCGCCCGCCTGCCCCCGCTTGGTGGTAATCAGAATCACCCCGTTGGCGGCCCGTGAGCCGTAAATGGCCGCGGCTGATGCATCCTTGAGCACCTCTACCGACTCGATGTCGTTGGGGTTGATGCTGTTAAGTCCCCCCGCGGGTACTCCGTCAATGACGTAGAGCGGATCGTTGTCACCGACCGTGCCGATACCGCGGATACGCACGTTAGCGCCCTCGCCCGGAGCCCCGTTGTTGGTTACCGTGACCCCGGCCGCCCGGCCTTGCAGCGCCTGCGCGACGTTGGGAACGGGCAATTGGTTGATCTCTTCGCTGGATACCGACGAGATGGCCCCGGTGACTTTAGCCCGGTCTTGCGTGCCGTAGCCGACCACCACTATCTCGCTTAGCGACTTGATGTCGGGCAGCATCAGCACGTCGATTGTAGATTGGTTGCCCACGGTAACTTCTTCGCTGGAATAACCAACGGCCGAGAATACTAGGGTCGCGTCTTCACTATCCATGTTTATGCGATAGTTGCCCTCAATGTCGGTGACGGTTCCAACGGTGGTGCCTTTCACCAGGATGTTGACGCCGGGTAAGGCTCCCTCCTCTTCGGAGGTGACGGTTCCGGAAACGGTGCGGTCTTGAGCGTGGGCGGTGTGGATGACCAGTAAAAAAGTTAAGCAGCCTAACAATACTCGCCAACCGGAAGTAGAAGTACTCATAAGGAATAGATATAGTTAATAAGCAATAATAATATGTTAATTCATGTACAAAAGTAAGCAATGAATCCGAATTGAATAGACGAATATAGGTATAATTTTAACTATCTAGCAAAATTGTTACACTACTTCCTTAGGCAAATCATGAAAGATTTCTCTTCTATTCCCGACAACGAACTCCGGACCCGCTTTCGCAAGCACTCGCTGCGCGGCATGATTATTTCGCTGTCGCTGCTGGTATCGTTTCTGATTCTTTACTTTTATGCCGACCCGGATAATCCGGTGGTAACTACCCTGTCGGTGATCATCTCGGCGGCCTCGGTGGCGATGGCCATCTGGTATCACGTAGAGAAACGCAAGTACGTCAAAGAGTTCAAGCGACGCCGGGAGACATAAAAAAAGCCGCCCCACCCGGGACGGCTCTATACTCAACCTGACAATCTACCTGTTTTGTAGCGACTATTTGGTGTTCACCACGATAACTCCGTTTCCACCGCGCATGCCCCAGAAGCTGGCTCCGAAACCCTTGTGAATCTCGATAGTAGCCACATCCTGCGGACTGATCATGTTCACTGCCAGCGCATCCACTGGCATGCCGTCGATCACGTAGAGCGGCGAGCGCCACCCCCGCAGCACGGCGTACGAATTGAATCCACGGGTAAATACCTGCACTCCCGGAACCCGCCCCTGCAAAGCCTCCAGCACGTTGAAGGGCACAAAGGGCAACTCATCCATCACCACAATCTGGTCGGCATAGGAAGCCGTATTAGATATATCCCGCAAATCCACCCGGTAGGCATCGCGCAAAGCGGTGGGACTGTATACGATTCGTCCAGGTTCATTAGCTGCCGGTGATACTACTGGCAATCCTAAGAAACCCGACAGCACCATGGCAATTGCAACTACATATTTGTTCTTTTTCATGACTCGTTTGTTTACATTGTACTAAAAAGGCGCCCGACCATCGTTCACTCTGCCTACTTAACCCCCTGGGCCGGGCCTCCTTTTACTTTCCTTCCCCCCCATTCAATACTAAAACGTAAAACCCTGAGCCGTAATTCAGGCTTTGTGTTAAAGTATGTTAACAAAGTACTTACCAATCAACGTGGTTTTCTGGCAAGCAAAAGTTGGATTCGACCAAGTAGTAGACTTCTTCGCCGGAAATCTTTGGTTATTGCTTAGGAAGTGATGGATAGAATGCGTACCTACATTTGTACTTTCCTGACCTACCCTTCCTGCTATGCTGACCAATCCCAACCTTCTCCGTACAATTCTGCTAAGTAGTCTATTCGGCCTGCTTACCCCCTACCCTACCCCTGCGTCTTCTACGCTTCCCGCCGCGCCAACTGCGGCGGTTGATCCTATCAAGGTGGTGAGTCCGTCGGGCAACGCCGTGAACTCAGCTGCCGAACTGATCTTCAGTGGCACCAAAAATACAACCAGCGCTAGCCAGTCTTAGCACCAAAAATACAACCATAGTCCGCATCCGCAACGACCAAACGACTGCGGTTACCTAGTCATCCGCAACGACCAAACGACTGCGGTTACCGTCTCCGATGTTGCGTTGTCCGGCGCCAATGCGGCGGCCTTCATCATTACCAACGCCCCTCCCTTCCCCCTCAACCTGGCTCCCAACGCCACCGCCACCATCCAGGTCGCCTTCTCACCCAACGGCACGGTGGGTGCACTGTCGGCCCAACTCATCATCACCGAGGCGGGCACCAACACCACCGTCAAACTCTACGGACTCAGTGCAACGGGGCTGGAAGGCAACAACGAACCGTCGCTCAACGCCATCGTGCAGACGCTTGGCTACGCCATCGACGTGGGCGGCACGCAACTGATCCTCCCCACTGGCCCTAATCCCATCGGCGACGAGGTACTCGTGCCCCTCTTTCAGCAGGCCGGGCCCGGCCCGGTCACCATGCAACCGGTGGCCCGCTACTCTCCCAGCGGCCCGTTGGCCTACGGCTACTACGTCCCCAACGGCAACACCGAAACTATTCAGGAGGTAGGCACCGTGGCCGGAGACCAGGGACAGGCCCTGAACCCTGCCTTATCCGCCGGGACGCTTACCTTCGAACCAGGGGCACAGACCTTTGGCTTCTACGCCGACGTGACCAGCTACGCCGCCCAGAAGACGTTCACCGAAGACGCCCGCAACACCGGCCCCCTCGCTCACGCGGTGCGCACCTACCCAGTAAAGAACCGCAGTGGGGCTGCGGTGGCCAACGCCTACCTGGTGTGCATGGAACCGGCCAGCAACGGCGACTACCAGGATTACGTCTTTCTGATAACCAATGTGAAGCCCGCTACCCCGGAAACGGGGCTAATCGATGCTATAGAGGTGGCTACCGGCAAAGCCTACGCGCTGGCTACCCTAGAGGGAGGCACCACCCACTACATCGACCGCACCTACACCGTGACCAGCGTGCCCGACGCCCTGACCGGAGCCTCGTTTATCAAAACCGCCAACGGCGACAAAGCCAACTCCGGTACCTCCCTGCTCACCTTCACCCTCACCCAAGCCGCCACGGTCTACGTGGCCTACGACCCCCGAGCCACCACCCTCCCGGCCTGGCTCAACTCCTGGAAGAAAGAAGCCTTCACCCTGGGAACCACCGACCCCGGCACCTCCTTTTTCGACGTATACAGCAAGTCGTTCGAGGCCGGAGCGGTGACGCTGGGCGGAGCTTTGGCCAGCCCGGCGGCCGGGGCGCAAATGAACTACCTGGTGGCGGCCCAACCCGATAGCCCCCCCGGTGAGCAACCGGTGGTCGTGCGCCTCAATAGTGGGGGCGGCGCGGTGACGCTGGGCGACGAGGCTTTCGGGGAGGATGACTACTTTACGGGAAACGGAAAGAGCTACTCCAATCCGCAGGTCACTGAGATTCAGGGCACCACCCAAGACGCGATCTACCGCACTGAGCGCAGCACTACCCAGTCCCTGGGCTCCTTTGGCTACGCCATTCCGGTGACCAACGGCACCTACACCGTGCGGCTGCACTTCGCCGAGATCTACTTCGGAGCGCCCGGCGGTGGCCCCGGCGGAGCGGGCAAGCGTGTGTTCAGCGTAGCGCTGGAAGGACAAAGCGTGCTCACCAACTACGACATCAACCAGGAAGTGGGTCCGGTGACGGCGGTGATCAAAACGTTCACCACCGAGGTCACCGACCAGGAACTCACGCTGAATTTCACGGCCAGCGTGGATCAGCCCAAGGTATCGGCCATTGAGGTGTTCGGGTCAGGCACGCTCATCACCGATCCCGTAGTGCCTGATCCCCCCTGCGCCTGGAACGGTTTGGCGAACTCGTCGCTGAGCAAGGTGGAAGCGCAGAGCGCGAAGGTGAACGGCAAGCTGTACGTGCTGGCCGGGTTCCTGGCCGGACTCAAGATCACCGGGGCTACGGAAATCTACGACCCCGTGGCCGATAGTTGGTCGACCGGAACCCCCATGCCCACCCCGGTGACGCACATGGGAGCGGCCACCGTGGGCAACGATATCTGGATCGTGGCAGGCTTCGTGGGCAACCACCCCGGCGTGGCCACCGCCAAGGTGCAAATCTACAACACGGTGACCAACACCTGGCGCGCCGGGCCCAACCTGCCCAACCCCCGGGGGTCGGGAGCGGCGGTGTATCACAATGGCAAACTGCACTTCTTCGGCGGCCTGCTGCCCGACCGCAAAACCGACGTCGGCGAGCATTACGTGCTGGACGTTACCAACGAGAGCGCGGGCTGGCAGGCGGCGGCTTCCCTGCCCAACCCCCGCAACCACCTGAGCGGGGCCAGCGTCGGCGGCTTGGTTTACGCCATCGGCGGACAGTACGGGCACGATGCCGGGGTCGACGACCAAAAGTTTCTGGATGCCTACGACCCGGCCACCGACACCTGGACGCGGATGGCCGACCTGCCCTCAGACCGCTCGCACTTTGAGCCGGGCACGATGGTGCACAACGGCAAGATCATCATCGTGGGCGGACGCCGCGGCAACTTTTTCTTTGCCGACGTCACCGAGTACGACCCGGCCACCAACGCCTGGACCGAGCGCTGCCCCTTGCCCGAGAAGCTACTGGCCCCGGCAGCCAAAACCTTTGGCGACCGGCTGGTGGTGACCAACGGTGGCGAGAACGGCACCTGCTGTCCGCGCACCACCACCCGCTGGCTGCCCATCGAGCCCGAGATTACTGATCCCGAGCCCGTCAGCCTCACTTTGGAAGCCGAAGATGCTACGCTGAGCGGTGCCAAGGCCGCCACCAACCACCCCGGCTTTAGCGGCACCGGTTTCGTGGACTACGTGAACGCCAATGGCGACTACGTGGAATGGACCGTAGACGTGCCCACCGCGGGCGATTATAAACTCGCCTTCACCTACGCGCTGAGTCAGGGCAACCGCCCGTTGGCCATCAGCGTCAACGGCACGGTGGTGGTGGCGGCCCTCGCCTTTCCCGGTACGGGCGGTTGGAGCACCTGGCAAGACGCCACGACCACCGTCGCGCTTGCCGCAGGAGTGAACCAAGTGCGGGCCACGGCAACGGGCCAGAGCGGGGCCAACGTCGACTACCTCACCGTAAGCTCGATGGGTGATCCGGCGGCTCGGGCGATAGCGAAAGCTTACCAGCGCTCGTCCCAGTACGCTACCGAACTGTCATCCGAAGCAAGGTTGGGCGTGTATCCAAACCCCGCCACTTCTTCCGTCACCTTAACAACGGCCGGTCTGCAGGCGAACGAACCCATCCGCATCCGCGTGACCGGCATCCGGGGCAACACGGTGTGGGAGCAGGTGGTGGACGGAGAAGCGAGCACCTTGTCGCATCCGTTGAATACCGAGCGCCTTCCGGCCGGGGTCTACTTCATCCGCGTCACCCAGGGGCAAATCACCGCCGTGGAGCGAATGGTGAAGTATTAACGGGTCAACTGCTGTAAACAGCTGCCCTAGCAGGTTGCGCGGCTGCGTGGTCTAAAGCTTCTGGTTACCTCGGTCACGGACAGAGGTGCGACAAAATAATTCGCAAATTTTTTCTGTTGCGTTCGCATTTTTACAATGCGAGAACTGAGCGGCGGTGGTAAGTTGCACCCGCATTTTGCAATAACTTACTACATTTTTAACGTGCCACACCAATGATTACGATTCAAAAAAAGCTCTTCTTTTGCGGGGCCCTCGCGCTGGCCCTGATGGTATCTTCCTGCAACCAGGAAGACGACGGGGCCGGGCCCAACCCACCAGTGGATGACAAAACAGTGACGCTGAATTGCGCCGAGGCTACTATTGATACCAACACCACCTGGCCCGACGTGTTGCCGGGTGATGCCGTAGACTACATCGTGAAGTGCGCGGTGACCGTGAAGGGAACGGCGGTGCTCACCCTGGAGCCCGGCGTGACGGTGCAGTTTGAAGGCAGCAGCAGCGGGATTAATACGGAAGAGAACGCGGGTTTCAACGCGGTAGGCACGGTCGACAATCCTATCCGAATGATAGGATCATTGCCGAGTAAGGGGGCCTGGCAGGGAGTGGTGTTTGGTTCCAACAACGTAGCCAACCAGCTCTCGTACGTCACCATCCTGCACGCAGGCGGCGAGAAGGCTTCCTGGACCGACCAGAAAGCAGCCATCAACCTGGGTGGGTACGAAACTGCCAGGGCGGCAATCAGCCACTGCACCGTTGCCGAAAGCGACGGGTACGGGGTGTGGATGAATCGGAGTCAAAACCTGGCCCAATTCAATAATAATACGATCAGCGATTGCAGCCAGGCCCCCGTGGCGCTTTCTTTTGACCTGCTCAACCAGCTAGACGCCACTTCTACCTACCAGGAAGGCAATGACGATGCGTATATTGACGTATACGAGGGATCAGGAGAAGATGGTAGCGGCCACGTGAAACAGGCGGTCACCGTGCGGGCGCTGGATGTGCCTTACCGCATCAGCGACGAGATATATATTGACAAAACCCTGACTATTGAGCCCGGGGTGGAGTTTGAGTTTTCGGCCGGGGCAGGGTTATTCACCCAATACGGGTCTTCCGGAACCATCACGGCAGTGGGCACAGCTGACCAGCGGATCGTGTTTCGCGGGGCCCAGGAAGGAAAGGGAGCCTGGATTGGCATCTGGTTGTGTTCATCGCAGAGTCCGGCCAATCAGTTGATCTATTGCGACATCAGTGGCGGTGGCTCAGAAAAGAAAAGTTTGGCGTCCGGAAAAGGCAATGTAGTGCTGGGGGGCAATAGCGACGAGGCTACCATCACGCTTCAGAACAGCACAATTTCCGATAGTGGCGGCTGGGGCGTGTTCACGTCCGAAGAATCCGTTCTGACTGAATCGAACAACACCTTTGCGGGCAACGTGCAGGGAGATATTGGCAAACCGGAATAAATTGGTTAGCAGGACAGGTGGCGCCGGGCCAGCAGGGCGGAGCGTAGGCCGAAGGGCTCCCTCACTGAGCACCTTGAGAACGGGGTGCGATGCGCTACCTGTCATTGCTATTTCGTGCCTATAATTTTTGTGAATGCTTTGATAACAAGCAGAGACACAAGCCCTACGAGTAGACCAACGATAAATTCTCCCAAAATGGTGGGCAAAGCGTGCACCAGGTCGTGCACGAAGTGTACATTATGGACAAATATACCTCCGGCCACCAGAATCATGGCCAGTGTGCCAACCACCGCTAAGCCTCTGACTATATAAGGCAGGGTCTTTACCAGGGCGGTTCCAATGCTTTTAGAAACACTTGATCCATCGCCACCGGCGGCAATTAGTTGATAGCCCAGGTCATCCATGCGTACGATGAGGGCCACCAGACCGTATACTCCCACGGTTGCCAACAGGGCCACGACGGTTACTACAATGATTTGCACCTCAATCGGCTCTTTCATTACCGTCCCCAGCGCTATGATTATAATCTCTATAGATAAGATAAAATCCACGATGATGGCAGCCTTTATCTTTTCCTTCTCGTGCGCCCGCACCTCAGCTTCGGTCATTTCTTGGGCGACAACACTACGTTTGGTTTCCCCCCGGTGAAACAAGTATTCGTATATTTTCTCGGCCCCCTCATACGCCAAATATACCCCTCCCACCAGCAGAATAGGAACAATAGCCACCGGAAAGTAGGCGCTCAACAGAAAAGTAACCGGCAGGATGATCAACTTATTTAGAAGAGACCCTTTGGTGATCTTCCATAAGATGGGCAGTTCTCTGGCTGAAACGAAGCCCGACGCTTTCTCGGCGTTGACCGCCAGATCATCCGCCAGGATACCGGCCGTTTTTCGGGTGGCGACCTTGCTCATGGCCGCAACATCATCCATGAGCACGGCAATGTCATCAAATAGCGCAAAAAATCCTGATGCCATACTGTGTATTGTCTGGTTTGGTTCAAAAAGTAGTACCGCGGCAAGATAATACTTTTCAGCCCACCTACGAACCTACTAGTGTCGTTACTTACGCCAATCGTGTGATTCCTTTCTAGTGTATCATCAGGCCTACATCAACTTTCCTTTCGATTGAGGAATCTCTCTGCCTTTGAGTTGAGCGGTCTCAATCCATTCGTCTATGATCGCTTCTACGGCAGACAATGCCTCCTGATAGGTCTCTCTGTCCGCGGCGCATTCGGCTAATTCCGGCCGGACTTTAGCGATATAAGTCCCCTACGACCAGAATGGCCAAAGTGAGCTTTCATTGTCTCTTTCTATAGCAGCATATATTCTATAATACTACCATTTTATCTGTAGGTTTGATAATACCAATTGAAGTCTAAACATTGGAGATTATCTAGTTTTGTAAATTTGGGTTCTACATTTCCAGAAGTTATCGAAGGGTTAACCGGTTCTGTATTCAACAGCAACCCATGTTCTCCTGATTCAGTCGGGTAAAATCCAAATTCTATCACACCTCTGGCACGAGCTACATATTCAATTTTTTCATTCATGAGGTGATTAATTATTTCTTTTGATACTTCTATAGAATCGACATCCATTCCCCATTTTACATCAGCATCATAAACATAAAAGTCGCCGTTAAAATTTTGGGTTTCTAAGAATTGAGCAACTTGACACAGATTATCAGTAGTTTGATTGGATACAACTGGTTCATTGATTTCTAGAAAACTTTTGTTGTGATTAGGGTCAGTTGTTGATGAGATTTGCCCCCCTTTTTTCATTTCAGCACAACCTGATAATAATATGCAAACTGCAACACAAATTGTTTGGATTAGTTGATGGTAGGTCATAATAACTACATTAGATTTTCCCCATCACGCTGGTCGTAGGGTAGCGATAGCGTCCTACGACCCCAACATAGTCGTTACTTTACTCTATTTGTAGATCTTCTGCAATCTACAACAGCGTTGCTTATTAGGTCGTAGGACGCGTTGCTACTCTACGACCAGAACTGAACATAGCAGTGGCGTTTATTACCTACTCAAGTCCTGGTTTGAAACGAGGACTGGGTAGATCGGCATTTGCCATGCCGTTTGTACACCTGTTAGCATACAATCTAATAATTATCTACTGTTTATTTAGGTTGCCATTCTCCTCCTGTGAACCGAATATTTCTTCCAGGTAAAGACCAAAGCAGATATTAGTGTAACAAATCCAATTTCAATAATCCAGCGGAGAAACGCTTTCCAAGCAATATATAATTCTCCTGTAGCAATCCCCATCCCCATTACTGTAGCGGTAGGTACCAAGGCTAGGGCAATCATGACACCAGCAGTAAGTATAGAACGATGGGTTGCAATTACAAGTCCGCCAGCTACACTCGCAACAGCTGAAACTAACAAGGATGGAAAAGTGATGCTTGTCCAATAAGAAATCAGTACACCTGCTGGTAAATAAGAAGTTTCTCCACCTAACGGATTTTTACCCGAGGCTTGCAAAACCCATGTTGAAATGGCCGCACCCACTATAACCATCAGATACCCTTTTGATGTATCCACTAATCCTTTACGCCAATCAACATTTTCAGTGATTGCCCCAAGAGCAATACGCACCAAAGGCTCAAATCCAGGAGCAATTACCATTGCCCCTATAACCAAATGTAAGGCATTAGTAGCAATACCTATACTAGCCAATATTCCTGCAATAAGCATAATAATCATGCTATTTAGCGTCATATTGCTCTCTTTTATTATAGTTGCCTGCATTTCTTCCCATATTGCTTCACTCCTGTCATTTGTTATTTCTAATGAAGAGGGTTTGGATATTACACTGAGAGGTTGGCTGGTAGTAACCGAGACCTTTGAATCTTTTAACATCTCACGCTTTTCCAATAACTGTAATAATGTTGGAAGATTCCGGTCTGTTATCTCCAAAGAAACGACATCTCCTGCAGGTTGAACAGAAATATTCCTTTGAACCCGCAAACTTATAAGCTCTTTTAACCGCTTTACTTCTGCAATAAAATCATCAGTTTGACCGGAAGGAAGGGCTATTTCAACTTTTCTGGGCATTGTACAATTCTTTGGAAGATTAAAAAATTTACATATAAGTAGTTAACCAACCAGTTAAGGGTTTTAAAGTTGTAAGTATTGATTAGTCAGTAGTCATTCGTAAGATAACGCACTAATTCATAAAGCGTTAGCAATACCAACCTGCAACCAGACGAAGGGGTGCGTTATAAGACGCCCGCGCAGGTGTAAGGACTTTATCGAAACGACCAACTGCTGATGAGCTTCTCTTTGTTGATCGACAACACAACGTTGGGCATTCCGCAGCAAGCCATCGAAGACATTCAGTTTCACGCCCAGGGAGTGCGCCTGTTTGGCGAGCCAAATGCCGGTTATTAGCTATACTTTCAACCATTAACCGTGCTGACGCCCGGAAACCAGGCAAATCATCTCCGATAAGGCATCCATTAAAAATGATTGCCCAGAAAACGGTTTGATTTTCTCACCAAAAACTAGTTCATGACGTGAAATCGGGAGAATTTCTGACCACGAACTTGTCCAGCGTAAGAAATCGACAGAATCAGTCACTAAAAACTTTGTCATGGCGCGAAATCGGGAGAATTTCCCACCGTGAACTTGTCCAGCGTTAGAAATTGGGAGAATTAGGCGTCGTGAACTACTTAGCGACCACCAATATGGGGCACACCCGGCCTATTGTTTGCTGAACAAGGCCGTTTACCGCCGTTCAGGGCACTTTTTCCTCTACCGGGACGCTGGCTTTTCGGGCCAAACCTTACAGGGGGTCAAAAAGTGAGGATGCGGCGCACTTCTTACCCTGGTAAGTTACGGACCCATTTTGCCAAGCAACGTTCCGGCCCTCCCCCCTATCTTGCCGCCTCATCATTTAAACTTTTATCGCATGAATACATCTTCTATTAAGGCCCTCATTGAGGCCGCCGGACTCGTAATTCTCCATCTATCGCAGAACAAAAACCTGCAAAGGATCATGAGTGCCGTCGGATTCACCCCCCAAAGCGTGCGGGTGGGAAAAAAGCTGCTGGACGAAGTTAACCAAACGGGCAGCGTTCGCAAGCAGGGTGCCGACGAGACCCGCCGCCTATCGCACCAGATCAATAAGGAAGGAAAAGCCACCCTCCAGACATTCCGCGACCACGTGGCCATTGCCCGCGCGGCCTTCCGCCAGGAGCCGCTGGCCCTTCAGGAGCTGAAGATCGCCACCTTGGCTTCCAACAAGTGGGATGGGGTGCAGCAGGCGCGGGAGTTCTACGAGCAAGCACCGAAGCACATGACGCAGTTGCAAAAGTTCGGAGCCATCCCGGAAGCCTTTCAGCAGAACGAAGCCGCCGTTCAGGCGCTGCTCGCGCTCAAGGCTCAGCGGCTAGACCGAAAGGGCAAAACCGAAAGCACTACCCAGCGAAGAAACCAGAAGATCAAGGAGCTCCGCGAGTGGTACGGCGACTTCCGCCGACTGGCTCGGGTGGCGTTCAAAAACGATCTGCAGTTGCTGGAAACCTTCGGCATCGTGGTGCCCTCCACGCCCCGCCGACGCAAGCGCAAGCCCGTTGTTAAAGCACCCACTGAGGCGGCGAACTCACCCGAAGCAGTAGAATCACCCGAAGTTGCCGACGCATCCACCGCCAAATCCACGGCGGCCGAGACGCCCGCTATCGAAGAGCAGCCGTAGGGGCAGGAATACTAGCAATTATTGATAGGGCGCGTTTACAAAGTTTATAAACACGTCTCATCAATTTTGTTTACAGCAGTTCTTACTCTAAAGAAAACACTTGAAATACATCGTCATTCCGGAATTTTACGAAGTGTAACGCAGTAAAATATCCGGAATCCCCTCCTTCAAAGTCGCAGTCGGGCAACTTTTCGGACACCCACTTAGAGACGTTGCTCGTTGGGTCGTAGGACGCCGGGTGCCGTGCACGTTGCTACCCTACGACCAGGATGGAATTTGTATTATACTTCATCATTCGAGATTCCTTGTTCGACATTCGATATTGCTTGAATATCGAATGTCGAACCGGGCGCCAGGCGCAAGGAATAATTAATTCTGAAGTATAAAAAGCTATAAAATACAGATACGCTAATCATATACTAATCCCTGGGCTTACACCAACGCCTCATACAGCACCTCCACCGGGTGCTTCGCTCGTCGGCCGGTGCCGTCCTTGATCTGGTGGCGGCAGCTGGTGCCGGGGGCGGCAATGATCACCTCGGCAGGTTGCTGGCGCACCGTGGGGAACAGCACCAGCTCGCCCACCTGCATGGATAGGTCGAAGTGCTCTTTCTCGTAGCCGAACGACCCGGCCATGCCGCAGCAGCCCGACGGAATGAGGTGCATCTGGTAGTTGGCGGGCAGCGATAGCATCTTCTTGGTGGGCACCAGCGACGACAACGCTTTCTGGTGGCAGTGACCGTGCAGCTTGATGACCCGTTTTTCCTGCGTGAACTGCGTAGCGGTGATGTGGCCCCGGTCGATCTCGCGGGCGATGAACTCCTCCAGCGTGTAGGTGTGGTCGGCAATGCCGTGCGCCTGCTGCTGGACTTCGTCGCGCGTAAGGTCAATGTACTCATCGCGCAGCGTGAGGATGGCCGAAGGCTCTACGCCCACCAGGGGAGTGGCCTCGCTGACAATGTCCTTGAGCAGCGCGATGTTCTTCTCGGCAATGGTGCGCGCCTGCTTGAGCAGTCCTTTCGACAGAAACGTGCGGCCGCTTTCCCCGTGCTTCGGTATCTCCACTTCGTAGCCCAGTCGCTCGAGCAGCAGAATGGCTTTCACGCCAATCTCAGTGTCGTTGTAGTTGGTGAACTCGTCGCAAAAGAAATAGACCTTGCCCCGCCCCTCAGTTTGCTTCACCGGAAGATTACTGTAGTTATCCCCGGTGAGGCCGGTAGCGGGTGAGGGCGAAAAACCACTCGATTGCACCAATCCCCGCTGGTGCTGCCGGTACCACTTGCGCAGCGTGACGGTGTGCAGCTTCGGCATAGAGCGACCCGGCGCAAAACCGGTTACCTGCTTGATAAGGCTGCTGACCAAGGAATTGGTCACCGCCCAGTTGTACAAGCGCGGCGTGAGCGCGGCCAGAGCGGTGAGCTTGGTGAAGTGGGCGATGATGCGGGTGCGTAGTGGCACGCCGTTGGCCTCGTAGTAGTGCTGCAAAAACTCGGCTTTCATCTTACCCACGTCCACGTTCGAAGGGCACTCGGCCTTGCAGCCCTTGCACGACAGGCACAGGTCCATCACCTCCTTGATCTCCTCGTGGTCGAAGCGGTTGGGCTTTTCGGAGTTGGTCAAGAAGTGACGCAGAATGTTGGCGCGGGCGCGGGTGGTGTCCTTTTCGTGGCGGGTCACCATATAACTGGGGCACATGGTGCCGCCGCTCAGATGGGTCTTGCGGCAGTCGCCCGAGCCGTTGCACTGCTCGGCCGCGCGCAGCACGCCCTGGTTCAGTCCGAAGTCGAACACGGTGTCGATCTCGGGCGTAGGATGACCGGGCATGTAGCGCAGTTGCTCGTTCATGGGCGGGGCGTCCACGATCTTGCCGGGGTTGAAGATGTGCTGCGGATCCCAGGTGGCCTTGATCTCCTTCACCAGTTCGTAGTTACGGTCGCCGATCATAAAGCGCAGAAACTCGGCCCGCAGTCGACCATCGCCATGCTCGCCGCTGAGCGAGCCGCGGTAGCGCTTCACCAGGGTAGCAATCTCGCGGGCGACGGTGCGAAACAGTTCGTTGCCCTGCTGCGTCTTGAGGTTCAGGATGGGGCGCAGGTGCAGTTCGCCGTCGCCCGCGTGGGCGTAGTGCACGCACGAGAGTTCGTACTTGGCCAGAATCTGGTTGAATTCGGCGATGTATTCGGGTAGGTCGGCCACGGCCACGGCGGTGTCTTCGATCACTGGCTGCGCTTTGTAGTCGCCCGGCACGTTGCTCAGCAAGCCCAGTCCGGCCTTGCGCACGTTCCAGGCAATCTTGGTGTCATCGTTGTACAGCACCGGAAAGTGGTAGCCCAGCCCATTGGTCTGCAACTCAGCGTGCAGCGCGTCGATGGCGGCGTCGACCGCTTGCTGGGTATCGGCCGCAAACTCGATCATAAGCACCGCCTCGGGTTCGCCCTCGATCCAGTAGGTGTCGGGGCGGTACATTAGGTTGGCACGGGTGCGCTCGATCACGTGGTGGTCCATCAGCTCCGAGGCGCGCGCGCCGTGCTGCATGGCGATCACGTTGGCCCGCAGTGAGGCGTCCAGCGTACGGAAGTGCGGACACGCCAGGCCCACCACGGGCGGGGGCAGCGGCTCGCAGTTGAGCTTGATCTCAGTGATGAAGGCCAGCGAGCCCTCCGATCCGCACAGCAGGCGGCAGAAGTTGAACGGCTCATCACCGCCAAACACCTCGCTGCGCAGCAGTATATCCACGGCGTAGCCCATGTTGCGCCGCCGCGGAATCTCCGGTTTGGGAAACTCCTTGATGATCTCTTGCTGCACGGCCGGGTCCGACAGTCGATCTCGCAGGGTGCGGTAAAGGGTGGCTTCCAGCTCACTTACGGCGGTTTCGCCGCTACACTTTTGGGCGAATTCATCCGGGGTGAGGGCCTTGAACGTGGTGATGCTGCCGTCGCTGAGGATGGCGCGGAGTTCCAGGGTGTGCTCGCGGGTGGTGCCGTAGATGGGCGAGTGCAGTCCGCAGGAGTTATTGCCCACCATGCCGCCCGCCATCGCTCGGTTGGCCGTGGAGGTTTCGGGAGCGAAGAACAGGCCGTGCTCTTTTAGGTAATGATTCAGGTCGTCGCGGATCACACCGGGCTGCACCCGCACCCAGCGTTCGTCGGCGTTGATCTCCAGAATGTTGGTCATGGTCTGCGAGATATCCACCACGATGCCGCTGCCTACCACCTGTCCGGCCAGCGAGGTGCCCGCCGCCCGCGGAATGAGCGAGGTGTGGTGCTCCCGAGCGAAGCGCACCAGCCGAACGATGTCGTCTTCCGACTGGGGAATGGCCACTGCCAGGGGCATCTCCTGATAGGCCGAGGCGTCGGTGGCGTACAGAATACGCATGGTGTCGCGGTGGTGGAGGGTGCCCTGTAGTTGGCGGGCCAGTTGGTCTAAGGCGGTGTGCATCATGGGGTGAGTAGCTTGAAACGGTACGTACCAAGGCGGTTTAGGTTCGCTAAAGTACAACTCGTAACAAGGAAATACCTAATGCGGTGCGGTTTGGCGGCGATAAATAAAAAAAGCACTCACAATAGTTCCTAAGCCCAGCCGTAGAGCGCGGAAGTGCTCATCAGCATATTTTCTCTTCCGGACTAATAGTAAGGACAATATACTTGCGATACTAGTTCATTATTCTGTTATTACCCAAAAAACAGAATGTTATAGCATGAATAGTCGCAGAAACTTCCTGAATAAAGCCGCTATGGCGGGCATCACCTTAGGCGCCGCGGCCTGCACGCCGCGGGCCCTTCGTCGGGCGGAAAAGCAGCTTAACATTCGCTACTCTTCCCGCTACTTGCCCAAGTTGCGCATTTCTATGGACCGGGTGGTGAAAGAGACGGTTGGCTTACGTCCCTACCGGTCGGTGGGTCCTCGGGTAGAACGAGAAGATTTAGGGAGCAAGACGCTGGTACATAACTACGGGCACGGCGGTAGCGGCTGGTCGCTCTCCTGGGGTTCGGCCGACCTGGTGGCCAACCTGGTCGAGGCTTCCTGGAGAGACGGCATGCCTCTGGCGATCGCCTCTCTGAGCCCTCCGGTGATTCCGGTTGCCGCACGGCGGGTAGCGGTCATTGGCTGCGGAGTGATCGGCTTAACCACCGCTCGTGCACTCCAGCGCCGGGGGTACCAGGTAACGATCTACACCAAAGAAATGGCCCCTGACATCACCTCCAGCAAAGCCACCGGCACCTGGTCCCCCGCTCACAGCCTGATCGACTCCGATCAGGTCACGGCTTCTTTTTCAGAGCAGTTTGAGCGCATGCACCAGCGGGCTTTTCTGACCTATCAAAACATGCTGGGCTACGGAGACTACGTGGTATGGAATGATAGCTACGACGTGCGGCAGCAGCAAGGTGGGGAACACTACGGTGATTTGCCGCGCGATACCCGGCATGCCTTCATGGACGTACTGCCCCATCCGGTACGGCTCTCCCCGAAGGAGCATCCCTTTCGCGCTCCCGTGGTGTACCGCCGAACCTCGATGGTGTTTAATATTCCAGCACTACTAAAAATGTATACCGATGATTTCCTGCGATTCGGAGGTGTGGTAAACATTCGGGAGTTTAAGCGACGGGAAGACCTGGATGCCTTACCCGAAACGTGCCTGGTCAACTGCACCGGCATCGGAGCCAAAGCGCTGACCGATGATGAGCACCTCACCCCGATCTCGGGGCAACTCGCCTTTGTGATTCCGCAGCAGGAAGTGCACTACCGGATTGCATCAGGAGGTGCCTACACCATTAATCGCAAGGATGGCATTATCATCGGTGGAACCCACAAGAAGGGCAGTTGGGATACCAACCCCTCGCCAGAAGATACCGAACGGATGGTCATGGAGATCAAGGAAGTTGCCGATGGGATGTATACTTAAAAGAACACCGGAGTGCTAAGCGACCCGTGGAAATAAAAAACCTTGCAAATCAATGATCTGCAAGGTTTTAAAGATGCTCCTCCTCTTGGACTCGAACCAAGGACCTACTGATTAACAGTCAGCCGCTCTAACCAACTGAGCTAAGGAGGAAGGTCAAAAACGGACTGCAATATTAGTAGGTTATCGGCTAAGTTGCAAAGCTTTCTCTTACAATTTATTTTGCTAATCCATCAACATGCTGTATATTATTTCTCCGTTCGAAAACACCTCGGACGGTAGCCGGTTAGCACTTACAAAACGTGTAAAAGTATATGAGCAAGGGACTGTTTTTCGGAGGAATTATCTTGGCCGCCTTGTTAGGTGGAATGGTTGCGGTGGGATTGCTTACGTACTTTGACGACACCCCGTCGAAGCGATACGCCAATTTAGCCCCTGCCGACAACGTTGCTTTTTCAAATTTTTTGGCCGACACCACTTTTGCAATTCCCGATGGTATCAACTTCGTTTACGCCGCCCAGCGAGCCCGGCCCGGGGTGGTTTTTATTCGCTCAACCTATCAGGGCAAAAAGGGCGCCCGCTATGATTTGCTCGAAGAGTTCTACGACTACTTCGGGGAGAGAGAAGACGCGAAGCCCAACCCCCACCAGGGGCAACCCTCACGCTCGTCGGGTTCGGGAGTGCTGATCTCGGAAGACGGCTACATTGTCACCAACAATCACGTTATCGAAGACGCCAGTACTATTGAAGTCACGCTGAACGACAATCGTGAGTACGAAGCAGAACTCATCGGCACGGACCCCACCACCGATCTGGCGCTGCTTAAAATTGATGACACCAGCCTGTCTTTTGTGCCCTTTGGCAATTCTGACGCCATTCAGGTGGGCGAATGGGTGCTGGCCGTAGGCAACCCCTTCGGCACCCTCACTTCTACGGTTACTGCTGGCATTGTGAGTGCCAAGGCGCGCAACATCAATATTTTGCACGACCAGAACAACCACCAAATCGAGGCCTTTATCCAAACCGATGCTGCCGTGAACCGGGGCAACAGCGGGGGCGCTTTGGTAAACCTGCGGGGCGAACTGGTGGGCATCAACACGGCTATTGCCACCCAGACCGGTTCGTACGCGGGCTACTCGTTTGCCGTTCCGGCTACCCTGGTGCAGAAAGTGATGGGCGATTTGCTGGAGTTTGGTTCCGTTCAGCGCGCCTTGCTGGGAGTGTCTATTCTTGACGTGAATGCCAACTTGGCCCGCGAGAAAGGACTGGACGTGGTGGCGGGAGTATTCATCGACGGCGTGGCCGGGGGAAGTGCCGCCGCCGAAGCGGGCATCGAACCCGGTGACGTGATCGTAGAGATCAATAAGCAGCAGATTAGAAACATTGCGCAACTGCAAGAACTGGTGGCCCGCAATCGTCCCGGCGACGGGGTAAAAGTGACATATTGGCGGGATGGGCAGCTAGAAGAAGTGGAAGCGGTGCTGAAGGGCACCATGACCGGAATCACCAAGTTGGTTCGCGAACCTTTAAAGGAGACGTTAGAAGGTAGCGTATTTATTGACCCCCCGGCTGAAGTTTTGGCGGAGCTTAAGATACAGGGTGGCGCACTGCTCACCGAACTGGGCAAAGGCAAGTGGAAGGAGGCGGGCTTGCAAGAAGGTTTCGTGATCACGGCCATAGATAGAGACCAGGTGGAAAGCGCGCAACAGTTGGCCGATGTTATGGAGCAAAAGCAGGGCGGTATCCTCATCGAAGGGTACAAACGCGACGGCAGTAAAGCCTTTTACGGATACGGATGGTAAACTAAGAATAAAGCTGCGCATAACCAAGGCGTGCTTTTTCTGATCAAATTTAAGTTTACGAATCGAATAGCACCCACCAATATAGCTTTAGTATTACTTGATATTAGTAAAGTTTACGAATTGATAAGTAAGTTTAAATGCTAACTAGACGATTTATTACGAATAAACCTGTTATTTTTACCCCATAAGCTTGTGGTTTATATTAGTGACGGATTTGTGGTATATTGCTTGCTTATACACTGTAATGAAGATTTTCGCACAATTAACTTACCACCAAAGTAAAATTTATGTCTGATCAAGAAAAAAAGCACCGTGCCGTGATGCTTATCGATGACAACGAAATCGATAACTTAATCAACCAAAAGATGATTGAGGCTACCAATATTTGCAATAATATCTACACGCATTCCGGAGCCAAAAGTGCCATTGAGTTTCTGAAGAACATTGAAAAACTGGGCGAAGCCGGGCATTCGGTACTTCCTGAAGTGATCTTCCTGGATATCGACATGCCTTTGATGGATGGCTTCCAGTTTCTGGACGAATTTGATAAACTAGCGGACGATACCAAAAAGTACTGCAAAATCGTGATGCTCACCTCCTCTATCAACCCCCAGGATGTGAACAAGTCACACAAGTACGGCAGCGTAAAGCAGTATATCAATAAGCCCCTCACGCAGAAGAACCTTGAGAAGCTGGCCATCTGATCCCAGTCTTGGCTACTCTCACAAAAACTTACTTGGCCGTACCTTATTCAGGGTACGGCTTTTCTTTTTCGAAGGTTAGCCTACGTCAGTTACGCACAAAAAAAGCCGAAGATGAATCTTCGGCTTCCGTGGTTTGAGCTAAAAGGAACGCGTTAGCAGAGTTTGTTCACAAAAGAATCGTCCATCTTCACCAGCATGGTAGGAGCAAAATGCTTCATTTCAAAGCGGGTGAATCGCTCGGTTAACGCCTTAATTTTGTTGTACTTGTCGCGCTTCACGTCCGACACCGATATCTTAAGAATCTTCGTGAAGATCACAATCGACTCACAGTTTTCTTTGCCCAACAGGCGTACCTGCCGCTGGATGCTGTTGGTCAGCTGATTGAACAAGTCGTAGTCGTTCATCAGACAGTACTGCAGGGCCAGGACGGCCTTTACTTCCAGTTGCGCCGACGGGTACTTCTTGAGACTGGTTTCGTTGAGCAGGTTATTGATCCAGCGCGAAGCCTCGTTGTACTGCCCGGCGTAGTAGCACGACAGGGCGCGGTAGCAAACGTAGGTCACGTACTTAGGAATGTCGTCGGTATCGCACTCAAAATCGTGAAACAGCAACTGGTTTTCTTGGTGCAGCGTCTCCTCTTCGCCCATGCGGTGCGCCCGCTCGATCTTGCTCACCAAATACTGGGCGGGGTAAGTATGCAGGCTGTAATTTGTCAGTAAAGTTGCGGTCGCATCGTTCACTTCTTCGTAGAAGTCTTCGGCCTTACGATACACCTTATAGTGGTTGTAGTACTCCAGGCGAAGCAGTTCGTACACCAATTGCAAGTGATGATAAATAGAGTCCAAGTAGTAGTTGCTCAGCGTGTCCTGCATGGTGTCCAGGATATCCTCGATGGGCTGCTGTTCGTTGCTGCTCTCGTAGCTTTCTTCTTCCACAAACAGGCGGAAGAAAATGTTCAGGCAACTCTGATAGATGTACAGGCGGTGCGAGTCGTACAGGTTACACAAATTGTTCATCTCCTCGTTGAGCAGGGTAAGCTCCAACCGGTTGGTCTCATCGCGCGATAAGGTGTACTCCCCGTATTTCTTAAAAAATTGCGCCAGCAGTTCTTCCGCCTTATCAACGGCCAGCATATAAGCCACGTGCTTGTTGTAGAGCTGAGAATAGCTAAAGTGATCCGGGGTGTTGATATGAAGCTTGCGAAGGGTCTTATAAATAATCGTGAGTTCACTCGGCAGATCGTAGTCGAGCAGTTCTTTCTCAATCTTCTTGAGCGTGGCAATGGCAATGGCTCTCTTCTTGGTGAAAATCACCTCATTGATGTTGGCCACCTTCTTGATCAGATCAGTGCGGGGATTTTCCATCTGCTGTAGCAGATACTCCTCAATTTTCTGATTGAGTCGCGAACGCAGCGTATAGTACGCATTGGTGTTAACTCCCAGTTCGTCCATGATCTTGTTGTCAGAAAGCGACCGCTCTCGCATCGCTTTTAACAAGTGAGCCGACTTTTCAGCACTGTTCTCAATGAGCGACTCGTGAATAGAGGTGTAGTCAGAATCGGACAGTTGCTTAATGATGTTTTTCAGTTTTGCCATTGGTAAGTAATTAATGAGTTGACGAGTTGTTACGATCTATTTGCCATAAACAATAGTAGTCAAATTTTGCTGCATCTGCTACCAATAGCCGTTTTGCTACGAAAAGCTTTCCGGAGATGGTAAGTACTAAATTGCGGGTATTTGTGCAGAAAAAGAGCGCGAAATTTCGGGGGGGGCGCTAATTGCTATACTTTATTGTAGGTAAAGTTTCACTTTTCAATCAATTCTGGTAAAATTCACCCTTTATGAAGGAAATATAGTGCGTGTAATAAAACGACCATACACTCATACGTTTTCACCGCTATTATTGTCCCTTTTTGAATATGATCGCTCATTAGGGGGCGCTTAGAAAACGTCTCTTAATTTTAACCGCGGACATTTCGTGTTTTGGTACTGAGAAAAAAACAAAAAACCGCTAATGCTTCCTCGCAAAGCACGTAGCGGTTTCGGTGGAGAATATCGGATTCGAACCGATGACCTCTTCGCTGCCAGCGAAGCGCTCTAGCCAACTGAGCTAATCCCCCGGAGGTAAAATATGAAATGTGAGAGGTGAAATGTGAGAAAACTTTCTCATCTCGTATTTCGTATTTCACATCTTCAAAATTAGGGAAAATAGCAGAAACTTAAAAGGGACGGCGCGCTTTTACAAAATTCTTTCGGTAGTAGTCTGAAAACAGGTTACTTTCAATAACTCCTAATGAGCTAGAGGCGTGAATAAAGCGTACGTCTTTTTTGCCGCGCACTTCGGTGACCATGCCCACGTGCGATACTCGCTGCCCCCGTGTGGCGAAAAATACCAAGTCGCCGGGCGTTACTTCATGCAGACTCACCAATCGTCCGGTTTTGCTCTGTTCGGCCGACGTGCGAGGCAACTCAATTCCACCGTGGCGGAAGGCAGTGACCAGCAATCCTGAACAATCTATCCCCGACCGGCTGGTACCACCCCAACGATAAGGAGTGCCGGTGAAAGAACGCGCCTCCTGAATGGTGGCCCGAACCTGTTCGCTGCCTATCGGAAAGCTCGTTGTTGAACTTCGGGTCGATTCTGTTTGTGCCGGTTCTTTTCGTACTGACTTTTTCCGGGCCGTCTGGCTGGTCGACGGACTGTATTTCCAGGCGGTTCGCCGCGCCGTCTTCGTAGGTTTTTTACTGGTATAACTAGAGGTCTTTCGCTGCGAAGAACAGGCGGTTGTCAGCGCAATAGCTACTATAAGGACCAGGGACGTAAGCGAACGAGTTAGGGCGAACTGTAGCGGTACCGATTGGGGCATACAACAAATATAACGTATCTTAAAGGCAAACGACCCCGCTCATTCTATATTTTGCCTATGCTCTCTGATCAAACCTTTAGCTTTTTTGAAGACGTATACGCCGTGGTGCGCTTGATCCCCCGAGGACGCGTGACCAGTTACGGAGCTATCGCCCACTACCTAGGTTCGCGGGGCAGCGCCCGGATGGTCGGGTGGGCCATGAACCAAGCGCACGGCAAAAATGTGCTCCGAACGGATGTGCCTGCCCAGCGGGTGGTGAACCGGGTGGGCCTACTCACCGGCAAGCACCACTTCGGCACTCCGGATCGGATGCAGCAATTGCTGGAGGCGGAGGGTGTAACCATTAAAGACGATCGCGTGCAGGATTTCGAGAAACTATTCTGGGACCCTTCGGTTGAACTTGTCTAATCGATTGCTCGGTGGCTCGATTTTTAGATTGTTGACGTAACAATTGAACCATCGAGCCATCGAACCTCATCCACTTTGCAATAATTAGCATGATCTACCGAAGTATCCTCTTGTTCGCACTAGTTTTTGAGTTTTGCACCGCCTGTGCCCAGCCTACCTCCTCCCCTACTGCTTCATTAGGTGAAAAAAGTTCATCCGACAGTATCTACTCCTACGGCTCACCCACCAGCGCCGACGGGACGGGAAAATTCTACCAGGGGCGCGATATCGCCCAGGTGATGGGCCATCAAGGAGCGGGGTGGCTCGAGCGTTCGGGCCGACAGGAGGAAGAAAGAACCGACCTGCTTATCGACGCGCTAGACTTGCAGCCCGACGACGTGGTAGCGGATATCGGCGCGGGGTCAGGCTACTTCACCTTCCGCATCAGCCCGCGGGTGCCGCGGGGTAAGGTGCTGGCCGTGGATATCCAGCCCGAGATGCTGGAGATGATTCAAAAGAAGCAGCAAGAGGCGGGAGGCACCAACGTGCAAACCATCCTGGGCACGGTCGACGACCCGCGGCTGCCCTCCGATTCAGTGGATTGGGTACTGCTGGTGGATGCTTATCACGAGTTTTCGCATCCCTACGAAATGATGCGCGACGTGGCCGACGCCCTGGCCCCCGGGGGGCGCGTCGCCCTGGTCGAGTACCGCGAAGAAGACCCCAGCGTGATGATCAAACCCCGCCACAAGATGACCGAAGCGCAGGCCGTCCGGGAAATGAAGGCCGTAGGGTTGAAGCTGCTGGAAAACAGAGACGTGTTGCCGCAGCAGCATTTGATGATTTTTGGCAACAATTAATCGGTAGCCCCACGATTAATCGTGGGGCTACGTTATTTATACCCGCTGCTTCTTTCCCTCGGTAGTTCCTGCGCTGGCACTTGCCGAAGGCAATCGGCGCTTGGTTAGATCCACAATCACCGGCGAGGCAATGTAGATCGATGAGTACGTACCCACCAGAATTCCAACAAATAGCGAGAACGAGAATCCGCGCAGAACTTCGCCCCCAAACACCAGCAACACAAACACCACCACCAGTGTAGTCAGCGAGGTGATCAGCGTTCGCGACATCACGTTGTTCACCGACTCGTTCACCACCTCATCCAGCGAAGTGCGCGGCCGGTATCCCAGCGTCTCTCGAATGCGGTCAAACACAATCACCGTATCATTGATGGAATATCCAACAATGGTGAGCATCGCGGCAATGAACACCTGATCCACCTCGTAGTTGATGCCCAGCAAGCCCGCAATCGCATAGGCTCCCAGCACGAACAGCACATCGTGGAACAGGGCAATGATGGCCCCGGTGCTGTACTGCCAGCGGCGGAAACGAATCAAGATGTACAAGAAGATCACCACCAGCGAGAAGAAAATCGCTTCAATAGAGGAGTTGCGAATGTCATCAGCAATCGTGGCGCCCACCTTGGTAGAACTGGAAATGGTGAAGTTGCCGTCTTGCACGGCCACGGCGTTGTCTTCCTGAAATTTGAAGCCGGTAAACTCTTCCACTCCGGCGATCATCCGGTCGCGCACCTCAGCATCGGCATCGTCTGACTCATCGTCGGTCAGGTAGCTCGTCGTCACTTTCAGTACGTTGTTGGCCCCGTAGGTTTTCACTTCCGCGCTGGTTCCGTCAAAGTTGTCGTCCAGCGAAGTTTTCAGATCCGAAGGCACTACGGGCTCTGAAAAGGTAATCACGTACGAGCGTCCCCCCTTAAAATCCACCCCCAGGTTGAGTCCGTTGATCGCCAGGGCAATCATGCCAATGAGAATGAACACTCCTGAAAAAGCGTACGCCGTGCGGCGCTTCGCCATAAAATCGATGTTCAGATTAGCAAATGCATTGCGAGAAAACGGGGTAGAAAACGACATTTTGCTTTGGTCACCTTTGCGGGTCATCCACTCGATAATCACCCGGGTGATAAATACAGCCGAAAAGAACGAACACACAATACCGATCATCAACGTGACCGCAAACCCGCGCACCGGCCCTTGTCCGAAAACAAACAGGATCAGCGCGGTCAGAAAGGTGGTGGCGTTGGAGTCGATGATGGAGCTATAGGCTTTGCTGTATCCATCGCTAATTGCTACGCGCAATTTGGTCCCGTTGCGCAGTTCTTCCCGAATTCGCTCGAAGATCAGCACGTTGGCATCGATGGCCATACCGATGGTCAGCACAATACCGGCGATGCCCGGCAAAGTGAGGGCCGCGTTGATGGTGGGTTGCGCCAAAATCCCCAGCACGAAGAAGATGTTGAATACCAGGGCCACGTTGGCCACCAGCCCCCCTTTGGCGTAGTAGATAATCATAAAGATCACCACAATGCCCAGCCCGGCCAGAATAGAGGTAACTCCCTGCCGTTGCGCTTCCTTCCCCAGCGTAGGGCCTACGATAGCTTCTTCCACGATGCGGGTGGGGGCGGGCAGCGCTCCCGCTTCCAGAATATTGGCCAGATCGCGCGCTTCGTCGATGGTGAAGTTGCCCGAGATCGATGAGTTGCCACTGGGAATTTCTTCGTTCACCACCGGGGCCGAGTACACGCGCCGGTCGAGCACAATGGCTACCTGTCGGTTCACGTTGCCCGCGGTGAGGCGACGCCACAAGCGCGCTCCTTCGGCGTTCATCTGCATGCTAATGGCCGGACGAGAGTTTTGGTCATAGTCCTGCCGGGCCTGGGTGATCACTTCGCCGGTGAGCGGAGCCTTGCCGCCGCGGCCGCGCTTCACGGCGTAGAGCTGCAGCAGTTCCAAATCGCCCTGCAAGCGGGGACTCACTTCCCACACAAAGTCCAGGTCCGAAGGCAGCAGCGACTGCACGTCGGAACGCGCTAAGATGCGGTTGATTCGCGAGGTGTCGTCTACGCTATAGACCAAGCCGTACTGCGGCGGCGACTTCAGCAGACTGTACAGCGGCGAAAGCTGGCTATTGGCCAGTGAATCCAGCGCGGTAGAATCGGCCCCGGCCAACTGCGCTTCCAGATCACCATCGGGCACGGTATCCAGGTCTTCGGCGGTGCCCACATTGGTTTCCGACAGCACAGCCAGGTCATCCTGCATATCATCGGCCGAAAGGCTTTCTTCCAGTCCCTCCAGATCGGCGTTAGTACCATCCTGCTCCTGCTGCTCACTCACCAGCAATCCGTTGATCTGCTCGAGCGACGGGCTGATGTCCTGCACCGTATACACTTCTAAGAACTCCAGCTTGGCCACACCCTGCAGCAGCTTACGCACCCGCTCGGGGTTATCCACGCCGGGCAGTTCCACCTGAATGCGGCCCGTACCCTGCAGGCGCTGAATGTTAGGCTGCGAGGTGCCGAAGCGGTCGATGCGCGTGCGCAGGATGTTGAAGGACCGATCGATGGCCCCCTCTACTTCTTCGTCGATCACCTCAATGATCTCGTCGTTGGTAGAGCTGAGGCTGATGCGTCCCCGGTTGGCCGCGTTAGCGAAAATTTCGCTCAGGCTTTTGTTGGGAGCCACCTCGTTGAAGGCTTCGGCAAACAGGGCGGTGAAGCGCGCCTGGCTGTTGGCCCGCCGCTGTCGCGCCAGCTCCAGTGCCTTCTGGAAGTCGGGGTCTTTGCTATCGCCCGACAGGCTGCGGATAATCTCTACGGGCGACACCTCGAGCACCACGTTCATCCCGCCGCGCAGGTCGAGGCCTAGGTTGAGTTCGGTTTCTTTCACCTCTTGATAGGTATACTCAATGCCTAAGAAGTTGTAGACCGGTTCGTTCCATACCGAGTCGAGGTATTGTTGTCTTTTACCATAGTTGGTGTTTCCTTCGGCATCGGTGGCGTAGGTCTGCGCGTCTTTTTGCACGCTGTTCGACACCAGAGTGAAGGAAAGGTAATACAGGCACAGCAACGAGATGACTACCGTGAGAATGATGATACCACTTTTGTTACGCATAACAGAATAAAGTTAATTCGGGAATATTAGGATAATAGGTTAGCCATCGCGATGATAGACCAACGAAGCGGCGGTTCTGATCTTCAATTAATCTGAAGGCCTACCAACGGGATAGCGGGACTCTAGGGAGCGTTGGCCGGGGTGATGAGTCGAAATAAAGTACGGAGATAGTTGTTTTGGGGGGCTGATAGCGCAATTTGCCCCGGAGCAACCATTTCGTGCCCCACGCGGGGCGGCGCAAATCCACCCAGCAGGGCCACCGGCAGCTTGGCGACCGGCGCAACCACGGCTTCCAGACTGCTCAGCACCGGGCAATCATCTTCCTGATCACTCGTATCAGCGTCGGAGGCAGCATTGGTCCTACTTTCCGTCGCCGCGGAAGTTGAGCAGTTAGGGGTCAACAAGGCCGGGCCTCCCCCAATCCACCCCAGCAGCGCGACCAGCAGTACGCTGGTGGTCCAGTGGTTGTTACGCAGAAGAATTCGTAAGGCACCCATACTTTTGTAATAGTTCGCGAATTTACGCCTTTTCCCCCGCAAAGCAATAAACCAAAACAATATCTGCTGCGCTGGAAATAAGTAGGGGAAAGCAACGATTAAAAAGTAAGGAATAGTACCTATTTGGCATCATACCGGTTTTTACTATTTTTGGAAGTGGACGATTGACGTAGACCGTCACGGCCGGAACAAAACAACGTAGTGTGGAATCTGTAAACGATACTGCCCCCGAAACATTCACCCGCGAACAACCGGTCAACGAAGTGTTGAATGACTACCGCATTGCCTGGGAGAGTCGGCACTCCAGTTTGCTGGGTCGCAAGGAAGTGTTCATGGGCAAAGCTAAGTTTGGGGTTTTTGGCGACGGCAAAGAGCTGGCGCAGATTGCGATGGCCAAGGTTTTTCAGCCGGGTGACTTCCGCTCGGGCTACTACCGCGATCAGACCTTCGTGTTTGCCCTGGGTGAAATTTCGCTTCAGCAGTTCTTCGCCCAGATTTACTCCCACACCGACCTAGCCGCCGAACCAGCCTCGGGTGGCCGCATGATGAATGCTCACTTCGGATCGCGCCTCATCGACCACCGCACCGGTGAGCCCATCATCCAGACCGATAACTATAACTCCGGCTCCGACTTGTCTCCTACCGCCGGGCAAATCCCCCGCGCCTTGGGCTTTGCCTACGCCTCGAAACTCTATCGTCAAAACCTGGCCCTGGCCGACATGACGAGCTACTCGCAGCAGGGCAACGAGGTCACCTTTGCCACCATTGGCGACGCGGCCACCTCCGAAGGCATGTTTCTGGAAACCGTCAACGCGGCCGGAGTGCTCCAGGTGCCGCTGGTGCTGTCGGTGTGGGACGATGGCTACGGCATCTCGGTACCCAAGGAGTATCACACCACCAAGATGAGTATCTCGGAAGCCTTGGCTGGATTTCAACGGACCGATACGGAACCAGGCCTCGAGATATTCACGGTGAAGGGCTGGGACTACGAAGCGCTGTGCGACACCTACCGAGCGGCGGCCCAGGTGGCGCGGCAGCACGTGCCGGTGCTGGTGCACGTGGAAGAGCTCACCCAGCCGCAGGGCCATTCTACTTCCGGCTCGCACGAGCGCTACAAATCGCGCAAGCGCCTGGCCTGGGAACGCGCCCACGATTGCAACCGCAAGATGCGGGAGTGGATTCTTCGCGACGGCCTGGCTTCGGAAGAAAAGCTGGATACTATCGAACAGCAGGCCCTGGATACGGCCCGAACTGCCAAAAACGCCGCTTGGAAGTCCTTCCGGTCGTCCGTTGATGACGAAATTCAGCAGGCCACTACGCTGATAACTAACGTAGAAAAACAAGCTGCTTCGTCGGCGCCGATTCAACAGCTGGTGCAATCTTTCAAGAAAAAGTTGCACCCCATGCGACTGGATGTCATGCGCGCCGTGAAGCAGGTGCTGCGGCTGACGCGGAACGAACCGAGCGAAGCGCGGCAGCAATTACTTACCTGGCATCGCGCGTTTGCGGAATCCAACCGACAGCGCTACAACACCCTGCTGCACAACGAAACGGCCACTTCGGCCCTGCGGGTAGAGGCCGTGCCGCCCGTCTTTGAGGAAGACGGCAAAAAGGTGGACGGCCGTGAGGTGCTCAATGCTTGTTTTGATCACGCGCTGGCGCGCGACCCCCGGGTGTTTGCCATCGGCGAAGACATCGGCCGGATTGGCGACGTGAACCAGGGCTTCGCCGGGTTGCAAGACAAGCACGGCGAACTGCGCGTCACCGACACCGGTATTCGCGAAACGACCATTGTCGGACAGGGCATTGGCACCGCCATCCGCGGCTTGCGCCCGATCGTTGAGATTCAGTATCTCGACTATATTTATTACGCCTTGGCCACCTTGACTGATGATCTGGCTAGCTTGCACTACCGCACCTTTGGCGGGCAGCGGGCCCCACTCATTGTGCGCACCCGGGGGCACCGGCTGGAGGGCATCTGGCACTCGGGCTCACCCATCGGCACGCTGGTGCACAGCCTGCGCGGCATGTACTTGCTGGTGCCGCGCAACATGGTGCAGGCCGCCGGGTTCTACAACACCCTGCTGCAATCGGAAGACCCGGCCCTGGTGATTGAGACGCTGAATGCTTATCGGTTAAAAGAGCAGATACCCACCAACGTGGGTGAGTTTACCGTACCGCTGGGACAGCCCGAAATTTTGCGCGAGGGCACCGACGTGACCATTGTGACCTACGGAGCGATGTGCCGCATCGTGCTGGAAGCGGCGCAGCAACTGGCCGAAGCGGGTATTTCGTGCGAGGTGATCGACGTACAATCGCTGTTGCCCTTTGATATCGACCACCGCATTGTTGCTTCAGTGGCCAAGACCAACCGGGTGATATTCGCTGACGAAGACGTGCCGGGCGGAGCCAGTGCTTATATGATGCAGCAGGTGCTGGAAGAACAGCAGGGCTACTATCACCTGGACTCGCCCCCGGTTACCATCACCGCCGCCGCGCATCGCCCTCCCTATGGCTCGGATGGCGACTACTTCTCGAAGCCCAACGCCGAGAACGTGTTTGATAAGGTGTACGCGCTGATGGCCGAAGTAGAGCCAAGTCGTTTTCCGGATATTTATTAGAGTATGTGATACATAGCCTTGATTAGTGTATCACGCTTTCTTTTAGCTGATATTGACGTGCCGTTATTTTCATCCACCAATGTTTTTGTATGATTAGAGGATATTCTGATAATTTGTTATGAGAACAAAAAGGGTGATTTGCTGGCTATTTTAGTATGCAAACTATCCAAAATAACCCCACAGACCACCCTAATTTACTACAATTAACGAGTTTACACCCCGCTGAGTTTATGCGGCTGCTTGCTGTTTTTGATCCGCTGTGCCGAGATTACTTTCAGCATCATGACTTGGAAGGCAATTTGCGGCGCGTTCCTAAGTTCAAAGATGACGCACGCTGTAGCCTACCAGGAAGCGCCAAAAAGCTTCTTTTTATCCTAGTGTATATGAAAGAAAACCCGCGTCAACACCTTCAGGGTCAGCTTTTTGGCATGCAACAGCCCCGGGTAAGCAAATGGATCAAGGTGTTGCTGCCTTTGCTGAAAAAAGCACTGAAGAAGTTAAAGGTGCTACCCAAACGCTTCGGAGATGCTTTATACGCCTTTTTGCAAACCTTTACGCGCTATGTGTTGCTCATGGACGCCACAGAACGCCGTATACCCCGATCAGTAGAGTATGGACGCCAAAAGCATGAGTACAGCGGCAAGAAAAAAACTCATACTGTCAAGAACAATCTGATCGTAGATCAGCAAAACCAAATCTTATTTCTAAGCAGTACCTACCCAGGAAGTGTACATGACAAGAAATTAGCCGATGAAGCTGGGCACTGTTATCCTAATGAAACTGTACTTATAGAAGACTTAGGCTACCAGGGCTATGAGCTGGACAACATCAGCGTATTGATACCGCATAAGAAGCCTAAGAACGGTGAATTGACCCAACAACAAAAACAAGAAAATACTGATCTGAGCCGAATCAGAGTACCGGTAGAACATGTGATAGGTGGAGTTAAAAGGATCAATATTGTCAAGGAGAAAATCAGGTTACGATTCAAAGAAGTGCGCGACCAAGTCATGCTTATTGCCTGTGGATTGCATAACCTGAGAACCGCCGCTAGAACCCCCTAACAAATTATCAGAATAATGTCTATTCATTAATCAGTTGCTTCGGCTTTTCAAAGTCAGTTGAGTTTCTTATTGTCAGTTCAAAATCGCCTGTTCCATCACGACCGATGTTACTGCGTGTAAATCATATTCTCATTCTGCCTTTCCAACATCTATTTCAAATATCGCCATTTCTGTCGCTTTTTATAAAAAAATGCCTGTCAACGACCGTATAAACGCAATTGCGTCGTATGTGATTAGCGGGGCAGTTTTTATCAGTTCATCATTCGAGATTTCTTGTTCGACATTCAATATTGCTTAAATATCGAATGTCGAACAAGGAATAATGAACTCTGAAGTATGAAAAGCTATAAAACATGGATATGCTAATCATATACATTGCGTCTACATTCATCTTAATGACAAGTAGGCATTTAACTAATGGGATGGTTGTTTTGCCCAAGATATTCTCTTTGGCGCGTAGTGTACAACCCCTACAAACCCACCGCCTGCGGCGCAAACGAGATATCAAGCAGCTCCTCGCTGGTCTCCCACAACCGCTTGGCGTTGTAGTCGCTACTCGCAGTCTTGCTGGGTTCGGTGATTTTCTTACTGCTGAAGTACTTTCCGCTCACCGTGTATCCCTCGCCGCTGGTTGCCAAGTAGATACTGGTTTCGGCTCCTTTCTCGTCGCTGATCATAAACGGACGCACCATGCGCATCAGCACGCCCCCCACCCCGGAAACGCCCTTGCCAAAGTTGGTGGCCACTCCGCCCGGGTGCAAGGAGTTGGTCACCACGCGGCTGTCCCCAAGCCGCCGACTCAACTCATGGGTGAACAAAATATTGCATAACTTCGACTGGCAGTAGGCCTTCCATCCGGCGTAGCCGCCGTGGTTGTACTGCAGATTTTTGAACTTGATGGAGGTGAACCGGTGTGCCTCCGAAGCCACGTTGATGATGTTGCCCCGCCCGCTGGCCATCACCTGATCCAGCAGCAGGTGCGTGAGCAGAAACGGAGCCAGGTGATTAACGCCCAGGGTCATCTCAAAGCCATCTTGCGTTAGCTCCCGCTCGTTACCCAGCATCAGGCCCGCATTGTTGATGAGCACATCGATTTTGCTGTATTCCTGCTGAATGTGGGTTGCCGCTTCCCTAATTTGCTCAGTAGAAGCTAAGTCGGCCAGCACGATGTCTACTTGTTCGTGTCCGCACGCTCGAACAATTTCTTCGCGGGCGCGCTGGGCTTTGTCCTCGTTGCGGCATACCATAATGATGTGGGCTCCCTGAATAGCCAGTTCGCGCGCGGTCACTTTTCCGATGCCCGAATTGGCTCCGGTAATTAAGCAGATTTTGTTCTTCATCGTTAATTTTACCTGCTTAACTCGATTGGTAGTGCCGTTTGTTTAGGGAAAACAGAAGGATTAGAGAATAAGGAGAATACAACAATCAATTAAGTAGGTATGCATAAATAATCGCCACAACTTGACTTTGCGTGAAGACTGTTGTATTATCTATTTATGCGATATGTAGAATTAACTCAAAGCGAAAGAACAACCCTAGAAGAGGGCTACAAGAATCACAACAAATCTCATGTGCGTCAGCGTTGTCAAGCCTTACTGCTCAGTGATGAAGGCTGGCTGCCAAGCTACACCACACCCGTAGCCGAACCATTTACACCTGGATGAATCGCTGGCAAGCTATCGGTTTAGCTGGGTTGGATTCTGCCGGGCCGAGGGGTAAAGTCCAAGCTATCCACTCAGGATCAGGTCATGGTTTAAAAAAAAAAGCGATAAGGCGGAGTTTGAAGGCAACATCAACTCAGCGAAGCTTGGTTTTGAATGACTCGGCATATGCTGCGGCCTAAAGCGATTGGGTTACTCTTGGAAACGCTTTCGTAAGAGTCTCAAAAAAAAGCAGAATCAGCAAGAGTATGAAGAGAAGTTAGCGCAGTGAAACAGCTTATTGAGCTATTAAGGCCCGATGCGTTTCGCCGAATTTGGCTCCGGTAATTAAGCAGATTTTGATGAATACAGACAACCAATTGCAATGCTATGGCTTTAAAGGTAGTATGACCAGTGCGGTAGTGATTGCCTGTCGTTAATTTTACCTGCTCATAACTCGATTGGTAGTGCCGTTTGTTTAGGGAAAACAGAAGGATTAGAGAATAAGGAGAATACAACAATCAATTAACTTATTGATCATCGGAGCAATTAGACCAACTTCCGTAATGCTTATTGGCACTCAGGCTTCACTTCCACTTTAGGTCAACCAAGCTCACATTGTCTTCGCGATGGGCAGAAACGGCAACTCCGTGCCGAAGATTTCCTAGCAAAGTGAACCCTTCCAGTTCATCGTTGCGATCAATATCGATTTTTTTGATCACCACTGCCTCTCCGCGCTGCAACGATTGCGCCAAGTCCAGGAAAGTGAGCCGCCACTGCTTTCCCTCGTTCTGGTTTTGCACCAGGACCAGAATTCCGGTGTCATCGATCCAATGCAGGTTCTGCACCCAGGGACCACAGCTAAATTTCCGGTGAAGCACTCCCGGTTCGCTGGTGCGCGGCGCGGTACGCAGCTTTTCCGGATCGTAGAGCCGCACTTCGTTTCGTTGGTTGCCGTAGTCGGCCGTGGCTACGAACCACCTTTCCCCCACCCGCACGTACTCGGGGCGCGTGCCCTGAATGCACGCATCGTCTTCTATGGTATTGATGATGCTGCCGTCTAGCGTGCGGTTGCGCAACAGCCTCTCCCAGTCGAGGCAGTAGATCACCGCCTTCCAATCGGTCCCCTCAGGATTCAGTCGGATGGTGTTGCCCATAAAGGTAGGAAGCCCCGAATGCCGGGCGATGCCCGTGGGGTGGTTGATCACGTTTTTGCCATCTTGCGTGAACTGCACCTCCAGACCGGTATACTTTAGGTCGGATGTATTCACCTGGTACTGACGCATCACCCCTACCTCCCGGTCTCCGTACAGGTAGGCGTAGCCGTCCTGATAGCTCACGCCCTGGCAAGCTCCGAGGGAGTCGACCGTAAAAGTGCGGGCGATGGAGAGTTGAACGTCTTGCTTTGTCATCACCGTTTGACGGTAGGTTGGTAGCTCACCGCTCTTTGGCCAACCTTCTACCGCCGATTGTCCACTGACAACAACCGGAGCCAGCAAAAGCGCTCCTACACAAAAACGTTGTCCGTTTATTAGCATCAGTTCAGTAGCCTTCATTCTGCGCGAAGCTGGCGGGGTCGTTGAACACGTCGATCTCTCGTTGGGGAATTGGATAAACCAACTGAAAGGGCTGAATGGGTTGGTTGATGGCCTGCATGGCCTCCTGGGCCTGCCCGGTGCGCAATAAGTCAAACCAACGGTGGTTCTCCAGCGCCAGCTCGAGCCGTCGCTCATTGAGCAGGGCCACCCGGAAACTAGCCTGATCCGGGAGTTCGGCGGCGCTCAACGCAGCCACCCCCGCCCGGGTTCTCACCTGGTTCAGCAGGTCAAACGCTTCTCCGTCGGCCACGTACCCTTGCGCGTTAAGCGCCTCGGCCAGCATCAGCAGCACGTCGGCATAGCGCAGCACCGGAAAGTCGTTGCCCATCTGGTTGTTCGAAAAGGGTTCGTCCAGAAACTTTCTCGGAACCTTGGTGGCCGACGTAGGTGAGATCGCCACAAACTCCAGCAGGGCCGCCCGTTCGTCTTCGGGGGCATAGGCCGCCAGCAAACCCGGCGCCACGTTCGGAATATTGGTAATGCCATACCACGTGCCGTGTTCCTCACCGACTAGGTCTTTGCGATAACGCACCACAAAAATCATTTCATCGTTCAACGCGTTGTCCACCGCAAACACGCGCGCCACCTGAGGCAACAACTGATAACGCCCCAGCACCGGCCGTAGCGTAGCTTCGGCTTCGGCGTAGCGCTGCTGCGTGAGATACACTTTTCCTAGCAGGGTGCGGGCGGCGCCGGAAGTCACCCGCCCCCGGTCATTGCCGGTATAGGCATCCGGCAAATTAGCTACCCCAAATTGCAGGTCGGCTTCAATGGCTGCGTAAACGTCAGCAACCGGAGTGCGCACGGCGGTTTCTCGCACTTCGGTGGGCGACTCGGCTTCCAAGATAAGCGGCACCGGGCCCCACAGGCGCACCAAGTTGAAGTACGATAAGGCCCTGACAAAACGAGCTTCGGCCCGGTAGCGGTTCTTGAGAGCCTCGTCCATGTCAACCGGCGCAATGCGATTGAGCACGGTGTTGGCCCGAAAGATGCCCACGTACACACTGCCCCACACATCCTGCAGAATGTCGTTGGTGGGAGTTTCCTGAAAGCGGTCGATGCGAAACCGACGTCCCCCACCGGCGGCCGGGTCGTTATCCTCTATATTGTCCGAGCGCGTCTCAATCACGGTGATGAATCCGCCACCGTACTGGTTGCTGCTCTGCAGGGCGTCGTAGGTTCCGTTCACCGCAGCCAGCAGGTCGTCGCCGTTGCGGTAGAAGTTTTCGGCGTTGGCTTGCGATTCGGGCGCCAAATCCAAAAAGTCGTCGCCGCAGGCACTCAGCCCGATAATACTGATGAGAATCAATAGCTTTTTCATGGAGAAGATGGTTTTGAACGGTTTACGAAGGGGGTTCTCCGGGGCGGACCCTAAAAAGTAAGGTTCACTCCGAGGGTGAGCGTGCGGGCCAGCGGATAGGTGCCGTAATCTTCGCCGCCCGCCAGCGCGTTGTCGGGCTGACTGCTCACTTCCGGGTTATAGCCAATGTAGTTGGTGAAAGTAAAGGGGTTTTGAGCGGTGACATACAGCCGGGCCTGGCTCAATTTTGCCCGTTCGCTGATGGCGGTGGGCAGCGTGTAGCCCAGGGTGATGTTACGTACCCGCACGAACGACCCGTCCTCAATGTGCCAGGTCGACATTTCAAAGTTGCCCCCGGTCTGGAAACGGTTGGCGCGGTTGGTCATCCCGTCGCCCGTATCCTGCGGCGAACGCCAGCGGTCCACCGCACCCTGGTAGTTGTTCATGTTGCCCTCAATGTTGTAGAAGTAGCGGCGGAAGAGGTTGAAGATTTCGTTGCCCTTCACCGCTTGCACCACAAAACTGAAGTCCAGATTGCGGAAGCCCACCCTGCCGGTGAACCCGGCGGTGTAATCCGGGATGTAGTTGCCGGTGATCACCGCGTCGCCGTCGACCGTAATCTCGCCGTCGCCGTTCACGTCGCGAAAGGCGAAGTCTCCGGGTTGCGAGTTGCTAAAGCCGGGTTGGGTATCGGCGGCTTCCTGGTCGCGCAGCACCCCTTCCTGCACCAGCGTGAGATAGGATCCGATGGGCTCACCCACCTGCGTGACGTAGCGAGCGCGCCCGGTGCCGCCGGTGGCAATGATGGGCTCGTTTTCAGGCCCTAGCGCCTTCACCTCGTTTTTATTGGCCGCCACGTTCACTTTTGCCTCCAGTGACAAGTCTCCTATTTGATGCTGGGCGGTGAGCGCCACTTCCAATCCCCGGTTGTTCACTTTTCCAATGTTTTGCAGCACGGTGGAGAAGCCCGAGGCCAGGGGCACCGGCACATTCAACAGCAGGTCGGTGGTGTTGCTGGTGTAATAGTCTACTTCCAGGTACAGGCGGTCTTCCAGCAGCCCTACGTCTACCCCCACGTCAAAGGTGCTGGTGCGCTCCCACCGCAGATCGGAGTTTCCGGGAGTATCGGGGGCCAGTCCGTTGGTGATCTGCCCGTCGCCCTCTCCGAATACGTAGTCGGCACTGGTGATCAGGGCCACCGAACCGTAGTTAGGAATCTGGAAGTTCCCGGTTTGTCCGTAGCTAGCTCGCAATTTCAAGTTGCTGATCAGCCCGTTGTTTTGTAAGAAAAGTTCTTCCGACAAACGCCACCCCGCCGAAACCGAAGGAAACAAACCCCATTTGTTGTCTGGTCCGAAGCGCGACGAACCATCAGCCCGCAGAGCGGCTGAGAACAAATAGCGGCTGTCGAAATCGTACTGCACGCGGCCCAGATAAGACAGCAGCGACCACGCCTCAATCACCGAGCCACCGGTGCTTACCTGACCCGCGTTGAGGGTTTGTACCAAGTCATTGGGAAAATTGTTGGCCTCTAGCGACGTGCTTTCCTGCCGTTCTTGCTGGGCGGTGAACCCGGCAATTCCGGCAAAGGTGTGCTTACCAAAACTTTGGTTATACGACAGGGTGTGTTCTATCAGCCAATTCATAAACTGATCGGACTTGCTGATTCCCAGCGGGTCGGAAGGCCCCTTGATATCCCGATTTTCCAGCGTGGAGGGACGGTAGTAGTCGCGTCGGAAAAAGTTGAGGTCGGTGCCAAACGACACCCGGTACGAGAGTTGGGGCAGCAGTTGGTACTCCAGGTAAGCGTTCCCCAGCAGGCGCGTATGGTCAATCTCGTCTTGCTCTAGCAGCGCGGTGGCCACCGGGTTGATGAACGGAGTTTGGCTGTATCCCCAGGCGTTGTGGTCGAAGTTGAACGAGCCGTCTTCGTTGCGCACCGGCCACAGGGGGCCATACACCAGCGCCGACCCGATCACTCCGTTGTCCCAGTAAGGCCCTTCGGAATTCACCCGGTCGTGCTGGCCAAAGGAAGGGTTGAACCGCAACCCCACGCGCAAGCGTTCGGTGGCGTTGATGTCTACGTTGAAACGCGCGCTGTACTGTTTGAAGCCCGAGCTGATAATCACTCCGTCCTGGTCAAAGTAGGTGCCCGACACGTAGTAGCGGGTGTTGTCGTTGCCCCCGCTGATCGACACTGCGTGGTTTTGAATCAGCGCCTGTCGGAAGATTTCATCCTGCCAGTCGGTGTTGGTGAGGCTCGGGGTGCCGTTGACGTAGGGCAGAATTTCGGGCGGCACCAGCCAGCCTTCGTTGGGGCTAATGCCTAACGCCTGCGCTCGGGCAATACGCTCTTCGTTGGTGTCGGTGACACTGCCGCTCGGCACCGCGTCTAGGTAAGAATTGTTGTGGCCTTCATAGTTAAGCTGAGCGTATTCGTAGGCGTCCAGCAGATCAATCTTTCGCGCCACGCTTTGCACTCCCACGTAGCCGTTGTAGCTGATCTGGGTTTTTCCGGCGCTGCCCTGCTTGGTGGTGATGAGCACCACTCCGTTGGACCCGCGGGAGCCGTAGATGGCAGCCGCCGAAGCGTCTTTGAGCACCTCAATTGAGGCAATGTCGTTCACGTTGATTGAGTTAAGGGGGTTGATGGGCTGGTCCGGGTAGCGGTCTACCCCGCTGTCGTTGCTGCCCAGGTTGGTCGCGGATCGTGTTTCATTGGACAAGGGCACGCCGTCGACCACGTAGAGTGGTTCGTTGCCCGCGGTGATGGAGCTGGTGCCTCGCACCCGAATAGAAAGTCCACCGCCGGGCGTGCCGGAGGTTTGAGCCACCTGCACTCCGGCCATCTTGCCGGCCAGTGCCTGGTCGAAGCCACTCACCGGCTGGTCCTGCAAGTCTTCGGGACTCACCGAAGCGATGGCCGTGGTCACGTCGCGTTTCTCCTGCACCCCGTAGCCGATCACCACCACTTCGTTGAGCGATTCCAGATCGGCACTCAACGCCACATCGATGGCCGATCGGTTGTTAATGGGGGCTTCTTGGGTCAGGTAACCTACGTACGAAAACACCAGGGTAGTGACCGCGTCGGGTACCGCCGCCAGTCGATAATTACCTTCTATGTCGGTAACGGTGCCCTGGGTAGTGCCTTTTAACAGCACGTTCACTCCGGGGATGGGTTGCCCGGACTCCGCATCGGTTACTTTGCCTTGAATATTTGAACTTTGAGCTTCAGCGGTGAGTAGTAAGGAAGTTGATAGCCAAAAAGTGATGGCTGCGGTGCGAAAAAATGGTTTCATCGGCCGATAAGTTGAAGGTGGATCAATTATCGGCGAAGGTAGAGCAACCTTTCCAGAAGCGTGTGAAGAATATATTACCGAATTGTTAACTACTCGTTAACATTTTCTTCTTCGATTTAACTAAAAAACAACATACCACGTAGCAGACCCGATTACTCGAAGCTGCTGACCTGTTGCTAAAAATCCTCAGTTTGCATTGAGCGCTTTCTTAAACGTGCGAATGGCCCGCTCCCGGGCCTCTTGGTGATCCACCATCGGCTCGGGGTAGTCTTCGGTTCCATATTCGGGTACCCACTTACGGATGTATTCTTCGGCTTTATCAAACTTCTTTGCTTGGGAGTAGGGATTGAAAACACGGAAGTAAGGTTGGGCGTCCACTCCACTCCCGGCCGACCACTGCCAGCCGCCGTTGTTGTTGGCCAGTTCGTAGTCGAGCAGTTTTTGCCCGAAGTAGGCTTCGCCCCAGCGCCAGTCGATGAGCAGGTGCTTGGTCAAAAAGCTGGCCGCAATCATGCGCACCCGGTTGTGCATGTAACCGTTCTTGTTGAGTTCGCGCATCCCGGCATCCACCATGGGATAGCCGGTTCGCCCTTCGCACCAGCGCTGGAAATCGTCTTCGTCGTTGCGCCAGGGAATGTTGTCGTACTTCGGCTTGAACGAAGTATCCACCACCTGGGGGGCGTGGTAGAGCACCTGCATATAGAATTCGCGCCAGATGAGTTCGTTCAGGTAGGTAGCGTTGATGTCACGCGCGGCCCGGGCCAGGGTGCGGATGCTGAGCGTGCCGTGGCGCAGGTGCACTCCCAGGCGGGTGGTGCCGTCCTGGGCCGGGTAGTCGCGCTTTTTCTGGTAGTGATCGATCACGTCTTCGTCGATGCGGTTGGGCGGAATTTCAATATCGGCCCTTTCAAAGCCCAAGTCTTGCAACGAAGGCATCGGAATGGGTTTTGTTTGATACCAATTATCAAAATGCAGTCCTGAGTTGTAGGGCTCCAGCATGGCATCGTCTAGCTTATTCAACCAAGCTTTTTTGTAGGGAGTGAACACCTTATAGAAACTCCCGGACTTGGTCATGATCTCGTCCTTCTCGAAAATGACCTGGTCTTTGTAGGTCTGAAACTCAATGTCGTGCTGCTCAAGCAGCGTCCGAACCGCTTCGTCCCGTTCTTTGGCGTAGGGTTCGTAGTCGTGGTTGGTATAGACTGCTTTTACCGGGTAGTCGTTCAAAATTTCTCTCCACATTTGTTGCGGAACACCGTGTTTGACCAACAGCGAGGAGCCCTTATCTTCCAGTCGCTGGTGCATGGCGGTCAGCGTGTCGTGTAGAAACATGACGCGGGCGTCGTGCTTCACTTCCAAATCGTCTAGAATGTTGGTATCGAAAACAAACAGGGGTAATATGGGCAGGTCGCCACTCAAAGCGTGATACAGTCCGGCATTGTCCTCAAAACGCAGGTCGCGGCGAAACCAAAAGATGGCAATGGGTTGGGTGGACATAAAAATTCGGTTTTTTTGAAAACCTCCGCCCGTAAGGAATGTTTGGTAGCTGGATACTAGCTGCTGGATTCTGGTCACTGGTCACTAGCGGCCAGCATCCAGTATCTGGCCCCTTAGAAAGTCTACCAGTATCTAGTATCAATTTTTCACTCACAAACAAAATATCATGGCAACCAGAAAAGCAAACGCCGTTTGGGAAGGCGGTTTAGAAAAAGGAAAGGGCACCGTTTCACTCGGCAGCGGAGCCTTTGAAGGAAAATATAGTTTTAAATCTCGTTTCGAGGACGGCACCGGCACCAATCCGGAAGAGTTGATCGGAGCGGCGCACGCCGGGTGCTACAGCATGGCCCTGTCGGTAGCCCTTGAGCAAGCCGGTCACGCTCCCGAGCGCGTGAACACCGAAGCCCACGTGCATCTGACCAAAGAAGGCGATGGGTTCACCATCAACAAGATTGACCTGATAACCGAGGCAAAGATTCCGGGTATTAGCAAAGAAGATTTTCAGCAGCAGGCCAAGCAGGCCAAAGAAAACTGCCCGGTATCGAAAGCACTGGCCGGGGTTGAAATCTCATTGGACGCGAAGCTATTGTGACAGAGGTTCTAGGTGCGGGGTCTGAGGTTGTAGAACATGTTTAGCATAGCCACGTTTTATAGCTTTTCACACTTCGAAATTCATTATTCCTTGCTCGATATTCGATATTCATGCAATATCGAATATCGAGCAAGGAATCTCGAATGATGAAGTAATAAAAAATCCAGCGCTAATCACATATGGGCTAACACAACTCAGATCCTAGAACCCTCAACCCCGAACCTTTAAGGAGTGCGTCCTCGCCAGATTTCTATCCAGCCATTGTGGATGGTGTTATTCGGCAAGATCAGGTGATAGAAGTATACTCCGTCAGATAAATTTCCACCGTCCCAGGCTTCGGCGTTGGTGTAGTTCTTCGCGCGGTACACCTGCCGTCCCCAGCGGTTGGTGATGGTTAACTGTACGCCCGCGTTCTCTCCGAAATCTTCTAAGTTGAGGATCTGGAACGTATCGTTCTCGCCATCGCTGTTGGGCGTGAAGATATTAGGAATGTACAGTTCGGTCGTATAGCCTACTTCCACTTGTTTCAGCACCACACAACCGAAGCGATCGCGTAGCTCAACAAAGTAGGTGCCTACCGGCTGGTCTAGGTATTCGTATCGATACGGACGCACAATCGGATTTTCGTTAACTACCTCCACCCAGTCGGTGCTGCCGCCACTCGGATCGGCCGCGATGCGCACTTCGTAGGGCGCCCCCTCTTTAAGCAATTGGCCATTCAATAAATTTCCTATACTGTCGATTTCGATGGTGCCGTACGGATAATTCACCGTTACCTCTACGTAACTGCGTATTGAGGGGGTGAGTCTGCTACTTGGGCCATCAACTACGAAGGTTTCAGAACGCTTCTTCTGGATAGTAGCATTACAACCGTTCTGTTGCTGCTCAATGAGAATTTGATACTGACCGTTCGGTAGACCTGCAAACGTATAACTTTCCGGAGTGATAGGAAACTTTCTGGATTGTATAGATTCGTTTGTGGTCACGTCAATCACGTAAGCATCAAAAGGAGTATTTTCTGCTACCACTATATCGCCCATCGTTACGAAGCCACTACCGGTTTCTTCAAAGCAGGTAGCACTGTCCAACTGATAGGTGAACTGCAGCGCCGTGGTGCCGGGCGGGGTGGCATCCACCGTACGACGGGCAACGCAAGCATCTTCTGCCGCGGCCACGATCACCACTTCGTAACTTCCCCCTACCGCCACGTCTGCAAAGGTGGTCGTGGTAGACCCCAACGGCAGAATGGTCTGTGCCAGGGTATCAGTTTGGTCCATTAAGAAGACTTCGTAGGGACCGGCCGCCAGCGTAGCATCGGTATCCACAGTCACGTTGATCGAGGTGATCACGTCGTCGCAGGCGATGGTTTGCGGCACGGTAGCCGTAAAGCTCACTGACTTAGTACCCACCGTGAACTTGCCCCGGCACGACTGCGACAGCGCATCGTAGATTTCGTAGGTGTAGCGGCGACTGGGCAGATCGTCGAAGGTGATGCCGCTGGTTCCCTCTTTGGTTTCAAACACCACGCCGCCCTCCTCAATCACCGTAAAGGTGAAGGTTTCGGCAGTGTTGTTGACCGAGGTAAACGTTACGCTCCCCTCCCCGGTGTCGCAGGCGGCCAGGGTGGTTTCGGGGATGAAGGTGATGCCGTTTAGGTTGCACACCGTGGTAGTATCGGTGCCGGTAGAGCAGTTATTAGGCACGAAGACGGACAGCGTGTCGTAGGATTCACCGGTGAGGAAATCAAATATTTCTACTTGATAATCGCCCGCACTTAGCCCGGAGATGGTTACCCGCTTATCGTCTCCGTCGGCTTCGCCCGATCCTACCCTCGCCCAGTAGTAGCGATCTGGAGTATTGCACGCCTCCGGGAAGTTGATCACGACCTGACCGAGCGAGTCGCAGGTTTCGGCTTTGGCGGTGACCCTTATTTCGTTCTGCAAACCAATGGTGGTGGTAAAGGCAACGGTATCTACGCACCCAGGCAGACCAAGCGTGTCCCAGACCAGCACTTCGTAGTCACCGGCTTTCACTCCGCTGAAGAAGTGAGGAAGCGGAGGCGAACCGGGTTCTCCGGGTTCCCAGGCTGAGGTATCGGCCGGATTGTTCAGCGACTGGTAACGGTACTTGAAGCGGCCCATGTCGGGAGTCACCGTGACACCCGACTTTTTGCGCGACAGGATGGTGAAGGCTCCGTCGGCATTGCCGGGACAGGTAGCGTTGCTGGTCGTTACCGTGAAGGCCACCTGGTCGTGTCCGCACCCGCATTCATCGGCCACCTTCGTTGATATGGTGCCCAAACCGTTGGTAGGGGGGCCTTCGCCACAATCGTTCACGCTGATTACCCGGTAATTGTAGCTGGTTTCTACCGCCAGGGTAGTGAATGGGTAGGAATCACCGTCCACTTCGGCCGAGCGTTCAATCACGGAGGTGAAATTATCACCCACCGGAGAAGCCTCTACCAAATAGCGGATGCCGGGTTGGGCCGTCCAGCTCACCGTGAAGCCCACGCACGAGGGAGCCGCCGCGGTGGGAGCACTGGCGAGTCCGGGCGGAGTGTCGTCGGTGGTCACGGTGCCACTCGTGAAGGCACTTTCTACGCAGCCCCGCGCTTTTATTCGATACTGGTACGGAGTGCCCGGCGTGAGGCTGCCAACCTCTAAACTTAAGTCAGTGATGGTGTTCGTGGTGAACGTAGCAAATGCATCTTTTGAAACATCGACCACGTAATCGTCGGCATCCGGCACGGCAGGCCAGGACAGAGTAAATCCGTCGCATTTAATGTCCGAAGCACTTGCCGCGGGCGGGGTTGGCTCGTTGCGGGTGGTGAAGTCAGACACGGCCCGGGTGGTGTCGCAGCCGTTGAGGATGGCTAGCACGTGGAAGAAGTAGGGCGAACCGTCGGTGAGGCCGCTCACGGTGGTGGTGGCGGTCACTTGCGTAGCATCAGGAGAAGCCGATATAGTACCGTTGGTGAAGTCGTTATCAGTATCCAGATATACTTCGTAGCGACTCACCGACCCGCTCACGGCTTGCCAGCTTAGCTCGGCGGTGGTGCACCCGGCGGTGGCGCTCAGATTGGTAGGCGTATCGCTTAATCCGTCGGTAGTCACGGTGGCAGCAGCCGAGTACGCGGAGGTTCCGCAGGTAGTAGTTGCCGTCACCCGGTAGTGATAAGTTTGACCACCGGTAAGTCCGGCGATGCTCAGTTTGTTGTCATTGCTCCCGACTGCTACGGAATCGTAAGCCGCAAGCACGTTAGTGAAGGCGGCGTCGGTGGCCACCTGCACGGCGTAGTTGGTGGCGCCGGGCACGGGGGCCCAATTAGCGGTGAATTTATCGCAGCTAGCGCCGGTGGCGTAGAGTCCGCTGGGCACGTCGCCCGTCTCGGTGGTCACCGAGATCACGTTCGATTTTTCTGATATACAGCCACTGGTAGCGACCGACCGCACGCGGTAGAAGTACGGAGTGCCGGGGGCCAGTCCGCCCACCGCAAACGTGGTGGTGTTGGCCGCAACACCCTGGGTTAAAAAGAGCGGGGCGGTAAACGACGCGTCTTCCGAAACGTCTAATTGATAGGTGATGCCGACGCCCTCATCGCTCCAGCGGGCGTCGAAGCTGCTGCACTGCACGCTGGGAGCCAGTGGAGTGATCGCGGTGGGACCATCGCTGGTATTTTGCGGAAGCACACTCACCGGCCCGAAAGTTTCAGTACAGGTTCCGTTGTAGGTAGCTACTAGGGTATAATCACCGGTCGGGATGTTGGTCAAGTTCTGCGTGTTGTAAGTATCACCGTTGGTGCTGGTCCAGGCGTAGCTGTCAGGAACCGTACCGCTCACATCAATAGAGATGCTTCCGTCGGTGGTGCCCGAGCAACTGGGTTGCCCAACGGTATTCAGGGATATAACGGGGGCGGGATGCTCTGCTATTTTCACCGTTCGGTAGGTCAGGCAGCCCTCTTCATCCGGGTCATCGCTAGCGGTAATCTCTATTTTCAGATTGTAGACACCCGCAGCGAATCCTCCGGTCGTTACCGGATTAGTAGCAGCGTCCAGAACCACCGCCGAACCAACGGGGTTATCGTTTTCGTCCAAATACTCAACAGAATACGTACGGTTGTTAGTCATAGTAGTGATGCCAACGGTGATTTCCCCGCCGTTGGTACCAGCGCAGATGGTGGTTCCACTAACAGCTAGATCGTCATTGATCGTTTGAACGCCCATGGCAAAGGTAACCACCGTATCACAGCCACTTAAGTTATCAGTGACCGTGAGCGTGTGGGTGCCCACCAACACATTCGCGAGCTCCTGTGCTTGCCCCCCCTCGGGTGGGTAGGCGGTCTTATCATTAAGGTCTACCGGAGGAGTGGGTGTCCCGCTACTCCAGTCAAACGTAAACGACCCACTTCCGCCCCAGGCGATCATAACTGCGGCCCCGGTACTGTCAGGAGAACAACTCAGCGGTTCTGAATTATTGATATTTACCACCCGAAGGGCGTAGTAAAATTCAACTTCCACCCTATCGCTTACCGAGCAGTCCCCTTGGGTTACGCGCCACTCAAACTCGTAGCGTCCGGAGTCGCTCACGCTCACCGATGTGGTTGGGCTAAAGCGATTGGCAAAGGTGGCGGTTTCGCTGCCCGAGGGGGTAGTTGCCACCAACCACTCACCCGTGGCTCCGGCAGCCGGGGCGTTGCCCGCCAGGTCGTAGCGCAGGCGGCACGCCAGATCATCCGCTCCCGCATCGGCGGTAACATCGTTGATGGCGATGGCCACCGAATCGCGGCCGTTACACACTCCGAGCACGGTGGTTTCGTAGATCACGTAATAACTTCCAGGAATGCTATTGTTGACGTCGATCACACCGTCGGCGCTACTCACCAGCAAATCAGGCGAACTAGCCGAAAATACTCCGGGACTAGTCGCGATGGCGTTAGGCGCTACACTGCCGGTTCCCTTGCAAAAGCTGCTAGCGGGATAGGTAAAACTAGCGTCGGTAGCGGCCTCAATCTCCACGGTCACAGTCATTATATCGCGACAAGGGCCGTTGGTCTCAAACTGGATATCGTAGCTGCCGGGATCAGTATCGCTTAGGTCGATCAGTCCGGTAGTAGACACGATGGTGATGTCCGCGGCATTGGCCCTGGTCACCGTGAACGTTCCGGTGGTGGTGCTACCCGCGGCGAAGACCGGCTTCGGATCAGTAGATTCACTCTGGCAGATGGCGTTGCCGCCGTTGTAGGAGATATCAGCTACGTCGGATGCGAAAATCTGTACAGTTTCTTCGTGGGTCACGCTCGTGCAGGAGCCACCCGACCCGGCGATGAAGTTAGCAACGCGGTACGTACCCGGCGTGCTGCTGGCCAAGTCGATGGTTCCGTCGGCCGCTAAAGCGAGGGTACCGGTGCCCGAAGTGGTATACGAGAACGCGCCGACCGTGGCTCCGGGAGCGAATACGGGCGGAGTGGTTCCTGCCTGAATGCAGTACTGGTCCTGACTGTAGTCAAAGGTGGGATCGGGAGTGGTGTTGGTGATAGTAATATCAAAGATCGCCACGTCAGTACACGAACCACTAGCAAGTTCATAAGAAACGGTGTAAGTAGTGTTTGCTACACTTGCAGCCAGATCGATTTCACCGGTTAAGTCGCTCACAAATTTAAGGTTGGGCGAAGAGGCGGTAAAGGTGCCACCGGTGTTGTAACCTGCTACCGGCAGGGGATTAGAGCCATCGAAGCAGACGGTTGGGTTGGGGTATTCAAAAGTAGCATCCAGTCCCACCAAATCAATCTCCACACTACCGCTCATGGCGATCTGGCAACTGCCGTTGTTGGCCATAATGGTATACACCTCATCGTCGGCGAATGTGTTGGCAGGCAAAACGAAGTCCAGCGAATTGCCGGTGTTGCCCGCCAGCGTATCTACCGGGTTTCCGCCGGTCATCAACACGTAGGCTACGCCGTTGTCAGCGTTACCCAGCGTAATCGTCGCGCTCTGGCCCTGACAAACCGTGAGCACTGGGTCGGTGGTGATGGTGTACTCGGCGGGGTCGCTGATTTGAATGTCTCCGAAACCAGACATCATCCGCGAACAACCGGCGGTGCTTTCGGCCTGCACGGTCCAGCGATCTCCCGCCGAAACTTCTGTCTGAGGAATACTAATTGTCATCGGTAGGTCGGTTCCTGCGACAGGAGCCAAACTAGTCACCTCCGCTCCGTTGCGGAATAATTGGTATGACACTCCGTTTTCCGAACCGGTTAGCTCAAGTTCGGCATCGGTGTCGGAGCAAACAGTAATTGGGTTAGTTACAGTAAATTCGATGGGTAGCGGATTGACGATTACCTCGATATCATCGGTGGCGATATCTCCGTTGCCATCGGTAATTTCTACTTCGTAGACCGTGGTTACCGTCGGGCTTACTACCGGAGACTGGATGTTACCAGCACTGTTATCCCAGCGATAGGTATATGCACCGTCGCCGCCCGAGCCTCTGGCATCTAACTGTACGCTCTCACCTTTGCAGATCGTAATAGTACTCTCTGAACCATCGGCGGATGCGATAACGCTAGGCAACCCGCCAGTGATTGTGATGGTAACGTTATCAGTAGCTTGACAAGTTGTTCCTACGCCCTGATCAGTTACCGTAAGGGTAAACGTGGTAGAGTTGTTCAAAGCTACTGTTGTAGGGTTCTGCGCCGTCGGATCGTCCAGCAATGCAGCGGGTTCCCAGCGGTAGTCGTAGGGTCCGGTGCCATCGGCCGCGAGTCCGGTCAGACTGGCAGTGGTGCCTTCAGCAATTGTGGTGGCAATAGCGTCGGCATCGGCGGTAAGCTGATTTCGTGTGATAACAATGCTGGCTACGGTCGGCGTGCACACTCCATCACTAATTTCCCACGCAAATTCGTTAGGTCCAACTGTTAGGTTACTGACTGTTGTATTCGGGTCGTTGGCATTGGCAAAGGTGCCGCCACCGTTTAAAACTGTCCAAACGCCGGTTTCACCCGTAGCGGGGGCATTGGCTGAAAGAGTCGTCGCGTCGGTACAAAGCGTTTGGGCGGCCCCAGTAACGGCAGCCGTAATTTCGCGGCGGGTGATGGTGACCTCGCTTTGCGTGGGAGGACAAGTACCGCCGTTGCTGATCGTCCAGCGAAAGGTGTTGTCACCTAAACCAAGCCCGTCGACCGACGTGGTTGGATCACTTAGGTCGTCGAAGTTGCCGCTACCGCTTACGACGCTCCAGGTACCGGTTTCACCGCTGACTAACAGATTCGGCGAATTCAGCGCGTGAGTATCCGCACAAACCGTCTCATCCGTTCCGGCATTGGCCACCGTAATCGTGCTGATGCTCACGGTAGCTGCTCCGTTCATTGGGACGGTACAGCTTGTGTTATCGGCTAGTACGGTCAGGTCTTCGCCGTCTGCCAAGTCGGCCGCCGGGATTTCCATCCCGGAAGTTACCGGGCTACCGGTAAAAGTGGCAATCGGAGTAGGGTTGGCACCCATGAATACGTGATAATTAACGCCACTTTCCGAACCGGTTAGGCGGATCACGGCATTCTCACCGGTACAAACGTCGGTATCTACGGCGATGACGTCGAACGGTTGGGGGGTGTTCAAACGAATGATGGCCTGACCGTTCATCGGCACGGGGCAGTTGGTGGTATTGTTTTCGGCCCAGACGGTTAGCGTATCGTTGGCCGAAAAGTTAGCATCGGCCAGGGTGAACTCCAGACCGGTTCCGGTACTGCTGGTCGTCGCCCCGGTGGTGATGGGTGCACTGTTCTTATAGAGGATGTAGGTCACGCCCGCCTCTTCTCCGTCCAGACTGATCGTCACATTCGCGCCGTTGCACACCAATACGTCCGGGGTGGGGCTTACGTTATGTACGCTGGGTAGCGGGTTGACAGTAATGCTCACATCACTACTCACCGGCGCACCTGCACCTCCGTTGTCCCGCACTTCTAGAATAAAAGTAGTATTTACCGCAGGGTTGGCCGTCGCCAGCGAACTCGTAGAATCAGGGTGGTTAATGGCCGTTCCGTTATCACTGGTCCAGACGTACCAATAGTTGCCGTCGCCCCCCGATACGGTCGCGCCGAGTTGCACTTCTCCTCCGGCGCAAATAGTCGTTGGATTAGCCGTTACCGCATCGATGCTGAGCACTCCGCCGGTGACCTGAACTTCTACCGTACTGGAGTCCTGGCAACCCGTATTGGTATCGGTAGCCACCAGGGTGAAGACCGTCGTGGCGGTCAGGTTGGTGGTGGTCGGATTAAGTGTGTTTCCGCCGGAAGCTATTTGCGCACTTGGTTTCCAGACGTAGGAGTAGCCGCTACCACCGCTGACACTACTGGATAGCGAAGTTGACGTATTCTCCGGAATAGAGGCGGGTCCATTGGCATTCACCGTGAGTGAAGTTACGCTTACGGTGGGCTGGCCGGTCATGTCCCGTTCGCAGCTTCCGCGACGACCTACAACGACCAACTGCTTTCCGTCGTAGGTAGCGTCTACCGTGGGGTTGAACGTGATACTATTTCCGGTGCTACCATTGACGATCGGACCGGTGCTGATGCGGCTTCCCCCGTCGATGCGCATGAGTTGATAAGCCACCCCGGTTTGCGAATTATTTAGTTCAACCGCAATAGCCTCTCCTTCGCAAGCAATAATAGTCGCTGCGGCGGTGACGGGGTAGGCGGTGATGTTGTCGATATTGATGGTTGCGGTGCCGAACATAGTAGTTTGGCACGTGCCGTTATTGGCTTCAATAGTATAAGTTTGGCCATTGGTGAAGTCGCCCGGAGCCAAACTGAAGTCTAGGCGATTACCATTGCTACCTGATAAAGTAGCCACTACGATGCCTCCGCTGATCAGATTATAGTTAACTAGATTTTCTGAGTTTTCCAGCGTGATGGTCGCGTTGTCGGTAGCGCAGACGGATACATTGGTCGGATTGATATTGTAGGGCGTAGGCTTGCTATTAACAACGTACGAGACAGTGGCCACACTCGAGCAAGTACCGTCGTTTACTTCGGCGTAAAATACCTGACCATCGTTCACGGTAGTGCTGCTAGGATTAGCCACCGGATTGCTCAGAATAATACCATCATAATCTTGGTACCAGGTGATTGTATGCCCGGCACCGCCATCGATAGCGGCGTCGGATGCCCGGAGGTTCACACCGGATGCTTGGGCACTACCGGCCACCGTTTCGCAGACGGTGAGGCCCGGCTGGTCGTTGGCGACGGGCGGGGTTCCCGTATCAAAGGGCGGCGGAGTAACGTTGCTGCTTTCACCACAGAGGTTGGTGGCACGTACGCGGAATTCGTACAGATTGTTCTCGATCAATCCGCTAAAGTCGGCACTGGTGGCAGGAGCGGTAACGGTGGTGGTGAACGTGGGCGCGCTGTAGTTGGCTCCGGCGGTGACGTCAATCACTTCTACAACGTACTCCTCGGCATCGGTCGCTGCCGTCCAGCTTGCCTGAAACGAAGTGCAGGTAATCGCACTGGCGACCGGATCAGTTGGGTCGGCCGGAACGTTGTTGGTAGCAATCGTTTCGACAGGGGTGAAGTTGCTCACGCCGCAGGTATTTTCGGCCCGCACCCGGAAGAAATAAGCGGTGCTGTTGTCGAGTGTGCTCACCGTAGCACTGGTGGCCGTGACGTTTTGCGAATTCACCAGGTTGGCCGGATCGAGACTAACATCATCGTACACTTCCAGCGTGTAGGTGTCAGCATCCGTAGCGGCGGTCCAGCTAACCTCAAAACCAGTACAGGTGGCGTTGGTGGCGCTTAATCCGGTGGGTACGGTCGGTGTTTCATCAGTGCTCGCGATGGGCGATGCAACGTTGTTACCATCACCACAAACGTTAATGGCGCGAACGCGGAACTGGTACTGCGTTCCGGCGGTCAATCCGGTAAAGTTGAAGGAGGTGATTAGCGGATCGGTGATGGTTTCGGTCCGGTCGGGTGCGGCGAAGGTGCTTCCGGCGTCTACGTCGATAAATTCTACGACATACTCCGTGGTATTCGGCACCGGATCCCAGGTAGCATCCAGTGAGGTACAGGTGGTGTTCTGAATGGCGACGCTGGTCGGGTCCGGCGGCACGTTGTTGAGGGTCACGCTGGTGGCCGGGCTGTAGTTGCTGTCGCCACAGTCGTTCTCGGCGCGCACGTGGAAGTAATAAGTAGCCCCAAATGTTAGTCCGCTAAAAGAAGTGCTCACCGCAGCAGTCGCCGGAGCGACGACAGGTTGGCTGGTTTCCAGTTGCGAGAGGGCGGCATCCCGGTACACTTCTACGGTGTAGTCAGTCGCGTTAGCTACCGCATCCCAGGTCGCTCGGAAGCCGTCGCAAACGATGTCGTTGGCAACCAGCCCGGTGGGCACCGGGGGAATGCCGTCGGTGGTAAAGGAAGATGAGGCAATGGTACTACTTTCGCCGCAGGCATTGCGGGCCAGCACGGTGAAGCGGTACTCGGTGTAGGTAGCCAAGCTATTGAAGATGATCGGATCGGCCGTGGCGACCGTTCGGATATCGGCGACCGTACCGGTGGTTACTTCTACGACCTCGATGTCGTATTCTACCGCGTCCAACGAAGCGGTCCAAGTGGCGGTGAAACCGTTGCAGCCTACATCAGCAAACTGCAAATCAGTTGGGTCTGTCGGATACGGGTTAATGGTGTAGGTGACGGTAGCCACCGTTTGGCACGAACCATTGTCCACGAGCGCGTAAAATTCTTGTCCGTCGGTAGCGGTTACGCTGGTATTGGCAGGTGCTGTGATTTCATCGCTTACAGTCGTACCGTCGTAGATGTTATACCAAGTGATGACAATACCTGGATCATTGTTAATGGTCGTTTCAAACGCTGTTAGATCAAGGCCACTGGCTTGTCCCGCGCCCTGGCTATCTTCGCATACGGCGGGGGTGGGGTTGGTGACGATGGGAGAAGCGGCAATAAAGATGTTTTCTACAATCGGGCCACCAAACAGGGCTAACGGGCAATTATTGGCATCAATAATTTCCACGGTGTAATTGCCGGGGATGAGTCCGGTGGGATTGTTGGTGTTGCCAATCGCTGCTTGTCCGGTCGGAACCGAGGTCCAGTTGTAGGTGTAAGGAAGGGTTCCCCCGGTGGTTATGAGCGAGATTTCGCCGTCGTTCCCTTCGCAGGAAGGTATCACCGACTGGATGGTGTTCGCCATTTGGTCGGGACTCGTTATATCGAACGCATCGGTTTGCCGCTCGTTACAAGTTTTAATGAGCGTAGGATTACCGCTCTCATGACCGTTGGATGTTTTTATAACAATATAGTAGCTCCCCCCAATGTAGCTCTCCGCAAATAGATCAGAAAAAGTGTATTCGGCATCGGGCGTGGAAGGTGATTCTTGTAATTTTGTTTTACCACTGCCGCCCTGATCTATCCAAAGCTCATATACATAAGGAGCTGCACCTATTATACTCACCGTCACATCTCCGTCTTGACTTCCGTAGCAGGTGACATTGGTAGTACTTATAATTTGAGGCTGAGAAATCTGCGGAAGACCGGTACAATCTTGAGCGTAGACACTTTCTGAAGCACCTAGTAGCAGCAGGACGCCTAAAAAAATCTGTATACATCTTTTCATCTTACTTCACTTCAATGTTAGAAATTGTTCGTCGCTGGCAGAGTATTTCCGGATAGCTGTTATCGCTTTGATTAGCAGATTGCACCGCTATGACGTAGCCATTCGTATGTGACTCGGTATTAGCCGCCACGTTGCGGAAGGTGAACGTTCTGGTATCCGTCGCACTCGACGTCTGCACCACCTGCTTGCCCTGCCCGCCGAAGTCGGCAAAAAGCGTATAGACAAACGGGGCTTCACCGCCCGTCACCCGCACTGCGATGGTGCCGTTGGCCGCTCCGCCGCTGGTCGCCTTAATCTGAGTTACCTCAAAACCTTCCAGAGGATTTTCACCGCACTGCGCCATTGTTTGGTAGGCCGACAGGCAGCAGCAAAACGTGATTAAAAGACTAAGCAACTGGTGGTTCTTCATGGGTTCTTCGTTGAGCGATGGGTAGTTTGAGCGCAACTGTCACTGACAAAATGCGCGAAATGGTACACCGTTATGTTTTTGCGCAAATCAGCCATCCTGCGGCAGTTTTCAGCAATGCATGCGACGTAACGACCGGCTATGGTTTTATTTATTTCTATTTTTCTATTGTATTATTTCCCTAGAGCACTCAGCAGCGTACACCGCTTGGTATGCTTATTCATTAAATTTAGAACAATCGGGACAGAAAGAAATATAGGCCCAACTAGTGGGCCAGGGGGGCATGTAGGATATGCACTTCCGGGTGCAAGAATTGACAGCGAAGTGCTAAAGTGGCCCGGTTTGCAATAGGAGGGGCACAAAAAAACCGGCCGCACTAAGGAAGTACGGCCGGAGAAACCTTTGATGCAAAAAGGGCACTAGGCAAGATGATGGTTTACGTGATCTCAGCCCGAATCCGCTCGGCCACTTGGGCCATTTCCTCGTCGGAAAGCTGCAACTTCGGGCGGCTAAAATTAGCGTCGTCCATGGTGTTGATGGGAATAAGGTGCAGGTGCGCATGGGGCACCTCCAGACCGATCACGGCGGTGGCAATGCGCTGGCAGGGCACGGCCTTTTTGAGTCCGATGGCCACCTGCCGGGCAAAGCGGTTGAGCTCGAGGTAGAGTCCTTCCTCTAAGTCAAAAAAATAGTCGACCTTTTGCTTCGGTACCACCAACGTGTGGCCTTTGACCAACGGACGGATATCCAAGAAGGCAATGGCGAGCTCGTTTTCGGCCACGATGTGCCCCGGAATCTCGCGGTTGATAATCTTGGTGAAGATAGACATGAGGGCTCGGGGTTAAAGAGTTCTAGGTTCGGGGTTCTAGGTTCTGGGTTCTATATTTTTTGAACTCAGAACCTAGTACACTAAACCTAGAACCTAATTAAGGGAGATGTCTAAAATTTCAAAGTTGATCGTCCCGGCGGGGGCTTGCACCTGGGCGGTTTCACCTACTTTTTTGCCCAGCAAGCCTTTGCCGATGGGCGACTTCACCGAAATCTTGCCGGATTTCAGGTCGGCTTCCTCTTCGGATACCAGCGTGTAGGACATCTGCGCCCCGTTTTGCTGGTTCTTGATCTTTACCGTCGACAGAATAGACACCTTGGAGGTATCCACGTTGGCTCCGTCGAGCACGCGGGCGTTGCCCACCACCTCTTCTAGTTTGGCTATTTTGAGTTCCAGCAAACCCTGCGCATCTTTAGCGGCGTCGTACTCGGCGTTTTCGCTTAGGTCGCCCTTATCGCGGGCTTCGGCAATTTGCCGGGCCATGTCGGTGCGTCCTTTGGTTCTCAGTTCGTTTAGCTCATCCTTGAGTCGCTGCAAGCCTTCTTTGGTGTAATACGATATATTTGACATACTTTGTTGGTTTAAAATTCTCCCCACTGCCCAAAATAAAAGAACGGCGCCCGAAAGCAGCCGCCTGAGTAAAATCCGTTTTTTGTTTGGTAGAGGAGTGTCTCTTACGCGCTGGGGCGCAGAAACGGTGTTGAAGATTAAAAGTACTAAGCACAAACATAGCTAATTTCTTAATTCCCTCCAATAGAGAATGAATGAGGGAGTGAATGA
>CBDCHN010000005.1:0-226316 GCA_965217305.1 Cyclobacteriaceae bacterium
GCAGCAATATCTCCTTTGCTCACGCCAATTACGATCTTATCTCCCAGGGAATACAGGGACGCCGGGGCGCGATTCGCTTATGGATGAATACGCCTCCCATCCAGGTGCCGGTAGACGATCAGGGGCGCGTCTGGGAGCGGGAGCCCAGCAACACCCTGACCGAGCCTACCCAAGATGCGGTGAGCGATCGCTTCATTGCCAACATCTACGGACAATACGAAATCTTAGAAGGACTTAGCTTTCGCAGCAATATTGCCCTGGACTTGCTTTTCTTGAAAGAAGACCAGTTTTTCCCTTCTACCGCCCCTCCGATCGACCTGCTACGGCAGTCTTCCGCGCGGTTCTTCAAAGACTTAGGATGGATCAACGAGAACACGCTCACGTATCAGAAGACGTTCAATGAGTTGCATAACGTGACGGCTCTGCTCGGCTTTAGCCAGCAACGCAATCAAAGCGAGAGCATTCTGGCGGTGGCTAGTGAGGCTCCGTTTGATAAAATCACCACGGTAAACGCCGGAGCTACGCTGGTCAATGCGGAATCGTTTACCAGCAGTTGGGCCTTGGTATCCTACTTCGCTCGCCTGAACTATAACTTTGATGATCGTTATTTGGTAACGGCTACCGTCCGAAGAGACGGCTCCTCACGCTTTGGGCAGCAAAATCAGTACGGAATCTTCCCTTCGGCCTCGGTGGGGTGGCGGGTTTCCGAAGAGTCTTTTATGGAGAATGTAGGCTTTTTCGATAATCTCAAACTGCGCGCTAGCTGGGGACTCACCGGTAACCAGGAAGGGATTGGCAACTTCATCTCCCAAGGTACTTTCGGTACCGGGGAAAACTACCTGGGGCTGGCGGGCATCGCTCCTACCCGAATTCCTAACCCAATATTATCCTGGGAAACTACCGAGCAAATTGATATCGGGCTGGACTTTTCCATTCTCAACCAGCGGGTCAACGTGATCACTGACTTTTACCGCAAAGTCACCGATGACCTGCTGTTTGAACAAAGGTTGCCGGGCAGTTCCGGATTCACCAACCTGCTTACTAACCTGGGCTCAATTGAGAACCGGGGGATTGAACTGGGCATCAGCACCCGCAATCTGGTAGGCGCGTTTACCTGGAACACCAACTTCAACATTGCCTTCAACCGCAACAAAGTGTTGTCCTTGCCCAACGGGGAAGACGTCTTCACCAGCGCGGCCCGGGGTATTCAGCAAGTGTTGCGAGAAGGCGAACCACTGGGTAGCTTCTACGGCTGGCATTTTGATGGCGTCTATCCTACCACCGAAGACGTTCCGGCTGGTCCCGAACCGGATACCCGGTTGCGCAACAATGCTAACGGTCCGGAGTTTGAGGGCGGCGATGCCATTTTCCGAGACCTCAACAACGACGGAATCATCGATGAAGACGACCGCGATATCATTGGCAATGCGCAGCCCGATTTTACCGGCGGCATCACCAATACGCTGGCGTACCGAGGCTTCGAACTGAGCTTTTTCTTCAACTATTCCTACGGAAACGAAGTGTATAACCTGGCCAGCGAGGACCGAAACGCCTGGGAGGGATTGTACGTACAGCCTTCGCTCTATTATTACAACAACCGCTGGCAGAATCCCGGTGACATCACCGACGTGCCGGTCAACCACTGGAGAAAGCCTACCGACAATGGGCGGCCCAACCAAACCCAGTGGATAGAGGATGCCTCGTTCTTGCGGCTCAAGAACATCACCTTCGCTTATAACCTTCCGGCCACGCTGCTTGATCGGGTAGGGCTGGGCAGCATTCGCCTGTACGCCACGGGGCAAAACCTGCTCACCTTTACCGAGTACACCGGCTACGACCCGGAAGCGGTCACCTACGGTAGCGCTGATAATTTCGGGATAGACTTTTTCCGCTTTCCCATCGCCAAGTCAGTCATTCTAGGAGTCAATGTTAGTTTCTAATCCAACAAAATCACCAACCATGTTATACCATCGTTTATTATACATTTTCGTACTGGTCGGGCTTCTTGCGCTGGGAGCGTGTGAAGACCTGCTGGACCAAGAACCGGTGAGTGAAATCACCCAGTCCAATGCTTTTGAATCGGCGGAGGATGCCGAAGCCGCCATCATCGGAGCCTACAATCGTTTGCAAGATGCTTTGGGAAGTGACAATGATGATTTAGGCATTGACAATGGCTTTGTCGTATGGGGAGACCTGCGGGCCGACGCCATGATCAGTAGCCCTTCGGCTCCCGTGGGTGTAGAAGAAGCCACGATGAATGCACTGACCTCTATCAATCCTTACGCTGATTGGTCATCGTTTTACGGGGTAATCAACGCCGCCAATACCGTATTGGAAAATGTCCGTACTTTGGACGATATCTCTACGGACGTTCAAAATCGAATCCTAGGTGAGGCTTATTTTCTGCGGGCGTATAGCTACTTCTACCTGGTGCGCATCTGGGGCGATGTGCCCCTGGTAGAGACCGCTTACAGTTCGGCCGACCAGGAGTTTGCCCTACCGCGCACCGGCAAGGGAGACATCTTTGCCCTGATCGAGTCAGACCTTGCTGAAGCCGCCAAAGTACTTCCGCCCCAATACACCGATAATGCGCAGACGCGCGGGCGCGCTACCTTGGGAGCCACGCAGGCCCTGCAAGCGCACGTGTTTACCTGGATTGCCCGCCGAGAGGGAGGCGGAGATGCCTATCTGCAACAGGCCGAGGCGGCAGCGACGGCGGTAATCAACAGTCCGGTGTATGCGTTGGCCGATAATTATGCCGATATCTTCGGTGCCGAAAATACGTCGGAAAGCATTTTTGAACTACAGTATAATCTAGGCAACCAGGAGACCAATGACCTCTCTATTCTCTTTCTTAAGGAACCGTATAATGTGCAGTTGCGCTCGCTGATAGAGTTTGATCCAAAGTTTATTGCCCTGGCGGAGACGCGTCCCGAAGATACCCGCATCCCGGTGATCAAGCAGGAACCCGCCGAGGGCGACCTGGTCCAAGACCCTTTTGTGGTCAAGTACGCGGGCAAAGGCCAGGATGCACTAGGGTTCAGCACTTCCGACGACAACGTTCCCTTGCTACGCCTGGGGGGCATCCTGTTGTTACAGGCAGAAATAAAAAACCAGTTGGGTGATACCGAAACGGCGGTGGCCCTGGTGAACCAAATCCGGGAGCGGGCCGGGCTGTCAGCCGCCACCGCGGCCTCACAGCAGGAAGCAACCGACTTGATTTTGGAAGAAAGCTACGTAGAGCTTTTTGCGGAAGGGCACCGCTGGTTCGACCTGATTCGGAACGGAGTGGCCGTAAGCCAACTCGAAGACGTGACCAGCGAAGACCAACTGCTCTGGCCGCTTAACATCGATGAGCTTACGCAGAACCCTAGTCTAGTACAAAACAGCTTTTACTAATCAACGCTACATCATGAAAACTTTGATCAACAATACATTACTAGTCTTCAGCCTACTGCTCGTCCTAGGCAGTTGTGATACCTACGAGTACGAACCTTCGGCTCCCTACAAGGGTGAATTTGATACGGATATCGTCTCGTGGATTGCCACGGTAGACGACCTGAGCCTGCTGTCCGAAGCCTTGCAACGTACCGGATTAGACCAAGCCCTCAGCGGTGGCGAATACACCTTGTTTGCTCCGGGCAATATCTCGTTTGAGCTATTCTTACAGGATACCACCAACACTTACACTACCCTAGAAGACGTTCCGGTAGAGGAACTTACGAACCTCTTGCAGTACCATGTGCTAGAGGGCCGCTACCTACGGGAGGACTTTTCTCCGGAAGTAGAAGAGTACCCCACGCTAGCCGACGGATCATTGAGAGTGAATTACTCGGACATTGATCCTAGCGGGCGGTACTACGTGATGAGCGTAAACGGCAAGCCGGTGGCCACGCAAAATATTAAGTTCACCAACGGGGTAGTCCACACTTTTGGCATGACGGGTATGGAAAAAGAAGGCCGCGAGCGGGATGTAGGCTTGCTGACTCCTTAATCCTTGTTCAGATATCATCATCACAATTAATAATGCATTTCAGCATACATCCATGGGACAGCAATTCTCACGTCGTCATCCACCGTCATTCCGGAATTTTCCGTAGTGTAACGAAGGAAAATATCAGCGCGGCTGCCGCCGGAATCCCCCACTTTAGTGCCGTGCGCTACGTCTGTAAAGTAGCCCGTTTGCGGCTTTGTAGCAGGGGATTCCGGCGGTCCCCGCGGGAATAGCTCTTTTCGCTATCGCTACAAGAGCTTCCGGAATGACGACAAAGTAAGAATTGCTTTTCACAGGGGCAATATGCCCCTTTCCAATAAACGAATAAATGAAAGAACTAACTCCTATTACCACCGAAGTGCTGGTGGTTGGCTCCGGCGCGGCCGGTATCTCAGCGGCTATTGCCTCGGCCCGCAATGGCGCCCAAACCACCCTGATTGAGTACAACGGCTTTCTGGGGGGTATTTCGGCCACCTTGCCCTGGCTCGGCTATCACGATCGGGAATACCGACAACTAGTGAAAGGATTATCGCACGAAGTGGTGCAAACCCTGCACCAACGGGGCGAAGCGTCCGACTACGTGCTCGACCCCAAGTGCGGCTCCCTGGTGAGTATCAACAGCCACGCGTGGAAGATTCTGGCTATACAACTGGCCGAGGCCGCGGGAGTCCGTATCATGCTGCACACCCACATGGTGGATACCCTGCGCGAAGGCGACACCATCCGGGGCGTGGTGGTAGAACATAAGTCGGGGCGGCAGCACATTCTTGCCCAGCAAACCATCGACTGCTCGGGGGATGGTGACGTGGCCGCGCGGGGCGGAGTGCCCTGGGAAAAAGGACGTACGGCCGACGGCCTGGTGCAGGCTCCTACCCTGGTGTTTCGCCTGGGCGGGGTAGACCGGAATCGCTTCGTGGCGGCTTGCAAAGACGAAAAACTCAACTACCGCGAGTGGCTTCACCCGTATCCCGAGCTGTGGCAAAAGATGATGCGCAACATCGACCACCTGGACGTTTTTGTGCTGGGAGGCTTCGCCGGGCTGATGGAAAAGGCGCGCCAGAACGGTGACCTGGAAGTTCCCCAGACCCGTGTGGTGGGCGTGAAGCTGCACCGCGCCGACCAGATTCAGGTGGTGATGACGCGCGTTCTGGGCCTGGACCCCACCGACGTGCACAGCATGAGCAGCGCCTACGCTAAAGTGTACGATCAGATTCCCCCGCTGGTCGACTTCTTCCGAAAGTACGTGCCGGGCTGCGAACAGGCGTATCTTCAGGAAATTGCGCCCATGCTGGGGGTGCGTGAGAGTCGCCGCATCATGGGCGACTACCTGCTCACCGCCGAAGACCTACTGGAGGGTAGGGTGTTCGACGACGCGGTGGCGATGGGCGGCTACCACATCGACATCCATCGTCCGTCGGGAAGCTGGGTAGACTCGCGCAATGTGCAGGCCTATACCATTCCGCTGCGCAGCCTGATTGCCAGCACGGTAGAAGGCTTGGCGATGGCCGGAAAATGCCTGTCGGCTACGCACGAGGCTGTCGCTTCCACCCGGGTGATTCCGATCTGTATGGCCCAGGGCGAAGCCATTGGCACCGCGGCCGCCTTGGCCGTGAAAACCAACAAGTCGCTGCGCGAAGTAGACGTAGATTCATTGCAGGAGCAGCTTCGGGTGCAGGGAGCCGAGTTTGGAGAAACCGTGGGCGAACCCGATTGGGCGGCCATCGAGAAGTACGGGCAACTGCCCCTGGAAGAAGAAGAAACCACGGGTGAAGGGGACATGGCGACTAATTCGGCTAAGCACTGGGTGAGTTGATAAAACCCCTAACAACATTCAAAGCACTAAACAAATCCTACATGAACTACCGAACTGATATTATCTTTGTTATCTACTGGTTGGTGCCAATAAGTTTCGCTGGGCTGATAGCCTGTCAGGGCCTATCTAACCCCGCTGATCAACCTAACCTTGCCCCGCCTGCCGAACTGCAAGTAGTGGCCGGTTCTTCTTCACACTTCGATCTTCGCTGGAAAAATAATTCGGAGGGTGAACTAGGGTTCTCTATCGAGAGAAAGTCCTCGGAAGACAGCACCTGGACCCGGATTGGAGAGGTACCCGCCAATACCGTTACCTACCAGAGCGTAGGTGCACTAGCCAGTAGTACCCACGTACATAGAGTCCGAGCGTATGATGAGAACGGGCCAAGTGCTCCTAGTAAGGCGGTAGAAGCATCTACCCTCCCCCGGGAAGATGCTTTTGCCGGAACGATTATCGTTGACGATTCGGAAAGACAAGGCGAGGGCAGTTTCGCGAAGTTATCCGGCGGAGACTTGTTACTGTATTACAATTACTATCCCGGAGTATCCGGAGACGAAAAACGTTCGACTATTTATCAGAAAGTAAAAAAAGCAAATCAGCCGGAATGGAGCGAAGCGCAACTAGTTTTTGAAGATAAAGAGAACAACCATTCTCTACTTCATCCCAGTTTGATGCGGCTGGCCAACGGCGAATTGCTGGTGAGTTATATCCGAATGGGTAACCTGGTGCAAGCCGACGGCACGCATCCGCAACCTGGCGGGGCCTGGGCGCAGAGAGTAGTAAGGAAATCAACGGATGAAGGGCGAAGTTGGTCGGAAGAAATTGTTATGACCGATACGGCCATTTCATTCCAGGGCCGCAACATACGTTACATCTCGGGCTCGCACGACCGGATGGTACAGTTGAGCAGTGGACGACTTGTGTACCCCGTGCTCAGCAAAGACTCCGAAGAAACTCCCCGCACGTTTTATACTTTGGTATACACTTCAGATGACAACGGCCAAACGTGGCAAAGGAGAAATGAGCCGTTCGTAGTGCGAGAAGGCATAGAAATCAGGGATAACAAAGGATTAAGCGAGCCCTCCTTGGTAGAATACCAACCGGGCAAATTGTTGATGTATATGCGGGCTTACAGCGGTTATTTTTACGAGAGCCGCTCTCCGGACGGAGGCAATACTTGGTCTGCGCCCGTCAAATCCAGGGTAAGAGCCTCCGCTTCTCCTCCCAAGCTCTTTTCTATTCCTGGTGCTACTGCCATAGGACTTATCTTCAACCCCTACGTCAATCTTACCGAGATGAACGTGGGATACCGAAGAATCTTAGCGTCTATGGTCAGCCAGGATGGCGGCATCACCTGGGAAAATTACCGTGAGATAGCGTACGGCGATCCTGAACAGGAAGAAACCTACGATTACCCGTCTCTGCTCTTCGACGGCGATGCTGTGCATATGACCTACATGCAGGGTCACCCTTACGTGCCCAGGTATATCGTCTACCGCAAGCTTCCCCGAAACTGGTTCACGCAATAGACAGGTATTATGAACGTCACAATCTTAGATTGGATTATTATCGCTGTATATTTAGTGGGTCTGCTGTCTATTGGATTTTTTTTATCAGGAAAACAACATAACCTAGAAGGCTTCTTTGCGGGCAACCGTTCGGTTCCATCCTGGGCCGTGACGCTTTCTGTAGTGGCCACTTCGCTCAGCGCCGGGACTTTCTTGGGAGTACCTCAACTGAGCTTTGCCAAAGATCTTACCTTTTTATGGCTTTCTCTTGGAAGCGTTTTAGGGGGTATTATCGCGGCACTGGCATTGGTACCACCGCTCTATAAAGCGAATACCATCACGATTTATGGCTATCTTGAGCAACGGTTTGGCCCCCGGGCGGTCATTGCGTCGAGTCTCTTCTTTCTGCTGGGCCAACTGCTATCCGCCGGAGCCCGGTTTTTTGTGGCAGCTATTGCTATATCGCTCTTGCTGTTCGGGGATACTGATCCTTCCTCTCTCCAGCTAACCATTATTGTGCTAGGCGTTATTGGAACGGTTTACACGGTGTTCGGAGGTATTCAGGCCGTCATTTGGACCGACGTAGTGCAGCTCATCATCATGGCGGGTGCCGGTATTTTTTGTATTTTCTTACTGCTGGAGGTTATTCCTGCTTCGCCTTCTGAATGGATTGCTACGCTGCAAGCAAATGACAAGTTGCGGGTTATCAACTTAGAATTTGACTTTACGGATCCCTTTACCCTTTGGGCTGCTTTTTTTGCCTACGCTGTTTTCAATGTGGCGCAGTATGGCTGCGACCAGGATATGATGCAACGCCTGCTTACCTGCAAGTCTCCTCGCGCGGCTATTAGTTCTTTGATTTATTCGCGACTAGTAAGCCTACCCATCATCTTGATCTTTGCAACGATTGGACTACTACTGTATTTGTTCTATACCCATCCCGAGGCGCTAGGCATAACGACTTTGGTGGAGCCCCTGGAAGACTCCAAGCAAGTGCTACCGCAGTATATCATTAATCACTTACCTACTGGCTTTATTGGAATCATCATGGCGGGTTTGTTAGCCGCCGCCATGAGCAGTTTTGATTCATCGGCCAATGCTATGGCCAGTACGCTTGTATCTGATCTACTAGTACGTATCCGATCCTTTCGCCACGTGTCTCTACTCAAATCTTCCCGCTGGGCAGTGTTGGCGATGGGCATCTTACTGACCTTGTTTGCCATGCTGGCCACCGTGATGCAAGAAGCGGGGGGGCAACGCCTTATCGATTTCGCCTTAGGCATCATGGTCTTCTCGTACGCTGGCTTGCTAGGCGTTTTCTTAACTGCTTTATACACCACCCGAGGAAACGAAACCAGCGTCATTGCGGCACTAATAGCAGGTGCGGTGATCGTCTTGGCCCTACAGCCTTACGTTTTACCTCACTGGTCTGCGCCACTGCTTGGCGAGCCCTTGGTGCTGGCCTGGCCCTGGTGGATGCTGGTGGCCGGTAGCACGAGCTTGATTATCTGTATGCTGGGGAAATCTAAAGTGGTGGCCCGATGAAAATAAAAACCGACGCAGTTGTTTTTGGTGAGTCAGCCGAAGGTATTATGGCCGCTGTCCGTGTTGCCAGGCAAGGAAAAAAAGTGGTGTTGATTAGACAGTATCAGGCCTGGGGAGGCTTTTTTCCTTCACTGGGAGCCATTGAAACGCACTATCCCGGCCAAAGGGCTCCGTTGTTGGATGAGTTTACGCATCGTATCAAAGAGCACTATCGCCGGATGTACGGTCAACATTCTACGCAATACGCTGATTGCACCCGTCAGGAAGAGGATAATCCTATGGTCACTTTCGAGCCACACGTAGCAGAAAGCATTTTGCAAGCGCTGGTAAATGAAGAAGCTTATATTCAGTTAATAGAAGGGTGTGTTTTAACATCGGTAGAACGCAACGGAACCCAGATTCACACCCTTCGCCTCAAGAGCGAAGAAGACAACATCACGGTCACGGCAAGAATATTCTTGGATACCACGTATACCGGCGACCTTATTGCGCAGGCTGGAGTGCCCTACCGAATAGGCAGAGAATCTCGAGAAGCGTTCCGGGAAACCCATGCCGGGAAAATTTTTACTAATTGGGTTGATGGACATTTTCCGCTACCCGCCACCCAAGGATCGTTGAATATCATACCGAAGCGGACGACCCGGGGGCTTTGGGAAGGCAGTGATGGTACCGGTGATGACAAAATCCAATCCTATAGTTATCGCCTCTGCTTAAGTAGTGATCCGGACAACCGGGTACTCCCCGGCAAGCCGGAACGGTACGACCGGGAAAAATACGTGGCCATTGTGCTTCGGCCGGAAGAAATTCGGCAAGCCTATCCGTTGCAACACCGGTTTCTGACGCATTCGTTGGAAGAAATGATAGAACGAGATCACTTATTTCACGGACACGCATTACCAAACAACAAAAGAAGTTGGAACGCTACCAACTTTCCAGGAGCCGGGAAAAACTATCCGGAAGGTAATTTGGAACAGCGTCAGCAGATAGAGCAAGCGCATAAGAATCACGCTTTGGGAATACTTTATTTTTTGCAAAATGACGATGCCGTTCCGCTACCCATTCGGCACGAGGCGCGGCGGTGGGGATTGGCTACCGATGAATTTCTCGACTCGCACCATCTTCCCCCGGTGATGTACATCCGAGAAGCTCGGCGCATGGTAGGCAAAACCACCTTGACCGAGCACGACTGCCTTCCCGAAGCAGACGCCGCCCGCCCGCCCGTTCATGCCGATGCTATTGCTATCACCGAGTTTCCCATCGACTCGCTCGAGTGCACCACCGAGCGCCAGGAAGGTAGTTTATGCGACGGCCAATTTTTCCTGATGGAAGACTCCCGGCCCGGACAGATCCCGTTGGGGGTATTATTTAACGAAAACACCTCTAACCTATTGGCCCCTACCAGTGCTTCTACCAGCCACGTAGCCTGGGGAACGCTTCGGCAGAATGCGACGCTGATGCATCTGAGCGAAGCTGCCGGATTTGTCGCCGCGATGGCGCTGGATACGCTTGTTGATCCCTGCCAACTGTCGACAGATTGTATACAGAAAACCCTGGTTGAAAACGGCGTGATGATCTCTTTTTTCAACGACTTCGATATGAACGTAAAGCAGCCTTGGGTTCCAGCCATTCAGTACCTCGGGACAAAAGGCTTCTTTCGTAGCTTCGATGCCCTACCGGATGCTGCTCTGGATCACCAAACGGCAAAAGTTTGGATAGAAAATGCGGCTCATCATTGGTGCGGCACCCTATGCCCCTCGCAGCGGGCGGCTCTTTTGCCGGATAAACCAGTAGCTTTTGACTCCCTATCAGTAGCTGAATTTTTGAAACAAGTAAAGCGTACGTTAGAGGATTTCAGATTGGCTGCTATGGTTTCTGAGCAGTTCGTTCAAATTCCACAACATTTTGAGTGCATAACCCGAGGGCAGGCGGCCATTATTCTTTATAACATAATGACGTGTCCGACAGTCGATAGAATAGCTTTACGTCAATTTTGAATGCTTATTTAATACTTCATCCTATAAAACGATCTCAACCACGACTGCATTCCAGCTCTTGATAAGCGGGCTAGTCGGGCTGATGTTTTTGTTAATTAAACCAAACCATGCATAAATCATCCATCACCGGCCTAGTGGCCGCCACTTTCACTCCCTTTCATGCCGACGGCTCATTGCACCTGGAGCAGGTGCCATCCATGGTAGAGCATCTGGTGCAGCAGAACATCCGGGGCATCTTCGTGTGTGGTAGCACCGGGGAAGGGCCTTCCTTAACTATTGCCGAACGAAAGCAGGTAGCCCAGGCTTACGTAGCAGCTGCCCAGGGCAAACTCTTCACCTTTGTGCACGTAGGACACAACAGTTTGGCCGAAGCCAAAGCCCTGGCCCAGCATGCCGAGCAGATCGGAGCCGATGCGATCTCGGCCACCGTGCCCAGCTATTTCAAGATTCAATCTCTGAATACGCTGATAGAAACCCTGTCCTTCATTGCCGAAGGAGCACCATCGTTGCCCCTCTACTACTACCACATTCCGGCCCTGACCGGGGTGGATTTGGACATGGTGGCTTTCTTAGAGCAAGCTGGAGAGCGACTGCCTACCCTGGCGGGCATCAAGTATACGTCTCATACGCTGGATGCTTTTCAGACCTGTATGCAGCAGGAGCAGTACGCGTTGCTCTTCGGTAGGGATGAGTTGCTGTTGTGTGCGCTGGCCATTGGCACGCAAGGGTTTATCGGCAGCACCTACAACTTTGCCGCCCCCTGGTATCAGCAAATCTGGCTAGCCTACGAAGCCAATGATCAGGCGACGGCCCGCCGCATTCAGGCGCAGGTAGGCCAGTTGGTGCGCATCATCCACCGCTACGGAGGGTTACCACCCCAAAAGGTGATGATGAAGATGATGGGCCTGGACTGCGGGCCGGTGCGTTTGCCGCTGGTGCCGTTGAGTCATCAGGAAGAGCAAGCAATGGAAGAAGCACTGCGGGCTATTCACTTTTTCGAACGATAACTTTTTAAACATGCTACCTATATGAACGCCTACATCCACCTGAATCTACCGGAAAAAGAAAGACATTATCTTACGCAACAAGCAACCCAAGTGCAGCTACTATTCGCCAGTGATTACCCGGCTGCCGAACAGCAACAACACTTTCTGGCCTCAGACATTGCCTTTGGCAACGTAGCCCCTGACTGGCTCACGCCAGCTTCTCAGCTACGCTGGCTGCAACTGGAGTCTGTTGGGTTCGGAGAGTATCAGCATCTGTCGCTTCCTGCTAGCCTGATCATCACCAATCTAAGAGGCATGTTTTCGGTGCCCGTAGCCGAAACGGCTCTGGCCGGAATACTAAGTCTTTTCCGGGGGCTGGATGCCTTATCGCGGTACAAAGATCAAAAACAGTGGCAGAAGAATGCCCTGCGTCCTACCCTGCGCACGCTGCACGGAGCCCAAGCGATCATCGTCGGCGGTGGCTCTATCGGCGAAGTCATCCGGACGCGCCTGCAAAGTTTCGGGGCCATCACGCAGGTCATGGACAAGTACAGCGAACCAGCCGATATCACCTCACCGGAAGCCCTGGACAAGCAGTTGCCCCACGCCGATATCGTGATCGTTTGCCTGCCGGAAACAGAGGAGACTATTCATTTCTTTGACACTGCACGCCTGGACAAGCTTTCCGCCACGGCCGTACTGGTCAACGTAGGGCGCGGTTTGGTACTGGACGAAACTGCCCTAATCGGTCGCTTGCAGGCCGGTACCTTGAGCGGCTGTGTGCTGGACGTCACCCAAGAGGAACCCTTGCCGCCTGATTCTCCTTTCTGGGATTGCCCCCATACCATCATCACCCAACATACGGGCGGAGGAAGCGGGGAAGAGTTGCTCAACAAAGTAAAAGTCTTTCTAACCAACCTGAATCGCTTTCAGCAAGATCAGCCCTTGGAAAACATCGTAAACCTAACCCGCGGATACTAATGAATACTGTAAAACCCCTCTACTATCTTTTTGTCTTACTGCTAGTGGGCTCTCTGTCGGGCAACTTCAGCACCAGCGCTTATGCCCAAACCTACCAGCCTACCTGGGCCTCTTTGGACAGTCGCCCCACCCCTGACTGGTTTGCCGATGCCAAGTTCGGTATCTTCGTCCACTGGGGAGTATACAGCGTGCCGAGTTGGGCCCCGGTAGGCCAGAAAGACGTACCCTTCTGGGCCCAGTACGCCGAGTGGTACTGGTATCGCACGGCTATCCCCGCCGACAGCATCTCCGAACATGCCCCCTTCATCCAATACCACCAGCAACGCTACGGGGATGATGTACAGTACCAGGACTTTGCCCCCCAGTTCACCGCCGAGATGTATCAGCCCGACGAGTGGGCCGATCTGTTCAAGCAAGCCGGGGCCCGGTACGTGGTGCTCACCTCCAAACACCACGAAGGCTTCTGCCTATGGCCCAGTGCCTACAGCTGGAACTGGAACAGCCAGACCATCGGCGCGCACCGCGACCTGGCCGGGGACTTGTCCAAGGCCGTCAAAGAGGCTGGCCTCAAGATGGGCTTCTACTACTCGCTCTACGAGTGGTTCAACCCTTTGTACCAAAACCAGATAGAGCGTTACGTAGATAGTCACATGCTGCCGCAGATGAAAGAGCTAGTCACTACGTACGAGCCCGACATCCTGTGGAGCGATGGGGAGTGGGAGCAAGCCGATACGACCTGGCGCAGTCAGGAGTTTCTTACCTGGCTCTTTAACGAGAGTAGCGTCAAAGACAAGATCGCTGTCAACGACCGCTGGGGCAAAGACTCTCGCCTGCGTCACGGGGGCTACTACACCACCGAGTATGACGAACTAGCCGGGGGGAATGCTTCGGTACTGGACAGCCACGTCTGGGAAGAGTGTAGGGGCATTGGCACCTCCTTTGGCTACAACCGCAACGAGAACCTGGAAGACTACGCCAGTTCAGAGGAGTTGGTGCACAAGCTCATCGGCACGGTAGCCCAAGGGGGCAACTTGCTCTTGAACGTAGGCCCGACCGCCGACGGACGCATCCCGGTCATCATGCAGCAGCGCCTGCTGGACATCGGAGCCTGGCTAGCAACCAACGGGCAAGCAATCTACGGCAGCAGGAAGTGGCAAGAGGCCAGTCAGGCCGCTACCGACAGCACCATTCATTACACGCAGAAGGGCAAGGACTTGTATGTGATCGGTACGCAGTATCCTGAGAAGGGCAAGCGTATCCAAATCAAAGGCATCGGGCAGCCTACCAGCGCTCAGATGCTGGGCGTAGAGGACAAGGTAGTCTATCAAACAAAAGCCAACACGTTGAGCTTGCAGCTACCTGATCTGTCAGCGGATCAAGCTAGCCCCTATGCTTGGGTAGTCAAGCTGGAAGGCGCTCTATAGTATCAAGCCACTTCGATATCTTCGTTTCTCATGACAAAGATCAAAAAAGTAAGACCGGTGCTGCTCAGCGCTCCCTACGCCGATGCCGACTCCAATGCCGAAGTGCAACTGCACCTACCCTCGGGCTATCGCACCTGCGGACTGGTAGAACTAACCCTGGAAGACGGCACCCAAGGCTTGGGCGAAGGGTATCTGGCCGTATTTGCCCCGCAGGTGTTCACCGAAACGGTCAAACTGCTCACTCCGCTGCTAGAGGGGCGTGAGGTAGAAGATTATCCAGCGATCATGGCTGACCTAACAACGGCCACCGGCTACTGGAGCTTGCAAGGGGCGGCCCGCCACGTGCTCAGCGCCCTGGAGATTGCCCTAACCGACTGCGCGGCCCGGCTACGGCAGGTACCGGTGTACGAACTGCTAGGCGGCAAAGCTAAAAGCATTCCCATGTACGGCAGTGGGGGCGATTCGGTGGATGCGGCGGCCATGGAAGAAGAACTTCGCTCGCTACACCAGCGGGGTATCCGTTACTTCAAGATCAGGGCGCGCCCTGCTCAGCTAGAGAAAGCCGTCTGGACGATCCGGCGCGCGGAAACCTACGGTATCCGGATAGCCATTGATCTTACCCAGAATTTAGCCAATCCGGGCCTTTCCGTAGACGAAGTGCTGGCTTTTGAAGCGCAGTTGCTAGCGCATACCAGCACGCTGCCGTTCTTTCTGGAAGAAGCCCTGGGCATGGCGCACGCCCATCAGTATCCGGAGCTAAAAAAACGTGCCCAATCTCGCATCGCCGGGGGCGAGATCGTCACGACCGAAGCCGAATTGATAGAACGTGTTCGGCAAGCGTACTACCACATCATCCAGCCCGATGCAACCGTGATAGGAGGTATCCGTCCGGTGATGGATGTCTTTGCCGCGGGGCAACAGTCGGTGGAAACGGTGGTGCACTGCTGGGGTGGGCCGGTGGGGATGATGGCCAACTACCATGCCGCCGTAGCCGGGAAGGCCGAACTGGTGGAGTGGCCCATGCCAGCCTTTCCCCTGCGGGAAGCGATGGTAGAAGAACCCTGGCCGATTGCCTCCGGCTCGCTCACCCTACCCACCCTTCCGGGACTGGGTGTTAGGCTCACTTCGGAGATAGAACAGCAGTACCCTTTCCGTCCGGAGGCAGTGTACCAGTGCTTGCCAACTGATCAGTACCGCTACGATGCGACCCGGTGGAAAACTTGATCCGATGTTTGGAGTTTCCCCGTTAAAAAAGCAGATTTTGATCATCCTAAACTATTCATTGCCGGTCGACTTTCTGGCAATAGATGCTACTCCACGATCAGCAGTCGTTCGGTGTGAACGCCCTGCGCACGCTGGCAACGCACGAAGTATAAGCCGGGCTGCCACCCCTGGGTGCTTAGCCGGGGCTGATCAAGGTTCTCCGCTTCGAGCAGTACCTGCCCCTGGGCGTTATAGACGGTCAACTGATTTGAAGCCGTAGACAAGCCTGTCAGTTCTATCTCCTCCCCTACCCGAACCGGATTGGGGTAGAGCCGTAGTTTGGTCTCCAACTTGGTAGCCTCGAGTGCTGGCACCGCCGCGGACGTTCGGGAAGCAGTAGTGCTGGTAGCACCACCTCCCTGGTTGCTGAGCACCAGGTAGCCAATGGCTTCTCGGGCGTGCGACACCTCGCTGTCGCGCGACTGCTCTTCCTCCACCATCACCTCCACGCGCGTACCGTCCAGCGCGCGATAGCGCAGGGCAGCCGGATCGCTTCCTTGATAGCTCTGCATCGCCGCCAGGAAGAGCGGATCAGCCTGGCTGCTCAGAAAATCAATGGCCCTCCACTGGTGGGTAAAAGAAGTACCCAACGAAACCACCTCCGCTTTCCAGTTGGCTTGGTTGCCCGTGCCGGGCGACAGGGCAATGTAGTGCAGTGTTTCGTCGGCATGCGCGCCGTTGGCCGCTTCTTCTTCTTGCAATCGGACCTCAAAGCCGCTTGCCGTTACGTTTCTAAGGCGCGGGGCCACCGCGACGCTTTCGTTTTCGGAAGCGCACTGCACCAGCACCACGGGAGATACCGCGAAACTTCGGGCGAAAGACTGCGCCTTGAACGTTTCGTCTACCGTGAGCCGCCCCGCTTCCACGGCAAGCCCGGCGAGCGTGCTGTTGCCAGCTTCCACCACCAGGTAGCTCAGCTCTTCGGGAACGTGCCAGCCGTCCAGGTACTCCCACTCATCAATCTGCACCTCGAACGAATTGCTGCCCACGTTGCGCACCCGCACGGTGGTGGGTTGTCCACCGTCGAAGGTAGGCGGGCTCACCACCACCACGGGCTGGGTGAAGGTTTGGGTAAGATTCACGGTTACCCAGGTGGTCCGGTCCGGTTGCTGAATGGTGATCTTACCGGCTTCAAAGGGGGCCGAGGATGTCGGGGGCGCTGCCGGGGCCGACCAGGTCGCCAGATTCCGGGCTAGTTGGTTACCGGCCGTTTCAAATCTTCCCCCGGCGTACAGGGAGGCTCCTTCCAGGCTTAATACGTTTACGTAGTTGTCTACTCCCACGGCGGTGCCCTCGCCCAGGGCTTCCCACCCGACCTCACTCCACCGAACCACGTTGTTCACGATGCTGTTGTCCTGCCCGGTGTTCAATGCGTTGCGAAACTGACCTCCCACGTAGAGGAAGTTTTCATCGGCCACCATCGCGTTCACGCTGTTGGACAGCCCGTTGCTCAAGGCCGACCAGGTGGACGCCGAGCGGTCCCAGCGGGCAATTCGGTTCACGGTTTGGTTGCCCGCGATCGTGAAGTTGCCTCCGGCGTAGAGGTACTCATCGGTGACGACAATCGACTGAACGAAACCGCTGGTTCCTTCTCCCAGGTTGCTCCACCGACTGCCATTCCACCGGGCGATCCGGCTGGCACTGTTGCCTCCGGCCGAGCCGAAGTTGCCCCCCACGTAAAGGTCTCCGGCTTCGTCTACGGCCAGGGTGCGTATTTCGTTGTTGGTGCCCGCTTGCTGCGTGTCAGTGTCCCGGAGTGCGGACCATGAACCGTTCCACGCCGCGACGTTGTTGACGGTGGTTCCACCCGCCGTCACGAAGGCTCCTCCGGTGTACAGGGTATTACCATCGGTGGTGAGGGCCAGCACTGCGCCATTGACTCCCCCGGCCAGCGCTTCCCAATTTTGCCCGGTGGTGTACCGGGCTACGTTGCTGGCGGAGGTGCCTCCGGCGGAGGTGAAGCTTCCCCCGACGTAGAGCGCACCGGTGGCGTCCAGGGCCAGGGCATTGACCACGCCGTTGGTTCCCGAGCCGAGGCTTTCCCAACCACTCGATGGGGTCCACCGAGCCACGTTGTTGGCGGCGGTTCCTGAACCTACTTCCGAGAAGTTACCCCCTACGTAGACGGTTTGGTTGGGAGTGGTGACAATAGCATTGACTTCCCCCTGGATGTTGCCTAGATCATCGTTCCAGCTGCCTACCCCGTCTATGGCTACCGCATTCTCACTGGTGGTACCATCCTTAAGCTTATAAATGGACCCCGCTGATCCGTAGCCCGCAAAGTACATCTCGCCGTTAATGTCCAGCCCGAACGTAGAGACGTTGATCGACGAGCCGGAACTGCTGCTGGCCCGGAAGAGTAGTTCTCGGGTGGCTTCTTGCGTGGTCGCGTTATAGTCTAGCGCCCACACCCGACCGCTCACGTAGTCGGCAAAGAGATACTTGCCGGCAATGCTCGGGGTGGTGCTGCTGATCTGCGACCCCCGGTAAACGTAGCCCCCCGTGACGGAGCGATCGCCGCTGGAGCGGTTGTAGGAGAAAATCGGAGGAATGGCGTTGCCCGGATCAGGCACGCTGCTGTTGTAGACTGACACTCCTTCGAAGCGATTCCACCCAAAGTTGCCCGGCCGAATTAGATTAATCTCTTCAAAGGCGTTCTGCCCCACGTCGCCGCCCCACAAACGGCCGGTGGGAGGGTCGAAGCTCATCTTCCAGGTGTTTCTGATCCCCCAGGCGTAGATTTCGTCCAGGCCTTCCTGACCGACCAGGGGGTTGTTGGTCGGGACTTCGTAGCGCCCTTCCGGGGCCAGCCCGTTGGCATCCAGCGGGTTGTTGCCGTCCAGGTCAACGTCCAGACGCAGAATGCTACCGAAGTAGGTGTTCACGTTCTGACCGTTTCTCTTAGGATCGCCGCCCCCGCCGCCGTCCCCGATGGATACGTACAGGTAGCCGTCGGGTCCGAAGGCAATTTTGCCGCCGTTGTGGTTGCTGTTCGACTGGTTTTTCACGACGCTGAACACCACCTGCCGCGAAGATTTGTTGGCCTGGTTCGGATTGCCTGAATTTACTTGAAAGCGCTCTACCACAATCTCCGGGGTACCCCCGGCTGAGCGCGTGTAGTACACGTAGAAGTAGCCGTTGGTTTCGTAGTTCGGATGGAAGGCCAGGCCCAGCAGCCCGAGCTCTTGGCCCACATTGAAGAACACCTCCGACTGAATGTCCAGAAACGTCGTGGCGGTCCCGACGGTAGCGTCGTTGTTGAAGACGCGAATGGTGCCTCGCTGACCCACCACGAAGAGCCGGTCGTCGCCCGAGATCCCCGTATTCTGAATCTCTATCGGAAATTCAAAGGTTAACGAGGGAAAAGCGTCCTCGAAGGTAACCTGGGAGAAACCCGGCAAAGATATCCCCAGCCAGAGAATAGCCGGTAGTACGAACTGATACGTAATTTTCGAGGGGATCGATCGGACTAGGGTTGCCATGAGGTTGGTAGGTTAGAGAACCGGACCAAGGACGGAAATTTTTTATCGAACGTCAATAGAATTTATTGCTTTAAAATATGGCTATTGGAAGTATATTTTCAAAAATTCTTAAAACCAGTTTCACACGTAGTTTAGGCGACCACCCATTCGGGGCAGGATCGTGAGACGAATCACGCTTTGCGCATTTTTTCGTAGTCCGTACTACGTCTTCCGGCGTTAGGTTTCCCAGCAAAAGTGCGTTCTATCCGCCCAACGAGGAGGCACTAATCAGAAAACCACCTTCTTCTCCCCACCAAGCATAGGTCTCGAGGGGGAACCGACCCGTAAAATGCCGCCCTTGACGCTGCCCTACCCCGCTGGTGAAAATATTTGAGGCGCTTATCCTGAAAATACTACGCTTTATTCGTTATACTGAACTCAACGGACCAGTAGCTTCTCACGCAACCCAGACCCATGCATCGATTGTTCTCCCCTCCCTTCCACTTCTGTCTCGGCTTGCGTCGCTGCTCTGTGAGCCTGTTTTTTGCCCTAGTAAGTTGTCACTCCCCGACTGCTCCCCCCGTGGATGAACCGGCCGTCTTGGCTACCTTTCAGCTCCCCCCTGGCTTCAAGATTGAGTTGGTGGCGGCTGAACCGCTGGTGGCCGACCCGGTGGCCATGGAGATGGATGAGAACGGGCTGATGTACGTGGTGGAAATGCACGGCTATCTCCTTGACAAAGGAGGCAGTGGCAAGATCAAGGTGCTCACCGATACCGACGGCGACGGGAAGATGGACGAGAGTACGCTGTTCGCGGAGGGCTTGATCTTGCCCACCGGCATCATGCGCTGGAAGCAGGGCGTGCTGGTCACTGACCCTCCGCACGTGCTCTACCTGGAAGACACCGACGGCGACCACCGGGCCGACGTGAAGCGCGTCGTCCTGACGGGCTTTGCCGTATCCAACCCCCAGCACAACCTCAACACCCCCCTGTTGGGACTAGACAACTGGATTTATCTGGCCCACGAGTCGGCCATCCAGGCCAAGGTATACCCCGACGAGTTTGGTGACCGCGGTAGTGAAATTGTGTTTCCGGATCAGCCGGATGGCCCGCGCCTGCCGCCGAACGCCCAGGGACGATCGGTGCGCTTTCGCCCCGACGAGCATCAGGTAGAAGCTCTGTCGAGTGACACGCAATTCGGGCACACCTTTGATACCTGGGGAAACTACCTGGTGACCAGCAACGCCAACCATATCTCCCAGGAGATCCTGGCCGCTCCCTACTTCCAGCGCAATCCGGCCCTGCCCCTCTCCTACGCCACCGCGTCGATCTCCGATCACGGCGAAGCCGCCGAGGTGTTTCCCATTACCAAAGATCCGGAACACCAACTGCTCACCGATGTAGGAGTGATCACCTCGGCCTGCGGCATCACCGCCTACCTGGGCGGAGCGTTTCCGGACGGTTACGACAGCAGTATCGTGTTCGTGGCCGAGCCGGTGAGCAACCTGGTGCACGTAGACCGGCTGCACGCCGAGGGAGCCCGCCTGTCGGCCCAACGGGTGCTGCCGAACCGGGAGTTTCTAGCCTCTACCGACGCCTGGTTTCGCCCGGTGAATATGTATATCGGCCCCGACGGGGCCCTCTACGTAGTGGATTACTACCGACAGATCATCGAGCACCCCGAGTGGATGGCTGAGGAGGTGATCGAGTCCGGTCAACTCTACAACGGCACTGATCAGGGGCGCATTTACCGCATCAGCGCTACCGATGCTGAGCCGGGCGATGCGACCCAAACCCTTAGCTTGGGCGAAGCCCCTACCGAGGCATTGGTAGAAAAGCTGGCCCACCCCACTATCTGGTGGCGAAGAAACGCCCAACGTTTGCTATTGGATCGCACCGACGAGCGGGCGATTCCTACGCTGCTAGCGATGGCCCAGAACCCGGACGAGCCCCGAGGGCGTTTGCACGCGCTTTGGACGCTGCAGGGGCTACAGCAGCTCACCCCGGATCTCATCGAGCGGGCCTTGCGGGACCCGGTGGCCGGGGTTCGGCGCAACGCCATCAAGCTGGCCGAACTGCACCGCACCACCGCGCCTTCGCTCGCCGATGCTCTGTTGCAACTCGGCGATGACCCGGATGCCCAGGTGCGGTTTCAGTTGCTCTGCACCCTGGGCTTTGACCAGCGGGCTGAGGCCGCCCAAGTTCGGCAAAAGCTGTTGCTCTCCGACGTAGAAGATCCCTGGGTACAGATGGCGGCCCTGTCGGCTCCGGCCAGCGAGAGCCTCCCTTTGCTGGAGTTCGTGCTTGCCCATTACGAACCGGACGTTCCCCGCGTACGGCTTCTTGGTAGAACGACTCAGTGCGGTAGCGGCCGCCAGCCAGCCCTCGGCGACCATCGAGGAGCTTCTGGACCGGGCCACGGCCCTAACCGCCGCAGCGGAGGCCACCTGGCAGGCCCCCCTGCTGGTCGGATTGGCCCAAGGATTAAAACGAAACCAAACCGCCCCGCTGTCCCCCGTGCCGCCGGGCGCACAGGACCGCCTTGTTCAAGCGTGCTTTGATCACCCCGCTATGCCCGTGCGGGAGGCTTCGGTGCAGTTGCTGCGCACGGTAGGGCTCAAACCAGGGGCACTCTCCCTCACCGCCCAGCAAGAGGCCCAGCGCCGAGCGGCTGACCGGGCGCTTTTGTCCGCCGAACGGGTGTCGGCGCTGAATATCCTTTCCCTGGGCAACCCAGCTCCCTATACTGACTTTTTGGAAACGCTCATCACCCCCCGCGAACCCTTGCCCGTCCAACTCGCCGCGCTGCACACCCTGGATGCCATCCCGGATCAGACGGTGACCGACTACGTGCTCGCTCAGTGGGCAACCCTCACACCGCAGGTGCGCGAAGAGGCACTAAATATGTTCTTCTCGGGTAAAGAGCGCATCAAACAATTGCTGGAAGCCATTGCGGGGGGCACGATCTCCCCGGAGGTCATCGGCTGGCCTCGCCGCGTGCGGCTCATGAACCAGTCGGATGCCACCTACCGCCAGTGGGCGCGCGACTTGCTGGCCGCGCCGGAAGGTCGCTCGGAAGTTGTGCAGCAGTACCAGGCGGCCCTGGAGCTCTCCGGGGTGAGCGCCCGGGGCAAGCAGCTCTTTGAGCAAAAGTGCTCCGTCTGTCACCGCAAGGGCGAGCGGGGAGTAGACTTCGGACCCAACCTGGCTTCTATTCGCAACCGGGCTCCGGGCTCCGTGATGCGCGATATTCTGGACCCGGCTCGTTCCATTGCCGATGGGTACGACTTGTGGCAGGTCACGCTCAAGAACGGGGAAATGCACCAGGGGGTGATTGCTTCGGAAACCCCGTCGGCGCTGCGGCTGCGCCCCGCCGGGGGACAAGAAGTGGTGATTGCCCGTCAGGAGGTGGCAACCTTGTCGGCCCTAAGTACCTCGGCCATGCCTGCCGGGTGGGAAAAGCAACTCAATGAGCAACAGATGGCTGATCTACTGGCCTACCTCCAACAAGCAGATTGAACAAGGCGATGCAAGAAAAACCAAAACGAACTGCGGTATCCTTTCAACTATTGCTCGTTACAGAGAGTAGTTGCTCCAGTATAGCTACTGCGTCCCCATGTCATACGCCGATACTGTAAACAGCTTAGTCTTGGTATGAGCCAAGTCAATTGATTAATGAATGGTATCAGGTCAGGTAGGATGTCAGCTTCCAAGATACTCCTACCGTCCCTTTCCTTTCTACGTTTAATTGACGAAATTGCCCAATCTCTCAACCAACCTAACCAACCGTGGGCGCACGCATCATTTCAATTATCAACCACAAGGGCGGCGTGGGCAAAACCACCACCACCCTTAATTTGGGCAAGGCCCTCTCCCTCTCCGATCGCCGGGTGCTGATCGTCGACATGGACCCCCAGGCTAATCTCTCGCAGTCGGTGGGCATTGAAGAACCCGAGACCAACGTCTATCACGTCCTTTGCGACAAAGCGCCCCTGCCCATCCTAACCATTGGCGAAAGGTTGGATATCGTCCCGGCCGACCTTGACCTCACCAAGGCGGAGATGTCGCTGCAGGCCCGCCCGGTGGAAGGTTACTTCCAGCTCAAGAATGCGGTGCAGAACTTGCGCAACGACTACGATTTTATCCTCATCGACTGCCCCCCTTCTCTGGGCATCCTCACCATCAACGCCCTCATTGCTTCGCAGGAGGTACTGATCGTGCTGCAGAGCCAGTACCTGGCCACCAAGGGCATGGATACCATCATGGAAATGGTGAGCAGCGTCGCCTCCAACATGAACGCGTCACTCAAGATTGCCGGGGTCCTGCTTACCCAGGTGGACAACACCGTCCTGAGCCGCACCATTGCCGAACAACTACATCAAGCCTACGGCGATCTGGTCTACCGAACGGCCATCCGCCGCAACGTGGCCGTCGGCGAGGCCAGCACCCAAAAGCAGGATATCTTCACCTACAACGTCAACTGTGCCGCCGCGCAGGACTACCGTACGCTGGCCGAGGAAGTACTCACGGTAGGCCACCCCTACGGAAAGAAAGCAAACTATGCCTACGAAAACTAAGCGGGAAAAACTCGCGATCAGCTTCTTCCAGAACGCCGGAGAAGACATCCGCCAGAACATTACCATCCTTGCTGAACTGCAAAACCTGATTCCTCCGCTGGCCGAGGAGGAGTTCGAGCAGCTAAAGCAAAACATCTTAACCAACGGCTGCCGCGAGCCGCTGATCCTGTGGCGACGCGATGGACAGTCGGTGCTGGTCGATGGCCACAACCGCTACCGCATCTGCACGGAAAACAACGTCGCCTTCGAGTTCATGTTCTACGACTTCGACTCGCTAGATCATGCCAAAGACTGGATGCTGGCCAACCAGCTCGGCCGCCGCAACCTCACGGCCCTGCAGCAGAGCTACCTGCGGGGCAAGCGCTACGCCAACGAAAAGCAAGCGCACGGTGGCCTACGCGTCACGCGCGATCGAGCCGCCCCTACCGCTACCCAACTGGCGCAGGAATACGGCGTCAACGAAAAGACCGTCCGCCGCGACGAGCAGTTTGCTCTCGGCCTGGATAAGCTCACCAAAGACGACGACTCCCTGCGCTGGAAGATCCTCAAAGGCCAGGTCAAAGCAGGCAAGAAAACCATCGCTGACCTAGCCGAGGCCCCCGCCGCCCATTTGCGCCGCCTAAACAGAAAACTTGCCGGAACGCCGGTAGACGATACCCCCGACCTAGACCTTGCCGTCAAGCAGTTCCGCTTGGCCGAACAAACGGCTGGGCGGCATTCCGCTGGGCGGCATTCCGCCGACGATACCCAACCGGTCATCACCCCCACCCTTGCGAGTCTCAAAAAGCAAATCACCACCACCACCACCCGCGCCATCCGCACCGGTGATCCTACCAATGTCGCTCGTCTTCGCCAGTTAGTTGATCAGTTGGAGCAAGCGCTCCAGTAAACTCCAGATGACGATGTATTACTCTTCTGTCGCAAAATCCTCCTCTAGAGCGAACCCTTGCGTCTAAGCAGAGTCACCGTCCCGGTGATTGGCTGGTTTGTGCAATCAGTACGCAAAACATAATAATAATTTCCTGCGGAAAGATTCCTTCCCCTCCACGTATTCTTATAATTAGCGTCTTCGTGCACTTTTCTTCCCCATCGGTTATATACTATCAAATGAGAACCAAGCAACCGATCACTTACTACAAAGGCATCATTGGAAGCGTCATCATTCGGGCTGAATGCAGTAGGAATAAACCAGTCAATGTCTTCTCTAGTCACTTCTATATCAACCAGTAATTCTCCACAGGGACTTTGGTAAGATAGTGTATAAAGACCAGGCAGTGTTACTCTCAGCCGATCAGTAGCTGATTTAACAAGTTCTCCGTTCAGGTACCACTGAATTAGTGCCGGATCGTATTGACCTTCAACATACAGAACATCGCACTTTTTCTTAATATCAGGAGGAGTGAAGTCAACAATTTCAAGCGTATTTACTCTAACCAAATCTGAAGCCACCCCGTAGCCACACTCGTTCTTCCCCGTCACATCCACCGTACCATTTGCAATCACAGCAACCGTAATTTCGCTCAATTCACTGTACATTGTTTGAGCAGCAGATGACAGAGTACCCGCAGAGAACCGCCACCTGTATTCTTGAGCACCCTTAATTTTTTCAGTTCTAAACGTAGTTTTGTCATTGGTGCAGATTACTGCTTCACCCTTAATATCTGCTGCTACCGCTGGTTTTTGTTGAATATCAATTGGCAGCCAGGGCGATGTTTTTCCTTCATCGCATTCATTAATGCCTCGTACAATGATTAATCCATCGGTAGCCAATTTTGCAACCTTTACTGTGATCTGGTTGGTATCAGTTATATGAGACGGGCCAGTGGTGCTAATGCCCCGTGGTAGGTTCCAGTGGTAGCGATTTGCTCCCGCTATCACCGGTACTTGGTACGTCACTGCCGTATCTCCGGCACAAACTAGCGTTGGACCAATTATGGATTGAGCATCGGCGACTAACGTATCAGCCTGCACTTCAAAGGCTGGGTAGGTATGATCATAACACTGGTTACTTATTTCACACTGAATGAATCCTCGTTGAAATTCGTCGGTAAAGTTTACCAGAATCTCATTCTCCCGATCCTCTATCAGAATAGCCCCTTCGGGTACCGACCAGTGATAATAATCAACGTTTTTATTCTCCTCAACTCGGTAGACTACAGCTTGTTGACCGGCGCAAATGATATCGCTTCCACTCAAAGTTGAAGAAGTAGCTAGTGGTGAAGGTAGGCTCACGTGCACGTACTCACTGAACGCTACAGTACGGCAATTTTCTTCAAGCGTCAGGTCTACAGCGAGTGTAATTGCGCGAAGATTGTTGAAAGCCACCTGGACGGTGGTATCATCAACAATGGCAACTTGATGAGCAACTGAGTCGGGAATTCTCCATTGATAACTTGTCACCGCCGAAGCGGGATGAAAGTAGTACGTAACGGTGTCGCTACTGCACGCTTTGGTAAGTCCGTATATGGGGCACCGATGGTAGGGTGCCAATTTTGTCACAAAAGCGTCACTACTGCCCTGGGCGGTCAGTTGTTGACACCCGAAGTCACCTACATCTTCTAATACATCAGCGGCGTACAAGTTGCCCCGTTGGTCAATTGTCAATTCGGTATCACTAACCCCCTCCTGAAGCGTATCCCCGGGGAACGCCCATCTAGGTCCCCCTTGAGCAGAAAAGGAAGCCACCAGACTCACATCGTGTCCTTTTGGGATATGTACTGTCCCGTTTACTACCGCTGTATCGTAGAGCACACCACTGATATAAATATTATTTAGGTCATCAACTACGGCTTCGTGTCCTGAATAATTAGCTATCGTTTTTATCCAAAGTGGTTTTCCGAACGGATCTACCTTTGCTACAAACCCGCCATCATCTTCTGCCTTCAGACTGCCAAATTCTACGCTTTCAAACAGATGACCGGTCAACACTAGTTCGCCCTCTTTATCAAGCGTCAGACCTCTGCCTATCCCTTTAAAAATCATAATCCAGGGACTACTACCAGACGCATCGTACTTTAATAGAAATGCATTACCATCAGCACTACTTAACTGATGCCTACCCAAGCGTCCCTACTCCCGAGAAATAACCGGACACGTAACCTATTCCCCGAAGCATCAGCGACAATGTCTATTCCTATATCACTACCGACTCGTGAACTGTTTCCACCGCCTCTCCTCATCCAGAGAACCCTACCATCTGCACTCAGCTTGGCGACAAAAAGGTCCCTCCCGTACAGCCCCGTAACGTAACTATTGCCGTGAGTATCAACCGCAATACTCCTACCAGCTTCAGCAAGGTTTACTTGAGCAACCCCAATATTCTTTGCCCACTCCAGGTTTCCGTGTTTGTTTATCTTAACCACAAAGGCGTTGCCAAAGTCCCAGGGGATTGTGCTAAGGGTCGTACCCTCAAAGTCACCGCTGCCGGTAAAGTAACCTGTTAAATATAAGTTTCCAGCCGGATCAATCGCCAAATCGTGAGCAATCTCCCGATTCGGCCCACCAAGCTGCTTTTTCCAGATAACCACGCCGGTGGTATCGTACTTAACAAGAATGATATCTTCAGCTCCCCGACTCACAAATTTTTCTCCTTCAACGGTAAGCGTATCGTTAAAGTAGCCAAGACTATACAAAAGTCCGGTAGAGTCATACACCAATTCTGATATACGATTAAGCTTGTTTCCCGGTTGAGTTTGAATCCACTCAATGGATTGCCCTCGAACAGTATGAAAACTACATAGTAATAATGCTACTAAGTATTTTAGCTTACTGGAAGTAGGTATTGTTTGAGCTACGGTAAGCAAAGGAGATTGATGGCTAAACAAGCTATGAAATAGCGAAGAGTCGAAAAAACGCAAAACAGAGCCGATGTTAGTGAATGTTTAAAGGTAAGAGCAGCTACATTTTTCTTTATAACGTAAAGTAGGGGTTGCCTGACATCGTAAGTTTTACTGTTACTTTAAAGCAGCACAAAATTAGCAACTGGACAAAATGTCCGCTTGCTTACGCTGCTTCTTTTTCCCGCGCAACCGACCGATCCAAGCACTCTTTGCCAATCTCATAAACCTCCTCTAACGGCCGCCCGTCCCCCAGGCAGTTAGTCTGCAAACCGTACAGACTTCGGCGCAGCGACTGCGCATCGATCTTCTTCTTGTAGGTATAACGGGCGTTGATCAGCTTCTTGTGCTGCACAACTAGCTTCTTGGGGTTGTGATAGTCAATCAGTAAGGACACTCTGTTTGTGACCACTTTAGGTTATTACTACTGCTGCATCCCAAGAAGTTGCCTTTGAAAGTGTTGTCGTGGATTTTTCTTGAAATAAATCAAAATATGGTACTGAAAGTAGTTGCGGCATAGCGGATCAAAAACAGCAAGTAAGCGCATAAGCTCAGCCGGGTGTAAACTCGTTAGTTGTAATAGATTAGGGCGACCGTCGCGCGGTGGTCTGCAGGGTTATTTTGGATAGTTTGCATACTAAAATAGCTAGCAAACCGCCTTTTTTGTTCCTATAACAAATTATCAGAATATCCTCTAGTGTCAATGTACTAATATTTATGACGTAGCTGAACATTCGAAGGTTCAACGTCTACGCTTAATTACTCGAACACTCTCTACTTTTTGTAAGCTAACTACACGTAACAAGTAAACCCCCGGGGGTACTCGCCCCGTCGCTATACGAAGCTTGTCCTCCCGGACGCTGAACTGATGAGGCAACGCGGCGTAGACGCTGCTTCCTGTCAAACTATACAGACAAACTTCTACCGCAGCCTCTGGTTGATCAAGTTTGATGAACAGTTCTTCATCAAAAGTATTCGGATAAACCCACCCCGTTGCATCTACGTTGGCGGGCAACTCTAGGGCAGTTACTGGGTCTTCAACCACTGTAACCGAATCCTGCCCGTCCTGTGGTGGGTTTCCTGTATTCGTCACAGTATCCTCGGCCGTCGGTCGGTAATCAGTTTGGAAGGATAATTCTGGACTGCTAATGAACGTATTCCCTATCGCGACGCTAAATCGGCTGTAATAGCGTGTAGAGTCTTCCAGAGGCTGCATGGTGAAGCTGATGGTGTCCTCGAAGTAGCCATTGGGCAAAGTAAGTGGGATACGCTGGGTATAGTCGCCTGGTTTGGTGCCGTACTCCACCCATATTTGGGTTGTGCTTAAGCTGGACCGTATAGGGCTACTCAGTACGGCGGACGAGTCGGTAATCTGCTTTACTCCTATTTGGCTGATGTCTACCAGTTCAGTGGCCGGTAGCATAGACCTAAGCAAAACCCCATTGTCGCCCCCCGCCAAAATCATCCCGGTAGAATCTATAATGAGGGTAGTTATCGGGGCAGGAGTTTGCACCTTTTCCCAATCTTTTCCCCCGTTGAATGTGCGGTATAAGTGACCGTATTCGGCGGCTGCCAAACCGACCCATTCGTTGTAAAAGCTAATGGTTTGCAGGTGGTCGTACTCAGTAGAGAGGTTTTCCCAGCTTTTTCCGCCGTCGGTGGTCTTAAGCACAACTCCGTTATCGGCAGCTATATACCCTACCGTACTGCTGATGAAGTGAATCTCGTTTAAAGAATTATAACTATCGTACGTTTTCTCCCAGGTACCCCCCCCGTCCTGGCTTTGGTACAAAGCACTATGCCGCAAAGCAAAGCCGCGTTGCTCATCCAGAAAGTAGAATTCAGAACTCCGCGGAGAATTTAGCACCGGTTGCCATGTTTCACCTTGGTCGGTTGTTTTGTAAATACTTTCGTACGTATAATCTGAGGAGCCTATGTAGCCGACTGAGTCGTTGAGAAAGAACAGTTTGTTTCCGTTTCGAAAGTTGGCGAAGATGTTGATCTCTCGCCAAGTTTGCCCTCCGTCCTCAGTTTTTAATACCACATCGAAATCATATTTATTGCGCCCAACGGCTATTACAATGGCCTCGTCTGGGGAAAAGAAGTGCCCTGCTTTATAATAGTCGCTACCTTCGGCGTAACCCTCGGACATTGGCGGTGCGATATCGGTCCATACTTGTCCCCCGTCATCAGACCGGTAGATAGACTCTCCTAGCACGAATATGCTTTTACCAATCCGTTGAACGTCGGCAATGTCCTGATAGCTCATTGCGTACTGCGTCCAGTTTTTTCCCCCATCGGTAGTTTTGATAATTCGTCCGCGAGCACCCGCAGCGAAACCTAAGTTCTCGTTTACAAAATGAACCGTAAAGATGTCGTTGTAAGATATCCGGCCGTCAAATCCTATCCATTCCCAAGTACCACCACCGTCAGTTGTCTTATACATTGCTCCGTATTCCCCTGCTATAAAGCCTATTTTCTCGTCTAAAAACTGTATACTGTACGCTGCGTCTAAATGGTCTTGTATTTCCTGCCAAGTTTCTCCACCGTCGGTAGTTTGGTATAAGTCATTGTGCTGCTGAGAAGCAAAGCCTAGCATATCGTTAACAAACGTAACATCAAAGAAATCAGACGGCGACACGTTGGTGCTCTCAGTGGTGTACCAGCCAAGCCCCCCATCGGTGGTCTTGAGAATCATACCTCGTCTACACACCGCGTGACCCACCAGCGAGCTGGTAAAGTAGGAGTCCGTAATTTCGGTGCGGTGCCCAAAAGGATCTTTTTGTTCTGCTTCAACCGAACGGGCAATCCAAGATGCTCCCCCATCATAGCTAACAAATAGTTGATCGCTGCCTGTAATGAAAACCGAATCCTTATCAATCAGACTAATAGCGTTTAGCCAAGGAAAGTTGTAGCCTATTTGTTTCCAACTCTCTCCTCGGTCTACGGATTTATACAAGTCACCGTAGCCACCGACCACGTATCCAACTGAGTCCTGAAAAGCTATTTTGTAACCTGATCTCACCTCTTCAACGACCGACCAGCTAGCCCCTCCGTTTTGAGTTCGTAAAATTTGCCCGGAATTTACCAAGAACCCGAGTTGTTCATCAAAAAAATAGAGGTCTCGTCCGGAGTAGCCCGACGGTTCCGGATTGAGCCACTTCCAATCTGTTTGAGCTAAAGCTTTCTGACTAAATAACAATAGGCAGCAGAGTAGAAATTGCTTCATAAAAGAGTGAATTGGTTTTTTGGGGAAGATAAGCGAAAATAAACGAAGTGTTTTACTAAATTGTACTGATATTCATACAGCTAAGGTACAATGCTTTACTGATAAGATTGATAATTCTTGTGGTAAGGATATTGAACAATTTTTATCTGCTCCACACTACTATTGTAACACACTAGTCCGCTGTACGTCTACGTCCAGCTGCTGCTCAGCATGGCCACCAATCAGGCTTATTACGCCACCAACGGCACGCCGAAGGAATTCTGGGGTCCAATGGCGAGAGAAGGAAGATAAGGCACTCAGCGGGCTTAAAAATGCCTCGTTTGACCCGGCGCAGCTAGATCCGTTCTTCGCCGAGCGCTGGCACTACGTGCGTACCCTCTTTGCGCACCGCGGCCAAGAACCGCTTCAGGTCACCGAGCAGGACCGCTACCTCTACCCCCTGTGCCGTCCCGAGCGGCTGCTCGACCTCACGTTCAACTTCACGGTCTACGACGCCAGTGAGAAGAAGGTTGCCCACTACCAGCAGTACTTCGCCATCAAGAAGAGCAGGCGCCGTCTCCGATCCGTCACGGGCGGGAAGCGCACGGGGGGTGTGATCTGTCATACCCAGGGCAGTGGCAAGTCGCTCACTATGGTGATGTTGGCCCAGGCCATCGTAAATAATGAGGACGCCCAGCTGGCCATTGACAACATCATCCGGCAGCACCTCACCGACTAAGGCCGACCCAAGGTAGACTGGATAAAAAAAGATGAACTAGAGCATTTACTAATTGCGGAGTAGGGTAGGGGGGGGCAACTGGACATAATGTCCAGTTGCTTTCCTGATGTACTTCCTAATTAGCACCACCCACTCAGCACGCTCGTTTGCCATTGAAATAGCAATAAAGGTCACTTATTCTGCCGGGGATAAGATTACAGCTTGCTAGGAAAAAATGTATTATCCCCATGCGTAGCCCAATTGCCCGCCCAGACTCTGGATAGCGAGAAACCGACGTTGAGTAGAAAGGGCCCACGGCTGTAGACAGATGAGCGAGGCGTTGTTTTGCAAAAAATCCGCCGTTCGGTTTCTTGGGCCTGAAAAAGGCTAACTTATTTGGACCTTTCCATCAGCACCCGAACTCCCTAGCAAATCATGGCGCCGGAAAATTGCTTCTTATCCATTTACTTTTCTTTTAAAAAAATTAAAAAGACATATGCATTCTAAAAAAAAACAAATAGCAATATAGCATACTATAGGGCTGACAACTCGCTGAAAGTCAACAGGTTGCGAGCAATAAACCCTAGCAAATCATGGGTTGCGCCCTAGCAGATCATGGCAAACCCCCTAGCAGATCATGGCATTGGGGCTTTAAACCCCTAGCCGATTATGGTTAAACCCTAGCGAATCATGGAAGGGTCCTGCGTTCTCCCTAGCAGATCATGGCAAATTTTTAACGCATTGACTATCAGAGACTTATCGCTAGCAAATAAGTCGTTTGTTCTCATTTTGAAGGGCCACATTGATCGAACTACCTAGTAAAACATGGCATCGTTAGCCCTTGAAAATCAGCTCGTTATAAAGAAGTACCTAGCGGATTATGGGACTTAAGGAGGCTCCGCACAAACGCGCGCTATCTCCTTGACGCATTAAACGCCTGCCTATTTCGCTGATTTGTAACAGCTTAACTCTATTCCCTAGCAAATCATGGTAAATTTTATCCACGGTTTCGGTCTGCGTTATTTAACCGCCTAAAGCCATTTGCTGGCGTTTGAACGGTAGGTCCGGGGAATGTACGTAGACGCTGTGCGGCAAAGTCCCTAGCAAATCATGGTCTATTTTACGCGTTTGTTGCACAATTCAAGAATGATTTTAACATTGAGGGATGGGAGCACCTGAAATCAACCGCAAGCTGATCGCCGACGAGTTCTCCATTCTCAAACCGGCCCTGATCGCTCATTCCGACACGGAAATGGACCTCAAGAGCCTAAAGCTCTTCCACGAGGTGCTAGGCTTTCACCACCGCGCCGAACCCGACCGGCACGAGTACTTCATCGATTACTCCACCATCTCCAAGACCCAGGATCGGAAGAACGTTCAGAAAATTATTGCCCAGGAGGTGGAGCGCATCGCTACCCGCATGCAGGGCTTTGTGTTTCGGGTGGACAAGAAAAAGATGCAAGAAATCACCGGGGAGCGTAACGTGGCCTCTATTTCTCCTTTTGACCGCATCATTTACCAGGGGAGCAATATCAAAGTGGTGTTGGGAACCACCTTCAAAAAACTGCTGGTACGCTATCAGCAGTTTTACCTGGGGGATGCCCGAACCGTACGGAAGCTCAACCACAAAGCCTCGATCCACATGTACTGGTTGATCATCAGCCACAGCTGGCGGGGGAACAGTTTTGATGTGGCGCTACCGGAGCTGAAAACTTTTCTGGGGTGTGAAGGCATGTACGAAGGCCGGTGGGATAACTTCAAACGCTATATTCTCTCTCCCATTCAGGAAGAATTTAAGGATACCTGGGCGGAGTTTACCTTTATCGCCAAGCGCAAGGGGCGCAAGATCGCCGCGCTTCAGTTTGAGTTCAAGAGCGATGCCCAGGTAATTAGGAGCATCATCAACGAGTCGCCGTTCAACTTCGAGCACCAGCTGCACCTCTATGACGTGAAGTACAGTACCATTATCAGCATTCGCGAAAACGTAACCCGAGGGAAGTATAGCGAACAAGACGTAGAGAAGGTCATCAAGCAGGCCCAGCATGATCGGAAGATCAGGAACAAACCGGGCTACATCGTTAAGGCGCTCAAGGAGCGGTGGTTTGAGCGCATCGCTACGCAGACCGAACTGCCCATTGGTTTATCCCCCGGACCGGGTCACGCCGGACCGGGTCACGCCGGACCGGGTCACGCCGGACCGGGTCACGCCGGACCGGGTCACGCCGGACCGGGTCACGCCGGACCGGGTCACGCCGGACCGGGTCACGCCGGACCGGTTCCCACCAATGGTCGTTGGGGGGAAGTGCAGCAGTACTGGAATTTTACTCCCCAGCAAATGAACCAGCTCCGAGAACGTTTCAACGAGCACGAATTGAGTACGGTCCACTACAAAAAGAAGCTGTTTTTCCAAGACGTGGCGGATGTTCAGGAAGTTTTTGAGGCGTTTATGCAGGCGGCGTGCTAGTAGGGTAGGGGATCAGTACTTCTATTTGAACCACACTGCGGAAAAATCAGTTATCATAAACGAAAATTCCGTACATTTGAACGTCTTGCTTCGAGTACCAGTTACTTTGATATCGCTTTACCCCACTACCCATGGCCCTACCTGCTAGAACATCCGACGAACTCGTGGTGGTCAACGACAACCTCAAACTCGTCCACCTGCGCGATGACGGCATTGACGTGACCTACTTTGGTTCACTGCTGGCGCACGCCCGCCTGTCTAAGGGCGTGCTGGCTTCCTACCTGGGGGTAGATCCCACGACGGTAGATAACTACCGCAAGCGCAAGAAGAAGTTTACCGGTGATTCGGCTGAAAAGCTCCTCAAGTTGCACCGTCTGTTTGCCCTGGGCGAAGAACTCTTCGGATCGATGGACGAGTTTACCGATTGGTTGCATATGCCTTCTCCGGGCTTGGAAGGACAGCAACCCCAGGCTATGCTCCACTCTATCACGGGCATTGGTGAAGTAGAAAAGCAGCTCAACCGGATCATTCACGGCTACGTCGCTTAGCAAGAAACAGATCCCCGTCAAACCTTTTCTGATGCTGCTCTACCGGATCATTTTTGCCAAGTACGCCGAGGCGAAGTTTGCTTCCGGTGATTCGGGTCGCTGGAACACGGACGGTCAGCGCGTGCTGTATACCAGTACGAGTCCGGCGCTGGCCATGTCTGAGGTGATGGCTCACCGGTTGGGGCAGGGGTATCTGACGGCAGGCTACAGTCTGATCACTTTTGCGGTGCCGGATTCGGTCGCCTACGAAGAAATTAGTCGAAGTGAGCTACCCGATGACTGGCGACTTTTTTCCAGCTACGGGGTGAGTCAGCCGCTGGGTTCAGCCTGGTTTCGCAAGCAGCAGACGCTGTTGCTGCGCGTTCCCTCGGCGGTGGTACCCGGCGATACCAACGTGGTGGTCAACGCGACGCATCCGGACTACGTATTACTGCAGGAGCAGCAACGAGAGCCATTCCCCTTTGATGAGCGGTTCATTCAGGCGGACCGAAAGCTCAAAGAAAGCACGAAGTGAGGTAAGTCCTCTTATGATTCCATCATACGGACGGTAATCACGAGAAGTTGTCTTAGTTGCTGGCCAGTAAGTTACAGGATTCCACCATTCGAATAAACTCCTGTCGGTAACCCTCAGTATCCGGTCCTTTTGCCCGTTTAGCCATTTGCGCTACCCTATCAAAGGTAAAGCTACCCTGGTACTCCGAGTCCCGAAGCAGCATTCCGAAGCCCGCCACCGCGGCGGCATAGCGGAAGTTATCGCTGGTCTGAGCGAGCGGTACCGGTGCACCGTTTACCACCTCTTCAACGCGGCGACTCACCTTCCCGGTGGGCTGCTTATAGCGCAACTTGAGGGTAAGCAATTCATCCGACACGCGGGCTCGCTTATTGATTTTCCGTTGCTGATACTTGAGCGCGTCGGTGGTAGGTACCCCTTCCGTACTGCCCGCCGGAATAAGTTCGTACATAGCCGTTACGGTGTGTCCGGCCCCCAGCTCACCGGCATCCTTGCGATCGTCGTTAAAGTCTTCATCGTTGAGAAGACGGTTTTCGTAGCCAATCAAACGATACGCTTTGACCAGCGCGGGATTGAACTCTATCTGTAGCTTCACGTCCTTGGCAATAGTGAACATGGTGCCGCCAAACTCGCTGACGAGCACCTTACGAGCTTCAGACAAGTTGTCGATGTAGGCGTAGTTGCCGTTGCCCCGGTTGGCGAGCAGCTCCATCTTGGCATCCTGGTAGTTACCCATCCCGAAGCCCAGGACAGTAAGAAACACCCCGCCCGCCCGCTTCTCTTCCACCAGCCGCTCCATGGCCGCATCACTGGAGGTACCTACGTTGAAGTCGCCGTCGGTGGCTAGGATGATCCGGTTGTTGCCCCCCGGTTGGAAGTTTTGCTGCGCTACCTGGTAGGCCAGCCGAATGCCTTCGCCCCCCGCGGTAGACCCACCGGCCTGCAATTGGTCCAGGGCCGCCAGCATACGAGGCTTATCACTACCCAGCGTGGGGGGAAGTACCAGCCCTGCGGCCCCGGCGTACACCACGATGGCCACCCGATCTTCGGGGCGCATTTGATTGATAAGTAGCCGAAAGGCGCTCTTGAGTAGCGGCAGTTTGTGCGGATCGTGCATAGAGCCGGACACGTCAATGAGAAACACCAGGTTAGAAGGGGGCAGCGCTTCGGTAGCTATTTCTTTTCCCTGAAGTCCGATGTGTAACAATTGGTGATCTTCGTTCCAGGGACAGGTAGACAGTTCGGAGTAGAGGGCAAAAGGGGTATCACCGGTGGGGGAGGGGTAGTCGTAGGTGAAGTAGTTGACTAGCTCTTCGGTGCGCACGGCATCCTTGGGGGGAAGTTGCCCTTGATCGGTGAAGCGACGGACGTTACTGTACGAAGCCGCATCCACGTCGATAGAAAAAGTGGACAGGGCGTGCGCCTTCACTTCTCGGAAGCCATTCTCGTGAATGGTCGGATAGTTTTCGGTATTGTAGGCCGGGGCACCTTCCGGGTAAGCAAAGTCAGCAGCAACCTTCGCTGCGCTGCGGGACTCTCGTCGGTTCCTTCTTCTACTCGAGCGCCCGTACCCGGTCAGACGTGACCCGGTAACGATGACCTCACTCAAGGAAGATACATCAGTAGCCAAGGCTACGTTGACCGTTCCTCGCCGGTTCACCTTTACTTCTTGGGTCTGATAGCCGACTGAGCTAAAGATGAGCGTAGCGCTGTCGGAGACGCTATCCAGGCGAAAGTGTCCATCAATATCAGTCACGGTGCCGGTGGTGGTCCCTTTTATTAACACATTGACGCCCGGCAGCGATTCACCCGAATCAGCGTCGATGGCCGTGCCGGTAACGGTTATATTTGAGACAGAATTCGAAGTGAATGCCAGCAAGAGGGTGGCCAGTAGAACAATGGGTAGCTTTTTCATAGTCGATGAGGTTTTAGTAGGGAGATGCAGGAATTCACCGTATTCCATAAACTTGAGGCAAAATTATTTTGTCATCCATTGTGGAATCGGTACCCATCTTGCATCCTTAGAGTGACACGCATCAAGTATGTGGATACAAAGATTTACTTCAGGGAAGCACGCTAGGAATATCGCCAGGACTACTGCCGCGGATACCGTTGGTGCTGATGTATCACAATCAGCGGCCGGGTCACTAAAGACCGCTCCGTACGCCCAGGACGCCACCGAAGGTGACTCCTCAGATCGTCCTTCAGAGCAAAGCGATGAGGAACATCGTCTGCTCAAACTTTTTTCAACGACCGGCCGAGTAGAATACTTGGGCCAGTTGTACGATAACTACATTCCCCTGGTGTACGGGGTATGTTTGAAGTACCTGGGCAACCGGGAAGACAGTCAGGACGCCGTAATGCAAATCTTCGAAAAGCTGGTGACGAGTTTGCCCGCCGCCCGGGTAGAGCACTTTCGGGGTTATCTGTATACGGTGGCTAAAAACTACTGCCTGATGCAATTACGCCAGGTGCGTCCGGCTACGGTAGATTTAGTTCAGGCCGTTGAACTGCAGCAAGATGAGACGGAGGACCGATGGCCACTGTTAGAGCGAGGACTTTCTACCCTTCCCAATGAGCAGCAGCGCTGCTTGCGACTGTTTTACCTTGAGCAACAGTCCTACCAGCAGGTCGCCGACCACACGGGCTACAGTCTAAAGCAAGTGAAGAGCTTTTTACAGAATGGAAAGCGCAATTTGAAGCTATTTGTCACCAACCACCATGAGTAAGCACGAACCACTATCCACTGAATGGCTGCGCAAGTACCGGCAAGGGGAGCTTTCCAAAGACGAACGCGTCCGTCTGGAAGCGCTTCGCACCCAGGACCCTTTCGTAGCGGACGCCTTAGAAGGAACAGAGAAGCTTTCATCTGAACAGTACGCTACTGATGTGACTGAGCTTCGTACTCAGCTGGCCAAGCATATTGGCAAACGAGCCCGGCTCCTGACCGGGTCACGCTTGACCGGGTCACGGGTCACGCCTGACCGGGTCACGCCTGACCGGGTCACGCCTGACCGGGTGGTGGCCCGTAGCCGCAGCGCTGGTGGTGCTTGCTATTGCTTCGATATTACTCTACACCTACCTGGCAACCCCGGCTGCCGAACAGTTGAGTGATACTGTCGTACTGGAAGATTCAACCGAATCGCTAGCTTTTCGCCCTCAGGGGGATGATCGTCAGAGCAACTCCAGGCCCGCAGAAGAGGAAGCTGTCTCCAGCCCCCGTGAAGCAGTTCAGGCTAAGTACGAACCCCTGGTGGTGGCATCCGATCCAAATAGCGGCGGGGAAGAAACGTCCGAAGCAAATACCTACCCAGACAAACAAGCTTCTCGGGATTTTGCTGCCGAGGTCCAACAAGATTCAGCAGAAGAGGAACTACTTGCCCCACCGGCCCGCCATCCCCAGCCAGATCATTTAACCGAGGCACCAGCCAAAGGGGAGGGCAAAGTAATGCCAGGAAGCCGGTACGCGCCAGTAGCCACCGTCCGGAAAGGACCTAGCAAAGAGATGTCATCGGCAAGTAGCACAGGGGGGAATGAGTTAGTGAACGCTGATCAATCGTCACGACGAGCGCCGCGGCAGTTGTCGGAGAGAGGGCGTAGAACGACTTTGGGTGACCAACCCCCGGTGGCCAAAGAATCTAACTCGGAAAACCCTAGCCCTAAATCCACCCCGTTGGTGTTGCCTATCAAGGTTGCCACTGGCCAGGTAGTAGACGAAGAAACCAACGAGCCGCTGCCGGGAGTGAATGTATTACGCCTAGGGAGCAATACGGGCACGGTAACTGACCTTGATGGCCGGTTTTCGCTGGCAATATCAGACGAAATCGACTCATTTGCCTTTAACTCCATTGGTTACACCACCAAGGAAGTCACTGTACTGGCAGGAGATTCTACCTACGTGCGCTTAACCCCTGACATCCAAGCGCTTTCGGAAGTGGTTGTGGTTGGATACGGTGAAAGCCGTCACAGCAACAGTGAGAATTCCTTCAATGGGGCCCAGCCGATTGGCGGCCTGCGTGCATTTCGGCGCTACCTTCGGGATAGCCAACGCCATCCTGCCGACTGGTCGGGCAAGGCGGTTACCGTGCGGGTCCGCTTTGAGGTAGGAGCCGATGGCACCTTACGACATTTTAGTATCCTGCGCAGTGGGGGCGAGTGGTTTGATCAGGAGGCTATTCGTCTCATTGAGAGTGGTCCAGCGTGGGCGACGGCGGTGCGTGACGGTGAAAAAGTAGCACAAACCAGGACCGTTAAGATAAAATTTAAATCGCGGTAGTAGCTCATCGGCGAATGATCACAGCAGTTAAACGCTTGGTGTTGTGAGCATAAGAGTTATTCAATGAGCGTGGATAGTTTGCCGTACGGGTGAATAGTACTACGGTAAGTTTTTTGGAAAGCACCCCCCGTCGAAAATCAAGAAACCAACGCATGAAGCTTCCTGTGGTATACCGTGCTGACCAATCAGTGGGAGACTACCTCCACCGACAGCGCCAAGCGTTGATCAACTCTCCACGATGCGTCTTTGCCCAATCCGGGAGCGGGTTTCGGCGGAGTGACGCTTACTGACGGGGGTTGGCTGCTGGTCTACAATGATATCGAAGCGGGCCGTGATCGACTGGCGCTGGCGCTTTCCAAAGACGACAACCAAAGCTGGCCCAGGATGCGGCATTTGGAAAACAACACCTGGAGAGACTAGGCCACACGAAGCCACTACCCGGCTATAATCAAAGGAAGCGACGGACGCGTTTATAGTTTACAGCTTCCATCACCGAGATCAAGGGGAAGCCAAAACCATCACGTACGTTAGCCTGGAGGCTGATTGGGTGAAAAGAGCGGATCAGTAGGGGAGAGGAAGTGTGATTTTAAGGGTTAGCATCACGCCTTCCGTTGGCAAAGATGCTACAACAAAAAGTTAAAAAGCTATATCGGATCGTTTGAGGTAATGCTTACATTTAGGAAACACCGAAACAATACCCTATCCGATCATCCTCTACAAGCAAACACTCTTGAGCCCTCAACCAACAAAACTAGTCCACCCATGATCAAAACAACGCTACCCCTTGTTGCCTGCCTTTCACTGCTGCTTTTTTCGTTTTCTCTTCAGAAGCCCGGGCCGGTTACCGCCGAAACCGCCTTGCAAAGTTATTTGCAGAACGGCGACCAGTCGTTTGCCTGGGAAGTGAAAGATTCGTTTCGCCTGGATCAAGTGATGGCGTACAATCTGCTGCTCACTTCCCAGCAGTGGCGCGAACATACCTGGACGCACCAACTCACGGTGCTGGTTCCGCCCGAGATCAAGCACGACGGCGCCCTGCTGTTTATCACCGGCGGCCGCGTTGCCGACGGCCAGCCCCAGTGGAAGGGCCCCGACGATGAACGGTTGCAAAGCTTTGCCCAGGTTGCGGCCAAGAACCAGGCAATCACCGCCCTGATCCGGCAGGTGCCCAACCAACCGCTCTATGACGATCTGACCGAAGACGAGCTGATTTCCTTCACGCTGGACAACTTCAAGAAAGACCACGACTACACCTGGCCGCTGCTGTTTCCGATGACCAAGAGTGCCATTCGGGCGATGGATGCCATTCAGGAGTTTTCTGACTCGACCCTCGACCACAACGTCGCTCGATTCGTGGTTTCCGGGGCCTCCAAACGGGGTTGGACCACCTGGCTGACCGGGGCCAGCGACCAGCGGGTGGTCGCCATCGCTCCCATGGTGATCGATATGCTCAACATGCCCGTCAACCTCGACTACCAGGTGCAGGTGTGGGGCGACTACAGCGTTCAGATTCAGGATTACGTGAAACTGGGCATTCCCCAGGCGGTGCATACCGAAGCGGGCGATGAAATTACCACGATGATCGATCCGTACGCATACCGGGAACAGCTCACCATGCCCAAAATGCTCTTCATGGGCACCAACGACGAGTACTGGCCCATCGATGCGGTCAAAAATTACCTGGATGATATTCCCGGACAGAACTTTATCCACTACGTGCCCAACGCGGGCCACGACCTGGGCGGCGGCCAGCAGGCCGTGGAGGCGCTGAGCGCTTTCTTCGGCAACACCCTGCAAGGCAACGCGTACCCGGTCTGCCAGTGGGAAATTACGGAAAAAGATAATGAAATTGCACTCAGCGTAACCGCTACGCCCGACCAACTGGTGGACGCCGTTTTGTGGTCGGCCGATTCGGAAGACCGCGATTTTCGGGACGAAGAATGGACGAGCCAGCCGCTGGGAGCCAAAAACCAGCCGCAGGTGCGAGCTCGCATCGACTATCCGGCTTCCGGGTACAAAGCTTTTTACCTGGACTTACAATACGCCGATCCCAACGGAGGGGTTTATTCCGAAAGCACCCAGGCCTACGTGGCCGATGACGATGAAGTATTTATTACTCAGAACCGCGTACGGGCCAGTGAAACCCCGCAAACCTGGGCCGAGAAACTGGGGTATCCGTCCGGCAAGAGGGTGGTTATTTTTCACGCCGATGATATTGGCATGAGTGAAGAAGCCAACGTATCGGCCCGGCGCTACCTGAAAAACAATCAGATCCAATCAGCGGCCGCCATGCCTCCTTGCCCCGCCTTCGAAGAATTCGTCGAGTGGGCCAAGGAAAATCCCCAGGAGGACGTAGGCTTGCACCTGACGCTGACCAGCGAGTGGAAGACCTACCGCTGGGGGCCGGTGGCTGATTCGGCCGACGTGCCGGGCCTGGTTGATCCGCAGGGCAAGTTGTGGCACACGGTGCGGCAGGTGGTAGCGCACGCCACGCCTGAAGAGGTAGAAACAGAGATCAGGGTGCAGATAGAAAAGTCGCTCGCCCTAGGCTACCGCCCCGACCACATCGACACCCACATGGGCACCCTGTACGGCACTCCCGAATTTACCGCGGCCTACACCAAAGTGGCCGAAGAATACGGCATTCCGGCGATGGTCATCGACGTCTCCAATCCGGCCGTGGTGCAGACGCTGCGCGAGCAAGGCTATCCCGCCGGGGAAGATATGCTGCAAGTCATTAACCGCTACCAACTGCCTAAACTGGACTACTTTTACTCGATGGAGCACGGGCAGACCTACCAAGAAAAGCGCGAGAAATTCTTTACGCTGGTGCGGTCCTGGAATCCCGGTTTGATCGAGATTATCTTTCACCCTGCCGAAGGCACCGAGCAACTAAAAACAATCACCAACTCCTGGCAGCAGCGCGTGTGGGAAGCCGAGATGTTTTCTGACCCGAAGGTCATCGCGTTCTTAGAAGACGAAGACATCATCTTCACTAACTGGAAGGAGATTATGAAGCGCTTCGACGAAGGAGTAGCCCGCCAGGAATAATCCGGGGCTAGTCCTACACACTCACCATTATGTTCACCGTCTCACTGTCACCCAAACGCATCACCACCGGGGTGATGGCATCGTCCGTCCCGTAGACCACGTCCACGTTGTGACTGCCGATTAGATGTTATTTTATGAGATAACTTCAGCAATATCCACCTGGTACATCTGCCGACCGTTGCCCCCGTGAGTAGAATCAAAGATCACGGTGCGTCCGTCTAGGCTGTAGCGCGGGTGCAGGTCGCAGCGCCACTCGCCTTGGGATTCGGGCGGCTGGTAAAAGCGGCCGAGGGTCACCTTTTTGCCGGTGGGCACGTGGTAGAGGTAGAGCGTTTGCTTGTGGTCGTTAGGGTTCGGGTAGGTATCGTTGAGAATCCACTCGTTGTTGGTGTGGGGCAGATAGGTCTGGTGCCCGTTTTGAGTCATGTCGTCTTTTCCGACCCACGCCACCTCCCGCGACTGATCGGTGAACAGAAAGAAACCGTTTTTGTCTCGGTACCGTGTCCAGGCCAGCACGTGCTCGGGGTCACGCCAGATAAAGTGCGAGGTTTTACCGGACTGGTCCAGTTCGTATACGTTGTCTCCGTCTACCTCGGCGGTGAACATGCGGGTGGTGTAGTTGCCGCGCACGTACTTGCCGTAGGCATCTTCTTCGGCCTTCATTTCGGGGGTGAGTGGGAAGTCGCGGTAGCGGTTCAAAAAGATAAAGCGTTTACTGTCCGGACTCACCAACAGGTGGTTGAAGTAGTGCCATTTGTCAGCCACCGATTTGCCGTTGTGCGGTAGCTGCGCGATGTCGTGCAGCGAGACGAGCAGTTCGCTTTCGCCGGTAGTCAAATCCATGCGGTGGATGCCGCCCTCCTGCGGAGCTTTCTGATCCACAAACGGATCGCTGCCGCCCTTGTAGCCGTAGCCCAGGCGCATGTTGTCGATGCGAGCAAAGTCGGCGCATAGGGCAAACTTTCCGTCGGGACTCACCGTGTAGGTGGCCCGGGGCAGGGTGCGTTGTTCCTTGGTTTTGATATTCAGCATTCGGGTGACGTACTGCTCGCCGTCTCGATCGTTCCACAACACTTCCTCACTAGAACCCGGTCTATCTAGACCGGGTCGCGCCCGACGGGCCGCCATTGCAACATGCAGCCTTGTTGCCAGCCCCAGGCGCGGCTCTCGCCCAGCTCGATCCACCGGGGCAGACCCCCGGCGTGGTCGTCCTGCAAGTCCACCATCCCGATACCGAGCACGTCGTCGGCGGTGGGCGAGCGGTACTCAAAATCCACTTCCATGCCCAGGGCGTAGCGTCCGGAGGCGTCAATCTGCTGTTTGTCGTAGTAGCCAAACCAGTGTTGCTTCGGTCCGGAGGTGATCGGCACGGCCGGTAGCTCAGGGTTGGGCTCGAACCGCGGTGAAGCGGTCAGGCCCGCAGGAAGTAAGAGGCCACCCACTCCGGCGGCCAGTTGTTGCTTTAAGAAGTTGCGTCGTTTCATGTTTTTTTATCCTTCGATGTTTATCATTCCTTACTCGGTGCCGCCGGGGCCCGGTTCGACATCCAAGTAGCTAAAAGCTCCAATCTACGGAAGCTTCGGTTTTCTGATCGTTAAGGGCCAGATGAAGCCGCAGCAGTCCCGACAGCAAATCGCCCACGCCCAGTTTGGCCTCGTAGTAGGGATCGTTGTTCTGGCGCACGAACAGGCCGTTGCGCCACAGGTGCTCGGTGGCCGTATCGGCGTAGCGTCGGGCGTGGGTGAGGTACTGCCGCTCGCCGGTGAGTTCGTATAAATCCAGGTTGGCGTTGAGGGCTTCGCCCAGGTTCTGCGCACTGTACACCTCGGACAACGGTTGATTATTGGCCACCGCCAGGGACTTTTTTGCTATCTTACGCATTACTCCCGACGAGTCCTGAGGGGCGATGTAGGCCGTTACCCGGGCCAGCGAAAGCAGGCTGGAGGAGCCGTAGCCCAGTTTCCAGGGCGTGGCCCAGGGGGCTTCTTGGGGAGGTGTGCCGTCCAGGTTGAGTTCGCGGTAGTACTGCTGCTCCTACTGGTTCCAACCATACTTATCATAAGCCATCAGTAGCGTAATGGCCTGCTGCTTCATCGCTTCGGAACCGGCCATCTCCCCGGCTTTGTAGAGCCAGTAGGTGTAGAGGGCCGTGTTGCTCAGACTCGCCTCTTTGCCCGCCCCGGGCTCCGAACTGTGGTACAAGCAGCCAAACACCAGCTCGGTGCGGTGGTCGCGCAGGTTCCAGTACAGCGTGCCGATCTGCCAGCTCTTTTCTTTCCAGGCCTCATCGCCGGTCTGCTGATACAAAAAGCCAAACGAGTACGCGTACAGAGCAGCGTGCTTGATCCAGGGCATGATCTCTTGCTGGTACTCGGTGGCGTTCCACACCGCGTGGCGGTTGAACAGGTGGGTTTGCACATCGGGTCCGTTGAAGTGATATTTTAGGCCCTCAATGGCCCGCCGGGTGCGCGCGGAGTCTACTGCCCACAGGCGCTGCCAGGGCGGCGTCCAGGCAATCAATTCGTGGGGCATCCGAAAGTAGGGGCGCAGGTCCAGCAAGCGGTCTTCGGCTATCGATACCGTGTCGGTATAAAAGTTATAGTACAAATGTTCGCCCCAGCCCAACAGGCCCGTTTCGGGATGCTGGGTGTGTTCCAGAAAGTCCTGGGAGTAGTCCCGAGCCGCTTGCCGGTAGCGGTCATCGCCGGTGAGCGCACTGAGTTGATCAAATACGGCCAGGGTGAGCACGTCGTGGTAGTAGTTGGACCCGCCCACGGCCCGGTCGTGGGGACGCACCCCGATGGTGGGCGGCACGCCCCGGATGGGTACGGACCGATCGCGGGTGTCAATGACCGAGGCCCACATGGCCGTGGGGTAGGGGCCGTAGCGGTCTAGTCCGACCGACAGCAGGGTGTCGGCGAAGGTCTGTACGTAGTGCCGGTAGTCTTTGGACGGGGATTGCGCCGGGGCAGACAGACTAAAACTCAGGCTGATGAGCAGGGTCAGGCTTCCGATGATCGGTAAATAGAAGGTTGGGTTCTTTTGTCGGTTCATACTATGGCTTGTGCGGAATGGGTAAAGGAAGGTAGTCTTCGTTCAGAATCATCCATTCGTGCAGTTCTTCTTTCAATCGTTGTTCCACCTCGGCGCACTCCGGATGACCGGCTAGGTTGTTGAGCTCGTAGGGATCATTTTCCAGGTCATAGACCTCAAACATCGGCCGCGGCTCAGCGAAGAAGGCTCGTACGTATTTTTCTCCCAACGTTCCGGCGTTTGCTCGCTGGGCCAAATCCTGCCACATCGGATGGTTGCTAAAGTCCACCGGGTCGTAGGGCAGTTGCCACAGGGCGTTGTAGATAAGCTTGTAACGCTTGTCAAATACGGTGCGGCTCAGGTCGAAGTAGAGCGTGCTGGTGGGCAAGCCCGAACTGTGCGGCACGCGGGTAGCGAAGATGTACTCGTGCCCCCCATACGCTTGGCCCCGCAGCGCCGGTAAAAAGCTCTGCCCGCTCATAATTTCAGGTACCGACATCCCGGCCAGTTCCAAGATGGTGGGCGCGATGTCAATGCCCGAAACCATTGCTTCGGAGACCCCTCCCGAATCAATGCCCGGTCCGGCCACGATCAACGGCACGTGCAAGCCCAAGTCGTACAGCGTGCCTTTGCCCCGCAGCAGGGCCGCGCCGTTATCGCCCATAAAAATGACGATGGTGTTTTGGTCGAGTTTTCGCTGACGAAGTTCGTCCAACACTTGGCCCACGTGCGCGTCCAGCCGCATAATTTCGCCGTAGTGCTGCGCCAGGTCTTGGCGCACCGCTTCCGTATCGGGCATACCGTCGGGAACGGTTAGTTGGGCTGGATCGGGTTCGTAGTCTTGGGCGGTGAACGAACGGTGGGGATCGCTGTAGTTCATCCACAGAAAGAAGGGCGCGGTACTCGGCGCTTCGTCCAAAAACGTTTGAAACTGCCCCAGCACCTCATTATCCTTTCCGGTGCGCAAGAAGTCTACCCGATCGGGGAAGGTGACCAGATCATATTTTTGGTGCACTTCCCGTGTCTGAGGAGCCTGAATCACCGAGCCGTCCAGATGATAGTGGCGTCCGCAGATGCCGGTGTAGTAGCCCATAGAATCCAAAAACTCGGGGACGGTGGGCACGTCGCGCGGTAGCGGGGCCGAGAAGCGGCTCATGCGGATGTCCAGCACGTTGCGGCCGGTGAGGATCGAGGCCCGCGAGGGCACGCACTGCGGGGCGGCGGTATAGGCCCGGTCGAAGCGCACTCCCTGCCGGGAGAGACTGTCCAGGTGCGGAGTTTTCAGGTCGGCATTGCCGTAAGCACCCAGATACGGCACGCTGTGGTCGTCGGAAAAAATCAGCAGGATATTAGGCCGATCGGGAGCAGGCGGGAGAGGGTCTGCCATTGAACTGCTTCCCAAAAGCAGGCTGGTTACCAAGAAAAAGCAGATTAATCTTCGTTGCATCATAGTAGCTGGGTCTAGTCCATGAGCCTAACATTGTACTGCCGCGGGCCAGGATGATAACCTGAAAAAGAGTTTTCCACGAACGGATACGGAGTATACACGTACACAAACCGGTCCCAGGGGTTATAAACAACCACCTCCTCCCGAGCATCACCGCAGAGGTTAGCCGGTATGCAATGGTACCATCCTTGCCGGGGGCTGCCAAACGGGGTGGGTAGTTCAGTGAACCGGTGGGCAGCGTTTCCCTGACCGCTCCACAGCATGCCTCCGTTGTACAGATGAGCCGCTTGATTGGGTCCATCCCAGAAAACGACCTCCATGCCGGTGTGGTTGGGCGAATCATTCAGCGTGAAGCGGCGGATCACTTTTCCATCCACGTCCACCAGCATCACCCCGGGCTGGTGTCCCTGGTAGCGGATCATCATCTGGGGCCCCGGCACGGCATCATCAAAATGAGCCACCCTAAGTTCTTGGCCGTGCGGCACGATAGTTTCACCCAAGGCCAGAATTGTCTCGCCCCGCTCATCCATCACGTGACCGAAACCCGAACAGAAGGCTCTTTTTTTAGCCGGATCATCCCAGTAGTCGATGACTACTGCATCCATGTTTTTGCCCAGTTTTTTTTCCCAGCGGGGTGCTCCGTCCGCATTCAACACAAAGTATCCTCCGTTGATCTCGTCACGGCCGTCTTGGTCCATATCGCCAACCGCAGGTACGTAGGCCGGACAGTTGGCGTACTCATCCCAGGAGTTGGAATAAGTCCACCGCACGTTTAGCTGATCGTCGAAAGCGATTATCTTTTTCCCGAGCTTGATGATAAAATCCTGGGGTGTTTCACGCCCCCCGAGGTTAGTTATCAGAATGCGCTGGTGCACCCAGTTGGGACCTTCTCCCTCACTGGAGGTTAGCTCCGGAGGCCGCGCCTCTCGTTTCACTTTGCCCGTAGCGCCATCTAGGATTTGTACGCGTACGTGCTTCATACTGTGGGGAGATACCGCCTGTTCGTTTTCAACAAAAAAGGTAATGACCTCGGCTTTTCCGTCACCATCTATGTCGTGGATCGCGACCGGGCCGGGGCGGTTAGGTTGCTTTCCGCCCTGTCCCTGCTGCCAAAGCACCTTCCCCGACTGGTCGAAGGCCCCTAAAAAACAAGGGTGCACCGCCCCGCCGTCCACCGAAAGCGCCGCCCGGTAGACCAGAAAATCTGCCTGTCCGTTTCCGGTTAGGTCGCCAATGCGAATATCGCCTCCGTAAACAGGATCGTTGTCAGTGCTTAACAGGGCTACCGGAACAGGAATTTTGCGGTGTAGAATCGGTTTACCGAAATACTGAGCGGTATCCGTACCCGCCTGGTTGCTAGAAGAAGTAGCACCTCTCAAACTACTGAGCAAACTAAGACCCACCGCTAACGTGACTACTATTCTTTTCATATTTGTTTAAATTAACTGTTCAAGTAGGTTTTTATTAACACCATCCTTTTTCCTTATGATGTATGCCTACCTACGGGTGAGTTTCGGTAAACTATCCGCAGAGAACCAACGCTACGAAGTCCTCAAGTTCGCGGACACTAAAAAGCTCTCCATCGATCACTGGATAGAGGAAACCATGAGCGGTACTAAGAAAATGGACAAGCGAAAGTTGGGTAAATTTTTAGAATTTATGCAAGAAGAAAAAAAATTGCTAGCTAAGAAAGTGAGCTACAGTGCAATTGGTCTAGCCGACCGCGTAGCATGATGGGAGTGCACCGAGTAACGGTGACCAGCTTCGTAAGAAGTCGTAGACTTGACAATCATATTCCCCATGAGTGATGTACCTACCATCAGGTTCAAGAAAGAAAGCAAACATACCCTTGAGTTTGAGATTATCCCTTTGTCAAGACTGTTCCAGCAGACCTCTCCCGACCACGATCCTCTAAAATCACACCGACTAAATTTTTACGCTATCATCTTGGTCACTGACGGCAGTCCTGGCACCCATTACATTGACTTTAAGACCTACAAGTACCAAAAAGGTAATCTGATATTTATTGCTAAAGAACAGGTGCATGCCTTTTCATCACTGCAACATAATGCGGGCTATATCATACCGTTTACCGAAGACTTCCTCACTAAAAGTGTGGCTCTTGAGGACTCGGTTTTCTTGCAGCAGTTATTCAACTATCAGCTCTACTACCCGGTTGTGCCACTAACCCCCCCGCAATTTGGCGAGTTCCAAACGATTATTTCTATGGCGCGCCACGAAAGAGAAGAAGCTAACGATTTTGTGAGTGGAAGGATATTGCGGAGTTACCTGAATTTGCTGCTATTAAAATCTCAGCGAATTAGAACAGCGCATAGCAACTACCTTGATGCAAGCTATTATCCCGAGTTTATTCAATTTCAGCAACTGCTGCGGAAGGACCTTTTTCGTTCCCGAAGAGTCAGCTACTACGCTGAGCAACTCAGCATGTCATCTAAGAAACTCAATATGATTACTCAGCAGATGGTAAATATGCCGGTGAAGACCTATATCACCGCTAGTCTAATTCTGGAGATCAAACGAATACTTGCCAACTCATCTATGACGGTGAACGAAGTGGGCTATGAAGCCGGTTTTGATGAACCTACCAACTTCGTCAAGTTTGTGAAGAAATATACCTGTACGACTCCAGCCGAGTTGAGGAAAATCCTTCGCTAAGCATACTTTTCCCATTTTTACCATGTTTAGGCGTAGATTAACCTATCGCTCCTATCTCCTTTGGTCTATCTTTGAAAGAGTAGATAGTAAAGAGTAGTCATCCAAAAACGCGAGCAACCATGAAAATAGCCGTCACCTCCGCCAGCGGACAATTGGGTAAAGCCATTGTCCGATCATTGATTGATGTTGTAGGAAAAGAAAACGTCATCGCCATCGCCCGCACTCCGAAACACGCCGAATCCCTCGGCGTAGAAGTAAGAGCCGGAGATTACACCCAAAAAGAGCAATTTGACACGGCCTTGCGGGGAGTAGATACGTTGCTGCTCGTTTCGGGCAACGACGATCCCGAGAAACGCAAACAGCAACACGCCAACGTCATCGAGGCTGCGAAAACGGCCGGGGTGCGTAAAGTGGTATACACCAGCATTATTGGGCCGGTACAGGATTCTGACTTTTCGCCCGTGGTGAAAAGCAATCGCCATACGGAAGAGTACTTGAAAAACAGCGGACTAACCTGGTCCATCGGGCGCAACGGAATCTACCTGGAACCCGATCTGGAATACCTGGATCACTACCGAAAAGACGGTAAGATTACCAACTCCGCCGGAGACGGTCGCTGTGCTTACACAACGCGGGCAGAACTGGCCGACGCTTACGCCCGGATGCTTACCGAAGACCAGCACAACGGACAGACCTACAACCTGGCGGGCCCGGCCATCACGCAGTACGAACTAGCCGATTTGATGAACGAGGTGTTCGGCACAGGTCTTCGCTACGAACCGATGAGTGGGGAGGCGTATCGTCAGCAGCGTATTGATGAACTGGGCGAATTTATGGGCACGGTCATCGCGGGCATTTACCAGGGCATTAAAAACGGCGACATGGACGTGCCTTCCGACTATCAAAAAGTCGCGGGCCGGGAGCATATCAGTCTTCTAGAAGCGATGAGACACTTTCAAAAATCCTAGTCATCCACCAAAATCATTTTTTTATTTTAACTCAGCATAACTATGAACAAGTCACCTAAAACATGGATCGTATCAATCAGCCTGTTGCTTGCCAGCTTTTCGCTACAGGCGCAGGAAGAAACGGAAGCCACCCGTAAGCTGAAAGCCCGGAACGCAGAATTTCGCCCCGACATTATAAAGATCACCGACGACGTGTACACCGCCGTAGGCTACAGTGTCTCCAATGTATCGATGATCGTGGGGGAAACTGGCTTAATCATCGTCGATACCGGACAGAAACCGGCGGATGCGGAAAAGATACTGACCGAGTTTCGCAAGATCACCGACAAACCGGTAAAGGCCATCATTTATACCCACGGACACGGTGACCATACCGGGGGAGCCAGCGCGTTTATGGGTGACGATAATCCGGATATCTGGGGTCGTTCCGGCCATTATCGGGAGCAGGAGGGGTTTGATCTGGAAAGTCGTACCCTAAAAGAGGCGGGTCTCACCATCAATGGGAAACGCGGAGTCCGGCAGGCAGGCCTTACCTTGCCCGATGAGTGGCACATCAACAACGGCATTGCCCCGGCCCCTTCTTTTTCAGCCGAAGGGGTTTCTAACCCGGCTGGTAATGCGGAACTGCTGGAACCTACTCGTACCTTTGAGGAAGATCGGGTGAGCCTGGACATCGGTGGGATTCAACTGGATTTGGTGGCAGCCACTGGAGAAACCTACGACCAGTTGTACGTCTGGCTACCCCAAGAAAGAGTAGTTTTCACGGGTGACAACTTTTACAAGTCGTTTCCTAATCTGTATACCATTCGGGGGGCTCCTTACCGGGATGTACAGGACTGGTACCAAAGCATAGACCAGATGCTGCAAGAAGGACCCAGACACGTGGTACCGGGACATACCCGCCCGATTGTAGGGGAACAGGAAACCAAACAGGCATTGACCGATTACCGAGATGCCATTCAGTTTGTGTTTGATAAGACCATTGAGGGAATGAATCAGGGCATGACCCCGGACGAACTGGTCACCTACGTTCAGTTACCGGATTCGTTGGCTAACAAAGACTATCTGACCGAGTATTATGGGGCGGTAGCCTGGTCGGTGCGCTCCATCTTCCAAGGTTACCTGGGTTGGTTTGATGGCAATCCTATTCATCTTGACCCGCTGGCACCGAAAGAAGAAGCGCAGCGAATGGTAGCTTTAGTAGGTGGAGAAGATAAGTTATTGACCACGGCTCAGCAAGCACTCGACGAGAAGGATTATCAATGGGCGGCCACCCTAACGGATTACCTGTTAGCGTTGGACCCCAATGCCGCTGAACCCAAGCTTGTCAAAGCCGATGCCTTGATTGGTATTGCCGAAAATATGTTGACCGCAACCGGAAGAAATTATACCTTATCGTATGCTTTGGAATTGAAGGAGGAAGCTGAGGCCAGTAGTAAAGATAGCAAAAATCCATTAGATTAGTGTAAACGATATAGTGGATATAAAGCCGCCGTGGCCCGGTGCATATGCACCGGGCGTCGGACGCTTTATCCAATTGTTACAGTGCATTACCTTCTCCGTGCATATTTTACCAACGTACTTGACCCAAAGTAACTTTTAAGTTACCTTTGACGTATGAATAAAATCAGAGAAGTCGTTGCGTATAAGCACTATTTTGAAGAGTTCCTAAACGCTCAAACAACGAAGGTCCAAGACAAAATCTACAAGATAATTGAAGCAATGGAAACTAAATCCTGGAAAACTATTAAAGATGAAGTCTACGGAAAAAAAGGGACCTCCAGACGTGACCAACTCGAACGTGAAACTAAAGGGCTAAAAATTGGATTACTTCTTCGTCAGGCAAGGGAGCAAAAACACTTAACTCAAAAGGAGCTTGGCGAACTGGTAGATAAAAAACGAACCTACATCTCAAGAGTGGAGAATGATGGCAGTAACCTGACTCTCAAAACTCTTTATGAGATTGTAGAGAAGGGACTGGGGGGCAAAGTAACTATTAGCATTGACATTTGAAACAGTGCTGTAGCAAACGCCAAGCTCTATGGGCTGACTGAGCTATTTGCAAATGCTTGCCCGTGAAGGTGCTTTAATAAATCTTAATTGTTTTTTTCCTACAATTGTTTCTCAACGCTATTCATCGTAATATTGCAATATACTTATGGGAATCACGAAAGTACAGAACTACACTGACGAGCAAAACGAGCTGGCACAACTGGGCAAAGCCTTTTCGCACCCGGCGCGCATCGCAATCATTCAGCACTTGCTGAAAGCTAAGCAATGCATTAACGGTGATTTAGTGGAGGAGCTAGGACTGGCGCAACCGACGGTTTCGCAGCATTTGAAGGAGCTAAAGAGTATTGGTTTGATTCAGGGAACGGTAGAAGGCACTTCGATGAACTACTGTATCAATCCGGAAACATGGCAATTCATGCGTAGCCGGTTCGAAGCCATCTTTGCTGGCTTTGAAGGTCCCGAAGGAAATTGTTGCTAAAAAAATTTACTTCACTTAATCATAATATTGTAATAAAGTGATCAACTATGAGAAGCTTACCTTTTGTTCTTCTCGCTTTCATCAGCCTGCTTCTCGCAAGCAGACAACCCTATCCGTGTAACGTTGAACCCGACAGTTATGAACTACATCCAACAAGCCCAGCAAGGTTTTGGTCAAATCCCGGACGAGCGCAAAAAGCAGTTAAAGAAGCTGGCCCAGTTCGTTCAAACCAAGATTAAGTTCGGCGAAGAGGCCCAACTCATCTTTATCTGCACCCACAACTCCCGCCGCAGCCACATGAGTCAGTTATGGGCCCGGGTGGCGGCCGACTACTATGGGGTGTCCGATGTCTGTACCTTCTCGGGAGGCACCGAGGCCACCGCCTTCAACCCCCGGGCCGTAGCGGCCTTAGAACGAGCTGGTTTTACGATTGAAAAAACCAGCGAAGGCGACAATCCGCACTATAGGGTTGCCTACGCTTCCGACGCACCCGCCCAGGAAGCTTTTTCTAAAAAGTACGATGATGCGGCCAACCCTCAAAAAAACTTTGCGGCGATCATGACCTGCTCGCAGGCCGATGCAAACTGCCCGTTTGTACCGGGAGCCACACTGCGGATAGCCATTCCCTACGAAGACCCCAAAGAAGCCGAAGGCATCCCGGAAGAAGCGACTCGCTACGACGAGCGCAGCCAGCAAATTGCGACCGAAATGCTCTACTGCTTCTCTCAGGTTAACGGGTAGTTACCTTATGCTATCTACCATGGTGCCCCCGAAGACAATCCGGTCTACAAAACCAATGACAATCTGGCTACCGATAAAATGACCTATTACTGACAAAACAATAACGTATGAGCCCAATTACGCAAAAACCACCCACTGCCCCTCGCCTTTCGCTGCTAGACCGCTACCTAACGCTGTGGATTTTCCTGGCGATGGCCTTCGGTATTCTGTTAGGCAACGTAGTGCCCGATCTGGAAAGTCAGATGCAACGCTTTCAGGTGGGCACCACCAATATTCCGATTGCCGTCGGTTTGATCATTATGATGTATCCGCCCCTGGCCAAGGTCCGCTACGAGCACCTAGGGAAAGTGTTCCGGAATCTCAGAGTAGTTACCCTATCATTGGTCCTCAACTGGCTGGTAGGTCCGGTGCTCATGTTCGGCTTGGCTATTCTATTTTTGCGCGATCACCCGGAGTATATGATCGGGGTGATTCTAATCGGACTGGCCCGATGCATCGCGATGGTGCTGGTGTGGAACGATCTGGCGCAGGGCGACAAAGAATACGCGGCCGGACTGGTGGCCCTCAATAGTATCTTTCAGGTGCTTTTCTACAGCTTGTTCGCCTGGCTCTTTATTAGCGTGCTGCCCCCACTGTTCGGCATAGAAGGAACCGCGGTGAACGTCAGTATGGGCGAAGTAGCCGAAAGCGTTCTGCTGTACCTGGGACTTCCTTTCCTAGCTGGGTTCCTGACCCGTTACTTCTTCAAACGCACTAGGGGAGAGGAATGGTACATCGCGCAGGTGCTACCGAAGATTAGTCCTCTAACGCTCATTGCCTTGCTCTTTACCATCGTGGTCATGTTTAGCCTGAAGGGAAAAATGATCGTGGACATTCCCCTGGACGTACTGCGGATTGCCCTGCCGCTGGTCATCTACTTTGCTCTGATGTTTGTCCTTAGCTTCCTGCTGGCCCGCCGTTTGGGAGCCAGCTACGCCGAGAACACCGCCGTATCCTTCACGGCTACGGGCAACAACTTTGAGTTGGCCATTGCCGTAGCGGTAGGAGTATTTGGTATCAATTCCGGACAGGCCTTCGCCGGAGTGGTTGGGCCTCTCATTGAAGTACCGGCCCTGATTCTGCTGGTTAATCTGGCTTTTTGGTTTAAACGAAAACTCTATACCCGGCATGAAGCAGTCCACTAAAGATGTCATCATCGTCGGCGGGGGACAAAGTGCCCTGGCTATCGGGTACTACCTGCGCAAAACCAACCTCGACTACCTGATCCTGGATCAGCAAGCGCAAGCCGGGGGCAGTTGGCCGCACTACTGGGAGTCATTGCGCTTGTTTTCCCCGGCGCAGTGGAGTTCCCTGCCGGGTGTGCTGATGCCCGGCGGATCGGATTACTACCCGAGTCGCGATGATACCATTCGCTACCTGGAAGCTTACGAAGCGCGTTACCAGCTACCCATCAAGCGTCCGGTCTCGGTAAAGAAAGTCCGACGGGAAAAAGATGAATTTATCCTAACGGCTTCTCAGGGCGAGTACCGTAGCCAAGCGGTGATCAGTGCTACGGGTTCTTTTCCGAAGCCTTACATTCCGCCCTTCCCCGGACAAACCGATTTTCAAGGCACCCTCTTACACTCGGCCGACTACCGCACCTCCGAGCCTTTCCGGGGCCAAACCGTACTGATCGTAGGGGAAGGTAATTCCGGGGCACAGATTCTAGCTGAGGTGAGCCAAGTAGCTGATACCACCTGGGTGACGTTGAACGAGCCGGAGTTTTTGCCTGACGATATATCGGGCCGTGACCTGTTCGACTACGCCAGTGCCGCCTATCAGGCCCGTAAAAATGGGGAAACTTATACCCCGCCCTCGCTCGGTAATATTGTGATGGTGCCCTCAGTGCAGGAAGCCCGGCAACGCAAGGTATACCAATCGGTACGTTCCTTTGCGGAGTTTACCCGCACCGGGGTCCGCTGGTCCGACGGAAAGGAAAAAGCGGCAGATGCAGTGATCTTCTGTACGGGCTTTCGTCCGGCCCTGGATCACCTGGAACCGTTAGGGGTGGTGGAACCGAACGGAAAGGTGCTCACGCGGGGTACACAAGCCGAAAAGGCCGTAGGATTATGGCTGGTGGGCTACGGGAGTTGGACAGGCTTTGCTTCGGCTACCCTCATCGGGGTGGGGCGCAGCGCTAAGCAAACCGTGAGCGAAACAGTCGCTTATCTCAATCCAGTATCCGCGATTTGATTCAAAGTAGAAATCTAAAAAATCTTAAACATGGATATACTAAAAGCAGCCACGGATTGGGCGAAAGCCGAACTTGTTTCAACCCCATTTTTCGTTCTTTTTGGACTGGTATTTATGACAGCAAGCCTGGGGTTTTGGCAGTTGGGAAAAACCGACATGGCCAAAGCCTATATCGTTCCAACCTTAGTAGCCGGAGCGTTACTGACGATTATTGGACTTGGATTATTTTTCACCAATAAGTCAAGGATTACCCAGTTTGAAACAGCTTACCATAAGGATGCAGCGGCTTTTGTAGCATCAGAAATTGAACGGACAGAAAGCACATTAAAGGAATATACCAACGTTGTTTTCACCGCCATTCCACTCATTATCATAGCTTGTGCATTGATTATACTGTTTGTCAGTACTCCCCTATGGCGAGCAAGTGTAATTACGACCATCGCCATGCTGGTAGTTATTCTGTTGATTGATGGCACCGCACGGGCGAGAATCGATGTTTACCATAAACAGTTACAATCGGTTCAAAAGCAAGAGTTAAAATGATCCAACTTTGAGTATGCGACACTTTAAAACTTTATCATCTTACTTAGATTACCTGGAACTGCCCCGTCCGGAGCACCCCATGTTGAGTGTGTTTTCTGCCACGGGCGATGGTTTCTTGCCGTGCCCGAAAGAGAGTTCGCCACCCATTACCAATGATTGCTATTTGATTAGCTTGAAGAAGATTGTGAAAGGCGAGGTAAACTACGGACGAACCCAGTATGATTTTACCAACGGTGCCTTGATATTCATCGCCCCAAGGCAGGTGCTGCAATGGGATAGTAGTTTGAGTATCCACCCTATTTTTCGCGCTTATTTAAAAAGAAAGAAGGCATCAGCCCAACGGAATAGCGAGAAAAATATAAAATGAATTAAAGTTCGGTTTTTGGCAGTTGGGAAAATATGAATTACCACAGAATTTTACTTTTTTAACTATTGGATTATTGATGCCTTGCGGAGATAGAAATGAGACGCAAAAACAACCGGAAGTAGCAACTAAAATAACTAATGAAATTGAAAACCCTACAAATCATAACCAAAATCAATCATTAGAAATATAGTTAAATCTGACAAAAGCGGATCGCTCTTTTGCTTCCCAATTGCTTAGATGCTAACTACACGACAGCAAGTAGCGTAAATTGAAAATTCAGTAGTCCCGAAACGGCCCGCGCGGGTCAGCCGCTTGCATGGCCGACTGCCAGGCGGCGAACTTCTCGCGCACCCTGCGGGCCACTTCCGGACACTCGGCGGTGAGGTCGTGCTGCTCTTCGATGTCTTCTTCCGGGTTAAACAACCCGCCACCCCGGGGTGAAGCAACCCACTTTCAGTTTCCGACGCGGGCTGCCTGATCTTCCCGCAGTTCCCAAAACATCGCTTTCCCAACCACTCCCCCCTCCACCGAGCGTGTTTCCTGGCTGTGATCAAAACCGCCCCAACTGTTACGTAATATTAACACAACCGTAACATCGTCTTAACCGCACTTTGTAGCCCCTCAGTTACTTTTGCGCCACTGTTAAGGTCCGAAAGCATCAAGAAATTCTAGTCAACCTATCCTTGAAATTATGTATCCAATAGTACGAATATCAAAACACATTGGCGCTTGGGCAACGTTGATTGCGGTGGCTGGATTGAGTATGCATCCATTCTCTGCGCTTTCTAAAAGTATGGACAAAGCGGTCTATTTTGAAATTGCAGGCCCTTTCTCTCCGGCGGTATCCAATGCTCGCCCAATATCGGGTACGGTTACTGATGAAACAGGGGCCCCCTTGCCCGGTGCATCGGTGGTCGTTAAGGGAACAACCACGGGTACGACCACCGATATTGAGGGAAAATTTGTTATTGAGGTCGGTGATCGGGCCGACGTTACGCTTGAAATTTCTTACGTCGGATTTTATACAAAGGAGGTTTCAGTGAATGGACAATCATCGCTAGTCATCCAGTTAGAATCCGATGTTTCGCAACTAAACGAAGTGGTGGTGGTGGGTTACGGTACCCAAAAACGGTCAGACGTCACCGGCTCCGTTGCCTCGGTGAGTAGTGAGAACTTCAACCAGGGCGTCGTGGTCAACCCTGGTGAACTGATCCTGGGCAAATTGGCCGGGGTCAACATCGCCCCGAACAGTGGCGAGCCCGGGGCCGCCCAAAATGTGATCATCAGGGGGATTGGTAGCTTGCGTTCCGGAACCCAACCGCTCTACGTGGTCGACGGCTTTTTACTCGACAACTCTTCTACGGGCATTCCCACCAATCCCCTGAACTTTCTTAACCCCAGCGATATTGCCAGCATCGATGTGCTCAAGGATGCGAGTGCCACGGCCGTGTATGGCTCCCGAGCCGCGAACGGCGTGGTGGTGATTACTACTAAAAATGGCTACGGCGAGCCTCAGATGAGTTTTTCGGTGTCCACTGCTTTCTCGGCTTTGGCCAATAAAATAGCGGTCTTCGGTGCCGATCGCTTTCGTGAAGAAGTGGTTGCCGTGGGGGGAACCTTGGTCGACCAGGGTGGAAATACGGATTGGCAAGAAGCACTAACCCGAACCGGATTATCGAAAAACGTCAATTTGTCTATGAGCGGAGCCAATAATGAGAAGTTTTCTTACTTCACCTCGGTAGGCTATCAAGATCAAGAAGGAATCCTGAAGAACAGCGCGCTAAAGCGTTATTCGGGGAAATTAAACATGAATCAACGGGCAGTCAACGGCAGGCTCAACGTAGATTATAACCTGACCGCCTCGCGCACCGAGAATTTACGTCCGGAGATAACCTCCACGCTAAGCGATATGCTCAGTTTAAACCCAACGGTACCCGCCTATACGGATGGGGAGCCCACCCTATTGCCCACCAACGACCTGAACCCTTTGACTAGGTATGACTTGTACAGTGATAGGGTTATCAATAACCGCATTCTGGCGGCCATTTCACCCTCCCTCGAGCTGTGGAACGGCCTTACGTACAAGTTGAACCTTGGGGTTGATTACTCGGCTACTACCCGGGAGCAGCAGTACGAACCCTTTGCGCTGGTGGTTAATGAATCTAATGTTTCTGATGGCTCATTGGATGCTGCCATTAGTACCAATACCAATCAACTCGTCGAGAATACGCTCACGTACAAATGGATCAGGAATGTCCACAACGTTACTGTACTGGCCGGACATTCTTACCAAGAGTTTGTAGAGGCAACCCGCATCACGTCTTACAATGGCTTTGCCACTAACAACATTGAACCAAGGTTCCAAGACCACTCTAGTACCACCGAATATCCTACTTCGGTGAATGCGACGGCCGTGAAAAACGAGCTGCAATCGTTCTTCGGTCGGCTCAACTACATCTATGCCGATAAATATCTGCTGACCGCTACGCTTCGGGCCGACGGCTCCTCCAAGTTTGGCGCTAACAACAAATACGGTTACTTCCCCTCTTTTGCCCTGGGATGGAACATTAGCAACGAGGGTTTTATGACCAATTCAGTTTTCACCAACCTAAAGTTGCGTACCAGCTGGGGGCAGACCGGTAACCAGGAAATTCCCGCCAAGATCACCCAAGCCAGTTACTCGGAGGACCGATTAGCAACCGGTGCTGAAAGTCTCAATACGTATCCCATCGATACGGACGCCCACCTCCCTGGAAGGGTATCCTTACGGAATTGTGTTTACCCGCCTGGCAAATCCCGACCTGCAGTGGGAGGTATCCACCCAACTGGATGTGGGCATTGATTTCGCCTTACTTAGTGGCCGGTTGAGCGGTACGCTGGATTACTTCAATAAAGTGTCTTCCAACGTGCTCTTGGAAGTGGTTCCGGTTGATCCGGTGGAGCCTACCCCGACCTACTGGGACAACATCCCGGACATGAAGATCATCAACAACGGTCTGGAATTGACCCTGGATTACAGTAGCGACCTAGCGCAGGCCTTCTCCTACAGCATCGGGGGCAATGGTACCTACATTCAAAACCGCATAGAAGATTCCCCCTATTCGGTCCTGGTCACGGGGGCGGCGCAGGGTTCGGGCCAGACGGGGGCCACCATCAATGGGTATATTAATAACGAGCCACTGGGGTCATTTTATATGTATGCCTTTGAGGGCATCAATGCCGAGGACGGACAGAGCATCTACCGGGACAGCAACGGAGATGGCCAGATACTGGACGATGACCGCCAGGTGGTAGGAAGTGCGATTCCCAAGTTTATCTACGGATTTTATACCAATGTCAGATACCGCGCTTTTGAGCTGGGGCTAAACTTCAACGGGGTGGCAGGAAACAAGGTGTACAATCATACAACGATGACCCTGTTCAGCAAGGCACTGCTAGCCCAGTCTAACAATACCACCAATTTTGCCGTAGCGTACCCCAACGAGTCGTTGACCAATGCCAACATCGTATCGACCCGTTACTTGGAGAACGGCTCTTTTCTAAGGCTCAACAACCTTACGCTGGGCTATCGCCTGGATTCGGAACGGATCGGTTTGGGGAACACTTTCCAAAGTATCCGTTTGTCACTCACCGGCCAAAACCTGTTGGTCATCACCGATTACTCCGGTTTTGATCCGGAAGTCAACACGGGCGCTACTTCCGGTGGCATCCAAACGTTCGGCATTGACCGGTTTACCTACCCCAGGGCCAGAACGTTTTTAGTGAGCCTTGATCTGACCTTTTAGAGAACCCACGATTCACCTAACCTCACGCAGCGCACCCCAATGAAAGATATCAGCTTTAACCGCCCCCTACCGATCATCGTATTTTTATTCGCGTTTTTCGGATGTACTACTTTAGAAGAAGAAATTCTGGATGAGTCGCTCACCGGCACCGGTCAGGCGGAAATTGTCAGCGGGTCGCTGGCGCCCGTTTACGGGTTGCTTCGGCACAACGTCTGGTTGCATACGTCTAACTTTGGCCTTCAGGAGGTGGCCTCCGATGAGGGCATCCTTCCCTACCGGGGGGGAAGGGATTGGTTCGACGGGGGCAAGTTCATTGCGGTGCATCAGCACCTGATGACCCCCGGTAACGGCCTAGTCGGTGATACTTGGTCCAACATAACGCTGTGCTTGTCTCGAGCGGTGATCGCCGCGGAAAGGTTACAACTAGCCTCCGACAATGGTAATGCAAGAGCCCAAGCGGCACTTTATGAAATGATCGCCATGAAGGCTTACCTCAATATGCTGCTCCTGGATAATTGGGGCCTCATTTTCAAGAAAGAGCGCTCCAGCGAACAATCGGTGCCTTTACGGGGACAGTCAGCCATTGATCATATTGAAAGCGAGTTACTGTCGGTGGTGGAGGTGATCAGTACCGAGAACGGGCCCGGTCGGTTGACCCAAGACGCGGTGAAGGCGTTGTTGGCGCGGTTGTATCTGAATGCGGCCGTGTATCGAGATCCCTACGGCACCCCGGACTTCAAGAAAGAAGAACTGGACAAGGTCATCCAATACACCAGCGATATCATATCCGGACCGTATACGCTGTCTGCAGAATACTTTGATCTGTTCAGTGATGACAATCACACCAACCCTGAACTTATCTTCGCCCTGGATCAACGGGGCGCACTGCAAACCGACCACCAACGATGGGCCTATTGGTCCATATCCGGGGATCAGGTCCCCCGACCGGAATTCCCGAACACCCGGGGGACGGATGCGGTAGCGGCTACTCCCGATTTTTACCAGACCTGGGTAGATGCCTACGGAGTGGATCCGGCTGAGGCCGATGCCCGCTTCTTTAAAGAAAATACGATTATCCCCGATGAATTAAAGGATCTTACCGGGCTAACTCCGGCAAATGATGCGGATCATTACTATTGTGTGCCCGCCCAGGACTTTGAAATTGACCGGGGAATACTGCGGGGGATTATTTGGGGACCCCGCAAGGACGAAGGAGGCAATATTCTGACCTGCGACGATGGTAGCGTGAGGATCTATCCGGTAATTAATAACCGGACCAGTGGGGCAAATCTTACCTACGTAGATCATACCCTTCGCGTTGATTTTACCGACGAAGGGAGCCTGCATAACACCGGTTACCGGTTTTCAAAGTATCAGTTTAGCCATACCGCTCCCAACTGTTGTACCAACAGCAGTGTTGATCTGGTGTTGATTCGGCTGGGAGAGATTTACTTGATGCGCGCCGAGGCCAAGTTAAGGAACGGCGATCCGGCGGGGGCGTTGACCGATATCAATACTCTGAGGACCTCCCGAACCGCCCGTGCCGAACAGACGCCGGCTGCTTTGCCCAGCATCGACCTGGACGTATTGTTTCGAGAAGCTGGATTTGAACTTTACTGGGAAGGTTTTAGGAGAAATTATCAAATTCGGTTTGGTCACTATGAGAATCGTTGGACGGGAAAAACCGATAGTGATGTCAACAAACGACTGTTCCCCATTCCGCAACGAGCCGTCGATGGGGCTTCTAGCCAAGCAGGGTACTTGGTACAAAACCCAGGATATTAACGGGAGATGATGTCCGCTAAAGCCAATCTTTTGAAAGCAATCTATTCCGTACTCGCCGTATTGATTTCCAGCGCGCTTCTCATCCCAGTGGACCCTACGGCGCTGCAAAAGACCAAGCTGAACCAACTTCAGCTCATTGGCAGTCACAATAGTTATAAGATTTGGGACTGCGTGGCCTAGAGCTGGATGTTTTTTACGATCCCGATGGGGGGTATTACGCTGGTTTTAAAGGGCTGGAAATAGTTCAGTCTCTGGGTGCAGAACCTCAACCTTTTGATGTTGAACTAAAGTTGCAATTGCCCGGGCTCAAGGTTTTTCATGTTCAGGAAATCAAAATATAATCCGCGAATTCTCATTCTTTAATTATTTACTCGTAACAATCTACTCTCAATAATCGTCCCGAAAATTGAATCATTCGATAACTCTACCCCGTTCATGCATCTTCCGCTCCGTACATGCGCTGATCGATTATGAAGGGTGAAGCATCAGTCACCTTCACCTGGCGCATTGCTGGGTGCAGGGGATTGATCAGTACGTTGTTCTCTTGCGCCACCACTGCCGAGGGTACCCGAAACGTTAGCGTTTCCTGACTGCTTAACCACTCATCGCCCATAGGGGCGCAAAGACTCTGATAGGCATATGCAGCCCAGTCGCTGGGCAACTCTTTTAATGAAATTGATCGCTGGCTATCGTCAGGAACGTCTAGGGTCACAATCAGTATGTCTGCCACGGGTAGGGGGTTGTTCACCCGGTGCTCTAGTACGGCTAGCGACCGGTGTTCGGCCGTATAGACTACCGGTCGTCCAACACTATTCCAGCGGCCCCCGTAAAGGGCGGCCCCCTGGCCATCCAGGGACTGAGCGTACTTGCGCCGGGCTAAACGATACAAGTGCATTAGGAGAAAACGCCGTACTCGACGCGGCCTAGGACGTTAAAGACCCACTGGATACCCGCGGGAGTATCTAGCAAGGTGACCGGCGGTACGTTGTTTAGCGCGGCCACGGGGGTTCGCAGCCAGTGCCGGGCCCGGGGGGCATCCCCAAGGACGTCAATGGCTCGCCGATAGAGTCGTAGTAACTCAAGCAACTGGCCGGAAGCAGCCGGGGGCAGCAGTTGTTCTTCTTTCATCCGCTGGATCGTTCGGGGGGTCAGGTGCAGCAGGGTAGCCATCTCCTTTTGGGACAACTCCAGATGGTCTTGTACGGAAAGCATAAGTTGCTTGCTCACCCCGTGGCGGGCAAGGCCAATCCAGTCTATTGGCTGGGAGAAGGGTAAGTCTAGGATTTGAGCAGCTTGCATAAGATAAACATTTTGTCGCTTCAATATACGAGTATTGTCGCTGAAAGTTCATGACTATGAAATTTAATCCGAGATTTAAATGCTAGCTTTTAAGCGACACCATTTTTATCTACGTTTCCATGCAATTAAGGGTCGCAGAGCATAAACGGTCGAATTTTACGGTAGGAATCTGGGTAAACACAGGACTAAGCCATCGCTCAGCTCTCGTTCGCGCATCCACTGTTCCCCGGCACTCTCGCCAATATGACGGTTCAGCCCTCCGTGTCCGCCCCAGCCGTACAAACCTAGCGGATCGCGGTAGTTGACCGGGTTGCCATAGGTTTGGTGGTAGGCACTCAAGCTGGGCATGGCATCCTGCATGGGATCCTGCTGCCACCACCTGCCTAAGGCGGGATCGTAGGTGCGGAAGGCGGCACTGTAGACGTTCAGGTCTAGCTCACCGACCCGTTCCATACCGTTGTAGAGGTAGTCGTTGGTGGGATTGGTGAGCGGCTGCTGATGCGCCAGCCCGTGCGGGTAGTAGCGGATCGCCGCTCGATCGTTCCTCTGTACCACCGCCGGGGCCGTAGAGGAAGCCACCAGGGTCATTTGGTCAAAGTGCACGTCCACGTCCCAGTTGCTTTCGTTACTCACGTAGGTGTACAGATACCCCTCTTCGGCAATGTCCAGATCAATGGCCAGGGTCTCGTGCGTTACGCTGTCTACCATTGCACTCGTTCTCCGTTTATCCTTGCCCCGCCCTCCAACCTGTATCTTCGCTGCTTCACTCACCGGCACAAAGCCCTGGTCTATCACTACGCTATCTTTGTTCATTACCACATAGTTGAGATAGGCTTTGGGCACCCCCGTCTTGTCTCTATCCAGCAACGTGGTTCCGGCAATCGCTTCAGTGAGGCTTTGCGCCCCCCCGGCTGCTTCTATTCCCGCCGTACCGGGGTTGAACAAGCTTGCAACGGCCGCTAGTATCCCATTAGCTCCCCGTACCTTCTTCTTGCTGTGCTCTTCGTAGCTGGCCTGCACCTCAACATGAACACTGTCCCCCGCATGCACCCGCAGGCTCTTAGCCGGGCCTTTCACTCTGCCCTTGGCCGCATTCAGCGTAGCTACTTTGTTAGGCTCAGGCTCTTCACTGCTGGGCGGGGTGGCGTTGTGGTAGGCTAGCGTTGGCGACTGTCTTCTATGCCTTCAAAGTAAGCCCCTTCCCGGACGGCCAGGTCACCGCCCGTTTCCATGCTGGCCGCAAAGGTAGTAATGGTTTCGCTAGACCGGAACGTTACCCGCGTGTTACCTAGGTGGTCTCCCAGGTCGTAGTGCTGCGTAAAGCTTCCGCTTCCGAACTTGGTACGCCCTTCGGCGTGGGTCAGAAAGTCCAACGTCTGGTTCTGATATTGTCGGCCGGTTACGTAGTCCGTCTGGCTGGTCACCGTTCCACCGGTTTCCACGGTTTGCTTCAGTTTCGTGCCCGCGGCATCATAGGTGTAGGTGATTTTATTGCCGTCAAAGAAGCGCACCTCCTGGGGCAGGTTGAGATGGTTGTAGATCACCTCGTCAATGTCTTTATTGAGGTCTTCGGTTAGGTTGCCGCTGCCGTCGTAGATATAGTCATCACCCAGGTTGTCGCCATCCACAAAGCCGACCGTGGCACTTCCGGCATCGCCGACACTGGTGAGTTGGTTGCCCTGGTAGTTGTAGGTCAGGTTGTCCATCACGCTGCCGTCGGCCCCCCTTCGGGTGAGGGCCCCCAGGTTGCCGTTCTTGTCGTAGGTGATGCCACTGACGGCGTAGTTGTTACTGGTGCCCCAGCTACCGGCGTTACCAGTAAGCGAAGCGGCTGCTTCCAGGCGGTTCACCGCATCGTAGTCGTAGCGATAGGCTTGGGCTTGGGGCAACGTGCTGCTGTTCCAGGTCACCGCGCTGATGTTGCCATTGAACAAACTCGGACTGGTCAGGCCCGACACCGAGGTATTGTAAGCGAACTCTTGACCGAACAGGTCGGCCGAGGCCGTACCGATGGTGGTGCCCGTGATGGCCTGCTCACTCAGATCGTCCTGGTTGATCGAGGCCAGCCACCCCCGGATGGTATAGCGGTAATCCACCGACTGGCAGTAGACGTCGGGGTCCTCCTGGTGCAGCCCTTTGTCGATGAGCTGGCCCAACTCATTGTATTCGTAGCGGGCCAGCAGTTGCTCAGCCGCACTGCCCACCGTCTGGTGCACGTGGGTGAGCCGGTCGCTGTGGTCGTATTGGTGGCGAGTGAGCACGGTCAGGTCCTGGCTACCGTGCGCTTCATCGCTGGTCTGTTGGTGCCACTGCCGCAGCATCAGTCCGTGGAAAGAGTACTCAGTGGTAATCCGGTCTTGCCCCCCCACGTGGTTTTCGCTTTGGGTTTGAATCACCCGCCCCTTATCATCGTAGAAGAGCGCCGAACTGAGCCACTGGTTAGCTTCCAGCACCTTCACGGTGCTACCCGTGGGTTTGCCCCACACTTCGTCGTACAGCTCAATCACCGCCCCGGCGGCAATACCCGCCGCGTCGTAGGTATAATCGACCGTGCCGTTCTGGTCAAAATCGTAGCTGTCGTAGTGGTAGAGTTGCAACACCTGGCAGTCAGCCAAGGCGGGGAAGGCCCCGTTGTCAGGTGGGGTCGGCCCGGCAGCCGGGGCTTTGATATCCACCGTGCCATGAGACAGATAATCTACCTCAAAACCCTGCTGTAGCGTAATCGATTCAGTGGCGGTAATCTTTCGCTCCCCTTCGTATCGGTTGAGTTCCAGGGTGGGGTCACCGTGGCGGTGAAAGCCCACTTCATCTTCCCCCACCGGGGTGGCGTTGTTTTCCGGGTTGGTGGAAAGGTGAGTGTCTAAATCTGCGCGCATCTGCTCTAAATCCTTATCGCTATAGCAGATACCTTCTAGTATAGGTCTATTGAGTGCGTCGTAGTGGGTGAACAACCATTCGTCTTGTTCCGCTTGTCGCCCGTCCTGCGAGAGCACCAAGCGATCACGCTTGTCGTAGAGCATGTAGTGCCATTCGGCCCCGGGGGCTTTCTTCTGGCTCAGGCGTTGTCGATCATCGTACTCGTAGCAGTAGGCCCACCGGTTCAGAAAGGCTTCGTCGGGAGTCAGGTTCGTCGATGCCTCCGGGGGCAGCACCACGCGAAGGTTGTTGTGTTCATCGTAAATATAGTAGGTATCTAGTAGCTCGGCTCCGTTTCGGGTGCGGCGCAGTACTACCTGCCCGAGCTTATCGGTGTAAGTTTCTGTGACCTTTCCATCTTCATCTGAAATGACTACGGTCTTTAGCTCTCCCGCAGCGTATCGGGATTCGTCTTTCTCTGACGTTGTGTTATCATCCTCACTTCGGGGAATGCCATTCGTCAGAGACCACCGGTGCACTTCATATTCTATGTCGGTATCAACGTCTTCATCATTCACATTGACTAAGTAAGAATAGCCTATCGCATGACCCGTGCTAGTTTGGAAGGCGGTCCCCGGAGCTCCTTGCTGCTGCGTTCGGTTCAGGGGCGAGGCTTCGTAGACGGCAGCGGCGTAGGGCATGTTGTCGGTGACAATGCCCTGGCTGATACGGGCTGCGTCCTGGTAGTAGTCTTCGGCCGCCGCCGGTGCACCGGCCTTGTAGTAGCCGTTGTTGCCCCCCACGTAGGGCAGGTACTGCCGCTCGGCGCGCCCTTGAGCATCATAGGTCATTGGAGCGGTTAGGTCCTGCTGGCCGGGGCTTACCTGCCAGCCTACTTGGTGGTCAGCCCTTCCTAGTCCGTCCAGGTAGGTAATGACTTCGTTTTTCTGTTGGTTCGAAAGGGTCGTCAGATCGGCCTCGGTCACCACCGTACCGTTGGCTTTCTCCGGTACCCGGATCGTGCGCGCAATAACGTAGTTGTAGTTATTCACCATCGTGACCGCTACCGGCTCGGATACCGACGACGGGCAGGTTTCGCTGGAAGTCTCTACGGTGTAGCTGCCGGGGCGGGCCGCGTAGTGCGTTCGTTGCGTTTCGCCGGGCAGGGCAATACCATCCAAGTACCATTGGTAAGTAACTCCGGCTTCCTGGCTTGCGGTCAACAACACACTGTTCGCCCCGAAACCAATCTCCGTCACCGGCGCGGTGATGGTCGGGGGCGTTTGGGTAATCGTTTGGGTAGTAACGCTTCTGACCACCTCGGAACCGCCGCAGCCGTAGGCAGTAGCCTCTATCTGAGCCGTACCGACATAACCAGGTTCCCAAGTCACCACTGCGGTTGAAGTGCTTGCTATTCCAGGACTACCAATGGTCGTGGTGTAGGTTATTGTGTACTCAGTATCACCAACCCCGCTTAAGTCCCAGGTGAAAGTGTTAACGTTATCTCCCGAGGCAGTATACTCCGTGGTGCTTAAACCTTGGCAACGCGTGGCCGGTCCAGTTAGGCTAACATTAGTAATCTGAGGTTGAAACTCTAGCTCACGGGTAGCGTCTTCAAAGGGGACGCCACAACTGGTCGTGCGAAGAATGTACGTGCCAGACTGGGATACGATCACCTGCTGCGCTGAGCCGGAAATGATTTGCCGGTCGGCATCCGAACCTCCTAGCGGAATCCGGTACCAGGTTCCGGCCCGGCCATCGGAGCTGCTCAGCGTCAGGTTCCCCGCGCATACCGTGAATGGCCCGGTAGGAGCGCCAACAATAGTAGATCGCTCGGTGCAAACCGGAGGGGTACAGTCAGCCTCTACGTCTGTAAACCCCTGTACTCCACAGCCACTCGGTCCCTCTACCGTATACCGTCCCGGTTGCGAAACGTCCCAGGTGATCAGGTCCCGACAGTCGTCAAAGTAGTAGTACACCGGATCACCTTCGTCCACACCATCTTTCTTCAGTTGATACTCTCCCCAGGCAAGCCCGCCCGAAATGCGAATTGTTTGCGGACTACTAATGTTCAGGCTCAGTTCGGGGTCTTCCAGGGCAGGCCCGCCGCAGTCACAGCTATTGTTAACGGTCACCTGAGCCTGACCCATCATTTCTTGTTCGCAGCCACCTTGGTAAGCTCTCACCGTATACGTACCCGGCTCCATTACTGACCATTGGATCGTAGGGTTGCTACTTCCTGAAAGAAGCTGATAAGCTGACCCGCTGTTGTTGGTGGGCGATCCGTTGCGGTAAAGCATATAGTCGGTGCCAGCCTGAGCCGGGGCATCCAAACTTACGGTAGCCGTACCCCCGGGTGGAATACTTTGTCCGTGAGGCGCTACCTCAAATATACTCATTTGACACTGACCGAAAGCTGATGAGAACCAGCCCAGGTAGAGAACAACTTGAGAGATTCTGTTCGGCATTGCCTATATTGTAGCAAAGCAGTAGCCGATGTCCTACCTAAAGGTACTCTCCGCCCAGGAAGTCAATCGTTATGATTATCCACCGGTATTTAACTCCGTCCAACGGAAAAAGTATTTGTACATCTCTGAGCCCATTGCTACAATCCTATACAAACGCCTGAGGAAACCTCGGACACGAATCGGCTTCATGCTCCAGTGGGGCTACTTTCAATACAGCGGCCGCTTCTTTTTTCCGGAAAGATTTCGTGAGCAGGATATTGCCTTTGTTGTTGCCCATTTGAGAATAGATAGTAGCGAACTGGGTGATCCGATGGCGTCCTACTATGGTTCGGTGGTGTATGAACACCAAGCCATGATTCTACGGGTAGCTGGGTACCAGGCCTTCAAGCATAAGCCCCGTGAGTTCACATACGAACTTAACCGGTTGATCGCCAAACGGCTCCGCCCCAAGCAAGTGTTCTTTCAGATCATTCAGTTCCTGAAAGCAAAACGCATCGAACTGCCGACGGCCCACTTCTTGGTTCAGGCAATTACTGATCAGTTTCGGGACTTTGAACAGAACCTGGGCGAGTCACTCAAAGCGATACTCACGGAGCACGAAACCTCTTTGCTGGACAGTCTTCTCACTCAGCTAAAGAACCAGGGTCCGGCTGGCCAGGGTCCATATGTCTTATCGGCGTTGAAACGTTTGAATCAAACTACGCAGCCCGGTCGGATCAAAGGCAGCGTGCAAGACTTTCGCCAGGTGAAGGCGTTGTTCTTCCAACTACTTCCCGTTTTTGACGGGCTAAGCGTTTCGATAGACTTGCTGCACTACCATGCTCGTTGGGCCACCAAAGCATCTACCTTCCAACTACAGCAGCTCACCGATCCCTACATGCAGTACCTCCACCTGCTCTCCTTTATTCATCACCAGTTCTATATGCGGCAAGACAACCTAATGGATATTGTCCTATTGGCAGCGCAGCGTACGCACAATGAAACCGTCAAAGATCAAAAAGAGCAGTACTTCGGTGGGCGTAAGCATAAGAACCGGGCTATCCGAGAAGTAACCAGGTCGCGAGAGCGGTACAAAGAAAAGTGGGAAAAGGCCAAGACGATCATTCAGTCCGAGGAACTAGCTGATGACGAAAAGATTGTCCTGCTCGGCGGTATCATTGCCACTGAGCAGGCCGATGAGCTACTAGTCGATCAGCACGCCGAAACACTCACCAGGGAAATCAGCCCGGCCACCCAACAGCGGGAGTATTTTGACATTCTGGAAACCAAGTTTCGCAAGATCAACAACCGCGTCGGTCAGCTACTCCAGGAGCTTTCTTTTGATGAGGCTACTTCTGAAGAGTTTATCTACGAAGCTCTCCAGTACTACCAGCAGAAGAAAGGTCAGATCGGTAAGCGCGCACCCATAGGTTTCCTGGAAAAACATGAACACTCGGCCGTGGAAGCTGAGGATGGCTCCTTGCGGGCAACCCTTTACAAAGTTCTACTCTTCTTTGCAGTAGCACGCGCCATCAAAGCGGGTACCCTGAATGCTCGCTACTCCTATAGATACCGGGCCATTGATGAGTACCTAATTCCAAAGGAAGCTTGGCATACAAACTATGACCAATTTATCAACCAGAGTGGTTTAGAGTTATTTGCCGACGGTAGTGGTATTCTCAGCTCTCACGCTTCTCAACTTCATGAAGGGTACACCAAGACTAACGCACGGATGAAAGCGGGTGCGAACACGGATGTGTATACCAACCAAAGCGGCAACCTGGTCGTGCACACGCCCAAGGTGGACAAAGAAGAAACCGATAAGCTTTCTGATCTTTTCCTTTCCCGCAAATATGTCTCGATCCTGGAGGTGCTCTACGAAGTAGATCAGGCCACCGGGTACTTGGAGCGCTTTGAGCACTTCAATCTGAAGTACAAAAAACAGCGCCCCGCCCCGGAAGTGTTTATTGCGGCTCTTATCGGTTACGGCTGTAATGTAGGCATTCGGAAAATCAGTAGGATATCCAAGGGAATCAATGTCCATACCCTGGAAAATGCCGTCAACTGGTATTTGTCGCTAGAAAACATTCAGGCGGCTAACCAGCGAATTTTGGAAACCATCGATCAACTCTCCCTGCCTACCCTGTTCAGAAAGCAGGCTGATGAGATGCATACTTCCAGTGACGGGCAGAAATTTGGTATGCAAGGAGACTCATTGAACGCCAGTCACTCCTTCAAGTACTTCGGCAGCGGCAAAGGAGTAGCGGTATACAGTTTTGTGGACGAACGAAGCGCTATCTTTCATTCCACAGTTATCAACGCATCCGAACGGGAGGCAGCTTACGTGATTGACGGTTTGCTCAACAACGAGGTTGTGAAGAGCACCATTCATTCTACCGATACCCACGGCTACACGGAGATTGTATTCGGGGTAGCACATTTGTTGGGGTTCAAATTTGCTCCCCGGATAAAGAATGTGCGAGATCAGACTCTCTATACCCAAATGAGTAAAAGCATTTACCAGCAACAAGATTACCTCATTGAACCCAACAAACCGATCAACGAAACTATGATTTTATCGCAGTGGGACAACGTCCTTCGCTTCGTAGCCACCATTGCTTTACGTGAAGCAACGGCTTCTCAACTATTCAAGCGTCTTAGTTCGTATTCCCGGCAGCACCCTTTGTACAAAGCCCTTAAGGAGTACGGTCGCATCATCAAAACGCTATTTTTACTTGAGTACCTGGACGATGTGGAGCTGCGGCAAGCCATTGAAAAGCAGCTTAATATCGTGGAACTCACTCATCGGTTCTCCCGAGCGGTGTTCTTTGGAAACAATCAAGAGTTCGAAGCAGAGACCAAAAACGAACAAGAAGTGGTAGCTAGTTGCAAGCAATTAATCCAAAATGCCATTGTGCTCTGGAACTATCTTTTCCTTACTGAGAAGCTGGCTAAAACTTCTGACTTGGTGGAACAAAGTGATATGATCACGACCATTCAAGCAGGTTCAATTGTTAACTGGCAACATATCAATTTGCAAGGAGAGTATGATTTTGCAGGAAAAAACCTGCATCAAAATGCTGACTCATTTGACCTACCAAAGATTTTTGACTTTTCCCTATAAATGGGATGTTTCATAAGTGCTTGATAACAAGCCAACTAACCTATTCCTACCGTAAAATACTACCGTTTATGCTGAGCGACCCACTAATCCTACGAACGACTACCTCTACAACGGCATGGAACGGGTCGGTGAGCTAGACCTGAACGTCTACAGTGCCGCTTTCCGAACCTACGACCCAGCACTAGGCCGATGGTGGCAGCAGGATGCCATGCCGGGATTGAGTGCCTATCACCAAACTTACGGCAACCCGGTTAACTACCGCGATCCCCTAGGTTTGTATGGGTTTGTATGGCTACGGCGGGGGCTTGAACCGTCACATCGGGGAGAGTGCTGGCGAGCAGTGGATGCGCGAGCATGGCATGGGTGATGGCTATACTAGCCCGGTGTTTGCCCAGATTTCTACCGTAAATTTCGACCGTTTATGCTCAGCGACCCTAATACCCAGCGTCATGATCGTATTTACCGGGGTCATGCTGGTTATATCTTTCCGGGAACTCCGCGCCATCCGAAAGCTAATGTCTACTTTAACGCTTCTTCTGCAATTTGCCTGCTGCTGGCGCGGAAGAACCACTTTAACGGGGGAAATCCGTTTTTAACTATGTAGGAAATGACCTCAGCGGTGTATTTTTACCAGGTATAAGGGAGTGACTGTTTTCCCAATCTGAAGCTCCACATTCCCTGATTTGTCGGGTTTTATCTTCTCTATGTTGATCCTCTTTCCATCTCCGTTAATAGCGACCAACTCTACGGATTGCACTTTTTTCAGGCCGGTGAGACGTATTACCCCCGCGACGGTCTCGATCAGCCCCGGTTTTTTGCCCCATTCCAGCAGTTCGGTCCGATCCTCGTTGTAGACCATGTCGGTCAGGCTATACGTTGCCGTAGCGGCCAGTAGCAGTTGATCGGATTCGGCGATAGGTTTATCTTCCATAGAGGTTAGGACAATAGAACAGAACGGGTTATCCACGGTAGCCGAAAGGTGCGGTAATCTTTTATTGTTGTCCTTTACAAAACCAATCAGAGCCTGCGTCTGGTCAGTATTAATGGTAACCAAACCTGGGTCATCTCCATGATACCACGCCAGCTCTCCCGTTTGAGAAACAATAGGATTCGGGGTCTCAAAGTTGGGATAGGCATCGTGTTCCCGGAAAAAGCCGTCAATTCTGGTGCCGTAGACCAATGGCAATACCGAATTGAATCCGGGTGTGAAGTAAGGCATTTTCCCGGGATCGTTTCTGATGGCTTCAAGAATTTCCTGTCGGTTGTAGTCTCGCAGGATGATGCTGTCTGCTACTGCTATATCGGCGTGGTGGAACATTAGGGCTCCTACCGCCATGTTGGTCATTTTAACCGGGTCGGCGTAAATGTCAAACGGATTGGGAATTTTGTCATTCCATTGTTTTGGATCATCATGTTCCAGGGTATAATAGAAAATCCCATCCCAGTCCTGAAACAATGCGTAAGCGGCAAGAATGGGAATCCCTTCGCAGGCATATTCGCTGGGAAAAGGGTGGTTGGTCTCAGAAACGGTGTAGGGTTTCCCCGCAACGGCTGATCTTGACAGTTGCACTACCGTGCTAATGTCCGGCTCATTCACCATGGGGGTATAGTGAAAAGTGATTCGGGTTTTACCAGTTTCGGGGTCGGTAGCGTAGTCGGGGTGCTGCCAGTAAACGTGTCCATCAACCACGTCGAGTTTTGCCAGAGAGGACAACAGGGCATAGCCACTTTTATGATGATTGTGGTCGCTATTGCCTACCACGTGCGCTTTCAGGCCCAACGTTGATTGAAGATAGTGATGCATCCCGGAATAGTATCTTCGCTCCATTTCAACGTTAAAGGACGCTTCTGTCTGAAAGCGAAGGGAAGAAGCCTCTTCAAATTCCGTACTTTCCAACCGTGGGATCAACCCAGTTGAATCTCTGCCGGATTCCAGGGCAATGTCCCGGATCTGGTCGTCCGACCTGTTCTCCGCTAGCCACGCGTTGTACTTTACCGTGAGTTCGTGCGCATAATACGGGGGAATGCCTGCCCACGTAGAAGGATTTCGGGTAGGGTTTTCTCCGGTAGTTCGATCGGTAAACCAAGCTTCCACCAGCGAGTTTTCGTTAACGATCTCTACGATGAGCAACGCCGGTTCATCCACGTACCGGTTGCCGGTATAAGGGTTTCTGTGGGTCAGCAATTGTCTAGCATATTCCTTTTGCAGCATGATCAGCCGGTCGTCAAACAGGGTAGCGGCTTTGGCCAGACCGAGATATTCGGCTTCGGGCACTTGGTCTCCGGGTTTGAAATTTCTGCCGACATTCAGGTTTAGGTTGGTGTAGATGCCCTGTTTTTTAAGCTCCGCAATAAAAAAGTCAAGCTTATCCAACTGTTCAGGGTTCAGTTCCCGGGTGGTTCCCTTGGTTTCGTCGAAGATGGTTTTTTCTGGTCCCCAGTCAGAATCCAAAAAGTGAAAGCGCACGCCATTGATACCATACCGGGCAAGAAAGGCCGCGACCGTAGGGGCGTCTTCTTTTTCTGGATAGCCTGACCCGGCCGTCATATTGATTCCCCATATCCTGAGTCTTTGACCGTCAGCCGTATAGAAATGGCCGTTGTTGATCCGTACGAATCCTGCTGAACCCGCCGGTTTGTCCAACAGGTAAGAGAGGTTAAATGCTGTCTGATTACCGGTTCTCCAATCAATAGTATAGGGATTCATGCCGCTTTGAGCTTTCAGGTCTGCGTATGATAATACAAGCATGAAAACTATTGATGTAAACAATGAAGCTCTTTCCATCTTACTAAATTTAATTTTTATGGGTTGCAACTTAGGGCTTTGTAGGAGCTACTTGTATATCGGCTACATAATAGAAGCCGACCCGGTCTTTCAGCTTGTCTTTTAAAGCCAGCTCAATCATTCGCTTTTTACTTCCGCTTGTATCATACATACCGATGCTTAGCTGGTATTTTCCTAGTGCTATATCTTCGGGTACATTCACTGCCAGTCTTTCTGCTTTGATCACACCGGGTAACCATTGTCGGTTATCCGAGCCTTTCAGGCGGATGTCATAGGACTGTTGCGATCTCTTATGGGTGAGTCTGAGCGTGAGTAGGTAACGCTGATAGGCAGGGGCTACCCCATGATTTTCCCACACCAGCTCGATGAGCGATGCCTGTCCGGAATAGTACACCGGGAAGGTGCGTATGCTTTTCAGAAAATACCAGTACCCGGCGCGGTTAGCCAGTTGATGCGCCAGTGTTTTGTTTTGACCCAGCCATTCCCGAGGCCATCCATGGAAGCCAATATAGGTCGCATGAGATTCTTCTACCGCTCTGACCAAGGGTTTGCCGTCTCTCCACAGTTTTTCTTTTTCAATGGCAGGAAAATGCTGTAGTTCCAGCACCACCGGCTCATGGCGCCAGAAGAGATCAAAGAACTCCGGGTTACGAAAACTGCTGTAGCCATGCCGGTCGGCAAAATATTTCACCAGCACACTATCATCCCGCAGTCCGATGCCATGTTTGATGATGTAAGCCAGAATTTTTTCCCGCGAACCGTCCATCGCTTTTCTGCTTCCTACAAAGTCATCGCTGATGATCAGTTGCGACTTTTGGTAGTGGCGGGTATGGATGTCTATGTGTTTTTTAATCACCTCCAGGGGCCAGTCTTTGCCGGAGCCGAATGCGGTATGCCCCTCTCCCCAGTCGCCGTAGCTGCCAATGTCTACGTAAGCAAGCCAGGGCTGCCCGCCGTAGCGTGCGGCAAAGGTTGCATGGAAGTTTTCCAGCTTTTCTAAAAAAACAGGATCGCCGTAGTCAGGTTCCCAACTTGCCTTTCCTTCACCGTTTTGTATCATCACCCCTTTGGCACCGGCGTTTTTTACCCATTCGGGGGTGGCATACACGGCATCGTGGGTCTCACGGGTCGTGATCCTGAAAGAAATTTTATAGCCTTTTTTCGTCCAGCGATCAATCTCAGAGTCGATGACCTCCCAGTGATACTGGTTTTCCTCAGGCTCCAGGTAGCTCCAGGCCAACCTGAGATAGATATCATGTAGGCCCGGAAAATCCTCCAGATAGTCATCAGGTGCCAGCTTACTGCCATATTTATCCAGCCCGTTATCAAAATAATGGATGTACCATCCTTTATTGGGATTTTCGCACACCTTGGTAGAATCCCATTGATCTTCCAGGTTGCGGTATACTAGATCGCCCGCTGTAAGTTTATCAGATACAAAGGCTGGATACAGCCCTGGTATAACGGTAGTCTCCGTTTTCTGCTGGGAATATCCAGCGTGCATGAAGGCAAACAGTGAACAAACAGAAAGCGGAAGTTTATGCCAATAGCTAAAAAATATTTTCACAGTGAGTCAGGTTGATTTTGAAAATGCAAAGTCCGCGCCTTGCCGGTGTAATCATACAGCACTGCTTTGACAATGGTAGAATTCAGCGGAATGACCACCGAAGACTGCGATAAATAAGATTCTCCTCGGTAAAATTCTACTTTTCGCTCTTTGCCATCTCCAAAATACAGTTGTGCCCACACATCGGCGGGGGCGGGTTTGAGCAGTTTCATAGGTTGCGCTTGCTGCCGGGGCGAAAAGACTTTAAGCGTACTGTCGTTTCGGGCGGCCAATACCATAAGCCCTTGGGTTTGATCCAGCAAATAAGCCAGCCCTTTACCATCGCCTTCTACGTGGAAACCGCTCTGGTCTACGTGCCAAGGGGTAAATTCTCCCTTTCCGTTGCCACCTAACACCAACCCGTTCAGCGCATCGTATTGCCCGCTCATGGCTTCTTGGCTATAAGAATTACCAGTCAGCAGGATGTCCAGGTTGCTATCCCCATCCACGTCGTAGCTGAGCAATCCAAATACCGGCGCAAACTGAGCCTGCACCGGAAGCGGAGTGGCCCGGAATTGAAATTCACCCGTATTTTCTAGGTACAAACTTCTTAACTCGTTGCATTCTAACACTTTGATATCTTTTTCTGGCAATGCGGTAAAAAGCTGGGAAGTGGTGGCCTGGGCATAACTTTGATAATCGGGAAATACCCGTTTAAAGCCATTGACTTGGCTGGTCAGCGTATTTCGGGGGTGCACAGGGTACAGCGTCGGATTGCCTTGCTCATCATACAGGTAGGCACTAATAATGCCGTCCACGACCGAATCGTCGTTTACGTCCTCCGCAATGATGGTGAGGGGTTGCTCGTCGGAGGCGCGGTAGCGCGTGTTTTCCCCTAGGTTACCTACGACATAGTCTGTATCGCCGTCGTTGTCAAAATCTCCTCCGGTAATAGTATTCCACCAGCCGGTCTGCGGCAGCGTGATTTTTTTGGTGAGCTTGCCGTCTTCGTTTTGCAGGATGGTGATGGGCATCCATTCCCCTACCAGTATCAGTTCGGGCCATTGATCATTATCAACATCTGACCATAGGGCACTACTCACCAGGCCGACAGCCTGAAGGGCGGGAGCTACTTCCGAGGTAGCGTCTACAAATCGGCCGTTGTCGTTTCTTAGCAAATAGCTTTTTACCGGTTGAGGATATTTGGTGAGGGCTATGCGGCTGCCCCGGAAAACATCCAGATCGCCATCACGGTCAAAATCTGCGGCGGTTACGCTGGAGCCACTGGTACTGATTTCCGGCAGAAGATCAGGGGCATGCGTAAAATTCCCTTTTCCGTCGTTGAGGTACAAACGGTCCTGGTAGTATTGGGAGGTGGGTCCGTATTCGCTACTACCACTCACCACGTAAAGGTCCCGGTCGCCGTCACGGTCGGCATCGAACAACAAACACCCCATGTCTTCTTCTTTTTTTTCTTCCTGGGTCAGAAGTTGGGGATAGAAAGTCCCGTCGGCTTGTTGGATAAAGAAAGTACCCGACTGCCGGTAAGCCCCTCCTACAAAAAAATCCTCCCGCTCATCACCGTTCACATCACCTACGGCAATACCCGGCCCAAGGCGGGAATACATGCGGGGCAGTAGCGGAGAAATAGCAAAATCGTTATACGGTTTTTCCTGGTGCCGGTACACGATATTCATACTATCGGATACTTCTCGGAAAAAAGGCATAGATTCTGGCTGATTGCCCCCGCCCTTTTGTTCTGCCGCCTCCGCCTCCCGTAGCACTACCACCTGCTTCGCGGGTACGTTGCGCAGCGTTTGCTGCGCACCCGAAGGCCATAGGACTTTCAGTGAATCAACGGTGTTGGCTGAATCCAGGCCAAAATGCAGCACCCGGTCTACCGACGACTGGAACCCCCGGTAAGGGCTTTGCTCCAGGTACTGTTTTTTCCCATCGTAAAACAACCAGACCTTCGCCCCTAGGCCGTCGCGGTTAGGAGAGTTTCCCTGGGTTTTTACTTTAAGAAAGGTAGTGCGGTTGGCACCTGATGTAGGGTTTAGGTTGTTGCGATAAAGCGTTGCCGGGGCATTCACGTTATTAACGACCAGGTCCAGGTCGCCGTCGTTATCCAGGTCGGCGTACACCGCCCCGTTGGAGCTTCCGCTGCTGTTGACACCCCAGGCAGAAGACTGGTCGGAGAATGAGAGATCGTGCGTATTTTGATAGACATAGTTTGCTTCTTCCAGGTTTTGTAGGTGATTCATATAATCCGACACATCCGCCAGGTAAGTTTCCAGATTGTGTGAATGATCCTTGAGTTGTGCCTGACGGTAAGCGATTAGGTCCAGGTTGGTTAGGTCTTTAGGAATACCGTTGGTGATAAATAAATCTTTCCAGCCGTCGTTGTCAAAATCAGCCCAGAGCGGGCTCCAGCTCCAGCCGGTTTGATACACGCCAGCCAACTGCCCGATCTCGCTAAAGAAAGGATTCCCTTCCGGATTTAGCCCCCCATTCAGTTGCAGCATATTGCGTACATACTGGGGTTCGTATCCGTAATTCTGCTGCATCTGAAAGCGATTTTGGTTGATATCACCTATCATCAGTTTCTGACGTTTGTTATCCCGAGGCAGCATATCGAGGGTAATGATATCTACCAGCCCATCGTTATTAAAGTCGGCTACATCACAGCCCATAGAGGAATTGCTTTGGTGCCTGATCCACTCGGCTATTTTGTTGGTAAAAGTAGGATGTCCGTCCGGGCCGATCCCGTTGTTGACATACAACACGTCGTTGGAGTTGTAATCATTGGCTACGTATACATCCGGAAGTAGGTCATGGTTGAAGTCGCTAATGGTGATACCTAAGCCATAGCCTTCTATTTGAATGCCTGCTTCCTGGGAAACATCGGTAAAAAAAGGGTGGTCTTCGCCGGGCCGGTTTCCTTCGTTTCTATAAAGTCGGTCGGTGTTGGGCGCACTGCCATCGAGGCGGCGCGGACGGATGCGGTTAGGATTAAAATCATCATATTCGTGGATCAGCAGGTACATATCCAGGTCACCATCCCGGTCATAGTCAAAAAAGGCGGCTTGGGTAGCATCCGGGCTGCTGGCCAACCCATAACGGGCAGCCGATTCGGTAAACGTCGGGTAACCCTGATCGTTGTTACCATTGTTGATAAATAACTGGTTTTGAGCCCCTTCATTTAGCTTTTTATTGGTCTGGCACACAAAGATATCCAGCAGTCCGTCGGCATTAATGTCTACCATGCTGGCCCCGGTGCACCACCCGGTGGTAGGTACTCCCGCGGCGTCGGTAATATCATCAAACTGCACCCCCCCCTTGTTCAGGTACAGACGACTGGAAAGCTGGTTGCCGGTAAAAAACAGATCGGGCTGATCGTCGTTATTGACATCGCCTACCGCCACCCCGCCGCCGTTGTACAGGTATTCGTACAGGACGATGTTGAGTGAATCGTTTTCTCGGATGGTATTGATGAAGTCGATGCCGCTCTGGGCAGAAGATAGCGGAGTAAATAGAGAATCCTCCGCTGCTTTATCATCCGATGAGGTACATTGCCCCAGGATTACCCCGATACTCACCAAAGTCAACCATCGATAACGCATCCGCAATAGTTAAGAAGAAAGCAGTACGAAGCAACGCATGGTATCGTACTTCCGAGCTGTTTTCCAATGGATTGATTGAGTTTTACCAGTTGGGATTTTGTTCCATAGCCCCTTCGTGCAGGTCTACCTCGGTCTGTGGAATAGGAAACAGTTCGTGCTTATTGGCCTCCACGGGTTTATCTACAGCTTGTAATGCTTCAATGACGATACCCCAGCGCCGCAAATCATACAACCGGGTGCCCTCGGCGGCCAGTTCTACCCTTCGCTCAAGGCGTACGGCATCGATCAGGGCCTGCTGGGTCGTGATGCTGACGTCCGGTAAGTTGGCTCTTTGCCTTACTTTGTTGAGTTCGAGCACTGCTTCATTCAACTGGTTCATTTCAGCCAATGCTTCTGCTCTGACCAGAATGACATCAGCCAGTCGTATCACAATCCAGTTCAGTGGCCCCTGGTCTGCTTGGATTTGCCCGTCGCGTAACCACCACTTGCCCCATCCTTCGCAATCGATGGTGCCAATATCCTCGTTGAACGTTTCGCCCGGTTGCAACACATAATCCTGAGATACAAACTTAAACTCAGGTTCAACCACTTGGTCGCCTGCTTCTACGATAGTCGCTTTGAAACGTTCGTCGCCGGGTTCATACGTTTCTTCCAAACTTTCAGTAGGCATAGGATTTCCCCAGCCTCCCTTACACACCGGGCGAAACCACTGGGAGAACTGATTACCTTCGTTTTCATCTCCCCAACCCTGAGGACCGGCTCGGGAGAATATTATCTGAAAGATAATTTCTGCATTGTCTTCATTCTCCAGCAGGAAGATGTTGCGGTAGCTTTCCACCAGTTCATATTCTCCCGAGGCAATTACCTCACTGGCCTGGGCGGCAGCATCGGCCCATTCTTCCTGAAACAGGTAGGCTTTAGCCAGCAAACTTTGGGCGGCACCCCGGCTGGCCCGACCTACCCCCTCACTTCCTAACTCACTGTCGGTAGGGAGCACCTCTGCTCCTGCTTTCAGGTCTTCCTCAATCAGCGTATAGACTTCCTCTACCGAGTTTCTAGGAATTTTAAGCTCCTGCGGATTCAAGGGAGTTTCTACCAGCGGAACTCCGCCAAAAAGGTTAACCAGATTGAAATAACACAGTGCCCTGATAAACTTAGCCTCCGCGATATAACGGGCGGCGACTTCCGGAGCAATACCTTCGGTGTTGGGGACATTGGCAATCAGCAGGTTGGCGCGGTTGATTCCGTTGTAGAGTTCTGACCAGGTATCCCGAAAGATAGCGGCATCCGCCCCGAAGGTATACTCTACCACCTCCATCGCACCGGTGTTTCCAATAAAATTATCGCCGCCCCCACTTCCTAATCTCCACAAATTAAGATCGTACGTTCTTTCCAGTCCTAAGACGTCGTAGGCACCGATAAGTCCCTGTAAGACTTCATCTTCGTTGGAATAGTAGCTATCCGCCACAATAGTGGCTTCCGGCTCTTCCTCCAGAAATTCTTGGCAGCCCCATGACATTAGTAAGCACAGGGCAGATAGCAAGCTTAGTTTTCTCGGGTTCATATCTATGTTTTTTAAAATCAAAAAGTAATATTAGCTCCTATAATAAAAGTACGTGGTTGAGGGTATACCCCCTGATCTATACCCAATTGCAGATCCTGGTTGCTTCCTCCCTGGTTCGTATTTTGACCTACTTCGGGGTCAAAATTGAAGTACTTAGTCAAAGTGACTAGGTTTTGGGCACCCAGGTAAATTCTGAAGCGTGTCATGCGGATGCTTTCCAGCCAGCGGGAAGGCAAAGAGTAGCCTATTTGCAGATTGCGCAAACGCAAATAATCACCATCGAATACGTATCGGTCCGATACGCGGGCGTTTCCTGCCGCATCGTTGATGCTGGCGCGGGGAAACTGGTTGGTCGTTCCTTCACCCGACCAATAATTTAGGGCATCGAGCAAGCCGTTCCTTCCTCCTGCTTCATCTACGGATGCCCGGTAGGTTACACTAAAAATTTCCACTCCCGAAACTCCCTGAAAGAAAGCACTGAAATCAAGGTTTTTATAATTGGCAGTGAGGTTCAAACCATACGAAAAATCCGGGATAGCATCGCCCAAAGTGGTTCGGTCATCATCAGTAATGGCTCCGTCGGGTACGCCATCCGGACCGCTAATATCTTTCCAACGGACGTCACCCGGCTGTACTGAGGTGCGGTCGGGAGTAGGGCCACTGTCGATTTGTTCCTGGTTTTGATAGATGCCATCGAATACGTATCCGTAGTATGAGCTCACGGTAGAGCCTACCAGTGCCCGCGTGACTTCATCATCGATACCGTACCCTATTCTGTTGGTGGGCAAGACAAATTCCAGGTCCCCCAGGCTGGTGATCTCGTTTCTTAGGGTGGCTCCGTTCAAAGAAATACTGTAGACGAAATCTGTTTCAGGCTTGCTCTGGTAGGACAGCGCAAACTCAACGCCTTCGTTGACCAAGCTGCCTACATTCTGAGCGGGCGGTGCCGCGGCACCTCCTATGGCGGGCAAGGTTACTTTCAGCAACATATCAGTGGTTGTTTTTTTGTAATAATCAAGCGTCAGGCTGATGCGGTTATTGAACAGGGAAGCATCCATCCCAATATCAAACTGTTGGCTGTTTTCCCAACTTACGTCAGGATTGCCGAGCTGAGACGGGCGGACGCCCCCCAGTACCTGCCCGCCGACCACGTAGTTGACCCCGGTAGCCAGCCGGGAGTAGGTAGGATAATAATCACCAATAAACTGGTTGCCAGAAAGCCCCCAACTGGCTCTTAGTTTCATATCATCCAGGTAGGGAATCGATTGCATGAAGCCTTCTTCCGATACCCTCCAACCCAAAGAAGCAGCGGGAAAGGTACCCCAGCGGTTGTCTTCGGAAAAAACGGAAGAACCATCCCGACGCACGACCACCTGCGCCAGGTACTTATCTTTAAATTCGTAATTGATCCTGCCAAAATAAGAAAGCAGCGAACGATCGGCTTGACTGCTGCCGGCCACAAAAGTGCCGGGGTCGCCAAAGCCGAAGTACCGGTACTGCGGATCTTTAGCGAGAAATCCGTTTTGGCTGGTATAGATAAATTCAGTACCAAAAGACTGGGCAGAGGTGCCGACGACAATATTGATGCTTTGGTTGTTGAAAGCTTTGGTGTACGTAAGGGTATTGTCCCAGTTCCAGTTGGTGTTTTCGTAAGAAGACTGATTCAGCCCCCCCGGCAGATTATAATCGGAATCGGTCCACAAGACGGGCAGATTGAAGCTTCTGTTGTCGCCAAACCAGCGACCAACGCCAAAAAGCGAACGCACGCTTAAATTTTTGATGAGCTCCGCTTCCGCATAGACCGATCCGGTAATACCGTTGTCTACGTCGATACGGTCGGCACGTTCGGCCAATGCCACCGGGTTTTTAGCATCTCCCCAATAGTTATTGTTCACCTGGGGCAACAACCCGTAGGTACCATCAGGCTCACGTACCGGAAACAAACCAGGATACGTTAAAGCCAAGGAGGTGATGGCATCAAATCCTATGTTGGTATTCACCCCGGTGCGCTCTACCTGGCTGTAGGAAAAGTTAGCCCCCACTTTCAGATAATCCGTCGCTTCGTGATCAATATTTCCCCGGAAGGTGTAGCGTTTCATGTCCGAATTAATGATAATACCTTCCTGGTTGCGGTATCCAGCGGAAAGCGCAAATCGGGTGCCTTCTGACCCACCAGTAAAACCCAGGTTGTAATCCTGTAGGCGCGCATTTCTAAAGATGGCATCCTGCCAGTCGGTACCTTCGGTAGGGATAGAGGAAGGATCGGCATAGGCCGGGTTGGGTGCCATGTACCCGTCGTCGTCCGGGGTGAGTCCCTCATTCAGCTCTGCAAACAACAAATTGTTGAATTCTGCCAGTTGCCTGGGATTCATGACCGGAATATCTTTTCGCCAGGCACTGCTGATCCCCTGGTACGTATCGAAAGTAAAACGGGCCTTACCAGCTTCTCCCCGTTTGGTGGTAATGACCACCACCCCGTTGGAAGCCTGCACCCCGTAGACCGACGCCGCTGCCGCATCTTTGAGCACGTCAATAGATTCAATATCGTTGGGGTTTAGCAGATTAATACCTTGCTTGGTAGGCACCCCATCGATAACGTACAACGGGGCATTGTCCCCTCCGGCAGCTGCCGTTCCGTAGCCTCTAACCCTGATGCTAACATCTCCGCCGGGCGTGCCATCGTTGGAAGTTACTACTACGCCCGGTATTTGTCCCTGAAGGGCCTGATCCAGACGGGCCACCGGGACTTTGGCTAGTTGTTCTCCCGACACCGAGGCAATAGAGCTGGTAATATCTTTCTTTGCCTGGGTACCGTACCCTACCACTACTACTTCTTGCAAAGACTGAATATCCGGCATCAGGGTCAGGTCAATAGAAGTACGACCGTTGATTTCTACTTCTTCCGACAAGTAGCCAATCGACGAAAATACCAGACTAGTCACTTCGTCGTCTACCGTAAGCCGGTAATTGCCGCCTACATCGCTAACTGTTCCAACTGTGGTACCTTTGGCCAGGATGTTGACCCCGGGTAAGGGTTCGTTGCTTTCTCCATCCGTCACCTGGCCGTTGATGGTTTGCTGCCAGGCCCGTAAGGTTAGCCGAGTATTTTTGATAGGGACAAGTTTCTCCAGCGACTTGCCGCTATGCTCGGGTGAAGTGTCTATTTTCCGTATTTCTTTTGTCTCTGTCTCTTTTCGTTGAATGACATAGAGCTTCTCCCCTATTTGTTGGTATTGCAAAGCATGCGATTCTAGGACTTGATCTAGTACGTTTTCTAATTTCTGGTCTTTTTCAATGTTGGTGTTTACTTGCTTATCACTGATCAATTCGCCATCATAGGCAAACTGCACTTGGTACTCCTGCTCTAGTTGCAGCAGAAAGTTTTGCAGGGATTCATTTTTACCCTGATACCCTCGATACACCGCCGGGGAATTTTCCCCAATGGCGGCGAGCTGCTGGGCTGATAGGGTACTAACGCTGAACATAAGCAGCCATAAGCTTAACATCACCCTGATCTTGTGCGTAGTTGTGTGTTGCATCGTGTGTTGTGGTTATGTGAAAAAATAAAACGCTTGGTAAAGAACTGGCAGGCCGGGGTCCGACTAGTTCTTAGGGTTGTATCCTGATGATTCCTTCTTCACGGATTATTGTTACCCCAAAGGAGGCTTCTATGGCTTTGAGCAGCATAGGAAGTTGATCCCGCGAGATTTTAGCGGTAAAAATTTTATCGGCGAGTTTTTGGTCGTTGATCTCTACTTCCACGCCATAGTAATCTTCTAAGGTACGAGCTACCTGACGGAGAGGAGTATTTTCAAAGACGAAAAGATTGCTTCGCCAGGCCGGTTCTGTGTCGGTTTCTGTCTTTTTGAGCCGAAAATGTTGGTCTTCTTCAGAGAGAGTCAGCAGGTCGCCGGGCTGCAATAGTTGCGTCTGCGCAATCTGCTGGCTGGCGACTTTCACGGTTCCCGACTTCAGCATCACTTCGCTTTTTTCAGAGTGGCTGGTCACGTTAAAGGTGGTGCCCAGCACTTCGATATCAAAGTTGCCTGTATGAACAATAAAGTTTTTGCGCTCGGGCGTTTTTTCGGCCTCCAATTCATTCAGTCGTTTCACATTAAAATACGCCTCTCCTTCGAGCCACGCCTCGCGAGGCTGGTTGGCCTTGGTATTCATGCTGACCCTAAGCTCAGTATTAGCATTTAAGGTTACCTCACTTCCATCGGCAAGGCGAATGGTTTTGTTTTCCCGATAGCCGGTTTCATACGTCTCGTAAGAAGGAAATAAAAACCAAAAAGCTAGGGCCGAGAGCACCAACAAAGCAACCGTAGCCGCAATTGCCCGGTATGGGTGAAAAGATCGGAGAACGAACTTGCTTCTCGAAGCGGACTTTCCCGCTCGATCATACGCTGCTTGAAGAATCTGTTGCTGTCGATCCGGGGAAAGAGTATAGGGTTGATAGCGAATATTTTGGACTATTGCGTAGGCTTCTTCTACCGGCTCTCGTTGGTTGGGATAGTTTGCTAAATACTGCCGCCAGAATTGATGGGACGCGGCATCAGGATGACGCACCCACTGCTGGAAAGCATCGTCCATCACAAAGTCTTCCACTTGGTAACTCAAGTATTTGTAGAAGGAAAGTTCAGCCATATCCTTGGTGTTTTACCTATTAGGATACATAAAGCCGTTCTTTTGCCCCATCCGGCGGTCATTCTTTTTCAAATTTAGATGAAAATGAATAAATAAGCTAAAAAGCCATTGCGATGGTAATAAAACACTAGCTATACTGCCAAAATGACAAAGAGAAGAAGGCTACCAATCGGGATTCCGATATGCGTTCGTAGCACCTGAATAGCTCTAGCCATCAGTTTGTAGATCGCCTTCACCTGTATGCCCATCACTTCGGCAATCTCTTCGTAAGAAAGCCGGTTGTAAAAACGCAGATAGATCACTTCTTTCTGCTTATCGCTCAGTTGAGTAAAAGCCCGGGTTAAGTGAGCCAGTTGTTCTTCGTTGCTTTCAATTATATCGGGGCTAAAATCCTGAGGATACTTGCCTAATTCTTCGCAAAGTTGCAAAGTACACTTCTGCTCATGAGTTAGCTTTCTGATAATCTTTCTTTTGATAGAAACCAACAAATACGCCCGGACAGCGTGAACCGTACTCATCTGAGCTCTTTTTTCCCACAGGTCAGAAAACAGGTCCTGGATACAATCTTCCACCAAAGGTATATTCCAGGTCATGCGTAGCCCATAATCATACAGCGCATTCACATGCTGGTAATAGAGTTGCTCAAAGGCCTGTTGATCTCCTTTCCGGTATCTATCCCACAGATGATTTGCTTTGAGGGGCATAATTGTAAGTTGTTGCTTATCAGACTTGGAAAATGTATCTGGGTAAGACTCCATAAGAATAGGCTGATTTTCTCTGTCAAATTAGATAGGTCCTGGTTTTATTGTTTTACTAAACGTAAACCGTAAGTAGACGATCAAAATCACTGTTTGTATTCCTGTTCTTTCAAAAACTCATCCATTCGACGGTTCTCTTCTTCGGTAAAGCCTAAGTCAGGAATGGAGAACGGTTCTTTCGGGGCAACTTTATAAGAATTAGCCCCTCGCCGCATTGGAGAAATAGGTTGCTGTTCTTTAGTGGTCTTCATTATGAAATCAATCTATGAAACTTCTCATTGTATCAAAAACAAAACAAGACAAAGTATCATCAAACATTCGTTAAAGTTCCCAACTGAATCCTCCGTCTGTTGGTTGACAGTTTTCTGGGATGCTAAGATGGAGTCAAGTTTTGTACATTTTGATGATTGTTTACAAAAGCGTGCAAAAGGTTAATGTAGCATGCGATAAAAGACCAAAAGGGAAGAAGGTAAACTACTGAGCAGCTAAACGACCATCTTTTCTATCTCATGTGGTTTGGTTTTCGGCGATACTTCTTCCATTTTTTAGGTCCGGGCTTCTTGCCGTTGTGCACCTGATCCGGAGTGCAGTATCCTAAGCTGCCGTGAGGATATTTGTGGTTGTAGGTGAAGATAGTTCGGGCTACGGCCTGCTGAGCTAATTCAAGGGTAGGAAACCCACGTTCTAGGCCAAACTCTTCTTTGAGCGTACGATTCATTCGTTCGGCCAAGGGGTTTTCCAGTGGGTCGGGTGAGTTAGTCATTGAGATAAGTGCCTCGTGCTTTTTGAGCAGCCGGATATGCTCGTGACAACAGTACTAGATCCCCCGGTCGGACCGGGTCGCCGGAGCGATGATGAATTAGTGGTTGGGGTAGGGGGTGAGCCTCTTTCTGCTGTAGCGCCATCTCTAATGCATGGATAGTCCCTTCGGCGTGCAGACTCTTATGGAGGCACCACCCAACGATTTTGCGTGAGTAAGCATCAGTGATCAGATTTAAGCTGGTCTAGTAGCTGCTTGATTTTCTCTTTGTCGGAGAGTTTTTTCTTGGCCATCGGGTCAGGGTCAGTTTGCGGCCGCGTCCACGGTGGATGAAGAAAAAAAGAGTCGTACCATCGTTGCCATTGGCGTAGTAATCTACGAGATATTTTGAACTTCTGGCAAGCTTGCTCTTCGCTAAGTAGGCCAGCGGCCACCATCTGAACGGCCTGTTTTTTCATTCGAATGGGATGATACGGTTTTGTGCGTTTCATAGATTGGATAGTTATCTGGTTAGACAAAAGTTGCGAACCCTGCTGTCAACTCTTTTTAGGACAATCCAAGATGTTAAGTAATATAAGTTATGTTAATTTATTTTATTCAGTATCTTTGCTAGTTTTGTTCTTTTCTAATAGTTAAACTGAAAATTCGTTTTACCCTAATCGGAAGAAATGGTACTGAGGCCGTGTTTAACGTACAGTTTTCGGCCGGTGTCGTTCAATCGTACGACTAGACTATACGATAGGAAGAGTGGCGTTTGTGAGTAATTGAGGAAAGTAGCTACCTTGGTAAAATATTCTAATAATATCAATTAAAACAACCTATTCTATGAAGAAGACCATCTTACATACGTTCCTAACTAGTATACTACTGCTAGCTGTGCTACAGTATCCGACTTTCGCCCAGGAAGAATCAGTTGGTGTTTTTGACGGGCACGGTGATATCGGCGACGTACTAAAAGCGGGTTCTGCAACGTACAATCCCGAAACGCAAGAATACGAAGTGTCCGGGGCGGGCTACAATGTCTGGTTCGACCACGATGAATTTCAATTCCTATGGAAACGCATGAGCGGAGATTTCATCCTGTATACCCGCGCCCGCTTTGAAGGGGAAGGGGTAGACCCTCACCGCAAAGTAGGATGGATGGCTCGTCAAAGTCTGGAAGGAAACTCGCCCCAGGTTAACGCCGTGGTGCACGGGGATGGCCTTACTTCCCTGCAGTTTCGGAAAACGGCGGGAGCCGAAACCGAAGAAATTCGTTCGGACCTCACCGAAGCCGACGTGATCCAATTAGAACGGAAAGGAACTACCTACACCATGCGGGTCGCTAAATTCGGCGAACCTTTTGTCACCGAGCAGGTGGCCGACCTGGATTTAGGCGATGAGGTCTACGTGGGGCTGTTTGTCGGTTCTCACAACGCGGATGTCGTAGAGAAAGGTGTCTATAGTGATGTGCGTATCACCGTGCCCGCTCCTGATGATCTGGTGCCCTACCGAGACTACCTGGGCAGTCGCCTCGAACTCCTGGACGTAGCGAGTGGTGAGCGAGAGATCATCTACACCGACCCCCAATCCATCCAGGCCCCTAACTGGACTCCGGACGGCAAAACGCTGATCTACAACAGCAAGGGGCTGATCTATACCTTTGACCTGGAAAAACGCACGCCCGAAGTACTTAATACCGGAGAGGTAACTAATAATAACAACGACCACGTGATTTCATTTGATGGCACCATGCTCGGGCTGAGCAGCGGAGTGTCAGCACTGGGAGGATCTATCATTTATACTGTGCCCATCACCGGCGGGAACCCGAAGCAGATCACTCCCCGTGGCCCATCGTACCTGCACGGCTGGTCGCCCGACGGAAAAAGCCTGGTTTTTACCGGGCAGCGCAACGATGAATTTGATATTTATCAGGTGCCTGCTGCGGGAGGGGAAGAAACCCGACTGACCACCGCCGAAGGGCTGGACGATGGCTCCGAATATTCGCCCGACGGCGAATGGATTTACTTTAACTCCAGCCGCGAGGGGTCGATGCGCGTCTGGCGGATGAAACCCGATGGCCGCCAACCGGAAGCCTTGACCAACGATGATTTTCACGACTGGTTCCCCCACGTGTCGCCGGATGGCCAGCAGATAGTGTTCTTATCATTTCTCAAAGAAGAAGTTGAGGCGACGGACCATCCCTTCTATAAACATGTGTACCTCCGAAGCATGCCTGCTGATGGCGGTGAGCCTAAAGTAATTGCCTATATTTACGGAGGACAAGGAACAATCAATACCCCTTCCTGGTCGCCGGATAGCCAGCACGTAGCCTTCATTAGCAACACTGATCAAGTAGTGATCAGCGACGCAGAAGTAAGCCGCAAATAACCAGTTTACGCGTTCGCTTTTTACTAGAAAACAACCCCAACTCTACTATGGTAAACCGAAGAATATTTTTCAAACACGCTGGCCTGTATGCTGCCGGCACCTTGCTGTTGCCCGCTTGCACTACGCAAGAAAATAAAGCACAGACTTCCGATGAAACTACTCCGTCGCAGACCACTGCTTCCCCGGGGCAACCGCTGAGTCCTATCGGCATGCAGTTGTACTCCGTCAGAGATGTGATAGAAGGGGATATAAAAGGTACACTGCAAAAGATAGCGGATTTCGGTTATAAAGAGATCGAGTCCTATCCTGGCCAAAAGGGCCACTATTTCGGCCTGGAGCCCCAAGAATTTTCTGACATGATCAGTGATATGGGGATGACCTTGGTCAGCAGCCACGTAGGCTCCGGTATGCGCGATGGGAAGGCCGAATCTTGGCGGCAGGCTACTTTATTAACGCGTTTTGATGAACTGGTAGAAAAAGCCGCCGAGACCGGCCAGCCCTACCTGACCTGCTCCTGGATGGACGAGAGCCTGCGCACCAGTCCCGATGAACTGAAGCGTACCGCCGAGCTTTTCAACCAAGTGGGAGAAACTTGTAAAAAGGCTGGTCTACAGTTTGCCTACCACAATCATAATTTTGAGTTTGAGAAAGTAGGTGATACGATGCTGTACGACTTTATGCTGGATAATACCGATAAGGATCTGGTGCAGTGGGAAATGGACATTTACTGGGTGGTGGCTGCGGGACAAGACCCGATTACGTATCTCAAAAAGTATCCCAACCGTTTTCCATTGGGGCATGTCAAAGACATGGATAAGCAGGACAAAACGAAGAACGCCAATATTGGCCAGGGATTGATAGATTACGTGAAAATACTTGAAGTGGCCAAGGAGGCCGGTATGAAGCATTTCTTGGTAGAGCAGGAAACATTTACTAGCACTTCATTAGAAGCTATGCAAGAAGGTTACGATTACTTATCGGAAATTAAAGTTTAATTTTCTCATCTATTTATCAGACTAGGTATAGCATTTATGCTACCTAAGAAAAGTTTCGTTGAATAGTACTATCGCGCTGCTTGTCCCGGACACTACGTGAGCTGGCCGGACCGTCCCAGCCTTGAGCAATCTCCTGTTTAAGTTCCTCAATGATCCGGTGGCGGTAAACCTGGTGCAGTCGGAGCGCATCACGCACGACTTCGCTTGCATTCTGGAAGTCGCCGCTGGCTACCTGGTCCTGGATGTATTGTTCTTGATGAGCAGTGAAGCTTACGTTCATAGTTCTGAGATTTTATCCAAGTATACACAAATTGTCTATATTTAGCAAATATAGCCACGATATCTCGATACTGAGGAGTGTTGATATAACTACCGATAATTGAACGTTATCGGTAGTTATTTTTGGGTCAGGGCTTGTCGATGGTTTGGGCTTTTTGTATCTTGTCAGGGTAACGACCACTCAACTAAACGGACACTATAAAAAGTAACTAAAAGTGGGTGGCAACTGAAAACGGGGTCGCCCGGCGGTCTTACACTGAAAGTGCATAGTTTTAACTAACGTACTGTGACAATGAATAAAAGCATCTCTAGCCTAATCCTGGCAAGCACCATTCTGAACCTATCAGCCTGCGAATATTTCAAAACAGATGTTGACTCTTCACAAGACCAAGAGCCTGTAGAAGTTGCTTTGTTGAACCCTTTAGTGAGTTTTCACTTCAATGCTTTTTGTTCCCAAGATTTTGCTTTCGTGAATAGCATTGATTTGGTAGATAGCGTGGTATACGAACATCAGGAGGCTGACCTCTATTATGCCACCATTCATAATAAATTGTACAGGGATCCCGTCCGGATCAGCTTGACTTTCCGCAAGGAAAAAGATGATGAATTTGGCTTTAGCCCGTACTTTCGAATTAACTCATGGTCTATGGATAAAACGCTGACCGATTATGGAAAACAATTAATTCATGAGTAACAAAAACGATTCGGTTACCCGGATCTCCGATACCCGCTCCTCGGGAGCGATTAGCCGTGTCACTCCGGCGGCCGCCCGGTTTCTCAAGCTCGGCATCGAGAAAGCCCCCAACACCGTGCGGGCCTACCGGGCGGACCTGAACTGCTACACCCGCTGGTGCGAGAACCACGGGGCCGTATCCTTCCCCGCGGCCGCCGACCAAGTCGTCAACTACATTAGTGACTTGGCTGACCGCTACACGGTGGCCACCCTGCAGCGACGGCTGGCCATGCTCTCTAGCTTCCATGAACTGCAAGGCTTTGAGAGTCCTACCGGCGGGAAGCTGGTCCGTACCGCGATGGACGGGATCAAACGCTCGCTGGGCATTCGCCAGCACCAGGCCCCGGCCTTTACCCTTGAAGCGTTTCAAAAAGTGATCCTTTCGCTGTACGAGACAATCAATGGCCAGCTGCGCGATAAGGTAGTGCTATTGCTGGGCTTCACCGGCGCTTTCCGTCGGGGGGAGTTAGTAGCCCTGGATACTAGCGATCTAAACTTTGATGAGGAAGGGATTTTGATCGACGTTCGGCGCAGCAAGGCTGATCAGCTGGGGGCTGGCCAACTCAAAGCCATCTTTTACGCTTCGCATCCCGGACTGTGCCCGGTAAGGACTACCCAGCGGTACCTGCAGCGGATTGGTGAAGTAACGCCGGTGGCCACGGAAGCCGAAGGGGGTAAGGATTTGTCCTCGCCCCTACTGCTGCGGATGCGGCGGGGGGATCGGTTCGGCTGTCAGCGCCTCACTGATCAGACGGTGAACCTGATCGTGGCTAAGCACCTGGGCACGCGTTTCTCGGCGCATACGCTCCGAGCCAGCTTTGTGACAGTGTCTAAGAAAAACGGGGCCAGTAACAGTGAAATCATGGCGCAGACCATCACAAGACTGAAGCAATGGTTAGGCGCTACACGCGCTTTGATGACGCTCGGACGCATAATGCGGGAACAAAATTAGGGTTGTGAATGACTGAGTGAAATGAAAATCAGGAGTTTTGTAGATAAAATACGTAACGATGCGCTTCAACATCCTTGGACAGTCCTAGGATGGCTTATTACGTTTTTACTTACTATTTATTGTCTAATCCCTGAGAGCATAGAAGTTAGATATTATATAGGCGAACCTCAACTTATCTTTGATAAAGCTTCTATGCCAAATAGCGTTAGACTTATTGATTCCTCTGGTACAATAGAAAACCCAGTCTATTTTACTGATGTGTTGCTGTGGAATTCAGGCGATTTACCAATTGATCAGTCCTTAATGCGTAGTACCTTTAAAATATTAGAGGATTCTTCTTCAAGAATTATCAGTATGGGCGTTTCGGAGCAGACAGATCCTGAAGTGTTCAAATTGCGCATTTCCGCGACCGATCACCAGTTAGTATTAAAATGGCAACATTTTGATCCAGGCTACAGAGCAAAACTTTTCATTGTTACAGAATCCAGTACTACTCCAAAATTCCAAGTAGTTGGCAAAGCTTTAGGAATGCCAAATCCTATCAATGAAAGAACCGATTCTAACAGGTGGATACTTCCAATTGGTTTTACTATCGTATTTATGATGTTCACTATGGTAGTTACCGGTTTAATAATGGACCGGATAAGTAACTTATTTGACTACTTTAAGATACAAAATAGCAATCTACGAGCAGCACTATTTACGCTACTTCTAGTAGGAACTATATTCGGCGTAGGTTATGTATCCTTCCAAATCTTAAAACTAATATTTTAGCAATTTAAGTTAGTTGAGTTTTTGTCATGAGTTGATGCATCGTACTTGATTTGAATCAACCTACCGAACATAAAGCCCCACCACCTCCATTGACATCCTCCTACCCCTTCCAGGATAGACACACAGCACTACTGTCCGGCGAAGTCTGGCGGGACGTGCCCGGCTACGAAGAATACTACCAGGTGTCAAACCTTGGCCGGGTGAAATCTTTGGATCGGGTGGTGCCTCACCCCCGGCTCGGGCAGCAAACCGTTTACGGTCGCTTGCTCACTCAAAAGGTTGTGGTGAACAAAAATACGATCCGGCCTGAAAAGATAGTAGACCTGCAAGTGTCCCTTTCCATGGAAGGCAAGCAGCACTACCGCAACGTTCGTCGGTTGGTCTACGCAGCTTTTGTTGAGAAGATCGATTATCAGCGGGACGGCCGCTATGTGATCAACCGGGACGGTAATGGCTATGATAACTCAGTAGACAATCTAGCCATGGTCACCCGAGCCGAGAAGTCCCAGCGGGCCTTCCGGCGCGGCCGGGTCTCGCCAGACCGGGTACCGGAGAGTTCGCTCAAGTCTGCGGATCGTTCGGCTTGGAAGGATAAAAACTACGGCGGAATGTCTCGACGCAAGCCAGTGGTGCAGCTCAGCACTGAGGGCAGCCTGATCGCCCGCTACGAAAGCATCGCGGAGGCCTCCCGGCAGACAGGTTTTAGACCTAATTAGAGGATTTTTCAGACCGCGCGTACGCGCGTGAGGCATTTGCAAAAGTAACTAAAAAGCTTATTATGAGAGGATGGATTACGAAAAAATCAGACAGAACCCGAATCAGTTTATCATCCTGACTAGCCTAACGGTAGAAGAATTTGATGTGCTATTGCCCGTCTTCAAACGTCATTGGATGAAGTATACAAAGTATCACACTTTGGAAGGCAAGAAGCGCAAACTGCCCAATCTTCGCCCCGGCAAGCCTACTCAGACCTTGCCCAGTGTAGGCGAGAAACTCTTTTTTCTGTTGAGCTACTTGAAGAACTACCCCTTGCAGCAATTTCAAGCGGCTAGCTTTTCTATCTCGCAGGGTAAAGTGAGTCAGTGGATAAAAGTATTGCATCCACTGCTACAGGAGAGCCTCAAGGAGCTAGGGGCTTTGCCAGAACGCCAGGGAAAAGCGGTAGCCTCTGTGCTGGCCAAGTACGACGGGGAAGCCTTCACGATGGACGCGGCTGAACGTAGCGTAGAGCGTTCACAAGACGATGATAATCAACAAGATCACTACAGCGGTAAACAGAAAGATCATACCGTAAAGAACAATTTGATGTGCCGAGATAATCAACAGATCGTGTATTTGAGTGAAACCTACGAAGGCCGGGTGCACGACAAAAAGATCGCCGATCAGGAGGCCTGCCAGTTTCCTGAAAACAGCCGCCTTCGTTTGGACTTAGGCTATCTAGGTTACCATCCTGAGGGGGTCGTTACGCTGTTGCCCATCAAAAAGCCGTACAAGGGAAAACTTACTGAGCAGGATAAGAAATTTAATCAGTGGGTGAGCCGCTATCGTGTGGTGGTGGAACATGCTATTAGTGGGGTGAAGCGGTGCCGCATTGTCAAAGAACGCTGCCGTCATTTTGCTACTGACTTCCGAGACAGGGTCATGCTCACCTGCACCGCATTACACAACTTCCGGGTCAGCAGTCCGCAGCGAGGATACGGTTAGCACTCCTCACACGCAGGCGCGTGATACTAACAATTATTCCCTAATTAGGTCTTTTGGAGAGAAAGAAATAATCAATGTGGCCAAGGGTCGTTATCAAACCTGGAAAGGGTTCCGTTGGCGGTACGCTTGAACATTCTACCCGCTATCCCCTTTATTTGAGCATGGCCATCCCCTACCAAGAGCTGTTTGATACCTTTGCGACCAAGCGACACCATCACCGTTGTCCCACCGTGCTAATCGGAGGGTAGGGTGGTTACAGGGCGTTTTGCCAAAAGGTTTTGAGCAACAAGGGCGCAATAGTTGAGTTTTCATAACATATTAAAACTCAAGCCGAAGGAGCCAAACAGTCTGATCTGTTCGAAGCTGATTAGTTTGCATTGTATCCTGGAATCCCTCTAATTGCTGATTGCGCTGACCGTAGAGAGTTTCATAGTACCGTTTGGGGCGGGTCATTGTAGGTCGGGCCTGTCGTACCTCCCTGATTAATCGAGCGTAATCCGGGTTATGCCTTTTTTTTGGATACCTGAAGTAGTTTTCTACAATCATGGCCTGTTGTTCGGCAGTGTAGCGATAAAACGACTGCTTTGGTATGATTACTAGTTTGTACGCAGCACTACGGCTACCCGTTTGAACAATAGCCGCAGTTTGATGGTAAAGTGAATCAGAGATATAGCGGTTGCCTTGCGTTTGATATTGCCATACATGCGTTAGTTCATGGATCAAGGTGGCATTATTCATACTTTGCCCTGGGCCAACCCGAATATTATTGCCTAAGGTTGTGGGTGCATTAACTACCCTGGTTTCTATGATTTGCACTGACTCTAAATTAACCGAAGATTGAAAGATAGGTTGTGCTAGTTTTTTTTCCGTTTGCGTGAGCCAGCGTCGGCTCGAAGCGAAGCGGTCACCGTATTGATCACCCAGGTTTTCCAGCAGGGGGATACGAAGAAAGAAGTCAGACATAGAATTGGTGTTTTACAAATTTGTTAACGCATATAAAGCCATATTCAAACTGTCGCGATCGCATGAATAGTAGCGATTCATTAGAGCGAGTTGGGCCTACGTTAGTACGTGCGACTCACCAGTAGGTAACCTGCCAGGTATGCTCAACCTTGAAGATTCGGAACTAAATGATACAGCATACTTTTATTTGTGACATCCTATTAGCTCGACTTTACTAGTGTGGTAAGAACCCAATGGGAAAACGGTTAGTATATTGAAATGACCAAAGATCAATATGCTATGTTTCATTTTCCGATTGAGTTGTTGCGATTAATAATACCTTACAAGATGCTATTTTCCAAATCAGTGTTCAGGCTTGCCGTTCCTCTGCTCATTGGGGCTATCCTATGTTAAAAGCGCGGCCACAAATCAGCCTTACGGTAGTGAACGTTCCAAGCAACGAAACGATCAGCACTCTTGGCCCTTTAAGGCTCATCAAGATTTTAGGTGAGCGGACCGTTGTTGCTCAACTGGACAGTACTGCTAGCGGCGTTTCAATCGACGAACAAAGATGAATCAATCCCGCGTACTGCTTGAGCTAAACTTCCTGATTCGTTCCACCTACGAGCTTCAGGTCAGACTTCAGCAGGATGATTACACCAGAGAAGACCTGGAAACCATCATCATGGACGTGCTCTTCAGCGGCTGCCGGACGCTGCACATCTACCGGGATGATGCCGGGCCTATCTATGATACTGGGGAGACCCCCTACCTGGAGACGCTGGTCGTGAGTGTGTGCCATACCTATGATGCAATCTGCGAGCGGCTACACGAGGAAGGTGGGGCCGAAGCTTCTTTGGTAGACCGGGCTGAGCTACTGGAAGTGGTGCTGCGCAATGAAGTAGAGAAGCTAGGTGAAACTGTGGTGGGGATTTATAGCAGGATATAATGGGAGTTATAAATGCTTTGCTTTACATAACTTTTATTATCAAAATGACGCTAAATTTTACGATCCTATTGAGGATTCCGTTCCTTTATGTAGAAGAAGCCAATGTCCACTTAAAGGTAGCAAGCAAAAAAATCTGCTTACCTTCCAGACGAAAAGTCCTCTTAACAATAGTATGACACAAAGAAACTTAGTAGTAATTAGTATCACCGCTCTTTTGTACGTAAATATAAGCTGCACCCCTTCCGAACCGGTAGCAGAACCTACGGCGGATCTGCCGTACGAGGAGTCGTTTGAACCCACTCCTACGGCTGCTTTTTTATCTCCTCAGGAGAGCATGAACCGGATTCACGTGCCAGAAGGCTACCGCCTGGAACTGGTGGCCAGCGAACCGATGATCGAAGAGCCGGTCACGCTGGCCTGAGACGGCAATGGTCGGATGTACGTGGCCGAAATGAGAACCTACGTGCAAGATATAGAGGGCACCGGCACCGAGCCTCCCCTGAGCCGCGTGATGCGCCTGGAAGATACCGAAGCCATAGAGATTGACCTGAAAAACGCCCCCGTTACCCTTCGAGCCGTTGCGGTAGATGCTAATAAGGCGTACCAAGAAGTTGATCTGGGAGAAATAGTAACCCAAGGAAACACCTGGACCGCTCCTTATCCCTCGGACTGGGCGATTGCGCTAGGGAATTTTGAGCAAGAAAAAGCATCCAAACAAACCCGGCGGTAATCATATTGTCCGTACTAATAATATCACTAACGCTATGAGAAACCAACCTATCTACTGGCCTGGACTAGCCTCATGTGGGCGTGCATGGCCAACGAAGCCTCAAACCTGGACAATACTACCGCTAAAATAGGGTTTACCCTTTATTTTATTCCCCCCTACAGCTCGGAACTGAATCTTATTGAGCGCCTTTGGCTAGAAGTTAAGTACCGATGGCTAGATTATCCCAGCTATTTTGCGTCCCTCAATAATCTGCGAACTGCCCTAGATGAAACCCTCGCTCTGATTGGCACAAAGTACGTCGTTACTTTTGATTAGCTACTTAAAATAATTTTCCTAAATAATTTTAAATTACCGTAACTTGTGCGAATATGCAATAGTAGTTTTGCGAAAACCTTAGTAATCTAACTCATTTGTTTTTAAAAGTGAACGAGCGCCGTGACGATGTCAAGCAGTGGCAGGCTTTCAAGAGGGCTGATCGTCGGGCGTTTGAAGAAATCTACCGAAACAATTTTAGTGACCTACAGCAGTACGGGTTGTCTATTTGTCACGATGGTGAACACGTACTGGATGCTATCCATACTTTATTCTTTGATCTCTGGACCCACAAAGAGCAGCTAAGTGATACCGACAACATCCGGTATTACCTGTTTAAAGGACTTCGTCGGATTATTACCCATCAGTTGGCGAAAGAAAGGAAAGGACTAACTGTGGCTTCGCCCCGGATTGATAGCGAGGCGTCTTGCGAGACTAAACTTATTGAAGAACAGACGCAGGAAGAAAATACCCAAAAACTAAAAAAAGCCCTCCAGCAACTCTCACCGCGGCAGCAGGAAATTGTTTTTCTTAAGTTTTACAAAAACTTATCCTACGAGGAGATAGCCGCACTCACCTCGCTCAAGGTGCGCACTGTGTATAACACCATTCACCAAGCACTGGAGAGCATGCGTCACCTAATTACCCAAGAAGTCAAGTGGTCCGTGGTACTGGTATTGCACGGATTATTGCAGTCACTCTTTTAACATATTTCAAAAAATGTAGCGCATATTGGTCTGTCTATGCGGTTATTTTCTTGTTTTTTTGCTATTATCGTAAATATCATAAAATAATCTGTTTTTTCCTGGTAAAAAAAGCACTTCTGTCTCCTTCTACGGTGAACTATCACACAACTATTCACTGTCACTGTGCAAGACTACGCAACCTTTTCCGCTAACGATTTTGTCCTCGACGAGTCCTTTAAAGAGGGAGTGCTGCATCCTACGGCTGAAAGTCGACAGTTTTGGTCACACTTTCTCCTGCTCCATCCTGAAAAGGAAAAGGCGTTGGAGGCAGCTCGAATGATGGTTCGTACGTTGAACCAGGCTCAAATGCCTCCGAATGCTCACCAACTGGAACAACAATGGGACTTACTCAATACGGCAGTCGACCGCTACGAGAAACAGCGTACGTTCAGCAGGCTTCGCTCTATGATAAGATACCGGGTTGCGGCCAGTATCATGTTGTGTCTGCTGTTGGGTGCAACTGGGTGGTATGCCCTGCGACCCACCGCCCGTACCTACACCACTCACTTCAACGAAACCCAAACTATTGAACTGCCCGATGGCTCAACAGTCACGCTCAACGCCAATTCTACCCTTTCCTTTTGCGACGATTGGAATGCTAATCCCTCTGAACGCCGCGTAACGCTGGAGGGGGAGGCCTTCTTTGTGGTAGAGAAAAAACTTATCCAACACCAGGATTCGGCCTACTTTTCTAAGTTTATTGTACAGACCAGCCAGCTCGAAGTTGAGGTGTTGGGTACTCGTTTCAACGTCAACGATCACGTGCCCAATACCCAGGTAGCCCTGGAATCGGGAAAAGTGCTGGTTAGAAACAAAGAAGGAGAAACACTGTACCTGGCCCCCGGTGAAATTGTTGAACTGGCTGACCACCGGCTTCACAAAAAAGCAACTGAGGTGGAGTTGTACAGTTCCTGGAAGGACAACAAGCTTATATTTAAGGAGACACCCGTTCCTCAAATATTAAAGATGATCGAGAGCCGATACGGCTACCAGATAGAATATGACACTGATCTCCTTGATGACAAGCGCTACACCGGATCAAGTCCGGCCGACGACGTAGACCTACTGCTCTATAAGATTAGTAGACTTTACGGGCTTTCCATCCAACAAGAAAGTAAAACCCTCACGCTTGCTCCTAATCCATTACGCTAAATACCCTTTAAATTTCACTACTATGAAAACACCCTTACTCAGCCGCTTCTACATACTGTTGATGATCGGCGGTTACCTGTTTTTCGGACGGCAACTACCCGCGCAGGAATTGGCCGCCAATCACCTTACTAGCAGCGCAAGTCTGCTAAAAAATCAGCAGGAAAGCAAAAAGTTGATTGATGTTCTGTATGAGCTAGAGAGCAAGTATGGCATCACCTTCGACTACGACCCGAACATGCTGAAGGGGAAGCAAGTAAAAGCATCCTTCAGCCTAGACATGGCACCGAAAGACATCGATCAGATTCTGACGCAGGTGCTCACTCCCTACCAGCTCAAGTACGAAAAGATGTATGATCAATCGTATCTGATCCTTGAGGATAACACGCAGCCGAAGCTGGAAAAGAGACCGGCCACCTCACTACTTGACCAGTGGGCACCCCCCCGCCCGGAGGCAATCCGGCGTCATCTGATGAAGAGCGTTGATTCTCATCGAATACTAGAAAGAACCATCACCGGCCGGGTCACCGATTTGTCTACCGACGAAGGCTTGCCCGGAGTAAACATCGTGGTGAAGAACACTACCGTGGGCACGGTGACTGACATTGACGGCAACTACCGGCTCACCATGCCTGATGACGCCGAAACGCTGGTCTTCTCCTCAGTGGGGTACACCTCCGAAGAAGTTACTATTGGCAATCAGACAGTAATTAACCTAGAGATGGCTCCGGATATTCAATCGCTCTCTGAAATAGTGGTGGTTGGCTACGGCACGCAGCGCAGAGCGGATCTAACCGGCTCCATTGCATCGGTAGCACCCGAAGAAATTGCCCGGGTGCCAGTGGCCACGCTTCAGCAGTCGCTGCAAGGCCAGGCGGCCGGGGTGGAAGTGACTTCCAACAACGGGGCGCCGGGCCAGGGGGCGGTGGTCAGAATCCGGGGCGTAGGCTCTACCGGAAATACCAACCCGCTCTACGTGGTTGACGGAGTGCCGGTGTCCGACCCTAATTTGGTCAACCCACTGGATATAGAATCGATCCAGGTACTCAAAGATGCTTCAGCCAGTGCTATCTACGGTTCGCGCGGAGCCAACGGTGTCATTATCATCACTACCAAACGCGGCCAAAGCGGCGAACCCAAATTCTCATTGGATGCCTACTACGGACTGCAATCTGCCTGGCGAACGGTGGAAATGGCCAACAACCAGGAGTATGCCGAACTGGTGAAAGAACTGAACGAAAACGGCATCGCCGAAGGTATTTCCGGAGCCAGCGTGCCGGAAACCGCCGAAAACATTCTGGCCAATCCGGCGCAGTACGGCGAGGGCACCGACTGGACGGATGCTATTTTTCGTACGGCTCCTATTCAAAACTACAACCTCTCAGTTTCCGGAGGCAGTGATTATCTTAAGTATAACGTATCCGGAGGATATCTTAGACAGGATGGTATCATCATCGAGACAGCTTTTGAGCGGTATAACTTCCGGCTAAACACGGATCTGACCCGTGGGCGATTCCGGTTAGCACAATCACTGTCGCTGGTGCAAAGCTGGCGGGATGCGGAGCGGGGCGGAAGAAACGCCCTAGAACGCATTGCCACCATCACTCCTTCCGTTCCGATTTACGACCGAACGCAGTTAGGCGGGTTTGCTGGCCCGGTGGCCGCCGACGAACATGATGCTCAGAACCCGGTGGGCGAAGCGGTGATGACCAACAACGAAATCACCAACCGGGAAGTGCTGGGCAACCTGAGCGGAGAGTATGAGATTATCGAAGGGCTTACTTACAAACTGAACCTGGGACTCAATTACGGCTTCAGAGACAACTTTAACCACCGCCAGGGGTGGATCATGGGGGACTTCCATCAACTACCCAACTCGGAGCTGACCGAAGGCAGTGAAGACGACCTGTATACCCTGGTAGAAAATACCCTCAACTTTAACCGAACCATCAACAAACATAACTTTTCGCTGTTGGCCGGGGTGACCCAGGAAAACTTCGACCGGCGCGAGTATGAGGTGAGCGTAACAGGCCTCCCCGACCGCGACATCAGCGTGGTAGGTGCGGCCAGTGCGGTGCAAAGTGCGGCCGGACGAGAGAGCCACACTATCATTCGTTCGCTGCTGGGCAGACTTACCTACGCCTACGACGGCCGATACCTGCTCACCGCCAGCATTCGAAGAGACGGTTCCACCAAGTTTAGAAATAACATTTGGGGCACCTTCCCTTCGGCCTCCGTGGGCTGGAACGTGTCCGAAGAAAGCTTTATGGAGGATATTCCCTGGCTTTCTACTCTGAAAATACGGGCCAGCTACGGAAGACTGGGTAACTCCAACACCGTAGGCGATTATGCCTACTTAGCGGGCCTTAACTTCAATGCCAACTATACCTTTGGCGGAGAAGTGTACCAGGGCACCGCTTTAAGACGCTTCCCCAACGACGCCGTGCGTTGGGAGACCGTCATTCAGTCGGATATAGGCTTCAACCTGGGCTTGTTCGGAGATAAGCTCACCCTGGATGCCGACTATTACCTCAAAGACACCCAGGACATGCTCACCGAAGTGCCGGTTCCGCTCTCCTCCGGAACCTCTGAGGCCCCGACGCTGAACGCCGCTACGGTAAGAAATAAGGGTTTTGAAATAGCCCTCAACTACCAGAATACGATTGGCGATTTTCAGTACAGCATCGGAGGCAACCTGACTACCATCGACAACGAAGTGACTGATTTGGGAGGAGGCCGACCCTTTGTGGCGGGTAGCACCGAATTCGGCAACGTGAGCAGGGTAGCAGAAGGTTACCCCATCGGCTACTTCTACACCTACGTGATGGATGGCATCTACCAGAACGAAAGCGAGATCGATCCTGAATTTGCTCCCAATGCCCAGCCGGGCGACATACGGTTTCGGGATGTGGATGGCGACGGATTGTTGACCGAAGACGACCGTACCTTTACCGGAAGCCCCATTCCCGACGTTATCTACGGTGCCCGCTTGTCGGCTGCCTACAAAGGATTCGATGCTTCTGTCTTCTTCCAGGGAGTGTCGGGTAACCAGATCTATTCGGAAATGGTCATCTGGTGGGAAGGCATGTACCGAAACTTCAACTTCTCCAAAAGGGCCTACGAGGAGCACTGGCAACCAGAGCGGCCCAGTACTACCGTACCTAGGGCCATTCGGGGCGATCCCAACGGAAATGCCAGCCGCCCCTCTACGCGGATGATCTTCGACGGCTCGTATCTAAGATTGAAGAACGTGACCATTGGTTACTCGCTACCGACTTCACTCATCGAGCGCATTGGCATGGATCGGGTACGGTTTTATGCCACCGGTCAGAACCTGCTCACCTTCACCGACTATCCGGGATATGATCCTGAGATTGGCTCCAATGCCAGCGGAACCCAGGGAACGATCAACACCTCCCGAGGCATTGACAATGGCTATTACCCGCAGGCCCGCACCGTGATGTTGGGGGTTCAGGTAGGCTTTTAATCCAAAAACACCTTAAAGAAAAATACGATGAAAAATTTTGTGTATCTATCCTTGACGGCCACGTTGCTGGTTTTTTGGGGCTGTAGCGAAGAAGATCTGATCGTGGACGAAAATCCCAACACCATCACCTACGCTTCTTACTATCAGAATAAAGAGCAAGCGTTGTCGGCGGTAACCGCAGCGTATTCTTCACTCAACAAACGAGGATTTTGGGCCAGCTTTTATCCCCACGTGGTCGACGGCCGATCCGACGAAGGAATACTAACGCCCAATGCCACCGGTTTAAGCGACGTGGTGCCGGTATGCGATTTCACGCTGAATTCGGGTAATCAGGTCAACGAAAACCTATGGCGGTTTATCTACGAAGGAATTTTCCGCTCCAACGTAGCCATGACCAAAATAGCCGAGATAGACCCAAACGATACGGACCTGGATGCGGCGCTCCAGGCCAGGCTGGTGGCCGAAGCCAAGTTCCTGCGGGCTTTTTACTACTTCCATGCGGTCAGGCTGTACGGAGAAGAAATTCCGCTCATCACCGAACCCGCCGAAATCATTGCCGAGACCAACCCCGCCCCGGCCGCCCAGGGGCAGGTATTCGATCAGATTATCCAGGACCTCCAGGAAGTGCAAGGCGTGTTGCCCCTGAACACCGAATATGCTGGGCAAGATCGAGGAAGAGCTACCCAGGGAGCGGCCACTGCGTTGCTCGGCAAGGTGTATCTGTTTCGAGCCAGTCCGTTCTGGGATAATGAGCCCAGTTATTACCAACAGGCAGCCGATGAGTTTAAGAAGATCATCGATCAGCAGGTAGGCGATTACGGGCTAATGGATGCGTACCGACTCAACTTCACCGACGAACAGGAAAACAACCGGGAGTCGTTGTTTGAAGTGCAATTTGTCCCGGCCAACAACAATCCCTGGGGAGCCGACAATGACGGCAACAACAACAACGCCGAATCGAACCACCGCGCCCAGAGCAACGGAATGATCGCCGGCAAAGGGGCGCGCTGGTGGAACGGGGCCGCCACCCAAAAGCTGCACGATGCGTATGAAGCCGGTGACCCCCGCTTGCACATGACCCTGTGGGCTGAAGATGGAGCACTGTACGTGGATGGAGCTGATGGTACAGATACGCTTTCGTTTGAAGAAGTTGGCTGGCCGTCTGGGGTGTACGGCTGGCGCAAATACGAATGGGATTCGCAGGCCGAGCAACTAGCCAATAGTTTGGGTTTGCGTTTCGATGGCATCAACATGCGGGTGATTCGCTACGCCGATGTGCTGCTCATGTATGCCGAAGCCCTGCACCAACTGGGCCGACCCGATGCGGAAGTGGCTCCTTTCGTGAACCAGGTGCGCGCCCGGGCCACCAATCCGGTGGATGAGGGTGCGTTGCAAGTCAACCTGCCCTACAATACCCAGAACCCAGCGACCCAGGGAGTAGTGCCCCCGCTACCCACCGTAGAAGCCCTGATTGCGAGCAACGACAAGGGAATTCAAAACATGATGGATGCGATCATGCACGAACGGTTGGTGGAGCTGGGCGGCGAACAGCACCGTTGGGATGACATTGTGCGGTGGAATATTGTGCAAGAGGTAGTGACCGCTCCCGCTTTTGCCCCTGGGCGCAGTGAGTTTTTGCCCATTCCGCAGCAAGAGTTGGATACCAATCCGAATATGGAACCTAACCGGGCTAACTAAAGACTTGCTCGCCGCTCCGGCGTAAATATTTTACTTTTTTGAGCCCACCTTGGTTTGTATGTACAACCAAATCAGGGTGGGCCTTAGATTTAGGCTTTCAACAACCCGTTTCCCTCTAACCGAGCGACATTATGTTTCACTATCGACTTATAAAAGCACTACTGGCTATTGGTATCAGTGGATGCCTATTTTCCTGCCAGACAGGAGCATCAGGAACTGCCGAACAGTCAGATTCTACGGGCGTTCAGCCCATCAGCGTGTCGGCACTACCGATCACGAGTGGCCCAAATCATCACTGGTTTGGGTATTACGATAAGCTCCAAACCGACCCCTCCGGCCGCTACGTGCTCGGCATGGAAGTAGGCTTTGAAGGGCGTTCACCCAAGCCCGATGATACGCTCACTATTGGTATGACAGATACCCAGGACAATAATCGCTGGATTGTTTTGGGAAAGAGCAACGCCTGGGGCTGGCAGCAAGGGTGCATGTTGCAGTTTATCCCGAAGAGCGATGATGAAGTGATCTGGAATGATCGTGAAGGGGACCGCTTTGTGAGCCATATTCTGAACATCAAAACCCAGGAAAAGCGCACGTTGCCGTTTGCCATTTACACCCTGAGTCCCGACGGAAAAACAGCCTTAAGCGTGGATTTCGAGCACATCAACGACTTGCGGCCCGGCTACGGCTATGCGGGTGTTCCGGATGCGCACCGCGACGAACTGGCTCCGGCCGATGCGGGCATCTACCGATGCGATCTGGAGTCGGGAGAGAAAGAACTCATTGTCTCGCTAGCCAACATGATGGACGTGCCGCTGCCCGAGACCGACGATGCCACCTGGCAGGACTACCAAAAGAACAAGCACTGGTTCAATCATCTGCTGTTCAACCCCGACGGCTCGCGCTTCATCTTTCTGCACCGATGGACGTCCCCAGCCAAATCGGACGTGGGCGGGTTCGGTACGTTGATGTATACGGCAGCGACTGATGGTAGCGATCTGCGACTGGTAGACGATTCGGGCTACACCTCCCACTTTATCTGGCGTGACCCGGAGCGTATCTGCGCCTGGACCAAGCCGCAGGGGATGGAGCACGCCTTTTACCTGTTTGAAGACCAGCAAAACACCACACCCGAGGCCGTGGGCAAAGGCATCATGACGGAGAACGGGCACAACACCTACGTGCCGAACACCAACAACGAGTGGATACTGAACGATACCTATCCGGATGCGAAAGACCGAAAGCAGACGCTGTATCTTTATCATGTACCCACGAAGCAGAAGGTGGTCTTAGGAAGGTTTCACTCTCCTGATGCCTATCAAGGAGAATGGCGGTGCGATCTGCATCCCCGCGCCACCCCCGACGGCAAAAAAGTCATCTTTGATTCTACCCACGGGGGCAACGGGCGGCAAATGTACACGGTCAATATCAGCGCGATCACGGAAACCGCTCGATAGTTCCCATTCAATAAATTACCAGTAAATTGCTCTCAGTAACCACTAGCAACCAACTATGACAAAATGCATTATCCCTTGCTTGTTCACTGTCCTCTTGTCCTTTTCTGCTCCCGCGCAATCGCCTGACCCGCTGATCCAGAACGTGTCGGCCCGGGAAAAGCAGTCACTCGACGGAGCCTGGCGCATCATCGTTGATCCGCTGGAGAATGGCTACTACAACCACCGCTATCAACCCAAAGACAACGGCTACTTCAAAAACTCCCAGATGCAGTCGCCGAGCGACCTGATCGAGTACAACTTCGAGACCAGTGAGCAACTAACTGTGCCCGGCGACTGGAACACCCAAGCCGAAAAGCTCTACTACTACGAAGGTACCGTATGGTATAAGCGCTCTTTCGACTACGAAAAGCAAGACAACGAGCGCGTGTTCCTTTACTTCGGAGCGGTGAACTACGACGCTAAAGTCTACCTCAACGGCGAGAAAATAGGCGAACACATCGGGGGCTACACCCCGTTCAACTTTGAGGTAACGGATCGGTTAAAGGCCGAAGACAACTTCGTAGTGGTAAAAGTAGATAACACCCGCCAGCGAGACGCGGTGCCCACCATCAACTTTGACTGGTGGAACTACGGCGGACTCACCCGGTCGGTGTACCTGGTAAAAACCCCGGCCACGTTCATTCAAGACTATTCTATTCAACTGGCCAAAGGCAGTTCGCAAGAAGTGGCCGGTTGGGTTCAACTCAGCGACTCGGTTCGCCAAGAGGTTACCGTATCAATCCCAGAACTGAATATCAGTGAAACGTTTTCTACCGACGCCCAGGGCCAGGCCCCGGTTCGCATTCAGGGCAATTTTACCTTATGGAGCCCCGACAATCCGAAGACCTACCGCGTGGTCGTCAAAAGCTCCACCGACCAGGTGGAAGATCAGATTGCCTTTCGTACCATCGAGACCAAAGGACACCAGGTGCTGCTCAACGGTTCTCCCGTTTTTCTAAAAGGGGTGTGCGTGCACGAAGAAGCTCCCTTTGGCCCCGGCCGGGTCACCACCCGCGAAGAGTGCGAAGTGCTCATCGGCTGGGCCAAAGAAATGGGCTGCAACTTTGTGCGCCTGGCCCACTACCCGCACAGCGAAGAGATGATTCGGGTGGCTGAAGAAAACGGCGTGATGGTGTGGTCTGAAATTCCGGTCTACTGGACGGTGATGTTCGACAACCCCGACACCTACGCCAATGCCGAACAGCAGCTCACCGAAATGATCAGCCGCGACAAGAACCGGGGGGCCATCATCCTCTGGTCGGTGGCTAACGAGACGCCGGTGAGCGACGCGCGCGTTACATTCTTATCGAACCTGGTGCGAAAAACCAAGTCGCTCGACAGCACCCGGCTCACCACCGCGGCCCTGGAAACCCACGCTTCGGAAGGAGGCTTCCGGATGATCGATGACCCGCTGGGAGCCTATATTGATGTGATTGGCATCAACCAGTACTGCGGCTGGTACGAGGGTAACCCCGTCGACTGTGCCGACCGGAAGTGGAAAATTGCTTACGACAAACCTCTGATTATCAGTGAGTTCGGAGGAGGTTCCTTGCAGGGCTACCACGGGGCCGACAACGAACGCTGGACCGAGGAATACCAGGATGCGGTATACGAATCTAACCTCAAGATGATGGACAACATCGACTTTCTGGCGGGCACCACGCCCTGGCTGCTGAAGGACTTCCTGTCGCCCCGCCGCCCGCTGCCCAACATCCAGGACGATTACAACCGCAAGGGGCTGATCTCGGAGCAGGGAGTTAAGAAGAAGGCTTTTCATCGGTTGCAGAAGTACTACCAAACGAAAAGCCCGGCGAAAAGCGCCCCTTAGTACTCATAAAGATTAGCTTTCCGGCGACAGAAATAGTAGGGTAAATGTGACGCGTTCGTTTAAAAACAAAACACATATCTCGGGCGCGTTTGTAACGCGTTCGTTTAAAGAAACGCTAATTTTCAGACATTACTCAACCTCATGCGATGACCTTACAAGATAAGCTTTTCAATGCGTTTGCATTCTCTTTTAATATCACCCCAGGCCAGTGCTTCCTGGGGTGGATCACCTTTGTCTTAAGCGCGCTTCCTTCACCAACCATAGCGCAAACTACCCGACCATCAAAAAGTCCTCAACCTCCCAACGTGCTCTTTATTGCCGTGGATGACCTCAACGACTGGCTGGGTTGCATGCGGGTCTCGCCAGACCGGGTCTCGCCAGACCGGGTCTCGCCAGACCAGGGGCATCCTGATGCCAAGACGCCCAACCTGGACAAACTGGCGGCCCGAGGCGTGTTGTTCCAAAACGCGCACTGTCAGGCTCCGCTGTGTGGTCCCTCCCGCGCGTCGCTGATGACCGGCCTGCGGCCTTCCACCACCGGCATCTACGGCATGGTTGACGATGACCGGATCAGGGAAGACAACCAAGTCACCGCCGACATCATTTTCTTGCCCGAGTACTTCCGGCAGCAGGGCTACCACACGATGGGCATCGGCAAGCTATTTCATGAGCACGCTCCCGATGGGGTGTTTGATGAGTCTGGCGGGCGGGCGAAGGGGTTTGGGCCGCGGCCCGAGGAACGGTTCGTTTGGGAAGGCCACGGTGGCGAAGGCTACGGGCGCACCAGCACCGATTGGGGAGCCTTCCCGGCCCAGGATTCGTTGATGCCCGACCACGCGTCGGCTCAGTGGGCCATTGAGCGACTGGAGCGTGAGTACAGTCAGCCCTTCTTTTTAGCCGTTGGCTTCTTGCGTCCCCACGTTCCGTTGTACGTGCCGCAACCCTGGTTTGATCTCTATCCGGCCGATGAACTTACCATGCCCCCCTACCGGGCCGATGACCTGGAGGACGTGCCCGAGGTGGCGCAGCAGATCAACGACCTGCCCATGATGCCCACCACCGACTGGGCGATCGAGACCAATTCCTGGCCCGACATCGTGCAGGGCTACCTGGCCTGCGTGAGCTTTGTGGATCATCAGGTAGGCCAACTCCTGGAAGCGTTGGACAACAGTGCTTATGCGGACAATACCATCATTGTGCTCTGGTCGGACCACGGCTACCGGCTGGGGGAGAAAGGCACCTTTGCCAAACATTGCCTGTGGGAAGAAGCTACCCATGCGCCCCTACTCATGGCAGGCCCGGAAGTTCCGGCTGGCAAGGTGGTGGAAGAACCCGTGGAGCTGTTGTCTGTCTACCCCACGCTGCTGGAACTGAGCGGTTTACCTCCTTACACCAGAAACGAAGGCCGCAGCCTGGTGCCGTTGATGCAAGGTGAAAATTCGGACAGTGCGTGGCATGCGCTCACTACCTACGGCATGAACAACCACGCAGTGAGAACGAAAGACTTTCGCTACATTCGCTACGAGGACGGCAGCGAGGAGCTCTACGACCATACCATTGACCCGCAGGAATGGAACAACGTGGCGCAGGATGTCAAATACCAGACAAACAAAAAGCAACTTAAGAGGTACTTGCCTGCCACCAACGCCCCCTGGACGAAGCATTCGTCCTACACCTTTCAGCCCTACTTTGTGAACCAAAAAGCACGCTCTGATCAGGGACTCAAAGAGTAGCTAAACCAGAAAATCAGTGATCAGGGAGATGCTTGTCCGTCCTTCCCCCATCTTGGCGAATAGTATGAGAGGAGGAACTGGGGGTTGGGGGGAATATTAAAACACGTTACCCACTTGATCGATCCGAAACAGCAAAATTGCGAGCGTATCGAGAACCCCTCGATATCCAGATAAAGCCCTCCATCGTCTAATGCCTACGTAGAGCTGTAGCCCTGACATAGTAACGCTAACAGCGGTATGAGCCGTTGGCGTAGCCAGCTTCGGGCTCGGATGTGGGCATGCCTTCCTCGGAACGCCGCGTTGGAGGTGAGGTGCCTGCATCCCCCATCTCTGTCATGGCTTCCCGGAGAAAGCGATGCTTCTTGCGTGTTGCCGGTAGCAAGTCAACCACGAAGACTAGGATGTAGAAGGTAAAGATGAATGCTATGACTGCGTGCATCAGGGAGATTAATGCTGCGGTAGAACCCGAGAGTACGATAGGAACGGTCGAAACTCACCCCATTCGAGCACTGCTGCTTGGTCTGGCTTGTCCGTGTAGAGGCATGCCATGAACCCTTGGACAAGCATCAGCATCGACGGGTTTATAGCAGAGAAGACAACAAAACTCATACCAACCGACAAGCTGACTTCAAGGAATATAAACGCCAGCTTTGTCCAGAACGAAAACCGAAGCAGCGGGATCTGTCGGAAATGTTTTCCAAGCCGCTGGTACTCGGCGCAGATGAAGATCGCTGACAAGACATATCCGCCCCTGTGACAAGCTGTTGGTGGAAAGTCAAAGGTACTGGAGCATGTGATGCTGACTCACAGAAAGAAGAGCAGGAACAACCGATGCAGCGATCGATGACGAAAAGTGTCGAATATCGACAGCAGGATAAGGCCCAGGGTGCCAACAAGAGCAAAGAACAATGACAGGACCACGAGGATCTTCTCGGCCCTTCCCTTGTTCTTGGCCAGTCGACCTCGATGTCGAAGCCACCTCTCGGAGAGAAAGGCGGCGTCGAGGAAGATGACCGTGATGCAGCTACCGGCGATGAAGAGCGGTTTCAGGTCGAATGCGCCCACGTCCGAGATGTATCTGTGAACCGCAGATGAGCCCTTGAATCGACCACGCATGTGACTTGGAACTCCCGTACGCGACATCCTGACTTGACTGCATCGCCGGGAGCTGCGGCCGGCCATTGGCTAGCCAGTATATCAACGTTGTGAGCAGCATAGCTGATTGTTCTTAGCATATCTACCAGACTAGCCAGCGTAGAGAAGGGGGGGGGGGGGGGGGGGGGCGTACTCAGCCATACTGCGGCCGAGATGAACGGGAAGATCCAATACGATAGATGCAACATCTTGTCGCTGTTCGTCGTCGGCGTCGTCGTCGTCTTCACCGAAGGCTAGTCACGGTACTTATATATACCTTATCCCCTAAGAGATACAGTAGGCTTCTAGATCTGCATTGAACGCTGAGCTACGGCTCCTGAATATCACGAAAGACGCCATCTCACCTGAGCCCTCGGTCTGGAGCTACTCCTAGCGAGGGATCCGCTGGTCAATATCGCATCCTATCGATCACGGCCAAGGCTTCTGCATGATCAGTCGCAATGGCTCTGCGCCTTGGTCTCGGCGACAGGCGATGATGTAGTTACTGTCTAACTTTTTTCGAACAATTACCGCCGTGGGTGTTGCTACACGTACCCCGTACAGTACTCCGTACTTACGTACGTATGTACGGGATACTGTACTCCGTAGAGTATCTCCGTACGAGGGTAGTACATAGACTTAAACGGGTGAGATGTCAGTGTCACGTGTGACTAGCCCACCCCACGTCACCTGACTAATCAGTCAGCAGCTTAGCTCAGCAAGCCCTATTTAGCAAACTTTTCGCCCACGTTCCTAATTCTCAACCGATCAATCTCACTACGAGTACACATCTACCTGCAGGTGCCATTCAGTTGGCCCTGCTCTGTCATTATCCTCGGTGCCTGATAGAGCTTCTCCTAGAGCTTGAAAGACTTTGTCTTTCCTTTTGATTATCACACAAATACAACCCTTCCAGTTACAACCTCGTTCAAGGACCATCACTTTTGATAATTCCTCAGTTTTGTCATAAGTCCTGGGATTCAGTTGCGAACCACCTCCAAACCTCCCAGCTTCCTCGGGTGAAAACCCATCACTTCTGAAAATTGGGCGTTGCTGTCAAAAGTCGTGATTCCAGAATTCTCGACTTTCTCTTTCATCCACCACCACTCATCCCACAGCCAGGGAGAGCCAGAGGACAAGCCAGAGTCTGCCAGATTGTGAAGCCAGAAGGGTCTTTTTCACAAGAACAACTTGGACAAAGGGCCTTGCCCCCAGTCTGGGTGGATCTTGCCAGGTCTTCTTGAGGGTCGAGATTCCAGTCTCATCACTTTCGACAAACAGCTTTACATGTCATAAGTTCTGCCAATCTATCGCTCCCTTCCTGAACTCCTCTGCAACCTCTTGGCCAAGTCTCGCGACTTTCGACTTTTCCATCGGATTTTCATAAGTCGTGATACCTGGATTTGTCCACCTGCTGTCTGCAATAGCAACACCTGGAGAGAGGAAGGCAAGGGCAATCTGAAGGATTGAGCCAGGTCCCACTTACCTTGGAACACTCAGTCTTGGCTCCAAATCAGGATTGAGCTAGTACTCTTAGTCCAGAAGTGACATAGAGTCTGAGAATAGTGGAATAACTTAGAACTTAACTCTTGACTTAGCAGAGTCAGTTTCTGATTCAAGGAAAGTCTAGACAGGGGGTTTGGTTCTCAGTCTAGATGAATACTCCCAGTGATCACCCAAAGCTTGAAAGAAATAAGCTGCCCAGGAAAGTCTAGTCTTGAGGTTTGGTCTCAAGGTTAGGTTACTACTGCTAGGAAGTCAAGGTACTCTTCCCTCTCCCTCTTCTCCATCTCCATTTCTGAAAGTCTTCAGTCTGTTCTGCTACTATGGCATCAAAGAAGAAGAAGCCTGGTAGCTCAATCCAGCCTAAAATATCTCTATCCACACTAGTCCAACCATCTTCCAATATCTCAATCTCTTTCCCTCTATCTTCCAGTTCTTTTCAAAAAGACTGTGAACTAATAGATGCATGGCTGCATACCCAATCCCTTCCTGAAAAGCTTTTGCAATACTGGAAGAATATTAAGAATTATTCTCTTTCTGAGTTCTAGCTCTCTTCTACTTAGCTCTCTTACCTTGATCTTATCAGCAAAATCTTCAAAGAGTTGGAAAATATCAACAAAAGATTGGACAAACAAGAAGCCAAGCTATCATATGCTTAAGGAGCACAGAAAGCCATTCCTTCCTAAATCTCTCTTGCACCAAGAACTTTCAGAGAGGTTCTAGTTCATCCTGGGAATCAAACCTTTGATATGGCTAACAGAACCCATATTCAGCTATTTCAAGCCTTGCAAGATAGACTTCCTAGCCCTTTCAACAAGTAAGTCAGAGTAGTGAGAAAACTTCCTTCTGGGAATATTCTGATCAGCACTGAAAGTCAAGAAGTCAAGTCTTTTCTGGAGAAGAATTCTACCTGGATTATCACCATCTTCACTAAAGAAGCTATAGTCCAGCCTAAAAGGTTCCCAATCTTAGTCCATGAAGTTAGGATATTAGACATCTAGCCAGAAGATCTCAGCAAAACCTGCCAAGCAATCCAGTCCAGCAACCCTTCTCTCAGCAAACAGATCACCATCCTAAGAGCTTACTAGTCAAAGAAAGTCATATCTCAGAAGAAGTTGATCACTTCTCTACATCTGGATTTGACCACTCTTGAGTAAGCAAATCTCTTGATTGAGAATGGATTAGTACTTGAACATAGACTTCATAAGGTGGAACCCTTCCTGGCAGATATAGTTATTGCACAATATTTCAAGTATTTTGGCTATGGTCACCAAGCCAGAGTTTGCAAGAACAAAGTGTTATGATCAAGAAGGGAGTGGCTGGATACTTATACTTGCAGCACCCCCCCAACCTCAACACAAGACTGACAGGTCAGGGTGACCATGTGCAGGGATCACGTGATCTGCACAGCATGGGGTCACATGACTAGTGAGCCATGCGAGCCAACCGGTGTGGGAGCTCACAGAGCTCGCATTGCAAGCCATGCAAGCCACCCAGTGCAAGAGCTCGCAGAGCTCACATCGTGAGCTGTGTGAGCCATCAGGTGTGAAGGCTTGCAGAGCTCGCAAACCATTCTCTATATAAGCAGTGAGGATTCCCCTATGGAATCCTCATCTTCAACTCATGTTGTGATCCGGACTACTAGATCAGTACTTCAATACAAACCTTGTCTTGTATGAAGCACTGTTCCAAGTAGCCCACCTCCACTATCTCTCAATACACCAACCCACTCCTTGACACTCCTCTCCATGAGAACCAACCCACTATCCAGACCTATGCTACCTATCAGACACACTTGATTGGGTGATATGGTACGGACCGCAACACTTTGAAGACCCTCAGGATGAGTACCTCAGGAGTGTACACCCACGGTGCATTGAGCATTAGCAACCACCAGCATGATACCAACAATGGAAGAGAAATCAGTGCCACCAAGCCTGATCTCTTCTATGGAGACTGCGATAAGGTTGACGACTGGCTCATGCAGCTTCAGGTCTACTTCATCTTCCAGGAAAGTAACTGGCTGCCAGCCAACAGGCAACCACTCTTCGCAACAACTTATATGAGAGAGAACGCACAAAAGTGGATCAAACCGTATTTGGTCAAGTACCTCTCAGGCAAAGGAGCAGATGATGGTATCGATGTGTGGATGGAGAGTTATGCCAAGTTCAAGGTCAAGGTCAAAAGGATTCTTGGACTGTCCAACGAGGACAAGGTGGCAATTCGAATGATCCAGAGTGTCAAACAAAAACGATTGGCCTCCAAGTACACCACACAATTCAAACACTACTTGGTGATGACAGGATGGGATGACAACACCCTCATGGTCATGTTCCACCACGGACTCAAAGACAACGTGAAGGATGAACTTACCTTCGATGGAGCCAAAGTCACTACTCTGGACGAATTGATTTCTCACATGATCAACATCGACGATAGACTCTTCGAGCGCATGATGGAGAAATGCCATGATGGAGGAGGTAGCCACCCCAGATGGCATGTTGGAAGTCACAAGAGGATGACTAATAATCACCCTGCGACTGACCCTTATGGCTATGCACCCATGGAACTGGACGCCCTCCACTCAACCAAACAACATGGCAAAGGACCAGCCAACAAGGCAGGAAAAAGGGGGAAAGCACTTACATGCTACACATATGGAAAACCCGGACACATGGTGAGAGACTGCAGGTCAAAGAACAAGGTGCATTGACAGCAGCTAAACGCGCTTGACGGAGACTGGAACGTCATCAAGCTAGAAGATCCAACCTCTGGACTGGAGCAAACAGCACCTACCCTTGATTGGGGTGACTATGTACAGGTGCTGGAGGAAGCTCACCAGATGGCAACACCCGGAGGAGAGGCTTTGAGACAACAGACAGGGCAGGGATGGAATGAAGAAGGGGACCATTCCACCTCAAGTGAGGATCATGATGAACCCGCATCAATTAAAGAGGAAATACCAAGAGGACTACACAACTACAAGGTCAACCCACACAATCTACAACATGGAGAACTTGCATGGAGGTTCTGCATATGTCAGCTATGCATGTACCACGACGGGCCACAACAACAAGGGGGACACTCACCCTTTCGCCCAACATGCAATGAACACTGGGTCAACTGCAAAAAAGATGCCTGCAAGTTCCATCTGTGGGACAAACAACAACACGAGGCATTCCTGGAACATGGACATGACTGGCACTACCACCTCATGCTCCTACAGTGCATCGACAACAACTGCGAATTCCAGAACTGGCAGTATTGCCTGGAACCCGGATGCAGGAAGTATGAAACTGACAAGTTCATGAACGGACTCCTCAGGACTGATGGGGATGGATGGATCCATTGCCCAATCAGCAAGAAAACAATCCAAATGGGAAAAGATTGAACTCCCATGTCATGGGGTGACATTGGGAGCTCAACCAAATAACAACCCCCAAGAACGCAAAGCACCTGCGTATACCAGTCATGTTTCTAACACACCAAGTCACTTGAATAAACGCACTCGTGGACTTGGGAGCTAGTGGGAACTACATGTTGACACAGTTCCATGCAACCTTCAACCGTCACACCAAGCGAGTCAGGAAAGGACACCCTTACAAGTTGACAATGGCAAACGGACAAATGGCAATTGTCCAGTACGAAACAGACTGGCTGGAAATGTTCACCAGGCACCATTACGAGAAGATCAGCTTTGACATCGTTGAGTTGGCCACTCAAGACATCTATCTCAGGATGCCATGGTTACGAAGACACAACCCAGTCGTGAACTGGAAGACAGGAGTACTCAGCTACGATAATTGCATCACCAACCACGCAATTCCAACCTGACACAGCCTCTGGGAAGTGCTGGCAGATGAGGCCAAGGGACCACAATGGAACCTCACCAAATGGAAGGATGACTCTCAGCAGAAGAGGTCCAGCTCAACAGACACACCCAGGAACCAGGTGGTCAAAAAGTCAGAGTTACAGGAGGAAGTGGTTACACCTCCGGAGATCCCTGGAGAGTATAAAGAGTTTGAAAGCCTCTTTCAGGAAGAGACAACAACAGCAGCGTTGCCTAAGCACTAACCTTGGGATCATGAGATCAAGTTGCAACCAGGGAAGAAGCCAGGATTTGGACCAATTTACTCACTTTCAGAAAAAGAGCTCCAAGTATTATGTGGATACCTGGATGAGAACCTGAAGAAAGGGTTCATACGAGAGTTACAGTCACCAGCAGGATACCCGATTCTGTTTGCAAGGAAGAAAGATGGCAGTCTTCAACTTTGTGTCAACTACTGGAAACTCAACGACATTACGGTCAAGAACTGATACCCACTGCCAAACGCCAACAAACTCCAAGATAGGATCAGCAAGGCCACAATCTTCACGAAGTTGGACCTACGCGGAGCCTACAATCTCATTCAGATAAAGGAAGGGGAGGAATGGAAGACAGTGTTCAGAACTCGCTACAGACATTACAAGTATCTGGTCATGCCTTTCGGACTCACCAATGCACTGGCAACGTGTCAGGCATTGGTCAACAACGTCATCAGAGCACACCTCAACCTCACAGCAATCACCTACCTGGACAACATCCTTGTATACTCGAACACGCAATGGGAACATACCACACATATCAAGGATGTTCTAAGATGCCTACGACAGGCAGGGTTGAAACTCAAACCTGAGAAATGCGAATTCAACAAACTGGAAGTTGAATTCCTTGGATACATCATAGGGATCAATGGGATCAAGATGGACCCCAACAAGATCACAGCAATCCGAGATTGGCCACAACCCACGATAGTCAAGGAAGTACAAGCCTTTCTGGGCTTTGCCAACTTCAACCAACAGTTCATCAAGGACTACTCAGAGAAGGCACTCCCTTTGACCAAACTTACGAAGAAGGAAACAGGATTCCAATGGGGTGACAATTAGAAGAAGTCATTCCAGGAGCTCAAGGATGCTTGCGTGAAGGAACCAGTTCTCTTGAACTTCAGGGCCAACGAACCAACGAAAATTGAAACAGATGCATCAGACCAAGTGGTTGAAACTTGCCTGTGTCAACAAAAGGATGGCAAGTGGCACCCAGTTGCCTACTACTCCAGAAAGATGTCACAAGCTGAACAGAACTATGATATCCACAACAAGGAACTACTGGTAGTCATCAATGCACTCGAACACTGGAGAGTGTATGTGGAAAGCAGTTCTGAACTCACCATTTTCACAGACCACAAAAACCTGACAACGTTCACCACAACGAAGAAGCTGAACTGAAGACAAGTCAGATGGGCTGAACTTCTGGGGCAACACAAATTCAAGATCTTGTACACCCCTGGAAAGGACAATGGACGAGCAGACACACTTAGCCAACAGAAAGACCACATGGACAAAGATGAATGTGAAGGGACCATACTCCAGCAGGATCTGGATGGAAACCTAGTTCCATGAACACAGCTCAACGAGCTCAGCGTGCACATGACAGAAGAGATGATACGGAATTACCATGACAACCCAGCACACAGACACCCAGGAATCAGCAAGACAGTGGACCTGATTCAACAGGCGGGCATCAGTGTCACAAACCTTCAGAAGCATGTCACCAACTATGTCAAAAAATGCCTACTGTGCCAGAGAAACAAGCACGGACAACACGCACTGTATGGAGAAGGACGACCAAACCCAATACCGAACGGACCATGGGACAACATATTGATGGACTTCATCACCAAACTACCCAAGTCCAAGGACCCAGTCATAGGAATCACCTATGATGCAATCATGGTGATAGTGGACCAATTCACAAAGTATCTAATCACAGTACCATTCAAGGAAACCCACACGGCAGAACAACTTGGACACCTGCTACTGGACAGATTGGTCAGGGACCATGGGGTACCTATCACAATCATTACCGACAGAGACAAACTCTTCATGTTGAACTACTGGAAAACTATCAGTGCAGCAATGGGAACAAAACCCAAGATGTCCACAGCCTATCACCCACAGATGGATGGCCAAATGGAACAAGCAAATCAGGTACTCAAAACGTACCTATGGCATTACGTCAACCATACCCACAGCAATTGGGTACAACTTGTTACGACCAAGGGGAAGCGGCTGGGTACTTATACCCACAGCGTTCCCCAACGTCGAGACAGGGCTACCAGGTCAGGGTGACCACGTGCAGGGATCACGTGATCTACAATCACATGATCTACGCAACACAAGATCACGTGACTTTCGAGCCAGGTGAGCCAACAGGAGGGATGGCTTGACGAGCTCGCATTTCGAGCCAGGCGAGCCAACAGGAGGGATGGCTCGACGAGCTCGCATTTCGAGCCAGGCGAGCCAACAGGAGGGATGGCTCGATGAGCTCACATTTTGAGCCAGGTGAGCCAGTGGGTGTGATGGCTCAAAGAGCTCAAAACACCACCCACTATATAAGCAGTGAAGATTCCCCTATGGAATCTTCATCTTCAACTCATGTTGTGATCTGGACTACTAGATCAGTACTTCAATACAAACCTCGTCTTGTATGAAGGACTGTTCGCAGTAGCCCACACGCGCTATCTCTCAATACACCAACTCACTCCTTGACACTCCTCTCCACGAGAACCAACCCACTATCCAGACCTGTGCTACCTATCAGACGCACTTGATCGGGTGGTACGGTACGGACCGCAACACTTTGAAGACCCTCAGGATGAGTACCTCAGGAGTGTACGCCCATGGCGCATTGAGCGTTAGCCACCACCAGCACGATACCAGCAATGAAAGAGGAATCAGCATCGCCAAGCCTGATCTCTTCTACGGGGATCACAACAAGGTCGACGACTGGCTCATGCAGCTTCAGGTCTACTTCACCTTTCAGAGAGGTGACCTGCTGCCGACCAGCAAGCAACCACTCTTCACAACAACTTATATGAGAGGGAACGTGCAGAAGTGGATCAAACCATATGTGGTCAAGTACCTCTCAGGCGAAGGAGTGGAAGAAGGTATCGATGCATGGATGGAAAGCTTTGCCAGGTTCAAGGTCGAGGTCAAAAGGATCCTCGGACCGTCCAACGAGGACAAAGTGGCAATTCGAATGATCCAGAGTGTCAAACAAAAACGATCAGCCTCCGAGTACATAACGCAGTTCAAACGTTACTCGGTGATGACTGGATGGGATGACGATGCCCTCATGGTCATGTTCTGCCACGGACTCAAAGACAACGTGAAGGATGAACTCACCTTCAATGGAGCCGAAGTCACTACTCTGGATGAATTGATCTCTTGTGTGATTGACATCAACAACAAGCTCTTCGAACGCATGATGGAGAAATGCCACGATGGAGGAAGTAGCCACCCTGGATGGCATGTTGGAAGCTACAAGAGGATGACTAATAATCGCCCTACGACCGACCCCTACAGCTACGCACCCATGGAATTGGACGCCCTCCACTCAATGAAACCACATGGCAAAGGACCTGCCAATAAGGCAGGGAGAAGGGGGAAAGCACTTACATGCTATGCATGTGGAAAACCAGAACACATGGCAAGGGACTGCAGGTCAAAGAACAAGGTGCATCGACAGCAGTTAAACGTGCTTGATGGAGACTGGAACATCATCGAGCTGGAAGATCCAACCGCTGGACAGGAGCAAACAACGCCTACCCTTGGTTGGGACAATTACGTACAGATACTGGAGGAAGCTCACCAGACAGCAACACCCGGAGGGGAGGCTCTGAGACAACAGACAGAGCAGGAATGGTACGAAGAAGAGGACCATTCCACCTCAAGTGAGGATTGTGACAAACCCGCATCAATCAAGGAAGAAATACCAAGAGGACCACACAACTACGGAATCGACCCACGCAACCTACGACATGGAGAACTTGCATGGAGGTTTTGCATATGTCAACTATGCATATACCACGATGGGCCACGACGGCAAGGAGAGCACTCACCCTTCCGCCCAACATGCAACGAACACTGGGTCAACTGCAAGAAGGATGCCTGCAAGTTCCACCTTTGGGACAAACGACAACACGAGGCATTCCCGGGGCATGGACATGATTGGCACTATCGCCTCATGTTCCTACAGCACATCGACAACAACTGCAAAATCCAGAACTGGCAGTACTGCCTGGAACCCGGATGCAGGAAGCATGAAACTGACAAGTTCATGAACGGACTCCTCAGGACTGATGGGGATGGACGAATCCATTGCCCAATCAGCAAGAAAACAATCCAAACGGGATAAGACTGAACTCCCATGTCATGGGGCAACATCGGGAGCTCAATCAAATAATGACCCCCAAGAACGCAAAGCACCTGCGTATACTGGTCATGTTTCTGACACACCAAGTCACTCGGACGAACACACTCGTGGACTCAGGAGCTAGTGGGAACTATATGTTGACACAGTTCCACGCAACCCTCAACCGTTACACCAAGTGAGTCAAGAAAGGACACCCTTACGAGCTGACAATGGCGAACAGACAAACAGCAATTGTCCAGTATGAAACAGACTGGCTGGAAATGTTCACCAGGCACCATTACGAGAAGATCAGCTTTGACATCGTTGAGTTGGCCACTCAAGACATCTACCTCAGGATGCCATGGTTAAAGAAGCACAACCCAGTTGTGAACTGGAAGACAGGAGTACTCAGCTATGATAATTGCGTCAACCACGCAATTCCAACCTGACACAGCCTCTGGGAAGTGCTGGTGGATGAGGCCAAGGAACCACAATGGAACCTCACCAAACGAAAGGACAACTCTCAGCAGAAGAGGTCCGGCTCGACAGACACACCCAGGAACCAGGTGGTCAAGAAGTCAGAGTTACAGGAGGAAGTGGTTACACCTCCGGAGATCCCTGAAGAGTACGAGGAATCTGAAAGCCTCTTTCAGGAAGAGACAACAACAGCAGTGTTGCCTAAGCACCAACCTTGGGATCATGAGATCAAGTTGCAACCAGGGAAGAAGCCAGGATTTGGACCAATATACTCACTTTCAGAAAAAGAGCTTCAGGTATTACGCGGATACCTGGATGAGAACCTGAAGAAAGGGTTCATACGAGAGTCACAGTCACCAGCAGGATACCCAATTCTGTTTGCAAAGAAGAAAGATGGCAGTCTTCAACTTTGTGTCGATTATCGGAAACTCAACAATATTACGGTCAAGAACTGATACTCACTGCCGAACGCCAACAAACTCCAAGATAGGATCAGCAAGGCCACAGTCTTCACAAAACTGGACCTGCGTGGAGCCTACAATCTCATTTGGATGAAGGAAGGAGAGGAATGGAAGACAGCGTTCAGAACTTGCTATGGACATTACGAGTATCTGGTCATGCCTTTCGGACTCACCAACGCACTGGCAACGTGTCAAGCACTGGTCAACAATGTCATCAGAGCACACCTCAACCTCACAGCAATTGCCTACCTGGACGACATCCTCGTATACTTGAACACGCAATGGGAACATACCACACATGTTAAGGATGTTCTAAGATGCCTACGACAGGCAGGGTTGAAACTCAAACCTGAGAAATGCGAATTCAACAAACTGGAAGTTGAATTCCTCGGATACATCATAGGGATCAACGGGATCAAGATGGACCCCAGCAAGATCACAGCAATCCGAGATTGGCCACAACCCACAACAGTCAAGGAAGTACAAGCCTTCCTGGGCTTTGCCAACTTCAACTGACAGTTCATCAAGGACTATTCGAAGAAGGCACTTCCTCTGACAGAACTTATGAAGAAGGAAACAGGATTCCACTAGGGTGACAACCAGGAGAAGTCATTCCAGGAGCTCAAGGACGCTTGCGCAAAGGAACCAGTTCTCTTGAACTTCAGGGCCAACAAACCGACAAAAATCGAAACGGATGCATCAGACCAAGCAGTTGGAGCTTGCCTATATCAACAGAAAGATGGCAAGTGGCACCCAGTTGCCTATTACTCCAGAAAGATGTCACAAGCCGAACAGAACTATGATATCCACGACAAAGAACTATTGGCAGTTGTCAATGCACTCGAACACTGGAGAGTGTATGCGGAAAGCAGTTCCAAACTCACCATCTTCACAGACCACAAGAATCTGACAACGTTCACCACGATGAAGAAGCTGAACTGAAGACAAGTCAGATGGGCCGAACTTCTCAGGCAACACAAATTCAAGATCTTGTACACCCCTGGAAAGGAGAATGGGTGAGCAGACACACTCAGCCGACGAAAAGACCACATGGACAAAGACGAATGTGAAGGAACCATACTCCAGCAGGATCTGGATGGAAACCTAATTCCACGGACACAGCTCAACGAGCTCAGTGCGCAAATGATGGAAGAAACAATATGGAATTACCACGACAACCCAGTACACGGACACCCAGGAATCAGCAAGACAATTGATCTGATTCAACGAGCTGGTATCAGTGTCACAAACCTTCGGAAGCATGTCACCGACTATGTCAAGAAATGCCTAATGTGCCAGAGAAACAAGCACGGACGACACGCACTGTATGGAGAAGGACAGCCAAACCCGATACCAAACGGACCATGGGAGGACATATCAATGGACTTCATCACCAAGTTACCTAAGTCCAGAGATCCAGTCATGGAAATCACCTATGACACAATCATGGTGATAGTGGACCAATTCACGAAGTATCTAATCGTGGTACCATTCAAGGAAAACCACACAGCAGAACAACTAGGACACCTGCTGTTGGACAGATTGGTCAGGGACCATAGGGTACCTATCACGATCATTACTGACAGAGACAAGCTCTTCACGTCAAACTACTGGAAAACAATCAGCGCAGCAATGGGAACGAAACCCAAGATGTCCACGGCCTATCACCCACAGACGGATGGCCAGACGGAACAAGCAAATCAGGTACTCGAAACGTACCTACGGCATTACGTCAATCAGACCCACAGCAATTGGGTACAACTATTACCAGTGGCACAGCTAGCAGTTAATCCACATCGCTTGGACTCAACGAAAGAGTCACCATTTTTTGCGAACTTTGAAAGATACGCGAACATCAGGATGCTGAAGAGAGTATCACTGAACGCAGAAAAAGCACTGCAAAATGACAAGTTGCGTCAACAGACTCACACAAGTATGAAGCATTACCTCGAGGAAACATCAAACAAGATGCAACGCCAAATGAACAAAAAGAGAAAAATGGCATCTCAACTGAAGAAGGGGGATAAAGTCTACCTCCTCACAAAAAATTGGAGAGTCAAACCACCAAGGACGAAGAAATTGGACCATGTCAAGGTCGGACCATTTTTGGTCGAAGAAAGAACTGGACCAGTCAACGTCAGACTGCGACTACCGAGAGACGCTTGGGTACACCCAAACTTTCATATCTCGATGATTGAACCAGCAGACCCAGAGACACCCTTGCAGGAAATGTTTCATTACCAGTCAGAGGAAGAACAGGAATTCGAAGTCAAACAAATCCTGAAGAAACAGGGTCAGCAATACCTTGTTAAGTGGAAAGATTACCCAGACTTGGAAAATACCTGGGAACCACTCAAGAACCTTGCGAACTGCCAGCTCCTGCTGCAGCAGTATTGACGGGAGCAGGACCGAAGAGCTCGGCCTGCAGAGCCAACACGTCGATGACCGTCGCCGACAAATCCTCACCCTCAGCCTCCATCTCCTCAACCAGGCAGCGCAGCTTCTTTTGGGTGCAGCCTTCAACCTGCTCAAGGACCTTTCACTTGTGGGCCACGCTGGCCTGCACTTCGGAAAGACACTCCAGGAGAGTGTCCCGCTCCACCTCATCCACCACCAGATCCTCACGGAGGTTGTTACGGGAAGTGTCAAGAGAAGCCCAGGAAAGTGACACACAAGGCTTTCCCCAATGAGTGCACTCGGCACACTTCAGTTTCTTGTCACCAGACATCTTGACGCAGTCCAAACCACGGAGAACGCAGAAATTGCAGGGAGATGCAGTCACCACGCCATGATCATGGATGCCCAAAGATAAGTGAAGATGACCTGCAGACGCATGTGACTTGGGAGGCATGATCAAGAAGTCATTGGGACAATGACTAGGGAAGGGGAGGATAGTGTTACGACCAAGGGGAAGTGGCTGGGTACTTATACCCACAGCGTTCCCCAACATCGAGACAGGGCTACCAGGTCAGGGTGACCACGTGCAAGGATCACGTGATCTACAATCACATGATCTACACAACACAAGGTCACGTGACTTTTGAGCCAGGTGAGCCAACAGGAGGGATGACTCGACGAGCTCGCATTTCAAGCCAGGCGAGCCAACAGGAGGGATGGCTCGACGAGCTCGCATTTCGAGCCAGGCGAGCCAGCGGGTGTGATGGCTTGAAGAGCTCGAAACACCACCCACTATATAAGCAGTGAAGATTCCCCTATGGAATCTTCGTCTTCAACTCATGTTGTGATCCGGACTACTAGATCAGTACTTCAATACAAACCTTGTCTTGTATGAAGGACTGTTTGCAGTAGCCCACATGCGCTATCTCTCAATACACCAACCCGCTCCTTGACACTCCTCTCTGCGAGAACCAACCCGCTATCCAGACCTGTGCTACCTATCAGATGCACTTGATCGGGCGGTACGGTACGGACCGCAACACAACTATTACCAGTGGCACAACTAGTGATTAATCAACATTGCTCGGACTCAACGAGAGAGTCACCATTTTTTGCGAACTTCGGAAGATACGCGAACGTTGGGATGCCACAGAGAGTATTGCCAAATGCAGAGAAAGCACTGCAAAACAACAGATTGCGTTGACAAACTCACGCAGTTATGAAGCATTACCTTGAGGAAACATCAGACAAGATGCAACACCAAATAAACAAGAACAGAAAAATGGTGCCTCAGCTGAAGAAGGGGGATAAAGTCTACCTCCTCACAAAAAATTGGAAAGTCAAACCACCAAGGATGAAGAAATTGGACCACATCAAGGTCGGACCATTTTTGGTTGAAGAAAAAACTGGACCAGTCAACATCAGACTGCGACTACCGAGAGATGCTCAGGTACACCCAAACTTTCATATCTTGATGATTGAACTAGCAGACCCAGAGACACCCTTGCAGGAAACATTTCATTACCAGCCAGAGGAAGAACAGGAATTTGAAGTTGAACAAATCCTGAAGAGACAGGGTCAGCAATACCTTGTTAAGTGGAAAGATTACCCAGACTTGGAAAGTACCTGGGAGCCACTCAAGAATCTTGCGAATTGCCAGCTCCTGCTGCAGCAGTTTTGACAGGAGCAGGACCGAAGAGCTCAGCCTGCAGAGTCAACACGTCAATGACTGTTGCCGACAAATCCTCTCCCTCAGCCTCCATCTCCTCAACCAGGCAGTGCAGCTTCTTTTGAGCGTGGCCTTCAACCTGCTCCAAGACCTTTCGTTTGCGAGCCACGCAGGCCTGTACCTCGGAAAGACACTCCAGGAGAGTGTCCCACTCTGCCTCATCCCCCACCAGATCCTCGTGGAGGTTGTTGCGGGAAGTGTCAAGGGAAGCCCAGGAAAGTGACACACAAGGCTTTCCCTGATGAGTGCACTTGGCACACTTCAAATTCTCGTTGCCAGGCATCTTGACACAGTTCAACCCACGGAGAACGCAAAAGTTGCAGGGAGATGCAGTCACCATGCCATGATCATGGATGTCCAAAGATAAGCAAAGACGACCCACAGATGCACGTGATTTGGGAGGCATGATCAAGAAGTCATTGGGACAATGACTAGGGAAGGGGAGGATAGTGTTACAATCAAGGAGGGAGTGGCTGGATACTTATACTCGCAGCGCCCCCCCAACCTCAACACAAGACTGACAGGTCAGGGTAACCATGTGCAGGGATCATGTGATCTGCACAGCATGGGGTCACATGACTAGTGAGCCATGCAAGCCAACCGGTGTGGGAGCTTGCAGAGCTCGCATTGCGAGCCATGTGAGCCACCCGGTGCAAGAGCTCGCAGAGCTCGCATCACGAGCTGTGCGAGCCATCAGGTGTGAAGGCTCGCAGAGCTCGCAAACCATTCTCTATATAAGCAGTGAGGATTCCCCTATGGAATCCTCATCTTCAACTCATGTTGTGATCCAGACTACTAGATCAGTACTTCAATACAAACCTTGTCTTGTACGAAGCACTGTTCCAAGTAGCCCACCTCCACTATCTCTCAATACACTGACCCGCTCCTTGACACTTCTCTCCACGAGAACCAACCTACTATCCAGACCTGTGCTACCTATCAGACGCACTTGATCGGGTGGTACGGTATGGACTGCAACACAAAGCTGTTTGTGGAGTATGTGGTGGACAATATGAGAGGAGAGCATACTCTATTCCTGAGCAACTTCTGAAGCCAAGGTGTTGCAACTGCCAAGGATCCCATCTAGCTTAGGCTAGCATCTGCCCAAAACATCAAGAAGTAACTAAGAAAGCCAGAGAAGCATGGATCTCCAGGCTAGGCAAGTATGAGATATCAAGCTCTACACTCTCTACTCCAACTCCTCAGCTTCCATCCACATCTTTCTCCCTCTCTTATCCTCTACCAGGAGGAAAAAGATACAAAACTGCAGAGCTTACCAGAAGCTCAGACAGAATCAGAGAGCTTCCAGAAGTTCAAATTCTTTCCACCAGATCAGTCACTCTAGGAGAGAAGTTTCCAAACATTCCCTTCCAGATCCCCAATGCTGAGATATTTTCATGAGAGACTTAAAGCTTTCTCTCCTTCAGTACAATGTGCAGAAGAGTTAGTCAGTTCAAGATCTACTACTGACAACTCCAGCCCTTCAAGAAGTGGACATTATTGCACTCCAGAAGTCTTGGAAGAATTCCCACTTGGAAACCAGCACTTCAACTGCTTTCTCTTCTTTTATTCCTTTGTATTCCTCAGAACTGGGCAGAACTCTTTTCCTTATCAATAAGAAGTTCAGACTTTCCTCCCTTCATCCCACTTTCTGGAGTAAAGATTTCATTTCACTTGAGATCTACTTGGAAAACTTTACAACATCTCTTTAGGTACACAATCTCTATTTCACCCCTTCAAGTCAGAGAAACTACACTGAAGCCTCAGATTCCTTTCTTCTTCTACTTCAAACTGCTCTACAAGAAAGAGGATAGCATATTCTCCTCACTGATTCCAACCTTCATCATCCTAACTGGTCAAAGAAAAGAAGACTTTACTCTAAGACTGCAAACAGATTCCAAGATCTGATGAAGGATTCAAATCTGGATTTGGCTATTGCACCTTTCACTCTGTGAGAGTCCAGGGGGCTTGAGAACAGAATAGTAATAGTGTAGTTGATAGTAAGCTACCTAAATATACAGTGACATATCAGAGCAATCCTGGAAGAGGTGCGATCAGTATATGTTGTTGGTCAGTGTAAGTTGACTACAAAAGTTCAAGCAGAGACTGCCTGGAACCTTGGAGTAAGGGCCACACCAATGTCACATAATGTGGCTCTACTTGTGATCACATGATGCAGCTCTGCTGTAGTCATATGACTGGCTACGTACCTACACTAGTCCTAATGCGGGAGGATCCTGACAGTATCCCCCCTCTTAGGGTGTGTCCTCATGTCCATCAGCATCTCACCACAATTCCATCTTGGTGAGGGGTTCCACAGATCACAGGGTCCACCCAATTTGTTGTCTCTAGCATTTTCTGTTGTTTGTCACAATCAGCCCATTCTGACATGAGCACTTTGTGGTGATGTTGCTGTATTGGTACTGGGGGGTTGGTGGTTGGTTGGTGGTGGTGTAGCTCACTGCATTCCTTGATGGAGCCTCTTTGTCATCACTGATGGCTGGTTCCAGCATGCAAACAATCATCCAATTTATCCTAAAAACTAAGTTCCCCCTGAATTCATCATCCAAACTTCCTTCTTCTAATACATCATCACTGCTTTCAACATTCAGGTTCCATATTCACTGTTGTTCCTCCCATCCTCCATCATCAATCCTTCTCAGTTGTCATCTCATTCCACTTCATGTTTTCCTCACCATTGTCTTCACCATACCACCATATTGTTATGCTGTCATCTTGGGCCTGGTAGGTCCAAATGGAACACTACCCATGTGGCCAGATCCTATCATCCCAAACAGCACTCCCAATCCTGAGTTGGTTACGATCAGCACTGATTTTGAGCATCCCACCAGGGGTCTTGTGTGCTCTTGCTGTCTTTGTTGCACCAAGGCCATGATCAACAATCCAGCATTGGTATGTCACCATCCCACCTGGTGGGTGAACTGCCTGTGCTACTACTGGCAGCATAATAAGTGCCATAATGTGAGTGCGCCAGTCTCCGTTTTGGCACTGCTAATCTGCCACATAGGTCCCAAGCGTCTTTTTCCCAACCCTGCACCATCTGCAGGAGGAGGTGGATGCCTTGCCAGAGGACAAGAAGCACTGGGGCCCGACCAGCTCACATGCGTGCAAGGTCCACCATGTGAATGTGGCACATCTCACCAAGGCCATGGAGACCTATTACGGCAGCCGTGGTTGGACGTACACCAAGAAGACTCTGCAGGTAAGTTGTCACACCGCTGGGGTGAGAACAGGCTAACTGTGGGTTAGTGTCTACATCTGCACTTGAAGCAGCAGAAGGTTGAGATGTTGTGCTACCTTATTGACTTGCAGTGAGACTTGGTAAGTTGTCCCTAATAATTAGTGGTTCTTTCCAGTAACAAGGTGTAGTATCACCAGGAACTGATTACCTGGACCCCACTCACTGGTGGCGCTGATGATGGTGAAGTGCTCAAGTACGAGGTAGACACCACACTACCATGGGGGGGTGGTTGGCCAACCGGTGGTGCCCCAACATTGAACACGTAGGGTGGGATTGGGTGGGTGTTGTTGCATGGATCTCTAGCTAGATAGTGGAATGGAATCTTGTTTGTTGGCTGCACTTGCTGTCCTCATAGGCCATCCGCAGACTGTCCAATATGAGCGCAGTAGTTGTGGGTGGTGGTAAACACCCTTTAGGATGAACTACCCTGTGTTCTCCCCTGGCCCCACTCACAACCCCTCTGCGAGGCCTTTGTGGGACTGTCGTGACATTCCTTCACAGGCTGTCTACACTTGCGTTTCACCAAGGGGCTGGAGTCTAGCTGGAGCTTGTCTGGATAACACTTGTGGAAGGTGCCCAAGAGTTCATCCACGTTGATCCACTCAGCCTTGGTCCAAGTGTTGTGCAGGTCCGAGTAGCCCTTCCACTGGAGGAGATACTGGAGCCCCCTGTTCTTTTGCTGCCAGCTGTCCAGGACTTCATCGACCTCCCACTCCATCTGGTCATCGACCTTGATGGGCTCCAGCTCAGGGTCCTCTTCACCAGCACATCACCAGAAGGGTTCCAACAGTGAGATGTGGAACATGTTGTGGATGAAGTGTAGGCATTCCCCGAGCTCCAGGTGGTATGCCCAGGCACCCACCATTTTGGCAATTTGGAATGGGCCATGGAACTTCCAGTTGAGCTTCTTGCTCAGGCAAATTGTGTTGATGTGAGCTGCCGATAGCAAGACAAGGTCACCCTTGGAGTAAGACCAGGGCTTCACCATCTTGTTGTAGAATTCCACCTGTTTTGTGACAGCTGCCTCCCAGCACTGTTCCAGGGCCTCACACACCTGCAGCAGGGGCCTGAGCTGGTTGGTCACCACAGGAACCTCAGGGCTGTGGTCTGGGATCTCAGTGATGTTGTCATCGAATTGAGAGTTCTGACCCATCAGCAGGTAAAACAGCAACTCTCCAGTGGTTGATTGCCAGCTGTTGTTGTAGGCAAACTTGGCAAGGGGTAACCACTCAACCCAGTCATCCTGCTGGTACGTGATGTATGCCTGGAGGTACTGCTCCAGCATCGAATTCTGTCATTCCATCTGGCCATCAGTCTGAGGGTGGAAGGCTGTTGATAGCCTTCTACACACCTTCAGATGATAGCACACAGCAGACCAGAATGTCAACATGAACACACTTCCCTGGTCTGACACAATGGAGTCAGGTACACTTGGCCCAGCCAAGATGAACTTCTGCACAAAGACTGCTGCTAGTCCAGGGGTGTCAATGTCACTCCGCACCACGACGTAGCACGCCATCTTTGTGTACTGATCCATGATGATGAGGATCAAGTTGTAGGCCTTACTTTAGCACTTTGACAGAGGGAGCCCTACAATAAAATCCATTGATATGTTGGTGTAGGGCCCCCAAGGTTGCTGCAGTGACTGCAGCTCCCTGTAAGGCTTATGACAAGTGGGCTTAGCCTGCTGACAGGCTGTACAGCTCTTTGTATACTTCTTGATCTCCTTTGCCATGCGAGGCCAGTAGTATTTGCGCTGGATAAGCTCCAGCATCCTTGCATACCTGAAGTGTCCTGTGAGCGGATTGTTGTGATTGCTCCAGAGCACTTCCACGTGGGCGCCTCCCTCTGGTGGCACATAGAGCTTCCCATCAAAATGGAGAACACCCTCATGCTCACACCAGGCAACGCACCCCACCCACCACACCTTCTGCGTCCACCCTCCAGGTAGGCCTGCAGTGGTGGCCTCAAGCTGCTTTCACACCTGAGCACCTAGCAGGTCATTGCCCTAGGTCTTGGCAATCACAGCGTGTAGGTCCTCAGTCAGATCAAGGTAGGCACCTTCCCGGGTGGCCACCACCCTTACCTGACCAAACATCATATCATCTAGAACATATGATGCAGCAAGTATAGTGGGCCCCACACTATCTCTCCACTCACTCTCCACATCACCACTGTTTGGGTGGGTCTTCCTGAGTTGACACTTGGCAGCCCTGCTCATAGGCATCGCAGGCTGCAGAGACCCTGTGTATCCCACAGATGCCCCAGGAGTCCTATTCTCATAATCCGGTCAACATGATAGGCCATCCGCAGGGTTGTCCTTCCCTGGGCACCATACGATGTTGATCCGGAAGCCCAACAATAGCTCCCACCACTGGGCTAACCTCCCCGTCAGCTCCTTCATTGTCATGAAGTTGCGGAGATTGCTGTGATCTGAGAGGATGTTGACTGGCACGTCTGCACCATCCAAGTAGTGGCACCAGTGTTTGCATGCCATCATGATGGCCAGCAGCTCCATCTGCCTGGTGTGGTAATTCCACTCCGCAGGTGATATCTGGCACAACCCAAATGCTATGGGGTGCCAGTGGCACTTCTCCGGGGATTCCTTGTTGTTCTGCTGTGAGAGGATCCCTGAGATTGTGAAGCCAGAGGCATCTGTCTCCAGCCTCACCGGCAGGTTGGTGTTGTAGTGCCAAAGGACTGGTGCAGTTGTGAAGGCCACTTTGAGCTCTTTGAAGGTGGTGCGCACTTTCTTGGTGAGCTCGAACATCTTGGAGAAACATCCCACCTTGCCACCCACAAGTAGTGCAGTCAGGGGCTGGACAATCCAAGAAAAATACACGACGAAACACCAGTAGAAGTTTGTGAAGCCCAGGAACACCTGGATGTTGTGGTGGGATCTGGGTGCTGGCCAGTCGTGGATGCTGCTCACTCAGTCCAGCTCCATTGCAATGCCCCCAGGCATGACAATGTAGCTGACAAAACTGACCCACTTGGTCCAGAACTCACACTTCTCCAGGTTCAGGTATAGGCCAGCCTTGCTGAGGTGGTGTAGCACCTCACAGACATGTTCTGTGTGCTCCGCCTTGTCCTCGGAGAAGATGAGGATGTCATCCAGGTATGCCAAGCAGGTGACATCCAGGCAGTCATGGAGTACCCTGTTGATATACTCCTGGAACATCGCTGGAGTATTGACAAGCCTGAATGGCATCACGCAGTACTCAAAATGGCTGTAGCACGTTCAGAAGGCTGTCTTCCACTCGTCACCCTCCTTGATCCAGATCAGGTTGTACGCTGACTGGATGTTGAGCTTGATGTACACCTTCACACCAACCAGCCAGTCGAGCACCTCATTGATCAAGGGCAGAGGGTAGCAGTTCTTCTGGGTGAGGTGGTTGAGCCCTTGATAGTCGATGCACAACTGCAGGGTACCATCCTTTTTCTTCACAAAGAGGATGGGCACCCCCAAGGGTGAGGTTGAGGCCCGGATGAAGCCCTTTGCCAAGTTGTCAGCCAGGTAGTCCTGGAGGACCTTGAGTTTGTTGCTTGACAAATTGTAGAGGGGACCAAATGGAGGGTCCCCAGTGCCCTCGAGGTTGATGGCGTGGTTGTGCGTTTCGTGCACTGGTAGCTTGTTCACCTTCTTCTTCGAGAAGACCTTGGTGAACACCTGATATTTGGTGGGAATCCGTGATGGCTCCATCACCAGCATGAGTGTGTTCCCCACCTTCACACTTGGCTCCCTCTTATAGGGACAGATGGCCAGCATCTTGGCACCTTCACGCCAGACAGTGGCTATCATTGCAGTGGCGTTCACCAGCCAGGGCGTCCCCAGGCCACCTCTGTGATCGGGGTGCCAGGTCCACTCACCATCCCCAAAGTCAATCAGGGGGTGGTGCTTCTTCAGCCATGGGAGGCCAAGGATCAAGTCAAACCCCTGCATCCCAGCAGTAACAAGCCTGAGCTCCATGCGTCACTCCTCCCCATAACTATTGGTGATCAGGAACTTGGCCCAACAGAGACCATAGGTTGGCAGATCATTCCCATCAATGGTGCTGACGTGAGGTGGTGGGATCCCAGTGTTCTCGAGGTTCAGCTCCTTAGCCTGGAGCTGAGTCACAAAATTGTGGTTGGCACCCAAGTCAATTATCACCTTCAGTGTTGTCCATCCGGTTGCTGTCCAGACCTTCACCAGAAACTCCACATAGGTTTCCACATCTTCACAGGCCTCTCAGGCTTGTGCCCGGTGGCCTAGCAGGACTAAGGTGATGTCCACTAGACGTCCCCTTTTGGGGCTTCATTGGACTCAGTCTGTTAGAGGCAGTTCCACTTGAGGTGGTCTGGTGAGTCGCAGATGAAGCACTTCTGGGGGCCATCTGTCTGGCCACAGCTGCCACATCCACTGCGATTGCCACACCCACATCCGCACCCCCCACAATTTCCTTGCAAGCCTGATGCTGGGCCACTGGAGTCCACTCTGGTAGCAACAGTTGACACAGCCACTCCCACGGCAGTTGCCACAACTGGACAGATCTCACTGGGGTTCCGCAGCAAGCCCACCTGCAGTGTGGACTCATGTTAGACCTCCCTTTGGGACTGCTCAATCTGGTGGGTGATGGCTGCAAGCTTGGTGTATGATGTTGGTTGTGATAGCATTTGTTCAATGACCATGCAGATCTCTGGCCACAGTTCACTGAGTGCCCACTCCATCAGCTGCTTGTCAGTGAACTGGTTGACATGCAACAGCATCTCATCCAGGTAGTTGAAGAAGTCCGTAACAGATTGGTTCTTCAGCTGCCAGGCACTGTTGAGCTTCCAATAAGTGTTGCATCACTGGAGATTGGCTGGCTTCAGCTCGTTCTGCAGGAACTCCTGGAAAGATTCCCATGTGAACAGGTTCCAGCCTGCTTTGTTGGCCCAGCATTCTCACATCTGTACAACTTGTCCTTGGAGGTAGGTCACCACCCACATCACCTGGTACTCATCACTCTCATAGGTGTTCAGCCACATGGCAAAGGTGTTCCAGCACTGCAGCAGGAAGTTGTCAAGCTTGCGCTAGTTCTTCCCTTCATATGGGGTTGGCCTGGGCACATCCTGCTTGGCTTCCAAGGTGATGAGGTAGGCTCAGTTGGAATCACCATGGGATCACTTCTGCACAGACTCCGTGCTGATGATGGTGTCTATCTGGGGTTGGCCTCACCTGACCAGGACTGTTCACTTCACACCATTCCCCTAGGTGGCTTGTGTGTCAGTGATATCAGTGATAGTACCCACCTCTATTGCATCCAGAAATTCCAGCTCCCAGCACAGGGTCTTGCACTCAGCCCTCACCTTCTGCAGGTGGAGTGATCTCTTCAGGGCTGCTACCTCAATCTCTTCAGCCAAAATGTCCTTCTCGAGCTAGGTGGCCAGCACTTGGTGAGTCCCCAGCAAAAGGCCATGGGGCACCCCTTCAGTGCTGGTCAACGCAGGCTGCTTTTCAGTGCTCATACAGGTGGTATCTGGCTCCTGGGCATCATCGTCCATGTTCTCATCCTCATCCTCACCAACCTCAGTCAGGTTGCAGACAGTTTCCAACTTGCTCCTGGCAGGGCTTTGTTGTGTCAAGGGTCCCTGCACAGCTTTCTCTATCCCTTGACAGGTAAAAGCTCACGTCTTCCACAGCTGCTGCGAAGCCATTCTGTGGCAGTCAAGCTATCAACTGGACTATCTCCTCAAGGAGGAAAGGTAGTCAAAGTGTGAGAGTCCAGGAAGCTCAAGGACAGAATAGTGATAGTGTAGTCAATAGTAGGCTACCTAGATGTACGGTGACATATCGGAATGATCTCAGAAGGGGTGTGATCAGTATACGTTGTCGGTCAATGTAAGTTGACTACGAGGGTTCAAGCAGAGACTGCCTGGAACCTCAGAGTAAGGGCCACACCAGTGTCACATGATGTGGCTCTACTCATAATCATGTGATGTGGCTCTGCTGTAGTCATGTGACCAGCTACATACCTATGCTAGTCCTAATGTGGGTGGATCCTGACACACTCCTACAAGAGCAAGATCTCTCACACAAGTACCATGTTCAGCTATTGATTTGTTTTTCATTTCCTCTTCTCTTTCTAACTCTTTGATTTTCTCCAAGATTGCTCTGCAGTTCTTTCATGGCTCTGATCACAGATCTGTACTAACTAGCCTGAATCTGAATCCTCCAAGAAAGACTTGGAAGCCAGAAAGGAACTGGAAGACACTGGACTCAGAGCTAGCAAGGAATAAGTGTGACACCTTTCAACAGCCCTTTCACTTTCAGAGCAAACATGAAGTAGATGAGTACTTGGATTATCTCAATGATTTTCTTCAAGGAATAGTTACCCAGTGCACTCAGCTGCAAAAACAGTCAAGCTATGCTGTTCTTTAGTGAAATCCAAATATTCAAAGTAAAGTGAAAGAAGAAAGAAGATTGAGAAGATAAGTGCAAAGAAGACAGGCAAGTTTAGCTCAACTAGAGCAAGCCATCAAGCTCAAAAAGAAGGCAGTCAGAGAAGGAAAGTAACACACTTTCAGGAGACAAGTTCATGATATGGCTAGCTCTTCAAAGTTCTGGAAATTGGCCAAGTGGGGGAAAACCAAAGCCAACACCATCCCTAACCTTCCTCTGGTCCTTGATTTGGAAACTCAAGAAGGATTAGCCAAAACCTTTGAGGAGAAAACAAAAGCCTTCTCAGAACAGTTCTTTCCAAATGCCTTGGTTCTAGAGCCAACTCCAGCCAACTCCCAGCCTATCCTTAAGCTTCAAGTCTCTCAGGAAGTTACCTCTGAAGAAGTGGAACATATTCTGAACAAGAAGAAGCCTTTCACAGCAGGAGGTAGGGACAAGCTACCAAATGGATTTCTGAGAGTCTTTGAACCCAAGTTTCACCAAGCTATAGCCACTCTGACTACAACATGCTGGAAACTAGGATACTTTCCAGACAGATTCAAGAGTGCAAGAACAGTCTGCTTGAGAAAGCCTGGCAAGGGAGTTTACAATCTGGCCAAAGCCTGGCATTCTATAACTCTCCTGAATATTACTGGAAAGCTAATAGAAGCTATTGCAGCAGCTAGACTCAGCAAGCTGGCAGAGGAAGCTAGTCTTTTGCTAGCAATCCAGATGGGGTTTAGAAAAGGAAGATCAACAGAAATAGCATTGTTCTTCCTCACATCCCAAGTAGAACAGGTTTGGAAGATAAGCATAGTTGTATCTCTTCTTTCCTTGAACATTTCAGAAGCCTATGATAGAGTTCTTCTTGAGATCCTTCAACAAATCCTGGAAAGAAAAGGTATACCTCTCTGGCTCACCTCCTGGATCCACTTCTTCTGCACCAATCACTCTACTACCCTTGTTTTTGATGACTCTGAATCTTCTTCTATTTCTATTCATTGTGGTATTTCTCAAGGCTCTTCTCTCTCCCCTATTCTTTTCTTGTTTTACATCTCTGAACTGCATAAAACTGTTCACACTTCCTCTTCTGGTGTTTCTGCCTTGGGTTTTGCAGATGATACAAATCTGCTTGCTTTCAGTCACTCCTTCAAAAGCAACCTTCTCAAGTTGAAGAACACCCATCTCAAATATCTGTCTTGGGCTGCAAGATATGGCATGGTCTTTTCTCCTGAGAAATATGAGATTCTTCATTTTTCCAGGAGAAGATCAGACAATCTTCAACTCAAGCTCAGACTGGGAGAAGTGGTTCTGAAACCCAAAGAAGAATTGTGAGTCTTGGGAGTGTACCTGGATGCAAAACTTCAATGGCACAAACACCAGAGAATTATCCTTCAAAAAGCACAAAGAGCACTATCCTCCCTTTCTAGAACTTCTTATTCCACCTGGGGTTTACCAGTTCCCACTTCAAGACTTGTCTACACTGCAATACTCAGGTCTTTACTGAGCTATGCAGTGGAAGTCTGGTTCAACCCTTTGAGAAAACCTGCCAATATCTCCTCTCTTATGATCTTTCAAAACAAGTGTCTCAGACTGATTGGAGGAGCATTCAAAGCTACTCCTGTTTTTCTTTTGAAGAGTGAGCTATTTCTCTTGCCTTTGCATCTTTATTTCAAATTCCATACAGCTTGTTTTCTTTCTTCCATCCAAAACTCCTTCCTGAAAGACTACTTGGATGATACCTTTTCTACCATCTTCCACTATACCTCTTCTCTGAAGAAACCTTTAAAGGAATCCTCAACTATCTCTCCTTCTTGGAAATTCACTTGGTTAAGGCAGATGACTACTAACCAAGAGAGTTCAAACAAGGAGCTACAAAAGCTCTTTCTCAAAGAGTGGGAAAGTTGTTGGGAAGAGAAGAAGAGTAGAAGTCATGCTGGATGGTAGGTCTATTGCCCCAAGCCACACCACAAAAATCTGAAACTTTACAAAGAGCTACAGAAAGCTGAGGCAAGTCTGCTACTTCAGATCAGGACTGGAAGAATTGATCTGGCAAGTTTTCTGTTCAAGGTTGGAGTTCCTGATTTTCCTACTCCTTTGTGTGGTTGTGGTCAAGCAGAAGAAACTGCCAAACATATCACTTCCTCTTGTTCTCTTTACTCCAGTCAAAGACAGCAAGTTTCCCTTAACTTTCAAGACTTCACAGCCCTTATCTCTAACCCTAAACTTCATAAGAAGTTTTTGAAATGGTTCATATCTTTGAAAAGATTGAGCCAGTTCAGCCTTGCTTACAAACTCATCCATTTTGAATCCCCTACCTAGCACTTCCACTCTCACTGGTTACTTCAAAGACTCTATGTGCTATATCTCCTGGTCACTTCCTGCCTTCAGTTTTTATTCCTTTAAAGGTTTTCTGAAGAGCTCTGACCATTAGCTAGAAGATCTGCATGGCTGAAAAGCTACTCTCAGTGTAAGAATCAAATAAAAAAAAATAAAATCTACGCTGTTGTCAGAACTAAGCTAAATTGAGTGAGGATAGATCGACTTCATGCGAGGTTCGACGGACCGGGCAGGTGGAGGGAGGGAGGACTGCCCGCAATGCTGAGCATTTGCGTCAGCTCGAAAGGCTCGCGACATTTCGCAGTTGGCTGGAGTGTTCCAAAGTGGCCGAGGATGATCTGGTTGACAGAGTATTCTCAGAAGCTATGGTGGGGAACATTCACGAGTGCTGGCGAAAGGCTGGTGGAAGATCTGCACCAGGAACATGAGCGAAGGGTCAAGCTCGTTTGTCACGGTGGTGGGAGGGAAGACAATGAGAGCAAGAAGCCCATCGAGCTTCAAGAACAGATGAGTGGACCACATCCACCTTGCATTCTCGAGTGGTCTGATCGTTGACGTATTGGCCAAGCAGGCGTAGGCTTTTGTTCCAAAGATGGCCCTACGCAGGAGCCGATGTGTGCACTGTCGAGCCACTTTTGGGTACTCCTAGGGTGAGCCTGAGGAAGTGGCCAGCAAATACAATGGAGCGCTTTTCAAGATGAGTGCTTGCGCTGAGGTCATTATGTACCTCAGTTGCCTGGACACCCCCTGAAGTGGAAGAGACGTCGGACGAGGAGGAAGAGGAAGCCAAGGTGGTGGGTAGATCGGGCAAAGGGTAGGAGATGAAGGAGGTGTACTCGGAGTCACCAATCCTGGCGTTGGCTTCGCAGCCACTTCCTACCCCACTCCAACGTACAATCTTGGAATCTCCTACCCTTTTGTCAGTGTCAAGTTCAAGTTGGTAAGTTACAAGTCCCCAAATAGTCGTGTTGCACACCCATCCACCCCCCATTCCTAGACATACACTCCCAATCTTTCTGTACCTACATCCCCTGGATACGTGGGTTGGTCGCTATTCCTGTTGCTATCGTTACACAGCCTTTATTTTCTATCAATTCAACGAGAAATGTTACAGGCCACGCCTAGCAGAGCCATACACAGCTGGCCAAGCCGCAACATCAGACTCGAGAAAAGGTTCCCACCAAACAAGCAGGAGAGCTAGGTCAACATACGCAAGACCAGGGAGGTCCTCTAAGCTAAACAGTCTGATCGTTCGACAATTCAATCAATCAATTTTACAAGCTCTAAATATCTTGTTGACTAGTGGGTGTTCACTGTCTGTTCAGTGTTAGATCGCACCTAGCGTGGGCCATGCCAAGATAGCTATGTACATACATAAACGTAATTAATTGTGAGACTGATGATCTTGTCCGATGAGAGTTATCCTATAATGAGATATAATAACAGTAACTTGTGTCGGCCACTCGACCAAGTTTATTCGCCGCGCCATCTTCTAATTCTACCTTCTTCAGATTTGATCTACTTAGCGACGTTCGTCATTCCTGCTTTGCTAACAAAATGTTTTGAACATGCTGCTGAGTCTCTCGGTCGACGCCAATACTGGCGAGGTAGGCTGAAATACTCTGATACCGCTGTACGATGTGATCCTGGACCTCGTCGATCCACTCGGGAGGTGCACGGATGAAGTCCTCCGTCAGACCCACCTCGCGGATCTCTTTGATCCTTTCGTCTTGCTCCGGGAGTAGTTCCAGCTCGGAACTGGAATAGTCGTGACGGATGGCATCGACCTGCACCTGCAGGAGGAGAAGGACAAGGGCGACGACCAAGCCCGTACGGTCTTTGCCCTGGGTGCAGTGAACCAGAACGGGATAGCTGCTTGGCTCGGCTAGAATGTCGAAGACCTGACAATTCATGTTAGCATGAGCTCGGCCTGAGAGCTACTCGTAGTTCATCCACAGCTGACCTGGCGAATCTCGTTACCAGCGTGATCGAGCGAATCGACCGCAAGGCCAGTCAGGCCACCTGGCAGAAGTACCTCTTTTGCCAGAATGCTGATGGCCTCCATACGATAGCCGGCGAACAGCATCGCTAGCATCTTCCTGATCGTTCAGACTCAATCAACAGTTTCGTGGTGGTACAGGCTGCGAATTGCAACCCTGGATATGCGAACTCACAGTTGGTTCCATACTGATAGTCTTCGAAAAAGCGCTTGCTCGTAGGCACCCCCGTTAAGGTTGATGTTGCGATATTCAAGACCTGGGATCCTTAGGCCAGCGGTAACGGTAGCACCATTGTTGGCGACCTTGGACTCTTCCATCGTGGCAACGGCCGGGTCCACGCCATGTAGTTTCAACTGCTTGATGTGCTCGGACCTGACAGTTGGCCTCAGCGATCAAGGTCCCGTGGATCACCAGCTGAAAAGTGGCCAACGCTACCGACTTTGTCCGCAGATCGATTACTGTCTTGATCTTGAACTCGTGGCACAGTCTGCGACGGTCCTCGGTCGAGGTATCATCTAGTTTAAGAGGCCAGCCATGTCAGTAAGGCTTAGTGACTGTCCGACTCTGCAGGCCGCATACTCGTACGTACCAGGTCTTGCCGAGCGAAACAACAAGCCTGCGACGAGCAAGCTTGGAGAGCGAGTCAGCTACCGTGATACCCGTGCTACGATGCGAGCTGTGGGCCCGCGAATGGCTTCCTCACTGTGACTCGAGCCTCTTATTGACCGTTTGACCAACATCACGAAAATTGAGGAGATGGTCAAACTGGTCGGTTTTTTCCATTACGGCTGCCAGACTGCAGCGCTGATTGAAGTAGTAGCACTTGTAGAAACGATTAGACACCAAAACAATGATGTCACTAGAACTTCATTCAAGCTCCCGGCGAATCCCTACCCGTGCCGCAAGCTAGCATCCTCCTCCTTGGGATTTTCTGTTTCTCACAAGGATCTTGAGGACCTTTGTCACTTAGTGATAGAAGCAGACCTCTCTCATTACTTTCGACATCAGACTGTATTTTCGAGCTGAAACATAATAATGCTTGGTATAGTCGGCCTCGCTTTGCGTCTCCTTGACAGCGTACTGTAGAATAACCGGTCAAGAATCCAACAAGTCCGATTTCTCTACAACGGCGAGCAGGCCGCCGATACACAAATCCCCAGACCACACATGGCATCTCTACTGTTGACCCCGGCCGGGCAGCAGTCGCCGGCAGAAGCGCTAGAGATGTCGCGACGGGCGCCGACCGTGCTCGATCGACAGTCGGTGCTGTCGTCGCTGGCCTCGTTCCCTCCCTTTGGACGCGGCGAGTCGGCCGAGAAGTGGCTCGCGCTGGAGCATCTCTTCCTGGCCTGCCTCCGGACGTGGGACGACCAGTCGGCGCGTCGCTGCCTGGCGAGACTCACGGACCGCTTCGGCGAGTCGAACGAGCGGATCATGGGCCTCAAGGGCCTCTACGACGAGGCCGTGGCCGACGACGACAACGATGACAAGGCCGCGCTCGAACGCATCCTGCGCAGGTACAAGTCGGCGCTGGACGAAGATCCGACGAACAGCGTTCGCTTCCAACCAGATGAAACAGAGCCTTATCTGGCCATGGGCGTGGGAAAATGCTGATGGAACGGTGGACAGTTCGTCGCGAAGCGCATGATAGCTCTCTTGCGCTCCCTGTCTCGACCCGACGACGCCATCGCGGCTCTGGTGCAACTACTCGACAACTCGCCGACGGACGCCGAGGCATGGTCGGAGCTCTCGGAACTCTACCTGCGGCAAGGTCTTTACGGCCAAGCCACGTTCAGTCTGGAAGAAGTGCTTCTGATCACGCCGTTCGCTTGGAATGTCAGTGTCGCCCCCGTGGCCGGTCTACGCCGCTCCTTCTATGCTCACGCCGTCCGGCAGGTGCATGCGCGCATGGGCGAGCTGCTGTACATGGCAGCACTGGCAAAGGAGTCGGGCAACGCCACCGGCGGCCTGAAGATGCAGATCGACTCGATGCGATCCTTCTGCAGGAGTGTCGAGCTCTGCGATGACTACCTGCGGGGGTACTACGGACTGAAGCTGGTGGGTCTTGAAAGGGGCTACGAATTGGCGACGCAGCCTCCAGAGCTCAGCGCTGATGTCCCCCTCCGCGGAAACGTAGGTCACGGATAAATTGGTCCAGGTCGAGCCTCGAACGCTGGAGAGAGGAGGCGACGGCTACGACGCGGCGCCGCCATCGTATGAGGACATGAAGAGGTTGAACGAATATGCCGCATGCAAGCTCGCCGGCATCGTGCGGCGCAGCTCGGGCCTGTCGAGCAAGCAAGGTGCCGTGGAAGAACCCGATATCGTCGCGGCCAAGGAGCTCCTTGCTCGGGACGGGTCCGACGCGAATAGATAGATGGATGGATGGATGGATGGATGGATGGATGATGGATGGTCAGTAGTGGTGTACGGGCACACCTCCTCGCGAACTGCCGCGATCAGGGCCCGAGGCCTGGCCGACCTGGCCGGCTCCGCTCGGCGCAATACATAAGTGAGCAAGCAGGTATCATGCCGGCCTCATCCCACAGCGTGACCGATGTGGTATTCTCCTTGCGACCAAGCGATGGAGGGCAGCGCTTGTTCGAACGGTGGAGGCACCCACTTGACGCGGGTCGACGCACTTATCGGCGCCTCGACGATAAGCCGCCAGCTATATTGTAGCTGCATATGTTGCCGTCCCGATACGGAGTACTGTAGTTAGGAGCGTCATCGGGGCAAGGTTCGCACGCATGTGGGGCGCTCTAACAGAGGAGTGAGTTCTGTACAGTATGCTCGTACGTACGGAAGTACGAGTGTTCATTTCAGATGTAGTGCGCCCGAGGAAATTTTGGTTGTCTCATGACTTTTTTGGCTGTTAGTGAATGAGAGTGAAAATTTCAGTACTCAACATCGTCACGATCATCTCCCTGTCTAGCCTTCAACAACTCCACCTACGTACTCACATAACGATGAAGAAATACTACTCGATTGGAGAGTGGATCCAAGTGCTTTCTCTAGCAGAAGAGGGCCACTCACATGCTCACATTATGGAGATCACTGGCATGTCAAAGTCACAAATCACTCACCTTCACCAAAAGGCCTGAGAATGAGGTTTCAACCCTGAGGTTTCCAAGCAACTGAAAGATGAATATGTACAGGATGCACCCAAAAGTGGCCATCCTAGGTTATTGGATGAGGAGCAAGAGAAGAAGATCCTCGAGATTGTACGACAGTCTCACGAGACTTGGGAATTCACAGCGGTGGAGATTGGAAGAAGAATTGGGTGCAGTGCGACCACTGCGTGGAGGGCGATGAAAAGGAAGCTACTAGGCAAATGGAAGCCTACGTACAAGCCTGGTAGAACCTTCTGATATTCTGATACCTATACTGAAAAAGAAGCTAATAGATTACTACTATACTCTAGGTCTTATAGCGAAAATGCGTGCTGCTCGTCTCCACTTCACTCTGAAGTTCAAGGATTGGCCCCTTGAGAAGTGGAAGAATGTCATCTTTACAGATGAAACTGGTGTTGTGTTGGAGTCAAGAAGAGGGAAAGTACATCTCTGGAGGCGTACATCAGAGAAATATGCCAAGAATTGCATTCAACATTACTGGAAGAAATGTACAGAGTTCATGTTCTGGGGAAGTTTCTCGTATGACAAAAAAGGGCCTTGTCATATATGGAAGAAAGAGACACCAAAAGAGCAAAGAGAAGCAGAAGCAGAGCTCAATGCAATCAACAAAGCTGCAGAACCAGCTGCACAAGATGAGTGGGAACTGGCCATACGGATGAATCGCTTGAATCTGAGGAGGAAGGTAGGAGGACGAACCCCAGCATAGAAGTTTACAACGAAACGGGGCAAGTGTGTATGACAGTCAAAAGGAGGGATTGACTGGTATCGTTACAGAAAGCAGGTTCTACGAGAGAAGTTACTGCCTTTTGCCCAGGAATGCAAGAAGGAACGACTGGAGACAATCGTTCAGGAAGATGGAGCACCACCACATGCCTCTTCACATCAGATCCCAATCTTCAAGGAGTTTGGTATTGATCGCTTGGATTGGCCTGGAAACTCTCCAGACCTTAACGCTATTGAACCATGCTGGCCTTGGATGAAGGCAACAACAACAAGGGCAGGACCATTGCTAACTAGGGCTCTGGCAGAAGAAGCATGGCTGAAGTGCTGGGATGATCTCCAGCAAAGTCAAATCCAACGGTGGATTGAGCGAATTCCCAACACCGTTCAGCAGATCATCCGACTGAAAGGGGGGAATGAGTACCAGGAGACATCTGGTCATCACGTGCGTCGGCCTCGTCCGTCAGTTCGATTTCTTCATCCCGATCGATCGAGAACTCCAGGGTCACCAGGGACGAGGACTTAGGCGTTTTGCATAGAATTTCGACTATATTTATCAAAAGTCATAAGACAACCAAAATTTCCTCGGGCGCACTACATCTGAAATGAACCTTCGTACGTAGTCATGATATCAACTGCAGTGGACGTCTGTGTTGGAGTGGTACTGCTGGTCGTCAGCGAGACCAGGATCAAGTTGAATGGGTGCTCAGCGCGAGGATGACCATCCGAAATCTCGTCCCTCCTACATACGTACCCTGGCTGCCTCTATCCCCATTCCCCCGCTCTTAACAAACCCCTTATCCCTGGACCGGGCATGAAAAACCCCCGAGATGGTGTGACATCGTGCTGTAGTCTGCGTGCTTCCGGCAAAGAGTATGTCACGTACATACTTCGTACGGAGGTTACGTCCATGCTGTATGTAAGGGAGGGTCCGGTTCGAGGATGTTGGGGATGTGACTAAAATTAATGCGTGTCCAGACCTGGTCAATATTCGCCGGCTGTAATTATCTCGAGAGTGCTGATCCGAGACTCACTCTGGGATGCGAGTACTCGTACGTAGCCGGCACGATGTTGCGAAGAGGAGGAGGTACGAAGTACGGTAGAAGCTCTCCCTCAGTCTCCCTCATGCCGACCTCCTCACCCTCGGCTCCTGCTCCGTGAGTAGCCTAGGCGCACGGCCGAACGAAGTGAGCTCATTGTGCGCGCCGTGAAGCTGCATCTCTCGGGATGCAGCTGGATGGCGTGCGGTCCACAAAAAATCACGGTGTGTGCGTCATCTTTCTGTGGTCCGCGCGGGACCGCGAGTTGTTGCTTCTGGGGCCTCTCCCCCTCCCCTTTCTTCCCTGTAGCTTACAAGTAATTGGTTGTCACGCTGCAAGATGAGCGGCCTCGTTTGCCGCTCGAGGGCTCGGCCGGTTAGACATGTCTCAGGTTGGAGCGCCATCGAATCTAGAGCTCGGCGCGGTCGTCCACTCGTGCAACTGTACTCCGTAGAGGGGCGATCGTTTTGCCGAGTCATGGCGCTCCCTGGACTCGATGATCTTGCTCGCGCGTAAGTAGTTCCAGTTCTTGAACTGGTGACCCTGCATCGCCGACCTCCGTACAGCCTTCTCCCTGGCCGGCTCATGGGACGGAGGGAGAGGTGTGAGAGCTCTCGTACGGGATGCATCGTCTTCGACACCGCACGTTGAGTGCCGGGATAGCTCTAGCCGATGGAAAGTGGTCGAATCTCTGAGATGGCTTCGGTCATGTGTGACCATGCCATGCTCCGCCCTTTGATGATCACGAGTCTCGACTTCGACTGCCTTGCACGGCGACGGCGGCAGCAGCAGCATAAGCAGCAGGAGCAGGAGCAGTAGCGCTGTGCGACCACTTAGTTCATCAGCGGGGCACTGTACGGCATATGGGTAGAACGTACCTTTCGTACTGCAAGCCCATACGGTACCTTAGAGGGAGATATCCTCAAGCTCACAATGTACTCCTCCATGGTCATCTGGGCTCGTCATCGCAGGTCCACTTGTCTCTGCAGCCCGGAATGTGACCGTTCGATAGTGCAGCAGGATGTAGTCAGGCCTACCAATTCCGGCACACACGTACGGAGTACATACTATACATACTTTACAGTACGTATACAGTATTCAGTGGCTGAACAGTGGCTGAATCAACGGAGTAGCGCAGCGTGAGATCTGATGCGGTCCCACCCATCCAGCGCATCATCAATCATCAAAGGCTCCGACAGGGAGGCAAAGGAGGAATACGAGCACAGATAAGCTGGACGGACCCCAACATGCTCAGGAAGGAGAAGGTGATCTAATACAGCCAGGAAAACCCCGTTTTCCCGTGGAGGATGCCACGATGTACAACCATGCTACTGAGTGGTAGCAACAAGAAGCCGCTTCTCGCAAGGCACGCATGCCCTGGCGAGTGCGTACAAAGTCATCGTCGTAACCCTCCGTGCTCTCCTGCCGTATAGAAGACTGTAGAGACCAAGCGGCAGTGCTTCATAGTACCAGTGGTACTATAATTACTACCACCCTTTCCAGTCGTCAGTGGTCGTCGTCGTCGTCATCTCAGTGGAAGCTTGAGGTCCGGCTTCGCATTCCTCGTCCTTGTCCACCACCACCACCACCACCTGCTCCTCCACCTCTGCGCTCCCCTTGCAGCAAACTAGACCTGCTCTTTCAGTGGGTCAAGGGCATCTCCTGTTGTTCCTGGGGCAACAACGGCAATCATCGACGCTCTTTCTGCCCAGTGAGGACAACCCCACCACAGTCCGGCCGACCGGGTTCTGGGTACCGATTACGGTACCCCGTACATATGTACTGGTACAGCAGACGATAACCCCATCTGTGCCAAGATGTACGAGGTAGGCACCCGGTGGACAAAAAAACCGGCTAATTTTCTATCAGGACTCCATACAAGTTTCGCCGGTTTTTTTGTCAACCGGGTGGTAGGGAAGTACGCAACGGACGGGGTACAATAGGCTCCTACTGCGTCCGTCGTAGACGTACAACGGATACTGTACCTGGCACGCCTGGGTAGGTCTCGCTTCCTCTACCTCAGAGCACAGAAAATAACGAACACACGGATCAGCAAAACAGTGGAGTTGATTGAGCCATCTGAGCCTTTGCAAATAGAGCTATGCAGCGGACACGTCCTCCAGAGGTGGTAGAGTCAAATAGCGTTTCAGTACGGTAGGACAAGCTTCCTGTCCCGGTCGATTCCAACAACGGTAAATATCAGCAGCACCCCATCTGGAAGTACGTCGTCACCGATGACCAAAGGGACGTCATAGGATCCAACTCGCCAGCTTCGAATATCGTCAGCCAGCTTAGCCATGACCCGTCGACGTCCATCATGACCTTCCAAGCGTGCCCAGTCAGGCTCGTGTTCAGGCCGGAATCGTCCATAGGAGGGGATTTCGTCTGGAGGTGCAATATCGTCTGGATCGTAACAAGGGTCCGGTTCCCACTGCCCCTCATCTTTATACCAAGCTTCGTAAAGCATCCAAACCGATTGATCAGAAGTGTCAACGGCGACAATGTGGGCTGTCTCAGCCCACCTCTGCCACTGCGGCCGCTTATCGCCGTTAAAGGTTGTTTCCACGTGAATTCGACCCAGGGGGAAGAAAGCATGGTCCGCAGGAGTGTATCTGTTAGCGTCGACAAGGCTGGTGGCAGAGGAGTTACCGGACGGTCCACTAGCTGAGTTTCGCGGCGAGGAAGGCCTGGAGCTGGGAGCAGAGCTATCAGACCCTTCGCCGGCCGTTCTTTGTGGCGAGGCAGTGTCGGAGCTCAGGCTCAGCTGGCGGAAGGAGTACGGAGATGGAAATGAACCAAGCAAGCCGTGCCCAGAGCAGCGACCGTAGCTACCCTGTGGCAGACCTGTTTCCGGGGGTGGACACCACAGCTGGCCGTATGTGCGCTCTCTCACCCCGAACGTGACCCCGCATTTCTCAAGATTGTTCTGTTTCCATGGTGCATACGGAACAAGGGAGCCGCGACCAAAGTATTGTTCCACATTTCGTACCGGGTGTAGACCAAAGCGATGGCCATTCCACCTGCCGAGCGGAAGAAAGTGATCATCGTCCGCTCTAAACGCGGTAACAGCGTCTGAAATGAGGCTGCCCAGTTTGCGTCGAGAGGTGTGACTGGTGAAATCAGTGTTTTGGATGGCACCAATGGTCACGTCAGGTGTAGTCTCATGAAACATGACCCGAAACCATTTCATGCGGGACCACCCCTCGAATTTTTCACGCTGGGACGATGTAAGCCGAGAGTTGATGATCTCGACGTCGTCTATGTCGTGCCATCGAGGTCAGTAATGATCATGAAAACTAGAATCTTCAATTGCTCAAGTAGTCTCACAGCCACGGACGTAGTCCCTGACTCCGAATTCCTTGTGGATAGCCTCGAACAGAGCCTCATCCTTGCTTTGGACACGAAAAGCCTCGTCTTGCACACGATGAGCCTCGCCTTGGGTACGACAGGCCTCGTCTTGGGCACGACGACGATTTGATCGACGACCCACGTCTTGGGGACGACGACGATTTGCTCGACGACCCATTTCCTTGCATACCAGTAGACTTAATAGAAAGAAAGAGAGTCCATGTACTCTGATGACATGAGAACAGGCACTTAAGATGGTGGTCGTCAGTGAGGAGTGAAAGATCAAAGGAGATAAGGTGCAAGGTCGGTGACCGAAAACCAGTCATTCGGCAAGTCCTTCTGCCTAGGCTATTGTTTGAGAGAAGATGACGCCATTGCCACAGTCCCGTGACGAAAGCTTTGTAAGCATCGAGAGTACGTGTACGGAAGTAGTACGAGGGTACTTCCGTACTCCGTACAGAAACCATTACCCGCGAGATGGGGGGGTCATACCCCCCTCCTCCCGCACCTTTGGTACGTCCGGAACACCTCTCCATCCGGAGGGGTGTCGGACATTCGAACCGACGGTACGTCCGTACTTACGTACGGACAGATGAACGAACGGACAATCGATAGAATCAAACGCAAAGCTTATAACTCCACAACGGAGCGACTTAACAAAAAAGTAAACGGCTCATTTACTTCCACTACCTCTCTTCTGTGAGTTCTGAACTTGTAACCTTCTCTCGATTTTTGTGGTGTTGCTGGGAATTTGTGGTAGTCATCACTCAAGAACGAACTAAGCGTCAACAGAATAAATTTCACAACACCCACTGTCGATGCCTTCACCACTTCCTTGCAGTACGTAACGTACGGTCCAATATCTATTGTAGCTAGGGTAGGGGTAGCAACTACCACAACTACTCAACAATGCCACAAATATTAAGAGGTCTAAAATGTCAGTGATAATAGTATAGATTCAAGGAAATCAGATAGGCTCATAGAGTTTACTATTCTGATGTGGTGTCGTGAAGTTGTAAGTGCTCACAATGATTTCTATCGAAGATCAAGTACGGGAGTACTCAACTTGCAACTGCGACATCTTCTTGACAACGGCTACAAAAGCTCAAGGAAGTCTACAAGTTCAGAGATTGCAGTACGGAAGCAAGGGAATCAGATGAGCATATCGGATGTTAATTTAGTTGTTGTAGTGCAAAGTTGTAGATGCTTGAAGATGATCGTGTAGAAATCTATTGTACCGCTGTCACCTAATGTACCGCTGTCGGACACCCTTCCTTCGGAAGGGTGTCTCGACCGAGCTTGCGAGGGCAGAGGGAGGTACGAGGTACCTTCAAGGCGCGGGTACCTTTCAACTGTCCAACACTCCGGATGGATGGGTGTTCCGGACGTTCCCAAGGTGCGGGAGGCGGGGGGTATAACCCCCCATGGCGCGGGTAGCGAGCTGATACAGTAGCATTGATGACTAAGGGGTCCGCCCCTTCAGGCCCTCGTACCCCCGTACCTCGTACAAAGGTACTTCCGTACGAGTACTCCATACGTTACGGTACCGTGAGTACGTACTGTAAGTACGACTAGAGTATGGAGGTACTTCCATACTTCCGTACGTATTCCCTCGAAAACAGTACGGAGCCACTGGAGCGTAATTACCCACGTTAGCTTACCGTGCTTACGTACGTGCGTACGGTAGGGTTACCGGCAGGCCCGTGGAACTCGCCGTCGTCAATGGCCCAGTTGAAGTCCAATCGACGACGTTCTCGATCGGCTAACTCATTCGTCCTCGTCCTCGTCCTCGTCCTCGTCAGTGACTTCCGCCCGCGACGGTCGGACTCGGAGCCAGGACAACATCGACCGGAGAAAGGGGTCAAGGCAGCGCTTCTCGTCGGCCTCTCTCCTTGCAGGTCGGCCTCTGCGTCTTCCAATCGCCCAAGATCGCGGCCGTTGCGACCTGGAGCCAGGCGTGCCAGCGTGCAGCAGCCAGATCGACGGCACCCCCCCCCCCCCCCCCCGGCCCACAAATCTCCCATCCCCCACGAGTGACAAAGGATCCCTCTGGCGACGACGCCCCGGCGTTTATACTGGATACCGGGTACCGACAACTAACGATCTGGCATCGCTTGGTTCAAGCCCAACGTCCCACAAGCCCTCGAGGAGGCACCAAGGGGAAGGGCAAAAAATTTGATGTTCTTCGTACGTCAACTGCTGACAATGCTCGACGACATTCGGCCGACTCACACATCTCCATATAGTCGTCCGTCTTCGCGATCACGTACTGTACGGAGCACTTCATACAGGGTCGACCCCGAGCGGTCAGCAGCAAGGTCACCCCGCCAATATTTATCGAGCGCGCAGCAGAGACGGCATCGCTACTTCGTACAAACGTACCGACTGCCACCTCGGCCAGACAAGCATCGCTAGCCGCTGGTCCACATTCTTGCGCGAAGAGTCATCTCGAGGGGAGTCGATTCATCGTGGAATTCGGGGCGCGGCCGGAATCTACAAGAAGCTCCATGCGCACGCCTTGTTCGGGCGATCGGCATCACCACGGAACGCTACAATACCGCAGCCCAGACCAAAGGGCGCCATCGTGACCGCGATTTCTCTTCGACAGGGGCCATCGCCACCCTACCGCCGCGCCTCGACGGCAGTGGGGCGCAGTGTCCCGTCGTGCCCACAGCCTTCTGAATGCAGTCGGTGGTCCCCTCTCCAGAGAAGGTATCGACCGGGTTGATCTTGCACGTTCGCGAGCTGACGTCGACGCCAACGTGGCACGCAACACGCAGGCCCAGGGTGAACATCACTTTCGGACCCGGCTCAACCACGACCGAGTCTGACCGCTCAAATTCCTTCTCCGACGAGGACTCGTTCGAGGCGTCGCCCTCGTCCGGGACCGGGAGCCAGGAGTACGCCGAGTCGTTCCTCGACGGCTCCGAGGGCTGGGAGGAGATCCGACCCTCAGACTCGGCCTCGCGTCCCCGCACCTCGAACCACCATCACCAGCAGCAGCCGCAGCCGCAGCAGCAGCAGCAGCAGCAGCATCCGCCTCCGCATCTTCATAGACATCGACTTCCGCCGCGACGTGTCGCGGCCGACCGTCGTCCCCGCCATCTGCCGTCGCGCGCTCATCGGCCGCCGCTGCCGATTGCCCCCGAAAGTGTGGACCCCTCGGAGGAGTATCCGGGCGTGCCGGGCTACGCCCGCGGCGCCCCGCCGCCCCATCATTCCCATCACCATCCCCGCGGCCCCGCCCATTGGCGCGTGCCCGAGCCGCCGCCGCCGCCGCAGCACTATGCCCCCAGCTACGCGTCGAGCTCGTCCTACGACCCCTACGTTGGCAGCAGCGTCGTCCCCGTCGGCGCGAACCAGCTGATCCCGGCCGCCGGCGCCCAGGCCGCCTACGCCTACCCGGGTAGTCCGTACGGCCCGCCAGCGACGCCGGGCTCGCCGGGATACTTCGCCTCGCCGCATTTGCACCATGCGACGCCGCACCACGGGCACTCTCATCACTATCAGCAGCAGCAGCAGCATCAGCAGCAGCAGCAGCTCCACCATCCTTCTCATCATCACCATCATCACGGAGGGCCGCCCATGCCCCATCGTTCGCATCAGCATGCGTCGTCCCATGCCTACGCCGCGGCGGCTGATACCCTCGCGTACGGTCCCGCCGCGGCGGCGGCGTACTATTACGGAGCGCAGCAGCATCAGCAGCAGCAGCAGTCGCCGTACGGGATGCCGCCCGGCATGAGCCCATCGCCGCACATGTTCTACCCGTTCCAGATGATGTCGCCCCCCGCAGCGGCCTCGGCGACCCCACCTCCGCCCGCGCCCGCGCCACCCGCGCCGGACACGTCGCGCGACGACGAGAAGTTCGCCCGGCTCGAGAAGCTCCTGCTGGACCAGCAGCGCGCCGCCGAAGAGAAGGAGGAGCGCGCGCGCAAGGAGGCCGAGGCGCGCGAGATGGCGGCTAAGAAGGCGGCCGAGGAAGCCGCCATCGCCAAGACGAGGGCCGCCGCCGAGGCCGCCGCGAAGAGGCTCGTCGAGGCCGAGCGCGCAAAGGAAGAGGCCGAGGCGGCCAAGCTCGAGGCCGAGAAGGCCAAGGCCGACGCCGAGGCGGCGAAGAAGGAAGCCGAAGCCAACAAGGCCGAGGCCGCGGCCGCGGCCGAGTCCGCAGCCAAAGACGCCGAAGCGGCCGCCAAGACCGAGGCCGCCGCCAAGGAAGCCGAGGCGAAGGCGACCGAAGCAGAGGCCAAGGCCACCGCGGCTACGGCGGCGGCGGAGGCGGAGAAGAAGCCGCCGAAGCAGGAGAAGAAGAAGCCGCTCAAGTTCAAGGACGCCGTCGGGCGCAAGTTCAGCTTCCCGTTTCACCTCTGTCAGACCTGGGCCGTACGTTTTGCCATAATCTTCTAGCGCTTTTCCCCCTTTGCCCTGTATCACCCTGCGCTCCCGTCGGGCGGCAGTGATAGCTGACGTCTCAGGGATCGTAGGGCATGGAGGAGCTGATCAAGCAAGCTTTCCTCCACATCGATGTCATCGGACCGCACGTGGCCGAAGGACACTACGACCTGATCGGGCCCAACGGCGACATCATCCTTCCGCAGGTGTGGGAGACGACGGTCGAGCCGGACTGGGCCATCACGATGAAGATGTGGCCCTTGCCTGAGCCACCACCACCGCCGCCGGCGCCCCCGCCGGACAAGCCAGCCGAAGCGGCCGCGCCGGGGTCAGAAGCAGCCGCCGCGGCGAAGCCGGCCGAAGCGCCAGATCACGTGGTGTTGGTCGAGCCGGGAAAGTCGCCGAAGGAGATCAAGTCCAGTGACGCCAAACCGCCGCCACCACCTCCTCCGCCGGTCCCGGCGGCCAACGGCAAGGGGCCCGGCGCGCCTGAGGGTGTCATCGTCGTGGGCTCGGCAGCGGTGACGAAGAAGGCGCAACCGGCCAAACTGCCGCCGTTGCTGGCTTGGACCGCCGGCACGCGGGTGCGGCAGTCAAAAAAAGCGGAAAAAAAACCTGAAGAGAGTGTGTCGCATGTGCAGCCGCCACCGCCGCCACCGCCGCCGCCGCAGCAGCAGCAGCAACACGACGACGTCTGTCGTCTCATGTGAGGCGAGATCAGCTCCGTCATGGGAATGTCATGTCTGGGTGGCTCTCTGAGCTACTGGGACGAGCGTGCGTGTGCGATATACCCCAAAAGTTGTCTAGAAGCGGCGACGAACGCGACGACCACGACCAGGACCACGAGTACGTACGACGGCCTCGAGACCCGGATGGGATGGGGGAACACATGGGCGCAAGCCACCGAGAAGGGAGCAGAAAACGACACGACGTCGTTTCACGCACGGGCGGATTCTGGTCCCTTATCGTCGGCGATTGTTTTTTCATGACTGTTTTCGCGTGTTCTCTTTCCCTCATCCCCGGCCGGCTCGGCCGACGTCCTTCAATTGCGAACTCCGCTTTCGACCCAGACTCCGCGTCTGGTTCCAGCGTGTCGCTCTTCGTCGTTGCTCTTTTCGTCGCCCCTCGCTCTGTGGGGCTCGCTCGCTCTCTCGCTCGTTTCCAGGGCCATCCAAAACACGACCGGTCCTGTGGACGAACTGCATCGGCTCACATGCGACTCTCTTTCTTCAGGGGGGCATGGTTTTTCTACTCGGCAGCGTTCCGGGTTGTTTTTCATGCCTCGACCAGGGGACGATTTATTTCTATCGATCAATGTGGAGGCTATGTGTTTCTCTTTTCGTCTCATATCGTCTCAGCGTCTCACCATCTCACGTCCCCTTATGACTGACGCTCATCGACCGTCCCTTGTACGACATCATGATATATACGTCTTTTCGTCTTCCATTGATCTGCATCTCTTCGCTCTTGCGTTTTGAAGTCGCAACATTTTCAGGCATAGCCCTCGCCAACGGCCCCATTGTATGATTGGGTATCTCAATTCCTCTTCTTATTCGTCATGTGCTCATTATCCAATCGCCACGATTCTTGTGCTACTGCTGTCATCGTTCGAAGAAATGTATCACACCCACTTGTACCCAACGGAAAGCTGAGCTTTGAGTCGGAGCCTGATCTCGTTTGAACATTATAAGGGTGTTGTTATCACGACACCCATTTATTTTACCACGACACCCAGAGCTTTGTTAGGACGACACCAATCATTGGCGTTGTTAACATGACACCACATTTTAGCGTTGCTAGCAGGACATCCACTCACCCCAGATGTATTGCACGGTTGCTGACTTGATAACTTGATAGGCTCAGCTTCTACATCAATGAATTGAAGCAACTCCGACTGACCGACCGATAAGTTCTACCCGACCAACTGACAGATTCTATAGCTCCGACCGACCGACCAACAAATCCTATGGGCTGAAAATGGCTGGACCAACGGTCATGTTCCTACCCCTACCCCACTTGACAAGCAGAGTTTTCATTTGAACATCAATTCTACTAGCTAGCAACTACCCGTGCCTTGGAGGTACTGTGGAACCTCCCACTCCCTTCGCAAGCTACGGTCTGCCACCGGTACCATAGATCCCACCGGTACAATAGATTTCCTACACAATCAGCTTTGCACGTCTATAACTTTCCACAACAACGGCTAAACTAGAATCTGATATGTTCATTTGACTCCTCTACTTCTCTAGTATCATCCTTGAGCTTGTAGAACTCTTACGATTTTTATAGCATTGTTGAGAAACTGCGACAGTTACCAGATCAAGAACAGATCTTCAACACATAAAACTTAGAATGTTCATAACTTGGCAACAGAATTATAAATTAGTATACTCCATGAGTCTATCTGATTCTATACTAGATGCTCTATTAGTACCCAAAATGTCAACTCCTGCAGATTTTTGTGTTGTGGTTGAGTAATGGTGGTGGTGGTGGTCGGTAGTAGTGGCGATGGTCGCTGTTCCTGCTGTCGCTACGTTCACAAATCCCAGAGATGTGAAGGTGGACTACTGGAATGGGGCAGGTGTAGCAACTACTTACCAAAGCTACTTGTTGGCCGGGAGCTGCGTACAAGCCTGTCTGGAATAGGGAATTCCTCGTACGAGCTGCTTGAGGATTTGCAGAGGTGTGACGAAGCAGTGTTACCCTTGAGCCATACTAAATTGTTGGTACAAGGTGGCACGTGATTGGATTGCAGAGTTTTCATCTTGTTGTTGCTCATTAGAAGCTTAGTTAGGCACACCTGTCTTCATACCTCGTTGACCAGGCATCAACATTGATTTACCAAGTTGACCGGCTGTCAGCTTTCACTACTCAACAATACCACAAAAATCAGAAGAACTCCACAAGCTCTGTAGTGATAGTGTAGATGTAAGGGAATCAAATAGGCTCACAATATTTACTATTTTGTCGTGGTGTTGTGAAGCTAAAGGGTTTCAAAATTGTTTCCAACGAAGAGCTAGTAAGTACTTGATTTGCAACTGTGTCATCTTCTCAGCAACGCTAAAAGAATTCAGAGTTGTCTACAGATTCAGAGATTACAGTGCAGAAGCAGAAGAATCAGATGAGCATCTCAGATTCTAGTTTAGTCGCTGTTGTGGAAAGTTATTGAAGTGCAAAGCTGATTGTGTAGGAAATCTATTGTACCGGTGGGATCTATGGTACACGTGGCAGACACCCTTAGGGACCGTGGGACTAAAATCAAGGGTGTCCCGACAGAGCTCGCGAGGGAAGGGGAGGTACGAAGTACCTCCAAGGCACGGGTACCCCGTACTTCCGTATACTATAGGCAGATCTAAGGTGTCATGTTAACAACGCTAAATGATTGGTGTCGTGCTAACAAAGATCTGGGTGTCGAGTTAAAACAAATGGGTGTCGTGATAACAACACCCACATCATAATCTCGATGCTTGCTCTGGCATCGTCAAGTTTTCCTCCCAGTCGCACTACGATACGGGGATTCCCGATGGCCTGGCCTCGAAGCCGTTGACGATGGTCGTTCCTCGTTCGAGATAATGGCCTCTTTCCTCCCTCGTTCCCCCACAGTACCTATCCTCGTCCCCTCTCGCCCCGGCTTGAGCTCAGAAGATTTTTGTAGCCTCTCTACACTATAAGCGCTCTACCCAGACCCCATAGATCTAGCTACTTCCACCTAGCTGTGAGGATCACATTATTTCAGAGAGCCGGACAAGGAGGCGATTAAAAACTTCACTCGTGGGTTCTAGGTTTTAAGCTCGTCTATCTACGTGCCTGCCTCACATCCATCATGAGGGGTCGCCGTCGTACATTTATCGATCCCTATTCTTCAAGCCCCCTCCTCCCTTTCTACCAGGATCAATGCTGATTTGGGCGTCTCATATGACGTGGTAGGTAGACGTCGTCTTGCTGCTGAGGACCCGACGCGTCACATTCTCGTCAGAGATATCCTTCCGCAACCAGATTTTTTTTGGAACGAGTGACGAAGCGGTGACTGTCGCTCTCTTATCATCTTCGCCGTCATCTTTGCCATCATCTTTGTCGTCGTCGTCGAGGTCGAGGTCGAGGTCAAAGTCGAGATGGAGGTAGAGCTCGTGATCGAGGAGGCTTCAAAAGTCGCGTTGAATTCTTCAACGCAACCATACTGTCCTCCTCTCGCAATCGGCGTCTGCCCCCTGATTAATTTCTTCCCTCTTCCACATCTCATTTCGTTCGAGGTGAAAATTTTTCTTTGGATTTTGATTTACTTCTTTTGTTTCGTTGTTCGTCAACTAACTAACTGATTCACATAAAGCGCCCCTTGTTTGCTTATTGACACCCACTTTGGGCGACTCGGACCTCAGGCCTGGAGCTTATTGACACCAGAATTCGGTTTAGAGCCGCAACCTTCAGAACTAGTTCGTCCTTGTCTTCTCCTGGATATTGAGGCCGGCCTCATACCGAATAACTTGTTCTTGTTTTCTTATACCGACCGCTCTCGTATACAACCGTTTCTCAATAAGAATAACACTCCGTCCCTTCACTCTATTGACTCCTCTGTTCAGCATCGTCTTCTTCTTTTTCTTGTTCTATTGGATTTTTTATTCAGAGCTTGGTGTGGAAGAACGAATGGCTTGCCCCTTGAACGTGACGCTCTTTTTTGCTCAAGAACCTATCCCCTCTTGCCGTCTCCGTCTCTCGTTCTATCTCTCCTTCGTTCTTTCACCTTTCTTTACTCTCGACGATCTGGAACAAGGCGTGCACAAGGACCATGCTCATACCCATCGACATCACGACATCTATAAAAAACAGCGTCCCCGACGGATCCAAGTCTTCTCTTCTGCCCCTCACACCTATATCTTTACTTGTTTGAAGAAGATCTTCAGTCGAGCATTCTCACTTGTGTCGAACCTCTCTTCGATCGTTGATCATACGTGCTCGTTCTCGGTCAAGGGTACTCGCGCACACGAAAATTTCCCCTTTTCTACTTGTTAGAAAGGTCAAATCTCCGATTCTCAAGCAGTCTTGCTCTCGTCTCTCATCGTCATGAAGCTCATCCCGGTTGTCGTGTTGGCGCTTGTAGCGGCCGTCTCGGCCGAGGCTGCAGCCAATGCCAAGGCCGCTCCCGATGCCGAGGCCATCCGACGCTTCTGTCATCGTCCTGGTCAGTCCTGCGGCAAGGTCAAGCGTGCGGCCGAGGCTGCTGCCGAGGCGCTCGCCGAGGCCGAGCCTGAGGCAGAGGCTGAGGCAGAGCCGTTCAGGCGCTTCTGCCACCGCCCTGGTCAGTCGTGCGGCAAGGCCAAGCGTGCGGCCGAAGCTCTAGCGGATGCCGTCGCGTCAGCCTACGCCGACGCAGATCCGGAGCCGGAAGCGTTCCGCCGCTTCTGCCACCGACCGGGCCAGTCATGCGGCAAGGTCAAGCGTGATGCCGGTAAGTGATTCTTTTCTGTGTGTTCCAGTATTTATATTATTTATGCTGACCTTTTGATGTTCACAGAGCCGGAGCCTGAGCCAGAGGCCATCATACGCTTCTGCCATCGCCCCGGCCAGTCGTGCGGCAAGGTCAAGCGTGCGGCCGAGGCCATCGCCGCCGCTCTCGCCGAGCCTGAGGCCGAGGCAGGCCCCAACGCGGAGCCGTTCAGGCGCTTCTGCCATCGCCCCGGTCAATCGTGTGGCAAGGCCAAGCGCGCAGTCGACGATCTCTCGGCTGCTGCTCAAGATGCGTTGGCATCCCTTGACGTTTAAGGGGTAGGTCCCTCAGATCTGACCCGTCCCCCTCCTTACAAGTCGCTCAGGAGGGTATACTGACGGCGGGAGATTTCCAGATGACCTTGACGCCTTCAACAAACCGCACAAACCGCATTGGATCTTCCCATCTGAGTTAATTTCCAAATCTTCAAGGGCGTTACCGGTTGTCCCTCGTTTTAGTTTCCGTTTACCTCACTTTCGATTCGTCTTCCAAAGAGGATTCATCCTTTTTTTCATTCCCTTATTCTCTCGCGCCCACGGTTCTCATTCAATTCATCGCGCCGGCGTCCTCGACATCGTTTTTTAGCTCTCAGCTACTGGTTCAACGCCGTTCTTCTCTTCTGAGGATGGATCCTTACTCCATCGTGGAAATACGGAAAAGTTTGCCTGTAGGCTTCGTGTCGCCTTGTCGGAACGAAGCATAGCAGCCACGAATTTAGGAAGGAGCGGATAGACGAGACATGACCTTCTACTGGCGTGAGCTGTCGTCGAGGAACCTTTAACCGGCCTGTGTTGGATCTGGCAACTTGGACTGTGGCGTGAATAAGGAGGAGGAGGAGGAATGGATGGAGCATTTTCTCTCGTTGTATTGCCTTGTTGTACCCACTATTTTTCGTTAATTAACCACCCCCCCCCCTCCTCCTCCCCCTCCCTCACATACCCTCACACTCATTTAGCACCAGCAAAAAAATTGTTTCTGGCCTTCTCTATTACATCCCTTAAATTCCCTCACACTGCATAGGTTGAAGCCCTGGCGCATTCTCTTTTTGTTCTTGTTATTTTTGGCTGTCTTTGGCGTTTGTTATAACTTGTGGAATTCCTTGGGGTTGTGTTATCACAACACTACAATGATTGTCGTTGTCGACACCATTTGACAGCGTATTTTAGCATGACACCTTGCCTAATGTTGTAAGGATGATACTACAACTGTACTGTTAGAGTGACGACACGAGACTTACTTAGTTCTATTGTATAGATGTTACTTAAGTAACTAGGATTTTCAAACTAATCAATACCGGCGGTCCGGCCACAAAGGGGCTGTGTAACATCGACTCAAGTGGGATTTACGAGAGTAGGGCAATCTTTAGAGGAGAGATAGTATAGTGGCCATGTCACATGACGTCTCACGTGATTGTTAGCCCTAATCCTAGCTTGCACATATAGGCACTTATGTTGCGCACAAAGCAATAGACTGGATCGGCTTCGCGTCTACACCTGTAATGTAGTCGCGATCATCGCATTGTGACGAGTGACCCTTTATGGTGGGTGGCTCGCTCGCTCCCCTTCCTACCTAAATGTCTGTATTTTCTGTTTTCACAAAGACATGATGTGAGACATACGTGAGATGGAGAGATTAGTGAGACATCGATCGACCTTTCATGTCCGATTTCGCCTCGGATATCTTGCTTGAACGGGAGCACGAGCTGGAGCCAGAGCCGGAGTCGGACGTGGAGGGGGAGCAGGCGCGGGGCCAGCGGTGCTATTCTGCTTTCGCGGGCTCGAGAGAGTAGGCGCATCGTATCCCACGTCGTAATCTCTGTGGCTGCTGTTGAGGTGATGGCGGTAGTCATCATCGTCCTCGTCATCCTCCGGCGTAGACGGCGCGTCTGGCATCGGTTCATCGGCCTCGGGCGTAGACCCAGGCGCCGTGGCGTATCTCCGTGCCAGGGCTGGATCGGACGACGTTACCAGCCCTCGAGGGTCGTAGGGGTACGACTGCGGCGGCAAGTGGCGGCGCTGGATAGGCCCGTACCCCACGTTTACTGGATCAGCCGGCCTGCGGGAATCCGGACCGTACGATAAGGTCGACAGGTACGTCTGATACTGCATCGGATCGACCAGAGGGGGTGTATGAGCTGTGGAGCGTGACCGGTTGCGGGTGTGGCCGGCGCTGGTTCGACCGGGCACCTGGCGCGTCTCTGGAAGGGAGAAGTATCGAGCCTGGGTCCGTGCGTCGCGTTGAGCTGGCGACGGCGGTGTATGAGGTTGCGAGCTGCGTGAGGAGCTGGGCCTAGAGAGGCTGGCAGACGACTGCTTCCGCCTCGGAGGCCGGCATTCAAGCTGCGGATATGGGGTAGTGTAGTCCATGCCGTAATTCAGTTGGCCGGCCGGGCCTACGCCGTGCAGGTAAGGAGAATACTCGGGGTCGTAAATCGGCTTCGCAGGGGCGTCCGATCGAGCAACGTGGCGAGAAGGACCGTCTCGCTCGTGCCGCGGCCGACGTTCAGTCGCACCGCGGCTGGGTGCTGCTCGCCGAGGAGCGTTTTGCGGGCTGGGGCCCGTTCGCAGGCGCTCCCGCTCAAGGGCCTCGTACTCCGATTTGCTTAGATGGACGTCGGGCTCACCCAGCCGCTGAGCGCGCCGGATGCGCTCGACGGCCGTCTGCGCGAGCCGAGTTTCCTTGTCCCTCAGCGCGATCCGAGCCCCATCCCGGTCGCGCTCGTCCGAGTTCGTGTCGCTGCTGTCGGTCGATGCCTCGTCGCCGTAAGTGATCTGCCGGTTCACACGTCGCCGACCGCCGAGGTCGACGCCGGTGAAGTAGAGTTCGTCACTGGCCGAGCGTCGCGGGTGGACGTCGGCGTCCCAGCTCTCAACCGAACCTTCATCCTCGTCGGTCTCGAGCTCCTCAAACCTCGTGTGATCCTCCCACCGTCTCCTCTGCTCCCGATACCGCTCGTCTCGACCTCGCCTGGTCCGGGATCCCAATGGTCTTCCCCATGGGGGCATATCGAAAGGAGTTCGCGGCCGACCACCTAGACCGCCTCCTCGGAAAAAGCATTCTCGATCGGTCTGTCCATGAAGGACGCGTGTCCCAGGACACTGACGCCAGTCGCACCGATGAGCCACAACGCGGTCGAGATGGGCGAGGCCCAGAATCCGAGCGGCACGGCGACCACGAGGAGTCCGGTGTACAGCTGAGACGTCGTGGCTCGAGCGAAACCCACATCGAGATCCTGACCCTGTAGCCGTCCGATACAGTACATACCACCGACCACTAGGACGATGACGAAGAGGAGCACGAGGTTGGTCAAAAGGCTGTAGATGCTCAGCATTACGAACAGAACGGCATAGTTGCTCGAGAAGTAGCCGAGGTTGTAGTTGACGCGCGACTGGACATCGGCGAAATTGGCCGGTTTCGACAGACGCTTCAAGTCGAGGAACTCGGAGACGGGCCTCAGGTTGGCGAAACGAGAACCAAGCGACTGAGCCCGGACACTCTCGAGGCGATCTGACAGATTGAAGCGAGACGCCAGAGCTTCCAAGGGGATCTGAATGCGTGCCATGTTGTTCGATGAGACGATTTTCGACGTCAACCCGCCGCTCTTTGATCAAGTCGAGAAGAGGTGTTGTTACGTGGGTGTGGTGGAAATATGAGAAGATTCCGAGGAGATGGGGTAGGACGGAGTGAGTGCCAATCCGAGTCGAGGGGATTCCGGTCGTCTTTACGATGGAGAACGGAGACGTATGGTCGACGAGCACAGAAGGAATCTAAATGCTGAGAGACGAGCCTTGAATTGACCGTCTAAAAGGGTCGTCGTCAGCCTCCTCCTGAATCGAACTGGCGGGACAAAGTCCGTCCGTGTCGACGCAGCAAAAACGACGACCAAACGTAAAATGACACCGGAGGCGCAGCGAGAGCACACGTACTCGTATGCTTCAAACCAAACCTAGGCACGGTTGCGATGTTCCGATGTACCGAGGCCTCTCAAGAGTAGACACAAGATGCGAGGAAGTTGACGCAAAGAGGGCCAAAGACTGATGCCTTGGCAATGTGCGAGAAGGAGGACGCGGTGGATGACATGAGAGGAGGTGCGTAAGTGCCTGAGTTGAGCCCTTGGCTGACTAATACATCCCGTACCGTATGGTACTTTTATTAGTCATCAGCACCCCGATCGGTATGAGCCACATGTGGCGGCGAGGGCGCACGGGGCGGCAAGCCACAACCGTGGTCTCAGGTCATTTTGTGGGTGGAAGAAATGATGGGACTGTTTTTCTGCGACGACCTAAAGGCCCCTTTAAGCTGTCAAGTCCGTCAGGGGGCGTTTCCAGGGAATTGTGCTCTTGCACTGTTCGTGGTCGTGCTGCAGTTGCCATCTTGGTTTCGATTGGGCCACGTCAAGCGATTAGGCTCCGACCTGCACCTACAGTAATTAGCTGCAGAGGTGGCACGTCACAATCGCTTCCTTTCCTGAATCATCAGTGACAAGTACCGCCCTGCAAGCAGGAAGTTGCTCGGTCAGGCAACCGGAAACCGGCAAGTGCATCCGGAAAGGGAGGCATGCATGATACGTCCCGTGCATTGTCATCCAGGATTCTCGATCGTCGCTCAGGAACCGACTCAACGTCCCTGGTGTCACGATGAGGTCTCCCGGCTTCGTCGTCATTTGCATCGTCAGTATCCTGGCTGTTCTTGCTAGGGCTTGGACCAAAGAGGGTGATTCTCACACGACGGAAACTGGCTAGCCACGACTTTGATGCTGATCTCGAGGGTGCAGATCACGAGATATTCCGCTTGAGGGACGAAGTTCTGTCATCCGAAGGCGAAAATGTCACCTTCTACGGTATGGCACCCACCGCGCGTGGCAACGAAACTCTGGAGTCCCATGAGTACTGAGCACGTTCGGTCATCAGATTTCATAGGAGTCAAGCCCGGCGCCACCTATGACGAGATCAACAAGGCGTACAAGAAGAGACGACGACTGTTGCACCCGGACAAGGCCAAGCAATCTTTCATCGCCTCACAAACCGCTCCAAAGGCGCGAGCCAAGTCCGGGAAGCAGACGCAAAAGAACGCTGGCGCGGGCGCCTCCAAGGGCCCGTCTGAGGCGGACACCCGGCGCGCTGTGAAGCAGGCCAACGAACGATTTGCCCGTCTAAGCGTGGTTGCCAAGATCCTCCTTGGGCCGGATAAAGAGCGTTACGATCAGTTCCTGAATAATGGCTTCCCCAAATGGCGAGGCACGGGGTACTACTACGCGAGATACCGGCCTGGCGCAGGCTCCGTCTTGCTTGGGCTCTTCCTGGTCGGTGGGGGAGCAGCCCACTACGGGGCACTGTATCTCAGCTGGAGACGCCAGCGAGATTTTGTCGGCCGGTACATCCGGCACGCGAGACGTGCTGCCTGGGGGGACGAGCTAGGCATCAGGGGCGTCCCGGCCCTTGGTGAGTCGGCAACGAGCTCTGCCCTACCTGAAGACCGAAACGAAGGGGCCGCCCAAGCCCCGAACCGACGGCAACGGCGTCTCCAGGAGAGGAAAGAGGGCAAAAAGGCGGCAAAAGCGACCAACGACGCCAATGCGCCGCCGCCGACGGAGACGGCCAGACCCGGCCCAACGGGCAACAGGAAGAGGGTGGTGGCCGAGAACGGCAAGGTTCTCGTGGTCGATTCGGTGGGCAACGTCTACCTCGAGGAAGAAAACGAGGACGGCGAGGTGGAGGAGTACCTGCTCGATGTAAGGCTTGCGGCACGACCACCATCACTGCCTCGACGTTGCCGCTTAACGTGTGCTCTCTTCGCAGGTCGACGAGATTCCGAGGCCGACCATCAAGCAGACAGTCGTCTACCGGCTGCCGATCTGGGCCTACTCGAAGATTACTGGCTCAGTTGCCGCGGTCTTGAGGTCCAACCCGAAGACGGCCGCCGACGCGTCGAAGGACGGAGCCGACACCGGCAGCAGCAGCAGCAGTAGCGACAGCGACGAGGTCAGCGTCGATGCTCAGGTTCCCTCGGCACCCAATGGCCGAGCGGGCCGCCGCTCGTCCAAGCGCTGAAAAAAAACAACTGACGGATCGCTTCCCCACGAATGTCGATGATCAGCTCACGATCGACATACTGGCTGATCTGTCTTGCTTCTGCTCAAAGTCTTTGGCGCACTTGGCTTCCTTTATGTGTAGAAGGTTCTACAGAGGAGAAAATCATGATTACTTTCAACACGACCATCACCATCGTCTGCAGCACTGTCGTGGCTTTTAATAGACCTTGTCTCCATCCTTTTCCCTTTCAGATCCGAGACTTGGGAATCATACCAAGCCAAACCCGAGCCAAGCCAAATTTCAACGTTACTTGGTCGCATGCTAGGTAAACCTAAAGTGCTGACAACTCCCGCCTCCCGCTCGTCCTCCAAAGGTGCTACAGCAAGATAGCTTCCCATCCAGAACGGGAAAGGCAGGAAAGAAACGCAGAGGTGAGCTTCTGCCCGATACAAAAAAGATTCGGCCGTCCTCGCTTCATAGTGTTCCAAAGAATGCACGAACGATCGACGTCGTCCAGATCCGCCGCTTTAGACACCACGCCCCTATTGATTTCACGCCACCGAGTTCTGCGTAAAGGCCCAGGTCCTGCATCGCTGCCTGAACCCACGGGCACTTAGTGCAGCCACAACTGGGGGGTTTTTCCCAAAAGACGGTGCCCCTTCTCTGGACCCCCCCCCCCCCCCCCCCCCCCCCTTCCCCTTCCTCTCTATGACATTGCAATCTCAAGTTCGAACGCACAAGCCACACAGGTATATCGCTGGACAGAAGAAAGAAAGGGCTCCGCAGCGTCGTCCGACAAGAGAGTGTTGATGGCACGGAGGGGGCAACAGCCCTCCCCGTGAGACTCTTGATGATCTCCTCCCGCCCGAGGTCGTCGGTCGTCTAGGACTGATTAGATGAAGGCTTGCACAACCTTCATCAACCCCTCGATGCTTCCGCTGCCGCCAAAGTCGCCGTAGCCGCCACCGCGGCGGGAGTAACTCGAGTAGCCGCTGCTACCGAACACTGCTCGGAGACCCAATCAGCACTGTGCAGCGTCCCATTTGCTAGAACCGAGCTTGAGTCTGGTGATTGATTGGGGGGTGGGGGGGCGGCGAGGAAGCGCAGCGCAAGAACCTCCCTCGACTCCTTCCCCCACAGGAATACAGAAACGACACAAGAAAGCTGTGAAAAAAGGGACGTACTGCTCCCAGCACCTCTGGACAGGCCCATCGGCAGGCGTATGCCAAACTGGCGAAGCACCTGCTGGAGCGCGCCGCCGGTGATGAGCGGCATGACGACGATCATGAAGACCCTGACAGGGTTATCGCGCGCGTAGGTGATCAAGCGCCGGAGCAGTCGACGTAGCTGGTAGACGACGCGCTCGATGTAGCCGTCGCGCGGCCGTCGCTTGTAGTGCGACGAAGACGACGACGAGGCGTAGTATTGACGACGACCGGAACTGCCATTGTGGCGGTTGCTACTGCTGCTACCATAGTAGCTGCCATTTCCGTAGACGCGCGTCGGCGACGGCGTGAACCAGCCCATTGGTGCAACACGCGGATGCGACTGACAGATTGCGGGGAAGAGCTAATACGAAACTTCGACGTTGTCGAATGGTTGGTGAGGCGCGAGGCTGGTTGTCAAGCAGGCTAGCTTCACTGTCATGTACCGACCCACCCTCCTTGTTTTCGTTCGCCTGCCAACTCTAGCTGTGGAGTGGTCAGGCAACTGGTCAGCGGGCGACGTCAAAGTTGTATGGAAGAGGCTCTCAGCAAGAAAGGTCTCTTGATCGGACAATTCCTCAAGTAGACCTCGGTTATGCAAAATCTTCCCGACATACCCCCGGTGCCCCCCACGCCCCCTTACCTGGGATACACCCCTCCGACCGCTAGTACGAGTACTCGTACGGAAGTACACACGACGTGACCCTCGCGCCACCTGCGCCACCCCAGGAAGGTGCAAGCCGTCTGTACGGAATACGAGGATACCTTGAAGCTGCATGACTACGGGAGTACTACTTAAAGTACGGGAGTACCGTCGTATCTCATACGGAAGGGTGAGGAGATACGTACCCAGTATTATGTAATTCCATAAACGGTAGGAGGTACCCTCGTACTAACAGCCACCTTGTACGGTACCCTACTAGCCCCGCACTAAAATTGAGGTCGCTCGTAATTCAGGGTTACTTCACACTTGCTGACCCTGACTGTAGAAGAAGAAGAGGTGTTGCTACAGGTTTTTAGGATTGCTCCTAGAGGTGTCGAGCACAGAAGACTCAACGACTCTTTCTATGGAGGTGACACGGTGTAATTGGTATGTCGAACTAGCTAAGGTGTGACGCGCAGGTTGCGGGGGAAAGCCCTAAGAGCACGTGACTAGCTCTATGCACCCGCAGCCGCAACAGAACAGAAGTGGAGAAGTCAAATGAGTCACTAATTTTTTTTAGTTGTTGGGTTGCGGAGTTATGAACATTGCAATTTGTTGCAATAAGAGAAAGGCGGTTGAACTGTCAGACACTCCTCCGGATGGAGGGATGTTCCAGACGTACCAAAGGCTTGGGAGAGGGGGGGTATTACCCCCCCGTGGCATGAGTAGTGTCGTGGTGTCATGACATCACAGTTTTCTATCACGACACCACAGCTCATGTTAGCATGACACCATGTCTAAGTAGCGTTAATTGTTTACGTTGAACGATAGGTATAACTCCAATACGTATTTACATCAAATTATGCCAACTTCAAAATTGAAAATTCATAATTGAGGATCGAGAGTCAAGAATCAATGAACATTTATTGGTACACTACGGTACGTATGTAGGCTATCACTACCATAGGCCAGAAACCCCCACACCTAACCCTTTTTTGTGAAGCTGCAATCACACTCACAATCCTTTACTGAGTTGACTGCTCATTGGTGATAATGCCTTTGGATGAACATGGCTACCAGAGCCCATTGACCAGGTTACAGCAAGTGTGTACAATCAGATGCACTCAGTTGCTATACACCACCTCGGGAATTCTGGAAGTGAAGCCAACAGCTTGCCAGTGCAGCGTGGCATTTCCGTCGCCAGCGACTGAGAGAGAACACCTCTGGACAACTACTTTGTGAAGACTCATGGGAAGAAAGACAGCAAGATACGACGACGTAGGGCCGCCATCAAGAAAAAAAAAAGGAGTGGAATGGTCGGTACAGCCTGGAACGAGCAGCGACGCACCTTACCGAGTCATGTTGCGTATTACGACCACGCCATAGATGGTCTTAGGAGGACTTTCTGTGCACAGATTGAGAGTGACAAAGCGAGCCAGTTCGTAAGCCGACCAGACAAGTTCATATCAGCAACGGCGTGGAACATTTTCCCGTGAAAGATTGCCCACAGCACGTGTTTAGGACATCTCATCATCATCTCCGTGGTTGGTAGCAGCATCATTCCCCTCCGCTAAACGAGCGGAAGTATGCCAGGTGTCATCTGTTTGCTGATATACCGGGTCGGTTGCTGGCCGATAAGAATCCAGGGCCTGGGATCGACCACCAACGACGGAGCCCAACAGCGAGTAAGAGTCTCGATTCTGCTGCGCTAGCAGTTCGCAGTTGCGTTGCGTGAGAACGTTATGGCCCAAGACCATGTACGGTTCCGCCAGATGAGCCGAGGAGCCACGATCGGTGCTGCGACCCAAGGCGGTGGAAAAACTCTTGGGAGAAGAAGAACGATATGTTGAATGACCGCATACCGATTCTGCGTCGTCCCGGTCCATCGCGTCCATGTCTTGCTGCTCGTGGGACAAAGAATCAGAGGTGGAAGCCTGCTGACTTTCCAGACAATAAGCTTGCGATCCACGGGCCAAAGGCCACGAACGCCATGTCTCTATCAGACACATCTGCTGGGCCAAATCGACCTGTCTAAAGAGGGTGAGCTGCGACGGAAAGAGCGCGGACGGTTCGACGCCGTTCCGGGACAAGATGATATTGGCCGTCGTCTCGTCCATCTGAGTGAGTTTCAGCGCCAGACATTGAGGGCCAGAAGGCTGGGCCAAAGGAACCACGTGGGTTGAGTGATGGTAATGCTGCGTTATCGAGTACTTGATGGTGGATTGGGTGGCTGTTGGCGGTTCAGCCGTCGCGGCTGGCTGGGAGGTATTTCCGTTAGTGAAAGCCAGCCCCCGAGCCAGCAACGCTGACAGCTCGTTGTCCGCGTCTGCCGGGTCTGATTTTGGAAACATGGCTCCTGCTGGTGGTGTCACGAACGACATGTGCTGATGAAGGGTTAACCAACATCCAGCGAACTTTTTGGAGACAACAACACTTGCCGCAGTTCTAGCAGACCAGATCTTCAGTCAAGATAGCACAAGTTCTATAGTATTTTGGGTGATTGGCCCTCGTAAACGCAGCTTAGACAGGGTGAGCCTCGAGAATCGAAGCTACTATTGCCAGGTCAGTTTCCTGCCAATACAACAACGCAAGCAGCTCAGAACTGTGGAATCCAAATAACATTTACCGGTGGTAAATTCTCGACGACTTAAGATGAGCTGACAACCAGGCACCAATTCATAGACACAGATCGCCGTGTGAGCTTTCTGAAAGTAGCAGCGGCGAGAAAGCCAGGACCAACGGGCTTCACGATTTGCAAAGTGGGTCTGCAGTCGATTGATTGATTGGAATGATACCAACTTGGTCCGGGGAAGTTGTATCTCTTTACACCGGTAAGAAAGGACGTTCCAAAGGAGGGGTTCTCGACAAAGAAGCACATCATGAAACTACCAAGTTTAACTCGGATCAAAGCAACAAGGGATATGTCCAGTCGGGCACCAAGACCTACGCGCAAGCACCCTATCACAGAGCTAATAGAAGGCGCTTGCTGTAACTCGGCAAGATCACCTGGCTCGACCACAAGACTCCACTGACGACTTCAGAACCCGGTAGGTCGAAGAGTGCTGTATGTAACATACATAGTCTTGAGAAAAGCGTCAAATTATCCGTGATAAATCAGTCGATGGCACGTCAAAGCTGTGTCACGTGGATAATACAGCTATCACTATGTCATCATAATGATGACTCAGCGAAGACCCCTGACGACAGTACCCTATTCCGGATTAGCATCGAAAGAACGCGTCTGGCTCAGCGTGGCCTAACTCGCGACGAGAGCTGCACAGAAGCTACTTCAAACCTCTACATCTCGCCGCTTCGTCTTTATTTGTTGAAAACTCGGCCACTCTGACATCATGGTAAGACTGCGTAGCTACACCCGAATGGCAGGTCGTTTTACCAGCACTGACAGAGACATGGAGTCATAGACGTCAATAGGCACCGGCTACGATTTGTCCAATTCCGTCTTCTCTCCCGACGGCCGGAACTTCCAAGTCGAGTATGCCATCAAGGCGGTAGAAAATGGAGGCACGGCAGTGGGCATCCGGTGCAAAGACGGTGTCGTTCTCGCAGTCGAGAAGCTCCTCAGTAGCAAACTCCTCAAGGCCGGCGCGAACGATCGAATATCTACCGTGGACCGGAACGTTGGCGTGGTACGCCCCCAGACCTCCACCGCTCCCCGTCATCTACAATTGGTGGAAACCGCGCTCAACTAAAGCTGGCACAGGTATCAGCTGGTCTCGTTCCCGATGCCAGACACTTCGTCTCCCGTGCACGAGACGAGGCGGCGTCATGGCGAAGGTCGTACAAGGCGCCTATCCCAACCTCCGTTCTTGCAAGTCGGCTTGGGAGCTACGTGCAAGCGTACACCCTCTATTCGAGCGTTCGGCCGTTTGGTATCACTTCCATCGTTGGTGGATGGGACTCGGAGGCCGACGTCAAGGTCGACGGCGTCGTGGGCATCGGGCCGAGCACCGGCGCCGGCGCCAAGTTTGAGGGCGTACAACGCGGTGGGCCTGGCCTGTACATGATCGAGCCAAGCGGCCTGTACTGGGTCCGTCGCGACTCCCTACATCCACGTTGACGCCTTTCGGTGGCGCTGACGAAACGACAGGGCTACTACGGCGCAGCGACGGGCAAGGGCCGGCAAGCGGCCAAGGCCGAGCTCGAGAAGCTCGATCTCGCATCGGGTAATCTATCTTTGATGGACGGCGTTAAGGAAGCGGCTCGCATCATCTATGTCGCGCACGAAGACAGCAAGGATAAGGACTTCGAGCTGGAGATGACCTGGATCAGCGATCTCAAGGGGCCCACGCGCGGAAGGCATATGACTGTGCCGCCGGGTCTCAAGGCCGAGGTCGAGAAGGCGGCCAAGAAAGCCTTGGAAGGAGACGAAGACGACGATGACGATGACGATGACGACCAGGATGCCGATGCTGGAGATGGAGCGGACGGTGACAAGATGGAGCTATAGAACGAAATGAAATAGTCGATGTAGCAAGCAGCTTCCTTTTCCCTGAACACCACCTTTACTTTACCCGCGAGATTGTCAGCCAGCTCACTGCAGGTATCAATTTACAGACACCAGACGACGTGTCACGAGACGGGGGAGGGGGAAGGGGGTTTACATAGCCTTAATGGACTTTTCGATATAATCTCAAGTACTTCCGTACTTAGAACTTAAGACTTTGTGTTCTACGTCTGGTAGTCGTAACTTCTCTTTTGGGCAAGAGCCTTTTAGCAGATTAGGAAAGCTCGAGTAAGACTAAGTAATTCGCGATAGACACGCTATGTTGCTAGGCCAGAGTTCTCAATACAAAATAACATTTCCACATACTCGAAAGACAGTTGACAATGATGGAAGCTCCTTATCTGAATCGTCGTGTGCTCCCAATCGCATACGATGCTACGACGAATCATCAGCTAAGAAATCCACACCCACCAGAGACAATGCTGACAAGGATGACGAGGGACATTATGCTCGCCAGCGAAAGCTGGATGATGATGGTAGACACTGTTCTTGAGCTGCAGCCAAGACCGAACAAGACGACGATCAAAGATCTTGTCCATTGCGTGAGGGACAACCTGGACGTTGCAAAAAACGTCATCGAGCATCTCTCTGCGCTCTTGCCAGAGCATCCAGCGGCTGCAACGCGCCCGACGGAGGAAGATGTTCAAACGATCGCCGGCTATAACGCTACCATCAAAGACCACGCCGAGACGTTGAAGGTCAGAGAGCGCAAGAGAGGCGGAGTTCCCGGCGCACCACCAATCGTCTTCCTCGTGAAGGCGTTGGGAAGCTCCATACGGATCAATGAGATCCGTCGAGAGGAGGGTATCGGTATGTAGCTGTCTAGATTATATTGTCAGAGTTGAGCTAACTTGAGGAATAGAAGCAATACTCGACCGGCTGAAGGGGTGGCGGTTCTGGCCCAAATGGGGCCTGCCCATATGCTTAGCATATGCGTCGGGACGGAGACGTCCCGGCACTTCACTGTCGGGTACAGCCGGCCAAAGTGGCCTCGAACCGACTGGATGGACGACCGCTCTGCCGAGCTAAGGCGGAGGACCCTAACGGGCGCCGCCCAAGAGCTGATTAGCGGTCTGAAATTGCAGCGGGACCTTGTGCTCGAGCACCAAGTCAGGGGACAAGAAGACAGCGGAGACATACCGATCGCTGTCCGTACCCTGACTGAGCTTGCGCTGGCCTTCACTCCAACGACAGTTGAGCCGCGGGACCGATGTCTGAGATGTCGGACCACTTTCGGATACTCCTGGGCTAAGCTGGAGGAGAAGAACACCGAGCACGAGGGACCACTGTTCCCGGCTGACGCTTGCGCCGAGGTTATTATGTATCTCGGTTGTCTGGACGCGCACGAGAGGCGCAAGCGTCGTCGGGCCAGGAGGCTAGAGAAGAAGAAACAGCATGCCCGTCAGGCGGAGGGTCGGAGACGAAGGAGGCGTCACCGGAGTCGCCGGTGCTGAAGCTGGCCGACCTCGGAATCTCCTGTCCCTCCGTCAGCGGCAAGCTGTTCTCTTGTCAAAGTCCACAGTGAGCCACGGGCAACCCGGCAGGAAGGGGTCGCAAGCACGGGCGAGTTGGTGAGTCGCAAGCTTCCAAATTAGGTTAGGGTGAGATTGGTACTAACCTACTGTATACCGTACCGTACCGGTATGCCGGCACGGTACGGTAGGGCATGGAGTTCTGCGCTCGTACATACCGATTGTGCCGATCCGTCAAACGTCCGGCTTCGATACCCCCACAGTGCAACGTACCCCTCGTACGTACTCTGAGCCGGTCGTCGGTGTGCATACAAGCTGAAAGCCGCTCTGAGAACCAACAGCGCCGTCACCGTGAGCGTCTCGAGCCGGCGAGTCATGCCTGTCTTTATTGTCTCACTTTTCCTCCCTCACACCATTCACTTCCATGTCGCTGTCCAGTCTCGGCGGCCCCCTCTTCCCCGAGGTCTATCTTCGGATGACAGACTCTCGTCTCGTCTCTCGTCAGGCAATCTGAATCTACTGGATGGCCGTCTGACACCCGTCCCGTCGACGACTCCTCTCTCGAGCAATGGCTCCGTTGACTACCACGCCGACTTCTTCTCGCGGATGCCCTTGGGTACGCCCAACTCGCAGTCGAACGTCCAGTTTGGATCCGCGTCGCCTAAGTTGACTGAACACCACACGCCGGCATGGGGTACTGGTCTCGTGCTGCGGCAGCCACCGTCGAGGGCGGGCCCGCCCCCGCCATCGTCGATCCTGAAGCACGGCAAGCCTCTCGATGACATACTCCAACGAGATCCAGGCGGGTTCGCTGGGGCCCCGAAGCGCAGTCGCAGCAACGGTGGCGGCGGTCTTGACGGTCTCCACGTCGACTCATTTGGGCGCGCTGACTGGACGGTCGAGACCTCGGACCGCGTCAACGGCGGCCTGCGTAACTCGATCCGCGCCGCACAGGAATCGGCCGAGGGTCCGCTGCGAGACGTGACCTGGGTCGGCACGCTCGGCATGCCAACTGACGCCCTGGAGGACAATCACCAGCGTACCGAGATCGAGAACAAGCTGGAGGATGAGCTAGACTGTGTCACTGTCTGGGTCAAGGACAGCGATCTTGACGGTCACTACACGCACTACTGCAAGCAGGTGAGGCGCACAACGTTTACCCCTTCTCCTAGACCGTGGGCGCTTTGCTCGAACCCCTCTCGACGAACACGACTAGGACGCCGATGTCGCTGACGAAAGAGGATTTTCTTCCCTCAGATTCTGTGGCCGTAAGTCTGTCGATTGTCGACCATGGTCCAACAAGGGAGAAGTGATGCTGAGCTTGGCAAAACTAGTGTGCTGCACTATCAGATTCCGGATAACCCCAAGAGCAAGTACGTGAAAACGCATCCGCTGGTCCCTCTTCCCCATGTCCTGCCCCTCCGCATCCGGGACGACTCTGGCTCGCTTGGGTACCCCCCATCGGTGTGGTGTTGGGGTCGGGGAAACGGAGGAGGAGGAGGACCAGGAGGACCAGGCGGACCAGGACCAGGGAGACGACAGAGTGCTGACGGCTGACTAGGGCCTACGAGGATCACTCTTGGATCTTCTACAAGACAGTCAATCAAGCCTTCGCCGACCGCATCATCAAGAATTACAAGCGGGGTGACGTAATCTGGATCCACGACTACCATCTCTTCCTCGTTCCTCGTATGGTTCGGAAGAAGCTCCCGCACGCGCAGATCGGCTTTTTCCTGCACGCCTCGTTCCCTTCATCCGAGGTCTTCCGCTGCCTCGCCGTGCGCAACGAGCTACTCGAGGGCGTGCTCGGCTGCAATCTGATCGGCTTCCAGACCGAGGAGTACTGCCGACACTTCCTGCAGACGTGCAGCCGTCTGCTTTGCGTCGAGGCGACCAACGAGGGCGTGCAGCTCGAGGACCGCTACGTGAACGTCATCAACCTGGCCATCGGCATCGACCCCAAGGCCCTGAGCATCGCCCGCAACGATCCTGGCGTGGCCGAATGGATCAAGGCCATACAGGACCGCTACAAGGGCAAGACCTTGATCGTGGCCCGCGACAAGCTCGACCACGTGCGCGGCGTCCGACAGAAGCTCCTTGCGTACGAGCTCTTCCTGGACCGATACCCCGAGTGGCGCGAGAAGGTGAGTTGGACGGAAGTTGACCTCCAATCTCGGACCCCCTCCCCTCCCCTCCCCAAACCACACGCGACCGGAACACATGCCCCTTTTGCACCTCGTTCTCGGAGCGACGTACAAGTTGAGCCTTTTTCGCTGGCTGACTGCGAGCCCGATCCTTGTTCTTTGATCTTTCTCGCCGAGAAAAGACGGTTCTGATCCAGGTTGCCACCGCCCTCACGCGGGACTCTGAACTGGACGCGACCGTGTCGGACATCATCGGCCGCATCAACTCGACCCACGCCACCTTGACGCACCAACCCGTCGTCTTCCTGCGGCAAGACATCAGCTTCGAACAGTACCTGGCCCTGATGACCGTCGCCAACGCCCTCATGATCACGAGCCTGCGCGAAGGCATGAACCTGACCTGCCACGAGTTCGTCTTCTGCCAGGACGGCGAGGGCGAGGTCGGCGTGCCGAACCACCATGGCGTCCTCATCCTGAGCGAGTTCACCGGCAGCGCCGCCGTCCTCGGCGGCTCGGAGCTCTCGGTGAACCCGTGGGACTATCGGCAATGCGCCGACGCGATCCAGAAGGCGCTCACGATGCAGGCCGACGAACGCGCCGAGCGGTGGCGGAAGCTCCACGACGTCGTCACCCACCACACGGGCTCGTACTGGGCCAACACCTTCGTAGAGCGGCTCGGCGGGGCGTACGACGAACAGGACGCACGGACTACGACGTCGATCCCGCGTCTGTCTCTCCACACGCTGTCGGAGAATTACGCCGCGTCGCAACGGCGGCTCTTCATCATCGACTACGAGGGCACGCTCGCGTCCTGGGGCTCGCCGCGCAGCATCATCCTGACCAGCCCGCAGCGGACGATCGACGTGCTGAACGAGCTGCTGCTCGACCCGAAGAACATCGTCTACGTTATGAGCGGACGGCGGCCCGAGGAGCTGGACCGCCTCTTCGGCCGCGTGCCCAAGCTCGGCATCGTCGCCGAGAACGGCTGCTTCCTCAAGTACGCCGGGGGCGAGCGTTGGCGACGCATGGCGGACGCCAAGCAGATCAACGGCTGGAAGGAGGGCGTCATGGGCATCCTGAAGTACTACCGCGAGCGCACGGGGGGCAGCTGGATCGAAGAGCGTCACTGCTCGCTCATCTTCCACTACGACACCGCCGAGGACGTGCAGCAGGCGGCGCGACAGGCGAGCGACTGCGCCGGCCACCTCAACGACGCCTGCTCGAGCCAGCGCGTGCACGCCATCCCCGTGCCCAGGGCCGTGCAAGTCGAGCCCATCGACTGGACGAAGGCCACGGCGGCCACACAGATCTTCGAGCGGCTGAAGAAGGAGGCCGCCGCCAACAGTGCCGATAACAACGACGCCACAGGCTCGTCGGGCCTGCCGGACTTCTTGATGGTCGCCGGTGACGACCGCGACGACGAGCCCATCTTCCGCTGGGCCAACGACCTCGGGGCCAAGGGCGTTGTGGCCAACGTGACGACGGTGTGCGTCGGTCGACGGGCGACTGAGGCGGCCGCCTCGCTGACTCAGGGCGTGACCGGTGAGTTGTTCGACCTCGTGCCTCGAACGCGTGCCTGCTGCTTCTTCACGTGGTCCCTACCGATCGAATCGGACTTGCTGACTCGGCCATCATCTTCTCACGTGCGTACAGGTGTCTTGTCTGCGCTCCAGAAGCTGGCCTCGCTTCCTATGTCGACATGATCGAGCCGGCCCGGGTAACAGCAGATGGTGAAACGAGCACACGGTGCATACCGGCGTCCGGTCCGTTCTTGCTCTTGCTCTCTTGCTCTCTTGCTCTCTCTTATCTCTGCATACGGGCGTGAGGATAGAATACATTTCTTCTTGGTAGAGGGGTTTTGGGTTGGCTGTGGTGCTCCTCGCTCTTCCCCTCGTCCTCTTCCTCTTTGCTGCATCGGCGTCGGTGCTCTTGTTCTTTCTCCTTCTCCTTCTCCTCCTCTTCCCGCCCGAACCCTCCCTTCCTCTTTCTCAGGCCAACTGCGTGTCGTGTGCACCAGTGCCTGACCCTCGTAGCGTAGCCCAGCCCAGCCCCTATTTTTTATACGATGTGCTGTTGCGCGTAGCCAACAGTTCCATAACGTACCTAACGTCTGTCTCTGTCCATCGGTTGACGCACTCAGCTGCTGTGCCCTCGGTCCGTCACAAGAGACTTTGCGCTTGCTCCTCGGCATACCGAAATTCTGGTATATCATGAATCTGTAAAAGAGTTATGCCAGGAAAATTGGACTACTTAATTGATACAAGATTTCAATGTATGTAAAATATTGCTTTGAGTATACAGTTACCCGTGCCTTGGAGGTACTTCATACCTCCCCTCCCCTCGCCAGCTCGGTCGGGACACCCTTACTTCGTAAGGGTGTCTGCCACCGATACCATAGATACCACCGATACAATAGATTCCCCCCACGTGGTGATGGAGTGCCCCCGACTCCACCAGACACGACGCAGCCTCTTTGTGGAGGCATCTACTACTGACTACCAGGTGATGCTCTCACGCCCACGGCCCGCCGCCGCTCTCACAGCGTGGATCCTACGCCACGGTATCCTTCCCCAGTTCTCCTGGGCTCAGGAGCAGCTGCCTACTGGCTACTAGCCAGTCACCTTACATGTTCCGCGGATTCTCGATAGGATAGCGCTCACAAGGCGCTGTAGAGAGAGGTTTTTCATCCCCCTCTTGGGGATTTTCCTAGCCTAACTTCATTGCCGACCCGGCATAGCCTAGATACACTAGAGCTAGAACGGTGGAGGAATTCAATCAATCAATCAATAGATTCCCCCACAATCAACTCCGCACTTCAATAACTTTCCACAACAGCAATCAAACTAGAATCTGAGATGCTCATTGGATTGCTCTACTTCTCTAGTATCATCCTTGAGCTCGTAGAGCTCTTACAATTTTTATAGCTTCATTGAGAGACTGTGACATTTACCAGACCAAGAACATATCTTCGACACAGAAAACTTAGAACGTTCATAACTCCACAACAAAGTGATAAATTTGTAGATATTTCGAGCCAATCTGATTCTAGATGAGATGTTATATCAGGATTCAAGGTGTCGACTCCTCCGGGTACGTGTGGGGTTGTTGAAGAACGGTGGAAGTGGTAGTGATGGTGGTGAGTGGGAGAAATCTATTATACCTGTGGGTTAATGACGGTGGGGCAAGGTGGGGTCGGTAGCAACAGTGAAGCTGGCAATAGCGAGTGCAATAAGCACCACCACCACCACCACCATCACCACCGACCACTTCCACTGCTCCTCAACAATCCCACAAGTACTTGGAGAAGTCAACACCTTGGATCCTGATAGAACATCTCATCTAGAATCAGATTGGCTCAAAGTATTTACAAATTTACCACTTTGTTGCGGAGTTATGAACGTTCTAAGTTTTACGTGTTGAAGATCTGTTCTTGGTCTGGTAACTGTCACAACTTCTCAACAATGCTATAAAAATTGTAAGAGCTCTACGAGCCCAAGGATGATACTAGAGAAGTAGAGCAATGCAATGAGCATCTCAGATTCTAGTTTGATTGCTGTTGTGCGAAGTTATTGAAGTGTGGAGTTGATTGTGGGGGGAATCTATTGTATCGGTGGTATCTATGGTATCGGTGGCAGACACCCTTAGGGACTAAAGGGTGTCCTGACCGTAACTTGTGAAGGGAGTGGGAGGTACCACAGTACCTCCAAGGCACGGGTATTCGCCAAGAGAGAGGAAGGATCATGGTGAACAATCTCATTGATGCTCATATTGATGATGTCTTGATGGCTGACAGCTGGTCAACTTGGTAGATCAATGTTGACACCTGGTCAATGATGTATGAAGATAGATGTGCCTAACTGAGCTCCTAACAAGCAACAACAAGATGAAAACTCTGTAAACTAATCATGTGCCACCTTGTACCAATAATTCAGTGTGGCTCAGGAGTAATGCTGCTTTGTCACACCCCTGCAGACCTTCGGGCAGCTCGTACGAGGAATTCCCTATTCCAGATGGGCTCGTACGCAGCTCCCGGCCAACATGTCTCTACCTAGCGATAGAGCAGCAGCTATATAGATGGCCGCGCTCAGAGGTAGCCTGAACACAACAAAGAATGTCGACATGAATGCAACAGAATCACGATAATGGACTGACAGAGAAATAGGGGTTCTAGAACTCGCCGCACTGCCCAGTCCCGTATCCGACGGGAGCTAGCTTAGGGAGCTTCTAGAGTCTAGTCGTCTTTGTTAGCTCCGTTTGTCAGATCCAGGTTCTGTTCTCTTCTGCCGGGTGACAACAGTATACAGTGGCTCGACACAAATCTGAACAAGCCCCCATACAAAGTTGACTCCAATAAATCAGTTGAGAACAATACTTATAGGCAAGCAATCGGTACTGATGCGAGGTTGATTTGCGAGTAGAAGTCTGCAAGTATACTGAAAGCAGTCAGTTACCACAATATATCAGAGACAATTTCCGTCTGTAGATAATCTGAGTGGTTTGTGGTAATTATCGACATTGCAAAAAACACATAAGACCGTCTTTGTACCAGTGAGCCACTGCACTCCAGTACCAATTCTTGCAGACTTTTGCTGGTAAACCTCATTGCACAACTGTATAGAGATACAAGTGGCCGCCTTTGGAGACTTGGCCGACGGCGGCTGGCTCTAGATCGTCAAACCGTCACCCGTGGATCGTCTTCATTTTCTTTTTTTGGTCTGCGTCGCGCAGATAGGGGGGAGTTCGCGGTGTTCTCTTCTCCGGGGCGTTTTTGACGATCTGGATGGGGTCTCGTCGGGCGGTTCGAATTGTGTTTCGGCAAACCAATTTCCTTTTCTCAAGACTCCTTCTTCCTCTTCTTCTCCTTCTTCTTCTAGCCGGTCGGCCACGCCGCTGAGGCGCGGATGGACGGGTGGATGGTTGGGTGGATGGACGGACACGAATACTCTGATACCACCTCCGGCTTCTTGCCACTTGCTTCTAGCTGCTTCCTAAAAGTCCAATTCAACTTTGCTCTCCTCGCCCATTCGTGTTCATTCGATTTTTTCTCTGTAAATAACTCTCCTCTGCTCTGTAGATAAATCTTCTTTATAGATACCTCTCCTCCGTAAAATCGGTCTACCTGCTCTGCAAGACGTCGGGTATGCCGTAAGTAGTTTTTCTTCTCGCTGTATATTTGTAGATATCTAATTTATATCGTGGAAACCGGTCGACCACCGAGCAAATCTGCTCGGTCACATTGCCCTGAGGACGCAGGGCCGTAGCTGACCCGTGAAGACCTCTCCAGTGTGCGATTTTGTACTTTCTCGTTAGAACTGCATTACGTAGATGTAGGGAAGGGGGGGAAGGGGGGGGGGGGGGGGGGGGGGGGGGGGGGGTTGTAGGTTGGTGGGCAATCCGTGGCGTCGGAGGAGCAGCAAAGGGCAGTTGACAGTGCGTATCTGAGTATCGATGCGGTTACCTCCTCATAGTCGTTCGCGCCTCCATACCTCAGTGCCTCTGTAGCAGTAACGAAGCTCTGAAGTCGTCGCAGGCGTCCATCTGTACGTTTCGTAAACTCCCCTGAATTATTCCCCGTACTCCCCCGTGCTCCCGTAGTCGTACTGTACGTACGTAGTAGTAGTGTACGGAAGTACTTCTGCATCAGCACGTGAGCCTCATCTCTCCCCCTCCCCTTCATATTCCAATATATATCAATCTCCCCTCCAATTCTACTATCTGCCTGCTACAAAAGTGACAACGGAAGAAATTGGAACAGCCGGCATGGCCTAGGGGTAAGGCATCGCACTCGTAGAGACGAGAGCAGTACTGTGTCCCACCCCGATAAATCAGGGAGTTTAAAGCGTACTTGCAACCACAAATCTAAGAGATGTGGGGATTGAGGGTTCAAGTCTCTCTGCTGGTATCGGGTTTTTTTGAAATATTTTTGGGGGGGAACATGGGGGAGGGGGGTGAAGGGCGCTGGGCAGGAAAAGAGGGCAGGCATCTATACACGGTGGTTGGCAGCATCTAATTGATAGCCATCACCCAGACGGGTCTATCACACCTGTTGTCATCTGATGGATGTGAGTGAGCTTCCTATAGATACTAAAAGGTGTCACGATAGTGATATTACACCGGGTGACAGGAGGTGTTGGTAACAGTGCTTCGTGTGGCCATTATGAGTTGTCCAGATGCTATTAGATCTAGCTGCTGCTGCCCGGCGACTACCAGGCATGAGGTACCTAGCCACCAACTATTATCTGATGGTAGCTGACGGTTACCCGTGTCCCCACACCCCATCCCCCGGAGGGGTGTTCACCACATGAACGATAACTAATACCACACGAACAATGACTTCTCGATAAAATTAACTTTACAAAAGTATAGCTCTAGACAACAACAGTTGAATAGAAACCTAACTAAGCAGCTCATTTGATTCCTCTACTCACACCTACTGGTATCGAAGCGAAAAAAGATGATGAGAGTGAAGATGTACAACTTCAGAAGATTGTACAAGAAGAGCTGGATCAGAGGGTCGTTCAGGGGTTTGGTTGAAGATACCTGCATGTGTGGTTTCACTCTCAACACTGTGTAGCAGTAACTGAAGGTTCATGTGATACTGCCGTACAGTCTAAGTAAGTACTTCTATACTTGCTCAATCCATAACGTATCTCCGTAGGTACTGCCATACAGTACCAATATGGTATAACTCTATCTTAATGAACATCTATGGCTGGTTGAGCGATAAGAATTGAGTGTTTGGCACAGCTACAAGGAATCGGCCAATACGAAAGGGGAGAAGTCTGCTGAATTGATGCCTTCGAGGGTTCAGTGCCTGGCTATACGCCCGACTAGCTAAGTGGACTAAGCTATCCTCAGGCATGCCTCGTAATTCAAAAATTGACGTAACTAGACAAGCAACTGTCAGACTCTTTTCCTTTACGATAGATATGTTCATTTGTATTTACCTACTCCTCCGCACATTGTACTATTCCATCGATAATGGCGAGGTTTTTAGTTGTCTCACGTCACTGCTGAAGCTGGTCCATCGCGACGATGTGCTGAAAAATTTTGGTTGGAGTTTTGTCGAAGTCTCAACTATTGTCCGCCATAGATCTCGAGAAGTTCCTGGTCGGTGGGTCTTCACTCAACGCCGCGGTAGCGGATCGGATGTTGGTCAGGTCTGCGATGGAGCGAGAAGTGATGCATGACCGTGGCCAGGTATATGACCTCAAAGCCGACGATGTCGTAGAGACCGTCGTATCGCAGGCCCTTCTCGGGCTGATACTCGTTCCAGCGCGGTAGCGCCACGGACCGGAGGACGCGGAGTGGCTGCTTCAACTGGTGTGTCTTGAGCAGCAGCTTTGTGGCAGCTGTCGGCGTGCCGTCGGCCCCGGACGTGCCGCAGTACAGGATGTCGTCGCTGTCACTGTTGTCGATGTCAGCGTAGTCGCCACTGCTGAGCATGATAGAGAACGCGCCCTGGCCCACCTACCCGTGGATACCAGTCTCGATCTTGCCGTGGGCACCGTCGCGGATGGCGCAGAGCTGCAATGGCCACCACTGCCCGTTATGCAGGTGGTTGGCACCCACGACGTTGCACGACGCCCGCTCACCGTAGTCCTTCTGCAGCGTGCTCAACATCTTCATCTTGCCTGTCGCGCTCTGCTTGCGCACCGTCTCGATACCGCGGAGTAGGTACGGGTCCAGGATCTCCCGCATCTACCACTCGTACAGCATCTGCACGTCGTCCTTGACGTCCCACGGATAGCCGACGTCTCCGGCATCGTTGAAGATCTGTGGGAGACCAACGTCTTCGTCGAGCACCTTCAATTCCTTGACGTTGAAACCAGACAAAAAATTGTAGAACTCCATCCTATGCAGCTGTACTTCCGTAGTGGGGCGGTATGGTGTACGAAGTAGCGGGAAGCTAGTGAGAGTTTCCCACTACCGGTGCCATGGGGGGGCATGGGGGGCTACCACCCCATGGCACGGGTACGTGGCACCCATGACCCTGAACCAGCGGTGTCAGGCCTGAAGAACCTGAAGAAACTGGTTGTCAGTTCGAATCCGACCCACCCCACCTTCTGTCATATAACAAAAGGCCCTGGCCGTACTTCCGTAAACAGGAACCGGCTTGTTCAGATCTCTGTCAAGACACTGGCTATTCGAGGGCTTGCACTTCAGGAATAAGTACCCCGTACGTACGTACCTCGGTATGCTAGCTGTGTTGAATGGGGGCAATGCCAACCCCTCTCCCCAACCAGCGAGTGGGTGGAAAAGTCATTGCGGGTGCGTACTTACGTACTTCCGTACCCATACGTACCTCATAAGTGAACCAGTTACTGACCAATTGGCTTACTAATTACGTCCCGTACACAAGTCTCGTTGATCCCCTTTGCTTATCACGTGATCCGCATTACAGTACAAGGGTACCTCGTGACCCTCGGTACTCCCGTATCCCGTATCTCTGTACGGAAGTACGAGGCTGGTGGCTAGGAATGAAGATTTATTTTGCAGTATCTTCTTCGTGAGATCTTCGCTAGGAAATACATCAGAATTAACCTTCATTTCTGGCCACCAGCCTCGTACAAACGTATAGAGCTACTTACGTAACTGCTTCTGTACTCGTACCCTCGTACGAGGGTACGGAAGTATAAGGGTACGAGTTGCGAGGCACTACGTTACGTATACCCCGCAGAATCAAAGCTTAACCGTTAAGCGACCTTGCATCGGCGAGCTGACTGAGCCAAGTTTGGCAAGCGTGACAACGCGTGGCAAGCTCAATTGTGGCAACAGCGGCGCCGTCCTCCCGTCCTGCTGGGGCCTGCCAAACGGTCTTATATCCGATCACGTGATAGATTCTTTGGCGCCCATTCCCCCACCTTCAGCTGGGGAGGAAGGGGGGGGGGCTATGGAACCCCAGATCGCGAATCGAGCTTGAGCGAGTGCCCCTCCCTCCTCGTCCACCACCTCCGCTTCCTCCTCCCCGTCTTCCCACCCGTCTTCCTCTTTCCTCCCCCCTGGCACTTCACGATAGGAGCAAGTGACGAGCGTCAATCAGCATCAAGTGAAAGAGGGAGAGGAAGCCCGAGAGTTACGTAGCCAGGACAAGGCTTTTCTTTCATATATCCTTTCAGTAATTAGTTCCTTTCAGAATCAGTTGGTTGGTTGGAACGGACCTGACCACGGGGGCGGAAGAGGAGAAAGGGACTTGTTCTTTGGACCCGTCCTGAAACCCAACCATAATCACGATAGTCATTCGTCGTCGTCGTAACTGTCGTCATTCTCACATTCACCGTCGCCCGTTGCCCCCTTCACCCTATCCTTCTTTCGTTTGACAATCATTCCTCAATTCAGCTGCAGATCTTCGGCTCCCTCCGTCTTCCGAACCCACTGTCTCACTGACCACCGTCCACCATCCAACCCTTGCGGTACGAGTGATCGTCACGTCCTCCCGTCTCGTTCGATCTACTCGGCTCTCCCTCCTTTCTTCCTTCTACTCGTCCTGGAACTCGAGCAACCGCGACTGCTGTCACCACCGTGTGGACAATTGTCTGTCAGACGGAATTCAGCGACTCAACAAGGCTGCTCAGACTTCAAACCAAGTCGTGTCCTCCACTTGATCTCTAACCCCGCATCTTGGTCGCTGGGTTCGCCATGTCCGACAACACGAACTCCTCTACCCCGGCCGTCCCGACTACCCGTGATCGTGACCGTCGTGCGTCCTTCTCCCCGGGACAGACATTGACCAACCTGTTCGGCCGTTCGCCGACCAGGGCGAGCCCAGCCTCCGGCTTCTCAGGTCCCATCGCCACGGCGGCGGCAGCCAACGCCCAGCAGCGTGGTCGTCGCATGTCCATCTCGACGCTCGGACTGTCGGGCTCGCCGACCCAGACGTCTCCGTTCGCCCCGGGCGCGTCGCGACGCGAGAGCATGTCGAGCGCCGGCACCGCATCGGCCAATACGGACGAGAGCGCCATCGAGGACGGAGATTCTCCCGTCACCGCTCCAAACTCCCCGCTCGCTCGACGGATGAGCTACGGTGCGAGGGCGCTCCGAGATGTTCGCGGCGGCTACGGCGGCGGTGGAAACAACGCCAACGGTATGTCGTCGACCTCGTCGCACCCGTCTCTGGCCAATAAACACCGGGGGTCTGTTTCGTCGGAGCTGATCCTTGACTTGTGCTCGTCCTTAGGAGAAGGATTCAACTGGTCGGAGTCGCTCCGATCGCGAGCCCAGCGGGCTTCGACCGTCAGCGCGATGCCGCCAAACAACGCGGCATCGGTCGCGGCTCCCGCGCCGACCGAGGTCTCCGCCTCCAGTGCGACGGCGACGGTGGCTCCGCCGCGGAACATGCCCAAGGCAGCCCCCGTTCCCGACCATTTCCAGGAGCGGATCCTGAAGGGCGACTTCTACATGGACTAACGACGTCATGAGGCACAATGGTAGTTTGGCGACGACGATGACAATGACGACAATGACAGCGATGACGATGACGCTCGGCGATGATGTTGGTCGAGGAGCCGACGTCACCGTTTGCCTGCCACGAACGTTGAATAGGACCTGGCTGGCTCCAGTTGTGGCACATGGGAGGTGTCGTCTTTGGCCTTTGTCGGTTGGCTTCCAGGGCTGCCTTTGGATGTCGACGAGAGCGGGAGGGGTTCGGGTTGCAGTTGCGCATGCGTTTAAACGGGCTATGCTCGTGTCAACCTGGTTGCGATGGACCCCATTCCCGTTGTTGCATCTGCTGCCCTCTCGCTTCTTATCGAACTCCTCTTTCTTTCTCACGCTCACATGGTACCCTCTTAAGCCATGTCTTGCTACGGCCGGGCTTTCGTCGTCCGGGCAGCTCTCCCGCGGCCTGAATCACATCTCGGTGATATCCTCCGCATGTACCTCGTTGCGCCCGTTTCTCTCCACTCTGTCCAGCTTCTCCTGTATCAGCTCACGACGGCTGGACCCTACTTACATGATCGCCGAACAGCGATGTTCTTCTTCATGTAATACCATTTATCTGCTGCCTGTACTTTCTGCGTGTACCCCTGGCGGGCCCCCTTCCTGTGTGTTGGTTTACTTCCCCCCTTTCTCATGACGCGGCACTAGCAGCACTATTTGCCGGCTGCCTATCTACCTAGCTATCGGCTATCATACCACTTGGCTTTGTTCCCCCAAAATCCCGTCCTGTGGTCCCTCTTGGATGCCTTTGGCATGAGGTGATGGCAGGAATATTAGGTGTCTACTCTTTTCATACTGCCCAATCAATCGATTTATTCCCTTGGCTCTTCGTCTTCCTCCTCCTCTTCCTGCTGCTGCTAATTTCCCCAGGTTAAAACCTCTGCATGAGAAGAAGAGTGACAGCTAAGTACGTACGGAGGTAGATGTTATAGAAAGCAGCGGGCTGAAGTGGGTATGGTTGATCATGCTTCGGTCGGGTTGCGGAGTGGGGGTTTGGGGGGGGGGGGGTGGTTGTGGGGGTGGGGTAATAGTTCAGAACAGGGGGCCGGAGGGAGGGGGTCTTACATCGTCTTTCAGTCATTCTAATTACTTCATCCCAGCAGTTCTTTCCTCTTCGTACCTCGCACAGGGGGGGGGGGGGGGGGGGGGGAGCCATCCCTCACGACGTATTGTATGGAGTACACCCATCTAGCATACTGTACAACTCCGCCATCCCAGCACAATCGGCTCCACATCCCTAACACTCATTCCACAAGACTTGACACAGCATGGTCTGAGTAGCCAGTCGTGCCAGCCAGTATCTGAGTATGTAGCAGCCTCTCGCACAATGGGTGCAAGAACATCAACACCACCGACCAATCAAGAACAAACAGCCGTATTCGTAAGACGGTGGATATCATCGAGCTGTAGGTATATGACGAGCGGAAGGCTCGTCTGCGATACAGGCCTTTTGAGGGGAATTTTATTCGTCTTTTTGATTTCCTTTGGGTTCGTCCTCTTTTTTCTGTTCCTTTGGGCTCGTCTACTAATTACGTACCGTAAGGAAGTACAGTAACTACAGTATAGTGCAGTACTTCTCGTCATACTTTGCTCTGGTAAACGTACGTATGTATTCACCAATGAAGGGGGAACGCTAATCATCAACTGATGGCCGTTTGCTCGTTCACACAAAGGATACAATGATTGAATCTAATCCTAGTTTGCTGCACAGTCCTTTGGAAATGATTCATCGAGGGGATTCGGGGAGTCGACGAGTCGGGGACGGTTGCCGACAAGCTATCGCTGTAGTAACCGGCACGCAGAACGTCTTCTTCAGGCTTTGATCATGAGAATCTAAAAAATGCAAACTTGTAGATCAGCGATAGAAGCGAGATTCAACGAACAGCGCCGGCGGCGTGATTATTGAAGGCGTTGTCAGCCGCGATGATGCATATGGTGGTCGAATGGTCATCGGCGCCGTCTTTTTGGTGACTACGCGCTCAACGGCGATACCGTGCGCGCGCGTGTGTATGTGTGGGAACGCGGCATGGAGGAAATAGGATTTTGAGAAGCCTGAGAAGTGATCGCTTGGAGAAGAAAACAAGGGAAAGAGATATAGGAGTATAGTGAAGCGCTGGGTAGAAAGTACCTCGTTGAGAGCCCTCTGATTGCTGACCGCAAGGCGCTTCTGCGCGATCGAGCGCTGTCGTATAGAGCCTCTGCTTCCTGCCGCCGTGGCCGCTGTGCGGGTGGGCAGAGGTGCGCTGTTGTCCGAGGACATCATGCTTCGCAAGGCGATTGCCGAGGCAGTGTCTGAGGAAGAGGAGCAGACCGCAGTTGCCACTTTGGCGCCAGATGCATCGACTTCTAATCTCTCTCCATCAGAGATTTCCACACGCCTGCTTTTCTTGGCTCTCTCTTTCGGATCCTTGTCTTTGTGGCCCTTCTTCTTCTTCTTCATCATCTTCTTTTCCTTCTGCCTTTCCCTTTCTTTTTTGTGTTCGCTGTTCTCGTTGGGTCGACTCTTCACTTGACGGTCTTGAGGAGACTTCTTCCAGGGGCTGCTGCCTCCGTTGACATCACCTTCGACAACTTGGCAGGTCGGTTGCGGCTGCGCTTTGGAGGATGGCTCGTCGGTTGCAGCACTGGCATATTCGGAACTATTGGTGAGTAGAGACCGTTGGGATATAGCGTCTGTGAGGTGCTCAGGCTTCTTGCCGAGCTTCGTCTGCTTCCGCTTTTTCTTGGCCAATTTTTCTGTCTTCTTTTGCTCGGCTTTGGAAGGAGTAGAGGTTGAATTTCCAAGGCCCTGGGCTTCAATACAACCCGGTTTCGCTTGCAATCCCTTCTCAAAGGACCTCTTATCGGCCGATGTCTCCTCGCCGCCTTGATCTTTCCGTATCTGATCCCCCACGAGCAACCCCCCTCTGACGAACCTCATCGTCCCTAGCCGCCGTTCAACATACTGGCTGCGACGTAGGTCATCTCGCGCCGACTGTTGCCGAAACAGTTCGACCTCTGTCCTGCCATTTAGTCGACCCAGGAGCGATTGAAAGGCGTCGAGCCCCGTCCCCTCTCCGTCGCCCCAACCGTGGCCGGCGGCGCTCGCACCCAGACCTAGCGTATCCTCTTTTGGCACCACTCTGACGTGGGAAAAGCTCCCGGCGCCATGCAGCCCTGCGTGCGGGGCGTCCCTAGCACCCAGGTGCGTTCCTGGTTTCCAGCCTTGTGACGCCAGGATTCGGTGGCCAAAGTTGGATGTGCATGACGACCAGTGTGTATTGTTTGGGTCGTGCGAAAGCTTGTGCCGTCTGTCAAAGGTGGTCAGCGAGATGGGAAAGACGAGTGATATTGACAAACAGAGACTGAACCTACTTCCTCGGCTCCGAGAGACCCATCTGAATTGTTTGTATTCACTAGTTCGACATTTACTACTGTTCAAGCTGAATTGTCAATTCAGCCCTTGTTTGTGTGAAACAAGAATCTGCGTATGAGGTCGCTGTACCCGACCACAAATATCCCGTAGGGCTGAGTACGGAAGTACAGCTGATAAGATCCGCCCCACGGCCCGTAGGGCTCACCTTACGCTCTACAAACGCGCCTCGCCCCAGCTCGGCACTGGGTCTTGCGATGTACGAGGACAGCTCTTGGATAGATACTGGTACCACCAGAAGTATTGCATCACGATCGGCATTTCACGGCCAGCGGGTAGCCTCTGCCGAAAAAACGTCGACAATGGGCCAAGCGCTTTAGATCAACGTCGAGTTCCGTTCAGTGCAAGCGCCTGCCACGATGGCAATCGAAGTTCTCCTCCGGAGTCTTCCCTATCGGTCCATAGCCCTCAAGACCTCCTCTCATGCTCTGGTACTTCGGCACAGCTCATCTACCGATGCGACAGAGAAATCGACCGGTCAAAGCTACCGAGCAGGAGACTTGCCTGCTCGCTGTATAGTCGATTTCTCTAGCCTGGATGCTGTCGATCTTAGCGGCTACATTCAGCTGACCCCACTGCCCATCCAAGGAACGCTCGGCCTCATAACACTTGGCGATGGGATCTTCCTCTCCGTCGTCACCAACTCCACGCAGGTTGCCATTGTCCGGCCAGGAGAGACGGTGCAAAGGATCGACGGAGTAGAATTCTGTATGTACCCGACTAGGCCTGCGCTCTTCTGCTGGACTTACTGATGATGCTAGATTGCCTCAACAGCGCCGAGTATGACTACGTCGGCTCGAACGACCTCAGTCATTACTCGCCCGACACCTTGGATGGATACGATAGCGATCACACACATGATCGATCAGATCCGGTGCTGGAACACCCCTGTCTCGAGCTGAAGAAGCTGCTGAGTCGAGGAAGCTTCTACTATAGTGGCAATTTCGACTTGACAAACCGGCTCCAGGAGAGGTCTGTGGTGCTCGACTCGATTGCCTAGTCATGTTTTCCTGATAGGGCGCCTTTTTTTCTCATGGCAGATCCACGTATAATGCTACTTTCGACTTTGATCACGCTGAGGATCAGTTCCTATGGAACTCGTACATGATCAAACCCTTGCTGGACTTTCGCACACGATTGGCGACCCACGAGCAAGAGGCCCTCGACTCGTCGCGCATACTTACCTCCGCCATCCGTGGCTTTGTCCTGTCCGTCGTCGTTCCTGCCGCCAGCTCTCCCGTTCGCAACGCTACATTCGGTTCGCCTAGCACATTGACGCTGATATCGCGGCTGTCGTGTAAGAGGGCCGGCACGCGATTCAACGCCCGTGGTATCGACGACGAAGGCAACGTAGCCAATTTTGTCGAAACCGAGACTGTATTCTGTATGCCATCGGGCCTATGCTTCTCCTACGTCCAAGTCCGGGGATCGGTGCCGGTCTTCTGGGAGCAGACGGCGGGATTGATACCGGGACAACAGAAGATCCAGATCACACGGTCACTGGAGGCCACCCAGCCCGCTTTCGACAAGCACTTCGAGGATCTGGAATACAAATACGGAGTGGTCCATGTCTTGAACCTGCTCAGCGAGACCAAGCCGGGGGAGATGGACCTCACCAACAGCTACCGGCACCACGTACGGCACAGCTCGCTGAACGAAGCGGCCGCTAACGGCGACCCCGAGCGTGAACTCATCCGAGAGACGGAGTTTGACTTTCACGCGCAGACCAAGGGACCTTCAGGCTACGAGGCGGCAGATATGATCCAGCACATGATCAAGAACTCCGCCGAGGGGTTTGCGTACTTCTGCTCCGAGCAAAATGCTTCTGGCTTCAGCGAGAAAGCTGCAAACTCTCGACAGCAGCCGTCAGTGGTCCTACAGCAAGAGGGAGTTTTCAGAACCAACTGTCTGGACTGCCTTGACCGAACGAACATCATACAGACGCTCATCAGTCGGATCGGCCTTGAAGGCTTCTTCACCCTTTGCAATGTGCGGGCCGGTCCAGATTTCTGGGTACGCCACTCAAGCCTGTGGGCTGACAACGGTGATGTACGCACCCCATCATCGGCGAGTCTGCAGCGCTCTGACGACTGGACATGGCAGTGTCTGTCCAAGATCTATGCAGGGACAGGTGCGCTGAAAACGTCATTTACCAGACATGGGAAGATGTCGCTGGCCGGGGCCTTTGCAGATGCACGCAAAAGCGCGGCGCGGATGTACATCAACAATTTCACAGACAAGAGCCGGCAAAACACCATCGATATATTGCTCGTATGTGTTCATGGCCGCCCTTGGTCTCCAGCGTACTGATCACTCTCTAGGGCCGTTTGATTAGCCAATCCCCTGTGCAGTTGTACGACCCGATCAACGACTTTGTCGGTGCCGAGCTGAGGAAGCGGTATGTCGGTCAGCGCCCCATCCCTCTCTCCAATCTCTGGGCTGAAATCAAGTACTAGGACTGCAGAATACTCGTCCCCAAAGCAGATACGGATATGGGTTGGCACATTCAACCTGAACGGGCGAACAACAGGGATCAGAGATGATCTGTCCTCTTGGCTTTGCCCTAGTCTGGACCCCGCCGCCCAGCCAGATCTCGTAGTCGTTGGGTTTCAGGAGATAGTTGAGCTCAGCCCTCAACACATCATGTCGACCGACCCGTCGATCAGGCAGATGTGGGAAGAAGCGCTCAAGCAAACTTTGGACAAGCATGCCAAGAAGATCGGGACTGAGGACTACGTACTTTTACGAAGCGGCCAGCTCGTTGGCGCAGCCCTCATCGTCTTCTCCAAGGGCAGCGCCTTGGCCGGCATCAAGAACGTCGAAGGCAGCGTCAAGAAGGTGAGACCTCTAATCCGAGGGACCGAGGCATGCTCTGACCTCTGCTAGACTGGCTTGTCGGGCGTGGCTGGGAACAAGGGGGCCGTCGCTATTCGCATGGACTATGCGGATACGCGGATGTGCTTCGTTACGGCTCACTTGGCTGCCGGCTTCGCCAACTATGGTGACCGTAATCGGGATTATAACACCATCAGCAGTGGACTGCGGTTTCAGCGCAACTGCTCAATCGAAGACCACGACGTCGTAATCTGGCTCGGCGACTTCAACTACCGGATTGGTCTCGCCGATGAGGTGGTACGGAAGCTGGTAGCAAATGGGGATATAGAGACGCTGTATGACAACGATCAGGTACTCTCTCAGCAACCGCTCGTTCTTGGGTGTGGACAGCTCATGGCAGCAGCTCAATCTTCAGATGGTGGCCGGTCTCACCTTCCCGTTCTACTCCGAGGCTCGAATAACCTTCATGCCAACCTACCGCTTTGACATGGGGACAGACGTCTACGATACCTCGTAGGTGTCCCATGCCGGGGGGACAGACTTCAGTCGCTGATGAGTGCAGGGAGAAACGCCGTATTCCGGCATGGTGCGATCGAGTGCTATGGAAGAGCCATGTGTTGCGGAATGTTGCCTACGACACATGTGATCTCCGCTTCTCGGATCATCGGCCCGTCTACGCATGTTTCCTGACCACCGTCAACATCGTGAACGAGCCAGCCAAGGAGCGCTTAACAAGGCGGCTGTACGATCTGCGTCGCCGGGAGGTTGGCCACTCGACCGCGAACAAGACCACCAACGATCCGGACGACGAAGACCTTATCGGATACGATCCAATCGCACCTGGGCTCCCGCCGGCCAGCTCAGATAGGCGGAGGTGGTGGCTTGACAACGGTCAGATCCTAGGGGTGGACCCGTTCCGGACGCGGCTTACACCCTTTACAGGCCTCCCTGCTCGTTCCATCGTGGTACCTCCCAGCCCAAGGTCGTCGCCTAATCCCCGTCGCCCATCGAATCCGTTTGCTGTGACCAAAGCGGCAGACTGGGTAGATGTTTCTCCTTCCCCTTCGTCCAGTCTAGTATCACGTAACCCCGGTAGGACCGACTCTCCCTCTATGGCCGAGAATCCAACTTCAGCAACGACCACACGCCGACTTCCTCCGCCAGTCCTAAGTCCACGCTCAGTTCCTGCTCCTCCGCCACCGAGAGGAAGCGGTAGGAAGGCCCAGGACCGATCAGAAGCCGAGCATAAACGGGAACCTTCGACGAGCCAAGCAACTTCTCCAACATCAGCACAGCGGAAGCCAGCGCCCATTGTGCCGAAGAAGCCAGTCGAGCTGAGATCCACTATTGGCGAGACTGACAGCATCAAGGGAGGCGACGGCTTCGTAAGAGGAAGCGAGGATGGATCCGCACCGGCGGCTGGATTTTCTCGAACAGCACCATCGCCCAGAGGTATGCGTCGCGCCGGCTCCTCGGCCACTGGTTTCGCACAGGGAAGAGGAAACGATGCAGGAGAAGCGTCGAAAGGGACGGAGCAGGCGCGGCAGGCTTCGAGGGCGTCGAAGTCTGGGCCGCCGGTGGCACACAGAAGTCCAGCCATCATCGCTGCCAGGGGCACAGGCCGGCTTTCTTCCGGTCCGAGCAGTGCAAGTCAGTCTGGACCGGGAAAAATTCCTGCTCTTCGCCGTAAAAATACAAGTACGAGTCCGAACACCAGCGCCGCAGGTCCGGCCACGTCTGGTCCAGCGCTGCCTCCTAGGAGAAACACCGGCGGTCTCGCAGGACCGTAAAAACCCTCGAGATACCGATGCGGCCGGGAGAGGGGCTTGACCGAGTGTGGCTCCTGGACCGCAACGTGGGTGTAATCCTCGTTGGTCGAAATCCGAGTCTTGATCGACGGGATGCTACGTGGGCGCCCCCCCCCTTCCCCCGCGCGCGCTTTATCGGTGATTTTACACAAATATGAGCATGGTCTGAGACGTCGATGCGTTGAAAGATATGGTATGTTATGCACGGCCGAACTGCACTCCCTACGAGAAAACATTTGGTAAAAATGTGTAGCTTGGCATAGCAAGGGAAGGCCCCTGTCTTCAACTGAAATCTGGGAGTGCCTGAGCGCTCAGCTAGAATCAGTCTTTCTTCAGACTAGGATGATGAGTGAGTTGGAAGTATGTTACGCAACAATTGTTTTTGAGCTGGAAGGAGTAGTTGGATTTGTTTTGTTTCCAAGTAGTAAGAGCTGAGACACGCTATTTCAGCTTCGAGGAAAAACTTCACCATCGCCTTGTTCTTTCTCCTTTCCATAACCCCATCACTTCGCCCGACTCGCCGAGCCAGTTCCACGCGCCGTCGACCATGGCTCGCGCCATGCCTTTGCTGCGCCTGTCTCTTCGCACTTTTCGAGGTGGTCTGCCGAACGTGCTGCCAATCTCGCCGGAAAAACCGTTGCCATTTCCGTTGTCGGACGCGTTGGAAATGTCAATGCCATGGTCGCCTTCGAAGGACGTGACGTCTCGTCCCGTGGCAGCACCGGGGTGTCGCTGGTTGACGGTGCCACCGACCAAGCTGTCTCTTCCGCCAATCTCGCCGTAGGAGCTGCTCGAAACACGGGACCCCGAGGCGCTGCCGGAACCAATCGAGGTGGTCAGGGGAAGAACGTGGTCGCCGGCGCTCAAAGAGATGAACAGCGAGAACGGAGCCAGCCACACGCAGATGCCGAAGAACGAAGCTACCTCCGAGAAGGACGGTAGGGTAGAGACTTGCTGGCTGGACGCGTACAGCGGGTGCTGACTTCTACCGACGTAGGGCGAGCCAGAGGTCGGGAGAGAGGAGAAGTGCTTGAACCAGAAATAGTGGTTCAAGGCGACCAGCACTACCGTAGTTTCGCCCCCCTCAGGTATCATCAACAAAGGTGAATCCTGCTATTTGGAAACGGGCAAAGCATGCAAGAAAGCAAGATGGACACGGTCTGGATCCAGCAAGACGATGGGTACATGGAAGACGATGGGGTCATAGCCCAACCAAAGTTGCAGACGCCAAGAATAGAATAACAGCACAAGACGTACGGCAAGAAGCAACAAACCAGGGGTCCCGCGGGCGGACATTGGGGAACTGTCTGAGATTCCGCTTGTAGACCAGGTGGCTGAGAACGCCGAGCGCGACGAGCTTGAACGGGAAGCGGTCGACGACGAGCAGCAGCACGTGCATGGCAACGATGGCGTAGACCAGGTACGTCAGCACGCGCTTCGTCGCGACCGTGTGCTCCTCCACCAGCTCGGAGAGATAGTACAAGCTCGATGCTGGGCGCGGCGCCGCGTGTGTATGTGAGCGTCCGAAACGTCAGCAAGAGTGATCACATCAGGTCATTCATTCATCCATCCATTATTACCGTACATGACAGGACCGCTGAAGAGAAAGGGGGACGGGGGGAACCGGGGCCGGGGGGGCGGGGGGAGGTGAGGACAGGGGAAAGCGCAGGAGAGGGGGAGTTTTGAACGAAGAGCTGCCACTGACCCAGTGCTAGTGTGACGAGACAGAAGCCGAGGCCTTGTCCGAGCAGGCCGAGGAGGGGCAGAATCCACATGATGTCCCGGGGCAGCTCTTTGCGCGTCGAACTCGATGCCTGGACGTCGGAGCTCTACGTAATCGAAGCACGCAAAGGTATCACGTTCGGTAGGTCGGTCGTACAAGTAATTATCCCTACATTACGTACAGCATCTACGAGTATGCACGGCGGGCTACCGTAATATATGTAATTACTACTATAACAGCTGTTCCGACTTTTAAGAGGCATGAGCAAGGCAGTTGTCGATGAAACGTCCCCATCAGATACTTAGGTCTTCACCACCAGTACAAACAACCCCACAGAATTCTTACCGTGTACGGTACTTCGTATACGTGTAGTGTTACGTACGATAGGGATTCAATAGCACGAATAAGTACCAGGTAGATTCTGCTTCCTCTACGGTACATCAATGCACAAGAGCAAGGCAGAAGTTGATTGAGCTATCCGATACCTCGCAAACCGACACATCCGACGTCGATGTTCCCGTAGTCTTGTCAGGGCTATCCCATCTTGACCGATTCACTCTACCTCAGACGTGGTAGAACCCATAGCTTGTCAATGTGGCACAACAAGGTTGTCGTCCTGGTCAAGCCCAACGTAGATGAATACCGGTAGCATCTCATCCGGCAGGACGTTGTCACCCATGACCAGAGGAGTGTCAAATGACCCAAGTTGCCAGCTTCGAACATCATCAGCCAGCTTAGCCATCACGCGTCGACGGCTGTCGTAGCCTTCCAAGCGTGCCCAATCCGGCTCACGTTCGGGCCGGAATCGTCCATAGGAGGGGATCTCGTAATCAAGGTCATAACCGTCATATTCCCACAGCTCCTCGTCCTCATACCAAGCTTGGTAGAACATCCAGACTGACTGATCAGAAGTGTCAACAGCGGCAAAGTGAGCTGTCTTAGCCCACCTCTGCCACCGTGGCCTCCGATCACTGTCAGAGGTTGTTTCCACGTGGATTCGACCCAGCGGCAAGAATGCATGATTGATTGGAGCGTGGCTGTCAGTGTCGACAAAACTGGTGGCAGGGGGGCTACCGGACCTTCCACCGGCTGCAAATAGTGATGAGGCACTGTAGGAGGTGGCAGCGGAGCTACTAGACACCTCACTAACCGGACGTCGTGATGAGGCGATGTCGATGGCGGCAGCGAAGCTATCAAGCGCCGTACCCGCCGGATTTTGCGGCGAAGAAGGGTCGGGGCTTGTGCTCGGCTGGCGAAACGAGGGTGGGGATAAGACTGAGCCAAGCAAGCCATTCCCCGAGCAGCGACCATAGCGGGTCTGTGGCAGACCTGTTTCTGGAGGCAAACATCACAGCTGGCTATATGTGTGTTTGCTCACTCCGAAGAGATAGTCGCATATCCGGAGGTCGTCCTCTTTCCATGATGGATATGGAAAGGTGCTGTCGCCCTCTGCCCTTTCCAGACTAAGTAACGGGCGTAGGCCGAAACGATGACCATTCTGGCTGCCAAGGGGAATAACGCGGTCGTTATAACCATCAAGACTGGAACTGGCTTCTAAGATGATGCGAATAAGATTGCATCGAGAACTGTGACTGGTGAAATCGGTCTTTTGGATCGCATCCATAGTTGCGGCAGGCCTGGTTCGATGCTGTCTGATCTGAATCTTCTTTCTGAGATTCCAGGAGACGAACTCCTCACGTTGGTGTGCAGACAAGCGTTGGTCGATGACAGTCAGGTCAACACAATCAGCTGTGTCATGCCATCAAAGTCAGCCACGAACTTGATTGTTTGGAGTCTTGATTGAAGTTCTCAGTTGGACTCACCGAGGCAGGAGTGCTCATTTAGTCGAAGGTGCCTCCAGACAGCTTCGAAGAGGGCGATATCGTCATCGGTCAGAATCGTAGGTTTCGGGGTGCTGCGAGCAGCTCCCCTGGTATCCGTGGCCGTGGCTTTTCCGCCCTACGACGCTGACCTTTTCCACGAGCCATCTTCTGGTCAAGGCTCAATAGGGCGGGACAAAGTGGTGCACAGTAACAATATGATAGTAGTCCCTTGATGGAGAAGGGAGCGTGGGGAGCAGTGGGGAGGTACGGGAGGATGACGAAGAAGGTGTACGGTATCGTACGGAAGTACTTTCGTACGGAAGTACGTATTGTACGGAGGTACGTATGTACGGAGGTACGTATGTACGGAGTACGGAAGTAGGAGGCACCTCGGCTGAGGTCGCGCAGGCATTCAAGGCGACGGATGTTACAGTACTTCTATGGCCCGATGTGTACGCTGTCGCGCTACCTTCGGGTACCTGTGGAGTACGGCGGAGATCTATGCCACCGAGGGGGAAGCCAAAGTGTTCCGTTGTGGTGACTGTGCCGAATACAGTATGTATCTTGGCTGCCTCGATGCACCGGCACGCAGTCGCCGCCGGACCAGGACGGGAGGGAAGAAGAAGCAACTTGTCCGCCGTGCGAAGCGTTCGAAACGAAGGAGGCGAGCTCAGCGTCGCCGGCACTGAAGTTGGCTGAAGTTGGCTACCAGCCACTTTTTGACGGACCCGCTCGTGCCACTCCAGACGCTCTCTCAGTCGCCAAAAGTTCTGCGGACAATTACGAGTACTCCGATGATGCCCCCCATTATGCACGTTTCTATCTACTGACGGAAGTACGGAGTACCATACCCCCCTCCTTTCTTCCATGCCCCCCTAGATCCCGTGTCTAGCCGAGCTAAGCGAGATACTTGCTCTACCACAGTGCTACTCATACAAACCGAGGTATTTCTCCAATCTTTAGCTATCCTAGCGCGATACTCACATTACCACACTAAGACTCATACAAATTGAAGTACCTTCACCTCGTTTGTGCGAGTACTCCCGTAGTTTGTCAAAAGAAAGTGTAGCCAAGTACTTATTCCGTAGCTGTAGATCGAGCCAAGTCAGAAGTATCAGCGTCGCACTACTCTATCATCCTCGCCATCGCAGTCCTGTTCACCTCACCGTTGCTATCACTGTGGTCACCCTCACTGACGCCCTCGCCTTTGCACTTAACCTTGCCCTTACTCTTGCTATCGCACTGTCGCTGTCGCCGTCGCTGTCGCTGTCGCCATGTAGTGTATCCCGTACGGAAGTATGGGGTACAAGACTACACTTTGACTGGTACTTTCATCTACAGCACATGATCGTTGGATGATAGACTAAGTAGGTACCGGGAGAAGGTGGCGTGGAAGAAGAGAGATACGTACGGAAGTACTCCGTACTGTACTTCCGTAACTCAAATCTAGACAGGTACGTCTATCACTGTGGGAGCCCTGAGGTAGATCAAGTACCTCGCTTAGCTGAGTGAGACATGGGACCTACAGTAAGGGGCCATGGAAGAAAGGAGAGGGCACGGAGGGTATGGTACGAGGGTACTGTAACACCCGGTTGACAAAAAAACCGGCTAAATTTCTATGAAGACACCATACAGATTTCGCCGGTTTTTTGGTCAACCGGGTGTGTAAGTAGATAGAAACGTGCGCAATGGGGGCCATCGGAGTGATTGTCCCACGGAAGTACGGAGCAAGTACGTACGAGGTCAATGTCCAGAAATAAAGGTTCATTCTGAAGTATGTTTTATCTGAGATCTCTGTCAGAAGCTACTTCAGGATTAACCTTCGTTTCTGGACACTAACCTTGTACGAGGTCAGTGTCCAGAAATGAAGGTTTACTGTGAAGTGTCTTTTGGCCCAGATCTCACTTGAAAGATACTTCAGAATTAATCTTCATTTCTGGACACCGACCTCGTACCCAAGCCGTTATGCATGCGCGGCACAACCCAAGACCCCACGTTTGCCGTACTAGCTCAGTACGGTACCGTACCGTACATAAGTACTTCGTACCCGTGCCGAATACCCGTGCCCCCACACCCCAACCTATAACAAGTAAAAGTGTCAATACCGACCAACTTCAAACCACCACAACTCCATCACAACATGCCCAATTCATATGCAGATAGTGTGGCTCGCATTGCAGAAGCCATAGATTTCATTTCATACGATAAAATTGTCACCTTGTCAATACTAACCTAAGATTTGATGTCCCAACACAACAGCTTTGAGATTAGAAACGCGTGTGTTAGTAAGACAAGCGAGCTTCTCGTGAGGACGCCAAAATGGGACACTACTCAGGCACGTCAGGCAAGTTGGGCTACAACAGCAACTCAGTAATGCCAGCAGACTTAGGGAGAGCCTGCAACGTAGAGATTGATACTACAGAAGCAGGAGAACCAGATAGGCACATAAGACTTACTACTTTGTTGTTGTGTCGTCAAGTTATAAGTGTTTGAAGTTGTTGCGATCAAAGACGTGTTTTCAAGCGATGACTACTGTCACTTCTCAGCAAGACTAAAAAAAATCAGAGATGTCTACAATCTCAGAGATTGTAGAGTAGAAGTAGAGCAATCGAATGGGCCGCTTAGATACCTATTCAGTCGTTGTTGTCCAGAGTCATAGCTGTGTGTAGTTGATTATATCGAGAGATTATAGGTTGGTTGTCATTCTACAGTAGTTTGGCTGGCCAACATCCCTCTGGGGGACGGGGTGTGGGGGCACGGGCACCCGCACCTTCACATCACGCGCGCCATCTCTCGATCGCAGGACTACCACCTTTTGTGTTTACTGACTCGGATGTCTGGACATCGACATCCACGTCTTCACGTCACCACGTCTCACACACACACACACGCGTCACTCCTCGATCGTCTATCTGACATGACTACTGCCGATGCCACGCGGGTACCGTAGTCTCAGCAACTACGAGGGTACATTCCGCTTTCGATGAAGTTGAGCTTCCGTTCTCAGACAACGAGGCTGGCTGGATACCGGTTCCTGTGAAAGAATGAACATCGCAGCTTGGCATATCGGACCCTACTGTCTGGCATGACATGAGTTGCCGTCGGACCTGACTCGAGACGTAATCATCATGTAGGTGAATCCCACCTTTACCAAACTATGCTGGATGTCGCTGAGGATGATGCTACAGGTTCGAAAAGTCCCTATACGACCTCATTCGAGGCTTGCGGAATCATCGCGGCAGCGAGAGATCATACATCCAAGACAGCCTGCGAGAATGTCGGACGGAGATCAAGAGCCAAGACATGGGTGGGCCGCTACCTGTCGATGATGAGGAGAGCCCCATGCAAGTCTGACGCCGCGCCAGACGTCAAAGCCACGGCCCTGCTGAAGCTCGTGTATCTCGAGATGTACGGACATGACATGTCATGGGCCTCGTTCCACATCCTCGAGGTCATGTCCTCGGTCAAATACCTTCACAAGCGGGCGGGCTACTTGGCTGCTGTCCAGAGCTTTCGATCGGACACCGAGGTCCTAATGCTCGCGACGAACCTCCTCAAAAAGGCAGGTAGCCCATACAACGTTGCTTCTGCGTCGGATCTTGAAAATGGCCCCCGGCTGAGACGTGTGCTCAGGACCTGTCCGCGCCGGTGCCCGCGGTTTTGTCGCTGCCTCTGGTGACGTTACCGCACCTGATCACATCTTCGTTGGCCATGTCGCTCCAGACCGATGTCCTGCCTCGTCTCACACACTCTCAAGCAGCCATCCGCAAGAAGACCGTCGTGGCGCTCTATCGCTTCGCCCTCGTCTACCCGGAGACCTTGCGTGCGGCCTGGCCCAGGATAAAGGAGCGATTGATGGACGAGAGCGAAGACCCTAGCGTCACCGCCGCCATCGTCAATGTTGTGTGTGAGCTGGGCTGGAGGAGACCGCAGGACTTCTTGCCTCTTGCACCGAGGTTGTTCAGCCTCCTGGTCGAAAGCGGCAACAATTGGATGGCCATCAAGATCATCAAGCTGGTCAGTGTCACAAGTGCTACCCATGCCAAGTTCTGCCTCTGGCTCATCATGATTTGCTGACTTGCGCAGTTTGCTACGCTTACCCCATTAGAGCCCCGGCTCGTGCGGAAGCTCCTACCTCCTCTGACATCGTTGATCCGTACGACCCCAGCCATGTCTCTCTTGTACGAATGTATCAATGGCATCATCCAAGGCGGCATTCTAGAGAACACGGAGGATACGACCGAAGGGGAAGAGATTGCTAGGCTCTGTCTGGGCAAGCTTCGAGGCATGATCGCTCTCGAGGGTGATCCTAACCGTTAGTCGCCGATGTGGCTCTAGAAGAAGGCGAAGAAGGTGACTGACCCTAGTGTTCGAGCCAGTCAAATACGTCGCCCTATTAGCGTTCCAGAAGATCGTCAAGCCGCATCCATATCTGGTCTCCTTGCATCAAGACGTCATTCTGGGCTGCCTTGATGACCCAGACATCTCAATTCGATTACGCGCACTGGATCTTCTCGTCGACATGGTCGACAGCGAGAACCTCGTGGCCGTGGTGAGCAAGCTCATGCGACAACTATACAACTCCCCGGTGGCGTCGAACGTGGATGATGCCGGACAGGGCCGAAGTTCGGCGGCCGTCATTGTCCCGGCAGCCGACTCGGACGACGAGGATCCCGAGGAGAGTCTGAGGCCGGCGGAACGGCGACCGGAGAACCCGCCGCCCTTGCCGGAAGAATACAGAACCGCCGTTGCCAAGAGGATCCTAGAGATGTGCTCGAGGGACACGTATGCCAACATCTCGGATTTTGTCTGGTATACCGACGTCCTTGTCGAGCTGGTCCCGCTGGCACCTGTGGCGGCGACCCCAGTGTCGTCGGCCGAAGCTACTTCTTCACCGGACGCGTACGCTGCTGGGACCGAGGAGGGTCTGGACGTCACGCGAGACATTGGGCTAGAGATGCTCAACGTCGCCGTCCGAGTCAAGGATGTCCGGCTCGAGGCGACGCGAGCCGCCGAGAAACTCATCTTGGGGGCTTGGGCTACCGCGCCCGGCTTGTCGCCGATGGCTGGCAGGGCGTTCTTGACACCCGCAGCGTGGATCGTCGGAGAGTACGCCGCGTATCTGTCCTATCCTCAAGACACGCTAGCGGCGTTGCTGCATCCATCGTCGGCGACGCTGCCGGCCGGGACGTTGATCATCTACCTACAAGCCATTCCCAAGCTGTTCGTCGTCGCAACCGACGTTGGTCGGACCGGGTGGAGCCTGGAAAGCAAGTCCATGGTGTCGTTGCGCGTCGCTAGTATCGTCCACTTTCTGGAGCCGTTGACGACCCACCCCGAGCTCGAAGTGCAAGAGCGCTCGGTGGAGTTTGTGGAGCTCATGCGTTTGGTCGCGGATGCCGTCTCCGCACAGCCTGCCGTGGCCGAAGACGGAACGACCGCAGACCCTCCGATCGTCATGACCCAGGTGGTGCCGTCCTTGTTCACGGGACTGGAGCTAAACCCGGTAGCGCCGGCCGCGCAGAAGAAGGTCCCCCTACCGCACAATCTGAACCTGGACACTCGGATCAACGACTCTCTTCCGTCGCTTTTGCAGTCGGCCGTCATGAAACCTGCCGGCGACGATGAGGGCGACTTTGCCGAGACAAGCGCGTTCTACCATCAGCGGCCGCAGCCTGCAAGAGCCACCGTCGTCGAGCCAGCAGCGAATATCCTCGATAGGGCCAGCGCCGAAGCAACGTCCTATCAGAGCCTCGCTGCCGCTGCGGACGAAGCGCCCGAGGTAGCAGAGAGGAGGCGTGCCGAGAGGCGAGCACGAAACAAGGACGATCCGTTCTACATTCCTACCGCCGCCGCCGATTCCGGGGCGGCTTCGCCCATACACAGCATCATACAGAACTCCAACGGCGTCGACGTCGACATCGACTCGATTCCGATCATGGACTTGAACATCGACTCGCGGGAGCGCGGGTCGGGGACCGACACTCCACGGCGGGCGGCTGAGCCGCGGTCTCGGAGGCGAGTGGACGTCACCGGCGACGAGACGCTCCCGTTCGACCACGATGATAGCAACGACGCCGGCCAAGCGCGCACAGGGAACCGGGCGACAAGGAGTGCGTCGCGCGATAGCAGCCAGCATCGACGGCCCCCACGCTCCAAGGCCAAGAAGTCGCTACTACAAGTAGACTCCAGCGGACTGGGCGAGATCTCCCTCGACAGCCCCGACGCTGTCCGTTACGGCGGCGCGTCATCGTCGGGCACAGCGCCGGATGCACAAGACCAAGGAGGCGAAGATGACGAAGAAATGTTGCGAGCGCTGAGAGAGATTGAGAAGCGCCGTCTCGAGATCCAGCGCGAAACGGAACGGATCCAACTCGCCCAGGGCGTCTCCGCCGAGGGGACGTTGATCAAGAAGAAATTCAAGGCCGGGACGAAGAAGAAGAAGAGGAAGTCGGTGGCGGTGGCGGTGGCGGTGGAGGCGGTGGAGGCGGAGGAAGATGGAAAATGGGATTCGGTGACAACGAAGAGGGAGAGGAAGGAAAAGAAGAAGAAGAAGAAGAAGAAAGCGAAGGACGGCGAGGGTGAGGTCGAGGCTGAGAAGAAGGCGAGAGAAGAGGCGAAGGACGATGTGCATGACGTCGGCTCCCATCAAGAGGACCTTCTGCGAGGTTTTGCCGACGAAGGAGGACATTGAGGAGCAGGGAAGCGAAAGAATGTCGTACTCTGTTCTATGTGATTCTTCTGGTTTCGATCCTGGAACTTTTCTCCTCCGTCGTCCTATCAAAATCTTTCAGAGCTTATTCGTCGACCTCGCTGGTGTCTGCAAAAGGTATGTCGCTTTCCATCTCCTTTACTTCCCAACTGCTCTTCCTCTTCAAATACTTTTTGACGGTTTCTCCTCTGTTACTGTCCTCTTCGTCTTCTACGCTTCGTTCATTCAGTTTGCTCGTCTCGTCTTGGGTATCATATCAAGGCACTTGCCAAGCTGTCAATGTTCTGATGTTCTCGTTGCGAAAGAAAGAGAGGCATCCTATATGCACTCGGCCCTGTCCCGTACTTGCTGATGGCGCCTGCTGACGAGGTACTTCATTGTTGAGGATAGTAACAGTGTAATTTACTTCCGTAGTAGCAATTATGAAAAGCAGCGCTAGTGAAAATACAGAATGGCTGAAAGAGTCAATCGACAATTGGAATGCTCAAGATCATACCATCATCTTGTTATTTAGAAAGATGATCCGAGCCTCCGAGCCTCCGAGCCTCCCGACCGAATGGCAGGTAGCTTCCTCCCCAAAAGTCTTGGTTCCTTCTCCTTCTGCCTGCCCGAGCTTTTGGTCTGCCGTTTGTTCATTCATTTGTTCGTCCGTCCGTCGGTCTTTCATTCCGCTGAGATTCATTTCTACGAGTAGAGCTTCGTCCCATCTCTTTTTTGTTTTTTACTTTTGTCTGCGTAGAACGAAGTTCAGTTAGCTGAGCCGGTCTATACTCCGTACAGGGTGTAGCAGACTACATAATCAGCTAGCCGACTCTAATTAGTGGCAATGAACATGGATCTGACCTCTCAGTCGTTCGCCTTCATCAATAAGTGAGTGAGGCCAGGCAGACGCTTCATTGGTTTGTTAACATTTCCCCCCGCCCCTCACTCCCCCTTTTTTTTCAGTTCCCCTCCTTCCAGCATCATCATTCGTCACTCATCCCCTCCCAAGAAAAAGATCCAAGTGCAACCAGACTTAATTTACTTACCACCCGGTTGGCAGAAAAACCGATCAGACCAACAATAGCTGCTCCAAATATCATGTGCAAATAACCCACCACGGAAGCGGACAATCAGCCCCATAACCTTTGACACAAGCGTGCCATAGCCGCTATTGCTCGCTCGGGTTTTCTGTCAACCGGGTGCTTACTTAAGCTCGACCACTCAGGGGAAGAAGGGTCATGTTATCACGACACCATAATTTTCTAGCACGACACCACAGCTTATTTTAGCACGACACCTTGCCTGGCGTTGTTGGAACGACACCACATCCCTCCTCCTAGTACGGTCACTACCTAATCAGTTGGATATATGTAGTCAACAAGAAAATGTGTGACTATTGTGACCAAGCGACCAAGCAACCAAGCGACTGGAGTGACAGAGTGTCTAGGACGACTGAGATCTATTCAACAGCCTCACAAGCTCTCTAGCCTGACGATGGCTGTGATGTGCCCCAACCCCACTTCCTCCTCCACTTGGATAGACTGAGTATGAGTGATATCTCTAGCTATGATGATGGCTGCAGCCGTGAAGCTCCCACTTCCCCTGACCCCAAAGATATCTGAAGTAGCGATGGCCCCACTTGCCCTGACACCCATGATGTCTGGAGCTGTGATGCTCCTACTTCCCTCAGTTCCCCAATGACATCTGGAGTCGGGATGCTTCTGCGTAGTAATAGCCACGACCACCACCACGAGCCCTGCCTGGTTCTTGTTTGACGAACATGATCTGTACTGTGGTATAACACCTAGGCAAAGTCCCTTGCGGTGTCCTAGGCTCAACATCTTTGTAGCATTGATTAATTACTGGAACATCTTAGCAAGTGATCACGGTGACTACTTCCGTACTTATATGTAAATCTTGTGGTGTCATTCTAACAATACTATGGTGGTGTCATGATAACAACACTAGGCAAGGTGTCGTGCTAAAATAAGCTGTGGTGTCGTGCTAGAAAACTGTGGTGTCGTGATAACATGACCCAAGTCACAATCACCAAATGCAACCTGTGTGTTTCCAGCTAAACGACCGAGTTTGGCTTGTTGGATCGGTACATGTGCTGCAACACCTTTCTCTCTTGCTGACTTTCTTACCTGAGATGCGTGTCTTAATTACTTGAGGTGCGTGTCTGATGGAATGTGGGCTTACTGTAGGGTGATCAGGTCTTACGAGTGTCGCTTCTGCTGGGATGAATGGGGTCGTGTCATGCGTTGCGTTATCTGTGGATGGGCTGCACTTGACGCGGCTGGGATGGGCTGGGCTGGGATGGGCTTGGACGGGCTTGGACGAGCTTGGCTTGGATGGACTGAGGTTTATGGTCAACAGGGTTGGATGTTGATGAAATTACCTCGTACCTGAACCTTTTGGAGTCGGGCACTGGGAACGGGAGACCCCCCTGTACCTCTCCATCAGCGTCTCGAGGTGAGCTTGTTCCATACTAAAAAGTTGTTGATCTACGGAGCCAATCGTGCACAAAGTGTGGACTGATGGATTGCCCCTTCCCACATAAAGTACTTGTGCTTGATCGTCGAACTCCTTTTGGATTCTTTTGATTTTTGTAGGTATGAATGAAACGGGACACGCTCGGCAGTTGGCAACAATATGAATAAGTGAAACGTTCGAATTTGATACGCTTTGAGACACGGTAGAGCTCAATAGAGAGATGGAAGGAGATGGGGCGTGAGGTATGCGGGAGCGCTGATATGAGGTAGGTGCATGGCCCCTTTTTTTTTGTTTAGAAGAATAGTCGGATCAACTCGAAGATGACGCCGCCGATGAGAACGAAGCCGAGGATGACTGGATAGGTGGGGGAGGAGAGGGAAAGGCGTTAGCGGGTCTGTCGCATTTGGAGGTTGACGTCTCTTGGTCGGGATGAGAAGAGTGGTGGGGATGGCGTGATGACCAAGCTTGGTGAAATCAGAAGTGGGGATGGAATAGTATGCTCGAGGGACAGCGTGGATGACTCCTGGCAGGGGAGCAACGTAGACCGAGAAAAACGAAGCCATCCACCATAGCCTAAACCAGCGTCCAGACAACTAACAAACAAGAACAAGAGACCACTCACCGACCCAGGTCCTGGAGATGGGACTCTTGACATCCTTTGTTTTAGTCCGGGCCTTGATCTCACTCTCGGGCTTTCCACGCTTGGCCGCCTCAAAGCGTGCGAACCGCTCGTTGGCTTTTCGTTGCTGGGGTGTTTGTACCTTTTGTGTCGAACACCGAAAGGATTGGGGTGGGACCGATTAGCCTGTTGTCTGACTGAAATTCGTCCGTAGCAGGACGGAAGCTTGCGTGACCGTTTCTGTGGGCAACGACAGGCGGCGTCATGGGGGGCGGTCGAGGACAGCTGGGGTAGCAAGACAGAGAAGACCGTCGTGGCATTTTCGGACGCTGATGACGGCTGTGGAAAAGCATGGAGGGACTTACCATCTTGCAAGGATGATGGGGATGGTCCTCGATGCTCGGGCGGAACGGTGTGCTTGAAGGACGGTGGATGAGCTCCTACGGTACCGGTACAGTACGTTGTGGTGTACAGTACGCGCCGAGGATAGACTGCAACAGGTCAAAAGCGATATTGGTGTATCAGTGCCGTGAATGGGTAAGTAGGCTGTCGCGTGCCATTCGACGTGGGAATATTTCTATCTCGCCAACGTTGGGTAACAAGTTGCAAGTTGTCATATTGGTGTATCCATAATTATACGCAACGGCCACGTTACAGCTACAGTAGCCCCCAGTGGTTCCCGGCGGTAAGCCTTAGGCTACGGTTGCCCTATCGAGGAGCGTTTGTTTAGCCTAAGTTTGGACAAGCGTACTTCCGTACCCCGTACTACAGTACGTACCGTGGCACGCGTGGGTACTTGCCCGCAGCTAGCCGTGCTTGCAGAGCTCGCCCAAGGCTACTAATTACCGACCGATTTTACAAGTACCGTAGGCTCCCAGGTGAGCTTGGAACAGAGGATGCCCTGTTGAGTCAGGTAGAGCTGTAAGTACACCGACGACATTGGATGACAGGCATCTCGTTGACGATTCGCGCAGCAGTACCGATACGGTTCCGAAGACCAAACCCTCGAGGCAGCCAGGATCGCAACCCTCCGGTTGACCTCTCTCCGCGACCACTCCACCACCATGGCGATGCTCCTCCGCCAGTCGCCATCACGCTCGTTGCTTCTGCGACTGTCGTCATTCCAACGAACCCGGCGGCCGTGTCCGCCGTCGCCGCTGCAATCGACGTGCTCAATCGCGACGGCAACATCGTCACGCCTGGCTTCTTCGTCGTCCACCCCGCGGTGCTGGTCGCGTCCACAGATATCGGCGTCGACCGTGAGTCGCGACGCCTGGACGAAGCTGTCTCCGGCGAGGCGGCGGCGGCAGCACACCAGCACACAAGCAGCTGCGGGTTCCACGTTCGGGGCTGCGCCCGGTGGTGCGCCAGGCTCGGGATCTAGTCGTTCGAGACCGACGTCGTCGCATGTACGTCAACTTGGGTTTCCAATCTCGTTTCAATCTCGTTCCGGTCCTTGTTTCGAGAAAAGAGAGAGAGAGAGAGAGAGAGAGAGAGAGAGAGAGAGAGATGGGAAAGATCTCCGTTCCGACGGCCTGGCCACTTCCATGACCTTTCCCCGTGGCGTCAAAAAAGCTGACAGGCGGATCGACACCCCCACCACGACAGGTATCTTTCTATCAGGTGTATGGTCGTCCGATCTTGAAGATGCTTCTCATGGCTTTCTTCACGTATCAGGTGGTGTATTCGATATGGATGAAACTAGAGGGGAACGAGATGACAGCCTTGAGAGAAGGTATGTAGGTTACGTTACGAGCGTCCTCCTCCTCCGTCCCAGTTTCATGCTATGCGATACCTGTCTCTGGAGAGCCTCTCTCTCTTGATCTCTCTCTGTCGCCCTCGTACAGCCCCAATGGCGACGCATGTCTTCTTTCCCTCCCTCTCTCCCTCCCGCTCCACGTCGACAATCTTCAAGAAACTCCCCGTCCCACACAATGATCGCAAGGAACCGACTAACGGAGTTTCTGTCCTTCGCCCTTGTTCGTCCTTCTCAGCAGAGATACGACGGCTCGAGAAACAGGTCCGTGATCTGGCTCGGCAACCTCAGAGATGATAGAAGAAGAGCAGGGGAATCGAATGGGCACATAAAAAATGATTACTTGTCTATCTAGTAACTGGAGGAGTTATAAGCGTTGTAAAACCGATGTTGTTGAAAGCGCCGGCGTCGTTGAGCGACAACTATCACAACTTCTCAGCAACTGACACCACAAAGATGTGAAGAAGTCCACCGGTTCAGCGTTTATAGAAGAGAGGTAGAGGAATCAAATAATGACGCCGCTTGCTTTCTGATTTAGTCCTTGCGTTGTAAAGTTATAATAACTGCAATCTGTTGCGACAAGAAAGCGACCGTTTAGCTGTGCCGACCGTTCAGCTGTCCAACACCCCTCCGGATGGAGGGGTGTCCCCACCACATGTACCGATGTGATGGGAGAGGGGGGTTATGCCCCCCCCCCCCCCCCCCCCCCCCCCCTCCCCAGTGCCCTCATGGCACGGGTAGATCCCAAACCTGTCGATTGTCCTTGGCACCTTCACCAATCCACATCCTCCGATCCAAACCCCCCATCGTTTTCAAAGCTCCCCACACCTCCGTCACGGCTGTCGTCCTTAGTCACCATCTTCGTGCTAAACACAGCTGGCCCCGGCTGATAAGTGCCCTTTGCGACACAGTTCCTGTCGACCGGCAGAAGAGAATGGAACATGGATCCAACAAAGGAAATGACCGACTAGATTCTAGAAGCCCCTGAAGCCTGCTCCCATGGGATACGGGAGCAAGCACTGCAGCAAGCTCTAGAACCCCTATTCCTTTGTTCTCTAGTTCTCGTGATTCTGCAGCAGCGAGTCCTAGAAACCCCTATTCCTTTGTTGTCTAGTTCTCGTGATTCTGCACCATTCTGCCGATGATTCTTTGATTGATCCAGGCTACCCCTGAGAGCAGCAATCTATATAGCTGCAGCTCTCTCTCGCTAGGTAGAGAGCATCATCATCAATACGATCAGAGATTGTGTCCTATGGTCCTTCCCCCATCTTGGCGAATAGTTCCACAGTGAATGGTCACTGGTGTTGTACTCCAAACATCTGTTCAGATTGACATTTGTGACTGTCCACTTCAGCTTCCAGTTACCGAAGGATAGAGACACCTGCGAGACGCCATCTGGAAGTTTTGCCACGATGGCAAAGTGAACATAGATCGCGTCAATCTGGCAGTTGTGTTTCCAAACATAGCGAATCTCGAACTCCGGTGGGCTTTCATGAAGGTCATTGATGGCTTGCGCAACATCCTTGGGGGTTTCGAGTTGGCTTGGCTTCAACATCCATATGGCACCTTGGTTATCCTGGAACTGTCCAAAGGGTACGGTGGTAACCTCAAAGGTTTGCCCTTCATGGTCGACCTGGGTATCCTTCATTCGTAAGACGGCCTTGTTGCAAGTCTCACTTGGTGTTCTCATATAGACAGACACTCAGGTAGGCATCTCCCTATGAGCCTATCACTAGCCTTGCTGAAAACAACGGAAGCTTCTTAGTCTTGTGCGAAATGAGAGTATGACGAGCCTTGAGAGTTTGGGAGTCTTACGTATATCACTCAATCAGAATTTCCTGATCAACTACTGAGAACTGTTAGGATTGCAACACTGCCGAGGTCCAATCTCGGGAAGGACTACGGCGGGCTGCAGAGTAGGGACCGAACAGGTGTTGAATTCGTGTATATAGCGAGTTCTTTTTCCTAGAGAAATTGATAACGGCTCTTCCCTGCCTCCCAGCTCCAACAAGAATCTCGTGTTGGACGGAGAGGCATGTTATTCTGATAATCTAGTTAGACGACACTTACTGCTGAAGAGTAACAGAACACGTACTTCACTCGCTCTCTTTTGGTCTGACATGCTCGGGGTAGCTGTGATCTGCCTTTCGGAGGTTGTGGAAGTCTTGTCCATCCTGACCGCGAACAACGTGCGTGGCAATCTGGTTTAAGTTTTATGGATGTGTGGAATTTTCACCATCCAGCTTCGCTGTGTGCTTAGCACATCTGTAAGATATCTTGTAGACATCTTTTCGTGGAAGTGCCCCTGTAGGGCAACTCCTTGGTGCACATTCTTGCGGCTTCGCCGCGCCCTCGACGGAGGTCGGCGGCTTTTCTTTGAAGCACTGTCAGAGCGACTTCAGGGTTTTTGTATACTTTTGAGTAGTTGGTCATCTTTCTGAGGACTTACAGTATACCATGTTGTGAGGGTTACGCCTCTTGAGACTTCCGCATAGTAGTTTGGTGATGCTGAGAAGAGAGGAGGGGTTTCAAATCCTAGGCAGAGCTCTACTAGGACACAAGGGATGAAGTTGGGGTAGGGTTGTAGAGCGTCTGCAGGTAGTTGAGTAGATGGATGGTTGAGGGTTCTAGTCCTTAACGCGAAGTGTTATATAGGGGCTGCTGACCTAAGCTGCTGACTAAGCTAACGGTATCAGGTGACACGGGCTGACACAGGCACGATTGGTCGCTCGTGACTACGGTACGTACGTCCGAGGTCAGTTAGCAGAAATGACCGAAAATTTTCTCGGTAGAAAATACCCTGAAAGGTCTCTCCGATGGGAGGGATCAAAAGTATTTTACCCCCAAAGATTTCTCGTCATTTCTGCTCACCGACCTCGTCCAATCTTTGATCAGTTCCAGATCTCGATATCCATTGACATCGACAAGTAACTAAGTATTGTTGATCTTGTATATCTCTTCATCTCACTCACGGTTGCTCCAGGGGATGACTTCATGGACACACTACGTTAGACTACGTCGGCAGTCTAGGGTGGGAGTCGAAGTCGGGGTCGTGGATGTAACTGAAGGGGAGGAGCAGGTGGGTGCAAAAATACTGTAAGTAGCTACGATTCAACATCAACACTACGAGATCTACAACCATGGGATCTACAGCCGTGGTACGCAGAGTACACACCGTGGGACATACAACCATAGTAGGCATGATACGCACCATGCACGACGAACACAATAGGGTTTCTCACCGGAAGTGGACGAGGAGGGAAAGACGGTTTTGTCCTTTCATTTGAGTGCCTTAGTTTATTCAACAACTTCCTTTATCCTGGCATGATCTCACCTCCATCACTAGCTTTAGAATTGCGAAAAACGGAAGTCAATTAATCAAGTAGTCAACTTTCTCACTGAGTAAGTACTTCATTAGCCCTTCATCTCAATCACTCTCCATGATGATCATCTAAGCGTCTGTTAGGGAATTATGATATTTATTTATAAAACACACCCAAATGAGAAGAATGAAGACGGAAAGAGAGAGGAAGAGACGGAGATGGAGAGAGATACAAATACAAACGGAAAATAAAAAAAAGGCAGTTACAAAGTTGTAACTTGATACCCCTCTGCTCTTCACGGGAAGAAAAGAATCCCCCCCTTCCTTTATGTGGGCAAACACATGCACAAATGCACAGTACGTGACAGACGTACAGTGCAAACATATCATATCATAAGCTGAAAGTACAATGAAACAAAGAGCGCTGCAGCCACCGCTGTCGCTGCCACTGCATCAACACCACCGCCACTACCTCAGCGCTGCCTCACCACTGCAGCTGCCGCTACCTACCTCAGCGCTTCTGCAGCACCGCCTCAGGGTCTGCCTCAGCGCTGCCTGAGCAGAACACACTCAGCAAGGCAAGGCAAATAACGAAAGTACAACAAGCCAAGCCAAGCCAAGACAGGTACAGCACAACAAGCCGTGATAGAACACAGCTCAAGTAACTCAATGCAAGCGAGAGCTAGGTTTCCCCATATCGGTCATCATCATGAAAAGGGAGCTTTCGCGTCGCTTTGCCTTGGTATCACGGTCACGATCGTAGGAGTTGGTGTTGGTGTTGGTGTTGGCGTTGCTGCTGGTCAACAACGATGAAGATGATGATGATGTTGATGAGGATGATGGTTGTGACGCGAGTGAGCCGTTTAGAGAGATGAACTCCGTCGTGGAGATGCTGCCTCCGACGGCGGTGGTGGTCGAGGTGGAGGTGGAGGTCGGCTGGCCTTGCGCGTAGAGATGGTGGCCGAAGCGAGACGTCTCGTAGGTTGGTTGTAGAGGGGTGAAGCCCGGTGGTAGTGATGCTGACATCAGTACTGATGATGACGCTGACGTTGATGCTGATGCTGGCGATAACGAGGATGAAGAGGTGGATGAGAATGGTTGGTTGCCTCCCGACGTCATCGACGCGGAGACGCCCTTGGGAAACGACTGTTGGTTGTATGCCGGCGTCGGAAGGTCCTGGAAGAGCTGTCGCCGAGGAGACCTAATGTCGTGCGGCGTCGTGTCGGAGACGTGTGACGGGATGGCGATCTCGCGCGACACGCCGGCTTCGTCGACGACGGGGGTATCAAAGATGTGATGGAAGTCGCTCAGGAACATGGAAAGCACGGGGGCAGGGATATTAAGTGTTGGCGCGAATACGATGCCAACTGTTTTGCCCCGAGTCAGTAAAGGTAGGTCGGCTGCTGATGGGCCCGGCGGTGGAGAGGGGGAGGAGGGGAGACCCACCGTTGCGGACATTCATCTTGTTTCGATTGGCATTGTCGACAATGGTGATGAGGAACGACGACAGCGCGCGGAGCAAGGCCAGGTTCGGCGGCGGCAGTCTGCGGACCAAGACTCTCAACGCCTCCGTCTTGGCAGCCTTGGTGTCGAGTTCTGCGGGGGCAAAGATGTCAGCATGACGGCACACAACACACGGTCGAGACAAAAAAACACACGCATGAGAGACATACCCAGCACGTGCAAGAAATCGAGATGGAGCTCGCGCGTGAGCACCGAGGCCGGCAGCTCGCGGAGGTACATCTTCAACAGAGAGGCGACGGCGTGGATGTCGTACATCTGATCGTCCGCCAGAAAGTTGACGTCGCCTTCATCGTCGAACCTCTTACGCAGGCTCTTGATGACGAGGTTAGATCCGCTCAGTCGGAAGATGCCCTCCTCGCTCGACGCGTCTTTGGCGTCGAGGTACTCGATGCACCGGTAGACGACGGCGGGCAGGTCCACGTCGACGCCGGCGATGTGCGAGTGCTCGGTGGCCTCGGCGAGAGGCGCGCCGAAGACCGGTCGGACCAGCCTGCTGCGGTCGACGTGAAACGACTGGCTGGCGTGGTTCGGCAGAGCCGGGCCTGGCTGCGCCTGGAGCAGAGGCTCCGAGGACGCCCGACCCTTGAAGCCCCAGATACCCCGCTTCTTCTGGTCGCGGCGGTCTCCGAGATTCAGCGGCGCCGGTTTGTTGCCCCACGCGCCGGCGTCCTGGATCTTGACGCCGTTCGTGGGTCTCGAGATGTACGCCCGCTGAGGGGCTACCGTTGGCGGCTCCTCGGGCGTCTCGGACGCAGCGTGCATCGGCGGCTGCGCCTGCACGGTGTCCTCGTAGTTCAACGCACGCAGCGTGTCGCCTTGCGCGCCGTCGTGATTCGAATCGTCTGCGCCGGCGGTTGGCCATTTCCCTTGGTCCGCGGACAGCTTCTTCTTAGCGTGGGACGAGCTGTGGGTGGACGACGCCGTGGGGCTCTCGTCCTCCGACTCGCCGTCGTCGATGTAGTGCAGCAGCGCGACGACCCACTCGTCACGCTCGGCGTCGCTCTCGGCGCAGAGGAGATGCCGGACGAAGCTCGAGGGATCCCTCTTCTTCGGCTCGAGGACGAGGAAGGCGTGGCGGTACTCGTTATCGGCATCGACGCTGTCTGCGCCGCCGCCGCCGCCGCTGCCGCTGCCGTTGTGAGGCTGTTCCGACGTCGGCGACTGCTTGCCGATGCGTGCGTTCTTGAGCCGGATCGTCCCGAGGTGAGGTCCGCCGGGCGCATCGTAATATCTCAACGTCGGGCCGTCAAGCGAGAAGAAGCGCACCTTCCAGCCTCCAAAGCTCTTGCCTCGCTTCGTGAGGAAGCCCTCCTTGTCGACCTCCTTCGCCTCGGGTCCGAGGAGGAAAGAGTTGTTGTTCGTCGTCGACGGCTCCGAGGACGCGGCCGAATCTCGTCCGCTGGCTTCGATGACATTCTTGCTTAGGAACTGACACAGGATGGGGGCGACGCGGGCGTCGGTCGAAGACTGCATGACCACCTCGAGGTACCGATCGAGGGCGGCACGGCGACAGTCGATGCGTGCCGGCGCGTGCCCGCTGAACAGACTCCGTTCGGGGAAGCTCGCGAGGCCCTCGATGCAGCCCTTCAGCTCCTGGTCCAGCTGGGACAGTGCCGCGAGGTCCTTCTCGATCCGCCACAGCTCGGCGCCGTCGGAGTCGGACTTGGCGAAGACGCCGAGTGTGATGACGGAGGCCTGGTCGGCGAATTTCGACTTGGATGAGTCGGAGCTTGCTCGAGATGGTTTGAGACGCGACGACGAGACCTTGACCTCGGTGAAGGGAAGCCTGTCCGGCGTCAGATGGAAGACAGCGTCCCAGATGGCAGCGGACCGGGGTGAGATGGGTGATTTCAACGCCGGTTGAGAGGAGCGCGGCGAGTCCTTCTGCCGCCGCCGCCGCCGCCGCCGCCGCTGCTGCTGCTGTTGCTGTTGCTCGTCGTCCTCTTCCTGGGCGCTTTTAGCCGACGACGGCGAGACCTCCGCAGGCTGGGGCACCTGGTCAGGCACGGCGATGTTGGGCCGGACGGGAGAAGCGATCGTCGTCGACAGGGGCGTAGGGAATGTCATGGGCTGCGGTGGAGGGCGGGGAGAGAGCGGAAGGCCCATGGCGACGGGCCTCGGAGAGAGGAGAGGTGACGGGAATGGGGCGACGTTGGAGTGATCTCGCGTCGTCGTCGTCGTCGTCGTCGTCGTACGTGGCCTGGGCGAGTTTGGCGGACGGTCCGTGGGACGCGGGCTCATGGGCAAGCCCGGGCTGAGCGGAGTCGGGGCCATGAACCGGGGCGCAGTCGCGGACGCTTGCGGCGACTTCAAGCCCGACGCGTCGACGACGCCGACTAGGGGTGATGCGAGGTGGGTCGCTCGCGGAAACGGAGACAGCAACGCAGCCGACTGGTCGGGCACCTTTGCTGACCGCAGCTCCTCCACGTTTGCCGGAGCGGGTGTTTGCTGGCTCGGCACAGGCGTTGGTGGCGGTGCCTGCGCCGGTGCCGGCTTTGTCGTGTTCATCGATGCGTTGACGCTCGTCTCCTTCATCGAGTGGCTTCGCTTCTCCTGCTCTTTGGCTATGGCGGCCTCTCGGACCTTGTCGTCCTCCTCGCGCGTCCGTCGCCGTCCGCGCCGCTCGAAGAAGGGCACGTCGTCGTGTTCGAGGACGTCGTCGTACTCGGATCCCGACTGCTCGTCCGGTCCCAGGAGATGCAGGCGGGCCACAGCCGGCTTCGTGCGGTTGAGCTTGAGCGGAGCGGGGGGCGCTTTTCGCGCCGTCGAGCCCGATCCGCGTCGCGGCTCCGTCGTGGGCGACGGCTCGCTGACGGACACAAAGGGAAGCGACGGAGGGTCACGCGCAGGCGGTAGCGTTGGCCTCGTGGTCGACGCATGGGGGAATGATGCGGCGGCGGCGGCGGCGGCGTCATCGTCGTAGTAGTCGTCGTCGCCGCCACCCTTGCGCGAGCCCGGCGACAAGTCCTCCTGCTCGGGGGAGAAGGCTCGGGTATCACCCGCACTTTCGCTGTCCTGCGGTGACAACGGCGCCGCCGTAGCTCCGACCCGGACGGAGCGCAAGTGCTGATGGTGATGGTGATTCGCGCCAGGCTTGCCGGCACGACACGTCTCCAACCCCTCTGAAGTCGAGCTCTCGCGGCTGGCGGGGGGCGTGGGGCCATGTGAGGCCCGGGCGGCGGCGGCGGCGGCGGCGGCGGCGTCGTCGGTCGGCAAGGCCGTCGATGGCTCGGTGCTCTTCGCGGTGGCCTGAGAGGACCCCATCGCTCTGGAGCAGCCGCCGCCGCCGTCGGTGCCAAAGTTCGAACCTTGACCTTGACCTTGACCTTGACCTTGACCTTGACCTTGACCCTGGGCTTGACCCTGGCCGAGCCTCAACGTCTCCTCTGGGTGAGACCTGTCGCGCGCGGAATGGGCCGAGGCTGCGTCGCCCGAAGCAGATGTCCGGGTGGTGGACTCCTTCAGCTTCCGGCGATAGCGTTCCTTGTCGGCCAAGGCTCGCTCGAGGTCCTTGTTGAGCCCGAGGATCATGGTGCGCTGTTTGTCGACGAGGCGCCAGAGCTGCGCGTTCTGCGCCGCCGAAGACTGCTTGTCCTTGAGCAGGTACTGGATCGCGGCCTCGGGCGAGCCGGCGGCGCTGGACAGGTTGACGACGTCGGTCAGGCTCGAGGTCGAGTCGGACGAGGACTTGCGCGACTGCGACGACTGCGAGAAGATGGAGGACAGGGCCGAGTCGATGGACGACTTGCGCACGGCGGGCCAGTCGTCCAGCTGGTGCGAGAACGACGAGAGCCTCATCTTGGGCGTCTGTCCGGGTGCGAGGGTGGTGTTGGTGTTGTTGTTGTTGGTGGCGGCGGCGGTGGTTGTGGTGTTCAAAGCCGGCGCGGAGCTGATCCGATGCTGTCGAAACTGAGACGACGCCACTCCGAGCACGCCGTCCGGACGACGTTCCGGGTCGAGCGTAGAGCACCTCTGGGCCGGCTCGGACGTTTCGCGCGAGGTCGTCGCCGTCGTCGACGAAGCCGAGTGGGCCAAGCCGGTGAAGCTGCCGAACGAAGCGGTCGACGATGCCGACGGTGACGAGAAGGACAGACTGCTCGGGCCGGCCGAGGTGCTGCCTCCAGGACGATCACCGACGATAGGGCTCGCCGTCTGCACCGTCTGGAGCGGGCTCGGTGCGGCGACCTTGGGACGTGTGCTCCTGAGGTCCAAGGACGTACTCAGCTGTGGATCGTGGGGCTGAGAGGATATATGGTCCAGCCGGGAGGGGTCGACATCAGAAGCCCCAGCTGCGGCCGAGTCTCGACCGGGGTCATGACGTGCTGCAGCGTCACGTTCGCCGGCGTAGGCGCGGTGCCCTCCGTCCACGCCCTCGTCGCGCGCGAGCCGAGCGAGATGCGACATGGCAGACGGTGAAGGGTCGCCAAACGAGTGGGGGAGGCCCTTTCCTGCGAGTCAGTCGACCCAAGAGGCGTCGATCAAACCGACCGAGTCACAGGAACGATCGATGCTGCGCTTCCCCCCAAGGTCGACGTTCGAACCAGGTCAGAAAAGAAGGATGGAAGGCCAAGGAAGATGGTGTGATTATCTCCCTTCTGCGGCCGAGCTAAATCGGTGCGGACGACGATGACTGCGACATCGGGGGGGGGGGGGTCCGGTCAGCGCAGCGTCATGAAACGACCTCTTCGACGTCTTCGACCTCCTCGACCTCGGCGCGACTCAAGTGGACGAAAAACGAGAGCCACCGGGTGCACAGTAGCGAGTTTCAAGGCTGGCAGATTATCCTCTCGACAGGCGGGTCAAGTGCGACAGAGACGAGGTCCAGTGCCGGGTCCCGATTCCCGAGCGGGGGAAAGAGAGACGTTTTCGAGCCAGCGGGCCAGGCACGGCCGGGGTTATCGCTCGATCGACGAGCTCGCGCGGGCCAGGGCGGAGAGAGGAGGAGGAGAGGAAAGAGAGACAGCGAGAGAGAGCGAGAGGTGGAGAACGGTCGAGGGCGGAGGGCGGAGGGCGGAGGGGGGAGGGCGGGGAGACAAGTTTTGCGGGCCGACGCTCGAAGGTGGAGATTCAGGAGGAAGCCAAGCTTTCGGCCTGGCGTGCGAACGGTCCGGGACGAGGCTCTGGGATGGTCGACGATGCAGTCGACATCGGCCGAGGTACGCATGTACCGAGCGCCGCCGTACGACCGGTCGAAGCAGGTGGTGGTGACGGTGGTGGTACGATATCGGCGATGTCACCGGCGCCGCAAGACGATAGTCCTCTGTGCCCTCCACGCCGTCGTACAGTACGTACGCAAGTGCCGACTCGAGCCGACTCCTGCAGCGCGCGTGGCCAGCAGAGGCGCTCCGCCGTCCGGTCCTGGTACTGTACGCTTTTGGTCGTCCCCCTTTCGTGCCTTTCTCGCCCCCCCTTTAAGCGCCGGGGCCGGGGCCGTTCCCCAGACGAATGATGTCGCAGGAACGGTAGCGATGCTGTGACCGGAAGAAGAAAAGCGAGTGGGTCCGTCTCTGCAGGCCGCAGTGAGGCGGTACCGGTACTGTATGGAGGTGTACGTATGTATGTACTTCCGCAGGAGGTCGAGAGACAAGGCTGCAAGAGAAAGAACAAGGGAAAGCATGAAAGAAGCGTCGTCGTCGCAGATATCAAACGCCGCTGCTGCTGAGTTCTCTCCCCTGTACTGACGAAAATGTTAGTTGTCGTCTTCATCCTGACTACATTGTGGTGAAGGGTTGATACGTCACTTATGAAAGACTCTGTACTCCCGCTGCGCCGGGCCACGACGATGCGCGTCCGAGACGACTGCGACGTTGCCGCAACGCCGCCGCAACGCCGCCGCAACGCCGCCGCCAACGCCGCGACTCCTTCTTCGTCTGTCGATCTGCCGCCTCGCCAAAGGGGATCGTTGAAGCCCCGACATTTAACCTGTCGCTTCCTTTTCCATTCGCAGCCTGTTCGCCGTTGTCTCGCCTGAGGAAGTTCGATCGCTTCTGCTCGTCCGAGCCAAATCCAGAGGGCTGCCTGAGGCACCAACCCGCCGCTGTCGTACGTAACGTACTAGCACTGTAGGCTCAACCGCCGACAAGGGTGCGTACGAGTACTTCCGTACGAGTACTTCCGTACGAGGTACGAGGATCCAACGGCAACTCGGTACGGGCCTCTGCGCCGTCCCTGGATCGACCGGCGGACATGGCGAAGAAGGAGTCTGCGGAGAAGAGAGCTTTGACAGCCGGCCACTACCATACTATACACAATCACTAGTAAAACAGCAACTGGATCAGCAATCAAATCTTGCCGATCGGATACGATGTGGATAATTAGGCGGTGCTTGGTCTTCCATAGTCAGGGCCGGTGAGACGGTCTCTCCCTCTCTCTCTCTCTCGAAACAAAGGACCGGTCCCGCGAGGTCTGGTGCGGACGATCAAAAGACATGATTGCTGGCGCCCCCTCCATTGCCAGTCCGTCGGCCTGTACCTCCGTACTCCCGTACCTTACCTACCGCTTGTACGAGGTTTACAAGCAGAAGTCTGCAAGCATGCTGGAGTGGCTGGTATAAAGACTAGAGATGATTTCTGTAGATGATCTGCTTCGGGTTATCGACGATGCAAAACACATACGATTATCTTCGTACGTACTGTAAGTACCGGCCACCTCGGCATACTTGCAGACTTCTGCTTGCAAACCTCGTACGCGGTACAGTGCACAATTAATGTGGTACGGACCACGGCTCTACTCTACCTGGTACTGTAGGATAACTTCTGACAGCCATCGCGGATCTGACCGGGTTGTCACCGATGTACGGGGTACGTATGTAGAGTAACAAGATCCAGTATGTATAGCAGTATAGGCTGTCGGGTCAGAAGAAGTCGGTGTGCATGCACTGGCCAGTCGGCGGTAGGCCATGCTAGCTGGCTAGGCTAGGCTAGGCTAGGCTACAGCAGTAGGCTCCAAAGCCCAGGATAAGCGCCGCTTGTGGGTTGTGCCTGCACCCCTGAGAGATTGCATGGATATTGGCACCAACGAATGCTAAATGTAGGTTGGACGACGAATCCTGATACTGTAGAGCCACGTAGCCTAGCACGTCTTGGAAGTAGTGTTCCAGTGCGGCCAGCCCAATGCAGGTACGTACGTAAAATACGTACGAGGGTACAGGCCCGGCACAGCGACGGAACAGCTTGTGTTGTAGACATGTGACACCCCCTGGCCGTGCTAGCCGTAAGCGACCCCTTGCCTAAAGTTACTGTACCTCGTACAACCGCCCACTGGGAAGTACTGCTGGACCGTACTGTAGGCATCTTACTGTACCCCATACTTAGCACCTTCGTGCACCTCTACCAGTAAACCCACAGTACGTACGTACGAGGTACGACTAGGCTTTCGGGAAGCAACCGCGTGGAGCTAAGGATTGAGTAGGGCCGCGATGCGCGCCTTGACCGTTCGAATACTCCGTTCGAATACTCCGAAGATCAAAGGTCTTATCAACCGAAAGGGGGTCTCATCTCGTCAACAAAGGATATTTCCTAGCGGCATTGGCGCCGATCAGGGCCCTTTTCTTAGACAACAACAGAGAAAACCCCCCGATAGAAGAAAGAAAACTGCGCCATGTGGAGCATCTCGAGGCGGCATGAGACCACCAGGTCGACCCTTTTGTTTTTGGTGTGCCTCGTCCGGCCGGTCCCCCCCCCCCGTTCATCATGTTCATTCGGACGCCAATCTGAGGCCCCTACTTACGTAAGTACAGTACGTAATTATTTTCGATCGACCGTGGATCTACAGTACCGTACAGTACCGGGTGCTTCACTGCAAGTGGAATAGACCCGTTCGAGATCATGTTGACGTTCCGACCGATTGCGCGTCGAGCGTCGAGCGTCGAGACCGTCAAGACAGATCGCCGAAGCACAGGCCAAATGGACGATGATGCGTGGGGCGAGGGTAGGGTACGAAGTAGTCGCTGTTCTCCCTTGGTCATTGGTCGACGCCGTCTCGCATCGTCACACCGACCTTCTATTGACATGACCCATCCACGCCATCCCATCTCGAACGGAGCTGCCAATCGACAAGGTTGAAAGACCCGGCTCACTCGTGCCACGCAAATAGCCCAGTGCAAAAACAGAAACTCGTCGCAGGTCATGCGAGACATCATGACGTACTTCGCACGTTACGTACCTCGTACGAGGGTACCAGGGTACTGTGTGGAGGAGCCCCGGGGGGGTGCGTACCGTAAGCAGAGAGGGGGGGGGGGGGCGGATCGAAACCTGACCACACGATTGCGATGTTCGACGAAATCATTCTTTGGCCAATTTTTCTTTCGTCGGACGTCGCTCAATGTGCTAGCTACTTCGACGAAATGAGCGATACTTAGTCAGCTAGATTGGCCAGGCCAGGCCATACTCGTACTATCCGCGCCATGGGAAGGGGGTGATACCCCCCTCCTCCCGCACCTTTGGTACTCGTACGTCCGGAACACCGCTCCATCCGGAGGGGTATCTGACAGTTCAACCGTCCGGACAGTTCAACCGTTCCTAACAAATCCACCGACAGTCACCAACTTCAAACCACCACCATTCCATCACAACATGGCCAAATTGGACAAGGAAGTTAAGACTCGCATCACAAAGGCTATAGATTTCATCTCCAGCCATAAAAATGGTACTATCTCAAAGTTAGCCAAAGATCTCAATGTTCTAGCATAACGACTTTTAGAGAAGCAAATGTACGTATTAGTAAGCAAAGTGAGCTCTGGTGAGAAGGCCACACTAGGCCACTACTCAGACTGCAACAGCTACGACGGTATTGTCAGGAGAGGTCTGGGAACGTCAAGGATGATGGAAAAGGGGTACAGGAATCTGATAGGCACATAGAAAACAGCACTTGTCTATCTGGTCGTGGAGTTATAAGTGTTGTAAGATGGATGTTGTCTATACTTCATTGCTGAGCGACAAGTACTGTAACTTCTCAGCAACACCAAAAAAATTGAGAGAAGCCTGCGGCTTCACAGCTGATAGAACAGAAGTAGAGGAATTAAATGAGCCGCTTACTTTTTTATTTACCTGTTGTGTTGTGAAATTATGGTCATTGCAATTTGTTGCGACAACTGAACGACGGTTGAACTGTCAGACACCCCTCCGGATGCAGGGGTGTTCCGGACGTACCAAAGGTGTGGGAGGAGGGGGGTAATCACCCCCCCATGGCGCGGGTAGTGCCGTTCGCGAGCAGAAGTCTGCAAGCATACTGGAGCGGCGGGTACAAGATATCAGAGATGATATCAGTAGATAATCCGCGTCGTGGTCTCGACGATGCGAAACACGTAAGACTATCTTCGTACCGGCCACTCCAGCATGCTTGCAGACTTCTGCTCGCAAACCTCCTCAGGGGCTTCACTCGACGAGCGAGTGAGCAGTTTCAGTCAGTGTCTCGACCTTGACGTCTAGGCGGTCGTCTTACCTACTCATACCGTTCCGGGCGTAAGTAGTAGCTATGCCACAGAAAGTCCGTCCACTGGCTTCTTCATGTTTCATCTTCAATTCAACAAGCCATCGATGAATCGACTAACACCAATCATCATCGGTTCACAACTTGCCAAACTGAATGTCTCTGCCGTGCTAGGCAGACAGACAGGAGGCTGACTATGAAACAATCAACTCCACCATCGCTCAGAAGGAAGAGAATACATACTAGTGAGGCATGCTTTGTATCCGTCTCTTGGGAATGAACTTGACGTGGGTGACATGGCTTTGAGTGCAATCATGTAGCTCCATCGGTGTATACTCCGTACTTGAACACTCAACTAATAATCATCCTTGTTGAGCACTGGCATCCTGACATCTACCATCAATTATACGTACGTACTTTAGTTCAAAGCCTAGAAGTTCAGCCAGGATATTCCAACGCAGGCAATCAATCTGTCCATCAACCTTTGTAGCACCCATTCTTCATTAGTTTCCTTCCGTAACCCACTCGTGTAAGTTAGCTCCGCAGCCCATACCAGCGAACTGAGCAATGAAGTGTCTCCTTACCCATATAGGTACTTACAATAATGTGTCAATGAACTGGCTTGCGTTAGATCTATCGATCGTTGCATTTCCCAGATTACATTCTTTGAACGAGAGACTGTCTTCATCGATTCACGTCTCTCTCGTCCCTTGATTTACACACAACTCCACTGGAAAGAGTGAAAGATTCATGGGTGATCGCGCTTATAAGGATAATGGCGAGGGATTCAATGAACATTTTTACTTGGCATCGGCTCTACAGCGGTCGAAGCAAGATGGTCTGACTGTGGACAGATTTGGCACATCACTCCGCTCGATCGAAAAGTAAAGGCTTTTTTTTCTTTCTTGGTCCGATGGACCACGAACGAGACAAGAGGAGGCTTGTCCACCTGCGTCCCCCATCGTCGATTTTCTAAACCTTCTCTACGTTCCTCTCGTGCTCAAATGAACGCTGCCGCGCGGTCCAAGGGACATTTCCGTCGTCGTTACAGAAAGAAAGTGAAGCCTTCTCCAATCGGTGCTTCGTTGATTGCTTCTCGAGAGCCGTTGCCTCGCTTCCAAAGACAGCTGAACCTCACTCGACCGTGACCGACTTGGCCAAGTTCCGGGGGAAGTCGACGTTGAGACCCTCGCTGACGGCGAGCCAGTACGCCATCAGCTGGAGCGGGATCACGTTCAGAAGACCCTGCAGGCTGTCGACCGTCCGGGGCACCTCGATCTTCTCCGTCTGGTCCGCCGAGAATTCCTCATCGCCTTGGTTGCAGATGACGATGGGACGGCCGTGGCGGGCGATGACTGCGAACGATATTGACGGCAGTCGTCAGCATGGGAAAGACACACAATGCACGCGGGCCCTAGAGCAGCCCCAACAACCAGACGTACCCTGCTGATAGGCGTTCAACGACTTTGCGAAGATGCGGTCTCTCGTGAGGATCATGATGATGGGAAGATTCTCGTCCACGAGCGCCAAGACGCCGTGCTTGAGTTCTCCCGACATGACCGCCTCGCAATGGAGGTACGAGATCTCCTTGATCTTGAGCGCACCTGTCACACGCACGCACACGCACGCACGTCGTCAGCGGTTGAAGACACAATCGTCGGCGGCACCACCTCCACCACCACCACCACCACCACCACCACCAAAGACCGGGAGACCCACCCTCGAGCGCCGTCGAGAACTGGCTGCCACGACCGAGCAGCAACAGACTCTTCTGGTTCTTGAACTTGCCGCACAGGGTCTTGATCTGTTCGTTCATCTTCAAGATCTCGCGGAACTGATCCGACACGTGGCTCAGGCCCTCGATGATCTCCTCCCGCCGCTTCTGCTTCGACATGCGGTCCTCGCTGAGCGACAGCGCGAACATGACCATGGCCACGAACTGCGACGTGTACGCCTTGGTCGAGGCGACGCCGATCTCGGGCCCGGCGTTGATGTGCACGCCGCAGTGCGTCATCATCGAGATGGACGAGCCGACGCTGTTGACGATGCCGACCGTCAGCGCGCCGCGCTCGAGGCAGTACTTGAGCGCCATGAGCGAGTCGGCCGTCTCGCCCGACTGCGACACGAAGACGCATGTGTCGTCGCGGAAGACGGGCGCGCGGCGGTCGAGGAAGTCCGACGCGAGCTCGACCGCGATCGGGATCTCGGTCAGCTCCTCGAAGACGCCGCGCACGGCCATGCACGAGTGGAAGCTGGTGCCGCAGGCGATGAAGATGATGCGACGGCAGCGCCGGATCGTCGACAGGTACTGCCGGAGTCCGCCGAGGGTGACCTTCTTGTTCGCGACGTCGAGGCGACCGCGCATGGTGTTGACGACCGACTCGGGCTGCTCGAAGATCTCCTTCTGCATGAAGTGGTCGAACTTGCCCTTCATGATCTCCTGCAGCTCGAGCTCGAGCGTCTGGATGGCCCGGACGTTGGACGCGCCGTCCTCCTTGTGCAGACGGTGGATGTTGAGCTGGCCCTCGTGGATGTGGGCAATGTCGTCGTCCTCGAGGTAGAGCACCTTCTTGGTGTGCTCGACGATGGCCGACGGGTCCGACGACAGGAAGAACTCGGTCGGGATTGGCACGCCCTCGTCCGAGAGGAAGGCGCGAGACTGCGACCGATGGAGCAGGGACTTGTCCGGCGGCGACAGCATCGTCGGCGCGAGCAGCTGGCTCCCGATGCCGGACTTCTTCAGCGCCGCTGTCTGCGAAGCGAGCTCGGCCGGGAGCGCCGCGTCCTCGGAGAACTCAACGTCGACAAAGTCGACCTTCATCTTCTTCTCGGTCTTGACGCCGACGACGAGGGGCGAGCCCTTGCGGGCGGCGATGATCTCGTGCGGGAAGTGAACCGACTTCATGAGCAGACCAAAGGCACCCTGCAGCTCCTTGATGACGGCCTTGGCGAGCGCGGTGAACTCGATCGTCGGATGCTCGTTGTACAGGTACCTGGCGAGCTTGGCGATGCATTCGGTGTCGGTGTCGGTCTCGAACTTGAAGCCCTTGCCCTCGAGCAGGGCCTTGAGATCCTTGTAGTTGGTAATGATGCCGTTGTGGACGATGGCGAACTCCCAGTCCGGGTCAGACCTAAGGGGGGGAAAGAATTCTTCGTCAGCAAGGGTCCGTCGATGGGTCTCAAGCTCGGCCAGCATCAAGGTCTGGCCGCATGGTACGCACCGGATTGGATGGCAGTTCTGGCGCGACGGAGGACCGTGGGTGGCCCATCGAGTGTGGGCGATACCGGCATGGGATTCGAAGGTCTTGTTGAGGTCCAGGTCGGCCTCGTCGATGAGCTGCCTCAGCTTGGCCACCTTGCCGACCTCCTTGAACGCGAACACCTCATTCTCGACATCTCCGTCGACGGCCAAGCCCGCCGAGTCGTAACCGCGGTACTCCAGTCGTGACAGGCCTATCGGGCACAAATTTAGTCGCACGGGTCTCCCAGCCTGTCCCTCTCGGCCGCACTCTCGGACCCTCGTCGTCGGTGAAAGATAAAAGGGGCCGGCGCCTGCTCACCATTGACAAGAGTGTCGAGGACGTACTTGCGGTCCTTCTCGACCAGATAATTAATGTAACCAAAGATGCCGCTGAAGTTACACGTCAGCGCTGGCCATTCGTAGCTGTTCGAAGACATGGTCGCGAACGATGCAAGATGACCAAGGCTCAGGTGCTGTGGCTACCATGCAACTTCTCATCCGACGAAGAACAGAGGAGAGGAAAGAAATACTGGCTCACCACATGGTCAAATGCTGTTGTTGTCGTTATTCGTCCACGAACGAGGTAATGGCCAGGGAACAATCAAGATCAAATA
>CBDCHN010000006.1:0-9317 GCA_965217305.1 Cyclobacteriaceae bacterium
AACACGAGTCCTTCGTACGGCTGTTAGGGTTGGTGGATATCAAGAAGAACATTGAGGATGCTCAGGTCTAGCCTGGGGGGGTGTGTCGACCGGCAGAAGAGAATGGAACATGGATCCAACAAAGGAAATGACCGACTAGATTCTAGAAGCCCCTGAAGCCTGCTCCCATGGGATACGGGAGCAAGCACTGCAGCAAGCTCTAGAACCCCTATTCCTTTGTTCTCTAGTTCTCGTGATTCTGCAGCAGCGAGTCCTAGAAACCCCTATTCCTTTGTTGTCTAGTTCTCGTGATTCTGCACCATTCTGCCGATGATTCTTTGATTGATCCAGGCTACCCCTGAGAGCAGCGATCTATATAGCTGCGGCTCTCTCTCGCTAGGTAGAGAGCATCATCATCAATACGATCAGAGATTGTGTCCTATGGTCCTTCCCCCATCTTGGCGAATAGTAATTAATTCGAATGCGCTTTTACTGAGTTTTGGCAAGCTAGCTTCAAGGTGATGAGATCAAGAGTGGTCTCTTACTGTACCCGTGCCCCCACACCCCGTCCTCTGGAGGGGTGTTTACCAGACGAACGATTATACCAGACGAACGATTATCGTTCGACAAAATCAACTTTACACAAGTATAGCTCTAGACAGCGACGACTAAATACAAATCTAAGCGGCTCATTTGATTCCGCTGCTTCTGCTTTACAATCCCTGAGCTTGTAGACATCTCTGAATTTTTGTGACACTGGTAAGAAGTGATTGTAGTTGTCGTTCAAAAACAGACCATAGATTGCGACAATTTCCAACCCTCATAACTTGATGATGGGCGACAAATTTGTAATTTTTATGCGCCTATCTGATTCCCCTGCCTTTGTAGTGTAATCCTTCAGGCTGCAGGGACCCTTTGATTCTGCTGGCATTGCTGAGTTGCTGTTGCAGCTTGAGAAGCAGTTGCGGCATTCCTCACTTCCTTTGCATCTGCACACTTCTTCCATGCGTCATCCTCCAACTGTCACTTTTCTGTAATATGCTGAGAGCCTTGGGAATGTATTGTTCCCCCATTCTGAACCTGGTGACAGCTAGGCTTCTGGTGAGTGCTTCGAGCCAAATCCACCACTTTCGTGTGATCAAGCTCCTCTCAAAGGAGGATGTTCTCTGCCATGCTGGCAAGACTCACTTTTTGAAGCTTTCTGAGATTGTGCCAAGCAAATGGAGGCAATGGAATTTTGAGGAAGTTGTCAAACTGCCACTTCATAATGCGAAATGAAGAAGACGTTGATGCTAGCCTTGTGAGAGCAGCAGGTTCCTCGGGGGTAACTGGGCACTCATCATCATCTTCAACATCCTCCCACTTATCAATCTTCTTCTCTTTTGCACGTAGCTTGTCTAGTACCACTGATGGATTGTATGGAAAGAGCCTGGTGGCTTTAAAGGCTGAGAGGATTGTTGACAACTTAAGAGTCTTAGCTCAGATTGAGTTGAGAGCATGGAGGAACTTGATTTTGTTGAAGTTAGTGCACCTGGTACGTGTAGCCTCGTCAACAGCTTCAGCATGCCAGTACTTGTAGGGCTGGAAAACTGTGATGTTCAGTGGCTGTAGGAAGTGTGTTGTGTGTGGTGGAAGGCAAAAAGGTATGATGTTGGCATCCTCACAATGGGTCAGGAACTTGTAGGTGAAATGAGATCCATAGCCATCTAGCAACAGGAGGTGGTGCACTCCAACCTGAGTTCTTGCACTGAACAAGTCAAAGTGCTTGACCCATTGATAGCTCAGCTGGTCATTTGAGAACCCACTATCGGATACTGCAAACAGAGTATCATCTTTGATACCTGTGTTGGAGCACCAACATGCCATGTGACATTTCCCTGCTAGGATGACCATTGGCAGAATGGTTTTCCCACCAGCACTGATAGCTTCGACAACTGTCACAAGCTCACGATTGCTGGAGCTTCCAGTGTACGGCTGTCTGTGTCTGTACTTGGTGATGATCTTCTGGTTTTTACTCATGCCTATCATGAAGCCCGATTCATCCATATTCCAGAAATCTTCTGGCTGGATGGCAGACTCCTTCCACACCTGACAGAATTTCTTGTACCATTTCGATACCAATTCCATGTTACTAGCAAGTTTCCGATTTGGATCTGTAGCTTTCTGACTGCGTACAGAGTACTCAGGATGGCGTTTCAGGAATCGATGGATCCATAGAGGGCCAATCACTGGTGCTGGACTCTCTCCATTGTAACTGTGAGAAATGATGAGATTGGTGGCATTTCGAAGTGCAGCTGGCCGGACACACATTCCTAGCTTGTCAAGTCCGTCAATATACCAGCAGAGAGCTACTTCTTCAGGTTCTGAAAGCTTTCGGGTCGCAGAGATGTTGCCCAGTTTCGAAGGCACTCCTCTGAAGTGTCAGCAGAGATGCTGATAAGGAACTTCAAAATCTTTTGCTACTGTTGACAAGCTGACATTTTTGTCGGTAGGGATGGAATCTATGGCTTCTGTGATGCGAATCTCAATCTCCGTGTACGATTCTGGCATGTTGTGGTAGAGGTGTGGCACTTTGAAGTTGGTCGCTATTGGCACTTTTACTAGTGATCGTTCGTCTGGTAAACACCCCTCCAGAGGACGGGGTGTGGGGGCACGGGTACTTCTTGCTAGGGTACCGTATGTCTAACAGAACAGTGGTGCTGGGAACGATGGCACGAGCTACACGGAGGGCCCCCACCGACAACCCAGTTACTAGACCCAGACCCCGGAGGTGGCGACTGGAAGCCTGATAAGATGCCGTACCGGTCGGCCCTCCGGCTTCGCGCCGGCTTATCCAAGGCTCAGAGCAGTGTCCTGACACAGGTCCAAACAGGCAAGATTGGGCTGGCAGCCTTTCTCTGCAAGCGACGGGGTTCCCGACTTCCCGACACTAGCCTGCAGCTGTGGGGCGCAGTGGGAGACTGCCAAACATATGGTAATGGACTGCCCACGGCTGCAGCGAGCACGCCGCAGCCTGTACGCTGCGGCTTCTACTACTGACTACCAGGTGATGATCTCGCACCCGCGGCCCGCCGCCGCCCTCACTCACAGCGTGGATCCTACGCCACGGTGTCCTTCCCCAGTTCTCCTGGGCTCAGGAGCAGCTGGAAGCTGGCTACTAGTCAGTCACCCCCCGTGTTCTACAGTAACTCGACAGGATAGCGCTAGTAAGGCGCTGCAGGGAGCGGTTTTTCACCCCTTGGGGTTTTCCTAGCCTAATTTTATAGTTGACCCAGCATGGCCTAGATACACTAGTGCTAGAGTGATGTAGGAATACAATCAATCAATCAACCGTATGTCTAAAGCCAAGTCGGTGTGCTCATTCTATCAAGATACCGCACTGTACGAGTACGGTACCGTACGGTAAAGCTTACAGAAGCATGCGCAAAGGCCGTGTGGGGAACTTCAGAGAAAATTTCATCTTGATATTCAAGCTTGACTGTTGTCTGTGCATGATAGATGGACTTATTTGGTTCTGACGTGACCCAGGAGAAGCCGATGACATGTCCATCAAGCTCGAAGTTTCCACAATTTGACAAAAAGAAATTCCAGGATCCTTACCTCCGCTTTGAAATGATGTGGGACGTTTTCTCGCGGCGTCTGCATAGTTGAAAAGGGCCAGAACGAAAAGCGAAAGAGAAGAAGTCGAGGAGGGTATCTCATACGGTCGCGGTCGCTTCCATGGTGGGTAAGGGATGGTCATGCTCTTCATCTCGGCCGGCCTGGCCAACAATGAACTCGAGGAACTTGCTCACCCTCTCGTTCAGAATGCCGGCCCGCCGCGTTGCTTCGGGGACCGGCAAGCCTGCCGCATGGAAACCGGCCGCTTTTGCCTGCCATTCTTTCTCTTCCCGAAGCTTCAGCGTTCGATCGACCCGTACCGGCACCGCAAGCGTCACGCGAGCCAGGTGCACCGTCAAACTGGCACGACCGACGACGTCAAAGTAACCCAAGCCCATCAGCTGCTTCTGGACACGGTGAATTCGGCCCAGTTCGATATAGATGAGCAAGGCGTATATCCGAGTGGTCATCATCAATTCTCGAATCTTGAGAAAGCTCCTCTCCACATTTCCCACGACGTCCTCGCTCATGAGGTTCGGATAGGATCTGCTAAGCGCCTGCAGCTTTTGCCGTACCAGGACGAAGTCGCCGTTGAGGAATTCCTGCAAGACGGCCTCGACTGCATCTCGAAATGTTCGCTCGCCGTTCAGCGAGCTACGCTGGCTCGCGAAGGAAGTGGCTGACGTCGAATCAAGAGCAAGATCGTACGCCCGACGCGATGAAGGGGACTTGAGGATCTCGAAAGCGAATCCTAGCCGCTGAAAGGCACTGAATGTCGCACGGTCAACACACTGGCGCCTGTGTTCGGCGAGGTTGCTGACCTGGTCGACTCGATGTGATCGGGGACCTTGTCCGGATGGCACATCTTAGATCGCTCCAGGTAGCATCTTCGCAATTCGGCAGATGTACACGATCTCGACGCGCCAATGACCTTGTATAGCTAGGGCCGATGAGTATAGCAGTGATGATGCCAACGAGATAGCAGCAAACATACGTCTTCCTCTGCCAGGATATCTGCTCCCAAGTCAGTACACTTGGCGGGCGAATAAGGGCAGCCCTCTGACGTACCAGCGATCACAGAGTTCTGTATCGTCGTGGGTGACGATGCGCCGTCGCCGCAACCTGACTGCTCTGACATTTTGCTGTTGATGCATAGGACAGAAGCACCGGATTTATGGCAGACAGTGACGGAGCTGAAGCTAGCGGAGGATCGTGAAATCTCTTCCCATCATCGCCGGCGTCGAATATCATGATACCACTACTCAGCCCGAGTGGTGTGACCTCCACTGGGTATTGATAGCACTATTAGTACTCGTGGAAGACGTAGGCACGGCGGCGTGATTATGGTGGTCGTGAGAGGGGGGGGGGGGGGGGGGGGGGAGTACGGGCTCTCATGTGCCTCGTTTTTGGCCTGCAGATTGACATGTGAAAATGCCAACTTGTACACAGCCGTTTCGAGCGTGGGCGCTAGGGCGTGGAGAAACTGTTTTTCCGAGATGACGGAGCATTGTCGCGAATCTGCACGTGGAGGTGGCAGGCTGACTCAGCGGCTGGTCACAGGTTTTCCAAGCTACAATTGTTTGCATTGCCAACGTTAATGACGATAGACTAAAGTTGCTACAGTTCACCAATATAAACTAGATCAGAGGCCCAGGCCAACGGAGATGCGCTCTTCGAGTGATCATGGCACTCGTGACGACTAAGCGCATGGTGATGATCTTGCTTGTGCTCACATCAACCGATGATCGAGGAGATTCTTGCTATATACGGAGGTACTCTGTGATGAGAGTATAATGCCGGCCAAGTGGAGACCAATCGTACGATCTGGAATTATTTTCACGTAGCGGATACATCATTCTGTATTGTGATTTCTTGGGTCACTCGCACGATGAGCAGCTCGATTATGTCGTCCAATACGGAAGGGGTGTCCGGGGACAGTCGTCCAGATTCACATTCGGACCGTGGGAGTTCCCAGGCGGAAGGGGAGATTACGCTATCGAACACTGTCGAGCACGAATTCACGATGGTGCCCGCAAGTGAAGCTATCCGGGATGACGAACAGACCGCTTCGGAAACTATCCCCGAATTTGATCAGCTTCCGCATCCTGGACAGGCGCATGGACTGCCCAAAACAGAGGACAACCAGCACGCTTCAACCGACTCAGGCAAAATCACAGAGAAGCCTCGGACAGAACGGCCGGTCACAACCACGCCAGGCACCATCTACGAGATGCATCGTTTCTCTGTCTACCTGACGGCGGCCAAGTTCTACATCGTTGGTGGTGACTTGACTGATGACCGCTTCCGCGTTCTGAAGATCGAGCGCATGGCGCATGATGGAGAGCTAAACTTGACCGAAGATGGAGCGGTATACACAAAGGACCAGATGAACCAGCTTCTGAGTACCATAGACGACGGCAACAAAAGCACCGGCGGTCTGAAGATGAAGTGCAGCGCCTGGGGTCTGCTTGGATTTATCCGCTTCACCGGCCCCTACTACATGCTGCTGATCACAAAGCGGAGCCAGGTGGCGGTGATCGGTGGTCACTACATATACCAGGTCGATGGAACTGAGCTGGTCTCTCTGGCCAAGCCGTCAACATCGAGGTTCAGATCCGATCGGCATCCGGAGGAAGCTCGTTTCTTGACCATCCTGAACAATCTCGACCTGACCCGGTCCTTTTACTTCAGCCATTCGTACAACGTTACGCGCACCCTGCAGCGTAACATCATCCACGCTCGACAGAACGTCCAAGCCGCCGCCCCTGGCTCGCGGAAACACGACCTCAACGACATGGTCGTGTGGAACCACTACCTGCTGGAACCGGCTCTTAAGCTGCTCAAGTCCACGCTAGATTGGTGTCTGCCGATTGTGCACGGTCACGTCGATCAGTCTAGTAGGGCTTCACCTGCCTCCTGACACAGAAAAATGGGCTTACCTTCTGGAAACAGCGTTGTACGTGCACGGCAGGTCCATTCACATTACGATCATCGCCAGAAGATCACGCTTCTTTGCCGGCGCGAGGTTCCTAAAGCGAGGCACGAACGATCTTGTAAGGTGACGCGTCGACCCACTTGCTATCTGCTCCGCTGACCGGCCCAGGGCTACGTCGCGAACGACGTTGAGACGGAGCAGATCGTCTCCGACATGCTCACCACCTCCTTTCACGCTCCCGGCGCGAAGCTATATGCTAACTGGAACTACACTTCGTACGTCCAACATCGTGGCAGCATCCCCGTCTACTGGACGCAGGATACGAGTGGCGTGTCGCCCAAGCCTCCCATAGAAAGTAGGTTGCTTTGGTCTGGCCTTCTAGCTCGCCGACGAGGCTCACCTTGACGCAGTCAACCTCATCGACCCTTTCTATTCGGCGGCAGCGCTCCATTTCGACAATCTCTTTGAAAGATACGGCACCCCAGTCTACGTGCTCAACCTCGTAAAGGTGCCGTTGTCCTCCAGGCCCAAGAGATACGCCCCCATTGCTAACGTTGCATAGGCAAGGGAGCGAATGCCCCGCGAATCCAAGTTGCTGCATGAGTATACTAATGCCATCAACTATCTCAACCAATTCCTGCCGGAAAAGAAGCGGATTATATACAAGGCCTGGGACATGAGCCGAGCGTCAAGAAGGTGAGTGCGATTCTTGGCGATCGCTACCTCCAGTGGCTTACGGACTGGCAGCCGCGACCAAGATGTGATCGGAACGTTGGAAGCAATTGCCGAGGACGTCTTGTCGGTCACGGGCTTCTTCCGCAACGGGGATGACTGGAACGTGAAACCGACGCTGCAGCGGGGAGTTGCGAGGACCAACTGCATCGACTGTCTCGACAGAACGAACGCGGCCCAGTTTGTCATCGGCAAGCGTGCTCTGGGCCACCAACTGCACGCTCTCGGTGTCATCAGCGAACCGGTCTTGGAGTATGACACTGATTCTGTCAACCTCTTCACCCATATGTACGTCCTGAGGGAGTGTCATTCTCCGCAAACCCAGGGTTCGGCTGATTGATGTTAGGTTCCACGATCATGGTGACACCCTTGCCGTTCAGTATGGCGGCTCCCACCTGGTCAACACGATGGAGACCTACCGGAAGATCAACACGTGGACCAGCCACTCGAGGGACATGGTCGAGAGCTTCAAGCGCTACTACCACAACTCCTTCCTGGATGGTCAGCGCCAGGAAGCCTACAACCTGTTTCTCGGCAACTACATCTTCACCCGAGGCCAGCCGATGCTCTGGGATCTGTCGACAGACTACTACCTCCACCACTCGGACCCTCGCAAGTGGGCGACCAAGAAGCGCCGGAGCTACATCGACTGGTACACGCCGGAGTTCCTGAAGGACGCAGAGATGCCGCCCGTACCAGAACAGCCAAAGGACGCGACGGACGACACGACAGGCCCGCTGGAGGACTATTGGCTCGAGTACTACCGACCGCTAGCGCTCTCGTCGTTCTCCAAGCTTTTCGTCCTCCGCATGAACTCGACACTCAAGTACACGCCCTTCAAGCACGACCAAGAAGGAGCCGTCGACCCAAGCTCGTTCCGGGTCAGGAGCAGCGGCCTACAGGATAGCCCACGGCGCTCGAGAAACAGGAGAGGCACGTCGTCGAATGAGCTGTGTGGGTACAAGAGCGACGACACCTCGTCCGAGACGTCGCGGGCGGTGCGTTCCGAGACAATGACGTCGTCGCAATGGTCTCTTCCGCCCCACGCCGATGGAAGGCCGGCCGAGTTCGACTCGGCGCCCGTGGAAAAGGCTCCGGCACCGGCTCCGGCACCGGGCCAACGCACGCTCGAACAGTTCGTGCACGACTCGCTGAACCCGGTCGTCACGGACGCCGAGGCGGCAGAATACCAACGCTACCTTGACCACCCGCACAACCTCTCTCTCGTGGACACGAGCGACGGGCCACCGGCCGACGCGCATCTCGATCTGTGGCAGTATCTGAACGGCGTGCATCTAGACACGACCTGGATCGGAACGACGCCGGACTACAGCGCGCTCGAATCCGGTCTCGGATCCTCATCCGCAGGCGCAGCCGGAGCTGGCATATCTGCCGCCGCAGCCGACGAGATGCTCAGCAGCAGCAACTTGCCGTGCAGCGCCGAGGACATGGCCGTCTTTCGCGAGTACCTCACCGTCTCCGACAACCCGCTCTCCGTCACTGAGGCCGATTACTCCAAGAAGAGATACAGGGCCTACCAGCAATGGTTGAAGGGTAAATCGCTCTTCAAACAGCAGCGCGTCGAGACGTGATGATTCTGCTCGTAACGAGTTGGGAAGGCGTCGTGCAACTTGTTCTTGTACATATGTACAGTACGGGGTAATTTCACCAAGACTGGCTAGTTGTTTCCAAGAGGGGATATAGGACTTTACCAGCAAAAACCGAAAGGAGAGATATCTCTGCTCAAGTGGCAATTCTGTACATTCGAAACGTGATAGTTGTACAAGTAGAGTCTCGATACAGTACTCTCGCGCTGGCACTCCATCACTCCACCACTCCCTTACTCCAGCACTCTGCCAATTAAGGGGCGGCATACTGTAGCGGGAAGCTGGTGAGACTTTCCCACCACGTGGCACCCATGACCCGGAACCAGCGGTGTTAGGCCTGGAGAACCTCATTAAACCGGCCGTCGGTTTGAGTCCAACCCACTCCACATTCTGCCACAAAAAAAACCCGAGATTCATAACTTGTATAATGAAGATATACTCCTCACAAGATGTATGAAAGCCTT
>CBDCHN010000007.1:0-426619 GCA_965217305.1 Cyclobacteriaceae bacterium
CAGAGAAAGGAAAAGACCCCCGTTCTGCCCACGATAAAGAAATTCGATTGGGATCGCCATCTACTAGGATTGTTTGACCATGTTCGCTGAAGAAGGTAGCGACATGAATAGCTGTCGTGCTTTTTGCTACCCCTCCTTTGTATCCAGTGACAGTAACAATCTTCATGCTCTGATACTGATTTATGTATTTACGGTTTTATGTGAACACAGTTTTACAGCTAAACTAATATACGTCAATACAGCTTTTACGGTTTTACACAAATCCGTATATCTGGTTAGCCGTAAAGCTGGCTTTATGTAAAAACATTGAAGGCAATAGACCGAACCTCGATTATTAGAGGAAAATTTAGAGGTTGCCGACATACAGCAATTGACCGCAATGAATTCTAAATTTTCCCTACTAATATTACAATTTTGCTACTTCTAATCTTTTCCTTATTTCTGAGAATGGTAACAATAAATTAGACTCTATCTCTTTTTTAACTTCACGGCTTACATACGATTGGCTATTTAAACAATCTATTAAAAGTTTGTTAGCGTAGCAGTACGCTTTAAGGATTCCCCATTCGCGATCGCCAAAATTCCAATCGTAGTCTACATGACGATACTCTTTGCTTAATTGTCTTAGAGAAACAGCCCAAGCGTCGCTGTGATTGTTGTACCAATCTAAATATGCATCCCAATCATCGTAAAAACTATCGGGTAATTGTTGCTGAAGAGTAATTAAAGATCGTTTCAGTTCGGAATTGCCAGTAGATTCAACCGCACAGTACAAAGCTTCAATTAAAGTATAGAAATTAGTATCATCGAAAGGATGTTCTCTTTCATCCTCATCCATCCAATCCCAGGATTCATCATCTAATTTAGAGGTTCTGGCAAGTAATGATGCCTGAGCGCGGGCGTGGCATAAGTTCAGATCTAGTTCTAATTCTCCCTCGACAAAACCTTCGGGACTTCCCATCCACATCCCCGAACCACATCCGTAGTAAACGCTTATACCAAGATTAGGATCGAGAACTCCTAAGAGTTGACTTATTTCCTGAATCTGCCAGTATTCCATTAATGGGTAATTAGAACTGTCCAATGTATAAATAGCTATCGCCTGACAAATATAAAAAGCTCTAACTGCTGAAGCTTGATGAGGACTATCGACGGTATTCGATTTATAGTTAATCCAGCTTAGAAACTCTTGGATATTACGGTTTTCCGAAACTGCTTTATCAATTGTTATTTTCATCAAAAGCAATAATGAGTCAGCCTTTAAAAGCATTTGGGAGCTTATCAAAAAGACTTCTCGCCAATGTTTATCAAAAATTTTCCTGCTCAGACCATTTAAAGTGGGATCGAGAATACTATTAGGATTAACCGTACTAACAATTGCTCTTGCTGCAAAGTACTCATGGATAGTTAAGTGAGAAAATGAGTAGATTCCTTTGGCCCGTTCGACTAGTAAGCCATGTTGAGCTTCAATAGATTTCAAAACGGCTTCACTATCAAGCCGAAGAGTTTCTTCATCGACAGAACTAGCAGAAAGGTTACGTATATACTCCGCAATATAGCCTTCAAGCTCTCGCTGCTTAAAAAAGTATTTTTGCTGCTCAAAAGTTATTTGAGCTATGTAACTAAGTAAATCTTCTTTTTTCTGAGAAGAAAGGTTTTTATAAACTGCATCCCGATATATACATCGCTTGGCATCCCATTTTCTTAGCAATGTATTGATGGCTCTACGATATAGCTCGGCAAGGTCGCTGGGAAATTCGCCAGAATCTTCAAACTCAAGACATAGCAGGGTCAACAAAAGAGGTCTATTTGCTAGTTCTTTTATGGGTGGATTGTTTCGTAGCTGTTCGATAAACTGCTTTTCTAAGTTGAGATTTTTGGCTCTAAACCAGCGACTAGCAAAGGATTTGATTTGCTCGTCATCAAAATCGGCAATTTCAACCTCGGTGAATTTTTCAAAAGTATATTCTTGAGCAGCAATCCTACAGGTAACAATTAAGCGATTATTCCCATGTTGATGAGAAAAGCTTCTAATTTCTTTGATTACTCGCTGAATATTATCTTTGCTAACTTCATCTAGTCCATCTAGTAAAATCAAAGCCCTGCCACTATTTATCAAGCGAGTTAGCTCTGTTCTGGTAACTTCGCGACTAATTATTTGCTGGGCGATATAGTCTTGTAAACTAAGATTTCCATCTGTTTCAGCAAAGTCTTTAAGGCATACAAAGAAAGGAACTAAATCGCTGAAAAAGCTGCTATCACTACATTTAATAGCTATATGCTTCAAAAAAGTTGTTTTCCCTGCTCCTGGCTTACCCAGAATCATTAGCTGATGATGTTCTTTTACAACCTTCAGACCATCAATTCTAGGTTCGTCAACATCAGAAAATTGCCAGCGTTCATGATGGTCGCGATCGCATTCTTCAATTAACTCAGAGAGATTTTTTCTTTTTTGTCCAGTTACTTTCTCCAATATGTTGACTTTAGTATAGATATTGTCTACTCCGATAGGATAAGACATATCCAAAACTCGCATCGCTCCACATAGATCGATAATATCTTGCTGTGTTTTATGGCGAACTTTTTCGACTAAACTATTAATCTCTAACTCTGATTCTTTTACTGTACTTACATCTGAATTTTTGTTGTCTCCAACATAGTCTGTAACTACTTTGGGGTCTAAGCCTAATTCATGACAAATTCTAACAAAGACACCTCGATCTACTGGCTTTCCATTGAAAAACTTGGATACAGGTTGAGGAGAACAGCCCGCAAAATCTGCTAATTGTTTTTGTGTCCATCCTTTAGCATTTAACTTTTTTTGTGCTTCAGCAAAATAAGTTGGTGATAGTTTTAAAGAACGTCGAGTCATATTAGCTTCTCCGTTTATTTACAACTCAAAGATGACAGACAGAAAGCAAAAATAGGGATGACTTTTGTGTGACTTATTCATGATTTGTGTGAGTTATATGATTTTGATACAAAAGTTTTTGAAACATAAAACACATCAATATTTATCTTGTTCAACAGCGATGCCTACGGCTAGCTGAGTCTTCGACCTGCTCCGCAACCGCAATCGCTATACAATCCTACTCTGAAAATTAAAACCCTTTATCTATAAGGGTTTCAGCACTTAAATTTTCCAAAACCGACCAAAATTGTTCCGTTGCTATACAAAGGCGTATTAGGTAAGCCTAAAATGTAAATACAGCTTTACAGCTATACGTATTTATGTGTAGCTGTTTTTACAGCTAGTTAGATTGATAAGTTGCATCTTAAACTACACAAAACATCTGTATGTTCTTTCTCCTATTTGGGAAATTTGTGGGCTAGTATATTTGTATGTGCTTCACGATACCGACATCTAAAACTTGGCTCAATACTAAATAGTATGCTTCCAGAAAAATTCAATAACCAATACGTAGTTCGAGGCAATAATAATCAGACCGTTCAAGGTAGTGGTAACACGGTTAGTTACCATAATCAAATCAATACAGGCTCAAAAGAAAATTTAACCAAAAATCAGGTTGTCGAACTTTTTGCTGAATTAGAAGAACAAATTCAGCAATCGGAACTACCAGAAGACCTAAAGAACAATACAATTAAACGTCTGGGAGCTTGTTCTGCCGAGGTAAATGAACAAGAGCCAGATAAACAACTAGCAGCAAGCAACCTCAAAAGGGTAACTGAAACTTTGACTGAGGCAAGCAAAACTAGCGAAGCTGCTAAAAAGCTTTGGAGCAATATTGCTCCTACAGTATTAAAAATTGGCGGTTGGCTTGGTGTTGCGTCTAAATTATTTTTAGGTGGTAGTTAGAATCAAATCTAAACATGAGTCAATCATTTTCTGACAATTCTAAATCACTAAAAGAGTCTCCACAGTTTGATAAATCCTTTAATAGTTTTTCTATTGAGGGTAATTATAATCAATCCGTTCAGGGGAGTAAAAACTCCGCCAACCAAATAGCTGCTAACAGTATTAATAATAGTCAGATTTTGAATATTATTGCTAGCAATCCTAGCCACTTAGCAGAAGCTTTTCAACTGCTAGTCAATCAAAATAATCAATCAAATTCTAACCAAGAATCTCAGAATAATCTTTTAATCAAGCAGGGGCGCAAACTGATTAATCAAGGTAAATTCCGAGAATCTATTGAGTATTTTTTAGATATTAAAGAAGAAATTTGGTATCAAGAAGATAATTTTAATATTAGGTATCTAATTTTAGCCAACATTGGTTTAGCTAATCTAGGATTGGAAAAGCTAAAAGAAGCTTCTAACTGTTTTCTGGAAGCTCTACAATACAACGAAGATGATGAAACAGCCCTAGCACTAACGGCAATAGGTTACGAAATTAAAGGCAACTATGAAGAAGCTGAGAAACTCGTTCGGCAAGTTCTTAATAAAAATCCAGGTAATGCTTTAGCTCATTCTACTCGTATCCGAATGTGTCCCGATACATTACCTTTGCAAGAAGTAGAAAAAATTGTTCCAGAACATTATCACGATAAGGTTGAAGTATTAGCTGCATTGGGTAATGCAGCTTTAGATAGGAAAAATTACGAGCGAGCAAAAATCTGGTTTCAGCAAGCAGTTGACTTGGCTGAGGGAGATACAAAACAATTGAAATCTGCTTTAGCTTTTAGCTTACTGAAGCCATATAGTGAAGAGCTTTATTTAGCTCAATTTGGGCAACTAGATCCGCAAACTAAAGAAAAAATTGAGCAAGCTGTAGATTTATATACAGATATCCTAAACAATAGTTATCCTAATCCAGAACAATTATCGAGCGTAGAACTTCGTTCGCTTTCCAATAGATGTTCGGCTTTGTGGATTTTAAACAGAGTGGATGAAGCTATAAGAGATATCGAGATTGTCTTGGAAGTCGAACCAGGAGATTGGCAAAATCTCAGACAATACGCTCGGCTTCTTTTTGCTCAGGGTAATACAGAGTTAGCGATCGCTAAAATGAGAGAAGCTGCTGGGGATTTTCAGTTTCTTGATGCCACAATCGACCTAATTATATATCTATTGGAAGACAACCAGTTTCAAAAAGGAGAAAGTTTAATTAATGAACTTTTGGAGCGAGATGTTGAAGAAGAATACAAAAATTATGCCCAAGAATTAAAAGTTAAGCTCTATTTAAAAAATCAATCATACGATCTTGCACAGCAGCTTTCAAACGAATTACTTAAAAATGAGCCAGATAGTATCAACAATATAGTTGACCGTATTCACATTATTCTTAATACTACTAACAACCGAGAAGAAATACGCGAATTAATAGATAGAGCCCAAAGTACTGATTATCAAGATAAAGATCCCAGAGAATTATACTGTCTTGCTGAAATATGTACTCACTTAGAATTTCATCAGGATGTCGCAGATATATCTGAAAAATTTGTAGATTCAACCCTCAATACAGAATTAACAGGTCGATTAATCTATGCTTATTACTTTTCAGGTCAATATAAAAATGCTTTAGATAGATGCGAAGTCTTACTTGCTAAGTATGGTGCAACTCCTCATATATCAGATTTAGCTGCTATTCTATATTTCTATGTAGGAGATTTGGATAAAGCTCGAAATACCCTTCAAGACTTATTAGCATTGTCTCTAAATCAAATACCTGTAGAATCTAGAACTGTTATTCAACTAAGATTAGCAATTATTAATTATGAAAGCGGACATTTGGATGATTTAGATGCTTATTTGAAATCAAAACCTAATATTAAGCATTTCAGAGGATTAAAGGATTGTTTAGACTTAATTAAACTATATCAAGTTCGTGATTGTTTTGAACTTTATTTAGAAACACTGTACGAAAGTAGAAAATATCTCTATTCAAAAAATTTAGAAGTACATGGTTATTATATATTTTACTACAACCAGATAAACAGCTATAAGCAATATAATCCCATTAAAAAGCAAATTGATGATAATTGTGGCGTACTATTAAGAGATGAATCTGGCAAAAAAACCTGGTACATTCTTGAAGATCGTTCTGATACTGATATTACACGCCAGGAGTTAAATGCACAACAGCCACTTTACCAAGAATTGTTGGGCAAACAACCTAATGATGAAATTATTTTAGAACCAGATCGATTTGGTTTTGGAGAGAAGAAAGCAGCTGTTGTCTACATAACCGATAAATATTGGGCAGCAGGAAAGCAATGTTTTGATATTGTTGAAAATAATCCTCAAATTGAAATAATCAAACATCAAAAAGTCCCAAGGAATGAAGAGGGAGATTATGAACCCGAATTTTTTGAGGCTTTTGACAAGATACTCGACAATATGAGTAAGGATTTTACGACGGCAAAGTCCGTTTACACTCAAGGCAAATTGCCTTTAGGTGGTTATGCAAAATTAATTAAAAAAACTCCTATTGAAGCTTGGGAGATATTAGCGAGTAATCCTAAACCTTATGTTCATTGCTGGTCTAATCCTCATGAAAGTTTAGACAATGCTGTTAACCAATTAAAAACGAATAGATTACTAATTGTTGATATTTCAGCATTACTAGTTTTATTCCGCTTGAATATTGCTGATGAAGTTATTAAGACAGTAGGTAAACTAGGAATTACCCAATCTACAATAAGTTTACTCCTGAAAACAATTGAACAATGGCAATTGAATGAAATCAGTGGTTATTCAAGTATTGGAATCGAAGATGGAGTACGAACAGCGATCAATTTTGCCCCAGAATACTGCACACAATATAAAGAGTTTTTTGAATCCATACTTATCTGGGTGAGAAATAATTGCCAAGTTGTTCCTTGCTATGAAGCATTAAATATTCCCAAACAAGAAAAGCAAGATCTCGACAGAGTTCTGGGAATCTCTTCGTATCACAGTATCTTAGCTGCGGAATCAGCTAATTTCATTTTGTATTCAGACGATCAATGGACGCGCTGGTACAGTCACGCAAAATCAAAGACAACTGGAGTATGGACACAAGCAATATTGATTCATTGTCTTAACCAAAGATCTATTGACTATACTAAATTTTTTGATAGTGTTATTAACCTAATTCGTATGGGTTATCAATATACATCAATAGATACCCGTATGCTCATAGAAGGAGCAAAAAGAAGTAAATGGCAACTTCAAGAGCCTTTTAATACTCTGCTTACTGTTTTAGAAAATAAACAAACGCCCGCTCCTTATTTATGTTCAATTACTACTGATTTTATCTATGAAATTTATCGCCAAAGTATTTTGAATGTTAACCGACATATTTTGATAAATAGTCTCCTAACAGCTATTATTAAAAATAGAGATTACTTTAGTCTCATAGAAAGACTAAAGTATCATATTGAAAATAAATTCTATTTTTTGCCTATAGCTAAACATGAAATATTTCAATTAATTCGTATTAGCTCTAATACTCAAATTGTTGTTTAATTATGTCTAAAAATATACACAGTAACTGATTGCCAATTGCTTGACCTCTACAATTTGGGCAATTAATAAGGTTAGCTGTATTTACAGTTAACTGGTTCTACATAAGCCTGTAAAGATGGTTTAACAGATAACTGCTGATGCCTGTATCTACTTACATTTTTACTCTGACTCCGCGCTTAAATAAAACTAGTTGAAAACTGTAGCGAAGCGTCAGCTGAGGTTAAGTTCTCAACTAGTCATTCTGGCTGTTGCGGTGAAAGAATATTTTCAGGATCTGAAGTATCTTCGATTTGACTTCGACTTTCATCTTCGTCAAAGGAGTGCTAGTCCTTCAAGAATTACTGGCGAGCGATCGGGAAATTCGGCAACGAGTTTTAGACTTCCTCCCATCGCATTGATGTAATCATTTAGAGTAGAAAGATGTAAATCTGTGCGTTTTTCAAGCCTGGAAACACTATCCTGACCAATGCCTAAGATTTGCGCTATACGTTCTTGAGTAAGTTTACGTGCTTTTCTAATATCAGTTAGCGTCATATGCTCGTCTATTAGCTCGGATGCTCTTTTTTTCAATTTTAGCTCGACGTTCTGGGGAGAAATCGCGCATTATTTCTTCAATGTCTTTGGGCATGAATTTATTCTCCTTTTTCTCTTAATTGACGTAGATGAGCATTGAACCTTCGATCTGCTTTAGCAATCAATTGCTTATAAAAACGTTTTTGACTTACTCCTGTTTTATTTCCAGCTACAAGTAAGATAGCTTGTCGTTGTGGATCGAAGGCATATGCTACTCTCCAAACTCCATTTTTTACTTTAAAGCGAAGCTCTTTCATGTTGGAGTGCTGAGAACCATTCAGCGTATCGGCATGAGGTCGCTTAAGTTGGTATCCTACTTGTTGTAGTAGCTTGACATAAGCTAGCAACTCATCTTGGACATAGAAATGGAAGCTGCTCAAATTCTGCTGCAAATTCATCATGAAATAAAACTTTCCAAGTCATATTATGTATTTTAATCCATATGTACCTCAATACATAATGTCTAGGCGAAAGAAACTATGTTATAAATGAGGTCGCTACACGCGACCAATTTTTCTACTTGCTTAAAAACAGGAAACTACTGATAAAAGTACAATAACCAGAAATTGACAAATAAGTCGCCCTTTTTTGTATAATAATTTCTATAAGAATAGCACTATTTCAATTTAATCTTCGTTTTCGTAGGCTTCCGGTACGCCGCCGTACATCGTTCCGGTGACACGATCGGTGTTATCGTAGCGACGATGCCGGTGGGGCGGAAAATCATCGGTTTGCTGCTGCCACTGCCACAGGGCCGCGTAGTGGGCCTGAATCTGCGGACGGTAGCGCACGTCGTAGGCCAAGTTATTGAGTTCGTAAGGATCTTCTTTCACGTTATAGAATTCTATCTCGGGCCGCGGCACCTGGAAGATCAGTTGTTGGGCATCGATGAGCGTTCCTTGCGCTTTGCCCCGCAACAGCGCCTGGTGCGACGGGCTGCCCGCCAGGTCGGCCGCCGTGCCGTGGGGCCACTCGATGTAGGCATTCTTGATCAATTTAAAGCTATCGCTGCGCACACTGCGTATGTGCTCATCGCAGTCGTGCCAGTTGCGCTCGCTAAACACAAACTGATCAGCTTTCGTAGCCCGTTGGGTCAGAATAGGCAGGATGCTTCGTCCCACCATCGCCGGGTCGGCTTTTGCTCCGGCCAAGTCCAGGATAGTGGGCGCCAGGTGGATCGCGCTGAGCAACCCGCCGTAGGTAGACCGTGCTGCAATCCGCTCGGGCCAGCGCACAATCAGGGGGGTGCGAACGCCCGCGTCGTACAGCGTGCCTTTGGCCCGGGTGAAGGGTTTGCCGTTGTCCGATAAGAAAAAGATAACGGTATTAGATGTTTTGCCCGCTTCCTCCAGCAGTTGCAGCACCCGCGCTACGTTGCGGTCCAGCCGCCCGATTTCATCGTAGTAGAGCGCCAAATCCTGCCGGGTTTCCTCATTGTCTATCAGATAGGGAGGCACCACCACCGCCGCCGGATCGTGCGGCTCATCAATGGCTCCGGGCTGGTAGCTGCGGTGCGGATCAGAAAAGGCGTACCACACAAAAAAGGGTTTGTCTTCGGCTTCAGTGAGCAAGGTTGTGAAATCGTCGGGCTGGGGTTCGTTCTGTTTCAGAGGTTCTACAAAGTCGAACTGCGCCTCGGCGGCGGGGCCGATATGGGATTTGCCGATCAATCCGGTGTAGTATCCGGCTTTTTTCAGGTGCGAAGGCAAAATGGTTTGTCCTTCGGCCAGGGGTGTGTGCAAATCCTCGGTGCGCAGGGTGTGGGCGTACTGCCCGGCCAGCAGGCTGGTGCGCGTGGGACTGCACTGCGGACTGGTGAGAAACACCTGATCGAAACGCATGCCCTCCCGGGCCAACTGGTCGATGGTGGGGGTGCGGATGGCCGAGTTTCCGTAGCAGCCGAAGTCGCGCCACCCGGCATCGTCGGCGATGAAGACGATGACGTTGGGTGGAGCCGACTGGGCGTTTGCTGATGGAAGGTAAAGAACCGTTAAAATAATCAGGCAAATAATAGAGGTTATTCTGATAATTTTCTCTGAGGCTCGTGTCGACACGAGCCCTAAGAATTTATCAGAATAAAGTTTAATGCGATAGTGAACGTTCATAGATTGGAGGATGAGGGCCATTAAACATTAGAACCGACCGGGAGGTTGATTTGGAAACCGCCGCCCTTGTGAAACAATTTGCCAAACTTTTTGTCCAGCTCGATCAAACCAATAAAACTAACGATAAGGTAGCGCTTATCAAATCTTATTTTTCGGAAGCGCCCGAGCCGGACCAACTCTGGACGCTGGCGTTCTTCACCCACAAGCGCCCGCGCCGCCCCGTGAAGTCGTCGCTGCTGCGGCAGTGGGCCGCCGAACTGGCCCAAATTCCCGACTGGCTGCTCGAAGAATCGTACCACTCGGTGGGCGATCTGGCCGAGACGATTTCGCTGATCCTTCCCCCACCCACCACCACGCAGGACCAGTCACTGGCCTACTGGATCGACTATTTGAAAGCCTTGGGTCCGCTGGATGATGCTGAGAAAAAAGCACGCACCGTGGCGGCCTGGCAGCAGATGACGCAGCCCGAAACGTTCGTGTTCACCAAGCTGATGACCAGCAGCTTCCGCATCGGAGTGTCGCAAAACCTGGTGACCCGCGCCATCGCCGAGGTGTACGATCTGGACAAAACCATCGTGGCCCACCGCCTGATGGGCGACTGGAAGCCCAGTACCACCACGTTTGAGAACCTCATTTTGCAGCACAACGCGGGCGATCAACTGTCGCGCCCCTACCCGTTCTTTCTGGCGCACCCCACCGACACCGAACTGGTGGCAGGCCTGGGTCCCGCAACCGAGTGGCAAGCCGAGTGGAAGTGGGACGGCATCCGTTCGCAGGTGATCGTGCGCGGAGGAAAACTTTACGTTTGGTCGCGGGGCGAAGAGTTGATCACCGACAAGTTTCCCGAGTTTACTCCCTTCGAAACGGCCCTGCCCGACGGCACGGTGATCGATGGCGAAATTTTGCCCTACACGCTCGACCAACCGCTTCCCTTTGCCGCTTTGCAAACCCGCATCGGACGCAAGAACGTGACCAAAAGCATTCTGAAAAGCGCTCCGGTGATCCTGATGGCCTACGATCTGCTGGAATGGCAGAGTGCCGACATCCGAGAAAAGCCCCTGAGCGAACGCCGGAAGTTGCTGGAAGCTTTGCAAGCGCAGCATGCGGACCTGCCTGTCTTTCAACTCTCCGTCATTGTGGAAGCCGCCGACTGGGAGGCGCTCAAGGAACTGCGCGAACGGTCGCGCGAGTACTACGCCGAGGGCTTTATGCTCAAGCGCCGGGCGTCGGCCTACCAGGTGGGTCGCAAGCGGGGCGACTGGTGGAAGTGGAAGGTGGAGCCGCTCACCATCGACGGCGTACTGATCAACGCCATGCGCGGCTCGGGCCGACGGGCGGGCTTGTTCACCGACTACACCTTCGCGGTGTGGGACGAGCGCGACGGGCAGCGGCAACTGGTGTCCTTCACCAAGGCCTACTCGGGCCTCACCGACGCGGAGATTCGGCAGGTGGACAACTTCGTGAAGCGCAACACGCAGGAGAAGTTCGGTCCGGTGCGGGCGGTGACGCCAAAGCTGGTGTTTGAGATCGGCTTCGAGGGCATCCAGCGGTCGAAGCGCCACAAGTCAGGCGTGGCCCTGCGGTTTCCGCGCATCCTGCGGTGGCGGCAGGACAAGAAGATGGAAGAAGCCAACACCCTGGCCGAGTTGCAAGAACTGCTGGAGGTGTATGGATGACTTGATTTTCTAAATGGTCAGATGTTGGATGGTGGATGACTTGCGGGAGGGGCTAGATGTTGGATGGTACATAACTAGTATCTAACATCCAATATCTAATACCCTAGCCACCCAGAAAGTCATCCAGTATCCAACATCTCTGCCACCCAGAAGATCATTTACCATCCAATATCTTGCCCCGTAGAAAGTCATCCAATTCTACTCGTCCCGCAGGGCATCCACCGGGTTGCTCAGGGCGGCTTTGATCGATTGGTAGCTCACCGTGAGCCAGGCGATCAGCAGGGCCACTCCTCCGGCCAGCAGGAAGGGCCATGCGTTGATCTCGATGCGGTGAGCAAAGCCCTCACCCCACTGTATCGTTTTTGTGACAGTGCCTGTCCGGAATCGGACACTTCAAACGCCATTCCGAGCGAGAAAGTAAGAGAAATTAACCAAAACGAGTCGCCCCCGAGCGAAGGAATCCCGCGCTACGAAGACCAAAACCAACCGTATCTGCTCATCAATCCAGCTCCTCATCAATAAGCCGATGCAGCACCCTGACGAGTTGTAGGGTTTTTTCATTGCTTCTTTTACGTTGGTCGTGATTGCCCTTCATTGCCAGCAACGCGTTAGAGAGCTTAGGCTCAAAGTAAATGGTTGGGTCTACTACTATGTTTTTACGATCATCATAGTTGAAGTAGAAAGGAACAACGTAGTCGAAGTGGATCTTTTTCATGATTTCCTGTTGACTCTCAATCTCTTCGTAAACATCATACAGTCTTGAAAGAGTAATTTGCAGACTGTCATTGTTCAATAACCCCATATCCCCGGTCTGTTGTAATGCTCGATAGGTATAATCTTCGGGGGCGAACACTCCGAAGTTTCCTACCAAAAGAAGAGTTCTGGCAACAGACTCCGCGTCTTCTGCATTTTGACGATAGGTGAAGTATAGTAAGGAATCAAGAACAGCCCCATGGTCTTCCAGACGTTCAACGTTATTGTTTAAATCCACCGAATCTTTCTGCAAATCAGACTTTAAACTAACCAAATACCGCTGTTTCTTGCGCGCATTCTTCCGCCCATCCGCCCAGTTATTGATCCCAAAAGCAATGCTGATGCCCAGGATTACTACCAGCAGATCAACCAACTTATCGAGCCAGGGTACCGTGCGTAAATGTTTTTTAAAAGACAAAATGGCAAACGATTTATCTTATCGTTAACTTAATCCGGACAAAATTTGTTAGCACGTCCGGCGACTCTGGTGATTATCCGCAGACTAGCACCCTTTACTCCACCGACTCAGCAGCGACCGGGCTACTGCATTCGGGCGTGGGCCGATAGTGAGACAAGCCTACCGCCAGTGCCAAGCCCGACACCATGTCCCAGATGCCCCACCAGCCCGCCAGCAGCGCCATGCCCCCGAGTCCGTCGAAGAAGTTGAAGATCAGAACTAGGGCCAGTCCCGAATTCTGAATACCGGTCTCCAGCGTGATGGCCTTGCGGTCGGCCAAATTCAGGCCCACCCCTGCGCTGAGCAGATACCCCAGCGCGTAGGCCACCGCGTTGTGCGCCAGCACCAGCAACGCCAGCCAGTGCACGTACGCCAGAAAGATAGAGAAGTTGGCCGCCAGCGCCGCTCCGATAAACACCAAAAGAATAACCAGCGATGCTACGCGCAGCGGACGGCGAATGCGCCGGGTGAAGCGGGGAAAATAGTGGTTTGCAGTCATGCCTAACCCCAGGGGAAGGGCCACCACCCCCACCAGGGTATTGAGCAACGGCGGTAGTGAGATCGTGATCGGCTCCAGCGCGTCTTGAGCATTGAGGTAGAGCCTCGCCCAGAACGAGAAGTTGAGCGGAACGGTCACCACGGCCAATAGGGTCGATAGCGCCGTCAGGCTCACCGATAGCGCCCCGTTACCGTGCGCCACCACCGTGAGTAGGTTAGACAAATTGCCGCCTGGACACGCCGCCACCAGCAGCATGCCTAGTGCCACGCTGTTGGTCACCGGCAAGCAAATAACCAGTAGAAAGGTGACCGCGGGCAGCAGCAGCATCTGCGCCACCAAACCGGTCAGCACTTTTCGGGGTTGCCTGAACAGGCGACCGAAGTCGGCCACCGTGAGTTCCAGGGCCACGCCGAACATCACCAACCCCAGGCAGGCGTTCATCAACCACAGGCTTTGCTGGTCGAAGTGAAGGGTAACGGTGTCGAGGACTTCCACAGGGGCTAAGATAGCAGAAACTTGATAGTAGCGTTTTGCTCGTCCGGAACTTTTCCGACCGATCACCGCTCTGGCCTCACTGAGAGATTGACGATATGCCCGAGAGAGTAGCAATCAGCAAGATAGCCCTGTTGTCAAAGGTGTAGGGTACGATTCCCGAGGCGAACGCCTCTCCTTTATCCAACATTTAGCGTGGTTTCGGGTTCGGTAGGCATGTCCTATTGGCTACGCGTTATTACTGGAACAGTTTTGCTACTGGCAACGCACGTTGCCCAAGCCCAGCTATCGATCACTCCGCAGTTCAACACCGCCCTGCCGGTGGGCGACACCCGGGAGTACGGCAACCCCCGGGCGGGATACGGTCTGGAGGTGGGTTACCAACTCACCGAGCACTTCGGCGTGGTGGCGGCCTACGACCGCTACCGCTTCGAGCTTCAGTCTGACCGGGAAAACTTCAACATCAACTCCCTTATCGTCTCGCTATTCAACCTGCCCGAACTGCTTTCGCTCGACCTGACGGCCGTTTCCTGGAACGGGGGCGTACGCTTTTCGTGGCCGCTGCGCTACGTGACGCCCTATATTGGAGCGGAAGGAAGCACCAACCTGATCACCGCTGCCGGGTACGGACTCAAGGTATCGCGGCGCTACTGGGGCGTGGCGCCGGTGGTGGGCGTGGAGGTGGCCCTTGCCCCCCGCTGGAGCTTGCGAGCCGATACTCGCCTGCAAACCATCTTTATCGAGGAAAACATTCCGTTTGTGGAGGATATCATCGACGAAACCCTAATGTTTGTGCCTTTGCAGGTGGGGGTGGTGTACCGACTCAACTTTCGACAGCCTTGAACGAGGAGCAGTTTATTCCGGGCATCTACAACTACTGCGACCGCTGGTGCGAACGGTGTCCGCTCACCCACCGCTGCCGGGTGTACGCCGACGAGCAGGAAGAAAATGCTCAGTATCCCGAAAGTGGCGACCCCAAAAACAAAGTGTTCTGAGAGCGATTGGGGGCTAAGTTGGATGAGGCGATAACTTGCCCCGAAGCTGCAGGCCATGATCGAGCAACAGCAGCAGACCAACGCCCAACTCGCGCACCTGGTGACCGCCGTGAGCCAACTCAACGAGCAGGTGCAGGAAAACAACCGGCACAACGCCCGCTATCCCTTCTGGAAAAAGATGGCCCTCGAAGTGCCCCCGGTGGTGCTGGCCGTGCTGCTAGCCTTCGGCATCAACTCGTGGTGGCAGGGGGTGAAAGAACAGCAGCGGGCGGATTTGGCCGTGGCCAACGTGGTGAAGGAGATTCGGAAAAACAGGTCGTTGGTGGAAACTAACACTGAAAGAAACGGCCAACGGCTCCCCAAGCTTGCTGCTTCTTGATTATGATTTTTGCCCCCGGTTTTTTATTTTGAGCAAACCGCCCGTCACTTAGCCCACCCAATCATGCTGCGCAACTACTTCACCATCGCTTTCCGCAATTTCTGGAAGCACAAGATGTTCACCTTTATCAACATTTTCGGACTGGCGCTCGGCATCGCCTGTAGCATCCTGATGGCCCTGTGGGTGCGCGACGAACTGCGGCACGACCGCTTCCACACCGGGGGCGACCGCATCTACCAGGTGATGACCAACATGCAGCAAACCGAGAAGATCACCACCTGGAGCAACACCCCCCAGCCCCTGCAACCCATCCTGAACACCCGCTACCCCGAAGTGGAGCAAACCGCCGTGATGCAAGGAGGCCAGCAAAGCACCCTGTTCACCGTGGCCGAACGGCGTATCCAGGAGCAGGGCTACTACGGCAGTCCGTCGTTGTTCACCTTGTTTTCGTTTCCGTTGGTGCAGGGCGACACCAGCACCGCGCTAAAAGATATCAATAGCATCGTGATCTCCGAGGCCCTGGCCGCCAAGCTCTACGGCTCCGACTGGGCGCAGCAGAACCTGGTGGGCACGCTGCTGACCATCGACGACGAAGACCCGCTGAAGATCGGTGGGGTGTTTCAGGACATTCCGGCCTACTCTTCGTTGCAGTTCGAGTTTATCCGGCCCTTGGCCCGCTACCTGCAAGACCAGGGCGAAATGCACTGGGGCAACTACTACTTCAACACCTACGTGCAACTGCGCCCCGGCACCGACCCAACCGCATTCAAGCGTAAAATCCGCGATTTGATCGTCGATAACCACCCGCAGGTGGATGAGGGGGTAACGCTGTTCCTGCACCCTTTTGAGAAGCAGTACCTCTACTCTAATTTCGAAAACGGCGAGAACACCGGGGGGCGCATCGCCTTCGTGCGCATCTTCTCGGTGGTGGCCGTGCTCATCTTGCTCATCGCCTGCATCAACTTCATGAACCTGGCCACCGCGCAGTCGTCGCAGCGCGCCAAGGAGATCGGCATTCGCAAGGCGGTGGGGGCCTTGCGGGGGTTGCTCATCGTGCAGTTTATCGGCGAAGCCGTGCTGCTGGCGGGGATGGCCCTGCTGCTGGCGCTGCTGTTCGTGTTCTTGCTGCTGCCGGTGTTTAACGAACTCACCGGCAAGGCTGTCACCGTCGACCTGTCTCGCCCCGCCAACTGGCTGCTCGGGCTCGGACTGGTGCTGCTCACCGGGTTGCTGGCGGGCAGCTATCCGGCCCTGTTTTTGTCGTCGTTCAACACCGTACGGGTGCTCAAGGGCAACCTGGCTTCGCACTTCGGGGCGGCCAACCTGCGCAAAGCCCTGGTGGTGTTTCAGTTCGCCCTGTCGATGCTGATGATTATCGGCACCCTGGTGGTGCACCGGCAGGTGCGCTACATCCAGACCAAGGACCTGGGGCTCGAGCGCGACCACCTGGTGTATACCTCCCTGGGCAACGCCCGCGAGCACTACGAAACGGTGCGCAACGGCCTGCTCCGCAACCCAGGCATCGTGAACGTGACCTCCTCCAACCAGAACCCGCTCACCGTGAATAACTCCACCAGCGACCCCACCTGGGACGGCAAAAGCGACGACGACGGAGCGATTTTCTACATTATCAACACCGACCTGGGCTTTCTGGAAACCATGCGCATGGAGCTCAAGGAGGGTCGCGATTTCTCGGCTGAGTTCGGCACCGACACGGCCAACTACATCATCAACGAGACGGCCGCCCGGGTGATGGGTATGGAGCAGCCGGTAGGGCAAAACCTGGAGTTCTGGAGCCAGCCGGGGCAGATCATCGGGGTGGTGAAGGACTTTCACCTGCAGTCGCTGCACGTGCCCATCGAGCCGCTGATCCTGCGCTACGCTCCGGACTACAACTGGATGCTGTACGTGCGCACCCGGGCGGGGGAGACGCAGCAGGCCATCACCGCCCTGGAGGACGTGCACACGCAGTATAATGCCGCCTATCCGTTCGAGTACCACTTCATGGACGATGAATTTGACCGGATGTACCGCAGTGAGCAGGTGATGGGGCGATTGGCCAACTACTTCGCCATGATTGCGGTGGTGATTTCGTGCTTGGGTTTGTTCGGACTGGCATCCTACGCGGCGACGCGGCGCACCAAGGAGATCGGCATCCGCAAGGCACTGGGCGCGTCGGTGACCAGCATTGTGCTGATGTTGTCCGGTTCGTTTGTGCGGCTGGTGCTGATCGGTTTCGCGGTGGCGGCCCCGCTGGCCTACTTCCTGATGCAGCGGTGGCTCGACAACTTCGCTTACCGCACCGACGTTGCCTTGTGGGTATTTGTGGTGGCAGGAGTGGCCGGACTGGTGATTGCTCTGCTCACGATCAGTTACCGCTCGTTCCGGGCCGCCCAAATCAATCCGGTAGAAGCTTTACGGTACGAATGAGCGGCTCTAGATTTCAACACCAGAATCCCGAGCCGATTAATCTAGAAACAATAAATAAAACTGCTAAACTAGTTTCTCTTCACGTTAACAATGCTACAGGTCTAGCGGAACAAGCATTTAGTGGCCCCCGGAGGTAGCATTTCTTCCTCTGTGTTATTCAACACTTAATTTAGCCAAAGTTTACTTGCTTTTCTTAGGAAAGCGAATTGAGTTTGAGCAAAACAAGTGGCATAGAGCAAAATATGAGGAGAAAGAAATGGCTAAGAACTTTCTAAACGAAGAAGTGAAGATTGCTAGCAGAGGAACTATTCCTTTTGTAAATGGGGAAAGTTTTTGGATGTAATCATTTGATATACAGTGATTCCCCCCACTACGACCGAAATCGAAGACCAAAACCGTATTTAGCTACAGCTCTCCCTCCCACACCGTATACTCCTCCCACCCCGCTGGCAAGTCCGCCGGTCCGTCAAACAAACCGTACAGGGCCGAGCCCGATCCGCTCAGGCTAGCGTACGTTGCCCCCGCGCGGTACAACTGTTCCTTGAGGTTGGCCAGCACCGGGTGCTGCTGAAACACGCTTACCTCAAAATCATTTACCACTTGGCCTTTCCAGGTTTCGATGGGCTGAGTGAGCAGATCGCGCAGCTCGCTATCAGGTTGCCGGGGAATCACCCGCGCGTAGGCTTCGGCGGTGGTGACCGACACATTAGGATACACCACCACCAGGTGCTGACCCGATAGGTCGAGGGGCAGGTCTTCTAGCGTGGTGCCGGTGCCGGAGGCCAGACGGGGGCGGGGATCAACGAAAAAGGGACAGTCGCTGCCCAAGCGGGCGGCGTAGGCTTGTAGGTCCGAAGTCGTGAGCGACAGCTCGAACAGATCGTTGAGCAGCACCAGCAGGCTGGCCGCATCGGATGAGCCGCCGCCCAGTCCGGCTCCCATTGGGATCACCTTATGCAGGTGCACCGCTACGGGGGGCAGATCAAAATCTTGCTGCAGCAAATGGTACGCGCGTACGCACAGGTTGCTCTCCGACGCTCCCGGGATGGGCAAGCCGGAGGTATGAAAAGAAAAGGTGTCGCTCCGGATCACCTCCAGCGCGTCGCGCCAGGGCACGGGCAGCAGGGCGGTTTCCAGGTCGTGGTAGCCGTCGGCCCGCTTCCGCACGATGCGCAGTCCCAGGTTGATCTTGGCGGGGGGGAAAAGGATCATAGTGGGTGCTGGATGATCTTCTACATGGCATTCCATGCGGGGCAAGATACTGGATGCTGGCGGCCGCTGCGCGGATGACTTTCTACGTGGCTAGATGCTGGATGCTGGATGACTTTCTAGACGGCGAGGATACTGGATATCTGTTTCTTGGCACTTAACTTTCGTAAATTCCAGTATCCAGTATCCAGTATCCAGTATCCCGCCTACCGACTCAGTTCGTCGATGATGTCTTCGGAGATGCCAGATGAGGAGAAGCCGCCGTCGTGCATGAGGTTTTGCATGGTCACCATGCGGGTGAGGTCGGAGAACAGGGCCACCACAAAGTCGGCGCAGGCCTCGGCGTCGGCGTTGCCCAGGGCCGACATCTTGTCGGCGTAGTCGAAGAACACGTCGAAGCCGGTGATGCCGGTGCCCGCCGTGGTGCGGGTGGGCGACTGCGACACGGTGTTGACGCGCACCTTGTTGAGGCGTCCGAAGCGGTAGCCGTAGCTGCGGGCAATGGACTCGAGCACCGCCTTGGCCTGGGCCATGTCGCCGTAGTCGGGGAAGTTGCGCTGGGCGGCAATGTAGGTGAGCGCCACAATAGAGCCCCACTCGCTCATAATCTCCATTTTCTCGGCGGTTTGCAGCACCTTGTGAAACGACACGCCCGAGATATCCAGGGTTTTCATGAACCAGTCGTAGTTGAGGTTACCGTAGTCGCGGCCCTTGCGCACGTTCGGACTCATGCCCACCGAGTGCAGGATGAAGTCGATCTGCTCGGTTTCCAGCGCTTCCTGGGTGCCCTGGTAGAGCGTCTCGATGTCTTCCAACACCGTGATGTCGGCCGGAATCACCCGGGCATCGCACTGCTCGGCCAGTTCGTTGATCTTGCCCATGCGCAGGGCGATGGGAGCGTTGGTGAGCGTGAAGGTGGCTCCTTCTTCTTTGGCTTTGAGGGCCACTTTCCAGGCAATCGAGTTTTCGTCGAGTGCCCCAAAGATGATTCCTTTCTTTCCTGCCAGTAGGTTATAGGCCATGGGCGAGTTTGTTTAGTGGTTTAACTGTAGTGGATGCTGGATGACTTTCTATATGGTCAGATACTGGATGCTAGTTACTAGCGGCTAGCATCCAGTATCCAGATACCAGTATCCAGTATTCTCCCAAAGGTAGAAACAAAAAGTAAACAACCCGACACCCGGTGCGCGATTAATCCTCGAGCTATTGGCTCACCACCCACTCCGGAGAGGGATGGTGGGCGCGCTCCATGATCCGGGCTACCTCCGCCACCACGTCGGGATTTTCTGCGGCCACGTTGTTTTGTTCGCCCAAATCGGTTTCCAGGTTGTAGAGCTCCACCGGGCCGGTCAACATGGGTTGCCGGATAGCCTTCCAGTTGCCCATCCGCACGGCCTGCCGCGACCCTTGCTCGTAGAACTCCCAGTACAAATAGTTATGCGGCCGCTGCTCGTCAGGATTGCCCAGCAGGGTAGGCACCATACTGATGCTCTGCAAACTATCAGGAGCCGGAACGTTCATCAGGTCGGCAAAGGTGGCCATCATATCGCCGAAGTAGCTGATGTGGTCCGAGGTGGCGCCCGCCGGAACGTGGCCCGGCCAGTGGGCAATGAGCGGCACCCGGATGCCGCCCTCGTACAAGTCACGCTTGATGCCGCGCAGCGGACCGTTGGCATCAAAGAAGTCCGGATCGTAGCCTCCTTCCTGGTGGGGGCCGTTGTCGGAGGTGAACAGCACCAGCGTATTTTCATCGATCCCGTATTCTTGCAGCGTAGCCAGCAGTTGTCCCACGTCGCTATCCAGGTGGCTAATCATGGCGGCCCCCTTCTTTTGCGCCTCGGGCCAGTCCTCGCTGGCGTACTGCTCGTAACTGGAAGTATTTTCCTGAGACACCTCCATCCCTTGCCGCCCGGCTTCGTTGTTGGCGTGGGGGATCGTAAGGGTCAGGCACAGGAAGAACCGATTCTGCTGGTTTTCTTCGACAAACGTCAGGGCTTCTTCCGTAAACAGATCGTGGCTGTAGTCCACCTTTTTGGTCGCGTAACCGCCCACGAACGTAGAATAGACCTTATCCGAGCGCTGCACCTCGTTGTCGAGCCGCACGCTGTCGCGATTGCGCCACAGAAACTCAGGGTAGTAGTTGTGGGCGTGCACCTGGTTGAGGTAGCCGAAGAACTGGTCGAAGCCTTGTTCCAGGGGAAAGCCGGGGTCATTGATTTCGCCCAGTCCCCACTTGCCAATTAGGGCCGTTCGGTAGTCGGCCTGCTGGGCCACTTCGGCCAGGGTAACGTCTTCGGGGCGCAGCGATTGCTTCAGGGTTTCGCCACTGGCGTTGCCCCGCACCCGGGTGTGGCCGGTGTCCTGGCCCGTCATGAGCACGCTGCGCGAGGGGGCGCACACGGTGGACCCGGCGTAGAACTGCGTGAAGCGCATACCCTGGCGGGCCATCCGGTCGAGGGCGGGGGTTTGAATTCGTTGCTGCCCGTAGGAGCCCAGGTCGCCGTAGCCCAGGTCGTCGGCCACGATCAGGATGATGTTGGGCGGCTCGGACGGCTCACTGACCGCGGGGGTGGCCGTTAACTGATCGTTTTCGGAAGCCGTAGGGGCCGAGGTGCATCCAATCAGTAAGAGACCGGCAGAGAAGAAGAATGCAAATAACTGGTGAGGGCGCATCGTTGAGGGTAGGTTGGTGACGTAGCGAAAGTAGCAATGGGTAGATTCGTAAAATAAAGAACAGTTTTCGTTCTGGCAATTTTTGCGGGTTGAATTGGTAGCTTGCACTATTTCGTACGGCGCTGCGTACTAAAGAGACTGACTACTGAAATTATGACTCTTCTTGTTACCCTGCTGCTGCTGCATCCCTTTCACGTGAGCGTGTGCAGCATCCACCACGCTCCCGATGAGCAGACCCTGCAAATCACGCAGAAGATCTTTGCCGACGACCTGGAAGAAGCCCTCTCCGCCGCTTCGTCCTCCGGCCCGGTCGACGTGCTCAATCCGCCCGACGCTGACGCGCTGGATGCCCTCATCGATAATTATCTGCGCAACCATTTGCAGATCACGGTGAACGGGCAGGTGACGGAGGCTATCTACCTGGGGCACGAGCGGGAGGAGATGGCGCTGTGGTGCTATCTGGAAGTGAGCGGGGTGGCCAAGATTGAAAGCCTCAGCGTGCGCAGCACCATCCTAACCGATACTTTCGACGATCAGACCAATATTGTGCACGTGGAGTACCAGAACGCGCTAAAGAGCATGAAACTTGCTAAGGACTATCCCAACGATCAAGTTATATTCTAACGTAAAACAGGTATGAAAGCATATTTTTGGAGCATCATCATTATTGCGCTAGCTGGGTTGAGTGCCTGCGGCGACAGCAACGATCCGTTGTTTATTGGCATTCAGCAGCAGAAAGAACTGGGACGGCAATTTGATTCTACCATAGTAGCCAGTCCGAACGAGTATCCGATTCTGTCAGAAACCGAGTATCCCAAGGCCAACACCTACATTCAGAATATTTTTAACGAGATTCTGAAGTCCGATGCCATCGACCACCGCGATGAGTTCGAGTGGAAAATTCGCATCATCGAGAACGATACGGTGCTCAACGCCTTCGCCACGCCGGGCGGCTACGCTTACGTGTACACCGGACTCATCAAGTACCTGGATCAGGAAGACGACCTGGCCGGAGTGCTGGGTCATGAAATAGCCCATGCCGCCGAAGAGCACTCGGCCCGCAACATGGAACGGGCCTACGGAGCCGAGGTGCTGCTAAGCATTTTGGTGGGAGAAAACTCCAGCGAACTCACGCGCATCGTGACCAACAGTGCCACCGGGCTGCTTTCACTGAGCTACGGCCGCGGACTGGAAACCGAGGCGGATGAAAAGTCGGTGGAGTATCTGGCTGACACCAAGTACAACTGCGCCGGAGCGCGTTCGTTCTTTGAGAAGCTGGAAGCCGAAGGTGGTCCGCGTCAGCCCCAGTTTTTGAGCACGCACCCCAATCCGGGCAACCGGGTAGAGAATATCACCCAAACCGCCGCTGGTATCGGGTGCAGTACGCAACCCTTGAACCCGGCCAGTTACGAAGATTTTAAGCGGATGTTGCCTTAGAAGTAACGTCTGTTCGGCACCGCACTCCGATGCGCTGCGCTTCTGCGGAAAATCTTTGCGCTTGTTCCAATGTAGCGATGTCTATTACTACTTTCTCTCCGTTCAGCAAGCGATCTACATTTTCTTTGCTGTCTTTTAAAGACAAGCCCAACAGCACCACTTGCAACTTGGTGAGAGATACCTTTTGCATACCCTTTTTCCAATCTATCATAGTGAGCTTAGTCATACTTATTTAATTTTGATGGTGACGATTGACGGTAGCTGTCCTAAGTACTTGCCGGTGGTTCTACGTCCTCCTTGGATAACGACTTTTTGAACGCCGTGTTGCCGTCCTAAATCTTTGACCATCTCCCACAAAACCTTTCTTCCGACATTCCCCGGACTTGAACCCTCTAAGTGTAATTGATCCAAATACAGTGTTTCGTTGTCAATACGATAGTGACTAATGCCTTCAACTACTTCCTCACCGCTTTTGGCAGAAAACATAAGTACGTTATCTTCTCTGGCAATGACACTGACCAAACTCACTAGTCTTCGTTCGTCAAGTCAATGTACACCGGCAGGTGATCACTGTAGCCTCCCAGGTACTGGTTCCCGGCGTAGGTGCGGTCGGGGTAGCCCGCGTATTTGCCGTCGGCCTGTAGCAACCAATCGGGCGTAAACACCGTGGCTGACTCGGGTAGGTAGTAGTAATCGTCTACTTTCCGAGCGTTTTCTACCAAGCCATTCGATACGATAATCTGATCCAGCATATTCCAGGTGCCCCGAAACTGGTAGGTGCCCCGGCCCTGCGCGTCGAGCGCCGCCACGGTGTTGAACAACTGAAACGGGTCGGTTTGCTGCGTAGCTCCGGTGGCGCGAAGTCCTGCGGTGATGCTGCGGTCGGTGGGTTCGTCGTTGAAGTCGCCCATCAAGATCACGTTGGCCGTGGCGTCGGCTTGCAGCAGTTCGTCCACCGCCTGCCCGGCCAGGGCGGCGGCAGTCAGTCGGCGCGCTTCGCTCTGGGCCACTCCGCCCCGGCGCGAGGGCCAGTGGTTCACCAGTACGTGCAGGGTGTTGTGCTTAGCGTCTTGGCCCAAGGTGCCCGACACCAGCAGAATGTCGCGGCTTTGATAGTTGTCCTCCTCGAAGGCAACCGGAATGGCCTGTGACGATACGGGGGTGAAAAAGGCAGCGCGGTAGAGTAGGGCCACATCGATGCCGCGCGCGTCGGGCGAGTCGTAGTGTACCACGTCGTAGCCCGCTTCGGCCAGGTCGGGATGCTCGGTCAGGGCGCGCAGCACCGCTTCGTTTTCTACCTCGGCCAAGCCCAGTAGCACCGGGTAGTTCAGCGCCGCAACCACCTGCGCCAACTTGCTGAGTTTGTCCTGATAGCGCTCGGCCGTCCACTGCTTCTTGCTATCGGGCAGAAATTCTTCATCCTGTCGGTTAGGATCGTCCTGGGTATCGAACAGGTTTTCCACGTTGTAGAACGCTACCCGCACCTCGGTCTGATCGGTCGTTCCGGTTTCGGTTTGCCACTGGTTGAGGCACCCGGCCAACGTCGGCAGTAGGGCTAGTAGCAATATTTTCGATGGTTTCATAAGGAGGAACGTCGGTTCTTTTCTACTTTCGCGGCAACGAAGCCCGAAACTAATGAAAAAGTCCGAAATAAATTTCACGATCACCCTCGACGAGCAGAACATCCCCGAGCGCATTCAGTGGAACGCCACCGACCAGCCCGGCGAGTTGTCCGAAAGCCGGTCCATCAGCCTGTCGGTGTGGGATCACGAGCAACGCAACACCCTGCGCATCGACCTGTGGACCAAAGAAATGCCCGTCGACGAGATGAAGCGCTTTGCCATCGACACCCTGGGCGGCCTGGCGCAATCGCTGCTGACGGCCACCGGCGACACCTACATGTCGGAAGAAGTGAATAAACTATGCGACCGCCTGGTGCAGCACGTGGAGGAAGAAAAGAAGAGCGAACAGAGTTAAAGGTTCTGGGTTAAAAAGTTCTAGGTTCTGAGTTCTAAGTTAAGACACCAGAACCCAGAACTCCGAACCCAGAACTCCGAACCCAGAACTCCGAACCAATTGTGAAGCAAAGCCCTGACGAAGTTCTAAAAAACCTAAAGAAGAAAGAGTACTCCCCGGTATATTTTCTGCAGGGAGAAGAACCGTATTATATTGATCGCATTGCGCGCCACATCGAGGATAAGGTGCTGAGCGACAGCGAAAAGGGTTTCAACCAGATGGTGCTCTACGGCAAGGACGTCGACGTGGCCACCCTGCTCAGCCAGGCCAAGCGCTACCCCATGATGGCCGAACGGCAGGTGGTGATCGTGAAAGAGGCGCAGGACATTACCGACTTCAACACCGCCACCGGACAGCAATTGCTGGAAGCCTACGTGAAGAACCCAATGCCGTCTACCTTGCTGGTGCTGTGCTACAAGTACAAGAAGGTGGACAGTCGCAAAGCGCTGGGCAAAGCACTGGATAAGTTCGCCGTGTGGGTGGAATCGAAGAAGCTCTACGACAACCAACTTCCCGCCTGGATTGCGGGCTACGTGCGGCAACGCGGCTTCCGGGCCGACGACAAGGCGGTGCAGATGCTGGCCGACTCCATTGGCAACAACCTGGAGCGCCTCACCAACGAGATCGAGAAGGTGCTAATCAACTTCCCGGCGGGGCAGCAAGAAGTGGTGATCGATGCCGAGATGGTGCAAAAGTACGTGGGCATCAGCAAGGAGTTCAATGCTTTCGAGTTGCAAAAGGCCGTGGCTACCAAAGATGCGCTCAAGACGATGCAAATCGTGCAGTACTTTGAAGCCAACCCTAAGGCCAACCCAATTATTCCCACCATTGCGTTGCTATTTTCGTTCTACAGCAAGTTGTTGCTGGTGCACCAGGCCACCGACAAAACCGAGCGCGGTTTGGCGTCCCTGCTGAAGATCAACCCCTTCTTTGCCAAGGAATACCGGGTGGCGGCGGTGAACTACCCGCTGTCGCAGGTGATCCGCAACGTTCACTTTTTGCGGGTGGCCGATCAGCACGCCAAAGGGGTGGACAACGCGGGCGGCAGTGACGGGCAGATATTGAAGGAGTTGCTGTATAAGCTGATGCACTGAAGGACTACCCAGCGTACCATCGATAGAATAAAAATGCACTACTCTCTTCGACAATCCGTTATCTTTATAGAAATTAGACGAAAAAAAGATATGAGTGCGCATACTTCTACCCGAGAAAAGTTGCAAACCGAGTTAGCGCGTATTCCTGATAATTTGTTGGGTGAACTGCATGAATATATGAGATACTTGCAGTTCAAAACCCATCAGCAAAGTGCCTCCATGCAAACCGCTCACGCTAGTGAATCAGTACTGGGAAAAGACTGGAATCGCCCCGAAGAAGACAAAGCATGGCAAGATTTATAAAAGGGGATGTGGTAATCATTCCTTTTCCATTCTCCGACCTGTCGGCCAGCAAAAGGCGGCCTGCCCTGGTTTTAGCTGATCTAGTCGGCAATGATATACAAAGTAGGAAGCATAACAACAATTAAGTTTCAGCAGGTTCGGGATAAGATTGTTGCATTGCTGGATAGTTGAACAAATTAGCTTGGTAAACTCTTTCATCCTTCCGCCGCAACGTTCAATTTTTGCGAGTGGCTGACCAACACGCCAAGGGTGTAGGCAATACCGGCGGCAGCGACGGGCAGATTTTGAAGGAATTGGTGTGTAGGCTGATGCACTGAATAGTTTTGATCCGCCACCGTTAGCATGATAAGCACAAAGAACCTTATGAACGCTTTTCGGTTAAAACACCGTAGTTTAACGTAAAAGAAGATCACTTACAGAAAGCACTTTAATAACTCGAAAACTATTGAATACTACCGTTCGTACCCTACTTATCCTACTGCTGGCAGGCAGCAACTTGGCCCCAGCCCTGGCCCAACGCTATATCTCCGAGGTTTCTCCGGTGAACCATTACCAGCAGGGCATGGAGTTGCTGGACAAGAAGAAGTTCGGCGCGGCACGCGAGGAGTTTGAAACGTATTTGCAGCAACAACCGGCTGGGGCCTACGCTTCGGAAGCCGAATACTACGCCGCCTACTCCGCCGTGCGGCTCTATAATCCGGATGGCGAGGCCAAATTAGACGACTTCGTACGCAACTATCCCAGCGACCCCAAAGCCCTGCGCGCCAATTACGAACTGGGTAACTTCTACTTCCGCGACGAAGACTACGGCAAAGCCATCGAGGCCTTCGAAGCCACCGACGCCCGGAACCTGACGCGCGAAGACGAGGCTACGCGCGACTTCAAACTGGCCTACGCCTACTTCACCCGTAAGAAGTTTGAAGAAGCCCAGCCGCTGTTCGATAACATCAAGCGGGCGGATAACATTTACCAGAGCGCCGCCAGCTACTACGCGGGCTACATTGCCTCACAGCAGGGCGACTACGAGCAAGCGCTCGAGGACTTGCGCCGGGCCGAACAGGAAGAATCCTACGCCCGCGTCACTCCCTACCTCATCGCCAGCATTTTCAGCAAGCAGGGTGAGTACGACCGGGTGATCGACTACGGCGAAAAGATGCTGGCCCGCCGCCAAAACGAAGGCGACGATGCGGTGGCCGACGCTGCCGAAATCGGACTGCTGGTGGGCGATGCCTATTACGAACAAGGTAAATTCGAGCAAGCCGAACCCTACTTAGCCGACTACGTGGCTACTCAAAACCCTACCCCGGACGTGCTCTACCGCTTGGCCTACACCCAGTATCAAACCGGGAAGCAATCGGAAGCGCTGGATAATTTTAAGCGTGTGGCCTCCAACAAAGACAGTTTGGGACAGCATGCTTCGTACTACCTGGGCGTTCTCTACGTGAAACAAGACAACCCGGAGTACGCCGCCACCGCTTTCGAGACCGCCGCCAACCGCCCGTTCAGTTTGGAAATTCAGGAGCAGGCGGCCTACCAATTAGGTAAAGTCTACCTGGCATCGGGCGACTACGCGCGCACCGTGCAAACCCTTACCAAGTTCAGGGAAAACTATCCCAATAGCCAGTACCAGGTTGAGGTGAATGATCTGCTGAGTGAAGCCTACCTGAACTCGCAAGACTACGCGGCAGCGATGCAGTTTATCGAGAGCTTGCCCAATAAAACGGAGCAGGTGCGCCGGGCCTACCAGCAAGTAACTTTCCTGGCAGGCACGCAGGCCTTCAACCAATCGCGTTACCCGCAAGCGGTGCAGTTGTTCAAAAAATCTACCGAGTATCCGATCGATCCCACCTACGTGGCGGCGGCTAGCTTCTGGGCGGGTGAGGCCTTCTCTATTGGGAAGCGTTACGCGCAGGCCATCGAGGCTTATCAAGGGGTGCTAGACGCGCTGCGGGGCGAGCGACTGGAAGGTGACAAGGCCATGTATCAAACCAAGGCTAAGTACGGTTTGGGCTACGTCTACTTCAATACCAAAGAATACGCCAAGGCCCGGACCAACTTCGAGGAGTACCTCCGACTTCTCACGCTACGGGGACAAGACAAAAGTGATTACTTCTACGATGATGCCCTCATTCGCTTGGCCGATACCTATTACGTGACCAAGGCCTACGGCAAGGCCGTCAGCACCTACGACCGGGCCATCCGGGAGCGCAACCCCGACATTGCCTACGCCTATTACCAGAAGGGCATCATTCACGGCATTCAGGGGCAGTACGGCGAGGGCATCGACAACTTAGACAAGGTGGTGCGGGGCTACCCCGATTCGCCCTACCGCGACGATGCGATGCTGCAAAAGGCCCAGCTGACCTTCGAGCAGGGTAACTACAATGCCGCGATTGCGGGCTTCACCCAACTCATCAAGTCCGCTCCGCAGAGCAACCTGGTGCCCTACGCGTTGGTGCGTCGGGCGTTGGCCTACTCTAACCAGCAGCAGTACGCGGCGGCTAGCGACGACTACAAGCAAATTCTGGACAATTACAGTACCCACAAGACGGCTAATTCCGCCCTGCTGGGGCTGCAAGAAGTATCGGCTAAGTCGGGCGGCGGCGGAGACTTTTCTCGTTACTTGGCGAAATACAAAGCGGCCAATCCCGAAAACGAGAACGTAGCCAATATCGAGTACGAAACGGCCAAGAACCTGTACTTCAGTCAGAACTACGATGCCGCTATTGAGCAACTAAACAACTTTATCAACAATTATCCGCAGCATCCCAACGTGGACGAAGCGCGCTACTACATTGGCGAATCGTACTACCGCGCCGAGCGCAACGAGCAGGCCCTGAAGGTGTTTTACCAGGTGGAAGCCAATGGCAAATACCCGCGCATGAGTCGGGTGGTGGAGCGCATCGCCGAGCTGGAGCAATCGGCCGGTAACCTGGCGAACGCCATCATTTACTTTCAGAAACTGGCCAATTTGGCGGGAAATAAAAAGGAGCAGTACGCCGCCTGGTCGGGATTAATGAAGTCCTATTACACGCTATCTCGGAACAACCGCTCGGTGCTGGATTCGGTGAATAAATACGCTGAGCTAATTATTGAGCGGGGCAACGTGTCGGCCAATGCGGTGAACCAAGCGTTACTCTACCAGGGCAAAGCGGCCTACGAGCAGGGCAACACCGAACAAGCCCGCCGACTGTTTACCCGCACGGTGGAGGCGGCCAAGGACGAAAACGGAGCCGAAGCGCAGTACCTGCTGGCCCGCATCCTGTACGATGAAGGCAAGCACAAAGAATCAATTGAAGCCTTGTACGAGCTCAACAAAAACTTTTCTATCTACGAAAACTGGCTGGGGCAGTCGTTCTTGCTGGTGGCCGATAACTACGTGGCGCTCGACGAAGATTTTCAGGCCGAGGCTACGCTTAATTCGGTGATCGAGAACTCGCCGGTGAAAGAAGTAGTAGACGAAGCCAAACGCCGGTTGCAAACGCTCAACGATGCGGAACGCGAACGGCAACTAGACGCTCCGCCAACCGACAGTGCAGAGGCAGAAACCGACAATGAGCTCACTCCAGAGGATACAACGGCCAATTAGAAGCAAACAAGACCCCAGGTCACGGCTTGATTTTACGTCAGCCCAGACGAGAAATTTCCTCGAAAACTCTCTTCAATTTGAATGTCAACCCGCCCAGAACAGTGACGGTAGAAGATCATCCTGACCATCCCCTCCCATCCGTTATATCCTGGTAACCTTTTGCGACTTCACAGGTTCCTCTTGGTGAAAACACTTTTTAACTTAACTGACAAACGAAGATGCGTAATTTTTTTAGTATGATTTTGGTGGTGATTTTAGGGGTGGCTTGTGCTCCCAAGGGCACCGAAACCGGCGATGAAGCCGCCGCCGACGTGGTGATGGGACAGGAAAACGAGGAGATTCACTTGGGTTACGGCAATTTGTACCAAATAGTGCAAGAGCGTGAGAACCTGGGTACGCTGAGTGATGCCCTTCGGTCTGCCCAACTGGATGCTGAACTCGCCGGGGGCGGGCCCTACACCGTTTTTGCTCCTACCAGCGACGCCTTCGCAGCGCTGAACGCGCGCGGCACTAACGAACTGCCCGAGGAACTTCAGGGAGACGGGTTAAAACAGGCGCTGCTGCACCACGTGGCGAAAGGAAAGTACACGGCCGCCGATCTGGTGGGAATGGACGAACTACCGACGCTGGCCGGAGCGCCGCTGAAGATAACCACTGCCAACGACAAAGTGATGGTGAACGGGGCGGATATCATTCTCGCTGACCAGGAAGCCGACAACGGTTACGTGCACCTGATCGATAGCGTGTTGGTGGGTAGCTAATGATCACTGAGCGCAGCGGTTCAGCTAGATAACCGTGCTGGGCAGTGTGGATATTTTAATTAATTTTGGGCCGTGAACATCGGCCTTTTTTTCGGTTCCTTTAACCCGATTCATCTCGGGCACCTGATCATCGCCAACGTGGTGCGCGAGCAGACCAATCTGCAGCAGGTCTGGTTCGCAGTGTCGCCCCAGAATCCGTTTAAAAAAGCCAAGAATCTGCTTAACGAGTACGACCGGTTGCGGATGGTGGAGCTGGCAGTGGAAGATAACTACGACTTGCGCGCCTGCAACATTGAGTTCAGCATGCCCAAACCGAGCTACACGGCGGATACGCTGGCTTATCTGGGCGAAAAATACCCTCAGCACAATTTTCATCTGATTCTGGGAAGCGATAACCTCACGCATTTTCACCGGTGGAAGAATTACCAAGTGATTATTGACCACCACGTGCTCTACGTGTATCCCCGACCTGGCGAGGTCCGACCGGACGTGCCTTCCTCAAAAATTGCCGAAGCGGTGAGTAGTCACTCCAACCTGCGCTTCGTGGAGGCCCCACTGCTAAACATCTCGGCTACGTTCATTCGAAACTTAGTGCAGCAAGACCGCTCGGTAAAATATTTGGTCGCCGACACAGTGGCCGATTACATCCGGGATAAGAAATTATATCTCTAGTCCACAGTCCATAGTCCACAGATAGTTGTCGACTATGGACTATCGACTCTCGACTTCATACCGTCATAATCTCCTTCTCCTTCACCTCTAGCAACTCGTCGATTCTCTTTGAGTGAGCGTCGGTTAGCTCCTGCACCCCTAGTTCGCCTTCCTTTACATTATCTTCCGACACGCTTTCGTCCAGCAGCTTACGGATGGCGTTGTTGGTGTCTTTACGAATGTTGCGCAGCGCGATCTTGCCGTTCTCGGCTTCGTTCTTGGCTTGTTTCGCCAGGTTCTTGCGGCGTTCTTCGGTGAGGGGCGGAATGTTGAGGCGCACGATTTCTCCGTCGTTCTGCGGATTCAGACCCAAATCAGAGTTGACGATGGCCCGTTCAATGTCGGCCAGCGATTTCTTTTCCCACGGCTTCACCACAATAGTGCGCGCGTCGGGAGTGTTGATGGTGGCCACCTGGTTGATGGGAGTGGGATTGCCGTAGTACATCACCAGCAAACCGTCCAGCATGGTCGGCATGGCTTTGCCCGCCCGAATCTTGTTGAACTCATACGATACGTGCTGCACCGCTTTGTCCATCAGATCTTTAGTCTCGTCCAGGTAAAATTTGATTTCTTCAGTCATGATAAAAGAAGTTGGTTATTAGATATTAGATTTTGGATGGTAGTCGCTAAATAGCATTTCGCGTTAGATATTGGCTATTGTCTGATCTATCCAACATCCACTATCCAACATCTAGCCGAAAAGAAAGTTGCCAGCCTCTAGTTAATCAATGTTCCTACTTCCAGTCCATTTACTAAATCGCACAGATTGCCCGGTTTGTTCATATCAAACACAATGATGGGTAAATTATTTTCCTGACAGAGCGTAAAAGCGGTCATGTCCATCACGTTGAGTCCCTTTTGATATACTTCGGAGAAGGTGATACTGGAAAAGCGCGTGGCCGAGGGGTCCTTTTCGGGATCAGCGGTGTAGACTCCGTCCACCCGGGTTCCCTTGAGCACCACGTCGGCTTCAATTTCAATGGCCCGCAGACTGGCGGTGGAGTCGGTGGTGAAGTAGGGATTGCCGATGCCCGCGCCGAAAATCACGATCCGGTTCTTTTCGAGGTGGCGCATCGCCCGGCGGCGGATGAAAGGCTCACACACCTGCTCCATTTTGATGCCCGACATCAGGCGGGTATACAGTCCAACCTGTTCTAGCGCGCTCTGCAGGGCCATGCCGTTGATCACGGTGGCCAGCATACCCATATAGTCGCCCTGCACCCGGTCCATGCCTGATTTCTCGGCCTGCACTCCCCGAAAAATATTGCCACCACCAATCACAATAGCCACTTCCACTCCCATCTCCTTCACGCGTTTGATCTCCTGGGCATACTGCTGCAGGCGACTGGTGTCGATGCCGTACTGCTGATCGCCCATGAGCGCTTCGCCGCTAAGTTTGAGCAAGATTCGCTGATATTTCATGGAAGAGCCGTTTTGAGAAGGTTAAATAATGGTGCAAGTAAGTGAAAATTCCCAAGATTGCGGCGCGAAAATAAGTTGTGCTTAAGAGCATTTGATGACTGCTCTCAAGTGGGCCTTTATTTGTTTTCAAAAGAAACCAACACCTGTTTCTTCTCTACGCTATCGCCCACGCGCACGTGAACGGCCGCCACGGTGCCGCCCACCGGCGATTTGATAACGTTCTCCATCTTCATGGCCTCCAGCGTCAGCACACTGTTGCCTTCCTGAACGGTTTGTCCGGCTTCCACGCTGAGCCCAACGATCAGCCCCGGCATGGGAGCCGCTATCTCCCGCACTACGATTTCTGCGGCTTGTGCCATGCCTAGCTTCTCTACCAGCAGGTCCAGATCGTCTTTCAATTGCACCGTCACCCGCTGACCCCGCAGGTCGAACACGAACAGTTTACGTGCGTAATCAGCTTCCAGCAGCTCTATTTGATAACTACCGGTACCGTTGATGCAGTGATACCAACGTTCACCGATCTGCCGAATGTCGGGCGAATGGGGCTGCCCGTCGATGGTGATACTGTCGGAAGTCACTTCTACTGAATAACTATCTTCGCCGTTAACTGTCGCTTGGTTCATAAAACAAATTAGGGATTTTGTTACCGTAAGTGCCTTGGGCGTTCTACTTTTGTCGCTTCAAAGATACGAACCACCCTCGATTTGAGAAATATTTTGCTTTCTTCCGCCCGTCGCACCACGATTCTTTCGCCGATAGTGCTACTTTTAGTAATTGCCCTTGGGTTGGGCGGATGCCAAACGTCCCGCCGCACACCCTCGCGGAACGCCCCGCCCGTGTTGGCCGATACCAGCACGGTAGCGCCCGACTCGAGCGAACAAGTAGCGATCGCTCCGCTCGTCTATCCGTACCGCCCCGCGCGCAATCGGCAGCACGATCTGATCCATACCCGTCTCGAGGTGCGCTTCGACTGGGAAAAGCACCACCTGTTAGGAACGGCTACGCTGGAGCTTCGCCCGTATTTTTATCCGCAAAGCCGCGTGGTGCTCGATGCCAAGGGTTTTGATATTCACTCCGTGGGGTTGCTGAACAACAATAAGGTGCAGCCCCTGACCTACGACTACGACGGCGAGCAACTCGATATTGACCTGAACGGCACCTACACCCGCAACGACCGCTACCTGTTGCAGATCGAGTATACGGCCAAACCCGACGAAGCCCCGGCGGGAGGTAGCGCCGCCATCACCTCCGACAAAGGGCTCTACTTTGTGGGCACCGAAAATGATAGCTTGAGCAGCACCATGCGGCAGATTTGGACGCAGGGCGAGACCGAGGCCAACTCGCGCTGGTTCCCCACCATCGACGCGCCCAACGAGCGCACCACGCAGGAGATGTACATCACCGTGCACGACCGCTACACCACCCTGTCGAACGGAGTGCTGGTATCGTCAGAGATGGTGAACGACAGCACCCGGACCGACTACTGGCGCATGGATCAGGCGCACGCGCCCTATCTGTTTATGATGGCGGTGGGAGAGTTCGCCAAAGTGGAGGATTCGTGGCAGGGCATGCCCGTGAACTACTACTTGCATCCCGACTACGCGGCCTACGCCAAAGATATCTTCGGGCACACCCCGGACATGCTGACCTTCTTTTCGGACAAACTGGGTGTGAAGTACCCCTGGCCAAAGTACGCTCAGATTATTGTGGACGAATTTGTGTCGGGAGCGATGGAAAACACCACCGCCTCGGTGTTCTACGACGCGCTGCTGGTCGACGACCGCGCCCTGCTCGATAGCCACTGGGACGACATTATTGCGCACGAGTTGTTTCACCACTGGTTCGGTGATTTGGTGACCACCGAGTCGTGGGCCAACCTGACGCTGAACGAAGGGTTTGCTTCCTACTCCGAATACCTGTGGAACGAGCACCGCTACGGAAAAGACGAGGCGGCCTACAAACTGTGGGAGCAGGGGCAAAACTACCTGACGGAAGCCGAAACCAAGCAGGTGAACCTCATTCGCTATCGCTACGCCGACCAGGAAGATATGTTCGACCGCCACTCGTACGATAAAGGCAGTCGGGTGCTGCATATGCTGCGCAGCTACGTGGGCGACGAGGCGTTTTTTGCCGCCCTACAAAGTTACCTGACCCGGCACTCCTACAATTCGGTGGAGGTGGATGACCTGCGGCAGGCCTTCGAGTCGGTGACGGGCGAGGACCTGAACTGGTTTTTCGACCAGTGGTATTTGTCCTCCGGGCATCCGCAACTGAAAATTCAGCAGCGCTACGAAGGTGATACGCTGCTTCTTCAGGTAGACCAGTTGCAAGACAGCACCACCACGCCTATTTTCCGCCTGCCCACCTACGTGGACGTGTGGGTGAATGGGCAGAAGGAGCGCTACGCCGTGGAGGTGGATCAGGCTAGTCAGGTGCTGGAGTTTCTGGCGGCGCAGCAGCCCGACTTGGTGGTGTTCGACGGCGAAGCCGCTTTGCTGGCGCAGGTAGACTTCGACAAAAGCCGGGAGGCGTTGCGCTATCAGTTTCAGCGCACCGATGGGTTCGTGCACCAGTTTCAGGCCCTGACGCAACTGCTGGAAGATACCCTGGCGACCGATACCAAGCAAATTCTTGCCGAAGCGCTGGATAACGACTTCTGGGTGATTCGGCAGACGGCCCTGGGAGGCCTGGAAGAACAACTCACGGAAGCCGACACTGCTTTGCTGGAGAAAGTGGAACAAATGGCGCGGCAAGATCCCAAGTCGTTGGTGCAAGCCGATGCGATTAGTTTGCTCGCCTCGGTGGATGCCGAAAAATACCAGGATCTTTTCCGACAGACGCTAGAGGACTCCTCCTACGCCGTGATGGGCACTTCGCTGGCGGCTTACGCCCAAACCTCAGCGACGGATAAAGACACGTTATTCGACGAGTACCAATCATACAATAACTTCAACGTGGTGATGACGCTGGCCGACTACTACATCGCCAACAACAAGACCAATCATTACGACTGGTTCACCGCGAAAATTCCGGAGGTAGACGATCAGACGCTGTACTACTTTCTGAACTACTTTGCCCGCTACCTCACCCAACTGGACAACCAGCAACAAATTTCTGAGGGTATTGATCGGCTGGCCTACTACGCGGAACACCATCCGCAGTACTTCGTCCGCATGTCGGCCTACCGCTCGCTCAGTTTCTTCGATGAACTACCGGAAGTGGCCGAACGGCGGCAGCGCATCAAAGCGGCTGAGACCAACGAGCAACTCATCCAACTGTACGGACAAATTCCCTAGAGATGGCTCGGTTTGATTTAATCTGACGCTGTAAACTAAATTTTTGATGAAAGAAGGTGCAGACGAAGCCCCCGGACAAGTGGTTATAAAAGACAAGCGAAGCGGACGCCGCAAAAGGGCAGCCGCCCGCTACCGCCGGTTCCGGGTGCGCAACTCGCCGCAGCGAAACCTGGTATTTGGTTTTCTGCTCTACACCCTTGTCGGCTTTGTGCTGCTGTCGCTGCCGTGGTTGCAAAAGCAACCGACCGCCCTGCTCGACAATCTATTTATCGCCACCTCGGCCATCTCCACCACCGGGCTGGTGACAGTGAGCGTGTTTGACTCATACGAGTGGCTGGGGCAGTTCGTGGTGATGCTGCTATTCCAGATTGGGGGCGTTGGCTACCTCACGTTCACCACCTACTATTTGCTCACCACCACCAAAACCATTACCCACTGGCACGAGCGCCTGCTGAAAACCGCCTTTGCGATGCCGCGAGAGATTCAGATACAGGATTTTCTCAAATCGGTGGTTGTGTTCACGATAGCGATGGAAACGCTGGGAGCCATTGGCTTCTTTATTGCCTTCAAACTCGAGGGTATCGAGACCGGGTTTGCCCTGTGGAGCAGTATTTTTCACAGCGTATCGGCCTTCTGCACGGCGGGGTTTGGACTGTATAACGACAGCTTCATGGGCTTTCGCGACAACGTCCTGATCAACGTCATTATCTCGGTACTGGCCATCACCGGCTCGCTTGGCTTCATTGTGGTTACCGATATCTGGTATCGCGTCAAGGGGAAGTCAACAACGCTCACGTTCACGACCAAGATTGTCTTGTACGGCTTTCTGATTCTGTTGGGGGTGGGCACGCTGCTGATCTACGCCTACGAACCCGAAATGCAGGGGCTAGGCGGGCTGGAAAAATGGCTGGCTTCATTTTTTCAAGCCATGACGGCCACCACCACCGTAGGTTTCAACACCTCTGATACGGGCGCGCTGGCCCTGCCGATTCTGCTGTTCGTTATCTTTCTGATGTACATCGGAGCATCGCCTTCCGGCACGGCCGGGGGGATGAAGATCACCACCCTGACGGCGGTGGTGTCGCTGGTGAAAAGTCGGCTGCGGGGCGATGAAAACATCACGTTTCTGGGGCGCTCCATTCCGGCCGAACGCATCTACGTGGCCACCGCCACCTTCATTTTTTACGTATCGCTTATCAGTATATTTACTTTTCTGCTCACCTTTTCAGAGGCCGCTTCTTTTCAAAACATCCTCTTTGAGGTGGCTTCCGCCCTGGGCACCGTAGGGCTGAGCGCGGGCATCACCGGGGACTTGTCGTCGTTCGGCAAGGCGGTGCTTATTGTGACGATGTTCGTCGGACGGCTGGGAGTGATCACCTTTGGACTAGCCCTGCTGGCCCGCAAGATGAAAAGCGATGCGGTAACCATAGAAGACGATATTGCCATTTAGCATCGGTTAGTGTTTACGATAGCTTCAAGATTGAGTCTGTTGCCCGTTGGATATTGGATACTGGATACTGGCGGCCGCCGCGCGGAAGACTTTCTACATAGTCAGATATTGGATACTGGATACTGGATAATCTTCTAAGTGGTCAGATATTGGATACTGGATGTTGGCTACTAAGTGACCAGTGACCAGTGACCAGTGACCAGTGACCAGCCCGCCTCGCCCCGACAGACCAAAGAAACTTAGCAAATTTCCCGCCTGCGATTTGAATATATCAGAAAAGAACTTACTTTTGCACTTCCATAAAACTTTATGAGGAGAAGTACGTTTTTTCTTACCTTGTAAGAATGGTTTTTTGGGCGAGCCGGGGAGATACCAAAGCGGCCAACTGGGGCAGACTGTAAATCTGTTGTCTTACGACTTCGCAGGTTCGAATCCTGCTCTCCCCACCAGAATTTTGAGTGTAATTTCGGCGGGAGTAGCTCAATTGGTAGAGCGGCAGCCTTCCAAGCTGCAGGTCGCGGGTTCGAGGCCCGTCTCCCGCTCTGTAGAATACTGAGTGCCGAATGAGAAATAACGAATATCGAGATGTTTTTACTTCATTATTCTGCGATCTTTTGTTCGGCCTTTATTGTTCAACACCAGCCGACGTAGCTCAGGGGTAGAGCGCGTCCTTGGTAAGGACGAGGTCGCGGGTTCAAATCCCGCCGTTGGCTCTAGTTTTTGATCACCAATTGGCTTCCTCTAACGGGCGAAGCTTTAATTATACACAAACAGATCACCTTCTTTTTAACTGTAACTGATTCAGAAAATGGCTAAAGAAACCTTTGACCGGTCCAAACCGCACTTGAACATTGGCACGATCGGTCACGTTGACCACGGTAAAACGACCTTAACCGCTGCTATCACGAAAGTGCTGGCCGACAAAGGACTGGCGACCATGAAAGACTTTGCGTCTATCGACAACGCTCCCGAAGAAAAAGAACGAGGAATCACCATCAACACCTCGCACGTCGAGTACCAAACCCTGAAGCGCCACTACGCCCACGTAGATTGCCCCGGCCACGCCGATTATGTGAAGAACATGGTGACCGGTGCTGCCCAAATGGACGGTGCCATCTTAGTAGTGGCGGCCACCGACGGCCCGATGCCCCAAACCCGCGAGCACATTCTGCTGGCCCGTCAGGTAGGCGTGCCTTCGCTGGTGGTGTTCATGAACAAGGTGGATTTGGTAGACGATGCCGAACTGCTCGAGCTGGTAGAAATGGAAATCCGCGAACTGCTGTCGTTCTACGAATTCCCCGGCGACGATATTCCGATCATCCAGGGATCTGCCCTGGGTGCCCTCAATGGCGAAGCCCAGTGGGTAGAGAAAGTAGACGAACTGATGGACGCGGTGGATGAATACATCCCGATGCCCGAACGTCTGATCGACCTGCCCTTCCTGATGCCGGTAGAAGACGTGTTCTCGATCACCGGTCGAGGCACGGTGGCCACCGGACGCATCGAGCGCGGCGTGATCAACAGCGGCGAGTCCGTAGACATTATGGGCATGGGTGCTCAGAACCTGAAGTCCACCGTGACGGGGGTTGAGATGTTCCGTAAGATTCTGGACCGCGGCGAAGCCGGTGACAACGTAGGACTGCTGCTGCGGGGTATTGAAAAAACCGATATCCGGCGCGGCATGGTGATCGCCAAGCCCGGCTCGGTGAAGCCTCACCTGAAGTTCAAAGCCGAGGTATACGTACTCTCTAAAGAAGAAGGCGGACGTCACACCCCGTTCTTCAAAAAGTACCGTCCCCAGTTCTACTTCCGCACCACCGATGTGACGGGCGAGATTTCACTGCCCGATAACGTAGAAATGGTGATGCCCGGTGATAACGTATCCATCACCGTAGACCTGATCAACTCCGTGGCCATGGAAAAAGGCCTGCGCTTCGCCATCCGCGAAGGCGGTCGCACCGTGGGTGCCGGACAGGTAACCGAGATCATCGAGTAGTTTAGTAAAGACGCCATTCACGGCGTCTTTACCGGTACACGGGTGTAGCTCAGCTGGTAGAGCGGCGGTCTCCAAAACCGTAGGTCGTGAGTTCGAATCTTACCACCCGTGCTAAAGCAAAAGCACTATGGACAAGTTGATAGATTTTATCAAGGCCTCGTACGACGAGATGGTGAACAAGGTCACCTGGTCGAAGTACGGCGAACTACAGCGCAGTTCGGTCTTGGTGCTGGTGGCTTCGCTGATCTTTGCCTTGCTGATCGGAGTGATGGATTTGGCGTTTGAAAACGTGATGACGTGGTTTTACAACGCATTTTAATAGCTATGGCTGATCATAAGTGGTACGTAGTACGGGCAGTAAGCGGGCAAGAGAAAAAGGTGAAAACCTATCTGGAGAACGAGATCAACCGGCAGAAGCTTGAAGATTTTGTCCCTCAAATTCTTATTCCCGCCGAAAAGGTCATGGAGATGCGCAACGGAAAGAAGCGGGTGCGCGAGCGTAACTTCTTTCCGGGCTACATCATGATATCGGCCGACCTGAGCAACGGCGAAACCTATCACATGATTCAGAGCATCCCCGGCGTGATTGGCTTTTTGGGAGCCAACGGTTCGGGACCCGACAAAGAACCGGTGCCGCTGCGCGAGAACGAGGTGAACCGGATCTTAGGACGCGTAGAAGAGGTTGACGAAGACGACATTCAGTTGGATACTCCCTACATCATTGGGGAAGAAGTGAAGGTGATGGACGGTCCGTTCAGTGGCTTCATCGGCAACGTAGAAGAAATTTTTGACGAGCGAAAGAAGCTAAAGGTGATGGTCAAGATTTTCGGCCGCAACACTCCGGTAGAACTCAATTACATGCAAGTAGAAAAACAAGATACAACCAATGGCTAGAGAAATACAAGGCTATCTAAAGCTGCAGATCCGGGGGGGGCAGGCCAATCCTTCACCACCCGTCGGACCGGCACTGGGTAGTAAAGGACTCAATATCATGGAGTTCTGTAAGCAGTTTAACGGGCGCACGCAGGATAAGCAGGGGCAGATTATTCCGGTGGTGGTGACGATCTACAAGGACAAGTCGTTCGATTTTGTTATCAAAACCCCGCCCGCGGCGGTGCTGCTCACGCAGGCCTCGAAGGTAAAGAAAGGATCGGCCGAGCCCAACCGCAGCAAAGTGGGCAGCGTGACCTGGAAACAGGTGGAAGAAATCGCTGAAATTAAAATGCAGGATCTGAACGCTTTCAAAATAGAATCAGCCATGAAGATGGTGGCCGGCACGGCGCGTAGTATGGGAATTCGGGTGAGCGGCAAAGCTCCCTGGAATAATTAGTAGCAACATGGCAAAGTTATCTAAGAAACAGCAAGACGTTCTTAAGAAGTACGATTTCAGCAAGTTGCACTCGCTCACTGAGGCAACGGACATTGTGAAAGACATCACCAGCACTAAGTTTGACGCTTCGGTCGATCTGGACATCAACCTGGGTGTTGATCCCCGCAAGGCCGACCAAATGGTGCGTGGCGTGGTGGCCCTGCCCCACGGCACCGGCAAAGATATTAAGGTACTGGTGCTTTGCACCCCCGATAAAGAAGAAGAAGCCAAGGAGGCTGGAGCCGATTACGTTGGACTGGACGATTACATTCAGAAAATTGAAGGGGGATGGACCGACGTGGACGTGATCATTACCATGCCCACCGTGATGGCCAAAGTAGGTCGCCTCGGACGCGTGCTGGGTCCTCGTGGCCTGATGCCCAACCCCAAAGCAGGCACCGTGACGATGGACGTTGGCAAAGCGGTGCAGGAAGTGAAGGCGGGCAAGATTGACTTTAAAGTAGATAAATTCGGCATCATCCACGCCAGCGTCGGCAAAGCTTCCTTCGATACGAACAAGCTCATCGACAACGCCAATGAACTTATTCTGACGATAAATCGTCTGAAACCTTCGTCCGCCAAGGGTACCTACTTTAAGAGCATCAGCTTGTCGAGCACCATGAGCAAAGGGGTGCGCATTGATAAAACTACGATTCAAGGTTTATAAGTTATGACCAAAGAGGACAAGGGCACGTTGATCAACGAACTCAGCGACAAGCTACGGGATACCACCCATTTTTACGTGACGGATACCGGAGGCCTGTCCGTGAAGCAGATCAACGAATTCCGGGAGATGTGTTTCAAGCAGGGCATCGAGTACCGCGTTGTGAAGAACACGTTTATCAAGAAAGCATTAGAACGGCTGGATGCTGATTATGCTCCCTTCAACGAAGTGCTTAAAGGAACTTCCGGCATTATGTTTTCGCCCGAGGTGAGCAACGCTCCCGCCAAGGTGATCAAAGAGTTTCGCAAGAAATACAAGGCCCTGACCAAACCGGAGTTTAAAGGGGCCTCCATTGATAGTGATTTGTTCGTTGGTGCCCAGCACTTAGAAATGCTAAGTTCGCTGAAATCTAAGAACGAACTGATCGGCGACGTGATTGCGTTGCTACAGTCTCCGGCCAAAAATGTGATCAGCGCCCTGCAAAGCGGGCAGCATATCATTGCCGGATTGGTGAAGACGCTCTCTGAGCGAGAAGAAGCAGCGTAATAATGATTCGAAGGTTCGTGCCGACACGAACCGGTGAGAAAGAAAATTTTTAGTTAACCAAATAATACAAGTCTAAGAACGATGGCAGATTTGAAAGAATTCGCAGAACAGCTAGTCAACTTATCAGTGAAAGAAGTGAGTGAACTGGCCACCATCCTGAAGGATGAATACGGTATTGAACCCGCCGCCGCTGCTGCCGTAGCTGCTGCCCCCGCGGGTGGAGCAGGAGACGGCGAAGCCGCCGAAGAGAAAACCTCGTTTGACGTGGTGCTCAAAGCTCCCGGTGGATCAAAGTTGGCCGTAGTGAAACTAGTTAAAGAACTTACGGGTTTAGGACTCAAAGAAGCGAAAGAACTAGTTGATAGCGCACCAAAAGAAGTGAAGCAGGGCGTGCCTAAAGACGAAGCTGAAGGCATGAAAAAGCAACTGGAAGAAGCTGGCGCCGAAGTCGAAATTAAATAGACAACCTGCACCACCATAGTTATTCCTAGGTAGGCCTGGCTTTTTTGTCAGGTCTTTTCCCGTTTGTGCCCACATCAACGAGTTCCGCTCTTTGCTGAACCGAATTTCCCATCATCAAAACCAATACAGCTTTGGCTAACGCACACAACTCAGACAACCGAGTCAGCTTGGGAAAAGCGTCCTCTTCCCCCGACCGGATTAGTTTTTCGTCCATAAAAAGAGTCATTGATTACCCTGACTTCCTGAACGTTCAGTTGCAGTCGTTTCAGGATTTCCTTCAGATCGATACCCCCGCTGAGCAGCGGAAAGACGAAGGACTGTTTAAAGTGTTCTCCGAAAACTTTCCAATCACTGACTCCCGCGAGAACTTCGTACTGGAGTTTATCGACTACGTGATCGATCCCCCTAAGTATTCTATCGACGAATCTATCGACCGGGGGCTGACCTATTCGGTGCCCCTCAAGGCTAAACTGCGCCTGTCGTGCAACGATGAGGACAACGAGGACTTTGAGACCATCGAGCAGGAAGTTTTTTTGGGAAACATTCCCTACATGACCCTCAAGGGTTCGTTTATCATCAACGGAGCCGAACGCGTGATTGTGTCGCAGCTGCACCGCTCGCCCGGCGTGTTCTTCGCCCAGAGTAAGCACACCAACGGCACCAAGCTGTACTCGGCTCGAATCATCCCCTTCAAGGGCTCTTGGATTGAGTTCGCCACCGACGTGAACAACGTCATGTACGCCTATATCGACCGCAAGAAGAAGTTTCCGGTCACCACCCTGCTGCGCGCCATCGGTTACGGAGCAGACAAGGATATTCTGGATCTTTTTGGCTTGTCGGAAGAGGTGAAGGCCGATGCGAAAACGCTGAAAAAATACGTGGGACGCAAACTGGCGGCGCGGGTGTTGCGCACCTGGACAGAGGATTTCGTGGATGAAGATACCGGTGAGGTAGTGTCTATCGACCGGAACGAAGTGTTGCTGGAGCGTGACTCTATCCTGGAAAAAGAAGACATCCAGATTGTGCTGGACTCCGGAGCCAGTTCTATTATCGTGCACAAAGACGATGTGAACGTAACGGACTACTCTATTATCTACAACACCCTTCAGAAAGACAACTCCAACTCAGAGAAGGAAGCCGTAGAGCAAATTTACCGGCAACTGCGTAACACCGAAGCGCCGGATGAACAAACGGCCCGTGATATTATCCAGAGTCTGTTCTTTAGCGACAAGCGCTACGACCTGGGCGAAGTGGGCCGCTACCGAATCAATAAGAAGCTAGGATCAGATATTGAGTCTGACGTTCGGGTGCTCACCACCGAAGACATTATCAAGATTGTGAAGTACCTGATCGGGCTGATTAACTCCCGCGCGGTGGTCGATGATATCGATCACCTAAGCAACCGGCGCGTGCGAACCGTGGGTGAGCAACTCTACAGCCAGTTCGGCGTGGGCTTGGCCCGGATGGCTCGCACCATCAAGGAGCGCATGAACGTGCGCGATAATGAAGATTTTAAACCGGTAGACCTGATCAATGCGCGTACGCTATCGTCGGTCATCAACTCGTTCTTCGGCACCAACCAGCTCTCGCAGTTCATGGACCAGACCAACCCGCTGGCCGAGGTGACGCACAAGCGACGCATGTCGGCCCTGGGTCCCGGGGGACTGTCGCGCGAGCGCGCGGGCTTCGAGGTGCGCGACGTGCACTATACCCACTACGGACGGCTGTGTACTATCGAGACGCCGGAAGGGCCCAATATTGGATTGATCTCTTCGCTCTGCGTGCACGCCAAGGTGAACAGCATGGGCTTTATTGAGACCCCTTACCGCAAGGTAGACAACGGCAACGTGTCGGAGGACGTGATTTATCTGACCGCCGAAGAAGAGGATACCCACAACATTGCGCAGGCCAACGCCCCGCTCACCGACAAAGGCAAGTTTATTAACGATACCATCAAAGCCCGCTACGAAGGCGACTTCCCGGTAGTGGGCCCGGACGACGTGACCTACATGGACATTGCCCCCAACCAGATCGTATCGGTAGCCGCTTCGCTGATCCCTTTCCTTGAACACGATGATGCCAACCGCGCCCTGATGGGTTCTAACATGCAGCGACAGGCAGTACCTTTGCTCAAGCCGCAGGCTCCTATTGTAGGAACTGGTTTGGAAGGCCGCGTCGCCTTGGATTCTCGTTCGCTCATTCTGGCCGAGGAAGACGGAGTGGTCGACTTTGTGGATGCTACGCGTATCGTTATGAAGTACGACCTCACCGAAGACCAACTGAAAACCAGCTTCGACGCCGACACTAAGGAGTATCACCTGGTGAAGTTCCGACGAACCAACCAGGACACCTGCGTGAACCTGAAGCCGATTGTGTTGCACGGTCAGCGGGTGAAGAAGGGGCAACCCCTGTGCGAAGGGTACGCTACCGAGAACGGTGAGCTGGCTCTAGGACGCAACCTGATGGTGGCCTTTATGCCCTGGCAAGGGTACAACTTTGAGGATGCCATCGTGATTTCCGAAAAAGTGGTGCGTGAGGACATCTTTACCTCGGTGCACGTAGAGGAGTTTGAACTGGAAGTGCGCGATACCAAGCGCGGTGAAGAAGAACTGACCTCAGAAATCCCGAACGTGAGCGAAGAGGCCGTCAAGAACATCGACGACAATGGTATCATCCGGGTGGGAGCCGAGGTGCGCGAGGGAGATATCTTAATTGGAAAGATCACTCCCAAAGGCGAGACTGACCCCACGCCGGAAGAGAAACTGCTGCGTGCGATCTTTGGTGATAAAGCCGGTGACGTGAAAGATGCTTCGCTGAAAGCATCCCCCTCGCTGCGGGGCACCGTGATCGACACTAAGCTGTTCTCGCGTCCTAAAAAAGACAAAGACCTGCGGGCCCAATCGCGTAAGGAGGTAGAAACCCTGAAGAAACGCTACAGCAACGACCTGCTGGCATTGCGGGCGCGGATGATCGACAAGATGGTGATCCTGCTGGAGGGCAAAACTACCGAAGGAGTGCAGCATAAGTTTGGAGACGAAATTCTTTCAAAGGGCGCCAAGTTCAACCGGGCAAATATTGAGAATAATATATTTCCGGACAAAAACCCCTATCGCGACGAGAGTTCGTACAGCGTACCTGAGGAAGCCAACCTTCTGGCCGATCTGGTCATTGACAATTGGACCAACGATGAGAAGCTTAACAAGCTGGTGCCTGACCTGGTGCGAAGCTACACCCAGAAGCGCAACGAGATCACGGCGCACTTCAAGCGCGAGCGTTTCACCCTTGAGGTGGGCGATGAGCTTCCGGCGGGCATCGTGCAACTGGCCAAGGTATACGTGGCCAAAAAGCGCAAGCTAAAGGTAGGAGACAAGATGGCCGGTCGCCACGGAAACAAAGGAGTGGTGGCCCGCATCGTGCGGGAAGAAGACATGCCCTTTATGGAAGACGGCACCCCGGTAGATATCGTGCTCAATCCGCTGGGGGTTCCCTCGCGGATGAACATCGGACAGATTTACGAGACGGTGCTCGGCTGGGCGGGTTACAAACTCGGTAGAAAGTACGGCACCCCCATCTTCGACGGTGCCACGCTCGACGACGTGGTCAAGGAGCTCGACGAAGCCGGACTACCCGAATTTGGACGAACGGTCCTCTACGACGGACTCACCGGCACCAAGTTCGACCAGAAAGTGACCTGCGGAATCATCTACATGCTGAAGCTGGGCCACCTGGTAGACGACAAGATGCACGCCCGTTCTATCGGACCCTACTCGCTCATCACCCAGCAGCCGCTGGGAGGAAAGGCGCAGTTCGGTGGACAGCGCTTCGGCGAGATGGAGGTGTGGGCGCTGGAAGCCTTCGGTGCTTCGCACGTGCTGCAGGAAATCCTGACCGTGAAGTCGGACGACGTGATTGGTCGGGCCAAAGCCTACGAAGCCATCGTGAAGGGAGAAAATCTGCCCAAGCCCAACATCCCCGAGTCCTTTAACGTACTCGTGCACGAACTTCGCGGCCTAGCCCTGGAAATCACCCTCGAGTAGGAACGTGATTCATCACGTTCACAAAAATGTGATTCATCACGTTCACAGGAGCGCAATCAATTTGATCCACATCGTTATAGAAAAAATAATGAATATCGAACAAGGAACTCCGAATGATGAAGTGAATAGCCCCTTCATAATTCAACATTCCTTGTTCGGTGTTCGATATTCATAAACCCATCACCTATGGCATTTAAGAAAAATAGAAAACTGAATAACGACTTTTCCAAAGTAACGATCAGCTTGGCTTCCCCGGAATCCATTCTTGAAAGTTCGCACGGAGAAGTGACACAACCCGAAACCATCAACTACCGGACCTACAAGCCGGAGATGGGCGGACTGTTCTGCGAACGCATCTTCGGTCCGGTGAAGGACTGGGAATGCCACTGCGGAAAGTACAAGCGCATTCGCTACAAAGGCATTATCTGCGACCGTTGCGGAGTAGAGGTCACCGAGAAGAAGGTGCGCCGCGAGCGCATGGGCCACATCGAGCTGGTGGTGCCCGTGGCCCACATCTGGTACTTCCGCTCGTTGCCGAACAAGATCGGTTACCTGCTGGGGCTATCTACCAAGAAGCTGGACCAGATTATCTACTACGAGCGCTACGCGGTGATCAACCCGGGCATCAAAGCCGACGATGGCATCAGCTACCTCGACTTCCTCACCGAAGATGAGTACCTGGATATCATTGATAAGCTACCCGCCGACAACCAGAAGCTCGACGATAACGATCCCAATAAATTCATCGCCAAGATGGGCGCCGACGCCCTGGAAATGCTACTGGCGCGTACGCAGCTCGACGAGCTATCGTACAGCCTGCGCCACCAGGCGGCTACCGACACCTCGCAGCAGCGCAAGGCCGAGGCCCTGAAACGCCTCAAGGTGGTGGAGTCGTTCCGCGACGCCCGCACCCGCATTGAGAACCGTCCCGAGTGGATGATCATCAAGATGGTGCCGGTGATTCCGCCCGAGCTGCGCCCGCTGGTGCCGCTCGACGGCGGACGTTTCGCCACCTCGGATCTGAACGACCTGTATCGTCGGGTCATTATTCGTAACAACCGACTCAAGCGCCTGATCGACATCAAAGCGCCCGAGGTGATTCTGCGCAACGAAAAGCGGATGCTGCAAGAAGCGGTAGACTCGCTGTTCGACAACTCACGCAAGGTAAACGCCGTGCGTTCGGACGGCAACCGCGCCCTTAAGTCGCTGAGCGATATGCTCAAAGGAAAGCAGGGCCGTTTCCGTCAGAACCTGCTTGGTAAGCGCGTCGACTACTCTGGTCGCTCGGTGATCGTCGTAGGACCTGAACTCAAGATGCACGAGTGCGGACTGCCCAAAGACATGGCGGCCGAACTCTTCAAGCCGTTTATCATTCGCAAGCTCATTGAGCGCGGTATTGTCAAGACGGTGAAGTCCGCCAAGAAAATCGTGGATCGCAAGGATCCCGTGGTGTGGGATATTCTGGAGAACGTACTGAAAGGCCACCCGGTGCTGCTCAACCGCGCCCCTACGCTGCACCGTTTGGGTATTCAGGCATTCCAGCCCAAGCTGATCGAGGGCAAAGCCATTCAGTTGCACCCCTTGGTGTGTACAGCCTTTAACGCGGATTTTGACGGTGACCAGATGGCGGTGCACGTTCCCCTAGGACACGAAGCCATTCTGGAGGCGTCGATCCTGATGCTGTCGTCGCACAACATTCTAAACCCGGCCAACGGAGCTCCCATCACGGTGCCCTCGCAAGACATGGTACTGGGACTGTACTACGTGACCAAAGGTCGCCGCAGCACCGAGGAAGAACCGGTGGCGGGCGAAGGACTCACCTTCTACAATCCCGAAGAAGTGATCATTGCGGTTAACGAGGAGCGTGTGTCCAAGCACGCCTACATCAAGGTGCGGGCCAAGGTGCGTAATGAAAACGACGAGCTGGTGACTCAAATGGTAGAAACCGTGGCCGGTCGGGTGCTCTTCAACCAGCACGTGCCCGAAGAAGTAGGCTTTGTGGACGAGTTGCTCACCAAGAAGAAGTTGCAAAAGATTATTGCCCGGGTGTTCAAAATCACCGGCATGGCCCGTACCGCTCAGTTCCTCGACGATATCAAAGAGCTTGGCTTCCAGTCGGCTTATCGCGGTGGATTGTCTATTGGGTTGGGCGATATTGTGATCCCGGAAGAAAAAACCAAGTTGATCGAGCAGGCCAAAGAAGAAGTGGAAGCCGTGCGCAACAATTACTTCATGGGATTGATCACCGACAACGAACGCTACAACCAGGTGATCGACATCTGGACGCGCGTGAACTCACAGATCACCAACGCCCTGATGAGCAAAATGGAGAACGCCAAGCAGGGCTTCAACTCCATTTACATGATGATGCACTCCGGAGCCCGTGGTTCGCGGGAGCAAATCCGGCAGTTGGGAGGTATGCGCGGGCTGATGGCCAAGCCGCAGAAGAACCTGCAGGGCTCGGTAGGGGAAATCATCGAGAACCCGATTCTGTCTAACTTCAAAGAAGGACTGGACGTGATCGAGTACTTCATCTCTACCCACGGCGCCCGCAAGGGACTGGCCGATACGGCCCTGAAAACGGCAGATGCCGGTTACCTGACGCGTCGCTTGGTCGACGTGGCGCAGGACGTGGTGGTGCGAGAGTACGACTGCGGTACGGTGCGCGGATTAATGGTGTCGGCCCTCAAAGACAACGAAGAGATTGTGGAGCCGCTGTCCGAACGCGTGCTCGGTCGGGTGCCGGTCCACGATGTGTTCGATCCCATCAGTGAAGAACTGATGGTGGAATCAGGCCAGGAGATCGACGAGGAGCTGGCGCAGCGCATCGACGAGAGCAGCATTGAAGAAATGGAAATCCGTTCGCCGCTGACCTGCGAAACCCGCACCGGTATTTGTGCCAAGTGCTACGGTCGCAACCTGGCTTCGGGACGTATGGTGCAGATGGGCGAGGCCGTGGGCGTGATTGCGGCGCAGTCTATCGGCGAGCCCGGCACGCAGTTGACCCTGCGCACGTTCCACGTGGGTGGTACCGCTTCTAACATTGCGGTGGAAGCCACCCTTCGGGCAAAGTTCGAGGGAACCATCGAGTTCGAAGAACTTCGTCACATCACCACCTCGGACGACGAAGGCAACGACCGTGAAGTCGTCATGGGCCGTTCCGGTGAGATCAAGGTAATCGATGAGAAAAGCGGCAAAGTGTTGTCTACTTACAACGCGCCCTATGGTTCGTTCTTGCGGGTGAAAGAAGGAGACAAGGTGGGTAAAAACCAAGAGCTAGCCTACTGGGATCCGTACAACGCGGTGATCATGTCGGAGTTTGAGGGAACCATTGACTTTGAGGCCATCGAGCAGGGGATTACCTACAAAGAGGAGTTTGACGAGCAAACCGGTCACCGGGAAAAGGTGATCACCGAAACGAAGGACAAAACCAAAAACCCGGCTATTCTGGTGATTCCGAAAGGAAAAAAGGCAGGCGACGAAGACACGAAAGAATACAATATTCCGGTAGGAGCACACTTGGCAGTGGAAACGGGGGATAAGGTGAAAGCCGGACAGGTAATCGCTAAGATTCCCCGCATGATGAGCAAGTCGCGCGACATCACCGGAGGTCTGCCCCGCGTCACCGAACTCTTTGAAGCGCGCAACCCGTCCAATCCGGCAGTAGTGAGCGAAATCAACGGGGCGGTCACCTACGGCGCCATCAAGCGCGGTAACCGCGAAATCTTTATCGAATCGAAAGACGGCGTTAAGAAGCGCTATCTGGTACCCCTGTCGAAGCATATTCTGGTGCAGGACAACGACTTCGTGAAGGCCGGTATGCCACTGTCCGACGGAGCCATTACGCCCGCCGATATTCTGGCGATTAAAGGACCCACGGCGGTACAAGAGTACCTGGTGGATGAAATCCAGGAAGTATACCGATTGCAAGGGGTGAAGATCAGCGATAAGCACATCGAGGTGATCGTGGGGCAGATGATGCAGAAGCTGGAGATCGACGACGCGGGAGATACCGACTTCCTGAAGCGTCAGATTGTGGATCGCTTTACCTTCCGCGAGGAGAACGATCGAATCATGGACATCAAGATGGTGGAAGATGCAGGCGATTCGGAGAAGTTCAAGCCCGGCCAACCGGTAACCACCCGCGAGTTGCGCGAAGAAAATTCATCATTGAAGCGGCAGGACAAAAAGATCGTGCAGGTGCGCGACGCGCAGTCGGCCGTGGCCAAGCCCACGTTGCAGGGGATCACCCAGGCGTCGCTGGGCACCGAGAGCTTTATTTCGGCGGCCTCGTTCCAGGAAACCACCAAGGTGCTGAGCGAAGCGTCGATCCGAGGCAAGGCCGACCACCTCAACGGACTCAAGGAGAACGTGATCGTGGGGCACCTGATCCCGGCCGGTACCGGAACGCGGGCCTACGAAAATATGATCGTTGGTTCCAAGGAAGAGTACGAAGCGCTGAAGGCCTCGCGCGAGCGACGGCAGGCCGCCCAGGAGGAGATTGTCCTTGAAACCAGACGCTAAACCGATGGCGCAGGAAGAAGAAAAAAACCAAATTAGCATTGAGCTCTCGGAAGAAATTGCCGAGGGCGAATACGCTAATCTGGCTACCATCGCGCACTCGAACAGCGAGTTCGTGATCGATTTCATCCGGCTGATGCCCGGCACGCCGAAGGCCAAAGTGAAGGCGCGCATCATCGTGACGCCCGAACACGCCAAGCGGTTGCTCTACGCGTTGAAGGACAACATCGACAAGTTTGAGCACGCCTTCGGGCCCATCAAGCAAACCGACGAGTCTCCGAAGTTTCCCATTAATTTTGGGGGAGCGATTGGCGAAGCTTGATGAATTTGATAGCTAGGAACGAGGGAATTGAGAGTTATACCGATTTTTGATTCCTTCATTCTTAATTCAGTTATTATCATCTAACACACTGCCGTGGAAACAATTACCAGGAGAAAGTTAACCAGGGGAGAGTACCACCGGATGGTCGAGGTTGATATTCTTGACTCAGATGAGCGGGTAGAGCTGATCAACGGAGAAATTATTCAGATGAGTCCGATTGGTGATAAGCACGTAGGTATTGTTAGCCGAATCAACGCGCTTCTGATGTCTCATCTGTTAGGCAAGTACGATGTGCATGTGCAGAGTCCGGTTAAGATTGGTCAATACTCCGAACCCGAACCGGATTTGATGGTGACTCCGCACCGGGATGATTTTTATGCTTCTACTGGGGTTTATCCTGAAGATGTGCTGCTGCTTATAGAAGTAGCGGATACTACGCTTATGAAGGATATTCGTATTAAAGTTCCGTTGTACGCCAAAGCAGCTATTCCCGAAGTTTGGATTGTTGATTTGAAGGATGATGTTATCCACCAGTATGCCAACCTTCAGAGTAACCAGTACCAGCAGCAAAATAAATTTACCCGTGATGATCAGATTAATGCTACTAAATTGTCGCTAACGGTGATGGGAAAAGAGTTGGTCGGGTAGTCTTTGTCTATATACTCGATAAACGATAGAAAATAGCCTTACTATTTTACTTTTTACAGATAATTGCTAATTAAGCTCTCGTTTTTGCAAACTCTGCAACAAAATTAGTATATTTAGACCGTTAGCGATTCTTTTTTAATTAGGCTGCGTAGCGTAGGACTTTGCGATGATGTCTTTTTGGCAACTCAGCAGGCACGTTTAGCCTAGTATATAAGGTGCCGGTCACGGACGAGCGCGCACCAGTTTGTATTCATTATTTATTATTTATCGACGTGTTTTCCATTAGAGCTACCTATGCTCTATCACTTGTCATTTTTAATTGCCATTTCGTCCATTCCAGAAATTAGTAACGTAGTAATACCCCCATTTCGTCTCTACTCTATTCTATGAAGCAGTCCGTCTTTTTCATGATAAGCCACATAAACCCTACCCAACCATGTCACTTACCACCTACCACGAAAGAATGCAGCGAATAGATGATCTCATCAATCGGAAAGCTACCGGCACTCCGCAGGAATTAGCCGATAAGATGGAGCTTTCCAAAAGGATGGTATTTGTCTATCTACAAGCCATGAAAGACAGTGGGTTATCCATCCGCTACTGCAGACTTTCGCAAAGCTATCTGTATACCGACGACCAGCGGCTGGAAATTTAGTTTGAAAAAAATACGGGAGTACAATGACATTGCACCCAGCGTTTTCATCTTGCCGATAACTTGAACAGTGCATTAGATTTTTTAGCAGGACAACCTTCACCTAACTTGACTCAGCATGGCACCCTTACTGAAAGAAACTCCATCGGAAGCCGTAAGTACTCTGCTGAATCGCCTGGATGCCAAGTTTACAAATTATTCCCTCAAGAATCTACAGCAACACCCCGATTATCCGAGCCTGTTGGCTATCAACCACACCCTCGACCAGCTTCGGATAGATAACGTTGCGATTAAGGCCACCTACGAGCAATTGCAACATGAATTGCCCAAACCCTTGCTGGTGCACACCAATGAAAACGGCGGAACATATCGAGTAGTAGACAACCTGGACGAGCAGAAAATATCGTTCGTCGACAAGCAAGGAAAGTTAAGGACGCAGCCCAAAGAAGCATTTATCAAGACCTGGAGCGGCGTAACGATGCTGGTGGATGAGCAAACGAAGGGAGTAGAAAAAGACTACGCCCTCAATCGGATAAAAGATTTTATTGACCAAGCCCGGCTTCCGGGTGCCGTAATTAGCTTTCTGCTCCTGGTGTTTTACATTGTCTACTTTACCAACAACCTTACTACTCCATTTGATTACCTGTTTCTGGGAACCAAAGCCCTGGGCATAGCAGCCACCGTTCCTCTGATGGTACGGCTGATAGACAAGCACAACCCGTGGGCAAAAAAGTTATGCCATTCGCCGAAAGCCGGAAGCAAAATTAACTGTGCGGATGTCTTAGATTCACCAGCCGCTAATTTTTTGGGAGTGTTTTCCTGGAGCGAGATTGGTTTTCTGTACTTCACGGTCCTATTTTCTTACTTGCTGCTGTTTTCGGTTCATTCCAACGTGCTAATAGCCGGTTTAGCATTGCTAGCGGCTCCCTATACGATTTATTCCATTTATTACCAGTGGAAGGTAGCTCGACAATGGTGCCGTCTGTGTTTGGCTGTGCAGGCGGTGCTTTTGTTAGAGCTAGTATTAGCCTCAGCGTTTTTTGGCGAGAATTCTTTTAATTCGATTAGCAGCCAAAGCTTTGTTGCCTTAACGTTAGTTTCAGCAATCGTAGTTACCGGTTACAGTTTACTTAAACCGATATTGTTAGCTTGGAAGCGCTTTGAATACGAATATCCCCGACTTAGCCGCATTAAATACAGCCAGGAAGTTTTTCGGCTGTTACTTGAAAAATCTCCCCGCGTAGATACCACCGGAATCAATCCTATTCAGTTAAGAAATCTGGAAGGAAGGCATCAACTGACCATTGTGAGCAGTCCCACCTGTGGCCCCTGTATCAAGATGCACCACCGCTTATTTGAGATACTGAACGGCAAAGAAGCGGCAAACTTGCAAGAAATATTTCTAACCAGTGAAGTAGAAAGCAGCGATTCTTACCAAATAGCGACGTGTATGCTGGCTTTGTACCAGGAAACAGACCTAATTACTGCTGAAAAAGCTATGTTTAATTATTACCAATTGGGGAGAGACCACACTAATTTTTCGGAATGGATGCAAAAGTATGATAGGCCTGATTTGAAAAAGAATCAAGCCAAGCAAACACTGAAACGGCATATTGCTTGGTGTTCGGAAAGAGATATAAGTAGGACTCCTATCATTTTTTACAATGGTCACGAGTTACCGCCAGAATATACCGTAGAGGATTTAGACTATCTTCTGGATTAAAGATAAGGTTGCGCAACCCCGGGCGGTATCCGAAAAGCCTTGATAGAGTAGGAATCAATTTTAATGATAAAATTATGAAAGCTAAATTCATGAACTTTGTAGATCGGCTCTCTCGTGATGAGATGAAAGTCATCACCGGAGGGTATGGTGATGATGATGGTTGTAGTGGAACCGCCGAATGCAGCGCTGATTGTCCATGTAAAGATGCTGCTGACTGGTGTGATAATGGTTTTTGTGACGAGAGACCTATTCCTTAATGGATGTAAGAACGTACAGGTTGAAGATTACTATTCTTCGACCTGTTTTATCCTTTCACTTTTATCGATAATTATGCTGCGTGTATTCTCCTTCTTAATATTTGTACTGCCAATCCAAATTCTTTATGCTCAAGAGCATGCTTTTTCGCCTTTCCTTTTGGAAGGGACCATCAACGTAGACACGGGTGCGGTACAGCTTAGCTTGGTAGGAGATGATAGCTATTATCCGCTGGGGAAAGAAACAGCAATGTCAACGCAAGTGAACCAGGGTAGATTTTCTTTCCGTAGCCGTACTCCCTATCCAATAGGAGTAATGATAAGTTACGAACGCCAGTATCGTTCCTCAGTCTTTGTCATAGAGCCGGGTACTCAAACGATTGTCTGTAACGTCGACTCATCTCGAGAAGTGCCGACGGTTGACAACCTTGCTATGCAGGAGTACGAAAGAGAATACATGAAAGCATTTAAGGGCGTGAGCCAAAAAAGAAGCCTTTTTGATGCTAAAAGAGATAGCTTAGATCAGCTTTATCAGAATGAGATTCCTGCTCATATCCAGCTAAGTTTAGAACAAGAGATGAAGGCATACTATAAAGAAGGTGATCAAGTGCTTCTACAGTACGTTGCGGCGCATTCCGACTCATACGTAGCGCTTTGGCGTTTTATCCACCTATCGGGTTTTGGCTATGAGAACATATTCTCTTCTATACTCGTTAAGGGATAGATTGGTGATTAGGGAAGCGTTGAAATCGTAGTGTTAGCAGCGATCTGATCTGTTGTTGATAGTGCGCATCGGTATTCACTTTGTTCAAGGTATCCAGAATAGCTTGTTGAAAGCAGGCGAAGTTTTCATAATAGATTGCCGTGAGGCATTTCTGTTTAACAAAACGCCAAAGGCGTTCAATAAGATTAAGGTTGGGCGAATAAGGGGGTAGGAATAGCAAGGTAATTTTGAGGTGTTCAGCCCATGCCTTAACCGCTTTATTATGTTGGTAGCGTGCGTTGTCTAAGACCAAATACAACGTAAGTGTAGTGGGATAGGCGGCTCGCAGCTGCCCCAAGAAGCTAATCAACGTATCGGTGTTGATGCGGGTAGTGTTACTTAGGTAGTGGAGTTGCTGGGTGATAGCATCCACCGCACCGAGTACATTGAGACGTTGCCGCCCGGCAGGGGCTTTGATAAACACGCGGGCAAAGCTCCAAAGCCATCCCAGAAAAGGGGCTAACACAAAATGCGCCGCGTCTACGAACAACACATGCGCTTTTCCCTGGTGGGCTTGCTCTAGGGCAGGTTCCAGCACCTCAGCCAGGTAGTTGTCTTGCCGTTCAGGGTCTGCTTTGGCTGGTATATGCCCGGTCTTATGCCGATGGATGCCTAACTTATGCAGAAAGCTACGTATCTGAGGCAGTGAACGTTGTTGGCCACTCAACTCGCTTATGCGCTGCTGGGCTTCTTTTAGACTAGCAACTGGTTGTCTCTGAAAACTCTTAGCAATCAACGCAGCGTAGGGCTGTAGGGCGCTTTGCTGACCGCCGTAGTGTAGCTCACACAAAGCAGCCCTGCCCCCTTGAGCATATTGCTGACAATAGCGAGTTACCGTATTGACATGGATGCCTACGATACGAGCAATCTGTTGATGGCTGTATGCACCCAGCCCTTTTAGGTACAAAGTATACATCCGTTGACGAACCAAAGCGTTATCATGATAGAACTTTTCGTAACTTAGCTGACGCAGTTCAGCTTCACTGATCTGTAGGGTAAGCATGCGTTTTAGAGTTTGGTCACTTCAAAACTATGCTTACTCTTTCTCTCTACAAAATCACTACTTCATCCCTTAACAAGTATATCTTTGATCAATTCTCTGATTCATTAAAAGCTACGACTACCGGTAGGACACTTGCTAAAAAGTTAGAAATTGCCAGCGCATTAGCTATTGGGAAACCTTTCCCTTCGGTAGTTGCCGTAGATACCCTAAACAACTTGTTACATCTTGGTTCTCTTTCTGAAAATAAGTTTATACTTATTGATTTTTGGTACAGCAACTGTGGTCCCTGTATTGCTCAATTTCCTCATCTAAAAAAAGTGTACAACCAATACAAAGTTAGAGGATTTGAAGTAATAGCTATATCAACCGACCGTACGAAGTACCAAAGCAATTGGTTAAAGGCTATTCAAAAATACCATCTATCCTGGCCTCAGTACTGGGATGAAAACGGAACAGAAGCCTCTAGACTTTCTATTAATAAGTTTCCTACTAATTATCTTCTGGATAGCGAAGGAAAGATACTCCAAAGAGATTTACGACCTGTTGAGTTAGACAGATTTTTAGAGGAAAACATGAAACATTAAAAATGAAGTTGCGCAACCCCGGGCGGTATCCGAAAAGCCTTAACAGAGTAGGAACTAACTTTAACGTTTAAAATTATGAAAGCTAAATTCATGAATTTCGTAGACCGGCTCTCTCGCCACGAGATGAGCACTATTATGGGTGGGTATGGAAACCACGGTGATACTGATGGCACCAGTGGCTGGAGGGACAATTCATTGTGGGGTGGCTCGAGGTGGTATGAATGCAATTGTAGTCGTGGAGGTTCTGGACCTTTCACAGCTTATATGGGGACTAATGGGGATTATACAGATGTTACAAATGCGGAATGTGGCTCAGGGAATCATATGACTTGCTCATATTAATTAAAAGTTATAAGTAATACCTGATTGATAACAGGTATTACTTATTTTATAGTCTACGAATTGGTTTGTGGGCTGTAGAAATAGTAAGAAGATTTCTATGTGAGGGCGTACCTTAACGTATCATTGTTTCTAGCCTAGGATGGAACTTTATTTAATCTGTGTTTCTAATGCCAACTGTAAATAATTTTGCAACAATAAACTCTATATGCTGTACAGATTGTGGCTTAGTAGTGCATTGTTAGTAGTGCCATTACTGGTATCAGCCCAGTATCATAGTTTAATACTAACCGCTCCATCAGCAGGAAATGAGGTCTCGATAACTTATAGTCCTTCTGGTACTCCGCTTGATTCTTCTCGGACTATCTACGCTATAGCCAAAATGCATGTGAAAAATGGAAAGCGATTTATGATGGCGGCTCAAGATATTGACTTATACGGCAATGGTAATCAGTGGAATGGTTCTTTCACTATACCTGATTCATGTGTAAGCTTTTTTGTTGTGATCAAAAACGGATTAGGAACTATTGATGCTAATAACGGAGAAGGCTATACGTATACGCTTAAAGACACTCTTGGTCAGGGATTGCCCGGGGGGGATGCTTCGCTAGCTTATAAGTTCTTAGAAACCTACAGTCCTTATGGATTTAGTTATAGTCGAAGAAGAGCTTTAAAACTATTAGAAAATGACCTTCAAACGTATCCCGAGTTAAAGCCCCTGTTCTTTTCAACTTACATCGAGACAGTTGATTTTACTAATGCTTCTGCTAGAAGAAAACTAACCAAAGAAGCTGATATTTTCTACAGGGACTATGAAAAGCACGGTGCAGAAATGTTAGGCGTTTTAGGTTCTCTCTACAAAAAGCTAGGACAGAGTCAGAAAGCTGAAAAATGTACGGATTTGCTCCTGGAGAAATTTCCCGAAAGTAGAATTGCTTTTCAGTGGCGAACCCGACCTTACCAAGAAAGTTTTTTTGAAGCTGAAACCTTAGAGGAAAGACTGAAAATACACCGTGAAATGATTCAAGTGATGGAAGAGCACGTGAGTCCAGATCGTGACCTACTACATGCAACATTAAACAACGAACTAAACGCTTTATCTCATCGAAAAGAATTTTCTCTCACTGAGCTTGACAATCAACGTTATAGTGCTACAATTCAAAATTTACAACTCAGTAAGCTGTTGAGAGAAAATTATTGGGAGGACGGAGATTTATCTGCTTGGCTTGAGCTACTGGATTCATCAAAATACTATTTCAGCAAACAATATCTATACAATGCCTTTGCCAGGAGATGTTCTGAACAGGATACACTGCTAGAAAAGGCCTATGAGATGGCTACCCGGGCGGTGAGCATGACCCGTCAACATCTTAATGCACCACGAACTCTGCGGGAGCAAAGCTTTACCTATTTTTCCGATAGTGAAATCAAGTTATCCCGTAAAATAACCCTGGCTGAAAATCTGACTACCCAAGCAAGCGTTCTGCACAAGCAAAACAAAATCAAAGAAGCACTTGATGCCTACCGTGAAGCCATTGAATTCAGCGACCGATTAAATTCTGAGATCAATGAGCAATTTGCGACTTTTTTAATAGAGGCGAAAATGTTCGGTGAAGCGCGAGAAGAAATTCAGCAAGCCATGCGCATCGGTAAGCACACACTAGCGATGGAACAGATGCTTAACGATCTACCCGACGATCAAAAGCTATCCGATACTAAAGGAGGCAACAATTCTGATGAGCTCACGAAAAATTACCTGGCCAGCAAACGAGTAACGATTGCCGCTACGCTACAAAACACCCCGGCCCCGGATTTTGAACTCATGAGCCTCGAGGGTGATACGGTGCAACTGAGTGATCTCAAAGGTAAAATAGTCATTCTGGATTTCTGGGCCAGTTGGTGTCCACCCTGTATTTTGTCTTTTCCGGGTATGCAGAAGGCAGTGGAGAAATATGATGACAATCCTGATGTAGCGTTTTTGTTTATTAATTTGGATGAGGGAGAAGTAAGAGGCAAAATTAGAAAACACGTTTATGAGGAAGGCTATGATTTTAAAGTGCTGTTGACTTCAAACTCCGAAATTGCTCAATCCTATTCAGTGCACGGAATACCGGTGAAGTTTGTGATTGATAAAGAAGGCATCATCCGCTTCCGTAAAGGAAGTTTTGAATCTAATATTAAAGATGAGGTAGAAGAACTTTCTATTATGATTGATTTAGCAGTGATACAGTCTTCTGATTACTAAGGATAAGGTTGCGCAACCCCGGGCGGTATCCGAAAAGCCTCAAACAGAGTAAGAGTTAACTTTAATGATTAAAATTATGAAAGCTAAATTCGTAAACTTTGTAAACCGGCTCTCTCGCCATGAGATGAGAACAATTACTGGAGGGTATAAAGGGTATGATGATGATGGCCTTAGGGGTGGCGGTTGTTATTCCAATTTAAGTTGCTCACTCGATGAATGTGCTGAGGTAAATGGACGTTTGGTGGCTTTCTGGACGTGTGAAGGGGGTGTTGGTTGCGTAGATACTAATGCATATTATTGTTTAGCATAAATAATTTTCTTGATCTTAACAATAATGTAGGCATAGTTTTATCTGCTTATAATGGAAATGTCATCTTGGAGGTAAAGACAATTTTTTGACTCTATATATAGATGACATATCATTTCATTATATCAATTTTCAGTGGAGATTGTGTGCATTAATTCTTACTGCGGACGTATTTTAGTCTAAGCATTACCTCTCTTTTCAATGATAGACAAAAATGCACTCGGGCGTGTTGACATTCAGGTTGACGAGAGATTTTTGAGTTCATTTGGACTTGGTTAAGACATTTGAGAAGGGCAATGCCTAGATCATCGGCTGCCGGAAGTAACGCTGAACAGGGTCAAATGGGTTTAAAATCTCCGTTTTAACTTGATTGTCTACATTCCCTAAAATGATGAGCAATCTAAAGCAGTATATTACTAATTTTTGCCGATTTGGACAGTCTATTGCCAATATATAGCGAGGCGACTCGTGGATTCTGATGCAAAGAAATATAGAGACTATACATTATTACACCTGCAAGCACGTATGTTTGAATTTCATAAGCTAAATTTCTATTGATGAGGCTATTCTTCCTAATCTCTTTTATAACTTTATTGTCACCTGTATTTGCTCAAGATACTGGTTATTGTGTAGAAATAGATCAACCTGATTTTGAATATTACGATATTTTTAACCAGGATATTACGAATAAGAAGATTATTCTGCTGGGAGAACAGCATTATATGGCAGCTAATTCCGCCATTCAGACAGAGTTACTGATACATTTGAATAAAAAGTTCGGAATCAGGCATTTGCTAATTGAGTTTGGTCGGGCCGAAGCCTACCTCTACAATCAGTACTTGAAAACAGGAGAGGCATGGTATATCAATCATACCTTTCAGGGATATAGCGGTTATGTAGAATTTCTTTCAGCTTGGAAAGAACTGTACAACTATAACTTGCGTCTCGATAACAGCAAGAAACTCGAAGTACACGGGCTTGATTTCGAGAGAGAACCTAGTATTTCGGCTTCTTTATATAAACTACTGTCAGGCTACTCGACTGATCCGCAAATTAAAGGTTTGCGCGATTCTATTAAAGCTCGCTTGGACACTATCGGGGTTGAACGGGATGCTAAAGAATACATTTATCATCTAAGAAGCAGAATACCTACCCCCTCCTTACCAGATGGTGAAAAAAAACAAATAATTAACGACATCCTTTATAACCAATCTTTTCTCTCCAGTATGGAGAAGCGAGATAGTCTAATGGCTGAAGCTTTTATGGCACTGGATACTACTAATGAGGCTTATTTTGGACAATTTGGCTTCGCCCATACTATGCTCAGTAGCAAAAATACATTAGCGGCTGTTTTAAATAACTCAGAAGAATATCGTAATAAGATATTTGTTACAAATATGTTTTATGTAGATTCGAGTAACAGACATCCTTTTGAAGGGTTAAGCGATTGCCAAGTTTATCTTTACAAAATAGACCCTGACGATGATAAGTTGGGAGGATTTGCAAAAAGAGGAAAATGGGTACTGGTTCTCAAAGATCAGAATCTCTACACAAAACAGGAGTAGATATATTTCACAGGCTGTGAACTTAATTGTATTTAGCTATGAGATGAAAGCTAAACAAACACTGGAAAAACAAATAACTTAGTGCCAAAGGCTGTACATTTCGTCTACTCCCACAATTGTTTACAATGGACATAAGCTACCCGGTGAATACACCCTAGATGATTTAAACTCTAACTGATTAAAGAAAAATTGCGCAACTTCGGAGGTTTCCGAAAAGCCGTAAATAAAGTAGTAACTCAATAGAGTTTATTACGGTGCATTGTGTATGCAACTCTCACTGGTAGCGTTCCATTACACAAGCAACCGTAATAACCTCTAATTTATTTTTTATATATTGAAAAAATGATTTACAAATGTCAGACAAAATTTTTCTTAATGATAACTATTACTGGGGGATTTGATGCCGCAGATTGTCATAATTATTATACATCAGCTGTAGCTGCTTGTGCAGCTAATTGTGATGGTGGTCAATATAATGAATAGGAATGCCTAGATAACTAATTTGCTGATTGTGAAAGAGTTTTAAGTTGTTAGGTTGTCACTAAGACTTAATACTAAAAATCCATGTGCACTTTATTTGGTTGTTAATTGCAATAGTATGAAAACTCTCAAATACATTGGGGCAGCCTCCCGTTTCTCTATCATTTTCTGCTTACCTCTGATTTCTGCCTACGCACAGACTAAGAATTTCGAACTTAACAACCCGAATGCAATTCCACTTAATAATGAAATTTTGGAAATACTAACTTCTGGATATTGGAGGGTCTATAAAGATGTTATGGAAAGCAGAGAATCAACCATCTCAACGCCGAAGAACATTTCAATGTGTTATTATCTGGATGGAACATTTTTTTATAACGGATCAGTCGGTACCTGGGAAATTTTGGAAAATACATACATAGAACATAAACTAACGTCAGTTATTCTGGAAGTTGCTGAATGAGAGGGCGTTGAGTTGCGTAGAAGCGTAAAAAAGTCAAGATTTGCAGTGGAACGAAATCTTCATTGTACAAAACAAAGAATCATGCAAATCTTGACGACAACAAAACTAACGGAAATTTTTGTGGAAACCGATGACTTCCTACTGGATTTAGCTCAGCAAACGGCTCTTCAAGGCCTGCCTGTCCCCGCCTTCCACTCACGCTTTGCGCGAAGCGAAGTCATAACGACCCTAATTGCTTATCATCATTCGGGACGCAAATGCTTCAAATACTTCTATTGTCAAGATGTGCTGAAGACTTTTCAAAGCTGGCTTCCTGATGCCCCTTGCTATGAACGCTTCGTAGCCCTAATCCCGCACGTAGTGCTGGAACTCTATCTGTTGCTCAAAAGCCGTTGCCAGCCCGCTTTAGCAGAAAACTACATTGACAGCAAACCTTTGAAAGCTTGTCACATCAAACGAGAAGCACAACACAAAGTGATGGCTGATTGGGCCAGCAAAGGCAAGGGCACGTTAGGTTGGTTTTACGGCTTCAAAATGCACGTAGTCATCAACCGGGAAGCACAGCTAGTCAACTTTCTGCTCACGGCAGGCAACGTAGCTGACAACAATCACCAGGTGTTGAACTACCTGCTCAAAGAAGTAGAAGGAAAAGTATACGGCGACAAAGGTTATTTGAGCACCCTGAAAGAAGAGTTACTTAGCAAAGGGGTAGACCTAAGGGCCAAGATGCGCCGCAACGGAAAGAAAGATGCTATTGTCCATCAAAAGGACGCTTATTATCATCGTCATCGCGGACTCATTGAGTCAGTCTTTGGCCAGTGCGTAGGTCTCATTGATTTAGAGCATACTCGCCATCGGGCCCCTATTAACTATCTATGCAACGTCTTTGCTGCCCTGCTGGCTTACACCTTTGCCGATCAGCATCCGCGAATCATTGCTTTTGAAGATCGTGGCCGACTGCTACATGCCGCTTGATTTTGTATTATTTTTAGAAACCTAGAATAACTGACGTTAAACTAGATAAGGAAGTAAAAGACTACCTTAATTTTAGAGGTATTTTTTCTGTTACTGCGTTGAATAATTTCGACGGAGTGCCAACCACATTAACTCTAACGAAATTACTGACTAGTTCGCATGATATGAAACGAACTATATACTTAAAATCATCTACAATTCTAACCAAGACGGAACAACCAAACTCCGGTACTCCTTTCATTTATAAAGGTTCTCTTAATGAGTCCACAATTGATTCGCTCAGCAGTATGGATTCGGATGAACTCTTTAATGCAGGCTTTATCATTCTTCCGAACAACAAGATTCATATAATTGCATCTGATACTTTGTATGTGATAAGACTAAAAGCAACTAACAACCGATATGAACGCATACCTCTTTACTGAAATCTGAAACTGGTCTACCAAGCCGCTACTTTAGAAGCTATTAAAAGTACCACTTACCTCGTACATTTTATATCATCCATTTTTGTTATGAAGAAAGTAGCAGTTTGCTGAGTATGTTATTCAAGAAGCTCAGATCAATGGCATGATATCAGCCTCTACATTCACCCTATGGTGACTTAATAACGTTTTCCTTTTAGCTCTGATTTTGAGCAGTCAATCCATGGCAAAGTTTCCCAATTACCAACAACCCGACCATAAAGACTGCGGACCTACCTGTCTCAAGATTGTAGCCAAACACTACGGGAAGGTTATTGCCTTGCCTCGCATCCGGCAACTCAGCGAAACCACCCGCCGGGGAAGTAGCCTGCTGAGCCTGAGCGATGCGGCGGAAAAAATGGGGTTCCGAACCACCGGTATACGTATCAATTATCCTACCTTGCGCAATGAAGTGCCACTGCCCTGTATCCTGCACTGGGGCAATCGCCACTATGTAGTAGCCTACAAGGTAGAGAAAAACAAAGTCTACTTGTCTGATCCGGCCCGGGGCCTGATGTTGGTTGACCGAGCAACTTTTCTCACCAAGTGGATAGGTCACAACGCCGACGACGACACCTCGGAAGGGATTGCTTTGTTGGTAGAACCCACCCCTAGCTTTTATAAAAACGAATGGGAAGTAGAGGAAAAGCACGGGTTTTCCTACTTGTACAAGTATTTGTTTCGCTATAAAAACTTGCTGTTCCAACTGGTACTGGGCTTGCTGGGAGGAAGCCTGTTGCAGCTAATCTTCCCCTTTCTTACCCAAAGTATCGTTGACGTAGGCATCCAGAACCAGGACATCGGGTTTATCTATCTTATTTTGCTGGCCCAATTGATGCTTTTCGTGGGCAGCCTCAGCATTGAGGTGATCCGGGGGTGGGTGCTGTTGCACCTAAGTACTCGCCTCAGTATTTCTCTGGTATCCGATTTTTTTATCAAGCTGATGCGGCTTCCTATTAGCTTCTTCGACACGCGCCTTACCGGGGATATTCTGCAACGCATCAACGACCACCAGCGTATTGAGCGGTTACTCACCAGCACTTCGCTCAACACCTTATTCTCCTTCGCTAACATCCTGGTGTTTAGTTTCGTACTGGCCTACTACAGCCTGACCATCCTCACCGTTTTCCTGGTAGGAAGCGCGGTCTATATTGCCTGGATTGCGTTTTTCCTAAAGAGAAGAAAACAGATTGATTACCTCCAATTCTCTCAAGTAGCTGAAGAGCAAAGTAAAGTAATTGAACTTATCAACGGAATGCAGGAGATCAAATTGCACAATGCGGAAAAGCAAAAACGTTGGGGCTGGGAGTTTATCCAGATTCGACTCTACAAGGTAGCCATGAAAACGTTGGCCCTGGAGCAAACGCAGGGCGTAGGTTCCCGCTTTATTGACCAACTAAAAAACATTGTGATCACCGTGACGGCCGCTACGCTGGTGGTGACGGGGGAGCTTACGCTGGGGATGATGCTGGCTGTGCAGTACATCATTGGACAACTCAACGCACCGGTAGTGCAGATCGTGGGGTTTATCCGTTCGGTGCAGGATGCGCAAATTAGCCTGGAGCGCCTCGGCGAAATTCACAACAAGCCGGACGAAGAGCCGCTCGATGAGCAGAAGATTACCGAGATAGCGGTCGACGAGGACATTACTATCCAACGGCTAAACTTCCGGTACGCCGGGTCTGATGAAGCGGTTATTAAGAACGTAAGTCTGGTCATTCCGGCTAAGAAAATCACCGCCATCGTCGGAGTGAGCGGTAGCGGCAAGACTACCTTAATGAAATTGCTGATGAAGTTCTACTCGCCGCAGAAAGGGGAGATTAAACTGGGTAACACCAAGTTGGATAACATCGCGCAGCATACTTGGCGGGCGCACTTCGGAGTAGTGATGCAGGAAGGCTACTTATTCAATGATACCATCGCGGCCAACATTGCGGTGGGTGATGATTACGTTGACAAAGGCAAACTCCAGACCGCCGTAGAGATCGCCAATATCAAAGAGTTCATCGAAGGCTTGCCAAAGAGTTATAACACCAAAATAGGCAACGAAGGCGTAGGCATCAGCACCGGTCAGAAACAGCGCATCCTGATTGCCCGGGCCGTGTACAAAGACCCCGACTTTATCTTTTTCGATGAAGCCACCTCTGCATTGGATGCTAACAACGAGCGGACTATCATGGACAATCTCAGCCGGTTTTTTCAGGGTAAAACGGTGATCATTATTGCCCATCGTCTAAGCACCGTCAGCAATGCCGACCAGATTGTCGTGCTGGATAAGGGTAAAATTGTAGAAAGCGGTAACCACCAAACGCTGGTAGGCGAACGCAATGGGTATTATAAACTGGTGAAGAATCAGTTGGAATTGTAAAGACAAATTGAGGAAATTTCGTCACCATTTCCATAGCCCAGCGTTTAAACGCTGGGCTATGGAAATGGTGGGACGTATGAGTATATTATTTAGATCACCGCTTATGCCTAGAACGTTAGCCGAAATAGAGCTACGCTCCGAAGAAGTACAGGAGGTACTCAACGCCCCGCCTTCCTGGCTGGTCCGCTGGGGCTTGGCCGTGCTATTGTTGCTGATCGTAATCGTGTTAGCCATATCCAATTTGGTGCGGTACCCAGAGGTGATTCCCGCCGAGATCATGCTCACTACCCAAAATCCACCCATTAAGATCGTAGCCAACAGCAACGGCAAACTCACCGAACTATACAAATCGGAAGGCGAGATTCTGACTTCCGGGGAAGTGATTGCCGAAATTGAGAACCCAATCACCACCGGGGGAATGGTCTACATAAAGGCGCTGGTCTCCCAAGTCAAAGAGTTTCTGGTCAATCCGAAGGTGCTCGTTAATTTTTCCGATAGCAGTTACGTATTCGGAAGCATTCAGGCTGAGTACAATGAGCTGAAAAAGCTATGCATCGATTACCAGCAGTGGTCGACAGATGTTTATCAAAAAGAACAAATTAGAAACCTAAGATTAAAAGCCAAACAGTACAATCAACTGATAGCCATCACGGAAAAGCAGGAGCAAATTTCCCGCAGCGAACTGGCGAATGCCGAAGAGAAGTATCAAACCGATCAAATGCTGTTTGAGGAGGGAGTGCTGGCCAAACTACAGTTTTACCAAGAAGAATCCGCTTTTCGGCAACGGCAACAGGAAGTAGAGAATCTAAAAAAATCAGCCACCCAAAACCGAATCACACTCATTGAACTGGAAAAGCAACTGCTGGACATCAGGCATGATCAACAAGAAAAGGAACAAAACTTCCAAAAGAGTATTGCGCTCAATCTGCACGCCATCCTCAACCAGATTGATACCTGGCAAAAGAGTTACCTGATCACCACCCCCGTTGCCGGGCAACTGTCTTACCTGAAGCCCCTCAACGAGAACCAGTTCATCCAAACCGGTGATTTCGTCTTCGCAGTGGTGCCTGAAAATGAGGCTTATGTGGGAATTATCAACATCCCGACCCAGGGATTTGGCAAAGTGAAGACTGGGCAGGAGGTCAGAATCAAGTTTAGCAATTACCCGTACCAGGAATACGGACAAGTGAATGGCATCATCGAAAAGATTTCTCTTTTAGCCAGTGAAGATACCTACCGGGCAGAAGTGGAGCTTCCCCAAGGGCTCACGACATCTTACAACAAGCAACTCAACTTCACTCCCGAAATGACGGGGGCCGCCGAAATTATTACGGAGGACTTGAGCATAATGGAGAGAACATTTTATAGTATCAGAGGCATCTTCGACCAGTAGTGAAAACCGCCTTATTCATCATATTGCCCTATCCCAGTCATTATAATCTTAGCTTTAGTTTCGCTCGGGCTTTTGAGGATCGTGGCTTTGAAATAGTCTATACGGGACTTCCTTATCTGGAAGATCATGTGAAGCGCCAAGGATTTCGTTTTTATGCGCTACAGTACACCACCGAATACAAGATTCGTACAATTAAAGGATTTATTGGCTTTTTTCTACGGTCTTTACTCGACAAGAAAGACGTAGTAAAACGATACCGAGAATGGTATTGTAGTGTTATAGAGATAAAGAAAGCATACGAGCACATCAAGCCCGAAATGATATTTATCGACAGTAATCTGAGCTTTCACTATTTGTCATTAGTAAAATACAGCAAGCCCATCACGATACTAGGTACAACATTCACTACCAAAAAATTGGTCGGAACACCACCCTTAACTTCTTTGCATGTTCCTAAAAATACGATTATATCGAAATTATTCTGCCAACTTCTGTGGGCAAAACATTTGGCGCTAAGAAGATTGCAAGAGCTTAAAAAGAAAATCGCTTACTTAAACAGAGATGAAATATTTTTTTGGAAGAGATTCTGCAGGAAACAAGATTTGCTTTGGAGTCATGTTTTTGAGTACCAAAATCTGTTTTATAGGAGTCTGAAAGATGTGCCCACTATTATTTTAGCTCCAAAAAGCCTGGAGTTTCGTGCGAAGTCTAGATCTAATGAGATTTACCTTGATTTACCAATCAGTAGAAATGAAAAAGATCTCTTCTCAGAGCAGTACCTTCAAATTAAGAGAAAAATAGCGGCGACGAAGGCGGTTTTTAAAACTAGGGTTGCGTATTGTGCTTTTGGTACGCTCAGCACCAATGACTCCAAACGAGTTTTTTCTTTTATGAATAGGATAATTACGGCTATTCAGCATCAGAAAGATTGGACGTTCATTGTTTCAGTTGGGCAAATGAATTTTAAATTCAAAACCTATGATAATATTCATTTTTTTAAACATGTGCCTCAACTAGATATACTGAGTTTTTCGGATGTAATGATCACCCACGGTGGTTTAAATTCTATCAAAGAATGCTTACAGGAAGGTGTGCCTATGCTAGTCTACCCTCTAAATATGAAGGTAGATCAACCTGGTAATGCCGCAAGGATAAGTAACGCTAAACTGGGACTAGCTGGTAGAATGGAGAAGGATACCCCTGAGGAAATTCTACGCAAACTCAACATTGTCTTTGGGATGAAGAAAAACATGATACGCAGAGCTGAAACAATCATTCCTGACCAATATTTCTTGAAGTTTATGTAGACTTTATGGCACTACTCTTACCTTGGAAAAGCAAATCAATTCGACTAGATCACAGGCAAACAGCCTATGACGATGGACAAAAAGCTGATGTGACTGTGATACTCACAGTTTGGAAGAGAAACAATTTAGACGAACAAATCACAGCTTTGTTAAACCAAACTCTGTTGCCTGCTAACATTTGGATACTTCATTATAGTAACCACGTATCGGTTAGTGAGCGTTTGAAAAATTACTCGTTTGTAGACTATTTCTACGCGGCAATAAATTTGAAATATTTTGGCCGCCATACGCTTGCACAACATTCGTCGACCGAATACACATGGATACTGGACGATGATATAATTCCCTCTAGAACATGGATCGAAACGTGCATAAAGACTTGCGAACTCAAAACCGCGATTGTTTGTAGTAACGGAAGAATAATTCCACCCAATGATTTTAGTCCGGAATTGCCCAAAGATTCAGGCTACATGGACAAATATTTTGTCGGAGACAGCAAATCCATGAACTCCATAAATTTATGTGAAAAGGAAACTCTAGTTGATTATGGATGTAGCAGCTTTTTCTTTCGAACGATTTGGAGAAAATACTTCTGGAGTATCTGGCCCTATACTTTTCAAACTGGGGAAGATATGCATTTATCCGCTTCTTGTAAGATTAGAGATAATATTTCAACCATTATTCCTCAACAGAAATCCTTAGAAGATAGCGGAAATCTAAAGCCTGTTTACAGCGTTGATGAATACGCATCTTGGAAAAAGCCGGGTTTTGTTGAACAAAGAGCTCGCGTACTGAAATATTTAATTGAGGAAAACAGCTGGACACCCATCTTGTGGTCACGGTGAGTATAAAATCGGTGGCTACACAATGCTGTTATGCTCCTCTCGTTATCGTTTGCTTAGTTTTCATGAAAAACCGGAACACTTAGTCAACGGTTTACAGTTAGCTGTGGACCGTTGACTATTAGACTGTAGAGTTACTAGCTGTAGGCTTTTTGAGGCAATTCAAATCAAAGTCTCAAAGAAATATGTCGTTTACTAAGTACCATCGGCACCCGTGACCAACCACGCTTGCCACTGATCAATGGCCTTTTGTTCGGAACTAAAATTGAAGCCCACGGCCCGCACGGCTTTGCCCTGGCTTAGATACGGAGCGGCGTAGTGGTTGGTTTTGATTTGCTCTAAAGCTACTTCGGCGCTTTGGTCGAGTTTGAACTCCAGCACGTAAATCGCCGACTCAGTGTGCACCACCGCATCCGGGCGGCCTTTGGCCTGGCTGACCTCGGCTTGTACAAACAAATCTACCAGACTAAGGGATAAGAAAATCACTGAATGGTACGGGGCCGCCCGGCGATAGGCTTCTTTATCAGCAATAAAGATCTGGTAGGGAATACTGGCGAACAAACCGTTCAGCGTAGCCACAAACTCAGCTACGTCATCTTGGGCCAGAGCTTCTTTCAGTTGCAAGGCCCGGATAGCGGTCTGCGAAGGGTACTCACCACTGTATTCTGCCAGCAGGTGCTGGAGGAGCGCGTGTTTCACTTCCTGGTTGGGATAAGAAAGCGTGTAGGTCTGACCGTCGCGGGCGCAGATGGTCAGGTAGCCGGTTTGAAAGAGCAGGGTGTAGGCGTCGATGCGTTCTATCTCAAAAGCACTCAGCACCAGGGCACTCACCTGCTGGTTTTCTAAATTGTACTTTCGCTCGCGGTTAAGTAGTTTAACCAAAAAGGTGGGGGTGCCGGTCTCAAACCAGAAATTCTGAAAGTCGCCCTGGTCAAAGAAGTTCAGCACAGAATAAGGATTATACACAAAGTGTTGGGCATCCCAGGAGTAGCCGTTATACCACTGCTTGATTCGCGTCAGCAATACTTCGCGTCCGCCGAAACTAGGGGCTAACTGCTCAATGCGATCCGCGAAGTAGCACTCTAGATCTTCCTGAGATCTTCCTGTGTGTAGCCCAGCAACGTAGGGTAGCGAGGATGCAGGGTAAGGTCAGTGAGGTTGTTGAGTTCCGAAAAAATTGATACGCGGCCGGGCGGCGATCCGCTGAACTTACTCACTCCCGTAAGCAATACGAAACGTAGGTACGGATCCAGCGGGTTGAGTACCGAATAGAAGTTTTTGAGAATCTCCCGGTCAGCCCGTGCTTGGGGATCGTCCAGGTAATCCAGGATGGGTTTATCGTATTCATCAATAAGTATTACCACCCGCTGATGCTGTTGAGCTAACGCAATAATCAGTTCTTCCAATTGCGCCGGATAAGAGCTTTTTTAAGGGCAACGCCGTACGCTGCCGCTTTGTCGGCTAATTCTTCGTAAAGAAAAGTCTCCAGTCCTGTCACCTTATACCCTGACTTGTTAAAACGAAAGTCCAACACCGGGTAGGTCTGCTGCCAGTCCCAACGATCATGAATCCAAAGCTCTTCAAACAGTTCCCGGCTCCCCTGGAACAACTCGGCCAGGGTAGACACCAGCAGGCTTTTGCCGAAGCGACGGGGACGCCCAGTCGGGGGCGAGACAGAAATCGGGCCGCCGGGCGGTAGTATACCCCATCGGTAGCTAGTTGATAGAGTAGCTCGGTTTTGTCTACGTACAAAAAACCTCCCCGGCGAAGCTCGCCGAAGTCCTGAAGACCAATAGGTAGCTTTTTCATATTCCAAAGAACGTGATTTTTTTGCGCTTTGCCTATGATTCATGTACCTACTCAATTTTTACGAAAACCGGAACACTCACCCACAACTTACTGTTGTAAGCCTTTGCAATAAATCAGCATCTCTGGTAGCCATTGCCTACACGCTTTGCTGGGCTACTGGTATTGAGGACGGAAAGATCAACCCAGTAAAGCCTAAGAAGCACGGTTACCCCCCCTTACAGCGTATTTAGAAGAGGGTTAAACCTAATGAGATTTTATAAACAACAAATTTATGAACCCGTCCGGCTCGCCGTAGAAGCAGCTTGGGCTAATTTCAGCCTCTTCTACAAAACCGTCGGGTAGAGTATATTGAGCCTAACGATCGTATAAAAGCAATTGCGTTTATCTGCAATATAGCGACCGCATGTCTGCCTTGCCAGATTTGCAAGCTCTTTTCTGCTTAGATTGTCTGTTAAAGTACTCCCAAGACAATACAGTGATGTTAAGCACCTCACCAAAAAAATAGCAAAAATTAGACGTCATTCCGGAGCGAGCATAGCGCCCGGCGCCCGGCGAGGCCCGGAATCTCCTCAATTCAGCGATGAATTTTTGTCACTGATCGGGGAGATTCCGGATATTTTCTTCCATTGCATTACAGAAAATTCCGGACCGCGTCCACGGTGGATGACGTTTCCTAGTTTGTTTTGAATGACTACTTAATTAGGTCTTAGAGACGTTCACGCTTCAAAACATTGGTCGGCGGCACTGATCACGCTTGATCAGTGGCAAAAACACAGGTCGGCACCACTGATCACTCTCGATCAGGCCTGAAAACATTGGACGACGTAAGAAAACGGTGCCAATCAGCGGCAAAAACATGGGTCGGCACCACTGATCACTATCGATCAGTCGTGAAAACAGGGGGCGGCGTAAGGTATCGACGCGGTTTTCGCGTGCCGTCTTGCTTTGGCGGGGTGGAGTGGGACTAGTAATAGCTGCTTCACCTACGCATTGAACAGGCAAAGGCCGTTTCCGGCATCCTGAGGCACTTCGGCGCAACACGAAAAAGTCGTTTTGCCGTCCCGATCTTACTTCGGACAAAAAACTTGCTTTTCCACTACTATCTTACCCACGTAAGATTCGCTTTCAAACGAAGTGGCGTCTGCCGGTCCTCCGACACTATCTTGCCGCCGTACTGAAATCATATTTTCCACTAAAATCTTTCGTATTCTTATGAGAATTAACACCTTCGACAAACTCATTGAGGCCGTCACCTTAGCGATTCGTGCCCTCACCTCTGACAAAAGCCTGCTAAAGAAGATGAGCGCCTACGGGTTTACCCCGCAGAGCTTGCAGCAGGGCACCAAGTTGCTCAACGCCGTTGAGCTGATGGGCGATACCCGCGAGCAAACGAGCCGGCAGGCCCGCCACCTCTCGCACCAGATCACCCAGGACCGACAGGCCACCCGGACGGTATTCCGCAACCACGTAGCCATCGCGCGAACGGCTTTCCGGCAAGAGCCGCTGGTGCAGCAAGATCTGAAAATAAGTAAGCTGGTGGCGGGCAAGTGGGCCTGGACCAAACAGGCGCTGGACTTCTACAAGCTGGCTCCCACCCAGATGGCGCGACTACAGCAGTTCGGAGCCACTCCCGAATCGTTTCAGCAGAACCAGGCCGCCGTGCAAGCCCTGCTCGACCTGCGCGCCGAGCGACAGCACCGCAAGGGAAAGACGCAGGACTTCACCCAGGAGCGCAACCGCAGGATCAAGGCGCTGCGCGATTGGTACGGAGAGTTTCGCCGACTGGCCCGCATTGCCTTTAAGGATAACCCGCAGTTGCTGGAGACTTTCGGCATCGTGGTGCCCTCGGGCCCTCGCAAACGAAAAACCGTTACAGAATAGCAACAAAATAGAGATTGCTGCTACGAATTTCCGTTACCAATACCACCATAGCCTACGGATTAGTATAGGTTAGCGCACGGAAATATTAACCACTTCATCATTCGATATTCGGTGTTCGGCGTTCGATATTATTTATTATTTAAATATCGAACGCCGAGTAAGGAATTATGAATGTAGAAGGATAAAAAATACTCGCTAATCACATACGCCGATTAATCGGTGGGCTGTGGGTGGTGTTGGTAGTACGCAGATTAATAAAGTCTAAGTAGCCTCCCCCTCAGCGAACCTTCTCCGTGAGTCTTCGATCACCGCCAGGGCGGCCTCGCGGTCTTCCCAACCATCGATGCCGACCTTCTTTTTCTCCAGGTCTTTGTACACCTGGAAGAAGTGCTCAATCTCCTTCTTAAGGTGGGGATTGATCTCGTCCAGGGTGTTCACCTTGTTCCAGATGGGGTCGCTCACCGGCACGCACAGGATTTTGGCGTCGGGGCCTTTTTCATCCCGCATGCGGAACAGGCCAATAGGCTTCACCTCGATGAGGCAGCCCGGAAAGGTGGGCTCCGACACCAGCACCAGCACGTCCAACGGGTCGCCGTCGCCCGCCAGGGTGTTGGGAATGAAGCCGTAGTCGCTAGGGTAAAACATCGACGAGAAAATCATGCGGTCGTAGCGGATCATTCCCCGCTCTTTGTCAAACTCGTATTTGTTGCGGCTTCCTTTCGGAATCTCAATAATAACGTCGAACGTTACTTCGTCGGGGAGGGACATGGTAAAAAAATGGTTAGGTGACCAATCAAAAGCGGGCGGCGCAAGTTAACCAATTAATGCTCCGAACCCACTCCTTTTCGCATACCCTACAGTTCACCTTTCTGGCGGGCACCTCGCGCGGGGTGATGACCACCCGCCCTACGCACTTCGTGGTGCTGCAACAGGAAGGCAAGCGTGGCATCGGCGAGTGCGCGCCGCTGGCCGGACTCAGTGAAGACAATACCTTCAACTTGCCGAGCATGATCGATCTGGTGCTGCAACGGGTGGCCAAACGCCCCCTGCCGCGGAGCGCCCGCGAAGCGTTTCAACTGGTGAGCGACGTGGTGCCCGCCAACCTGCCCGCGGTGCGGTTCGGCCTAGAAACCGCCCTAATCGATCTGCTGCACGGTGGACGGCGCCTGATGTTTCCGTCGGTGATGCGTCCGGAGTTCACCCCGCTGCCCATCAACGGACTGGTGTGGATGGGCGACCCGGCCTTTATGCAACGGCAGATCGACGAGAAGCTCGCGCAGGGCTTTCGCTGTATTAAGCTCAAAATCGGAGCCATCAACTTTGATGACGAACTGCGCCTGCTCACCGGCATTCGGAAGCGCTACTCAAGCGAGGCGGTGACCCTGCGGGTGGATGCCAACGGAGCCTTTTCGGCGGCTGGGGCTATGAAAAAGCTCATTCAACTGGCCAAGCTCGGCATTCACTCCATTGAGCAACCCATCGCGCCGGGACAAACCGAGGCGATGGCTACCCTGTGCCGCGAAAGTCCGGTGCCCATTGCCCTGGACGAGGAGCTGATCGGTTGCCACGCGCGGGAGGAACGGACGCAACTGCTGGACGATATTCAGCCGCAGTATATTATTCTGAAGCCTACGCTGCTGGGAGGAATAGAGGCCGCCGACGATTGGGTGCTGCTGGCCGAAGACCGGGGCATCGGGTGGTGGGTGACCTCGTCTCTGGAATCGAACGTGGGCCTGAACGCCATTGCGCAGTGGGTAGCCACCTACGAACCCACGCTGCCGCAGGGGCTTGGCACCGGGCAACTGTATCATAACAACATCGACGCGCCCATTCGCATTGCCGAAGGGCACTTGCATTATGACCCCTCCGGCGTGTGGGACCTATCGCTTTTTGAACCAGCAACCTAACGTTATGAATTATACACTGATTACCGGAGCCAGTTACGGCATCGGCGAAGCCCTGGCCCGGCGCTGTGCGGGAGAAGGACTTAACTTGATCTTGGTGGCCCGCTCGGGTGAGCGGCTCGAGGAGCTGGCGCAAGAACTCACCCAAGAATTCGAGGTGACGGTCCATCCGCTGGTGCGCGACCTGCTGGCCCCGCACGCGGCCGAAGAGTTATACCAAACCTGTCACGATGCGGGCTGGTTGGTGCGTATCTTGATCAACAACGCCGGGGCGGGGGTGTGGGGGCCCTTCGTCGAGGTGCCACTTAGTGAGCAACTGGCCACTATGCGCCTCAATGAGCAGGTGCTCGTCGAGCTGTGCTACCGCTTCTTACCCATGCTCAAGACCGAAGCCGACGCGCACATCCTGAACGTGGGGAGCACAGCCAGTTACCAGCCCCTACCCTACTTCAGCGTCTATGCCGCCACTAAGGCGTTCGTCCGCTCGTTCACCAGCAGCCTGCGCGTAGAATTGCAGCCGCTGGGCGTGAACGTGACCTGCCTGAATCCGGGCCCCACGCAGTCGCAGTTCTTCCGGCGGGCGGGCTTCACCCAGGTGGATGCTTCGCAGTTTCTGATGGACCCGGTGGAGGTGGCCGATGGGGCAATCCGTGGTATGCTGTCGCACAAGCCGGAGGTGGTGCCGGGCTTCTCGAACCAACTGGGCACCTACCTGAGCAAGTACTTGCCGCCTTCGCTCACCCAACAGGTGATCAAAACCTACTTCAAGCCGCGGGGCAAAGACCTGGAAAAGCTGCCTGAGTCTTGAAAGAAGGAGATTATTTTCTTACTTTCCGTTTCCAACGAACGGATGCCGCGGCATGAAGATCAACCAGCACGAGCAACAACTTCTCCAACGGGCCATTGACCACTGGGCCGAGCAAGGGCTGATAGACGTTGACACCGCGCAGCGCTTGCGGCAGTCAGGCTCGCCCCACCAGAAGAGCAGCTTTGACTGGAAGAACCTGTCGCTGATCGCCTTTTTCTTTGCGGTGTCGTGCATCATCCTGGCCACCGTTTTGCTGCTGCTCGACGAGTGGCTCATGGCCACCCTCAACGCGCTGCTCGACGCTTCGGACCTGGTGAAAATGCTTATCTGGGTGGTCATCACCGTCGGACTGTACTACGGAGCGTATCGTCACCAGCAGCGGTATCCGGCCCGGGTGTTCAGCAACGAGACTTTGTATATGTTTGGAGCCATTGGGGTGGCGTTTTCACTCACCTACCTGAGCTTTGTGCTGGGCATCGCCGAAGGCTACTTTGCGGTGCTTATTTTATTAGCGTCGGGAATATACGCGGCGGCCGCGGTGCGGTGGCGCTCTAAGCTCACCTGGTTTTTGGCGCTGGGCACGCTGGCCATCTGGTTCGGCACCGAAACCGCCTACCGGTCCGACTGGGGAGCCTATTTCTTAGGTATGAACTTCCCACTGCGCTACGTGGTGTTTGGCGGACTGCTGCTGGGCTTGAGTCAGGGGCTCACGCGCGCTCCGCTGGTGCGTCCGTTTGCGCCGCTGACCTACGTGACCGGCTTGTTGGGCTTGTTTTGTTCGCTGTGGCTGCTGTCGGTGTTCGGCAACCACGGCAGCTACGACTCGTGGGAAGCCGCTTCGCGGATCAGCTTTCTGCACTGGTCGCTGTTGTTGGCGGCGGGCTCAGGATTGGCGATTTACTACGGACAACGGCGCGGGGACAAAATGACCGCCGAAGTGGGGTTGGCCTTCTTGGTGATCAATGTGTATACGCTATATTTCGAGTTCTGCTGGGACAGCCTGCACAAGGTGGCGTTCTTTGCCATCCTGGCCGCTTCGTTCTGGCTGCTGGGCAAAAAAGCCGAACGTCTGTGGCAGTTGGCGGGGGGAGGATGATGGCCCCCTTCCAAAGGTTTAGTGTTCTTAGCTCGGCTTTACTACTAAGCGGCCCAGGCGATAGTTTGCTGCCAGAGCCTGAGCTGTGCTTCAGGTATTTTCACCATGTCGGTATCTTTTTGGGACATGTAAAAATTGCTTTTTTGCCATAAATACTGCCTTACTGAAGCTAAGGCATCACTAAAGGTAGGATGCCTCTTGCGGTACCAAGCAGCGGTAGCTATGTGTAGTTTTTTCTGTTGATGCAGCCTTTCTGCCAGCAGAGTAACAATAGAGAAGAGCGCCAGTAGCACCGGAGTGGTACGGGCAATGGCTAAGTCAGACCACTGGCGTTGGGTTTCTAGACCCAGATGTGCTCTTCCCTCTTGAAAGGTAACTTCTACGCACCAACGTCGCACAAAATAGCTAACAATATCTTGGGCAGACAATTCTTGGTCAGTAGAGAGCAGAGCTATCGGTTCGAGTCTGCCTTCCGGATCGCGAATAAGTACCCAGCGAAGAGGTAACACTGGTTTGCCACTATGATACCATACGGCGGTAGCCGAGACTATTTCCAACACCCGTTGTTTCTTACCGTACCATTGAGAAACTACAATCTTCTGCCAAGGCAATTCTTCATCATGCAGATACTGCTGTAAGGTCGGTAAACGCTTGCCCTTCTTGCGGGGGCGCCCTGGTTGATCCGGCCGCCGGGGTGGTGCCGGTTCATAGAGAGCGGCATCCAAACGCAAGCGGGTAATTACACATAGTTGCTCTTTAACAGCGTTTAGCATATCTATAACGGCATAGCTGCTATCCCCCACGGCAATCAATGAGCGACTGGGTAACCACCGCTTGACTTGTAGAAGCATCTGCCGGGCCCAATCCGTAAGCTTTTTATGCGCTTTGCCTTGCTGATGATGATATCGCTCAGAAGGGGCCAACACCGTTAGAAACGGCAAAGCCCATACGCGTTCGGCCCAACCGATAGGCACTAGTAACATCACACTCATCCAACGCAGACCGCTGGCTTTAACCAAATGAGTACGACTACTACGTGCACTGTCTCGGTAGATACCTCGCGCCTTAATCTTGGGACCCCATCGGCGTTCTATGGTCTCATCAATGCCTACCACCACCGGACCGGCAGGCAGAAAGCAATCTAGCAACTGCCCAAGCAATATTTTAGCCGCTTTCCGGGCTGACCATTTAGACAGGCTTAGCACCCGGTGATACTTGGGAAAGTTGCGCTCCTCACTCAAGCCTACCACACGCAGAGCCGAAGTTACCGTGCGCTTACCCGTGGTAAGAATAGCTCCGCTGAGCAGAGGAACCGCAAGCTTGAACACTGATTTGGAAAATAGCATCTTAAATGGTACCATTAATCGCAAGAACTCAATTGGAAAACGGAACATAGCATATTGATCTTTGGTCATTTCAATATACTACTCCGCTTCCCTTTGGGTTCTTACCCTCACTAGTAAAGTCGAGATAAGAAGCTGCTTTAAAACCTCAATATATATCTGATGCTTTGTGGGAACGCCTCGGCGCGTTCCCACTACAATAACTGTAAATGAAGTCTTCATAAAAGATCAATTTTATAATTTTAAAAAGCTTCTTACAAACCTCTAGGATGCGGATGAGGTGGTAATCTATCCGTACTGTTTATAAACCCCCGGCCCCATTTTCTCGTTATCCCCTACGTTTAAAACACTACGCTATTCACTCATGAACCAACCCTACGACGTGCTCATTGTGGGTGCCGGACCCTGCGGGCTATCCTGCGGCATTGCCGCCCAAAAGGAAGGACTGCGCTACGCCATTCTGGACAAAGGAAGCCTGACCGAGTCCATCCGGCGCTATCCGCACGACATGACCTTCTTCTCCAGTGCCGACATGATCGGCATCGGTGACGTGCCCTTCACCTCGCTCAACCTGCGGCCCAGTCGCGTGGAGGCCCTGAAGTACTACCGCAAGGTGTCGGAGCACTTCAAACTTAACGTGCACATTTACACCGAGGTGCGCGACATCAACCGGCAGGAAGACGGGTTCGCGGTGCAGACCAACCAGGGAGAATACCGCGCCAAGAAGGTGATTCTGGCCATTGGCTACTACGACATTCCGCGCGAGATGGGCGTGCCGGGCGAGCACCTGCCGCACGTGACGCACTACTACGACGAGCCTTACAAGTATACCTTCACCCGCACAGTGGTGGTGGGCGGAGCCAATTCGGCCATCGAGACGGCGTTGGATTTGTACCGCAACGGCAGTGAGGTGACGGTGGTGCATCAGTACGATGGCTTCGACAAGACGGCCAAGTACTGGATTGTGCCCGACGCCGAGAACCGGGTGAAGAAGGGAGAGATCAAGGCCCATTTCAATTCGGAAGTAACGGAAATTACGGACAAAGACGTATACGTGCGCAATATCAAAACCGGACGATCGGATAAAATCCCGGCCGACTTTGTGTTCCTGATGATCGGTTATCATCCTGATGCGAAGTTTCTGCGGCGCGTGGGCATCACGCTGAACGGAGCGATGCTGATTCCAGAGATCGATCCGGACACCTTTGAGAGCAACCTGCCGGGCATCTACATGGCCGGTTCGGTGATTGGTGGTGAGGAAACGGCTAAGGTGTTTATTGAAAACGGCAAACTACACGCCGAGCCGATTATCCGGCATATCAAGCAGCGGTTGGCTGAGGAGGAAGCGTATCTGAAAAAGGAAGCGTAGAAAATAAGGTGCCGTTGCCAAGAGTTAACAAACCTGCACGGTGGTATGTTAACAATAAAAATCAAAGACTGAAAATCAAAAGTTCGCTTGAGCCAGCGTACCAAAGTTATTACTGTAACTGTCGCAAGATAACGGTCAATAGTATAATATTGCCAAACAGTGCAAATTCGCCAACACGTTGGAGACACCCACGAACAGCGAATGTGGCTGAGAACGAAAGGCCTAGTGTGACTGTACCTACCACAACTGCCGACCCGTTGACCACACTTGGTATCAGTGTGGCATCAAATACGGGCGACAGCGATTGGGCAGCAAGGAAGAGTGCTCCTGTGCCACCAACATATTCTACGCCTCCAAGTAGGTTATGGATCTGCTGACGCCACGTGCCAGTAAGTGGTGATCCGGGATCGCATGGAAAGATAGCTGCGCCAAGATAGCCGATACTTACTGCGCTAGTCAGGAACATCACTGCGTTGCGGAAATCGCTCGAATCGCGATAGACGAGGGTAACGGTAAGCAAGCTTAGCAAGATTCCCACGGGTGCAAACAAGCCCCAACTGACAACTACTGAGTAGCGTGACCCGACTTCGCCGAGTTCGCTGATTGTCTGTCGCACATGACTATACCCAGGTACACGTGCACCAAACCATAAGACGCCACCGAGAAGCAGGGACGCAGCAATGCTGGCAACACTGATAGCTAACATTTAGGGAGGGTTGCAAGGGGTGGCTGCATATATGCAACTAAGCAAGTAATTAATTCGCTTGGTCGGCCTCCGGGTCTTCATCCACGGCCCAGGAGATTTCCACGGTCTGTCGGCCCCATTCCTTAGCCAAATTGATGTCTTCTCCCATGTAGATATCGATGCGATTGTTCCACCGACTGTGCATTTTATCGAGTACCCGGTAGGTGCCGGGTAGTCCCTTAATCTTCACCGGAGTGTTGTAGTCTAGCCCTTGTTTCAGCAGATCGCGCGACACGGCGATGGCCTTCACGCCGGGTTCCAGCTTGTCGCCCCAAGCGGCGGTGGCAGGGTCACCCTTCTTGGTCTGCGCCTCTAATGAATTGTAGGCGGTGGCGGTAACTTCCAGCGATTTCACTTCTACCGGTTCGGGACCACTACACGCGTTGAGTCCGGATATCAGCGTGCAAGCGGTCAGTAAAACAAGTGAGGGAAGATGGTTAGAAGAGCGCATAGTGGTGTAGATGTGGTTACTATCAAGATGACCGAGTGGAAGCCGATGTTTCCCAGCCTGATCACGTCAGGCAGTAATCTACCAAAAATCAGGCAATGAAGCAAATCGCTAGAACAAGCTCTGCTGCACCCCCAGGTTGATGGGGCGCGGCGGAGCAATAGACAAACCACAGTGAGCGTTGAACTGTTTCACCGCGTAAATCGCCAAATCCACGCACAAATGTTCTTCGGGTTGATGTACGATAAAATAAACCTGCTGCACTCCGGCCGCTAACCAGCGCTGAATGCGGCGCACCCAGGCATCCACGCGCAGATAGTCGGTGGCGTGCAAGCGGTTGCCCACGAAGCGAATAAACACCCGGGGGGTGGTCAAGCGCTGGTGGATCACGTCGCGCCGCCCCGCCGTGTCGGTGATCACCACGCTGATGCCCAATTCCTCCAGCAGATCAAACGCCCGGTTGAAGAGGCGCGGGCGGCTAAACCAGTCGGGATGCCGGAACTCCACCGCCAGCGGCACGTCGGAGGGCCAATCGGCCAGGTAAGCGAACAGAGACTTGCCCAACTGGGGCGAAAACGAGGGCGGCAGTTGCAAGAAAGGAATGCCCAGGCGGTTGCCGAAGGCGGCTAAGCCCGCTAGAAACTGGTCGGTAGCCCGCAGCGATTGTCCAAAGTCGTTCTGATGGCTAATCAGTTGCGGCACCTTGGGGCAGAACAAGAAGCCCGGTTCGGTGCGTTCGCACCACTGCTGCACCAGTTCGGGAGTGGGGATGCGGTAGTGCGTGGTGTTGAGCTCGATGGTAGAAAAGTGACGGGAGTAATGGGTTAGGTAATCGGTAGGTGAGGTTTTGAGGGGGTAGATTTTGCCGACTAAATCTTTTTCGCCCCAGCGGGCCGAGCCTACGAACACCTGCGGAGGCATCTCGTTGCGGTGGCTCGATAAAGCCGTGGCTGTCTGCGGATGGTCGGCCGGAAGTGAGAAGTTAACCCAACGGATGTCGGGCAGCTTGCCAAATTTCATAACGGGTAGGTTGGGTATTTTATAAGCCTATTTTGAGGCAAAAAGTTGCGGTAAGAAGGATTAAAAGCGTAGTTTTGATCAGGATGAGTAAGATGGTGGGAGATTGTCAGGATGAGGGAAGGTATGCTAGCCTATAACCGCAGCTAATAGGTTTTGAATGATAATGATAAAGAATAGATTACTTCATCATCCATTATTCCTTATTCGATATTTATTATTCTTTTCAACCCTTCCGGGTTTCGCCCAGACCGGCGGCCAACATACCTTTGATTTCTTAAACCTCAATCCCAGCACGTCTGTCACCGCCTGGGGCGGAGTGCAAGCCGCGGCTCCGGCCGATTCGGGAGCGGTAAATGATGTCCACCGGTTTCTAAGCAATCCCGCCCTCAACAACGAGCACTTGAATCAGCAGGTAAGTCTGTCGTTCCGACCCTACCTGGCCGATATTAAACTCGCCACGGTTTCCTACAGTCATGCCGTGGCAAATGTGGGGGAGTTTGGAGGCATTGTGTCCTACCTCGCCTATGGCGAGTTCGCTGGTTTTGATCCGGCCGGACTGCCCACCGGCGACTTTTCGGCCTCTTCCTACACTGTCGCGCTCAACTACGCGCACCAGATAGCTCCGTTTCGCTTGGGGGGCAATCTGAAATTAGCATCTTCGATGATTGCCGGACTGCGCGCCACGGCGCTGCTGCTGGATGCGGGCGGAGTGTACCAACATCCGACCCGAGACCTTGCGGTGGGTCTCACCATTACCAATCTGGGAGTGCTGCTTCGCGACTATGTGCCGGGAACCGGAAGCCGCCTGCCGAGCGACGTTCGACTGGGCATGGCCTTCAAACCGCAGTACATGCCGTTCCGCTTCCATCTGACGGCCTATCGGCTGTGGTACTCCGATCTCACTGTAGTTGCCGCTGAGCCAGACGAGGGCGTAGCGAGTCGGATTGCCCGCCATCTTTCCTTCGGCGGAACCCTGCTGCTGGGCCGGAACTTTGAGGTGTACGGGGGCTACAACCATTCGATCAGAAGTTCGTTACAATTACAACAAATTGGCGGAGGTGCCGGTTTGTCCTTCGGATTTATGTTCCGTACCCGAACGATTCGCGTCGACTTTTCCCGCTCGGTGTATCACATGAGCGGAGCCTTTAACCAGTTTTCGTTGTCGACCGACGTGCATCAATTGTTTTTTAAGTAAGTCCATCAATTCTACTTCACCTTATGCTGGAAGCAAACGCTTATCTCACTCCCCGACAGATTGTCGCTGAGCTTGATAAATATATCATTGGACAAGATGACGCCAAGAAAAACGTGGCCATTGCCTTGCGCAACCGCTGGCGACGCATGCACGTGCGCGACGAGATGCAGCGCGAGATTGTACCTAACAACATTCTGATGATCGGAGCCACCGGCGTAGGCAAAACCGAGATTGCCCGTCGCCTGGCCAGCATCGCCGATGCACCGTTCACCAAGGTCGAAGCCTCAAAGTTCACCGAGGTGGGCTACGTGGGCCGCGATGTGGAAAGCATGGTGCGCGATTTGGTAGAGCAGTCGGTGAACCTGGTGCGCACGCGCCGCAACGAAGAAGTGAAAGAAAAGGCCGCCGAAGCGGTGGAGGAGGTAATCCTCGATGCGCTGATCCCTCCGATGAAGGACACCCCCACCCGAAACTCTCCTGCCATTGGGTTTGATCAACAGGATGAACCCAGCAGCGATGCCGAACTTAACCAGCGCACGCGCGAGCGCTTTCGCGAGAAAATTCGCAACGGCGAGCTCGACGACCGAAAAATAGAGATCAACATCCGCCAGAGCAACGGATCGGGCATCGGCATGGTGGGCGGCGGCATGATGGACGAGGTGTCGATGATGAACCTGCAGGAGATGATCAGCGGCATGATGCCCAAGAAAAACAAGAAACGCAAGGTGACCATCGGCGAAGCCAAGAAAATTCTGCTCGAAGAAGAGGCCGCCAAGCTCATCGACATGGACGAGGTGAAGGAAGAAGCCATTCGCAAGGCCGAGGATACCGGAATCATCTTTATCGATGAGATCGACAAGGTGGCGGTTGGTTCGGACCGCAAGGGTGCCGGAGCCGACGTGAGCCGCGAAGGAGTGCAGCGCGATCTGCTGCCGGTGGTCGAGGGCAGCGCCGTCACCACCAAGCACGGCGTCATCCACACCGATCATATCCTGTTTATCGCGGCCGGAGCCTTTCACGTGGCCAAGCCCTCCGACCTGATTCCTGAGTTACAAGGGCGTTTTCCGATCCGGGTAGAGCTAAATAATCTTACCAAAGAAGACTTTGTCCGTATTCTGCGCGAACCCAAGAATGCGCTTACCAAGCAGTATGAGGCCTTGTTGGATTCCGAAGGAGTGGTACTGGAATACGAAGACGACGCTCTGGACGAGCTAGCGGATATCGCTTCTCAGATCAACGCCGAGATCGAGAACATCGGGGCCCGCCGCCTGCACACCGTGATGAGCCACTTGCTCAACGACTTTCTGTTCGACGTGCCCGACAACATTGCCCCCGACACCACCATCACCGTTACTCGCGCGTTGGTCAAAGAACGCCTGGCCGGGCTGGTGAAAAATAAGGATTTGAGTCAGTACATTTTGTAGTTTAGACTGCCTCCGCAGAACTAGGATAGAGAGTATAGCAATTTGAAAGTTAAAAAAGAAGTGCTATGAAAAATGAGGACAGAATCGTTGAATTGCTCGCTGAGAGCTTGAAAAGGCAAGATCAGCATAGCGAGTTGTTAAAGGCCATTGTAGATCGACAAGAGCGGACCGAACAACAACAAAGAGCATCTACCGAACGAATTATCGCTTCCGTAGACGCCCTTACCGGTATTGTAAAAATCTGGATGGAACGAACCAAGCGAATAGACAACCACGAAGAACGTATTTCGGCTTTGGAGCGGCGAAAAGCATAGCCCGTCCCTACGATCAAATCACTTGAGTAAATCCAGCGCTGTTTCTAAAATTGTATCCCGCCCGGCGGCTTCGTCTTCGGGGCTGATATCCACCCGAACGTCGGGTTCCACCCCGTTCTCGATAGGCACTTGGTTAAGGTCCATCAGTTGCGTGGCCGAAAACCGAAAACTCCAACCGTTGAGCAGTTCACCGCTATAGGGCGCCCCTCCCCCGCCCCCGGTTACGTCGCCCACCAGCATCACGTTGGGCAACGTCGCCATATAAGAAGCAAAAGCGTTGGCCGCACTATAGACGGTACGGTTGGTGAGCACCACCACCGGTTTATCAAACGAAGCGTGCTCGGAGAGCTTCACCGGAAACGCCCGCGTAAAGTCGTCGTGCGCCGGACCCTCCTTATACCGCACGTAGCCCACCGTTGGCTTTTCTTCGCCGCTGCGCTGCGCCAGCCGGGTGGCCAGGGTATCCACGTAGGCCAGGGCACCGCCGGTGTTGTCCCGGATGTCAATGATAATCCCGTTTAACCCTCGGTAATCGTCGATGAGTTGATCCAACCGGTCGCCGTCGATGGGGTTCAGGAAGCTGCCGTAGCGGATGTAGCCCACGTTGCGAATCACCTTGGTGGGGAAGGGAAGTACCAGTTGGTAGTCTTTGCCCAAATAATTGCGCTCAATAATCGTTTCGTCGTAGTTGGCCGGATAGTCAAAGTACCAGTCCGAATAGCGCGCCACGTCGAAATCCGACACCAAATTAACGTGGCCGTCACGCAGTTCGCTGAGCATATCAGCCATCACCGCGAACAGGGCCTCGTCGCTCATGCCCTGGCTCACCAACGGCCGGTAGCGCTGGTACAACTCATCCCAGTCAATATTCTTGTAGTCAAAAAAAGAGTACTTCTCGTCAACGGTCTTCCACAGCAAATCAAAATTCTCTTCGGGCTCGTTGGCAGGGTCGGGCTCGATGATCAGGCGTTCGCACGCACTAAAAACGATCATGGGTATCAATAGCCGACTGAGTTTATGAATGTAAGTCATATCAAAAGGAGGCAAAGGTTAGAGCGCAATGATGCGGGCAAAAGACAAAGTGTGGGTGCCGGATTGGTACAAGTTGGGTTGCGCCACCGACACCAATTCCCAGCGGTACGCTATTCGGTAGGCAATGCGCTTCACCACCATCCCCTGGCGCTTGATACCCCGATGAAAGTCCACGTTCACCTGGTTGGAGACCCGAAACAGCTTGCCCCACGAGCCTACCGTAAAAGCATCTCCCACAGTGCCTTCTTCCTCGAAAGCGGTTGGCAACGACCAGGCATAGGGCGTATTACCCAACAGACTCATCAGCGGAAAGCGCAATTCGTCCGAAAGCACGAACCGCTTGCCAAACACCTTAAGAGGAAACTGAACCATCCCGGAAGGCCCCAGCAGCACCGCCAGTTCGTATGAAAGCACATTGTTCACGTTTCCAGCATGAACCTTCGTGTTGAAGAGTCCGCCCACAAATCCTCCGGCGTATAGCTTGACGTTCTCTTTGGTTAGAGCAATGGGGTAATGCAGCGCGTGCTGGTATTCCACTCCGATCTGCGCCAGCACACTTTCGCTCTGTGGGTTAGTGAACGACAGGGAGGTGAATTGCCACTGCCGGTGCACTAACGTTCGGGGTTTGAATTTGTAGGTATTGATGCTCCAAGATAGTCCGGAACCCGTGTAGAGCAACGGAGAAAGGGCTTTGTCGCGCATGGTACTGACGGCGAGCCCCCATGGACGCACCCTGAACCAATCGCCGCGCTGCTCATAGTAGAGGGGGCCGGTGATGGTGTCGCGCAGCATGAGTTCGTTCTGAGCTTGAAGCGGCCCGCTAATAAGAAAAAGAAACAAACCGACCAAAAAATGAAGTCGGCAAGGCAAATAGCGAAGAGAGGGCATGGTAGTTAGGACCGTTGGTGATGAGGCAAGGCTGACAAATACTGTTCCACGCGCTCGACGGATAACAAGCGGAGTGAATTATTTTTCGCAGGAGATTTTTCTGTGTACTTTTACCGCAATGGACTATTATTTTATTACGGGCAGCAGCCGGGGCATCGGTCGTGCCTTGGTCGAGAAGGCACTAGAACGGCCCAACACGCGGGTAACCGGCTTCGCCCGTTCGACGGGTGAAAGACATCCGCGTTACACGCACACTACGGTAGACCTATCGGACGTGTCGGCCCTCTCCAAGCAGGCAGACTCGTTCTTTTCAACGGTGGAAGCGCCGCGGCGGCTGGTGCTCATCAACAATGCCGGAACGCTGGGGCAGGTAAAGTACCTGGGTGATCTGGACGATTCGTCGATCATTACCCTTTTCAACCTCAACGTGACCGCCCCCACCCTGCTAATCAACGCGTTCATCCGGCAGTACCGCGCAGTGCAGGCCGAGAAGTTGATCATCAACGTGAGCTCCGGAGCAGGAAAATACCCGGTGGACGGCTGGTCGGGCTACTGTGCTTCCAAGGCCGCCCTCGATATGGTATCGCGGGTGGTAGCGCTGGAAAGTGAGCTTCGCCCGGACGGGTTTCGGGTGTTTGCCCTGGCGCCCGGAGTGGTGGACACGGCCATGCAGGATCATATCCGCACCACCGACGCGGCCAACTTCAGCAAGCTGCCGAAGTTTATGGATTATAAGGCAGAAGACGCGCTGGATGACCCCGCCACTACCGCCGAGAAATTCTTTCAACTGATCGACCAGCCCGAACGCTTTGCGGAGGTTATTCAGGATGTGCGCAACTTCTAGAAAAAGAATTGCTCGCTTCGAGTTTCTTTTCCGCCCAACAATTGCTTATTTTACTAAAAGACGCTAATCTGAGTAATCTAGTCCGAAAAAAAACGTTAGTTTTTTCGAGACTAGGTTACAACCTTTTCTCGCAACTGGTGTCTTAGTGCCAAAGACCAGCTTATGAAACGACCCGTCCTTGCTTGTTTACTTACTGCCTCACTTTTGGCCTGCGATGACTCTGCCGAGCTCGACGCAGTGAACACCCTGGGCACCGACGTTCAGTTTAGCATGGCTGAATACATCGAGTCAGGTCAGCGCACGCTTTCTTTCAAGTTTCTTACCACCGAAGATTACCCTTGTATCAACTACCGCATCGCCAGCGAACTGCGCCGCGAGGGTTCGGCTATCACCGTCTCGCTCCGCGAAATTCAGGGCGCCGACGTCTGCCTGGAAGCCGTGGCCCCGGCCGCTTCGTTTCTAGACATCGGCGAACTGTCCTCTGGCGAGTACCCCATCACCATTGAAGTGGGCACTTCTCTGACCAACAGCGGCACGCTGCTAGTTACCGACGATGCAGTGGAGTTGCTGCTGGGACCGACGGAAGGACTTATCGTACCAACTCCTCGGATGCTGCGGGTGCCCGAAGGGGTTATCTGGGGAACCGTGCTGGCCTCGGCTGAGCACGCTGGGGTGGGTGGCCAGTTTATGCAGCGGCTGCGCGGCCTGGGTGCGGCTTCCAAAATACTACCCGAAGGAGATTATGGTTACTTTTTGGTAGACGCTGTCGGAAACGTAAGACCCTCTTCGCTCACTTCAGGGCAAGACAATCTGTTCGTCTTGGGCTTTCGGGGCGAAGTCAGCAATCTGGAGCAACTGGTGAGCGGAATAGCCGATGTCTATCCCGACCAAGTGGCTGTGAGCCTGCGCACCAGCCGCGGTGATGAGTTTAGAAGCGGGGGGCACTAGCATTTACGTAACGGTAGTTGCGTCTACCGCCCATCATCACGCGCGCTCAGCTCCTGATTCTTCGGTATTGCTGTTGCAAAAGTTAAGCTTTTGAGAACTCAAGATTGTAAAGCAGCAAAGACCAAAGTCAAATTTTCTTCCTAGACGGTCAACCCAGGGTCTAAGCTATCCGGTCAGGCAACTTTAGGGTTACAAAAAATCGTTCAGTTCGTCGCATCGCTACTACTTAAATGCACCAGTCAAAGCCACATTCCTCCAGATACAGTCAATCTACCAAAGCAAATATCCCTACCCAAATTGGCCGTCAATGGCCTTGCTGGTTTGCCTTACCCATCCTGTTACTCATTGCCGCCTGTTCCACCCGGCACGATAACAAACTCACTTCTTCTACTTATCCCCAGTGGCAGCCTATCACGCTATCGTTTGAAGGACCGATCAGCAGTGAGCGGGCCGAAGTTAACCCGTTTTTGCACTACCGCCTCACGGCGCACTTCACCCACGATGACACCACCTACACGGTGCCCGGTTTCTACGCCGCCGACAGACAAGCCGACAATACCGGGGCCGACTCGGGCTCCGTGTGGCAAGTGCGTTTCGTGCCTAACACTCCCGGAGCCTGGACCTACCGGGTGGACTTCCACCGAGGCGACAGTCTGGCTATTCGTCCCGTTGCCCAACCTGGTAAACCAATCGCTTTCGATGCTGCGGAAGGTGAATTTCAGGTCGTAGCGGCGGATAGTGCGGCTTGGGGAAGGTTGCACTACGCGGGGGGACACTACTTTCGCTTCTCGGGCAACGGCCAGTACCTCATCAAGGGCGGAGCGGGTAGTCCGGAGAACCTGTTGGGCTACGCCGACTTCGACGGCACCTTCTTCGGGGGGCAGGAAGAACAACGCTCGGGTGAGGCCGCTGCTGATAAGCAGATGCACATTTACCAAGATCACGTGCGCGACTGGCACCCGGGTGACCCCACTTGGGGGGGTGGCAAGGGAAAGGGATTGATCGGTGGGCTGAACTACCTGGCCAGCCAGGGGATGAACTCCATTTACTTTTTGACGATGAACATTGAGGGCGACGGCAAAGATGTGTGGCCCTACACCGGCTACGACGAGCGCTACCGCTTCGACTGCAGCAAACTGGCGCAGTGGGAGCGGGTGTTTGCCCACGCCGACAGCCTGGGCATCGTGTTGCACATGGTGTTGCAAGAAACCGAGAACGAACGGCTGCTCGACAGCGGCAACGTGGGTCCGCAACGCCGACTTTACTATCGGGAGATGATTGCCCGCTTTGCCCACCACCGGGCGCTGATCTGGGATATGGGTGAAGAAAACGGCTACGCTGAGTTTTCGCCCAATGCCCAGACTACCGAGCAGCGCCAAGCCATGTTTCACTATTTCGAAGAAAACGATCCTTATCACAACCTGGTGATGCTGCACACCCACGCCTGGAGCGGAGCCCGCGACCCGATTCTTGAACCCCTGCTGGGCGATGCCAACCTCGACGGACCGGCCCTGCAGGTGAATCCTCCCAATGAGGTGCACCAGGTGACCAAAAAATGGATCAACGCTTCGGCCGAAGCGGGCCGTCCCTGGGTGGTGAGCCTCGACGAGGTGGGGCCGCACTACACCGGGGCGCTGCCCGACGAGGTGGACCCCGACCACGATACGCTGCGGCACGAGGTGCTGTGGGGCAACCTGATGGCCGGGGGCGGGGGCGTGGAGTGGTACTTCGGCTATAACCACGCCAACGACGACCTGGGGCTGGAAACCTGGCGCACCCGGGCCAAGCTCTGGGACCAAACCCGCCACGCCCTGGCCTTCTTCCGGGTATACCTACCCTTCTGGGAAATGCAGTCGGCCGACGAACTGGTGGGCGGCAGTGCCTACTGCCTGGCCAAACCGGGCGCGGTATACGCGATCTATCTACCGCCTTATGAGAAAACTACTCTAAACGTAGGGATCAAAAAAGCTACCTACAGCGTGTACTGGTTCGACCCCAAGGAAGGAGGAGAGCTACAAACCGGCGATCAGCCGCAGGTTACCGGCGCAGGGCGGGTGTCGTTGGGAAGTCCTCCCGGAGAGGATGGGTCACGAGATTGGGTCATATTGGTGCGTAGCGAATAGGCACTGCTTCGGCAACCGCTACCGGAGGAGAGAAAACGGTGAAACAACTGACAACTTCTGTTGCGGGCGTGCCTGTGACGTAAGGTTTTTCTATGATCGCACGCGTGGTGCGTAATATGCACGTAGTATCAGCGACGAAAGCGCGCGCGATCATGCTTGGTTCACGCGAAACGGGCGTAACTTCTCTCACTTTTATGGGCATTGCACGAGAATAATACGCACGTATTTTAACGGGCATCCTTCTGTAGGATAAATAAGCCCTGTATCTTTCCTTTGCCAGCGTCATTTAAAATCAATCATTAAGAACATGGACTTGGATAGTAACGAAGGCACACTAGAAATCGCTCAGCTCACGCTGCACCTGTTGGAGCACGACCAGGAGGTTCGTCAGATACTGGAAGCCCACGGATACGCCCCGGCGCAAACCAAAGCCGGAAGGTCACTTTTGAACAAAGCTATTGACGCTGGTCGCCAAAAAGATGCCTGCTACGATTTGCAGTGGGAACTAGGTCAGCAGGTGAACGCGCAACGGACGGCCGTGCAAGCACAGTTTCGGGTGCACGCCAAGGTGGCTCGCACGGCATATCGTGATGAGCCTAACACGCTGCACCTGCTGCGCATCGAGCGCTTCGAAAGAAACGGATGGTCAGTGATACGGCAGGCGGCCTACTTCTACCATAAATTGCAGGAGCGCAAATTGTCGCTGGCCTCTTTTGGAGTGAGGGATAAGGAGATCCGGCAGGCCACCACCGACATCACTGAACTGATGGTGATGCGGCAGGCCCGCGTCCGGCAGAAGGGAAAGTCAGAAGACTGCACCCAGGCCAAGAGAGCAGCCTACCGCGAACTTCGGAGTTGGGTAAGAGAAGTGCGGAGTACGGCTCGGTTGGCCTTTAAAAAGAACCCGCAGATGCTGGAAGCCTTTGGGGTAATAGTACGCGCTGCGGTGTGAGAGAGTTTAGGCAGGCTGGCTTGGCTTTAAGGTGCGTTGGATGTTTGTTAGCCATGCGCCCGAACCGGTGGTTTGGGTGATGTGCGATAATAAAAAAGCTACTGCCTAACCGACAGTAGCTTTTCTCTAACTTGCTTCAACAAAAATCTTTGTAGAAGAATGGGTGTTTAGTTCTGACCTTCTTCTTCAACGCCTTGGGCGGTTCCGGTCATGCTAGGGGGCAGAATAACGGCGTCTACGATGTGTACTACTCCGTTAGAAGCTTTCACGTCGGCCGTGGTCACTTTGGCTCCCTCAATCATTACGTCACTACCCTTCATCTTCACGTTCACGTCTTCGCCTTCAACGGTAGCAACTGCTTGTCCGTCAGATAGGCTAGAAGACATAGCTTTGGAGGGTACCACGTGGTAGGTGAGCACACTAGCTAATTTATTCTTGTTCTCGGGCTTTAGCAGATCTTCCAGCGTGCCTTCGGGCAATGCTTCGAAAGCTTCGTTGGTGGGCGCAAACACAGTGAAAGGGCCATCGCCTTCGAGCGTTCCTACCAGATCAGCAGCCTGCAGAGCCTGTACTAAGGTAGATAAGTTCTCCTGTGACATAGCTAACTGAACAATGTTCTGCTCACCCTGCATCGGGGCGGAAGTAGCAGCGGCGGCACCAGTAGCGGCAGCACCAGCTTTCATCGTTTCTTCCTCAATATCTTCGGCTTGCTCCTTGATAGTTTCGTCAGATTGAACGTTTAGGTTGTCGTCTACTTTGCTATCGTCCTTCATCTTATCGGCAGGCTGGGCGGCATCGGTGTTGGCCGTAATATCGGTTTCCTTCATTTTGGCCTTGGTACCTTTGGTTGCTTTTTTGGCGGCTTTATCCGTTTCCGTAGCAGCGGTGTTCATAGCGTCTTCAGTTTCTACAGCAGCTTCCTCCATTTCGTCGGGAGCTTCTTCAACGGCCTCTTCGGTTTGGTAAGCGGCGTCCTCAACGGCGTCTTCGGTTTCCGTAGCGGCTTCGTCCATGGCTTGATCAGCCTCTTGCATCGGCTCCTCTACGGTAGCTTCCACATCTTCCACGTCGTTGGCTACATCCACGTCATCATCATCGGCACTGGTGACGATAATTTGGTCATCGTCCGCGTTTTCCATTTGGCGCTCAGCTTTGTCCATTGCTTGTTCGGTATCAGAAAACAATCCGTCGTCCGTAGCTTCATCAGCCTCTTCTTCTACTTCCTCGGCGGCATTGTCAACGGCTTGCCCTACGTCAGTAGCAGCTTCGTCGACTGCTTGTCCCACGTCAGTAGCGGTTTCGTCGATGGCTTCACCAGCGTTTTCTAATCCCTGGTCAATATTCTCACCAGCGTTATCCATCGCCTGATCGGCATCGTTTACCGCTTCTTCGGTTTCCTGCTCAATTTCATCACCGGCATTGTCGAGTCCGGCATCAACGTCATTGACCACTTCTTCAGTCTCCTGCTCAACTTCTTCGCCAGCATTGTCCACCTGAGCAGCGGCATTGTCTACCGCTTGGTCGGTTTCGTTAGCAGCTTCCTCCATTTCATTAGGAACCTCCTCCACTTCTTCCTCGGTTTCCTGAGCCGCGTTTTCTACGCCTTGCTCAACGTCGGTAGCAGCATCTTCTACTGTTTCTTCGGTATCATCCATCGCCTGATCCATTTCCTGACCAGCTTCGTCAGTAGCTTGGTCTACGTCTCGGGCGGTTTCTTCGGCGGCTTGTTCAGTATCTTCGGCGGCATCTTCTACGGCTTGCTCGGTATCCTGAGCAGCTTCATCAATCTCTTGCCCGGCGTCCTGGGTAGTTTGTTCTACTTCTTCCTCTACCTCAGTTGTGTTGTCCTGGGCAACGGCGCTCATAGCGGTCATCATGGATAAACCAGCCACAAGGCTTAGTACCTTCATCTTCATAATTAAATTCATTAAGTTAAAAATTGGGAATGTTTACTTACCGAACTCAACAGTGAGGTATTTGTTCAGTTTAATACCAAAAAAATTGAACGCGCAACCAGCAATCTGATTAAAGAGAGTAAATCAGTTGTCTTTTTTACTTTCTATTGGCCAACTATCTGCTTTGGCGAGGGTTAATCCCCCATGTTTCATGCTTTACTTAAACCAATGAGAAGCTTATCTATTCTACTTACTTCGCCGAGTGGGATAATGACGGTAGTGAGCAGTTGGAAGAAGGCGAAGTGGCCGAAGGCGTGTTTGCCATGTGGGATACCGATGGTAACGGAGTGATTGAGGCCGAGGAGTATACCGATTGGTTTGAGAAGCGACAGAGTGATTAGCTTGATAAGCTGGATGCTAGATACTAGATAATCTTCTGAGTGGCAAGGGTGTTGGATATTAGAAACAAGTTGCGAAATTCCAGCATCCAGCATCCAGCAATTATTTAATCTACTAAAGCTAACAATGCGTAAAACGGGCAGTTATGCCTACACGTAACCGATTTTTTCCACTATTATTCACTTTAAATTTTTTTGCTATGCGTGTTATACCCACCAAAGTGCACGGCGTGCTCGATTATTTGAGCGGCCTGCTATTCATTGCTTCCCCCTGGTTGTTTGATTTTGCTAACGGCGGGGCGGCTCAATGGATTCCTATTTTCGTAGGGGCCACCATTTTGTTAGTATCACTGGTCACCGATTACGAACTCAGCGTAGCCAAGCTGGTGCCGATGCCTACTCACTTGGCCCTTGATGTGCTGAGCGGTGCGCTGCTGGCGGCTTCTCCGTGGTTGTTTGGCTTTTCTGAGCTAGTTTACTGGCCACACCTCCTGCTGGGAGTCGCTGAGGTTGGCGCGGGCTTGATGACCCGGCAGGTGCCCGACTATCGAGTGTCTACTGCGTCTCCTACTCACCAACGACCTACTCCTGGTGGAGTGCCCAAGGATGGGCGGTCGTATCAGGCAGGCAATGTCATTGAAGTAGAAGACAAACGCACTTCCACCGAAGCACAACGTCATATGCAGAATGACGAGGAACTAGATACCCACGTGCGCGAAAAGCAGCAGCAACGCGCCGCTGATACCGACCGCGCTCGCCGTACGGACAGCGCCGAACACCTGCCAAAGCAGCACGACTTGTAATTCGATTGCCAGATGGTTCGGTGGCTAAGGAGTTGACAATGCTCCTTTGATAATCGAACAGTTGAGCAATCGAACCATATCTACTGCCTAGTCTTAACACTTTTTAAATAATCACAAACCCAATTTTTATGTTTTACCACGATTCAAAATTACAGTACCCTGTAAAAGTCGATAAGCCCAATCCGCAGTTCGCCAAGATGTTGCAACAAGCTATTGGCGGCATTGAAGGCGAAATTCGCGTGTGCTTGCAGTACTTATTTCAGGCCTGGAATGCCTGAGGCCCCAAGAAGTACCGCGACATGCTGATGGAAACCGGCACCGAAGAGATCGCCCACATTGAGATGCTCAGTACAGCGGTGGCGCTAAACCTGGAAGGTGCTGACTATGCGCTGAAAGAAAAGATCACCAGCGAGAACCCGGCCGTGGAAGCGGTGCTGGGGGGCATGAACCCCCGTCACATTCTGTCGTCAGGCTTGGGCGCGATGGCCGTTGATAGTGCCGGAGTGCCCTTTAGCGGAGCCTACGTAATAGGCACCGGCAACATCGCCGCCGACATGTACTCCAACGTGACTGCCGAAGCCGGAGGACGAGCCCTGGCTACCCGATTGTATGCTATGACCGATGACCACGGCATGAAAGACATGTTGTCGTTCCTGATTGCCCGCGACACCATGCACCAACAGCAGTGGCTGGCTGTGCTAGAAGACCTAGGCGCCGAAGCCAACCTTCCGATTCCGAACAGCTTTCCGCAAGACAAAGAGGCGCAGGAGTTCAGCTATGCGTTTATGTCTACCGACATTGACAAACCCGCCGATCCTCAGGAGCGCTGGACCACCGGGAAGTCTATTGATGGCAAAGGTGAGTTTTCGTTTGTGCACGCCCGTCCGCACGGTGAAGAGCCGTCGCTGGGAATGGCCGAGGTGCCCCAAACCTATGCGCAAAAAGAGCAAATGGGCATGGCCACCGAGGCAAAGGAAGCAGTGAAGAACGTCGTTAGTAAGGCAAAGGACAAACTGTCGTAAGCTCAAACAGTAGCTTTAAAGCGATTTCATAGATAGCGAGGGTGCAAGACATCTTCGCTATTTCTATTTTAAGCAGTCGCCGGTCTACTTCCTAACAAAAGCAGTCAAATTGTCACAATAAATGGCTATTTTTCTTAGAAACAAGACAAAATGTCTTGAATTCATTCTAAACAGCAAGTGGTCAGAACTTTGATGTTTCACTGGAAACGTGATAACACTATATCAATAACGACATGAACTTTAACAACTATACCATAAAGGCCCAAGAAGCTTTGCAGAAGGCCGCTGAGATTGCCAGCGGTTACCAGCAGCAGGGCATTGAACCAGCGCACCTGCTCAAGGCAGTGTTGCAATCAGACGAGAACATGATCTCGTTCGTGCTAAACAAACTGAGTATCAATCGCAATCAGTTAGAGAGTAACCTAGATACCGTAGTGCAGTCGTATCCGAAGGTGAGCGGACAGCAACCGTACCTAGGCAACGACGCGGCCGCGGTGTTGCGCAAAGCCGAAAGCTACCTCAAAGAGTTTGGCGATGAGTACGTAGCCGTAGAGCACATCTTGCTGGCCCTACTAGACGGCAAAGGCAAAACTGCCCAACTGATGAAGCAAGCCGGATTTGCCGAAAAAGAACTGAAGGTCACTATCAAAGAATTGCGCGGTGGCGAACGGGTCACCGACCAAAACGCCGAAGCCAAATACAAGTCGCTGGAGCGCTACTCCAAGAACCTGAACCAACTGGCCAAGGCCGGGAAGATCGACCCCGTGATTGGCCGCGACGAAGAAATCCGCCGGGTGCTGCAAATTCTGGCCCGACGCACCAAAAATAACCCGATGCTATTAGGCGAGCCCGGAGTGGGCAAAACTGCCATCGTGGAGGGTCTGGCGCAGCGCATTGTGGACGGCGACGTGCCCGAAAACCTGAAAAGCAAGACGCTGATTGCCCTCGATATGGGGCTGCTGGTGGCCGGTGCCAAATACAAGGGTGAGTTTGAGGAGCGCCTCAAGTCCGTCATCAAAGAGGTGACCGACTCGGACGGAGAGATTATTCTTTTCATCGACGAGATTCACACCCTGATCGGAGCCGGTAGCGGGGGCGAGAGCGCGATGGACGCGGCCAACCTGCTAAAACCTGCGCTAGCCCGCGGCGAACTGCACGCCATCGGGGCCACCACGCTCAAGGAGTACCAGAAGTACATTGAAAAAGACAAAGCTCTGGAGCGCCGCTTCCAAACGGTGATCGTGGATGAACCCGACGTGCCCGACTCGATCTCTATCCTGCGGGGCATTAAGGATCGTTACGAACTGCACCACGGCGTGCGCATCAAAGACGATGCGGTGATCTCGGCGGTAGAGCTGTCCAATCGCTACATCAGCGACCGCTTCTTGCCCGATAAGGCGATCGACCTCATGGACGAGGCGGCCTCCAAGCTGCGCATCGAGATCGACTCGCTACCCCAGGAACTGGACGAGCTCAACCGCCGCATCATGCAGTTGGAAATTGAGCGCGAGGCCATCCGCCGCGAGAAGAACCAGGAGAAGGAAGCCCAACTCACCAAAGATATCTCCGAACTGGAAGAGAAGCGCAAAGAGCTGCGCGCCAAGTGGGAGAATGAGAAGGGCGTGATTCAGGGCTTGCGCGAAGAGAAGGAAAAGATCGAGCGCTATAAACTGGAAGCCGAGCAGGCCGAACGCGCCGGAGACTTCGGGCGCGTAGCTGAAATCCGCTACGGGAAGATCACCGAAAGCGAGCAGAAGCTCAAAGACTTCCAGCAACAACTGGTGGAGATGCAGGGTGAGAAGTCGCTGCTCAAAGAAGAAGTAGACTCCGAAGACATCGCCGAGGTGGTGGCCAAGTGGACGGGCATTCCCGTTTCCAAAATGTTGCAAAGCGACCGTGAGAAGCTGCTGCATCTAGAGAAAGAACTCAGCGAGCGGGTGGCGGGTCAGCACGAAGCCATTCAGGCCCTATCGGATGCGGTGCGCCGCAGCCGGGCCGGACTGCAAGACCCCAAGCGGCCCATCGGTTCGTTCATCTTCCTGGGCACCACCGGCGTGGGTAAAACCGAGCTGGCCAAAGCCCTAGCCGAGTTCCTCTTCGACGACGAAAACAACATGGTGCGCATTGATATGTCCGAGTACCAGGAGCGCCACGCCGTCAGTCGCCTCATCGGGGCCCCTCCCGGCTACGTGGGCTACGACGAGGGCGGGCAACTCACCGAGGCGGTGCGCCGCAAGCCCTATTCGGTTATCTTGCTGGACGAGATCGAGAAAGCGCACCCCGACGTGTTTAACATCTTGCTACAGGTGCTGGACGACGGGCGGCTCACCGACAACAAGGGTCGCGTGGCGAACTTCAAGAACACCATCATCATCATGACCACCAACATCGGTTCCACCCTGATTCAGGAGCGCTTCCGCAACATCAACCCCTTCAACGAGGACGAGGTGGTGGAAGAAGCCAAGCAGGAGGTGTTTGAACTGTTGAAGCACTCGGTGCGTCCGGAGTTCCTGAACCGCATCGACGAGACGATCATGTTCCGTCCGTTGTCCAAAGACAACATGCAGCAGATCGTAGAGATACAGTTTAAGCAGATTCAGCAGCGTTTGGAAGACAACGGCATTCGCATCGAGGCCACCGATGAGGCGCTGGCGCATCTGGCCGAATTAGGCTTTGATCCGCAGTTCGGAGCCCGTCCGCTGAAGCGCGTGCTGCAACGCGAGGTGCTCAACCAGCTATCTAAAGAGATTCTGGCAGGTACCATTGACAAAGACTCAGTGGTAGGCATTGAACTGGGCGATGATCAGCAGATCAAGTTTATTAACCTGGATGCCGTTGAAATTCAGTAAGCAAGTGAGACTAGGTTAGTAGAAGAAAAGCACGAGTCAGCAGGCTCGTGCTTTTTTGTGGTTTTCACCTTTAGGGTGTGGCTACTCAAACTGTCTTGACAGGTCTCGGCTACCATGTATCACCCTGACGATTCTGATACGATCCGGAAGAATCCGATAGAATACAATGTGTTGAGCTTTTGGAAAACTGCGTAACTCGAGTTGAATCTCATTACGCTTCACCCCCAACTCGGGATTCTGCACAATGCGTTCAAACAGAAATTCTAGGTCTAACGTATATTCTACCGCTCGATCAGTCCCGTACTGTTGCTCAGTATAATTATAAATATCTTCAATATCTTGATCAGCTGCTAGCGAAAGTTCATAGAAAGAAACAGGCACTAGGAGACCGCAGCTTTCTGCTTCTCTCGAACAATATCACTCACCTTGCGCGGACTGGCAGGGCCTTCCCATCCTTTAGCGATCTCCTGGCGTAAATCATCTATCATACGTGATCGATAGATTTGGTGCAGACGCATAGCATCACGAACTACTTCACTAGCATCCTGAAAATCACCCAACTGAACCTGTTCGGCGATATACTCTTCCTGCTTTTTAGTTAGACTCACATTCATAATCAACGTTTTTGTGAAGATACAAAGCCAATTTACAAATAGCAATCAGGAGCTTCGGGAAGTCGTACTACTAATTAAGATCAAACGAGTGATTCTGCAAGTGAAAGACGGAAAACACAAGTTCTTCATGGAACTCATCCGCAGCCTTGACTTTGTCCAGGTGGCAAAAAATCAGGAAGATACAAAAGAAGAGATTCTGGCCAATCTTAACAGAGCTTCCAAGAAATGAAGCTGCACCAAGAGGGCAAAATGAAAGGAACTCCCCTAAAAGGTTTCTTGAATGAGCTATAGAAAAGTTACTCAGAGATTCTAAATGACTTCCCTTCATCTCTTTCTGAGATTGTGAACAGATATTCGTCTTCTTCATTGTCTCCCTTTATCAGATAAACCTTGGTGTCTGGCGAAAATCCAACGTATCTGGATTTTAAGAGGCTTAAAATCCAAAATATTGTCGGCTATCCTCAGCTTCTTGGTGAAAAGGCTATTGTTCTTTATACTAATGGCTATGGAGCCAACTAATGCCCCCTCATTCTCATCACCTACCGTACCAAGAACCTGAGTTGACTCGCTAGAATTAGCCTTTCTTTCTGCCCTTATGCTTTCCCACTCTTCGTCGGTTTTGGACTCGTTGAAATTCTTATAATACTCCTTACGTTCGGCATTAGTCATTCCTTCGGGATACCTTTCGTTTGCGCAGCCATAAATTATAAATGCGATTGCAAACAGGCCATTGTATAATGTATAAGTTTCATGAACGCTAAGATACTATTTTCTGCTTTCTGGTGCGCATTATCTCTAAATACACAGAACCCGTAAGAGTGAGAGCAAACGAATTCAGACCTTGCTTCAAGTATATACCTAAACCAACCCAGACCCTCACAATCCCCCAACTCAGAACCCCGAACCTAGAACCTCTCAACCCAGAACCCTCAATCCTCACCACCTAGAAGATTAATACTCCGCAATAGACTTGATCTGCCGAAACAACACCAGCGACCGGGGCGGAAGCGAATACGATCCTTCAACAACCCCGTCGGCAAACCCCCCCTCGTGCGTGTCCAGCACCAACTCCCACTTCTGCTGCTTGTTCTGGTCGGGCAAGTTGAACAGCACCCCTTCCCAGTAGCTGTTCACCATCAGCAGATACACGTCGTCGGTGATGCGGCGGCCCTTCTGGTCATACTCGTTCATCTCTTCACCATTGAGTAACATGCCCATGCAGCGCACATAGTCCTTGGTCCACTCGTCTTCCGACATATCCTGCCCGGTGGGCGACAACCAACGGATGTCGGTGATACCCCGGCCCCGGATGTCGCGACCGTGAAAGAACTTGCGGCGCGAGAAGATGTGAGATTCCTTTCTTAAGGTCATCAACTGGCAGCAAAACTCCTGAAGCTTGCGCTGCTCATCCGTCCAGTCCCAATCATACCAACTAATCTCATTGTCCTGGCAATACACGTTGTTGTTGCCCAACTGGGTGCGCCCGTACTCGTCGCCGCTCAGCAGCATCGGCACCCCCTGGCTCAAGAAGAGCGTCGCTAAGAAATTCCGCTTCTGCTGCTCGCGCAGTGCCCGGACCTCCGGATCGTCCGTAGGGCCTTCCACCCCGCAGTTCCAGCTCTCGTTGTGGCTCTCGCCATCCTGGTTATTCTCGCCGTTGGCCGCGTTGTGCTTCTCGTTGTAGCTCACCAGGTCATTGAGCGTGAAGCCGTCGTGCGCCGTAATGAAGTTAATTGAGGCAAACGGCCGTCGCCCGCTCACCATATACAGATCGCTCGAGCCGCTCAGTCGGTAGGCAAACTCGGCCACCTGGCTCTCGTCGCCCTTCCAGAAGCGGCGCACACTGTCGCGGTACTTGCCGTTCCACTCCGACCACAGCACCGGGAAGTTGCCCACCTGGTAGCCCCCTTCGCCAATGTCCCAGGGTTCGGCAATGAGCTTCACCTGCGAGATGATCGGGTCCTGATGAATCGTATCCAGGAAGGTAGACAGCTTGCCTACCTCGTGCAGCCCCCGGGCCAGCGTTGAGGCCAGATCGAAGCGGAAGCCATCCACGTGCATCTCGATGATCCAGTAGCGCAGGCTGTCCATCACCAGTTGCAGCGAGCGGGGGTTCAGCATGTTCAGGCTGTTGCCCGTGCCCGTGTAGTCCATGTAGTAGCGTTGGTCGGCGGGCACCAGTCGGTAGTAGGCTTCATTATCAATGCCCTTGAAAGACAGGGTAGGGCCGTAGTGATTGCCTTCGGCCGTGTGGTTGTAGACCACGTCCAGAATCACCTCAATACCCGCCCGGTGCAGCGACTTCACCATCTCTTTGAACTCCACCACCTGCTCGCCCATCGAGCCCGAAGAGCAATAGTCAGAGTGGGGGGCGAAGTAGCCGATGGAGTTGTAGCCCCAGTAGTTCGCTAAGCCCTGGTCCACCAAGTGCTGATCGTGCACGAAGTGGTGCACCGGCAGCAGTTCTATGGCCGTGATGCCCAGCTTCTTGAGGTGATACAACACCGCTTCCGAACCTAGCGCGTAGTAGGTGCCCCGAATGCTGGGGTCCAGCTCCGGATGCTTCATGGTGAAGCCCTTCACGTGGGTCTCGTAGATAATGGTCTCGTGCAGCGGAGTGTTAAGCAACGTGTCGCCCTCCCAGTCGAACGACTCATCAACCACCACCGACTTGTTCATAAAAGGCGCACTGTCGGTGGTATCCATCTCCAGGTCCCGTTTGGGGTCGGGGCTGTTTACTGGGTAGCCGAACACGGCGTCGTTCCAGTTGATGCGTCCGTCGATGGCCTTGGCGTAGGGGTCTAGCAGCAGCTTATTGGGGTTGAAGCGCTGGCCATTGGCCGGGTCGTAGGGCCCTTCCACCCGGAAGCCGTAGCGTTGCCCGGGCTTCACGCCCGGCAGATAAATATGCCACACGTAGTTGGTCTGCTCGGTCATCTGCAGGGTGGTCACGGGCGAGTCGGCAGCGTCCGAGTCGAAGAGGCAGAGCTGCGCTCCGGTAGCGTTTTCGCTAAACAGGGCGAAGTTCACGCCCTTGCCGTCCCAATTAGCACCTAAGGGATAAGGCTTTCCGGGCCACACGGGGTATCGTTCGTTCATAGAGATTAGTAGAGTTGCTGTAAAGATAAAAAGCTGCGCACCATCAAGAGCAATGGGACAGCAAAAGTAAGCTTTTTCTTAAGATGAAGCACCCGCGGTGGCTAATATTCACGGGGGGCGAATGCTTATCTGCCTGCGCCCTGGCCGCGCTGGCGCAACCTTTGCGATCCGTCGGCAGCGGTTAAAACTGAACAAGCCTCGGTGCGGCGTTGCGCTCCCCCTTGTTTCTAAAAATATGGCTCAGAACAAGCAGATCGCGCAGCAAATCCAGAAAACCCGCCTCCTGATCAACGGGGCGCTTCGTCAACCCGTTGTCAGCCAAAAGCTGGCCAAATTTGGTTTTCCGAAGCCAGAAATTAAGAAGGGCGAAGCCATTCTGAACAAAGTGGAACTGTTGCAACTGGACAAAACTGCTCGGTACGGACAGCAGCTCAGCGCTTCGGAACACTGCAAGCGCGACCGGGCGGCGGCCTGGGAGCAGTATAACTACCACGTGAAGTCGGCCAAGCTGGTGTTTCGCAACGACCTGGCGCAGCAGAAGCACCTGCAGCTGAACCAGCCCCGGCAGCGCAGCCTGGCTGCCTGGCTGACGCAGGCCCGCTACTTCTACCAGGAAATCCGGCAGATGCTCGATCATTTCGCCAAAATGGGTGTCACCGCCGACGAACTGGCGCAGGCCCAGGCGATGATCGAGGCGGTGGCGGAGGCCCAGATCAATTGCAAAACGCTGGTCGGCGAAGCCCAGATGGCCACCCAGCAGCGCAACGTTGCCCTGAAAGAACTGAATGCCTGGGTACGCCGCTTCACCAAAGTGGCCCGCATCGCCCTGGAAGAAAACGATCAGTTGCTGGAAGGATTGGGTTTGTTGGTACGTAGTAAGGGGTAGGTTTTGCGTAGAAATTTCGTGCGTAGGCAAGCTTATTGTGGCGAAAATTGCGTCTAAACGATTGTTAGGGGCTATTACAAACAGAAAATGAATAGGAGCTTTACAGTTTATACGTTTTGTATTCTGTCTTTATTCGCTTGCGAGTCAGGAGACTCTGATAAATATCGAAGAAATGTTTTTCTGACTCATTCAATAGACGAAAAACACGATAAAGTAGATTTCTATTATCAACACATTCCTGAGCAAGCAGAGGCAAGTTTAAACTTAGCAAAAAAAATAAAAGGAGTTTCGGATACCTGTTATTTGATGTTATCTTACTACTCGTCGTCTCAAATCTTGAATTATCTTAAACAACAAGAAAGCTACTTTCCACCTAAAATCAAAAGTACGTTGCATTTTGCAATTGAAGATATGATTCAGTTTGATCAAAAGCTCAATGCAGAAAGAATACAAATTTTGGAAAATGAAATTCTTTCTCAAATTATAGATCATATTTTTAAAACGGATTTGAGGCTTTTTGACAATTTCGCCGTAATACCCAGAATGAAAAAACAGGTTCTACAATACGGTGAACCTTACGAAGCTGACATCCTTTTGGCAGTTAGCAGTTCAGTATATTCACCAACGATAATTATTGATGAAGAGGATTGGAAAGATACATTGATTTTTGATAATTCAGTACTTCCATTTATCAAGGTGGGAAAAGATAAGTATCACCGAGGCGTTAATAAGTTGACTCCAAAGTATTTATTCAAAACTGAATATGGGGTAACGTCAACAGAATTTAAAGTTGAATTTGAAGTAGAGTAAAGGCAGCCCCTGATCGAATAGGCGCTGACGGCTAATTGACTGCCAGTGCGCATTTCACTCTCGCTCTCTGGGGCGCGTTTAGCGATAGCGTAACGCGTCACCCAGGTTAATGCTGGCAAGTGAACAGCTCACTTAATGATAGCCTTGGCCTCCCCCCGGTGTTGGTCGCTGCAACTTATATCGCGTCGCTGATTAGGTCGTAGGAGGCCGGGCGCCACATGCTGACCCTAACCCTACGACCAGAGAGGAAGTAGATTCGGAAACCGTCTCTGCAAGATTTGGTAGTCTAGGTTCAGTGTGGAGAATTATGCGCTTATAGGGTGTGCTACGCAAAAAAGTTTAGCTCTGGTGATCTTGGCTAAATGGATGGCTTGGTATTCTATTGCGTATAGACGTGGTTGGGTCTATATGATCTTTGTGCCTAACTTTAAAGTATGAGAATCTTCTTCATATTCATGTCAATCATTTTGGCATTTCAAACTTCTTTTGGCCAAGTAGCTGTTATTCAAGACCCAGACGGTTGGACAAATAAATAACTTCTGTTTAGGTGAAAGTGAACCAAACTACATTGCTGGATTTATTCATAAATCTCGTCTTCTACCACTTGAGAAACTCGTAAAATATATAGGAAGTGACTTTTCTTTCAGATACACACTGAGTGACTTTGACTCAACGAATAGAATAATTGACAAACAAGATGAAAAATGGGTTACTGCTATTGACGGACGACCGGTTCGGGGGACTGATGGCAATTTCCCAAAAGTTCAAGTTGACGATGTTGGAGTCAAGATTGATAGAAAAGAAATTGGAATCCACAAGGTGTTTTACTCTGACATTTACGAATGTGATAACAAATTGTCAATCTATAAAAATGGCGACACCTACTTTGCTTACCAATGGAACAGTGACGGAGCAGATGCTTATGAAATTGTTTGGGTCTTGAACAAAAACGGGCTGAAACAACGACTTGTAGGAACGATGATTTAGTAGTTGTCGAAAATAAATCGCCAAACGTCATTCTCTCTGGGGCGCGTTTAGCGATAGCGTACAGCGTCATCCGGGTGTAGCTAATGTAGTGATAGCCTCAGCATTTGTACCGCGTACGAAAGAAAGAGAAATTTTGCATCCCTTCAGAAATACTCGCCAAACGTATCTTGCAACTGGTCGTAATGACCTAAAAAAGTCATACAACCACAGTATTACGCTCAAACCACTGTTGGCACTGCGCTAAGGTCAATTGGCCGGAGGCAACTTCTATGACATAATTGTATAAAATCTCGTTCGTACTTGTTCCAGTAGCTGGAATTGATGTATTATCCGCTTCCACCCGCACCAACTGCTCCCTTAGCTTTCGCTTGTTTAGTCTCATGAACAGCAGGGCCGCTTCCAGTCCGGTTCGCTTGTTGCCATCCTGAAAGATATGGTTGCTAATGATGTTGAACAGATAAAGACCTGCCTTATCGTGTATTTCGGAATACAATGGGCTACCAAACATCTCGGCCTGAACGGCTTCTACCAGATAATCGAGATTGTCTTCGTGTAAAAAGTTATGGGGAGGAACAAAATTTCCACCATGTCGCTCTACCGTCTTCTGATTGATGAGAATGATGTCGCTCTTGCGTAGATATTCCATACTCAGGCCAACGACTTGAATACTTCACTATATTGATCAAAATCTTCGTCAATCAGTTTCTCTATCCTTGCTCTTCGCTCGCGCTGATCTTCCGATATGATAATTTGATGGTCTGCCAGTATCTCTTTAAGCACCGACTTGAACAGCGCCGGATCTTCGGCGAGCACCTCTTTGATCACTGATTTGAGCTGGGCTTTATCAATATCGTTTCTATGCATAATGGTTTCTGGTAATTGCTTTCTGTGTACCAACGAACCTTGGCTATGGTTGGTTTTCTAGTTTTCACTATAGCGCAGCAGTTGGGCTACTACTATCCCAAATCCAGTGTCTCCAAAAACTCCGGGGCCCGGCGGTGCAGTGTGGCCTGTTCATAAGCATAAGCCAGCTTGATTAGGGTGGGTTCGGCGTAGGCACCCGCGAAGAAGGAGATGCCCACCGGCAGGCCGTGCACCAAACCCATCGGCACGGTGATGTTGGGGTAGCCCGCCATCGCGGCCGGAGATGAGCTGCCGCCCAGGAAGTGATCGCCCGTCACCAGATCGGTGGGCCAGGCGGGGCCGCCCGTGGGGGCCAGAATGGCGTCGAGTTGCTGCTCGCGTAGCGCTTTGTCAATCCCCTTGTCGCGCGACAGGCGGCGAATCTTGGCTAGTGCTTCCCGGTAGTCGGGCTCGTCTAAACCGCCCTTGGCCTCGGCCTGCACCATGATTTCCTGCCGGAAGTAGGGCATTTCTTCGGAGGCGTGCGCCTCGTTAAAGGCAATCAGATCGCGCAGCGTCCGCAACGAATCACCGCCACTCCTAGTAGCTAAGTACTGGTTCAGGTCTTCCTTGAACTCGTAGAGCAGCACTTGATACGCGGCGTTGCCCACCGCCCCGTCGGGGATTAGTTCATCCACGTCCACCACCTCCGCGCCTTGCTCGCGCATGGCGTCTAGCGCGGTTTCCATTAGTTCGTCTACCGTCTCGTGGAAGCCCAGGTGCTGCCGTGCGACACCGAGTCGCGCTCCCCGCAGGCCGTCCTTCTGCAAGAACTGTGTATAATCTGGCGACGCTTTTCCCGCACTCTCCTTGGTTACTGCATCGCGGGGGTCGGTGCCCGTGAGCGTGCCCAGCACGATGGCCGCGTCGGTGACGGTGCGCGCCATCGGACCGGCCGTGTCTTGCGTGTGCGAAATGGGAATGATGCCCGAGCGCCCCACCAGCCCGACGGTGGGTTTGATGCCCACGATGCCGTTGGTGGTGGAGGGGCACACGATGGAGCCGTTGGTTTCGGTGCCGATGGCCACCGCGCACAGGTTGGCCGACACCGCCACGCCCGACCCGGCGCTCGAGCCGCAGGGGTTGCGATCCAGCACGTAGGGGTTCTTGGTCTGTCCGCCCCGCCCACTCCAGCCGCTGCTCGAGCGTTCGGAGCGGAAGTTAGCCCACTCGCTCAGGTTGGTTTTGCCCAGGATAACGGCCCCCGCCTCGCGCAGCCGCTGCGTGACCCAGGCGTCCTGTTCTACCGGCACGCCCACCAGCGCCAGCGACCCGGCGGTGGTTTCCATTTGGTCGTCGGTATCGATGTTGTCCTTGAGCAGCACCGGAATGCCGTGCAGCGGTCCGCGCAGTTGGCCCTGCTGCCGTTCCTCGTCCAATTGGTCGGCGATGCTCAGGGCGTCGGGGTTCACCTCGATGACGGATTGCAGGGTGGGGCCGTTTTGGTCGATGGCCGCGATGCGGTCGAGGTACATTTGGGTGATGGAGCGGGCGGTGTACTCGCCAGATTTCATGCCTTCGCGTAGTTCTGGGATGGTGGCTTCCTCTAGAGGAAAGGAAGCGATAGAATCACTGGCTTCGTCTGGCGGAGCGGAATCGGCTTTCGGTTGACAAGCGGGCAGGGCGAGTAATAAGGTGGTGCTTCCCAGCAGGCTACGGTGCAGAAAGGTACGTCGTTGCATAATGATTAAGATAAAGAAAAGGTAGAGGCAAAATATACGGATTGACTGCTAAAAATCACTGGCCTAGCTTTCTTTTGTCTTCGCCTCCCGCCGACTAAAAAAATACGTCACCAGCCCCACCCCAATGATGCCTAACCCAATGAGGCTTTCTAAGGGCCGGTCGTAGAGCGTGTAGCCCAGAATCCAGATACTAAACGTGATGAACAAGTACTGGGCGTAGGGATAGAACGGACTTCGAAAGCTATCGGGGCGTTTCTTCAGGAACAGCACACTGGCCACCACCAGCGTCACGTTGAGTTGCAGCACAAACCCGGCGTAGATCACAATTTGCTCGAAGGTGCCGGTGAGGGTGAGCGCCACGGCAATGGCCACGTGCAACCACAGCGCCCGCACGGGCACCTGGGCCGCGTTGCGTCTCCGCAGGGGTTTCCACAAGGAGTGCTCGCGGGCCATCGCGTGCGTCACGCGCGGACCAATCCAGATGTAAGATCCGATGGTGGCAACGAGTTGCAACGCAATGAAAAAGCTTACCCAGCGCCCACCCGTGGTGCCGAACAGGTTCTGCGTAGCCACGGTGGCCACATCGACCTGCCCCTGCAACTGCTCCACCGAAGCGTGCTTCAGGAAGATCAGTTGCAGCGCCACGTAGAGCACGGTGACCAGCAGCGTAGCAGCAATAAGTGCGCGGGGCAGACTGCGGCGCATGTCGCTGATTTCTCCGGCGATGTAGGCCGCCGAGTTCCACCCGGTGTAGGCGTAGCTCACGTAGATGAGCGACACGGCGAAGCCCGGCGTGGTGAGTTCTTGCTGCCAGGATGCTCCAAGAGCAATGGCATTAGGAGATACTTCGGGCGCAAAGAGTATTCCCAATCCAATGAGCAAGAGAACAAACGCCACCTTGATCACCGTGGTCACGTTTTGAAAGCGGCTGCTCCGCCGCAGGCTAAAGGAGTGGATCAGTCCGACCGCTACGATGACAACAATAGCCAACCAGGGCAAATTATTCACCCCGAAGGGGGCCAAGTACTGTGTCATGGCGATGGCCGCAATGGCCACAGGAGCCGAAAAGCCCACCAGCAGCGACACCCAACTGCTCAGGTAGCCCAGCAGCGGGTGAAAGATGCGCGATAGATAGATGTAATCGCCGCCTGACTCGGCGAAGTGGGTGCCCAGTTGTCCGTAGCTAAATGCGCCGAACAGGGCCATCACGCCGCCGATGACCCACAGTAGCACGATGCTCACCGTATCCTGCGCATCGAGCAGTTGGTAACCCAGGCTGGTGAACACACCGGTGCCCACCATGTTGGCAATAACCAGCGCCGCAGCGGTTTTCCAGGAAATGCCCGTAGTAGAAGTTGGCAAGCAGGTTCGGTTAGGGCGCTCAAAGTAGCACAAAAAGCTGGCTCCGGCAAATAAGCCGTCTACCTGGTCATCCTCCCCACCAATCGTTCGCATTGTGGCGGGCAAGCCGTATATTTACCCCTCCCAAACACTTAGCCCATGCAGCAGTACCACGATTTGATGCGCCACATTCTGGACCACGGCACCGTGAAGGACGACCGCACCGGCACCGGCACCCGCAGCGTGTTCGGCTATCAGATGCGCTTCAATCTGCAAGCTGGTTTTCCGCTGGTGACCACCAAGAAGCTGCACCTGCGCTCGATCATTCACGAACTGCTGTGGTTTTTGCAGGGCGACACCAACGTGGCCTACCTGAAGAAAAACAAGGTGCGCATCTGGGATGAGTGGGCCGACGAGCACGGCGACCTGGGCCCCATCTATGGTTATCAATGGCGCAGCTGGCCGGTACCCAATGCCGAGCCGATTGATCAGATCACGCAGGTGGTTGAGCAAATCAAACGCAACCCCGATTCTCGGCGCCTGATCGTGTCGGCCTGGAACGTGGCCGACATTCCGCGCATGGCGCTGCCGCCCTGTCACGCCTTTTTTCAGTTCTACGTGGCCGAAGGGCGCTTGTCGTGCCAGCTCTACCAGCGCAGTGCCGACGTGTTTCTGGGCGTGCCCTTCAACATTGCCTCCTACGCCCTGCTCACCCTGATGATGGCCCAGGTGGGCGATCTGCGGCCCGGCGATTTCGTGCACACCTTTGGCGACGCCCACTTATACAGCAACCACCTGGAACAAGCCGAGCTTCAATTATCTCGCGACATTCGCCCGCTTCCTGAGTTGCGCCTCAATCCGGCGGTGAAAGATCTATTCGCTTTCACCTACGACGACTTCAGGTTAGAAAACTACGATCCGCACCCGCACATTAAGGCTGAAGTGGCGGTGTAACGAAAGCTTTCTATCCGTTCTCAATTTTTGTTGCCGCAGAATACCAAATGCGCCTGCTTGGTACGTCCGCGATGAAATGCCTCACCTATCTTAGGCGTTAAGATAATTCCATTATAACGCAGCGTGTCTCTTCGAATTATGCAAAAACCGGCAGTAACTTTCGGTGCTAGCGTTCGGTTGGCCAGAAGCAAATAACGCTATCTCGGATGATTCTTTTTTTTATTACACCCCCTTGCTTCCCTACTGAATACGGAATAAGCTAGTGCCCTGCGGTGCTATGTTTGATACAGATCGACCACGCAGCAGTTTGTGCTGCTTCCCCCACTATCCACAAAGTAAAGGTCGATTGGTTATGAAAAAAGTATTGATTGCGTTGTTCTTCATTGGTAGTTTCATCCATAGTGGTCAGTGCGCTCCGCCCAACTCACTCAGTTCCGGATTTTGGTGTCCGGGACAAGTCACGCTGGCGGACCGGCAGGTGGTGTCCGGAGAGATTAATTATGATCTGAAGTACAATGCCATCCAGGTGCGCCACGACGGAGTGGTGCGCACCTATACCGCGGAAAAGATCGCTCACTTCACCTTGTTCGATTTGGTGAAGCACCGGGAGCGTCGTTACGTAGCTATTGATCACCAGTTGGATGAAGGCTACCAACGCAAAACGTTTTTTGAGGTGCTCACCGAGGGCGACCTGACAATCTTGCGCAAAAGCAGGTACGTGCGCAAGCCGCGGGTCACCGAAGACAAGCGCGCCCCGCATATCTACCTGAACGCGGTGTGTCGCCACGATTACTACGCCTATAATCAGGGTGAATTTTTCGAGATTGACGACTTCAAGGGGCAGATTCTTCCTCGCATGACCGACTACGAGGATTTGGTACAGAATTATATCAAGCGTTGCAAGCTGAAGCTTCGCAAGATCAACGAGCAGATGCGGGTGGTGCACCTCTATAACCAACTGTGCGGCCAGCGGGCCAACGAGGGTGCGGTAACCGAAATGTTGAACGGCCGTTAGATAAGCCAGAACCACTGCCGTGTACCTTTGCAAAGGTCCTCATCGCCTGAAGGGTTACGACTACGCCTCAGCGGGAGCATTTTTTCGGAGAAGTGCGCAACGAAAAGATGACGCTTTCTGCTATGGGAAGCATTGTGGACGAGGAATGGCGAAAGACACCTGACATCCGCAAAAGTATTCACCTCGCGCTGGATGCCTTTTGCGTGATGCCCAACCATTTCCACGCCCTATTTCAAATACCTCTCTGCCTCCTTCTTCACCGGGGGGTACTGGGCGGCGTCCAGGGCCTGTTCGTATAAATTCTTGGCCTGACTGATTTTTTTCTCGTAGTCGGCAATGCGGGCCAGTCCCGCGTAGGCATAGCTGCGGTAATTTTTGGCTTCTTCTCCGGCAATGCCGATATTGCGCTGCAAACTTTGCAGGTAAGCCGCTTCGGCCGCGTCCCACGCTTGATCCCGTTTCTCTAGCAACATGCCTTCGAATAGGTGGCCAGTTACCTGGAAATACCGTTTATCACTACTGATAAGTTTTTGCACGTAAGCATCAATGCCCGCAAACTGTCCGGCTCCCAGCGCTGCGTGTACATAGTTGACAGCAAAGTAAAGGTTGTCGGGATAGTCTCTTACTAAGCGACGGGCGTAAGTTAGGGCTTGATCCGGACGGTCTTCGTAGAACAGGCAGATGTGGGTGAGGTAGTCGGCCGCTTCTACTCCCAAGAACAAGGACTTGCGTACAGCAATGTCTAACTGCATAAGTCCTAACGCCATATCGCCACCCCGAAAGAACCACATAAACGGACGATAAGCCGGGTGCAGTTCGGGATATTTTTCGCGGTAGTAGTTATACAAACCGGTTGAAAAATAGAAGTCGGGATACACCTCCAACAGATCAAACCCCCTCTTCAAGTACGAATAGGCGCTTTTGGCTTGCCCTACGGCTTTGAGGGTGTTACCATCTTCGTTCTCGTACTGCGCGAGCAGTCCGTGGGCCGACAGCATAAAGAAATTAGCCTCCGCGTGGTCTTCGTCTTCGTCAAGAATAACTTCCGACTGCTCGAACACCTGATACAGATGGTTTTTCATCTGTTCAAATGCGGCACTACCGGGCTCAAGGGGGTAGTTTGCTGACCGAATTGACAGCGCTTCCAGTAGGGGCACCGCCGGATAGTTGGGAAGCAGTCGATCAATCTGCCGGATTAGCGGCTCGCTTTGATCAATCTCTACGTTATAAATATGATTCAGCGCCTGCTCGGTCAATGCGTAGGCCCGTTGGTTCTCTAAAATACTGGGTAATAAAGAACTAGACTGAGCTCTTACGGCAAATTGACTTCCTAACAGGAAAACAGTAGCGAACATTAAGAAATTGCGGTATTCTTTACGAGCAATCATGGCGATAAAACACTGCGCATTGGCGAAGGTTCACGATCTTTTGCGTTCGTCAACCGAACATGCCCGGAAAGCCCCAAAGACTTTCCAGGTCCACAACCTCTAACATCTACCGCAATTCCTTATACGAATTAATCAACCCGTTCGTCGAGGCATCGTGCGAACTTACTTTATCGCCACCTTCCAGTTCGGGCAGGATTTTTTTAGCCAATTGCTTGCCTAGTTCCACTCCCCACTGATCAAAAGAGTAAATATTCCAGATGATGCCCTGCACAAAGATTTTATGCTCATACATGGCAATTAAACTACCCAGCGTATAGGGGTCCAGCTTCTGAAACAAAATAGAATTAGTCGGTTTGTTGCCCTCGAACGATTTGTAAATAGCCAATTCGTCGATCTCCGCGTCACTCTTGCCCTGTTCTCGCAATTCCTCGGCGGCTTCTTCCTCGGTTTTGCCCATCATCAGGGCTTCGGTTTGGGCAAAAAAGTTAGCCAGTAACTTCGGATGGTGATCGCCGATGTGGTTCTGACTCTGCGCCGGAGCCAAAAAGTCGCAGGGAATGAGCTTGGTGCCCTGGTGAATAAGCTGATAAAACGCGTGCTGTCCGTTGGTGCCCGGTTCGCCCCAAATGATCGGCCCGGTTTGATAGTTTACCGCCTGGCCGTTGCGATCCACGTACTTACCATTGCTCTCCATGTTGCCCTGCTGAAAGTAGGCCGGGAAGCGATGCATGTACTGATCGTAAGGCAGGATTGCTTCGGTCTGGGCTCCGAAAAAGTTGTTATACCACACCCCAATCAGGGCTAGGGTCAACGGGATGTTTTCTTCGGCAGGAGCGGTGCGGAAGTGCTGGTCCATGGCGTGTCCGCCCGCCAATAATTCCTTGAACCGGTCGAATCCAATAGCGCACGCTATCGACAAACCAATGGCCGACCATAGCGAGTAGCGTCCGCCCACCCAGTCCCAGAAGCCAAACATATTGCTGGCATCCATGCCAAACTCTTCCACGGCTTCCCGGTTGGTCGACAACGCCACAAAGTGCTTCTTTACGGCCGACTCGTCCTGCGCGGCTTTTAAAAACCAGTCGCGGGCCGAGGTGGCATTGGTCATGGTTTCTTGGGTGGTGAAGGTTTTGGAGGCGATAATGAACAGCGTGGTTTCCGGGTTTAGCTGCTTTAGCGTCTCCGAGATATGAGTGCCGTCGACGTTGGAGACGTAGTGAACGTTGATGTGCTCTTTCTGGTAGGGCTTCAGCGCTTCGGTCACCATCACTGGACCCAAATCTGAGCCTCCAATGCCAATGTTTACAATGTCGCTGATCGCTTGTCCGCTGTAGCCTTTCCATTCACCGCTGATAATTTGCTCCGAAAAGTTTTTCATGCGGTCGAGCACCTCGTTCACCTCGGGCATCACGTCTTTTCCATCGACCTCAACGGGAGTATTTGCCCGGTTGCGCAGGGCAATGTGCAACACCGACCGGTCTTCGGTGCGGTTGATTTTCTCCCCCTTAAACATGGCCTCAGTGGCCTCTTTCACCTGGGTGTCAGCGGCCAGTTGCCGAAGAATATCCATTGTTTCTTCGGTGATGCGGTTCTTGGAGAAGTCGACCAGCGTGCTCTCGAAGCGAAGTGAGAACCTTTCGAAGCGGTCGGGATCGTCTTCGAACATCGTGCGCATATGCTGCGGTTCTATTTGCTGAAAATGCTGCTGAAGCGCTTTCCAGGCGGGAGTTTCGGTTGGGTTGATCTTTGGTAACATGTTTGATGTGTTTACTGGATACTGGATACTGGATACTGGATACTGGATACTGGATACTGGATACTGGATACTGGATACTGGATACTGGATACTGAGTTGAAACGGGAATGAAGAAAAAAGGATGAGTGATTATTTGGCGCACCGGCGGGGGAAGCAGGGGGAAGAGATGGCCACCCGGTTTTTGCAGCAAAAAGGATTCACGTTGGTAGCCAAAAACTATCGTTACCGCCAAGGCGAAATTGATCTGGTGATGCGCGACCACAACACGCTCGTGTTCATAGAAGTGAAGTTGCGCCGCACTGCCAACTTTGGACACCCCGAAACTTTCGTGGATCAAGCTCAAGCCGAACGCATTGCCGAAGCGGCCGATCAGTACGTGCACGAGATGGCGTGGGAAAGCAACATCCGCTTTGATATCGTTGCCATCACGCTGCAACCACAAACAACTATTGAGCACTTTGAAGATGCTTTTTGCTGATGCTGTCCGTTGCTAGTTAAATTACCATCTGCTACTCAGAGAATTACGAAGGATGAGTTAGGCTTTTAATCAGTGTCGCATGCTGCGGAAACTGACTGGTGAGTTGGTAGCGATCGGCCAGTTCAAAGTCACGAAAGTCGAAGCCGGGGGCCACAGTGCAGCCGACCAGTGCGTAGGAATTGGGCTGGGCCATGCGAGAAGCGAACCATCGCCCGCCGGGCACCAGCGCCTGAAAGGTTTGCCCCGCCTCGGCGTCAGCTCCCAACCGAAACTGTTCCATCTTGCCCTGCTCGTTGATCATGAAAACGTCCAGCGGACTGCCAGCATAAAAGTGCCACAGTTCGTCGGATTTGATCCGATGGAACGCTGAGAACTTGTCTTCTAGCAGCAAAAAATAAATGGCGGTGGCGTAGGGGCGGTCTAGCCGCTTGATATGATCTGGAGATTCATACGTCCGCTTATAAAATCCACCTTCGGGATGCGGTTCTAAGGCCAATTTGTCGATCCAATACTGGGCTTCAGAAAGCATAGAATTAGTGCGTGACAATTCCAACGAAATGAGTGAACGTAGTGTCTAAGCTAACAACAAAAGTACTAGCAATGAAATTACTTCTCTTTTCTTCAGTCTATATTTTGTTTTTTGTTGCCTGTAGCGACGATGACTCCATTCCGGCAATCGGACGGCCCACGATACGCTACGGCGGAGGTTCTCCCTAGTGTGGGGCTTGTGCGGGTATCATTGAGATCAACCCGCAAATTGTACGGTACGTCAGGCGCGAAAGCAACGGAGCCGCCCAGGTGACCTGTCAGCGGCCTAGCCAAGATACTACTTGGCAAGTATTGATAGAAGCTGTCGACATAGATACGTTCAATGCCCTACCTGAGCGCATTGGATGCCCAGGGTGCATCGATTTGCCCTTCGAGTGGATCGAGATAGAAACAGATACATCGAAGCACAGCGTAACTTTCGATTCGCAAACTCCGCCACCAGCGCTGCGCAACCTCTATGACAGGATTAGTGCACTTGATAGCGGCGGATGCGCACAGTAGTGCCTGCTACCGTTTGTTTTCTTGGTAATCATACACTACCTGCCCCTGCGGATTCCATTCTTTGGCGATGTGAGGCTTAGTTTTCTCGTCGTAGGGGTCGTCGGGATACTTGATCTGCTTCTTAGCGCGCTTCTCGTAGTCGTAGTATTCCGTCCACAGGCCAACCTTTTTGCCCTCCTGGTACTCACCCTCTACGGCCACGCGCCCGCCCGGATGGAAGTAAAAGTAGTAACCTTCTTCCTCACCGTATTCTACGGGGATTACTTCCTTTACTTTTTCGCGCTGCTTTTCATCGTAAAAGGTGATTTCCGATTCACGGGGCCAGCCGTGCGTGTACTTCTCTTTGTCCAGCAGAATTTCCTTGCGGCTGTAGCGCGTCCAGCGGCCGTGTTTGGTGCCTTTGTAGAACATACCCTGCTCCAGGACTTCCCCTTCTTCGGTGATTTTTTTGTAGGGGCCGTGCAGGATGAGCGCTTTGTTTTTGGTGATATTGTGCGTGGTGCGGATTTGCTTGCGCTTGGTATCGTACCAGTACACGTCGCGCACGTAGGGGTCAGGCTCCTGGTAGGTCTTTAGGTACCGAAACAGTTCTAGCTCCGTGCCTTGGCCCGAACCCTTCCGGGAGAAGCCCTTCTTGGTTTTCAGACCGAAGTAAACGTTCTTCTTCTGCTTTTTCTTTTTCTTCTCTTTCTTTTCGTCCTCTTCTTCCTCATCAGCTTCCAGGTTCACCGTGAGTGGCACCTGGGTGGCGGGATCGATGATAAACTGATCGGTGGTATCCAGCGCAACGCCCGGAGCTTCTTCGGCCGACTTCCCTCTCTTTTTGTCTTTCTTGCTCTGGGCAAACCCAACGCTGGTTGTCGTCGCTACGACTAGTAGAGCAAATACAATACGGTGCATACGTGAATTAATTTGCTTAGCTAACGTTTGAACCCGCTAATTTCGTGTAAGCAGGTAAGAAACGGGTGATGAAGCTATTGTCACATTTACAAAAGCCAGGGGACTAATGACGAGGGACAAAAAACAATGAACAAATTCCCTGCTTTTCTTCTCTCATTTCATGTTTCACATCTCTTACCCCGCCTTTTCCAATACGTTAAGCTCCTCTCCCACTGCTACAAACGCCTCAATCGCCTGGTCCAGGTGTTCGGGTTCGTGGACGGCCGAAATCTGCACGCGAATACGCGCCTGCCCCTTTGGCACCACCGGGTAGTAGAACCCGATCACGTAGATGCCCCGCTCCAGCAGTTTGGCAGCGAATGTCTGCGCCAGCGCGGCGTCGTAGAGCATGATGGGCACAATTGGGTGCTCGCCCGGTTTGATGTCAAAGCCCGCTTCGGTCATCTTCTGCCGGAAGTAGTGCGTATTCTTTTCTAGCTTGTCGCGTAGTTCGGTGGTCTGCGACAGCATGTCCAGCACCGCAATCGACGCTCCCACGATAGACGGGGCCAGCGTGTTGGAGAACAGATAGGGTCGCGAGCGCTGCCGCAGCATCTCCACGATCTCCTTGCGCGCGCTGGTGAACCCTCCGGAAGCGCCGCCCAGGGCCTTGCCCAGCGTGCCGGTGATAATGTCCACCCGCCCCACCACGTTGCGGTACTCATGCACGCCCCGCCCGGTCTTACCCATAAAGCCAGTCGAGTGGCACTCGTCCGACATTACCAACGCCTCATACTTGTCAGCCAGATCGCATATTTTGTCCAGCTGGGCCACCGTGCCGTCCATCGAGAACACCCCGTCGGTGACGATGAGGCGGTGGCGGGCCGAAGCGGCTTCTCTCAGCTTCTCCTCCAGATCACGCATGTTGTTATGCTCGTACCGGAACCGCTGCGCCTTGCACAAGCGCACTCCGTCGATGATGGAAGCGTGGTTGAGCGCATCGGAGATGATGGCATCTTCGGGACCCAGCAACGGCTCAAACACCCCGCCGTTGGCGTCGAAGGCCGCGGCGTACAGAATGGTGTCTTCCGCGCCCAGAAATTCGGATAGCTTGCGCTCCAGTTCCTTATGGATGTTTTGCGTGCCGCAGATAAAGCGTACTGACGATAGGCCGTAGCCGTGGGTGTCAATGGCACGCTTGGCGGCTTCTATTACGGCAGGATGCGATGACAGCCCCAGGTAGTTGTTGGCGCAGAAGTTGATCACCTCGCGCCCGGCCTCGGTGTTGATCACGGCTTCTTGGGGCGTGGTGATGATGCGCTCTTCTTTGTACAAACCGGCTTCGCGGATATTATTCAGTTCTTCTTTCAGGGCGAGCTCTAGGGTACTATACATAGTGGTTGAAAATCAGATGGAATGGGTTTGGTGTAACAACGTTACGGATTTGTAAATAATTTCGCGGCTTTTCAGCACAGATTTGTTTGCTTTGAGTGAGCGTTAAGGCAACTAATTTGTTGAGAACAACGTACGCACCAACCTTTTTCGGCTATGAACCAGTCCACTATATTAGTTATTGGGTCACTCGGACAACTAGGCACCGAACTCACCACCGCACTACAGCAGACTTTTCCTAAGCGACGCATTTTATCTACCGATCTGCCCCCCGCTGTCCTGGACCCAACCGACTACCAGTCGCTAGACGTTCTTGATCAGGAAGCGCTAGAGGCTATCGTGCGCGATGCCGCGGTGGAGGATGTTTATTTGCTGGCGGCGGTGCTATCGGCCAAGGGCGAACAAAAACCTACGCTGGCTTGGCAGGTGAATATGGACGGGCTGTTCAACGTGCTGGAGCTGGCTCGCCGGGGATTGGTTAAGCGGGTGTTTTGGCCCAGCTCCATTGCGGTGTTTGGCTCCACCACTCCCAAAGTGAACACTCCGCAGGAAACAATTACCTCGCCCGAAACCATGTACGGCATCACCAAGCTGGCGGGCGAGCGGCTGTGTGCTTACTACGCGCGGCAGCACCAGGTGGACGTGCGCAGTCTGCGCTATCCGGGCCTGGTTGGTTATCGCTCCATGCCGGGCGGGGGCACCACCGACTTTGCGGTAGAAATTTATCACGCAGCGGTGGCGGGCCGACCGTACACCTGTTTTCTGCGAGCCGACACCCAGTTGCCCCTGATGTATATGCCCGACGCGGTAGTGGCCACTCTACGGCTAATGCAGGCCCACCCTAAGCAGATTAAAGTGAGATCAAGTTACAACCTGGCGGGATTTTCCTGCACCCCGGCTGAGATTGCGGCAACTATCCAACAGCATCGACCCGACTTTGATGTGCGCTACGTACCCGACTTCCGGCAACGCATTGCGAACGCATGGCCTCACGTTATTGATGACAGCGCTGCTCACCACGATTGGGGCTGGCGATCGCAGTATGACCTAGCTGCCATGACCCAAGATATGATAGCTCACTTATGACCTAAGGGTCCAAATGGTAGCTTACATCAATCACCGCTCGTCCATCAACGCCCTGGCCCCGCTCTTCAATCATTTGCCCATTCAATCATTCAATTACCGAATGTCTAGTTCTTCGTGTTCACCAGCATCGTTGCGGGCTGATTTGCCGGTGAGCATGGCTTTGGCCACTCCGTAGAGGTGAACCATCGCGTTGGACGAGGTGTCCCAGTACTCGGCACTGTCGGCGGTGAACTTGAGCAGGGCGATATCGGGGGTGTCGAGGCCGTCGGCGAACCAGGCTTTGAGCATGGGATTCCACAGGTCGTGCATCTTGGCTTTGTCTTCTACCAATTCGGCATGACCAGCCACCGACACGTAAGTGTCGCCGTCGGGGTCGGAGTAAGCCAGATTCACTTGGTTATTGCGTTGCAGTTCGTGCACCTTACCGGACTGGTCGCTGGTGAAGAACCAGAAGACTCCGGTGGACTCTACCGCGGAGGTGTGCATGGGGCGAGAGTGCAGGTGACCATCGAACACTTGGGTGGTCATCATGGCAATTTTCAAATCGCCTACTTTTTCTTTTAGCTTGATGGCAGCTTCAGGGTGGGCAGTTTGCTCATTCATGGGTTTTATTCGTTTACGGTTAAAAAGTCAATAAAGCGGATTGGCGCAAAGGGGCACAATCCTTACGTAGATGGTCAACCCGGTATGGATAGGAATGTTGTTGGTTTTCAGGATTACTTTTGCCCGTTGTTGGGTTGGTTTGTTGCATCTTTCCAAGAAAGGGCCCTTTGTCCAACTATGCTATTTCCGTGCTCTTCCCGTGCTCGAGCCGTGCTCCGGGCGTGGTGGAGCCAAATTGTACTTTTACGGGATGCAAGCGGCGGGCCCTCGTTGCGAAAGTGGCTGGTTTTTTGACGGAAAACTTACGTGATTTCGGCCAGGATGTTGATCCCGCTTCGGCGCATCAGCTCGCTGGCGTTGAAGTCGCGGCACAGGCCGGGGGTGAGGCGGTAGTCAAAGGTCATCTCGCCCTCCCGGATGTCACTGTTGAAACTGTAGTTGGTCACCAGGGCGTGCTTCCCGGCCTCATCGGCCAGTTCTAGGTCGTGGGTGGAGATGATGCCGAAGGCATTGAGCTCCTGCAGTTGCTTGATGAGGGAGAAGCCGCCCCGGTGGCGGTCTTTGGAGTTGGTGCCCTTGAACATCTCGTCCAGCAGAAAGAAGACGGGTTCTCCGCTTTGGATCAGTTTCAGCAGTTGCTCTATCTTCTTGAGTTCGGCGTAGAACGAGGACACTCCTTCTTCCAGGTTGTCTTGCGTGCGCATGCTGGAGAACAGTTGCATCACCGTTACCTCGCCCGCGCGGGCGCAGCAGGGAGCCCCGGCGAGGGCCAGCACCAGGTTGGCCCCCACGGTGCGCAGAAAGGTGCTCTTGCCCGCCATGTTAGAGCCCGTGATCATCACGATGTTGTCGGAGGAGCGCAGGTGAAAGTCATTGCTCACCCGGCGGTCCGGAGGCAACAGCGGGTGCCCCAGGGCGGTGAAACGAATGGTACAGGCTCCAGCTTTGACCTCGGGAAAGGTGTAGCTCGGGTTGGCGTGGGCGAACCCAGCCAGGCTGCTCAGCGCCTCAAAGGTGCCCACCGCGTCGGCCCAGGCCTTTACGTAGGCCCGGTTGCGAGTCTTCCATCGCTCGGCGCGGATGATCCAGTGGGGGTCAATAAGCCAGAGGATGTTGATGACCGGGTAAGCGTTGTTTCCGCCCGTGCTCCCGGTGCCCTTGAGTTGGGCTACCCCCAGAATCTTTTTCAGGGCGTTGATCTCTTGCGAAGCAGAAAAGTTATCCTGGCGAAACGCCGCCTGTAGTTGCTGCAGCCGGGGCGACTGAAACTCCTCAGCCTCGATCTTGCCGATGAGCGCCTGGTAGCCGCCTAGGGTTTTAACGTTCTCGTGGGTGCTGTTGATGATCGCTTCGGCTACGGGTTTCAGCCTCTTTAGGAACATGACGTTGACGATCACCATTGCGATGAGCGGCAGGGAGTTGAGCAGGAAGTCGGAGGCGTAGGCGAACCGCATGTGATACAGCAGGGCCAGCGTGGTGAGCACGGCCAGGATGACACTGACCGCCCGGTATTTGATGGCGTGGGGCAGCAGGTGCACCGGCTCATCTAACCAAGCCAACAGCTTGCGGAAGTCGCTCTGACTATTGGTGAAGTGCTTGCCGGATGCCTGAAACTCTTGTCGCCACGCTAGTTTGGGCGCAAGTTCTTGCACCGCTTGTTGCCGTTCCCGGATCACGGCCTCGGAGGCCGCTTCGGACAGCCACCCGGCCAGACGCTCGCTGCCCGACTCGGTGGTGGTGCGGTTGAGGAGTTGGTAGAGCGAATGGGAGCCAAAGACGTCCAGGTCGGCCACGTAGGGATGATCGCGCCGGATGAAGGCGCATCCGACGGGGAAAGTGGCCAACTGATTCTGTTGCCGTAGCATTTCTTGCTCGTTGATTTCGGCCAGAAACGTGGCGTGCTGCTTTTGGTACGTAGCTTGGTTGTGCTCCTTCATCAAGATAGCGAAACCAATGCCACCCCCCAGTGCCACCAGCCAGACCATGATCGCTACACCGTTGCTGGCCAGCAGGACGATGAAGAAGGCTGAGAACACAAAGACGACCACGCGAGACCACGAGAGTTCTTTGATCTTCTTGCTGAGCGATTCAACGGTTTCTTGGTGCTTGGCGATGTTTTGTTGGTAGGGGTTCATGGATGACTTTCTGGGTGGCGAGATATTGGATGTTGGATGTTGGACGTTGGATACTTTCTATGGGGCAAGATATTGGATGCTGGTTGCTGGTTACTGGGTACTAGATACTGGATGCTGGATTACGGGCTGATGGTACGGAGGTTTTGCAGGTAATTGTTAGTCTCTGGTCATGATAGGTTGTCGGGGTGTATACGAAGGATATAAGACGGATTTTGCGGCGTTATGGTTTGCCGGGGGAGCGCGGGGGCTTGTAGATTGCTAGGTTGTTGTAGGGACGACGGGTGAAGCGGCATGTGGAGACATATGCCGGGGGAGTTCGGAGCGTTGGGCCTGGTGAAGGGTTATGTGATTGCAAAAGTAACGCCCGCGGATGCGTTCCGTAGTAATCTTTGGGCGACAACTGCGCTAAGCCGCTAACTTATGGACGAAATAGAGATAGTAAACTACAATCCGGACTGGGTTAATAGGTTTGAGCGTGAATCAGCGTCTATTCGTACAGTATTGGGGAAAGACCTGGTTACCGGTATGAAACTTTGAAGTGGGTTTTGGCTGAGCGGTTTCGGGATGACGGAGAGGCTTACAGGCGGGGGAAGAGCGATTTTATTCGGGAAGTGATGGAAAAAACCTGGTGTGATCAATCATAATACGAAATGAAAGTAACAGCGTTTTGAAGCGGTGCACTAGTGTTCCATCAAGTGTTAAATGACGGATAGAGTTTTTTCAGTTTTATCCGGGCATCTTTGGTGGTGAACTGCCAATCTACTTTTTTTCTTCGCTCGTTACGCTGCACATACCAGTCTTTTACCTGCTGTTCCAATTCTTGCCGGGTAGATACATGCGTTTTGAGGCCCTGTCGGGTTAAGACACTCAGTTCACACTCGGCAACATTGAGCCAGGAGCCATGCGTGGGGGTTCTGACAATATTGATCTTCTCAATGATACCACGCGCTCTTTCTGGATCAAATATCTCATAGAGGGCTGCTAATTTGTGAGCACTCAGATTATCTTCCACAACCGTTATTTTATCCGCATCGGGATAAAGTTCTTCTACAATCTGCCCTATAATTCTGGCATAGGTGAAGCGGTTATGATTATCCTCTACCCATACCTTTCGGCGACCGGCCAGTGGTTCTACCAACATATAAAGGTCAGCGACCCCTTCTCTTCGGTATTCGTAATCTACATGCTGCACCCCCTGGCTATCCACAAAGCCCTTCCGGCTTTCGCTAATAAGTTGCTTAGGTGATTCATCCAGGCAAACTTTAGGATGCTTCTCATCGTAAGGTTGCTCATACACCGATAGAACCGCTTCCATCCGGTGTACAAATTCAGCACTAGCCTCAGGAATTACCCAACTCTTTACTTGCCAGGGTTTGATAACGTTTTTTTAAAAGCTGACGCACGCTCTCGTGCGATATATGCTCCACGTAACGAAGCTCAATCATCTTATCGGCCAGCAGTTGCAGACTCCAAAGATTGTAGCCACTGGGTGGCTCACTGCATCGTAAGGCCACCAGTTTGGCTTCCACTTCTCCGGTAAAGTGCTTCTCTCGGAATACTTCACGTTTTTTACCCTCCAAGGCCCTCGCAAGACCATCCAAGACGAAACGCTCGCGTAGTCGTTCTACGCTACGGACGCTGCCCCCATAAGCTTGTCGTATTTGCTCGTCTTTCCAACTTTTTTCACCGTTTTCGTCGGCGGCCAGCAACACATAGGCCCTTTTGACTTGCTGAGATTTCTGACTTCGTGTTTGGATCAATGAAGTGAGTCCCGCTCGCTCTGAATCAGTAAGATGAACTCGGTATAATTTTGCAGGCATCGTTTTTTGGCCCTAAGTTACCTCTTATTGACCTACCCGTCAAACAATACTTGATGAAACACTAGGCTGTGTCTGGTAAATGCTTTTGAGTGAGAAAAGCGGAGGTTTGGCTGCTGAACGAGCCGTCTTTTTTCCGACATAGCCGGAGCTACGGCGGTAAAAAGTGGTAAAGTGCAGCTGTCAAAGAACGCTTTTCTCGCCGAAGGGTATTTATCAGACACAGCCTAAATGAACTATAAAATTCTGCCCAACGCTCCCCGAGACAATGGGTTAGCTTGTATGTCAACACGCTCTATAACCCTCAACCCAAAGAAGCCGTCAAATCCGTCAAGGGTGGGTCAAAGGATTCGCCAAAGATCTCAAAGTGCACCGCTTCGCTAAACATATCGGCTACGCCGGTGTCTTCAATCACTTCCTGGTAAGTTTTATAGCACGCCAACGCTCGCTTCATGGCATCAACATCCTCTTCGTTGATGGGCACCGAGCAGTCGATTTCTTCTTCCAGCGACTGCTTCAGGATAAAGTCGTTGCCCTTCTTAAAGGTGCCGTCGCCCTGGTAGCGCACGGTGAAGAAGGCCAGCCGGTGCAGGTAGTCCACCCCTCGGTCTTTCAGGTTCAGATGCACGTTTTTGATCACCGCGTGCATCACTAAGTGGTCGTGGAAGCCGCTGATGCCGTGCACCGGATACGACACCAGCACATGGGGACGAACCGCCTGCACGTGCTCGGTCACCACCCGCTCGATGTCGCGGGGGTCCATTTCTTTAAGGCCGCTGTCGGGCAGGTTAAGCACCGTCATGCCGGTGAGGCCCAGCGTCTTCTCCACCGCCCGCATCTCCTCATGGCGCACTTCGCCCATCTGCTCAACACTTAGGCCCAGTTTGTGGCGTTGCTTGGTGGCCCCACCGCGGGTAAGGGTGAGCAGGTACACGTCGTGACCGGCCCGCAGTTGGGCGTGCATGGCCGCCGCCGGGCCAAACGACTCGTCGTCGGGATGGGGGAATACGTAAAGAAATTTCATGATCTACTAAGCCGTAAGTGACCCAATTTGTTTAGCAAAAGCCGTGGCATAACTTTTAGTTGTCCGAGAGGTTGCTTTATGATCCTGATTGCCTTACACTTGGCGATCAAAACCAGCATTAACCCTGCATGGAATGCCCCGCGGGAACGCCACCCAGAAAATCACCCAACATCTAGCCACCCAGCAAGTCATCCGCGCGGCGGCCGCCAATATCCAATATCCAGCATCCAGTATCTAACCACCCAGAAAGTCATCCAGCATCTAGTATCTTGCCCACCCCACAATTCATCCAGTAACCAACATCCAATCCATGTCCCTCTCTGCCCAGTACGATCCGCAAGCCGTTGAAGACAAGTGGTACCAACGGTGGCTCGACCATCACTTCTTCCACTCCGAACCCAACCCCGAACAAGAATCCTATACGGTGGTGATTCCGCCGCCCAACGTGACCGGGGTGCTGCACATGGGGCACATGCTTAACAATACCATCCAGGATATTCTCACCCGCAAGGCCCGCATGGAGGGCAAAGCGGCCTGCTGGGTGCCCGGCACCGACCACGCCTCCATCGCCACGGAGGCTAAGGTGGTGGCCATGCTCAAGGAACGGGGCATCGACAAGCGCTCGCTGAGTCGCGACGAGTTTTTGGAATATGCTTGGGAGTGGAAAGAAAAGTACGGCGGCATCATCCTGGAGCAACTCAAGAAACTGGGCGCTTCCTGCGACTGGGAGCGCACCCGCTTCACGATGGACGAACCGATGAGCGAATCGGTCATCAAGGTGTTCGTTGATTTGTACAACAAGGGCTACATCTACCGCGGGCATCGCATGATCAACTGGGACCCGCAGGCCCAAACCGGCTTGTCGGACGACGAGGTGAACTACCGGGAGGTGTCTTCGGTGCTCTACTACGTGCGCTACGCCGTGGAGGGCAGCGACGACTTTGTGACCATCGCCACCACCCGTCCCGAAACCATTCTGGGCGATACCGCCGTGTGCGTGAATCCACACGACGAGCGCTACCACCGCCTGCGCGGCAAGCGCGTGATCGTGCCCCTGGCAAACCGCCCCGTGCCGGTAATTGAGGATGAGTACGTGACGATAGATTTCGGCACCGGCTGCCTCAAGGTGACACCCGCCCACGACGTCAACGACTACGAACTGGGCCAGAAGCACCAGCTCGATACCATCGACGTGATTGCCGACGACGGTACCCTGCGCGAAGCGGCCCAGTTCTTCGTGGGCGAAGACCGCTTTGTGGTGCGCAAGAAGATTGCGAAGCAACTGAAAAAACTAGGCCTGCTGGAGAAATCCGAAGACTACACCAACAACGTAGGCTTCTCGGAGCGCACCAATGCGGTGATCGAGCCTAAACTGTCGGTGCAGTGGTTTGTGCGCATGGAAGATTTGGTGAAACCGGCCCTCGAGAACGTGCTCAACGACACCATCCGGTTTCATCCGCCCAAGTTCAAGAACATGTACCGCGCCTGGATGGAAAACGTGCGCGACTGGAACATCTCGCGCCAGCTGTGGTGGGGCCAACGCATCCCGGCCTACCATTTGCCCAACGGCGAGTTCGTGGTGGCTGAATCCCCGGAAGAAGCCCTGCGCCTAGCCCAGGAAAAGACGGCCAACGCCGAACTCACCGCATCCGACCTGCGGCAGGATGCGGACGTGCTCGACACCTGGTTTTCGTCGGGACTGTGGCCCATCAGCGTGTTCGACGGCATCCGCCACCCCGACAACCCGGAGATCAACTACTACTATCCGACCAACGACCTGGTGACCGCGCCCGAGATTATCTTCTTCTGGGTGGCCCGCATGATCATCTTCGGCTACGAGTACCGCGACCAGCCGCCCTTCCGCAACGTCTACTTCACCGGCATTGTGCGCGATAGCCAGCGCCGCAAAATGTCGAAGTCGCTGGGCAACTCGCCCGACCCACTGGAGCTGATTAAGCAGTACGGGGCCGATGGCATTCGCACCGGCATGCTGTTCAGTTCTCCGGCGGGCAACGACCTGCTGTTTGATATCAAACTATGCGAGCAGGGGCGCAACTTCTCCAACAAAATCTGGAACGCGCTGCGCCTGGTGAAGACCTGGGAGGTAGATGATGCGCTGGTCAACGAAGACAACACCGCGGCCATTGCCTGGTTCGCCGCCCGCTTCAACCGGACGCTCATCGAGCTGGAAGATCACTTTGCGAAGTTTCGCATTTCAGACGCGCTCACGGCGGTGTACAAGCTGATGCGTGACGACTTCTGCTCGTGGTACTTGGAGATGGTGAAACCCGACTACGAAGCGCCCATCGACCGCGTGACCTACGACGCTACCATCACCTTCTTCGAGCAAATGACGCGGGTACTGCACCCTTTCGTGCCCTTTATCACCGAAGAAGTGTGGCACCAGTTGCGCGACCGGGCCGACGACGACTGCGTGATTGTGGCCCCCTGGCCAAAGCCCGTCACCACCATCAGTCAGCAACAGGCCGACGCCACCCTGTTGGGCGGCGGGGACATGGTGATCGACGCAGTCACCAACCTGCGCAATTTGCGCAACAGTCGGCAGTTATCGCCCAAAGAAGGTTTACCACTGTTTATCAAGACCGACGCCCCCGAAGTGTATCGGCAGTTCGACGGCATCATCCGCAAACTAGCCAACGTGACCGACGTCACCTTCATCGAGGACCCAATCGAAGGGGCCGCCAGTTTTCGAGTGAACGCCATCCAGGGCCGTCCCGACGAATTTTACGTGCCCTTGGAAGACGCGATCGATCCGGCCGCTGAGCGGGCGCGGCTCGAGAAGGAGCGCGATTATCACGTGGGTTTCCTGAAGACGGTCAAGAAAAAGCTGGGCAACGAGCGCTTCGTGCAAAATGCCCCCGAAGCGGTGGTGGCCCTGGAGCGCAAGAAGCTAGCCGACGCCGAGGCCAAGATTGCCGCCATCGAGGAGCAACTGCGGGGATTGGACGGGCAGGGCAAGGGCTGATCAGTCAGTTCGTATTTTACTACAAATGCTTCTTTTTCAGCACAGCATAGGATAATGGCTGCTACCCCCCCTTAACTATCCGCGTGCATACGCTCTTTGTGAGGGTCCTTACATGACTATCACAAAGAGCGACCAGCAAGCGCTGCTATTCCTAATCCGTAAAGTGACCGACCTTACGAACGTAAGAAATTGCATTTTGTTATGAGAAATGGCGGCGGGGTGTTATATTGGGCAAGAAGAGGGAATAAATAACCAGACAATCTTCTTAGCAGATTATTAGTTTTTCTGGCCAGGCGGAATTTCCATTTTAGGTGGATGTGCGGTACTGGGTTCGGTCAAGTCTTCCTGGCAACCTACTATTAACATAGTAGGAAAGAGTAGAGCAAGAGAAAAGCGAGCAATTTTTCGTAGGGTGGTTTTCATTGTGTGAGTGTTTGTGGATTGAACATGCTGTAAAAGTAGCGCACTATAGCATGGAATTAGAATAATTACGGTACTTTTGATAACTATCTCTCAATTCTGTTACCTTTCTTTCAAGAATTAGTTAGTTTTGACGAGTGACCCTATGTGCTCATGAATAAGACTATATTAAAGCCAAACAATCAAAGAATGGAAGTTATTAACAAACCAAAGATTTCCTACACTAGAAAAAGCGTCCAGTTCTTCTTAAATGATTGGCGTAAGGTAATAAGCGCGGCTGTAGTACTGCTCTTGCCCCTGCTTAATAATCTTTGGAGATTTTTTCCTGAGGGGACCAATTACTCAATGTATGGAGACTATCAAACTTTTATATGGAGCATATGCATACACTTCATGATTTTTGTGTTAGGATTGGCTTGGTTCTACTCTATTCCTGAGAAGGACAGTGTTCTTCGCTTCATATCTCTTTCAGTAGTAGCTTATGGAATATTATTGACTTATCAAACTTTAGAATTCGGCGAAGGTACACCTCTTTGGATCGATCTGTCAGCATCTGCTATCATTTTTGCAGCGCTCTACTTTTGCCTTCAATTCATTCAGAAGAACTACTTGGGCAAACCCAACGACTACAAAACCCTGCACGACGGACTTGTTTACGACTTGCACCACCAGCGGTTTCTAGGCAGTATTAACCGGATTGCCGGGCTACTCGAAATAGCTGAAATGGACAACCGTTCCAAATGCCTCTGCGCTCAAGAGATCGACGAACTCAAGGAATCCATCGCCTATATCGCCGAGAAGTACGAAGCCCTCAACTAATTACCGCACACGCGGAAACACTTCTTTCGAGTAAAAATCAATAAAGTAGTCCTGGCTGGTGCCCACGTTGTGAAAGATAATCTTTTCAAAACCTAGCTCCATATCCTGCCGAATCCATTCGGCGTGCTGCTCAGGATCCGGCGACAAGCGCACCGACTCGGCCACTTCGTGCGGGCCGATAAACTGTGAAGCGGCCACGAACTGCTCGGGCGTGCGCAACTCCCCGTGGATGGCGCTGGTGCCCACGTTGGTGCGCCACTGCTCATGCGCCTCATCCAGTGCCTGTTCTTGGGTGGGCGCGCAGGCAATATGACACTTCACGTAAATGGGCTTTCCTCCGCCCCCTCCCCGCCGAAACGCCGCAATCACCTCGCGCAAATCGTTGTGGGGTTGCCAGATGGTGTACAAGCCGTCGGCCCAGGCCGCCACATCTTCGGCGGTTCGTGGCGTGACGGCCGCCGCAATAGCGGGCAGTGGCTCGTCGGGTAGTGAGTATACCTGCACCTCTTCGGCCACGAAGTGCTCGCCCCGGTGGGTGAAGCGCTCACCCTGCCACAACCGCTTGATAATCGACACCGCCTCGGCCAGCCGCTCGTTTCTCGATTGCTTCTCGGGCCAGTGCTTACCGGTGATGTGTTCGTTGAGAAACTCACCGCTGCCGAACGAGGGCCAGAACCGCCCTGGGTACATCTGCGCCAGCGTGGCGCAGGCCTGGGCGATGATCACCGGATGATAGCGCTCCACCGGGGCATTCACCACGCCGCACGGCAGGTTGGTAGCTTCGAGCGCCGAGGCCATCCAGCTCCAGGCAAAACCACTGTGACCCTGGGCGGCACTCCACGGAAACAGGTGGTCCGACGAAGCAAGCTCTTCGAAGCCCGCCGCTTCGGCTTTTTTAGCTAACTCTAACAGGTGGCGGGGCGAAAATTGCTCGTGCGAAATTTGGTATCCAAAGGTAGGCATAGCAAATTGGGTAAGGGTTACCGTAAATTAATACAAATCCGGGGCTGATTGTTTGGACTACGTCGCTAAACATTCCGCCCGTCAAATTGGTCATTATTAGTACTAAATCCAGCCCAATGATTGAAAACCACTGGTACAAAAACGCCATCATCTACAGCCTCGACCTGGAAACCTTTATGGACGCCAACCGAGACGGCACTGGCGACTTTCGGGGCCTCACGCGTCGGTTGGAGTATCTGCGCTCGCTGGGAGTGGACGTGCTCTGGCTAGCCCCTTTCCAACCCACTCCCAATCGAGACAACGGCTACGACATCAAGGATTACTACGGAGTGGACCCGCGGCACGGCTCTGGGGGCGATTTTGCCGAGTTCATGCACTTGGCGCACGGTTTGGGCTTGCGGGTGATCATCGACCTGGTGGTGAACCACACCAGCGATGAGCATCCTTGGTTTCAGGAGGCCCGGCAGGGCAAAGACACCGACCACCACGACTGGTACGTGTGGTCTAAAAAACGCCCGGCCGATTGGAACAAAGGCATGGTGTTTCCGGGCGTGCAGAAGGCCACCTGGACTAAGGATAAGGAAGCTAAGTCTTACTACTTTCACCGTTTCTACGACTTCCAGCCCGACCTAAACATGGGCAATCCGCAGGTGCGCGAAGAGATTCACCGCATTATGAACTTCTGGATTTCGCTGGGCGTGGCTGGGTTCCGGGTGGATGCGTTGCCCTTTATTCTGGAAACACAAAAGCCAGGCAAAACCAAGCGTAAAATCCGCTTCGAGTACCTGGAAGACATGCGGCGCTTTTTGCAGTGGCGCCGGGGTGATGCGGTGCTGCTGGGCGAAGCCAACGTGAAGCCCGAAGACGCCAAGCAGTACTTTGGCGAAAAGGGCGGCGGCATCCACCTGATGTTCAATTTCTACGTGAACCAGCACCTGTTCTACGCCTTGGCCACCGCCGACCTGGAACCGCTAAAGGAGGCGTTGCTGGCCACGAAAGACATTTTCCCTACCGCGCAGTGGGCGCAGTTCTTACGCAACCACGACGAGCTGGACCTGGGGCGGCTCACCGAGAAGCAGCGGCAAAAGGTATTTGAGCGCTTCGGTCCGGAAAAGAGCATGCAACTCTACGACCGGGGTATCCGCCGCCGCCTGGCCCCCATGCTGGGCAACCGAGCCCACATCGAACTGGCCTACAGCCTGATGTTTGCCCTGCCCGGCACCCCCGTGCTGCGCTACGGCGACGAGATTGGTATGGGCGACGACCTGAGCCTGGAAGAACGGGCGGCGGTGCGCACCCCTATGCAGTGGACCGACGAAAAGGACGCCGGTTTCTCAGTAGCCGATGCCAAAGACCTCATTCACCCGGTGATTGACGAGGGGCCCTTTGGCTACGAGCACGTGAACGTGGAGGCGCAACGACGACAGCCCGACTCGCTGCTCAACTGGATGACGGCCATGATTCGCCTGCGCAAAGAGTGTCCCGAAGTGGGTTATGGCAACTGGGAAATCGTGGAGGTGGACCACCCGCACGTGTTGGGGCTCTACTACCACTGGCAGAGGCAACAGTTGCTGACGCTGCATAATTTTTCGGAAGAACCCGTGGAGATTAAGATCAACCTGAAAAAAGAGCACGATCAGGAGTTGATTGATTTACTAAACGTGGAAGAGAGCCAGGCCAATAAAAAAGGAGTACATCAGATACTGCTCGGCACCTACGGATATCGGTGGTTTCGCGTGGGAGCTACTGGTCCTGCCTTGCGGAAGTAGTGAGGACAGCGGATATTAATTTGATTGACAAAAAACTTATCCTAACAATACGTATATTTGAAAAAAGTCTGTAAATGATGATCAGAACAATTATCACCGCCGATAAGAGTGACTATACTCTCCTCTTGCCCGATGATTTTTTAGGGAAACAAGTCGAAGTCTTGGCGTTTGTAGTAGAAAGACCAATAGAAAAGCCAATAGAGACTCGCCCTCACAAATCATTCTCAGCAATAAGTCTGGATACCAGATGGTTTAAATTCAACCGCGAAGAAGCCAATGAATGAGCGTTGCTTTCTCGATACCAACGTTCTGATTTACTGTTATGCTGATACCGAACCTCTCAAACAATCTCGGGCTAGGTTAGTAGCGAGCTTACCCAACGTAGTTGTCAGCACCCAAGTACTAAAGGAACTCGTGAGTGTTCTCAGAAAAAAATTTAAGCAAGATTGGCCATCAATCAAAGCTACTTTAGATGAGGTAACGAGTAACTTCGAAATCTACCAAAACGACACCTCGGCAATCAAACAAGCTTGCTCTATCGCTGAACGGTACGGAATGTCCTTCTACGACAGTCTTATCCTGGCTGCTGCTATTGGGGACGGTTGCACTATACTTTATTCAGAGGATATACAGCACGACCAGAAAATTGAAAATACATTGACGATCAAAAATCCCTTTCTATAGGTTTCCTCAGTCACTGTTTTTTTGTACTTTCTCTTCTAGTTCTATGGGATACCCTCTAAACACCTGCCCCTGGTGGCAGACCGGCATCATCTACCAGATCTACCCCCGCTCGTTTCAGGATACCAACCACGACGGCACCGGCGACCTGCCCGGCATCATGCAACGCCTTGATTATTTGCAAGCGTTGGGAGTGCAGGCTATTTGGCTTTCGCCGATCTTCCGCTCGCCGATGCACGACTTCGGTTATGACATATCGGACTATACCGATATCGACCCACTATTTGGCAGCATGGCCGATTTTGACGAACTGCTGGAGCAAACGCACCAGCGGGGTATGAAGCTGATTCTGGATCTGGTGCCCAACCACAGCTCGTACCAGCATGCCTGGTTTCAGGAGTCCCGCGCGTCGCGCGACAACCCTAAGCGCGATTGGTACATTTGGAAGGATCCCGTATACAATGAGGACGGCACCCGCCAACCGCCGGATCGCCGGGCGCCGGATCGCCGGCCGCCCAACAATTGGCAAAGCGTATTTGGCGGGTCGGCCTGGGAGTGGGACGAAACCACCCAGCAGTATTACTACCACGCCTTTCTAAAAGAACAGCCCGACCTGAACTGGCGCAACCCGGCGGTGCAACGTGCCATGCTGGCGGTGATGCAGTTCTGGTTAGACAAGGGCGTAGACGGCTTCCGGGTAGACGTGATTTGGCACCTGGGCAAAGACGAACACTTTCGCGACAATCCGCCTAATCCAGACTACCGGGAAGGTGAGTCGGATGAAAAGCGTTACCTGCGCGTCTACTCCGAAGACCAACCGATTGTGCATGATTTTGTCGCCGACATGCGCCAGCTGGTGGATCGCTACGATGATCGCCTGCTGATCGGAGAAATTTATCTACCGCTCGACCGCTTGGTTGCCTACTACGGTAAGGATAACGACGGAGTGCACCTGCCCTTCAATTTTCAGCTGATCTTGATGAACTGGCGGGCTGACGAAATTTATGCCTACGTCAATCGCTACGAAGGGAGTTTGTCGCCCGGAGACTGGCCCAACTGGGTGCTGGGCAACCACGATCAGCCCCGCCTGGTGAGTCGCACCAGTCCGGCGCAAGCCCGCCTGGCCGCCGTGCTGCTGCTCACCCTGCGGGGCACTCCTATTATGTACTACGGCGACGAGATCGGCATGCACGACGTGGAAGTGCCGCCCCACCGTCGGCAGGATATGAAAAACACGGCTTCCGACACCAACCGCGACCCGCAGCGCACGCCGATGCAGTGGAGCGGAGAAGCCTACGCCGGTTTCTCTTCGGTGGAACCCTGGTTGCCGGTGGCCGACGATTACCCTCAGAAGAACGTGGAGCAACAAAAAGAAGATGATGAATCCACCCTGTCGTTCTACCGACGCCTGATTGCCGTGCGACAGCAGGAGCCCGCTTTGCAAGTCGGAGATTTTGTGCCGGTGGGTCTGGAAGGCGAGTTGATGGTCTACCAGCGCGTGCACGAAGATCGAAAGGTGTTGGTGCTGATCAATTTCGGAAAGGAAGCGGCTACGTACACCCTGCCTGTTGAAAAGGCACCCGTACTCTTCGCATCGTCCGAAAGTTTTGAATCATCCTTAACCGGTAAAATCACCGTAGCAGGAGAAGAAGCCTTGGTTCTCAAGTTATAGTGTTGCAATAAGGGTGTTCCACACGCATCAACCCTATCAAAACTCACGCAATTGCACTACCTTGCCACCGAGCACCTAGTTCATTCACTCATTCCAGCATTCGTTGATCACCTATGATTCAAGTCAACTCCAAACTCACCCCCGCCGGTCTGCTACGCAAAATTACCCGCCTGTGGGAACTGTCGGCCGAAAAGATTCAGCACATCGAGCAGCACTACGACGCGGCCAAGGGCTCCCCGGTATTCACCGTGAAGGGCCGGTACACCACCCGGGGCTGGACGGAGTGGACGCAGGGTTTTCAGTATGGCTCGGCCATTCTGCAGTACGATGCCACCAACGACGCCGCTTTTCTAGAGATGGGTCGCCAGCACACGGTAAAAGACATGGCCACCCACGTGAGTCACATTGGGGTGCACGACCACGGGTTCAACAACCTGAGCACCTACGGCAACCTGCACCGCCTGATGCGCGAAGGAAAGATAGCGCACAATGAGGGCGAACAGAATTTCTATGAGTTGGCCCTGAAGGTATCGGGCGCAGTGCAAGCCAGCCGCTGGACACCCATTAAGTCGGGCGGTGGGGTTACTGCCGGGTTTATTCACTCCTTCAACGGGCCGCACTCGTTGTTCGTAGACACGGTGCGGTCGGTTCGTTCGCTGATGGTGGCCCACCAACTGGGACATGCCTTGTCAACGGAAAACGACCGTAAGATTAATTTACTGCACCGGGCCTTGCACCACCTGCGGGCCACGGCCGACTACTCGGTATTTTACGGCGAGGGGCGCGACGTGTACGATCTGCGCGGGCGCACCGCCCACGAGGCGATCTTCAACACCAAAGACGGTAACTACCGCTGCCCCAACTCCCAGCAGGGCTACACCGGTTTTTCTACCTGGACGCGCGGACTGGCCTGGGCCATGTGCGGCTTCGCCGAAGAACTGGAGTTTGTGGATACCCTGCCCGATGAGGAACTGGAAGACTTCGGCAGCCGCGAAGAGGTGACTCGCTTCCTGCTGCAGGCCGCCCGCGCTACCTGCGACTTCTACCTGGAACACTCGCCCACCGACGGCATACCTTACTGGGACACCGGTGCGCCGCACCTGTACCAACTCGGCGACTACCTGGACCGACCGGCCGATCCTTACAACGACCACGAACCGGTGGATAGCTCAGCCGCCGCCATTGGGGCGCAGGGCCTGCTGCGCTTAGGACACTACTTGCAGGGGCAGGGCAAGGACGAGGCGGGCAAGAAGTACTTCCAGGCCGGACTCACGGTGCTGGACACGCTGTTGGAAGAACCCTATCTGAGTACCGACCCCAACCACCAAGGGCTGATTCTACACTCAATCTACCACCGTCCCAACGGCTGGGACCACGTGCCGGAGGATAGCAAAATTCCCAACGGCGAGTCCAGTATGTGGGGTGACTACCACGCTCGCGAAGCAGCCCTGCTGGTGCAGCGGTTGGCTAACGAAGCGCCCTACTATACCTTTTTTGGAGGCGTAGCCTAAGAGCTACGAGATACGGTTCGGAACGTAACCACTGAACTGCCTCTGCCTAAAATTGACGTTTATTCGTATGAAATGGTGGTTGATATTCTTTGTTGTGGGAAGCAGTAGCCTATCTGCCTGCGGACAGCGCACGTTCGACCAAAGGCTGGAGGCGATGTATCGGAACACGGTGCCACTCATCAAACCCGCCGCGCTAGACAGTTTGCAACAGCAGCGCCCGGTGGTGTTGCTCGATACGCGCACGTCGGAAGAATACGCCGTGAGTCACCTGCCCAACGCCCGCTTCGTCAACTACGACACTTTTGAAGTAGCAGATGTAGCCGACGTAGCCAAAGATGCCGAAGTGGTGGTCTACTGCGCGGTGGGCTACCGCAGCGAACGGGTGGGCGAAGCACTACAGAAAGCAGGCTATGCGCACGTGCAAAACCTCTACGGCGGCATCTTCGCCTGGAAAAACGCCGGACAAGTAGTAGTAAACACCCGAGGACAACCCACCGACAGCGTCCACACCTACAACCGCAACTGGTCGAAGTGGCTAGAACGCGGCATCAACACATGGTGACCGATTAGCATTTCCGTACAGACGCGATTCATCGCGTCTCACCCCACGCAATGCATCGCGTCTCAAGAGCCAACGATATGAACCAAAAACCCACCAGCGCATCCCTGACCACCATGACCGAAATGGTGTTCCCCAACGATACCAACGGCCTGAACGGGCTGATGGGCGGACGCCTTCTGTTCTGGATGGACATTGTGGCGGCCATTGCCGCCCAAAAACACGCCAACAGTATGGTGGTCACCGCCTCGGTAGATAACGTGTCGTTCTCGCAGCCCATCAAGATTGGCAACGTGGTGACGCTGCGCGCCCAGGTGACGCGCGCCTTCAACACCTCGATGGAAGTGCACATCGAAGTGGAGGCCGAAGACATACCGCAACAGATTGTGGTGGAAAGTCACCGGGCTTTTTTCACGATGGTGGCGGTGAACGCCGACGGTAGCAAGCGGTCGGTGCCCGAGGCCGTGCCAGAAACCGCCGAAGAGCAGGAGCTGTTTGCCGGAGCCCTGCGCCGACGGCAACTCCGGCTGGTGCTGGCCGGGCGACTGCAACCCGAGGAAGCACAGGAGTTGCGATCTATCTTTGATATCAAGTAGACATGACCGAAGACGACCACTTTTTGCCTTTTTTCTTGCGCGAACCGGTCTACGTGGTCGCCGAACCCGAAAGAGTGGTTGAGGAGCGTGCGGCGCCCCGGTTGCCCGCCTCCGGACTTGGCACCAAGGGGGTGTTGGTGCTGGTGCACGAGGCTGATCACCCGTTGCTGGCTCCCGCCGCTCACACCTTTCTGACTAAGGTTTTGCAAGCCGTTAATCTGTCGGCCGATGACGTTGCGCTGGTGAACTGGCAGGCGGCCCAATCCGCCCTGCAAGCAGGCATCACGCTGGATCATTGCTTGCCTGCCCCTTCTTACGCAACCACTATCGTGTTTGGTGAAGTGCCCACTCCCTGGAGCCAAAGCAACTTTTTCGAGGCCTACGCGGTTAACCACCAGGGAACCCAGCGATTTCTGCGGGCTGAGGCCTTGGATGTTTTACGTGAGAATCCTGAGCAGAAGTTGCGCCTCTGGAAGTGCTTGCAGCAGTTGTTCCTTTAGACTATCGAAGCCTATGAAAAACCCCGTGTTGCAGTTCTTTTCTCTTCTTGGTGACCTAAGCGGCTGGGGTCGGCTTAACGTGTGGCTCATTCTCTTCGTTTTGGGAATATTACTTACGGGGTTAGCCAAAGTTCCTGCCACCCCGGAACCGTTGGTCGAGGATCGCGCCGCCTCACCGGAACGCGCTGGGGAGGAGGTTCCCGACCCGTTGGACCAACTCATCGAACTGGCCCTGAATCTTCGCGGCACCCCCTACGTGTACGGAGGGAAAACCCCGGCAGGCTTCGACTGCTCCGGCTACGCCCGGTACGTGTACCAGCAGGTGGGCGTCACGCTGCCGGGTTCATCCCGCGCTCAGTTCACGAGTGGCACTTCCATTTCGTTGGACGAAGCCCAGCGGGGCGACCTGGTCTTTTTCAGCATCTACGGCGACCGGATTAATCACGTAGGCATCTTGCTGGATACGGTGTCGGGAAGCACGCCCTTTGTGCACGCCACCAGCAGTCGGGGAGTAAGAATAGATCAGTTAGAAGATGCCTACTACGCCTCGCGATTGGTGGGTGCTCGCACCATTTCGTTGGAGTAGTTTTTCTTCTGAGCGTTAGGTGAAACCAACAATTCATCCGTATATTTGCACCCTTATGCTGAAGTGGCGGAACTGGTAGACGCGCACGTTTCAGGGGCGTGTGGCTTTTAGCTGTGCGGGTTCGACTCCCGCCTTCAGCACTTTTTTACCGTCGGGTCGTTCTGATCCTGACTCTCTCCTGAGATATTTTCCTTTCGCGTCGGGCGGTCTGGCCAATTTTTTGCACCCTTTGGGGTTACTGCGCTGCGTTTAGAATTGTCTATCAAGGGCAGGAAACATACCATTGTATGCGCCAACTGTTAACTGACCAACCCACCCAACACCGCCGCCGGTGGTTTGATGCCCGCATCAACCAGGAAGCGACGCGTTTTGGTCGACTCAGTTCCCGGGCTATCCGCACCGGCAAAATGAGTCCGATCGATTATCTGCTGCCTACTGTTAAACAAGCTTTGCGGCTCACCGGATTATACCAAAGAGGAGTGGCCAACGCTCGGGACGTGCAAATTACGACGCACGAGCTGACGTTTGAACAACTTCCGCCCGCCTTCGACGGCTACCGGTTGCTGCACCTCAGCGACTTTCACATCGATAGCCTGCCGGGCCTGGAAGATGTGATCAGCGAACACCTGGCTTCGCTGCCCTGTGATGGCTGCGTGTTCACCGGCGACTACCGATTCTTAGCCTTCGGCGACTACGCACCGCAGGTGCAACGGGCGCTTCAGAAGATCGTGCGCAGCGTTCGGGCCCACGACGGCATTTACGCGGTGCTGGGCAACCACGACACCCATCCGGCGGTGCACCTGCTGGAAGACATGGGCGTGCGCGTGCTGGTGAACGAAAGCGTAGCGATTGCCCGCGGGGAGCAGCAAATTATCCTGACCGGCACCGACGACCCGCACTACTACTACGACCCCGCGGCGGTAGCGGCGCTTCGCCATTCATCCGGGAGATTTAAAGTGGCGCTGGTGCACTCTCCCGAACTCTACCAGGAAGCCGCCGCCGAAGGATACCAGCTTTATCTGTGCGGACATACGCACGGCGGACAAGTGTGCCTGCCCGGCGGGTTGCCTATTTTGCGTAACCTTCGGAAGGGACGTCGCCTAACCCACGGACGCTGGCAAGCCCAACAAATGATCGGATACACTAGCGCGGGGTGCGGAGTATCCGGACTACCGGTTCGCTTCTTCAGTCGGGGCGAAATCACCCTCTTCATCCTCCGGCGCGGATAGTTTTTATCCAGTAACAGCCCCCGCACTTAACTTCTCGCCACAAAGGTGAGCATTCGGAGGCCTTATCGTACAAAAAGTTATCGAGCTTGATTTATAATATATCCTAAGCACCTAATTATTCGCCTCCACTCCACACAAAATCAAATCTATCCAGCATCCAATATCCAGTATCTAACATCTTACCCACTTAGAAAATCATCCAGCATCCAGCATCAGCAGTATCCAATATCTTAAAGTCATCCAGCCCAAAATTTTTTCAAGAGAGCCGGATAGTTTGCGAACGATGCGCCGTATGTTTGTTGTTCACCAACTTTACTACGTCCTCCACTTTGGCCTACCAACCGTATGTCCCGAACCCTTTCCCTTACTCCCTATTTCACGTTTGAAGATCGGCACAACAGCACCGACGAAGCATCAACTGCCGCCATGCTCGAGCGCATCGGAGCCGAGTCGCTCGACGCCCTGATTAGCGAAACTATTCCGTCTAAAATTCGCCTAACACAACCCCTGAACCTGCCTCCCGCCCGCAGCGAGTCGCAGTTTTTGCAGGATTTCCGTCAACTGGCGACCAAGAACCAGGTACTGCGATCGTGCATCGGGCTGGGCTACTACGACTGCGTGGTGCCGGGAGTGATTCAGCGCAACATTCTGGAAAATCCCGGCTGGTACACGGCCTATACTCCCTACCAGGCTGAGATTGCTCAGGGTCGGCTGGAGGCGCTGATCAACTTCCAGACGATGGTGAGCGATCTGACGGGCATGGAACTGGCCAACGCTTCGCTGCTCGACGAGGGCACCGCCGTCGCCGAGGCCATGACGATGTTTTACGCCCTACGCAAAGGAAGCAAAAAGAACGCGTCGGTTTTTCTGGTGGACGAATGCGCGTTTCCCCAAACCATCGACGTGCTGAAAAACCGCGCTGCCCCACTCGGCATCGAATTGCGGATGGTTGCACCGGATGAATTCGACGTGGCGGACGAACAGGTGTTTGGCCTGCTGTTGCAGTACCCGGATGCGCAAGGAGCAGTGCACAACCACCGCGCTTTGATCGAGCAAGCCCACGCGGCGGAAGTGCTGGTAGCGGTGGCCGCTGACTTGCTCAGCCTCACGCTGTTGACGCCGCCCGGCGAGATGGGCGCGGACTGCGCGGTGGGCACTACCCAACGCTTTGGCGTGCCGATGGGCTTCGGCGGACCCCACGCGGGCTACTTCGCCACCCGCGAGGCGTTTAAGCGGCAGTTGCCGGGCCGCATCATCGGGGTATCCACCGACGCCCAGGGCAATCCCGCCTACCGCATGGCGCTGCAAACCCGCGAACAACACATCAAACGTGACCGAGCCACTTCTAATATTTGCACTGCGCAGGTGCTGCTGGCGGTGATGGCGGGCATGTACGGCGTGTACCACGGTCCGCACGGACTGCACCGCATCGCCGAACGCATCCACGGACTTACCAGGCTGCTGGCCGACGGATTGGCTAAAATGAATTATCAGCCCGTGCACGCCAACTACTTCGATACCCTTACGGTTTCTGGTCAACAACTTACCGGACTGCGAGAAGCTGCCGAGGCGCAGGGATACAACTTTAACTACTTCAACGAGGGTCTGGTGGGTATCTCTCTGGATGAAACCACGACCCTTGCTGAGGTAGAAGAGATCTTGGGCATCTTCGCCCGGGTAACCGGTGCCCCGGTTCCTGAAGTGCCGAAGGAAAGCAATTTATCCCTAGACTGGCCCGACGCGCTGGTGCGCACCACGCCGTACCTCACCCACCCCGTGTTCAATTCTCACCACGCCGAGCACGAGATGTTGCGCTACATCAAGCGGCTCGAGAACAAAGACCTTTCGCTGGTGCACGCCATGATTCCGTTGGGGTCGTGCACCATGAAACTCAACGCCACCACCGAAATGATTCCGGTGACCTGGCCCGAGTTTGGCAAGATGCATCCGTTTGCGCCGACCAGTCAAACGACGGGCTATCAGCAGCTGTTTGCCAACCTGAAGCGCTGGTTGAGCGAAATCACCGGCTTTGCCGACGTGTCGTTGCAGCCCAACTCCGGCGCCCAGGGCGAGTTTGCGGGCCTGATGGTGATTCGGGCCTACCACGAAAGCCGCGGCGATACGCACCGTAACGTAGCCCTGATTCCTACCTCAGCTCACGGCACCAACTTTGCCAGCGCCGTGATGGCGGGCGACCGCGTGGTGTTGGTGAACTGCGACGAGCGGGGCAACATCGATCTGGAAGATTTGCAAGCGAAAGTCGAGCAGCACGCCGAACATTTGGCAGCGCTGATGGTGACGTATCCCTCCACCCATGGGGTGTTTGAAGAAGATATTCAGGAGATTTGCGCCGTTGTGCACCAACACGGCGGGCAGGTCTACATGGACGGCGCCAACATGAACGCCCAGGTGGGGCTTACCAGTCCGGCCCGCATTGGGGCCGACGTGTGTCACCTTAACCTGCACAAAACCTTCTGCATCCCGCACGGCGGGGGCGGTCCGGGCATGGGGCCTATTGGGGTGGCTGAGCACTTGGTGCCCTTTCTGCCGGGCAGTCCGGTGGTTCAGGTGGGCGGCGAGCAAGCCATTTCTGCCATCTCGGCAGCGCCCTTCGGGAGTGCCAGCATCCTGCCCATCTCTTACGCCTACATTGCCCTGATGGGGGGCGAGGGCTTGGCCCAGGCCACCCGGCTGGCCATTCTCAAGGCGAACTATATCAAAGAGCGACTCAGAGATCACTACGTCGTACTGTATACCGGCAAGCACGGACGCAGCGCGCACGAGATGATCATCGACTGCCGCGACTTCAAAAAAGTAGGTATTGAGGTAACCGACATTGCCAAGCGGCTGATGGACTACGGCTTTCACGCCCCCACGGTGTCGTTTCCGGTGGCGGGCACCATGATGATCGAACCCACCGAGAGTGAAACCCAAGACGAGCTCGACCGTTTTTGCGATGCCCTGATTGGCATTCGTGAGGAGATTCGCACGATAGAGCAAGGGAAAGCTGATAAGGAAAACAACGTGCTAAAAAATGCCCCGCACACCGCCGCGGTGATCACGGCCGACAACTGGGAGTTTCCTTATAGCCGTCAGCAAGCGGCGTATCCGCTGACGTACTTGCGAGACAACAAGTTCTGGCCTTCGGTGGGCCGCATCGACAATGCCTACGGAGATCGCAACCTGATGTGCAGTTGCCCGCCGGTAGAAGCGTATCAGGAAGAAGAGCAATCAGTTGAAATGGCAGCGGCGGAGTAGGGGGTGGCTCTGAAACGGAAATCATTGCCGCGGGCGAACATTCGTGCGATAACTTTGTTGATTATGCAGATCACACCTAAAAATGTGTATCTTTGCCAAACATATTTATTTATTTTAATTATTATCATGAACACAGGAACAGTAAAATTCTTTAATGACTCCAAAGGATTCGGATTTATTAAGGACGACGCATCAGGTCAAGAGTACTTCGTACACGTATCTGGTTTGATCGACGAAATCAGAGAAGGTGACGAAGTTACCTTCGAACTCAAAGAAGGAAGAAAAGGATTAAATGCCGTTGACGTTAAGCTAGCCTAACGAACACGCTATATAATTTCATTCAGCACTTCAAAGTCCCGACCCTCCGTCGGGACTTTTTTGCGTTTAGGCAATCAAGCAGAATTCGCTATTTTGGGAGCGGACTTCACCTTATTCTCTATGCTCCGCACTACTATCTTTACCTCATTCATTCTCTTGCTGACAACGTTTGCCTCAGCCCAGGTCGCTTCTCAGTGGGAACGCTACCAGATCGACCTAACCAGCAACCAATCCTACGACAATCCACTCTACGACGTAGACCGCTTCGGTGCCATCCTGGTTGCCCCCTCCGGACGCCAGCTTCGCGTCAACGGCTTCTGGGACGGCAGCACCAACTGGCGCGTGCGCATCATGCCCGACGAGGTGGGCACCTGGCGCTACACGACCTTTTGCTCAGATACGACCAACGCGGGCCTTCATCAGCAGACGGGCACCTTTGATTGCCAGCCCTCCGCCCGAACGGAGCCGATCTACCAACACGGGGCCATCACGCGCAGTGCGGGGGCCTACCACCTGATGCACCGCGACGGCACCCCCTTCTTCTTCACGGCCTGCACCGCCTGGAACGGAGGCCTAATGTCGACTGACAACGAATGGACTACTTACCTTCGGCACCGCAAGGAGAATAACTACTCGGCCATCCAACTGGTGCTCACCCAGTGGCGGGGAGCCGACCAGAACTCCCGAGGCGAAGTGGCCTACGCGGGCAACGGACGCATCCGGGTGAACCCGTCGTTTTTTCAGCACCTGGACGGCAAGATGGACCAAATTAACGAACAGGGCCTGGTGGCCGCCCCGGTGGTGCTGTGGGCCCTGCAAAAAAGCGGCGGGCGAGAACTAAACCCGGGCTACACGCTGCCCGAGGACGAGGCCGTGCGCCTAGCCCGTTACGTCGTGGCCCGCTACGGAGCGCACCACGTGATCTGGCTGCTGGGGGGCGACGGCAAGTATCTGGATCCCTACGAGCAGCGCTGGAAATACATCGGACAACAGGTGTTCGCCGATTATCATCCGGGACTGGTCACGCTGCATCCCGGCGGACGATCGTGGATTGGTGACGCCTACGCCGATCAGGAATGGCTGGATATCGTCACCTACCAGTCTAGCCACAGCAACCAGGAAGGAACCGTCAACTGGATCAACCAGGGGCCGATGGCGACGCGCTGGGACCAGTTGCCGCCGCGGCCGCTTATCAATATGGAACCCAACTACGAGGAAATCCCAATATACCGCAGCGACGGGAAGATCACGGCGCGCGACGTGCGCAACGCTTCGTACTGGAGCTTATTCGCCACGCCGCTATCGGGCATCACCTACGGAGCCAACGGCATCTGGCCCTGGATTCGGGAGGGTGAGCGCATCCTGAACCACGGCTCGCTGGGCGATAGCTCACCCTCGACTTGGCGCGCAAGCATTGACCTCCCCGGCAGCTTGCAGGTTGGTTATTTGTCCGAATTTATCCAGCAGTTAGACTGGTGGACACTCAAACCCGCGCCCGACAAGTTGGCAAAGCAGCCCGGCGACGAGGACTATCGGCAGTTTATTTCGGTGGTGCAAAACGATAGTGCCTCACTGGTGCTGGCTTACGTCCCCCGGAAGTCAACCGTGGAGCTCTACAATCCGCAGCGGATCAAGTACCGCGGACAGTGGTTTGACCCGGCCACGGCGAAGTACGAGGAAGCAGCGCTGACTCTGAAAGACGGGGTGCTGGTGGCTACCTCACCCCAAGAAAAAGACTTTGTGCTGGTGCTAAAAGCAGTCGAGTAAACTGGTTCTTCTCAGTGCTTTTTCATCACGCATGTAATATTCTCTCGCCATCCGTTACACATCTTTCCTAAAAATTTTGCTACTTGGAGAAACATCCGATTACTGATTTGTCAGCGTATGTTACCAACCGGATGAACTAATTAGCTAGTTCGCTCCGTTGCAAAAATAGCCGCCGATAGGGGTTTATCCATTCATTATATACCGTAAAGCTACTTGATGATTCACTTTTCTTTAATCTTTCTTGTATCTTATTTATGTTTCTTCGCCGCCAGTCCCCTGCTAGGTGCAACAAACGACCCGCCCGGAAAGGAACCGAAGCGCAGTGAGTTGGCAACTCACGGGAAGCATAAGACAATCCCCCCGGAGCTTGAAGAAGTGATTTTAACGGCTTTGTCGTTTTACCCGGAATTGGCTACCACCCGCATCGAGTTTATCTACCATGAGAACATCCGCAAGTCGGTGATGCAGGCCCAGCCCAAGGTAGTGAGCCTACTCAGAGGTAAGAGAAAGCGGGTGTATAAAGTGAAAATTAGCCGCTATCTCAAGCTCAACGACGATCAACTCGATATCACTACGCTGCCCTTTGAGGTGCTGGTGGGATGGATTGGCCATGAGTTGGGCCACATTATGGACTACAAAGACCGTTCGGGAATCGCGATGGTAGGGTTTGGAGCCAAGTACTGGTTGTCGGTCAAGTTTTTAAAGGGAGCCGAACGCCGGGCCGATCTGTTTGCTCTGGAGCACGGGTTGGGCGAGCGGATCATGCGCACCAAGACTTTTGTACTAGACCACGAGCAAATTCCTATACCCTACAAGAAGCGCATCAAGCGGCTGTACATGTCTCCCGAAGAGTTCACGCAGCTACTGTCCGAAGCAGCACCCACTCCGGTTCCGGTGCCCTAAGACTTAGCGGTTGCCTGCTTCGCAAAGGTCTCCCACTCGCGAAACTTTTCTTCTACCATCACCCGCGGGGTTTTCACCTGTCCGCCCTTCTTCTTGCTGGCTTCGCTCCACTGGTAAAACACGTCGGCGGGCACCACTTCTACGCGCACCTCTTTGAGCGCTTTGCTGCGGGCCACCCGGTAATTTTTATTGACCTCCTGTAGGTGCTCATCCAGCGCCAGTGCCACCTCGTGGGCATCCATCGGGTCGTCGGAACCCAGGTACCAGTGATGAATGTACTCCTGATCTTCTTCGCGACGGACGGCCGCCACGGTGAACTCCTGAATGGCCACCTGAAATTGATCTTCCAGCACGCGCATCGCTTCGTTCATCTTGTGTACTGACAGTTGCGACCCTACTACGTTGAGAAAGTGCTTGGTGCGCCCGGTGATGATAATTTCGCGACGCCCCAAGTCGGTAAACTTTACGGTGTCGCCGATCATATAGCGCCACGCTCCCGCCACGGTAGAAATCAGCAGCACGTAGTCACGGTCTTTTTCCACTTCGGCCAGGGTGAGCACCGGGGCATCGGGGTGCACGTTGCCCTCGTCGGTCATGTTCTTTTCTTCGAACGGCACAAATTCAAAGTAGATACCATTATCAACCACCAGTTTCATCGCGGTGGTGTCGGGGCGACTCTGGAAGGCCAGAAACCCCTCAGAGGCCAGGTAGGTATCCAGGTAGATGAGCGGATGAGCGAGCAGTTTTTCGAAGCTTTTTCGGTAGGGCTCGAAGGCCACGCCGCCGGGGGTATACACGCTCAGGTTAGGCCAGATGTCGTGGATGTTACTGAGGTTGTGGTGCTTGATCACCTTTTTAAGCATCAGCTCGATCCACGACGGGATGCCCGATAGGGCACCAATGTCCCACTCCTCGGCGCGCTCGGCGATTTTTTGCACCCGCTCGTCCCAATCGTCGATACGCGCAATGTCGTCGCCCGGCTTGTAGAAGCCCTTGAACCAAAACGGAATGTTGCTGGCACTGATGCCGCTGATCTCGCCTTCCAAAAAGTTGCCCCGTTGCTGCAGGTCGGTGCTGCTGCCCAGCATCATAATCTCTTTCTCAAAGAATTCGGCCGGAAGGTCAAAGTTAGCTAGACTGGTCACTTGTTGAAGCCCAGTGTTGCGAATGGCGGCCAACATTTCGTCAGTGACGGGGATGCGCTTGCTGCTGCTGCCCGTGGTGCCCGAACTCAGCGCGAAGTAGTGGGGTTGCCCCGGCCAGGTCACGTTGGTTTCACCCTCAATAAGGCGGTGCCACCATTCATCGTGAATCTTCTGGTAGTCGTGCAGCGGCACCGTTTCGGCAAACACCCGCCGGGGTTGGGGAGAAGATAAAATCTTTGAGAATCCGTACTGCCGCCCGAAGCTGGTATTCGCGGCCGTCTTTAGCAGATTGGTGAGCACCTGCTGCTGCGCTGGGATCGGGGAAGTTTCGGGAGTGAGTTTGTCCTTAAGCTCGATAGCCGTTTTGATGATGTTGCCGAGGATAGCCATAGGGGTAGCAAAGTTATTGAGTGGGCTAATATACTACCGGTTTTGTTTAAGGCAATCGGATATTGTGGTTTAGTGAGGCAAATGGCGTCGCAGATACTGAGATGATCGCTTCGGTTTGTAGACTACTCGGTTAATCGGTGGTACTCATCAAGCACCGCAATGTAGTCGGCGGTGGTATTAAATTTGAGCTTATTGGCTCGGATAAATTTTTTGATTTCTTTCTTTTTATCATTTGTCATATCAATCACTTTCTTGCGATCAAGTTCGTATAATTCTCCGGTTTCCATATCAAAGATGTAATACTGGTAGTTCTTCTCTAATCTGGTTCGGCGGTAAGCACCCTTCATTGCGAATCCACCGAATGTACCGTTTTGATTGGGAATTGTAGTGACTTTAGAAGAGAGAGAAGAGTGTTGAGATTCTCCTACCTGAGGAACTGTTCCTTTAAAATCAATTGCAGCTCCGCTAGGACTAGTAGGAGAAGTAGGAAGATGGATAGTATGATACTGCTTCTTGGCCAATATTTCTCTCCTTCCCAAAATTGAGTAATCAGGGCTTTCGTGGAGCAACTCGATAAACATGCGTTGCCGACTGCCAATCTGTATCGAGTAGTAGGTGTGATCAGAAGATGCCCCAGAGTCGTAGAAAGAGAAGCTTTCTACGCTATAGACGGTTTCGGTGAGGATTTGGTCGCCGTCAGCTATTTTGACAAGCCCCTCGGGCACCAGCGGGTTGTAGGAAAGTTCGCAAAGAATTGTCTCCCCATTTTTGTAGGTCACTTCTCCGTCGAACCATTGATCGGCGAACTCATTCATTTTTTTGGCTCTCCTTGCGTATTCGACTTTTTGGCCAAAAGTTGATTCTAGAGGCGCAACTAATATTACGCTTATTATAAAAAGAATCCTGCTCATCTCTATTCTATATTTTGAAAGCATTTATTTAATAGTCACTCGCTCAGATTAAAATTAATTTTTAAATATATAGTTATATTTATTATTTTTGTTATTTATTAAAGATTAAACTTAACGCAGTAAGTTTATAAAGTAAATACTTGACTAGAAGGATTGTGTTAAACAGTCGAACCAAAGATTGAGCAGCTGCGGTGGTTAAAAATCTTTACTTTGCACGTATGCTAATGCTAAAAACGTTGCTGCTTTACCTCATGGCCGCCCTATACATAGCGGCGGGCGTGAATCATTTTCTCCGTCCCCGCATGTACGCCCGCATCATTCCACCTTACCTACCGGCTCCGGAAATGCTCAACTACGCGGCGGGAGCCGCTGAAGTGATCTTGGGAGTGGCATTGCTTTTTCCGACAACCCGCCCCTGGGCCGCCTGGGGAATCGTTGTCCTGCTGGTGGCGGTGTTTCCGGCTAACCTGTACATGTATCAACAGGGTGCTCCGGGCATTCCGGCGTGGGCGCTGCTGCTGCGTCTGCCATTGCAGGGAGCGCTGATTGTGTGGGCATGGTGGTACACGCGGTAGGCAAACCAGAAACTTATCTGAAATAGAACGCACGAGTCTGAGACTCGTGCGATAGATAGAGTTAGTTTTTAGCGTCGAGCAGGGCGGCCTCGGCAGGCGGGGCCTCGTGCAAAGTCTGTTCACCGCCCAACTTCCCCGCCACAAAACCGGTCGACCAAGCCGCCTGAAAGTTAAATCCTCCGGTGACCCCATCAATATCCAGCACCTCTCCGGCGAAGTACAGTCCCGAATACACCTGACTTTCCAGGGTGTTCATATCCACAGCAGACAAACAAACGCCCCCACAGGTAACAAATTCCTCTTTGAAGGTAGTCTTGCCCGACACGGTATACGCGTCGTTGAGCAGGGTGGCGAGTAAAGTATTACGGCGCTTTTTGCTAAGTTCGGCCCAGGGCGTATCCGGATCAATATCGGCCTTATTGAGCAGGTGGTTCCACAGCCGCTGCGGTAAATGATAGGGATTTTTATTTGCCAACTTTCTGCCTCCCAGACTTGGAAGTTGCTCAAACAGGTCGGCACGTACGGCCTCCTCGTTGGGATTGCCCAGCCAGTTGATTTGCACCGGAAACTGATACGCCCGCTCACTTAGCGCCCGAGCGCCCCAGGCCGACAGTTTCAGCACCGCCGGTCCGCTGGTGCCCCAATGGGTGATCAGCAAGGGTCCGTCGTGGCTCAGCTTGGTGCCGGGCACGCGCACCAGCGCCCGCTCCACGCTCAGGCCAGGAAGGGCCGTCAGTGGAGTGTCGGGCATATTGAAGGTGAACAACGAAGGCACCGGCGGGGCAATGCTATGACCCAGGTCAGCGAGCCACTGCAAGCCGCTTCGCTTCGGGCTACCGCCGGTGGCGACGATGACTCGATCAACGATGACCTGCTCCGAACCAACAGCCAGTTGGAACGTGGTACCGTTCGGCACCAGTGCCTGCACCGGAGACTGCGTTCGGATAGCCACACCCAACCGCTGCGCCTCCTGCAAAAAGCAGTCGATGATGGTTTGCGAAGAATTGGTCGTAGGAAACATACGGCCGTCAGATTCGGTACGTAGCGCCACGCCCCGCTGCTCGAACCAAGCTAGCGTTTCGGTCGGTCCGAACTGAGCAAACGGTTTTTTGAGTCGTTTTCCGCCCCGGGGATAGTGCTTAACTAATTGTGAAACAGTAAAGCAGTCGTGCATCACATTGCAGCGTCCCCCGCCGGAGACTTTTACCTTCGAAAGCAGCTTACTGGTCTTTTCATAGATCGTGACCCGCGCGGCGGGGTGGTGGTGCTTACACGACAAGGCGGCGAAGAATCCGGCGGCTCCGCCTCCGATAATGGCTACGTTCATGGTAGGGTTGATTGACGACAAAGTACAGTTATTTTTGTAGATTGGTTTCCTTGATCCCCTAAGCAATGATTAAACGAATCGCTTCGCTCCTTTTGCTTCCCCTGGCTTTCGTCGGCTGTCACTCTCAAAAACCGGCCGAAGGATCGTTTTCACCACGCTACCATATGGTTGATTACGTGAAGGTAGGAGAAATGATGGACACGGTTGAAGCGCCCTACGTGGTTGATGCCAAGAACGGCAACAAGCGCGTGGTCTTGGTGGGCTGTGTTCACGTGCGCGATTCTACGCACCGACAATTTGCCGTTCTTGAACGTTACTTTACCGAATTACAACCCCAGCTAGCTTTCAACGAAGGAGGACAGGAGAGCGAAGCCACGCACTATGGTTCCCTAAATGAAGCCGCCGCCCAGCGGGGCGAAACCGGTAGTTTAAAGTATCTGAGCGACCGGGCGGGAATTAAACTGCTAAACGGCGATACGGAAGACAGCGTTGAGTTTGCCATAATCCTAAAGAAATATCCCAAGGACCAACTGTTCTTGTATTACGTGATGGAAAGAATTGTCATTCCCTACGTCTACGGAGCTCACGGTGAAGGAAATTTTGAAGAAAAGTACGAAAAATTTGTTCAAGACTGGTTTGTCAACAACGGGTATCCTTTAGACAGTACTGAACAGAGTTACGAATACTTTGTGTCGCTGTATCGGAAATACACCGGGGTTGATTTCAAACCTGAACTTAATGAGATGATTGAGCAGTTTGATTATATCAACGGGGGTGATTGTGAATTTTGCGCAATCGGACGAACCTCTAAAATGGTAAGAGACAGCGTTTTGCTTGATAAAATTGATCAGGCATTAGAAGAACACGACCGGATCATCGTGACCTTTGGCCACGGCCACGCCTTGGCTATTGAACCCGCTCTTCGCCAACTCGTCACCCACTACTAAAACAACCGTATGAACCTCACCGGCACCGCTCAAAAGAACAACACTTACGATGCCATCGTCATCGGCTCGGGCATCAGCGGGGGCTGGGCCGCCAAAGAACTCTGCGACCGGAGCCTAAAAACCTTAGTGCTAGAGCGGGGTCGGTCGGTGAAGCACGGCGAGTACCCCACGGCCACCAAAAATCCCTGGGATTTCTCACACCGCGGACAATTTCCGCCGATGCAAAAGCAAGCCAACCCCATTGCCGACCGCTGCTACGCCTTCGAACCGGCCACTGAGCACTTCTTTGTCAAAGATGAAGAGCACCCCTACGTGCAGGAAAAACCCTTCGACTGGATCCGCGGCTACCAAACCGGAGGCAAGTCGCTGATCTGGGCGCGGCAGACACAGCGGTGGAGCGACTACGAGTTCGAGGCGCCTGCGCGCGACGGCTTCGCGGTCGACTGGCCCATTCGCTACGCGGACCTGGCTCCGTGGTATAGTCACGTGGAAAAGTTTGTCGGTATCAGTGGCAACCGCGACGGCATCAAAAACCTGCCCGACAGCGAGGTGCTACCGCCGTTTGAGCTCAACTGCGTGGAGCAGCACATCCAGACGAAGCTGCGCGAGCACTACGACGACCGCCCGGTGATCATCGGGCGCTGCGCCCACCTCACCGAGCCGCAGGACATTCACCGCCAGCAGGGCCGAGCCCAGTGCCAGGCGCGTCACCTGTGCTACCGGGGCTGTCCCTACGGAGCCTACTTTAGCTCCAACGCATCCACCCTGCCCTGGGCCGCTAAAACCGGCCACCTAACCCTGCAACCCGATTCGGTGGTGCACTCGATCATCTACGACGAACAGCTAGGCAAAGCGAGCGGAGTGCGGGTGGTGGATGCGCATACGAAAGAACTGACCGAATACTACGCCCGCATCATCTTTGTGAACGCTGCCGCGCTGAACACCAATTTGATTCTGCTCAACTCCACTTCGTCGCGCTTCCCCCACGGGCTGGGCAACGACAACGAACTGTTAGGGCGCTACGTGGCCTTCCACAACTACCGGGGCAGTATGCTGGCCACCTTCGAGGGTTACGCGGACGGCTACTACTACGGTCGGCGTCCTACCAGCGCCTTCATCCCGTCGTTTCGCAACGTGTTCCGGCAGGACACCGACTTTTTGCGGGGCTACATGGTCGCGTTTAGCGCGGCGCGGCAAGACTGGCGGCGGGGCTTGACCGAGGAGGGCCACGGCGCGGAGTGGAAAGAGCAACTGCGTGCACCCGGCCCCTGGCAGGTGTTCATGATGATGCAGGGCGAAACCGTGCCCCAGTACGACAACCACGTCCGGCTCAGCGACACCGCGCAGGACGCCTGGGGGATTCCGCAGCTGGTGACTTCGGTGGGCTACACCGACAACGACGAAAAGATGCTACAAGACTTTTTGGTGCAGGGGGCCGAGATGCTGGAAAAATCAGGCTGCCGCGACATCAAAACCATTGACAGCCAACAGTCGCCCGGTTTGGACATCCACGAGATGGGCGGAGTGCGCATGGGGCACGATCCGAAAACCTCGTTGCTCAACCGCTGGAACCAACTGCACGCCTGTGAGAACGTGTTCGTCACCGACGGGGCCTGCATGACGTCGGTAGGTAACCAGAACCCGTCGCTCACCTTTATGGCGCTCACCGCGCGGGCGGTCGATTACGCCGGACGAGAGATGAAGTGGGGAAATTTGTAGAAGTCTTACAAAAATTATCATTTGAAACACCCCCCTGGTATTAGAAAGTTGCACATGCCGCTGATAGTTTGACAATAACTATTTGTCAATGACCCTTCTTTTTATCAAATTGGAGAAATTAACATCCCGGCACTAGTCCGTCATATGTCATGTCAGGGGTTTAATTACCAAGAGGGTCTTATGTCGCAAAACGACAACTATGATGCACAGTGGGAGCGCTTCCGATCCGGAGAGGCGTCGGCGCTGGGAGCTATCTACGATCAGCACGTACGCGCCCTGTACGGTTACGGGCACAAACTAACCGCGGATCGGGCGTTGGTGGAGGACAGCATCCAGGATGTGTTTGCCGAACTGTGGAAGCGCCGGAAGCGGATCAGTCCGACCACTTCGGTGAAATTCTATTTGCTGGGCGCGCTGCGGCGTAAGATCATTCGGGAACTGAAGAAACAGCGTACCACGCTTCCCCTAGAAAAAGCCAGCCACGTGTCGCATACCGTTCAAGACAACTTATCCGACGAACAAGCTCTCGCTCTTCGAAAGGCCCTCGCCCAGTTAGGCCCGCGCCAGCAGGAGGCAGTCTACCTCAGGTTCTACAACCGCCTGACAAACGATGAGATTGCCGAACTAATGGAAATTGATAAACGCACGGTCTACAATCTGGTGTCTCAGGCCCTGGCCCGGCTCAACCAGCGCCTGAAACCGATGATGCATTATTTGTTGGGCTGGCTAACGCTGCTACTTACCACCAGCTAACGCGTTTACTCATTTTTGTGCCACGATCCGCGTTGTACTGCCCTAAAGCGGCCGTTAAAAAACTTTCTGAAAAAATCTTCTGCCCCCCCCGTGAGGTTTCGGTACGTTCTGCTTTTATCTTTTATGAACTACGCCCGCTATACCGCTCAGCAATTCGCCCAGGACGAAGCCTTTCAGGCCTGGGTGCTGCACCCGCGCGCTGCGGACGACCTATTCTGGCAGCAATGGTTAGATGATCACCCGCACCGCCGTGCCGAAGTGGAACAAGCGCGGGCACTGCTGCTGGGCTGGCAGTTTGAAGCCCCTCCGGTTTCAGACGAGGAAGTAGCACGACTGCGGCGCAACATTATGCGGCAGGTGAAAAACGAATTGCGAGCGGTAGCGCGACGCCGGTTCACGTACCAGGTAGCCGCCTCGCTGCTGATACTATTAGGGGTTGCCGGGGTGCTCTACCGCTGGGTACCCTCTGAACCCGACTGGGTAAGCTACCAAACCGACTACGGCGAGGTAAAAACCTTTCAACTGCCCGACGGATCGGAAGTAACGCTCAACGCAAACTCGCAGCTACGGTTCGCTCCGGACTGGAAAACGGCCAAGCACCGGCAGGTGTGGCTCCGGGGTGAAGCTTACTTCAACGTAGCAAAACAATCGCTAGCTTCCTATCAAGGTGCGCAGCAGACACCAGACACTGCCACCTGGAAAAAGTTCTTGGTGAAGGCCAACGCCCTGGAAGTAGCCGTGGTAGGAACGCAGTTTAACGTGTACGCCCGCGCTCGAACCGAAGTGGTGCTGGAAGAGGGAATGGTACTAGTGCGGGCAGACAACCCACCGCAAGCATCTTCCGCGCCGCGACAGATGAAGCCGGGCGAAAAGCTGACGTATACCCAGCAATCGTTCTCACAGCAGCGGGTGGACCCTACGTCTTACACTGCCTGGCGCAAGCGGCAGTTGGTGTTCGATGCCGTTCCACTGCTTCAGGTGGCCCAGAAAATTAAAGAAACCTACGGGGTTAATGTAACTTTTACCGACCCTTTGCTTACGCAACAAACCTTTACCGGTACGGTGCCTTCCTCCAATCTTACCGTACTGCTCGAAGCCCTCACCGGCATTTATCAACTAAAAATTACTCAACAGGATGATCAAATAATAATTCAACCGAAAACCACCGGCCAGGCCGAAGAATAACTTCTTCCGGATTACGCCCACTCATCAATTCCTCACCTAACGAAATATGATTATGCACTTTCCTCTACCCAACCTTCGCTTCAGTGCCGGTCTGATAATAGCCGCGCTGCTTGGCCCATCGGCGTCCGCTCAACAGTTGGCCGCCCTGCCCAATGATGTATACCAACCCGTAGCGGTCGAACAGGACCAGGGCCAATCGCTCAAACAGGTACTGCAAACCCTAGAAGAGCAATACGAAGTGTACTTTAGCTACGACGACCAAGTAGTGGAAAGCATCATCGTATCCCTTCCAGTGAAGGACGTTCAGTCGGCCCCGCTAGAAGAGCTGCTGGCCACGTACTTGGATGGGCATCAGTTGGGCTACCGACAACTGGAGAAGGCTTACTACATGATCTACCGCTTGCCTACCTCGTCTTCGCTACTATTGATAGACCGGCAGCCGGTACGTACGGACGCATCCTCGCCGCCGCCCCGTTTATTGTCCTCATCAAGCATTAGCCTTTTGCCGAGTAGCTCCTCAACCATCGACAAAACGATCAGCGGCCGGGTAACCGACGCGTCTACCGACGAGGGGCTTCCGGGAGTAAACATTGTGGTAAAGAACACCTCGGTAGGCACCGTGACCGACGCGGACGGCAACTACCGCCTTACCGTTCGGGATGATGCCGAAACGCTGGTGTTCTCATCGGTGGGCTACGTTCGGGAGGAGGTATCCATCGGCAACCAAACCACCATCAACCTAGCCATGTCGCCCGATATCCAGTCGCTTAGTGAGGTAGTGGTTACTTCATTCGGGATTGAGGAAACAAAGGACCAACTGGTGTACGCCACCCAGCAGGTCGATGGCGAAGCGCTCGACCAGGTAGGCAACCCCAACGTACTTAACTCATTGCAGGGCAAGGTGGCCGGGGTATCGGTGAATCTATCCAGCGGCATGCCCGGGCGGTCGCCCATCGTCAAGATTCGTGGCAGCCGCTCTATCACCGGCAACAACCAGCCGCTCTACGTGGTAGACGGACTACCCATTTCGGGGCGACCTATTGATCTGAATCCCAACAACGTGGCCAGCGTGAACGTGCTGAAAGGAGCCACCGCCTCGGCTTTGTACGGCATCCGGGCGGCCAACGGGGCGGTGATCATCACCACCAAGCAGGGTGAGTTGCGCACCGGCGGACCCACCGTAGAGGTAGGCACCTTCTACAGCGTAGACCAGGTGGGCTACCTACCCGATCTGCAGCAGACCTACGCCCAAGGAAACGGTAGCCTGAGTACGGGCAGCGGACTGTCGTACGGCCCGCGCATTAGCGAAGTTGGCACCTACACCAACAACGTGGGCGAAGAGGTAGTGGCCCGGGCCTACGACCACAGCGACGCGTTCTACCAGAACGGCTACACCTTCAATATCAACGTGTCGGTGGCCAACGCCAACGAAGACGGTAGCTACTTCTTCAGCCTGGGGCGCAGTCGGCAGGAAGGCGTGGTGCCCAACACCGGCTTGGAACGCATCAACTTTAAGCTGAACGGAAAGTACCGCCTCAGTGAAAAGTTTACCACCAGCCTGTTCTTTACCTACTCAGAGCTAGACGTAGACGACTTTCCGGATTTGGCAGGCAACACCAACTACTTTCGCGGTATTTGGGAGGCCCCGCCCTCGTACGACCTAGCCGGTACGCCCATCGCCACCCCGAACAATCCGTACCAGCAGGTCTACTTCCGGGGCGGGCAAAACAACCCCTACTGGGTGGTGGCCAATAACTACCGCAATACCCAAACGCCCCGCATCTTCGGAAACATTTTGCTCGACTATGAGATTACGCCCGCGCTGTCGTTCAACTACCGCTTGGGCATCGACCGCTTCACCACCCGGCAGGAGGAGCTTCGGGAGCTGGGCACCGGCGATATCGGACGGACGGTTCCTCCTAGTGGCGGTTTGCTCTCGCTCAACGACGTGATCAGTCAGAACGTGAACTCTAATCTCTACCTGTCGTACGAGCAGGAGGTTAGCGATTTTTCGGTGAACGTGGTAGTGGGCAACGAGGTGTTCGACCAGCGGCTCGACCAGAACAGCACCACCGGGCAGAACTTTGTGACGGGGGGCTTCCCCAACCTGGCCAACGCCACCCTGGTTACGGCGGGCAACACCAGCGACAACCAGCGTATCGTAGGGTTCTACGGCAATGCCAACGTAGGCTGGCAGAATAAAATCTACCTGAACCTGACCGGGCGCACCGACTACGTGTCGAACATGCCCGCGGCCAACCGTTCGTTCTTCTATCCTTCGGTGGGCACTAGCGTGATCCTGACCGAACTGCTGCCCGACCTGCAGGAGGTGATGTCGTTCGCTAAACTGCGGGCGAGCGTGGCGGAAGTAGGACAAGCGGGTCCGTTGTACGTAAACAACAATGGGTTTAGGGCCACCAACGCCGGAGGCTTCGTGTTTCCGTTTAACGGGCTGAGTGCCTTCACCCAGAACAGCACCCGCATCTCTCCCGACCTGATGCCCGAAAACACCCGCACGGTAGAACTGGGACTGGACTTCCGCTTCCTGGATGATCGGATCGGCATCGACTACACCTACTTCAATAGCGTGTCGGAAAACCAAATCTTCCAAGTACCGCTGCCGTTGTCGACCGGGGCTTCTACGGAAATCCGCAACGCCGGAGAGATATCCTCGCGGGGGCACGAGGTGGTTTTGTCGCTCATCCCGGTAAGCACCTCTAACTTCCGATGGGAGTTCCTGACTAACTTTTTGACTTTTGAGAATAAAGTGGAACAGCTCGCCGAGGGCGTCGATCAGATCGGCATCACCTCGCCCGATGGGGTCAATACCATCCAGGTGGCCCAGGTGGGCGAAGACTTCCCCTCGTTTTTCGGTACCTCCTTTTTGCGCGACCCCGCTACCGACCGGGTGGTGGTGCTCGACGATGCCGACAGTCCGGTAAACGGTATGCCTATCATTGACTTCGAAAACAGGGTGATTGGCTCGCCGCTGCCCGACTTCACCGTAAGCTTTATCAACAACGTTTCGTACCGCGACTTCTCGCTTTCTTTTCAGCTCGACTGGAGCCAGGGAGGGCAGTTGTTTTCACAGTCGGCCATTGAGACGCGCTTTCGGGGTACCTCGGCCGAAACCCTAAGCCGCGAGGAAGATATCGTCATTGACGCGGTGAAGGGACGAATTGGCCCGGAGGGCGACCTGGTGGTCACCGGCGAAAACGATATTGCTATCAATAAAGCGTTCACCTACTACACGCATATCTGGCAGTTTGTGGGAGCCTATCAGGATGCCCTGCAGGGCGCCTCATTCCTGCGTCTGCGCGAACTAACGTTCTCGTACCAACTACCGGCTAGCCTTACCGACCGTACGTTCTTAGACCGGATGTCGGTGTACTTTGCGGGCCGCAACCTGTTTCTGATTACCGATTCGTTCGTAGACCCCGAGGTAAACTACGTGGAAACCGGGCAGGGAAACCGGCCCAACAGCCAGGGAGTAGAGTGGAACCAACTGCCGCAGACCCGCAGCTACGGCGTCGGACTACGGGCTACTTTCTAGACTTATCAACTTAATTTATCACTACGCACCAAAGACCGCGATTATGAGATACATTCCAGTAATTATTGCCCTAGCATTCCTTGGGTTGGCCTCCTGCTCGGAGGAAGCCCTCAACGAAATTGATACGAACCCTAACCTGGTAAGCGAAGCCAACTTCAACACGCTGTTGCCCCAGGTGATCTTAAGCTACAACCAGGAGGTAGTAGGCGGAAACGGAGCCATTTGGGCGGGCTACGCCGCCGAGGTAACGGCCTACACGCTAGGCAACAACCCCTACAGCGCCTTGAACCTCTTTAACGGCGAAGCCTGGGAAGAAGGGTACGCGCTGCTCAACGACCTAAAAATCATGAGAGAGCGGGCGGTTACCGAAGAAGCCTGGGGGTATGCAGGTATCGCCGGGGTAGTTGAAGCCTTCACCTGGACCAACCTGATTGATCTGTACGGAGACATTCCCTTTGACGAAGCGCTGCAAAGCGAGGTGCGGGCCCCCGGGTTTGCCAACCACGCCGAACTCTACGACGACATCCACGCCATTTTAGACGAAGCCATCGCCAATCTGAACCGCGATCCTGGTGCCGTGGTGCCCACCAACGACGACGTGGTGTTTGGGGGTGATCTGTCGCAGTGGGCGAAAACGGCGCACGGCCTGAAGGCCCGCTTGTACCTGAAATTGATCAACGTGGACCCGGCCAACGCCCAGCAGAGTCTGAGTGCCCTGGCCAATTCGTTCGCTAACCAAGACGAGAGCTTCGTGGTATCTATCTACGCCGACATTCAGCAGAATGGCAACCCCCTGTCGGTGCCCGAGTTCATTCAGCCTCGCTCGGCGGCCGGTACGGGTCTGTTCACCGCCATGCAGACGTTTACTCCGAGTGGCGACGTGAACGAAGACCCCCGGGCGGCACTCTGGCTCACCGTGCCCGACTCGGTGGGCGAGCGCACCCCCGGGCCCAACGGACAACTGCGCGAGGATTTTCAGAATCCGAACGGAAACTTCTACTCTAAACCTGCTTTTTTACAGGAGCTAGACGCCCCCTTTCCCGTACTTACCTACGTAGAATTATTGTTCATCGAGGCCGAAGCGCAACACCGGCTGGGCGACGACGCAGCCGCCTACGCCACGTATCTTGAGGCGGTGGAGCTGGCCCTGGAGCAAGCCTCACTGTTCGATCCGAGTCGGGCGCTGTCCGAAGAGGAAATCGGCACCTACCTAGGATACGCTGCGGTAGCTCCCGGAGTAGGTAATTTAACCGTAGCGGACATCGTGCGGCAGAAGATTATCTACTTCACGCAGTTTCAGTTTATTGAGGCCTACAACGAGACGCGTCGCGTAGACGTATTGTCGCCGGTGAACCCCGAAGGACGCGCCAACCGACTTACCTACCCCGATTCGGAGCGAAGTCGCAATGCCAATGCGCCAACCAACGTTACCCCGTTGTCGGTACTGTCGCCATCTACCAAGCTGGTGTGGGCTTTTTAGAAGATTCATGAAAAAACAAATTACTGCCTTTTTCTTGATTGTCGGGCTGAGTGCTTTCTGTCCACTCGACAGCGTCGCTCAGCAAGATCCCGACAACTACGACGTGGTGGTGGTGGGAGCGACTCCGGCGGGCATTGCCGCCGCCATCAACGCCGCTCGTTACGATCATACCGTGCTGCTGGCCGAAGAGTATGCCCAGGTTGGCGGTCTGATGACGGCGGGGTTGTCATTCACGGATTTCATCTCTTATGAAGTACTGGGCGGCACTTTTCTGGACTATACCCGGCGGGTAGAAGCATATTATACCGAAAAGTACGGAACGGGTTCTGAGCAGCACCGGGCTTCGCACGGGGGCATCCACGCCGAACCGCACGTCACGCTCGATATCTTTCGGCAGATGCTCGGCGAGTACGATCAGATTACCACTCGGACAAACCTTCGGCTGACCGACGTGGCTTACCGGACTGGAGCGGATAGCACCCGAACCATTCGGTCGGTGTCGCTAATCAATCCGCAAACGGGCGACACGCTTACGGCGCAGGGTAAGGTGTTTATCGACGCGACCTACGAGGGAGACCTAGCCGCCCGGGCCGGAGCCGACTACTGGGTAGGGCGAGAGTCGCGCCAAGCGTACGGCGAGTTTCTGGCCGGGAAGATTTTCTATCGCTACGGGGTGATTTTGCCCGGCAGCAACGGCACCGCTGATGAGAAAATTCAGGCCTACAACTTTCGTCCCATCATGACCGACGTGCCGACCAACCGGGTGCTGGTGCCGAAACCGCCCGGCTACCGGCGCGAAGACTACGTCGGCATTGCCGAGGTGCTGCGGCAGGGCAAGGTGCCGCGGGTGTTTGTCGAGAAGGGCAACGACGGTCTGTTTCGCACCCAGATGCTACCCAACCGCAAGGCCGACGTGAACGACATCAAGAACGCGCCGGTGCGCATGGCGCTGCTAGGCGAAAACTACGCCTACCCGGAGGGCGATCAAGAAACTCGGCAGGCCATCGTGGAGCGTCACCGCCGCCATCTGCTGGGGATGCTCTACTTCGTGCAGAACGACCCGGCGATGCCCGAGCAATTTCGCGCTGAAGCCCGGCAGTGGGGCTTAGCCAAAGATGAGTTCGTAGACACCGGTCACTTTCCGGCCCGGCTCTACATCCGCGAAGCGCGGCGCATCCGAGGGCACTACGTGTTCACGCAGAACGACGTTCGCACCATTGACAACACCTTGATTGTCCAACTTAAGGAAGATGCTATCGCCATTGGCGACTACGCCCTGAACTGCCACGGGGTGGCTCCCGCCACCCTGCACCCCGCGGTGGCCGACGGCGACTTCAACTTTATTCCGGCTCCCTTTCAGATTCCGTTCGGGGTAATCGTTCCGCGGGGTTTTGACAACCTGCTGGTTCCGGTGGCGGTGTCGGCCAGCCACGTGGGCTTCAGTGGCCTTCGGCTGGAGCCCACCTGGACGGCCCTGGGGCAGGCGGCGGGACTGGCCGCGCACGTAGCGCTGCGTACCCAAACGAGTGTGCCGGAGGTAGACGTGGCCAAGGTACAACAGCTCTTGCACGAGAGCGGAGCAAAGACTACTTACATCTCGGACGTAGCGGCCGACTCGAAGTACTTTGAAGCCGCGCAGTGGCTAGGACTGCGGGGGTTTATGCACGACCGCTACGTGATGGACTCGCTGGAAATGCGGGAGGCAGAGACCTATAAAAGCCTACGCGGCACGCAGTACGCCGCGGCCTACCCCTTTCATGCGCTGCAACCGGAGCGACTCGCTTCGCCGGAGCTAGTAAAAGCGTGGTCGGCTCGAATTAAGGATGAAGCCGCGCGCAAGCGAATTCTCGTGTACTATCAGGAAAAGCAACCTACGGTAGGCGATCTGCTGCTGAAGATTGCGGGTTTGCCGGAATTTCAGGATCCTTGACTGCACCTTCATCTCACTAGCAGACAGGAGCGGCGACTGACGCAATTTCTTCGCCAAAAAAGTGTCAATAGACGGTAACAATGCCTATCATTGGGCTAAAACCAGGTAGTTGGCATTGGTTATTGACCACTTACTACCGAAGCCTCCGAAGATTTTTTATCAATGGCACTGGCAATTAACATTAGCGAACTGCTCAACGGAAAGGTCATAGAATGGGAGCGGCTGGAATTTAAACAGGGCTGGAATCCGGAAGATGTGATCCATACGCTCTGCGCCTTTGCCAACGATATTAATAATTGGGGTGGAGGTTACATCATTCTAGGCATCGCCGAGCATAAGGGCCGACCTGTGCTACCTCCTGCCGGATTGAATCTTGACCAGATGGATAAGATGCAGGGTGAAATCACTCAATTTTGTTACCAGTTGCAGCCCCACTACATGCCTATCATACAGCCCTATGTTTATCAAGAGAAGCATATACTCATCCTGTACGCTCCAGCGGGGGACATGCGCCCCTACACTGCTCCGGAAGGTTTGGGAAAGAAAGGATTAGCGCGAAGATTTCACTATATCCGCAGCGGCTCCCGTAGCATCAAAGCACAAGGGGAGCAACTTAGGCGCCTTCAGGAACTCACCGCTCGTGTTCCTTTCGACGACCGAATCAATCAGCAATCGAGTATCAATAACCTAAGTCTGGGACTGATCCGAGACTATCTACAGGAAGTAAAAAGCGATCTGTTTGAAGAAAGCACTACCATGCCCTTTGCTGCGTTGTGCCGACAGATGAATTTGGCCAAAGGACCGGATGAAGCCTTTCGTCCGCTCAACGTAGGCTTACTGTTTTTCAGCACCAAACCTCACCGCTACTTTGAAAGAGCTTGGGTAGAAGTAGTCATTCGGAAAGACGAAGCGGGAAAAGACTTTAGCGAGAAGTACTTCAAGGGGCCTCTGCACAAGCAACTACGCGAGGCGCTAAGCTTTATCAGAGCCAACGTTGTTAGCGAGACCGTTAGAAAAGTAAGCGGGCAAGCCGAAGCAAACCGTTTCTATAACTTCCCATTCGAGGCGGTGGAAGAAGCGCTGGCTAATGCTGTCTACCACAAAAGCTACGAACTGGGTGCGCCCATAGAAGTGCAGGTGTGGCCAGACAAGATTGAGGTGCTAAGCTTTCCGGGTCCGATACCGCCGGTTAATGCCCAAATCCTAGCCGAAAATAAGCGAATTGTTGCCAGAAGCTACCGAAACCGCCGGGTAGGCGATTTTCTGAAAGAACTACACTTGACTGAAGGACGCGGCACAGGAATCCCTACGATTCGACGTGCGATGGAGCGTAACGAGTCGCCCGAACCTATCTTTGAGACCGACGACCAAAGTACTTATTTTCTGACGGTTCTGCCTATTAATCCCGGAGTGAGCGACCTAGTTAGTAACCAAGAAAGTAACCAAGAAAGTAACCAAGAAGATAATCAGACAGTAACGATACTGAGTTATTGCCTAACCCCAAAATCAAGAAAAGAAGTACTATTAAAGATTAACTTATCCAACCAAACGAAAAACTACCAGCGGCACATTGAACCGTTGGTAACGGAAAATTTGCTGCGGATGACTATTCCTGAAAGTCCCAAAAATAGAAATCAACGATACGTTACTACTCAGAGAGGAAAGGAAACTTTGAATACACTTGACCGTACATAATTTTATTGTCGCTAGTAGAATTACTTCGGTGACTTAGCAGCGAGGCTACGCACCACCCGCATCATCACCTCCTGCCGTTCCTCCATCTGCCTAATCAACCAAAACTGATTACGCGCTCGATCCAAATTGTGGTTGTGGTACGTGGTTTTGTAATACGTATCCCCGGCTAGATAATCAGTCAGCATCCGTACGCCCATAATAAAGGTCATGTAGCGGGCTGACAACGGAAGGTATTCAATCTCTATAGAAGTTAGAAACGTACTTGTTTCGGCTAAGTACCCCTCGGCAAAAGCTTCGTAGTAGGGTAAGTGAAACCGCACTTGATTCAAATCCGCCTCGTCTTCGGCGGCGGTGCTGGCTACGGTGCGGATCGCATCGCCAAAGTCGTGCAGCACCGAGCCGGGCATCACCGTGTCCAGGTCCACCACGGCGCGCGCCCGGTGGGTCAGCGGATCGAGCAGCACGTTGTTTAGTTTGGTGTCGTTGTGCGTAATTCGAGAAGGAATCTTTCCCAACTCGATGAGCGCGTGCAGCCGGAGCAGTTCGGGAGCGCGCTGCCGGACAAAAGCTACTTCCGGCGAAACTTCGGTAGCCCGCTGCGCACGATCGACCGCGAGGGCCTGCTCGAAGTAGGTGAGGCGGTTGGTCAGGTGATGAAACTTCGGAATGGTTTCGATCAGCGACTCGCCCGGTAAGTCCCGTAGCAAGGAGGAAAACTGTCCGAAAGCGCGCCCCGCTGCTCGCGCAATGGTAACCGAGGGAGTGCGCTGGTAGGCTACGCCCCCTAAGATGAAGGTAAGCACCCGCCAGTATCCTGCCTCGTCGTGATAAAAAAGACGTCCATTGTTGGTGGGTACTAGCTCAAAGGTGGTTAGCGGTCCGGAAAGAGTTACTGTCTTCTGCCGGAGGTGCTGCGTGACACGATGCATGTTACCCATCATCCCTTCAACATCTTTGAATACCGCGTGGTTGATGCGCTGAAGTAGAAAAAGATTTTCCTGAGCATCTTGCACCCGAAACGTATCGTGCACGTGCCCCGCCCCAAAAGGTTGAACCTCAAACGGCCCTTTGAGTTGGAAGTGATTGAGGACAAACTGGAGCAATTCCGTATCAGCTTTTTTCAAGCGTTGGCGATTTGTCAAGCGAGGCTACGTCAGAAAAGTTCTTCACCACAAGGTCACGCAAACGCGTTAGCGGAAAGTCCGTTGACGTGTCATTGGCAAACACCTGGGCAGAAGAAAAAAACAACCCTTCTCCACGGTGATGTCCGCTCTTTATAGCGGTAAGCGCAAAATGATCCCCAAACATAACGTCTTTTTTTCTAATCGGATCGTGGACGCGAGCATGCGGACCAGCTGGAGAGGAAAAACTGGTCTCAATAAATACGGAGTTGGCAGCGTGCCGACTCACGTTGAATAGTGAAGCGGCATCAACCGTTAAACTTTTCAGGATCAAAGAATAGTGTTCAGTACTGGTATCATCCTCAAAATACACGAGCCAATCCCGACTCATTAGAGGCTTTACTTCCAGGAAATTAATTTCTAAGGCTTGCAAGAAAGTAGCATGGTTCATTAGCCGATAGTAGCACAAACCTCCTTCGTTTTCTTTCAATACGTAGGGCACTTGTGACAAACCAGACGCAACAACGACTAGCGTATCCTGCTTGGCTAACTTTATAACTCGGCCAAGTAGCTCATCAAAGACCTGATATCCGTAGCGTACCGGATCGTCGTCAGCATGTATTCCCGGACTCCGTATTTCACTGTTAAAAATACCTTGGTTGTGGTTTCGCCAGTAATGGTGCTGATAATGGGCTACGCTGTTTAGAAAAAGTGTGTAAAAGCAATGCTCCTTGCGCAGCTGCTTCTCGAAGAGGGCAAACAGAAATTCATCAAACAAAGCAGCAAGCTTCCACGTTGGCTGAAGCGTGAGTTTTTGAGCGGTAACCTGGTACGCTAGTTTCGCTAAGAAGACCGGAGGCAATCGTTGTTTAGCAATACTGGCGAGCGCTTTTGCGTACCTGAAAATGGTAACTTTCTGATTGTGATCTTGCACATTTAACCGGATAAAGTTCCACAGCGGCTTGAGGTCTGCGGGATACACATCCTCCTCACTTCCCCAGGGATCTGGAAGAAAGAAACCCTTGTTCATACTGCCTCGGGTAGAATTCATACTACCGATGACACAGCAGCTTAGTCCTTGGTCGCTCAACAATTCCCACGTTTGTTGGTGCTGAAGGTTAGAAAGGTCTCCCAACCTGAACACCTGATGATCGGCGAACGCTTTCCCGGTGTGCGCAGTGACCCACTGGATCCAGGGCTCAATCAATTCATATTCTTCTTCGCTAGTGGTGGTGCGGGGATACCATTGGGTGAGTAGGTGTTTAAAATTTGGAAGTTCTCCTTCGGCACATAGCTCTCTGATAATGTCAACGGATAGCTCATTAAGTTCGAGTTGTATGATCTTTTTAAAACGGCTCATTGGCATAGGTTAAGGTCAAACGATGGCACGTTGTTCCAATTAACGAGATGCGCTGCCGTTCGAAGGTCTACAAAAGTGAAATCGTTCAATAGTTTTCTAAACTTCTTTCGCGCGTGTTTCAAACCAACCTGATTTTTGAGAACGCGCTTCAACGAAGCATTCACCACCGGTTGGTCAATATCAAAATCTCGTGGATGAAAGTAAACTAAATTGTACGAAGATTTGGTGAACAAGCGTTTCGTTAGGCGGTATGGAAACAGACGAAAGTAGCCTCCGCCAGTGAAATTTACCCCAACGTTCGCCAGTTTTGCATAGTTTAGTGGAAACTCTTTCATCGCAAACCCCACTCCTTGTATCAAACAGGGAGCATTCTCTGTGAACTTCTTCAGCCCCCCGGTTTCAGACCGAATGGCAGTGAGCGAACTGTCTATTGTGATGCCATGCTTGAGCAGCACCTCGAAGGCCCACGTGTTGGCTTGCTTGATCGAGAAACCTGGCGCTCGATACATCTTGACTTTGTTGCCGGTAACGTCCTCTATTGAGTGTACCGATGCTTTCAAATCTTCTTCAAAGTCAGCATAGCAAAGCTGATGAGCCAGGCGATGGTGGTGGGAGTGCGAACCTATTTCGTGTCCCATTCCAGCAATCTTTCTGACCACCTCAGGGTATTGGTTAGCTATCCATCCAATGCAAAAAAAACTAGCCGAAACCTGGTGCTCATTCAGCATATCCAGAATCAAATCGACGCTCTGGTGAATCCTCACTTCGTTTTTATTCCAGGTGCTAGGGAGCCCTTCCTGGAAAGAGTGAAACCATTCTTCAATATCGAAAGTGAGAACGTTCAACACGGCAGAAATTTATGGTGATACTATTTTTGACCCCACAGTCGTTCCGGATACACTCCCTGCTGCACCAGCTCCTTGAACCGCTGCTGCGCCACGGCCTTATCGGCCTGATACGTGACCCCGAACCAGCGGTCGGGCGTAGTGATCACCTTCACCCGAGCGATCTGCCGCTGGATCATCTCGTTCATCACGAAGGGCAGGTAAAACTCCGACTTCAACTCTTGCCCCCGCTCTCGGATAAAATCCCGGAAATACTCTTCGAAGTAGGCAAAGGCCGACGGTGCGAAGCCCGCTAGGTTCATCGACACGGTTTCTTGTCCGGTGAGCGGCACGGTGGCACCGTCTTCTTCGTACACCACGCCCCCGTCGTCGGTGCGGTAGATTTTGGTGCGCTCGGTCACCTGCTGTAGATAGCCCGCGTCATCAATCTGGCACACCCCGCGCGACACGTGCCCGTGCTCGGAAAGGGTATTTTCCAAGCGGTAGCCCAGCAGGCAGTACTCGTGGGCGTCGTTGTCAACCCCCGTGAGGTAGTCGGCCATGAGTTGAAACGACTGCGCCCCGTAGTAGTCGTCGGCGTTAATCACCGCGAAGGGTTCGTGCACCTTGGGGGCGGCCACCAGCACGGCGTGCCCGGTGCCCCAGGGCTTCACCCGGTCTGCGGGCACACTTACCCCGTCGGGCACCTGGTCCAGCTCCTGCAGCACGTAGTCTACGGCAATGCGGTTGGCGAAGCGGGACAAGATGATTTGCTTAAAGTCTTCCAGGATTGCTTCGCGCACCACAAACACCACTTTGCCGAATCCGGCGCGCCGCGCATCGTAGACCGAGTAGTCGATAATCGTTTCGCCCGACGGCCCGAAGGGGTCCATCTGCTTCAAACTTCCGTAGCGGCTGCCCATACCGGCCGCCATCACTAACAACGTTGGTTTATTCATTGAGATACTTCATTTTCGGCGCGGGTACTGATCCGCGCCCAGGCTTTGAATAATAAAGAAGCGGCTACGATGGCCACGGCAGTGAGCACCATTGCCAAGGGGTAGCGACCGTAAATCCACTGTCCGGTAGCAAATAGCGTACTGTACACCGCCACCACTCCCAAAAACATGCACAAAATGCCCCAGGGAACGTCCCAGGCGGCGTTCGGCGCTTCCAAAGGCTCTCTTTCCCGTTGCGCTTCCTCTATGACAGGTTTCCAACCCGGTCCGCCGGGGTGCACCAGCCGGTAGAATCGCCGCAGCGTGGCCCGATCGGTGGGAGGGGTGAGAAAAGTGACCGTGAGCCAACCCACCGTGGTAATGCCCACGCCCCAGAGCAACTTCGCTCCGGTTCCCAGCGGCTCCAGCCCCAGCATCGGATGAAAGATCTCCAGGTAAAGCGCCACCAGGAACGAGATCAGCATGGCCGCGATTTCACTGTAGGCGTTGATGCGCCACCAGAACCAGCGCAGAATAAAAATTAGTCCGGTACCCGCGCCCACCTGCAATAGGATGTTGAACGCTTGCAACGCATTGCTCAGCAGCAGCGCAAAAATCAGGGTGGCCACCATCAGGCCCACCGTGCTGATTTGTCCGGCCCGCACCAGTTGCCGCTCGGTGGCCTGCGGGTTCACAAAGCGTTGGTAAAAGTCATTCACAATATAGGATGACCCCCAGTTCACCTGCGTGGAGATGGTCGACATAAACGCGGCAATCAGGGAAGCCACCACCAATCCCAGAAAACCGGTGGGTAAGAAGCTGAGCATAGCGGGGTAGGCAAAATCGTTCTGCACGTATTGCACGGCAATATCCGGAAAAGCAGTGCGCATGGATTCCACCGTAGGAAACACAATCAGTGAGGCCAGGGCCACCAGGATCCAGGGCCAGGGCCGTAGGGCATAGTGGGCGGCGTTGAAAAACAAGGTGGCGGCAATGGCTCCGCGCTCGTCCTTGGCGGCCAGCATGCGCTGCGCCAGGTAGCCCCCGCCGCCGGGCTCCGCTCCCGGATACCACACGCTCCACCACTGCACCGCCAGCGGCAGCACCAGCAGGGTGATCACCGCGTCGCGGTCCGAGAAGTCGGGCAGCAGGGCCAGTTTTCCTACCACCCGTTCGTGACTGATCAACTCGGTGAGTCCGCCTACTTCGGGCAGGTTGATGATAATCATCGCCGCGCCAATGGCTCCGATCATCGAGATAAAAAATTGGAAAAAGTCGGTGAGCAAGATGCCCTTGAGTCCGCCTACGGTGCTGTAGACGGCCGTGATGGCCAGTGATACGGCCAGGGTTTGCAGGGCCGACCACTGGAGCATCACCGCCCCGATCTTGATGGCGGCCAACGATACCGAGGCCATCACCATCACGTTGAAGAATACGCCCAGGTAGAGTGCCCGAAACCCCCGCAGGAAAGCCGCCCAGCGGCCGCTGTAGCGCAGCTCGTAGAACTCAATGTCGGTGAGCACCCGTGAGCGCCGCCACAGTTTAGCGTACACAAACACGGTGAGCATACCGGTGAGCAGAAAGGCCCACCACGCCCAGTTGCCCGCCACCCCGTTTTGCCGCACAATATCGGTCACCAGGTTGGGCGTGTCGCTCGAGAAGGTGGTGGCCACCATCGACACTCCCAGCAGCCACCACGGCATATTGCGGCCCGACAAAAAGAAGTTGGCGGCGCTTTTGCCGGCCGTGCGGGCCGCGTATAGCCCAATGAAAAGCGAAATGGCGAAGAATCCGAAGATAATTGCCCAGTCAATGGTTGCGAGGGCCAAAAGGAATGGTTTTGGTTAAGCGACCAAACCTAAGAAAAAAAACGGGATTTCCCTTCCGCTATATTGAAAGGGAGAATTAGGGATTTGCCAAAAAATCAACCATAATTGCCCGTCTGTTCGATCCTGTTGACCTATGCCTACATTAATAACCTATTATTTTCGCTGTCTCCTCTGGCTTCTGCCAGTTGTGCTGGGTGCCTGCCGAACCAATCCTTCGCCTTCGGCCGAGACTGATCGTTGGCAAACCCAGGCTGAACAAATCACTATTTATCGAGACGATTTTGGGGTGCCCCACGTGTACGGAAAAACCGACGCCGACGCGGTGTTCGGACTGCTCTACGCCCAGTGCGAGGACGACTTCAACCGGGTGGAACAGAACTACCTGTGGGCCACCGGTCGGCTGGCTGAAGTAGAGGGGGAATCGGCCCTGTACAGCGACCTGCGGGCCAAGCTGTTTATGACGCAGGAAGAAGCCGTCGCTCACTACGAAAGCAGTCCGGACTGGCTCAAGAAGCTCTGCAACGCCTGGGCCGACGGCATCAACTACTACCTGCACACCCACCCCGAAGTGCGGCCCCGCTTGCTCACCCGCTTCGAGCCGTGGATGCCGATGTACTTCAGCGAAGGCTCCATTGGCGGTGACATTGAGCGCGTGTCTACCCGGCAACTACAGGCCTTCTACGAAAACACTCCCGCGGTGCCGGAGCACGAACCGGAACCGGCCGTAGAAGAACCGCAGGGCTCCAACGGCATTGCCATCGCGGGCGAACTCACGCAATCGGGCCACGCGATGCTGCTCATCAACCCGCATACGTCGTTCTACTTTCGAGGCGAAGTGCACGCCGTGAGCGAAGAGGGACTCAACGCCTACGGGGCCGTTACCTGGGGGCAGTTTTTTGTGTACCAGGGCTTCAACAAAACCACCGGCTGGATGCACACCTCCACCTACACCGATGTGATCGACGAGTTTCGGGAAACCATCGAGCAGCAGGGCGATAGCCTGATGTATCAGTACGGCGACGCGTGGCGACCGGTGGAAACCTACGAAGTGACGCTGAACTACAAAGATGGTGATAACTTAAAAGAGCGCATCTTTATGGCCTACCGCACTCACCACGGCCCCATCACCCACCAGCAAGACGGTCAGTGGGTGGCCACCGCCCTGATGTGGGAGCCAGTGAAAGCCCTGGAGCAGTCCTACACCCGCACCAAGCAAAGCGGTTACGACGACTTTCGCCAGATGATGGACATCCGCACCAACTCCTCGAATAATACCGTCTACGCCGACGCGGGGGGCAACATCGCCTACTTCCACGGCAACTTCATCCCCCGCCGCGACACCACCTTTAATTATACCCAATCGGTCGACGGAAGCAATCCGCAAACCGACTGGCAGGGGCTGCACTCGATGGACGAGAGCATCGTGGTGCACAATCCGCCGAACGGTTGGATTCAGAACTGCAACTCTACGCCCTACACCGCCGCGCTGGAGTTCAGTCCGAAGCGCAGCGACTACCCGCGCTATATGTCGATCGACCGGGAGAACTTTCGGGGCGTACACGCCATCGGCTTACTGCGTGACCGCAAAAGCTACACGCTGGACAGTCTGATCAAACTGGCCTACGATCCATATCTTCCTGCCTTTGCGGCGCTGATTCCGGGCCTGGTGGCCGCCTACGATGCTTCGGGCAAAGGCGAAGCCTTACGTGCCCCCGTGGAAGCGCTGCGGGACTGGGACTTCACCACTTCGGAGGGATCGGTGGCCATGACGCTGGCGCACTACTACGGCACCCGTTACCAGCAAGAAGGCACCTCACCGCCGGGACTCACCCCAATGGAGCGCATCGAGTACTACGGCACCGGATCGCCCCCGGCCGAGCGGCTGGCGATCTTTGCCGGGGCGGTGCAGCAATTGGAGGACGATTTTGGTACCTGGGAGATGCCCTGGGGTGAAGTGAACCGCTACCAGCGCCTGAGTGGAGCCATCGAGCTTGATTTCGACGATGACCAACCCAGCACGCCCATTGGCTTTGCTCCCGGGCAGTGGGGAGCGTTGGCCTCCTATGCCGCGCGGAACAACGGCGACACTAAGAAAATCTACGGTACCAGCGGCAACAGCTTCGTGGCGGCGGTGGAGTTTGGCGACAGCGTGCGCGCCAAGAGCATTTTGGTAGGCGGACAAAGTAGCGACCCGGCCTCTCCGCACTTTGATGATCAGGTGGAGCCTTATCGGGAGGTGCAATTTAAGGACGTGCCCTACTACCGTGCGGCGGTGGAGGCGCGCGCCCAGGAAACGTATCAACCCGGAAAACGAAACTGATCAAAAGTATGAGTAACCCTAGAACAACCGGCATGACCATGCGCATCATTCATCGCTACCTGGGCTTTTTTCTGGTGGGCATCATGGCGGTGTACGCCATTAGCGGGGTGGTGCTGATCTTCCGCAATACGGATTTTCTGAAGCGCGACCAGCAGGTAGAAAAGGTGCTGGAACCGAATCTTCCCCCGGCGGAAGTGGGCAAACAGTTAAAGATCAAAGGGTTGCAGGTTACCCGGCAGGAGGGAGAGGTGGTTTACTTTGAGCAGGGATCGTACGACCGGGCGAGCGGTGAAGCGGTGTACATGACCAAAAAGTTACCCCTGGTGCTCGACAAAATGACTAAACTGCACAAGGCCAATACCGATCATCCACTGTTCTGGCTCAACATCTTCTTCGGGGGCGCGCTACTGTTCTTCGTGGTGTCGGCGTTCTGGATGTTTAGGCCCGCCACCTCGGTGTTTAAGAAGGGACTCTACTTCACACTAGGGGGCATTGTGCTGACGCTGATGCTGTTGTTGGTGTGAGTAGACTTTGAAAAGTAGGCAGGTAGCGGAACGTTCTGTGTATGGTGCGTATCCCGAAGGGTATGCATTATACCCCTCGTTGTGCTTAGTTATTCTTAAATTTTTCCTTCAATTCATCAATCTTTCCGGTTAACAATAGAGCGAAGTACTTCTTTGAAAGCTCTAGTCTGTCCAGCTTGATTTTATAATTCTCGTCTTCTCCAAAATTTCCGAAAAGGGTCAAACTTTTATGGAGTTCAAGCACAAATTCATTTGTATCTGCTCCATACACCCCAATCCAGAATCCTCCATGCTCATCATCCATTTCTGGCAAGTCTTTCAGAGCTTTTTCTAAATCTGATAACGTAATATCATCTTTGTCATAACCAGAAGCATATTGAATATACGTACCTTCTATTTTAGTCATCTAAATTGTTAATTGAGTCAGCAATTTTCTCGAAACGTCCAGTTTCGTGATTCCAGAAATGGACGTCCTCGGTCAAATGTCCATCTCCGTCATGAATTAGAATTAACTGGTTTCCATATCTATCTGAGGCAATTGCAATTCCATTATTAGGAAACCCATTCCATTCACGAGCATTTTTTGTTTCCAATCCAATATGGTTGCAAGTCCTACTTATTCTTTTCTTATCAGACTTATCAAAAAATGGATAAAGTTCAAATTCGAATTCATCAGTTATTAATTCGCCACCATTAGATCTTATCATTCGATTTTTGAATTCAGGTGGAAATTTCACATTTAGTTCAGACTCTGTTTCAGATATATATTTTTCTTCAACTGGAAATGGCATCTTTTCTTTCTATTTGAATTAAGCACAAAATCCGTACATACGCAATTGCGTTTAAGTACCGAGACACAATTGCGTATAAATGGTTAGTTTTGTAGTCAAAAGACAATAGATGGGCAAGATACGTATAATAGCACTGAGCGAACAAGAACGGACTACTTTGTTGCAAGGTTACCGGGAAGGTAAGACGGCGGTGTTTCGGCAGCGTTGTCATATGATCCTGCTAAAAAGCGAAGGTCGTACTTCTAAAGATGTGGCGGCTATTTTAGGTAGTAACCTTTTATCGGTGAACAACTGGCTGACGCGCTACGAGCAGCAGGGCATTTCCGGATTGGCTACCCTGCCCGGTAGGGGGCGCAAGGCAATATTGGACGCGCAAACCGATGAGCAAAAGGTGCGTGAGGTAGTGCAACAAGAACGTCAGCGTTTAAAGCGAGCTAAAGTCATTTTGGAGGAGCAACTTCAGAAGACGTTTAGTGAGAAGACATTAAAGCGTTTTTTAAAAGAACAATAGTCCGTAGAGTTTTTAGGGCAGATTAAATTAAAAAGGCGGAAGTCTAGTTTTGGTTTTGCGAAACGACAAAACGAAGACTTTCCACCTATGAATGTAAAAACACTCACAGCACTAATATTGGATAAAATGCCAGACATTGGCAAGTGGCAGAAGAACTTTATGATTCATTTGATGCCTTTACTATTGACTATTCGCGGTCGCCATAACTTTGAGAACCTGTCGCGTTACGGTTCTTTCAACGAAGCCACTTACCGGGTGCGCTACGAAAGCGAGTTTGCCTTCGAGCACTTCAACGAGGAGTTAATCTTATCGTTGCCCGAAGAGGAACGCATCATTGCCTTTGACCCCAGCTATCTACCCAAGAGTGGTAAGCATACACCAGGGGCCAGCTACTTTTGGTCAGGCTGCGCCAACGCCACCAAGTACGGCCTTGAGATCAGCGGCTTTGCCAGCGTAGGATTAGAAAGTCGTACGGCCATGCACCTGTATGCCAAGCAAACCATTGGACAAGACCGCTACGATTCGCTACTAGACTATTATGCTGGCTTGGTGGCAGATCAGACGGATACTTTGAAAGCGATCTCTTCTACCATTGTAGCGGATGGCTATTTTTGGAGAGAGCCGTTTGTTAACACAGTCACCGCACAGGGATTCACACTTATCAGTAAGTTGCCTAGCAACGCAGTGCTACAGTATCCTTGTCTAGGGCCACAGCCCAAACGCAGAGGCAGACCGTCCAAATACGAAGGGCGAGTAGATCGGCTCAGACTCAATCCGGCCCACTTCACCCCGTGCCTGATTGAAGACAACGCGGTAGCTTATGAAGGAAAGATCTATGTGAGAGCATTGCATCGGCTAGTGAAGTGTGTCATCGTGCATATCACCAAAAAAGATGGCACCTTGAGAGCCGAAGCCTTCTTTGCTACTGATCCCACGATGGATGGGACTAAAGTGCTGGAATGCTATCGCTTGCGTTTCCAGATTGAGTTCCTTTACCGAGATGCCAAACAGCATACTGGCCTGACGGAGTGCCAAGCGCGTAGCGAGCAAAAGATACACACCCACGTAAATGCTAGTTTAACGGCTGTATCACTGGCCAAAGCAGCACACGCCTGGCCGCAAACAGCACAAGAAAGAAAAACGTTTTCCCTTTCAAGCATTAAAACCCAATATTGCAATGAACATCTGTTGCATAGATTTTTTAGCGAGTTCGGAATAGTCCCCGAACCTTACCAAAATTCGCCGCAGTACCAAGCATTATACAACTACGGCTGCATTACCGCTTGAAACTCTACAGACTATTGAAAGAATTAACGGTCGCTGGAAGCGCATCCGACGAAGGACCAAAGGAAAACCTGATGCAGCCTTGTATAAAGCAAGAAGAGAGGCCCTGGCGATGATAGAAACCCAAAGCTGTGCTGGCCATATCAACCTGTACTACGGGGACGAAACCCGTATTTCAACAGAAGGCTATGTTCCCTACGGCTGGCAGTTTGCTGATGAAAACTTAGGAATAGAAGTCACTCGGGGGGCGGCACTTAACGTCTTCGGACTACTGAGTCGGAGCAATGAACTGATCTATCAGACCACTACGCAGAACATCAACGCGAATTTCATCATAGAGCAGTTAGAAAGCTTATCGTGGCGTATCACTAAGCCTACGGTGGTAGTTTTAGACAATGCGAGTGCTCACAAAGCCCGGAGGTTAAGCCAATGTATAGATTGCTGGCAGCACCGAGGACTGTTTTTATTCTATTTGCCCCCTTACTGTCCGCATCTAAACATCATTGAACGCTACTGGAAGGAACTCAAAGAGGGCTGCATTAGACCCGAGGATTATCAGTCAGCCGATACGCTCTTCTACTCAGTAGACCGAGCACTAGCTGCAACTGGTCAGCAGATCAAAATCAACTTCGCAGACTATCAGTTTAATTATAGCTAATTGTGGGCAGGTACTTATATGCAATATAGCAATATGCTTAATGTTTAGACAAGGCGTCTTGAGAATTTTTATACATAAACTAACTGAAAACATCATTATATCACTAAATGCATTTGTAAACGTTTACAAACATTTGTCATTCTATTAAACGCGTAGTAATTAGTGCGCCAACCGCGGAGATCACTTTATACTTCTTAACTTGTAGGTGTTACTTTCTATGCGATATCACCTAAGAGGATAAACTGCCTTACTCCCGAATCCAGGAGAGGTAATTATCGCGGTGAATCACCTCAAATACGGTGTTTTCGTAGCCCTTTTTCCAGGCGACGGGTTCTTTGACTCTTTTATTGGGGCTCCACTTAAACTCGTAGGCGTGGAGCTGGCCGCCCCGGTCCTCTACCCAATCGATCTCCTGCTGGTCGTAGGTGCGCCAGAAGTAGTTGTAAACCAGCATCCGCCGGTACTTCTGGAACTTGATGCGCTCGCTAATGATGTAGTTCTCCCACAGCTTGCCCACATCGTCCCGCACGGCCACGGGGTTCATGTTGCCGATTAAAATATTACGTAGCCCATTGTCGTAGAAGTACCATTTCTTGCCCTTGGCGATCTCTTTCCGGAGGTTTCGGCTAAAGGCATTAACCGAGTGCAGGACGTACACTTTAGACAACAGGTCTAGGTACTTCTCTACGGTGTTTTTACTCATCGACAGTTGCGCACCTATTTCGTTGTACGAGAGTTCGCCACCGACCTGAAAAGCAACCAGCCGTAGCAGGTTCAGAATTTTATCGGCACTTCTGATATTCTCAAACTCCAGGATGTCTTTCAGCAAGTAGGCGTTCACCAGATCTTGTAGATACTCGCGCTGCTCGTCGGCATCGGTGAGTTGCAACAGCTCCGGATAGTTGCCGTACACCAGACGATGCTTTAGGTTGGCAACCTTCTGCACCCCATCTTCTACCTGGTCTAGCTCCTGTTCCGATAGCGCAAACAGATTAAAACTTTTCTTCCGGCCGGTAAGCGGTTCGCCGGTGTACTTATTGATATCAAAAGCAGATGAACCGGTTACTAACACCTTGATTCCGGGTATTTCATCGACGATCAACTTTAGGATAGCCCCCACCTCCGGTATTTTCTGCGCTTCATCGATGATGAGCACGCGTTTGTTGCCCAGCAGGTTGAGATAGTTTTGCTTACTGCGGTAAGCAAGTTGTTGCCGAACGTCGGCATCCTCGCCGTTTAGTAACAGATAGGGTTCGCGCAGTTGGTCGATTACCTGCCGAATCAACACGGTCTTGCCGACCCGCCGGGGGCCGAGCAGTACCGTCACTTTTTGAGGCACTAAGCTAGCGAGCACCGATGACTCGATGGTGCGGGTAAGCAAAACTTCCATATTGTTGACTAAATTTACGTAAATGCGGTCAGCGGAGAGACCAAATTTAGCTAAATTCTGTCAATAGCCCGAGCGTCCCCTCAACTAACGCTTCCTGGCCGACTTATAACTCGTGTCTATAGATAAATAGATTTTATCAATAGCCTTTATCGTACTTGTCAGCGATGATTGTTGTAACTTTGAAGACTGAAACCCACAAAATCATTCTATCATGGAAAACAACGAACATCGCAACACTCCCGAAGACTCCAACCACAAAGTCTGGGAGGTAAACGAATCGAGCCGCTGCCCGTTCATGGGCGGCAACACCAAGTATACCGCCGGTAGCGGCACCTCGAACCGCGATTGGTGGCCCAACCAACTGAACTTACACATCCTTCGCCAGCATTCCGCACTGTCTGACCCAATGGGAAAGGACTTCAACTATGCCGAAGAATTTAAGAAACTAGACTTGACCGCCGTGAAACAAGACCTCTTCGACCTGATGACCGACTCGCAAGAGTGGTGGCCAGCCGACTATGGTCACTACGGGCCGTTCTTTATTCGGATGGCTTGGCACAGCGCGGGCACCTACCGCATCGGCGACGGGCGGGGCGGAGCGAGCTCCGGCTCACAGCGCTTTGCGCCGCTCAACAGTTGGCCCGACAACGCCAACCTCGACAAGGCCCGACTGCTGCTCTGGCCAATCAAGCAGAAGTACGGTAAGAAAATCTCCTGGGCCGACCTGATGGTGCTCACGGGCAACTGCGCCCTGGAGTCGATGGGCTTCGAGACCTTTGGTTTCGGCGGCGGACGAGAGGACATTTGGGAAGCCGAGGAAGACATCTACTGGGGAGCCGAAGGCGAATGGCTCGGCAACAAGGAGCGTTACGAGGGAGGTGAACTAGAGAATCCGCTGGGCGCTTCGCACATGGGCCTGATCTACGTGAACCCGGAAGGCCCCCACGGCAACCCCGATCCCGAGGGAGCGGCGCACGACATCCGCGAGACCTTCGGCCGCATGGCCATGAACGACGAAGAAACCGTGGCATTGATTGCGGGCGGACACACCTTCGGAAAAACCCACGGAGCGGCTGACCCGATAGAGTTTGTCGGGGCCGAACCCGCCGGGGCCAGTATCGAGGAGATGGGACTGGGTTGGAAGAACACCTACGGAACCGGCAACGCCGGTGACACCATCACCAGTGGCATCGAGGGGGCCTGGACACAATCCCCTACCGAGTGGAGCAACTACTACTTCGAGAACCTATTCGCCTACGATTGGGAAGTAACGAAAAGTCCCGCCGGAGCGTATCAGTGGAAACCCAAGGGCGATGCCGGGGCCGGGCTGATTCCCGACGCCTTTGATCCGGCCAAGAAGCACGCGCCCTTTATGCTCACGACGGACATCGCCTTAAAAGTAGATCCGGCTTACGAAAAAATCTCGCGCCGCTTCCTCGAGAACCCCAATGAGTTCTCCAGGGCTTTTGCCCACGCCTGGTTCAAACTGACCCACCGCGACATGGGTCCGAAGGCGCGCTACTTGGGCCCCGAGGTGCCGGAAGAAGACCTACTCTGGCAAGACCCGGTGCCCGCCGTCACCCACGAACTGATCAACGACCAGGACGTTGCTACCCTAAAAGAGAAGCTGCTCAACTCCGGCTTGTCGGTGTCGCAACTGGTCTCTACGGCCTGGGCGTCGGCTTCTACCTTCCGCAACTCCGACAAGCGCGGGGGCGCCAACGGGGCTCGCCTTCGTTTGGCTCCGCAGAAGGACTGGGAAGTCAACAACCCGGCGCAACTATCGCAGGTGCTAGAGAAATTAGAAGGTATCCGGCAGGAGTTTAACACCGCCCAGGAAGGCAACAAGCAGGTCTCGCTGGCCGACCTGATCGTGCTGGGCGGCTGCGCCGGTGTCGAGAAAGCGGCCAAAGATGCTGGACACGACATCACCGTCCCCTTCACTCCCGGACGTACCGATGCGTCGCAGGAGCAGACTTCTGTTGAGGCCTTCGCTCCGCTGGAGCCCAACGCCGACGGGTTTCGCAACTACTACCGCAACCAGGATCATATATCGGCCTCGGCTGAGGAGATGCTCATCGACCGGGCGCAACTCATGTCGCTGACCCCGCCGGAGATGACCGTGCTGGTGGGAGGCATGCGCGCCTTGAACACCAACTACGACCAGTCGCAGCACGGTATCTTCACCGACCGTCCCGAAACGTTGAATAATAACTTCTTTGTCCACCTACTCGACTTGGGAGTTAAGTGGGAAGCGACGTCTGATTCTCAGAATAAGTTTGCCGGAAAAGATCGCAGAACCGGCGAAAGCAAAGGAACGGGCACCCGGGTGGACCTGATCTTCGGATCGAACTCTGAGCTTCGCGCCCTGGCCGAAGTGTACGCCTGCGAGGATTCGCAGGAAAAGTTCGTGCGGGATTTCGTGGCCGCCTGGACCAAGGTGATGAACGCCGATCGCTTTGATCTGGCCTGATTCTGCGTAGTTTAGTCTTTAAGAGTAAAAGGTGGTCGGGAAACGGGCCACCTTTTTTGATTGCTTTTCAGTCGAGAAAAGTTTCGTAAAAGAGCCGCGCAAAGGGGGAAACAAAAACGTCCCGGTCATACCCTGACTCAATAAACGGAGCCGAGAGGTTCTCGCTGTTGGCTAACAAAAAAAGCGTTATGCCTGCTTCCGGAAATTTTAGATACAACCCTGAAAAAGCCTCCGGATGCCACCCGTAATGCCATACCACCCGTTTGCCATTTCTTTGCTGCACATACCAGCCTAATCCGTAGGGGATACTCTCTCCGGCATTATCCACTTGATTGGTCCACGCAGTTTCTTGCGTTTCCGAGCTTAGGAAGAGGTGCTCATCAATGGCGTTATCAAACTTGGCGAGGTCGATCACATTGGACACGATACCGGAGGCGAATGTGAGTACGTTGAAGATGAAACCCCTTGTATAATGTGCTTTGCGTATAGAGTAGCAGCAGGGGCCCCCAGGCAAACTGAAAGAGGAGCGGCAGTGGGAATTGCGACCAAAACACCGGAAAAATTTCCTGAAGCGCTGTCTTGAGGCAGGCCAGCGAGATAGAGAGTAGAAACAGGCTGAATATGATTCGCGTTTTGTTTCCGTCTTTCTGAAAGAAAATAGCGAAAGCACTTAGTATACCGTGGATCGCTCCCAATAGAAAAGTAAGCAGGAAAAGATTGAGTGAAAAACTCATGCAATCACTTTAGAATTACAAAGTCTCGGAAGTTATCGCGGGTGATTGCCATTCCTTCTGCGCCGTACTGCTCGACAAACGTTTTGGGTAGCTTGACTTTCGTGCCGCTCCATTTAAACTCGTAACCGTATCGGAAACATTTCGTACTCCCATTTACGCCCCGTGAGCGGTTCGCTAACTCATTGAACAAAATAAAGGATGAAGAGCCACTGATCCAAAAACGTAATAATTAAAGATCGTAATCTCACAATAGTCCGTAGAGTTTTTAGGGCAGATTAAATTAAAAAGGCGGAAGTCTAGTTTTGGTTTTGCGAAACGACAAAACGAAGACTTTCCACCTATGAATGTAAAAACACTCACAGCACTAATATTGGATAAAATGCCAGACATTGGCAAGTGGCAGAAGAACTTTATGATTCATTTGATGCCTTTACTATTGACTATTCGCGGTCGCCATAACTTTGAGAACCTGTCGCGTTACGGTTCTTTCAACGAAGCCACTTACCGGGTGCGCTACGAAAGCGAGTTTGCCTTCGAGCACTTCAACGAGGAGTTAATCTTATCGTTGCCCGAAGAGGAACGCATCATTGCCTTTGACCCCAGCTATCTACCCAAGAGTGGTAAGCATACACCAGGGGCCAGCTACTTTTGGTCAGGCTGCGCCAACGCCACCAAGTACGGCCTTGAGATCAGCGGCTTTGCCAGCGTAGGATTAGAAAGTCGTACGGCCATGCACCTGTATGCCAAGCAAACCATTGGACAAGACCGCTACGATTCGCTACTAGACTATTATGCTGGCTTGGTGGCAGATCAGACGGATACTTTGAAAGCGATCTCTTCTACCATTGTAGCGGATGGCTATTTTTGGAGAGAGCCGTTTGTTAACACAGTCACCGCACAGGGATTCACACTTATCAGTAAGTTGCCTAGCAACGCAGTGCTACAGTATCCTTGTCTAGGGCCACAGCCCAAACGCAGAGGCAGACCGTCCAAATACGAAGGGCGAGTAGATCGGCTCAGACTCAATCCGGCCCACTTCACCCCGTGCCTGATTGAAGACAACGCGGTAGCTTATGAAGGAAAGATCTATGTGAGAGCATTGCATCGGCTAGTGAAGTGTGTCATCGTGCATATCACCAAAAAAGATGGCACCTTGAGAGCCGAAGCCTTCTTTGCTACTGATCCCACGATGGATGGGACTAAAGTGCTGGAATGCTATCGCTTGCGTTTCCAGATTGAGTTCCTTTACCGAGATGCCAAACAGCATACTGGCCTGACGGAGTGCCAAGCGCGTAGCGAGCAAAAGATACACACCCACGTAAATGCTAGTTTAACGGCTGTATCACTGGCCAAAGCAGCACACGCCTGGCCGCAAACAGCACAAGAAAGAAAAACGTTTTCCCTTTCAAGCATTAAAACCCAATATTGCAATGAACATCTGTTGCATAGATTTTTTAGCGAGTTCGGAATAGTCCCCGAACCTTACCAAAATTCGCCGCAGTACCAAGCATTATACAACTACGGCTGCATTACCGCTTGAAACTCTACAGACTATTGATCTCAAATAATCATAATTATTTGAGATTACGGATAAAATGATAAAAAATTGGCTATTTTCTTATCGTAAGTAGCGGTCTATCACGGCCTCCACCATGGCTTTGGCCTGCCGCAGTTCGGTGAGCGTGATGCCGTAGTGCGCCATGGCCGAACTTAGGTGTCCCAGGTCGGCGTAGAAACTGCTGGCCTGGGCGATCCATTCTTTCAGACATTCTTCTCGTTTGCCTAGTAGATTGAGCGTCTCATACATCTCGGCATTGTTGCGAAACACCAAGCGGGCAATTAGCAGATGAAAGGTGTACAGCGATTTGACTTCCTGAATCTCGTATTCCCGTTGCGCCGGATCGAGCGGATTGTCTTCGGTAAAGGCTTCGTCCAGCAGCATCAGGGCCGACACTTGTTCAACCAGTTGCAGGTCTTCTTTCCAGTCGGCTTCATCATTATTTAACGAAGCCACGTCGCGGCAGAGGGCGGGGCGGTCGTACTGGTTTTCTAGGGCCATCTGGGCTAGTTGGAACGTGAGGGAAGTCTGAATCACGGGAGTGTGGTTTAAGCATGAACGATAGCTTCAAAACTACACGACTCACCTTACCGACGCACAGCAAGAACGCGGGTTTTGGTATCGATGTACTGTTTTGATGAAGAGTGCAAGCTTGATCCTCTTCTGTATTGCCGGTATGGCTAACTTGGCTCATCAACTAGGGTTGCTAGCATTTTTGAGTAGGTTTCCTTGCCTCAATTAGATTTAGTAAATTTGTCCGGTAATCTGGCACAAAACACCGATCGCTTACGTTGCCCCCGCTAAGTATCCTACTATCTAAGTTTCTATGTTAGCCATCAATAATTTATCCTACTACATCGGTAGCCGTCCGCTCTACGAAGGAGCCAACCTGCACGTGAAGCCCAAAGACAAAATCGGACTGGTGGGCCTCAACGGCACTGGCAAGTCAACCTTGCTCAAGCTCATCGTGGGCGACTACCAGCCCGATGGAGGCGACATCTCAAAATCGAACGATTGCAGCATCGGCTTTCTGAACCAGGATTTGCTTTCGTTTCAGTCGGACGACAGCATTCTGAACGTGGCCATGCAGGCCTTTGAAGAAGCACTGGCCATCGAGCACAAGATCGAGCGGGTGCTTAAGAAAATGGAAACCGATTATGACGACAAACTGGTCGACAAGCTCACCCGCTTGCAAGAAAAGTTTGAGATTCTGGAAGGCTACGCCCTACAAGCCAAAGCCGAAGAAATTCTGGAAGGCATTGGTTTTAGTACCGCCGACCTGAAGCGGCCGTTGCGCGAGTTCTCGGGCGGCTGGCGCATGCGCGTGATGCTGGCCAAGCTGCTGCTCGAAAAACCGGCCCTGCTGATGCTCGATGAGCCCACCAACCACCTGGACCTGCCCTCCATCCAGTGGATCGAAAACTACCTGCGCTCCTACGAAGGGGCCTTCATTGTGGTATCGCACGACCGGCAGTTTCTCGACAACACTGTGGAGATGATCGTGGAGGTGGCCAACGGACAACTCACTCCCTACGCGGGCAATTACTCGTTTTACCTGGAAGAGCGCGAACTGCGGCGCGAGATTCAGCGCAACGCCTTTGAAAACCAGCAGCAGAAGATAAAGCAGACCGAACGCTTCGTGGAACGTTTCCGCGCCAAAGCCACCAAGGCCCGGCAGGTGCAGTCGCGGGTGAAGGCGCTGGAGCGCATGGACCGGGTAGACGACGTGGTGGATGAGAACGCGACGGTGAACTTTAAGTTCAAGTTCAAGCGTCCATCGGGCCGATGGGTCAGCGAAATCAAGGACATGTCGAAGGCCTACGGCGACATTGAGATCTTTGAGGGGGCCGAATGCAGTATCGAGCGGGGCGACAAAATTGCCTTCATCGGGGCTAACGGCAAGGGCAAGTCTACCCTGCTGCGCATCATCGCGGGCACCGAACCCTTCGAGGGCGAACGGCAACTGGGCTACAACGTGGAGATGGGTTTCTACGCCCAGCACCAGCTGGAGGCCCTGCACGTGGAGAACGAGATTCTGGAAGAACTCAAGCAGGCCGGTAGCGAAAAAACCGAGCAGGAGCTGCGCGGCGTGCTGGGCTGCTTCCTATTTATGGACGACGACGTATTCAAGAAGATCAAGGTGTTGTCGGGCGGAGAGAAATCGCGGGTGGCGCTGGCCAAAACCCTGATCGGCGAAGCCAACTTCCTGATCTTGGATGAACCCACCAACCACTTGGACATCCAGTCGGTCAATATTCTGATTCAGGCCTTGCAGCAGTACCAGGGCACCTTTGTGATTGTGTCGCACGACCGGCACTTTATCTCGCAGGTGGCCAACAAGGTGTGGTTCATTGAGAACAAAGAGGTCAAAGAATATCCGGGCACCTACGATGAGTACGTCTACTGGCAGTCGCAGCGTACGGTCAGCGTCTCTTCGGCTCCGCAGGAAGCTCCCAAGAAAACAACTCCGAAAAACAGTGAAGCCGAGCAGGCGCAGCAGCGGGAGTTGGCGCGGTTGCAACGCGAGGTGCACGAAGTAGAAACTGAAATCACCGCGCTGGAGAAAGAAAAGAAAAGGATAGAACAAACGTTGGCTCAGCCCGACATTTACTCCGATAACCGGCGGCAACAAGAAACCACCCAGCAGTTTGCTGACGTTGAAAAGAAGTTGAGCCAAAAAACGCAGCAGTGGGAAACTTTGGCGCAGCGGGCCGAGGAACTGGAGGCGGCCTTGGCGAACGAATCATGATCACAAAACCGACTATGTTGAAAACGAAAGCCAGCTTGTTTTGGTGGCTAGCGATGACCCTCGGTTGCGGTATTGCCCTTTCGGCAGAAGCCTCGGAGGATAAGGTTTATCACGACGAAACCTTTAACCCCAACGTGCGGACCATCCGCCTGCTCACGTCTGAAGGGCCGCTGTTCTCTTCCACCTTCCCCATCGACCAGCGCGAGCCGGTGCTACTAGTCTTCGACGTGCTGGAGTTGGACCCCGACGCTACCTACGGCGACTATTCGGTCAAGATCGTTCACTGCAACGCCGACTGGCGCAAGTCGCGGCTCTACGACATGGACTTTCTGGGGCAGTTCAACGAGTTTCAGATCAACAACGAGCAGCTTTCGTTTAACACCAAAATTCCGTTCGGGCAGTACCAGTGGGCACTGCCACGCGTGAGCCAGCCGGGCAACTACGCCCTGCAGGTGTACCAGGGCACCAATGAGAACGACGTGCTGTTTACCAAGCGCTTCATGGTGTACGGCCGCACGGTGGGAGTAATGGCTGAGGTGGTTCCTTCGGCCGACGTGGGACGCCGTGCTACCAGCCAGCAGATCGAGTTTGTGGTGGATTATAGCAGTATCGATATTCCTGATCCCCAGCAGGATGTGTACGTGGTGGTGCGGCAGAACTATCAGTGGTTTAATGCGTTGGAGGGACTGAAGCCCACTTTTCTGCGGGCTGGAGACCGGCAGTTGGAGTACCGCCCCTTTGATATGACGAACAACTTCTACGCCGCCAGCGAGTTTCGCTTCTTCGATCTGCGCACGGTGAACGCGTTGGGGCAAAACGTGGGCAAGGTGCTGCGCGAAAAGGTGCCCACCGAAGTGCTGCTGCTGCCCGACCAGAACCGCGCGGGTCAGGCCTACAGCCAGTACGATGATTTGAACGGTGCCTACGTGATTGGCAACCTGGAGCAGCAGGGCGGCGAGTTGACTGCCGACTACCTGCTGACGCACTTCTTTCTGGAAGCCGACAACCCCGCGCCGGGCGACGTGTACGTGATCGGAGCGTTCAACAGCAACGTGCTGAACCAAGAAGGCAAGATGACGTACGACGCTTCCATGAAAGGTTATCGAACCACCATGCTGCTCAAGCAGGGATTCTACAGCTATCTTTATTACGTTGATGGACCCGACAATCCCTATGCTTACGACGGCAACCATTTTCAGACGGAAAACCGGTACGAGATTTTCGTGTATACCCGCCCCATTGGCGCGCGGGCTGATCTGCTGATTGGCTACACCTCGTTGGTAGCGAATGCACAGAATCGGCAGAATCCCCAGCGGCGGTGAGAGCGATTAGCGGTGCAGTTTTTTATCACTTCATCATTCGAAATTCCTTGCTCGATATTCAATATTTAAGCAATATCGAATATCGAGCCGGGCGCCTGGCGCAAGGAACAATGAACCTCAGAAGTATAAAAAGCTATAAGGTACGGATACGCTGATCATATACAAGCCAAAGGCTTGTCAAAAAACAGGGCGCACGAACCGGAGGTTTGTACAATAATGTAAAGTTACGCCTCTTCTTGCTCGAACTCGTACTTGCGGGTGCTTTTGCCGGGATCGGCACCGGCGGTGTCCAGCATACCGAAGCCCTTGTAGGTGAAGGCGCCCAGGCCGTTGGTAAAGATGAACTCCTGCACCTTTTGGGCGGCGTAGAGAACGAACGGAAAGGTATAGCCGCGCACTTCGTACTTCACGTCCTGGTCGTAGAGTGGATAGATCCGGGCAAATTTCTTCTGCTTCTCGGCGATGCGCAACAGGTAGTCTTTGTCGGGCACCAACTGAAATTTATAGAACTGCTCCACCTCGGCGGCCGTATACTGCCCCGACTGCTCCATCCGCAGCATGGTTGATTCGTACAGGAGATCAGAGAAAGTGTCGGTTTGGGGGGCAATGAACCGCTTGCCTCGGTCATCGTTGAACGAAGGTTTCACCAGCACCAGCGGTGAGATGCACACGTACTTCATCGTGTCCTGCATCTCAGGTATTCCTTCTACCTCCACCATCTCGGGCACCAGGGTCATGGTGCCGATTTCCACCTGGGGGAAAGAAAACAAGTGCTTCAAAAAGTAGTCAATCAGTTCCTTGCTAGAGGCGGAGAATACCAGGGTGACCCGGCTGGAATAAAAGTGCAGACCAGTGCGGCTAATCTTGGTTTGTCCCTTCAACCCAGAAAAGTTATATACGTCTGACGTAATAAATTCCCGCTCGCCCCCCTTCACCATAATTCCCTTGATCAGTTGAGCGAGTAGAAACTGGTGGTGAAACGGAACGTAAGAACCTTTGTTCTTTAAAATGAAAACGACACGAACCCTCAATGTAAACGTATTATAGAAAAAATGAACCGATCAATCTTAACAGTGGTATTTGGCGGTTAAATACTCATAATCACGAACCTAAAGAATTGTTTATAAATAGCCACGCTTTTAAGTATAAATACTCAAAAAAACTTTGCGCTCATTGACATACGCAAACGACAAAAATGCTTGTCGGAGCACAACAAGGCTGCCTCAGACGTTGAAGCGAAAGTGCATGATGTCTCCGTCTTTCACCAGGTATTCTTTTCCCTCAATACCCATCTTGCCCGCTTCTTTACAGGCGTGTTCCGATCCGTACTGTTGATAGTTGGTTAGCTTAATCACCTCGGCCTTGATAAACCCCTTCTCAAAGTCGCTGTGGATCACCCCGGCCGCCTGCGGCGCCTTCCAACCATCCACGATGGTCCAGGCCCGTACTTCTTTCTCGCCCGCCGTGAAGTAGGTGATCAGGTTAAGCAAGCGGTACGACGCCCGAATTAACCGGTTGAGTCCCGACTCCTTCAAACCGTATTCTTCCAAAAACAAGCTGCGCTCGTCCGGATCAAGTTCGGCAATCTGCGACTCGATGGCCGCACTAATCACCACCACCTCGGCCGATTCGGCCCGCACGGCCTCCTGCAGCGCCTCCACGTAGGCATTGCCCGTATGGATGGAGGCTTCGTCTACGTTGGCTACGTAGATCACCGGCTTGGCCGTGAGCAGAAACAGGTCGGCCACCGCTTCGCGGTCTTCGGGAGGCAGCGATAACGAACGGGCGTTCTGCCCGGACTCCAAAAGCTGCTTGTACTGCTGCAGCGTGGCCAGCTGCTTGCGGGCGGTGGCGTCGCCCGACTTGGCCGTTTTCTCGAGCCGCGTAATTTTTTTATCGACCGATTCCAGATCTTTCAGTTGCAATTCGGTGTCGATCACTTCTTTATCAAACACCGGATCAACCGAACCGGCCACGTGCACCACGTTGTCGTCGGCGAAGCACCGCACCACGTGGATGATGGCGTCTACCTCGCGGATGTTAGCCAAAAATTTGTTGCCCAGTCCTTCGCCCTGGCTGGCTCCCTTCACCAAGCCGGCGATGTCGACAAACTCGATGGTGGTAGGAATGACCTTCTGCGGATGCACGAGTGCCTCGAGAATCTGTAATCGCTCGTCGGGCACCGAAATCACGCCCACGTTGGGCTCGATGGTACAGAAGGGGAAATTAGCCGCTTCGGCTTTGGCGCTGGAGAGCGAATTAAACAACGTTGATTTGCCAACGTTGGGCAAGCCCACGATACCGCACTGTAAACTCATTCAATTGACTTTGAAAACATGATATTGTTTGTAACCAGCGTAAAGCTCGGTGGTGACCACCCGGAGGATTGTATATACCGGAATAGCGGCGATCATGCCTAGCACTCCGGCCACGGTGGCTCCGGCAAAGATAGCGACAAATATTTCAAGCGGATGCGCTTTCACACTTTTTGAAAAAATCAGCGGTTGCAAAAAAAGGTTGTCAATCAGTTGCACCACGGCAAACACCGAGATAATCTTAACGATCAGAAGGGCCGTTTCATTGTCACTGGCGTCGAGCGCAGCCGATGATAATCCGACCACGATCCCAAAAGCCGAACCCAACAGCGGACCGGCGTAGGGAATTAGGTTGGCTACTGCCGCAAATATGGCAATGGTCAGGGCATACTCGACGCCCATCAGGCTTAGACCCAGCGCCGCCACGCAGAAAATGGAGAATATTTGGAACAGCAACCCGATCAGGTAGTTGGAAAGCAGGGTTTCAATTTTATAAATAGCGGCAATAAATACCTCAAAATACTGGTTAGGAATTAGTTTGATCACCTGCCGACGCACGATTCCTTTCTCGTAGAGCAGCACAAAGGTGATGAACGACACGGCAATCACTCCTACAAACACGTTGCCCGTGATGGAGATGAGCAAGTTGATCACGTCTTCAAAATTTACTTTGTCTAGCAAGGTCAGCAGGCTGTTTCGCAGATTGTCCACCAAGAAACCACTTTGGTCCACAATGCGATTATCGATTAAAAGCGTTTCCATGCGCTGCAGCGGAAGACTCGCCCGGCCGTAAAGTTCTTCGTAGTCGATGGTGGTGATGAGCGTAACCTGGTTCTTGATCAGTGGGATGAACAGGATAACAAACAGGGCTATAACCACCGCACCGGCCACGAACGATAGAATCACTGCCATAAATCGGGGCGTATGTAGTCCGTATAATTGGAAGCGGTAAATGTAGTTGGTGAGGGGCGACAGAATGGCCGACAAGACCAAGGCAATGATAAAGTAGCTGAAGATATTAGAGAATATCCAGGCCAGTAGTATAAAAACCAGCGTCAGCGAGACGAAGGAGAGAATAGAAAGGACGCGCTTGTTAAACATAGCTAGAGCGCAAAAAGAAAGCCCGAACGAAAATCGTCAGGCTTTCAGATAAGGTTCAAAAGTAGTTAATCCCACTTGAGTTCTTCGTCACCGGCCGCGCCGTCAGCCCCGGTGGTCACGGGTTCAGCAGCAGTGTGAACGGGGGCTTCCTCGTCGTGCTCATACTGATCAAAATCATAATCGGGCATCAGTTCTTCTTTGACGTGGCCCACCGTTTCTTCCAGAGCCGTCATGAACTTGTTAAAGTCCTCTTTGTACAAAAATATTTTGTGCTTCTCGTAAAAGTAACCATCGTCCTTGTACCTTCGGCGGCTCTCGGTAATCGTCAGATAGTAGTCGTTAGACCGGGTTGCTTTCACATCAAAGAAGTAGGTGCGTTTGCCCGCTCTCACGCGTTGGGAATAAATTTCGGCTCTTTCTTTTTCTTGGTTGTCTTCCACAGCACTGTAGGTTAGGTTGGAGGGTAAATTCTTTTGTTCTGATAGCGTAATAATATCGCTAAATTGTTCTTTATTTAATATAAATGCAAAAATTCGTATAGATAAAAAACTTCCTCGGAACAATACCGGGCCGGATCGGTTAGCTAGCCCCTTTATTTCGTCTCTTGTCTAACTAACTTATCCAGCCTTTTCTAGTGAGCTTTTTGTTTCCAATTTTCCTGACTATCTATGATTCCTTTGTCCCAAATAAGAGCGTTTGGTAACATTGAGTTGCTCGCCAAGCAGTTGGTAGAAGGTTTTATCACCGGTCTGCACAAATCTCCTTACCACGGCTTTTCGGTGGAGTTTGCCGAACATCGGCTCTACAATAATGGTGAAAGCACCCGGCACATCGACTGGAAGGTATACGCAAAAACCGATCGGCTCTACACCAAGCGCTACGAGGAGGAAACGAATTTGCGCTGTCAGCTAGTGATCGACAACTCCTCGTCGATGTATTATCCGGTGGCCAACCGGGGCAAAATCACTTTTAGCGTGATGGCCGCGGCGGCACTTGCTTTCCTGCTACAAAAACAACGGGATGCGGTAGGCCTAAGCATCTTTTCGGAGGATATCGACCAGCAGACGCCCGTGAAGTCCACCTCCTCGCACACCCACAAGCTAATGTTGCTTTTAGAGAGTTTGCTTCAGGAGCAGACAACACCGCGAAAGACTTCGGTGGCACACGTGCTGCACCAAATTGCCGAAAAAATTCACAAACGCTCGCTGGTGGTTATCTTCAGCGATATGTTCGAAAATCAGGAGGAGACGGAGACGATATTCTCGGCCCTACAGCACCTGAAACACAACCGGCACGAGGTGCTGTTGTTCCACGTGACCGATCACCGCACCGAACTCAACTTTGATTTTGACGAACGGCCCTACGAGTTTGTGGACGTGGAGAGCGGCAATCGGCTAAAACTACAGCCTTCGCAGGTGCGAGAAGCCTACCGCCAGCAAATGATTGCCTACTACCACGAGCTCAAGATCAAGTGCGGGCAAGCAAAAATTGATTTGGTGGAAGCCGACATCAACCAGGGCTTTCACCAGGTGTTGCGAAGCTACTTGATCAAACGGGCGGGCATGCAGTAGGTACGTGATTAATCACGTACCTACTGCTGCATTATCGTATTATGATGCGTGCATGAACTCTTTCTTAGCCATCAGTTCTTCCTCAGTTTCGCGGGCATCGGGATCGTCTACGCAGCAATCGACCGGGCACACGGCGGCACACTGCGGTTCTTCGTGAAAGCCGGTGCACTCGGTACACTTACCCGTTACTATATAATAAAACTCGTCCGACACGGGCTCCTGCGGCTGGGTAGCGTCCACCACCGTGCCGTCTTCCAGCGCCACCTCTTTCAGATCAGTACCGTCGGCCCACGACCATTCCACTCCTCCTTCGTAAATAGCAGTATTCGGGCACTCTGGTTCGCAGGCCCCGCAATTGATGCATTCGTCAGTAATGATGATTGCCATGTTTTATGTTTCGATTTCGTTGATAACAGTTCCGGTTTTCTCTTACGAAATAAGCATACTTTGGTTTTATTTGTAAGCAGAACGAACTGCTATTAAGAAATGATTTTACGAGAAGACCGGATCAATGCCTTTGCGGCGGTTGGTAAGATTCTGCAAAACCTACGCGACAGTGAGCGCGCCGAGGTGCACCGCCACGCTCGGGCCGAAAACTCCTGGTTCACTGAGCAGAGCGTAGACCAGGCGCTCGCGGGAGTGCAACGCTACCTCGACGCTGACAAACTTCAGCAATGGACGCGTCACCTGCCCGATGCTCCGGTTTCGGTGAAGAACGTGGGAGTGGTGATGGCGGGCAACATTCCGCTGGTGGGCTTTCATGATTTTCTGACGGTCCTCATCAGCGGGCACACCCTGTGGGGCAAGCTAAGTTCGCAAGATGCTTACCTGCTACGCTACGTGGCGCAATTGCTCACCGAAATTGAACCTCGCTTTGAACCGCACATCCGGTGGGTAGAAAAACTCAAGGAGGCTGATGCCATCATCGCCACGGGCAGCGACAACACCGCGCGTTATTTTGAGTACTATTTTGCTAAATACCCGCACATTATTCGCAAGAACCGCACGGGAGTGGGCGTGCTGCGGGGCAACGAAAGCGCCGAAGAACTGTACCTTCTGGGGCGGGACGTCTTTCAGTACTTCGGACTCGGTTGCCGCAACGTGTCGAAGCTGTGGGTGCCTACGGGCTACGATTTTGTAGCGCTCATTGAGGCTTGGGAGCCCTACCAAGATGTGCTATTGCACCACAAGTACCACAACAACTACGACTACAACAAATCGATTCACCTGGTGAACGGCGATCCATTTCTAGAAACTGGCTTCGCTCTGATTAAAGAAAGTGAGGCACTGGTTTCGCCTATCTCAATGGTGTTCTACGAAACCTATACCGATCTTTCCGGTCTGAAGAGTACGTTGGATGCGCACGAGGGAAAAATTCAGTGCGTAGTGTCAGAGAATGGTTGGTGGACGGGCAGCATTCCGTTGGGACAAGCCCAGCAGCCCGAACTGGAGGACTACGCCGACGGGGTGGATACGCTGGCGTTTGTTAATGGTTTATAGGGTTAAAGGTTCTTGGTTCGCGGTTCTGGATGAACCCAAGGCAAACCGGAACCGCGAACCTAGAACTTGATCACTCTTTTTTCTTAAGAATTACATCATACATATCCTTTCGCCGCTGCGCCAGGTTGCGCACGCTGCCCTGCGTTCTCAATTTCTTGAGCAAGTCCAGGTCCAGGTCACTGATTAGGGTGGTTTCGGTGTTGGGGGTGGCTTCCGACACCACCGCGTCGTGCGGAAACGAGAAGTCGGAAGGCGAGAACACCGCGGCCTGCGAGTACTGGATGTCCATGTTTTCGACCCGCGGCAGGTTGCCCACGCTGCCCGACAGCACTACGTAGCACTCGTTTTCAATGGCCCGCGCTTGGGCACACCGCCGCACCCGAAGATACGCGTTTTTGGTATCGGTCCAGTAGGGCACAAACAGAATATCCATTTTCTGCTCGGCCAGGATGCGACCCAGTTCAGGAAATTCTACGTCGTAACAAATTAATATGCCAATGCGCCCGGCATCGGTATCAAACACCTGAATTTTGTTGCCGCCCTGCAGTCCCCAGTAGCTTTGCTCATCGGGAGTGATGTGCAGTTTGTACTGGGTGTCGATGTTGCCATCGCGGTGCAGCAAGAAGCTCACGTTGTAGAGCTTGTGGTTTTCGTAGACCGGCATGGAGCCCGCCAGAATGTTGATGTTGTAGGAAATAGCCATCTCCTGCATCTTCTCGCGCACCTGGTCGGTATACTCAGCCAACGAGCGCACCGCATCGGCCGCGTCGGTGTTGTTGAAGAGCGCCATCAGGGGCGCGTTGAAGAATTCGGGAAACAGCACAAAGTCGGCGTTATAGCTCGATACCGTGTCCACAAAGAATTCTACCTGCTGCAGCATATCTTCCAGCGATTGCACCCGCCGCATCTGCCACTGCACCGTGCCGATGCGCACCACCGTTTTGCGCACGCCAATCAGCTTCTGCGACTCATCGTAGTTCACGTTGACCCACTCTAGCAAGGTGGCGTAGTGCATCGAGCCTTTGTCTTCAGGAGAGTAGCGGGGCAACAACCGGCGCACGTGAAAGTCGTTGGCCAACTGAAAGCTCAACACCGGATCGTAGAGTTCTTTGTTGCGCACCTCGTCGATGTACTTGCGCGGGGGCATGGCATCCTTGTGCTTGCGGTAGCCCGGGATGCGGCCGCCGACGATGATGGAGCGCAGGTTCAGGTTTTCGCACAGCTCCTTGCGGGCATCGTAGAGGCGGCGGCCCAGGCGCATGTCGCGGTAGTCGGGGTGCACAAACAAGTCGGTGCCGTAGAGCACGTCGCCGTCGTAGTCGTGGGTATTAAACTTGCCGTTGCCGGTGATCTGGTCGTAGGTGTGGCGGTCGCCGAAGCGGGCGTAGTCAACGATCAGGCTCAGGGCTACGCCCACCGCTTTGCCGTCCACGTCGATGCAAATCTGCCCTTCGGGGAAGGCCGTTAATTGATTTTGAAACTCCCGCTGCGTCCAGGCTCCGCCCGCGTCGGCGTAGACCAATTGCATGATTTCTTCCACGTCAGGGAAATCGTTCAATTGCAGGGTGCGCAACTTGAGGCGGTGCGACTCAATAGGTAAAACAGATTCAACTGCTAGTTTATCGGATAGCATAGGGTTATTATAAAACTGGATACAGCCTTTCCAACGCAAACACCCCCCGAATTTGTTTCAGAACGTCCAACAATACTTTAGGCTTAGGTCTACTTCATTCAACATTAACGCAGATCATCCACTACAATCGGTTTTATCTTAGTAAATAACGCGCAAAATTGCTTATTTTGCCCTGATTAACCCTATTTATAGAGATTTAACAACCTTAATCCATGAGCGAACAAAAAGTAACCATCCAAAATGGCGCCCTCCAGGTTCCCGACCAGCCTACCCTTCCGTTTATTGAAGGAGACGGCATTGGAGTCGATATCTGGCCTGCGGCGCAGAAGGTGCTCGACGCCGCCGTAGAAAAAGCCTACCAGGGAAACAAAAAGATCCAGTGGAAGGAAGTATACGCCGGAGAGAAAGCCCATAACCAAAACGGCGAGTGGCTGCCTGCTGCCACGCTCGATGCCTTCCGGGAGTATTTGGTGGGCATTAAGGGGCCTCTCACCACCCCGGTGGGCGGCGGCATTCGCTCGCTCAACGTAGCCCTGCGACAGGAGCTGGACCTCTACGCCTGCGTGCGACCGGTACGCTGGTTCAATGGCACTCCCTCACCCGTGAAGGACCCCGGCCAGGTGGACATGGTGATTTTCCGCGAGAACACCGAAGACATCTACGCGGGCATCGAGTTTCAGCAGGGAAGCGAAGCCAACCAACAGTTTAGCGCCTTTCTCAAAGAAAAATTTCCGGATCGATACCAAAAGGTGCGCTTTCCCGACACCGCTGGCTACGGCATCAAACCGGTTTCTCAGGAAGGCACCGAACGGTTGGTGCGGGCAGCCATCGACTACGCTTTTGCGCACAAATTACCTTCCGTAACGCTGGTGCACAAGGGCAACATTATGAAGTTCACCGAAGGAGCGTTTCGCGACTGGGGCTACCAGGTGGCCCAGGAAGGCTACGGCGCGAAAGATTACGAAGGCGGCCCCTGGCAGGTGGCCGAAAAAAACGGACACCAAGTAATCATCAAAGACGTGATTGCCGACGCCTTTTTGCAGCAGATTTTGCTGCGCCCGGCCGAGTATTCGGTGATCGCCACGCTAAACCTCAACGGTGACTACGTATCGGATGCCCTGGCCGCGATGGTGGGAGGCATCGGCATCGCTCCCGGAGCCAACATCAACTACACCACGGGCAACGCCATCTTTGAGGCCACCCACGGCACCGCTCCCAAGTACGCCGGGCAAGATAAAGTGAATCCGGGTTCGGTGATGCTTTCCGGCGCGATGATGCTGGATTACCTGGGCTGGACCGAAGCGGCCACCCTGGTGCGCGACGGCATCGAGGGTTCTATTGCCGATAAAGAAGTGACCTACGACTTCGACCGACTCATGGACGGGGCTACCCTAATGAAGTGCTCGGAGTTTGGCGATAGTGTGATCAAACACATGTAAACAAAAAAAGGTGGTCGGACTGAGCCCGACCACCTATCGCTGAAAACCCCAATCAGCTATTTAGCCCAAATTCGTTTAACGTTGGCCACCACGGTTTCTACTTCTTGTTGGGCGATGCCCAAGCGGTTGGCCAGACTGATGCACAATTGATACTCCTTGTCACTGATCTCGCCGTCTACCATCGACATAAACACAGCATCGTTCAACTGTTCTTCGCACTCCACTTGGTTCAGCGGTACCACAAAGTGTAGTTTGTCGGCATCCTCAATAATATTGTTAAATTCTTCGGCTCTCATTCCGTTCTCCTCGGCGCGTTCTGCGAGGAATTCGCGTTCGCGGGCGTCGAGGTAGCCATCGGCAGCAGCAATTGCTACTAGATTGACAAAGTGCTCCAGCTTTATTTGGCGATCCATCATATGCTTCGCGGTGTTGTATGGTAAAGTAAAGTAAAGCAATAATATACCAGTCCTTTGGCTAATCATCAATTTTCATTAATTAGGCCAATGTACCAGAGCGAATAGCCCGGGGCGTTTTTCTGTATTTAAAGAAACTATGGCGCACAAAAGTACGCTTCTTAGGGTTCAGAAAATCAGCCGTCATTTCTATTTATCAGTTAAATCGCTGGTTTTCAGGCGATAGTGCTGATGGCCATTGACATTTGCCCCGTATACTTCGCCCAAAAATGACATGGCGCGTCAAACGAGTAATCTATGGCAGAAATAGGGTTGGATATTGAAATTGCGGCAAAATTGCTGAAGCAGGAGCAGGTAGTGGCAATTCCGACCGAAACGGTCTATGGCTTAGCGGGCAACGCTTTAAGTGCCCGGGCGGTGGCCCAGATCTACACGGTGAAGAACCGACCTTCATTTAATCCGCTGATCATTCATACCAGTGCGCTAGACCGATTGCTACCCTACGTAAAGAACGTACCCGACGCGGCCCATCGCCTAGCGGAGGAGTTCTGGCCCGGCCCGCTTACGCTATTGCTGGAAAAAACTTCTCACGTTCCTGATATGGTGACGGCTGGTTCGGAACGAGTGGCGGCGCGGGTCCCTCGGCATCCGCTGGCGCAGCAGTTGCTTTCGGGGCTGGATTTCCCCCTGGCGGCGCCCAGTGCCAATCTGTCGGGCTACGTGAGTCCGACCACCGCTGCCCACGTAGCCGAACAGTTGGAAGGTAAGATACCTTATATTCTTGACGGAGGCCCGTGTGCGGTGGGGGTAGAATCTACCATTGTCGGCTTCGAGAACGGACGGGTGGTGGTGTACCGCTGGGGCGGAGTGACGCAGGAAGAGCTTCAGCAGTGCGTTGGTGCGGCAATTTCGGTAGTTTTTTATGCACCCGCAGGCTCAACTCCGGCGCCCGGCATGCTGGCCAGTCACTACGCGCCTCGACAACCGGTGATCATCGGAGAGCTGGCAGACCTGCTAAACCAGTATTCGGCCGAGCGGGTTGGTTTGCTCACTTTTCGGGATACGTATCCGCAGGTGACGGCGCAGCACCAGATAGTGCTTTCGCCAACCGGCGATTTGGCAGAGGCGGCCCAGCGGGTGTTTGCGGCCCTGCGGTGCCTAGAAAAGTTACCGATTACGCATATTCTGGCAGAGACAGTACCTAACCGGGGAATAGGCAGAGCGATCAACGATCGTTTGCGACGCGCGGCCGCCGACTAGCGCCGGGGGCACTAGCTTCTAAAAAATGGGCATCTATTCCTACCGTCTTAACTTAAAAAGCGATGGTTTCATCAAACTTATTAGTCAATGCTCATCGGGGCAGATAGCTTTTTTAATTCTATACGAATGTGATTCCAGGTTTCGTCAAAGGAAGTGGTGTACGAAACCGTGTGGCTTATTCCTCGGGGATTAATGTCTCCTAATCCCTCAAACTGGCTTTTGCTACGCTGTAATCCTAGTATCCTTTTCATAACTATTGTGCTTTTTTGTTTGATAACTATACAAATATAACTCATATAATCTAAATAGCAATATTTATTACAAGAATAATTACAAAAAATTTTAGCGTTATTATGCTTATCCCCTCATAATCAGATGGTTATATATTGAAAAATTTCTTAATACTTACGAAAAGGCCAGATATCTTACAATGTGCCATACCCAGAACCCTTAACTCAGGGACGATAGGCTGCCCGCGTTGCCTTGAACTCAGACCCATCCTTCCACTCAGGGAAAACCGTTTCGTTGCTGAGGCGGTGGCCAATAGCAAACAGTAGTTCCGCATCTTGCACCATCCCTCCCAACTGCCAGACTCCCGAAACGTACTCGTCCGACGGCTGGTGGTAGTTCTCTCTGATCCACGCGTCGCTCTGTTGTTTGGTCCACTCCGCCCCCCGCGCTCCCTGCTCGTATTCCCCGCTCGCGTAGAGCGCTGGCACGCCCACCTTGGCGAAGCTGAAGTGATCGGATCGGAAAAAGTATCCCTTTTCAGCGTTAGGATCGGGTTTGATGTAGCGCCCCTGCGCTTCGGCCACCTCTTGTGCGTAGTCGTCCAGTTCCGACTGCCCGTAACCCACTACGGTGAGGTCATTCATCGGCCCCCGAAACCAGATGCCGTCGAGGTTGATATTGGCGACCGTATTTTTCAGTGGATATATCGGATTTTGGGCGTAATACTCCGATCCCAGCAAACCTTGCTCTTCGGCGGTAACGAACAGAAAGGCCACCGAGCGGGCCGGTTTCTCTTCTCGTTGACTAAAAGCTCGAGCGATTTCAAGCAGCACCGCCGTGCCGGTAGCATTATCCAGGGCCCCATTATAGATAGAATCGCCCTCGATGGGCTCGCCCACCCCCAGATGGTCCCAATGGGCGGAATAGATTACGTACTCGTCGGAACGATCGCTACCTGGCAGCCGGGCAATCACATTACGCGAAGTGGCCCGCTTGGTGCTTACCTGCATGGATAGATCAATGGTGGTGTTCATCGGGATAGGACGGAAACCTTGCTCTCGGGCCTGACCCAGGTAGTTCTTGACATCGGCCAGGGCGAACAGTTCTCGAGCGGCTTCCTGTGAAATCCACCCTTCCAGGGCACAACGCGAGCGGTTATCATCTTCCGACTGTAAATAGAGGGCTTTGCCCGACCAGCTGCTCTGCACCACGCCCCAGGGGTAGCTCGCCGGAGCGGTGTTGTGCACAATGAGCACTCCTTCCGCTCCCTGCCGGGCCGCCTCTTCGTACTTATAAGTCCACCGCCCGTAGTAGGTCATGGTGTTGCCCTTAAACAAACTGCTATCGCTGCTGCCGAAGCCGGGGTCGTTGACCAGCACCACCGCCGTTTTTCCCGCCATGTCTACGCCTTCGTAGTCGTTCCAACCGTATTCGGGAGCCACGATGCCGAACCCGCAAAACACCAGCTCCGATTGCTCAATATCAATCCGGTCGGTGATGCGGCGGGTGAGGGCTACGTAATCTTTCCGGTAACGGAGCGTACGCTGCTCGTCTCCGTGCTGCACGGTCATGGTTGAATCAGGCACCGCGTCGATTTCTACCAAGGGCACCTCCTGAAAGTAGCTGTCGCTATTGCCTGGCGCCAGCCCCATATTGGCAAGCTCGTTTTGCAGATACGCTACGGTTTTTTCTTCGCCTTCGGTAAAGGGCTTCCGCCCTAGAAACTCATCCGAAGCCAGCCGCTCAATGTGTTTCTCTATTTCGGTAGAATCTATGGCCACCGTCGATTCGTTCCGGTCGGAAGACGTGGTTTGGCAGGCGCAAATTACGGTTATCATTATACTGAGGATAAGAGCTAAATTCTTCATACGTGAAAAGAGGATTATTTGCGAAGTTTGTTTATCAAAATAGTTTAATCTTTTTGTTAAATAGTATAATAATTAAAATGCTGATGCGAGCAGATTCTTACCCTTGATAGGTAACGCTTCATTCAGCAGGGCAATATAAGGGGATGAGCGCATGAATTGCGGTTGGTTACGCCAATAAACTTCATCTCATGAAAATATACTTTTTTTGTTTTGCGTGGTTCATTTTTGGGTGGATCAATCCGGTGCTTAGTTATTCTTTTGCTGAATCATTTGGTTCGACCCCAACCGGTGACGACCCGGGGTATCTTTCGCCGGGGATTTATCTGGTGATTGGAGTTTTTGCTGATCACAACAACGCGGGTGATTTTTCGCAGTACGCTCAATTACGGGGAGTATCGGCGCAGTTTGCTTACCACCCGCCGCGGGGCTACTACTACGTGTATGCGTTTGCGGCTGACTCGGCCGAGCAAGTGGTGGAGCAGTGCTTGCAGTTGCGAAGCAGCACCGAGTTTGCCGACGCTTGGGTGTTTAGCACCTACCAAACCGAACCGACGACACCACGTAATGAGGGGGTATCTTTGGATATGGAAACCCCTACTACTGTCACGAGGCTCGGTACGGAAGAAACTTTGCCCGAGGTACGCGAGGCACCCGCCGTAGAAAGAAGCTCGGGCTTCGCAGTGTATTTTGAAACGCTCGGTAAGCGCAACAAACCGGTAACCGCAGTGGTGAAGGTAGTCGACGGAGTGCGCGTCCAGGAGATCACTACTTGTCAGGCCAATCGGCCCGAGGTGCTTGAGCACGATCGCCTGTTATCGGACCGAGTGCAGTTGATCCCCTACGCCATTGGGTACCGCAAAACCACCTTTGATCTATCACTGACCGAGCCGGTCAACGACAGCACCGCCTCTTACGTAGCGATGGATGAAGATAGCGTCATTCGGGTAACGATGCCGTTGGAGAAATTAAAGAAGGGCGACATTCAGGTGATGTACAACACCTACTTCTACGGCAATGCGTCGGTGATGCGCGAGCAGTCGCGCTACGAGTTGGAGGAAATGCAACGCTACCTGGAAGACAATCCGGAGGTGCGCGTAAAATTGCACGGACACACCAACGGCAACTCCCGCGGGGTCACGTACTTGTACGTGCCGGAGCACGGCAACTTTTTCAATCTGCGGCGCAGCAATGACTACCTGAAGCGGGGCGTGGGGGCCAAAAAACTATCGCAGATGCGGGCCGAAACCATCCGGCAGTACCTCATCAAGCAGGGCGTCGACAAGAGCCGCATTGAAACCCAGGGGTGGGGCGGAGCGAAGATGCTGCACGACGAGCGGTCACCGCTGGCCAAACAGAACATCCGGGTGGAGATGGAGGTGCTAAGTGAGTAGTAAGCTTTATTCTGATAATTTTTTCAGAGGCTCGTACCGCCGTGGCCCGGTCGACACGAGCTTTAAGAATTTATCAGAATATCCACTAGTGTTTCATCAAGTATTGTTTGACGGGTAGGTCAATAAGAGGTAACTTAGGGCCAAAAAACGATGCCTGCAAAATTATACCGAGTTCATCTTACTGATTCAGAGCGAGCGGGACTCACTTCATTGATCCAAACACGAAGTCAGAAATCTCAGCAAGTCAAAAGGGCCTATGTGTTGCTGGCCGCCGACGAAAACGGTGAAAAAAGTTGGAAAGACGAGCAAATACGACAAGCTTATGGGGGCAGCGTCCGTAGCGTAGAACGACTACGCGAGCGTTTCGTCTTGGATGGTCTTGCGAGGGCCTTGGAGGGTAAAAAACGTGAAGTATTCCGAGAGAAGCACTTTACCGGAGAAGTGGAAGCCAAACTGGTGGCCTTACGATGCAGTGAGCCACCCAGTGGCTACAATCTTTGGAGTCTGCAACTGCTGGCCGATAAGATGATTGAGCTTCGTTACGTGGAGCATATATCGCACGAGAGCGTGCGTCAGCTTTTAAAAAAACGTTATCAAACCCTGGCAAGTAAAGAGTTGGGTAATTCCTGAGGCTAGTGCTGAATTTGTACACCGGATGGAAGCGGTTCTATCGGTGTATGAGCAACCTTACGATGAGAAGCATCCTAAAGTTTGCCTGGATGAATCACCTAAGCAACTTATTAGCGAAAGCCGGAAGGGCTTTGTGGATAGCCAGGGGGTGCAGCATGTAGATTACGAATACCGAAGAGAAGGGGTCGCTGACCTTTATATGTTGGTAGAACCACTGGCCGGTCGCCGAAAGGTATGGGTAGAGGATAATCATAACCGCTTCACCTATGCCAGAATTATAGGGCAGATTGTAGAAGAACTTTATCCCGATGCGGATAAAATAACGGTTGTGGAAGATAATCTGAGTGCTCACAAATTAGCAGCCCTCTATGAGATATTTGATCCAGAAAGAGCGCGTGGTATCATTGAGAAGATCAATATTGTCAGAACCCCCACGCATGGCTCCTGGCTCAATGTTGCCGAGTGTGAACTGAGTGTCTTAACCCGACAGGGCCTCAAAACGCATGTATCTACCCGGCAAGAATTGGAACAGCAGGTAAAAGACTGGTATGTGCAGCGTAACGAGCGAAGAAAAAAAGTAGATTGGCAGTTCACCACCAAAGATGCCCGGATAAAACTGAAAAAACTCTATCCGTCATTTAACACTTGATGGAACACTAGTATTGGTTAACGTTTGTTTACTCTAGCTGTTGGAGCAAAACGCTCCATCCCGTGCAGGGGTTAAACATCTCGTAGCGTGTTTGCCCGGTTTGAATGAGACGGGTTTGTCCTCCTTCTGTCAAGTTGTTAAGGTAGGTATCTAGAGCAACTTGGTTTAAAGTAACCGTTGTGTCACCATTAGCAAACGAATAGGTGGGAGCGAAGTCGAACGTCACTCGGTTGCCTTCATACCCGGGCGTGAACTCTTTGACCGGAATACTAAATCCCCCTTCAGATAATTGAAGTAGATAACCCATAGCGTAGAAGGTTCTTTGCTCATTCTGGATATGATATATAACAAAGTTGACGGCACCCCCCGTGGCATCGAACACTTGTTGCCCCACCGAAACTCCATTGTCATATATTCCCCCTACGTTGGCAACGAAAATTTCAGAGAGATTTTGAAGGCGCCCCCCCCCCGGCTCCGAGAGTAGAGGAAATAGCCCAACAGGTTCACCTGACTCAGCGATAGTGCCTTGATACTGCCGGATAGCTACGGCCTCATTACAGGCGTCGATAGTTCCGGCATCCGCCAGCTCGCGTAGATTTATTGCAGGAATGGTCACGTTGACACCAAAGTACGTATCGGATAAGGGATCGTCCAAGATAATGGTATTGTCCTCTACCCGATAACCCGTAGAGAAGTTGACTGCTTGCGCGTTTGCTCCGGACAAGGGAGTGGCGTACGTGAAATTAATTTGACGTAGGAAAGTATTCAGCGAAAGATACAGTGATAAGTCGCGGTTGGCGTAATTCAGCCGGTATACCGGAGAAACCACTCCCAGCGTCGCTGATAGTGTTTCTAAATTGGAGTTGATCTGCCGCCCCAACAATTGCTCAGCATTGCTGGGCGCAGGCTCGAGCACCACAATGGTGGAAGAGGTAAACGACAAGTCGGTTTTGCTGGTGAGTACCAGTTCCCCGTTCGGGGTCTCGTTCACGTAAACAAACTCATATTCTGCCTCAAAAGTGGCACCGTTTTGCTCGAATAGATAGCTAAAGAACGAGTAACTTTCAAAAATCAATTCTAAGCCCAGCGAATTATCCACCCGGTAGGTGTTCATCTGATCGTAAAACTCGTTATTGTTCACCCCAAAGTCGGTACGGATTCTTACCCCCCCGTCAGCATCAAAGTTGAGCAGCACGTTATAGGTTCCTGACTCGGGCACGGGTTGGTAGCGCATGATCCAACCATTAGTAGGGGCGGTAAGTTTTTGGCGTAGATCCGCCGTTGCTTCAGCCACCCGTTCGTCGGCGGTTTTATCAAAGATCAGTTCCTCTTCGTTGTTGCCACAGGCGCTAACCAATGCCCACAGGACCAAACCAATGGGAAAAAAGCGATACTTGCTCATCTACAGTCGTTCTTGAATACGAGCGCGCAGTTGCAGCAGGTCGACCCCAACGTTGCGTTCGTAGTGTTCTAAAATGGCATTGTACTTTGAGCGGATCAGGGCGCGCCCCGCGTTGCGTTCCAGACAGTCATCATCCGCGCAGGCCTCGTCGTTAACGTATTGCTCAAAAAAGTTGGGTTCGTAGAGCAGAAAAGCCACCAACTCTGCGAAATCCTCGTTTACGTCGCTGGTACCATAGGGCGACACAAATCCCCGGCGCAGCGCCTGCTCGTCGTTTAGCGTGAACCACGAACCCGGTGAGGTGTATCCCTGGGGCGAAATTTCCTGGTACCCGGGCGGTAGATCGAACCGCTGATGCATAATATGGGCATATTCGTGGTAAATGGTGCCTAGCTGTCGGAACACCCAATCCTGATTGGTTTCATCCACCGAATTGATATCAGTAAGGGTTATACGCGCCCCCGCGTCGGCGGTTCCTAACACTACCGTTCCATCGTTGCTACGATAGATGAACGAACCAATCAGCACCACTTCGGCAGGTACGGTATTGGTAAAGTACTCTTCCCCGTTCGGTATCTCCTTGTACGGTTCAATCCAATACTTAGTCAGAAAATTCAGCGTGGGCACCACCAGGTCGCGGCGGGGCGGGGTCACCCGGTTGTTCGGGTCCACGTAGCGGTCCGTGTAGCGATAACGCACCGCCATCCCGTAGGGCTCGGTAAAATTTTCGCGAATGAATACGTCGAGCGGATCGGTCGAGGGTTCCACCTGCCGAAGGGGGGCGTTCACCTCGTCGTCTCCGTGGCAGGCAAGCAGCAACAGCAGGGGAATAAAGTAGAAGCTACGTAAGGTTTTCATCTATCGGGGATTAGGGCGAAGCTTCCCGATGTCCTGAGCCGCTTCGGGGATTTGTAAGGCTTTTCGGTTGTCTTCTCGTTCCAACGTAATGGTGGTTCCATCGGGAAACGCGTGCTCCACCGGTAAATTATACCGCTTGATGTCGAACCAACGTAAACCTTCGTGAATAAATTCTTTAGGACGCTCCAGCTCCAAAATATAGATCAGCACGTCATTCAGAGCGTCCACCGATCCAATGTAGCTTCGTATGGTTTCCAGCGTTAGCGCTACCGGCTCATCGAAGCGCTTGCTGGACAGCACTTGTAAATCGGCTACGGCTAAATCGATCTGGTTGAGCAGCGTGTAGCACTCGGCCCGGTTCAGTAGCACCTCCTCGCCCCGAAAGCCCATAAAGATGGTATAGGGAAAGCCTACGTCTGAGGTGAGACTGGTCCGCTGAAAGAGAGGTTCAAATTTAGCCACCAAAATACCGTCTTCTCCGATACGAAACGCCGGATCGGCCCGCAAGTCGGTGGCACCGAAAGGGTTGGAGTCGAACAGCTCCCGATACTGATTGCCGTCGGGATAAAAACCAATGTTATTATAGAGGAGCGTTTCCTGCCGAATGAGCAACAAGTTGCTTGGATCATTAGGCGAAGTATACAAACGAATGTAGTCGTCGGTATTGATGCGCTGCTGCAAGAGGACCGGAATATCCTTGATGTAGTTACTCGGATCGGCTCCCAGCAGCTCGTTGCTGTAGCGGATGCAGGCTTCAATGTCTTCCCGGCCGCGAGCGCGCCATAGGTAAAATCGCGAAGCAAAGGCCAACGCCGATTCGCGCGTAAAGTGGTACTTGCCGGAATTGGCGTAGAACGAACCGTTTACCATCTCCAATCCGGCCAGCATGTCCTGCTCCACCAGTTCGTAGACCCGTTCTACACTAGCGCGGCGGTAGGTTTTGATAAACTCGGTTTCGGGTTCGGTCACGTAGGGCACGCCCAGGTCGCTACCGGCGGTGTTGGCGTCGTAGTGCTTAGCAAACAGGTTGACCAGCATAAAGTGACCGTAGGCCCGGGCCAGCAGCGCTTCGCCCTTCACCGCCCGGCGGCGGGCTTCTTCGCCCGGAAGCTGGTCTACCACCGCCAGCACCTCGTTGGCGTGGGCAATGGCATTGTAAGTAGCGTTCCAGTAAAACTCCGGGGTATCCTGGTCGGTCGGGTCAGCCCCCACTTCTTCCCAGCCGTAGATGCGGAGTTCGTTCTGTCGCTTGCGCGTACCCTGCGTGTAGGCTATTTGGTCGCCCATCCACTCGGTGAAGTAGTACGAAGCTTCCGAATAGGCGTTGGTGAGCAGTTGGGCCGCCTTGTCTAGGTTGTTCAGGTCCACCCGGTTGTCGGGCGTCTCTTCCAGGTAGCGATCGCAGGAGGAGAATGAGACTAAACATCCAATGATAAAAAGATAGGTAGTCCACCGTCGACCGTAGACCGTCGATAGTCGATAGTCTGTAGCCGACCGTCGATGGTTCACAGTATTTCTTCGCTGGCGAACCATTAACTGTCGCCCATCGACGGTAGACTGTCGACTTCTTTCTTTGTTTCTTATTTCGTATCTCATATTTTCTTAAAACCCAACGTTGAGGGAAACGGTAATTTGCTGCGGCTGCGGCAGCGCCACTCCGCCCGAGGAGAAAAACTCCGGATCTTGCCCGTTGAGTCGCTCATCGGAGTACAAAAGCAACAGGTTTTGCCCGGCCACCGATACGCGCGCACTCCTAGCTCCGATCCTCTCCGTCCAACGACTGGGCAAGCTATAATTTACCTGAACGTTTTTAAGCCGCACGTGGTCGCCGTCGGCAACGCGCACGGTGCTGCGGTTGTATAAATTGTACGGATTGGCTCCCTCAAAACGATCGGTGCCCGGGTTGTTGCCCGTGAAGCGCACGTCGAGCACCACCGGAATGTCGGTAATGGCTTCGTCGCCCGGCACCACCCAGCGGTTGATAAATTCCTGAGAAAAGGAGTTGAAGTCGGTATACGAAGCACGGAAGGCGTCGTCGAGCCGAATCTTGTAGCCGTATTTATAGGTCAACAACACGTTGAGGGTAAAATTTTTGTAGGTGAAGGTGTTCGTGAAGCCTCCTCCGCCCTGCGGTTCGCCAGGACCTTCGTATTTGAGGATCTCCCGCAGTTGGTCGCGCTCCTGAAGATCGTAGGCAAACGTCCGCTCCCCGGTGGCATCAAAGAAGGTGGGAATGCCAATTTCGTTGAGCCCGGCAAACTGCGCCGAGAAGATCGACCGGCGGGGGCCGCCCAGCACCGCCACTCCTTCGGGCTTTAGGGCATCGGCTAGAATCGGGTCAAAGTCCAGGCGGGTGATTTCGGCATAGGTATAGCCAATGTTGGCGCTGGTGGTCCAGCTAAAGTTAGGGGTATAAACGTTGAGCGTACTCAGCGAAACCTCAAATCCCGCGGAGGCCATGTCGGCGTAGTTGCCTTGCTTGTAGCCTCCTTCATCGTCAGTCGATTCTGATCGACCCGAGCCACCCACGCCGCTGGTCTGTAAGCGCCCAATCAGATCAAACGAATTGCGCTGATAATAGTCCACCGTTCCCGAGATGCGATCTTTGAGGATGCTAAAATCCATTCCCACGTTAAATTCAAGCAGTTTTTCCCAACTAAGGTTTTGGTTGGCCAAATCGCTAATGAACAAAAATGATTCGGTGTCCGTGGGGCGCAGCGTGATGTCAGGGCGCAGGTTGAGCAACGCGCTCACGTTGGGGCCCAGGTTGGCTGACAGTCCGTAGGTGGCGCGTAGTTTCAGGGAGTTGATCAGGGGTACGTTGAAGAATGACTCGTTGGTTACGTTCCAGGCGCCGCTCACGTTCCAGGTGGGCAGGTAGCGGGCCGCGCGGCTTTCGCCCAGGCGGTTGGAGCCGTCGTAGCGCACCGTGCCGTTCACAATGTATTTTTCTTGGAAGGCGTACCCGGCGTTCAGGAAGAACCCCGCAAAGCGCTCCCGGTCTTCCGACAGTTCGTAGAGTTCAATGCCCTGGCTGTTCAGGAAGTCCACGATATTGGGATCGGTGTTGACGATTCCTCCGCTCTCGTAGACCACTCCAATGCCGCTGGCCGCCCGTTGGGTACGGTCCGAAAACTTAATTTCCTGCCCTAGCAGTACGTTTACATCGTGATTTTTCCCGAATTTCTTAGACCAAGTCAAGTCGTTTCTGATGTAAAAGTACTCGAGCGTGCTCTCGTCCAAATAGTTGAATCCACCCTCAGGCAGCACGATTTTGGGCAAGGAACCCGGATCATCAGGGTCGTTGAACAGCAGGGGATTGTCCTGGCGGATAAACTGGGTTTGGGCAGCGCGGTAGGCTTCGGCTTGGTTCGAGCGTTCGTGGATTACGTGCTCCTGGTTGGTAGCCGCGTAGCGCCCCTGGGCCGTGCTGCGCAGGGTGAGGTTGTCGGTAAGGTCGGCGGTGATAATGGCCTGGGCCGAAATGTCGGCCACCCGAATATCGATGTAATTCAGGTCCAGCTCCTCCAGGATGTTGAAGGGAGCGTAGTTGCGCCGAAAAAACTCTAAGCTGCCGTCGGAATTGTAGGCCCGGATGGAGCGACTGGTGTTCAGGGCGTAGCTAAATGGGTTGATGTCGAAGTCGCGCTTGTATTCACCGCTGATGGGGTCGAAGTCGCGGTCGGTGGTGCCCGGCAGGCGCTGGCGGCGGTAGCTGGCGGTCACTTTGGTATCGAGCGTGAAGCGGTCGGAAAAGAAAAAGGTGTTGCGCACGTTGCCCGCGTAGCGGCTCACCCCGTCGGCGATGGTCTGCCCGTTGTCGTTCAGGTAGCTTAGCGAGTAGTAGCTGTTGTAGTTTTCGTTGCCCGCCGTCAGGCTCACCGAGTGCTGTTGTTGTAGCGAGAAGTCGCGGTACAGCACGTCGAACCAGTCGGTGTTGGCGTTTTCGTACTGGTTTAGAAACTCTTCGTTCAGCGTGCCATCGGGGCCCCAGTTGATTCGCTTTTCGTTTAGCTCATTAAACATCTTGCCCAACACCCCGTAGTTTTCGGCCCGCACGGCGGTGGTAACGTCCACCAAGCCTTTCTCGTACAGCTCGCGGTAGATCGACAGTTCGTTGCGCGAATCTAGGATATCAAACTGGTTGTAGGTAGGGCGCAGGCTGGTGCTGAAGTTCCCGGCGTAGTTGACGCGCAACTGTCCGCTTTTGCCCCGCTTGGTGGTGATCACGATCACTCCGTTTTTGGCTCGGGTTCCGTACAAAGCGGTAGCCGAAGCATCGCGCAGCACCTGGAAAGTGGCAATGTCGTCGGGATTGAGCCCGGCGATGGAAGAGGAAAGCACGGTGTTGGGGTCACCGGTCACGATGTCATCGGCATCCACCTGGGTAAGGTCTTCCAGAATTACGTTGTCCACCACGTAAAGGGGTTGGTTGTCGCCGTTGATAGAGGTGTTACCCCGAATACGGATGCGGGGAGCAGTGCCGAAGGTGCCCGAAATGTTGTCTACGCTCACTCCGGCCACCTGGCCCTCCAGCATGCGGCTGGCGTCGACCATGCCGGGCTGCCGAATATTTTCCATTTCCACCATCGCGGCCGCCCCGGTGAAGAGCTTGCGCTCCACTTCCTGAAAACCGGTCACCACCACCTCGCCGAGTTCCTGCACGTCTTCGCGCAGTTCAACGTCGAAGGTGCTTTGGTTTCCTACCATAGCCTCCAGCGGTTGGTAGCCAATGAACGAGAAAATGAGCGTATCGCGCCCGGCGGGTACCGAAAGCTGGTAGTTGCCATCGATGTCGGTGATAGTGCCCTGGCTGGTTCCTTTGATAGTCACGTTCACGCCGGGCAGTTCGCTGTTGTCGGTGGCCGAGGTAATTTTGCCGCGAATGGCACGGTCTTGGGCGAAGGTAGTGCTCCAACCCAGCAGGCAGAGCGACAAGAGTAAAGTTCTAGTCAAGTTACTTGTGGTATAATGTATAATGAAGATAGCCTCGGTTTATAGAGCGTCTATCTGTTCTTCGGATAACCCGGTGGTTTCGGCGTGAAAGTCCCACCCTTCTCCATAGCCCACCGATTAATCGGTGGGCTATGGAGAAGGGTCTCTGAACCTAATAAGCATCGTACAATGTATCCTTCTGATCGTATCCTTTGTTATAATGCACGTTTGGCGAAGGCAATTCTTCATCAGGTTCGTACGATAAAACCACCTGCACCTTTTTTCCGGACAGGGTATCTTATAAGATTGGCCGGAACGCTGATTTTTCCGGTATCATCTACCGTCACTTCAAACTCAATAGATTTCATGCGCAGCGCGTTCGTGGTTGTCAGTTTTTCCTAATACGCTAAAGTAGAAGGCGTATTGCTACGTCACTACAATAATTGAGTAGTTGCAACAATACGCGTTCAGTGATGGGCGGTCGGGTTGCGCTATTCGGGAAGCAGCAGTTCGTCGATCACGTGCACCACCCCGTTGTCACTGAGCAAGTCAGAAATGGCGAACAGCAATGAAGCATCTTGAGTCTCAACGTTGCTATCTCTCACCACTATTGAAGCGCTTTGACCTTCGCCCACTACTAGTGCGGTTAGCGATGCGCTATTGGCCGCTGCCACCGCCACTGAACCGGCCGCTGCAACGTCTGACGAAAAGGTGATGCCGTCAATGACGTGAGTCTGCAAAACATTAGCCAACACGGAAGGGTCTATCCGAGCAGTGCTATCGATGGAAGTGACCAGACCGGCCCGCTGGAAAGCCGAATCGGTGGGCATAAAAATGGTTTTGTCGGTACCTATATCAAGGCCGGTTTGCTCCAGGGCAGTTTTAAAGATATTAAAGGTGTTGTTGCTCAAATTATCAGCGTACGATATAATTTCAGTAAGCGGGGCAGCAGGCTTTAACACTCCTAGCGAAAGCAGCAGCTTTCCATTGTTGGCAGCGTACCCCAAATCAGCAAAGGGTATGCCGTTCAAAGAGATGTTTCCGTCGTCGTTGGTCACGTACAGTGTTTTTCCGTTGACCGTCGTAACCGTTCTGCCTACCGTGGTAAAGTCCACGTTTCCGGGCAGCACGTGGTATCCGGCAACGTCTACTACATTTTGCTGAGAAGTAAAGAAAAAATTATCAAAAGCAGCATCAAGCGGCGCTAAAACCGTGTAGGTAGTGGTGTTGCTTCCTAAGTTGGTTAGCAGGCCCGTTTGGTTGAATACACTGTTGATTGTAGAAAGATCTCCATCCCCAGGTTGACCAATCCGTAGGGTGTAGGTGCTGGTGAGCCCGGCCAGGGTTCCGAACAGCGGAGCCAAATTTCGGGCAATGCCAGGCGACAACAACACCCCATCGGTTACGTGCACCACTCCGTTGCTCGCCAGCAAATCCGGAGCAACGATCACGGTGCGGGTGGGTTGCGTGGTTTCGTTGATTCGCACGCTGTCCTCTTCCGTCGTTAGGGTGATCACTGCCTGGTTAAAGGCAGTTAGAGTAGAATCCAACTGGGTAGATTGCAGTGAAGTGTTAGGAATCAAATGGTAGGTGATGATATCAACCAGCAAACTATTGCGCAAATCAAGCATACTTCGCAGTCCGATGGTATTTAGCAAACTGGCGAAAGCGGCGTTGTTAGGGGCGAAAACCGTGTATTCCGAAGAAGTGATTTGATTGGAAAATTCAGGTCCGAGCAAAGTGATCAGTTGCGCCAAACTATCCAAGCCTTCCGTTGCGCGCACAACTTCAAGGATATTTTCAGCGGGGCGGGGTGCCTCACCTCCCTCATCATCGTCGCCGCAAGCGGTGAAAAGCAGCAAGAAGGGAAGGAGCAACGCAAATAAGAAAAACTGTTTCATAGAAGTTAGGAGCAGATGTAGTATAAGTGATACGAAAGAACAATATACGACATTTCCGCAACTTCAGACACTCCGCCCCTCATTCGCACCATTTTAGGGCGAATAACCTTCGGTTTTGTCGGTTAGCTGCTAAGTAACCACAGTCGCTTGCCTTGGCTACCGCCCCCGCCTCTCGGAACGATTTCAGCCTGGTTTTGCTTCTTAGCGATAATCAGCGTTCAGTAGTTACTCCTAGCAATCCTGTTTGGTCGTGCTCACCCCGTTTTTTCGTCGTTACGCGCTTCAAAGTGCTATTCTAGGGTGGCTGCTCACGGTTTCGTTCGTGTGTTGCCAGAGCGGCTACGAAAACGAGGCCACGCAGAACCTGACCCAGCCCGAACGGGTGCGTTACGAGCAGTATATGGTGCAGGGGCAGGTGCTCTACCGTACCCACTGTAGCAACTGCCACCAGGAAGACGGCACCGGTTTGCGCCGCCTCATTCCGCCCCTGGCGCAGTCGGACTATCTGCTGGCCGACGTAGACCGCACCCTGTGCCTGATCAAGAACGGTTTACGAGGTCCTATTGTGGTGAACGATACGTCGTATAATCAGATCATGCCCGCCAACGAAGGGCTGCGCGACATTGAGATTGCCCAGATCGCCACTTACATTTACAATGAATGGGGGCACGCCGAGGGCTTCATTCCCACCACCCGGGTGGCCGAGGCCCTGGACCAATGCGAGGCCCCGTAGCACAGTTTCTGTTTCTTTCCTTATATTACATCAGCCGGGAAACCCCTTGATTGCGTTGCAAATAGGGAGTTTCCTACCTTGCTTGATTAACCGCATCAAACGCGGCTCGTATTGTCAATTTAACGAAAATATCTTACGCGAGCGGTTACTTTTTGGCGTTGAATAGTATACATAATGTAGGCACAGTGCCATGAAAGACAGCGTTGTTATAGAGAAAATCAGCCGAGGCGACGAAAAAGCCCTGGAGTACTTGTACCGCAAGCACTACCGGATGATGACCAACGCGATCATGAAAAACAACGGCACCGAGCAGGAGGCCAAAGATATTTACCAAGATGCGCTGATTGTGTTCTGGCAGAAGGTCACGAGCCATCAGCTCACGCTCACCTCGAAGATCAGCACCTACTTGTACAGCATTTGTCTGAATTTGTGGCGCAAGGAGCTGGACCGAAAAAGTCGGCTTTCGTACGAGGAGCACGACCAGCCAGAGTATCTGAACGACGAAGCCGAAGAGCGAAAGGCCATCATCCACGCTTGTATCAACCAACTGGGCGATACCTGCCAGAAGATTTTAACGTATTACTACTTCGATGATTTATCGATGCAAGATATTGCCGACAAACTAGGGTTTGCCACCACCGAAACGGCAAAAACTAAGAAGTATAAGTGTAAAAAGCGGTTGGACAATCTGGTGAAGTCCACCTATTCGGCCAGTGATTTTTTAGATTGAACCGTATGAACCAAGACCTTACGTACACCATTGACCGCTACCTGAAGGGGAAACTCTCGGAGGAGGAACAGCGGACGCTAGAAGAAAAAATGCAGCAAGACCCGCTGCTGGCGCACGAGGTGACCTGGCAGAAGGACATTTACCACGCCCTGGGCGACGTGCGCCGGGCCGCCCTGAAAAGTCGGTTGGACAATGTTGTTATTCATCCAACCCCCTACTTCCTGGGACAACGGTGGCTGACCGCCGCGGCAGTAGGTACCCTGCTGCTGGCCAGAGCAACTTACTATTACCTTGCTCCCGAAGAACCGGAATTTGCTGCTGCCCCTCAAAAAGTAGAAGCTCCGCTTACTTATCCGGAAGCGTACACGCTACAACGCATTCCGCAACGGAGCGTCCCGCAGCGCGTTGCTCTGCCAACCCCTTCTTCCCAGACATTTTCTTCAACCTCCAAGGTTTCTAATGCATTGTCGGCCGAAACCCAACGTCTGCAACCGACGGTGATCCGTCCGCAGGTGGTCAGTCGGTTTGACGAAGACCCTCCGGCGGTAGATCACAACGACTTCAGGGCACCGGAAAAGTCATCGCTTCAGGCAAATACGTACCAGGAAGAAAACGTAGCCATTGAAGCCCTGTCGGACAGTCGATACACCTTCCACTATCAGTTTTTCGACAACAAACTTTATTTACACGGAGATTTTGACCGAACGCCCTATCAGGTGATTGCTCTGAACACCGAAAACGACAAGAAACTGTTTCTGGAGTTTGATGGAGCCTACTACCGAATTGGCGAACACGAATCGGTAGTTCCACTGGTGGAAATAGCAGACCCTGCCTTGATTCAAACGCTGAAAACCATGAGCGTCATCAACTAGCTATCTTACTGAAAGTCAGCTGCTTGCATAACAAACTATCTTGCCTCAATCGGTGTTGAAGAGGTATGCAAGAACGAATTCAAGAAAAGCTCTCGGTGCTGGCCGATGCGGCTAAGTATGACGTGAGTTGCTCCTCCAGTGGCAGCAACCGCAAGAATACCAAAGACGGACTCGGCAACTCTAAGGGAATGGGCATCTGCCATACCTATACCCAGGACGGTCGCTGCGTATCTCTCCTCAAAATTCTGCTCACCAACCACTGCATCTTCGACTGTGCCTACTGCGTGAGCCGCCGCTCGAACGACGTGAAACGGGCGGCCTTCACCGTGCAGGAAGTGGTGGACCTGACCATCAACTTTTACCAGCGCAACTACATCGAAGGTTTGTTTCTGAGTTCGGGCATCTTCAAAAACGCTGACTACACCATGGAACGGCTGGTGCGTATTGCGAAAAAGCTGCGCACTGAGCATAAATTCAACGGATACATTCACTTGAAGGCCATTCCCGGAGCCAGCGACGAACTGATTCACGAAGCGGGTTTGTACGCCGACCGCCTGAGCGTGAACCTGGAAATTCCGTCGGAAGAAAGCCTCAAAAAAGTAGCTCCCGAAAAAGACTACGCTTCGGCCTACCAGCCGATGAACTTCCTGACCAAGTCGATCAGTGGGTATCAGGAAGAAAAGAAGCTGATCCGCTCGGCGCCGACCTTCGCCCCGGCCGGACAAAGCACCCAGTTGGTGGTGGGGGCCACTCCCGAAAACGATCACCGCATTCTGCAACTAGCCGACAGCCTGTACCAGCAGCAGCAACTGCGCCGCGTCTACTACTCGGGCTACGTGCCCATCAGCGACGATAGCCGGTTGCCCGCGCTCACCGCTCCGCCCCTACTTCGCGAGAACCGTCTCTACCAAGCCGACTGGCTGATGCGCAGTTACGGCTTTTCGGTGGATGAACTGGTCGACGAACAAAACCCGGACCTGGACCCCGAGGTAGACCCCAAACTGGGCTACGCCCTGCGGCACCCTGAACTGTTTCCGGTCGACGTGAACACCGCCCCCTACGAGCTTATCCTGCGGATTCCGGGCATTGGGGTGAAATCGGCCAAGAAGATGGTGGCGGCCCGGCGGTTTGGTAAGCTGCGACCCGAGCATTTGCAGAAGATTGGAGTGGTGTGGAAACGGGCGCGCTACTTCCTCACTGCGGCCGACGCGGACTTCCGCTGGCTGAATTTTGATCCGGTAAATCTAAAGCAACGTATCCTAAGCGAGCGGCAGCCCCGGCAGCAGCAGGCGCAACTGAATTTGTTTGGAGCGTGACCTACACCTACGACGGATCGTTCGAGGGCTTGTTGTCGGTGATTTTTGAGACCTACCGTTTGGGGCAGCCTGCTGATAACATTTGCGAAGAAAGCGTGGCGCAGCCGGAGCTTTTTGGCACTTTGGTGCACGTAACCACGCATCCGCTTCACGCAAAGCGCGTGCTGCGCGGAGTGGCTAAACGCACCGGTCCCGACGCGGCTCGCATCCTGTACCACTGTTTTTTGTCCGAGCAGCCGGCCATTGAGATGCTGCTGTACCGCTTCGTTCGCTTAGCGATGGCTAGCGATGAGAGCGTGCTAGATAACTTTCGGGAGACGGTGGTGCTGCGGCTACATCGCATCGAGCGGCAGATCCACCGTGAGGTGCACCGCATGCACGCCTTTGTGCGTTTTCAGGAAACCCACGACGGCTTGTACGCGGCCCTCGTCACGCCCGACTTCAACGTGCTGCCCCTGCTGGGTACGCATTTTAAGGCACGCTATCCTGCCTTTCGGTGGCTGATTTACGATACCCAACGGCGCTACGGACTTTATCATCAAGACCACGTTACCCGTTTTGTCACCCTGGATACGGCACCAAACCAACTTCAGGAAGCGCTACTTAGCTCCGCCGAAACCAATTATCAAGTACTGTGGCAAACTTACTTTAGCAGCGTGGATATCCCCGAACGGCGCAATATGAAGCTGCATTTGCAGCACGTGCCCCGGCGCTACTGGAAATATCTGGTCGAAAAACAGAACTTTTAAACAACAAACTTACCTTATAACGTTGACATACTAGTGGGTACTTGGTACCTTGTCCGCACTACACAACCCTAATCAGTTATGAAAAAGATTCTGTACTCCGGTGCTTTTCTCCTTTCGGCGACGCTTATCCTGGGCAGTTGCTCTTACAAAACTTGTCCGGCCTACTCCAGTTCCGCTCCCGCTAAGCCCTACTACTCGCAGCAAATCACCCCGGCATCGGCTCCGGTAGTTAGTCAAGAAGCTCGGTAGCAATTCCAGCCGCCGCTAGGTCTTCCCAGTACCGGGGATACGATTTGTTCACCACCGAAGGGTCTTCAATGATCACGGTGGTTTTGGTGGCTAAAGGAGCAAACGCCATGGCCATGCGGTGGTCTTCGTAGGTGTTGAACGATAGCTCCTGTTCGGCGTAGCCTTCGGCCGAGGGTATGATCCTTCCGCGGCCGTTTTCTTCCTCTAAGGTAGCCCCAAGTTTGGCCAGTTCGTTTTGCAAAGCGGCTACTCGATCCGTCTCTTTAATTCGTAAGCTTTCTAGTCCGGTCAGCGTCGCCGGAATCTGCTTGGCGGCGCACACCACCGCCACCGTTTGTGCCAGGTCGGGGCAGTCGCTGAAATCATGCGTAAGCGCCTCCGCAGTTGCCTTTTTGCTAAGTTTTACGCCGTCTTCCTCAAAAGCGGTTGCCACTCCCAGTTGGTCCATGATGCCCACGATGGCGCGGTCGCCCTGCCACGACGGCTGGCGCAACCCCAGTAATTTCACCTGGGCATCGTCGGCCAGGGCCACCAGGCTGTACCAGTAGCTGGCTCCCGACCAATCCGATTCAATGGCGTAAGTGCCCGCCCGGTAGGGCTGCGGATCAACCCGAATCAGGTTGTCTTCGTTCCAGTGGTGCTTGATCCCGAAATGACCCATGAGACCCAGGGTCATCTCGATGTACGGGCGACTGCCGATCTTACCGGTGAGCGACAGCTCCAGGCCATCGGCCAGCGTGGGAGCGACCATCAGCAGGGCTGAGATGTACTGGCTGCTTACGTCGCCGCGAATCGACACCCGGCGCGCGGATTGGCCATTGGTGAAGCCCCGCACCAGCACCGGCGGGTAGCCTTCGTTTTCCAGGTAAGCGATGTCGGCTCCAAGACCGCGGAGCGCGTCGACCAGCAGTTTCACCGGACGCTGGTGCATGCGGGCGGTGCCCTTGAGGAGCTTGCCCATGCGGGCTACGGCCGAGTAGGCAATCAGAAAGCGCATGGTGGTTCCGGCGTCCAGCACGTCCCACTCCGGTTCGGCCGATTGCAGCAGCCGCTGCATGGTTTGGGTGTCGCGCGCTTCGGAGAGGTTGTGCAGCACAATTTCTTCGTCGGCCAGGGCTTGAATCACCAGGGCTCGGTTGCTTTCGCTCTTGGAAGAAGGCAACTGTATCTCAGCGTGGATAGCGCCAGAGGGCGGGCGGAGTTGTATTTTTTGGGTAGACAAAGTAGATAAATTTATCAGGTTTCAATTAAGCTCTTACTTTCTTTGGTTGATGAAATCGGCGGAGACCCAGTATATATCCCCGTCCCTTCCGAAGGTCAGGTATTTGCCATCGGGAGTGATGTCGCCGCCCAGTTCGTCGGACGATGAGTTTATTTTGCTCCCTAGGTTCACTGGATCGGACCAGGTGTTTTCTTTTTTAAAAGTAATGTAAAGATCGCTGCCGCCAAAACCGCCGGGTCGATTTGACCGAAATATCATAAATTCTTCGTCGGGCGACACGTAAGCATCACCCCAGCATTCGGTGTCTGGTTGGTTGAGGTAGTTGATCGGACGAGGTAGCTTTTCTACCGGTTGGTACGCTCCGTTACGGTACTGACTTCGGCAGATTTCTCCGGTGCTGGTGCTAAAGTAGATAGAAGTATCGCTAGTGACGCAAGGGTGTAAAGAGTAACCGGGCGAAAGAACGTTGGGCGGGGCGGGCAAACTTATCGGTTCACTCCAGGTGCTGTCTATCTTTTCAGAATAACACAGATCTAGCGCTCCTTTTTGGTTCTCCACTCCGTTTGCGAAATAGTAGATCCGGGTTCCATTTAGGGCGAGGTGCGGTTCGCTGGTTCTTCTTTCGACGGAGAAGCTGGCAGTATCAGGTGTACTCCACTGACCATCTTCGTATTCCATCACCAGCGTGAACGACGGTTTTGGTTCGGGATAAAACTCGACCGAAAAGTAGATTTTGGTACCATCGGGTGAGAAGGTGATCACTTCCTCATTTCTGTCGGAAAGCGAGACAATCCCCGGAGCGAGTACTTTTGGCTCACCGGTCGGCGGGGTTTGGTTAAAATAGTGGTACGACGGGCGATGACATCCTATCAGTACGGCACTACCTACTAACCACAGGGCTGTTCTATTGGAACTACCTCTCATAATGGGATAGAGGATATACGATACCTTAGTTTACGCAACGTCACGGATATAACCAATCGTATGGTCCACCATTCCAAACTGAACTTCATAGTGTAGAGAAGCTGTTTTTCGGTAAATTACCCTTTTACTTTTGCGGACCGCAAACCACACCTATTATGGATACCTTTGATAAAACCGCGCTGGCTTTTCTGGCGGGCGCCACCGTTGGGTCGCTAAGCGGACTGTTGCTGGCTCCGAACAGCGGCAAGCAGATACGCCACCGCATTAACGAAGTGGCTCATGACATACTCTATGATGCCGAAAACGCGTGGGAAGATGGCTCTGAACGCGTGAAAGACCTCGCCGATGCGGCAATGCACGAGTTGGAAAGCTATCAGAAAAAGATAACCAAGGGCTGATGGATCGACAATAAAAGACTTCAATTCATAATGAAGGTTATTCTGATAAATTTTTATAAGTATTCCCCGTTGGGTTAGAAACCCGCCTAAATTAGTCACAGGACTAGAAGTCCTGCGCCAGTGAATCATAACAAAAAATCAGAATAACCTTTATATCCTACCCCCCCCGGTTGTAGTACTCAATTGCCTCCCGAATATCCTCCGCCGTGATGGGCACGTCAAAGGCAGCGGCGCCAATCTTTTCGAGCAGGGTGCACTGAATTTGCGACTGTCGGTTCTTTTTGTCTTGCCGGGCCAGCGCTACAATTGAATCAATTGCCGCTTCGGGCACGGGGCGGTGTCCGTAGGTAGCGAACAAAAAACCTACGATCTCGCGGGCTTGGTCAGCGGGCAGTCCGACATGCTTTTGCGATAGATAGGTTTCGGTCATCATGCCCACCACCACCGCTTCGCCGTGCAACAGGTGCTGGTCGGTATCCAAATAGTAACTTTCAATGGCGTGGCCGATGGTATGCCCGAAGTTCAAGATTTTACGCACGCCTCCTTCCCGGAAGTCTTGCGCCACCACGTTGGCCTTGAGCGCTACCGAATGGGCAATCACCGCGGGCCAATCTTGCGCCGTTAAGGGAGTTCTGCTGACGGTTTGCCAGTGATCAGCGTCGGCAATTAGGCCATGTTTAATCACTTCGGCAAAACCCGAGCGAAGCTCAGCCGATGGCAAGGTTTCTAAGAATTTTGGATGGATAATCACCTGCAACGGATCCTGAAACAGCCCGATGTGGTTCTTGTAGCCCTGGAAGTCAACGCCCAGTTTTCCTCCCACCGAAGCATCCACCTGCGAGAGCAGCGTGGTAGGCAGATTCACAAATCGAATGCCGCGCTTGTAGGTCGCCGCACAAAATCCACCCATGTCGCCGATCACGCCCCCGCCCAGGTTGAGCAGCAGCGCCTGCCGGTCGAAGCGCGCTTCGGTCATCCACTCCCACAGTTGCGTGCAGGTTGTCAGGTTTTTGTGGCGCTCGCCACTGCGGATGCGGCCCACCGTGTGCTCGGGCAGCAACGACTGAACCAATGGGTAGCAGACGCGCTCGGTATTTTCGTCCACCACCACTCCCAGCTGACTGAACGAATGTTCCTGGAACAACGTGGCGAGCGCTTCGGCTAAATTATCGGTAACAAAAACGTTGTCAGGCATAAGCGGCAATAGTGAGGGTAATTCGTCCGCTATTTGAAGGGTTCGGAGAACCCGCTTACGTTAGGCACCGGGCCGGAGGCGCCAGACATAGGGTTATGACAGCATGCGCAGTCCGGAGTCGGTTTCGGTTTCGTTTTGTATCTTGTCCATTACTTCGGTTTGCTTCTTGATGGATTCCACGTGCATCAGGTTAAACAGGTCAACAACGAATTTTTCGCGCAGACGAGCGTCTTTGCCCCATGCTTTACGGGTTTCAAACACGTTGTTCCAGCGATCGAGTTGGAAGGCCGCCACGTTGTTCTTTTTCTTCCACACGCCAATTTGCCCCACCAGGTCCATGCGCTGCGAAAGCAGTTCCACCAGCTCGCGGTCGGCGTGGTCAATCTGCGTGCGCAGGTCCTCGAGGTGCGATATGTATTCAATGTCTTCCGAAGAAGCCTTTCTGATTTGTAGGTTCTTGAGTAGCTCACCCAGTACGGCGGGAGTTACCTGCTGTCGGGCGTCGCTCCAGGCATTTTCCGGGTCGCGGTGCGTTTCAATAATTAAACCGTCGAAATTTAAATCCATGGCCACTTGCGAGATTTCAGCGATCATCTCCCGCTTTCCGGCAATGTGGCTCGGGTCGCAGATGATGGGCAACTCGGGCAACTGTCGCTTCAGTTCAATGGGCAACTGCCAGGTGGGCACGTTGCGGTAGCGGGTTTGCTGATAGGTAGAGAAGCCGCGGTGGATAGCGCCTAGCTTAGTAACTCCGGCTTGGTTCAGGCGCTCCAGGGCACCCATCCACAGCGCTAAGTCAGGGTTGATGGGGTTTTTGACCAGCACCGGCACGTCGCAGCCCCGCAGGGCATCGGCGATTTCTTGCACGATAAAGGGGCTCACCGTGCTGCGCGCGCCGATCCACAGCACGTCCACCCCGTAGTGCAGGGCCTCTTGCACGTGCATGGCGTTGGCCACCTCCACGGCAAACTGCACGTTGAGTTCTTTCTTGATGCGCTGAATCCAGCCGAGCGCTTCCTGCCCCATCCCCTCGAAAGTGTTGGGACGGGTGCGGGGTTTCCACACTCCGGCGCGCATCAGGGAGATGCCCTGGGCCTGGATGGCCTTCACGGTTTCGTAGAGTTGTTCTTCGCTTTCAGCGCTGCAAGGACCCGCAATCACGATGGGGTGTTGCTGGCCGATGTTCCAATCTTCGGTATTAGTAATAGTAAGTTTCATACGTTTAAACAGTAGTTAGTAGTTGAATGGTTTTTTGATAAATGTGGTTTATGAGGTAAGCTATTATTTGCTATTTTCCGTATCGAATGTTGTCCATGAACCTGAATTCTACCCTGCCTACCCAAGTGTCGTTTGACAACACAGAAGTGGCCTTCTCTTATAAGTCTGACCAGGATTTGCGTAAGTCGTACTGGTTGTTCAGAGCAATTGGTATGCCTTGGCTTACCGATCTGGGCACAAAGTTGGTGAAATTTGCGCTGAAAATAAAATTACCCGTGCAGGGAGCCCTCAAGCTCACCATTTTCGAGCAGTTCTGCGGCGGAGAAACCATCCGCGACTGCGCTCCCACCATTGAGCGGCTGGCGCAGTACGGCGTTAAAACCATCCTGGACTACTCCGTGGAGGGCGAAAAAAGCGAAGATGGTTTTGAGCAAGCCACCCGCGAGATTCTACGCACCATCGAGGCGGCCCGCCAAGCGGAGCACCTGCCCTTCTGCGTGTTTAAGGTGAGCGGCGTGGCCCCCGTCCGACTGCTCGCCAAACTGCAAGCGAAGCAGACGCTGACTTCCGCCGAGCAAGCTGCCTACGAACGCGCCCGGCAGCGGGTGGATCGTCTGTGCCAAGCCGCCGCCAAGGCGAACACCCGAATTTTGATCGACGGAGAAGAAAGCTGGATTCAGGACGCTATCGATGCGCTGGCCGACGAGATGATGCAGACCTACAACCAGGAGCGGGCGGTGGTGTATAACACCTACCAACTCTATCGGCACGAGATGCTAGCTAACCTTAAGAAGGCTTTTCAGCGGGCCGCCACCTATAACTACTTCTTGGGGGCAAAGCTGGTGCGGGGAGCGTACATGGAAAAAGAGCGGGAGCGGGCCGAAGAGCAGGGTTATCCTGATCCTATCCAACCCAATAAGGAAGCCACCGACGCAGATTTTAACCAGGCACTACTTTACTGCATCAACAACAAGCAGCGCGTTTCGCTGGTGTGCGGCTCGCATAACGCCTATAGCAACCAGTACCTGACATTATTGCTGGAAAAGCACGGCTTATCGCCCGATGACCCCCGGATATATTTTGCGCAGTTATACGGCATGAGCGACCATATTTCGTTTAATCTGGCGGCTGCCGGTTACAACGTGGCCAAGTACGTGCCCTACGGTCCGGTGAAAAAGGTGATGCCCTACCTGTTTCGGCGAGCGGAAGAGAACACTTCGGTGGCCGGACAAAGCAGTCGGGAGTTGGCGATGATCGGGCAGGAGTTGCGCCGCAGAAAGGCAGAGATGACTAACTAAAAAACCGTTGTTTCGGCTCAACTAAGCCAAGTATCGCTTCAGGTGCTGATAGGTGTCTTCTGAGGAAATCCCGTTAGCTCGATTGTATTGAACGGTGTTGATGATGGCGTGTACCGTATCCGGGGCGTAGCCCAAACGCATCACGATGCTTTCGGTGATCCTCATCTCCTGCGGATGTACCTCGTCGTCGGCCAAAATGAGGTTGATAAGCGAGAATAACATAAAAAACCGTCCTTCCTCATGATTGGGCAAGCGTAGCTCGCGGCGGGTGATATCGGTGCTATGCTGCAACGCATTGATTTCTTCTTCCGAAAAGTTGAGTTGCTTGCCAATGGAAACAATGTAGTCCAGTTCGGTCGGGTCGAGGTGACCATCGGCCGAAGCGATCGAAAAAAGCTGCTTCAGATAATCTTTTTCTGATTCGCTGGTGTTTTTGCGAAGGAAGCTCCAAAAATTCATTGCCGTTTCGGTTGGTGAAGCTACCAATGTACAAATAATTGACCGGGCTTATTCTTGAAAAAGCACCAAAAAGGTACGCCAAAACCTTCTGATCGCGTCCGGGTTTTACGTCTATCAAAAACCTTTGAAGTTAAACAATTCGCCATGCATCAATCCGCTATTATCTGGTTCAGAAACGATCTTCGGCTGCTCGACAACGTGGCACTGCACGAGGCAACCCAGAAATCAACGCACGTGTGTCCGGTCTACTGCTTTGACCCCCGGCAGTTCACCGAAACCGAGATTGGTGAGTGCAAAACCGGAGCGCATCGGGCGCAGTTTCTGCTGGAATCGGTAGCCGACCTGCGTGAGAATCTGCGTAAACGCGGCTCTGATTTAATTATCCGGCAGGGTATCGCCGAAAGCGTCATCGCGCAGTTGGCGCAAAAGATTGGGGCCACCGCGGTGTTCGCCAGCAAGGAAGCTACGTCCGAAGAAAATGCCGTGGAAGCTTCGCTGGAAAAATCGCTCAACGCCCACGGCATTGAACTCAACCTAGTGTGGCAATCTACCCTACTGCACATCGACGACATTCCGTGGCCAATCAAGAACGTGCCGGATATATTTTCGCAGTTTCGCAAGGAAGCTGAACGTTCGGTGGAGGTGCGGCCGGTGGTGCCCGCCCCGGAGCAACTCAATCCATTGCCGGACGTTTACGCTGGCGACATTCCTTCTCTGGATGATCTGGGGCTGGAGCCTCCGGAGCCTAACCCGCGGGGCGTGCTTGCCTATCGGGGCGGGGAAACCGAGGGCATGCGCCGCTTACACGCCTATCTGTGGAACACTGATGCCTTGGCTACCTACAAAGAGACGCGCAACGGTTTGCTGGGTGCCGACTATTCTACCAAATTTTCGGCTTGGCTGGCCAACGGTTCGTTGTCGCCGCGGGTAGTTCACCAGCAAGTTCAAGCTTACGAAGCAGAACGGACGAAGAACAAGTCTACCTACTGGTTGATTTTTGAACTGCTGTGGCGTGACTACTTTCGGTTTATCGCCAAGAAATACGGCAGTCGTATTTTTCAGGTAGGCGGTATCAAGCAAGAAGATCCTTACCTGCGGGATGATTTCGGATCTTTTGAGAAGTGGAAAAGTGGATCTACCGGCGTGCCCTTCATCGACGCCAACATGCGAGAAATCAACGCTACCGGATTTATGTCGAACCGGGGGAGGCAAAACGTCGCTAGCTTTCTGGTTAAGGATTTAAAGGTAAACTGGACCTGGGGAGCGTCCTACTTCGAGAGCAAACTCATTGACCACGATGTGTGCAGCAACTGGTGCAACTGGAACTACGTGGCCGGGGTGGGCAACGACCCGCGCGAAAACCGCTACTTCAACATCATGAGCCAAGCCCAGCGCTACGACCCGCAGGGAGAGTACGTGCGGCACTGGATTCCGGAGCTATCGCACGTGGAGGGCAAACGGGTGCACTATCCCACCGAAATACCCAATGAAGAACTGGAAGCCCTGGGCGTGGTGATCGGTGAAGACTATCCCGAACCGTTGGTAGGTTTTAATAAGTGGCTGTATTAAAGAGTCCACGGTCGGTAGTCCATGGTTGTCAGTCGACAGCCTACTGTGGACTATCGACTGTCGACTACTCAAAACCAACCCCGGCTGATGCGGGTCCAGGGCCAGGGGACGGCCGTCATGATCAATACAAATCCAATCAGGTAGAACCAAGCCGTACGCGTGTGTTTCGCCTTGTCGGTGGTGGCCCGTTTGGCCGACGAATAGCCAATGGTGATCAGAATGATACCAATAATGTTAGTGGCGATGTGTTCCACCGTCCAGAAGCGAAGCTGTGGGTCTTTCATGGCAACGGCCATGTTGTCTAACTGCACGTAAGGACTAATGAAGTAGAGTATCAGTCCGATGATTAACTGAATGTGCACCGAAATCAAGGTGAACAGGTAGAGTTTTCGATTGCCCTCGGTAAAGGGTTGGTTGCCGTAGCCCCGCAGAAAGGCTTGTATAATACTGGCAATTAACAGAATAACCACCACGTAGCGCAGGGCAGAGTGCAAATGAACGAGTCCGGTGTACATCAGCATGAGTTAAATCGGCAAAGGCACAAACCTAGCTAAAACGCGGGGGTGAAAAAAGAAAAAGCCCACAAGTTACGGTTTCAAGGGCACCTGTTGGCTAGGCTTTTCTTCGCGCTCGATTTCTTTTTTGATAACCTGTACGGCATTTTTCTTGGGACGAATGGCGCGGCCCACCCGCTGCGAGTAGATTTTGGTGAACACCGCTCCTAACAGAAAGATCACCGACGAATAATAAATCCAAATTAGCAGCACCACCAACGAGCCGGCTGCTCCGTAGGCCGACGAAAGGGTACTGCTGCGCAGGTACAAACCGATGAGTTCTTTGCCAAGCACGAACAAAATGGTAGTCACCAGGGCACCCACCCACACATCGCGCCAGCGCACCTTGGCATCGGGCAGCACCTTGAACACCGTAGTGAAAACGGTAGTCAGCAACCCAATCAGCAGCACAAAGCTGGCGGTCTGTAGCAGGTAAACGGTGTAGTCAGAAAAAAAGCGGACCAAGAAGGGTTCGGATACGTTAAGGATCGTATCCACCAAGAGGGAGGCTAGCAAAATCAATCCCAAACTGCCCGCCACCGCGAAAGAAAAAAGCCGGTCCACGATGAGCTTAAGCCATCCCTTCTTGGGTTTGGCGCGTACGCCCCAAATCTCGTTCAGCGCTAATTGGATATTCACAAACACGGTGGTGGCGCTGAATAGCAGGGTGGCAATGCCGATGGTCTTCGCAATGGTTCCGGCATCGCTGATCTTTACGTTCTTGAGGATATTTTCTATCTGAAGCGCAATGTTGGGCCCTACGTGGATGGCGATCTGGTCGTATAGTTGCCCCTGCATGGCCTTTTCACCGTAGAAAACGCTGCCCACAAACACTACTAAGATCAGCACGGCAGGCAACGAAAATATCGCATAAAACGCAATAGAAGCGGCGTAGAGCATGACATTATCGTCAATAAAGCCGTTCACTACGTCCTTGATAATTTTCGCGGCCAGGGTTTTCTTGAAAACCGCCCAATAGTGTTTCAGTTGCTCCATCAAGGGGTAATATAGGTAAATTCACCGTAGTGTTTAACCCTTCGGACTTTCTTGCGTTATTGGTTGCGTATCAATTCGTCCCAGTTCGTATGTTTATCGAAACCATCGTTCCCCGTTTTTCCGAAACCGATGCCCTGGGCCATATCAACAACACGGTGGTGCCCACTTGGTTAGAGCAGGCGCGCACTCCGGTGTTCCGGTGGTTTGTTCCGGACTTAGATCCCCGAAACTGGTGCCTGATTATCGCAAAAATTGAGGTTGAGTTTCGCCGCGAGATCGTGTATGGTCAAGCAGTGCGCGTAGAAACGTACGTGGAAGAAGTGGGCAACAGTTCGTTCCGGGTGGGTCAGAAAATATACCAAGGCGACCAACTGTGCGTCCAGGGAAGCTCGGTGCTGGTGCACTTTGACTACGGCACAAAAAAATCAAAACCGATTCCCGCGCCGATTCGTCAACAAATGGAGGCGCATTTACAACCTTGAAATTGTTTGGCATCACCCTTCCTTGATTTACCTTTCAATTTCTGCAAATTTCCATCAACTTGATCTGCTTATCAGTGCCAATGTCGCTCATCCAACCGGTTAATGCGCTCGTGCAGTCGATCCATTTGCTGCTGGGTGATCTGTAGCAGTTCGTCAAACAATTTATTGTGGCTATCTAGTTCGCGGTGCAGGGCATTCACCTTTTCTACCTGATTCTTATAATCTCGGTACAAGTCTTTCAAGAAGAAGCCAATCAGCAGGGAAGCCATGCTCACCACACTCAGCAGAAAGGTATTGAACAGCGTGAATAGTTCCGGATTTTCCATACGCCAATGATACGAACAGAAAATTAGGCGAATTCTCAAAAGTGCTTAACTATGCAAAAATATGTCTTATATTGACATTTTTGCTGCAAATTATTTTTTGTCAGAGGTCTTACTGGTCGGTAGCCCAAGCGCCTCGTAAATTACGCTTACTTGTTTGGGGGTATAAGTATGCCCCATTCGTTGGCCAATACGGTCTTGAAAGGGGGTTAACCACTTGATCATAGTGCGGTTACTTACACCGTAGGCCTGAGCTAATTCTTTGGTAGTTTGTGGTTTGATTTCGGAAGTACTCATGATGGATTGATTTTATGATAGCAATTTAGGGGCGTATGGCCCCATTTTCGACGCATTAATTTAAAAGAATATCGCAATTCAAGCGTTTTACGACAATAATAGTACTTCCAAAGAGACTAACCAACCGAAAAACGGACTATTATTCATTTTTATTTTTCTTATTAAGACATAGTTTGTATTTTTACCTCAATAATCAAAGGCACCATGATAAAGCAAGCACCGATTCCTTTGCGAAAGATCCGACGCGAACGCGCGCTAAGTCAGGAGGTGGTCGCCCAGGCATTAGGTATCCAAACCACCACCTACAGCAAACTAGAGCGCGGCATCATCCAACTCACCGTGGATCGGCTCTACGAATTGGCCGGTGTGTTTGGAGTAACGCCCGAAGCACTGCTGCGCTACGACCGGTCGGCCTCTCCGGATTCTACGGCCGCTCCTTCCGACGGTCAGCGGATGGGCGGCAACATCACCTACATTCCGGTGCACGCCCAGGCAGGGTTTCTTGACCTGCACGCCGACCAACGGACGGTTGAGGCGGCAATTACCTTTTCCATCCCCACCTTCACCGAGCCGCACCTGTTTATGGTCAGCGTGGAAGGCGACAGCATGCACCCCACGGTGGCTCCGGGGGCCTTCGTGATCATCCGAGAGGTAGAAGACACGCAATTTATTAAGTGGGGCGAGCCGCACGTGGTGGTCACCACCGACGGGCGCGTCATCAAACGGGTACTCAAGCACCGGGATACGCAGCAGGTCACCCTTTATTCCGACAACAACGCCCTGTACCAGCCCTACGACATTCCGAAGAGTAGCATTTTGTCGCTGTGGCAACTGCTCGGTTCGCTGTCCAAGTCGTTTGTGCCCCAGCATATTTTTAGAGGAGCCCTACCCGGTTGATCACGGGGAGTATGATGATGCGAGACTAAGGCAACGAAACGATCACCTTCCCGTGGCTTTGTCGCGATTCTATAAAGTGGTGCGCGTGCGGTAGTTGATCGAAGGGAAAAATGGCCGAGATCACCGGGTGGATGCGGTGTTCACGGGTGTAATCAGACAGTGCCGCCCACTCAGTTTGCACCACTTCTTGGTTTTTGATGAGGTAGCCAATGTGGGTGGCCATCATCCCAAACGAGCGCTGCGCCATCTGCAGCGGATTAATGAACGGAATATTGCGCAGCATCGTCGGCCACGTTAGCGGATTGCGTTTGTTCCACTTGAGCCCGGCCATGCCCGCAATCACCAGCCGCCCGAAGGGGTTGAGCAGCGCCTGGCTCTTGCGGAAGGTTTCGCCGCCCACCAGTTCCAGCACCACGTCCACCCCCCCACCGTGCTGCGTCTCCCGAACGGCTTGTTCAAAGTCGTGCGTCTGGTAATTAATGGGGTGGTCTACCCCTAACCGGTCTAGCACCGCGAGCTTATCGGGGTGACTGGCGGTGCCGAAGACGGTGCATCCTTGGGCTTTGGCCAACTGCACGGCGGCGGTGCCCACGCCTCCCGCCGCGGCGTTCACCAGCACCGCGTCGGTAGATTGCAGGCGGGCTAGTTTCATCAGGCTCACCCAGGCGGTCATGTAGTTCACCAGAAAGGCAGCGTTTTCTTCGGGGGTGAAGTGCGACAGCGGCGGCAGGGCCATGTAGGCGGGCACGATCATTTGTTCGGCGTAGCTGCCGTACTGCGCTCCGGCAATCACCGGTTCACCAATGGGTCGGTCTACCCCGGCGCCCACCGCGTCGATGTGCCCGTAGGCTTCCATGCCCAGGGTGTAGGGCAGCTTTGGGGCCCAGCCGTACTGCCCTCGGCGGGAGAGGATTTCGGCGAAGTTGATGCCCAGGTGCTGCACGCGCACGCGCACCTCGCCGGGGCCGGGATGGGGTTCGGGAATCTCTTGGGGCTGCAAAGCGGCGGCGGAGCCGTGGCGGGACAATACGTAGGCGTTCATAGCGGGCGGGTTAGGCTTCAAAAGTAGGCATCTTCGCCTTGCGCTGCAACCGATACCAAGAGCGAAAGAATCCTGATAAGCGAGACCAAACATTTCGCCTTGAAAAAGCTTTTTCGAAAATGGCTTCTTCGATTCCCTTTGATATTCATGAGGCGGTTCGTCGTCTTCGTCCGGTGGTGACCGCACTGCCCAAAGCTGCCCTGTTCGAGCTGTACGATCAGGGCTACACCAGCTTGTTCGAGCAGCTGATCGCCTGCATCATCTCCATCCGCACCTACGATGAAGTGACGGTGCCCACTTCTTTGCGGCTATTTGATATCGCCCGCACTCCCGAAGCACTGAAGAAACTCACTCCGGTGCAGATCGACGCCGCTATTTTCGACAGCACTTATCACAAGGCCAAGTCGTACCAGATTCACGCCATTGCCACCACGGTAGCCGATACTTATCAGGGCCAATTGCCGGGCGACTTTGATGTGCTCACTTCGTTCAAGGGGGTGGGACCTAAGTGCGCAGGTCTGGCGCTGGGCATTGCGCTGGGCCAGCCCTACATCGGGGTGGACATTCACGTGCACCGCGTGACCAACCGCTGGGGCTACGTGACGGCCAAAACGCCGGAAAAAACCATGAACGCCCTGCAACAAAAACTTCCGAAGGAATACTGGGTGGAAATCAACCGACTGCTGGTGCCCTATGGCAAACACGTGTGCCGGGGCACTGTGCCTCGTTGTTCCGAGTGCGTGTTGTTGGATATGTGCGAACAACGGGGAGTGACAAGTCATCGTTGATCTTGAGGCGAGAGAGCGTTGTTTCAGAGAGGGACGCAGTAGATTTCATAGGCCACACCCTGGGAATATTGTAAAATTATACGTGGTAAAATATTTACTAAATCATCTGATTGATCAAAAGCTAATCGAATAATGATGGAAAACACATTGGAGTATCAGGGTTTTCATGGGTCTGTCGAGTATAGTAGTGAGGACGAAGTTTTTCACGGAAAGATCATCGGCATCAACGATCTTATCACGTTTGAGGGAGACTCCGTTTCTTCTTTGAAGAACAGTTTTATCGAGGCAGTGGAAGATTATACTATCCTGTGTCGGGAGGTGGGAAAACCGCCTCTAAAATCGTTTAAGGGATCTTTTAATGTTTGCCTCTCTCCTGAGCTACATCGCAAAGCATTTATTTCTGCTGCGATTAGCCACGTTTCCTTGAATGCGTTTGTGGAATTAGCCATCTCTGAGAAATTGAAAGAATACGAGCAAACTACGTAGTGCTCCTTGCAGACTCATCATCACCCTAATGCTTTGCAAAAAACCGGGGCGGTCCTCCCGGATTTTTGTACCTTTGCTCGCCTATGAGTCTAACTACGCAACCCGCCGTGGATACCCTTGATCCCAAGCAGTTTATCATCATCAAGGGCGCCAAAGTAAACAACCTGAAAAACCTCGACGTGGCCATTCCCCGCAACCGGTTGGTGGTGGTGACCGGTTTGTCGGGCTCAGGAAAATCGTCGCTGGCCTTCGACACCTTGTTTGCCGAGGGGCAACGGATGTACGTGGAGAGCCTGAGCTCCTACGCTCGGCAGTTTCTGGGACGCATGGAAAAGCCCGAAGTAGAATACATCAAGGGCGTCTCTCCGGCCATTGCCATTGAGCAGAAGGTGAACACCCGCAACCCCCGCTCCACGGTGGGCACCTCTACCGAGATCTACGACTACCTCAAACTGCTCTTCGCCCGGGTGGGGATCACTTATTCGCCGGTGAGCGGCGAGCCCGTGACGCGCGACACGGTGACCGGGGTGGTCGACTTCATTTTCAGTCAGGCCGAGGGCACCAAGTTGATGATTCTGTGCCCGCTGAAGCGCACCGAAGGCCGCATTTTGAAGGACGAACTCAACGTGCTGCTTCAGAAGGGCTTCACCCGCATCAAAGTAGGCGATGAGGTATTATTCATCGAGGAGTTGCTTAAGGAAGGTGCACCGGCGGTAGAAGAACAGGCGGTGCAGATTATGGTGGACCGGGCGGCGGTGCGCGCGGGCGACGAAGACCTGCAGTTTCGGATGGCCGATTCGGTGCAGACCGCTTTTTTTGAAGGAGATGGTGCCTGCTACGTGGAAGTGATCATCCCAGACGGCTCCCAGGTCTACCCGTTCTCCGACAAGTTCGAGAAAGATGGCATCGTGTTCGAAGAGCCAAGCGTGAATCTGTTTAGCTTCAACAACCCCTTTGGCGCTTGCCGCACCTGTGAGGGCTTTGGCCGCGTGCTGGGCATCGACCCCGACCTGGTGATTCCCGATAAGAGCCTGTCGGTCTACGAGGGTGCAGTGGCTCCCTGGCGTAGCCACTCGATGAAAAAGTGGGTGGAGCCGCTGCTACGCCACGGCATCAAGTTCGACTTCCCGGTGCATCGGCCTTACGTGGAGCTCACCGAAGCCGAGCAGCAGTTGCTGTGGACGGGCAATCAATATTTCAAAGGATTGGATGCGTTTTTCAACTACCTGTCATCGAAGACCCACAAAATCCAGTACCGCGTGATGCTGTCGCGCTACCGCGGTCGAACCACCTGCCCCGATTGCCGCGGCACCCGCCTGCGCAAGGATGCCAGCTACGTGAAGATCAACGGCACGGCCATCACCGACCTGGTGCTGCGGCCCGTGCAACAGGTGCTCACCTTCTTCGACGAACTTGATTTGCAACCCCACGAACAACGCGTGGCCGACCGCATCGTGCAGGAAATTAAGAGTCGGCTCAACTACCTGCTCAAGGTCGGGCTGGGCTACCTGACGCTCAACCGGCTCACCAACACCCTGTCGGGCGGCGAATATCAGCGCATTAAGCTGGCCACCTCGTTGGGCAGCGCCCTGGTAGGCTCAATGTATATTCTGGATGAACCCAGCATCGGCCTGCACCCCCGCGACACTGCCCGCCTCATTGAGGTGCTGGAAACCCTGCGCAACCTGGGCAACACCGTGGTGGTGGTGGAGCACGAAGAGGACGTGATGCGCGCCGCCGATCAGATCATCGACATCGGCCCCGATGCCGGTACGCACGGCGGGGAGCTGATGTTTCAGGGCAGCATTCAGGAACTGCAGAAGAAGAACGGACACGCCAACACCCACACCGCCCGTTACCTGAGCGGAGTTGATACGATTCCCATTCCGAAGCGGCGGCGGGAGTTCAAGCACGAGATCGTTATCAAGGGTGCGCGCGAGAACAACCTCAAGCACGTTGATGCGGCCATTCCGTTGGGCGTGCTCACGGTGGTGACCGGAGTAAGCGGCTCAGGCAAGTCTACCCTGGTGAAGCGCATTCTCTACCCGGCGCTGGGCAAGATTTTTGGCACCGTGAACGAAGCCACCGGCAAATTTGACCGCCTGGAAGGCGACACCCGCAAGCTCACCCAGGTGGAATTCGTGGATCAGAACCCGATTGGCAAATCGTCGCGCTCCAATCCGGTGACCTACGTGAAGGCTTATGATCACATTCGGCAGTTGTACTCGGAGCAACCTCTGGCCAAGCAGCGGGGCTACAAACCGGCTTACTTCTCGTTCAACGTGGACGGCGGACGCTGCGAAAACTGCCAGGGCGAAGGGGAAGTGACTATCGAGATGCAGTTTATGGCCGACATCCGCCTCACCTGCGAGGTATGCAAGGGCAAACGGTTTAAGAAAGAAATTCTGGAGGTGAAGTTCCAGAACCGTGACATTGCCGAGGTGCTCGACATGACCGTGGACGATAGTGTGGACTTCTTCAAGAGTCAGCGGGCGCTGGCGGGCAAACTGAAGCCCTTGCAAGACGTGGGCTTGGGCTACGTGCGGCTTGGACAATCGTCTAATTCGCTCAGTGGTGGAGAAGCCCAGCGGGTGAAGCTCGCTTCCTTCTTGGGCAAAGGCAACGGGTCGCGCAGCGATAGCGACCACATTCTGTTTATCTTCGACGAGCCCACCACCGGGCTGCACTTCCACGACATCCGCAAACTGCTGGATGCCATCAACGCCCTGATCGAGCAGGGCAACAGCGTGGTGATCATCGAGCACAACATGGAGGTGATCAAAACTGCCGACTGGATCATCGACCTGGGTCCTGAGGGCGGCGAGCAGGGTGGGCACATTACCTTTGCGGGTCGGCCCGAGGAAATGATCAAGCTCACCGACAACTACACGGCGAAGTATTTAAAGGAAAAGTTCTAACTTGGTAAAAATTGACGATCCTATCTATCAATAGTCCGTAGAGTTTTTAGGGCAGATTAAATTAAAAAGGCGGAAGTCTAGTTTTGGTTTTGCGAAACGACAAAACGAAGACTTTCCACCTATGAATGTAAAAACACTCACAGCACTAATATTGGATAAAATGCCAGACATTGGCAAGTGGCAGAAGAACTTTATGATTCATTTGATGCCTTTACTATTGACTATTCGCGGTCGCCATAACTTTGAGAACCTGTCGCGTTACGGTTCTTTCAACGAAGCCACTTACCGGGTGCGCTACGAAAGCGAGTTTGCCTTCGAGCACTTCAACGAGGAGTTAATCTTATCGTTGCCCGAAGAGGAACGCATCATTGCCTTTGACCCCAGCTATCTACCCAAGAGTGGTAAGCATACACCAGGGGCCAGCTACTTTTGGTCAGGCTGCGCCAACGCCACCAAGTACGGCCTTGAGATCAGCGGCTTTGCCAGCGTAGGATTAGAAAGTCGTACGGCCATGCACCTGTATGCCAAGCAAACCATTGGACAAGACCGCTACGATTCGCTACTAGACTATTATGCTGGCTTGGTGGCAGATCAGACGGATACTTTGAAAGCGATCTCTTCTACCATTGTAGCGGATGGCTATTTTTGGAGAGAGCCGTTTGTTAACACAGTCACCGCACAGGGATTCACACTTATCAGTAAGTTGCCTAGCAACGCAGTGCTACAGTATCCTTGTCTAGGGCCACAGCCCAAACGCAGAGGCAGACCGTCCAAATACGAAGGGCGAGTAGATCGGCTCAGACTCAATCCGGCCCACTTCACCCCGTGCCTGATTGAAGACAACGCGGTAGCTTATGAAGGAAAGATCTATGTGAGAGCATTGCATCGGCTAGTGAAGTGTGTCATCGTGCATATCACCAAAAAAGATGGCACCTTGAGAGCCGAAGCCTTCTTTGCTACTGATCCCACGATGGATGGGACTAAAGTGCTGGAATGCTATCGCTTGCGTTTCCAGATTGAGTTCCTTTACCGAGATGCCAAACAGCATACTGGCCTGACGGAGTGCCAAGCGCGTAGCGAGCAAAAGATACACACCCACGTAAATGCTAGTTTAACGGCTGTATCACTGGCCAAAGCAGCACACGCCTGGCCGCAAACAGCACAAGAAAGAAAAACGTTTTCCCTTTCAAGCATTAAAACCCAATATTGCAATGAACATCTGTTGCATAGATTTTTTAGCGAGTTCGGAATAGTCCCCGAACCTTACCAAAATTCGCCGCAGTACCAAGCATTATACAACTACGGCTGCATTACCGCTTGAAACTCTACAGACTATTGATCTATGGCACTCACCGAAACCGTTGCCCGCACCACGTACCAAGAGTTTCTTGACTTAGAAATTCCTGATGATGACAACCATATTTACGAACTACTCGACGGCGAAATCGTGAAATACTCTGCCCCTGAATCTCAGCATCAACTGGTGTTGGCTAATCTGCATCTGATGGTGGGGAGTCACATAAATCAAAAGAGACTAGGCCGAATGCTGTTTACTCCATTCAATATACTTACAAACAAACATAGCGCTCCGCAACCGGACTTGCTGTTCGTGGCTACCAAGAACCTAAAAATTATTGAGAAGAAATGCGTGATGGGCGATCCTGATTTGGTGGTAGAGATTATCTCTCCGGGTTCGGTAGTGCGAGACAGAGTTCAGAAAAAAGAGATCTACGAAAAAGCAGGTATCCCCAAATACTGGATTGCCGATCCGAAGTACGCGCTGGTAGAAGTCTATCAGCACACTCCCTCCGGCTACACGCTGTTTCACGACGTGGAGGGCGAAGGGGTTGTCAAGTCGAGGATTATCAAGGGACTTAAAATTGATGTGACGGATATCTTCTCCGATTAACGGAATAAATGACTCCCTATTCTACCTGAGCGTAGCTTTGATACTAATGCACGAAATGGACGCGGTGAGATGTAGAGAGTGGCGAATATTCCCGGGGCTCTCTCTATTGGGAGACAGGGCAGGAATGATTGTGTTCATCTTTCTTCATATCCCTTTATTCTATTGGTTTGCTTACGAGATTAGCGCCAGTCGGCTAAGTTTTATAATAGGATTTAGTGCTTTCTTAATCATCCATCTACTGTTACACGTTTTGTTTCTTTGGCACAGAAGCAATGAGTTCAAGGATTGGATATCCTGGACGATCATCATTGGCGCAGCAGTTAGCGGAGTAATTAATCTCACTATCCTTTTGGCACTTTAGGAGATTCAGAGCCACCCCTTCCAGAAATATTGCTCTGAACCGTTCGTCTGTTCGGGTATTAGTGTAATTTTGAGCACCTAACCAACTGTATCCGCGTCCATGGCCTGGTTTAAACGAAAAGATAAAGGCATTCAGACCCCCACCGAGGAGAAAAAAGAGTCGCCCGACGGTTTATGGTTTAAAACTCCCGGCGGCAAGCTCATCCACACCCGCGAACTGAAAAACAATTGCTACGTGGTGCCCGAAGACAACTACCACGTGCGCATCGGCTCGGCCGAGTATTTTGCGTTGCTCTTCGACAACAACAAATTTACTGAGCTCGACAAGGGCATGCAGTCGGTGGACCCGCTGGAGTTTGTGGACACTAAGCCCTACCCGGCGCGGGTGAAGGCCACGCAGCAGAAAACCAAGCTCAAGGATGCCGTTCGGGTGGCCCACGGCAAGATGAACGGACTCTCGCTGGTGGTGGGGTGCATGGACTTCGCCTTTATTGGCGGGTCGATGGGTTCGGTGGTGGGCGAGAAGATTGCCCAGGCCATCGACTATTCTTTGAAGCAAAAGGTGCCCTTTCTGATGATCTCTAAGTCGGGCGGGGCGCGGATGATGGAAGCGGGGTTTTCGCTCATGCAGATGGCCAAGACCTCGGCCAAGCTCGCGCTGTTGCACGAAGCGGGCCTACCGTATATCTCGTTGCTCACCGACCCCACCACGGGGGGCGTGACCGCCTCGTTTGCCATGCTGGGCGATTTTAACATTGCCGAGCCGGGTGCCCTGATTGGTTTTGCCGGTCAGCGCGTGATTCGCGACACCATCGGACAGGAGCTGCCCAAGGGTTTCCAGAGCGCCGAGTTTGTGCTCGAGCACGGCTTCCTGGACTTCATCGTAGACCGCCGCGAGTTGAAGGAACGGCTGACGGCTTTGTTGCGGGCGTTGGGTTGATGCTGATCTTTAAAGGCGTTTAAAAAAAACTTCTTGCGCTATAGTATCACCTGTGCCAAAGCAGCAGTTCCACTGCAGAAAGAGTTCATCCTAGTTTCAATTTCCCCTTATCCACCCAATCAACTCATCAACCTCCACAATAGACCACGAATGCGGATGCCGCTCACCGTTGGGTCGGTAGCCCCGGTTTTCGGTGGCAAGGTACGTTACGTTGTCGCCAAACGCTTCGATCAAATCATCCGTTAGCTGCTTGATAAAGTAGGCGTTCATTTCCTCGTATTCGTTTTGCCGGTTTTGCTTCCACCACAGAGTGTCCGGTTCGGTGTAGAACCGCAGCTTCACGTCGCGCAGATGGGCTACGTTCTCGGTGTTGTGGGTTTTCAGAGTGTACACGGAGTGCGCTTCGTACGAGGCAATATCATCTTCGGGCTTGCCAAAGTTTGACTCCAGCATACTGATGATCATCTGGCTTTCCTGCACCGAAACCGGGGAAAAGTTTCGTTTAATGTTCCGCTGCGAGTTTTCGTACAGTCCTAGCAGGTCCACCGGTGAGTCTACCACAAACACGCCCCGCGGCTGCACGTCGTTGCCTGATTGCATCAGGTAGTCGCTGAGCAGCAGGCTGACCGTGCCCCCGCTGGAGAAGCCGCCAATGGTTACGTTCTCTTTCCCCAACGGATGCTCCGCAAACATCCGGTTAATGATCGCCGCAAGCTCCGTTTTCTCATCTTCCTCAAGCCAGAATCTTCGGTTGAATTCCATCAGGACCAGTGCCACGCCCGCTTCCATCGCCGGGGCCACAATCTTGAACTCCCGCTTGATCGCGGCGGGATTGTCCGGAAAGCCCCCGAATAGTATTAAAACACCTTTTTGCTCCGCTTTGGGTAGTAGCAGTTCGTAGTGCTCGGTTTTATGGGTGGTGAACGACGTTGCGCTAACTTCCTGCAATGCCGGGCAATCTGTGGGAACCTGCACATCATCAAATACTTTCCACACATCGTCTTCGAACGCTTGGGAGGAAAAAGAAAGTACTATCAGGTGCTTGTCTAGCTCCGGACAGTAGTTTGCTTTGACTTCGGCGTTTAGCTTGACTTGATTCCGGGTAAAGAAAACATCTAGAAACTCAACGGTGCCCCTAAAATTATCTTGATAGGTGGATGCTGTTGTCGCCTCGAATTGTGCTTTGACCGCAACGATCTTCTCCGGCGCCATTCCGTTGTCTCGGCCAACCGATTTTGTTAGGCCACTAAAGTAGTCCTCCACCAGCTCCTCCAAACGCTGTGCGGTCAGGTTGGCGTCACCGTCTGAGTACCACGCAAACGTATAGGTCCAAAACCGGTCACTGGCAGGGTCATCCCATCCCGGAGCAAACCGCACTTCTTCCACCCCGCTAACCGCAAAGTCCGGCGCAAAAGACGGAGGCAATGCAAACGACTCACTACTCCAACCGGCGGGCGCTTTGATGAGGTCTGAGGGGGCACTTGGCTGGGCCAAGCAACCCAAGCTAATGAACAGAAACGGTAGGATAAAGCGCTTTTTCATCGACGGCGTTGGTTGGTTTCTCTCAAAAGAAGACAAGCAGGCGGTTCTTTCCCAAAAAATGCTGTTAAAAGATGTTAAAGAAGACTTACCGGTGGCTGACGCGCATTCACGTTAATGACGGGAACGATACTTGCGTCGAGAGACCGAGCGGAGGCGGGTGCCCTCACCCGCCTAGGTGGGATCATCTCCTTAGCGTATATCTTCACCCCACAGGCGGGCGGCGTGCTCAGTAGACAAATTCGGAACACTCCTTCTCCTTCCTGCGTTAGCCCCTAGAAACAACGCTAACCCATGACCCCCACCCAAGAACAGATCATTGCGGCCCTGCGCACGGTCGACGATCCCGACCTGAAGCAAGATTTGGTCACGCTCAACATGGTGCAGGAAGTGCGCATCGACGGGGCACACGTGAGCTTCACCGTGGTGCTCACCACCCCGGCCTGCCCCCTCAAGGAGATCATCCGGCAGGCCTGCCAGCAAGCGATCGCCGAACTGGTGTCGCCCGACCTAACCGTAGACATCTACATGACCTCCAACGTAACCACCGCCCGGCGCAAGCAGGCTCCTATCCTGCCGCAGGTAAAGAACATCATCGCCGTGGCCTCGGGCAAAGGGGGCGTAGGCAAATCGACCGTGGCCACCAACCTGGCCGTGTCGCTGGCGCAGCTGGGGGCCAAGGTGGGGCTGGTCGACGCTGACATCTTCGGGCCGTCCATTCCCACCATGTTCAACTGCGAGCGCGAGCGTCCCGGCGTGCGGGTGATCGACGGCAAGAACGTGATCGAGCCGCTGCTGCAGTACGGCGTAAAACTCATCTCGATGGGCTTCCTGATGGCGGCCGACGACGCGGTGGTGTGGCGCGGCCCCATGGCCAGCAAGGCCCTGCAACAGTTCCTCACCGATGTGGACTGGGGTGAGCTGGATTACCTGTTCATCGACCTGCCTCCCGGCACCAGCGACATCCACCTCACCCTGGTGCAGTCGGTGCCGGTGACCGGCGCGGTGATTGTGACCACGCCCCAGAAGGTGGCGCTGTCCGACGCCCGCAAGGGACTGGCCATGTTCCGGCAACCACAAATCAACGTGCCTATCTTGGGAATCGCCGAAAATATGGCGTACTTTACCCCGGCCGAACTGCCCGAGAATCGCTACTATATCTTCGGACAGGGTGGCGGACGGCAGTTGGCCCAGGAGACCGAGGTGCCGTTCTTGGGCGAGATTCCGCTGGTGCAGGCGGTGCGTGAGAGTGGCGATCAGGGCTACCCGGCGGTGCTGCGCGACGAGGAGGCGATGACTGCCACGCGCGCGAGCTTCCGGGATTTGGCGCAGGAGTTTGCCCGGCAGGTGGCCATCCGCAACGCGAGTAAGCAGAAAACTGAACTGGTGAGCATGACGCGCTAAACGCGCACCTTCCTTCCGGCGTGAGGGTTAGAAGATTATCAGCATATCCGTATTTTATGACTTCTCATACTTCAAAATTCATCATTCCTTGCTCGACATTCGACATTCAAGCAATATCGAGTGGCAAGCCGGGCGCAAGGAATTTTGAATGATGAACAAAAAACAACCCGTATGAATGCCAGCAATCAAGAACTAGTGGATAAGGTAGACCGCGCCCTCAACGAGGTGCGCCCCTACCTAGAAACCGACGGCGGCAACGTGCGGGTGCTTGAGGTGAGCGACGACCACGTGGTGACCCTGGAGCTGCTTGGCGCCTGCGGCAGCTGCCCCATGTCGGTGATGACCATGAAGGCGGGCATCGAAGAAACCATCAAGCGACAAGTGCCTGAAATTCAGACCGTACGGGCGGTCAACCTCACCCCGGCCGGTACCGATAACGCCAAACATCCCAGCACGTTTCCGCAGTAGTTGCCCCCGTTGGATATAATCATCCTTCGTATTATTCGTTACCCCGCTAACTTGCTAACTTTTAGCAAATCAATCAGCCGCTTCAAGTGCCACTCACTTTCCTAAATGTCCATATTCAGGCAGTTTTATAAAACCACCTCCTCTAGTGCGCGTTGGCAACGCCTACGGCGACCAACCGACGCATCACAGACCGGCCTTAGTTCAGCGCCCTTATTTCTAGTCATGTAGCTCTATGAGAACATTCGCTACCCGGTTCCCTGCTTTTCTTTTTCTTTTGGTAATGGGCTACCTTTCCCCTGCCCAAGCCCAGAAGCGTTGCGGCACCATGCCGTATACCGCAAGCCCACAACAGGCGCGTTTTGAGCAGTGGCTTCACGAGAAGGTGGGACAGAAACGCGCGCGCACCGAGCGGCAGTTGGTCGACGGGCCCATCTACCTCATTCCGGTGGTGGTGCACGTGGTGCACCAGGGCGAACCGGTGGGCGAAGGGCGAAACATTCCCCTTGAGCAGATTGAAGACCAGATCCGGATCCTCAACGAAGACTTTCGCCGACAGAACGCCGACACCACCGACACCCAGCCCCTGTTTCGGCCCGTGGCGGCCGACGTGGGCGTGGAGTTTGTGCTGGCCCGACAAGACCCCAACGGACTGCCCACCGACGGGGTGGTGCGGGTGGTGGGCCCGCAGGATAGCTACAGCATCTCCGAAGGAGCCGAGTTGGGAGTGCTCAGCCAGTGGAACCCGGAGAACTATCTCAATATTTGGACGACCCGCCTCTCGGGTGGCATTCTGGGCTACGCTCAACTCCCGATCTCTGACTTGCCCGGCCTAGAAGGTGCCTCATTCAACAGCACCACCGACGGAGTGGTGATCGACTACCTGAGCTTCGGCAGCGTAGGCAGCCTGCGCGAGCGCTACAACGGCGGGCGAACCACCACCCACGAGGTCGGACACTACCTGGGCTTGCGCCATACCTGGGGCGACGACGGCGGCTCGTGCGATGCCGATGACTTTGTGGAAGACACCCCGTTGCAAGCCGATAGTTATAACTTCTGCCCCGCCGGTGAAGCCATCAGCTGCGGTTCGCCCGACATGTACGATAACTACATGGACCTCACCGACGATGCCTGCATGAACATCTTTACCGGGGGGCAGGTGTTACGCATGCGAACCGTGCTGGAAAACAGCCCCCGGCGGGCCAGCCTGCTGGTGTCGCCCGGACTGGAGGCGCCGCGCCCTATTCTGAACGATGCCACCATCAGCCGCGTTATCTCGCCCCAGCCCAGCGAGTGCAGTCCGGCCGTCACGCCCGAGATCAACGTGCTCAACACGGGCAGCAACGCCATCAAGTCCATCACCGTGGCCTTCCGCCTGGGTCGGGAGTTGGTTGATGAGACTACGTTTAACGTTGACCTGGCCCCGGGTGCTGCCCAGAACGTGACCTTCCCGACCCTTGACCAACTGGACTTTAAGCCGGGCACTGCCTACGAAGTGTCGTTTGAAGTGGTGAACGTTAACGAGAACATCGACGACAACGCCACCGGAAATCGTCAGCAGGTGGCCTTTGTTATCCCGCAACGCGACGAAGTGCCCCTGAGAGAAAGCTTTCAGTCGGCCGGGAACGACACTTTTTTCGGAAAGAGCATTATCCGCAATCCCGACCAGCAAATCACCTGGGAGCGGCGCGCGACTCCCCTGGTTTCTGACCCGATCAACGAAGCGCTCTACCTCAACTTTGCTAAATACGAAGATCTGCAAGGGGAACAAGATTTTCTCTACGGTCCCACCCTAGATCTGCGCGGCATTCCGGCGGCGGTGCTGAGCTTTCGGGTGGCGCACGCTCCCTACGAGGACGAGAACTTTCCGCTGAGTCAGGATGGCCTGCTGGTGGGAGTTTCCACCGACTGCGGGGCCACCATCGATGCGATCATCTACGAAAAGTTTGGGGCCACCCTAGCCACCCAGCCGCCGCAGGACTTTATCTTCACCCCGACTACCGAAGACGACTGGCGCGAAGAGATTCTTTCGCTCAACGACTACCTGGGCGAACCCAACGTGCAGGTGGTATTTATTGGGGTCAACGATTACGGCAATAACCTGTTTCTGGACGATATTGAGTTTTTTGTGACGGAGTACGATTCGCTTCGTCCGCCCGAGAGCAGCTTCAGCATCGAACCCAATCCGGTAGAGAACAACCAGGTGAACGTGGAATTCAATCTGCCGAGCAAGGATGATGTCACGGTAGTCATCTACTCCACGCAGGGCACTCGGGTCGGTGAGTACGTGTTTCCGAATACCCTGAACCAAACCTACCGTATTGATATGAGCGGACACCCCTCGGGAGTGTACGTGCTGCGGGTGATCGGCCGGGCGGCCAGCGGGGGGAAACAATTCATCCTTCCCTAACGATGTCAGCACCCCGCATGGTGATCAAGATCGGGTCGAACGTGATTGCGCGTTCCGACGGCACGGTAAACGTGCCCTGGCTGCAGCACCTGTGCGCACAAGTGGCCGCGCTGCACCGGCAGGGTTGGGAACTACTGATCGTCTCTTCCGGGGCGGTGGCTTCGGGACGCAGCCGCATTCAGTTGCCCAAGAAGACCGACCCGGTCACGCAGCGGCAGTTGCTGGCGGCTATCGGGCAAACCCAGTTGATTAATACCTATACCCAACTGCTGGAACCCCACCAACTGCTGTGCGCCCAGGTGCTGGTGACCAAAGAGGACTTCCGCAGCCGCCGCCACTACCTGAACGTGCGCCACTGCCTGGAAACTATTTTGCACCACCGGGCCATTCCTATTGTGAACGAAAACGACGTGGTGTCGGTCACCGAACTCATGTTCACCGACAACGACGAGCTGGCCGGACTGGTGGCAGCGATGATCGACGCCGAGCGGCTGGTGATCTTAACCAACGTGGCGGGCATCTACGACCGTCCGCCCACCGACCCGGCCGCCCAACTTATTGCCCGCGCCACGGTGGATACCGACTTTGGGGGCATGATCTCTACCCAACGCTCAGACTTTGGGCGGGGAGGCATGCTCACCAAGGTGCGCATGGCGCAGAAGGTGGCCGCCCTGGGGGTGGGCGTGCACATTGTCAACGGACAGCAACCCGACGTGCTCACGGCCCTGCTACAACCTCAACCTCCCGGCACCTTCATTGAGCCCCTTAAAAAAACCACCGGCCTAAAGCGTTGGATCAGTCACTCCGAAGGCTACGTGCAGGGGAGTATCACGGTGAACGCCGGGGCATTTGAGGCGCTTACGAAAGAGCAGCAGGCGACGAGCTTGCTGCCGATTGGCATCACTCAGGTGCAGGGTGAGTTTGAGAAGAACGACATCGTGCGCTTGTGCACCGCCGAAGGAGCAGTGTTTGGCATCGGCCGGGTGCACTACTCGTCGGCCGAAGTGACGCAGCTGCTGGGCGTGCGCGGCCACAAGCCGGTGGTGCACTACGATTATCTATATCTCTACTAAGTTGTCGCTAATCTCATCGCCTCAAATTGTCGCATTGGTTGCCCCCACTGTTGCTCTTTGACTACATCAACAAACAATCAGAATGGTGCGCGCGTTATAAGTTTGGCAATGGCATAGTTTTTCTTTGCCATACACGAACTATCGTTGCTTATTTTTTACTCAACCATATCGATCATGAAAAAGATTATAGCAATCATAACCCTGGGGGCTTCTGTCGCTTTTTTGCAAGTACAAGCCCAAGACGCTCCCCAGTCGGAGCGTACTCAGAATCCGAGCGACGTTACTGAGACAACGCAAGAAGCTTCGGTTGCTCAGGAGAAAGTGGAGATTGACCAATCAGAACTTCCTCAACCGGTGATGGACAGTTTCAAAAAGAGCGAGTACCGCAGCATGGACATCGTCAACGTGTACAAGGTCAACGATGCTCAAGAAGATGGCGCAAATTCGTATCAGTCAATGAGCAACCGCGATGCTGATAACAGCTCCACAACCAGTGAAGAGACTGCCGATAGGCAAGAGAAGCCCACGGCGCAAGCCAGTCGGGCCTTAGATAGTGCTGTTTATCAGTCGGATGAGAAAGTGGGGGCATCTCAGCAAGAGGACCAGCCGATGACTGAGGTGCGTGATAAAGTTGCTCAGGAGCACCAGGAAGCCGTTGGCGAAGTGAAAACTCCCGAGGAAACCGAAGAAACGGGCCAAGCCATGACAGCTGATGCTCCGGCAGCCAATCGGGACAAGCAAATGACTGACGCTGAAATTGAAGAAAAAGGCAAGGAGCTTTACGAAGGAAACAAGTATGATAACTTTACGGAGGCCACCAACGACGCTTACGCTGAAGTGGCTAAGGAAGAAGTTGAGAACTCTAAGAAAGGAAAGAAGTATGAACTTCAGGTGAAGGGAGATAACGAGGCCATGACGCTCACCTACGACGAAAACGGCGAATTGGTGAAAGCTGACAAAGGGGCCATGTGATTTGTCTCCAGACACTTTAGTAGCGAGTCTTTAGCCGGACTCGCTTTTTTTGTGCCCGAGTACTCCCAAACTTATGGCTAGCATCCTCATTTTTTCGGAAAATGTCCATACTTTTACTCGCGCAATACTTTGCCTTATCTAACCTACCCTGCTATGGATCACCCCCCCACTCTAGAGCAACAGTTTGAAAGAATCCCGACCACTATCTACGAAGACGCAGGCACCGCCGCCGTAGAGGTGGCTAAACAAGTCCGAGCGGTGATCGAGCAGAAGCAACGGCAGGGCGCTACGGCGGTGCTGGGCCTGGCCACCGGTTCTTCACCCACCCGGGTCTACGACGAGTTGGTGCGCATGCATCAGGAAGAAGGGCTTAGCTTTCGCAACGTGGTCACCTTCAACCTGGACGAATACTATCCCATGCAGCCCGACCAACTGCAGAGCTACGTGCGCTACATGAAGGAGTACCTCTTCGACCACATCGATATCGATCCGGCCAACGCCCACGTTCCCGACGGCACCATTCCTATTGAAGAGATCAGCGCCTACTGCGCGGCCTACGAGCAACGCATTGTTGACCACGGTGGTCTGGACCTGCAACTGCTCGGCATTGGGGGCACCGGCCACATTGGATTCAACGAACCGGGTTCGCGCGAACAGTCGCGCACCCGCCTGATCACGCTGGATAAGATCACGCGCATATCAGCGGCCAGCGACTTCTTCGGCGAAGAACTGGTGCCGCGCCGGGCCCTCACCATGGGCGTACGAACCATTCTGGATGCCAAGAAAATTATTTTGATGGCCTGGGGCGAAGGGAAGGCCAGCGTGGTGCAAAAGGCCGTGGAAGGCCCCATCACCGACCAGGTGCCCGCCACCTTCTTGCAGAACCACTCCGATGCGCAGTTCATCATCGATCAGGCCGCCGCCGCCGAACTTACCCGTGAGAAAACTCCCTGGCTGGTGGGGCCCTGCGATTGGACGCAGTCGCTTACCCGCAAGGCGGTGGTTTGGTTGTGTCGCAAGGTAGACAAGCCCATTCTCAAGCTCACTCCCGAAGACTATAACGAAAACGGCATGAGCGACCTGATTGCCGACCACGGCCCGGCCTACGACATCAACATCCGGGTGTTCAACGAACTGCAGCACACCATCACCGGCTGGCCCGGGGGCAAGCCCAACGCCGACGACAGCCAGCGTCCCGAACGCGCCCAGCCGTTTCCCAAGCGCGTGCTCATCTTCAGTCCCCACCCCGACGACGACGTGATCTCGATGGGTGGCACCCTGCTTCGGCTGGTGGATCAGGGGCACCAGGTGCACGTGGCCTACCAAACGTCGGGCAACATCGCGGTGTTCGACGAAGAAGCCCTGCGGTTTGCCGACTTCGTCAAGGACTTCGGCGCGGCCTTTGATCTGGACCAAGACCGCACCTCCTCGGTCTTCAGCGAGGTGCTCCAGGCGTCCGAAAGCAAAGACCCGGGTGAGGCCGACCCCCGCTCGGTGCAGTTGATCAAGGGGTTGATTCGCCGCGGTGAAGCGAAAGCCGCCTGTCGCTACTGCGGCATCCCCAACGCGAACGTCCACTTTATGGATATGCCCTTCTACGAAACGGGCAAAGTGCGCAAGAAGCCCCTGGGCGAAGAAGACATCCAGCTGACCCAAGACCTGCTGCAACAGATTCAACCCCAGCAGATCTACGCGGCCGGCGACCTGTCGGACCCGCACGGCACGCACCGGGTATGCCTCAACGCGGTGATGACCGCCATGGACCGCCTGAAACCCGAAGCTTGGGCCGATGACTGCTACGTATGGTTGTACCGGGGCGCCTGGCAAGAGTGGGACATCGACCAGATTGAGATGGCCGTGCCAATCAGTCCGCTGGAACTAATGCGCAAGCGCCGCGCGATCTTCAAGCACCAGTCGCAAAAGGACCGTCCGCTGTTTCCCGGCTCCGACCCCCGCGAGTTCTGGCAACGGGCCGAAGACCGCAACCAGGATACCGCCCGAGCCTACGATAGTCTGGGCTTGGCCGAGTACGAAGCCATCGAAGCCTTTGTCCGCTACCACTTTTGATGAACCTGATCTTCTTTGATCTGCCCGACCGGCGGGAAGCGCTCAAGCCGTTCACCCTCACCCGACCCGTGGCTACGCTGCGCGTGGGCATCCTCACCCTGCACGAAAAATGGGAGCGGAGGCTGAAACTGCGAGGCGTGACCGCGCAGACCTCTTACCTGACCGAGGCGTATCTGGGTGAGAAGTATCCGCTGACGGTGGCTGCCGACAACGTGCTGATCAATGCGGCGGTGTATCCGGCAGAAATATTGGTTCAGCAAGTGATTGCTCTCTCCCCCGGACAGGTCATCGAGTGCCAAGGCGCGTTGGTGGCGGCACGTTGCTCTCGAGAGGCGCTCGGGCATCTCACCACCGAATTTGTTCGACAGAACTCCTACGCTACTGTGGCCGAATCGGTGCGGCAGGATCAGTTCAGTAAGGTAGTTAGCGAAAATCCGGACGCAACCATGCTTAGGCACCCTTGGGATATTTTCACGCACAACGAGGAGCAGATTCGGCAAGACTACGCGCTCGTGACGCACCAACGCACCTCGCAGGAGATCGCGGACCCCTACACGCGCGTGTATCGGCCCGATCAGGTTTTTCTGGAGGAGGGAGCAGTTATTCGGGCGGCCATCATCAACGCGGAAGACGGCCCGGTGTACATCGGACGAGACGCTACGGTGCACGAGAACGCGGTGATCAAGGGACCGTGCGCTGTGCTCGAAAATTCGCACGTGAATATCGGCAGCAAAATCAGGGAAGCCACTACCATCGGCCCCAACTGCAAAGTGGGAGGAGAGGTGAAGAACACCGTTTTTTTCGCTAACAGCAACAAGGGGCACGAAGGCTTTGTGGGCAATTCGGTGGTGGGCGAGTGGTGCAACTTTGGCGCTGACACCAACACCTCGAACCTTAAAAATAATTACCAATCGGTGCGGATGTGGAGCTACGCCAAGGGTGCCTACGAAGACACCGGTTTGCAGTTCTGCGGCTTGCTGATGGGCGATCACAGCAAATGCAGTATTAACACCATGTTTAATACCGGCACCGTGGTGGGGGTGTTCGCCAACATCTTCGGAGCGGGTTTTCCCGCCAAGTTCGTTCCTTCCTTCACCTGGGGCGGGGGGCAGCAGCACGACACTTACCACTTCGACAAAGCAATGGAAGTATACGAGCGGGTGCTTCAGCGACGCGGCAAAAGGCTACCGGACAACGAAGTAGCCATTTTGCGCCACGTGTATCAACACCGTTCGAGCGAATTTCCGGATTAAAACATTTGAAATCCAAACAAAGCGCCGTTAACAGTTGTATGTTTTCAACAGGCTATCGGCTTTATCTAATATTTTTTACCGTAATTAGAAAAGCACAGACTTTTTATCCCAACGTAGCACCCATTTTGTGATAGTTGCTTCCATTAATTATTAATTTTTAACCTTTGTTACTATGTGTGGAATTGTCGCTTATGTTGGCCACCGTCCGGCTCACGCCGTGATCACCAAAGGACTTCGTCGATTAGAATACCGCGGCTACGATAGTGCCGGACTGGCGCTGATCAACGGCTCGTTGAGCGTGTTTAAGAAAAAAGGGAAAGTGGCCGACCTGGAAGCCCACCTGAAAACGGCCAGTGAGATTCAGTTGCACGCCCACATCGGCATTGGGCACACCCGCTGGGCCACCCACGGCGAGCCCAACGACGCAAATGCCCACCCCCACCTGTCGGGCAACGGACGGCTGGCAATCATTCACAACGGCATCATCGAGAACTACGATGCCCTCAAGAAAGAACTGACCAGCAAGGGCCACCGCTTTGCGAGTGACACCGATACCGAGGTGCTGATCCACTTTATCGAAGACATTCAGCAGCACGAAGACTACACCCTGGAGGAAGCAGTGCGCGTGGCGCTTACCCGGGTGGTGGGAGCTTACGCTATTGCTATCCTGTCGGCCGATGAGCCGGATACCCTGATTGCCGCCCGCAAGGGCAGTCCGCTGGTACTGGGCATCGGAAAAGGCGAGTTCTTCCTGGCTTCTGACGCCACTCCGATTATCGAGTACGCCAACGAGGTGGTGTACCTCAACGATAATGAAGTATGTATTATCAGGGACGGACAGTTCACCATTCGCGACATCTACACCGATTTGCCTACCGACCCCTACGTTGAGACGCTAGACTTGGAATTGGAAGCCATCGAGAAGGGCGGTTACGACTCGTTTATGCTCAAGGAGATCAACGAGCAGCCCAAATCCATCGCCGACTGCCTGCGGGGCCGCCTGAACGCTGACACCAAAACCCTGATGCTGGGAGGCATCCGCGACTACGTGGATCAATTAGTCAACGCTCCGCGGATCATTGTGGTGGCCTGCGGCACCTCGTGGCACGCCGGATTGGTGGCTGAGTATATTTTTGAAGACCTGTGTCGGGTGCCCGTCGAGGTAGAGTATGCCTCGGAATTTCGTTACCGCAACCCTATCATCCACGCGGGCGACGTGGTGATCGCGATCTCCCAGTCGGGAGAAACCGCCGATACGCTGGCGGCCATTGAGTTGGCCAAAAGCCGGGGTGCCATTGTGCTGGGAGTGTGCAACGTGGTGGGTTCTTCCATTGCCCGCGCATCGCACGCCGGTTCGTATACGCACGCGGGTCCGGAAATCGGCGTGGCCAGCACCAAGGCGTTCACCGCGCAGCTCACCGTGCTCACCATGACGGCCCTGCTGGTGGGGCGCAAGAAGGGCACACTGGATGAACCGACGTACGTTAAATTACTTCAGGAGTTAAACACTGTTCCGCGAAAGGTGGAGCAGGCACTCAAGCTAGATGCGCAGGTGAAGTATATTGCGGGAGCTTACCAAGACGCCCGCAATGCGATTTATTTGGGGCGGGGCTACAATTTCCCGGTGGCCCTGGAGGGAGCGCTAAAGCTTAAGGAGATTTCGTACATCCACGCCGAGGGCTATCCGGCTGCCGAGATGAAGCACGGCCCCATTGCCCTTATTGACGAGGCCATGCCGGTGGTAATTATTGCTCCGCAGGACGACTCGTACGAAAAGGTGGTCTCGAACATCCAGGAGGTGAAAGCCCGGCGGGGGCAGGTGATTGCCGTGGTTACCGAAGGCGATTCGCTCATTGCCGACATTGCCGACCACGTGCTGGAGGTGCCCGCCACCTCGCAGTTGCTTATGCCCATGATCTCGGTGATTCCGCTGCAGTTGCTATCGTACCACATCGCGGTGATGCGCGGCTGCAACGTGGACCAACCCCGCAACCTAGCTAAATCGGTGACGGTGGAATAATTGATATCCGTGGGGCACGCGATGCACTACAATTTCACTGGCAGTCTTTCTTTCGCTGGTTACTGCTTTTCAGAGATAGTGACGTGGTTGGTGAGACGGTAGGCAATACTTGACAAGCAAATTTATTTGTATTTTTGGTTAAATTGCCCTTATTAGGGTAAGTTGGCTGTTTTTAACACTTACAAAATTATACTATGGATACTATACTTTCAGCGAAAGAGACGTCTCTTAACCTTATCAAAAAATTAAAAGACGATATCACCTATGAAGAAATCATGTATGAACTCTATTTTTTGCAGAAGATAGAAGATGGGATGAAAGATGTGGAAAATGGCAGAACAATCTCTCATGAGGAGGTAAAGAAAGAACTAGGAAAGTGGCTGTCGTAAATTGGTCAGCATCCGCTAGACGCGACTTAGTGGCTATTGGTGAGTACTACAACAGAAGTTCTCCGAAGTACGCAAAACTTATCGTACAAAGGTTGTTTGATGCTGTATCCATCTTAAGGCAATTTCCGGCGGTGGGGCGACGTGTTCCTGAGCTTGAATTAGATGCTTTTAGAGAGTTAATTGTAGAAGCTTACAGGCTTGTTTACCTTCTAGACGATAATGAAGAAAATGTGGAAATCTTAGCGGTTGTCCACGGCCGTCAAGATATGCTAAAAAAGCTGTCCAGGGAAAAATGAATGTCATTCGTGCTCAGTCTACAGACTTCCTTCAGTATGTAGATACGTCTCTTGCATTTATGACGAGCGGCTGAAAGTCTGGGTGACCGGTTTGCCATAAACCGAACGAGAGCTCGTCAGCCAGGCTCTCGAACCGCTTCTGTTTGGCATTGCCCATGCCGTGCCCCGCTTCGTAATCGGTGAAGAACAGGACGGGTTTACCGGAAGTGGTGGATGCCTGCAAGCGGGCCGCGAACTTAGCCGGTTGCCAGGCAATCACCCGGGGGTCATTGAAGCCCGCTGTGATTAGGGTGGCCGGATACGGCGTGTCTGGCTTCAAATGTAGGTAAGCATCCATTTCGATCAAGGCTCGGCACTCCGTTGAATCCTTCACCGTGCCAAACTCCGGCGCATTACCCGGACCGTTGGGAGTGTTTTCCATCCGCAACGTGTTCATCACGCCCACGGCGGGGAGGGCGGCAGCAAACAAGTCGGGGCGCTCGGTCATAGCCCGGCCAATGAGGATACCACCCGCGCTGCCCCCACTGATAGCGATTTTCTTAGAAGAAGTATAATGGTTGTTTACCAAGTATTCGGCGCAGGCGATCAGGTCTTTCCAGGTGTTGGGCTTGGCAGTTTTCATGCCCGCCAGATGCCAGGGTTCGCCTAGTTCGCCCCCGCCCCGCACGTGCGCGCAGGCATACACGCCGCCCCGTTGCGCCCACAGTAGCGCTGTAGGCCAAAACATGGGGTTCATGGTGATGGAATACGCACCGTAGCCTTCCATCAATACGGGTGCCGAGCCGTTTCGTGGAGTGCCTTTTCGGTACACGAGCGAAAGTGGCACAGCGACACCGTCGTGAGAAGACACCGTGATCTCTTCCACCACCAGATCGTCAAACTCAGGATGCGGCACCGGTTTTTCGGTGTAGAGCGGATCGGGCAGAAATTGATGGGTGGCAGCATCATAGCGGTAGGAGATACGGTCTTGGGTCCAGCCCGTCAGGATCACCCAAAGATCGGAGGAAGCAGCGTCTTTTGAATTGAGTACCAGCATACCGGCAGGTTGGGGCAAGGGGATATCCTGAACAGTTTTGCTGCCGTTGACAATAAAGTGCAGCGTAGCCGACACGCCATTTTTGGTTCGTACAAAGTACAAACCCTCTTTGGTAACATTCAGAAAATCAATTACGCCTTCACCCTCGGGAATCAGCACCTCGGCTTTTTCCACGTCCGGGTTGCTCACTGGCATTCGCAGGATGCGTTGTTTGCCGCTTTTGACCGAAGAAAAATAATAATACTGCGCATTGGCCACGAAATTTATATCATTAAAACTACCTGTAATGGTGATAGCGCCTTGTCCGGGTGTAAAGAGGGGCTTCCAGCTAATTTTAGGCTTAGTGAGTTCACTCGCCGGGGCGTAGTAGATGTGCAAGTGGTTGTCTGCCGTTGATAGAGTGCCGTAGATCAGTTGGGTATTTTCGTTGTAATCTACGTAGGGTGTGTGTTCCGGCCGGATGCCCATTCCGGGGTATTGTTGGGCAGAAAACACGGGCTTATCTTCGCTTTGCGGGGTGCCCACTACATGGATCATGGCGGCGCGGTTCTGCCGGGCTTCCATCCGTTTCACGTCGGTGTGGCCGAAAGGCGTGTAAGTGAATCGCTTATGATCGGGCAACCACGAACTGATCCAACGGGACCGTGCCAACCGTTCGGGATACAACTTCCGGGTCGCCACTTGGAGGATGCGGGCTTCCCCAACCTCCGTGCCTTTTTCGCTCACACTAAGCGCTACCTTAGAACCATCCAGGGAAGGAACGTAACTGTCAATTGTATACTGCTCGCCTTTTTCATAGACCTCCGGATCAAACAACAACACCTCCTTGCCTTTGTACCCATCGCGATAGTAGAGCTTCGGTTGCTGGTCTTCAGGACGGGTTTTGAGATAGAAATACCGGTCATTGTTCGTGATCTGGAGTTGGCGCACCATCGGAGATTGCCCACCGTCCAGCGCTTCCATCTGCTCGATCAGCGCTTGCCGACCGGGAATGGCGTCCAGGATTTGGCGGGCGTAATCCGCCTGCGCTTTCATCCAGGCCTGCACCGTAGGATCTTCCAGGTCCTCCAGGTTGCGGTACGGGTCGGTGACTGATACACCGCAGTATTCTTCGCTCACCGGTTGGGGCGCAATGGTTGGCGGCAGACTTTGGGCAGAGGCCACCCGGGTGCTGGCGAACAGCGTTACGAAAAAAAACAGGGATTTAGTACGCATGGTGCAGTAATTTAGGATGTGAATGGGGCATAACAGCACTGGCTGATTGCTCTGCGGCTTACCAGGCCAGTAGCTTTTTGTTTTTATCTTTGAATTCTGATCGGGTGTTGGCGTGGGGAAAGGGTTCGTCCGGCACCGGAACTTTCAAAAAGGTGCACAGTGGCTCCCAGCCTTTCGACACTTGATAAATCAGCAATTGTTCACCAGGAATCTCCCGGATGATTTGCTCGTTCCACCGACGGAAAAGCTCGATGGCCGGTTGTTTTTCTTTGAACTTGGGGCCCGCCTGCCGAACCCAGAATTTGTTCGTAAGCTGAAATACCTGCACCAAATGGCGCAAGCGGGCAGAAAAGGGCATTCTAAAGCTCATCACGATCTTCTCCCGAAGGCCCGGCTCTGCATCCAGGATGGTGTTGAGAGCACTTTTGTACCATTGTTCCTCGTCCCGGATGGTCAAAATACACTGTGCTTCCGGGCATTGTTGTAATATCTCTTTATAGTAAGCAATGGTGGGGAAATCCACCGCCGCTTGCGCGTTTCCAAACAGGGCCTTCCATTGAGTGCGGCCCGTTCGGTCTATTTCCTTCCAATACTTCACGTCTTCCGGATGTTCTAGCAGCGTTTCCATATGATAGCAAGGTCCGAAGCCTAGTTTTTCCAGGGCAAGTTTGAGTGAGTAAGTACCCGTCCTGCCCATGCCTAACCCTATTACTTTGATGGCCATTAAAGAGCAGGTTTTGTTGGTCGAGGTTCTTAGGCATCAGAATATCTGATGGCGGGGCCAAAGGTACGCATTGCCGCAACGGCTGCATTGTAAAAATGCGAACGGGTCAGAAAAAATAGGCAGCACTTTCCGGCACATCTGAGAGCAGGAAGCGTTCGACTAGAAACGTATCCATCGCTGCGTAACGGAGCGGAGAAGCGCCCGTAAAATGATAGAAGTCTTTGATAAGGTGCGCCTGGTCAAAGTAACCAAAGCCGTAGGCCAGATCCAACCACGAAGTTTGAGGATGATCTTTCCAGTAGCGCTGCAAAGCACTGAAGCGCACTGTCCGACTGTAGTACTTGGGTGAGACGCCTACTTTCTCGCTAAAGTGCTTTTCAAGGGCCCGCCTCCCTATGCCTGACCATTGGCAGAGCTGCTCAATGCTGATGCTGCCCTGATGCTGTCGGACTATCTGCACGGCTTGTTGAATAATGGTGGGAGAAACCCGAGAGAAATAGTGAGTGAAAAACGCTTCTACCAAAGCAACCCGGCGTGGCGGAGGGGCTTCGGCGAGTTGCTCTAGCAAGCAACGGATGGCCTGATTCCCCAAAAAAGCTTGCGGCTCTATCACCTGCCCCACTACTTGCGTCATGGGTGTTTTCAGCAGGGTATGAAGCGAACCTGCCTTGAAAAATACTCCCACAATGCCTGAACAGCCTTCGGTCACCACCGTCCAGGGAGCGTAGGGTTGCATGAGGATATAGGTGGGCGGCAGCGGCACTGTTTGATTATGCAATATGAATTTTTGCGCTACCGCTTGAAAAGAAAAAATCCAGCCCTCCGCACCGTTAGGAGTAATGATATGCTGTAGCGGATAATCATCTTCTGGGCCGGTTTCCAGCGTCCATATTCGCTCTATGTAGGGCTGTAGACAGGGCGAGGGCGTGAATTCCTGGTAAAGCATAGCGTAGTGCGGCTAACATTCTTATCAATGCTTATGCTTGTCGCGTTCATAAAAAGGTTGCAAGCAAAAATAAATACCTACCGCAAGCCCTAGGTAAACACCGGCTTCCTAGTTTATTTCTTTGAACGAAATTTCTGAGATTTTGATTACTGCGATAAATCGCTCGCTGGGTTCGTATGGTCAATTGTTCCGCGGTGTCAAAACACAAATCTACAATTTAGTCGGCAGCACCACCTTGGTTTGGTCCCACACCATGGTGAGTTCGGTTCCTGCTTCGTTGAACAGCATGGTGAAGGGCTCGTAAACCTCCGCGGCTTGCTGCACGGGCACTTTCAAGCGCAGCACATCCTGGCTTTCATCGTAGTCGTAGGCTCCCCACTGACCCAACCCATCGTTGAAAATGATGGTCCACTCATCCTTTTCGGGAATAGCAAACATAGAGTAGGTTCCGGCCTTGAGGGTTTTGCCGCCGACCTTTATGTTTTTGGTGGTAGTGATCTCGGTAGCTTCGTTGGCCCCTAGTCGCCAGACCTTGCCGTAGGGAGCTAGTTCGGAGCCGAAGATCGCACGACCCCGCTTGTGCGGACGAGAGTACACGATCTTCACGTAGGTATCTCCTTGTTGCGTAACGGCAACCGCCATCGGACTGGGCCGAGGCTCAACGGCTTCCTGACCAAAAGTGAGGTGGGCCGCAGTGAAGAAAAAAGCAAACAGGGTAAAGCAATTGATGAATCTGTTCATGGTTAAATGGTCGTGGGTTTAACTTTCAAATATACTAAAAATCAGAGGACTGCTGATCAAATTACATTCACCTCCGGCTCGATATCGATGCCAAACTTTTGAAACACCGACGCTTTGATGTCCTGCGCTAGCGCCATTAAAGCGTCGCCCCGCCCCCCGCCGAAGTGTACCAGCACCAGCGCCTGTTTGTCATGCACTCCGATGTTGCCCAGCCGCTTGCCCTTCCAGCCGCACTGCTCAATGAGCCAACCGGCGGGCACCTTCACCGTTTCTTCCGCTGCGTAGCCGGGCATAGCAGGGTAGTCAGTGAGTAGCGCCTCGTACTGGGCGCGGGAAATGACGGGATTCTTGAAGAAGCTTCCGGCATTGCCAATCTGCTGCGGGTCGGGCAGTTTGCTGCGCCGGATCTCGATCACCGCCTCACTCACGTCGCGCATGGTGGGGGCATGAATCTGTTTTTGGGTCAAAGTCTCGGTTATTGCTCCGTAGGAGGTGTTGAGCACCGGTTGCTTCTGAAGGCGCAGCGTAACGGAAGTGATGATGTATTGCCCCCGGCGTTCGTGCTTGAAAACGCTGCTTCGGTATCCAAACTGGCAATCGGTTGAGTCAAAGGTACACAGATCACCGGTGGTGATCTCCACCGCTTCCAGGGAAGCGAACACGTCTTTGATCTCTACGCCGTAAGCGCCGATGTTTTGCATGGGGGCCGCCCCCACCGTGCCCGGAATCAGCGATAGGTTCTCGAGGCCTCCGTAACCTTGATCAATGCAATGCGTCACCAGATCATGCCAGCCAACTCCGGCTCCTGACCTAACGTATACCTCCTCATTATCTTCCTCCACCACGCTGATTCCTGGAATCGCTATTTTAATGAGCAGTCCCTCAAAATCTTGGGTGAACAGCACGTTGCTTCCGCCCCCGAGCACCAGTTTTGGCACCGATTGGTAGGTCGGATCGCGCAGCAGGGCTTGCAGTTGCTCGGTAGCGGTGATGGTGATCCAGTGGCGGGCCCGAGCCTCCAGCCCAAAGGTATTGTGGGGCTGTAACGAAACATCTTGTAACACTTGCATCAGGAGAGATTTTCTACGCAGAGCGTAGAGCAAAAATGTGGCCTAATCGGCTTCGGTGCCCACACTTTCGTCGGCACTAGCGGTGGTTCGGGCCTTCTTTGGTTTCTCCTTCTTGGTCTTACCCTGTTCTTTCTTCTGGATAAAGGCATCTTCTTCGGCTTTGGCCTGATCAACCACAAACTCTTCCTCCTCTCTTTCTTCGTACAGATAGTTGTTGATCCGCTGGCGAAGCTCTTTGGCCGACAGGTTGCGGTAGATGTGTCCGTTTTCTACCGCCGACATCTGCCCCGTTTCTTCCGAGACCACCACCACCAAGGTGTCAGTTACTTCGGTCATACCAATGGCGGCCCGGTGGCGCAGCCCTAGTTCGGCCGGCACATTGTCTTTGTCGGTCACCGGTAGAATGCAGCGCGCGGCCTTGATCCGGCTGTTATGCACGATTACGGCTCCGTCGTGCAGCGGGCTGTATTTATTGAAAATAGAGAGCAGAATACGCTTGGAAACCACCGCGTCCAGTTCGTCGCCCGATTCGGCGTAGAACTTTAGCGGCGAACTTTTTGAAAACACGATGAGCGCCCCGGTGTTGGAACCGCTCAGGCTCTTGCAGGCGTCGATCACCGGGGTGAGGTTAAATCTGCCCTGATCCTCTTTCTTGCGCCAGAAGTTTTTGAAGAAGGTGTCTCGGTTGATGGCGGTGGTTTTGCCAACCAGCAGCAGAAACTTGCGGATTTCCGGTGCGAACAGAATGATCACCGCCAGCACGCCGACCCCCATAAACTGCCCTAGAATGGCGGTGAGTAGCTCCATTTGAGCAGCCTTCACCAGCAGATACACCAGGTAGAGCACCAAAAATCCGAAAAATATGCTCAGCGCCACACTGCCGCGCATCAGCTTGTACACCTGATACATCAGCAGACTCACCAGCAAGATGTCGATGATGTCTACCCATTTGATTTCCAAAAAGCCAATCGAGAAAAGCAGGTTCAAGGTGGGTTGCGGACTAAAAGGGTTAATTTATATTATATGTTGTGTAAGCTGCACGGCTTCTACGGCTTCCCGTACGTCGTGCACCCGTAAGATGGTGGCTCCCTTCATCAGGGCCACCGTATTGAGCACCGTGGTGCCGTTCAATGCCTCATCCGCCCCCACACCCAATGTACGGTAAATTGTCGACTTGCGCGACAGTCCCGCCAGCATCGGCACGCCCAGCATTCGGAACGCATCCAGATGACTGAGCAGCGTGAAATTTTGGTCAATCGTCTTGGCAAAGCCAAATCCCGGATCAATCACTATATCGTTAACCCCGTGCGCTTGCCAGGTGTTCAGCCGTTGCTGAAAGTAGTCAAGCAATTCCACAATCAAATCGTCGTATTCGGTCAGCGTCTGCATGGTTTGCGGCGTTCCGCGCATATGCATCATCACGTAGGGAACCGATAGCTCAGCCACGGTGGGCATCATCGCCTCGTCGCCTGTGCCACCGGTAATATCGTTAATCATACTGGCTCCGGCCGCCACTGCTTCCCGAGCCACCGACGCCCGAAAAGTATCAATTGATAACAGTGCTTCGGGAAAGTGACTGGTCACCGTAGCCACCGTCTTTACTGCTCGCTGCTTTTCTTCTTCCTCCGTTATCTCCTGAGCCCCGGGTCGCGACGAGTACCCGCCAATGTCAATAAAGGTGGCCCCTTCTGCCAGCATCTTCTCCACTTGCCGCAACAACTGCGCTTCGTCTCGGAAAAACCGGCCGCCGTCGTAAAACGAATCAGGAGTCACGTTCAGAATGCCCATGACCTTTGGCTCGATGAGATCGACTAATTTTCCTCGGAGATTGAGTGTTTTTCTTTCGAAAAAAGCGTTTACTTTCGTCAATGGCTCAACATTCGTGCCTTCTCTTTTAAAATTAGAACAAATAACGTTGAAAACCCAAACCTACCAGGAATATAATCGGGTTATTCAGGCTTGTAAGGACGTTTTTGAAAAAAAAACCAAGGACTACGGCACCGCCTGGCGCATTCTGCGCTTGCCCTCGCTCACCGACCAGATATACATCAAAGCGCAGCGGATTCGTTCTATCCAGGAGAAAGGTACGCAGCAGGTAGCAGACAGCGTGGCCGGAGAGTTTGTGGGTATCATCAACTACTGCCTTATTGCCCTGATGCAACTGGAGTTACCCGCCGATGCCCCGCTCGAGCTGCCCTACGCGGAACTGGAACCGCTCTACGATCGTATGGCAGAAGAAACCCAGCAGTTGCTCCGCAGCAAGAACCACGACTACGGCGAAGCCTGGCGCGAGATGCGCGTGAGCTCGATCACGGACATTATTCTGATGAAGCTGCTGCGGGTGAAGCAGATTGAAGATAACCGAGGGCAGACGATCATTTCGGAAGGCGTGCGCGCTAATTATCAGGACATGATCAACTACGCCGTGTTTTGTCTGATTAAAATGAATTTTGCATGAATAGTATCACGCACATTGCCCGCTTCCTAGTGGGAGGGCTGTTTATCTTTTCGGGGCTGATTAAGCTCAACGACCCGGTGGGCACCAAGATTAAGCTGGAAGAATACTTCGATGTGTTTGCCACCGACTTTGCGCCCTTCTTTGAGGCGTTTATTCCGCTGGCGCTGGGGCTGGCCGTGTTCCTGAGTGTGCTGGAGGTGGCGCTGGGCGTGGCAGTGCTCATCAAATACCGCATGTCAATCACCGCCTGGGTGCTGCTGAGCATGATCGTTTTCTTTACGTTCCTAACCTTTTACTCGGCTTACTTCAACAAGGTGACCGACTGTGGCTGCTTTGGCGACGCCATCGTGCTCACTCCCTGGGAGTCGTTTACCAAAGACGTGATCTTGCTCGGGCTGATTGGTATTTTGTTCATCAATCGGCACCGCTTCACCGAAACGCTTTCGTTGCGTACTTCGCACCTAGTGGTGGGATCGGTAACCGTAGTTTGTCTGCTACTGGGTATCACCGCAGTGCGGCACCTGCCCTTTGCCGATTTTCGGGCCTATAAGGTGGGGGCCGATCTGCCCCGCCTGATGCAGCCCTCCGAACCGCTGCGCTACAAATACATCATGACCAAGAACGGACAAGATGAGGAGTTCACGCAGTACCCAACCGACAAAAGCTATACGTTTAAAGAGATGGTCACGCTCAATCCGGAAGCCCAGGCCAAGATCACCGACTACAGCGTGTGGAACGACGAGGGCGATTTTACTGAAGCTACGTTTGAGGGCAACAAACTGCTGGTGGTGATGTACGACGTGACCAAAGCCGACAAAGACGTGCTGCCTGAGATTCAGCATCTGGCCGATCAACTGCCCACCGGGACAGAAACCTTGGTGCTCACCGCCTCGGGCGAAGCCATCTACGATGAGTTTCGGCACGAGCAGCAGTTAGCACTGCCCTACTACTACGCCGACGCCACAGTGCTCAAGACCATCATCCGGGCCAATCCCGGACTGGTGTTGCTGCAAAACGGTGTGGTGCGGGGTAAGTGGCACTTTCGGGATACGCCTTCGGTAGAGGAAATCAGTGATCTGCTGGGGCAGGGCGTGGCGGCGGTGGAGTAGCAGATGTCGAACAGAATTAGTATATTTCATAAAACGAATTACAACGTTATGGATATTCAAACGAAGAAGCTTCAACTCATAGAACAGCTAACGCGGGTGGAAGATGACACTATTTTAGAGCAGATTTGTGCAAGATAATATTATTTATAGAGGAGTGAACCCCCCGAAGGAGCACCAACGGGTTATTGGTAAGTTGATGACCGCTTTGGGTATCTTGTATTATCACGAAAAGAAGATTCCCTTTGCGAGGCCATTGGAATGGATTTAGCGGATTTGTTGATTTAGATTTGTCTTGTGAAACTATTCCTCATTGGCCTACCTGGCTCTGGAAAATCGACATTGGGAAGAAAGCTAGCAGTTGCGTTAAGCTTGTCTTTTCTGGACTTAGACGATGCCATTGAAGAAGGGGCACGGCAACCTATCCGCACCATATTTGTCCAGCAGGGCGAAAAAGCCTTTCGTAGGTTGGAACAGCAAGCCCTTCATCAAGTAATTGGGCAGCACGATGCCTTTGTGCTCGCTACCGGCGGTGGTGCTCCCTGCTTCTTCAATAACATGGAATACATGAGCCAACGGGGCACCACGGTTTTTCTGGATGTACCCATACCCGTCATCGTGCAGCGCATGCAGGGGGCACAGATCACTGACCGACCACTGTTGCGAGAACTGGACCCAAACCAACTGGTGCTGGAGTACACCGCTAAGTTCGAAAAACGCCTACCGATCTACCGGCAGGCGCATATTACGATTGATCAAGATACAACGCTAGAGGAATTGGTTGCGCAACTGCAGGCTAGAAGTTAAAGCCAAGCGTGAGCAGCACGTTGGTTACGTTATTGGTCTGCGTGTAAAAGTCTGCTCCATTGTAGGGTCGGGCGTCGGTATTGAAACGGCTGTTGGTCACCGCTAAGTCCGCAAAGAACGAGGAGGTCATCACTCCCACTCCCCCACTGATCGACTGCCGATTGCGGTTTAGCGAATCGTTCTCAAACTCAGTGGGGTCTCCAAACAGAGCGTATCCCAAGCGCAACCGTAGTACGTTGTAACGAAACTCGCCACCCACCCGGCAGTTGATCGCCGAATTGTAAACAGCATCTATCTCTTGGTTGGCTCCCGACATGATGTTAGCCGCTCCGTTGTCTGACGACGAAAACTGATAACCGGAATAACGTACGTATTCTACGTCGGCGGTCAAGAAACCGTACTTTTCGAAGAAGTAGCTGGCTCCTACTCCCACGCGCGCGGGTGTCTTTAGGTTATAAGTTAAAACTCCTTCGTTGCCCCGCGACAGGCGATTGAACTGCGGCTCGAAACTAGCGCTATCGTCCTGCTGCAATCCTCTGATATTGGTTTCCAGGTCAAAGTAACTTTTCTCTTCCACTCCGAATATCGTGGGAGTTAGGAAGGAAACTCCTATCGTTAACGCTTCAATCGGTCGATAGATCACTCCCAGGTTGGCGTTGATCCCCGTTCCGATCACCTCTTGCACCTCGGTTAACCGTATATCATCTACGTAGTCGATGGTTACCGGACCCCCTTCTACCGGAAAGAAAAAACCGCCTTCGTTGATAAAGGTATTGTACTCCTGCGAATAGAGGTACGACTCGCGGTACTCGTTTTGGCGCTTTTGCTGAAAGCTCATCAGACCAATACTCGCTCCCAAATAGAGTTTATCCTCGAAATTGCCTCCGTAGGAAAAATTCCACTGGTTCATTCTTCCCGAGGTTTGAGACTCGCCAGTGGGTTGGGCCAACACTCCTATCGGCAACGATCCGAGGTAGGTGGTGGCAATACCATTCTCGTCGAATACCGGGTTAATCAGAAAGTTATTATAAGCGGCCGTAATATAATCCGGAATCTGGGGAGGGTTTTGTTCTAACTCGGAGTCTAAGATGTTTACATCGATGCCGTTGGCCTGAAGGGCAACGGCATCGATAAACGAAAAGTCAGAGGTTGATCCCCGATAGCTATTCGTAAAACTATAGCTGTTCGTCTGGTTAAATGTCACAGCGAACGCTCCGCCTCTGAACTGAGAGGGCACCGCACTCTCTTTGGCATTGGCAATCACCAACCCAAAACTAGCCACTCCGAAGTCGCCAAGGTAACTGTTTTGGCCCGTACTACCGAAGTTAGTATTGGTTTCAATCCCTCGGAAGGAAGGAGTGATGGCAATAGAAGAACGGTTGTAAAATCCGAGACCGGCCGGATTCAGCGCACTGGAGCTAATATCTCCTCCTAACGAAAAACCCGCCCCCCCAAATCCTTGTACGCGGGCCGTACCCACGGTTTGTGAAGGACTAAACAAGCGAGCGTCTTCGGGTAGAGATGGAAATGATAACTGAGCGAAGGCGGTTGTTCCGCCCAGCAGAAGGGCCGTCAGGGCCCATACTAATCTATGGATGCTTTTCATATCTGATAAAAGGCTAGGTAAAAAAAAAGTGTAGCAGATACTTTCTACTACACTTATAACGCTAAAAGAGTGCCAGATTGTTGCTATCGTGGGCTTCTAGAGCGTGAGCTACCTCCGCTACTAGAAGAACGAGAATAGCTACCACTGCTGCTTCGGCTAGGGCTTGATGAGTAGCTTCCAGAACTTCGACTGCTTCCGTAACTGCTGCTACCACTGCTTCGGCTAGGGCTTGATGAATAACCCGAGCTTCGGCTACTTCCGTAAGAACCACGAGAACCGCTGCTCGGTGTGCTATAACTTCGGCCACTAGAACGGGTGCGAGACGGCGAACTATAGGTCGAGCTTCGATTGCTAGAGCGCTGGTAGTTGGGACTGGCACTGCGTGAGGGCGAAGCGGTATAGCTATTATTGCTGCGCGTCCTGGAACCTTGTAATGAAGAACTACCCCGCGAATCGGCAGTATTATAAGCCTCATTGCGACTACGCGTCAGACCAGAAGTAGCGTTTCGGCTACCGTAAGAACTTCTTGTGCTGCGTGAATTATAAGCGTTTCTGCCACTATTGGTTGTGGCACGAGAAGCCCGACTCGTGCTACTCCGCCTAGCGTCGGTTACCCCATTCGTCTGAGCACGGCTGGTAGAATAGTCAGAAGAACGGGACAGCGATCGTCCGCGTTGGTTCGCCAGTGATTCGTTGTTAACAATAATCACGTTGGGACGACCATAAAACCCACCGGCTCCCCAGCCACCGAAACCGCGGCCCCACATAGGATTGCCCCAGCCGCCGTAGGCCATACTAGGACCCCAAAAGGGATCAAAAAACGGGTCGTACATTCCATACATGCCGCCAAAGCGATCAAATCTATTCCAGCGGTTCCAACCGAATCCGCCGCCCCATCCGGGGTGGCCCCATCCGAAGCCTAAGCTCACATTAAATCCGGGTCGACCCCAAGGCTGTGCCCACGGGCTACCAAAGCCCATCCCAGGACCCCAGAAGGGATCGTAGAAGCTCATGCCGCCCCCCCAGAAGGGATCATAAAAACCGCCACCAAAGGCGGGGTTGCCAGAAGCACCAAAACGGTTCGGGTTGCCGTAGAAATTATTGACCACCTGCGGCTGGTTGCCATAGGCACCGGGGCGGTTATAATCCTCTACGTAGTAATCGTCGTCGGCCTGACCTTCGTCAGCGCGCTGGTTGCCGTTCTGGTACTGCGCCACCAAATCAGGGTTCACCGTTTTAGACGATAAGTTCTCGTCCTGAAACTGGTAGTTACCCTTGCTGTAGTCAGCAGTGACCGTCTCGTTGAGCACAATCGGCTCAGCAACCGGGGTACGGTACTGAGCGTACATCGGATCAACGTCTCCTAGTTGAGTTTGCCCCAACTGGTTGGTAGTGGTACATGCGCCCAACGTGCCTAGAGCGGCTAATCCGGTAAGTAATGTGGCTATATTCGTTTTCATAAGCTTTCTCCTCTATAAAATGATTGTTGTACTATTATAACGTGAAATATACGAAAATGATTCGGGATCAGGATTTTTAGGATGTCTTAAGGATAGGCAGGATAACGGCCGCCATTCGTATAATAACATTTACTATTAGGATCTTTTTTGCACAAATCGCAATTTTCTTGCGTCCATCCACTTTTAATCCGGTTAATCCTATAATATCCTGCCAATCCTGATCTATCTTTGACGCGTACTAAATGTACGGTTTTACCAACAAATTAACAAAATCTATACCAACCTATGGCGAAAGGATTGACCACGCGCAGCGAAGACTACTCGGCCTGGTATAACGAACTGGTGAAGCGGGCCGAACTGGCCGAACCCTCGGAGGTGCGCGGCTGCATGATTATCAAGCCCTATGGCTATTCGATCTGGGAGGCCATGCAGGCCCAGCTCGATCGCATGTTTAAGGCCACCGGCCACACCAACGCCTACTTTCCGCTGTTTATCCCTAAATCGTACCTCAGTCGGGAGGCGGCCCACGTAGAGGGCTTCGCCAAGGAGTGCGCCGTGGTCACCCACCACCGCCTCAAGAACGCTGAAGACGGCAGCGGTGTGATTGTGGACCCCGAGGCCAAGCTCGAAGAAGAACTTATTGTGCGGCCCACCTCCGAAACCGTGATCTGGAACTCCTACCGCAACTGGATTCAGTCGTACCGCGACCTGCCGCTGCTCATCAACCAGTGGGCCAACGTGGTGCGCTGGGAGCTGCGCACGCGCCTGTTTCTGCGCACCTCGGAGTTTTTGTGGCAAGAGGGGCACACCGCCCACGCCACCGAGGCCGAGGCGGTGGAGGAGGCCGAACGCATGCTGGAGGTTTACGCCACCTTCGTGGAAGAACACATGGCGGTGCCGGTGATCCGGGGCATCAAAACTCCGAGCGAACGTTTCGCCGGGGCGCAGGAAACCTACTGCATCGAGGCCCTGATGCAGGACGGCAAAGCGCTGCAGGCGGGCACTTCTCACTTCTTGGGACAAAACTTTGCCAAGGCCTTCGAAGTGAAATTCGCGAGTAAAGAGGGGCAGCAAGAATACGTGTGGGGCACCTCGTGGGGAGTGAGCACCCGCCTGATGGGCACCCTCATCATGGCTCATTCTGATGATCAGGGACTCATACTGCCGCCCAAGCTGGCTCCCGTGCAGGTGGTGATTGTGCCGATCTTCCGGCAGGAAGAAGATTTGCGGAAGATCAGCGCGCGGGTGCAACCGCTGAAAACCGGATTGGAAGCGCTGGGTATCTCCGTGAAGTACGACGACCGCGACACCCACAAGCCGGGTTGGAAGTTTGCCGAGTATGAACTAAAGGGCGTGCCCATCCGCCTGGCGGTGGGCATGCGCGACCTGGAGAACGAAACCATCGAGGTGGCCCGCCGCGATACGCTGGAAAAGCAAACCGTGCCCCTGGACGACAGTTTGGGCGAGCGTATCAAGGCAACGCTGGAGGATATGCAGCGAGCAATATACCAGAAGGCGCTGCGGTTCCGCACGGAACATACGCGCCGGGTCGATAGCTACGATGCCTTTCAGCAAGCGCTGGAAGAAGGGGGTTTCGTGCTGGCCCACTGGGATGGCACCGATGAGACCGAGGCGGCTATTAAAGAGGAAACCAAGGCCACCATTCGCTGCATTCCGCTGGATGCCGAGGAAGAAGCCGGAGTTTGCGTATATTCGGGCCAACCTTCGGCGCGTCGGGTGGTATTCGCCCGCGCCTACTAAAACTTTCCCGCTCATGCTAGACTGGTTCACGGTTGCCCTGCTGCTGGCCGTCGGAATTATCCTGATCGTGGTGGAGCTGATCTTTATCCCCGGCACCACCCTGTTCGGTATTGCCGGCTTGGTGCTCACCATCATTGGTGTGGTGGTGAGCTTCACCGCGTTTGGCAGTGACACGGGCTGGCTGGTGCTGCTGGGCGCGTTTGGGGCACTGGGAGCTACGTTGTTTTTTAGTTTGCGCACCGGGGCGTGGGACAAACTGTCGCTGAAGCAGGCGAACCAGGGCCACGTCAACGAAGACCGGAAGCACAGCGTGTGGAAGGGCGACGTAGGAGTGGCTTTATCGGCCCTGCGCCCCTCAGGAAACGTGGAGTTTGGAGAAATAATTCTGGAAGTCAGCACCCTGGGTGCCTACGTAGACGCCGGAACCAAAGTGCGGGTCATTGAGGTGCGTCCGAACAAGATTTTGGTAGAAGCAGTAGATTGATATGAAATTACGTTAACCACCCACCCACTACAACTGCAAGCGATATTAATTATACCAGTAAAGCAGGATTGATGAAAAAGTGGGCGTACACTGCTTTTATGGCAGGCATATTGATTGTTCTGCCCGATTGCAAAACTATTTCCACTACCACTGATTGTCCGCCTCCGAGCAAACCCGACAACGTTCCTGACTCGGCGGTTTGGAAAGGAGATTGCAGGGACGGTCATTGGTTAGCGTTCGTTTCTGCGGAAAGAGAAGAGGTAAGATTTAGGATTTACGAGAGCCGAAGAGGCGAATTGATACTGGATGCAGATTTTGAGTGTAGAGACTGCAATGGGTTTTGCATAACCGAAACTAACTGGGTAGAAAACGTAGCTTCTTTCAAAAGTACGCTGGAGCTCAACAACCTATCCAGGGCTGAACACGGTCCGCGATGTCGGTTGGTACCCACCTACCCAGCGTATCAGTAGAAACAAACCGGCTGATGCTGCTACCAAAGTCTCCATGAATTGTTTCGGAACCAACTGTAGCGGGGCGGGGTTACCTCAGTGCCTCTTCTTATTCTTCAATTATTCTCTCCTTTTCTTTTATCCTACCCTATGGAATTATCGGTCGTCTTTATCATCCTTGCGGCAGTTGTTGGCTTTTTCACTTTCTTATATTTTATCCCCCTAAATTTATGGATCACCGCGCGCTTTTCGGGCGTGAAGGTAGGTTTGCTGGAGCTGGTGTTCATGCGCATCCGCAAGGTGCCGCCCCGCATCATCGTGGAGTCGATGATCACCGCCACCAAGGCTGGCTTGGAACTCACTACCGCTGATCTGGAGACGCACTATCTGGCCGGAGGCAACGTGCCGACGGTCATCAAGGCCCTGATCTCGGCCGACAAAGCCAACATCAACCTGACCTTCAAGCAGGCCACCGCCATTGACTTAGCCGGGCGCGACGTGTTTGAAGCGGTGCAGATTTCGGTGAACCCCAAGGTGATCAACACTCCCGAGGTGGCCGCCGTAGCCGCTGACGGTATCCAGCTCATCGCCAAAGCGCGCGTCACGGTGCGGGCCAACATTTCGCAACTGGTGGGCGGCGCCGGAGAAGACACGATTTTAGCCCGCGTGGGTGAGGGCATTGTTACCTCCATTGGCTCGGCCCAAACGCACAGCAACGTGCTGGCCAATCCCGACAAGATCTCCAAATTAGTGCTCGGTCGGGGGCTGGACGCCGGAACGGCCTTCGAGATTCTCTCGATCGACATTGCCGACGTGAACGTGGGGGATAACATTGGGGCGAAGTTGCAAATTGATCAGGCCAGCGCCGACCTAAAGGTAGCCGAGGCCAAGGCCGAAGAGCGGCGCGCCATGGCGGTGGCCAACGAGCAAGAGATGCGCGCCAAGTCGCAGGAAGCGCGGGCCAAGGTCATCGAGGCCGAAGCCGAAGTGCCGCTGGCGCTGGCCGAAGCCTTCCGCAGTGGCAACCTGGGCATCATGGATTACTACCGTATGCAGAACATCCAGGCCGACACCGACATGCGGCAGGCCATTTCGGGCGCGGACAACACGCGGCAAAACCGAGGAAATGACAATGACTAATTCGCTCGGCATTGACTGGAGTAGCCGCACGAAGGGGGTTGATCCCACGTAGCAAAGCTGCGTAATCTAAAATTTAGCGTCCAACTTGATCGTCTGCCACGGGGGTGAACTCACCGAAAAATACACCTCGTTGTAAGGATCGTGGATGAGGCGGGAATGGATCATCGGGATGGTGGGGCGGCCTTCGGTGGTGAGTAAACCGTACTTTCCCTTTCGGCCCACCATGACGAAACCGTTGTTTAGGTCTTCTACCGATTCGTACTTCGGATGAACCAGCGGTGCACCGGCTTCACTCACTAATCCCATCAGCATTCCTCGCTTCGGATCGTCAAAGTAGAGCAGATACCGTTCTCCTTCGGTGACCTCTATTCGGTGGTAGACCGGGGGCACCACCGTTCGTCCTTCGGTGTTCACCAGGCCAAACTTGCCGCTTTTTTTCACAACCGCCACCGACCCCCGAAACGGGTAGGCGCAGTCGAAGCGGGGTTGCACCACCAAGTGCTCCGATTTGTTGATGTATCCCCAGCGGCCCATCACCTTCACCGCGGCCATGTTGCTGCTGAAGTGGGTCACCGAGTCGTAGCGGTTGGCAATGCGCAGGCGCCCCCAGTCGTCTACGAACCCGTACTTTCCGTTGATCCGCACGCCCAGAAAACTATCGCTTATGGGATGCAGCTCCTCAAAATCACGGTTCAGATCCAGCAGCACCCGGCCGTCCCACGATAGTATACCGAACGCAGCTTCGCGTTGGTAGGTATAGATTTTTCCTTCCTGCAGGGCCGACACCGTGTCGTAGCGGGTTTCCAGCAACCGACGGCCGTTGTAGCTAACCAGGCCGTACTGACCGTTGTCACTGCGTTCCCAAAGGCTGCTGCCGTTGTTAAGGAGCTGGTGGTTGGTTCGGTAAATTTCTCGGCCCTGCTGATCAATCAGGCCCCACTGCGCTAACTCGTGATGTCCCTCTGGCGAAAGCTCTGCCGGGCGGAAGATGTATACGTTCTCATTGATCCGCTCCAGATCGACTTTGCCGCCGCCCCGCCGCCGGGGTTTCACCACCCACTGGCCCGCGGTGTCAATCACCCCCGGCCCCTCCTGAAAGGTTACGCTGGCCCGCCCTTGGTCAAAGGGGGTGACCGATTGATACTGGCAAGCAATCACTTCGTGACCGCTGGGGTCCAGATACCCCCAGTGGTTCTTGCGTTTCACGGCAAAACGTCGCTCGTGCAGTGCGCCCACCGCCTGGTATACGTAGGTGGACAACAGGGTGCCCTGGGCGTCGAACAGTTGCCAGTTAAAATCCGAGTTGCTTTTAGCGGCTTGCTGGTTCGACAACTCATTCGGAGCACGCTTTCCCGCAACCACAAAACGGCCATCGATGCGTACTGAATCATACGAAACCGGCACGATTACCCGTTTCTCCTGCCCCGGCTGGTTGCTGAGCACGCCATACTGTTGGTGGTCGGTGATCACGGCGAAGCCTTTGCCCAGCCGCGCTACGCTCCATCGTTCCGGAATAATTACCTCGCCGGTACCATTGACGTACATTTTGGAAGAACCGATTTTTGCTCGGTACAGATTCACTCCCACCGGCTCAAGGTCGTCGAAGGAATAACTTCTAATCAGCCGGTTGGCACTGCTGTAGGCCCGCCACTGATCGAACGGCAGCGCGCTGACCGAACGGGAGCTGGCAATTTTCACCTGCTGATACCGGTTGGCTAGTTGCTCCGTGCCTGCCTGGTTAATCACCCCCTGCTTGCCCTGCTGATAGGTGATGGCGAGTCCGTGCTCGAACGCCGCAATGCTGTCGTACTGAAAAGGAGTGAGTGCTTGGCCCTCGGTGCTAAAAAGCGCTTCCTGTCCTGTTACACGGCGCACTGCGTATCGGTCTGCTGACAGGGGGCGGATAGCGAAATACTCGAACCCGATAAGCGCCTTTCCTTCGCGGTTGACCACTCCGTAGACTTGCTGCCCGGCTTTCTCTACTGAGGCAATCAGCTGCGCCCCGTGCGAACGGAGACTAGCGTAGCGAAAGGCCAGGGTTTGTTCTCCCTTCACGTTCACCAAACCGTACCTGAGTTGGTTGCCCTTCTTCCGCCCGGCGATCAGCAGTTTGTCTTGATGAGGCACCAACTGATAAAACGTGGGTTGGCATATCCTCCGGTTCTGAACGTCGATAAGCCCCCAGTGAGCATCCTCACGAAAGCCAATCACTTTGTAGTAAACCAGCGGGTCGCCCGCGCTCCATCCCAGGTCGTCGTAGCGAATAGGAATCAATAGCTTGCCACTCTCATCGTACAGGCCCTTCTTATTTCCTTTCTCAACCACGGTGAACAACGGATCATCTCCGGCGGCTTGGATAAAATCCACCGGAAACAACAGCAAGAGCAGGTAGCAGAAGAAAAAACTTTTACGCATGAAACGGTGGGAATGTAGCCGATGAGAAAACTACCAAGCAGGGTCGCAAATCTTCTTCCACTTTTAGAGGTCTATTTTTAGGACCAACTAATTTCTGAAAAAAAGGCAAAATACCTAAGCGCGCGGTAGGTTTTGTTGAAGAACCTTGCTTGTTGCCTGAACCACTATCTGTACACCATGCGGCGTTAAACTCAATTCTATAAAAGCAAAGTATAATTATATTTGTACTGTTTTGTACTATTATATATCACTATCTAGCTTTGGTGGTGAAGGCGGTGTTTCATTGCGGAAATAGGAACGGTTTATAACATATTCTGACAACGGGAAGCCGCTAAATCTTGCCGAAAACCATACGGATGTACCAATTAAGTCATCAGCTTCGTTGGTGTTTCCGATGGTCGTCAATCATTCTCGGGCAAGCCTAAGTAGTGATTTCACAAGCAATTGATTATCAGCGTTTTAAATATTGCTTGGCGCATAACCGTTTTGCACAACTCAGATAATCTGATCACCCTGCCTGCCGACCCACGAACGCTATCTGCCTGCCCCCGGCGTTCGCGATCAACCATTATTTTGGTGCTTACACCACAAAGGTACATTTCGCGCATCCTACTTCGCACGAATTTTGGCAGTATGCTTCAGAATATTACGATGTAGCGCTAACGCGTTTCATGACACCTAAAACCAATCTATCTTGCCGCCAGCGTCACACCGCTAGATAATCAGCGAAGAACCACCTTACTCTTGGCGTTTTGGTAATAAAGTTACTATGACCAGATTTTTGTTCAAATACTTAATCCTGGGAATCATGCTGGTGCTAACCCCCTGGATGGCTCGGGCGCAAGACGATCCCCAAGAAATTGCCCGGCAGTTTCTAGAAATTGCTGATGAGATCTACTACGAGCAAAAGGCTCCTGAGGTAGCTAAGGAGATGTACATCCAGGCGGCCCAAACCGATCCCAGTAATCTCAAGGCCAACTACATGGCCGGAAAAACCACCCTAGAAACCATCAACAAGGGGCAAGCCACTCCTTACTTGCTAAAAGTATATGAACTCGACCCCAACTATCGCTTTGATATTTTGTACTCCGTAGGGCGGGCCTACCAGTATGATTTGAAGTTCAACGAAGCCATCAACTTCTACAATAGCTACCTGCAGAAAGTGAACCGGGATAGTGACTACCGGGGCGACGACAAGGTGCCGGTGAGCCAGGTGCGAAGGCGCATCTACGAATGCGAAAACGGACTGGAATTTGTGAACAACGCGCGCAATTTCAAGATCACCAACCTGGGCAGCGCCGTGAACTCCAGTAGTAAAGACTATGCCCCGGTGCTCAATGCCGACGAGACGGTGCTTATTTTTACCTCGCGCCGGGCCGAAGACAATCTGAACGAAAACGTGTTTGACGACAACTTCTACTACGAAGATATTTTTATTTCCAAAAAGGTAGACGGGCAGTGGAGCAAGGCCAAAAACATCGGTGAATCTATCAATAATCTCTACTTCGACTCTAACTTGGCCCTATCGGCCGACGGGAAGCAACTTTACTTCTATAAGGACGGCGACAACGGGGACGGCAACATTTTCTTATCGGAGTTGCAAAAAGATGATACCTGGTCGGAGCCCGAGCCGTTGAGCAATAACATCAACTCGAGCTACACCGAGAACTCGCTGTCTATCTCTCCCGACGGCAACACGCTCTACTTCACCAGCGACCGACCCGGCAGCTACGGCGGCTACGACATTTACCGCTGCGAGAAGGACCGACGCGGCGAATGGGGCAAAGTGACCAACCTGGGGCAGGTGGTGAATACTCCTTATAATGAGGAAGGCGTATTCATCGGGCACGATGGCAAGACGCTCTACTTCAGTAGTCGCGGCCACCAAGGCATGGGTGGCTATGATATCTTTAAATCGACCTACGATGAGGCAGAACAAACCTGGGGCGAGCCGGTAAACCTGGGCTACCCGATCAACACGCCCGACGACGACGTGTACTTTGTAACCACCAAAGACGAAACCACCGGCTACTACGCCACCGTGCGCAACGATGGATTAGGCTATTTGGATATTTACAAGGTAGAAGTTCCTGATCTGACCGCCGATATGGAGAAGATGGACAAGCAGGGAAAGAACGCAATAGTCGGCAGCGATTCGCTCGGCCGAGGCCGTGACATCAAATCAGTAGAATCCGCTGAGAAGCCTACCATCGGGGACGTGGCCAGTATGAAGCCGGTGCAGTTGCTGCTCAAGGTCGACGATGCCAGCAGCGGCCAGGCGATGAACGCTACGGTATCGCTCAAGGATATGGGCGACGGACGCACCGTGGCGGCCGAAAACGTGGAAACGGGTATTTATCGCTTTGACATTTTCAACGAGCAGCCCGCCGAATATGTGCTCGCGGTGCAGAAAGACGGATACATTTACAAAAGCGTGCAGGTGAGTGTGCCCGGTGCCACTAGTGAGTCGCAGGAGTTCCGTCGGAAGGTGTCGTTAAGTCCCACTACCGCCGATTACCGAATGGTACTGGATTTTGTGTATTTTGACTTTAATAGCGCGAACTTGCGCCAAGAGTCATATGACGAACTAGAGCGACTCAAGCAGTTTGTGCTTAGTGGCAGCGGAACCAGCGTAGAAATTGCCGGTTACACCGACAACATCGGGGCCAAGGCCTACAACCAGCAACTTTCGCAAGACCGCGCCCAGGCCATTGTAAACTATCTGGTGGAGCAGGGGGTAACTGTGGACCAGCTTATTGCCAAAGGCTACGGAGAAGATGACCCAATTGCCACCAACGATGACGAAAAAGAAGGTCGCGAACTCAATCGGCGGGTTGAGATGCGGGTACTGGGTCCGAAGAAACCCATTGCTACTCAATAGCGTCCTCATTCCCCTCTCTAGCTCGGGTCAACACAAGCCCCAGCCATCCGAACCTTAGCATCTCGGATTATCTCCACAAATCCGAAAAAGTTCTTGCCCCTCTATTCTTCTATCCGCACCTTATTGGTATAAAACGCTACGTGGTCTTTGATCTGGGATGCAGCTTCCTTGGGCTCAGGATAATACCAGGCGGCATCGTCCACTTTCTTCCCGTCTGCTTCCAGCGAATAGTACGAAGCCTTGCCCTTCCAGGGGCAGGTAGTGTGCGTATCGCTCTCCTTGAAATATTTCCGATCAATCGAGGCTGGGGGGAAATAGTGGTTTCCTTCTACCACCTCGGTTTGGTCGCTCTCGGCGATTACTTGGTCGTTGAACAGTGCTTTCATCTTATGACAGTGGTTGGTTCACTGGTTTAACTACTTTTCTGGCATTAGGATACACGGTACGCCGCCTTTTTTCGAATTGGTGGTCATTGAACCAAACAATCCACCCGTCGCCCGTCTTTCTATTGCGAGAGAAACAAGGCATTCTATGGAAGATAAATACTCATTGCGTATCCCCGACACCCAGAAGAAGCGGGTTGTGGTGATTGGTGGTGGCTTTGGCGGCATGAACGTGATCAAGTACCTAGACGATGAGATGTTTCAGATAGTGCTCTTCGACCGCAACAACTTTCATACGTTCATTCCGCTTCTGTATCAGGTGGCCACCGCGGGTATCGAGCCCGACTCGGTGGTCGACCCCTTGCGCAACCTGGTGGAGCGGGGCCGCGACCTGCACTTTCGGATGATGAAAATCAACCGCATTGATCCCGAGAAGCAGTGCGTAGAGACCATCGTCGGTTCACTGCACTACGACTATCTGGTGATTGCCACCGGTACCCTGTCTAACTTCTTCGGCAACGAGTCTATCGAAAAATACGGTCTGCCCCTGCGCACGCTGCGCGACGCGCTGGACATGCGGAGTCAAATTCTGCAAAACTTCGAGAAGGCTACCATCAGCGATGACGTTACCGAACAGGACCGCCTCACCAACTTCGTGATTGTGGGCGGCGGACCCACCGGAGTAGAGTTGGCCGGGGCCCTGTCGGAGCTACGCAAAAACGTGTTCCCCCGCGACTATCCGGAGCTGGACATGGGCATGATGCACATCTACCTGGTGCACAGCCGGGAGCACCTGTTGCCCTACATGGACGAAAAGGGCGGCATCAAGGCCGAACAGTATCTGCGCGAAATGGGCGTAGAGCTGATTCTGAACACTAAGGTGGAGTCTTACGACGGCCGCACGGCAGGCCTGAGCAACGGCACCTCTATCGAAACCGAGGGGCTGATCTGGTGCGCAGGCACCAAGGGGGCATTCATCAAGGGGCTCAGCGAAGAAAGCTCCGAGAAGGGTAGTTTCCTGGTGAACGAGTTTAATCAGGTGCAAGGCTACACCAACATTTTTGCCATTGGCGACATTGCCTACCACACCACCGAAGACTATCCCAAAGGATACCCGGGCGTGGCCCAGACCGCCATTCAGCAGGGACGATACGTGGCTCAGAACCTAGAGCGCATTGAGAAGCAGCAACCGATCAAGCCCTTTGTCTACTTCAACAAAGGAACCATCGCCACCATTGGCCGTAATAAAGCAGTAGCTGATCTGTTCGGTAAGGTGCGGGCGGGCGGTTGGTTTGCCTGGTTCACCTGGTGGGTCATCCATATTTATTATCTGGTCGGTTTTCGCAATAAAATGGGCACCATGGCCAACTGGATTCTGAACTATTTCTCGTACAAGAACAGCAGTCGGCTTATTGTGCGCCCCTACCTGCGTCCCGACGACCACGTAGGTCAGGAAATTATCGCTAACAATGACGAAGACGTTCCTTAGAATACCCTTCCGGTGGCCCGTGCGCTTCGGGCTACTTTGCCTTGTAGCCTGCACCCCCCAGTCGCCGGTGAGCGAATTGGGCAAGAAGCCCTACTTCGACGTGCCCTCCCTGGTGCAGCAACAGTTGCAGTGGCTCGACTCGCTCAACCCACCGGTGACGCTGCGGGCCAGCATCGGTGGGCAAACCCAGACCCAAACCATGCGCAAGGACAGCACCGCCTGGGCGGAGGCGTTTGATCTGTTCCGGCAAGCGGATATCAATCAACCGGTGTTGCAGGGGGAGTACGAAGAATTTGACAGCACAACCCAAGATTCGCTGCGCGTACGCACCTACCGCGCCAAGCGAGCCCAACAGGCCGAAATCCCTTACTTGCGGGTATACTACCGTGATTCACTTGCCAACGTGCACCGCATCGAAACCATGTTTCAGGAAGACAACGTGCTCTACAGCACCAGCCGAAAGATGTGGATGACCTTCGCTTCGCGACAGGGAAAACCGCGCGTCATCGCTTTCGAGACCCAGGGCAAGCAGAAGATGATGCTGCGCGACAGCGTGACCTATTCGGCCCGCGGTGAGTTGCAGTATGAGTGATGGAAGACTAACCAGCGTTTTGGTATTGCCCCCGGTTGCTAGTCATTTGGGTTCGTCTACACAAACGGGCGGCAGTCGCGCTGTGAAATCCTCGGTAAAATATAGTTGTAATTCATATTATCAGTTTAAACCGTTACTTCCTTTTTTATTCACTAATTCTAATTGCTGTTTATGCGAATCAAGAGCTAAAAGAAAGTAGAAGTGAGTTGAGTAGTTTTGCAGAATGCGAACTCTACTACTTTTACTCAAAGTAACGGCGAGTTGCTTACCCCAGTCAAGTATAAAAAAGGACAAACTCAACAGGATAAGCAGCGACACAAAGCCGCCGATGATCTATTCTCCAAGGCGGTATCCAGCGTGCACCAATCTATAGAATCCTTCTTCAACTGGCTTATTGAGCACACCGACATCCAGCGGGCTGCCAAGGTGCGATCAACCATGTGTCATAAAGAAAGTGAAAAGCAAGAACAGAGACTGAGACAAATGCATCGATAGAAAACCTATCAAAACAATACACCAAGCTTGGCCTGAAAGTATTATTGGCAAGGCGAGAATAAAAGTAAGGTAAAATAACTTTTGTACCCAAAATGAAAGATGATATTTTATTCCCTTCTTTTTAGCGTACTCGTCTTTTGAAAACAGAATTACAAAGTCTTTAATGAATACCCAAAAAAGCGAATAAGTTGTGTATAGTAACGGGGCATAAATACATTGATACTTATGATCTCTGAAAGCCCAGTGAAGCTTTGATCTTTTATAGATACTGACCAAAAGGATGTTGGTATCAAGTACTACCTTTTTCAACACCTAGCTTCTATTTCTCATTTTCGTAGTGAGCATCCGACCTACGTCTTTATCAGTCCAACCTTTCTCATCCCACACCTGATCGGCAATTTGGATGGCTCTTTCCGCGAAAAAGTGAGCAATCGTGTTCCTAAAATCTCTTAGCTCTTCCTCACTTAGTATCGGTTAATAAATAACTTTTCGTTTTTCTGGGCATAGCGTGTAGTTCCATTGGGGTAGATCATCATCAAAGCGGACGTATTCTCGTAAGTTTTCTTTGAAGTTCGTATTCACAGTTCGTTTGGTTTGATACTGTTGGGTGTTGATGTTCACTTTGAGTCCCAGTCCGGTAGAGGTTTGCGTGATTTCAGCAAGTTCCTTGACAGTATGTATATCATGAAAGACGGCACCTTCCCAAGCTCGGTGAAGGTGACAGAACAGGCGGTGCTCAATGGGATTCCACTTTGAGCAGTAAGGTGGGTAGTGAGCTACCACGATATTGATGTCTAATCGTTGAGCCAGCTTGTAGAAGTCTTGCTTGACAATATGATGGCGAGCGTTGTTGGACCCTCCGCCGTCACAGAGCAGTAGCATCCAATCTGCCAGTGGATACTTCCATTGTAAGTCACCACACCAGAAGTGCGCTAGGTTGTCGCAGACAAAAGCCGAAGCCACCGTGGCGCGGTGTCTTTGCTGCTCCCTAACGTGAGGTAGCCAAAGTTGTCGGCCACATCGTAAATGCCGTGTGGTACGACTTGACCATCAGCATAAGAGTTGAAATCATGACGGTTCGCCGCGCGATCATTGACCCGACGGACTTGGTCGTCGTAGTAGTGACCAGCCCGGTGGAAGTTGCCCGATAGCTCCTTTTTCTTGGTATCAATACTTAACACAGGTAGGCCAGCATCCAGAAAACGGGCTTTCAGAGCAGCAATCTTGTTAAACTGATCGTCGCGCCGGGGAACTTGATCCAAGCAAGCTGATTTTGAATAGCTACGTCGGCGTAAACCTGCCTGATTTAATAACTGGTGGATGATGTAAAAGCTTACCTGGTAGTTGTGTTGGGCTAACTTGGCCTGTAGGTGGCTGGGTCGCAGAGATACCCATTTGAGATGGTCACTTTGAGGATCACCAGCCGTAAAATCATCTACTACTTCGGCAAACACCTTGATAAGCTCAGGGGCGGAGTCAACTTTTTTTTCGTCCGCCCCCCGCCTTACGTACGCGCTGGCTGGGAAAGGGTCTGTTAGCTTCCAACTCTCGCAAAGCGGTACGGATGGTAACCCCCGAGATACCAAAAGCTTCGCTAGCCGCTTTGATACCACCGTGTCCAAGTTGATCGGCTTCAATGGCGGCAAAGTGACGACGTTGTCGCTCATTTAATGAACTATAAAACTGTTGCTTAAACCCTAGATTGTCTATCTTCATAACTGGCAGTCTTGAAACTGCAAGTTACTTAAAATCGCAAACTTGTTTCTTGACTGTTACTTAAGGGGTGTAGGGTGTACGACAAGATGCAGGAAGTTATTATATTGAGGCAAAAAGACAATGCTATGATCGACAAGGAGAAAGCCACCGCGATGTTTTTAGAGAAGTTAGAAGCCTGGGAGAAAAGCCAGGAAGGGCAAACCAGCGGCTATGCTTATGAGAAGAGTTATGAGCAGTTCATTGGTTCACTCTCCGAAGAACTACTACAAGAGAGCATGGGGAAATTGCCCAGAGACCGCAATCAAAAAAAAAGCTTGTGACAAAGTTTGGTAGCATCACTGTGCATAAAGATCATGTATTAGCCAATCAAGCACCGTTTCAGATAAGTGCTTACTTACAAGAACTCGTCTGTTTGGTAGGCCAAAGTGTGGTGTTTTCAGAAGGCAGTATGCTGTTGGAAAAACTGGCTGGGGTTCAGATCAATGCTAAGCAGATAGAGCGGATATCTCATTTTTATGGGCAGCAGTTAGAGCAAGAGAGCCTGGATCAAGGGCAAGATCATGCCGGTTGGTTAGAAGAGGAGGTGCATTATGGCATGATGGACGGGGGCATGGTTTTGACCAGGGAAGAAAGTTGGAAAGAGCTTAAACTGGGGCGGGTGTTCGCTAAAGAAGCCTTACTGCCAGAAAATGAACAGCGTAACTTCATCCAAAACTCCCGCTATGTGGCCCACCTAGGGGAATGTGAGCCATTCTTTGAGAAGCTCTCTTTGCTCACCGACAGATTACCCAATATGGTCTGGCTTTGTGACGGGGCCCGCTGGATATGGCGCTGGGTAGAAGAGCAATACCCTGATGCGGTGCAGATACTGGATTATTTTCATGCCAAAGAAAAGCTCTGCGAGTTTGCTAAAGAAGCCTTCTCTGATGAGCAGCAGCGAAACGAATGGATACAGCAGCAGGAAGATTTGCTCTTCGGGGATGCGGTTAGCCTGGTGATCGCTAATGTGGCTTTGATGAGCCTAAAAGGGAAGGCTAAACAAAAACAGCAAGCACTGCTGAGCTATTACCGCAATCATAAAGATCGGATGCAGTACGGCACTTTTCGCAAACAGGGCTATCTGATTGGTTCAGGACCAATAGAATCCGCCATTCGCCAAGTCATTCAGCAGCGCTTGAAACTCTCTGGACAACGCTGGACCATGCAGGGAGCGCAACAAGTGGCTAACTTACGGGTAGCTCAGAAAAGCAACCAGTGGTATAGAGTCCTACATGCTATTGAAAACTCATGCTAACCTGCATCTTGTCGTACACCCGGGGTGTACGACAAATTTCCCTTTAGGGAAAAGTTTGTAAATTAGGCCAAAAAACGATGGACTTCAAAACACAAGCGAGCCAGCTACTGAACAAATACATAACGGAATGGGAATCAGACCCTAGGCGCCTGGAGAGCGCCTATGATTATGAGGCCAGCTATGCCAGGATGATGCAAAAGTTTGAGAAAGAACTCTTGCAGGCATCATTAGGCAAGGTGCCCAAGAGTAAGAATGCAAAAAAAAAGTCCACACCCGGTTTGGGAAGCTAGCGGTTTGTCAGGGTCATGTTATGTCTAAGCTTGCTGGGACGAGTAACATCAGCCCTCTGCTGCAAGAAAGCATGTGCTATGTCGGACAGGCGTTGGTTTTTACCGAAGCCGAAGAAGTGATCAACCATCTGAGCGGTGCCCAGGTGAACGCCAAGCAGATAGAGAGAGTTTGCCATCAATACGGGCAATGGATTTTAGACGAGGATGAGCAGACCATAGAAGAACAGGTATACAAAGAGTATCCCGCCGAGCGAGTGGATGAAAGGCACTACGTGAGTGTAGACGGGGCTATGTACCTGACGCGAGAGGAGAGCTGGAAGGAGAACAAACTAGGCCGTATCTATCGGCAAGATGACCGGGTGCAGATGAGCAAAAAGCGTACTGCTTTACTGAACTCCACCTATGTATCGCATTTGGGGGAGCACGGCGATTTTATCACCAAGATGGACTATCAGCTAGAGAATCTCAATAACTTGGTCTTCATTGCCGATGGTGCCCGCTGGATATGGAAGTGGGCAGATAGCACCTATCCAGAGAGTACACAGATCGTGGATTTCTATCATGCCAAAGAGCATCTGTGTGCCTTTGCCAAAAGCTATTTCAGCGATGAGCAACAAGGCCATGAGTGGATTGAGCAGATCAGCGAAATGATGATCACTCAGGGCATCAACCCGGTTATTGCTTCTCTACAAACACTTCCTGAACAGAAACAAACGCAGGGAAAACGCAACAAACTGCTAACCTATCTAGGTAAGAACCAGCACAGAATGCAATATCATGACTTTATTGAAAAAGGTCTGCTTATTGGATCGGGGGCAATAGAGTCAGCCCATCGCGATGTACTGCAAGAACGAATGAAACTATCCGGGCAACGCTGGACACTAGCGGGCTTTGAGCAAATGGCCCAACTCAGAGTGGTCTACAAAAATAAAGAAAACCATAGAATCACCCAGTTATGCAAAAACGCCGCTTAATGGGAAATTTGTCGTACACCCTTACTTAAGTTATAAGAAAATGCCTTTAAGATTTCTAGCTGGGTGTTGGACAGGGGCTGTTTGATAGTACTCATAAGGTCTGAATTGGGTAAGTTGCTGGGGGCGAAAAGACGCTGGTTACTGGATACTGGTCACTAAATGATAGTAGGCAGTAACCAGTATCCAGTATCTGACCATGTAGAAGATCATCCAATATCCAGCCTACATTTCCTTCAACCGGATATTACGCCACATCACTTGGAGGCGGCCTTTGTCTTCGGGCACGCTGTGCACCTGTAGAGCGATGAAGCCACTGGCGGTCTCCGAGTCGGTGATGTCGGTGGCCAGCACGCCGTTCACGTAGGTACGCAGGGTGTCGCCGATTGCTTCTACACGGAATTTATTCCAGTCGGTGGGCTTGAAGGCTTCGCGGGCTTCGGGGTTATCCGACAAATCGTTGAGCCAACCCCGGCGGGCTTCTTCGTAGATGCCGCCGCTGTAAGAACGGGGCGAAGGGTCGATCTCTACCTGATAGCCAAACACCCGGTCTTTGTCCACCTCGCGTTCCACCTGCTCGCCCTTACTGTTGGTGATGGTGATGGTGGTGTCGGCCTCATACTGATTGCTGCGAATTTGCACGCCCGAGTTCAGGGCGGTGTCCACCTTCACCTCGTATTCCAGGATGAAATCGCTGTAGTCGCGCTCGGTGGCTAAAAAGCTGTTAGGCTCGCCGGTTTTGGTGGTGCCAATCACCACGCCGTCTTTAATTTCGTAGGTGGCCTGCCCGTTGAGTTGCTTCCAGCCTTCTTTGGTGTCGTTGTTAAAAAACACCGTCCAGCCGTCTTCAACGCGGGTGGGTTCGGCGGGGGTTTCTTCCACCACTTCGGTGGTTTCAGCGGTTTCGGTGGTGCCGCCGCAAGAACTTAGTAAAAAGACAATTAACAAAACAAGCGATAGAGATTGCAGAATTTTCATAAGAGAAAAGGTTAGGTTTAAAGGTTAGGGGTTTGAAAGTTCTAGGTTCTGGGTTCTGAGTTCTGGGTTTGAAACTAATTAACTTAGAACTCAGAACCTAGAACCGTTTAGCTGCTCATGGCCATCAAAAGATCGTGGCGGGTGATGATGTGCACTTGGTTGAGCCGATCTCGCACCAGCAGCGCCTTGTTGTTCTTGTCGATCATCGATGAGAGCACGTCCAGTGTGTCGCGGGGCGAAATGAACTGAAACGGTTTGTCCATGATGCCCGACACCGGATCGTTTTTCATATCCGGGTTGTCGATGAGTTGGTGCAATAGCTTAGAATCGGTGAGGCTGCCCACAAACTGATCGCCGTCGGTGACGGGAATCTGTGAGATGCCCTGCCGGTTCAGAATCTTGATCGCCTCCACAATGGGCGTGTTCTGCGACACGGTGACCAGTTCGCCACTGCCGTTGCGGTCTTTCAAGATGTCCTGGGCAGTAGCGTACTCGCGCTTCTCGAGGTAGCCGTGGTCTTTCATCCAGCTGTCGTTGTAGATCTTGCCCAGGTAGCGCGTGCCGTGGTCGGGCAGCAGAATTACCATTAGGTCGTCTTTCTTGAGGTGCTTGCGGGCCCACTTGAGCGCACCAAACACGGCCGAGCCGCACGACCAACCCACAAACAAACCCTCCTCGCGGGCCAGGCGGCGCGTCATGATGGCCGCATCCTTGTCGGTGACCTTCACAAACTCGTTGATCAGGCTGAAGTCCACGTTTTCGGGCAAGATATCTTCACCGATGCCCTCGGTGAGGTAGGGAAACACCTCTTTCTCGTCGAACTCGCCGGTTTCTTTGTATTTTTTGAACACCGAGCCGTAGGTGTCGATGCCCAGGCTAAACACACTGTGGTGCTGCTCTCTGAGGTAGCGCGACACGCCGCTGATGGTGCCGCCGGTGCCCACGCCCGCCGCAAAGTGGGTGATTTTGCCCTCGGTCTGCTCCCAGATTTCGGGGCCGGTGGTTTCGTAGTGCGCCTGGGCGTTCGAGGGATTGTCGTATTGGTTGGGATAAAAGGCGTTGGGAATGGTTTCGGCGAGTTTCTTGGCCACCGAATAGTAAGAGCGGGGGTCGTCGGGAGCCACGTTGGTGGGGCACACGATCACTTCGGCGCCCACGGCCCGCAGCACGTCGATCTTCTCCTGCGACTGCTTGTCGGCCAGCGTGAAGATGCACTTGTAGCCCTTGGCAATGGCGGTGAGGGCCAGCCCCATGCCCGTGTTACCCGAGGTGCCCTCGATGATGGTGCCGCCCGGCCGCAGCTTGCCGTCGCGCTCGGCGTCTTCGATCATCTTGAGCGCGATGCGGTCTTTTACCGAATTGCCGGGGTTAAAGTATTCAGGTTTCACTAATATGGTGCCCTCAATGCCTTCGTTGAGCCGATTGAGCCGAACCAGCGGGGTGTTGCCGATGGTTTCGATGATGGAGTTGTAGTACATAGGTCATTCTTTGGTGCGAAATTATTAATATTTACGTAAACTTGTAGCCAACGGACGAAATGAATGAATGAGAGAATGATTGAATGAAAAATACTGTTCTATTTATTCAATCATTCAAACCTTCAGTCATTCAACCCTTCACGCATTCCTACTTCACAAATCTACCTTATGGATAATCGTAAATTTCTTCCCTTCATTGTAATGGGAGTGGCGCTGTTCTTTGCTGTCATTCTGTTATCATCCAGTATCTTCATGACCATCGACGCGGGCGAACGCGGCGTGCTCTTCGAGCGCTTCGGTGGTGGTTTAGACAAAGACAAAATCTACACCCCCGGCTTCGTGATGAAAGCTCCCTGGAACGAGATGTTCGTCTACGACGTGCGCGAACGCAGCATCGACGAGGCCATGGACGTGCTCGACAAAAACGGACTGTCGGTGAAGGTGGATATGTCGGTGCGTTTCCACCCGATGTACAACAAGATTGGCTACCTGCACGAGTTTTTTGGCAAAGATTACGTCTCGCAACTCATTGTGCCCGAAGTGCGCTCCACGGTGCGCCGGGTAATGGGGCGCTACACCGCCGAAGAGATCTACTCTACCAAACGCAGCGAGGTGGAAGAGGCCATTATTCGCGAAACCGAAGAGATACTGCAGGGCAAAGACAACAACATCATGATGAAGGCGCTGCTGATCCGCTCCATCAACCTGCCCGACGAGATTCGCAACGCTATCGAGAGCAAGCTCAAACAGGAGCAAGAGGCATTGGCCTACCGCTTCCGGCTGGAGCGTGAAACCAGTGAGGCCGAGCGCAAGCGCATTGCCGCCGAGGGCGAGGCCGCCGCCAACAAAATCATCAACAGCAGCCTGACCGACGAACTGCTCAAAATGCGCGGCATCGAGGCCACTACCCAGTTGTCGCAGTCGAGCAACTCTAAGGTGGTGGTGATTGGCGGAGGGGAAGGCGGACTGCCCCTGATTCTCGGCAACAATTAGGACGGGAAGGTGTTTACCGATTAACGCCAAGCTTGGTACCGCAAAATAAACCACTTACTAAAATTTACCACCCCCATGTCAGACAACACCGCCCAATTAACCATAGAAGATAAGACCTACGAACTGCCCATTGTGGAGGGTTCGGAGCAAGAAAAAGCCGTAGACATCAGCAAGCTACGCAGCCAAAGTGGATTTATCACGCTAGACCCGGGCTTTAAAAATACGGGCTCCACCACCAGTTCCATCACCTTTCTGGACGGAGAAGAGGGGGTTTTGCGCTACCGGGGCTATCCTATTGAAGAGCTCACGGCCAAGTCATCGTTTTTGCGCACTGCCTACCTGCTAATCTACGGCGAACTGCCCGAAGAAGACGAGTTCAACAGTTTCGAGCAGGAGATCACCCACCACACGCTGGTGCACGAGGACTATAAGAAAATTCTGGACGGTTTTCCGGCCAGTGCCCACCCGATGGGAGTGTTGTCGTCGCTGGTGTGCTCGCTCACCGCTTTCTATCCCGATTCGCTTGACCCCGACCGCTCGATGGAAGAGGTGAACCTGAGCATTATGCGCATTTTAGCCAAGATGCCGACCTTCGCCGCCTGGGCCTACAAGCACAAGATCGGCCACCCGGTCAACTATCCCGACAACAAGCTCGACTACTGCAGCAACTTCTTGCGGATGATGTTTGCCCTGCCCGCCGAAACCTACGAACCCGATCCGGTGGTGGCCGACGCGCTGGACAAGCTGCTGATTCTGCACGCCGACCACGAGCAAAACTGCTCCACCTCCACGGTGCGCATTGTGGGCTCGGCCCAGGCGAGTCTGTACGCTTCTATCTCGGCGGGGATCAACGCCCTGTGGGGGCCACTGCACGGCGGGGCTAACCAAGCGGTGATTGAAATGCTGGAGGATATTAAGGCCGACGGCGGCGACGTGAAGAAGTACATCAACAAGGCCAAGGACAAAGATGACTCTTTCCGACTGATGGGCTTTGGCCACCGGGTGTACAAGAACTTCGACCCGCGCGCCCGCATCATCAAGAAGAACGCCGATGAAGTGTTGTCAGGTCTGGGCATCAACGATGCGGTGCTGGACATTGCCAAGGAGCTGGAAGCCGAAGCGTTGAAGGACGACTACTTCGTGGAGCGCAAGCTGTATCCGAACGTGGACTTCTACTCCGGCATCATCTACCGGGCAATGGGCATCCCCACGGATATGTTCACGGTGATGTTTGCCATCGGCCGTCTCCCCGGCTGGATTGCCCAGTGGAAGGAGATGCGCGAAAATAAGGAGCCAATTGGCCGTCCCCGCCAGATCTATACTGGTTACAACGAACGGAAAATCAATGAGGGACGTGATTAGTATATGGTTAGCGTATTGATGTTTTATAGGTTGTTGTACTTCAAAATTCATAATTCCTTGTTCGGCGTTCGATATTCAAAAACATCGAACGTCGAATAAGGAACACCGAATGATGAGGTATAATACAAATGCTGCGTTCGCTAATCGCCTATCTACCCATCACGTCATTATACTTGGTTGCGGCCGCAGTGGCACCTCAATCTTCGGAGAGTTGTTTGAGCATTTGCCGAACTATACCTACTACAGCGAACCGCCTTTTGCTGACCTGGCCACCTATGATTATTCTTCGCCGGTAGCGCTGAAGGTGCCAAAGGAAAGTCCTGGTTTTCCTGCTTCGCCGGGACTGCCGCTTCCTTGGAAAACATTGCTGGCGACCATCCCCGAGCCGCGCACCATCTTTTGGCAAATTCGCCATCCGTTAGACACGATTTGTTCGCTGCGCGTGGGCATTGCCCGCGACTGGGGTCACCACCCGAAGCCTCCCGACTGGCAAAGCTGGCTGGCTCGTCCGCTGCTGGAACGGTGCGCGCACCACTGGAATTATATCAATTCGGTGGGTTTGGGTGCGGTGGAGGGTCGGGCAATGATAAGCCGATTTGAGGATATGCTGGCGAACCCCCGCGCGTTTGCCGAGCGGGTGGGGCGGCAGGTGGAGTTAGATACTTCTCAACACACCGCGGCATTGGATGCCTGGGCACAACGGGTGCAGAATGCCAACAGCTCTCAGTTTGTGGAGGCGAAGACCTCGCGGGAGTATTCACGGTCCGATCATACGGTGAAAATTGATCGGTGGAAAGAGAACCTGAGCGAGGAAGATCTGAGGCGGGTGGTGCCCATCGTTCGGAAAACGGCAGAAAAGATTGGATATCTGCTCTGAAGTTCAACAGTTGGTGCTATTGATCAGTAGCTATCTGTATCTATTTGTTCGTATTCGCGGTCGATGCGGTGCTGAAGGTACCTTCTCATCGTGTCCAGACACTGCCGACCCGCAATTAGAAATCGCGCTAGCAGGTACCCGAAGAAAATAAGCAAGGTTAAAAGAAAGATTTGCCAAAGTGTGACGATGATACCAAGGTCTTCTAACGATGACATAGACACAAAGATTAACCTTATGATAGATATGACAGACTAGTACTGCACGAACCCTCTATTTAGAAAGAATTTGCGCATTTCGAAAGCGGTCACGCACTTTTTTCTTGCTCGGCCAGCCGTTGCAGCAGTTCTTGCTCCCGGCGCTGCATTTCTTCCTGGGTGGAGGCCATCTCTTCCATATTTTGCCGCAGTTCTTCTTCCTGCGCCCGCATCGCATCGCTGCTTTCCTTAGCCTCCCGCACGAAAGTCTGCATCCTCTCACTGGTTTTTAGGCTAATAAGCGCCGAGGCCACAAACTCTCCGGCTTTCGTCAAAAACTCTTGTTGATGAGGTTCGATAACGTTGAAAGAAGCCAGTTCAACCACGGCTTCAACCTTTTGGTTGTACGCGAAAGGCATGACCATCAGGCAGCGAGGTGTGGCATCTCCCAAACCGGAGGTGATGTGCGTGTACCCTTCCGGCACTTGGGTTAGGATCATCGGTTTCTTTTCGAGGTAGACTTGCCCAACCAATCCGTTGCCGATCTTTATCCTTTTTTCCACAAATCGCTTTTTATCAAAGGCGTAACTGGCCTCCAATTGCAAGTACTGTTCGTCGTCTTCGTCGCTGCTCACCACAAATAAGCCGCCCTGCTGAGCCCCCAGGTAATTGACCAGATACGCAATTACCTCGTCGGCAAAGAGCTTAGAATCGTGCTGGTGGTTGCGCACCAGGGCAGAAAAATCTGCCAAACCGTCCGTCACCCAGAGGTGCTTTTGGTCGATTTCTCTGGCGCCTTTCATCTTCTCCCGCATCTTCACCAGTGCTCCGGCCAGGGTTGTCTGGTTGAGGGCGCTATTCTCGTCATTGAGTCCCTTCCACCGAATGTCATAGTTTCCTTCGGCGACGTGGGTCACGAAATCCGAGGCCTGCTGCATGTTTTCTATGGACGTGTTCAGCACTTCTTCCAGCTTATAGTCGTGCTGGCCATCAGTGTCATGACCCGGATTGAACAGGTGTTGATGGTTGTTTTTCGCTAATTTTCCGTACAGCTTATCCCTAATGGTAGCCTCCTTCTTTATCCTTAGAATCACCGAAACGATGGTGGGCAGGCTGATGGCCAGCAGTGCGATCTGTAGCCACTTGTTCCACCACAACGCCGAAGAATAGCTGCGCATCGCTTCTTCGTTGAGTCGGTTCGCGTGAGCCGATATCTCACTACTGGCGGCCACGTATGTTTCGTACAATTGATCTCCCCGCCCTTCGGCCAGCATTGCTCTGAACTTATCCAGGTTGCCGGCCTGCACTTCTTTGATCATCTCCATCGAAAAATCAATGTAGGCTAACGTACCTTTTTCCAGTTTTTTGATGCCGGATAGATCAGCCCCCAGACTGTCTAGGGAGGCGATTAGGTCAGGGTAAATGTTATTTTGTTTCTTGTAGAGAAAATCAAACGCATCGACGTAGATTTTCTGCTCGGTGATGGCGTAGCCCCGTACCGCTACGTCGGTGGCCTGCACCAGCCGGGTGAGGATCGAGGCCGTTATCTGTTCAGCTTTGGCAATGCGCTCCCGGAGCTGATTATTGTGGATAATAATTTGGTTGTTTCGAAACGTGCTAATGCCATTTATCAATATTAATAGTGCAACTATTCCTAACAAAAAACTATTTAACGTCTCCTGGTTGATTTTCTTGAGCATACGCAAAAACCTAGAAATTTAGTAGTCTCACGGCAGGATTTGTGGTTGTTTCGGTGTTTTTTGAAACGGCTACTTCTTACTTCTCTGGTCGTAGAAGTCTTACACCTAAACCCTGATCAGACTATCTGATTGATACTTAAGCACCACCCATACCGTATGGTGGCTTCGGTCGGTTGATGTTGCAATTATGGAGCCAGGAAACAAGAAGGTGGGTTCCTGATCAAACGGCACAAGTAAGACCCCGCGGCTAGTGTAGCGATAACAAGCAAGGTGATGCAAGGAAATAAACCGGAAAGCCTTCGTTGTTCCACTTTGGCAGTAGCGCAACGAAGGCTTTCGGCAAAATTCATGACACAAACGGTAGCAATCCACGAATGATTGCAGGAGTCGCTACTGCACCGTCGCTTCCCAAGTGATGTCGACGTCCGATTCGCCTACCGTGGAGTCGGAGGTAGCCGATTTGATGTCGGGTTGGTGTTTGAGCACCACGCGAAAGGTACCGGCGGTGGTGGCACCGCCGGTGGTCCAGGTAGTTTCGAGCCCCAGCGGGAAGCCTACGCCATTCGGATCATCATCATCCTCGTAGTTGATCGGATCGGCCCGGTTGCCCGCTCCCAGGTTGCCGTCGCCGGTGGGACTGCTGAATAGCCCGCCCGTCCAGCCAAAGAAAAACATATGCTCGTCGGCCTCTTCTTCCACCTCTTCAGAGATGCTCTCCGGGTCATTGGGGTCGATGGCGTTGATCAGGTCGATGGTCAGGGTGTAGGTGGTGTTGGCCGCCAGAGTGATTGAGGTAAGCACCGGGTCACCGGCGCCTTCCCCGTCAGCATCTTTCCAGGTGGCAATAACGGGTGCTCCCGTTGTAGGGGTGAACCTTAGCGTAACGTCGGTGATGGTTTCTTCCTCGTTTTCTTCGGGCGGAACGTCGTCGTCGTTACAAGCGGTAAACACTAAGCTTACGCTGAATAGCAGCGCGTAGGCGGTGAACAATGTGAGTTTCATAATCAAAAATGTTTTATTGGGATAATAAAAAGCATTCGGTGTACACAAAGGTCCGTAAGAGATTCGAACTGATGAGCCAACTATCCGAATTATGATGAATAAGCAAAAATAATCCGTATTACTTCCGCAAGGGTGGAGAAAGGCCTTGGTCACGCGGAAGAAGCTACGAAATAAAGGGGGGAAAACTAGCCTACGGGCGGGGCGCGGGAGCCCCTGGAGAATCCAACCCAGGCGGCAATCCACTGGGGAGCGGCTACCGTATTGAGCAGCGCGGGTAGCCGGAGCACATCCTCAACGAAACATTGGTCAGCAACCACCAGAGAGGGCTGCACCAGCCAGTCGCAAAGCAGACAATCATCATTAGCAACCACAACCGCGGCACCGTCTTTACTGGGGGCGCAATCGGCATGGCGGTGCAGTGGCACCCCCACCAGGTGCAGACCCAGCAGGTAGACCAGTAAGGCTTGGCTTAGACAGCGCAGTGTACGACGGTTGAGGGGTCTCACGGCGGCAAGATAACGAAGCGGTGGTCATAAACGCAATTCTATTGCGAACTATTTAGACCGATCTGCTTCGGCTGTGATAAGCCACTTGTAGTGCCACCTGCTTTGTCTGCTCTGAGCGTACGTTCATCTCCTAGTTTCTAGCATGATTTTAGTAGGCGCAAACAATGCTATTTCAAGTAATTGCCACTCTTATTCTTATTGGATTAACGTTTTTGTGTTATTGGTTGCCAACAAAGAGCGGAAATGAGTTGGCCGGAGGAGTGATGAGTACCATTCTTGGACTTCTGCTTCTAGCTACAGTTATTGGAAGTCTAGAATATCTGGCATCCTTTGTTTGGCTACTGATTCTAACAATCCAACTTACGTTCATAAGTTATTGGACCTCTCGACTCTTTGGAGGAAGGTTATTTGCGACCGTCATTACGGTTATCTTGATGCTCACACTAATCGGTTTGATGTGCTATCTTGGGTCAGAGTGGTAAGCATCGGCAGCGTGCTTAGCTTATTGTACTACTTCCTCAGACGTTCCACAATTTTATCTACCATTGCCGCGGGAAGTAGCTTGGAAGAAATCACGATCGCGTGCTCAGGTTCATCCGAACCGGGTTCTTCCAGATCAGCAAATTGCGAGTCCAGCAGTTCGGGCGGAAAGAAGTGATCGCGCGCCAGCATGCGGTTCAGAATGAGTTCTTTGCTGCCCCGCAGGTAGGCAAAGCGCACGTCGGCGGTATAATTGGCCGACAGTTGCACCCGGTAGCGCTCTTTAAGGGCTGAACAGGCTAGTATGGCTCCCCCTTGGGTGTTCCATTCTTTAATTTTATCGGCCAAGGTAGCCAACCAGGGCAGGCGGTCGGCATCGGTGAGCGGGTTACCCTGCTCCATCTTGGCCACGTTGCTCGGCGGATGGAAATCGTCGGCATCGTAGAAGGGCAACGACAAGGCTTCGGCCAGCAGTTTGCCCACGTGCGTTTTTCCCGAACCCGATACTCCCATTACAATGATGACCATAAGCTAATAAACTAGTTCTGATACTGTTACCCTGGCAAATTAACGAATCCATTGTACTTTAGCCGCTAACCCAAGCAGTAAACTTATCCCCCATGAAATCTATTTTTTATAGTCTGGCCCTAGGGCTTGCCGCCTGCGCCACCACCAAAGAAGCCACCGATATGTCCGTTGATTATCCCCCTACCGAAAAAGTGAGTCAGGTCGATACCTACTTCGGCACCGAAGTGGCTGACCCCTACCGCTGGCTGGAAGACGACCGCTCGGCCGAAACCGCCGCCTGGGTGGCCGCCGAGAACGAAGTCACCGAAGCCTACCTGAGTCGGATTCCCTTTCGCGAAGCCATCAACGAGCGGCTCACCACTCTGTGGAACTACGAAAAGTACTCCGCCCCCGTCCAGGAAGGCGACGCCTACTACTTCTACAAGAACGACGGACTACAAAACCAGAGCGTGCTCTACAAACAGGCCAACCTGTCGGATGAACCCGAGGTTTTTCTTGATCCCAACACCTTTTCAAGCGACGGCACCGTGTCGCTCGGAGGCACCAGCTTCACCGAAGACGGATCGCTACTGGCCTACTCCATTTCCGAATCGGGCTCCGACTGGCGCAAAATTCTGGTGATGGACGTGGCCTCACGCGCACTTGTGGGCGACACCATCCGGGATGCGAAATTCACCGGAATCGCCTGGCGGGGCAACGAAGGGTTTTACTACAGCAGCTACGACAAGCCGGAAGGCGGTAGCGAGTTATCGGACCGCAACAATCACCACAAACTGTTCTACCATCAACTGGGCACCCCCCAAACTGACGACCGATTGGTGTTTGGTGGCGAAGCCCAGCCCCGGCGCTACGTGGGGGCCGGAGTCACCGAAGACCAACGCTACCTGGTGATCACCGCCTCCGAAAGCACCAGCGGCAACGAGCTGTACGTCAAGGATTTGAGCCGACCCGACAGTGAGATTATCCCGGTGGTAGAAGGCTTCGATAGCGAGCAGTACGTTGTGCACAGCGAAGGAACTACGCTGTATATTCTGACCAACCGCGATGCTCCCAACCAGCGCCTGGTGACGGTGGATGCCGGGCAGCCGCAGCCCGAACGCTGGCAGGACCTGGTGCCGGAGCGGAAAGAAGTGCTGCAGTACCTCACCTTCGCCGGGGGCAATATGTTTCTAAACTATCTCAAGGATGCCGCCACCCGCATCGAGCAGTACGACCTGCGGGGCAACAAGGAGCGCGACATTGCCTTGCCCACCCTGGGCACCGCCGCTGGCTTCGACGGAAAGGAAGACAGCGATACGGTATTCTACGCCTTCACCTCCTTCACCTATCCCACCACCATCTATGCCTACGACATCGCCAGCGGCGAATCTACCGTGCTTCGCCAGCCCACGGTCGATTTTGATCCGGATGCGTACGAAACCAAGCAGGTGTTTTACTCGAGCAAAGACGGCACGAAGGTGCCAATGTTCATTGTGCACCGGAAGGGGCTGGAGCTAAATGGGCAGAATCCCACCTACTTGTACGCTTATGGGGGTTTCAATATCAGTCTAACGCCCAGCTTTAGCATCACCAACCTCTACTGGCTCGAAAATGGTGGGGTGTATGCGATGCCCAACCTGCGGGGGGGCGGCGAATACGGCGAAAGCTGGCATGAGGCAGGCACCCAACTGAACAAGCAAAACGTGTTCGACGACTTCATCGCCGCCGCGGAATACCTGAAACAGGAAAAGTATACTTCTACGGAAAAACTCGCCATCTCGGGTCGCTCTAACGGCGGGCTGTTGGTGGGAGCCACCATGACGCAGCGCCCCGACCTATGCCAGGTGGCGCTGCCGGGAGTGGGCGTGCTCGACATGCTGCGCTACCACCAGTTTACGGCCGGAGCCGGTTGGGCCTACGACTATGGCATTGCCGATAGCAGCCAGGCCATGTTTGATTATTTGTACGCTTACTCTCCCCTGCACAACATTGAAGCAGGCGTAAGCTATCCGGCTACTTTGATCACCACGGCCGACCACGACGACCGGGTGGTGCCCGCCCACTCGTTTAAGTTTGCGGCTACCTTGCAAGAAAAGCAAGCCGGAGAGAACCCGGTGCTGATCCGCATCGATACTAAGGCCGGGCACGGAGCGGGAAAATCTACGAGCATGCAAATTGCCGAGTGGACCGATTTGTTTGCCTTCACGTTCTATAACTTGAACTGGTTGCCGGAGAATGCTAAATAGCACTTTTCAAAACTGCTTTGTACCAACCGGTTGTTTTGAAAAACACGGGCGCACCTATTTTCTGGCACGGCCTTTTCATAAAATGTCAGTATGTTTAAAAAAGAGTGTTGCAAGCGTTGGATTACACGCTACATCTTCCTGCATTGCTTTCAGATAGCCCTTTTTCTGTTGCCGTAGCAGGTTTCCGGCTACCGATATAATACTGGCTAAAGTTTTGCTGCGGGCTGGTTCTTTGCATCGGATGCGATCTTCGCGGAAGGTAGCGTCTCTGACCCAGTTATCCGCCTCAATGCTCCAATGTTGACGAATGGCTTGAGAGAACTCTCGGGGGACTATCTGCTCCAGGGAGGCATTAGAGAGATAATAACTAGTTTCTCGGCTCACTTTGCCGGTTCTGCATTGCGTACTTTCTCGCTCTACTACCACCAGGGTAGCAAACTTTGAGCTATCCCATTTTTGCTCAAAGCAGACGGCATGGGTGGGATAAAAAGAAGCTTTTCGCTCTTCTATGCGGCCGTGGCCTTTTTCTGAACTCTGATGTTCGGCTACCGGGGCAGTAAGTTTAACATGATCTTGTAAGTCTTCTAGCAACATGGGCTGGTTGGCTTTCACCTGGGCGATATAAGTACCTTGAGCATTCTGGACCATTTCTAAAGTTTGGCTTTGGGTATGTAATGCATCAAAAGTCAAGCATTGACCAGCTAAAGCATCTTCTTGCAAAAATTCTCTCACGCAGCTTATTTCACTGTCTTTAGCCCCGTGATAAAACAATCCTGGTAGGCTGATGCTACCTTGATGTAGCAAAGGACGTACGATACATAATCCCCTTTTCTCTCCCAGTACCCCATCAATGGTGCCTCTGAGTTCTTTTCCGTCAAAGCTAATCCAGCTGTTGGCAGGCAGCAAACAGGCTTGCCAACCAAAATAACGAGCATGAAAGTGTTGATAAGCAGCCGCATTCACCAGGGCCAGCAGTCTGCGCAATTGCACATCGGAGACCGTATAACTGACCGATAAGCCCAATAAAGAGCATAGGCAATCGTGATGTCGTACCAAAAACCGGTGAATCTCGGCGATGAGTACCTTACCTGCCATAGTTGCTAACAGTGCCCCAAACAACACAAAGTACAGATCATGGCGTTTGCCCCGGTTATCGCGTGGATCAATCACGTTAGCTTGCAGATAGTAGTAGTAAGTCCTACATTCGTTTTTTTAAGACAGGGTAGCATAGTTTGTTAGTTTGATAGTGGAATATCAAAATTAACAGCTTTTTGCTACCCTCTCTTTTTTATGAAAAGGCCGTGTATTTTCTGGTAAATTCGTATATTGTAAAAAATCATGGTTATGAAAGCACCTTTTTATGGAAAGCTGAAAAAAGCGCTTCATCAGGGAAAAAACGGAGCCGATGGTTTGGATCGTGACCATCTGCTCAGCAACGACTGCCGGGTGACGACTATCACGCTAGAGGGCAAGAAGTACAAAGTGGTTAATTTAGGGAAAGTTATGCCTCTTTTGCCTAACAAGTGAGTTTTGCCTTAGGCACCGTCATTGTTCTGTTTCTTCTGCTACCCGGCGTTTTGTTTCGTCAGGGGATGTTGGCGGGGCGTTATGCTAGTTACCGCATCCGTCAGTCAGCGGTAGATGAGATTTTTTATTCTTTGCTTCCTGCGTTGCTTATTCAAGCTCTGGCACTGGTGGCAATCAATTTCTTGTTTTCCCAGTCCGTTGACTTTTCTTTGCTTTACCATCTCATCACCACCGCCAAGGAGACTGATTTATCCGAACTTGGCGGTCAAGTAATCGACTTTGCACTGTATAATCTAATTGTTTTTCCGGTTGCCTTTGGGGCAGGTTACGCCACCCGCACGGCTATTGTGGCGTACAATCTTGACGTGGTATTACCTATTTTACGGCTTAACAGCGAATGGTATACTTCATCATACCCTTCGAGCAGATCGTGAACCTCAACGTCTACTACAAAGCGGTGATTGAAGAAGAGGAGGCAGATACCTAGTGCCCTCGGCACTAAATAAACGTCAGTTATTCAGGGAATATCTGATTACTAGGGGTTTATGTTGCTTGAAAGAGCAAAAAAGTCAAGATTTGCAGTGGAACGAAATCTTCATTGTACAAAACAAAGAATCATGCAAATCTTGACAACAACAAAACTAACGGAAATTTTTGTGGAAACCGATGACTTCCTACTGGATTTAGCTCAGCAAACGGCTCTTCAAGGCCTGCCTGTCCCCGCCTTCCACTCACGCTTTGCGCGAAGCGAAGTCATAACGACCCTAATTGCTTATCATCATTCGGGACGCAAATGCTTCAAATACTTCTATTGTCAAGATGTGCTGAAGACTTTTCAAAGCTGGCTTCCTGATGCCCCTTGCTATGAACGCTTCGTAGCCCTAATCCCGCACGTAGTGCTGGAACTCTATCTGTTGCTCAAAAGCCGTTGCCAGCCCGCTTTAGCAGAAAACTACATTGACAGCAAACCTTTGAAAGCTTGTCACATCAAACGAGAAGCACAACACAAAGTGATGGCTGATTGGGCCAGCAAAGGCAAGGGCACGTTAGGTTGGTTTTACGGCTTCAAAATGCACGTAGTCATCAACCGGGAAGCACAGCTAGTCAACTTTCTGCTCACGGCAGGCAACGTAGCTGACAACAATCACCAGGTGTTGAACTACCTGCTCAAAGAAGTAGAAGGAAAAGTATACGGCGACAAAGGTTATTTGAGCACCCTGAAAGAAGAGTTACTTAGCAAAGGGGTAGACCTAAGGGCCAAGATGCGCCGCAACGGAAAGAAAGATGCTATTGTCCATCAAAAGGACGCTTATTATCATCGTCATCGCGGACTCATTGAGTCAGTCTTTGGCCAGTGCGTAGGTCTCATTGATTTAGAGCATACTCGCCATCGGGCCCCTATTAACTATCTATGCAACGTCTTTGCTGCCCTGCTGGCTTACACCTTTGCCGATCAGCATCCGCGAATCATTGCTTTTGAAGATCGTGGCCGACTGCTACATGCCGCTTGATTTTGTATTATTTTTAGAAACCTAGAATAACTGACGTTAAATAACTTAGTGCCGGGGGCACTAGCGTAAGTACAGCAACCGGGTTGCTGGTATCTTTCGGGTTTGCGTTGTACTTTCACCAAAATTGAGTTATGCGCTATCTGATAACCTCCGCTCGTCTTCTTCTGGGAATCATCTTTGTCATCTTCGGACTCAACGGCTTCGTTACTTTTATCCCGGTACCCGAACTGCATCCCTTCATGAAGATGATGGTTGATAGCGGCTTCATTTACGTGGTGAAGGCACTGGAAGTGGTTGGTGGTTTGTTATTGCTCACGAACTTTCGGGTGCCGGTGGCGCTGCTGATGTTAGGTCCGGTGGTGGTCAACATTTTGCTGTACCACGCTTTCTTTGATTCTCGCAACTGGCCAGTGTCGGTGCTGAATTTGATTCTTTATCTGATCGTTCTGGCCAAATACTGGCCGCTTTTCCAAACACTGCTCACGCGTTCCACTGCAACTCTTCCTAAAACTTCCCCATGACCATCCCGATCCGCCCCGGCACCTCCGCTGATCTGCCCCAGGTGCTCACCCTCATTCGGGAGCTTGCCGCGTTTGAGCGCGAACCCGACGCGGTGGAAACCACCCTGGAAAGTATGCAGCAAGACGGTTTCGGAGAACGCCCCGTGTTCGAGTTCTTCGTGGCCGAAGACGACCAGAAAATTGTAGGTTTGGCCCTCTACTTTTACAGTTACTCCACCTGGAAGGGGAAGTGCATCTATCTGGAAGACCTCATCGTGACCGAAGCGTACCGCGGACGAGGACTCGGTCGGCGCTTGCTCGACCGGGTGGTGATGAAGGCCAAGGAGGAAAACGCTAAACGGGTGGTGTGGCAGGTGCTCGACTGGAACACTCCGGCCATCGAGTTTTACGAATCGCTTGGCGCAGTCCGGCTGCCCGAGTGGATCACCTGCCGGTTGACCGAAGAACAGATTCGGGAGTATCAACCAATTTGATGGCAATGATACCGTTAATGGTGGCCGCGTGATTAATGGTGGCTGCGCGATTAATCGCGCAGCTACACCTCTTCCATCAAGGTGCGGAAACTAACCGTTTTAGTGCCGTACTTCTGCTGGCTTTCCTGCTGTAGGCGGGGGGCAAATTCTTGCTGGTAACGTTCGTAGTCCGCCCGGTTTTTGGCGAAGTACTGCACGGCGTAGGTGGAAGTGCCTTCGCTCTGCTCTACGTCCAGCAGGCGGAAAATCCGAGCGGTGACGAACATTTTGGTGTTAAGCACGTCCAGCACGTGCTCGGTCTGCATCCAGCGGAGCCACTCCTGCTCCACCGACTGCTCTACGTTGATGGTGACGTTGTATAAAATCATGATAGACAGATTGGTCAGTGAGACGAAGATACGGAAGGACGATCAATAAACGATATTCTGATGGCTTTTGCTATTGGTCTTTGCTTCCGGTACGTTGGCTTCTTCAAGCGCGTGCGTGGCACCCGGTTTGCAGAAATGGACACCCGATACTACTCGCCTTTATGCCTCACGCTCTCAGTGCTCGCATTTAGCGTAGCACTTGGTGCTTATTAGCCACCGATAAACCATCTTCCATCCATGACCAGCCCTCTAGACCAAAACAAAACCAAAAAACTGTCCGCTACCGATCACCTTGTGTCCGGTTCTGAACACTCCGCAACCGGTTAATGGGCCACCAAGAGCCGCATAGCGGGTTGGCACTGCGCTTGTTATAGTAGCGGTATACCCAACCCGGTGGATGCGTTGCGAAACGAATAACAAAATAAGCACGGGCGTTTTCCTTCGATATTCATTGTTCCCTGTTCGATATTCGATATTTTAAGATACACCTTCTTCTATCAACGCACCAACCTTAACCCGCTATGTTCAAGAACTATCTCCTCATCGCCGTCCGCAACTTTTGGAAGCAGAAAAACTACACCCTGCTCAACGTGGGCGGACTCGCCCTGGCCATTGCCACCGCTATCCTGGCCCTGCTCTTCGTGCGGCACGAGTATAGCTACGACCGCTGGGTGCCCAACCAAGAGAACATCTACAAGGTATACCGGCAGTGGGACTCGGACTGGGGTAATACGTTTACTCCTTACCGCTTGGCGGAAGCCCTGCGCAACGAGTTTCCTGAGATCATGAGTGCCACCTGGGCCGTGGAGAGCGGTCGGGTGCTTATCGGGGTTGAGGATCAGGAAGGAATCTTTGCGGATAAAATCGCTACGGTCGACAGCAGTTTTTTGCGGGTGCTGCCGTTTCCGCTGCGCTACGGCAACATCAACGACGCGCTGGAGCGACCCCGCACCGCGGTGCTGAGCAACGAAACCGCCCAAACGCTCTTTGGCAACGAAAACCCGGTGGGCCGCACCCTGCGCGTGAACGCCGACACCGACTACGAGATCACCGGCGTGCTGGCCCCATTTGCCGGTAGCAGTCACTTGGTAATAGACGCGCTGATCCGGGATACCACCAGTGTGTATCTTTCCTAGACGGGCAACAATCCCGCTACCTACGTGGCCCTATCGCCGAACTCAAACGTGGCGGCGCTAGAGCAAAAGATCACCGAGGCCATCAACCCCCGCATTCGGGCCGAGATGGAAAGCTTCGGCGCGAACGCTGATAAGTACCCCGACTGGAAACTGCTGCCGCTGCGCGACGTGCAACTGAGCGGTGGCAAGATCGGCGGTCCCTTCCCCGGGCAGGGTGAGGAGCGTAGCGTCTACGTTATTGTGCTGGTGGCTTTGGTGATCATCACCATTGCCAGCATCAACTACATGAACATGGCCACCGCCCAGGCGGCCCGCCGCGCCCGTGAGGTGGGCGTGCGCAAAGTGACCGGCGCTCATCAGTCGCAGTTGATGGTGCAGTTTCTGGCCGAAGCGGGGCTACAGTGTCTGCTGGCCCTGCCCGTGGCGGTGCTGCTCACCGAACTGGCCCTACCGGCCTTCGAGAACGTGGTGAACCGCGACTTGACACTAGACCTAAGTACCTGGGTACAACTGTTGCCCTACCTGCTGTTGCTCATCGTCGGCCTGAGCATCGTTTCCGGCAGCTACCCGGCCTTTGTGCTATCGGGCTATCGACCCACCGACGTGCTCAAAGGCAAGTGGCTGCGCCGCGACCAAGGCAAGGTGCTGCGTCAGAGCTTGGTGGTGGCCCAGTTTGCGGGAGCCATGGTGGCGGCCATTGTAATGTTCTTCATCTACCAGCAAATCCGCTTCATGCAGAACCAGGAGCTGGGCTTCCGGGGCGAGCAGGTGATGGTGATCACCGTGAATTCGCAGGACACATACGAAAAGGTGACCTCCCTAAAGTCACAACTGCGGCAAAATCCGCGGGTCAGGGCCGTCACTTCGACCGACGGACTGCCCGGCTCCGATTATTCGGACTATGGGTTTCAGTTGGGCGGACAGGAACAGTCGGTCAACAGTGATATTTTCTTCGTAGATGCCGACTACCCTGAGGCACTGGGTCTGGAGATGCAACAGGGCCGGTTTTTGTCGGCGACCGATACTTCTTATACCACTTTTGTGGTGAACGAGGCCTTTGCGAAAAAGTACGAGCTAAACGATCCGGTGGGCCATCCGCTCAACTTCACCGGGGCCAGCGGAGATGAGCGCGGACAGATTATCGGCGTGGTGAAGGACTTCAACTTTAGCAGCCTGGAGCGCAGCATCCAACCGCTGGTGTTTTCCGGGGCAATCAATGCCCTGCGGGGCGGATGGGTCCATTCGGTGGCCGTGCGCCTGCAAACCGACAACCTGCGCGAGACGATTGCCGATGTGGAAACCTTTTGGAAGCAGATAGAACCCAACCATCCCATCCGCTACACCTTTCTGGACGATGACTTCGCCGGACTCTACGCCGAGCAGGAGCGGCTGGGGCAAACCCTGCTGTACGCCACCGGCATCACCCTGTTCATTGCGTTGCTAGGCTTGTTCGGACTGGCTTCGTACGTGGCCGAACGGCGCACCAAGGAGATCGGGGTGCGCAAGGTGCTGGGCGCGTCGGTGCGGCAGATTGTGACGCTGCTGGGCGTGGACTTCCTGAAGGTGGTACTGATCTCTGGCGTGGTGGCCGCGCCGATTGCCTGGTGGCTCACCCACCGCTGGCTGGCTGATTTTGCCTACCGCACCGAAATCACGGCGATGCCCTTTCTGCTGGCCATCGCCCTGGCGGTGGTGGTCGCGGTACTGACGGTCAGTGCCCGTGCGATCAAAGCGGCTTTGGCCAACCCGGTGGATGCGCTGCGAAGTGAGTGAAAATCAAGCAGAATCCGTACGCTGGTTCCGTCTCGGTGAGGGCCACGATATGTTCTGGTAGTGCAGCACGTGCCGAAGCGGAGTGTGCGACCCTCTCCAAAGTTGCAGATGCCAAAAGTCACTTGACGTATTACGCATTTATGGGTACTATTGTGCATGATTAGAGGGTACAAGAACAAAAAAACAAAGGCATTCGCCGAAGGTGATTTTGTTAAGCAGTTTGAACCCTTTAGAAGACAAGCAGAGAAGCGCTTGCGCATTTTGGAGGCAGCAAAGAACACAAATGATTTAGCGCAACTGCCCAGTAATCGATTCGAAGCGCTATCTGGCGACAGAAAAGGGCAGTATAGTATTCGGATTAATCGCCAATGGCGGATTTGTTTTATGTGGCTAACCGATTCGGACGGCCCGGATGATGTAGAGATCGTTGATTACCACTAAAGAGAAAAGTATGAACCGAACACCAATACACCCCGGAGAGATACTGGCAGACGAACTGGAGGAGATTAATTTGACGGGTGCTGAACTAGCCCGGATTATTAATGTGCCTGCCAATCGGGTAACGCAAATCATTGCCGGTAAACGGGCTATTACGGCCGATACCGCCCTGCGCTTGGGTCAGTACTTCGGCATGAGCGCCGACTTCTGGATGAATCTGCAAAAGATGTATGAACTCGATTTAGCCAGACAAGAAATAGGAGATGCTATTGCGCACCTTCCGCAAAGGGCATCTTAAAAGTCAAAGCTGAGCGTGCGACCGTGCCGGTCTTTGAGCCACTTGTTGGCAATGTGAAGTGCTGTGCCGTGAACGTCGGTATGCATTAAGGTCGTAGCAGATGCTACGACCAGTTAAGATCGCTATTTCCCCAGAAGCTTACGGTATTTACAAATAGAAGGATAGTGATGCCAGAGTTAATTGGCAATCAATCGTTTGATTTGCTCCTGTAGTAGCGGAATGTCTTTTGATAGAATCCCCCATATAATCACATCGTCAACACTGTCGTACCCGTGTATAATCCAGTTTCTTAAATCCACGATTCTCCGAGCGTTATTTATTTCAATAGTATTGTCAACTTTCAGAATCCGGTTGGTAGCCTCGCCGATGATTTCCAACTCTCTTTCAATTCCTCTTCTTAACAGCTTGCTCGACCGATAGCTGTTAAAGTCTCGCTTATCACCCAGGTAACTATGTATTGAGTCAACAGACTCCTTGATATCATGCAGGTATTTTAACACTTCACGCTGCATACAATAACTGTTTGGTCTCCTCGATGCTTTCGATGAAATACGGATTGGACAGTGAGTTTTCGGTAAGCAAATCGACCTTACGACCCAATAATTTCTCAAGAGCGTAGTGCAAACTGAAGTAGTTATCGGTATACCGCTCGATAGATAATTCTTTGAATGAGATGAGTATATCGACATCACTGTGGCTGCCAAAGTTTTCAGAACAGGCTGACCCAAACACGTGCATAGTTTTGACATCGTATCGGCGACACAGATCAGTAAGCGCTTCTAGCTTATCGCTGACAATTGGGTGCATAACTAAAAATTATTGGGATAAGCTTTGTCTTTTCAGCTTCTGAGCGTTGACTGGCTAGGCTAAATAACTGCTCAAATCCGATGGTAAGTTTCAGTTCCATAGGGCTTTGCTGGCAAATGGTTTTTATGCATGTAACGAATGACTGCTTTGGCGGGTTGTAATGCATTGTCCATCTCTGGTCGTAGCATGTGCTACGACCTACCTTATTCTATCGGGCACCCGACGGGTCATTCGCAGCCGCACATCTCCGGTTAAGGGTTTTTCCAATCTCGTTCAAAAAAAGCTTTTTTGTACTGAAGCAACATTGTTCCAAAAAGCAGCAAGTTCCGTCTGGATGACAGAAAAGGGGGTATCTTCTTATCAGCCAAAACCTGATTAACCTTTCTAGACTAGCTCTGGTCGTAGCATGTGCTACGACCTGCCATTGACGAAGAGCGTCCGCTCGGTCTTTCAAGGCAAACATTATCTCTGTTGATAGTGTGAATGCCGTTGAGGTCGTAGTGGCCGGCATCCGGCGAACGCTACGACCAGTTAAGTGCTTAGGGTGCGCCTGTGCCGGTCTTTGAGCCACTTTTGGGCGGGTTGGTAGTTGCCGATGTAGACCTGCCAGTATCAAGCACTTAAACTTTTAGAATCAATCATACACAAATAATAAACTTTTTTATAATTTGCATTCGCTAAAGCTATACTAACCAACAAAAATTTATGAAGTGCTTATTAACACTTATTTTGGTCATTACTGGTTTCTTCTCGGCTGTTGCGCAATGGATAGATGGGAGCGAAACCGTTTACAAAGAAGAGACCGTTTTGATTGCCCCGAACGAGTATGCCACCTACAAAATTGTTAAAGATGAAGAAAACGAGGCTCCTTGGGCCGTAAAGATTGGTATTTATCTGCAGACAGGAGGCGGTCGCACTATTCTGGCAGACGAAGGTCGCATTCTTGAAAAAACACTAAGTCGTTATCTTTTTGATGATGATGCAGGAATAGAGTTTTTGTATTCGTCACAGGGCAGCGGCCTTCCGGAGACAGAGCTTATTGATTTGGATGAAGGAAGTAGAAGGGTCGTTTCCATTGAATATGGAGCCAGCGTCGTGCAGCGCAATGATGGTGCTTATCTGCTTACCTATGGGCCGGGCAACGACCCACCCATTGAAGAGAAGCTGTCCGGCAACATTCCAGAATATGATGATTTTCAGTGGAAGCAGATTAACTGGGGGGTTCAGTCAGTTACCAGAGTAGACACTATTTACCTTGCTGAAACCATCACTCGCATAGATACCGTCCGCGAACTCATCACTGAGCGCATCTTCACCTCCGACACCGTATACATCAACGAGACCATCACCCTGGCCGGGGACGTGGATACGCTGGTCGTGAACCGCACCGTGACCACCCGCGACACGGTGTATAACTTTACCGAGCACACCGAGTACATCACCCGCGCGGATAGTGTATACCTGCTGGGAGGCGACTACCTGGCCGACCTGAACAGCGTAACCAGCGTAGAGAACCAACTGGAAGTGGAGAAGCTTGGCAATCCCTATCCCAACCCGGCCAGCACCACCGTGAGCATCGACTACGTAACTGCCGTGCCCACCGCCAACATGTTCCTGGGCGTTTACGATAACCAGGGGCGCCGCGTTGAACAGTTTCCCATCAAACCTTCGCATACCATCACCTTCGACGTGAGCGATTGGGCACCGGGAGTATACGTGTACATGATTTGGTCGCCGGTGGGAGTGAGTTCTACGAAAAGGTTGGTGGTTCAGTAAAGATAATCTTTCTTCTGATTGCAGCATCCGCTCGGTCTTTCAACTTAAGCATCGTTTCTATTACTGGGAATGTCACTATGCGTTGAGGTCGGTGGGTCGTAGGACACTTCGTTACCCTACGACCAGCGTGGGGGTAACAGAGTAGTAAGTATTCTCTCTCGCTGATCGATGTTCTCGTTCTACCCGTTGTTCTCAGTGCAAAGAAAGTTTATATTGCTTTTTAAAATACCCTGTTATGTCCAATCACAGTGGGAGCTACATGCTCAATGCGGTACTGAAAAAGTTAGATGAAAAATCGGTGTTTGCGCTTCTGGGAAGGGAAGAAACGCAGACGCTGATTCAGGAAATCATCAAAATATCGTACGCCCACGATTGCAATCCGGGAGAAATACTGGAAGATATGGCCGAGCGCGTAGGGATATGTTCTTACTGTCTCGAAAGAGCTGACGAATTTCACGACGGCGTTTGTCCACGGTGCGATGAGGGGTAGATAGTTCAATCACTCATAAGAACGCATCCTGATTGTATAGGCTACGCGCCCTGGGGTAGCGCTTCCCGAATGTCAGAGGATGCTACATCCAGCGGCGTTTGTTTGTACCAGCAGGGTTGCATGTGTAAGCAACATATCTCACTTTTTCACCCAAAATTGGCAGGTTTCGCTTAGAAAAGTACGCGCGGGGGCAGATTGAGCGTGCAGGATTGCGAGGCAATTTGGGTGGGAAATCAATCTGAATGTGCTGTCTCCAATGCACGGGTTTGCTTCGGCGGGGGGCGAAACGCCGGCTAAAGTTAACTCGGGAGGCGGGCCGGTGAGGTGCTGGTCTAGTCCGAAGACGTGCCGCCTCGCAAAGACGTTTCTTGTTGCCCGCTATTTCGCCTACCCAAGGAGATTTCATCGCCCACGCAAGGAGCTTGGGTAGTAGAGTCAAGATGCTTGAGTCGCCCACCCAAGATGCTTGAGTAGTCGACCCAAGGAGGCTGAGTAGTACACCCAAGACGCTTGAGTAGCTTACCCAAGCTCCTTGGGTAGTACAGCCAAGATGATTGAGTGGTGTAGTTAAGGAGGTTGGGTGGGCCCCGCGGCAGGCTTGTGTAGCATTCGTTGAGATCTTTAGGAAGAGGGGGGGGAAGGGCACAAAAAAACCCGCCGAAAGCACTGGGCTTCCGGCGGGCGAGCATTCAACTAAACCATTGTCGTTACACCACTACCTCGTCGGGTAGTTTGGCGATTCTTAATTTCTTGCTGCCGTGCAGCACGGTGCGCACTTCCACCTGGTAGGGGCCTTTGTTGAGCGTGGCGGGCACCATAAAAATCAGCTCGGCGGGCATGTTGCGGGCCACCGTTTTGGGCACCACCCGCGTTTCCCGGTTGCCGCTCCTGAAGAAAATGCCCTGCTGCGGGTCCGCTCCCTCAAACTTGAGCAACTCGCCGTTCAAATGGGCAATGCCGCCGGGGGTGAGCTGCTCGTTGGTAGACTCGCTCATCAGATCGGTTAGCTCCTCGAGCAACGGCTGCTGTCCGTTCGACTTCCGGTATTCCAGCTTGATGTGGCGCAGCGCTTCTTTGAGGCGGGCCCGGGGCTTCACGCTCAGGTACAAGCGGTGCTTGTTGGGGTCGTAGCGCTCTTTCTTGTCCTTGAACACTCCGCGAATGCGGGGGGTGATGCTGTAGGCGGGCGTGGTGATGGTGTAGCCTTCGCCCAGAAACTTGGTCATGGCATCGTAATACTCTTCCATCACCGACAGTGCTTCGGCTTTGGTCACCGTGGAGCCGCGTCCGATCATCTCGTCTACCAGTTCGTCCAGGATTTTCACTTCGTCCACATACATCACGGCCCGTTGGTCTTCCTGATCGGGGGTGAGTCCGTTGTCTGCTAGTCCGTACTTCAAAGTCATGGCAATGGGGGTTTGTGGTTTCTGCTGATTTACCAGGGCAAAGAAATAGGCTGCCGGGCAAGGTTGCCAGTGCACTTGCGCTCTAAATGTGGGGACGTAAGAAAAGTGATGAATTGACAAGAAACTTGGAAAAGAGGCACAGTTGCATTATACTAGTAGGTATGACAACGTTCAGTATACAGGAGCTGCCACCAACAACCGCTGAGGCAGTCAAGCGTGCCCTCGCCGAAGGTGAAGACGTGTTTATCACCAACGATCAGCAAGAACATCTGGCTCAGGTCATATCCGTCCATGATGCTGGTAAGTGGCTATCCGACAAACCAATTCGACAGGGAGGATTTGCGAAAGACAAAATCCATCTATCTGAGGATTGGGATTCCCCGGAAACCAATGATGAGATTGCCCGTGAATTTGGGATGCTCGACTAGATATGAATGGTCTCTACTGGATACTCACATCTTTCTGTGGTGGGCTGAAGGCTCCTTAAAACTACCTGCTGACATTAACGAATACATTAATCGGCACCAGAGGATTTATCTCAGCAGTGTGGTAGCTTGGGAGGTTGAAATAAAGCAATCTAAAGGAACACTATCAGGAGAACCCTTCGATTGGCGCGCTGTCATAGCAGATAAACAGCTAATTTCCTTACCAGTATCATTTAGACACGTGACAGCCTTGCGGCAACTTCCTGCTATTCACAAAGACCCCTTTGATCGGTTACTGCTGGCTCAAGCCAAATCAGAGGAACTGCAACTGGCTACCCATGATAGTATTATCTGGAAATACCCAGATGTATTATTGCTTCAAGTCAAATAAACTCACTACCTGATTTTCCGAAAGATCGATTAGTTAAGTTTACGGTTAACGAGGGAGCAAAAGAAAGCGACCGCCCCCCGCAAGTGAAAGTTGCGGTGGACGGTCGACTATCGACTGTCAACTATTGACTACCAACCTACTTCCCCCCCGACTCGCCTTCTTCCTCAATCTTCGCTGCCGGTTCCAGGATGTTGCCGTCGGCGTCGATCATCACGATGCGATCCATGCCCAGTTCTTTGAGGCCGGGCAGAATCTTCTCCTTGTCGCCCACCACGAACCACTGCAACTTCTTGGGCTGCACCATCTGTTTGCTGAGCGTTTCCACATCGGTGCGCTTTAGGTTTTTCATGCGCTCGCCGTAGGTCTGGTAGTAATCGTCGTCCAGGCCGTACTTCACAATCTCGTTCAGTGAGCTACCCACCGCTTGATTGGTCTCCCAGCGGCCCGACAGTTGCAGCGTGCTGTTCTTCTGCACCTTGTCGAACTCTTCCTGCTTCACCGGACTGTCGCCCACAAAGCCGTCAAATTCTTTCTGGATTTCCTGAATAGACTCCTTTGTCTTGTCAGTTTGCACCGGAGCGTAGGCCAGGTACGGACGCTGCCCCTTGGCGTCCCACACCAGGCTGCGCGCCCCGTAGGCCCAGTGCTTGTCTTCGCGCAGGTTCATGTTGATGCGTGAGGTGAAGTCGCCGCCCAGCACGTCGTTCATCACGTTTTTGGCCAGTTCGTCCACCTTTCCGTAAGGATTAGTCAGGTAGCCCGCAATCACGATCGACTGCTGCGACTCGGGGCGGTCCATCAGGTAAAGCACGTTACCGGGGGCGTCGGTGGCCTGCGCAATATCTTTTGTTGGCACTTCACCTTTCTTCCACTGCGCAAAGCGACTTTCCAACTTTTCGGTCAGTTCGTCTAGGCTCAGGTCGCCCACCACGGTGAGGGTAGCGTTGTTGGGCTTGAACCAAGTGTTGTAAAAATCCACTAGCTCGTCGCGGGTGATGTTCTCCACGGTTTCTTCGTAGCCCGAGCCGGTGAGCGGATTGCCGTAGGGATGCTGCTCACCGTACATCAGCTTGGGAGCCACCCGAAGCGCCATCGTAAACGGTTGCACCTTCTCGCGCTGGATGCCCGAAATTTGCTCCTTCTTGAGGCGATCGAGCTCGTTGGCAGGGAAGGCCGGATTCAGAATCACGTCGGCGTAGAGGTCCAGGCTTTGGTCCAGCACCGGCTTGAGGGTCGTCAAGCTCACGTACGAGGCGTCCAGGTCAGAGTAGGCACTCAGTGACGCGCCCAGGGTTTGCAGTTCTTCGCTGATCTGCAGGGCGTCCAGGGCTTCGGTGCCCTCGTCCATCATGCTCAGGGCCAGCGAGGCGGTGCCCGGACTGCCCCCCTGGTCGGCAGCGTAGCCCGCGTCCACCACCAGGTTCATCACCACGGTGGGCACCCCCGCGCGGCGGGCCAGCACCACGTCCAGACCGTTAGAAAGGGTGGCGCGCTCCAGCGCCGGGAAAGTAGCCGCCGCCACCTCGCCCATTTCGGGCAGTTGACTACGGTCGACATCGGTGCCGCTGGCCTGGAGTTCGGGGAAAGGATAGGCAATCAGGGTATGTTTGCCACTGCTGAGCCATTTCTTGGCCGCGTTCTGAATATTGGCTACCGTGGCTTCCTGGGCCGTCTTTATGGTCTTTTTATAATAGTCGGGGCGGCCGCCGTACACCGCGTTGTTAGCTAACAAGTCCGACTTGCCACCGAAGCCGCCGATGCGCTCGGTGCGTTTGATGAAGTTAGCAAAGTAGGCCGATTTCACCTTGTTGAGTTCTTCTTCGGTAGGTCCGTTGTCAATAAATTCCTGAAGGATCTGCTCCAGTTTCTGCTCCACTTCCTCTACCGACTCGCCTGGCTTCACGTTGGCCCGAACGGTGAAGGTACCCGCAATTTCCATGGGGTACACGTAGGCGTACACTGAGCTTACCTGCTGGTCTTCGTACTGGAGCTTTTTGTACAACCGAGAAGTTTTTCCGGCCGACAGGATATCGGAGGCCAAATCCAGGTACACCATCTCATCGGTGCCCCACTGCGGCACGTTCCACACCTGGGTGATGCGCGCCTCGGGCACGCGGTCCTCGTAGGTCTGGCGCGTGTCTTCGGTGCGCTTGGCCACGTTCACCTGCGGACGCGCCAGGGTGGGGCCGGGCGCAATGCTGCCGAAGTACTTTTTCACTTTCTCGTGCACCGCGTCGGGCTCCACGTCGCCCGCGATAGACAGCACCACGTTGGCCGCACCGTAGTAGTTCTTAAACCACTCCTGCACGTCCTCGAGCGAAGCGGCGTTAAGGTCCTCCATCGAGCCAATCACCGTCCAGGAGTAAGGATGCCCTTCGGGCCAGATGGCCTCGGTAATGAGCTCCCACTCCCGTCCGTAGGGTTGGTTCTCACCTTGTCGCTTTTCGTTCTGCACCACGCCCCGCTGCTCGTCGAGCTTGGCCGTGTCGATGGCCCCGAGCAAGTGACCCATCCGGTCCGACTCCAGCCATAGCACCTGGTCGAGCCCGGCGGTGGGCACGTTCTGGAAGTAGTTGGTGCGGTCGGTGTTGGTGGTGCCGTTCAGGTCGGTGCCGCCGATGCGCTCTAGGGCCTGGAAGTAGTCGTCGTTGAAGTTCTCGCTGCCGTTGAACATCAGGTGCTCGAAGAGGTGGGCGAACCCGCTCTTGCCGGGCTTCTCGTTCTTAGAGCCCACGTGATACCACACGTTGACGGCCACAATGGGCGCCTTGTGGTCTTCGTGCACAATCAGCCGCAGGCCGTTGTCGAGGGTGTATTCTTTATAAAGGATGTCAATGTCATCGACCGAAAAGAGTGTCGAGTCTTGGGCGATGGCCCCGGTGGTAGCCAGGGTGAGGCAGCCGAGCAGCAGCCCGAGGATAGCGAGGGGTAGTTTCATGTGGGTGAGGGTTAGGTAATGGATAAAAAGTGATACGTCAATAAAACGCCTTCGGAAGATAGCAAATTATTCACGACCATAAAAATTGCCCCCTTCTCGTGTAGCCCTAACGACTTCAGTAGGTAGGGTCTTTGGCAACTTGTTCGTATCTTCGTAATCATTTATCAACCAGTTGCGCTATGATCACCGAAATTGAAACGCCCCCCGCGGTCGCCCGTCGCCGATTCACGGTGGCTGAGTACCATCGCATGGCCGAGGTAGGCATCCTGCACGAAGACGACCGAATAGAACTGATCCACTGAGAAATTATTCAAATAAGTCCTATAGGGAATCCCCATTCCAGCACCGTTCGTCGTCTCATTAACAAGCTAGTCCCGCAGTTAGGCCCCCGGTTTACAATTGATGCCCAGAATCCCGTACAGATCAGCGATTACTCAACTTATTGGTTAAGGCGCGTTAGCTTGTCGTGAAAGTCATTAGCGCACCGCCATCTCCACCCACAGCGTGTCGGAAGCGCGGTAGATCTCGATTGGCAAACCACTGAGCGTAAGCTGGTGTTCGGCGGCGTAGTCCAGCAGGCGGTCGTTAATCGCACGGGGGCGGGGCTGCACCAGCGAGTGCGCCGCCACCTGCGCCCGTAGGTAGGTCCCGGCCGCCAGGCTATCCCGCTGGTACCCGGTGGGCAACGATTCGGGGGGAGTCGACAGGGCGATGCCAATGAACTGGTTCACCTGCTTCCCTGCCGCAGAGGCGGAGTCCAGGTTGACGACCAGCAGGGTGCCCGCCACGCTGTCGCTGGCCAGCAGGCGTTGGGCCTGCACAAAAATCTTACGCAGCGCCAAGTCACCGTACTGACCCCGGTACGTCTTTCCCACCAGGGGCCGCGGCGGCTCCTCGACCACCGCAATCTCAATTTCGTTGAAACCACCCAGCCAGTAGTAGCCCAGCAGAGCAAATATGCCTAAGGGAAGGATAACGAACAGTAGAATCTTTTGAAGCATGGATGATTCTAATAATCTATTAAAAGAGGTGCATCTTGCTTACAAACGTGGGGTTCAGAGAACCTATTTACTTCAGTCCCCGCGCCGGAGGCCCTGCGCCAGGTTAGAATTTTAAACGATCAACGCAAGCGTATCAGGTCGGGACTGTACGCAACAGGGGCAAGGTAACGCCTAATCCGCTGGTAAATGTAAAAACTTTTCTGACTGACTGTAACTTTCTGCTCACCGGCCGGTCTTCCCTTCGAGATGGTGCTAGAAGAATTTAAATATCGCGTGCTTCCCGTCAAGGACAAATTGTACCGCTTCGCGCTGCGCTTTTTGCGCAACGAGGCCGAGGCCCAGGACGTGGTGCAGGAAGTGCTCATCAAGGCCTGGCACCAGGGCGACGAACTGCGCAACGCCGAAGCCTGGTGCATGCAGCTCACGCGCAACCTGTCGCTCAACCGGCTGGAGTCGGCCCGGTGGCGGCGCACCGAGGCCCTGGCCGACGACGACCGCTACGCCAGCGAGGCAATCACTCCCTACGCGCACACCGAAACCCAGGATGCCCTGCGGCACGTGCGCGAACTGCTGCAACGCTTGCCAGTGAAGCAGCAGCAGGTGCTGGAGCTGCGCGACGTGGAAGGCTACACCTACCAGGAAATCAGCGAGGCGCTGGCGATGGACCTCAACCAGGTGAAAGTGAATTTATTCCGGGCGCGACAAACGCTTCGGACTCAACTTACTAACAGAAATGCTTATGGAATCGCAAAAGATTGAAGAATGGCTGGAGAAGTACTGGAAGGGCGAAACCAGCTTGGAAGAAGAAGCCCAACTGCGTCGCTACTTTCAGGAGCAGGAGCCACCGGCCCACCTGCGCTCAGTAGCGGCCTTGTTTCGGCACTACGACGCCCCACCCCGGCTCGATGAGAACTTTGACGAGCAGTTGATGGAGCGTCTGCCCCAGGAAAAGTTGGTGCCGATGTGGCCTAAGTTGCTTAAGATCGCCGCGGTGGTTGCGCTTTTTCTCTTGGGAGCGGTGTGGACGAAGCACGCCTACCTAGACGCGCCCGCCCCGGCCCCGGTAGCCGTGGTGCCCGATACCTACGAAGACCCCGAGCAGGCCTACGAAGAGGCAAAGCAAGCCCTGCTGCTGGTCTCCAGCCTGATGAACGAAGGCACCCAGCACCTCACCAAGCTCGAGGAGTTTGACGAGGCGCAGCAGACAGTAAAAGCTCAGAAATCCAATTTATAAATAGACCCTTTAACCCCATACACTCATGAAAAAGTTACTAATCACCCTCAGCATCGGCTACCTGACCGCTTTTCAGGTGAACGCCCAGGACGCGGCCATTTCTTCGTTGTTCGACAAGTATGCCGACAACGAAGAACTCACCAAGGTGAATATCAGCCAGAAAATGTTTAGCTTGTTCACGAATCTGGAACCCGACGATCCGGAGACCAAGGAACTGGCCAACGCCATCAGCAAGCTGAAGGGAGTAAAAATTCTGGCTTCCGACAGCATTGCCAACGGACGAAAGTACTACCGGGAAGCCAGCCAGAACATTCGAAAGAGCCAGTTTGAAGAACTGATGTCGGTGCGCGACGGCGACAAGGACATGGTATTTATGATCAAGGAGAGCGGCGGCATTATCAACGAACTGCTTATGCTAGTAGGCGGCGACCACCAATTTGTGGCGATGGACTTGTTCGGCGAGATCGACCTGAAGCAAATCTCCAAGCTATCCAAAGGCATGAACATGAAGGGCATGGAGTACCTGGAAAACATTGACCAAGACTCTAAAAAGGGAAAAGAATGAAATACGTTCTCATCTTCCCCCTGCTCTGCTCCCTTGCCCCACTGCGGGCGCAGAGTAGCACGGTGGCCGATTTCCGGGCGCAGCACGCCACCCGCCAGGACTTCTTTCTGTACCCCAGCACCCTGCGCATGGTGAACCTGGACAAAAATCCCGACCTGTACCAACTGGTACACGACGTAGAAAAGCTGCAAATTTTACTTTACGAACGATCTGCCCTGAACCGCTCGGCCGTGCAGCAGCTTCGGCAGGGCATCCGGGGCGAAGCCTACGAAGAACTGATCAGCTTCCGGCAGCAAGGTAGCCAGATCACCGTCTACGCCCGGGGCGACAGTCCGACGCTGGACGGGGTGGTGGGCGTGGTAGACAACCAACAAACGCTGGCCCTGATCGACCTGGAGGGTTTTGTGGACCTGCCCGCGTTGATGCGCCTGATGCAGGGGGGATACGATTTCTCACCAATGACAAACCTGGTCAACCTATCGTTGAAAGAACAGGCGGAAAACGATTAATCGTAGGAACATGATTAATCGTAGGAACATGATTAATCATGTTCCTACTATCCGCATTACTAACCAACCTCCACCCACCATGTCCTCTGTTCTCACCATCGACCACCTGCACAAACGCTACGGAAAAATCCACGCCGTCAACGACTTGTCGCTAGACGTGGAAGAAGGCAGTGTGTTTGGCATTCTGGGTCCCAATGGCAGCGGCAAAACCACCACGCTGGGCACGGTGCTGGGTGTAATTCAGCCCACCGCGGGTTCGTTTGCCTGGTTCGGACAGAAAAACACGTCGCCCGCGGCCCTGGCCGAATGCCGGAAGCAGATCGGCGCTATTCTGGAAACGCCGATCTTCTACCCCTATCTGTCGGCGGTGGAGAACCTCAAGATTGTGGCGCAGATCAAGGGCTGCCGCTACGCGCGCATCGACGAAGTGCTGCGTACCGTGGACCTGCTGGAGCGCAAAGACGATAAATTCAAAACCTACTCGCTGGGCATGAAGCAGCGGCTGGCCATCGCCTCAGCCCTGCTGGCCGACCCGCGGGTGATGATCCTCGACGAGCCTACCAACGGCCTAGACCCGCAGGGCATCGCTGAAATCCGATCACTTATTGGGCAGATTGCCCAGCAGGGTAAGACCATCATTCTGGCCAGCCACCTGCTCGATGAGGTGCAAAAGGTGTGCACCCACTTCGCGGTGCTCAAGCGCGGACGCCGCATCTACTCCGGGCGCGTCGACGAGGCCCTGTCGGGCACCGACACCATCGAGGTGGCCGCCACCGACCTGGAGCAGTTGCAGCAACTGGCCCGGCAGTTTCCGCACACCGAAGGGGTGCAGCGCGAAAACGGACTGATTCGGGTGCGCCTGCATCCCGAAAAAAACAGTGCCGACCTCAACCGTTTCCTCATCGAGCAGGGTGTGGTGGTGTCGCACCTGTCGCAACGGACCAAAAGTTTGGAGCAGCAATTCTTAGAACTATTATCAGCCGACCATGACTAAACTACTCACCATCGAGTGGCTCAAACTACGCCACTACCGTCCGTTTTGGGTGCTGCTGATTCTTTGCTTTGTGGTGTTAGGATTAGTTTCTTGCAGCGTGATGCTGTTTTTTGAGTACTTGGCCAGTCAGGGCGCTAAGTTTCAGGGCATCGACCCCACCATCGTTCCCTTCTACGACTTTGACGACGTATGGCAGAATCTGACGTATCTGGCGACGTATTACAAAATCTTCTTGGGCTTTATTGTCGTGATGTCGATTACCAACGAGTATGATTACAAAACCATCCGGCAAAACATCATTGACGGACTCACCAAGAAGGAGTTTCTCGCTACCAAACTTCTGGTTATTCTGGTGTTGAGCGCCGCAACAACCCTGTTCATCTTTCTGATCGGGCTGGTGATGGGCTGGATTTATTCGCCCGTGCAGGGCTGGGGAGCGGTGTTCGGGCAGGCGGAATTTCTGTTGGCCTACTTTCTGGAGGTGCTCACCTTTTTGGTATTTTCCCTGTTGGTGGGGTTGCTGATCAAGCGCACCGGCTTTGCCATTGTGCTGCTGGCTTTCTATACCTTCTTTGTTGAACCCATCAGCACCACCCTTTTGGCCGTTAAGTTCCCCGAGCTAACCTTCTATGAGTACTTTCCCATCCGGGCAATCAACAACCTGATTGCGGTTTCCTACCATAAGTACGCCTTCCGGGAGGTGCAGGATTTTGTGGCAGTGAAAGACGCGGTGGTGGTGGGATTATATCTGGCGGGTTTTACTTTTTTGAGCTACTGGCTGCTCAAAAACCGGGACGTATCGTAGTCATTTTTTGATTACAAAGTATTATTATTGCGGCAGCGGTTATTCTTTCGGAACTTTGTCGTCCACTCCCCTACCCCATGAACCGCCTGAATAAGTTCTTCTACTACTTCATTGTTTTGATCAGTTTCCTGGTCATTGCAGTTTCCCTGCTGTCGCTGAGCTATAACAACACGCGCTGGTGGATGAAGGCGATGGACTTCCCCCGCCCACAGTACCTGGTGGTAGCTTTCGCGTGCTTGGTGATCTTCGGGCTGCGCAACCGAAGATGGACTTTCTGGCCGGTTTTTCTGATGATTGGACTGCTAGCGACGGTGGTGATCCAAGGAAGGTTTATTTTTCCTTACACTCCCCTGACCCCGCCGAAGGTAGCCTCGCTCTCGCCTACTAAAGTTGACCCCTCGGAGCGGGTGCGGCTGATGCTGGCCAATGTGTATATGTATAACCGGGAAGCCGGTGCTCTGCTGAATGTTGTGCAGCAAGCTGATCCGGATATGCTGTTGTTGATGGAAAACGACCAGTGGTGGATCGACCACGTGGCTCCGTTGCGCGAGCGCTACCCGCACTACCACGAACTGCCCATCGACAATACCTACGGCCTGGCGCTCTACTCCCGGTATCCGTTCAAAGGCCTCATTACCAAGTTCTTTCAGCACGATAGCGTGCCGTCGTTTCATTGCGAGGTGCAACTGCCCAACGGCCGGTGGTTTAGTTTCCACGGGGTGCACCCGGTACCGCCAATCCTAAGTGAACATCCCGACAACAAAGGCCAACGAGAAAAAGAACTGGTCAAGGTGGGAGCTTTGGTGAAAGAACGAAGCCTGCCCACCGTGGTGGCCGGTGACTTCAACGACGTGGCCTGGTCCAACACTTCGCGTCTGTTTCAGATAAGCGGAGAGCTGGAAGACACCCGCGTGGGGCGCGGGCTTTTTGCTTCGTTTGATGCCAAGTCGTGGATCATGCGCTGGCCGCTCGACCACGTTTATGTTTCGGACGAATTTCGGGTGGTCTCCTTCCGGCGACTTGGTTATTTCGGCTCCGACCACTTCCCGCTTTGCGTGGAGTTGGCTTTGCCCGATGCTGACCCTACATCAATCGCGTCACCAAGCGCACGTCAAATGTTTGCAAAAGAGCAAACAACTTTTTGAGACGAAGTGCATACGAACAAAGGGAGATCCCATCACTCCACTTCTGCACGGAAGCAGGTTGTAGCATTAGCAAAAGAAGCGTAATTTGCCGCAAAAAACTGCTTCTCAATGCGACATCTGCTTACCTACCTATCTCTTCTGGCGTTTCCGCTGGTCTCTTTCTCGCAAACCACCCCCGACCCGGACGAGGTGCAGCCCGGCCGCTTCGATCAGGGTAAGATGTGGACCTTCGAGAATCCGCCGGTGCAGTACTTCGAGGAAGCCTACGGCTTTCGGCCGTCTGAAGAGTGGTTGGCCGACGTGCGGCAGTCGGCCCTGCGCTTCGCCAGTTGGTGTTCGGCCTCTTTTGTGTCGGAAAACGGGTTGATCATGACCAATCACCACTGCTCGCGCAGCGTCACCGCCTCGGTGATGAAGGAGGGTGAAAACTTCGACGACAACGGCTTCTACGCCACCACGCAGGCAGAAGAACGCCGCGTGCCCGACCTCTACGTGGACCAGCTGGTGATGCTGGCCGACGTGACCGAGGCGGTGAAAAGCCAAACCGGCGTGGCTCCCGACTCGGCCCTGGCCGCGGTGCAGGAAGAATACGCGCAGAAAGAAGCGTGGAAAGGCCTGGAAATCGAGACCCGTACCTTCTACAGCGGCGGTCGCTACTCGCTCTACGGTTTCAAACGCTACACCGACATCCGGCTGGTGCTCTACCCCGAACTGGCGCTGGGCTTCTTCGGCGGCGACCCCGACAACTTTACCTACCCGCGCTACAGCCTGGACTTCACCTTCTTCCGCGCCTACGACGAGGCGGGCAACCCGCTGCGTCCGGCCCACTACTTCGCGTTTGATGCCGAAGGTGCCCAGGAGGGCGAAGCGGTGTTTGTGATCGGCAACCCCGGCAGCACCGGGCGCTACAAAACCATCGCCCAGTTGCACTACCAGCGCGACGTGTCGGCCCCAGCCCTGCTTTCGTTTCTGCGCAACCGCACCAAGATTTACATGGAAGCTGCCGAACGGGCCACCGACGTGTACGTCAAAGACTCTTTGCGCAACCTGGCCTTTAGCCTGAGCAACGGAGAAAAAGCCTACGAGGGGCGCCTCGACGGACTCAACGACCCCTATCTGATGGCTAAGAAGCAAAAGAAAGAAGACGCCCTGCGCGAACAGGTCACGCTCGAAGAAGCTGATCCCTGGGAGGAACTGGTGGCCAATGCGCAGGAAGAAACCCAGTACTTTGCCGAGGCCTTTTTCTTGTCGCCCAGCCCCACCCGCGGCAAGATCGTCCAGCTGCTGCCCAAAGTCTACGACTACCGAATTGCCCTCGAGCAGGAAGAGGAAGAAGCCGCGGCAGCCCAGCGGCAGGATATTCAGCAAATTTTGTCCGACGTAGACCTTCAATTGGAAACGGACCTGTTCGCCGCGGTGCTTGAAGAGCTCGATGAGCACTCACGTCAGGACTATGCGCGCCAACTCCTTGATGGCATGGACCCGAAAGCACGGGCCGAAAGCATCATGGAAGAAAGCTTGCTGTTGCAGGATAGCACCAAGTTTTTTAAGCGCAAACCCAAAAGGCTGGCCAAAGACCCGCTGGTGATGCTGGCCAACGAACTGGCGCCTCGCTTCCGCGAAGCCCAGGCTAAGATGGGGCAGCTCGGACAGCAAGATCAGATGCGGGAAGAAAAAATCGCCAACCTACAGTACCAGGTCGACGGATTGAGCAGTCCGCCCGATGCCACCTTTTCGCTGCGCCTTGCCGATGGTACGGTGAAGGGTTACGAATACAACGGCACCGAAGCCCCGCCGCACACCACCTACTTCGGCCTCTACGACCGCTACTACAGCCATGACAAAGAATTTCCGTGGGATTTGCCCGATCGTTGGAAGAACCCACCGATAGAGCTGCTCAAGGCCCCGCTGAACTTTGTGTCGACCGCCGACATCATCGGGGGCAACTCGGGCAGCCCGGTGATCAACCAAAAGGCCGAGGTGGTGGGGCTGGTGTTTGATGGGAACATTGAGAGTTTGCCGGGCTATTTTATCTACGACAGCGACTTCAACCGGACGGTTTCGGTGCACGCGGGGGGCATCGTGGCGGCGCTCAAGTATATTTATAAAGCCGACCGTCTGCTGCCCGAACTAAACGCTGAGTAGAGCAATCGGTTCTGCCGCGGTGCGGTCAACCGTAGGTTCATCGTTGCCTCCGCAATCCACCAGGCCGAGCGCCAAGATCGGCAGAAGTTTGAGCGTCAGAAAATAGTGATTAAGGGTTAGGGCAAACGCATCAAATGACAAGTACCTGTTTAAGATAGTCATTGTTGAGGGAGGCACGGTACCTTCTTTTCTTTTTACTGAGCCTGTCTTTCATTTGGGTGATTCGCTGCAAAGCGATTTTACGCAGGATATTGAGGTTCTCTGGGGCATTCTGTACCCGGGCACGGGAATTATCCTCGCCGAAAGTGACGTCCAGGTGCCAATGTAACTGGTTTTCAATACTCCAATGCCCCCGAACCAGTTTATTAAAGTAAGACGGATCACTCAAGGTGGCATTGCTTAAGTAATAGCGGGTTTCATAGGTAGTTCCTTTGCTGGTCTGCCGACTGGCCTCTATTCTAACCAGATGTCGCAGGTCTTTCCACTGTGAATAAATTTCGTCCTTCTGTTGGGTCTCACTGAGCTTGATGAGGGTGCACTTTCGGGTCTCATAGCGTCCGTGATCATACTCCCACTCTTCATTGAAACAAGCGCCATCGTTGAAACGAAAACTGTCCTCTATCTGCTCAAAAGTTAACTTTTGATTCTTTTTGAGGGAGAGAAGGTATTCAGCTTGTTTACCTACAATCTTGCTGGCGATCTCTTTTTGACATCCAATAGCATCGATGCTAACGGTGGCTCCCTGTAAATCTAGCGTATCTAAAAGCTCAGGAATCGCCCTGATCTCATTACTCTTATCTTCTACTTTAGCTTGGCCTACGCACAAATTGTTCTCACTCACCCAGGCACTCAGAATATAGAGTCCGCTATTGCCTTTACTAGTGGGAGAGACGCCGCGTAGCTTCTTGCCATCCAAAACCACTTGCTTCTCGTTCAGGGTATCCAATAATACTTGCCCATCTTCACACAGACACTTTTGTAAAGCTTTCGGCTCGATGCGTTGTAGTACCCGGTTGAATGTGTCGTGAGAAGGAATGCCATCCGGCAGCTCTAGTATCGTACTTAACCAATCGTAGCGTTGGTGGGCAAACTCTACCATATCTTCAAAATCCTCCCCGTTACAAATTAGCGTACTGAGCGCGATGAACAGAACATCAGATAACTTGTGGCTACAACGGTTCACTACTCGGGGGTCCGGAACCTCAGAAAACAACTCTTGAATGCTATTTCTCATCTTCAAAGATAACTATTCGCTGCCTATTTGCCCTTTGATGCGTTTGCCCTAATTAAGGGTAGCTTTTATGATAAGCAGTTAACGCTGAATGCAGCCGTCTGGCCGGGCTTGTTGGCTTTGATCTTCCGAGCTTTAACATACGAACTTGGAGCAACAAATGCCCGAGCTTACTATTCCCCGGCTGGCGGCTGCATGGTGTTATGGCACGTGTTTTTCATTCGCAATTCAAATATTTCATCAAGTTTATTATATGGTTTTTGAAATGAAGTTCGAAAGTCAATTTGATATTCGCCAGAACGTCCCTTTCTTCTTTTAAATCCAAAGATTCTTCTATGTCTTTTACTATATCGGTTAAGTCATCTACAGCATCGCCAACTGCCAACTCCGTCTTCCCAATTTTTTCTTTCAAGTCCAATACATCGTTATAGTATCCTAATTCTGGAAAGTTTCGCGAGACAATTTCTCTAATTATCTGATAGTTATTCTTTGTCTTTGGGGTCTTCCCTTCTTTGGGTGCTAGTTCTAGGCAGATTCCAAAAATGTGAATTAGCTTTTGTTCAAGAAACTTAAGCTTCTCTTTTTCGGGTGGCCTTCGTACGAATTGAACAAAATCTCTGAAACTATCTACAAGTCTTTCCATTTTTACATGTGCCATAACATCTGTATAACCGCAATTGCGGTTACCTGCAATATAGCAACCTAGCGGTCTGTTTGAAGACCGCCCCTCCCAAATATCCCCCAATTATCGCTTCAAACGCAACAATGCCAGCCGAATTACTCACCAAACCAGGCTTGCTAACCATTTACAAACGTTTACAAACGGTTATAGACGACTACAAACGCTTAGCAGACGAATCGTTTGCCCGCTCTGCCCCACCTTTGCCAACGAGTTTAATGTTCAACAACTAAATAACGAAAACGATGAACGCATTGAAAAACCGAGTACAACTCATTGGACGCCTGGGTCAAGACCCCGAAGTGAAGCAGCTTAGCAACGGGGGCACGCTGGCCCGCTTCTCCGTAGCCACCACCGAGACGTACAAGAACAAGCAGGGCGAGCGCGTAGAAGATACGCAGTGGCACAGCGTGGTGCTGTGGGGCAACCTGGCCGAACTAGCCGGGCAGTACCTGCACAAGGGCAAAGAGGTGGCCCTGGAAGGCAAGCTCAACCACCGCACCTACGACGACAAGGACGGCAACAAGCGCTACGTCACCGAGGTGGTCGGTACCGAGTTCCTCATGCTGGGCAAGAAGGGTGAGGCGCAAGACCGTCCGGCGCAGGCGCAACAAACCGTGCCGTCCGACGATTTGCCTTTCTAAGCAAAGGTTATCGGAGGTAAACCACCGAGCGGTGGCAATCAGAGCAATTCGTGAATCGGATTGCTCTTTTTCGTTTTCTATACGTACGTACCAAACCTACCATAATGGTCGTGCGCGCCTCATCACTTTAGCGCAATTTGACGGATTGAAATCCACAAATCCTCCTATGAAACAATTTTTATATTTACTTCCTCTTGCCGGTGTGCTGCTGCTTTCCGCTTGCGAAGAAGACCTTGGCGAAGCTGTTCGCGACGAAAAGAGTGACACGCTCAATATCACCGCCGACATTACGGCTCCAATTGTTCGGTTGGTCGATTCTAAGGTACCCACTACGCTCAAATTTGGCTTTAGTGTAACGGCCGATCAAACCCAAGACACGGTCTACTACCTAATGCTACCCGATAGCGTGGCGGCACCTTTGGCAGCTGACTTGCTAAACCACTCCGGCGTCACCGAGTTCCCGATGGAAGGAAGCCATTTCCGGTCTACGTTTCGGTCTGGCTTACCTACGCAAACCAAGTACGCGGTGTATGCCTCGATTAAAAAAGGAAAGCAACAAAGTGAAATAGCTAGTTTGACACTGATTACCGGTCAAGATTCTAATGCTGATTCGCCCGGCAATCCTACGGACAACGGGGGGCAAGAGATGCCTCCTTCCACGACGAACCCACCCGCTGAAAACCCGCCCCCAACTACCAGCAAAGATACTACGGCTGCCCCGGTGCTGGAGCCCCGCGGCACCCCCCAGAACGACATTATCTCGCTGGCGGTGCTCGTGAATGGTGACCAAATCGAGGGCACGCTGCACTATTTGTACTTCACGGAAAGTAAAAACCCGGACACTCCACCCACGCCGCAGGAACTGATCGACCATCGGCTGACGGAAACGGTGCCCATGCATGGTGCTACCATCAAGAAGTTTAATTTCCCCGCCACCAGCAAGACCAAATACTTTATTTACGGCGTGCTGGAAGTAGGCGATAAGTTGAGTCGGGTGGTGTTGCTAGAAAGGGCAACTATTTAGGCGCGACCTCCGGTTTAATGAATATCTCCTAAATTGCCGATGAATAGATTGCTTGTGCCTTCCTAGTTCTATGAACAATCACTTTCTCACCGGTGTTTTTCCGGCCACCAACTTCACCCCGGAAGAGCAGGCGACGATTATTACTAAGTTTCAGCGGGTAACCTTCCAAAAGCACGATTTCCTACTCACCGAAGGCAGCGTAGAAAGCCATTACTGGTTTCTCGAGCACGGCTTTGCCCGCTCCTATGCTGTTGATTCCGACGGAAACGACATAAGTACTAATTTCTACAGGGCAGGCGATGTGGTGATCGATTGGGCTTCGTTCTTTCAGCGACAGCCCACCCGAGAGAATATTCAGGCGCTGACCGATTGCGCGGGCTGGCAGCTGGACTTTGTCGTTTTTCAACAACTCTTTCATAGCTGAGCCCCATTCGGAAAGAACTCGCCGAGGGCCAGTGAAGCGCTTTCTTGTCCTATGGAAAGATCCTTCTAACAAGAAGACGTTACCTTTGCTTGCATCTGATCATTATCTACCAAGCAAGGCATGGAACTCTCGTTTATCATCATCACCGCCCTGACGATTATCTGCTTCTACGTCGGAATAGGCCGCAACCAGCAGATCCTGGGAGGAATCGCGCTCTGGACGGCCGTGGTTGGTTGGCTAGCTTTCGGAGGTTTTTTTGAAAACACCCGCACGGTTCCGCCCCGCATCCTGTTGCTGCTGCTGCCCCTGGTAGCGCTGGTAATTTTTCTCTACCGGCAAATCAACGTCGACAGGATCAATCTTATACTGCTAACCGCCATCCACGTCGTGCGCATTCCGGTAGAACTTACGCTGCACGAATTGTATCTGCGGGGCAGAATTCCCGTGATCATGACCTACGCGGGCTGGAACTTCGACGTTGCGGTTGGCCTTTCAGCCGGGCTGATGCTGGCTTACCTGCTGTGGAAGAAGTCTGCTTACAACCGAGCTCTGCTGCGCTGGTGGAACTACTTCGGACTCGTTATGCTCAGCATCATTGTGGTCACCGCCATCCTTTCGGCCCCCGGTCCGCTGCAACAACTCGCCTTTGATCAGCCCAACGTTGCTGTCCTGACCTATCCCTTCACCCTGTTGCCCGGAGTGGTGGTGCCCCTGGTCGCGCTATCGCACTTTCTTTCGCTCAAAGCACTTCGATACAGAGATAGAGCAGTTTCTACATGCCAAAGCGAGGAGCCAAAGTGATAGAAAGGCAGTAGGGGTCATTGTCATACTACAATAGAGCCTTTCGCGACGTCAAAGGTTGGCTCCGCAAACCCCCAAGTGCACAAATTCTGATAAAAATATCTCACAAGCGATCCAGCCAGCCCGCCATTTCCTGCTGCAACGCCTGCGCCGCCCGGCCGACCTGCTGCCCAAAGTCTCGCCCTTCTCCGGCATAAATAATACCCCGCGACGAGTTGACGAGTAGTCCGCAGTGGTCGTTCAGGCCGTGCTGGGCCACTTCGGCCAGGCTGCCACCCTGCGCGCCCACGCCCGGCACCAGCAGAAAATGGTCGGGAGCCAGCTCCCTGATCTCGCGCAAGCGGTCGGCCTGGGTGGCTCCCACCACAAACATTAGCCGGTCTACGTTACCGTCGGTCGCATCGTCCCACCGCTGACTCGCCCGAATCACCCGCTGGTAGAGTGGAGCCGCACTTTCTTTATCTACCGTATGCTGAAAGTCGTGGCTGCCGGGGTTGGAGGTGAGCGCCAGCAGCACCACCCACTTGTCGGGATAGCTCCAGAAGGGAACCACCGAGTCGCGCCCCATGTAGGGGGCCACCGTCACCGCGTCGAAGGGCAAGGTTTCGAAGAAGGTTTGGGCATACAAGCGGGAAGTGTTGCCAATGTCGCCCCGCTTGGCGTCGGCGATGGTGAAGCAGTCGCGAGGAATGTAGTCAATGGTTTTTTGCAGGCTTTCCCAACCCGCCGGACCCAACGCTTCGTAGAAGGCGACGTTGGGCTTGTAGGCCACGCAGTAGGGGGCGGTGGCGTCGATAATCTGCCGGTTGAAAGCAAACACCGGGTCAGGATCAGCGCGTAGGTGGGCTGGAATGCGAGAAAGGTCAGGGTCGAGCCCTACGCACAGAAAGGAACGTTTCTGCTGAATATTACGGAAGAGTTGGTCGCGGGTCATACGGAAGGGTTGCGTAGGCAAATCGGCTTCGCAAGATACGCATTAGAAAACAACGTGCCACGAAGTCCCGGCAATTTGCCCCCCCTTCCTAGCACCATTCCCCCCAAGTTCTTACCTTTACTCATTCACTCATTCATTCAATCGATCACACAATGAACCTCCCCCCCCTGCAACCCACCTGGCGCTGGTACGGTCCCACCGACGCCGTTACCCTGCCCGAAATCCGGCAAGTGGGCGCCACCGGCGTGGTCACCGCCCTGCACCATATTCTGGTCGGCGAGGTGTGGCCCGTAGAAGAAATCCGGCAACGACAGCAAATGATTGCCGAGGCCAAACTCACCTGGAGCGTGGTGGAAAGCGTGAACGTGCACGAAAGCATCAAAACGGCCGCCCCCGACCGTGAAGACTACCTGGAGAAGTACCGGCAGACACTGGTGAACCTGGCGGCCTGCGGTATCCGCACGGTATGCTACAACTTTATGCCGGTGCTCGACTGGACCCGCACGCACCTGGCCTATCCGGTGGCCGACGGCTCGCTGGCCCTCCGTTGCGATGTGCGGGCCCTGGCCGCCTTCGACCTGTATATTTTGAACCGCCCTGGAGCTGAGCATGACTACGATAGCCAGCAAAAAGCCGACGCTCAGGGTTTTCTGGACAACTTATCAGAGGAAGAGCGCCATGACTTGCAGCAAACCCTGATGGCGGGGCTGCCCGGCACCCGCGATGTATACGAACCCAACGCCTTCCGGCAACGCTTGTCGGCCTACGATGGCATCGACGCGGCTCAATTGAAAGAAAACCTGTTCTACTTCCTGCGGGCGGTGGTGCCCACGGCCGAGGAAGTAGGGGTGAAACTAGCCATCCATCCCGACGACCCGCCCTTCCCGGTGATGGGATTGCCCCGCATCGTGAGCACCGAAACCGACCTGCGCGAACTGATCGAGGCGGCCCCCTCGCCCAGCAACGGACTCACCTTCTGCACCGGCTCGCTGGGCGGACGCGGCGACAACGACCTGCCGGGCATCGTGGAGCGGCTGGGCCAGCACATCCACTTCATCCACCTGCGCAACGTGCAGCGCGAGGCCGACGGCAGTTTCTTCGAAGCCGATCATCTGGACGGCAGCACCGACATGTTTGCCGTGATGCGCGCCCTGATCAACGAGCAGGGGGAGCGGCAGGCGGCCGGTCGCGACGACCTGGCCATTCCGATGCGTCCTGATCACGGTCACCAGACGTTGTTCGACGCGGGCCGTCCCTTCTTCCCCGGCTACTCGGCGGTGGGCCGCATGCGGGGGCTGGCCGAACTGCGCGGACTGGAGCTGGGTATTCGGCGGATGCTACAAACAGTAGATTAACCACTTCTGATCGGAGGAGACGCAATAACTTACCTGAGTTAGGAAATAACGAGGCGATCAGAAAAGAGAATAGTCGGACTTTGTTAGCAAAAGTTAGGGTTTTGTTAGTGAAAACCAGGGCGCAGTTGTATAGCTCCGGTACTTATTACATGCACCCTACATCCCCTATCGAAGATCACTGGTGTTCATTACGTGCCCCTTACGTGGGCCACCTTGCGCACCGGTGATATGTTATTGCCTCCTGGGGTTTTGTTAGTGATCACCGGTGATACGGAGCTGCCCCTAACAATTATATTAGTAAGCGACCGTATTCGCTAACTAAACCCCCTGATCTGGTTAGCGGATAACGGTAATCACTAGCAAAATTAGCCTACTCTGTTAGCGATGGTAGAACCTGGCACATCAACCCAACAATTCGTTCATGTAATGATTGACAGTATGCCGGTAAAATTCCTATCTTCCGTCCCCTTATCATTCACAACCACCTATCAATGCCACTTCGTCTGTCGTCCTATTTTGCATTTGTTCTTTCCGTTGCTTCTTTATCGGCCCAGCCCCTGGCGGAGTTGGCGGTGGAAGCTGGTGACTACGCCCGCCTGAACACCCCGGTTTCGGTTACCTGGGATGCTTTGCAGCTTCCCGGTGTATCGACGGATAGCCTGCAACTGCTCGAGCACCGAGGCGAAGACAAACTTCCGACGGCGGTGCAGTGGGACGCTGGCTCCGGAACCCTCACCTGGGTGCTGAGCGGAGAAACTCCGGCCCGCGCCACCCGCCGCTACACCCTGCAACGCGTTGAATCGACTCCTAACTCACCCGCTACTGTGGTGGCCCGTACGCAGGACGAAGCGGTTACTTTTTCTCTTGACGGACGCGAGGTGCTTACCTACCAGCATGGTCTTGCTCCTGTGCCCGAGGGCGTGGACGAGATTTACCGGCGTGGAGGCTTCATCCATCCGCTGCGCTCTCCGGCCGGGGGCGTGCTCACCCGCATTCAACCGCCCGACCACTACCACCACTACGGCATCTGGAATCCCTGGACGCATGCTGAGTTTGCCGGACGCGAGATCGACTTCTGGAATCTGGTGAAGGGGCAGGGCACCGTGGAAGCCCGGGGGGTGACTTCCGTGGTGAGCGGTGAGGTGCATGGTGGCTTTACCGCCTGGCATGAGCACATTGCCTACGCCGACACCACCGACCGCACCACCGGACAGAAACTGCTCAACGAAACCTGGGACGTGCGGGTGTGGAACAACGATGCCAAACAGCAGTCGTACCTAGTGGACTTCACCACCACCCAGCGCAACGTCACCGAGCAGCCCTTCACGGTGAAGGAGTACCGCTACCAGGGCTTTGGCTTCCGGGCCAACGAGCAGTGGGACGACCGCACGGCGCAGCTGCTCACCTCGGCGGGCAAGGACAAGGCCGACGGCAACGGCACCCGCGCCCGCTGGATCGACGTGCGGGGTCCATCCGGATCCACCGTGGACGCGGCGGGTCCAACCGACCAGGGTGAGGCAGGGGTGCTGTTTATGACGCACCCGACTAACTTCAACTTCCCGGAGTTGCTGCGCATCTGGCCCGAAGGAGCCAATGAGGGGGTGGAAAACGTGTTCGTGAACTTCAACCCGACGCAAGACCGCGACTGGGTGCTGCACCCCGGCCGCAACTACGCCCTGCGCTACCGAATGCTGGTCTACGACGGTCAGATCGATTCAGCAACGGCCCAACGCTACTGGCAAGACTATGCTTATCCGCCCCGGGTGCAGGTGCACCGCTTGGCGAATTTGAGCGGAAAGAAGCTGCTGCTCTACACCAAGAACGGGGAGGGCTACGTGCACGATAACATTCCGGCCAGCATCGCGGCGATTGAGAAGCTGGCCGATGAGAACGGATTCACGGTGGTGCCCTCCGAAGACCCCGGAATGTTTACCACTGATAACCTCAAGCAGTTCGACGCCATCATTTTGTCGAACACCAACAACGACATCTTTGATACTCCGGCGCAGCACGAGGCTTTTCAGCAGTACATGCAGTCGGGGGGACGCATGGTGGCCATTCATTCGGCCTGCGGCTCCGAGCGCGACTGGCCCTGGTTCGCGCGTATCCTGGGTGGCCGCTTCGTGCGCCATCCCAAACTGCAAGACTTTGAGGTGAAGGTGCTTGACCCCAATCACCCTTCTACCAACTTTCTGCCTACCACCTGGAGCATCAAGCAAGATGAGTGCTATTACATGAACCAGCTAAACCCCGACATCCACGTGCTGCTGGCGGCTGACTTGACCACGGTAGAAGACGAGAAGAAGGCGGAGTATCCGGGCAACACCTTTGGTGATAGTTTCCCCACCAGTTGGTGCCACACCACCGACGGCGGCCGACAATGGTACACCTCGCTAGGTCACCGCTCCAAGCACTATTCTGACCCGCTGTTAATGCGGCATATTTTAGGAGGGATTGAGTGGGTGATGGGGGAGTAAATGCGTTCTAGGCCTCTGGGTTCATATGACATATGACATTTAAAAGTTAAGAAAATGAATCAAAAGATTACGATGTTCAGCCTCTGCGTGATAGTGCTTTCTTCATGTGGTAGATTTGAATGTGAAGCAACGAATCCAATACTTAATTCCTACCCCTCAACTTCATTGGAGTACAAGAGAGAATTGGTTAGTCAATTAGATAAGAAGGACCTGACCCAGTTGTCTTATTGGTTTGAGGATTATATCGAAACTGATGGACGAGAGTTTATGAAGATCAATATTCGGGGGCAGGGGATTTGTGCAGAAGGATTGCTGCTCGTTGAGAAATGGGATGACAAAATCAAGAATATAAAACGAGTAAGAGGTGAATCTTATAAGGGTGCTCAATTAGTAGGATTAAGATTCAGAACCGAGAATCCGGCAAACTTGATTTATCAAAACTTAGATAGAATTGTAGATTGAACATATACTCTAACGAAATCCAATCTGGCGCAGGGCCTCCGGCACTGTGACCAATGTATGGGTTCTCTGAATCCTATGCGTTTACTCTTAAGTCTGCACTGATTTGAAGATAGACGCGGACATTACTTCAAGTTAATTGTTGAAATAATATCTGTTGATATGAGGCACCAGGACTTACCAGATCGATGGAAAGATAAGCTTGCCGAATACTTACGCTCGACCGGTAGAGACAAAACAACATTAGACTTATACGACTTTCACCAAAGTCAAACTATCAAAATCAGGTTCGAAGATGAATCTTACGCTGAGTTCAGGTATGCTTTGGTTATTAACGCGCCTGAATTCAACGAAACCGGACTGTTTACGGAACATTGTGGTTATCATGTTTTTGGTTCAGCAGGAATTGAAGTCGAGACGACTGATGAAATGAAAAATTGAAGACTATCCCGGTGCGCGTTTGGAACACTTACCAACGTATAGTTCTGATAAAGTATTAGAATAAAATTTTTAAACATCAAAGCCGTGCTAACCGCTAAAGATATTGAAACAAAGCTACATGAACTCAAACCCTATCTGTCTGACCGGTTTCACGTGAGCAGAATTGGCTACTTTGGTTCTTTTGCCGAAGACCGACAAACCGAAGATAGCGATATAGATATTTTGGTTGATTTTGCGGTCACCCCCGGCTGGGATTTTTTCGCTTTGGAAGAGTATTTAGAGAACGTGTTTGACCGAAAGGTAGACTTAGTAACGGTGCGAGTACTGAAAAAGCAACTTAGCGAACAGATTTTGAGACAAGTAAAATACATTGGCTGAACCCAGCCCATTCAATCCTTCATTCCATCAATCATTCCTTTATGAACCGACGCAATTACCTCAAAAAATCTCTTCTCACCACGGCCGGAGCCTTCGCTATTCCAACCATCGTGCCTTCTACCGTCTTTGGCAAAGACGCTCCCAGCAATAAAATCCACGTGGGGCAAATCGGTTGCGGACGCATTGCCCGCGAGCACGACCTGCCCGAAACCATGAAGCACGACCTGTCGCGCGTGGTGGCGGTGTGCGACGTGGACAGCAAACGCAAGGAAGATGGCAAACGCTTTGTCGAGCAGTGGTACGCCGAGAACAAGCAAAAAGATAAGTTTATTGATGTGCAAATGTACGACGACTACCGCGAGCTGCTGGCCAACCCCGACATCGACGCGGTGATCATCAGCACGCCTGACCACTGGCACGCCCAACCGGCCATTGAAGCGGCGCTGGCGGGCAAAGCAATTTACCTACAGAAGCCCACCTCACTCACCATCGAAGAAGGCCGGGCCATGAGCGACATCATTCACCGCACCGGCGCGGTGTTTCAACTTGGCAGCCAGCAGCGCTCCACGAACCCCTGGCCGCAGTTTAAGCGAGCCTGCGAACTGGTGCGCAACGGCCGCATCGGCGACCTGCAAACCGTGAAGATTGGCCTACCCAGCGACCCGGCGGGTGGCACCCCCACTCCCATGGAGATTCCGCCCAACCTCAACTACGAGATGTGGCTCGGCGCCACACCCTACGTGCCCTACACCGAAGAGCGGGTGCATCCGCAAAGCGATTATTCGCGCCCCGGCTGGCTGCGCTGCGAGCAGTTCGGCGCGGGCATGATCACGGGTTGGGGCGTGCATCACATCGACATTGCCCACTGGGGCATGGGCACCGAGCACACCGGCCCCGTGGAGGTGGAAGCTACCGCCCGGTTTCCGGAAGACGGCCTGTGGACGGTGCACGGCCCGTACCACGTCACCAGCAAGTACGCCAACGGCGTAGAGATGATCGTCGACGGTGAGCTGCCCAACGGCGTGCGCTTCGAGGGCACCGACGGCTGGATCTTCGTCTCGCGGGGCAACGTGGGCGTCACCGTCAACGATTCGAGCTTCGCGGGCGCGGAAGCGTTCTCGGCCAGCAACCCTAAAGTGCTGCAATCTGAAATTGGTGAAGACGAAGTGCACCTGTACGCCAGCCCCGAGCAGCACGGCAACTGGCTGGACTGCATCAAGTCGCGCGAGCTAACGATCTCTCCGGCCGAGGTGGCGCACCGCTCGTGCAGCGCCTGTCTGGTATCGCACATTGCCATGAAGTTACCCCGCAAGTTGTACTGGGACCCGGTGAACGAGCGCTTCCGAAACGACGACGAGGCCAACCAAATGCTATCGCGTTCGCAGCGCTACCCCTGGGGTTATGAGAACATTCCGGCCCTGGCCCGCGGATAGGTCGCGCTAATCTTTGAGCACTTCCACCACCCTGAGGGTTTGCACGTTCACCCAGTAACCCTTCACCGAAACGTGACCCAGCTGCCGCAAAATAGCCGCGCTTTGCTCCACTGTGCGCGTGTGCTCGGTCTGCTCGTCGGCTAGTCCAAACTGCACCACCACCGCTGGCCCTTCGGTGGCCGACGGCGGCAGCATCACCCGGTCGGGGCACACGTAGCGTTGGTCGCCCGTGAGCAGGGTGCGTTGGATCATCACCGGCTCCGGGTGCTCGTACCAGGGCCGCAGGGCAGCCTGGTTCATGGCTTGCGCCACGCGTTGCTCCAACTGCCGACGCTCCGCCTGGGTGATGCCGCGTTCGTAGTAAACGTCCTGCAGGTGCCGCTCGGCCTCGCTTCGGTGACGGGTGCGCACCAGCACTTCCCGGAGCAAACCCGCCAGGTTCACGCTCAGCGCGTTCGGTTCGGAAGACTCGGCAAAGTAGCCGCGCGAGGTGGGACGCACCATCAGGCGGTCGCGCCACCGCACCGAGGGGTACGCCGTCAGGATGAAGGGTGCTTTCTTCGTTCGGGGCCGCTCCACCCGCGAATCAGTTCCTATCTCCAGCACCTTGGTGTCTTTGTCGTAGTGGTCGGTCAAGTTAATCCCCGCGGACGGAGGCGGCGCTTCCGTAAAGCTTTGGTGCAACGCGTCGGCCACCGAGTTGATTTTGCCATCTTTACTTTTCGTCGGGGGCGCGAAGGCGTACAGGCATTCTTCGGCCCGAGTGAAGGCCACGTAGAGCAGATTGAGGTTGTCCATGTGCGCCCGAATCGACTCTTCGTAGTACTCTTGATCAAACACCGTCTTCGCCAGGGCGTTTCCGTAGCGCAGGGGCATTAGTCCCAGTGCATCGAGGGGAGGAGTGGCGGTGCGGCTCCACAGAATGTTGGTTTGGCTATGGTGGTGATCGGTGTTCCAGGTGCAAAAGGGCAGGATCACCACCTTGAATTGCAGGCCCTTGGCCTTATGGATCGTCATGATGCGCATGGCGTCTACCGCTTCGGGCACCTGCACCGAGGTTTCGTGTCCTCGCTCCTCCCACCACCGCAAAAACGAGTGCAGATCGCCCTGCTCCGTGCGGGTATAGTTGAGCACTGCATCCTGAAAGGCCTGTAGGTAAATCGTCTCCGTGGCTTGCTGTCCACCGGTGCTGTCTAATCCGAGAAGTTGAACCAGGTTTTCCACCAACTCGTAGAGCGGTAGCTTATTAAGGTAGTCCTGAAAGCGTTGGAAGTCGGGCGGAAGCTCCTGATAGAATAGGCTCAGGTCTTCCTTATCTCCGGCAGCAGCGAACAGACGGTGCCAGTCTACGGACTCCTGGGGTAGGTTGCACAATCGACGATACTTATGGATAATACTGCCCTGCGCGATGCGGTCGTCGGGATTGTCCAGAAACCGCAGCACGTCTACCAGCAGTCCCACCGTGAGGGAGGCGTTCAGAAACAGTGACTCCGGCGAGATCACCTCGTAGTGGTAGCCCTTCCGCGCTCGATCCTGGTTTTTGTATTCCATAAAAGTCGCGGCAATCTCTTGCCCTTCGCGTTTGTTGCGCACCAAGAAGGCAATGTCCTGCAGGGCGTAGCCCTGGTCCTGCAACCGCTCCACCATCGTCGGAAGTTGCTCCTTCACGTGGTCTTTCCAATGCGTGTCATCTTCGTCACCCGTCAATTGCTCCTGCTCCAGCAGTTGGATGCGCACGTGCCCGTGCCAGTTGCCCCGGTAGGTAGCGGGAAGCTCCTGCCCCACGTGGGCGTAGGCACTGCGAATCACCTCGGTCCGCTGCAGCAACCGCTGTCGCAGGGGCTCGTCGCTCACTTCTTGCAAACGCGTTTCCATCGTCCGGTAGAGCAACCTCGATAGTTGGGCAAAGAGCGCGTTGTTGAAGTCCACAATGTGCCGACGGCTGCGGTAGTTGCGGTCCAGGTCGCGCACTTCGGTTTGGTTGTCGGCCACGTCGTGCTGGATTTTCTCGAGCAGCAGTTGCCAATCGCCGCCGCGCCAGCGGTAGATCGACTGCTTCACGTCGCCCACCACCAGGTTGCGCTGCCCGGCACTGAGGCTGTTGGCTACCAGCGGGCGAAAGTTGGCCCACTGCAGGCCGGAGGTATCCTGAAACTCGTCGATGAGGAAGTTCTGAAAGGTGGTGCCGATCTTCTCGTAGATAAAGGGGGTGTCGTCGCTGCCGATGATATCCTTCAGGAAAAGCGGGGCATCGGAGATGAGCATCAAATCGTGCGCGCGCTTGTAGGTCTGCAGTTGGGCTTCCAGGTGGTGCAGAATGCCGTGGGTATACACAAAGCGGCTCAGCTCGATGGTGGCGTAGTAGACCGGGCCGTGCTGCTGATGGTGAGCGATGGCCGCCCCAAGAGTTTGAAGGAGCCCCCCCTCCACCGCTGCCAGAATCTGTACTTTCTTTTTAGACGTTTTGGTAGTCCACCGCTGGATATCTTCCGCTGCCTCCGTCACCCGCTGGCCGGGTTCATAGTTGGTCGTGTCAACAAGCTTAGGAAAGTAGGCGGCTACGCCTTTATCCCCGTAGGCAAAATCTTTTACCACCAGCGCGTGGCGTTCCATAAGGCTGAGCGCCTCTTGCCCATAGCGTTGCATCCGCTGCTCAAACCGGAGTCGCTCAGCGCGCAGTTTCTCCAGGGTAGCGGCCATGTCCTCCGCCACCTCCTCCGACCCGCGCTGCTGTTTATAATCTTCTTTAAACAGCTCTCGCGCCAGGGTTTTGATATCATGGCGGAAGTCCCAGCTCACCCCGGTTTCCACCTTCTCTTCGGCGAAACGGGTGAGCCATTGGCGCAGGCTTTTTTGCCGATCATCCCCCAGGGTGAGTAACAGTTCGTCGATAACTTCTTCGAGCACCTTACCCTCGTCGATCTCAATGCTGAAACCGGCTTGCAGGTTCATCTCGCGGGCGAAGGCCCGCACCACCTTCTGAAAGAACGCGTCGATGGTCATCACCGCGAAGTAAGAATACCCGTGCAGCAGCTGGCGAAGCACCTGCTGCGCCCGTTCGGTCAGTTTTTCGCCAGTGAGCGTGGTGCGCCGTTGCAGTTCTTCGCGCAGGGGTTGGTTGCCGCCGTTGGCGAGTTGGTAGAGAAACTCCACGATGCGGGTTTTCATCTCCTGCGTGGCCTTGTTGGTGAAGGTCACGGCCAGGATGCTGCGGTAGGCGGTGGGTTGCTGCAGGGCCAGGGTGAGGTACTCAAGCGCCAGGGTATAGGTCTTCCCCGACCCCGCCGACGAGCGGTAGATAATAAAGGGCTTTTCGGAAGCAGGAGGAGAGACAATCATGCCACAGCAAGGTACGAAAACCAGCGCGTTTGCGTAGTGGATCAACGTTGAAACATCGAACTAAAAACACCGAATCAAGACAGAACGTTTTCTTGACCCGGTGTTTCAGATGACCTGCCTGGATCGGAATCAGAAGCCGATTTGGCTGCCCAGGGTAATGGCGAAGGTTAGATTTTTTGATGCTTGGTCTTTATCGTGATCAATCATTCCCATGTTGCATCGAAGGTCGATAAACAAAGGTAGCATGCCTGCCGAAAAGTTGATGCCCCCTCCCAGGTTGAGTCCGACATCAATCCGGTTGGCGTCCACTTCGTGGAGCAGCAAAGGATTCGGCTCATCGGTAAACTCCAGGCGCTCGTCGATGTCGTCACGAAGCAGGTTAACAATATCGTATTGTCCCTTCACGCGCCCCCCCAGCAGATAGGAAAAGCTCAGTCCACCGTTGCCGTACACGCCCAAACGCTTGGTACCGAAGGTGGCTTTGGCTAGCATGGGCACCTCCAGGTAGTTCAGGCTGTACCATCCTTCGTAGTCGGCTAAGCCATCGTTTTTGGCCGAAAACCCCTTGGACGTGTAGAGTACTTCCGTCTGAAACGAGAATATCGAGGTTTGCGGAATGTTTACTCCCAATCCTAGCGTGAGTCCTACGCGGGGCTTCTGGCCACCAAGCGCTTCATCATTTTCATACCGGACATTAGAAATGTTTACCCCAGCTTTGGGCAATAGGGTCAACTGGGCCGAGGACTGGGCAGCGCATCCTAGGCTGATACACGCTAACAAAACTAGTTTTTTCATGGGGGCAGTTTTTTCAGCAAAACTACCATCTGAGAACATAGTATTAGGGGCTCAAATCGATCAGACAGTACACGAGTACCTTATCAAGAGTGTTTAAATTTAAGAACGAACATTTAGTGGTATATACAGCAGTCGCCAACGCCCGTGGCGTGGGCTAGCGAAGATTTGCAAAGAACCGTAGCTCGGTTACATGAGTAGTGAGCGATTGACCTACGCTAAAATATCCTTCACCACGTGCCCGTGCACGTCGGTGAGGCGGAAACGCCGTCCCTGGTGCTTGAAGGTTAGCTTCTCGTGGTCCACTCCCAGCAGATACATCATGGTAGCCTGGAAGTCGTGCACATGCACCGGATTGCTCACGATGTTGTAGCCAAACTCATCGGTTTGTCCGTAGGTGATGCCGGGCTTCACGCCGCCCCCGGCCATCCACAGGCTAAAGCAGCGCGGGTGGTGGTCGCGCCCGTAGTTTTCTTTGGTAAGTTTGCCCTGCGAATAATTGGTACGTCCGAATTCGCCGCCCCAGATCACCAGCGTATCGTCAAGCAAACCGCGCTGCTTCAAATCCATTACCAGCGCCGCCGACGGTTGGTCCACGCTCTTGGTCATGGTCTGAATGGCATTGGGCAGGTCGCCGTGCTGGTCCCACCCCTGGTGGTAGAGTTGCACAAACTTCACGTCCTTCTCGATCAGGCGACGCGCCAGCAGGCAGTTGGCCGCGAAGGTGCCAGGTTGGCGCGCCTCTTCGCCGTACATCTCGTAGATATAATCCGGCTCGCTGCTAATGTCCATGGTGTCGGGCACCGAGGTCTGCATGCGGTAGGCCATCTCATACTGCGCGATGCGCGAGTTGATCTCGGGGTCCATCACCTTATCATACTGGATATCGTGCAAGTCCTTTAGTTTGTCCAGCATGCGCCGACGACTACTTTTCTGCATGCCGGGCGGGTCGTTGAGGTACAGCACCGGGTCTTTGCTCGAGCGAAACTGCACTCCCTGGTGCAACGAGGGCAAAAAGCCGCTGCCCCATAGCTTGGCGTAGAGCGGTTGGTCGCCCTCGCGACCGCGCGAGAGCAGCACGCAGAAGGCGGGCAGGTTCTCATTATCGCTGCCCAGACCGTAGCTGATCCACGAGCCAAAGCTGGGCCGCCCGTTCTGCTGCGAACCGGTCTGGAAAAACGTGATGGCTGGGTCGTGGTTGATGGCTTCGGTGTGCATGGACTTAATGAAGCACAACTCGTCCACGATCTTGGCCGTGTGCGGCATCAGTTCACTCACCCAAGCCCGGCTCTGTCCGTGCTGCGCAAAGTCAAACACCGAACCGGCCAAGGGAAAGGACGTTTGTCCGGCGGTCATGCCGGTGAGGCGTTGGCCGTCGCGCACCGAGGCGGGCAACTCCTGCCCCACGCGTTCGCGCAGCGTGGGTTTGTAGTCGAAAAGTTCTAACTGCGACGGCCCACCGCTTTGAAAAAGGTAGATCACCCGCTTGGCGCGGGGAGCGAAGTGCAGCCGATCAATCACCCCGCCGGGGCCATTGCTGGCCGATTGTCCAAAAAGTTTGGTAGGACTAAGCAAAGACGAGAGCGCAATGCTGCCCAACCCCAAACTGGTTTTGGTGAGGAAGTCGCGGCGGTCGATGTGTTGGTTATGGAGGAGGTTCATTGTTAAATTAATTATTCAATTGCTGGTGATCGCGCCTTCATCATCACTTCCATAGCCCAGCGTTTAAACGCTGGGCTATGGAAGTGATGGGGCGTCTCTTACCGTTTGTACACCGCCTCGTCATAATTCACCAATGTGTTGGCAACCACCGTTAGGGCGGCTAGTTGGTCTTCCGGCAAACTTTTGTCGCGCGGATGTTCGCCCACCGCCAATAAGCTATCCGCCCGGGCGGGGGCAGTCTGAAAATCAACCTGTTCCTCTTGATACAACTGCTTGAGCAAATCCAGCTCCCGCTGGTCCGGTTCGCGACTCGTCAGGGCCTTGAAGCCGAAGGTAATCTGCTCAGCGGGTTGCTGGCCGCCTTCTTTCATCATCCGCTCGGCCAGCAGGCGGGCGGCTTCTACGTACTGCGGATCGTTGAGCAGCACCAGGGCCTGTAGTGGAGTATTGGTCTTTTGCCGTTTCACGGTGCAGAGGTACTTGTCGGAAGCGTCGAAGCTGTTCATGGAGGGCGGGGGGGAGCTACGCTTCCAGATGGTGTAGAGGCCGCGGCGGTACAGATTGTCGCCGGTGTCTTGCACGTATTCGGTTACGTTGCGCGTAGCCAGTTGCTGCCACAGGCCCTCGGGTTGGTAGGGCTTCACGCTGGGTCCGCCGATGGTATCTTTAAGCAAACCACTGGCGGCCAACGCGTTGTCGCGAATCATCTCGGCGGGCATTCGGTAGCTAGGTCCGCGGGCGAGCCACACATTGCTCGGGTCTTTTTCCCGCAGTTCGGGCGAGGCCACCGACGACTGCTGGTAAGTTGCCGAGGTGACCAACAGGCGTAGCAACGCTTTCACGTCCCAACCCGATTCCCGGAAGCGAATCGCTAACCAGTCTAGCAGTTCGGGGTGTGAGGGCATGCTGCCCTGGTTACCGAAGTCGTCGGAGCTTTCTACCAGCCCCTGGCCGAAGAGCATCTGCCAGTAGCGATTCACGGCCACCCGGGCGGTAAGGGGATTGTCTTCGTCGATGAGCCACTGCGCCAGTCCCAGTCGGTTGCGAGGCAAGTCGTTGGGAAACTCCATCACGCTGGCGGGAGTGGTGGGGTATACCTGCTTGGTGGGAGCGTCGTAGGCGCCGCGGTTTAGTACGAAGGTTGGCCGCGGTTCGGCCAGTTCAGTCATCACCATCACTTCGGGCTGGGCACTTAGGATGTTATTCTCCTCGCCGCGCAACCGAGTTAGTTCGGCGTAAGCCTTTTGGTAGGAAGGATCGTGGTTTTGCAGGTAATAGTCCAGCAATGCATCCTGATCTTCTGACTCCAGAAACGCCAGCACCGGATCTTCGGAACCGTGCAACGAGGCCACTTCTACCGCACTCAGGCGACGGTCGAACAGCCGAAACTCGTCGACCACCACTCCACTAAATGACTCATCAGCCCGGTGGCCAATGTGTAGGCTTTGCGGATCGCCGCCACCCCAGGTTTCCCGGTCTTTGCCGTAGCCCAGAATGCTTCGCTTCAGATGGTCGGTGATGGTTTGCTGCCGAGCCGGTTCACCGTTGAGAAAAATTGATAAGCCATCGGCCCGGCTAGAACCATCGTAGGTGAGGGCAATGTGCGACCACTCGTTGACCGGAATCGGATCGGCAGTATGCACTTCGATGCTGTTGGCGGGCCAGGTGTGGTTGATCGTAGCGGCTAGGGTGCCGTCGGGGCGCAGCAGCAGTTCGTAGCCCCGGCTTCCGTTGAAATACCCTCCGGAACGAGAAAGGATAGGTCCTTCCAGGCTGTCTTTCAGTGGTTTGAACCACAGACTGATCGTGAACGGCTCGTTGCGCTCGTAGAAGCCAATGCCTTTTCCCAGATCGACGTAGCTATCGCCCCGGAGTTGCAGGGCTTGGTCAAATTTGCCTTCCACAATTTCGGGTTCTTTATCTTGCTGGCTCACCACCATATTGGCCGGAAGCTTGCGATTGGCTTTGTTCTTGAATTTATCGCCCACCGGTTTATCGAGCGAGTAGTGACCCGCTTCCTGGGTCAACGCTACGGCCCGGGCGGCCGGACTTGCCTTGGCTTGGTCTAACCAGCGAGCAAACTTTTTCTGATACTCCTTCTGCCGAGGATCGACCTTCTTCTCTTGCTCCCTGATCTTTTCCTGCACGAACGCCAGTTGCTGATCCACTTCCTCGTTGGTTAAGATTACCGTGGGACTGGCCTCGCCCATGTAGGGAATCTGTCCGGTTTCGTTGATGCTGTTGAAGAAGGCGTAGAGCGAATAGTATTCTTTTTGCGAAATGGGATCATACTTGTGGTCGTGGCAGCGGGCGCACTCGATGGTCAGTCCCATAAAGGCCTTTCCCAGCGTGTTGGCCCGATCAGCTACGTATTCTACGCGGTATTCTTCGGAGACAATTCCGCCCTCTTGGCTTTGCAAGTGGTTGCGGTTGAAGCCGCTGGCCAGCTTTTGCTCCTGCGTGGCATCAGGAAGCATGTCTCCGGCTAGTTGCCAGGTGATGAAGTCATCATAGGACATGTTGCGGTTAAACGATTTAATCACCCAGTCGCGCCAGGGCCACATATTGCGCATGCCGTCGTCTTGGTAACCGTGGCTGTCGGCGTAGCGGGCCACGTCGAGCCACTCGCTGGCCATGCGTTCGCCGTAGTGAGGTGAATCGAGCAGGCGATCAACCAATTTTTCGTAAGCGTCCGGCGATGAATCAGCTAAAAATGCGTCTATTTCCTCTACACTGGGTGGCAAGCCGGTCAGATCAAAGGTGACACGACGGATAAGCTTCTCTTTGGTGGCTTCTTTGCTCGGTGCCCATCCTTTTTCGGTCAGTTTAGCCGCGACAAACCGGTCCACCTCATTGACGGGCCAACCGCCAGCCACTTCGGGCACTTCCGGCTCTTCGGGTTTGATGAACGCCCAGTGAGGCTTATACTCCGCCCCCTGCTCAATCCAACGGGTGAGCACGGCCACTTCTTGTTCAGATAGCTTGAGATTGGACTCGGGCGGGGGCATCATCACTTCAGGGTCAGCCGAGGTGATGCGGTGGTAAAGTTCGCTCTCGTGCGGATCGCCGGGTACAATAGCAAGGGTATTATCTTCCAGGGCGGCCAGGGCAGCTTCTTCGGTATCCAAGCGAAAGTTGGATTCTTGGTTGGCGGCATCCGGACCGTGGCAGGCGAAGCAGCGGTCGGATAGAATGGGCTTCACGTGCAGGTTGAAGTCGATTGTTTCAGGCAGTTGCGCTTCTATTTCGGCCGGAAACTCTACCCGAGCATTGCAGGAAATTAGCAGCAGTAGGCTACCGAGGATATAATAAGTGCGCATAGTCATTTGTGAAAAAGGCTAGTCTGAAAAGTTAGTAGTTATTGAGAAAAATGCCAGGAGCCACGTGATGATAACGTCAAATTCTTAAAAATGATTCTGAGGTTGTCGGCGACCTGCTGGGATACTAAAGTGGGGTTTACAAGCTGCGGCGGCAAAGCAGACTGCTAATACCTTGGATAGTTCACCATTCGTTGATAGGTGCGCAGCAGTTGGCGGGGCGAGTATCCCAGCCGAAACATGGTGAACACAACGAAGTTGGCGGCGGTCACCCGTCCGTAGCTGTTGTTCCGGTACTTACGGGCCGACACCTGCGCCTCCCGGGGCACGATCCGAAAATTGGTTTGGCGGCGCGCCCGGCGGATGAAGTCAAAGTCCTCCATCACCACGTAGTAGTTATCGTAGCCCGTTAGCTGAGCGAACAGCGCCCGAGTCACGAACAGAGTCTGGTCTCCGCCGCGGCAGGTGAGGCGGCTGAAGCGCGAAAAGTAGCTGTTGAGCGCAAGGAGCGGATGCACCGCCTCAAAGCGCGACCGGTAGCCCCCGATCGAATAACCCATCCGAAGGCTCTCCTGAATATCGGTTAGGTAGTCGGCCGGAGGCTGGGTGTCGGCGTGCACGAAGTACAGCACGTCGCCGCGGGCCAGCTGGGCGCCGTAGTTCATCTGGTCGGCTCGGCCTTTCCAGGGGGAAAGGTGCCCCTGGGCTCCGGCTTCCTGGGCCAGCGCGACGGTTTGGTCTGTGCTGCCCCCGTCGATCACCAGGATTTCTTCTACCGCCCCTCCCGCATCAGCCAAAAGGTGCGCTACCAACGAAGCGATCACTTTTTCTTCGTTATAGGTCGGGATGATGACACTTACGCGTATGGGGTCAACTTCTGCTGGCGTTGCCGTTGGAGGAAATACAGAGGAGGGCGCAACGGATTGAGTAGAATCTGTACGAAAATTGGTCTTCAAAGAAGTAATAATTTTTTGATCGGAAGCCACAAAAACATAATCTGTAGGCCCCCAAATTACGTAGTTGATGGAACAATGGGTTATTCTACGAAAAGAAACCAATTCTACAGTCTTTATCCCACGAAATAATGAAATTTATGGTGTTATCTACTCTTTTGATCAGTTTGAGTTGCGGCCTGATGCTGTGCACCCCGGCCCCGGAAAGTGCCTCTGATTCCACTCCGCCCTCCAGCAAGGATTACCCCTACGTTGCGCTCTCCCAGGATTTGATCAAAACCGCCCGCAACCAGGCCGATTATGCGGACATCAAAAAACAACTGGCCCAGGTTTCGCCCGAAGTGCTGGAGCAGGAACTAGACAGCGACCAGGCTAAAAAAGCCTTCTGGATCAATGTGTACAACGGATTTGTGCAACATATTTTGATGGATAACCCGGAGCTGTTTGAAGACCGAGGCGCATTCTTTGGCGAGCCGCGCGTCACCATTGCGGGTAAGGAACTAAGCTTCGACGACATTGAACACGGCATTATCCGTGGCTCGCGCGTGAAGTGGTTGCTGGGCCTGATCAAAGACCCGTTTGCCGGAAAGTACGAACGCACCTTTCGGGTGGACCAGACCGACGGGCGCATTCATTTTGCCCTAAACTGCGGAGCGAAAAGCTGCCCCTACGTGGCCACCTACGACGCCCGCTTCATGGACGAGCAGTTGGATGAAATTGCCCGGCAGTTTCTGAACCGCACCAGCACCTACCAACCCGACGAAGAAAAGGTATACGTCACTTCGCTGTTCAGCTGGTTCCGGGGCGACTTCGGCGGAAAAAGCGGTATCAAGAAAGATTTCCTGAAGAAGTATGACGTGATTCCGGAGAACGCTGATCCTGACCTGGAATTTGACAAGTACGACTGGACGTTGGAGTTAGGAAACTACGTTGATCTGGAAACCGGACCCAAGGCGGCTGGGTGATCAGGATGCTGGCGGCTGGATACTGGATGTTTTTCTGCATGGCTAAGATGCTGGATCGTTGACCCGCTCACCGATCAGTTTGCAGGATGGAGTCCGTATAATTTAATACAATTACTATCTTTGCTACTATGAGTAGGAAGAAAGCTACCGAAGTCAGCATCCCCGAAGAAGTCATCATCAGCAAAATCTATTTGATTAGAGGGAAAAAGGTAATGTTAGACCGTGACTTGGCCGAACTCTACGGGGTAGAAACCAAACGGCTTAAAGAGCAGGTCAGAAGAAACAAAGACCGCTTTCCCAACGACTTTATGTTCGAGATGAGCAAAGAAGAACTGGAGGATTGGAGGTCGCAATTTGCGACCTCCAATCGCGAAGTGATGGGACTGCGCGTACCACCCTTCGCGTTTACCGAACACGGAGCGGTGATGCTGGCCAGTGTGTTGAACAGCCAACAGGCTATCCAGGCCAATATCCAAATCGTAAGAATCTTCACTCGTCTGCGTGAGATGATTTTGGACAACAAAGAAATACTGCTCAAAATCGAACAGCTAGAAACCCAAACTGGCAGAAACAGCGAGGATATCAAAATGATTTTCACCGCCCTGCGGCAGCTACTTAATCCGGATCAACCGCCCAGGAAACAGATCGGCTTCAAACGGAAGAAGGGAGACTAAGGGCCACCACCACTACCAGCTCCCACAATCCGCCCCTTGACAAATCAACCACCCACCGAATCGAGCGCAAAAGCTTTAGGCTCAGCAGCTAAAATCACCCAGTGACCAGTAGCCAAAAGCCAGTTCAAAAAGCTTCCCCAATGGTCAGATAATAGCCGCTGGTGTTTTGGCCAAACCCAGCATCGATGCGAATGTTGATTTTCTTCTGCCGATCGAGCTGAAACCGCAGTCCGCCGCCCACGGTGTAGCGAAAATCCTGTAACTGCATCTCAGACAACTGGGGGCCACCCCGCCGTAACTGACAAACGCTACCGCCCCCACGCGCCAAAACAGCATAGCCCGGTAGGCGGCTTGCACCGTCAGCATGCTTCGTTCACGAAACCGCCCCTCAAAGTAGCCGCGCATCCGTTTGCTGCCTCCCAACAACGCCAGTTGGTTAAAGGGCGGCGCCCCCGACTGTGCTACGCCGTAGGCGTTCAGCGCCACCACGTGGTTCCAGCGCGTGCGCACAAAAGTGCTGGCATCCACCGAAAAAGTGGTGTAATTGAAGTCGCTACCGGTCCACCCGGCGTTGCGCTGCAGCAAAGTCTCCACGTACCAACCATCGGAAGAAAAAAACACGTTGTCGCGCGTGTCGAACAAAGCCACCACGCCCGGTCCGGAGGTGTTGCCGCCCCGACTGCCCACAATTTCTCCGGCGGCCAGTTGGCCCTCTTCTTCAGTTTCGGTGATGACGAAATTCTCGTACCAGTAGCGCAAGCCCACGTACCATTTCGGATGCACCCGCTGGAGTGCCGTGAGCCGGATGCGGGGAAAGTTCACGCTGTAGGCTTCCTCCATTTCTGAAGTTGCCTGGTTGCCAATGCCAAAAAACTGGTACACGTAGCGGTAGTAGCCCACCTCCCCGTAGGTGTAGTAGTCGCCGTTGTTGACAAAGATGGTAAAGGGAAAGTAGAGCAGTAACTGCTTCTGTAGGGTGTAGGCTGCGACCAATTGCACCGACGAAGGTCGCGCGGTGAGCGAATCTTTCTTAAAATTAAACGCGTAGACGCCCGCCACGCCGAAGCCCAAACTCGTTTCCGGAGTATAAAACACCACGGGCAGTCCGTACGGGCTGTTGCTTCGCTCAGCGGTAGAGTCAGGCGGCACCACCACTTCGGGCTCATCGGCCACCGAGGGGGTCTGCCCTTCGGCACGGGAATTAAACAACAGCCCCAGTAGGCTGATAAGAACAAGGCAACGTGGCAAAAACGATAACGGTTGGCGCGACAAGCGAGTAAGGTAGAAAAAGACCGCGCGAATCACAAGTGCCTAGCAAGAAGCGAGAAGCCTGGCTAAGGCCCAGTTAGTCCCGTATTTTCTTGAAGAAACGTTGCAACAATTGTCGGGCTTCATCGGCGTATAGACCAGTAGCCACCTGGGTTTTAGGGTGCAAAATATGCGGATTATACTTTCGAAAACCCCGCTCGGGATCGTCGGCAGCCCACACCAGTTGGCCCAGGTGCGCCCAGTGGATGGCTCCGGCGCACATCACGCAGGGCTCCAGGGTGACGTACAATGTGCAGTCGGGCAAATATTTGGCTCCTAGATGATCAAAAGCCGCGGTCAGGGCCAGCATTTCGGCGTGGGCGGTGGGATCGTTGAGGCGTTCGGTCTGATTGTGAGCGCGGGCAATGATGCGATCGTTGGCCACCACCACAGCTCCCACGGGAATTTCGCCTTCCTCGTAGGCTTGTTGGGCCTGCTGTAGAGCCAGTTGCATGTAGTGTTCGTTGTCCACTACCACACTACGCTTAATCCAAACCAATATGCGGTTCCCCGCCGGGCCGTTTAATACGCTCTATCTCACGACGTAGTTCAGACATTTCTTCTACCCCCTTTTCGATAGCGCCCAAGCGTTTATTGGTTTCCTGGGCAGTAAGTAATAGTTGAGCTTGCCCTTGGACTAGTACATTTAGCAACTCATTTTGCTGATCCTGTCTCTTCAGTGAATCGGCGAGTAGCTCTACAATGCGATCTTCGTTTTTCATGATACAATAGATTTGCTCATAAAGATACGGCTTTACGTTCAGTCAGCCAACAACTGCGTGGATTGATAGTAAAACCGTTCACGAATGATCAGTTTGTTCCAGGCAATTGAGTTTGGCAACGCACTCAATCAACGTCATTGTTTTTCCGGTTGCAACACCCTCGCTTCGTGCTCGTAAGTGCGAAAATCCAGCGGATAGAGCCGCTCCATCACCAGCATCTCCCATTTTTTAGCCTCGTCCAAGTCCAACCGCACAAACTTCACCACCAGTGAGTTGATCTGATTGGCGTATTTCATCTTTTCGGCCTCCGAACCAATGTCGGAACGCGTATCCTCGGTAAACAGCTTGGCTACCTCAGTAGACGATAGCGCAATCATGGTGTTGTTCGCTCCTTGCGATAGAGTTTTAGGATAGCGCTTATTCATTGCATCATTAGGTTTTTGTCCACCCGGTCACCTCTTCCAAACTCGGATTCTTCACCTCCTTGAGCTTCATTTTCTTCCGCATCCCGCTCAAATCGTTGTGCAGTTTGTTGGGTGAGGCTTCATCGAGTTGCGCCACCATCAGGATGCCCAGCTTGTGCAAGATGGGAATCAACTCGGGCCGCACCCCCCGATCCATGAATTCCTGTTCGGTAGATTCTTGCACCCGGGCTTCGGGTTTCATTTGCGGGAAGAAGAGCACGTCCTGAATTGAAGCACTGTTGGTCATGATCATCGTCAGGCGGTCGATGCCCAGGCCTACTCCGGCGGTGGGCGGCATGCCGTACTCCAGGGCGCGCAAGAAGTCTTCGTCCAGCATCATGGCTTCTTCGTCGCCCCGCTTGGCCAGCTTCAGTTGTTCCTCGAAGCGCTGCCGCTGGTCCACTGGGTCGTTGAGCTCCGAGTAGGCATTCATAATCTCCTTGCCGTTGCAGATGGCCTCGAAGCGCTCCACCAGCTCCGGGTTGTCGCGGTGGCGCTTGGTGAGCGGCGACATCTCCACCGGGTAGTCGGTGATAAAGGTGGGCTGAATGAGGTGTGGCTCGCAGGTTTCGCCGAAGATTTCGTCGATCAGTTTGCCCTTGCCCATCGTGTCGTCAATAGGTACGTTCAGTTTGCGGGCGGTGTCGCGCAACTCCGTTTCGTCCATCGCGCTGATGTCGACATCAGTGAAGTGCTGAATGGCTTCGAACATGGTGAAGCGCTTCCAGGGACGCTTGAAGTCGATCACGTGGTCACCGACGGGCACTTCAGTGGTGCCGTGCAGGTCCAGGGCCACCTTCTCTACCATCTCCTCCATGAGTTCCATCATCCAGAAGTAGTCTTTATAAGCCACGTAGAGCTCAATCTGCGTGAACTCGGGATTGTGGAAGCGCGACATCCCTTCGTTTCGAAAGTCTTTGGCAAACTCGTACACCCCGTCGAAGCCGCCCACAATCAGGCGTTTCAGGTACAATTCGTTGGCGACGCGCAGGTAGAGCGTCATGTCCAGCGTGTTGTGGTGGGTCTTGAACGGACGCGCGGCCGCTCCTCCGTACAGCGGTTGCAGAATTGGGGTTTCCACCTCCAAGTAGCCCTTGTCGTTCAAGAAATCCCGCATCGACTGCATCAGCTTCGAGCGCTGCCGGAAGGTCTGCCGCACCCGTGGGTTCACGATCATGTCTACGTAGCGCTGCCGGTAGCGCTGCTCGGGATCGGTGAAGGCATCATAAACCTTCGTCTCGCCGGTGGCTTCGCCGGTCACCTCGCGGGGCAACGGCAGGGGTCGCAGCGACTTGGCCAGTATGGTGAGTTCTTTCACGTGGACGGTCACCTCGCCGGTTTGGGTGGTGAACACGTGGCCCTGCACCCCAATGATGTCGCCAATATCCAGCAGCTTTTTGAATACGTCGTTGTAGAGTGCCTTGTCGTCGCCGGGGCAGATTTCGTCGCGGGCAATGTAGAGCTGAATGCGTCCGCTGCTGTCCTGCAACTCGGCAAACGATGCCTTGCCCATAATGCGGCGGCGCATCAAGCGACCCGCTAGGCGCACGTCCTGAAAGTCGTCGGGGTTCGCCTTATACGATTGCGCAATCGCCGCGGCAGTAGTGGTGACATCAAAAGATTCGGGCGGATAGGGATTAATGCCACGGGTCAGTAGAGCCTGCCGTTCTTCTCTTCTTCGTAGTTCTTGTTCGCTTAGCATTGGGTTTTGCTTGTTTCTTGGGTAAAACGGGTTGGTGTGCAGTTGTACGGATTGCAAAGATGATAAGCAGTGCGCTTAAAATTTTCGAACGCAGTCCGCGTTACTCATTCCGGGTCATCCGATCGCAATAATAAGGATTGTTGGTGGCTTGCTTACCAGAAGCCGCGAATTTTCGCTAACATTGCACCTTAAAATCCTCCGTATGCGCTATTTATTTGGACAGACATTGCCGTTTACCTTTTCCATCGGGCGAACCGCAGTTTGTGCCTTAGCTCTGCTCACCGCTGCCTGCTCCACCACCAAAAAGTCGGCTAACCAAACCAGCACCTTCCAACCACAGGAAGCGGTGCTGTTCAAGGTGGCCAACGACTCGGTTCGCGCCGACGAGTTTATGTACGTCTACCAAAAGAACCAGGCCGACTCGATAACCCGCATGAGCGAGGCGTCTCAGGCCGAAGCGGTGCGCGACTATTTGAAGCTTTACGTAAATTTTAAGCTCAAGGTGAAGGCGGCCGAAGCAGCGCAGCTGGATCAGAAAGAAAGCTTTAAGAAGGAGCTGGCGCAGTATCAGCAACAACTGGCTAAGCCTTACCTGGTAGAAAACCGCGTTACCGAGCAACTGATCGAGGAAGCCTACGAGCGCTCCAAGCAAGAGGTGAAGGCCTCGCACATTCTGATCACGGTGGCGGAAGATGCTTCCCCAGCTGACACCCTGCGGGCCTACCAGAAGGCCGACAGCCTGCGGCAACTGGCCCAAAACGGAGCCTCCTTTGCTATGCTGGCCGAACAGTATTCTGACGACCCCTCGGCGGCCAGCAATGGCGGCGACTTGGGCTACTTCACCGCCCTGCAGATGGTTTACCCTTTCGAGAACGCCGCTTACCGCACCGAGGTGGGCAGCATCTCGCCCCCCGTTCGCACCCGCTTTGGCTACCATATCATCAAGGTGCACGACAAGCGCCCGTCGAAGGGCAAGGTGAAGGTGGCCCACATTATGATCCGCGAAGGCGAGAACGCCCAGGATTCTAGCGCCCGGCAGAAAGCGCAGCAAATTTATGAGCAATTGCAGCAGGGTGGCAACTGGAACGAACTGGCCGAGCGCTTTTCGGACGATGTGACCACCCGCTCATCAGGTGGCGAACTGCCGTTTTTCGGCACCGGCAACATGATCGAAAGCTTCGAGGATGCGGCCTTCGCCCTGAACAATCCGGGTGACATTTCTCCGCCGGTGAAAACCCGCTTCGGCTGGCATGTGATCAAACTCATCGAGCGGCAGGGGCTGGAACCGCTGAGCGAACTGCGCCCGTCGCTCGAGCGCCGCATCGACCGCAGCGTGCGCTCCGAGGTGATGCAAAGCGAGATGGTGGACCTGCTGAAGCAAGAAAATGGGTACGAAGGTAATGCTGAGTTGATTCAGGGTGTTATCGATCAGACGCAGTCGTCCGAAGTGCGTGATATTCCTGCGGAGGCCGTGCTGTTCACCATGCAAGACACTACGCTGACCGTAGACGACTTTTATGCTTTTCTTAAAGAACGGTCGGAAGAATCTGCCGCAGACAGCGCCGTAGCCTGGCAGGCCTACCACGACTTTGAGGCGCAGAGCATTCTTACCTACGAAGAGCGGCACCTGCTGGATAAGTACGAAGACTACCGCCGTATCTTACAGGAATACCGCGACGGCATTCTGCTGTTCGACATCATGGAAAAGAAAGTCTGGTCGAAGGCCATGGACGACAGCGTTGGGCTGCGCGACTACTTTGCGGCGCACCGCGACGACTACCGATGGAACGAACGCCTCCGGGCAACCCTGGTAGATGCCGAAAGCGAGCGGGTGCTTAATCTGGTAAAACAAGACCGGCAAGGTAAGCAATCTCCTTTGTCGGAAGAGGAACGGGCAGCGCTGGAGAAAAAGTATACCAAAGACTCGCCGCTGGCGCTGCAAATTCGGCAAGAAACCTACGAGCGCGGCAAGCCCCGCACGGCGGCCGAAGCAGTGATTGACCAAATAGATTGGACACCCGGCACCTACTCGGCAGAGAACAACGGGCGATTTTACTATATTCAGGTGCAGGAGGTGTTGCCCCCCCAATTGAAAGAATTAAACGAGATAAAGGGCATTGTAATTGCTGATTACCAAAATTATCTGGACCAGCAGTGGGTCACCGCGCTGCGCCAGCAATACTTGGTAGAAATTAACGACAATGTCTTACAACAAGTCACTAGTGCGCTCAGCGAACGCTAAGGCGGGGTTCTTTACTATGGCTATGCTGCTTTTGGGCGCCTGCCGGGAACGCAGTCTGCCTAATTTTTTGCAGTTCAAAAACCAAGAAACCACCCAAGGAGTGATCCGGCAGCCGGTGGCTCGGGTGTACGACAACTACCTCTACGAGCAAGATCTGGAAGGTCTGGTTGACGGGAAGAGCAGCCCCGAAGATAGTGCCAACCTGGTGTCTCGTTACATCGACACCTGGGTGAAGAAGCAGCTGCTGCTTGCCGAGGCCGCTTCGCAGATGAACATCGATGAGGCTGAGATGGAGCGCAAAATTCTGGACTACCGCTACGCGCTCATTGTGTATGAGTTTGAAAAAAACTACGTGAACCAGGAGGTGGATACCGAAGTAAGCGAGAAGGAGATTGAACAATATTATCAGGAGCACCAGGATAACTTTGAGCTGAAGCAGAACATCATCAAAGGCATTTTTGCGAAAGTGCCCCAGGAAGCCCCCCGGGTCGGCCGATTGCGTAACCTGTTTCAGGGGGAACTGGACGAAGAGGCCCGATCGGAAATCCGTTCGTACTGTCTGAGCTTTGCCAGCGCCTACTCGCTCGACGACTCCACCTGGTACAACTTTGAGGAGGTGATTGCCAACACTCCGCTGGTGAGCATCCCTAACAAAGTGCAGTTTCTACAAAAAAACGAGTACGTTGAAACCTCCGATGATATTTATGTGTACTTTGTTAAAGTGCAAGACTACAAAATTTCTGACCAGATATCGCCGTTAGAGTTTGTGAAGGACGACATTGTCAAGATTGTTACCAATCAGCGCAAAGTAGCCCTCACCCAGCAATTGGAAGAAGACATCTACCGCGATGCCAAAAAGAACAATGAGTTTGAGATATTCCCCCCTACCTCCCGCAGTGCTCCCATTCCTACCGATCTTTCGGGCCAGTCGGCTAATCGTTAACTGGATGTTGGACGTTAGATGTTGGATTTTGGATGTTAGTAAACATTCAATATCTAATATTCAATATCTATTAATTCTAGTTGGAATATTGCTTCCCCTCTTCGCCAACGCCCAGCCCTCCGTAGGGCAAACGGTGGATAAGATTGTGGTCAAGGTCGATAACTTCATCGTGCTCAAGTCGGATCTGGAAGGAGCCTTGCAAGAAGCGCAGCGCAACAGCCCCGCCGGGGTCAACTACACCCGTTGCCAGATTCTGCAGCAGTTGGTCATCGAAAAGTTGCTGCTCGCCAAAGCCGAGATCGACTCGGTGGTGGTGGAAGAGCCGCGCGTGGAATCAGAACTGGCCCGCCGCCTGCAGTACATGACCAACGCCTACGGTCAGGAAAACATCGAAGAGCAGTTCGGCAAATCCATTGAGGAGATCGGCGAAGACCTGCGCGTCGACATTCGCGACCAACTGGTGGTGCAGCAGATGCAGAGCACCATCACTCAGGATATCAAAGTGACCCCGGCCGAAGTGCGCCGCTTCTTTAACGACATTCCGCAGGACAGCTTGCCGTTTTACTCATCGGAGGTAACGGTGGGCCAGATTGTGAAACTACCCACCGTGAGTAAGGGGCAAAAAGAAGCCGCTCGCAAGAAGCTGGCGGACATTCGCGAGCAGATTGTTAACGGCGGAGATTTTGCCAAGCTAGCGCGGGAGTTTTCCAATGATCCGGGATCGGGTTCACAGGGTGGCGAACTGGGGTTTGTGGAACGGGGGCAGTTTGTGCCCGAGTTTGAGGCGGCGGCGCTCAAGATGCAGCCTGGCGAACTGTCGCAACCCGTAGAATCAGACTTTGGCTTCCACTTGATTCAGCTGATCGAACGCCGCGGAAACCGTTATAACAGCCGCCACATCCTGATCAAGCCCAACTCGTCGGCCCTGGACGTGGAGTACGCCCGTGCGTATCTGGATAGCTTACGCACCCAAATCCTGACCGACAGCATCCCCTTTGCCACCGCCGCCAAAGAAGAGTCGGATGATAAGGAAACGGCAAGCAGTGGTGGGTTTTTCTTAAGTCCCGATGGCTCTAACCGGGTGTCTACCGAAAACATCGACCCGGTCATCTTTTTTACCATCGACACCATGCAGGTGGGAGCTATCACCCCGCCGCTTACCTACCGCATGAACAACGGTGAACCGGCGGTGCGTATCCTGTATCTAAAGTCTAAGTCGCGACCTCATCAGGCCAATCTGCGCGACGATTATCAGAAGATTTACAATGCCGCCCTGCAGGAAAAGCGCACGCGCATCCTGGAAGCGTGGTTCGGCGACGCCCGCCAGCAGGTCTATATCGACATTGATCCTGAGCACAGCGACTGCGACGTGGCCAACAGCATCTGACTCCTTTTCTTACCCTTACCTAATCATACCCCCATGGACCAGCCGAATTCGGAAGTGGCGATCGCCGACAGTTTGTACGAAGACTACGTGAGACTCCGTGATGAAATTGGAAAAGTAGTGATCGGCCAGGACGAAGTGGTGCGCTTGCTGCTGATCTCGATCTTTTGTCGCGGCCATAGTTTGCTCATTGGGGTGCCCGGTTTGGCCAAAACCCTGCTGATCCACACCCTGGCCTCGGCGGTGAACCTCGACTTCAGTCGCATCCAGTTCACCCCCGACCTGATGCCCTCGGACATTCTGGGGGCCGAAACCATTGATCGCGACCGCAACTTCAAGTTTATCAAAGGGCCGATCTTTGCCAACATTGTGCTGGCCGATGAGATTAATAGAACGCCTCCCAAAACGCAAGCCGCCCTGTTGGAAGCCATGCAGGAGTATAAGGTGACGGTGGCTGGGGAGGATTATAAACTGGCCCAACCCTTCTTTGTGCTGGCCACGCAGAACCCCATCGAGCAAGAGGGCACCTACCCACTGCCCGAAGCACAATTAGACCGCTTTATGTTCGACATTCAGTTGACCTACCCGTCGTACGAGTCGGAGGTGGACATTGTGAAGGCCACCACCACCGACGTGAACTACGAGGTGCAAAAGGTGCTCACCGGCGAGCAGATTATCGACTACCAGCACCTGGTGCGGCGGGTGCCTATCGCGGATAACGTGGTGGAGTACGCCGTGGGCTTGGCCAACAAAACCCGGCCCGGCACGGCCAAGGCCGACAAGGTAGCGGATGAGTTCTTAGAATGGGGAGCGGGTCCCCGGGCGTCGCAGTACCTGGTGCTGGCCGCCAAGTGCCACGCCTTGCTCGCGGGCAAATACTCGCCCGACATTGAGGACGTGCGGGCGGTGGCTCAGCCCATCCTGCGCCACCGGGTGGTGCGCAACTTCAAGGCCGAAGCCGAGGGCTTATCAGTGAGTGATCTGATCGAACGGTTGCTGTAGTCGTTATAGCTTAGAAGAGTAGCATGTCATTTGATGCATTATCTTCTTTAAAACTCACCTTCTGATAGATATTTTTCAGCATGATAGTGTGCTCAATCAATGCCAGCGTAACTTCGGACTCAATACCCGATGATGCTTGATAGCGCCATGACTTATCGTCCTGTTTAAAGAATACTTCTACCAGCGGCTCTTCTTGTGATACGAGTACGTATTCCCGAAACGAAGGAAGTGAGCGATACATTTTGAACTTGGCTCCTCGATCATAACCTTCGGTAGAAGGAGACAACACTTCAACGATCAACACTGGATTTTTGATAGTATCGTTGCGACCTTCGGCAAATTCTAGCGGTCCGCAAACTACCGATACGTCGGGAAAAACGTAGCTTTGACGTTGCGCTGCCTCGATTTTCATATCGCTACTAAAACCAATGCAGTCTTTGTTATCTATTCCCTCCAGAATACGTCGGCTAATGTTGGCAGATATAATATTGTGGTACGGACTTCCCCCCGCCATCATAAACAACTCGCCGTCATGGTACTCAAACTTCTCTACCGACCGCTCTAGTAGCGCGAAGTATTCTTCTGTTGAGTAGTATCCTTTGTTCTCTTGCTGCGGTTCCATGCTAACTCTTTTTTTTTGTAAAATACGAAAAAGCAACAACCTTTGTTCAAGGCCATCGTATTATTACGATAATAGAGCTAAGGAACAATGGGAGCCACTAAAACTACGGTATTTACTGAGCAGCAGAATCAGATTGCGGATTACGCCAAAGCGTTATCGCATCCGGCGCGGGTAGCTATCCTGCAATTTCTAATTCAACGCAACGCCTGCGTGTGCGGTGATATTGTCGACGAACTACCCCTGTCGCAGTCCACGGTGTCGCAGCACCTTAAAGAACTCAAGCGCATTGGCGTGGTGCAGGGCACCATTGAGGGCCCTAGCGTCTGCTACTGCATTGACCCGACCGCCTGGCAACGAATGAAGACCACGCTGAACGAACTGCTGGCTTCGTTTGACCGAAAGAACTGCTGCTAAAAAAATTTACCCTGAATAATCGTAATATTGCGATTTTGCTTTTTATGTTTAACCAAATAATACCCCAATCATGAAAAATCCAGAAGAGATCAAGCAACTCGTGCAGAACAAGTACGCCGCCATCGCCCAACGAGGCACCTTGCCCGATGGCAGTAGCCCCTCGGCCATCCTGTGCTGTGGCGAGGGCGACGGTTCGTTCGCCGAAGACTACGCGCAAGTCAGCGGGTACGAGTCCGAGGCCGACCTAGGCTTGGGATGCGGCTTGCCCACCGAACACGCGCACATTAAAGCCGGCGACACCGTGGTGGACCTGGGTTCCGGGGCGGGTAACGATTGCTTCGTAGCCCGTTCGCTGGTGGGTGAGGCCGGACAAGTAATCGGAGTGGACATGACCCCCGCCATGATCGACAAAGCCCGGCAAAACGCTCGAAAATTAGGCTTCGACAACGTGACTTTCCGCTACGGCGAGATTGAAGATCTTCCCCTAGAAGACAACCTGGCCGACGTGGTGGTGAGCAACTGCGTACTCAACCTGGTGCCCGATAAAACCCGAGCCTTTGCCGAAACCTACCGCATTCTGAAACCCGGCGGCCACTTCAGCATCTCGGACGTGGTGGTGCGGGGCGATTTGCCGGACGCGTTGCGTGCCAGCGCCGAGCTCTACGCGGGCTGCGTGGCGGGAGCGCTGCCCCAGGAAGAATACATCCAAACCGTCAAACGAGCTGGCTTCCAGAACGTCCGAATTCAGAAAGAGCACGCCATCACCCTATCTGACGAACTGCTTCGTGAGCACCTTTCTGAGGAAGAGATTGGTCCGTTTAAAACCAGCCATTTAGGGATCTTTAGCATCACGGTCTACGCTGAGAAAACCAAGGGTTGCTGCTAGATAACGAGCGCGAACGGAAAAGCTATCAATGCAGGAACAAGGCGTAAAAACTCACCCTACGCATGGTACTTCGGGCCAGGATCGGTATTATTGTCGCTTACCTCCCACCCCCCTCTGCCTTGCGCCCTTCCCGTTCGCTCACGCTCGTTGGACTTATCCAAATTCTTAGTCTGGACGTGGTGCTGGGAGCCGGAGTGAGTACCGTATTTGTTGCAAAATTTTTGGTGGCCCCCATTCCCTTCTCGTCCCTGCTGGCGCTGTGCGCGTGCGTGTGGCTCATCTACACGGCCGACCACCTGCTCGATGCTTATGCGTTGGGACGCAACGTGGCCCACACCGCCCGCCACCGCTACCACCAAACACGCTTTAAAACCATTGCCCTGGCCTGGGCCGTGGTGGCACTGCTCGGCGTAGGCATCCTTTTCTACTTACCCGGCAAGCTGATTGGGTACGGATCGCTGCTGGCGGCACTGGTGCTGCTCTATGCCGGGCTGCTCAAGTACACCGCCCTGCGGGCGTGGCTTCCCAAGGAATTTGCCACCGCCCTGTTCTACGCCACGGGCGTGTTTTTGCCCGCCATAGCCACCTACGGTGCTCCGCTACCGTGGAGCGCCAGCGTGCTGTTTTTTCAGTACTTCTTCCTGGCCCTGGCCAACCTGCTGCTCTTCTCGTGGTTCGAGGCCGATACCGATCGCCAGGATGGGCATCCCTCGTTTGCCCTGAGCGCGGGCAAGCCACTCGTGCGGTTGCTCATCTACGGATGCCTGGCGGCCGTAGGAATTTCTTCGGTGGGGTTCTTGGTCGCAGTGGCTACTTCTCAAGTCACCGTGGTGGCGCAGGCAACCGTGCTGGTGATGGCGCTGGTGCTGCTGGCCCTCACGCGCTGGCCCGCCCATTTCCGGCAGCACGAACGCTACCGCCTGCTCGGCGACGGCATATTTGTGCTCCCGATTGTCCCGCTGCTGCTGCTATGAGCTTCGACCGGGTGGCACCCTACTACGACCGCCTGGCCCGGTTGGTGTTCGGCCGCAGCGTTCAGCGGGCGCAACGGCACTTTCTGGATCAGATTCCGCCCGCGGCGCGGGTGCTGCTGGTGGGCGGCGGCACCGGGTGGCTGCTGCCCTACCTGCTGGAGAAGCCGGAGGTTGTTCACGTCACCTTTCTGGAAGCTTCCGCCGCGATGCTGGCCCTGGCGCAACAGAAAGCCGACCTCTTTCTCGCGCCTACCGCCGCTACCATCCGCTGGGTGCACGGCGACGAGCGACAGTTGCCCGGCGGCGACCGCTACGAGGTGGTGATTACCAACTTCGTGCTGGATATGTACGCGGGGGCGGCGCTGGATCAGTTCATGCAGCGGCTGCTCAACCATTTGCAACCCGCCGGTTATTGGTTGTTCACCGACTTTCGGCTCTCCGACCAGCAGCGGCATCGGCTGTGGCAGAAACCCATGGTCTGGGCCATGTACGCCTTTTTTCACCTCACCGCCGGTATTGCCCGGCAGAAGCTACCTTCCTACCGGCAGCACTTCACGGCCCAGGGACTACGATTAACCCACCGACAAACGTTCTTCAAGGACTTTATCGGGAGTCGGGTGTATCGGTATGACAAGAAGCGTGACTAACCGAGGCTAGTCAAAATCGATGTTCTTGTAAACCCGCGCGAGCGGTATTTCCTCAGCTACGGATTGCAAACGCAAGATGCCTTCTCGGCCCGTCACATCGGTATCTTCCCAGTGGTTGGCGGCGTTGCGAAAGAAAGTGGTCACGCGGGGTTGGTCTTGCTCCACCAACACGTATTCCTTCAGTGAAGGAAGCGTACGGTACATCATGAACTTATTGGTTCTATCGTGTTTTTGCGTTGAAGGAGATAACACTTCTATCACCAACAGGGGGTTAGTAACTGTGTCCTTGCGTTTCTTGAAGTATACCGGCTTTTGACTGACCACCATCACGTCCGGATAAATAAATTTGTTATACGTTGGTACTTGGGTCTTCACTTCACTGTTGTAAACCTCAAAGGGTTGGTCTTCAAGCAAATTATACAGTGCCGTGAGTATCTTCACTGCAATGCTACTGTGGGTAGTGCTTCCTCCGGACATAGCAGTAATTTTTCCGTTGTGATACTCTAATTTGACCGCCGAGCGTTTATCAATCCTGAAGTACTCAGCTACGGTGTAGGTTCTTTCTTCTACTAGCGTCTCGGTTGTCATCGGTTTATCAGTTGGGTTATACCTCAAGGTAAGTAAGCGATAAGCAAAAACCAAAGAACTGATTGATCGCGGTGCGCGCGTATCGCTACTGCCCCCCGGCTCCCGCCCGGGCCATCTTGTTGTTCCAGATGCTCTCTACCGGATAGATATCCAACGAGCGCAGCGTGACGGGGCCGCCGATGGCGTATACCTCTACCCCGTTCTTGCGCTGGTCGGGGAAGATGCGGTTGGTCATCGACAGGTAGCCGTCGTTGCCGAACACCTCGACCGACGAGTGATCAACGAAGATGCGCAACCGCACGATGCCGTCGTCGCTGGGCATCAGACCGATGGTGCGGGCGGCGAAGTTCTCGCTAAAGGTGGTGTCGCCCGACTGGGTGCGGTCCACAAAGAGCGACTGCGAGGCCACGTCGTAGCCAATGACGGTTTCTTGCCCTTCGCCCTCGAACACCTTGATGCCAAACTCAGAGGCCAGTTGCTCGGCTTCGGCCGGAGTTTCAATGGCGCGGTACACGAACTCAGCCACAATTTCCAGTTGGTTGCCCCGTACGTTCTCAACCGACAAAAAGTCATCCCCCTCGTTCACTTGTTCGTTCTCGTAGTGCTGGGCGGCCTCGCGTAAGGTGTTCTGTTCTTCCACCGGTCGCTGCACCAGCCGTACGCCCTCGGGGAACTGCTGCAGGTGCAGCGTGCGCACCAGCGACTGGGCGCTGCGCCAGCCCGTGGTGGGAATTTTCTGCCCGTAAGCCCAGTTGTTAAGCCAGCCGATCATCAGGCGGCGGTCGTCGGGCACGTTGTTCCAGGTGACGGCGGCGTAGTAGTCCAACCCTTCGTCTACCCGCAAAATCAGGTCGTCGGTGTTGGCGTTGGTGAAGGTGGTGCCGTCGAAGTCGCCCACGAAGTACTGCATGGTAGGCCCCATGTCGCTCCGGTTGTGCGACACAATAAGCACCCACTGACTGCCTTTGCCGTTCTCTACGGGCAACTCGAACAGGTCGGGGCACTCCCAGATGCCGTCCACGAAGCCTTCGGGACCGAACTCACTCAGGCGCGTCCAGTCTTTCAGGTTGGGCGACTGGTAGAAACGGATTTTTTGTTCCTGCGGAATGGCCAGCGCCATGAGCCACGCTTGCTTAGGCTCGTACCAGAACACCTTGGGGTCGCGGAAGTCTTTCATGTCCTCGTCGAGCACGGGATTGCCCTCGTACTGCGTCCAGGTTTCGCCCTCGTCGTTGCTGTAGGCCAGCGCCTGGGTTTGCAGGTCGGGCAGGTGAGAGGTGTAGATGGCCACCAGGCACCCGCCGTCGTCTGAGTCGCACAAGCCGCTCGTGTTGTTCTTATCCACCACGGCGCTGCCCGAGAAGATCATCTTTTTGCCGTCCATCGGGATAGCCAGCGGACGGCGGTTCCAGTGCACCAGGTCTTCGGTGGTGGCGTGGCCCCAACTCATGTTGCCCCAGGTGGTGCCCGCGGGGTTATATTGGTAGAACAGGTGGTAGGTGCCCTGGTGATAAACCAAGCCGTTGGGGTCGTTCATCCAGTTTTTTTCGGGCGAGAAGTGGTAGGCCAGCCGGTAGGGCTCGGCGGTGGTGGTCACCGTATCGCTTGGCACCCGGGCCGTTTCGGTTTCGGTGAGCGTGGAGCAGGCGGAGGCCAGTAGAGCAGCGGCGGCTAGCAGAGCGAGTTTCATACGGAAGCGTTGTTTACGCGCCAAGATATTGATTAATTGAACGCGGTCACAACTACTTTCTGTATTCGTCTGATTGTTTCCCGTTCTTTTTGACTTTTACGCTCTAAGCCGCGAGTATTTGACTCATTGATACTTCACCTAAATTTCTAACGACTAGCATTAGAGACTGGCTACAAAATCGATGAAGTCCTTTTCTTGTCCGCTACGGCGTAAGTAGTTCGGATGGTAAGACCGGAAAGTTAGCGTCGGTAGGTCAGCGTGTTTGAGCTGGCAAAGCTGCCTTGGGTTAAAGTCCTCAACCGTTAAAAACTGCACTCCTTCAAAAATCTTACGGATTCTGCTGTCAAACGACGGACCGGTGAAAAACATACAAACTCTCGGTTTGAGTATTTTTACTTCGTCAATCAATACGTTGTCTAACGTAGAAATAGTCGCTTCGAATTCACCATAAGCCCGTCCACCGTCAAGATCATATTTGCTGATATTTGTCCAGACACAGGAATACAGCTCGTTGCCTAATGCTTGCTCAACCTTTCTGGTTACGTTCCAAAACGGAGAAGCATAATATTTCTCGCCAACGTTGAAATTTTCATAAACCTCCATTTGCTTTGTCAGATCGTCCACAAAGTAGTCCCAACCATAGGTTTCTTGTCCGACGATCAGAAGTGGATTGGGTTGATTTACGTACTTTTCGTTTGGCGACATAAGAAATGGCCCCGCCATGTCTTCGTTCGGATACGTCGCCCGGACAGTTTTAAAGTCCGCGTGTCTTTGTTGATAAGCAGTAAACAACTGGTTTTTCACGATTGGCAAATTGTAGTTATCGGTCTAAAATACAGAAACCAGTATCTCTACGGATGCGATTGCGTCTAATTTACGCCTTGGCCGACACCTGAATGCCGAAGGCTTCGAGGGTTTGGGGCTGCTCGCGGAAGGCCATGCGGGCCGTGGTGCGGAAGTCACTCACCCACTGTCGCAGCTCCTTTTGCACCTGCATTTTGTCTTGAGTGCACTGCTCCGAGTGGCTCTTTTTGTCGGCCCGCAGCTGCTTGAGTTGTCGCAGTTGGGTAGCATTGGCGTAGGCTTGTTGCAATTCTTTGTCGCTCACCCCATAGTTGGCCAGCGAAACCTTTTGCTCCTTAAGCTGCCCGTAAAAGCGGATCGTCTGCCGCACCCCTTCCCAGCGACGGGTGGCGAAGCGCTCTATATTGAGGGAGTGTAGCAGTTCGGCGTCGTGGCGAAAGGCCGCCTGCACCACCAGCACGTGTTCGCGGAACTGTTCGTTCACGGCCAGCAAACTGGCGTTGAGTTGTTTAGACAGCGACCACTGTTCGTTCTGACAGCGGGCTTGTTCGGCTTGCTTGTCGGTGAAGGCTTTCAGCAGGGCTTTGCCGGTGTTGAACCGGGCGGGTCCGAAGCCGAAGGTGGCCAGTTGCTGCTGCCGCGCCGCGTTGTTCTCGGTGTTGGTGATGGCCAGCAGGGCGGCCTCTTCCAGATTGTCTTGTTTGTGTAAATCCATGCGTTGGGGGTTTGATGATGGACGAGCAAAGTAAAATGAGGCAGCGCAAAAAATCCGGAGATTATCGGACGATAGCTTACGGCGTTATTTTTTTGCCAAAAGTGCACCAAAGCGGGGTTTGGCGGGGGGAACGGGACTTTTGGCCCGTTTAAAAGGTTCTCTTATGCCCAGAAAGGCACCCCGACCATGCATCCGGGTATTCTTTTGCCCAGAAAGGCACGCGATCAGGCCATCGGAGCAATCTTTTGCCCAGAAAGAAGGTCTCGCTTACATAAAAGATTTTCTTTTGCCCAGGAAAGCACGTCGACCATGCATCCGAGCAATCTTTTGCCCGGAAAAACGCTTCGGCTGGACAAATGAGTGCCAATATGCCTAGCCGCAGGGGCGGGATGGATGAAATTTTACGGTATGTGATTTAGGGAATGGCGGGGCGGGGGAATTGCGACAGGAAGAGGGCAGCAAGCCTTCTGCTAAAAAACGAATAGAGTCGGCCGAGAAAGATAAGGAATAAAGACATTAAGTTTGTAACTTTCGAGAAAACGGATAAGACGATATGGAAACAAGAGAACCATTGTTTGACTACATAGATCCAACGATTGATTATCAGGTAAAGAACGACGATGCCTTAAACGCTTTACAAAAAATTGATAATAATAAGTTTGACCTAATAATTACTTCTCCGCCATACAACATTGGAAAATCGTACGAGACCAAGACTACCATAGAGAAGTATCTTGAGACGCAGGAAACCATCATTGAAGAGTTAGTCAGGGTTCTATCTGACAAAGGCAGCTTGTGTTGGCAGGTTGGCAATTACGTTGACAAAGGAGAAATATTTCCGTTGGACATTTTCTACTATCAAATTTTTAAAAAGTTCGGCCTTAAACTTCGTAACAGAATTGTTTGGCACTTTGGCCACGGTCTTCACGCTTCAAACAGGTTTTCAGGACGTTATGAAACAATTCTTTGGTTCACGAAAACTGACGATTATATTTTCAATCTTGATGAGGTGAGAGTCCCTGCCAAATATCCAGGAAAAAAACATTTCAAAGGCGCAAAAAAAGGTCAGTTTTCGGGGAACCCAAAAGGTAAAAATCCTTCTGATATTTGGGAAATTGTCGTCCGTGATTGGGAGAAAGAACTCTGGAACATCCCTAACGTTAAGTCTAATCATCCGGAGAAGACCGAACATCCGTGTCAGTTCCCAATTGAGTTAGTCGAAAGATGTGTTCTAGCCCTGACAGACAAGAATAGTTGGGTGTTAGACCCATTTGCAGGAGTAGGTTCAACGGTAATTGCAGCCATAAAAAATAACAGGAATGCACTAGGCATTGAAAAGGAAAGTGAATATTGTAAGACTGCAAATGATAGAATTGAGGATTTGAAAGAAGGCAGGTTGAAAACCAGACCAATAAACAAAGCTATTCATGTGCCATCTGCAACTGACAAAGTTGCTCAGAGACCAATAGAATGGTTGGAACTTGACTTGAATGGCAATGGAAAGAGTAAATGAAAGTAGCTCAAAAATACTCCCATTTAAATGGAGAAGAATACCTGATTGTTCACCACAACGATCTGTACGAAGAAATAAAAGACGTAATAGCATCAATTGACGCAGATGATCTTCGAACAAAGATTAGTAGAGAAATTCGAACAAAAGGGAAAGTCCTTTTGTCTCCTATCGACCTAAATAAAGCATTCAGCGCCATCTTCAATAAAAAAGGATGGTCAGAGAGCAGGTATAACTATTATATCACGCTCAATCGTGAGCTGATGGAAAAGTCAATTTTGATGCCTGCCAGAGAACAGAAGGATTTTTTGATGGCAAACGGCGAAGACGAACCTATTTACAGCTACAATCAGACAGATTTTGTGAAAGACAAAATTGCGGTTGAAATCCAGTTTGGCAAGTATGCTTTTGTAGCTTTTGACCTTTTTGTGAAACATATGCTTTTTTACTCAGGTGGAGTAATCAACCTTGGAATTGAAATTTTACCCACTAAAGAAATGCAAAAGCAAATGAGTAGCGGTGTGGCTTACTACGAAGGAGAAGTTTACAACGTGATGAGGCAAGGAAGAAACAGCCCGCCCGTACCACTATTGATCTTAGGAATAGAGCCTTAGCTGATAAGGCACAACCTTCGGACTCGGGCGCGTTTGCAACGCGTTTGTTTGAGTTCCAGAATTTTGTCCTGAGCGGCATCCCAGACGATAACTACAAACCCTCTTCCGCCTCGGCTCGTAACTTTTTGCGCAACACCACTTTGGAAATAGAAATACTGACTTGGTATAACAACAGTAGCGGAAAGGAAACTAGCATCTGCGTGACGGGGTCAGGCGGGGTGACCAGTGCGGAGATGATTAGAATGACCACAATGGCGTGGCGGCGATAATTGACCAGCAAGGTAGGAGTGATAATCCCTGCTTTGCTCAGGAAATAAACCACAATAGGTAATTGAAACAGCAATCCGCAGGCCAGCACCAAGGTGATGAGGATAGAAACATAGGAGGTGATATCAAACTCGTTTAGGATGCTGGGGTCTACCTGGTAGTTGCCTAAGAAGTTGACCGAGATAGGAACCACGATAAAATAGCCAAACAGCACTCCAATGATAAACAGCAAGCTCACAAAAAACACCGCTCCGCGGCTCAGTTGGCGCTCGTTGTCGTATAGTCCGGGCGCAATAAACCGCCAGATTTCCCAAAACACGTAGGGAAAGGCAAAGATCAGCCCGATGACGGCCGACGAGTAGATGTGCATGGTGAACTGCCCGGTCATCTTGCGGCTTTGAATAATAAAGGGCATCGATTCCATGCAAAAGGCATCGGAACCCACCAGGAGGCCGATTTTGCAGAACTGTTGAAACGTCCAAAAGTCAACCTTCGTCGGGGCCAGAATCAGCGTGCCCCACACAAAATCTTTGGCGGCAAATGCGCCTATCATAAACACCGTGATGGCCACCAGCGCCCGGATGATGTGCCAGCGCAGCTCCTCCAGGTGATCCAAGAAGGACATCTGCCCGGGCTCGGTTTCCAGTCCGTCGTAGGGCTGTATGGGCTTGGTGCCGTTGGAATGCGGCTCCACGCCGTAGCCCGACGAGGTTACCCGATCGGCTCCATTTTCATTTTTATCTGGCTCTTCCTGATCCACTCCTTAGGCATTTGCTAAACTACTGTATAAAGGATATTCGGTCATCCATTGGTTCACTTCGTGTCGCACTTGGCTGATATGCGCCTCGTCTTCGGCGTTCATCAGCACGCTATCAATGTGCTTCACAATAGTTTCCATGTCGACTTCGCCCATGCCGCGCGTGGTCACCGCCGCCGTGCCCAGCCGAATGCCGGAGGTCACAAAGGGCGACTTGTCGTCGAAGGGCACCATATTTTTGTTCACGGTGATGTCGGCTTCGCCCAGCACCCGTTCGGCCACCTTGCCGGTCAGGTTTTTGGAGCGCAGGTCGATCAGCATCTCGTGGTTGTCGGTGCCTCCCGAGATCACGTGGTAACCCCGGTTCACCATGGCCTGGGCCATTGCCTGGGCGTTACGGATCACCTGCCGGGCGTAATCACCAAACTCGTCGGTGAGTGCCTCGCCGAAGGCCACGGCCTTTCCGGCAATCACGTGCTCCAACGGGCCGCCCTGCGTGCCGGGAAACACTCCCATATCTACGAGCGCCGACATCGGACGGATGTCTCCTTTAGCAGTTTTTATTCCGAAGGGGTTGTCGAAGTCCTGCCCCATCATAATAAGGCCCCCGCGGGGGCCGCGCAGGGTCTTGTGGGTGGTGGTGGTCACAAAGTGGCAGTGCGGCAGCGGATCGTTGAGCAGTTTCTTGGCGATCAGTGCCGAGGGGTGCGAGATGTCGGCCAGCAGCAGCGCGCCCACCTGGTCGGCAATGGCCCGCAGGCGCACGTAGTCCCAGTCGCGGCTGTAGGCCGACGCCCCGCAGATGAGTAGTTTCGGGCGTTCGCGTTGGGCAATGGCTTCCACCTTGTCGTAGTCGATGTACCCGGCCGGAACGGCGCCGTCTTCTTTTTCAACGCCGTAGAATGAGGGTTGGTAGAGCTTGCCCGAGAAGTTGACCGGCGAGCCGTGCGTGAGGTGCCCACCGTGCGACAGATCGAAGCCCAGAATCTTGTCACCGGGTTGCAGCACCGCCAGCATCACGGCCGCGTTGGCCTGCGCTCCCGAGTGGGGCTGCACGTTGGCCCAGGCGGCACCGAACAGCTCCTTGGCCCGGTCGATGGCCAGTTGCTCGATCTCGTCCACCACCTCGCAGCCGCCGTAGTAGCGCTTGCCAGGCAGTCCTTCGGCATACTTGTTGGTGAGCACGCTGCCCACGGCTTCCATCACCTGGGGCGACACAAAGTTTTCGGAGGCGATGAGCTCGATGCCGCGCTCCTGCCGCTCTTGCTCTTGCTGAATGAGGGAAAATACTTGTTGATCACGCATGATGGATGATTTTCTGGATGGCTAAGATATTGGATGACTTTCAGGGGAGGTTAGATAGTAGATGTTAGATGACTTTCAGAGTGGCTAGATAGTAGATATCGGATGGCTTGCGAAGTGGCGTCCCACGCGGGGCCGGATGCTAGATGGCATGGCTAGGAACCAATATCCAACATCCAATATCCAACATCTGACCACAAACATCAATCATCAAAAGTACGCCGACGGGCTGACCTTTCCAAAGACTTTGGGGTTTGCTATTTTATGTGATAAAGATTCTGATAACTTTGGCGTAAAAACCGGAGCCGATGACCCTTGACGAACTGCGTGCTAAGATCAACGAACTGGACGATCAGCTGCTTACCCTGCTGAATGAGCGCATGGGAGTGGTGAAACAAGTGGGCGAACTTAAGCGTACCACGCAAGCCGCTATCTACCGTCCCGAACGCGAAAAACAAATTCTGGACCGACTCAAGGAGCGCAGTCAGGGGTTGCTCACCGACGTGGCCATTGAGGCTATTTTCTTAGAGATCTTTGCGGTGAGTCGCAACATTGAACTTCCCGAGCGGATCGCCTACTTGGGGCCGAGTGGCAGCTTTACCCACCAGGCGGCTGAGAGTCGGTTCGGAGCTATGAGCGAGTACATGCCCGTGAGCACTATCCAGGCGGTGTTCAATGCCGTAAATGCCGAGGTGGTGCGCTTCGGAGTGGTGCCGGTAGAAAACAACCAGCAGGGACTGGTGCCCGAAACCGCTGACTGCCTGGCGACCTACGACGTGCACATTGCTGCCGAACTGCCGATGGACGTGCACTTCACGTTCGTGAGCAGCACCGATCAGCTTTCTAAAATTCGTAAGATTTACTCGAAGGACATCGCCTTTCGGCAGTGCAGCAAATTTATCAACGAGGTGGTCAACGACCCGTCGGTGGAGTTGATTCCGGTGGAGTCTACCTCGAAGGCGGCCCGGCTGGCGTCGCAGGACCCCGAGAGCGCGGCCATCTGTTCGCGCATTGCGGCGCAAGACTACCAAGTGCCGATTTTGTTCGAGAACGTAGAGACCTCGGGCGACAACCAGACGCGCTTCTTCATCATTAGCAAGTCGTTCAGCAACCAGCCCAGCGGACAAGATAAAACATCAATCCTGGTGAAGTTGCCGCACTCCAACGAGCCAGGTAGTTTGGTAAATTTTCTGCAAGCCTTTAACCAAAAGGGCATTAATTTGACCAAGATTGAGAGCCGTCCGGCTAAAGAAGGTAAAAACTTTCGCTACTGGTTTTTCATCGATTTTGAGGGCCACATTGAAGACGAAAACGTGCGAGCTGTTATGGAGCAGTACCGTAAAAAAGTGAAGTGGCTGGGGAGTTATGTGCGTCTGTGTTGATATTGTGTGTCATTAAAAGAAGAATCAGTTAAGTCAACGCTCCTTGTGAAAGGAGAGAAGTTATAAAAAATAAACACACAACAATATTTAGCCAACAAGTGGGGCTACCGCCACCACCTGCGGCTTCACTCACACCAACAAACGAAGCTTCAGCTAAACTAGCGGTGTTCGCGCGAATTGCGCCAGTACGTTAGCGGTATTCGCGCGAATTTCGCTAACTATATATGTGTATGTGCGTATATGCATCTATGACGCATATCCCCCGAACTCTGTTTCAACCTATCAAGAGCAAGATTTTAGGCTCTGATAAAATTATCGTCATCTATGGTCCGAGGCAAGTAGGCAAGACCACGTTGGCGCGGCGTATTCTACAGGACATACCGCTAAAGAAGTTAGCTGTCAATGCGGACCAGCAGCAGTATGTCGATGTGTTATCTAGCCGGGATTTAGAAAGAATGAAGCTGCTAGTAGCAGGCTACGAACTGTTATTTATTGATGAGGCCCAGCGCATTCCTGATATTGGTATTAACCTGAAACTGCTGCACGATAGCTTTCCCCAACTTAAGATTGTGGCTACCGGATCATCTTCTTTTGATTTGGCCAATCAGGTAAAAGAACCCCTAACCGGCCGTACCTGGACATACACGCTCTATCCTATTGCTCTCCGCGAACTAACCGACCAATACAATTCTTTTGAACTACGGCAGAGACTATCCGAATACTTAGTGTACGGCACCTATCCGGAGGTGTTTTCTCTTGCCAATCGCAAGGATAAAATTAGTTATCTTAACGAATTGTGTTCGGCTTATTTGTATAAGGACATTTTGGAAATTACTTCTATTCGGCACGCCTCCAAGTTGAACGACCTGCTGCGGTTGCTGGCCTTTCAGATAGGTTCGGAAGTATCGCTTTCGGAACTAGGGACTTCTCTATCCATGAGCAAAGAAACGGTGATTTCCTACTTAGACTTACTAGAGCAGTCGTTTATTATCTTTCGCCTGTCCGGATTTAGTCGCAATCTCCGAAAGGAAGTGACTAAAATGGATAAGATCTATTTTTACGATCTGGGTATTCGCAATACGATCATCAATCAACTCAATCCGGTGGAGCAACGCAACGACGTGGGCGCTCTGTGGGAAAACATGATGATTGTAGAGAGAAAGAAGCAACTCAGTTACCAAGCAGTATACGCCGGTGCCTATTTCTGGCGCACCTATACCGGAGCCGAGCTAGACTACGTAGAGGAGCGCGATGGTAACCTATACGGCTACGCGTTCAAGTACGGTTCGCGGAAGCCTAAGGCACCCCAAAGCTGGTTGGACACGTACGCAAATGCTTCGTATAGCTACGTGAATCCGGATAACTTTCAATCGTTTGCTGTTGCTAACATTGAAGAGTAACCGGCAGTGTTCGAACATTTAAAAACCCGCCGCTGTTCTAAAGCCACACAATCTACCTTATGCCTTTATCCAACAGCAAAATCGGCGTCCTGCTCGTCAACCTAGGCACTCCCGACAGTCCTAAAACCGGCGATGTGCGCCGCTACCTGCGCGAATTCTTGACGGATAAGCGCGTGGTTGACTACCCGCTCATCCCGCGCTGGATGCTGGTGAACCTCATCATCGCCCCCTTCCGGGCTCCCAAATCGGCCAAAGAATACCGCAAACTATGGCAAGACCGTGGTTCACCCCTCAAGTTCTACGGCGAAGACGTGCGCGACCGGCTGCAAACTAAGCTGGGCGACACTTATTCGGTGAAGCTGGCCATGCGCTACCAGAATCCTAGCATCCCCGACACGCTGGCCGAGTTTCAGCGCGAGATGGTGAGCGACATTGTGTGCATCCCGCTGTTTCCGCAGTACGCTTCGGCTTCCACCGGCTCGGTGATTGATCGGGTGATGGAGATTACCCGCACCTGGCAGGTGATTCCCAACATTCGGTTCGTGAGCAACTTTCCCGACCATCCGCTGTTCATCGAGGCCCACGCCGAGCGGGCGCAGCCGTGGTGGGGCAAAAAAAAGTACGACCACATGCTGTTCAGCTACCACGGCGTGCCGGTGCGCCAGATCAAGCGCGCTTCCTACGGCCAGCAGTGCCAGGTGAGTACCTGTTGCAATAAGTATCACCAGAAGAACGAGTTCTGCTACCGCGCCCAGTGCTTCCAGACCACCCGGGTGCTGGCCGAAAGGCTAGGCATTCCCGAAGAGAAGTATACCGTCACGTTCCAGTCGCGCTTGGGACCGGTGCCGTGGATTCGCCCCTTCACCGACGAAGTGCTGAAAGAACTGGCCGAGCAGGGCACCAAGCGGGTGCTGGTGTTCTCGCCCGCCTTCGTGGCCGACTGCCTGGAGACCACCATCGAGGTGGGTCAGGAGTACAAGGAAGACTTTCGGGAGGCCGGAGGCGAGGTGTGGGACCTGGTAGAAAGTCTCAACGACCATCCGCTATGGATTGACTGCCTGGCGGATATGGTAACGAAGCAACCCGCTCCGGAAGCGGCGTCGGTGGACAACCGGACCGTTAGTTCGTTGGCTGACCCGGAGTAGCGGTCAGGGGTTTTGGGTGGCCTTTCGGTCGTTCACTGCACTATAGGGACGGGTTACTGCAAAAGGCTGGGTTTTGTGGGCTGAGTTGGGTATCGTAGCCGGACGTCTCTTCAACCCAAGTCGTCATGATCCGAAACTACCTTAAGATTGCCCGGCGGAACTTCAAAAAGTATCCGGCCTTCACGCTGATCAACGTAGCAGGGCTTTCCATTGGATTGGCCTGCGCTATCTTGATTTACCTCTTTATCGAGCATGAGTTTAGCTTTGATGCCTTCCACGCCAATGCCGAACGTATCTATCGGGTAATAGCCGTAGAGAAAGACCTGGGCAATAGCACTGAGGATTACACCATCACTCAGCCCTATCCGCTGGGCCCGGCCATGCAGGATGATCTGCCGGAAGTAGCAAGCTTTGTGCGCACCTCCTTTAGCGTATCGAAGTTTGTTAAGCAGGGAAGCGCGGTGCATGAGGAGGAGTTTGTTTTTGCCGATTCTACCCTCTTTCGGGTTTTCAGCTTTCCCTTGCTATACGGCAACCCAGATCATGCGCTAGCTCATCCGCACGATGTGGCCGTCAGTGAGCACGCCGCCCGAAAGTACTTTGGGAATGGCAATCCCGTGGGGCAGACGCTTAGCATTCGGGTAGGCGACACTTTTGAAGATTATCAGGTGAGTGCCGTGTTCCAAGAGATTCCTTCCAACTCCAGCATCCGCTCGGATTTCTTTCTGCCCATAATGAAAGAAACGCTGGGCAAAAGCCAGTCCTATATCAACAACCCTGAAACGAACCTGTGGTACGTCTCCTCTTTTCAAACCTACGTGCTGCTGCAAGAGAACACTTCTCCGGCCGGAATGACCGACAAACTAGCCCGGGTGCGAGATCAGTACTTCCCCACCGAAGCGGAGTTTTTTCGTAAAAGGAAGACAGAAGCCGGGGAAGATCTGGCTCGAACTTACCGGTTGCAACCGCTCACCGACATGCATTTGGATACAGCTATTCCCGGTCAAAGCAGCGGTAGCAAGCCAGTCTACTCGTATATCCTGGCGGGCATTGCCGCTTGCATTCTGCTGCTGGCGTCTATCAATTTCACCCTGCTTTCGGTGAGCCGCACTAACCGCCGGGCCAAAGAAGTGGGCGTCCGGAAAGTGGTAGGGGCAAGAAAAAGTCAGCTGATCCTACAGTTCTGGGGTGAAGCCATGCTCACCAGCGCACTGGCGCTCGTGCTGGCCCTGGTGATCGGCCGACTGGCCCTGCCCGCGTTCAACAACATGGCGCACCGGTCGCTCTCCTTCGGCACGTTGCTGCAACCGGTTTCCCTGCTGGTGCTGGTTGCTTTGCCGCTACTCACCGGCGTAGTAGCCGGAGCCTATCCCTCCCTGCTGTTGGCAGGGCTAAATACCTTATCGGTGCTCAAGGGCAAACTGAGCACCGGTGGTTCAAGGGTTCTTCCTCAACTGTTACTGTCTGTTCAGTTTGTGCTTCCCCTGGTGTCTTTGACCATCATGGCGGTGATGATTGCCCAGCTTAAATTTATGCGACAAAAAGACCTGGGCTTTCAGACCGAACAGATCATGGTGATCGAGAACAATACCGCGGAGAAAACTTTAACCTTTGATCGGTTTAGTCAATTGGCTCAGCCGCAAACCGCCGTACAAGCCATAACGGCTACTGACGCGGCCTTTACCCGGCCGAGTACCGTGTTCGGAATGCGCCGAAAAGAAGAAGATGAGATGCAGTTCATCTGGACGTATCACGTGCAGCCCAACTTCTTTGACCTGCTGGATATTACCTTGGTTGAGGGAAGGGTTTTTAGTGATGACATGGCTTCTGATTCTACCGACGCAATCATCGTCAACGAAACATTCACGGAGCTTTTTGGATTTGCTGACCCCATTGGTGAAGAGATAAGCGGTTCCCGGATCATCGGCGTGGTAGAAGACTTTAATTTTCAGTCGCTGGAAAGTGAGATTGCCCCAATGGCTTTTTATCTACCCAACGAGCGTACGAAGCTTGATTACCTACTGGTGCAGCTACCAAGTGACGACTTAGCCCGTAGCATTAATCTACTTTCAGCAATCTGGAACCGAGTGGCTCCGGACTTGCCCTTTCAGTACAGCTTCTTAGCTGAGGACATGCAGGCTTTATACGAAGAAGATGCCCGGTGGACTCGTATTTTGCAGTGGGTATCCGCTCTGTCGGTTTTTATTGCCTGCCTAGGATTGGTAGGCGTGATGGGCCTTGCGGTAGCCCGGCGCACCAAAGAGATTGGCATCCGCAAAGTGCTGGGCGCTTCCGTAAGTAGCCTGTTGCTGCTGCTGTCTAAAGACTACGTGAAACTGATCCTCACTGCTTTGCTCATTGCTATCCCCGTGGCCAATTACTGCGTCACCGAGTGGCTACAGAACTTTGCCTATCGGGTAAACATCAGCTGGTGGCTGTTTGCTTTACCCGGCTTGCTGACCCTGCTCATTGCCCTGCTCTCGATCAGTGCCCAAACCTTGCGGGCCGCCCGGCGCAACCCGGTGGATAGTTTGCGGGATGAGTAACCTTCTGGGGGCATTAATGCCTTTACTAGCAGTGAGCATTTGGCCTCTTGTCGCATAATCAGTTGGGCGATGTTTGCTAATGATCTGATCGATGTATTAAACAACTATTACAGAGCGCTCGCTGTTGAGGACGGCAGTGGCTTCATTTGGGTTTGGATCGGTAGTCACGCTGCATATGATCGGCTTGTCGGATGACAAAAATGCTTATTCGCCTGCAAAAACAAGGCAGCATGCGGTGCCTCGAACCGGCCTAAGATGTAAGGTTGCAGAAGAAAACGCGCGTTCTGGGGAGGTTGGTGGTCGTTCACTGCAAAATAGAGACGCTTCACTGCAAAAAGCTGGGTTTTGTGGACCGGGATACGTATCGTAGCGACTCGTTCTCTCCTAACCCACCGCGTCATGCTTCGCAACTATCTCAAGATTGCCTACCGCAACTTTGTTCGCAACAAGGTTTACTCCCTCATTAACGTGTTGGGCTTGGCGCTGAGTATGTTCTGCGCCATGCTCGTCATCCTGTGGATCAACGACGAGCTGAGCTACGAATCGTTCTGGCCCAACTCCGAGCAAATCTACCGGCTGGCGCAAGCTCCGGACTTCAACGACGGCACGGTGTTTCGGGTGGCATCCAACCCGGCTCCGATGCCCGAAGTGATCAAAGAACAGAATCCCGGGATTGTAGAGTACACTCGTTTTCGTCCGCAAACGGATAAAGTACTGATCCGCTACAACGATGCTCAGTTCTACGAAGTCGTCACCTACGTTGATTCTACCTTTTTCAAAGTGTTTCAGCTTCCGTTCCTGGCCGGGAATCCTGCGAATGCGCTCTTCGATCCCAATTCTATGGTGATCACCGCCCGAATGGCGGAAAAGTACTTCGGTAAAAACTGGCAGCAAGAAGATATATTGGGCAAAACTCTATCGCTCAACAAAAAAGAGAGTTTCTCTATCAGTGGAGTCATTGAGAACTTGCCGTCCAATACGCACTTCAAGTTTGACGTTTTGCTGCCCTTCCGGAAACTATACGAGTACGGATGGAGCATGAGTTGGGGCAACAACTATTACTACGCCTATTTCTTATTGGGTAACGAGGTAAATGCGGAAGCTCTTTCCGCTCAAATCGCGCAGTACGCGGCCACGCGAGACGATATCGAAGATAACTTTTATCTGCAAGCTCTGGAAGATATTCATCTCTACTCTGACTTTGATATCGACGTATACGGCAGCACCGAACCCCGCTATCCTTACGTGCGGATCTTCATCATCGTGGCCCTGGCCATTGTCCTGATCGCCTGCATCAACTTTATGAACCTCTCCACCGCCCAGTCGGAGCGACGCGCTAAGGAGATCGGGCTGCGCAAAACCGTAGGCTCGCGGCGCGGGCAGATTGTGGGTCAACTGCTGAGCGAGTCGGTGCTGCTCTCCCTGCTGGCGCTATTGATTGCCGGAGTGGCGGTGGCGCTGGCGCTTCCTGCGTTCAACGGCATTGTAGACAAAGCTATCGTACTGGATTCGGGAAAGTGGCCGATTGGGTTGTCCTTCGTGGTGGGGGCGGTCGGGATCGGTCTGCTGGCGGGTAGTTATCCGGCCCTGTTCCTATCGGGATTCAAACCGGTAGAAGTGCTTAAGGGAGGTTTCACCGCTCGGCGGGGAGGCACGATGTTTCGCCGGGTGCTGGTGGTGACCCAGTTTGCGGTCACTATCATCCTTATTCTGGGCACGACTGTCGTGTATAAGCAGTTTCAGTACTTTATGGAAAAAGACCTGGGCTACGACAAAGATTTGCTGGTGTATATGCCGGTGCTGGGGGATATTATGACGAATTACAACGGGTTTAAGAATGATCTCTTACAACGGCCACTCATTACCGGCGTCACGGTTTCCTCCGACATTCCTACCCATACTACCCACGCTACGTACTTTGTGGACTGGGACGGTAAGCGTGAAGACGACAAGACGCTGTTCCATAACTTCACGGTCGACATTGACTACGTTGAAACGCTAGGGTTAGACTTGGTAGAAGGACGAAGTTTCTCGCCGGATTTTCCGGCCGATTCCTCTAACTTCATCTTGAATGAAGAAGCGCTGAAGCTCACCGGCCTTACCGATCCTATCGGAAAGCGGTTCAATATGGGAGAAAATGAGGGTACGATTGTGGGTATTGTCAAGGACTTCAACTTCAAGTCATTGCACCAGAAAGTAGAACCCCTGGTGTTACACATGCTCTATGATCTTGACTACGTCCTGGTGAAAATAGCTCCGGGAAACACTACTAATTCGCTCGCTCTTCTTGAGCAGGCCTGGAACAAGTACAATCCTAACTATCCCTTCGAGTACCACTTTCTGGACGAAGAATACGAGCAGTTGTACCAGTCAGAAAAGCGCATGTCAGACATTTTCGACTACTTCACTTTCTTCACCCTGTTCATCGCCTGCCTCGGTCTGATCGGACTCATCAACCACATGATTGAGAAGCGCACCAAGGAGGTGAGCATTCGCAAGATACTGGGAGCGTCGGTGTCCAGTATCCTGGTGCTGCTGTCGCACGAATACGTCCGTCTGATTCTGATTGCCTTCGTCATCGCGGTGCCCGTGGCGCACTACTTCATTATCGACTGGCTGAGGAACTACGCCTACCGGGTGGCTGTGCCCTGGTGGGTCTACGTGGTACCCGGTTTGCTGGTGCTGGTGGTCGCTCTACTTTCAGTCAGTGCCCAAACCCTGCGGGCCGCCCGCCGCAACCCGGTGGACAGTTTGCGGTATGAGTGAGTGGTGCAAATACCCTAGATGAATGCTTGTGAGGCTTGGTTTTTCTTAAGAAAGGATTTACTTTCGTTCGTACCGAGTCATAAGAAAAAAGGAGAAAAGATGTTAACCACCAAGGTAAAAGAAGAGGCCGAACGCTTGATCCAAGAGCTACCCGATGATGCTACCTGGGACGATCTCATGCAGAAGATTTACGTGCGCCAGGCTATTGAGGCGGGGCTCAACGACAGTGAAGCCGGACGTACAATAGATGTGAAAGAAGTGCGCAAAAAGTTCGGACTATCGTCGTGAGGGTACATTTCGATGTGCTGGCGGTTTTTCACAGTGCTCAGCAGTTGCCACCCGAGTTGTAACTGAAGTGTGACCAAGCAGCCGTCAAGGTCATTTATAAGCGGAAGTTTTCCAGCACCGGTAGCTTCTTGATGGCGGGCACCTTCTTCACCGGGCTTTGCTCGGCCAGCTTGGTCAGGGTGCTTCCCAGGCGCACGTTGGTCTTGATCTGGTGGCGCTCCGGGTCAAAGCGGTCCGCATCGTCGGTAAACACCCCGCTGATGCTGCGGTCGATGGGCAGATACTCCGAGATGAAGCCCTGGCCCTGCCGGAGGCGATTGCCCAGGGCCATAAAGACGGCGTTGATCACCGCGTTGCACTCGGTAGGCTTCAGGATAGAACCTTCGCCGGTGATGTCTTCCACCAGGTCTTGGGGTGTACACTTGGGGGTGTCCTGCACCACGGCCATGTGGTCGAGCGGGTCGGGGGTGAGCACGTTGTCGTGCAGCGAAAAGGTAATCATAGGTCAATCGTTAATGGGTTAGACATACGTTTAAAATCAGACATGCTAAACCACCCGCAAAAATAAGGCAGCTTGCGGTGCTACGCGTCGGAGTGGGGTGTAAGGTTGTAGCAGAAAACGAGCGTTTTAGGAAGGGCTATTGTCGTACACTGCACAATAGGGACGGGTTACTGCAAAAAGGTTGGCAGTCGGCGGGCGGCGGTGTATTTTTATAGGCACTACTCAACTCCCTGCTATGCTCTTTCAGTCCCTAAGATCGGCCCTACGAAACCTGCTTCGCCATCGACAAAACGCACTCATCATTATCCTGAGTCTGACCATTGCGTTTGCTTTTTCCAACCTGTTGCTGGCGTTCTTGCTGCACGAACTGGGCACCGATTCGTTTCATACGAAGAAAGACCGGATTTACCGGCTGCTGAGCAGCGACCCCTGGGGAGACGAAAGTCGGTTGCGGTATACGCTGCGCGAAGCGGCTCAGTTCATTGCGGATCGCTACCCGGAAGTAGAAGCCGTTTGCACAATTAGCAAGTTGAACAACGAAGGGATTACTACCTCGGAATCAGCGCAGGTTTTTGATGAGGTACAGTTCATTGAGGCCGATACTACTTTTTTCCGCCTGTTCGACTATCCGATTGTCGAAGGAAGTTTGACTGACTTCCATCGGGAAGCGGGAGTGGTATTGACCGAAACCACTGCCCGCCAACTGCTGGGTGAATTGCCCTACACCAGCCGAACGATTGAAATCTACGAAGACACAAGTATCTATCAGTTGCCCGTGATCGCCGTTATCGCTCGGCCCGAAGAAAACACGCAGTTTCAGTTCGACGGAGTGGTTATGCGGCATCGATCGGATAAACGCCGCGGCGGAGCATCGTTTCTGCTGGTGCAGCCCGAAGCAAATACGGCTGGCCTTACGGATAAAGTTAATAGCAACGGTGATACGCCCAGCTTGGTTGGCCCCGGGCAGATGACCTATTTCACGGAACCCTTTACCCGTTCGTACTTTAGCAGCGACGACCGAAGCCAGCCCTTCGAGATCAACCGGAGCAGCTTGCTGGTGAAGGTGTGCGGGGTGGTGATTGGGCTGCTGCTGCTTTCGGCAGGCTTCAACTTTATCACCTTGTTGGTGGTTGGGTTGCTGCACCGAAAGAAAGAAATCGGCCTTCGGAAGACATTGGGAGCTTCCCGCCTCGGACTGGGTACGACCGTGGGAGCAGAGGTGGGCATGTTCATCATTGTCTCTTTCATCCTTTCCGTGCTGTTGACAGCGCAACTACTTCCCTACTTTAATACCGCCTTTGAAGCGACCCTTACTTTCTCGTACTTCACGCAGGGCAAGGTGCTGGCAGTCGCCGGTGGGATCATCCTGTTGATTGGACTGCTAACCACCGTTGGCCTGGGCTATTACCTTTGGAACCTCAACACCATCAAACTGCTGGGTGAGCAAATTCACCCGCGGCTTCGCATGAACCGCTGGTTGTTCACCATTCAGTTTTTAGTGGCTACCACCCTGATGGTATGCTCTTCGGTGATTATTCGGCAGATGGACTACGTCAGGACTAAGCCGCTGGGGTTTAACCGAAACTTACTGGAATTGCGTGCTCCCGACAAGGAGGGGCAGAGCCGGTTGGCCGCTCTCAAGAATCTATTGCTTCAGTACCCGAAAATTTCTCGGGTAGCATTATCCACGAGCAACCCAGTCTCGGGTAACTGGCTGGTCCGATACGAGCTGGAAGACGATAAATTTTACGCTCCGTACCAGATGTCAGGGGATGAGGACTTGATTGAAACGCTAGGCTTGACCGTTACGCAAGGCAAACCTTTTCGGTCGGGTGATCCGTCGGGAAAAATGGTGAATGAAACCTTGGTGCGGCACTTCAGTATGAAAGACCCGATTGGCGAAAAGATACCAGGCACTGACGATCATATTGTTGGAGTCGTCAACGATTTCAACGCGGTATCGCTCAAGAAAGACATTCCACTCTTTATCATTTCTTATCAAGATACGCTACCCCGTCTGCTGATGGATATTGCTACTGCTCCGCTTGGCGATTTGTTGCCTCCCGTGCAGGCCGCCTGGGAAAAGATATATCCCCACGAACCTTTTGCGTACCAGCTGATCGACGATCAGTTGCTGGCTCAACACCACGATGACACCTTCTTTTACCGTATTATTATCAGTTTTACTATTGCCAGCATCCTGATTAGCTGCTTTGGGTTGTACGGTGTTGCCTCGTTCACCAGCCAGCAACGCACCCAAGAGATCGGTATTCGTAAAGTGTTGGGGGCTAGCGTGGGCAGCGTGCTGTTGTTGCTTAGCAAAGACTACATCCGTTGGCTACTGATTGCCCTGGCGGTAGCCATTCCCGTAGCCAACTACTTTATGAACGAATGGCTGCAAAGCTTCGCCTACCGTATTGACGTGACGGCCTGGGTCCTGCTAAGCCCGGGCTTGTTGATCCTCTTGATTGCCTTGCTAACCGTTAGCCAACAAACCCTGAGCGCCGCCCGGCGCAACCCGGTGGATAGCTTGCGGGATGAGTAAAGCCATTGTTTGCTATAGGTAAACTTGCTACCTTGCAGAGGTGTTTAACATCATCACTAGTCGGACGATCAATGAATACTGCGAAAAGTACCCAGAGGCAACGCAAGTCCTGCGTAAATGGTACAGCGATTTTAGCAAGACTGATTTCGGTAGTGCTAACGAGTTGAAATCAGTTTACCGAAACGCTAGTATTGTAGGTGATAACCGAGTGGTCTTTAACATTGGCGGAAATAAATATCGTCTGGTAGTCCGGGTTAGCTACTTATATAAAGCGGTGATGATCAAATGGTTTGGAACTCACCAGGAATACGATAAAATTGATGTAACTACGGTACAGTACGAACGATGAGTACGAAAATTATACAGAATGAAGAGGAGTACGACCAAGCGCTAGATAGAGCAGAGCAAATCTTTAGTGCTCAACCTGATAGTCCCGAAGGTGATGAACTAGCATTGCTATTGCTGGTCATCAAGGACTACGAGCAAAAGCACCACCCGGTGCCCCCGCCCGACCCCATAGAAGCAATCAAATTGACCATGCAGGAACGAGGGTTAATTGCTCAAGATTTGGTACCACTACTGGGTAGCAAGAGTTACGTATCTCAGGTACTAAACCGAAAGAAACCACTTACCGCTGACATGATGCGTTCGCTTCATAAGCACTTAGGCATTCCGGCAGAAGTATTGTTAGCAGGTTAATCAAATATCACTGCTCAAGAGATTCCAACCGAGCCCGCTACCGGGACATCACCGGTTCGTCCCGGCTGAGCACGTCTTCGCGTAGGAAGAAGATTAGGTCAGTAGGTGCGTTCTGTGCGTCGGTGGTTCGGGTGATGGCCTGGTAGGCAATGAACCCGGTTTGCGCACTCAACAATAAATTGAGCAGCTTCCGAAAAATGCCTACCTTGGGGCATTCAACTGCGGCTAGCCGATCCGTTGCGTACCAAAAAACTAACCTTAAAGAACCTAGTATGAGCTTGTTTCAAGATTTCAAGAAGTTTGCCATGAAGGGCAACATCATCGATCTGGCCGTGGCCGTGATCATCGGGGCGGCCTTTGGCAAGATTGTTTCCTCGTTCGTCGATGACGTGCTCATGCCCCCCATCGGCATGCTGCTGGGCGGCGTCGACTTCACCGATTTGGTCATCCCGCTCAAGGAAGGAGCCACCGAAGATGAGACGGTGGTCATCCGGATTGGCAACTTCATTCAGAACATCGTCGACTTCCTGATCATTGCCTTCAGTGTGTTTATGGTGGTGCGGGCCTATGAAAGCACGCAAACGCCCGAAGAAGCCGCCCCGGTGGCTCCGCCCGAAGAGGTGAAACTGCTCACCGAAATCCGCGATGCCCTGAATAACCGGCCCATTGTTTGATCGTTAACCGGAGCGGCTAGCCCCAGATTTTTACGTTTACTCAACGATCCTATTCCTCAAACCTAAACCCACTATGAAAGACGTTGCACTAGGCATCGACATCGGAGGCACCAACACCAAGTTCGGCTTTGTCGACCGAAACGGCCATTTGTACGCCGAGACATCCATCCCCACCACCAAAACCCCGCCCGACGATATTGATGCCTTTCTGCAGTATCTCTACGATGAGATCGAGCAGCTCCGAAAAGCGACCAACGACGACCTCACCGTGGTGGGCGTGGGCATCGGCGCGCCCAACGGCAACTACTTCACCGGTACCATCGAGTACGCTCCTAACCTGTCATTTCGAGGTATTGTGCCCTTTGTGGAGCTGTTCAAGAAGTACTACAACCTGCCGATGGTGATGACCAACGACGCCAACGCGGCCGCCATTGGCGAGATGATCTACGGCGGGGCCAAGGGCATGCGCAACTTCATCATGATCACCCTGGGCACCGGGCTGGGCAGTGGGTTCGTGGCCAACGGCGAACTGGTCTACGGACACGACGGCTTCGCTGGGGAGATGGGCCACATTCTGCAAAAGCCTCGCGGGCGCGTCTGCGGTTTGGGTCGGGAGGGCTGCCTGGAGAGCTACGTGTCGGCCACCGGTATCAAGCGCACCGTGTTTAAACTGCTGGCCGACATGACCGACGACACGCCGCTGCGCGACGTGACCTACAACCAACTGGCCGCCAAGCAGATCACCGAACTGGCGCAGCAGGGCGACCCGGTGGCGCGCGCCGCCTTCGACTACACCAGCCGTCTGCTGGGGCAAAAGTTGTCCGACATGGTGGCAATCTTTAGTCCGGAAGCGATCTTCCTGCTGGGCGGACTGGCCAAGGCGGGGGACGAACTATTGTTTCAGCCGACCAAGCGCTACATGGAAGAGTATATGTTTCAGGTGTTCCGCGACAAGGTGAAAATCCTGCCCTCGGCCCTGGAGGATAAAAACGCGGCCGTGCTGGGCGCCAGCGCCCTGGCCTGGAAAGAAATGGGCGTCGACAAGCACCTGCGCGACATTCCCCGTCCCGAATGAGGGCACAACCTTATCGAATTTGTCTCGGTCTGTGGTTGATGGTATCTTCTTGTGCCCCGGCCGAGACCACCCAGCGCGATTCTTCAGCGGAACGTGATGCCTCGAGTGAGCCTGCCTGGAAGGCCCTCTTCAACGGACACGATCTGGACGATTGGACGGTGAAAATTCATCACCACGCGGTTGATGAGAACTACGGAAACACCTTTCGGGCTGAAGACGGCATGATTAAGGTGCGCTACGACGAATATGGTGACTTCAACGAACAGTATGGACACCTGTACTACCGGCAGCCGTACGCTTACTTTCATCTTAAGCTGGAGTATCGTTTCGTGGGAGAATTGCAGCCGGGCGCGCCGGAGTTCACCCGACTCAACAGCGGCGTGATGTTTCACGCGCAAGACCCTCGCACCATGCCGAAAGAACAGAACTGGCCGATCTCGGTGGAGATGCAGTTTCTGGCCGGGCTAGGCGACGGACAACCGCGTCCTACGGGTAATATGTGCTCGCCGGGCACTAACATCGTCTACCAAGGCAAGCGCACCGACGAGCACTGTATCGATGCTAGTTCGCCCACCTTCGAAGGAGATCAGTGGGTGCGGGCCGAACTTATCGTGCTGGGTGATTCACTGATCACCCACTTGATCAACGGCGATACCGTGCTGCAGTACGCTTACCCGCGGGTGCATCGCACCGGAGTGGTGCGGGGTGATAATCGGGAGGCAGTGCCGGAAGGAAGCGCTTTATCCAGCGGCTATATTGCTCTTCAGAGTGAGGGACAGCCTATTGACTTTCGGAACATCACCCTGCTGGATTTATCAAGCCACTATCGCGCTGCTGGCCGAGCAAACGAGTAAAAACTTTTTGTAAGAGGGCTCCAACGCTGGGCGCTTCGCGAACCGGTATCTGGTTGGTAAGTAAAAAAGCACGCCTCAGCGGTGATCGCCAAAACGTGCTTTCATTCGCTGATTTAGACCAAACTACTTCAGCGCGATGCTCTTAGAGTATACGTAGTTGGCACCGGTAAGCGAGAGCGAATACTGCCCCGCGCTCAACCTAGAAAGGTTTAATCCCTTGGCGTACTGCTCCTGGCAGGCTACGGTTTCCTGGTACAAAACCTCACCGTAACGGTCGTAGAGCTTCAGCGATACCGGAGAGGCAATGCTGTTCTTGAACATCACTTTCACCATTGCTTCGTCGATTTGCACGGCGGGCTTGAAGTAGACCGCCTGGGCCGTGCCGCTGTTCAGCACAAAGGTTTCCTGAGAAATACCCTCGTCCGAACGCACCTCAATGGTGTACTCACCACTGGGCAGGCTGGCCAGGTTATACTTCTTCATGTAAGCACTGCCCTTGATCGCCTCGCGGTGCAGCACGCGCCCCTGCGCATCCTTGAGCCGCAGCACAGCTGAACCGGTTGTTAGGTTGGCCACTCGAACCAGGGTTTGCTTATCGCCCTGCGACTCCCGAATGCTAATGGTCGGGTCGGCATCACCCGCGATAACGCTACCGCTAACGAGCAGTAGGGCAATCGCTACTAGAATTTGATTTGTTAACTTTTTCATTTCTGTTTTCCTTTTTGTGATTAAACTTAAATTATGCACGAACTTGATATCGTGTTCACTGCAAACTTACGAATAGTTTGGGCATTTTGTTACGAATAAAATAAAAACTGTGCGCATAAATTTTTATATGCGTAAATGAGAGACCTATAAACTAACTTTTTCGCAATCTCTTTTCACCTTACTCTAAACACAGAGAAGGGACAACCCAGCGTTTAACGATTTTCAAAAAACGGCTATATAATTTGAAATTATTGTAAATAAGGGAAATGCGAGTTTCTGGTAACTTTTCCTGGTAATTAGCGCATAAAAAAAGTCGGTTTTAATCCGACTTCTAAGCGATAAGCTAATCTGGCAAAATATCTACTCGGAATTATTTAAAAAAATAATATGAAAAGTGCAAAATAAATTATCTGTTGGGCGGCTTAACTTTCGACAGAGCAGCTAAATTCTGCCTTTGAAGAATAATTTTGCCCTTGTTTACTCGTCCCACAGGTTAGCCAAGGTGTATGAATTGCCTTCCATCACCCAGGTAGAACCGTCTACGTAGCGTCGGTGGCGGTCCAGCGCCGCGATCTGCTGCATGTCTTGCTCGGTCAATTCCACTTCGGCCGCTGCTAGGTTCTGCCGAATGCGCTCAGGGTTCACCGATTTAGGAATCACAGCGGTGCCCCGCGCCACGGCCCAGCGGATGAGCACCTGCGCGGTGGTGCAACCGTGCCGGTCGGCAATCTGCCGAATGGTGGGCTCTTCGAGCAAGTTGACGTCGTCTTCTTTCTTAAGCCGCTCCGGACGGTCGCCCGAACCCAGTGGAGAGTAGGCCGTGAGGTGGATGTTTTCCTGTTGACAGAAAGTCAGCAACTCCTTTTGCTGCAACAGCGGGTGCATCTCCACCTGGTTCATCTCCGGAGCGTGCGTGGCCTGCTCTTTGAGCGCGCGCAGCTTCTTGATGCTGAAATTGGACACGCCCAGGTGCTTGGCGAGTCCTTGGTCGGTGGCGGCTTCTATTGCTTGCCAGGTTTCCATCAGCGGCACTTCTTCCAGACTCACGAAGTCCTCAGCCCGCTCGGGGAAGGTGGTCAGGTCCGGCCGCAAAGCAATGGGCCAGTGCATGAGGTACAAGTCGATGTAATCGAGTTGTAGGTCGTTTAGTGTTTTCTTCAAGGCCGGTAGCACATCTTGTTTTCGGTGCGCCGTGTTCCACAGCTTAGAGGTGATCCACAGTTCTTCTCGCTTCACCGTGCCCTGATCCAACACTTCGCGCAGGGCTTGTCCAATTTCGGGTTCGTTGCCGTAGATGGCAGCGCAGTCGATGTGGCGGTAACCGGCCTGCACCGCTTCTACCACCGCGCGGTGCACTTCGCCGGGAGCCGATTTCCAAGTGCCTAGTCCAATCGCTGATACGGTGTCGCCGTTACTAAAGGTGAGCTGATTCATAGAAGGTTGATTCATTGGTATAATTGTTCAACCCCTGGATTGCTTGAGTGTTTGTTCTTAGGTTTCATCTACGGCAAAAAGCACGTTGCGCACCACCGAGCGCGAATCGGCCGATCCTCCGAGCGAACCGAACAGCACCCCCACTGCCGCTAAAAAGGCAACCAGCCGCAGGTGGGCCCCGCGCGATGCGCCGTCCTGATCAGAGGTCCAGGTGCTCATCAGCGGGTCGGGGAAAACAAACACCACCACCCCGTACATCAGCAGTCCGAACAGAACAAACAGGCACCCCAAGGTGAGCACCAAAGCCAGATAGGTGGCGCCCGCCGTGACCACCGCACTCTCGGAAGTGTTGCCGTGGCGGGTAGAAACCAGCCGAAAGGAGAACGCGCGGTACAGCACAAAGGCGGCCGCCACAAAACTAGCGCTCACGAACACCGCGAGCTGTCCGTACGATACTGATGCGGCAAAATCCCACGTCTCTCCCCCAAAGATCAGGATGATGATCACCGACAGGGCCGTGGCAATCATGGTGGGCAATTTGGTCGCGATCCTGAGCGGATTGGCCCGCATTGCTCCCCGGAAGATACGCGGCAGATTGCGGGCGGTTTGCCGAAGTACGAACGAGAATTTGTTGCCCCGCGAGAAGCGGTCGTTGGCCTCCCGGGGTAAGTTTTTAGCCACGTGATCGAACTGCTGCTCGGTAAACCGGTCCATCGTATCCAGGTCGTTTGGTACCTCAATCTTAGCCATGTAGTTTGTCTTCTCCGGATGGTAGCTGAGGTTCAACAGCCGTCCGAAGCAGTGCAGCATCAGGGTGCTGAGCCGGGCGGTCATGAGCGGCTGGTTCTGGATGTCGGCTGATCCGTAGTCAGCGAGTCGTCGGGTAGAAATGATGGCCACGTTGGTGAGCTGAGAGGGTAAGGCAAGCAAGTAGGATAGAGAAGCGGCGGCAATCTCTACCTCAGTGATGATCATCAGGAAGGCGAGTTGACGTTCGGTTTTCTCATTGAGACCGATCTGTACGAAGTCGAGGGCACGGTAGCCGTGTTCGTCGGGGGTGAGGTTCGGTTCGTCGAATGACAGTGACTCGATGGTAAGCCTTGCTTCGCGCTGCACGACCTGCGCAAACTGCCGGGTAGCCTGCTGGGTCAGTTTGCTCAGCGAGCGGGCATCTTTCCCGGTCACGTCAACCTTCATGATGCCTATGGTTATATTTCTTTCGGTCATTCGTTGGCGGGGCTTCGCAAATGCGTGCTAACGCTGGAGTAGCCGCAAAGCTTTTGCCCGCAATATAGCTACAGAATAGCCATTTGACGCACTTTTCCGATCACCTTCTAATCATTTTCCGCAGCGACCGGTAAACCATCGTCCAAAATATACTGATGCCTATAAACATTTACAAACGTTTACAAACGGTTATAGACGACTATAAACGCTTAGCAGACGAATCCTTTGCCCGCCCTGCCCCACCTTTGCCAACGAGTTTAATGTTCAACAACTAAATAACGAAAACGATGAACGCATTGAAAAACCGAGTACAACTCATTGGACGCCTGGGTCAAGACCCCGAAGTGAAGCAACTGAGCAACGGGGGCACGCTGGCCCGCTTCTCCGTAGCCACCACCGAGACGTACAAGAACAAGCAGGGCGAGCGCGTAGAAGATACGCAGTGGCACAGCGTGGTGCTGTGGGGCAACCTGGCCGAACTAGCCGGGCAGTACCTGCACAAGGGCAAAGAGGTGGCCCTGGAAGGCAAGCTCAACCACCGCACCTACGACGACAAGGACGGCAACAAGCGCTACGTCACCGAGGTGGTCGGTACCGAGTTCCTCATGCTGGGCAAGAAAGACAAGGCCGCTTAGCGTATCAACCGTCCTAGCCAGCGTAGCGCTTCCGCGCTGCGTTGGTTAGGTATTTACCGAGCTCACCCCACCCGAGCGTGGTTTCAACGTCAAACAAGAAGAGCGATCCCGCTACGAGATCGCTCTTTTTCTGTGCCTTTATCCTGCCTATCCCTTTCCATCAAAACAAGCATCCCGCCCATCCTGATCGTCAGTAGCTCACAAAGGGCATCTGGTGATCGTACTGGGTATCTTCAACCAGCCGCAGGATAAAGTCGGCCAAGTCAGCGCGGCCCACCTTGGTACTGGCGTTTACGCCCACCCAACCCACACGGTAGTCTCCCTTCTTGGGCTCCTCCGTGAGTCTCGGACCCCGAACGATGGTCCATTCTAAACCGCTGTTGCGCAGCACCTTGGCGTGCTCGATGGCATCGTTGAGGATCTTGGGCACCGCCACCTTCATAACAAAACGAATGGCCTTGTCGGCAAACTTGGGTTCGTCTTTCTCAAAGGGGAGTCCGCCACCCGACAGCGAAATGATGCGGTTCACTTTCACTTCCTTCATAGCCTGCACAATGTTCTTGGTGCCGTTGGTTTGCAACCACTCGGGCGAGCCCTTCACGTGCCCAAACACGCTGACGACCACGTCGGTATCGGCAACGGTGTTGCGCACGTCGTCGTAGTTGAGCACGTCGCCCTTCACCAGCGTGAGGTGCTCGTGCTGGGTGGTAATTTTTTCAGGACTACGCACCAGGGCTTTCACCGCGTAACCCTTCGCCAGGGCCTGGGTCAAAAATGGTTGTCCGGTGCGGCCGGATCCTCCGAATAGGGCAATAGTCTTCATACGTAAGAATTGGTTTAGTGAACGTTTTGAGTGAGGGTGGCGAACCGACTTTCCAAGTCAGCCAAGCGGGTGTAACCGCTCGCCAAGCGGTAATAATTTTCTTCGGTTTGGGCGAATACGGTAGGAAAACCGCTGACCCCCAGCTGCTGTGATCGCTGGAAATCGGCTTCGGCCAGGGCTAAAAATTCGGGTTGCTCCATCTGGCCAACAAAGGTTTCGCCGTCGATGCCGAAGGCTTCGGCCCGGGGAGCGTAAGCGGCGGTGTCTTGTGGAGCAATTCCGTCGTAGTAAACCGCCTTTTGCAGCGCTCCGGCAAACAATACAGCCTCCTTGGGGCGGTGAGATTTGAACACACTCAACGCAACTCCCAGCGGAACTGACGTGAAGACGGTGGTGCCTTCTTCCAATACATCTTCCAGAAAGCCCTTACCAAAAGTAACCCCGGTTGCTTGCTCCACTTCCTTGTAGGCCCACTTGATGTAAGGAGCTACCTCGCCAATGGGACCGATGCGCGAACCGGTAATCATGCCGCCCGACACTACCTCAAACGATACGTCAGATTGATGATCTTTATAAAATTGCTCCATCACCGGAGAAAAGCCGTAGCACCAACCGCAGAGCGCGTCGTAAACATAAATTATTTTCATCACTGAGAAATTAACGTTGCTTAATTTATCAGATGAACGTACGTTTGGAGTATACGGTTGAAAGCTAGGTACATACCTTTTAGTAAGTATAAAAAAAGAAATGAAGATTACACCCCGCTGTCCGATTCGGACTACGCTGGAAATGTTAGGAGGAAAGTGGAAGCTGCTGATTATCTTTCAGATTGGCGAGCGGGCGGTGCGTTTTGGTGAATTGAAACGTTCGCTACCCGATATCAGCGAAAAAATGCTGGTGCAGGAGCTGAAAAGCTTGGCTGATAACGATTTGGTGGTTCGGCACAGCTACGGCGAAGTGCCGCCGCGGGTGGACTATCGATTAACCGAACGGGGTAAAATGGCTTTGCCCCTGATCGGCCATCTGAGAGATTTTGGGCAGGGGTACGTTGATCAGTAAGCCAAAAAAGTAGTAAAACCTAGCGGAAGGCCTGTAGGAAACTCTCGATGCCTTTTTTGTCCATCAGCACGTGGTCGCCGCGCTGGACCAGAAAGTCGTTTAGCTCGCTGGGGTCAAAATAAGAAAGCGAAAACACTCCGGGGTGGGACTTTTTGTACTGCTTTAGAATTTCTTTAGCAATCTGTGATTTTCGAGTGTCATGAATAGTTATCATACCAATACAACGCACTAAACCGCAAAATAATTCATTGTCCCCCCTTATTACTCTTTCGCCGCGGCCGGTTCGCCCAGCGCTACCGTATACGTTGCCCGACCGAAAACCAGTTCGCCCCGATCCGACACCCCCTCTACAATCACCTCAAAAGTTCCTAGCTCGTCTGAGTTAATCACTTCAATGGTCGGCGAATCGTTCGGCAGATTCACCGAGGGCTGCCAGTGCAGCAGGCTACGAAAGTCCGGTTCGTAGTCCGCCAGGGAATCAGGAGGAGCAAACGCTAGGGGGGGCGTGTACAAGGTGACCTGCTCGCGCCGAGCCGTGGGCGACAAGGCCGGGCCGTAGGCATCACCTGATCGGGTATACACCGCAATCACACCGTCGAAGCGGTATTCTCCGTAGTAGGTGCGCCGGTTCACTGTCTCGATGCGCTCAATCTCGCTCGGCGGAAAATCTACCAGGTAGTTCACGTCCCGAATAAGCACGCCGTCCATGAAAACCGCCGGTTCCCCTTCCAGAAAGGTCCGCGTCGGAATATCGAAGACGTCAAAATCATAAGTGCCCTGCCGGTTGCGCAGGCGGACGCCCGGCATCAGCTCACGGTTCACTTCCACAAAATTGGGCAGCGCCACGTAGTCGTCGGAGCGCACCGTGAAATTCGGCGCCCCGTAAAAGCGAAATTCCGGTCGCTTGGCTACCGCTGCCGAGTCGAGCGGACGAAACAAATCATACTGCGCGTTGATGCGCGAGCGCTCCGTGTAGGTGGTAAGCAACTCCTGCAGGGCCGCCGCCGGAACTTCCGGAAATAGCTCGCGCGCGTAGGTGTTTTCAGAAGCAAATCGCTCGTCAACCGACCACTGCACCCGCAACGTGGTGTCGGCCGTTTGCAGCACCACCTCTTGCTGGCCCTGACGCCGTTCATTGATCGGAATCCGAAAGCGATTCTGCTGGTCCACGAAGTCGTACTCGAAGTAGGGATCGGTGCCCGGTATCGACAGGATAACCGTGCGGTCGGCCGTGCTTTGGTCCATGCCGGTCACGCTTCCGCTGATGGTAAGCCCATCGTCTTCCCCGGAGTAGCGGGGCAGATCCGTAGAAGTTTCGGCGGGCCTCGCCACGCGTTCGGCGGGAGGCTGATAGCCGCCCATTGGGTCCACCTTACGAACACTAAGGGCGACCCGTGCGCGCTGAGCGGCACCGGTCAGTTGCAAACGCATCGTCACCGGTTCACGGGGCTGATAGCGGGCCTGGTCTAGTTTGATCTGCACCGCTCCTGCTGCCTCCTCCTGCTGAGAGCCTGCTAGCTGCGCTAACGCTCGTTGGCCCGAAGCAGGTACCGACAGTTCGTCTTCGTAGGCATTCACGACCAGCAGCGGTTGGGTGGCGAATGCGGCCGGGCCCTCGTTGCGCATCCACTGCGTGTAGGCCCGCACCTGATACCAGCCGCCCGATAGCGTGTCGGGCAGACTGAGTTGCCCCCGGGCCACTCCGTCTTCCACCTTAAATATTCCCTGCACCACCGCCCCGCCCCGGTTCAGCACTTCAGCGTAGAGCACCGTGCTGCGCGAAGGGTCGCCCCGCAACGTTCCCTGAAACCAGAGCGTTTCCCCCGCCCCCACCACGCGTTCCGAGAGTTGCAGGTGAACGCGTTCGGGTGACGAGGCCCGCGGTTCGGTGAAAGCAGGGGGCCAGAACCCGGTTTGTGCGAACAGCACGCCCGCTATGAAAACTATAGTTCGTCGCATAGTTACCAAAATGAAGGAACCTCGGTGGTGGTGCCGGGCAGCAGTGTGCAGTCGAAGCACGATTCCGGCGCCTCCGGGTCGCCGTCTACGCAGCCGGGACTCCCTCCCGGCGACCCACCCGGACCGGGCGGCACCTGCCCCCGGTTCACAAATATTCGTTTCTCGGTGACCGCCGACACCTGAAAGTAACCCAGCACGCGCTCCCGGTCGTTGGTAGTGCTGCTCATGTTGCCCGGAATGGGCGCGGGCGGCGGAGCGAACACCGAGCCGCCGTCGGTTTGCTGCTGCTGCACGTTAGCCCAGAAGCGGTAGGTACGTTCGGTCATCGAGTACTGCGTCACCAGCAAGCTGTAGCGCCGCTGGAGTTGCAGTCCGCTCTTGGCCACAAAGTTAATAGGGCGCTTCACGATGCGATCACGGCGCAAATCTTCGGTAGAGGCCACGTTGAGGTAACGCGCCGATGAGCCCGAGCGGAAACATAGGGGGGTGATCAGTTGGGTGGGCAGGGTGAGCGGGGCAATAAAGGAGTAGGTCTCCCGCCAGTTCCACCGGTAGAAGGCCGCCTGGTCGGCATCACTGCCCGTATCCAGGTAAAACTGCACTCCCCAACGTTGCAAAATTGTGCCGAGAGAGGATTGGTAAAGTCGGCTATCCAGCGCGTAGTAGATGCTATCGATGGGGGGCACGGCAGGCATGGTTTCCGGCAGCGAGACGTAGGTTTTGCCGTCGGGCAAGATCACGTGCAGGCGGTAGGTACTGCCCACCTGTCCCCGGAAGGAGCCGGGGTCGGTCAAATAGGTGCCGTCTCCGACGCTGAACAGATCGGCCCTCCGGTCTTCTTGGTCGGTGATGTACACTTCGGCTCCCGTGACGGCCTCTCCGTCGTAGGTTTTCAGGCTGGGCGAGGTATAGGAAAGCTTTACCGAATAGGGTTCCTCGGCATTGGTCATCAAACCATCCACCACCAGCAATCGCTTACCCGAGAGCGACTCATCGAGGTCGATGCGCTCGATGCAGCCACTTAGCAGCACCAAATATCCCAGAACAACAACGATATGCTTCATCAAAACTTAAAGTTATAAGTAACCGAAGGAAACGGACGCCCCAGAATCGCCAGTTGGTAGGCCGACAGGGTGCCGCCCCCATCGTTCAGGAAGAAGACCGAGTACGGATTGTCGCGCCCGTAGAGATTGTACAGCGCAAAGGTCCAGCTCGAGTCCCACTCCTTCTTTTTCTTCAGGTTGCCGTCCACCGAGAACGACACGTCCAGCCGGTGGTAGTCGGCCAGGCGATACTGGTTGCGGTCCGAGAAGTGGGCAATGTCCTGATTGCCTACCCGGTAGGTGCCTTCGGGCAGGGTGACGGGCCGCCCGGTGCTGTAGGTGAAGTTGAATCCCAGCCGGATACGGCGCGTGAACTGGTAGTTGCCCACCACCGTGAAATCGTGCGGCTTGTCGAAGTTCGAGGGGTACCACTCGCCCTGGTTCACGCGTTCATCGCTGCTGGCCCCCTCCACCCGCCGCAGCGTGCGGGCGTAGGTGTAGGACAACCAGCCGGTGAGTCGGCCCAGGTTTTTGGCAAGGTACGCCTCCACTCCGTAGGCCCGGCCCACGCCGGTCAGCAAGTCGATTTCCAACTGATCGTTCATCAGGATTTCGGCCCCGTCGCGGTACTCGACCAGGTTCTGCAGGTCTTTGTAATACACTTCAACCGATGACTCGATGGCGTTGTTGCGGGAGTTGCGGAAGTAACCTAACGCGTACTGGTCGCCGATCTGCGGAGGTACGTAGGCATCGCTGAGCTTCCAAATGTCGGTGGGCGTGATAGCCGCGGTGTTGGAGATCAGGTGCAGGTTCTGCCGCATCCGCTGGTAGCTCAGCTTCACGCTGCTGCGGGCATTGAGTCCGTAGCGCAGCGCGGCCCGCGGTTCGAAGCCCTGGTACGAAGCGATGGTTTGTCCTGCGCCGTAGCGTACCGAGTCCACCACCGTGCCGGGCGACCGGGGCAGCCCTTCTTCGTAAATAGCCACCGTTCGCGGACCCACCGCCCGGTAGTGGTTGTAGCGCAACCCCAGGGTGAGCGTGAGCGCGGGCGAAACGGTGAACTCATCGTTGAGGTAAGCGGCCAGGTCCCAGGCCCGTTCCTCGGCCAAGTCTTCGGGAGTGATCAACGAAAATTCACCGTCGGGACGCAGTTCTCCCGGCGCGAAGTCGTAGCGGGCGGCGTTGATGCCAACGTCCACCTGGTGGCGTTCGCCCCAGAAACGCGTCAGGTTCCAGCGGGCCTCCGTGGTGACGAACGTAGCGTCGAGCGACGTGGCCCGGGTGCTGTCCTGAAAGTCACCCACCTGGTAGCCGAAGCGCGAGTGCGTGAGGGTGAGGGCCGACAGCCACTCGGGCGAAATCAGGTAGTCCCAGTGCAGCGCCGCCCCCTGGTTCTGGTAGCCGTAGGCGGTGGTGCCCGCGTAGTTGAAGTCGTCGTTGCTCAGGTAGCCGGTGATGCCCACCTTGTGCGCTTCGTTGAGGCGGTAGGTCCACTTCACGTTGGCATCATAGAACGAAGCGGTACTCTGCCGGATGTTTAAATCCTGCACCCGATTCAGTATCCAGTCGGAGTACGACGCCCGGCCGCCGATGATCAACGAACTCTTTTCGGGGACCAGCGGCACCTCCAGCGCCAACCGACTGGCCACCAGTCCGATGCCGCCGCTGCCGGTCACCTCGCGCAGATTGCCCTCCTTGAGCGACACGTCGAGCACCGAGGCCACCCGCCCGCCGTAGCGCGCCGGAATGCCGCCCTTATAGAGCGTGGCGTCGCTGAGCAGGTCGGCGTTGAAGGCCGAGAAGAACCCAAACAGGTGCGAGGGATTGAACACCGGAATGCCGTCGAGCAGGATCAGGTTTTGGCCCACATCGCCACCCCGCACGTTGAAGCCCGCCGCACCTTCGCCCGCCACGCTCACGCCGGGCAGCAGCTCGATGGCGTTGATCAGGTCGACCTCCCCCAGGAAGGCGGGCATTTTTTGCACCTTGCGGATGTCCATGCGCGTAGCGCTCATCTGGGTGCTGCTCACGTTGTCGTCGGCCGCCCGGTCGGTGATGGTGATTTCCTCCAGGCGGGCCGTGGCTTCGAACAGGTCTACCGACAGCGTACCGTCGGACACCACGCGCACCTCCTGAACCTCTTCTTCGAAGCCCAACGAATTGATCACCAGGGTGTGAAAGCCGACGGGCAAAACGAACGAGTAGTAGCCGTTGATGTTGGTCGACGTGCCCAGCTGTGCATCCTGGGCCAGGATCGTGGCACCCGTGATGCCCTGCCCGGTGGCCCCCTCGCGCACGTAGCCGGTCACGGTGGCACTCTTTTGCCCGGAACGCAGCGAGTCGCCAATCACAATCAGGCGTTCGTCGGGGCCCCGTCGGCGCAGGGCGGCGGTGAGCGCGTTCGGATTTTTCTGCAACAGCACCACCGAGTGCTGCTGGTAACGCTGGTAGGTGAGCTCGGTGGAGGCCAGCAGTTGGTTCATCACCTCCTCGATCGAAGCGTCGCGAAAGCTTCCGGAAAAGGTCAGGTCGGCGACCCACTCGGGTCGAAAGAAGAACCGTACGGGTTGCTGCGCCTGAATTTCGGCCAGAATGGTGGTCAGGGGTTGGTTGGCGTAGCTGCCCGTCCAGCGAATATTATCGACCGATTGGGCCAACAGGGGCAAGCATCCGATCCACCAAAAAATTATCAGTAGTAGTTTTCTCATACGCAAGGGAAGCGCGCCGCAGAAGTTAGGTAGTGTTTGACCGTACGCAGCAGAGCCGCGGTTTTTATCCGGCAGTGCTCACAAATTTAGCGTTATTTCTCAGAATCGCGCCATTGGCCCCGCCACAATATTGGATACTGGTCACTGGCCATCGTGGAACGATCACTGGTCAAATTTACAAAGGGACAAATGACCAAGGACAACTACTGCTAGTAGCTAGCATCTAGTATCCAATATCTCAACCCCACTGAAATTCATCTGGCATCCTTTCTTCTTAATCCGTACCTTTCGTGCTTCATCATCTAACCTAACTTTTGCATGACACCCCCCACCGATCCCCACCGCCGTAACTTTCTCAAGAGCTCTGCCACCCTGGCGGGTACCGCCCTGTTTTCGCCCAACCCCGCGTTTTCTATCCGAACCACCTCGGTCGGTTTGGGCGAGCAAGTACTGGGACACCACGGATTCACCTACCGGGTGGATCAGGATTGGGGCAACCTGGACCCTGCCCAGACGCCGGTGAACAATTGCCACGAGATGGTGCTGGACTCCCAAGGAAGGCTGATTATGATCACCGACGAGCCCAAAAACAACATCATCATTTATGACAAGTCGGGCAAACTGCTGAAAACCTGGGGCAGCGCGTACCCGGGCGGACACGGCCTTACCATCTTCGACGAGGGAGGCAAAGACGTGCTTTTCATCTGCGACCCCGGCCTGGGGCGGGTCGACAAGACCACGGTGGATGGGCGGGTGCTGATGACGCTGAAGACGCCGCACGAGCTGGGCATCTACGAAGCCGAGCAGCCCTACAAGCCCACCGAAACGGCCGTAGCTCCCAATGGCGACATCTACGTGGCCGACGGCTACGGTTCGCAGTACGTCATTCAGTTCGACGCGAAGGGAGACTACCTGCGGCACTTCGGCGGGCCGGGCGACGGCGACGAGCAGTTTAGCACCGTGCACGGCGTGCGGGTGGACTTGCGCGACGCGGACAATCCAACCTTGCTGTGCACCTCGCGGGCGCACAACGCCTTTAAGCGCTTCACGCTGGACGGCAGGTATTTGTCTACCCTGTTTTTGCCTGGTGCGTTTGTGTGTCGCCCGGTGATCGACGACGACATGCTCTACGCGGGGGTGTGCTGGTCGCGGCTTCGCTACCTGAACCAGACCGACAACTCGGGTTTCGTGACGATCCTAGACAAGAACGATAAAGTGGTGTCGAACCCCGGCGGCACCGAGCCCCGCTACGAAAACGGTGAGCTTCAGTTGATGGTGCAGGCCGACCCGGTGTTTCAGCACTGCCACGATGTATGCATCGATGAAGACAAAAACATCTACGTATGCCAGTGGAACGCCAACCAGACCTATCCGATTCGGTTGGTGCGGGTGTGAAGGATTTTCCTGCAATGAGTAAATACTCAGCATAACGGGTCGGCTGGCGGAACGACATGAAACAGAGCATACTGTAATTCGTAAAAGCGTTAAGACAAAAATGATTTCAGCTATGAAAGCCACTGCCGACAATATTATCACCTTGTTTGAAGGCCTCCCTGAAGAAGAAAAAGCCAAAGTGCTACGTCACCTAGGACGTCTAACCCCCGGTTACCGCTTTACTGCCGAAGAATATGATCGTATGGTTGAGCAACTGGAGGAAGGTACGCTAGAAGTAGAAACTACCAAGAAGCAGCATTACGTACGCACCACGTAGCAACCTGCATGAGAGACCTGACGTTCCGTGGGGGAAGCTACGATGATTTCTTATCTATCTTCACGCTTGACAAAAAGCTATTCAAAAAGTTAGATCAACTAATTAAGGAAGTGCGGCGCACCCCTTTTGAAGGCACTGGCAAACCTGAAGCGTTGCGAGGAAATTTCTCAGGGCTGTGGAGCCGCCGGATTACCGGGGAACACCGGTTGGTATACGAGGTGCGCGACGAAGCAATTGTTATTGTCTCCTGTAAAGGACACTATGGAGACAAATAAAAAACCTGAGATGCAAACGCAGTATTTGACTAACCACTAATCCATCTTTTCAAGAACGAAAGATCGGGGGAAAGTCAACTTCCATTGCTCATCAAACACAGATGAATAGATAATTTCTATTTCAACTTCATTTTCAAAAAAGAGCTTCTTCAACAAATTGGCCGTCTCCTCATTATTTGATCCCAAAAGCAAAATGGATTCCTTACTAGGAATGGCGTATCCTGTAGGAAGGCTACCTGAGGACACACTGTAGGCGCTACTACTATCTGGCTGTATTATCTGGTATGCAAACGGGTTGAGGTTCATGTGGTAGCTTGAGTCCTGATAATGAACAATAAGGTCTTGAACAAAGGCAGGTCCTACGCCGTTGTTTGAAACATCAATACGAAAATAGTTGTGGCCGTAACCATAATTAAGTTGCAGATAGGGTAATACATTAGCGTACTGCTGCTTCTGAATCAGGTAGGTTTGGTAGGCGAAGGTGGAAAACGTACCCACACTGATCAGAAAAGCTAGTAGGCTCAAGAACTTGTCGGAGCTCCAGAATTTCTGCCGGACAGGAATGCCCAACTGCTCAAACCAACCGGTGCGTGGCTCATCGGATTCCGGTTCCTTATCGTTTACGTCGTTGCTCATGTGCGCTTAGTTGAACGGTACAAACTGCCGCAAGAAGCGCACGTCGTTTTCGGTGAACAGGCGCAGGTCTTTGATCTGGTACTTGATCATCGCGAAGCGCTCGATGCCCATCCCAAAGGCAAAGCCGGTGTACTTCTCGGGGTCGATGCCGCAGTTTTGTAGCACCGCCGGGTCCACCATGCCGCAGCCGCCGATCTCCAGCCAGCCGGTGCCCTTGGTCACGCGGCGGTCGGCCTCGGTGTCAGTGCCCCACCACACGTCGAGCTCGGCGCTGGGCTCGGTGAAGGGGAAGTACGACGGCCGCAACCGAATCTTGCTCTCTTCCCCAAACAGCTCCCGCACGAAGTGCAGCAGCGTTTGCTTCATGTCGGCGAAGCTTACGTTTTCGTTGATGTACAACCCTTCCACCTGGTGAAACACGCAGTGGGCCCGTGCCGAGATGGCCTCGTTGCGGTACACCCGCCCCGGCATGATGGCCCGGATGGGTGGGGGTTGGCTCTGCATCAGCCGCACCTGCACCGACGAGGTGTGCGTGCGCAACACCACATCCCGTCCGTCGGGGTTGCGCTCCACAAAAAAGGTGTCCTGCATCTCGCGGGCCGGGTGGTTGGGTGGGAAGTTGAGCGCCGTGAAGTTGTGCCAGTCGTCCTCGATTTCGGGTCCTTCAGCCACCACGAAACCCATGCGGGCAAAGATTTCGACCACCCGCTGCTGCACCCGGGTGAGCGGGTGGATAGCGCCCACCGCGTCCGGGGGTGGGGGCAGGGTGAGGTCGGGCACGTTCGATTTTTTAGAACCCGCCTGACTTTGCGCTAGCGAAGCGATCAATTCCTTAAACTTGTCCTGGGCGGCGTTCTTGAGTTGGTTGAGTTGAGCGCCCGCCGCCCGGCGGTCTTCTGGGGCCACCTGCTTGAGTTGCCCGAACAGTTCGCCCACCACACTTTTGCGGCTGATGAAGCGCAGGCGGTAGGCTTCCAATTCGGCTTCGTTGGTCGCGGTGGCTTGGTTAATTTCTTCGAGCAGGGCTTGGATTTGGTCGTTCATGGTTAACTTTCTAGACGGCTTGACGCGAAAGTAGCGGTTCCGACGCTGAATTTCAAGGAAAGCAGCCGAGCAGATACGCCAGAGGTTGGCAGAAGAGAAAGCTTTACGAAAAGCTCCGAGATAGGCTAGCGACCGGAACGCAACTGTAGCTTTTTGTAGCCAAAGGGCGGCAGGAGCACCGAGCAGTTGGAGCCCAAAAAGGTGCCCCGGTTGCGCAGCGGACTGCTAAAAATCACTTGCCCGTTCTGCCGGAAAGAGTAGTCATAATTGCGCAAACTATACAGGCCGAGCGTGTAAGTGAGACTGAGTGAAAAAAGATAACCCCCGTTTGTTCTGCCGCTCGGTGCCGATGGCTATTGATGGGTTGAAGCGGGCATAAGAAGTAGCGTTCCAGGAAATTTGGTCTCGGGTACCAGCGGCGGTGATGCGGTTGCCGTCAAAGCCTGGTGAGTAAATGAAGCTGCCTCCACCGTCAACGAACAGATGAGAACGACCAAATATTTTATTCAGGCGGTAGCGTATCATGAATGGCATTTTCAAGTGATGAAATATGGTAAGACCAGTCCCCCCATCGTATTGGTCACGAATTCCATAGCGTTCAATGCTGATGCCTATCTAACTAACGTCAGTTATTCAGGGAATATCTGATTACTAGGGGTTTATGTTGCTTGAAAGAGCAAAAAAGTCAAGATTTGCAGTGGAATTAAATCTTCATTGTACAAAACAAAGAATTATGCAAATCTTGACAACAACAAAACTAACGGAAATTTTTGTGGAAACCGATGACTTCCTACTGGATTTAGCTCAGCAAACGGCTCTTCAAGGCCTGCCTGTCCCCGCCTTCCACTCACGCTTTGCGCGAAGCGAAGTCATAACGACCCTAATTGCTTATCATCATTCGGGACGCAAATGCTTCAAATACTTCTATTGTCAAGATGTGCTGAAGACTTTTCAAAGCTGGCTTCCTGATGCCCCTTGCTATGAACGCTTCGTAGCCCTAATCCCGCACGTAGTGCTGGAACTCTATCTGTTGCTCAAAAGCCGTTGCCAGCCCGCTTTAGCAGAAAACTACATTGACAGCAAACCTTTGAAAGCTTGTCACATCAAACGAGAAGCACAACACAAAGTGATGGCTGATTGGGCCAGCAAAGGCAAGGGCACGTTAGGTTGGTTTTACGGCTTCAAAATGCACGTAGTCATCAACCGGGAAGCACAGCTAGTCAACTTTCTGCTCACGGCAGGCAACGTAGCTGACAACAATCACCAGGTGTTGAACTACCTGCTCAAAGAAGTAGAAGGAAAAGTATACGGCGACAAAGGTTATTTGAGCACCCTGAAAGAAGAGTTACTTAGCAAAGGGGTAGACCTAAGGGCCAAGATGCGCCGCAACGGAAAGAAAGATGCTATTGTCCATCAAAAGGACGCTTATTATCATCGTCATCGCGGACTCATTGAGTCAGTCTTTGGCCAGTGCGTAGGTCTCATTGATTTAGAGCATACTCGCCATCGGGCCCCTATTAACTATCTATGCAACGTCTTTGCTGCCCTGCTGGCTTACACCTTTGCCGATCAGCATCCGCGAATCATTGCTTTTGAAGATCGTGGCCGACTGCTACATGCCGCTTGATTTTGTATTATTTTTAGAAACCTAGAATAACTGACGTTAACTAGCTAATCGCTCGGTAAGATCCTGCCGAACGTTGAATCCGTAGGCGTAGGAGAAGAAGGGTACAATAGCTAACCCCTCAGGCATACCCTGTGGACGAACCACCTGGGTGAAGTTGAAGCCGGGCGAAGCCGTGATGCCGACGTAGAGCCAGCGATTGAAGGTAGGTAAAGAAGAACCACTGCCTTGCGCCAAGCAGTGGTTCGTCCCTATCCAGAATAATAAAAATAAAACGAGACAGTATTTCAATACTTTATTCAATTATCATTTTTCTGGTTAAAACAGGTGCCTGGTTCGTGCATGAGGGATAAATAGGGCTGGAAAAATCATTGGTCATGCTGAATAAGCTATTGAACAATGATAGAGTCAGGATCTATGGTTATGGTAAATGAGCCGTACAGGCTTACATCGTTGGTAATATAACCGAACAGTTCGTTCAATTCTTTATTGACGTACAATTGAAATAAACCATCGCCCGCTGTATTGAATTTGTTCCAGGTGACCGTAGTTGCTTCTCCGGCGTTGACCGCAAAATCGATAGAGTCATTTCTTCTAAGATCAGTTGCACCTCCCGATGTAGTGTAAATCTTTCCACTTACGTCACGGTCCAGCGCGTTGGTTATGTTGAAATCAACTTTTTTAGTAAAACTTCCGTCATCATTCTGGCAACCCAGCAGTGATAATGCAAGAAGCAAGACAACGCTATTTACTCTGACTGATTTCAATGGTATCGGCTTTTATAACAATCTCAAAGTTAGTGTAATCAAATATGCTACGACGCGTATAGTAGCCGAAGGTTCGGTACCTTTGATCGGTTAGTCTAAGTAAAAAGCCTCCTTCCCCCTCATTGACCTTAGGATTCCAAACAGCAGATACCTCATCCTTCGATGCTATATCAAGAAAAAGGGAATCTGACTCATTGAAGTCTTTGCCGAGAGAAGGGCCCTGTCCGGCGTATAGCTTTACCTCAAACGACTCTTCTGTTTCATTAAAAAAATGCAACGATAAGTCTTCTTTAAGACGATCTGTGTTTTCTACCTCGCAGGCACTAACTACCAGCGCCACTGTCATTAATAGCAAAATTTGTCTAAACATGGCTGAATATTTACGATTACTTGTAATATACTAATCAGATTGCCCATCATCTACATTACAGCTTTCGTGCGCACGCGTGAACTTTCTTTACGAACTTCTCCAACCACTTCTCTGACTATTCCACAACTTTTGCTACTTTTAACGGTCAAATTACGACTAATTTATGATGTTAGCACACAAAATTAGATTGAAGCGGAAAGAAAAGGGCTACAGCCAGGACTATATGGCTGACCAACTGGGCATCACTTCCAGTACCTACAGTAAGATAGAAAGAGGAGAACCCGACTGGATGTTGATCGTCTAAAGCAAATCGTCGAAGTCTTGGAGGTCGACATACTGGATTTACTCAGCGAAAACAGCATCATCGTCGCTTACAACGGTAATTGCAGCGTGAATGGATACAACGCTATTGAGTCATATAGAAATGATAATCAGACAAAAGTCTGAGAGCGTATGGTGAACCATACGGGAGAAGAAATCACCACCCTACGGCAGGAAAATGATCGGCTGCTGGCCCTGGTAGAAAAGCTGACAACACGACAGCGCAGTTTGAAAAACTATACCAAAATCACCCTCATCGGGGCGGGCAACCTCGCCTGGCACCTCGCTCCCGCCCTAGAAGATGCCGGGCTCGTCGTAGCCAGCGTCTACAGCCGCCACCTGCGGCACGCCCAGCGCCTGGCCGACCGACTCTACGGCACCCCCGCCCAGGATCATCTCGACTTCTCCAGTAGTCAAGCCCAACTCTTTATCATTGCGGTGGCCGACGATGCCATCGAAGAAGTGGCTCAGGAGCTGCAACTGCCGCCCGGGGCCACGCTGGTGCACACCTCGGGCAGTCAACCGCTGCTGGCCCTGCGCCGCGCGGCAACGAACCGCACCGGGGTGTTTTATCCGGTGCAGACCTTCAGCCAGTCCCGCCCCGTTGATTTCCGCAACGTGCCCTTTTGTTTGGAGTCCGACGACCCGGAGGTGCTGCTGCGGCTCACCAAGCTAGCCCGCAAGCTCAGCCAGCACGTGGCGCTGGTGAGCTCTGAAGAGCGGCAGGTGTTGCACGTGGCCGCCGTGTTTGCCAACAACTTCACCAACCACCTGCTGCGCATGGCGCAGACCCTGGCCGAAGCGCATCACGTCGACTTTTCGCTGCTGCACCCACTCATCGAAGAAACGGTGCAAAAGGCACTGGAGAAAAATCCGGCGGCCGCGCAAACCGGTCCGGCGGTGCGGGGCGACGAAACCACCATCAAGCGGCACCTGAAGCAACTGCGAAGTTTCGACCCTACCTACGCCAAGGTGTACCGATTGCTGACCCAGCATATCCGGGAAATTAGCCAATGAGGGTAGGTAGGACGGCACGGGAATATCTTCACCCTGGGCTTGTGCCTGCTCAAGTCCGTACCAATTTATCGGAATATCCTTTTATTGAACCGGAGATTAGCTGGGCCGGGGACACTATCCCTCCCAGGTGCTGGGAGATTCCCGCCAGTCGCGCAGGGAAGACAGGTCAGTCAGGGAGATCAGGTCCTGATCCATCGCTTCGCGAATCAACACGTCGTAGTTGCTCAGCGAAACAAAGGGGATCGACGCCTTGGCAAACGCCTGCCGGGCCTCCTCAAAGCCGTAGGTAAAAACCGATACCAATCCGATCACGTTCAGCCCCATGAGCTCCAGCGCGGCAATGGCTTTCAACGAGCTCCCCCCCGTAGAGACCAAATCTTCTACCACCACCACCTTCTGCTCCTTCACCACTTCGCCTTCTACCAAATTGGTCATGCCGTGGGCCTTGGGCGAAGAACGGACGTACATAAAGGGCAGGTCTAACTGGTCGGCCACCAGCACTCCCTGGGGAATGCCCGCGGTGGCCACTCCGGCCACAGTATCAGCCTCAGCGAAGCGTTGCCCGATCACCGTGGCCAGCGCCTCTTTGATATAGGACCGAACCGGAGGGTACGACAGAGAGATTCTACCGTCGCAGTAGATAGGCGATTTCCAGCCGGAAGCCCAGGTGTAGGGCTCCTGCGTATTGAGCTTCACTACCCCAATTTCCAGAAACATGCGGGCCACCTGTTCTGCTACCGAGCGGTCTTTTCCATCCGAAATACTCATGACACAAAAATACAAGTTTTGCCGGTATTCGTGTTTAATTTCTAAAAAAAGCCCTATTGTAAGAATTTCATCCGGTTTATTAGCTAATTGCGATTAAGTCCTATTTTAGGGGATTTAGCTTTCTATTTGATGTAAAGACTTTACTCATTATTACTATTTTCATTTAAAAAAATCAACTTATTGTAAATAAATTGCAATTTTTAGTATCTTTGTTCATATATATAGTGGAAAAGTACATGGATAAGGAAAACATAAGTTCGTTGCTAGATGAGGCCAGTGAGGTGGTGGTGGTTACCAATGGGCAGGGCGAAATTGTCTTCTTCAATGAAGCAGCTTGCCACTTTTACGGAAGTGTTTCAAAGGCTTCCCCCCGGTCAGTGTATACGCTGTTTGAGGCCCGCCTACGCCCCTCCCTGGAGCAGTCTCTTTCTGGTGAAGCCACTACCCCACCGCCGCGCCCCCTGATGACAAATACCCTGGCCATACTTCAGGATCATACCCAACGTCCGGTGAGCTTGCTGCTGAGTCGCGTGAGCAAACAAAGACCCGAGCTGTTTATACTGGTGGTGGAAGAGCTACTGCCAACCCACAATTTTGAAGTTTTTCAAGAAGTTGCCGCTCGCTCCACCGATGCACTATCGGTCTACGATGGTCATTTCCGGTGCCGGTATGCCAACCCCGCGGTAGTTGCACTAGGAGCTGATTCGGACCACGCTTACCAGGCATCCGGGGGGTTTATCGGCAGCGTTTTGGAAGAAGAACGGTTTGCCGTTCGTCAGTCGCTGAACGATGCTATCGCAAAAAGACAAAAACAAATCACGCTCACGTATCACGCGCAACCCGGGGGTGAGCAACGGGTGCTTATTACCAACCGGGTGCAGTTCGTTTATCAGTCTGGCTCGGTAGCGTACCTGATCGCCCGGGAAGAAAGACGCACTGCTGCCGCCACGGACGAACTCTTTCTGCTTACCAACCCCGACCTCACCATTGACTATATCAGCAACAACTGCTTTCTGTATCTAGGATACACTCCGCAGGAAGTGACGCAGCAGTATACGCTACGCGACCTGCTCTATCCTAAAGATTGGGCAAAACTGCTTACCCTTGCCGAAACCAGTAGCACCACCAGCTTGGCAATGACGTTGCCCCTGAAGCACCGCAACGAGGAACAGTTGGTTGCCAAGGCGCAGATTAGCCCATTCTTTAACGGCCAAAACCAACTGACCTGCACTGTCATTCGCCTCACTAGTATCGTCAAACCGGAAGCTGAGGTCACGGCCCCGCCCCTCGAGGATGCAGATGCTCACTCGATGGCCACGCTACGACGGGCCAAAGAAGCCGCTGAACAGGCCATGAAATCGCGCGAGGAGTTTATCTCAACCATGAGCCACGAGATACGGACTCCTCTCAACGCCATTGTGGGCATCGCCGACCTATTGCTGGCCAGTGCCCCCCCGGCCGATCAGCGAAAGCTCCTGGAAACCCTGAAGTTCTCCAGTGATAACTTATCGGCCCTGGTAAACGATATCCTCAGCTATTCTAAGTTGGAAGCCGGAACGATATCGTTTGATGCTAAACCGTTTAATCTAACGTCGTTTGTGCAAGGCATCAAGCTTACTTATCAAAATTTAGCGAACAGCAAAGGGGTGAAGTTTCGTCTGCTGCTAGAAGATAACTTCCCGGAGACGGTGGTAGGCGATGTGAACCGCCTGGGCCAAATCTTAAACAATTTACTCAACAACGCCCTCAAGTTCACCACCAAAGGGCAAATTGTGCTGGGTGGCTACGTAGAAGATTTGTCCGAAGACCAGTGCACCCTGCTGTTCGAAGTGGCTGATTCGGGGGTTGGTATTGCGGCCGACCAGCTTGAGCGCGTCTTTGAGCCCTACCAGCAGGCCAGTGCCGACACCGCGCGGCGGTACGGGGGCACCGGTTTGGGCCTATCAATCGTTAAAAACTTGGTAGAACGGCAGCAGGGCCGGGTAACGGTAGACAGTCAGGAAGGAGTCGGAACTACCTTTCGCATACGGTTACCGTTTAGACTGCCTGATTCCAAAGAAGCAGATGCCCCGGCCAGTTTGTCTGACTACGCTTCGCTCGGGGGGTTGCGCGTGCTCTACGTAGAGGATACCATTCCCAACCAACTGCTCATGGAGGGGTTTGCCAACCGCTGGGACGTTTCTTTAGACACGGCCCTGGACGGGCTCATTGCCCTGGAGAAAATCAAGCAACAGCACTACGACGTGATTTTGATGGACATCCAGATGCCCCACATGGATGGCTTCGAGGCCACCCAACAGATTCGGGATCTGTCGGACCCCCACTACCGCGACATTCCGATTATCGCTCTGTCGGCCTCGGTATCGGAAGAAACACAGCACCGAATCCGGCAGGTGGGCATGGATGATTACCTGCCCAAACCGCTCAACCCCCAGCAGTTGCATACCAAGCTTCAAGCCCTACTTCCTGAGCTGTCAACTGGTTTTCGATCAGAGGGTGGACAATCGGTTAATACCGAAACCGTCGATGAGCCGGACTTTTCGGAATTATACGAACTGTATAGCGACGATGAGGCAGGCTATCGCCTCCTTCTGGAACAGATCAAACTACTCTCAAACGAGAGTAAGCCTATCATCCTGGAGGCGATCAGGCACCACAACTTGGAAACCTTTCGCTTTGCGAAGCATAAAATTATGTCCTACGTGCGCATGCTAAAACTTCATGCGTTCGATAAATCGCTGAGCGACGCCAAACAATACTTACAAAAGGCGACAGCGCGCGATCCGCAGGAAGAATTAATTGAACGGATTAGGTTTCATTTCGATAACATTATGGCTAGTATTACCCGAGAAATAGAAGTCCGCACCTCATGAACCGAAGAAACTTTATCCAGCAATCGGCCCTGGCCGCCGCGGGCAGCAGTGGGCTGTCTCAGACGTCATTCCGTCCTCAACAGGCCGTACGTGAGTACTACGAACTGCGCGTGTACGAGCTTCGCAACGGGGGCAAACGCTCGGTGATGGATGCTTACTGGAAAGACGCCATGATTCCAGCACTCAACGCTCTGGGAATCCGCAACGTGGGTGCGTTCACCGAAATGGGCCAGCCCGAACCTCCGAAGATGTACGTGCTGATGCCCTACACGTCGCTAGACCAATGGACGCAGGCGCGGCAGCAGTTAGACCAACAACCGGCCCACCAGCGCAACACCCCTTCCTACTTCGAGCAGGGCACCCCCGATAGTCCCAATTACCTGCGCTACAAAAGTTCGTTGATGCTTTCCTTCGAAGGGATGCCCCAAATGAAGGTGCCTAACCAGGGCGAGCGCCTTTTCGAGCTGCGCACTTACGAAAGCTTTGATGAAGACGCCGCCCGGCGCAAAATTGCCATGTTCAACCGAGAAGAACTCCCTATTTTTGACGCTACCGGGCTAAAGAGCGTATTCTTTGGAGAAACGTTGATCGGCGATCAACTGCCCCAACTCACCTACCTGCTGGCGTTTACCGACATGGACGAGCGCGACCGGAACTGGAAAGCCTTCATTGACCATCCCGACTGGAAACGCGTATCCCAACTTCCCGAGTATGCCGACACCGTATCGCGTATCGACCGCACTTTTCTGGTACCCACCGACTACTCGCAAGTGTAGATGATCTTAGCCCTAATCCAGCCATTGGTAAGAACTCTTACCGATGAAAGGTATCGCGGCATTAGACCAACTATTGCTATCAAAATTGGTATATATTGCATTTTACCAATTTATAGCATATGGAATACAATGTCTACGCGGTAAATAGTATAATATTCGTTTCTACGGTTTTAGCATTGTGCAAAGGCACGTTACCCTCTTTTCTGGCCCGCTATGGCTTGGCGGTTGATAGAATTCTAGAGAAAAATCAACATTATCGACTGTGGAGCGCCCTGTGGATCCACCACCACTGGACCCACCTGCTCCTCAATACGCTGATGCTACTGGGCTTAGGTTACGCAATAGATGGCCCTCTTGACACCCCCAATTTTCTGTTTGTCTTCTTGGTGAGTGGGGTGGGAGGAAACATGCTCGCTCTGTTTGTTTCGCGAGACGACCAGAGCGGACAGTCTCACGCCATCGGTGCCGCGGGTGGAATTAGCGGAGTGCTTATGGCGAGTCTGACGCTTTCTCCTTCGCTCACCCTAAGCGTACCCTCGCTAGCCATTCTTTTGCCCCTATGGCCGTTAGCGCTCGCCTTTCTGGCCGTATCGGTGTTCGCGGTAAAACCCGACCACGGCACCACCAGTCATGATGCACATTTGGGCGGAGCCATCATTGGACTGCTGCTCAGTCCGGTAGTGGCTTCTGATCCACTACAGACCACGCTGTGGCTGGCAATGGTATTTTTGTTGCCTACCGTTGTACTGTTTTATGCTTTGGTAAAAGCTCCGGAAGTTATGTCAACTAGGGCATCTGCATCGGTTGGTCATTCGGTTGTTGCTTCAGAGTGGGTGGGCGGCGTAGGCACTTTGCTGGATGAACGTGATGTCACCTTAGAGGACGAAACGAACGCCCTGCTGGATAGGATCAGTCAAAGTGGCTACCACAGTTTGAGCGACCATGAGCAAGAACGTCTGCACGCGATCGCCGCAAAACAAGCGTAAACCCACTCAAACAAGCTATTCTTCGGCACTGTTGACATCCAGTAGATGCCCCATCAGTTCCTGTTTGGTGTGCAGATAAGCGTAGTTCTCGCGATGGGGTTTAATCTCTAATGGAAGCCTTTTCTCAACCACGATCCCCGCTTCCGACAAGCTCTTGATTTTTTCCGGGTTATTGGTCATCAACAGGATCGTGCGGATATTGAGGTCCTTCAAAATCGTTACGGCCAAGCCATAATCGCGCTCGTCAATATCGTACCCAAGGTGCAGGTTGGCCTCGGCCGTATTCATTCCCTGGTCCTGTAGATTGTAAGCCTTCATCTTGTTGAGCAGGCCAATTCCTCGTCCTTCTTGTCGCAGATACACCACCACCCCGCCGTGTTGCCCCGTCAAGCGCAACGACTCATCCAGCTGTTCGCCACAGTCGCAGCGGAGCGAGCCAAACACATCGCCGGTCATGCACTCTGAGTGCACCCGAACCGGAATGGCCTTAGAGAAGTCGGTACGCTCGCTTACTAAAGCTAGATGAGGCATACGTTGATCGGGGTGTTGTCCGTAGCCAATCATCGCGAAGTTGCCAAACCGGGTGGGAAGGGTGGTTTCGGCTTGGCGTTTAAGGAGATGCATACCTTGATGAATGGAAAGTGAATTAATTTAGTTCAGTGCGTGCGGACAGAGGCTTACCGTACGGTATACGGCGTTGTGCGCCGGTTGTTCCGCCCATAGATAGAGCCTTTGTCGCTCGAAACTGTCAAATCAATCTCAAAGCTCTTTTCAGCATATTTGGAGCAAGATGAAACTGTCTTCGGAATTATTCGTTGAACAGACTTATTAATTTTATAACTTTGAGGCAAATGAACCACAGAGTTTTTATTTTTTAACAAACTTTATTATGAGTATTCTAGGAAGAAAAAAGAAAAAGAGCAGTTCTCTACCGTCGCTGAAGACCATGAGCGTGCTCACCGGCACGGCCTTAGCGCTTAATAAAGCGATTAAAGAGGCAAAGGAGAAACTTCCCGAACAGCGTTACTACATAGCTGATAAGAAAAAACACGAGCGCAACGAGACCGGAAGCATCATTGCCGGATTCATCGGTGGCGTGGTGGCCGGAGCGATTACCGCGCTGCTGCTGGCCCCGGAGTCGGGCGAGGATTTGCGTCACCGCGTGAGCGGTATGGTTGGCTCGGGCAACGGATACGACGAAGACGCCATCATCGAGGAGGCGCGCCAGAAGGCGCAAGCACTGGCGGCGAAAGCCAAAAGTGAAGCCGAACAGGCCGAAAAAGGCATGCAGGACAACTAATTGGTAGGATGCACCGGCGGCACCGCTTCCGGTAAGTGCCGGTGCACCACGCGAAAGAAAAGCGGCGGAATCAAAGCAATGTAGAACATGCCGAAGTAACCGGCGGGCATGGTGGGGCTGGTTGCGTGCGAGTCGAGCGTATAGTACGGTTTACTGGCCCGCATGTGGTGGTCAGCGTGCCGCGACAACTCAAACAGCGTGAACCGGCTGGTTAGGGTGTCTGACTGCCAAGCGTGTTGCTTGCCGACCCTTTCGTCAGGATCGCGTTCCAGGCCGTAGTGCTCAATGTAGTTTACGTATTCCAGCAGGAAAAAAGCTGAAATACTTTGCACCACGTAGGCTGCTAACGCTAGGCCTCCTAATCCGACAAATATTATCCCCATAGAAAGCAATTGCGCCAACGTAGCTCGAAGGGTGAAGTTACCCAATCCGTAGGTAGCCCGTCCCTTCTTACGTTGCCGCTGGGCGTCAGTCTGTAGTGCACTGAACCACTGCGACGGCACCGAGCGAAACAGGAAGGCGTAAAAACTCTCGCCGTAGCGAGCCGTAGCGTGGTCTTCGGCGGTGCCCACCTTGGCGTGGTGCACCAGTCGGTGCTCGGTGTAGAAGTGGGAGTAGTTGACCAAGAAAAGGTTCCAGATGCCCAAGTTTTGCATCCATCGATTCTTTTCCCGGTGGATTAGTTCGTGCGCGGCAGTGATGCCCAGTTGCCCGCCCGCAAAACCGGTAGAGACGGCAGCCAGCCAGATAAATTTTCCGACCAATATACCACTGTATACGCCATAAAGCAGACTGGCCACCCCTAGGGTGTGCAGCACCGCGGAGCCACTGAGCACCGCGTCCGGAAAGGTGCCGTCGGTGTCAGCTAACTTTTGCTTGTCCTCCGGCACAATCCAGTCGATGATTACTAGAAATCCTAGCGTAAAAACCATGTTACCTATGGTCCAGTATCCTCCCGTTAAATTACCGAAGAGTACGATAGCGTAGGGTAAAAAGCTGATTAGATAACGTGCGTAGAACATAGCTCTAAAGTGAAACGGTTAGCTAATTCCCTTTCCTCCTAAAACGTTTAGTTGTTGTCCTTTTTCCGGTTGTCCGGCGAGCAGAGGCATAGCTTGTGTAATTAGTTCTCTTACTCCTTCAACCTTAAGGGAATTGTCGTGATTCTCTTCGCTGTCCCAGACTTCTGTGACCCACACAGCGTCCTGATCTTCTTGGTCTCTACTAACGAAATATAGGTGACATCCCTGGGCTGAAGCGACCAAACGAGAGGCCTCAAGTAAGATCGAAGCTAACTGGTTTCCGTTACCTTCGGTAGCTGTCAGTTTTCCGTGTAATCCGTATTTATGCTTCATCCTGGTAGGGTTGGCGTTGACGTCTAATATACGCAAAAGTGCGAAAAAAGCAGTCGCGGTCAAAAATAGCGCTCACGGCACTTTCCGTTACTTCTTCCAAACAATGTACTTAATCTATTCGCCCAACCGTTATCCTGATAAAACAACAATGCGCTACTTTCCCCTTGTATTAATCCTGCTGCTGGCTAGCTCAATCAATGATGGCCTTGCCCAAACCGATCAACCAATGACCAAGAAAATAGAAGTCTACGGGCAGGCCGAAGAAGAGATCACGCCCGACGAAATCTACTTCAGCATTACGCTGAAAGAATACCAAAACAACAACCAAGAAAAAGTAAATATCAAACAGTTAGAGCGGGCTCTGTACCAAACCGTGAAAGAGCTGGGCATTGAGGAAGAAGACTTCCGGATAGAGAACGTCTACGGCTACAACTACGATTGGTACCGCAAGAAAAAGCCCCAGCGCGAAGAGTTTTTGGCCAGCAAAGAATACTCCATCAAATTCGGCGATCTCAATCAGGTGAACGAACTGCTGGCGGATCTAGATGCCAAAGGGATACAGAGTACCAACGTAGATCGCTACTCGCATTCTAAGATTGAGCAGTACCGTAAAGACCTAAAGATCAAAGCGTTGCAAGATGCCAAAGAAAAAGCCGCTTACATCCTACAAGGCATCGATGAGCGGCTGGGCGGCATCTTGGAAGTGCAAGAAATCGATACCGGCAACGAAGCTCCTCCGGTCTACTACCGGCAAGCGCGGGGCATGGCGATGGCCTCGGCCGATGCGGCGGAATCATCTCCTGAGATAGATTTCCAGAAGATCAAGCTTAGCTTTCGCATGCGCGCGGTGTTCAAAATTCAGTAAAGGCCATCCACCCGGCCCGCTGGCTTTGGCGTAAATAATCCGACTCGCTTCGGTTTTTGTTGGTGATTTAAACCAAAAGGCTTACATTTTGCCAAACGTACTGGTATGAAAAGTCTTTTTCCCACTTTGGTTGCTGGCTGGTGCACTTGCGTAGCCTGCGCTCAGTCGACACCTCCGAACGCTGATCAGCAGATCGCAACCGCCCTGCTGGCCGCTCCGGCCGAGCAGCGCGCTACGGCCACCGTGTACGGCTACGATCAGCAGGGCAAGTTGGTGACGTTGCGAAAAGGAAGCAACGCTTTGATCTGCCTGGCCGACGACCCCGCCAAAGAAGGATTTAGCGCCTCGTGCTACCACCACGATTTGGAGCCATTTATGCAGCGGGGACGCGACTTGAAGGCGGAAGGCAAATCGGCCAAAGAAATTTTTGACCTCCGTGAGGAGGAAGTGAAGGCCGGAAAACTCAAAATGCCCGAACAGCCGTCTACGCTGTTCGTCTACTCGGTGGATGCCGACCACTTCGACGCTGCGACCGGCGAGGTGACCGACGGCAGCTTCCGCTACGTGGTGTACATTCCCTACGCCACCGCCGAAAGCACCGGTCTGCCGCTGAGTCCTGAGGCTCCGGGCATGCCCTGGATCATGGACCCCGGCACGCACCGGGCACACATCATGATCAATCCGTAGTCACGCATTCCAAATCTCCCAGCTCTTTTCGGCCTGTAGATGCAACATCTCCAGTCCGTTTTTAACCAATGCGCCCCGCGCGGCCGCCTGCTTCATAAACAAAGTTTCTTCCGGATTATACACCAGATCGTAGCAAAGCTGCCGGGCTGTGAGTTGGTGGTAGTTTAGGTCGGGCGCAGCGTTAGTGTGCGGCGACATACCCAGGGGAGTGGTATTAACGATGAGTGAGAAATCGGCTAGAGAGTAGTCAGATCGAAGTGCTTTGTAGGTAATTACTTCCGGCGATGGGCGGCGCGACACGTACTGATAAGCAACACCTGAATCCTGTAACGCGCAGATGATAGCCTTAGAGGCTCCGCCCGTGCCCAGCACCAGCGCGCGCTTCTCTGCTTGTCCGTTAAGCCAGGGCTCTAGCGATTGCTTGAATCCGTAGTAGTCTGAGTTGTATCCTACGCGCTCTCCCGAGGTGAGATTTATTTTAATGGTATTCACTGCCCCAATCCGCTTCGCCACCGGATCAAGCCGGTCGAGCAAGGGAATAATTTGCTGCTTGTAGGGAATCGTCACGTTCAGGCCAACCAAGTGCGGGTGTTGCCGAAGTAGGTCAGGAAAATCGATAACGTGCGCGAGCGGAAAAAGCTCGTAGGAGGTGTCGGCAATTGCTTCTTGCGCAAACTTGCGAGAAAAGTACTGCTTGGAGAACGAATGGCTCAGGGGGTAACCAATCAGGCCGTAGCGGATCATATCAATCGGCGCAAAACTGTTCCAATTCCTTCATGCTAATCAGCCCTTCGTAGTAGGCCCGCCCAAAGGCAACGCCGTACACCCCGATCTCTTGCAACCGCTCAATGTCTTCGGCCCGGTGCACGCCCCCGCTGGCAATCAGTTTGATCCCCGGAAACTGCTCGATCAGGTCGCGGTATAAGTTAAACGAAGGCCCTTCACCGGCGCCCTCTTTAGAAATATCGCTGGTTTTGAGATACTTCAGGCTACGCGAGTAGAAATACTCTACGTGCTCAAAGAGATCGATATTCGAGTCTTTCTGCCACCCCTGAATGGCCACGTTTCTGCCCGCCGGAGTGTCGCTGATCGCGTCGGCTCCCAGCGCAATTTTATCCCGGCCGTACGAAACGATCCACGAAGCAAATTCCTGGGGGTTGCGGGCGGCAATGGTGGCAGCGGTGACCTTCTGGGCTCCGTAGTCAAAAGCCTGTTGTACGTCTCCATCGGTGTTGATGCCCCCCGCAAAATCAATCTCCAAGTCGGTGTGTCCGGCGATGGCCTCCAGAATAGCGTAGTTAACGGGCTTGCCACGCTGGGTGCCGTCCAGATCAACCAACTGAAGCTTAGTGACCCCGTGATCCTGAAACTTCTTAGCCAGATCCACCGGACTTTCGTCGTACACTTGCTCCTGAGAAAAATTTCCCTGCTTGAGCCGCGTGATCTTCTTGTCAAGAATAGAAATGGAAGGAATGATATGAATTTTTCTCGCTTGCATAAGGGTAGAGGGTAACGATCAGCGACTCACTGTAAATACAAAAACCAAGCACTTAGGTTTGACCAAAGAAGGACTTTCGTCTAGCAAAAGGGTGTTTTTGTTGCGATGCCTCAAAAACAGTGGCAAATTTATTGAAAAAACAGCAGAAGCAGAAATGAATTTCCATCACCGCAAAACACACCGCACCCTACGATAGCCGGTCGGCGGTACCTCAAAAGGAAAGTTTCGCCAGGTCCACATTGCCCCCGGTCAGGATAATGCCTACCCGCTGACCCGCGAAGACTTCTTTCTCTTTGAGCAGTGCGGCCAGGGGCACCGCGCACGAAGGCTCAATGATAATTTTCATGCGTTCCCACACCAGGCGCAGGGCGTGCATGATCTCATCGTCCGACACGGTGATGATGCGCTCCACGTGCTGTTGAATAATTGGGAAGGTGAGGTCGCCCAACGAAGTAAGCAGCCCGTCGGCCAGGGTGTTGGGCGCCCCGGAGGGGATGATGCGTCCGGCCAGCAGCGAGCGATAGGCGTCGTCGGCTCCGCTGGGTTCGCCCGCCACCACCTGCGCCTTTGGCAACAACCCGTGCGTGGCCAGCGCCGTGCCGCTGAGCAGTCCGCCGCCGCCCACCGGGGCCATTACCGTGTCTAGCGCCCCTACTTCGTCGATAAGTTCCAGGGCGGCGGTGCCTTGTCCGGCAATCACGCGCTCGTCGTTGTAAGGATGCACGAAGTGCGCTTCCGTTCGCTGCACTACTTCCTCTAAGGTAGATTCTCGGGCGGCAAGCGTTGGTTCGCAGCGAATAATCTCGGCGCCGTACCCCGCCACCGCCCGCTGCTTTACCTCAGGAGCGGTGCGGGGCATCACGATGTAAGCCGGGCAGCCCACCACCTGCGCGGCCCGGGCCAGCGCCTGCCCGTGGTTGCCCGACGAGTGAGTCGCCACTCCGTGTTGCCGTTCGGTTTCGGAAAGGAGCAACACCGCGTTGGCCGCCCCCCGCATCTTGAAAGCTCCGGCCTTCTGAAAGTTTTCGCACTTGAAAAAGATTTGGCACCCGGCCATGCGGTCGATGGTTTGGCTGGTGAGCACCGGCGTGCGGTGAACCAGGGGGGCAATGCGTTGGGCGGCTTGCTGGATGTCGGTGAGGGTGAGCATACGTAGAGTAAAATAATAGCATAAAGTGAAAGCACAAAAAAGGAAAGATTTTTAACGTTTCGTGCGTAGCTTCGTTGTAAAATTACTGGTTTGCACAACCTTATCACTCATGGCTAAGAAAACAAAAAAACGCAAGAGCAAAGCTTCGGTGGTACACATGTCACCCGAGAAATATATCAAAACCAAGAGTCGAAGCTTACCCATCTACAAGTGTCACATTTCAGATGGCTGGCAGGATGCAGGAACTGCGATGGTACTGATAACGCGCCGCATGCCCAGCGGGCATCTGATTATGGGCATCTACCTGGTCGATACGCTTTGTCTGGGAGTGAAGGATACGCTTTACCGCTATAACGCTACTTTGCTGGATTATCAGGATTTTCTGGGTGAGGCGAGTGACTTGGAAAATAAGTTCAAGGTATGCAAGTACGCACTGGCCCACAACGTGATCTACGGAGCCGTTGCATTTGCCGAAGACTTAGGATTCTCTCCCCACAAAGACTTCCTTAAAGTTACTCAGTATGTTTTGGAAGAGGACGACGACCGGGTTGAGTTCATGGATCTGGACTTCGGCCACGAGGGCGAGCCGGTGCTGATGGTGAACCCGGAGATGATCCCGTCCCGTTACATCAGGCAACTCAACCAAAGTGTAGGAGAAGGAAACTATCAGGTGGTGTACGGCGGCGATGCGTGGAATGAAGAAGACGATCTTGGTATTGACATGGAACGGCCGTTTCGTAGCCTGATATCCGCTCGCGCTCAGGAGGTGAGGGAGAACTATGTGCAGCAACATGGTGATTCGGGAATAGCCGTAAGTGGCATGGAGGTAGTATACGAACCTATGGACTCAGAATACTCCCAACTCTACAGCGATGATCTTCCGGCGCTTCAGGATACGATGGAAGAACTATTCCACTTGGCACAGGAAGATCCCGAGGCGGCTCTGCCCAAGGTGCGCCAGGCCGTGGCAAAGTACCCCCGGCACCCGGTCTTTCAGAACTACCTTTTTCTAGCTCTGAAGAAAACCAGGCAGAAAGAAGAGGCGCGGCAACTGGCCGAGCAGATGTACGAGAACTTTCCGGAGTATCTTTATGCCAAGCTCGGCTACGCCGAGGAACTGCTTAATGAAAAGAAGTTCGAGGAGGCAATTGCCATTCTTGACGACAAATACTCGCTGCCCTTCCTGTATCCCGACCGCACCACCTTTCACGCCACCGAAGTGCTGTCGTTCAATGGTTTTATGGCCCGCTATTTCCTGCTGCAGGAAGACCTTGACCGAGCGGCTTCTTACTGCAATATGATGTACGTCATCGACGAAGATCACGCCCAAACCATCGCCACCGAAGATATGGTCGGCATTGCGTTGATGCAGCAGGGGATGAAGAGCGTGCTTGAGAAGCTACAAAAGCCCAAGAAGAGCAAGATCAGGCGGTTATTTGGGTAACCAAAACCCAACCTATACCACTGTGTGCTTCGCCACGTAATCCGGATCAATAAATACCCCCAGGCCGGGGCCGGTGGGCACTTTGACCGTTCCGCCCTGGCTACTTAAATCGGAGGTAGGGCATTCCAGAGGAATTTCGTTATTAAATCCCTTGAACTCGTGGTACGCCCCCGCGTTGGGCAAGGCCGACACGAAGTGCATCATGTACAAGTAGCCCAAACCTGATCCTGAAATGTGGGGCGTGCAGGTTTTGCCCCGCACCGCCGCCATGCGTGCCACCCGCATTGAGCGAATCATACCCCCGAAGTAAAAAATATCGGGCTGCACCACGTCCAGCGCGTCTTCTTTGATGAGCCAGCGGAAGTTGCGCAGACTGGGCTCTTGCTCGCCCCCCGCCACCGGAATGTTTAGAGCTTTCGTTACCTGCCGGGTTTCCTCGTACCAATCGAAGGGCACCGGTTCTTCGTAGAAATCATACTGATACTCCTCCATCAGCTTACCAATGCGGATGGCTTCCGGGGCATCGTACGAGCCGTTGGAGTCGGCGTAGATCACCATATCGTCACCGAAGGTCTGGCGCACCAGCGGAATAAGCTTCTCCGTGCGGCCCGGCGGGTCGTCGTCGTTTTTGCTCATGCGCCCGCCCACCTTAAACTTCAGTGCCTTGGCCTGCGTTTCCTCCACCTGCGCTTGGATCAGCTTGATTGATTCTTCAGCCGACTTCCCCCGGAAGTTGTTGGCCTGATAGACGGCAATCTTGGGCTGATGAATCTGGCCGATCAACTGGCCAATCGGCTTTTGCACAATCTTGCCCAGCATATCCAGCACCGCAAACTCAATGGTGGCCAGCGGCACCCACAGCGCCAGGTTCTGCAACTTGTAGTTGCTCTGGTGCACATATACTTCTTCCAGCAACTGCTCCCAATCGCGCGCATCACGGCCCGGAAAAAAGTTTTGCAAACGCCCCGTGAAGATGGGGTACAGATAAATCATCTGGAAGTTGTTGCTCACCGACAACCCCTCGGCCCCGTCGGTTGAGGTAACGTGGCATAGGAAGTTATCGCCGTAGCGCAGCAACTCCAACCGGTCGATGATCACCGGATCGGGAAACAATTCCCGCTTCAGCACGGGTTGCGCCAGCACCGCATCCAGTGGGTTGCCGGGCGGCGATCCGCCGGGCGGAGAAACGATTGAGGCCTGGGCTTCGCCGACCACAAAGGGTAAGGCGCTGCCCAGGGCGGTGGCAGCCTTGATAAAGTGACGACGGGTAGAGGGCATGGGTTGTGAAATTACGGCGAATTAGTCATCTTGTCAATGATAGAATTTGTTCTCCGGTTAAACAACCCCATGAAGACCTTTTTCGTCCTTCTGCTCGCGCTTGCCACCGCGCCCCTGCTGGCCCAAGACCAGCCCGACAATTATTCCTTCATGAAATTATACGTCACTAACGACCAGGGCGAGGTGCTGCTGGTGAAGTGGAACGATGAATGGGAACTATCGGGCGACCGCTACAACCAGCCGTTGTCAATCAACAAGTTCTTGGACGAGATGGCTAGCCACATGGGTATCACCATCAAAAACCCGCAGCTGTGCGGACTCTACACCCAGCGCTGGCAGGACACCCCTTACCTCACGCTGATGCACTACTACCAAGCCGATTACGTGAGCGGCGAACTTCGGGTGCCACCCGACTGCACCGACGTGCGGTGGTTCTCCTACGAAGAAGCCTTGAAAGTAGTTACTTACCTCAACATGACCACCATCATGAAGAAGACCAAGGCCCACCCCGGCCGGGTGATCGGAGCGGCCTTCGAGCGCTACAAAGACGAAAACAACCAAACGCAGTTTGTGACGCTGGAAGATTGGCATTTGATGAACTGACACTAGCAACGCTTCTTAACCTATCAACCCCAAAGCCCTTCTCAAACAATCCACCCCGGCAACCCGCCGCCCCAGTTTTACGAATACAATGGTATGACAGGTATTGGATTTGCCGGACAAGGCTACACGTCTAACCGAGACAACCTCTCGCAAACCAGTCGGGGCGCCGGATTTGCCCGACAGCAAGAAAACTATGCCGAACGGGCAACACTGCCCGACCTCCCCGCACCCTCTCCCGAAGTTTTGGCCGCCTACCAAGCGAAGCTTAAAACACAACAGCAAAAAGAACGCCGCCGCGAACGCCTGCTTTGGATCGTCTTCAGCCTGTTGGGCACTGCTGCCCTTGGCTGGTTCTTTAACCAACTAGTCGGCTAACTATTTGCGTAGCTTGTTATTACAATTCTAGCCTAGCAATGCAATATTATTTTGACAAAATGCCGATTTTTATTGGCAAAAAAGGCAATATAGCTCAAAATCAACAGCAATTGTTGCTACCTTACTAGCCGTAACCACTAACTTTTACACGATGAGCCTATCCTTACCTGCCGGAGCGCGCATCCGCCCGCTGGCCTACGCCGCCGTTTGTTTCCTGCTGTTGCTCACGGCCCCCACCAGCCAAGCGCAAGTGATCTTCTCCGACGACTTTGAGCGTACCACGCTGGGCTCCGCCTGGGATACCGAGCCTTATGCCCAGTGGAGCATCCAGAATGGCAAAGCCTACAACACCATCGACGGCGTTGGCGGCAAACTAGCCACCACCCAAAGCTTTAGCGAAACCAAATACGTGCTCGAAACCACCGCCTATCCCTTCGAGTATGGTTACTGGCGCGAATATTACCTGACTTTCGGCGAACAGTCCACCCCCGACTCCACCTACGCCATTCGCTACGACCGCGCCTGGGGAGGCTACCTGTCCATCGTGAAAAGCACCGACAACATCTACTTCCCCGAGGTGCTGGCCACCCTGCAAATCGGCCTCAACGACGTGGATCCCCTCAAACTTCGGGTGGAGCACACCGACGACGGCACCATCAAGCTCTTCATCGCCGAGGTAGGCACCGCCTACGCCGACACCGCCCTGCTGCAAGCCGTCGACACCACCTACCCCAACCTGGGTAAGCTGGGCTGGCTTATCAGCACCCAAACCGCCGCCCAGGACTTCTTCGTAGAAAGCATCTCGGCCAGTGTGTTGTCCACCTCACCGGTGTTGTTCGACGACGACTTCGAGCGGGCCGAACTAGGACCCTTCTGGGACGGCAACGACGGCTGGGTGATTCAGAACGGACAGGCCTACAACGCCCCCGATAACAACTACACCCAGCTTACCACCGTGCCCTTCTTCGATGCCACCTCCTATATTTTAGAAACCGAAGCCTCTAACTTTGTCACGGGTTACTATCGCGACTACTTCCTCATCTTCGGACAGCAAGACTCTCTGGCCAATACTGGTTACGTGCTCAACTACCGGGCTGATTTTGGCAACTCCCTTTCCCTCGGCACCATTAATGGTAACTATTTCTATCCCATTGATCTCGACGACCAGGTACTCACCCTTGATCCGACCAAGCCATATTCCTTCCGCATCGAAAAGTACGATAACGGCCTGATCCAAGTGTACTTGGGCGACGAAGACGGCTTTGCCGACGTGCCGGTGCTGGAAGCCATCGATACCACCTACGCCACGCTGGGGCGCGTGAGTTGGAGCAACGCCACCCAAACCGCCGGAGAAGACTTCTTCGTAGAGTACATCCGCGCCGAAGTGCCTACCGTGCAGAAGACCGAACCCGAAAAACCCGCCGAAGACGATCTGATCAAGCAGGTGGCCGTGCAAAGCAACAACGCCTACCAGATCAGCAAGCTCAACGAAGGAGAGACGTTCTTCACCGACCGCCCTTACACTGTCACCGACGTGCCCGAATTCTTGCAAGGTGCTTCGTTTATCAAACCGCCCAACGATGATAAGTCCCTGACCACCGGGGGCAACTTTATGACGGTGTATCTCAAGGAACCGGCCATCGCCTACGTGGCCTACGACCCCCGCAGCACCCAACTGCCCGCCTGGCTGAGCGACTGGACCAAGACCGACCTCACCATCGGCACCACCGACCCCGGCTCGCCCTTCTACGAGGTATACTCCAAGCGGGTACCCTCCGCTATCTTTGCCTCTTACCGCAACCAGCTACGCATCGGGGCCAACCTGGCCCCTCCGGCGGTGGGTTCTAACATGAATTACCTGGTGGCCTTCGTGGCGGTGCCCACCTACGCACGCTACGAAGCGGAAGACGCTACCCTAAGCGGCCCGCGGGTGGCCTCTAACCAAAGCGGCTTCAGCGGCACCGGCTTCGCCGACTACATCAACAAGAACAACGACTATGTGGAGTGGACCGTCGACTTTGCCGCCACCGCTCCGTACCGCATTTTGTTTCAGTATGCCAACGGCAGCAACGCGGCCCGCAACCTGCGGGTGACGATCGACGGCCAGGAAGTGGGCACGGTACAGGGGACACCGACCTCCGGCTGGACATCGTGGCGCAGCGAAGACTTCGACCCGGTATCGATCACGGCGGGTGAACACCGCATCCGGCTCACCGCCCTGGGCAATAGTGGCCCCAACGTAGACTACCTACAGATCACTCCCTCTGATCAGATGGTTCCGGCGTCGGCGCTGGCTGCCCGTACGGCTACCTCTACCAAACCCCGGCTCGAAGAAACGGTGAATACACCCGCTGTGGTAACGGTTTATCCGAACCCTACGGCGCACGAACTGGATTTTCGGCTGGAAGCAGGCCCGGCGCACCTGCGTATCATGGATTTACAGGGAAGGGAAGTGTATCGCCACACGTTCGAACCGACCTCCGGCAGCGGTTTGATGCAGCATCATCTTGATGTATCGTCGTGGCGCACCGGCACCTACCTGTACCAGCTCACCACCGGCGAGGGGGTCATCTCCGGAAAGGTGATTAAGGTGCCGTAGGCGGACGTCTTATCCCCGATCGGTTGTCTTTACAAGCCGCTTCTTTCCTCCTCCCGAGTCGTGCCGAGGGGCAGATGATCACTTAATAACCGCTCGCAGGGTCTGGCGAAGGGCAACCGAGGGGTAAAAAAGGTCACGGTTGGCGTAGATTAGTGCTGACGAGGGCTAATCTACGCCAAGCGCGGCCTACACCAGGTCGCACGACCCGTGATTTACCCCGTGCGAGGGGTAAGTTAGTGCTCGCACGCCCTAGATCACGGCTCGACTGGGGTAAAGAAGTGCCCGATAGCTCTAACCCACGCCCCGCGCGAGGTAATCTAGGTCTCCGCTGACCTTCGCCAGGGGTAGCGACTGGCTAATCAGGGGGCGACTAAGCAGTCTGACGGTTCGCGCGGACAGATCAGCGGCAGCCGTTACCCAAAACATGGGCTAATGCCTCCTCTGATCTGGTCGCTGCGATTGCTACGTCCAGTACAACACTTCGGCCTGCGGAAACCGCTGAGCAATTTGCTGGGTAAAGTAGCTACGCATCGTTTTCATGGTGTCCTTGGGCAACACGTACTTGGTGCCGCCGAACTTGTTGCGTTTCACGTCGCGCTGCACCTCGTCCATCTCCAGGGCGGTATTGGGATACCACTGTAGCAACACATCCTTTGAGCCCGGCGTGAAGCGGTGGGTAATGAGCTCGAAAGTGAGATCGCCATCAAAGTCCAAAGTATCTTCCAGGCGGCTGAGCAGGGCGCCGTAGTGCGTTTCCCAGTCGGGAATGGGCATAATGGGCGCCAGCACCACCCCCACCGGGTAGCCGCCCCCTCCCTGAGCAGTGGGCAACGCCAGCTGGCGCAACGCTTGCAGGCGCGCGTGCACCGAGGCCGTCCCCCCTTCCAGCCGACGACTCACCGACTCGGCGTTCAGGCTGATGCGGCAGCGGGTGTGTCCGTGGTGCGGCAGGTCGAGCAACGGCTCCACCTGGTCGTACTTCGTCACCCAGCGCAGGCGGGCGTCGGGGCGGGTGCCGAAGTAGCGGATGCACTCGGCCAGGCTGCCCGTGAGGTGCTCGATGCCCAGCGGGTCGGTGTAGCAACTGGCCTCGAAGGAAGTAAGCTGGCCCGGACGCTCGAAGCGGCGGGTGTTTTCCAGGATGTCGGGCAGGTTGGCGAACACCCGCACGATGGGCGGACCCGACAGGCTACCGGCCAGGTAGCAGTACTGACAGTGCGCCGGACAGCCTTCGGCCAGGTGAAACTGCCAGTCGGCCGAAGGCGGAATGGGACGCAGCTTAAACGCACTGGGCGGGGCGTTGACCACCGCTAGGGTGCGCTTGGCCGCCGCGTAGGTCTTCCGGGTATCCTCCTGGCGCACGCCGGTGATGCGGTTGCTCTTTAGTACCTCTATGTCCAGTCCCTGACTGGCAAAGCGCTCGTAGAGGCGTTGCCCGTAGGATTCGTCTAGAGCGGCGGGAGTGAACATGACCCGCTGGGGCGTCCAAACGCGGGCCGAACGGGTATCTATTTTGGGTTCTAGGGTGGTTAGTGACATGCTGAAAAAGAGTAACTAATGGTATTGATTCGTTCCCTTCTGCAACGCACCGTTGGCGGGGACCGTTCCCCACGCACCTATTTTAAAAGCCTGATTGACAGTGAGTTATAAATTATTTTAACCAGCGTCACTCGGCAAAAAATCATCCTTCAAGGGTGAATGCCCGCGCCGGATTACCAACCATCAGTTGTTGGATGTCAGGCTCACTAAACCCCGCTTGCCTCAGCTGGGGCAGCAGCGCCGTGAAAATAGCCTCGAAGGGACGAATCGCACCCCCGCTAGGAAACGAGTTGCCGTCGTGCGACAGCAACACTTGGGATAGTAGGTTCTGGGTTTTCAACTCCTTGAGGTAGCGCACGTGGCGGGCGAAGGCTTCTTCATCAGGAGCACGCACTCCGTCGAGCGATATCCAGGCTCCGGCCTGGGCGGCGGCAAGCAGATCGCCGACATTTTCCACCTTATTGGCGTGCGTCCAGATCCAGGCGGCGGGAGACACGCCTTCCTCTTTTAGAATCGCTAGCGCGGTTTGCGCTCCTTCCGGATTGTCACCGGTGTGGCAAGCAATGGTGAGTCCGGTGGCGGCGTGCGTGAGGGCAGCGGCGCGCACTAATTTGGCATCGATGGTCGATACCGGTCCGCCATCCAAGGCGATCTTGATAAATCCCGGCCGGACGTCCGTGCCATCGATGCCCTGCTCAAACTCGGTGATCCACCGCCGGGCAATGGTTTCGGCACTTTCTTGGTAGGCGTGCTCCGGTACGTAGCGGTCGTTGGCCGCGCCGTAGTAGCCAGTGTTGGTGATGATCTGCACGCCGCTGCGCTGCGCCAACTGTTGCAGCAAGCGCCCGTCGCGCCCGAAGTAAGCCCCGGTACACTCGACGATGCTCTTCGCTCCCAATTGCCTTACGTGTTCAAGGTAGGGCACCACCTGGGCGAGCAGCGCTGCCTCGTCGTAGTCCGGCTGGTAGCGCGGTTCGTCGCCGAAGATAGACATCAGATGCTCGTGGGTGAGGCAGGTGCCCAGCTGGTTAGGGGTGATGGGTCCGCCGACGGTCATAATTTTCCCGGTGACGGAGGCAACGGGGCGAGCCCGCACGGGCCAATACGTGCTCACCGAGAGCAGGGCGGTGGTTTTAATAAAGAATCGTCGGTTCATGTTTTTTAGATAAGTTTAGGGTCAACCTGAGTTGAGCGTCAAGAAATCATAATGAGCAGTGTAGGCAATCATTCCTTCGCTACTTGGCGGAAGATGAACCTTCCATCCGTTTTTCCGGAAGAAAGCCTGGGCGTTGAGATTGTCCGACGCCACGTAGGCTAGCCAATTGTGCGCCCCGACGGTCTGCGCAAGTTGCCAAAGCACCACCGACCCTACTCCTCGCCGCTGCCAATCAGGGTTCACGGCGATGTTGGTGATCGCGAAGGGGGCGTCCTGGGCTATAGGAAAAACAATGCCTACCTCCGCGACAAATTCCTCACCAAGAAAAATAGCGTACTCCCGGCCTGAGTCATCGTTTAAAATGTGCTTTAACCAGTCTTGATCAATAAAACCCAGTGCCTTTTGCACCGCGGGACGGGCATACCAACTGCGGTATTCATCATAATGGGAAGCGTCAAACGGCAGAAAGGCGAGTTCCATGCGTGTTGGTTGCGCATAGTGAACGCCGCTGCCGGGAAGGATGTTTATTCCCAAGCAGCGCCTCGCCCCAATCTTCCTCCGGGCGATGCGTCTATCCATAAAAGACCCAGGAAGTCTTCGGCATTGGCCGACCCCCACCCGCATGGCTAAGAAAAGCACCGCAAAGAATGAAAATGTATCGGTGAAAGAACGGTTCCGGGCCCTGCGCACCCTGCCCCCGTTCTTTAAACTTATCTGGCAGACCAACCCCCGCCTGTTCGCCGCCAGCGTGGTGCTGCGTGTGGTGCGGGCCGCCATTCCGGTGACGATGCTCTACCTGGGCAAACTCATCATCGACGAGGTGGTGCGCCTGTCCGAAGCCGGAGGAGACAATGATCTGACCCTGATCTTCACTTATCTGGCGCTGGAGTTCGGGCTGGCCATCGTGTCGGACGCGATCAACCGCAGCACGGTGCTGCTCGACAGTCTGCTGGGCGATAAGTTCGCCAACGAAACCTCGGCCCGCCTGATGGCGCACGCCGGTACGCTGGACCTGGCGCAGTTCGAGAACGCGACGTTCTATGACAAGCTGGAGCGCGCCCGGCAGCAGACCACCCGGCGCACTGCCCTGATGTCGCAGGTGCTGGGTCAATTTCAGAGCCTGATCACCATCGGGTTCCTGGCCATTGGACTCATCGCGTTCAGCCCCTGGCTGATCTTGCTCATCGGGGTGGCCGTGGTACCCGCCTTCCTGGGCGAGTCGCACTTCAACGAGCGCAGCTACTCGCTCAACAACCAGTGGACGCCCGAGCGACGCGAGCTCGACTACTACCGCTACATTGGGGCCAGCGACGAGACGGCTAAGGAAATCAAGATTTTTGGGCTGTCAGACTTTTTGGTGAGCAATTTCGCGACGGTGTCGGAGCGCTACTACCAGGCCAACAAAAAGGTGGCGGTGTCGCGGGCCCGCTGGGGCAGCTTGTTTGCTGCGGTGGGCAGCGCGGGCTACTACGGAGCCTACGTGATTATCATTCTGCAAACCGTGAACGGGCAGATCAGCCTGGGCGACCTCACCTTCTTGGCCGGGTCGTTCTCGCGGCTGCGCTCGTTGCTGGAGGGCGTGCTCAACCAGTTCTCCAGCATGGCCGAAGGCGCGCTGTACTTGCAAGACTTCTTTGACTTCTTCAACATGAAACCCCTGGCGCCTGCCCTGCCCAATGCGCGTCCCTTTCCGCGGCCGCTGCGGCAGGGCTTCGAGTTCCGGGACGTGGGGTTCAGGTATCCCAATACCGATATCTGGGCAGTGCGTCACCTGGACTTCACGCTCCACGCCGGAGAAAAGCTGGCGCTGGTGGGCGAAAACGGGGCCGGAAAAACCACGCTGATCAAGTTGTTGTCCCGGCTATACGATCCCAGCGAGGGGCAGATTCTGCTCGACGGCTATGACCTGCGCGAGTATTCGCCCGACGAACTGCGGGCCGAGATTGGGGTGATCTTCCAGGACTTCGTGCGCTACCAGATGACGGCCGCTACCAATATTGCGGTGGGTAAAATTGCCGAGCAGCGCAACCGCACCAAGATCGACGATGCCGCCTACCGGGGCATGGCCGACCAGGTGATTGACAAGCTGCCGCAGGGTTACGAGCAGATGATCGGACGGCGCTTCGCCGACGGGGTAGACCTGTCGGGTGGTGAGTGGCAGAAGATTGCCATCAGCCGGGCCTACATGCGCGAGGCGCAAATTCTGGTGCTCGACGAGCCCACCGCTGCCCTGGATGCGCGGGCTGAGTACGAGGTGTTTCACCGCTTCTCGGAGCTGACGGCCGGCAAAACCGCCGTGCTCATTTCGCACCGCTTCTCTACTGTGCGCATGGCCGACCGCATCTTGGTGCTAGAGAAAGGCCAACTGCTCGAGATCGGCACCCACGAAGCCCTGCTGGAGCAGGATGGCAAGTACGCCGAACTGTTCGGCTTGCAGGCGCAGGGGTACTTGTAGAAGACTTGCTAGGTGGGCTAGATACTGGATGACTTTCTACATGGATAGATACTGGATGCTGGCAACTAAAGGATAGTGACCAGTGACCAGTGACCAGTGACCAGTGACCAGTGACCAGTGACCAGTGACCAGTGACCAGTGACCAGTGACCAGTGACCAGTGACCAGTGACCAGTGTATCAGGCATATTATCTTTCTGTTAATTCTGGCGCGGTGGTGGCAACCGACCCGCAAAAGCACTAAGTTAGCCCGCCAACCTTCTCTCTACTGATGAAACTTCTTTCAACATTCGTGCTCGTAGGCAGCCTATTCCTGTTTTCTCGCTGCCAAACCACCTATGAGATCGAAAACACTAGCTCGCTGGCGGTGATGAACCAAGCGTTGCTCGATAGCCTCAACGCCCGGCGTATCACCCTGCCCAACGGCTGGTCGCTCACGCCCGTCGGACAGTCGGTGCCGCTGGGCGACTTCCCCCTGAACATGGCGGTGTCGCACGACCAAAGTCGGCTGGCCATCACCAACAATGGGCAGAGCATCCAGCAGATTATGCTCTACGACCTGGTGGAACAGCGCCTGCTCGACAGTATCCCGATCAACAAAGCCTGGCTGGGCATTCACTTCGCTCCCGACGACCAATCGCTCTACGTATCGGGCGGCAACGACAACGTGGTGAAACAGTACGCGTTGGAAGAAGACCAACTGCGCTTGCAGGATTCTATTGTGCTGGGCGAGCCGTGGCCCAACCGGATTTCGGTGGCCGGGCTGGACATCAATGCCTCAGACCAACTACTGTATGCCGTTACCAAAGACGACAGCGCGCTCTACGTCGCGAGTCTGTCAGACCACGCGGTGCAGAACCGCTACGCACTGCCGCACGAGGCCTACACCTGTTTATACGACAGCACGCGACAGCGAGTGTACGTTTCACTCTGGGGCGGAGCACAGGTGGCCGTGTTCGATACCCGGCAGCAGACCTTCTTGTCGCCCATCGACGTGGAAACGCATCCCAACGACCTGGTGATGACCCAGGATGCTCGTTATCTGTTCGTGGCCAACGCCAACGCCAACTCGGTGTCGGTGATTGATCTGGATCAGCCGAAGGTGATCGAAACCATTTCGGCCGCGCTGTATCCCGACGCGCCCATCGGTAGCACCAGCAACAGCGTGGCCCTTTCGCCCGACGAGCAGTATCTCTACATTGCCAACGCCGACAACAACTGTCTGAGCGTGTTCGACGTGTCGGAGCCGGGGCGCAGTAAGTCGGAGGGCTTTATTCCCACCGGCTGGTATCCCACCAGCGTGCGCGCCGTGGGCGACCGCCTCTACGTGGCCAACGGCAAGGGTTTCTCCTCGCACGCCAACCCCAACGGTCCGAATCCTTACGAGCCGCGGACCGAAGAAACCCAGTACATTGCCCGCCTGTTGCGCGGCACGCTGTCGATCATCGACGCCCCCGGAGCTGACCAACTCGCCGCCTACTCCGAAGCAGTGTACGGCAACACTCCCTACACCAAGGAGGGTGAGCTACAGGCGGAAGGCGAAGCCGGAAACCCCATTCCGCAGCGCGTGGGCGATGCCTCTCCGATCAAGCACGTGTTTTATATCATCAAAGAAAACCGTACCTACGACCAGGTGCTGGGCGATCTGCCCCAGGGCAACGGCGATTCGTCGCTGTGCTTGTTTCCCGAAGAAGTGTCGCCCAACCACCACCGGCTGGCCCGGGAGTTTGTGCTGCTCGACAACTTCTACGTGGACGCTGAGGTGAGCGCCGACGGCCACAACTGGTCGATGGGCGCCTACGCCACCGACTTCGTGGAGAAAACCTGGCCCACCAGCTACGGCGGGCGAGGTGGCACCTATGACTACGAAGGGACGCGGGAGATTGCCTACCCGGACCAGGGCTACATCTGGGACTACTGCCAGCGGGCGGGAGTGAGCTACCGCAGCTACGGGGAGTTTGCCTCGGACGGCGAAGCCAACGAACCGGCCCTGGTGGACCACATCGACGCCAGCTATCCCGGCTACGACCTGACCATCAAGGACGTGACCCGCTTCGAAGAGTGGCGGCACGACTTCGACTCGCTGCTGGCGCAGGACGCGGTGCCGCAGTTCCAGACGCTGCGCTTTGGCAACGACCACACGGCCGGTGCCCGCCTAGGCCTGCCCACGCCCCGCGCGATGGTGGCCGACAACGACCTGGCCGTGGGCAAGTTCGTGGAGCACTTGTCGAAGAGCAAGCTGTGGGCCGAGTCGGCGGTGTTTATTCTGGAAGACGATGCCCAGAACGGTCCCGACCACGTGGACGCCCACCGTTCGGTGCTGCTGGTGGCGAGTCCCTACACCCGGCGCAACGCGGTGGTGAGCAGCATGTACTCCACCGCTTCGGTGCTGCGCACCATCGAGCTGATTCTGGGGCTACCGCCCATGAGCCAGTACGACGCGGCCGCCCCCTCGCTGTGGGAGTGCTTCACCGCCACGCCTGATGCGCGACCCTACGTCGCCCTACCCAACAACATCGATCTGGACGAGCTGAACACCGAACGCAACCGGCTCTCGGAGCGCTCGGCCCACTACCCCCTGGACCGGGAAGACGCCATCCCGGATAATGAGTTCAGCGAGGTGATCTGGCAGACGGTGCGCGGCCTAGACAGCGAGATGCCTGCGCCCCGACGCAGCGCGTTCGTACGGTTGGCCGAGGGGGACGAAGAAGAAGCGGGAGAATAGCGGTTGGACGTTTGGAACGCATTATCCTGACAGACATATCTTGGGCAACCTCTTTGAGAATCCGGCATCAGTTAGATCTTGAGCGAATCATTGATCTACCCGACTCACACGCGCACCGTTTTCCAATGGCCCCGCCGGAACAGCAGCACACTCACCACCGCCGCCACCGCGAAAGTAATAGCAATGGCTACGTACACTCCCGCCGGTCCCCACCCCAGGGGCACCGCCAGAAGGTAGGCCAACGGAATTTGCAGCGCCCAGTAGCAGCCCAAATTGATGAATAAGGGAGTACGCGTGTCGCCTGCGCCGTTGAACGACTGTCCCACCACCATGCCGTACGATACCGCAGCGTAGCCTACGCAAATAATGCGCAGCGCTTCCGCCCCGCGCGCAACCACCACCGGATTGTCGCTAAAGAGACGCACTATTGGATAGGCAGCCGCGTAGAACACCACCGAAAGCACCAGTAGGAAAAGCAGGTTATAGAAGGCCGTTTGCCATACTGATTTCTCGGCCCGCAGCGGATGGCCCGCTCCCAGGTTCTGCCCCACCAGCGTAGCGGCCGCGTTCGCCAACCCCCAGGAGGGAAGAATCGAGAAAATGATGATGCGCACCGCAATGGTGTAACCAGCCAACGCTTCGCTGCCGAACGTCGCAATGATGCGGATCAGGAAAATCCAGCTGGCCGACTCCACCAAAAACTGCCCCATGCTACCCGAAGCAATCTTCAGAAGGCGTAGCAATGTGTTGGCCCGGAGCACCAAGTTGGCGTAGCCCACCCGCACCAGCGCCCGCCCGCCGAACAGATGGTACGACTGGTAGGCCACTCCCACGCTGCGCCCAATGGTGGTGGCGATGGCCGCCCCCGTCACTCCGAAAGCGGGCACCGGTCCCCAACCGAAAATAAAAAGCGGATCGAGCAGGATGTTGAGTCCGTTGGCGATCCATAACGAGCGCATAGCCAGCGAAGCGTTGCCCGCCCCCCGGAAGATGCCGTTGATCAGGAACAGCAGCATCACGCTGGTGTTGCCAGCCAGCATCAGGCGGGTATAGCCCACTCCTTCTTCTACCAGGGCGGGCTCGCCTCCCATCAGCCGCAAGATGTCGCGGGCGAAAAACCCTCCAACCAGCGCAATGACCAGCGAAAAGGCCACCGCAATGACCAGGGCCTGAAAGGCCGCGTCGGCCGCCAGTTCAGGACGCTTTTCCCCAACGCGCCGGGCCACGGTGGCGGTGGCGGCCATGCTCAGGCCAATGGCCACGGAGTAGATAATGGTGAGCACCGACTCGGTGAGGCCCACGGTGGCCACCGCGTGCACGCCCACCCGACCCACAAAGAAAATATCCACCACCGCGAAGAGCGATTCCATCACCATCTCCAGCACCATGGGCACCGATAGCAAAAAGATGGCGCGGCGAATGCTGCCCGTGGTGAAGTTGGTTTCCGAACCTCGCAGGGCAATGCGGAGATCTCGGTAGATTTTTTCAAAGCTAAGCTGTGCCATGATGGAGGCAATAAAAGAGGAGGTAATCCGGGAGAGGAGTGAAAACGGCCGAAGGGCCAAGAAGTCAGCGAGAGCTGATTAGCCAAGGGTGGCCAGGAAAGAGAAGGATGCAGACCGCTTCATAATGCCTAAAGGTAGTATTTTGCCGGGTTGAAACAAGTAGCAAGGCTAATTTTCCTCGCTTGCGATAGATCATTCCCTACTTTTTAGCGTTATTGGGGCATGAAAAAACTCGGATTGGGTTGGCTGGTTGTGATATTTAGCGTGCTGCTCACGGTAGCCGTTGCCCCCGTGCAGGCGCAAGACAACAAGTGGAGCATTGGCGTGAAGGGGGGGGCCACCTTGCCCACGGTGTTTAGCTCCAGCAATCAGATTCTAAATACTAACCTTCCGACCAGCACCCCGCTGCGCTACACGGGCGGGATCGCGGTGCAGTACCTCACCGAAAAAAACTTCGGACTACAGGTGGAGCTCAACTACGTGCAAAAGGGGTGGAAAGAAACGTTTAGCGGCCCAGACGGCCGAATTCCCGGAAAGTACTATCAGGTTTCGCTGGATTATGCCGAGCTACCCGTTCTGGCCCATGGGTACTTTGGCAAGCGCAACCTTCGATTGTTCATTAACGCGGGGGTGTACTTAGGCTATTTGCTATCCTATGACACTGAGCGCGCTAACATTGCTGACATCACCGAGATCGTTCTTCCGTACGAAGAACGGTTTCAGAACAAGGCGGACTTCGGGGTGCGCGGCGGCGGCGGCGTGGAGGTGGTGACCAAGGTGGGCATGTTCCAGGCCGAGGGCAGCTACAGCTTTGGCCTCAACAGCGTGATGGACAAGAACGTGACGGAGATTCCCAACAAAACTTTATTCTTTTGCCTACGCTTCCTCAGATACTCACCAAAACAGCTTGTTCTTGATGGGCTCTCACTTTATCCTACTAACTCCGGCACGTAGGCTAGCGTGCTCAACTCTTCCTCCCGAAACATCTCCTGGGCAATTTCTTGCAAATCGTTCGCTGTCACCGCGTTGATCTTTCGGTAGATGGTGTCCAGACTCTCCAACGCTCGTTCTTCCAGCAGGCTGCGCCCGATGGCCAGCATCAGGCTCTGGTTGTTCTCGCTGCTCATGGCCAGTTGCCCCATCAGTTGCTCCTTGAGGCGGTGCAGTTGCAGTTTGCCCAGCGGTCTCTCGCGCAGCGTTTTCAGCTCCTTCATCACGTAGCCCCGGGCTCGGGCGAGTTGTCCCGGTTCGGTGCCGAAGTAGATAGCAAAGAAACCGGTGTCGGTATACGACTGGTACTCGGCGTCGGCGGAGTAGACCAGCCCGTGCTTCTCGCGCAGGGCCAGGTTGAGCCGGGAGTTCATGCCCGGGCCGCCCAGCAGGTTGGTGAGCATAAAGAAGGGCAAGCTGCGCTCATCCTGCACCGGAAAGGCGGTTCGTCCGATCGCGCACTGCGCCTGGGTGAGCGGACGATGCACGGTTTTTTGCTGCGGCACGTAGGCCCTGAAGGGCAAGCGGTGGCCCGGCCCGTGCAGCGCCGGAACATTGGATAAGTACTTCTCGGTGAGCTTCACCACCTGCTTCATCGGCAGGTTGCCTACGCAGCAGAACACCAACCGCTCGGTGTTCATGTGCTCGGATAGGAACTGTTGAAAGTCGGCCCGGTGAAAGGTGGGGATGCTGTCGCGGCTGCCCAGGATGTTTTTGCCCAACGGATGCTCCCCGAAAATCACCTGGTCGAAGTCGTCCTGAATGGCATCCTCGGGCGAGTCGTAGTACATGGCCATCTCCTCCAGGATCACGTTGCGCTCGCGCTCGATTTGCTTTTCGGGAAACACTGAGTCAAACGTGATGTCGGTGAGCAGTTCCAGGGCGGTCTCGAAGTGGCGGTCGAGCAACGAGGCGTAGAA
>CBDCHN010000008.1:0-810336 GCA_965217305.1 Cyclobacteriaceae bacterium
CGGGAATGGTGTTTTCGGGTCGCAGTCCCCGGCAACCCCGGTGGCCCTGCACGTCGATGGTTGGTTGGGCGGCACTCCGCTGGGCGGCACTCCGCTGGGCGGCACTCATGAGCGAAAGTAGGCTGAATACGCTTCCGAGCAGCAGTCGAACGGACATAGGATAAGGTTATCGTACTTCAAAATTGGCCTCACCAATTTGGTAGTCGTCCGCGTATATTTCAACGGTGTGCCGCCCTTCGCTATAATCCGATCCTTTTTCGTAAAGGAATGATAACTGCTGCCCTGAGTTATCGAACAAGATGTTTTGTTTGGAGGTATAGTACATCTCCTTGCCCTCGTGCATAAAGGTACCGGAGCCCCGGGCCACGTCGAACACCACGCTACCGTCGGGTTCCAGCACCCGAATGATAATGTCTTTACCCTCAATGGGAGCCACGTCGTTTTTGGCAATGTTGAACTTCACCTGCAACTGGGCCAACTGGCTGTTGCGGTAGCGATCGCGCTCCTTGCCCTTGCCCCGGCTATTGAGGCCCACCACCTGAATATTTTCGGCCTCGAGTTGCGAGGCTTGCTTCACCTTCTCAACCAGGGTCTTTTTGTCGGTTTCCACCGCCAGCAGTGTCTTGCTCAGCACCCGTTGTTCTTCTTTGAGTTCGGTGTTCTCCGAATAGAGCACCTCGTTTTGGCGCTGTAGCTCGGCAATTTCTTGGTCTTTCTTCACCAGCAATTCGCGGTAGCCCTCCACCCGGTTTCGGATTTTGGTGTACTGTTTCTCGGCCAGGTTGCTCTGGTTTTGAAGCTGCTCTTTTTCCATCTCCAGCGTTTCGCGAATCAGCCGCAACTCTTCCACGTCGCCGCCCAGCTTTTGGATCTCTTCAATCTTCAGGTCTAGTTCGTTGCTAATAGACTCAAGTTTGTTGTAGGTTTCTTTGAGCTCCTGCTGGTTGCTTTGCAACTCTTTGTTCTTGACCTGATAATTCTGATAAAACAAGAAAAGCACCACCAGAAGGGTGAGCGCCAGTAAGCCAATAATGATCAATAAAACTTTTTGCTTGTTCGCGCCGGGGTTTTCCTGACCTGCAACCTGAGATGTTGACATAATGGTTCTGTGGTTTGTTGGTCAAAATTGAAAAAATAAAATTATAAATAAAATTTAATTCTTGGAGTTTGCCGCGAAATAGTACAAGGCCACGTTTTTCTTATCAGAAATGGCCACTAAAGCGCATTGAGATCCTTAATGGTTTGATACTCAAAGGCGAAATCAATTTCAAAACAGTCTACAAACTGTTTTTTCATGGCTTGCTTCAGTGCCAATGGGTCCTCACAGCAGAAGATAAAGGCCCCGCCCCCACCAGCCCCGCAGATTTTGCCGCCGTAGGCACCGTGCTGTTTAGCAAAGGCGTACATGGCGTCCAGGTTGTCGTTGGTGCTCGCCCGGGCCAACTGCTTCTGCGCTTCCCAGTTGCGCTCCATCAGATGAGCACACTCCCGAAAGTTGCGGGCAGCCAGCGCATCAACGAACTTTCGGCCGCAGTCGCCAATCGTACGCAGGGCGACCTGTCCCTCGGGGGTTTGATAATTTTCGTACACCTGCTCCACGGCCGACTGCGCGTTGCGCGACACCCCGGTGTGCAGCAGCAGCAACTGCTTCCGAAAATCTTCCAGCGCTTCTTCAGAAACGGCAATGTCGAGCGGTTCGGCCCCCGCATCAGTGCAGGCAAAGCAGTGAAAGCCTCCGTACACAATGGCGTACTGGTCCTGCCGTCCGATGGCCCAGTTGAGTTCTTTGTTCTCCAGGTTAAACAAGTCTTCGCCGATCATGGCCAGCGACTTGGGCTCGGCGTTGTAGTTCTTAGCACTGATAAGTTCGAGCAGTTTCACGGCGGTGGAAGTGCTCAGGCCGCTGCCGCGCGGGTATCCTGAGAAATTGAGGGTGTTGCCCTTCAGCTCGACGAGCGGCTTGATGGCCACGTTCGACACGTAGCCGGTTTGGCCGTTCATGATGTAGGGCACGTCGGTCCACCCGCCCGCAAAGTCGATGCGCAGGGGGGCGCGGTAGGCATAATTGATCTTGTTAATGATCTTGGTGGTAGAAGTAGGCGAGAGTTCTTCGGGCACTTCGCGGTCTACAAACTCGATGCGGGTGCCAGCCGTGTCGCACAGCGCTTGCTTCTCTCCAATGGCCGAGTCGTCGCGGTTCAGCACAAACACGTCGGGTTGCAATTGGGTAATCACCTCCCGGAAATCGATCTTACCCGCCCCAATCTGGTGGTCGTTGAGCACGGCGTAGTTCACGTCTTGCAGGGCCGCCACTAGGTACAAACGGTTGTTTTCAGGGTTCACCGGCCGACCCGGACCCTTGAGCGTCTCCAGGGTTTGGTCGCGCCCCACGCCCACCACCAACAGGTCGCCGAACTGTCGGCACTGGTTGAAAAACACCGCGTGTCCCGATTGCAAGATGTCGTAGCAGCCCGAGCAAAAGACAATGGTCTGGTCGGCGTGTTGCTTTCGCAACGCCGACAGTTGCTCGGTGGTGAGCACTTTATTTTTGATGGTATCAAACATGCGATTCGTTTCTAAGCGTAAAGTTCGGTCTGTTTGTGGTTCATTGGCCAACCACTTAACCGCCAATGGTGGACATTGATTCGGCGATGGGGGCGGCCGGGCCGCGTTGCCGTTCCGCAATTTGACCGTTCTTGGCTCGCTGCCCGAGGGCCCGGACAAAAGCCTGCGTCAACTGTTTATCGGAAGCTCCGTCACGCATCAGTTGCTGCACGTTGAGCACGCCCTGGTCGTACAAGCAGGTTTTGAGGGTGCCCGTGGGGGTGAGGCGAATGCGGTTGCAGGTGCCGCAGAAAGTGCGGCTGTAGGCCGCAATCACCCCCACCGTGCCCCGCCCACCGGGCAGGCGGAAGTGGTACGCGGTGCTGTGGGGCGCGCTGGGCACCGGCTCTAGACCCGGATAACGCGCTCGCAGCGTCTCGGTGATTCTTCGGTGCGTCCAAAGCGAGGGCGCGCCGCGCTCCGTACCGTTGAAGGGCATCTCTTCAATGAAGCGCACCGACACTGGGTACCGGCGGGTGAGCTCCGCCAGAGGAATAATGTCTTCGGTATTCTGTCCTTCCATCACCACCGTGTTAATCTTGGTAGGTATATTCGCTTCCAGCAGATGTTGAAAGCAGTGCATCACCTGATCAAAGTCGTCGCGGCGCGTGATCGCCAGAAATCGTTCGCGGCTCAGGGTGTCCAGGCTCAGGTTCACCGAGGCGATGCCCAGGGCCTTTAGTTGAGAGACGTAGGGGGTGGTGAGCACCCCGTTGGTGGTTAGGTGCAGTTCCTGGATACCGGGTATGGCTTTGACCCGGCGCAGAAAAGGCAGTAGGTCGCGGCGCACGAAGGGTTCGCCTCCCGTAATGCGTACCTTGGTGATGCCTAGCTTGGTTAGCAAGCGCAGCAGCCGCTCCATTTCCTCGTAAGAAAGCAGCTCCGGCTTCGGCGCGTAGGTTACCCCCTTAGCAGGCATGCAGTAGAAACAGCGCAGATTGCAACGGTCGGTCACGGCCAACCGCAGGTAGTTGATTAGCCGACCGTGGTTATCGTACAGAAGCATACGTGGATAAGCTAGCGGATAGAAAGCAAAACTACGGATGTTTTTGTATTTTCCCTATTGTTGTACCTTTGCCCGCAATGAAACTTAACCTACTTCTTTTCGGCATCACCCGCGATATCATGGGAGAGTCACCGCTCACCTACGAAGTGCCCACCGGCACCACCACTTCCCAGCTGCTGGATCAGCTGCACCAGCATTATCCGGCCTTGAAGGATTTACGCTCAGTGCTACTGGCAGTGAACAGTGCGTACGGCCACTCCGAACAGATTCTGAACGAAAACGATGAAATAGCCCTGATCCCCCCCGTGAGCGGAGGATAATAGAAACTTGCTAGTGGATTGTATACCAAAATGAACTTTTTATCAGTGAATAAAGTTTACCCATACTTCATACTGTGTCCTAGTTAGCCGAATCATTCGGTTGGGCCTATTTAGCTTATACAACAATCTTCTCGCCCGTGCTTGCCAGCTGTCCCATTGATAGCATTTCGTATTGCTTTGCCTGATGCCTACCCCCCTTTCCCCGGGGGAAGAAGTATCGCGGGTTGATATCTGCTATTTGTCATGAAAGAATCACCATCCCCCTCAGTATTACTCGCTCAACCGCTTCAATGTAGCCTGTTTGTCTCTCTAGCAAAGTCGCACACCAATTACTTCGTTCGACTGGATCTGGCAGGCAACTACCGCTTTGTCAACCCGGCCTTTGAGGATATGTTCGGCCCGAAAGAGCACTTTTTAGGAAAGCACTATCAACACTCGGTACATCCTGACGACGTAGAAAAGTGCGAGCACGCTGGTCAGCAGTGCGTACAGTATCCGGAACGATCGGTGGCGCTAGAACTGCGCAAACCCCAAGCCGACGGTACCTACAATGCCACTTGGTGGGAGTTTATCGCGGTGACGAACGAGGATAATGAAGTAGTAGAGATTGACGCTTTGGGCTACGACATCAGCAACGAGCGGGCTATTCAGCACCGCTTGGAGCGAGCCAACGACCTCAACCGCTTGCTGGTCACCCTCTCCGATCAACTGATCAACATACTGCCAAGTACGCGTGATGCCACGCTCAACCACGCTCTGTCGTCAGTGGCCGGGTTTTTAAACTTCAAGCGCGGACTGTTTTACCGAATAGACCAGCAGTATGAGTACGCCCAACTCACCCACGAGTATACCTCGTCCCAAACCCCACCGCTTCCGGCCCCCTGGCACCGCCTAGTGATTGATCGCTTTCCGGCCTGGCGCAACAAAGTGCATTGCCACGAATCTGTGGTGATAGAGGATATAAGCCAGTATCCCCCGTCGGTGAGGAAGCAAATCAATAGGGACCTTCCGGACCTTGTTTCGGCGGCGGCCATTCCGGTGGTACACCGGGGCGTGCTTTTGGGATACGTAGGATTTATCGACGATCAGGTCCATCCGAGCCTTGGCGAGGTGATAGAATCGCTGCAACTGCTGGGCACGCTCTTCGGGAGCACCTTGCACCAGGCCGATCTTACCCAAGCGCTCACCGATAGCCGCAGCAGGTACGAACTGTTGGCCACCCACATCGTGGACGTGGTGAGCCGACACGCGCCGGACGGCCGCTACACCTACGTTACCCCCTCGTGCCAGGGGGCAACCGGATACACCGCCGAAGAAGTGCTGGGGAAGTATCCCGTGGATTTTGTTCATCCCGACGACCACCTCGCGGTGAGCGAGGATTTGAAGCGCTTGATGGCCGGAGAAGAGGTGCGAAGTCAGTACCGCATTTGTCACAAAGACGGCAGTTACCACTGGAACGAAGTGCGAGCGCTGTCCGTGGAAGAGAACGGCGCGAAAGACATTATTGCTTCGGCACGTGACATTCACCAGCAGAAGTTGGCCGAACAAGCCAACGTGGCGCTGTTAGAGAAGACTCAGCGACTTAATACTGAACTCCAGGACAGCCAAGAAGAACTGCTCAGAAGCGAGAAGAAGTTCCGGAGCTTGATAGAGCATAGCTTTGATGCCATCATTGTGTATGACGAAGCAGGAATCATTACCTACGCTTCTCCTTCTGTAGAAGGCGTAATGGGCTATACCTCCGAGGAGTTGATGGGTAACTCCGGTTGTGCTTACACGTTCTCGGAAGACGAACCCGTGGCCATGAAACTGCTCGACGACGCGCTGGCGCACCCCGGAGTACGGATTTCCGGTGAGATGCGCCTGGCCCACAAAGATGGCCGCATCATTTGGGTGGAAACCGCTCTCACCAACCTGCTGCACGATGAAGACATCGGGGGAGTGGTGTCTAACTTCCGAGACGTGACGGGGCAGCGGCAGGGAAAGCAGGCGATTGCCGAATATTCCAAACGCCTGGAACTCGCCACCCAGTCGGCCAACATTGGCATCTGGGACTGGTATATTCCGGAAAATCGTTTGATATGGGACCTGCGGGCGTCGCGCATTCTTGGCCTTGAAGCAAGTTACTCGGCATACTATAAGGAGTCTACGGCCGAGGTGATAGACAAATGGCTGGAGATTATCCATCCCGATGACCAAGACCGCGTACGCCGTAAGATGGAAGAGGCCTTGCAGAGCGCCGAAAGCTTAGTAATTGAACGTCAGTTATTCTAGGTTTCTAAAAATAATACAAAATCAAGCGGCATGTAGCAGTCGGCCACGATCTTCAAAAGCAATGATTCGCGGATGCTGATCGGCAAAGGTGTAAGCCAGCAGGGCAGCAAAGACGTTGCATAGATAGTTAATAGGGGCCCGATGGCGAGTATGCTCTAAATCAATGAGACCTACGCACTGGCCAAAGACTGACTCAATGAGTCCGCGATGACGATGATAATAAGCGTCCTTTTGATGGACAATAGCATCTTTCTTTCCGTTGCGGCGCATCTTGGCCCTTAGGTCTACCCCTTTGCTAAGTAACTCTTCTTTCAGGGTGCTCAAATAACCTTTGTCGCCGTATACTTTTCCTTCTACTTCTTTGAGCAGGTAGTTCAACACCTGGTGATTGTTGTCAGCTACGTTGCCTGCCGTGAGCAGAAAGTTGACTAGCTGTGCTTCCCGGTTGATGACTACGTGCATTTTGAAGCCGTAAAACCAACCTAACGTGCCCTTGCCTTTGCTGGCCCAATCAGCCATCACTTTGTGTTGTGCTTCTCGTTTGATGTGACAAGCTTTCAAAGGTTTGCTGTCAATGTAGTTTTCTGCTAAAGCGGGCTGGCAACGGCTTTTGAGCAACAGATAGAGTTCCAGCACTACGTGCGGGATCAGGGCTACGAAGCGTTCATAGCAAGGGGCATCAGGAAGCCAGCTTTGAAAAGTCTTCAGCACATCTTGACAATAGAAGTATTTGAAGCATTTGCGTCCCGAATGATGATAAGCAATTAGGGTCGTTATGACTTCGCTTCGCGCAAAGCGTGAGTGGAAGGCGGGGACAGGCAGGCCTTGAAGAGCCGTTTGCTGAGCTAAATCCAGTAGGAAGTCATCGGTTTCCACAAAAATTTCCGTTAGTTTTGTTGTCGTCAAGATTTGCATGATTCTTTGTTTTGTACAATGAAGATTTAATTCCACTGCAAATCTTGACTTTTTTACGCTTCTACGCAACTCAACGCCCTCTCATTCAGCAACTTCCAGAATAACTGACGTTAATTGAGTACCGGGTTATTCGTGCAGTATTTGCATGCCGAGCTAGACCAGTTTGTGTACAGCACTTCGCACAACCTGCGTTTCTCCGTTGGCTTCCATCCTGGGCCTGGTGTCCATCTTGCAGGGAGAAACCAACCATGCAGTATTTGCAACTGAAGACAAACCGGTTCGAATGACGGGCGCCCTACGAGATACCACGGGGATCAATACCACCGAACAGCAACTACGGCACAACATCGATTGCCGAGCTAGACCAGTTTGTGTACAGCACTTCGCACAACCTGCGTTCTCCGGTTAGATTCCACCATCAGCAGTATCATTGACTACTCGCGCAACGCCCGCGTAGAGGTTGCTGCCGAGCCGATCAACTTCCACGAGATGATTGCCGAGATTGTTGATAGCCTTTACTTTCTATTTCAGGCGATTAACGTTCGGGTGACCACCCACCTCCCCGATGCGATTTCTTTTGCCACCGATGCCCACCGGCTCAAGGTCATTATCAGCAACATGCTGTCCAATTCCATCAAGTACTTCAATCCCCAGGCCGTGCAACCGTGGGTGGATGTTTCAGTGAGTGCCACCGAAGAGGGAGTGTTAATTCTTATAGAAGACAACGGCATCGGCATACCGGGCGGGATGCAGGATAGAATTTTTGACATGTTCTTCCGCGCTAGCGAACAGTCGTCGGGCTCGGGCTTAGGATTATACATTGTGAAGGAAACCGTGGAAAAGCTGGGCGGAACCATTTCCATGACCTCCCAGGTGGGCAAAGGCTCAGCCTTCACCGTGCGCCTGCCCTCCCTAGCTGGCCAAAATTAGCCATCGTGCTCCCCTTGATTCAACTCACGCCCCATCCCATCGACGTAGCTGCGGTGCTCCGTTTGGTTCAGGCGGACGAAGCCGGAGCCGTGAACGTTTTTGTGGGCACCGTGCGCCAGCACACGGCAAAGCGTCGGGTGGTGCGCCTGGAGTTTGAAGCCTACGCGCCGATGGCCCTTCAAGAGATGGAAAAACTAGCCGCCACCGTCCGGCAACGATGGTCAGTGCAACAAATCGCCATTCATCACCGACTCGGCACGCTGCACGTGGGCGAGGTGGCGGTGGTGATTGCCGTAGCCACTGCGCACCGGCAGGCGGCCTTTGAGGCGTGCCAGTACGCTATCAACACCTTCAAGCAAACCGTGCCTATCTGGAAGCGAGAGATTTTCGAAGACGGCGCGGTGTGGGTTGCCGCGCATCCTTAAAACGCTTTCAGGCTCATGTCTAGGCTTCGCACCGAGTGAGTCAGCGCTCCCACCGACACAAAGTCCACCCCCGATTCGGCGGCGGCCACAATGGTGCGCTCATTGATATCCCCCGAGGCCTCAGTTTCGTACCGTTTCACCGTGGACGCGGCGCCCACCAGCGCCACGGCCTGCTTCATCTCGTCGGGCGACATGTTGTCGAGCATAATCACGTCGACGCCGCCCACGTCCAGCACCTGCTGCACCTCGTCTAGGTTGCGGGTTTCCACTTCGATCTTGAGGTCTTTTTGCTTATCGCGCAGGTACTGCCGAGTTTTCTCGACGGTGGCCCGAATGCCCCCGCCAAAGTCAATGTGGTTGTCCTTGAGCATCACCATGTCGTACAGGGCGTAGCGGTGGTTGGTGCCGCCCCCGATGGCCACCGCCCACTTTTCGGGCAGGCGGAAGTTGGGGGTGGTCTTGCGGGTGTCGAGCAGTTTGGCTTTGGTGTGCCGGATGAGGCTTTGCAGCCGGTGGGTGTAGGTGGCAATGCCGCTCATCCGTTGCAGACAGTTAAGCGCCAGGCGTTCGGCCGACAGGATCGACTGCGCGCGCCCCTCTACCACCAGGGCAATGTCGCCCGGCTGAATGGGGGAAGCGTCGGGCAGGTGCACGTCTACGCGCAGCGAGGCATCCACCGTGCGGAAGATGCGGGCGGCCAGCGCCACTCCGGCCAGCATGCCTTCGGCTTTGATGAGCAGGCGTGCCCGGCTTTGCGCCTCGACGGGCACCGCCGCCAGCGACGAATGGTCTCCCTCCCCAATGTCTTCGGCCAGGGCCGCGGCAATAAAGGCGTTGATGTTTTCTTCGGTGAGGTAAGCGGGTTTCATCAGTAGTATGATTGTGGAATGGCCGGATTCTTATGTCCCAGCGAAAAAATTGTAGAGCGCTTCAGTGCAGTTACTTGTTTATCGTGACAAAACTTACCGAGTGATGGTTCCTTCTTCGCGCTATCTGTTGAGTTCATCCGTCAGGCACTAGTACCCCACCCGCTCGTTGACCCGCTGCCGCGGAATCAGAAACAGCTCCTGTTGCCGCCCGTCCAAGTAGCGCACGGTTTTTCCGTCGAAGAAGGCGTCCTCTTCCATCATCATCCGAATCTTCTTGTTCCACTCGGGCAGATTCACAGCGGCGTTTAGCTCGATCGAGTAGGCCGTGTTGGCGTACATCGGGTAATCGCCGTTCACCGGCACGCCCGCTTGCTGGTCCCACATGCCGATGGTGGGACCCGACCCGTGGCCGTAGTAGCCGATGGGGTGCGTGTAGATCGTCGGCTCGATGCCTTCGGCCTGCGCTTGCTCGCGGGCGGCTCGCAGGATGTCGTTGCCGCTCCGCCCCACCTGAAACTGCTCGGTCAGAATGTCCATCAGGCGCAAGCCGGTTCGGTGCGCTTGCTGCAGGTAGGCCGGAGCTTCGGTTTCGCCGGGCCGCAGCACGTAAGCGTTCTCCTGGGTGTCGGTATTCAGGCCCAGGTAGGTGATGCCGAAGTCGCAGTGCAACAGGTCGCCGGGTTGGACAACCTGCCGGGCGGGCCGCTTCGAAAAGGTGCGCTGCTGGTCAAAGCCTGCCGCGTCGGCCCGCTGCACGTCCACGGTGGGGTGAAACCAGGTGTCGAGGCCCAGTTGGTTGATGCGGTTGCGGTACCACCACACCACCTCCTCGGTGGTGGTGACGCCGGGCTGAATCACCGCTTCGGAAAAGCCTTCGGCGATGATGTGGTGGGCCAGGCGGACGATGTTTTCGTACACCGCCATCTCACGCGGGGTGCGGGTTTCCAGCCAACCGATGGCCAACGGCTCGGCCGACACCACCCGCTTGGACAGATTTGGCGGCAGGGCATCCATCAGTTGCGCGTAGTGGGTGTGCGACAGTCCGTCGGCCTGGGCAAAATACTCCGAGGTGTTGATGCCGATGCGCTGCGGCTTGCGCTCGGCGATCAGGTCGGCCAGGCGCTGCCACTGGTTGGGTTGTGCTTCGGGGTCCCAGGCCTTCTTGAACGTGTCGCCCACGTCGTAGCGGGCCACGGCTAAACATTCCACCGTGTCGGCTCCCGCCGGGTGGTGCATCAGTAGCATGGTGGTGCGGCGGGCCGACAGCCAGGTGGGGGGCAGCAGGGTGCGCAGCACTGGGTCTTCATTATACTCGCGGGCGATCACCAGCCACAGGTCGATGCCACTGCGCTCCATCAGGTCGGGCAGCAGGGTGCGCACGCGGTCTTGTAGCAGTTCTTCCTGCACCCGGGCGCGATCTTGCAGCGGTAGGATGCGGGGCAGCGCCGATTGGGCAAAGAGGGTTGCCGGAAGTAGCAAGCTAACCATAATAAAAATAAGACGATTCATTGGTTAAAGGTTAGGTAGGTAAGAACTCCCCAATTTATAAAATCCCCGCCAGGGTTCCCACTGCTAGTGCTATTGACGCCCCAGCGACGCCGTTTTTAGAGGGTCATGCGTCACTGACGAAGCATTTCCGGCGGAATTAGCGTGTCAACAACCACTGAGGAGGCCCTTCATCGCATCAAAGAGTTTCTTCAGTTCATGCACAACGCCCTGATGATCGTACGTCAGCACAGTCCGGACAAGCTCCGGGTGAAGGCGCAGTACCAGGATCTTAGCAAGATGTCTTCATTTGAGCGGGAAGACTACCTTGCTAGACAAAGACCATAAAAGATTATCAACTCTTAAATTCTAAAATGATGGAAACGCAAACAGAAAAAATCCTTTTGTACGAAGAAACCGGCCTCATCGAGCGGATAGACTCCCAAATAGCGGAAAGCCTACCCCGCGTCCAAAAAATGGTGAAGACCTACCGGGCTATCCTGGCACTCCCGGAGCTTACAAGCCTTCACCAGCTAGAGCAATTCAAGGGCGACAAACCCGCAGCAATCGAGCGGCTAGTGCGTAACTGCATCGTGGATCAGCACGGTACCAACGTCGGCGGGTTGACCCTTTCCCGCGAGAAACTGATGGACTTGGTCGAAATGCCACCACAAACCAAAGACTTCGTCGATGCCGTCTTTGACGCGAACCGTTTTCTGTCGTTTGATCTGGCGAACTACGAACTGGATGGTGACGCGGTCAAGATCAACAAAACTGTCGTCGAGGCGAAGAAAGCCCCGCACCGATGGTATTGCAGCACCCCGGCCCAGCACAAGCGATTAGCTGAGCTCCAGGAGTTCGCGGACACGATCAACGCCGTCGCCGAAAAGCTCGGCAGGGGTCACTTTTCCGGTACCAAGATACCGTTACTCGACGGCGGGTTCTACCCCGAAAAAGATAAAAACGGGTTCTCCCATACCGGGAACCATCTAGGACGATATAAACCGGCATGGAGAGCGGTAGTTGCCGCCAAATAGCAAACATTCACGTCTCTTACGAACAAGCCTCGGCCACTGGTTGGGGTTTTGTTTTTGGTGCCTACCGCGCACGGTGGCTGCATTACTCGTCCAGTGGCGGATAATAGCTAGTACAGTACTATCTATGCCGCTTCCTCGGCTGTAATCAGATCATTAGACACGTTCACCCGGGCGGTACGGCGGGGACGCTTAAGAGTAGCAGACTTAACCTCCCGGTGCTCTTTGATAGCAATCACTAGCATAGCCGCGGAGAACGCCACTAACGTAAGGGCAAGTAAAGTAAACGCAAATGTTATCATTGGTCTTCGGATTGAGGCTCGTTTAACTTTCGCAACAGTGCATTAGTATCAACTATGTAGAACAGAATTACGCCCACCAGACTAATTACGGTAGCTACTCCAGATACTACCCAAATCATTATGCTAGGGTCAACATCGAGAAAGCCGTCCGAGAAGTCAGCACCGCGCAACAGCGTTATCGTAGCAGCACCTATAGTTACGGTCAACAGCGAAAGAATCTTTATCAACTCATAGTTGGCCTTCGCCTTCTCTTTGATATAATCAACGCTATATTCTGCCATAAGTTGAGTAGTACAGTTAGTGTAACTCGTACATAGCTCGTATACATCTAAATTTTAGATCGCAAATTACTGTTTATCAATAACTTACGGTTTACATTAGTGATCCGCTCAGGACTCGAACCTGAAACCTACTGCTTAGAAGGCAGTTGCTCTATCCGGTTGAGCTAGCGGACCGGGGGTTTTTCAGCCAGCAAATTTAGCGGTTTTGCACTTAATTCCCAACGTTCTGCCACCAACGCGCCAGCGCCGACCGCAGCGGGGCGGGTTGCCGTTGCTTTTAGCAAACAGGCTCACTGATCGAACGTCTCTTTCAGAATGCGGGCGGTGGTTTGGCGGGTGAGTCCGCAGAGGTTGGCAATGTCCTGCTGCGTTAGCAGGTTTCGCAACGGATGCCCCCGCCCCTCGGCATCCGCGATGGGCAGAGGATACTGCTCAAACAATTTCGCCACCCGCTGGGTAGGAGTTAGCGAAGCAATATGAAACAGACGCGTTTCGGCCCGGCACCAGCGCCGGACGACCATTTGGTGAAACTCCTCAGCCAGATGCCTATCTTGCTGCACCAACTTCTTGAACGTGCGCAGCGGATGCAGCACCACCCGCCCGCTGGTGAGCGCCCGAGCAAACTCGCTAAAGGTGTTGTCGGGCAGGTACTGCAGGTTGCCAACCAACTCTCCCCGGGTGAGCACGTCGTAGGTAACCTCTTTGCCGCGGGGCGAATAACTGCCCACCTTGAGGGCGCCCCGCTCCACCACGTACAGCGTGTCTAGCCGGTCGGTGGGTTGGTAGAGATACTCCCCGCGTTCCAGCAAGCGCGGTTCACCGGCGTACAGAGCTTGTAATGCGGTACCATTCTGAGATAAAAAAGTAGACATGGGTCGCGATTTACGGAAGTTCGGCAAGCGATGCTACCAATGTGTGTTAACATTGTGTTAAGAATTGGCGAACGAACCGCTTCGTTCTCATTCCGTATACTCCCTCAAACCACTTTCACCGATCATGGCCCACGATGCGCTATCCTCTCAGCTACTGTTTGTTGACATTGAAACCGTTACGGCTAAGTCCGCCTACGACCAACTGCGTCCGGTGATGCAACGCGCCTGGCAGCGCAAAGCGTCAACGTTGTCTAACCCTAACAATTTATTGGTAGACGAACTGTACTTCGACCGGGGGGGCATCTACGCCGAGTTTGGCAAAATCATCGTTATTTCGGTAGGCTTTTTTCACGCATTAGATGGTGGCGAAACGGAGTTGCGCGTCAAGTGCATCTCGGGCGACAACGAAAAGGAGTTACTGACCAACTTCAAGGAAACTCTGCTGAAGTTCGACCAGAAGAAATTGCAGCTGTGCGCGCACAACGGCAAAGAGTTCGACTTTCCCTACCTCTGTCGCCGGATGCTGGCCAACGGAATTGCGCTGCCCGACAGTCTGGACCTGGGTGGGCTACGCTCTTGGCAGGTGCCTCACCTCGATACCATGCAACTGTGGAAGTTCGGCGATTACAAGAGCTTCACGCCGCTAGAACTGCTGGCGGCGGTATTTGAACTGGAAATAGACGACAGCGATGCAATCCGCGGAAGCGATATCAATCGGATATATCATCGGGAGAATGATCTGGAAAAGATTACCCGCTTTTGCCAGCGCAACATCAGCCTGCTCGCGCAGGTTTACTTACGGCTGAAGTCATTGCCCCCCGTCGCCCCCGAGCGCATCACGGTGGTGTAGCCGCGGGGGTTTCGTCCGGTACGTACGCCGACAAGTTGCCCGGTTGGCAATCTAACACCTGGCAAATGGCTTGCAGGGTGCTAAAGCGAACTGCCTTGACTTTGCTTAATGAACCTTTCTCGCCCGTTAGAGTTGATACTACTAAATAGCAAGTCTGCCTAATTTCCATTCCGCGAAGCATTCGTCCGAATGCTCGATCTAATCAACTTTAACTTCATCACCTATTCTTTATGCCCCGTAGTAAAAATTCCAAGCCTTCGTCTGGTCGGCAACCCGATGGTCGGCAATCCGATGGTCGGCAATCCGCTAAGAAGGCCCGTCCGTCGTCGGACAACAAGCCAAAAGACACCACCACGAAACGGTCATCCAAATCTTCTTCTCAAAGCAGCCGCGGTAAGTCAAATGCTTCGGCTAACAACCGAAAGCCTTCTTCTTCTCGAGCCAAGCAGTCGGACAAAAGTAAAAAAACCGCCGACCAGGGCAGTCTGGAACAGCGGGTTCTTGAGACCCTGAACGCCAATCTGACCAAGGCCTACACATCCAAGCAATTGATCACCCAGTTAAATCTCACCACCAAAGCCGACAAATCGGCGGTGATTCCGCTGCTCGAGCAACTCGAGAAACAGGGCGAAGTACGTTCGCTGCCCCGCGGCAAATACCAAACCACCCGCGAGCCATCTTTCATTTTAGGCAAGGTCGACTTTGTGAATCCCCGCTTCGCTTTCATCGTGAGCGATGAACTGGAGCAAGACATGCGCGTGGAGGCCTACGAGCTGCAAGGAGCGGTGGATGGCGATACCGTAAAAGTTATTTCCTACGGCACCGGCACTGCCGACCGCCGACCCGAGGGTGAGGTGGTGGAAGTAGTGGAGCGCGGCCGCACCCAGTACGTCGGACGGCTCGAGATGTCGGCCCGCTACGCCTTTGTGATTGCCGACTACCGCAAGATGTACGACGACATCTACGTGCGCCTCGACGACCTGAACGGGGCCAACCACGGCGACAAAGTGATTGTCGACATCGTTGAATGGCCCTCGGGCGACCGCAACCCGGTGGGCAAGGTGAGTCGCGTGCTGGGCCCGGCCGGAGAGAACAACGCCGAGATCCACTCGATCATGGCCGAGTTCGACCTGCCCTTCGAGTTTCCGCCCGCGGTGCTGGAAGAAACCCGGAAGATGCGCGCGGGCATCACCAAAAAAGAGACCGCCCGGCGGCGCGACTTCCGCCCGGTGACCACCTTCACCATCGACCCGGTCGATGCCAAAGACTTTGATGACGCGCTGTCGCTCCAAAAGCTGGACAACGGCCACTGGGAAGTGGGCATCCACATTGCCGACGTGACGCATTACTTGCAGACCGGCACCGCCCTAGACGACGAGGCCACCGACCGCGCCACCTCGGTCTACCTGGTGGATCGGGTGATTCCGATGCTGCCCGAGAAGCTATCGAACGAACTGTGCTCGCTGCGGCCTAAGGAAGAAAAACTTACCTTCTCGGCGGTGTTCGAACTCAACGAGCAGGCGCATATTCAGAACGACTGGTTCGGGCGCACCGTGATCTATTCGGACCGTCGGTTCGCCTACGAGGAGGCCCAGGAGGTAATGGACACCCAGCAGGGCGACTACGTGGAGGAACTGACCAAGCTCAACGAGTTGGCCAAGCAGCTCCGGAAGCAACGCTTCGCGCAGGGCGCGGTGAACTTCGAGACCACCGAGGTGAAGTTTCGGCTCGACGAAGAGGGCAACCCGCTAGAGGTGATTCCGAAGGTGCGCAAGGACGCCCACAAGCTGGTGGAAGAATTTATGCTGCTGGCCAACCGGCAGGTGGCGCGCTTTGCCTTTGGCATCAAAAACCGGGGCGAAAAGAACACCTTCGTCTACCGCACCCACGACTACCCCAACCTGGAAAAGATCAGCGAGTTTGCCCAGTTCGCCCAGCGCTTCGGCTACCAATTGCAGATCACCGAAGACGCCGTGTCGCGCTCGCTCAACAAGCTGATGACGGCCGTGGAGGGCAAGCCCGAGCAGGACATCTTACAATCCATTGCCATCCGCTCGATGGCCAAGGCCAAGTACACCACCGAAGCCGACGGCCACTTCGGCCTGGCCTTCGACCACTACTCGCACTTCACCTCGCCCATCCGCCGCTACCCCGACGTGATGACGCACCGCCTACTGCAGCACTACCTCGACGGGGGCAAGCCGCCCGAGCGCGAACTCTACGAGCAGCAGTGCGAGCACTCCTCTACCCAAGAGAAACGCGCCGCCGACGCCGAACGGGCCTCGATCAAGTACAAGCAGGTGCAGTACATCGCCCAGCACAAAGAAGATGTGTTCGACGGCATCGTATCGGGAGTGACCGAGTGGGGCATTTACGTAGAGATGGTCGCCAACAAGTGCGAGGGAATGATTCGCATGAGCGATATGAACGACGACTACTACGAGTACGACGCCAAGAACTACCGGGTAATCGGCCGTCGCCGGGGCCGCATCATCTCGCTGGGCGACAAAATGCAGGTGCGGGTGCTGAACACCGACATCGACCGCCGCACCATTGATCTGGCGATGGTAGATGAGAAACGGCGTAGGTGATTCGCAGCGGCGGATCGCGGTAGCCTGTGATTGCTTTCACCTCAGCCCAGCCCTAGTTGTAGGGTTTCCCGGGCGACGGTCGCTACGACTCATGCTTTCCGTTTATATACTTTTCGATCCATAGTCCTGCTTCCTTCTTGAAAGCTTCTTCGATGTTTCCTAAGTCGGCACCGTCATAGTAATAGTTAACCCCGATATCTTCGAGTTCGTGCCAACCGTGATAAAGTAGATAGAAGTTCATCAGTCCAAATTCATAGTCGTTTTCAAGGCAAAGCTGATAAAGAGAATGTAAATTCTTTCTTATTGAGTTCTCATTGAGAATTTCAGCCAAATGGTAATGAGCTTTTGAAATCGCAGCTTCGTATCCTTCTAATTCTTGGAGTTTAAAGTCGTGCAAAACGGCTGTCACATAGTGCCGGATTTCAAATCTGTCAATCGGTTTAGAAAATGAAGCAAGCATCAAGACGTTGTCTGTTTCTTTTCCTTGCTTTATCAAATCAAGTGCCCAGTTGACAGCCAATTCATAGTCAAAGTGATCTACAGCTTTATGACTTTGAATCAATTTTAATATGTCTTGTCGGTCGGTCATTTCACATTAATTGCAATAATCATTCGTGCACCTCGGAGATCATCTGAAAAGGACTGCCCGGACGAAAACGACCTCGCCCGTCACCAGATCCTCTGCTGTTCACCCGGTGGATGCCCACTAAACACTAAGGCTTGTCGGCGCGGATAAGCTTTTCTATCTTGGTAAGATACTGTTTTGCTGAAGCGATCAGTTCTTCAGCTGTTTGTTGATCCGTATAGACGAACTCATCGTAGTCGCCAGTGTTTCTTTCAAAAAATAGACGATTATAGAATATTCTCATCTCTTTGCTGATTAGACCGGTTTTAGCAAAGTGTAGATTGAGTTGAGACTTGGCACCCGTATGCGTTTTGTGAGGTAAGTCGTGTTTAACGAGTAAAGCGACTGTCATATAAAAGCAAGCATAGTAAAGCCGATTGACAACACTGTTCCAACGCTCTTCCTCTGCTAAGTACAGAGCGTCATCCAATGTTTCTTTGGCTCGGGATATCCGGTATTCAATCAAGCTTAGTTTCTCCGGACTCATACGGTGATACCATCCTCTTCTACACACTGAAACAATGGCGTGACCTTAAATTTGCTATACCACTTAGCTTTCTCGTGCAGAATTAGGGTGATCACTTCCTCCACCACCAGCTCTACCTGTTCAAATACCGCGTCGACAACTGCATACTTGACTTCGTTGCTTAACGGAAGGCTGGTCAGCACCAGAAAATCCCAGTCCGAATCTGTTCGGGCATCGCCGCGGGCGCGGGAGCCAAACAAAATGACTTCGGCTTGCGGGTCAATCCGCCGTACAGTGGCTTTCACCTGCTGGGCTATTAAGTTTTGCATGCCCGAAGATAAGCATAAAGCGGTTTACCGCCTCAATTCCGCCAACTGTTTTTGGTCTTCATCATCGACGAATGAGCAATTCTATCTCGGAGACGAATTGTCTGGTTGTCAAAAGTAGCTTAGCTATGTCTTCCGGGTCAAAAGCGGGGCGTTCTTCGTAATCGCCTTTATGTCGTTTCTGAAAAATTTCGTTGTAAAACCGCACCAGCTTTTTATCGACAACATTAGTAGCCCCAAAATGCTGATTAAATAGTGACTTCACCCCGGTGTGAGTTTTCGTATTATGACCTATTTTTAGCAGAAGAGCGAAGACTACGTAGAAAGAAGCGTAATAGAGTCGATTCACCGTGGTCGCGTAGTGGCCGCTGGCTAGGAGAATTTCTGCCTCTTCAACAGATTCGTGCGCTCGCTCTATACGGTACTGTATATAGTCATCAATAGGTGTACTCATAAAGCCACCCCTTCTTCTTTGATGTTCTTGTACAATGGTGAGGATTTTCGGTTTGGCCTCAGATGTTGCGCGTGAATTAAAGCAGTGATAACTACTCGCTCCTTTAATTCTATTTCTAACAGAGCGTTCCAGAACAACCTTTCGGTATCTGCGTTTTCTTTTAGGCTAGTCAGTATCAAAAAATCCCAATCCGAGTCTTTCCGAGCATCGCCGCGGGCGCGCGAACCAAACAGAATCACTTCGGCTTGGGGATCAATCTGCCGCACCGTGGCTTTTACCTGCTGGGCTATGGAGTCTTGCATTCCCGAAGATACGCACAAATCTACTTATTGCCCCAACCCAGCCAACTGTTTTTGGTCTTCATCATCCAGTTGGATATGCGCCGCCGCGGTATTCTGCCGAAGGTGATCCACCGAACTGGTGCCGGGGATAGGCAGGATGTTGTCGCTGTGGGCCAGCAACCACGCCAACGCAACCTGATACACCGTTGCTTCGTACTTGTCCGCTATTTTCTGTAGTGCAGACTCATCCACCGCCCCGGCATCCAGCGGGTACCACGGAATGAAGCCGATGCCCTGTTCGCGCGTCCACTCCACCTCCGACTGCCACTGCCGGTCGGTGAGGCTAAACTTGTTCTGCACGCTCACCACCTCGAAGTATTGCTGTGCCTGCTTGATCTGCTCAACGCTCACTTCCGACAACCCCAGATGGCGAATCAGGCCCTGCTGTTGTAGTTCCTGCAACTTGCCCAAGAACTCGTCGGCGGGCACTTTGTCGTCGAAGCGATGCAGTTGGTACAGATCAATGCGCTCTAGTTTGAGCCGCTTCAGACTTCCTTTCAGTGCTTCTTCCAGGTGGTCGGGGCGTCCGTTCACGGGCCATTCGTTGGGGCCGGTGCGTTCCAGGCCGCCCTTGGTGGCGATCAATAGCCCGTCGGGGTAGGGGTGCAAGGCTTCGGCAATCAGTTCTTCCGACACGTTGGGACCGTAGCTGTCAGCCGTGTCGATGAAATTGATGCCCAAATCCTGGGTAGCCTTCAGCACCCGCAGCGCTTCGGCCCGGTCCTTGGGCGGCCCCCAAATGCCCTGACCGGTGAGGCGCATGGCCCCGTAGCCGAGTCGGTTAATCGTCAGATCGCTGCCCAGGGTGTAGGTACCCGCAGCTTCGGCAGTGATGTTTTGGTCGGTGTTCATCGCTTGCTTTTTTGTGGTTTGAGAAAGTATATTACTTCGCCCGCCATCAGGTCTTCAAGCGAACTGATAGGTACCCGAGTATACCGGGCGCCTCGAAGGTCAACTTTGAGCGGGCAAGGATAGAAACGGCTATGCCCAACACCGGGTTTTCTTATCTGCTCTTTTCAGAGAGTACTTGGTAGTGGCAGACTGAATGATGTTTACCCTTGGAAATGATTGTCGAGAGCGTCTAACACGCTTTTCTTGTAGGTTCGGCTGATAGGCAGATTAGTTTCTTTTATCTGTATCTGCTCTTTATTGTAAGAAAATATCTTCTTACACAATTACTGGGCTTGTACGGAGCTTTCAGAGTCATTAAAGAATGGGGTAGTATTTCTTCAACTGTTCTATCTGCGGGACTATGGACTTCGTCCATTCCTAGCCTTTACGGCCTACTGATCTTCCTGTTTTCGTACTTGGTGCGGTGGGGGCTTAGCACTTGGCTCAACCGAGTTACAACCATCTCTTGAATTGAACTCAGCGTCATTTTATCTCAATATACATTTATGAGGATTCTGGAAACACTTCTTATAGTAAGTGAATTAGCAGTATTGCTACTTCTTTGGCTGAAGCCCTTTCGGAGATTTAAGAACAATAAGTGGCTCCTCTTCCTTCCTCTGCTCTTCCTTCTACTGCATGCATCAATAGAAGGAACTCGATGGCAGATGATACCTGCCTACGGTGTAGCGGTCATCGTGGCTGCTGTAGCATTCGTGCCAACTACTTTACGTTTGTCTAGCTACCTCAGAGTCATTCTGACATCGCTAGTCGCTTTATTCGCGTTCATCTCCCTACTGCTTGGTTATCTGCTGCCCGTCTTCCGCCTTCCCGAACCTTCAGGAACGTTTGCAGTGGGCACTACCTACTTGCATTTACGGGACGATACCCGACCAGAACCGATCACCCCCGATACCACCGACGTGCGAGAATTGATGGTACGCGTTTGGTACCCTGCGGAGTTAGGGGAACAAAAGGCCTACCCCTATATGCATCCGGAACTGGCAGGAGTGCTGGCGAAGAACTACGGCTTGCCAGGATTTATGCTTTCTCACTTTAGTCTGATTGACACACATGCTTCGCCGGATGCCGCTGTCGCTTCGGAAAAGGAACTCTTTCCTGCTATCATTTTCTCTCCAGGATATATGTCCCACTCTTCCATGTATACTTCTCTGCTCGAGACGTTGGTTAGTCATGGTTATATCGTGTTCAGCATTGACTACACGTATGAGACTCCTTTATCGGTTTTTCCTAATGATGACCTGCGGTTCTTCGATCCGGCGTACACAAACGTTTGGAAGAATGCTCCTTGGGATGACGTACAGACCAGTATCAATGCTTTTAGAGACGCTACTGACCCAACTGCGAAGCGTCGGTATGCAAATCAATACCTTGCTCAAATTCCTTACACTGCTCGGGTTGATTCCTGGGTCGCAGATATTAGCTTTGTGATAGATCAGCTGGAAGATAAAGGACGGCAGTTTGATAAGCCGTTCTTTAGTAAAATAGATATGGACAATATTGGGGCAATGGGACATTCAGTAGGAGGAGCTACATCCGCAGTAGCCTGTGCAACGGATGACCGTATCAAAGCGGGCATCAACCTGGATGGTTCACAGTGGGGAAGCTTGATGGGCCGTACAATCACGCAGCCATTCTTGTGGATCACCGCCGAAAAGGATCCGGCAGCTTCAAGTTTAGATATAGATTCCTTTATCTATAGCCAAGTATCAAAAGGCGACTTTCATCATTTAAGCATAGCGCAGGCCACCCACGCTAACTTTTACGATTTATCACTCTGGTCTAATTATGCTCCTCTTACGCAAACTGGCTCTATTGATGGTCATAGAATGATCAAGATTGTTAATCAATGCTCCCTAGGCTTTTTTGATAAGTATCTAAAAAGAGAGCCTCTGGTGGTCAATGATTTGACTAAAGAGTTTGAAGAGTTGACTAATGAGGAATAATAGGTAGTAGCTATAAAAATCTACTCAGTTGGATAAAGCGATTCTGATTCTTTTGTGTAAACTATAATCCGTTATGCCCACTAAAATCTCCGACGAACTCAAAAAAGCCATCCGGGCGATGCCCGAACCCGAAAAGGACAAACTGCTGCTGCGCCTGGTGGCTAAGGATACAATGCTGGTGCGCAAACTACAGCACCAACTGCTCGAAGACGAGGTGGACGCTGAACAACAGCGCGATGCCCTGGCCGAACAAGTCACCGAGTACTTCAAGAGCGAAGGCTTCAGCGGGTGGAACTACACGCCCGGCCTGGTGATGATGGAGTTGCGCAACTTCAGCGGGGCCATCACCCGCCACGTGAAGATCACCAAGGACAAATACGGCGAGGTGCGCTTGCTGTTGCTGCTGGTCAATCTGCCGTTTCGGCACCAGCGGGCACTTCTGGACCGCAAGGCGAAGCGAGCCGATAAATTTGCGGTATACGTGGTCAAAAAAGCCCAAACGGCCCTCAAAAAGCTGGAGAAACTCAACGAAGACTACTACATTGAGTTTGAGCAAGACGTGAATGAGATGCTGGGTTATTTGCACAACTATCCTCCCACCGCGCACCTTGCCGAAGAATATAATTTGCCCAAGCATTGGGAGCGATAAGCACCAGTAGCAGCGGCCGATACTAAATCACTGCATCCGACCGCTGCTGCCATTCCTCTTAGCTCACTTCCAGGTCTACCACCACCGCTTCCGGCTGCTGCGATTTTCCGTTCGTAGAGTAAGCATGGGGTTCTTCGTGTTTTGCGGCTCGGAGCGTCTTCACCTTGCCGTGCTTGATAAGCACCTGGCTGCCGTCGAACTTGTCCAGCGTCATCGACACGTTCTCCAGCGGATTGTACATGATGCTCTGCTCCTGCAAGATGCCAATGGCAATCTCTTCGCCCATTCGTATCGACTCCACGTAGTCGGAGTAGTAGTGCACCCCGGCCCAGTTGCGCCCGATAGAAATGTTGGCGGCCAACTTGTCTAACTCACCACCCACCGACAGGGGGGACGTTGCTACCGTTTCCAGCACCGCGCCGTCGGCCCGAGGCACGAACGCATACTGGCTTTCACCTGCCTCCGCCGTGATGCCGAACGACTGCCCGTCGGCCGAGAGGTTCAGGTAGCGGTTGGTGTCGAAGAAGGCTTTCAGGATGGTGACGCAGGCTCCGGCCACCGTGGCGTGCCCGGCTCCGTAGGACGGGTGCATGGGCGACCCCTCGCAGAAAGCCATGGGCAACAGGTAATTGTGCTCGATCTCGCGGTCAGTACCGGGGTTAGCGGCCTGGTATCCTTCCGTGAAGGCGGGGTTCAACTGGTTAATCTCACTCAGAATTGGTTCCAAGTCCTGTAGCACGTCAGGAAACAACGAGGCGTGCTGGGCGGGATTATAGCGCGTGGTGATGCAGTGACCGGTGATAGCCTCATGCATCTGCAAGCGGGCGGCCAGCGCTTCGGGACGCAACCGGCGGTGCACGTTGAACTTCTGGAACCGCACCGCCTTGAGCGCGCGGGTGGCCACTTCGGGCACCAGGGTCAGGATGTGCGGCCCGCCAAAGTGGGCAAAGCCCTGCTGCCGGTCGAACAAATCGGCCGCCTGAAACGGAATGCCTTCGTCGAAGGGAGCGCCGTTGGCCAACAGAATCAGACAGGCATTCAGGTAAGCCTCATAGAGGGCATCGTAGTGCACATAGGTAGCCAGGTCGCGCCCGGTGGTGATAAAGCGACGTTTGGCCAAGCCTTCCTTCTCTTCCTGTACGTACTGCTCTTTGCCCCGAAAGTCGGCGCCGTTCTGCACGTCGAGCCATTCGTCCCAGCGTTGCATATAGTCCAGTTCGGGCACGGCCGTGCGCACGCGCTGATCGATGCGCAGCGCCCCGTAAGTAATGTAACCGTCGGCCGGGCTGTGTTCCGGGTCGGTGCTGTTGATCCCCGTATTGCCCATCAGCATAAACTGAGACAGATAAGGCCCCACCAAATCACCGGGCGTGATGCCCCGAAAGGCCGTATCCAGCGTCTGGGAGGGGCGGGCAGTAGAATCTTTATGATTTCCGTTGGGCGTAGCAGCCTGAAAGAAAGGCAACTGGTCGAGGTGACGGATGAGCTGCTCGGCCCGGGCGCGGTACCCGTCTTCGGTTTGCGAATTTCCTGACTGGCTGTACAGCGTAGCCAACGGAATGTCGCGCAACAGCGCCTGGGCATACACTTCGCCCATCTCGGCGGTGAGTTCGTCGCTACCGAGTTTGGGAGCTGGCTTCATGGTGACAGCCTGGGCGTCTGGTCCCTGCGGGTCGAAGGTATGTCCGGCCCCGGAGCTTTCCCACGCCCGGATGCTCACCGGGTCGTCGTTGTTGCCGGTTTGTCCCTTTTCTGACTTCCAGTCGGGTTGCACCTTGCAGTGCGGCGGCACGTCGTCGCCTTCGTTCACCACGAAGCCGGGGCCGAGGGGCGTGTCTTCAAATTCTTTCGGGTCGCCGCTATCGATGCCCTTCACGAACAACTGATAGTGCAGGGGATCGGCCACCAGGCCGGTTTCGGGGTTGTGCCGAAGGCCCTTGGTGAAGTTCATCAGGTAGGTTTTTTCACCTTCGGTGTTCACGTAGCGGCGTTCGTCGTCGTTGGCGACGTGTTCATCGGGATGAGCCCGGTCGTGGGCAATTTGGGCGGCGCGGACACGGATGTCCAGGGCGGCCTGCTGGCGTTGGGTTAAATTGATCATGGGGTTGTGGTTTGAGTAGACTAGCACGATCGTTCGGCCGCGCGTTCTTAGGGATTAGTCATTCTCCCTGCCCCAAACGTAACCTGGATGTTGGATGCTGGATGCTGGATGCTGGATGCTGGATGCTGGATGCTGGAATTTCGCAACTTATTTCTAATATCCAACATCCTTGCCACTCAGAAGATTGTCCGCGCGGCGGCCGCTAGTATCCAGCATCTTGCCCTGTAGAAAATCATCCAGTATCCAGTATCTGACCACCTAGAAGATCATCCATACTGCTCGTCGTAGTATTTCTGATACTGTCCGGAGGTCACATTGTTGAGCCATGCTTCGTTGGCCAGGTACCAATCGATGGTTTTCTCGATGCCTTCTTCAAACTGCAACGAGGGTTTCCAGCCGAGTTCGTCGGTGAGCTTGGTGGCGTCGATGGCGTAGCGCAGGTCGTGCCCGGCCCGATCCTTCACGAAGGTGATCAGTTGCTCGGAGGTGCCGGGTTCGCGCTGTAGCTTGCGGTCCATCACCTGGCACAGCAAGCGAACGATGTCGATGTTTTTCCACTCATTGAATCCGCCGATGTTGTAGGTGTCGCCCACGGTGCCCCGGTGAAAGATCACGTCGATGGCGCGGGCGTGGTCTTCCACGTAGAGCCAGTCGCGCACGTTTTCGCCTTTGCCGTAGACGGGCAGCGGCCGGTTGTTTTTGATGTTGTGGATACACAACGGAATGAGCTTTTCGGGAAAGTGATTGGGCCCGTAGTTATTAGAGCAGTTGCTCACCACCACCGGCAGTCCGTAGGTATTGTGGTAGGCCCGCACGAAGTGATCGGAGCTGGCCTTCGAGGCCGAGTAGGGTGACTTAGGGTCGTAGGAGGTGGTTTCGGTGAAGTAGCCGCCGTGGTCGAGTGAGCCGTAGACCTCGTCGGTGGACACGTGGTAGAACAAATGATCGTCGCGGTTGTCTTGCCACAATTCCCGGGCGGCATTGAGCAGGTTCACCGTGCCCACCACGTTGGTGTAAATAAAAGCCATCGGATCCTTGATGGACCGATCTACGTGCGACTCGGCGGCCAGATGGATCACCGCATCGGGACGTGCCTCCTGAAACACCTGCTGCATCGCCTGCGGGTCGGTGATATCAGCCCGGATGAACCGGTAGTTAGGCTGGTTCTCAACGTCAGCCAAGTTTTCTAGGTTGCCCGCGTAGGTGAGGAGGTCTACGTTGCAAATCTGATAGTCCGGATACTTGTTAACGAACAAACGAACTACGTGGGAGCCAATAAATCCGGCTCCGCCGGTGATGAGTAATTTCTTCATATAAGGATTGAAATATGCCGATGCTGTATCAGCAAAGTTACATTTTTTTGTCGTTAGTTCATACCTAAATAGTTTTCAATTGCGCATTTTTGCGGTTTGTCACCGAATACCCTACATCGGCGCGCGTTTATTAGATAATCTCAGTAAACTTAGTCCGTCTAAACCTACTAATTTTCATCGGTACGTATGCGCACGAGTTCTTTATTCTTCTTGACCGCAGTCGTTGCCCTGCTGGGGTTGGCTGCCTGCACGGCTGATTACGTGCCCAAACCCAACGGATTCAACCGCATTGATCTACCCGAGCACGCCTACGTGAGCTTGCCCGACACCTTTCCCTACCATTTCGAGTACTCCCGGCAGGCAAAACTGTACCCCGACACCTCCTACAATGCCGAACCCTACTGGCTTAATATCTACTATCCCGACTACGCCGCCAACATCCAGCTCACTTACAAGGCGGTGAACAACGACCGCGACCGCTTGGAGAGTTTGCTGGAAGATTCCTATCAGCTCACAGCCAATCACCAGATCAAAGCTTCGTCGATCAATGAGGCGGTGGTAGGCACCCCCAGCGGCAAAAAGGCGCTGGTGGCCGAACTAACGGGCGAGGTGCCTAGCCAGTTTCAATTCTACATCACCGATTCTACGCAGCACTTTTTGCGCGGCGCGCTCTACTTCCGCACCGCCACGGCTAACGATTCGCTGGCCCCCGTGATCGAGTACATCAAAGCCGACATGGTTCATTTGCTCAATACGCTGGAGTGGGAGGGAGAACGGGAAAATGATTATCTTTGATAATAGAAACGAAAACATCACAATCATGATCGCACTTACCGGAACGTATCACGACGGGCAAATCACGCTGGATGAACCTATTGTGGCAAAGGAACCTATGAAAGTTATTGTTACCTTTTTGGAAGGAGATACGGAGTTGAAATCACCCAACGATGATCTCTACTCCAGATTTTCTTTCGAGCAAGCACGAGAGTTGCTAAAAGACTACAAAGGCTCATTCAGCGATGCAGTAATCGAAGAAAGACGAGAAGATTGATGAACGTATTTTTAGACACATCTGCTCTTTTCAAACTTTATCATCGTGAGCCAGGAACAGAGGAACTGGATACGCTGCTCAAAAGTCATCCGGTAAGACATTTGTACATCTCTGAGGTAGCTATTGCTGAATTTTATTCCGCAACTACCAAAAAGTTGAGAATGAACGAGATTGATCTTGAACGGGCCTACGAATTGATAAGATTATTAGAAGCTGACATTGAGAAATACAGAGTTGTGAAAATTGATAGTAACCTATTGGATCAAGCGAAAAAGCTGGTGCTACAGTACCGTCAGGAAGGCTTACGAACCCTCGATGCTATACAAATTGTCAGTGCGACCACAGTAAGAGACGATATTGCTTTTGCTAAAACATTCGACGACAAACAAGCCGCTGTTGTGAAACTGGAGGGTCTGAAGATTATGTAGTAGGCACTTTACATCAGTGAATTACCTCTTGCTACTACGTACGTAAATGACCAACTTCTTTTCCACCAAAGTAGAATTCCTCAAAGGCGTAGGTGAGCGCACCGGTCGGCTGCTGCGCGAAGAGCTGGGCATCTCCACCTTTGGCGATCTGCTGCAACACTACCCCTTCCGGCACGAAGACCGCTCGCAGTTTCATAAAATCACCGACGTGACCGACGAGATGCCCTACATCCAGCTGATCGGACAGGTGCGGGGGGCGGCCATGATGGGTGAGAAGCAGAAAAAGCGCCTGGTCGTAGAGTTTGCCGACGACACCGGCGCCATCGAGCTGGTCTGGTTTCAGGGGGCACAGTGGATGCTAGGTAAGCTCAAAGCCAACATCGACTACGTCGCCTTCGGCAAACCCAACCGCTTCGGACAGAAGTACAGCATTGCCCACCCGGAGATGGAAATCTTGGCCACGCGAACCAACGACGACGGTTTCTTGCAGCCCGTCTACACCACCACCGAAAAGCTCAAACGCAGCCGCATCGACAGCAAGGCCATTAGCCGCCTGCAGAAGAATTTGCTGGAAAAAGCCCTACCGCACATTCAAGAAACCCTGCCCGATTACCTGATCGATCAGTACCGCTTTGTGTCTAAAAGCGAGGCGTTACGTGGCATTCACTTTCCCGACGACGTGGCCCACCTGGAGAAAGTGCGCTTCCGCCTTAAATACGAAGAACTGTTCTACGTGCAACTGCGGCTGCTTAAGCTCAAGCTCACCAAAACCGAAAAGTCGGTCGGGCAGGTGATGAACCAAACGCACCTGGTGCATCAGTTCTACGAGCACCACCTTCCGTTTGAGCTCACCGGAGCGCAGAAGCGAGTGATCAAGGAAATTTACGGAGACCTGTACGCGGGCAAGCAGATGAACCGCCTGTTGCAGGGCGACGTGGGCAGCGGCAAAACCATTGTGGCCTTCATCTGCATGCTCATCGCTATCGGCAGCGGAGCGCAGGTGGCCCTGATGGCTCCCACCGAAATTTTGGCCGAGCAGCACTACCGCGGGCTCAAGGATTTTGCCCAGGCACTGGGACTGCCCATTGCGTTGCTCACCGGATCGACCAAAAAGCGGGCGCGCCGAACGATAGACGAGATGCTCACCGCAGGCACCCTGCCCATCCTGGTGGGAACGCACGCGCTGATTGAGGAGCACGTCCGGTTCCGGAACCTAGGACTGGCGGTGATCGACGAGCAGCACCGCTTCGGGGTGGCGCAGCGGGCCAAACTGTGGGAGAAGAACCCGCAATTTCCGCCGCACGTGCTGGTGATGACCGCCACCCCGATTCCGCGCACCCTGGCCATGACGCTCTACGGCGATCTGGACGTGTCGGTGATTGATGAACTGCCCGCCGGGCGCAAACCCGTGAAGACGGTGCACCGCTACGAGAAGCACCGCCTGCGGGTGTTCGGTTTCTTGAAAGAGCAGATTGCCCTGGGACGACAGGTATACATTGTGTATCCACTGATTGAAGAGTCGGAGAAACTGGACCTGAAGCACCTGGAAGACGGCTACGAGGCCATTCGGCGGGCCTTTCCCGACGTGCCACTCAGCGCCGTGCACGGGCGCATGCGGGCCGAGGACAAAGACTTCGAGATGAAGCGCTTTGTGCGCGGCGAAACCAAGATCATGGTGGCCACCACCGTGATTGAGGTAGGGGTGAACGTGCCCAATGCGTCGGTGATGGTGATTGAGAATGCCAACCGCTTCGGGCTGGCCCAATTGCACCAGTTGCGGGGCCGGGTGGGGCGCGGCGCCGACCAGTCGTACTGCATTCTGATGACCGAGTATAAGCTAAGCCAGGAGAGCAAAGTTCGCCTAAGCACGATGGAACGCACCACCGACGGTTTTGTGATTGCCGAAACCGACCTAAAGCTACGCGGACCGGGCAACATTGAGGGTACGCAGCAAAGCGGGGTGTTGGACTTGTTGGTGGCCGACCTGGCCAAAGACGGTAAGTTGATGCAGGAGGCGCGGGGGGCGGCGGCGCAAATTCTGGAGCGTGATCCGGAACTGCTGCTGCCTGAGCACCAAGCCATTCGCCAACAGGTGGCTCGACTACGAACCGACGCAATCAACTGGAGCAGAATCAGCTAAATTGGCAAAGAAATAACGGTGACGTAAAAATTTTTTCAAAAAAAACTATTTTCGCAAAATTAACAATTTGATAAACCGCTTCGGAACGCGTAAGTTTTTCTTACAATTTTGTTAGAAATAGTTTTGTAATCGCCTCCTCAAAGTAAGCAACTTCCAGTAGTCATCACGCCCTACAGAACGTTATAGAGCTATTGGAGCGCCCTGCCCCTCGACAATTAATGTTTTTTAGGTATATTGCTAATTCGCAGAATAATATTTTGAACGTGTTCTATATTCTGCATATCTAACTAATGCAACCCTAGAGAACGGTTTTTCGGCTAGAATGCCGCACAAACATGTTACTTAAAAGCAAAGTAGCAAAATTTTATTTTGGCAAGCAACGGTTTTGTCAATATTCTTTATTCCCATGTACTAAAATCTTCTGAATGAAGAATTCTCAACTTCCTTCTTTGTACGATCCTGCTTTTGAGCACGACGCCTGCGGTATTGGCTTTGTGGCGCATCTGCGCGGCAAAAAATCACACAGTATCGTAGAAGACGCGATCATCATGCTTCAGAACATGGAGCACCGCGGGGGCTGCGGCTGTGATCCTGACTCGGGCGACGGTGCGGGCATTATGATACAGAAACCACACACTTTCTTTAAGCAAGAGCTGGCTTCTGCCATCGATCTGCCCGACTTTGATGCGTACGGGGTGGCTATGCTGTTTTTTCCCCATCATACCGATCGCAAAGAAGCCTGCCGCGCGATCTTCAACCGAACCATCGATGAACTGGGACTCGAATTGCTCGGCTACCGGGAAGTGCCTACTAATAACCAAAGTTTAGGAAGGGCCTCGCTCTCGCTGGAGCACAGCGTCGAGCAGGCATTCATCAAATTTAAAGAGCCGGTTTCCAACGATCCAATGGCGCTGGAGCGCCGTCTGTTCGTGCTCAAGAGCTACGCCTCGCACACCATCCACCACCAAATACCCGACACGGTCGACCGCTTCTACGTGGCCTCATGCTCCTATAACACGATTGTGTATAAAGGACAGCTCACCACCTTTCAGCTGCGTCCCTACTATTTGGATTTGCAGCAACCGCACCTGGAAACGGCGCTGGCACTGGTGCACTCGCGCTTCTCGACCAACACCTTCCCCAAGTGGAAGCTGGCGCAACCCTTCCGCTACATTGCTCACAACGGTGAGATCAATACCATCCGCGGCAATGTGAACTGGATGCGCTCCAAAGAAGTGTTGCTCGAGTCCACGCTCTTCACCGAGCGGGAAATCGAGATGATCTTACCCATCTGCAACGCCTCGCGTTCTGACTCGGCCAACTTAGACAATATTGTTGAATTGCTGTACCTGGGCGGACGCTCGCTGCCCCACGTGATGATGATGCTTATCCCTGAAGCCTGGCAGGGCAACGAGCTGATGAGCGCCGAGAAGAAAGCGTTTTACCAATACCACGCTTCCATCATGGAACCCTGGGACGGCCCAGCCTCGATCTGCTTCACCGATGGGCACCTGGTGGGGGCCACCCTCGACCGCAACGGACTGCGTCCCTCGCGCTACCTGCTCACCGAAGACGACAAGCTGGTAATGTCGTCGGAAGCCGGGGCTTTGCCGGTGGATGAATCGAAGGTGGTGCTGAAAGGGCGCTTGCAGCCGGGCAAAATGTTTGTGGCCGACCTGGAGCAAGGGCGCATCATCAGTGATGAAGAACTGAAACAGAAAATCTGCTCACAGCAACCCTACGGGCAGTGGCTAGAGAAGCACCAGTACCGCCTGCGGGAAATTCCGGTCCCGTTGCACGTTAACGGACAGGACAAAAAAGCGTCTGATGCCCTTCCGCTGCTCACGCGCCAACTGGCGATGGGCTACACCACCGAAGACCTAAAGGTGGTGCTTGGCCCGATGGTAGACAAAGCCAAGGAGCCCTTGGGTTCAATGGGCGTAGACATTCCCTTAGCGGTGCTCTCGGACCATAGTCAGCATCTGGCCAACTACTTCAAGCAGTTGTTCGCCCAGGTGAGCAACCCGCCCATCGACCCCATTCGGGAAGAACTAGTCATGTCGTTGTTCAGCAGCGTGGGCGGTACCAAAAACATTCTGGACGCCACGCCGGAGCACTGTCACCAGATCACCCTAAAGCAACCGGTGCTGCGCAACGAGCAACTCAAGAAGCTCAAGCACATCAGCCTGCCAGGTTTTCAGTCGCGAACGCTGGACTGTGTCTTTCCGTCCACTGCTGAGACCGGGGCGTTAGAACAAACCGTAGACGCCCTGTGTGACCAAGCCGAACAGGCCGTGCGCGACGGAGCTAACCTTCTTATTCTGTCCGACCGGGCTTTTGACCAGCAGCACGCCCCCATTCCTTCGTTGCTGGCCACGGGAGCGGTGCACCACCACCTGATTCGTCGTGGTCTGCGCACCCAAACCAGCTTGGTGGTGGAAGCGGGCGACGTGCGGGAAACTCACCACGTGGCCACGCTCATCGGCTACGGAGCCCACGCCGTGAATCCGTATCTGGCCCTGGCCAGCATCGCCGACCTCCGGCAGCGGGGCCTGCTGCACCACGACGACGAGGAAGAGAAGCTGTATAAGCGCTACGTGAAAGGGATTACCTCCGGGCTGCTTAAGATTTTCTCGAAGATGGGCATTTCCACCCTACAGTCGTACCACGGAGCGCAAATCTTTGAGGCCCTAGGCGTGAGCAGACAAGTGGTTGACAAATGCTTTGCCGGAACGGTGACCCGCCTCGAAGGTGTGGACTTTGACGATATTGCCAGAGAGGTGCTTATTCGCCACCAACTGGCTTTTCCTGCCAAAACCGGCGTGCAGCAGTTAGAAGTGGGCGGGGTGTATCAGTGGAAGCGGCGGGGTGAGCAGCACATGTATAATCCCGAAACCATTCACCTGCTGCAGCAGTCCACCCGCCGCAACAACTACGCACAGTACCAGAAGTACGCCCGGATCATCAACGACCGCTCGCGGCAGCAGTGCACCCTGCGCAGCCTGTTGCAGTTCAAAAAACGCCAGTCCGTTCCCATTGAAGAAGTGGAACCTATCGAAGCAATTTTTAAGCGCTTCGCTACGGGAGCCATGTCGTTCGGCTCTATCTCGCACGAGGCCCACTCCACACTGGCCATCGCCATGAACCGCATTGGCGGCAAGAGCAACAGCGGCGAGGGCGGCGAAGACGAAATTCGCTTCGAGCGCAAGTCCAACGGCGACTGGGAGTGCTCGGCCATTAAGCAGGTCGCCTCGGGTCGCTTTGGCGTCACCAGCCACTATCTGGCTAACGCCCGCGAGTTGCAGATCAAAATGGCGCAGGGCGCCAAGCCCGGCGAAGGTGGACAGCTGCCCGGACACAAGGTAGACGACTGGATCGGACGCGTGCGCAACGCAACTCCGGGGGTGGGCCTGATCTCTCCGCCGCCCCACCACGACATCTACTCAATCGAAGACCTGGCGCAGCTGGTCTACGACCTCAAGAATGCCAACCGCGAGGCGCGCATCAACGTGAAACTGGTGGCCTCGGCCGGAGTGGGCACCATCGCGGCCGGAGTGGCCAAGGCCCACGCCGACGTGGTGCTCATCGCTGGGCACGACGGAGGTACCGGAGCTTCGCCCCTCAGTTCGGTGCGCCACGCCGGGGTACCGTGGGAGCTGGGCTTGTCCGAAACCCACCAAACCCTAGTGAAAAACAACCTGCGCAGCCGCATCACCGTCCAAACCGACGGGCAGATCAAAACCGGTCGCGACATTGCCATTGCCATTCTACTAGGGGCCGAAGAATTCGGAGTGTCCACCGCCGCCTTAATCACTGAGGGTTGCATCATGATGCGCAAGTGCCACCTCAACACTTGTCCGGTGGGTGTGGCCACGCAAGATCCTGAACTACGGGCGCTGTTCACCGGCGAGCCCGAGCACGTCATTAACCTGTTCACCTTTTTGGCGCAAGACCTGCGTGAGATTATGGCTGAACTCGGCTTCCGCACCGTGAACGAAATGGTGGGCCAAGTGGACGTGCTGGAACCCGCCGACAACGTGGATCACTGGAAGGCCAAGAAGTTAGACCTAAGCCGCATTCTGTACAAAGCAGAAACGCTGCCCCACGTAGGCATCTACAAGCAGCAGGAGCAAGATCATGGCATCGATGAGGTGCTCGACTGGCAACTGCTGGAAGCGGCGCAGCCCGCCCTGGAAGAGATGCAGCCCGTGCGGGGTGAGTTTCCGCTCATCAACACCAACCGCTCGGTGGGCACGTTGCTGTCGAACGAAATATCGAAGAAGTTCGGCGGTCCGGGTTTGCCCGCCGGAACCATTCATTTTAAGTTTAAGGGATCGGCCGGGCAGAGTTTTGCCGCCTTCGGAGCGCGTGGATTGCGGCTGGAGCTAGAAGGAGAAGCCAACGACTACTTTGGCAAGGGGCTCTCGGGCAGCGAACTAATTGTGTATCCGCACCGCACGGCCACTTTTGTAGCGGAAGAGAACATAATTATCGGCAACGTGGCCTTCTACGGGGCCACCGGCGGTGAAGCCTTTATCCGCGGCTTGGCCGGTGAGCGGTTTGCGGTGCGCAACTCGGGCGCGCTGGCCGTGGTAGAGGGCATTGGCGACCACGGCTGCGAGTACATGACCGGCGGCACGGTGGTGGTGTTGGGCAAAACCGGGCGCAACTTCGCGGCGGGCATGAGCGGCGGCACGGCGTTTATCTATGATCCGGACCAAACCTTTGCCCCCTACTGCAACCAAGAACTGGTTGACCTAGAAAATCCGTCGGAAGAAGACGTAGCGCTATTGTTTCAGATGATTAGCAAGCATTATCACCGCACCGACAGCCAAACAGCTAAAGAAATGCTGCGCGACTGGGAGCAAACGCACCCGCATTTCGTGAAAGTGATGCCCCGCGAATACCGGGAAATCTTGGAAAAACGAGCCGCGCAGCAACCCACCGAGCGCATACTGGATGCCGGATGACTTTCAGAGCGGCCAGATGCTGGATACTAGCGGCCTAGCATCCGTGCCTTTTTATCATTAATTCACCACCGTACAGACGCGATGCATCCACCGTGGACGCGGCGCGTCTCAACCGCCATTAACATGGGAAAACCAACCGGATTTAAAGAATATACCCGCGAACTGCCGAAGACCCGCGACCCTAAGGAGCGGATCAACGACTACCACGAATTGTACCTAAGCTTCGACGACGAGAAAAGCCAGCAGCAGGCGGCACGCTGTATGGACTGTGGCATTCCATTTTGTCACAATGGCTGTCCGCTGGGCAACAACATTCCGGAGTTTAACGATGCGGCCTACGAAGGCAATTGGGAGTTGGCTATTCAGATTTTGCAGTCGACCAACAACTTTCCGGAGTTCACGGGGCGCATCTGTCCGGCTCCCTGCGAGGCTTCCTGCGTACTGGGCATCAACAAACCGCCGGTGGCCATTGAGCACATCGAGAAGACCATCGCCGAAAAAGCTTTTGAGTTAGGATACATTCAGGCCAGTCCGCCGAGCAAGCGCACCGGAAAGAAAGTAGCCGTGGTGGGTTCCGGTCCGGCCGGCCTGGCCGCGGCGGCCCAACTCAACAAGGCGGGCCACACCGTCACGTTGTTCGAGAAAGACCAGCGCATCGGCGGACTGCTGCGCTACGGCATTCCGGACTTCAAGATGGAAAAGTGGGTGATCGACCGCCGAATTGCAATTATGGAGGAAGAAGGCGTCACTTTTAGGACTGGCATCAACGTGGGGGTAGATATCACGGCCGAGCAGCTACAGGATGAGTTTGATGCGATTTTGTTGACCACCGGGGCGGGCGTGCCGCGCGATCTGCCCATTCCGGGCCGTGACCTATCGGGCATCCACTTTGCGATGGAGTTTCTTACCCAACAGAACGCCCGCGTATCGGGTGATGCCTACGGACAGAACAACGAAATTTATGCCACCGACAAGCACGTGATTGTGATTGGCGGCGGCGACACCGGCTCCGACTGCGTGGGCACCTCGAATCGCCATCGAGCCACCTCCGTAACGCAGATTGAACTGATGGCCCAGCCGCCTAGCGAGCGGCGCGAGAATAACCCCTGGCCCGAGTGGCCCATGATCTTGCGCACCTCTTCGTCGCACGAAGAAGGAGCCAACCGCGACTTCGCCCTACTTACCAAAGAGTTTACCGGCGACGAGCACGGTAAGGTAAAAGCGCTGAAGACGGTCCGCATCGAGTGGAAGGTGAATGACAGTGGCAAGACCTACTTTGAGGAAATTCCCGATACCGAGCAGGAGTTGCCCTGCGACTTGGCGCTGCTGGCCATCGGCTTTATGCACACCGAACCAAAGGGTTTGGTGAAAGATTTGGGCGTGCACCTCGACGGGCGGGGCAACGTGAACGCCGTTGAAGGTGCTTACCAGACCAATGTACCGAACGTGTTCGCAGCCGGGGACGCCCGCCGGGGCCAATCGCTGGTGGTGTGGGCTATTTCCGAAGGCCGCGAAGCCGCCCGCGCGGTGGATACTTACCTGATGGGCTACTCGGAGCTAGAAACCAAAGACGATTCGTTTCTGAACGTGGCACGGGTGAGTTAAGAAGCTTCTTTTTTCTTCGCCACCGCCAAGGCTTCTACAAAATGCGCTGCACGTCCGGGTGCGCCAAGCGAATGACTCCTTCCAGCCGGTCCACCGCGAAGGCCACTTCTTCGGCCGAGCATTCCGGTTGGAACGTTGCGTTGACCGCCAGCAGCACTTTTCTGGTGAGAGTTGCCCTTTTGGTTTCAAAAGCCAAAGTTCTACCCTATCTTAGAGGCATAGAAATTTTGTCAATCCAACCTAATCATGCAAAAGCTAACCTGCCTAATTGCCTTTCTATTGCTAAACGTCGGAACTATTCATGCTCAATCCGATGGAATATCCCAAGATTGGACCGCCTTTTTTCAAACAGCTGACGCGTCGTTTGTTAAACAAAAGATGAAGTTTCGGATAACTGCTTCGGTGAAAGCGGTATCCGATGATACTTCGGCTTGGGCAGGAGTCTGGGCTCGAGTGGAAAACAAGAACGAAGAAACAGGTTTTTTTGACAATATGAACGATCGTAAGATACGATCTGCCGAATGGCAAACCTACACTGTGGAAGGCGAGATTGATGAGAACTCGGATAAAATCTTTTTTGGGGGCTTAGTGATCAGCAACGGTAAGTTCTACTTTGATGATTTTAAGTTCTCTGTACAAAATGAGCAAGGGGAGTTTGAATTGGCTGTGCCAAAAAATGCTGGCTTTGAGCAAACAATAAGCAGCAACGAGGTGCCTAATTGGCAAGAAGGGGTTCAATTGAATCAACCGTTGAGAGTCAACTCGGCTTTACTACTAAGCGGCCCAGGCGATAGTTTGCTGCCAGAGCCTGAGCTGTGCTTCAGGTATTTTCACCATGTCGGTATCTTTTTGGGACATGTAAAAATTGCTTTTTTGCCATAAATACTGCCTTACTGAAGCTAAGGCATCACTAAAGGTAGGATGCCTCTTGCGGTACCAAGCAGCGGTAGCTATGTGTAGTTTTTTCTGTTGATGCAGCCTTTCTGCCAGCAGAGTAACAATAGAGAAGAGCGCCAGTAGCACCGGAGTGGTACGGGCAATGGCTAAGTCAGACCACTGGCGTTGGGTTTCTAGACCCAGATGTGCTCTTCCCTCTTGAAAGGTAACTTCTACGCACCAACGTCGCACAAAATAGCTAACAATATCTTGGGCAGACAATTCTTGGTCAGTAGAGAGCAGAGCTATCGGTTCGAGTCTGCCTTCCGGATCGCGAATAAGTACCCAGCGAAGAGGTAACACTGGTTTGCCACTATGATACCATACGGCGGTAGCCGAGACTATTTCCAACACCCGTTGTTTCTTACCGTACCATTGAGAAACTACAATCTTCTGCCAAGGCAATTCTTCATCATGCAGATACTGCTGTAAGGTCGGTAAACGCTTGCCCTTCTTGCGGGGGCGCCCTGGTTGATCCGGCCGCCGGGGTGGTGCCGGTTCATAGAGAGCGGCATCCAAACGCAAGCGGGTAATTACACATAGTTGCTCTTTAACAGCGTTTAGCATATCTATAACGGCATAGCTGCTATCCCCCACGGCAATCAATGAGCGACTGGGTAACCACCGCTTGACTTGTAGAAGCATCTGCCGGGCCCAATCCGTAAGCTTTTTATGCGCTTTGCCTTGCTGATGATGATATCGCTCAGAAGGGGCCAACACCGTTAGAAACGGCAAAGCCCATACGCGTTCGGCCCAACCGATAGGCACTAGTAACATCACACTCATCCAACGCAGACCGCTGGCTTTAACCAAATGAGTACGACTACTACGTGCACTGTCTCGGTAGATACCTCGCGCCTTAATCTTGGGACCCCATCGGCGTTCTATGGTCTCATCAATGCCTACCACCACCGGACCGGCAGGCAGAAAGCAATCTAGCAACTGCCCAAGCAATATTTTAGCCGCTTTCCGGGCTGACCATTTAGACAGGCTTAGCACCCGGTGATACTTGGGAAAGTTGCGCTCCTCACTCAAGCCTACCACACGCAGAGCCGAAGTTACCGTGCGCTTACCCGTGGTAAGAATAGCTCCGCTGAGCAGAGGAACCGCAAGCTTGAACACTGATTTGGAAAATAGCATCTTAAATGGTACCATTAATCGCAAGAACTCAATTGGAAAACGGAACATAGCATATTGATCTTTGGTCATTTCAATATACTACTCCGCTTCCCTTTGGGTTCTTACCCTCACTAGTAAAGTCGAGGTCAAAGGATATTCAATAACTGCCAGCGATGATCATGCGGAGGGAGTCCAATCGCTGTTGATAACCGGGGAGGGCATCGAAGAGGATACTACCAACTTGATTGGACCGGTGAACGGATTCAGTCCTCAGATCGGGACCTTGGTCACAATGCTTAACAATCTTAGCCATCGGGTAGCATACACTGTTCACGCGTTGGACCAGCAGCAAACTGACTTCTTGCTGGACGAGAAGGCTAATGCTATTGGGGCGTTGGTGATGCATCTAGCGGCCGCCGAAGCTTACTATCAGGTGTACACCTTTGAAGAACGAGGATTTAGCGATGAAGAAAAGGAAAAGTGGCAAGTAGCCCTGAACCTGGGTGATGAGGCTCGCAAGCAGTTTAGAGGCAAACCCATTGAGCATTATTTGGCTATCTACCAAGAAGTACGGCAGAAAACCATTGACGAGCTGCGCAAGCGGGATGATGTTTGGCTTGCTAAACCCCAACCGGGCTCTGGTGTGAACAACCATTTTCATTGGTTCCACGTGATGGAACACCAGTCGAGCCACCTGGGGCAGATCTTGATGCTCAAAAAGCGCTTCCCCCCGCAGTCGGAGACAGAGTATACGCTGGAAAAGTACTGATGCTCCCCAATCACCTCCGCACCACCCTGCGCTACCTATGGTCGCGTAAATTCTTTTCCGGCATCAATTTACTGAGCCTGGCCATCGGCTTGTGCGTCTGCTTCCTGGCCGGGCTATACGTGCAGTTTGAACTCAGCTACGACACGTACCACAAGCATGCTGACCGCATCTATCGATTGGTAACCGATGTGGAAACCGCCACCGGGGTGAACCACGAGAGCACTTCCGCTCCGATGGCTCCGGCCCTTCAGTCAGCTTTCGCTGAGGTGGAAAGCGCCACGCGGGTGCTCCTAGACTATCTGATCGTGCAGCCGGAGGATCGCAGTTTCTTTGGAGAGGAAACCGTCGCCTACGCCGACCCCTCGTTGTTTTCGGTGTTCACCTTTCCCCTGCTCAGCGGCAACGCGGCTACCGCCCTGGAAGCTCCCCTCACCCTGGTGCTCACCGAAACGGCGGCGCTGCGCTTCTTCGGCACCACCGACTGCCTGGGCGAAACGCTTCTACTCGACAATTCTTCGGCAACCGTTACCGGAGTGATGCGCGATATGCCGCAGAACGCTCACTTTCGAGTCGATATACTGGTGTCGATGGCTACCTTGCTAAAGGCTTGGAACCCCGCGATGAACGAGCAGTGGTCTCGCTTCGGTTTTTATACCTACTTTCTTTTGCCCGAGCATACGGATGCAGCCCAACTTAGCGCTAAATTCTCGCAGCACATCCGCACACACCTGGCACCCGATGAGCGCTACTCGCTGTCACTGGAGCCGCTCACTGAGTTGTACCTAACTGGCAAAGCAAGGGGTAGCCGCACCGGCAATTCGAAGCACGGCAGCATCCGAAACGTTTACATCTTTTCTGTTGTCGCGCTGTTGGTGCTCTTCATTGCCTGCTTCAACTTTGTGAACCTCACCACGGCCCTGTCGCTGCAACGCACCAAAGAAGTGGGCGTGCGCAAGGTGCTGGGGGCCTCGCGGCGGCAGTTAATAGGACAGTTTCTACTGGATGCGGTGCTGCTTAGTCTGCTGGCTTCAGTGCTAGCGCTCCTCCTTAGTGCATTGTTGCTGCCGTGGTTCAACCAGCTTGCCGGAAGCGTGGTTCGCGCTGATTTGCTCAGTCGCTTGCCGGACATAGGATGGTTGCTATTGGTAGCCCTGTTGGCCGGAGTGGTGTCTGGCCTGTATCCTGCTTGGTTGCTTTCGGGATTTGGGGTTGCGGGCAATTTCGGGCGGCTTTCCGGCTCGCAGCCACGCGGTTACCTGTTGCAACGCATTCTCGTTGTAGCGCAATTCTCGGTGACAACCATGCTGATAGCGGCCACCGCCGTAGTCTACCAACAACTGCACTACTTGCAAGCCACCGACCCTGGTTTCGCCAAAGAGCACAAGTTGGTGGTAGACTTTCATTTTGATGAAGAAGTATGGAGCCGAAGTCAACTGCTTAAGCAGCAACTAACCGGTGTACCGGGTGTATCTGCGGTTAGTCTATCGTCGAGTGTTCCCGGCCGGGCCAACCGGAAGTACCTGACTCAGTTAGAAGACAACAACCACGAGTTTCAAGAGCTAATGCTGGACGTGTACTTCGTCGACTACGACTTCTTAGGGCAATATGACATCGACGTGATTGCGGGTCGGGGATTTTCGGCAGACCGGGCTTCCGACTCCACCGAAGCAATGCTGCTCAATGAGGCGGCGGTGCGGCAGTTGGGTTTTAGTGATCCTGAGGCCGCTCTCGGAAAACGCTTCAAGCAGAAGGGTCGGCAGGGCATCATTGTCGGGGTGGTTGAGGACTTTCACGTTCATTCGTTTCGGGAGGCCATTCCGCCAATGACGCTACGTGTGAACCCTGGCTGGAACCTGTATACCTTTGTCACGCTGTCCGTTTCTCCTCAGGACGTGCCCGCCACGATCAGCGCTCTGGAAAGCCGCTGGAAGGAACTAGTGCCCGGCAAACCGTTTGCGTACTTCTTCTTGGACGAACATTACAACCAACAATACGCCACTGAAGCGCGATTCGGTCAGCTTTTTTTTAGTTTGGCAACGGTAGCGATTCTTCTTTCTTGCCTGGGCTTGGTGGCCCTATCGACGCTCAGCGCGGTGCGCCGCACCAAGGAGGTGGGCATCCGCAAGGTGTTGGGCGCTTCGGTGCCTAGCGTGGTGCGCTTGCTTACGCAAGACTTCCTGAAGTTAGTTTTGGTGGCAATTGCGATTGGTATACCGGTTGCGTGGTGGCTGACGGAGGGGTGGTTGCAGACGTTTGCCTACCGGGTGAACGTGTCGGGATGGTTGCTTTTGGGGGTGGGGTTGGCCGCAGTTACCGTAGCCGCCATTGCGGTGGGCATTCAGGCGGTGCGCGCGGCGGTGGTGAATCCGGTGGATAGTTTACGGGCGGAGTAGGAAGGGGCTATTTGCTACGACAGCTTGGCTAAAAAGCGTGGCCGTCTCGAAGAGTGGCTATGATTTTTTAGTCATTGTTGTAGCCAGTTCTCTTTTTGGCAAACCAACCTTGGCAAGTATCTCATTTGCTTTCTCAAGTTTTTCTGGAAAAAATACTATGTCCTGCAATTTTTCCAGTTCCTTATCAAACACGACAATTGGAACTTTTGAGCTGTTCAAGCTATCAATCTTACTTTTCATAGTTTTCTTTTTTGGTTATCAAGAAAGCATAATAATCTTCTCCAACGATAAATTCTTCCCATTCGTTGCTCTCTATGCTCAATCCAAAAACCCTGAAGTCTGTTTGAATCTCGGCAAGGTTGTTTGTAATACCCATTCTATAAAGGCGGGTTCTTACGCTGGTGCTCCCGGTTGCGAAAATCCACGATTCGGAGTATCTCTCCGTGAAAGCATAAACTGTCGAGGCCACTGTTGCCAAGACTTTTAGACTATCTCCGTTGTTTGTAATAGATAAATCGTCAATGGATTTCGTTATTTTGTCATAATCCCCGAACGCTAGATTGAAAACATTTTCTTGTCCGGTTTCTGTGTATTCCACCATCTTATGAACTAGTCCTTTTGGTCCTTCACTGATAAATTCAAAGTGCCTTAGTTTTTGTTCAGATTTATACTGATACTTAGGATTATCCACAAGTTTTTATTTTTTACAAAGCTATACAATTAGTTTCAATAGCTGTATTTTGGTCAGTTTAAATTGGCTACAGCGGCCTGCGCGAGCGGCTGGGCCAGTGTTGTTTGCGTCTTTCTTTCAAGTTCGCAATTTTCATGCTTGGAGAAACAGGCTTCCAAGTACTTTTCAGCAGGGGTGGCTACTGCAATTTGTTGTGTGCCGTTTCACTTTTAAAAGTTGTTTTCTCTATCGTCGTATTTGTACTTGCCAGATCCTAACTGTCCACGTTCACCAATATCGACAATCCAATAGTCTCCTCCACTGCTGTATTTCCATCTTCCTTGTTCCAATGTTCTCTCGTTAAAGACTACCGTATATAAGTTGTTCTTGTCTAAATTCAATACACAAGAATCACAATTTGGATAGTCGGTCAGATAATAAACTCCAACATATTTGAGTTCGACCTTTCTCTGTTTAATATACATATTGTAGCCAAATAAAAACAGTGGCATCAACGCGATTACTAAGTAGACAAGTCCTTTAATTGAAACTTTCTTTTTTCTTATCAGTTGAGTAATAATCAATATCAGAGGAAGAGAGAGAATCCCGTAAATAATCCAAATTATAAGTTCTCCTATTGCCCACATTCTTTTTTTTTATGTCACACAACATCTGAACATGCACCATGTGCATGTTTTGTATATTCATTGCCGTACACAAAAAGATAGTGGGTTAGGCTTGGATTTTTAAAGAAGGGAAAAGATCGGCAATTTTGTAGTTGCTACACATACTCAATTACCGATCTAGTGATATGATTTTCAAAGATATAAAAAAACATTGAACCGCGTTTACAAGCAATTGAATGGCAAAGCCAACCACCACCGCGTGCTGACTTTAACCAAGATGCTCTATGGGATCATCAGAAGTGGACAGAGTTCTTTGAGCCGACTAGGGTCTGAGATGCCTGGGGCTACTGACACAGAAAGCCGGGTGAAGCAAGCTAAACGCTGGCTAGATAGCAAGTATAGTGACTATGAGAGCTTTTTTCTGCCTCATATAGTGCCACTACTACAAGGGGTGGCTAAGCATGGACCGCTCCTGATTGCCATTGATGGTTCGGAAGTAGGAAAAGGTTGCATGGCCTTGATGGTCAGTGTGGTGTGGGGAAAACGCTCTCTGCCAATTTGCTGGTTGGTGAGAAAAGGGAAGAAAGGACATATGAGCGAAGAACTACATTTGGAAGTACTTCAACAACTAGCTGCTATTTTACCTAAGGATAGCCAAGCGGTACTACTAGGCGACGGAGAGTTTGATGGTAGGGAACTACAAGCTTTCTGTGAGAGACAAGGCTGGAAATATGCTTTGAGAACCGCTAAGAGCAACACCATCACTACGGACGAGGGGGAAACTTTTGCTATCGGACAACTCTACCCCATGCCAGGACACGATCATTGGCTCATAGAAGACGTGCGTTTTACCCAAGAATGCTACGGACCGATCAACTGTTTAGTTTGGCACAGTAGTAAACACGATGAACCTATTTACTTGGTGAGTAATCTGAGTTGGGCTAAAGATATGATGGACTATTATAGCCGTCGCTTTAGCATAGAGACCCTGTTTGGGGATATCAAATCCAGAGGCTTCAATATCCACAAAGTCAAAATTGATGACCCGGATCGGCTCAATGTCTTATTGATGGTGGTTTGCATTGCTTTTCTGCTGGTCTTCGCCCTAGCTACTTTTCAAGCTAAACTACAAGGGTATTTGCCAAAGTTCTTACGAAAAGATCGCATCAGTGCCTATTCCTTCTTTCAGATAGGGCTTAGAGCTTTTCAGTTCTTCATCAAGCAGCAACTAAGAATATTCCCCCAATATGTCAACAACTACCAGCAGTTTATTTGTGTACGGCAATGAATTTGTATATAGCGATAAGCTACTTTTCTGGTCAGATGCGTTTAGAATAAGGTTTTTTGTCTTATGTATCCAGCTAAAGCACATTTCACTGTTCACGTGTATAAACGTTTACAAACATTTACCTAACAATCCTCAGCACGCACTGCCGCTAGGTGATTGCGTAAACCTACTGGAGCTATCTGTATCCGTCAACTTGGGTAAACGCTATTGCTTCCTTCATCATATATCCAAATTGGCATACTTAGCATTTTTCTCAATAAACGCCCGCCGCGGAGCCACGTCGTCGCCCATCAGCATCGAGAACAGATGATCTGCTTCGGCGGCCGACTCAATGGTGACCAGCTTCAGGCTGCGGGTGTCGGGGTTCATGGTGGTGTCCCACAACTGCTCGGGGTTCATCTCGCCCAGTCCCTTGTAGCGCTGCACGCCCACGGATTCGGTTTTGCCTCCGGCGGCCAGTTCCTGCACGGCGGCTTCGCGCTCTTCTTCGGTCCAGATGTAGCGTTCTTCCTTGCCCTTTTTCACCAGGTAGAGGGGCGGTAGGGCAATGTAGAGATAACCGCTCTCGATCAGAGGCCGCATGTAGCGGAAGAAGAACGTGAGAATTAGCGTACGGATGTGGCTACCGTCCACGTCGGCATCCGTCATGATGATCACCTTGTGGTAGCGCAGCTTTTCCATGTTGAGACCCTTCTCGTCGTCCTCAGTGCCGAAGGACACTCCCAGGGCGGTGATCATGTTCTTGATCTCCTCGTTGTCGTAGATTTTGTGCTCCTGGGCCTTCTCCACGTTCAGGATTTTGCCCCGCAACGGCAAGATTGCCTGGAAGTTACGGTCGCGCCCTTGTTTGGCTGAGCCACCCGCTGAATCGCCTTCCACAAGGTATAATTCGCAATTACCAGGGTCGCTGTCGGAGCAGTCGGCGAGTTTACCGGGCAGGCCGGTGCCGGTGAGCACGTTTTTGCGCTGCACCATCTCGCGCGCCTTGCGGGCCGCCTGCCGCGCCTGCGCCGCCAGAATCACCTTCGACACAATCTGCTTGGCCTCTTTAGGATGCTCTTCCAGATAGGTCGACAGCGCGTCGCCCAGGGCCGAGTTCACGGCACCCATCACGTCGGAGTTGCCCAGCTTGGTTTTGGTCTGCCCCTCGAACTGGGGTTCGGCCACCTTCACCGAGATCACGGCGGTGAGCCCTTCCCGAAAGTCGTCGCCGGTGACTTCTACCTTGGCCTTTTCCAGCAGCCCTGATTTGTCAGCATACGACTTCAGGGTGCGGGTGAGCGCGCTGCGGAAGCCCGTCACGTGGGTGCCCCCCTCAATGGTGTTGATATTGTTCACGTACGACACCACGTTCTCGGTATAGGAAGTGTTGTAGGACATGGCTACCTGCACCGGCACGTCGCCCTTTTCGGTATCGACGAAGATGGGTTCGGGGATCAGCTTCTCGCGGTTGTTGTCCAGGTAGTCCACAAACTCTACCAAACCGCCCTCAAAGCGAAATTCTTCGGTTTCGGGCTCGCCGTCGCCGTCTTTGTCGCGCCGGTCGGTCAGGGTGATGTGGATGCCCGCGTTCAGAAACGCCAACTCGCGCAGGCGGGTGGCAATGGTTTCGTATTTATACTCTTTGACGGTGAAAATCTCGGAATCGGGTCGGAAGTGCACCGTGGTGCCGGTTCGGTCGGTGGTGCCTATTGCGCGCACCTCGAACAGCGGCACTCCGCGCACGTACTTCTGTTCGTACACCTTGCCCTTGCGGTACACGGTGGCGTGCAAACTCTCCGACAGAGCGTTCACGCACGACACGCCCACGCCGTGCAGTCCGCCCGACACTTTGTAGGTATTCTTATCAAATTTGCCCCCGGCATGCAGCACGGTCATCACCACTTCCAGGGCCGAGCGGTTTTCTTTCTGGTGGAGGTCTACCGGAATGCCCCGGCCGTCGTCCTGCACGATGATTGAATTGTCTTCTTCAATAGTCACATCAATGCGGCTACAGTACCCAGCTAAGGCTTCGTCAATGGAGTTATCTACCACTTCGTACACCATGTGGTGCAGCCCCTTGTTGTTCACGTCGCCGATGTACATGGCGGGGCGTTTTCGCACGGCCTCCAGTCCTTCAAGTACCTGAATGTTGTTAGCCGAATAGTCACCCGCGTTGATGGTGGCTAGTGAATCTGATTCGGGATTTACTTTTATTTTGTCCATATTAATAAATGTGCTTAACACTCAAAATTACAACAATTTTGCGGGTTTTGTAGGGTATCGAATGTGTAAATGTGGCAAGAAAGTAGGCCCTGTCAATTAGGTTACCAAGTTGCCAAGATGTAAAAATGTGTACAAATTTGCAATTGAATTGCAAATTTGTAAATTCGTCCATGATCCATAGAACTCTAGAAGAAAAACTTAAGCAGCTGATGCAATTTTATCCGGTGGTATCCGTCACTGGGCCCCGGCAGTCGGGCAAGACCACTCTAATTCGTACTGCTTTTTCTCATTTGCCGTACGTTAATCTGGAGAACCCAGATGACCGAGACTTAGCGCTCAACGATCCTCGGCTTTTCTTGGGTAATTATCCGCAGGGGGCCGTATTGGACGAAATCCAAAGAACACCTTTGCTTTTTTCCTACCTACAAGGTATTGTTGATGAGAATGAGCAGATAAAATTTGTGTTGTCAGGTTCGCAGAATTTTCTGTTATCCGAGCAAATTAGCCAGAGTCTGGCCGGTCGGGTAGGCATCCTTCAACTACTCCCTTTCTCTATGCTGGAACTGAAGAACGCAGGCTTGCTTTCCGCTAGCTACGAAGAGGTAGCCGTTAGGGGCTTCTACCCACGAATCTTTGATAAAGGCATTCCTGCTGAAGATTTTTACCCTAATTACAGGCGCACCTACGTAGAGCGGGACGTACGACAACTCACCCAGGTAGGTAACTTAACTACCTTCTCAACTTTTGTGAAATTGTGCGCCGGTCGGGTAGGTCAGTTGCTCAACATGTCGGAGTTATCCAACGATGCGGGGATAGCGGTCAATACTGTCAAATCCTGGCTCAATATTCTTGAAGCAAGCTACATTGTTTTTCGGCTCTATCCTCACCATAAAAATTTTAACAAGCGGCTAATTAAAATGCCCAAGCTATATTTTTACGACACCGGGCTGCTATGCTACTTGCTAACCATTAACACTCCGCAAGATTTGTTCGCCCATTTTGCACGAGGAGCCATCTTTGAGAATCTTATCATTACAGAGTTGGTTAAAAGCGCCTATCACCGGGGGAAAGCGCCCCAGCTCTATTTTTGGAGAGATCACCGGGGAAGAGAGATTGACTTACTCATAGAAAAAGGGCAACAACTGATACCAATAGAAATCAAATCAGGTACGACAAAAACGATGGATTATTTCAAAAACCTATCCTATTGGAACGAGCTTTCCGGGAACGCGCCCAACACTTCTTATGTCGTATACGGGGGAACGGAAACTTTAAATACGAAACAAGGTAGGCTAGTCAGCTGGCGATCATTTATCACCGATAACCCAACAGTCTAATTCAGCGTCACGCAATTGCTTACCTTCCGAGCACGATTGAAAAACAAACCTTAGGTTTACAGGGTAATTTCAGATGTGCTGGATTGCCCGATCAAAGATGAAACGATCTATGAATTCGTTGCTCAAGTAAAGTTAATAGGCCCCCGTACGCAGCATCACCAGGGTACAAGCCGCAACCGGCTCGATGCCTGCTTCATGAGCTTTCTCGCTGAGTTCCGTATTTTCCGTTCCGGGATTGAAAATAATACGCCGGGGGTTTAAGCCCAAAATATAATCATACCACTCCGGTTGGTGGCGGGGCCCAATGTATAAGGTCACGGTGTCTACGTCGGCAATGACTGGTCTTTCGCGGAGGTCAAGAATCTTCTGCTCGGCCACGGTGCCCTTCTTGATGCCAACCGGCACAATAGGGTGTTGATGCTCAGTGAGCATTTCAGCGGCGGTATAGGCATAACGTGCGGGGTTGGGAGTGGCTCCGATGATAACGGTTTTTTTAGACATGTGCTGAAAATATGAAATGTGAGAGATGAGACAAGAAAATAGATCAGAATATAGGGCAAACGCATCAAATGACAAGTACCTGTTTAAGATAGTCATTGTTGAGGGAGGCACGGTACCTTCTTTTCTTTTTACTGAGCCTGTCTTTCATTTGGGTGATTCGCTGCAAAGCGATTTTACGCAGGATATTGAGGTTCTCTGGGGCATTCTGTACCCGGGCACGGGAATTATCCTCGCCGAAAGTGACGTCCAGGTGCCAATGTAACTGGTTTTCAATACTCCAATGCCCCCGAACCAGTTTATTAAAGTAAGACGGATCACTCAAGGTGGCATTGCTTAAGTAATAGCGGGTTTCATAGGTAGTTCCTTTGCTGGTCTGCCGACTGGCCTCTATTCTAACCAGATGTCGCAGGTCTTTCCACTGTGAATAAATTTCGTCCTTCTGTTGGGTCTCACTGAGCTTGATGAGGGTGCACTTTCGGGTCTCATAGCGTCCGTGATCATACTCCCACTCTTCATTGAAACAAGCGCCATCGTTGAAACGAAAACTGTCCTCTATCTGCTCAAAAGTTAACTTTTGATTCTTTTTGAGGGAGAGAAGGTATTCAGCTTGTTTACCTACAATCTTGCTGGCGATCTCTTTTTGACATCCAATAGCATCGATGCTAACGGTGGCTCCCTGTAAATCTAGCGTATCTAAAAGCTCAGGAATCGCCCTGATCTCATTACTCTTATCTTCTACTTTAGCTTGGCCTACGCACAAATTGTTCTCACTCACCCAGGCACTCAGAATATAGAGTCCGCTATTGCCTTTACTAGTGGGAGAGACGCCGCGTAGCTTCTTGCCATCCAAAACCACTTGCTTCTCGTTCAGGGTATCCAATAATACTTGCCCATCTTCACACAGACACTTTTGTAAAGCTTTCGGCTCGATGCGTTGTAGTACCCGGTTGAATGTGTCGTGAGAAGGAATGCCATCCGGCAGCTCTAGTATCGTACTTAACCAATCGTAGCGTTGGTGGGCAAACTCTACCATATCTTCAAAATCCTCCCCGTTACAAATTAGCGTACTGAGCGCGATGAACAGAACATCAGATAACTTGTGGCTACAACGGTTCACTACTCGGGGGTCCGGAACCTCAGAAAACAACTCTTGAATGCTCTTTCTCATCTTCAAAGATAACTATTCGCTGCCTATTTGCCCTTTGATGCGTTTGCCCTAATCAGAATATAAGACAATCGGTGGTCTTTCTATTCTCCCCGCCACTCAATCTACAAGGCAAACATCCAATTACCACCATCCAACTTCTCTTCATCTCTGAAAATCCTAAAATGCGTAACCGACGGTGGCCCCAAAGTAGAACGGAACGAAGGGGCGGTTCAGTTCTTTCTCGATAATGTTGGCTTCCTGACTTTCCGCTTCGTAGCGTACGTGCGGCAGGCGATACCCTATTCCAATGCCCCCGAACAGATCGAAGGTGAGCCCCCGGGCGTGGCGATCGCGCACAATGCGGGTGTTCACCAGGTCACCGTCCTTGATCAGGCGGGTGCCCACCAGCAGCGCGTACGACAGCCGTTGTTCTTTAGCGAGCAGACGGGTCTGCGGAGTGGGGGGCGGGCCGCCCGGTGGGGTAGCCGCCGCCACGTTGGCGTAGTGCCACAGATAATCGAAGCCCAGTTGGTGCCCGAAGTAGAGCAGGCCCGCCCGCGAATCGGGATGATAAAATTTCTGCTTCATGTGCACGAAAAAACCGCGCTGGTAGGCCGTATTTTTCACGACGTTCTCCCCCCGCCCCCAGAAGGGATTACGAAACAGACCGCCCTCCAGTTCGTAGCCCAAGCGTTCTTGCCAGTAGAATTCTGCGCTCAGGGGCAGGCGGTTCACCAGCAGCGCCATCGAGTTAATTCCTACGATAAATCGCTGTCGTTCGTTGATTTTAGGCTCGAAGTAGCGCAGGCTTTTTTGCTTGCGAAATAGATAGTTAGGGTTTTGCGCCCCCCCGCTATCGGCCTTTGTTTCTTCTTCGCTGAGGTACGCCTCCAGAGCCTCAAACTGCGGTTCGTCGTTCTCATACACACTCTTGTAATAGCCTGCCAGGCTGCCATCGGGTTCGTAGAGCTCCCATACTCCGGTGCGCTCGCTCTGGGCCACCGTGCCCTTCATCTTCAGCGCCCCGTCGGCGTAGTACCCAAAGTAGGTGCCCTCGCCGTTGGCGAAGACGCACTCGCCCTCCAGCGTGCCGTCGGGATAAAAGTACTGCCATTTGCCCTGGTTCACCCCGTCCACGATGCGGCCCCGCACCTTGAGGGCACCGTCGTCGTAGTACGCGCGGTAGGTGCCGTCGCCCCGGTTGAAGATGGTTTCCCCCTTGAAGTCGCCGTTGCTGTGGTACAACTTCCAGTAGCCTTCTTTTACCCCGTCGCGTTCGGCTCCTTCGGCACTCACCGTCCCGTTTTCGTAGTAGTAGGTCCACTTGCCCACCGACGAACCGTCCAGGAAATCACCCACCGACGAGAGTTTTCCGTTTTGGTAGTAGAACTTCCAGGGACCCTGCCGGGTGCCGTTCTGATACGCTCCTTCGGCCTGTAGTTCACCGGTATCGTAATAGCTCTTCCACTGACCTTGACTGCGTCCCTTCACCTTGATGCCTTGCAGTTGACGCGCACCGTTGGGGTAGAAGCCTTGGTAGTAAACGGTATCTTGCTGATGCACCGATTGAGATTTCAGGGCACTACCCTCGTAATATTCTTTCCAAATACCCCCGCGCTGGCCCGCCTCGAAGGGGCCTTCTTGCTTCAGTTGCCCGCTTTCGTAGTAGAACCGCCACGGGCCCTGCCGGGTGCTATCGTACACCGCCCCGACCATTTGCCGTTGGCCGTTTTCAAAAAAGTACTCCCAGCGGCCGGCGTTCCGATTGTTCCGGAGGGGGCCGCGCATCTTGGGCTGGCCGTTTTCGTAGAAGTACTCCCAGCGGCCGGTGGCCTGGCTGTCGGCGTACTGCCCCCTGGTTTTCACCGTTCCGTTGGTGTAGTAGGCGACGTACGTTCCCTGGAGCACACCGGGGTCGGTGGCCGATACCTGGAAAGTTTCTTTAGGAATATGTTCTTCATCGTCGTAGTAGTGGGTCACCGAGGTTTGGGCGAAACAGCCTAGTCCAACTCCCAATCCAATGATCAAGAGTAGCGAAAACCTGAGAAACCTTGATCCTTTATCATTCATGTTTTATTGCTGTACGCGTTAAAAACGCGCACTAACTTTCGTCTATTAAAACAAAAACTTAACGCCAGTTGTATCGCTCTCTTCGACATTCCGTGTTTGCTCTCGACGGTTCTTTCGACCGGTTGTTTCTTCTTGCATCGGTACTGATATCGTTCCTAATGCATCCGATCCGCCCGCACTTCCAGACCACTGACAATCTCCGCTTCTATCCGCAATAGCTCTTCCCAGCGGGCCTTCACCGCGGCATCGGGCATGTATTCTTTGGCCAGCTTGATAAAGGTAACGTAGTGCCCGGCCTCGGAGGCCATCAGGTCGTAGTAAAAGGTTTTCAGGGTTTCGTCGGTCAGGTTTTTCCACAGCATCTTAAAGCGCTCGCAGCTGCGGGCCTCGATCATGGCGTTGATCAGTAGCTTGTCCATGAGTTGCCGCTCGATGGCTCCGCCCTTGCGCTCGTGCTGCGCGAGTTGCACCACGTACGCGTCGGTGCGCTTCTTGCCCAGCGTGAACCCGCGTTGCCGAATCTGCTCCAGCACCCGCTGAAAGTGCTCCCACTCCTCGGCCACCACCGGCGCGAGCACGTCCACCAATTTGGGCCGGTCCGAAAACTGCACAATTAGCGAGATGCAGGATGAAGCGGCCTTCTGCTCGCAGTAGGCGTGGTCGGTCAGGATTTCTTCCAGATTATCGTCTACCCACTGCACCCAGCGGGGGTCGGTGGGCAGTTTGAGCTTAAGAATTGTCGGTTTTTCAGCGATCATAGCAACGAAGGTAAAATTCTTGGCGAAAACATGGTACGATGTCGTGCGTTTTAACGTAGGTTCTCACTAAACAGAACGTCATTATGCCTATTATAATACGCTTGGGCAGCTGGTTTCCGGTGCTGCTGCTTGCTTTCGGCTTTGCCCCAAATACTGCCTGGAACATTTCGGACGACTACGAAGTGCGGTTTTCCGGTTCGGGAGCCGACGGCACCTTCCGGGGGTTGACAGGTACCATTGTTTTTGATCCGGCTGCGCCGGAGCAAGGGCGGTTCGATGTATCCCTCGATGCGCGTACGATCAACACCGGCAACAAGACCAAGGACAAGCACGCCCGGGGGGATAGCTGGTTTGACGCGGAGCAGTACCCCGAGATCCACTTCCGCTCCTCCACGATCGAGCCATCGGGCGACCATTATCAAATGACCGGCACCCTCACGCTGCACGGAGTATCCAAAGAAACTACCTTTCCCTTCACCTTTACGCAGCAGGGCAACACGGGGGTGTTCAACGGCACCTTCACGGTAGACCGTGAGGAGTTCGGCATCGACGGGCCGTTCTTTGCCTTTACGGTGGGCGATGATTTTGAGGTGAGCCTGAACGTGCCGGTGACGAAGTGAGGGCGGTTAGTCAAAGAACATCCAGCGGATGCCCACGTCGGCCAACACCCGTTGCTGCCCCGGATAAAAGGGCGTGGCGAAGTAACCGGCTTCGGGAAAGTCCTGGTTCGCATAGGGCACCTTGACGTACAAAACGGCGGTGCGCACCTTCATCACAAAAAACGCGTCAACCACCACGTAGCTCGCCGCGGTGGGCAGTGGCGTGCGCAAGTTGCCAATTGGGTCGCTCTCCGGCACCCCATCGGGCTGCAAGAAGAACTGACGGGTGGCCACGTCGTAGTCCGGGGCCAGGTACGAAGAGGTGAACTGGGCATCCACGCCCAACTGTAACGTAATTTTTCCCTCCCGAAAGGTGTTTTCGTAGTACAAGCGCGTGTGCGCCAGCCACGTGGGCAGCGGAAACGCCTCGTCGGCCGGACCGGTCACCAGCGTGTACGTCAGGCGGTTCTGCACGTGCATGCGCTTCAGGAAGTCGGCGTTGAACTGCACGCCGGGTGACAGGATGCGCACCCCGCCGCTGGCCTGCACCGGGTAGGCCTGCCGACTCACCAGCAGTTGGTTCCGATTGGGAGTCGGATCCGCGATGGGCGGCACGGTGTCGCGCACGTAGTAGATCGGGCGGTTCACGTTGGTGATGGTGGCAAACGGACGCAGGTACAGGTTCGGAAACTGATACTCGATAGAACCCGTAAGTTGGTCGGTGCCCACCGGGGCAAAGTCGTTGCTCCAGTAGTTGTGGTTGCCCACGAACTGCGACTCCATAAACGAGGGCAGGGTACGCGCCCGCACCAGCTTTCCCTTCAGGATGGGGTTGTTGAACTCCGCTTCCAGCCGGTAGCTCTCGGCCGACAGGTAATCGGCTCCGCCCCGCAGAAAGGTGTTTTCGCCCAGGTCGAGGCGCAGGTCGAAGCCCGCGTACAGTTCGGTGCGCCGCCGGTTACGCACCTGATTGAGGCCGAAGGTCGGCAGCGTCGCCACCGTATCGCGGTTGTAGCTCACGCTTGGTTGCCGGATGCGGTAGTGCAGGCTGTAGAACAGGCGCGAAAGGTTGCCCTTGATCCCCAACTCGTTGTTCCACTCCCGGAAGCGTACGGCGTCGGCGGTCTCGGTGGTATCGATCAAAATGCGCCGAAAGTACAAGGAGTCGACCGTCACCTCCGCTGGGCCCAGCTGGTTGTGGAAATAGTCGTGCTGAATGCGGCGGTCGAACTCGTGGTAGACCTGCAACAGGTCGCTGAGTTGGTACTGATGATACAGGTGGTAGTTGAACCGAAATTCCCGACCGGTGAATTCGTCGAGCCAGACGTTGGAGTTGCGGTAGCGGAAAAAATCTCGATAATTTCCCTCGTCCACCACCTCGTTCACGCCTCCGTATTCTTCCACGTTGTGGCCGAAGCGGGTAAAGTTGGCCAGCACATCGTAGCGCTTGTTCTTGGTCTGATAATAGGTGAACAAACTCAGGTGCGACGACTCCACCACCCGATCGTTTCTCGAGGTCGGAGCGATCTGGGTTTGAATACTGAGCCACTGATACTCCCCCCCCACGTTCCAGTTGGGCCGCACGTTCTGCGTAAAGATCACGTCGCCCGCGCTGCGCCCCTGTCCGCCAAAGGTAGGGTGCATCAGGATGTAGGGTGAGCGGCTGTTGTAATACTTCACCTCCCGCGGGTCGGTTACGTACTGGTTGAAGGCGTTCTGACCCGGTAGCACGCCGGTGAGGGTGGCCGGTTCGGGGAAGATCGGCCGGGCGGCCATGCCCAGGATGCCCAGGTACTGCAGGTCGTTGCCCGCCGCCTCCGTCGGGTTGAAGTTGTAGGCGCCCGTCAGGGTGGTATCGATGGTTTGCTGGCGCATTCGATTGTACTGAAGGTCGACCTGGTGAAAGTAAAAGGTGGTCTCGGGGCCGTAGCGCACGGTGTCTTCCTGGCTGCGGCTGGTGGTGTCGCCCATGGTCGGAATGCGCACCTGGGCGGAGGCGGTCGGCGCGAGGCATACCAACAGGACCGCAAGAAACAGGGGGGGCAGTAACTTCATGAACGATTTAGGCCGCGGCGTAGTCCCGGATGCGCTGCGCGATGAGGGATTGGAACTGGTCTTCGGCGGATAAGAAGTAGGGCTGTACGGGCAAGTAAAAGAGCGGCAAGTTAGTATTTTCAAGTTTAACTACGTCTTTTTCGGTGGTGAGCAGCACGGCCGAGGGGCCAGTTTTGTCCAGGGCGGCGGCCAACTGCTGCTGGTCTCGTGGAGTATAACGGTGATGATCGCCGAAAGTGATATGCTCGGCCACCGCAAAATGTTGTCGTGCGTAAGCATCGAAGAGCGAGGCATCGGCTAAACCCGAGAAGAGAACGACCGGGCGGCTACGGCCCAGCGAGGGGGGGGGCATCGCGGGCTGCGCAGGTTGCGGCGCACCGTAGCGCAAGCCGGTAAAAAACACCGGAGTGTCTGGTCGCGTATATGCCTGCACCCGATGCCTTATCTGCTCCTGCTCTTCTTCCGACCAACCATCTGGGCACTTGGTCACCACCACCGCATCAGCCCGCCGGGCACCGCGGCGCGACTCGCGCAATCGGCCCGCGGGCAGCACGTAGTCTTCGTAAAAGGGCCGCGCGTAGCGGGTGAGCAAGATACTGAAATCGCGGCCGATGGCGCGGTGCTGGTAGGCGTCGTCGAGCAGAATGAGTTGCGTGTCGGGCGCGTGAAAGAGCACTTCGGGCACCGCCGCCACCCGTTCTTCGCCTACGGCCACCGTTACCGGCTCACCGAACTTCCGGTAGTACAAGTAAGGTTCGTCGCCCAGCGTGCGGGCGGTGTCGTGCTCGTTGGCAATGCGCACGCCTCGCGTCTGCCGTCCGTAGCCCCGGCTCAGGATCGCCAGCGGGTAGTCATGCTTGAGCCACTGCGCCAGGTAGACCACCATCGGCGTTTTGCCGGTGCCGCCCGCGCTCAGGTTGCCCACGCTGATGATGAAGGGAGTGAAGTCGATGGTTTTCTTCGACCGGATGTTGTAAAGGTGATTGCGGAAGTCGGTGACCGCCCGGTAGACCATGCTGAGCGGAAAAAGTACGATAGACAGAAGGCGAGGCAAGCCGGTAGCAAATTGTTACGCCGCAAGTTTACGCAAACCTGCTGAATATCCGATAAAGATTTATTTTCGCTACCATGCAACCTTTCGGCACCCAAGTGCCCCTAGGTAAGTGAACCTTACTACTAACGCTGCTGCCTACGTTGACCATCACCGACGAACAATTACTTGAAGGGTGCCTGGCCCACGACCGGGGGTGCCAGCGTCGGCTGTTTGAGTTATATAAAAATCCCATGTATAGCGTCGTATACCGAATTCTGAATCACGAAGACCACGCCCACGATGCGCTACAGGAGGGCTTTATCGAGGTGTTTCGCGACCTGGCGCGGTTTCGGGGAGAAAGCACGTTGCGCAGCTGGGTCAAAATCATCATGGTGCGCAAGGCCCTGAAGAAGCTGAAGTCAGAACGGCGCTACGCCCCGCTGGATACGCTGCCCGACGAGGCGGGCCTGATCGCCTGGCCCAGCGACCTGACCGGCGAGGCGTTGGATGAGGCCATCCGTTCGCTTTCACCGGGATACCGGGCGGTGTTCACGCTCATTGAGGTGGAGGGATACTCGCACCGGGAAGCCGCCGGTATGCTGGAAATTTCAGAGGGTACCACCAAATCACAACTGCACCACGCCAAAAAGATACTACGGTCTAAACTAGCTGCCTTGTACCGATGAGCGACGATCAAGATAACCTACGGCGGGCCCTGCGGCAGTTGCCAGCGCACCCGCCCCGCCCCGGCGCCTGGGAAGCGGTGGCGCGGTCGCTGGAGGATGAGTCTTCTTTACGCCGGGGACTGGCCCAACTGCCCGAGCACGAACCGAAAGCCGACCTCTGGCCGCGCATTGCGCAGGGGTTTGCCCGCCGCGAACGCCCCGCCCGGCGTTCCTGGCTCCGCTACGCCGCGGCCGTAGGAACCATCGTTTTGTTGTCGATAGCAGCTTTCTTCCTGGGGCAACCGGCTACCTCCGACGAGGCGGTGCTTTCCTACCGTGAAGAACTGGCTCCTTTGCCGGAAAGCATCGATCCGGCCGACCCGCTGGAAGAAGAAGCCAGGAACTACCTGCAGCAGTTGTGTCAGCAGGCTCCGGCAGCCACGTGCCAGCAACCGGAGTTCGTGGCGTTGCGCGCGCACCTGCAGGAGCTGACCGAAGAAGCGCAGGCGCTACAAGCAACCATGCAGGAGCTGGGCTACGATCCGCAGCTGGTGAAGTACCAGGTGCGGATAGAGAATATGAAAGCTGAGGCCACCCGAGAACTCATTCAACTGGTCACGTCATGAAAGCAGTCGTTGGACTTATAGCATTGCTTCTGGCAACCGGTACGCTGGCCGCGCAGGAGAAAATCCAGGTGGTGACCAAGACGATCAACCGCTCGTTCACGCTGAAACCAGGGGAGTCGCTGGCGGTGGAGGCCGAAAAGGCCGACGTGCGGGTGACGGGATGGAATCGGGAAGAAGTGAAATTAGTGCTTCGCCTGGTAGCCAAGCATCCCGAGCGGTCGGTAGCCGAAAAAGACCTACCCGCGCTTCGGTATGAGATCGATACTGAGGGGAAGCGAAAGACCATTAGCAATTTCTTCCGCATCAATGAGGGCTCCGGCGGCATCAATAGCAATCTGCAGGCCCAGTACGAACTTCGGGTGCCACAACGCTGCCTCCTTCGGCTCCGGAACCACTACGGAAACGTACATATAGAGAAGCTCAGTACTGATTTGCACCTGGCGGTGGAGTTCGGAGAAATCCGGCTGGACGAGGTGAAGGGGACCATTGCCCTGGACGTTGCCTACGGCGACGTGGTGGCCCAGCGGGTAGATGCTACCGTGATGGGCGTTGCCAAGAAGTCGAACCTGAGCTTCAAAGAGCTCGCAGGTACGTTATCGCTGGAAAGCAGCTACGGAGAAATTGCGGTGACCACCCGGGATGCCCTAGAGAGTTTGTCCATTCAAGCCACCCGCACCGCCGTGTCGTTCGCTACCCTCGACCCGATGCGCTACTGTTATCAGTTGGCTACCTCCTACGACCAGATAAATACCACCCTACCCGGCACCTGGCAGAACGGCGGGTTACTGGGTCAGGAGCGCAACTTCACGTCGACCGCCGCCGCTTTGCCCAAGGTTATAATTTACACCAGTTTTAGTCCGATCACCATTAATCCCCTATCAGATGAAGCCTTTGTTCCGCGCACTAGCAGTAAGCAGCCTTAGCCTGTTCAGCTGTTCGCTGGCCACCGCCCAGCAGGACAGCGTTTCGATCACTTACGACGAAGAGCCCGCCGAATCGTCTAACTTTTCGCTCAAGGAAAAGTATAAGTACTTTACCCGGGCCAGCGTTGAGGAGAAGTCTATGCTGAAGGCAGGGATATCCAACATCGGGTTCGCCAGCAACGCTGGCTTGTTTATGGAGCATACGTTTGCGTTTGAGGAAAAGATCAACGTGCCCTTCTCGGTGCTGGCCCAGTACCGGCAGGGCATGAGCGGGTGGCGAAGTAGTCACGTGGGGGTCGACGCCGCAGTTCGTTACTACTACTCTTTGCCCCGGCGCATCCGGCAGGGAAAGAGCGCCAATAACTTCTCGGCTAACTACTTCTCCGTTCAGGTCGACAACACCTGGCAGGGAGTGAGTAGGGTTGCTTCTTGGGGTCAGCTTACATTCCTTGAAACCAGCACCTACCGGACTAGTTATGTCTCACTACTGTACGGAATCCAGCGCCGACTGGGAAAGCACGGGTACGTTGATTTCAACCTGGGTGGTGCCTATCAGCCTAAGCGGTGGGGCGCATACAATCGCCGTCGCTTCTTTCTTGATTCAAACCTTTCAATCGGATTTGCCTTCTAAAAGCTTTTGCGAAATAACAAACGGAAACCGGCAGATTTGGGTTATTAGCGGAGACTTATAACATTATTGATCTACTTTTTCCGATGAAACTCAAAACTAGTTCTGTAGTACTATTGGCCCTGATGGTTTCCTTTCTGATTGCGTTCGTGTTTCTTGCTTCGGCTGCGGCCGACGAGCGAGGCTACCTTACCCTGAGTATTGGGACGTTTGGTGTCATGCTCAGCTTTTTGTTCGGATTTATCTTCAACGAGATCGGATAAACCGCTCATCAACGGCACGCTATATTCTTCCTGATCCTCCGCCTCCACGTACTAATAGTTTTGCATGTCCTATGACTACTCAGGCGAGTACCAAGCCACTGATTTTCGGAAGCATCCCGAGCGTTACCTTATCGGGCGGGGCGAACAGGGGGTGCTCACCGTGGAGCCCTACAAGTCGGAAATTCTTCCGCATTGGCGGTTTAAAGACCCGGAAGCGGCGCGGGCGTCGTCAGAAAAGATCTACGCGATGTTCTTAGACTATCTGGAGCAGCAAGACTTTGTGGGAGCCGATATGGCCCGGAAGTTTTTGCAGATGGGCCACACCCGCGCCCGCCGCTACGCTAACTACCGGGGCGGCAAAAAGTACCGCCGCAATCCGCAGAAAGAAGCCACTCCCGAAGCCGAGCAAGTGGCCCGGCAACAGGTGCTGCCCCGGCAACCCGAAGACCCCCAGAAGGCCGAAGCAGCGCGTATTTTCAAGCGTAAATGGGAAGAGGCCAAGCAAAATGAAACCTACCAACGCCTGAAGCGAGCGCACCAGCAGCAACCGCCCGCCGGGTGAGAACTTCGCCTACCCGATCTTCGTTACGCTAGTCTAATTGTCATAAACTATGTTCACCGGCATCATTGAATCATTGGGCGAAGTGGTCGCCGTCACCCCCGCGGGGGGCAACTGCCACCTGCACGTGCGCACTCCGTTGGCTCCCGAGTTGCGGGTCGATCAGAGCGTGGCCCACAACGGGGTGTGCCTGACGGTCACCGACGTGAGGGACGACACCTATTGGGTAACGGCCATCGATGAGACGTTGCGCAAGAGTAACCTGGGGCAGTTGCAACCCGGCGACGCCGTGAACCTGGAGCGTTGCATGCCCGCCCACGGTCGCTTCGACGGACACCTGGTGCAGGGGCACGTGGACCAGACCGGGGTTTGTCAACGGGTGACCGAGCAGAACGGCAGTTGGCGGTTTGTGTTTATCTTCGAACCCACTGATGATACCTACTTGGTAGTGGAGAAGGGTTCGATCACGGTGAACGGGGTGAGCCTAACCTGCTTTGAGGCGCACGAGCGGGGCTTCACGGTGGCGATTATCCCCTACACTTACGCGCACACGACTTTCGGACGGCTTCAACCCGGCGACACCGTCAATCTGGAGTTTGATATTTTGGGAAAGTACGTGCAGCGTATTCTGAGCCGCGCCCGGTGACAGACCCCAGCGCTGAAGCGCAAGGGCTTCTTGCCCAACGCACGTGCTACTGCACCACGTTAGCGGACAAAGGCGCTGATCCACCGTGGACGCGGCGGCACCCGAAGTCTTTGATATTGATCGCCGCGTTTACGTCGCGATCATGGATAGTAGAACAACTGGCACATTGCCAGTGACGATCAGAAAGTTTGAGACTATGATTAGTAGCCCCACATACCGAACACATTTTGCTCGACGGCTCAAAACGGCCTATCTGGAATACGTGTTTGCCGTAGGTCTCGGCTTTGTACTGACACATACGGCGGAACTCCGCCCAACCCTGTTCGCTGATACTGCGAGCCAGCGGACGCATCTTCACCATGCCTTTGACGTGCAGGTCTTCGAAGCACAATGTGTCGTAGCGGCTAAGCAAATCAGCGGAGAGTTTGTGAAGATAGTCCGAACGCTGGTTACGAATCTTTTCGTGCAGTTTGGCGACTACCAAGCGTTGCTTTTCGCGGTTCTGACTACCCTTCTGTTTACGAGCCAATGAGCGTTGCTCTACTCTGAGTCTGTTCAAATTTCGGGAGAGAAACTTTTGGTTTTTAAATTCCTCACCGTCACTGGTCACCAGAAACGTCTTAATACCCAAATCAAGCCCAACGGCAGTAGCTGGATTTACGGATTTAGCGGTTCCCCGCCGGGACTTGGCCGCACGGATGGGCATATCAACCAGGATAGAGACAAAGTACTTGCCGGTTGCCGTGCGGCTCACCGTTGTAGTTTTGATGGTGCCCTCAAACTTGCGATGCAGTACAGCAGCTACCCACTTGCATTTGGGCAGGAATACTTTACCCGCTTCAAAGTCCACTTTCACCCCTTGTGGCAACTGAAACGATTGTTTGCGGTACTTGGACTTGAATCGAGGGAAAGCGGCTCCGTGTTTAAAAAAATTAGTAAAGGCATTATCCAAGTTGCAAAGCGACATTTGCAATGCCTGGGAGGGTACTTGACAAAGAAAATCAACCTCTTTTTTGGTCTCACTGAGTTGCTTATTCAACATCCCGTCCCGGTCGGGCATGACCTTAAAAGAGGTGGGGTTTCGCCCAAAACCTCCTAAGTTTTTTCGGTAAGGGGGGCGGCGCGGTTGGCGCGGAAGATGCGGGGCGTGCCCCACCGGTACGCTTGGTAGACCAGCCACCCCACCAGCGCTCCCACCGCCGCCCCAATCAGTATGTCAAGGGGGTAGTGCACGCCCACATACACCCGGCTGTAGGCCACCAGCGCCGACCATGCAAAGGCTACTCCAAACCAGGGGCTCCACGAGCGAAGCATCAGCCACACCGTGGTGGCTAGGGCAAAAGTGGTGGAAGCATGGGAGGAGGCAAAGCCGTAGCGCCCTCCGCAGCCGGTCACCAAGTGCACCACCGACTGCCACTCGGGCACCTGGCAGGGGCGCAGCCGGGCGAAATAAGGCTTCATCAAACCGGAAGTGATGTGGTCGCTCAGTCCTACCGCCAGCACCATACCCAGGCACATTAGCAGGCCCCGGGTGCGGTATCTGGCAACGGTGGCAATGATCAAAATAAAGTAAAGGGGAAACCAGGTGTACTTGTTGGTGATCCAGGACATAAGTTCGTCCAGCCACGGGGTGTGAAACCCATTCAGGAAGAGAAACAGTTGCGCGTCGAGCTCGCTTAGGGTGTGCAGCAAAACGAGGGAAGGTGTAAACACCCGAACGGTGAAGTTCCATTGGGGGGCGGTGGCAGAATGGGTCGGTGCTTACAAGCCTAACCCGTTTCTAAACACAAATTGGTCGTAGGCAGTTTTGAAGGCCGTTACCTCGGGGGCTAGTTCGATCACCCGTTCGTAGGTTGTGAGCGCATCGGCTAGTAAGTTGTTTTGCTCGTAGAACGAGGCCAAGATCAGCATATCCAGAATAGCTTCTTGGCCGTCGAACTCCAGCTTAAGCTCTTCCAGTTCTTCTTCGATCAGGGCGGCTTCTTCATCGGTCATCTGCTTGATTCCGTACTCGCTCGACTGCAGGCTTTTTTGGTTTTTCTTGTGCACGCTCACGATGAGGAGACGTTCGCGGGCCACCTGACTGTCCTCAAAGTTAAGCTTCAGGCGGGTGCCCTCCGCTTCGCGGGTCATGATTACCTCGTCGAACATGTTTTTGAAAACCACCTCGTAGTTTTGGTCAATGGGTTCTTTATCTTTCCAGCGAAGAATCACCTCAGAGCTGAACACGTCTACCGAACTGGGAAGCAGCATTTTGAGTTCTCGTTCCTGGGTGCTTCGCTCTCGCTCCTGAGGCTTGGCGGTCACGTTGGCCTTGGAGCGCTCGATCAAAAGGTCAGCGTACTTGGCGGCACTTCCTCGGGGTTGGCTGCGGAACTTGATCGCCAGTTGGTCCACCTCGTAGGTACCCTTTTGCAGGGTATAGGTTTTGCCGCTGCTGTGCACCAGCCCCAGGTAGCCTCGCGCGTTTACCCGGATCATAGAATGAGCGGGCAAGCAAGTGCCTACGTGAACGGGAACCCACTGATTGGTGGTGTCATCCTTGTACATCACCGATCCGTCGAAGGCGAGCACCTTAAACGAATAGTGAAAGCTGCTCGAGGCTGAAGTTAGGGTAGCCAGGAGCAGGAGAAAACAGAAAACGGGTAATTTGTAGATTCGCATAAAAGACAAATTGCGTAGAAGACGGTGATTGTTATTGATATTCACAAGATAGTATTTCCGCAGAACAGCACGTAGCCAACAATGGATAAAACTTACTTCGACAACGAATCATTATGCTCAGTAGGGCCGCGCTCGTTCATAAGAAAATAGTTATATCTACCTAAAAGTAATGATTTGATTACATTTTATAAAATAGTTAACGATACAAATCAAGTATTTACCGTATTATATTAGAAAAGTTAAAAAATATTTTGACTATTATTCAAAATGTGCAATTAGTTTATCTTGAATTACTACCTGAACTTACTAGAATTAGTTTATCCGAAGATAAATTCTGCCGATTCTTGATTAAGACCGTTGGCCGTAGTAACGAACGGCTCATTAGAATTTTCATATCTTGAATCACCATTCGGCGGTAGTATGGTTGTTTGTTCCTGATTCTTTGCCCTTCTGCTAAAAACATTACCTTATCCTTTACTTTAATTGCCATCATGACCCCTCGTCGCTTATCACTTCCGGTCTACGTCGAAGGTATCACGGCGGGCGACCGCTTTGTCCTTAGCCAGGCCATCACGCTTATAGAAAGTCGCCACCCGAATGACCAAGCCCTGGCCAATGAGCTTTTGCAAATGCTGTTGCCTGCTTCCCGTCCGTCGTTTCGCATTGGCATCACCGGAGTGCCCGGCGTGGGCAAAAGCACCTTTATCGAGTCGTTTGGGTCTCTTTTGAATAAGCAAGGCCGTTCACTTGCGGTCCTCACCGTAGATCCCAGCAGCGAGAAAAGCGGAGGCAGTATCCTAGGAGACAAAACCCGGATGCCGACCCTGAGTCAATCACCCCTGGCCTACGTTCGTCCTTCGGCGGCGGGCGGAGCGCTAGGCGGGGTAGCGTACAAAACCCGGGAAATCATTTTGCTCTGCGAGGCGGCGGGCTACGAAGTGGTGGTGGTCGAAACCGTGGGGGTGGGGCAGTCGGAAACCGAAGTCTATCAGATCACCGATTTCTTTCTGCTACTGATGCTGGCCGGGGCGGGCGACGAACTACAGGGCATCAAAAAGGGAGTGATAGAACTGGCCGATGCCCTGTTGGTCAACAAGGCCGACGGCGACAACCGGACCGCGGCCCGACGGGCCCAGCGGGAGTACCAAAATGCGTTGCAGCTATTCCGCCCGCCCGACAGTCAGGTGCCCGTGCGGGTGCTCACCTGCTCGGCCCAGCAGCAGGAAGGCGTTGCGGCAGTGTGGGACACCATGCAGGAGTATCAACGGTTGACGCAGGCCAACGGATACTTTCGACAGAAACGAGAGGAGCAAAGCCTGCGGTGGATGCACCGGCTGTTGCAGGATTATTTACGAAATCGGTTCTGGCAGCATCCTACGTTGGCTTCAATTCGTGCGGAGGTAGAGCAGCGGGTGAGGGCGGGGGCGCTCACGGCCCAGCAAGGCGCTAAGCGGCTAATTGATAGTTATGAGCAGGGTAAAAACCGAGCTAAACATTAAAAGGTTAATACAGCAAACTCGTTCTCAAAGTTGCGGTACAGGCGGTAGGGCGGGGTATTGTCCGAGCGAATGAGTCCAATAGCGAAATCGCTCTCTACCGGGCGGTCATTGATCAACTGCCCCGCTTCGTCAAACAGGTAGGTGAACTCCTGAACCTGGTCGGTGATGGCATAGATCTGCTTACCCGCTCCAAAATTATAGTACTGCGCCACCAGGCGCCCCGAGGCCAGGGCCGACGGACTAAAGAAGTTTTTCTCGAACAGCAACACCCCCTGCTGATTAAGCACTCCCAGCGACTGAGCATCCTGCCGCAGGAGCACGAACGTTTTGCCCAGCGCGTCTTCGCACAGGGCGAAGCGAGCGTCGGCCGAAGGTCGGTATAACTGAATGCGCTCGGTGATTGCCCCTAGCAGATTAAACGTGATACGCTCTCCGCCGTCGGTAACCAGGGCCAGGGTTGTCTCGGCTGAAGTGCTGTTTAAGCGCACAAAAGGGGGGCTGTGACAGGGCTTACCCAGGATGAGGGGAAAGCCGGGATAATCTTCTCCTCGGCGGTTCTTGGCGTAAACAGTGCCATCCTGCCCAATAGCGATCAGGTAGTCCTTGCCGCGCACCCGCACGTGAAATGGGGCGCTTGCCAGGGCACTACCCAACCCCTGGGGACTCCATCCTGCCAGGTTCTCACGATCCGTATTAAACATCCACTGCCCGCCCTGCCCGTCGCTTACCAGAAAACGGTACTGCTTGCTGTTATCGTAATCGATGAGCGACAGATACTGAATCCGTACCCCGGCGGGCATGTAGAGCGGATATCCTTCCACCGCACTGCCATTGCGGTCGAGCAGGTGAATAGCGCTGTCCGTAGCAAAGAGGTACTGTAGTTTACCGTTATTATACAAATCCAACTGCTCAATGTCACTCACAATCGGTCCGCCCAGCGAATCATTCCACAGCACCTGCTGGTCAGAAGATACCAGGCGCAGCACGTTGTCTTCGTCCTGAAAAAGCACTTCGTAGGCTTGCGTATCGGAGTTGCGCACCACGTAGGGCTTGGTACGGATCGGCTGGTCGGTAAACACCTGTCCAGTCGTGGTAAACGAACCGCGGGCCAGTGGTTGGGCAGCATCAGAAGCGTAGCTTAGCGCGACGTTCGTATAAAACAGCGCTTCGCTTTCTCCGAATTGCACCGCCACCTTCTCCAACTGCTTTAGCTGGGGGGCGTGGTCGGCCGCCAGCTTTCTCCACCTGGGCGACAAGTACGCTAACAACAGTTCCCAACTGTGGCCAACGTCCACCACCAAGCTCAGATTGGCGTCGCTGAGGGTATTTTCCAGGAAACGACTTTGCTTCAGCGATTTGCTCCAGGTGGTTTCGGCTTCTTTGTCCAGCAGCAAGCGCTTCAGTGTTCGCACGTTGTTGGCCATCACCAGGTAACGGTCGGTGAGCAGATAGAAGCAGTGCGGGTAGCCGGTGGCCATCGAACCTAGCAGCAGGGCGGGCAACTCGGGCTGCGCCAGTTCTCCGATGGTGTAGGATGAAAACTGCTCTCGGTAGTCGTCGTCCGAACCGTTAAGAGAAACAGCCAGCGACCGCAAGGCGCGACCCGCCGCGGCAGTGTCGTTCACCTCGATGAGCAACGCCCGGTCGGGTTCGTCGGCCTGCACCGACTCTAGGGTGAGCACGCCTATTTCCTGCCCAAACCAGTCGTACCAGTCGGCCAGTCTCACGCGGTGTTCTTCTTCCAACGCCCCTCTCCGGGCGACCCACTGCCGGGCAGCCGGTCCGGACTGTTGGGCCTGGTATTCACCGAGAGCTCGTTGCCAGCTTCTAGCATCGCTCAGCGACAAGTGATAGAACCAAGCCGTTCGGTCGGGAAGGTAGTCGCCGATGCCGATGGAATGGGCCTGTTGCCCCGCAAAGGTTTGCAAGAGCGTAACGGTGTCTGCCCCGCTGGAAAGGGGGGCGGGGGTAGGCTCACTAAACCCGTTGAGCAGCAGTTGCTGATCCTGCACGCGCACGTCGAGCAGGATAGCGCGCCCCAGCGCATCCAGCACCTCCGGGTCAAACGCATCGGTTTCGGCAAACACTCCCACCAGCTGTGATAAGCGGCGGGCATCAAGGTAAAGGTTTCCTTCGTCATCGGCCAGCTTGGGCAAGCGCAGCAACGAAGCGTTTTCGATGGCAAAGCTGCCAACACTGAAGTCGCTGGCAATGAGGCGCACCACGTCTTCTACCAAGAACGCCGTGAAGCTACCCACGAACACGCCGCGGTGGATCACGTACGAAAAAGCTTCTCCGTTGGCACCACTGAGCTCGTGAATCGTGAACCCGTGGTACTGCCGCTCTTCGGCATGTAGTGCTGCTTTTTGTTGAACTTGTTCTAGCGCGCGGGTCAGTTTACTGCTTTCGCCCAGCCGGGACGGGCCCGGTTTGGATAAGCCGGACCCGTTCTGCCCGGACCCCGACAGACGGGCATAGAAGGTGGCGTCCAGCGCATCGTCGCCCACCACCTGCCAAGAAACCAGCCACGGCTGCTGCAACAGCGGACGAAGCAGCGGCAGGCTATCCAGAAAGGCAATTTGTTGGCTAAAGCGCTCGACCTCCGCTACCGCTTGCCCGGTACTTCCGAGCGGGGACTGCGCCAGCGTGGTCCAGGCGGCTAAAAAATCGGATGTTTCGTAAACCGCCAGGGCATTGTTGGGCACGTAAGCCCAAACATCAGCGGCCGCGGCCGGGCGGCGGGTGAAATAGTACCCCAGGCCCCCGATCACTACGGCTAACAGTGCCGCACTCAGAAAAACGATACGTCTACTCAACCCCGGTTTTTAGCACGAAGTTACATCGTATCATTGACCTGACCAAAACGATTGGGAAAGCTTGCTAAGAAAGTGGTTCCTTTATTGGGTTTAGAGCGGACGGAGATGGTTCCTCCCAGTTTTTGGATCACATCCTTTACGATATAAAGCCCCAGACCAGAACCTTCGCTTCGGGCCGAGGCCCGGTAGAACATATCGAAGATACGGCCTTGATGATGCTCGGCGATGCCTTCGCCATTGTCGGCCACCCTGAGATGAACTCTCTTGGGGGTTGTCCACACCTCTATCCGGATGCAGGAGGGCGATACATCGTACCTTCGGTATTTGATGGCGTTGTTGATCAAGTTGTTGAGTACCATCCGGACGCGGGTCAGGTCAGCGGTAAAAGCATGGGGCTGACTGATTTTAGTGATAACCTCTAAGTTATGGGTGTTGCCCACGTAATAGGCCCCCGCTACCGCGTGCTCCACCTCTACCATAAAGTTGATGGGCACCACAAGGTTCTCTCGCCGCTGCTGGCGCGAAATACTCAGCAGGTCAGTGATGAAAGTATCCAGCCGGGTGATGCTCCCTTCGATGAGTTCCACGCACTTCTCTCGCTCGCCGGGCCGGTTGGCCGTTTTTATCAGATCAAGCGACCCCAGAATAGCCCGAAGGGGCGCCCGCAAGTCGTGCGAAGCGTGGTAGACGAAGTTATCCAACTCGGCGTTTACCTTTTGCAATGAAACATTTTCTTCCTTGAGGGCGGTGATGTCCTGGAGCACAACCGTCACATTGTTGTTTTCTTGTCCGCAACCCGACACCAAAACCCAGCGGTTCAGCGATGGCAGCCGTAGCGGTTGGCTCAAGACCGGCTTCTGCTTTCTTAGGGCTTCCCACACCGATACCCAGTCGGCGGTATCCATATCCGGAAACTCGTAACGGCCCCCGTGGGAAGGCATATCAAGAATCTGGCAAGCGGTCTGGTTGGCTAAATCAATGCTGCCCGTGGATAAGTCGAGTTGAATAATGCCCACCGGCAATGCATTGGTCTCCGAAAAGGGATGCGCTAAATCGGGAACGTGCGAAACTCGATCTTTGCTCTTAAGATCAGTGATAAGGCCCACCACCTTGGCAACCTCGTCGGGAGCGTGCTGCACGGCTCCTTTTCCGTATACCCAACGTTCTTCCCCGGAGGCGTCGATAATTCGGAACTCAACTTCACAGCGCTCCAGTTTGCCATCGATCAACAAAGTGACCAATTGCTCCACGTGCTGGCGGTCAGCGGGAGCTACCCGACGAAGCACCTCACTGGCGTTCTGGTAGTATATCTGCTCTTGCTGCGAGGCGGCGCCGAACTGGTGGAGGGTAACCTGCCCGCCTTCAATGATCCACTCTACCAAGTAGATTAAGTTGTTTTGAGAGGCAGCCAGACCGGTAACATCAGCGGGGTGGTTACTCGCCGGATGGGCAGACACGGAAGAAAGAGCAGACGCTACTTTATTATGCGGCACGCGGGAGGCAGTTAAAATTATTCTATAAGCATCAATTCGTGCCTTCTGGTACGATTATGCACAAAAATAAGATAAAATTCAACTAATGTAATAGAATAACGCAAAAATTACCGCATTTGTTGCCGATATTTAGGGAGTGGCGATGAGGGCTAAGTTACTTTAGGTATACCGCTTGATTCTCATCGTTCAAAACAACCTCTATGTGCTCGTGAAGGGTGGTAGCCAGGGCGTAGCCGGTGTAGCTTACGGATACCGGAAATTGCCCGTGGCTACGATTCACCAATACTGCGGTTTCTAGCTTTTTGATAGAATACTGAAGGAACGGACACGCACAGTGCGCTAAAGTTTTTCCGGTATTCATCACGTCATCGATCAAAACCACGCTTTTGCCCCGCAGCGTGCCATGGTCGCAGTCGATGGCTACCGAAGAGGAAGGGGTTGAGAAAGAGGGGGGGCGCACCCGGACAAGTTGTAATTTCTGGCTACCAAACGTAAAGGCGCTGTCGCGATCCAGCACGGCGCAGATGAGTTCGGCCAACCGGTAACCCCGCTCCACCACTCCCGCCACCAGCAGTTGCTCTTCCTCGAAGTTGCGCTCGTAAATTTCGTAAGCAATCCGGGTGATTTTTCTTCGTATTTGCTCAGCATCAAGAATGAGTTTGGCAGAAGAAGGGTTCTGAAGCATACAGTCCTTTGGAGTGATAACCTGAAAGAGTCCACGAAGTACGTCCGCCCGGTTAAGCCTTCACCGCATCGGCCTCATCCGACAGGGGCAACGGCAGTGCTTTGGTGTCCTTGAAGGTAGAGAGAATAACCAACGATTGCAGACTGTCCACAACTTTTATTTCGTTTACCTTGTCCAGCATCAATTGCTGGTAGGATGCGATATCTTTGGCAATCATTCGAAGGATAAAATCACTCGTCCCCGTCACGTGGTGGCATTCAATCACCTCGTCGATGCTGTTGACCGAGTCAATAAAGGTTCGGATGCTGTTTTTGTCGTGCCCGGTCAGTTTTATCTGCACAAAGGTGCTGATGCCTAACCCTACTTTGGCCGTGTTGAGTTTGGCGTGGTAGCTGTCGATCACTCCCGATTGCTCCAGTTTTTTGACCCGCTCCAGGGTGGGGGCGGGGGATAGTCCTACCTCTTTTGAGAGTTGAGCGTTGGTGATTTTCGCGTTTCTTTGGAGAATGTCCAAAATATTGCGGTCAATTTTATCTAGCTTATGATGATGGGCCATTGTGATCGTAGTATTTGTAAAACAGAAAAAAATCGGGTCAAAGATAGAGCGATGCTCAGCAATTTGCTAATCAAAGAAAGCTTTTTTTGTGATTTCGCCAGAACTTAAAAGAAAAGTGGGGCAACCAGTTGCTTGACAACCTGGTCGGCCGCTGCCGGATCGCTACTCAAACCATCCTGCGGTCACCACATCACGCTCCAGGCGTTCTTCCAGATCATCGTCCAACGCCGGGAAAAAATCGATGCCCGTGTACGCTTCCACGTTGTCCACCTTCTCCACAAACGCCCGCAAGTCTTCGTCTTTGGCCGTGGTGGGCACCACCAGGGCAATCATCCGACTCTCACCACCGCGCTCATCCAACAACACCTTGTAGAAAAAATCAGGTACCGTTACCTGGTTTTCTCCAATATATCGTTTGGCCTGGCCCAACACCGGGCCGGTAACAACGTATAGCCCTCCTTTTTCGGTGGCCCAGGTGCGCACTTGATTCTCCAAGCGACTCCAGATTCCGCCGTTGAACGCTCGCTTCTGGGGGCTGATGTTCGACATATAAAAACTCTCTTCCATCGCCACCGAATCGAAGTTCATGTCACCCACCGGGGCCAGGTGCCCGCGGTCGTAGCCCGACTGGCGGTAATCATTGAGCGAGGCGGAGCCGGTGGGCACCAGGGGGTCTTCCCGAAAGTTGCCCTCGCGCGCCAGGTTTACCGCCACTTCTTCGGGCGTTAGTTCGTAGGCTACCCAAGCGGCCTGTTCGTGCGCTTCGGCGTACCCCAGGGCGAAGTACGTGTGCACGACCACCGGTGTTTCTTTCCCCGCGGGCCAGTAATCAAACTCCGAATCCGAAGGGGTGCCTTGCGGATTGAGGCAGCCCGACAACAAGCCGAGGCCGACCAGCCAGTGAGCGGTCCAACGAGAATGACGGTACAGGGTAAAAGATGATATCACAGTCGCTTTTGGGTTTTCTTTAGATTTCGGATTCCCCGGTTCAACGCAGGTTGAAGCCTACGGTTTGGTGTGCTTCAGCACAAAACGCACAATTGGTGCAGCGTTGTTTAGTCCGTGCACGTGTCCTTCTCCCTTTTTAATGATCGTCTTCACCGAGCTCCCCTGCGCGCGGTAAGCGTCTACCAGTATTCCTGCGTTTTCGGCGTAGGGCACCACCGCATCGCGGTCGCCCGATACCACCAGCAGGGGGATATTGCTCCTGGCGAGTTCGTCGGCCCGGTCCACCGGGTTGCCCCGAAACCGTAGGGCTTCCGCTTCGGTGAGCCCGTATACCTGTCGACTTTTCTGCCAGTCTTCCTGACTACCCACGCCCGTCATGAGGCCACCGGGCCAGCTTTTGATGTCGCAGACGGGGGCATCCGCGTAGATGCAGGCTACGCGCTCCGGGTGGGCCAGCGCCCAATTAAATACCATCAACCCGCCCCGGCTCATTCCTTCCAGGGCCGCGCGGGGGGCAAAGTGATAGCGGCTGGTCAGCAAGTCATAAAACTCATCCCAAAGGTTCACCGCGGTGGCGTTGCCGTACAGATCCGCCACGTCGATGTAGGCCACGTAGAATCCTTTGTCGAGCAGCGCCAGGTCCACCTCGGGGCGGTGACCGAAGAAACGCGCGCGCCACACCCAGGGATTTCCTTCAGCGGCCCGCCGGGGCACCACAATCCGGCACTGCCGGTCTTTATACACAAAAGAATACATAGAAAACCCGTGAAAGTTGCCCGGTTCGCCCTGGATGAGCCGGTCGGTGGCAAACTGTTCGGTTTGTTGAAGGTAGGTGCAGCCAAGGAGGCAAAAGAACATAAGTGCGGCGAGAATACGCATAAAACCGGGCGCGGCAGCGGGTGATTAGCGAAGCGACGAAAGTTAAGTATACCGGTTTAACGAACGATCCGATTCCTCTAGTACTTTCTGAAAGCGCTTTGGCCGTTAAAGTTCGACGGCGCAATGGTCACCGACCAATCCGGGACTTCGGTTTTCGAACCGAAAAGAGAATATTTGGGTGAGCAGAATTATCCGCTTATTTTGCGGCGCACTACTGGCGGGTTCTATGATTCATACTGATTTTGGGGATTCCTTTCACTGGGGAGTGGCCACTTCTGCTTTCCAAACCGAGGGAGCCTACCAAGAAGACGGCAAAGGACTCTCCATCTGGGACGTGTTCACCCAGCACTCGGGCAAAATATACCAGAATCAACACGCCCGCCAAGCCTGTGACTTTTACCACCGCTACGCCGACGATCTGCAACTATTGCGCTCATTGCACATTGACAACTTCCGGTTTTCGCTTTCCTGGCCCCGAATCTTACCAAACGGCACGGGAAACGTCAACCAGCCCGGCGTAGATTTCTACAACCGGGTGATTGACACGTGCCTGTCACTGGAAATCACTCCCTGGGTCACGCTGTATCACTGGGATCTTCCTCAAGTCTTGCACGAGCGGGGGGGGTGGACCAACCGCGACGTGGTGGGCTGGTTCAAAGCGTACGTCGAGGTAGCGGTGCGCGCGTTTGGCGACCGGGTGCGCCACTGGATGGTGCTCAACGAACCCATGATGTTTACGGGCGGGGGGTATTTTCTGGGCATTCATGCGCCCGGTAAACGCAGCGTCGGCGGCTTTTTGTCGGCGGTGCACCACGCCACGCTCTGCCAGGCCGAAGGGGCGCGGGTGATTAAAGCTTGGCAACCTACCGCCGAAGTGGGTACCACGTTCTCGTGTGCGCACATAGAAGCCTCGGGTTCAGAAATGCGTCATCAAAAAGCCGCGCGGCGCGCTGATGCCATTCTAAATCGCCTGTTTATTGAGCCTTCGCTCGGAATGGGCTATCCCGTCGACCAACTCTCGACGTTGGCACGCCTTGAGCAGTACATGCAGGCGGGCGACGAGCAGCGCCTGCCGTTTGATTTCGATTTCATCGGACTCCAAAACTACACCCGCGAGGTGATTCGCCACGCCTGGACGATGCCGTACGTCTTTGCCCGCCCGGTGGACGCCAGAAGGAGAGGCGTGCCCACCACGCTGATGGGCTGGGAGGTGTACCCGGAAGCGATCTACCGGGTGCTGAAGCAGTTTTATGAGCGCTATTCTTTGAAGAAGATCGTTATTACCGAGAACGGAGCCGCCTTTGCGGATACACTACGGGATGGACGAGTGAGCGATTCTCGTCGAGCCGATTATATTCGAGAAAATATTGAGCAGTGCGCGCGGGCCAAGCGAGCGGGGGTTCCGCTCGCTGGGTACTTTGTGTGGACGCTCACCGATAATTTTGAGTGGGCCGAAGGATATCGAACTCCCTTTGGGCTGGTGCACGTGGACTTTGAGACGCAGCAACGCACGATCAAAGACTCAGGACACTGGTACGGGTCGTTTGTTCGCTAGCAGAAGGCGCTGCCCAGTAGTTCCTCCTAAGCGATGAAAGGTGGGTCTTTACGCTCGTCTTTACAGCAGCGTTGGGTAGCGCAGGATACACCTGGCTTAAGAATCCATTCACATCACGGTAAAAACCCTCTTGTTCGCTGATGGTTTCCCCCAACGAATAAATACTTTCTTTCAACTTCAATAAGTACTGATGCAGAAATAGATATAAGAAACTAGAAAGGCGTAGTTTTGTGGTATGCGGTATATTAAGGAAATAAGCGAAGCAGAGCGTGAGGCTCTGCAAGCAGGCTACAAGAAAGGCAAAAGTCATCAGTTTCGTACTCGTTGTCAGGCGGTTCTTTTATCAGCGCAAGGCTACAAAGTGCAGGAGCTATCTTCATTGCTAGGGGTGAGTGACTTGAGTATCTACAAATGGTATGACCGCTTTGAGGCCGGAGGGGTAGCGGCATTGCAGAACCGGCCGGGCCGAGGGCGTAAGCCCCTGCTACGTATTGAGAACCAAGCCCATCGGCAGATGGTCAGTGAACAGATTGAGCGGGACGCTCAGCGTTTGAAGGTAGCCAAAGTCCATATTGAAGAGCAGTTGGGTGCCCCGTTGAGTGAGAGCACGCTCAAGCGTTTTTTAAAAAGCTTGGCTACCGTTGGAAACGGTTTAGGAAATGGCTCAAACCATTACAAGACCCTGTAGAATATGAGCAAAAGAAGACTGTTTTACAGATGCTAATACTACTAGATGAGTTGGGCTACCTTCGCCTGTGGTATGGTGACGAAAGCGGGTTCTCTTTGAGTCCCACCGTCCCGTATGGTTGGATCAAAGAAGGCCAGCAGGCAGGCATCCTTTCCCAAAGAAGTACGCGTCTGAACGTGTTGGGCCTGTTAAGTACGGCCAACCAACTCATCAGCTACCCCTGTGCGGGAAGCGTGAATACAACCTTTGTCATAGAATGCCTGGATGATTTCGCCCAGCAATGCGGTGAACAACCTAAGGTAGTAGTACTAGATAATGCTCCTATGCACCGCAGCGAAGCTTTTCAAGCCAGACTAACTCATTGGCAAGCCCAAGGTCTCTATATATTCTTTCTACCCCGCTATAGCCCCCACCTCAATCGCATTGAGAGACTCTGGAAACAGATCAAATATAGCTGGCTGAAAGCCGAAGATTATCTCGGTCTTGATAACCTCAAGCAGGCCGTTACGCACATATTGGAAGGCTTTGGTACCACCTTTAATATGAAATTTGACAATCAGCTAAACCTAGAAAAACTTATACTTAAATCTGGTTGAGTACTTAGGTCGTGACGGTTCATAGCTGACGGAGTTCAAAAAGTAATGCCGCGAGAAATACAATCTTTCAACTACTTATAGCGCATCGGAGGCGTAAAGGTTGCGCGAACGTTCAGATTTCTCCTTCACCGAACTTGTTAGATAGTCTTCGGCATCTCTTCGATCAAAGAACACCCGAAACTGTAGTTGATTAAACTTGGTGGGGGTCTCGTTGAGCCACTGGTGTTTTTCGGCCAAATGTTCGTACGAGTCGGCGGTGGTGAGCAGTGCCGCGCGGCAGGGTGGATGATCAGGCTGTGCTTGGAAGAGTTCGTGGTTTTTGCCGGACCATTTCCGCACGAAGAGCAGAAAATGATCCACGTCCAGGTCGTGAAACAAGTCTTTGGTGAACAACCACCGGTTGGTGTCATACATGACGGCGATGCTCATGGCAATGTCCATGGTATCGTGATACAGTGAGGAGTCACCATGACCGTTAAAATTAACCTCTACTGCGGCGGTGGCTCTGTTGAATTCCGCCGTAGCTAAGCTGTTGATGATTCGATACATAAAAAGCGATCGTTAGTTAAAAAGCACCCAGTGGTAGACATATAACGAAATTACCATTAGGAAGGATGCCAAAATAGTTAAAAGTTTTGCTAAAATCTGCTTTTATTCTAACAAAATTTTAAACTCAATTGCTAAACTACCAGTCGGATTGCTGCCTGGCTAAATAAATAGTGAGTCCAGTAAATTGATTTTGGCAGACGCTCCCTGGGCGATTGATCAACGGCTGGGGATGATTTGCTGCACCGCCTGATCTACTTCAGTCACGGGCAGCTTGCATAACCCTTGCTCACACACGTAGATCGTGGTCTGCCCCGGAACGAGTTTGTCCTCCAGCAGCGCCAAGTTGCCTTCATTTTTTCCTCCCAGCAAAAGCGCATTAGGAAGGTAGTATCGGTCAAGAGCGGTTCGTTGGTTGGCATACTCTTCACCTACGATGGCCACTTCGTAGAGCGGATAGATCATTTGAGACAACAAACTGGCCCAGTTGGCATAATATTCCGGGTACTCCCGCAGGTTCTTGGTCACCTGGGTCAGCATAGTCTGGGCTTTTTCTACGTAGGCGTCTTCGTAGAGCAGCAAGCCCAGTTGGTAGAGGTTGTTGGCCATCACCGAATTGGAGGCCGGAATCACGTTGTCGTTTACCTCTTTCTGGCGGGCGATCAGCTCCGGATGGTCGTTGGCGGTGTAAAAAAACAGGCCGCTGGCTTCGTCGTAGAACTGATCCAGCGCGTACTGTTGAAGCATCTGCGCGGTTTCTAGCCAAAACGCATCGAAGGTAGCCTGATATAGGTTGATGAACGCCGCAATCGTCTGAGCGTAGTCATCCAGAAAGGCGTCGATGGTGGCGGATCCGGCCTTGTAGTTACGCGTCATAGATCCCGACGAACTGATCACATTTTCCCGCAGAAAACGCGCGTTTTTCAGGGCCGCTTCCAAGAACCGGGGTTCGCCGAACGTTCGGTAGGCGTCCACGTAGCCGTTGAGCATCAGAGCGTTCCAGGCCGTCAGCGACTTATCGTCCAGTCCGGGCCGCACGCGCTGGCTTCGTGCCTTCAGCAGGGTTTGCTTGCCTTTTTCCAGCCGCTGCCGCAGATCGGCTACCGAAAGCTTACGTTGCGCGGCAAAAGCGGAATCAGATTTGTCGACATACAAAATATTCTTCCCGTCTTCCCAGTTACCCGGCTGGGTGACGTGATAATATTCGCTGAACAAGGCGGCTTCGTCGCCCAGCACTTGGTTCACCTCGGCGGCGGTCCAAACGTAAAATTTCCCCTCTTCGCCCTCGCTGTCGGCATCCAGTGATGAGTAGAACGCCCCTTCGTCGGAGGTCAGTTCGCGCACGATAAAGTCCAGGGTTTCGTACACCACCCGGCGGTAGAGCGGGTTCTGGTCCATCCGATAGGCCTGGCTGTAGAGGCTCACCAGTTGGGCGTTGTCGTAGAGCATCTTCTCGAAGTGGGGCACGCGCCAGGCGTCATCGGTGGCATAGCGGGCAAAGCCACCGCCCAAATGATCGTAGATGCCACCGTAGGCCATCTGATCGAGCGTGGTTTTCACCCAGGAGTAAGCTTCGGCATTGCCGGTATAGTAGGCATACTGCATCATAAACTGCCCGTTGATCGGCATCGGAAACTTAGGCGCCCCCCGGTTGCCGCCGCGTTGCCGGTCTAACTTGGGCTTCCAGGTGCGGTACAGTTCGTCGAGCAGCGCCGCTTCGTAGGCGGGCTCATCGGTGGGAGGCACAAAAGCTTCGGTGCTGCGAATGCCCTCGGTCACCTGCGAGGCAATCTTTTCCAGCCGCTCGGGAGTGCGTTCGTACGATTCCTGCACCTGCCGCAGCACGCTCATCCACTGGTCTTTGGGGAAGTAGGTTCCGGCAAACACCGGGCGCCCGTCGGGCAAGGTGATCGCGTTCAGCGGCCAGCCGCCCCGCCCCGTCATCAGTTGCGCCGCTTCCATGTACACCTGATCCACGTCGGGCCGTTCTTCCCGGTCTACCTTGATGCTCACGAAATGCTCGTTCATCAGGGCCGCCACGGCCGAATCTTCAAAGCTCTCGTGCTCCATCACGTGGCACCAGTGACAGGCAGCGTAGCCAATGCTCACGATGAGTAGTTTGTTCTCGCGTTGCGCTTGCTCCAGCGCGGTTTCACCCCAGGGTTGCCAGTGCACGGGGTTGTGGGCGTGCTGCAGCAGGTAGGGACTCGTTTCGTCGATCAGCGCGTTGGTCGGCTCCTCGGGGGTACTTGATTGTCCGCAGGCCGTGAGGGTGAAAAAAAGGGCAATAATGGAAAGAAGACGGCGGGTTTGCATAGGTAAGGATTGAGTCGTAGCGGCCTACTGATAGCCGGTTAACCGGCGCGGGAAGAGGCTTGGGAGATTGCGGGCTGCTCGTCTTCCCGGAGCAGCCGGTGAATATCATTGATAAGCACGTCCACCTTTTCGGTCACGGTGCCGTCGTACATGCCCCGGATGCGGTGGTGCTTGTCTACCAGAATAAACGCCCCGCTGTGGATTCTCCCACCCGGAGCCTGCTCTTCTTCCGCCGCCGTCACCATGTAGCTCTTGAGTGCGATGTTGAAGATGCTGTCCTTCTCGCCAGTCACGAACTGCCAGGCCGGACTTTTCACTCCCAGACGTTCGGCGTAGTCGTGCAGCAGGGCTACGGTATCGTATTCCGGATCGATGGTATGCGACACGATAGCCACTTCCGGATTGTCCTTGAACTCGTCGTACACCCGCAGCATCTCCTTCTTCATGATTGGGCAAATGGTGGGACAGCTGGTGAAGAAAAAGTCGGCGACGTAGATTTTACCGTCCAGGGTTTCGGGAGTAACCAGGGCGCTGTCCTGGTTCACGAACGAAAAGTTGCCTACCTTGTGGTATACGGTGTCTTGGGTGGCTTCGTCGTAGTATTTGCGACCCAAGATCGGAAGCTTGTTGGTGGTTTCGGCGGTAGGTGAAGAACAGGCGGCAAGGGCGATCAGCAGTACCCCGGACAAAATGCGTTTCATAGGATAAATTTGTAAGGGTTCATAGTTAAGAAAGATAACGGACCGACGAATCAGGCAGCAGCCCTGGCCTGTCAAGCGTATACCGGTTTAAGTAGGCAACACCATCGCCGGGCGTCAGATTCCTTTGGCAGGCTTATTTCGGTCGCGTACCCGTTTGTAGAGCCGAATGGCGACCATGAGCACCACAGCAAAGGCGACCAAACCCAAAAGGGCCCACAGTAGACTCAACGCGTTTTTGAGGATGACGATGAACACAATGCTCACCAAGAACAAGGTCGCCACCTCATTCCATACCCGCAGTTGCTGCGAACTGTAGCGCACCTCGTCGCGCTGCAACTGAAGGCACAGCCCGTGGCATAGTCCGTGATACACAAAGAGACCAAGCACGAACCCCAATTTAAGCCACAACCACGAGGGAACTCCTCCGGCTTGGTGGTAAAAGTACAAAAAATAGCTTCCCAACCCCAGGGTGAGCACCGCCGAGGGCCAGGTGATGCCGTACCACAGGCGCAGCGACCAATCCTTGAGCTTCGTTAGCAAGATGCTACGCGCCGGTTCGGCTTCCTGGTGGGCTTCTACGGTGTAGATGAAGAGCCGAACGATATAGAACAAGCCAGCGAACCAGGTGACGATAAAGATGATGTGAAGGGCCTTGACGTACTGGTAGGTCATACCGGCTCGCGGGCTACGGCGTCCTGCACCGCCCGGTCTTCGACCAGATGTCCGCCCTTCATCCGGAGGACGCGCTGCGTTTTTTCGGCCAGGGTGAGGTCGTGCGTCACCAGCACCAGGGTGGTGCCTGAAGCACGGTTCAGATCGAAGAGCAATTTCTCCACGTGTTGCCCCGTTTCTTCGTCCAGGTTGCCGGTGGGCTCGTCGACGAACAAAATTTTGGGTTCGTTCGAGAAGGCACGGGCCAGCGAAACCCGTTGCTGCTCTCCGCCCGACAATTGGCTGGGATAATGATGCTGCCGGTCGGCTAGTCCCACCTGATCCAACAGGGTCAGGGCCCGCTGATGTGCCCCCTTCGTCCCCTGCAATTCCAGGGGTACCATCACGTTTTCTAGCGCGGTGAGGGTGGGCATGAGGTTGAAATTTTGAAACACGAACCCTACGTGCTTCCCCCGTACGGCCGCGCGTTCGTCTTCACTCAGATCGTTAAGCAGCACGCCGTTGAGCGTTACCGAGCCGGAAGTGGCACGGTCTAACCCGGCGCACAGGCCCAGCAGGGTGGTTTTTCCGCTACCAGAAGGCCCCACAATGGCGCAGGTAGCCCCAGCGGGAATAGCCAGGTTGATATCGCTAAGAACCGTGAGCATTTCTTGCTTGCTCCGGTAGGTTTTGGATAGGTTTTTTGCAATTAAAATATCATTCATCTATAAACGTCTTTGCGATCACCTATTCTAACCACTGTGATAATTAACACGTCATCTTCTATTGTGTAAAGAACTCTGTAACTTCCTACACGAATACGATAGACGTTCTCTTGCGCTTTCAACTTCTTACAACCACTAGGGCGTGGATTTTCAGCCAGTTCGCGAATCTTAATCCGCACGACGCTAACATCTTTGGCCGATATTTTACGAAGCGATTTTCTAGCACTTCTATTGATCTTGATCTGATACTTCACCTTTTCTCTCTTTTTCTTTCAGGATTTCATCTACTGTTTCTTCAAAATCATAAACTGGTTCATCCTTACTTTCTTCGTAGGCTATCAAATCCAGCAAATCTTCCAGATATTCACTGTATTTGTCCAGGTCAACCACAATAGCTTTTTTTTTACCCGCTTGATCGGTGAGATAACTAATTCCTTTCATCATTTTGTTCATCTATTATTGAGAAGCTTATTGGACACTATTCAAATGAGGCAACTAAGGTTTCCGTATCAACCACCTCGGCAAACTCATGGTTCAAACTGGCCAAACTGGTTAGGTGGATGGTTTCGGCATCGTATTTCTCGCCCTTGATGCCCACCCGATCAAAGGTGGCGGTGGCATCGGCAACTAGGATGACCCGGTAGCCGTAGTTTCCGGCCATCCGGGCGGTGGTCGATACGCAGTGGTTGGTGGTTAGGCCCACCATCACTAGCGTATTGATTCCGGCTTGATCCAGGCGCTCCTTCAAATCAGTACCGATAAAAGCACTGTTCACGTGCTTGACCAACACCGGTTCGCCGGGCAGGGGCTGCGCAATTTTCTGAATGGCGAAGCCCGGCTTTGAGGCGTGCAAAGGTGATTCGGAATTTTGCGAGCTATGCTGCACGTGAAATACCGGTAGGCTAAGCTTCCGCCATTGATCTAGAATACGCCAGGCATTGGCTTCGGCACAGGGGTTGTTGCGGTTTCCGCCGTAGTAGGCTTCGTCGTCTAATCCTTGTTGGATATCAATAAGAAGCAGAGCAGGTCTCGAATTTTCTAGCTGCATAGATTTGTTAGGTTTCTGAACGAAAGGTATCCCGCCTCGTTCTTAGTTTAGTTACGCGAACTCATCACAAAAGATTAATTCTCATGCTTCATTGCAAAAGTATGTTCATGTTTTACTTGGTCGGTTTGCTAGGAATGGCCTGCCAAAGCCCGAATCAACCCGCTACGGAGGAAGCCAAACCGGTTGAAACCGCTACGGTGGCGGTCGACGATACAGCTCAATCCGAAAAAATCGTTTTGTTCTTTGGCAACAGCCTCACGGCGGGCTACGGCCTCGATCCATCAGAAGCTTTTCCCGCCCTCATTCAGCAGAAGCTTGATTCGTTGGGCTATGATTACCGCACGGTGAACGCCGGACTGAGCGGCGAAACTACTGCCAGCGGACTTTCTCGCCTCGATTGGGTGCTCGAGCGCCAACCGGTCGATATCTTTGTGCTCGAACTGGGGGCCAACGATGGGCTGCGCGGCCTAGAACCCACCGAGACGCAGCGCAACCTAGCGGCTATCATCGACCGGGTGCGCGCGGCCAACCCGGCGGTTGATGTTGTGCTGGCCGGTATGCTGGTGCCTCCGAACATGGGGCCGGAGTACGCCGACCGGTTTCAGCGAATATTTCCCGAAGTGGCGCAAACCGAAAAAGTAAGCCTCATTCCGTTCTTACTGGAAGACGTGGCCGGAGATCCCAAACTCAACCAGGCCGATGGCATTCATCCCACCATCGAGGGGCAGCAGATAGTTGCAGAAAACGTATGGGAAACAATAAAGCCGCTTCTGGAAGCGGCTTAGGTACCTGGTTTCACTGAAACGGATACACCGAGAGTCCCAACGAAAAGCGGGTAGCAAAAAACCCGCCGTCATCATCCACGTCGGTGTTGTAATTGGCGAAAACTAGGTCGGAGAAGCTGCCGGGACTCAATAGCAAACTAGCGTCCAGGGCAAACACGTTACTGAGAAAGTACTGTCCGCCCCCTCCCAACGTGAGCGCGCCGCCCTTGGCGCTGGTTTCAGGATCGTTGTCAAACACGGCGGCGGTGCTGGTAAGGGCCACGTCGGCATAGGGCCTAAACTTTCTGCGGTCATCCCGGAAGGTAAAGCGCTCGCCTAGCTCAAACAGGCTTAGCGCGTACTGGTCGTCATCGCGCCACAATGGGATATCGGTTCCGTTGCGTTCCATTCCGGCAATGCTGTAACCGGCATAAAGTGTGAACAGGGGCGAAAAACCGTAACCCGCTTTCAGGCTTACTCCTCCGCCCCCGTCTCGATCAAACACTCGTACACCATTAACTCCTAAATTCAGGTCTGAACTTAACCCGGCATTCGTAGCTCCAATATTCAAAAACAGTCCTTCGGTATTGGATACCTGAGAAAAAGCGAGCTGACTGCTCACCAGTAATGAAAAAGCGCCTAATGCCAATTTTTGAATGATCTTCATAACGTGAAAAGTTTTCGGAGAATCAGACAAAGGCCAGACCCAACCAGGCTGAGCAGCAAACGTAAACGCCCGAAACATTACTTCCCTTCGGGCCGGTTGGTTTCCGAAAGTTATCGCGCCACGATCAAACCTATCCGGGATACGTGGCGTTCAACCACATTATCCTTCGTTCACCCTATCTTTAGCGTATGCCCCGTCAGATTCCCGTCCGCGAGTTTTTTAGAAATCCCGAGAAAGCCAGCTTCGATCTGTCTCCCAGTGGAGAGTACCTATCTTTTTTAGCTCCGCATCAGGACAGAATGAACCTGCACGTCCAGAAAGTCGGCAGCGACGAGGTCAGGCGCATCACGAACGTGACCGAGCGCGATATTGCGGGTTACTACTGGGCCGACGATGAGCAGTTGGTCTATCTGCAAGACCACGGGGGCGACGAAAATTTCTACCTGACTGTGGTGAACCGAGACGGGCAGAACGACCGACCCCTCACCAAGTTCGACGGGGTGAAAACCCAACTGATCGACGACCTGGAGGACATTCCTGACCAGGCCATCGTGGGCCTCAACCAACGCAACCCGGAGGTGTTTGATGCCTATCGCCTCAACACCCGCACCGGAGCTTTGGACCTGATCGCCGAAAATCCGGGCAACATTGTCGGTTGGATCACCGACCACGCCGGGGCCCTGCGCATGGCCGCCACCACCGACGGCGTGAACACCACGTTGCTGTATCGCGACGCCGAAAAAGATGATTTTCGTCCGTTGATCACGACCAACTTCAAGGAGTCGGTATCACCACTGTTCTTCACCTTTGATAATCAGCACTTCTACGCTTCCTCTAACCGGGGTCGAGATAAGAGTGCTATCGTGAAAATTGACAGCACCACGGGCGAAGAACTGGAAGTGCTGTTTGAGCATCCGGAGGTCGATGTATCCAACCTGAGCTATTCGCATAAGCGCAAAGTGCTCACGGGCATTGCCTACACCACCTGGAAAACCGAGCGCAAATTTCTAGACGAGCAAGCCGAACAACGCTACAACCGCTTGAAGCAAGCCCTGGGGGATTATGAAATTGCCGTCACCAGTTCCAACAAGAACGAAGACAAATTTATCGTACGCACCTACAGCGACCGCTCGCTGGGTGCCTACTACTTCTACGACGCTTCGGCCGATACCGTAGAAAAGATCAGTGAGGTGAGCCCCTGGTTGCGGGAAGCGGAGCTGGCCGAGATGAACCCGATTACCTACGCGGCGCGCGACGGCTTGACCATTCACGGTTACCTTACCCTGCCGGTGGGAGCCGAGGCGAAAAACCTGCCGTTGGTGGTTAATCCGCACGGCGGACCTTGGGCGCGCGACCGCTGGGGCTTTAATCCGGAAGTGCAGTTTCTGGCCAACCGGGGCTACGCCGTGCTGCAAACCAACTTCCGGGGCTCGACGGGCTACGGACGCGCCTTTTGGGAGGCGTCGTTTCGGCAGTGGGGACTCAGCATGCAAGATGACATCAGTGACGGAGTGAACTACCTGGTGGAGCAGGGCACGGTCGATCCGAAGCGAGTAGCGATCTACGGCGGCAGCTACGGTGGCTACGCTACCCTGGCCGGATTGGCCTTCACCCCTGATTTGTACGCCTGCGGAGTGGACTACGTGGGAGTGTCTAACCTGTTCACGTTCTTGCAGACCATTCCGCCCTACTGGAAGCCAATGCTGGAGATGATGTACGAGATGGTGGGCAACCCGGAAGAACTGAAAGAGCAATTCGAGCAAACCTCTCCGGCACTACAAGCCGATAAGATTAAAGCGCCGCTACTGATCGCTCAGGGTGCCAAAGACCCCCGCGTCAACGTTGCTGAATCGGACCAAATTGTTGAAGCGTTGCGGCAGCGCGGCGTAGAAGTAGCGTATCTGGTAAAGGAAAACGAAGGACACGGCTTCCACAATGAAGAAAACCGGTTTGAATTTTACGAAGCGATGGAGAGGTTTCTGGACGAACACCTGCGTAGCGGCGCGATTCATCGCGCCGCCACAACACGATGATTAATCCACCGTGGACGCGGCGCGCCGCCACAACATGATTCATCGCGCCGCCTAGGGCGTATCCCAGTTATACAGCACCCGCGAAAAATCCCGGTTTTGCAAATCTTCGGGCAGGATGAAGAAATTAGCTACCCCCCGGTCACCCCAGTTCACGCGGTCGTCGTCCGAATCGATCTGCAACAGCAGCACCGCGTTCTCATACTCTTTCTGCTCGAAACGTGGGTCTTCCTGCGTGAAGTGGGCGTAGCCCCCCATCTTATGCCCCACCGCCTGCGATAGTCGGGCGTAAGCCCCCTTTACCTCCACCGCATCGGGCCCAAACTGGTCAAAGAACACGTAGGGCGATTCGTCAAAGGTTCGGTCAAAGCGCACGTCTTGCAACGACACCGGAGCCTCGGTTAGCTCAAAACTGAGCGCGTAGATGTCATCAAGCGGCATGTCGTCGAAGTAGGGCAGAAAACTGAAGTCCTTCACGCAATTTTTCGGGTCCACCTCCGGATGGTACAGCACCCGAAAGTAGTCGGGAGTGTCGGGTTGCTCGGGGTCCATGCCGTACAGGTCGTCGTCGGCAATGTAGAACTGCAAAATGCCTTCCGAAGGAAAACCATCCAGGGGCGGTAGGTCGCTACAATTGATTTGCGCCAACAGAAACAGCGGCTGCCCTTCCACGTCGGTGGGGTACTCGGTGCCGAGGGGCAGATACGGATTGCCCCCGAACTTGCTGGCAACGATTGAAGTGTCGACTTCTGCTTCGGTGCGAATGCGAATAAACGGCTGCACCGAAGCTTCAATGGGCTTCCGGTAGGAGGCAAGAGGATTGGGTATGGATAACACGGTTCTATTGAGTGATCACACAATGGGCAAAGATAGACCATCATTTATAATAATCATAGCTAAAAAAATCCGAATTAAGCAATCAATAAATTTCACCCCCGGTGATTAAAAGAACCCGATAGCACCCGTTAGTTTTCATCGAGTAGATTTGCCTACCTTTGCGGCAAGCGTCCCGTAAACCATCCTGATGCTATTCGTATGAGAGATACCTTCTTTACTCCTGGCCCTTCCGAGTTATACTTCACCGTAGAAGATCATATCAAACGTGCCCTTAACGAGCAAATTCCCTCTATCTCGCACCGCAGTGCCCGGTTTGAGGCAATCTACCGCGAGGCGGCTACCAACCTGCGGTCTTTGTTATCGGTTCCCGACTCGTTTCACGTGCTTTTCACCGGCTCGGCCACCGAAATTTGGGAGCGTTTGATCGAGAACTGCGTGGCTGAACAGAGCTATCACTACGTGAACGGAGCTTTCTCGCGCCGCTTCTACGAAACCGCGCGCGAACTCCACAAAAAGCCGCTGGTGCAGGAAGCTCCCGAAGGCACCTGCGCAGATCCCCGTTCCGAAGTCATACCATCGTCTGTAGAACTGGTGGCATTTACCCAGAACGAAACCAGCACCGGGGCCGCCCAGCCGCTGGCCGACATCTACGCCGTCCGCCAGGCCCACCCTGAGGTGCTCATCGCTGTAGACGCGGTTTCTACCTTGCCCTACCCCGACATCGACTACACCCAGGTGGATAGTGTATTCTTCTCGGTACAAAAGGGTTTTGGTTTGCCCGCTGGCCTGGGGGTATGGCTGGTTAACGATCAATGTGTAGAAAAGGCGCAACAACTTGAGCAACAGGGACACCGCATCGGTACGTATCATTCGTTACCTTCGTTGGTAGAAAAAGCCCAAAAGAACCAGACCCCCGAGACGCCCAACGTGCTGAATATTTACCTGTTAGCGAAGGTGACCGCCGATATGCTGACGAAAGGCATTGCCCAAATTCGCCGGGAAACCGAGTACAAAGCATCCCTGCTGTATCAGACAGTAGAAGAACATCCGCTGCTTGCGGCTTTTGTTAAAGAACCAAAACACCGCTCTAAGACCGTCATTGTGGCAGAAACGCACGTGTCAGCGGCTGACATAATTTCTGTACTGAAAAAAGACCGAGCAATTGTAGGAAGCGGATACGGAAATTTTAAGCAAAAACACATCAGAATCGCCAATTTCCCTACGCATTCTAAAGAACAAATAGAAGCACTATCGGATAAATTAAATGCAATAAAATAGTTAAAACGGTCTAAAATTTGCATCGATAAGGGTAGGCATGTTTTTAAAAAATGGACAAGCTTTATAGATGGTACTTGGTAGGCGAAGAGCGATACGAATGTTTTCCTTTTGGGTGAACATGAATTACTTTGCCTCTGTTTATTAAGTAGGTCTACAATTATTCAAGAGAAATTAGAGAACTAGTATATGAATCCCCTTAAAAAAGTTTTAGTGTGTCTGGATGCCACCGAGATGGACGCCACGCTCATCCAGTTTGCATCCTTTGTAGCGCAAGCCGAATCGGTAGAATCTATTCACTTTGTAAATGTGATTATGAAGACTCAGTTGCCTAGCAAGTTGCGCAAAGAGTTTCCTGATTTGATGGAAAGAGCATTGGTTGACCGCAGGCGTGAGTTAGAGCAGAAGGTGATTGAACATTTTGATCTTACCCTTGACGTGAAGGTGAAAATCGCCGTAGAGCAGGGACCGCTTCCTTCCAAGCAAATACTTGATTTAGCTAATCGGCACAATATCGACGTGATTGTGGTGGGTCGGAAGAAGAACCTGCGCAACAATAGCGTAGTTACTCAACGGTTGGCTCGTCGGGCCAGCTGTTCGCTGCTAATCGTTCCGGAAAAGGAATACGCCTCGGTTCGCAAATTAATGGTGGCCACCGATTTTTCGAAGGATTCTATCGGGGCAATGAACGCCGCTATTGACATGGCTATGCGTGAGGTAACGCGCGGTAATCAGGTGGAAGTGATTTGCCACCACTCGTATCAGGTTCCGGTAGGATACCACTACACCGGAAAGTCATTTGACCAGTCGGCGCACGTTATGGAAGAGAATGCTCGAAAACGCTACAAACGTTTCATTCGTCAGATAGATACTAAGGATATAAAAGTGACTCCCTCGTTTGCGCTGGCGAAAGGCGACGATTTGGTGACTAGTATTTACGAGGCTGCTATTGACTACGGGGTAGATTTCGTGGTAATCGGTGGAAAGGGAAAATCAGCCTCTACGGCCCTGTTTCCCATCGGGACCAACACCGAAAAGTTGATTAGCGTAGATTCTGAAATTCCGCTGTTGGTCGTACGTTCTAAGCATAAAAACGCCGGAATCATCGACATGCTTCAGCGAATATAACTCGCGCCGGACGCTACGCTAGCCCGTTTGCCGTTCAAAAGAGCTTCTACTATTTTGTTAGTGGAAGCTTTTTTATGCGCGCTGTGCTTTCTTCCCCCTTCGCACGATGTAAGTTTTAGAACAACATTACACTTTATTAATAACTAATATCATTAATTAGCCTTTTTTAGTTGTAGGGCATTACATAATTTTGGATGAAATAGAAAAAACCATTTAAACAAACCACTTATGAAATCAGGTAGACCATCAGTAGAAGACACCATCGCTATTCTCCCCGAGCACATATCGCTCAGTAGTCAGCAGACCGAAGAGGCGCTCAGGCTCTTTAATCACTACGACATTAACGGCGATGGAAGCATCACCAAGGAAGAACTGAAGAAGATCATGCGTTCTTTTGAGCAACCGCTGGAGGGAGCCGAGATAGATAGCTATTTCGCTACTTTTGACTTGAATCAATCTGATGGTATTGATCTGTTGGAGTTCTTAGGAGTTATCAAACACTGGTTGGCTAACCAAATGAACCGTTTGGCCGAAAGTGAGGCGTTGGGTAGTTCCTTCGAACTGGATGAGCTCCGTATTCTGGTAGGCTACTTCACGATATCGCTGTTTAGTAAGGATCAGGTCTTGCAACAGGCTAACGGTCCGGTAGATTCTGTAAACATCTTGATTAGTGGCGTGGCGGTTTCTGAGGCAAAACGCTCCCGACAACTCCTCACCGAAGGTAGCGTCTTCGGCGCTACGCAAGGAACGAAGGTTGAATCGTATGACACCCAGGTGACGGCCGAAACCAACGGTATTCTGCTGAAAATGTCTATTGATCAGGTCGCCGAGTTAGTAACGCAGCATCCCCTGATCACCCTCAAACTAAACCAGTCGCTGGACTATAAGCTGACTTCGATGATTGCTAAGTTAACCAAGAAGCCGACGCGTCGCGGACTTTAACCGACCGTTACAATACTTTGGTATCGGGCCGTGAGCACCGCGGCCGACATGAACGTGAAGAGCGCCATAAGTCCGTAGCCCCACAGAATGTGGGAGCCCACGCCAAAAAACGGGAGCGACAAAATCAGGATAAACGCCGTTCGGTTCATCACGTTGATGATCCCGAAAATGCTGTTCACGCGCCCAATCACCTGGTTGGGTACGTGCCGAAACAGAAATGACAGGCGCAGCACCCGGGCTCCGGCATTGGCGAAACCGATCATAAGTCCAACGCAGAGGAACACGCCCACCGACCGGGTAAGGGTGCTCAGCACCAGTGCCGCCGTGGCCAGCAGCAACAGGATGATAATGGCGCGCACGGCGGTGAAATTCCGAAAAAGGCTTCCCACCAACGCTCCTGCCGATAGGGCGCCTAGCCCGTACAGCACTTCCATTGCTCCGAATACATTTCCCCCCGCTCGCAAATGGTTGGTAATGTAGAGCGGCATAAGGGCGTTTAGTTTCACCAACATCACCACAAAAATGCTGTGCGAAAACACTCCGAACAGAAAGATGACGGGGTTGCGACGCAGGTAAGAAAATCCCGTGCGGAGTCGCTGAACAAACGCTCCCCGGTCGATGGTGTCAAGGTGGGCTGGCACGTAACGAATCAGCGCAATCAAGGCGATAGACAGTGCATAGGTGATGCCATCCATCAAAAATATTTCCTGAATGGTCCAGGCTTCCACTTGCCAGTTGACAGCAATGGCTCGTCCCCCGACGTTCCAGGTGTGGGCAATGTCAATACCCTCTAGCAACAAGGCGGCGCCCGCCCCGGCCAGCACATTGGTGCTTTGTCCCACAATCTCGATGGCCGAGGTTACTTTGGTATACTCTCCTTCCTTGGTAATTTCGTGCGCAAAGGCGTAGAGGTTGGGGTAGTGCAAGTAAAAACCAAACACGGTGGTGGTGAACACCAGGATGATAAGCGGGGTGGGCATGCTGCCCGTCGACAACCCATAAGCCGCTGCACTGAGCAGAATAACCCCTTCCACCGCATTATTGATCAGGAACACCCGCTTCCGATTAAACCGATCGACGATGGTTCCGGCGGTGAGTCCCCAGAACACGGTGGCCCCCGTGATGATACCGTAGATCAGGTTGAAGTCCGATGAAATGCCCTGCCGCGCAAAGTACCAGGGCACCGACAGCATGGTGATTCCTTGAGCGAAGCCGGAAATACCGTTGGCAGTAAACAAAAGGGCAAGGGATTGTCGGCGGCTCATGCAGTTGACAAAACACCCGGGCCGAAAGAAGGTTTTAACGGGAGACTTTCTACAGGGCAAGATGCTGGATAACTTGCTGGGGTGGCCAGATACTGGATGATCTTCTGAATGGCAAGATACTGGACGACTTTATGGGTGGCGAGGATACTGGATGTTGGATATTAGAAACAGGTTGCGCAAATTCCAGCAACCAGCAACCAGCAACCAGCAACCAGCAACCAGCAACCAGCAACCAGCAACCAGCAACCAGCAACCAGCAACCAGCAACCAGCAACCAGCAACCAGCAACCAGCAACCAGCAACCAGCAACCAGCAACCAGCAACCAGCAACCAGCAACCAGCAACCAGCAACCAGCAACCAGCAACCAGCAACCAGCAACCAGCAACCAGCAACCAGCAACCAGCAACCAGCAACCAGCAACCAGCAACCAGCAACCAGCAACCAGCAACCAATCAATTGCTACCATCCAATGAGCATTACCAATCTTAAGCAGCAGTCGAGGGCCAAGGCCATGAAGTACTGCGCCTATCAGGAGCGGACGCAGCAGGAGGTGCGCGACAAGCTGTATAGTTACGGCTTATATCCTGATGCAGTAGAGGAAGTGCTCACCGACCTGATCAGTGAAGACTTTGTTAATGAGGAGCGCTACGCCCAATCCTTCGCCCGGGGCAAGTTTCGGCAAAATCGGTGGGGGCGGATCAAAATCCGGCGGGAGTTGCAGCAGAAGAAATTGTCGCGTTATTGCGTTGAGAAGGGGTTACAGGAGATTGATCCGGAGGCCTACGAAGAAACGCTTTTTAAGCTGATGAGTGACAAGTGGGCTACGCTAGCGCAAGAAGAGAATTACGCGCGGAAGCACAAAACGGTGCGTTACGTGCTCGGCAAAGGCTACGAAGCCGAACTTGCCTGGAAAATGGTAGCGGCGTTAGAAACCGACCAATCAAGTGAGTGAGTGACAAAAGCCGTTTCACGCTAGGGCCACCAAACAACCGTCTTCCAGCACCGGAATCACTTCGTAGAGGTTTTCGCGAAGACAAAATTCAATATCTTCCTGACGCCCCAGTTGTTGTAATCGCCGCACGTGCGATGACTGCGACAAGAAACCCGGCAGGTCTTGCTGAGCCGCCCGGTAGGCCACGTTCGCCATCAAAGCCGCGTCGCTGCCCAACTGAAAGTGACTCCGCAGATGCTCCGCAAGCGCTCCGGCAAACAGGGTGTCTTCTAAGTTGACGTGCCCCTTCCAACCGGCGCAAACCACCACCACGGAGGCGTCTTGATCCTTGAGAAAGTTGACAACTGCATTCAGATTTAAAAACGAGCCGATAATCAATTGCCGGGCTTCCTTGGCCCGCGCGATAGCCAGCGTTCCGTTGGTGGTGGTCATGGCCAGCGATTGCCCCCGCACCTTGCTTGCCAAGTACTCAAGGGGCGAGTTGCCCAAATCAAAGTCGGCGATCTTCTTGCCATCTCGTTCACCGGCGATCAGGTACCCCTGCGCGCGCCAGCTTCGGCACGCCTCGGCATGGGCCACCGGTCTGATCCGCTCCACGCCGTGGGCAAAGGCCGTTACCATGCTGGAAGTGGCTCGGAGAATATCCACGATAACCACGGTCTGGTCGGATAGGTCGTGCTGGGACAGCAGTTCGGGAGTAAGGCAAACGTCGATAGTCTTCACACTCACGAAGATTGTTGAACGAACGGAGGCTTCACCACCTGGGCCCGCAGCCGTCGGTTGCGCACTCCGACCCACACCTCTGTATCCGGTTTGGCCAGGGCTTTGTCTACGTAGCCCAATCCGATGCCTTGGTTGAGCGTGGGTGATTGCGACCCCGAAGTGACTCGGCCGATGCGGGTATCGTTGCCGTCGAACAGTTCGTAGCCTGCGCGGGGAATGCCCCGGTCGATCATCAGCAAGCCCACCAGCTTTTGTGTTCCGCCCGCCGCTTTCTGTTCTTGCAGGTGAGCATCGTTGGTGAAAGCTTTAGAAAACTTGGTTACCCAGCCCAGTCCCGCTTCAAACGGACTGGTGGTGTCGTCGATGTCGTTGCCGTACAAGCAGTAGCCCATCTCGAGGCGCAGCGTATCGCGCGCGCCTAGCCCTACGGGTTGAATACCGAAAGGCTCTCCGGCGGCGAAGACAGCGTCCCACAAGGGTTTGGCGTGCCCATTGTCTACGTACAGCTCGAACCCGCCCGCTCCGGTGTAGCCGGTGGCGGATATGATCACGTTGTCAATACCAGCCATTGTTCCTACGACAAAAGTGTAGTTCTTCATACCACGTAGGTCGGCCGAGGTAAGGTTTTGCAGCACCCTGGATGCTTGGGGCCCTTGCACGGCCAGCAACGATAGGCGATCCGAAGCGTTCTCAAGTTCGACGCTCTGGGTATTGTAGTGGGTAATCCAGCCCCAATCTTTTTCAATGTTGGAAGCGTTTACCACCAACATATATTCTTCGGCGCTAAGGCGATACACTAGCAAATCGTCGACGATGCCGCCTTGCTTATTGGGCAGGTAAGCGTACAGGGCTTTGCCGTCGTAAAGTTGGGCCGCGTCGTTGCTGGTTACGCGTTGGATCAAATCTAAGGCATGAGGGCCGCGCACGAAGAACTCGCCCATGTGCGACACGTCGAATACGCCCACTCGCTCTCGGACCGCCTGGTGTTCTTCAATGTCCGAACTGTAGCGCAGCGGCATTTCGAACCCGGCAAAGGGCACCATTTTGGCGCCCAGGGCCACGTGGGTGTCGTGCAGGGCTACTTGTTTAAGGTCGGTCATTAGTGTCGTATTTTAATCGCTTCACTCTAAGTATTTTAGCACATCCACCGTTTGATACTTCGGACTGCGCGCTATAAAGTTATGGAAAAAAGCGGTATGACTTCCGCCCATCAGCAGGAATACGCGGTCATCTTCTTGCAAATCCAGGCGATTGAAGTTGGCGTACATCCTCAGATTTCTTCGGTAATAATCAGCCGCCACATCAGCCCCTTCGAAATTACCTTCGGTGTTCACGTGAGTGAAAATGTCAGCGTTGATCACTTGGAGAAAATCGAGTGTCGACGGCGCATTCATAAACTTCATCACTTCGATAATGTGAGCTTCTTCCAGCAGTTGCTCATTTTCCTTTCTCCAATCTTCAAGCACTTTCAAGTAATCTACGTAGGTAGCGGACTGCAATGAGTCGGCGAGTGCTTGTGCGCCGAGATAATTGTATTCCATTTGGTGGTCAATTCCGTAGATCTTTTTTACGCTACACAGTCTACCCACTTCATACGCAACCAACGGCACTTCTCCAACGAAGCGTGTTTCTACCAAGGTGTCCTGCTGATACCGAAGATAATCTACTAGCAATTCTTGCTGGTACGGGGGCGGCACTTCTACGCAGATAACGGTAGGATTGAACCCGGCAATTCTCCGACACAATTCTTTAATCTCTCGTCGGTGCTCGTCGGTATAAGCGTCATACGGCGATTTGTAGCTATCGGTGGTTTGCCCCATGTGGAAGGTAGCGAAGTTTAGCACCTTTATATTCTCAGCACGCTGTCCCAAAACATTGGCGTGGTTCGTTGCAACGTCAGTGCCCTGCTCCGGCACGTCTTGGCAACTTGATGGGATAACTACGACCGAAAAAAGTACGAAGTAGATGATCCGTGAGCAAAGAAGGACGATCATTGATTTCATAGCCGAAAGGTAAAATACTACTTGTACTGAAACGACCGCCGATGCCAGGGGGTCAAGCCGTGCTGTTGAATCGCAGCGCGGTGCGCTTTAGTAGGATAACCCACGTTGGTTTCCCAGCCGTAGTGCGGGAAGTCTTTCGCCAAGCGCTGCATGAGCGCATCACGGTAGGTTTTGGCCAACACCGAAGCGGCGGCAATGGAAAAGTACTGGCTATCGCCCTGCACGATGCACTGGTGCGGAACAAATGGGTAGGGCGAAAAGCGGTTGCCATCTACCAAAAGCAGTTCGGGAGTGATCGGTAGTTGATCCACCGCGCGGTGCATCGCCAAAAAAGAGGCCTGCAGAATATTGACTTGGTCAATGGTATGGTGATCCACTTCAGCTATAGCGTAGTGTAGAGCCGTTTCCATGATCTCTTCTGCCAATTGGGTTCGCAGGTCGGCCGTGAGTTGCTTAGAATCGTTGAGCAGCGGGTGAATAAAACCTTTGGGCAGCACCACGGCGGCGGCCACCACCGGACCGGCCAGGCACCCGCGCCCCACCTCATCGCAACCGGCTTCGATTAGATTCGGGGTGTAAGAAGATCGAAGGGGAGGATGGGCGGGGAAGGGAGACGCGCCGCGTCCACGGTGGTCATGCCCGACCGGGATGCGTCGCATCTTTACTGGGTTGCTTTTTTCTTTTTCATATCTTATCATCTCTCATTTTGCATCTTGGAATGCAATTTCTTCTTCCACCTGGCCGCACTTCAACATTTCATCACCGAAGTAGGGGTTTTTGATTTCCCGATTGGCACTAAGCCAGAAAGCCCCTTGGTTGTCGAATGCCATCGGGCAGTATTGTTTATATAGTGTTTGATGGGGGGCGCCATGTTCTTTCACCTGTTCGTACAGATTCATGGATAGAGAGTCGAAATAAGTTCGTTGCACCGCTAAATCGGTGGCGGCCGCCATCTCTTTCACGTTCTGCTGAATGTTGGGCGTCTTCGTAGCATCGACCATTTCTAGCAAGTCCACAGCCCGAGCCTGGGCGTCTTCCGCATTGGAAGCCACCAGGGCGTCTTTCAGTGCCAAGTAGCCCATCACCACCCCGTCCAGGGTTTTTTGTTCGGCAACGACTGCTTTTTCCGCCCGGGTGGCTGCGGGACCTTCATCTGTTGTGGTTTCTGATTGTTGCGGATTGCCCGAACAGGCCGCTAGCCCCAGGGCGGCAGTGGTTGCGATAAGTAAGTTCCTGTAGGTTGTCATACGTTTTTATATTGTTACAACATTTGTGCTGAGCAAAATTATCGATAAAGGTAATACTGCTTAAACGCTTCCAGCTCTTTTTGTTCTTGGGCCACGTACATAGAAAACAGTTTTTCGCCGACCGAACCGCGTAGTGCTGAAATCCCGGTATCAATCAGGCGAAAACCAATTTCGGTCAAGAAAATATTATCAAACACTTCACCGGCTTCGCTCGAGGGGCGCCGCAAATCGCGATGCACGAATCCTGCGTTGTGCAGTTGCTCAAGCTCCTCCGCAAAAACGTCCATTTGAAGCATTCGGGCTTCGTATTCGTAGGTACGGAAATCCAAGGGATACAAGCGTTCCATAACTAGCATTTCCCATCCCTTTGTCTCGTCTAAGTCTAACCGAATAAAATTAACGACCAATGAATTGATCCGGTTAGCATACTGCATCTTCTCGGCTTCCGAGCCAATGTCTGAGCGCGTATCGCCCGTAAAAAGCTTCGCCACTTCGGTAACCGACAGGGCAATCACTTTGTTGTTTGTCCCTTGTGACAGCGTTTTAGGGTAGCGTTTTTCCACAAGTTAAGAATTAATTTCTGACCGCTACCGTCATTGGCCAGCCCACAAACTGTTGGGCACCGTCTTGCGTCACATCGGCATTGCGAGGCCAGCACTCAAAAGTGACTTCCTGCTCGGCCTTGTTGAACCGGATCAGGCCGTAACCGGCGCCATTGGACGGACTGTCGGGGTTGGCGTAGGCGTGCATGGTGATCAGGTTATCGAAACCATCGCGGTAGCCACCCACCCAGGGCAGGGCACTGTCGGCCGGGGGGTTCACGCCCGCTTGCTCGCCGGCGGGCCACCACCAGCGGCTGTAGTAGTCGTTCACGCTAGCAGGCACCACGAAGGCCCAGGGTCCGTCGTCGAACGCATCAATGCCGTGCTTAATCACCGTGGCCAGGTGCTGATCGCCTGCGATGTGCACGGCGTTGGCCCTTTTGATGGCTTCCAGGGCTTCGTTTCGGCCACCTTGGGGCCAGCCGTTCGAGTCTAAGTCAGCGTGCAGCCGATTTTCTTTCGAGCCGTGCAGGTGCGCTCCGCCGCAAAAGCCGGTCTGCGAGAGCACTGCCTTCATTGCTACTCCGTCTCGTTGCGTACCCCAATCGTCCAGAAAGCTGAGTTGCCGTTCACCTAATAACACTAATCCGGGTAGATTAATAGTGGCCGGGTCATAGCTGGGGTCGTTGATATGGTCGGGGCGCGGGCCCTGCTGCGGAATCTTTCCGGCGGGGCCAGACTTGAACTTCCGGTCCTCAATGATAGCGAAGTCTACGCCGCCCAGCCGCAGGTTGGTATAATACACGCCGATGCCCTGGTCTACGGGGGTGGGGTCGTAGGGATCGGGCAGGTGGGCGGTTTGGCAGCGTTCCACCATTTTCACGTACTCGGGATGGTAAAAGTATCCCCCATCGTCACCCGACTTGTTCTTAGCTCTCTTGCCCCCTTCGCCCCACAGGTTACCCTGCCCGATATCGTGGTCGTCGGGAATGCTCACGGCGGGACGGTTGCGAAACACCTCGCGAAACTGCAAGCCAAACTTAAGCCAGGCGGCGGTGTGCTGCTGGTGGTCGTAAGACTGATCACCGGCGAAGAACACCAGGTCGGGGTCTTGCTGGTTGATATTGCGCACGTAATTCTCGCGCATGCCACGGTCCTTGTTCGAGTTGCACGACAAGGCAGCCAGCACAATTTCTCCTTTGTTAACCGGATCCCTACGAATCAATCCCTCAAACATGGCCTGTTCGCCATGTCGCAGACGATAAGAGACATCCTGCGAAGCATCCCAGTTTTCTATCCGAAACAGCGCCGACCAACCCAGGTCATTCACTTCCTGCTGCTGAACCTCTTTCCAATCGCCTCCTTCCTTCACTTCCAGGCGTACCGTGCGGGTTTCATCGGGGTAGAGAGGAAACAACTGCGCCGAGAGTTTGAGAGTGCGGTCGGCAACCGTGTATATGCCGAAAGCAACTACCTGATCGCGGGGCACATCGAGTTCCACAATATCGTTCGGTTTTCGGTTCCACCAGTCGTTGGTGGCTAGGCTATCCAACTCCTCAAAGGGGGCCTTGATGGGTGGTTTCCAGGTAGATCGGTCGATCGTCTGATTATCTGCGGAGGTGCAGCGCAGCAGGACAATGCTGAATACAAGGATCAAAATAAAAGATGGACGCATCAAGGGTTAGGTTTCTATTGGAGTTATGCTGCCGAATATAAAACAAGCAGAGCTGAATTGCGAAGCAAGCCGCACATTTTTCACTACTTTGGAACTTTCTTCACTCCTCATCCGTATACAATATGCACTCAATTATTATATTCTGGGGCCGACCGGCTTTGACAGGATGTGTGGTTACGTGTATAAGCATGCAGGCGCATGGGATGCGCGCCTTGATCACTATTCCCAAAACCCAATTGGCGAGTCTAACTACGCCATGGCCGCCTAATTTTAGCCTCATAGGTTAAAATAAGGGCTTCTCGGTCGAGCGAATCGCTCCCGGGCCACATCCCACAGGGCCTCTGTTCTTTAGGACCTGAGTTTGGGGTGTCGACACTTTAGAACTAGCCTTGGCAGGGTTGTGATGCCAGGGTGAAACTCAATCGCAACTACGGTAACGACCGGTTGTCTATGACCATTTGTTGCCCGACAATCAATTATAGACTAAGCATGTAGAAGACACGATAGCGGCCTTCACTGGACCAGGGTTCGAATCCCTGCGGCTCCACGTCTCAGATTCAGAGAATGACAAAACCCCTCAAATTTCAGGATTTGAGGGGTTTTTTATTGTGCTTCGCGTTGCCTGCACCTTCCTGCTTCTTAACAACTGTGGCCAGGGTGGCCTGTTCGGTTGCTCTCTGCTCTCGAGAATAGGTGACGAATTGAGTTAAACCTCCATAAGTTATTTATCTATATTACCCTTCCTCGGGTCAGCTATCGCCGCCACCGCTGCCACCACGGGCGGTCCTCGTCGTCCATCTCGTAGTAGCCGTAGCCATACTTCTCGTACGAGTAGCCCCGCGCCGTTGCCGCATCCATACCGTTGAAGATCACCGCCAGCTTAGTGAGCCCCTGCGACTGCCTGATGCGGTTCAGGGTGTTGGCAAACGCCTTACGCGAAAAGTCGGCACGGAAGACGTACAGCGGCAGGTCCACTTTCTTCATCACCAGTGCCCCGTCAGTGACCAGCCCCACCGGAGGGGTGTCAATGATCACCACGTCGTAGAGCGCCTTCAGGTCGTCGAGCAGGGCGTCGAAGGGGGCACTGGCGATCAGTTCGGCCGGATTGGGCGGCAGCGAACCCGCCGGAATGTAGTGTAGGTTCTTGATGTCAGAAGATACCAGGCAGTCTTTGAGTGGATGTTCGCCGATCAGGACGTTGCTCACGCCCCGGTTGGTGTTGGTGTCGCCGAAGGCCAGGTGCACCTTGGGCTTGCGCAAGTCCACGTCGATGAGCACCACCCGCTTGCCCGACAGCGCAATGACGTTGCCCAGGTTGGTGGCCACAAACGTTTTGCCTTCCGAGCCCACCGTAGAGGTCACCGAAATCACCCGCTGTTCTTGCTGCGCCCCCACGAACTGCATGTTGGTGCGCACCGTACGAAAGGCCTCACTGATGGCCGATTTGGGGGAATCACGCACCACCAGGGTGCTGCCCCGCGAGCGCACCCGCCGGTAAAACGGAATGGTGCCCAGGATCGGGGCCGTGATGTAGCGCTCCAGTTCGGTCTGGCTGCTGATCTTATCGTTCGCCACGTAGCTCACCGCCACAAACAGCAGGCACAGCATCAGGCCCGACACCATGCCCGCGCCCAGCACCATAAACCGCTCGGGAGCAATGGGTGCCCCGGGCAGGGTGGCGGGCAACAGCACCACAAAGTCGGTCACCGTACCTGCCTTGGCAATTTCTAGCTCGTTCTTGGTCTGCATCAGCGACAAATACACCTGCTCGTACAGGTTGAAGTAGCGCTGGTTCTTATCGTACTGCGTGCCCTGGGCAGGCAACTGCACGAACTTCTGCTCCACCGTGGCCCAGGTGCGGTCCACCTCCCGAATGGCTTCGGCGAGCTGATCGCGATAAGCCGCCAGCAGTTGGGTGATGTCTTTCTTGAGCAGCGCTACCTTCTGATCCTTTAGCTTCAGGGCGTGCGACGACTTCTTGTAAGATTGCATCAATAAAGTCCGTTCGTTGAGCAACTGGTTGAGCTGCTCCACGTAGGTGCTCAGGTCTTCCGGATAGTCGGTGAAGGCGGCCGGGCCGGTGTAGATGAGTTCCTCGTTTTTCACCTGCTCCGACAACTCGGCGACTGCTTCCTGGGTTTGGCGAAGCGACAGCTTACGCAGCTCTAGTTCTTTCAACTGAGCAATGGCTTCGCCAATGGCCGACGGCAGGTCGTTGGTTTTGTTGTCAATGGTGAAATTCTCGAAGTAGCTCTCGTAGGTCGACAACCGTTGCTCAATGCTCGTTAGTTGCTCGTCCAAGAAAGCAATCTTCTGCTGGGTGGCCAGGTTCTTCTGCTCCTGCGAGTACTCTAGGTATACTGAGTCAATCAGGTGCACCAGGTCGCGCACCTTCTTCTGGTTATAGCCTTCGAAGCCAATGCGGATGGTCTTGGCGTTGAAGTTCACCGGCTCCACGGTCATGTTGCTGCCCAGGTAACTCACCAGCGCTTGGTCGCTGTTCACCGTAAAGTAGTAAGCCCCTTCACCGCTGCCCTCGGCATAGTGGTCGGTAAGCGTCACCACGAAGCGGTAGTCGGGAGTTTCCACTACTTCACCGAAGCGGTAGGCCCGGGTTTGCCCCTCGTCGCCTTCGGGAGAGGCCAGCACGTACTGGTCACTGTTAATGATCTCCAGGTCGATGGGGCGGTCGTAGAAGGCGGGGTTCTTGATGGTATACTCCACCCGGAAGGGGGAGTTCCGGTAGCGCTCCTGAAACAGCACCCGCCCGTAGGCGTAGTAGCTCACGTCGAGGTCGGCCACGTCGACCACCTTGCCGAAGAACAGGTTCGACTTAAGCAACTCTATCTCCCCGGCCAGGTCGTCGAGCCCCTGCGACACGGCGTTCAGACCCAGGATATTGGCCTCGCTCTTCACGTTGAGCTTAAGCACCGAGTGCGATTCGTACACCGGGCGGGTGTAGCGCACGTACAGGTAGGCCGCCAGGTTGGCGAGCAGCAGGATCAGCAGCAGCCAGCCCGCGTTTTTGCGCACGGTGCCCCACACCTTGGTGAGGTCAAGGTCCGAACCGCCCCCCCCGCTGCTGGGCATGCCGGTTGTCGCATCCGTATCAGACACATGATTCATCATCAATCAAGGATTTAGCCGATCAATCAGTATAATAAGGGTAAATATGCTGGTAACCAAGCCCAGCACGGGCGAGATGTCGCGAATGGCTTCTGACACCACTCGCTGCACCGGCTGCACGTAGATGATATCGCCCGACTGCACCCGCAGGGAGGCAGCCCGCACTCCCTCGATGGTAGACAGATCAATCACCTGCACCTCGGGGTTGTTCAGGTTGCCCCGAATGAGGCGGATATTGTCGGTGCGGGCCTGGGTGGTCACGCCTCCGGCCAGGGCCAGCACCTCGATCAGGTTGGTGTTCTCGTCGAGCAGGGGCACCACCTGCCCGGCCGTAGCGCCCAGCACAATCACCCGCTTGTTGGTATAACGCGTGATCACGAATGGTTCTTCGTACAGCGTGGCGTAGCGCTGCGCCAGCAGGCTGTCGGCCTGGTTGAGCGTGAGCCCGGCCAGCCGCACGTCGCCCACCACGGGCAGGGCCACCACTCCGCCCTCACGCACCAGGTAGCGGGGCGCCTGCCGCTGCTGTTGGTTCTGCTGGCCCATTACCCCAATCTCTTTTCTGATCTCGAAGTTGGGGTCGATGAGCAACTCGCCGCGGTTGGTATACACCTCTACCTCCAGGTAGTCGTTCTCCTGAATCAAATAGTTGCGCTGGATGTCGGCGGCCGTCTGCTGCAACCCGGCCGGTTGGTCGGTGGCAAACAGAATGCGGTTGCGATAAATGCCACAGGACGAGGTGCCCAGTAGCATTCCTAGCAGCATAAGCCTGGGAAGCAAAGCATGAGGTACGCGCTTAGTGGCCGGTGGTATCTTCAAGCGTAGTAGCGGGTGATTGGTTGTAGGCCGCGAAACTAGGCAATAACTGGTCTTTTTCCGAAACAATCGGCGAATGAATGCCGTAGCGCTCCAGTTCCCAGTCTATGTTGAGGTCAGGATCGGCCCAGCGGAGGCCCCCGTCGGAGGGCTGGTGGTAGAGGTTGGTGCACTGGTAGCTAAAGAATGTATCCTCCAAGGCCACAAAACCGTGGGCGAAGCCTTCGGGCACGTAGAGCAGGTTGTGCCGCTCACTGTCGATGAGCACCTTGACGTGTTGCCCGTAGGTAGGCGAACCCGGGCGCAAGTCCACCGACACGTCGAGCACCCGCCCCTGCACCACGCTCACCAGCTTGCCCTGCTGGTGGGGCGCCCGCTGAAAGTGAAGCCCCCGCAGCACGCCCCGCTTCGAGAACGACTGGTTCACCTGCACGAAGTCCGGACCAATGCCCAGTGCCCGAAACCGCTCGGTGTGGTAGGTCTCCAGAAAGTAGCCTCGCGCATCGGGGTACACCGCCGGGATAATTTCAATGAGCCCTTCAAGGTGATGATGGTGTACGTTCATGTTGGTGGTGTTAATGGTTGATTACCGTAGGAACATGATTAATCATGTTCCTACAGTGATATAAATACTGATTGATAACGTATTCTTCGCTGAAACGTTGGGCCACCAGTGCCCGTCCGCGCTGCCCCATCCGCTGCCGCTCGGTGGCAGACAACTGCTGCAAGCGATACAGGGCATCGGCCAAATCGGCGGCGTCGCGGGCGCGGCACAGCAGACCGTTGTGCCCGTCGGTGACCACGTGGCGGCATCCGGGAGTGTCGGTGGTCACCAGCGGCTTTTCCATACTGGCCGCTTCCAGCAAAGTGCGCGGCAGCCCCTCGCGGTACGAGGGCAGTACCACCGCATCGGCTCGGGTAATGAAGGGCCGCACGTCGTCGGTAGTGCCCAGGTAGTCAATCAGCCCTTCGTCGACCCAGGCATCCACCGTAGCGTTAGGGATGCCCCGGCGGTGCTGCGGGTCGCGGGCCCCCAGCAACTGAAAGCGGGCTGGTATGCCCCGCTGCCGCAGTTGCCGTGCCGCTTCCGCGTACTCTATAACGCCCTTGTCAATAAGCAGCCGGGCAATCACCAGAAAGGTGAAGGGTTGATCGTCGGCGGGAGCCGCATCAACCGGAGCGTAATGGTGCACGTCGACGCCCGAGCCAGGTATCACCGCGGCCCGGTCTGCCGCCACCAGTCCCCGCGCCACGAACAGCGCGTGGTCATCAGGATTATGAAACAACACCCGGTCGGCCCAGTGGAACGAGATTCGGTACAGTTGCTGGGCCACCCACGACACCGCCCCCTTCTTCAGAAACACGGTGCCCAGGCCCGATACGGTGTTCACCGCCCGGATGCCCAGCCGGTGCGCCGCCACGGTGCCGTAGATGTTGGGCTTCACGGTGAAGTGCAGCACCACGTCGGGACGCACCCGTCGGTAGACCCGGTATAGCTCCCGCAGGTAGGTCAGGTCGCGTCCGGGGTGGATGCCCCGCCGATCCATGCGCACGGTCACCAGGCGGTAGCCTAGTTCGCGCAGCAGCCCCGCGTGTTCGTCTTCCGGAGCAACGAGCGTCACCGCATGTCCCGCTTCCTGCAAGGCATCAATCAGGCCCCGTCGGAAGTTATACAGGTTCCAGGAAGTGTTTAGGACGATGGCAACGTGCATGAAGGGTGATTGATTGAATGATTGAAGGACTGAATGTAGGTACTCTATTCTATCGTTCAAACCTTCAATCCTTCAATCCTTCCTTTTATCCGCAAGATGGCAAACTGTATGCTTATAAAAAAAGGGCGTAGGGCGGTACTTGTCAGGGGGAGGCAAGGTTTTGTTGGATTGTGCTACTGGCTACCTTTCTCTGGTAAGGTTATCTACGGATACCTTACGTGATAAACCACCATACAAGAGCTGCTCGAGGCCGCCGCCTACTTTCTCAAGGGAGGGAAGCTACTGAAACAACTACCCCTGGTCGTAGGGGACCCTGCGACCCACAGCGGAGAGCGTCCGCTCGGTTTGCGTTGCGAGAGATTGATTGCCATGAGACCGAGCGGGCACTATAACCAGTTTAAGGCCTTGTCGTCCCACGAGGGCCGTCCCCGGAGCACATTCATCCTGTTCATCTTCCTAATCCTGCAAATCCCGATTCAGACAGTTTAGTCGTTGCGCAGAATAGTAGCCGGGTTGGTCAATGCCGTTCTCACCGTCTGGCTGCTGATGGTAACCAGCGTGATTACCAGGGCCAGCCCTGCGGCCAGCAGGTAGGTGAAGAGGCTCATCTCCACGTGGTAGGCAAAGCCGCTGAGCCACTCCCGCATGGCGTACCAAGCGATGGGCCAGGCAATCAGGTTGGCGATCAGAATCAGGATGATAATCTCCTGACTGAGCAGGCGCAGAATGCTGCTCACCGGCGCGCCCAGCACCTTGCGGATGCTCACCTCCTTGGTGCGCTGCTGGGTGCTAAAGGTGGCCAAGCCGAACAGGCCCATCGCCGCAATGAAGATAGCCAGCGTGGCGAAGATGATGAACAGCTCGTTCTGGCTGCGCTCGCTGTCGTACAAGCGCTGGTATTCTTCACTCAGGAAGTCATAGCTGAACGGCTGGTCGGGCACGAACTGCTTCCAGGCGGCTTCCATATGGGTCAGCGCCTCCGGCATGTCGGACGCCGCCACCCGCACCGATAGATTGTAAAACCGGGGTTGTCCATGAAAAACCACTGGCACAATAGGCTGGTGCAGCGACTCAAAGTGGAAGTCTTTCACTACGCCGACGACCGTGCCGGTTGTCGGACCGTTCGTGATCGATTGCCCCACGGCCTCTTCGTTGTTCCAGCCCACCATGCGGGCGGCCGTCTCGTTGATGATAAAGCTGGTGGAGTCGTCTGAGGCAATGTCTTTAGAGAAGCTTCGGCCGCTCACCAAGGGGACTTGGTAAGTAGCGAAGTATTCCGAGTCGATGCGTACGTCTTTCATTACGATGGCGGTGGTTGCTAAGCTATCGCCCTGCCGGACGGCCGTACCCTGGTAGTCGAGCAACCGGTCAGTGGGTACCCTGCTCGACTGGCTGGCGTTGATGATGGCGGGGTGTTGGGTGAGCTCATTGTAAAAAGCCTCGTAGCGGTCGCTTAGGCGATAACTGTTGTACAGTAGCACCACCTGATCCTTGGTGTAGCCCAGGTCGCGGTCGTTCAGGTAGTTCAACTGCTGGTAGGTGATCAGCGTAACGATGATCATCACAATGGACACGGTAAACTGTACCACCACCAGCACTTTGCGCACTTGGCCACTGCCCCGGGTGGACCCGCTGCGCCCCTTCAGGGTGAGGGCGGGCTTAAAGCCGGAAATGATGAACGCCGGGTACAGGCCCGCTAGTATGCCCACCAGCACCACCGCCCCCAGCACGCCCAGCACCGTTATTGGCTGCACGTACTGCGCCAGTTGCAGCGACTTGCCGGTGAAATCGTTGAGCCAGGGCAGGGCCAGACTGACCAGCACGATGGCTACCAGAAAGGCGAACAAGGTCACCAGGATGGATTCGCTCAGATGCTGCGCGACGAGTTGCCGCCGAAAGGCTCCCACCACCTTGCGCAGGCCCACCTCTTTGCCTCGACTGGTGGCCCGGGCGGTAGACAGGTTAATAAAGTTGAAGCAGGCAATCAGCAGAAGGAACACGCCAATGGCCCCCATGATGTAGACGTGGTTGATGTTGCCGTTGGCTTCCAGTTCCGAATCGAGCTGCGAGTGCAGGTGGATGGAGGTGAGGGGCTGGAGGAACAGGTTGGTGAAGGTGCTGGGTGCTGCCTCATCAAAGCCGGTCATATTGCGGTCCAAAAAGTCTGGGAATTGCGCTTCGGTGCGGGTGGGATCAAACTCTTCGTTGACCAAAATATAGGTGCTAAAGTTATTGTTGCCCCAATTAGTGGCAAGTTGCTCCCGTCCGTAGATGCTCTCGTCGTTAAGCGTACTAAAGGCCACCAACACGTCCGGGTGCCAGTGCGATTGGGGAGGAAAAGCCTTGTACACTCCGGTGATCTCAAAGTAGTGCTTATCGAATTGCAAGCGTTCCCCCACCACGTCCTGGGTGCCAAAGTAGCGTTCGGCCGCCGCATCGGATACCATCAGGGTGAAAGGCTTCTCGAGCGGGGCTTTAGTGTCGCCCGCCACAATGGGGATAGAGAACACCGTAAAGACCGACGCCTCGGCGTAGAAAGGCTTATCAAAGTTCAAAGGTTCGCCTACGCTACCGTTGTCCGCGATGCGACGCAGGGGGATGCCGCACCAAGTAGTACGTACCACCGCCTCGATGTCGGGGAAGTCGTTCTCCAGCAGTGGCCCGTAGGGCGGTGCGATATGCCCGAGGTGCAATGACACGCTGCCGTCGGAGGACAAGAAGTTACGCGTGACACGGTAGATGTCATCGGCATTAGCGTGATAGCGGTCGTAGCTTAGCTCGTCTTGCACAAACAGGGCGATGAGTAGGCTGCCGGTGAGGGCTAAGGCTAATCCTAATATGTTGATGGTGCTGATGAGCTGGTTGCGCTTGAGCAACCGCAAGGCGATGGTGAAGTAGTTCTTAATCATAGCTTAGGATAGGAGGAGTACGTAGGTGACGATTTTTGCTATACAGTACACCAAACGGCTTGCCAACCTACGGAAATGCCATTTGGAGCAAGTGAAAGCTGTTTTTGGAAAAACAGTAGTTGGCGGAAGTGTCCGCTGGCGAACAGTGCGTGTTCGGTTACGGACAGTGGGGAGGAATGGAGCGCGGTGTTTGGAAATGTAACCAAAATGGCTACATTTGCTTACGTATCATGAGGATTATTAAGAGACGAACGCTCCTGGACTTCGCTGATAAACATGCTACGGCTCGTCAACCTTTGTTAGCATGGTACGACGAAGTACGACAAGTGGTATGGGAAAAGCCTAATGAAGTGAAGTTGATGTACAACTCAGCCGACATTATCAACCAAAAGCGGGTAGTGTTCAATATAAAAGGAAATCACTATCGCCTCGTTGCCGACATTGAGTATAAGATCGAACTTGTATTCATTGTGCGGATAATGACCCACGCCGATTACGACAAGGTAAACGTAGAAAGCATCAACTATGAAGGTTAAAGTGTTGCAGAACGAGGAGGAATACGACACGGCTACGGCCCGTATCTATGAGCTCATGCAAACTTATCTTGCTCCCGATAGTGAAGAAATTTATGAGCTACAGTTATTGGCATTAATCGTAGAAGAATACGAGAACAAGCACTATCCGATACCTCCTCCCGATCCCATTGAGGCAATCAAATTCCGCCTGGAGCAATTAGGATTGTCTGAATCCGAGTTGAATAAGATACTAGGTGGACGACAGCGCAAGCATGACATCATGCATAAGAAGCGAAAGTTAAGTCTGCCAATGATTCGTAGACTTAACGAACAACTCCATATCTCTGCCGAGACCCTTATACGAGATTATCAGCTAGAAAGATCAAGCTAAGTGAGGTGTGCTTGCGCCTCTACGGAAAGAACGACAAAAGTAGCATCAAAACATTTAACCAGAAGCGCCTCGGCTTAAAGCCCTGGCACCCCGAGGAACTTGCGCGACTGGAAGACGTTCGCCAGAAGTTGGCCCAGCGCCTGGTAACCAGCGCCCAATAACCAGCCTACCCTAGACCCCGCGCTAAGTAGGGCCAACTTGCTCTTTCCTCATTAATAAATGCCCAAGTCCTTAACGCTCTCCAATCCGTTTACCCGGCTTGCTGCGTAGGTAGACCCGTGCGCCAGTAGCGTAGTTAGTTCCGGTAGGTTGGCTAACCCCACTGTTTGACGGCTTAGGCCGGGTGCCCACCGGAACTGCTTGCGGCTTGCTGCGCTGCCTTCGTTTGTCTCACATAACCCATTCGTAGTATGTCTACTCCCAATTTCCTTTTTCACCAAAACAAGAGGGATGCTTCCCCCGCCTCGCGCCGAAGCTTTCTGGCCTACAGTGGGGCCACCCTCACCGCCTCCGGTCTGTTTCTGCTCGGCTGCGGCGAAGATGACGATATGGTGCCGCCCGTGGTCGACGACACCCTGGACGCTCCCTCCAACCTGACGGCCAACAACAAAACCGACGGGGAACTCACCCTGAACTGGACCGACAACTCGGACGACGAAGACGGATTCGTGGTGGAGCGCTCGCTGAGCATGGACAGTGGCTTCGCGTCGGTAGGCACCGTGGCGGCCGGCATCACCACTTACACCGATACCACCGTCGAGGGCGCTACCACTTATTATTATCGCGTAGCGGCTACCCGGGGCGCCGAGGTGTCGATGTACGCTAATATCGTTAACAGCACCACCGCCGCCGTGGTGGCCGTGTTCGGCAGCGGCGACGTGGGCATCCTGAACTACGCCTACGCCCTGGAACAGTTGGAAGCCGCCTTCTACACCGCCGTCCTGGCCGGTGGCTACTACGACACGGCCGCTGAGAACGAGAAACAAATTCTGGCCGACTTGCAGCAGCACGAGGTGAACCACCGCGAGTTCTTCCGAGCCGCCATTCCGGCCGAGGCCATCATCCCCGACCTGTCGGTAGACTTCAGCAGCATCGACTTTAACAACCGCAACAGCGTACTGGGCACGGCCAAGGTGTTTGAGGACCTGGGCGTGAGCGCCTACAACGGGGCGGGGCAGTTTATTCAGAGTGCTGACTATTTGCTGCTGGCCGGGAAGATCGTTTCGGTGGAGGCCCGCCACGCGTCGGCCATCCGCGACCTGCTCAACCCCAACTCGGCCGACTTTGCCGGAGACGACATCATTGGCCCCACGGGACTGGAGATCACGCGCTCGTTTGCCGACGTGCTCACCGCCGCGGGCCCGTTCATCACCACCGAAATCGACGCCAGCGGCTTGCCCACCGAAGCCGGGTTCCAGATCGGCTAAGCGACGCTCAGTCATTATTGTCACGCACCAAAACATACGTATCATGAGTATTATAAAGCTATTAGATCTCTTTGTCACCGATGAGGCGGAGAACCAGGAAGAAGTTGCCAACTCCCGCCGGGAGGCCTTTCGCACCATGGGTCGGTACGGCAAAAAACTGTCGCTGGCCGCCCTACCGGCGGGCCTATTGGGATCACTGCCCCGAACCGCCTTCGCCCAGGAAGCCCCCGACCCGCTGAGCATCCTCAACTACGCCCTCACTCTGGAACACCTAGAGTACAATTTCTACAAACTAGGCATGGATACCGTGGGACTCATTCCTGCCGAAGACCGCGCCGTGTTTGCGCAGATTCGCAAGCACGAAGAGGCGCACGTGTCTTATTTGCAGGCGATTATCACCGCCTTCGGCGGCACCCCGGTGGCCAAGCCAGACTTTGACTTTACGGCGGGTGGCACCTTTCCCGACCCGCACGACCCGGCCAACTACGCCATCTTCCTGGCCCTGGCGCAGGGGTTTGAAGACACGGGAGTGCGGGCCTACAAGGGGCAGGCCGGAGCCTTGCAAGGCGCCGCCGAAAGTGCCACTCGGAATACGGCGCTCACCGCCGCGCTGAGCATCCACGGAGTGGAAGCCCGCCACGCGTCGCAGGTGCGCCGCATGCGCCAGCAGAAGGGCTGGATTCCGCAGGCCCAGGGCATCGCCGGTTTTGAAGCGGCCACGGCTCCCATCTACGCCGGAGAAGACAACGTGATGCAGGGCGGGGTGGACGTCACCACCCTCACACCCGACTTTGGGCTAGACGCGGTGACGGCTGCCTACGACGAACCGCTGACGATGGAAGCCGTGGCCGGAGCCAACGGGATCGCGGCTGCGTTCATTGTTGGCTAAGACTTTGTTTAGGGTTGGTTGCGTTAGTGCCGGGAGCTTTTTGCTCTCGGCACTTTTCTTTGCCGAACTGCTCAGTAAATGATTAATTATTCAGTGCCCGGCTACCCTATCAATGTAAGAAATGTCCCTTAATTCACCTATGAAAAGGGGGGGGGGTAAATTGGGCCTCGCGGGGCCCTCGTTTGCCCTGGCGAGGCCCAAGTTGGGGGTCGTTTGAACCTTTTTAGGGTCCGCGAGGCCCACCGAGGGGGTCGTGCGGCCCAAGTTGGGGGTCGTTTGAACATTCTTTGCCCTCGCGAGGCCCGGGTTGGGCCTTGTTTGAACCTTTTTGGACGGCGGAAGGCCCGGGTTGGGGGTCGTTTGAATGTTTTTGGGGGCACGGAAGCAGATTTCCCATGCCCGCCATGAGATCGGCGAGGGCACCGACCTGGTTTATGGCGAGCTTTTTGACCTTCTGTCCATTTTCGTACAGTAAGTGTACGGTAGCGAACGCTTCGGAAATTAGACGGTCTTGTAAGTTATTCATTTTCAAGCAACTACATCAGGGATCGTTTTTTGATAGGGAAAATTACCCACCTACTCCTCCTAACCAATGCTCCAGAACTTATTCAAGGTCGCTTTTCGCAACATCGGCAAAGACCGCATCTACAGTGTGCTCAATATTTTGGGACTCACCCTCGGCATCACCTGCAGCTTATTTCTCTTTTTGTACCTACTCGACGAACTGAGTTACGATCAGTTTCATCCCAAGAAAGACCGAATTTATCGGGTTGTCACCCACTTCACCGAGTCCGACAACCAGTTCACCTGGCCCTCCGGCCAGATCCCGCTGGCTCAGGAACTGGAAGAGAACTATCCCGACGTAGCGCGTGCCGTTCGCTTTATCGGGGCCGGGCGAGAGTTGTTTGCCAACGACGAGCGCGACGTTCGTTTTTACGAAGAAGACTTTTATTACGCAGACTCTTCGGTCTTTGAGGTGTTCAACTTTCCGCTCATCGCGGGCGATCCTGCTACTGCTTTGTTAGCTCCCAACACCGCCGTAGTTACCCAGACCACGGCGGAGAAGTACTTCGGCAGCGCCGACCCCATCGGACAGTCGTTTCGCAACGGCGACGAAAACTACCAGATCACCGGCGTGGTTGAAGACGCGCCCTCCAACTCGCATCTGGAATTTGACGCGTTGCTTTCGCGGGCAAGCCTGCCCGACGAGCTGGGCGGCTGGGGAGGCTGGGGCGTGCCAACCTACTTGCTGCTGCGCGAAAACGCCAGTCTGGCCGACGGCGAACGGGCCCTGGCCGATGTCAATAAAAATCGGGTAGTGCCTATTTTTACTGATTATGGAGTTACGATCGACTACTGGCTACAGCCCTTGTCTGATATCCATTTACAGTCTAACTTCGGCGATTCGGACGAGAACGGCGGTATGTCGTATATCTACATTTTCGCGGCCGTCGCCTTTTTTATTCTCATCATCGCCAGCATCAACTACATGAACCTGGCCACGGCGCGGGCCACCCGGCGGGCCAAAGAAGTAGGCGTACGCAAGACGATGGGATCCTTCCGCAGCCAACTCATTCGCCAGTTCCTGACCGAATCTACGCTACTCACGTTCATTGCACTATTCATCAGTATCCTGCTGGCTCTTGTACTGCTGCCGTTCTTCAACCAGTTGGCCGGTAAAGAAATTAATGTGTTGTTTCTACTGCAGCCCAAGATTATCGCCGGATTTATTGGCATGGCGCTGGCGGTAGGCATTGCCGGAGGTAGCTATCCGGCCTTTTACTTATCTCGTTTCAATCCCGCCCTGGTGCTGAAGGGTAACGTGACGCGGGGCACGGGCAACGCACTCTTGCGCAAAGTATTGGTGGTTACCCAATTTGCTGTTTCCATCGCTATGCTTATTTGTACCTGGGTTGTTTACGACCAGTTGCAGTACCTGCGCGACAAAGACCTGGGCTTTGAGCAGGATCAGGTGCTGACCGTCACCATGCCCGACTCTACCATTCGGGCCAACTATTCGGTGCTCTACAACCGGCTGAAAGATAATCCTAACGTGCTGGAGATATCTAATTCTTCGGCAAGGCCCGGCTCCGGGCTAGGCAAAAACCTGATGAACGTCGACAGTCCGGAGGGCGTGGTCGAGCGCGGCGTAGACCAGTACCGGGCCGACTACGACTTCGTGGAAGCGATGGGCATGAAGATCGTCGCGGGGCGTAACTTTTCGCGTGACTTTCCGACCGACACGGCAGCGGCGCTGGTCAATCAAGCTATGGTGGCCCGCATGCAGTGGGACGATCCGATCGGCAAACGCTTCTCTTTTATTGGAGACGATGAGAATCCAGGCGCCACGTTTACGGTCGTCGGTGTGGTGCAGGATTACCATCAGCAGTCGCTCTACAGCCCCATTGAGCCGCTGGCCATCTTCTTTGGCGACCAAAACTACTTTTTGAACATAAAAATTGCTCCGCAGGATGTGGCCAGCACCCTGGCGTTCATAGAAGACACCTGGAACGAAGTGAACGCGGGCAAGCCCTTTTCCTACGATTTTCTGAATCAGGACTTTCAGTCGCAGTACGAGGCGGACGAGAAACGGGGGCAAATATTTACCCTCTTCTCGTTGCTCACCGTGGTGATCGCTTGCCTGGGGCTACTTGGTTTGGCGGCCTACACCACCGAGCAACGGGCCAAAGAAATTGGCATTCGTAAGGTGATTGGGGCCAGCGTGTCGAACATCATCGGCCTGATCTACCGAGATTTTCTGGTGCTGATCGCCATTGCCACGTTGATTGCTTTTCCATTGGCCTACCTCTTTATGGATGGCTGGCTGCAAACTTTTGCCTACCAAACCGAGATTAAGTGGTTGACCTTCGTGACCTCGGCGCTGCTCACGGTATTGGTCACCATGAGCGCGATCAGCTTTCATACGCTACGGGCCGCCATGAGCAACCCGGTAGATTCGCTAAAGAGCGAATAGGAGTCGCGGCTGATGTGGTCGTGGGGAGGCAGGGCCCCGCGGTCAATCTTTGGAGATGTAGCACAATAGTTAGTACCTTGACCTAGCGAAAGCGTTCTATTGTGCTCCCTCAAGTTTTCTCCTCCTATGAACAACGATACCACCACCGGCCTTTGGTTCTTTGAAGAAACCAACTTTGCCAACATATTCTGCCCACAGCGCATCGTGGAGCTCGACCACCAGATTGAGCACCGCACCTACCAAAAAGGCGACCTGGTTTACTTCGTGGGCGAGCCCTCGGCCTACGTCTACGTGGTGAAGGAAGGGCGCGTGAAGCTCGGCTCCTACGCCGAAGACGGCAAGGAGATTGTCAAGACCATCCTCACTCCGGGCGAGGTGTTTGGCGAACTGGCCCTGACGGGCGAAGACCGCCGCCGCGACTTTGCCATGGCGCTGGACAACGCTACGGTGGTGTGTCCCATGACCATTGGCGACATGCAGGCCCGCATGGCTGATAACCAGGAGCTGAACCTAACGATTTTCAAGATGGTGGGCCAGCGCCTGCGCAAGCTCGAGCGGCGCATCGAGTTGCTGATCTCCAAGGACGCCCGCACCCGCGTGGTGGAGTTCCTGCGCGACCTGGCCGAGGAGAAGGGTAGGCCGGTGGGTTTTGAAACGATGATTCCCAACCACCTCAAGCACCAAGACATCGCCAGCCTCACCGGCACCTCGCGGCAAACCGTCACCACCATTCTCAACGACCTCAAGGAAAAGAACATGATCAACTTCGACCGCCGCAAGATTCTGATTCGTGACGTAGAGAAACTTCGGTGATCTGAACCGCCCCTTATGAACCTGACCACCGCTCGCCTGCTGCTGCGTGAACTTGCCTGGAGCGACCTAACTGATATCCATCGCCTGCACACTTACCCGGAAGTAGCACAGTTCAATACCCTCAACATTCCACGAGACCAGCAAGATACCCGAGAGGTGATGCGGCCAACGATCGAGAATGCCTCCGAAGCAACCCGAACTCACTACGGTTGGACAATCCGCACGGCTGATAATAATCGGTTCGTTGGAGAAGCGGGCTTGAACCTATCCCCGCCGCGTCACCGGCGGGGCGACATCTTTTATAAACTGCTTCCGGAATACTGGGGTCACGGCTACGCTACCGAAGCAGCCCAAGCGCTGGTGAGGTTTGGGTTTGACGGGCTGAAGCTTCATCGCATTGAAGCGGGAGTAGCCACCGAGAACCACGCCTCAGTGCGGGTGCTGGAGAAAATCGGCATGACCCGCGAGGGCATCGGGCGGAAGATTCTGCTTACTCCCGGGGGATGGCGCGATAATTATCGCTATGCAATCTTGGCAGATGACCCACCGACTTCGTAACTTGCCGGGGCTTTTTTGCCTAACCCCAAAGCCATGCCTACCGAATTGATCCCGGCCCTCCAGAAAGACGATGCCCTGCTCAAGGATATCCAGCGCACCGCCTCCGAGCGGGAAGCTTTTCACCTGTGGTGGCTCGGCCAGAGCGGCTACCTCGTTCAGTGGCAAGGTCATTACTTGCTGATCGATCCGTATCTCTCCGACTCGCTCACCCATAAATACGCCCGCACCGAGAAGCCGCACACCCGCATGAGCGAACGCGTGGTGGACCCCTCGCGGCTCAACTTCATCGACGTGGTCACCTCAAGCCACAACCACACCGACCACCTCGACGGCGAAACGCTTCGCCCCCTCTTCCGGGTGAACCCCGACCTCAAACTGGTCATTCCCGAGGCCAACCGAGCGTTTGTGGCCGAGCGCCTGGACGTAGACCCCACCCTGCCAATCGGACTTAACGACGGCGAGTCGGTGACCGTGGCTGACTTTACCTTTCACGCGGTGCCCGCCGCCCACGAGACAGTGGAGCGCGACGAGGCCGGTCGCTGCCGGTTTCTGGGTTACGTCATCCGGTTCGGTCCCTACACCGTCTACCACAGCGGCGATACCCTGCGCTACGAAGGAATGGTGGAGCAACTAAAGCCCTTCAACATTGACGTGGCCCTGCTGCCCATCAACGGGCGGGCCCCCGAACGTAAGGTGGCGGGCAACCTCAGCGCCGAAGAAGCCGTGCGTCTGGCTAGGGAGATCAAGGCCCGCACCGTGATTCCGGGCCACTACGATATGTTCACCTTCAACACGGCCGACCCCGACGCGTTTGTGCAAGAAGCCGAGGCGCAGGGACAGTCCTACCACGTGCTGCGGGGCGGCGAACGCTGGAGCAGCTACCAACTGCCTCCGGCCACCGAATAAACTTTTCACCAGAACCTCCAGGTCGTGTTCCTGAGAAAGCTAACTTCCGTACGAAGAATTCTTGCTCCCAGACATGCGTCGCTACTAGGCTGTCTCTTGGTTGCCGCTACCCTCCGCCCCGCGCCGGGCGACCCAATTGCCGAGCGACTGGCGCAGTACGTGTCTACCTACTGGCAGGAGAAAGCGCACCTGCACTTCGATAAACCCTACTACAGCTCGGGTGAAACCGTATGGTACCAATCGTACCTGGTCAACGCGGTCACGCACCGGCCGGGCGGGCGCAGCGCATTGCTCTACGTAGAACTGCTTGATCCCAACAACGAAGTGATGGAGCGGCATCGCCTCCGGGTGGAGGATGGCGTGGCGCACAACGGTTTTGTGCTGCCCGACTCGCTGCCCGCGGGCAACTACCGGGTGCGGGCCTACACCAACTGGATGCGCAACTTCGATGAGGCTTACTTTTTTGATTGCACTTTCCCGGTGTGGGCCACCGACAGCACCGCTATCGGCGAAACCCTACAGCAGGAGCTCGAGACAGAAGAAGAGACGTTTGTGTACGAAGACCAGCGGTCGCTCATCGATATGCAATTCTTTCCGGAAGGAGGAGAGCTGATCGACGGACTGGTCAGCTTGGTGGCCTTCAAAGCGATGGGCCCCGACGGTAAGCCCATCGATGTGCGGGGAGCAATCGTTGATCAGAACCAGCAGGAGGTGGCTCATTTTGACACCCACCACCTCGGCATGGGGGGATTTATTCTGAAGCCTGCCTACGGCGAATACTACACCGCGCGCGTCGACTTGCAGGGGGTGGCTCTGGAGTTTCCGCTGCCCCCGGTGCAGCCCGAAGGCTACGCCCTTCGCGTGAGCCACCATCCGCAGCGCGATCAGGTAAAAGTCACGGTGCACAGCAACCGGCCCGACCTGCCCGTGGCGGGCGGCCAGGTGGTGGCGCACCGGCGGGGCGTCGTGTTTGCCGCCTTCACCGTGCAAGACGGTCAACCTTACCTGGTGGTGGACCTGGAGCGTTCGTTGTTCCCGCCGGGCATCTGTCACCTCACCTTCTTCGATGCGGCGGGCATGCCCCGCTGCGAACGCCTGCTTTTCGTGAACCGCCCCGCGGCACCGTCCGTCACGCTCAAAACCACTTCCCCGGCCTATGGCACCCGCGATTCGGTGACCCTGCAGCTTGCGCTGCGCGACGCCAGCGGCCAGGCCGTGGCGGGGCGCGCTTCCCTCACAGTCACCAATCCGCAGCAGATCAAGTATGACCCCTACGCCGAAGATATCCGAACCAATTTACTGCTGACCTCCGATCTAAAGGGAGCGGTGGAGCAGCCGTTATACTACCTGGAAGACACTTCGGCCGAAGCCTACCGGGCGCGTGATTTCCTGATGCTTACGCAGGGGTGGCGGCGCTTCCGCTGGGACGAGGTGCTGCGCGACAGCGTGCCGGAGCTGGCGCACCTGTCCGAGACGGGATTTACCGTGAGCGGCCGCCTGGTGAAATTCTATAACCGCGACCAGGCCGACGACGGCACCGTGGCCATGATGGTGATGGAGCCCAACTTCTACTTCGCCGAAGGCGAAACCGGCGACAACGGTCGCTTCGCCTTTGTAGACAACCAATTTCTTGATTCTACCGAAGTGGTCATTCAGGCGCGGCGCAAGGTGGGCAGGAAAGACAGGCTGCGCCAAGACGTGGCCATCGAGCTCGACGCGTTTCAAACGCCCCCGTTGGCACCTCAGTTCCGGCCCCGCCTCACGCCCACCTTGGCCATGATGGCCGACTACCTGGACCAACGCCGCCGGATTGAGCAGGTGGACGCCGCCTACAATTTTGACGAAAAGACCATCGTGCTGGAGGGCGTTGAGGTGAGGGGACGACGAGACGAACGCAAAGACCCGTTCTACCGGGCCAGTGCTTTGTACAAGAATCCTAGCAACCGACTGGTGGTCGACTCTATGCCGGGGGCCGCCGGGGCGCTAAGCGTTTTCGACCTGCTGCGGCAAGTGCCCGGCGTGCAGGTGGTTGGCACCTTTCCGAACCAAACGGCGATCATTCGGGGCCTCAATTCGATCAGCGGAAGCAGCGAACCGCTTTTTTTACTGGACGGCGTTCCGGGCGACGCCAATTTAATCAATAGCATCAACGTGAACGACGTCTACTTTGTGGATGTGCTCAAGGGGCCGTCGGCGGCTATCTACGGCAGCCGGGGCGCCAACGGGGCCATTGCGGTGTACACGCGCCGGGGTTCGTCCGACGTGATCAACGAAGAGCGGCAGGGCATCATCAACTTCACGCACCCCGGCTACACGCAGGTGCGCGAGTTCTACGCCCCCCGCTACGGCACCCAACGGCCCGAGCACGTGAAACCCGACATTCGCTCCACCCTGTTCTGGGAGCCTAACGTGGTGTTCGATTCCACCGGAGTAGCCAGTGTATCCTTCTACACCGCTGACCAGCTTGGCACCTACCAAGTGCGGCTCGAGGGCATCACCGCGCTGGGTAACCCGGTGGTGGGAGAAACCAACTTTGTGGTGAAGAAGTGATTACGGCTTCAGAAACCTGAATCTACCTTCTTCACCTCTAGCTGATCGGCACACGCATCCAGCAATTCCTGCTGCGTTTTGCCCAGCCCCGGGTGCATGAACTGCGGCGCAAGCTCGCTTAGCGGCACCAGCGTGAAGCGGCGGCGGTGCAACTGCGGATGCGGTAGGGTGAGCCAGGGGGTGCGCACCACCCGGTTTCCGTAGTAGAGAATATCCAGATCGATCAGGCGCTCGCGCCAGTGACCCACCTTCACCTTGCCCAGTTGCTGCTCGATCTGCTGAAGCGTGCGCAACAACGCTTCGTGCCCCAGTACAGTTTCTATCCGCACCACCTGGTTGTAGAAAGCCGGTTGCTCGCTCACGCCCCAGGCCGCCGTCTCGTAACAAGACGACGCCTCTACCACCGGCCCCACTGCTTGTTCAAGGCGCTGCGTCGCCCGGCGCAGGTTATCCGCCCGGTTGCCTAGGTTGGTGCCCAGCAACAAATAGATTTCCTGGGTCATCGTTCGTAGGCTTTCCGTTGAGTTCTCCGTATATTTCGCCCCCAAAATAGCTAAACAACGAGTAATTATGAGATTTTTACGCAACGTACTGGCCACTCTGGTCGGCCTGTTCCTGTTTTTCGGACTCGTCACCCTAATTTTTGCCGGGATCATTGCCGCGGCTTCATCCGAAGAGGAGGTGGAGGTGGAAGCCAACTCGGTACTAAAGATAGACCTCAACCAGCCCATCGTGGAGCGCGAGAACGACGATCCGTTCAGTGACCTGTCCTTCCCCGGCAACGATAATGCGGGGGTAATCGGTTTGATAGAACTGCGTCGGGCTATTCAAGCCGCCAAAGACGATGATAACATCAAAGGGATTTATCTGGTCACCGGAGTGGCTCCGGCCGGATGGGCCACCTACGAGGAAATCCGCAACGAACTAATCGATTTCAAAGCCTCGGGCAAGTTCATGGTCGCTTACTCTGAATTCCTGACCGAATCGGGCTACTACTTAGGGTCCGTAGCTGACGAACTGCACCTGTTTCCCGAAGGATTGGTAGAATTCAACGGACTCTACCAGGGCGTAACGTTCGTCAAAGAGGGACTGGAGAAGCTGGGCGTGGAGCCCCGCATCTTCCGCGTGGGCCAGTTTAAAGGATTCGTAGAGCCGTTCATCCGCGACGACCTCAGTGAAGAAAATCGAATGCAAATCGAGTCGTACCTCGGCTCTATCTACGGCACCTATTTGCAAGGATTGGCCCAAACCACCGACCTGAGCGAAGCCAAACTGCGTTCTCTGGCCGACTCCATGCAGGTATTTTTGCCCCAACAAGCCGTAGACCAGGGCATGGTGACCCAACTGTCGTACGATGATCAGGTAAAAGAAAGCATCCGCCGCCAACTCGGCATCGAGGAAGAAGAAACCGAACAGGAGGATGAAGGTGGTGACGAGGAAGATGACGATATCAACTTTATCTCGCTGGATAAATACCGGCGGTCGCTAGACAAAGACGACGACTACTCCCGCAACCGGGTGGCGGTGATCGTGGCCGAAGGCACCATCGTGAACGGCAACGGAGACAACGCCTCTATTGGCGGCGAGAAGTTTGCCAAAGAGATTCGCAAGGCCCGCGAAGACGACAACGTGAAGGCGGTGGTGCTGCGCATCAACTCGGGCGGTGGCAGCGCCTCGGCCTCCGACCAGATGTGGCGCGAGGTGCAACTCACCACCGAGAAAAAACCGGTGATCGCCTCCATGTCCACCTACGCCGCCTCCGGAGGCTATTACATGGCCATGGGCTGCGACACTATCGTGGCCCAACCCAACACCATCACCGGCTCCATTGGCATCTTCGGCCTGTTCTTTGGGGCGCAAGAATTGCTCGACAAGATTGGCGTGTCGGTCGAGGTGGTCAAGACCGGCCCGCTGGCCGATATTCTGGACCCCTCGCAACCGCTGGGGCCCGCCGAAGAGCGCATCATCCAAAACTACGTGAACAAAGGCTACGAGACCTTCGTGAGCAAGGTGGCCCAGGGGCGGGGCATGACGGTAGAGCAGGTGAAAGAACTGGCGGGCGGACGCGTCTACACCGGGAAGGAAGCCCTTGAGCTTGATCTGGTGGATATACTAGGCGGCCTCGATACCGCGGTGGCCATTGCCGCCCGGCGCGCCAACCTAGAGGACGGCGATTACCGCGTGCGCTACTACCCGGAAGTCAAACCCCTGTTTGAACAAATCCTGGAAGGGTTCGAGCAGAGCGCCAGCACCTATTTCCTGAAGCGCGAGTTGGGCCCGCTTTATCCGCACGTGAAGCAACTGCACGAACTGGAACACATGCAGGGCTTACAGATGCGCCTGCCCTTCATGACGGACATTCAGTGACTTTCTGGGGCGGGTATTGGATGTTGGATAGTAGATATTGGATGACTTTCTGGATGGACAGATACTGGATGATCTTCTGAATGGTCAGATATTGGATATTAGATACTGGCCGTGTAAATTCCACCATCCACCATCCACCATCCACCATCCACCATCCACCATCCACCATCCACCATCCACCATCCACCATCCACCATCCACCATCCACCATCCACCATCCACCATCCACCATCCACCATCCACCATCCACCATCCACCATCCACCATCCACCATCCACCATCCACCATCCACCATCCACCATCCACCACCATCCACCATCCACCATCCACCATCCACCATCCACCATCCACCATCCACCATCCACCATCCACCATCCACCATCCACCATCCACCATCCACCATCCACCATCCACCATCCACCATCCACCATCCACCATCCACCATCCACCATCCACCATCCACCATCCACCATCCACCATCCACCATCCACCATCCACCATCCACCATCCACCATCCACCTTCTAGCCCCCCCGAAAGTCCACGTCTACGTAGTGCTGCACGAGACGAATCACGTCCCAGGCGTCGTCGAGGGCGCGATGGGCTACGGCCGTGTCGGCAAAACCCGCGCGCTTCTTGCAGGCTACCATATTCGGAATCCACTGCTTGTCCTTGGCCGGGTTCCAGTAGAGCAGGCCCGGGTCGAGCGCCACCCGGTGAAAGCTGATCTTCTGGCGGAAGCCGGGTAGTTGCTCCAGAAAGATACGGTCGAACTTATCGAAGTTCTTGCCCGCCGCCTGCACGCGGATGCGCCCCCGCTCGTGCCAGCGGAAGCCGTGTTGCAGCAAGAAGTTGACGAAACGATCCACCAGCGCTTCGGGCGGAAGCACCACCGTATCGAAGGTAGGCGCGCGCAGTTCTTGCACCAGCGCCTGGTTCATGCGCAGCGCCGTGGGGCTGGCCTGGGCAAACGTGGGTTGCAGCAGCACCCGAAACTGCGGAGCATCGGCGCGCGCCACCGGATGCTGGGTATCGTAGACGATAGCCGCAAACTCCAGCACCTCGTGCACCCAGGGGTCGGCTCCCGTGGTTTCCAGATCAATCGATACGAATCGCATGGATGAGGTAACCTTGCGGGTGGCCCAACTGTTGGCAACCTCGCGCATTACGCCAAAGTTTGTACCTTGCCCCTTCCACCCACTTTTTGACCATGCAACCAAACCTGCCCCGGTGCCTGTTCTGGCTAACCGTCGCCCTGTTCGCAGCCTGTGAGCCTTCCGACCGTTCGCAACTTACCCCCCCCTCAGGCAAACCCACGGCGGCTTCTGCCCCCCTGCGCACCTTCGTTTCCGACACGACGCCCACCCGCTTGCTACTCCGTGCCGATAGCACCTTTACCCTTGAGGCCGCGGCCGTTGGCCAGGCCGCCCCCGCCCCAGTGTCCGGAAAGATGGTGATTACCCAGGATCACTACCGCCTTTTCTTTCCCAACACCACCGCCCACTTCAACGAACTGATCACCTCCGTGCACTCCGATGGGTCAGTGGTGGCCTATCCCGACTACTCGGTGGCGTTGGACAAAGAGCTTCGCCAGGTGTACGTGCACCACGTACTGCTCACGGCGGATTCTACCGCCCGCGAGTAGAACAACGTCCGCGGGGATTGTCCACTACTGGCGCTACGGTGAAACAACCTATTTTAAACAATTCGTCAGCAAATAGGTTACCTTATTTATACTCACTCTCACTACATCCCCTTTAATTATGAAGAAGCCCATCTTTAGCAGCATTATCAGCAGTTTGGCGCTTGCCACCGCGTTTTTCGTTGTTTCCGTGAGCTGTTCTAGCAACCAGGAGCAGGCGGCCACCGAAACCGAAGAAACCACCACGGTAGTGGAAGAAACCCCGGTTCAGGAGCCGGTGGAAACCGAAGAAGAAGTAGAAACAGACGCGCAAGTGGACGCTGCTCCCGTCCAAAAAATTCAGAAGCCCGTCGATAAAGGCCCGGTGCTCACCATGATGTCCACTAGCTACAAGGATTGGAACAAAGACGGCAACAACGTGCTGGACAAGGAAGAGTTTTACCAAGGGTTGTACCAAGTATGGGACAAGAATAAGGACGGCAACATTGCTGAAGATGAGTTCACCGACGGAGCCAATAACTTTTTTGCCGACTACAACTTCAAGGAGTTCGGTCAGTACGCCGATTGGGACACGGATAACAGCGGCGACGTGAGCGTAGCCGAGTTCCGGGAAGGTATGAAGGGCACGGTTGATTCGGATCCTACTGCTCAGGAGCTGCTGGTGATTTGGGATACGGATAACGATCCCGCTATCGAGCGCATTGAGCTCGACAATATCACGGTGCGGTTGGATAAAGACAGCAACTAAAGCCTGTTATTCGGATATCCTTTCGTCTCCGCACCGACATATTCCCCAAATCGAAGCAGCTTCGGCAAACCTTCGATTTGGGTTTTTTGTTTGATAAGCATGAAAAAGACCTTCGCAAAAATCAACGTGGTGGTGTTCTGCCTGTTCACCGTTGCTTGTTCGCAAGCCCAGCAGTCGGCCTCCTCGGGCGACCAAGCCACCGACATTTCTGACAAGTACATCGGCATTCCCGTGGCCGAAGATGCTTCCTACGATTATCCGGTGAAACTCCCGGAGGAGCAGTGGAAGCAGCGACTTTCCGACGAGCAGTATCATATTCTGCGGGAGGAGGGCACCGAACGTCCCTTCACCGACCCGCTCAACGACAACAAGAAGAAGGGCATTTATTACTCTGCCGCCACCGGTCAGCCGGTGTTTTCTTCCGAGACCAAGTTCGAGTCGGGCACCGGTTGGCCCAGCTTCTACGAGCCGATCAGCAAAGACGCGGTGGTGCTCAAAGAAGACCATTCGTTCGGCTCCACCCGCATTGAGGTAGAAGACAGCGGCAGCGGCTCGCACCTGGGCCACGTGTTTCCCGACGGCCCCCAACCCACCGGGCTGCGTTACTGCCTCAACGGCGGTGCGTTGCTGTTTGTGGCCGAGGGCGAAGAACCTCCTGCTTTGGTGAAAGAGTATTTGGAGAAGAACCCTGGCGAAGTCGTTGAGTAACGTGTCAAACGAACGCGTTGCAAACGCGCCCGAGTTGATTTTGAGTAATAGAAGGGTAGTGCCACCAATTGTCATTCAGTAGGGCTTAAAGTCTCTGCTTCGAACTACCTTTTGCTTTATCCTAAAACGGTTGCTATTTCTGAGTTGACTGTTAATATGGTTCTGAAAATCCTCAAGGCATTATTATTTATACCGGTGTTCTTAGGCTGTAACGCTAAGGAACCAACTCAGTTAGAACGAACTGACGTTATTTCAGAAGTAGACACCCTTCCTGTTCGGGAAAAAGTGGTGACAAGAGCTGAAAAAAGCGTTTTCCCCGATCTTAATTCACCAGATTTTGTGATAGTACCCAGCGTATATACCATAAGTTTTAAAGCCAAAAGTCCTTATCAATCCGATTCAATTGAATTTGAAGTTTTGGCACACTTAGATGCCACTGGACAGGGAAATGTTGATGAAATAACTGTAAACTACGACCAAAATTATATTGAGATACGACATGTGGACTATCCAATTTTCAATCCACGAGAACTGGTAGCTATAAAGGATTATCCACCGGTGAAATTTGTCGACTATAATTTTGACGGATTTCCGGACGTCGCTGTTCACAATAAGGTAGCCAGCGGAACAAAAAATCAAACTTATGACACCTACTTATTTAGACATGATAAAAACGGCTACTACAAGGACCGGTTTTTATCTGAATTAACCAATGCAGTACTGGACAGGGAAAAGAAAACAATATCGACTTTTGGAGCTGGTGGTATGGCTAGTCAAATCTACTCCTCAGGAATCTATAAATGGGTAGGAAAGAATTATAAGTTAATCAGGTCTGAAAAGCAGTCTTACATAGATTCAATAGATAGATACGTTAGAACGACTAAAGTGCTTGTAGATACCCTTTGGTCTACAGAGGTAGACACCCTTAGGGATGATCAACTGACGCGTTGACACGTTCGTTAGTAAAGTAACGTCAGTTATTCTAGGTTTCTAAAAATAATACAAAATCAAGCGGCATGTAGCAGTCGGCCACGATCTTCAAAAGCAATGATTCGCGGATGCTGATCGGCAAAGGTGTAAGCCAGCAGGGCAGCAAAGACGTTGCATAGATAGTTAATAGGGGCCCGATGGCGAGTATGCTCTAAATCAATGAGACCTACGCACTGGCCAAAGACTGACTCAATGAGTCCGCGATGACGATGATAATAAGCGTCCTTTTGATGGACAATAGCATCTTTCTTTCCGTTGCGGCGCATCTTGGCCCTTAGGTCTACCCCTTTGCTAAGTAACTCTTCTTTCAGGGTGCTCAAATAACCTTTGTCGCCGTATACTTTTCCTTCTACTTCTTTGAGCAGGTAGTTCAACACCTGGTGATTGTTGTCAGCTACGTTGCCTGCCGTGAGCAGAAAGTTGACTAGCTGTGCTTCCCGGTTGATGACTACGTGCATTTTGAAGCCGTAAAACCAACCTAACGTGCCCTTGCCTTTGCTGGCCCAATCAGCCATCACTTTGTGTTGTGCTTCTCGTTTGATGTGACAAGCTTTCAAAGGTTTGCTGTCAATGTAGTTTTCTGCTAAAGCGGGCTGGCAACGGCTTTTGAGCAACAGATAGAGTTCCAGCACTACGTGCGGGATTAGGGCTACGAAGCGTTCATAGCAAGGGGCATCAGGAAGCCAGCTTTGAAAAGTCTTCAGCACATCTTGACAATAGAAGTATTTGAAGCATTTGCGTCCCGAATGATGATAAGCAATTAGGGTCGTTATGACTTCGCTTCGCGCAAAGCGTGAGTGGAAGGCGGGGACAGGCAGGCCTTGAAGAGCCGTTTGCTGAGCTAAATCCAGTAGGAAGTCATCGGTTTCCACAAAAATTTCCGTTAGTTTTGTTGTCGTCAAGATTTGCATGATTCTTTGTTTTGTACAATGAAGATTTAATTCCACTGCAAATCTTGACTTTTTTACGCTTCTACGCAACTCAACGCCCTCTCATTCAGCAACTTCCAGAATAACTGACGTTAAAGTAGAGCAAAGCAGCGCGCCCTTTCTCTCAATCCCGCTGACTGCCGGGGATCATCACGCCCAATCCGCCGTCGATGCGGTAGGCTTGCCCCGTCATAAACCCCGCTTTGTCGCTGCACAGAAACGAGATAAACTCCCCGATCTCGGTGGGTGTCCCGATGCGATCGGTGAGGTGCATGTCGATGCACTCTTGCATCACCGCCGCCGGGTCGGGCGACTGCTGGATGCCCCACTGCAACAGGGGAGTGTCTACCGAACCAGGGCACACCGCCACGCAGCGAATGTGCGGCGCATAATCAACCGCGATGCTGCGGGTGAGGCCGATCAAGGCCGTTTTGGAAGTGGTATAGGCTGCCACGTTGCCCTGGGTGAGCATGGCCTGCACGCTGGATACGTTTACTACCACCCCTTTTCCAACGCGCTTCATGTAGGGAATCGCGTGTTTGGCGCAGAAAAACGACCCCTTCACGTTGACGTTCATGATTAGGTCCCACATTTCTTCGGTGGTCTCGGTAACCGGGGCATAGCGCTGCACGCCCGCGTTGTTCACCAGATAGTCGATTCTGCCAAAACGTTCCGCCCCCCGCCGCAGGGCGTCGATCACAGCTTGTTCCTCAGCCACGTTGCAAGTAACGAAATAAGCCTGATCGCCCAGTGTGTCGGCGGTTTGTTGGCCGCTTCCGGCGTCGGTATCCAGAATAATCACCTTCGCCCCGGCCTTTGCCAGTACTTCTGCCGTGCCCCGCCCGATCCCCTTGCCGCCTCCGGTAACCACCGCCACCCGATCCTGATGTTCCATTGTGTTGCCAATTGTTGTTGCGGGGAAAGATAGCAGAAATAGCGTAATAGGCCAACTGTCTGGGGCGGGGAAAAGCCAGAAAAGGGATGAATCCTCGCAGGCAATCAGTTTGCAAATTAAATTGGTAGAAATATCGAACGATGAAGTAACTAATTATTTAGGGCAGTGGGAACGCGCCGTGGCGTGGCGCGTTCCCACGTTCCCACATGATATTCAACTACTAGAGGCTTAGATTAACGAAGGCCGATGGAGCACTGGTGAAGGTCAGCAAAGCACTTTATAACCTCGGATGCGTACTGACCTACAACCCGCGCGCACTGGTTTAGGTCGGTCGACCCGTGACTTACGGGTTTCGACCACTGATTTACCCCGCGCGAGCCGTAACTTACGGGTCGACAGACGTAATCTACCCCGCGCGCGTAGTAACCTACGGGTCGCGCGGGGTAATCTACGCCTCGTGCGTCGTGCCGAAGTGCACGATTGACCTGATGAGTGAAGACGCTGTTGAAGCCTTACCTGGTGGCTCTGAAAGCGATGGAGCGAAAGAATATGCTCAAGATGAGCGACCGCACGCTGCCCTTCGTCATGAAGGCCGCCGAGTATGCTCAAACCCGTCAGGAATTCTCTCCGCCTTATCTGAATCCCGAGGAGTTGGCCATCGATCTAAAGGCGGTGGAAGACCTTACGCGGGTGTATCGCGAGGCCGAGCAACTGTGCAAAAGCCTGGACGATACCATCATGATGTCGGGCAGTGAAGCCTACGCCGAATCGCTGGCCTACTATTCGGCCGTGAAGCAAGCCGCCCGGCGCAACATTCCTGACGCCGAAACGGTGTTCAACGACCTGCGCAAGCGCTTCGAGCGCCGATCAACCGGCGAGTTGCCGGATGAGGAGTAGCATCAATAAGATTGAATTAGGCTTTAATTTTTTCTCTGGATGTAGTATCTTTAATCAAGTTTTGACATCGTCCAAGGTTATAAGATGGATTTACAAACAGAAAGAGCAACTTTATTAAACCAGTTGGAGCAAGTCGATGATTTAGAGCTAATTCGGGCCATCAAGCAGATGGTGACCTACGGACTAAACCGCAATGAGCATATTTCTATCGAAGCGTATAACAAAGAACTAGATGAAGCGGAGCGCGAGATTGATCGCGGTGATTCTTACTCTCAGCAAGAGGTAGAGCGAATGGCGAAAGCGTGGTGAGCGATAAGTAGCAATGGCTTCTATCTTTGGACATGCGCTTGCCTCAGTCGCTCTCGGCTCGGCATACCCACGGCGGTACGTCTCCTTTAAATTCTGGATTGGTCTGCCCTGCATTGCCTTTATATTGTTAGCCCGATGGACGAACAAGCAACGAAGGTTTGATCGTTGAATCTTTGTTTGATAAAAATTTACCGCTTCACGTAAAACAACTTTGGACCGTCGCAGGGCTGGGTGTCGTTGATGAGCGTGTCGCCGCGCAGCGTGAACAACTCTTTGCCGGATAGGCAACTGGCGTAGAAAAAGTAGTCTTCGGGATAAACCAGCTCGATCAGACGGGGGCGGTCGGTGGTGGCGGCGTGGGGGTGACGTAAGCGATAGGTGCCCCGCACGGTGTCGCCGCGGGTGGTATACTTATAAAACGTTTGGTCGGCCTGAAACCGGTAGTAGGTCTTGCGCTTCATGGTGTCGTAGTTGATCACCTCGCGTGACCAGCCCGACACTTCTTTCACCAGTTCCCATTCGCCCACCCCCCGGGCGAGGGCGGTTTCTTCCGAATGGGCAGAGGTGGGCTCGTTATCGGTCGACGCGTTCTCCGCATCCCAGTAGGACTGACATCCCCCCAGAAGCCGAGCACTGAGTAAGAAAATCAAGAACAATCGTATCATGGCCGGGTTGGGTTGGTAGCTCGTGGGCGATTAGCCCTTTATCATTCAATATTCAGTATTCCTTGTTCGATATTTGAGAAATATTGAATAAAGAACCCCCCATGTTGAATGTTGAAGGGTAATACATACACCAATCGTTTACAGTAGTTCTCTACTGACCCATCCTCTGCGCAAATGGTTGGAAAGTATTATAATCCTTTTTTCCCTAACCGTAAAAAGACCGGCACCTGAACCGTCTGCTGCTCTGCCTTGCCCCAGGCGCGTTGCAAATCGGCCTCGATGCGGCTCACCGGATTCTGTCCCTCGCGCTGCTGGTAGTGCTTCACCGCCGACCAGGTATTCAAATAGCCGATCAGGTCGGTAAACGTCCAGCTGATCGACTGCGTAAACTCGGGCGCGGCAATTTCCTCTGGGCGGCACTCCGCTGGGCGGCAGTTCGCAAAAGGGAAAGGGATAGTTTGGTAGCGCGCATCCACGTACTTGCGCTCCGGGTCCCAGTAGTGGTCCAGCGTATCGGAGTGGAGGCGCCGGACGATCGCATCAACCGCATCGTTAACGGTTAGCAGGGTGTAGCCCCACACTGCCAGCAGCCCGTCGGGCTTCAGCACCCGGTTCACCGCGGCGTAGAAGGCCTCGAAGTTGAACCAGTGGATGGCCTGGGCCACGGTAATAAGATCAAACGGTTGGCTATCAAACGAAGCGTCTTCGGCGCGTTGCACCCGGTAGGTGACGTTGGAGCGCTGCGGAGCCTGGGCCAGCTGATTGGCGCTCAGGTCGGTGGCGTACACGCGGTCGAAGCGTCCGGCCAGCTTCACGGCCACCTGCCCGTTGCCGGTGCCGCAGTCCCAGGCCGCGCCGAAGTGGTTGAGTCGTTCGTAAATGAAAGCAAACAGCGCGTCCGGGTAGGTTGGGCGGTAGCGGGCGTAGTCCGACGCGTGTCCCGAGAAATTATCTTTCATCGGCGCTGGCCAGGCCGTCGATCGGCGTCAGGCGGTACACGGCTCCCGGATCTTCCACGCCCACGTAGATGTAACCGTCGAGACCCATCGCCACGCTGCGCAGCCGCCCTAGGTTCTCCATCAATAGCTCTTCCCCGGTAATCTCATCGTTGGCGATCTGGCAGCGGTTCAGGTACTCGAACCGTAGCGAACCCACCAGGAAGTCGCCCGTCCAGTCGGGATAGCGTTCGCCGGTGACGAAGGCCGCGCCGCAGGGAGCAATCGAAGGCACCCAGTAGTGCAGGGGTTGCTCCAGGCCCTCTTGGGCGGTCTGCTGCGTGAAGGTGGTGCCGTCGTAGTTGAGGCCGTACGAAATCACGGGCCAGCCGTAGTTGTCGCCCTTGCGGATGATGTTGACCTCGTCGCCGCCCCGCGGGCCGTGCTCGTGCGTCCACACCTTCCCGGTGGTAGGGTGAATGGCCAAGCCCTGCGGGTTGCGGTGTCCGTAGGAGTAGATTGAGGGCATGGCTCCGTCCTGGTTCACGAAGGGGTTGTCGTCGGGGATGCTGCCGTCTTCGTTGATGCGGTGAATTTTGCCGCAGTGGTTGTCGAGGTTCTGCGGGTTCTCGTCGCGGTTGCCACGGTCGCCCACCGAGAAGTACAGGTAGCCCTCGGGGTCGAAGGCCATGCGGGAGCCGTAGTGGTGGCGCTTGGTGGAGTAGGGTAGGGCCTCGAAGATGCGCTCCGCATTGGTGAGGGAGTTGCCCTCGAGCGTAGCGCGGGTGATGGCGGTGGTCGACACCGTGTCGTCACCTTCCCGTTTGAAGGCCGAGTACGACAAGTAAACCACTTGGTTGTTGGCAAAGTCGGGGTGCAGCAGCACGTCGAGCAGGCCACCCTGCCCTTTGTCCAACACATCGGGAACGCCCGAAACAGTTTGCAGTTGCCGGTCGGCGGTGAGGTGGTACAGGGTGCCCGACTTCTCGGTGATCAGCATCCCGCCGTCGGGCAAGAAGGCCAAGCCCCAGGGCGAGCCGATGTCGCTGGTGAGCGTGTCGAGGTCGAAGCGCAGGGCTTCGGTTCGGAAGGTGTCGGTGGCCAGGGTTTGCTCCTGAAAGGCGTAACGCTCCACGTTCTCGATGCCCGTAAGGATGTACTGCGCCAGCCCCTCGATCTCGGCTTCGGTGAAGGTCTCCTTAAACGAGGGCATGCCCAGGTCCGCGTAGCCCTGGGTGATCGATAGCTGAATACTGTCCTGGCTCTTGCCGTACTTCCATTTGCGATCGACGAAGGCCTGCATCTGCTGCCCGTGGCACCCGGTGCAGTAGGATTGGAAGTGGGTTTGGGCTTGCTCCAGCACTGCGTCTGGCACGCTGTCGGTCATGGCCAACGCTTCAGCGGTAGCGGGGGGTGAAGAAGAAAAATCGGCCGAAAACCAGATTCCGGCAAGAATTAGCAGAGAAATACTATAAAACTTAGTCATATGTGATGTTAGGTGAGTGAAGGTTAGAATTTAACTCAAACGAACGCGTTGCAAACGCGCCCGATAATAGGTCATAGGAGAAAACGAGTTAGTTAGAGGTTTCAATGGGTACGCTCACTTGGGCATCGTCCCACTCCAGCACCATCGCCAGGGGAGCTTCGGTGAAACGAATGGTGAATTGTTCGGTTGAGGTGGCGGGGGCTTGCACCGGCACGTCGACCGACACCACGTCGGCCGCCGGGTCGTAGGGCGAGGTGCCGTCGAAGTTGAGTCCCCAGTCGTAGCTTTTTTCGTTGAACATCACCGTCCACTGCCGGGCGGTGGGGATGGTCCACAGGGTGTAGGTGCCCGCGGGCAGCGGCTGCCCGTCGATGCGCAGGTCTTGTGAGGTAGAGAACACGGTGGCTTCGTTGGCCCCGGTGCGCCATACCTCTCCGTAGGGCTCCAAGCCGCCGAAAATGTCTCTTCCTTTCTTATAAGGACGGCTGTAGGCGACCGATAGCTGAAGGTCGTTTTGGTTGTAAGTGACCGTCTCTTGTGGACTGTGGGCTTTGGTGCGGGCCATCATAAACTGGAAGCCCACGAACGCCAGCACCGCCAGGCAGCCGATGACGATGATCGTCCACTTAATGATTTTGTTCATTGCTTAAGGTAGGTTAGGGTGGTGTAAGATAAGCAAAACTGGGATGAAACCAACTTTGTGTTGTCCGAAAAGATAGACCTATCCCAACCGGGTCCGCACGGTGAAGGCAGCGGCCGGATTGGTCACCAGCAACTGATTCACCTCTTCCTCGCTCAACCCCTGCTTCCGTAGCTCGGGCACGAGCCGCTCCAGCAGCACGGCGTGCGAACGGTAGGTACCGCCCTGGGGTTCACCCACCCGGTACCACCCCGCGTCGCACGACACCAGCACCCGGTTGAGCAGCCCGGCATCCCGCAGGGCTTTCACCTGCTGCGCGTGCTCGACGTAGTTCTGGTCGCTGATCCCGTCAATTTCCACCCACGCGCCCGCTTCGGCGGCCTGGCGGTGGTTTTCGGTGCCCTTCCCCTGGGCGTGCACCCAAATAAAGGCGCCGGGGTGCACTCCGGCCGCTTGCACGATCGCCAGTTCTTCCAGCGCGGCGGCGGCATCCCCGGTGTGGGCGGCAATGGTCAGCCCGGTTTCCGCGTGCGTCCGGGCGGCCGCTTCCACCAGCTTGCGGTCGGCTTCGTTGAGCGGGCCGTTGTTCACGCCAATCTTGATGAACCCGGGGCGGATGCCGGTGCCGTCGATGCCGTTGCGGTACTCGTCAACCCAGCGGCGGGCCAGCTGCTCGGCGGTTTCGGTGGCCACGTAGTCGGGCAAGAACACCCCGTCGCGCGCGCCGTAGAGTCCGGTATTGGTCAGGATGTGCAGTCCGCTGGCCTTCGACAGGCGCTGCAGCAAGCGTACGTCGCGCCCCAGGTAATTGGGGGTGCATTCGGCAAACGACTGGGCTCCGAGTGCCTTGATCTCGTTGAGGTAGGGCAAGATTTTGTCAAAGGCTTCGTCGGCGTCGTAGCGGTCGGGACTTACTACCTGGGCACCGCCGAAATCTACCAGCACGTGCTCGTGGGCGAAGGTGCGTCCCAGCGCATCGGGCTTGATGAGCCCGTTAACGGTGATCACCATTTTTTCGGAGGTAGCCCAGGCCGAAGGGGTGAGCCAACCAACTGCTCCGGCCGCGGCGGCGGTTTTTAAAAAGTGACGGCGGGGGTAGTTCATGCGGATATTTATTTGGAAGCATTGCTTGAGATCAGCCAATCTATCACTTTCTTTGTCTATTTGTTGACATACTACCGGGTTGAAACCCTGGCAGATTCTTGCCCAACGCACGGGGGCAATCCCCCCACGTTAGCGGACAAAGGTGCTGACCGGCACCCGAAGTCTTTAATATTGATCGCAGCGTTTACGTCTCGGTCATGGACAGTAGAACACGATACGCATTGCCAGGAACGATCCGAAAGTTTGAGACTATGATTAGTAGCCCCACATACCGAACACATTTTGCTGCTGGGTTCAAAGCGTCCTACTTGGATAACGTGCTTGCCGTAGGTTTCTGCTTTGTACTCACACATTCGGCGAAAATCCGCCCAGCCCTGTTCGCTGATACTACGAGCCAAAGGGCGGTTTCTGACCATGCCTTTGATGTGCAAATCTTCAAAGCACAAGGTGTCGTAGCGATTAAGCAGGTCAGTGGAAAGTTTGTGCAAATAGTCCGAACGCTGGTTGCGTATCTTCTCATGCAACTTAGCCACAACCAGGCGTTGCTTGTCTCGAGAAGCCGAACCCTTTTGCTTTCGGGCAAGGCTACGCTGTTCTACGCGAAGTCTTTTCAGGTTGCGGGTAAGAAACTTTTGGTTCTCAAATTCCTCCCCGTCACTAGTGACCAGAAACGTTTTAATACCCAGGTCCAGTCCTACGGCGGTGGCCGAATTTACAGGCTTTGGTTTGGCGGCTTTGATGGGCAAATCCACCAGGATGCTGACAAAGTATTTACCCGTAGCGGTACGGCTTACCGTGGTGGTTTTAATGGTGCCCTCAAAAGTTCTGCTAAATATACAATCCACCCATTTGCATTTAGGCAGAAACACTTTAGCCTCTTTAAAATCACAACGGACGCCTTGCGGCAACTGAAAAGACTGTCTGCGGTGCTTGCTTTTAAATCGGGGAAATGCGGCCCCGTGACGGAAAAAATTAGTAAAGGCATTATCCAGATTACGCAAGCTCATTTGCAAGGCTTGTGCTGGTACTTCATTGAGAAAATCAACCTCTTTTTTAGTATCGGTAAGCTGCTTGTTCAACTCAAAATACCCCAACGACACGCCCCGCATTCGGTAGGCAGTATTCTTGGTTTCAAGGCCCGTGTTGTAAACCAAACGGCAACAGCCAAAGGTTTTTTCCAAAACAGTTCGCTGCTCTTCACTAGGAAACAGGGCGTATTTATAAGCGCGTAACACATGAACAATATACGAAAAACTTATACAAAAATAAAGCATTCTATACTCTACCCGACGGTTTTAGGTTGCAGGTTGAATAGCAAAAAGGAAAAGCTGATTTTTGTAGTTGCGAGACCACAAAAACAGCTTTTCCAATGGACAAAAATCCGATAGACAAGATATACGAAATGATACGTACGGCCAAAATAGTGCCCCACAAAAAGCGTCAGGAGTTTCTCTGCGAGATGATTGGCGGGGTCATCAAGAGCCGTTCGGTAGTTTTCTCAGAGATTTCCGATAAGATAGATAAACCTATCAAGGTTAGTTCCCTTGAGCGCCGTATCCAAGATTTCTTCGCCAAAGTACGTTTTGACTACACCCAGTTGGCTATCTTCTTATTGAGTTTTCTGCCTCAGCGTCCCCTTGTACTCAGCATTGACCGCACGGAGTGGGATTTCGGCAAAACGCAAGTTAACATTTTGTGTGCAGTAGTGAGCATTGGCAAGATGGCCGTTCCCATTTACTTTGAGATGCTGGACAACAAAAGCGGTAATAGCAATGCAGCCGACCGGATTACCTTGTTCAAATCGCTAATTGCCACTATTGGCAAACCCCGTATCCAAATGCTGGTTATGGATCGGGAGTTTATCGGACACACTTGGTTGAGTTGGCTCAAAAGAGAAAAAATTCCCTTTTGCGTACGAGTGCCTAAACACCATTCTATTCTGCTGGCTAGCGGGGAAAGGCTTTGGGCCGAAGAGGTAGTGCGCCCTGGCAGTCAGTCCTATTATCAGCAAAATGTAATAGTAGATGGTGTAGCGATCAACCTATCGTTATCCTATGGCAGAGATGGCCAATTGCTCTATCTGATTGGTAGTACACTGCCACAAACATTACAGTCTTGGTATAAAAGACGTTGGTCCATAGAAGTGTTCTTCCAAGCGCTCAAACAACGCGGCTATAATTTAGAAGCCTCTTCTCTGCGTTGTATCATCAAGTACAGAAAGCTCTTCGCTTTGGTCTGTATGGCCTACACAATCTGCTGGGCAACTGGCATTGAGGCAGGAAAAACCAACCCCGTGCGAGTCAAAAAACACGGATACCCACAGTATAGCGTCTTCAGAAGAGGATTAAATCTGACAAGACAGTTCTACAAACAGCAAGTCAGCCAACCGCTACAGCAAGCCGTGGATGCGGCTTGGGAGAGGTTTGGATTCATTTACAAAACCGTCGGGTAGAGTAAGCATTCTATAAAACCAAACGCTCCACATCCCCCGCCGCGTCCACGGTGGATTGAAACGCGGGGGGATTCGCCCAAAATATCCTAACAAAACCTATGAACCCGCTCCTCATTTACTCGGCCGTCGCGGCGGTGGTCCTCTCCCTGACTCAACTGTTCATCAACCGCATCACGGTGCTGGAAGCCATTCCGCGCAGCAAGTGGCTGTCGGTGGCCGGAGGGATTTCGGTGACCTACATCTTTGTGCACGTGCTACCCGAATTGGAAGAGTGGCAGAAGCTGTTTGCTGCCGAGGGGAAAGAGGGTTTTGTGAAGCACCATCTATATGTGGTGGCCCTCATTGGGTTGGCTGTTTACTACGGATTGGAACGGGCGGCGAAGCTTGTCGGCACTTCACAAGGTGAGGCATCCGGTGCGCAGAAGCCGCTGAACGCCAAGGTATTCTGGATTCATATTGCCTTGTTTGCGGTGTATAACCTACTGATTGGCTACTTGCTGGTGCACCGCGACATCGCCACCGTTACGGCACTGGCATTCTTTACCCTGGCTATGCTCTTTCATTTTGTGGTGAACGACCACGGACTACAGCAGCACTATCCTCAGCGATACCAAACCCAGGGGCGGTGGATTGTCTCCGGAGCAGTGCTGCTCGGCTGGTTTGTGGGGGTTTTGCTGCCGGTTTCCGAAATCGGAGTAGCCATTATGTTCGCCTTTATTGCCGGAGGCAACATCATGAACACCCTCAAGGAAGAGCTTCCCGAAGAGCGAAAGAGCAACTACTGGGCATTTGCTGCCGGAATTGCCGGCTACACCCTGTTACTGCAGTTGGCCGGGTGAGCCTGCCTCACTATACCGCTCGACAACTCGCCCTGCGCAACGGGCAAGACCGTCCCGAAGTGTGGTGTGCCTACCGCGGGCTGATTTATGATCTGAGCGACTCGCGGATGTGGCGGGGCGGACAGCACTACGAGCACTGGGCGGGGCAAGACTTAACCGACGAACTGTTCTCGGCTCCGCACGATGAGCGGGTGTTTACTCGTTTTACCGTGGTCGGGCGGTTGGCTGATTAGGATTTGCCGTGGCTTTAGCCGTCTGTTTTTCAAAAACGTAATGTCTTGTAGCAGAGCGATGTTTTCTCTTAGTTTACCTGAAACACCCACGAGATGTTAGTACGATTCGTAGCTTCTAAACGTAACTGGAGTAGGCGTTAAACAATATTTCGACCACCTGTCCGACCCTACATAGAAAGACTTACCAACCAACCTAACTTAACGCAGCAATTCTCATTTTGGCTATTCTAGCTGAATTCGGTTGAGTTCAGCGACGTGCATGAAGAGTTGTTTCATAGAGACGAAGGTTAATACTTTGAAAGCTGCCCGGATATTTTCCCAGAGTTTGGCTTTAGTTCTAAGATTCTGCCAAAGCTTTTGGAAGAAGCTACAGGCGTGCTGCTGAACCTGATCCACGGTAAAGGCCAGCATCATCAGAAGTGCAAATACTGAGCAGAGGTGTTGCTTGCCATGACCATAATTGTGCTCAAAGTGATAGCCTTGGTTCTTAAGCGTATTGAAGGTCTCGTTTTCTATCTTCCATCGGGAGCGTCCCATACGCATCACCTTTTCTACATTGGCTTTACTCAGAGTGATACCAGTGAGCCAGGTAAACGTCTGCTTTTTACCTTTCTTATTAAATTGCTCATAATAGAGCATATTGACCCGCAGATCGCTATTGCTGCTATTTAAGGCCAGTCCATTGGTGTAGCCGAAGCGGTGGATGTCGCCATCCTGTTCCCATTCCACCCACTTAACTTGCCCTCGTTGATCGCGCCCCTCAAACTGCCGGAACAGGGACTTGTTACCATCGGGTTTGATGCCGATCACATATTGCCATTTGGGGTTCTGTATGATCTGCCGGATGATAGGCCCGCAGCTATAAAGGGCGTCCATTACCCAAACCAGCCATTCTTTTCCATAACTATCCTGCATACTGCTGAGCAAACGCTTGGCCGCATTGCGTTCGCAATCATTCTTGCGGTTTCCGTCTTGTCCAATGATCGGCTCGTTGTCCATCACAAAGACTTCTTTCTCATTCGGGTGCACCAGTACTGCGCTAAGCATAGCGTGGTGATAACCCACCTTTCCGTTCTTATGCTGGCGTTCCAGACAATAGCTACAGTGGATACTGCCTGAGCAAAAGTGCTCTACACCATCTACACTGACAGTCAGGTGCCGCCCCCAATAACGGTACTCATCCAAGATGCCTAGCTTCTTGATACGCTTCCATAGCTTTTGAAAGCCTGCTCGTAACCCATCAGGGGCAACAGTATCCAGCCCCTTGCGTAAGCCGTTCTCCGAGGCAAAAGCACCGATCTTATAAATGCTACCCAAATTGCTCTCCTCGGATTTAGTGCGCCCTACAAAGTTAAGCAGCGAGGGGCTTTTCAAAGAGAACATCGCAAAACCCATTTTGAGCAAATCTGATAGCGCATACGAGGCATTATCCTCACGCTTATCCTTTATCTTATTGAACAGTCCGCAGACTAGAGCGTACAGACTATCAAAGCTGCCGCCGCGTTCCAGTGATTTTGTTTTCATCCCCGAAAGCTAGCTCACTACTTCTAAACTTGCAAAGTGAGAATTGCTGAACTTAACGTCAGTTATTCTGGAAGTTGCTGAATGAGAGGGCGTTGAGTTGCGTAGAAGCGTAAAAAAGTCAAGATTTGCAGTGGAATTAAATCTTCATTGTACAAAACAAAGAATCATGCAAATCTTGACGACAACAAAACTAACGGAAATTTTTGTGGAAACCGATGACTTCCTACTGGATTTAGCTCAGCAAACGGCTCTTCAAGGCCTGCCTGTCCCCGCCTTCCACTCACGCTTTGCGCGAAGCGAAGTCATAACGACCCTAATTGCTTATCATCATTCGGGACGCAAATGCTTCAAATACTTCTATTGTCAAGATGTGCTGAAGACTTTTCAAAGCTGGCTTCCTGATGCCCCTTGCTATGAACGCTTCGTAGCCCTGATCCCGCACGTAGTGCTGGAACTCTATCTGTTGCTCAAAAGCCGTTGCCAGCCCGCTTTAGCAGAAAACTACATTGACAGCAAACCTTTGAAAGCTTGTCACATCAAACGAGAAGCACAACACAAAGTGATGGCTGATTGGGCCAGCAAAGGCAAGGGCACGTTAGGTTGGTTTTACGGCTTCAAAATGCACGTAGTCATCAACCGGGAAGCACAGCTAGTCAACTTTCTGCTCACGGCAGGCAACGTAGCTGACAACAATCACCAGGTGTTGAACTACCTGCTCAAAGAAGTAGAAGGAAAAGTATACGGCGACAAAGGTTATTTGAGCACCCTGAAAGAAGAGTTACTTAGCAAAGGGGTAGACCTAAGGGCCAAGATGCGCCGCAACGGAAAGAAAGATGCTATTGTCCATCAAAAGGACGCTTATTATCATCGTCATCGCGGACTCATTGAGTCAGTCTTTGGCCAGTGCGTAGGTCTCATTGATTTAGAGCATACTCGCCATCGGGCCCCTATTAACTATCTATGCAACGTCTTTGCTGCCCTGCTGGCTTACACCTTTGCCGATCAGCATCCGCGAATCATTGCTTTTGAAGATCGTGGCCGACTGCTACATGCCGCTTGATTTTGTATTATTTTTAGAAACCTAGAATAACTGACGTTAACTTATGCAAGTTATTCTCGGCTCCGGCGGAGCCATTGGCACCGAACTCGCCCGCGCGCTGGCCCACTACACTCCTGACATCCAGCTCGTGAGCCGCGATCCGAAGAAAGTCAACAACACCGATCAGTTATTTTCGGCCGACCTGACCGATGCCGACCGGGTGGCCAAAGCGGTGCAGGGAGCGGAGGTGGCCTACCTCACCGTCGGACTGCCCTACGATACCGCCGTCTGGCGCTCCGTCTGGCCCGTGGTGATGGCCAACGTCATCAACGCCTGCAAGCAACACAATGGATTGAAGCGTTTGCTCGGGAGATGAACGTAGCGCCCAAAGCGCAGGTGGCCGGAAAAACGCTGGTGAAGGTGATCGGTTGGTTTAATCCGACCATGCGCGAACTCCACGAGATGCTCTACCAGTACGATCGCGACTACGTGTTCGACAGCAGTAAGTTTGACCGGCGCTTTGATTTCGACAAGACACCATACGCCGAGGGCATCCGGCAGGTGGTGACCGCTGGCGCCAGAGGCTGACTGAGAACCAGCCTGCTCAACCGTGCCCAACAATTAGCTCTATTCCGGCCAAACAATCCCCTTTGAAAGCAGTAGTAAGAAGGTGAAATAAATTTTTTAGAACCATAAAATTAAGCACCCGATGAAAACCATGTACGAAAGTGAAGTAACTTCCAAGGGAGGATTAACCGGCCACGTTTCTTCGGAAAACGGAGCGTTGGACGTTGACGTATACATGCCCGAGGGCGAAGACGAAGATAAGGAAGGCACCACCCCCGAGCAGCTGTTTGCCGCCAGTTACGCGGCCTGCCTTGAGGGCACGCTCTACCACGTGGCCAAGGTGAACAGCGTGGAGCTAGATAACACCGAAGTGAAGGCCATCATCAGGGCGGTACAGGTAGAAAGAGGAGACCTACAGTTTGCGCTGGACTTAGAGGTGACTATCCCCGAGGTGGACGAGAAAAAGGCGCAAACCATTCTGGACAATGCCTTTAAGAATTGTCCGCTCACCAAAGCCACCAAGGGGAACATGGAAGTGAACGTGAAACTGAAGTAGCGCGCACTACCTACCGTTTTCTCTTTTAAAGGGCTAGTGAGTTTACTGGCCCTTTTTCTTTTCTGCACCCTTCTTGCCCGAAGGGCGATTTGCCTGACCCTTCGGGCCAATTGATTTCGCAGCACAATTACGATTAAACCTTCATCAGCTACTTTAAGTATAGTGGTAACGTTAAAAAAAATGTTTAATTAGTTAATTTTTAGTAGAAGAAATGAAAATTTCACTTGTATGGTAGGGTGTGATATTGTTCTTTCAAATGAGGTGACAACTCTCTATCGCCTCGTGACTCCCAATTCTGTTTACTTTTTGGGTTCGCTTTAGGCGCAGGGGGTTGACATTTTTACGTCTAGACATACGTATTATCCCGATTCCTTACAAGAACGTAACCCTGGAAAACACCCCACCCTTTCTGTTGTCTCATTGCGTATTTTTGCCCCATTACTATCAGAAAGATCGTATATCATGCAGTGGGATGAGTGGCGTAAGGCGCTTGGGCGGTTACCGACAGTGTGTAGCATACTGCTGTTGATAACCTCCCACAGGGTTCAAGCACAAAATTTGGAAAACATCGGTGCGGAAAAGCCGATCTCGGTTTCAGGAGGAGTGAACCTGATGTCTACCGGCTATGCCGTTCAGGGGATTGCTGCCCGTCGTGACCCGTTTACCTGGATTGCGACCGGAAACCTGAACGTTGATTTGTACGGCTGGAGCGTCCCCCTGGCGTTCAGCTATACCAACAACCAGGGCCGCTTCCAGCAACCTTTCAACCGCTACGGAATCAGTCCTCACTACAAATGGATCAAAGCGTATCTGGGCTATCATAGCCTGACATACTCTTTCTATACGCTCAACGGACACGTTTTCCTGGGGGCCGGGGTAGAACTCACTCCCGGAAACTTCCGACTACAAGCCATGTATGGCCGGTTTCAAAAGGCGGTGAAGGCGGATACGCTATCGGGCCGGGCGCAACCGCCCGTTTACGAACGTTGGGGCATGGCTACCAAACTGGGTTACCAAACCGCCCAGGGTAGTATTGATGCCATCGTGTTCTACGCCAAAGATAATCCCTCTTCGATAGAGAACCTTCCGGACAGTACGCTCACTTTTCCCGCTCAGAACGTAACCTTGAGTCTGGTTGCCAAGAAGCAACTAGGCAAACGACTGAGCTGGGACGGTGAATGGGCCACGAGTGTTCTTACCCGAGACCGGCTGGCCCCGCTCGTATCAGGACCGAGTTTGGCCAGCGCCTGGCTACTACCGGCGCGTCAGTCTACCACGCAGCACCAGGCCTGGAAAACGGGATTGACGCTGGCCCTGGGAAAAGGCTTTTTGCAGGGACGCTACGAGCGCGTGGACCCGGACTACCAGACACTGGGCTCCTACTTCTTCAACAACGATCTGGAGAACATCACCCTGGGCGTTGGTTGGCAGTTCTGGCAGAGCCGTCTCAACGTTAACGTTCAGGGCGGCGTGCAAAACAACAACCTGGACCAGACCGAAATCAGCCAGACCCAGCGGTGGGTCAGTAACTATTCGGCTAGTCTGCGACCTACCGACCGGTGGCAATTGACCACCACCTACTCCAACTTCACCAGCTATACGAACATCCGTCCCCAATCAGACCCGTTTTTCACCACCGAGTTTGACTCGCTTAATTTCTACCAAGTCAGCCAAAATGCTTCGTTCACCTCTTCATATACGTTCGGTAGCAAAGAGCGAAAGAGTGCGCTGACGCTAAGCACCACGTACCAGCAAGCCGATGAGGTAGTCCAAAACCAGGAAGCGGCAGACAAAACCTCGTACTACTACAGCAACAACGCCTCGTACCGGGTGAGCATGGTGCCGATCAACCTTTCGGTAAGTCTGGGGGGAAATCTTTACTACAGTATTCTGGGAGAGATCAATACCACCACCGTAGGGCCTTTGGTTTCGGCTAGTAAGGCCTTTCTGGAAAAAAAGCTGCGCAGTTCGCTTTCCACCGGGTTCAACCAAGTGCTGATCAACGGACAAGCCAGCAACCGGGTGATGACCTCTCGACTCACCACCGGCTACGCCTGGCCGAAGCACCATCGCTTCACCTTTAACCTTAACCTGCTCAACAACTTTGCCACCGGGCAAAAAAGTGCTTTTGCGGAATGGACCGCTACGGCTCGCTACGGATACACCTTTTGATGATGAATACATTGATATACAGTTGCTTCAAGAGTAAGACAGCCACGGGATGGCTCATGCTACTACTGTGGGTAGTCGTTCTGCCGGGCTACGGAACCGAGACTCCCGATGAGGACTTGTCAGCGCGTATCCATCAACTTCACGACCGGCTGCTTGCTGAGGGAAAGACCACCCAGCAACTTAGTGAGTCGGATTTGGCCAGTCTGCCGGTAGGGATTACCAGCAACGTGAGTGGGTTCGACTACCTGGTGATCATTGATTCAGCCCGCTTTACGCCGAACGGGGCGTTTTTTAGTGCGTATATCTCGCTGCCCTTTAAAGGTAACGGAGAACGCATTGCCTTTGCCGCCCGCAATGTTGCCTTTCACCGGGGAGGACTGTCGGCTTCCAATGAAACCAGACTCGTCCTGGTCAGTAACCATACCCTCCCCCTCGGTCCCAAGGTAGCCCTAACGCTTCCCTCGGAAAAGGCACAGAACTACGTAGCCATCGACTGTAATGGCTTCAAAGCGGTTAATCTGCAGGGTACGATCCGCTTCGACCGGGAAATGATCATTCCCGAAAGCGATGACGGGCAGGCCCTACCGGGCCCGGTAGAAACTGAATTCCGGGTGAACAGCACCGACTGGAACTCACTGATGGTATCGGTTTCTTTGCCGACCTTCCGCGTAGCCAGCCTGCAGGGCATTAACTTTAAGGTAGCGGAAGCTACCCTGGACATGAGCGATTTGGTGAACCCCGCGAACATGACGTTTCCGGCGCAGTACGAGCAGCAGTACGGGGGCAACGTGCAACTCTGGGAAGGCCTCTACATCCGGCGCGCCCGGGTCGGACTCTTCAAGGAACTTTCGGACGGGGGCACCCGACGCTACGTGGACGTAGAACACTTTATCATTGACAAGCAAGGGGTGTCCGGAGGCATCGGGGTTAATAACCTGTTCGGACGAGAAGAAGGATCGCTCAACGGCTGGCCGTTTTCAGTAGACTCACTAGGTATCGTCTTGGTGAAGAATAAACTGAGTGGCGGCGGGTTCAAGGGCGAGATGAACGTGCCTTTGCTAAGCCGGGACGCTCCGCTCAAGTATTCCGCTTTCATCACCCAGGCATCCGGAGAGACGGAGTATACCTTTGCCGTACAACCGGGACGCAACCTGGAAGCCTCTGTGCTGGCGGCCAAGATTGATCTGGCTCCCAGTTCTACGATTATCATCAGCAAAAAAGAAGGCAAACTACTGCCGGAAGCAATTCTGCACGGCACGTTAAGCGTGAATGCCGGTTCCGGGGTAAGTCTTCAGCAGGTAGGTTTCACCGATCTGCACATTGCTTCCCAGAAGCCGTACGTGCGCAATGGGGTATGGTCGTTTGCCAATGGCAATAAGCAAACCGCTGCCAACTATCCGATCTCCATTGAGTCTATTGACTTCCGGTATAATGCACAAGACCTGCAATTAAACGTAGGCGTCTTGTTGGGTATGATGAGTGAAAGCGATAAGGGCTTTTCTGCTAAGACGGTGGTAAGTGTCACCGGGGAGATTGCCGAGGCCGATACTGTTCCTCAAAGTGATGGTACCGTCTCCGTAGCTCAGCAGGAGTGGAAGTACAAGGATACCCGGATCAGCGACATCAAGATCAAGGTCGACATGGACGTTTTTGCATTGGACGGCACGCTGAGTTTATACCGGGAGCATGCGGTGTATGGTCGCGGATTTCGGGGGGAGATTGACGCCAAGTTTAAACCGGGCCCCGGGGTCAAAGTTATTGCTCAGTTTGGTCGGGCAGACGGCTACCGGTACTGGTACGCTGATGCACTGATGCGTTTTGGTAACACGGCCCCCAATCCGGGGTTTGCGGTATACGGTATTGGCGGAGGTGCGTACTATCAGATGTCGTTGGAGCCAGCAGCGATAGCAACCGACGGATTTCAAACGATACAGGGCGAGCACGATAAAACGACGATAGGGGCTACCCGCAGCGGGGCCACCTACGTGCCGGATCAGTCGGTGAAGATGGGATTCAAGGCATCGGTGATTGTAGGTACCGCCCCCTCGCCGCGTCCTTTCAATGGGGATGCCACCTTTGAGATGGCCTTCAACAAGCGCATGGGAGTGAAGTACATCCGCTTCCGCGGAGAGGGGTATTTCCTTACTCCGATTGATGAACGGGATGAAACACCAATGTGGGCCGACCTGAGCATCGACTACGATTTCAATAACCAAGCGCTTAACGGCTTGCTAGACTTATACGTGGATGCCTACGATGTGATGAGAGGAGTTAATGCAAATCACAACGCCGGCCGGGTGGTGATGCACTTCGGATCAGAAAAATGGTACGTTTGGTTGGGATCACCCAGCCAGCGGATTGGGGTGAACATCGCGGGCTTGGCGGAAGCTACCGCCTACCTGATGGTCGGAGACGAGATAGAAGATATGCCCGCCCCGCTCAACGGCCTCCAGGTATCATCGGGTAACTTACAAGACGTACTCGACGAACTCAGCGATAATGCGGCCCGGACGGGCACTGATGCGGAGATGGGAAAGGGCTTCGTGTTCGGGGCTAGTTTTCAAGCCGCAATCGGCAAGGACGATCCCGATGCGGTCTTCTACGGCTTCTTCCGGGCCGGGGCTGGGTTCGATATTATGCTCCAGGACATGGGCGCGATGACCTGTAAAGGGCGTTCAGGCTCCGTAGGCATCAACGGTTGGTACGCCAAAGGGCAAGTGTGGGCCTACCTGCAAGGAGCCGTAGGGATCAACGTTAATCTGAAATTCATCAAAGGTAAGTTCGAAGCCTTCCGTTTCCTGGCGGCTGTCGTGATGCAAGCGGAAATGCCGAATCCGGTCTGGGTGCAGGGAACTGCCTTCGGAGAATTTAGTATCCTAAACGGCTTGGTGAAGGGCGACTGCGATTTTCAGGTGACCATCGGAGAGCGATGCGACTTTGAGAGTGATGCCCCCATTGCCATGGAGATCATTGCTGACATGCAACCCGGCAGTGGAAGCAGCGAGGTAGATGTATTTACCACCCCTCAAGTAGCCTTCAATATTGCCGTGGACACACCGGTGGAAATGCTCACCGAAGAAGAGAAGTACGTCAGCTACCGGGTGAAGCTCAACTATTTGAAAGTAACGCACAACGGCTCACCGATTAATGGAGACTTGAGATGGAACGAAGATAAAACCGTGGTGGCCTTCAAGAGCGAACGAATCCTTCCTCCGCAAAGCACCCTGAAAGCAGAAGCGCTTCTTACCTGGCAGGAGCTCATCAATAATACCTGGACCGATCTGGATGCTACCGAGGCTCGGGAAGTCACTTTTACCACCGGGGAAGCACCGAATTACATTCGAGAAGATATCGTAGACTACAGCTATCCGGTAAGAGATCAATACGCTTTTCTTCAGGATGAGCACGGCACGGGATACATGCAACTTACCTACATTATGGACTACCTCTTCAAGCCGGTAGATGATCAAGGACGTTCCTGGGAGTACGTTGCCCGGTTCAGTAAGCCCAACGCTACTTCTTACATTGATCAGGCACTAACTTACAAAGGATACAGAATCTCGTTCGCTGTTCCTGACGGACTGACGAACGAGTCTGTGTACCAGTTATCTTTCCTCAAAAAACCGGCAGCGGCTACCCAAATAGATGAGAATGTAGTACGGACTGAAAGCGAAGTGGAACTAGCGGACGCAAATAATGTAACTGCCGCCGAACGAAATATTGAAGGCACCCTGGCTATGGCAGACATAGAAACATTATACGCATACGGCTTCCGCACCAGTCAATACAATACGTTCTCAGCCAAGGTCGATGCCATGTACGGTCAGCAGACCACCGCCGGAATCGTAGAGGATATCATCATCTATAAGGTCGGAGTTCAACTTAACATGCCGGAGGTTTGGGGGGAAACCGAACTGGGGGGCACGCACGGTCAGCCGCCCCTGGTGAAGATGTACGCGGACCTTACGAATACTTGGTTTGCCAATCACATGCATCCGTTGCTCTATGAGCACTATCCGGTAAACAGCAACGTAACTTTTGACTGGCGAAATCCGAGCGTAGCGGGGGTTCCGCCGATCTACTCGGTGGTGCCGACGCTTAGCGTAGCCGCCCCGGCACTTACGTCGGAACAAAAGGCTTCCGGCAGCGCACCGCGGATGCAGGGGAATATTGAGCTCGACTATCAGTTGCCCACCTACACCTATAAGGACCACGACAACCTACGCGCTAAGGCCATCAATCGCTACGTAGGGGTAAGGGCAACTGGTATACCTACTGGGGCAAAAAGGTTGATGGATACGGATTATCAGAACTTCCTGGATGGCACCTACCAGGTCAAGCTAACCTACCAATTACCCGGACAACAAAAAGCGACCACCACTAAAACGATTCGTATCCAATGGTAATGAGAATCTACCTGTTCATGATAATACTGGGCTGCCTGGTTAGCTTTTCGGCAAACGCTCAGGAGAAGCGGGGGCGCGTGAGCGCGATTGCCCGCTCCGGCGAAAAGGAAATTCTGCTACGGTGGGCTCCGAACGACCCGCTTACCTGGAAGTTAGGGAATAAGCACGGCTACACCATTGAGCGCTTTACCATTGGAAAAAACGGCCACATTGATTCTACCGGGCAGTGGCCCCGCGTACAACTTACCCCGCAACCGATCAAACCCTGGCCGCTGGACGACTGGGAACCGATTGCCGTAAAAGATCACTACGCCGCCATTGCTGCCCAGGCCATCTACGGAGAAAGCTTCGAGGTCGATGGGCCGTCCGGAGATATGATCTCGATCATCAACCAGGTGAAGGAAGCGCGCAATCGCTTCGGCTTTGCCCTGTTTGCTGCCGACCACTCGGTGGATGCGGCCCGGGCTTCCGGACTGCGGTGGAAAGACACCTCCGTGAGAAAAGGCGAAGAGTATCTCTATCGGATCGCCCTGGCTCCGAATCCCGGTACGATCCCCGTAGATACCGCCTTGGTAACGGCCGAAGCTGTAGCACCCGCCCCACTGCCTAAACCCCCGGAGGTGGAAGCGCAGTTCGGTGACCGGACGGTGAGCGTCCAGTGGAATGGCTTCTACTTCAATCACATCTACGTATCCTACCGGGTAGAAAAATCAGAAGACGGCACTCACTTTACCCCGGTCAACGACCTACCCATTGTGAACGGAGACCGACCCGACGGAGAATCCCAGCAGGTGGTGCTGATGGATTCACTGGCGCAAAACAACAAAATGTACTACTACCGGGTACGGGGCATTACCGCTTTCTCAGAAGTAGGTCCCCCATCAGCAGTGGTCTCTGGTCAAGGAGTTATGTCCCTGAGCGGAGTATATCCGATCATCGATACGGTTTTGGTAATTGATAACCGGTCGGCTCGTATCCAGTGGGCGTTTCCGGATAGTCTGCAAGAATACGTGGTGGGCTACCAGGTGGTGAGAAGCTCTTCTCTAAACGGAAGGTACGATCCGCTTCACGATGAATTACTACCACCCGCCAGCACGTCGTATACCGACAAAGCGCCCCTGAGCAGCAGCTATTACCGGGTGCAGGCCATGGGTCCGGACGGCAGCTTTACCGGTTCGGTTCCTTATATGATCATGCTGGAAGATAGCCTTCCTCCCCATCTGCCAGTACGCTTTGCCGGAAAGGTTCACGAAGATGGGTCCGTACACCTTCACTGGAGTGAGAGTGCATCAGACGATGTGCTGGGCTACCGACTGTTTCGTGCCAATGACCCTCAGGAAGAATTCGTGATGGTTTCTTCCGAAACGGTGCAGGACACGGTTTTCACCGATAGTGTGGCGGTGGCGACCCTTACTGAGCAGGTATACTATCGCATCGTGGCGGTGGATCGTCGGTTCAACGCATCGGATTACTCCGAGATACTTCCTCTGAAGCGACCGGATATCGTTCCCCCGGTTCCGGCGCAACTTACTTCCCTGACTGCCGAGCGCCGAGGTATTCGCCTAAGCTGGGTAGCGAGTCCCAGTGCTGATTTGTCCGAATACGTACTGATGCGCTGGCACGAGAGTTCGACCGGATATCAGGTGCTCTGCCGGTTTGACGGTGGAGACAGTAGCTACTCATTCCTGGATTCATTGGTGCGACCGGCTACTACGTATCGCTACCTGCTACGGACGGTGGATGACGACGGACTCAGTGCTGCCCACTCTTTTCTGGAAGTAACGGCCCTTGACGCACCAAGCCAGAACGGAGTGAAGAACCTATCCGCCGAAGCCAACCGGGAAGAAAGACGAATCCTGTTACAATGGGACTTTCCTCGGCAACAGAAAGTAACCGGATATCGGATCTTTCGGGCAGTAGACGACGGTCCCCTTCGCCACTATCGTCTCAGTGGTGCTGAACCTCAGTTTGCGGATCGGCAACTGACCATTAATCGCCGGTATCGGTATGCGGTGCAGGCAGTATTTGAGGATAAGAGTGAATCCAAACTGTCATCGGAGGTTACGGTGAACTATTAGCGGCAGGCATCTGGCAGCACATTTTTGATCAAATCAAAGGATATGAATATACATGATACAGCACTGAAGACTAGCTTCACCGGGTTGCTCTTATTCCTGTTGACAATCTACAATGTATGGGGCCAAGCGGGTAGTACTAAGGTGACAATTACCGGCATCAGTTTTTATTCTCAGAAGAAAGGAAAGGGTTTAGGGGGGAGTAGCGAATATCGCTTCAAGTATTATGTGGATAACCAAGCAGTAACCCCTTGCCATAGGATTAATAGTAAGCGGGCCGGTTGGTTCTATGATCCTGATTATACGGTCATCAACAACAAACTTTATTCAAGCATTCCGGGAAGAAACGGAACTCAGTCGCAGATTGATCTTAAAGTTGAGATGTGGGAAGAGGACAGGGGTGGTGATTGCGATTACAATAATAGGGATGACTACCATGTTTCGCCAACGACCGTACCTTTCAATTTTTACCGGGTAGCACCCGGCAAGAATAGTTCTCGGACCGATGACTATTATTCTGATAACCAATGGAAGATCACCTACTACTACAGCTACACTCCTCCGCAGCCCAACCCGCCCACTGCCTCGAAGTCAGGGATAGTATGCGTCAATGATGCAATCACCCTGAGTACGAATACCTATGTTAATCCCACCTTTCATGATCAGGTACGGCTTTACTGGCAGTACTGGGTGAACGGTGATTATTACACGGATATTTTCGGCATAAGGCGGCAGCGGTGGCGTTCCATTGGATCTCACACAATGGCCAACGTCAACGGCGGAAAGAAAACATTTACCCCTAAAGACCTGGCGGGGTTAGGTGGCTTAACCACCAGAAAACAAGTCTACTTTCGGGTGAGGGGCTACGCAAATGGCACCTACGGTGATTATAGTGCTAATAAAATAATAAAATTTGACCCGCCTGGTCCCAGTTTTAACGTCTCCCCGGTAAAAGCTTCCTGCGCGACGGCAGGCACTGGATCGATAAGCATAACCAATGCCAGTGGGGCAGGAAGCTATCGATACGTAGTTATTAAAAATGGCGAAACGACCGGCCCTGCCGGCCCTTTCAATGGTTCGACCAAGACTGTCACCGGCTTACTGCCTGGCACCTACACGGTTCGTCTTAGCAACCGCCGAAGCGGCGCATCTATCTTAAGCACTTGCGACATCACTAAAACGGTAACGGTAGGTAGGGTCAGTTCCATCCACTGGAACAGCAGCACTCGAGGCTTTGATCCATTTTGTCCTACTAGCACGGGTAGTATCTACGTAAACGTGAACGGTGGAGACAGTGATCAAGAAGTTACATTCACCATCACCGGGGGGCATTCTTTCTCTCGCAGCGGCACGGCTTATGACAGAGGGTACTTTCGCAATTTACCCGCTGGGTCCTACACGGTGACCGCCCACGATCCGTGCAACAACACTACGATTACCCGGTCGTTTACGCTAACCCCCCGCCCCGCGATTGTTGCTACGGTTTCGTCCGACCATCCTAAATGCAGTGCCCCAAAGGACGGTAGCATCTCAGTAACCGTATCGAGTGGACCCGGAAAGTACGATTACGAACTTTGGAGTGGTGGTAGCAGAATCAATGATAAAAGTTTATCTAATACCACCAGCACTGCTCACACCTTCACCGGTTTGTCGTCGGGGGTGAGCTATCAGGTTCGCGTATACGACGACGCTCGCCGGTCGTGCACTCCCTTTACCCAAAACGTTACGCTTTCGTTTACCCCGCTATCCATCACTTCGTTTACCAAAAGCGATATTTCTTGTGCCGGAGAAACGGGTGCCATCAACGTGGTCGCTGCCGGGGGAAGCGGTTCCTACGATTATACGCTAGCCCATAGCTCCGGAAGCTATACGCAAACTAATACGACGGGTTCGTTCACGGTTGATCGCGGGGGCGAATACACCGTCACCGTGAGAAACAGAAACTACGCCGCCTGCAACGATGTGGTTTCCCGTTCCGCAACCATTATAGAACCTGCCCCCCTGGCCGCTACGGTTGCGCAACAGGATATCACCTGTTCGGGGGTTTACGACGGCAATCTCACCGCGGTAGTTACTGGGGGAACCCCTCCTTATTCCTACCAGTGGCAGGAGCGGGATCATTCTTCGGCTACCTGGTATAACTACACGCGTCCCGGAGCGCAAACCAGTGAGATAGGTCAGCTCTACGATGCGCAATACCAACTCATCGTTACCGACAAGAATGGATGTGAATTCACCACCCCCGAGCACATACTCACCGACCCCGACCCGCTGAGCCTCGATGAGGTTACCGTCACGCACATTACTTGCCGGGGAGCCAACGACGGCCAAATTCTCGCTACCGCCAGCGGTGGTTGGGGCGGCTATACCTTTCAGTACCAACGCGAGGGAGAGTCAGCGTTTACTTCATTTACCAAAGAAACTCCGCTTCCGGCAGGCACCTACCGTATCCAGGTCACCGACCAAGAAGGCTGCGTTGTGCCGTATCCTGATCCGCTGACCATCAACGAACCCGCCCAGGCCCTTGCCCTGGATTATCAGGCATCGGATTACAATGGCTATCACCTGACCTGCTTCGATGGGAATGACGGCTGGATTGAAGCCGTAGCGACCGGTGGCAACGGAGCGCCGTTCGGCACCGCGTACGAATTTTCCCTGGATGGCGGAGGTTTTACCCCCGAAGCCCGCTTTACCGGCTTGTCGCGAGGTGCCCACGAGCTTCGGGTACGGGACGAGCGGGGCTGCATTGTCAGCCAAACCATCACCCTTAGCTCTCCGGACGAGCTTACCCTTTCTACCAGCGATAAAAACTACATTCAGTGCTACGGTGATAGCACCGGATACCTCACCGTACTCGCTCAGGGCGGAGTCCCTCCCTACGTGTACCGACGGGGTGCTAACGACTGGCAAATAAGTCCTTCTTTTACGGATCTGCCCGCGGGAAACTATCAGCTAATAGTCAAAGACTCCCGCGGATGTGAGACGTTGCTCAATGAGTCTGTTACCTCCAATGATTCGCTGGAAATTGTATTTAACAAGACCGATGTGCAGTGCTACGGTCTGGATAACGGAAGAATCACCGCTAGTGGTATCGGGGGGCGTCCGCCTTACCAGTTTGTTTGGAAGCAGGGAGCCTCTACCAAAACTCGCATCGATGCGTTAGCCCCCGCCTGGTACACCGTAACGGTTACCGATGCCGAAGGCTGCGTTCGTACCGACAGCGTGCTCATTGAGGAGCCCGAAGCGGTGCTGCTCACCACCCCGGTGGCTACCCCCATTCGCTGCTTCGGCGAAGACAACGGGATGATTGCCTTGCCCACCGGCGGGGGCACTCCGCCCTACCGCTACTCCCTGGATGGTGGGGTTACCTTTCAGCATGATAGCCTGTTTGCCGGTTTAGCTCCCGGTACGTACCCCACCCTGACGGCCGATATCCGAGGCTGTGAGTTTACTAGCGAAGCAACAATCGTAGAGCCTTCGTTGCTGGAGCTTTCGCTTGCCGGTAAAACCGATATTCTCTGCCACGGCGAAGCAACCGGTCAGATACGGGTACTGGCCACCGGAGGAACCGAACCCTACCGGTATTCTGCCGACGGTACCAACTGGCAGACTGGGGCGCTGCTGACCGACTTAGTTGCCAAAGACTATACGGTGCGCGTACAAGATGCTCGGGGTTGTGAAACTTCGATATCCGTTACCCTCATAGAGCCGGAAGCTCCTTTGCAACTGACCTACGATACAACCCCGGTTCGGTGTAAAGGAACGGCCAGCGGAGCGATCCGGACTACCGTGACCGGGGGCACCGCTCCGTATCAATACCAGTGGGAGACGCTAGCGGTTACTACTCCGGCGCTGGATGGGCTGGTAGCCGGAGAGTACGTGCTCACAATTACCGACGCCCACGACTGCCAGCGAACGGATACGATTGCGGTGACCGAACCGGAAGTAGCACTCACCGGGCTGGTGATCGACCAACGCAACGTAAGCTGTTTTGGGCTTTCGGATGGTCAGGTACAACTCGGAGCCGAAGGGGGCTACCCTCCCTACCGGTACGCTTGGCAGGGCGGAAGCTTCTCTAGCGTGACCGCCTACGACGACCTGTCGGCCGGAAGCTACCCACTCATCGTTCGCGACGCGCGCAACTGTGAAGTGGCGGTAGAGGTAGTCATCACCCAGCCCGACGAGCTCGTTGCCCGCCCGGTGGTGGTGCAGCACGTGCAGTGCCAGGGGGGCAGTGATGCCAAATTCCGGGCCGAGGTGAGCGGGGGTACCCAACCCTACCGTTACTCTCTGGACGGCGGCACTAGCTGGCAGTCGGAAGCTTTGTTTGACGGTTATCCCATCGGAACGTATACCATATCGGTAACTGATATGCTGGGTTGCCAGACCAGCACCTCGGTGACGATTACCGAGCCGCCGTTGCTTTCGGCAACCATCGAGAACATGGTGGAAGCCGCCTGTGCCCAAGCCAACGGCGAAGCCCAGGCCGTAGCGCAGGGCGGCACCTTTCCCTACCGCTATATCTGGATCAACCGGCAGGGAGAAACGGTCTCGGAAGAAGCGTACCCGACAAATCTACGGGCTAACGTCTACGATGTCTACGTGACCGATGCGAACAACTGCCAGGTGCATCTAACGCAAATCATCAACGACCTGGACGGTCCTACCAGCCAGATTACCAGTGCGCAGGATGCTAGTTGCTTTACCTCGTTGGACGGTACGGCCACCGTAGCGGCAACGGGAGGCACGGGAAGCTACGCCTACCGGTGGGATGATCCGCTAGGGCAGACTACGGCGACCGCGACCAATCTGGCTCGTGGCGACTACTTCGTGAGTGTCACCGATGAGCGGGGCTGCGTGAGTATCGCTTCGGTCACCATCGGCTCACCGGATGCCTTCCAACTGGACACGCTGCAGTGGAAAGCTCCCAGCTGCTACGAGGCCTGCGACGGGCAGCTTGAACTAGCCGTTTCGGGAGGAGTAGCCCCCTACACCTACCGCTGGGACAATCGCTCCGAAACCGGATTGACGCTTAACGGTCTTTGCCAGGGTGCGTATACCCTGACGGTGACTGATGCGGTGGGATGTACCCTGCGCCAGCCCCTGGTGATAATACCCCCCGACCCGCTACGGCTTACCATCAGCGAGGTCCAGGCTCCCACTTGCTTCTCGGGCTGCGACGGGCAGGCTACGGTATCGGTACGGGGCGGCACAGCCCCGTATCAGTACCGCTGGGACGATGCCGGACAGGATGCCGCCACCGCCACCAATCTTTGTCCGGGCAGCTATACGGTAAACGTCACCGACGCCCAGGGTTGCCAGGCCCAACTGCCGGTGACCATCGCTGAAACACCCCGGATTGCGGTGAGCTTGCCAGAAACCGTTACGCTGTGCGTAGATCAGGAAGTGACCCTGGATGCCACCGTGCCGCGGGGAAGCTATCAGTGGACGCGCGACGGGGCCGCCTATAGCAATGCCCCGCAGATTAGCGTGACCGAAGCAGGAGAGTACGAAGTCATCGTCACCACCCCCCGCGACTGTCAGCAAGTAGCCCGCACGCAGGTAGTAAGCTACGACACCCTGTTTGAGGCAAACTTTCTGCAAACCACCGAGCTGTACGTAGGTGATACCCTGACGCTTACCGAAGTGTGCTATCCCATGCCTGACAGCGTGCAGTGGCGCTATTCGGGCGGCGCTAAGGTGCTCAGCCTCTCTCCCTGGGAACCGCAGATCACCTTTGAAGAAGCCGGTACCTACCAGGTGACCCTGACGGGCTACTACAGTGTGTGCACCGACTCCATTACGAAGACGGTGGCCTTCTTCCCGCCCCGCCAGGACTTGCCCTCTGACGGACGGGTAGCCCAGGGGCCGCAGGGCATCAAGACGGTGGCTATTTCGCCCAATCCCACCACCGGGCGCTTCCGGGTGGAAGTGACCTTGTACTCAGTCACCGCGCTCTTTGTGCACCTCAACGACATGAGCGGACACGAGATAGAACGCGTCCGGCAGAAGAACAGTGATCACTACACCTTTGACTTTGACCTAAACGGCTACGCCTCGGGCCAGTACTTCTTGCGCCTGATGAGCGAGCACGACAAGAAAGTGGCCAGAATACTATTACGATAACGATCAGGATGAAATTGATGAAGGAGGATCAACAGGATTATATGATGGACAAGGGCTGCTCGCCGTCAGCCATCAGGCGGGGCGGAGGGCTATTGACTCGTTGGTGGCTTACACTGCTGCTAGGAATGCTGGTGCTAAATGCCCCGCTACGAGCCCAGAACCGCCCGGTGACCAGTACGTTGCAACTGTTGCCGCCTTATTCGGTGTATTTGGCCGACTACGCAAGGCCGGGCAGTGAGCAGATGCAGGTGTATTTGCTCTTGCGCGATTTGAGTGAAGCCCAGTATGAGGTACGGCTGCGCCTGACCATTGAAGGGTCAGGAATTCGTTTGCAAACCGATCCTGGCTACCTACCCCCGCCCATCGTGCTGGAAGGAGGCAATCCGACGATTGTCTCGGGGGAAACGCTCGCCCCCTATCTGGACAGCCGGAACCTGCTCTTCTCGGGCATCACCCAGGCGCAGTACGAACAACGGCGGGCCTTGCCGGAAGGCTTCTACCAGTTCAGCGTAGAGGTGCTGGACTACCGCCGGGCCGATAGATCACTGAGTCGCCCGGCCACCTTCATGGCCTGGTTCACCCTGAATGAACCGCCGCGCCTCACCGCCCCGCTTTGTGGAAGTGTCTTGCCTTTGCAGGAACCCACCAACATCCTGTTCCAGTGGATGGACGGGGGCAACGTACTACCGGGTTCAGCCTTAGGCACTGAGTATGAGCTCACCCTGGTAGAAGTCTTTCCTGCTGACCGGCCCGTAGAGGATGCGATTCGTTCCTCGGTACCCCTGTTGCAAACGATCACTACTGAGACCAGCTACCTGTACGGGCTCACGGATGCGGCGTTGATTCCCGGACAGAAGTACGCCTTCCGGGTGCGGGCGTTGGACGTTGATGGAAGAGGTATCTTCAAGAATGAGGGCTACAGTGAGACCTGCCACTTCACCTACGGGGAGGGGTTGGTGGTAGTCCCGCCGGACGGCATCCGGGTGTACGCGGAGAATGCAAGAAAGGCACTGGTCAACTGGCACTTATCTATTGAGCCGGATGCCTACCGGGTGGAGTATCGTCGCCAAGCGGATCAGGATGAGCAGGATAATGAGGATGGACCGGAGGAAGAAGAGCTTGCTTGGTTCGGTGTAGAGACTACTGAGGAGCAGGTGGTGCTCAGGGACCTGAAACCAGAGACTACGTATGAAGTACGGGTGGCCAGTTTGTTTAGCAACTACGTATCGCGCTACTCACTGGTGCAAAGCTTCACCACTCCGGAAGTGATTGTAGCGGCTTGCGGGGCGGCCCCCCCCTCACCGGTCACTGCTTCTACGGTACCCCTGACTACGGCGATGGCCGGACAGTACTGGCAGGTGGGCGACTTTAGTATGCAGGTGCGTGAGGTGAGCGGTGGCGATGGGGTGTATAGTGGCTGGGGGGTGATGAGTGTGCCGTATCTAGGGCTGCAGATACCGGTGAAGTTTGAGGGGGTATGGGTGGATGAGGATTACAATCTGGTCAAAGGCGAAGTGATTGCTTTGAGTGAGGGGGTAGAAGGCTTCCAAGAGCGGTGGCAGGACGAGCATCCGGAAGGGGATGCAGCGAGTGCAGAGGATGAAAGCAGTCCGGTGGCTGAGGGTGAAGAAGGGGTTGAGGATGGAGTGGAGGTGAGCACGGTAACCGTAGCGGGTGAGGTCAGTGAAGTATATGTCAACGAACAGGGGCAGGTGATCGCCGTGGATAGTGAGGGCAACGAAGAGGTCGTGGCTGAAGAAGTACCGGAAGAAGGGGAAGCGTTGGCGGTGCAAGACAGTCAGGGCAATCGCTTTACGGTGGATAGTGGGGGTGGGGTGAGTAGTGGCGGGAATGCAAATGAAGGAAGTCTGTCAGGTAACACAAACAACCACGAATCTGATATGACTGGATTAGACAGTTTGGTTGCCACAGTGATCCTGGAGAAGATACAAGAAAGTACCACGGCTATTGACAGTCTGCTCGAGGGCATGCAGCCGTTTATCCGGGAAATTGAGCAAATTATAGAAACCGAACAGTTTTATCCCCCCAGGATTAGAGGACTAAAAGATGAGTTGATCAGCGAAGGCATCAGCCTTTACATAGACATCATCAATAAGCCTGAATCAATCCGGTCTCGTCTTAGTGCATCCGTGTTAGCCATAGATGCGGCCAGAAACAACCTGGTAAGGTTAGACCTGCCTATTCAGCAACACGAGGCTGACTTGGAAGTACTAGCAAACCTCAAAGAAGGAGAGCCTTTCAGGCAGTTTGTGGAAAGCATCCGAACCGATGATGCCTATCCGGATAATCTCCATGAGAGAACCAAGTATGTAGAAGAAGCCATAGCACAAATAATTAGCAAAAACGATGAATAGGATAGCCACCATGTACACCTTGTTTTTGTGTCTTGCCTTTAGGGTTGAAGCCACAGCCAAACTTTCCATTTATGACCCATTGGGCGTACTCAGCGTTGAGCAGCGCAACAGCATCGAGACAGAAGGTCAAACTTTGGTGGCTACCAGAAAAGTCAACGGGCAAGACTTGCTTATCCAGATTGATTTCTTGACCTCAGAAGAGTTTGACAAAGGTGGGGGAGGGGGTTGGGACAAAGACTTCAGAAATTTGTTTAGTTTGGGAACTTATACAAGCTGGTCGGTGCAATACTATGCCAGGCCTGCGGTGCTGATACTGTTTCTTGATCAGGGGGATGGTCAGTATGTTTTGGATGGGTTGAATTTTTCTGATAAGCTCATGGATGAAGGTATTCCTGATTTGGTGAGAAGGTACATCCGCGATGAGATCATGAAGAAAGAGACTGGCCATATGGAAATAATTAGCAGTGGGCTGTATGCCATTGGGGAAGCGTTGAACCCTATTTACCGGCAGCGTTTGGAACAGAAAGGCAATGAAATGCTTGATACGGATGATCGATATCAAAGGGCGCATTGCGTATATGGAAATTGTAATTATTATGAATTTACTCCAGCAGAAGAGAGCGTTGTAGGACCGACACAGCCTAACGATATGATTACTATTCATGGATTGCCAGAATTAAGATCAGATAATTTAACATCAGCGATAGATCAAATTGTTGGTTGGGATCATACGCATGAAAGTGAGATAGTATCTAATTGGCCTTGGATATACGATAACAGTGAAAAAAAATACATATTAAACTCTAACATACCTGAAGGTTATTTTGCAGTAAAAAAAGACAATCCATGGTCAGTATTAAATACGAATTCAAGCACTAAAGATGTGGGTGAAATTTTGCCAATAATGGCTTGGCTTCAAATTCATGGTTGGCGTGCTACTTATTGTAATTTCTTCGCCCAAGACTTAAGTTACTACGTCCTAGGACATTTACCATGGGGAAGCGGAAAAGTTGCAAACAAGATACATAATCATATCACTTTAGATCAAGATTTTATCAAAATATCTAAAGCAGAGATTAGTACATATGTAGATAAAGGGTTTATGGTATATTTAACTATAAATAGAGAACCAAATGCGGGTCATATTGCTATGGGTTGGGTCAGCAATACAGAAAATAATGAAATTATACAAGCAGGTAATAGTACAGGAATTTTAACTGTTGAAGAAGGTTTTGGTGCCGAGGCAGACGTGTCTATAAATCTATATTTAGGATTCTTAAAAAAAGAAATATGAAACTTCCTATTTTATGCATTCTTATATTTTTGAGTAAAGTTGTTCTTGCTCAGAATGTTTTGATTAAGGATAGCGATACACTTGATTATTTAATTGTACAGAATATTGACACTTTTCATCAAGTCGCAATTAATTACTATGCGCCACGGAAAAAGGAAGAAAGAGACAGAATAATTTACTTGAATAGAGAGCTTTTAGACAGCTCTGGAATTTATTTTGAAGGAGATATTCAGTACTCCAATGGTGCTTTTCGAGGATTTCAAATTGATTACACTAATAAGGTCTATAGAACTTTTTCTCTTCATCTAGATGAAAGAAAAGTAGATGAACTGCTTGAAACAAATAGTTTCATACCTCGAAGCTTCCACTTCGGCAACAATAAATTAGATCAGCTGTTGAAATTGACTGAGGACGGACAGCTTTTACTATTTGCTGATTTGAATCCATATTTAGATTATATTGAGCCATACAAAGCTACTGAGAAAATTTGGAAAGTTTATGAGCTATCAAGAGAGAAGATACTATGTGAGTCCTGTGCTTGGGGAGGCGGATGCACTTTGTACAAATACTTTATTTTGAGAAAAGATTCAGTTGAAAAGATTAATTTTGATCAGTTACGACAACCTTACAATAATCAATTTGAACCTCAATATGAGGACTTTCGCGTCAACTTCTACTTTTCGCACTACGACTACGACTTTCTGATGGCGGCGGTTGATTACGGTAACCTACCCAAGCATACTGACTTGATCTTTTCCAAAAATCTGGAAGATACTACCCACATAATCAAAAAGTATCAACCTTGGGAAATCATAGGAGAGAACATTCAGCGAGGTAAGAACCAGTACTTCTACTTACGCTCTAAACTGGATAATGGAGAAAAAGTGATTGTCAGTTATAGCGTTGACAAGCTGTTTGAGAAAGTGGCTTATCAAATATTTAAAGGCTATGCTATCAGTAAAGATCACCTTGAAGCTTTTGATAAAGATCAATTGGGTATTTTAAAGAATCTGGTCTTTGCCAAGTATAACTACGCCTTTGATGGTGAATTTTACCAAGCTTACTTCAATTTGTTTGAGTTTTATAATGATGAGAAAAACCGTGCTACTCGCATCAAAGAGATGAACAGTTTACTCACAAAGCCAGACCTTGGTAATCTGGAAGTTATCAAGAAGACATTAAAGAATTCAGGCAAACAATAATGGACTCTCTTCCCCCACCCATCGTGCTGGAAGGGGGCAGTCCCACCATTGTCTCGGGAGAAGACCTGGCTCCTTATTTGGACAGTCGCAACTTAGTCTTCTCGGGCATCACCCGGGCGGAGTACGAACAACGGCGGGCTTTGCCGGAAGGCTTCTACCAGTTTAGCGTGGAAGTGCTGGATTACCGCCGGGCGGATAGGTCACTGAGTCGTCCGGCTACCTTCATGGCCTGGTTCACCCTGAATGAACCGCCGCGCCTCACCGCCCCGCTTTGTGGAAGTGTCTTGCCTTTGCAGGAACCCACCAACATCCTGTTCCAGTGGATGGACGGGGGCAACGTGAACCCCGGTAGTCCTCTGGACACTGAGTATGAGTTGACGCTGGTAGAAGTCTTTCCCCAAGAGCGCAACGTAGAGGATGCGATTCGTTCCTCGGTGCCTTTGTTGCAAACGATCACTACCGAGACCAGCTACCTGTACGGGATCACGGATGCGGCTTTGATTCCCGGACAGAAGTATGCTTTCCGCGTGCGGGCCATAGACAGCGAGGGGAGAGGTATCTTCAAGAACGAAGGCTACAGTGAGACCTGCCACTTCACCTACGGGGAGGGGCTGGTGGTGGCCCCGCCGGACGGCATTCGGGTGTACGCGGAGAATGCAAGAAAAGCGTTGGTCAACTGGCACTTATCTATTGAGCCGGACGCCTACCGGGTGGAGTATAGACGCCAAGCGGATCAGGATGAACCGGATGATGGGGATGGACAGGATGAAGAGCTTGTTTGGTTCGGTGTAGAGACTACTGAGGAGCAGGTGGTGCTCAGAGACCTGGAACCGCAGACTACCTACGAGGTGCATATTTCGGTGATACCGTGCCAGTCGTTTCGCTCCAAAGGGTGCCACTTTTCCATGACAAAAATAAGGGTTGATTCTTAGCCTACTAACTTTTTCTTTTTTCTGAGTGAGTCTCCTTCTAACGGGATTTGGTGTGCTGCATAAACGAGCCTGTCAAGGATAGCATCAGCAATGGTTCCTTCACCGATGATTCCATGCCACTGAGCTACCGGTATTTGGGAGACGACAATGGTAGACGCCTTTCCGTAGCGGTCTTCCAGGATATCCATTAGGGCTTGCCGGGCGTACTGATCGAACTGACTTAGTCCAAAGTCGTCCAGGATCAGCAAGTGCATCTTCTGCAATCTTTTGAGCAACTTGATATAGCTACCGTCCAGTTTGGTAATCTTCACTTCTTCCATCAGGCGGGCCGTATTGTAGTACTGCACTTTATAGAGCATTTGACAGGCGGATGTGCCAATGGCTTGTGCGAGATAGCTCTTTCCTACCCCGGTAGAACCAGTGAAGATGATGTTTTCGGCTTGTGGCAAGAACTGTAGACCCAATAGCCGTTCAAACTGGTTTTTATCCAGCTTTCGTTTACTGGTATAGTCAATGTCATGCGTGGATACCGGTAGTCTGAACCCCGCCTGTCGGATGAGGTTTTTGATCTTTCGGTTCTGCCGGTCTTCCCATTCCTGATCTACCAGCAGGGCAGTGAACTGGTCCTGGGTGTAGTCCTGATAGAGGTGTTCAGTCAAGCTCTGGTGATAGGTACTGGCCATGCCGAGTAGCCGTAGCTGTTTCATCTTTTCAATCGTCGTCTGCTGATTCATAAGTATAGTTGGTTTGGTGATTACTGATAAGCTTGTGCACCCCGGATATTGGCATGGGGGGCAATGTGATCGTCGGTGAGTGGTTCTTCTATCGCTTGTTCATCCATCCGGTTCTTCAGAATGTTCTCAATAATCCGGTAGCTGTACCGACTGGCGGTTAACCCTATCTGGCAGGCTCGGCTAAGTCGCTCCTCCCCGTAGGCTTTAGCTAATGAGAGAATACCCTGGGCTTGCTTGTAACCCAATTCAGGGTAGGCATACTGGCCGATGAGTTTGGCGATATACATTTCTACGCTGGCACTAATAGCTGCCCCCCGTTTAGCGAAAAACGTGGCATTCCAAGAAGCGTAGTAGCGGTGCGTGCTGGCCAGATGTTCTTTGATCGTCGTGTACCGACCGGGCCTGCCATCTCGCTGGTGCAGGGCAATACGTTGCCGATTGTGAAATATCTCGACAACATCTCGAGTGTACTCTATTTTGACCTCTTGGCCTACGTAGCGGTGGGGCACACTATAGTAATGCTTATCGGCTGAGAAAAACACATGTCCCATTTTCTGTACCTTTCCCCGTAGATAATGACGAATACAATAGGCACTGGTGGGCAGGGCAGAGAGCAAGGGCTTTTCTATTTCCAGAAAGAGTTCTTTGCGGCTGTAGGGCAGATGCTGAAACCGATATCGATTATATTTATCTAACAATACAGCAATCTGCTCGTTGAGGGCAGTGATCGAAAAGAACGGCTGATCCCCTAGAGGATAGAATATGCGTTGGTAGACCAACCTTACCGCGTTTTCTACCAGCGCTTTGTCCTGCGGATGATAGGCTCGTGCCGGATCAACCACACAGCCGTAGTGCATGGCAAAGCTCTTAAGCGTCTTGTTGATTTGCGGCTGGTACTTGCAACTCTTACTCACCGCCGCTTTCAGGTTATCCGAGACAATGGCTACCGGTACTCCGCCGTAGAACGACAGGCAGATGGCCATCGCTGCAATGAAGTCCTCCCGGCTCTGAGAGGGTACGGCTGTCACAAACGTATGCTGGCTGGCCGGAAGAATGGCTACAAATACCTCTACCGTTTTAACTTCACCGGTAGTCCGATCTACGATAGAGAGCTTTTTACCCGTGAAATCTACGAACACCTTCTCCCCGGCCTTATGTTCTAACTTTCCGCTAACCTTCTTACGCTTCTGCCATTGCCGAAAGTAATATACAAACTGCGTGTACTGATAGCCTTCCGGATGCACTTCCTGATAGACGTGCCATAGGGTTAGCAAAGTACAGCCCGGTTTGGTAAGCTCTTTCTGATAGTGGGGAAAGTGGCTACACAACTGCTCGTACAGTACCTGGTCGTAATTAGTCTGTACCGGAAAAAGCGATTCAAAATCTGCTTCTTCCATATCCAGAAGCTCCTGCCAGCTACGCTCTAGCGAAGTCAAAAACTGAACGTAACTGTTAACCGTGTTGCGACTAATGTGTAGGTACTCGGCAATCCTGCGATTGCTTTTCCCTTTTTGTTTGAGGATAATCAATTGTCGGAGATCCATGAGGTCTATTCGTTTGGCTGACATCGTTTTTGATGCCATGTTCTGAAATAGTCATGGAAAAGTGGCACTCCGGAAGCGAAATCATTGGCACAACTTGCTCCGAAATCATTGGCACTATATCAGCGAAACGCCTGGCACTCTTTCGCTCGTTTTATGCACGAGGTACGGGTAGCCAGTTTGTTCAGTAATTACGTGTCACGCTACTCGCTGGTGCAAAGCTTTACTACCCCGGAAGTAATTGTCAATGCTTGCGGGGCAGCACCACCCCCACCCATTACGGCTTCCACGGTACCCCTGACTACGGCTTTGGCTGGGCAGTACTGGCAGGTGGGCGACTTTGAGATGCAGGTGCGTGAAGTGAGAGGTGGCGATGGCATCTTCACTGGCTGGGGGGTGATGAGCGTGCCGTATCTAGGGCTGCAGATTCCAGTGAAGTTTGAGGGGGTGTGGGTGGATGAGGACTACAGCCTGGTCAAAGGGGAAGTGGTTGCTTTGAGTGAAGGACTGGAAGGCTTTCAGGAGCGGTGGCAGGACGGGCATCCCCCGCAAGAGGAAGAGGCGAAGAGTGACAGTCCGGTGGTGGAGGGGCAACAACAGGATGCTGAGAATGGGCAGGGGGATAAAGTAGAAGTAAGCAGCGTAACGGTAGCAGGTGAGGTGGTGGGGGTGTATATCAACGAGCAGGGGCAGGTGGTGGCCGTAGACAGCCAGGGTAACGAAGAGGTAGTAGCCGAGCAAGTACCGCAGGAAGGAGAAGTGTTGGCGGTGCAAGACAGTCAGGGCAATCGCTTTACGGTGGATAGTGGGGGTGGGGTGAGTGGTGGAGAGGGTGGCAACAACTCAGCAAGCGATTCGAGTGCACCGTTAGCGGCTCATGCTTTAGAGCAACGCCTGTTGGCGGAATTGTTGCAAGACTTTGATCAAAAGATAGCGGTGTGGCTGGAGAACCACGAGAAGGGCCCGTTGGATGAGGAGCTACTACGTAAGCTGCAAGAACTGCCCTCCTGCTTGCCCCCCGGCTCCGAAGAGTTGATCGGTATTCATCAGTTCATAGAACAACTACAGGCCGACCTGGAAGAAACCTGGAACAGTCTTTCGGAAGCAAGTCAGCAGTGGTTTAGTGAGGTGGTAGAAACGCTGAGTCCTGAAGACGCTTCTCTTGCCGAGCAACTCAGTGAAGAAGAAGCGCAAACCGCGGAAGAGATTGTTTGTGAACTGCTGACAGGAAATGATAGTACATTTGTGCTGCAACTGTTTGAAGGATTAGAAGAACGGGAAGCAGAAAGTTTTCTCTACATTAGCGGAACATCACCCCCGGTGATGCCCGATGTGAGAATTAAGGTGTCTGGCGGTGCAGAAACTTATGAAGTAAAGCTGGTCATTGAGGATATTGTATATAAAAAGACTGGTTCTGTTTGGAACCTTTGTCGTGATGACGAAACAAGCTTTCCAAGCGGTGGAGACTGGCAAGAGATAGACGATGAAGAAACCTGGGATGTGAATTTTGGCACTAGTTTCAGAGGGGGTAAAGCCTGCGTGATTGCTCGCAGTGGTGAGGTAGCAGATACGCTGATCTTTCATATCCGGGGACAGAACCCGGAGGTGGGGTTAATCCAAGCCTATCAGGCAACCATTCCGGATGGTAATACTTGGTATTTCCCCAGGATGTTGCGACAGGAGTCAAGTTTTAGGCAGTTCAACAATGGCACTTCGGGTACTAACAATGGTGCCCCGGTAACAGAAGAAACACGAGCTATTGATAACGGGGGAAGACCGAACTGGGGTCCTCCTTATGGTTGGGGATTGAAACAACTGGATAACCTGGGAGATACCTATGGATATCAAACAGGTTTCAACGGACGATATGGTCCATTCCCGGATGAGTTATGGAACTGGCAGGCCAACCAGCGGAAAGGCGTTGAGTTCTTCAATGGAGAAAAACTAGGAGCAGCGCAAAATGCGTGGGATAGGGCGCTATTGAATTTGGCAACTTGGGAGGAACTAAATTGGAACATAGCTCAAGATAATTATCCGATGGAGATAGTAGAGAGCTTAAATGCTGCAGAAGTTGGAACAATAATAGAAGACGAAATGGTGATTGGCACAGTTACCTATAGTTCGCATCACCGAAACTTACCAGCTGGCAATGTGAATCTACTAATAGCTGATGCACTAAAACGTTATAACGGTGGTAGCTACTATTCGCTTTTTGTTCCTGCTCAAGCTCAAGATGATGCAAGGAATCCAAATGAAGAACCCCAACTTCCGACTTGGCAAATAGATAAAACACAGCGTAGGAGAAATCAACAGGCAGACTATGTACAAGAAATATCCACGACAACAGGCTGGTAATTAAGACATTATGAAAAAATCAATAGCACTCTTTTTGACAATACTTTCAGCACCTTGGCTACAGGCACAAATGCCTGAACAGCTTTACTTTGTAACTGGAATGCCGGACACGAAGTTTTATCAAGATAACCCTTCACAAATATATACAGCTAATATTTTGAAATATGAAAAAGATACATTAACAGAAGTTTTAGTGCTTTCAGATAGCTCACAAACCTTAAACTATTTAAGATATTATCCTTCTCTATCAACAGTAATAGTATTAAATGAAAATGAAGAAAAAACTTCAAATGTTAAAAGCTTTGAAATACTTAAATTATCAAGTGCAGATTTAAGCCTTGAAAAGACAGAAATTCATAAAAGGAAGATCTTTTATGATCGTGATTATCAAGCTTACTTTCCATCGCTTAGATTAGTCAGGAATGAGAACAGTATAAACAGTTATTTAGAATTTTTTGATCCAGAGATACAACGAGGAGATACCGTCAATCCCAGACGTATCTTTGTCCTGTTAACAAATGATAAGTATAAATTGACAGGTGTACAAACAAAAGGTAACACTATCATAAACGGCTCAGTGGCCGGACCTTTCTTCGGTTCCAACAGTGATTTATTAACTTTGTATGGTCATTCTAGTGAAAGGCATTTAGTGATCCCTTCTTATCTAGAGAAAGATTCTATCTTTAACACTGTCATTCCAGAGGATGCAGTTCTATCTCACAACTCATATAGTGCTGCAATGCTAATTAACAATAATCAAATAAGATTACTGTACTATCGCAAAGGCAAGGACAAACAAGGATTCTACGACCTTTATAATAAAGCACAAAATCGCTATTATCAATATCCTTTTGACAATAGTAATCAAAACGTAAAGCAATATGGTGATTGGATCGCTGGCCCTACAAGATTACAGTATGTGGATAAAGGAACTTATCAAGGTCCGCAACCAGGGCAAGACCAGTGGAACCCCAATCACAACAAGTACGGGTTGTCTGTAGCTGAGTACATCGATCGAAAGCTAAAAAGCATGATCCTGTCCGGTTATCTGGCCATTCGCAATATCTATGATCCTTCTATCTTTATAGAGTGGGACACAAAGCAGGGGGACAGTGAAATACTAGGTATTCATGAAGAAGTAGTTTACTACCGCAAACACGATGAAATTTGGTATGTACCCGTAGTGCAAGGAAAGCAATTAGGACAACACAAGATGCTTTTAAAAAATGAAGCAGTTCCAGGTATCCACTTCATGTTTGTAAGAGAATAGTCAGTTTGTAGCAAATAGTGAAGGGATAGAGGGCTTCCGGCAACGCTGGCAAGACGAGCATCCAGAGGAACAGGAAGAAGAAGTCAGCGATGAAAGCAGTCCGGTGACCAATGGAGAGCAAAGCGGTGACAACAAACCGGGGGGATGAAGCGGAAGTGAGCAGCGTGACGGTAGAAGGGGAAGTGGTGCGGGTATACGTCAATGAACAGGGACAAGTAGTAGCCGTGGATAGTGAGGGCATTGAGGAAGTAGTCGCTGAGCAAGTACCGCAGGAAGGGGAAGTGCTGGCGGTGGAAGATAGCCAGGGCAATAGCTTCACGGTGGATAGTGAAGGAAGTGTGAGCAGTGGCGATGCCTTAGCGGGTGACTCTCCGACAAACAACGCGGTTGACATTAAGCAGGAACTTATCAAAGAGGCGTTGGATTACTTTAAAGAAGAGATCAACATCTTCTTAGAGAACCAAGACAAAGGGCCTTTGGAGGAAGCGTTGGTTTATCGGCTACTAGACTTCCCGGATTGTTTGCCCGAAGAGGAAGCACAACTGGAAGCGGTGCTGGCCAGGATCGAAGACTACCTGGAAGATACCGAAGCATTACTAAACCTGATCAAAGAAGACGATGCTAATAAAGCCAGGATAGAGGAACTCACCGCCAAGCTGACCGGCAAGCAGCCGCCTTACGTTGCCGGGCTGACTGAAACGGAATGGAACGAACTGATAGAGATGATCTGTCCGTATCTGGTAGAGGAAAAAGAACGACCGGATTTAGTGACTATTGAACCCATTACTGATGAACTGTTTGCTCCTGGTATAGATAGTGATAAGTTAGAGATTAAGTATTCTGTAGAAACTACAAAAAGATATCCACTATCTTATGCAAAATTTGAAATCTACAGAGAAGACGGCAAGCTAGTCTATGTAAGCGATCTGATTGAAATTAAAATTAATAATAAAGAGCAATGGGATGGAAAAATGAACCAAGGTGAAAGAAGTGGAGACTTCATAAGGCATGATGACGGAAAATTTACAATTAAAGTATCAGCTGCAACAGGACAAGACTTTGGTGATCAATTTGAGGCGAATACAACAGCTCAAGTAGATGAGGATGCTGATAAATGGAGGGATTTTGATCATCAGGATATTGGGGTAGCCTCAGACTATTGGAGCTTTGATACTTTTAAAGGTTTGAAAACAGAATATGAAACGTCCTTGGAAGAGATATCTGATGAGCATCCTTTGGATTATCTAAATGAAAGTCTTGTACTTATAGAGTTCTTAGGACAAGGTCCTTTCTTATTAAATATTCGCTTTGGTTATGTCCTAAAGTTGTTCGAACAGAGTTTGCCGACCTCAAAAAGATCAGAATATGAATCATTTTTAAATACGGTATCATTTGATAGCAAATTAAGAATGACACCATTAGGAAGCGGTGTTAGTAATCATGCTTTAGGTTTTGCACTTGATCTAGATGCTCCTGAAAATCCTATGATAACTGACGCCTACTTATATCATTTCATAGAATTTGTAACAGGTATTGAGAGTTTTTATGGTAGAAGAGAGCGTACAAATTCTTTTATTGATGAGCTTAAAAGCACTCATAATACTTTTGTTGACAGATTGAAAGTGAAATCAGACAATCCGGTAGCCTGGGAAGATTTGATTGAATCTGCAGAAAAGATTGAAGCTTTTGAAAATAGAGAACCCGATTCGGAAACATTCCCTCTTTATTTTTTAGCTGATGTAGCTGGTAATATTCCCTTAGATGATCTTGAAGTAATCAGAATGTCCATAGAGAATTTGAATGATGCCAACATTAAAGAAGAAGAGATTACAGAAATCTGTAACAAGGCCTTAGCAAATTTGAAATTGATTGAAACTCAAATCACCTCCTTACAAAGTATTGCCACAGAATATGAAGAGGGCATGTTCCGCAAATATTTCGCATCTACGGAGCTGACTGCTTTGAAAGAATATCTAGCAATGGCTGTAGAACAAATTAAGGTTAATCGGACAAATATTCATGAATTAAAAGAATACATAGCACTTAATGATGTGGAGCAGCTTTCCCAAGATTTCTTAAATTACTTAAATAGGTTATTTGAAGATGAAGAAGAACCGGACAATTTTGAAGGAATAAATGAATTAAACGGTTTAAATAACCATATAGTAGCGTTATATGAAGGGTTCGAAAACCTAAGTAGCTCATTGGGTTCTTATAAAAATGGTTCTCTGACAAAAATGGCGGAAATAGCTAAGTTTGCCTTATGAGTGAGCATATATTTTTTGAGCAATTGCTGTCTATACCTAACTTAAAGGTGGACAAGATTTGTCACGAAGGCACTAAGATTTTGCTTCATTGCCACAGCGAGCAAGACATTTTTGTCTGTCCTCGGTGTGCTTCTTTGAAGGATAAACCGACAAAACGCTACGAGCAGCGGCAGGTTCGCGATTTGGATATATCGGGCAAAGAGGTATGGCTATATCTACGGGTCAGACAGTTTGAGTGTGAATGTGGTCATTACTTTCACGAACCCTTTGACTGGGTAACTGCTGGCAAGAGTTACACGGTGCGTCAATCTAAGTTTGTGTTTGAACTCTGTGCTAAACAACCCTTCTCGGAAGTAGGAGCTAAGTAGGTATGCATAAATAATCGCCACAACTTGACTTTGCGTGAAGACTGTTGTATTATCTATTTATGCGATATGTAGAATTAACTCAAAGCGAAAGAACAACCCTAGAAGAGGGCTACAAGAATCACAACAAATCTCATGTGCGTCAGCGTTGTCAAGCCTTACTGCTCAGTGATGAAGGCTGGCAAGTTAAGCAAATTGCCAAGCTACACCACACCCGTAGCCGAACCATTTACACCTGGATGAATCGCTGGCAAGCTATCGGTTTAGCTGGGTTGATGATTCTGCCGGGCCGAGGGGTAAAGTCCAAGCTATCCACTCAGGATCAGGTCATGGTTGAAAAGGTAAAAAAAAAAGCGATAAGACACGCTCGGAGTTTGAAGGCAATGGCGCATCAACTCAGCGAGGAGCTTGGTTTTGAAGTGACTCGGCATATGCTGCGGCGTTTTCTAAAGCGATTGGGTTACTCTTGGAAACGCTTTCGTAAGAGTCTCAAAAAAAAGCAGAATCAGCAAGAGTATGAAGAGAAGTTAGCGCAGCTGAAACAGCTTATTGAGCTATATAAGGCCGATTATATCGATTTGCGTTTCGCCGATGAGAGCGGATTCAACCTGGAAGGTTACGTACCCTATGGATGGCAACCCAAAGGGAAGTACATTGAGATTACCCCAGCTAAAACAAAGGGGACACAGATTTTTGGTTTGATGAATACAGACAACCAATTGCAATGCTATGGCTTTAAAGGTAGTATGACCAGTGCGGTAGTGATTGCCTGTCTGGAGGACTTTTCTACCACTATTACTCAACCTACCGTTGTGGTGTTAGATAACGCACCTATTCATCATAGCAAGAAGTTTAAGGCTAAGATACAGGCGTGGAAGCAGCAGGATCTCTACATATTTTTCCTGCCTACTTACAGTCCTCATCTGAATCCTATAGAGATACTTTGGCGGAAGATCAAATACGAGTGGATCGAGTATGAGGATATACAATCGCAACAAAGACTCGATCAGAAACTAGAAGATATCTTACGTGGCTTTGGTGAAAAGTATCAGATCAATTTTGAAAATAAATATCAAAAAGTGGCGAATATATTCGCCTAGGTACTTATTATCAACATGAATGTTAAAACGGTAGAGAGACTCTATTACGAACGAGCCGAACAAGTCATTGAGTTGCCCGAACGTTACGCGCAGGTTCGTCAATTAGGTATTGATGAGTTATCTCTACGAAAAGGTAAAGGTGAGTATTGCTGTGTACTCACCGATCTGGAGCGAGGTCGACAGTTGGATATTCTGCCCAACCGAAAGAAAGAGACATTAATAGCTCACTTTCAGCAACTTGGCCCGCATTTTTGTGAGCAAATCAAACACGTAGCTTGCGATATGTGGGGGCCCTATACGGAAGTGGCCAAGGAGTGCTTTCCTCATACCAAGATCACTATTGATCGCTTTCATGTGGTTAAAGCTCTCAATGATGTCTTGGATACCATACGAAAATCACTACGCCGAGCGAAACCTGAGGAAAACAGCTTTAAAAAACTCAAATGGGTACTGTTTAAACGGGCCGAAGTGCTTACTGATAAGCAGCGTGAAACACTCAACCAGGCTTTTCAACTCTCTAAAGAACTTCAACAAGCTTATCATCTTCGAGATAGCTTTCATGCCATCTTTGATGAAGCAGAGGACAAGAAGCAAGCCGAGCGGTGGCTGGAACGCTGGATGCAAGAGGTGCGGTTTACGCAAAATCCTGCTTGGAACAAATTCCTCAAAACACTAATTAACTGGAAAGACTCTATCCTCAATTTTGTGGAGTCGGGCATTTCAAATGCTGTAACTGAGGGCTGCAACAATTTTGTGCGTTATGTCCGACGCGTCTCCTTTGGCATTCCTAACTTTGAACACATGAGATTGCGCGTTTTGGCCAACTCAACTTAATGCGCCAAAATTGTCAGAGAACCATAAAAATTATGTTGAGAAGGTTAAAGAAAGGGTGAACCAAGCAGGCATTCAGTATGGCAAAAAATTGATGGAAAAAGGTTTCTTTAATCTGAGGAGTGACTTTGTTAAGGATTGGTTCTCAGTTGATTATAGCTATTGGGGTGGATTCTATGGACCAAATCATGACTTTATGCATTTAGAAGTTGTGAATAGTTATAAACAAAACGCGTTAGATCGACTTCATCAACAGGATTTAGAATTTTACAAAAACTTTTTTGAAGAAAATTATCCTGAAGAGTATTCGGTGATGTTTAATGAGCAATAAAATTTCATTGCCGTACACAAATAAACTGCTGGTAGTTGTTGACATATTGGGGGAATATTCTTAGTTGCTGCTTGATGAAGAACTGAAAAGCTCTAAGCCCTATCTGAAAGAAGGAATAGGCACTGATGCGATCTTTTCGTAAGAACTTTGGCAAATACCCTTGTAGTTTAGCTTGAAAAGTAGCTAGGGCGAAGACCAGCAGAAAAGCAATGCAAACCACCATCAATAAGACATTGAGCCGATCCGGGTCATCAATTTTGACTTTGTGGATATTGAAGCCTCTGGATTTGATATCCCCAAACAGGGTCTCTATGCTAAAGCGACGGCTATAATAGTCCATCATATCTTTAGCCCAACTCAGATTACTCACCAAGTAAATAGGTTCATCGTGTTTACTACTGTGCCAAACTAAACAGTTGATCGGTCCGTAGCATTCTTGGGTAAAACGCACGTCTTCTATGAGCCAATGATCGTGTCCTGGCATGGGGTAGAGTTGTCCGATAGCAAAAGTTTCCCCCTCGTCCGTAGTGATGGTGTTGCTCTTAGCGGTTCTCAAAGCATATTTCCAGCCTTGTCTCTCACAGAAAGCTTGTAGTTCCCTACCATCAAACTCTCCGTCGCCTAGTAGTACCGCTTGGCTATCCTTAGGTAAAATAGCAGCTAGTTGTTGAAGTACTTCCAAATGTAGTTCTTCGCTCATATGTCCTTTCTTCCCTTTTCTCACCAACCAGCAAATTGGCAGAGAGCGTTTTCCCCACACCACACTGACCATCAAGGCCATGCAACCTTTTCCTACTTCCGAACCATCAATGGCAATCAGGAGCGGTCCATGCTTAGCCACCCCTTGTAGTAGTGGCACTATATGAGGCAGAAAAAAGCTCTCATAGTCACTATACTTGCTATCTAGCCAGCGTTTAGCTTGCTTCACCCGGCTTTCTGTGTCAGTAGCCCCAGGCATCTCAGACCCTAGTCGGCTCAAAGAACTCTGTCCACTTCTGATGATCCCATAGAGCATCTTGGTTAAAGTCAGCACGCGGTGGTGGTTGGCTTTGCCATTCAATTGCTTGTAAACGCGGTTCAATGTTTTTTTATATCTTTGAAAATCATATCACTAGATCGGTAATTGAGTATGTGTAGCAACTACAAAATTGCCGATCTTTTCCCTTCTTTAAAAATCCAAGCCTAACCCACTATCTTTTTGTGTACGGCAATGAAAATAAAATTATGAAAATATTAACAGCTATCTCATTTATAATAAGTTTACTAGCTTGTGGAAATAAACCTGTTCGTAGCGAGAATAGTAATATTAGAAAAAAAGTAAATACTTTTTCTGTTTTCAAGGATTCAATAGGTATGCAGGAAAAGCCTGAAACTAAGAAGCCAAAACCTTTAGAAGAGTTATTACGGATAAAATGGATAGGGTTGATTGAACCTCATGATAACAATCCAGATTTGCCCCCTGGAAAACCACTTGTGAAGAATGGAATCGTTTTGCCAGGCGCTATAGGCCTGCATGCATTCGATGCCAAAACAGGGAAGAAATTATACTTTGAAAAGCCGGATGATAGTAAGATAATATTCGATAGCCTTGGTGATAGTCTGTTATTTTTCTCTTCTAGACACCATGCTAAGGTGATGAATATAAAAAATGGAGAGCTAATCCATATATATAGGCAAAATGCCGCTATGCCATTTATTGAAAACTTAACACTAACAAACAATGGATGTATTCCCATAATTGATAAAAAAGAAGTACTGCTTCGAGATATCGTAAGTGGCGATATTAAGGCAAGCTATGACTTACCGTCTTCTATAAATGGTAATATTCTTATAACAGATGATTACGTTTTAGTTGGTGATCGTAAGAGTTTGTATTTTTTAGATTTTGACGGTAATATTATAGATAGCTTGACTGTAGGCAGGTTGGCTTCTGATCCATTCGTTCACGATAACATAATCTATGTCAACATTCGAAATAAAGGAGTTTTTGCTTTGAATAGTCAGGATAGAAAGGTAGAATGGGTTTACAACGTGGAAAACACCAAAGGAAGCTTTCAAATGATAAATGATATGTTGGTCCTTAATGATGGAGATATTACGTTTTTAGACAAGAAAAAAGGATTTTTTTATAAGAAGTACGAAGTGGATGGTAGTTTATCAGAAGAACAGTTTTTTAGTTACGGAAATTACTTAATAAGCTTTATAGAGGGTTATTCTAACATACCTGTTATTTGTGCTGTAAATTCTCTTGATGGTAGTTTGGAATACGTTTATTGGAAAGATGCTGGTGTCTTTGATTTTAATGGTCTATACAAAAGAGAGCCAGTTCATCCTGAAGATGATGTGGTAAAATTCTTAGGGCCGATTTTTACATTCTCAGAAGTATATGATAACATGATTTTTGGTCAATGGCAAAACATGGTGGTGGGTTTTGAGATCATCGAGTCTAGTCGGGAAGAATAGTTTTAGAAGCTTGTTTTTATTAAAATCCCACCAATAGGTGTACAAAACTCGTCTATAGGCTTAGGTTCTTTGAAGAACTATCATAATTGCGTGTTTATCTAAGGGTAGTATGTTCGCAAATGCAGGTGTATTTACTCTTGCGCGATCTGAGTGAAGCCCAGTACGACGTGCGCCTGCGCCTGACTATAGAAGGGGCAGGCATTCGTTTGCAAACGGACCCCAATTATATCCCTTCGCCCATCACCCTGGAGGGGGGCAGCCCGACGATTGTTTCGGGAGAAGACCTGGCTCCTTACCTGGACAGCCGGAACCTGCTCTTCTCGGGCATCAGCAGGGCGCAGTACGAACAACGGCGGGCTTTGCCGGAAGGCTTCTACCAGTTCACTGTGGAAGTGATTGACTACCGCCGGGCCGATAGATCACTGAGTCGCCCGGCCACCTTCGTGGCCTGGTTCACCCTGAATGAACCGCCGCGCCTCACCGCCCCGCTTTGTGGAAGTGTCTTGCCTTTGCAGGAACCCACCAACATCCTGTTCCAGTGGATGGACGGGGGCAACGTGAACCCCGGTAGTCCTCTGGACACCGAGTACGAACTCACGCTGGTGGAAGTCTTTCCCCAAGAGCGCAACGTAGAAGATGCTATTCGCTCGTCGGTTCCCCTGTTGCAGACCATCACCACTGAGACCAGCTACCTGTACGGGCTCACGGATGCGGCTTTGATTCCCGGACAGAAGTATGCTTTCCGCGTGCGGGCCATAGACAGCGAGGGAAGAGGTATCTTCAAGAACGAGGGCTACAGTGAGACCTGCCACTTCACCTACGGGGAGGGAGTAGTCGTCACCCCCCCGGACGGCATCCGGGTGTATGCGGAGAATGCAAGAAAGGCGCTGGTCAACTGGCACCTGTCCATTGAGCCGGATGCCTACCGGGTGGAGTATAGGCGCAGAGCAGCACAGAATGAACCGGATGATGGGGATGGGCAGGATGAAGAGCTAAGCTGGTTTAGCCAAGAGACCAGTGAGGAGCAGGTGGTGCTCAGGGACCTGGAACCAGAGACTACGTATGAAGTACGGGTAGCCAGTTTGTTCAGTAGTTACGTATCGCGCTACTCGCTGGTGCAGAGCTTCACCACCCCGGAAGTGATTGTCAATGCTTGCGGGACTGCCCCGCCCCCACCCATCACTGCTTCTACGGTGCCCCTGACTACGGCTTTGGCCGGGCAGTACTGGCAGGTGGGTGACTTCAGCATGCAGGTGCGTGAGGTGAGCGGTGGCGATGGGGTGTTTGTTGGCTGTAGTTTAGTACTACCCTATCTTCTCCCGAATGGGCAGGTTGATATAGACGTTGGTGCCGCGTCCCTCTTCGCTTTCCAGCCATACGCTGCCCTGATGTTTCTCAATGATGTTGCGCGTGAGGTAGAGTCCTAGTCCGGTGGACTCTTCGCCCTCGGTGCCGCGGCGGGTGGCCTTGCTGAACTTCTTAAACAGGTAGGGCCGCAGTTTCTTAGGAATCCCGATGCCTTGATCCGAGATAGACAGGTTGGCTACGTTGGCGTAGCGCACCAGTTTAATGACAATCTGGCTATCGGAATGAGAGAATTTAGTCGCGTTGGACAAAATATGCGATAGCGCTTCGGAAATAGCCTGGGGATCGATGTGGATGTGAATGCTCTCGTCAATGTCTTCGTAAGATACCTGGATACGCTTGCATTGGGCGGCCGCCGACGTGTAGTCGGCAACGTAGGTTGTCAGGAAGCGATTCAGGTGCACGGTATCCACCTGGATAGGGTGGTGGTGCTCATCGTACTGATTGTCCAACGAGATCAGGTTGTGGATGATGCTGTTCAGGTCAAGACAATCTTTCTCGATCGACTCGAACCACTGTTGATGCTCGCTGTCCATCGCTCCGCTGAAAGCCCGTTGCAGTTGGTTGCTGTGCGAACGCACGCGGGCGATTTTTTGCTTAAGCTCTCCGCTGATGCGCAAAAGAATTTCTTCGTTAGAAACCGTGCTGTCGATCATAAAAATTATAATTTAGTAGAGAACAATAATATAAATAAAAACAGAAATAATTTTTACTATTAGAGATTCTAGGGAACATTGTAGGAAGTTGTCCATAAACTGAATTGCATCTTAGCTAAAATGGATACATTGAGGGAAGATTCGGCGAGAAGCTGCTGGTATTTTGCCACCTAACTGCCAGAAATCAGATGATTTGTGAATCATCCAGCAATTTGTTCTAGGCAAGACTTTCTTCTTGTCGGTTCACAGTGGGCTCCTTAACGTAGTGTGCCAGAGGTGGTATAAGCAGGCACAGTGACGGGAAGTGTCAGGTTGATTACAGAAAGCGGCTCCTTCTTTCGTCTGAGCCGATTCCTAAAAAAGCATTTTTTAAACGTTTTGTGGTACCATCCGCGATTGCTCTGCTAAGAACGTTGTCGTATGACAGCAATAGTTTTGGCCAGAAGGTTTTAGCGAAAAGTTACTACGTGCTGTTTACCTTTTGCGCAAGCGCGTATAAAGGGACATAAGCAAACCGCCCGCTACTACCCACAGTGTTAACGTAAAGATAATCTCCATTCTTTTTATACCGGGGGGAGACCCACTACTTTTACTAATTCAACCAAACCAATCTAACATGAGACCTTTACTGACCAAGGCGGGGCTATTCGTTGCTCTGTTGCTGAGTCTTTCTGCCTGTGATTTGTTCTGCGATTGTGATGCGCCCGCTACCCCTTGTTTGTTTACCTACGAGCAGTTAATCTATATCCCTAGTGGGGGAGATGCCCCGCAGGTAGCAACCCCTAGTTTTGAGGGTGATCAACCGGCCGGATCGTTTTCTGCCCAGCCCGCGGGCTTGGCGATTGATTCCCTCACCGGGGAAATCGACGTGAACGCCAGTGCGGCCGGTGAGTACACGGTGGCGTATACCCTAGACGACGGCGAAACCACCTGCGAGACGAAGGTGGTCATTGCCGAGGGCCCGGTGAAGGCAAAAGAATGTGTGCTTTCGTACAAAGGCAATGGATCAGTGTTTAGGCCTACCGACCCTTCTGCTAGCTTTTTTATCACCCCTACTTTTGAGGGAGAGGTACCCGAGGGCAGGTTTACCGTTGAGCCGGAAGGGCTAGACATTGATACCCAAACGGGAGTGATCAATATAAACACGAGCGAGGCCGGGGTGCAATACTATATTCGCTTCGCCTCTACGGATGAGAGTATTGCCTGTGAAACATCCATTGTTATTGGCGGCATTGATTATTTAGATAGAGTATACGTACTGGATAGTGATGAATTTGAAGCCGTACCCATTGTAGATGGAATCAACGAAGAAGTTAGGAGTGAAAAAGGTTTTTTTGATGAGGCAGCTTTATTTGGATTAGAACTAGGCGAGGGACAACCCTCCGCCGCTTCGCGTGGATTGGCGATTGACAGCGTGACGGGAGTCATCGACCTGCGGAAAACAATTGACAATTTCCGTAAAGAAGGTGTGGACCTTACCCAAGAATTCACACGTGAGTTTGAGATATTCTATACCCTGGAACAGCAACCTACTTTTTTGAACAGTCTTAAAGTGCAAATTTTCTACTATGAAACCGTATCCGATATTCCACCGGAACTTATCGCACTGCTTAAGGAAAAACAGCGCTATCCTATCAATGGAAGAGAGGAAAGAAAACGCCCTTCGTACCTTGTCATTGCTGGAATGAGCGAATAGTGAACCATGGATATATTATTTATAAAGGTTTTACACTTATCCAGCGTGTTATTGCTGCCCTTCATATTGTTAACAGGGCAACTCTTCGGACAATCTCTTTCCGATTCGGAGGTTCCTGCTATTGAATTACTCTACCAAGACGCCGAATTATTATTTAACAGCGATTATCCTACCGAAGAAACCGATCAGCAGGCCGTTGAATTGTATAAAAAGGTAATCTTTTACTGTGAAAAAAATGGTGATCAGCATAAAATGTGGGCTGATTGCTACCGCAAGCTGGCAATCATCCATATGGGCACTAGGGATTATCAAGCTGCGATTAACGGATTCCGTCAGGCGGTAGTTACTCGGAGCTATCAGGTTGGATTGAGTGATTCTTTACACTACGAAGACTACTTATACACTGGTGATATTTACTCCCTTACCTTTGTGGTTGACTCAGCAGAATATTACTATCAACAAGCAGAGGAATTAACAAGAAAGTACCCAGCGATTGAAAAGCAAGACGAACTGTATAATTCAATGGGGGTTTACTATTTTTCGCTAGGAAACTACAGACAAGCCAACAATTATCTTCGCAAATCTTTGCAAGTCGCAAGTGCTAATATACCAGAAGATGAGCCAGAATTAAATCTACTGAAAAACAATATCGCGATTAGTGAAGAGAAATTAGGGAATTATATCGAAGCTATCAGAATTTTTAAATATCTAAAGCAAAATCAAGCAGATGCTTACACTACCTTTCATAACATAGGATTAGCTTTTGAGGAATTACAGCAGTATGATAGTGCAATTTTCTACATGGAAAAAGCATTACCTAATCGTAACTTGAGCGTTAGGAATATCACCCTCAATAGTTTAGGAAGCGCATATACTCAGCTGAATAAATTACGTGGTGCCCAATACTATTACCGGGCTTCATTGGCATTAAATGATAGTTTATTCACAACCAAAAACATTATACTAGCAAACGCTTATAAAGGTTTGGGTGAAGTAAGTTCGGCTCGGCTAGACTATGATAGTGCGCTTCACTATTATCAGAAATCGTTGGTTGGGTTGAGTTACAACTTCAGTAGCCAAAACGTGTACATCAATCCGACCGACTTTGTTAATTCTCTCTCTCCAAAGTATCTATTTAATGTACTAGCAAAGAAAGCCGCCGCCTGGAACCTTTACTACCGACAAGACCAAGACATCGCCAAACTTAAACACTCCCTCACCACCTACCAACTGGCCATTCGTGTGGCCCAGCACATTCAGAAAACCTACGACAACGACGAGGCCAAGCTGTTTTTGGTCAACAAGGTGGCTCCGGTCTACGAAGAAGCCATCGCCACGGCGGTGCAACTCCATCAACTGACCGACGAACCGCGGTACGTGGCGCAGGCGTTTCAGTTTTCGGAGGCCAGCAAAGCATCGGTGCTCACCGAAAGTCTGCGCGACGTGAAGATTAAGTCCTCGGGCCAGGTGAGTGATAGCCTGGTGCAGGAAGAGCACCGGATCAAGCAACAGATCACCGCGCTGCGGCTCAAACTGGTCGAAGGCCAGGATTCGGCGCAGAGCGAACGCTACCGACAGCAACTCAACGACCAGGAGATTGCGTTGGCCCGCACCATCAAGTACCTGCAAAAAGACGAACACTACTACCAACGCAAGTACCAGCCCGACTCACTGAATATTGCGGCCCTACAGCGGTCGCTGCTCAGTGACGGCCAGGTCCTGCTGGAGTATTTTATGGGTGCCGACACGCTGTACTTGTTTCTGATGACCTCCGATGCCTTGCAAGTCGCCAGCGCGGCCCGCACGCCGGAGCTGGATTCGGCGCTGCAACGAACGCAGCGGCACCTCTACGACCACCGCCCCGGGCAGGGAGAGGACGAAGCCAGCTTAGCCACGCTGTATCGGTACCTCATTGCTCCGGTAGCGGACGCCCTTACCGACGTTCGCAAACTGATCATCGTGCCCGATGGCCCATTGCACTATCTGCCCTTCGATCTGCTGTCGGTCGATGGGCAGCGGACCAACTACCTACTGCATTCGCATACGCTGCACTACGGTTACTCGGCTTCGCTGCTGCGGCAGGCCATTGACGAACGACGCGGCTACCCGACGGAAGCGGTGCTGGCGATGGCCCCCTTCACCGGAGGAGAAGCAGGCAACGTGCGTAGTCAGGGTTTCAGTTTGCTGCGCGACTCCCAGGCCGAGGTAGAGAGCGTGGGCGGTAGCATCTATACGGAAGGAAACGCCACCAAGCGCCAATTTCTGCGGGTGGCGGGTTCCTACAACGTGCTGCACCTGGCCACCCACGCCGCCGTGGATGCGGAAAACCCTTCGCAATCGTTCATTGCGTTTTATCCCCAGCAGCGCGACTCGGTGGCGAACTATCGCTTGTATACGCACGAGCTGTACAATATGCGGCTCGATAGTGTGAAACTGGTGATCCTGAGCGCTTGCGAAGCGGGCAACGGGCAGTTGGTACGGGGCGAAGGAGTGATGAGTCTGGCCCGGGCGTTTGCCTACGCGGGCTGCCCCAACATTATTACCACCCTGTGGAAAGCCGACGACCGCTCCTCGGCCCAGCTCACCACGCGACTGCACCAGTACCTCAAGCAAGGGTGGGAAAAGGACGAAGCCCTGCGGCAAGCAAAGCTTGACTACCTGAACGACCCCGCCGTGCATCCCGCGCAGAAAGCCCCGTATTACTGGGCCAATTTTGTGTTCATTGGTGATCCGGCACCCATCTACGACAATTATCGATGGTGGTGGTTGGCGGTTGGATTGTTGCTGGTGGTGTTGGTGGGTGGACTGTTGCGGTGGCGGCGACGAGAACAAAGACGGGTAAAACAAACGGCGTAGCGACGGATTCAATCCGTCGCTACGGCGATCATTGAATCCGATTCAGAAGTTTCACCTTCCACAGGTAATAATCGCTGATCAGGGCGTGGTAGCTGTGCTGGGGGTTGTCGTTGATTTTCTCTAGCAAGGGTAGGGCCTCGTCCGGACGGTCGGCCTTCAGGTAGCTGAGCGCCAGATAATACTGCGCATCTTCCTCGAACCGGTTGATGCCCTGGCTGCCGTTGATCCGCACAATCTCGCGGAAGGCCGCAATGGCTTGGTCGGTTTCATCCTGCTGCAAGTAGGCGTTCCCCGCCAAAAAAATCGCCATCAGCGAGGGGTCGTTCAGTTGCTCGTAGGCGGTGGTAGCCTCATCAAAGCGCTGGGCGCGGTACAACTGCTCCAATTCTGCTTCGGGCGAAGCGTTAGGCTCTTCGGACGAGCGGCTCGCGGCTACTTGGTACACCGTGTCTTTTTCGGCGTAGAGATTATCGCCCGACAGGGTAGCGTACTGAAAAGCCAGGAAGCCGATGATCAGCAGGGTCAATCCCGCGGCAATGCGACCCGCGTAGCCGAAGACTGGAGAAAGGGGGCGCACCTTCGCCTCCGACGGAGGTGTCTCGGCCGGCCGGGCTACCGTTTCGGTGGGGGGAGTCATCGGAGTGCCCGTCATAGGCTCCAGGGTGACCTCCGGAGTGCTTTCGCGCAACATGGCCGTACGGATCGACCGAATCTCGTCTCGCAAGCCGTATGCTTGGGCCAGCGAACGCGTCAATTTGGCGTCTTCGTAGGCTTGCTGCCCCGCGGGGTCTTGGACCAAAGCAGCTTCTAATTGGCGGATTTCTTCGGTGGTAAGGCGGCCCGCCAGGTAGCGGTCAATCTGCTGCGCCCGTTCAGAGTCTGAAAAGTTTTTCATCAATGGTTACTAAGTAGATTTTTAAATGATTCTTTCATTCCCGGACTGCTGTCAAGTAGGTCGGTTAGCTTTCTCGAACACTTATACTTGGTGTTCCGGGCCACCTGCTCGTTGTCGTAGTCCATGGCGAGCGCAATCTCCTTCATCGTTTTGTCCTCGTAATAAAACATCACCAGAATCTTTTTACAGTTTTCTCCTAACCGATCAAAGAGGGCCAACACCTGGCGCGTGGTCTCACTTTCGTGAACCGTATGCTGCATGTTGCTCGTCTCCTTTTCACTTTGCTCGTAATAAACGGTTTCGCGAGCCAAGGCTTTGCTCCGGCGCTTAAGCTCGTTCAGCCATAGGTTGCGCATAATCGAGTGAAGAAACGTTTTGATGCTGCTATCTCCTCGAAACTTGTCGCGGTGCACAATGTTGATAAACACCGCCAGGGTTTCTTGAAAGTAGTCTTCTGCGTCCTCCTGTCGCCCGCTATTGGTACGAATGAAATTGGCCAGACTATCAAAATGGGCCTGATACAAGTAGCGAACCGTCTCGTTCAAATTTTTATTCTTCTTTATCGCCGCGATGATTTCTTCGTCCGAAGGACTATCGTGTCTCATGGATGTATTGTCGGTTAGTAAGAAGAGCAAATATTTTTGTAACCAAAAGTGGTGAAAATTCCGGAAAAATAGTCTCCAGCCCGCTTTTATTTGCGTTCCGGGCGCTTTGCTAACCCTATCGTCGGGGCCCACTCAAGTGCGTCAGGGTGCCCTGGTCAACGTTGCTGATCGAAAGAACGGGAGTTTATCCAGATCAGGCAATCCGGCAAGGGTCTACTTTACGTTCGTAAACCAAACGAAGCCGGAAGTTACGATCCGACCGCCCGAAGCCACCAATCGGCAGTAAACATTTACCGATAACCACGCTCATGAACCGATCACCGCTGCTCACCGTCCTGTTTGCTTTCGTAGGTTTGGGGCTTTGCAGCTGCAACTACCCGCCGACGCCCGCCGTTGCTCCCCAAGCGGTAGCGCAGTATTTTGCTACCCTATCGGCGATGGACCGACCGGTGAAGGTGGTGGCTGATGGGGCTAGCCACTGCATCTACTGGCTAAGTTTCGCGGGCGAAATCTACCGGGTGCATCCCGACGGAAACAACCCCGAGCGCATCATCGGTGGGGTGGGAGCCGACCAGCCCGCCTTGTTCATTCAGGATTTCTGCGTAGATGGCTCGAACAACCGTATTATATTTACGGACTTGCGCGATTCGCGAACCGGCCGCAGCGCCATCAAACAAGCCAGCTTGTCCGGAACCCAGGTGCGCACCTTGGTCTGTTTGTCAGATGAAACGCCCTATCAGGTAGAAATAGATCCGCATACCGACCGGCTCTATTACCTCACGGCAGGATCAAGAGAGTTGCCCCGCAGGTATCGACTCCGAACGCTGGGTCAGGAAGGTGCGTTGCTAGTTTCTCCTACGAAGATTGAGCCTTTCCAGATAGGGTCGGAAGGTGAGAACAATTGGTTGGGTGATCCGTCTGCCCAACAAGTGCTAGCGAAGCGCTAGGAGCCTGCGCCTACTTGAAACGCACGAAAGAGTTTATTCAGCGGCGTCTAACACCCGCTCGGCGAGTACGGTCACGTTGTTGTTGAGCACCTCGACCACTCCTCCCTCCACAACCACCGAAGCGTTATTGCCGCGGCCGCGGTAGCGAATCTCTCCTTTGCCCAGCGCACTCACCAGCGGGGCGTGGTTGTTGAGCACCTGGAACGAACCGTCTTCGCCGGGGAAAGTCGCCGAATCCACTTCGCCATCGAAGATCTGCTGGTCGGGGGTGATAATGGTTAGATGCATGGTTGGATGTTAGATAGTGGATATTGGATGTTGGACAAACTAATACCCAACATCCAATATCTAATAGGCTATTTCGCTTCGGCCATGATTTTTTCGCCTTTGGCAATGGCATCTTCAATGCTTCCTACCAGGTTGAAGGCCGTTTCGGGCAGATGGTCCAGTTCGCCGTCCATGATCATATTAAAGCCTTTGATGGTGTCTTTGATGTCGACCAGCACGCCGGGGATGCCGGTGAATTGTTCAGCCACGAAAAAGGGCTGCGACAGGAACCGCTGCACGCGGCGGGCGCGGTGAACTGCCTGCTTGTCCTCGTCCGACAGCTCGTCCATGCCCAGGATGGCGATGATGTCCTGCAATTCTTGGTAGCGTTGCAGAATCTCCTTCACGCGCTGCGCGGTGTTGTAGTGCTCCGCCCCCACAATGGCTTCCGACAGAATGCGCGAGGTAGAATCTAGTGGATCCACGGCGGGGTAGATGCCAATTTCGGTGAGTTTCCGGTTGAGTACGGTGGTGGCATCCAGGTGGGCAAAGGTGGTGGCCGGGGCTGGGTCGGTCAAGTCATCGGCGGGCACGTAGACGGCCTGCACCGAGGTGATGGAGCCGTTGCGGGTGGAGGTGATGCGCTCCTGCATGGCACCCATTTCGGTGGCCAGCGTGGGCTGATAGCCTACCGCCGAGGGCATCCGCCCCAGCAGCGCTGATACTTCGGAGCCCGCCTGGGTGAAGCGGAAGATGTTGTCGATAAAAAACAGGATGTCGCTGCCCTTGCCCTCGCCCGAGCCGTCGCGGAAGTACTCCGCTACGCTGAGTCCCGACAGGGCCACACGGGCGCGCGCTCCGGGAGGTTCGTTCATCTGCCCGAAGATCAGGGTAGCCTGCGACTCGCGCATGGCTTCCATATCTACCTTGCTCAGGTCCCAGCCGCCGTGCTCCATCGACTCTTTGAATTCTTCGCCGTACTTGATGATGTCGGCCTCGATGAATTCGCGCAGCAGGTCGTTGCCCTCGCGGGTGCGTTCGCCCACTCCGGCAAACACCGAGAAGCCCGAGTAGGCCTTGGCAATGTTGTTGATCAACTCCTGAATTAGTACGGTTTTTCCTACTCCGGCTCCGCCGAACAGGCCTACCTTGCCGCCCTTGGCATAGGGCTCGAGCAGGTCGATCACCTTGATGCCGGTGTAGAGGATTTCCTCGGAGGTGGACAGGTCTTCAAACTTAGGAGGCGCGTTGTGGATCGAGCGTCCTTTGCCCCGGTTGGGCTGCGGAAGCCCGTCGATAGCTTCGCCCACCACGTTGAACAGGCGTCCGCGAATTTCGGGACTCGTCGGCATGGTGATGGGTTGGCCGGTGTCGATCACTTCCATGCCGCGCACCAGTCCTTCGGTGGCTTCCATAGCGATGGTGCGCACGCGGTCTTCGCCCAGGTGCTGCTGCACCTCCAGCACCAGTTTGGTGTTGTCGGAGCGATTAATTTCTAGGGCGTCGAGAATATTGGGTAGCTTCGTGTCTTCGGCATCAAAACTAACGTCGACCACGGGGCCGATGACCTGCACTACTTTTCCGATGTTTGGCATGTATGCTAGAGGGTTAGGAGCTTTTTGTTCGTTTCAGGGGGCAAAATTACGTCATCCGGCGCTGGATTGCAACGGGTGGGGGGAATTTGTCGGGGATTCGACCCAGCGTTAGAAAACGAACGAACTAACGGTTATCATTTGATAGTCAAATGACTATTTTTTGATGAGCAATGCTTCTATTGCTTGAATAAGGCTTCGGGCGGGTTCTACCTAGTGCTTCGGCATCTTCTTGGTTATGATCAAGAAAATCTTCATAATCGCCGGTCTGTCGCTTATTGAACAAGCTTGAATAGAACTTGCCCAGTTCCTGACTGATCACTCCTGTTTTGATAAAATGCAGACCAAACATACGTCTTGCCCCCGTGTGCGTTTGAACCTGGATGTTCGTATCGATCAACAAAGCACTTACCGCGTAGTAACAGGCATAGTACAGCCGGTTGACTGCGGTGTTCCAGAATCTATGTTCAGAAAGGGTAGCAATTTCCTCAAATGTCTCTCTCGCCTTACTGATTCGATATTGTACCAACGCTTGACGTTCTTTCTTCTTCATAGTATCACTCCTTCTCTTTGCACATTCTGATAGAATGGAGTAATGCGATGCCGCTTTTCCCAGTCCCTTTTGCTGGTAACTAAAGGATTAATAATGTAGCCAGTCTCAAATTCCAACTCATAAAGCGGATAGCTGACTCGTTGCTCATCGCTGGGAGTGATACGGTCTTTTTCCAAGAGAACTAAAATATCAATGTCAGAGTCGTTCTTCTCATCTCCTCGGGCGTAGGATCCGTAGAGAATCACGGTAGCATCTGGCTCGGAATTTCTTACCAATCGACTAATTTCTGACACTAACTCGTTGGAATTCATCGTAAAATGAAGATAATAGCGATTATCATTTAAGCAAAATTCGCCTACCTCCCCGCCCTTAAGATAAACGCAAATAAATCAGCAATTGATATGTAGGTCAGTGAAGGGATTTTGCCTTAAGTGAGGAGAAAAGCATATCGGGGGTGTTGCACTCCATAAACTCTTGTTTATCCATGATACTACCAAAGTTGTTGTCGATCAAAAAATTAAAACTGTTGGGTAGTGCATCAATAAATTGTTTTAGCAGGTCAAAGCTATTAGTGTCCAATAAGAAAAAATCCGGTTTTTTGATTTTTAACTTAATTTCGGTTAAGGTCTCATCATCGTACTCGTCAATTCCATTAGTCATACGTACGATAGACAAAAACTGCTCGGTCGTGCTATAATGCAGTACATTTTCTCCTTCTTGCTTCAAATCAAGACCGCTGAGTGACTTAATCGTAGCAAGTGAATTAACCGATTCGGTGATCAAAACAACATTTTCCATTCTCCTACTGATTAATAAAGCTGATCAACGCTCTTTCTTCCGTAAAGAACTTAATGCCTTGATTAGCTAGTTCCTTTTGTACAAAAGGCTTCAAGTTAGGCCCAAAGATAACAACGTTTTTGTTTGTCTCAGGTTGAATTTTGTTCAAAATCTGACTTGCCTTTCCCTTACCGCCTCCCTGGGTCACTTCTATCACCAAGTCATCTAACTCAATATCAAAGTCCGTTTTGATAAGTCCGCTTTTCCCTCTGATCATTTTTTCCACATACAGTACTTTGCCCGGTACGGCATTTTCTATTTTGTTGGCTAGCGAAGATACCAGCGGGTTGCTGGCCTCAAACTTATTCTCGTTCATGGAGAACAGCTATTTAAAATGAAGAATTGCTTAGACAATCCATATCACCATACTTTCACCACGCTGTACACCCCTACCCCCACAATCACCACGGCGCTCACCCAGAAGGCAATGTCGTAGCCGGTGGTAGGGCGCAGGCTCGCCGGAAGCCGCCGGTAGCGGAAGTGCCAGGCTACGTAGACCACGATCAGGAGCAGAATAGAGGTCACGAATCCGCCGATCAGGATCATGAGCACGGGCAGTTGGATAAACAAAAATAGCAGCGTCCACACCAACGGAAACACCCAAGCCAGCACGGCAATGCTGCGGCGGCGCACCGTAGGATTATAAAAATCGATCCACCCGATTTGCCCAAAACAGTCCGAAAAGATGCGCGTCCAACTGGCCAGGGCGGCAAACACGGTGGAGAACAACACCACCACCGCTCCCAGCAAGAACACCGACTTGGCCCCCGGCCCCAGGGTTTCGGTGTAGATGCGCGACAACGACTCGATCATGGCGTAGCCCTCGGGCACTTCGCCCCGCTGGTGCAGCACCGCCGCCCCCAGCAGGTAAAACGCGGCGGTCATAATGGTGTACACCACCATCGATAAAATAGCGTCCCAGTACATCACCGTGATCCACCCCCGGGCCCGCCGAAGCCAGGCAGCATTCTCACCTTCCTGACCCAATACCACGCGCGGACCGGTGTTGCGGGCGTAGCCTTTTTCCAGGCACCAGTAGTTGTAGTACATGATCTCGTCGCCCCCCACCCCGGTGATGCCGAAGGCGGCAATGGCGATCCCGATCATGCCCACCGGCAGGTTGAAGCGCAGCCCTTCCAGCACGTTGTCTCCACTGAGGGCGTAGGGAGTGTACTGCAAAAAGAACAGCGAAGCGAAGGTGAGCAGCGTGAACAACCCAATAAGCACCAGCGATACGCGCTCGATAAACCGGTAGTAACCCCGGTAGATCAGCAGCGAAGCGGTGATGGCCGTCACGAAGGCCCATACCGCCATCGGCACCACCGGCATCGCCATATGAAGGGTGATGGCCACGCCCCCAATGATGCCGCCCACCTGTAAGAGTTTAAACAGTTGAATGAACAACCATGTCCAGATCGTCCAGTGTGTGCCGCGCCAGCGCAGTCCGGGCAGTTGGTTGAACGCGGCCATCACGGTTTCGCCCGAGTAGATGGCGTGCTTGCCAAACTCCAACTGTAGCGTCACTTTGGCCAAGCAACTCACAATAATCACCCAAAAGGTGACAAACCCGGCGCGGGCTCCCAGCGTGGTGGTAGCGATCAGCTCACCCGAACCCACGATGGCGGCCGACAGGATAAAGCCCGGACCCAACTTCCGCAGTTTGCCTCCGAACGTTTTCGGCGGCTCCTGCACGGCGTCGGCCCACAGCAGGTAGGGGTTGGAAGGTTGGACGATCTTCTCGATGGCTAGGATACTGGATACTGGATACTGGATGATCTTCTGAATGAGTTAAGATACTGGCTGCTAGTCACTAGTAGCTAGTATCCAGAAACTAGCGACTAGTAGCCAGTGACCAGTAGCCAGAAACTAGCGACTAGTAGCCAGTCTACGCTTCCTGATGCTGCTCCCGGAGCAGGTCGTTCACCGTTTTCACCGGGTTGAAGGTGCCGATGGGCACTTCCACGAACACGGTGTTCCAATCGGCCATCGCACCGTTCCAGAGGCCGGGCAGTTCCAGCGCTTTCAGCTCCTTGCCGTCCTTCGACTTTTGAGCGATAAAACCGGCTTGCTCGTTCACATAGTGGGTGAGGTCGAACTTCTTGCCCTCGTGGTCGCGTAGCGAACAAACAATGTCCACCGGATTAAAGTGGGTGGCGTTTTCCCAGGCCGACCGCTGCTCGGGGTCGTCCAGGCTAACCTGGGCGCTTTCTACAATTTGCAGCGCGGTGCTACCGTCGGGGTTGGCTACCCAGAACGGGCCGCCGCCGGGCTCGCCTTCGTTTTTCACCATGCCGCACACCCGGATGGGTCGGTCGAGCTTCTCGATCAGAAAGGCTGCTTTTTCGGCTCCGCTCATTGAGGCAAACACCTGCGCCGGAACGGCTCCCAGTTGTTCTTCTACGAAGGCGCGCACTTCTTCCAGCGACTCGGCGTGCGCCTCTTCCAGTTCGTCGAGCTGACGCCGGTAGGAGAAAATCTTTTCTTGCAGGGCCAGCAAGATTCCGCCGAGTAGTTTTTTGTAGCGATAGGTTTCTTCCTTGAGGCGATCGGGCACCACGTTGTCGATGTTCTTGATAAACACCAAGTCGGCCTCCAGGTCGTTGAGGTTCTCGATAAGCGCGCCGTGTCCGCCGGGCCGAAACAGCGGGGTGCCATCGTCGTTGCGAAAGGGCTCGTTGTTCATGTCTACCGCAATGGTGTCGGTGGCGGGTTTTTGCTCGGAGAATGACACGTGGTAGGTGACGCCAAACTGCTGTTCGTAGCGTTCGCGCACGTCGGCCACGTGCTGCTCGAACAGCGCGCGGTGCTCGGGCGACACGGTGAAATGCAGGTAGACGTTGTTCTGCGCGTCGCGGCAGTAGTGCGCCCCTTCCACCAAATGCTCTTCCACCGGAGTGCGGGCCGCGTTGCCGTAGCGGTGAAATTTCAGCAAGCCCTTGGGCAGGTTGCCGTAGTTGAGTCCATCCTCTTGCAGCAGGGTGTTGAGCGGAGTGGCGTAGTCACGCTGCAGGATAGCTTCGTTGAGGCCCAATCCGCGTTTCCCCTGCGTTTGGTTTAAATCATCGTAGAAAGCAAAATCCTGGATACGCTTAAAAAAATCGAAGATAGGCCGCTGCTCGGGATCGTTCGTCAGGTGCTGGTAGTCTTGCTCGCTGCCGTGGTACGACTGAGCGAAGGCGAACAGGGCTTTGAACATGCGGCTGGCCGCCCCCGAGGCGGGCACAAACTTCACCACCCGCCGAGCGGGCGACTCAGCGTCGTACTTTTTGACAAATTCGTCGGCCAGGTCGTCTTCGATGCGCAAGATACCGTCGTCGACGGTGGCGGCTTTAACGAGTTGCAGGGGAGGAAAGCCCTCTCGAAAGTTTTGGAGCTGCCGTTCGGCGGTGTCGGGGTCGGTGCCGCGCTGCCGCAAATAGGTTAGATCAGGATCAGAAAACATAGAAAAATAGGGGTTGGTCGTGACGGGTCAAGGTAGCAAAATACGGCAAAAGTGCAAGGCGGCCGGGTAGGGTTTGCTTGGTTTATACATTAAACAACCTCTGATTGCCGGACTATGTGGGCTATCTCGGCCGGAGGTCTATTACGTGGCAACTCATCGTGGAACACGCGCAGCACAAAAATTTAGCGAACCGGCCACTATCCTGCCGCATTAGGCCCTCTTTTTGTATTATCCAAACCACGTTTACGCTTGAGTGCTTCGGCAGCAGTTCTTGCTTGGCTGGACTGCCGAAACCCTCTGACCCAACCTAACACGACCGAAAATGCTACCGTCGTATCTTATCACCCGCTCTGCTTGTGCGTTTGTTTGCCTGATCCTTGTCACACTTTCTGCGTACGCCCAACGAGAAGCAACTCAGTGGCTCTTCGGCAAGCGGGCGGGCGCAACGTTCGACGGTTGCTCGCCCCTCACGTTCACCGTGGGTGAACACTTTGCCAATGAGGGGATGGCTACGATCGCGAATGCTGCCGGAGAGCTACAGTTCTACACCAACGGCCTCACGTTTTGGGACAACCAACATCAGATTATGCCCGGCGGAGAGTTACCCCCTCACTGGACGCTTGAGGGCAGCTACGATTACACCACAACCACCCAGGCCGCCCTGATTGTTCCTCAGCCCGGAGCCACCGACCACTACTGGACGTTCATGACTAGTCCGCGCGCCGGAGACCTAAGCGACGGTCGATTTTGCTACTACACCATCGGGCGGGGCCCCGGCCCGGATCGCCGATTGCAAGTAGAAAGCGGTCCGGTTTGCCTCACCGACTCACTGACCGAGCGACTCACCGGGGTGAAGCACCGCAACGGACAGGATTTTTGGGTGATCACCCAAGCTTACCGCCGCTCGGTCAATACTTCTCAGCAGTCGGGCGATCTGCTGGCCTACCGGGTAACGGCCGGGGGAGTAGCCACCACGCCGGTGATTAGCCCGACCGGACGAACGTTTCGCCGGGTAGCTGCTGCTGAGAACAATACGGGCTACCTTAAAGCCTCCCCCGATGGCACTCGCCTTGCCTACGTGTACTGGGAAGCCAATGCTACCAAAACGGTGTTCGACAACGTGATTGGGGTTTTTGATTTCGACGCAGCCACCGGCCGGGCCAGCAACCCCACTTTTGCTGATCTGCGGCGCGAAGGAGAGTCGTTCTACGGACTGGAGTTCTCACCAGACGGCAGCAAACTATACGTTAGCTCGGAAAGAAATCTGCTCCAGTACGATCTGACCCGGCCCGACTGGTCCTCGCGCGGGCAGGTCCTCTACCATTTCGGCAATACGCTCCCGACAATTACCGGGCGGAAAGCCCTCCAGTTAGCTCCCGATGGTCGTATCTACTTCACCAATAACGGACATCTGGGATGTGTCCTGAACCCCAATTTGGTGGGGAGTCGGGCGGGGGCGGTGCCCTACTTTGACATTATCCGGGGCAGTGGCTCCGCCCAGGTCGGACTACCTAATTTTGTGCAGAGCTACCTGAAGGACCACCTCCGTTTAGCGTGTCCGCCCCAGCTTCACGCGTTCGGAGGCTGCGACCGGGACTCTTCCTACGTTTCGTTGCTGGTAGACGATCCGCAGGCGGTGGCGGAGATTCGATGGGCCGGGCCGCCCGCGTCGGTAGACCGGGGGTTTGTGTTCATGGTGCCGTCGAGCCAGGATGAAGCGTTTACCGTAGAAGCCACCGTGGTGTATACCAACGGCCAGGACACTACGCTGCGGGTGCGGATCAACGAAGACGTTGCCTACCGGCTACCGGCCGACACCTCCCTATGTGCCGGTGATACGTTATGGATCACCCCGCCCCTCACCACGTATCGGTGGGGGGGCGAGTCTTTACCGCCTGAGCAGGTGGAAAACGAAGCCGGACTAATTGCAATTACTGAGACGGGCTACTACAGTATGTCGTGGGGAGAAGGCCGGTGTGCCCGCGCCGATTACCTAAGCGTAAACTTTACCGAACCACTGCTGCCGCTCAACCTGGGAGGAGACCAAACGGTGTGCCGCCGCAGCCAGTCGAATGTACTGCTTTCAGTCGAAAATTACGATTACAGCGGGCTGGTCGACTACCAATGGTCGGATGGCTCTACCGATGTGTGGTTGGAGGTGCGCGAGTCGGGCACCTACTGGCTGCGTGCTGAAAATGCCTGCGGGGTTCGCACCGACACCGTGCGTATCGTTTTTGAGGGCGATCTGGTACCAAATATTGGTGAGCGGAAGGCGCTGTGCGCCGGAGAGACGCTGACCCTCGACCCCGGATTGGAAGAAGGAACAATTCGCTGGTCGACGGGCAGCACCGACCGCACGCTGACCGTTTCCGACCCAGGGGTCTACCGGGTGAGCGTACGCAACAGTTGCGGAGAGTATTCGGATGAGGTTAGCGTAGAGGCGTACCGCGACGTGCCGCTGGTGCTGCCGGACACCACCTGGAGCTGTGCAAACGAACCGGCCATCCTGAACGCGGGGGCGCACTACGAGACGTATCGCTGGTCGACCGGGGCCTCCGACTCGACCGTGCAGGTAACGCAGTCGGGCTACTACGAGGTGACGGTGAGGGGCCGTTGCGGGGAGCAAAGGGCGGGTACCTGGGTGGTGCGTAGCGCTCCGGAAGAGGGCTTTGTGCCGAACATTATTACCCCCAATGGCGACGGACATAACGATGCTTTTGTGCTGGACGAGCACCTGCGGGGGAGCCCCCTGCACGTTTACAACCGTTGGGGGAAGCTGGTGTACGCCCATCCGGCGTACCAGAACACGTGGGATGGCGACGGACTACCGGGCGGGGTTTACTTCTACACGATTGATCACCCCTGCTTAGGCGAATCGCGGCGGGGGAACATTACCATCCAGCGCACGCGGTAGGAGAGCGACAAAGGGACTACGGAAACCGGTAGCTGGCAAACAGTTGAAAAACGCGATTGTAAATGTCGGTATCAGTATCGAAATCAGGATCATAGATGTTTGTGGCTCCGATAACGTAACGCAAGCCTAATCCGAAATTTTCGTTGACATCAAACTCTGCTCCTAGCGGAACTCCTAAATCAATGGTTGTTAGTACCTCGTCAAGTTCATCTTCACCGGCGATCAGCAGCCCAAGTTGTAATCCCCCGTGAATGCTAAACTGCTCCACAATGTAATACTTAATCACCACCGGAAGGTTGATACACGTTGTATTATTATCTTCGGCTCCTTGTAGCGAAAACAGCAACTCCGGCTGCACAAATAAATTCCCGTCGGCGTTAATTGAAGTATTGCCGAACACTCCTACGTGCACTCCTACCTTGCTATCGGGGTCGTCGCCTCCATCTACATTCAAGCTAGAAAAATTAATTCCCCCCTTAATGCCGAAGCCCCAGTCCTGAGCCACCGTGCGGTGGACTGACAAAAAAATGATTAAGAAAGTAAAAACGGCCGATAGCAAATAGACATTTCTCATGATTGGCTAGGTTCATTAAGTTGAAAAAACGTTTGACCGGCTACCTAGTAGCAGCCCATTGCAAAGCTACTGCTTGAGTCTTAGAATGCCATAGGCTTCGGGTGTTTTGTACGATATATACCCAGAAGCAGGTAGGTCATTCATGGCGTAACAGATCCACCGCGTTGGTTCGCACGACTCTTAGCGTCTGCCAGGTAGTGACAACCAGTGCCGTTGCCAGTAACACTACACCGGGTAGCGCGAAGTGAAACGGGTTGAGGTCGATGCGGATGGCATAGTTCGCTAACCACGCCTGAGTTCCCCAGTACCCCAGCGGAAGCGCGATCAAATATGCTATAATGACTAGCTTGACCACGTCTTGGTTGAAGAGCATAAGCATATCCCATCCATCGGCTCCGACCACTTTTCGTATCCCTACTTCTTTAGCCCGGCTGTTACTCACGTAGGCGGTGAATCCAAGCAAGCCGAGGGCCGCAATGAACAGGGCTAAACCCGAAAAAATGGTGATCACGTGACTAAACTGCCGGTCTGGTGCGAACTGTCGGGCAAAGTACTCGTCCAGGAAAAAATACTCGAAGGCGTTGGCGGGAAACAGGGTTTGATAGACCGCTTCTACGTATGCCAGCGTTTCGGGTAAGTCTTGTTGCTGCACGGTGAGCGTGATGTATCCTTTTTCTTTGGAAAAGGGACTGATAGCGAGTGGTTCCACCCTGAATTTGGGAGACCGCTGATAATAGTCGCTAATCACACCGATGACTCTTCTAGAGTAAGCACCGGTAAGTTCTTGGTCTAAGGCTTCTTCCGGACTCGTGAAGCCCAGCGCCCCCACGGCCGTTTCGTTGATGAGGACCACCGGGCCCTCAAATGTTTCGGAGAAGTTTCTTCCGGCAATTACGTCTACACCGTATACCGGAACAAAGTCATGATCAAAGCTCGTCCACTGCAAAACGACGTTCTGTTGACCTCCGGTCACATCCACCTCTTGTCCCCACCGCAGGTCATGTCCGGGCACTTCAAAAGAGACCGCCGCATTTTTGATGCTAGCCCGCTTTATTACTTCACTCTTAAACGCATTCAGCTCGTTCCAGTAGCCCTTTTGGGGTGCTCCCGGGGCTCTCACGATGAGTTTTTGCGTGATATCCATTCCTAATTCCTGCTGCTGCAACCGAGCTACCTGCTGATAGATGATCACCGTGCCCATCATCAGCAATAGAGACGCGGCAAACTGCACCACCACCAGGGTTGGTCTCAGGCGGTTTTTCCCTTGATAAGGTAGTTTCCCCCGCAACGCCTTAACCGGTTTTAGCGAAGAAAGGTAGACCGCCGGATAAAGTCCGCTAAGTAGCGTTCCTCCTAAAAAGAAGATTATAAATAACAACCAGTACGAAGACTGCTCGCTCCAGTTGAACGACAGCGGTTCGCTCAGCAGTTGGTTGAAAGAAGGCGTAGCAACAAACAGGATGAGGACCGCTAACCCAACGGCAACAACGTTGAGAAGCAACGATTCGAGTAAGAATTGTTGAACCAGCATCCACCGGTCAGATCCCATCACTTTTCTTAGACCTACCTCCCGAGCGCGTCGGGTGGCTCGGGCGGTGGTTAGGTTGATGTAGTTGAGCCAAGCCAAACCGATAATAAAAAACGCCGCGGCAATCAGTATCCGAAGCTTGTTCCACTGGCCAGTTTCCTTTGTTTCACCGGCCAACGTAGAGTACAGATTGATGTCGGTGATCGGTTGGAGGTGAAACTCCATCCTTATCTGGTGACGGCTCAGTAACGCACCCAAGTGTTTTTCGGGGAAGGTGGATAATTTGTTCTGAAGGGTAACAATATCCGTCTTGGGCCGCACGAGCAGATAATTGTAAAAATTAGTCCAGCTCCATCCTTGCCCATCGAACTGAAAGTTGCTCAACAAGCCCTGAATCGGAAAGACAAAATCAAAAGTCAGATGACTGTTGGCGGGAATATCCTGAAATACCCCACTTACTGCGTAGTCTCCGGCTTGCCACTCGGTGGCTAGGTGCAGCACCTTACCGACCGGGTCGGCATCGCCAAAATATTTCTTGGCCGCTGATTCGGAAATGGCTACCGAGGCAGGATTTTGCAACACGGTTTTGGGGTTGCCCTCAATTAATGGAAAGGAAAAAAAACTGAAAAAAGAAGTGTCGGCGTAGAACGCTTGATCTTCAAAGAAACTTCGGATGCCGCCCACTTTGTCGTGGTAGGTGAGCATGCCATCGGCCGGATGCATCCGGGTATAGTTCACCACTTCGGGAAAACTGGCGAATGCCTCGGGACCAATGGCGTAAAAGGCCTTGGCACTGGCTTCCGGTCGGTCGCCAAACTCGTGCCGACTTACCCGGTAGACGTTCTCTCCGTTTTGGTGAAAGCTGTCGTAGCTCATTTCAAAAGAGGCGTACCGAATGATGAATCCGAACGTCACTATTCCTAGTGTCAACCCCAGCAGGTTGATGACGGAGAACGAGCGGTCGCGGTAGAAACTTCGCAGGGCAATCCAAAGAAAGCTGTTGAACATAGTAGTCAGTTGTGCGGAGAAAATCTGTTGAACGAAACTACTTACAATCTAAAACTATTTTTCTAGTTTTAAAACTAAATATTTAGTTTGTTTTCAGGGTGAGATTCACAAGAGTTGGCACTTTGCCAGTTACTTGCCCGGGCAATTTAGTTTCGCTAACGTTGCTGTCGCCTGGTCGTATCTCAATCTTGCAACATGTCCAACTTTTACGCACTCATTGAGCAGTCGGCCCGCACCAACTCATCCAGGCTGGCTATTGGCTGGCCGTCCGTCGCTGATCTCACCTTTGCCCAACTCGCGCAGCGGGTGAACGCGGTCCGGCAACAACTTGCTTCGCAGGGCGTTCGTCCCGGCGACGTTTGTCTGCTGGCCGTTCCGGGTTCTCCCTCGGCCATCGTAGCGCTGCTGGCCCTGCTGGCCGAAGGAGCAGTGGTGCTCCTTCCTCCCGCAGGCTTGCAACTGAGGCAGTGGAACCGCCTTCGGAAGCGCTGCCAGGTACGCGCCATCATTACTGACCAACGTCCCTCCTGGCGGTTGCGCCTCCTGGGACCGCTGGCGGGAGTCAAAATCGTTCGCACCAATCCGCACGCTACGGCACCGATCCCGGACGCGCCCCACCCGGTGCCGGAAATGCAGCCCGCCCTGATCACCTTCTCGTCCGGCAGCACGGGACGCCCCCGGCCCATCTACCGAAGCCACGGGGTGCTCACCCACCAACACCGCGCGCTGTTGCACTACTTTCCGGCGCAGCCCGGGTCGGTCGACTTTCCGTTGTTCCCCAACGTGCTGCTGCACAACCTGGCGGCGGGCATCAGCACCCTGCTGCCCGATATCCCCGGCTTTCGATTGGACCAATTGCGTCCGGAGAAGGTTGCCGCTCAACTTCAATCGGAAGCGGTGCGTACGCTCACCGGCAACGTGTTTTACTTCACCCGGCTGCTAGACTATGCCGAAGCCCACCAAATTGTGTTGCCCGTCGCGGAGGCCGTAGGCGTGGGTGGGTCGCCCGTACCCGAACGCTTGCTTGGACGACTGCAAGCGCTTTTTCCGGCCGCAAAAGTATACGTGATCTACGGCTCGTCGGAGGCCGAACCCATTGCGGTGCGCGCGTTCACCGAACCCCTCGATCCGCTACTGGGCTACGCCGTAGGGGCAATGCACCCCGCACTGCGGTGGAAGCTGGTGGCTACGGATCGTCTTCCTCCGGGTGAAATCGGCGAACTGTGGGTGAGCGGTCCGCACGTGGTGCTTTCTCCCGGTCAGGAGTGGTTCGCCACCGGCGACATCGGCTACGTAGAAGGCGATCAATTGGTGCTGACGGCCCGCCGGGGCAACGAAGCGGTGATCGGCGGAAAGCAGCATTATCAGCTAGAACACTACCTGCTCCACCAGCCGGGCGTAAAAAAGGCCGCCGCGTTGGCGCGTGGCAGCGCTTTTGACATTATTTTTGAAGGAACTGCTTCCGCCGCCGCCGGGCGAGCGGCACTGGCCGGGGTGATAGACGCTAAATATCTGAATACGATTCGTTCAACCCCTCACCTACCGGTCGACACACGGCACCAATCCAAGATTCTCTACCATAAAATTAAACCATGAAAACTGCTTTTCACGAGGTGGCCCTCGACCAGATTCGCTACTCGCTGGTGTGGGAGGGGCACCAAGCCTTAAACACCGCCTTGAACCTGACGGCCGACGACCATGCGCTGGTAATTACCTCCGCCGGGTGCAACGTGCTTAATGCCCTGCTGGCCGGGCCGGGCCGGGTCACCGCCGTCGATGTGAACCCGTTTCAGAATCGTTTGCTACAGCTTAAGACCCAAATTATCCAAGCCCACCCCTACACCGTGTTCCGAGGCGTGCTGGGACTCGAGGGGCCCGCCGCGGTAGCCGATGCGGTAACTGAAGTCCTTCCTACGCTTTCGGAGGCCGATCACTCGTTCTGGGCGGCTTTTTTTGACTTGCACCCTGAAGGACTGCTGCTTTCGGGGCGGCTGGAGCAGTACCTGCACGGTTTTTACAACGTTTTGCCCCCGAAATTTCAGCGGGCCCTGGTAGAACTCACGCGTTGCCAAAGCACGGAAGCACAAGCCTCCTTTTTTGATGTAAAGATCGACGTGCCCTCCTTTTCCGATCGCTTTGTGCGCTACTTCAACAACCGCAACCTCAGCCAGGGCCGCGACCCCAAGTTATACGCCTACGCCCCGGAGCAGGGCGGCGAAGTGTTCTACCAGCGTCTGAAGGCGTTCGTGCGGCAGCATCCGGTACGGGACAATTTTCACTTTCGGTTTTTCTTCTTCGGACTGCGCCACCTTGAAAATGCTGGGCTGCCTCCCTGCTACCGCGCGGAAAACTACGGTGCCCTGCGCGCCGCCTTGCCCAAACTTGAGGTGGTCACCGCCGAGGCCGTCAGCTACCTGCTATCAGAAGCGGGCGCCTCGGTGACCAAGGCGGGTTTGTCTAATATTTTTGAGTACACCAGCCGGTCGGACTTTAGAGAATCAGTGGAAGCGCTGGCCGCAAGAGCCGGAAAACCTCTGCGCCTGGTGTTCTGGAACCTGCTCAACGACCAGGGTCACGCCGGTGAGTTTGACCCGTGGCGAGATGAAGCAGCTGCTGCCCTGGCGATGGAGCAAGAAACTTGCTTTTACTTTGGGTCGGTTCGGGTTTTCTCAATGGGCTAGGTTCGTGCTTGCTTTTCTAAATTCCATGTTGTAACATTGTTATAACGTTGACTTGCTGTAACCTGACGCAGACAAAGTATGAAAACGATAAAAATTGGTAACAGCTTCGGAATTATTATACCTAAAGCTTTACTAGAAAAGTACGACCTTAAAAATCAAGTTCGACTGATAGAAACCCAAGATGGGCTTTTGCTTAAGAAAGCAGCTAAACCGCGCGAGGGTTGGGCTGAAGCTTTCCGGAAGGCTAACGACAACGGCGAGTTTGAAGACATTCCAGACATACTGGACGACGACGTTTTTGAGGACTATTAATCAGCGTCAGTAAGCCTATATCGACCCTCCCTAATCTGCACAAGCTAACGAAACCGTGAAAATTAACCAGTATTCAGTTTGGTGGGTCAACCTGAATCCAATTAAAGGAACCGAACAAAGCGGTCATCGCCCGTGTGTCGTTATTTCTCCGAATGAACAAAACCACCACCATTCCCGCGTGATTGTAGTGCCGACCACCAGTCGTTATAAAACCTACCCAACCACGGTAGAAATAAAATCGACGCTTAAAATTAACGGCAAAGTTTCATACGCTTTGGTAGATCAGATGGGGGCGGTATCCACCGAAAGGTTTACCAAAGAGCTGGGTAACTTAACCACTAAAGAGGTGAGTAGTATCCGCCAGATTATAAAAGAACTTCTCTTATCATAAACGTATGACCTACTTTACTCCCTCATTTATCCAGTCGGTGATGCAACGACGGCATCCTGAGCGGGGCATCGTCGTCACCGCCGTGACTCCGTTTGCCGTGGACAACCGCGCCAGCATTCTGGTGACGCTCACCTCCGGCACCAGCACCAAACCTATGGGCCACTTCGGGTTGCGGGTAATGTGGCAGGAGAACGGGCAATCCCAAACCCGAAAGATGGTGATGAAGATGAAGCCCCACGGTCGGGAAATCTCCGCTATGCTCAATAGCTTAGCCCAAGTGGATGGCGAGCCCTTGGCCAGCGTGTATCCCAGCTTTTCGGAGCATACGGGTTTTCAGCATACCCACGGACGGGAGTTAGAGATCTATCAACAGCTGTCGGACCCAATTTTGCCCACCATCTACGGCTGTTACGAAGACGTTGAGAACGAGGTGTACATCATTTTAATGGAGTATCTGGAGGACGTGAGCCTGCTCAACAGCGTGATGGAGGTGCATCGCTGGGCCGATACGCATATCCGAGCGGCCTTGGCGCAGCTGGCGCAGTGGCACGCCAAGTACCTGCTTGAGCCGCCTGCGCTAAACTTGCACCACTGGTCTGATACGCAGCCGCCCGATTACTTTCAGCGCCTGACGCCCCTGTGGGAAGCCCTGCTGGCTAACGCCCGCCGACGCCTCCCGGAGTTGTATACCGCCTCGCGCACCGACCGCCTCACGCGGGCTATCGCAGCCATCCCTCAGTACCAGGCCGAGTTGCAAGCGATGCCCACCACGCTGGTGCACAACGATCTGAATCCCCGCAACGTTTGCTTCAAGGGAACTCGTTTTTGCGTATACGATTGGGAGCTGGCCACCTTTCACGTGCCGCAGTACGACGTAGTAGAACTGCTGTGCTTCGTGCTGGATCGCGACCGCTACACCCTACGCTCCGGATACGTGGAGTACTACCGGCAGGAGTTGAACCAGCTTACGGCGCTCTTTTCGGACAAGCAAACGTTTGACCGGGGGTTTCAACTCGCCGCGCTTGACTTTGGCCTGCATCGTCTGGGACTCTACGCCATGGCCCACAGTGTGAGCCCGTACCCCTTTTTGCCGCGGGTGATCGATAGCTACTTCAATACCATTGAGCAAGTGGATCTGCCCTAAACCCTTCCGTTAACCAAGAACTTTCTCAAACAAAGCGTACGAACACTTTTCATACGGCAAATCGTCGGTGAAGCGTAATGACGGATTGTCGGCCCGCATCAGGCAGAAAATAGCGTCCTGGTAGTGCGCGGTGAACGTCTGCATGCAGTAGGCTCCCAGATACGTCATCAATCCGCGCCGACGAAAGTCAGGGTGGATGCCCACCGACTTAATTAACAGCGTTTTGTGGGCCAGCCGGGAATAATCGCGCGCAAACGTCGGCTTCGTGCGAAGCGGCAACGGACGGTAGTTGGGCAGACAGAAACTCAGGCCGATCAGTTGCCTACTGCCCAGGTCTTCGAGCAAGACCGAGCTGTGGGGGCATAGTTTCTGCGCGAAGTCGGGGCCGTAGAGCTGATCAAATTGGGCGAAGGAAATGGAACGGTAGCCCGGATTTTGCGAAAAGATGGCGTCGACCAACGCAAATATCTCCGGCGTCCGGGCCGCCCAGGTTTCGGGCGTAAGGGGCAGGTAACGAAACGGCAGGTCGGTGAGGGTCTCCAGATACTGTTCCTTTGATTCGTAGAGCTGGGGCATGTGCGCCGATCTCATCATCCGGCTCTCGAAGTGCAGCACGGGCGAGTAGTGCCGCTCCGCAAGCCAGCCGACGTACTCCGGTGGATTTACCGGTTCCCGATCAAACATCGTCCACGAGGGAATTTGGAGCCGCAGCCGGTAGCGGTGGAAGGTGTTGAAAGTGAGCGGGCCCCTGATGCGTTGCACCTTTCGTTCGGCGGCCTCGTGCTCGAAGGCTTCAAACGCCAGCCGGTTGGTGGCCGGATCGGTGGCTTCCCAGTAGGCAAAGTAGGCCGTATCGCCGGTCGTTGGAAAAATGCCCAGCAGCCGAACCGTCCGGTGGTCGGTGTAGAGCACGGCGTCGTAGTCCTCCCGCTCCGCTGCCAGCAGGCGATGCACCTCGCGCGGATTTTCTTCGATGGCGAACGGATAAGCTTGATACACGCGCGGTGGCAAGGCAAAAAAGCTGTCCGGCAAGCGGCCGTTCACGACGAGACGCTCCATGGGTGGTCAATTTTCAGGATGACGGAGAGCAATGGTCCCCGTACTGCCGTCCAGTTCAATTTCCGTACCGCTTGCCACCGACCGGGTGAGGCCCGGAATGTTGATGATGGTGGGAATGCCCAGTTCGCGCAGCAGAATCACCGAATGCGACAGGGAAGAGCCCTTCTCGATGAGCACCGCCCGGCACACCGGAAACAGCGCCGCCCAGCCGGGGTCGGTGCGCAGGGCGCAGATAATTTTTTCCTGCACCGCCAGGTTATCATCTGGACGGCTGATCACGATGGCTTCTCCGCGCACGTGTCCCGCCACGCAGGGCTCGCCGTGCAGACGGTCCGGGCTGACGGGCGGTGCCGAGCGAGCCAACGGCCGACTGGGCACCACCACCCGAGAGGGCACCACTTCTTCCTCCCACCGCTGGGCCTGCTGCTGGCGGGCCGCAATCACCGCTTTGTCAAAACCAGCCGGTGACCCGACGAGCGTTTCAATTTCGTGTTCTTCCAGGTAAAAAATGTCGCGCGGGTGAGATAGCTGACCGGCACTCACCAAGCGTTCGCCCATTTCGATGAACAGGGTGCGGTACATGCCGAACAAGCGGGTGCGCTCCAGGCGCATGGCCTCTCGCCGCTGAATGCCCCGCTTCAGTTGGGCCAATGGCCTACGAACCTTGGGGTGAGTGCCCGCCGCAGTGGCGCCCCCCCCCGTGGCAGACGGTTTTGTTGGGAAGATTACCTCGGTGGACAAATAGTTACGCAGATACAGGTAGAACACAGTGGGATCCACCCGCATGGTAACGGTTTCCAGTTTCAGCTCCCCAACGGTGCGGTCGCCGTAGCGATGAATGTACTGCTGCACTTCGGCCAGGAAATCAGGGAATTGGTCGGCAACCCGCGCGTGGCAGTCGGCAGCGGGCGTAGCCCCGAGCATCGCGCAAAGCGCAGTATCTAGTTTGGCCCGCTTGGCCAGGCGCATCAGTTCCAGGGTGGGCTTTAGAGAGTCAATTTCCAGGTCACCGGACAGATGCCGTTGCAGGGCTGCTTCGGGAGACTGCTCTTCGGTTTTTTTGAGAGAGCGGAGAGCCGCTCCGTTCTTCATCATCACGTAAAAGTCGTTGATAATCGGGGTGGTCCAGTTATTCAACAGTTGATCATCCAACTGTTTTTTTTGCTGCCATAATTCCTTCGGAGGCAGGTCAGAGAGCGGCAGCGCGTAGAAGGCTTCGAACCGTTGCGAAAAATGTTTGCGAAACCGGTCGAAATCTTGCTCGAGGCGAGCGAAGCGATAACGCAGCCGCGCCAGGGTGGTCAGCAAGCGGGGCAGCATCCTGGCTTTTTGCGCGAGAGATTTGGACTGGTTCTCCACAAAATCGACCGGCTCCGACAGCCCCATCATCCGCTCCATGTCGGCCTTGTTCTGGCGGAACGACGGCAGCAGCAGCAAGCCCCGGTACCAGTGGTTGATATTGTAGTAGATGCGGCCCTTCACCCGCCCCAGCAGGTTGTTCACCGTTTCGTGGTGGGCAGCAATGGTTGCTTCGGGCAAGCCCAGCACGTGCATGGTCTGTCGGTATACCGTGGCGTAGGCCCGCTGGGCAAAGCTAAAGGTGAGTGGGGTGGTCACCCCGCAGTAGCTTTCCTGAATGTTGGAGTTGTCGTAGACGACTATTGGAGGAATCGGCACGGTGATAGGCCGCGCCTGCAGTAGGTAAAGTTGTTCGTTGGCGACGCAAAACTCGATGTCTTGGGGCGCACCCAGTTGCTCTTCCACGCGCCGCGCGGTTTGGTGGAGTTCCGCCAGTAGGGGCGGAGAAAGCTGCCCATCGCTGCTGCATGCTACTCGCTCAATGCCACTTTCGGGGGCAAAAGCGTAGCATTCGGTATTAACTCGAACCTGCTGGTGCGCGATCCCTCCGCGAGTCCGGTCTAGGTAGGTTTCGGTGGGCTCCAGTTCACCGTTTACCAAGCCCACGCCCAGGCCGATCACCGTATGAATCGCCATTTCGTGGGGATATGCCGGATTCACGGTAAACACCACGCCACTGATCTGGGCGTCAATCTGTCGCTGAATGATCACCGCCGGAACGGCCTCCTTTTCAATTTGCTTCTCCTGTCGGTAGGCCAACGCCCGCTCCGACCAGGCGCTGTTTACCACGTCGGCCACGGCCTGCCAGAGGTGTTCTTCGTCCTTCACGTTCAAGAAGCTGTCCATCATTCCCGGAAAGGCGTGATCCGCTCCGTCTTCGTCGGCTACCGAGGAGCGCACCGCCACTCCGTTTTGTGGCCAGTTCCATTCGACCAAGTAGGTTAATACTTCCGACTTCTGGGAATCAGACAAAACGGTTCTTTCCGAACGCTGAGCCAAGTACGCTGAAAAAGCGGAAGCGGGCAGCACCAGAAAGTCGGGCACCCGGTGGCCCCGCGCTTGTAGATTGAGCAGCCCCAACGCTTTGCCACCCACCGTTTCGTTTCGCACGTTATTGAGTTGGTTGATGATCATGCCTGTTGCGAAGTTAAAGTTTAACCGTAGCCTCAATAATAATTGTCACGTAGCTAATGAGCATGAACAGGGACACTCCCAGTTCCGCTTTCCGAAGGGTCGGTTCGTACGGCTTTTTCAGAACGATGCCGTAGGCCACCAGCGTTGCCAGAAACGACCCGCTGAGCACCGCAAAGGCCCAGGGACGAGCCGCTACGACCAGCAGCAGTTGCCCCTGCACCACCGCTCCCGCCAGCAGCAGCAACAGCACCAACGCGATGGAGGTCCGATAACCGATCGCCCTGGAGTAGGAGTCTACGGTGGGTCGCTCGGCCGCCGAGGCGTGAATCTTCCGCGCCACCTCGAAGGCGAAGCCCGCCAGCAGGCTCAGTGCGGCCAGCAGCCCCGCGTGGATGCCAAGGGTTGGGTTGAAGGCCAACCACACCCAAGCAATGACCAAGGGCATCACCAGCATGTGGGAGGCAGCGTAGAGCAACAGGCGCTTTTGCAGCCACTTCCCTACGAAGAACTCGTAGCGCATCAGCAAACTGTAGCCTGCCGCGACCAGCCAGCCTACTAGCGCCCCCCTCCCCATCGCCACCGACCACGCCAACTCCACCACCGTGCCCACCAGCGCCACTCCGATTAACTGCCGTAGGGTGACGCGGCCCGACTGCAACACCCGCTGCGGATGGTTAAGCGCATCGAGTTGGTAGTCTTTGATTTCGTCGAACACGCGCAGGCGGAAGAAGAAGCAAATAACGGCCCCCACTCCGCCCCAGGCCACGCCGTGCAGCCGCTCCGAGGCGGGCGAAAGACTGCTGATGGAGTAAACGGTGAAGAACAGGATGGCGAACAGCAGCATGTTCACCGGCGGAAACCGCTCTTGCAAGTAGGCGAAGAAATTTTTTAGGACCATAAGGCGGTGACTTACTGTTTTCCGCTATTTCAGCCTCACCCGTTTCCCACTCTGGGCCGACCGCTGGGCCGCGTCCAGGATTTCCATCACCACCAGGTTGTTTTCCAGGGCCGACAGGTCGGTGGGAGCCACCGTGATCGTGCCGCGCACCACCGCCGCCAGGTAGGTAAACGGATCGTCGTAGGGGGCCGCCCGGGTGGGCACTTGCCGGATCGTTTCGGTTTCGGCCTGCGTTTGCCGGATTCGCAGGTCGGTAGCGTTCAGGGCGAAGGCGTAGCCGGTTGCGCCGTACACCTCCGTATCCTTCCGGCTCACCGGCCAGTTCCACGAGGCCTGAATGATGCCCTGCGCTTTTGGATAGGTGAGAATAATCGTTGCCTCGTCTTCCACCCTAGGATACACGTCGGGCTTAACCTGCTGGGTGACGGCCATCACCGACGTGGGGGGCGCGCCCTGCATCAGCCAGGTGATCAGGTTGGCCCCGTAGCAGCCGAAGTCCATCAGGGCTCCGCCGCCGTTGAGTTTGGGGTCGGTAAGCCACTCCAGAAATTCCGGACCCACGCCAATCTCCTTCGGACCGGAGTGGCCGTCGTGCACCACCACCTTGCGCAGTTCACCCAGCGCTGCGTCCTGCACCAGTGCCTGAACGGCGTGGTTGCTGCCGTACCAGGTGGTTTCGTAGTTGGTGAGCAGGTGGATTTGGTGCTTGGTAGCCAGTTGCTGCATGCGGCGGGCGTGCTCCAGACTCACGGCCAGCGGCTTCTCCACCATCACGTGGATACCCCGCGGAGCGCAGGCTTCTACCGTGGCCAGGTGGTCGTAGATCGCATTGAAGGCCGTGACCGCCTCGGGCTGGGTTTGGTCGAGCATGGTGGCCAAGTCGTCGTAGACCAAATCCATTGAGAAGCCGTACTGCTCGGCGTAGCGCTGGGCCAGCGCCCGGTTGGGCTCGGCAATGCCTACTACCTCGATACTCGGACGCTGCATGGCCTTCAAGATCCAGCCCACGTGTCCGTGCACCAGTCCGGCCACGCCCACCCGCAGGGGCTTCTCGTCGGGTGATTGGGCCACCCCGGTGGTCGCCGTGAGCAGAACCAGTAGAAGGCCTATAAATAATATTCCGATAAATTGATATGGGCTTGTGAAGGCACCAGCTCTGGATAAAAAATTTTCAGAATGGTGTCTTGCGTACTGTGCCAAGAGTCTTACCACGCTTTTCTTTCTTTTAGGGTGGTGATGTGCGCCAGGTGGTGCTGCCCGTGCCAGGCGTAGTTGGCCAGGGCCACGTCTAACCGAAAGGTTTTGTTCTGCTGCGGATGCACGAAGGTGCGGGCAAAGTCTTCGTCGGTGAGCGATTGCAACAGCATCACCCAGCGCTGGTGCAGTGCTTCGAGCAGTTGCAGCGACGGCTCGATGCGGGCCGTGCGGGCATCGGACAGTTCGGCCCAGCGGTCTTCGGCGTAGGGACGAATGGTAGGATTGTCTTCGGTGAGGGCCAGCCGGAAGCGGGTGTAGGCGTTCAGGTGGCTGTCGGGCAGGTGGTGCACCACCTGCCGCACCGTCCAGCCCTCGTCGCGGTAGGGAGTGTCGAGCTGGGCGTCGATGAGGGGCTCGACGGCGGCGGCAAGCTGCTGCGGTAGTTCGGCCACGGTGACGATGTGCTGTTGGCGCTCGCTTTCCGAGACTTGTTCGGGAGCCGAAAATTCTCCGATGGGATAGCGTAGTGAATCAGTCATGGGTAGGGGGGGTAAGGGTGTAGGTTGGTCTGAAAAATAGGTGCCCTGGATCAAATATGAATTATTCTGTTCGCAATAGCGAGTTATGGGAAAGAAATGTGGTAGCGTAGGCACGTGATTAATCACGTGCCTACTGCCCCACCAAAAACACCGCATTGGCAAACAGCAGCTTGCCGTTGTACCAAAACTGCCGAAACAAGGGGTTGTCCACCAAATATACCACGCTGCCGCGCCCTGGGTTCTCTACTCCGAACACCAGCGACTGCGCCAACTGCTCCTGCACGTCGGCCCCTACGAAGCCACTGACCAGGTTTTCGCGACCGGTCAGGGTGCCTACGTTCCAGCCGTCGCTGAGGTAGGCGTAGCGGTCGGCTCCCCGCTTCAGGGTGTAGTAGTAGTCGGGATAGCCCAGCGCCAGCGGGTGGGTATTGTCCAGACGCAAGCGGAAGATAGCGCCCGAGATGTCGCTACTCAGCGCGCGCCGCTCGCGCGAGGCGTAGGAGGCCAGTTGCGCTTCGCGGCGGTCGTCGGCCCGAGCGGCTTCCAACTGCTGCTGCTCTTCTTCATTGGCGTAGGGGTTGAGTCCGAAGGCCTCGTCTTCGGCTAAGAACGACAGCGCCCCTTCCAGCGCGATCAGTCGGCCGCCCTGCTTCACCCAGTCGGCCAGCTTCACGTCTTTGAGGGCTTCGCCGTAGCTGCCGTCGGGAAGGATCAGTACGTTGTAGTCGTTGAGGTTGATGTCCTCCAGTCGGTCGGCCTCCACGGGCGTGATGGGGTAGTGAAGTTGCTGCTCGAAGAAGTGCCAGATTTCACCGAAGCCGTAGGCCGAAACGTCCTCACCGGTAGCCACCACGATGCGGGGCGGTTCGACGTAGCGCACCTCGCCCGACCCGAAATCAAAGCCACTGCCCACGAAACCGGTGCCCACGGCGGTCAGCTCCTGCTCCTGCGCATTGGCAACGTCGAGCACCGTTTGGTCGAAGGCTTCGCCCAGCGCCGCATTGTTGGCCCGGGTGATGATGAGCGCCCCCGCCTCGAACGCCTGCTCCTCTACGGTGAAGGGGCGGGTGGCAAAACGGACCTTGATATCCTGCTGCATCAACTGACCCAGAAACCGGGCGTCGGCCACGCTGTTCCAGGCGATCACGTAGGCGTAGGCCGCTTCCTCGGCGCTGGCGGGAGTGAACTCCGCATCGGGGGGGGCATCGCCCGCAGCCAGAGCATCAGTGAGGGCGTAGGCGTCCAGGTCGTAGGCGTAGGGCACCGACCAGGCCGTGATGTCGTAGGTGATAGAATCGGACAGGGCCGTTTGCGGCTCGAAGAGCACCTGTAGCAGCACCGACTTGGGCTGCTGGGCCGGAATCACCAGATCGTCTTCTTCCAGCCGGAAGTCGCCGTTCTGTCCGTTGCGGTAGGAGAAGCCCGACAGTCCCCGGCTGGCGGTGCTCCGGGAGTAGCGAATCTGGTGGGTATCTAGCAGGGAGCGCAGGGCGCTGATCTTGTCGGCGTTGCCCCCCGCCTTCACCACGAAGCTGCGGTAGTCGCCTAGCGGCTCGTTCTGCGCCTGCTGATAAAAGCGGGCAAACTCGCTCACCACCCGCGCAGCATTCTGAGCTGTGGCTTCGATGGTGGACAAACTTGTGGTGAGGTGGTGCTCGATGCGGTCGGCCAGCGTGAGGGTATCCTGTTCGTCGGTGAGTACGGCCAGTCCGGCCCGGCCCGAACCGCCCTGTTCGTAGGTCATGCCGATGGCCCCGTTGTAGGTCGGGTAGGTGTCGCCGTAGCTGGGGTACAGCAGGTCGAAACGTTCGCGCGTGAAGTACAGCCACCCCGCCTCGTCGAAGTAGCGGGCGTTGTTGGCCCCGATGGTGTTCTGAAACTCCCGCTGCCAGTCGGTGATCAGCTCATGAAAGGGCTCGGCGGCCGGGGCGAAGTAGTACGGGCTGTTCACGCCCTGCTCGTGGTAGTCGGCGTGCAGGTGGGGCAGCCACCGGTTGTAGAGTTTCAGGCGGGCCTGCGTTTCCTGCTGGGTGGCCCAGGCCCAGTCGCGGTTCAGGTCGAAGAAGTAGTGGTTGGGGCGTCCGCCGGGCCAGGGTTCGTGGTGCTCCCAACTGTCGGGGGTGGCGCTGGGAGGGCGGCCCCCGTGCTGGTTGTACCAGGTGGCGTAGCGGTCGCGCCCGTCGGGATTGATGCAAGGGTCCAGGATCACCACCGTGTTCTTGAGCCACGCCTGGGTGCGGGCGTTGGTGGTGTCGGCCAGTTCGTAGAGCACGCCCATCACCGCCTCGGTCGACACCGCCTCATTGCCGTGCACGTTGTAGCTGAGCCATACGATAGCGATATCGTCGAAAGTGTCGGTGGTGGCGCTATCGAGCAGTCCGGCGTGGTTGAGGTTGGCCCGGCGGATGTCGTCGAGGCGGGCGAAGTTGTCGGGCGAGGCTACGTAGGCCACCAGCAGGGGACGGTGCTCGTAGGACTTGCCGTAGTACTCCAGCTTCACATTGGGCACCTGTTCGGCCACGTGTTCGAAGTAGTCGACCACCCGGTGGTGGGGGGTAAAGCGGTCGCCCAGGGCGTAGCCCAGAAACTCATTAGGCGGTTGCGGTTGGGCGGCGAGGGTGACAAAGGCGAAGAGTGGGCAAACGGTCAGTAGGTAGCGCAGCATAGAACGAGGTTCGGAATACGGCGCAAAGTAGCAAAAAAGCTTTGGATGACGTAATTCTCCGAGCGGAGGCATGCTAGGTAAAAAGAGTACTGCGGTACACTAAAAGGCTACCGCGGTGGGAAAATAGAGTACTGCAGTAGGAAAATAAGGTACCGCAGTGAGCAAAAAGGGTACTGCGGTAGGAAAATAGAGTACCGGAGTTAGCAAATAGACCACTGTGATGGTATAAAAGAGCACTTGGGTAGGTAAATAGAGTACCGCGGTGGTGTAAAAGAGTACTGCGGTAGTATAAAAGGGAGCCGCAGTAGGTTTTGCGCTTACTATGGTTAGTATAAAGACGACTGAAGTATTAGGTACGGTCTGCTTGCTGGTGGTTGAACAGGCGCGTAGGTGAGGTCTGTTGCGGAAGATGATGGTTAAACGCTGTTTGGTTGCTATATTGCGGGTAGACGCAATTGCGTTTATACGTTCGTTAATGCAACAATTTATGAAAAAGCATCTTATTTTCTTCTCTCTCATAACTTTCTCGGTTGGATGTAGCAACGAAAAATTATCTCCTGACGAGTTGGTGACTAAGTATTATAATGCTTTCAACGCTTCCGACTTCACTCAGCTAGTACCATTAATAACAGATAGCATAACAATTATCGAAGGAGATTACGTCATGCCTTTCTCACATAACAGCTTCCATGAACATTTTAAGTGGGATTCTATATTCCAACCCACTTACAAAATTGTCGAACTAGAAGGCCAGAATAATCAGATAATTGCGACTGTGGCATCAAGTTCCAAGCGCTACAAATTTCTAAAAAACGATCCTTTGATTTGCAGGTTCAAGATTTCATTTAACTCAAATAGAATAGCGAAGCTTGAAGCACTAGAATGTTTAGATACTGATTGGAATGTCTGGCAAGAGGAAAGAGATTCCTTAGTTAACTGGATTGAGGCTAATCACCCTGAACTTGATGGGTTTATCCATGACTTAACTATGGACGGTGCAAAAGATTACTTGAAGGCAATTGAATTGTATAAAAATAGAGAAACCGTCCTGTAGCACCAAACCCGTGGCTTGTGCCTCCGCAAGCTACTGGTTTCCACAAAAGGTACTGCTTATCAGCCACTTTCTGAGTTCAAAACGATGATGTAGGGCAGTGGGTACTTGTTTGAAATTGAAGCGTAGTATGAACCTAAAATCTATAAAATATGAACTACAAAATATCCTTTCGGGAAAGAGCGGCAATAGCCATGATGCGCTTATCCAAACAATCGCCCATTTTAGAACAAGCCAAAGAACAAGTCCAGTGGCTGAAGAAAAACACCAAAACATAACACAAGACCTTACTCACTAGATTGATGGGATTTATAGAAATTAGATTTGGTAATCCTAAAGCGATAAGCGATGAGTAACTCACAAGCAGACCACCAGGTAATAGATGAAAAGACAGCTCGCGTAGCTGATGTTCTGGAACAGATTGAGCGAATAAATCAAATGATTGACTTTCATAAAGATCAATCAGGTGAGGAAAGTATGATGCGTCAGTATGAAGATATGCGTAATGAGTTTCTCAAAGAGCTTGAAACGCTGCTTTTAGGCTTCAAGATTAATGTTCAAATTAAAGATGTAGCTGCTTGATCAATGAAAAAGGCGGGTCACCGTATCTTTCGTATCGTGGCTCAATAAGCACATAAAAAGCATATAGCATCCACTCACGTGATGAACCGAACTGAGACCCAGCCCGTCCGTGCATTAAAAAACAAGTAACAGCACCTTCAATCCTCCTCACGATAATCACTATTCCTTCTGTGACTGCTACTCCTACCCCAACTATGGGGGTTATGACGCCAATAGTACTTTAATAGTGAGTACGCAGCAGAAGGGTAAACGTAACCTAGCTAGACAAAAATGGTAACGCGTCACCAGTTACGAAATATTTCGTAATAAGCTTGCTTTTCTGTTTTCTCATGACTACCATTGCAATACGAAACAATTCGTAATAGCATGAGAAAAAAGAAGAATCCTCCCAAACCTTCGGAACAAGAACTGGCCATTCTGCAAGTCCTCTGGCAGCGGGGCGCCGCCACCGTCAAGGAAATAAACGCGGTGCTCAATGAACACCGGCCTACCGGCTACACCACCACCCTCAAGCTGCTGCAAATCATGCACGACAAGCAGCTAGTAACCCGCACCACCGAAGGAGCGAAGGGACGGTCGCACATCTACTCGGCGGCGGTGAAGGAGTCGCAGATCAATAACCACCTGCTGGATAATTTTATTCAGCGGGTTTTTCAAGGATCCACCTCCAAACTGGTACTGCGGGCGCTGGGGCGCGACGATGCTTCGGCGGAGGAATTGCAGGAAATACGAAAGTATCTTGATGAACTAGACAAAAAGTGAACGCTATGCTTCTTGAAAACTATCCCATCGTTCGCCAATCGCTAGAAGTCGTTGGCCTCAGTGTGTTTCATACTTTGTGGGCCGGGTGTCTGCTGTTCTTGTTGCTTATCGTAGTCCTGAAAGTTATTCCACCCCAACTGGCGAAGGTGCGTTTTGCCGTTGCGCTGACTGCCTTGCAACTGCTGTTTCTGCTCTTCTTAGGAACAGTTTTCTACCACTGGCACCAAGTTTCGCCTGCTTCTGCGTCCGTAGACCGAACAATTGCGACTCCGGCGCTCACCCTCCCCGCGGAGCCTCCTTCTGTATTGCCCGCCGCCGAGGTAAACGCTGCGCCGACCGAAGTGCCCTGGCTCATCCGCCTTCATCCCTGGGCACGCTGGTGGGCGGCGTTGTGGTTGCTCGGTGCTGCGTACCACGCCATCCGGTTGCTGCTCGGGGTGCGGCACACCCGGCAACTCCGGGCCAACGCCCAACCGATATCTCGCGATTGGGAGAAAAGATTTGATCACCTGAAGCAGTGCTTGGGGATTAAGCAGCCCGTGCTATTTTCGCGATCCGATCAAACCACGGTTCCTCTCACCTTTGGCTGGCTCAAACCGGCGGTGCTGATTCCGGCAAGTTTGCTTACGCAGCTTTCGCCGGAGCAAATGGAGATGATCGTGCTGCACGAACTGGCGCACATCCGCCGCGCTGACTACCTGTGGAGCTTAGGTCAGTCGGTGGCCGAGGTAGTGCTGTTTTATCATCCGGCCTACTGGTACATCGCGCGGGTGCTGGAGCGCGAGCGCGAGTTTGCCTGCGATCAGATGACGGTCAGCCTCACCCAACAACCCCAGGCCTACGCCCGCACGCTGCTGCAAGTGGCCACCACCACCGCTCCGAGCTACGGCCTGGCGGCTTCGGGAAAGCGAGGCCTGTCAGACCGGATCAAACGGATCGTGAATCCGGCACCCGGCCAAAGCAACGGGCCGGTACTGCCTGCCTTGATTCTGATTGGAGTTTTAGGGATAGCTTCCGCCACCTTCGCGATGCAACGGCACCCCTTCGGCTCCGGGGACGGCCCTAAAGCACAAGAACAGCTAGCTGACTCGACCGACGTAGATTACGGCCCTTCGTTTGAGGAAGTGATGGCCCAGGTGACGGATGAAACGCTGGATACCACAAGCCTAACGCTGGATACGGCCAACCCAACCGACCGCTGGCTCTACGTTGTCAACGATCAACTGCAAACCAACTGGCCTACGTTTTTGGACGAGGATTATCAGACGGCCGGATGGAAAACGCGCTACGTGCCAGTAGCGGGATCGTGGATTAATGATTATTTGACCAAGGAACAGCAGGCTTCGGTAAACGTGTACCACTACAATGGCCTCCTGTTTGCTACTCATCAAGACTACCAGCCGAAACACACGGTTTTTGGCACGGTGGTGAAGCGGGAGTATGGATACCTGGTTCCGGATGTCACGGTTCGGGTGAAAGGAAAAAACATCAGCACCACCACCAATGCGTACGGGGATTATCGATTGGTCGTCCCCCACCGACTGGATACGATTGAGTTCTTGTTTAATGAAGACGTGATAGAAGAGGTTCCGGTTGATGGCAGACGAGAGATCAATCTCACTACCCCCGTAGACAGGGCGCTCATAGAGGAGGTGAAAACGAAAAAAATGCAAGAGATGCTGCGCCGGACAGAACAAAAATTGCAGTCGACAATACAAACCCTGCAGACGCAACCGGCGCAGGATTCTGCTACAACAAATACGCTGATTATCATCGATGGTATACCTCAGTACGGCAAATCCTGGAATGAGATAGACCAAACACTAAAAGAAAACTCCCTGTATTTTCACCATACCCTTACTTCCTACGGAGCTGATTCGTCTCTAGCTATACTGAAAGCACTACGAGCCGAGAAGTACGATTGGGTGGTCAGTATCGATAGCTGGGCGAACCTGAAAAAGGGCGGGCAGATTGCTCCCTCCAAGCTAGAAGAGTTGTTGCAAGTCTTTCCTAACCCTACCCAGGATTGGTTTACGCTACAGTTCTCTATTGGAGAAGAACTGCCCGTAACGCTCACCATCCTGAACAACCAGGGCCAGCCCCTTACCACCCTCACCGACCAAACCTACCCCGCGGGTGCGCATGAGGTGGCTTGGGATGCCTCGGACCAGAAGCCCGGAGTGTACTTCGTGCAGTGGACCGTCGGTGAGCAGCGGGTAACGCGGAAGGTGGTGATAGAATAATGTGAAAGCTGATTTAGTACCTGAACGCCCCGGCCATCAACAATTGCTCGGCGCGCGGTATGCCGAGGTCGGTAGCAGTCGCGCTCCACGTGCTTACCACCGCACGCACTTCGTCCATTATCCGATTGGCATCTGCTTGCGTCAGCTGAAAATACTCGCTCACGCGCTGGAGTACTTCAAAATCTAGCGCATTATTTTCAGCGTCTATGTTAAGCGACAACCCATCCTTATCTACCGAGGGGTTAATATCATAAGCGGGTGATAGGCGCCATCCCTGCGGAGTAAGAATAAATCCGTGATTGCGTAAATGGTCGTCGGTGTTAGAGATGGCCACACTAAACACAATACGTCGCCAGAGTTGATGCAAGTCTTCTCTCGCACAGTCTCCGGTAAATTGAATAAACTCAGCAATATCCAGGTAACGGGTGTACGACAAGATGCAGGTTAGCATGAGTTTTCAATAGCATGTAGGACTCTATACCACTGGTTGCTTTTCTGAGCTACCCGTAAGTTAGCCACTTGTTGCGCTCCCTGCATGGTCCAGCGTTGTCCAGAGAGTTTCAAGCGCTGCTGAATGACTTGGCGAATGGCGGATTCTATTGGTCCTGAACCAATCAGATAGCCCTGTTTGCGAAAAGTGCCGTACTGCATCCGATCTTTATGATTGCGGTAATAGCTCAGCAGTGCTTGCTGTTTTTGTTTAGCCTTCCCTTTTAGGCTCATCAAAGCCACATTAGCGATCACCAGGCTAACCGCATCCCCGAAGAGCAAATCTTCCTGCTGCTGTATCCATTCGTTTCGCTGCTGCTCATCAGAGAAGGCTTCTTTAGCAAACTCGCAGAGCTTTTCTTTGGCATGAAAATAATCCAGTATCTGCACCGCATCAGGGTATTGCTCTTCTACCCAGCGCCATATCCAGCGGGCCCCGTCACAAAGCCAGACCATATTGGGTAATCTGTCGGTGAGCAAAGAGAGCTTCTCAAAGAATGGCTCACATTCCCCTAGGTGGGCCACATAGCGGGAGTTTTGGATGAAGTTACGCTGTTCATTTTCTGGCAGTAAGGCTTCTTTAGCGAACACCCGCCCCAGTTTAAGCTCTTTCCAACTTTCTTCCCTGGTCAAAACCATGCCCCCGTCCATCATGCCATAATGCACCTCCTCTTCTAACCAACCGGCATGATCTTGCCCTTGATCCAGGCTCTCTTGCTCTAACTGCTGCCCATAAAAATGAGATATCCGCTCTATCTGCTTAGCATTGATCTGAACCCCAGCCAGTTTTTCCAACAGCATACTGCCTTCTGAAAACACCACACTTTGGCCTACCAAACAGACGAGTTCTTGTAAGTAAGCACTTATCTGAAACGGTGCTTGATTGGCTAATACATGATCTTTATGCACAGTGATGCTACCAAACTTTGTCACAAGCTTTTTTTTTGATTGCGGTCTCTGGGCAATTTCCCCATGCTCTCTTGTAGTAGTTCTTCGGAGAGTGAACCAATGAACTGCTCATAACTCTTCTCATAAGCATAGCCGCTGGTTTGCCCTTCCTGGCTTTTCTCCCAGGCTTCTAACTTCTCTAAAAACATCGCGGTGGCTTTCTCCTTGTCGATCATAGCATTGTCTTTTTGCCTCAATATAATAACTTCCTGCATCTTGTCGTACACCCCCAGGTAACTAGCGGGATGGTCTCTTACCTTGCCTTCGTTGTTTCCGGTCATGGTCATCGCCGAGGCGAAGTGAATTCGTTCCAGGTGCCCGCCATCTAGCGTGCGGTCGAAACGCTTGGTAAAGAATGTATGATGGGTTCCTGCTATCTTTTCTATTTGAGATTCGGCCATGTTGATGCCTGCCTGGGTGGCCAGCCGGTAGGCTAAATATTCCCACTGTGCCCGGTCTATGGTGTCGTTTGTGGTGGGAAACTTAGCAATCCAGGGATGCCCCTGATCGTCCAACACATTGGCCTTGGGGCGGGCTCCACCCAGAGAAGACCCTGGCGCCATCAAAATAGCCAGCCACTGGTCCGATTGGTCGCTACTGGTCTCCAGCTGATTGGCTCCGTACTGAAGTTCTCTAACGGAGGCCCAGGGTGGAATAGAAGCCTCATCTTGATGATCCATAAATGGTCCGTCCGGATCAAGCCTGAACCGTAGCCCGCCCATACGAGCTTCATCATATACCCCCAGCAAGAAGTCTATATCGTAGAGTGCCCTCGCCGACTTGCCTTCCTGTCTTGCGCTTTGCGCGTTTCGTCGCTTCATCAGCGTCCGTCCCCAGGTGTCAGGCATAGCGTCTGAAAACATCCCAAAGTTCTCTTTTTGGTTCGGAAACTGCGCTCCGGCGTACCAACCAACGTCAGGGTCAAGCATCAGAGGACGTTCTGAAGCCAGCCAGTCGGGATGATACGCAAAGCTAAATGACTTTCGCCCCTTGCCCCGGTGGGCTGATAGTATACCAATGCATTTAGGGAAAGTAATACCCCGCCAGTGAGCGTATACCCATACATCAGTTTTGTCCGGTGGCATAATACCTATCTACCTGATAACAGCGCTAAATCCTGAAGCCTTCTACCTAACTCATCGTCCGCGGCTAGTTTTAAAAAGTCCTGATGCAGATTGAGCGCACGTAACACGTTAAAATAGGCCCCCAAAGAAACGCTGGAGGTTCCTTTTTCTATTTTGTAGAGAGTTGAGCGATCAATAGAGGCTCTCTCGGCTACTTGCAAAGTGGTCAGCTTCCTACGCTTACGCGCTAGTTTAATATTTTCACCCATCTGAGCCAGTATATTCTGATGCTGAGGAAAAAGAATCTGCTTTTTTCTCTTCATAATGTCGTTAATTATCTACATATACGCACACAATGTTGATAATAAACCACATTTTCTGAAAAAGGTTCTGTTCAATGCAGAAGTTAATCCACCAGCACGTTGCTCACGAAGGTAGACTTCAGCAGCAGCCAGCTCAGAAACAGCGCCATCGCGGTGCTGAATAACCAGAGCCAGCCAACCGCCAGGTGATAGCATAAAATATTTTATTCCGCTCGTACGGCACCGGCTCCGTGAAATACCGTAATCAGATCGTTCAGCGCTTGGCTGGATTTACCGGGGACGGCAATGTCTACGATGACCTTCGCTGCGTTTTTACGAAATTCCTGATACTCATCGAGGAAGTTACCGGCTACTTTCAGCAGACCGGAGGCGAGACTTTGACAACTGGCTTTCATAATTGATACGAGTTAAGTGGTTAATAAATTATTATTGTGAAGTGAAGATTGATGATACCCTGATTGAAATAAACTTACTTTTTATAAGTGGTTACGCTGGCTTTGTGAACGGTGGATTTCAGTGAGTAGGTGGGGAGGGCCTACCACCGGGTTATTCCGGATCTTTGATCTCGCAATTGGCCCCGCTAAATCCAGCCGGACAGATGCACCGGCAACCGCCCAATTCGATCTCCCGGATGGCATTGCCTCCGTTGAGGCACTCGAGCTGCGCGCAAGGATCACCTTGGTCCATAGCATCTTCGTCCTCGTCTTTATTACAGCCCGGTAACAGGATCGTTCCAGCGCAAAGGATCAAAGTCATGATGAAGGACAATGAATGAGTTTTGAAAGTTTTCATTGTATTGGTGTTTAGTTAAAATTTAGTGATAGATTATTGAATACGGTTAGGAGGAGCGAGGGTGAAGGGTAAAAGACAAACGGTGGAAAATGAAAGGTAAAGGGCATGACAAATCTAATAAAAGACCACCCTCTACCCTCCCACTATTCATCCTTTTACCTTGTACCTTTCCCTTTCCTTAATCATAAAATTCCGGGTACATATTATCCTCCATTCCAAGGCCGCTTCGGAAGTTGCGTTTGTACACTTCTGACCATTTTTCTCCATTAAACAAATAGCTGATGATCAGGGTATGGCAGGTATAAAAGATATCTCCGTTCTTGTCTGACACTATCAGAAAATGGATGTTTGCCGACATGAATAGACCGACACTATGGGCCATTCCCAATTTGAGGATTATCCTGATTGTCATACCATTCAAGGTGAAAAGCGAATAAGTCATCGTCATATAATTTATAAACATAGCCCCACTCTTCCCCTTCACTTTTACTTCCACGGCTCAAGACCAGCCTGTTACAGGTATACACCAATTCATAGGTGTTTTCGCTAAGAAAACTAACAGGGGGTACTTGTGAAAATTGAAATTGTAGGTTCATAGTGTTCGCACCGGGAGTAAAATCATGGGTAGCATCATGGTAACGACCATAATAATTATAGGCCAGTCCAACGCTTTCGTTGCAAAAATCGCGGGTGTCCGGTATTATAGCGGCATCGTCAAATCCGCCTATTAGCTGTACTGTTCCGTCGGCCCATATATTCATAAATTCCCAAAGACTGGTTCTGCCAGCATTCGAAGGAAACTCTACCCAGGTGAATCCGGGTCCCGGATTATTTTTTTTGCATCCTGCTCCTCCAGGATCGGTGCCAAGAATGCTTTTGCCTTTGTCAGTACAACACCCCCCCAAAAGCACGTTGGTACCGACGCGGACACCGGGTGCCCAAAAGTTTAGGATTTCACCCTTATATTGCCTAATGGTAAATTCCCATTGCCAAGCCTTTATTGCTCCTGGGCTACCTCCGCGATCCCGAAGGATGCTTTTGCAGACATCGGGATCGTTTGGATCTTCGATCACAACTGTTTCGATGAAAGACTTAAAAGGGATACCATCTACATAGGGCATGAGCTGTATGGGGAAAGAGATGGGATAGTCCTTAAAATCAGCTACGGGAAATTCCGCATCGATATAGACCACATCAGTAGAATCCCTGGCTTCTTCCGGTACACTTGGAACATCGTAATAATAGGAAGCACCGGGCACGTACACATAAAATCCCGTTACGTTTACCTTAGGATCGTGCAGAAAATTGACCCGTTGGCCGATGGGAAGGCCACGCATCAAGAAAATGGTGTCCTTTACATCGTTCCAGATAGCGCCCTCAACCCCTGTAGGCGGCTGGCCGCTAATCCTGGTGGCGTTTACCAGTTTCAAATGTTCCGAAGCTTGATCGGGATCGATAGCCACTGGGGTGTTCGGATTCGTGGGATTACCGGTTTGGTCTTTGTCCGGCTCCAGGTCCGGGTCGCAAGAGGTGGCCCAAAACAGTCCGCCTAGCAGAACGAGGCTGAGCAGACTGACATAGTGATTGGTCGTTTTCATAGTGTTATTGGTTAGGTTATCAGGCATTGAGCGTATTTTGTCATACTCAATATCTATGTTAAAAATAGTGGATGTAGAACAGCATCAACAACCAGAATGTATAAGTGGCAGGAATCACTTAATAAGTGGGGCTGATGAATGTAGAGCCGGTGAAGCCGGGAACGGGTTAAAGAAGGTCCACATTTCCTTCCCGTTTCCCATAGCCCACGGTTTAAACCGTGGGCTATGGGAAGATGATTGTTTCAACGCCCCTTAAAGTTTATCCAGCATGCTCAAAAAAGCTTCTTTCTTACGGCGCGAAATGTCCACGGGGTGGCCGTCGGTCAAGATCACGTAGCCGCCTTCGCCTTTCACGTATTTTTGTACGTGCCTGAGGTTAATCAAGGAAGAGTGGTGCACCCGGCAGAAGCCGGATTCGGCCAGTAGGCTCTCAAAGTCTTTCAGGTTCTTGGAGATGAGTTTGCGCTCTTTTCCGACGAGGTGCAGGATAGTGTAGTTGCCATCGGCTTGGCAACAGACAATATCGTTCAAGTCAAAAAAGTCAATGCCTTCAAAGGAAGGAACCGCCAAGCGATCAATCTTACCGGGCCTGAACCGCATGTTGTGCAGCACCGATTGGTATTGATACGCACTGTTCTTTTGCTCCAGCCGCTGCTGCACCCTGCGCACCGCTTGGATCAGGTCGTCCACATCTACGGGCTTGAGCAGGTAATCCAGGGCGCTGAACCGAATAGCCTTAATGGCGTACTGATCGTGGGCGGTGACAAACACCACCTCAAACGGCACCGGCGCCAGTTGTTGCAGCAGGTCGAAGCCCGACAAGCGGGGCATCTGAATATCCAGAAACACCAGATCGGGAGGCTGGTCTCGAATGGCCCGGAGGCCCTCTTCCGGCGAAGCATAAACGGCCATCAGTTGCACTTCCGGACAATACTGCCCAATAGATAGCCGCAGGGCTTCCCGGGCATCTTCTTCGTCGTCGATGAGCAGGGCGCGAACCATGATTAGGAAATAGGAATCAGCACGTCTACTCGCGTCCCCAAAGCTCGGTTCATCGAGTCCTTCAGATCGGTGATTCGGATCAATTCCCTTAGGCGCTCTTTGCTTAACAGCTTCAAGCGCTCTTCGGTAATTTGCAAACCTAACGACCTCTTTTTCAGTGTGTTGCCTTCGGTGAGCGCCAGGGCCTTTTCCCGGCCCACTCCGTTATCTTCAATAATACACTTCAGCCCGTCTTCGTCTTCCTGAATGGTGATCTTGATTAACCCATCGCCTTCTTTGGGCATCAGGCCGTGCCAGATCGCATTCTCGACAAAGGGCTGCAACACCATCGCGGGCAGGCAGGTAGTTTCACGATCAATAGTGTCGTCTACCACGATCTGATAGCGGATTTTTTCCTTAAACCGCAGGCTTTCCAGTTGCAGGTAGGCTTCCAACATCACCAGCTCATCTTCCAGCGATACGGTAGGGTTTTCAGAGTTCTCCAGCATCAGCCGGATTAGTTTGGCAAACTTACCCAGGTAACGGGACGCGCCCTCGCCCTCGCCGCTCAGCACCAGGCGGTTGATGGAGTTGATACAGTTGAAGATAAAGTGGGGATTCATCTGCGCCCGCAGGGCCTTCATTTCTAGTTCGCTCAGTTGTTGTTTGAACTTAGCCTGTTTGATTTCCTCGTTCTTCGTGACCAGTATCTTCTGATTCTTCAATCGTTGCCGGAGCGTATAAACAAGTAGACCGGCAATCATAAAAATCAGCAGAAGTCCTCCTATCAACGCTTTATTCACGGTAGCTTGCTGTTGCGCTTTGGTTCGTTGAATTTCCTTCTCTTTAGTTAGTAGGGCAATTTCCTGATCTTTTTTAGCGGTTTCGTACTTCTTATCCAGTTTGGTGACTTGGAGATTCTTCTCTTCGGAAAAAATACTGTCCTTAAAATGAGCGTAGGAAAGAAACGTATCGTAGGCTTTATCATACTGACCCGCCAACGCGTAAGTCTCGGCCATAGTGCGCTCGATCCACTGCTTTTCATAGGGCTTTTTTAGATGATCCGCTTTATCGAGAGCCATAGCAAAATAATACTGAGCTTGGTCATAGTGCTTATCCTCTACTTCCAAACTACCCATATTGATCCCCGCAGTCAACAAAGATCGGCCACTGCTGTCCTTGCTAGCGGCTCTCCATTGCATTTCGTAATATTTCCTCGCCGAATCCAAACCGGCAGTTAGCTCAGAATTTCCGTAAAAAGTCCCTAGTTTACCCAGGGCCTGAGCAATGTGCTCAGCATCCTGAATCCGCTCCGCCATGTGGTAGTATTCGTTAAAATAATGGAGGGACCGGTTCAGGCTATCGCTAAGATAATAGGCGACCGCCAGGGTCATTGTGCCGGTGCAGGTGTTATAATTCTCGGGTATCTTCCGAAAGTAAACGGATGCGGCTTTAGCGTAGGCTAAAAATTGGTCAGTATTCTTCTGCTGGTGATGAATCCAGGCGATGTTGCGAAAGCACATGCCGATTTGTTCGTCATACGATATTTCCTTATAGAGATTCAGAGATTTATTGAAATAGATCAACGCTTGGGGATATTGTGATAGCTGCTTAAACAAGTGGGCCTTTGCGTATGCCAAGTGAGCCACCACCGTATCTTGGTGGATCAAGGCATAATGCTTGATGGCAGCGTTGAACGCCTCTACGTACGCTCCAGAATTTTCACCGGAAAAATCATCTCTCATGGCTATGAGGGAATCCATTAATACGCGGGCTGTCGGACAGGCTTTTATCAAATGCAGCAAACTATCCGATGGGCTTTTCGCAGCACCATGCACCCCAGTTTTGTGCGTCGCAAGCAAGCTGTCGATTCGCTCCTCATGGGTGGCCTGTGCCCGAAGCGATGAGCCAAACAAAAACAGTAAAAGCCAGAGTAATAGGAAGTTGTAGATTTTCATGAGCGTACGATTTAGGGGAATCCGCCCGGTGTAGGTTGGTAACCAACTTTCCTATAAAGGTAACTTTTACTGCGAGATAATCAAGGTGAATACCCATTAGGTTGGTAGTGCTTCAGAGGCACCCGCTTCTAGCCTGCTGCTGTCTGCACCACTTGGGCGAAGTTCAACAATCCTAAGATCATTACCGGTTAGTGCGCCCCCGACGAATAAAACATAATTTGTCAAAACAAAACTAATCCACCAGCACGTTACTCACGAAGGTAGACTTCAACAGCAGCCAACCCAGAAACAGCGCGATCGCCCAGGCCAGGTAGGGACTGTAGAAATCGGTGGTATCCTTGTAGCGGGTTTCTCTGATCTCGGCCCGCTCGTACTCATCAATCAAGTTAAACACTTCCTGCAGCGCCTCTTTGTTCGACACCCGGTAGAACTGCCCCTCACCAATCTTGGCAATTTGGCGCAGCGTGGTTTCGTCGAGTGAGTTCTCCACGTAGCGGGTGTTGCCGAAGAAGTCTTTGCCGAAGGGCACCTTGCCCTCTTTGCCAATAGCAATCGAGTACATCTTGATGCCATAGGCGTGCGCCAGTTCGGCCGCGGTGATCGGGTCCAGGTTGCCCGCCGTGTTGTCACCGTCGCTGAGCAGCACCATCACCTTCGAGGCTCCCTCCTCGCTGGCTTCGCGCCCTTCATCGGCATCGCGCATGCGGTTGGTGGCCACCGCTAAGGCACTCCCAATGGCCGTGCCCCGGCTCTCGATCATATCGAAGTCGATGTCTTCGATGAACCCGTTCAGCAGCTCGTAGTCGGTGGTGAGCGGAGAAAGGGAGTAGGCATCGCCCGAAAACACCACCAGGCCGATGCGGTCCTGACTGCGACCGGCAATGAAGTTCCGGGCCACGTCCTTGGCCGCCTCCAGCCGATTGGGCGTGAAATCCTCGATGCGCATCGACTCCGAAATATCGATCACCAGCATAATATCGATGCCCTCGCTCCACTGCTCCACCTGCTCGTTGGTGCGCTGCGGACGGGCCAGGGCCACCAGCAGCAGGGCCAACGTGAGGGCCAGCAGCAGGAAGGGAATAAAGCGCAACCAGGTGATTGGGTTGGTCTTGAACGCCGCCTTGGGGAAGGCAATGGGCAGCTTCTGACTCGAGCGCAGCCCGATGAGCCAGCGCAGCAGAAAGAACGCCGGAATCAGGGGCAACAGGTACAGATAAATCGGATGCTGAAAGCTGTAGCTCTGCAGCACGGCGGGAGTGAACCACTCCCAGGTAAACCAGCCGGTGGTGGTGTCAACCATGTTTCACTTCTTCAATGCGCTGCGCAAAACGCTGGCGCGTGTGGTGTCGTAACTGCTCAAAGTGCTCGATAAGTTCACCGTTGCGTTGCTTGCCATAAATACTCCGGTCGATGGCCCGCAGATCGTCGCGCAGCGGCTCTCCCGAGGGCAGCGCCGCAATCTCGCGGGTGGTCATCTTGGTGTAGGGAGCGCGGTCCAGTCGTTCCATGTAGCGTTTCCAAACCACCAGGGCCTCTTCCGAATGCTTCGCCGAGGGATCGGTTTTTAAGTAGGTCATCGCCCGAGCAAACTGTTCGGCAAACTGCTGGTCGGCCTTCCGCAACCGCCGCAGTTGCCAGCGTCGCCGCAGTTGCTTGCCGAACAAGGCGTACAACACCGCCAGCAGCACCAGCAGCACGGCAATGCCAATGAGTAGATACGGGTAGTTGAACTGCAACGGAACGTCGAGCGCTTGGGTGTTTTCTTTCAGCGCCACCGAATCGGGCAGCTGCGCGATGACCTGCTGCAGGTATACCGAGTCGATGTCGGCGTACAAGGCGGTGCTGTCGAGCCGACCGGTTTCGTCGGTATCAATTACGTAGACCGGTAGGGTGAGCGGCTGTACCGAATCCAGCTCGAAGGTCGTGATTTTGTACACCACGCTGTCATAGCTGAACACACTGTCGGAGCGGGTAGGAAAGAACTGCCGATCCAGGTACTCGAAGGGAGCGTAGCGCGCGTCTTCGTTCGGAAAAACCACCTCCAGGTCGCGCGGATAACGAAACGTGAGCGTATAATAAACCGGCTCGCCGATCTTCAGGGTGTCGGCCGAAAAGTAGCCGTTAGGACGCAGCGACTGGGCCGAGGCGGAAGTGAAGGTGAGGGATAGAAGGAAGAGCGTGATTGAATATCGAATGCTGAACAAGGAATGATGAATGATGAAGTAGAAAAAAAATCTCTTCACTTCATCATTCGATATTCCTTGTTCGATATTCAACATTCTTTTCAATTTCCTACGCACTTTTTTTCACCCGGTTTCGCACTTTGAACAAATGAATCAGCTTGGGCACGTAGTCATCCTTGGTGCCAATCGATAGGTAATCAGCTTGGTACTTTTTGCACAGCTCACGCAGGGCCGTCGCCGTGGTGGCGTAGGTGTTGCTCACCCGGTTCTTGAAGAACGACGACGAGGAGTTGATCCACCGCGTTTTGCGACTCTCCTTGTCATACACCGGAATGATCCCCAGGTTGGGCAGGTTCGTTTCCCGCTGGTCCGACAGGTGCACCACAATCAGGTCGTGCTTGCGCGCCAGCGCCCGCAGGTTGTGGTCGTAGTCGTCGTCGATAAAATCTGACACCAGAATCACGATGCTGCGGCGCTTGATGATGTTGAGCAGGTAGCGGATGGCCACGTTGAGGTCGGTGCGCGAAGAAGTCGGCACCAGATTGTAGAGCTTCGAGATGATCTGGTAGGCGTGCTTGTCGCCCTTGCCGGGCTTCACGTAGGCTTCTTTCTGGTCCGAAAAGCAGAACATGCCCACCTGACTGCCTTCCTTGATGGCCGACAGGGCCAGCACCCCGCAAAGCTCCTTGCCGATGTCCACCTTCTGCACACCCGGGTCGCCGATCTCCTGCGAAGCGCTGATGTCCAGCACCAGGTACACAATCTGCTCGCGCTCTTCCTTGAAGGTTTTCACGTACACGCTGTGCCCCTTGGCGGTGGAGTTCCAGTCGATGGCCCGAATGTCGTCGCCGTACTGGTAGGGGCGCACGTCGTCGAAGGTGATGCCCGAGCCCTTGAACACCGAGTGGAAGTCGCCCTGCATCTGGGTGGTGATGGCCTTGCGGATGGCAATCTCGTACTTGCGTAGTTTCTTAAGGAGTTGATGAACTTCTACCTTGTTCATACGTTAATATAGGGTTCAATCGTTGGTACTTTTGTTGGTCGTAGCGTTGATTTTTGGTGATTTGCGTCGGCAAAATTAGAGTTATTCCGATCAATTACACGCTTTCAGCCAAAGTTTTGGCAGCGCTTCAACTTATACTGAAAACCAACGTTCTACTCTTTTTAGTATCTATATGCAGTAAATCCGGCAACTGACCGGAAACTTTTATCAAAACAACGTTCTCATCGATACCAACGTCCATCCTTCGCATCTGCCCAAGTGGGTGCAGCGGCTGCTGATCTTTTTCGGCGGGCTGTTTGCCCTGTGGCTGATCGTTTACATCGCTTTTCGAACTCCCCCGGTACAGCGCTACGTCACCAACCTGATTGGCGAGCAAGCGTCGAAGCAACTGGGCACCAAGGTGAGCCTGCAAGGCATCGACATCGAGTGGTTTAACGGCGTGGAACTGGCCGGAGTGTACATCGAAGACCAGCAGCAGGATACGCTGCTCTACGCGGGGTTGCTGGCGGCTTACATCGAGCCGATGGCGCTGTTCAACAAAACGGCGGCCATTCGCCTGGTGGAAATCCGCGACACCTACGTCAATTTGTACCAGCCCGAGGGGCAGGAAGACCTCAATTTCGCCTTTATTCCCGAGGCCTTCGCCTCCGAAGACACCACCACCACTCCGGAAGACACCACCGCGGCGGCCTGGAAAATTGAACTGTACCAGCTGCTGCTCGACGACATCCGCTTCGACTTTCGGGCCGACGGCACCGAGATGGAGCTGGCCCTCAACCGGCTTTCCATGCTGTTCGAGTCGCTGGGACTAGAAGAAAGTTACGTCCGGGGCGATAAGCTTAGCATCGATGGATTACGAGTAGCCCTGGCCCTACCCCCTTCCGATACTTTGGCGGTGGCGGTTGCCGATTCGGTAGCAACGACCGATCCCGACAGCAGCAACATCATCAACCCGAGCGGATTCCGCTACGCGCTCAACGAGCTACTGCTGGAGAATAGCCGCTTGGCCTACCGCGTCAGGGGCAGCGAGGATAGCACCCTGCGGCAGATCAACTTCGAAGATTTGGTGGCCGACCAGCTCAACCTTACCGTAGAAGACCTGTACGTGGGCGAAACCGAGGCCCGCTTGGAGGTGCCGCGCCTCACGTTTGTGGAAGCCAAGAGCGGCTTTCGCCTGGACGAACTAGCCATGACGGCCAACGTAGCGATGCCTAGCGTGGAAGCGGAGTTAACCGAACTGAAAACCGGGCACTCGGCCCTCAACGGAAACGTGCGCGTGGGCGTGACGCTGGCCGACAACACCGCCGAGCTAATGCGCAGCCTGGCGGTGCAGTCGCGCCTGGACGAAGCGGTGCTGGGCCTGGCCGATGCCGCCTACTTCACCAACGCGCTCGACAGCCTACCGGCGATGAAGGATTTGTCGCCCGAGCTTTCGTGGCAGGTGGCCATCGCCGAGGGCGACGGTAACGTTCAGGACCTGGCGTTTTACATCGGCGACCAACTGGCGCTGCGTGCCGAGGCTTCGTTCAAGGATCTGCCCGCCCTGGACTCAGCGGCGACCGGTTCGCCCTACTTCAATGTGCAGGTACCCGAACTTTCCACCAACCTGGGTTTTCTGGATCAGTTCATTCCCCCCACCTCAAAGCAATACGTTCCGGCCACCAACGATCCCAACCTGCGGCTCACCGCTTCGGCCGAGGGCTACCTGAGCGATCTGGAGGCCCAGGTCAACCTGCAATCGGGAGTGGGAGAGATGAACGCTACGGCGCACTACGCCCAGAAAGCCCAGCTCACCAATATCCAAACCAACCTGCAGGCTAAGAACTTTCAACTAGGCTCCCTGCTGCGTCCCTTCGTGGGCGACACCCTGGCCCGTGACTTTGACCGGCTGACGTTTCATGCCGACGCCCGGATGCAGCAGCGCACCACTGCCCGCGACACGACCCTGCAAGAAGCGAACGTTAACCTGGTCGTAGATCGGTTGGACTACAAGCAGCACCGGTACGAGGGATTGATCGCCACCGGCACCCTGACGGACGGCAACCAAGTGGAGGCACAAATTCGCTACGAGGACAGCTTGCTCAACCTGATGACCAACGCCCAGGCGAATTTAGACGAAGAGAAATACCGGCTTAATCTACACTTACAGGACGTCAATCTGTTTCGGCTCAACCTGGTGCCCGATAGTATTATTATTGTCAACAGTCGGCTGCAGGCCGATATTGAGGGCAGTGATCCGGACCTGCTCACCGGGTTTGTGAAACTCAGCGACACGGAAGTGGTGAAGGATCGCAGCCGGATCGTGCAAGACTCGCTGGTGCTGATCGCCGAAGGCCCGAAAGAAAACCGACGGCTCATTCTGGTGGCCGATTACATGTACGCGGTGGTCACCGGGCAGTTCACGATAGCCGAACTTCCCAAGGCCTTTGAAGACTTTGAACAGTACTACTTCGCCGCTTCCGAAGCCACCTCGGCCGACGTGTCCCTGGATACGGTGAACACCCAGCAAACCGGGGGGCAGCGGGTGGCGTTTCGGCTCGAGGTGGAAGAGGTGCCTAGTTTGGTGCAGGCCTTCGTGCCGGATTTGGAAATCCCCGAACCTATGTTCGTTGGAGCCGATTTTAACAGTATCAATCACCAGTTGGAGTTCACCACCCGCGTGCCCCGCCTCACCTACGGCACCAACGTGGTAGACAGCCTGTACCTAAACGCTTCCACCAACGACCGGCAGATCGACGTGGAGTTCTATACCGATAACCTACAGTCGGGTTCGTTGACCATTCCGCAAATTCGCTTAGAGGGGCACCTAACGGGCGAAACCCAAGCGGGCCAAGCCCAACCGCTGAGCACCACGGTGGCCGATTTTAATCTAAAACTGGGGCGGACCGACTCGCCCTATCACCTAGACCTAAGCGCGCAGGTGCGCAGTGGGCAAGACACCATCACCACGCAGTTGGAGAAGCTGGAGCTGATGCTCAAGGGACAGGGCTGGGAGACCCCCCGCAACGCGACCATCACCTACGCCGACAAATATCTAGATATTGACAACTTCTTTCTGAAGCAGGGCGACCAAGAAATCGCGTTGCTCACCGGTCGGGATGGAGACAAAACTGATCTGAAGGTCATGATCGAGCAGTTGCAACTGAGCCCTTTGTTCTCGGTGCTGGACCTGGAAGACTACCAGGTGGACGGTACGCTGTACGGCGAGGCGGAGGTTTTGGATATGTTTACTCCCGGCCCGGTTGACGCCAACTTCCGTATCAACCGGCTGGCGGTGCAGGACACGGTGCTCGGCAACGTGGCGGTGCAGTTTGAGAAGGGCATTCCGGTGTCAGAATCCGAAGACATCATTGAGGTGCTGCTCACCCTGCAGGGCAAGAGCAACGATTTGAAGGTGGAAGGCGAGTACAACCTGGCGGCGGGTCCGGAAGACGAGGCGCTGGACTTTCAAGTGAACTTAACGCGCCTTACCCTCGACGACTGGCAACCACTCGCCCAGGACGTGGTGAAAGAGCTTTCGGGTACGCTTCGGGCGGACATGACCATCAAAGGGAGCACCACCAAGCCCGCGATCAACGGAAATTTCACCCTTGCCGACGAGGTGTTCATCACTCCTGCCGCTACCGGAGCGAGAATCTACGCCGAAAACCAAAGCATCCGTTTCACGGGTGATGAGATGGTATTCGATCAGTTTACCTTGCTCGACTCGGCCCGCACCCCGGCCGTGATCGACGGCACCGTGACCTTTGCCGACCTGGCCGATCTGCGGGTGGACTTAACCTTTGATACCGAGCACTTTATCTTCGTGAGCAGCGAAGAATACGACAACGAAGCCTTCTACGGACGGGCCGTGGCCTCCTCTAACCTTACCATCAGCGGGCCGGTAGATGAAGTAGAGGTGAAGGGGGCACTCGCGGTAGAAGAGGGCACGGCTATGACGATTGCGCTGGTATCAGGGCCTGAGGAAGCAGCGCAGGCGGGGTTTTTGAATTTCGTCGACGTGAGCGAGTTTGCCAAGGCCGACACCGTGCTGCAGGATTCGCTGGCGCTGGTTTCCACGAACCCTCAAGCTGATTCGGTAGAACTAAGCGGCTTCATACTGAGCACCGAGGTGCGGGTGGACCCGGAGGCACGCTTCACGGTGGTGATTGACCCGGTGAACGGCGATCGGTTGGAGGTGGCCGGTGAGGGTGATTTGAAGGTAGACCAAAACCTGCAGGGCGACCTCACCATGCAGGGAACGTTTACGGTCAACAGCGGAAGTTACCTGCTTAGCTTTGCCAAAGTGGTTAAGAAAGAATTTACCGTCCGGGACGGAAGCACCATTGTGTGGAGTGGCGACCCGGCCAACGCCGCGATGGATATGACGGCGGTCTACACCGTAGAAACCAGTCTGATAGAGCTAAACATCGAAGCGGAAGCTCCGGTAAACGTGCTGCTTTCAATCGGTGGTTACCTGCAAAATCCTGAGTTGTCCTTTGGCATCGAGGTTCCCAAAGCCGAAAGTCTGGGTCCTCTCGGAGCGCAAGCCCTTGAAGAGCGCATCACGGCTATGGAACGAGACGAGACCGAACTCTACAAAAACGTGTTTGGCCTAATCGTACTCGGTCGCTTTATTCCGCAGGGTGGGGGCACGTCGTCGAGCTCAGGGGGCGGAACCGGCGATGCGGTAAACGACCAGATCAACAACAGCGTGAGTCAGTTGCTCACCAGCCAGCTGAGTCGATTGAGTGAGGATTACCTGGGGGGAGTGGAAATTGACGTGGGCCTGGAAGGCAATCAGGCGGGCGGTTCGGGCGTCGCCGGTCGTGATATTGACGTGGCGCTGTCGAAGCAGCTGTTTGATGACCGCCTCACGGTGACGGTGGGAGGAACCACGGCTACCGGGCAAGGAAATAGCGGAAACGGGTTTGCCGGTGAGTTTCAGGTGCTGTATCGCATCACGGAAGACGGCAACCTCAATCTCAAGGCCTTTCAGAACAGCGAGCGCAACCAGCTTACCGGCGACATCCAGCAGAACGCGGGCGTCTCTTTGCTGTATCAGTCCTCCTTTGATAAGTTCTTTGCCGGAGAAGAAGAAACCCTGAAGTCGCGCTTGCTGGAGGACCAAGAACCACCGAAAGAAACGACTCCTCCTCCTGCTTCACAAAGAACCACCGAACGCCGCTCGTCGCCGGAGAAGGAGAAATAACGGCTGGCCCCTACAATTTGTGGCAGGTTATAGTCATTGGGCTTTTGGCATAATGTATTTTTGATCGGCGTTGTTCAAATGTCTCCTCAAACCCATCTTCCTGACCTGCACTCCTATTGCTCCGCCTAGTGGTGCCTTTATGTTGCGCCAATGACCACTCCGAATGAGATATTCTAGGGTATCGTACTTTCCGTACGTTACTTTTGTTTGACCCATTTACAACAATAAGGCCAACACAGATAGTAAATACTACCAGTTGTGCAATCATACCATCTCGTGCACTGTCCGGTATAAGCCGCCATTTGAACTTCATAAGTATATCTTTTATCAGACAGCTATTATACTTCTACTACGCAGCCTGAGAGATCTCGTCAGACGAAAGTTCTCGCGTGCTGACCAAGCCCGCCGACCTGATGTATTGCAGGCGAGCTAGCATAAAGATGGCTCCCGATAGCACAACAAGGGTGACCACCGAACCTTCTATTCCAAACTCGCCTCCGTTGATCAGTGATGGTGCCTCAAAGGTAGGGGTCAAGATACTTTCAGTAGCGTTGCCGCTTACTGAAAAACCGTAAACCGGTCCTTGCAAGTAGTTCCAGATAAAGTGTACCCCAATGGGTACCCATAGGTTATGATAAACCAATCGCAACTGAGCCAGCAGCACTCCGGCTAGAAATATACTGATCAGACCGACCGCGCCTAGATGGTCGTTGGCCAGGTGCATGGCAGCAAAGAAGAGCGAGGAGGATATAACTGCCCACACCACTCCGTAGTGTTTCTGCAAGTAGGGAAGCAGATAGCCCCGCGACAACAGTTCTTCGAAGATGCTAACTCCCACAAACAGCAATAGAGATGAAGCAAGCGCTTGGGTGGGAAAGTCGGAAAACACGAGCTGTCCAGCGCCAATACTAATGATGGCTACAAAGCACAGGGTAATAAGGATGCCGCCGACCAATAGGCCAATGCCAGTGTTTCTAACTATAGACTGAGTAAATCCTAAAGTAGCCAATGAAGGTTTCCAGTGCTTCGCGAGCCGATTGGCAGTGAGAATAGAAAGCACGGTAGCGATAATGCTTATTCCCAGCATTGTCAGGCGGAACAAGTCATCTTCACGCCCAAAATCTTCTCCGGTTAGGATGCCACCAATTAGCAGCGGGGCTATCAAAAGAATGTGCATTAGGACGAAAAGCAAACTGAAAGCGAAAATTTTGAGAAGGGGCAGCAGTCGGTGCAATAAGCTTTTAATGAAATTCATGTCAACAAGGTAAATTTTGAATACCTAGGTAAGATAGTGTACGACGACTTGGGTAACAAAAACATTATACCAACCGCAAGGTTAGCGATACGAAATTTAACAAATGGGGCTAGCAGAGTTCAGCAAATTACTTACCACGCTATAGGCAATAGTATGGTATATCACAGCATTTACAAAATTCAAAGTCTACACGGAATGTAAAACTCTGCTCCTAAGTACAAGGAGCAGAGTTTTTTTGCTAGAATCTATTTCAACCAATCTTTAGTCGATATCTTCGCCAATCATATAGCCAATTACGAAAAGACCGATGCAGATGCTAGCCGATACAATCAGTCCCCCTTCTACAGAAAGAAGCTCGTCATTGGATAGCTCATTATACGCGATAGTGTTACTCAAATTGTTCATAACATTCTTTTGTTTAAAATTATAAATAAAACTACTTACTAGTGATTCATGTAGTACCCAGTCCCAATACTTTCTGCTGAAAAAAGAACACGAGCACTTAAAATCTTTGGTATCTGTCTGGGGTGAGATAGGAAAGTCATCGGGTGCACTTCTGCCTATCCACCCACTGCGCACCTACAATGATCACACGTTGCTGGGCTTCGAGGGAGTGTCCGGACTACTGCTGCTACTCATTGACATCGAGGAGGGAGTTCGGGAAGAAGCTCTCCGAGAAATGATTCGCGAGGGTATTCGGTATTTGCTGTCGTACCAGAACGAAGTTGACTTTTCCGCTCGGCGATACGCTGCGTTCCCGCAAAAGGCTATCCCTGACAACGCATTAGCGATAGAGCAGCTAGGATGGGGAGGCAGCGACCTGCCTCAGGCAGTATTGTTATATCGCGCACACGCACTTTTTCAGGAAGAACAGCTTAAGGGCGCTGCCGATCTGGTGGGGCTAAACACGTTGCTAAGAAAGGGCAAAGAACATCTACTCACGCAAAACGAAAGCGTGTTCGGCGGGGCAGCGGGTGTTGCTCAAACGTATGCTACATTATATCAATTAAGTGGCCACCAGGCCTACCAGGCTGGCTACCAGCACTGGTTGAAAGAAATGCTTATTTCTTTAGAAGCACGATCTTACGAAGAATATGCTGATAATGAATACGATCTGTATGATGGACTGCTAGGTGTCTATCTGGTTTTGACATCCTATCAGCACTCAAAAAGTTTGGAGTGGAAAAGGACTATACTGTTGATGTAGCCTTGCATAACCTAGCAACGGTTCGTCTCCTTCCGCTTCCATCCGTACCGAACCGTCGGCCTCGTTGCGTATCTATTAACAACAGACCATGAGCGCGTTGATTGACTTGTTTGGCAGCGTGAAAGTTATACATTTGCTTTAGTTGGGTCAACTATTCCAATTGATACTCGTCGCATGAATTTTAGTCACAGAGGGTTGATTGTGCCGCCGAAGAAAGTAAGAATTTCGCAGTCTGATTTTTACGATACTTTTATAGGAAGCTTCCCTTCACCAACTACCAGAGAAGCATTGTATAAGTCATACGAAAAATATACCTCTAGCTTCGCCAAACAGGTAACTGGTAACTTTTGTCAATGGATTGGCGGCAGTTTCACCACGATGAAGACAAATCCAAGAGATGTAGATATCGTAACACTTTTAAGAAACGATGTGCTCATAAATCAGTATGACAAAATAAAGCAGATGTTCAGATTGTCTTGGAAAGCAGAAGGGTTAGACGTATATTTTCTGGGAGTTCGAGAACCAGAGGCACCAGATTACGCAATTTATCGTTCAGATTTTGCGTATTGGACGCATCAGTTTTCCACTTCACGCCAAGACCGGATGGGCAAGAGGTACGCGAGAGGCTACGTCGAAATTCAATTTAACAGCTTCAGTTATGAGTAATTACGAAAAAAGTTTTGAAAATATTCAAGTCCGTGCAGTTGTGATTAGTGAGTTGATTGAAGAGCTAATCAGGATTGAGGAAGTGCTAATTGTACACAGAACACATCAATCAGATGGTATACAATACGAGCAATTCGTTGACCGAAAGAGAGAATATACCAATAAACTAAATGCGTATCTTCAGCCGCATAAAATGAAGTTCGTATCAAGCGAAGTGGCTTAATGGTTCGTTATGAAACCGTTGAAAATAAGTGTCACTCAGTCGGGCGATACTCGCTGTACCTCAAAATCCAAATAGCCCTCTAATTCACCCTCCTCAACAACCACGTCAGCCACCCTTGCCTGCTTGGGACCCTGCTGACACCAAGCTACTAACTGGTCTAATGCCTCTTCGTCTCCTTCCGCTTCCATCCGTACCGAACCGTCGGCCTCGTTGCGCACCCAACCGCAGAGACCCAACCGCTGGGCTTCCTCCCGGGTGCTGGTCCGGAAGAACACTCCCTGCACCTTCCCGGTCACGCGGATGCTAAGGTGTTTGGTGCTCATGGCGTCGTTTTTTCGTTAGCTACCAGGCGCACGGCGTTGGCGGTGGCAACCCGCTCGGCCCCGGCTTCCCGCAGCGCTAATGCCTGCGGCCGATCCACCTCCCGCCGCACCTTCACGGCTACCGAGGTGGGCAGCGTATCGCGCAGCAAGCGCACTTGGGCCAGCAGCGTATCCCAGGCCACGTCTTCTGCCGCCAACTGCAGTCCGTCGGCCCCCGCGTCGGCCCCCAAAGTAGCTATTGCAGCAACCTCCGAAGCATCCAGATGAGCAGCGTCGAGCACCACGGTGAGCAACGCTTCGTGCTCATGAATCAGCGTAGCGCACTTGGCAATCTCAATCTTCACCCAGGGCATTCTCGACTTGAAGGCCGACAGGTTGAGGGCTACGTGCAATTCGAAGGCCCCGTCGTGCAGTGCCTGCTCAATTTCGGCCACCTTGGTTTGGGTCATTTGGTACCCGTAGGGATGGCCTACTACCGTAATGAGCGAAGCGTCAGCGCTACCTAACTCTCGCCGCGCCTTCTTAATCCAGAAGGGAGGCAGGCATAGTCCGGCAAAGCCGTGCGCCTTGGTTTCGCGCACCATTTCCTCTACCCGCTGCGCGGTGATGACGGGCGATAGATTGGTATATTCCAGCAAAGAAAAAAGGTTATTCATCCGGTTTTGGTAACATACGTAGAACAAAAATAGGTGCAATCCGTTAGAATTATCATCATTTTTCTTTACAAAACTAAATTTTTCAAGCAATGAGAAACGTATCAAAATTACCTATCTACTTGTTTCTGGCTCTTTTTATGGCCGCTCCTTTGCTGGTGCAAGCCCAAATGGGCGACTCTCGCTTTGGAGTGAAGGGCGGGGTGAATCTGTCTAACTTCAACCGCGGCGACGTGGGCACCCAAAATATGCGCATTGGGTTTAACCTGGGTTTGTTTACCGAACTGGCCGTGGGCGAGCACTTCAGCATCCAGCCCGAACTGCTGCTCTCTACCAAAGGAAACCGCGCTACTTACGAGGTAGCTGATGATATTGGAATAGAAGGCGAGGTGAAAAGCAACCTTACGTACATTGATATTCCGGTGCTAGCTAAAGTGACTGTAGGTGAGGTTCTGAACATTCATGTGGGCCCCTACGCCAGCTACTTGATTGGTGCTAGCGCTTCTACAGAGGGTACCGTCAATGGTTCACTGGACTTAAACCGCGACAACTTCAAAACCTGGGACTACGGCCTGGCTGCCGGGTTGGGAGCGGATATTGATGTCGTGACCATCGGCGCTCGCTATAACCTTGGATTGGTAAATGTAGCCAAGAGCACGGCGGCGGAAGGCATTCTGGATAACTCCAAAAACTCAGTGTTGCAGGTTTACGTAGCCGTAGGATTTTAAAAGCCCATAATGATGTGCCCCACGGCACCTTTCTAACCTACCAAATAGCGTTTCCTGAGGAAGCGCTATTTTTTTGCTTCAAACTGGCTACACTGGTGCCAGACTTCCAGTCTGATGACCAGCGTACCGGGGTTCTCTGAACCCAATCGAGCTGACAAGCGCTTATTTAAAAACGGTTGCGGTGGATCCGCGACCGGATGCGAGTACTGCTGAAGCAGCACCGTGCCTCTTGAAAATATTTTCGGTCGCACCGCGTGACTTTTTATAAAATGTGCGTCTAATAGAAGAAGGCCTCCCTTCAACGTACTTACGTCAATCATTTATTTTTGCACTATGAGAGCAATTGTTCTCTTGTCACTAGCTTGCACGTTTGTAGCAAGCTGTGAGCCTCGCGAGGATGAATACGCCAATGCCGATTGGAAACCACTGTCGGCACCCCTCCGCGATCTGACAGACATCTTTTTTGTGACCGGAGACATTGGTTTCGTAGCCGGAAACGTACTGCTAGACAGTATGCATACCTCAGTACTTGAAGACCGTGGAGATATACTAACATGGATTCGCTGGGTAAACGAGCCTCACATTATTACTGATCCTACTCCCTACTACCAGAAGACCGTACGCACCGTTCCGGAAACACCACCCCCGAACTTCTTCAAGACGCGCGACGGAGGCGCCAGCTGGTCAGCAATCGCCACTCCGTTCGTTACCAGTGTAACCGATATCTACTTTGTGAACCCCTCGTATGGTTTTGTGACTACTTCTCGGGAGGGGGTCTACAAGACTACTGATGGTGGGGAACAGTGGCAGAAAGTGTTGGAGCCAATTATTTTTCTGGGCTCTCAAACACAAATGACGAACCCCTACAACCGGATCTACTTTGTGAACGAGGAGCTGGGCTTTGCCTTTGCCGACCTTACCAGCAACAATGGAGACTTTGGCAGCTACCGCCCCGTGGTGATCAGAACCGACGACGGGGGCAAGCGTTGGACGTTTGTATCGGGACCCTACGAATTGCCGGAGTTAAGGATCACAAATACGGTCTTTACCAATAACCCGTTGATAGGGTACGCTAATGGCAATAATGAAGGATACGTAACGCTGGACGGGGGGGCAAGTTGGCAGGGAATGCGAATAGAAGTTCCGGAAGATATGATAGAGTCTCCCGAAGTGAATAAACCAGGAGAAACTTTCTACGATATTAACGGGGTAACCTTATGGGATGACCACTCAGGATATATAGTTGCCAACCGTGGTAACCAAATTTTTACGGTCAATAATGGGCAAACTAGCCCACTAACCAGTCTTCAGACCAACCCAGCAAATTACCCCCGCCTGTTTAGTTCCCGTATTGGCATCTATAGTCCTAAGGAAGATGTGTTCTATCTGATTGGCAGTGACGAAACAGGAGCCCAGAGCAGGGGGCAAGTGTTTGTCACGAAAGACGGGGGGCAAAGCTTTACCGAAACCACGGGAATCGGTGAAAGAGCCATTTATGACTGGTCGTTTGTCGGCAGTACCGGGTACTTGGTAGGTCAAAACGGAATGCTGCTTAAGTACGAAGGAAACTAGCACAACCAATCACTCAATCTCCCCCACAAATTCCGCATCTTCCAGAATGTACATGAGTTGCTCATAGTCGGTGTCGTTGAGTTTTAGGGTGCCTTTGAATGCCACCAGCGTAGCGGTATAATCTACCGGCTTTTTCAAAAACACTTCGATCACCGTTTCGGGGCCACCCGAGCCGCAGAAAAAACACGAGGCCAGCGGCAACGACGACACAATCACGTGCTCGGGCTTGAACAAGCCTTCGAAGGGAATGATGTAGCCCGGCACGGTCACGGTGGTGCCCTCCAGCGCCTGGGCCTCCTCACTGAACTGGGGCACATACATTTCCCCGTAGTCATCTTCAGCTACCTCATACGATACGGAGGATAAGGCCTTCCACACTTCGGTGTTCATGGCATCTTGGGCGCAAAGGGCAGAAGCCGCAAGTAGACCGGTAACAAACAAAAGAAATTTACGCATAATGCAGAAAAGTAAGACGATTGATAAATAGCACGATTACTCTGCTGGCTTGATCGACCACACCCAACCGGTGAGCAGTCCCCGGTTGATCACGTAGACCATTGAGTCACCAATTTCTTTTTGATAAAACAGTTCGGGTTTACACTTCACCGTAAGGGGCCTCTTTAAAAATTGTACGAATCATCGCAGGCTAATTTAGTACGGTTCACTAACGGATGAAGCAACCTTAGCCGGATACTGTTCCGCTACTTTATCCACCACATAGTCCACTTCTTCTACTGTATTTAGTCTACTAAACGAAAAGCGTACCGCCGCCCGCTGCGGATCAGCATCGAGCGCCCGCAGCACGTGCGAGCCCAACGCGGCTCCACTGGAGCAGGCTGAGCCGCCCGATACTGAAATGCCCAGCAAATCAAGGTTGAACAGGAGCATATCGGCAGCCTCGAAAGGCGGGAAGCTCACGTTCAGCACCGTGTACAAGCTGTCGTTAATCTGTCCCGAGGTTCCGTTAAACCGAACGTCGGGAACGCGCTCGCGCAACTGATCGATCATGCGCTGCTTGAGCGCCCGGATGTGCCGCCGGTGCTCTGCCATCCCTTCGCAACTGATCGCCAGCGCTCGGGCCAGTCCGATGATGCCGTAGAGGTTTTCGGTGCCCCCGCGCATGTTGCGCTCCTGGTTGCCGCCCCGCAGCAGCGGATGAATTTTGTGCGCCTTGTTGATGTAGAGCAGCCCCACACCTTTAGGCCCGTGAAACTTATGGGCCGCCCCCGCCACGCAGTGCACCGGCAGTTCGCGCAGGTTGAGCGGATAGTGCGCCAGCGTCTGCACCGTATCGGAGTGAAACACCGCCCGGTGCGCCGCGCAGAGTTCGCCTACCCGCTCGAGGTCGGTGAGGTTGCCAATTTCGTTATTGCCGTGCATGAGCGACACCAGCGAACGCGGCTTACTTTTCAACAACTCTTCCAGATGGTCATAGTCTACGTTGCCCTGCGCGTCGACGTGGACGTAGCTTAGCTGAATCTGCTGGTTCTGCTCTAGGGTTTGCAGGGGGTGCAGCACCGCGTGGTGCTCGAGCCGCGAGGTGATCGCGTGTTGCAGGTTCAGGGCCTCGATGCTACAGCGCAGCGCGGTGTTGTCGGCCTCGGTGCCTCCCGAGGTAAAAAATAGTTCGCCGGGCGTCACTCCCAGCAGCTCGGCCACCTGCTTGCGGGCCGCTTCAATGGCCGAACGGGTGGCGCGTCCGTGCGCGTGCGTCGATGAGGGATTGCCGAAGTGCTCGCTGAAGTAGGGCAGCATGGCCTCGAGCACCCGCGGGTCCAGGGGAGTGGTAGCAGCATTGTCGAGGTATACGTTCATGATACAGCAGATGCTTAGGCGGCAAATGATGGTGCTGGTAACCGGGCTTGCCGATGGTCATATCGTCGCCAAAGTACCACCGAATATATAAAAACCCAAAGAATGACGACCTGATTCTTACCTTTCCGAAATAATCTCCCGAATGTCAGCGACTAGCTTCTTGGCCAGATGTTCGGCGGTGACGCGCGAGTTAGACTCGGAGATAATGCGGATGATGGGTTCGGTGTTGGACCGTCGCAGGTGCACCCACTCCCGGTCGAACATGATCTTCACTCCGTCGGTGGTGATCAGGGGTTGGTTGGCGTAGCGTTCTTCAATGGCCTTTAGAATCACTTTAGTATCGATGCCGGGCGTGAGTTCTAGTTTGTTTTTGGAGATGTGGTACTGCGGATAACTCGCCTTCAACTGAGACACCGGACGGCCGAACTTGGCCAGGTGCGACAGAAAAAAGGCAATACCTACCAGCGCGTCGCGCCCGTAGTGCAGGGGGGGATAAATCACGCCGCCGTTGCCCTCGCCACCGATCACCGCATCGGTTTCTTTCATGGCCTGCACCACGTTTACCTCGCCCACTGCCGAGGCCGTGTAGGTGCCCCCGTGCTTCTCGGTCACGTCTTGCAGCGCCAGCGACGACGACAGATTCGAGACCGTGTTACCCCCACCCCGTAGTCCTAAAATATAGTCGGCCACCGCCACCAGCGTGTATTCTTCACCAAAGGGCTCGCCGTTCTCCTGGATAAACACCAGCCGGTCCACGTCCGGGTCCACCACAATGCCCAGATCATAGGTGCCCTGCTCAATCTTGCCACAGATATGGCTTAGATTCTCCGGAACCGGCTCGGGATTGTGCTGAAACGATCCGTTGGGTTCGCAGTAGAATTTCTCTACGTGCTGCACGCCCAGCTTTTCCAGCAGCAGCGGCACGCTGATTGAGCCCACCGAATTGATACAGTCGATGGCCACCCGAAAATCGCGCGCGCGAATGGCTTCTACGTCTACTTCGGGCAGGGCCAAAATCTGGTCAATGTGCGCTTCGGTGTAGCCTTCTTTGGTTTCGTAGCTGCCCAGCTTGCCCACGGTGGCAAAGTCAAACTGTTCACTCTTCACCAGGTTGAGCACCTCGATGCCCGCTTCGGCCGAAATAAACTCACCCTGCGCGTTGAGCAGCTTGAGGGCATTCCACTGTCCGGGGTTGTGGCTGGCGGTGATGATGATGCCGCCCTGCGCTTCCTCAGCCACCACGGCCAGTTCTACGGTGGGCGTGGCGGCTAAGCCGAGGTCGATTACGTCGATGCCCAGTCCCTGTAGCGTAGCGGTAACGAGCTGCGACACCAGGGGACCCGATACGCGGGCATCGCGCCCGATCACTATCTTGGTTTTTTTTTGGCCAATGTACGTACCGAAGGCGGCGGCAAATTTAACGACATCCACCGGAGTGAGGGCGTCGCCCACCCGCCCCCCGATGGTGCCTCGGATGCCGGAAATTGATTTGATCAGTGTCAATGCGCTACCGTAATTAGGTTGGTGTTATTGAATTCGGCGACCTCCCGAACCAGACTCAGTTGAACTTGGCCATCACCTTGTTAACTTCCGAATCGGGATTGCCGCAGGCGCTGTCCGAAGTGACCGTTTTGCCACAGTAACCGCAGGCCGCGCCTTCTTTATTAAGATACGGGTTCTGAGAAGCGCAGGTGCCCTTGAATTCTCCGTTCTTCAGGAAGATCAGCCGAACACTCATGCACAGGAAAAAGATAGCCAGAAAACCAATCGCCAGAAATATCGTCGCCATAATTTATTAATTTAGCACCACTACGTTTGCTGCTCACAAAGATACCCCTTTGCCCTGCAATTACAAGGATCAGCGTAATTGGGTGGGAACACTCTTCGGGGTATCAACGAGCAAGGGATAGGCAAAGTTTCTTACCAGCAATCTACGCTATGGATCACACTTCGGCCCTGGTGGCCTTCAACCGGCTGCTCACCATCATGGATGAATTGCGCGCGCAGTGCCCCTGGGACCGTAAGCAAACCATCGATAGCCTGCGCCACCTCACCCTCGAAGAAACCTACGAGCTCTCGGACGCCATTCTCCAGGGCAACCTGCCCGAGGTGCAGAAAGAACTGGGCGACCTGGCCTTGCATATCGTCTTCTACGCCAAGATCGCCAGCGAACAGGGCAACTTCACCATCACCGACGTGCTGCAGGGCATCAGCGACAAGCTGGTGCGTCGCCATCCGCACGTATACGGCGACGTGACGGCCGACGATGCCACCACCGTGGAGCGCAACTGGGAGCAGATTAAGCTTCGGGAAAAGGGCACCATTAAAAAAACCGTGCTGGGCGGAGTGCCCACGGCCTTGCCCGCGCTGCTGAAGGCCTACCGCATGCAGGAAAAAGCCCGGGGCGTGGGTTTCGACTGGGAGCGTAGCGAGCAGGTGTGGGACAAAGTGCAGGAAGAACTGCAGGAGTTTAAAGAAGAATTGCGGAGGGGCGATGCGGTGAAGCAGGAAGAAGAGTTTGGCGACCTGCTGTTTTCGTTGGTCAACTACGCCCGCTTCGCCGGGATCAACCCCGAAGACGCCCTGGAACGTACCAATAAGAAATTCAAGCAGCGCTTTGATTACCTGGAACAGCGGGTGCAGGAAGACGGAAAGAACCTGAGCGAAATGACCCTGTCCGAAATGGATGTTTACTGGGAAGAAGCGAAGAAGTTGAAGGTTCGGGGTTCTGAGTTCTAGGTTCTGAGTTCTAGGTCCGGGGTTCTAGGTTCGGGGTTCTATGTTATGAACTGCAAACCTAGAACCTTTCAACCTAGAACCTAGAACCTTTTAACCTAGAACCATTTAACCCAGAACCTTTGTGAACCAATATAAGTCAACCCTTCTTCACCTTCGCATTCCCTTTTCGTTTTTCTTGTTGCCGGTTTATCTGTTTGCGCTGAGCATTTCTACTAATTATCAGGTCGCCGATGCGTTGCTGGTCTTTTTTGTGGTGCACTTCCTGCTGTATCCGGCCAGCAATGGCTACAACAGTTACTTCGACCGCGACGAGGGGAGCATTGGTGGATTGGAGCACCCGCCCCCGGTGAGTAAGCAACTCTACTACGTGGCCCTGGCGTTGGATGCGGTTGCCATTGCCTTGGGTGCCCTTATCAGTGGACTGTTCGCAGGGATGCTGCTGGTCTACGGGCTGGTCTCCAAGGCGTATAGTCACCCGAGCGTGCGGCTGAAAAAGTACGCGGTGATCAGCTGGCTGGTGGCGGGCCTCTTTCAGGGCTTCTTCACGGTGCTAACGGTTTACGTGGGCATCAACCGGGCCGGACTCACCGACCTGGAGCAGTCCGCGGTGTGGGTGGGGGCACTGCTCACCTCCCTGATGCTGTGGGGCTCGTACCCGATGACACAGATTTATCAGCACGAGGAAGACACGCGGCGGGGCGATACCACCCTGAGTTATCAACTCGGCGTGCGGGGAACATTCCACTTCACCGCGGGGCTGTTCTTGCTCACCATTGCGGGCTTCTGGCTCTACTACCGAACGTGGTTTGCCTGGTGGGAAGGCGGAGTGTTCGTGCTGTTTCTGCTGCCGGTGCTTGGCTACTTTGTTCAGTGGTACCAAAGCGTGCGAGAAGACCAGCGTCGGGCCAACTTTCGCGGCACCATGCGGCTGAACTTTATCTCGGGCATGTGCCTCAATGCTTTCTTCTTGCTCACGGTGTTGCTACACGGGTAGATTTTTGGTGCACCGGTCTGTTCTGAGTGTTGTGTGGGGACGCGCCGTTCTGTGCTGTAATGCATCTGTCGTAGAGTTTTATCATTCCTTAAAAAGCAGCCCGGTTTATTATCTGATTATTAGTATACTTGCAACCCTTAACTAACCTAACCAATACTATTCAATGGGAGGATTCTCTACCATCGACTTTGTCGTTTTCACGGCCTACTGCCTGTTTATCATCGGCATCGGCCTGTGGGTGTCGCGCGACAAGAAAGGACACACCAAAGACTCGCAAGACTACTTTCTGGCCAGCCGGTCACTGCCCTGGTGGGCGGTGGGCGCTTCGCTGATTGCCTCCAACATATCGGCCGAGCAGTTCATCGGCATGTCGGGTTCGGGCTACGCCCTGGGACTGGCCATTTCTACCTACGAATGGATGGCGGCGGCCACGCTCCTGGTAGTCGGCAAGTTCTTTCTTCCGATCTACCTCAAAAAGGGCATCTACACCATGCCCCAGTTTTTGGCCGACCGCTACAACGACACCGTACGCACCTTTATGGCAATTTTCTGGCTGCTGGTCTACGTGTTCGTGAACCTCACCTCGGTGATCTACCTGGGAGCGCTGAGCATCGAAACGGTGCTGGGCGTGGACCTGCTCTACGCCGTTATCGCGCTGGCCCTGTTCTCGCTGGTGTATTCGATCTACGGAGGACTCACCGCGGTGGCCTGGACCGACGTGGTGCAGGTAATCTTCCTGGTGCTGGGCGGGCTGGTGACCACCTACCTGGCGCTGGACATTGTGGGCGACGGCAACGTGCTGGGCGGCTTGGCGCGGCTCGGTAAGGAAGCACCCGACCATTTTCACATGATTTTGCAAGAAGGGTTTATGATTACCGACGGGCAGGGCGGCACCACCGATGCCTACCAACTGCTGCCCGGCATCAGCGTGCTGATCGGCGGCATGTGGATCACCAACCTGAGCTACTGGGGCTTCAACCAGTACATCACCCAGCGAGCGCTGGCCGCCAAAAGTCTCGATGAAGCTCAAAAGGGCGTGGTGTTCGCCGGTTTCCTGAAGTTGTTGATCCCCCTGATTGTGGTGATTCCGGGCATTGCCGCCTACGTAATCGTGGAAAACGAAGAACTGGGCGGGGCGTTCTCGCAAATTATGACCGATCCCGTCGACGGCTTCATCAAGCCCGACCGGGCGTACCCGTCGTTGCTGGGGCTGCTGCCCAACGGCATGAAGGGCGTGGCTTTTGCGGCCCTCACCGCGGCCATCGTGTCGTCGCTGGCCTCAATGGCCAACAGCACCGCCACCATCTTTACGATGGATATCTACCGCAATTACATCAATAAGGGAGCGTCAGAAGGCGCGTTGGTGCGTATCGGACGCATCGTAGTGGTGGTATCGTTTGTGGTGGCTTGTTTGGTGGCTCCGGCGCTGCGCGGACAAGGGCAGGTGTTTCAGTATATTCAGGAATACACCGGCTACGTATCGCCCGGGGTGTTCGCGATCTTCGTGTTCGGGGTCTTTTGGAAGAAAACCACGCCCCAAGCGGCGCTGGTGGCGGCTATCCTCACCATCCCGCTATCCGGAGGGCTGGCCTACTTCTTCCCCAACCTGCCCTTTATCGACCGGATGGGGGTGGTCTTCCTGATCCTGGCCGCGCAAATGATTGTAATGAGTTTAGTGCAGTCGGGCCGCGACCAACCCAATTCCATTGACTTGTCGCCCGCGCTGTTCAAAACCAGTCGGGCCTTCAACGTGGGGGCCTTAGTGATCATTGGTATCCTGGTGGCCTTGTACGCAGCGTATTGGTAGAAATTGAATGGGTGAATGAATGAAGGAGTGAATAGCATAGACGATACCTCGGGCGCGTTTGCAACGCGTTCGTCTATGTCTATTGCGACAAGCATATTGCAACCAGCCACAACACCACCACCACAATACCCACCCGCCACCACCGTTGTGGCATCAACCATTGGTCAATGCTATGCGAACCCTATGCTGTTGCCTGGCCCTCAGTGCCACCCTCGCTGCCTTCTCGTCCTGCGAAAGCGATAATTTTTGCAATACGCTTCCCTACGTGGTGGTCGACACGGTGATCAACCTGAATAATCAGCAGTATCAGGCGCTGCGGCTCGACCAGGGCTTCGTGGAAGTCTTGGGCGGCTACCGGGGCATCATTATCTACCGAGCTGATGCTTTCACTTACCGTGTCTTCGAGAAAGCTAGTCCGCACCGCGTCGATGAAGCCTGCGCCGAAGTGTCCGTCGACCTATCGGGCCTGTTTATGCGCGAGTTCTGCGACAACTCCATCTACGACTTCTTCGGCAACCCCAGCGGGGGCGTCGCGCAGTGTCCCCTCCGGCAGTACAATACCCAACTCGACGGCAATCTGTTGTACATTTACAACTGAGCATCACCCAGCGTTAGTCAATTATCTCAGGTCCGAGTTTCCTCCTCCGGCCCGGCATCGCCTTATCCCGGCCCAAGCGTTCCGGTCAGCGTCTGCCGCTCGGACTCATTATTAGAGCACCCGCGCGTGCTCGGGCTTACGCGCGGTGGTGGAGCGCTCTTGTTGCTTCAAAGCGTACTACGACGTTTTGCAAAGTGGAAAAGGAGCTCAGTGGCGGGCTTACGACGCGTCGTAAAGGGGAAAAGAAGCAACAATACCACCCTACGACGAATTGTAAAGCGGAAAAGTAGTTACCCGGCGGGTCTGCGACGAATTGTAGCGGGGAGTCATGGCAATGATTCCCCACTACGACGAATTGTTGGGCGGGAAAGTAGCCGCGGAGCGCTATTACGATGAATTGTCAAGGGGAAAAGAAGTAATCATCCCACCTTACGACGGGTGGTAGCGGACGTAGGAGGCAAAAAATGCTCTTACGCCGCGGGTGGGGGACTTTTTGGAGCGACTTTACTCGCTTACTTGGTAGGGTGCTTGAGAAGCCCCCGTGCTGTGCTGATTCTGTAGATGGGAGGAATGGAATCACTGTTTTCCAAAAACGATTGGGAGAATCATTCTTACCGCACTATGCTCTCCCAAAGTCGTACTGTAACCCGGTGTCCATTCGGGACTTTCCCTTATTAACCGTATGGCCTCTTGGTCTAACGTAGGGTGAAGTTTTTGAACGACACGTACGCTGTCTTGCAAGATTGCTCCCGCAGTATCTATGACAAATTCTACAAACACTTTACCTCTTACTTTCTGTTTCTTTAGCTCTTTGGGGTAAACCATGTTTTTTGAAATATACCGGTAAAACCCACTCATACCACCAGGAAACTCTGGCTGTTGATCGACAATATAGAATACCTCACCGTCTTGGGTAGTGATATCTGGTGGGGGGGCGACGGGGGGAGATTGACCGTATCCAGTTGAATTGATTACTACAAAGAGTATTAGGAGAAGAATAGTAGCTTTCATTGTTAGCACTTTTCTGCTAAGATAATGAAAAATATCACAAGAAGCAGCCGTTATCTCTTCTCACTTCACTGCCTAGCGTCTCGCTATGACCTCACTATTCGGACGTTTGCAGTCTAATAGAAAAAATGGTGCTTCAATAGGATGATCAAGCGGACGCTCTGCGTGATGGAAAGGTCGTAGGACGCCCGATGCGAGGCATCCCGTGCCGGGCGCTTCACTCAACCTACGGACGTCATTAGTTGTAGGGTTTCCTACGACTCACTTAGCGATGCAAATTGGGTCGTAGGACCGCTGCGCTAAACCTACGACCAGTTGGACGCTGGCGCTACCCTACGACCAGATGGGGCGGTTTTTATGAGTAACTGAACATCTATCTCTTATAGCACCGCGGGCAAACACCGTCGTGAAATTCGTCGGCACGTTCAAGACAGTAAGAACATATCCCTACGCGCTCGGCCATGTCTTCCAGTATTTCTCCCGGATTGCAATCGTAGGCGTACGATATTTTGATGATTTTCTGAACTAGCGTCTGCGTTTCTTCTTCCAAAAGCGCAAACACAGATTTTTCATCCAACTGTTTCAGTACCGCATTGAGCATTTAGCTCCCGCTGTGATTAGATAATAGGTGGGTCGTAGGACGCTTCGCTACCCTAAGACCAGAACAGGGTGGGAAACTAGTCCCCTTGTTGTTTCTTAAGCCATTTTTGGTAGATTTCTTTCCCCTTTGAGAATTCAGTGCTCGTAGCGTAGAAATGGTGTGACCCATCGTTCTTTTCTACATCAAGCACATAATAAAGATGTTCGGTCTGCGCAGGATTTAAGGCGGCTTCAATAGCAGATTTACTTGCTGAGCTTATCGGCCCAGGAGGTAGCCCACTTATTTTTCTGGTATTGTAAGGATGGTCTACATCGACGTCACTCTTATGAATAATGCCATCCCACCGATCTTGTAGTTTAGCTATGTAAACATTCGTTGCATCTATACCCAGTGGAATTTGGCGTTCAAGTCTGTTATAGATCACTGATGCTATCAAGGGGCGTTCCTCATCTATTTTTGACTCGTTTTCAATGAGGCTAGCGATAATCATAATCTCTCTTTTGGTTCTCCCCCTTTGTAGCGCTAATTCGTTCCATTCCGGTTGCCAAACGTTTCTAAATTGTTGAACCATTCTAATGATCATATCTTTAGCGGGGGTGCCTACCTCAAATTGATAGGTAGTAGGATGAAGATAACCTTCAAGGTTTACGGCACTAGAATCTATATCTTGAATCAAACTAGTATCATCCATCATTGCCAAAACTTCCTCATAGCTTGCGGGAGGCGCTGAAGGAAATTGCTCGGTTATTCGTCTAGCTATCTCAAAACGAGTCCATCCTTCGGGGATAGTAAGATTTTCTGTACGCTTTTTTCCTTTCTTTAGTAAATTTATTACCTGCATCGGACTAATAGGCGACGGGAATAAATAATCGCCCGCTTGCAGCCTAGTGTCCCTATTAATTAAGCGAAGATATAATCTGGTTGCTAAGGGTGCCTGTACGATATTTCCACTTTTCAGTACTTCAATAATTTGGTTAGGAGTTGATCCATGTTCTATGGCAATATAATTTTCAGTGTTATTATGCTCAACCCTCGCGTTCAAAGAAGAGTATAACCAAACGGAAAACGCCCCGATTGTTATACTTATAGTCAGAAAAGCTACTACTAATATCCGGACTAAATTCATGGCATGGTGTTCTCAAAACGGACGGTGTTGTTTGTGATATATGCAACTGCTTCAAATGAATCCTCACAAATGCGCCCTGGCAATCGGTTGGTTGGGTGCTAATAACGACCGGAAGTTTGTTTCTGACACCCCTCACCAACCGCGTATCCTTCAAAACCTTAATCGGTACCACTAATCACTCTCGGCCAGACGTGAAAACGTTGGTTAGCGTAAGGTATCGACGTGATTTTTGCGGGCCATTCTGCTCGCTACAGGTTAGCCGGAGGACCGTGTGGTCGCTCTAGGTGATAGTTGATTCGTAAGATGCTAAGTGTCGCGCACTTCGCTGCCCGGCAATCAAATGGGGTGTTTGGCAAATGTGGTTTCCACTGGGACGCGCATGTAACGCCTCGTCTGCTTTTCTTCTTACCCCAACGCCTCAGCTCCGGCCACAATCTCCAGAATCTCCTTGGTGATGGCGGCCTGTCGGGTGCGGTTGTAGGTGAGCTTGAGTTCTTTGAGCAGCTCCCCGGCGTTGTCGGTGGCCTGGTCCATGGCCGTCATGCGGGCGCCCTGTTCGGCGGCGTTCGATTCCAGGTAGGCCCGGTAAAACTGAATCTTGAGCGACTGCGGAATGAGCTCCTGCACCACGAATTCTTCCGAAGGTTCGTAGAGGTAGTTGATAGGCGCGGCGGTGGTCAAATCGTCGGTATCGTCGAGGGTGGGGGGCTGGATGGGCAGCAACTGCTCGGCGGTGAGCGTCTGGGTGGCCACGTTCTTGAAGCGGTTGTAGATCATAATCACCTTGTCGAAGCGCCCCTCGGCAAAGGCGTCCATCACGTAATTGCCCGCCTGCCGCACATTCTCAAATGACTGGTCGGAGAACAGGCCACGGTAGTCATCTATCACCTGGTAGCCACGCTTGTGGTAGTAGTCGTAAGCCTTTTCGCCCACAGGCATCACGTACAGGCGCTGGTTGCGCTCGTAGGTTTCGTACTCGTCGGTGATAAACTGCCGCGTGTAGCGAAACACGTTGCTGTTGAAGGCTCCGCACAGCCCCCGGTCGGAGGTGAAGGGGACCAGCAGCACGTTCCGCACGTCGCGTTCGGTCGCGTACAGGCTGGTATTTTCTTCGCTGAGGTTGGCCGACACGTTGGCCAGAATCTGGGAAAGCTTTTCGGCGTAGGGGCGCATCTGCATCAGGCGATCCTGGGCGCGCCGCAGCTTCGAGGCGGCCACCATCTTCATGGCCCGCGTGATCTGCTGGGTCGACTTCACCGAAGAGATTCGGTTTTTAACTTCTTTTAGGCTAGGCATATTTCTTCGTCGTGGGGACGTGATTAATCACGTCCCTACAGTTAATTGTAATTCTTGGCCAGGTCGGTGGCGACGCGCTTGATCACGTCGCGGGCATCGTCGTCCCACTTGCCGCTGCGGATGTCATCGAGGGTCGACCGGTTCTGGGTGTCCATCATTGTGAGGAAATCGTTCTGGAAGGCGCGCACCTTATCTTGGGGCACTTGGTCCAAAAAGCCATTGGTTGATACGTAGATAATGGCTACCTGCTCCTCGACCGACATGGGCGAGTACTGGGGTTGCTTCAGAATCTCCTGGTTCTTCTGCCCCCGGCTGATGGTTAACTGCGTAGACGCATCTAGGTCGGAGCCGAACTTGGCGAAGGCCTCCAGTTCGCGGTACTGCGCCTGGTCGAGCTTCAGCGTTCCGGCCACCTTCTTCATAGGCTTGATTTGCGCCGAACCACCCACCCGCGATACCGAAATACCCACGTTGATAGCCGGACGGATACCCGCGTTGAACAGGTTGGTTTCCAGGAAGATCTGCCCATCGGTGATCGAGATCACGTTGGTGGGAATGTAGGCCGACACGTCGCCCGCCTGCGTCTCGATGATGGGCAGGGCGGTGAGCGAGCCACCTCCTTTTACCATCGGCTTGATGGCCTCGGGCAGGTCGTTCATCTGCTGCACGATGGCGTCGTTGTCGTTGAGTTTGGCCGCTCGCTCGAGCAAACGCGAGTGCAGGTAGAACACGTCGCCGGGATAGGCTTCGCGTCCGGGAGGACGGCGCAGCAGCAGCGACACCTCGCGGTAGGCCACGGCTTGCTTCGATAAGTCATCGTACACCACCAGGGCGGGGCGTCCCGTGTCGCGGAAGTACTCGCCAATCACCGCGCCGGTGAAGGGGGCAAAGAACTGCATCGGGGCGGGGTCGGAAGCCGAGGCCGATACAATGGTGGTGTACTTCATGGCTCCAGCTTTTTCCAGGGCCGATACCACCCCGGCCACGGTAGAAGCTTTCTGCCCGCAGGCCACGTAGATGCAGTAAACTGGTTCGCCTTTTTCGTAGAACTCTCGCTGGTTGATGATGGTATCCAGCGCCACGGCCGTCTTGCCCGTCTGCCGGTCACCGATGATCAGCTCGCGCTGCCCGCGTCCGATGGGAATCATAGAGTCGATGGCCTTGATGCCGGTTTGCAGGGGTTCACTCACCGGCTGCCGGTAGATCACGCCGGGAGCGCGCCGCTCGAGCGGCAGGTCAATAGTATCGCCCACAATGGGACCTTTTCCGTCGATGGGAATGCCCAGGGTGTCCACCACGCGTCCGACCAGTCCTTCGCCCACCTTGATGGAGGCAATGCGGCCGGTGCGCTTCACGGTGTCACCTTCTTTGATGTCTCCCTGGTCGCCGAACAGCACGGCCCCCACGTTGTCTTCTTCCAGATTAAGCACCAGGGCGTTAAGTCCGTTTTCGAACTCCAGCAACTCGCCCGACTGGGCTTTGGTGAGTCCGTAGATACGGGCCACGCCATCGCCCACCTGCAGGATGGTGCCTACCTCTTCCAGTTCGGCTTCGGTTTTGAAGCTGGAGAGTTGTTCACGTAATATTGCCGAAACTTCGTCGGGTCTTACTTCTGCCATGGTTGTGTGTTTGACTTAAAGTGATTGAATGATTGAAGGAATGAGTGATTGAATATTTTTCATTCAGTCATTCCGTCCTTCAATCATTCATTTAGTATGCTTTTATGTAGCTATCGTCATCGAACTCGTACGACAATGTTTTGAGTTTATGCTTCACTGAGTTGTCCATGAGGCGGTCGCCAATCTTGAGCACAAAGCCACCGATCAACTCAGGGTCTACCTTCTCGACCAGTTCTACGGTTTTGCCGTTCGTTTGCTCGGCGATCAGCGTCTTGAACTTAGCACGCAGTGCTTCGGTGAGGGGAAAAGGCGTAGTGACGGTGGCTTTTTCGATGCCCTTGTAGGTGCGGTACTGCGCTACGAACTCTTCGGCAATGGCCGGAAGGTGTAGCTCCCGGTTTTTGCGGGTGATGATATCAAAGATGGCCAGCGTAGAAGGGTCTACTTTTCCGCCGAAGATTTGATGCAAGATCTTCCGCTTTTTGTCGTGGCTGATGATTGGGTTCTTAAGCATCAGCAAAAAGTCGCGATTGGTTTGGCAGAGTTCCGAGAAGCTCAGCATGTCGCGGTGCACCTGTTCTACCACCCCCTTCTCGATGGCTAGTTCTATCAGTGATTTTGCGTAGCGGTTGGCTACCCGGCGGTCGATCATAGGTTGAGTAGATTTTTGTTAATTTTCGCTAAGGTCATTGACCAGCCGGGCTACGTAGTCTTTTTGTTTCTCGCTGTCGTCGAGTTTTTCGCGCAGAATCTTCTCAGCAATCACCAGGGATAAATTACCCACCTGGTGCTTTATTTCAGCCAGCGCGGCCTGCTTCTGGACCTCGATAGAGGCCTGAGCATCGGCCACGATGCGCGCGCTTTCTTGGGAGGCTTGCTCGCGGGCTTCTTCGCGCAGTTTGTTCGCTGCGGCGGTGGCATCGCGCAGCATGGCTTCCCGCTCCTTGCGGGCGTCGGCCAGCAACTTTTCGTTCTCACTCTTTAATTGCGCCATTTCCGCTTTGGCCTTTTCGGCGGCGGACAGGGCTTGTTCAATGGAAGTTTCCCGTTCGTTCAGAGCGCCTAAAATCGGTCGCCAAGCGTATTTACCCAGCAGAAACAGCAACAGCAGAAAGCCAATCAGTTGCCAAAAAATGAGTCCTAAGTCGGGAGATAGTAATTCCATGAGTGGGTTATTGGTTGCTTACTTAACTTAGTTCAGAATTTGATTGTTCGGTAGTCAATCTAGCTTGATAGATGTTGGATAGTGGATGTTGGATAATACAAAGACTATCCAATATCTAATATCCAGCATCCAATTATTGTGAAAGTCCGCGAAGCCCCTAACGAGCTCCGCGGCTTTCTTTTACAGCTTAAAGATTCGGATAATCACCGACGGCAATCAGCAGACAAACTACCACGCCGAACAGGGCAATTACTTCAATAAGGGCGGCAATAATCAGCATCGCGGTTTGGATCCGTCCGGCAGCTTCGGGTTGGCGCGCCATCCCTTCCATTGCTGAACCACCAATCCGACCGATTCCCAGTCCTGCGCCTATCGCGGCAATACCGGCACCGATTCCTGCACCCATCAGGGCAACCCCTGCGTCTAACAAAAGCATTGATAACATACTACTAGCGGTTAAATTATGAAGAAAACTAAATTAAGTGCTTGTCAACTTCCTCTTCACCGTGGTGCTCCTGGTGTTCGGCCACCGCCGCGCCAATGTACATGGCAGAGAAGAGGGTAAAAATATAGGCCTGGATGGTGGCCACCAACAACTCGATCAAATTAATAAAAACAATAATCAGCGAACTGCCCACCCCAATGGCGAACGAATCGAACAGAAAGGGCAGGGCGATCAAACTCAGGATAACGATGTGCCCGGCCGTGATGCTCACGAACAGACGAATCATCAGCGAAAATGGCTTGGTGAATAGCCCTAGAATCTCCACCGGAATCATAATGATCAGAATGGGCCACGGCACCCCGGGAGGGGCCAGGTGCTTCCAGTACTCTTTGTTGCCGTTCACGTTGGTGATGATGAAGGTGAGCACCGCCAACACCAGGGTCACGGCAATGTTGCCCGTGAGGTTAGCCGCGCCGGGAAGCAGCCCCAGCAGGTTGTTGAACCAGATAAAGAAGAACAGCGTGAGCAGGTAGGGCATAAAGCGGCGGTACTTATGCTCGCCGATGCTCGGAATGGCAATTTCATCGCGCACAAACACAATGATGGGCTCGAAGAACGACTGAATGCCGCGCGGGGGAGTCTTGGGATTGTGCTGGTAGCGGCGGGCGATGCCGATGAAAACGAGCAGCAATACAATGAGGCTAAAGAACAGCGCCGCTACGTTTTTGGTGATCGAGAAATCATAGACCGTGCGGCCCGCTTCCAGCGGAACGATATCATTGTGCTCATCGATGGTGTAGCCCTGGTAGGGCACTGGTTCGTGGGCTTCGTCAAAGAAGTTGCGGGAAGAAAACACCTCCAGGCCTCGGTCAGGTGAGTACAGAATCACCGGTAGGGGGAGAGTAATGTCGGTGTGGCCTACGGTGGCAAAGTGCCACTGGTGCGAATCCTGCACGTGGTGCAGAATAAACTCGGTTTCACTTTCTTCGCCCCCCTCGTTCGCAAAAGCAGATGCGGAAAAAATGACGAGTAAAAAAAGAAAAACGGGACGCAAAAATGGACGTAAGCGGGACTCCTCGGGCATGCTAGGTTGGTTTCTCTGAATTCGGCCGCAAGGTAGTTAATAACCCATAGATTTCAAATGTCAGACACAAAATACACTGCCATAAAGTTGAGCATTAGTGCGAGACACCCGTGTTGGTGAGTTGACCCACAACGAACTTCATAAATACACGTTATCAACATCAAAACAAAGCCATACGATGGAAGATACAATCTACCGCACCCAACTACAGGAAGAGCTGAACATGATTCCGGCAGAATATATGCCTTCTTTGGTAAAAATAATAAAAGCGTTCAGGGAAGGAGTAACCCTTGCTTCGGCTGAAGACACCTTCCGAAAGGGTTGGCAAGAGGCCCAGTCGGGGCAGACTTATCCGGTGAGTACTCTTTGGGACGAAGAAGATGCCTGAAGCGGTTACTGTATCATTTACTGCCGAATTCAAGCGAAATATCAGGCGTTTGGCCAAGAAATATCGAAACATTCGGCAAGATGTGCAACCGGTAATCGCTCAATTGGAGCAAGGCGAAACCCCCGGTGACCAAGTTCAGCGAGCCAAATACCCAGTTTACAAGGTACGCATAAGAAACACGGATGCTCAAAGAGGAAAGAGTGGCGGGTACCGAATGATTTACTATCTGCAAACTGCCAGCGAGATGGTTTTGATCACGATATACTCTAAGTCTGATCAGGGAGATGTGTCGGCAGAGCAAATTTGTCGCATTATATCCGAAAGCCACAACTGACGTTAAGTTCTGTCGGATAGGGTTTTGGTGTTTTCCTTTGTAGCAACTATCAAAGTGTAGACCTCAAGAGCTAAAAACACCAAGTATACCCCCATAAAGTTGAGCACGAATGAAAACCGATTTGCTACCCCAAGCCGTAATACGATATAAATAGCGATCACACTCAAGACCAAGCGCAGCACCGTACCCCCCAGCGCATACTTCACCAGCGATTCTGACGATTGGCTGCCGCCCCGGTGCCCGAGCCACAGCGACAGCGCGGTGAGGGCGAAAACGAAAGCGACGATATACCAGATGGCATCGTGAATAAACGCAACGCGAAAGCCGTATTTGAGCAAGGCCAGCAGCAGAACGACCGCTGCGGTGAAAAAGAGAAGGGGGCGGGTAGGATTCTTCAGAAACGAGCGTCAGATAAGTTCTGATTTTTCTGTCTTATAGAGCGTTTAAGCTACTCTTTCGGCAATTGCCGGATCAGCAAAAACATAGATCCAACCAGCGCCAGCACCACCAGCAACAGGGTGATAAACGGAAAACGGTTGTCGAAGTATTCGTCCAATTTGATGCCACCCCAGGCCGCCAAACCTACGGCAGCGAGCAACTGAAAGGCTAGTCCCGAATACTTTAGGTAGGTTTGCACACCACTTCTAGAGGGCGTGTCCGGTTTAGAGGGATCGTGATTCGTTTTCTTCTTCGATGGTGGGGTCGGCTTCATCCAGCGGGGTTTCGTCTAAATCGGTTTCCTCTAGATCAGTTTCATCGGTGTAGGTGCGGTTGTCTACCACGTAGGGAGCTTCCACCGTTTGGGGCTCGTCTTCAAAATCAATGGTATCCACCGAAACGCCCATGCGGCACGAGCCGTTGAAGGTAGCCCCCGACTCCACCACCAGCTTATTGGTCATGATATCGCCGTGAATCACCGCGGTGGGCTTGAGCGTGAGCAACTCTCCGATTTCTACTGAGCCCTGAATTTCGCCCGCGATGATGGCGTTGTCGGCCAGCACCTTGCCCTCTACGTAAGAAGAAGGACCCAGGGCCACCTTCGATTTGCTCACCACGTTGCCCTTTACTTCGCCTTCCACGCTGATGTTGCCGTTGGTCTCGATGTTGCCCTCTACGGACGTGCCTTTGCCAATAATACTACTAGAGGTACTGCTTTCGTCAAATTTCACTTTTTTTTCGGTTTTGGAGCCAAACATAGATTGAATAGTTTAGAATGAGACAAATTCTTCAGGGTTCATGGGATTGCCGTTATACCACAGCTCGAAGTGCAGATGCGGGCCGGTGGTGAGCTCGCCGGTGTTGCCAATGATCGCAATCACGTCGCCCGCGCTCACAAAGTCGCCCGACTTTTTCAGCAGGCTGGAATTGTGCTTATAGACCGAGATCACGTTGCTGCGGTGCTGAATGGCGATCACGTAGCCCGCGTCTTGCGTCCAAGAGGACAGTAGCACCGTGCCGTCGGCCACGCTCTTGATGGGTTCGTTTTTCTTAGAGACAATATCCACCCCGTAGTGCCCGCCCTTGGTGCTGTAGGGAGCCGAAATGATGCCCGACAGGGGAGAGAAAAAGAACAACTCATCTAACTGGCTACTGGCCGCGCTTCCTACCGAAAGCAGTTCCAAGCCGCTTTCTTCGAACTCCTCCCGAAACTGCGCGTCGATGTCTGAAACTTCGGTTTGCACGGTGTTAACGGCTTCCACCTGCCGGTCGTCGGCACTAGCCAGGTAGCCCGACTCGGTGCCCAGCACGGAATCGCCGCGCACGATGTGCTGAAAGGCTTGGATAAACTCCCCCTTGCGGCCCACTTCCACCTCTAAAGAATCGACGGTGAGCGAAAGTTCTACCAACTGGCGGTTGGCTTCGGCTTGGGCGTAACGCGGATCAAACCATTGCTCCAGCAACGTGCTCACCAGAAACAAACTGCCCACCAGCAGAATTGCGCTGGTTAGCACAATGAAAAGAATCAACTTGGCGTATGTAAAGGTGTAAGTCGTTTTCTCCGCAAAATCTTCTTCGTTGCGAACGATCAGCAAGTAGCGATTGGTTAAGCGGCTGGAAAACGTCTTTCTTGACTTCAAAGCGTAGGAATTTTTTGTTCTATTTGCAACAAAAGTAACCATTAATCTATATTCCCCTAACTTTGCCGCCCGGTTCGCCCGGCAACCAGTGGCGGGCTTCGAGTTAAATTTAACTATTATTTGGTTGAAGGCACACGTTTTGGTTAAATATTACATCCTGCTAGGTGGCATAGCCCTGGCCCTGTCGGGCTGCGCCCCGCAAAAGAACGGATTGGTGGCCGGAGCGTATCACAACACCACCGCCCACTACAACGCTTTCTTTTACGCCCGCCTGCGCATGGACGAAATTCAGCAGGCCATCGCCGAACAGCAAGAAGACAACTACAACAAGATCCTGCGCGTGGTGCCCGAGCCCGACACCGCTTTTATCAGCAGTTTGAACGAACCGATTGAAGACTGCATCAAGAAGGCCTCCGTGGCTATCGAGCGGCACCCTAATAGCCACTGGGCCGACGATAGCTACATCCTGATTGGGATGTGCCGCGACTTTCGGCAGAACTACGGCGATGCGATCAAGACCTATAAGTTTGTCAATACCGAGAGCAAGGACGACGCGGCCCGTCACGAAGCGCTGGTGAAACTCATGCATACGTTCACCAAGGCCCAGGAGCAAAACAATGCCGTGGCCGTGGCCGACTACCTGCGTAAGGAGAAACTGAACCGAGAAAACAAGGTGCAAATGCATTTGGTGAAAGCCTACCTCGCCCAGCGCAACGAAGACTACAACACAATGGTGGGCAACCTTCTCATCGCCGCTCCTGAGATGAAAAACTCCGAGGGGCGGGGCAGAATCTACTTTATTCTGGGGCAACTTTATCAGAAACTAGGCTTTGAAGCACAGGCCTACGCCAACTATCAAGAAGTGCTCAAGAGCAACCCGGAGTACGAACTCTACTTCCATACCCGCCTTAACATGGCTCAGGTAACCGACTTGTCGGACGGAAAGGATGTCAAAAAGATCAGGAAATTCTTCCGGAAGCTGCTGCGCGACGACAAGAACGAAGAGTACCGCGACAAAATCTACTACGAATTGGCCGCGTTTGAGCAGAAGCAGGGTAACTTGGATAAGGCCATCGAGTATTACGACCAGTCGGTGCGGGCCAGCGTGAGCAACAACCGCCAGAAGGGATATTCTTACCTGGCCCTGGGAAAAATCTACTACGACAGCCTCGACGACTACCGTACGGCCAAACTCTACTACGATAGTACAGTCAGCGTGCTACCGACCGACGAAGAAAACTACGCCGCGGTGACCAAGCGGCAAGAGATTCTGACCAACTTTGTGGAGCAGATTACTATCATTGAGGTGCAGGATAGTTTACTGAAGCTGGCGCAAATGGATTCGTCTCAGCTCATGGTAATTATTGACGATATCATCGCCGAACAGCAACGCGAACAGCGAAAGCAGGATCGCCTGGCGCGACGTGAAGAGCGCGGCGGGCCCGCCAACAGCAGCTTCAACCAGATGAACTCTCCGTTTGGTGCGCCCGGCGGCGAACCGACGGCGGCCGCCCAGGCCCAGGGTAGCGATTGGTACTTTTATAATCCGGCGGCCATCAGCCAGGGGCAGTCGGCTTTCGTGCGGCAGTGGGGGCAACGGCCCCTGGTCGACAACTGGCGCCGCGCCCAACGGCAGGCGGTGCCCAGCAGCAGTGACCCGGTCGCTCAGGACAACGACCCGGACGCGCTCTTACCTACCGATTCTACCCAAGGGCCTTCCGTCGAGACTGCGCTGGCCGCCGGGTCGGCCGAGCGCGAGGCACTGTACGCTAACATTCCCTTCACTGACGAGCAAAAGCAAGCTTCGCTCGCGATGGTTGAGGAGGCTCACTACACGTTGGGCGGCATCTATAATTTTGATCTGGAAGAAAAACGCAAGGCCATTGAGACCTTTGAGAAGTTGCTAGCGCGCTTTCCCGCCTCGGAGCATACTCCGGAAGTGTTGTACCTGTTGTATCTCATCTATCAGGAACTAGACGATGCTACTTACCAAAAATACCGCGACCGGGTGCTTAAAGAATTTCCGGACTCTATCTACGCCAAGCTGATCAAAAACCCGAACTACGAAGAAGAAAGCAACCTGGCTAGCGAGCAGTTAAAGAAACTTTATCAAAATGCGTACGCGCTCTACCAGCAAGGCAACTACGATTCGGCCCAGCAGCAGGTGCGTTCGGGACTGGCCCGCTACGGCGACAACGACTTCACCGACAACGCCACGCTGTTGGCGGTGCTCATCAAGGGAAAAACCGAAGGAGAGTACGAATATCAGCTGGCTCTGCAACGGTTTCTGGAGGATTTTCCCGAAAGCGACGTGCACGCCTACGCCAGTCAGTTGCTAGCGGGCATCGATGCTTACAAGCAGAAAATAGAAGCGCGGCGGGGAACTGAGTACATTGCCGAGTTCGACGAAAAGCACTCCTTTATTGTGGTATACAACAACGTAAAAAAGCTATCCACCGAACTTCCCAAAGCAGTCGATCAGTTTAACCGCCAGTATTTCAAGGATGCTAACCTAACCTCGGCCAACCTGATGCTGGAAGACGGCAAGGTGATGATTTTAGTAGAACAATTCCCCGACCAGGAAGCAGCGGAAGCGTATTATGCTCAGTTTAACGGAGAAGATACACCCCTAAAGAACTTGCCGCCGGAGTACTCAGCACAAAATATTGAGACTAACTTTGTCATTTCGGAAGATAATCTCACGATCTTGTACCGCACCAAAGACGTGGATAGATACGCGCAATTTTTTAAGAACCATTACATGAAGTAACGGCCTAGCGGAATTCTCAGAAATTTGTCTGATTTTTGCCTTTAAGAGTTCTGGGTTAAAGGTTCGGAGTTTTAGGTTCTAAGTTTATTCGAGAACCCAGAACCTAGAACTCCGAACCCCGAACATCACGAACCACAAAGTATATGTCTGAATCCAAGAAAGAAGCGAAGGCCAAGAAGCCACGCGGACGCCTCTACACCGGTCTGGTCATCGGGTTGTGGACCCTTTTTCTCTCCTTTGCTATCCTGTTTCCGCTCTACGTATATACCGTGAGCATCGATTTCATGGGGCTCTACGGCGGATTGCCCAGTTTGAAGGCCCTGGAAAATCCGGAAAACGATCTTTCCTCGGAGCTCTACTCATCCGACAACGTGCTGATGGGCAAGTACTACCGCGAAAACCGCAGCCCGGTCACCTACGAGGAAATCTCACCCAACCTGGTCAACGCCCTGGTGGCCACCGAAGACCTGCGGTTCACCGAGCACAGCGGCGTTGATCTGCGCAGCATGGGCCGCGTGGCTTGGGGGGTGTTCAAATACGCCATCACCTTTGGCGCCAGCGACATTGAGGGGGGCGGCAGCACTTTAACGCAACAAACCGCCAAAAACCTGTATAAAACCCGGGGGCAAAACGAAGGTCCACTCATGAAAATACCGGGCGTCCGGATGCTCATCATCAAAACTAAGGAGTGGATTGTGGCCGTGAAACTGGAGCGCTACTACACCAAGAAAGAGATTCTGGCTATGTACCTCAACACCGCTTCGTTCAGCAGCAACTCCTACGGCATCAAGGTAGCCGCTAAAACTTTTTTCAACAAACCTACCTACGACATTGCCGTTGAGGAAGCGGCCACGCTGGTGGGTATGCTGAAGGCCGCCACCTACTACAACCCGGCGCGAAACCCCGAGAACTCCCGGCGGCGGCGCAACGTGGTGATGAACCAGATGCGCCGCTACGGTTTTATCTCTGATCAACTGTACGACTCGCTGGCGCAGCAACCTATTGTGCTCGACTTCAAGGTGGACGACCACAACGACGGTCCGGCCACCTACTTCCGCTCGGTGGTGGCGCGCTGGCTGCTCGATTGGACCAAAGAGCACGGCTACGATCTGTACGAAGACGGACTAAAGATATATACTACGGTGGATAGCCGCATGCAGGAGCACGCCGAAGCGGCGGTGAAAGTGCACATGGCCGACCAGCAAGCCAAGTTCGAAAAGCACTGGGGCAACGAGAATCCCTGGCGCGACGAGGACGGTAAGGAGCTCAAAGACTATATTCCCCGCCTGGCCCGACGCACGCTCCGCTACCGTTCGCTGGAGAAAAAGTACGGCAAGGATCACGATTCGGTGAGTATTCACATGAACACTCCGGTGCCCATGCAACTCTTCACCTGGAAGAACGAGAAGAACACCATTGATACGGTGCTGAGTCCGATCGACTCGATCAAGTACATGCAGCGATTTTTGCACGCCGGATTTGTGTCGATGGACCCGCACAACGGACACATCAAGGCCTGGGTGGGGGGCATCAACCACCAATTCTTCAAATACGACCACGTGAAGCAAGGCAAGCGGCAGCCCGGCTCCACCTTCAAGCCGTTTGTTTACGCGGCTGCCATCGATAACGGCTACTCGCCCTGCTACGAAGTGGTGGACGCTCCGGTTACTTTTACGGTGATGAATGGGGGGCAAGAAACCACCTACACTCCTAAGAATGCCACGGGGGGCTATTCGGGCGAGCGTATGACCATCCGCAAGGCACTGGCCCAATCGAAGAATTCGGTAACCGCTTTCGTGATGAAGCGCCTGGGGCCGCAGACCGTGGTCGACTACGCCCACCGCATGGGCATCACCAGCGATATTCAGCCGGTGCCGGCCCTGGCACTCGGCGGCGGCGGCGACGTGTCCATCTACGACATGGTGGGAGCCTACAGCACCTTCGCCAACCAGGGCACCTGGACCGAACCGGTGTTTATCACCCGCATCGAGGACAAAGACGGCAACATGATCTACGACCATCCGGTCAATACGCGCGAAGCGCTCAGTGAAGAAACTGCCTACCTGATGCTATACATGCTGCGGGGAGCCACCGAAGAAGACGGCGGTTCGGGCAAGGGCATCCCCTCGGCTTTGCGCGACGGCAACGAGATTGGCGCTAAAACCGGTACCACCCAGAACTACTCCGACGGTTGGTTCATGGGAGTGACCAAGGACTTAGTCTCCGGCGTATGGGTGGGCGGCGACAACCGCAGCATTCACTTCAAAACATTAGCCCTGGGACAGGGAGCGCGCATGGCCATGCCGATCTGGATCAAGTACATGCAGGCGGTGTACGACGACGAACGACTAGACTACGAAAAGGGCGCTTTCCGCCGTCCGGCCCAGGGCATCTCCATCGAGATGGATTGCGGCCGATACCAGCCCAAACCCGGCGAAGAGATCGACTCGCTACGGTTGGAAGAAGAAACCCTGGAGGTAGACGAAAGCGAAATCTTCTAAGTCTTCCGGTAAAATAACCCGAAACTACTTCCGCGAATGAGTTTTTTTTCACTCATTGAAAAATAATTTGCTAAGTCCTTGTCCTCACGTCCTCGGTACCTTTGCTTTTTGTTAGCCAGGTGACCTGAGGATGAACTAACCCGGTGTGGTTACCAGTAGCATTTATGGAAGAAACGTATACGGAAGATCAGCAACTGATTGCACAAATTAAGGAGGGTAACGAAGCGAGCTTGGTAGAGGTTTACCAACGCTACCGTCCTCCGTTCATTCAGTGGGCGCAGAACAGCTACAAGGTAGACGAATCCACCGCCGCTGATGTGTTTCAGGATGCTGTCATTTGCCTGTACCGCAACATCGTGAAGGGGAAGTTAGAAAACCTCACCAGTTCGCTCAAGACTTATTTGTTCGCCATTGGCAAAAATGTGTTGCGTAAAAAACTGCAGACGCCGGTAGCCCTGGACCACGACGACGACCTCCGGGTGGTGGAGAATCTCCAGGCCGAACCGGTAGACCACTTTGCCGAAAATGATCGCCAGCGCCTGGTGGCTCGTTTGATGGACACCATTGGGGAGCCCTGCCGCAGCATTTTGCAGTATTACTACTTTAGAGGGTTTTCTATGGAAGCGATTGCCCAGGCGATGAATTACAAGAACGAGAACGTGGTGAAGACCCAGAAACTGCGTTGCCTCACCAGTCTGAAAAAGATGATGCGAGAACGATACAGTAGCGATGATTTTATGTAGTCTTTCATGAGCAGTCAACCGCAAGCCGAAAACCGATGGAACCAGATCGACCGCTACGTGAACGGGGAGATGGTGGAAAAGGAGCGCGACCTGTTCGAGCAGCGGATGCGAGAGCATGCCGAACTAGCGCAACAAGTGCACCTGCACCGGGATATGCTGCTGGGTATGGAGTATTATTTCATGCAGCAACTCAAGGAGCAACTGGCGCTTAGCGATCAGAAGAAAAAATCGTTTAACTGGCCGTTGTTCCTGAAAATTGCGGCCGCGGTTCTGCTGGTAGCAGGCCTAGCCGGAACAGCCTACTATTATACGCAGCGTCCGGCCGATCCGCAACAGCTTTTTCTGACGTATTTTGAGGTATATCCCAATACTTTAACCCAAACCAACCGCAGTGAGGCGTCGCCTGGCGACGCCTCACCCGGCGATTCTTCTAACAAAATAGACTCTGCCATGCGTGATTACGAGCGTGGCAATTTTTCGCAAGCAGCCGCGACCCTTAACGAAGCACTGTCGTCAGCAAACATCACCGACGACCAGCGTACTGCGCTGATATTTTATCGAGGAGTCACCAATTTGGAATTAGGTAACATCCGGCAAGCCCGGGCTGATCTGGCCGAGGTGATCCAGTCCGACACCCTGCTTACTGAACCAGCCACTTGGTATACCGGGCTGAGTTACTTACAGGACAAAAACGTGGCGGAGGCGAAGCTAATTTTTGCGCAACTCCGAGAAGCACAAGGAGATTATGCGGAGCAAGCCGCCAAATTGCTGGATGATCTATCTTAACCATCCAAAGTAGTTGCCGCGCACCGGACGAATCTCGATTGCTGATTTTTTAAAACAAACTATGAAAAACCAACCCGTTATCATTGTCGGCGCCGGTGGCTTAGGAAAGGCTACGCTGGATATTTTTCAGTCGAACCAGGTGGTCGTCTACTGCTTTTTAGACGACCACGAGGCGCTGCACGGCACCGAGATCAACGACGTGAGCGTGATGGGCACCACCGAAGACGCCACCTACCTGGCTATGTTTGGCAAGAAGTGCAACGCCTTCGTGGCCATCAACGACCGAACCGTGCGTCAGCGCTACTTCAAGCTGCTCAAGGAGCAATACGAAACAGTGCCTACCAATGCGCTTCATCAACAAGCTTTTATCTCCGAAACCGCTTACCTATCGTACGGCATTTTTGCCAACGCCGGAGTGGTGGTGGGCAGCTACGCCCGAGTAGAAGAAGGTTGCCTCCTGCACGCCAATGCGGTGGTCAATTACGAAGCGAAGCTCGGGAAGTTCGTGCACCTGGGAGCCGGAAGCGTGGTGCACGCCGGAGCCGAAGTGGAAGACAACGTATTTATCGGAGCCGGAGCAACCGTTGCCGGACCGCTAAAAATTGGAAAAGGTGCTCGGGTCGGCGCCGGTTCGGTGGTGATTGAGCCCGTGAAGGCCGGAACCACCGTATTTGGTAATCCGGCTCAACCCATCGGGTAGTCTCACCGCCGCTATACAAGAACACCTGAACTCACCACCGTTTTTTCCGTAGACACAGGAAGACATTCAATAACTGTTATTTAATTTGATAAGATCATGAGCAAACCCATAGAAATAACCGACGCTAATTTTGAAGAAGTAATCCAATCCGAGCACCCCGTGCTCGTAGATTTTTGGGCCGAATGGTGCGGTCCCTGTAAGATGATCGCTCCGGTGATTGACGAGCTGGCCAACGACTACGAAGGCAAAGCGGTGGTAGGGAAAGTGGACGTTGACAACAATCCGGAAGTAGCCGGTAAGTTCGGCATCCGTAGCATTCCTACCCTGTTAGTTTTCAAGGGCGGTGAGATTGTTGATAAACAGGTGGGCGCCGTTAACAAGGGCACGCTGGCGCAAAAACTGGACGCGCAATTGGCCTAGTTGCCGGATAGCGGACGTTGGGACTGAGCAGAAGGAAGATTTGCGCAAATAGTATCCCGTACCTTTTGATAAGTTCATTCCCTCGCTTATCTTTGTTATAGAAATAGTATAAGAATCTTTATGACTGGTTGCCTTTCTAAGACGAACGAAAAATTAACTGCTGCTCAGCGCTGCGCGTGCTGGTTCTGGTGTTGTGGTACGTCGTTTTTTAGGGAGGGCACCGTTGGTCTAAAGCAAATTGATTACGTGACGTAAGCAATCTGCTTAAATAGATGAAAAGCGCAACAAGCCTTCCTAACTTTAGGGAGGCTTTTTTATTGACTACTTATCAAACATCCTATGCAAAGTTTTCGCACTGAACTAGAAAACCCCGTCGTTGAGCAAGACATCATCGACTTGGAGCAAAAAATCCACCTCTTCCAGGCGGGCAAAATGGACGAAGATCGCTTTCGAAGCCTGCGCTTAGCGCGGGGGGTCTACGGGCAGCGACAGCCTGGCGTGCAGATGGTCCGGATCAAGATTCCTTTCGGAAAGCTAACCACCCAACAACTTGTGCGCATCGCCGACGTGTCGGATGCGTACGCCACCGGAAACCTGCACCTCACCACCCGGCAGGACATCCAACTGCACTACGTGAGCCTGAACCGCACTCCCGAGCTGTGGGCCGAACTGGAGCGCGACGAACTCACGCTGCGCGAGGCCTGCGGCAACACCGTGCGCAACATCACCGCTTCGGCCTGCGCGGGCGTTGATCCCAACGAGCCCTTCGACGTGTCGCCCTACGCCTACGAGATGTTCCGCTACTTTTTGCGCAACCCGGTGTGCCAGGAAATGGGTCGTAAGTTTAAAATTGCTTTTTCGGCCAGCGAGCAAGACTCGGCCTTCACCTTTATTCACGATATCGGGGCCATTCCGCAAGTGCGCACCGTGAACGGGGAAGTGGAGCGCGGCTTCAAGGTGATGATCGGAGGCGGTTTAGGAGCGCAACCGCATCTGGCGCAGGTGGCGCATGAGTTTTTGCCCGAAGACCAACTCATACCGTTTACCGAAGCGGTGCTGCGGGTGTTCGACCGCCACGGCGAGCGCAACAAACGCGGCAAAGCCCGCATGAAGTTTCTGCTGCAATCGGTAGGCTTGGAGGCGCTTCTGGAGCTGGTGCAGCAAGAATGGAAGGCCCTTCCGCAGAAGAGCTACCGCATAGGACGGGACACAGTGAACCAACCGGCCCCCGGTCCCGACGGCTTCGCCGAAATTGAAGTGCCCAATGCAGAAAAGTACCAGCAGTGGCAAGCCACCAACGTGTTTGAGCAAAAGCAAACCGGGTTCTACGGAGTGTTTATCAAGCTGCCATTGGGCGATCTTCACTCGTCTGTCGCCCGCAAGCTGGCCGTGGTGGTGCAGCAGCACGCCGCCAACGACATTCGCATCACTGTGAACCAGGGACTGCTGCTTAAGTACGTACGACCGGAAGCTTTGCCGCACCTGTTTGTTGCTCTCAACGAATTGCAGTTGGCTGAGCCGGGCTTCGACAGCGTAGCTGATATCACCGCCTGCCCCGGCACCGACACCTGCAACCTGGGCATTTCTAACAGCACTGGCATTGCCCAGGCACTAGAAGAAGTGATCGTGCGCGAGTACCCCGACCTCATCAAAAACAACGACCTAAAGATCAAGATCAGCGGCTGCCCCAATTCTTGCGGGCAACACGGACTGGCCAGCATCGGGTTTCACGGCAGTTCAATGAAGGACCCGCAAAAACGGGTGATCCCGGCCCTGCAGGTGCTGCTGGGTGGCGGTGTAGACGGCAACGGCGCGGGGCGCATCGCCAACAAGGTACTCAAGATTCCGAGCAAACGCGGTCCGCAGGCATTGCGGGTTTTGCTGGACGACTATGACGAATACCGCCTCGACGGAGAGTACTACGCCGACTACGTGGCGCGACAGGATGAGCAAGACAAGCATTATTTCTATCACTTGCTCAAACCACTCACCGACCTGGAAACGATAGCGGCGCACGAATACTTCGACTGGGGGCACACGCAAGAAGACTTCAAGGTGGAGGCCGGAGTGGGAGAGTGCGCCGGGGTGATCATCGATCTGATTGCTACACTGCTGCACGAAACCGAAGAAAAACTGGTGTGGGCCAGCCAAAACCTGGCGCGGGGCACGTATGCTGACGCTATTTATCATGCTTACAACGTGTACGTAGGAGCCGCCAAAGCATTACTGCTATCGGAAGATAAGAAATCGAACACGCAAATGGATATCATTCGGGCCTTCGATGAGCACTTCGTGTCTACCGGGATCATGCCCGTAAAAGGAGGGTTTGCCGATGAGGTGCTGCAGATCAATAAAAACGAACCCACTCCGACTTTTGCCCGGAACTATCTGCAATCGGCAACCGCATTTTTAGCCGAGGTGCACCGAGTCAGAAACCAGCAACTAACTCCCGTTTCACAATGATGACGACCACTACTTCGCTGCGTCCCCGGCTCACGCTGGTTGGGGCCGGTCCGGGCGACCCCGACTTGCTTACCATCAAAGGAATGAACGCCCTGCAACGCGCCGACGTGGTGCTCTACGATGCCCTGGCCAACGACGAACTGTTAAGCTACGTGCCGGACACCGCTCCGAAGATCTACGTTGGGAAGCGGGCCGGGCAGCACAAGGTGCCGCAGGAACAAATCAACCGGATGATTGTGACCTGCGCCTACCACTACGGCCACGTGGTGCGTCTGAAGGGGGGCGACCCCTACGTGTTCGGACGCGGCCACGAAGAGCAGGCCTACGCCGAGGCGGCCGGAGTGCCCACCGCGGTTGTTCCGGGCATTAGCAGCGCCTACGCCGTGCCCGCCCTGCAGCACATTCCGCTCACCAAACGGGGAGTGAGCGAAAGCTTCTGGGTGATCACCGGCACCACCCGCACCGGTCAGCTGTCGAGCGACGTGGCGTTGGCGGCCCAATCGACCGCCACGGTGGTGATTTTGATGGGAATGCATAAACTTGCCGAAATTCAGTCAGTGTTTACGCAACACGGAAGAGCAAGTACGCCGGTGGCCATCGTTCAGCACGGCTCGTTGCCGCAGGAGCGGGTGGCACTTTGTGTAGTAGAAAGGTTAGTGACCACCGCCGCCGAACAGCAGTTGGGCTCTCCCGCCATTATGGTTATTGGTGAGGTGGTAAACGAACGGATTAGCTCAGAATTACCTACGGAGTGCTTACCGCGTGTGCAATACGCTCACGCTTAACCAACCACCATGGAATCAGACTGCATACCGAATAAACTAGCCATTACCGACTGGCGCAACGAGCGCTTCAACGTGAGCAACCCGGACGACATTACGCGCCTGAACACAATCTTCAAAGAGATGTCGCCGCCCGAGCGCTTGCGCGCTTTTTATTGTAACAAGTCGCTGCGCAATACCAAGGTGTTGCTCACCTCATCGTTCGGCACCACGGCGGTGTTTCTGCTGCATTTGTTTTATCGCAACAACATTCAGCAGCCGGTGCATTTTCTGGACACCACGTATCACTTTGAAGAAACCCTGGCCTACAAGAATCAACTGGCCCGTCTGTTCGGACTCACCATTGTTGATTTGCACCCCGAAGAATGGAAGAACAAGTTCACGCGCGAGAACAAACTGTGGGAAACCGATCCCGACCTGTGCTGTTCGGTCAACAAGGTAGAGCCGATGCTCACGGTGAAGAAGCAAGCCGACGTGTGGGTTTCGGGACTGATGGCCTGGCAGAACGACACCCGCAAAAACCTGGACGTGTTTCAGTGGCGCGATGAGGTGCTCAAATTTTACCCGATTATCGACGTGACCCAAGAGGAAGCACTAGATTATTTGCAGCGCTATGATCTACCCGAGCATCCGCTCAAGCCGCTAGGTTATGAGTCCATTGGCTGTAAGCACTGCACGTTTAAGGGACAGGGTCGGGCCGGACGTTGGGCCGGGAAAGCCAAGACCGAGTGCGGGCTGCATAAATGACAAAGGCGACCCCGAGGGCCGCCTTGCTTATTCAAATAGGTACGTAACTACTGCCGAGCCAACTTGCGCACAAACACGCCCCGGGAAGTATACACCCGTAGGGTATACACGCCCACCGGCAGATACTCCAGGTCTATACGAACAGTAGCTGATGACCCCTGTTCGGCCTGCTGCACTTCATCTACAAGCCGCCCCTGGCTGTTGAAGATGGCAATGTAGGCAAACCGCTCTTCGCCCACGTACACTTCAACCTGACCGGCGCTTGGGTTAGGATAAACTTTTACGCGGTCGGGGTTAACTACCTCGTCGGTTCCGGTGATCACTTCTTCCTCTTCTTCGGGCGTTGGTTCTTCTTCCGGATCAGTTTCTTCCTCCGTGGGTTCTTCTTCCTCGGGTTCCTCTGGTTCTTGGGGTGCTTCCACGATGGTGATCGTGTTGCTGACGACGGCGCTAGAGTTTACGCTAGTACCAAGGGCTTGTACGGTATAGCGATAATCCCCGGCAGCTAGCGAATCGGTGTCAAGAAAGCTGCTGGTATTGGCAATTAGCGTATCCAGCACCACCGGTTCCGACCCATTGGCCAAAGACCGCTGTATCACGTAGTGGTTTTCGCGCCCTGACTTATCGGTCCAGCCTATGGTCACGCTGCTATCGTTCACCGTAGCGGTCACGGCCGTTGGATCGAGCAGTTGGGTGGAGGCCGATACTGTATCCGAGTACGTTGAAGTGCGTGGCAGGTCTTCGGCTTTGACCCGATAGCTGTATAAAGACCCCTCCGCGACGGTTTTGTCCTGATAAGATGGAGAGGAGGTGGCAATTACATTGGCTACTAGAGTAAACGCGCCATCCGTTGAATCCTGTCGCTCCACGACAAAGCGGGCGGCGTTGTTTCCGGAGTAGGCCCAACGAAGTTGAACAAACGAGCGCCCCGTGGCATCGGCCGTTAGGTCAGTAGGATTAACTAATGAACCGACAGTGATGGTGTTGCTCGCTGCCGACACGCTCTTGGTGGCTTGAGCAAGAACGCGGTAAGTGTAATCAAAACCCGGTTGAGCGGTTTGGTCGCTAAACGTTGTCACGTCGGCCAGAACGGTATCCAGGGCTACGTAGAAGGTTCCGTTGGTGCTGCGCTGGACAATAAAACCTTGCTCGCCGGTACTGTTGTCCTGCCAGTTTAACGTGATTTCGTTGGTGCTGACCAAGTTAGCGGTTAAGCCACTAGGAGGATTGTACGTGTTGACTACTACCGTGTCGCTGTAGGGCGAGTTTTGGGTACCCGTGGTGCGCACCCGGTAGAAGAACTCTTTGTCAACTGACAACGCCGTTTGCTCATACTCCGTGATGTCGATACCGGTGGTGCCACCGTCAGCCAGGGCGAAATTTTCGGTGTTGTTTGTTGACCGCTCAATTTCGTAGCCGGTTTCGTTGTTGGCGTGGCTCGTCCAGCGAAGCGTAACGCTGGTTTGCGTTGGAGTGACAACGGTGAGGTTTTCGGGAGTATCGGGAACGGGTGATTGGAAGCTCCAGATGTCACTGTTTTTAGTACTAACGCCAGTTACGCCTCCTAAACCTACAAAGGCTTTTCCCCGAACGGTAAATGCAATTGCCCCCCAGCGGTTGGTCTCACCAGAAGCGCCAAAGTTATCCTCATTCTGATCAGTGCTTTCAGAAGGAGAAACTATATAATCTATATCAGGATCATAGATTACAAAATCTTTTTTAAGGAGCCCCAACCCAATATAAGCCTTGTTGTCTAATACAAACGCAACACCATTGAATCTTGAATAAACAGAATTAAAGGACAAAACTTTGCGAAAAGTATCAGTGTCAGGACTATATTCGTACATGTTTTGCACATAAGCTCCGGTAGTTGAAGAACCGCACCCTATGTATCCTTTATCACCAATAGAGAAAGCGATGGCTTCAGAGCGAGCATTGGTTATGTTACCTTTTTGGGTCCAGGTATCTGTAGTAGCATCATACTCCCATAAATCGGCGGTAACGTCTTTGAAGTCATCAGATGTATTGCCAGTGCCAACGTAAGCTTTTCCACCCACTACGAAGGCGACGGCGTTTCGACGCACGCCTCCGCCAAAATTAGCCACCGTATCCCAAGAATTAGTTATTGGATCATAACGGTAAAAATCGTCGAGGTGCTGCCCATCGCTACGGCCGGTACCTACGTAACCCTTACCATTAAGAGCGAAGGCAACAGCATGGCTTCTTCTGGGCCCGGGAAAGTCGGCAATCTGGGTCCAAATCTTAGTAGCTGGAACGTACTTCCAAAAATCAGTAGTTGTACTGCCTTTATCCCCGGTGCCAATGTAAGCGGTGTCGCCGATGACAAAGCTCACGGCGTGGTTACGGGCGGCGAATGCGGTGGGGGGATTTAGTCCGTTAATGTCGGCGTCGGAAAACCACTGTTCCTGGGCGGAGGCGGTCAGCCAGATTGAATGAAGCGCAGTGAGTAGGATAAGTACACGCATGGTATTACTACTTTATGTAAATAATACCGAATGTAACTACTAAAAGTACAATTTAAAAACAATTAGTCTGATTGAGGCATGCTTGTAATAATTATAGTAAAACAGAAATAGTTATACAATTAATTGGAATGTTCGATCGCTTGATAAATATCTGCCTGAATATCCGCCAAGTGTTCTAACCCAACCGAGATCCGAATAAGCCCCGGAGTGATGCCCACGGCGGCTTGTTCCTCGGCGCTGAGTTTGGAATGCGTGGTAGAAGCCGGATGGGTGGCAATGGTGCGGGTATCCCCCAAATTGGCCGTCAGCGAAAGCATCCGTAGGGCATCCAGAAACTTTTTAGCCCGTACTAGTCCGCCGCGCAATTCAAAAGTGAGCAGCCCCCCGCCCGCGCGCATTTGCTTCTTGGCCAGTTCGTGCTGCGGATGGGAGGGAAGAAACGGATACTTCACCCAGTTCACTTCAGGTTGCTGCTCCAGAAACTCGGCCAGCGCCAACGCATTTTGACAGTGTCGTTCCATGCGCACCGCCAGGGTTTCCAGGCTTTTAGACAGCACCCAACCGTTGAAGGGCGACAGGGCGGGTCCGGTGTGTCGCGCCAAGAAGCGTACTTCCTGGATCAAATCTTTTCGTCCCAGCACCGCGCCGCCGATGGTGCGGCCCTGTCCGTCGATAAACTTGGTGGCCGAGTGCGTGATCAGGTGCGCTCCGTAGGCAACGGGATTCTGCACGTAGGGAGTAGCGAAGCAATTGTCTACGTTGTAGATCAGGTGGTGCTGAGCCGCTAGGTTTCCCAACATCTCCAGATCGATCAGGTCCAGACCCGGGTTGGAGGGAGTTTCAACGAAGAGCATCCGGGTGTTCTCTTGCACGTGATTTTCCCACGCTTCGCGGGGGGCGGTGATATCTACGTACGAGTGGGTGATTCCCCAGCGGGGCAACAGCTTGGTGAGAATTTGGTGCGTGGAACCAAAAAGGGAGCGTGATGCCAGCACGTGGTCGCCGCTCTGCACAAATGAGGCAATACTCAGAAACATGGCCGCCATGCCCGAGGCGGTGGCTACGCCGTCTTCGGTGCCCTCGAGCAGGCAGAGTTTCTCAATGAACTCGTTGTTGTTGGGGTTAGAAAAGCGGGTGTAGATGTTGCCCGGCTCCTCGTCGGCAAAGAGGGCTCGCGCTTGCTCGGCGTCGTCGAACACAAAGCTAGAGGTGGCAAAAATGGGCGTGCTGTGCTCGCGGTGCTGACTGCGTTCGGTTTGGGTGCGAACGGCGTTGGTCTCGAAGTGATGGTGATTTTCCACGTAAAAGGCAGATTAGACGACGCGAAAGGTAGCGAGAAATCCCCTTACGGACAAAGCGTGAGGGGGGGAAGGGACTACTTAATCATCCGACTGCACGATATACAAATCGAACGCGCCCCTTCCGCCGGGTCGATTAGAAGAAAATATCATCAAATTAAAACCAATGGCCTCGAATTGAACCGGACGATATTCGTCGGACGATGAGTTTATTTTCTCTCCGAAATTCACGGGACTGCTCCACGTATTGCCTACCAGACGAGCATACCACAAATCGAACCCGCCGTAGCCGCCCGGACGGTTAGAAGAAAACACCAGCAGGTTGTCTTTGATGAAGGGGCATTTATCGTCGTAGGCGCTGGACAGGTCAGCGATTTTTTCGATCTCTGCTACATCACCCGCGGCCAAGCTCTGGGCAGAAATTTCAGAACGATAAGTTGCCGAAAAGATGTTGTATACCGAGTCTTCCCGGTTGCTGCAAAAAATCAGTTCACGTGGGTTGCTGCTCTGGGTAGGATACAGATTGTCGCCGAGATCGTTGATTGTAGCCAAAGTTAGCGGGTCGCTAATTTGTTGATCAGCGTAGCCCCAGCGCGTTAGATTAACAAATTTGATTTTGTACTGATCGTCCTCTCCTGAAGCGTACATAAACAGAATGTCATTCCCTTTATGGTAGGAATAGGGGCCGTACTCATTGTTTTCGGTGTTGATTTTTTGGAAGAAAGAGTCAGGAAAAATTCTCGATACGTCGTTGTTAGGGACGGTTACGTTTAGTTTATCATCCTTTTTGTGATAAGATAACTCCAAAAGGCCTGGGATGAGGTCAAAATTCCGGCCAGCACCCGCCCGGTCAGAAGAGTATACAATATCTGTTCGCTGCCCCGGATAGGGCAAATCGGAATTATAGTCATCAAACGAAGAGTTTAATCCCCGAAGATTAGCGGGCTCATCGGTCACTATAATGTCATAGTCAAAATTGTAGTTAGAGTCATCGGGTCCACATCCTGTCAACAAAACTACGAAGAGCAGCAGAGATAAAATAGGCTTCATTTTGGGCTGCATTTAGGGTTAAAAATGAAATCATTCTAAAGCTGAATGACCCAAACAAACTAGCCTATGCTACCGAACGATAGCGTAGCTGTAGGTGATCTTCGCTACTTTCTCCACCATTTTGGCCACCGAGCAGTACTGCTCAACGGACAACTCCACTGCCCGTTTCACCTTTGAATCATCCAGGTCGCCAAACAAGTCGTAGTGCAGATGAATTTTGGTGAACAGCGAGGGCACTTTGTTGTCTTCACGCTCGCCGTCTACCGTAATCTTGATATCATCCAGGGGCTGCCGCTGCTTGCGCAAGATACTGATGATATCGATGGCCGAGCAACTGCCGATGCCGGCCAGCAGCAACTGCATAGGGCGCATTCCGGCGTTGTGCCCACCCACCGCCGAAGAGGCATCCAGAACCACCGAATGGCCGTCTTCGTTGGCCGCTTCCAGGCGAAAATCCTGATCAATTCGCCGAACTTTGATTTGCATCCGAATAAGAATGATTAATTTCGTGTGATAACGCAAAACGCACGCGCAAGTTACTTAACCACAATTGCCCAACCATGAAAGAAATTACGGTAGAAGAGTTAAAGGCCATGCAGCAACGGAACGAGCCGTTTCAGCTCATTGACGTACGAGAGCCGCACGAGTACGATGAAGCCAACCTGGGCGCCACCCTAATTCCCCTCGGGCAGGTGAAGGATCAGGTGGATCAGATTGATCGAGATAAACCGGTGGTAGTGCACTGCCGCAGCGGAAAGCGCAGTGCGCAAGCTATTCAGTATCTAGAACAAAACCACGGGTTTGATAACTTGCACAACCTGAAGGGTGGAATTCTAGCGTACCAAGAAGCGAAATAATCAATCGTTGGGCAATGACTCTGCCGGAGGCAATCCAGCCGGGGGTAATCCTGCCGGAGAATATTCATCGGGGGGCTGATAGGTGTTGTCCGCTTGCTTTTTGGGGAGATCCGCTTCTGACGAACTAATGGTGGGTTTGTCGGCGGGTTCCTCCGATGGCTTTCTGCGCCATCGGAGGGCTTTGTCGCGGGTTTCGTTGAGTAGTTCGCTCACCTTGTCAAAGCTCTCTACGTACTGCAAACTGATTCCCTGACTGGTGGCGTTGTTGTTGAGTTGCCCAATGGCCTGGGTCAGGGTGTTGGCGTTACTTCGGTTATACATCTTCACCCGGTACTTGCCATCGGGAGTGAGCAGGTACTCAACCGTCACGTCGCCAATCACGCTGGCCGTGCTCGTCTGGTTGTTCACGTCGGTGAAGCCTCCGTCGCGCGTCACACGCAACCGCCCGTCGAATAAGGAGTACGAAAGCCGCAACTGAAAAGTGTTGAAGCGGTCGTCGTCGAAGGTGCCCAGGTTAACGTCAATTTCCAGGTTTTCATCCACTTGGCTCAACCAGTAGCTAAACTGGTTCGAGAGCAGTTCGCTCACGCTTCCGCTCACGGCACTGCTGCCGTCGAAAGAGCCCTGTTCGGAAAAGCGCCGCAGCACAATAAGGCTGAACACCTGCCGCTTCAGCTCTTCGGGATCTAGGGTGGCACTGTTCTCTAGCGTCTCAACGGCGCTCAGCAAGTTGGTATTGTTTCTAGGATACTCGTCAATGGCGATGCCGAAGTCTATCTTCGGAGCCATCAAGTCTCCGGTGATGTCAAGCAACACCTGCGCTTTGTAGTTTCGACGAACTTCATCGTTCTCTCTGGCTTGCTTGTCGAGTACCAACGGAGCCAGTGAAGCCAGTTGATTGTAGGTTGCTTGGATGTTGAGGGTGCCGCCGTACGGATCGCCCTGCCAGGAGATGCTGCTGCCCGGTTGAATGGTAAACTCCTTATTAATCACATTGTACAACGTGAAGTTGTAGCCCCCCTGCTGCAAAGTGAGGTCGCCAAACATGCTAAACTCACCGGACGAACTAATCAGCATCTGCAATTGCCCGGCCCCGCGCCCGCGGATGATATCCCCCGTTTTGGCATCAAAGATAATTTCTCCGTACGCGTCGGGGGTCACTTCCACTTCCAGGTCCAGGGTGAGCCCGGTTAGATCGGCTTTTCCCACTTTGTCGCTAATGGTCAGGGTGGTGTCCGTGTAATCTACGAACTGAATAAACTCCGACTGTTCCACGCCGCCCACCCCGCCGATGGGAATATAGAACCGCGTGCCCTTCTCGGTTTTGGCCCGGGCGGCAATGGTTAGGTTATTCAGGGCACCTTGCAGCGAAACGGTTCCGGAGGCGTAGGCATTTCCGTAAAACAGATCGTTGTCTTTGAGTGAGGTGTTGAGCACCGTCACGTTGTTCAGGGTGCCACTAAGGTTCAGGGCAAACTGAGAGAACGCTTGATGCGCTATTCCGCCACCAAACACCGCCCGTTGGTTGCGGTCGTCCAATAGCACCAACTCCTTGACTCCGATCGTGTTGTCGTCAAAGAAAAACCCTCCGTTTACTTGGTACTGGGTGTTCAGGTAGTTTATTTTTAGATGACCGTCAGCAATCGTGCCTTCCCCTCCCAGCACCGGTGCGTTCAAGGTGCCCGTCACGCTAAATTCGCCGCTGGCCAGTCCCCTGATCTCCGAAAAATAATCTTTTACAAAGGGTTCAACGATGTCAATATTGGCTTCCTGAAAAGTGGCTAGCAGCTGCAGTTGCCCGGAATCAATGGGATTATAGGTGCCACCGAGCGAAATAACGCGTTGCCGGTCCCGGTCCACCATCAGGTTGATATCCATTAGCCCCCGCCCGCTATCCCAGTTCACTAAACTAATAATGTCGCCCACCGCAAATCCATCGATAGCAAACTGCGTCACCGACAATTCGCTTTCCAACGCCAAGTGGTTTGTGGTATCCTGCGTGCTGCCAAAAGCGTTGCGGATATCAGCGTAGCCGTTAACTTCTCCCTGATAATCATTTTTCAGGATCGGATTCAGGTTGTTCACCTGAAAGTAGTCGACGCGCAGCGTGAACAGTTGATCAGCATCGGGGGATAGGGCGCCTACCAGAGCCACCGATTGCCTTTTTTCACCCGGTGACTGCTGGTAGAGTTGAAAGTCGGAGAACCGAACCTCGCCGTTTGATATGAGCACTCGGTTTTGGTTGGAGAAAACCCAACGGTCGTTCAGTACTGATAGTTCGGACGGATTCAGATGCACCAAGGTGCTGTCTTCCAAGAAAGTGAGCTCACCGCTCAAATTAGCGTAGTTGCTGGTGCCCTGCTGCTTGATGCGTTGCCGAAAATCGATGTGGTCGTTGGCCCATACGGCGTCCACGGTTAAATCACGCATCCGCGCGTTCAACTTGTCACTAGCGAAGTCCTGGCGTTCGGAGTGGAAGTAGGCGGCGGCCAAAACGTCGGTGCTATCAGCGATTTTAGACGTGGTGATATCAATGTCGTTGTCGTAAAGAAGGTGGTCCTGGTAGCGAAGCGTGTCGATGTGCGACTGCAAACTAAAAATGTTCGTATACCCGCCGGTGAGCCGACCGCTGGCTTGCACTTCGGAAGATAGGGTAAGCTGCGGCACAAACAGGCTGAGAAGCGGGTTGATATCTTTAAACTTCAGGTCGTAGTCGATCTCGTAGCGCTGATCCTCATAATGAGCTACCCGGTGGGTTTCTTGGTCAGCGTAGTAAGCAGCCAACTGTTCCTTGTCGTTTTTGAAAATAAGCTGGTACTCATGAATCAGTTCGGGAATCTCGCTGATCAGGGTGGTAAACTGAAAATTACCCGCTAAGCTAGCTTTTATTCGCTCGGTGCCCAAAGCAAAAACGCGCTGTTGATCCTCAGCCAAACGCGATTGAAACCAGAGGGAGTCGATGGCCAACGGCCGCTCGTTATACGACACGAACAGGTTCTCAAACTGAGCGTCGCCCACCAGATCGTCTACCTTGAGTCCGTGCGTATCGGCGTCTAAGCTCGTGCTGATAAATATTTCATCCTCAGTTAGATTGAGCGGACGCAAAAAGGCAGTGTCCAGTCGGGCCTGTATTTTTATAGCTTCTTGTCCGTCACGCAAATCCACCGTTCCGTTGCCGATAAACCGTAGGTTGGGGTCGGCAATGCTCAATTGCCCCTCGAAAAAGGACCTGGCCAAGGTGGCATCGGTAGCAATGTTGGTGTACCGATAACCTTTTGCATCCAGATACTCAAATCCTGCTTTCAGATTGAAGTTGGCGTCCTCAAGCGTGACGCCGCTTCCTTCCACAAACCCCTTGAAACTGGTCTGGTGGAGCAAGTCGGGCCGTTGGGTCAGCGTACCGAGATCAAAATCGGTTAGGGCTAAGTTTCCGGAATAGATCGGGGTGTCTTCCAGTTTAAGGTTGATATCGGATTTGATACCGCCGAGTTGCGTTTGAAACGAGCCGTTCGCCACAAAGTCGTTCGGAAAACCCAAGAACTGGGTGTTGAAAGTGACTCGGCCAAACTTCAGCGCATTTTGATACGCCGACGCGTTATTGATGTACTGCCGCACGTCTTGGGGTTGAACCACGGAGTTCTTCAGCTCCATGTCAACAAAGGTTTCTTTGATTTCGGGCAGGCCGCTGAAGTTGACTACCCCCGTCAGGCGACTGCTGCGGCCAAACTGAAGCTCCAGATTGCGCATCGTGAAATCAGTTACCTCACCCGAGAAATCACCACTAACCGCATACACATCGCGGTAGGGGAGTAAGGTAGGAGCGAACAGAGCCAGATCTTGGGTGTTGAGCTCGGTATCCCGGAGGCGAGCCTTGATGGTCACGCTGTCGTTGAAGTAACCCAAACTGTTTTTGCTATCGTAGTGAAACACCACCGAATCGCGCAGCACTGATTCGCCCGCGCGCATCTCGAAGTTCTCGAAGGCCATGGTGTGGTCGCTGAACCAGTATTTTCCTCGGAAGTTGTGCACCTTAAGGTCGTGCACCGCCTGGTAGCCACTCATTTGTTGCACGTCGATCTCCAGGGTGTCAGCCACCGAGCGCAAATTTTTCACGTCAGCGTAGATACTGTCCAGGCTAAAGTGATGGTAGTCGAAGCGGTCGGTGATGATTTCGTTGCCCTGATCGTAGTAACTAAACCGAACGTTGTTCAAGCGCACTTGCTCAATATTGAACTCAGGATACCGCTCGCTGGGAGTTTTGTTTTTCTTGCGGGTAAGTTCTCGCACCCGGTTGATGAAGGTGGTTATGTTGAGGGTGTTGGTGAGTGTATCTTTGATCAGGTAAACCGCCCCCTGGTCAATCCTCGCTTCATCTAGGTAGATGTTGCCGTTATCCCAGCCCGTGCGTATGTCAAAATCCACGGTCAGCCGACCCACCAGGATCATGGGGCACTGCTCTTCGTCGTAGATAGCGATGCTGTCGAGCACCGCAGTATCGAACCACTTGATGTTCACCCGCTCGATGCTGGTAGGAAACCCGGTCTTTTTAGATATTATGTGACTCAGTCGTTGCAAAACGCGGGTTTGCACGTAGGGGATTTGCACCACGGTGACCAACAGCAGCAACAGCACAAAAAGCGTCACCGTCAGCCATAAAACTGTCTTGATGATCCTTTTGTTGATACCTTGCTCCTTGCTACGTTCCTTTTTCAATATTTTTGCCGATGAATATCCGCACGACGCCCGCTGCCCCGATTATTATTTTAGCCATCGAGTCGTCGTGCGACGAAACCTCGGCGGCGGTTACTGAGAACGGTCGGGTGCTGAGCAACATCGTTGCTACCCAGTCGGTTCATGAGCACTACGGAGGGGTAGTGCCCGAGCTGGCCTCGCGGGCGCACCAACAACATATTGTCCCGGTAGTCGACCAGGCGCTGCGCGCCGCAAATATAACAAAAACTATGCTCAGTGCGGTGGCCTATACCCAGGGACCGGGTTTACTGGGAGCGCTGCTGGTGGGCGCTTCTTTTGCCAAATCGTTCGCTTGGGGACTATCCAGTCCGCTCATCAGCGTCAACCACATGCGCGCGCACGTGCTAGCGCACTTCATCGATCCTCCCCATCCGACCTTCCCTTTCCTGTGCCTTACCGTGAGCGGAGGGCATACGCAACTGCTGCGGGTGAATGATTACCTGGATATGCAGGTGATTGGGCAAACGCAAGACGATGCGGTGGGCGAAGCCTTCGACAAAGCGGCCAAACTGCTGGGCCTGCCCTATCCGGGTGGTCCGCACGTGGATCGCTGGGCGCAGCAGGGCAACCCGCAGGCGTTCACCTTTCCTGAAACGCAGATGCCTGCGCTGGACTTTTCGTTTAGTGGTATCAAAACCGGGTTTCTTAACTTTCTAAATCAGCAGCAGCAACGCGACCCCAACTTCGTGGTTAATAATCTGGCGGACATTTGCGCGAGCCTTCAGCAAGCGCTCATCGACATGTTGCTGCACAAGCTTGCGCTAGCGGTTGAGCAGACGGGTATTTACCAGGTGGCGATTGCCGGAGGAGTGTCGGCCAACACTGGCTTGCGGAAGGCGCTGGCGGAAGTAGCGAAGCAGCAGGGGTGGGCGGTGCATATTCCGAAGTTTGCGTACTGCACCGACAATGCGGCGATGATCGCCACGGCGGCTCACTATCAGTACCTAGCCCAAGATTTCAGCGACCTGCGCGTCAGTCCCAATCCGAGGCTAAAAATAGAATAAGGGTAGTGCGCTGGTTCTTGTGCTTACCCCTTTAGTTCCCTAAATTCGTTACCTTGGCCAACTCTTAACCAAAGCCATCATGCGATACGCATTCGTAGGACTTACTGCCTTTTCACTATTCGGCGCTTGCTCGACGAGCGATTTTTCTCGGGATCCAGCCGCTCCCGAACAATCTTCGCCTCCTAACATTCTCTTTATCCTGGCCGACGACCTGGGCTACGGTGATGTGGGCAGTTACAACCCGGAAGCCCAAACCGCCACCCCTCACATTGATCGTCTGGCGGCGCAGGGCGTGCGCTTCACCGATGCCCACGCGTCCGGCCCCTGGTGCGTGCCCTCTCGCTACGGGTTGATCACCGGGCAGTACCCAATCCGTACAACGCTCGATTGGCAAAAGCGGGCGCTGATCGATTCGTCGCAGCTCACGCTGGCCTCAATGCTGCAGCGCAACGGCTACCGCACCGCTTGCGTGGGCAAGTGGCACCTGGGCTTCGACGGAGTAGCCGATTGGAGTACTTTTGTCAGTGATCAACGACTGTCGGGCGGGCCGGTAGACCGGGGTTTCGATTCATTTTTTGGTATGTACGCTTCGCTGGACATTCCGCCCTACTTTTACATTGAGGGAGACCGCCCGGTGGCTCCTCCCACCGACCCGGTGGCGGCGCACCAGAGCGAAGGTGCTACCACCACCATTTCGGGAGCCTTTTGGCGAGCAGGTAACATCGCTCCCGGCTTCGAGTTCAGCGAAGTGCTGCCCACCTTTGCGCAGCGGGCCGTGCAGTTTGTGGAAAGCCAGGCCCAAGCCAACAATGACCAACCGTTTTTTCTCTACGTAGCGCTCACCGCACCCCACACTCCCTGGGTGCCCACCGACGATTTTGTCGGCGAGAGTTCGGTAGGCGAATACGGCGATTTCGTGATGCAAACCGACGCGGTGGTGGGCCAACTGCTGGAAGCACTGGAAGCAACGGGGCAGCGCGACAACACGCTGGTAGTTTTTGCCAGCGACAACGGGCCGGTGTGGTTTCCGGCGGATGTGGAAAAATATAACCACCGCTCAACGGCCAACCTGCGGGGTATGAAAATAGACGAGTGGGAGGGAGGGCACCGGGTTCCGTTTATTGCCCGCTGGCCGGGCCAGATTCCGGCGGGCACGGTGCGCAACGATCTGCTGGGCTTCACCGACGTGTTGGCCACCGTGGCGGCCGTGGTGGGCGATTCGCTGCCCGAGGCCGATGCGTTGGATAGCCATAACCTGCTTCCGGCCTTTCAGGGCGATTCGCTGGACGAACCCATTCGGCAGGAGCTGATTATTGGCGAAGACGTGGTTCGGCAGAACCAGTGGAAGCTCATCGTGGACGGGGGCGAAGGAGTGCTGAGCCGCGATTACGGAAGGAAAGCAAACGGTGCTTCTTCCGAATCGGCGAACGAACTGTATAACCTGGAAGAAGACCCGGACGAAACCAATGATTTATACGAAAAGATGACCGATAAGGGAGAAGAGCTAGCGGCGCGGCTCTATGAGATACAGAAACAGCCCAAAGAACAGAAGGTGCTCCCGTAGATTTGCTTCACGACACCGGCAGGGCGTATTTCTTCTCCAACTGCTCCAGCACCTTGTCGAGCGGATATTTATCGTTGGATAGGTAGTGGGTGGCCAGTCCGTCGACGGTAGCGTAGAGCAGCAGGGCTTCGGACACCGAGTTTTGATAGCCCATCTGCCGCAGTTGCAGCGACAGTTCCGAGATCAGATAGTTGTTAAAGGCCTCGAACTGCTCGGCCAGCAAGGTCGTCAGGTGCCGCTGGGTGCGCACGATGTGCAGGAGCCGCCAGTGGTTTTGTTTGCGGGCAATCACCGAGAAAATGGTTCGCAACAGTGCCAGCAAGTCATCGTGCGACTGTCGGGTGAGGTCGAGGGAGTGCTTCAGATCGTCGATGCCCTCCTGAACGATAGCTTCCAGAAGTTGCTCTTTGCTGGCAAAGTAGTTATAGAGCAGCCCAAGCGACATGGAGGAGTGTTTGGCAATGTCGCGGATCGAGGTTTTGTCGTAGCCATTTTCGCTAAAGAGTTGCAGGGCGGTATCAACGATGCGTCGTTTTCGGTCGTGGGTGTTCATAGTGGTAGTAAGGTAAGAAAAATAAGCAGTAAAGTTACCAGGGTGGCTGCCGTTTCGGTTTTCTTGATAGGAACTGCTCTGATTCTTTTTGGTGTGTGGGACTACCTGTTTGATCTGGCTAACTTATATGCGCTGGCAGGTTTTGCGGGAATTCTCATCGTACCTTACTGGACGTATAAAGCAACAGTAACCTCTCACCGCGAAAAGGTCCGTTACTTTAACCGGAAAAAGTACGGATAGGTAACGGGCTGGTTTAAAACGCCTCCGAAATGTTGATGTAAAAATTGTTCGTCGCCTTGCCAAAAGCGGCGTCTATTCGGATGTTTAAATTTTCTTCCGGGATCAGCGTGTAGCGCAAACCAACTCCGCCGGAAGGCTTCAGGTTCGGAATGTTGAAGTTGCGAAACTCTTCGGCCACGTCACCCACCGCCACAAAGCCCACCGCCCCCAGGTTTTTCCAAATGTGCACCCGGTACTCGGTCTGCACGGCCATCAGCAGATTGTCTAAATACCGCCCTTCGTAGTAGCCCCGCATAATCATGTCGCCCCCCAGCGGAGCCAGTTCGGTGAAGGGGATGTCGCCAAAGGCGAAGTAGCCGTACACCTGCGAGGCAATAATGTCGCGGCGATTTTTAAAAGGCTTGAAGTAGTTCCGTACGTCGAGCACGCCTACCTGGTAGTTGAAATCGCTACCCAAGAATTTCTGGTGAAAGCGCTGGCGAAACTCAGCCAAAAAGCCCGAGGTAGTACTCAGCACGTTATCGCGGTTGTCGAACATCAATCCCAAGTCCCAACCCACCGCCTGGTTGTCGCGAACCCCCACGGGGTTGTCAGTTTGCAGCACCCCGTCCGAAAGGGTTTCAAGGTTATAAGTGAGCGCGTAACGAAAGCCCAGCCCGGCGTAAAGTTTGTCCCACACGTTGCGGTAGACCAGGTGTTCTACGCTAAAGAGCGTCGAGGAAAAAAGCTCTTCGTTTTCGACCGGGGAATCATTGCCAATGCCGTAGTAAAGGCGGGGAAACTGAATGTAGGCTATTTCACCGCGTTGAATGTAGCGTTCATCGTACGAGAAAATGGTATACTCGGGCGAGGCCAGCAACTGTTGATTCAGCGTATACCGAACGGCGAACGATACAAACGAGGTGCGGGACGACTCCAGCGCACGCCTCGACCGGAACAGCACTTTGCCACCCACGCCAAACTGCCAGCTGGTTTCGGGGGCGTAGGCCACCACCGGAGCCACCACCCACTGAATGGGGTGCTCGTTTTGTCGCAGAGGAATTTCGCCGGAGAAGAAGTCGATCACCCGATCGGCCAGGCTGAGCACTCCTTTTTCTTGTTCCTGCGCGTAGGTGCTGCCCGGCGACAAAAGCAAGAAGGCGATCAACCAAGAAAATCTTTTCATAAATGCAACAGGAAGAATGATAGCTTCAACGGCAACGGAGTGCGAAAGATGTGCCAACAATTTTCTGGTGACCCAATGGTGCTAAGATCATTGGTCGAAATCAAAATATTCCTCTTCCAACTCAACCTGGTAGGCGGCTTTGCGGCCCTTGTTTTCAAAGATCGCCTTGCGCTCTTGTCTTTCCTCCTTTAGGTTTTGCTTCAGGGCAATCTTAGCTTTCTCAAAGTCGTAGGCAATTTTATAATCATCTATGGGCCCCCGGGCCGTCAAAAAGAGTTTCATCGGCTTGGCGTCGTCGGGAGCGATCTCACCAAAGCTTTTTTTCCGTTGCTGCGCGCGCTCCCGCGCCTGCCGACTGCGCAGGTGTACGTCCCGCAGGGGCATCTCAAAGCGGTAGTCCAGCACGTTGCCGAAGGTGTGCACGCCTTCCACCGTGATCGACGACACGTTGTTGTGCACCTCCATCGCGGGAATGTGTACTTTCTCGTTCGCGATGCGAATGCGGTTGCTGAGGGCCCCAAACCGCAAACGCGCCAGGTGTTTGTCGTCCACGAAGCGGGCCATCTCCTGAATCGGTGCGAAATCATTCAACTCACCGTCCACCATGCGGGTATCGGCGGTGACCAGCAACGAAGGGTAATCAAGGCGCAGCGCCCGGTCGAAGTTCATAACCCAATCTACCTTAGCGAATAGATCACCCTTGAGGTGCCGGGCGGTGAGAAAATCCTGCTGGAAATTCTCAAAAATATAGAAAAGGCTATCGGCGTGAATACCCTCAAAATCGCTGGTCGCCCGCACCGCTACCGATTGAGGTCGCTGGGCGTCCACCGTGCCGCTCGCCGACGCGCGGCCTCCGGCGGCATCTACCGACAAACTGCGCACACGGGCCACCTGCTGCTTCACCGCCAACCGACTGCGTAAGTTGGTGCCCCTGAACCGACGAAACTTGATCCGGTCCACCCGGCAGTTAAAGTCTACCGACAGGCGCGGATCGAGGTGAAACCGGTAGGTCTGCTTTGCGGTGGTGGCTTGCCAATCGCTTTGGTTGACCAAATCGGTGGTTCTTTCTTCAGCAGACTCGTTCATCGTGCCTGACAGTAGTTCATCCAGATCGATGAGAGAAGAGTGCAGGGTAGCTTCAATACCAATCGGTTGGGTGGGACTCAGCACGTAGGCAACGGCGTTGCGAAAGAAGCCGTTGAGCTGAAAATGACTGTGACCCACGTAGCCCGAAAAGTCGCTAATGGCCACGTCGTTGTTCTGAAAGGTGAAGGTGCCGTTCAATTGCCGAAAAGGAAGCGGGTATTTTGTTAACTGTGCGCGAAAATCGCGCAGCGTGAGTGTGCCCGAGCTTTGGGTGCGTTGCCGCTGCGCCAGCCGGTTGCTGCGCATGTCGCGCAAGTTGCCAGCCAGGCTAATGTCCGCCGTAAGGTGTCCGCTGGCCGCGCGCACGTCGGCCATTGGGTAAAAGCTAAGCAGTGATTGCACGTCGATGTCGGTTTGCACCTGTGCTTCCAGATAGTGATCTCGAAAGTTGCGGATCAACAAATTGCCGCGCACACGTTTGCCGTCGAGCGTTCCTTCCGCATCCTGCAGCGACAGCTCGGAGGTGGTCAGATTTTGTTGTGCGCCGTTGGTGAAGTGCCCGGTAAGGTGCAAGTTCTCTAACTGCTTCCGGTAGTTGGGATGATACAGCGACGCGTTCTGGCAGCCAAAGCGCACGTCGACGCGGGGGTGGGGCAGGCGACCGTTCACCGTCCCCTCGAAATACACCTCCCCCGCGCTGCGGTAGTCCAGCAGCGGTTTAGCCATCGCCATCGGCAGCAACGATAATAAGGTTTGCACGTCCGTTTGGTTGCCCCCCACCGCTAAGTTGAGCGAGGTGCCATCGGCGTGGTCCAGGTGGCCGCTCACCGTGAAACCTCCTTTTTCCAGTTGAAGCACCGAGGGCATAATCTGCCAGTGCTGTTGCCGATGGTTGTAACTGAGCCGCGCATCCACCAGTAAGCCTTTTTGGGCAAAATAGGTAGCGTTTTCCACCCGAATGCCCTGACTAAACAGGTCACCCTTCAACCGAATATCGTACTGCGCCCCGTGCACGTCTAGGGCGGCCTCCATGCGTTGCGCCACCATTTCGGAGTGGTGTTGCAGCGGGTCATCTACGTAGTCTACTGCTACTTGATCCAGAATAATCGTTTTTAAGCGGAACGCCAGGGGCGATTGAGAGGCCGCCGCCCCAGACGCGGGGGCGGTAGAACGAAAAATGGTGAAGTTGCGGTGCCCCTCAGCGTCCACGTGTAAGTACAAACGGCCCTGCCGGAGTGCCACCCGGTCGATGAGGTACTCGCCCCGCAACAGCGCCCAGGCATCGAACGAAAAGTTGACGCGCGCTACTTCCGCCAGCGGAGGAGCGTCAGCGTGGCCCGCAATCCGTACGTCGTCGAGCGTAACCGAAACCCGGGGGAAGGTGGACAGAAAATTAAGCGAAATTTGGCGAGCTTCCACCGGAACGGTCAGGTAACGATTCGCCTCTTGCACGAAGCGCTGCAGTATCTGATCCTGGTAGTAGTAACCCAAACTCAGGGCACCACTCGCCGCGATAACAAGCAGCCACGCAGTATACTTTAGTAGTTTCTTGATCAAAAGTGCCGTTTAGTTAAGCAACGTGCGAAACCCGTCAAATATGATACCCACTTCCTCAGAAAAAGTGGCTTGGAGTAGGGATGAAAAGTACGCCGTACCCAAAGCAACAAAACTAAAAAATTATGGTTTCGATATTTGGCAAATAAGTGAAGAGTATTACATTTGCAGCACGTTTTTGCCTTAGGGGTTCTTAGCTCAGTTGGTTCAGAGCACTTGGTTTACACCCAAGGGGTCATAGGTTCGAGTCCTATAGGACCCACCCTCTTTAAAGCACGCCTGATTTATATCCGGGCGTGCTTTTTTATTGGCTTCTTTTCTCTGCTCTGCAGCATCAGCAGTCGCTGTTTAGCTCATTAAATAGTAAACCGCTTTTTTTTCTTACACGCCTGCCTTTGGCAAGAAAAGAAAGTTTAAAAGTCCCTCCCTTCTTAGCTTTTTTGTCGCGCCCGATGTGCCCTACTTCTAACAGCGGCGCCTTTAAGTTTCTAGCTCAAGCCATACTGTTTATGGGTCAGATACCCTTAGTACTTCGTCAGTGGTATTACGTTCTCATGCTAGTCGGTCTGCTGATTAGCCAGCGGGTGGAAGCTGTATCGAAGCATGCTTTTGAAGAACGTTCCCCGCCCCGATTAACGCGCAGCGAGAAGGCGCAGACGATCAGTACAATTTGGGAAGAGAATTTTGAGTCTTCAATGGTTGGTGACGCATCCGATACCGGCCCCACAGCATGGTCGTTACTCAGTAGCAATTCTAACAACACAAACGTAAAATCAACTCCAACAACGAAGGTATTGGCTTCGGCGGGCGATGAGGCCGTCTGGGCGTCTGAGGTTATTGATATTAGTGCGCATGCTGATGTTAAGATTGCCGTGGACTTGTCTAGCGACGGCACGCTTGAGGGCAACGATTATCTTCAGGTGTACTATAGATTAGATGGTGGGCTTGATGAGATACCGCTGCTTAATGGGCGTTGGTTTGATGACGTAGAGTCTACCTCGGCCATGATTGGTAGCCTGAACGGAAGTAGCGTTCAAATTATCGTCAAGTTTAAGACTAGTGATGTAATTGAGGAATACGCTATTGACAACATCCAAGTGTATACCGAACCCAACGAACGGTACGCCATTCAAGACGGCAATTGGAACGACGAAAGCACCTGGTCCTATACTGCTACTGGACCTACTTGCTCTTGCATTCCGGATTTGCTGAGTGATACGCACGTTGATGCACATACCGTGAGCATTCCTCAACACGGTAATACGAACAATTTAACGGTAAACGGCAGCGGGAAGGTGCAGTGGACGGCTAATAAGAGCCTTAGATTTTGGGGAGATGCGCAACTTAAGGTTGAACAAAGCGGAGAACTCGCTGAGCAAGGAGGCCAAGCCTATGTGTCCTTTAACCAGTGGAACCAACGTGAAATGCACGCCGCAACCGAAACGCCCGCAAACCTGGGGTATCCGGGGGTTAGTGCAGCAATTGTTATAAATCAGCCCACCAGCTTTCAGATCTCCGGAATTCAATTTAATGCAGCGGGGAACTTCACCATTCAGGGGACGGGAAACATAGAGACGACGCTTGATATAGATGTAACCCACGAAGCTAACATCACCAATGATCTGGACGGAAATCTGCTAATTGGTGACGATCTAAGTATTGATTTTCCGGGAAGCACATTTGTCAACAACCACACGCTACTGATATCGGATCAACTGAGGTTGAATCGAACTGGTATTTTGTTTAATAACGGCATCAACGCCTACTTGTCGGTCGATGCCATACTTCAGATCAATGAGAACGATACCTTCACAAATCAAGGTACTGTCAAAACTTTTGATCTAGCCATGAGCACCACTGCTGTGGGAGGGGGAGAGTTAATCAATCGAGGAATGTTTCAGGTGGATAACAGTTTTGATACCTACAATAAGTTATTCACTGTCCACAATTATAGTGAGTTGGCTTTGGAAGGAACCGTCAATTTTGCCGACCAACTCTCGATTCACAATCACGAGCAAGCTAAGCTATATTTTTTTGGTGGGTCTCTCGACGCTGATCTACAATTATTCGCTGGATACGCTGACAACGAAGTCGACTACGACGGGTCAACAAACCAACCAGTGCTTATCCCTCGCGATTTGAGTAACCCCGTCCAGCCAGGATCATACTGGAACCTCAGTTTGACCAATGCTGGTGCTACATCCAGCGTTAAGACTCCAGTTGGAACTTTGGATATCAATGGGAATCTCACAGTGAGAACAATTTCCTCGGGGCAAGTAACCCTCGACGTTTCCGCCAACAATACCAACATCAACTTAGCCGGTGACTGGTGGCGCTACGACAAAAACGCTAGCTCCTTCGTGGCCGGATCGACTACCAATAACGAAACGGTAACCTTCGACGGTGATAGCGACCAGCGGCTCCGCACCTACGAACGATTCATCAACGTGGTGGTCGATAAAACCGGAGACGTGCTGCTTGAAGAGGGCAGCAGCGTAGCCGGTGCCGTCACCTTTGCTCGGGGAATTGTGGTAGCGCAAAACAGCCAACCCCTGGTATTTCGCCCTGGCACGCAGGCAATCAACACTTCGAACGCTAGTCACGTAGCCGGACCGGTCACCAAGCAAGGCGGTGCTGACTTCACCTTTCCGGTAGGCGACGGAACCCATTATCGGCCCCTGCAACTCACCGGACTGACCAACAATACCACTGACTTCACCGTCGAGTACCGGACCACTGACCCCACCACCGGTGGTTACGCCACGAGCAGCATGAACTCGCCACTACTAAACGTAAGCCAGTGCGAGTACTGGGAGGTAGTGCGCACCGCAAGTGCCGACGCGGAAGCCTTCGTCACCCTTACCTGGGACGAGGCCAGCTGCCCGGTTGATATCAACGACCTGACGATGGTTCGCTGGGATGGCGCCCAGTGGATCGAGGTGCCCGGCACCATCACCGGCGATGCAAGCAGCGGCAGCATCACTTCCACCAGCCTCCTATCGGCCTTCGGTGCCTTCACCCTAACCGAAAAGAACGACGTGCCCCAAGCGGTCGACGATGCTGCTGCCACCCCGGAAGGCACTTCTATTACGATTAGCGTTACTCAAAACGATTCGGACCGCAACGGAGTCGACCGCACCACGGTCACCTTGGCAGCACCCATTGAGCACGGTACGGCCACCGTGGATGCGACCACGGGGGTGATCACCTACGCACCAGACCCCGAATTTGTTGGCAAAGACAGTCTGCGATACACCATTAAAGACATCAAGGGATTGGTCTCAAGTGAAGCTACGGTTGTCATCGTCATAGACTTGGACGACCCCACTCCGACGGGGGTTGTCAATACCGCCCCGCTGGCGCTGCCCGACGCCTTTGTGATCAACGAAGATGAGGTGCTGAACGGTGATCTGGCCAGCAACGATTCGGACCAGGAGCAAGACGCCCTTGCGTTCACACTGAACCCGGACTACGCACCAACCCACGGCACCCTGGAAGTTAATCCGAACGGTACGTTTATCTATACTCCCGATACCGACTTCTTCGGCAGCGACCAGTTGGTGTACCAACTGTGCGACGACGGCAACCCGGTGCGCTGCGATACAGCCTTGGCCACCATCAGTATCCTACCGGTCAACGATGCCCCCGTCGCCGTTGACGATGCCTTCACGGTGGTAGAGAGCGACACCATCATTGCCAACGTGGCCGCCAACGATACTGATCCCGAAGGCACCCCCCTGGGCAACGCCTCTTTGCTGGCCGCCCCTACCAACGGTAGCGTGACCCTCGAACCCAGCGGGCGGTTTACCTACGAACCCAATCCTTACTACGTAGGAACCGACCGGTTCACCTACCGCATCTGCGATAATCAGAACCCACCACTCTGCCACGAGGCAGAGGCTGTTATTGAGGTGCAGGCCGGTCTGCTTCATGTGCCTAAAGCATTTTCTCCCAACCAAGATCAAATCAACGATGCCTGGATTATTCCTGGTATCCGCGCTTATCCTAACAACACAGTAACCATTTTTAATCGCTGGGGCAGTGCGGTGTACCGAGCCCGCGGCTATGATAATCAAACAAAACACTGGCAAGGAAAGGCTAGCCAGGGCATAACCTTAGGAAATCAACCGCTTCCGGAAGGCACCTACTTCTACGTCATTGACTTAGGCGAAAGCCAAAAGCCGCTGAGCGGATACGTATTACTCAAACGATAGCTATGAAAATGATTCGTTTACTAAGTGTTATTCTGGGAATGCTAATCCTGGGTCCGTTGTGCCACGCACAACAGGGCGTGATGTTCACCCAGTACATGTTCAACGGACTAGCCCTGAACCCTGCTTACGCCGGAAGCCACGACGTGATCAGCGCTACCGTGATCGGCCGACAGCAGTGGCTGGGCATCGACGGCGCTCCCAACACCCAAACCCTGTCGGTGCACTCGCCCATCAAAAACGAACGGATCGGGCTGGGCATGTTGCTGCTACGTGATCAGATTGGCATTACCGACCAACTCAATGCCACGGTGGCCTACTCGTATCGCATTGAAATGGACCACGGAAAGCTAGCCATGGGCCTGCAGGGAGGCATCAGTAACTACCGAGCCGACTACAACAAGCTGGAAATTGGCGGCGACCCGGCGCTCAGTCGCGGGGTGGTGAGCGCCTGGCAGCCTAACTTTGGCGCCGGGGTGTACTACTATAACGACCGCTTTTACGCGGGGCTGTCGGTGCCCCAACTGCTAGAACGAGTCTACGACGCGTACGAATCTTCCTCTGTCGAGGGGCGAGGGCTAGTGCGTCACTATTTTTTAAACACCGGCTATGTCTTTGATCTAAACGATGACCTGAAGCTCAAACCCAATATGCTCGTCAAGATGGTGGAGGGTGCTCCCGTGCAAGTAGACCTAAACGCTAACTTACTGATTATGGAGGTGCTTTGGGTAGGTTTGTCGTGGCGCTCGTTCGACTCAGTCGACGGCCTGTTGCAACTGCAATTGACCGACCGGCTGCAACTGGGCTATTCGTACGATTTTGCTACCACCAAGGAGATTCAGAGCGTGGACGGCGGGTCGCATGAGCTTTCGCTCAACTATCGCTTCACCATCGGCCACAAAAAATCGGTTTCCCCACGCTACTTCTAGACCACCAGCATGAAAAAAGGTATCACTATTCTTTTGTTAGTCATTGTTGCTTTGTCCGCCCGCGCACAAGTCAAAACAATTACCACCTATTTGGGGAGCCCCACCAAACGGGCTGATCATCTCTACCAAAGTGAGTACTATCAAGAAGCCATCAAACTGTACCAACGGGCGCTAACCAAACATCCGGAAGATGTACGGCTGAAACTTCAAATTGCTGAGTGCCACCGAAAACTCAACAATCCCGAGCAGGCCGCTCAGTGGTACAGCCAGGTGATCTATAACGAACTGGTGGTTACCCCCGAACACCAGTTCCACTACGCCCAGGCGCTGATGAGCACCGGCCGGGTGCGGCAGGCTGAAATGTGGTACGCCCAGTATTATCAAAGCGACACCACCAACAAGCAGGCCCGGCACAAACTGCGCAGCATTAGCCAGCGCGCTACCTTCTACCGCGATAGCTTATTGTACGAAGTGCAACCGATGCGCATTAACTCTCCGGCTACCGATTTCGCTCCCGCCTGGTACCAAGAAGGGCTGGTATTCATTTCAGCGCGAGATACCAAGCTTCCTATCAAACAGGTGTTTCGATGGGACGAGACTCCGTACCTGGAAATGTTCTTCACGAAAATTGACTCAAGTGGAAATGCCAACCGCCCGAAGTTGTTTGGAACGGGCCTGAACTCAATCTACCACGAGGGCCCTGCCGTGTTTTACGACAGTAGCACCCGGGCAATTTTCACCCGCAACATCAACCAGAAGAAGAAAAAGAAGGCTACCCGAACCCTGGGCCTCTTCACCGCCCAGCAGAACGGAACCGGCTGGTCGCAACCGGTGCCCCTAACGCTCAACAACCCCGCCTACTCAGTAGGTCATCCGGCCGTATCAGAAGACGGAAAAACGCTTTACTTCGCGTCGGACATGCCCGGTGGACTAGGCGGCACCGACCTGTACGTGAGTTACCAGGAGAACGGGGCGTGGACCGAACCCGAGAACCTGGGACGTCCCATCAACACCGAGGGCAACGAAATGTTCCCCTTCCTCTATCAAAACCAGACGCTGTACTTCTCTTCTGACGGACACCGAGGTTTGGGAGGACTTGATCTGTACCAATGCGAAGTGGGAGGGAGCGTGGTGGACAACATGGGTTACCCGGTTAACAGTCCTTACGATGACTTCAGCCTGGTGCTCAACGACAAAGGACGGCAAGGTTTTTTTGCCTCTAACCGCGGTGGTCAGGCGGGAAATGATGATTTGTACTGGGTGGACATCAATCTTGAAACCCTCGAGTTGCTGGTGGTGGATAGGAAAACGCAGGAACCACTCTCGAATGCCGAGGTGATTCTTATTAGCGACGGAATGCTGGAAGCCGTGGCCCTCACCGATAGCGCCGGACTAGTGCGTGTGGACGTGAATCCCTACTTCTCGCATTTGATTGACGTGGAAAAAGAAGAGTATCAGGGCAACGCCGTTATCTTGGATTCGGCCGCGCTGCTCACCCAAGCTAACGGATACCAACTTGTGATCCCGCTGCGGCGCGAAACCGGCACCATCACCCTCACGGCCCAACTGTATAACAAACTCACCAACGAAACGCTCGCCAATACGCTGGTGCATTTAGTAAATATTGCCACCGGAGACACCATTAATCAGGTAACCAACGAATCGGGTGAAATTCAGGCGAAAGTAGACGATATTTCTTCTTATCAGTTTAGCGGAGACATTGATGGCACCCCCTGGCAGTACCCGATTATCGAGGCAAGTGCGCTCAATACCAAGGGGAAAAACCAAATAAGCATTCCTATCAATCTGCACGCTAACACCAGTCCCCTGCGGGTGGTAGCCCTAGATGCCCATACCGAGCAACCCATTGAGTGGGCCACGGTTCGACTGATCGAAGATGGCCTGCAGCGCGCACTATTGCGGACGAACCACAAGGGGACGGCGCTGTTTGATGCCGACCCCAGCCGAAGCTATCTGGTGAGCGTCGAGCCTCTTTTGCACTACGATGACGTGGCCATTGTGATGGCGGATGAGTTTGAACCGGGCGTTGAGCACCGGGTCGAGCTACGTCTTCAGCAGGCCGAAGGGGTGGTCACCATTGAAGCCCAACTCTACGATAGCCTCACCAAGGCTCCGTTGGCCAACACCTTGGTCAGCGTAAAGAACGAAGCAACCGGCAAAGCAACCACGGCGTTTTCCGATGAGCAGGGAACCATCCGAATAAAGGTGGAGCGCGGAGCAACGTATCGGGTAACGGGCCGAGCCGAAGCGGAGAATGAATCGGGGGGCGCCCTATTGAGTATTCCAAAGGAAGAAACCGCGGAGATTCTTGACCGGAAAATCCCGGTCTACCAACCGCAAACCTACGATGGCCTGCTGGCCGAAGCCGACCAAGGAAATGACAAAGTTCAGACAGCGCCAATTGCCGAAGAGGACTCGATTCGTGAAGCAGATTTTAAAAACGCGACCTTCGTGATGATCAACAGCCATCCCCAGCACCATGAGAACAACCAACGCTGGGTTGAACTGGGCGATGGTGTCTATCAGTTGCTAAACGAAGGGGAGAATTGGTACTTGAAAGACGATGATAACAAGAAACTTCTGGTGGACGGTAGTCTACTCACCCAGGATGGTTGGTCGGCTCCCGGTAGCGAGCGATTCCTCATAGAAAACGTTTATTTTGCTTTTGATAAGTACATCATCAGCACTGCCGCGGCGGCTGAATTAGACAAAATTGCGGCGCTAATGCAGCGGCAATCCAGTCTCAAGCTAGAAGCCAGCACCCACACCGACGTTCGGGGCTCCAAGATATATAACCGCATTCTGTCGCAAAAACGCGCCCAGGCCGTACTGGCCTACCTAGTGAAGCAGGGGATAGCCGAAGAAAGAATCTACCTGAACTTCTACGGAGAAGAGCGCCCGCTGCAAAGTTGTGAAAAAAATGGCTGCACCGAGGAGGTTCACCGCATGAACCGACGAGCAGAATTCTTGCTTAATTTTATTTAACTATTGTAATTATTTTTTGAACAATTAGATAATAATTACGTTATTTGTACCGTTGGATGTTCCACATTAAATACGTAGTCATTATGCTTGGATTCTTCTTGTTCGTGTTTTTCGTCTGGTTGGATATGGTTCCCACAAAAAAGTGAACTAGCGTTTCGGTGTTAACTTAATATTATCAAAAACCCGGTGATTGTTAACCTTTTGTTAACAATCACTCTTTCATAGCCCCCGTATAGTAGGTCTTACTATATTGGGGCTTTTTGCATCCAACTATCCAACCGAATCATGAAGAAACGCACCCTCCTCTCTTTCTTGGCCGCTTTTGCTTTGCTCGCCACCAGCGGCTGCAAAGAACTACTGGAAGAAATTATCAAGCACCACGAAGGCAACAATTCGCCGGTAGAAAACCCGGCCGATTTCCAAGAAGTAGGTCAGATTGACCTAGGAACCGAAGGAGCCGCTGAAATCACCGCCTACGATCCTGACACCGAAAAGCTCTTTGTGGTGAGCAACGATAGCGATTCGCGCGTTGATGTGGTCGACTTGCAAGACCCGGCCAATCCTGCGCTGCTCGGGGCCATTGATATCACGCCCTACGGCGGTGGTGCCAACAGTGTGGCGGTGAGTAATGGCCTGTTGGCCGTAGCCGTAGAGGCCGACCCTGCCCAACTTCCCGGCCTCATCGTGTTTTTCGACACGGACGATCTGCACGAAGTGCGGCAGGTAACCGTGGGCGCTTTGCCCGACATGGTCACCTTTAGCCCCGATGGAAAATATGTTCTATCCGCCAACGAGGGTGAACCCTCGGATGAGTACGACGTAGATCCGTTGGGCACGGTGTCCATCATCGACCTGAACCACGACTTTGCGGTGACTACCCTGGATTTTAGCGGCTTTGCGGGTCAGCAAGCCGCGCTCGAGGCAAATGGATTGCGCGTGTTTGGCCCGGAGGCAAGTTTGGCGCAGGACGTGGAGCCGGAATACATTGCCGTTTCTGGTGATTCTGAGCACGCCTGGGTGTCGTTGCAGGAGAACAACGGGTTGGCCCGCATTGATCTGGCTAACAAGTCCATCGCTGAAATTTTTCCGCTGGGTTTTAAGGATTATAGTTTACCCGAAAATGCCATTGACGTGAGTGATCGCGACGATCAAATCCAACTTAACCCCTGGCCGGTGTTCGGCATGTACCAACCCGACGCCATTGCAACGTATGAGGTGGACGGAGTGTCGTACGTGGTAACCGCCAACGAGGGCGACGCCCGCGACTACGACGGATTTTCGGAAGAAGAGCGGGTAGATGATCTGACGCTCGACACCGAAGCGTTTGCCGACGCCGAAACCTTGCAGCAGGAAGACCAGCTGGGGCGCTTAGAAATAACCACCACGCTGGGCGATACCGACGATGACGGTGCGTATGAGAAACTCTACTCCTACGGAGCCCGCTCGTTCAGCATCTGGGACGGAGCCACCGGGGAGCAGGTCTACGACAGTGGCAACGAACTGGAGCAGGAGGTGATTGCTGCCGGAGTATACGACGACGGGCGTAGTGACGCTAAAGGTGCGGAGCCTGAAGGAGTGGTCTTGGGCACAATCGGAGACCAAACGATCGCTTTTATCGGGATGGAGCGAGTAGACGCCGTGGCCGTTTATGACGTGACCAATCCGTACGCGCCCCATTTCTTACAGTTGCTGCTCAGCGGCGATGCGCCCGAAGGCTTGGTGTTTGTCTCGGCTAAGGATAGCCCCAACGGAAAAAGCCTGTTCATTGTTAGCTCGGAAGGCGACGGATTGGTGAAGTTGTTTCAGCCCTGATTCCAACCTTTTCCCACGATCAGGGGTCATAAGCAGACACCGACGAGCGTGACTTATGAAACGGCCCCTGATCGTATTTTTGTGCTTTATGGCTACCCTGTGCTGGGGGCAGGAGCGGAAAAAGTTTGTCTATGGCCCCACGGTAGGGGGCGGAGTTTCTGGGTGGTATGAAGGTCCGAACAACGATCTCCAACCCTTTCTGCTACCGGGACGGGAGCTAGGAAATCGTTTTGTGCCGGGCTATGCGGTGGGGGCATTCGGAAAATACTACGTAACTTCTCGCCTAGGTTTTACCGTTAGCGCCTTGTATATCAGCGGTGGAAGCAAACTGGTAAATAATTACCGAACTAAGTTACCAACCACTGGCGAAACTGCTGGCTTCACGAACGAATCCACTTTGCGGTTTCACTTTCTGCGAACTCCGATCGCTCTCTCATGGGACGTCACCAAGACTGACGTGCGCCCTTTCTTAAAAATGGGAGCCGCCCCCAGTTGGGCGTTAGGCGGATACCGGAACGCCTACGATCACACAATTCTCACCAACGAAACACGAGAGGAGACCAAACCACTACGGTTAAATTCTCCTACTAACCGTTCACTACGCTACGACTGGCTGTTCTACGCGGGTATTGGGGTAGAAATCAAGCAGCAATTCTTTATTGAAGCAAATCTCTTTACCGGCTACCCTACCAGTTATGCTTTCGCTGAGCCTTCTGGATGTCCACCAGACGCTGACTGCAATTACTTCGATAAGTCGTACCACCGTCGCACGATCCTCGTGACCCTCAGCTACGGATTTTGACCCAAACAAAGGCTAAGTTATTGATCGGAAATACCTGCCAAGTATAATTTAAATAAATCCTTTGTAGAGTACGACTAAACGTTAAATTTGCCTTAGTCTACCAAGCATTCATTTTTAGGTAGCATAAGCGCGCTTGATGAAAAGGCTTTTAAAGCAGTTCGTAGAGAAACAACTACGCTACAGTCCGCTATTTTACAAAAGGCTGAAAGCCGTTCAAGAGCTAGAACAGGCTAGCAACAGCAGCATAGACGCACGACGGGAAGAGAAGTTGCTTCTGCTGATCCGAAAAGCCTACCAGCAATCATCCTTCTACCAATCACTCTACGACCGGCACGGATTTGACATCAATCGAATTAAGTCTGTTCAGGACTTATCTTTCTGCCCGATTGTCACCCGAAAGGACGTGGTTGAGCACTACCAAAGTATTTTTTGCGGTCACCTACTAACCAGTAGAAAAACTGCCTCCAGCGGAACGTCCGGTCAATCGGTGACGGTGTACCGGGATTACGCATCGATCACAGAAGAAGGAGCCTACCAGTGGGCGCACCGGATGCGCTTTGGTCACCACCCCGGCATGAAAACCGTGGTGATTCGTGGCAACCTGAGCGCGCAGGAAAGGGATCGGTACAATCCGTTCACCAAAACGCTGTATCTCTCTAGTTTTCAACTGAACCGAAAGAACACGGACTGGTATTTTCAAAGAATTTGCGATTTTGCGCCCAACGCAATTTTTGCCTACCCCAGCTCGGTAGAATCATTGGCCAATCTTTTTATTGAGAAGAACCAGCGCCTGCGCGTGCCGCTGATCTTCACCTCATCGGAAACCCTCTACAGCTACCAGCGAGAAAAAGTGCAACAAGCCTTTTCGTCCCAAATCGTAGACTGGTACGGCAATGCCGAAAGAACCATTGCGCTGAAGGAAAATGCGGATAACACCTACGACCAACTTCCGCTCTACTCGATCAATGAGTTCCGGGAAGACCGCGTGATCACCACCAGCCTCATCAATTTTAGCTTCCCCCTCATTCGGTACGAAGTGGACGACGTGATTCTGCTAAATGACGAAGACCGCTCTCCGGCGTGGCAAAGAAAAGTCCGGGCAATTCAAGGCAGAAGCGATGACGTGTTAGTGCTGCCCGACGGTACCCGAATCGGACTTATTTGCAACGCCTTCGATGGCATTGATCACATACGGATGAGTCAGGTGGTTCAAAAAGACCGGGAGACTATCGACGTGAATCTGGTCATAGCCGACGCTTACTCACGCAACGAAGAGGCGCAGTTGACCAAGCAGATAAAAGAATCGATTGGGGAAGACACCCCTTTTTCGCTCAACTACGTGGTCGAAGACAAGATTATCAAGTCAGACAGCGGCAAGTTCAAACTTATCGTGAACCACCTGCATCCCGACGGGGAATCTTTTTCGGTCTAGTTTACCCGGACAAACGATCCGTTCACCTCCCCTTTTCTCCCGTTCACCCCGAAATTTCTGCCGGGCGTAGGCCACGATGCTATGTTTGTAGCATCCGAAACCTAAACATGAACCGGCTATGAAAACTTTATTCTCCTTTTTACTCATTACCTTTTGCCTGGCAACGGCCCAGGCTCAGCAACGCACCCAAACCGTGCGCGGTCGAATTGTGGACACCCAATCGGATTTTCCGCTCACGGGGGTTAATGTGATTGTCCTTGGTACCGACCCGCTGATCGGCACCGCCAGTGATACTGATGGTTACTTCAAACTGACCGGCGTACCTGTCGGACGCCAAACCCTACAAGTCACGTTGCTGGGCTACGGCGAACGCACCATTCCCAACGTGGTGGTGACCACCGGCAAAGAAGTGGTGCTTAACCTGTCGCTGGAAGAAAAAGTGCTGATGACCGACGAAGTGGTCGTCACCGCCGACGCCGAGAAAACGACCACTAACAACGAACTCACCACCGTGAGCGCGCGCTCGTTCAATCTGGAAGAAACCGGTCGCTACGCGGGCAGCCGCAACGACCCGGCCCGCATGGCAGCGAACTTCGCCGGGGTGGCTGCCAACAACGACGATCGCAACGATATCGTGATCCGGGGCAACTCGCCCAGTGGGTTGCTGTGGCGGCTCGAGGGCATTAATATTCCCAATCCGAGTCACTACGGTTCGCTGAGCGCTACCGGTGGCCCGGTAAGCATGCTCAACTATAACGTGCTGGATAAGTCGGACTTTCTGACCGCCGCGTTTCCGGCGGAGTACGGCAACGCTATTGCCGGAGTGTTCGACTTGCAACTGCGCAACGGCAACAGCGAAAAGCGAGAGTATCTGGGGCAGATCGGCTTCAACGGAGTGGAACTAGGGGTGGAAGGGCCGTTCAGCAAAAATTCACGCGCCTCGTATATTGCCAACTACCGCTACTCAACGCTGGGAGTTTTTGATGCCTTAGGGTTGAGCTTTGGCACCGGGTCGGCGGTTCCCCAGTACCAAGACCTCACCTTTAAAATCAATGTGCCTACCCAAAATGCGGGGCGGTTCACGGTGTTTGGCATTGGCGGCAACAGCAGCATCAACCTGCTGGGCAGCGAAGAAGATTTAGAGGCGGGCAGTGATAACCTGTACGGCAGCGAGAACCAGGACAGCTACATAAATTATCAGACCGGCATTGCCGGGCTGTCGCACCTGTACTATTTCAACAGCACCACCTTTTATAAACTATCGCTGGCAGCCTCCCGTCAGGAAGAACACTTTCGTAGCGACTCACTAAGCATTGGGGACCGCTCTGTCGTTGTCCCGCAGGAACGTGCCGACTTTGTCAATAGCAAGTATTCGGCGCACCTGATGATCAATAAAAAGTTTAGCGCCCGCAACACGGTGAGCGGAGGGGCCATTCTCGATCTCTACGATTTTGACCTGGCGAACTTCCGGCTGGTGCCGGGCGATGAACGGCTCATCCGCAGCAACGACGGGCAGAGCTTGCTCACCCAGGCCTACGTGCAGTGGCAGCATCGGTTTAATGACCAACTAACCCTCAATACCGGACTCAACTTTCAGCACTTCGCCATCAGTGACAGCCGGGCACTCGGACCCCGAGCCGGATTATCCTACCAACTCAACGACCGGCAGACGATTGGTTTGGGCTACGGCTACCACAGCCAGATTCAGCCGCTGGAAACGTACTTCACCCGTACGGTGCTGCCGGATGGTTCTTCGGTAGAATCCAACAAAAACCTGGACTTTGTGAACAGTCAGCACTTTGTGGCTTCGTACGACCATTCGCTCTCTGCTAGTTTGCGCCTGAAGGTAGAAGCCTACTACCAGTCCATCAGCAACGTGGCGGTGGAGCGCGACGCTAGTTCGTTCTCGATGCTGAACGCCGGGGCTGATTTTGGGCCGGTGGACGAAGATTTTTTGGTGAACAACGGCACGGGTCGCAATTACGGCTTGGAACTTACGCTGGAGCGCTTCTACAGTAACGGCTACTACTTTTTGCTGACCACCTCGCTCTTTGACGCCAAATACACCGGCAGCGACGGAGTGCAGCGCAGCACCGCCTTCGACGGGGGCTATATCGCTAACCTGTTAGGCGGAAAGGAGTTCAAGGTAGGGAAGAAAAGCAACACCCTGAATATCGATGTGAAGTTTACGGCTTCGGGCGGCAACCGCTTTACGCCGGTGGACTTTGAGCGCTCGGCCGAATTGGGCTACGAAGTGCGGCAGAACGAGCGAGCTTTTTCCGAGTCGTTGGACGACTACCTGCGGGCCGATCTGAAAATCTCGTACCGCATCAATGCCCGGCGCGTGACCCACGAATTCGGGGTAGATTTGCAGAACGTGACCAACAACCAGAATGAGTTTGCCCGCATCTACAACCCCCGCACCAACAGCGTGCAGACGCAGTACCAGATCGGCTTCTTCCCCGTACCGCAGTATCGTATCTTATTCTAAAACAAATAATTTTGCTATGGAAACTGCCGTAACAAATGTCACAATGATGAAGGTAATGTACGCAGTGGCGGTGGTAGGAGCCGGTTGTGTAGGCATCATTACCCTACTGGCTCCCAAGTTAGCCTCGCAATACGTGTTTGCTAATGCCACCCAGGTAGATGCTTACCTACGGATTCTGGGGGCACTTTGAAAGGCGCTTGGCATCAGTACGGCATTGGGCTTCTTTTCACCGCTTAAATTTAGCACGGTGCTGCTTATTCAGTTGATTTACAAATCTATCTGGGTTTTGTTCGTAGCAATTCCTCTGCTCTTCAGCGGTAATCGGGAACCGGGGTTAATCTTTCTCTTGGTTCTTTTTACAGTATGGATTATCGCACTACTGTTTACTGTTCCGTTTCACTATCTTTTCACTCAAATTTAAAAACAATGAAGACAATCAATAAGACCAAATACGCTTGGATCGGCCTGTTGGCCATTGCATTGATGATCGTAGGGCTGATTACTCAGTTTGTTTACGGGGACATGTTCTCGGCCGGTGACCAATCTTTTAATTTCTTTGCTTCGGGCGATTTTGCCGCCGGAGTGTTTGCTGCGGGCACCTTTTCAGTAGGGATTTTCTCGGCTGGGATTTTCTCGCTGGGAGTCTTTTCTATCGGTATTTTTAACGTGGGACTGTTCGTGGTGGGTATTTTTGTGTATGGTTACCGGAAGAAACAATATCAGAAAACAACCGAAGCTTAACCGGCAAATTATTGCTATCTTACCTTTATGATGAAAGCGCCCTTCACCCACGAACGCCGTTTGCGACTGGTTGGGATACCCCTGGTAAGCCTGGTCATGATGTTCATTTATCATGACAGCGATTCTTATGAACCGCTATTCTTGCTTGAAGAGTTTGCGGTTTCACTTGCGTTCACGCTTACGCTGTGGGAAGGGAATCGGGCCATTGTGATGAGATTGCGCCAGCATTATCCTCATAGTAGCCAAACGGGCCGACGGCTCCTGGTACAAATGGTCCTGTGCATCATTTTTACGCTGGGAGCCACATTCGCTATCGAAGCTGCTTTTGCTCTTATCAATATTCTTGTTTGCCAACCCGACGAACGCCTCGTCATGGCGCTGTTCAATCTCATTCCGATGATGTTGGTCGTATCCATTTACGAAGGGGCGTATTTCTTTAATGAATGGGTGAAGAACCTGCAACGCTCGGAAGTCTTAGCCAAAGAAAACATCCGCTCACAACTGGAAGCGCTTAAGAACCAACTGGACCCGCACTTTTTGTTCAACAGTATGAACACGCTCGCCGCGCTGATTGATGAGCACAACGAACCGGCACAAAAGTACCTGGAACAGCTCTCGGACGTGTACCGCTACGTGCTGGTGAGCAAGCAGAAGGAGACCGTGCCCCTGCACGAAGAACTGGCGTTTGTCGACGCCTACGTTTACCTGAACAAGACGCGCTTTCGCGACAACCTCATCGTGAAGAACGAACTTCCGCCAGAGGCTATGCACCGGCCGGTGCCGCCGCTGAGCATTCAGATTTTGGTGGAGAACGCCATCAAGCACAACGTGGTGTCGCGTGACAAGCCGCTCACCCTGCGGTTGTCGATGGATGCGCACGGTTACATCACCGTGGAGAATAATGTGCAGAAGAAGAACATCCTGGAGAAATCGACCAAGGTTGGGCTGCAAAACATGATCAACCGCTACGCCTTGCTCACCTCCGAAAAGGTGGAAGTGCGGCACACGGCCGAAATTTTCTCAGTCCGAATCCCCCCGTTGCTGTCATGAACGTACTGATTATCGAAGACGAATATCCGGCCGCCGAGCGGCTTCAGAACATGCTGACCCGGGTCGATGGCACCATCCGGGTGAGGGCAGTTTTGGAAAGCGTGGAGGCCGCCATCCGGTGGTTACGCAACCAGGCGGCTCCTGACCTCATTTTGTCCGATATTCAACTATCCGACGGACTCAGCTTCGAAATCTACGAACAGGTGCTGGTGCAAAGCCCCATTATCTTCACCACCTCCTACGACGAGTACGCCATCCGGGCCTTCAAACACAAGAGCATTGATTACCTGCTCAAGCCGATCAAGTATGAAGAACTGCAACGGGCCATCGAGAAGTACCGCAACTTTCGGCAAGAGTTTTCGGAGCAAAACCCGGCGGTTCGGCTCGAGCAACTACTTGACGTTTTGTCGCACACCGGCCGCTCGTCCAAAAAACGTTTCCTGGTAAAGAAGGGCGAGCAACTCATCCCGATAGCGGACGACGACACGGCTTACTTCTATACTGAGAACGAGTTGGTGTACCTCATCACCCACGCGGGAAAAAAATACATCCTCGACTATACGTTAGAGCAACTGTCAACCCTGCTGGACCCCGTACGCTTCTTCCGAATCAACCGGCAGTTTATCGTAAGCTTGGCGGCAGTGCAACAGATTCATACGTATTTCAGCAGTCGGCTCAAGCTGCAACTGCAACCCGCGGCCGGGCCGGAAGTGCTGGTAAGCAAAGGGCAGGTGAAGCGCTTCAAAGCCTGGCTGGAGGGAGTAGTCAGCGAAGAGTAAATCCTAGGTGGCCGGATGCGGGCATGCAGAAAAGTATCAACCAACGCTGGAAGGCCAAACTCAGTGGGCAGAAGGTTTTCTACACCGAATTTTAACCTAAAAACATCGCGTTTGAACCTCGGAGGTTCGTTTTTGAACCTTGGAGGTTAAATTTTGAACCTCGGAGGTTCAATGAGGAAGCTAAAAGGTTCGCCGCTGAACCTTTTTGGTTCAACGGTCAAGCTGTTGGGTTGGCGCGTGAACCTTGGGGGTGGGATGCGGAAGCATTGAGGTTCGGCGATGGAGTGGTACGGTTGAAAAGAATAGTAATTTTTTAGTAGACTGCTCAGGGAGGTTAGTAATTTGTCTGAGGGCGGTATAAATAATTATACTAATAAACGTTTGCACACGCATTTAATAGAAAATTCATATTAGCAATGTATATTATACACAAAAACATGCTTCTCTTTGGTAAATTTGGCCAAATAGCCACCTTGTTGCTATATTGCATATAACCGACATATCTCGGTTATCCAATTGTTGTGTGTAACTTTAAAGACCTACATAATGCAAGAATTAGAAAACTATAAGAAAGAAAAATTGACAATTGATTTAGTATGGGCTAATGTGTTTGGAATCTTGATTTTAATTCCAATAGGTTTAATATTTGGGTTGCCTTTTTATTTCATTTGGCGACCTCAGATTGATATTAAACAATTTTTGGATAGTGCGGGATCTCAGGGAGTTGGTTTGGGATTTCTGTTGATTTTCGGCATTCTGATTTTGGGAATTGTACTGCATGAATTAATACATGGAATTACTTGGGCTAAATTTGCAAAAGATGGATTTAAGTCAATAAAATTTGGAGTATTATGGAAGATGATAACTCCATATTGTCACTGCAAGGAAGCTTTAAATGTAAGACAATATATTATTGGAGCAATAACACCAGCTGTTATTATGGGGATTGTTCCTTCCATTATTGCGATTATGATTGGAAATTTTGGACTTCTAATTTTTGGAATGTTTTTTACAATGGCAGCAGGAGGAGATTTTTTGATTATTAACTTGATTAGAAAGGAAAATAGTTCTGATTTAGTTCAAGACCATCCTTCAGAAGCAGGATGTTATATTTATCGAAAGATTGAATAAAAGGCAACACACAGCAATGTATATACAAAATAGGCGAAATAGTAGTAAATTCAAGGGTTGTAGCCCGCTTCAAAATTGTAACGGTTTGATAAGTTTGAAGTCCGCAATCGCCTACTTTGCATATACTTACCGTTGGCATAGCAGGCATTAGAAGAAGTAAAATAATGAGCTTTCTACCTAATTATGAGTGAGCATTCATTGCCATAGAAAAACTCTCCATAACTTAAGTAAAGAATCGGTTATTAGAACCGGCTGGATCATTAAAAAGAGTGAAAGTTTTCCTCAGCCTGAAAGAAACGCCTGCTAACACCATGCAGCCCCACCACTAGCGCGGATGGCTACATTCAACGTCACACCCTTCTCTCACTACTTTACCAAACACAACCAAACCAAATACTATGAAACCTGTTTTTCTCGCCCTATCCACCCTATTTTTGCTCGGCTGCGCCACGTCCGAACCAACCGTACCAGCCCCTCAGGAGTACTCTATCGAGCAGTTTTACGAAAACGTGAGTCTGGGCGGCGGCAGCTTTTCGCCCGACGAAGACAAACTGCTAATCAGCAGCAACGAATCGGGTATTTATAACCTGTACGAAATTGATATTGCCAGCGGGGAGCGAACGGCCCTCACCAACTCTACCCAGGAGTCGTACTTTGCCGAGTCATACTTCCCCAATGACGAGCGGTTCGTATTTTCTTTCGACGAAGGCGGTGACGAGAACTACACCATCCAGATGATGTCGGCCGACGGTGAAGCCAAAGAGCTCACCCCGGGCGATAGCGTGAGCAACCAGTTCTGGGGCTGGAGCCGCGACGAACAGAGCATGTTCTACGCCTCCAACCGCCGCGACGCGCGCTTCTTCGATCTGTACGAACTGCCCGTGGCGGCGGTAGACGAAGAAAGTCCTACCACTGAACTGCTCTACCAAAACGAGACGGGGCATAATGCCGAAGCGCTCTCTCCCAATAAGCGCTACGTAGCCCTCACCGAAGCCCTCACCAGCGCCGACGGCAAAATGTACTTGCTGAATCGGGAAACCGGCGAAAAAACCGACATCAGCGAACACAAGGGCGACGCAACCTATAGTCCCCAGTTTTTTAGCAACGACAACCGGGAGTTGTACTACCTCACCGACGAAAACGCCGACTTCGTCTACCTCGCCAAGCGTGACCTGGAAACCGGTAAGGTAGAAAAAGTGTACGAAACCGACTGGGACGTTTGGTACGCTTACGATTCGTGGAACGAGAAGTACCGCGTGATGGGCATTAACCAGGATGCTAAAACGGTGGTGAAGATTTTTGATCAGGCTACCGGCCAGGAAGTGACGCTTCCCGAGATCGACGGCGGCAGCATTACTTCGGTTGACATCTCGAAGAGCGAAAACCTGGCCCGCCTCTCGGTGAGCACGTCGGCTTCGCCCAGCAACCTGTACGTGTATAGCTTCGAAACCGGCGAACTTAAGAAGCTAACCGATACCCTGAATCCCGACATCAATCCCGAAGACCTGGTAGAGGGGCAGGTGGTGCGTTTTGAATCGTTTGATGGCTTAGAGGTTCCGGCTATTTATTACCAACCGAAGCAGGCCAGCGCGGAGAATCCGGCACCCGCCCTGGTGTGGGTGCACGGCGGCCCCGGCGGACAGTCGCGGTTGAACTACTTTGCCCTCATCCAGTACTTGGTGAACCACGGCTACGCCATCCTGGCGGTTAACAACCGGGGCAGCAGCGGCTACGGAAAGGAGTTTAATCATCTGGACGACAAAAACCACGGCGACAAAGACCTGAAAGATTGCATTGCCGGAAAAGACTACCTGGCCTCTACCGGGGTGATTGATCCCGAACGGATTGGCATCATCGGGGGCTCCTACGGTGGCTACATGGTGATGGCCGCGCTGGCCTTCGAGCCGGAAGCCTTCGATGTAGGCGTGAATATTTTCGGCGTAACCAACTGGCTGCGCACGCTGAAGTCGATTCCGCCCTACTGGGAGAGTTACCGAGCCGCCCTGTACGACGAACTGGGCGACCCCACCACCGAAGACTCGGTGCGGCTCTACAGTATCTCGCCGGTCTTCCACGCTGACAACGTAACCAAACCCCTAATGGTGCTGCAAGGAGCGAACGACGTGCGGGTGCTTCAGGTGGAGTCGGATGAGATCGTGGAAGGGGTAAAAGCCAACGGGGTGCCGGTAGAGTACGTTGTGTTCGACGATGAGGGCCACGGCTTCCGCAAGAAAGAAAACGAAATTGAGGGCTACGGTCAGATCAAGGAGTTTTTGGATGAGCACCTGAACTCGACTTTACTAGTGAGGGTAAGAACCCAAAGGGAAGCGGAGTAGTATATTGAAATGACCAAAGATCAATATGCTATGTTCCGTTTTCCAATTGAGTTCTTGCGATTAATGGTACCATTTAAGATGCTATTTTCCAAATCAGTGTTCAAGCTTGCGGTTCCTCTGCTCAGCGGAGCTATTCTTACCACGGGTAAGCGCACGGTAACTTCGGCTCTGCGTGTGGTAGGCTTGAGTGAGGAGCGCAACTTTCCCAAGTATCACCGGGTGCTAAGCCTGTCTAAATGGTCAGCCCGGAAAGCGGCTAAAATATTGCTTGGGCAGTTGCTAGATTGCTTTCTGCCTGCCGGTCCGGTGGTGGTAGGCATTGATGAGACCATAGAACGCCGATGGGGTCCCAAGATTAAGGCGCGAGGTATCTACCGAGACAGTGCACGTAGTAGTCGTACTCATTTGGTTAAAGCCAGCGGTCTGCGTTGGATGAGTGTGATGTTACTAGTGCCTATCGGTTGGGCCGAACGCGTATGGGCTTTGCCGTTTCTAACGGTGTTGGCCCCTTCTGAGCGATATCATCATCAGCAAGGCAAAGCGCATAAAAAGCTTACGGATTGGGCCCGGCAGATGCTTCTACAAGTCAAGCGGTGGTTACCCAGTCGCTCATTGATTGCCGTGGGGGATAGCAGCTATGCCGTTATAGATATGCTAAACGCTGTTAAAGAGCAACTATGTGTAATTACCCGCTTGCGTTTGGATGCCGCTCTCTATGAACCGGCACCACCCCGGCGGCCGGATCAACCAGGGCGCCCCCGCAAGAAGGGCAAGCGTTTACCGACCTTACAGCAGTATCTGCATGATGAAGAATTGCCTTGGCAGAAGATTGTAGTTTCTCAATGGTACGGTAAGAAACAACGGGTGTTGGAAATAGTCTCGGCTACCGCCGTATGGTATCATAGTGGCAAACCAGTGTTACCTCTTCGCTGGGTACTTATTCGCGATCCGGAAGGCAGACTCGAACCGATAGCTCTGCTCTCTACTGACCAAGAATTGTCTGCCCAAGATATTGTTAGCTATTTTGTGCGACGTTGGTGCGTAGAAGTTACCTTTCAAGAGGGAAGAGCACATCTGGGTCTAGAAACCCAACGCCAGTGGTCTGACTTAGCCATTGCCCGTACCACTCCGGTGCTACTGGCGCTCTTCTCTATTGTTACTCTGCTGGCAGAAAGGCTGCATCAACAGAAAAAACTACACATAGCTACCGCTGCTTGGTACCGCAAGAGGCATCCTACCTTTAGTGATGCCTTAGCTTCAGTAAGGCAGTATTTATGGCAAAAAAGCAATTTTTACATGTCCCAAAAAGATACCGACATGGTGAAAATACCTGAAGCACAGCTCAGGCTCTGGCAGCAAACTATCGCCTGGGCCGCTTAGTAGTAAAGCCGAGCTGAAGAGCGCGGTGCAGTAGTCGGGTTTTGCTGCACCCGGTGGGCGCTTAGGGCCATCAGCAGCAACCCCGCCGCCAGTACCTGGAAGGCGCCCGACAGGGTGATCCACTCAGCCAGGAACCCAATGATGGGCGGCCCCACCAGAAAGCCAAAGTACCCGGCGGTAGACACGGCCGCAATGCCTTGTCCGGGCGAACCGGGCGACAAGTAACCGGCCGCACTGAAGATGATCGGCACCACGTTCGACAGCCCCAAACCCACCAGCGCAAAGCCGCCGATGGCCCAGAAGGGGTTCGGACTGAAGGCGGCCAACAGCATTCCCGCCATTGCCATCAGGCTGCCCCAGCGCACCACCGACACCCGCCCCAGGGCCCGCACCACCAGGTCGCCGGTAAGTCGGCCCACGGCCATGGTGAGCGAAAACACCGCGAAACCTACTGCTGCCAGGGCCGCGTCGGTGCCCGGCAGATCGAGCAGGTACACGGCCGTCCAGTCGGCCATTGAGCCTTCGGCCATAAACACGGCAAAGGCCAGCGCCGCCAGAATAATGGTGGCCCGTTCGCGGGGCAGGGCAAACAGGGGGGCATCGGACGTTTCGCTGTCCGCCGTCTTGGGTTCGGGCGGCAGTAGGTAGCGCAGCGCCACCAGCGTGAGCAGCAGCAGCAGCGCCGACATCACCACCATGTGGCGCGCGGGCGTCCACCCCAGGGCCAACAAACCGGCAGCGATGCCCGCGCCCACCAGTCCGCCCAGGCTGAACAGTCCGTGAAACGACGACATGATGGGCCGGGCGTACTCATCTTCTACGTACACCCCGTGGGCGTTCATGGCCACGTCCATCGCGCCGCCGCAGGCGCCCAGCAGCAGCAGGTTGAGCACGAACAGGGGGTACGACGGAACCACCAGCAGCGACGGCAACACCAGGCAAAAGGTGACTCCCGCAATGGCGCACAGGCGCCGACTGCCCCAGCGGGCGATGAGTCCTCCGGCCAGCGGCATGGTGGTGATCGCTCCGGCCGCGATGGCCAGCAGCGTGAGTCCCAGCGCGGCTTCGTCCAGGTCAAACTTACGCTGCGCGAAGGGAATGTGCGGAATCCAGGTGGCGAAGCCCGTGCCGTTGATAAAAAACAGGGCGGCAACAGCGAGGCGGGCGCGTTGCAGGAGAGGGCTGGTGGGGATAGCGAGCATTTTTTCTTGGTTACGCCGCAAAGGTATCAAGGTTTGCCAAACCTAAAGCCAACCACCCCTCATCGGTTTCAAAAATATATTCAGATGGCTAATTGCGCCCTCAGTTTCCAGGATTTTTCTATATTCAAGCTCCCAAAATAGCAAGAATGAACCACTGTATGCTGAAGAAAAGCTTATTTGCCCTGGTAGGATGGTGCTGGATAGTAGGATGTGCCCCCTCAAGCCAGCAAGAAAAGGAGGCGTCTCCCGCACCGCCGAACATCATTTACATCCTGGCCGACGACCTAGGCTACGGCGACCTAAGTTGCTACGGGCAGACTAAATTCAGCACGCCCAACATTGACCGGCTGGCCGCCGGGGGGATGCGCTTCACCCAGCACTATTCGGGCAGCACGGTGTGCGCACCCTCGCGCTCGGCGCTGATGACGGGCTTGCACACCGGACACACCCCGGTGCGGGGCAATAAAGAGGTGTACCCCGAGGGACAGTACCCATTGGCCGACAGCGTGCGCACCCTGGCCGAAGCGATGCAGCAGGCGGGTTACGCCACCGGGGCCTTCGGCAAGTGGGGGTTGGGTTACCCCGGCTCAGAGGGCGATCCCAACTTTCAGGGTTTTGACACCTTTTTTGGCTACAACTGCCAGCGCTACGGCCACACCTACTACCCCCGCCACCTGTGGAGCGATCAGGATTCGCTGGTGCTGGAGGCCAACGCTGGAACCGAGCGGGGCACCTATGCGCCTACGCTGATTCACGAGCGCACGCTGGAATTTATCGAAGCGCATCAGAATGAACCGTTCTTTCTCTACGTGCCCAGCATCATTCCGCACGCCGAACTGGTGGCTCCCGAAGCGTATATGGATCGCTTTCGCGGCCAGTTGCTGCCCGAAGTATCGTTCGAGGGCACCGATGCGGGAGAGGGTTACCGCACGGGAGCCTACGCATCGCAGCCCGAAGGGCACGCCGCCTTTGTGGCCATGGTTAGCGTGCTCGACGAGCAGGTGGGCGAGATTGTGGACAAGGTGCAGGAGTTGGGCCTGGAAGATAACACTTTGATCATCTTCACCTCTGATAACGGGCCGCACCAGGAGGCAGGGGCCGATCCGGGTTATTTCGACAGCAACGGCCCGTTGCGAGGCTACAAGCGCGATCTGTACGAAGGCGGTATCCGGGTGCCCATGATTGCCCACTGGCCCAGGCACGTCGCGGCCGGTGGCGAAACCAACCACGTATCGGCCTTCTGGGACGTGTTCCCCACGCTGGCGCAGCTGGCGGGGCAGCCCGTAATCGACAACCAAGACGGTATTTCTTTTTTGCCGACCCTGACGGGCGAGGGTGAGCAGGCGCAACACGAGTACCTCTACTGGGAGTTTCACGAAAAAGGCGGCCGCCTGGCGGTTAGGAAGGGCGATTGGAAGGCGGTGCAGTACGAGGTGCTGGCCCAGCCCGATGGTCCGCTGGAACTTTACGATCTGACCACGGATGTGGGCGAACAAAACAACGTGGCCGAACAACATCCGGAGGTGGTGGCGGAGATGAAAGCCATCCTACGGTCGGCGCGCACTCCCTCGCCGGTGTTTGCCTTCGGACAGGATACCTATCTGGGAATGAAATAAAGGAGTGATATCTTACCACTAACCGTAATTCTATGAAAAAACTGACGTTTACTTTGGGTTTGCTTACAGTTACCCTGGTTGCTTATGCGCAAGCGCCCGACCGGGGCTACGTTACCCACCAGGGCAACAAGTTTGTCTGGTCAGGCAGCCGGGAAGCCTTCGTGCCCAACTGGTGCATCTTCAACTACGATCATACGCTCGACCAGGTGGACAACGCTTACATTGACAACTTTGTCCGGCAGATGATGAACGAGCACGGCTTCAACGGGGCCCACGTGGCGGTTTTCGGCGAATGGTTTCACATCGGCGACCCCCAGGTGCACTCCGGCGATAGCAATCCCGACCAGCGTACTTTTGACAAACTCAAGGCCATTATTAAAGCCGTCTACGCTGCCGGGGGCTCCACCCACCTCTGGCAGTGGGGCGACGATGCCCGCCATCAAACCTCCAAGTCGCTCTCCGGCGGCATCATGGGTTCAACGGAAAAAAAGCTGCTGGACAAAATTTACCGTGAACTCAACGAACTGCCCGGCTGGACGATCGGTTACGGCTTCGATATATGGGAGTGGTGCAACGCTTCGCAGTTGCAGCAGTGGCACGACTACCTGGAGGCTAAACCCGACTGGAAACATATGATGGTGGCCCGTTCGGCCAAGAACCAGGTGAGCCAGTTGTATAACGGCCTGGACTACTCTTCTTACGAGATGCACAAGCCCAGCTACAATACGCTGGTGGCTATGCTCAATCATTTGCCTGACAAGCCTTCTTCGTCGGATGACCGCTACCGGATACGGGATGAGGGCCGTTCTAAGGATGTGAGCGCGGAAGAGATGCGCCGTTTGCTGTGGAGCCATACGATGGCCGGGGGGGTAGGGGGTATCCACGGCGATTTGAAAGACAACGACGGAGAGTCGGGGCCATATCCGAACTGGGAGGAGGTCAAGACTTTTTTTACGTTTTGGAACAAGAATAAGCGTTTTCGCCAAGAAATGGTACGGGATAACGCGTTGACCGATCAGTGGGCTTTGCGCGACAGCACGACCCACTACGTGTTTTACCAGGAGAACACCAACCGGGTGCGCTATACGTTTGGTGGAGACAGCAAGCGGGTGGTGGCGGTGAACACCCAGGCGGCGTACCAAGAGATTGACTTGGGCGTGAAGCGTGCCGGTAGTTACACCTGGAATGCCCCCATCAGCTCGGACTGGGCCATTGCCGTGGGCGACTTCAATTAGCGCGCCAAGCAGATCGTTGGGGCTACTATTCAATGCGGATCACAATTCTTTGGTAAGCGGTTAGCGGAAGAGTACGTTGGTCGGTTAATTCTAGGATCAAGTGAACGGTTTGCCCGGCTTGGGCTGATTCAGGGATTTGAAGCGACACAGTGGGATTGTTCTGGGGGGCGGGCATTAGCTGTTCCGCATTGGGGTAGGTGCCTGCTTCCGGGTAGACAAACCAATAGTACCGTAGGGTATCCGCATCCGGGTCGTGGGAGGCCGAAGCATCGAAGGTGACCACCGCGCCGGGCTTCGCCGTGGTTTGGACAAGGTCGCCCTCCGGAAAACCACTCAACGCCGGGGCAGGAGGGTGGTTGGCCTGTTCGTAGTTTTTGACTCCCCACTGCACGCGGGTGGCAAAGTCGTTCTGAAAAGCCGGTCGCCAGCGATACACCGTGGCCATGGCCGAAGAATCTACCTTCCCGGAGATTACATCTCGGTAGGTATCAGCTGCATCTACGAACAAACCAGGAGCTTGCGCTTGATAGCGGCCGCCCCAGCTGCCCCAGTCAGGATGCCGTGGTTCGTTCAATCCGTTATCTAGAAAGTAGAGCCAGGACGGTGAATCGCCTTCTTTCATGGCACCGTAGGGATTGCGGTCGTTGCCCCCGGTATAGGCCTCATCGGGATAGTAATCGGCCAAGTGGTTTTGCCCGATGATGTGCTCGTGCAGCCAATCGCGCGAGGTGATGGTCATATCTCCTCCCAAAAACATCCCTCGATACCCGGAGGCCCACTTATTGCCATCCGGAGCCAAAGCAACGATCTTCCACACCTCCGGAAACTCGTCGATAATCCAATCTACCGACGAGTCTTGTTTTCCAATGAAGTAGATTCGGAGTTTTTTGATAAAATTTTCAAGGTCTGCTGCCGACAGGGTAGCTCGGGCTTGCCACAGAGCCTGAGCGACGTCGGCCCCGCCGCCCCACACCGATACGGACACGGGTTCGGTGCTTTCGGTGATCACCTTCACAATCCAGTCCGACCCTTCGGTATTCTTATCTTTTCCGATATACGTTTCCACCGGTACGGACGCCCCGTTACCCGCGCTGCCTTTCTTTACGATGCGGTGCAGGTAATCGGCGGTCGGGTAGTCCGGGGAGTGTAACTGGAGGTTATCCTCGATGGTGGCGTAGGCGGCGATCAACGCGTGGAGAATGCTGTCTTTAACGATGGGCAGTTCGTAGTCGTAGTTGACATCGGCATTAGCGACTAGCCCCCGTAGGTCGAACTCGTTGGCGTAGTGCAGCAGCCGCACCATCGACTGCTGGTCGTCCGGGTCCTGACCAATGTCGGTGGTGACGATTAGTGGTTTCGGTTGTGCTTGGGTGGTGGGACCAAACAGCACAAGCATTAGTAGGATGAGTGATTTCATTTTTGAGGAAAGTTTTTAACGAAGTTGTTGAAACGAAAAAATATGTGATAATATTGAGCAAAACCAATACGCTACCTATGTCGGAACGTATCGAACCGAAAAACGCGCTCAATGCTGCCTACCGCAAGCTGAAACCCACCAAAAGTGAACTAGAGCAATTTACTACGAACCTAAGCAAGCTGCTTGATAAAGTCCGTCATAGCGAAGCAGAGAAAGAATCAGAGGAAAACTTTAAGAACCTGCTCAGTGAATTTCTGAAAGATACCTACTACCAAGACCGCTTCCAAATCAACACCTTCGGCCGAACGGACTTGGTAATTCACAACGACAAAACGGCTAAAAGCACGGTCGGCGTGCTGCTGGAGGTAAAAAAGCCAAGCAACCGGCCCGAAATGATTACGCTGAATGAGCTAAACGCCAAAGCCTTTCACGAACTGTTGCTCTATTATTTTCGCCAAAAAGACGTAAACAACAACGATCTGAAGTACTGCGTCATCACCAACGTGTATGAGTGGTATATCTTCGACGCGGCGGAGTTCTACCGGGAGTTTGAGCAAGACAAGGCGCTGAAGAAAGCGTACTTCGCCTGGAGAGACGGGCAAAAGGAAAGCACTAAAACGGACTACTTTTACAAAAATATTGCTGCCGAAGCGGTAGCCAAGAAGCAGGAAAATCTTCGCTATACGTACCTCGATCTGCGCACCTACGAACCGCTCCTTTCGTCGGAGGCCGATCAAACGCCCCGCAAGCTGCTGTGGCTCTATAAACTGCTCTCTCCGGAGCACCTGCTCAAACAATCGTTTGCCAACGACAGCAACTCGCTCGACCGAAAGTTTTATAACGAACTGCTGCATATTGTCGGGCTCACCGAAGTGAAGGAGAAGGGAAAAAAGCTAATTGAACGCAAGCAAGCGGGAGAACGCGATCAGGGTTCTGTACTGGAGAACACGCGGTCTATTCTAAAACACGAGGGGTTTGTTCACTACTTGTCCAATCCCGAACAGTATGGCGACACTGACGAAGAACGTTTGTTTGGCGTGGCTCTGGAGCTCAGTATTACGTGGCTAAACCGTATTCTTTTTCTTAAACTGTTAGAAGCGCAACTAATCACTTATCACCAAGATCGAACGTACGCTTTTCTCAACCAAACTCGGGTGCCAAGCTTCGACAAACTGAATAGCCTTTTCTTCAAAGTATTGGCGATCCCTACCCACAAACGGACAGATGATGCCAAAGAAACGTTCGGCCGGGTGCCCTACCTGAATAGTTCTCTGTTTGAACTAACCACATTGGAACGAGCTACCCTGCGAATAAGCAACCTGGAAGATCACCTTACGCTACCCGTGTACCGGCAGACGGTGCTCAAAGACGGACAAGGCAAGCGGTTGAGTGATACTAGTCTGAGTACGTTGGAGTACCTGTTCCGCTTTCTGGATGCCTACGACTTTAGCGCCGAAGGAGGCGAAGAAGTGCAATCGGAAAACAAGACGCTGATTAACGCCTCGGTGCTCGGATTGATCTTCGAGAAGATCAACGGTTACCGCGACGGCTCGTTTTTCACGCCTGGCTTTATCACCATGTACATGAGCCGGGAGACCATTCGCCGGGCGGTGACGCAAAAGTTTAATGAAGTCTTTAATGTGAAGCTAGACAGTTTCGACGAGGTGAAAAACTTTAGCAACCGCAACTACGCGACGGACTTCATCCGGCAAGCGAACGAACTCATTGACGGGCTCACCATTTGCGACCCCGCCGTTGGTTCGGGACACTTTCTGGTATCGGCTCTAAACGAGTTGTTGACGATCAAATCCGAGTTAGGCGTGTTGGCCGATAAAAACTTTGATACGCTCCCGGTGCGGGTGGAAGTGGTGAACGACGAACTAATCGTGACCGAACGCAACGGCGACTTTTTTACCTACCGCCCAGGCGTAGTGGATTCCCAACGGGTGCAAGAGACGCTATTTCACGAAAAGGAGAAACTGATTGAGAATTGTTTATTCGGAGTAGATATCAATCCCAACTCCGTGAAGATCTGTCGCCTTCGCTTGTGGATAGAGTTGCTGAAAAGTGCCTATTACACCGAAGCCAGTAAGTACGCCGAACTGGAAACCTTACCCAACATTGATATCAACATCAAAACCGGCAACTCGCTGCTCTATCGCTTTGACCTCCAGCAGGATTTGAGCGAAGTGTTTCGTAAGCAAAACTCCGGTTTGCGGGTATACAAAGACACGGTGAAAGCGTATAAGCATACGCGTAGCCGGGAAGAAAAAGAGCAATTCTTAACGTTTATTCGGAGCCTGAAAGAGGAAATTAAAACAGCGGTAAGTAACCGCGACCCAAGGCGAAAAAAGTTGGCCAACCTTCGGGGTCAACTCACGCTATTGGATAGTAACGTAGATCTATTTGGCAAGCCAATCCAAGACCCCGGTTTGGTTGCGGCTGAAAAGAAGCGGCTAACAAAACTTATTGAGCAACGAGAGCGAGAAATTGAAGAGATAGAAGATAATGTAATCTACCGAGACGCCTTCGAGTGGCGGTTCGAGTTTCCTGAAGTGCTGGACGAGCAGGGAAACTTCGTGGGCTTCGACGCGGTGATTGGCAACCCGCCCTACATCCGACAAGAGGAAATCAAGGAGCTAAAACCCTTCTTGCAGCAACACTACGAAACCTACGCTGGCACCGCCGACCTGCTGGTCTACTTCGTGGAGCTAAGTATGCGCATTCTGAAAGCCGAAGGCTACTTTACCTACATCATTGCCAACAAGTTTATGCGCGCCAACTTCGGCAGCAACTTGCGGCGGTGGCTGCAACGGTATCAGTTTGAAGAGATTATTGACTTTGGTGACCTGCCGGTGTTTGAAGAAGCCACCACCTACCCCTGTATTCTGTCGTTGCACAAAGCCCCGCCGACGGTTGCCTTTAGCGGGGCCGTGGTGGATACGCTGGACTTTGACAGCCTACCGGCGCATTTGGATAGTATTCGGTTTGATAGCCAGCAAAGCCAACTGAGTAACAAAGGTTGGGCAATCAGCGATGAACGGGTACAGTGGTTGCTTACCAAGATTAAAAGCAAAGGAGTACCGTTGGAAAAGTACGTCAACGGCAAAGTGTACTATGGCATAAAAACCGGCTTGAACGAAGCCTTTGTCATTGACGAGGCCACGCGGGAGCGGTTGATTGCCGAAGATGCGAAGAGCGAAGAAGTGATAAAGCCTTTTTTGGCCGGGAGAGATGTGAAGCGGTACCAGCCGTTGAAGGCAAATAAGTATCTAATCTTTGCAAGGAGAGGCATCAAAATTAAAAACTATCCTGCCGTGCTCAAGCACTTGGAACAGTACCGCGCGCAGCTTGAACCAAAGCCTAAAGACTGGCAAGGGAAATGGGAAGGAAGGAAACCCGGAAGCTATCTGTGGTATGAACTTCAGGACGCGGTAGATTATTACACTGAGTTTGAGAAGCCGAAGATTGTTGTGCCTGCTATCGTCAATGGCGCATCTTATTCTTACGATAGTTTAGGCGCTTACTCGAACGATAAAACCTCAATTATTGCCGTTGACGACTTCTATCTGTTAGGCTTGCTAAATTCTAAAGCTGTTGACCTAATCATCAAATATACCGCCTCAACAAAGAGCGGGGGCTATTTTGAATATAAACCGATGTACGTAAGCCAGCTTCCTATCGCGAAGGCTACCGAAATTCAGAAAAACAAGATAAGAAACTGTGTTCGCAGCATTATGCGGAAGAAGGAGGAAAATCCAGCAGCTGACACGTCAGAATTAGAAACCGAAATTAACCGGCTTGTGTACGAACTGTATGATCTTACGGAGGAGGATATTGGGTTGATTGAGGCATAGACAGCAATTAGTGTTCTGATAGTAATTTGTATCCTCGGCAAAATGCATTAGCTTGCACTTTTTTACTAGTATCTAGGATTAAAGAACAATCATTCTGAAATGTCGTTTAAGTATCAAAAACTAATTAATGAACAAAATCTAGCTATTGATTGTCCTCCGAACAATCTTGGTCAACGTGACGGCGAAGCATTTCGTTTTTGTAGAGAAACCGTGAGTGAAAACGATTTTTTACCTACTTTACTTGTTGATAGGACTAAGAATCCGCCGCCGAGAAGAAACTTTGAAAGCGATAGTGAAAAGTGCAAAGCGTGTTCTTTATCCTTGTTTGAATCAAAAGAATCTATTAGTAAGAAGTTCAGAAGTTTTCCTAAGCGGACAAAACAACTTCTTGGTTTTACGCATTTTGCCGGAGGGAGCTTGGACAAGGAAGACGGTTTAACTAGTGAAATAGAACGCTCGGGTCACTTTTCGTTTTTTGAGTATGAGAAAGCAGATATAGTAAAGAAGTTCATTGTTATAGAACCTTTATCATGAAAGAGCTTTTGGGCGGTTATAGCTTTGATGAGCTACCCTTTAAGGGTTTACAGAAGTACTCTGATTTGCTGGAGCACGATGGCCCCATTTTGTCTCATTTTAAGGATTCAAAGAACAGAGATATTCTTTTTTATTGGGTAGATTATGATGGCGATGTAAACCGATGGCTTGTTTGGAGAATAAACACAGCGCAGCTTATTCAGTACCTTATGGGTTTCAAAAGCTTGCGAGACCTTTTGTTGGAAAAGAATAAGGATTTTATTTACTCTGTTGATATCGATAACAATCTAAATCACACTAATGTAAAAGCCTTTGATACTGAACAAATATTTTCCGAGTACATTCCAGAGGAAAACGACCTTTATATTATAAATCCTTCCAAAGTTTATGACAATTTGCTTTTGGGAACAGAGGAAAATTTATACGTCTCTTCATTAAGAGAAAGAGCGTTGTATTATCACATTGAACCTAGCAACCTGAAATTCTCAAACACGGTGTCTACTAGTGAAGCAGGCTCGTTTTTAGTAAATCTAACTAAATCCTTTAAGAGTTTTGTTGCAGTCAATCTTTTTCAAAATTTCAAGGATAAACAAGGGTATTCCGACTTAACAGAAACTATAAGCAGATTCAAAAAAATTTTAGAGCCGCGAATAGTTGCGCTTTCGTATTCAAGCTTTAACGTAGGAATAAGTACTGATACTATTCATGGCCCTAATGACCCTCAACTGAAAAAGTGGCAAAAAGGCGTATTGGAGCAATTTAAGGAAGATGTTGTAAATGTAGATTATTCTTCTGACAAAGCGTTGAAAAGCTTGTCAGATAAATATTCGGAAGAAGATAGAAAACAGATATACGGCCCATATATCGAGATTGTCAACAACTCTAACTTAAAAGTAGTAGTATCTGATGCTAAGAAAAGTTTTCGAAAGACCTACAAAAAGTTAGAGAACAGAGAAAGCCTGATTCCTGGGGCAGTTCGCTCCATAAGAAATGATACAGGTAAAAAACTTATAAACGTATTTCTGGAAGTTCCAGAAAATGCCTCCATAGAAGAGGTTAATAAAAAGGTAATTAAAGAAGGCATCTTATTTTCTCAGGTTGTTGACAAAGTACCTATCAGAATTGATAGAATTGAGCAGGGCTATAGTACGATAGTATTCAATGAACCTATATTTTATAATCTAAGATTGATCGATGGCTATTACCTAGCCGAAAGCGACGATTATGGCATTGAAGATGTAGGTGGGCGGACAAAAGAGTTAGCTCAAAAAGCATTTGAAGAGAAGTTCATAGAGCAGTACGAATTGTTTTCAAATAGTAAAGCAAAATCTGAGATGAAAACCAGATATCTAAAAGCAGTAAAAGCTTTTAGTGTGCCCTAAACGGTTTGAAAAAGATTATTGATACCTCAAACAGTCGCCGTGCAGTTGTGTGCAAACAAAAAAGCCGTTCGTTCTGAACGGCTTCTAATTTTCTTCGCAAACAATTGACTTTTAACACTTTGCAAATGTGGGCCCACCTGGACTCGAACCAGGGACCACCTGATTATGAGTCAGGTGCTCTAACCAGCTGAGCTATAGGCCCCAGCAGGAAGTAGTTCGCAAATCTATTAAATCTGCGGCTACTTCCCCAGTCTAAACGTGAATTTTGTAACTAGATCACCCTAACACAACTCTTCAAACACGTTTTCCAGGTGATCGGCGATCATCTCAGCAGGGCGGCCTTCAATGTGATGGCGCTCCACAAAATGCACCAGCTCACCATCTTTGAACAAGGCAATGGCCGGGGAAGAAGGAGGGTAAGGCAGGGTATACTCTCGGGCTCTTGCTACCGCTTCGGTATCCACTCCGGCAAACACCGTGGTGAGGTAGTCGGGCTTCTTATCGCTCTCGGCCAGCGCCATCTTCACGCCGGGACGCGCGCCACCGGCCGCACAGCCACACACCGAGTTGATCACCATCAGGGTGGTGCCCTTGTGGTCTTTCAGGTGCTGATCCACCGCTTCGGCAGTTTTCAGTTCTTCAAATCCCGCTTCCGTCAAGTCGGAACGCATGGGTACTACTAATTCTTCTGGGTACATATTAATTGGTTTAATTGGATATTAGATAGTGGATCAGTAGTACTGACTATGCGCCAACATCTACTATCCACCATCCAACTCAGTTTACATAAATCCTAACTCTAACTTGGCCGCTTCCGACATCATGTCCTGGGTGTAGGGAGGATCAAAGGTGACCTCTACCTTCACGTCGTTGATGCCGTCAATGGCCTTAATCTTTTCTTCTACCTCACTCGGAATCGCTTCGGCCGACGGGCAAGCGGGCGACGTTAGCGTCATGAGGATGTAGACATTGTTTACTGGGTAGATGTTGATCTCGTAGATCAGTCCCAATTCGTAGATGTCTACCGGAATCTCCGGGTCGTATACCGACTTGATCGCGTTCAATACGCGCTCGCGCAGGTCGGTGGTCGTGGTTGTTTCTTCCATAATTTAGCTATCAAGGCCGGTGTGACGTTCCAATCGGGTGAGGCGTTCCTTCACGCTATCAATCTCTTTGGTGCGGTCCATCGCTACCTTCACTACGTCAACCAAAGAATCTACCGCTTTCACCACGCGGGTCATGGTACCTTTCATTTCCTGAATATCACTACGCATCTCTTGAATGTCACCGCGCATCTCTTGAATGCCACCGCGCATCTGCTGCATTTCGTCCACCAGCTGGTCTTGCCGCTTTAGGCTCTCTGCTAATAGCTCGACGATTCTATCCTCGTTCTTCATAATTTGCTCTGTCAACTTACACTTACAACGTATTATTGCCCCCTCGCGTTACCGCTGGCTGCCCATCTGGGCAAACTGTTTTATTTGCTTAATCATAGCGGCAAAGCCGTTAGAGCGCTGCGTACCAATAAAGCGATTCATCCCGATCTTATCAATGAAATACAAATCCGCGTTTAAAATGTCTTCCGCTTTCTGCTCGCCAAAAATCCGCACCAGCAAGCTTACCAACCCTTTGGTGATGGCCGAATTGCTGTCGGCCGCAAATGCCAACCGGTCACCCTTCTTTTCGGGCACCAGCCACACTTTCGACTGGCAACCTTTCACGGCATACGCATCGGTTTTGAGCGATTCTTCCAGCGGTGGCAGCTTCTCGCCCAACTCCATGATATAAAAATTGGTCATTTCAGGATCACCTTCCAACAAGGCAAACTCGTCAATGATCTCGTCCTGAACTTCGTTTATCGACTGGGCCATACCTAACGTTTGAGGCGATGAACAATACGATCGAGACTGTTAACCAGCGCATCAATTTCTTCCAGGGTGTTGTAGATTGCAAACGAAGCCCGAACGGTTCCTTCTAGTCCCAGGCGACGCATTAAGGGCTCAGTGCAGTGGTGTCCGGTGCGCACCGCAATGCCTCCGGCATCCAGTAGCTGACCCAAATCAAAGTGAAAAAGACCATCCACCACAAACGACACCACGTTCATTTTTTCGCGAGCGGTCCCTACAAATTGCAGTCCCGGCACGCTAGCCAAGGCGGCTTGGGCGTGTTCCAACAACGCTTGTTCGTGGGCGCGCATGGCGGGTTTACCTAGCTGATTGATATAGGCAAACGCCTCGTTCAGCGCCACCACATCGGCAATGTTGGGCGTGCCCGCCTCAAACTTGTAAGGCAAATCGTTGAACGTGGTCTTCTCGAACGACACGCTTCGAATCATTTCTCCCCCGCCCTGGTAGGGAGGCATCTCCTCCAGCAGACGCCGCTTGCCGTACAAGATGCCCACCCCGGTGGGGCCAAACATCTTGTGACCCGAGAAAACGAAAAAGTCGCAGTCCAGCGCTTGCACGTCAATATCGAGGTAAGGGGTAGACTGGGCGCCGTCAATCACCACCACTGCTCCCTGCCCGTGGGCCAAGTCAATGACTTTCCTAACGGGATTGATGGTTCCCAAAGCGTTCGAGACGTGTACCAAACTCACCAGTTTGGTGCGGGCAGAAAGTAGCTTTTCGTATTCGTCTAGCAAAAGGTCCCCCTGGTCATTGATCGGAATCACCTTTAGAATTGCTCCTCGTTCCTCGCACAGCATCTGCCAGGGAACGATGTTGGAATGGTGCTCCAGCGTAGAAATAATAATCTCGTCGCCCGCTTGAATGAAGGTGCGGCCGTAGGAAGCGGCGATCAGGTTGATGCCCTCGGTGGTTCCGCGCGTGAATATCACCTCCTCGGGTTGGGCGGCGTTGATAAATTGCTGCGCCGTCTGTCGGGTGGTTTCGTAGGCGGTAGTGGCGCGCTCGGCCAAGGTATGAATGCCTCGGTGAATGTTCGCGTTGTCTTGCTCGTAGTACGCCCGCAACGCATCAATCACCCGAGCGGGCTTTTGCGTGGTAGCCGCATTATCCAGGTAGACCAACGGCCGTCCGTTCACTTCCTGGTGAAGAATCGGAAAGTCCTCTCGGATACGTTCTACGGTAAGGGCGGGTGCTTCTAGTGTTGCCAGACTCATAGCGAAGTTTCTTTCAGCAAGCGTTGATCAATCGCGGTTTGCAGATAATCCTTCAGGGCGTCCGATTTCACGTTCTGGATCACGTCGCTCGCGAAGGCCTGCAACAGCAACGCGCGAGCTTGCACTTTGTCCAGTCCGCGGGCGCGGAGGTAGAACAACTGCTCGGTATCCATTTGTCCGGTGGTGGCCCCGTGTGAGCACTTCACGTCGTCGGCCCAGATCTCTAACTGGGGTTTGGTGTCTATCGAAGCATCGTCGGTGAGTAAAATATTGCGGTTCGACTGAAAGGCGTTGGTCTTCTGCGCGATTTGCTGTACGTATACTTTTCCGTTGAACACCCCGTGCGAGGCTTCGTCCATGATGCCCTTATAGAGTTCATTGCTGAATGAATTAGGCTGCCGGTGGTCTACCGAGGTATGATTATCCACATGGGTCTTGCCCTTCACCAGGTACAGACCGTACATCTGCGTTTCGCATCCTTCCGCGTCCAGCGATACCTCCAGATTGTTGCGCACGATCGCTCCATCGAGGGTCACCGTCACCGCCTGAAACAAACTGTTGGCTGATTGATATATGTGCGTATGACCCGTGTGGTAGGCCAGCGGACTTTCGTTCTGTATTTTGTGGTAGTAGGCCACGGCTCCTTCGTGCAGCCATAGTTCGGTGGCGCTGTTGTGATAGGTCGGATGCTCGCCGATGTGGAAATACATCTCGGTGAACGTAGCCTGACTACGCGCTTCCAGCACGCACAGGTTGCGCGTTTGGCTGAAGGCCGTGGCGGAAGAAGTATCGCTCAGGTAATAAAAATAAGTAGGGTGCGTCACTACCTGCCCGACGGGTACGTGTACCAGCGTACCTTGCTGCGCCAGGGCGGTATTCAGCGCCAAAAATGCATCGGACGAGGCGGCGGTCTGGCGGGCGAAGTAGCGATTCATCAGGGCCGGACGCTGCCGAAAGGCCTCGGATAAAGGTTGAATGGTAAGCTCTTCCGGGGGGCTTACCACGGTAGAAAGTTCGTCCGAGAATTGCCCGTTGACGAACACCAGCACATTGGCCGGTTCGTCTACCCGCCACTTCGCAAACCTACCGGCAAGGTCACTCGATGCGGTGGTATCTACAGCCGATGCCGTTGCATCATCAAACTGCTTTTCCAACGCCCGCGTGATGGGAGTATACTTATACTCTTCGTCCCGCTTGCCGGGCAAACCAACGCGTTCCAGCACCTCCATCGCGGCCCGACGCTGCTGATGCGATTCCTCATCTCGCTCGCCGTTCAGCCGCTGCTCGTAATCGGTAAACTGCTGAATAAATTGCTCCTGTAGTGACATAATAATTACTTGGTTTCCGCCAGGGCGGCTTCTTCTTTGATCCAGTCGTACCCTTTCTCTTCCAGCGCCAGCGCGAGGTCTTTGTCGCCCGACTTCACAATGCGTCCGTTATACAGCACGTGCACCACTTCGGGCACAATATACTCCAGCAAACGCTGGTAGTGGGTCACCACAATGGTGGCGTTATCGCTGCGCCGCAGTTGGTTCACGCCGTTGGCCACAATGCGCAGGGCATCGATGTCCAAGCCCGAGTCGGTTTCGTCCAAAATAGCTAGGCGAGGGGCCAGCATGGCCATCTGAAACACCTCGTTGCGCTTCTTCTCACCGCCCGAAAACCCTTCGTTGAGCGAACGGCTGAGCAGCGACTGGTCAATGTCTACTAGTTTCATTTTTTCTTTCATCAATTTAAGAAACGAAACGGCATCGAGGGGGTCCATGCCCTTGTGCAGACGAACCTGATTTACCGCGGTCTTTAAAAAGTTGGTCGTACTCACTCCCGGAATTTCAACCGGATATTGGAAGGCCAAGAAAATACCTTCCCGAGCGCGCACTTCCGGTTCAAGGGCCAGCAAGTCCATGCCTTGGTACTGTACCGATCCTTCGGTAACCTCAAACTCTTCGCGACCCGCCAGCACCGAAGCAAGGGTGCTTTTTCCCGAACCGTTGGGACCCATGATGGCGTGCACTTCGCCCGCATTTACTTCTAAATTGATACCGTTGAGGATAGGTTTGTCCTCTATTCGGGCGTGTAGATTCTTAATGAAAAGCATAGTGATCTTTGTAAGTAGATGGCTACCCGAAAGCATACTCCTTCGGATAGCAAAGTGATGGTCAAGGGTGAGGGGCCGATTAGCCTACACTGCCTTCGAGGGTAAGGGCCAGTAGCTTCTGCGCTTCCACGGCAAACTCCATCGGCAACTGGTTGAGCACTTCTTTGCAGTAGCCGTTCACAATAAGGGCCACGGCGTCTTCTTCACCGATGCCCCGCTGCAGACAGTAAAAAATCTGGTCTTCGCCAATCTTAGAAGTGGTTGCTTCGTGCTCAATCTGCGCCGAAGCGTTGTCTGACTCGATGTAGGGGAACGTATGCGCTCCGCACTGATTACCCATCAGCAGCGAATCGCACTGCGAAAAATTACGGGCTCCTTCGGCCCGCTTGGCCACGCGCACCAGTCCGCGGTAGCTGTTCTGGCTCCGGCCGGCCGACACGCCCTTCGACACAATGCGGCTGCGGGTGTGCTTGCCCAGGTGGATCATCTTGGTGCCGGTGTCGGCCTGCTGCAGGTTGTTGGTCACCGCCACGGAGTAAAACTCCCCAATGGAGTGGTCGCCTTTCAGGATGCAGCTGGGGTACTTCCAGGTGATGGCCGAACCGGTTTCCACCTGCGTCCAGGAGATTTTGGAGCGGTCGCCCGCGCAGATGCCGCGCTTGGTCACGAAGTTGTAGATACCACCCTTGCCGTTCTTGTCGCCCGGATACCAGTTTTGCACGGTAGAGTACTTAATCTCAGCGTCTTTGGCGGCGTAGAGCTCCACCACGGCCGCGTGCAGTTGGTTCTCGTCCCGCATGGGGGCCGTACACCCTTCCAGGTAGCTCACGTATGATTCCTCTTCGGCTACGATGAGCGTGCGCTCAAACTGCCCGGTATTGGCCGCATTGATGCGGAAATACGTCGATAGTTCCATCGGACAACGTACGCCTTTGGGAATGTAGCAGAACGAACCGTCGCTAAACACCGCCGAGTTAAGGGCCGCAAAGTAGTTGTCGCCCGGAGGCACCACCGAGCCCAGGTACTTCTTGATAAGATCCGGATGCTCGTGCACTGCTTCGCTAAACGAACAAAAAATAATGCCCATATCGCCCAGCTTGTCCCTAAAAGTAGTAGCCACCGAAACGCTGTCGAACACCGCATCAACGGCCACGCCGGTCAGGCGCTTCTGCTCCTGCAGCGAGATGCCCAGTCGCTCAAAGGTATCGAGCAGTTCGGGATCCACCTCATCCAAACTGCTGGGCTGGGCCTTCTGCTTGGGAGCCGCGTAGTAGATAATGTCTTGGTAATCAATGGGCGGAAACTTAACGTTGTGCCAGTTGGGCTCCTTCAGCGTGAGCCAGTGATGGTACGCTTTTAGGCGCCATTCCAACAGCCAGGCGGGCTCATCCTTCTTCTGTGAAATGAAGCGAATGGTATCCTCGTTGAGCCCTTTGGGAGCGGAGTCAGACTCGATATTAGACTCGAAACCGTATTTATAGTCAGACTGGGTAAACTCCTCAAGAATTTGATTGTCTTTGCTCATAATACTCGTTCTTTTGTGTAGCAACGCAGCGTAGCACAATTCGTTTAGAAATCCGAGACATTTCTCGGACGCACCGAAACCCTGCTCTTGTTTATTTAGAACGCATTTAAATAGTGCGGAGTTTCAAGAACGGAGTCTATTCGTTGAGCTGAATATGGCGGTTCAGGCTCTCCTCAAGCGATATAATAGTTTCGGTCCGCACGATGCCGTCGATTTTCTGAATCTTGTCGTGCAGCACCTCCCGCAGGTTTTTGGTATCCTTGCAGTGGATCTTGATAAAGATGCTGTAGTTACCCGTGGTATAGTGAATCTTGACCACCTCGGGCACTTTCTTTAGCTCGTCCACCACTTGATCATAGAGCGAGCTCTTTTCCAGGTAAATTCCCAAAAAAGCGGTGATATCGTACCCCAATTTGGAGTAGTCCATGTTCAGGGTGGTGCCCCGCACAATTCCCATTTCCTCCATTTTGCGCATCCGCACGTGCACGGTACCTCCCGAAACGTATACCTTTTTGGCGATTTCGGTGTAGGGAATTTTGGCATCTTCCGATAAAAGTGCCAGGATCTTCAGATCAATGTTGTCAATTTCTAAATTTTTGCTCATTCTGGTTCGGAGAATTGGGTTTGATTTAATCAATGCGGCCGAAAATTACAATAGATATAATTTTTTACCAAATCTATTAAATATTTTTTAAGTTATTTGGGAAAATATTAGCTTTGTGATGATTCAACGGTGGAAGTTGTCCGCCGGTTCACTTTGTAGGGTGATGAAATTGGCAGCCATGCCCTCCCGTCTCGAGGGTGGAGACAATGGAACAAATTCTGTAGTGTAAAAGCTCACAGAACTAACCACTCTTTGGAGGTTCGACTCCTTCCCCTACAGCTGCCCGGTACGCCGGATCATAATTTTTGGGTTAATGTTGTTTATCAAAAAAGGCTATGAATTTCATGGCCTTTTTTGTTCGATATTCCCGCCAATCTCCCTTTTTGCCTCTCTCATCGGCCCCTCGCTCAAACTCTTCGCCCAGAAGCGCAAGAATGTTCGGCAATATGGCAATTTTTGTTAAAGATTTAGTAGTTTGCTAACGAAAATAGTCATACTTTTTGCCTAATCCATAAAACATACGATCTATATGAGCGATCCTACTTATCCTTGGTTCCAGAGTTATCCCGACGGGGTGCCCCACACCATCGAAACCGGTAAATACTCCTCTATTGTAAACTTGTTAGACACGTGCATCAAAAAGTACGGCACTTCCGTCGCTTTTGAATGCATGGGAGCCACCCTCACCTATCGGCAAGTGGACGAGCAGTCCCAGCACTTCGCTGCCTATCTCCTCGAGGTTTGTCGCCTCAAGCCCGGCAGCCGGGTGGCCCTGCAAATGCCTAACCTGTTGCAGTACCCGGTAGCCATGCTGGGGGCCCTCCGGGCCGGGATGGTTGTGGTCAACGTGAACCCGCTCTACACCGCCCGCGAAATGAAGCACCAACTGCAGGACTCCGGGGCCGAAGTCATCGTCATTCTGGCTAACTTCGCCCATAATCTGGAAAAGATTGTGAGCGACCTGCCCCTCAAGCACGTGGTTGTCACCGAAATTGGTGATATGCTCGGCAGCCTGAAGGGGGGTATCGTCAATCTAGTGGTGAAGCACGTCAAAAAAATGATCCCTGCGTATCAACTTCCCCAAGCAACCACTTTCAAAAGTGTCATTAAGCAGGGAAGCCAGCATTCGTTCAAGCCCCCTACCATCCAAGCCGAAGACATTGCTTTTTTGCAGTACACCGGCGGCACCACCGGCGTGGCCAAAGGGGCGGTGCTCACCCACCGCAACCTGGTCACCAACATGCAGCAAATCACCGCTTGCACTGGCCTGAAGCTGAAACACCGGGAAGAAGTGATGATCACCGCCCTGCCCCTCTACCACATCTACGCCCTCACGGTCAACTGCCTGTCGATGCTGGAACTAGGCGCGAAGAACGTGCTCATCACCAACCCGCGCGACATGAAGGCCTTTATCAAGGAACTCAAGAAGCAGCCCTTCACGGTAATCACCGGAGTGAACACGCTCTACAACGCCCTGCTCAACCATCCTGACTTTGGCACCATCGACTTTAGCCACCTTAAAGTTACGAGCGCCGGAGGAATGGCGGTGCAGAAGGTGGTGGCCGAAAAGTGGCAGGCAGCCACCGGGGTATCCGTGACCGAGGGCTACGGACTCACCGAAACCTCGCCGGTGCTCACCACCAACCAGGTGGATGGCTCCGAACGCATCGGCAGTATCGGCCTGCCGGTGCCCAATACCCAGATCATCATCGCCGACGACGACGGAAACGAAGTGCCCTTCGGCGAGCCCGGCGAAATTTACGCCAAGGGGCCACAGGTAATGCGCGAGTACTGGAACCGACCCGACGAAACCAAGCAGGTGTTCACCGACGATGGCTGGTTCAAAACCGGCGACGTGGGCGTGATGAGCGAAGATGGGTTTATCAAGATTGTGGACCGCAAGAAGGAGATGATCAATGTATCGGGATTCAACGTGTATCCCAACGAAATCGAAGAGGTGGTTTCCGCCCACCCCAAGGTGCTGGAGGTGGGAGCCATCGGGGTGCCCGACGAACGGTCTACCGAAGTGGTGAAGGTCTTCGTGGTGAAAAAGGACGAGAGCCTTACCCAGGAAGAACTGATCGCCTACTGCAAAGAAAATATGACGGCCTACAAGGTGCCCAAAGTTGTGGAGTTCACCACCGAATTGCCTAAGTCGAACGTGGGCAAAATTTTGCGAAGGCTACTTCGCGATCAGGAAGTAGCGCCGGTGCCTAGTCCATCTTGATCTCCACCCGACGGTTTTTTCGGCGGGCCTCCGGCCCCTCTTCTTCGTTTAGGGGCTGGGTAGATCCCCGACCGTAAGAGACAATCTGCTCCTCTTTCACCCCCTGAGCCATCAGGTAACGCTTGGCCGCCTGGGCCCGCTCGATGGAGAGCTTCAGGTTATAATCCTTGCCCCCGGTATCGTCGGCGTGGCCCACCAGCACCACGTTGCGGGCGGGGTCTTTGGTAAGCAAAGCAGCTACCTCGCGAAGGTACGGAATGGACGACGTTTGCAGCGTATCAGAGTTGAGTTCAAAAAACAGAAAACGCGTGTTCTCAATACTGCGGACTGCTGGCTCAGCAGCAGACGGGGCGGGGTCAGTTTCCGGACGCTTCACTCCCTTAAACTCATCCAGTAGGGCCTGCGTTTCGGCCAACAGAGCCTGAGTTTCCGCGTCCAACGTGGAAGAAGCGGGTCTTCCTCTTGTGCTATCCAAAGCAACCCGTCTTCCCCCTTCGATGCGGCTGGCCAACTGCTGCTCTCGTTCTTCTTTGCTCACCGATTTCGAGGTATAAATGTCGGCCGACCGCCCGTAGCGATTGCTGACAAAGAACACTTCATTATCGGCGGCAATGGTAAGGTAAGCGTCAAAGCCCGCCGAATTGATATCGTCTCCCAGGTTACGCGGCTCCGACCAACGGGTCCAGGTGCTATCCAGACGGGTCGACACAAAAATATCGGCGTTGCCGTAGCCGGGATGCCCGTTGCTGGCAAAAAACAGGTGGCGCTGGTCCTCGCTCAGGAAAGGGGACATTTCGTAGCCTTCGGTATTGATGGTATCCCCCAAATGCATCGGCTCGCTCCAGTCGCCCGAAAAAGAGTCTTTAAAGGTGACGTACAGATCCTCTTGACCCACCCCGTCCGTTTGCTCCATGGATAATAAGGCAACGTTTTCGGACGACGAAACGAAAATACCGTAGAAGTCACCGATCTTGTCGGCTAGCTTAGGAATTTTTACGTCGTTAGGATCGAGCCAACCGCTGGTCTGATTAAACGAAAAAGCCAAACCCGGTCGGTCGGCCTCTCCGCCCTGGTACGAGTTGAGCAGATACAAGGTATTGCCGGTTTTGCTGACTCCCACCACCGCGTTGTTGTTGCGATTGTTAAGTTGATCGAGATTGTTGACCGGCAAGCTCCACGCCCCGCTGGGGAGGCGTTTGGTGTACCAGATATCTTGCCCGGCCTGTGCCCCCCCTACGTTGGCGCTGTAGAGGGTGCGCACAAAGTACAAGGTGCTGTCTCGGGCCGAATAGAGGGGGTAGCCCTCTTCGGCTCGCGAGTTGATCGTGTCGGAGAGCACCACCGAGGGCTGAAAGTAGAAATCCTGGGCCTGCCCTGGTCTGGCTAACAGAGAGAAAAGCCCGCTTACGAGTAAGAACGTTTTTGCCTGAGTATTTTTCATGATATTACCACAAATAAGGATCGCTGTTTTGTTGCTTAAACAACGTGAAACCCAAAACAATTTCGTGCGTTCCGGAACGAAAGTCGCTCACGGCGCCTATTCCGTAATCGTAGGCATAATTGACGTTGAAGCGGTTGTCGATATTGAGTCCTAGCATGGCGGCTACGGTGCCCGAATTGCGGTACGACGCGCCCACCCACACCACCTCCTGGTAGCGTAAGCGCAGGTTCAGATCGTAGGTCAGGGGCAGCGCGCTACTCACGCCCACGAAGGCCCCCGGCAGCAGTATAAACGACTCGCTGAGCCGAAACCGTCCTCCCACCAAGCCGTAGTGATACAGGTTTTGCCGAACGTCAACCGAATCGGTGCCCACCGTAATGGGGTTGCGTAGAATACGGTCGGCCGAGTAGCCCAGATAGTAGTTTTCGGCGTACAGAAACAGTCCCAGGTTCAGATCAAAGCTGGTGAGGCCCCCTGATTGGCTCAAAATCCGGTTGATTACCTCATCATCAGTAGTATTGTTCTGGCCGGGCAGCGTGATACCATTGGCGTTGATGCGGCGGTTGTTGAGCCCAGCTGACACTCCCAGCGACAAACGCGTGCGTGCGCCCAATGGTAAATGAGCGGCGTAGGTAGCAAAGGCCTGGGTTTGCTGAAAGATGCTCTGCTGATCGTTGATCACGTAACCACCGACGCCGTGCCGCACCCGGTTTCCGGTACTAACCACCGATTGGGTTTCCGGTTGATTAAACATGCTCGGATCGCTAATGCGCAGCGCGTTGTTCTGGTAAGTAAACGCCCGTTCCTTCGTCGCCAGGGGCGCGTGAACGCTGAGGTAGAACGTCTGAGGCGAACCGGATAGTCCGGTCCACTGCTGGCGGTAGCCCACCTTTAGGTCAGCAAAATCCTCAATGCCCGCCACCGCCGGGTTAACGGTAATCAGGTTCTGAAAGTACTGACTGAATCGAAAGGGTTGCTGCCCGTAGCACAACGAGGATACGGTAAGCAGTGCGTATAGCAGATATAGTTTCTTCATAATCATTGGTAGTGCACGGCTTCAATCACCGCAAAATCGTTAAAGGCCCCTTGTACACTTCTCCCTCAGCACTGGTCACTAAATAATAATAGGTTCCTTCGGGCAACGCCCGCCCTTGGTAAGTGCCGTCCCAGTCACCTTCATACTCCGCGCTGCGGTACACCGAGTGGCCGTAACGATCAAACACTTCTACCGCTACCGGCGAAGCGGCTCCGTCGCTGCCGATAATCCACTCGTCGTTGATATCGTCGCCACTGGGCGTAAAGGTATTGGGAATATCCAGGGTCAGGTTCGGCGTTGAGATTGAGCAGTCGGTCACCACCACGGTAACCGTATCCCGGGCGACGGTAGCGGTGGCTGGGTCGGTGACGGTCACCACGTAGGTGGTAGTTTCAGCCGGGCTCACCACCACGGTAGCCTGGTTGGTGGGCGGTGTAAATCCACAGGCATCGGGACAACTCCAGCCGTAGGTAATTCCTTGGTCCGATCCGGCAGTGATGGTCACCCGAAGGGTATCGGGGTTGCCGGAACACACCGTCGCGGAGTCCTGGGTCAGCACAATGGCCAGCATTGGTGACACGGTGATCTGGATCGCTGCGTCGGAAGTAGCGAGCGCGGCCCCGTCGAAAGCATTCCAGCGGGCTTGGTCGCCGCCCGAGAAGCCAGGGTTGGGCACGTAGGTCAATTGGTCGGCCACCACGTCGGCCACCGGAATGGCGTAGCCCTCCGAAGAAGAAACGTCAGCCGACTGTAGGCTACTGCCTTGGTAGACAAACGTTCCATTTTGGGGCAGGGCGGTGAGGTGAATCCGGGAAGGGCCAAACGAAGGTGCATTATCAGGGTCTGCGTACCCACCGGTGAAGTCAGTTAGCCTGAACACGTAAGGCCGACCCTCCACGGTGCCTACCGTCAGATCACTAACCACGGGCGGAGCATTGGATATGACTGTGATCGCTACGGTGGTTTGAGCACTGGTGTTGTTGCTCGACGAAACGTTGACCGAAAGTGATTCGGCGCCGTTGTAGTTTTCGTTAGCGGTGTAGCGGACTCCGCTTAGGGCATACGCTACGGCGTCGGCCCCTCCCGTGAACACCAGCGAAGGATCATCGGCCCCATCGCCCGCCGCGAACGTGAGTAAGGAAACAATTTCAGCAGGAAGTGATAGGGCGCCGTTGCCTACCGACAGCGTCACGGTGACGGGAACGCGCTGCGTGGCCGAGAAGGCCAGGGGCGGCACCGCAAGTGGTTGGTCGGCCGATGCGCTCAAAGGGTCTACCGCTCCTAGCGACAGTTGCAGTTCGACTGGATTGATAAAGATTTGTACCGGCTTGCTATTGGCAGCAAAGGTGGTGCCGTCGATGGCATTCCAGAGAAACTGATCCTCTCCCTGATAGCCAGCCGGAGCTTGATACGTCAGCGCGGCAAACTCAGTAGACGCTATTCGCAATCCATTCGGTCCGGCGTTGTTGATTCGATTATTGGTCACTTCTTCACCACGCAGCAACAGCGTGCCCCGCTCGGGTTTAGAGCGGATGAAGATACCGGTGAAGGGATCGTCTTCGGGATCATTATACCGCTCCGCAAATTCGGTACTGGTGAAAGCGAGGGTATTTCCCGAGATGACTTCTTTGGTGAGCGTCTGGATGCGAGGGGGCGTATTCGAGGGAGAACCAACCACCACAAAGCGAGAAACCGCTACGCTCTCCGAAGTGCCGTCGAAAGCTCTGATCGTCACCCGACGGATTCCTTCCGTGGGCAGTACGTCCAGTGGAGTTTGGTTCTTAAACTGCACGCTGCGCAGGGCCCGCTGGAAAATGGCCGGGGAAGCGGGGCCGCTGAGCGTGAGGGTGCTGCTGCCCCCGCCGGTCACCCCGAGCTCGTCCGGCACGTCGGTGAGTAAGAGCTGATCTTCACCGTTCTGAAACCCGGTGCTGATGGTCACCTCCGCGCTGCTGAGCAGTTCGCTGTCATCATCGGCGACTTCGACGGTTTCGAAAACCGGAATTTCTACTCCGGTTCCGGCGGGATACGTGATAGGATCGTCGTTGGGCAGCAGCACAACGGGAGCGTCATCCTCGGCCACAACTGTCAGCGTCCGATTGGCCAGAGCGCTTGCCTGATTCTGGTCGTCGAATGCCCGCAATGAGACCGTACGGGCGCTGGTTTCGGGGTCCACTTCGTTGGTGTTCTGATAGGTAACGTTGCGCAGGGCATTCTGAAAGCTGACCGCCGCCTGGTTACTGCCCGCCGGATAGCTCAGGAGCAGCAGCGAACCCGTCGTCTCGTCCACGACTCCGCGGATGGTTTCAGTGTCAGAAAAGTTCAGCTGATCCTCACCGGCCACGTAACCCGCGAGTTGCACCACCACCCGGGTGAGGGGATTGTCACTAGCAAGGCGAACGTTGCTGCTGAGGGGCAGCGGCGGGCTGCCTTCCTGAAAAGTTAGTGAAGCGGTTTCCAGGCTACTGATCACCGGAGGTGATTGCGCCCACACCGCTCCGGTGGTGCTCAGCAGAAGTAACGTGATACGAATCGCCTGAGTCATTATCGCAAGATGGTTACTGCGCCCTTGTAGCTGGTGGAGCCATCGTTAAGCACAATGACGTAGTAGTAGGTGCCAACCGGCAACTCCTTGCCCTGATAGCGGCCGTCCCAAGCCGGTCCGTCTCCTTCCGCGCGGAACAGGCGATGACCGTAGCGGTCGTAGATTTCAACCACGCTGCGCTCGTAGGTGAACAAATTACCAACTTCCCAGAGGTCATTGTCGCCGTCGCCGTTCGGAGTGAAAGCGTTGGGAATGTCCAATTCCTGATCAGGACAGTCGATAATTACTACCCGCACCGAGTCGGCAACGGCAAGCTGCTCCGCATCCGTAACTTCTACCCGGTAGGTGGTAGTTTCGGTGGGCGACACCGCTGCTACGCGATCAATCGCGTCTGTCAACGCCTCACCGTTCGCCGACCAGCGATAACGATACGGCGGGGTGCCTCCCTGCACTTCTACGCTCAACTCCAGCAAATCGCTAGATTGGCAAGCTTCTATCTCTTCGCCCAGCTCCGCCCGCAGGTCAGACACGGCGATGAGCACCCGGGCCGCTACTTCGGCAAAATCTGCTCCGTCCGACGCGTTCCAGGCAAACTGGTCTTCTCCCAAAAACCCCTGGTTACTCACGTACGAAAGCAGAGAAACATCATCCCGACTCAGCACAAGTCCGCTGCCCACATCGACGGTGGTTAAGGGAGTTCCGTTCAGCAACAGGGTTCCGTTGGTGGGCAGGGTAGTTAATTGTAAGGCGGAGAAGCCGTCGGTTGCCGGACGCTGGTCAGGATCGCGATACTGAGCCTGAAACAACGCGGCGGCAAAGGGATAGGGCGTGCCGCTAAGCACCGCTATTCCTACGTCGCCGACCACCGGAGGTTCGTTGTTGATCAGAAGGATCTCTCGAAGGGCAACGTTGCTGGCCGTTTCTCCGCTAAATCCCTGAATCCGCAGCGTGCGATTACTCTCCGCCGTTTCGGCATTGCGGTTCAGGTAAACCAGCGTCCGAAGCGATTCCTGGTAAGTGGCCAGCGGGGCGGTCCCAGCAAGCGTAAGCCGTCCCTCCGCGGCGTTCCAGTTGGCCGTTAGGCTTCCCGCGGCGCGAAGGCCCAACGAATCGTCGGCGGCCACGTACGTCTCCGGGTCCAGAACAATCACCAGGCGGTCCAGGGTTTCGCTGTCCGGATCGTCCAAGCGAACGGTGCGGCTCACCACCGTGGGGCCCCGGCCAATCGAAAAATAGAGCGGAACCGTTTCCAGATCTACGATCCGCAGCGTATCTTCAGCGGCTTCTACCACCACCTCGCGCGTTACCGCGTTGCTTTGCCCACCCGTGGCGTCGGTAACTTCAAAGCGGATAACCCGCAAGTCAGTAGACGGTCGGTCGCTGGCGTTTTGGTAAGTCACCCGGCGCAGGGCTGCCTGGTAGTCCGCCACCGAGGCGGTTCCCGTTAGCGTGAGCACGCCCTGATCAAAGGTGGCCAAAATGGCCGGAGTGTTCTCGAAGGCGAGCACGTCTTCCGGAGTGTAACCGCTGTCGATGGATATGACCGCCGCCACCACAGGATCACCCTCTTCGTCGCTTACCCGCAGGCTGTCACTAACCGGAGTGGGCTCTCCGTTTTCAACGAACAGCAGGGCTTCGGGCTCAATGGCGGACAGCACGGGGTTGTCGTTCTGGGGAGTGATCGTGAGGGCCACGCTGGCCTGGGCGGTCAAGGGATTGTCCGGATTGCTGGGAGCATCCAACACGGTTAGGGTAAGCGTAGCACTGGTTACGGCCTCGGCGGGGTTGTAGATCAAGTTAGCCAGCGCGTCGTTCACCGCGGTGAGGGTGCCTCGAAACGTCAGGTTGCGGTCACTCTCTCCGGTACCCTGCTCTAGGGTCACCTCCGCTCGGGCCGATTCGGCGACGGTTAGCGTCCCCTGATCAACGGCTACAACAACCCGCAGTCCGTCACCGTCGGGCTCGGCTACGCTCAATCCGGACAATGGGTCGGTGTTATCCTCCTCCACGTTCAGCGTGGCCGGAGCGGTGATCACGGGGGGATCATTCTCGGGTAACACGTTGATCACTACCTCAGCCGAAATGCCCGGTTCGTCTTCGTCATCACGAGCGGTCCATTTGAAGCGGTCGGCTCCCGCGTAGTTGGGGGACGGAGCGTAGGCCAGCGGAGTGGTAGCGAGATTCACTTCGAATCCCTGCCGTCCCAGGTCATTATCGGTGAGGGCGCGCCCGCCGGCCGACAGGGTGCCCCGTCCGGGAAGCGTCAGCACGAATATGGTACCCGAAAAACCACTGCCGTCTTCATCGCCGCCGTAGGCCGTCGCAAAATTTTCTCGGGTTAGCGTGGCGGGAACGTCTTCACGGGTGCTGATAGGAATGTCGGCCAGCACCGGAGGAATGTTCGAGTTGGATATACGAATGAAACGGTCTTGGGCATTACTCGGGTTGGCGCCATCGTTCACCACAAACGTGACCCGGCGGGTGCTGGCGGTTGGGTTCACCTCCTTGAGGTTGCGATAGCGCACTCCGCGCAGGATTTGCTGCATTCGGTTAGCCCCAAGTGGCCCGGGGATAGTTAGTCGGCCCGTGGCTTCGTCAAAGATAGCCTGAATGCCTCCCTCGTTCACGGTGAGCACGTCTTCGCCACGCACGTAGGTGTTGTTGGAGAAAAACACCTCGGCCCGAACCAGGTCTTCGCCTTCGGGCTCCTGCACCGTTATACTGCTCGTGATTATTTTGGCGGCTTCTCCCTCGGCATAGTCTAAAAAAGTACGTTCTACCTCGCTCAGCACCGGGGCCTCGTTCACATCCTCAATAGTAATCGTAAAATCCGAGGCAATGGTGCCGTCGCCGGTGGCGCGGATACGGATGCGGTAGCTAGCTTTCGCTTCGCGGTCGAAGCGGACGGTGGTGAGCAGGCGTCGGTTTTCGATGCGGAAGTTGTTGTTGTCGTTGCCATCGCCCACCAGGGCAAAGGTAAAGTTGCCTTCGCCTCCTTCGGTGGACAACGTGCCCACCTCCGTCCCCGGCTCTCGGTTTTCCGCAACGGTGGCAGAAGAAAGAATAACGGCGGTGGGAGGCTCTTCCACGTTGATGATGCTGATGGTGAAGGCACTATCGAGCGAACCGTCTCCGGTGGCCCGAATGCGTATCCGATAAACTTCTTTGAACTCAAAATTGAACGTGGCATTGGCCTGAAGTTCGTTGCCTTCAATAAGAAACAGGTCATTGTCGTTGCTGCCCGATCCGCCAACCAGGGCAAAGCTTACCGCCCCTCCGCTTCCGCCGGTGGTGCTGAGCGTGCCGACGGCGGTTCCGATAGGCTGGTTCTCAGCAATCTCTCTTGATGATAACGTGATTCCGGTAGGCGGTTCAGGAAGGTTGCCAATCGTCAGCTCAATGATCTTCTCAAACGGCCCATCGGCATTGCGGGCCACTATCACCACCGTTCGGGTAGGAGTGCTTTCGAAGTCGAGCTCCTGAGCCGTGCGCAGTTCGTTGCCCTCGATGGTGAAATTGTTGTTGTTGCCCCGCCCGCCCGGCAGAGTGAATTCGTACGGACCCGCGCCGCCCGTAGCGCCCAGGGTGCCTACCACCGTACCCGCCGGTTGGTTTTCATTAATAGACAAGGAAGATAAGGTGATGTCGGTCGGCGGTTCGAGCTGGTTGGTTACGCTTATTTCCAGCGCTTTTTCCAGGAAGCCGTCGCCGGTGGCCCGCACCCGCACCGAATAGGAGGCCTTGGTTTCGAAGTCAAACACGGCGTTGGTCAGCAGTTGGTTGCCATTGATGGTGAAGCTATTGTTGTCGCCGGATCCATCACCGCCTACTAATTCAAAGGCAGTGACCGCTTCACCACCCGTCGCACTAAGGGCTCCTACCACGGTGCCCGCGGGTTGATTTTCTTCGATCGTAGCTGGACTTAGCGCAATGTCGGTGGGTGCTTCCACCACGTTGTTCACGGTGATGGTGAATTCTTTGGTAAACGCACCGTCGCCGGTGGCAGTAATGGTAAGGGCGTAGCCTGCTTGAGCCTCAAAGTTAAAGGCGGCCTGGGTGAGTAGTTGGTTGCTATTGACCCCGCCTACGGCGAAAACCGCTGCTCCGGGGCCGCTTAGGGTGTAAGTGATTGGTGCCGGACTGCCCCCAACCACCGACAGGGTGCCGACCGCTGTGCCCGGGGGCAGGTTCTCGTTTACGGTGGCATTGGATAGCAGTATATCCGTCGGCGGCTCAGGGGCGTTCACCACCTGAATGGTAAAGTTCTGCGCCGGAGAAACTCCATCGCCGGTGGCCTGCACCCGCACGGCGTACTGCGGAGTGGTTTCGAAGTCCGGTATCACATTGACCCTCAACTCATTGCCAACAATGGTGAACTGATCGTTGTTCTCTCCTCCGGGTCCGGCAACGAGTTGGAAGGTAGCGGGCACTTCGGGAGCGCCGCCCTGTGCCATCAGAAACCCTACCCGCGTGCCTACGGCTGCTCCTTCAGGAACGGTATTATTAGTCAACGTAACACCCGTAGGAGGTTCTTCTACGTTTAGCACCCGGATGACGAAAGTCTCGGACTCGTTCTGGAGGTTAAGGAAACCAAATCGCCGTTGTACCCGGATCTCTAGCTCCCTTTGATCGGGATTCTCAAAGTTAAAGGGCTGTCGGGCAAAAAGATTGCGGTCGTCGATACGAAAGAGCTGATCGTCGGCTCCCCCGTCGAAGCGGTAGTTACCCGATTCGGTAAACCGACCTACCACCTCAGTAATAGGCTGATTCTCGTTGATTTCCAGATTGTTGAGAGCGAAATCCGAGGGGCTCAGGGGCGCAACCACTTCCACATCGAATGTTTGAGGAGGGCTCACGTTGACGTTCGTTCCCTGGCCGCTACCGTTGTCGCGCAAGACTACGCTCACCTGGGCGGTGCCAATCTTGTCATCCGCGGGCTGATAGGCCAGAGTACCCTGGGGAGTGATGGTGGGAGTCTGCGCGAACAAACTGTTGTCGCTGGTAGTCACCGCAAAGCTAACCGCCTGGCCGACTTCGTCGGTGGCGGTGGTCGGACCGGGAGCTACGTTGGTAGCGAAGTTGGGTATCGTCACGGGGGCGGCCTGGGCTTCTATCGTTTGGTCGTTGCCCTGCACTCCGGCAAACCGGGGAGCGTCGTTCACCGCGTTCACGCGAAAGGTGAACTCCTGCGCAAAAGTGTTCTGCTCGTCGTTGGTGGCCGTGATCACAAAATCCTCTTCGCCGTTTTTGTCGGGCAGGGCGGTAAACAGGTAAATCCCGTTGCCGTTATCAGCCGTTAGGGTAGCAAAATCAACCGCCTCGGGTCCGGGTGATATTTCGTAAATAACCGACTGCTCGGGGTTTTCCGGAGTTACCCTAATCTGCTCCGGCTCGGCAAAGTCTTCATTCACTTCATACATTTCTTCCGCCAACGAGAAGCGAGGCAAGGCTTGTACGGTTACCGTCAGTGGGTAAGGCCTGCTGTCCGCTTCGCCGTCGTTCACCACCACCGGCACGGTAAGGGTGCCCCTGAAATTGGGCGCCGGTGCGATGGAAAGGCCGGATACCGTATAATTGCTGCCGGCCCCGGCCCGTAGCGTAAATCCCTCGGGGTACGTATCGTCCGCGTCTTCGTCGGATACGCTTAGGTTACTCAGCGCCAGGGTCAACGGCTGGTTTTCAACCGTGACCAGGGGAAACTGCTCAACGATCGCTGGCGGGTCGTTGGCGTCTTCCACCGTGATCACAAACGCCTGCGTGGCGGCACTGTCTTCGCCGAGCGAACTCTGAAAAACTACGTTCACTTGCAGCGTGTAGGAGGCTACGGCTTCGAAATTAAGAGAATTAGTAGTAACCAACTGCCGATCAGTGATACTGAACGGAGCGTTTTCCGGAACGCTAGCGACCAAGCTAAACGCGGCGGTGGCGGGAGAAAACGTGCCTACCGGAGTGCCAACGGCCTGGTTTTCGGCCACAGTACCGTTAGAAAGGGTAGCTTGCTGAAGCGCCTGCCCATCCGCCGGTACGGATTGAATCACTAGCAATAACAGAAAATACCCGTATAGACCATAAGTAGCCAAGTAGTATCTCACAGACGAAAAGTTTAATGCGTAACAAATCATACGTACGTTTAAGCGACCGACTTCGTCATATAATCATTCGAAAATTTGTCAAGAACCGCAAATATAAGACATTTGACCGAAGCCGACACGAAATCACCATTGTAATAATAAGAATATTTTTTCATAAATTTGTTATATATTTAGTTTTATTGTTGATTGGTGCTTGCTTGGCACGGTCCGATACGGACTTTGTACGGAGGCGACCGGCGCTGGCGCGCCCTTATTCCGACTTATTTCACCAAAAAGTTACGATCGTTTGTTTCCATTAATTTTTTCCTGAACCATCAAGCATGATACTATTTTTCTGGATATGCTTACTACTGGTGCTCTACACTTACGTTGGCTACGGCCTGCTGCTGTTCGGACTCACCCGCCTGAAAAAGCCCCGCCCGGTTCGGTACCATTCCGAAGCCACCCTGCCGGAGGTGACACTTATCATTGCCGCCTACAACGAAGCTGACTTTATCGCCCAGAAAATGCTGAATTCGCTTCAGTTGCGCTATCCCGAGGGGCGACTCAAGGTTTGGATAGTGACCGACGGCTCCGATGATACCACTCCGCAGATCGTGGAGCATATCGAGGGCATTGAGCATTTTTTTGAGCCCGAACGAAGGGGTAAGATTGCGGCAATTAATCGCGTGATGCCCCTGGTAACCACTCCGGTGGTGGTGTTCACCGATGCCAACACCCTACTGAACGAAGAGGCGGTGGTGCAACTGGTGCGGCACTTTGCCGACGAAACCGTGGGAGCAGTGGCGGGCGAAAAACGAGTAAGCAGTCCCGACCGAGATGCAGCGAGCGGAGCAGGCGAGGGGTTCTATTGGCAGTACGAATCGGCGCTAAAACGCTGGGATGCGGCCCTTTACTCGGTGGTGGGAGCCGCTGGTGAACTGTTCGCCGTGCGCACCGACCTGTTTCATGAGGTGCCCGCCGATACCATCATCGAGGATTTCTATCTCACCTTATCAATTGCCCGGGCGGGCTACCGGGTGGCCTACGAACCCGACGCCTACGCCGTAGAGGGTCCGTCGGCCTCGGTAAAAGAAGAACTTAAGCGCAAGGTGCGCATTGCCGCGGGGGGCATTCAGGCCATCGTGCGCCTGCGCGGCTTGCTGAACCCCTTCCGGCACGGGGTGCTCACTTTCCAGTACGTCTCGCATCGGGTGCTGCGCTGGACGATCACTCCGTTCGCCCTATTGGGCCTGTTGGTCAGTAATGCTTTTCTGGCCTGGGAGCCACTGGTGTTTTTCCGGCTCTTTTTTCTGGGGCAAACGGCGTTTTATACCCTGGCGATTGTAGGACTGTTTTTGGCGGCTCAGAAGGTTAAGACGAAGGTGTTTTTTGTGCCCTACTACTTTTGCGTGATGAACTACGCGGTGTTTGCCGGAATCGTTCGTTACCTGAAAGGATCGCAGTCGGTGGTGTGGGAGCGCGCCGCGCGGGCTCCGGGAGCGCCCGCCCGGAGCTAAACTGGCAAAGTGTTTGAGGCAGACGAGTGAACCCCACCACCATGCGCCACCTGCTCAACGAATTTGTGTGCACCTGCACCGGTGAAGCCCGCCGCCATAGCAACGCCACGCTCATTGCTTTCTACGGAGCTGGCTTCGGCCTGTTTCTGCTGATGGTATTGCTCGACGCGCACCTCTAGGCACCTTACGATCAGCAGCGTTTGCTTGGGTACTGCTCTTTTTATTGTACTTTGCCCAATCAACCGTTGGCGTTCGCCCTCGTTCAGGTTCTGACCGCATGCAATACAAAAAAAAGCAAACGTTGGCCCACTCGGCCGACCACTTCGGAGAAGCCCGTGCTTACTGGTGGAACGAGGACTTCCTGGAGCTCATGGCCGGACGCTTGTCCCTGAATGCCTGTCGCTCCGCCGCCGATGTCGGGTGTGGCACCGGCGAAATGACCTTTCGGCTGGCTCGTTACTTGCAACCCAACGCTTCGGTTACCGGACTGGACCAGGAAGAAGCGCACCTGAAAACCGCCCGGCAGCGGGCCCGCCACCGCAAAGATGCCCAGGATGCTACGTTTACGTTTGTCCGGGGGGATGCCGATGCCCTTCCCTTCGCCGATCATCAGTTCGACGTTACGTTTTGCCAGACTCTGCTCATCCACACCGAAGACCCCCTGCGAGCGATTCGGGAAATGAAGCGGGTAACCGCCCCGTCTGGTCACGTGGTGGCTTTGGAGCCGAATAACCTGGTTTCTCACCTGATGTTCGACAAGTACGTCGAAACCGACTACGAGGTGGACAACGTGCTGGAAATGGTGGAGGTGCGGCTGCGCTGCGAACAGGGAAAGAAGAAGCTGGGGCAGGGGTTCAACTCACTGGGCGACGTGCTGCCTGACCTCTTTACGCAGGCCGGACTCACCAACGTGCAGGTGTGGCAGTCGGACAAGGCTTTGTCATTGATTCCCCCCTACGATACCCGCGAAAAACGGGTGCGCGCCGCTCAGTTGGTCGACTGGTTAGAGAATGACGAGGGCGGGCTGGGATACGACGAAAACTTACGGTATTATCGGGCCGGGGGCGGTAGAAAAGCCACCTTTGATACCTACTGGCAACGGGTGTCGCGCTACAAAGTGTCGATGCTGCAATCGCTGAAAGAACAGAAATTTATCTCAGCCGGGGGGCAGATGATGTACCTGGTGGCGGGAGAATCATAGCCAATCATACCGAAGAACTCGTAACGCTTACCCATGAAATACCGGATCACGGCGCTCGCGCTAACCATCAACGATCACTGGGGCTACGCGGCCACCGACCATAACTACAAGTCGGCGCAGGATGTGGTGCGCACGCTGGTGAATGCTGTGAGCAAAAACGGAAATTTGCTGGTAAACGTGGGCCCCAACGCCTACGGAGAAATTCCGCCCGAGTCGGCGAACATCCTGCGGGAGGTGGGGCAGTGGATGGACCGTAACGGCCCGGCAATTTACGGATGCCGGGCGGCGGAGTTCGAGAAGCCCGAGTGGGGCAGGTTCACCCAGCGCGGCGACACCTTGTTTGCCTGCCTAACCGAACCCAATATGGGGCACATCAGCCTGAAAGGAATGAAGGGAAAAGTAGAAAAAGCTCGTCTGTTGCGCGACGGGTCGCAGGTGCTGCTGAGTGATTTCTGGAACGATGAGTCGCAGTAGGGCGCTCCCGCTGACCTGTTTATGAACTTCGGACGACCGGTGGCACGCACCTACGCCCTGCCCGATCCCCTGTGTACCGTGGTGATGCTTAAACTTGCCTCTCTAAGCTCCTCACCCGAACCTAACCGGTAACTTTAAAGCACCTAGGAAGCATCCTCAATTTCGAGAACCTCCAGAATACTAGCCAACTGATCAAAATTTTGGTAGCCTGGTTTGATCTCCTCACTTCCTCGCAAGGCAATACCCGCCAGCGGGTGCTCCTGAACCAAAGCAGGTAACCAATCGGCCTGCAGTCCAAAGCCTAGCAAAATGGGGTACTGCCGGGCCAAATCCAACAAATCACTAACCAACTCCGCCCGGGGGGTGGGCGAGGAGTGATCAATCAGGAAGTAGGTGGCGCGGTTGCGACAACTGCGCATAACGTCTGCCAGAGCCACCACGTCTTCGCCGTACTCCTGGGCGTCTAGACGAATGATCAGTGGCTTAATCAACGTCTGTAGCGCCTCGGCCTGCTGGGGTTGGCTGGTCTGCACGTAATCAATGCGCGAGTAGTCGAAGAGCGCCTTGGTGATCTCCGCTGAAGAATAAGTATCGAACTCGGCTGCAAACTTCACTCCGGCCAACCATTCGGTGATCGCCGCAAATTTTTCGGGCGCAACGTAGTTGGAATGTCCTTCTTCCAGATCGAAGCCCAACACGTGCACTCCCATCCCGGCGCAGTAGCGCGCATCGCTTAAATTCGTCACTCCGCCTACCTTAACAAACGTGCTTAGGGCCATAATTATCGAAGGTTTTTAAAAATGAAAGCCCAAATTAACAAAAGGGGCGGGCCAATTGCTAACAAAATCAAGCACGAACGTAGTCCTGTCATATAAAGATCAACTTTCGAACGACGGGCTGGTCATACAATTCCAAGGATACAACTTACGACAAATTGGTGCAAAAGTTGTAGGTAGTATCCCTACAACCCATCAAATCGGAGGAGCAATGCGATACAACGTGGTAGAAAATCTGATAGAAAACCGAACCGAAGGCGACTTATTAGCGGCCAGAGAAGTAGTGCTGCGAGAGCGGGGCGTTCCGTCGTGGGTAGCGGGAGCCAACGAGGGAGATCAGTTGGCCAACCTCTGCGCCGCCCTGTACGTGCTGAACCAGATCAAGCAGGGAATACGGTTGGACGTCGCCCTCCGCCAGTATAGTAGCCAAATCCGAGAAGTTTCTTTTTAACGTTTTGTAACCATGCGCATCCCGAAAAGCATTTACCATCTCGTTGGTTGCCTCAGCAGCCTGGGTCTTCTGTTCGGGTGCGCCTCCGATGAGAGTTCTTCGTTCAATCCCGTCCCCGACGAAACGCTGGGTAGCCAGTATTATCCCCTCACGGTGGGCCGTTACGCCGTCTACGACGTGGAAGACATTCGCTACACCGTGCGCGATGGCATCGACACCAGCCGGTACCAGCTTCGCGAGCGAGTAGCCAACTTTTGGACGGGGGCGGGGGGAGAAATAATCTATTCCTTAGAACGTTATACGAGAGATTCGCCGGAAAACGATTGGCAATTGGATTCGGTGTGGACGGCCCGCAAGAGTGAACGCGCGGTGGTGGTGGTGGAAAACAACGTGGCCTACACCAAGTTAGTGTTCCCCTTTCGCGACGCGCTGGATTGGAACGGCAACGCCCTGAACAGTCGCCCGGAACTACGGTATCAACTCACGACCACCGACAGCACCCTGCGTGATGAGATTGGCGCAACGTGGAGCAATGAGATAGACAAGAGCCGCACGGTGATACAACGCCAACTGGAAACCCTGGTCAACGATAGCGTGCTGACCGAAACCTACGCTCCGGAGCTAGGACTTTTGTACAAAAAAACGCGTATATTACACTACTGCGCCGACGACGACTGCATCGGACAAAAACAGATTGTGTCCGGAAGATCGTACCGGCAAACCTTGCTTACCTATGGTGAAGACTGACAACCTATTTCCTCTCTTCTATTGCGTTACTTTCTTTCTGTTTCTGCTAAGTACTTTTTGGGTTGAGGTAGCCCACGCCCAAGCGCCGCCGCAGGACCGGTATGTCGTATTTTTTTCCGATAAAGACGAGAGTGCTTACGCCTTGGATCGCCCGCTGGAGTACTTATCACCCGCGGCCCTGGAGCGAAGAGCATTGCAGGGCATCGCGCTCGACAGTTCCGATTTACCCGTCAACGCCAACTACGTGGCCCAACTAGCCGAAGCCGGAGCCGAGGTATACTACACCTCCCGGTGGCTCAACGCCGTGATGGTAGACGGTGACCAGAACGCGGATGCTTATCGGGCTCTAAGTTTCGTGGACCGAGTGGAACTTATTAAGCCAACCCGATCGGAGGGGGGGCGCAGCAAAGGCAGCGACGGAGGAGCCGCCTATGCCGGAACTTTTTCATCTCCCGCTGATAACATGGAAGCGCAACTGCTCAACGTGCTTCAGAACGAAATGCTGGGCATCGACGCCATGCATCAGGCGGGCTACACCGGCAAAGGGATTGCCGTTGCCGTGTTCGACGGTGGGTTTAAGGGAGTGGACACAGTTTCTTACTTCCGGCACCTGTACGAAAACGGACAGATGATTCCTGGGTACGATTTTGTGGGCAATAGCCCTAACGTGTACCGCTACGGACAGCACGGCACCGAGGCGCTCTCTTGCATCGCTGCTTACCAACCGGGGGTGCTGGAGGCCGGGGCCTACGAAGCCGACATCATGCTTTGCATCACCGAAGAGTCGGGGTCCGAATACCGGGTAGAAGAATACAACTGGCTGTTCGCCGCCGAGATGGCCGACAGCGCGGGCATCGACATCATCAGCACGTCGCTGGGTTACACTACCTTCGACGACCCGGCAATGAACTACAAGTACGAAGACCTGGACGGCAACACGGCGGTGATTACCCGGGCGGTGAACCTGGCCGCCCAGAAGGGAATCCTGTGCGTGATCAGTGCGGGCAATGAGGGCTCGGGCCGCTGGCGCTACGTTTCTCCGCCCGCCGATGCCATTGATGTCCTATCCGTAGGGGCGGTGAGCAGCAGCGGCGACCGGGTGTCGTTTAGCTCGTTTGGCCCGACCGCCGACGGGCGCGTGAAGCCCGACGTGTCGGCCCTGGGACTGCAAACCGTGGTGGTGGACGCTCGGGGCGAAGTGGTTCGCTCGAACGGCACCTCATTTTCGGCTCCGCTCATCACCGGCCTCACCGCCGGGGTCTGGGAAGCCTTTCCCGGCGAAACCAATCTGGAAATTATCGAGCGAATCCGCCTGGCCGGTAATAGTTCACTGGCTCCCAATAACGAACTGGGCTACGGCATTCCTACCTTCTCGGCGGCCCTGCTGGTGCCGGTTCCCGGTGAGGAAGAGATTCGCGAGGCCAACTACCGCGTATATCCCAACCCCATCGAAAGCGGTAAATTGTTCGTAGAAGCCAAAACCCGCGATCTATCGTTCCCAGTGGACGTGCGCATCTACAGCAGCACCGGGCAACTGGTCACGCACACCCGCTTCACCTCCGATACCTTTAGTCCCACGCTTTCGTTAGATACTTCCGGGCTCGGTCCGGGAGTGTACATTCTGCATATTCTTTCGCCCACGGCTTCCGATACGATGAAGGTGATTAAGTTTTGATGATTGTTAGAGATGGCTAAAAGGAGAAAAACATATTTGTTAGACTACTTACTAATTGCCTCAGGACTTCTATTTGCCCTAAACCTTTGCGTGAGTTTTTCGAATAGGATATTCGCTGACTATGTAGAAGTCGTGTTTGGTTTTTTTCTCGTGTTGACGCTTATCTCAACCATAATTTATCTTGATAAGAGAACTTACAAAACTTTTGTAGCAAGTATCATATTTTGCTCTATATTTCTCATATTAAACGCTATTCCGGTAATAGAAATGGTTGCTACAGAGGTCCAGGAAGCTAGGTTTGATAGCATAGAAGGGCAACTTAAGTAGCGGTTTATAAGTAAGGGGGTATTTTGTATTTTTGTCCTTCACCCAAGCCCTACTTATCTTATGCGCTACATTGAGTTGACTACTACTGAGCAAAAAGACCTCAAAGCGATTGCCGACACCAGCACGGATCGTCGGGAGCGAACACGGGCTCATGCCCTATTATTGAGTGCCAAGGGTTACTACATTGAACAGTTGTCAGATATCTTTTTTGTGGATCGCGATACGGTAGCTCGTTGGCTGGACCGCTGGCAGCAGAGCAAGCGGGGGGCCGCCCCAATGAGTAGTTTAAAGGATGGCCACCGCAGCGGACGGCCCAGTAAGTTAAGTGATGTCCAAAAAAAAGCTTAGAGCAAGTAGTAGAAGACCGTTTTGGCAACGCAGTGCGTAGCCTTTCCTATCTGGTGAGTCATGTAGAGCAAGCGTGGCAAATGTCTTTGAGTCACAGCACGCTGGCCCGATGGCTGAAAGCGAATCGCTACCGCTATAAGCGTATGCGCCGTAGCACCAAGCACCGGCGAGATGCACCACGCTTTACCCAAGCCCAACAGCAGATCGCTACTTTTCATGAGCAGGAAGCCCAAGGTAAGATAGATGTGTTTTACATGGATCAAACTGGGGTTTCCCTCACCCCCGTGGTTCCCTACGCTTGGCAACCCATTGGTGAGCAGGTGCCTCTGGCCTGTCAGCCCAGTCAGAATCTGACCGTGATTGGCTTTATGAGCAAAGCCTGTCAATTCCACGCCTTTCGTTTTGAAGGGGCGGCCACCGCGTGGCGGCCACCGCCAAGGTGATCATTTGTTGCATAGAAGAGTTTATAGAAACTATTACCAAACCTGCCGTAGTAATCTTAGACAATGCCTCTATTCACACCGCTAAAATCGTACAGGCTAAGCATGAGGAGTGGAAACAACAAGGGCTTACGCTGTATTTCATTCCCCCCTATAGCCCAGAGCTCAACCTCATTGAGCGCCTTTGGCTAGAACTTAAATACCGATGGCTAGATCATCCCAGCTATTTCCATTCCCTCAATGAACTGCGAACTGCCCTGGATGAAACGCTAGCCATGATCGGCAAAAAATACCTCATTACTTTTGATTAGCTACTTAAAACGTGCGAAATGGCTGAAAACCAGTTTAAAATTGATTTAGAAGAAAATGACGTAAAATATTTTACGTTTGGAATGGGTGAGGATGAAGAATTCAGAGCTGAACTTGAAGAAAGATTTGGGTTAAAAGTATACCATTTGGGTTGCTCCACGACCCCGCCTTTTGATTGTTACAATAAGAAAGTAGAGCAGGTTGTTTTTGAATCAAATTCTGAGAAGTTCTAGAAGGCCTCGCGCCCAAATCATTGCGCTGCATATACCTTGATGATGTTTCTTTGATCGCAAAGCATCTCTAAAACCACAAACAGACCAAACTAGACATTAGCCGCTTGGCATTAGCAAGCCGAAATTCCTACCTTGCCGCCTCAATCTTCATTCAATTTTTTGCTATGCCTTTTGTTGCCCCCTCGGTCCTGGCCTCCGACTTCGCCAATTTGCAGCGCGAGGTAGAAATGCTCAACCACAGCGAGGCCGACTGGATTCACGTCGATATCATGGACGGTCGGTTCGTGCCCAATATTTCGTTTGGTCTGCCGGTGTGCGAGGCCATTCGGCGACACGCCACCAAACCGCTGGACGTGCACCTGATGATTGAGCAGCCCGAGCGGTATCTGGAGGCGTTTCGGGATGCCGGGGCGGCGCATCTTACCGTGCACTACGAGGCCTGCCCGCACCTGCATCGGGTGGTGCAGCAAATCAAGCAACTGGGTTGCCAGGCTGGGGTCGCCCTCAATCCGCACACCCCGGTCGAACTGCTGGAAGACATCCTCCAAGACGTTGACATTGTGCTGATTATGTCGGTGAACCCGGGTTTTGGTGGGCAGACGTTCATCGAGCAGACCTATCGTAAAATTCGGCGACTGCAAAGTTTGATGGATCGGGCGGAAACCTCGGCGCACGTTGAAATTGACGGGGGCGTGAGTGACCAAAACGCGCGCGCCCTGATCGATGCCGGAGCCGACGTGCTGGTAGCCGGTAGTTTTGTGTTTAAGTCCGACCGGCCAGCCCAGACCATTCGGCAACTGAAGCAGCAGATCGAACCCGCGGGCCAATGAGCAGTACAGGCTGCTTGCGGGCACTAGGCACCCTTTGGCTGATTTGGCTGGCCACCGCCGCGCCAGCGCAGATCGCTACGGTGCAAGGAACGGTGCAAGACAGCGCCCAAACCTTGCTCGAGGACGTAGCCGTTCAGATACAAGGAACCGAGCGGGGAGCGATTACCGGGGCGGACGGCACGTTTCGTCTGTCGGTGGCGCCCGGCACTTACGATCTGGTTTTTTCACACCTGGAGTACACCAACATCCTGCGGCAGGTGAGTTTGCGGCCCAACGACACCCTGCGCATCGTGGTCACCTTGCAACCCGACGTGCGCTTGTTGCAGCAGGTAGAAATCCTGAGCGACCCCCGCGATGCCGCCCGCCGCGTGCCCGGCCTGGTGAAGCTCGACCCGCAGATCGCCCAGGACATTCCCTCGCCCTTCAACGATTTCAACCGGGTGCTCACCACCCTGCCCGGCGTGGTGAGCAACAACGAACTGTCGTCGACTTACTCAGTGCGGGGCGGCAACTACGACGAAAACCTGGTATACGTCAACAACATTCCGATCTACCGGCCCTTTCTGATTCGGGCGGGGCAGCAGGAGGGGCTGAGCTTTATCAACCCCGACTTGGTGTCGGACGTGGCCTTTTCGTCGGGCGGCTGGCAGGCCAAGTACGGCGACAAGCTGTCGTCGACGCTCAACGTGGAGTACAAACAACCCACCCGCCGCCGGGCGTCGGTGCGCTTGGGACTGCTGGGCGGCGCGGCGCATGTGGAAGCGGCTCGAAATAACGTTAGTTTCATTGCCGGGGTGCGGCACAAGAGCGCCCAGTACCTGCTCAACACGCTGGAGGTAGCAGGGCAGTACCTGCCGCGCTTCACCGATCTGCAATCGTTTCTGACGATAGATTTAGACGGCACCGAAGAGCAGAAAACCGAGCTGAGCGTGCTGTTGTCCTACGCTAACAACCGCTATTTGGTGCGTCCCGAAAGCCGCGAAACCACCTTTGGCACCCTGCAGCAGTCGTTTCGCTTGTTCGTGGGCTACGCCGGGCAAGAAGAACTAACCTACCGAACGGGGCAGGCAGGATTGCTACTCGAGCACCGCTTCAGTGATCGCTGGCGCACCCAGTGGATCGCGTCGGGCGTGCGCACGCGGGAGCGAGAGTACTTTGATCAACTGTCGGCCTACCGGCTGTGCGACGTGAACACCACCCCGGGCAGCAACAACCAGAACGAGTGTGCTACGACCCTGGGCTTTGGAGCCAACTACGCCTACGCCCGCAACAAACTGGCCGCCGAAATCTTTAACGCCGAACACCGCTCCACCTACAGCCTGAATCCGAAGAACACGCTGGAATTTGGTGTGGGATACAGTCGTGAGCACATCGACGACCAACTCAACGAATATAGCTTTAGCGACTCGGCCGACTTCGTCACCGTCAACGAGCGGGTGGCCAGTGCGCTGGACTTGCAATCGGAACGTATCACGGCCTACGTGCAGAACACCACTGAGCCCAATGAGCGGCATACCCTGCACTACGGGCTGCGGCTGAACTACTGGAGCTACAACGGGCAGTGGCTGGTGAGTCCGCGGGTGCAGTACGCCTACCGGCCCCGTGGCCGTCAAGATTTGGTATTTCGGCTGGGCGGGGGCTTGTATCAGCAACCGCCCTTCTACCGCGAGCTGCGCGACCGCACCGGGCAACTGAACCCCAACATCCGGGCGCAGTCGTCGGTGCACTTGATTGCCGGAGTAGACCGGCAGTTTCAGATGTTCGGGCGGGACTTCAGCGTGCTCAGCGAGGTATACTATAAGTACTTATACGACGTGATCCCCTATGATATCGACAACGTGCGCATCCGTTACTTCGCGCGCAACAATGCCACCGCCTACGCCACGGGCATCGACACCCGGGTGCGCGGGGAGTTTATCCCTGGTGCCGAATCGTGGTTTAGTATCGGATTGCTGCGCACCCGCGAGGATGTGGCCGACGACGAGCGGGGCTACATCCGGCGTCCTTCCGACCAACTGGTTAACCTAGGCATCTTCTTTCAGGACCACCTGCCCAACGACCCCACCATGCGGGTGCACCTGAGCGTTTTGTACGGCTCGGGCCTGCCCTTTGGTCCGCCGAATCGCCCTGAGTACCGCAATTTCCTGAACGGCTCCGAGTACCGGCGGGTGGATATTGGGTTTTCTAAAGAGATTTTCCTGAACCGAGCGAAAGCGAAGCCCTTGTTTCGTTCGCTGTGGTTGGGCGTGGAGGTGCTCAACGTGCTGGGCACCGACAACCCAATTTCCTTTACCTGGGTGCAGGCGGTCAACCGGCAGCAGTACGCCGTGCCCAACAGCCTATCGGCCCGTTTTATCAACGCCCAGATCATTTTGCGGTAAATGGTGGTGGGTTTGGCGGTAGAAATCGCTTCCAAACTGCCTACTGACGAAATGCGCTGGTAACGGATGTTATGGCATTAGATAAAATTTATTTTCGAATAGAAAATACGGAGAATTTTGTTGACTTTGCGTAGAGAAAAACTTCCTGCTGAAAGATCAAAGTGGATAAGCGGAGGCGCTAGATTGCACTAAACACTGCTTACAAACAGACCCATTATGTATCAGAAAAATGAAAAATAAAAATAGATGTAACTTGTTTTCTTCGCTGACACTTTTACTTCTTTCTTTCGCATTGTTCTTTGTGATGGCCTGCGAGGATGAGTCCAACAATAAAATACCCAGTATTGCTGGCTACTATCAAGTTGAGTCTTTAAGAACGGACCAGCAGGTAGATTTAAATAACGATGGAATAGCCTCTGAGGACTTGATGGTTCAGATTAGTGAGTCAAATTTCATTACACAATACGTTTTCGATGGGCCTGATTCATATTTAGAGATCAGGCCTACCAAACACAACGACAACTTCAATCAGCTCATGTTCATACCTTTTCCTAACCCTGTCGTTACTTTCACTAATTCAAACTCATCTAATGGTGCCGCGAGCTACCTTAATAATTATCTCAATGGCGTAGGTTATGAATATTCCTACAATGAAGAAACTAAAGTTATTTATCTTGACCGCACTAAGGTAGATCAAGATACGGAGGAACAGTGGGGTAAGTTGGTCGAGGTAAAGCAAATTGAGAAAGACAAACTTGAGCTGCTGGTGAGTAAGAACTACTATGACTTTAAAACTGCAAGCTGGTTAAAACTTCAAATAACTGGCATTTACGTTAAAGTTGATAATTAAAAACAATAAGGCCGCAGACAATACTGCATAGCTAATGCTCTTACAACTAATGGGTTGAGCGTTACGAACCGAGGCTAAAAGCCCGCCTCGCGCTAAAATTTGACCCTTCTCATATTGCTGGTCACCTTAGCGGAAGCACGTCAGCAAGCTCATTGGCTGAAGCAAGCACAGCACTAAGCGCTATAACGCAAGATATCACACCACCACTTCCCCATCCCAGTTTATATCATCCTGATCCGCAAAGGCTTCTTGCGACCGCTGTCGGCCCAGCGCGTAGCGACGGCGCAGCACCGCGGGGGTGGCGTCGAACACCTCACCCAGTTCCTCTTCTTGCGGCTGGATGATCTTATACGAAAACTGCCGCAATGGTCGGCCCCGCGCGTCGCGCAGCACCACGCCCTGCTCCCGGGCCTGCCGTACCAGGTCGTTGATGCGCACAAACTCCCGGATGTCGTTCTCGAAGATTTCGGCCAGCGTGATTCCGGTAAGAGAGCGCAGCGCAATCTCCACAATGTTGAATTCCTGGCGCGCTACCGCCAGCTTGCCCGAACTGCTGTTGACAATCAGAATACGGTAGGCAACGTCTTCCTGCTCATCGTCCATGAACTTGATCACGTCGCCCAGCGGTGAGCTGTTCTTGAGGCCGCCGTCGATGAGTTGCCGGATGGGGGGCTGCGGGTCGCGCAGATTCACTCCGTCGATCGGGGGCCACACCACGGGCACGGTGGTGGAGGCCAGCACGCCCTGGATAAAGTCTTCGTTGCTGGCGTAGTCGGTTTGCTTCGGGTTGTAGTATTGCCCGTCCACCAGCGACACAAACCCGGAGGTGAACACCATCTCGGCTGGAATCCGGTTCACGTTTAGGTGCTGCCGCAGCAGGTCGGCCAGCGGTTGGTTGCTAGCAATGGCCCGAAAATTCCGCAGGCGGGCAGTGGCTTCCTGCCCCACCTGGGCCAGCTGCTGCTCAATGAAGCGGTTTCGCTGCTTAGCATACAGCAGCAAGCGCAGGCCCTGCCAAAGGCCGACCCTAAGTTGATAATTGGGGAAGAAACAGGCCTTAAGCGTCTCGTAACGAAGTTGGGGCTCCCCGGCTTCGTTCAAAAATTCCGAGTTATAAATCACCGAGCTGCCTTCTTCTTCGATGCGTTGCCAGATGGTTTTCAGAAAGTCGTACTGCCGGGAGGCGATGAAGGCTCCGTTGAGCGCGCCGGCCGAAATACCGGCAACCACGTCGAAGCGCAGCTCCGAATCAACCAACCCTGCTTCGCGCAGATAGTCCAACGCGCCGATCTGAAAGGCTCCCTTGAATCCGCCGCCGCTGAGCACCAGTGCGGTCTTCACCCGTTTGGCCATAACTTTTGACTACCAGCGTCAACGAACCCGATTAGCTGGCGACTTTGTCCTTCAGGTAGTCAGGAAAATCTTTGATAAGTTTCTTCACCTTGGGCTTGGCCACCGACATAATGTAGGGGTTATTTGGGTTGTTCTCGTAATAGTTCTGGTGGTAGCCTTCGGCGTCGTAAAAGACCTCGAACGGCTCAATCTGCGTTACGATGGATTTATCGTATTTGCCGGAATCACCTAATTCTTTCACGTAGGCTTCCAGTGCTTCTTGCTGCTGCGGATTGTGATAGTATACGGCCGAGCGGTACTGCTCACCCACGTCGGGACCCTGCCGGTTGAGCTGGGTGGGATCGTGGGTGCCGAAAAAGATCTTCACTAGGTCTTCGTAGGTGATTTCGTTGGGGTCGTAGTAGACTTGGACCCCTTCGGCGTGACTAGTTTGTCCGGCGCTCACCGCTTCGTAGGTGGGGTTCGCTTGCTCGCCGCCGACGTAGCCTGACACCACGCTGCGCACGCCCCGCACGCGCTCAAACACCGCCTCGGTGCACCAGAAACAACCACCCGCAAACGTAGCGGTGTCCAGCGCCAGCTTATCGGTATCGGATAGTGCTGTCGGTTCAACCGTTAATGAGGCCTGCGCTACGTTGGTTTTGCTGGGCGACTGGCAGGAGAACAGAAAAATGAATGATAAAAATGAGAGTAAGTAATTCATAAAATAAGTAACTTTTGTGTACTGATTCCAACGCGCTCCTCCGACGAAAAGTTTGTCGCCAATGGTTACAAAATCATAACAACCACTGGAGTTTTATTTGCCTAAAGTGATCGGTTGGCGTTAGGAATAATTGTTCTTTCGAAGAATTTAAGTATTTTTCTACCAAATTCTTGAGGTTTGGTGTCGACACGAATCTTAAGAAGTTTTTTGATCAACACTCATTGCGCCCAACCTATGCATCGACGCACTTTTATACAAACCGGGGCGGCCGCCTCGGCCCTGCTGGCTGCCGGACTTCCCGCCTGCACCACCACCCAGGTGGTGCCGGAAGTCACCGCCGCTGATATTCCGATGTGGAAGGGCTTCAATCTGCTAGAGAAGTTCAACGGTGAGAAAAACGACCCGTTTGAAGAGGACGACTTTGCCATGATGGCCGACTGGGGCTTCAACTTCGCCCGCCTGCCCATGTCGTACTGGACGTGGGGCGACGTGAACGACTGGAGCAAGATCGACGAAGCCACGCTCAAGGATATCGATCAGGCTATTGGCTACGGGGAGAAGCACGGCATCCACGTGAACTTGAACTTTCACCGGGCGCCGGGCTACTGCATCAACCGGGGCGAACTGGAGCCGTACCAACTCTTTGAGGACGAGGAAGCGCAGGAAGCCACCCGCTTTCACTGGCGCACCTTCGCCGAGCGTTACCGCGGCATTCCTAACCACCAACTGAGCTTCGATCTGCTCAACGAACCGCCCAGCATTCCCGAATCGCAGCACAACCCCGTGATGCAGTCGGTGATCGACGCCATTCGGGAAGCCGACCCCGACCGCCTGATCGTGGTGGACGGGCTGTCGGTGGGACGTGAGCCGATTGTGGGTTTTGTGGACCAGAGCGTGGTGCAGAGCACGCGGGGTTACGACCCGATGCGGGTGAGCCACCACGAAGCTTCCTGGATTCCGGGCAGCGACACCTGGTCGGTGCCCACCTGGCCCCTGGTCACCGATGAAGGAGCCACGCTTGATCGGGCGGCACTGCGGCAGCGCCTGGTTGAACCCTGGCAGGCGGTGATTGCCCAGGGCGTGAACGTGCACGTGGGCGAGTGGGGAGCTTATAATCACACTCCCCACGCGGTGGCCCTGGCCTGGATGGAAGACCTGCTGCAACTGTGGCGGGAGGCCGGTTGGGGCTGGGCGCTGTGGAACCTGCGCGGAGCCTTTGGCGTGCTGGACAGCGGGCGCACCGACGTGGCTTACGAAGATTACCACGGCCACCAACTGGACCGAAAAATGCTAAACTTATTGCAGAAGTACGTAGTTAGCTAATGTACTATGAAAAAGAATATCATTCTTCCTGTTCTGGCCGTAGTGGCCGGACTGCTGGCGGGTTGCACCGCGACGTCAAGCAACCAAAACGAGGTGAACGTGCTGGTGTTCTCCAAAACCGGCGGGTTTCGCCACGAATCGATTGAGCCGGGCATCGCAGCGGTGAAAAAGCTGGGCCAGCAGCACGGTTTTCAGGTGGAAGCCACCGAAGATGCCACCGTGTTTAACGAAGAAAAGTTAAAGGACATCGAAGTGGTGATGTTTCTAAACACCACCGGCGACATTCTGGATGCTGAGCAGCAGGGGCAACTGGAGCGCTTTCTGCAGGCCGACGGCGGGTTTGTGGGAGTGCACGCGGCCGCCGACACCGAGTACGAGTGGCCCTGGTACGGCAAGCTGGTGGGCGGTTACTTCAACGGGCACCCTGGCGACCCCAACGTGCGCGAAGCCACGCTAAATGTGGTGAACCAAGCGCATCCGGCCACCGATTCGCTGCCTAAGGATTGGACGCGGCCCGACGAGTGGTATAACTACAAAACACTCAATCCCGCCAACCAGGTGCTGATCAAGGTCGATGAATCTACCTACGAGGGCGGCACCAACGGCGACAATCACCCGATGGCGTGGTATAAGGAGTACGACGGCGGACGGGCCTTTTACACCGGCTTGGGCCACACGGTGGAGTCGTATGCGGATCCGCTGTTTTTGCATCACTTGGCCGGAGGCATCCAGTACGCCATTGGGGAAGGGACGCCCGTGGATTATAGCCAGGCTCGCTCAGAAGATCGTTAAGCGACCCTCAGTTGAAAACTAGCGTTACTTCTCAACTTCCTCATACCCCGCCAGGCTTTGCGTCAACTTATCAAGTTCGGCCTCAATTTGACTCACCGCCGCCTTGATCGCCTCGCTCGATTGCGTCCAGTCGCGCTCTTGCAAACTTTGCACTTGGTTGATGTTGCGGTTGATGTCTTTCTTTTCTTTCTCCAGCTCCTCAATGGCCGACTGCATGTCGCTGACGGCCGCTGTGTTTTCTGATTTTTTCGCCGTCTTTTTCAGATCATTGATGCGTTTATCAATTTGCTTAATGCGGTCTTCGAACGCGCGCACGCGGGTGAGTTTGTAGTCAGCGTAGAACTGCTGCCGGTCTTCGATGGCTTCCTGCGATTTCTCCTGCGCTTCCTGCGTGGCTTTGCGGGCGTCTTCCAAATCATCCTGAATGTCAGATTTGGTAAGGGCGCGACTGCAACTGACGGTACTCAAAAAGAAAAGCGCAGCAACCGAGAAAAGAAGCAGATTCTTTAGGGAAGTAATTTTCATTGTAAAAGTCAATTTAAGGGTTTATTACGCTAACGGAAGGGCCACCTGAATGGTTTTCATGAATGATTGGCTATTTTTTTTGTTTATGCCTCCTTAAAAAACTAAAACATTTTATTTTAAAGTAAAAGCATTACATTTAGCTTGTATAAACAGAACGAACTTAAGTTCGTCGGCCTCGGGCCAGAAGCACAAAAAGCGCATTCTAACCTTTTCAGCGTCATGAATCTACCCACCCGCACTTCACTTGGTCATTCCCTAAAATTACTCTACAGATTTAGACTAAGATTGTGGTCATATTTTTCTTTTCACTAGCTGTACTTTTTTGAGATTAGTGTTCGGCTTCTCTTCGCTTGCGAGCTTTCTCTCGGTATTTGTTCTTTTTCCACCGTTTGGGGATGGAGCCACTCATCTGGTGGGCTTGCTCAGGCATCATCATGTTGAGACTGCGATGGGGCCGCTCTTCGTTGTAGATTTGAATGGCTTTGGCGATGGCCACTTTGGCGGTGGCGTGATCTGGATAGCCGGGCCGGAGTAGTTCCTCTTTCAGGATGCCGTTGACTCGTTCGGCGATTGGATTCTCGTACGACTCAGCAGCCATGCTGATTTGTACTTGATGTTTTTCCAGCAGGGTTACGTATTCTCGGCAGCAGTATTGTACGCCCCGGTCAGAATGATGGATTAGCGGGGTAGGGGACTGATTACACTTTTTTTCCCTTTGGTTAACCGTCCGCAAAGCCATTCTCATTGCTTCCAGAGGACCTTCAGCTCTCAGACTTGGTTGCAGTGACCATCCAACGATCTTTTTGGAGTAGGCGTCCGTAGTCAAACTGAGATAGCTAAAACGATCACCGCCACAACGTATATACGCGCCCGGCGCCCGGTAATGTCATTCGTCCATACGAAGTTGGGGCGCAGTACTTCTAACCCCTTCACTAAATTAGGATGTTTGTAGAATCGGTGTTTAGACTGCGTAGTGCCTGGCCCTCTTCGTTTTCTTTTGGGTAACAGATGATGGGCACGCAACAGCTTATAAAGCTTATCACGTCCCATTTTGATACCATGCTCAGCAAGAAAAGGCTTGATCAATAGATGCATTTTCTCAGTACCCAACTGAGACTGATTCATCTTGATCTTGCGGATTTCTTGTAGTACCAAATCTTCCTGTAAACCTCGTTGGTTTACTCGTCGCTCAGCTTTGTAAAAGGCATCTCGGGTTAGGCCAAACAGTTGGCAAAGCTTTTCCACGCCAGTTAGTGGAAACTCTTCGCTGAGCTGTGCTACTGTTTGGCCCCAGACTTTTTTCGCACTGGAATATTGAGTTCCTGTTCGGCAATATCAATCATAATTTCGTAAGCCCGACTTTTTACTTTCTCGTCCTGTAGGGCTTTTTGAGTTTGTTTTAATTGCCTTTCCAGGGCTTTGATCTTCTCAGCGTGACTCTGTTTTCGCTTCATTGGTTGGGTAGTTAGGAGAGGTTGTATCTTGCGTTGGTGGTACTGCTTACGCCACTTACGGATCAAGATAAGTGTTATGCCGTACTTTTCACAGGCCTGCTGCTCAGTGAGCAACTCAGCCGCCAGCTCCTGAATTAACTTCCACCGGAAGGCAACCGGGTAATAGGATTTTTTCTCCCTTTGGTCTTTCTCATTGGTTCTCATTGACTTACATACATTGTGTAGACGTATTTTAGAGAATGACCCTTTGGTTGGCCATTGCGCTCACCAGCTGGGCATTGCTAACCGGCTGCGTTTCCTACGGGCCCGCTCTGCTGGGCAATGAGCAGCCCGTGGTGCCCGTGGCCACGTTGGATTCGGTGCCCACCGTCACCACCGGGGCCTACGGGACCCTGGGCTGGCCTATTGCCTACTGGCCAGACGACAATAACACGCTGATGGGAGCGGGTTACGTTCGTGCTGGAACCCGGCCTCAGCCTGTTCTATGAAGACGGCCGTTACCGGGATTTTCGGCAGGAAGCTCGGCTGGACTCCCTCAGTTTCAGCACCGACTCGGCCCGGCCGCTGTCAGCCACCCTGCTGTTTTCGCAGACGCTCAACTACCGCCTCAACGAGCACTGGAGCCTCACAGGGTCGTATATCACCGGCTTGCCAACCAACCAGTTTCTGTTTCGCTACCAATATAGTGGCGCGCTGGCCGTCACCCGCGACCAACTCACGCTATGGGCCCGCCCCACGCTGCACTTAAGCATCTACGGAGTGCTAGCAGCGGCTGACTATACCCTGGCCTCCGGGCTTAGCTACCGGCTGAGTAGAAAATAAGCAGCTTACTCCTGCCGAATTGCGAAATAGAGTTATTTCAAAAGCTACGAAGTTTGTCCTGATTTTCTTGCGTCAGGCGCTCAATCTCGCCAATGCTCACCCTTCCAGTGAGCCTAACCAAGCCTCAAACGCAGCCTGCTCTTCCAAAGTCGCATCCTCGCGCTGCTCGATAGTGTAAAACGAAAAATAGTTTCCTCTGTCGGCCTCCAACACCAGCGTTCTCACCCGGTGCTGTCGCAGCACGGTGAGTTCCACTTGAGTCCGGTTCACCAGCAGTCCTTCTCCCGAATCGTCGGCGGGAGCGAGTCCGTCGATGGCTAGGATTTTGTCGCCCAGACTCAGCCCCCGCGCGGCGGGCGAATCGGGCGCGGTCTTTTGCACCAGCAGGGCGCTTTCGCCGGTGCCGACGCGAAACCCGAAACTCCGTTCACTGGGCCGGGCCGACTCCTGCCGCACCAACTGGCATCCTACCGTTCGCAGCACTTCGTTGAGCGGGTCCTCCAGCGGTTCGGTGCCGAAAATAAAGCGCTCAAAGTAATCCTTAAGCGCATTGCCCGATAGATCAGACACCAGCTTCTGCAAATCGGGCAGTGAGTAGCCGCGCTCCTTCTTGCCAAAGTAACCCCATAAATACTGCATCAACGTATCCAGCGACTGCTCTCCCTCGGTGCACCGCCGCAGTTCTAAGTCCAGAATCAGGCTCACCAGCGCGCCCTTCACGTAGATCGACACCTTTCGGTCGGGCACGCCCGGCGCGTAACCGTCGAGCCACAGGTCCCAGGAAGAGTCCACCAGCGAAGCGTTAAAGCGCCCGAAGTTGTCGAAGTGCCGTTGCAGCAGTTTGTTCAGCTCCAAAAAGTACTCGTCGCGGGTGAGCACCCCGCTGCGCACCAAAAACAGGTCGCCGTAGTAGGTAGTGATCCCTTCGGCCACAAAGCCGGTGGGGAAGTAGTTCTCGCGCGCGTAGTCGTAGGGCATCATCTCGCGCGGACGGATGCGAATGATGTTCCAGGTGTGAAACAGTTCGTGCGAACTCACGCCCAGAAAGTCGTAGTACAAAGCACTTCCTTCGCGCAGCTGGTCGGTTGGTCCCAGGGTGATCACCGTAGAGCTGAAGTGCTCCACCCCGTGGTAGGCGCGGTAGGGTAGTAGGTGGTACAAAAAGTGGTAGTCTTCGGTGGGGAAGCCGCCCATCATCTGCATCTGCCCCTGGGTGAACGCCTTGAATCTCTCCAGAGTGGTTGCTTCGTCCAGGTAGCACTTTCCCTGAAACCACAGGTGAAAGCGGGGCCCGTCTACTTCGTACTGCCAGTGAGTGAGCTGGGCGCTGGCGATGATCGGACTCTCGGCCAGCCGGTAAAAGTTCGGTGCTTCCAGCACGTGATGCTCAACTTCTTCCAGACCTCCGGCAATCTGATAGTCTTTCGGCAAGTCAAGTTTCACGTGATAGGACTCCTCCGGTCGGTCTTCCACGAAGAGTAGGCAGTTCACGAAGTTGATGTACACCTGTTCTTCGTCTAGCCAGGTGCTGCCAGCGTTCAGTTCACCGGCGTAGTATTCGTAGGTCACCGTGTGCGTTTCGGCACCAGCAGCGGGAACTTCCCAGCGATCTTTGGTCGCCTTGTGGAAGGGCAGCGTCTTGCCTTTCGCATCTTGTACGCTGAAATTTCGGATGTTCTTGGCAAAGTTGCCTAACTCGTAGCGTCCGGGACGCCAGGCGGGCAGTTGTAAAAAAGTGGGGTCTTCGCCAACCTGGTCGACGATGAGCTGCAGGGTGAGCCAGTGGAGGTTGGGATGTTCGTACGAAATACGGTATTGAAGCATGAGCTTGAGCGAAGTTAGAAAGGGCCAAAGTGCACATAATTTGCAAATATTCCGCAGGCGAAGGGTTAAGTGTTGGCTCGTTCGCTTAATTTTAGCCGTTGCTTGCTGATGCACTACGTATGTCGTACTACTCACTTTTACTGGTTGGTCTGGGAGGAAGCCTGGGAAGTATTGCTCGTTTCCTGGTGGGAGTGGGATGCGCCCGTCTGTTGCCCGGTTTCTTTCCCTACGGCACCTTCATCGTAAATCTGATGGGCTGCCTTCTGATCGGAGCATTCTACGGGATGTTCAGCCGGGAGTGGTTGCACGACCCCGGCAGCAAACTGTGGATCGTAGGGTTTTGCGGAGGCTTTACCACCTTCTCGTCGTTTTCTTACGATGGCCTTCGGTTGTTGCAAGAGGAACAGTGGCTCACCTACGGGTGGTACACCGGCGGTAGCGTGTTGCTGGGACTACTGGCCACCTACGGAGGCTGGGCCCTGGTGCGGTGGGCATGAGAAATTCTAAAACAAATCAGCCCTGCGGAAGATCCACCGGGCTGATTCAAATCATTTAGTTAAGGGTGTTTGAAAAACAAGTTGTTCTTGTCAAGAAGAACAACCTGTAGTTTGTCGCTCAATGTAAATATTGCTTATTACAATAGGTTAGATTGTATAGCGGTTATCCTCAAGAGAATATTATGCCGCTATCCGCTCTTCAGGATAAACGTCTATAAATCAGACGCTTAAAATAATTACTTTGAGCGAAAACAACGACAAACTATAGGTGAATAGACCCATCGTTCCGCAAACTGGGGAAATGTTCCCCAGCCATGCGGACGCGGTTGGGCCCAAAAGCAATTGATTCGATCTAATAAGTTGGTACAGATTTTTCTGTTGACCAGCAGAAACCAACGTATGGTATGCCAATTTCTAAAAATAACGCGCTCAAATCAAAGGTAGTGATCGGGTTTGTGCTGGTGCTGTCGGCACTGGTGGTGGCTTGCTGGATTTCGTACCGTAGCTTCGGTGAACTCACCCAAGCCGTAAACACCCTGTCGTCTCCCGACACCACCCTAACGCAAATCGATCAGCTACTGGTCAACATTACCCAAACCGAAAATGCGCTACAGGAGTATACCGTTTCCAAATCGCCGCAAAAGTTAGCGACCTATTCCCAGCACGTGAGCCAGATCAGCGACAATATTAAGTTGCTGAAGGCCCGCTCCGACAGCACCGAGAAGAAAGTAGACTCTATTTTTGACCTTATCGAGGTCAAACTAGTGGCCCTGGAGTCGTTCATGAAGATCAGTCGGCAGCGTGACGAATTCGATTTTTACGACAAGGCACTCAAGGAGCTGGAGCAAGGCAGGAAATTGCTTCCCAGCCGCGACTCTGTCCACTTTCTGGAGGACTCACGGCGCAAAAAGTCACTCATGAGTGTGGAGCGTCTCAATGACCTTATCAACGCCGATGAGATAGACGCTGCCGTTCGGGAAGTGACCGAACTGCCCGCCGAATCGGTGAAAAAGATTCTCCGCCAGGTGCGCAACCAACAGGCCGTTCGGCAACGAAAGATCAACGAGCAAGAGCTGGCCTACCTCGAAAACAACGCGCAGGTGATGGGCAGCATCCACGCCTTGCTCACCCAACTCAAAAACCGACAGCAGGCGCGCTACCACGCTCGGTCTGAGGGGGCCAAAACCTCTATCCGCGACGCGCTGGTGCGCATCGGCATCATTTTGCTGGTTGCGCTACTGAGCGCCATGATCATCGTCTACCTGATTCTGGCCGACATTACCCGCAGTGAATTTTACAAGCGACGCCTGCTGAGTGCCAAGGCCAATGCCGAAAAACTAGCGCGGGTGAAAGAAGATTTTTTGGCCAACATGAGTCACGAGATTCGCACGCCCCTCACGGCCATCCTCGGCTTTGCCGAACAGTTGGGCTACACGCCACTCAACCAGCAACAGGGCGACTATCTGCGCGCCCTGGATGCCTCCTCGCAGCACTTGCTGGCCCTGGTGAACGACGTGCTCGACTTTTCTAAGATTGAGGCCGGAGGGCTGGTGCTGGAGCAAGCCCCGTTCTACGTGCTGGAGGCGGTGGAGGAGGTGCAGTATGCCCTGCAACCCCAGGCCGAAAAGAAGGGACTGTACTTGCGCATCGAGGCCGACGAAGAACAACCTAACTACGTGCTGGGCGATGCGTTCCGACTCAAACAAATTCTTTACAACCTGCTCTCTAACGCGATCAAGTTTACGGACGAGGGGGGGGTGACCGTTTCTCTGCAAATGGCTCCGCACGCCGTAGACGAATGCAAGGCCATCATCGAGGTGCGCGACACCGGGATCGGCATTGCGCCCGAAAAACTGCACGCGGTCTTTCAGGTGTTTCACCAATCCGATGCTTCCACCTCCCGCCGGTACGGCGGCACCGGGCTGGGGCTTTCTATCAGCAAGAAACTGGCCGAGAGGCAGGGCGGAACCATCGGCGTAACCAGCACTTTGGGCCAGGGAAGCGTGTTTCGGGTAGCCCTTCCCTACTTAGCGGCAACAGAACCCGAGCGCGAAGTCAACGAAGTTGCCATTCAGTCCGAAGCAAAGCAGTACCGGGGTCAGGTGCTGGTGATCGACGACCAGCCACTGAACAGCCAACTGCTGGCCCTGGCGCTCGGAAGCAAAGGGGTGGCTGCGGTATCGGCCATCTCCGGGCAAGAAGGACTGGCCGTGCTTCAGAAACAGTCGTTCGACCTCATCTTTTGCGACCTGCAAATGCCCGAAATGGATGGGAAACAGGTAATTCGAGCCATCCGAGAAAAGCAGTCGGCCGAAGGCGAAGTAGTGCCCATCATCGCCTTCACCGCCAACGTGTTGCCTCAGGAGAAATTGCAATACGAAGCATTGGGAGTGAGCGGGTTCTTGTTTAAACCCTTCAATCACCAAAGCTTAGACCAACTGCTGGCGCAGTACCTAAACTTCGTGGAGGATGTTGAGGCTGAGCGGCCGGACCCCGCGCCCTGGGCAACCACTGCTCAGTACACCCTGGCCGGAGTGAAGCAATTCACGGGCACCGACACGGGATTGCTGGTGGACTACCTTGAAAAACTAATCCGGTCGTATGCCGCTTCAGCAGAATGCTTGCAAAAGGCAGTGCACGATCAATCGGCCAAAGAATTGTCGTTCTACGCGCACAAGATGGTGTCGCAGGCCGAACTGCTTCAGCACCGTACGCTAATCGTGCAGTTGAAACAATTGGAGCAACTGTCGGCCACCGACGCGGTTACGCCAGCGGTGAGCCAGCGCGTGCGGTGCGTCGTCAAAATCACCGAACAATTAATCGGTGACATGCAAAACGAAATGGATCGCTTGCTTCAGCACGTAGCTTAGCGGAATAGTCGTATTTTCGGTATATCAACAGCCATTTGCATTCTAGTTTTTAGTTATACACCTGCATGGTAAACTATCTAAAACCCAGCACGATCCTCTCTATTATCCTAACCGTAGGATACCATTCGTCACTAGCCCAGCTGTACACTTCGGAGACCTTGCTCATTGAGCAAATTTCTGACCGGGCGTACCAGCACACCTCGTTTTTGGTGACCGAAAGCTTCGGCAACGTGCCCTGCAATGGGCTAATCGTTATCGACGCAGGAAAGGCCATCATCTTTGACACTCCCACCACCCAGGAAGTCTCTGCCGAATTGATCGACTGGGTAGAAAACCAATTGCACTCCACCATCAAGGCCGTGATTCCCACGCACTTTCACCAGGATTGCCTGGCGGGACTGGATGAGTTTCATCGTCGTCAGATTCCGTCGTACGGCCATGAGCAGACCATCGCTTTGGCCCAGCGCAACGGAGTTTCTTTGCCGCGGCATGGTTTCGAGCCGGATTTGACACTAACCGTGGGCAAGCAGGAAGTGAACGTTGCCTTTGTGGGCGAAGGCCACACCAGAGACAACGTGGTGGGCTATTTTCCGGTTGAAGGAGTGCTGTTCGGCGGGTGTCTCATCAAAGAAATGGGCGCCGGAAAGGGAAACTTGGAAGACGCAAACGTAGACGCCTGGCCGATAACCATTGCCCAACTGAAGAAACGGTACCCGGCGGTGAAAGTTATTGTGCCGGGCCACGGGAAGCGGGGCGGATCGGAACTGCTGGACTACACCTACGCTTTGTTTGCCTCGCCGCAGTAATCGCTTGGCAAACCCTCCGCTATTCCAGATTGTAGCGTTTAAGCTTGTTGTAGAGCGTTTTGCGATCGATGTTGAGCACCTTGGCGGCCTGGGTTTTGTTGAACTTCACCTTGATCAGGGTTTCCTCAATAAGGGCCTTCTCCGTCTTCTCTTGCACGGCCTTCAGATCAGGATTACCGGTCGGTGCCGAAAAGGTGCCGCTTACCTCGCGGGTGGTGGGATAAATAATTTCTGTTGGCAACACATCAAGGGCAATGCGATGATTGGTAGACAACAGGGCAGCGCGTCGGATCACGTTCTTCAGCTCTCGTATATTACCCGGCCAGTGGTAGGTCTGCAACTTATTCAGTACCGGCTCTTCAAAACCTTCAATAGATCGGTTCAGTTCGCCGTTGGCTTGCTCCAAAAAGTAACGGGCAAACAAGGGGATATCTTCGACACGTTCGCGCAAAGCGGGTACGTTGATCTGAAACTCATTGAGCCGATGAAACAGATCCTCCCGAAAATCGCCCGCCCTCACGGCCTGTTCCAGATTTTCGTTGGTGGCCACGATGATCCGCACGTCCACCGAAACGTCTTTCGTGCTTCCTAGCTGCCGCACGGTGCGTTCCTGGATAGCGCGCAGTAGTTTGATCTGGTTCTCGTAGGATAAGTTACCGATCTCATCGAGAAACAGCGTGCCCCCGTCGGCCGCCTGAAACTGCCCCATTTTGTCTTGCAAGGCTCCGGTGAAAGCGCCCTTCAGGTGGCCAAACAACTCGCTGGCGGCCAACTCTTCCGAAAGGGCCCCGCAGTCGAGCGCTACGAACGGCTTGCTACCCCGCTGGCTTTTCTGATGAATCATGCGCGAGACGTACTCCTTGCCCGTGCCGCTTTCCCCCTGCACAATCACCGAAATGTTGGTGGGAGCTACCAGTTCGATATGCTTTTTCACCTCCTGCGCCCGGGGACCGGCTCCTTCTACAAAAGAAAAAGAGGGAATAGACGAGCGAAATGCGCGGGGTTGTGTTTCGGGGACCGTTTTCTTCTCAGCGAGCGCCTGGTTGATGGATAGCCGTATTTCATCGGGATTGATCGGCTTCGTTACGTACTCGAACGCGCCCAACTGCATGGCTTTAACGGCTGTTTTAATGTTCGCGTAGTTGGTCATGATGATGACCGGAAGGTGAAAATACCGCTTCTTGATGTTCTTGAGCAACTCCAGACCATCCATGTCGGGTAAGCGGTAGTCGATCAGCACCAAGTCGTATGACTCACCGTATACCGCCCGGATGCCCTCCCGAGCGGTGTAAGCTTCGCCGATCTCAAACCCCTGTTGGTCCAAAAAATTTCTTAGCAGCGTGCAGAAGGCGGGGTCATCATCAATAATCAGTACGCGAGGCATTCCTTACTGTTTGGTTCCAATCAATCCACAAAGATACGTATAGACTGAAGACCAATCTACGTAATTTGAAAATAACAAAAAAAGGCTTTAAACCACTGGGGTTTAAAGCCTTAGTTACGCAAAACTGCGTTAGGATGTTCTACTGCTGCTCACCGTCTTCGTTGAAAGTAACGGTTTCTTCGTTAGTACCGTCCGTCACCGCGATTTCGTACGCTTTGGCTTCGGTGCCTTCGGCAGCGGCCATTTCGGTCACCGACTGCACTTGCCACATAGCGTAGTCTGATTCCTCAAAGGCAGACTTTACAGCGTTGGGAAGTTGCTCGAACTGCACCTCTTGAGTTTGCGCTGAAGCAGTAGCATCGTCGGCGGGTTGCTCCATCTCAGTAGTAGCTTCCTCCTCGATAACGATTTCGTCCTCGAGCGTCGGTTGATCCTGAGGAGTCACTTCTTCGGTAGGTTCAGTCACTTCTTGAGCGAAAGATGCACCGGCAAATAAGAACGTCATGGCAAACAGGGCGAAAAATAACTTTTTCATAAAATGCTAAATTTAAATTCAGGTTATAAATGGAGTATGACACGGTATATGCAATAGTGTGCCACAAACAAACTGAAAGAGTAATGTGCTGACGTTCAGCAGTTTAAAACGGATAGAGGTAGAAAGCCTTTTGGTAGCAAAGTGGGGAAGGATGGCTACTTAGTGGGCGGTATGTGGAAAATTTCTACGTTAGTAGCTCTCTTCCGGGTTAGGAAACTGCTGTTGTTTCACATCGGCAACGTACTGGCGCACGGCGGTGTCCATTGCTGTTTTGAGGTCAGCATAACGACGCAGAAAACGGGGGTTAAAGTCCTGGGTAATGCCTAACATGTCGTGCAGCACCAGCACCTGCCCGTCGGTACCCAACCCCGCTCCGATGCCAATGGTGGGGATACTTATCGCTTTCGACACCCGCTCGGCCAGGGAAGCGGGCACTTTTTCAAGCACAATTCCGAAGCATCCGCACGCTTCTAGCAATTGGGCGTCTTCCAAGAGCTTTTGTGCTTCCGGTTCCTCCTTGGCGCGCACGTGGTAAGTCCCAAACTGGTAAATGGACTGGGGAGTGAGCCCAAGATGGCCCATCACGGGCACTCCGGCGCTGATAATCCGCGTAACCGACTCCTGAATTTCTCGTCCGCCTTCTACCTTCACTCCGTGGGCGCCCGACTCTTTCATGATGCGGATGGCCGACCGCAACGCTTCTGATGAGTTGCCTTGGTACGATCCGAACGGAATATCCACCAGCACGAACGCGCGCTGCACCGCCCGCACCACCGAGGAGGCGTGGTAGATCATTTGATCCAGAGTGATCGGCAGGGTGGTTTCGTGGCCCGCCATCACGTTGGAGGCCGAATCGCCCACCAGAATGATATCCGTGCCCGCTGCGTCCACAATGCCCGCCATGGAGTAGTCATAGGCCGTGAGCATGGTAATTTTCTCGCCGCGCTGCTTCATCTCCTGAATTTGGTGCGTGGTGATTCTTTTGGGAGATTTTAACCTTTCTGATGGATGTACGGACATATTTGTGGATTTGCTGCTGAAACACAACGATTACTATTGATGGCTTTGAGTAGGCGATACTCTTGAAAAAACCAGGAATCGCTTCCCAATAGAAAAAGGTCAACTTACGTACTCAAAATCACTAATAAAAGTTTTTTGGCTATCTCGTGGCTAACCTTATCCCTTTTGCTTGGCTAAACGTGCACTAAAAGGTTAATTTGCAAACCGAACACCCCTTTTTGAGTTACTATTTGGTGTAGGAAAGGCTAATTTTTTGAGAAGTAATTTTTAGGCCTTAGCTACTCCTTCGCTGCCTTTTTAAGAGGATACTAAGGATGCTCTACCTTGTAGCATTCGCCAATACTACCCACCGATTATTAATATTTTAAGTATTAAATTGCACTATACAAATACATTGGACAATTATGCAACAATATCCGGAATTAGCAAAGACTTCGGTATCGGCCGAAAAGTTTTATAACGAATTCAAAGCGGTGCTGCCGCAGGACAAATTCTTCACCGATTATGAGTTTGTAACTTACTGTGACGACTTTCAGAATGCCTACTATAAATTTTTGCGTCATGATCGGAACAGTTCCTACCGGGTGAATAGCCTAATTCGTTCGTACTTCTACAACAACCGGGGGCACCTGAAGCGCTTGGCGCTCTACGCAATCTTCATCAAGGAGTCGCTGGAAGAGATTGAAGAGATGTTATTAGTCTGCGAATACTACGAGTTGATGAATCGTTTTAACGCATCTAAGGAGAAAATCACCCGTTTGGTGAGCGTGATGATGGGTGATGCGATCTGATCCGACAGGAGCCATAGAACAAAGAAGCGATCTCAATCGGGTCGCTTTTTTTGTGCCTATATTTTATTGCTCAGTCGCTTCATTACGCTGGTATAATCAACGAAGTACAGAACCCGAACGGATATGCTGTTCGTCGTAGGGGCATCCAACATGGTATCGACGTTGGCAAAGTAGCCGTCGAGCAGGTCGCTGCCGTCGTTGATGATGCTGTTTTTCCACACCACACTGATCTCGCTAGCCGGGGCAAACACGTACTGATACACCATATCGATGTTGAAAGCATTGTAGTTACGATCTTCTTCGCCCTGATAGCCGCTCGCCAGGTACCTACCCGCATCGCTAAGGTTATAAAACTCTTGGTAGCGCGCCTCCGACCAGTAGTGTCGCAGGCGGAAGGTAAGGCCCATTTTATGGTTAAAGGTATACTTGGTATTGAAGATGTTGCTAACGATGGTGCGGTCGCGCCGCCCGAAGACGATACGGTAGTTACCGTCATCCAGTAACTCTTTCTCCGCAAACCCAACGTCGCTGTTCAGGTTGGTTTGGCTGATGCTGCCCGAGAAACTAAGCCGGTTGTTCACCCGAAAGCGGGGACTCACGCTGAGCCGAAACCGCCGCTGATCTTTAAAGTCAAAATCGGTGTAACCGGTGTAGACTCCCACCGCAAAACGATTGCGCCAATCGGTGCTGAACGACAGGTCAAACGCCTTGTAGGACGGGAAAACCACGTAGCGGCCGTTTACCCGAGGCTCAAAATAATCGTACTCTTCGGTGGGCGACGTCCGAAACGATAGCTCCAGTTCGTTGAAACTGCGGAAGGTGCCTTCTACCGAAGCGCTCAGAATCGTTTGGGTGTAGACCGAGGGATTATACCGGCGAAAGTAGTCCACATCCAGGTCGGTGCGCAGACTGAGCAGTCGCCAGAAGGGCTGATACACGTTGTAACCCACGTTGGCCGATGTGCGAATCTCGTTGTTGGCCCGCAAAAAACCCAGGTCATTCGGATCGTAGGTATCGCTCTCAATGTAGTTGCTCACCGAGGCGCGCCAGTTGCCACTGGTTTTGGCTAGGTTCAGCAACGACATGTATCCGAACTCACTTCCACTGTTTAAACCGTATTTCTGACTCACCGCTCCGCGTCCCGAGAGCGTATAACGGTTGCCCCGATTGCTCAGGCGGAACACCGTTCCGGTAAGGTTGGCGTCGTAATCATGCCCCTGCCGGAGCACGTTGGTGTTGATCAAACTCACGTAGGAATTGTTCTTGAGGCTTTGGTCCAGGGCCAGCACGCTGTAGTTGGTGAGCGGACTGGTCACCAGCGTGCGCGATTCACCGGTTTCTTCGTTCCGGATCTGAGCTTCCATCGTGCCGGTGATGGCATTAAACACTCCCACTCCAAACCCACTGGCCGTGCGCCCCGACACCTTGGTGGCGTTGATCAGTCTGCTTTCTTGCGGATTAGCCACCAGCACTTCGCCCGGGGCCAGGTTGTCGTCGGCCTGCGCGTAAAGCAGGGGTCGGCCGCCTACGCGCCGCGAGTAAAAAAAGTCACCCTTCTCGAACAAGTCGGTGCCTTCTTTAAAAAACTGACGGTTCTCGGCAAACTGCACCTCGAAGGGCGACAGGTTGAGCACTTGGTTGTCAGAGACCACCTGCCCAAAGTCAGGCACCAGGATCATGTCTAGGGTAAAGGCGTCGTTGATGCCGTAGCGCAGATCCATGCCGCCGTTGAAGCGGGTGTTTGCGCTGGCGGGGTTGTCGGCGTCGCCCGAGTAATGATCATAATAGGTGGAGACATAAGGAGAAACCGACAGGCGAACCGGCGATTTCAGGTTGGTGATCCCATCCAGGCGACCAAACTGGTTCACAAAGCCGTTCTCCTGGGGGTCTATTTCGTTCCAGTAGTTGGTTTCGTTGTTGCGCCGGATGCTGCGGCGGAAGTTAACGCCCCACTGCTGGATCGGGGTTTTAGGAAACCGCAGGGCCGCCATCGGGATTTCCATTTCCACGAACCAGTCGGTGCCGATGCGCTGCACCTCGCTGCGCCAGGCGGCGTTCCAATTGCGGTCGTTGCCACTGGCCGTCCAGCGGCGGTCCATCTGCACTCCGGCGGCCGACACCAGAAACTCAAAGGCGTTGATGCCGTCCTGGTACGTATCAAAGTAGACTCCGAACACATCGGAAAATCCGAAGTCGTCGCGCTGCGAGAACTCCCGCATGATGCTGTCGGGAGAGATATCGTACAAGAACGCCCCAACGTACACCGCATTGTCGTCGTAGAGAATCTTGACCTCGGTGGGTACCGAGGGTGCCCCGCCGGGGTTGGGGCTCCGCTGCACAAAGTTATCGGCACCGCATCGCGTCTTTTGCCAGACATCTTCGTTCAGAACACCATCAATTTGAGGAGCGCTGGTGATTCGGGTAGCGTACAAAAATTTGGCGGCAGCGGGGGGATCATCAGAAGCAGATGCGGGGGTAACGAGTAGCAGAAAACCTAATAAAACAAACGGTAGCTTGAGCAACGTGAAGAATTATAATGATCAGAAAAACGCCAATGAGAAAGGTGAAAAAGTAACGGATGAGATCACTACAAAAAAAGCAATATTTTGTTTGAATGTCAACACAAAAACGGGGTAAATAGTACAATTATTATAATATGAATTAAATAGCTTTGCGGTTAATATTCTGTTTTTTAGGCGAATAATAGCTGATAATAAAAGAAAATTGGCAACAAAATGGGTAAGTGGCGGACAGAAATGATTCAGAAACCTAGCTTTATGCCTGCGTAATAGTTGCGAGGTGCCGACGGTTGAAAATAACGGGCTCCGAATGCGTTGAGATCGTTGCCTAAACTATACGTCTGATTCAACGCGTTGTCTATGCCCACAAACAATTGAAACTGCGCCCGGTCGGTAGTGGAATTCTGATAGCCAAGTTTTGCCTGAATCAGGTGATATTTGTCGGCATACACACTATTGGCGTCGTTAAGCGGAATCTTGCTGGTTCGGTTGTAGGTCGCGTTCATAAACAGCCCAAAGCGCGTGGAGGCCTGCGCCGAAAGCACCAGCACGTGCGGGGCTACGCCCGTGAGGCGGTTGCCCGAAAAATCTTCGCCTTCCTTGGCGTAATCAACGAACGTGAAGTAGTGGTAGGTGTACGCTCCTTGCAAGCGCAGGTCGCGCAACCAGCCGCGTCCGTCCTCCACGGCATACCAGGTGCTGCTCACTTCCAGGCCGCGCTGGTTGGTGCTGCCCGCGTTCTCGAACAACGTGGTGCCCCGTTCCGACTGCTGCTGCACAATGGTTTCGTTGAGGCGAAACAAGAAAGCCGTTGCGTCAAAGGTGAGGGTAGGAGTCGCGTTGCCCCGCACGCCCAGTTCGTAGTTGACCCCCCGTTCGGGTTCCAGGCCCAGGCTGATGCTACCTTCGTTGGTGCGCACCTCTTCCAGCGCCGGAGGAGAGAAACCGTAGCTTACGCTCGCGTGGGCCGCTATTTGCGAAGAAAGGGCTTTGGTGAGCCCAATCCGAGGAATCCACACCGGATCAAATGATTTATCGACGCGGTAGGAGCTATCGAGAGCCGCATCGGTCAGGCGGTAGATATCGTAGGTGAGGCGGTTGTGACTCAGGCCGAGGGTGAGCGACACGTCGGCGGGAAGCTCAAAGAGTGCATTCGCGAAGAAAAGGGCCTGCCGGGCCCGCAGTTCGTCGTCGAAGTTGAGGGTATCGGGCTGCCCGCCCCGGTTGCCGAAGTTGCGGGCCACGATGGTGGCGGTCTGGAATTCGGCACCCGCCGTGAGGCGGGTAGCCACGGTGCCCAGGGTGGCATCGTAGTGAAAGCGCGTGCGCGCCCCGCCGCCCTGCCGACTGTCGCGTTTGTAGTCGAACAGAAACGGGTTCTCGAAGAAGCTGAAGTCCCCGTAGAGCGTAGTCAGGTTGCTCAAGCGGTTGTTCCAGACATATTCTTGGGACAGGCCCAACAAGGCGTACTGCTGACGAACTCCCGCCTGCGACTCCTCACTGCCCATCGCAAAGGCATTGCCGGGGCGGGCCTGCCGGGGGTTTTCGTCGTACTGCTCCTGGGTGAGTCCCCCCGGAATTTCGTAGTCTAAGTTAGAATAGAGGAAGTTGGTGCGAATTTGCCGGGCATCGCTCACCTGAAACCGGCCGCTGATTTCCAGCACATCGCGGGCAAACTCGGCGTGCTGCCGATAGCCGTCGGCCTGCTGGTGCGCATACTTGATCGACAGCGTAGTGGCCGCCGACTGATGATTTACCTGCGCGGCGTAGCGCTGCAATCCGTACGAGCCCAGCGTTACCCCAACCTGGGCGGTGGGCATTGGTGAAGTGGCTGTCTCCGGAGTAAGGCTATGGATGTTGACCACCCCGCCCGTGCCCGCGCCGTAGACGCTTCCGGCGGGGCCTTTCACCACCTCGATGCGGTTCATGTTAATCACGTCCAGCAGGTTGAAGGCCGTGCTGCCGGTGGGATCGGTGAATGGAATATCGTTCCAGTATACTTTAATGTTTCTTACGCCGAACGGAGCGCGCAGTGAACTGCCCCGGATCGCAATGCGGTAGCTGCCCGGCGAGCGCTCTTCCATCCGCACCCCGGGCAGGGTGTTCATCACCGGCACCACCGAGGTTTCGTCGTAGGCCTGCACGCGTTCGGCGTCGATCACGCCAATGGCGCCAGGAGTGCGCAGTAGGGTTCGTTGGTTATCGTAGCCAATCACCGTCACCTCACTGAGTTGCTGGGTGCGGGCCACGGTGGTATCCGAAATTTCTTGAGCGGAGGTAAGAGAGAACTGGAAAAAGGACGCCAGCAGCAGTAGAATTACTAAAAATCGGTGTAGCATAAAAATGTTTAAAAAGTTAGGCAGCCGAAAGGTACGCAAAATAGCGCGAAGTAAGGAATTGCGTGCCAACGGAATGAACCCGATGGGCTTCCGAAAATTGGGTTACTTTTGTTGCCTATCTCACCAAATCAAATCGTGCTCAAAATTACCCTACTGCTGATCAGTGCCATGACCGTGATGGCGGGCGCGTTGGTGGCCCCCTCGCTGCCCTCCATGGCCGAAGCCTTCGCGCACGAAAGCCACGTGGAGCTCAAAACCAAGCTGGTGCTCACCCTGCCGGGCCTGTTCATCGCCGTAGGATCGCCGCTGGCGGGGAAACTGCTCGACCGCTACTCCAAGAAGAAGCTGATCATGGGCAGCTTGGTGATGTACGCCGCGGCGGGCAGCGCTGGGTTGTTCCTCAACGAACTCACGACTATCTTAGCCAGTCGCGCGTTGCTGGGACTAAGCGTGGCGGTGACCATGACGGGAGTGACCGCCATGGTAGGAGATTATTATGAGGGAGAAGAGCGGTCGCGTTTTATCAGCATCCAGGGCGCTGTGATGTCGTTCGGAGGAACCGTGCTGGTGGCTTTGTCGGGCTGGCTGGCCGGGATGAGCTGGCGATACCCGTTTGGGGTGTATGCCATTGGCTTGTTGGTGGCCGGGGTGGTGGGGATAGTGATTCAAGAGCCTGATTCGGACACTAGCCGTTCGGTCGACCGAAATTCTCCATCGGCGGCCACAACTTCACGATTGCAATGGATGGTGCTGGGCACCGTGTGCCTGGGCATGTTCCTGTTTTACGTGATTCCGGCCCAATCGCCCTTTTTGCTCAAACAAGCCGGAGCAACCTCTAGCCTCATGACCAGCTTGGGATTGATTGCCGCGACTCTGACGGGAGCAGTGTCCGCGTTAGGATATGGGTCACTCAAGAAACGAATGACGTTCAACCAACTCTACGTACTGTGTTTTTCGCTATTCGCAGCCGGTTACTTGAGCATCCTGTGGATAGACAGTCCGGCAGTAATAGTGGTTGCTTTAGCCATTAGCGGATTTGGAAGTGGCTTGCTTATTCCTAACGCCACGCTGTGTTTGTTGGCGCAAACTACTTCCGGCAACCGGGGCAGCACCATGGGGCGCAACACTTCGGCTATCTTTCTGGGGCAGTTTCTCTCACCGCTGGCCTTCCAGCCGTTGCTGGCTAATTCTACGCTACCGGTCGCGTTTTTTGAGAGCGGACTGCTCGCCGTAGCTATCGCACTGGTGTACGCAGTCGGAGTGGTTCGGTATCGACCCGCGCGGGTCAGTGCTTAGCCGTGCCGGTGAGCACCAGTCTAAAACTTATTGATCGCCTTCTCTAGGTCGTCGATAAGCTTCTGAGAAATCTGTCGGGGTTTCTCTTCTCGGGCTTGCTTTAAGTGATCCAGCGCCTGCTTGCCGTATTCGGCTAGTCCGGCAGGATTCTTATCGTAGTTGTAGCTACCGATGCACCACTCCAGCTTCTGTTGGATCTCAGCGTACTTGCCATCTTCCATTTTTTCGAGCTTAGTAGCTACCTGCTGGCACTGCTTGGCCAGTTCGGCGGCCGGATCAGCGGTTGTCTTTTTGGTAGCTGCTTTTTTAGGGGCTTTGCTCACCTTTTCGGCATCTTTCTTAGACGCCACTTTGCTGGTAGCCGCCTTTTTGGGGACAGACCCTTTTTTGGCACTTTCTGACTTAGCCGCTGCTGTTTTAGCTGCTTTATCCTTGGCAGTGTCTGACTTGGTGGATGTTTTGGCCATAACCGGAAACGTTAGTTGAGGGGTTTAGATTGGTAGCGCGAATTTATATAAAAAAAGTTAAGTTGTGCAATACGTAGCGCTAACTAATTGAGTCGCATACTAAAAAGAGCAAGCTATCAACCGCTTCGTTCAGGTTATTTATCCCTACCAAGAATGAGGAAAAAGTCGGAAGATGCTGTAGTGCCTCACTGTTCTGATCAGCAACCCGCCTTCTCAAGCAGTATACTCACAAAAGGTATATTTAGTTCTTGTTTTAAGAATAAAGTAGTATATTGCGCGGGTACAATCTACGCTAGTCATGGAAAAGAAGAACAAATTTCTCTTGCTACCCGAACATCGTACCCGCAAAATCGAAAGCATTGGCAGTTTAGCCGCGCAGTGTCTTGAGAGAATGCGAGCGGCGAAAGGGGATAAATAGCTTCTTATCGAAGAAAGCTAAAGGTGTCATTGGGGCCGAGCACTACGGTTTTCACCCGGTGGTAGGGATATTTTTTGCTGGAGCAGTCAATTTTTTTCCAAGGCGGCGAAGCCATTGCAGTCGTTGTCGGATGAACTGCCCACAGCGGTCCTTCCTTCTGCACCAGCCGAAGCAGTTGGGGTTGCTTCACCAACCTTACACAAATAGCCTGCGGTTGGCCAGCGTGCACCAGCGCGGGTTTCTTTTCGGGATATACAATCTCCAAGGGTTCCGAAGCGTACTCCAGTAGTTCCCAGGCAAGGGGTGGAATACGCTGCACGAAACTGTGTATTTGATCCAGGTGCGCGATGAGCACCCGGTACGTAGGAATTGTCTCGTACGCTTTACTCAAGGGTGCTAAAACCTCCAATGCCCTCGGTTCTTGAATCGAAATTGCCAGCAACTCTTCCGGAGTATTGCTCAACCAGAACCACGACGGCTTAATAGGGGTCAAAGATAAATTTGTCAATGGAGGGAAGCAGTAACCGCACATTAGTGCCCTGCTGCAACTTGCTCTTGATGACCACTTCTCCTCCTAATTTTTCTACGTTCGACTTCACGATGGTGAGGCCCAAGCCGCTGCCCTGAGAAGCCGGGTTGCCCCGGTAGAACATATCAAAGGCCCGTCGCTGCACGTGGCGACTCATGCCTTGCCCGTTGTCTTTGATGGTGAGGCTAACCCCCCGCTGGTGGTCACGAATGTGGATGTGCACGTAAGAATCTTCTATGTTGGTGCGGCGGTACTTGATGGCGTTCTCGAGCAGGTGTTGCACCATCAACTGAAACAAGCGCTCCTCTGACCGCAGTTGCAACGGCTTACTGATTTTCACTTTAATCGCCACTTTATCTCGGTCGGTTAAATCGCTCAACGAGCAAACTACTTCTTCTACCGAACGTTTCACCTCAAAGGTGGTAAGTTGCTGGTGCGCATCGTCCATACCTAGTTCGACCAGCCCTTTAACCGATCGCTCGAGCTTGTTGGCGCTTCGCTTAATCAACGATAAATAATGCGGCAGCGTGTCGGGCTCGTGCGCGCTTTGCTCAATGACCTGAAACAATCCTAGGATGCTCGCCAACGGCCCCTGCAAATCGTGAGATACCTTGTAAATGAGGGTCTTCAGCTCCTCGTTTCGCTGCTCAAGCGCTTTCGACGTTAGTAAGATCTGCTTTAAATCTTTGGCGATTAGCAGATAACCGGTCACTGTGTCTCGTTGTTTTAGTACGGATAGAGATAGGGTCACGGGCAACGCCGTGGTGCGTTGAATTCTGAAGGAAGTTTCTATATTGTACAAGGGTTCTTGTTGCTGAGCCAGTTGTTTTAATCGTAGACTAAATGAGGCGTTTTTCTTGGCAAAAAGGCTTTCCAAAGGTTGCCCCAGTAGCAATGCCTCGGTCTTGTTGAGCAACTCGCAGGCTTTATCATTTACCCGAGTGATGGTAAAATTTTCGTCAAAAATAATTAACATGTCCACCACTCCGCACAGTACGCTATCCAAATAATCTTTGGCGATCACCGAACTTCGCAGTTCTTCACCAAGCATATTGATCCCCGCCGCAATAGCATCGATACCATCAAGTCGGTAAGAAAGGGGGACTTTGGCCGAGAAATTGCCCTCCGCCAGATTCATAAGCATCTGATTGATTTCTTCTATTCGTTGGTCCTGATCTTTTCGTTTGGTCATGCGGGTGGTTAGAGATTCATGGGTGATGACGTTGGTAGTATGGTGTATGGTTTGATTAAAAAATGGCCCATAGGGGGCTTGTCGACGTCATTAGGCATCAAGTTGGTACTTCTTGAGCCATTCCTGGGCACTTTCCAGATCGGTGAATAGCCGAAAGGGATACCGGGGCTGCTGAAATTTAAGGAAAAAATTGGCGATGGTGCGCGTAACGGGGTTGCGCACGATCACGGCCAAGGCCACCGTGTTTTGATTCGCTTTTTCGGAAGAAAGAGTTTCCCGCGCTGCTTTGGTCAACTCTTTCACCGCTGACCCGTCCACAATGATCGGATAAGTTTGTCCATCCACAAACGAAAGTCGCTGCTCAATAATCCTTTGAGCCAGGTCAGCGTCGATCTCCTTTTTCTTAAACTTGACGTACAAAATCCCGTTTTTCAACTCCATATACACGAAGTCGTTGTTCATAAATTTATATTTCATAAGGTAGAAGTGCCAGGATTGTTCTCTAACCAACGCGCCTGTATCAATACCATACACGCGTAGTCTTAGGGGCAACATCCTCAAGTGATGACAGGGAAATATAGTCAATTTTGTTCAAAAAAAAGATCGACATGGCCAAATCAAAGCACAATCATCTGCTAGACACAATTAGTGATCTCATTCTAAACGCCCAGCAGCAGGGGCTCGTCCACCTCTACACCGAGGGGGCGCACACCAACGGAAGGTTTTTAACCATCAAGGGGCAGCAGCTTCGCCACTTCGGCACCACCAGCTACCTGGGGTTGGAGCAAGACCAACGGCTCAAGGATGCGGCCATTCAGGCCATCCAGCAGTATGGCACGCAGTTTCCGATGTCGAAAACCTACGTGTCGTTCGGACTGTGCAAGGAGCTGGAAGACTGCTTGCGCAGCATGTACCAGCGTCCGGTCGCTATCGCCAAAAACAGTACGCTGGCGCACGTGGGCCTGATTCCTAGTCTGGTGCGCGACGAAGACGCCATGATCCTCGATCAGCAGGTGCACGCCAGCGTGCAAAGTGCTACCCAACTGCTCAAGCCCCGAGGCGTCACCGTGCAAATGGTGAAGCACAGCAACGTGGAGATGCTGGAGAACATGATCCTGCGCCTGCGCGATACCCATCGCCGGATTTGGTACGCCGCCGACGGTATTTACTCCATGTTTGGTGACACGGTGCCCCTACCTGAACTGATGCAACTGGCCAAAAAATACCCTCAGTTGCACCTCTATCTGGACGATGTGCACGGCATGAGCTGGGCCGGACAGCACGGCGCGGGCTACGTGATGCAGCAACTGGGCGCAGTGCCCGAACGGTCGGTGCTGATCGGCACCCTGGGCAAGTCGTTCGGAGCCAGCGGAGCGGTAGCGGCGTTTAGCAATGGTGAACTCTACGAAACCTACCGGGTGTTCGGCGGCCCTCAAACCTTTTCGGTGCAGGCTGACCCCGCCAGCGTGGCTGCTTCCTTAGCTTCCGCTAAAATTCACCTGTCGGATGAGATCTACGCGTTGCAACAGGACCTGGCCGACAAGATCGCCTACTGCAACCAATTGATCGCACAGACCAATCTGCCGCTGATCAAGCAGAACGCCTGCCCCGTGCATTTCGTCGGCGCAGCGGTTCCGGGCATTGCCTACAACCTGGGGCGTCGTTTGCTGGCCAACGGATTCTACGTGAACGTGGCCACCTTCCCCGTGGTCCCGGCGCGCAAGGCGGGCATTCGTTTTTCTATCTCCCGCCACAATACCCGCGAGGACATCCGGGCGCTGATCGAAACCATGGATTATCACTACGCGCAGGTGTTGCAAGAAGAAGGGTACACCATGAACCAGGTACGCTCCGCTTTTAAACTGCCTTTGTTAGAAGAAGCGGTTGCATTAGAAACACAAGCGGCGATCGAACCCCTTACGGCACGTACCGAAACCAGCATTGAGCGGGTGAATCCTGCCGACTGGAACGCCTGTTTCGGCGAGCGGGGTGCCATGGACTGGGAAGCGATGCGACTTTATGAGCAAGCTTTCGCGAACAACCCATTGCCCGAACATAACTGGAAATTTGTGTACCTGATTCTGCGCGATCAGCAGCAGCAAATTGTGCTGGCTACCTGTTTCACCGTGGCTCTTTGGAAGGATGACATGCTGGCTCCCGCCTCGGTTTCGATGCAGGTGGAAAAGCGCCGCCGCACCGATCCGCACTACCTGATGTCGCGCACGCTGGGCATGGGTACGCTGGTGACCGACGGTGAGTATTTGTTCGCCGATGCCCAGCATCCCTACTACCACGAGGCGCTCAAACTGCTCAGCGTAGAAATAGAATCGCTCAAGGAAGACTACGAATGCACCGCGGTTAGCGTGCGGGACATCGATGCCGGATTGCCCGGTATCAACGAGATGTTCTATACCCAGGGCTACTTCAAGGTAGACTTACCGGAAACCTGCGTGATCGAGGAACTTCCCTGGTCGGATGTAGACACGTATCTGCAGCACTTGCCCTACAAATCACGCTACCACGTGCGCAAAGACGCCGCGAAGATGGTGCACCACTTCGAAGTGACGGTGCCGTCGTCGCTGAGCGAAGCCGATATTGATCGCACGTACCAACTGTACCAAAACGTGAGCAACAAGAATTACGCGCTCAACAACATCGAGTTTCCGCGGTCACTCTTTGAGGCCATGAGTCAATCGACCCGCTGGGAGTTTATTCAGATCCGGCTTAAGCCTGAGTATCTGGCTTCCGGTGAGCATCCGCTGGTGGGCACGGTGTGCAACTACCAAACCGACGAGAGTTACTGCGCCGTGGTGCTCGGCATGGACTACACGTACGTTAAATCGTTCAGATTGTATAAGCAAGCCTTGTTTCAGATTGCCCTACGGGGACAAGCGTTGGGCAAGCAACGCGTGTTTCTAGGGATGACCGCCGCCCAGGAGAAGAAGAAGTTTGGCGGAGTGAAGCGGGCCCGGGTAGCCTACGTGCAAGCGCAGGACAACTACAAGCTGGAACTGATCGAGTCGATGGCCGGAGTGATGGCCTAGAAAACGTCGGATAGCGGGGAGCACGGGCGATTTTAGTAGATCATCAAGGCTGCCGAATCACCTTGCGGGTAACCGTTCGGGGGCCCACCGCAAACTGAAACACGTAAACCCCGGCGGGGTAGGGAGACAGATCAACCACTCCGTCGGACCGAAGGGCAACGGGAACCGCTCGCCCCAGCAGATCAACCACGCGCAAGCGGTCGTAGACTCCCTGCACCCGTACCCTACCGGATGTTGGGTTCGGAAAAACCGTCAGGTCAGCCATCGGAACAACCGCTTCGTCCGGCAGGTCGGTGACCAACTGTGCCCGCTCGCGGTCGAAGCGGGGGCGGATCATCAGACTGCCCTGCAGTTCGGTGTTCTGCTCCCAATCACTGGATACGTTAAAAAAGATCCGTTCGTTGGTATCGGTATTCTTGTCGAAGCCGATAATCAGAAAACGATCCGTACTTTCTTGCTGATAGCCCACGTAAAACGTGTCTTGCACGGCAACGGGCGATTCTAGCTGATACGTGGTGAATCCATTGGCCTGAAAAGCCCCTTGGGCGGCTAAAGTACCCGACTCTCGCAACATAACCTCGCCGCGGGCGGTATCGGTCAGCGTTTTCCAGACAAATAGCTTGAACAGCGTTCCCTGGTTTTGTCCCAGGTTGGGGAAGTGGATATCGATATCGGTAAGCAAGTCTTCTTCCGGCACCACGAACTCATACGCCACCCGTCCGCCCGTTTGGTTGAGTTCCAGGCCAAACTCAGCGGTGCCGTCGTCGTAGGCCAGCGACTCGTTCAGCACAAAGGTGGTGCGCACCGTATCATTGTGGCGATAGTCGACCGATAGATTGAATACCGTATCACCTTCCGCACTGATCGACGCGATGCGCGGCAGGTCGCCCGTTTCGATATAAAACTCGCTTTGTAAATACAATGAATCCTGGGTAAGATCGAGGGCACCGGCTAGCGGGGGCCCCACCGCAATGGTGCGGCGGTCGAAGGCGGTGGGCAGCGGACTCAGGGCGTTGGCAGAATCGCTCAGCCGGTAGAGCACTTCGCCGGAAAGGGCATTGTTGACGAACGCCTCGAAGGTGGTGCCCACCGGCTGGCCGCGCAGGTTGTAGTACTGTACCGACGAGCCCGACAAATACCGCTCAGGGGCCGCCCGGAACTGCCTCATCGGCACCTGGGTATAATCGCCGAAGGGCGAGGTGGGTAGTGAGGTGATGGCCGCGTCGGGATACGCCAGGTCGTTGGCACTGCGCCCCTGGTTGAGGTACACGTAGTCGATGTTCCAGGTATCAAAAGCTCCTGATTGCCGGTTGAACGACTGAAAGCGAAACTGAAAGCGGTCGTGAAAGTAGGTGGGGTTGTTCACCGCAAGGATTTCCTGGACAAACGCATCAGTGACCAACGACTCGTTGCCGGTCTGCTTCCAAACCGTTACCCACTGCTGGGCAGTATCAAGGGTTTTGAACTGCAAGCGCAGCGAATCACCCACTGATTCGGGAAGTTCGCCCCGCCCCCGGGGCTGCCAGAAAAAACTGAGGAACACGCTGTTACGCTCCGCCTCCGGAACCAACGTCAGATCGATGGGCTGCGACACCAACTCGTCGGACAGCCCGCTGCGACTGGCCGTGGTATCGTAGGCGGCTCCCTGGGCGTTGGTCCCGTCGAAGGAGGCCACGCCTATGGACGGTGGGGCAATGCCCAAGCCGGTGCTGATCAACACGCCCCGGCCCTGAGCAGGTTGCCAGTGCAGGGTGTCAGGAGTAGTGAAACCGAGCGCGTCGGTGACGGGCTGCGAGAAGTCATCCCAGAAAGGCAGCGTCAGTACCGTGTCAAGGGCTTGCTGTCGAGCGTTGGTCGGCTGTCCCACTGATGTCGGCGAAAGGGAAACCAGCCGAACCGATTGAGCTGATAAGCGGAAATTGGCGAACCCGAGAACAGCGATCAGGAAAAGGGCAATCTGAAGTAGGGCGTTTGAAGGATTGGGTAGCTTCAAGAAAGTAAAATAGTTGGTGCTTGGATTCGCCTCTACAACGATGTGGTTCGCCAGAAAGTGCAGGGTGATGTTTGAAACAAGAAATCAGAAGATGTCGTCTTCGTCTAAGCCTGCACCCGACGGCGATGATTCTTCCGTATCCAGGGCACTTGCCGGGGGGCGTTCATTACTGAACCGATCCAGCCACACATCAACCTCTTCGCCGATGCGAATGTTGCTTCCTGCCGCCGGGCTCTGCTTCACAATGACCAAGCGGTCCTGTTGTTGCTGCGCCTGATCTTTAGGGTCGCGGTCCGATAGCGAAGGGTCGCGGAACAGGGTGCCACCCACCTTCAAGCCGGAGCCGATGATTACCACTTCGGCCTCTTCCATCTCTAAGCCATCCAGATCAGGCACCTCCAGCAGGGTGTTGCCCAGGCCGTCGCCCACCAGCAGGTCAATGCGGGTTCCCTTCGAGATCATTTCGCCCGCGGCGATCTTTTGCCCGCCGTAGCGCTGCTCAAGCACCGCGTTCTGCGCCAGATCGGGTACGTACTCAATAGCGCCTAGCTCCAGTCCGTAGCTCTCTAGCACCAATTGGGCGTTTTTCACCGAGCCGTCGACCAGGGCGGGCATTTTCACCTTGGGCGGGTTGGTGGCGTTGAGGGTGAGGAATATTTTGCGGTTCTCTTTCACCTTGGAACCGGCCAACGGATACTGCACCAGCACCGTTTTCGGATCGAAGGCGTCGGTGAATCCCGAGTCGGTGAGCACCTCGTAATTAAGATTGCGCTGCGTGAGGAACTCGTCGATGTTATCCAGATGGATGCCCTCTAAGTCAGGCACGGTCACCGTTTCGTTGTGGTGGGTGGCCGAGGGCAGATACGAGTAGAAAAACCACAGCCCACCCACGGTGGCGAGCAACAGAATAATGCCCAGGTGGATGAGCACTCCGACGGGCGAGTTAACTTTGAATAATTGCGTCACGTTGTTATTCACTTTGGGTTTGTTGTCTGGTAAGAGATAGGTGATTACTGACCAACACGATACAAATAAGCGTCTTCGATGTAGATGCCGTTGACAACGCTGTTCGTTAGCCGTTTGCCTGCCACGTTAGTGCCTGTAGCCAATATGCCGTTCAGACTCTTATAAAGCTCATTATCTAAACCTATTGCAGAAACTGCGTCCCATCGCAGATCAATAGTGATCTGGCTTTTCTGGCTCACTTCTTCAATTTTCTCGTAGGTTTTCTGGGGTCCGTATCTATCATAATAGGGAGTGGCTAGTATGAGACGGTATGTCTCCGGCCCATCCATATAATACCAGAATGCGGCAACCACCGGCAGGTCAGAGCTATCCAATGCATCCAGTAGCTTTCTCCCTTTTTCAATATCCAATTGGTCTAATGTTACCAGTGTGTTTCTATCCATAACAATACGCCATTTTTTTGAGAGGTTATCGCTTTGTACAAGTTGTGTGCTTCCGCCTTTGAGTTTTTGGTATAACGACTATCCTCAGACCAGTCCTTAACTACCCGCCAGTTAGCCCTGAACTTCAAACTTTTATTAGCTTCGGTGTCTAACTCGCTGTCTAGTCCGGCAGTTCTTATTAGTTTGACTAAGTCGTGCGTGTAACTATCGTTCACTACTTTCTTATCCGGAAAGTCGTACTGCTTCACATTCTTGGCAATGCACGCTTTTAGTGCGCACTCTACTGCGTATCCGCAAAGATAATACGCTCCGTCATAAAGCCCTTTATCCAGCAGTGCTTTGGCCTCTTTAATCCGAATTTTTGACAGTTTTTGTAACTCCGTCCGGTTGTTCACTCAAAATGTTTACTTTGTATCAATAATCGCGCGAACCTGCTCGTTCACCAGCGCATTCAAATCCAGCCCGGCCGCCCGCACCTGCTGCGGGAAAATGCTCTCTTTGGAAAAACCCGGCGTGGTGTTGGCCTCGATGAAGTACGGCGTTCCCTCCTTCAGGATAAAGTCAATGCGCACGAAGCCGCGGCAGTGAAACAAGGTATAGATTTTCTCAGTCAACCGCTGGCATTGGTCTCGCACCGCGTCGTCTACCCGGGCCGGGGTGATCTCTTCCGAAGCGCCTTCGTACTTGGCCTGGAAGTCGAAGAAGGCATTCTTACTCACTATCTCAGTGATAGGCAAAGCCTGTGCCACTCCCGCCCGGCTAAACACTCCGCACGTAAGTTCCTGTCCCTGAATGTACTCTTCTACCAGCGCTTCGCGATCGTGCTCCAGGGCATTCCGAACCGCTCCCTCAAGTTGCTCGGGCTGGTCCACCTTGCTGGCCCCGAAGCTCGACCCGCCGTTGTTAGGCTTCACGAAGCAGGGAAAGCTAAACTCCGTAGCTACCTGCGCCACCCGGGAAAGGTCTTGCTCGGTGAGCGTCACCGATTGGGGCGTGGTGATGCCGTGGGCGCGCACCAGTTCTTTGCCCACGCTCTTGCTAAAGGTGATCGCACTGCAGAGCACGTTGCAGCCGGTGTAGGGAATACCCAGCAGCTCGAAGTAACCCTGAATCTTGCCGTCTTCGCCCGGCGTGCCGTGGATGATGTTGTACACCGCCGCAAAGGTGAGGGTCTGCCCGCTCAGGCTGAACGAGAAGTTGTCCTTGTTAATCGGCAATTTCTGTCCGTCGAGCTTAGCGTACCAACGGTCGCGTTCCACCACCACCAAGAAGGGAGTGAAGGCGTCTTGATCCAGGCAGTTAAGCACCGTTTCGGCGCTGCGCATCGAGATCACGTATTCGTGCGAAGTGCCCCCGGCCACCACGGCGATGTTCTGTTTCATGGGTTTTAGCGTTTAGCCCGAAATGTACGACTATTGGGGAATTATTTCCCGCGCAACTTGCTCGGCCTGCCGAAAAGCGTCCCGATCCAGTCCGGTCGTCTCCCCCTGCGCATCGAAGTAGGTCAGCAAATTGCGCGTTTGAATGTTGCCCACTAAATCGGGACCGGCCATGGGGCAGCCACCCAAACCGCTCATCACTCCGTCGTAGTGGCGACCCCCGTGTCGGTAGGCGGCGTCTATCTTGGCGGGTCCGTCTGGGGCGGTAGTGTGTAGGTGCAAGCCGAAGGTAACCTCGGCGTAGGCAGGTATCGCAGTTTCCAGCGCACTGCCAATGACCGGCGCGGTGCCCAACCCGGTGGTGTCGGCCAGGGTAATACGGCGCACGCCCGCGTGATGCAGTCGGTCAATCCAGTGCAGCAGTTCTTCCACGCTCCAGGGGTCGCCGTAGGGGTTGCCGAAGGCCATCGACACGTACACCAGCAACTGCTTGCCGGGCGGTTGGCACAGCTCCAAGAACTCCTGCACCAACGCAAACGATTGTTCTACCGTGGAGTTGATGTTGCGTTGCAGAAAGGTAGGCGAGATAGAAAACGGAAACCCCAGGTAGGTAATCTCCGCGTGCTGCACCGCCGCTTCGGCCCCCCGCCGGTTGCCCACAATGGCCAGTAGTTTCGATTGGGTCGTTGACAAATCTAGTTGCGCCAGCACCTCGGCCGTATCGCGCAACTGGGGGATGGCCTTGGGCGATACGAAACTACCGAAGTCGACCGTATCGAACCCCACCCGCAAGATTGAGTTAATGTAGCGCACCTTATCCGCCGTGGGAATAAACGATTTTATCCCCTGCATCGCGTCGCGCGGACATTCGGTGAGATGAACCATAGAAAATAACCGTAGGAACATGATTAATGGTAGGAACACGATTAATCGTGTTCCTACTCGTTTAAAATATGCCTAGAAATCACCAACCGTTGGATTTCCGAGGTGCCTTCGCCGATTTGCAGGATGCGCTGGTCGCGGTAAAACCGTTCCACGTCGTACTCGCCCATCAGACCGTAGCCGCCGTGCACCTGCACCGATTCGTCGGCCACTTCCTTAGCAATCTCGGAGCAATAGAGCTTAGCCATGGCCGCTTCTTTGGCGAAGGGCTTGCCGTTGTCCTTGAGCCAGCAGGCCTTGTAGAGTAAGTTGCGGCCCAACTCCAGCTTGGTGGCCATGTCGGCCAACTTGAACGAGATCGCCTGAAACTGGGTGAGCGGCTTACCGAATTGCTCGCGCTCCTTGGCGTAGCGGATCGCCATCTCGTAGGCGCCCTGCGCGCAGCCGAGTCCCATGGCAGCAATCGACAGCCGACCCCCGTCTAGGGTTTCCAGCATGATCTTGGAACCCTGTCCGCGCTTGCCCAGCAGATTTTCTTCGGGCACGCGGCAACCGTCGAAGAACAGTTGTGAGGTGTTGGAAGCCCGCCAGCATAATTTATCGTGCATGCTGGTGGCCTCGAAGCCCGGAGTATCTTGCTCCACAATAATGGTCGAGTACTCTTTTTTACCGTTGACCTCGCCCGAAACCGCCTGCACGGTGGCTCCCTGGGTAATATCAGTGGCTCCATTGGTGATAAAGATCTTCGAGCCGTTGATGGTCCATTCGCCGTTCTCCAGTCGGGCCGTGGTTTTGGTGCCCCGCGAGTCGGAACCCGCGTTGGGTTCGGTGAGTCCGAACGACCATAGCGCTTCGCCGGTGCACAGGGCAGGCAGGTACTTCTTCTTCTGCGCTTCAGTGCCAAACTGGTACAGTGGGTTAATCCCGAGTGAGTTGTGGGCGGCAATGGTTGCGGCTTGCGAACCATCCACGCGGGCCACTTCCTCCACGGCGATGATGTACGATAGGTAATCCATGCCGTGGCCGCCGTAGTCGGGTGAGATAACCATGCCGAACAGGCCTATTTCGCCCATGCGTTTGGTGAGCTCCACCGAAAACCGTTCGTGCTTATCCAGTTCCCGGGCCACGGGTTTTATTTCTTTTTCGGCAAAGTCCCGCACCGATTGGCGGATGAGTTCGTGTTCTTCGTTGGCGATCATATCTTTCTATACCGTTGAGACGCGATTAATCGCGTCCGTACTAATCAAGCAATATCAGGGGCACGTTACGCTCGATGCGATCATCAAGGGCTACGCGTACCTCCTGCACCAGGCCATCGCGAGGGGCCAGCAGGGCGTTCTCCATCTTCATGGCTTCCACCACCAGCAGCGTATCGCCCCGCTGCACCGCATCGCCCTCCTGCACGTGCAGGGCAATCACCTTGCCGGGCATGGGCGAAACCACGGTATCGTCCGACACCGTGTCGAGTTCGGTGCTACCTACTAAACGCGTTTTGTTGGGTAGATCGTTTCTTCGTAGCCGGAAATTAAAGCCCGCCAGGGTCACCACAAACGCTCCCTCCTCAGTTTCCGATACGTAAGCGGTGTGTAATGCATCGTTTAGCCGGAAGTCAATGTGCCCTTCTTGCTGAGCCACTACTTGCACCGCGTATTCCTGATTGTCGTACGTGGCCCAATACGACCCGGGCGCAGTTTCCCGCAGTTCAACCGTCAGAGAATCTCCGTCAAGCATCACTTCCAGCACCGGCACCAGCCGCCAAAAACCAACTTCCTGCCATACCGACGCCGGAGCCGCCGTTCGGGCACTAAAACTGTACAGCAACCCAGCCAGCACCACGGATAGCCGATCAACGGCGGCTTTTTGCTCCTTCATGCGCTCGATAATTTGGGGAGTGTGTTCGTCGCAGTAGTGCGTAGAAATACGGTTGTCGCGAAAGTCGTCGGTGCTGAGCAGGGCAATGAGGTACGCCAGATTGGTGTCGATGCCGTGGATGGCGTAGTTTTTCAGGGCGGTGATGGCGTGCTGTCGCGCCCGTTCACGATCGGTGCCGTAGGCGATCAGCTTGCCGATCATGGGGTCGTAGCGCGGGTCAATTTCCGAACCGGTGACCACGGCGGTGTCGAGTCGCACGGCCCCGGAAGTGGGCGGGTGGTGGTAGGTGATGGTGCCGGGCGAGGGGCGGAAGTTCTCCTCGGGTGCTTCGGCGTACACCCGGCACTCGATGGCGTGGCCCCACTGCGGCACGTCGTCCTGCTGAAATGACAGCGGCTCTCCGGCGGCAATCTTGATCTGCTCGGCCACAATGTCAATACGCGTGGTCAGCTCCGTGACGGGGTGTTCCACCTGCACCCGGGTGTTCATCTCCAAAAAGTAGAACCGCTGGTTTTGGTCCAGCAGAAACTCGATGGTGCCCGCGTTGGTGTAGTCGATGGCTTTGCCAAGTTTCACGGCAGCCTCGCCCATGGTGCGGCGCAGTTCGGGAGTGAGGGTAGGTGAGGGGGCCTCTTCGATGATCTTCTGGTAGCGGCGTTGCAGCGAGCACTCCCGCTCGTAGAGGTGCACCAGGTTGCCGTAGTGGTCGCCCAGCAGTTGCACCTCAATGTGGCGGGGTGACTCCAGGTACTTCTCAATATATACCGTGGCATCGCCAAAGTAGGCCTTCGCTTCGCGACTAGTGGAAGTAAGTGCGCTGGGTAGTTCGTCGGCGCTACGCACGATGCGCATGCCCTTGCCGCCGCCGCCCGCGGCTGCTTTCACCAGTATGGGGTAGGCCAGGCTGTCGGCCTGCGCGAGGAGTTCATCCGAAGTGCCCACCACCCCTTCGGTGATGGGTACTCCGGCCCGCTGGGCAAAGGCGCGCGCCTCCACCTTGTCGCCCATGGTGCGGATGGCCTCGCTGCTGGGCCCAACAAAGGTGATACCTACCCGCTCGCAGGCCTCCACGAAGGCAGTGTTTTCCGACAAAAAGCCGTAGCCCGGGTGAATGGCCTCGCTGCCGGAGCGTAGGGCGATTTCGATGATCTTCTCGATGTCGAGATAGGTATCGTTCAGGTCGCCTTCGCCCAGGGGATACGCCTCGTCGGCCAGTTGCGCGGGCAGCCCTTCCCGGTCGGAGTCGGCGTAGATAGCGGCGGTAGCCACCCGCAGCGACTGGGCGGCGCGGATGATGCGAACGGCAATTTCGCCCCGGTTGGCAATGAGTAGTTTGTTGAACATAGACGGATCGGTATTGGTGGCTGGATACTGGATGACTTTCTACATGGCAAGATACTGGTTACTGGAGACTTTCTGCGGGGCGTTCCGCGTTGGGCTAGATGCTGATTGTCAGGCACCAGCAGCTAGTATCCAGCGTCTAGCGTCCAGCATCCACTATCCAATTCGGTTTTCGTTTTTCTAAAAAGGCGCGCATGCCTTCTTGTCCTTCGGACGCGGCGCGGGCGTCGGCGATCATGCGGGCGGTGTAGTCCATGGTTTCTTCTACGCTGTTTACCTGCGCCACGGTATCGATAAGCTGTTTACAGCGACGCACGGCTCCGGGCGCGGCGCTCTTCAACTCGGCAACAATGTCTCGCACCCGGGCTTCGGTGTCTTCTTTGGTGCGGAAGCACTGGTTCACCAAGCCCACCCGGGTGGCTTCGGTTCCGTCGAAGCGGCGTCCGGTGAGCATTAGTTCGCGGGCGGCAGCTTCGCCGGTGCGGCGTAGCACGTAGGGCGCGATGGTGGCCGGAATGATGCCGATCTTCACCTCACTAAACGCAAAGGTAGTATCTTCCACGGCGTAAGCCATGTCGCAGGCGGCCAGCAGCCCGTTGGCTCCGCCGAAGGACGCGCCCTGCACCACCGCGATAGTCGGCAGGGGTAGGGTATACACGGTATGAAAGCACCGAGCCAGCTGCTGGTTACTTTGGTAGTCTTCCTCGTAAGTGCGCTGCGAGAAGCTGCTCATCCATTGAATGTCGGCCCCGCCGCAGAATACTTTGCCGCGGCCCCGCAGCAGCAGCGCAATAACGTTTTCATCCTGGGCCACCGTGGCTAGGCAGTCGATCAGTTCGTCAATCATCTCCCCATTGAAGGCGTTGCGCACATCCGGGCGATTCAGCCACAACGTGGCGATGCGGTCGGTGATGGTGAGTTCGAGGGTGGTGTAAGTGGTCATTGGATGATCTTCTAGGTGGCTAGATATTGGATGCTGGATGACTTTCTGGGTGGCTAGATGCTGGATACTAGATGAACAATACAAAGGATTAGTCGAAGAACGAAGGTAGTTATTAGTCAGCGTAGTACTCATACCAATTAGGTTTGCCTCTGATTAGATCAATGTCTTGCACCCTGTCAAACTTAAAGGATTCTTCCCCGTCCGATATGTCGCCTACTGAATAGGCTTTGCCCCAGTTCGAGTCGATCCACCCTCCTTCGACAAAGAAGTAAGTGTTGTTTTCATTCACTATCCGGTAGTTAGAGGTTTCTTTGAGAAGCATTTTGATTGCCACCATGAGTTCCTTGGAGACCTGTTTATCATTCGTCCATTGGGCCACTGTCAAAGTATCTCTTAGGAAGACAAAGGCATTAGTTGTGGTATCATTATCAAACAGAAGTAATGTATCATCTATTATCAGTAGGCTGTTGTTCAGCGCTAACTTCTTAAAGGGTATTTCTTCTAGTTTTGGTATCAGCTCTTGCTCAGTCTTGGTCATGTCAATATGGTTTTCATGCTGACCCATACACGAGGATAACAAACTTATCCCAACTACTCGTACAAGGTTTCTCATTGCCTCAAGCACATTAGTATCACGTCTATCATCTTAAAAGTCAGCCAAAAGACCTTTTAGCCGCCAGCATCTTGCCACTCCTGCAAATCATCCAGCAACCAGCAACCAGCATTCAATCATCACATCCGATAAATGCCGTTCTTCGGTTCAGGATAGGGGTGGTTGAGCGAGGCGGCAATGCCCAGCGCGATGATCTTCCGCGTGTCTACGGGGTCGATAATGCCGTCGTCCCACAAGCGGGCGGTGCTATAGTAGGGCGAGCCCTCACGTTCGTACTGTTCCATAATTTCCGCTTTGGTCTGCTCGGCTTCCTGGGCGTCCAGCACCTTTCCTCGTGCCTTTAGTTGATCTTCCTTCACCGTGAGCAGCACGTTGGCTGCTTGCTCGCCGCCCATCACCGAGATGCGGGCGTTGGGCCACATAAACAAAAACCGCGGGTCGTAGGCGCGGCCCGCCATGGCGTAGTTGCCCGCCCCGAACGAACCGCCCACCACCACCGTGAACTTGGGCACGTTGGCCGTGGCCACGGCGTGCACCATCTTGGCCCCGTCGCGGGCGATGCCACCCCGCTCGTAGGCTTTGCCCACCATAAAGCCGGTTACGTTCTGCAAGAACAGGATGGGAATCTTCCGGTAGCAGCACAGCTCGATAAAGTGGGTGCCCTTTAGCGAACTATCAGAAAACAAGATCCCATTGTTGGTCACAATGCCCACCGGGTAGCCGTGCAGCCGGGCGAAGCCGGTCACCAGCGTGGTGCCGTAGCGGGCCTTAAACTCGTGAAACCGGCTGCCGTCCACCAGCCGGGCGATAATCTCCCGGGCGTCGACCGGCTTTTTCAGGCTCACTGGGGCAATGCCGTACAGCTCCTGCGGGTCGTACAAGGGCTCTTCGGTGGATACGCGGTCTAGCGGCTGCCGAGTACCCCGGGGCAGCGTCTCGAAGATGTTGCGGCAGATTTGCAGGGCGTGCGCATCGTTTTCGGCCAGGTGGTCGGCCACGCCCGACACGGCGGTGTGCACGTCGGCCCCGCCCAACTCTTCAGGACTTACCTCCTCGCCGGTAGCCGCTTTTACCAGGGGCGGACCGCCCAGAAAGATGGTACCCTGGTTGCGCACGATGATCACCTCATCGCTCATGGCGGGCACGTAGGCCCCTCCGGCCGTGCTCGATCCCATTACCACCGCCACCTGCGCAATGCCCTGGGCCGACAGCCGGGCCTGGTTGTAGAAGAAGCGCCCGAAGTCGAAGCGGTCGGGAAACACGTTCGACTGCTCGGGCAGAAATACGCCGCCCGAGTCGACCAAGTAGACGCAGGGCAGGCGGTTCTCCAGCGCGATCTCCTGGGCGCGGATGTTCTTCTTGATCGACTCGCTTACGTAGGTGCCGCCCTTCACGGTGGCGTCGTTGGCCGAGATCACCGTTTCTTGCCCGTGGATCACCCCGATGCCCGCCACAATGCCCGCCGACGGAAAGGCATCGTCGTACATGCCGTAGGCCGCCATCGGCGATAGCTCAAGGAAGGGAGTATTAGGATCGATAAGCTGGTTGATACGTTCGCGAGCCAGCAGTTTGCCCCGCTCCCGGTGTTTGCTGATCGACCGTTCGCTGCGCTCCATCGTTACTTTCCGTAGCACGCGGCGGTACTCGGTCAGCAGGGCGCGGTAATCGTGGTCGTTGCTTTGAAAGGCTTCAGACTGCGGGTCGATGGTACTCGTGAGGGGATACAAAAGGGAGTGTGGTTTAGGTTACGTCGTTGGGGCAATAACGGACAAAAGGGGATGAATGTTGGTGGGGGACTTGCTGGGTGGGTCAGATGCTGGATGTTGGATGATCTTCTGGATGGGTCAGATACTGGATACTGGCCGCTAGGTACTGGTTGCTGGTGGTTGGCATTCTATGCTATATAGAAAGTTCCAGTATCTAGTAACCAGTTTCCTAGCCATATAGCAAGTATCCAGATTACCTTAGCCACGTAGAAAGTCATCCGCGCGGGGGCCGCCAGCAACCAGCAACCAGCCACTGGCCATACAGAAAATCATCCAGTCACCAGCAACCAGTCACCCGATGCCCGCATTTTTCTGCGTACGTACCGTTTCTTTTCAACTTATCGTTTTCCGCGTTCGGTTTTTCACAGTTTTGGCAGGCACCCGACTAACCTGCCGAATGGCTTGGGGAAGCGGCCCCCCGGCCCGCGGTGGGGATAACCGATGTTTAATTTAAAGCAAGTGACTATGTTAGATTTTGCTTTGTACTCGAATGAGTTCACGCCCGACGACCCGGACGACCAACTGGCCCGTCCGGTGAACGTGGTGACGCGTGACCAAGAAGACCTGATGGCGCGTGTCACCGGGAAAGGTTCTATCCTGAAGCCCACCGAAGTGCGGGCGGTGATCGACGCCTACTGGGAGGGGATCACGGAGTTTGTGCGCGCCGGTGAGGTGTACAGCGACCAGTTCATCAGCACCCGCTTCGATATCAGCGGGGTGTTTAAGAACCCGGACGACCGCTTTGACCCCAGTCGGCACACCCTGGCGGTGGCCGTGAAGGTGAAAGAGGCGGTTACCTCGGCAGTAGCCGAAGTGGCGCTGCGCAAGGTAGACGCCCGCTCTACCCAGCCCGAGATCAAATCGGTGTACGACTGGGGCAGCGATACGCGCAACGCCACGCTGACCCCGGAAGCAACGCTGGAGGTGCAGGGAGAACAGCTGAGGATATACGGCAACCTGGAAGAGGAAGGCGTGTTCTTCGTCAACCAGGCCAACGACAGCGAGGTGAAGGCGGAGAGGGTGCGTACCAACGAACCCAAGACGCTAACGCTAATGATGCCCAAGCTAAGGGCGGGCCGCTATCGCCTGGAGGTGCGCAACACCCGGCACGACGGCAAAACGCTGCGCATCGGAGTGTTCACCCCGGTGCTCACCGTGAAGTAATGCGTGAGCGAGTAGGCCATTCGACGACGGTCGAACGGTCTGTTCGACGAGGGTCGCATAGGCTATGCGACGAGGGTCGAACGATCTATACGACCTGGGTCGAACGGCCTATGCGAGGGAGGTCGCAAAGCCTTTGCGGGCAACGCGACCGTTGATTTACGCCTGACTCCCCGTAGCCGCACTTGTGCGAGGAGCCGGGAATTAACAAGCAAAAGGGCACGGTCTATTGGCCGTGCCCTTTTTTCTGTGGGGTGGTTGAGGGATATACAGATCATATACCTTAGCAGGCTGGCGCTTAGAACGTAAGTTTAGAACTTCTTGCTCTTAATAACAATTATAGGTATACTATCGCATGGATTTTGAGTGGGATGAAAACAAGAACGCAAGCAACAACGACAAGCATGGGGTTAGTTTCCCGGAAGCGGCTCGTCTGCTGATATCGGGCCGGGTGCACGAGGTATTATCAACCTACGAAGATGAAAAGCGTATTGTGGCTACCGGGTTGATAGGAACTCGCTACGTCACGGTGATCTACACCATGCGAGGTGGCATTTACCGGATTATATCGGCAAGGTCAGCCCGCAAGAAGGAAAGACAAAATTATGAAGCATAAAGAGAAAATCGTCCGCTACACGAGTGAGGAGATAGAGAAAATGCCTGGCCAAACCGACTGGGAGAAGGTAGATTCTATCACCGACGAGGACTTGGATAAGATAGTCAAAAACGACCCCGACGACGTGTACCTTACCGACGAGGACTTTGCCTCCGGAAAGTGGGTGAGCCGAAGGGTTGAATCAAAGAAGCAACCGGTTACCATCCATCTGGATGAGGACGTGCTGGAGTTCTTTCGTAAGAAAGGCAAGGAATATCAGAGCCAGATCAACCACGCCCTTCGTGCTTTCATGACCGCCCAGCAGGAGAAGCAGCTTCCCGAATAACCGAGGTGACGCACCGCCGCACTTATACGGGGAGCTAGGAATTGACAAGCAAAAGGGCACTGCCAACCGGCAGCGCCCTTTCTTTTTGGCCAGCGAGCGTACTATTTTATGACGATTTGCTCCTGAAGCACCGCATTGTCTCGGTAGATTTGCAGAAAGTACACGCCCGGAGGAAGCGACTTGGTATCTAAGGACACTCTTTCGTTCTGAGCGGTTCCTTTGGCAACGACCACTTGCTGGCTGTTTAGCAGTTCTACCCTGAACGCAGGAGTAACTGTTTTTGCCAGCGAGTTGGTGGTGGTTAACTGCTCGGCGACCGTTACGATTTGCGTATTGCTGGGAGTGTTTTCGGTCTGCTCAATGGTGAGCTGCTCATCGGCGGGGTTTGGATAGATGGTGAACCCGCCGGTGGTCAGAAAGCCTCCGCAAGAATAACCAGGAAAAACTGTGACGCCGGTAGGGCCAGTAGTTCCACAGCCGTTGTTTACAGATACCCGGACTGCTCCGTACTGAGCATTGTAGGTAGGTACGTATAACCTAATTGTATTGGTGCTTTGTGAGAACACCGACCAGCCGCTCGGGTACGTCCAGGAATAAGTGTAACCCGTTCTGTGTCCACCTGGTACATTGGCTGTGTAATTATAAGCATTACCCGGACAAACCCCCGTTGTTCCCGAAACAGCAATCTGGCTAGTTGTAAATTTTCCTATCTGCACTGTTTTAGTTATTGTCACTGCAGCACAGTTGGCCGCTCCTCGGATACTGTAGGTTATAGTTACTTGGCCTGAACTGGTACTATTAGCTGCTCTAATGGTGGCAGTAGCTCCATTGCCGGAACTAACCGCAACCAAGTTAGTTGGAGCAGCTGACCAACTCACGTTGGATCCAATAGGAATATTTCTTACAGTATAACTTCTATTAGTTGCACAGACAGAATAGGGGTCACCAGGATCACTAAGTACAGTAGGAAGAAGGTACTTGAAGTTCTTGCGAAACCCGGATGATCCCGTAGCAAAGCTAGCCCGCATAACTGCCTTTTGTCCATTAGAGAACATATTCATACACGCGTCATCCGTATAATCCATATAGTTCATGTACATATCATTGCTTCCACAAGTCGCTCTGACACCAGTAGGACATTGTGCAAGATAGCTTCCAGCTTGGTTTGGAGTATCGCTAACGCCATCACTCCCGGTACAGCCATCTTCGTCAGCCCAGATATGCCGTAGACCGAGCCAGTGACCTATTTCATGAGTAGCAGTCCTTCCTCTGTCATACCTTGGATTAAGAGTTCCTGTTCTGCCGAAAGCGTCAAATCTTATCACTACCCCATCAGTGTTAGGTTTAGAAGAAAAGTCCCAAGGAAATTGAGCATACCCCAACCCATCTGTTAGATTGCACACCCAAATATTAAGATACCGATTTGTATCCCAAGGATTTATTCCACCTGTACTACTTCTTTTGACATCATCGTTACCTGTAAAAGAAACACGCGTTGTGGAGGTATAGGTAATACCAGTTGCAGCATTACCATTCGGATCTTGAGTAGCTAAAAAAAACTGAATATCCGAATTGGCAGAAACGCCTGTAAATGCAACTGGGGTTAAGGTCCTGTCAGCGTTTCTTCTATTGAAATCCTCATTTAGCACCTCAATTTGTGAGCATATTTGAGCAGTAGAGAGAGTTTGTTCTGGGACACTACTATTTCTAACTATGTGAACCACTACTGGAATGAGGATGGTACCAGAAATAACAGCAGAACTATTAAGAGCAGCAGGTTGATCTTCTATGCTTTTTGCTAGGCTCTCGGCGGTTTCATAAAAGTTTTCTATACTCTTCTGTTGAGCAGAAGAAGATGGGTTGTAAACAGTAAGACACCGTTGCTGCGCATATAGTATGTTTCCGGCACATATACACGCAAGGAGTAGAGTTTTTTTCATGACTGACTACGGGTTATCATTTGATTTAATTTCTGAAAGAACAAACGGATATCCACTATCTACCTTAATATTGGGGGCACCCATCGGACATATTTGTTTTAAGCTTCCACTTACTAGGACCTGCTGACCTTCTTTATGATAATCAGTAGGCCATTCATTACAAGGTAAAATACTAGTTCGGTTATCGTCCTCAAGTTTGATAATCAAACCCTCTGCACTGGTCTGAATTTCGCCAGCAACTAATTTAAATTCTCGAATAGTTTCGCCATCGCATCCACAACCGGAGGTAGTAGTCTCTTCCTTACAACCAAGAGAACTAACAAACAGAGCAAGGGGCACGAGAGACGCTGTCATATAAGATTTCATAACTTGATAAGTTTAAGGTGAAATGATAATACTAAGACTCTAACTACTAATTAATAGATGGAATGCCTCTTATATTTTGTTTGATGTTTCATCCAACACTTGGTACTGATGGGTATAGCTTATTCATCTTGTGGGGTGTTTATGTTAGAAATAAATAAATAGTAATAAACTTGGCCAGGAAATGGTGGCCTCCGTTCTCCTGCGTACTTCTTATACTCGCCGCTGAATATAACCCACTTGCCTTCTTCTTTAAACTCCTCGGACAGATCGTTACATACTATACCTGCATCTCGGGAATCGTAAGTTCCGTCAATGCTCACAAGAACAACCCATTGGTTTATCGTACTATCGAAGGTTACGATTCCCGCTTCATCCACTACTGCCTTCACTGTTTTAGCCCTGGAGTTGCAGGGTACATCATTACATTCATCACAATCGGATTGACTGCACCCTACGCTGGCGAAAGCAATAGGAATAAACGGTAGGGCAGTCAACATTAGTACCCGTGACCAAGACTGGTAATATCGCTTTCTTTTCAAAGTGTTCATAATCTTATGAGTTAAGGGTTAAGAATCTGCTATAAAGACCCCAATCAGCAGCTAATAGATGGAATGCCTCTTATATTTTGTTTGATGTTTTCAATCATATCGATAGCATAAGGTAAATTGCCTACTCAGTTACCGGATTTTGGGCGTCCTCCTTCAAATAAATGATTGCCAAACTGGCAGTTGTCATCCGTATCGCATACATTAGTAGGGCCTACTACTATAAATACGCGGCTTTACTGAAAGGTCGCAGCCCAACCCTAAAAATAGTTGCGATGGAGCTTACCAACCTCAGCGACGAAGCTCTGGTGACCCACTACCGGCAGGAGGGACGCGACCCGCGCGACCCTAAGTTACTGGCCGAGCTGGTGCGGCGTCACGAAACGCGGGTGATATCCGCCTGTGCCCTTCACGTGAAAGACCGCGAAACGGCCCGCGACCTAGCACAAGAGGTGTGAATTCGGGTGCTCACCAAACTGGATCAGTTTCAGCCCGAACGAGCAAAGTTCACCGGCTGGCTGTTCATCATCGTGCGCAACCGTTGCCACGACCACCGGCGGCGCGACAAGCGCCACCTGGACGAAGAGATTTCGCGCAGGATCGTCGACCGGCTGGAAGACGAAATCGATACCGAAGGATTAACTAAACCCACCGTAGAGATTCTTCGTGAACTGATGGAACTCATCAGCGGAGAAGAGAAGCGGTTGTTGTCGCTCAGGTACGATCAGGGCTACTCAATCAAAGAGATTCAGCATGTTATGGGGCTAAGCGAGAGTTGCGTGAAATCGCGCGTGGCCCGTGCCCGCCACAAATTGCAACAGTTGCTGGATAAGTATCAGGAAGCGCCCCCCGCCTGAGGACCCCGGCCCCTGAAAGCCTTTGCGGGCCACGCGACCGCTAATTTACGCCTGACTCACCGCCGCCGCGCTTGTGCGGGGAGCCGGGGATTAACCAGCAAAAGGGCACGGTCTATTGACCGTGCCCTTTCTTTTTGTGGGGTTCAGGTCACAGCACCCGCTTAACCACCCACTTCGGTAATAGGGAGCACCTCGGTAGAAAAGGTGCCGTAAGTGATCCGTACCGTGTCGGGGAAGTTAAGCTCATCGATACGAAAAAGGTCAACCACCGCTAGGGTCATAGAAAAGCGCCCCTCTAGTCGTTGAGCAACCGAGTCGTAGTGCGTGATAATCAGTTCATTGTTCTCCGCCTCTTCCACCATATGGAATACTTCGCCTAGAGCGTCTCCCTCTAGCGTATAAAAGGATGTATAGATAAGATTTAGGTTACACTCGCTTTCTGCGGAGGCTCGTTTCTGAAGTCTATATCTCCCTGCTTGATTAGGAAAGTTGCCTACTACTAGGTTCATCCGTGCAAGACCAGTTTCGTCATAGTAAACGCATCTTAGGCTTAAATTACTGGCATTGCAACCCGAGTTGCCTGCTACCGCCCCGAAAGCGAAGGCCCGGCCGTTCACTAGTAGATCGGCTTCCCCATAGTACTCGGAACTCTCCTTCTCACAGACTACATCATCTTCACTACAGGCTACTAAGCCTATTAAGTACCTAAGCGAATATATTCGTCACTTTTTGATGTTTGTTTTCAAAGTTGATCTGATACTTTTTACCAAAGTCACGTAAGATATCTTCTAGTTTCTGATCGAGTCTTTGTTGCGATTGTATATCCTCATACTCGATCCACTCGTATTTGATCTTCCGCCAAAGTATCTCTATAGGATTCAGATGAGGACTGTAAGTAGGCAGGAAAAATATGTAGAGGTCTTGCTGCTTCCACTCCTGTATTTTAGCCTTAAACTTCTCACTATGATGAATAGGTGCGTTATCTAACACCACAACGGTAGGTTGAGTAATAGTGGTAGAAAAGTCCTCCAGACAGGCAATCACTACCGCACTGGTCATACTACCTTTGAAGCCATAGCATTGCAATTGGTTGTCTGTATTCATCAAACCAAAAATCTGTGTCCCCTTTGTTTTAGCTGGGGTAATCTCAATGTACTTCCCTTTGGGTTGCCATCCATAGGGTACGTAACCTTCCAGGTTGAATCCGCTCTCATCGGCGAAACGCAAATCGATATAATCGGCCTTATATAGCTCAATAAGCTGTTTCAGCTGCGCTAACTTCTCTTCATACTCTTGCTGATTCTGCTTTTTTTTGAGACTCTTACGAAAGCGTTTCCAAGAGTAACCCAATCGCTTTAGAAAACGCCGCAGCATATGCCGAGTCACTTCAAAACCAAGCTCCTCGCTGAGTTGATGCGCCATTGCCTTCAAACTCCGAGCGTGTCTTATCGCTTTTTTTTTACCTTTTCAACCATGACCTGATCCTGAGTGGACAGCTTGGATTTTACCCCTCGGCCCGGCAGAATCATCACCCCAGCTAAACCGATAGCTTGCCAGCGATTCATCCAGGTGTAAATGGTTCGGCTACGGGTGTGGTGTAGCTTGGCAATTTGCTTAACTTGCCAGCCTTCATCACTGAGCAGCAAGGCTTGACAACGCTGACGCACATGAGGCTTATTGTGATGCTTGTAGCCCTCTTCTAAGGTTGCTCTTTCGCTTTGAGTTAATTCTACATATCGCATAAATAGATAATACAACAGTCTTTCCTTAAAGTCAAATAGTGCCGATTATTTATGCATACCTACTTAGCAGCAGTATTCCTATCATCAGTTGTTTCATCTTTAAAAAGGTAAGTCTGCCCAATACTGTTAGGCATCGGACAGACGGTTATAGGTCTAATCTCCCACAAGTAAACGTCGATTGTACTGCTGATCGCCTACTGACAGGCGATAGAGATACAACCCGGGGGCCAAGCCTTCCCGCTTAATGATTAGTTCATGGTATCCAACTTCCATTGCCCCGTCCGCAACGTTGCGTACCCACTGCCCGTTCAGGTTAACGATGTCCAGGCTGACGGTTTGAGCTTTGGGCAGGTAGAAACCAACCTGGGTGGCTTCGCGCATGGCATTGGGATAGGCCTCTTTGAGTACTATTCCACCCTTTGCTTCTGTAGTTTGTTCCATCACCTGCTGCCAGTTGGCGGTATCCTTGCTGGCCATTGCATCCTGAGTACGGAAGTTGTTTACGTTGATGGTACGAAACGTTCTGACAACTTGCCCGTTGTTGGAGGTCACAATCAACCGAATATAAAATAGACTGATATTGCTAGACGACCCGTAAGTCAGAATCTCGCCTGAACCGGCAAAGTTGAAGATAAAGCCATCGTTGCTAACTTCCCAACGAAAGGTGTAGCCTACTCCGCAACTGTAGACTGCTTCCCAGGTATTGGTGGAAAATACATTGACCGAACTGGGTCCGTCGATGCTGGCGGTCAGGTTGCCCCTCAGTTCGTAACGAGACACCGTAGGAGCGGCTACTTCCAGTTGACGCGTGTTGTCGGCTATCCCCGCAAAACCACTCGCCTGCGTGTTCACGATAACGTCCGGATTGGAGAAGTGCAGTATCTGATTCCAATCGTCGCCGCGTACCTGATGCATAATCGTACGATAGCGACGCTCCCTGCGGAACAGTGCTCCGGGACGTCTGAAGTTGTATCCGTGTTCAAAGGCACCTCCGTTATCGCATCCGCCAAAACCACTGTCCCATTCGGCACAGGTTTGATGGCGCATTCCAAACATATGCCCCACCTCGTGCACGAAAGTCAGGTTGTTACCCGCATCCTGGATATCCACAATAGCGTACGAACGCGCGTCAATTAGTTGTATGTCACGCGTTGCAGGATTAAAGTTGCCTGCTGCTCCAAATATCCGACCTCTTGTATCCGGATCCTCGTAGTTACCCTCAGTGAATAGTACCACTAAATCAGCGTTGAACTGGTCTCGCAGATCCTGTGCTCCTCCAGCACGAGTGTCATCAATCATATCGTTAATATCATCAATTATACGGAACTGCCTTTCGTTGCCATTTGGAAGGTTGTAGGGTACCACCCCAGCTAGTTCCAGCCTGCCTAGCGTGCCCGCCGCCAAGCTGTTTGTCTCCGCTTGGTTGAAGTTGTTAATGTGAAGTTGTGCCTCGGTCTGGGGATTGATATTCGTACCTCGGGCTCGGGCGGTGTGCAGCACCAGCACCCGCACTGTTCTCTCAACGCAGCTTATTTCACGGGAAGACTCTGACCCAATGCTGCCTTGCTCATCGTGCTCGTGTTCATACTGATAGTCGCTGCTATCAGCCGGAGAAGCAAGAATAGCATCCATACCACAACCTCCCTGAAAGGTGCTGTCGGGCGGCAGCAGCTTTGCCACCGCATGGACGCCATCTTCCAGCGGGTAGATATCGTATTCGTCTCCGTCGTAGCTCACGTGGGCGCGGATTTGCCCTTTCACCGACACCACGTTCATAAACCCGTAGAAGTCGTCAAACTCCCCGTTCCATTCGTAGTCTTGGGTAGACTCAGCCCGGATGTCCACCGCACGGGCGCGTAGCTTGCGGTTCTTGCCGGGCACCTTGAAGCTAAGCAGTCCGTCTTGCTGCGCCTCAGCCACCGAGCGCATGTGCACGTACTCTACGTCAGCGTAGCGCTTCTTATCTTGCAAGAATTTGGCTTTGTCCTTGGTGCGGGCGTCAATTCTTGCTCCTTCGAGCGGGATCATCTATTCATCGGATGCGTCGGTCTTCGCCTCTTGGGCGAAAGCAGTAGGCAGGGCAAACAGCAGGACTACGAAAAGCCCCGCATAAGTACCGGTTTTCATGAGCAATGAGGATTAGGTGAAGGACAGTGTATCTAAGTGACAGGAAGATGAGCAAAAAGGTTGGAATGGGCAATAGCCCACCGGCAAGCACGCACCGCCCTGCCGTGTAAGGTTTGGGTGAGAAAGCGCAGCAATTGAGAGGCAGGTAGTTTTGAACGTATAACGGCACCAATAATTGGTGACACAAAACCAGCTATGGCTGTGCCCACCGTTCAAAACACGAGTCAAGGGTTGCGTGTATTATTTCCGGTGATTGCGCGGTAACAATCTCTGTTACCCTTCTTGAGCCACGAATCATGGACGAGAAGCAGCACCTTCCTGCCATTTCCCCCTCTTCCTTCCATGTGTAGGGTTTTGCTCCAATCCCTTTCATCCCCAGCGAGATTCGCTACGGTTTTCGCAAGGCTACTATCAACCGCGTTTCCCGCTTTCGGAGCGCGGCTTGATCTCTGGGTATGCGCACAATCGGACTGCACTTTCTCTTGCTACTATTGCTGCTGGGCTACGGCCTGCGGGGGCAATCGCTTCGCCCTGCTTCATGGCAACTGCCCGCCGGAGTAACCGCCGCCGACTACGCGCCGGGCACCGTGGTGGTGCGTCTCCGACCGTCCGCCGCCTCGCCCAACGCCCGCACCGCGGCCAGTAGCAACGTACTCACCGACATCCGGAAAATCTGCGGGGCGGTCCGCATCGACCCGGTGATCGCATCAGCTCCGAATGCCCGCACCCCTACCCATCCGCTGGCCGACATCTACCGGGTAGAAACCAGCGAAACCGACCTGCCAGCGCTCATCAACCGCCTGCAGCAGCTCGACGGGGTGCGCTACGCCGAACCCTACTACCTGCTACGGCCCCTAGCCACCGCCCTGCCCAACGACCCGGCCGCGCATCCGCAGCAGGGGCAACAGGACTACCTCACCACCGTGCACGCCTACGAAGCCTGGGCCATCGAGCCGGGCAGCGCCGACGTCATCATCGGGATGCTTGACACCGGCGTGGAGCTCGATCATCCCGATTTGGTCGGCAACCTGCACCGAAATACTGCCGACCCCATCAACGGCCTCGACGACGACGGCGACGGCTACGTAGACAACCACCGCGGCTGGGACTTTGCCGACCACGACGCCGACCCCTCGGCCGACCTCGACGGGCACGGCACGGGCGTAACCGGGGTGGCGGCCGCCACTCCCGACAACGGCACCGGCATCGCGGGGCTAGGCTTTCATTCTTCGTATATGCCCATCAAGGTGTTTCGCTCGGGCGACGGACGGTTTGCCTTTGGCTACGAAGCCATTGCCTACGCTGCCGACCGGGGCTGCCAGATCATCAACCTGTCGTGGGGCGGAGCCAATGCCTACTCGCAGTTCGGGCAAGACGTGATCACCTACGCCGTGCAGGAGCGCGACGTGGTGGTGGTGGCGGCGGCGGGCAACAGCGGCCGCGACGAGCGCTACTACCCGGCCTCCTTCGACGGGGTACTCTCGGTAGCCGTTACCGATGCCCGGGACCGGGCCGTGGGGCAGACGACCCACAACCACTGGGTAGATTTGGTAGCTCCCGGGCAGTATAGCTACAGTACCCAGAACGGCGGGGGCTACCAGTACGGCTCGGGCTCTTCGTTCGCCGCCCCCTTGGTGGCCGGGGCCGCCGCGTTGGTGCGGGCGCGCTTTCCGCAGTGGAGCGCCCAGCAGGTGATGCAGCAGTTGCGCCTGAGTGCCGATGATATTTACAAGGTTGAAGGCAACGCTGCCTACCACGAGAAGCTGGGTCGCGGTCGGCTCAACGCAGCGCGGGCGTTGCAACCGCTGTCCTCTCCGGCCCTGCGGGTGTCGTCGCTCGCCTACGCCAACCACGCCGGGCCCCACGCCTACTATGGCGATACCCTAGCTCTGACGATGAGCTACCAAAACTGGCTGTCGCCCACCACTGCCGGGGTCACCGTAACGCTCTCCTCGCCCTCACCTTACGTCACCCTAATTGATTCGGTGGTGCACCTTGGCGTGGTGGATTCGCTGGCAACCGCTACGCACCGGGACCATCCGTTTCGCGCGTATCTGCATGACGACCTGCCGCCCGGTGAAGAACTGGTCTTCCGGATAGGTTTCTCATCAGGAGATTACCAAGACTATCAGTACGTGCGCATTGTTTCCTCACCTGACTACGCTACGATAGGCAACGGCAACTTGTCGCTGCGGGTGGGCAGTGATGGTACCCTAGGAGGCGGATCGCCGACGGGGTTGCAGTACCAGGGACAGCCGGTTGCTTCTCAACTAGGACTGCTCATTGCCGCGGCCCCCGAGCGGATGTCGGCTAGTGGCAGGGCATACACGGCTGCCGAAGGAAAGAATCAGGACTTCACGACCACCGAGGCGATAAAGTTTCACCGGTCTCCGGCGGGGGCCAGGCTGCTGCGCTCGTCCTTTGCTGACACCGCGGCGGCGCAACCGGTCGGCGTGGCGGTGCAGCAAACCTGGCTAGCGGACACCAGCGCCGGAAGTCCGTCGTTTTTGGTCGGCGAATACCGCATCACCAACCCCACTGATACGGCCTTGACTAACCTGCGCACCGGCCTGTTCACCGACTGGAATAATGACGAAACCGACCACCAATCCGTCTGGGACGAAAGCCTCCGACTGGGCTACGTGTACGACCCAGCGAAGCAGCGCTACGGCGGGGTGACCCTGCTTACCGAACAAGCGCCCAGCTACTACGCCCCGAACGAACTGCAACCTGGGACGCGCACGGATGCGGATAACTACGCTTGGCTAGCATCGGGAGTGCACCCGGCCGACCACGAAGGAAACGGAGCGCTGGTGGTCGGAGCAACGCTCGACACCCTGCGGGCCAAACAGTCGGCCGAGGTGGCGCTGGCGCTGGTGGTGGGCAACAGTTGGGAGGAATTGCAGCGGGCGGTGGAAGCGGCGCGGGCCTACTATCAGCACTACCGCCGCCATCCCCTACGATTGCCGACCGTGCCGGTGTGTGCGGGGCAACCCGCTACGGTGCGCGTGGCGGGGGAAACCAACGTACGCTTCTACGCCGATGCCCTGGGCACCACCTTGTTGACCGAGGGCGGTGCTTACGAAACTGGCATCGTTGATCAGGACACGGTGGTGTACGTGGCTCCGCTGCGCGACGGCTACGAGGCCTCCGTGCGCCAGATACCCATTGTCATCACCGAACCGGTGGCGCGGTTTACGGTGGACGCCGCCCGCAACCCCGGCTTCCGTAACGATACGCTGTATCTAGACGAAACCAATAACTACGCGCTTCGCTTTCAGGACAGCAGCTCGCGGGCGGTAGCTTGGGAGTGGGACTTCGATAACGATACGGGCAGCGCCGAACCGCAACCCGTGGCTCACTTCGACGAACCGGGTCGCTACGCCGTGACGCTGACCGTCCGGAGCAAACCCGGTTGCGCGAGCCAGACCACGCGTACCATCACGGTGGTGCGACGCGCCGTGCGCCCCCTGGTCGGCGACCACAACGTGTTGCCGAGCGACACCGTAGCGGTGCGGGCCAGCAACCCCCACCAGGAGGCAGAAGCGCTTCGGCTGTATCCGAATCCGACCGCCGGGGAGGTGCGGCTAGAGAACCCTCATTGGGATCGGCCGACGGTTCAGTTGCGGTTGTTCACGCTGCGGGGGCAGGAGCTGGGCAACCGGAGTAGGTCTTACGACGGTTTCTCAATACCGGTGAATCTGCACCAACTGGCGGGGAAACCGCTGCCCGCGGGGGTGTATCTGCTGCGCGTCCGGCGGGGAAACCGGGTATTTGTTCGCCGGGTGATGGTGCGGTAATATCTATCATACCGATTGATCGGCGTTTTCGTTTTGTAGGGGACGCCAGTTGTCGGGGGCTTCCTGCATAACGTCTTCTTCACGGTCGGCGGGAAACACCTCCACGATGGGGCTTTCTACCACGTCGGGCACCTGAAACTCCACCAGCATGTTGTTGAGGCTTTCGTAGACGCGCTCGTAGGCTTGTTTGGCATTGGCCGCCGTGAGCAGTACGTAGTTCACTACTTTTTTCTCCTTTCCGCCGGGTTGTCGGCCACTACCTTCTACTTCCAGGGCGTAGGTCATCTTGCACTTGTACCACACGTCGGCGTCTTCGTAGTAGAACACGTCGGTGAGATTGCTCTTGGAGATGTTGTTGATGAAGAACTCGCCCGAGATCACGCTGCCCAGCTTTTCGTAGATGCGGGCTTCGGCCTCGGTGAACGACAGGGCATCGACTAAGTACTGCTCCGATACGTTGGTTGCTCTTCCTTTTTCGTCTTGCTTTTGGTGCTTTACTTTACAGATAAACCAGGTGGCCATGGGGGTTGAGTGATTGAATGAATGAGTGATAGAATGGGTGAATGAGTAAGGGGGAGCAAAAGTGTGATAATATTAGGGATGATAAAACGTTTGGAGGCAAAATATATTGACGAAGGAAAGCTGGTATAATGGCGTAACTTTGTGGACCATGACTAAGGACAGGTGAAGAGAGAAACCGAAGAGCAGGTGAAGAAGGATATTGTTATCAACTTGCTGCAAGCTGGAATGTCGGATGAGCAAATAGCGGCGGCAGCGCAAGTGTCAGTAGATTCTGTGCGCAAGACACGGGAAGAAATGTAGCCTATGAACAGCACCATCATCGTTACCTGTGCCCCCCACACCAGCACCTTTTTAGCCGAAGAACTGCGCGAATTGGGCTTTCCGGTGCGGGCCGAACACGCGCTCGACGTAGAAACCGAAGGTACGCTCGACGACTGTATGCGCCTTAACTTGCACCTGCGCACCGCCCACCGGGTGCACTACCTGCTGAGCACCTTCCGGGCCTACCAAACCGACCAACTCTACCGCAAGGTGAAGCAGGTGGCCTGGGAAGACTACATTCCGGCCGATAGCTACCTGAGCGTCATCTCGTTCGTGCGCACCCCCAGCGTGCGCGACCACCGCTTTGCCAACGTGCGCGTGAAGGACGCCGTGGTGGATCGCCTGCAAGACCACTACGGACGGCGGCCCGACAGCGGCCCCCGCACCGACCGCATTGTGCTGTTTTTGTACTGGAAAGAAACCCACGCTCAACTCTACCTCGACACCTCGGGCGAGTCGCTGACCCGCCACGGCTACCGGCAGGTGAGCGTGGAGGCCCCCATGCAAGAGTCGCTGGCGGCGGTGCTCATCCGGGCCTCGGCCTGGCAACCGGCCCAGCCGTTCGTCAACCCGATGTGCGGCAGTGGCACGCTAGCCATCGAGGCGGCCCTGCGGCGCATCAACCGTCCGCCCGGACTGCTGCGCCCCAACTACGCCTTTATGTACCTGAAAACCTTCGAGCCCGCCCGCTGGGAAGCGTTGCAGGAAGAGGCCCGGCAAGCCGAGGCAGGTAACGTCTCCGACCTTCCTGCCATTGTCGCCACCGACAATGATCCCGAAGCCATTGCCGCGGCGCGTCAGAATGCCGAAGCGGCCGGAGTGGAGCACTTAATACGGTTTGAGACTACCGGCTTTCAGCAAACTCCGGTGCCGCCCGCCGGGGAGAGCGCTTCAGACGCCGGGACGCCGGTCGCCGGGACGCCGGTCGCCGGGAAACCGGTAATCATGGTGAACCCGCCCTACGGCAGCCGCCTGGGCGAGGAAGAAGAATTAACCAAACTCTACGCAGCCCTGGGCGACTTCTTTAAGCAGCACGGGGCCGGGTACCACGGCTACATTTTTACCGGAAACCTGGCATTGGCCAAGCATGTAGGGTTACGCACCAAATCGCGCACCGAATTATACAACGGGAAGCTGGAGTCTCGGCTTTTGGAGTACATATTGTATACAGGTACTAGGTGACCCCGCGTTATCTAGCCAATGAACCGTCTGAAAAACGTATTTGACCCGCTGGTATATTCACTGCCGGTACAATTGCTGGTCTTGCACTTCCGCAAGAACCAGTTACTGCTGCTGGCGTGGGTGCTGCTGCTGGCGATGGTGACGGGCAACTTCGGCAAGAACCTGGGCATTCCGTACCTATTTTTAGATCCTGAGTATCTGGGCCAAGTGGATGCGCTTAGTTTCCTAATCGTAGGCATCAGCCTGGGCGGGTTCACGATGGCCTACCACATCACCTGCTACGTGCTGGACGGTCCCAGCTTCGGGTTTCTGGGCACCCTGTCGCGACCCTTCGCCAAGTTTGCGCTCAACAACGCACTGGTTCCGCTGCTGTTCGTGCTGGTATACACCGTGGCCATCGTCAACTTTCAGATCGACAATGAATATAAGAGCTGGTGGAGTGTCGCGCAAAAACTACTGGGACTGCTGGGCGGCTTTTTGCTGATGACCTCACTGCTATTTAGCTACTTCCGGTTCACCAACAAGGACATCTTTCGGTTTCTGGCTGCCAATGTAGACAAGCAGCTGCGCCGGGTGCAGGTGTCGCGGGTGCGGGTGATGGCAAACCTCAAAGACGCCAAGCGGGGTAAGAAGCGGGTTGATACCTACCTGGACCTTTCGTTACGGGCGCAAAAAGCGTCGGCGGTGGATTTTGATAAGGCGCTGGTGCTGAAGGTGTTCAATCAGCATCACCTGAACTCCATCATTATTGAGTCATTGATCTTGCTGCTGATTCTGGCGCTAGGCATCTTTCAGAGCAGTCCCTACTTTCAGATTCCGGCGGCGGCCAGCGGGGTGCTGTTGCTAACCATTGGGCTGATGCTGGTGGGAGCGCTTTCGTACTGGCTGCGCGGCTGGGCCACCACGGCCATCATTACGGCCTTCTTCGTGGTCAATCTCCTGGTGGGCTCCGAACTGCTGGACAAGCCCTACGAAGCGTTCGGACTTGATTATGACACCGCTCCGGCGGCTTACACCCTGGCATCGCTTCGGCAGGCCAACAGCGCGGCGCACTACCAGCAAGACACAGCGAATACCCTGGCAATTCTGAACACCTGGCAGCAGCGGGAGGTGGCGGCCCACGGCACATTACCCAAAATGGTATTGGTTTGTACGAGTGGAGGTGGCCTGCGTTCGGCGCTGTGGACCGCCACGGCCCTGCAAGCCGCCGATAGCCTCACCGGAGGGAGACTGATGGACCAGGCCCGCCTGATCACCGGGGCGTCGGGCGGACTTATCGGGGCGGCCTACTTTCGGGAGCTGGTGCTTCAAAAAAAACGGCGCGAGGCTCAGCCATTGGTGTCACCCATTGTACTCGCCGCTGAGCCATCCGAACGATCTATCTACAGCCGCTACTACCTGGACCAGATTGCCCAGGATAACCTGAATCCGATGGTGTTCACCCTGCTGGTGAACGACCTCTTCGTTCGGCACCAGTCTTTTGCGTACGCCGGAAACGCTTACGCGAAGGATCGGGGCTACGCCTTTGAGCAGCAGTTTAACCAGAACACCGGGGGTATTCTGAACAAAAAGCTAACGGACTACCGGGCCGACGAGCGGGCCGCCCGCATTCCGATGCTGCTGCTCTCTCCGGCGGTGGTGAACGACGGTCGCAAAATGTTTATCTCGGCCCAACGTATGTCGTACATGAATCCGGCCCCCGGTGGGGCGGCCCCCGGTGGGGCGGCCCCCGGTGGGGCGGCCCCCGGTGGGGCGGCCCCCGGTGGGGCGGCCCCCGGTGGGGCGGCTTCGAAGGAAGCGACTTCCTATCCCCCCAAGGTGAAGGGTGTGGACTTTATGCGCTTTTTTGCCGAGCAAGGAAGCGAACAACTGCCCTTTTTAACCGCCCTGCGCATGAACGCGGCCTTTCCCTACGTGACTCCCAATGTGACCCTGCCCACGCGACCGCGCATTCAGATTATGGACGCGGGCATCACTGACAACTTCGGGGTATCGGACGCGGTGCGTTTCACCTACGTGTTTCAGGACTGGATCAATGCGCACACCTCGGGGGTGGTGCTGCTCACCGTGCGCGATTCGGAGAAGGACGAACCCATCAGTGAACCCGACAGTCCGTCGCTCATTCAGAAGATGACCGGTCCGTTTCGCTTCCTGTACGATAACCTGTTTAACATTCAGGATGTGAACAACGATGATCGGTTAGAGTACGCTGAAGCTTGGCTTGATGTGGATTTGCACTGCGTAAGTTTGGAGTATTCTTCGTACGTGACCGAGCCGGACGCCTTTGGCAAGTTCACCAGCGAGCGCCCGTCGCTGAGTTGGCGACTCACCAGTCGTGAAAAGAACAGCCTGATCCATAACATCCACCACCCTAAGAATCAGCGGGCGTTGCAGGAGCTGCAGCGGTTGTTGCGGTAGCTCTATCTCTTCACTATTAAACTATGAAAGCAGGTGTCAGTTTTTTACTCGGTATTCTATTGCTTTCTTGTTGTCAAACTAGACAATCTGAGTCCACCACCTACTTTTTCAGATCACTTACCCGAAAGAATGGAAAAAGGTTGAAACAGACGAAGTAGACTTAGTCTTTGGTATTTCGAAGTACAACAGCTTTGAGAAGTACATTTACGGAGAGAATCCTTCTCTGCTGGTCACATCTGCTGATTCGGTACTATACCGCCAGTTCTTTGATATTAGAGACTTTAATGACTTCTTAGACGGATTTAGGAATAATCAGTTAAGAAAATCTGATAGGTCCCTTCAGGAAGACTATAGAAAGATAGCACTAGGGAATGATTCGGTTTCTATTATGAGCTTTGAGATTAAAAAAGAAGAAGAAAGCTTTCTTCAAACCTACTATAGTTTTGCCAACGAGGGGCAGTACTTTACGCTGATTATCACACATTCTTATGGCAGGCCCGACATTGAGTTACTTGAAACTGTGGCATCGTTAAAAGTTAACAAACGTAAACCAATAGAAGATATATTGGGACACGATAGCAAACTGCAGCGTTAGAATTTAGTTTTTTGGATAAAAAGCTCTTTCGAGTTACAGCGATCTCAGTACCTCGGCCACTCGCTCGATATGCGCATCAGTCACTCCCAAATGCGTAACCATGCGCACCTGTTGCTTCCCGAAGGGAATGGCCAGAACACCCCGCTGCTTGAGGGTTTCTACAAACTGAGCGGGCGACTGCTCACGCAGGGTGAAGATGACGATGTTCGTTTCTACGGGTAGCACTTCCTGCACGTAGTCTTGGGTGGCCAATGCTTCGGCCAATACGGCGGCCCGCCGGTGGTCTTCGGCAAGTCGTTCCACGTGATGGTCTAGCGCGTAAATGCCCGCGGCCGCCAAGTAACCCGCCTGGCGCATGCCGCCGCCGAGCACCTTACGCACCCGCCGCGCCCGGCGAATCACCTCCTTGCTGCCCAGCAGCACCGAGCCCACCGGAGCGCCTAGTCCCTTGGACAAACAAACTGAAATGGAGCTGAAGTAGCGTCCGTAGGTGGTGGGGTCTTCATGGGTAGCCACCAGCGCGTTGAACACCCGGGCGCCGTCAAGATGCAGGGGCAAGCCGTGCTGTTGGCACACCGCGTGGATGGCGGCAATTTGTTCGGTCGAATAGCAGGCCCCGCCGCCCCTGTTCATGGTGTTCTCCAGCGCCACCAAAGCCGTTTCCGGGTAGTGATCATCGTCGGGATTGATCGCCTGCGCCACCGCCTCGGCGGATAGCAGGCCCCGTTCGCCGTCCAGCAAGCGGACAGAAGCTAGGGAATTGTAGGCAATGCCGCCGCCCTCATACAGGTAAATATGCGCCTGCTGGTGGCAGATCACCTCCTGCTGCGGTTGCGTTTGTACCCGAATGGCGATTTGGTTGGTCATGGTGCCCGACGGACAGAACAAGCCCGCCTCCAGGCCGAATAGCGCGGCCGTTTTTTGTTCCAGGGCGCTTACGGTTGGGTCTTCGCCGAGCACGTCGTCGCCCACTTCGGCAGCCATCATGGCCGCGTGCATGGCGGGGGTGGGTTTGGTCACCGTGTCGCTGCGTAAATCAACTGAGCTCATCATTCTTTACGTTCATTGGTTCAAGGGCCGCAAAAATAATGGTTATCACCGCTTCGCTTGCCCGCTCGTGTTGCAAAAGTACGCCATACCCCAAAGATCATCCGACAATTATCCTGAAAATTTACATCTTCACGCAACCCTAACGCCCGGCCATGCATCTAATAGGTATAGGCCGTTGCCCATGCAGATACCCATGTACCAAAGCGCTCCCGTGGATCACCTCGTTCAGCAATGCCTTCGGCAGGACGTTCGGGCGCAACGGGCGCTGTACGAGCGGTTCTCGCCCAAAATGTACGCCCTGTGCTTGCGCTATCTGAAAGAAGCGGACGATGCCCAGGATGTGTTGCTGAAGGCATTCACCAAGGTGTTTGAGCAGTTGCCACGGTTTAAGGGCGAGGGCAGCTTTGAGGGCTGGGTGCGGCGGATTGTGGTGAACGAGGCGCTGATGTTTCTTCGGAAACACAAACACCGCCACATCACCCTCGAGCTGGAAGAAGCGGCAACGGCTTCGGTTGAGCAGTACCCGCAGTTGGAAGCTGACGACCTATTGCAGCTGGTGCAAGCGCTGCCCGAGGGCTACCGCACGGTGTTTAACCTGTACGCCATTGAGGGCTACGCGCACGCTGAAATTGCCCAACGGCTGGGTATCAGCGAAGGTACTTCCAAATCGCAACTCAGCCGGGCCAAAGAATTGCTGCGCCAACGGATTACGAACTATGATCGCGGCTACCGCGACCAATTAGGATAAGGCATGAACGACGTAGAAAAGAAGTTTGGAGAATTATTGCGCCACCACGAGGTGCCCCCGCCGCCCGCCGTTTGGGATCAGCTCAGCGCAAATTTAGCGCAGAAACGCCGACGAAAGGCAGTGGTGTACTGGCGGGTGGCGGCCGCCGTAGTGCTACTGTTGTTAGGAACAGGCACGCTCATTATGCTGCTCCGCAACGAACCTGCCAGAGAAAAGGTCGCTCAGCTGGAACAACCCCCGGCTTCTAATCGGGAAGGGCCCGCCGGAGCGCTTTTTGATGCTGACCGAACGGGGGAAGCAAACGCTTCTCAAGAAGTAACGCCGTCTAGCGACGAGTCGGAAGCTTCGCCCGCACTGGTTGATTCGGCGCCCGTTGCAAAGGATAAACACGCATCCGAAGAACGTAGCCCAGAAAACATTTCGGCGGAACAGTCGCCGGATCGCCCGACGCGGTTGCCAGACGTTCCGTCAACACCGCAACCGGAGCGCCTGCAGGTGACGGCCCTGCAATCGACGGTTCCCGAAGCAGCGGACAAGTTGATGCCGACTGCCGCAGTTCATAAAGTTTTGCCTCCTGCTGCGTCTCAACCGGATGGTTCGACCCTCAACGAACTTGTCTCTTCTGACCCGTCGCTCGCTGCCGCCGAGGCCCAACGCCGCACGGTCACCGTGATTTATAAGCCGGGCAATCGGTTAACTCAACCACCGGTGCCCGACCAAAACGACGGGTTGCTTAGTAAGACGTTGTCCTTCTTGGAAGACGTAAAGAAGAACGGGCCAACCTACTCCGAACTGCGTTCGGCCAAGTCGGCGCTCATCGACAACGTGTTCTCGCGCGACCCGGCTAAAGAATAAACTCTCACCCTTAACCCTCACGACCATGAAAACGATATTTATAGCTAGTATCTGTACGTTGCTTCACCTGAGCGCCTCGGGAGCACTGCCCGAACCCGATACCATTATTATTCAGTTGGAAAACGGGCAGGAGGTGCAGATCATCGCCGAAGAAGGCAACGAAGCCGAGTTGCTGGGCGACTATGATTTGAACCAGATTATCCGGGACTTGCAAACGACGATGGACAGCACCGCGCGGGATGAGGTCAACTCCGTGGCCATCGAGGACAGCACCGGCACCCGCTATCGCACCGACACGGCTGAGAAAGATACCGTAATCACGGTGAAGATAGACCTGGGTAATATCCGAAGAACGATCAGGCGCATTGTGGTGACTGATGACGAAGTGGGCGATACCACAAGTTCCACCACAACCTATACTAGAACCAACCGCAGAGAAAAGCGCACGGACAATATGTTATCGTTCGACCTTGGGTTCAACAACTACCTGCGCAACGGGAAATTTCCGGACGAGAGCAACGAACTGTACGCAGTGAAGCCGGTCGTATCGTGGTACGTGGCCCTGGGCTTACTGAATCGCACCAAAATAACCGGTCCGCTGTACCTCGATTGGGGAGCCAACGTGAGTTGGTATAATTTCAAATTTGAGAACGAACGAACGCGTTTGACCAAGGGAACCGATCAGGTGGAGTTTTCCGAAAGCACCGAAGCGATTGATCCCATCAAGAGCAAACTGGTCGTGCCCTACCTGAATGTGTCACTGGTGCCGCTGTTCTATTTCGGTAAACCCAGCGCGAATGATTGGTTTGTATTTGATCGGGATAAAGGAGCCGGATTTCGCGTGGGGGCCGGAGTGTATGCCGGATACCGATTGGGCAGTCGGGCCAAGTATGTATACCGCGAAGAAGGTGACCGCGTACGAGAAAAAGACCGCACGAACTTCTACGTGAACAACTATCGCTACGGAGTGCGCTTTCAGCTAGGTTACCGGGGAGTAGACGTGTTTGCTAATTATGACCTGAACGAACTGTTCGTACAAGACCGCGGGCCGGAGCTGAACGCGTTTAGTTTTGGCATTGTGTTTTGAGTTCTAGGTTGAAAAGTTCTAGGTTCTGGGTTAAACGGTTCTAGGTTCTGCATCCCAAACTCGTAAATTAGAACCCAGTGTACATCCCTGAATAGAGTTGACCGCTAAACGCGGGAAACTATGAGAGCAAATGTAAGAGTTACTCGTAAGCAGCGCCGATATTCGGAAGAGTTTAAGCGGGCCATCGTCTCTGATTTTGAAGGCGGCAAGTACAGTGTTTTACAGTTAGCCAAGTTGCATGGTATCGGTGATCAGCTTATCTACAACTGGATTTACAAATATTCAAAGTTCAACCAAAAGGGATATAGAGTGGTAGAGAACAAAGACAGTAGCACTACGAAGGTAAAAGCGCTAGAAGCCAGGGTCAAAGAGTTAGAAGGGGCGGTCGGGCGCAAACAAATCAGCATTGACTATCTGGAAAAGATGATTGAACTGGCTGAGGCGGAGTTGGGCATCGAGATTAAAAAAAAATGCAATACCTCACCCTTACCTGGTTCCGAGCTCAACAAGAAAGGGGGTTTACTATGAATGCGCTGTACAAAGAATTGAACATCAGCAAGCAGGCCGTGCACCAGTACGCTCAGCGACAAAGGATATTTGATACTCAGGTAAGCCAACTGGTCTTGGAAGCAGACGAGTTGAGAAGTGCGCATCCTGGCTGTGGAGTGGAAAAGATGTATGACACACTACAACCTGATTTCATGGGTCGGGATCGGTTTATAGCGTTATTCATGCAGTTAGGCTATCGTTTGAAGCCAAAGAAGAACTACAAATGCACCACCATCGCCTCTAAGCTCTACTATACCAATCTGATCAAAGGCATGAAAGTAAACCAGCCTTCCACTGTTTGGCAATCAGATATCACCTACATTTTGGGCGGGGATCGCTACTACTACGCCGTCTTTATCATTGACGTGTATACCAAAAAAGTGGTCGGCTACCAAGTCTCTGACCATATGCGTGGCACAGCGAATCTAGCAGCCCTCAAGATGGCACTTCAAGATCATCAAGCCCCAGTAGTTCACCATTCCGACCGAGGTAGCCAGTATACGTATAAGAAGTATGTGGACATGCTTAAGAGCAACCACTGCCAGCTCAGTATGTGCCTGTCAGCGCAAGATAACGCCTACGCTGAGCGCATCAATCGTACTATCAAGGCGGCCGCCGCGCGGAGGAGTATCTGGATCACTGGAAACCAAAGAACCTACCACAGTTAAAACGCTGCACTACCAAAGCCATCAAACACTACAATACCCAAAGACCACATAACCACATCTATAAAATGAGTCCGGTCGCTTTTGAAGCGTATTGGGCCTCAATTGATGAAGAACACCGACCAGTAACTACGATCTTCAACAACGAAATTAATGTCTAATCAGGTCAACCTATAGCAGGGACGTACACACAACCCAGAACCCAGAACCCTCATCGATGCTTGAAGCCTTTGTTTGAGGACTGGTGAAGATAGCTAATCAGCCCTTGAATGCGTTTCGCTGTTTCGTTGGCTATCCCGTATATTTCTTCCAGTTTGAACTCATCGATATAACCACGATCGTGCGCGCGATAGAGCTGCGATTTTACCTCGGCACAAGAAGCTTTGGAGATAAACAGAAACTGGATAAACTCTTTGTTGCCCCCCCGTTCAAACCCCTCAGCAATATTGTCCATCGTAGAACCACTGGAGCGATTAATCTGGTCCTTAAGCGAATAATCCTTAGCAAAAGCACCTTGGCCAGTGATTTCGTGTACCAGTTGACAGAGCGTTCTTGCCATCTTCCAGCATTCCAAATCCTCAAACCGATAAATCGCTGCCATTTTATAATACTTAAACGAACGTCAGTTATTCTAGGTTTCTAAAAATAATACAAAATCAAGCGGCATGTAGCAGTCGGCCACGATCTTCAAAAGCAATGATTCGCGGATGCTGATCGGCAAAGGTGTAAGCCAGCAGGGCAGCAAAGACGTTGCATAGATAGTTAATAGGGGCCCGATGGCGAGTATGCTCTAAATCAATGAGACCTACGCACTGGCCAAAGACTGACTCAATGAGTCCGCGATGACGATGATAATAAGCGTCCTTTTGATGGACAATAGCATCTTTCTTTCCGTTGCGGCGCATCTTGGCCCTTAGGTCTACCCCTTTGCTAAGTAACTCTTCTTTCAGGGTGCTCAAATAACCTTTGTCGCCGTATACTTTTCCTTCTACTTCTTTGAGCAGGTAGTTCAACACCTGGTGATTGTTGTCAGCTACGTTGCCTGCCGTGAGCAGAAAGTTGACTAGCTGTGCTTCCCGGTTGATGACTACGTGCATTTTGAAGCCGTAAAACCAACCTAACGTGCCCTTGCCTTTGCTGGCCCAATCAGCCATCACTTTGTGTTGTGCTTCTCGTTTGATGTGACAAGCTTTCAAAGGTTTGCTGTCAATGTAGTTTTCTGCTAAAGCGGGCTGGCAACGGCTTTTGAGCAACAGATAGAGTTCCAGCACTACGTGCGGGATTAGGGCTACGAAGCGTTCATAGCAAGGGGCATCAGGAAGCCAGCTTTGAAAAGTCTTCAGCACATCTTGACAATAGAAGTATTTGAAGCATTTGCGTCCCGAATGATGATAAGCAATTAGGGTCGTTATGACTTCGCTTCGCGCAAAGCGTGAGTGGAAGGCGGGGACAGGCAGGCCTTGAAGAGCCGTTTGCTGAGCTAAATCCAGTAGGAAGTCATCGGTTTCCACAAAAATTTCCGTTAGTTTTGTTGTCGTCAAGATTTGCATGATTCTTTGTTTTGTACAATGAAGATTTAATTCCACTGCAAATCTTGACTTTTTTACGCTTCTACGCAACTCAACGCCCTCTCATTCAGCAACTTCCAGAATAACTGACGTTAAACGAACAATCAACAATCTCTAAACCCAGCACTGCGAACCCCAAACCTTTAAACCTAGAACTAAGAACCCCGAACTTTTGAACCTAGAACCATCAAGGCTTATACAAGTAATTCGGCATAAAGGCCGGGCACGGATTGTACTTCATCTTGCGGGATACTTTTCCCGGCCGCTTCTTCGTCTCAAATTGCAGCGCCAGCGACACCTCGTGCGACCCGCCGGTCGACACCGGGCCTATTTTAGACACCGTCAGGTCGTAACTGTAGCCGAAGCTGAATCCGTTTAAAGTCAGCCCGAAAGCCATCGCTAGGGCGTCGTGGTTGAGCGTGCGGGGTTGGTCTTGCTGAATTGGTAGGCCCTTATACCACACCCCCAGCATCAGCATGCGGTAGAAGTAGCTAGCCCCCACGTCCAGCTGGTTGAACCTCCCCTGCTGGCGATACTGAAACATGGGGTTCAGGCTGGATTTGATGCCCTGCCGGGTGGGCCCGAACTTAAAAGGGATCTTGTAGCCGCCGTGCAGTGAGAACCGCACCGGTAACTGACTCTCGTCGCCCAGAACGGATTGATTCGGCCGGTTGAGGTGGTGCAGCGCGATGCCCGACCACAGGCGTTTGCCGTATACGACCAGCCCGGTGCTGTAGTCAAAGTGGTTCACCCCCCGCAGGTTGCGCAGGGCGGGGTCGGTGCTGGGCGCATCCGGATTGCCAAACGCCAACTGATCGTTGAACACTAATTTGGAGTAATCAATGCTTTGGCTTACGTAACCTACCTGCAAAGCCGGTACCGCCCGGAAACCGTCGCTCAGCGGAATGGCGTACGAATAAATTGCGCTGATACTGGTTGATCGCAGATTAGCCGTGCCCGCCCGGTCGGTGGTGGCTAGCAGTCCCAGGTTGCTGTTGGAACCTTTCAGGTTGTAGTCGTAAGAGAACGCGTAGGTCACGAAAGCCTGCGGCAAACTGGCCCAGTGATTCCGATAGTTCACCGCCGCCCGGTGCTGCTGCGTAGTGCCCGCAAAGGCCGGATTTAAATACAGCGGAGCCGAATAGAATTGCGTAAACTGCGGATCCTGCGCTTGGGAAGAATGCGCGGAAGCGATGTAGAGAAAAACTAGTAGTATAAAAATCCTTTTCATCATAGTGTGTTTTAATAGGCGGTTCACAGCTAATAGTCCACAGTCCACAGCAAACTGTCGACAGTGGACTGTGGACCATCGACTGTCGACTATTGACTAAAAACGCTACCGTACCAGCGTTACGTCTCCCGCCAAGGTTTTGGCTGATCCGTCGCTAAATTCCAGTTGAAGTTTGTACACGTAGACGTCTTTGTTGCACAGCCGCCCCTTGTAGTAGCCGTTCCACCCGTAGTGCTTATCGAAGCTCTCGAACAAGAGCTCGCCCCAGCGATTGTAGATCATCATATGAAAATTAGTGACGCCCTCTAACACCGGCAAAAACACGTCGTTGTTGCCATTGGCACCTCCTGCCTCCGAGTTGACTTGCCCGGACAGATTAGGCGTAAACGCGTTGGGAATCATCACCTCGCCGCCTTCTTCCACCGTCGCGGCGGCTTCCACCAGCAGCGTGTCCACACAGCCCTGATTGCTCTGGGCGATCAGCATCACGTCGTAGGTGCCCGTTTGGTCGTACACATGCTCCGGATTGATTTCTTCCGAGGTGGTGCCGTCCCCGAAATCCCATTGATAGGTATCCGCGCCCACGCTTAGGTTGATAAAGTACACCGGTTCGGACAGAAACACCAGGTCGGGACGCAGGTTGAAGTAGGCCCGTGGGGTTTCAAATACTTCGACACTAAATTCCTTACGCTCTTCCACCGTCACTCCGGCGCTGTTGCTGGCCTGGAGCGTGACGGTATAAATGCCGGGTTCGTAGTAGGTGTAAGTAGGATTCTCATCAGCCGATACCCCTTCCCCAGCTCCGAAACTCCATCGGTAAGAAGCAGGGTCGGCGTAGCGCGACCGGTTGCGAAACTGCACCGTGAGGGGGCGGCACCCCTGCGGTGGATCAAACAAAAAGTCCACCTCTGGCACCAGGGGCTGAATCACCACCGGCTGCACCAGGGTATCGGCACAACCCAGCGCATTGGAGGCAATGAGCATCACCTCGTAGGTTCCCGAATTGTAGTACTGGTGCACCGGCTCGGCTTCGGACGATACGCTCCCGTCTCCGAAATCCCATTGATAAAATTCCGCCCGTTCACTGTTGTTCTTGAAGCTGATGTCCTGGTCCGGCAGGTACTGACGGGCCAAGCGCACCTCAAAGGCAGCCGAGGGTCCTCTCTCCAGATCAACGATCAGTTGCTTCTCCTTCTTTATCGTCATGCCCAGTGCATTGCTAGCCTGTAACGAGATGGTATACACCCCCGATGCTTCGTACTGATGGCTTGGATGAAGCTCGGTAGACAGGTTGCCGTCGCCAAAATTCCACAAGAAAGTGGCGGTGTCGGCGTACTGCGAAGTGTTGGTAAACTCCAGCACCAGGGGCAGGCAAGTGGTCCGCTCCACGTAGGTGAAGTCAATGACCGGAGGGGCCTGCTTAATGATCACCTTGGCTGAATCCCGTTCGGAGCAGTGTTGTCCGCTAACGGTGAGCTTGATCCAGTACTCGCCCGCCGTAGCGTACTCATGCGAACCCGGAACGGCTTGGTCTGACGTGCTGCCGTCGCCGAAGTCCCACTGATAGTTCCAACCGCCGGGGTTGGTATTGTTAACAATCGTAACGGTGCGGTCCGGAATCTCCAGCACCGAGGGTTGTGCTACAAACGATGCGTTGATGTTCTCCTGCGGATTAACGGTAATTGCTTCTTGGGTAACCGCGCTGGCGCAGTTGGCCAGATTGGTAGTTTTTAGGGATAACTGTACCGCGCTGGCCCCGCCCAACTGCTTGGGATACACCAGCGTGATGCTCTCCTTGGTGAGATCGGGGTTGTTGGTGGGCAGCGGATTGGGAGTCCACTGGTAGAATACTCCCGACTGCTCAGCGGTAGCCTGGTAGGTGACCCACTCGCAGTCGGCGGCGGTTTGCTCCACGGTGAAACTTGAAGCGGGCATTGGGTTAACGGTGACTACTTTCTCGACGGACTCGAAGCAGAGCGTAGATTTCTCGGGTTGCAAGCGCACGCGGAACTGCCGGGCGGTGACGCCGTCGTTGGTCAGCGTGTAGCTGAACGTCGGCTGACTGCCGACTACCGTTTGCTCATCCACTACGCTGCCGTCTGTGACGTCGGTGATGGTCCAGCGATAGGTATCCGGAGCGTAGGCCTGCGTGGCCGCAGTAACCTCAAATGCGTAGGGGCGGGGCGAACAGTTCAGGTCACCGCCCGACAGGTTGGTCACCATAAAATCGGCCGGGGGGCGGGCAAACACCGTCAGGGCCACCGGGGCGCTGCTCGCGTGGCAGCCGTTGGTCGCCTGGGCCGTCACCCACACTTCGTAGGCGTGGTCGGCAAAGCCGGGTTGGTTATTCGCGAAGGGCGGAGGGCTAAAGGTGTCTTCGGCCGGGGTCACCGTGGTGGTGGTAACCGTGCCGGTTTTCAGATCTTTCATGTGCCAAACGTAGGCCGAAGCCCCCACCGGCTGATCAGCCAGTAGCGTGTTCATTCGGAAAGTGACGGCCAAAGGAGCACAGCCAGCGGTTTGATCGGCGGTAAACGACGGGTCGGGAGACGGCTCAACGGTAATTGTTTTGGCAACAGTAGCTGAACATTGCCCCTCGGCGGTGGTGACCCGGTGGCGAACCGTGTGGTCACCGGCAGCGGCAAACTGATGCTTAAAGGGGTCGTCGTCCGCCCTTGATATTTCGAATACGCCGTCGTCATCCAAATCCCATTCATACTGAATAATCTGGTCGCCGTTTACTACTATCGGTAGCGTGGCCAAACTACTCAGTTGGGCGCTATCGGCTTGGCAGAGTGAAGTCACGGTGAAGTCAGCCTCGGGTTGATCGTAAATATGCACCAGAGCGGTATCGCGCGACACACAAGAAACTCCCACTGCCGAAGCTACAAGTTCGGTGGCGTAGGTGCCGGGAGAGGAGTAGGTGATGTCGAACGAAGAAGACGCGCCCGAACCGCTTTCGTTACGAAATACGGCACCGGTTTCGTCCATGAAATTCCATTGCCAGCGTGAGGACGCCGGGTCGAAGTCCGGCGACACGTCAGTATAGCGCACTGTAAAGGAGTTGTTGTCGTGGCACAGCGTAGGCAAAGCACTGCCGTCGGTGGCGGTGGTTGCAATAGTCGCCTCAGCGGTAGCGATGATGTCTACGTATCCTTCATAAACGCCCCCGCAGTTGCCAACCGAGTTATTGTCGGTGGCGGTGAGTCGAGTTAGCTTGCGTCCTGCACTGGCAAACGAATAGTCTGGATTTACCGTGTTTATTGTGGTCAGGAGGGTGTTGCCGAATTCATCATCAAAAACTTCCCACTGATACCCAAAGTCAGCGTCGTTCGTACCGTCCCCATCGTCGTCGATAATAGGTGTCAGGTTTCGGAAGTACACGGCATCGCCGATGCAAAACTCAGTGGCCGCCGGTCCTGAGGTGGCACTGCGGTGGGTACTGAAACTAGGGGCTGATTTTTCTACAATAACAATCTGGGCGGTGGTGGTGATGGGGTCTTCGTCTCCCTCAGCCGCGTCCGCCGGATTCAGCGGACCGTTGGTGATGTCCTCATCGTAAGGATTGCAGGTGTTCCAGTTACGCAGCGTGAGCTCAAAGCGCTTGCCCACGTCGGCCGGGTTCGTGGTGGCGGGTACAAACACGGCCAGACTCTGGTTCTTCGGCGGAGCCGGTTGGGGGTTCAACAAGTCGAAATCTACTCCCGGCTCCAGATACTGCACATTGCCCCGAAAGGGATAGCCGGATGAAGTGCCGTTCACCACTACGTTAGGAATGCGGTTGACCCCTCCGCCGGTGCCGTAGATCCACTGCGCCCAGCGGTCAAAGTTGTTCACCTTGTCGGTTTCCGTAGGGGGAGTACAGTTCCAGTTACTCTGGTCGGTGAACTGCACGGTGGCGCTTTCACCCAAACAAACGCGGTATATCCGAGGGTTGGCTTGTAAGTTGCCCCCGTTTTCATTGTCCAAATCCCATACCCGAACAAATTCCTGGGTTTGCTCGCCGTTGCACAAAAGCCCGTTTACCCGCACCTGAGCTTTCGGCGAATAGACGCACTTGTCGCCGCCGGTGGGGTATACATGGGTAACCACGGCTTCGTAAACGTTGGTAGCCGAAGTGACGCTCACCGTCTCGGTGATGCCATCGTCCCAGTCAATTTCAAATTCTACGGTGGTGGCGTCGTTGATCGCCCACTTCACCCACCACTCGAAAGTGCGCGGAGCGCAGACCAGTTCTTCACTGAGCACATTGTTGCCCGGATTGCTCACTTTTTCGCACTGCGCGAAGCTCTCGGCCCCGCTGCCTAGGAATGAAAGCAACAACAGAGAAAAAATACGATAGGGGAAGGGAATACGCTGACCAATAGAACGACAAGAGGTTATTTCAGGCGGTACAGATAGCATCATAAGGTCTCGTTTTGTTCCGGAACAGCTTTTCCCAACCGGGGATATGACATCCAACATGGGAATTATGCAAAGAGCACTCCTAAGCAATTAAGCAATGAGGGATAGACTGTAAGGACAGCTACCAATGCGCACAAAAGGGAGGTGGCAGGAGCCGGAAATAGGGCTAAGAAGGTGGTGCTACCGCAAAAGACTGCTCGAGCATGCGGTCGACGTGGCGAATCAACAGATTGTTGCAGAAAGCAAGCACGTACTGTTCGTCCGAAAGTTATACCGCTCAGGAAGCAATTGCTTCATTTTGATTGGTTAAAACGCGAAGCGTAGTTGGACACCTTGCAACGGTTTTTCGTCCGTGACCAGGTTAGAAACACCAATCCCCAGCAAGCGCACCGCGTGTTCTTCAACGGTCACTTGATCAAGCAATTCCTGGGCAAGCGTTTGGATGCTAGCCGCATCGGCGATCACCTGCTTTTGGGTGATGCTGCGCGTGATGACGGAGAAATTGGCGTACTTAATTTTTAGGGTGAGGGTAAAGCCTTGCGCTTGCGCCTTCTCCAGTCGCTCAATCAGCAACTGGGTCACGTGGCGCACTTGTTCCCGCAGTTCAGCGGGGGTTCGCAGATCGTCCTGAAAGGTGCGTTCGGCACTCACCGACTTTCGGATGCGCGCGGGGTTGACTACCCGTTCGTCCCGGCCGCGAACAATGTGGTAATAATAGCGTCCCGCCTTGCCAAAGTGGTGCGCCAGGGTTTCTAACGACGCCTGCTTCAGCGCGGCCCCGTTGCCGATGCCCAGGCGGTGCATTTTTCGCGCCGTGACCCGGCCGATCCCGTGAAACTTCTCGATGGCCAGCGTTTCCAGAAAGGCTTCGGCCTCGTGGGGCAGAATGGCCTTCAGCCCGTTCGGTTTGTTGATGTCGGAAGCTATCTTTGCCAAAAACTTGTTATACGACACTCCGGCCGAAGCCGTGAGCTGCGTCTCCCGCTGAATTTGTGCTCGGATGTTCATGGCAATCCGGATGGCGGAGCGAATTCCCGCTTTGTTGTCCGTCACGTCGAGGTAGGCTTCGTCTAGCGACAAGGGTTCTACCAAATCGGTATACTGGCCAAAGATGGCCCTGATTTGCTGCGACACCTCGCGGTAGACATCGAAGCGGGCTTTGACGAAGATAAGCTCCGGGCACCGCTGCCGCGCCTTCACCGAGGCCAGGGCCGAGTGCACTCCGAACCGACGTGCCTCGTAACTGGCCGCCGCCACCACCCCGCGCGCGCTGCCACCCCCCACCGCAATAGCTTTGCCCCGGTAGGCTGGGAAGTCGCGCTGCTCCACCGACGCGTAAAAAGCGTCCATATCGATGTGAATGATTTTACGAATGCACTCCCCGTCCATGAACCAAGAACTATTTTGCCAATCGTGGGTTTTAAGTTCAACTTTACCTCAACCCAAACTCCGAACTCAGAACCTCTAACCCAGAACTCCGAACCATTCATGAAGAGGTCAAAGAAGCTATTTTTGTTATTAGCCGCGTTGTTCCTACTGCTCATGCTCTACATTAGCTACGACATATCGCAGCGCACCACCTTTCCGGGCTCCAAGCCCAGCCTCAAGGAACGCATTGAGGCCCAAGATTCCTAACCAAAAACTACTGGCGCGTGACGCAAAAGAAAAACAAAGTAGATCTTAACCAGATTGATCTGGAGAAAATGAAAGAATCCACCACCGATCAGCCTGGGTTGGTAGCGTTTCCGCACGCGGTGGGTGGAGCAGTGATCAAACCCGAAGACCAGGGCAAAATGAAGGGTCGGTCGGTGACGGCCATGCGGCAACAGACCGAACGGCAGATGCAGCAACTTTATGAGCAAGCCCAGACGCTGGCCCGGCAGGCACGCGCCATTCAGCACCGGGTGGAGGTATCGGAACGCATTTACACGGCCCAGATGAACTTCGAACCCATCATCGCGCACACCTACTATCTCTACGAACGCGCCGATGGCACCGACGTGCTGTCGATGGTGTCGCCTCGGGAGTGGGGGCGCAAAATTCCTTACAATGCTTATCTAGCAAAGGTAACTTTGTTGGCCGACCACACCTGGGAGGTGGAACCGGCTGAATCGGAATGAAACACAAGTCTTAGATTGCCGTCCCCATCGGTCTTCAACCAATTGATCATGATGCCAGATCACCCACCTGAGGAAGCCAGTCGTCATGTACTAGATAAAGCAGAAGAACTGTTTTTGAAGAAAGGCTACGCACAAACCAAACTGCGCGATCTGGCTGCTAGCCTAAACATGAAACCCGCTTCCCTTTACTATCACGCTCCGGGAGGAAAAGAAGAGCTCTGGAACCGGGTGATGGATCGCCTCCTAGCCCGACACCACGACGAACTCACGCGGGCTGCTGAGCAAGCTGGTCCTGATCTTCGTAACCAATTGCGAGCAATGGGAGAGTGGCTTATTTCTCAACCTCCCATCAATCCGGTATCTATCGCGTCGGCCGACATAAACGCAGGTAGTACGTACCAGCCGACACACCTATCAGATCGTGTCTATGAAAGTCTCATGGCCCCAGTGTCTCGAGTGATCAAGCAAGCAGTAGAGCGGAGTGAAATTCGTTACGTTGAGCCAGACTTAGTATCAGGTGTGTTTATTACCTCTATTAACGGAATGCTACCATTATCCGACAATAACCAACTGCCTTCTTCTTTGCAAGACCTTGTCTATCAGTTCGTTGACATGCTTTTGGACGGAATACTCAAAAAATAAGTAACACATACTGAAACTTGCCTAACAATTTTTAGTTAGATAGAGTATTATTACTCAAAAAAATTTTATCATGACTAAACTAAGTTTCAGATCTAAGAAGAAGTCCCGCTACCATTGGTGGCAAGCCGCTCTGGTCGGCGTTGCGGCTAACGCAATTAGTGCCGCTCCTGCCGGTTACAATGGCGACGAGGCATTTTATAACAACTTCACAAAACCAGATATTTCGCCTCCCGATTGGTCCTTTGCTCCGGTTTGGGCGTTCAATAACATTACGTCGCTCTACGCGGGTTTGCGCATTGCTAATTTACCCAAAGAGACGCGCGGGCGTAAGACGAGCTTATGGTTAGAAGGAATAGGTTGGGGACTGTTCGCATCCTTCACCCCACTGTACTTCGGCTTGAAAAGTCCGGTATTGGGTGCCGTCAATACCCTTGCCGGGCTAGGCGTGGGGGCAGCAAGTCTAGGATTAGCATCCCAATTAGATCGTAAGGCGGCGTGGGCACTATCGCCCCGAGTGGCGTGGCTGTTGTTGGCTACCTACGTGGCTATTGCAACCGCCGCCGCAAACAAGGACGAATTTCTAGGGTATGATCCTTTGTCCAAACTACCGTCCGACGAAGAGAAAGCTACTAATTCTAAAGAATAATGTATATTTCAACATCCAGAGAGTAGTTTCTTGATGAAGTTCACTACTTGGTTGCTGATTCTAATGATGGTTCTTACCGCCTGCACCATGAACAAAGAAGACAAACAACTTTCTCCGCAACGTCCGCTCCAGGGTCCTCGGGCCAAGAACACCCCCCGGTGGAAACGCCTGACAACCCCGGTGGTGACGCGTCGCCGTATGGCCGAACAGAAGTGGGGCGGGGCGGCTAAGAACGAACGGCCCGGAGGCAATAAACCTGAAGCCGGTGGTCAGGAGTTTGTCGGGAGAACAAAGCAAACGCTAAAGGGACCGAGGGCGAAAAACCGACGACCATAAACCGTGATTCGTGCCCAGAAACTGGAAACTAGAACGGTGGCTCACCGGGGCCCTCTTCGGGCTGACCGTCCTGTTCGCCGGAGTGGGGTCGCTGGGTTTTTACGCCCAACTCAAAGACGCCGTTTTAGAGAGAACCAAGAACCAACTGCGCTCCATCAACATCCTCAAGAAAAGACTGGCCGAACAGTATCTGGCTGAACATACGCCAGCAGCCGATGCGCGCACTACGGCTTATCTTGCTCGAAACCTGGAAGAGATTATGCTAGAGCGCACGGGGATGGGCGCAACCGGCGAATCGTATCTGGTGAACGAAGAAGGGCAAATGATCACTCCCTCGCGGTTCTTGCCCGACTCACTTTCCGGAAGCATTAACATAAGTACTCAGGGTTTTTATGAAGCCCTGGCCGGAAATCCGGGCGTCGGGGTGTATGACGACTACCGGGGAGTGCCCATCGTCGGAGCCTACCGCCAACTAAGCACTCCCACCGGCTGGGTAATCCTCACCGAGATAGACGTAGCCGAGGCTATGCAGCCCGTGCACCGGTTACGAAATCGGTTTCTGGCGTTTGTACTCGGTCTGCTGGCGGTATCCTGGTTGGTTTCGGTGGCTCTGGCTAAGCAGCTTTCCCGGCCGATTCGGGCTTTGCAGCAGGACATTCAAACCCTGGCGCAAGGCGTACTGCCTCCCCCGCGACCGCGCAACTCCCGCATTCGGGAAATTGATACGATTTCAGCGTCGCTCGACGAACTGATTCTGGCGCTGCGCCGAACGGCCGACTTTGCGCGGCAGATCGGGCAGGGGGCCTTCGATGCCGTCCATCACCCGCTGAGTGAGCACGATGAATTGGGACGGGCTTTGCTGCAAATGCGCGACCAACTACGGCAACTGAACGCCCGTAAAAAGGCATTGGAACGCGAAACCAAGCAACTGCTGGTGAGCACCCAGGAAGCCGAACGGGAGCGAATCGCCCGCGACATCCACGACGGCATCGGTCCGCTGCTCACCACCGCCAAACTGAAGCTAACGGCTTTGGCTTTGCCTTCGGAGGCTACCCAAGAAGTAAGAAATCTTTTGGACGACGTGATTGCCGAGGTGCGCCGAATTTCCAGCAACCTGATGCCCGCCGTGTTGAGCGACTTCGGTCCGGGCGAAGCCCTCTGGCAGCTGGTGCGCGAAGTAGAAAAAAATACCGCTCTAACAGTGCGCTATGCCAACGACCTGCTTACCCCGTCCTGCCTAAGTAAAGAAACCGGTATTGCCCTCTACCGAATTGCCCAAGAAGCCATCAACAACACCCTGAAGCACGCGCAAGCCACCGAAATAGTGATGTCGTTGACTGAGTTTGAGGATCAGGTGGTTTTTTACTACAAAGACAACGGAGTGGGGATTGACCCCGTTGATCTGCTCAACGGCAACGGAAAGGGCCTAAAAAACATTCATGAAAGGGTGCGTATCTTGGATGGAACGGTTCGCATCTATCGGGATCAAGGAACCCACATTGAAGCTGAAATTCCGATTTTATGAACAAAATTCGCATTGTCCTGGCCGATGATCACCAACTGTTTCGCAACGGGGTGAAAGCCATGTTGCAAGCCACCGGTGAAATGGAAGTGGTGGGAGAAGCCTCGCACGGCGCGGTGCTGCTTACCGTACTGGCCGCTCAGACTCCCGACATCGTGCTGCTGGATATCTCTATGCCCCCCGATACCGGCATCGATTTGCTGCCCACCATCAAGGCGCGGTTTCCGGCCGTGAGGTGCATTATGCTCACCATGCACGCCGACGTGCAGTACGTGCTGCGCAGCCTCCGACAGGGAGCCGACGGTTACCTGCTGAAAGATACTGACGAGGAGGAGCTTAAAACCGCTATCCGAGAAGTCTACGCCGGAAACAAGTACTTCAAGAACAAAATATCTGACCTGATCGTGGCCAACTTATCCGGCGAACCCTCTCCTGAAACCCTGCTAAGTGAACGCGAGATTCAGATTGTACGCCTGGTGGCCGAGGGCAAAATCACTAAGGAGATTGCCGATCAACTCTTCGTGAGTGTGCGCACCGTAGAAACGCACCGCTCTCGTATCATGAAAAAGCTAGGGGTGGCCAACACCGCCGAGATGATTCGACTTGCCTACGAAAAAAAGCTTATCTAGATGGCGTACGTAGTTTCCACATAGGTTCCGGGGGTTTACCCCCAGCTTATTTACCGACTTTTTGGTAGCAACGATCTGATTATAAGTGCGTTGTATAAGTAGATTCAACCTAAATGACGAACCCGCCCAACGAATACTCATCAAAAAGAAAGAAGGCAGAAAACTGATGGGACCTCGGGTTAAGAACCACAAACCTTGAAATAATTAATAACTCTCAATTTAACGAACATGCAAATGATAAAAGCAATCCTGAAAGAGCGGTATATCAGCAGCGAGAATGGTATTGCCCACGAACAGATTAAAGAAATCATTCACGAAACGCGTATTTTTACCTCCGACGAACGGTTTAACGCGTGGATTCAAACCTTTAAAGATCAACTGTGGCAGGATGACCCGAATAAGGTTAAGTTGGTCGAAGGAATCTATGTGGATAAGCAATATATTTTGGTAGACGACACCACTCCACCGCGGCAACTACGCCGGTACGCTACTTTCCGAAAAGGAGTTTCTTACTACTACGCCGCCGACGAATCATCGGCGCTGGTGTAAGATCTCTTCAAGGAAAGATTTAGCAATTCCGTATTTTATCTCTACCTTACTGTTTAGCATCCAAAAGTGGCTAGGCAGTAAGGTTTTTTCGTTTGTGCTACGTAGGTTTCCTAGGTACCTAATCTTTCGTAGATTAGAGATTTTATTTCTCCTTCAAATTTCCTGCGTCACCAATAGCTGACGAACTCCGGATTTCATAACAATCTCCCCCATTATTCCACTGTTCCTATCCCCTTTTAGCGACAGTTCTGCATTTTTATTCTCTTGTACTGTTTTCTCTTTTTTTTCGCTGTTAATCGTTATCAGATAGAATAGATTTGCCTAAACTAAAAAATGTTCTTATGACCACAACGATTCTAAATGATGTTCGGGTAGCTATTGACACTGCTAAACTCTACGTAGAAGTAGATGCATCCAGTAGCGTATTGCTTTATCAGTGGAAAGGGCACATCCTGGACGATGAAGCAAAGGCCGGATTCGTCCAAATTCTTGATCTTATTAAAAAACATCGCATCACCAACGTGATAGGCGATTTATTTAAATTCAAAGGGGGGACCGTAGAAACCGCTAAGTGGGTGAATGACGTCTTAGCCGAAAAACTGAAGGCGGCCGGCGTGAAAAAGGTAGCCACCACCGTTCCGGAAAGTGCGTTCGGCGAATTCAGCAACCGCATTGCATTAGGAGAAAAGACCGTGTCGCTGTTGCAGGTAGAAAAGTTTACGAGTGCCAAAGACGCCTACGCTTGGTTCGACGCATAGACCAAGGCCATTGTCAGCAAAAACTATCCAATCATCTACCATATGAACGTTACTACTCCGGGCACAGTGTTGTCCCAGAAGATTACTTTGGAAATTCTCGGCCCCCAGCACGTCGACGGGGCCACTGCTTGCATTGCGAGCACCTTTGCAGCGGGTGAGCCCATGTCACAGCACCTGGGCATCACCCAGGATGAGTTTATTCAGTTTGCCCGTTTGTTTATCGAAAAAACCGCCCGCGAAGGTTTGTCGGTGGTGGCGGTGGATGAACAGCAGGTGATTGGCGCTACCATTGCCGAAGATTACGTGACGGAACCACCCGCCGGGTTGGAAGCTATTTCCGAAAAATTCACCCCCGTTTTTGCTTTGCTAGAATCGTTGAGCGAACGCTACGTTGCTAGCCAGGGAGTGATCCCCGGAACGCACTACCACATTTTTATGTGCGGAGTGTACCAACAATACGCCAACCGGCGCTTGGCCCAAAAACTCAACCGGTTTGCTCAGGACGTGGCCCGCGAGCGTAAGTTTAAGACCGCCGTGTGCGAGGCTACCGGCCGCATTTCGCAGTTCGTATGCACCAACCAGTTGGAATTTAACTACGTAGACGAAATCAACTATCAAGACTTTCTTTTAGCGGGTGAAGCCGTGTTTGCGGATATCACTAGCGTAGACAGCTGCATTCTTTACGAGAAGCACCTGTAGACTATGAACAACAATTTCTTTGGGCTTTCGGAAGAGGAAATGCGGAGGGTGGGCTACCAGGTGATTGACCTACTGGTAGAACACCACGTTACGCTTTCTGAAAAGCCCGCCGGAGGGCACCGCACCGTAGCCGAGATGGCTTCGGTGATTGAAGAGCCGGTTCCTGATCAACCTACGCCCTTCAGCGATCTGATGGCTACTGCGGCTGAAGATATCTTCCCAAATAATATGCTTCTAAACCACCCCCGCTTCTTCGGTTGGGTGCCGGGTCCGAGCAATTTCATCAGCGTGATGGCCGACGCTTTGGCCAGCGGGTTCAACGTGTTTTCGGGGGCGGAGCGCATTGGAGCTGCTGCCAGTCAGGTAGAATCGCTGGTGATTCAGTGGCTTATTGAATTGCTAAAGATGGGGCCGGGGGCCGATGGCATCCTAACGTCCGGTGGTTCGGTGTCTAACCTGATGGGCTTAGCCACCGCTCGGGAGGTGGTGCTCGGTGGACCCAATGCGGAGGCCATTGTCTACTGCAGCGACCAGACTCACGGTTCTAACCTGAAAGGACTGAAGTTACTCGGTTTTTCTGATGACCAGATACGCGTGTTGCCCTCGGATCAGCAGCAGCGATTAGATATGCATTATCTGTACGACCAAATTCGCGGCGATCGGAAACGGGGCGGGCGGCCATTTTGTGTGATTGCCAACGCGGGCACCACTAACACCGGCAGCATTGATCCGCTACCCGAAATCCGGGCGCTTTGCGATATCGAAGGACTATGGATGCACGTCGACGCGGCCTACGGGGGGGCGGTTTGGCTTTCCAAAGAGCATCAACACCTGCTCGAGGGAGCTAACCAAGCCGATTCGCTGACCATTGATCCCCACAAGTGGCTCTACCAACCTTACGACATTGGTGGGCTGCTTGTGCGAAACGCCGATCATTTGTTGGACACGTTCAAGACGTCGGGTTCTTATCTGAAAGAAACCGAACAATATCGAAACTTCTCGGATAAAGGCGTGCAATTGTCGCGTCGGTTTCGAGCGCTACCCCTCTGGATGTCGATCAAATACTACGGAATCGACACGTTTCGGAAGGCCATTGCCTATACGATCACCCTGGCTGAACACGCCGAGAAGGTTGTGGGTACGCTACCGCATTGGGAGGTAGCTACTGCGGCTCAGATTGGTATTTTCACCTTTCGTTTCGCTCCGGCATCGCTGGCGCTGGTTCAGCACGACCAACTCAACGGACGTATTGCCAGTCATATTATGGACGAACAAGGAATTGTGCTTTCTTCGACTACCGTGGAGGAGCGCGTGGTGTTGCGACTGTGCACCATCAATCCTGCCACGTCGCACCAGGATATCGAAACCACTTTGTATTACCTGGACTTTCTGGCCAACAAGTTTTTGCAGGAAGAAGAAATCTCTATTAGCTACGAAACAAAAAACAGGAAATCGGAATAGATTTCCTGTTTTTGAGGGCGGTCTAGCGTTTGATTAAGCAGGCACCGCCGCTCTCTTAACGGTCTTCACAATCCGCGCGGCAATCTTATACGGATCGCCATTGGAAGCGGGACGACGGTCCTCCAACCACCCTTTCCAACCGTTCTCTACCGTAGCAATCGGAATACGAATGGAGGCACCGCGGTCCGAAACGCCGTAACTAAACTTGTCAATGGCTTGGGTCTCGTGCGCCCCGGTCAGGCGCTGATCGTTATCGGCCCCGTACACCTCGATATGCTCCTGAATCACTGGAGCGAAGGCTTCGCAGATGGCATTGTATACTTCTTTGGAACCCGCTTCGCGCAGGGTAGAATTTGAGAAGTTGGCGTGCATGCCCGAACCGTTCCAGTCGCCTTTGAGGGGCTTGGGGTGCCAGTTGATGGACAGACCGTACTTTTCGGCATTACGTTCGGCCAGATAGCGGGCCACCCACACGTGGTCACCGGCGGCAGCGGCTCCCTTGGCAAACGTCTGAAACTCCCACTGCCCGGTGGCCACCTCAGCGTTGATTCCCTCAACGTTTACTCCCGCCTCTAGGCATAAGTCCAGGTGTTCTTCAATGATGTCTCGTCCGTAGGCGTTTTTAGCTCCTACCGAACAGTAGTACGGTCCCTGCGGACGCGGATACCCGTTGGCCGGGAAGCCCAGCGGCAGGTTGGTTTCGGGGTCCCACAAGAAATATTCCTGCTCAAAACCAAACCAGAAATCATCGTCGTCGTCGTCGATGGTGGCGCGCCCGTTCGATACGTGGGGGCTACCATCGGGGTTCAGCACCTCGGTCATCACCAACCAGCCGTCGTTGCGGGCCGGATCGGGAAACAGGGCTACCGGTTTCAGCAGACAGTCGGACGAGTTGCCTTCGGCCTGTTCGGTGGAGCTACCGTCGAACGACCACATGGGACATTCTTCAAGCGTGCCGCCGAAGTCTTTCACAATTTTGGTTTTGCTGCGTAGGCTTTGGGTGGGTTTGTAACCATCTAGCCAGATGTACTCTAGTTTTGTCTTAGACATGATTAAACTGCATTAATGGGTGAAAGATTAGATTGGTTTAAGTAGATTAGAAGACGAAATACTGCACTAATCTGCTAGTATAAATACTAGACCTAATTAGGGAATAATTGTTAGTATCACGCGCCTGCACGCGAGCACTGCTAGCTGTAGCCTCGCTGCGAACTGCTAACCCGGAAATTGTGTAATGCAGTGCAGGTGAGCATGACCCGATCTCGGAAGTCTGCGGCAAAGTGACGGCAGCGTTCTTTGACAACGCGACAGCGCTTCACCCCGCTGATGGCATGCTCCACCACCACACGGTAGCGACTCACCCACTGATTGAATTTTTTGTCTTGCCTGGTAAGTTCGCCTTTGTAAGGCTTCTTGATGGGCAGCAGCGTGATCACTCCTTCAGGCTGATAACCTAAGTAGCCTAGATCCAAGCGAAGACGACTATTTTCAGGAAATTGGCAGGCTTCCTCATCGGCAATCTTCTTGTCATGTACCCGGCCTTCATAGGTTTCGCTCAAGTACACGATTTGCTGATTATCCCGGCACATCAGATTGTTCTTGACGGTATGATCCTTTTGCTTACCACTATAGTGATCTTGCTGATTATCATCGTCTTGCGAGCGTTCTACGGCACGTTCTGCCGCATCCATCGTGAAGGCCTCCCCATCGTACTTGGCCAGCACAGAGGCTAGGGCTTCCCCCTGGCGTTCTGGCAAAGCCCCTAGCTCTTTGAGACTCTTTTGGAGCAGGGGATGCAACAATTTCACCCACTGGCTCACTTTACCCTGCGAGATAGAAAAGCTAGCCGCTTGGAATTGCTGCAAAGGGTAGTTCTTCAAGTAGCTCAGCAGGAAAAACAGTTTCTCCCCCACACTAGGCAAGGTCTGAGTAGGCTTACCGGGGCGAAGATTAGGCAGTTTGCGCTTCTTGCCTTCCAAGGTGTGATACTTCGTATACTTCATCCAATGGCGTTTGAAGATGGGTAATAGAATATCAAATTCTTCTACCGTTAGGCTAGTTAGAATGATAAACTGGTTCGGGTTTTGTCTGATCTTTTCATAGTCCATCCTCTTATAATAACCTTTTTAGCTACTTTTGCAAATGCCTCACGCGTACGCGCGCGGTCTGAAAAATCCTCTAATTAGGTCTACTGAATTTCAGAATAAAAAGACAGTAGGACGCGAATATATCATTTTTTGGCTAGTCGTAAAAATGCCGCCTATATTTTGTCTACTTATCAACAAAATACCCTTAAAATTTTAAATTACCGCCAAATAACATTCGGTTGTTGCTATTGTAAATTCTATCACAACAAAATATTATTTGGCTTCGCGAAGTGAGTAAATTAGCGTCTTCCGGACAACTTTTAGCAAGGCCGGTGAACGAACCGTTTGTATAGTGATGTATTTAGTGAGAACTTTGGGACAATCAAGGACCGTCCGAACCGGCATTCAAGAAGTCCTTCATAATAAAGAAGCAAGTTTTTATGGCAAATGTATCGCGCACGGTCGCTTTCTACACCCTAGGCTGCAAGCTTAACTACTCCGAAACCTCCACGCTGGGCCGCCTGATGGAGCAAAAGGGCTACCGGTCGGTAGATTTCCAGCAGGGGGCTGACATCTATATCATCAACACCTGTTCGGTGACCGACAACGCCGACAAAAAGTGCCGCAAGGTGGTGCGGGAAGCGCTTCGCTACGCTCCAGACGCCTATGTGTGTGTGGTGGGCTGCTACGCCCAACTCAAGCCCCACGAGATCGCCGAAATCCCCGGCGTAGACGCCGTGCTGGGAGCCGCCGAAAAGTTCCGGCTACTCGAACTGCTGGATGGGTTTGTGAAGCAACCGCAACCGCAGGTGATGGCTTCCGAAGTGGAAGAAGCCCGCCGCTTTCACCCCGCCCACTCGCTGCACGACCGCACCCGCACCTTCCTGAAGGTGCAAGACGGCTGCAACTACCACTGCACCTTCTGCACCATCCCCCTGGCTCGGGGCAAAAGCCGCAGCGCCAGCATCAACAGCGTGACGGCCTCGGCCCGGCAGATTGCCGCCACCGCCGTGCGCGAAGTGGTGCTCACCGGAGTGAACATCGGCGACTTCGGTATTGAGGACGGACGGCGGAAGAGCCGCTTTCTGGACTTGGTACGCGAACTAGACGCCGTGGAGGGCATCGACCGCTTTCGCATCTCGTCTATCGAGCCTAATTTGCTGAGCAACGAAATCATTGAGGCAGTGGCGCAGTCGCAACGCTTTGCGCCGCACTTCCATTTACCCTTGCAGTCGGGCAGCGACAGGATTTTGCGCCTGATGCGCCGCCGCTACGCCCGCAAACTATACGCCGATCGGGTGCGCACCATCAAGCAACACCTGCCCCACGCGGGCATCGGCGTAGACGTGATTGTGGGCTTCCCTGGTGAAACCGACGACGACTTTTTAGACACCTACCGTTTCTTGAACGAACTGCCGGTGTCGTACTTGCACGTGTTCACTTACTCCGAACGGGCTAACACCCCCGCTGCCGCCATGCCGGATGCGGTGCCGCTGTCGGTACGCCGCGAACGATCCACCATGCTGCGCACCCTGTCGGAGAAGAAGCGGCGGCAGTTCTACGAAGAAAACGTGGGGCGTACCGCCACCGTGCTTTTCGAAGAAGCCGAAGGCGACCGCATGCACGGCTTCACCGAGAACTACGTCCGCGTGAGTGCCCGCTACGACCCGCTGCTGGTGAACGAGTTGAAAGAAATGAAATTACAAGAAGTGAACGAATACGGCACGATGGAAGTGGAGGAAGTGCCGGAGTACGTAGTGCACTCATAGAGTAAAAAATCTATTTTGTTATGAATTCCTACCCTTCCTGGCCCGCCCTTCACTACCCCGACCTAAAAGACACCCTAGCCGCCCTACACCTGTGGATGCAAATGGTCGGCAAGATACGATTGCGCCAGACGCCCTGGATCAACCATTCGTGGCACGTCACCCTCTACGTCTCGCCCCGCGGACTCACCACCGGCAGCATTCCGTACGAACAGGGCATGTTCAGCCTGGAGTTCGATTTCGTGCAGCACCAGCTCGTCTTAACCACTAGCACCGGGCAGCAAACCGCCCTTCCCCTGTCCGATGGCACCATCGCCGACTTCTACCAACGGCTACTGACCCTGCTCGGCGCGGCGGGCATCACGGTGGACATCCACACCCGGCCCAACGAACTGGACCCCGCCGTCCCGTTTGATCAGGATAACCAAGCCCGCTCGTATAACCCCGACCACGCCTACCCGGTGTGGCAAGCCCTTGTCTACATCCACAACGTATTCACGCGCTTTCGGGCCGACTACACCGGCAAGGTGAGCCCGGCACACCTGTTCTGGGGGGCCTTCGACCTGGCGGTGACGCGCTTCTCAGGACGCGAAGCCCCCAAACACCCCGGCGGAGCACCCAATATTCCGCTAGAGGTGATGCAAGAAGCCTACTCGCACGAGGTGAGCAGCGCCGGGTTCTGGCCCGGCAACCCCGACTTTCCGGAAGCAGCCTTCTACTCATACTGCTACCCCACCCCCGATGCGTTCAAAACACAACCCGTGCAGCCCGATGCGGCGTACTATCACCAAGAGCTGGGCGAATTTATCCTGCCCTACGCAGCAGTTCAGCAGACCGACGATCCGGACGCAATGCTCATGGACTTTCTGCAATCCACCTACGAAGCAGCCGCCAACATCGGAAACTGGGAACGCACGGCCCTGGAGTGCGACCTGTCGTATCTGAAAAAATAACCTTCTGCCAAACCAAAACCGGTGGCAAATGCCTATCTTGAACCTACAATTACCCAAACATAAAACCAATAGCCTATGACTCCGGTAACCATCCATCTAGAGGCTGACGTAGCGAAGCAATGGAATAAGCTAGTAAATCTGTTCGGCAACCAGAACGCCCTCTTTAGCGACTTCATTGAGTTTTATCCAAGTCAAGCGTGACCTTAGCGAACACACTCACATTACGTCTTACTCCACTCTAGAGAAGACATACAGCAGCAAAAAAGAATTTATTTAGGGAGAAGTTATTTTTGAGGATGAAAGCAAGCTACACTTTGCTGAGGTAAAAGACACCACCGAAGAGAATGGCTATACTTTAGGTTTCCGCTTCCCTTTCTTATCCCCCCGCTCCGCTTCTCGCATCATCGCCCGCCAGTCGGTTTCAGCTTCCAGCGACGCATCTAAGGTTTCGGCGTAGTCTACCCGGTCCAACTCCAGTTCTTCAATGGGCTGCCCCAAATACGCTTCGATGGCGTCTAGGGTGGCCTGCTCTTCCGGACTGCAAAACGACACGGCTTGCCCCTTGTGGCTGCCCCGGCCGGTGCGACCCACCCGGTGCACGTAGTTCTCAGAAGGCGTCGGCAGGTCGTAGTTCACCACCAAATCCACGTTGGGGATGTCAATGCCCCGCGCGCTCACGTCGGTGGCGATGAGCATCCGCACTGTCCCTTGCTTGAACGCCTCCAGCACCCGCAGCCGGTCGTCTTGCTCCTTGCCGCCGTGGATGGTCTCGCTGGCAATCTCCACCCGTTCCATCGCCCGTTGCACCCGTTCGGCCCGCACCTGGGTGCGCACGAACGCCAGCACCTTGCGGTCGGGTTTTTCGCGCACCAGCCGCTCCAGAAAGAACCGCTTGTCGTCCATCGCCACCCGCACTACCGCGTGGGTCACGTTCTTGGCCACCGGATTCTTGGGCGAAATCTGGATGCGAATGGGGTTGGTGACCAGCGAATAGGCCAACTTCTTGATCTTCTCATCAATGGTGGCCGAAAAGAACAACGTCTGCCGCTGCTGGGGCAGGTGCTTGATGAGGTCGCGAATGTCTTTGATAAAGCCCAGGTCGAGCATGTGGTCGGCCTCGTCCAGGATCAGCACCTCCACCCGGTTCAGGCGGATATGCCCCTGGCTCAGCAAGTCGAACAGGCGGCCGGGCGTAGCCACCAGCACGTCGATGCCCCGTTCCAACTGCGCAATCTGCGGGTCTTGCTCCACTCCGCCCACCACCCCGTAGGTTTTCACCCGGGTATACTGCGCCAGTTGCTCAAAGGCTTCGGCAATCTGCAAAGCCAGCTCGCGGGTGGGCACCATCACCACGCACTTAATGCCGTCGGGGCGTTTGCGTTGCTTGCGGAGGTGCAGGTGATGGATCACCGGAATGGCAAAGGCGGCCGTCTTGCCCGTGCCCGTCTGCGCGATGGCCAGCACGTCTTCTCCTTTTAGCACCGGCGGAATGGCCTTGTACTGGATGTCGGTGGGCCGCCGGAAGTCAAGCTGCTGCAACGCCCGCTTAATCTCATCGGCAATGGGGTACTGGTCGAATTTCATAAGAAATAGCTGTAGTACAAGAATGGTTCAATGGCTCTATTGTTATGGGCAACTTCAAATAAAAGAAGTAAATTTGACGGAAGGAAAATGTTTAAGTTATGCAGATTCATTGCCGTACACAAATAAACTGCTGGTAGTTGTTGACATATTGGGGGAATATTCTTAGTTGCTGCTTGATGAAGAACTGAAAAGCTCTAAGCCCTATCTGAAAGAAGGAATAGGCACTGATGCGATCTTTTCGTAAGAACTTTGGCAAATACCCTTGTAGTTTAGCTTGAAAAGTAGCTAGGGCGAAGACCAGCAGAAAAGCAATGCAAACCACCATCAATAAGACATTGAGCCGATCCGGGTCATCAATTTTGACTTTGTGGATATTGAAGCCTCTGGATTTGATATCCCCAAACAGGGTCTCTATGCTAAAGCGACGGCTATAATAGTCCATCATATCTTTAGCCCAACTCAGATTACTCACCAAGTAAATAGGTTCATCGTGTTTACTACTGTGCCAAACTAAACAGTTGATCGGTCCGTAGCATTCTTGGGTAAAACGCACGTCTTCTATGAGCCAATGATCGTGTCCTGGCATGGGGTAGAGTTGTCCGATAGCAAAAGTTTCCCCCTCGTCCGTAGTGATGGTGTTGCTCTTAGCGGTTCTCAAAGCATATTTCCAGCCTTGTCTCTCACAGAAAGCTTGTAGTTCCCTACCATCAAACTCTCCGTCGCCTAGTAGTACCGCTTGGCTATCCTTAGGTAAAATAGCAGCTAGTTGTTGAAGTACTTCCAAATGTAGTTCTTCGCTCATATGTCCTTTCTTCCCTTTTCTCACCAACCAGCAAATTGGCAGAGAGCGTTTTCCCCACACCACACTGACCATCAAGGCCATGCAACCTTTTCCTACTTCCGAACCATCAATGGCAATCAGGAGCGGTCCATGCTTAGCCACCCCTTGTAGTAGTGGCACTATATGAGGCAGAAAAAAGCTCTCATAGTCACTATACTTGCTATCTAGCCAGCGTTTAGCTTGCTTCACCCGGCTTTCTGTGTCAGTAGCCCCAGGCATCTCAGACCCTAGTCGGCTCAAAGAACTCTGTCCACTTCTGATGATCCCATAGAGCATCTTGGTTAAAGTCAGCACGCGGTGGTGGTTGGCTTTGCCATTCAATTGCTTGTAAACGCGGTTCAATGTTTTTTTATATCTTTGAAAATCATATCACTAGATCGGTAATTGAGTATGTGTAGCAACTACAAAATTGCCGATCTTTTCCCTTCTTTAAAAATCCAAGCCTAACCCACTATCTTTTTGTGTACGGCAATGAATATGCAGATAGAGAAAATAATAAGACTTGATCAACAAGAAGAAGAATTTATTGATCATTATGCTGATTTGGGATTTGCTAATTCTGACGAAATGATAAAAAAAGGCTTACAGCTTTTAAAAGAAGAATTAGACCGTCACGCTCAGTTAACTCAGTCGGCCGATTTATATGCTGAACTCTACGATCAAGACGAAGAACTAAAAGAATGGACAGCATCTGCTACGCAAGACTGGGACTAGATGATAGCAAAGCTTAAGCGAGGTGATATTATCACTGTCAACTTAAATCCCACAAAAGGCTCTGAAACCGGTAAAATCAGGCCGTGCGTGGTGGTAACAAATAATGTGTACAACCAACGAGTACCTGTTATTCAATCGGACTGCCGAAGCAGTAGTGCCAATCACTGAATGGTCAGAAAAGAAAGGAAAAATAGTTACCAACGTAGTTGTTGAACCAGATGCTAACAATGGACTAACAAAAAAATCGGTCGCCGATTGTCTGCAAACCCGCCCTATAGATTATCGTCAGCGATTGGTAGCCACAAAAGGCAGATTGTCAGAAGATCATCTGCAAAAGATAGACACAGCATTAAAGATCATTTTTGATCTGAAATGAAAAAGTAGGCTTAATAGTAACAATCGAGCCATTGAACAATCGAACCATAAACAACTCGGTAGACTAATCACCTTCCTTTGTCGCGTGCGCTTCCAAGGCCTCCCGCGAAACGTACTTCAACGCCGCTTCGTGCGTCGCCTCCGGCACCACGGGTGGGGCCACGCCCGCTTCGTAGGCCTCCTGCCAGCGCGACGCGCACAGGCACCAACGGTCACCGGGCTTGAGCCCCGGAAAGCCGTAGGCGGGCACCGGGTTAATCAGATCATTGCCCCGCGCCTGCGAGAACAACAAAAAGGCCTCGGTCACCTGCGCGCAGATCACGTGCTTGCCCCCGTCCTGCGGACCCGTCACACACTGCCCGTCGCGGTAGAAGCCCGTCATCGGGTCGGTGCAACAGCTTTGTAAGGAAGTGCCCAAAATGTTCTTTTCTTCAGCCATACTTTAACGCAGCAATTCTCACTTTGCAAGTTTAGAAGTAGTGAGCTAGCTTTCGGGGATGAAAACAAAATCACTGGAACGCGGCGGCAGCTTTGATAGTCTGTACGCTCTAGTCTGCGGACTGTTCAATAAGATAAAGGATAAGCGTGAGGATAATGCCTCGTATGCGCTATCAGATTTGCTCAAAATGGGTTTTGCGATGTTCTCTTTGAAAAGCCCCTCGCTGCTTAACTTTGTAGGGCGCACTAAATCCGAGGAGAGCAATTTGGGTAGCATTTATAAGATCGGTGCTTTTGCCTCGGAGAACGGCTTACGCAAGGGGCTGGATACTGTTGCCCCTGATGGGTTACGAGCAGGCTTTCAAAAGCTATGGAAGCGTATCAAGAAGCTAGGCATCTTGGATGAGTACCGTTATTGGGGGCGGCACCTGACTGTCAGTGTAGATGGTGTAGAGCACTTTTGCTCAGGCAGTATCCACTGTAGCTATTGTCTGGAACGCCAGCATAAGAACGGAAAGGTGGGTTATCACCACGCTATGCTTAGCGCAGTACTGGTGCACCCGAATGAGAAAGAAGTCTTTGTGATGGACAACGAGCCGATCATTGGACAAGACGGAAACCGCAAGAATGATTGCGAACGCAATGCGGCCAAGCGTTTGCTCAGCAGTATGCAGGATAGTTATGGAAAAGAATGGCTGGTTTGGGTAATGGACGCCCTTTATAGCTGCGGGCCTATCATCCGGCAGATCATACAGAACCCCAAATGGCAATATGTGATCGGCATCAAACCCGATGGTAACAAGTCCCTGTTCCGGCAGTTTGAGGGGCGCGATCAACGAGGGCAAGTTAAGTGGGTGGAATGGGAACAGGATGGCGACATCCACCGCTTCGGCTACACTGCATATTTCGGTGATACCGTGCCAGTCGTTTCGCTCCAAAGGGTGCCACTTTTCCATGACAAAAATAAGGGTTGATTCTTAGCCTACTAACTTTTTCTTTTTTCTGAGTGAGTCTCCTTCTAACGGGATTTGGTGTGCTGCATAAACGAGCCTGTCAAGGATAGCATCAGCAATGGTTCCTTCACCGATGATTCCATGCCACTGAGCTACCGGTATTTGGGAGACGACAATGGTAGACGCCTTTCCGTAGCGGTCTTCCAGGATATCCATTAGGGCTTGCCGGGCGTACTGATCGAACTGACTTAGTCCAAAGTCGTCCAGGATCAGCAAGTGCATCTTCTGCAATCTTTTGAGCAACTTGATATAGCTACCGTCCAGTTTGGTAATCTTCACTTCTTCCATCAGGCGGGCCGTATTGTAGTACTGCACTTTATAGAGCATTTGACAGGCGGATGTGCCAATGGCTTGTGCGAGATAGCTCTTTCCTACCCCGGTAGAACCAGTGAAGATGATGTTTTCGGCTTGTGGCAAGAACTGTAGACCCAATAGCCGTTCAAACTGGTTTTTATCCAGCTTTCGTTTACTGGTATAGTCAATGTCATGCGTGGATACCGGTAGTCTGAACCCCGCCTGTCGGATGAGGTTTTTGATCTTTCGGTTCTGCCGGTCTTCCCATTCCTGATCTACCAGCAGGGCAGTGAACTGGTCCTGGGTGTAGTCCTGATAGAGGTGTTCAGTCAAGCTCTGGTGATAGGTACTGGCCATGCCGAGTAGCCGTAGCTGTTTCATCTTTTCAATCGTCGTCTGCTGATTCATAAGTATAGTTGGTTTGGTGATTACTGATAAGCTTGTGCACCCCGGATATTGGCATGGGGGGCAATGTGATCGTCGGTGAGTGGTTCTTCTATCGCTTGTTCATCCATCCGGTTCTTCAGAATGTTCTCAATAATCCGGTAGCTGTACCGACTGGCGGTTAACCCTATCTGGCAGGCTCGGCTAAGTCGCTCCTCCCCGTAGGCTTTAGCTAATGAGAGAATACCCTGGGCTTGCTTGTAACCCAATTCAGGGTAGGCATACTGGCCGATGAGTTTGGCGATATACATTTCTACGCTGGCACTAATAGCTGCCCCCCGTTTAGCGAAAAACGTGGCATTCCAAGAAGCGTAGTAGCGGTGCGTGCTGGCCAGATGTTCTTTGATCGTCGTGTACCGACCGGGCCTGCCATCTCGCTGGTGCAGGGCAATACGTTGCCGATTGTGAAATATCTCGACAACATCTCGAGTGTACTCTATTTTGACCTCTTGGCCTACGTAGCGGTGGGGCACACTATAGTAATGCTTATCGGCTGAGAAAAACACATGTCCCATTTTCTGTACCTTTCCCCGTAGATAATGACGAATACAATAGGCACTGGTGGGCAGGGCAGAGAGCAAGGGCTTTTCTATTTCCAGAAAGAGTTCTTTGCGGCTGTAGGGCAGATGCTGAAACCGATATCGATTATATTTATCTAACAATACAGCAATCTGCTCGTTGAGGGCAGTGATCGAAAAGAACGGCTGATCCCCTAGAGGATAGAATATGCGTTGGTAGACCAACCTTACCGCGTTTTCTACCAGCGCTTTGTCCTGCGGATGATAGGCTCGTGCCGGATCAACCACACAGCCGTAGTGCATGGCAAAGCTCTTAAGCGTCTTGTTGATTTGCGGCTGGTACTTGCAACTCTTACTCACCGCCGCTTTCAGGTTATCCGAGACAATGGCTACCGGTACTCCGCCGTAGAACGACAGGCAGATGGCCATCGCTGCAATGAAGTCCTCCCGGCTCTGAGAGGGTACGGCTGTCACAAACGTATGCTGGCTGGCCGGAAGAATGGCTACAAATACCTCTACCGTTTTAACTTCACCGGTAGTCCGATCTACGATAGAGAGCTTTTTACCCGTGAAATCTACGAACACCTTCTCCCCGGCCTTATGTTCTAACTTTCCGCTAACCTTCTTACGCTTCTGCCATTGCCGAAAGTAATATACAAACTGCGTGTACTGATAGCCTTCCGGATGCACTTCCTGATAGACGTGCCATAGGGTTAGCAAAGTACAGCCCGGTTTGGTAAGCTCTTTCTGATAGTGGGGAAAGTGGCTACACAACTGCTCGTACAGTACCTGGTCGTAATTAGTCTGTACCGGAAAAAGCGATTCAAAATCTGCTTCTTCCATATCCAGAAGCTCCTGCCAGCTACGCTCTAGCGAAGTCAAAAACTGAACGTAACTGTTAACCGTGTTGCGACTAATGTGTAGGTACTCGGCAATCCTGCGATTGCTTTTCCCTTTTTGTTTGAGGATAATCAATTGTCGGAGATCCATGAGGTCTATTCGTTTGGCTGACATCGTTTTTGATGCCATGTTCTGAAATAGTCATGGAAAAGTGGCACTCCGGAAGCGAAATCATTGGCACAACTTGCTCCGAAATCATTGGCACTATATCAGCGAAACGCCTGGCACTCTTTCGCTCGTTTTATGCATACACCAATGGACTGGCCTTAAATAGCAGCAATAGCGATCTGCGGGTCAATATGCTCTATTATGAGCAATTTAATAAGAAAGGTAAAAAGCAGACGTTTACCTGGCTCACTGGTATCACTCTGAGTAAAGCCAATGTAGAAAAGGTGATGCGTATGGGACGCTCCCGATGGAAGATAGAAAACGAGACCTTCAATACGCTTAAGAACCAAGGCTATCACTTTGAGCACAATTATGGTCATGGCAAGCAACACCTCTGCTCAGTATTTGCACTTCTGATGATGCTGGCCTTTACCGTGGATCAGGTTCAGCAGCACGCCTGTAGCTTCTTCCAAAAGCTTTGGCAGAATCTTAGAACTAAAGCCAAACTCTGGGAAAATATCCGGGCAGCTTTCAAAGTATTAACCTTCGTCTCTATGAAACAACTCTTCATGCACGTCGCTGAACTCAACCGAATTCAGCTAGAATAGCCAAAATGAGAATTGCTGACTTTAACGTCAGTTATTCTGGAAGTTGCTGAATGAGAGGGCGTTGAGTTGCGTAGAAGCGTAAAAAAGTCAAGATTTGCAGTGGAATTAAATCTTCATTGTACAAAACAAAGAATCATGCAAATCTTGACGACAACAAAACTAACGGAAATTTTTGTGGAAACCGATGACTTCCTACTGGATTTAGCTCAGCAAACGGCTCTTCAAGGCCTGCCTGTCCCCGCCTTCCACTCACGCTTTGCGCGAAGCGAAGTCATAACGACCCTAATTGCTTATCATCATTCGGGACGCAAATGCTTCAAATACTTCTATTGTCAAGATGTGCTGAAGACTTTTCAAAGCTGGCTTCCTGATGCCCCTTGCTATGAACGCTTCGTAGCCCTAATCCCGCACGTAGTGCTGGAACTCTATCTGTTGCTCAAAAGCCGTTGCCAGCCCGCTTTAGCAGAAAACTACATTGACAGCAAACCTTTGAAAGCTTGTCACATCAAACGAGAAGCACAACACAAAGTGATGGCTGATTGGGCCAGCAAAGGCAAGGGCACGTTAGGTTGGTTTTACGGCTTCAAAATGCACGTAGTCATCAACCGGGAAGCACAGCTAGTCAACTTTCTGCTCACGGCAGGCAACGTAGCTGACAACAATCACCAGGTGTTGAACTACCTGCTCAAAGAAGTAGAAGGAAAAGTATACGGCGACAAAGGTTATTTGAGCACCCTGAAAGAAGAGTTACTTAGCAAAGGGGTAGACCTAAGGGCCAAGATGCGCCGCAACGGAAAGAAAGATGCTATTGTCCATCAAAAGGACGCTTATTATCATCGTCATCGCGGACTCATTGAGTCAGTCTTTGGCCAGTGCGTAGGTCTCATTGATTTAGAGCATACTCGCCATCGGGCCCCTATTAACTATCTATGCAACGTCTTTGCTGCCCTGCTGGCTTACACCTTTGCCGATCAGCATCCGCGAATCATTGCTTTTGAAGATCGTGGCCGACTGCTACATGCCGCTTGATTTTGTATTATTTTTAGAAACCTAGAATAACTGACGTTACTTTAATAATCCCACAGCGGGCATAATGTTCTGGTTAAGGCGACCAATTCGTCTCATCGGTGGGAAGATTCGTCCTTTTGCTGGGGCGCGCTTGTAGCGCGTCACCCCATCTCAAGCCCGTCACCGCGCGTCGTTTCGCGACTAAGTACTCCCTTTTCAACACCCTACCACCACCCCATCTCTCTAAATAATACAAATTAGCACCAACCTGCCTTCACCGAAGAAGCGATACCGAAGGGATGCCGAAGCTCGGCCGAAGAAACTCCGAAGCTGCGCAAAGGGCGAAAAATGAGAATAATGCAATTTAACCGTTTTTAACCGTCGCCCACCAACTAATTGTCCCTGTGCTTCGTTGCTCTTGAGTAAATCAGTATTTTGCGTTTGCTTTTCTCTTCACTATACACCGCTTGAACCTATGTACCTAAAGTATCTTTCCGTTACTATATATTTGCTTTTACTCATCGGCATCTCAACCGCTTGGGCTCAGTCTGTTTCTCAAGACCTGAGCAGCGACATTCCGGTAGATTCCACCATCCGCACCGGCACGCTCGACAACGGACTTACCTACTACATCCGGAAGAACCAGCGGCCGGAGAACCGGGTGGAACTGCGACTGGCCGTCAACGCCGGGTCTATCCTGGAGAACGACAACCAACTGGGCCTGGCGCACTTCACCGAGCACATGGCCTTCAACGGCACCGAGCACTACGCCAAGAACGAACTGGTGAGCACCCTGCAATCGGCCGGAGTGCGCTTCGGCGCGCATCTGAACGCCTACACCAGCTTCGACGAGACAGTCTACATGCTGATGCTACCCACTACCGACACCACGCTGGAAGACGGACTGCAAATTCTGCAAGACTGGGCGCAGGGCATCACCTTTGAGGACGAGGAGATTGACAAAGAGCGCGGCGTAGTCATCGAGGAGTGGCGCATCGGACAGGGTGCCCAGCAGCGCATGCGCGACGAGTACCTGCCGGTGGTGCTGGCCAACTCCCGCTACGCCCAGCGCCTGCCCATTGGCACCAAAGAGATACTGGAAGACTTTGACTACGCCACCGTGCGCCAATTCTATCAGGACTGGTACCGGCCCGACCTGATGGCCGTGGTGGCCGTGGGCGACATCAACGTCGACTCGATGGAGGCCCAGATCAGGCAGTACTTCGGCGAACTGACCAACCCCGACCAGCCCCGCGAGCGCACCGCTTACGACATTCCCAACCACGACGACACCAAGGTGGTGGTGGTCACCGACCCCGAGGCCACCTTCAACCAACTGAGCCTATATTACAAAACCAACGAAGCGCCCGAAGAAGAAGAAACCCTGCGCGACTACCGGCAGTCAGTGCTGGAAAACACCTTCACCGGCATGCTCAACGACCGCCTGGGCGAACTCACCCAGTCGGCCGACCCGCCCTTTATCAACGCGGGCACCTACTATGGCGACATTGTGCGGGCCAAGGATGCCTTCCAGGCCTTCGCTATTGTGCCCGAAGGCGGCATTGAGCGCGGCCTGAAAACGATGATAGAGCAGCAGGAAAAGGTGCGGCAGTTTGGCTTCACCCAAACCGAACTGGACCGCTACAAACGGCAGTTGCTCACCGCCTATGAGCGGGCCTACAACGAGCGCGAAAAGACGGAGTCGAAGGGCTACGCCAACGAGTACGTGCGCAACTTCCTGGAGGGCGAGCCGATTCCGGGCATCACCTTCGAGTACCAGTTCATGCAGCAGTACTTGACCGAGGTGACCTTGGACGAGATCAACGCGCTGGCCGATGAGTGGATGCGCGACGAGAACCGCGTGGTGGTGGTGATGGCCCCTGAAAAAGAAGGCGTGCCGGTGCCCACCTCCGACGAGGTGCGGCAGTATCTGCAAGAAGCCGGTGCGGCCGAAGTCACTGCCTACACCGAGGAAGCCGTGGCCGAATCGCTGATGGACATTCCGCCCGCCGCCGGGCAGATCACCGCCGAGAAAACCCTGGACTCGTTGGGCGTTATCGAACTGACGTTGAGCAACGGGGTGCGCGTGGTACTCAAACCCACCGACTTCAAGGCCGACGAGATTCTGATGCTGGCCAGCAGCCCGGGCGGGCACTCGCTATACGATCTGAATACCTACTACTCGGCCACTAATGCCGACAACGTGATCCGGCAGAGCGGAGTGAGCGACCTGTCGCTGGTGGCGCTGGACAAATATCTGGCTGACAAGACCGCCGGGGTGCGGCCCTACATTGGCGAGTTAAAAGAAGGCTTCTCGGGCAACGCCACGCCCCGCGACCTGGAAACGCTGCTGCAACTCACCAACTTATACTTTACCCAGCCCCGCATCGACACCGCCTCATTCCAGTCGTACATCACCAAGAACAAGGCGATCTACCAAGACTTGCTCTCCAATCCTCAATACTATTACCAAGACCGACGCTCGCGCATCCTAACGCAGAACAATCCTCGGGGCGGCGGCTACCCCACCGTAGAAGATTGGGACAAGGTGAAGATCGACAAGGTAGACAGCGTGTATCACGACCGCTTCGCCGACGCCAGCGACTTCACCTTCTTCTTCGTGGGCAACTTCGAGGTAGATAGTCTGAAACCCCTGCTGGCCACTTATCTGGGCAGTCTGCCGAGTACCAACCGCCAAGAGACCTGGAAAGATGTTGGGGTTCGTCCGCCGAGCGGAGCGGTGGAAGAAGACGTGTTCAAGGGCAACGATCCCAAGAGCATGGTGAGCCTGACCTTCACCGGCAACCTGGACTACGACCGCGAGGAGGCCTTCGAACTGGACGCCCTCATTCAGGCCCTCAACATCAAGCTGATTGAGGAAATCCGCGAGAAGCGCAGCGGGGTGTACGGCATCAGCGCCCGGGGCAGTGCCACCAAGTACCCCTACGAGCACTACACCATTTCGGTGGGCTTCCCCTGCGCGCCCAAGAACGTGGATACGCTGACCCAGGCCGTGTACGATGAGATCAAGAAGTTGCAGGCCAACGGCCCCACCGCCGCCGATTTGCGTAAGGTGAAAGAAACGCTGCGGCGAGAGATAGAAACTAACTTAAAGGAAAACGGCTACTGGCTAAGCTCCTTGGAAGAGGCCTATTTCAACGGCGAAGACCTGAACGAGATCGTGGACTACGAAGCGGCTATTGAGGAGTTGTCGGTTCCTAAACTAAAGGCGCTGGCTAACAAGTATTTCAACGTGGATGAAGCCATTGAGGTGGTGTTGTATCCCGAAGAAGCAGTAGAAACCAGCGAACCCGCTCCGACCAACGAGGGGCAGTAGGGTGGGGCAAGGGCCTGGCCTATCCCGAGCCGAGTTTTGAGATTCTAGGGCGTGTTGACATATAGATTGACGAGGGCTTTCGAGGCTGTTTTTGTCCTAATCAAGGAGCTTGAGGCGGGCGATGCGGTGCCATCGGCCAACGAAAGGGACGTAGAGTAGGGTAAAAACAGTCGGAAAGCACCGTCTAAGCTTATATGTCAACACGCCCTAGATTATGGTTACCGGAGACGAAAAAGGAGAGGTCTTACTTTGATTTGGTAAGCAAACGTACCAAGATATTGGGCATCAGTACCTCATCCAGGTGGCGCAGTACTTTATTATTGCGCCCTGTTTAGCAGTATGACCTTGACAGAATGTATTGACTGAGTGGGAGGCAATTATTTGTTGCATCTTCGGTAACAACAACTTGTTTTCAAAGATTTATAGTTATCATTGCTCTTATCTCACTCCCAATCTATGCAACAAGCCTACCTCATCCTTTTTTTGTTCGTCAGCTTCCTGGGTCTAATGGTGCCTTCTGCCCGCGCTCAGCTCGACACCCGCCACTGGATGCCCCCGGTGTGGGAACCCCGCGACAACGGACCCCAAGGCTTCGGGGGGCAAGCCGGGCCTACCGAATTGGTCATCAGCACTCCGTATGCCCAAGCTGTAGTGACGGTGGCGCTCACCGATGGCACGCCGGTAGTCAGGGATACTGCGGTGGCGGGTACTCCGCTGATTGTTTCTTTAGGCACGGATCTGGGCATGACCTACGAGGCGTTCACGGCTGAAGGCAATAAGGGGCTGATCATTACCGCCGACGAACCCGTATCGGTGGTCTACCGCAACCTGTCGCAACGTAACCAAGCGCTGGCCTCGCTTAAGGGCCGCTTCGCACTGGGCGAAGAATTCTGGGCGGGCACCCAAACCCAGGTTACCAACGAGAAGTACGGAGCCGACGACGTGCACTTTATCTCGGTGCTGGCCACCGAAGACGGTACCCGGGTCACCTTCGAGGCTCCCACCGGCGTTAACTTCATCACTAGTAGCGGCTCGGAAAATACCATCACTGTTCCCCTGAATAAGAATCAAACCTACCTGGTACGCAACAATAATAACACTTCGGCCCCCTCCCCCGATGCGGCGGGCTTCTCCTTATACGTAGGAGACAACGATCTTAACAACCTAGCCGGTACGCACGTGACATCTACCCGGCCCATCGCGGTGATGTCGGGCGGACAGCACCTTCGCTTTCCGCAGTCGTCCATAATTGACCTAAACGACCCCACCACTCCCGATGCCGATGCGGGAATTGATCAAACCGTACCGATTACCTCCGGGGTATTTCCGATGCTGGGCACCAACTACATCGTCGCGCGGGGCGGCACCCAGCGGGACGAGAATGCAGGCAATGATCCCAATGACTCCACCGATTACGCCACCATCATTGGAACGGCTCCCGGCACAGAAGTCACCATCGACGGCGCGTCGGAGACGACCATTGGGGTGGGAGAAATTTATGAGTATATCCTGCCCGGCGGGCGCGACTCAATAGATGTACCCCACTACATCCAGACCAGCGCCCCAGCCTACGTGTATCACTTCTCGGGCCTATCGAACCACGAACTAGGCATGTCAGTGGTGCCCTCCATCGACTGCGCCGGGAGCCAGTATCTGTCCTTTAACCGCTTTGGCGATGCCGACGACGATAACCGTATCCATATCTTCGCTCCCACTGCGGCTTTTGATGACCTAACCATCAACGGACAACCCTACGACGACTTTGATGACATAGCCTTTGGTGGCGAATTGCTCGACGTACCGGTGATCGATTGGCAGACCTTTTCGTTCGCCTACCCCGGCGACCAGCCGCCGAACGTGATTGTGCAGTCGAGCGAGTTCTTCCACCTGGCGGTGGTGGTGGGCGGTCCGCTGCCGACGGCGACCTCAGTGGGTGATCCGGGCGGCACCTACGCGTTTCTGTCTAACTTCGCCCGTAAGGTCGATGTGCTCGATCCCGTAGAGGGCTTCCCCACCTTGCGTTACTTCGTGGATACGCTGGCGCAGGGCGATAGCACCGTGCATTGCCTACAACTGGCCAGTTGTAGCAACATCCACCAGATTGATAGCATCCAGGTGTCGCCCAACACCGGGAACGCCTACCGGCAGGGAGCGGTGGGAGAGCCCAACGACACCTGCCTGGTCTACGTGGCTAACCCCGACTACCTAGGCAACGACACCATCACCGTGTTTGTGAGCAACGAACTGGGCATTCCGGGCAAAGTGGAACTGATCTTCAACGTCGATAACGGGTTTCCTCTGGCCGTGGCCGACACGTTTGCCATCGACGCGGGCGAAGTGGCGTCGGGCAACGTGCTGGACAACGACCGCAACCCCGCCACCGGTGCGCCCCCCACCCTGGTGGCCGACCAAAACGTGAGCAACGGTACGCTGGAGTTCAATCCCGACGGCACGTTCACCTACACTCCCAACGACGGCTTCTCGGGCGAAGACCAGTTCACCTACCAGATTTGCGACGACGTGGTGACCGACTCCTGCAGCAGCGCGGTGGTGTTGATTCAGGTGAATCCCCCCGCGGTGAACGAGGATAATTTTAGCGTAAGCGATACCACCTTTACCGTGGATCGCAACGTGGCCCTCACCGCCGACCTGAACCCCAGCGTGAGCGCTCCCGAGGGCGTGAACTACACCTTCTTTTCGAACCTCATTACGCTCCCCTCCCAGGGAGAGGGTGTCGTGCTGACTGATGGCGAACTTGCCTACATCTCAACTGGCAGTTTTCTGGGCACCGACTCGCTGGTGTACGAGGTGTGCACCGACACCGACCCACCGGTCTGCGACCAGGCGACGGTGACCTTTATTGTGACGGTGCCCGAGGGGGATGATACCGACACCGACGGCGACGGTATTCCCGACGTGGACGAAGTGGGTCCCGACCCGGAAAACCCGCAGGACTCGGACGGTGATGGAATCCCGGACTACCTGGACCCGGAAGAACCGGAACTGTTTATTTATGACGGCTTCGCTCCCGGCCGGGGCGACGACGTGTGGGTGATCGAGGGCATTCGCAATCCCGACTACACCAACAACGTGGTGAAAATCTACAACCGCTGGGGCAACCCGGTGTACGAAGTCACCGGCTACAACAACGTCGACCGCGCCTGGACGGGCGAAGCCAACGTGAGCACGCTAGGCGACAGCACCGTGCCCGACGGCACCTACTTTTACGTGATTGACTTAGGCGACGGAACCCCGCCCCGCACCGGCTACGTAGTGCTCGTCCGCTAAACCACTGCAACACTATGAAAAGATTACTACTCACCATCGGAATCTGTGCCGTGACCCTGCTGGCCCACGCGCAGCAGCAACCGCTGTACACGCAGTACATGTTCAACGGACTGGCCCTCAACCCGGCCTACGCTGGTAGCCAGGATGCGCTCGACCTCACGGTGCTCACCCGCTGGCAGTGGGCGGGCATCGACGGCGCCCCCGATACCCGCACCTTTGCCGCCCACTCGCCCGTGACCGACCGGGCCGCGCTGGGCCTGCTGGTGATGAACGACGAGATCGGAGTGTCGAACCGCTGGTCGGCCTACGCTTCGTACGCCTACCGCATCCCGGTGGGCAAAGGTCGGCTGGCGCTGGGCTTGCAGGCGGGTTTCGACAGTTACAGTTCCGATCTGGCGCAGCTCACCTTCCGCGGAGCCGATCCGGGGGTAGCGGGCAACGTGACGAGCGGGGCCTTGTTCAATGCCGGGGCGGGCTTGTTTTACCATACCGAGCGCTTCTACCTGGGCGCATCGGTGCCGCAGATCCTGAACAATGATTACTTCGAAGACCTGGACGGCTCAGTGGCCCGGCAGTACCGGCATTACTTCGTCACGGCGGGCTACGTGATCGATGCGGGGCCGTCGCTTAAGCTTAAGCCCAACGTGCTGGTGCGGGCGGTGCCGGGTGCGCCAGTGGGCTACGACCTCAACCTGAATCTGTTGATCCGCGAAGTGCTGTGGATTGGCGGTTCGTACCGCAGCCAGGATGCCGTGAGCGGGCTGCTGGAGATCTTACTCACCGATCAACTGCGCCTGGGCTACGCCTACGACTACACCATCAGTGACCTGCAGGACTTCAACAACGGTTCGCACGAGCTGATGCTCAACTACCGCTTCGCCTTCGGCAAGTCCAAAGTACTTTCACCCCGTTACTTTTAATCCGGCATGAAGTATATATTTCTCAGCTTTCTATTACTCATCACCACCCTTAGCTTTGGGCAGAACATCTTCACGGGCCTGGGCAGCAACGAAACGCGGGCCGACCGGCTGTACGAGCAATTTGCTTTTGCCCCCGCCGCCGAGCTGTACCAGCAGGCGCTGGGCCGATCCAAGCGGAACGAAGACGAAATTAAGATCAAGCTGGCCCGATGCTATTACCGCATGAATGATCTGCCGCAGTCGGCCTACTGGTTCGGGCAGGTGACCGCGCCCGACAGTTTGCTCACCGCCGATGACCAACTGGCCTACGCCCAATCACTGGGAGCCACAAAGGACTACGCCGCCGCCCGGCAGCAGTACGAAAGCCTTACCCAAGAGGAGCTGGCCGAAGAAAAGATCGAAGGCTTCAACGCCCTGGGGCAGTTCTACGAAGACTCGGCCTACTACGAAGTGAAACCGCTGTCAGTCAACACCGAGTTAACCGAGTACGGCGCGGCGATTTATGAAGACGGAATTGTGTACACCGCCTGCGAGCAGGGCCAGGGCCTCACCGAGCGAACGTTTCGGTGGAACAACACTCCCTTCCTGGATTTATACTACGTGCCGGTGGACACCAACGGCGTTACGGGAAGTCCCCGCCCCTTTGATCGGGGCATCAACACCAAGTTTCACGAAGGCTCGGCGGCCTTCTTCAACGACGGCCAGCGCATGATCTTCACCCGCAACAGCTACGTGGACGGTGAAGTGCAAGAAAGCGAAGCGGGCATCAACAAACTCAAGCTCTTCATTGCCGACCGGGAAGACGATGGCGATGGTTGGATAAACGTGCAGCCCCTGCCCTTCAACAACAACGAGCACGCCACCGGCCAACCGGCCATGAGTGCCGACGGGCAAACCTTGTACTTTGCCTCCGACGCCCCCGGCGGCTTCGGCGGCACCGACTTGTACGCCTGCGACTACCAACAAGGGCAGTGGGGCACGCCCCGCAACCTGGGCGAACCGATCAACACCGCCGGGGACGAGATGTTCCCCTTCGTGCACACCGACGGATCTCTCTACTTCGCCTCCCGCGGACACGCGGGCCTGGGCGGACTGGACATCTTTCGGGTAGCTACTCCCGATGCCCAGCCGGAAAACCTGGGCTATCCCGTCAACTCTAGCCTCGATGACTTCGCCCTGGTGCTGGACTCGGCCGGGAGACACGGTTTCTTTTCTTCCAATCGGGGAGGGGGCGGAGCCGACGACAATCTCTATGCGGTAGTGATCAGCAAACCGGCCGTGCTGCTGGTGCAGGGACAGGTCACCGACGAAGAAACCGGCGAGCCGTTGTCTGACGTGACCGTCACCATCCGCGACGAGGAAGGCAACGTGGTGAAAGATACAACGACCAACGAAGCGGGCCGCTACGAGTTTGAAGTGGCCCCGGATAGCGGTTACACCGTGCAGACGGAAGAAGGCGACGAGTACGAAGAGCAACTGGAACGCATCAGTGCGGAGCAAGCCAAGGCTGGTACCTACACGGTAGAAAACCGTCTGCGCAAGCGTCCAGACTACATTGTGCAGGGGCAGGTCACCGACCAGAACACCGGCGAGGCGCTATCCGGCGCGACGGTGACGCTGATCGACCCGGAGACTGATCAAACCATTGCCCGAGCCATCGCCGACGAACAGGGCCGCTATCAGCTTAAGGTGGACCCTGATCAAGCCTACGAGGTGCGGGCGCGGCAGAAAAACTACTTTAGCGGCACCGACTCGGTGCAGGTGACCCGCGAGGGCGGGGCCACCACCACCAAGAACTTGGCTCTGCTCAGCAGTGAGAAGCTGGACCCGGACAACATCTACTACGACTTTGACGAATCGGCTATTCGCCCCAGCGCGGCGCGGGAGCTCGATCAACTGGTGGAGATTATGAAGAACAACCCCACGCTGAACATTGAGCTATCCTCGCACACCGACGCGCGGGGCGACAATCCCTACAACCAGGCGCTGTCGCAGCGACGGGCCGAGTCGGCGGTAGAATACATCAAGCAGCGCGGCATCGCGGCGGATCGGATCACCGCCCGCGGCTACGGGGAAACCCGCTTGGTAAACGATTGCACCGACGGGGTGAAGTGCACCGAAGCGCAGCACCAGGCCAACCGCCGCACCGCGTTCACGGTGGTTCAGTGATGGCGCGCTATTATGAAATGGGATTCAGCGAGTTATAAGAGCTACGGTTAGTAATAGATTGGTATAATCTTCGTCTGGTTTGTCCCCTATTCGGCAGTTGCTCATTAATATTTATGTCGCCACAACTTACCCTACAGTGCGCTGCGTCGCATCCAGTTATCTTTTTACTATTTCTCTTTTCGTTATCCCGCCTAATACTCCCCCACCGTAGTTAAGATTGTAAACAAAAAAATTCATCTCATTGTAGAGGGTCCCTGTACCGTTATCAATCCGGTAAATTTCAAATTTTTGATTCTGGCTGGGCTCAACAAAGAACTGTCGGTCGGGACTAAGTACTCCATAATCGTGTTCTTGAACAAAAGAAATAATTTGTTCTTCGTACTGCGACTTGATCATCAATGAATCAAAATCCAGTTGATCAATGGTGCTTCTCAGAATAAAGAACTCAACTACTCCTGATGGCAAGTAATAGATTGTTTTTAACTCACCCTGAAGAAGATAGCTGTTACTATGGTCGCTATGGTCAAGTATATGGCTTGCCTTTGACGACATTGAGTCCTGATAAACTATATCATAGTCATTAGAAATATAGAAGGTACCCGAGATGTCATCGTCGCTTGCCTCAAACGCAAAATATCCACTTGCATCTGTAGTAGCCGCATACTTATTTCTATCGAGAGAGCCAAAAAGAAATCCAGAACCAGTTGCCACGTCAAATCTTAGACGCAAATCATCTATCGGTTCATCTGTATATCTATCTACTAACCGTCCTCTGATCATATTGGCTTCTTCATCCTGACATCCCAGAAGTGTCATTAAAATCAAGCAAAAAATTACCTTCTTCATATGTGTAAGTTTAGTTATGGGCAACCGCCTGGCGGACTGCACTTGTTTAATCAATCTGAAATCCCTCGTCCCAACGGGCAACCGCCTTAGACGGAGGGAAATTGTACCCCTTACTTTCGTGGTGAGTAGTCTTTAAAAGACTAAAAGTAAAACAGTTAGAGTAGATTAACTTAGTTTTAGACAAACAAACTTGGTATACTTTACTTTTTTATCTTAATATTTGCTGCTACTAATAATAGTTAGACGCAGCATAAGCGAAAAGTAACCCCTGATACCTAAAAATATTTTTATGCCTACTTCTTCCCAAAGCGCCGAGGCCAAGTTCTTGCTACTGCTCAAGTACCAAACTGGTGGGCAAAGTAGATTGCTCAAGCCACCGGTTTAGTGGAAGGGGTGGTCAAGATGCGCCTGCATGAGTCGAAGTTGCGGGAACAGTTGCTCGAAACGCAACGTAAAAATCCTCGTTCGGAAAATTGATGCCAACGAAGTTAAAGAGCTGAAACCACCTACGCAATTCAACCCTTTTGCCGCTTCTGTTTGAGAACTCCAGCAGATGGATTTTTAGTAGCACAACCTTACGAACGGACAGTAATCGCACTTCTTCAGATCCTGGGTTTGGGTGAAGGGCACGGCGGGGTCGTAGAGTTCGGATAGTAGTCCGGTGAGCGCTTGCGTGAACTCGGCGGCGTAGGGCCGGTAGTCATCGATGGGATGCTTGCCCAGGATCAGGCGCGGGTCGAATTGATCACCGAACAGTTCTTTGGCGTTCACCAGGCCGGGGGTGATCCGCTCGTCGGACGCGGCCCGGGATTCGTACAGGAAAGCGTAGAACATCGCCTGCATCGCCGCTTTGTTGCGCTGCTTGTCGTCCCGGTCGAAGAGTGACGTGATGCTCTTGATCCTCTTCTCATCGCGCCCGGTTTTGTAGTCCAGCACCCGCACCGTATCGCCCTTGCGGTCTACCCGGTCAATAATTCCCTTCAAACGCACCGTCACCGAAGCGTCGCCGACGGGCACGGACAGCAAACGCGCGTAGCCTTCGTCGGTTTCTCGCTCCAGGCTCACGATCTCGAAGGGAGCGTACTGGGCATCCATCTTTAGAATTTGCCTTGCCATCTTGTGCACAATGTCGTAGGCAATCAGGTTGCGGCCCTCCAGCGTTAGCTCCTCATCGGCCCGGCCCCGAAAGTGCTCCTGAAACCCCTCTTGCACGGCCCGATCCAGCGGCTTACCCTTGAAACCTTTAATCGCTTCGGCCGTCACCAGCGTCTGTCCGGTTCGCTCCACGTGGCGTTGGTACACCCGCTCCATCGCCTTGTGCAGCACGTTGCCAAACACGGCGGGGTCCACCTCGTCCTGCACCCCTTCGCTCTCCTGCAATCCGGCCACGTACTTGTAGTAGAATTTCAGCCGACAGTCCAGGTAAGTATTCAGCGCCGAAGGCGTAAGTCCTGATGGACCCGCTTCGGTATACACGTGCAGGCGTTCCATCACCGGGGTGTCTTTCTCAATGGTGATGGGGGCCAGGGGAATAGTGCGCACCGGAGCGCTCAGGGTGCGGCGTCGGATGCGAAACGCCCCACGCGCATCAGGGAAGCAGAACGTTTCATCGTCCTGCGGTTCCGATTCGTAGAGCAGTTGGTACAGGAACCGGCTCATCTCGCCGCTCAGCGCGGGCGTGTCTTCGGTGTTGTGGATCAAATAAACTTGCTTCGCCCGGTGCAATAGGCGGTAGAAGGTGTAGGCGTAGATGGCGTCTTGCTGATCGGGAGTGGGCAGGCCGAAACCCCGCCGCAGGTTGCCCGGCACAAAAGAATGCCCCACCTCCCGCGGCGGGTACGTGCCCTCGTTGGCCGACAGGATGAACACGTGGTCGAAGTCGAGGTTGCGGGTTTCCAGCACGCCCATGATCTGCAGGCCGCGCAAGGGCTCCCCCGTGAAGGGCAAACGCAGTGACTGCATCAACTGCCGGAATAGTTTCAAGAAGGTGATTTGCTGAAACTGAAACTGGTTCTCATCAGACAAGGCCTTCAGGCGGTTCACGTGGATGTAGAGGTGGTAGATGAGTTCTTTCTCCAGCACGGGTAGGACGAGGTCGGGGTCGGGATGACTTTCTGAGTCGATAGGATGCTGGATGTTGGATGCTGGATGACTTTCTGGAGTGGCAAGATGCTGGTGACTGGATGCTGGATGTTGGGGACTTTCTGGGTGGTTAGATGTTGGATGCTGGATCCGTTCCACGGCGGGCTTGGATGCTGGATGATTTGCTGAGTGGTTAGATGCTGGATGATTTTCTAAATGGCTAGGGGTTAGGGATTGGGGATTGGGGGTTGGATGATCTGCGTGGGTGGCAGGATGTTGGATAGTGGATAGTGGATGATTTTCTGAGTTGATAGGATGCTGGGGGCTGGATGCTGGCGGATTTTCTTGATGAGCAGATTGGGTAGCATTGGGAGCAGCATCGGTGGTGATGTGGTCGTGGAGGTCTTTGAGGAGGCGCAGCAGGTAGGTGAAGGTTTCGGGTACGGCGTTGACGGGTTGGAAGAGGCGCTGCAAGAAAGGGGTGCGGTGCAGTTCTTCCGGTCGCAGGTAGATGCGGTTCTCGTCCTCGATACGGCGGATAAGCAACTGCATGGCGGCGTGATCGATGGGGTTCACGTAAGGGTGCCGCAGGATAGCCAACACCGCCGTGTGGTGAAACTCGTAGGCTGGTTGCGCTGATTGGGCGCTCGAGCGCAGCCGCTTTCCTTCCTGCAAACGCAGCAGTTGCTCCACCAAACTGTAGAGCGAGGTGTTGCGCAGCGGGTAGCCCATTGTCACGTTCACGCGCCGGATGGCGGCGGGCAGGGCGTGCAGCACCGGGAAGAGCAAGTTCTGGTCGGGCAGCACAATGGCCGTGCGCTCGGGCACGAAGTTTCCCCGGTCGATGAGCTCCTGCAACACGTTGCCCACCAGCTTGGCCTGCCCCACCTCCAGCGGCACCCCCACAATCTGAATGTCGCGCGGACCGTTCGCGTAGAAGTGCTGCGGCAGCGGGTCGGGCAGGGTGGCGGCTAAGTCGAGGCGCTGGCGATACCGCCGAAAGAACTGCCCGGCTTCCTGCACGGGGTCGTTGAGGTAGTGCGCGTCTACGTCCCAGAACGCATCGGCCCCGGTCTGCCGCACAAACCAGCGCACCACCTGCTCTTCGGCGGCGTAGAAGGCGTTGAAGCCCACGAAGGCCACCCGCGAAAACGGATTGTCGGTCGCCAGTTGCCCCAGCGACTCGGCCACGGCTCGCGTCATCATGCCCTCGTAGCCCAGTCCCCGCGTTTGCAAGTGCGCACGAAACCTTTCGTACACGCGGTTAAGCACGTTCCAAAAGGTGAGAAACGCCTGCTTGGGTGGCGACAGCGGCTGGTCGGCCGGGCCATTAAAACCCTGCCAGAAGCGAGCAACCAGGGCGCGCTGTTCCTGAGTGAGGTAGTCGTAGCCCGCGTCTAATACTTTAAGATCGCGCAGGTTGGCAAACAGGTCGTCGGCCCGCACCAGACTCTTGTCGATCTCGTTGAAGTCTTCCAGCAAGAGCTCGCCCCAGAAGTAGAACCGGTCGAATGGTTCTTTGGTGCCGCTCTCCCGTTGATAGATCTGGTAGAGCATGAAGATGAGCGTGAGTTGGTCGGGAGGGCGCAGGTCAGAGAGTTCGGTGATGAACTCGGGGAAGGTGAGCAAGCGCGGCGACCAGCCCGGTTGGTGGATGTTGCGGCTCAGAATCTCGCGAAAGAACAGCCCGGCCCGCCGGTTAGGAAACACGACGGTAAGTTCAGCCAGGTGCCCCTGGTGCTTATCCAGAAGCTGACGGCTCACTTCTTCTAAAAACGACGGCATAAACGGTTCAGGCTGCGATTGTAGATCGGTGAGCAAGGTACATCTTCTTTCCAAAAGCTCCTAGGCTGGATGCTGGATGCTGGATGCTGGATGCTGGATGCTGGATGCTGGATGCTGGATGCTGGATGCTGGATGCTGGAATTTCGCAACTTGTTTCTAATATCCAGTATCCTTGCCATACAGAAAGTCATCTAGTATCTGACCATCTCAGCAAGTCATCTAGTATCCAGTATCTTTGCCATACAGAAAGTCATCCAGTATCTTGCCCTGTAGAAAGTCATCCAACATCTATTTTTCGTACTTTAGCGCGGTGGAAAAACGCTCGCTTTCGTATTGGGTGCAGAAGTACTGGCCGCTTCCCCAGATTGTGCGCTACGCGGTGACGGGCCTGGCCACCTTTGCCCTGGAGTACTCGCTGCTGCTTATGTTGGTAGAAGTAGCCCAGCTAAACTATCAGTTAGGGAATGCACTGGCTTTCGTGCTGGCGAATCTCTTCAACTACGGGCTGAGTCGTTACTGGGTGTTCGAGCGGGGCAAGCACGCCACCCACGTAGAGATGATTGCTTACTTCCTGGGCGCGGGCGTGGGACTGCTGATCAACGTGCTGGTGATGGGAGCGTTGGTGGAGTACGCGGCGCTAGACTATCGTGTTGCCAAAATTTTTGCCATTGGTGCTATCGTGGTGTGGAACTTTTGGTCGCGTAAGAAATTGATTTTTAAAGGATGAGGCTGGATGGTGGCGGCCGCCGCGCGGATGATTTGCTGGGGTGGGCGTGATGCTGGTGGCTGGATACTGGATAATTTGCTAGGGTGGTCAGGATATTAGATGCGTTTCACACCGGACTGGATGATGGCTTAAGCACTTAGTTTCGCGTCCCCTACACTGGTTGTAGCATTCGCTACGACCTTGACAATCCACGCTGGTCGGAGGGCCCTCCGCGGAGGGCCAGTTTGGTAGAGCTGGAGAATGTGCTACACGTCCTGGGCGTAGGATATCCTACGCCCAGAAGTCCATACTACGCCGTCTTCAGCAAGCCCATCAGTTCCAGGGCTTCGGGGTCGTTGGCGAAGACCACTTTGGCGATGCCAACGAAGGCGCTGGTCCAGGCAGTGAGCTCCTCCAGGGCTTGGTTTCGGTTCTGCGTGGCCTGCTTAGCCTCGCTAAATTCCTTACGCCGGGTGGAGTGCGCCTGGTACACGGCCTCAATCATGGCCTGCCCCTGCTTGAGCTCCTCCTCGGTGAGGCTATACTTCGTCAGGGTTTCTTTCACGCCTTCCACGTTGGCGTAAAAAGTGCGCGCTTGCGCCAACCAGCCAAACAAGCTTTTTTTGCGCTCACCGGTCAGTTGCAAGCTTTTGTAAGCTCCTCGGTTGTCTTTAAGCGCCACTCGTGCTATCTCCTGGTGGCGTACGTAAACCTGCCAGGCGTCTGCTTTGGCTAAATTCAGCGAATCGGTGGCCTCGTAGCTTTCCCCGTACTCCTTTTTCTGTAGGTGGATAAGCATTTCTACCTTCTCCCGGCGGGCTTTGCCCTCCAGCATTTTCTTTTTGTCGTACCCGTAGGCCGCCAGTTCTTTTTGCAGACGGGCGTAGGCTAACACCGCCTCCACGGCGGTTTTGGTGCGGCGAACTTGTTCTTCGTTGGTCATAGGAGTTTTCTTTTTTCTTCAAAGGTAGGCGGCGGGTGCGTCGATAAAAAACCACTCATGGCCGGATAGGTACGATGCAAGTTGCTTGACCTATTCATAATTTTCCGGCCAAAAGCTGTTGTATTTCCCGGAATCCTGATGCCGAATTAACTCCACACGGCAAATGACACGGTCGGCTGGATTGAAATTTGGAGTTAATTTTCGGTGATCTCCGTAGATTCTTACGCTTGCGGAAGGTACGTTGGGGTGCCCCTCAGCCTCTCCGAAGGTCGACGAAACGGGAGAGAGGCAGCCCCTGAGTCTCTCCGACGGACCGCTGAAGGGGAGAGGGGCTGCCCCTGAGTCGTTCGGAAGGTCGACAGAACGGGAGAGAGGCAGCCCCTTGGTGGTTCGGAAGGTCGACGGAACGGGAGAGAGGCAGCCTCTTGGTGGTAGATTTGGGTAATAATTTGGTGTAGGAACATGATCAATATGTAGGAACATGATTAATCATGTTCCTACACGTTCCTACGGTTGCAACCCCATCTCCTCTTCCGCCAGCACCTTACCTCCGTCGCCTCTGATCTGATACGTTAACCGTATCGGATTGCTATTCCAGTCGATGGTGATCAGGCCGAAGTTAAGCACTTTGATCAGATCGCTCACGCGATGGCGGTTAGATTCGTCGGCTTCCTCATACACGTGGGTGAGGCCGCTGGAGGTGAGGTCATAGAGGGGATAGGCCACGCCGGGGGCGTCGTAGCGCGAGATTTCTCCGATGTGGCGGTCGCCGCTGAGCAGCACCACGCCGGGGGCTTGGGTATCGGCAATTAAATCGAGTAAACGCTGTCGCGACCGGGGAAAGTTGGCCCATTTCTCGAAGCCGTGGTCTTCGGCCAGCACCTGGATGCTGCTGCCGATGAGGTGCACCTGCGCGTCGCTGTTGCTCAGTTCGGCTTCCAGCCACCGCCACTGGGCCTCGCCCAGCAGGTCGCCCAATGCGTTGGCCCCGTAGCGGCGGGCAGTGTCGGCCGAGGCCACCAGCGCGTCGCGGAAGTAGCGGGTGTCGAGCAGCAGTATTTTTACTCTCCGCCCGGTCGGCCCGAAGGTATAGGCTTGGTACGCTCCTTCCCGATCCCATACCGGCTGGTTCTTGGGCACGGCCAGAAACTCCAGCAGCAGGTCGCGGCTGGCCGCCTTCGGCGCGAACTCTTTGCCGCCGTCGTTCACGCCGTAGTCGTGGTCGTCCCAGGTGCCCACCACCGGCACGGTGGTAATCAGTTGTCGGTAGTCGGGCTGGGCCAGTTGCTTCGCGTACATGCTCCGCATCTTCTTCATGTCGTCGGTGTCGCCGTAGATGTTGTCGCCCAGCCAGATCCACAGGTCGGGCCGCTGGGCCAGGATATCATCCCACAGCGGCTGGGGCTCGCCTTGCTTGTTACACGATCCAAAGGCGATGGTCGTCAGGGTTTGGGTGGTGTCGAGTGCGGCAGCCGAAGGGGTGGTTGCGGATGGCCCATGGGGAGCGGCGGATTGGCAGCGTAGTAGGAAGCTGCTTGCGGTGAGGAGGATGAGGAAGGTGCGCATGGGTGGGGCGGTCTGGTAATGGTAGGTGGGTAACGAACGCGTTATGAATGCGCCCGATGGGGGAGAAAAAGAAACGGACGCGTTGCCAGCGCGCCCGATCTTAGTTCGGATTCACTAGCGCCCCTGGACTAGTTGCCGAAGATGTAGCGCAAGCCAAGTTGCATTTGCCAGATAGAACTGCGGAAACCATCCACGTCGAGGTTGTCGTCCCACGGTTCTTCACCGTCCAGCACGTTGCTGTCCACCGTGTAAGTGGGAACGGTGGTGCCCTCCTGAAAGCCTTCAAAGTCCAGCAGGCTGTAATTGCCGAAGCTCACGAAGTACTTGCGGCCCCACTGGTTGTTGATCAGGTTGCTGAAGTTGAACACGTCGAGCGAGAATTGCAGGGTGTTGCGACCCAGACTCACGTTTTGTAAGAAGCGCAGGTCGATGGTGCCTTCCCAGGGAGTGCGGGCCACGTTGCGCTCGGCGTACTCGCCCCGGTGGTTGCTCAGGAAACGGTCGTCTCCGATGAAGTTATTCAACGCTTCCCACTGCTGCTCCGGCGTGGCCGTCACGTTGCCATCGCGGTCGGTGACGTTCACCAGCACAATGTCGTTTCGGTTGTCGGGCACGTAGATCAGCTCCGAATTATCAAAGCCCCCGTCGTTCACAAAGTCGCGGTTGCTGGCTCCGTATACGTACGAAAAAGGGTCACCGGATTGCCCGTTGTAGATCAATGACAGTTGCGAGGCGAGCCTTCCTTCCAGATAGTTTACCCGGTAAGAAGCCTGGGCCAGCACCCGGTGTCCCAGCGAGAAGTCGGAGCGTTGCACGTCGCGCTCCACGTTGCGGCCCTCCACGCTCTGGTAGCCGCGCCACTGGGAGTTGTTTTGCGACGAGGTGCCGTCCAGCACCGAGAATGCGTCGCCGTAGGTGTAGCTCAGGTCAGCCGAAAAGCCGTTGGTAAGGGGCTTAGACAACTGCGCCACAAAGTTGTAGGCGTAGCCCTTCCGGGTGTTGCTAGCCAGATACACGCCGGTGTAGGTGCCGGAGGTGTCTATCGGATTGCGTTGGTCAAAGATCGGGCGGTTGTCGGGCGTGCCCTGCAGGGTGGCCGAGGACGGCCTCAGGTTCAGGTCCTGGTAGAACACGTTGTTGATGTTGCTGGTGAACAGGCCTTCCAGCGTACCAACGAGTCCGCCGGGTAGCCGTTGGTCCACCGCCAGACTGGCCTTGAATACCTGCGGCAGGCGGAAGTCTTCGGCAAACAGGTCAATCTGCCCCGAGGGGGTGGGGTTGCTCAGGTTCACCTCGCCGGGAGGCTGGCTATTGATGTCCGGATTGAAGGGAACGTCGTTGCGGCGAATCTCGCCGATGTTGAAGCCGTAGTTGTTATACGCTCCACCGGGCCACACCAGGGGTAGGCGGCTGGTGAAAACGCCCAACCCACCCCGCACCTGCGTAGTCTGGTCGCCCTTGGTGTCCCAGTTAAACCCGAAACGAGGCGAGAACAGCAGTTGCGGCTTGATGAAGCTGCCGGTGGTGGCTCCCTGCAGGTCGTAGCCCGCCTGCTCAATGAGGGGTACCACGTTATTGACGAAGTCCTGATTCTCGGGCTGATCAATGGGGAAGAAGGGCACATCGAGGCGCAGGCCGCCGGTGAGGCGCAGGTTGCTGGTCGCCTGAAACTCATCCTGCACGTAGAGCCCTAGTTGGAACGAGGTGAAGGCGGCAATGGCGTTAGATTCGTCGCCGGTGAGGTTATCCACCTGCGAGAAGCTGCGCTCGTATTGCCCGATCACCGGGGTGCCGTCGGTAAGAAACTGCAACAGACTGTCGGCGCGGTAACGGCCGTAGTTGTTGCGGATGAACAGGTTGCCCACGTTGTAGTATTCGTTGTGCGTACCCACGGTGACGGTGTGGTTTCCCTTGTACCACTCGAAGTCGTTAGTCAGGGTGATGATGTTCTGGTTGAGCAGGTTGGCCGTGGAGAAGCGCTCGGCTCCCAGGGTGATGTAGCCGTCGCTTCCGTCGCGCACCTCCAGGGTAGGAAAAGGCTGGCCGAACGGGTCGCGGTCGTCGCGCACGATGGTGGACCCGAGCACAAACTTGTTGGCGAAGTTGTTGCCAAAATTGCTCGTCACTTCCAGAGCGGTAGAGTTGGTGGAAGACACAAAGTACTCCGAGCCGTTGATAAAGTTGATGTTGCGGGTGTTAGAGCTGCGGGCTTCCAGGTTCTTGGCCCGCACGTACGAATGGCGCAGCGACACCTGGTGGTTCTGGTTGAGGTTCCAGTCGATCTTTGCCAGAATCTTATCGCTGTCTAAGAAGGCGGTGTTGTTGTCAAAGGTACCGGGATTGTAGCCATAGTCTTGCTCCACTTTGTTGATGAGTTGGTCTAACTCAGCCCGGGTGGCATTGCCCCGGTAGGTGCCAAAATCGAAGGGTTGCGGGGTTTCGTCGCGCTGCAACTCCACGTTGGCAAAGAAGAACACTTTGTTGCGAATCAGCGGACCGCCCAGGCGCGCTCCGAAGGTACGGGCGGTAAACGCAGGCAACGACTTGTTACTATCAGCGGGATTGGTGCCCGCCAACTGCTCGTTGCGCCACAGGTAGTAGGCCGAGCCCTCGAAGTCGTTGGTGCCGCTGCGGGTCACGGCGTTGATAGCCCCGCCCGCAAAGCCCGACTGCCGCACGTCGAAGGGGGCCACGTTGATCTGAAACTGCTCGATGGCGTCGATGCTCACCGGCTGCACGCCCGTTTGCCCGCCGTTGGTGCCGCTGCCGGCCAAGCCGAACACGTCGTTGTTCACCGCTCCGTCGATGTAAATGGCGTTGTAGCGGTTGTTTTGCCCGGCCATCGACACCACGAAGCCGTCGGTTTCTTCGGATATATTGGCCAACGGATTAAAGCGCGCGTAGTCGCCGATGGATCGGCTGATGGTCGGAATCTCCTCGATCTTCTCCTGGTTGAGCGCGGTTTGCTGCCCGGTGCGGGTGCCGTCGAACACGTCGTTTTGCGAAGCAATTATCTCTACTCCTTCCAATTGGGTGGTTTGTTCGGCCAGCCGAAACGTGAGGTTGAGCGTTTGGCCGAGGGTGAGGGCAATGTTGTCTTTGGTGTTGGCTTGGTAGCCGATAAAGGTCACGGCCACGGTGTAGGGCCCGCCCACCTGCATATTGGCCAGGCGAAAGCGCCCCTCCGTGTTGGTGGTATTGCCGTACTGGGTTCCGGTGGGTTCGTGCAGGGCAATTACCGTGGCTCCGGGCAGCGGCTGGTTATTTTCATCGTAGACGGTGCCGGAGATTGCCGCCGTGGTAGCTCCTTGTCCAAAAGCATAAGCTGAAAAAAGTACGCTAAAAAGAACTCCCAGCAGGGAGCGCGTGAGTAGACATCGTTTCATAAACCGTATGAATTTTTAGTTAGGTGAAAAGAAAACGCAAAAGTAAGCAGTAACGGCAGGTAGTCTGATAGGAAGTGTGTTGTGTAATTGTTAAACTTGCGCTACAGGGTTAACATATGGTTAACACAGGCAACAGTTGGTTCTAGGGCGTGTTGACATATAAGCTTAGACGGTGCTTTCCGACTGTTTTTACCCTACTCTACGTCCCTTTCGTTGGCCGATGGCACCGCATCGCCCGCCTCAAGCTCCATTCCATGGTGGCCTTGATTAGGACAAAAACAGCCTCGAAAGCCCTCGTCAATCTATATGTCAACACGCCCTAGTGGTTACTCCTGCTCTCCAGACCACTTTTCCGGGAAAATGCCTTGCGTGTTTGGTATTATCGCTACCTTTCGCAAAAAAACTTACCGCCATGAAGAGCTCCAAACCGCATTATCTTATATCGCTGCGTTTCCAAGAGATTAAACTGCCCCCCTTCGATGAAATTCTGGTGCTAGGCAGCAAATCGGAGCAGGGGAAAATGGGCGTAGCCAAAACGTTTGAGCACTTGGTGCCCGATATTTTTGAGATGATTGAGGTGCCCGATGATGCTATCGAAGCGATTTTTGTGAACAAAAGGCTCTTGAAAAAGATTTCTAAAGAGAACATTCTAGAGATTTTACGTGAGAGAGTATTTCCCTACGTATCCGCAAAAGAGATTATTAAGGTTGACTTAGAGATAACGGTCAGCTACGACGTAATAGAAAAAGATGGCTGACGCACTACTTTCCCCTTTCCTGGATCAGGACTACATCAGCGTCTACGCGTACGCGGGGGTTGAAGCCATTCGGGCACGCTTGGTGAAGGGGGGGGCCATTGTGGTGTGGAACGAAGACGATACTTTTTTGGGCATGCTCACTCCCGCCGACGTGGTGGTTCGGTCGCACCACTTAGTGGTTGACTGTTTGCGACATAAACCGATTATTCGATCCGACCAATCGGTGTTGGACGCGCTTCGGACGTTATTAGACAACCGGGAGGTTGTGTTGCCCGTGAAGCATCCGAATGGAGAGTTTGCGGGGTTGCTGCACCAACGCACCCTGGTAGAGCAACTGTTGCTGGAGCGCTCCAGGTCCTGGCCTACCATCCCTCCGTTGCGCTAGGAGTCGGTTTCGGGTGCGACGGCCGCGTAAGCCGGAGCCACCACTTCTCTAACGGGTTGCAAACCGATCACCTCCTGCATAAACTGATCAGTAGCCTGGTATACCCCGCGCCAGTCGCTCGAGCGAATGTAGGAGCCAATCACGTGGTTGCCCGCTTCCGGAAATGCTACTTTCCGCTTTTGTGCTTCCGGAGTGCCTAGTTGCTCAAACATCGGAAGCATGGCGGCCACCGACACCACCTGGTCCTGCGCTTCTTCGTTCTTGTAGTAATACCCCAAAAACACCGGACAGGTCACCTTCCGGAAAGTTTCTTCGGTCATGGCCTCCTCGAGCAGCACGGCCAGCGTCACGTAGCCATTGATGTGGTAGTAGCGCGACCAGTACTGCTTGGTGCGTCCGCGGCGCTCGTTGATCAGGTGGTCGGCTCCTAACGATGTCTCCATTGCCTGCACCCCCCAGGGCTGGTTGAGCAGGTACAATTGCTCGTCGCGGGGAGCAATCAGGGGAGAGTACATAATGAGTCCGGCCAGTTCCGGATGTTCGCTAGCGATTTTGAGTGCTAGGGTGCTTCCGGTGGAGGTGCTCACGATGATCACGCGTTCGCCCAGCGCGTAGCCGATGGCTACCGCTTCCCGGGCCGACGCCAATAGGTTGGCAGCAGTTAGACTTTTGAAGGCGCTGTCTGACTCAATCCCCTGCTCCTTAAGGCGGGCCAGATAGAGGTTGCAGCCGTAGCGCTCGGCCAGCATGGTGTGCACCGGGGCCCCCTCGGCCTGGCTGGCCCCGAAGCCGTGCAGGTACACCAAGCTAACTGGGGTCTTCTTCTTCTGCGTGCTGTCAGCCCACCCGATGCGGGCTTGGTTGTCGGGCTTGACGAGCGGATTGGCCGCTTCGCGCTGGTTAATCTCCTGCTCGAGCTCGATCAGGTTGGCATTCACCACCGGCAGTTCGCCCGATAAATCACCGACCACCGGACGCGGACCCATTGCGAACACTCCGGCTAATACGACCACAATTCCCCCGGTCCAGTATAGTGCTTTTCTCATGCATCGGAATAGCTAAACTTATTGACAATACTTCGATAGATACTGCTGGGCCGCGGAGTAGCCAGCTTCTTTGGCCTGTTGCCAGTCGGCGCAGGCTCCGGCCTGATCTTTCAGATTGTAACGCGCGAATCCCCGGTTAGCGTACGAGGCGTAGTGGTACGCATTGATGCGTAAGGCTTCGTCGTAATCCTGCCGAGCGGCGGCGTAGTTGCGTTGCTTCAGGTAGGAGTTGCCCCGGTTGAAGTAGTACAGATGCTGTAGCTGCGTACCCGGGTGCTGCTGACTCACTGCAATAGCTTGGTCGTACTCCTGCCGGGCTTCTTCGTAGCGCTTTAGTTTCTGCAGCGCATCGCCGCGATAGTAATGCAGATCGGGATCGTCGGGAAACTGCCGTTGGGCCCGCGCGTATACCAATGCTACCACCTCCGGGCGCTGCTGTCCGCCGAGCGCGCGGGCCAGGTTCTCGTAGTAGGCTACGTTGGTGGAATCTAGGGCCAGGGCCCGACGAAAATACGGCTCAGCGGCGGCATACTGCTCCGCTTCCAGCAGAACGTAACCGTCGTTGTTTGTTTTTTCTGCCTGACCCCGCGCCGCTAGTTCTTCCTCACTGTCAACCCTAATGTCGATGATATCATCCTCAGCCGAGGGGGTTTGAGCGAAGATAAGTTGATGCGCCAGCAGTGAAAGAAGAAGGGTACCAATCGTTCTTGTCATACCGTGGGCTTTTGTTAGCTATCCGTTGAGGCGATCCAGTTCCTTCTGCTTGATTTCTTTGTCAAGTCGGTTGTTTTGCATCTGCTGCCACAAAGTAATACACTTCATCACACCCGCCAGTAATGCCACTAATCCTACTAACAAAGCAACCACCAGATTGACTTCGGCCAGCCCAATGTAGGCTAGTAAGAGCACGATGATGGTGATGTCATTATCAAAGAAGCGATCCATACTTGTTTGCAAGTTAAACCCTTGATTAATTACGTACGGCCAAAGATTACGTTGGAGAGGACGTAATAAACTTTTTCGCTACCCCTCAACAATAACGCAACGGTTGTTGATCACGTCGTCTTCTACGGTTTTGAACTTCACGTTTTTCTTCACGCGACCGTCAGGATACTGCACGTTGACCCGGTCGTTGCGCCCGGCGATTTTCACGGCGGTGGCGGGTTTCACCGGTTCGGGCGGGCGGTTGCGGTTGGTGGCAGCACTGCCCGGCCCCCGGCTGGGTGCGCTCAGGTCTTCCTTGGTTTCCTGCAGCTTCTCGCGCTGGCGGTGCCGCACGTTCTGCGCCGACTGCATCTCCTGTTGCACCGGCAGGTCGGCCTTGGTCAGGAATGAGGCGGTCTCTTCGTTTACCTTGGCCAGAAACCGTTTGAACAACTCGAACGACTCAAACTTGTAGATCAGAATCGGGTCTTTCTGCTCGTAGGCGGCGTTCTGCACCGACTGCTTCAGGTCGTCCATCTCGCGCAGGTGCTCCTTCCAGTTCTGATCGATAATGGCCAGCGTGATGCCCTTCTCCATCGAGCGCAGCAGTTCGGCCCCTTCGGAGGTCACGCTTTTCTCCAGGTTGGCCGCCACGCCGATTTGCATCTTACCATCGGTGAAGGGCACCAGCACGTTCTGAATGGTGGCCCCTTTGGCTTCGTACAGGTTCTTGATGGCCGGATAAGCATGTTTCGCCACCCGTTCGTTCTTTTCCTGATAGTGCTGGTAAGCGAACTCGTACAGATCATTCGCCAACACCATCTCGTCAACTCGCTCGAAGTCGGCCTGCTCGATAGGATGGTCTACGCCTAGTACGCCCAGCACCGTTAGTTTGTAGCTATCGAAGTTGCTTGCCCCCTTGGTGCTCAAAACGATGTCTTCGCAGGTGTCGTAGAGCATATTCATAATGTCGAGCTGCAAACGTTCGCCGAACAGCGCGTGCCGACGGCGCTTGTAGATCACCTCGCGCTGCTGGTTCATCACGTTGTCATACTCCAGCAAGCGCTTCCGAATGGCAAAGTTGTTTTCCTCCACCTTCTTCTGGGCCCGCTCAATGGAACTAGTCACCATAGAGTGCTGGATCACCTCGCCCTCTTCTAGCCCCATGCGGTCCATAAGGCGCGCGATGCGGTCGGAGCCGAACATGCGCATCAGGTTGTCCTCCAACGAAACGAAGAACTGCGAAGAACCGGGATCGCCCTGTCGGCCGGAACGACCGCGCAACTGCCGGTCTACGCGTCGCGAGTCGTGCCGCTCGGTGCCCACGATGGCTAGGCCGCCCGCGGCCTTAGATCCGGGAGAGAGCTTAATGTCGGTACCCCGTCCGGCCATGTTAGTAGCGATGGTGACGGTGCCGGACTTACCGGCGGCGGCCACCACGTCGGCCTCGCGCTGGTGCTGCTTGGCGTTGAGCACCTGGTGGTTGATGCCGCGCATCTTGAGCATGCGGCTGAGCAGCTCTGATATTTCAACCGAGGTGGTACCCACCAGCACCGGACGGCCCTGCGAGGTCATCTCGTTAATCTCGTCGACCACCGCGTTGAACTTCTCGCGCACGGTCTTGTAGACCTTGTCCTGCCGGTCGTCGCGCACGATGGGGCGGTTGGTCGGAATCACCACCACGTCGAGTTTATAGATCTCCCAGAACTCACCGGCTTCGGTTTCGGCCGTACCGGTCATCCCGGCCAGCTTATGGTACATGCGGAAGTAGTTTTGCAGCGTGATGGTGGCGTAGGTTTGGGTGGCCTCTTCCACCTTCACGTTCTCTTTGGCCTCGATGGCCTGGTGCAGCCCGTCGGAGTAGCGACGTCCTTCCATCACCCGGCCCGTTTGCTCGTCGACGATCTTCACCTTGCCGTCGGCGAGGATGTATTCCTGGTCGATCTCGAACATGGCGTAGGCCTTCAGCAGTTGGTTCACGGTGTGAATCCGCTGCGACTTAGCCGAGTACTCTCGGATGAGGGCGTCTTTTTTCTCTACCTTTTCTTCGTCGGTTAGTTCTTCCGATTTTTCCAGCGCGTTGATCTCGGTACCGATGTCGGGCATAATGAAGAACTGCGGATCTTCACCCTCCTTGGTGATAAGGTCGATGCCTTTCTCGGTGAGGTTGATGTTGTTGGTTTTCTCCTCGATGGTGAACAACAGCGGCTCGTCGGCCTCGGGCATGGCGCGCTGGTTGTCCTGCAGGTAGTAGTTCTCGGTTTTCTGCATGATCTGCCGCACACCGGTCTCGCTCAGGTAGCGAATCACGGGCTTGTACTTGGGCAGTCCGCGGAAGGCCCGGAAGAGCGACAAGCCGCCTTCTTTGGTATTGCCCTCCTTGATTTTGCGCTTGGCATCCTGGAGGTACTCGCTCACCAGCTTGCGCTGCGCTTCGTAGAGGCGGGCGATGCGGGGTTTGAGTTCGTAAAACTCGTGCTCGTCGCCCTTGGGCACCGGGCCGGAGATAATGAGCGGCGTTCGGGCTTCGTCCACCAGCACCGAATCCACCTCATCCACCATGGCGTAGTGGTGCTTGCGCTGCACCAGGTCCTGGGGTTCGCGCGCCATGTTGTCGCGCAGGTAATCAAAACCGAACTCGTTATTGGTGCCGTAGGTGATGTCACAGGCGTAGGCCTGACGGCGCGCCTCCGAATTGGGCTCGTGCTTATCGATGCAGTCAATGGTCATCTGGTGGAACTGGAAGAGCGGGGCCATCCACTCCGAGTCGCGCTTGGCCAGGTAGTCGTTCACCGTGACGATGTGCACGCCGCGGCGGGCCAAGGCGTTGAGGTAGGCGGGCAGGGTGGCCACCAGGGTTTTTCCTTCGCCGGTGGCCATCTCGGCAATTTTACCCTGGTGCAGCACGATACCACCGACCAGTTGCACGTCGTAGTGCACCATGTCCCAGGCGATCTCACTGCCTCCGGCGATCCAGCGATTGTGCCAAGTGGCCTGCTCGCCCTCGATGGTAACGTGCGGATGCTCGGCGGCCAGTTGCTTATCGAACATAGTGGCTGATACCTTTAATTCGCCGTTGTCCTTGAAGCGGCGGGCGGTTTCCTTCACCACGGCGAAGCCTAGCGGCAACACCTTCATGAGCGCCTTCTCGAGCGCTACGTTGCGGTCTTCTTCCAGTTGATCGATGCGGTTGAACTTGGCTTCTTTCTCCTCCAGATCCATCTTGGTGTCATCGTCGACCTCCTGGTGCAGGGCAGCAATCTGATCGTCGATATCCTTGAGGTCGGCATCGATGGTGGCCTTGATCTCATCGGTCTTGGCCCGCAGTTCGTCGTCGCTAATGGTTTGTAACTTGTCAAACTCCGCGTGAATTTGCTCAACGTAGGGCATAACCAGTTTAATGTCTTTAGCGGATTTAGAGCCGAATACCTTGGCTAATCCTTTGGTGATGAGGTTAATCATGAATAGTTTCTGATGAGTGACTTAGGATGTAAACTTACAATTTCTGAGAATTAGATGCTAGCAGACTTTCTATAGGGCTAGATGTTGGATATTGGATGTTGGATTATGCGCGGCTAACTTCTGATATCTAGTATCCTTGCCATTTAGCAAATCATCCAATAAACAAGCCTCAGACAAAAACAGTGCCCTGAAACACCATTTGGGCCGGTCCTGCCATATAGACTTGTGTAAACGAGCCAGAGTCCAGTGCCGTAAAGGATATCTCCAAGACCCCGCCCCGGGTGTGCACCGCCACCGGACTGGATTGCTGCTGGGTGTGGGCCAATGCCAGGGCAACGGCCGTTGCTCCGGTTCCCGACGATAGCGTCTCGTTTTCCACGCCCTTTTCGTAGATCCGCATGTGCACTTCGTTGTTTTTCAGTTCAACAAAGTTCACGTTGGCCCCCTCGGGTTGGAAGCGCGGATCGTAGCGTAGCCTTTTGCCTTCGCCCAGCACATCGTAGTCCGGCAACCCCTCAACCAGCCTGACAAAGTGACGGGTTCCGGTGTGGAGCAGGGTGCCTTCGGGAAAGGATTGCACCGCGGTCACGTCGCCCATCCGAATACGAACGCGGTCCTCTTCGGCCTGCGCCCGGTAGGTTTGTCCTTCCATTATGAAGTTAGCCTCCCCCTCGATGATGCCAAGATGGTGCGCTAGGTGGACGGCACAGCGGGCCCCGTTGCCACAACCGGCGCGGGTGGCGTCCGCGTTGAAGTAAATCATCTCGAAGTCGTACTCAACGTGAGCTTTAAGCAAAATTAGGCCGTCAGAGCCAATACCGAACTTGCGGTCGCACAAGCGGGTGATCAGTTGAGCGTTGCCGGGGTCGAAAACCGACTGACGATTATCGATAATGACAAAGTCGTTGCCGGTGCCCTGGTACTTGAAGAAAGGTAAGACGGGCATATGTTCTGGAGTTAACTAAACCCTTAAATGATCGTAAGTATATTGATTTTTCCAACCAACGGAAGCAAAAGTGGGTCATTAGTGCGCGAAAAGATCAAGTATATTGTTTACCACCTAAAATGCCGAGTTATGATGAAGATCAAGTTGTGTTGGTTGGGAATAGTAGTGCTGTTTTCCTGCCAAGATAATAGCGAACAGCAAATTGAAGAAGCTGCTCGCCAATTCGCCTTGCTGAAGGAAGTTTGTGAGGTTAAATCCGCTGTAGAACTTCCGGAAGGCTACGCAATCGATACCATCGGCGACGTTGATTTATACGGTAGTGTAGATGCCTTCCAAATGGTAAACGAAACAGTAGGATACGCCGTGGGGGGAAATATGTTCGGCGGATACGTTGATGTTTTCAAAACAACTGATGGCGGTCGGTCTTGGTCAGATCTTAACGTCAATATTCCTAAATCCCCCATCAGCATGGCCTTTCGAGACGAGCAGTACGGGTTGATCTCAGTCCACGACGTCACGGGTTGTCCTCCGCCCAGCTGTCAGAATCGCTGCGTTATTCTCAAAACCACCGACGGAGGGGTGTCGTGGGAAGAGATAGAGTATCAATCGTTAAAGGGGGTACTATATCACCTTACCTTTGATGAAGATGGTAAACTGTACGCTCTTTTGGGTTTAGAAGAGCAAACTACCCTGATGGTATCTGACAACAGCGGCGAAAGCTGGGATGTCTTGTACGCTTCACCTGATCTGGATTTATCTTTGGTAACTTTTGGCCTTGCTCTGTTTCAGGATAAAATTTATCTAGTGGGTCGAGACTCAACCGTTGTTTTGATTGATCGGCAAGGAAATTTTATAAAAACTATCGAAACTCCGGAGGTAGCTATCTGGGATTTGAAAGTGGTGGACGAAAACACGCTTATTATTGCTCACTCAGGACCATTGGTTAAATCAAGTGATGGCGGAGATTCTTGGGAGGTTATCTACGACAACAGTGCGCGAATAATTGGCTTTGATACCGAAGAAGTAGGGTTGGCAATCGTGCGGAAGAGCGTCTGTCCAACGGATGTATATCAAGTAAATGATCTGTTCGTTGCTTCGGCGAACGGCGGAGATGACTGGGTAGAAGCAGATGAGGTGAGCACCAACCTGCGAGCCAGTTACAAAAATAGCCAAAGAATGCAAGATGGCCACTATCTTATTATGATTGGAAACCGGCTATTCAAGATAACAAAAGATTCACTGTCAGAGCAAGACCGGACGCTGACACCGAGCAGTTGATCACCAGAACCGCCATAATGGTAAAGCGTTGGCGAGCAAGATAGCAATAAGTAGCCGCCCGCCGATGATTTAGACAACATTGGGGGGCGAGTTATTGCCCTCTACAAAAGAAATCTTGCCGCAAACGCATCCTTGTAGGCCCGGCCCATCGGCACCACCGCCTCGTGGTTCAGGTAGATTTGGTTGCCGAGTACTTTGACAATCCGCGCGGTGTTGACAATATAGGATTTGTGCACCCGCATAAACTGATGCGGATCAAGTATCTCCAACCAGTTCCTGAGGGGTTCAGAAGACAAGTGCTTCTTATGAGAAAGCACCAGTTCGGTATAGTCCGCGTCGGACTTGATGTAGAGAATATCATCGGTTGCGATCCGAATGTGCTCGTACCCGGTTTTGATAAATATCTCCGAGCGCGCGGGATGCGGCTTGGTGGCTTCCAACCGGGGTTCGGTAGCGCTTGGCGCAGGAACCTTGGAAATGGCTTTCACAAAGCGCTGAAACGAAAAAGGCTTCAGCAGATAATCCACCACGTCCAGTTCGTAGCTCTCCAGTGCGTAGTCGGGGAACGCGGTGGTCAGGATCACGGCCGAAGGGCGGGGGATAGACTTCAGAAAGTCAATGCCCGACAACTTGGGCAAATGAATGTCCAGGAAGATCAGGTCGATGGGTTCGGCTTTCAGAAGCTCCAGGGCCTGGAGGGCGTCCGAAAAAGTGCCACGCAATTGCAGCGACCCCAGGTCTTCAAGATACTTTTGCAGGATACGCTGGGCCGGGGGTTGGTCTTCGATAATGATGCAGTTCATGAGCAACGAGCGGTTGTAACAGGATGGATAAATGCACTTCGTATTGATCGTCGGTAGACTGAATGGTGAGTTGATGCGCCCCCGGATAGAGCAACTGCAACCGCTTCTGCACGTTGGGCAACCCAATGCCGTGCGAAACGTCGGCACCACCGTCTACCGGAAAAAAATTATTCTTGCAAACAAAGTGAAGCTGCCCTTCGTCGGTCATCCGCAGGTCAATATCAATGCGGATGTTCTCCGATTGACCCGCCTGGCTGTGCTTAAAGGCGTTTTCGATGAACACGAGCAGAATTAGGGGGGCAATTTGGTAGTTGGACTGAATGTTGTCGGCGGTGAAGCTGACCCGGCCGCGCTCTTCAATCTGCAACTCACTGAGCTTTGTAAAATTTTCTAGCTGCTGAATTTCTTTGTTCAGTGCGACAAACTTCTCCCGGCAATCGTAGAGCATGTAGCGCAGCACTGCGCTTAGCTCTAGAATGATGGTGGGCGTTTTTGGAGACTGAACAATGGCGTAAGAATACAGGTTGTTGAGGTTGTTGAACAGGAAGTGTGGGTTGATTTGCGATTTCAAAAATTGCAATTCGCTTTCCTGCACGGCCGCCTTCAGCGTGTCCACCTCCCGTTGTTTGCCCAGCGCATCCCAGGCAAACTTGGCCCCCGTCAGGATGGCAATCACCGGCAGCACTTCCCACAGGCTGTAGAATACCCCCGGAAAGCCTATCCCACGAGAAGTGGGGAAGTATATTTTCTCCAGCACAAGTTCTTCTGCCGCGATGACTGCGGCCACGATGAGCAAGGCAAAAACGAAAAAGAGTCCGTATTTTTTTCGATAAAAAAACCGGGGTAGCAACACGTAGCTAATCACGGAGGTGGCCAGTGCATAGTGAAGAAAATAAACAACATGGTGCACTTGAATCTGCTGCGCTTGATCCTGCGCGTGGATGTCGTCTTCGTAGGAGTAGAAGCTAAACACCAGGGCGTGCAACACCACCTGAAAAAGAAATTCTTTGGAGAAGGCCTTGGTATTACTTATAAACATGCTCCAAGATACGCTTTTGCCCGCAGTTGAAAAAAGAATTCCGGTCAACGACATATTTGATCCTCTCAACAACAATAAGCCGTCATTGCGCCGAAGCAGTGTCGTTCAACGGAGAATCTTGGTCGTTCACCGATTTTTCTTCTCCCCGTCTTTCAATTATCCGTTCTTTACCACAACGGCCCTAATAGTTTTCATCGTCTAACCCTGATTACATGAAATTTGTCGCTACTTGTATCTTCTTAGGAACATTTATTCTACGCGCTCCCCTCCTCACTGCCCAGAACCAACCCACGGTGATCAGCGGTCAGGTGGTAGAAAAGCAAAGCCAGCAACCGCTCGAGTACGCCACCGTTAAATTGCTGGATGCCGACACCGAGCAGTTAATCACCGGAACCACCACCGGGGCCGACGGCACGTTCGTGCTGGAAGCCGAAGATGAGCGTGTCTACCTGGAAATAGGCTTTATTGGTTTTGTAACCACCAAAATCACCGAACTGAACCGCCGCAACGGCAAGGCCTACCTGGGCACGATTGCACTGTCCGAAGATACCGAAACCCTGGACGAGGTGCTGGTGCGGGGCGAGAAGTCGCAGACCGAGTTCAGGCTCGACAAGCGGGTGTTCAATGTGGGGCAAGATTTGAGTAGCGCCGGGGCTAGTGCCCTGGAGGTGCTTAACAACGTGCCTTCGGTCAACGTGACCATCGAGGGGGAGGTGCGCTTGCGCGGGGTGGCGGGGGTGCAGATTCTGATCAACGGCAAACCTTCGGTGCTGGCCAGCAACGACGGCAACGCCCTGGGCACCCTCACGGCCGACATGATCGAGCGCATCGAGGTGATCACCAACCCGTCGGCCAAGTACGAGGCCGAGGGCACTGCCGGGATTATCAACATTGTGCTCAAAAAAGAAGAGAAGCGCGGCCTTAACGGCTCGGTCACGCTCAACACCGGCGTGCCCAACAACCACAGCCTGGGGCTGAGCATCAACAACCGCACCGAGAAGTTTAACCTGTTCAGCCAACTAGGTGTGGGGCACCGCACCTTTCCCGAGCAGTACGAAACGATTAACCGGAATCTGCTGACCGATACCACCATCTACAGCACCGGATCGGGCGATAAGAACGAGACCTTCTTCAACATCATCCTGGGCACCGACTACCACATCAATGATTACAATGTGCTGTCGCTCACCGGCCACTTCGCCTACGAACTGGAGACCGAGTTTTCGGACACCGATTTCCGGCTGCTTGATGCAGACAACGCGCTCGCCGCGCAGTGGAACCGCAACGAGGTGACTGAGGCCACTAACCCCAAGTGGCAGTACGAGTTGCAGTACCAGAAGAACTTCGCTAACAACGAGGACCGCAGCCTGCTCTTCAGCGCCCTGGGTAGCTTCTTTGGCAAAGACCAGTCGTCGGAGTTTATCAATACGCCCCTGGTTGAAGCGTCAGAATTCAACGACCGACAGCAAACCCGCACCGATTTTCTGGAAGGCGAGTACACCTTCAAACTGGATTACACCCACCCGTTTAGCGAAGCACTGACGCTGGAAACCGGGGCGCAGTACGTGATCACCGACGTGGCCAACGACTTTGCGGTGAGCAATTGGGCGGATACCCGATGGGTGGAAGTCCCCAGTCTGACCAACGTGTTTGAATTCAACCAGAAGGTGTTGGGAGTGTACGGCACGGGAGCTTACGAAGGCGATAAATTTGGACTGAAAGTGGGCCTTCGGGTGGAAAACACCGACCTGAGCACGCTGCTCGTGGATGATGACCTATCGAACCGGCGGCGGTTTACCGACCTGTTTCCCAGCGCCCACACCTCGTACAAAGTGCTGGACAACTTCTCGCTGCAAGCCGGTTACTCGCGGCGCATCTCCCGGCCGGGGCTGTGGAACCTGAACCCCTTCTTTAACATCCGCAACAACTTCAGCGTCCGCACCGGCAACCCGCTGCTGCGGCCCGAATATACCGACTCCTACGAGGTGACGGGCATCCTCGATGTCGGCCCGGTATCGCTCAGCACCGCCGTCTACCACCGCTACACCACCGAGGTGACCGAAAACGTGACCACTTTTGAAGATAACGTGAGCCTGACCCGCCCGGAGAACATCGGCACCAACCGGGCCACCGGCCTGGAACTGAACGCCAAGTACAATCCTGCCGAGTGGTGGACGCTCAGCGGCGACGCCAACTACCAGTACTTTCAGCGCGAGGGAGCTTTTCAGGAAACTTCGTTCGACTTCGCCGCCAACCAGTGGTCGGCCCGGCTCAACAACAAGTTTAAGCTACCGGCGGCCTTTGACGTGGAGGTGACGGGTAACTACCAATCAAGCTTCCGGTCGTTTCAGCGCGAGCAGTCGGGCTACTTCTTTGCCGATCTGGGGGTGCGCAAAAAGGTGATGAAGGGCCGAACGATTCTGAACCTGAGCGTGCGCGACGTGTTTGCCTCCCGGATTTTCGAGACGGAGACCATACAGCCCAACTTTTCCCTGTACGACTACCGGTTGCGGGGCCGCTTCATCACGGTGGGGGTGAGCTTCGGATTCGGCAAGGGAGAAGCGATGGAGTTTAGCGGGCAGAAGCAGTTCTAGACTGGATGCTGGATGCTGGATGCTGGAATTTGCGTAGCCAATTTCTAATATCCAGTATCTGACCATCTAGAAAGTCATCTAGTATCCAGTATCTTGCCACTCAGAAGATCATCCAGTATCCAGTATCCAGCTCACCGGTTGGCCAGTAGATACAGCACCGCCATGCGGACGGCCACGCCGTTTTCTACCTGTTCCAGAATGATGGCGTGTTCGGAGTCGGCTACGTCGCTGCTGAGCTCCACGCCACGGTTGATGGGGCCGGGATGCATGATGGTGATGGGCTTGCTCAGGCTATCGAGCAGTTTCCGGTTGATGCCGTAGTAGAGGGAGTATTCGCGCAGCGAGGGAAAGTATTTGACTTGCTGTCGCTCAAGTTGGATGCGCAGCACGTTGGCCACGTCGCACCACTCCAGCGCTTCGCGCAGGTCGAGCGTTACCCGCACGCCTAGTTCGGTGATGTGCTTGGGCAACAGGGTGGCCGGTCCGCACACCGTCACCTCAGCCCCCAGCTTCTGCAGGGCAAAAATGTTCGACAGCGCTACGCGCGAGTGCAAGATATCGCCGATGATCACTACCCGTTTTCCTTCCACTCCACCCAGCTTTTCGCGGATTGAGTAAGTATCGAGCAACGCTTGCGTAGGGTGCTCGTGGGTGCCGTCGCCCGCGTTGATCACGTTGGCCTTGATGTTGCGCGCCAAAAAGTGGGGCGCACCCACGCTGGCGTGCCGCATCACCACCATGTCCACCTTCATGGCCAGAATGTTGTTTACCGTGTCGAGCAGCGTCTCGCCCTTCTTCACCGAACTGTTGGACGAAGAGAAGTTAACCACGTCGGCCGACAAACGCTTCTCGGCTAGCTCGAACGATAGGCGGGTGCGGGTGGAGTTCTCAAAGAACACGTTGGCCACGGTGATGTCGCGCAGCGAGGGCACCTTCTTGATGGGCCGGTTAATCACCTCCTTGAAGCTGTCGGTGGTAGAAAAGATAAGCTCGATCTCTTCACGGTTTAAGTCTTTGATGCCCAGCAGGTGCGGAGTACGGAGCGTTTGCATTAGTCAGGTTTTGTCGTTAGCCAAATGCCGTCTTCGTTCTCCTTCTCTTGCCAGGTGACCACTACCCGCTGCGAATCCAGGGTGTTCACACTGCGCCCTACGTAGTCGGCTTCGACAGGAATGTGGCGGGAGTAGCGTCGGTTTACCAGCGCCAGCAGTTCTACCTTGCGGGGACGGCCGAACGTGGTCATGGCGTCGAGGGCGGCGCGCACGGTGCGACCGGTATAGAGCACGTCGTCGATGAGTACCACGTTCTGGTCTTCCAGCACGAAGGGGATGTCGGTGCGGCTAGCCGCCAAGGGGGTGTCCCGACGGCGGAAGTCATCGCGGTGGAAGGTGGTGTCCAGGTAGCCCAGGCGGACGTTGGCGGATAGAATCTGAGCTAATTCCGCTTGAATACGATTTGCCAGGAAAATCCCCCGGGGCTGGAGGCCGATGAGCACGGTATGCTCAAACGATCGGTGGTACTCAATCAACTGGTGGCACAGTCGACTGACGATCACTTTGAACAGGGGGGCGGGGACAATCAGTTTCTTCTCTTCCATCGGGGGCGGCGCAAATTACGGGAAAAAAGCAGGGAGTCAATGGTCCGCAGTCGACAGTTCACGGTCCACAGTAGGCTGTCGACTATCGACTAAAAGACTACGTACTAATTATACGCCACCTTGTTGATGAAGAATACCTTTCGGCCCGAACCCGCGTGGGCCATGTCTTTGATGTCCTGCACCCCGTGCACGTAGAAGTAGTCGTCATACCACTTGGTAATGCCCACGATGCCGTGATCGCGCTTCTTGATTTCGTCGGTTTCGTGGGCGAGTTTGATGGGTGAGCTCACGTCGTCCTGCACCGCACCGTTGTCGCTAATCACCTTCGATTTAATCTCTCCTTCGTAGGAGTACATCAGCACCACCTTGTCGTCTTTGGTGCTCACGTGCACCAGTTGCTTGAGCTCCATGCTCTTGGCATTGTCGAGCTTGAAAGCGTGATCCCACAGCAATTCCCCCTTGCGATCGAAGCACACCGCCACGGCGTGGGTGTAGCGGTAGCCATCGAAGTACAGATCATTATAGCGCGATTGAGGCACGTAACCGCTGTAGCCGTTGTAGTAGTAGCTATTGTATTTTGGATAATACGCCTCGCCCAGCATGATGTACTTATCGTCGTCCGAGATCAGTTCGTGCACCACCATGCGGTAGTTGAGCCGAATCTTTTTGCCATCCCGCTTCTTCTTAGCGATGCGTCGCTTCACGCGTTCTTCGCGGCGCTCGCGCATGTAGCCGAAGAAGTTTTCCAGGTCGGCGTAGTGATAGTAGCGAATCTGCTGGGTGCCATCGGGCTGCAGCGAAGCCACAAAGATGCCCCGCGAGTAGCGTGAGCGCTTGGGACCGTAGGTGCCCGCCAAAAACTGCTTTTCGCCATCAAAGCCCGTCACCTGAGCATCGAGCAGGTTGCTGCGGTCTTTGGGCTTGAGCGGCGTGCTCTGCAAGAGGTTGCTGTACTGGTCGTAGGCCTTGATGGTAACGGTTTTTACCTTCTGGGGCGTGGTCTCGGCAATCAACACATCGAAGGTATTGTCTTTGGGATTGGGGATAATATCAATAATCTCCCCGTCTTCGCGGTAGATATCGGGCAGCACCCGCACCTTGCGGTTGAACATGTCGTAGTGCATCACCACGGGCCGGTAGTTCACGTTGCCGCCCAGCACCACCGTCTGCCCCACGATCTCGAAGAACTCCAGGTTAACCGGCACAATGCGGCGAACGGTGTGAAACGAAGTGTCGCCGGTGCTCACGGCCAGGTTCATCATTTCCAGCGGCTTATCCAAATAAGGGCCGTCCTGAAACAGCACGCACAATTGCCCCCGATCGTAGTCATAGCCCCGCAGTGCTAGCGAGTAGTCGAGCGCGTAGGTGCGCTTCCACTGCTCCTTGAGCGAGGTGTCGTAGTAGATGAACTCCCAGAGCTTTCTGCCCCGGTCAGCGCGTTCATCGGTGTCGCGGAACAGCACCAAGCCCTGTTCGTCGGCCGACACCACCACGAAATCATTGCTGTAGTCATCGACTTCAATCTCGATGCGTTCGGGTTGCACAATCTGGGCGGAAGCCCAGCCGCTCAGTAGGGTGAGAATAAGTATCAGGGGAGTGGATCGGATGGTCATGAGGCGGACGGGTTGTTGTTGATGCGGCTTGGCAAATGGCAAGCCAGCTAATAGAAATGTACACAAATTCTTGATTAAAGAACATCAAATGACCTTTAAAGATTGCTAAGACCGGAAAAGTTGTCGGAAAATTCTTGGTACTTTTGCCGCATGGCCCGCAAAAAGATTCTCATCCTTCGGTTCTCCTCCATTGGTGACATCGTGCTCACCACCCCGGTGCCGCGGGCGCTCAAAGTGCAACTGGATGCTGAAGTGCACTACGGCACCAAACTCCAGTACGCCCCGCTGCTCACCGAAAACCCCTACATTGATCAGGTGCATACGCTGGATGGTAACCTCAGGGACCTGGTGAGACGTCTTCGAGAAGAGCGGTATGACTACCTCATCGACCTGCATCATAACCTGCGCACCACGTTGATCATCGCTCAGTTAGGGGTGAAAAGCTACCGGTTCGATAAGATTAACCTGGCTAAGTGGCTCATGGTGAACTTCAAGATCGACCGGCTGCCCAACGTGCACATTGTGGATCGATACCTGGCCACCCTGAAGCCACTGGGAGTGAAGCCTGACGCTCTGGGGCTCGACTATTTTATTCCCGAAAAGGACGAGGTGGAACGCAGCTGGCTACCCGAAACGCACCGGGCAGGCTACGTGGCCTACGCTATCGGGGCGCAGCACAACACCAAAAAGCTACCGGTAGAACGCATGATCGAGCTCTGCGACCGCATCAACAAACCCATCGTTTTGCTGGGCGATAAGAACGATCACGAAACCGGTGAACAGGTGGCGCGTTTCTTCGCCCGCGGAGGAGAGTCGGCCGACCGCGAGACCGCGTTGTTGGAACTCAACAAAAAAACCGTTATCTACAACGCCTGCGGCAAGTTCAACCTGAATCAATCGGCCTCGCTGGTGCGGCAGGCCGACTACGTGTTCACCCACGACACCGGGCTGATGCACGTGGCGGCGGCCTTTAAGAAGCGCGTTTACTGCATCTGGGGCAACACCATCCCTCGTTTTGGCATGTATCCCTACCGCACCCGCTTCACGGTGCTGGAAAACAACCGCCTGCGGTGCCGACCCTGCTCTAAAATTGGCTATGGCAAGTGTCCGCGGGGGCACTTCAAGTGCATGCGCGATATTGCGTTTGACTTCTATTTGCCCTAGGGTTTATACGTGTTGGCACCGGCGATAGCCACATCCAGATAGGAAGTCCACCCGAGAGGCAACATAGCAGCTTGCAATCAAGTTACTTAGGATAGCAACCAAACTTACTCAACAACAACCCAAACCTTATGAACAATTACAGTTTCTTCGACAACGTCAACCAGTTCGTTGATCAAGCCTCTCAGTTCATCGATTTGCCCGACGGCTTGCTCGAGCAGATCAAGGAGTGCAACAGCGTGTATCAGATCAACTTCCCTATTCAGCTCGATAACGGGAAGTACCAAACCATCACCAGCTACCGGGTGCAGCACTCGCACCACCGCTTGCCGGTGAAGGGCGGCATCCGCTACAGCCTGGAGGTGAACGAAGACGAGGTGAAGGCGTTGGCCGCGCTAATGTCGTATAAGTGTGCGCTGGTCGACGTGCCCTTCGGCGGAGCCAAGGGCGGCATCCGCATTGGGGTGAGCAACTACAGCGTGACCGAACTGGAGAAGATTACCCGCCGCTACGCCTCGGAACTGATCAAAAAGAACTTTATCGGCCCCTCGACCGACGTACCCGCGCCCGACTACGGCACCGGGGCCCGCGAGATGGCCTGGATTGCCGACACCTACGCCTCGTTTAATCCGGGCGAGATCAACGCCTTCGCCTGCGTGACGGGCAAGCCCATCTCACTGCACGGTATCCGGGGCCGCACCGAAGCCACCGGGCGGGGCGTGTTCTACGGCATCCGCGAAGCGGTAAACGTTGCCGAAGACATGAAGTCACTCGGCCTCACTCCTGGTCTGGAGGGCAAGCGCGTGATCGTGCAGGGACTGGGCAACGTGGGCTACCACTCGGCCAAGTATCTGCAAGAGGGCGGCGCGGTGATCGTGGGCATCGCCGAGTATAACGGCGGCATCTACCGCAGAGGGGGCATCGATGTAGAAGAAGCCTTCAAATACTACCGTGAGCACAAATCGCTGCTCGATTTCCCCGGAGCCGAAAGCATCAAAAACACCATTGCTACGCTGGAGTACGATTGCGACATCCTGGTGCCCGCGGCGCTGGAGAACCAGATCACCGCCGAGAATGCTCCCCGCATCCAAGCCAAGATCGTGGGCGAAGCGGCCAACGGCCCGGTGACCAGCGAAGCCGCCGACATTCTCAGGGCCAAAGGAGTGCGCATCCTGCCCGACTTCTACCTCAACGCCGGGGGCGTCACCGTGTCGTACTTCGAGTGGTTGAAGAACCTGTCGCACGTGGCCTTCGGCCGCATGGACAAGCGCCACGAGGAAGTAACAAACCTGGGCATGATCCGCGCGATGGAAGACGTGAGCGGTAAGCCCATATCAGCCCAGCAGCGGCAGGAACTCGCGCGCGGTGCCGGAGAGATTGACATCGTGAACTCCGGATTGGAAGAAACCATGGTGAATGCTTATCATACTATCTGGGAGATTTACAAGACGAAGAATACTGGCAACCTGCGCACCGCTTCGTTTGTAGTCTCGATTGAGAAAATTGCCGCCGCTTATATGGCGCGGGGTATCTTTCCTTAATTATCCGGTGCGCCATCGTCGGCCCAGCAGGCAATTTGCGCGATCTGCGCGTCGGTGAGCTTCCGTCCCGAGCCGGGCGGTGGCATACTGCGTTCTCCGGTGCGCTCCTTGATTTTGGCGGCGTAAGATAAGATATCGTCGTCAACCGTAAAGTTGGGAACGCGCGGAGACACGTGGCAGCCGGTGACGGCGCAGTTGGTGGTAATCATCTCTTTGATAGTTGCCGCGAAGCTCACTCCCGAGCTTATCTGGGCGTCAGCTGTGGCAACGCATCCGTCGGCATCCTGCACCGCAATGATGTGCGCTCCGGGAGCGAGTTGGTCAAACTGAGCCGTCGTAGAAAAATCGGTGCTGTCAAGCTGGTAGCGGTAGGGGGCGGCACCTCCGGTGGCCTCTACCACGATGCTTCCGGAGGCTTGCCCGCAGGTTGAGGCCGTAGCAACGAGATTAATCTCCAGGGTGGACGGTTCGTCGGAGACGGTGACCGACCCGGTGGCGGTGCAGCCCGCTTCGTCTTGCGCACTGATTTCGTAGTTGCCCGGTGCCAGTCCGTCGAACCGGGCAGTGGGCTGCTCGGCTCCGTCTCCCAAGCGGTAGGTGACCGCCCCACGGGCCCCACGGGCGATTAAAACGACCGATCCATTGGCCTGTCCGCAACGTGCCGCCTCAACGGTGGGCACGAGTACCAATTCACGGTTGCATACGGAATCGTCCTCTCCGCAGGCAAACAGTAGCGTGAGGACCAAGGGTGATAGCAAATATTTCATAGCAGGATACGGGTATACGGCCGAGCAAATCCCCGGGAGAAGTCACCCATTTCCGAACGATTATCGTACCAAAAGCTTGCCCATAAACAAAATAACCGGCATCATGCTGACGCCGGTTATCCGAATATGAGACGTGATTCTACCTTCTATCTACTGCAAGTTAGGGTTGGTTTGGTTGCTTAGATACTGGTGAGTAGAGACTGAAGAGAGGAAGGTAACCGAGTGGTGGCAACTTTTTGCAAATTTTCTTTAGCCGTTGGTTTAAGGCGTCTGCTAATTTGGTCCTTTTGTTGAGGCGGTCACAAAAAATACCAAGGGGCCAAACCACTTTCCCGAACAATCCTTACCTTTGCCGCCTATTGACCTAATTTGCCGCAGTAGCCTAGCGGCCCTGGCATGAAAGCAGACCAGCCCTACTTCATCTTTGATTTCGACAGCACCTTTACCCAGGTGGAGGCGCTGGACGTGCTCTGCGAGATTGCCCTGGCCGACCGACCCAACCGCGACGAGATTCTGGGCGAAGTGCAGCGCATCACCAACACCTGCATGGAGGGAAACATCTCGTTCCGTGAGTCGCTTCAGAGTCGCCTGGCCCTGCTGCCCGCCCACCGCGATCACTTGCCCGTCCTGATCGAACGTTTGCACAACAGCGTTTCCCGCTCGTTTCAGCACAACCGGGCGTTCTTCACCACCTACGCCGACCGCATTTACGTGGTCTCGAACGGTTTTCGGGAGTTTATTGTCCCCATTGTGGAGGACTACGGTATCCCCGGAGACCACGTGTTTGCTAACTCCTTTACGTTCGACGACGAGGGCAACATCACCGGCTTCGACCAGAACAACGTGCTCTCTACCGACAATGGCAAGGCCCAGGTGATGCGGCTGCTCGACCTGCGCGGCGACGTGTACGTGATCGGCGACGGCTATAACGACTACAAAATCAAGGCGGCCGGGTTGGCCAACAAGTTTTACGCGTACACCGAAAACGTGGCGCGCGACGCGGTGCTGGCCAAGGCCGACCACGTCACTCCATCTCTTGACGAATTTCTTTACCTCAACAAAATGAACACCGCTATTTCGTACCCCAAAAACCGAATCAAAGTCCTACTCCTGGAGAACATCCACCCCGATGCCGAGCGCAAACTCAAGGAAGAAGGCTACCAGGTGGAGACTCACCCCGCCGCCATGGACGAGGCCGAACTTTCGGAACGCATCAAGGACGTGTCTATCCTGGGCATTCGCTCCAAGACGCACGTCACCGCTAAGGTGCTGGAACGTGCTCCCCGCCTTATCGCGCTGGGAGCGTTCTGCATCGGCACCAACCAAATTGACCTGGAAGCCTGCGCCCGCAAGGGGGTGGCGGTGTTTAACGCTCCCTATAGCAACACCCGCTCGGTGGTGGAGCTGGCCATTGGTGAAATCATCATGCTCATGCGGGGCATCACCGACAAGTCGGCGGCCATGCACCGGGGCGAGTGGAGCAAGTCGGCGGCCAACAGCAACGAGGTGCGGGGCAAAAAGTTGGGCATCATTGGCTACGGCAACATTGGTTCGCAACTGTCGGTGCTGGCCGAAGCAATGGGCATGCACGTGTATTACTACGACGTGGTGGAGAAACTTGCCCTTGGCAATGCTACCAAGTGCGCGTCGATGGAAGAACTGCTGCGGGAAGTGGAAGTGATCACGCTGCACGTGGACGGGCGCGAGGAGAACGAGAACCTGATCGGTGAGCGGGAGTTTGCGCGGATGAACGACGGGGTGATTTTGCTGAACCTGGGCCGGGGAATGGTGGTGGACATTGCGGCGCTGAAGAAAAACATTGAAAGCGGCAAGGTGCGCGGCGCGTCGGTCGACGTGTTTCCGACCGAACCGAAGAGCAACGACGAGGAGTTTCAGTCGGAGCTGCGGGGCTTGCCCAACGTGATTATCACTCCGCACATTGGGGGCAGTACCCAGGAGGCGCAAGAAAACATCGCAGACTTTGTGCCGGGCAAAATCATTGAGTACGTGAACACCGGCAGCACCTTCAATAGCGTCAACTTCCCAAACGTGCAACTGCCACTGCTAAAAAACGCCCACCGGCTGATGCACATCCACCATAACAAACCGGGCGTGCTGGCACAGATTAGTAATGTGCTGGCCAAGCACCATATCAACGTGGTGGGACAGTATCTGAAAACATCGGAGGTGATTGGCTACGTGATCATCGACATCAACAAAGCCTACGACGACACGGTGATTGGCGATCTGAAGGGCATTGAGAACACCATCCGTTTCCGCGTACTTTATTGAGGTTCTAGGTTCGGAGTTCTGGGTTCTAGGTTAGCAAACTCAGAACCTAGAACCCCGAACCTTCAACCTAGAACCATCTATCGTCTGAACAAACGGAATTTGCTGCCGCTGCCCGACATAAAATAGCCTTCTTCCGATTGGTTGTTCGTGCCGGATAAACTTTGGTTGCCGGGCGTTCGCATATCTTCCATCGTCAAGCCGTGATCGCCAATGTTGAAGTTTTCCAGGTTCACGTAGGTGCCTTCGTTGTCGGTGACGGCGTTGTGCTGGTGCTTCTCCCACAGGTCGGAAAAGGTCTTCTGGTTTTTTGTGTGTCGTTCCATAGCGTTTAAAAAGTTTGGGTGAATACTTCCGCCCAAGAGGCGGTTTTAAAAAGATAACTGCCCTTGTCGGACAGTGTTTAAACGATCAACGAGTCGTAGTAAAATTACCAGACGCGTGAAGCTAGCTACCCTTTCGGCAAGCAGTACTCCGCAAAGCGTAAGCGAGCAAGGGTTACTACAGCTCTCTGACCTTGATATTCCTATAAACAACCTTTCCGGCGTTCTGCAAGCCAATGTGCCCCGATTTCGCTACGCCGTAGTTGGGCACCTCCGCCCATTTGCCGGAAGCTTTCCGGGCCTCCCAGTCTTCATTCCCAAATTCATACGTAACCACTTTGGTGCCGTTCAACCAGTGCTCTACGTGCGGATAATTGACGACGATTCTCGTTGCGTTCCACTCACCCACCGGTTTCAGTTCAGCGTTTTCGGGGGCATGCATGGCGTAGTTTGCCGCCGTATACTGGTTAGGCTCCATTTCCTGCGGCCATCCCTGATCATCCATCACCTGATACTCAGGGGCCGATTCGTATATTGGCTGATCGCTTCCCTTTTGCACGTAAAAGAAGATGCCTGAACTGTTCTCAGGGGCAATTTTCCACTCTGAAGACAGTTCAAAGTTTTCGTATGCTTGCTTGGTGATGATATCTTCGTCCGCATCCCAGCCAGCGCCGGAGCTACGCAACTCCCCATCCTTAAGTTCCCAGCCCTTCATCTCGCCCTGGTTATACATTTCCCAGTGATCCAAGGTGTTGCCTTCCGACAGCAGCGCCCAGTCTTCCGACTGATCCTCAGCAGCCAGCGTTTCATCGTTATTCTTAGTATTACCAGAGCAGCAGTACAGCACTAGGGTACTTACTAGCAAAAATAGTGTCTTGATATTCATGATAAAATCGTTTAATTGGCCAACCCAAATGTAATGGATTTCCCGGCCAACCTAAAGGCGGCCGCCACCCAATCACAATACCTCGCTGGGCTTGTCGGTCTTTTCGGCAATGGCCGCTTTCTCTTTGGTGTCAATCTTGGCTATTTCTTTATCTACCTCGTCCCAGTAGTTGTTGGCAAACTCTTCGTAGGGCCGGATCTGGGTGCCGCCCAGCACCAGCGACAGCGTCATCACCACGCTGCTGATGATGATCATGAACAACAGCACGCCGGAGTTGAAATTCGGACTGAATAACTCGTCGGGAATGCTGAAAAACAACAGCACCGTGATCAGCCCACGGGGAGCGATAAACAGCTGGGGTAAGATATCCTTTCGCACGAAAATAAGCAGCATCAACCAGCGAACGGCGTAGAGCACCACCAGCAAGATGCCGCTCACGATGGCCGTATCCGCGTCGGTGAGCGTAGCCAGCGCGATGGTCATGCCGAACACCACGAAGAAGAAGGTACGCATCACGAAAGCCGTCTCCAGCGTCACCAGGTGGAAGTTGTTCAGAATGCCGCTCAGCGCCCGGCTGTCGACCAGTTTGCTCAGCGGCTTGAAGAAGAACACCCGGTGGTTGTTCAGTACCAGCCCAAACACCAGGATGATCACCAGCGACGACAAGTGAAACAGCTTGCCCAGCGAGTACAGCAGCAGCAGCACCGCAATGAGCAGAAACAGTTTCACGTGGGTGTCGAGCTTCTGAAACAGCAGTACCAGCGCGTAGCTCACCACCACCGACAGGATGAGCGTGAGCGCGATGTTGCTCACCACGTTCCAGACGATGGCCGGAGTGGTTTCGGTGTCGGCGTTGCCCAGCAGGAAGTAGAAGAACATAATGCCCAGAATGTCCGAGAAGGTGGCCTCGTACACCATGAACTCCTTCTTAGCCTCATCCAGCGCGCCCACGCTCGGGATCACGATGGCACTGCTGATCACCGACAGGGGCACGGCGTAGACCAAGGCGGTGAAGAAGCTCTCGATGAAGTAGTACTGAATGATGTAGGCCGACGCCAGGGAGGTGACTACCAAAGCCAGCAGGGCCACCAGAAACGATTTCCAAATTAGGGGCCACTTCTCCTTGGTAAGTTTCAGGTCCAGGGCCGCCTCTAGCACAATCATGGTGAGCCCGACAATCCCCAGAATCTCCAGCACCGAAAAGAGGAGATCACCCGTCTCAAGACCAAAGGAAACGGCCAGCTGTTTGAGTCCGATGCCCAGGATGATGAGCAACAGCACGCTGGGGATGTTCGTCTTGCGCGAGACTAGGTTAAATAGGTACGACAGGATGATGATCAACGAGGTGGCAATCACCGCGATGTAAGGATTGTATTCTAGTTCCATAAGCAGGCCGGGGGGATAAGTTACTCAGGCAAAACGAAGCTATCCGGTAATAGGTTATCTGGATACTGGATACTGGATACTGGATGTTAGCATCCTAGCCATGCAGAAAGCCATCCGCGCGGCGGCGGCCAGCAACGGGTGATCAGCGTCCTAATCATGCAGAAAGTTTCCAGTATCACTCCTGCTTGGCGCGAGCGCTGCTGCCGCTGGTCACGATGTCGATGAGGTTGGTCGGTTCGCTCTCCCCATTCACCAGTCCGAAGTTGCCACTTTTGTAGTTCCAGTTGGCGTAGGCGATGTCGTGCTTTTCGAACAGCTGCACCATGTCCTGGTACCAGCGCAGACGGTCGGCTTCGGGCACCGTCGCCATCGCTCCCCACTCCCCGCAGTAGAGCGGCAGGTTGTGCGCGCGGGCCACCCGTAGGGGTTTCTCCATCATCTGCTCCAGCTTCTGCGGCGTGTATTCTTTGATGCGGGGTTCAATCATTTGCACAATGCTGTCCGGAAACGCTGCCAACTCCTCCGGTTTCACAATCTGGCCAGGGTAGTGCACCGGTCCGGTATAATCACCAATGTCGGTCCAACTAGCCTGGTGGTGGGTGAGCAAGAAGGGCTCGTAGAAGTGGAAGCTCAGCAGAATGTGCCGGTCGTTGGCGGGAATCTCCAGTTCGTCAAAGGTGTCGGCCGACTGCCAGCGGTTGGAGCCAATCACGATCGTGCGGGTGGGTTCCTGCTCCCGAATCACGGCCACCGCTTTTTCTACCAGGCGGTTCCAGTCGTCGGGGTCGTCGGCCACCGGTTCGTTCATCAGTTCGTAGGCCACCTGCCCGGTAGGGTACTGCTGCAACTCGTCCGACAGGGTGCGCCACAGCTCAAAGAAGCGCTGCTGGGCGGCGGGTTCGGTCCACAGTGGCTTCTCTTCATGGTTAAAGTGATGCGACCGCAGAATATGCAGATCAACCACCACCCGCAGTTGATGGTCCTGGCACCAGCCGATGGCGTCGTGCAACAACCCGATGGCTTCGGGCTCCAGTTGCCCCTCTTCGTCGAAGAGTTGCGCCTCGTCTACCGGAATGCGCAGGTGATCGAACCCGAGGTCGGCCAAGTAGGCGGCGTCTTTCTCCTGGAAAAAGGTGCGGCGCTCTTCGCCCCGCTGCTCGCTCTGCGACAGCCAGTGCGCGACGTTGGTGCCGCGGTGCACGGTGAATGCGGTGTCGGCGGAGGGAGTGGGCTCAGCGGCGCAGGAGGATAGATGTAAGGTGAGCAGCGCCAGGGTAAACAGAATAAGTTTCATAAGAGGGTTAGGTTGGATGGAAGGCTAAGATAAGCAATTTTGCAGAAAGGTGTTATTTGCTGATGATTGTCATTATCAGGGTTCATTCTGAATGACATTGTCTTAAAGTGTCCGAAACCGAACGGTGCCTGTCCGCTAGTGAACAGTTGGCGCGACGCTCAACCCGTCTGAATCCATCAGAAAGCCACTTTCCGCTCTGGCATCCTTGTTGAACAATCGGGGAAAACTTACCACTACGACGATGACAACCTATTTCTTTACTCTACTAAAACGTATCTTCACCTTCTTCTTGCTACTCAACGCGGGCACCGCCCTGGCGCAGTACCCAGTCAGTGGCACGGTGCAGGACGAACAAAACAAACCGCTTCCCTTTGCCAACGTGCTGTTGCTATCGGCAACCGACTCGGCCCTGGTAAAGGGCACCGTGGCCGACACCACCGGGGCCTACGCGCTGGACGTGCCCACCAACAACCGCTACCTGCTGTCCATCCAGATGGTGGGCTACACTTCCTACTTCTCCGAAGTCTTTGAGTCTGAATCAGCCCCGCAGCAACGCCCCCCGGTGCAACTGGCAGAAGCCACCACCGAACTGGGCGAGGTGGTGGTGCGCTCCACCAAACCCATGATCGAGGTCACCTCCAACGCCCTGGTGATGAACGTGGAGTCGAGTCCGATTTTGCAGAATGGCACCGCCAAGCAGGTGCTCGAGAAGTCGCCCGGCGTGGTGGTAGACCAGAACGGCAACATCAGCGTGAAGGGCAAATCGAACGTGCTCATCTACCTCGACGGCAAGCCGACCTACATGTCGAACGCCGACCTGATGCGGATGCTGGAGAGCATGCCTGCTCAAAATATCGAGAAACTGGAGATTATGGATAATCCTCCGGCCAAGTACGACGCCGAGGGCAACGCGGGCATCATCAATATCGTGCGCACCGCCGAAGCGGCCGTCGGACTCAACGGCACGGCGGGCGTGAACCTGGGACAGGGCCGCTACTCGCGCATCTCGCCCAACGTGCAACTCAACTACCGGCAGAACAAGGTGAACCTGTTCGGCGACTACAGCTACTTCTACAACAAGAACGTTGGCTCCACCACCCTCTTCCGCCGCATCCCGAACGAAGCGCAGGAAGGCATCACCACTTTCGATCAAACCACCAACCGCCTCAACCTACCGCAGGGCCACAACTTTCGGGCGGGGGCCGATTGGTTCCTGACCGAGCAAACCACGCTGGGCGTGCTGGTGAGCGGCAACGACGGGCGCTTCGAGCAAGCCGAGAACAACCGCACCGTGCTGGGCGGAGTGTATGACAACCCCTTTGATGGCCTGGATGCGCGCAACACCACTGATAACCAGTGGCAGAACCTAACTTACAATTTGAACTTCGAGCAGGACTGGAAGAAAGCAGGCAACTTCAGTCTGGACTTTGACTACGCGCAGCGGTCCAGTATCAACCTGCAGGGCAACGACAACTTCTACTTCAGCAATAAGAACGCCCCCGTGCCCAACCCGCTGCTGGTACGCACCGATGCCGAAACCGACATCAGCATCTTCGCCGCGCAGGCCGACTACTCCCGCTCGCTCGGTCAGGGCTTGCAACTGGAGGTGGGCAGCAAGCTGAGCCGGGTGGCCACCGACAACAACCTGGACTTTGGCACTCTCTCTGACGGAGAGCGAGTCACCGATACGCTACGCAGCAACCGCTTTATGTACGACGAAGACATCACGGCAGGCTACGTGAACCTGAACAAAAAGTGGGGAGATCGCTGGAACGTGCAGGCTGGACTGCGGGGCGAACACACCTACTCGCAAGGGGAATCGCTCACGCTCGACAGCCTGGTGCAGCGCGATTACTTCAATCTGTTTCCCAGCGCCAGCGCTTCGTACACCATTCCCGAGCAGCATAGCTTCTCGCTGTCCTACAGCCGCCGCATTGATCGGCCCAACTACGGCAACCTCAATCCCTTTGAGTTCTTTCTGGATCGCTTCACCTTTCAGCGGGGCAATCCGTTCCTCAACCCGCAATACACCGACGCCTTCGCGTTTACCTACGGCCTGAAGAACGCGGTGTTTCTCACGCTCAACTACAACCACACCACCGACGCCATCACCGACGTGCTAGAGCAGGAGAACGCCGACCAGACTACCTTCCAGACCACGGTGAACCTGAACCAGATCAAGAACTACAGCGCCAACCTGTCGACCTCGCTGCCGGTGGCCCAGTGGTGGATGGCCAACCTCAACCTGACGGCTTTCTACAACGACGTGCTGTCGCCCTACTCGGAGGGCGGGGTGATCGACAACAGCCAGTTCAGCTACGTGCTGCGGGCGCAGAACACTTTGTCGCTGCCTAAAGAGTTCAAACTGGAGGTGACGGGTTTCTACCAGTCGCCCTTGATCTGGGGCATGTTTGAGGTAGGCCACCAGTACCAGATCGACCTGGGGCTGGTGAAAGAGTTCGGGCCACTGCGCATGCAGGCTAGTCTCACCGACCTCTTCAACTGGCGGCAGAACCCGGTCACCATTCGACAGGGCGACATCAGCGTGGACGTGGTGAATAAGTGGGAGACGCGGGTATTTCAGCTCAACCTATCGTACCGCTTTGGCAACCAAAAGGTGAAAAAAGCCCGCCGCCGCGGCACCGCCTCAGATGAGCTGCAACAGCGCGCGGGGGATTGATTTTCTAACGTAACCCTAGTCACAATCCTAACCTTAGTCGTAGCATTTGCTACGACTTATAACTTACACAGCGACGCTGATTGGGTCGTAGGACGCTTCGCTACCCTACGACCAGGAGAGGGACCAGGCTGATTGACATTATCAAAATTTCCTTTTCTCATTTTGCTAATCTTCTATTGCCTCAATACCTGCTTCTTTGAGTTTTGCTAACCCTTCTTTCATTGCTTTAATTTGTTCTGATGAATGTTTTTGCCAAACAGTAATCTCGCCAACCACCTTGAACGGGTATTTTGAACGGTATGACATTGTCGGATTGCCCGGGAATCTTTTATCAGTCAAATTCGGATCATCTTCAATCAGACCGGTGGACTCTACCAAATAAATTCTTTCTCGTCCTTCGCCCAAGGCAAGTTCAGCTCCCCAAATAGCAGCGTCAAGGGTAGCCGTGAGATAGATGTATTTGGCCTTATTCTTTTGACCATAATTTGCGTTGAGGCCAGTTTCGATAAAGTCGCCCATTTTTAGATCAGCCTTTGTTCCGTGGAAGTAGGTCTGCGAAAAGGGGCTATGGATAGCTTGGTCTTTACTTTTTCTTTTTTCCATTGTTAACGTCAGTTATTCTGGAAGTTGCTGAATGAGAGGGCGTTGAGTTGCGTAGAAGCGTAAAAAAGTCAAGATTTGCAGTGGAATTAAATCTTCATTGTACAAAACAAAGAATCATGCAAATCTTGACGACAACAAAACTAACGGAAATTTTTGTGGAAACCGATGACTTCCTACTGGATTTAGCTCAGCAAACGGCTCTTCAAGGCCTGCCTGTCCCCGCCTTCCACTCACGCTTTGCGCGAAGCGAAGTCATAACGACCCTAATTGCTTATCATCATTCGGGACGCAAATGCTTCAAATACTTCTATTGTCAAGATGTGCTGAAGACTTTTCAAAGCTGGCTTCCTGATGCCCCTTGCTATGAACGCTTCGTAGCCCTAATCCCGCACGTAGTGCTGGAACTCTATCTGTTGCTCAAAAGCCGTTGCCAGCCCGCTTTAGCAGAAAACTACATTGACAGCAAACCTTTGAAAGCTTGTCACATCAAACGAGAAGCACAACACAAAGTGATGGCTGATTGGGCCAGCAAAGGCAAGGGCACGTTAGGTTGGTTTTACGGCTTCAAAATGCACGTAGTCATCAACCGGGAAGCACAGCTAGTCAACTTTCTGCTCACGGCAGGCAACGTAGCTGACAACAATCACCAGGTGTTGAACTACCTGCTCAAAGAAGTAGAAGGAAAAGTATACGGCGACAAAGGTTATTTGAGCACCCTGAAAGAAGAGTTACTTAGCAAAGGGGTAGACCTAAGGGCCAAGATGCGCCGCAACGGAAAGAAAGATGCTATTGTCCATCAAAAGGACGCTTATTATCATCGTCATCGCGGACTCATTGAGTCAGTCTTTGGCCAGTGCGTAGGTCTCATTGATTTAGAGCATACTCGCCATCGGGCCCCTATTAACTATCTATGCAACGTCTTTGCTGCCCTGCTGGCTTACACCTTTGCCGATCAGCATCCGCGAATCATTGCTTTTGAAGATCGTGGCCGACTGCTACATGCCGCTTGATTTTGTATTATTTTTAGAAACCTAGAATAACTGACGTTAGGTTATGGCGAAAGTAAAGGTTTGCCTGACCAACGTATCTTCCCAAAGCACGACGTGTAGCCGCCCGCACGTTGTGTCTCATCGGCTTTAAGTCGTAGGCTCTTTTATTACCTTAATTTTGCTTTTTTCGTGTTCCATTATTAGTTAACTTTGCTTCATGGAACAACAGCGGCAAATTAGTATTCTTCAAGAGTTATTTCAGAGAATTTTTTGAACCTCTGGACGACAAGGTGAAGGACAAAATTGATCAGGTACTGTTTCTTATAAAGATAGCCGAACGAATACCCCGTAAATTCTTCCGACACATGTCAGGAACTGACGGTTTGTTTGAGATTCGGATTGAGTATCAAAGCAACATCTATCGAGTCTTTTGCTGTTTTGACGAAGGGAACTTAATCGTTCTTTTTAATGGATTTCAGAAAAAATCACAAAAGACACCTAAAAAAGAGATAGACAAAGCTTTGCGGATTAAAGATGAGTATTTTGAACTTAAACGCAGATAAAAATGAAAAAATATGTAACAACGTTTGACGAACATCTTGATCAGAGATATGGACGTATCGGAACGACAGAACGAGCAGATTTTGAGATTAAAGCAAAAGCATTTGCTATAGGTGAGATTATTCGTGAAGCTCGTAAAGAAGCAAAGATGACTCAGGAACAACTTGCTGAACGAACAGGAACAAAAAAGAGCTTTATATCTAGGATTGAGAACGGCCGGAGTGACATTCAGCTATCGACTCTTTATAAACTCTTGGAAGTTGGACTTGGGAAACGAGTTAACCTGACGATTGGATAACAAGACGCAACAATAGGTCATAGGGCGGACAGTGGTTGCCGCAAGTTTTTGGTTCTTAGCGAGTCTAATCTCGGTGAATAAGCACGCAGCTACGCCTTCACTGGTTTAGGGTAGCAACACGTCTCGGGCGACGGTTGCTATGACCCATACCAGCGATGCCCACACTTCACTTTGCCCGAAGCAGGGTGAGCGGAACGCTCGGATTAAATCAGTAAAGAATATCGAATAATGAACCGGGCCCCGGCGGCACCGAATGATGAAGTGATTAGCTTAATATTTCAACTTTTGACATTCATCATTTCCTATTCGATATTCATCATTAATAGAAACGCTTATCACATACGTAGCCTCCGCTACCCCTCGGCGGCGGCCTTTCGCTTGCGCGGGCCAGAGGGTACCACGATGCCGAAGGTCTCCAGCAACTGCGGGTTCTCTTTGAGAGCAATGCGAGCCAGTCGGCGAAACTCGCCGTACCACTCCCGCAACTCCTTGATCTTTCGGTTGCGTGCTTGGGTAGCATCCTCAATCTTTCCCTTATACTCCAGTCGCTGCGCCTTCCGATCAAGCAGGGCCTGCACGGCTGCCTGGTTCTGTTGAAACGACTCAGGAACGGCTCCGAATTGCTGCAAGCGGGTCATCTGCGCCGGAGCCTCTTTGTAAAAGTCCAGCGCCTGCTTTGCCCAGGCCCAATCACCGGAGACCATCTTGTCAACCTTTAGGTCTTGCAACAGCAGCGGCTCCTCGCGAAAAGCGGTTCGCGCAATAGCAACGTGGTTACGAAACGTGTTTCGGGTGGTCTGCCGGTCTTGGGCGATCTGATGCGACAGGTGGCGGGTTTCCCGCTTGGTCTGTTCGCGGGTGTCGCTGGTTAGTTCAACCTGGTTGAGCAGGGCCGTGCCCTGTTGCATGCCCTGGGGCGTGAAGCCGTAGACGCTCATTTTCTTCTGTAGCGTTTTGTCGCCCGAGATGGCGCGGATGACCAGTTTGACCGCTTCGATCAGTTGGTCAGTGGTGGTGATTTTCATAAGCGTGATGAAATTTGATGAGTGGATACGAATGACTTAGTACAGTGGCAAAGTAGCGGACGGGAAGGCCAGCGTGCCACTTGGTTTGGCGCTACACCTTACCCGCGTAAGGTGTTTCAGGAAAAGCGATTTTTTCGGGTTAGGTAAGATCGGGACGGTAAGACCAGTTTTCTTCTCATCCACAAAGTGACCCAGGGGGGTCAAAACGAACGTTTTGTTTTACTGCCATAGAACGAACCTCAGAGAAGACCTTGGCACGTGCCCCATAATCAGTTTTTCGTGGCCTGTCTCCGAAGTTTTCTTACACCGAACTAGTATTTCATAACCTGTCTCCGGAGACAGGCAACGCCGAACTAGTATTTTGTGGCTTGTCTCCGAAGTTTTCTTACGTCGAACTAGTATTTTGTGGCTTGTCTCCGAAGATTGGTGATAAAAACCTGGTTTTTCGTGGCCTGTCTCCAAAGTTTTTCTACCCTGACTTAGCATCTCGTAGTCTGTCTCCGAAGATAAGTAGTCGTTCAAAATAAATTACAAAACGTCATTCCGGAATTTTCTGTAATGCAATGAAAGAAAATGTCCGGAATCTCCCCAATCAGCGATGAATCTTCATCGCTGATTGGGGAGATTCCGGGCCTCGCTACGCTCGCTCCGGAATGACGTTCTATTTTTGCAATTATTTTTCTTATGTGCTACAATAGCTGTCGACGGGGGCGGTTGGGAAACAGGGTGGGTACCGTTTGGCTGATACGCTCTCAAGGAGGCGTGGCAGGGGATACTATTAGTGAAGGAAAGACTTCCATTTGGCACAGAGTAGGAAGGAAGCCAAAGGCTGACTATATTGACTGCGGAAGCGCTTATGAATAGGTCAAATTCTATTTAGGGTATGGTTATAAGCCGCTATTATATAGCGCGTTATTTCCGCTACGGCGTGTAACCCGTTATAAATACGCTGATATAAACAAGTTAGCGGGCATTGCAAACAGAATAAATCAGAAATGAAAGAGAAAGTAATTAAACAAAACGGCATTGAACTCTATACAGAAAGTTTCGGAAGTGAAAAAAATCCAGCAATCCTATTGGTAGCAGGAGCAACAGTATCAATATTGTACTGAGATGCAGATTTTTGCCAACAATTATCTGAAAAAGGGTATTTTGTTATTCGTTACGACAACAGAGACGTAGGAAAATCCACTAATTACGAACCGGGTTCAACACCATACGACATTGTTGACTTAACTAACGACGCTATTTTGATATTGGACAGTTACAAGATTGACAAGGCACATTTTGTGGGGATTTCTTTGGGCGGACTAATTTCTCAAATAGCATCAATAAAGTTTGCTGACAGAGTTAACTCATTAACACTTATGTCATCAGGTCCCTGGGGAGACTCAGACCCAACTATTCCTGAAATGGACACACGTATTTTAGATTTCCATAGCAAAGCAGGCACAGTCGATTGGACAAATGAAGACAGTGTGGTAAACTATTTAATTAAGGGTGCAGAATTAATGTGTGGCAGGAAACAATTTGACAAACAAAGAAGTGAAAATCTTATAAGAGCTGAGCTCAATAGAGCAAATAACTATATTAACGTCAGTTATTCTAGGTTTCTAAAAATAATACAAAATCAAGCGGCATGTAGCAGTCGGCCACGATCTTCAAAAGCAATGATTCGCGGATGCTGATCGGCAAAGGTGTAAGCCAGCAGGGCAGCAAAGACGTTGCATAGATAGTTAATAGGGGCCCGATGGCGAGTATGCTCTAAATCAATGAGACCTACGCACTGGCCAAAGACTGACTCAATGAGTCCGCGATGACGATGATAATAAGCGTCCTTTTGATGGACAATAGCATCTTTCTTTCCGTTGCGGCGCATCTTGGCCCTTAGGTCTACCCCTTTGCTAAGTAACTCTTCTTTCAGGGTGCTCAAATAACCTTTGTCGCCGTATACTTTTCCTTCTACTTCTTTGAGCAGGTAGTTCAACACCTGGTGATTGTTGTCAGCTACGTTGCCTGCCGTGAGCAGAAAGTTGACTAGCTGTGCTTCCCGGTTGATGACTACGTGCATTTTGAAGCCGTAAAACCAACCTAACGTGCCCTTGCCTTTGCTGGCCCAATCAGCCATCACTTTGTGTTGTGCTTCTCGTTTGATGTGACAAGCTTTCAAAGGTTTGCTGTCAATGTAGTTTTCTGCTAAAGCGGGCTGGCAACGGCTTTTGAGCAACAGATAGAGTTCCAGCACTACGTGCGGGATTAGGGCTACGAAGCGTTCATAGCAAGGGGCATCAGGAAGCCAGCTTTGAAAAGTCTTCAGCACATCTTGACAATAGAAGTATTTGAAGCATTTGCGTCCCGAATGATGATAAGCAATTAGGGTCGTTATGACTTCGCTTCGCGCAAAGCGTGAGTGGAAGGCGGGGACAGGCAGGCCTTGAAGAGCCGTTTGCTGAGCTAAATCCAGTAGGAAGTCATCGGTTTCCACAAAAATTTCCGTTAGTTTTGTTGTCGTCAAGATTTGCATGATTCTTTGTTTTGTACAATGAAGATTTAATTCCACTGCAAATCTTGACTTTTTTACGCTTCTACGCAACTCAACGCCCTCTCATTCAGCAACTTCCAGAATAACTGACGTTAACCTACAACATTGGTCATTACTACCCTACTACCCTAACCCTAGCGAAACTATTCAACGCCCTAAGCCCCCGAAAACTTAAGCTTCACGGTGGCTCCCGTCTTCACCGTGAAGTTCTTCACCTCAGTGAACTTGCTGCCAAAGGCATCCCGCGCCCGAAACACCAGTTGGTAGGTGCCCGGCTGGATGGCCCGCGTCACGCGCGTTTCGCCGGGCACGAAGTCGTGCACCCACCGCTGCGCCCCGCTCGAATCAAGCTGGTACAGGCTGCCGATACCATTCTTCACGAAGTCCACGTTGAGCACTCCCGGGCCGGGCAGCGCCAGTTCGGTGGTTTCGCGGGGGGTCACTCGCACGCCGGGAAGCAGCGTCTTGGGGAAGGTGAGCACTTCCAGGTCGTAGGTACCCGCTAGGTAGTTCTCAGGATCGGGCAACGTGTGCACGTTGATGATGGCCGAGTGCCCCGCCCGGCGCACCAGCGCCCGCACACCCTGAGCGTATTCGGAGTGACCGGGCTGCGTGACGTGCAACGTGCCCTGCGGTGCTTGGATACTCACCACGTTGTGCTGCCCGCCCTCGAAGCGCACGTTGCGCTGCGCCACGGGCGGAATGGTGTTCACCACCACGTCGTACGACAGCACCGCATCCACCACCACCGAGTCGGGCTGCCCCTGCGGGTCGCGGTAGTGCACGAAGTTGTAGAGCGGGGCCTGCGTCACGTTGTTCACAAAGGTCACGTTCACGTCGGTTTCGGTGGGCTGCCGTTGCTCATCGAGCAACTCCACGCTCACGGTGGTGGTTTCGAGCGACTGCCGCAGGATTTTGTTGAGCACCTGCCGAAACTCGTTCACGTCCTGGGCGTCGTAGTACTGCCCCACGCAGGCAAACTCCTCGGCGAAGTTCTGGTCCATTCCCAGCCCGATGACGAAGGGCTTCAGAAAGATATTGCGCGACTGCAGCGCCTGCGACACGCCGCAGGGATCGCCGTCGCACGACTCGATGCCGTCGGTGAGAATGATGACCACGTTGCGGTAGTCTGCATTAGCGGGGAAGTCGCTGGCCGCCTGCTCAAGCGAGTAGGCGATGGGCGTGACGCCCGAGGGTTGCAGGGTGCGCAGCTTGCCGATGATGCGGTCGTGGTTGCGGGCAGCAAAGCCCACCTCCAGCTTGGTGTCCTGGCAGTTTTGGAAGCGGCGGTGGTACTGGTGTCCGTAGACCCGCAGGGCGAGCTCGAGCTTGGGATCAACGCGCAGCGAGTCGACCAGTTCGGTGAGCATCTGCTTGGCCACGTCCATGCGCAGGCGCCCCTCCCACTCGGCAAACATACTGCCCGAGGCATCGAGCAGAAACAGCAGTCGGGTTTGCTCGGGCGGACGCTGGATTTGGACTTGGGCCTGGGCGAAGGAGGGAATGATGAATATCGAGCAAAGAATGATGAATGATGAAAGAAGAGAAATGGGGGGTTGTGGGGTGGGCTTGCGGTAATTCATGCTAGAATAACGCTGCGGAGGGGAAATGCGTGTTCTTACTGTTTTCGGCGGTGTTTCAACTTAGGTCAGCGTACGCCCCTTTCTCCCCAAGCTTCGCGACGAAAATCCTCAAAACTCATATCCTCGAAGCGTTCGTCTAGCAAAGGGCCTTCGGCAAAAATTTGCTCTAATACATCATAGGGCTTTTCATTAGGTTGCGGAACGTACTGCTCACTGTCCGGAGAAGGCAAGGCTGTCTGCCTGTTCTTGGCCACATTATAGAGTAGATTACCGTTCTGCTTTATCTGAACGTTATCATCCTGTCCGACGATGGTGTCAAGCACCTTGACAACCGCAAGGGCTTCCTCTTTAGAGAGGTCATCAAGCTCAAGAGTTCGCATAACTTTTTTAGGTCTTTTAGACGAAACTAAGCAATTTTAGAATGGGAACCTACGGGATTCCGCTTGCGCACGACTACTAGGAGTTCTCAAAATCAGTGATATTGGCCAGATATGCTTCGGATTGCTTTAGTTGCTGATCATACTTTTGATACATATTCCGAGTCATCATGGAACCGGCACTAATAACCACAAGAAACAATGCGCAGAAAGTTAACAAACTTATGATATCTGAGTAGATATGCACTCCGAAAAAAACGTTTAGGTACGGGGGAAATGCGGTTAGAAACCAGAATGCTACGACTAGTCCGTCGTATTTTGCGCGCGAGGCGGTGTGTATTCTGAACCTTGAGATCACCTTTTGCAAATCAATCAGCGAAAGTTCTTCGTAGTCAGGCTTTTTGAGAGACAAATGAGACGCAAAAGATGCCAGCATTGCTAACCCGCCAATAATGGCCGGAATAGCGTACCAAGGCTCACCTATTACGTTAATAGCGAGTGCTACTGAAATAAAGCAGTAAACCAAAGCGAAGTTTCTGCCCATTATTGATAAACCTAGTAACTTATCATAATCTTTGATATACTTATTCATATTCATTTCTCTAATTAACTTTTCATTAAGCTCAATCTTGCTCTCTAATCTTTTGTTTTCTTCTTTCCAAAATGCTTTTAGCTCATCTTCCATAACATTAGTGATTTACTGTAAAAAAATCGGTTCTAAGTTTCTTTTTTATTCTGCTTAACTTTGTCGCGACGTTGGTCTTCGTAATTCCTAAAATTTCAGCAATCGCTTCGTGACTATTCTCATCTAAGTAGAGCAATATTATAGCTTTATTAAACTCGTCTAACTGGTTAACAAACTGGTACAATAATGCTATTTTACTGTCAAGTTCTTCAGAAACTTGAGTTGGAATTGCACGGAAAACAACATCATCCAGGGGCGTGTGTAGTTCTCTGACTTTTAAATCTTTTCGCTGATAAGAGATGGCTACGTTTAGCGCTACTCTGTAAATCCAGGTGGATAATTTGGCCCTTCCATCGTAACGTTTCAGCGACCTCCATATCTGAATGGCAATCTCCTGTTCAAGGTCTTTTCTATCCTCAAAATCGCTACAGTAGGCATACGTTACTTTGAGGATAATCCCTTTGTGATCCTTTAGAATCTGAACAAATTTCTCTTTGGCTACTGACTTCACTTCGTTTGGTTTACCGTATTATTCGTAGAAGTGAGCAAAAAATCACACCGACAAGTAATTATTTTTCAGATTGGCGAAGCACCGTAACTATTACCGAAGACTCAGGCTTCGCGCAGCAGGTCAGACAGTAACTGCCACAGTTGGTTTATCTTGGGTTGGTACACGTACTTGATATGCAGAAAAACCCCAATAATAAACAGCTCAGCAATGCAGACGGTCAGTAGTAAATTTTGGTGAGGGTCTTTTACAAAAATAAAGGGAGAACGCTCGGGATCGATGGCGAAATGCTCAGCGGTGAGGTAACCCAGGAAAAGTCCCAAGAAAAGAGAAACGCCTACCACAATTTTGTAGTTTAGTACGTAACGCTCCAGAATAACCAAGCCTTCCCGAAGGTAGTCATAAACGTTTTCTCTGGGTTGGTGCTGCTTCATCTTTTGATAAAACCGGTACTGCCACACAAAGTAGCCCACTCCTACGACGGTAATTACCGGTACTAACAGTAGCCTTTCGGACCCGCCGCGAACGATTAACCAAACAATGATGCCGACTGTGACCGGTAGGTTAAGCATGAGTTCCCAGTACACCACGCGGCAAAACCGGTCGAAGGCATAGCTTGATTTTCGGCGAATGATTTTTTCTACCTCAGCGGATGATAGAGGAACGCTAGATTCAACTTGTTGGCCACTACGCCAGAGTGTTTGTAGATCGTCCATGAATGATGCGGTTTAATTGTTTCTTAATGCGGTTTACCTTTACGCCTACGTTGCTGAGCGATATGCCCAGAATGTCGGCGATCTCTTCGTACTTTTTACCTTCCAGATACAGCAGGATCAGCGCCCGGTCAATTTCGTTCAACTGCCGGATGGCGGCGTAGAGTTGCTTCAGTTGCTCTTCTTCAGTGGGGTCGGCGGCCTCGGCGGCCAGGTTGCTCCAGTGCTCGGATTGTAGCGACACCGCGCTTACCCGCCGTTTTTTGCGCTTGAGCAGCGACAGACACACGTTGAGGGCCACCCGGTAGACCCAGGTCGAGGCTTGGGCTTCGCCCCGGAAGCTGCCGTAGGCCTTCCACAGTTGCAGTACCACTTCCTGAAAGTAATCCTGATACTCGTCGGCATCGCTGCTGTACACCTTGCAGATGCGTCGGATGATCCCGATATGATCGTTCAGGAAGCGGTGAAACTCGGTAGAAGGGCGTTCGGCTTGATAGATAGTCATACGCGGCGTAGTCGGTTGATAAGTTAGTGACCGAGTCCCTTATTTTCTTACAGCAAAGGCAGTATATTTTTTTCCAACCTCAGTAATCTACTGATGATCAACACTTTATACTGGATTAGAAATATTTCTACTAAACTTTTTGACAAGTCTTGTAAGAATACGACTAACCGGACGACTAATCTAGTAATCAGTCGCACGGCTGTATCCCCAAAGATTTTGTCAAATCAAAATTCATTTAGGCGAAGAACGGTTGCCCAACGTTGCCCTTTAATAAGAAACAAACGATAAACTCTCTCCTCAACTACCTACACCATGATCCAGCTAGAAAACGTAAGCAAAGAGTATCCCCGGCAGCGTAAGCAGAAGTCAACGGCCCTCGCCGTCGATGACATTAGCTTCATCTGCCAGCCGGGACGTGTATTCTCACTGCTCGGACCCAACGGGGCCGGGAAAACCACCACCCTGCGCATGATCGCCACCATTCTGCAACCCACCGCGGGTAGCATTCGCGTGGCGGGATACGACACGGTGCAGCAGCCCAGGCAGGTGCGTAGCCAGATCGGTTTTCTGACCGGCTCCACCCACCTCTACGACCGCCTCACCCCGGCCGAAACGGTGCGCTACTTTGGCCGCCTGCACGGCATGGACCGCACGACCATCGCCGAGCGACAAGAGCAGTTGTTTGCGCAACTCGGCATCCACGAGTTTGCCAGCAAGCGCATCGGCCAACTGTCTACCGGCATGAAGCAGAAGGTATCCATCGCCCGCACCATGATCCACGACCCCCGCGTGGTAATCTTCGACGAACCCACCTCCGGACTGGACGTGATCACCGCGCACCACATCATCGAGCTGATCCGGGAGTGCCGACAGGCGGGCAAAACGGTGATCTTTTCGTCGCACATCATGAGCGAGGTAGACCTGCTCTGCGACGACCTAGCCATCGTGAACCGGGGCCAACTGATCTATCAGGATACCATGAACAACTTTCGGCAAGCAGCCGGTTCGTCGCTTACTGAGGGCTTTATCCAAGCCGTACAAAACGACAACCTCAAATTGCAACCCACCAACCCCCAAGCCGCATGAAAACGATCTTCACCGTTATCCGAAAAGAACTGATCGACACCCTGCGCGATCGCCGCACGCTGCTGTCTTCGGTGGTGCTGCCCGCCGTGGCTATTCCGCTGATACTGTTCGTGGTGGTCAAAGTGCAGTCGGTGATGATGGAAAAGGACGCCACCAAAACCCTGACCGTTGGCCTGTCGGCGGCTCCCGAAGCCTTTCGGCAGTTGCTGGCGCAAGACAGTTTGCTGGAGATCAGCCGCGTAGACGAAGCCGCCGGGCAGCAAGCCGTCGCTGTTGACAGTCTGGACGCGCTGCTGGCGTTTCCGGCCGACTTCACCCGCCTGGTGGCGCAGATGCAACCGGCCCAGGTGCAGTTTTATTTCAAGTCTACCAACTCCCAGGTGCAGGCCAGGCTAGCGGAGAAGTTAGAAACCTATCGCCAAGCACTAATGGACGAGCGGGTGGCGCAACTGGCCATTGCCCCCGAAGCGCTGGTGCCGCTCAAGGTCACGGAGCAAAACCTAGCCTCCACGCGCGAACGTATCGGACAAGTGGCCGGGGGGTTTTTGCCCTACATCTTTATCATCCTCTGCTTTATTGGTTGCATGTACCCGGCGCTGGATTTGATCTCGGGCGAGAAGGAGCGGGGCACCCTGGAGACGCTGCTTACGGTGCCGAGCAGCCGCTTGCACATTCTGCTGGGCAAGATGATCGTGATCGCCCTGATGGGACTGGCCGCGGCCCTAGTGGCGGTGGCGGGCATGGCCATCGGCATCAACTTTCTGCCCCAGATACCGGCCGAGCTACTAACCACCATCAACAGCGTGCTCAGCGCATCTTTCATCGCTACGCTGGGGCTGATGCTGGTGCCCCTCACGCTGTTTTTCTCGGGATTGCTCACGGCCATCGTGGTGCGGGCGCACAACTTCAAGGAAGCCCAAAGTCTGGTCACCCCCATCAATTTCGCGGTTCTTGTGCCAGCGATGGTTGCCCTTTTTCCGGGCGTTGAACTCAACTGGCAAACGGTGTGGATTCCGGTGCTTAACATTGCACTGGCCACCAAGGCGGCGGTGGCCAATACGCTAGACCCGGCGCATCTGGCCGCAATTGTTATCTCGATGACGGTGCTGGCCTTCGGGGCGGTAGCTATCAGCATCCGGCAGTTCTCGCAAGAGGCCACCGTACTGCGCTAGTTTCCGCACTTATTAATTGATCATACGACCAACCTTTGTTTCACTTCATAACCTCAAAACTATGCGTACTTATTCATTAACGTTTCTACTGTCTTTGTTCTTTTCTTTTGCTGCTCAGGCGCAATCGTCGTTGCTCTACGAAGTGTCGGGCAAATGCACTGGAAGACTACGAGGCGTCGGCTCAGGAGTTTGGGAAGATGCTTTCGTCGTACATGAAGCAGGATGCGGAGCTACTCTACGAACTCTCGCACGCCGCGATGGCCGAGTTCGGCGACATGGAGCAGCACCTGCTCATTGACCGCAACCACGCCTGGGTGCCTATGATAGAGACGATGATGACGGAACCTACCTTCTTTGCGGTGGGGGCGGGCCATCTGGGAGGCGAAGAGGGGTTGCTAAACCTTCTGGAAGAAGCTGGTTATACGGTGACTGCGGTGGTGCAGTAATCACGTAGGAATTTGATTAATCAAATTCTTACTGGAACCCCGCATCGTTCACCTCGATCCAATGGCCGTCGGGGTCCTGGAAGTAGAGTTGCTGCACGCCGTCCACCCGGGTGGTGATCGACTGGGCCGCGCCCGGCCAGTCGAAGTAGGGCACGTCGTTTTCTTCCAGGCGGGCCACGAAGCGCGCTACCGAGGGCACGCTGAAGCAAAGGTGGTCGTTCTTGTCGCGCTCCACGTCTTGCTTCGCGCCCTGAATGAGGTGCAGTTGACTGCCCGCGCCCAGAGAATACCAGGTGTGTCGGCCGTCGTGAAAGGGTTCGGGAATCTTCTTGAACCGCAGAATCTGGTCGTAGAAGTTGGTGCTAGTCTCCAGATTGTAAACGTAGACGGCAATGTGGTCGAGCCGGATGGAGTCGGCAGCGGGAGTCGCTTCGGACTGGGCCTGGACTGGCAGGGCAAGCGCTGCGCTGAGGCTGATAAGAATGAGAAGGGTTCGCATAGTCAGGAGTTCAGGATTTGGGCGGTGTGGTCTTTGGTGTTTACCTTGTCGATGATGTCGGTGATGATGCCTTCTCCGTCGATGACGAAGGTGGTGCGGACAGTGCCCATATAAGTGCGGCCGTACATCGACTTCTCCTTCCACACGCCGTAGGCTTCGTTGATCACCTTGTCTTCGTCGGCCAGCAGCGTGAAGGGCAGCTCGTACTTGTTGGAAAACTTGTCGTGCGACTGCACGCCGTCGCCGCTGACGCCGATCACCTCGTAACCGGCTTGCCGTAGCTCGGCGTAGTTGTCGCGCAGGTTGCAGGCCTGGGCCGTGCAGCCGGGGGTATCGTCTTTGGGATAGAAGTACAGCGCCACCTTTTTGCCGCGAAAGTCAGACAGGCTGACGGATTCGCCGTGTTGGTTCAGGGCAGTGAAGTTGGGGGCGGCATCGCCGGGACGGAGGTTCATGGTGGGTGGGTTGTGGTATTCAATAGCCCAGTGTTTGAACGCGGCACGTGATTAGTGTGAACGTTGAATAATGAACAAGGAACCGGAACCCCGGCGGCACCGAATGATGAAGTATAATACAAATTTCACGTTCGCTAATCAAATAACAGCGTTTGCTAGGCTATGGAAACGGGGTTAGCGGGTTAGTTTTTTGTTTGTTGACAAAGAAGGTAAACCCTATACGAGCCCTTTCTGTTCAGACGAAACCTACTGGCAACGCTGCCGAGCCGCTTCCAACTGCTCATTAAACCTGGCGGCATCATCCACGTGCAACGCGAGAGTTTGGCAGGTTTTCTTGGTTCCGTACAACCCGTGAAGCGTATGCGGTCGGTTGAGCCGGATGATCACGTTGTGGGGCTCCAATGGCCCCAAGAATGACAACCGGCGGGTTTCTTTGTCAAAAGCGACCTCTCTTGCGGATAGCTCCATCGACGCAATAGCATCCAACCGGATGGTTGTCTCGTTCATAATACCGTAGCGAAGGTTTAGTTGATTCCCGTCGATGGAGATGGGCAGTTTTGTCATGGACTTCAAGAACCCGAATAGCTGAATGGCCGAGTAAACGCTCAGCCCGGTCAGAATCCAGGCCGCCAGTTCGCTCCATCGTGCCAGCAACAGATGGAAAACAAAGGTTTCGACTTCCACAATGCCAATGATCACGATCAGTAGCGCCACGGTTCCGCTGTTGCGGTGGTACGTAAATTCGTTGTCTTGCAACTTCCGCTTTTTCCAGTAGACAAACCCGTAGTAGAACACCGCAACCTCGGTGGCAAAGGGCATTGCCGCCGACTTGGGCAACACTTTGAAGCACGCTTGCTTCAGAGCCGTGAAGAAATCAACAGTTGGCGCATTACGCGCTCGGGTCTCCTTGGCTACCGTTCGGAAAGTATAAACGACGTACGACAAAACCCCCAGCTCGACAACGGGCAACGCCCAGGTTCTGAACAACGCCAGATACGTTTGGTCTTCTGGCGGTAGCAAGTAGGTTCCCAGCAGTAGCCCCAGCACCATCACTGGGACAACCGTGGTTTTGGGAGTAGTCGTCTTGCGGATTAGCAGAAAGTAGACAACGGGTACAGTGATCACTAAGTCTACCGAAACGGCAAAGGGCAGAATAGCGTTCTGATCGTAGAGGGTAGAGTGAACAATAGCAGCCAGCAGCGCAAACAGCCCCAGCGGAACCCCGTAGGTGAGCAGGTTTCTGTTAATGCTTGGTGTCATCATTGGTTACTGGTCACTGGTCACTGGTTACTGGTTACTGGTTAAATTTACGAAAGTCAAGGCAAGAGACAAAGGACCAGCATCTAGCCACCCAGAAAATTATCCAGCATCCAGCATCTGGCCACCTAGAAGATTATCCAGCATCCAGCATCCAGCATCTGACCACCTAGAAGATCATCCAGTATCCAACATTTCCGCACCCCGGCAGTTGAGATAACACTTTTTATTCACCTTAACCACTTTTTAATCATGGCAGAATCAACCCAACCCCCTCAGCAACAATCTACTCCGGGCACCGAGCAGCAGATGACTCCCGAGCCCGAAACCATTCGCGATAGCTACCGCGGCAGCGACAAACTCAAGGGCCGCGTGGCCCTTATCACTGGCGGCGACTCGGGCATCGGAGCCTCCGTGGCGGTGCACTTCGCCCGCGAAGGAGCCGACGTGGCCATTGTGTACCTGAGCGAAGACCAGGACGCCGAAGAAACCCAACGCCTGGTCGAGAAAGAAGGTCAGACGTGCCTGCTGCTGCGCGGCGACCTGCGCGACCGCGCGTTCTGCCAGGAGTGCGTCGACAAAACCTACGCCCAGTTCGGTCAGCTCGACATTCTGGTGAACAACGCTGCCGAGCAACACCCGGCCGAAGACATGGACGAACTGGACCTGGACTTGGTGGAGGATACGTTCAAGACCAATATATTCGCGATGTTTTACCTCACCAAACCGGCGCTGGAGAAGATGGGCGAGGGCGGCTGCATCATCAACACCAACAGCGTGGTGGCCTACCGGGGCAGCAAGTCGCTGCTCGATTATTCAGCCACTAAGGGAGCCATCACCACCTTCACCCGCTCGTTGTGCCAGATGGTGGCCGAGCGCGGCATCCGGGTCAATGCGGTGGCCCCCGGCCCCATCTGGACGCCCCTGATTCCGTCGACCTTCGACGAAGAAAAGGTCAAGAAGTTCGGGCAAAACACCCCAATGAAGCGGCCCGGACAACCGTCGGAAGTGGGTCCCGCCTACGTGTTTCTGGCCTCGCAGGATGCCTCCTACATCACCGGACAAACCATCCACGTAAACGGTGGCGACGTAGCCGTCAGCTAATACAAATCCCAGTTGCCCTTCAGGTAGTAGCGATACAGCACCGGGTCGCCCAGCGTGTTCACGCGCACCGAGTCAGCGTCGCGGGCGAGGTAGTCTTTGCCGAACGAGGTCATCAGCAGCATGGCTTCCTGGTTGAGCCACTGCGTGGTCACGTTGGCAAAGTCTAGTCCCTGCAAGCGCTCCTTGAGGGGCAGGGACTCGTCAGACTTCACGCCGAGCACCCAGCCCCACTCGCCCATCGTCACGATCTGGTTGTGCATCGGTTGGGTTTGGAAACCAGCTGCTTGCAGGGTGAGGTCGATGCACTCAAAGGCTTGCGTGGCGAAGTACGGACTGCCCGCCTGGGTGATGAGTACGCCCCGCGGACGCAACTGCCGACGGCACAGCTGGTAGAACTCACGGGTGTACAAGCGGCTCAGGTCGGCCGACTTGGGGTCGGGCAGATCAGCGATGATCACGTCGTAGTAGTCGGTGGTTTGCTCGGCAAATGTGAAGGCATCCTGGTTCACAATCTGCACGCGCTCATCGTTGAGGGCGCCCTCGTTCAGGGCGGTGAGCACCAGATGGGTACGGCCCAGTTCGGTCATGGCGGGGTCCAAATCCACCACCGTGATGGCCTGCACCGAGGGGTACTTCAGTATTTCGCGCACCGCGCAACCGTCGCCCCCGCCCAGCACCAGCACCGACTGCGGTTGACCAACCAGTTGCATCGCCGGGTGCACCAACGGTTCGTGATACATTACCTCGTCGACGGTGCTCAGTTGCTGGTTGCCGTTGATAAACAGCCAATAGTCGTTTTTCCACTGCGTGAGCACAATCTTCTGGTAGCGGCTCTGCGTCTCATAAATTACCTTGTCCTTGTAGCGCACCTGCTCGCCGTAGCGGATAATCGGCTGGGCGGTGACCACGCCGGTTACCAACAGCAGGGCTACGGCAACGGCCGTGCTGCCCACTCGGGTGCGTTGCGGCGGGGGCATCTGCCGCCACAGCAGCCCCACCAGCACCACCGCCACTGAGAAGTTGATGAATCCTAGCAGAAACGGCGTGTAGGTCAAGCCCAGGTAGGGCAAGCCCACAAAGGCGAAGAATAACCCACCCAGCAGGCTGCCGAAGTAGTCTTTCTCCATTACCGAGGCCACGTTGATGCGCAGCGACTGAAACTCGTCGTTCACCCGCACCACCAGCGGAATCTCCAGCCCGATCAGAATTCCAATGATGATGCTCAGGGAGTAGATAACAAGGCCGGTGTACACCGTGTAGCCCGAGGCCACGTAGGCCAGCAGGGCGGAGAAAGCACTAAAGATCGACAGCGCAAACTCAATAAAGATGAAGGTTTGCAACAGGTTCTTCTCGAACAGCAAACTTAGACGACTGCCCAAGCCCATCGAGAACAGCATGATCGACACGATCATCGTCCACTGAAACACCGAGTCGCCCAGGAAGTAGGTGGCCAGCGTCGACAGCACGTACTCGGCCACGATGCCCGCCAGCCCGGTGGCGAACAGTGAGATTTTCAGAATCCGCGACTGCAGCGGTTTGGGCAGGGTGGGGGAAGACGTTACAGGCATAGGGTGATAAGCACCGACCCGCCCACGTAGGCGAAGGCCTCGATGAGTCCGGCCCCCACGTTGGGCGTTTCCTGGTTCACCAGCTCGTCAGTGAGCTTGCGGCCGGGCAGCAGAATCTTGTCCGTGAGCCAGCGCACGATGGGCAAGAACAGCAGCCCGATGGCCACGTCGACGCCCACGTCGGTGAGCGATTGCGTCCAGGAGTAGAAATCGGTCATCAGCCCGTAGCGGATGAGGTTGGCAATGGAGATAAGCGCTCCGGCGAAGCCCAGCCCCACGGCCACGTTGTCGCGCTCGATCTGCTCGTGCACGTCGTAGGGCACCAGTGCGCGGTAGACGTAGGCGGTGAGCAACAGCAACAGTTGCCCTACCAGCCAGAACACCAGCGCGGTGAGCACTCCCCCACCCTCTCCTGACACGGCCCCCAGAATGATGAGTCCGGTGGCAATGGAGTTGGCTCCTTCGATGGCCCCGACGCCCACGTTGCGGTCTTCGGTGATCTCGCGGTACACGCTGAAGCGCGGGAACAGTAGCTTATCATTGACGATGACCGACAGGTTGAGCAGCAGAATGGCCAGCAGTCCGTAGATGCCAATGTCGATCAGGTCGGGAACGAGTCCTTCGGACGGTCCGATTAAGGCTCCGGTAATGGCCAGCACCAAGCCGATGAAGTAGCCCACGTGCGCCACGGCAAAGGCGAAGTTATCTTTTTCGACCAGTTCGTGCTTCACGTTTACCTGCCGGTGGAACACCCCATAGAGCAGCTTGCCGAGGTAGAACAGGATGAAGCAAGCGGCCAGGTAGACCAGTGAGGAAAGCGCGGTGTCGAGGTAGATCATAGTGGATGGTTAGTGGATGGCAGATAGTGGATGACTTCTATATCTATTCGAGAGTGTGCAATTGTTTCAAGATAGTCTTCGTAATGCTCTTTCTGCATCCACCAAAGTCAGGATTTGGGGTAGCTCTATCTTTTGTCAAGCGTGTGGCGAAGAAGTACGTATTGTCATCTCTCTCAACATAACCAACCCACCAGCCAGTATCTTTGCCTCCATCTCTGGTCCACCCGGTTTTAGCTCTCAACGTGTAGTCTTCTGTCTGCTCTTCAATCATTATGTTCTTCAAGATATCGAAGGCCTCTTTTTTGAATGGCAAAGTCTCTTCGTAGACGCCTACCAGCACTTCTATCTGGTTTGCGGGTGAAATAGCAAAGCTACCGAAGTTCCAGAAATCATCATCTTCTTGCGAAAGGTCAATGTTTCCGTAATGGCAGGCGGTCAAATACTTTCGGTACTTTTCTCTTCCAATCTTTTTGGCTAGTTCAACATAAGCCCAACCGGCTGAAGCTTTGAAGGCTTCTTTCATGCTCATGTCGTGGTAGATATCAGGACGATAACCGTATTTGGTGGTATCTGTACTCCCAGGCCATCTGATGACTTCGTTTTCGTTCGCAATAGCACCAGACTCAAGAGCAATTAAGGTGTTGACTACTTTGAACGTTGAAGCAGGCAGGGTAGCGTAGTTGCTATCCTCAATATTGCTAGAAATCCACTTCCTAGCATTATAGTTGTAAATGGTGATGCTCCCATTTATCTCACACGCTGCAAAGGGTTCGAGCATGTTTTGCCCATATAGCTTTGATATCGTTAAAAATGAGATCGTTAGTAGCCATAGCGGGCTTACCTGCAATAAGACATACGAGCCCGAGGTTCGCGCGATGTATGGGTTGGGGCAGGTCATAATTAGGTGCTTGGTTGTTGTTTCATTCAACCACAACTTCAATGGGTAGCGTTGTGACTGCTCCGTCTACGGTAATCTCTTCAAATCTCAGGTAGTTGCCACAACAGGGGTCCTCGTCATATCTGGTCTGAATGTTCACCGTCTTCGTTTGATCAGCAATTTCTAGATAGTAAATAGTTTGGGATTCCGGTTTTCGGTAGTTCAAAGAAGCTTGGTAAATCTGTGCTCCCGGTCGGTTTGGTTGAATGGTGGCCTCTATTTTCTGCTTGTTTTCGTCGTAGTAATAGAAATCAATGCTGTCCGAATAGTTAATCTCGTTGTCGCTAACAACCCTGATTGAAACAGCATCGTCTCCTCCGCAGTCGTTGTCTCCACAATCATTGCAACCGGCGGTGATGATCACCGCTAGCGTCAGACTAAAACAGTAGTGTTTCATTTGCTATTTCGTAGTTCCTAACCAGTCTGGCCTTTCGCTTTATGATGCGTCTCCCTCAGCTTCTTCCAACCTAGTCACCCGACGCTTCAGATCACTAATTTCGCGCTCAAAGCCCCCTTCCTTATTTAACCAGTAGTTGATATCTCGGATGTCCGCCCGGGTTTCCTGCATCATGCTGGCAATAATCTCCATGCTTCGTCCTTGACTAGCTACGATTTCCTTGAAGTCCATCATAGCGCTAGCCAATAGATCTACCTTTTCAGTTAGTTTGTCCTGCTTCACCAAGCTCTCGGCCAGCAGGTCGATGATTGCTTTGTTCTCGTTCATTGTTCAAAGGGTTAGAAATAGATTCAGTTGTTCTTAGTTAATCCAACAAAAAACCAGTGACTAAGGACAAAATTACTTCCCGAATCCGCCGCCGCGCGAGCGCATGGACGAACTGCTGCCGCTGCCGTAGCGCGAGTTGGCCCGAGAGGTGCGCTGGTTGCTGCTGCGGAAGGCTCTACTGCTGGGGTTGTTGCGCCAGGTGGTGTTGGGCTTGGTGGTGGTGGTATACTGGCTGTTGGTGCCGTAGGTGCGCTGGCCGTTGCCGGTGGTGGGCCCGTAATAGGGGCGACCCGCCTGCCGGGAACCCCGGTAGTCGTCGTAGTAGGAACGGCGCGCGGGAAACGTGCCCATATTGAACAAACTGCTGAGCAGGGCGTACTGCCCGTAGAAGGCCCAGAACGACTGCCCATTACTGCCCTGCTGCCACTGTCCGTACTTCTCATTGCCCACGTAGTTGCTGTAGCCAGGCGGGGCGGCCGTTTTAGACACCGTGCCATCGGCCGACTTGGCAGCGATCTCCATGCCCATATTGTCGATGTTGCGGTTGAAAAAGTCTTCGCTCACGGGCATCCAGTCGGTAATTTCTTCCTCTGGGGTGGCGCCTTCCTTGCTCTCTTTGATGATGCGGTACTGGTGCTGGTAGTCCTTGAAGAAGCCCCCTTCCTCATTCATGTCGTAGAGGATGATAGAGTAGACCGGAGTGTCGGTCATGTCGCGGATCAGTTCGTCAACCGGGCTTTTCTCAAAGTCGTTGCTGCGGCAACTGATGAGCAGTAGGGGTGTTAAGAGAAGTAGATAAATAGGTCGCATTAGTCAGAACGTTTAGTGTTTCTTATGCGGTACGCTTCGGTTTCTCGCAGGTGTTGTACGTCGTCTTGGTCTTTCAGTCGCCCAAGCTGCTCTTTTTCCCGAATCAGATCATCAAGGTGGATAATGGTGACGGGAATGCCCTCAACCTGCGCCACGCTGGCCTGCTGGTAACAATTGTCAAAGTCTTCCTTTTGGAAAGCTTTGGTATAGCCCATCAGATCAACTTCGAACCCGATCGTACCAATAGATAACGAACTCCAACCCGGAATCATATCCACGTTCCGGTAGTGCTCGGCCCCGGCCACGTCGGCCTCTTTCAGGGCGCTGATCAACCGCGCTTTGTTTTCATTCGTGTCCTGCACCCATAGGTCCAGATCCATCGTCATGCGCACGTATCCGTAGTAGGTCGTGGCCAGCCCCCCCACTAGCATATAACGCACTTCGTGCTGGTGTAGGCTACGTAAAAAGTTTTGTACTTCCTGGTTCGAGAGGTCCATCGCATTCAGGCGGGTGTGTGCTGGGTTGGCTTCATAAATTGTCTTAGCCAGTGCGTGAAGGTTGGCATGCTTCACGAAATTGCTTGGACTATTGGTTGTTACGCGCACAGCCTCTATCATCAATGTTAAAAATACTATGCAGTCTTTCGGTTTTGCAAGTTACCCCACAATACTACTTCCTGTAGGCAGTTATTGAGGCTCTTCATATTTAGAGAGCGAAAGCGAAGAGAGGGCAAAGTAACCAGTTGCTGTCCATCCGGTTCTACCACGAAACTCAGCTTGCCTGATTCTTCACCATCATCTATCAGCATTAGCAAAACCGGAATGTCATAACTAATGGTTCTTTTTGTCCAGATGTCTTCTATCTGTTGTTTTAGTTCGCTGTCTGAGGCATTAGAAAGCAGAACAAATAGACCCAACTCAACAACTGGATTATCGCCAACTAATACCACTAAGTCAAACAAGCCCCGTTCGGTGAAGGATACCCTATGAACAGACTTTAGCAAGAAAAGCTTAGCTATCTCTTTAGCTCTCCACTGTCTTATATCCGCTAGTTCGTCTGTCATAGTCGATAATTGAAGGTTAATTTATGAACTTCCGTTCCTAAACTGTCCCAAAAGCTTTTTACCTAGCGCTTTTGGTCTGAACAAGTATCCACGGGAGATAGCAACGTTAAAGATCGTCTCTCCGAGTACCCCCTGCTCGTTATTCACTCGCCTACGAGTTCACTAGCTCCCGATCAATATCCTTCTCTATCTTCTTCAGCATGCCGTCAGCCCGGCGGTCGGCCATTTGTTGCTTCATCTCGAACCATTTGTCGCCCAGGCTCTTGCGCATCGTCCAGTCGGCGGCTTGCCGCACCGAGATGTTCATCAGGCCGCGCAGCCGCTTCGACACGTGCGGATTGAGCGAACGCAGACTCATGCCAAAACCGCCCTCAGCGTACTCGATGTAGTGCCAGTATTCACCGGGCATAAACAAGGTGTCGCCGCGCTCTAAGTAGCATTCAAAGCCCTTTACGTACTTCAGGCCGGGATGCCGCTCGTAGTCGGGCTGCACCACGTTGACGCCGGTGTGCACGTTGAAGGGGTAGCGATACAGCAACTTAGAATAGGCGGGGCTGAACAACACCACCCGGCGTTTGCCCTCGAACTGGGTCAGGAACACGTTCGACATGTCAATGTCCTGGTGCATGCGGGCTACCGAGCCCTTGCCACCGAAGAACATGTAGGGAAAGCCCTTCAAAAACTGCGTTTTGATGTCGGGGAACTCAAAGTCGTTCATCAGCTCCGGACAATCTTTAAAGATGTTCCACAGGTGGATGCGCAGGTCGGTGGGCGTGGTGGCGATCAGGTCGAGGTAGTCGGCAAACTTCATCTTGCGGTGCGGCACCTTCAAGGTTTTGTCCAGGTCTTCTTCCCGGTTCTCGAACACCCCGATGGTGAGGTGACCCGCCACGCGCTTGAAGTACTCGAAATCCCACTCCTCGTAGGCCTTGGTGCCCTTGAGCAGCCCGCGCAGGATCACCGGCTTCTGGGGTTGCAGGTAGTTTTTCTCAAACTCCCGAAGATCAATGTCTTCGATAATATCAATGGGGTGGTTGAAATCGATGGCCATACAGACAAGTGGTTAAGCAGTGAAGGATACACAAAGTTAGGATATTTTACGTAAACCGCACCGGCAAGGTGAGTGTTCCCGATTATTTTTACCTTTGCCCGCTGATCAAATCTTCGAAGGCTTCCGCGCGTGCGCATCCCCCCCGCTACTCTTTTGTTTCTCCTTCTGCTTCCCGGCTGGTTCGCCAGCACCGGCTTTGCGCAGGTGCCGCCGACCGTGCTGGCCGACTCGTCGGTGACGGTTGATAAGGTGCTGATCCTGGGCAACCGGGTCACGCAGAACAAAATCATCCTGCGCGAACTAAGCGTGCGGGGCGACACCACTTTATCCATCGCCGACCTGCAAGCCGCCATCGAGCGGGACAAGATCAAGCTCACCAACACCCGCTTGTTTCTGTCGGTGACCATCGAGGTGCTGCCCATCCAGGATCAGTACGTCGACCTGCTGGTGCGGGTGACCGAGCGTTGGTACACGGTGCCGTTGCCCTTTTTTCGGCTGGCCGACCGCAACTTCAACGTGTGGCTCACCAACCAGAACCGCGACTGGAGCCGGATGATCTACGGTTTGCAGTTCACCCGCTACAACTTCCGCGGACTCAACCAGCGACTCTCACTGCTGGCGCAATTTGGGTTTAGTCAGCAGTTTGCCGCCCGCTACTTTATCCCCTACGTAGACCGGGCGCAGAAGAACGGGCTGGAGTTTTCGTTTCGCTACTTTAACCGCCCCAACGTGAACTATCTGACGCAAGACCACCAATTGCTGTTCACCCGAAACCTGGACTTCGGAGCGCGCACGGTGAGTGCGGAGGTGGGCTGGCGCCACCGCCCAACCTTTTACACCACGCACGCGGTGGACCTGCGATTTACGCACCGGCAGGTAGCTGACACCATCCTTCGGCTCAATCCGACCTACTTTCTCAACGAAGGGGACCGGCAACGTTACTTTTCCCTGGGCTACCGGGTGGTGAGCGACCGGCGCGACTACGTGGGGTTTCCGCTCCAGGGACACTACTGGGAAGCGGAGGCCGAAAAGCTCGGACTGGGGGTATTTGATGACGTGAATATCGTTCGACTGAGTGGTCACTACGCGCACTATTTTGATCTGGGCACAGGTTTCTACGCGGCCTCGTCGGTACGGGGTTACCTGAGCACGCCCCGTCGCCAGCCCTACGTTAACTTCATCGGACTGGGCTACAACTTCGTGTGGCTGCGCGGCTATGAGCTCGACGCCATCGAGGGGCAACGCTACCTGGTGCAGCAGAATACCCTGCGCAAGCGCGTCTTCTCCCGAAAGTTCGACATCAGCCCGGTGATGCCGCTGCCCCAGTTCAGCACCTTGCCCATCAGTATCTACCTGAACACCTATCTGGACCACGGTTACCTGCGCAACGCCATTCCCTACGAGCAGAGCGACCGCCTGTCGGACCGGTACCTGCTGGGCTACGGGTTGGGGGTAGACATTGTCACTTTTTATGACTTTGTGCTGCGGGTGGAGCACACCTGGCGCATCGACGGCGGACGCGGCTTCTACTTTCACTTACGCTCAGCGTTCTAGGGGTTTGTCCTTTCAGCAGATTGTTTATTCCGTGACCTTCCCCTCAATTTGTGCGGGCAAAAACCATAATTCGGGATAAAACTCCTACTTTTGTCTCAGTAAACCTGCTATTGACGCTCATTCCGTTTTTCTTCATCCAATGCCAACTCGCTACACCGTCACCGCTGCCCTGCCCTACGCCAACGGCCCCTTGCACATCGGGCACATTGCGGGAGCGTATTTGCCGGCCGATATCTACGTGCGCTACCTACGCCTGCGCCAGCGCGACGTGGTGTTCGTGGGGGGCAGCGATGAGCACGGGGCGGCCATCACCATTCGGGCTAAAAAAGAGGGTGTTTCTCCGCAGGAAATTGTCGACAAGTACCACCAACTCAACCAAGAAACTTTCGAGCGCTTCGGCATTTCGTTCGATATGTACCACCGCACCTCCGAAGCGCTGCATCACCAAACGTCGCAGGAGTTCTTCACGCGCTTGTACGAGCAGGGCGAATTGATCGAGCAAACCTCGGAGCAGTATTTTGATGAGGAATACCAGCAGTTTTTGGCCGACCGCTACATCATCGGTACTTGCCCGGTGTGCGGGCACCCCAGCGCCTACGGCGACCAGTGCGAAAACTGTGGCTCGTCGCTGAGTCCTACCGACCTGATCGAACCCAAATCTACCCTGAGTGGCAATCCGCCGGTGCTGCGGGCTACCCAGCACTGGTATCTGCCCCTGGATCAGTACCAACCCTGGCTGGAGAAGTGGTTGCTGGAGGGCAAGAAAGGACAGTGGAAACCCAACGTCTACGGACAGTGTCGCTCGTGGCTCACTGCCGGACTGCACCCCCGGGCCATGACGCGCGACCTGGACTGGGGCGTAGACGTGCCCCTGCCGAATACGGAAGGCAAGAAGCTCTACGTGTGGCTGGATGCTCCCATCGGCTACATCTCGTCGACCAAGCAGTGGGCGGCTGACACCGGCAACGATTGGGAGCGGTACTGGAAGAAGCAGGCCAACGAAGCCGACGACGCGCAGTTGGTCCACTTCATCGGTAAAGACAATATCGTGTTTCACTGCATCATCTTTCCGGTGATCTTGCATCTGATGGGCGATTATGTTCTGCCCACCCACGTGCCCGCCAACGAGTTTCTGAATCTGGAAGGCAAGAAGCTGTCGACGAGCCGCAACTGGGCCGTTTGGTTGCACGAGTATCTGGATGAGTTTCCGGGCAAGCAAACGGGAGGCTGCCCCGACGCACTGCGCTATACGCTCAATGCTATTCTGCCCGAAACCAAGGACAGTGAGTTTACCTGGAAAGACTTTCAGGCCAGAAACAACAACGAGTTGGTGGCCATCTTGGGTAACTTTGTGAATCGGACGCTGGTGCTCACCCAGAAGTATTTTCAGGGCGTGGTGCCCGAACCGGGCGCGTGGCAGGAGATAGATGAGGAGCTGATGGAACAGATGCGACAGATTCCTGAGCGGGTAGCGCAGGCCATCGAAGAGTTTCGGTTTCGCGACGCGCTGGCGCACATGATGGAGCTGGCGCGGGCGGGCAACAAATATTTGGCCGACACCCAGCCTTGGAAGGTGATCAAAGAAGACGAAGGGCGGGTGAAGACCATTTTGCACCTCAGCTTGCAACTCACGGCCAACCTGTCGGTGCTGTGCGAGCCTTTCTTGCCCTTCACCAGCCGGGAGTTGCAGCAGATGCTTAATTTCAGCAGTGAGCGGTGGGGCGATACCCAGCGCCACGATCTACTGGCGGCGGGCCACGCCATCGCCGAGCCGCACCTGCTGTTCGAGAAAATTGAGGACGACACCGTAGAGGCCCAAACCCAAAAACTGATGACCAACGAACCTATTCCTGCTTCCGAAAGCACGGCGCTGACTCCGCAGAAAGAAGAGATTGTTTTCGATGATTTTGGGAAGCTCGACATTCGAGTCGCCACCATTAAAGCCGCTGAAGCAGTAAAAAAATCCGAGAAGCTGCTCAAGCTCACGCTTGATACCGGTTTGGACCAACGCACCGTGCTCAGTGGCATTGCCGAACACTACGCTCCGGAAGACATTGTTGGGAAACAAGTGTGCGTGCTGATCAACCTGGCCTCCCGCAAAATGATGGGTGTAGAATCGCAGGGCATGGTGCTGATGGCCGAGGACCGCGACGGCTCTCTGGCCTTTGTGCAGCCCGACAAAAAAGTAGGCAACGGCAGCGGAGTGAGTTAATCGTTAAACTGACTCATGGTCCGGGCCACGCCTTGCATGGCAAACGACAGCACCATCTCTCCCGCTCGGTCCATCAATTCCGGAAGCGCCGCCAGCTCTCCGGACGGAAACGGACTGAGCACGTAGTCGACCTGCTGGCCCCGGGCGAAATCGTTTCCTACTCCCATGCGCAGGCGGGCGTAGTCTTGTCCCCCGGATAAATCTTCAATGTTCTTCAGACCGTTGTGACCCGCGCTCGATCCCCTGGGCCGCAGACGCAGCGCACCAAAGGGAAGGGCGATATCGTCTACCACCACCAGCAAATTTTCTTTGGCTATCTTGAGCGACTGCAACCAGTAGTTCACGGCTTTGCCGCTCAGGTTTATGTAGGTGCTGGGCTTAACCAGATGCAGGCTGCGGCCCTTGTGTTTGAACGCAGCCGCTTCGGCCAGGCGGTCGGAACGAAAGGCACACCCCTGCTGCTCGGCCAGCCGGTCGAGCGTTAGGAAGCCGATGTTGTGCCGGGTGAGTTCGTACTCTGGGCCCGGATTGCCCAGTCCAACGATTAAATATTTCATAGAAAAAAATCCTGTTCAGGCGTTTCCGAACAGGATTGGCATACGGTGGAATAATCTAAAACACGGAGGAATCCTTAGCCCCATTTTGGCTGGGGTAGGGGGCTGGTGCTTACTCCTTGGCGTCGTCAGACTCGGCCTTAGCACCTTCGGCACCTTCCGCTCCTTCTTCCGTTGCTTCCTCATCGCCTTCCAACGCTTCCTCCTCGTCCGCATCGGCACCTCGAAGGGCGCGCGGCACCTCAATCACGGCAATCGACAGCGAGGGGTCGTCCAGCACCCTGAAGTCGCCAGTTTTTACTTCTTCTACCTTGGCCGATTTGCCAAAGTCCAGTTTTGATACGTCCAGATCCAAGTGCTCAGGCATATCTCTGGGCAAGGCTTCAATGCGTAGCGAGTGGCGCTTGAACATCAACTTGCCGCCCTTGCCCACTCCCACCGGAGTACCCACCAAACGAACGGGAATGTCCATCTTCAGCTTTTTGCCTTCGTGCAACTCCAGGAAGTCGGCGTGCATGATCATTTCGTTCACCGGATGAAACTGAATGTCTTGCAGGATGCACTGCTTTTCCACGCCCTCAATATTGAGGTGCGCAAAGTGCGCGTCGGCGGTATACACCAAGTCGCGAAACATAATCATCGGAGCGTAAAAGTGAACCTGCTCGTCGCCGCCGTATACCACGCACGGAACGTTGCCTTCGGTGCGCAAGCGCTTGGCCTCCTTTTTACCGAGATTTGCTCTTTGATACCCTATAATCTCTACTGTTTTCATAAATAAATTAATCTGTTAAATCGGTTGACACCAGATTGCCGAACCGACCGGATGAATACTAAAATCTGGATTTTGAAATAAACAAAGAGCTGATGGACTCCTGTTTGTGAATCTTTTTGATGGCCGTGGAGAACAGCTCGGCCACGCTGAGCACTTTGATCTTGGAACACTCCTGCCGCAGCGGAATGGTATCGGTAACCACCAGTTCTTCCAACGCAGAGTTTTCGATGGTTTCGTAGGCATTGCCCGACAGCACCGCGTGGGTGCTGATGGCCCGCACCGAACGGGCTCCCTCTTCTCTAAGCACCTGCGCTGCTTTGCACAGCGTGCCCGCCGTATCCACCAGGTCATCGACCAGCACCACGTCGCGCCCCGCCACGTCGCCGATCACCTGCATGGTGGCCACCTCATTGGCGCGCTTGCGCTGCTTGTCGCAGATCACCATGTCGGTGTGAAAGTATTGCGCGAAATTTCGGGTGCGCTTCACTCCTCCCACGTCGGGCGAAGCAAAGATCAGGTTTTCTTGCGGAATAGACCGCAGGTAAGGAACAAAGATGATGCTGCCGCTGAAGTGATCTACCGGAAAGTCGAAGAAGCCCTGAATCTGCCCGGCGTGCAAATCGCAGGTCATCAGGCGGTCGGCCCCGGCGGCTGAAAAGAGGTTGGCCACCAGCTTGGCACCGATGGCCACCCGGGGTTTGTCTTTGCGATCTTGCCGGGCGTAGCCGAAGTAGGGTACCACGGCGGTTACGTACTTGGCACTGGCCCGCTTGGCGGCATCAATGAGCAGCAGCAGTTCCATTAGGTTGTCCGACGAAGGAAAGGTCGATTGAATCAGGAAGACGTCGTAGCCCCGGACCGACTCGGCGAAATAAGTGGAGAGCTCTCCGTCACTAAATCGCTCTATGACCACCTTTCCTAATTCTTTTCCGTAGCCGCTCACGATCTTCTCGGCCAGGTAGCGCGTGGCGGTGCCAGAAAAAAACTTCACTGCGGCCATGGTCGATCGGTTGGGAACAACAATCCCGACCCTGGGGCAGAATCGGGATTGTTACTAATGTTGTCCGGCAAGGACTCGAACCCTGAATAAAGGCACCAAAAACCTCTGTGTTACCATTACACCACCGGACAATCAATTTTGGGATACAAAAATAGCGGGTTTTTTAAAGAAGCAAAAACAAAATCAAGTTTTTTATCATACCCCTGATTCGGGGCTTTCTTGGTTCTCTTGCTGCATATGGCACACTCATTGATCAAATCTATGAGTGATAAAACGAGCAATTGCTAACTCGTTCTAAAATTATTTTAAGTATTTTGCAGATAAATGTAATCTTGATGCATTAACAAGGTGATATAGTTTTTCGTTGATAAAAAAATTTATATATTTACGTAAATAATTACAAACGTTGGTTTTTTTTTGCTCTTTAGCAATTATCGTCGCATGATCTCATTCAACAAGTTAAAGAAGAATCGCTACTCCAAGTCGCTCATCGTTCTGCTACTGCTGCTGGACGTCATTTTTGTGCTTTTTTCTTTTGAGATTGGATATTTCATAGCAAACGGCCAAATCACAGTGTGGCAGGACCATTATGTGTCGTTCGCTACGATCTTTGTACTGGCCTGGGTCGTGTCGGCCCTGTTCTGTGAGATTTACCAAACTGAGAATTTGAGCAAGGTAAAAAGCATTCTATCCAGCACGTTGCTGAGCTTTGTTTTCCACTTTTTTATCATCAGTCTTTATTTATTTGGATTCAGAGCCTACCAGTATCCCTCAAATTTCTTGCTGGCCACCTACGCTATCTGCGTGATCAGCATCATTTCACTGAAAATTGTCCTTCTTAAGTCGTATCAGTACTACCGTAACCTGGATAAAAATCGTAAGAAGGTCATTGTGATTGGTTACACTTCATCCGGGCGAAGCCTTTACGATTTTTTTATTACCAACCAGGCGCTCGCCTACAAGTTCATGGGTTTTTTCACCGACCAGCCCGCCCCGCTTCCCGAACACCAATCGCTGCTTCGCGGCGGCCTGTCGGAGGTAGAAGACTACTGCCTTCGCGAAAACATTGACGAAATTTTCTACGCCCTGCCCAACAACATCGAGTACGTTCGGAACCTGGCGAAATTCGCCGACAATAACTATATCTACTTCGGACTGGTACAAGACGCCGGTGGCTTGCTGGAGAGTAAGGTGGATACGCATCTGTTCGACAATGGCAAAATTCCTATCCTCACCCCCCGACGCGAACCGCTGCGCTTTTTCTTCAACCGGCAGGTGAAACGCGCCTTCGACGTGGCCTTTTCCAGCCTGGTGATCGTCTTTTTATTTCCTTTTATCATTCCTCCCATTGCCCTGCTGATCAAGCTGGATTCGCCCGGCCCGGTGTTTTTCAAACAGTTGCGCTCCGGGAGAAACGGCAAGCCTTTCTGGTGCTATAAGTTTAGAACCATGAGCGTCAATCAGGAGTCGGACACCGTGCAGGCAAGAAAGAACGACGCCCGGGTCACTCAGGTAGGAGCTTTCTTAAGAAAAACCAGTCTCGATGAATTACCTCAGTTCTTCAACGTGTTCATTGGCAACATGTCGGTGGTGGGCCCCCGCCCGCACATGCTCAAGCATACCGAACAGTATTCGGCCACCATCGACAACTTTAAGGTGCGTCACTTTATCAACTCGGGCATCACGGGCTACGCCCAGGTGAACGGTTACCGGGGCGAAACCAAAGACGACTCGATGATGGAGAAACGCGTACAATACGACACTTGGTACCTGGAAAACTGGAGCCTTTCGCTGGACCTCAGAATTATCTTCATGACGGTTTGGAATGCCATTCGCGGCGAAGAAAACGCCTACTAACTGCTTTCCGGCCGCTGATAAATATCAAACACAACCTCCCTGAATAGCTATCTTTTTCAGTTCAAGCATCCATAAAATGTATTACTTATGAATATTAGTGTATTTGGATTAGGGTACGTAGGAGCGGTGTCGTGCGCCTGCTTCGCCAAGCTGGGCCACCGGGTTACCGGGGTGGACGTGAACGAACAGAAAGTGCAATTGATTCTGAGCGGAAAGTCGCCCATTGTCGAGAAAGACCTGGATGAGTACGTCGCCGAAGGTATTGAGAAAGGAACGATCACCGCCACCACTGATGTGACCAAGGCCGTGCTTGCTTCCGACATCTCCATTGTCTGCGTGGGCACGCCCAGCCAGATTAACGGCAACATTGACCTCACCTATATTTACCGGGTGTGCAGTGAGATTGCGACGGCTTTGCGGCAAAAGGACTCTTTTCATACCGTGGTGATCCGCAGCACGGTGATTCCGGGCACGATTCAGCAGTGCGCCCAAATTATTGAGGACGTGTCCGGTAAAAAGCATTTGGAAGACTTTGGGGTAGCTTCTAATCCTGAATTCTTGCGCGAAAGCACCGCGATCTACGATTTTTGGAACCCGCCCTACACCGTGATCGGCACCGAAAGCAAGAAGAGCGAGAAGCACCTGGAAACGCTCTACCAATCTATTGAAGCTCCAATCTTCAAACTGCGCCCCGAAGAATCGGAGATGATCAAGTACGCCAACAACAACTTCCACGCCATGAAGGTGACCTTTGCCAACGAGATTGGTAACATCTGCAAGGAGTTGGGCGTTGATGGGCACAAGGTGATGGAGGTGGTCTCGAGCGACACCAAGCTAAACCTATCGCCCTACTACCTGAAGCCCGGCTTCGCCTTCGGGGGTTCGTGCTTGCCCAAGGACGTGCGCGGCCTGAACTACCGGGCCAAGATGCTGGACGTGAATACGCCGCTGCTCAACAGCCTCCTTCCCAGCAACGAATACCAGATTCAGCGCGGACTACAGCTGATCAGCGATACCGGGAAGCAGAAAATTGGCTTCCTGGGCTTTGCCTTCAAGGCGGGCACCGATGACCTGCGCGAAAGCCCGGTGGTAGAATTGATTGAAACGCTCATGGGAAAAGGCTACGACCTGGCCCTGTACGATAGTAACATTCTGTTGTCGCAGCTGATGGGTAAAAACAAGGACTACCTCACCGGCCACATCCCCCACATCACCCGTTTGCTTAAAAAATCCGTTGAGGAAGTGATGGCTCACGCCGAGGTAGTGGTGGTCGGTAACAAATCACCCGAATTTCGGGAGGCAGTCGCCGGTGCCTCTTCCGATCAGATTGTTATCGACCTGGTGCGAATTGACAAAGAAAAAGTAACCCAAGATAATTATGTCGGCATTTGCTGGTAAACACGTTCTCATTATTATTGAAAACCTGCCGGCCCCCTTTGACCGAAGGGTATGGCAGGAGGCCACCACCCTAAAGGAAAGCGGAGCAGAAGTTTCTATCATCTGCCCCAGAATGAAGGGCTACAACCGCTCGTTCGAGCGCATCGATGGCATCGACATCTACCGCCACCCCCTGCCGGTGGAGGGGCACGGCGCGCTGGGCTACTTGATGGAGTACGGCACCGCCATTTTCTACGAGTTACTGCTTAGTGCTCGTATCTTCTTTAAGAAACGCTTTCAGGTCATACACGGTTGCAACCCACCCGATTTGATCTTTATCACCGCGCTGTTTTTTAAGCCATTCGGAGTAAAATACGTGTTTGACCACCACGATATCAATCCCGAACTGTACTTGGCGAAATTCGGTCGCAAAGATTTCTTCTACCGCTGCATGCTGTTCTTTGAGCGCCTCACCTTTCGGGTGGCTAACTACAGCATTGCCACCAATGAGTCGTACAGGAAAATTGCTATCGAGCGGGGCGGTATGCCCGCCGACCGGGTGCAGGTGGTGCGCAGTGGCCCCAGCCTGAAGCGCCTGAAACTTACTTCCGGTAATCCGGACTACAAAAAGGGCAGGGAGTTTCTGGTCGGGTACGTAGGCGTGATCGGCGTGCAGGAAGGCTTGGATCTTTTGTTGGAATCGGTGAAGCATATTGTGCAACAGCGCAACGATGTGCAGTTTGCCATTGTGGGCAGCGGCACCGCGCTGGAAGAAATCCAGGAGCTGACCAAGCAAATGGGCTTATCGGACCACGTAGACTTTTACGGACGGGTGAGCGACGAAAAGCTGGTGGACGTGCTCAACACCTGCGACGTGTGCGTGAACCCCGACCGGCCCACCGAGATGAACAACCTGTCGACCATGAACAAAATCATGGAGTACATGGCTTTGCGCAAGCCCATCGTGCAGTATGATCTTAAGGAAGGGCGCGCCTCGGCGCTAGAGGCTTCGCTGTACGCTGAGAACGACAACACCGCTGATTTTGCGAACAAAATCATCCGTCTGCTCGATCATCCGCAGGAACGGGAAGAGATGGGCACGTTTGGCTATAACCGGGTGCTCAACGAACTTTCGTGGGACTACGAGCGCGTTCGCTTGATTGACTTTTATAGTCGCGTGTTGGGGTTGCCAAAGAAGGAAAAAGCTGCTACGGTGTAGTGCCATTAGCCTGCAAACACGATAGTTGTCTACGCTGAACCAAACCAATGCCGGACTAAGCGTATGATAGAACTCCTGCCTAGTTCGTCCTTTGAGTGTGCCATTTCTGATATAATTTTAGCAATTTGGTACTTCTACCGTGCTCCATCTGTGATCAGCAAAACTACGGTGAGCAATATTCTAAAGTCCAACTGATACGGTGATGATTATCTGAGCATGGCCTTCTTCTAAATGGGGCAGGAGCATCTTCGCCAATGCCCCCCACCAACCACATCACCGGCCGCGTCGTTACCGCGGGCGGCGGTTTAATGTTTAGTTTGGCAAGAAAATTGAAATTAGGTGGTTAACCGCCGAGCTTGCGGGGCAACAATCTGCCGACAGGCTCGGTTTAATTTTAAAAAACAACTACACAATGAACGTATCCAAGTTTGCTATTATACTGTCAACCTTCTGGGCTTTAGCCTGTTCCACCGTCCCGCTCACCGGCCGGAGGCAGTTGAGCCTTATCCCCGACGCTCAGATCAATTCCTTGAGCTTTCAGAACTATCAGCAAGTGCTCAAAGAGAGCAAAGTGGTCACTGGTACCGAAGAGTCACGCTTGGTAAAAAGCGTAGGAGAGAATATTGCCTACGCCGTAGAGCAGTACATGCGTGAGCAGGGTATGCAGGATGAGATCAAAGGTTTTCAGTGGGAGTTTAACCTGCTGGCCGAAGACATTGTCAACGCCTGGTGCATGCCGGGCGGCAAAGTAGCGTTTTATTCGGGCATCATGCCCATTTGCCAAGACGAACAGGGCGTTGCGGTGGTCATGTCCCACGAAATTGCCCACGCGATCGCCGAGCACGGCAGCGAGCGCATGTCGCAACAGCTCACCGCGCAACTGGGCGGAGCCGCTTTGTCGGTGGCTCTTAGCCAGAAACCCCAGCAGACTCAGCAGCTAGCCAATACCGCCTTTGGCCTGGGGGCTCAGTACGGAGTCCTGCTTCCGTTCAGCCGAACGCACGAGTCGGAAGCCGATGAATTGGGGCTTTACTTTATGGCGATGGCTGGTTACAACACCGAAGCCGCGGTTCCCTTCTGGCAGCGGATGGCCGCCCAGGGGGGGGGTAGTCCGCCTGAATTTCTGTCTACGCACCCCGCCCCCGAAACCCGCATACGGAACATCGAGAAGACGATCCCTAAGACGAAGAAGTATCAGGGTAAGTACGCTAAGTGAGTAAGATCACTTGCTCGCTTTTGAAGCACTAAGCTCACCCCGCAGGTACTTTTGGTAATCCGAACAAGTCATGCGTCCGCTGTTATCGCTATACGGGCAAGTTTGGTACATCAAAGTGCCCAACTTGCCCGGCTTGGCAATCACCCCCCGCCCATCGCATACCGGACAACGCACGTAGGGAGTTTGCAGGCAATCAATGGCATCTGGTTTGGGCTTAGCGGGCGCTTCAGCCACGGCGGCAGGCTCCGCAAGGGGTGCTTCATCGTCGGCTTGCGCGAGTTTTAAGTATTCGGCCGCTTGGTCAAAAAATCGCCCGGTGGTGCCCTTCAACTGCATGTACTTGGTGAGCCAGTCCTTGCTCTGCTGGTATTTTTGAAGGTGGTACGAATTCTTGCCGAAGTAGAAGCATAAGTCAGCGGGCACCACCGATACGTTGGCCAACACGCGCATGAAGTGGCTGTTGGCGCGAACAAATTCACCCTGGCTCATCAGCTCTACCCCCCGGTCCATTTCCTGTAAATCTTCCCCGTTCATCACCGAAACTTCTTCCGGCGTTTCCTGTCCCCAAACAGTATTGAACCCCATTGATGCAAGTGAAGTGAGGATAATTAGTATTCTAAAATAGTTATTCATGCGCGTGATCCTAAAGACTGGTGTTTCTTGCGGTGCTTATCTTGGCGAACATAACCGCTGGCTGGTTGTTAGCCGCTACAATAATATACTAAAAAAACGTAACTTGCCGGGCCTTTATGATAGATGATAACCGCATAGAAGAAACTGACACGCTCCGCTTGCAGTTCGACAAACGAGGCGGCTTACTACCCGTCGTGGTGCAAGACCAGTATTCTAATGATGTTTTGATGGTCGGCTACGTGAACGAGGCAGCGCTTCGGCAGTCGTTGCAAAAACAAGTAGCCACGTTCTGGAGCACCTCGCGCAACGCGCTGTGGACCAAAGGAGAAACCTCAGGCGACTACCTACGACTGCACGAGGTTTGGGTCGACTGCGACCAGGATGCCCTGGTGTTTCGGGTTGAAGTGCTGGGCCAGGGCGTTTGTCATACCAAGGATACCTCCGGTCGGTCGCGAATCTCTTGTTTCTACCGGCGCATCACCGGTAAACAACTACAACATCTGAAACCACACTAGCACCACGCACCCTCACGCTTTCATCGCATGAACTCTATTTCCTCCCGCTTCGATACGTTCCCGGTCACCATTTTTAACAGTCTTACGCGCCAGAAGGAGGTATTTCAATCCCTGGCTCCTCCGCTGATAGGATTGTACGTGTGCGGACCCACCATGTACGGCGACCCGCACCTGGGGCACGCCCGCTCGGCGGTGGTGTACGATACGGTAGTTCGATACTTGCGCAGCCTCGGGTATCGCGTACGCTACGTACGCAACATCACCGACGTGGGCCATCTGGAGGACGAGTTGGCCGGTGACGGTGAGGATAAAATCGCCAAGAAAGCCCGCCTGGAGCAGTTAGAACCCATGGAGGTGGTGCAGCGGTATACCTACCACTATCGTCAGGCCTTGCAACTGCTCAATACCCTTCCTCCGAGCATCGAGCCCGTGGCCAGTGGCCATATCCTCGAGCAAATTGAGGTTATCAAGCGCATCGTCGATAGCGGCTTGGGGTACGAAGTAAACGGTTCGGTGTACTTTGATTTGGACAAGTACGCGCAAGACAATCGTTACGGTCAGCTGTCCGGCAAGGTGCTGGACGATCTACGGGTGGGTACGCGCGAGACGGAGGGACAGGACGAAAAGCGCGGTCCGCACGATTTTGCGCTGTGGAAAAAAGCCACCCCGCAGCACATCATGCGCTGGTCCTCTCCCTGGGGCGAAGGGTTTCCCGGATGGCATCTGGAGTGCACCGCCATGAGCACCAAGTACTTGGGCGAGACCTTTGATATCCACGGAGGCGGATTGGAGCTCCAGTTTCCGCACCACGAAGCGGAAATCGCCCAGAACCAAGCTGCTTTTCATACCCATCCGGCCCGCTACTGGATGCACAATAACCTGGTGACCATCGACGGCCAGAAGATGAGCAAATCGCTCAACAACTTTATCACGCTGGAAGAAACCTTTAGCGGCCAGCACGAACGGCTGGAGCAGGCGTATAGTCCCATGACGGTGCGCTTCTTCATGCTACAAGCCCACTACCGCAGTCCGTTGGACTTCTCGAACGAAGCCTTGCAGGCCGCTGAAAAAGGCCTGAAGCGGCTACTGAACGCTCGGCAGTTGCTTTCGGAACTCACGCATCAGTCCGGCTCCGTAGACGAAGCAGCCGACGAGCAGATTCGCGCACTGGGCGAAGCCTGCTACCAGCAGATGAGCGACGACTTCGGCACTCCCCAGACCATCGCTACGCTTTTTGAACTAAGCACCAAGATCAACGCCCTGCATCAGAAGCAACTGTTTGTTACCGCTGACACCTTCCAATACCTCAAAGAAGCATTTGCGCAGTTTGTGGACGATGTTCTGGGATTGGCTTCAGAAAAGAAGGACGATTCTCGGTTAACCGATTCGCTGGTTCGCTTGCTCATTGACACCCGGCGGCAAGCGCGGGAGAAAAAGGATTTTGCTGCCTCCGACCGGATCCGTGATCAACTGGCCGCGATGGGAGTGCAGCTGAAAGATGAGAAATCCGGCGAAACCTCTTACACGCTTTCGTAATATTTTACAAATACTTACGTAAGGTAGATACGGCCGCATATTTGCTTGCATTGTGCTGGGCGACCCCGTACTTTTTCGCAAAAAGATGATATTATCCGGAATAGAGATCGGCAATCTGATCAATAAAGAAATATTCATTGATCCCTTTCGTCCCGAACAGCTCAACCCCAACAGCTACAACCTGCGACTTCATCCTGAACTGCTCGTCTACCAAGACTCGGTGCTGGATATGAAGCGCGATAATCCTACCCAACGAATGATCATTCCTGCCGAGGGCTTGGTGCTGGAACCCGGGAAGCTTTATTTGGGCCGTACGGTAGAAAGCATCCGTACCGAACACTACGTACCCATGCTAGAGGGGCGCTCTTCCGTGGGTCGGTTGGGTATCGTGGTGCACCTCACCGCCGGGCTGGGCAATATCGGCTCATCGGGGTGTTGGACGCTGGAGATCACCGCCGTTCAACCGGTACGGGTGTATCCTGACGTGGAAGTCTGCCAAATCTACTTTCAGGACATCCGGGGAGAGCACGTTTCGTACCGTAGTACCAAATACCACCTCGATGGGGTGCAGGCCAGTCGTTTATACCAGGAACTCACCTAACGCATGAAGCTCATCGTTGTTCCGATCAAGATGCTTTTTAAGTCGCTCATCAGGGTGTATCAGTACGCCATCTCTCCGATGCTGGGGCCGCACTGTCGGCACACGCCCACCTGCTCGCAGTATACGCTGTTGGCTATTGAAGAGTGGGGGCCGCTTCGCGGAGTGTGGTTGGGTATGAAGCGCATCGCCCGATGCCATCCCTGGGGAACCCACGGCTATGATCCGGTGCCCCGAAAGCCCACCTCAGAAAAGGAGATCCATTAGAGTAATTCAACTTTTTGCCCTCGCTTTCGTGTTCATCGATTATGAACTCATTTAGTTTACAGGATAAGCAATTTATGCGTCGAGCGCTGGAACTGGCCGCCCGGGGGCAGGGATCGGTTGCGCCTAATCCGATGGTGGGCTGCGTGATCGTGCAGCATGGGCAGATCATTGCTGAGGGCTGGCACCAGCACTACGGCGAAGCCCACGCCGAACGAAACGCGGTGAACCAGATCGGCGATCCTGACCGACTAGTGGGGAGCACCGTGTACGTTACCTTGGAGCCCTGCTCGCACCACGGAAAAACCCCACCCTGCGCCGATCTATTGGTGGCGCACCGCGTGGGCCGGGTGGTGATTAGCAACTGCGATCCCAATCCGCTGGTGAACGGTCGCGGTATCAGGCGGTTGCAAGAAGCTGGGATTCAGGTAGAAACCGGACTCCTGAAAGCAGAGGGCCGCACCCTGAACAACGCTTTTTTCCAAAGTATGGAAGAACAAATCGAGTCATAATGAGCCGTTGCGGTGCCGGTTCTTGCGAAAGAAGTTGGTTTGAACGTAACTTTGGGCAGTTACTCTGTTTTCTCCTATGCCTCTACACAATCACATCGACGGAAAGGTTTTGAAGCGTCAGCTTCAGGCCAGCACCGAACTGCGGACTACGCTGTCGTTTTATCAGTACGCGCGCGTCGTTAATCCTGCGTTCTTTCGGGATTACCTGTACCAGCAGTGGAGCGAATTGGGAGTGCTGGGACGAGCCTACGTAGCCCACGAAGGTATTAATGCGCAGATCAGCGTACCCAGTGATTCCTTTGCGGCTTTTGAGCGAGCGCTGCGCGACGTTACCTTTTTGCAGGAAACCCGGTTAAACGTAGCGGTGGAAGACAACGGCAAGTCGTTCTTCAAGCTAAAAATTCAGGTAAAGGAAAAGATCGTAGCCGATGGACTCAATGACCAACGCTTTGACGTAACCCAGCCCGGAGTGCATTTGGATGCCGAGGCGTTCAATGCCCTAACTGATCAGCCCGAAACGGTGGTGGTAGATATGCGTAACCACTACGAAAGCGAGATAGGTCACTTTGAAAACGCTATTTTGCCGGATGTAGATACCTTTCGCGATTCTTTACCGGTGGTCGTAGACATTTTAAAGGATCGCCGCGAGCAACCGATCATCATGTACTGCACCGGGGGTATCCGATGCGAAAAAGCCAGCGCGTACCTGAAGCATCAGGGCTTCGAGAAGGTGTATCAACTCGAGGGCGGCATCATCAAATACGCCCACGAAGTGCGAGAAAAAGGCCTGAAGAACAAGTTTCGGGGCAAAAACTTTGTGTTTGATGAGCGTTTGGGCGAGCGGGTGTCGGATGAGGTGATTAGTCAGTGCCACCAGTGCGGCCAGCCCTGCGACACCCACACCAATTGCCCCAACAAAGCTTGCCACCTGTTGTTTATCCAGTGTGCTGAGTGCGCTTCGGCCTACGATGGTTGTTGCTCTACTGACTGTCAAGATTTTATCCGGCTCCCGGTGGAAGAGCAGCGCCTTCGGAGAAAAAACAAGAAGTCATTGGCTCGTAACGTTTTTCGCAAGGGAAGAGCGGATAACCTAAAGACCAGATGAATATAATAATCATAAAGCTTGTAACTTATAACGTAACTAGTTACGTTTGCATAGTAACTTCAAAATATCTACTATGCTATGAATACGACCGAAGTCAGGATGTACCAAATACTGCAGGAGACGGGCCTCAGCGATGATCGCGCGTCCGAAGCAGTTAGCGTTATGAAAGAATTACAGCAGCAATCACTTGACCATTTGGCTACCAAAGCAGATTTGGAGCTGTTGAGCGCTAGGTTTACCGAAAAGCTTAGTGAGGTTCAGCGCAACTTGGCCGAAAGCATGAGTAATCTCCAGCGCGACATGACTGAGAAGCTGAGTAGTCAGCAACGTGATATGACAGAAAAGCTAGGTGGCTACCAGCGTGATATGACGGAGCAGTTAGGCAGCTACCAGCGCAACATGATTGAGCAGTTGGGTCTTCAGCAACGCGAAACGACCGAGAAGTTAAGCCTTCACCAAAGTGATATGTCCGAGAAGTTAAGCCTTCATCAAAGCGATATAGCGGAAAAGCTTAGCTTTCATCAGCGCGATATGAGTGAAAAATTGAGTCTTCATCAAACTAGCGTAGCTGAGAAGATGAACCGCCACCAGAGCGATTTAGCCGAGAAAATGAGCCGGTATCATCGCAACACGATTGTCTGGGTAGTCTCTACGGTGGCTACGGGAGTCACGCTCGCGGTAGGCTTGTTCAGCCTGGCTATTCGGTACTTATAAGAACCAACCCAAGTCTCGTTGTTGACTTGCTTCCCATCGACCACCATGAGCTATTCCCCGTCTGACTCTCCACCACCCCACCCGGGACAACTGCTGCGGAAAGACTATCTGGAACCCTACAAGCTGACGGTTACTCAGTTAGCGCAAGCCCTAAATGTCTCCCGAAAAAACCTGTCTGAGATTCTCAACGGGCACACGGGCATCAGCCCCGAAATGGCGTTGCGCCTTGCGCGGGCCTTCAGTACCGACCCCACCTGGTGGATGAACCAGCAAATGCAGTATGACCTGTGGCACGCCGAGCAGAAAAACACGGTGCAGGAAGTGCAACCGTTGTATCAGAAAAAAGAGAAATAGCCTACGAGACGCTAGCCGCCAACGCATCTGCAATCTTCCGGTCGTTCGACAAACGGGGCACTTTGTTTTGTCCGCCCAGTTTTCCCTGGCTTTTCATGTAGTCGCGGAAGGCCTCAGGCGGTAAGGAAATGACCTTCAGCGGGCGTAATATGTTTCCGGTGATCAGGTCTTCGTAGTAGGTGTTGAGCTTCACCAATTGTTCATCTAAAGTGCGTTCAAAGGCCGCTGCGTCCTGGGGCGGGCGGGCAAAGGCCACGTACCACTCGTGCCGGGGCAATCCCTCGTCGGGTTCCACCTGCGGAGCCACCGTGTATTCTATCACCTCCACCTCCGGAAACCGCTCGGTGGTCAGCCGCATGGCCTTCTCTACCTCTTCGCCGATCACGTGCTCGCCAAAGGCCGAGATAAAGTGCTTGATGCGCCCGGTCACCACCACCCGATACGGGTCTTTGGAAACAAACTTCACCGTATCCCCAATCGAGTAGCCCCACAACCCGGCGTTACTGTTGAGAATCAGCGCGTAGTTAACGCCCAACTGCACGTCGTGAATGCTCAGGCGGGTTGGGTTGTCTTCAAAATATTCATCGGCGGGAATAAACTCAAAGAAAATGCCGCTGTTCAGTAGCAGCAGCAATCCTTCTTCGGTCTGCGAATCTTGATAAGCAATAAACCCCTCGGAAGCCGGGTAGGTCTCAATGGAGGCTACCGGGCGGCCGATCGACTCAAACAGTTTGCGCCGGTACGGAGCAAAGTTCACTCCGCCGTATACCAGCACCGAAAAGTTGGGAAACAGTTCACCCACCGGCCGACCCGTGCGCTCGATAAGCCAATCGAAGTACATTTGCACCCAGGGCGGAATGCCCGAAATCAGGCTCATATCCTGATCCACCGTTTCATCAACAATACGCGCCAGCTTGGTCTCCCAGTCTTCAATGCAGTTGGTTTCGTACAAGGGCAACTGGTTGGTGCGCAGGTAACCGGGCACGTGGTGGTTGGCAATGCCCGACAGCCGCCCGGTGGGGATGCCCGCTTTCTGCGTCATGGCGGGGCTGCCCGACAAAAATATTAGCTTTCCGTCCAGAAACCGGCCATCGCCCCGCTCGTGCACGTGGTTGAGCAACGCATCGCGGGCGGAGTTGATGTGATTCGGTATTGAGTCGGCGGTGATCGGAATGTACTTGACCCCCGAAGTGGTGCCCGAGGTTTTAGCCAGATAGGTCGGTTTACCGGGCCACAGCACGTCCGATTGGCCCGCCAAAATTTGATCCACGTAGGGTTTTAATCCTTCGTAATCACGAATCGGCACCAGTCGTTTAAACTGCTCGTAGTGATCAATTTGAGCGAAGGCGTGATCCTGCCCGAACTGGGTATTCTTTGCCCCCGCAACGAGTTTACGGAGCACGTGGTCCTGGGTTTTTTCCGGGGCCAAACTCCACTGCTTCTGCTGTTGCACTACGTAGGCCGCCAGCGGACGGCTCAGCGCGGATCGGATGCCCATAAGTTAGAGTTCGAAGTGAAAGAGTATGGTTAGCATTGTAGCGGTGATTGCCTGATCGTTGAGTCAGTTCTGAGAATTCAGTCGTTTTTTGAAGGCAATGGTAAAGGTGGTGCCTTCGCCCGGCGTGCTCGTCGGGTAGATTTTTCCTTCGTGGCTGTTGACGATATTCTGCGTGGCGGTGAGTCCGAGTCCCATCCCGCCCGATTTGCTGGTGTGGAAGGCATCAAAGAGATTGGCGAGCATGTCTTTCTCTATGCCCGGACCGTTGTCGGTGATCTGCAAGTACTGGTTGCGGGCGTCTTCGCCGGTTTTGATCACAATCCTGCCCAATCCCACGGGCACCGCCTCGATGGCGTTGTTGATGATGTTGAGCAGGGCCATCTTGATCTTTTCCTGATCGAGCAGAATGGGCGGCAAGTCCTCCGCGTAGCGCTTCTCGAGGGTCACCTCCTGAAGGCGTAGCCGGTCCTCGGCGATGCCCACGGCCGCGTCAATCACCTGGTTGAGCAATTGCGGCTGCAGATTCAACTGCGAGGGTTTGGAAGAGCTAAGCATGGCGGTGATCAGCTCGTTGATGCGTTCCACGTTGCGTTTGATGATATCGTAATAGATGGCAGCATCGTCGCTGTCGGCGGGTTCGCTGCGCAATTGCTCAAGCGACAGTCCGATGTTGGTCAGCGGGTTGCGAACCTCGTGGGCAATACTGCGGGCAATGTTGCCGGTCATCATCAGCTTCTCCAACCGAATCAGCTCCTGCTGCACCTTCTTCTTCTCCGAAACGTCCACGATCACTCCCTGGTAGCCAATCACTTTGCCGTTTACATCGGTGAGCGAAGCGGCCGACAGGCTGCACTCCACCATTTTGCCGTCGCTGCGCTGCAGAATCGCCTCGAAGTCGCGCACCACCCGATACTGAGACAACTCCTGCTCGAATTCGTTGAGGTCGTTCTCGATGGTGAACAGCTCGGGCAGGTGCTGTTGGCGTAGGCTGTCCATATCGTAGGCAAACAGCCGCAGCATTGACACGTTGGCATCGGTCAGCTTCAGATGCTCATCCGTGATGTAGATGGCATTGATCGACTGCTCGAACAAACTGCGGTAGCGTTCTTCTTCTTTGTGCAGCTGGCTGATCGTTCGCGCGTTCTTGATCGCGTACCGAATGCTCCGCTCGATCGTCGGGGCACTCACCTGCCCTTTCACCAGATAGTCGGCCGCGCCCATCTGCATGGCCTGCAGGTCTATCTCGGGAAGTCCTTTGCCGGTCAGGACGATGATGGGGCGGCGAATGCCCTGGGTAATGGCTGCTTGTAGCAAATCCAGACCGTTCTTCTCGCCCAGACGGTAATCGACCAGATAAACATCGTGTTGGTTCTCAAGAACTTTGGCTAGTCCCTCGTCATACTCACTGATCCACTCGATGCGGAAACTGGTTTGCTCCATATCAGCGAGCAGGTCGCGCAGCAACACGTAGTCGTCTTCGTCATCGTCTACCAGCAGTATGTCTACCCATTCTTCCATCGGATCACACTTGTTTGTCTTTGGGTAGCACCACAATGCCAAACCAGTAGTCGCCAATAGCCCGGGCCACCCGCACCAACCCCTCGAAGGTCACCGGTTTGGTGATAAAGGAGCTCACCCCCAGGTCGTAGGTTCGCACAATGTCTTCATCGGCCTTGGAGGTGGTGAGCACGATCACCGGAATACGGCGCAGCACCGGGTCAGCCTTGATCTCGGCCAGTGCTTCGCGTCCGTCCTTCTTAGGCATGTTCAAATCTAACAGAATGAGTCCGGGTTCGGGAGCGTTTTCAGCAGTAAACTTTCCTCGCCGGTGCAGGTAGTCCATCAGCTCCACTCCGTCTTCCACAAAGTGCAGGTCGTTGGCTAGTTTGTTTTCGGACAACGCCTCTTCGGCCAGCATCCGATCATCGGGGTCGTCGTCGGCCATCAGAATGGTGATGGTTTTGGGGAGATTGCTCATGTAATAGGTTGCGTTTCGGGTAATATGATGCAAAAGGCGGCTCCCTGGTCGGGCACGGCCTGCGCGTAGATGACACCGTGATAACTTTCTACAATTTTCTGGCAGATGGCCAAGCCAATACCAGTGCCTTGGTACTCATTGCGCCCGTGCAGGCGCTGAAAGATAGCGAAGATCCGGTCCAGGTACTTTTCGTCAAAGCCAATGCCGTTGTCCGCCACGGTGATGGCGAAGTGTCGGGTTGTCGGCAGCGCTTCCTGACGCAGTCGAGCCAGTTGCTCCGGTGATGCCGCGGCCGCGCGAATGGTCACCACGAGCGGTTGATCGGCTTTTCGGAATTTGATGGCGTTGCTGAGCAGGTTCTGAAACAGCTGACGCAGCTGCCACTTTTCTCCCTCAACCGTAGGCAAGCCGTCGTAGGTGATTTTCGCCTGCGCTTGCGTGATGCTTTCTTCCAGGGTCTCCACCACCTCGCCCACCAGTTCGTTCAGATCTACCGCCTGCAACTCCCCCCGGGTGCGCCCCACCCGCGAGTACTGAAGCAGATCGTCGATGAGTTGCTGCATTCGTTCGGCCGCACTTTGCATGCGGGCAATGTAATCCTGCCCGCTTCCTTTCAGTTGGTCGCTGTACTTCGCGCTGAGCCGGTCGCCAAAGGCCCTGACTTTTCGAAGCGGCTCCTGTAGATCGTGCGAGGCCACGTAGGCAAATTGCTCCAGGCTTTCTCGGGTGCTTTCCAGTTCGTAGAGTTGGTTGCGCAGCTCAGTATCGGTGGCCCCGTAGACGCTCACGTCGATGGCCACCAGCAGCACCCCGCTCTTGCCGTGGGTGGTGGCCAGGGGCACGAGGTTGATCTGATACTGCTGCTGATCGTGGGCAACCTCTATCCGGGCGGGCTTTCCGGCCCAGTGCTGCCGCCACCACTGCGAGAACCGTTCGGAGACGTCGTGCGGAAGGTCTTGAAACAGGCGGGCACCCGCGGGCACCTCTGGCGCGTGGCCGAAGGCGGTGAGCGGCGCGCCTTTGGCAATGGCAAAATGCTGGTCGTCGGTGATCAGTGCCACATCAATGCCCGGCAGGGTATTCACCAGAACGGTATACAGCTGCTTGCTCCGCTCGTTCTCAAGAATAATGCGCTTGTACTCACTGATGTCGCGGAAGGTGACCAGCAGATAATCGTGGGTGGCGCTGGCCACGATCTTGAACCAGTGGTGCAAGCCATCGTAGTTGTAGAACTGCTCGGTGCGGAAGGGCGCTTGGTTATTCACCACATCACAGTAGGTGTCAAACAGGCCCGCTTCACGAATGCCGGGAAACACCTGAAGCATCGTTTTTCCCCGAATGTCGTTGGCTTCCCGTTGGACGAAGTACAGCGCCTGCTCGTTGAAGTGCTCGAACCTAAAATCGATGATTGTTTGGGTCGCGTCGCGTACCGCCCGGTAGAGTAGCACGCCCTCTTCGGTGTTTTTTAGAAAGATAGTGAGCAAGTCAGAAGACTCGGTCGGGGTAAATTCCATGCAGGAGGCTATAAATCAATATCGTAGGACTTCATTTTGTTGTAAAGGGTCTTGCGATCAATGTTGAGTACGTCGGCGGCCTTTGACTTATTGTACCCGGTTTTCTCAAGCACATTGATGATCGCGTCTCGTTCGGCAATTTTAGAAACCGATTTCAGGTTGGCGGGTTCTCGCAGCGGGGAGTCTGTTACCGGCTCTTCAAAGTAGCGGGGCGACTTTATTTCTTCCGGAAGGGCGTCAAGGGTTACTACGTCTCCGGGGGTGAGCAGCACCGAGCGTTTCACCACGTTGTGCAATTCGCGCAGGTTGCCGTGCCAGTAGTAGTTCTTCATCTTCTCCATCACCGCGTCGTCGAAGCCCTGCACCTGCTTGTTCAACGCTTGGTTGGCAGTTTTCAGAAAATGCTCAGCAAACACCCCAATGTCGGTCTTTCGCTCCCGGATAGGGGCCAGGTTGATTTTGAACTCGTTGAAGCGGTGGTAGAGGTCTTCTCGAAACTCGCCTTGCTTCACCGCTTCTGCCAGGTTCTCGTTGGTGGCTACAATCACCCGAACATCGATGGGAATGTCTTTGGTGCTGCCAATCTGCTTGATCTTGCGCTCCTGGATGACGCGCAGCAGTTTAACCTGGTTCTCGTACGACAGGTTGCCGATTTCATCCAGAAACAACGTGCCGCCGTCGGCCGACTCAAAGCTACCGGTTTTGTCGTTGATGGCCCCGGTGAAGGCCCCTTTCACGTGCCCGAACAGCTCACTGCCGGCCAGCTCCTTGGGCAGCGCTCCGCAGTCGATGGCCACAAAGGGCTTGCTGCTTCGTTGACTGTGCCGGTGAATCTCGTTAGCCACAAACTCTTTGCCCGTTCCGGTTTCGCCCTGAATGATCACCGACATATCGGTGGGGGCAATGAGCTTCACGTGCTTCATCACCTGCTTGGACTGAGGACTCTCGCCGATGATAAACCCGTTGGGTTTGGCAGGCGCCTTAGTAGGCTCCTCAGGCTTCGCCCCGCTCTTGATTGCCTGTTTGATGGTGAGTAAAATCTCGTCCGGATACAGGGGTTTGGTCACGTAGTCGTAGGCCCCTAGCTTAATCGCCTTTACGGCTACCTTCACGTCGGAGTACCCGGTGATCACGATGATGGCGGCCTGCGGGCGCAGTATCTTGATGCGCTGAATCAGCTCGAGGCCGTTGAGATCGGGCAGTTTAAAGTCACACAACACCAGGTCAACACTTTGTTCGCGCAGCAATTGACTGGCCTCTTCTCCGGTGGAAGCGGTTTTAGTGACAAAGTTGTTTTTAGAAAGAAACCGCTCCAAAAGCAATCGAATATCCTGGTCGTCATCGACGATAAGAACTCTATTCATTGAGTAGCTAGCTGATTAGGACTATGCGGGAAGCTCTGTGCTTCCGTTCGACTAAATATAAAGAAAATTTGCGTGCATTGATATAATGCGAACGAAGGGAGTTTGTTTTCGGCTAGACCGCCAGATGCTCGAGGGTGCTTTCGATATGACCCCGGTTGAAGGGTTTGCTGATGTAGTCGTCAATGTCGCCTACCTCGTCTTTTATGCGTCGCAGCATACCATCGTGGGCGCTAATCATCACCACTTTGGTGGCCTCATTCTGCCGCTTGATGGCCGGAATCATGCTGTATCCTAATCCGTCAGGAAGATTTAAATCAAGGAAAACGATGTCGAAGCCATCATCTTCGGCCAACTTTTCCAGTCCGTCGTGCATTGAATGCGCGTAGTCAACTCTGTATCCTAGTTGTTTGAGCAACACTGCCAACAAAAAGCATATTTCCTGTTCATCATCTACGATCAATACTGTCTTCTTCATAGGAAGGCTATTTGGCAGAAGCAGCACCTGGGTGTTTGGAAGGATCTTACTTAAGCTATGTGGTGTTATTTCGGAAAAGAACTAGTGTATCAAAAAGCAGTCCGGCTTGGGCACTCAGAACAGGAGTCAAAGGAAAGCGGTTCCCGCCAAAGAATTAGCCCATTCCTTGCATTCTTTCCAGAAAACTTTTGCTTTGCTATCGCCCCAAAAGTTCCCCAAAAAGTGTGGAGAAAGCTCAGCAGAAGGTCATTCAACCGCGATGAGTGCCAGCGAGCGCGGGCAAGTTGTTTAAAATCACCAAAATTGCCTACTTTTGCTTTACGACACGGACGATTGGTAACGCATTTTCGTTATTGTTTTTTATGAGAAGTCAGCTGCTGAAATTAGTACGGTTCATCAAATCCTTTCAGAAGCTCAACGACTTACTACGCTACAATCCGCTCCTGTATCCCACCATCACCGCCGCCATCCGCACCGTAGAACAAACCAATAGCTACAACCGCTACTCAGCCGTTCAACCTTTGCTGGAAGCTACGCTGAAGAATGCTCAGAAAACCCCGTACGGCAAAGGGCAGGACCGAACGCTAGCGCACTGGCCTATTCTCCAGAAAGCGGAAGTGAAGGCCAACGTCGGGCGCTTTCAGACCAGTCAGTGGCTCACGGTTCCAGCAGCGACCAGCGGCTCCAGTGGGGTTCCGCTGCAGCTCAAACGCAGTCTTAAGAACATCACCGCGGAGCAGGCCTTTCTGGATGACTTGCTCAAGGGCAGTGCTCCTCCGTTTCGTCAGGCCCGCACGGCCGTCCTGAGAGGAAACACTGTGAAGGACCCGGCCGACCAGCAGCCGCCGTTTGGGGTATACCAAAACGAAAATAATTTGGTGCTGTCCCTTTTTCACCTCAATGAGCGAAGTGCCGGTTGGTTCATTCGTGAGCTGGAAAAGTTCCAGCCCGATATCCTGTGGGTATACCCCACCGGGGCCGACTTCCTGGCTTCTCAGTGCCTGCAGAGTAGTGTGCAACTAAGCATCCCGGTGGTGCTTAGTTCCTCCGAAATGCTTCCTCACGCGTCGTGGAACCGGATGAAAGAGGCTTTTGGGGGCAATATTATTGATTATTACGGACAGGCGGAAAGGGTTTGCTTGAGCTACCAGCACCAACCGGACGAAGCGTGGTTTCATGCGGCCTACGGTTTTGTAGAACTTTTTCCTGACGATGAGCCAGTAGACGAACACTTGCGGCGGGCCAAAATAGTGGCGACCGGCTACTGGAATGACAAGATGCCCCTGGTGCGCTACGACACCGGTGACTACGTGGCCTACCCGGCTCACTATACCACCGATGACCTATCGCTCGTGGCACTGGGACTGAAGCCATTCACTCGCATTATCGGCCGAGAAGGTGATTTTATCATCACGCCCCAGGGGGAGCGGATTCAGGCTTTGGGTCAGATTTCTGCCGGGATAAAGCACCTGCGGCGCGTACAATTTATTCAGCACCGGTCCGATCAGGTTGAAGTGCGCCTGGACGTGGAACCAGGGTTTGGCGAATCGGAAAAGCGCGCCTTGCTCGAGCACGCCCGCACTAAGATCCCCCCTACCGTCGAGCTCACCCTGGTAACCGACCAACCTTTAGAAGTGACCCACACCGGCAAAACTCCCTTTGTGATCCGCGCAGGCTACTAAGCGCATGTTTAGGTTTTTGCGAGTCACCGTATTTGAGCACGTTGGCCCGGTCAAGACAATAATGAACGAGGCAGTTGTGCCGGGTTTGAACTAAAACTTCATAGCTGCCCATCAATGCGAAAGAACATTTTTAACCATGCGCTAACCACAATGATAAAGATATTAGTTACGGCCCAGGCTTTTTTTCCGCTCGCCGGTCAACGCTTGGCACTGCTCGGCGTAAGCTTTCTGCTGCATACGGCGTGTCAACCGAACACCTCCCCCCCTAAAGCTCCTCCGCCTCCTAACATCCTGGTGATTATGGCCGATGACATGGGCTACTCCGACATCGGCAGCTACGGCAGCGAGATCGCCACGCCCCACCTGGATGCGCTGGCCACCAACGGACTGCGCTTTCGGCACTTCTACAACGCGGCCCGCTGCTGCCCCACCCGGGCGGCTCTGCTCACCGGGGTGTATCCCCACGAGGCGGGAATGGGCAACATGGTCAGTGATGTTGATAGTCAGCCCGAACCGGGGCCCTACCAGGGCTTCCTGAACGACAGTACGCTCACCCTGGCCGAGTTGCTGCGTGGCGCAGGCTACGCCACCTACATGGTGGGCAAGTGGCACGTGGGCGAAAAGCCCCAACACTGGCCCCGGCAGCGCGGCTTCGACCGCTACTTTGGGCTCATCAGCGGGGCCAGCAGCTACTACGAAATCATCAAGGAGCAACCCCGGGTGCGCCGGATGGTGCTCGACGACGCCGAATGGACTCCCCCGGCGCAGGGCTTTTACATGACCGACGCTTTTTCGGATCGGGCCACCGAGTTTCTGACTGATCACTTCGGCAAGCAAGAAGAACAACCGTTTTTGATGTACCTGGCCTACACCGCTCCCCACTGGCCACTGCACGCGCTGCCCGAAGATATTGCCCGCTACGACGGCTACTACGAGTCGGGATGGGATACCCTGCGGCAGCAACGCTACGCCCGAATGCAGCAGATCGGCGCAGTTGATAGTAACTATACCTTGTCTCCGTGGGACACCACCGCCGAGAATTGGTCTGACGTGACGAATCGCGCCGAGTGGACGCGCCGGATGCAGGTGTACGCCGCCATGATCGACCGCATGGATCAGGGGCTGGGCCGGGTGTTTGAAACTTTAAAGAAGAACGATGCCTGGGACAACACGCTGATTTTGTTTCTGTCGGACAACGGCGGCTGCGCCGAGGACATCAGCGGGCGCCAGCTTAACGACCCCAGCGTGCCGATTGGGGAACCGGGCTCGTACGTGGCCTACCGCAAGCCGTGGGCGGTGGCGTCGAACACTCCCTTCCGCCGCTACAAGCAGTGGACCGAAGAGGGCGGCATCGCCACACCCCTGATTGCGCACTGGCCCGCGGGCATTGCGCGCCGCAATGAATGGGTGCAGCCCTACGCCCACGTGGTGGATATTATGGCTACCTGCGCCGACGTGGCCCAAGCGCCCTATCCCACTGACTACCAAGGACGCGCGCTCAAGCCCCGGCGCGGTAAAAGCTTGCTGCCCCTGCTGGCTGCCGACAGTCTGGCGGAGGAGAGCCGCCCCCTGTTCTGGGAACACATCGGTCATCAGGCCATGCGGCAGGGCCGCTGGAAAATCGTTTCGCACGCCCCTGCGTACGCGTGGTCGTTGTTCGATATGAAAAGCGATCCCACTGAATTGCGCAACGTGGCGGCCGAGTATCCTAAGGTGGTGCAGCAAATGGCGAATGATTACGAAGCCTGGGCCAAGGAGGTGGGAGTGGTAAAACGGGAGGAGTAGATGCTTGGCTGGTTGGATCAAGCACTTTGTGAAGTATGAGCTACCTGTGTTGGATTAGCACGGCACCACAATAGCACGAATGCGGTCAGGTTTTCATAATTTTGCTTGCTTACCCTACACCAGGCTTTGACGTGGGCAATGAACCGCTCGATTCTTCGTACTGATAGCTAACAAACTGTTGTTAATGAACCTGATTCGACGTTTTTTTAAGAAGGAGGAGCGAAAACTCCGTCGACAACCGCTGCGTTACGTTTCCCTCCGGCTGGGTGGATTGGTCGTTCTGGGTTTGGTATCGGCGCTAGCGCTTTACTTTGCCGTGCGGGCCGAGATGTTCGGAAAACTACCCACCGACGAACAGCTGCGCACTATTCAGAACTTCACTGCCTCGGAGGTATACACCTACGACCGTATTCTGCTGGGCCGTTACTACGTAGAAAACCGCACCAACACCACGCTCGACAACATTAACCCGGCCATCGCCGAGGCGCTGGTGGCTACCGAAGACGCCCGCTTCTACGAGCATAATGGGGTGGACCGGCGCAGCCTGGCGCGGGTGCTGGTGAAGAGCGTCCTGCTGCGGCAAGAAAACTCGGGGGGCGGCAGCACCATCAGCCAGCAGCTGGCCAAAAACCTATTCCCGCGGCAGCGTTACAGCTTTCTGACGCTTCCAGTGAATAAGATCAAAGAAATCACGGTGGCTACCCGCCTAGAGGAGATGTATAGCAAGGATGAAATCCTGATGCTGTACCTTAACACCGTACCCTTCGGGGGCAACGTGTTCGGCATTGAGGCGGCCGCCAAGCGGTTCTTTAATAAGTCGGCCAAAGAACTGGGCACCCAAGAAGCCGCTACGCTCATTGGGATGCTCAAGGCCACCACCTACTACAGCCCGCGCCTGTATCCCGACCGCTCGCAGCAACGACGCAACGTGGTGCTGGGGCAAATGGCGAAGTACGACTACCTGACGGATACGCAGTGCGACTCGCTACGGGCGCTACCGCTGGAGCTCAACTACCACAACGTGACCCACAACACAGGCTTGGCTCCTTACTTTCGGGAGAAGCTACGCGGCGAGGTGCAGCAGTGGCTCAATGCCCATCCGAAGGAAGACGGATCGACCTATAACCTCTACACCGACGGGCTCAAGATATACACCACCCTGGATGCTCGCTTGCAGCGCTACGCCGAACAGGCGGTGGCGGAGCACCTGAAAAAGCTACAGAAGGACTTCTTCGCGCACTGGAAGGATAAGAAACCCTGGGGCAAGGATGATCAATCGTTGCAGCAGGCCAAGCGCCGCTCGGAGCGCTACCGTCTCCTTAAATCGCTGGGCAAGTCCGACGGAGAGATTGATACCATCTTCAGTACGCCCATTCCCATGACGGTGTTCACCTGGGAGGGCGAGCAGGAGAAGACAATGTCGCCGATGGACTCCATTGCCTACTACCAGATGTTCCTGAACGCCGGTTTCCTGGCCGTGCGTCCCGAAACCGGTGAGGTGAAGGCCTGGGTGGGCGGCATCGACCACAAGTACTTTCAGTACGACCACGTGACGGCCCGGCGGCAGGTGGGCTCCACCTTCAAGCCCATCGTGTACGCCGCCGCCCTGGAAGACGGGGCCCAGCCCTGCGACTTTATCAAGAACGAGCAGCGGGTGTACGAAGACTACGACGACTGGTCGCCCGGCAACTCCGACGGTGGTTACGAGGGCAACTACTCCATGGCCGGGGCCCTGGCTAAGTCGGTGAACACGGTGACCGTGGAGCTGATGATGCGCACCGGGGTAGAGAGTGTGGTAGACCTGGCCCACCGCATGGGCATCGAAAGTCCGCTGCCCGACCGGCCCGCCATTGCGCTGGGCACCGCCGATCTGTCGCTCTACGAGATGCTGACCGTCTACGGCACGCTGGTGAATCGGGGCGTGCGGGTAGCTCCGTCATACCTGCTGGGCATTGAGGATAAGGATGGCAACGTGATCGCTAACTTCAAGAACGAGGTAGAGCCGGAGCGCGCCTTGTCAAGCGAAACGGCCGACCTGATGGTGAACATGCTCAAGAACGTGACCGACACCGGCGGCACGGCCCGCCGCCTGCGCTATACGTACAAGCTGCGCAACGATCTGATCGGCAAAACCGGCACCACGCAGTCGCACGCCGACGGCTGGTTTATTGGGGCCACGCCCAAACTGGTGTTCGGTTCGTGGGTGGGGGCTGACAATCGTTTGGTACGCTTCCGCACCATTCAGGAGGGGCAGGGGGCCAATACGGCCTTGCCCATTGCGGCGCTCTTTCTGGACAAGTTCAATCGGGACGAGACGTTCAAGAACATCCGCTACGCGAACTTCCCCACGCCCTCGCGTCGGGTGCAGGCGCTACTGAACTGCCCGATGTACGAAGAGGATCGCCCCAGCCTGTTTGATCGCATCTTCGCCGACAAGGACGACCGAGACGAACGGGTGGCTGACCAGCAGCGCCCGGAGTATACGGGCCGGGAGCAGCCGCAACGCCCTACGCGCCGGGCACCCCGCAAGAAGAAACGGAAGTTGAAAGATGTGCTGCGGGATATCTTTGGGGGGAACTAAGATCAGGATTTACGGGATGAGAGGATAAGAGGGGCGGGATGGGGAGGTAGTTAATTGCTGATCCGGCAGGACAGTTTCATAGTCTGTATTTGGGGATGGGTAACGATCCTATTAAGTACCTAAGCGAATATATTCGTCACTTTTTGATGTTTGTTTTCAAAGTTGATCTGATACTTTTCACCAAAGCCACGTAAGATATCTTCTAGTTTCTGATCGAGTCTTTGTTGCGATTGTATATCCTCATACTCGATCCACTCGTATTTGATCTTCCGCCAAAGTATCTCTATAGGATTCAGATGAGGACTGTAAGTAGGCAGGAAAAATATGTAGAGGTCTTGCTGCTTCCACTCCTGTATTTTAGCCTTAAACTTCTCACTATGATGAATAGGTGCGTTATCTAACACCACAACGGTAGGTTGAGTAATAGTGGTAGAAAAGTCCTCCAGACAGGCAATCACTACCGCACTGGTCATACTACCTTTAAAGCCATAGCATTGCAATTGGTTGTCTGTATTCATCAAACCAAAAATCTGTGTCCCCTTTGTTTTAGCTGGGGTAATCTCAATGTACTTCCCTTTGGGTTGCCATCCATAGGGTACGTAACCTTCCAGGTTGAATCCGCTCTCATCGGCGAAACGCAAATCGATATAATCGGCCTTATATAGCTCAATAAGCTGTTTCAGCTGCGCTAACTTCTCTTCATACTCTTGCTGATTCTGCTTTTTTTTGAGACTCTTACGAAAGCGTTTCCAAGAGTAACCCAATCGCTTTAGAAAACGCCGCAGCATATGCCGAGTCACTTCAAAACCAAGCTCCTCGCTGAGTTGATGCGCCATTGCCTTCAAACTCCGAGCGTGTCTTATCGCTTTTTTTTTACCTTTTCAACCATGACCTGATCCTGAGTGGACAGCTTGGATTTTACCCCTCGGCCCGGCAGAATCATCACCCCAGCTAAACCGATAGCTTGCCAGCGATTCATCCAGGTGTAAATGGTTCGGCTACGGGTGTGGTGTAGCTTGGCAATTTGCTTAACTTGCCAGCCTTCATCACTGAGCAGCAAGGCTTGACAACGCTGACGCACATGAGGCTTATTGTGATGCTTGTAGCCCTCTTCTAAGGTTGCTCTTTCGCTTTGAGTTAATTCTACATATCGCATAAATAGATAATACAACAGTCTTTCCTTAAAGTCAAATAGTGCCGATTATTTATGCATACCTACTTATTGGTATTGATTCTGCTTGTGCCTGTACCAGATCCGGAGATAAAGTAAGAGCTTTTTTTACGATAAAGCGGAAGAGTGGGTCAACTCAAACGAACCAAACGAAAAAAGATAGAATCATGGAAGGAGCGTTTATCGGATCAATAGTTTTTGAGTTCGTAGGGGTGCTCTTTAGGTGGCTGTATATCGCTTTTATAAGAAAGCTCAAAGGAAAAAAGGTTGTAAGTTTTGGCAAGGTATGGAAGAGACGACGATGATTTTAATGAAGACTCTGAATATGGCGTTTCTAATATCTTTTTAGGGATGACTGTAACTATAGCCATTATTTTGATTATAAAGATCATTCTCGGTTAGAAAATACTTACAAAAGAATGTTCATAGGATCAGTTATATTCGAGTTTGTTGGTGTTTCGGTCAGGTGGTTCTTCCAGCGAATGTGATGTCTAACGAAGGGACGCCTGCCAAAAACTTTTAAAGAAGTCCGGAACGGACCGAAGAATTACAATGGTATGGAAGCCACAGCGTACAGCTTCTATAATATTTTATTAGGGGCGGCAATTGTTGCTATTGTTCTTGCGGCTATTGTTAAGTCTGGTTGGTAAGACAAACTTATTAAGGGGGGGCATCCTGTAGTGAGCTATTCTGGCACTAACCGAAGCAGATCGTTGAGTTCTTTGTCTGAGAGATTTTCTTGGTCGGACTTGTCGTAGACGGAGAGCAGGTAGACGGCATCACTAATCACAACCAAAGCGAACAGTTTCGACTTGAGTGAGGGGTGCTTTCGGATAAGCTTTTTGGCCTGCCGCTCAAAGACCTCAAGCGAATTTGCATTTCAGTAGAGATGAGCCTCTTTGCTACCCATTCCCTTTCTTCTGCTCCTTTACGGCGTAATCCACCGCGCGGGCGGCCATCGCCATAAAGGTGAGCGACGGGTTTTGAGTGGATACTGAAGTCATGCACGCTCCGTCGGTGACGAACACGTTTTGGCAGGCGTGCATTTGGTTCCAGCCGTTAAGCATCGAGGTTTTGGGGTCTTTGCCCATGCGGCAGCCGCCCATCTCGTGGATGTCTAGTCCGGGATTCTGGCCGGTATCCACCTGGGTAATGTCTCTAAAACCGGCTTTCTCCAGCATTTCGGAGGCTTGTACGTGGAAGTCAGCCAGCATGCGCTCGTCGTTTTCGTCGTAGTTGATATTGGTCACCAGTTGCGAAATGCCCCAGGCGTCGGTTTCGGTGGTGCTCAGCGTGACGGTGCTTTCTTCTTTGGGCAGGGTTTCGCCCATGCCGAGCACGAACATCCGCCACGGACCCAGTTCGCGAAGCCCGTCTTTCCACTCCGCACCGAAGCCAGCGTTGGCCTGGGCCGGGTCAAACTGGTCGCGGGAGGCGTTAATGTACATGGCGTAGCCGCGCTTGAAGTCGGCATCGGGGTCTTGCTGCCGGAGGTTGCGGAAGCGGGGTAGGTACCCGGCGTTGGGGCGGCGGCCGTAGTAGTAGCGGTCGTCGTAGCCCTCAGCGGTGGCGGTGACCCGTCCGCGGTAGTTGTGGAAGGCTACGTACTTACCCAGCGTACCGCTGTCGTTGCCTAACCCGTTGGGAAAACGGTTTGAGGTGGAGTTTAGCAGCAGCAGGTTGGTGTTGAGCGTGGCGGCGTTGACAAACACCAGGTCGGCGTAGTACTCAGTTTCTTCCTTGGTGTTTGCATCGACGACGCGCACGCCGGTTACTTTCTCTTGGGTGTCGTCATAAATGATGGATCGCACCACCGCGCCGGGTTGTAGGGTGAGATTACCGGTTTTAGCGGCCCAGGGCAGGGTAGAGGCGTTGGAGCTAAAGTAGGCTCCGTAGGGGCAACCCCGGTAGCACAGGTGGCGGTATTGGCACTGCGCGCGCCCCTGCTGCCGGTGAATCTCCTGCGGCTCGGTGAGGTGCGCGCAGCGTCCGATGATCATCTGCCGGTCTTGGTAGTGCTGCGCGATGCTCTGCTGAAACGCCTCTTCCACGCAGTTGAGCTTCATAGGAGGCAAGAACTCACCATCGGGCAGATTGTCGAGTCCGTCGCGGTTGCCACTGATGCCCGCAAATTTCTCTACGTGGCTATACCAGGGAGCTAGGTCTTGGTACCGAATGGGCCAGTCGGTGGCGTAGCCGTCGCGGGCCGGACCCGCAAAGTCAAAGTCGCTCCAGCGTTGGGTTTGCCGGGCCCACAGCAGCGACTTCCCACCCACCTGGTAGCCGCGAATCCAGTCGAAGGGCTTTTCTTGAGTGTAAGGGTGCTCCTTGTCTTTGACGAAGAAGTGTTCGGTGAACTCGTCGAAGGCATAGCATTTGGCTACTACCGGGTTTTCTTCCATCACCGAGGCGACAATTTTGCCGTGGTGGGGCATCTCCCAGGGCGCTTTGGTGGCGGTGGGATAATCCTTTCCGTGCACCACGGCCCGGCCCCGCTCTAGTACGAGCGTCTTGAGGCCCTTGTCGCACAGCTCCTTTGCTGCCCAGCCACCGCTAATGCCGGATCCGATCACAATGGCGTCGTAGGTATTTTGCTGGGCGGCTTTGATGTTTAAATTGATCATACAATGTGATGTTCAAGAAGAAACCTAATGAACCGGTTTCTTCTGAACTGCTTTTTTACGGCGACGATATTTAAGCCAAGTTCCAGCCCTGCCGATACTCGCGCTTTAGGTGCTGGTTCACCTCGTTATTATTGGTAAACTTCATGTTCTGGCTGTCGTAGCGCAGGGTTTCGCCGGGCGCATGCAGTGCCACCACGCCGAGCAGCATGGTTTCGTTGAGCGGAGCGGCATACTCGAACGGACAAGAAATTTCCTCTTCGCCCTTGATGGCGCGAATCCAGTTCATCTCGTGCGCGTCGCGTCCGCCTTCGATGCGCTTAAAGGTTTCGGGAGTGCTTTTGTATTCCTCCATCAAGTTCTGAGGATACATCTGCGGATCGGCTCCGTAGGTTTTGTGGGTCAGGATGCCTTTTTCTCCGACAAAGATCACCCCGCCGGTGCGGTCGAGCTCCACCTCGTCGGGCATCACGTCGGGGCGGGCAGGCATCAGGCCGCCGTCGTACCAGTGCATCATCACGGGCGGTTTTTCGCCTCGCGCAGCAAAGCCATAGTGCACGGTGGTAGAAAGCGGATAGGTGGCTAGGTCTTCTTCGTTGCCGCCCCACGGAGTGGAGGCTGCTTGTACGGTTTCCGGATACTCGAGTTCCAGGGCCCAGTAAGGATGGTCGATCAGGTGCGCTCCCATGTCGCCCAGGGCACCCACGCCCCAGTCGACCCAACCGCGCCAGTTGAAGGGATGGTAGATCGGGTGGTAATCGCGTTGCGGAGCGGGTCCTAAGAATAAATCCCAATCCAGGTCTTCGGGCGCTGAGAAGCTGCCGCTCAGGGCACTTTGTAGTCGGTCGCGCACTCCGCCACCGTTCCACTGTTCTTGCTGCACCGAGGCGGTCGTATTGTCTTGCGGACGGGGAATGCCCTGCGGCCAAATGGGCCGGTTGGTCCACACGTATACTTCTTTCACCGGGCCGATTGCCCCGGCCCGAATCCACTCGTTGATGCGGCGGGCATCGTCGCTGGAGTGACCCTGGTTGCCCATTTGGGTCACCACGCCGGTTTCTTGGGCCGTTTTACGCAGCACGCGGGCTTCGTGCGCGGTGTAGGTAAGGGGCTTTTGCACGTAGACGTGCTTGCCCATCCGCATGGCGGCAGTGGCCGCGGCGGCGTGGACGTGATCAGGAGTGGCGATCACTACCGCGTCGATGTCCTTCTGCTCATCGAGCATCTTGCGGAAGTCTTTGTACCACTTGGCTTTTTCGTAGGCGGCGCGCAAATCTGCCCGGTCGTCTCGGCTCACCGACTCCTTTACGCGAGCGTAATCAACGTCGGCCAGGGCGACAATATTCTGGCTGGTCAGATGAGCCATGTTGGATGAGCCCATGCCTCCGGCCCCGATGGCGGCCACGTTTACGGTGTCGCTGGGAGCCTGAAAGCCTACGCCGCCCAGCACGTGGCGGGGCACAATCATGAAGGAGGCCGCTGACAGGCCAGCTCCTTTTAGAAATTTGCGTCGGGGAAGCGACGTTCCCTTTTTACTAGTTAAAGAGTTTTTCATTATTAGTTATTCTTTTGGTCGTGTGATGAATGTTTATGAACTACCCAATGTAAGAAAATTATGGCTTATAGTGCAGTGCGCGCCTAAAAAACGCTGCTCTGCGCCCCGATATTGGCTTGCTGATGAATATTTCAGATTACGTTGGGCAGATTCCGGGTTACTAACCGGTGGCGTGGTGGCGAGGCAGTAGAGCCACAGTTAGCGATAATGAGAGGAATTTATTCTACACAAATGCTCGATTAGACGTAGCGGTATCTCATCGTGAATAAACGCGTAGATAGCAAAAGAGCAGTGCATAATTTTGTTTTAATAGCTATAATAAAATATTGTTCTTACAAAAATGGTTAAAACAGTATTTATTATATACTTTTACGCAAAAATCAGAAGTTAATGAAAGGTTAACTTAGGAGTCGGGCAATCCAGGCAATTCTTGGATTAAACCTACAAATGACGGGCTGCTCAGATTATGTCTCAACTACTTACAATTATTATCGTTTATTTAGAAATATCATAAAAACTAGCATTATATTTTCATGCACTTTGTGCAATTGACAAGTGTATACCTAAAAACATTACTAAGCAACAACATAATGGATACTCAAGGAGATGTAATCGAGCTGTTAAATACTTTATTAGAAGAGAGTTGTGATGCCAAACGGGGCTATCAACGGGCCGCCGAGCGGGTGGACGATCCCACCCTAAAGGGACTTTTCATGAGTTTAAGCAGCCAGCGCGATAACTTTAAAAAATCTATTCGGGAAGAAACGCGCTTCCTGGGCGGTGAACCCACGCCGTCCACTTCGGCCCAGTCTATTCAAGAGGCATTCTCTAGTCCCGATCTTCTACTGGTCCTCAACACAATTGAGCAAACGCTAGCGGGTTGCTTGAGATTGGAAATAGATCGGTTGGCTCTGTACGAAAAAACGCTCAACGGTAACGACTTTGAGGTTTCTACGCGCAACCTGTTGATTGGACAGCGAGAAAATATCAAGCTAACGCTGGCGGACTTAAAGAAAACTAACGACCGCGCCGAATTGCTGGATGCTTAACCAATTGCTGGTAACTCCGGCTTTTATTGGTGGCGAGTCACAGTGCCCCCGGCACTGGCTTAGGCCGTGAACAACTGCTTCATTTTAGGGGGCACATACGATACCCTCGCGTGCCCGAATTTTTCCTTTGCCATACGATAATCATCGGCGTGAAAGACGTAAAGCCGCACCGGCTGCGTGGTTCGCTCAATGTGCCGACCAATGGCCTCGAAGCCGTACCTTCCCTCGAAGCAGATGATCACCAAGGCCGCCTCATTGCAATACACCTGGTAATTTAAGTGCACCTGCACGGGCGAGAAAGCGCTTTCTTTAAGAGCGATAAGATCGGCGCAAGCCTGCCGAATCCGCAAATCCTGGGGCGGCAGAAACAAAGTTTGGTAGTACCGCAGCGTGTCCGAAAAACCTTTCACCGTCACCGGCCCCCTTTTCACCCCGGCCAAGGTGAGGGTATTGCTTTTGAACGACCGGTGCAGTTCATCATAATCTTCTCGATGCTGTTCGGACAATTCGTCTAGCTGCAGCAAGAGTTCTGGGGCACGTGCCAAATCGGCTAGCGTAATTTTTTTCTGGTACAAAATGTCCTTCTTGGAGGGGGGGGCGGAGTACCCATCCAGTAGTTTCCGAATGCGGGGGTAAAGCACCTTGCGGCAGATATCGTTTTCGTTGTTGTTGCCCACTATAAAGCTTCGTCGACCGCCGTCTTCCCGGTTCAATTCGAGCACCGCCTGGCCCAGCGTGCCCGAACCGGCAAAGAAATCCAAAAAGATTCCCTCCTTTTTATCCAGCAGTCCCAGCAAATACTTTAGCAGGGCCACCGGCTTGGGGTATTTGATCGGACTGCCCGCCCCGAAGAGTTGCTTCATCTCTTTGGTGCCCTGGGCGGTGAGCACCCCCTGAATGAGCGATGAAGCGGGTTTGGTGTCGCTCTTCAGCTCTGCCCGGTACTTCTTCAACAGAAACTTCTTGCCCGGCTCTCGGGGAAACACCAGTTTGCCCGAAGCCGCCCACTCTTTCACCCTCCGCTTTGCGAAACCCCAGTAGCGCCCCGCCGGAGGGTAATACACTTCCCCGGTGTGCGGATTCTTGATGGGAAAGCGATCCTTTTCCGTCCCCGAAGCCGCCGACGGATTATCGGGCATCCAGGGTCCCCGGGGGTCGTCGTCGCGGTTCACGTATTTCACCAAGTCCTTGGGCACTCCCTTCATACGAAAATGTTCTCGGTGGCGCGCGTATACCAGAACGTATTCGTGGTCGGTGGCGAAACGATTGGCCGCATCGTTGGGCGTGGTGCGGTTCACCCACACGAAGTTGCCAATAAAGTTCTTCGCGCTAAAGATTCCGTCGCACAGCAATTTAAGGTGGGCCATCTCCCGGTCGTCGATCGAGATAAAGAGCACGCCGTCGTCGGTGAGCAACTCTTTGGCTAGCCGCAGGCGGTGGTACATAAAGCTGAGCCAGCGGCTGTGCTTTTGGGTGGGGGTTTTGCCTCCGGTGCGGTCGGTGTAGCGCAGCCCGGTTTGCTCGGTGTTGTACGGGGGATCGATGTAGATGGCATCGATGCGCCCGGGATGCGTCATGTTGAGCGTGGTGAGGGTGTGATAGTTATCGCCCTCGATGATATAGTGGGTAGGAGAGTCTGGTTCTCCCGGTACATCCAGTTCGCTGAGGGGTTTCAGTGAGGGAAACAGACGTTCGGCCATGGTGATGACCGGTTCGGGTTGGGCATCCTGCTCCCACACCAACCCGAAACGTTCGTTGGGTGGGGCAATCTCGGTATCAAAAACGATGTTGAGCTGATCCATCGAGGGATCAAAATACATCATTCCAGGAATAAATCCTTCACTCCGAAAAATTAAGTGCCGCTCTTATCCGGAAGTTTTCGTTTACTGGATACTGGATACTGGATGCTAGTGCCTGGGCTTCAGTATCCAGTACCCACCGCGGCGGGGCTATTCGTTGCTGCCTACCGCGTTCAGGTTCTCGAAAGCTTGTTTCAGACGCTTGATCATGCTTTTCTCGCCCTCGCGCAACCACACCCGGGGGTCATACTTCTTCTTGTTGGGCTGATCATCGCCGTCGGGGTTGCCGATCTGACTTTGTAAGTAACCTTCATTGGCTTGGTAATACTGCCGGATACCGTCCCAGAAGGCCCACTGCATGTCGGTGTCGATGTTCATCTTCACCACCCCGTAGCCAATGGCCTCTTTGATCTCTTCGGGAGTGGATCCCGATCCGCCGTGGAAGACAAAATTCACCGGGTTATTGTCGGTCTGGTGCTTCTGCTTGATGTGTTCTTGCGAGTCGCGCAGGATGGTGGGAGTGAGCTTTACGTTGCCGGGTTTGTACACCCCGTGCACGTTGCCGAAGGCCGCGGCAATGGTGAAGCGGTCGCTCACTTGCTTGAGGGTTTCGTAGGCCTGATCTACTTCTTCGGGTTGGGTATATAGTTTCGATACGTCTACGTCGGAATTATCTACGCCGTCTTCTTCGCCGCCAGTCACGCCCAGTTCGATCTCCAGCGCCATATCCAGCTTGGTCATCCGCTCGAAGTAGCGTTTGCTGGTTTCCAGATTTTCTTCTAAATGCTCTTCCGAGAGGTCAAGCATGTGCGAGCTGAACAGCGGGTAGCCATGCTGTTCGTAGTACTTTTCACCGGCGTCGAGCAGGCCGTCGATCCAGGACAGAAGCTTTTTGGCGGCGTGATCAGTGTGCAGGATGACCGGCACGCCGTAGTGCTGCGCCATTTCGTGCACGTGCAGTGCTCCTGAGATAGCCCCGGCCACGGAAGCTTGCTGATTGTCGTTGCTCATGCCTTTACCGGCATAAAAAGCTGCGCCGGAGTTAGACAACTGAATGATGACGGCCGACTTCACCTCGCGGGCGGTTTCGAGCACCGCATTGATGGTGTTGGTGCCGGTGACGTTGACGGCGGGCAGGGCAAACTCTTTTTCTTTGGCGTACTTAAAAAAGTCAATCAGCGTATCGCCGTGGAGGACGCCGGGTTCGAAAGCTTTCATAGGGTTAGGTATCTAAAGGGTGCATACTAATAAAGCGCCGAAGATAAGCGTTTCTTGGCAGGTGCACCAGATTTGGGGGAATTAAGTCAATGCTAAGGGGAAAGTCGCTTAATCTTTATCTCTGTTCGGACTGGACAATCCCCTCAATGGTAGCGACGAAGCGGTGCACCGGATCGAACAGGGGCGCCACGTCCTCTTCCTTAAAATCAAACATATCGCCGAACAGCAATTCTCACTCTGCCGTCATTCCGGAGCGTAGCGGTAGCGCCCGGCGCCTGGCGAACGCCCGGAATCCCCTGCTACAGCGTCAAAAACGTGCTGTGAATAACTCAGCAAATTCCTTCGTAGCAGGGGATTCCGGATATTTTCTTCCATTACATTGCAGAAAATTCCGGAATGACGGCATGTTTTGCAATTATTTTCTAAAGTGAGAATTGCTCAGTCTTTACAAAATGTTGACCGAGTTGATTTCGAGCTCCTTCGTGCGTTTTAAGAGTGATATTGTGTTTTAGTAGCAGACCGATTACCGCATAAAAGCAACTATAGTATAAACGGTTGACACAAAAGTTCCACTGCTTATTTTCTTTTATCAACTCTGCTGCTTGGTAGCTCTCTTTTGCTTTCTGCAAACGGTATTGGATCAAGCTGTCATTCATAGTAGCGTTACCCCTTCTCGGTTAACATTTTCGTAAAGCGGACTATCAATCAGAATTTTATGCCAGTAGGTCTTTTCGTAAACCAATACGGAAAATATTTCCTCAGTGATAAGCTCTACCCGGAACAGCGAGCTAAACAACGCTTGCTCACGATTCGCTGTTACCTCGCCATCCAATAAAACCAGTACGTCCCAATCAGAATCGGGCCGGGCACTGCCCCGGGCGCGCGAGCCGAAAAGAATGACCTCCGCCGTAGGCTCTACTTGATGAATGGCCCGGCTAATTTGCGTTGGAATATCAATCGTGTTTTCCATAGTAACGTAGTAGGTAACAACTACGATAGGATAAAGATACGCGTTTCTCAATAGGTGCACCAAACAATGCTACTTTTTTACTTCCACCGCACCCGGATCACCTCGGCCGCCACGCCCTGCCGTTGGAAGAAGTGCAGCCAGTGCAGCTGCTGGGCTGATAGCTGGTCGTTGGGCGACTTGACCTCGATGAAGCGGTACGAATTCTGGTTCCACACGAACAAATCGGGGAAGCCCCGGGTGTTCTCCCGCAGGTCTTCGGCCATCTCCAGCAGAATGCTGCTGATCTGTTCGGGGGTGAGGCGGTCGTAGCACTGGGCCACCAGCGGCAAAATACTATCGTGCCAGCCCACCATCGGGTTGCTAATACCCACCTTGGTTTCGTAGTGGTGCTGAATGAGGTTGTAAAAACGGTCGGGGTGCTGCAACACTTTGAGCCGGGCGAGCAGTTGCTGCTTCCGCTTGCGCAAAAAGGCCGGAGTGTAAAAGTCGGTCGGGGTGATTTGCATCGGATGGTGCAACGCCTCGCGGTCCTGGTCAAAAATAATGTCCCAGAACAACAGTCCGAAGAAGCTGCGCCACAGGTAGTTTTCGGTGTGCACTCCTTCGTAGCCTAAGTCGCAAAAGTACTCCAGCACCCCACCTTCCACGTAATAACGCGTCGTTTCGTCCAGCGTAATGGCATCGCTGCCTTTCAGGAAATCGGTGGTGCGCTTGGTGCGCTTTTTCTTATTGATACGGTCCTGAAAGTCCTGCGCGAAGTAGCGCTCTTCGGCGTTTTGCGGAGCCGCCAACATGGCATCGCACAGGCGAAGCGCATCGGTTTGAAGTCCCAGCTTGTGCATCAGGCGCACGCAGCGCTCGCGGGCCGGGACCAGGTGAGTTTGTTGATACACCCGCAGGGCAAACTTCGGGTGTTTTTGTTGCTCCAACAATTTTCCCAAACGAAGCGAAAGCTTATCGAACAAGGGCCAGGCCAATTCGCAAAGCTGGGTACGCAGTAGCTTCTGTTCCGCAAACCAAGCATAAATCGCTTCGGCCGGAGCCAGTTCTTCATCGCGCAGCACCTTGAAGTTGTGGTAGATTTTGGAGATAAGTAGCTTGTCCTCGGCTTCGCGACGCGTTCTGAAGTAGGCTTGCAACTTGTCTTCGTCGTAGGTTTCGGTTTTGATCAGCCCCAGGTCGCGCACCACGAACTGCGTCATATCGCCGTGAATGTCGCCGAAGTACAGAAACCGAAGCATCTCCAACTCGCGCTCAAAGTTGACCCGCACCACCCGTTCGTGCTCCCGGATGGCCCGAATGAGTTGCTTGCCGCGGAAGTGGCTCAACGCCTGCGCTACCAACTCGGGTTTCTTCAGCGAGCGTACGCTTTTGGTCCAGTCCGGGTCTAGCTGCCGGAACAGGGCTAGCAAATCGGGTTTGGGAAAAATGCCCAGAATTTCACCGAGGTCGACGGCGTGCCGCGGAGCCAGGTCGCAAAAGAATTTTTGGGTAACCAGTTCATCCAACGTATCTTCCAAATCCGGCACCTCAGCGTACTGAAGCTTAGTGGTTCGGAAGTAGGCGCCCCGGCGGTTGGCGAGACGCACGAACAGGCAGCGGGCCGGTTCGGAGAGTTGACGAAACTTCCGGTAGAAGTTTTTCTCTCGACGATTAAGCAGCGCTCCGCACTTTTCCTCCACAAAGCCGAGCAGCGACTCAAAGTAGTCTAAATAGTATTTCTCCGGCAGCTCCACCGGCCCCGCACTTCTCATCGTTGTTTTGCCATTGAGCGCGCGGGCTGATCTTCTTCCGATTGAGCGCCGCGGTTGGTTGATTTCCACTGATTCTCTTTCTCCAGCGTTTCCAGGTCGCTAAGCTGAATGTTCAGGGCGTTCACCGAAATGTGAATCTCACGAACAGACAGGGCCAACGATGCCAAAAGAAGCAACAAACTGATGCCAAACACCCACTTGCCCGCCGTAACCTCCCCGGCGAACAGCAAGAACATACACAATACGCACAATAGCAGACTGGAAATTCCTAGTTCCTGCATATTTTTGATCAGCCCAACCCGCGCGCGTAGGTTCTTGATTTGCCCCAGCACCGCACCGCTCGGCTGGTCTTGGTACTCGGCGTGTAGCCGACGGATGAGTCCGGCCAATGTTAGAAACCGGTTGGTGTAGGCCAACAGCAACAGGGAGATAGCGGGGAATAGTAACGCGGGGGTGGTTAGGGTAATTTCAGTCATGAGCCGATGTGGAGTCGGACAGTTACTATGAGGAGGGCTACCGACATTAGCCCCTCCGTATGGGTAGCAAGGACAAAACTTACCCCCACAAGCGCAAGTTCCCTAACCAAACAATCATTTACCATGAAAACCCTGTACTTGGTTCGTCACGCCAAATCGAGCTGGAAGTTTCCTGAATTAGCCGATTTTGACCGTCCACTTAACCGCCGGGGCAAGCGCGACGCGCCGATGATGGGCAAGCGGCTAAAACAACGAGGCGTTCGGCCCGACCTGATCATCAGCAGTCCGGCGAAGCGCGCCCGAAAGATTGCCCAGGCGGTGGCGAAGGCTGTCGGTTACCCGGCTTCCGCGATTGCGTATGATCCCGAGGTATACGAAGCCTCGGCCGATAGCCTCTTAACCCTTTTGCGGGCGGTGGATGATCGAGTGGCGGTGCTGATGCTGGTGGGCCACAACCCGGAGCTGACCGATTTGGTAAACACGTTCGCCTCGCACTCGATCGACAATGTGGTGACCAGCGGAGTGGTGACCACTACTTTTCCGGAAGACAACTGGTCAGCCCTGGCTCCCGGTGCCGGGCAGTTCAGGGGGTATGATTACCCAAAATTATCTCCCAGCGCGTAAAGAAGTTGTTACCATTCTGTAAAATTTTAGTGATTAGTTTAACACAAACTTAACCCCTTGTTTGCGGCAACGGGGGCAGCTCCACCGTACCTTTGGCACGACCAACCAGGGGGCACCGATGGCCGTTCTTCAAAATTTTATCCGGGCATTTTTACTGATCGTTACCTCCTTTTTCAGTTCTCAGTACGTGCAGATCGAGCTGTACGACTTTCCCGAACCCGCCCCCTTCATTGGAACCCATGTTTACAACCCGTACCAGGAGGTTGGTACGGATACCGTTTATCGGTGGTACCGGGCAAATTTTCACACCCACGCCCGCGCCTGGCAGGGGATTACCCACGGCGAGCAACCCGGCGAAGAAGTGCTGCGCGCCTATCAAGCACTAAACTACGATTTGCCCTGCATTTCCGATTATTACAGCATCAACGGGCATCAGAACCAGCAATCCGATCAATTTATGCCCGTGTATGAGCACGGGGCCAACGTGCACAAGTCGCACCGCCTGGCCATCGGCAGTTCGAGCGTAGACTACTACGATGTCACGCTTTGGCAGAACCAGAGTATTCGGCAGTATCTAATCGAGCGCCTCAACCGCCGCTCGTCGGTGGTTTGCATTGCCCATCCTTCCATGGTGAGCGGACATCCTACCACCATGCTTCGATATCTGTCGGGCTACGATTGTATGGAAGTGCTCAACAGCGGGCGGATTGATACCCCCGCGTGGGATACGGCTCTTTCGAGCGGAAAACCCGTTTGGCTGCTGGCCAACGACGATTGCCACAACGTGCGCGGCAACAAACTGGCCAATAGCTGGACGATGCTGCATGCGGCCGGGTTGCGGCGCGATTCGGTGCTGCTCGCCCTGCGGCGGGGACAAACCTACGGCGTGCACCGGCGAACCGAGCGTTCGTATGGCGAATTGCGGAGTGATGACTGGCAGCGGAAAACTCAGAACGTGCTCACAAGCCTACGGATGAAGCAGGATACCCTGTCTGTGCGCTTGCGCCAACCCGCTGAACGGGTGCGTTTCATCGGACAAAATGGGGCAGTCAAGAAGATAGTGACCCAAACTAGCCATGCCGAGTATATACTAACCGAAGAGGATACCTACGTGCGGGTGGAAGCTGACTACCCGGAACTGGCGTACTACTTTAATCCGGTGGTGCGGGTTTCGGACGAGGCCGTTCCTCAAAATACCCTACAGGCCACCCTGAGGATCGGTCCCACGGTGCTCGTACGGCTTCTCGTGGTTGGTTTCAACCTGGCGCTGGCTTTTATACTCTACCCTGCGCTAAGAAAGCGGTTGGTTCAGCTTTTTCGTCGGCACCATGCCCGAACTATCTGGTCAGAAAGAAGCGCGAAAGCTTAGGAAATACTGTCGATCTACTCCCGACGGTACCAGTAGTGGGTACCCAATCCGAAACACGAAGTCGTAGAACGACACCACGTCCAGCCCCACGCCCGTGCTGTAGAGGTAGCGGTTGTTGAGGCGCTGTTCCAGCGGATAGGACACCGAATTACTCACCCCCCCATGGTCGTAGAAAGCTTTAATGTAAAGCGCCATCGGAACTTTATTAAACTGGTCGAAGGGAATGATGCGGTCCAGATTAAAGACCGTATTGAAGGCTTGCCAGCGCAGGTCGTTCTGCTGAAGCACAAAGTGCTGTCCCTGAATGGTATAGGTCTCGTAGCCCCGCAACCACAAGTTCTGGAAACCCAAGCCCAAAAAGTTAGCGTAGGGTTGCCGCCGGGGGCCGCTTACGTACGAATGCAGCGCGGTGGCCACCGACCAATCCGACCTGAGCGGGAAGTAGTGGTTAAACGATGCGGTGAGACGCCACAGGTTGATGTCGTCAAACACTCCCAAACCGAGCTTCTGGGCATTCACGCTAACCACAAAACCTCGTTGCGGATACGCGATGAAATCGCGCTTATCGTGAACAAAACGGTAGCCAACCCGAAAGTACGCTTGTTTGCGTTGGGCATTCAAAAAGTAGTGCGGATTAATCTCGGTGATAGTATCCTTGATGCGGTTGCGGAAATAGTCAACGTCCACCGCGTGGGTGCTGTAGTACGAACCCCGGTGGCGCCAGCCCACTCCGGCCGACAGCGTCTCGAGCGACCGCTGGAGCGAATCGGTGGTGAGTGGACGGTGCCTCTCAGTCTGGTAGATGATATTATTGGTTTCGGCAAAAGCAAAGTTGAGTGCCAAACCGTTTTTCTGTGCCCGGTCCAGATAGGGACGGACGTAGTTAATACCCAACCTTCGTGTGAATCCAAACTGTGCATCCAACTGGAGGCGTTCGTTCAAGCCCCGAAAGTTGAGCTTGGTTACTTTCAGTCCGTACTCCAAGCGCCCCAGGTCCAGTCCGAAGTTGGTGAGCCAATCGTTGATGTTTCGATCAGCAAACTTCACGTACGGAGCCGGAATGGTGTACCAGCGTTCGTCGACGCTCACGATCAGGTCCAGGGTGCGCTCGCTCACCAACACCGGCCGCACGTCTACCCGAAGAAACAACCGGGTGTTGATGATGCGCTGTTGGTCATTCTTCAGGATAGTTTGGAGGTCTCCCCACGCGTAGGCAGTCTGCGGCTGAGCACTCATCTCGCGCCGAATAATGCGGCCCTTCGTTTTTCGGTTGCCGATGATGAAAATTCGGTCAATCTGCACGCTGGTAGAGCTATCGGTCAGCAATAGCGCTGAGTCAATCGGAACTTGCCCCCGCCCGGGTGCCCCGGCACCGACCAGCAGTAGCAGACCTAACAGGCTACGTAAAATTTGCCGCATGGCTCGCTGTTTGTCGACGAGAGAATGGATACCGATAAGTTATCGTTTTCAAGTTTGCATGGGCTACGTAAAGTAGGTTACCTTGCCTTCGGCATTGCCAGAACACCCCGAAGGGCCACTGGAAAACAACGAACCAACGTGTTGCATCATTGCCCACTTTCTTAATGAGCCTATGCTTACATTTCTTGCGCGCAAAGATAGTATCTACTGGATTGTAGCCATCAACTTTCTTGCCCGCCTAACCGTTGCAGCTTCAACCACCTTGAGTAACGACGAGGTATACTACGTGTTATACGCCCAGTATCCTGACTGGAGCTACTACGATCACCCGCCAATGGTGGGTGGGTTGATCTGGCTCACTACGGTTGGCCTATCGATGGTAGAGCACGAACTACTGGTGCGCTGGGGGGCGTTGCTGCTGGGAACCCTTAACCTTTGGCTGGCCTACCGCATCGGTATAACCATAAAAGACCGACTCACCGGGGTGGTGGCGGCACTGATGCTTACCGCTTCGTTCTATAGCTCGATCATTGTGGGCACCGCTATCATCCCGGATACTCCGCAGAGCACCTGCTGGCTGCTGGTGATCTTCTTTTTGGTGCGCTACACTCGGCAGGACAACCATCGGTCGTCCCAGTTGCTGCTATTCGGGAGTTGCGTTGGTCTGGCCATGCTCTCGAAATACCACGCCGTGTATTTGTGGGGAGGGGCGCTGCTTTACTTTTTGGGTTATGACCGAACGGCATTTCGCCGCCCGGCACTGTGGGGCGCGTTGGCAATCACCGGTGCACTGTTTTTTCCGGTGGTGCTGTGGAACCTAAGCAGCGACTATTCAGGGCTGGGCTACCACGCCAACCGGGTGAGCAGCGATTCCTGGCTTCCCTCGTTCAAGTACTTTCCCGCGGAGTTCTTCGGACAGATCGCCTACCACAATCCGGCCAATGTATACCTGATTGTATTGGGTTTAGGATTGCTCTACCGGCGACGCCAGGATTTGTTGACGCCCACCGCGGGGCTCTTGCTGTGCACAGGGATTCCTCTGGTGCTCACCACCCTGGCGCTGTCGCTCTACAACCGGACCCTACCGCACTGGAGCGGACCGGCCTATTTCTCACTCACGCTGGGGGCGGCCTACGTGCTGACTTCCGTGGATACTGCCCGAACGAGAAAGCAACTGACGCGGGGGATGCTGGTGGGGCAGGGTTTGTTTTACCTGGCGATGGGGGCGGCGTTGTTTCAGGTGTACACCGGGCAACTGGTGGGCAACCCGAACGCTGAAGCGCACCGCTTGGGACGCGATAACTTTGCTATTGACATCAGCCTGTGGGACGAGATTGGGGCAGCGCTGCAAACTGAGCTAGCGAAGGATACCCTAGACGTTGCTCTTTCCAGGGCGGTGTTGCTCACCCACAACTGGTTTCCGGCCGCTCATTTGGATTACTACTACGCGCGCGCCAACCATGCCAAGGTATATGTGCTGGGGCCTCCCGAAAAGCAACATCAGTACCGCAAGATCAACGCGTTGCGGGGCGACGTGCCGTTGGGAGCCAATGCCTGTTACATCACTACCTCGCACTACTACCGACCCCCGGACCAAGAACTGCTGGATCGCTTTGAGAGGACAAGTGAACCTGAGATAATCACGGTCCACAAGAACGGTAGACCGGCAGTCAACGTCTTTTTCTGGAAGCTGTACCGGCTCAGAGAGAAAATAGTGCTGTAAATTCACTAGTTTAGGGCCACAGATACGTAACCACTCACTATCCTGATCTATGATGAATACCCCTGCTGCATCTTCCTGGTCACGGCGTCACTTTATTGGGGTGCTGGCCGCCGGGGTAGCGCTTCCTCGGCCGAGCGCTGTTTCAAATCCACTTCCCCCCACCGAGAAGTCGATGAGCCTGCACGTTTTCTCCAAGCACCTGCAATTCCTGGACTACGATGCCACCGCCCGCGCCGCCGCCGAGATTGGTTTTGACGGCGTAGACCTAGCCGTGCGGCCCAAGGGACACGTGCTGCCCGAAAACGTGACCACCGACCTGCCCCGCGCCGTGGCGGCTCTGAAACAGGCGGGCTTGCAGGCAACCATGATGACCACCGCCATCATGAATCCGCAGGAGGCCAGCGCAACTACCGTGCTGGAGACTGCGCGCGCGCAGGGCATCACCCACTACCGCACCGATTGGTTGCGTTACGACTCCAAGGACATCAATCTGCCCGCCTCGCTAAAGGATTACCGGCAGCAGCTCGCTGCCCTGACGAAACTTAACCAGCAAACCGACATGATCGGGGGCTACCAGAACCACTCGGGCGAACACTACGTGGGTGCCCCGGTGTGGGATGTGGCCATGCTGCTCAATGAGGTCAACAGCCCGCATCTGGGCAGTCAGTACGACATCCGGCACGCCACCGTGGAGGGCGGGCAGTCCTGGCCCCTGGGCCTTGATCTGATTCATCCGCGCATCAACTCGATAGTCGTCAAAGATTTTCGCTGGGAGAAGGTGGGAGGTGAATGGAAGGTAGAAAACGTGCCGCTGGGCGAAGGGATGGTTGACTTCCCGCGTTACTTCCGCTTGCTGAAAGAGTATGACATCCGTTGCCCGGTGTCGGTGCACTTTGAGTATGAGATGCCCGGCGAAAAGGAAACCATGGGCGAAGCCGAGCGCACCGACAAAACCATTGCGGTGATGAAGAAGGACGTGAATCAACTGCGAAGCTACCTGGACGAGGCGGGGTTGGGGTGATTGGCTACGGGATGATTTGCAGTGCTCGCGTAAAGGTTGGATGCTATCAAAAACAGATATTGGGTAGCGATGTGACTTTTAGAAATATCAGAGTATTTAGCATAGGGCACTAAACAAATTGCCCCCACACCAATACTTTGATCCTGTGAAACACTTGCTTACTTGTGTCATGGCCCTGCTTATCACGTGGCCTGCCCTTTCGCAAAAGTACGTTGAATGCGGAACCAGTCGTCCTGACCGAAAAGAATTTCAAAAACGTTTCTACTACAAAAATAACCAAGCACTCATTGATAGCATGTATCAAGCGGGCTTTACCATGAGCGAGGAGTACGTACAAAGTCTAGGTTACGAGATGCCTGATAAGAAGCGCAAAGCACGCAAGGAGGAAGAGTCAACAATATATTCTCCTCCAAACGTGTCTAATGGACCGACACTGGAATCAGCAAGAGTCCGTAAGTCGCACCCGACGCCAGGGAGTGTGTGTACTAACCGGTTTAGGCCCAAAAAAATGCGAAGTAGACGGGGATGGATTTTGTGACACGGAGGCTGACCCGGAACTAAGCGCAGGCAATACAACCGGCTGTGCGTATTCCCAAACAGGAACTGATCGTTGGGGTGAACGCTGGCGTCCTGATGCTCGCAATATTATGTCGTATGCTGGTGGCGGTTGTCCAAACCGGTTCACTACCATGCAGGCGTTCTGGATGACGCTGCATCTGCCGAGTTAAGTAGCGGTTTATAAGTAAGGGGGTATTTTGTATTTTTGTCCTTCACCCAAGCCCTACTTATCTTATGCGCTACATTGAGTTGACTACTACTGAGCAAAAAGACCTCAAAGCGATTGCCGACACCAGCACGGATCGTCGGGAGCGAACACGGGCTCATGCCCTATTATTGAGTGCCAAGGGTTACTACATTGAACAGTTGTCAGATATCTTTTTTGTGGATCGCGATACGGTAGCTCGTTGGCTGGACCGCTGGCAGCAGAGCAAGCGGGGGGCCGCCCCAATGAGTAGTTTAAAGGATGGCCACCGCAGCGGACGGCCCAGTAAGTTAAGTGATGTCCAAAAAAAAGCTTAGAGCAAGTAGTAGAAGACCGTTTTGGCAACGCAGTGCGTAGCCTTTCCTATCTGGTGAGTCATGTAGAGCAAGCGTGGCAAATGTCTTTGAGTCACAGCACGCTGGCCCGATGGCTAAGGGCGAATCGCTACCGCTATAAGCGTATGCGCCGTAGCACCAAGCACCGGCGAGATGCACCACGCTTTACCCAAGCCCAACAGCAGATCGCTACTTTTCATGAGCAGGAAGCCCAAGGTAAGATAGATGTGTTTTACATGGATCAAACTGGGGTTTCCCTCACCCCCGTGGTTCCCTACGCTTGGCAACCCATTGGTGAGCAGGTGCCTCTGGCCTGTCAGCCCAGTCAGAATCTGACCGTGATTGGCTTTATGAGCAAAGCCTGTCAATTCCACGCCTTTCGCTTTGAAGGGGCGGCCACCGCGTGGCGGCCACCGCCAAGGTGATCATTTGTTGCATAGAAGAGTTTATAGAAACTATTACCAAACCTGCCGTAGTAATCTTAGACAATGCCTCTATTCACACCGCTAAAATCGTACAGGCTAAACATGAGGAGTGGAAACAACAAGGGCTTACGCTGTATTTCATTCCCCCCTATAGCCCAGAGCTCAACCTTATCGAGCGCCTTTGGCTAGAACTCAAATATCGGTGGCTAGATCATCCCAGCTATTTCCATTCCCTCAATGAACTGCGAACTGCCCTGGATGAAACGCTAGCCATGATCGGCAAAAAATACCTCATTACTTTTGATTAGCTACTTATACCCGTAGTGCGGCGGGCTACAGCATTAGCGGTGCTTCTGCCGCCTGCCCGAATCAAACAATTAGCATGTCGGTGCCCGCTTTAAGCCTGGTAAGCAACTACCGTTGGGAAGTGCCTGCGGGCTGGACAGTAACCAGCGGGCAGGGTACTCGTTCGGTAAGTATCCGGGTGAATGGTACCCCCAACGGTATTGTGCGGGTTATTCCCAACTATGGCTTTCCCGAAGTGGAACGTTCGGTTCGCAACAACCGCGCCTTGCTCTTTATTTCCGGCAACGCCAGCGTATGCCTAGACGAAGACGTATCGTTCAGTACGGCCGGTGGAGCCACCGGCTATCAGTGGGTTCTTCCTTCTGGGATGTACCTCAACTCTGGCCAAGGCACCCGTACTATCTCAGCTTACGTCACCAGTTGGTTTAGTGGCGGCACCGTTCGGGTTACGGCTAACGTAGGAGGATGTTCGTCTTCTAGCGTTTTAAGTGTAACGGGTAGAAACTGTGGAAGCAGTGAGTACATGACTAAGGGGTCAACCGATACTATTAATACTATGATTAATGCCCGAACTGCTGTAGAAAACACTAACGACGTGGTATTGTATCCTAACCCGCCGGAGCGAGGAGAAGTGAACCTACAAATGCAACAGGTAGGTAACTACCGCGTCGAAGTGAGGGATAGCCGGGGCAACCTACGCTACACCCGAGAAATAAAGCAACTCGATATCTAACGATTGATGTAGCCAACTATGCTGTCGGACTTTATCTTGTGACTATCTTCAATGGAAAAGAACGAACCGTTAAACGACTTAAAATACAATAGGTATGAAAACTATTCAATTCATTTTGCTGATGCTTGCTTCCTTATTACTCGCTTGTGGTGAAGATAACTCAGATGGGGGTATACCGGTATCTTTTGGTAATTACTATCAAATCGTGGATGCTACAACGGGTAAGGATTGGTTTGTGAGTCACGAAGGATACGATCCCGCCAAAGTTCAATTGGAAGGGGTTTCTCAGAACGGGGAGTTTCTTGATTTGGTTTTGAAGCATACCGTTGTAGAGGGCCGCAATGTTTTTGGCCCGGTACCTGGTTTTATCACCGAAAAGGATACTACCACTTATCACTTTAAGTTAGCTGAAGACGATACGGACACTATCTTTTTTGATGCCAAAGACTGCACGCGGTGTAAAGAGGGAAACTACCTACGCTACGAAAGCTTTACTTACTACTATAACGGTGAGAAAATGGAGTACCTCGACTTCCGCGTTGATGAGTCTGAGCCGGTAGAGTCCTACTTGATTTATCAACTGGCTAGAACTAACCAGACGCTTACCGACAGCACCTACGTAATGACGTTCAGGAAGCAATCAAATGGAGGTTAGACAACATCCAGCAACCACCGCGCTTCGTCACTCAACCGCTCCCGGGTCGTTGCCTGAAAATAGCGCTGCTGATCGAGCTGCTGGGGTTGGTGGCGGCGGCAGAAGTAGCTGTGCACGGCCCTTCGGGGACGGTCGGTGCGGTTCACGGTGCCCCCGTGCCAGGTGTGCGAGTTGAACACCACCACCGTGCTTGCCGGAGCTTCCAGCAGCACCTCGTTGGGGTGCGGCGCCAACGGATCGGCGAGTTCGTCCTGCGGCAGCGTGCCCGAACGGTGGGTGCCGGGCACCAGGCGGGTGGCTCCGTTCTGCGCCGTGAAATCGTCGAGCAGCCAGATGGTGTTGCACACCTGATAGGCATCGGCCGCCACCGCTTCGTGCCAGTCGGCGTGAAGTTTCTGCTGTCCGTGGCTCGGTTTGGCTGCCCGGTAGTTGAGCGACGACAGCTTGATATCGGTGCCCAGCACGTGGGCCACTCCGGCCAACACCCGTGGGTGGGTGTAAAATAAATCAAACTGAGAGCCTTTGTTCACCAAATCAGCCAGCCGGTCGGCTCCTTCCTCTTTCGGATGGCGGATGTGCGGTGAGTCGTGCAGCTCCGAACCGGCCCGTTCGCCTTCCTCGTCCAGCAAGGCTTGCAAGCGGGCGCGAATGGCCTCTAACTGAAAAGGCGAAAGCAGGCGCCCTAGCGACACGTAGCCCTGTTGGTCCAGGGCGGTGGTTTCTGCTTCGGTGAGTAGGCTTAAATCAAAAGTTGAGGTTGGTGGCATGCTGAAATTTACTCAATTTAGCGACACGGTGAAAGCCTGCGTCGACGTGGGTTTGCGCATCACTTATTTTCTGAATACTTTGGCGGAAGTTACCATCATTACAACCAACGCTTCACCCTAACCCCAACTGCTATGCGTTCTCGTCGTGACTTCTTACAAACCCTTACCGCTTCGGCGGCGGCCTGGCCCCTGCTGCCCACTGAGTCCGCTTTTTCTGATCGAACCCAGTATCAGCCCCCCTACGCCGGACCCAAGTTGCGGGTAGCCATTATGGGGCTCGGCAGCTACGGCACCCGCGTGGCCGAAGCCATGCAGGACTGTGAGCGGGCCGAACTGGTCGGCGTGATCAGTGGCACGCCCTCGAAGATCACCGACTGGCAGGCTAAGTACAACATTCCGGAGAAGAACTGCTACAACTACGAGAACTTCGACCGGGTGAAGGACAATCCCGACATCGACGCCATCTACGTGATCACCCCCAACGGCCTGCACCACGACCAGGTCATCCGCGTAGCCAAAGCCGGGAAGCACGCCATCTGCGAAAAGCCTATGGCGGTGAACGCCCAGGAAGGGCAGGAGATGGTGGATGCCTGCAAGAAAGCCAATGTGAAATTGCTGGTGGGCTACCGCATGCACTTCGAGCCCAAGACCTTGGCAATCGTTGGGATGCGGGAAGCGGGAGATTTTGGCAAGGTGCTCTTCTTTCAAGGGCTGACCGGCTTCCGCATCGGCGACCCGAACCAGTGGCGGCTGGACAAAAAACTGGCCGGAGGCGGGGCGCTGATGGACATTGGCATCTACTCGGTGAACGGAGCCCGCTACATGGTGGGCGAAGAACCGGTGTGGGTCACGGCCCAGGAAACCAAAAACAACCCCGAGAAATTCAAAGAAGGCGTTGATGAAACCATTCAGTTTCAGTTGGGCTTTCCGGGCGGAGCGGTGGCTTCGTGCTTGTCGACCTACGCCATGAGCCACCTGGATCGCTTCTTTCTGAACGGAGTCGACGGCTTCGCCGAACTGCATCCGGCCACCGGCTACGGACCCATCCAAGGGCGCACGCACCAGGGGGAACTCACCCAGCCCCATAAAACCCATCAAACGGTGCAGATGGACGCGATGGCCGGAATCATCCTGGAAGGCAAGCAGGCCCCCGTGTCGGTAGACGGCGAAGAAGGAGTGAAAGACCTCAAAATCATGGATGCCATCTACCGGGCCGCCGACACGGGTGAGAAGCAGGATTTGTCTTTACAGTAGTCTGTTGCCCCTAAAATTCTGAATTCATGTTGAAGGTCACCACGTGTATTTTCCTGCTGTCAACGGCAATCATCGGTGGTTGCAAAAGCGACGCACCGTTTCAAGTTGAAGTTTCGCCGAACAGCCAGACGGTTATCACCGATCAGATTCAGCGCGCCATTGACTCCTGTGCCGCCCAGGGAGGGGGAACCGTCTTTTTTCCGGCGGGCAAATATCTATCGGGTGGACTTCATCTCAAGAGCAACGTTACTTTACACCTCGATGAAGGCGCTACCCTGCAAGGAAGCAACCGCTTGGAAGACTACGGCGAATGGAAGTGGACGAATGCTCTAATTATGGGTGACAGTCTGGAAAATGTAGCCATCGTCGGAGAAGGAACTTTGGACGGCATTGATCTGGAAAATCCGAAGGGGGAGGCCGGTTTTCGGGGTCCGCACGCCATTCGTCTCACCCACTGCGATAGCATCACCATCCAAGACATTACGATTGTTCGCTCGGCCAACTGGGCCATGAATTTTCGGCATTGTTCGCGGGGTTACGTAGAAAATGTGAAGGTTCGAGGCGGGCACGACGCGCTGCACACCCGGTTTTGCAACAACTTCACGGTGCGCGATTGCGATTTTCGCACGGGCGACGACTGCTTTGCGGGCAACGATAACCGCGATTTTGACATCCGAAACTGCAAGCTCAATACCTCTTGCAATGCCTTCCGGCTGGGATGTCTGAATCTGGTCGTGAAGAACTGTTCTATCTGGGGGCCGGGCGAATACAAACACATCAAACAGAACCGCAACAACACCCTGTCGGCCTTTGTCCATTTCTCTCCCGAAGATGAGGACCCTAAACTGGTAAGCGGAAACTGGCTGATTCAGGACGTCACCGTTCACCACGTAGACAACGTCTTTAATTATAATTTCAGAGACGGGCTGTGGCAAACCGGACAACCCGCTACCGACATCACGTTTGAAAACCTGACGGCTACCGATGTGAAAAAATCATTCAATATCATCGGCGATTCGGCCCGGAGTCTGCAACTCACGCTCAAAAACTCTTCGCTTTCTGAAAGACCAGCAACTGATTTCACCTCGATGACCTTTGAGGGCAGAACCACGGAGGTGCCCGCCTTTTTCAATGCCACACGCTTCGACGTGCTAACGCTGGACGACGTGACCATCACCACCAACAATGCCGACCCGGCGGTGATGGCTCAAGACGGAAATCGACTGGTTTTGAATAGCATAAAATATTTGCCGTCAGATAATAAGTTCTCACTGTTGAGCGAAGACATCGGCGAAGTGGTGAAGAACTAGGGCGTGTTGACATATAAGCTTAGACGGTGCTTTCTGACAGTTTTCGCTCCCGGCGGGGAACCGCTGCTCTTCGTTGCTTTCGTTAGCCGATGCTTTTGCATCGCCTGCCTCAAGCGTCTTGATCAGGACAAAAACAGCCTCGAAAGCCCTCGTCAATCTATATGTCAACACACCCTAGAAGCAGACTAAAACTTCCAATCGTTAGCAATATAATCTACGGCAACCGCCTTGCCTGAAAGGGCACTTGCTACCCGCCAAGATTTCCCAGTCAGATCCACAATCGGCTGGGCCGTCCGTTGCACCCTTCTTTCAAGGCCATCCCTGCTGCGACATTGCGTTATCTGCCGGAGACAGGCATTCGGATTGCGAATATGCAAAACTTATGCTTGCGAATGCGATTTGTTTTCTTCAAATTTAAAAACGAAACGCAACCTTAGTAAACCTTGCTTATGCTATCCGAGGATGATAGTAAACTGTTTGTTGATCGCCTGAAAGCAGGAGATTCTTCGGCCTTCGAGCGCGCTTACCATCTCTACAAACGCTCCCTTTTTCACTTGGCCCTGCGCTACCTCAAAGACCACGCCCTGGCCGAGGACGCTTTGCAAGAGGTGTTTGTGAAACTGTGGAACCACCGCCAGCAGCTAGACGAAACCCGGTCGCTCGACGGCTTTTTGTTCACCAGCATGAAGCACCACGTGCTGAACATGATCCGAAGCGAACAGAACCGGATCAGGATAGCGGCCCTGGCGCAAGCCGGACAGACATCAGTGGGCAACTTCACCGAGCAAGCGGTTGCCGATCAGGAGTGCAGCCAACGGATGGAAGAGGGCATTCGCCATCTTTCAAGTAGCAAGCGAAAGATATTTTGCCTCAGTGTGCTGGAAGGATATTCTCATCGGGAAATTGCAGCAATGCTGGGATTGTCCGAACCAACAGTCCGGGCGCAGCTTTCGCGATCTAGCCAGCTTATTCGCCAGTATCTGAGCAAAGCCATATCCCTGTTTATAGCCCTTGTCTGCTGGGTTTAAGTTATGTTCTAATCTTGACTTTACTAGTGAAAGAACCCAAAGGGAGGTGAATTACTAAAATCCGAGTATCCATGATGATTTTGATCAGATGCCTGACGATTTCATGGCCACCTTTGCTAACGGCTAATCTGTGAACGTTCTTCTCGATACCCACATCTTCATCTGGTGGAATGATGAGCCTTCCATGATTACAAAGAAGGCTCGGGAAGTCATTGAAGATCAGGATAATGCTATTTACATATCCGCAGTCGTAATCTGGGAAATGACCGTCAAAAAAATGCTCGGCAAACTAGAATCTCCTGACGATCCGCTTGCGATTGCTGTTCAGGAAGGCTTCATTCCTCTACCTATTACATTTTATTTGCAGCTTTGATAGTATCTGTAATTGCCTTAGGATATACTAAAGGTTATTCTGATTTTTTGTTATGATTAACACTGGCGCAGGACTTCCAGTCCTGTGACTGATTCAGGCGGGTTTCTAACCCAACGGGGCGGACAGAGCGGCCCACGTTGGGTCCGCGTATGCAGCCCACGCAGATTCGGAGAATCTGCGCGAGGATACTTATAAAAATTTATTAGAATAACCTTCACTGTTGAAGCGTTTCTTTCTGCCCAAAGTCTTCCCTATCCACATAACAGTGCATAACGGCGCGGTTATAAAGGCACCTTCGTCAACAATGCCCTCAAACTTTGATAGATTTCAAAACAGCTTCTAACTTTTTTATCTTTTCCCGGCATCGAACCTACGCTCAGCGGGGTACTTACTGCAAACAATGCAAAAAAGTATGCATCGGTTGCTGATAAAATACCGGGAAAACAGATGTGATGCCCAAGAACTCGATCAGGTGCTGGCCTACCTGAAGACCAAAGCCGGGCAACGACATCTGGCCAAACTCCTGGATGATGAGCCAACGGGTCTTTCCCCAAGCAGTGCCCCTAATGCTGATTACGACCGAATTTTTGATCGAGTAGGCAAACGGATCGCCCGGGAAAGACGAGGATCGTCAACAAAAAGAGCGTTTCTCGGCAGAAGACCGTTCTCTGCCGCCGCGGCGGTCATGGCCTTGCTGCTCGTGGCGGCCGCCGCTTGGTTTTTTACGCAAAACACCAGCGGCACCACCTACCAAACTGCCTACGGAGAAACCCAGGTGGTAACGCTCCCCGACGGTTCGGTGGCTACCCTAAACGCGCACTCGCGCCTAACCTTATCCGATGATTTTGAAACCCGGCGGGAGGTGTGGCTGGAGGGCGAAGCTTTTTTTGAAGTAGAAAAAGCGCGGGACAAAGCCCAAAAATCTATCAAATTCGTGGTGCACACCGACCGCCTGCGGGTGGAAGTGCTGGGCACCTCGTTCAACGTGCAAGACTGGGATGAGAAAACCCAGGTGGTGCTCGCCACGGGTAAAGTGCAGCTCACGTCGGCTACCCACGAAGCGGTCACGATGGAGCCGGGCGAACTGGCCGAAGTCACCGAAACCAGCCAGACCATCCGAAAAAAGGTGGTGGATCCTGATCGTTACTCAGCCTGGACCAACAATCGGCTGCGCTGTGATGATACTCCGCTGGCAGAAATCGCTACTGTGATTGAGCGCCGCTTTGGCAAGCGGGTTGTTTTTCAGCAAGCGGAGCTTCGGAAGGTGGCGGTGACCGGCACCATGCCGCTGCATAGTTTATGGCTGCTGACCGAAGTGTTGGAAGCGTCTTTACCTATCACAATTCTAGTCAATGAAGAAACCCTAATTATTCGTGAAAAAAATCCGGTGGTTCCCTAGCCCCGGCTCAACAAGACGTCCTCACCTAAAACCAATTCTTATGAAGCATCTTTTATTTATCGGAAGCAGCCTCCTACTCACTTTGGTGTTACTGGCCGGTTTGCCCACCCACGCTCAGCAGTTGGCCAGTGCCCGGACCGACGACGCTTTTCCCAACCAGTCGCCTCAGGATGAGCAGTTGCAGCGCACGACGCTAAAGTCGTTGCTGTTATCGCTGGAAGAGCAGTATCAGGTTAGTATCATTTTCAACAGTGACGCCATCGGTGGTCAGTGGGTGCCCGCCCCGACTGAGGAGGGCCAACTGGAAAGCACGCTGGAAAAAATTCTAAGTCCATTGGGACTTCAGTACAAGAAGATCGAAGCGCAGGTGTATGTTATCCAGGAAAGAGAACATAGGAAAAAGGAAGTTGGGAAGGTAGATGTCGGAAACGCGATGGCCAGTAACTACGCGTCAATGGAAATTTTGCCGCAAGTGCGCCTCGGTGAAACGTCCTTTGGTATCACTTTAGAGCAAACCATCACTGGCGTCATCACCGATAATGAAACGCAAGAACCGTTGCCCGGAGTCAACGTGCTGGCCAAAGGCACTACCTCGGGCACGGTTACTGACATCGACGGAAACTACCGCCTCACGGTAAACGATGACGTCACCACGCTGGTATTCTCTTCGATTGGCTACGAAACCCGGGAAATCCCTATCAATGGCCAAACTGTCATCGACCTGGCATTGGCTCCCGATATTCAGTCTTTGTCCGAGGTGGTCGTAGTCGGCTACGGCACCCAGCAAAAAGCGAATATCACGGGGGCGCAGGGCACCGTCAACATGGACGTAGATCTGCAAAGCCGCCCAATGGTAGAGATGGGGCAGGCCATGTACGGTAAATTGCCCGGCGTACAGGTAGTTAACGGCAACGGTCGGCCGGGGAGTTCTACCTCTATTCAGATCAGGGGAATTAACTCTATCTCGGCCAACAGTTCGCCCCTCATTGTGGTCGACGGAATCCCCTTACCCACCTATGATCTCAACGTACTCAATCCGGCAGACATTAAGTCGATTGAGGTACTGAAAGATGCTGCCTCGGCGGCAATCTACGGCTCGCGGGGTGCCAACGGGGTGGTGCTGGTAACCACCAGAAGCGGTCAGTCTGGCAAAGCCCAGCTCAGCCTCAACTATTCTTTTGGCTTGCAGGAAGCCATACGGCGCATTGATGTGATGGATTCGTACCAGTATGCGCAGGCTTCTATTGATGCAGCTCAAAACGGATGGATTGAAACCGGCGGCGACCCTAATGCTCCCAATACCATCGAAGCTCGGGGGCAGTACAAATACACCTGGCCTACCGCACTGGAAAATCCCGAATCACTGCCCAACACCGATTGGCAAGACTTGATCTTTCGGGTAGCCCCAATGCAAAAGATTGATGTCAACGTTTCGGGGGGCACTGAAAACATGAACTATCGGGTTTCTGGCGGCTACGTGAAGCAGCAAGGCATTGTCATTAATTCTGACTACGATAAGTACGCGCTAAATTTCAAGATTTCGTCGAAGGTCACCGACTGGGCCGAACTGGGAGGCATGCTCAACGTGGTGTATGACCACGAAAACGAGCCCTATAATAGAATTGTAGAGTGGGCCGTGCAGTACCCGGCAATCTATCCGGTGTACGGCCGCAACGGTTACCTGGGCGAACCTAATTCGGTTGATGGTTTTGGAAGCTATGATGCCATTCTGTTTCGAGCGTTCAATGGACACCCGCTGTACCGGATCAACGATGACATTCAGCACCGGCGGTTTAATGGGTTGAGCAATATTTTTGGCACTATCAATCTACTGCCTAGCCTTAGCTTCAAATCAACCCTTAACCTTTATTACCGCCGAACCGATGATACCCACTACTCCGCCATCGACCACAACATGGGGCCGAACGTGCTTACCGAAGGAGTGATGAATGTCGAACAAGATCAGCGAATTAATTACAACCTGCAAAACCTGCTGAACTACGACAAAAGCTTCGGAGAACATCAGCTATCGGTGTTGTTGGGACAAGAATATTTACAGGATAATTTCTATCAGACAGAAACGGAGCGGCGGGGATATACCAACGACTTGGTGCCGTACTTGCGCGCTGGCGAAACGGTGACCGAAGCCGAGGACCAAGCCGCCGAGCGGGTACTAATTTCGTATTTCTCGCGGGTCAACTACAATTTCAAAGGGAGGTATATAGTGTCGGCCAGCGTCCGCCAAGATGGATCGTCACGCTTCGGGCCGGATGAGAAGTGGGGCTTTTTTCCTTCGCTGTCGCTCGGATGGTTTGTGTCCGACGAGGCGTTTATGAAGCCGGTCAACGCCATCAGTAACCTAAAGGTGCGTGCCAGCTACGGATTCACCGGCAACGACCAATTCAACAATGGCCCAAATGGTCAGTTCAGAGACTATCGATGGATTTCGCCCCTGAATCAGGGCCGCGTGGCCTTCGACGATTTTCTGACTACTTCGTTCTATCCTTCCGGTTTTACCAACCCCAACCTGGGCTGGGAGCGTTCGCAACAACTCAACCTGGGGCTGGACGTAGGCTTGTTTGAGAACCGCATTGTTCTGGAAAGCAACTACTACACCACCCGATCGGATGGCTTGCTGCTCGACGTTCCGGTGCCTTCGGTCACGGGCTTCACCGATATTTTTAAGAACATCGGTGAGCTGCAAAACCGGGGAATAGAACTTAGCCTCATGACCCGCAACCTGATCGGCGACTTTACGTGGTCGACGCAGCTCAACTATTCGCGCAACCGAAATAAAATACTGTCGTTGGGCCCCGACGATGCCCCCCTGATTTCCAATGCGGGCTTTGGCATGCAATCCATCAATCAGGTAGGCGAACCGATCTTTAGTTTCTACGGCTACCAGTACGATGGCGTCTATCGAAACCAGGCCGAAATAGAGGCCGACCCAGCCCACTACGAAACCGCCGTGCCGGGAGATGGTCGCTACGTGGATGTGAACCAAGACGAGGTGTTCAATGCCGACGACCGGACGATTATTGGCAATGCCGCTCCGGATTTTACCTGGGGCATGACCAACACTTTTGGTTACAAGAACTTCGACCTCAGCTTTGTCTTTCAGGGAGTGCACGGCAACGAGGTGTTTGACAACAACATTCACCGCTCGATGCAGTACCACGAAGGGCGCAACTATTACGCGTCGATGGCCAACCGTTGGCGGTCGGAAGAAGAACCGGGCGACGGCTATCATTATAAACTTACCGTGAACCTCGACGGCTACGAAAAACAGCCTTCCAGCTACTGGATTGTCGATGGCTCCTTTGTCCGGCTCAAAAGTCTTACTTTGGGATACACTTTCACCTCAGCATTGCTTGAACGGCTGAGTCTGGGGTCAGTCAGAGCATACCTCAACGGGCAAAACGTGTTCACCATCAACGACAGCCCGTTGTTTGATCCCGAAAACTACAACGGGGCCTCCGACAACACCAGCCGACGCGGGGTCACCCACTCTCCCTATCCTACGGCGAAAGTGTATACGCTGGGCGTAAACGTAAGTTTCTAGTTGACCACTTATACTACAAATAACATGAAGACACTACATAAAGTAACCGTTTACCTGCTGTTGCTAAGCACCTTTGCTTGCAACGAAGAGAACCTGGACTTGTACCCGAAAACGGCCATCACCGAAGGCAACTTCTACCAGACTGAAGAGCAGTTTATCCTGGCCGTCAATGACGTCTACCGACAGATGGAAAGAACCTACCGGGCCGGTGGCATTGCCGATATCTACGGGGAGCTACGCTCTGACAATACCTACATTGAGTTTATTGGTGGATCGAGCAATTCGGCCGAACTAATTTCGAACTTCAACCTCCCTACCAACGATTTGGATACTGAGAATGCCTGGCAGGATTCTTACAATGCTATTTTTATTTGTAACGACGTGCTAAACCGCCTTGAAAACACGGGGGTAACCTTTAGCGATCCCGAACTCAAGGAGCGACTTATGGCCGAGGCTACCTTTGTGCGGGCATTGGTCTACTTCAATATGGTTCGGGTGTGGGGCGATGTTCCTTTGGTGCTGACTCCCCTTTCTCCCGAAGAGGGCTACGAATATCTTCGGGAAGACAGCGAGGTAGTGTACGATCAAATCGTCAGCGACCTGATCTATGCCAAGGGCCAGCTTCCCGAAAGCTATACCGGAAACGATCTGGGCCGGGTGACGTACTACGGAGCCACGGCGGTGTTGGCCAAAGTATACCTAACCCGGGGGAACACGGCCGCTGCCGCTACCGAACTGAAAGAGATTATAGACAGCAGACTGTATTCTCTGGATGCTGATGACAATGGTGTCGTAGATGCCGACGACTACCGCTTTCTTTTCCTGCCTGATACTAAAAACTCACGCGCCTCCATTCTTGAAATTCAGTATCTGGAAGGGCAAAATGCCGTTAACAGCAATCACCAGCAGGAGTACACTCCGTATCAATGGTCGTTTCACCTGCCCGACCTCAACGAGACCTTCCGGGGCGGGGGGCGAAACACTCCTACCCAGGATTTAGTAGATGAATTTGAGCAGGCCGACAGCGTCCGAAGGAGCGTGTCGGTGTATCCGGGCTACGTCAATCTTGAGTCGGGTGAGTTTGTCGATTATCCCTTCACCATGAAGTTTTACGATCCTAACTGGCGCTACGCCGGGCAAAACTTCGAGATCATCCGCTACGCCGATATTCTGCTAATGTACGCCGAAGTAACCGAAGACCCCACGTATCTGAATATGGTGAGGGCCCGGGTGGGTTTACCCGGATTTGGTGAGTCCGATTATCCGGCCGAATACAACACGCTGGCTCTGGCTATCGAACACGAACGCAGGATGGAGCTATGTTTCGAGTTTCATCGCTTCTTCGATCTGGTGCGCACTGGTCGGGCCATTGAGGTAATGCAGCCTAAAGGCTACGCCATCAACCAGGATAAGTTACATTTTCCAATTCCCCTACGCGCGATTGATGTCAATCCGGACATTACGCAAAATGCTGGCTATTGATATGGCTCTTTTGTCAATGAATCGCTTGCGCTCGCACTAAATGTCAGCCACTGGATGCTAGCATCCAGTCTGGCGTGGAACGCATCCTTACTGTACAACAAGATCAATTAGCAAAAAATTGTCGCCGGGCAGTGTAACTTTTTTCGTCGCCAGATTTGTTACCTTACCGCCTATCTTGGTGCAATGGTTCAGACTGCTTCTTATGCTCTTTTCTATCCCTTTCGTTCGCTACACCGGGCTGCTGGCCGTATTCTTGGCGGCCTGCCAGTCGGAAACAACCACTGACCACACTGAAACCTACGCTACCTGGAACAGCTACCTGGGCGACCTGGGTCGCACCCACTACGCTTCGCTCGAGCAAATCAACTTGAGCAACGTGAGCCAACTCGAGGTAGCCTGGGAGTACCACGCTGGGGTGCAGGGCACGGGCGGGTCCGACTACATCCAGTGCAATCCGCTGGTGATCGACAGCACCCTGTTTGCCGTGGCTCCCGGCCTCAAGGTGTTTGCCCTCAACGCCGCCACTGGGCAAGAGCAGTGGGTGTTCAACCCCTTCGAGGGCACCGACCGAAGCGGAGTGCTGCGCGGACTGGCCCACTGGTCCGACGGTGAAACGTCGCGCATCCTGTTCACGGCCGACCGCTACCTCTACGCCTTGGACGCGAACACCGGACAACCAATTCCTTCCTTTGGCGAAGCCGGAAAGGCCGACATGAGCCAGGGCCTGGGCCGCGACGTGTCTGACCTGGTGTTCCGCTACCTGGCCCCCGGCACCGTGTACCAAGACCTGATCATCCTGGGTTCGCTCACCGGAGAGGATTTGCCCGCGGCCCCCGGCCACATCCGGGCCTTCGACGTGCGCACCGGCAAGCAACGCTGGATATTCCACACCATTCCGCAGCCCGGCGAGTATGGCTACGACACCTGGGAAGACTCCACCGCCTACCAAACCATCGGCGGGGCCAACAATTGGAGCGGCATGACGCTCGACGAACAGCGGGGCATCGTGTTCGTTCCCCTCGGCTCGGCCGCCTTTGATTTCTACGGGGGCAACCGCAAAGGCGACAACCTGTTTGCCAACTGCCTGCTGGCCCTCGATGCCGCCACCGGTGAGCGCTTGTGGCACTTTCAGGCGGTGCACCACGACATCTGGGACCGCGACCTGCCCGCCCCGCCCACGCTGGTAACCGTGGAGCGCGACGGCCAGCCCGTAGACGCAGTAGCGCAGGTGACCAAGTCGGGCCACGTGTACGTGTTCCACCGCGAAACGGGCGAGGCGCTGTTTCCTATCGAGGAGCGCCCCTACCCGCCGTCGGACCTGGTGGGTGAGCAGACCGCCGCCACGCAACCCTTGCCTACGCTGCCACCCGCTTTCTCGCGACAGCAGTTCACCGAAGCCGACCTCAATCCGTATTCCCGGCAGAAAGATTCGCTGCTGGCCGCCTTTCGGCAGATGCGCACCGGAGGGCAGTTCATTCCGCCCAGCCTGGAGGGCACCGTGCTGCTGCCGGGGCTGGACGGCGGTGGCGGATGGAGCGGGGCGGGCTATGATCCCCGTACCAACGTGCTCTACGTAAACGCCAACGAAATGCCCTTCATGCTGAAAATGGTCGAGAACCAGGCGGCGACGGGCGACTGGCTGGCGATGGGGCAGTCGGTCTACCAGTCGAACTGCATGAGTTGCCACGGAGCCGAGCGCCAGGGGTCTAACTTCCACGGCAACGCCCCGGCCCTGACTGGGCTGTCGGACCGCCTGAACGCCTCGGCGGTGAAGGCGGTGCTGCGGCAGGGTAGGGGCCAGATGCCTTCGTTTGCCCACTTGTCCAAGGATCACGTGCAGGCAGTAACCGCTTTCTTACTAGGTACTGCCGAGGGTTCTTCTGCTGAGAAACTGACACTGGATACGTCAGCTGAGCAACCCCTGCGCTACGGATTCACTGGTTATCGCCGGTTCACCGATTCGGATGGTTACGCGGCGGTGAAGCCCCCGTGGGGCACGCTCAATGCCATCGACCTCAATAGCGGTGAGATTCTGTGGAAGGTGCCGCTGGGCGAGTTCCCGGAGTTGACCCGGCGGGGCATCCCGAAAACCGGCACTGAGAACTACGGGGGCCTGGTGGTGACGGCCGGGGGGTTGATCTTCATTGGAGCCACACAAGACAACCAACTGCGGGCCTTCGACCAGCAGACGGGCGAAGAACTATGGAAGCACGACCTGCCCGCCGCGGGGATGGCCACCCCCTGTACCTACGAGGTCAACGGTCGGCAGTACGTGGTGATTGCGGCGGGCGGAGGCAAAATTACGCAACAACGCGGAGATAGTTACGTGGCCTTCGCACTACCAAGAGAAGATGAGAGATGAGAGATATGAAATGAATCAGTTGAACACTGATATTCGGTCAGGCTGGATGCCACTTGGCAGACGAATTTATTACATTCGGTCAGGCCGGATGCCATTTAACTTACCTACTTAGTACATCACCCCCTGACCGAATGCCGTTAAATTGAGTGTTCCAACGACATTCGGTCAGACTGAATGCCATTGGATCGGTCGATTGAGTGACATTCGCCCAGGTAGGGACTTGATGAAACGTTCGTATGAAATATAGTCAGCCCGCCAGTGACTAGCGGGCGGTGATGATTTTGAGCAAGCCGGGCAAACTACGTTTGGGTCAGAAAACGGTGGTTAGGGTCTTTGCACTTAATTCTTTCAAAAAAACTTCCCTTTGTAGCTGATTTCTGGCATCTTTATCCGTTCCTAGAAACCCAACCTAACTTAGGACGCGCTGCAGTTTGTTTGTATCGTCGCAAAGAACCACACCATGTCTCTCCAACTCAAAGTATCTCTTGATGGTAGCAAACCCCCGATCTGGCGTCGCCTGCTGATTCCCGACAGTTTTACCTTCGTTGAACTGCACGCCGTGATCCAGGCCGCTATGGGCTGGGAGAACGCGCATCTGTTCTCTTTTCGCTACCCCGGCGAATTTCGCAACGACATTGGCATCCCGATGGAAGACGACTGGATGGGCGACGAGATGCAGGACGCCCGCCGCCTGCGGGTGCGCGATCATTTACAGACTCCCAAGCAAAAGATGCACTACGAATACGATTTTGGCGACAGTTGGCAGCACACCGTGTTGCTCGAGAAGGTTAGCGACGAACGAATTCTGGCTCCCCAGTTCTTGAAGGGAAAGGGCGCGTGTCCGCCCGAAGACTGCGGCGGCATCTGGGGCTACTACAGCATTGTGGAGTCGATCGACGACCCGAAGTCGCCCGACCACCGGGACGCCCGCGAGTGGCTGGGGCTGAAGAAAGGCGAACGCTGGGACGTGGAAGCATTTGATGCCGAAGAGTGCCGCCGCCGTGTGACCTACTACCAGGAGCGCTACTTTGATTTTTAATTCATGGTAGACTGGTATAACTTTTCGATTTCATCATCGGTAAGCGCCCGGTCGTAAACCGCTAATCCGCCAATCTTTCCATCAAAACCCTCGTCATTATCGATAACGCCCTGGGGGTAGGAAGGCCATTTAGGGTGGTTGCGCTGCGCCACGGTAAAATCTGATCCCTGCTCGCCGCCATCAAAAATGGGACCGTCGTAGAAGAAAGGATTGTAGTTACCATTGGCATCAAGTTGATCGTTCACGTATACTTTGAGCCATTCGCCGTCGTAGGTAAACGTGAGCATATACCAGCGATTTTTCTCTAGTTTGGTGCCTCCGGTGGCGTAGTCGAAGGCAAACGGGTGTTCGGGAGTGGCCCCCCCGTAGGGAGATACGTAGCCCATCGGCTGGTTCTCGGCACGGGTTCTTTCGTAGGTGGTGTAGTCGTTCTGCCAGTAGCCATTGATAAACATGGCGTACTGTCGGGCGGGCGCCCGGTCACCTGTGCCCTTTGCTTCTCCCTTGAAGCGGGCATCGCCTTCGCTCCACATGCCGGCAATGTACTGCCACACCCGGTCCGATTCGCGTTGCACCCAGACCACCATCGTCAGCGGTTGGCCCTTCCCGTGCAAATCTAATCCCGGAGCATCGGCTCTTTTAATTCTAAACCACTGCCCCCACTCCAGGTCAGCACTGCGGGGGCCAAACACCCCGTCGTCGGAGGTTTTGATGGGACCATTCATTTCTTCCAGTTGGTATTGGTAAGCTCCTTTGGAAACACGACCGGTACCGGCTGCTTCCTGAAAATCCCAGAAAGCAATCAGCCCGGGGATTTCATCAGGGGTGGTCGTGAATTCTGTTTCAACATGAGCGTTTTCTGCCGGTTCCTTTAATTCATTCTCAGCATCGCTATAAAAAACAAAGCCAAGCAATACGTGAAGCGCAAGTAGTAGTTTCATAGGGCCTTACCAAGGGTTTTTCTAATAAATTTTAGGGTTCGTATCGGCATATATCCCAATAAAAACTCATCAGGATCACCTCTACTTTATAACTAGTTTTCTTTGCTGCCAACCTTCCTCAGATTGAATGCGTACGATGATTATCCCTTTGGGCAGGCCGGTGGTCTTGATCACTGCTTTTCCTCCGCTCGACTTCACCGACAGTAGCTCCTGCCCCTGTAAGTTGATAAAGACAACATCGGCTTGCTTTCCCGGATAATGAACCGATAACTGATGAGTTGCGGGGTTGGGAAAAAAGCGTATTTCGTTTTCCTGCTGATATTCCTCTTCAACAATAGGCTTACTCTCGGAAGAGGCTATCCGGCTGTTTACATCCCCTACTGGCACTAACCTCCACCGTCGGCTGTCGTTGTCGGCGGCAGACCAAGCTACGATGTCATTATCCGAGGTGCGGTTGGCTAAATAGAGGCCCTCTTTTCTATTGATTATAAAAAAGTAGCCATCAACTCCAGAGCGCTCAAAGCGCCATCGGCGATCCCCGTGATCAATGGCGTTCCACATCACAACGTCGTGGTCAGTGTCTCGGTGTGCCAAGTACTTGCCATTGCTTTCGCTAACAATATTGTAGAAACCATTCTCGGAAGAAGCCTCAACTCTCCACCTGCGGCTAGGATTTTGATTTTGGGTTCCGGCCACGGCATCGCCGGTAGAAGATTTGTTGGCTACGTATCTATTGTCTTTATGACTCTCAATAACGTACCATTTGTTAGGATTGATGTAAGGAGGAAATGGGTTCAGGGCGCTCCAAACGTTAGCCTGGGAATTACTGTGATAAAACCAGCTTTGGTTTAGCTCGGTGATATACTTGCTTCTCAGGGTAGCGTTACCGTGGCTGATCTTAGAATCTTTCCATCTAGGCCAGTCTTCCCAAGGGTGGTGGATATAATTGAACCCCTTGACGGATTTATTGTCTCTGATAAAATCAAATAGCTGAACGAAGTAATCCCCCCAGTCACTTGCTTGATCGACTCCTACCGACCGGGGAGACAATTCGGGTAGAAATACGGGCTTTTTGCGGCGTTCGGCTTCGGCAACCAGCCCTTTGGTCAGGGCATTGCTAAAGTGATGTTTTTCAAACAAATCTATGCCGAACCAATCAACGTACTGGTCGCCGGGGTAAAATTTCATGGCGTTGGTGAGGCTGCCCCTCTCCGCGGCGATGGTCCAGACCCGCGCCACGTTGGTAACGCTTCGGCGCTCTAAAGCATCCGTCATGTTGATGTAAAAGCTCTTGACTTCCGAAGCAGTATAATCTTTCCAGTCACCACTGCCGTTGTATTCATATTCAATTCTTAAGAATATGGGGCGAGTTAGTTCTTTCAGGGCATCGGCGACCGCATCGAACTCGGTAGCGGTGGGCATAGCAGGATAGGTGTTTTTCCAGGAAATACTAATCATGACGGCCATGTACTTTCCGTTCGTGGTCAGCTCGTTGATGTCGCGGGTAAATTGGGCAGCGTCATCAGCTATGTCTTGGATTCCTTTGTAGGTGTTATAAATGAGCGGCTGCTTGGTGGAAGCCAACATACTTTTATAATCTTTGGCGTGATTCACCCGCGTCTGCCCAAGTCCCTGGCCCAAACCGTGAATAACCTTGTCTTTGGGTTCAAATTTTTCGCCATAAAAATAGCGGGGCTTAAAGGTCTTTGTCTGGCCAAATCCTTGGAAAGCAAAGGAGCAGATTGCCAGGGCAATCCAGATAACTTTGGGAATAAGTAAAGATTTCTGCATGACATAGGGGGTTTAGGGTGAAGTTGTATATCATTTTCTAAGCGCTGATGGTTAGCTTCTACCGGGACTGATTTTGTTGGTCTGGCAGGGTTGACGCATACAATTTTTTGATTTCTTCTGTCGACAAGGCCCGCTTATACACCGCCAATCCACCCAGCACTCCCCCGAATCCGACTTTGTTGCCGGGTTCTCCTTCCGGATAGTCGGGCCAGGACGGAACGAACCGTTGGGCCACCGTGAAGTCCGATCCGTCTTCTCCCCCATCGTGAATGGGTTTATCCCAGTAGAAAGGATTGCAGTTGCCGTTGCGGTCTAGTTCTCCGTTCACGTACACGCGCAACGCCTCGTGGTCATAGGTGTAGGCGATCATGTACCAGGTATCTTTTTCGATAAAAGTCCCGCCGGTGGCGTAGGAAAAGCTGAACGGCTTTCCCGCAGTAGCTCCGCCGCTGTCCGACACGTAACCGTGTATTTGGTTGTCAGCATCGCTGCGCGTCAAACTCTTATAGTCCGCCTGCTTATGGCCATTGAGAAAAAGCGCATACTGCCGGGCTGGCGCTCCTTCGCCTTCGCCCCGCACCTTCCCCTTGAACCGCTCAGCTCCTTCGTCCCACATGCCAGCGATGTACTGCCAGTGATTGTCGGCCCGGCGTTTGATCCAGGCCACGATGGTTACTTCATCCTTCCCGTGAATATCTAAAGCCGGGCAATCTTCTCGCTTGATCCGCAACCATTGCCCCCGAGTGATATCCAAACCGGAAGAGCCAAACACTCCATCATCTTCCCTCTTTATAGGCCCGTTCATTTCTTCCAGGGTATACTGATAGGAACCTTGGCTCGTTAGGTCGCTTCCTTCGTTGCTGCGCTGGAAATCCCAAAAAGTAAGCAGGTCGGGGATATCCAGTGGGCTTGCCCGTTGGTCATCGCGCGACTGCGACCAAACATCACCCCACGGAGCAACAAAAACAAGCAGCAACAGCACGTATTCTTTGAAGTCTTTCATACAGGTCATTCGGTTAGTATCCATTGTTTTGTGGAAGTTCAAAGTCTAAATTGGCATCAATCACCGGCTGGGGAATGGGATAGAGCTTATCCCGTTCGGTGATAAAGGGACCCGACATGTGGTTGTGCGCTTTGGTTCGTTCAATCCACTTATCCAGCCGCAACAAAGTATATCGCCGGTGCTCTTCGGCCAAGAGTTCTCGTGATCGTTCGTCCAGGATGAAATCGATGGTGACGTCGGCAGCTGAAATGTCCGGAGCATTGGATCGTCTTCGAAGGATATTCAGTGTTTCTGCCGCTTCCCCGTTTTTCCCTAGCAGATGCTGGGCCTCGGCGAGCAGCAAGTAGGTTTCCGCCAATCTCAGGTAGATTTGATCACGGTAGCCTATCGATGAATTTAGAATTTGCGCGTTCCCATCGTCCCACTTCCGGGTAGAAGGCCAGTTGTTGGGGCGATTGGGTTCCAGCCCCGCCGGGCCGACTCCCAGAAACTTATCGGGATCGGTGGTCGTGAAGATGGTGTCGCCGTCTGTGGTAATCAGGTAGCGATGGATGGCGTATTCTGAACCCCGGTCGTCGCCGGGAGTGTAGAGATCCAACGCAAATTTGGTGGGGCCGAGCCAGCCGATACCGCGGCCCAGTTCCGGGGTTATCTCTACGCCAGGGAGGCGCCAGTAGGCCAACAACCAGGTTCTTCTTATATTATTTTCAGACTCGCCCACCACGTTGAACTCATCGGGGAAAGTCCACAGCGCTTCGGTGTTGCCTTGGTTGTGAAAAACGTTTCCTTCATAAAACTGATCCATGAAGGGCACTCCGGGTCCGGAGGCTTTCACCCCGTAGCGCTCGGTGATGAGCGAAAAGTTGGGGTTGTTGATTGCCGCCAACGCCTTTTGTTCGGCCATGCCGGGTTCTCCTATCATCAGATACAGCTCGGCCAGATAGTGTTGCGCCGCGGCTTTGCTGAGTCGGCCCGGCACCGTTTGCACCTCGGGCAGCCACTGCTCCGCAAAGAGCCAGTCTTGCTCCATAAACTGCATCAAATCTGCCAGGGAAGCCCTTTCCCAGTCGGTGCGGATGGTGCTGCCGGTAGATTCGGTTTCCACCAGCGGCACCTCGCCCCAGAGATTGATCAGGTGCCGGTAGGCCCAGGCCCGGATGCACCGGGCGGGCGCAACCGTTTCGTTCTTCTGGTTCTCATCTTCCCAATCAATAGATTCGTTCTCGGCCCGCCCGATGATCGTATTTGCCGAGTTGACGGTGCGGTACAGCCAGTTCCAGACAATAGAATAAAAATCAACGGTGGCATTGTTATACTCTCCCCACTCCAGGTAGGGTAAATCGTTGGCGTTGGATACCGTGTTGTAACTGTTATCCATGCTGGACCAATACAGCATCCCGGGTACCCGACCATCCATCCCGTCTCTTTCCTGTCGGACAAAGTAATAGAGGGCGTTGATTCCGTTCTGAAACCCTTCGGGAGTGGTATACAGGTTTTCAGATGTCAGTATGTCTCTTGGGTTTTCTTCTAGAAACTCCTGCTCATCGCAGGAGAATACCAGGGCGGCCGCAAGGCAAATGGTGAAGTATAGTTGTATCTTTTTCATGTTAGCTCGTTTTAGAATGAAAAATTCAGTCCCAATGAATAGGTTCGGTCGATGGGGATTCCGCGTTGGTCAGAAAGCTCAGGATCGAGCCCTTCCCACGGGGTCCAGGTCAGGGCGTTGCGCACGTTGAAAGACACGCGAAATTGATTCACCCCAAACCTACTCATCAAATCATTGAGCGAATACGACAGCGTGACATCGCGCAGGCGCACAAAGCTGGCATCCTGATAAAAGCGTACCTGGTACGGATTGGCACCATCCCGGTTGGCAGGATAGGCATTGGTCGGGTTGCTCTCACGCCAGTAGGGCAGCATCATAGAATTCCGGCGCACATCGGACCAAACCATATCCGTATCCCACAGGGGGTTGGCCCGGGTCGCTCCCTGCGCACTGTACAAGACGAAACTGAGTCGTAAATTTCGGTATTCCAGGTTGTTGGAAAGGCCCATGATAAACCGGGGGCTTTCCTGTCCTAAGAAATCCCGGTCGTCCGGGTCGATGGTGCCATTCTGGTCGGTGTCTTTCACCCGCACGTCGCCGGGTTCGGCATCGGGTTGCGGAGAGTCTTCAATGGCATCGCCTTGCTGCCATACCCCGGCAAAGACATAGTCAAAATTAACGTCAATCGGTTGGCCGATAAACCAGCCGTTGGCCACGTCGTCTTCCTTATTTCCGTACAGGTCTACGATTTTGTTTTGGTTATAGGAGAAGTTGAAGGTGGTCGTCCAGTTAAAGTTATTTCTGGCAATGTTACGCGAGGTGATACTCAGCTCCACTCCCCGGTTGTTGGTTTCCCCGATGTTCTGGGTGATATTGGTGATGCCATGTACCGGAGAAATGGATCGGTTCAGCAGCAAATCAAACGTATTGGTGTTATAAACGTCTACCGCAGTGCGTAGCTTGCCGTTGAAGAAGCCCACATCCACCCCCAGGTTTAGCGATCGGGACGTTTCCCAGCCCAAGGCCGGAGAAGCCAAACTATTGGGGAAATAACCCGGTGCGGTTTCTATCCCACTCTCCCCGGTCAGGTAGTTAACCTGTCCTAGTCGGGGGAGGGTTTGGTAGGGACTGATCGCTTGGTTGCCGCTTTCGCCGTAGGAGGCTCTGAGTTTAAGTTGATCCAGCCAACCCAGGTTGGCCATAAAGGCTTCGTCTCCCAGGTTCCACCCGGCCGCAATGGAGGGGAATACTCCAAACTTATCATCGCTGCCAAAGCCCGAGTAGCCGTCCCTTCGCAGGGTTAGGGTGAGCAGATACCGGCTGTCGTAGTTGTAGTTCACCCGTCCCATTTGCGAGATGTATCGTTGCTCACGGTAACTGGCGCTCGGCTCTTGCACGGCGGCCACATTCGGTTGGTACCAGGTCAGGACCGGGGTCGGAAAATCTCGGGTGGTGAGGGTCTTATCATCATTCTGATACACCTGGGTGCTGTAGAGGGCCGTAACATTCAGCGCGTGTTTTCCCCAGCTTCGGTCATACACCAGCAGGTTTTCAATCAGGCGGTCTTTGATGGCTTGGTTTTGAGTATACGCCTGGCCGTTGTTTTCGAGCCCCACCACCGTGTTGTCTCCCCAGAACCTTCCGATCTCCAGGTCGGTCAGGGTGAGTCCGGTGTTGAGTTTATAGGAAAGCCCGGGAGCAAAAGGGAAATTAATTTCCAGGTAGTTATTCGAGAAAAGGTTTCGCTTGAAGTGCTCATCCTGAACGTTGAGGTTAGACAAGGGATTTCGGATCACCGGTTCCTCCGGCCACGGAAGCACCGACAGGGAACCGTCTTCTTCGTAGGGTTCAAGCAAGGGAATCAGGTAGAAGGCCTGGGTGAAGTTGGCTTCCAGGCCCGATAAGTCCTGGTAAGAATACTGCGAGTTAGAACCGATGGTCAGCCAGTCGGTCACATCAAAGGTAAGGTTGGAGCGAACCGTCAACTGGTCGAAGTCATCGCCCACGGCCACTCCTTCCACGTCAGAATACGTGCCCGAGAATAAGTAGCTCACGTTTTCGCTGCCGCCTTGCAGGCTCAGGTTGTGCTTTGTCTGCTGGGCCGTTCGGGTGGCCAGACCAATCCAGTCGGTAGAAACGCCTTTCTGGTAGTTCTCTAGCCGGGTGGGGTACGAGGCAACCACGTCTTCACCGTACCTTTCCACGGCAAAATCCCAGTGCTGCTGGCCGTTCATTAGCGGAGGAAGGTTGTAGATTTCCCGTAATCCGTAGCTGCCGTTGTAGCTGAGGGTAGGTCGGCCGGTCTTCCCTTTCTTAGTGGTGATAATGATCACCCCATTGGCCCCCCGTGCCCCGTAAATAGCGGTGGATGAGGCGTCTTTTAGCACATCGATAGAAGCAATATCGTTTTGATTCAGCTCGTTCAAGCCTCCGGCATACGGAACTCCGTCCAGTACGATGAGGGGGCGGTTGCTGGCGGTGATAGAATTCTGCCCCCGGATCTGTATCCCCACCGACTCCTGGGCGGCCGAATTATTGTTAACCGTAAGGTTCAGGCCCGGAGCCAAGCCTTGCAGCGTTTCCATCACGTTGATTTTGGGTCCCTGAGCTTCCAGCGCATCGGATTTGATTGAGGCCACGGAACCCGTCAGATCCTTCTCTTTCACCGTGCCGTAGCCAACCACCACCACTTCTTGCAAGCTCTGCACATCCTCTTCCAGTACCACATCAATGGTTGTTCTGCCGGTCAGCGGCACTTCCTGCGTAGCGAAACCAATCGCCGAAAACACCAGAGTAGTCACCTCATCAGCCACGGTGAGGCGGTAGTTGCCCTCCACGTCGGTGACCGTTCCCGTGGAGGTGCCTTTGGCCAGAATGTTCACCCCCGGCAGGGGATCGTTGGTGGATTGGTCAGTCACTTGCCCGCTGATCGTCTTCTCTAGCGCCGCTACCAACGGACGAGCTCGGTGAGGTATTTGGGATAGCTGACGATTAGGAACTTCTGCCAAAGAGGTGGCCGGGGTACGGTTCAGTGGCGGCTCTATCTCTTGTCGGTCAAGCGGCTTGGTGGTCGGGTAAATGAGGTAGTACTGATCATCTACCCGGCGGTGCTTGAGGTCAAATGGTTCCAGAAGTTTGTTCAGGGTCTGATCCAGATCATCCAGATCATTCAAATGCTGATCAACGCGTTTGTCCTTGATCAGATCACTCCGGTACGTAAAATTCACGCCGTACGCCCGTTCTAGTTCTTCCAGTACGACGCGCAGCGCTTTCTGATGGGTTTGGTCTTCCTGAGCGGGTAGATTGTGGTACGCCAGTTGTTGGGCGTAGCCGTGCAATAGCAAACCGCACCAGAAGAAGGCAAATACGAAAGGTCGGGTAAAATTTCTCATATCTATAAGTTAATGGGTAACGGTGATGAAATTCCGGATAAATTAAGTAGTTCTCTATTCGCGTTTAAAGGTGATTTGGTCTTCGTTTCTTAGAACTTCCATGTCGATAATGGTTGGCAGTGAGGTAAGAATCACTTCCAGGTTGTGCGTAGGGAAGGCTCCGGTGAGCATTGTGTTGGCCAGGCCGTCGCCTTCAATGGCAATAGACACTCCGTAGACATCTTCCAGTTGCCGGGCAAGCTCTTGCAAAGACATCTGGTCAAAGATCATTTTGTGATCCCGCCAGGCCGCATACTGCTTCGGATCTACCTGTTTCTTGCGCAGGGTTTGATCTGCCTCCGAAAACGCGACCAGCTCACCGGGTTGCATGGCGAGCGTTTGCGAACCCACTTGGTTCTTTTGCACGGATAGCTTCACCTTTCCGGTGGTGAGCACCACCTCAGCGCGGTGCCGCCGGTCTTTTACGTTAAACGCCGTACCCAGCACTTCCACCCGAAGCGCATCGGTGACGTGTACCAAAAACGGCTGGTCGTTTTGGGTGTGGGTAACCGAAAAGTAGGCTTCCCCGTCCAGCCACACTTCCCGCGGCGCGTCGGAGTTCCAATCGGGTGCGTAACGCAGCGAAGAATTGGCGTTTAGGGTCACCGTAGAGTTGTCGGGTAGCGTAAAGGTGCGAACTTCCCCGTAACTAGTCGCGTAGGTCACCGCTTGGTTTTGTCGGATAAAGAGCCATAGTACGATGCTCCCCAGGACAATACCGGCAACCGCCGCGGCGCGGTACCAAATCCGGGGCGTGCGGCTTGTTCTCTGCGGAGTGCTTTTCTGCCGACGCTTTTGGAAAGTGGCCAGCAGCCGTTGAGAATCGTCATGCGATAAGCAAGCAGCCTTTTCGGCCTCTTTCCAGAGTTGCCGGAGCACCAGTGCGTAGTCTTCACCGTCAGAGGCCTGGCTCAGATCGTTGAGCAACCAGGCTAGCTCCTCCTCACTGAGTCGACCCTTCAAATATTTTTCAAGTAAGTGTTTACGGTGCATCATAATCCTGATTTAGTCTGCTCTTTATGGTAATCCAAGCGAAAGCGTTGAAAGGACTACTCATTGTCGAAATATTTTTAATAATGAATAAAATATGCATATTGACTGTGCTTATTTTTGTCATTATTCTATTTTTGAACTATGGCTTTAGAACAAAAGATGGGGGCGTGCTTGGTTAAAAGGCTAAACCAAGGAGATACCAAAACCTTTGACCGGCTTTTTGCGGAGAAGCATCAGCAAGTGTATGCCTATTGCCTACGGCTGGTTAAATCCGAAGAGGTAGCCGAAGAGATTATGATGGACGTCTTTCTGACGGTATGGAGGAAAAGGGAATTGATGCGAGCCGATCAATCGCTAAACGCGCTTTTGTTCAAGATCACGAAAGACCTTAGTGTCAACTATCTGAAAAAATCAGCGCGGGAGCAAGCGTTGCGCATCAAGTTTCAGCAGCAGTGGCTCCACCCAACGCACAATCCAACGGACACCCAGATGCTCTCGCAGGAGTACGACCGCATCGCCAGTCAGGCCATTGAGCAACTTCCTCCCCAGCGCAGAACCATTTTCACCATGCGCCGCCACCTGGACATGAGCACCAGTGAAATTGCGCAGCAGTTGGGCATTTCCCAGAGCACCGTGAAAGGGCAGTTAGCCAAAGCCGCTAAGTTTCTTCGGGAATACATTATGACCCACACGGATATTTCCTTCGCGGGGGCACTTGGCCTGCTGCTGAATCTCTTCAGCACGGGTTGGTAAGCCGCTTTTCAGGCCATCAATGGTTATTTACTCGGGTTAATCAGCCACTTGAGCGCCCACTTCCTTGGCTAGCTGCTGCATCTTGGCCCGCAGTTGCTTAACCACCTCTGGTTCCGTCTCGGCGCGGTTGTAGCGTTCGCCCGGATCAGTCTGCAGATCGAACAACTGCGTCTCGCCCTCCACCTCCCGGAGCTTCCACGCCCCCCGGCGCAACCCCTGGAGCGTATTGTTGAAGTACCCGAACGCCTGGCGCGGCGACTGCCGGGCTTCACCCGTGAGAAAGGGCAGGGCGTTGTACCCGTCCACCGGATGCTCGGGCAGCGTGCCGCCGCCCGCCTCCAGCAGGGTTCGGTACATATCCAGGTTGGCCAGCAGGGCGTCCGACACCTGTCGGGGAGCGATGTGGCCGGGCCAGCGGATCATCGCCGGTACCCGCGTTCCGCCCTCGTAGGTAGTGGCCTTGTGACCCCGCAACGGGCCCGCCGAGCCCACGTGCCAGGGCTTGTTGCCCGCCCCGCGCTGCTCCCAGTTACTGCCCTCGGGGGTGGTGGGCACCTCAAACATGCGGGGCGGGGCATTTTGCCAGGGGCCATTGTCCGAGGCAAAAAACACGATGGTGTTCTCCGCCAGCTCTTCCTCTTCCAGCGCCTGCAGTACCTGACCCACGCTCCAGTCGATGGTCTGGATCACGTCGCCGTAGAGCCCGGCCTTTGAGGTGCCGAAGAACTCGGTGGTGGTGTGGATCGGGAGGTGCGGCATGTTGTAGGCCAGATAAAAGAAAAAGGGTTGCTCACTTCCTGCCTGCGCCCGGATAAACCGAAGTGCCTCGGCGGTATACTTCACGGTGAGCGAATCCTGGTCCACCGGATACTCGGCCACGGTGGTGTCGCGGTACATCACCAGCGGCTCGTCGGTCTGCACGTAGGGCTTTAGGTAATCGTTGGAGTAGGGCAGCCCCAGCCAGCTATCGAAGCCGTGGTTGGTGGGCAAGAATTTCTTTTGCTTATAGCCCAGGTGCCATTTTCCGGCCATCCCGGTGGCGTAGCCCGCCTGCCTAAGTCCTTCGGCCAGCGTCAACTCACTATCGGGCAGTCCGCCGGTGCCGTCCGCTCCGGTGCCGCCCCCCAGGTCAACGCGCGCCATATAGCGACCGGTCATGAGTTCAACGCGCGAGGGCACGCACCAGGGCGCCGCCTCGTAGGAGGTGAACCGAATACCCTGGGCCGCCAGCGAGTCAAGATGCGGAGTGCGAATGGTGGGGTTTCCGTAACTGCTCAGGTCGCCGTAACCCATGTCGTCGGCGAATAAGATGACGATGTTGGGGCGACTTTGAGAAGCAGAAACCGCCTCCCCGGAAGGGGCCTGACCATTGCCTGGAGTAGCGAACAGGACGGTGAGCAACGCTAGGCTGATAAAACGAAACCTGGGGAAGGGCGTCCGGGGCGGGTTGGTGGGGTAGAGCATTTTTCGGGTTCAGGTAACTGAGTATAAGGTAACGACGGGTGGTTGGCGAAGGGTAGTAGCTAAAAAAACCGGTGCTTTTGGGTTACGATTTCCCTTCGGCACCCACTAATAAACGAGAAAGCTTTAGATAAACTGTTTTTTCGCGTTAAAAACGCTATCTTAAACCAATTATCCACCTAATCCTATTCACTATGTTTTCTTCATTCAACGCTTGCGTATCCTTTCCTGCCTTTTTTCCCAAGGGAAAAGGCGAAGATGAAAAGCCACCGGAAGGTGACAAAAAGTAATTCTTTCTAAGGGGCCTTATAGCCCCTTTTTCGTTAGTGCTCTACCCGGTTCGCGTAGTATAGCGATTTTGTCGGCCGCGTTCGTTGCCTTCGATAGTAGAAGGTTAGTCCGAAGTAGATCGCTGACAGTAGCAGTACCACGGCCGCCATGCGGTGCGTGGCCCGGTAGCTCACCACCGGCGTGGTGGTGCCTCCCACCACAAAGGCCGACCAGAAGGCCGGGTGGGCGTAGAACGAACTGCACCGTTCCCGGTACCGAACCTTCGCCGACCGCAGGGCCTGGTCTATTGGGCTGCCGGTATACAACTCCCGGTAAAACGCTGGGATCAGGGCCGAGGTCTGTGTATCGTCCACCTTCCACAAGCTCATCACCACCGTGGGGCAACCCGCGTAGGTGAACCCCCGGGCCAGACTGTACACTCCTTCGCCCTGCTGAAGTTTGCCCGTGCCGCTTTCGCAGGCGCTGAGCACGGCCAGGTCGGCCCGCAGTTGCAGATCGTACAGTTCGTAGGAATACAAGTAGCCATCATCAATGCTATCGTCTTCACTGCGAAACACCAAGCGGCTATTGTTGGGGTGCAGGGTGTCGGCCAGCCCGTGCACGGCCAGGTGAATCACATCGTAGTACTGGGCTTCGGTCTTAAACTGGTGTTCGGTAGCGTCCACCCCGGTATAGAATGTCCCTTCGGCCATTTGCCCCAGGGCGGCAACTTCCTGCGCCGTGCCGGGCAGATTTCGCCAGTTACTATGGTCGGTCGATTGCCCCGAGCCCGAGTAGCCAAAGGCCAGGAAACGCATGGCATTCCGGACGTGTGAGGGTCGTTGGGTGAGTACCTGCGCCGAGGGAGCGTAACTCACCGCCAGCGTATCCACTACGTAGGCCAGCCTCCGGTAGTCAGGCCGGGTTGAGGAAGGGGGTTGGGTGATCAGCGCCTCGAAGGGAAGGTAGGAGAGCGGACCGTCGGGAATGATGGTGAGCGTAGGGGGGTAGACCCACTGCTGCGCTTCCTGAAAACTGGCAAACAGCCCCGAAGAGCGACGGTTGGCGGGCGGTTCCAGCACCGGTTGAAGCCACCGTTGGTACAGTACGTAGGCGGCCTGCGTGTACCGCTCAAAATCTTTGCCGCGCTGAATGGCTCGGGGAGCGCGTTGCAAGGCGTCGAGGACCGCCGTAAGCGCCTGCTGCATCGAGTCGGTGCGCACAAACTGCATCAGCACGGCCCGCTTCGGGGCGATACGAATCGCATACAGGTGATCGGCTCCCCAAAAATATTCTACCAGGGTAGTGTTGGCCCGGGCCGCATAGTCGCGGGCTTGGCTCAGCGTGTACGTGTCCTGCCCGTACTTGATGCGAAAGTAGTTGGGATAGGTTTGCTTCAGGTAGCGGGTAAGGTTCTCTCGCTGACGAGCTACCGCAAACTGCTGCGTCCGTAGTTCGTTCACGGTAGAGTCGGCACCGCCGTCCTCGGCCGCCTCTAGTTCGTTGTTAATAAAGGTGAGTTCCACGTTGATGGCCCGTTCTTGTTCGAGCACGCTGTCCGGAATGCCCACGCTGTTCTTCACCTGGCTATCTACGAGTGCTTCCCAGAGCACCACGGCTTTGCACTTCTCCATAAAGTGAAAGGCCCAGTCCAGATAGTCTTTGTCCGGGGCGATTTGGTACAGCCGGTAAGCACAAACCACCGCGCGCTCGTACACCTGCCGGTGGTTCTCCAGAAAACTTAGCTTGGCAGCTTCCCGGTCGTAGAGCACCCGGCACGAGTCCATGAGCGAGTCGGCCCGGGCAAAGCAATCCAGTGCGGCGGTGAGTCGGTCCAAGCTAGCCGTTTGCTGATGCTGCGCCAGCAGCACCACCGCCTTTTGATAAAGCAACTGAAACTTTAGCGGGTCGCTCATCATGGTGCGCACCGCGGGGTTCACTAGCAAATCGGCAGGCTGAAATTCGGGCGCTGTCGCTTGCAGTGCTTGCTGAAAGTAGTGCAGGGCCGAGTCGTAGTGCTCCCGACCGTGGTGAAACTTCCCAAGCACCGACAGAATGTTGGCCGTTTTAGGGTGGTGGGTGCCGTGCACCTTTCGATTGGTGGCTAAGCTTCGGTGATAGGCTACGGAGGCCAAGTCCACCTTTCCATTTTTAGCGTAAGCGTCTCCCAGGAATTCGTACGTATTGGCAATGTCACCCTCGTCCTGCTCGTTGGTGGCGCGGAAAATGCGCAGGGCGCGCTCTAACAGTCGTACTCCCTCCGGCAGACTGTCCACCCGAATATAAATGGCTGCCAGGTTATTAAGCCGGATGATGAGGGCGGGATCGCCGTTGCCCAAGCGGTCGGCTCCCAGCGCCAGCGCTCGTTGGTAGTTATATATAGCCGATGCGTCGTTCTGTTGGTCATCCAGGATGTTACCGAGCATAGAATAGCATACCTCTTGAAAGCTCGAAGAAAGTGTTTTGGCCAGGGCGGCGGCCCGGTAGCCGTAGGCCAGTGCCTGGTCGTAGTCTTCTTTGAGTCGGTTGGTGGTGGCCAAGCTATACAGCACCTGAAACAGGGCTTGCTGGTTCTCTCCCTGGGCTTCTTCCAGCAAACGCAGGGCTTGCTGATAATACTGCTGCGCGGTGAGGTAATCGTAGTAGGCGTAGCGGTAGACAGCACCCAGGGCGTTGTAGCTCTTGGCCAAGAGTACCGGATTATCAATGTGCTTTAGCAGCGCCGCCGCTTTCTGGTACATCTGAACCGCCTGTGCGGGTTGCCGTATGGATTGATAATAATCTCCTAGATCGCTGTAGACCTGGGCCCGCGTAGTATCCTGCACGGGAGTGCTGGTGACGGCCACCAGTGCTCGGGACAGATAAAAGAAGGCAGAATCGTTTTGCTGCCCTCGCCGGTATAAATCGCCTAACCAACTCAGTCCGTAGGCCAGTTGGTTCCACTGCTGTTGCTGCTGCCACTGGGCCAGGGCCCGGCGGACGTGGAAGGCCGCGCTGTCAGGCTGGTCGCTCAAGCGAAATGACTGGGCACGGCGGAAAGAGGATTGACCTGCTTCGGACTGGGCAATCACCGGCCTAGAAAATAGCGTCCCAACGCTCAGCAGCAGGAATAAAATCAACCTCATAGAGCGGTACTGTAAAGAATACCGCCAAATTGCAGAATTTTTGGCGGATAGTAAAGAGCGATCAGGATAAACCGGAAGTAATTGCCGGATGGTCAGGATAAATACAGAATGAAAACCGGGTACAGGCTCATTCGGTGGCGGAATGCTTCGCTAAATCGCGGCAATGGGTTACCTTGCGGCTTTTGAACCACGCTTAACCACCCAACGCTATGAAAACTATCGATGATATCAACTTTTCCGGTAAGAAGGCCCTGGTGCGGGTCGACTTCAACGTGCCGCTTGATGCCGACCAATCCATCACCGACGATACCCGCATGCGGGCGGCGGTGCCTACCGTCCAAAAAATTCTGAACGACGGCGGAGCCGCCATCCTCATGTCGCACCTGGGGCGGCCCAAAGACGGTCCGGATGAAGAAAACTCACTCAAACACCTTGTCAACCACCTGTCGGAGCTGCTGGGCGGCACGCTGGTGCACTTCGCTAGCGACTGCGTGGGTGAGGAAGCTGAACAGAAGGCTAGCGAACTGCCGATGGGCGAGGTGCTACTGCTCGAGAACACCCGCTTCCACGCCGGAGAATCCAAAGGCGACGAAGCACTGGCTAAGCAAATGGCCAAGCTGGGCGACGTGTACGTGAATGATGCTTTTGGGTCGGCCCACCGGGCGCACGCCTCCACCACCGTGGTAGCGCAGCACTTCGACGAAAAAGTCTGTGGCTACGTGATGCGCAGCGAACTGGCCAACGCCGACAAACTGCTCGAAAATACCAAACACCCCTTCGTTGCCATCATGGGCGGGGCCAAGATCTCGGACAAGATTGGAGTGATTGAGAACCTGCTGGACAAGGTCGACGACCTGATCATCGGGGGCGGCATGAGCTACACCTTTTTCAAGGCGATGGGCGGCCTGATTGGTAGCTCGTTGGTGGAAGAGGATAGGCTGGATTTGGCCAATGCGCTAATCAAAAAAGCCAAAGAAAAGAAGGTGAATCTGCACCTGCCCATCGACTCGGTGGTGGCCGACAAATTCGATAACGACGCCCAAACCAAGATTGCGAATAATCATGCTATTGAAGATGGCTGGATGGGGCTGGACATCGGTCCGGAAGCCCGCGAGGTGTTCGCCGACGTGATTAGCCGGGCCAAAACGATCCTGTGGAACGGTCCGATGGGCGTGTTCGAGATGGAGAACTTTGCGGCGGGCACCAAAACCGTGGCTGAGGCGGTGGTGAAGGCCACGCGCCACGGGGCGTTCTCGCTCATCGGCGGCGGCGACTCGGCCGCGGCGGTCAACAGCCTGGGCTACGGCGACGATGTTTCGTACGTGTCTACCGGTGGTGGCGCGCTGCTCGAGTATATGGAAGGCAAAGAGCTGCCGGGCGTAAAAGCTTTAAAGTAGAAGGAGGAAGCCGAAGCAAGAAACCACTGGGGCGCGTTTGTAACGCGTTGCAAACGCGCCCCAGTGGTTTGAAGGCTTTGGGGTAAATAAAGGGTTTTATGAAACTATGTATCGTGGGAACCGGCCTGATCGGGAGCGCTTTTGCCATGGGAATCAAGCACCGAACCAGCGACGCTGACCTGGTGGTGCTGGGGGTGGATGATAACCGACAAAACGCCGCTACGGCGCTCGAGCTTGGGATCATCGACCAAATCGTTTCCCTGGAAGAAGGACTGGCGCGGGCCGACGTGACCGTGCTGGCCATTCCGGTGGATCACATCGGGTCCATCATCAACCACTGCCTGGACGTGCTTCCGCCGCAGGCGGTGCTGATGGACATGGGATCAACCAAAGCAGCCATTGCCGCCGCATTGCAAGGCCACCCCCGGCGCGGACGCTACGTGGCGGCCCATCCGATTGCGGGACGCGAGAAGGCGGGTCCCACCGCGGCGCACCACGAGCTGATGTTTCACAAGCCCATGCTGATCTGCGACCGCGAGCGCTCGGACCCCGACGCCCTGCAACGGGCGGTTGCCCTGTTCGAACGGCTCAACATGCGCATCACCTACACCAGTTCGACCAAGCACGACCGCCGCCTCAGTTACACCTCGCACCTGCCGCACCTGCTGGCGTTCGCGCTAAGCAACACCATCCTGGCCGAAGAAGAAAACACCGAAATGCTCGACAGTGCCGGGGGCGGACTCAAATCGGTGGTCCGCCTGGCGTTGCACTCGGCCCAGATGTGGACGCCTATCTTCGTGCAGAACCGCGATCACTTGATGGAAGCCAACGGCCGGCTCATTGGTCAACTGCTGGCGCTGCAAGAAGCCCTGGAAAACAACGATAGCGAAGCGATCAATGCGTTGATTTCCCGGGCGAATAGCATCGAGGACCTACTCCGCCCCTAGCCGATGGCCAACCCAAAAGCGATTGATAAAGAGCGACGGTGGATGGGTTTCGCCAAGGGCGGTGGGGCGGGTCGGCGCCGAATGATCCGAATGATCCGCGCCGGGGGCCGACTGAGCCTCGGAGTGGCCCTGCTGCTGCGCGTGAGTCTGGCGGCGGGCCAATCGGTCGACTCTTCCTTCGTGCAAACGTTTCCGCAATCGCTCAACCTCCGGTTGATCTACGCCCTCCGGGGCGGTGACCTGCGCGTGCGCCATCCCCAGCAGGAGGGGCGGTTGCTCTACCTGCCCCGCTACCATCCTCGGGTGGGAGTGGGCGGCTTTTTGTGGAACATTGGCTTCAACCTGTTGCTGCCGCTGCCGCTTCCCCGGCTGGCGCAGGACCAGCGCATCAATAGATTCGACTTTCAGGGCTCGGTGTTCGCCACCCGCTGGCTGGTGGACGGCATCTTTCAGCGCTACCGCGGTTTTACCCTGCGCCGGGCCGGAGTGCCTCCCTCGCTGGAGATGGACGAATTCCGGCCGGAGTTGGTGACCAAGAAGATGTCGGTCGCCATCACCTACCTGCCCGGCGGCAACCGGGTTTCGTTGCGCACGCCCTACAACCAGGGGGTGCGGCAGCGCAAATCGGCGGGCTCGCTGTTGCTGTCGGGCAGTGGCACCTACCTCACCGTGCGCGACCCCGCCGAGGTGGTTCCAGCGATCGGGCTACCGGCTGACCTAGCCCTCGAGCGGGTGCGCGTCTACGCCCTGAGCAGCAAGGTGGGCTACACCGCCAACCTGGTCTATCGCTCGTGGTTCGTGCACCTGCTGGCGATGACCGGACTGGACTGGCAGCAAATGTACTACGTGCAGGGCGAAACGCAGTCGGCCTTTGCCGTGGAGCCCGCCTATGATTTGCGCGCTGGGGTGGGCTACGACAACGGGCGCTGGTACGCCGGGGCGTACGGCACGCTCGACTACAATCAGTATCAGACGGGCGACTGGCAGTTTAAGGCCAGCAGCGGACAGTTGCGGTTCTTTTTCGGTATCCGCCTGGCCGAACCGCGCTGGCTGCAGCGCCGGAAACCGAAATTCTTAGAAGACTGGCAGAACAGCCCTAGCATTCCGCTTCCGCCAATTTTTGGGTAAACATTCGGGAACGGTGAGCGGTTAAGCAAGCGAAACAATCAACCTTTGCACCTATGGCTATCGACGAAAAAGAACTACAAGAAATGAAAGAGTACCGCGATCCACTCACCGAGAAACTCGCGGAGTTGGAAGAAGAAGGCTATAAAGCTGATTTTAAGCTGGAGGGTGGCAAGCTCAAGGTGGTGGACGGTGACCAATCTTTTTCGGCGGACGAGTTGACTATAAACAAAGACTTCCGCTTTGAAGGAGAAAGCAACCCCGACGATATGTCCATTTTGTACGCCCTTGAAGCGCAGGACGGCACCAAAGGCACGGTGGTGCACGTCTACGGCCCCGGCGCCAACGATGCGCTGAGCGAATTTATGAAGGGCGTGAAGGAAGAAGAAGATACGGGCGCAAAGTAGTTACCCGGTGAAGAACCTTCAGCCAACCTCTCTAGTACATCTCTAGTCGTAGGTTTTCCTACGACTCAAACTCAGCAGTGACATCGCTTGGGTCATAGGAGTCATAGGAAATCCTATGACCAGAATGGGACTCAAACTCAGCAATGACATCGGTTGGGTCATAGGAAATCCTATGACCAGAATGGGTATTCCCTTCCATCAAATGCCCGCTCAGTCATGACGACCAGGCCTGTTTTTTGGACTTTTTCGTGTGTTAGACACGCTCACTATAATGAACCTTATGCACTCACTACAATGAAGCGGTATCGCTCACCATAATGAATGCATACCACCTCATTACTAGGAGGCATACGCGCTCATTGTAATGAGCGCGACGCCTCCTTTCTGGGTAATGGTTCTTTCTCCTGGCAAGTAGGATTGTGGGGTTCAGGAGGACTGAAAACGTAAAAAACCAAGCTATCTTGTGCCCTATCTGCTGATGAGACTACAATGGCGAAGATTAATGGAACGTTACGCAAGGTTCCGGATAAGCATACGTTTTCAATGATCAGAAAAGCAGGGTTAGGAAACAGTTAGATTCAAACAAATGATGATCAGCGCTTCTTACCGAATGCTTTGCGTACTGGTGATAGCCCTCTTGTCGGCTTGCGTCCGGGAAGAGGTGCTGGATGACGTTCAGAGCGACTACTTTGAGCAACAGTTAGTGATTCACAGCCTGATTAGCCCCGATGACAGTATCCTGGTGAATGTTGGCCGAAGCGGGCCACTGGGTGATTCTTTGCAAGCTACCAAAGTAACCAATGCCTCGGTGACGATCACCGATGAGCAGGGGCAGGTTGTTCAACTGCCATTGGTGCAGGAAGGCTACTACACTACGGTGTACGGCATCAGTCAGCAAGACTTTGCTATTCGGGCAGGGGTCACCTACACTTTGTCCGTTACTTATCCAGAGTTGCCAACGGTAGAAGCTAGCTGCACTGTGCCGGAAGCGGCTACTCCTTTGGAAGCAGTGAAGTACGTTGGGAAAAGTCGTATTCCCGACGATGGCAGGTTCACTTATGACGTTCAGGTCAACTGGTACGATAGCGGGCCTTACTTGCACCGAGTGTATTTCTCGGGCGACTACACTACCATAAATCCTGAGGATGGAAGCATATTGGAACAAGAAACATATCACTACCGACAAGACCCCTTTCACGGTATCGAAAAGGTAGATAGTCTCTTTACCTACTATGATACTTTCTTCTCCAGCGATTTCATTTATCCCGACACGTTGCCAGATGGCACCACACCTTATTTAGAACAAATAGAAGCACCCACTACCTATCAACTTGCCACTTACCTTATCACCCCCGATGAGCACATGGCTCGCTATCAAGCCTCACAAGAAATATTTGCTCAGAACGAGAGCGAACTTGGTTCAAGTAGTTTTATTGGCCTCTATCGCGGCATTATCCCCGAGTATTCTAACGTTCAGGGTGGATTGGGGGTCTTCGGGGCCTACCTGCGTTCCGAACCTGTTTATTCGACGTTAGAATGAGAAAACTCACCGCCCCCCTCTCCCCACCAGACCGTCATCCACCGTGGACGCGGTCCGGGATTTTCAGTAGCGTAGCGAATGAAAATATCCGGAATCCCCCGCCACAGCGACGAAAGTTAGCCAACATTGTAGCCTCCGACTTCGTGGCGGGGGATTCCGGGTCTCGCTCTGCTCGCTCCGGAATGACGGTTTGGACGATGGGCAGATGGTTGTTGCTGTTAATGCTCCTGTTCAGTCAGTGCGCCCGCCCGTTTCAGCCGTTGGCGTTGGAAACCCGTAGTTACAGCCAAACCGCTTCGGCTCCTGCCGCGGCTTCCAAAGGCTTGCAGGTGAGCTACGACACCTTCGGTATTCTGGAAGTGAGCAACAACCGCCGCTACGTGAAGAAGGTTCGCAAGCAAAACTTAAAGTTTTTGCCTATTAAACTTACCAGTAGTACTGCTGATACAGTGGTGGTTGATCGAGCTGATCTGCAAACTTTCGGAGAGTATGAAATGATAGCTACTCCTAGCTTGAACAGAATTCCTCGTATTCAACAGGTGTCATGGCCATATCTGCTGTTTATTCTAGGTGATTTTAGCCTGAGAAGAAGTGGAGAAAATCTTAAAGTTCGCCTCACTTACTTTCCTATCGGCACCGCCTGGGGAGTAAGCAACTTTGTGGTAGCTAATAGGGCTAACCGTCAGTTTCAAAAAGCTATGCGACAATACACTGATTTTCCGATAGAAGTGCCTCCCGGGCAAACGCGCTATGCGCTGCTACCCGTTGCTGCCAACCAACCGACCGACCAACTACAAATCCGCTATGTGGCTCCGCCCCGCTAGTCATTCCGTGGCTGCGCATGGCAAGCAGACCAAACGTTTTATTCCTTATTATATAGGAGTAATTCTGCTGGCAATGGTCACCGTAGCCCAAGCGCAAGACCGCGCCGTGGTGCGCCTGCTCACCGTAGACAAGAACACCCAACAACCGGTGGCGGACGTGGAACTGACGGTGGATGCAATACAGAGAACGTTCACCACCAACGAAGCGGGTGTGGTCACGGTGCTCCTGCCCGTTTCGTACTACAACGTCCGGGCCAGCGGGTTAGGCATCATCAACCAAACCTTCCAAATTGTGGTGCAGCGCGATACCACCTTCACCTTTCCGGTCACGGTGGAGTCGCGGGTGCTGGACGAGGTGGAAATAAAGGAATCTCGTATCAACGAAAAGGCGAAGCACAACGTGGCTGGGGTAGAAACGATCACCCCGCAGCAGGTGCAGCAATTACCCATGCTGGCCGGAGAAAAAGACGTGGTCAAGTCACTTACGCTGCTGCCGGGGGTGCAAACCGGCACCGAGGGCAGTGCTCAACTGCTGGTGCGGGGCGGCACCTCCGACCAAAATTTGTATCTGCTGGATCAGGCCACGCTCTACCACTCGGGGCACTTGCTGGGCTTTCTGTCTTCGTTCAACCCACTGGCTACCGACAGCGTGACGCTTTACAAAGGCGGCTTCCCGGCGCGCTACGGTGGACGGCTGTCGGCCATCCTGGATGCCCGCGTCAAGGAAGCCAACCTGGATTCGCTGCGTGTGGACGCTAACCTCGGTATTATCTCGACCAAGGCTAGCGTGGAAGTGCCATTGATTCGTAATAAGGCATCGCTGCTGCTGGCCGGGCGGCGCACCTACCTGGACGTGTTTCAGCGCCTGGCTTCTGCAAACAAGCCGGTGCGCGAGCAGGTGAGCTACAGCTTCTATGACTTCAATGGCAAGGGGGTGTATAACTTTGGTCCTGACCACAAATTGACAGCCCACTACTATCAAGACCGTGATTCGTATTTTGAAATTGTAGACGACCAAACCAGCAACAGCCTCGACGAAGCTCGCCTCACGTGGCGCAACCGTATGATGGGCCTCACCTGGGAGCATCCGCTTAGTCCGGGCGTGCAGCACACCCTGTCGCTAAGCAACTCCCGCTACGGACTCGAGCAAAAGGAAGTGCGTGAACAGCCGAAAGCTGATAATAACTACCGGGCGTCCTATACCAGTTCCATTCAGGACATCAGCATCAAGAACAACCTACGGATTGCGCTGAGCGACTACTTCTCGCTGGACGCTGGAGTGCAGTTGGAGCGTTATGATACCGAACCCGTCACGCTTCGCTCGCAGGAGGCCGGGCAGTTTGCCGAAGGGCAGACGTTGCCTAGTCAGACTGCCTACCAGGGAGCGCTCTACGGAGAGGGACACCTACAGTGGGGTGCCTACACGGTGGATGTCGGACTGCGAATGTCGCACTACTGGGTAGCTCAACGGGGCTACTTCAACCCCGAACCGCGCCTCAACATCAAGCGCATCATCAACGAGCGCGACGCGGTGAAGCTGTCCTACACCCGCATGGCGCAACCGTTGCACCTGCTCACCGACCCCGGCCTGGGCTTGCCGATTAATCTTTGGGTGGCCTCCAACGAACAGATAGCCCCGCAAACCGCGCACCAGATCAATGGGGGCTACTACACCAGTTTCTTGGCGGGCAACAACAACTACAGCCTGAGTGTGGAAGGCTACTACAAACGGATGCAGGACATTGTTGCTTACCGCGACGGCTACAGTTCCAGCAGCTTCACCAACCAAGCACAGAATGGCCCGGCCCGTTGGGAAACCCTGGTGGTGCGAGGCGCGGGCGCTTCGTACGGTGCTGAAGTGTTGCTGGAAAAAACCACCGGCGAACTAACCGGCTGGCTGGCTTATACTTTGTCTAAAACCACCCACCGGTTTGATGCGCTCAACGCGGGCGAGGCGTTTCCTTCCCGCTACGACCGCCGACACGATTTGTCACTGGTAATGTTCTATCCACTTAGCGACAAGTGGAAGTTTAACGCTACCTTTTCGTACGCGACTGGTCAGCCCGTTACCTTGCCCGTGGCGACCTATCTGGGCTTTTCCTTTGACTACGAGCGGGGAGTGGTTGACGAGCAACCGGCACTGTCGTATACTCAGGGAGAGCGCAACTCATACCGCATGAAGGACTTCCACCGACTAGACGTGGCCCTGCAACGAAGGCTACGGTGGCGACAGGTGACTGGCACCCTGGAGCTAAGCGTGTTCAATCTGTACAACCGTCAGAACCCTTATTACTACTATGCTGATAGCAGTGGAGCGAGAGGCGGCATCTCCACCATCAAGTCGGTGTCGCTGTTTCCCATCATTCCTTCGGTGTCAGTTTCGTTCTCCTTTTAACGGTTTAAGTATGAACGCATCTCATTGATTTCTTTCCTGCCCTTCAAAAGTGCCGTTCTTTAGCAGGTCGTCCAGGAAACTTTCCTGTTTCTCTAAGGTGCGCAACCCCTGAATGATTACGGTGGTCACTTCATAGTCGCTCATCTGCCGCATGCGGTAGGGGGGAGGCATGTGCGAGGCAGTCAGCTGCTCTAACTCGCTGGCGCTCAGGTTGGTCACCGACCGGGCCAGGGTTTGGTAGCGCTGCGTCATGGTTTGCCGAAGTTCGCGCTGCTGCGTTTGGACTTGCTCCCGAGCAACCAGTTCTTTCACCTTCTTCTTTTGCTGGTATTCGCTGCTGAACAGGTTGGCAAAGGCTGTCACGGCCCCGTCGAGTGTCGCGCCGTTGGGTCCAACGCCCATTTGTACCGCCTTCCGCTCGGCTGGTGCTTTGCGTTCAAACATCGGTTCCCCCCGGGGGCGGCGCATATCCACCGTGCTGTCGTAATCGCGGCGGATGTACTTGGTGATGTCTCCGTATTCCCTGACGCGCACCTCTTGGAGCATCGTGATTTGCGGTTGCATCCGGATAGTCAGTTGCCGCAGGCTTTCGGGGGTGCTGTTGGCGACTACCAACTGGTAGGGCTGGTAGCCCACCCGGGTGAACATCAGCGTGTCTTGCCGGGCGATGCGGGTTTTGAAGCGCCCGTCGGTGCGCGTCACTCCGCCCCGGTTGGTATTGAGCACCCGCAGGTGCACCGACTCCAGGATGAAGGCGCTGTCGGCATCCACCACCACTCCCTCGATCACCACCGTATCCGGACTTTGCCCGAAGGACAGCAGCGGGAGCAGGAGCAAAAGGAGCAGGTAGCGAAAGCGTTGGTTCATCAGGGTGGTGAGCGTAGGGTCATCTTTGAGTACAACGATTTTGCGCTATTTTTGTGCGTAGCCGGGCAACCCTTTTAAGTGACCTGGCCCACCGGAGATGTGCGTGGGGCATACGAAACGGGTTTTACGACAGAGTGAATAGCCTACTGATCGTAGATGACGTATTTCCAAGTCACAACGCAGGACCGATGGGCCGCTCTATTTGGTTGATGGGTCGGAGCGGCCGTTGCTCGGAACGTCAGGCGCCGCGTGCTTCGCTACCCTCCGACCAGTGATGAGGCGTTAACTCTTGCTTTTCTTAGAAAATGAGTAATAGGACAATAGAAACTAAAAGTGTGCATGATAATATTAAAAATAATATAACAAGCCGCGCATAGTTTATTGCTTTACTGTTTTCTCTGTCAGTTTTATCTCTGATAAAAAAAGGCATCAATGTTTCAAAGTTAACTGTACTATAATGCCAGTACTCATTAGTTTTAGACAAATCATTTCTACGTTTAAAGTCGTTTTCTGATTTATATTGACTTAAGTCTTTTCTAACTTCTTTCAGATATTTCCAGTGGAATATTTGTTTCAAATACAATATTATTATTAGTAAAATAGCAGCTAAAACAGGATCAAAATGAAGCATGTGAGTTATCTATTTTATCCAACCTCAAATTTAAAGAAGGAGTTACTTTTTAAACTTTTATGTTGTTTGAAATTTAATTGACGTATTTCTTTAGATTGTTTTTATAGCATTCAGACTAGTCGTAGGGTAGCGATAGCGTCCTACGACCCCAATCAGCGGCTCGTATCCTCCACCGAACAGAGTGCCTGCTCGGTTACCCCAACCATACATTCATCCCCCCTATAATCCAAACACCCCCGGCAGCCACAGACTGATCTCCGGCACGTAGGTGATCAGCAGCAGCGCCACGATCATCGCCAGGAAGAAGGCAGGTAGAAGGCAAACTATTAGAAGAAAGGATTGATGATTCGCAATCGTTTTTCTACAAGAAGCTGATGATGCATATCTTCGGAGTACAGCATACTACAGTCGGTTTGCAACGCAGCAGCTACAATTAGGCTATCAAAATACTGAAAGTCATAGGAAGCAATCAGCTGATGGGCTAAGCGGATAACGTCTTCGCTGGTTGGTACCAATTGACTATTCGCTAATAGAAACTCACCAACACTTATTTGCCTGTTCTTGTCGTATTTCCATTTCCTTCGGCACACATTGATAACTTCCGTAAACGATTGAGCCGAAAGTATCGGATAACGTCGAACTATATTCAGTGCCGTCGTTTTTTTGGCAAGATCAGCGTCATTAAGCGCGTATAGAACAATATTGGTGTCAATGGCAATGCGCTCATTCATAATCGTTAGCCTCGTCTCGGTCGAACGCAAAGCCAGGATCGTTAACGGTAAGACCCACCAGTTCTTTTTCTATGTCCTCTAAGGACTTACTAGACACCGCTTTTTTCTTCTCAACTTCAAACGCTAATACTTCTACTTCTTTGCCTAGGAATGATTCGGGTAGCTCAAGCACGTAGGTACGCTCTTGCGGAACCAAAATTTTTCGTATCATGAGTATACAGTTGTTCTTTGACGAAAGATACAAAAACCAGGATGATGCTCCTAAATAAATCACGGAAAGCAAAAACCGCTAACTATTTTGTTTACTTACTACCGCCTGGGTTGGTGTCCGGCCCTGACAGCCTGCTGGTTATAGATGGCTTCTTTGCGAGTCACGATGGTAGAGGGATATTAAAGCAAGACCGAGCGGACGCTCTATCTGGTTATTGGGTCGGAGCGACCGTTGTCCGGGACGCCGGGTGCCGCGCACTTCGCCACCCTCCGACTAGGGTTAGCGCAGTATACTCTCTGGTGCATTTCGGCTGGTATCAAGTAGCACTTGGCTATCGTTACCGACCTTCTAACTGCTTGCACCGACTTGAAAGGTGGCTGGTTTAAGTAAAAAGCTCGGCCATCCGAGTAAAAAGGTAGAAACTTGGTGTTTTTAACCTCACGACTGAAGTAAATAACTCGAACGGTGGACTTCTGAACTCCAAAATCGGAGTTAAAAGGTTCAAGTTTGATGCTTTTAACTTAAAATTTGGCTTTCTGACAAAATATTATTTGGTAAGGTAGTTGATGTACGTTTTAATTTTCCCCTACAACCCAAACAATCCCGGCAACCACAGACTAATCTCCGGCACGTAGGTGATCAGCAGCAGCGCCACGATCATCGCCAGGAAGAAGGGAATCAGCGGACGTACCACCGACTGAATCTTCACTTCCGCCACACTACAGCCGATGAACAGCACCGTGCCCACTGGCGGCGTGCACAGCCCCACGCACAGGTTGGCAATCAGAATAATGCCGAAGTGCACCGGGTCCACTCCTAACTGGCTGGTAACCACCGGCAAGAAGATCGGGGTGAAGATGAGCACGGCCGGAGTCATATCCATAAACACCCCCACAAACAGCAGCACCAGGTTGATCAGCAGCAGAATGACAATTGGATTGTCCGACAACGATAACAGTCCGGCGCTCACGCTCTGGGGGATTTCCTGGTAGGCCATGATCCACGACAGCCCGATGGAGGTGGCCACCAGCAGCAACACAATGGCGGTGGTGAGCGAGGTCTTGATCATGATGCCGGGCAGGTCGCGCCACGAGATTTCACCGTAGATGAAGGCCAGCACCAGGCAGTACAACACCGCCACGCCCGAGGCTTCAGTGGCCGTGAACACCCCGGCAATGATGCCACCCAACACGATGACTAGTAGCAGCAGACTGGGTAGCGCGTCCAGAAACTTGCGGAAGCCTTCGCCCAGCGTCACTTTGTCACCCAGGGGGTAGTCGTGGCGGTAGGCATAGGTTCCGGCCACCACGATCAGGGCCAGGCCCATCAGAATGCCCGGCAGGTAACCGGCCACGAACAGGGCGGCAATCGACACTCCCCCGCTGGCCAGCGAGTACACGATCAGAATGTTGCTGGGCGGAATCACCAAACCGGTGGTGGCCGACGAGATGTTCACCGCCGCGCTGAAGTTCTCGTCGTAGCCTTCGGCCTTCATGCGGGGGTGCATGATGCTGCCGATGGCCGAAGCGGCGGCGCCCGCCGAACCCGAAATGGCTCCGAACAGCATGTTGGCCAGCACGTTCACAATGGCCAAGCCGCCGGGCAGTCGCCCCACCAGCACCTTGGCAAACTCCACCAGCCGGGCGGCGATGCCCCCGTTGTTCATCAGTTGTCCTGCTAAAATAAAGAGCGGAATGGCCAGCAGCGTGAAGCTATCCAGGCTGGTGGCCATGCGCTGGGCGAAGGTAGCCACGGCGGGCAGATAGTCGATCGAGAGCAGCATGGTGAGAATGCCCGACAGCCCGATGCTGTAGGCGACAGGCACGCCCAAGGTCACCAAGGCCAGAAAACTGACCACTAAAACGATGATTTCTAAAGATTCCATAGAGGGGATTAGTCGGCCGGTAAGGGCGGTTCGGGGGTAGGGGGCACGGGGCGGCGGAAGGTGTTGTCGATGCTATAGTAAGTGATGAGCACGCCCGCAATGGGTAAAATCAGGTACACGTAACCTAGTGAAAGTTGCAACGAAGCCGATAGTTGTCCGAACAGAAAGCCGGTATACACCAGCCAGCTTCCGCCCACGATCAGCACCGCCAGGGCAAACACCACCACCAACACGGTCACAATCACTTCCAAGCGGCGCTGACTCGCCGGAGATACCCGCATGGCCAGCAGGTCAATGGCCAGGTGCTGATTTTCACCGGTGGCGTAGGCCGCACCGAGCAGCCCTAACCAGATCAACAGAAAACTGGCCAGCTCGTCGGTGAAGCTTAGGGGCGCGTTGAACAGGTAGCGGCTAAACACTTGTAACAGCACGTCGATCACAATGGCTGACATCAGCACGACGAGCAGGAAGCGGACAACGTGGTCGATGGCGTTTCGTAGGACCATATCATTCGAGGGCTTGGATGCGCTGGATTAACTCATTCAGGGCGGGTTGGGCGCGGTAGTCAGCGTATATTCCCTGCACGTCCTGCGCGAAGGGTTCTTTGTCCGGATAGTTGATTTGCACTCCGGCGGCCTTCAGGGCAGTCATGGCTTCTTCTTCCGATTCGCGCCACAGTTCGTGCTGCCGCACCACCGAGGCGTCGGCGGCTTCCTGCACCCAGGCGCGCTCCTGCTCGGTGAGGCCGTCCCAGGCGGGCTTGCCAATGAGCAGCACGTCGGGCACCTGGGTATGTTCATCCATCGAGTAGTACTTGCATACCTCGTAGTGGCCCGACAAGTACAGGCTGGGCGGGTTGTTTTCGGCGGCATCCACCACGCCGCTCTGCAGGGCGGTGTAGATTTCTCCGAAGGGGATGGGCGTGGGGGTGCCGCCCATGGCCTTTACCATGCCGATGGCGGTGTTGCTCTTCTGCACCCGAACCTTCATGCCGGTTAGGTCAGAGGGAACGCTGATGGGTTTTTCCTTGGCGTAGAAGCTACGGGCGCCAGCGTCGTAGAAGCCCAACCCCCGCAACCACACCCGTTCGCCCGACAGCAGGATGTCGCGGCCCACCTCCCCGTCGAACACCCGGAAGGCGTGCGCCTTGTCGTGAAACAGGAAGGGCAGTCCCAGCACCTGGTATTCTTCGGCAAAGCCCTCCATCACGGCGGCCGACACCTTGGTAATGGCCACGCTGCCTAGCTGAAGTAGCTCCAAGACTTCGCGCTCGGCACCGAGTTGGGCGCTGGGGTAAATCTTGACCGTGAGCTGTCCGCCGGATTTCTCTTCCAGCACTTCGCCCAGGTAGACCATCGCCTGGTGCACCGAGTGGTCGGCCGACAAGCCGTGCGCCAGGCGTAGCACCTTCTGCTCGTCGGTGGTGTGGCACGAGGTGAACGTAAGCGTAAGCAACACAACGGCGGCTACGGATAACGTTAGGTTGTTCATCATAATCGCGCTAAGTAAATAAATATTCCGCAGAGTGTTCTTGCTACTCGCTTATTTAGCCCAAAGAATTTCGGTTTTCGTTCAATCAAAGATGATCTATGGATACCATTGCTTTGATTACTCGTGAGGCGGGGTCGAGCCAGTTGTCAAACTGCTCGACCATGTTTCCGAGCGTACTGCGGTGGGTAATCCAGGCGTTGGCATCAATGGTTCCCGCTTCCATCATGCGGATAATTTGCCGGAAATCGGCAGCCAGCGCGTTGCGGCTGGCCATCAGCGTCAACTCCTTTTTGTGAAAGTACGGATCGTGGAAACTGAACTCACCCTGAAACAGGCCGATGAAGACGATGCGCCCGGCGGGAGCGGCGTATTCTAAGGCTTTACCCATCGACTGCCGACTGCCCGTCGCATCCAGCACCACCGTGGGTAAGTCGCCGCCGAAGAGCGTTCGCAGTTGATCAACGGTGTCGTCTTGGCCAGCAACCACCGTACCGCCCGTCTTCATCAGCGCCGCCGCAAACGCCAATCGGTCGGTGTTTACGTCCATCACCACCGTTTTGGCGCCCGTGGCCGTAGCAAAGTGTAGCGCCGCCAAGCCGATGGGCCCCGCCCCGACCACCAGCGCGTAGTCGTCGGCGGTAATTTTCGCCCGGTTAACGGCGTGGCAGCCGATGCCCAGCGGTTCTACCAGGGCCAGTTGGTCGTAGCTCAGCGTCTCAGCGGTATGCAGGTACTGCGCGGGCAGCGTAAGGTACTCGCGCATGCCGCCGTCCTGGTGCACCCCCACCACCGAGATGTTCTCGCCGCAGTTGGTGAAACCGCGGCGTACGGCCTGGTCTTGCGTGGTGTTCAGATAGGGCTCTACCGCGCATTTGTCGCCCGGCTTCACCTGCGTGACCTGCGAACCCACCGCTACGACCTCAACGCCCAGTTCGTGGCCGAGCACCCGCGGATAGGAAAAGAACGGCTGGTCGCCCCGGTAGGCGTGATAGTCGGTGCCGCAAATGCCGATGCGGTGCACCCTGAGTAGCGCTTCGTGAGGCTGCAGATCCTCATCTGGCTCCGTTTCTTCGTAAACAAACTGTCCGGGCTCTTTCAGGATAATGGCTTTCATGTTACGCGGTTTGAATGCGAATAAACGGGCGTCTGCCCCGCCAACGCGCCAGCGTCAGTGCACAATCTGCAAGAGACCGCGTAGCGGGGGTGGCCCGCTGGTTACCGGCTCATCGCGTAGCCCTGCATGGTGACGTAGTACTTGGTGAGCATGTTGTAAAGCTCCCAGTCGGGCAGTTCACCGTCGACCAAATACTGTAAGTAGCGCTCCGTTACCTGCGCAAAGTGCGCCTCGTGACCCAGTTTGAACCGCTCGGGAATGATGATCTCCCAACCATCGGCCGCGGGGCGGGTGGCGAGTCCGGGATACTGCTCGTTGAGCTGCTTCAGCGCCGCTTCCAGGGCGATTTCCAGTTCTTCGCGGGCGGTGCCAACCGCCGGTTCCACGTATAAGGTGGGCTGATAATTCTGTTCGGCATCCTGCCGGATCACCAGGTTGGCTTGGGTGCCCCGCATAATAGAGTAATGGGTATCAGCGGCTCCTTCGGGCGCTTGGAAGTTCCAGATAACCGAAGCCTTGCCGTGCACCCCGCGCACCGTGAAGTTGATCTCCCCGTTCGAGAACACGCTGAGCTTACCGTTTTGCACGTCTTTTTGCAGGTAGTCCGGAAACTCGGTTAGGCCCGTTACTTGCTCAAATTGGGCCGAGCTCAGTTTGGTAGCCCAGCGGCGGGCGGCTACCACCTCCACCTCGGTGGTGTCGATGGCTTGGTCAGGAAATGTCTCCCACAGGATCAGGTCCACCAGGTGGGTCGACACGTCGACGATGCCTTCGCCCTGCTGCGCCACGTCGAAGAACCAGGCCGGACGCACCAGCGGGTTGCCCGACACGTACTTGAAGAAGTGGTGCACGCTTTCTTTGGAGATGGCCGGTTCGTCAACGTTTCCCGGCACAAGTTCACCGAACACGGTGGATTGCTGCGACAGCGCCCGCTGCAGCACGGTGGTGATCTCGTAGCGTTCGGTCATGATGTCGTACAACAGCACATCTTTCTCCTGCGCCACGCGGAAGGCGTCTTCTAGCAACGGATATTCCGACGGCTCGATCACCATCGGTTTGTCGGCCAGCACGTTGAGGCCCGCCTCGAGCGAGGCGTGGATGTACTCGGTTTTTTTGGCATTGTTGCCCGACAGCACCACCACGTTGCCGGGTTTATCGGCGATCATCTGATCAAAGAAGTCAGCCCCGGTGTGCATCTTTTCTACCCAGTGGGTAGGGTTCTCCGCGCGGGTGTTATACTGCTCGATGCGTTGGAGGTGCTGCTGCAGATCGTCTCCGGCGGGGGCGTAGACGGGCACCACCGAATCAATCTGCGGGTACATGTTCTTCTGCACCAGGGCGGCGTGGAAGTGGCCGGGATCGAGGGTGATGAGTTTCACCTCACCCTCGGCGCCAGTGAACGGGGTGGTGGACATGGGTTCGGAGGATTGACGAGAAGTGTCAGGACTGCTACAGGCCACGGGCAGCAGAAGGGCCAGCAGCGAGGCTTTTAGGATTGATTGCATAGGTTGGTAGCAGCAATATAGGAGAGTTTGGGGCGCTTAGAAAACCAGGGGCGATTTTTTTGACTACACCACCTCCGACAACTCCAACCAGCGGTCGGTTTTTTTATCCAGCTCGTCGTTGATTTTTTGTAGCGCCCCTGCGGTTTCGGCCAGCGCCGCGTGGTCAGCTGAACCACTGGTAGCTAGCTCGTTCATTCGTTGTTCTAGTTGCTCTTTTTCCTCTTCCAGTTGAGCGATGTCCTTCTCCAACTGCTCATACTCTCGCTTCTCCTTGTAGGATGCCTTGGAAGACGAACTGGGAGTGGTTGATGCCGCGGGAGCAGACTTGGGGGCCGATAGTTTTTGCTTCGGGGCGGAGACGGCGGGAGCGCTGGAGCGGTAGTCGGTGTAGTTGCCGGGAAAATCGGTGATTTGCGGACTTTCCGCATCAAACACGAACAGGTGCTCCACCAGCCGATCCATAAAGTAGCGGTCGTGCGATACAATGATTAAACAACCGGCAAACTGCAGCAGAAAGTCTTCCAGAATATTGAGCGTGATCAGGTCCAGATCGTTGGTGGGTTCATCCAGAATCAGGAAGTTGGGATTGCGAATGAGCACCTGCAGCAGTTGCAGACGGCGCTTCTCTCCGCCGCTTAGGTTTTTCACCCGGTGGTAGTGCATGTCGGGCGGAAACTGGAAGTGCTGCAGAAACTGCCCGGCCGAAATAAACTGCCCGGGAGCCATTTCCACCACCTCGGCGATTTCCTTCACCACGTCGATCACCCGCTGCTGCTCATCAAAGGTGATTTCTTGCTGGGTGTAGTAGCCAAACACGGTGGTGGACCCGGCTTCAATCTGCCCCTGGTCGGGTTGCTTGCGGCCGGTGAGCATGTCCACGAAGGTGGTTTTGCCCGAGCCGTTGGGGCCGATGATGCCCACCCGGTCTTGCTTGCGAAAAGTATACGAAAAATCATCGATGATGGGGCGCCCGTCGTAGGCTTTGCTGAGGTGCTCAATTTCCAGCACCTTTTTGCCCTGCCTTCGCCCCTGGATGCTCAGCTCCATGGCGGCCTGCCCGGTCGACTGCTGGGCTTTCTCGGCCAGCGAATCGAAGGCTTCCACGCGGTACTTGGCCTTGGTGCCCCGCGCCCGGGGTTGCCGCCGCATCCACTCCAGCTCCTTACGAAACAGGTTCTGCGCTTTGCTGACTTCGGTTTGCTGCTGAGCGATTCGCTCGGTTTTCTTCTCCAGAAAGTAGGCATAGTTCCCAGCGTAGCGGTGAATCTGCCCACCCTCGAGTTCCAGGATTTCGTTGGTAACCCGCTCCAGAAAGTAGCGGTCGTGGGTCACCAGCAACAGCGCCATGTTCTGCGCCGACAAGTAATTCTCAATCCACTCGATGGTGGCCAGGTCCAGGTGGTTGGTCGGCTCATCGAGCAGCAGCAGGTCGGGCTTTTCGATCAGGGCCTTGGCCAGGGCCACCCGCTTGCGCTGTCCGCCCGACAACTGGGCCGTGGGCTGGTCCAGGTCGTAGATGCCCAGTTGCCCCAGAATCTGCTCGATCTGGCTGTCGTAGTCCCAGGCGTTCTGGCTGTCGATCCGTCCGATCACGTCGGCCAAGCGCTCGGAGGTGGGGTCGTGGTTGAGCAGGTGGCGGTAGTCTTGCAGCAGGGCCAGGGTGGGGTCGTCGCTGCGGTAGACGAACGATTCGACCGTGTCGTGCTCCTCAAAGATTGGCTGCTGCTCGGCAAAGGCCACGCGCACGCCGCTGGTGATAGCCACCTGACCGCTGTCGGGCACCTCGCGTCCGCCGATGATTTTCATGAGGGTGGATTTGCCCGAACCGTTGATGCCCACTAGGGCGATTTTTTGCCCTTGTTCAATGCCGAACGAGATGTTATGAAACAGGTGATTGTCGCGCCCTTCGGCGGTGAGGTAGCGTTTGGACAGCGATTCTACGGAGAGATACAGCATAGCGTACTAAAAATGAAAGCCTACGGACTACCCGACGCACGATTGCCCCAAAAGCTTCGTTAGAAACGAGGCCGCAAAGTACGTAAATCTGTCGCAGCGATAACAAAAAAAGTGAACCCAATAGATTCACTTTTTTTACTACTAATACAACAACCTAAAACTACTCAATCAAAAGCTTTTGCCAGGCGGAAATCGATGCGGTGCGTTTTTAATTGCTTACGTTGACCGTACAAGTTTGTTCAACAAATTTAACTAAAAATTAAACAAAGTCGCAAACTTATTTATAAAGCTCTGTTTGTCAGTTTTTTACGTGGTAGAATTGATTGGTATAGAGAGCAATGAGTTTTTAAGCGAGTACTTTTTGTTGAGTCAGAAGAAATTTTAGACAACCTTACCTTCCTATTAGGAAACATAATGCACTTATCTTGACAAGATGAAAAAACTGTTTTATAAACTGCTGCTCATCACCGCGGTGGTGACTATTGGTGGCTGCGCTACCCAAAAGCCCGGCCGACTTCCTAAGAAAGGCCCTATTCCTTGTCCGACGAAAGACTGCTAGCCATGCCCAACGACATCACGGTGGCCATCGATGGCTACTCCGGAGTAGGAAAGAGCTCTACGGCCGAGGCGGTAGCGCAGCAACTGGGCTACACCTACGTCGATTCGGGGGCCATGTACCGGGCGGTGACGCTGCACTTTTTAAGAAATAACGTCCGCCTGACCGACCCCGCAGCGGTGCAACGGGCCCTCGCTGATCTTCAAATCAGTTTCCAGCCGCATCCCCGGGGAGTCGGCTACGAAACGCTGCTCAACGGCGAAAACGTGGAGCAGGAGATTCGCGGCATGCGGGTGTCCGATCACGTGAGTCCGGTGAGTGCCCTGCCGGTGGTCCGCCAGGCCATGGTGGCGTTGCAACAGCGGCTCGGCGCGGGGCGGCGGGTGGTGATGGACGGCCGCGACATTGGCACCCGGGTGTTTCCGCAGGCCGACCTCAAGGTGTTCATGACGGCCGACCCGGCCGTACGGGCCCGGCGGCGGCAGGCTGAACTGCTGGAAAAAGGGCAAACGGTGGCGGTTTCGGACATTGAGCGCAACCTTCTACAACGAGATGAGTTGGATTCGAGTAGGAAGGAGTCGCCCCTGGTGAAGGCCAGCGACGCGGTGACCCTCGACACCACCCACCTAACCTTTGACGCTCAGGTGCAGCAGGTAGTGACCTGGGCCCGCGCCCTTATTTATTCATCCAACCAACCATTGCCCGATGGAAGTGACTATTGATAAGAACTCAGGCTACTGCTTCGGCGTAGAGTTTGCCATTCAGATGGCGGAAGACGAGATGCTCGACGGCAACAACCTCTACTGCCTGGGCGACATTGTGCACAACGATATGGAAGTGCAGCGCCTGCACAAAAAAGGACTGCGCATCATTGATCGCGCCGATCTGAACGAACTGCGCGACTGCAAGGTGCTCATTCGCGCTCACGGCGAGCCCCCTGAAACCTACCAGCTGGCCCTGGCCAACAACATCGAACTGGTCGACGCCTCGTGCCCCGTGGTGCTCAAACTTCAGAACCGCGTCAAGAACGCCTTCGACCACGTGGAAGACATTGCCGGACAGATCGTGATCTACGGCCAACCCGGGCACGCCGAGGTGATCGGACTCACCGGGCAAACCCGCGGCAAAGCTATTATTGTGATGCACGATCAGGATCTGGACAAGATCGACTTTACCCGGCCGGTCACGTTGTTCAGCCAAACCACCAAGAGCACCAAGGGCTTCTACCGCATCAAGGCGCTGATTGAGGAACGGCTGGCGCAGGCCAACAGCGCGCTTAACACCGTAGAATTTCAGGCCAACGATAGCATTTGTCGGCAGGTGTCGAACCGGGAGCCCCAACTGCAACGGTTTGCTCAGGAGCAGGACGTGATCATCTTCGTGAGCAGCAAAAAAAGCTCGAACGGAAAGGCGCTTTACAGCGTGTGCCGGGCCGAAAACGAGCGTAGCTACTTTATCGCCAACGAAGACGAACTACAGCCCGCCTGGTTTGCCGGTGCCGAGCGTGTGGGGGTGTGCGGAGCCACTTCTACCCCCATGTGGCTGATGGAGCAGGTGGCCGCGGGTATCCGGTCATTGGATGTGCTGGTGTAGACTCAACCAAGCCCGGCGGGCCGTTGCCAAGGCTAATTCATCCCGTAATTTCCCCGCGTGCACTTATAGGTTGTTAGGGTATTTTGATTACTTTTGCAGCGTTTTACCGCACTCATAATTTGCATTGATGCCTGAACACATCAAACTCAAAAGAGGATTTACCATCAACTTAGCCGGAAAGCCAGCCCGGCAGCTCGCCGAATCCCCCCTTTCCGACACCTTCGCTCTTAAGCCCACCGATTTTCCGGGTCTTATCCGCCCCAAGGTCACCGTGAAGGAAGGAGACACCGTGAAGGCCGGTACCCCCATCCTCTTTGACAAAAAGATGAACTCGGTCATGTACTGCGCTCCGGTGAGCGGCGAGGTGGTCGAAATCCAGCGCGGTGAGCGCCGCAAACTGCTGGAGATAAAAATACTGGCCGACAAAACCATTGAGCACGAGCAGTTTAAGGAGTATTCTATTTCGGAGATCCCATCGCTGAAAAAGGAAGACGCGCTCGAGACGATGCTGAAAAGTGGCGTGTGGCCGCAGATTGTCCAACGGCCCTACGGCATCGTGGCCAATCCCGACGACACTCCCAAATCTATTTTCATATCCACCTTCGATACCAGTCCGCTGGCGCCCAACTACGACTTTTTGCTCAAGGGGCAGGGCAACTACTTCGAGGCGGGCATCGAAGTGCTCAAAAAGTTCACCAGCGGCAAGGTGCACCTGGGGGTGGACGCCAACGCTGAGGTATCATCGGTGGTGGGAACGGCCAAGGGCATCGAGGTACACAAGTTTTCCGGACCGCACCCGGCGGGCAACGTGGGCGTGCACATCCACCACGTGGACCCCATCGGCAAGGGGCAGGTGGTGTGGACGGTGAACCCCTACGGAGTGGTGCAGATCGGGAAGCTCTTCCTGGATGGGATCTACGACGGCTCCAAACTCATTGCCCTCACCGGATCGGAAGTGAAGGAGCCGCAGTACCACCGTATCTATCAGGGAGCGTGTATCGACAAGCTGGTGGCGGGCAATCTGAAGAACGAGCACGTGCGCTACATCTCGGGCAACGTGCTCACCGGTAACAAGATTCCGGCCGATGGCTACCTGGGTTTTTACGATCATCAGGTCACTGTGATTCCCGAAGGAGATTATTACGAATTTTTGGGCTGGATGAAACCAACCACGAACAAGTTGAGTTTCCATAGAGCTGTGGGACTGCTCTCGTTTCTAAACCCCAAAAAGGAGTACGTGCTTGACTCCAACATGCGGGGAGAAGAGCGGGCGTTTGTGCAAACCGGCATCTACGAACAGGTATTGCCGATGGACATTCTGCCGGAGTATTTGCTCAAGGCCATTATGGCCGAAGACTACGAAGACATGGAAGCGCTGGGTATCTACGAAGTGATCGAAGAAGACGTGGCCCTGTGCGAGTTCATCGACATCTCTAAGCACGACATCCAACACATCATTCGCGAAGGAATCAACTTAATCCGAGAACCTTAGGTATGCAATTCTTACGAAACATTCTAGACCAGCAGCGCCCCATGTTCGAGAAGGGCGGCAAGCTCGAGAAGTTCTACTACGCCTTCGAGGCGGGCGAAACATTTTTGTTCACCCCCCGCGAAACGTCCCCGGCCAAGGGCACGCACATCCACGATGCCATCGACCTGAAACGCCTGATGATCACCGTGGTGATCGCCCTGGTGCCCTGCCTGCTGTTCGGCATCTACAACGTGGGCCACACGCACTTTCTGGCGGTGGGCGGCTTGGATGCCGCCACCTGGATCGACAAGGTGCTGATCGGAGCCCAGGTGGTGCTGCCCATCGTTTTTGTGTCCTACGCCACCGGCGGACTGGTGGAAGTGCTCTTTTCAGCGGTGCGCCGTCACCCCATCAACGAGGGCTTCCTGGTGACCGGTATGCTGATTCCGCTCATCATGCCGCCCACCATTCCGCTCTGGCAGGTGGCGCTGGCCACTATTTTTGCAGTGGTGATTGCCAAAGAAGTGTTCGGCGGCACGGGCATGAACGTGCTCAACGTGGCCATGACGGCCCGGGCGTTTTTGTACTTCGCCTACCCCAGCGACATGTCAGGCGACGTGTGGTACTACAAGGGCGGACAAGAATACGCCGACGGTTTTTCCGGAGCAACCCCGCTGGGCATAGCGGCCGAAACCGTGGCCGTGGAAGGAGCGCAGCCGGTGGTAGCGGCTTTTGATAGCTTCCAGAACGGACTCTACGAATTTTGGAACCTGTTCATCGGGCTGATCCCCGGCTCCATCGGCTCCACCTCGCTGCTGATGGTTTTGATCGGTGCCCTCATTCTGATTGTGACCAAGGTGGCCAGCTGGAAGATTATCCTGAGTGGCTTTGTGGGCATGTACGTGATGGGACTGATCTTTAACCTGGCGGGTTACAACGAGTATATGGATATGCCTGCCTACTACCACTTTGCCATCGGCGGAGCGGCCTTCGGCATCGTGTTTATGGCCACCGACCCCGTGTCAGCGGCGCATACCGAGTGGGGCAAGTGGATATACGGTTTTTTGATCGGAGCTATTACAGTAATTATTCGGGTGATGAACCCGGCCTACCCGGAAGGAATTATGCTGGCAGTATTGTTTATGAACGTATTCGCCCCGCTGATTGATTTTTATGTAGTTCAAGCTAACAAAAAAAGGAGGTTACAACGTGCGACAGTCTAATGCTTACGTAATTGGTTTTTCCGCCGTGCTCACCATCATCCTCGGCGGTTTGTTATCGTTCGCTGCGCTGGGACTTCGTCCCATTCAGCAGGAACAGGTGGCGCTCGATACCCAGAAGAAGATCCTGGGGGCCGTGATGCAACTCCAGCCCACCGACGATGTGCCGGGCATTTATGAGTCGCGCATTCAGTCGCTGGTGGTGGACGCCAAAGGCGAAGAGGTAAAGGAGATTAAGGGGACGCCGGTGGTTGCCGAGGCGGTAGACGTGGGGCAGCAGTTTAAGTTGCCTTCCGAAGCGCGCTTGTTCCCTGTCTACAAGCTGATGAAAGAAGGTAGTACCGATGAGGTCGACGCTTACATTTTACCAGTGTACGGCAATGGTTTGTGGAATAACATCTGGGGCTATGTAGCCCTGGAGAAAGACCTGGCTACCGTCCGTGGGGTGGTGTTTGACCACGCCGGAGAAACCCCCGGCCTGGGCGCCCGCATCACCAGTGTGGAAGTGCAGGAGCGCTTCCGGGGCAAGAAAATCAAAGACGATCTGGGCGAATTGGTTGCTATCAGTATGGTGAAAGGAGAAACCGGAGAGCCGAGCATCTACGGTGACAATGAGGTGGATGGGTTATCAGGAGCTACTATTACCGCGGTGGGGGTGAACAACATGCTGCGCAACTACCTCTCTTACTACGAGCCTTACTTGGAAAGGGCTACGGGAAAAAATCTTGAGAAACCCGATCAAAGCAAAAGCATCACTGACGTATAAACCGAATCAATCATCTAACTAACTAGCGTTACCATGAGCGATACCGCCCAAGTTATTGACAAACCCAAAGTAGCCCCGAAAGAACCCTCGGAAGCACTACTCTCCAAACGGCGTCGGCGCCTGCTCTCCGACCCCATGAGCGACGACAATCCGATCACCATTCAGGTGCTGGGCATCTGCTCGGCCCTGGCGGTCACCACCCAGTTGGCACCTACCTCAATCATGGCCATCTCGGTAGTCTTCGTGATCGTTTTCTCTAACCTGATCATCTCCCTGATGCGCAATTTGGTGCCCGGTCGGGTACGCATCATCGTGCAACTGGCCGTGATTGCCACGTTGGTGACCCTGGTGGACCAGGTGCTGAAGGCCTACTTCTTTGACATCTGGAAGTCGCTCACCGTGTTTGTGGGCTTGATCATCACCAACTGCATTGTAATGGGGCGGCTGGAAGCCTTCGCGATGGGCAACAAACCCTACGATTCTATCCTGGACGGACTGGGAAGTGGGTTTGGCTACGCCTGGATCATTCTGGTGGTGGCCTTCTTCCGCGAACTGCTCGGTTCGGGTGCCCTGTTCGGTTTCAAGGTGTTCGAGGCCGTCGGCATCGAGAATTTTCCGAACAATGGTTTGATGGTGACCGCCGTCGGCGCTTTCGTCATTCTGGGATTATTGATCTGGGTTCAGCGATCCGTCAGCGGACACGTGGAACGATAACGCAAGTCTTAAAACTCCGTACACATGGACATTATCAACATTATCATTAAGGCGATCTTCATTGAGAACATGGTGCTGGCCTTCTTTCTGGGGATGTGCTCGTTCCTGGCCGTCTCCAAGAAAGTATCCACCGCCACCGGATTGGGAGCCGCGGTGATCTTCGTACTCACCATCACGGTGCCCTTCAACTGGTTGCTACAGGAGTACGTGCTCAAGGAAGGCGCGTTGGCCTGGGCCGGGCAAGATTTCGCGGGCATCGACCTGAGTTTCTTGCGCTTCATTATGTTTATTGCGGTGATTGCCGCGATGGTGCAACTGGTGGAGATGGTGATCGAGAAAGTATCGCCCTCGCTCTACGGAACGCTGGGCATCTTCCTTCCCCTGATTGCGGTGAACTGCGCCATCTTGGGTTCTTCCTTGTTCATGGTGCAGCGCGACTACACCGTGGTGGAGGCCACTGCCTTTGGCTTCGGTTCAGGCACCGGCTTCTTCCTGGCTATTGTGGCCCTGGCCGCCATCCGCGAGAAGATGAAGTACTCCAATGTGCCCGACGGCCTGAAAGGGCTAGGCATCACCATGCTCATCACCGGACTGATGGGTATTGCCTTCCTATCGTTTGTGGGGATTTCTATTTAACCGCGTAAGCGACTCAAAATAGCGTAAGGGCTCGGCAATTCTGCTGAGCCTTTGCTGTTTGGGGGATTCTTCGTAGCTTTAGGTAAATACAGGCTAATGACGGAAACAGAAATGTTCAGAGAGCTTCGCGGAAAACTAGGGGAAGAGACCTCCGAAAAGCTGATCAATTTCATCCAGGATTCGCAACAAAGACGCTTTGAGGAGCGGTGGGATCAATTGGTGACGAAGGATATATTGCAGCAGGAGCTACGCAGTTTCCAAACAGAAATCCACAAAGAACTGCGTACTCAACTGCGGTGGTTGCTACCCTTACTTTTTGGTCAACTAGGCCTGCTGCTCGCCATGATGGTTAAAATTTTCACCGACGGATAGCCGTGCCCCCCGCTTCTTCCGTAAGTTAGGTCGCCAATTCCGCGACATTCCCAACAATAGCCTTATCTTCGCCCTCGGTGATTGATCCGCACCGACATGAACAAACTGATTACCTATTTCTTCCGCGGACTGCTCTTTGTGGTGCCGGTGGCCCTCACGGTCTACATTATTTTACTCAGCATCCGCTGGCTGGATAATATCATCGACTTCAGAGTGCCCGGTTTGGGCATGCTCACCATCCTGGCATCGATCACAATTGTGGGCTATCTGGCCTCTACGCTGCTCGCCGGGCCGCTATTTAATCTCCTGGAGGAACTGCTGCGCAAACTGCCGTTCGTCAACATCATCTACTCATCCCTCAAAGACCTGATCTCAGCCTTCGTGGGCGATAAGAAGAAATTCGATCAGCCGGTGCTGGTCACGCTCAACCCGGAATTTATTATTCAGAAACCTGGCTTCATCACCAAGAGTGATTTGAGTCAACTGGGACTGGTGGACCAGGTGGCGGTGTATTTGCCCCACTCCTACAACTTCTCGGGCAATCTATACATCGTACCTACGCAGTACGTGACTCCGCTCAGCGCGTCTAGCACCGACATTATGAAGTTCATCGTGTCGGGCGGAGTGTCGGGCTTGGAAGATAAAGAACTGCCGTAATCGGCAGAGCGTTCTACTTACCCAACCTACTAAACATGAAACGATACGACGTAGTGGTGATTGGCTCCGGCCCCAACGGTTTCGCTGCGGGCATCCTGGCGCAGCGTGCGGGCTTGTCCACACTAATCCTTGAGGCCGAAGCCAAGGTGGGGGGCGGGGCCCGCTCCGAAGAGCTCACCCTGCCGGGCTTCGTGCACGATATCGGCTCGGCCATTCACCCCATGGCGGTGGCTTCGCCCTACTTTCGCACGCTACCGCTGCATGAGTTCGGGTTGGAGTGGGTGCACCCCGACGCCCCGCTGGCGCATCCGCTCGACGGGGGGCGGGCCGTCACGCTCGAGCAGTCGGTGGCCGACACTGCGGCTCAACTGGGCGAAGACCTGGAAGCGTACGTGCGCCTGATGCAGCCGGTGGTGCACCAGTGGGACCGCATTGCCCCGGCCTTTCTGGGACCGTTGCGCTGGCCCAACGACCCGCTGGCCCTGGCGGAGTTCGGCCTCCGGGCAGTACAGTCAGCCACGGGCTTAGCCCAACGAACGTTTCGGGGTGCCCCGGCCCGCGCTTTGTTTGCCGGGCTAGCCGCTCACTCGATGCTCCCGCTCGAAAATATCGTCTCGGCCGCCGTCGGGATGGTGCTGGGGGCCCTGGGGCACGTGGTCGGATGGCCCTTTCCGAAGGGTGGAGCCCAGCAGATCACCAACGCCCTGCAGCAGTACTTCATCTCGCTGGGCGGCGAGGTGGTGACCGAGCACCGGGTGACGGCTATTACTGACATTCCACCCTGCCAGGCCATGCTGTTCGATATCACCCCCCGACAGTTGCTGGATATTGAGGGCCTGGAGTTCGCCCGCTACTACCAACGACAACTGGAACGCTATGAGCACAACCAGGGCATTTTCAAGGTAGACTGGGCCTTGAGCGACCCCATTCCTTTCGCTAATCCCGCCTGCGGCCGGGCCGCCACGGCGCACCTGGGCGGCACGATGGAAGAGATTGCCGCCTCAGAGCACGACTTGTGGAACCAAGAGCATTCTGACAACCCCTACGTGCTGCTGGTGCAACAGACTCCCTTTGATCCCAGCCGGGCCCCGGAGGGCAAGCACACCGCCTGGGCCTACTGCCACGTGCCCCGCTACTCGACGGTAGACATGACCGAGGTGATCGAGCGGCAGGTAGAGCGCTTCGCTCCCGGGTTTCGCGACACCATTCTGGCGAAACACACCATGAACACCCACCAGGTGCAGCAGTACAACGCCAACTACATCGGGGGCGACATCAACGGGGGCGCACAAACCCCCAATCAGCAGTTCACCCGCCCCACCCTGAGCCTGACCCCCTACCGCACGCCCCTGGAGGGAGTGTACCTGTGTTCGGCTTCTACCCCGCCGGGCGGGGCGGTGCACGGCATGTGCGGCTACCACGCGGCGCGGATAGCGCTCAAAGATGTGTTCGATATTGAAGTAGAGTCTGTTTCTTAACGCATCGGAGTGTTCACCCCGGTGCTCACCGTGAAGTAGCGCGGGGGCGAATAGACCGTTCGACCGTCGTCGAACGGTCTATTCGACGGTGGTCGAACGATCCATTCGACCCAGGTCGAACGGTCAATTCGACGAGGGTCGCAACGCCTTTGCGGGCCACGCGACCACTAATTTACTTCTGGCCCACCGCCGCCGCACTCGGGCGGGGAGCCAGGAAGTGACAAACAAAAGGGCGCTGTCGGTTGGCAGCGCCCTTTCTTTTTGGTGGGGGTAATTAGGTCACAGCATCTGCCTAACCACCCACTTGGGTAATAGGAAGCACCTCGGTAGAGAAGGTACCGTAGGTGATCCGTATCGTATCGGGGAGAACAGACCCGTCAGGAAAAGAGTCAGGAAATGCCAAGCTTACTGAGAAGCGGCCTTCTAGCCTTCGTTCCAATGAGTCATAATGCGTGATGATCAACTCGTTGTTGGTGCCTGGTTCTTCTATTACACGAAACCCCGGACCTACTGCATCTCCTTCCTGGAAGGAGAAAGAGGCATAGATAAGATCTAGTGCACACTCACTCTCGCCAGGGTTTCTCCTTTGTAGTTCATAGGTACCTGTCTGGTTAGGAAAATTACCAATGCCTAAGGACATCCGCGCGCGAGTCAATGGTTACGGGTATTGCTTCCAGTGATTGCGCAGCAACGATCCAACCTACTCAAACGGAAATACCCGCGGTTTGCTGCCCACGAAGTCGCGCAGGCGGGGCAGGGGGATGTTACCAGCGCTGAAGCCGATCCAGCTTTCGCCCCGCGGCGCATTGGGGTACACCACCATCCGCACCTGGAAGGTCTTGAAGGCCAGGTTTTCGTTGCGCACTCGAAAGCCGAAACCCACCCCGTGGTAGGCCCGCGTCTGAAGCAGTTTTTCCTGTTCCTCGGCGATTAGGCCGGTGTCCAGAAAGCCAAACAGCGCCAGCCGAAAGCTGTAGAGGTTCCAGGGCGGGTAGGCCACGCCCTCCAGACTAAAGGTGAGCCGTTCGTTGCCCTCCAACGCCGCGTTACTTAGCCCCCGAATGCCGTTGTCGCGGCGGATGCTGATAAAACGACTGGGAAAATCGATGGTGGGCGGACGCCGAATGCCGCGGGTGTAGTTGCTGCGAAAAAAGAAGCGGAAGCGGCTGCGACGGGCGTAGAACAGGTAGCTATAGCTATCCAGCGAGAACTGTAGCACCCCTTCTTCCATCCGGCGAAGCCGCCAGAAGCCGCCCCCGCTCGCTCCCACCGATACGTAGCCCAGCGGAGTGAGGTAGTTACCCCGCGCGTACGACAACCCAGTGAACCAACGGTCGGCAAACTCTCCGAATTCCGGCCCCACCACCACCTCGGCCAACTGCCCCACCGGAATGTCTTCGGTGCGTCCGTAGGTGTACAGCAGTTGTTCGGTGGTGTAGTAGCGCTTCGAGAAGGCCAGCCCGGCCAGCAACTGGGTGCGGTGGTGGAAAGCAACGTGCTCGCCGGGGCCCACCGACGGTCGCTCGTAGAAGTGCTGATGCCGCCCCCCCAGGCTCAACGACAGGCGGGTGCGGTCGTCGAATTCGTCCAACTTAAAACTGCGGGCCAACCAGTAGTCCTGCTCGAAAAAACTGTAGCGGATGCGGGGAATGTCTCGCGCGTTGGCAAAGGTGTCGACGATGGCGTAGGAGTTGATCTCGGGAGCAAAGGTGCTCCGGCGCTGGTAGCTGATGTCGGCCCCCCCGGCAAAACGAATGTCCGGCACGTAGAACGGACGAAGGGCCGCCACCTGGTAGATCTCGTCAAAGTAGGTATTGGTATAGCGCAGATCGGCCTGCACAAACGAGCCCCGGATGTTGGGAAGGCGATACGCTCCCTCGTAGCCCACCCGTTGGGGCTGGTCATCATTAACAATGATTGTGTTGTCCAACTCGTGGCCGGTGCCCAAAATGTTGCGGTTGCTCACGCTCAGGCTGCCCCTGATGAAGCCACGGGGTCGTCCCGAAAAGGAGTAAGGGATCACGTCTTCGCTGATCAGCAACAAGTCCACCGTGTCGCTACCGTCGTCGCGGGGTTGCACCAGCAGGCGGACGTCACGGATGAAGGGCAGCGTGCGGATGAGTCGTTCGTTATCAGCCAGCCGGGTGGTGGTCACCCGGTCGCCCTTCTTGAGCAACAGGTGGTTGCGCAGCACCCGGTTGTGGGTGTTTACGTGCAGAGAATTGTACAGCCGCGAGAGCTTCTTGGTGGCCTGCCGGGCCGTATCGGTCACGCTGGGCCCGAAGACATCGAGCTTTTTGATGTAAATCTCGCCCACCACGCTGCCCTTGGCGAAGGTGCCCCGCTCCACCGGCCGCGTTCGGGGCGCGGTGCTGGGGGTGGCGCTTTTCAGATCGAAGAGGGCATCGAAGAGCTGGCGACTGATCTTGCCGCGGTCCATGCGGCGCTTCACTTCCTGATAAAAGGCGGTGTCGCGCGACACGTCGGCCCCTTTGATGATGGCCTCCATGTTGGTGCGGATGGTATCCACCACGTAGATCACCGTGTCGCGGCTGGTGAAGAACACGCTGTCGGGGAGCAGCACAAAACTGTTGCCGGTCACCACCACGGTGTCGATCACCACCATTTTCACCCGGGTGGTGTCCTGAGCGCGCAGGCCGGTGGCCAGCAGGCACAGGGCCAACAGCAAGCGGATAGTCATGAGTGAGGGGCGATCCAAGGGTCTCGGGCTAGTTATTAAACCGGGATAACCCCTAAACATCGGTATTTTTCCTTAATTTTGGGGCACCACCGTGGCTATTTTAACGATCAGGCCGAAGTTGTATTTCCCCACCCCCGTTGATGAGGAAGTTGTTGCTCAGAGTGTATTCCACCTACGGATTGATCGTGTTCGGCGGCGTGTTGCTGGTGTTGTCGCCCCTGTTCTGGATCGCCAGCTGGCGTGAACCGTGGCACCGGCACGGGCTGTGGCTCAACGGCCTTTGGTCGCGGGCGTTCTTCGGACTCATGGGCGTGCCCGCCCGCGTGCGGGGGCGGGAGCACCTCGACCGGCAGCAAACCTACGTGTACACGCCGAACCACTTTTCGCTGCTCGACATTGCGCTGGTGGGTTACATTCCGCAACCCTTTGTGTTCATCAGCAAGCGGTCGCTCACCCGCCTGCCGCTGTTCGGTTGGGTGATCCGCACCTTCCACATTCCGGTGGACCGCAACAGTACCCGCAGCAGTTACCAGGCACTGCAAGAGAGCTTGCGCAAGATCGACGAGGGCAAAAGCATGGTGATGTATCCTGAAGGAGGCATCCGCACGCCCGAACCGCCCCGGCTGGCGCACTTCAAGAGCGGCCCCTTTCGGGTGGCCATCGAGAAGCAGGCGCCGGTGGTGCCGGTCACCATTCCGCACAACTGGTTCATTCTGCCCAATGACAAAAAGCTGCTCATGCGCCCGCGCCGCCCGCTGCTCATCTTCCACGAACCCATTCCCACCGTCGGGTTGACGGAGGCGGACGTGCCAACGCTGCGCGACCGGGTTTTTGGGGTGATTGAGCAGGAATTGGCGCATTATCATGGGGGCGGATCTGCTCAGAATGCTGCTTCTAAAACGTCCGAAAATGCCTCGCCAGCCCGAGAGAATACCGACCAGGGCAGTTACATTACATTATACAGAGGTGTTCATATGGGGCATCCAGGCCATTTTAGTGCTTTGAAGGGTATGGTAGTACCCCACGGCGGGAACGCAACCTTTGCACAACAGAATGCTGGTAATTACCAAAGTGAATTTACCTCGTGGACAATGCACCGGGGGGTGGCAAATTACCATGCCAACAAACGAGGCTTGGGAGGAGTAATCTTAGAAAAAACGTTTAAATTGGCGGAAACGGTGCCCTCTCCCAATGTTTTTGCTGAACTAGAGGTGCTAGTGCCCGGAACAGTAACGGGAGCTAAGGTCATTAGCTCGATGGAACCTGGTACACCAACCGCATACTAAGAGCTATGAATGTGTTTGCTGACCTCGACAAACTGGTTTGCCTTTTAGAAAAAGAGCGAGCAAACCACTACGCGCAAGAGTGTCTGAAGTACCTTAAGGATGGCGAAGTGTCTTTTGATCCGAACACGCCGTTAGAGACAAAACATCTATATGAGGTATATAAAAACCGTTTCCTTATTCAAAAGAACCTTACTAAAAACGGATCAGTTCATGGATATCCGCAGGTGCTGGAGCAGTTGCACAACGAAAAAGATCAGGAGATAAGAAACTTTACCATTGCGACCAAAATCGGGGCATTTGTTGTATTCACTACTACGGAAACGGATAGGTTCATTGCTATCCTGAAATCCTCTAGCCACACCATTGCCAGGGCAAAGGAGCTAAATGAGATTTACCGGCAGCGGGGAATAGATGTATCCGATAATATTTTCGTTAACCGTCAGCTACAATCCGAATGAAAATAGACCAAACCACCGTTCGTAAGATGGCTCACCTGGCCCGGCTGGATCTGGAGCCCCAGGCCGAAGCGGCCATGCTCGACAGTATGATTGAAATCCTGGACTGGGTTGCCCAACTGGATGAAGTAGATACCACCGGTGTGGAACCCCTCACCAACATGTCGTTCGAGGTGAACGCGCTGCGCGAAGACCAGGTCGGGGAGCACCTGTCGCGCGAGCAGGGGCTACGCAACGCCCCGCGCCACGACGGCGAGTTCTTTCGCGTGCCCAAGGTGCTGGAATAAGAAGACAAGGCAATCAATTTGTGCGTCACGTCATTTCAGAAAGTTGCGCAGCAAATTATTTGAAATCTTGCTGGCAAGAAAGCAGTCATCCCATTCCGGTAACCGGCAAAGTTGCATAATACGGTACATGCCCCGCCGTTATTCAAGAATATTTGCTAATTCGCACTCCTTGCCCTACAAACGTACTTTCACCATCTTGCCCCCGTATGAATCGACTGATTTTCTGGCAATCGTGGCACCCTGACAGCCGCCGGGTGTACGGGCTGCTGCTGCTGCTGCTGGCCAGTGCCCTGATCGCCTGGGGAGTTAGCGCGCTGCGCGGCCTGGGGGGGAGCGTAGACTGGGAACTGCTCTCGCACGTGGAGCAGGTGAGTCTGCCCGACGACCCAATATCAGTGGGTGTGTTCGAGTTCACCCAGAACACTAACTACTACGTGATCAGCGAAACTTACTGGGGCAGTAACTTAAAGATAGCGCCCCAGGCGGCCTACGGACTGCTGGCGGCGCTGGCCATCACCCTGGTCTTTCTACTGGTGATTATCTCCACCTTCACGGGATTCTGGTTCTACCTGGGCAACCTGGTGACGGTGGCCCTGGTGCTGGGCATGAAGTGGGAGCAACTGCAACTCTTCGGCACCACCGGTCGGGTGGGGGCGGGAGTGGTGATCGCGCTGTTTCTGCTGGCTACCTTCTTCTTCCAGAAAATTCGTCCCGAGGCTGGGCTGCTGACCCGTCTGCTCACCTTCGTCGGACTGCTGGCCCTGGTGGCCCTGGTGGTGCAGTTCTTCTCGTCGGCGGGTGGCGCCCCACCGGGTGGCGCCCCACCGGGTGGCGCCCCACTGCCGCACCCGGCCCTGACCCTGATCAGCTACGGGCTGCCGGTGCCCATCGTGCTGAGTTTGTTCTTTATTTTATTAGTGAGCCACGAACTGCTCAGCTTCTTCTTGAAGCTTATCACCCAAAACAATGCCCCCGGCAGCAAAAATACCTTTCTGCACTTCACCGCCATCACGGTAGTCTACCTGGCCAACCTGGGGCTGCTGGTGCTGCGCAACATCGGCCTCATCGACTGGGACATTCTCTACCTGAACGCCTTTGTGGTGCTGGCCATCTGCACCGTGATCGGGCTGTGGGGCTTTCGGGATCGCGAGCCGCAGTATCAGTACATTCTGCCCTTTCAGCCGCTGGGCGCTTACCTCTACGCCGCCCTGGCGCTGATCACTTTTGCCACCCTGGCCTTCTTCGCCGCCACCGCCAACGACCCGGTGCTCGAGACCTTTGAGGATACCATCGTGTACAGCCAACTCGGTTTCGGAATCATCTTTTACGTGTACGTGATCGCGAACTTCGTTCAGGAACTCGCCACCAACCAGCGGGTATACCGGATGGTGTATCAGCCGCCCAACCTGCCCTACGGCACCCTGCAGATTGTGGGACTGGTGGCCACCGTGGCCTTCTTTGCCCGTGCCGGGTTGTTTCCCTTCTACCAGGCCGTGGCGGGGTACAACAATGCCCTGGGCGATTTGTACCAGTACGAAGACGACCTGTTTCTGGCCGAGCAGTACTACAAACTGGGCGACCAGTATGGCTACAAAAACCACCGCTCAAACTACGCCCTGGGCGCGCTAGCCCGCGTGCAGAACGACCCGGCGCTCACCACCTTCTACTTCAACGAGGCGGTGCAGAAGAATCCGAGTCCGCAGGCCTACGTGAACCTGGGCAACGCCTTTCTGGAAACCAAGCAGTTTTTCGAGGCCGTGTTTGCGTTTCGGCAGGGGCTGGAGGAGTTTCCGCAGAACCCCTACTTGCAGAACAACCTGGCGCTTACCTTCGGGCGCACGGCAGTGCTCGATTCGGCGCTGTTTTATTTGCAGCGGGCGGTAGAAAATGCTGAGGTGCGCGACGCTTCGGAAGCCAATATCCTGGCCGTGCTTGCCCGGAGTCCCACGGCGGTGTCCGTGGGTATCGACTCGTTGCTCAACGAGGTGGTGAGTGATACGAGCTACGTGCCGGTGCAGGTGAACGCTCTGGCCTTCGCGGAGCGCTACGGTGCCGGGATGTCACCCGCTTCGTTTCGCTGGCAGGAGTCAGTTGATTCTACACTTAACAGCCTGCAGTTTGCGCACCTGTATAACTACTTGCTCACCCAACCGTCGGTAGATACGGCCCTGTTGCAGCGCGCCCAAACCCTGGCGCAGGAAAATGCCCTAGCCTACAACGAACCCCTGTCGTTTGCGGCGGCGGTGGCGCAGTACCGGGCCAACCGGGTGGTGGAGGCCCTGCGGGTGGTGGATCGTTTGCAATCCGTTAACGTGTTTAAGCAGGGAGACTACCTGCACACGATGGGCCTGTGGGCCCTGGAGCAGCAGGCGCCGCGCATTGCCGAAAACTTCTTCGCCCGGGCGTTAGAATCAGGCTTTGACGATGCGGGCTTCAAGCGGGGCGTAAGCCTCAGTGAGGCGGCGGCCCTGCCCGGCGGCAGCAACGCGGCGGCGGTGGAGTATTGGACGAAAGAATTGGCCGACTCGGGCGCGTTGGCCGTGGCCCGGGAGATGCTCACGATTTTCTCGGACGAGGCCCTGCGGCAAGCGGTGGATACGGCCAGTGACGTGTTCCTGTACCAGGCGCTGCGCTACCGCCATCCGCAACTGGATGACCCGCTACGCGAACGGGTTTGGCAAGCCTTCGACGATCCCAATTACCGGGTGCTGGCCGTGCACGACCTGTGGCTCCGGTTCGGTGATGCGACCCGTGCTCAGTGGAACGACTGGGCCGACGAAATTACTTCCGTTACCGGAATATCGTCTGACGGGCAGGCCTATGCCCGCTGGGTGGCTGCCTTTCAAGCCGAAGACCGCAATGATCTGGCTAGGCTGAGCGATCTGAGCGGGCAACTCCAGCCCCGGAGTCGGCAGCAGGCGTACTGGTTGACGTACTTTCGGGCGCAACTGGCCGAGCAAGCGGGTGATGATGCGCAAGCACGAGCGGGATACACGTTCTTGGCTGAAAACCCTTTTTTCAGTCGGGGCTACCTGGCTGCCATCGCCTACTTGTATCCGCCCGAAGCCGACCCCACCGAAGCCTACCAACGCTTGCTCGATGCGGTGGAGACCAACCCCTACGACGCGGCGTTGCTGCGCGCCTACGTGCTGGCCGCGCTGCGGGCTAACCTGGAAACCTACGCCGAAGACGGACTAGCTGACTATCAGCAACTCGTCAGCGCCGCCGACTACGCCGCCTTTATGCAGGAGTACCAACGGGTGAAGGCTTCTGCAATCGTGGATTTTTAGGAGAAGGTAGCATCCCTTGCCAGATTTCGGCGTATCTTGCCGGTCATGAAAATTTATACCAAAACCGGAGATGCGGGCACCACGGCGCTCTACGGCGGCGCCCGCGTGAGCAAGGCCGACGAGCGGGTGGAAACCTACGGCACCATTGACGAACTCAACGCCCACCTGGGCCTGCTGCGCGACCAAGCCGTGAATAAGGACCGTGCCGCACTCTTTCAGGAAATTCAGGAAACGCTGTTCGTGATTGGCTCGCACCTGGCCGCCGACCCCGGCAAACCGTCAATGAAGCTGCCGGCCCTTCCCGAGGGCATGGTGCTGCACCTGGAGGAGTCGATTGATGCGATGGACGTTACGCTTCCGGCCATGAAGTTTTTCATTCTGCCCGGCGGGCATCCGGCCGTGTCGGTGTGCCACGTGGCCCGCTGCGTGTGCCGCCGCGCCGAGCGGCAGCTGGTGCGCTTTGGCCAGCACGAAGCCGTCAACCCCGTAATCATCGTCTACCTCAATCGCCTGTCCGACTGGCTGTTTGTACTGGCCCGAACCATGGGGCAAGAGTTGGGGGTGGATGAAATACCGTGGAAACCTCAAAAATAAAAAGCATATGAGAACCCTGACAATACAGATACCTGATACCGTCGAGGTAGAGGACAGAGAGATGATTATGTATTTTGCCTCTAGGATGTACGAGAAAGGGAAGTTATCCTTGGGTCAGGCTGTGAAGCCAGTTCTAGCAAGTATAAAGGCAACGAACTTCCGGATAAGCGAAGGATTAGAAAAGAAAATACTGATGCTGGCGGGAGAGTAACTATGGGCTGAAACAGCGCTCCGTTAACCGTGGCGGAGATGACTTCGGCAGTTGCTAGAAATTGCTTCTAATGCAAGAAACAAATAAAACGACTATCTCAATTTCAGCAGCTAAAGCAGCTTACTGCCTCGTCATTGCGTAATCAAATGGAACACCTTTCCCTCGTAGAACTCAATCAGCTCATCAAGCAGGCCCTGTCAGCGCAACTGCAACCTACCTACTGGGTGGTGGCCGAGATCGGCGAACTGCGGGTGGCGCAGAACGGGCACTGCTACCTGGATCTGGTAGAAAAGGGCGACGACCGGCTGCTGGCCAAGGTGCGGGCCACCATCTGGGCCTACACCTTCCGCAACCTGCAAGGCTGGTTCGAGTCCGTCACCGGCGAGGCGCTGCGTCCCGGACTTAAAATCCTGGCCCAGGTAGAGGTGCAGTTTCACGAACTGTACGGGCTGAGTTTCAATGTGAAAGACATCGATGCGCAGTATACGCTGGGTGAGCGGGCCCGGCGGCGGCGCGAGGTAATCCAACAACTCATCGACGAGGGCGTATACGAGATGAACAAGGGCCTGCCGTTACCCCTGGTGCCGCAGCGCATCGCAGTCATCAGCTCGCCCACCGCGGCCGGTTTGGGTGACTTCATGGACCAACTGCAGCGCAACCGGGGAGGCTATCGCTTCGAGGTGCAACTGTTCAAAGCCAGCATGCAGGGCGACGCGGCCGAAGCCAGCATCGTGGCGGCCCTGCTGGCGGTGTACGACTGTTTGGAACAGCGCGGCCCGTGCTTCGACGTGGTGGTGGTGATCCGCGGGGGCGGAGCACAGGTGGACTTGGACTGCTTCGACACCTACGGACTGGCTACGCACATCGCGCAGTTTCCCCTACCGGTGATCACGGGCATCGGGCACGAGCGCGATGAAACCGTGGCCGATCTGGTGGCCCACACCAAGATGAAGACTCCCACGGCGGTGGCCGAGTTTCTGATCGACGGCCTCACGGCCTACGATGAGCGCATCGAAGGCTACCGGCAACGGCTGGAGCGGCAAACCGCTCACCGGTTGCGGGAGCAAACCTACCGGCTGGACGGATTGCAGACCACGCTGCGTTACGCACTGATGGCGCAGTTGCAGCAGCATCGGCAGCACCTTACGCAGCGCCGCGAGCAGTTGCAATTTGTGACCCAGACCCACTTGCGGCAAGAGCGCGATCGCCTAACGCGTTGGCCCGAAACTTTGCGCACCCAAACCCAGCACCAACTGCAACGCTGGCAACAGCAACTGGATACCCAAGAAAAGGTAGTCGCGCTGGTGGACCCGGCCAGCATCCTGCGCCGTGGCTTCACCCAAACCTACGTGAACGGAAAGCTGCTATCGAAGATCACCCGTCTAGTCCCAGGCAGTGAAGTCCGCACCCTTGCTGCCCACCAAACCTTAATTAGTATTCTACAAGAGCAACACTCCCCAACCGATGGCCAAGAAGAAGACTAAACCCACTCCCGATCCGGGTGGCGCACCACCGGTACTCACCTACCAGGAAGCTCAGCAGCAGCTCGAACAAATTGTGACGGCGGTAGAAAATGAAGAACTCAATGTGGATCAACTCTCAGAACAGGTGCAACGGGCCATGGAGCTGATCACGTTCTGCCGCCGCAAGTTGAAGCACACCGAAGAATCTATTCAACAGGCCTTCGAAGATGAATGAGGTTCGGAGTTCCAGGTTCAGCATTCAACTCAGAACCTAGAACCTTTCAACCTAGAACCTCTACTCTCCTGACTCTGGAAACACAATGGTGCGGGTGCCGGTGATAATGATGCGGTGCTCAAGGTGGCTGCGCACGGCCCGGGTAAGTACAGTGCGCTCAATGTCGGCTCCGATGCTTGACAAACTGGCGGGATTGCTGGCGTGCGATACGCGGGCCACGTCTTGCTCAATGATGGGGCCTTCGTCCAGGTCGTCGGTGGCGTAGTGGGCGGTGGCCCCAATCATCTTCACGCCCCGCTCGTAGGCGCGTCGGTAGGGGTTGGCCCCCTTGAAGGCCGGTAAAAACGCGTGATGAATATTGATGATCCGGCCGGGATAGTGCGCCACAAATTCCGGACTCAAAATCTGCATGTAGCGGGCTAATACCACCAGATCAATATGGTGTCGTTGCAACAGATCACGTAGCTGCGCCTCCTGTTCTCCCTTGTTCGACCGATCCACCGGCAGGCAGTAGAAGGGTATCTGAAACTGATCGGCCAGGTATTCTAGGTCGGGGTGGTTGGAGATGATCAGGGGAATGTGTGTTTTGATTTTCTGCTGGTGCTGCCGCTCGAGCAGGTCGAACAGGCAGTGACTGGCTTTAGATACCAGAATGGCGGTGTTGGCCACCTCGGAAGCGTAGTGCACCGACCACGTGAGATGAAGCGTTTCAGCGAGTGCTTTGAACTGCTGCGCTAACTCTTTGCGCGTGAAGGATACTCCCTGCCCGTCGAGCTTGATGCGCATAAAGTACTCGTTCTGAATCTCGTCGGTGAACTGCTGGCAGCTCAGGATATTGTAGTTGCGTTCGTAGAAGAACGAGCTTATTTTGGCAATAAGTCCTTGCTGGTCATCGCAGCGAATCAGAAAAACAACGTTAAGTAGGTATGCATAAATAATCGCCACAACTTGACTTTGCGTGAAGACTGTTGTATTATCTATTTATGCGATATGTAGAATTAACTCAAAGCGAAAGAACAACCCTAGAAGAGGGCTACAAGAATCACAACAAATCTCATGTGCGTCAGCGTTGTCAAGCCTTACTGCTCAGTGATGAAGGCTGGCAAGTTAAGCAAATTGCCAAGCTACACCACACCCGTAGCCGAACCATTTACACCTGGATGAATCGCTGGCAAGCTATCGGTTTAGCTGGGTTGATGATTCTGCCGGGCCGAGGGGTAAAGTCCAAGCTATCCACTCAGGATCAGGTCATGGTTGAAAAGGTAAAAAAAAAGCGATAAGACACGCTCGGAGTTTGAAGGCAATGGCGCATCAACTCAGCGAGGAGCTTGGTTTTGAAGTGACTCGGCATATGCTGCGGCGTTTTCTAAAGCGATTGGGTTACTCTTGGAAACGCTTTCGTAAGAGTCTCAAAAAAAAGCAGAATCAGCAAGAGTATGAAGAGAAGTTAGCGCAGCTGAAACAGCTTATTGAGCTATATAAGGCCGATTATATCGATTTGCGTTTCGCCGATGAGAGCGGATTCAACCTGGAAGGTTACGTACCCTATGGATGGCAACCCAAAGGGAAGTACATTGAGATTACCCCAGCTAAAACAAAGGGGACACAGATTTTTGGTTTGATGAATACAGACAACCAATTGCAATGCTATGGCTTCAAAGGTAGTATGACCAGTGCGGTAGTGATTGCCTGTCTGGAGGACTTTTCTACCACTATTACTCAACCTACCGTTGTGGTGTTAGATAACGCACCTATTCATCATAGTGAGAAGTTTAAGGCTAAAATACAGGAGTGGAAGCAGCAAGACCTCTACATATTTTTCCTGCCTACTTACAGTCCTCATCTGAATCCTATAGAGATACTTTGGCGGAAGATCAAATACGAGTGGATCGAGTATGAGGATATACAATCGCAACAAAGACTCGATCAGAAACTAGAAGATATCTTACGTGACTTTGGTAAAAAGTATCAGATCAACTTTGAAAACAAACATCAAAAAGTGACGAATATATTCGCTTAGGTACTTAGTATCGGTCATACGCGCAAATAAACGAAGATTATGTTAGTTTTCGCTGACTGGTGGTCAGTACGCACCTGAATGTACCGCTTTCATAATCACTATTAAAATGAAGGTGGGGGTGTTTGGTAAGTAAGGGCCAGTATTCTATATTTATTTTGATGATAACCCTAAGGGCGAATGGAGAAGTGGTTGCGCTACTATCGGAATTGTTTGGCAAACGTCGATCAGAAAAGAAGGGAGGTAGATACCCTGCCTTTTTCTGTACCCAACGTTCACATAGAGCGACTTCCTGCCGAAGAGGTAAAGAAGCTGTGGGCAAATGCCCGGCGAAACGGAAACCAGGGAGATAACCCGATAGCGGTAGAAATTGCTCCGGTAGTATATTATCCATCGTACGAACACAGCAAGTCGAGCAGCGAACAGGAAGAGGTACTGTATCCCTTCTGGATACCCGCCTATCTAAGCAGAGACGGTACGCTACAGCCTATTTCTAAAAAAAATGTTGGAAATGAGCCACCCATTTTTGTTCAGGAGTATTTGCTTCCTGATGCGCCTAATAAAATAGCTGACTCCGCCCGGATAGATTCTGTATTGAAGGAAATGAACTCGTTTCGGGCTGACTCTTGGGCCGCTTATTGGAAGCTAGGCGCCACCTTTTTTGAAAAGGTTACTGGGCGGAATTATGCCTCACTTTCTTCTCAACTCACGCTAACCGTGAAAATGAGAGAGACTGTAGGAGCTACCCACAACCTGCATAAACTATACAATCGAGTCATTAAAGACCATCCACCGCTGGCTTTACTGGATACCTTGTTGTTGGGAGCTTTGCCAAACAAGCCCTCGGCAATGAAACCCTTGCCTACTGAAAGGGAATTCTATGACAATGCCCAGCATCTGGGACAAATGCACAATTCGTTTCCGGCGGCGCCCTCGCAGCGACAAGCCGTTAATATGTATACGGCCACCCGCCCCGGTGAAATACTATCGATCAGCGGCCCGCCCGGCACCGGAAAGACCACCCTGCTGCAATCGATTGTCGCCACTGCGGTGGTAGACCGGGTAGTGCGTCAGGAAGAACCCGCGTTGATAGTAGCCAGCAGCACCAATAACCAGGCTATAACCAATATCTTGGATGGCTTCCGAGCGAAAGAACAATCGTCGCCGCTGGCCCGACGTTGGTTACCAGACCTGCCTTCTCTGGGTTTGTATATGTCAGGCAAGCAGCAGGCCGCATATCCTACGTTGATGGATTGTTACGGGAGAGGATTTGTCGATGCGTACGAGGAAGAAGAAGTAGCCGAGAAGATAGCCTATTTCCAGCAGCAGTACGCTCATTATTTTCAGCAGTCGCTGAAGTTAGAAGAAGCCAAAGACGCCTTGTATCGAAAAGTGAAGCAGCGGAAGAAGCAAGTAAAGCAAGCGCTAAAGATAGCCCATCAGGTACAGGCTTGGCAAGGAGCTTTGGGATGTTCGGACTCTCTGACATTCCAGGAGCGTGTCGAGCAAGCCAGCGAAAAGCCGGGAGCTTCTCAAAAGACAAATCAGTGGAGACGGATTATTGATGACCTGTATCAGCGCTTCTTCTCAAACAATCCCAAGCATCTTTCCGCCGCAGAAAGCTGGCAAGCTTATACAGCGTGGCGCAGTCAATGGGACCAACAGTACGGATCTGCATTATCTGCACTGTACAGCGACCCCCGGGAGTACCAACGTCTGGGAATAATGGAAGACACCAACGTGCGGCTGGATATATCTTACCGGTTTGAGGCTTTTTGGCTGGCTATTCACTTCCGCGAGACCGACTATCTGCTTCGCTTGCAGGCCAGACAGGAGCAACCCCCTGACAAGAGGGGCAAAGAAAGGGGAAAAGAGGCCTATGCTGACAAATTGCATCGGATTGCCTGTCTCACCCCGGTATTTATTAGCACCTTTCACTCACTACCCCGCTATGCCACCTATTACCAAGGGAAAGAGCATCCCTACTATGGCCTTTTTGATTTGCTGATTGTAGACGAAGCTGGGCAGGTAGCTCCTGACGTAGGAGTTCCTGCTTTTGCCTTGGCGCAAAAAGCCGTTGTTGTTGGAGATGCCCAGCAGATTGAACCGGTTTGGTCGGTCACCGAGTCCGTTGACTATTATCTCATCAAGAAGCAGCACCGTTCGGCAAAGGAAAAGCAGTTAGAGCAGTGGCGAAGTGCCGGAAGACTGGCCGCTTCGGGTAACTTAATGAAAATGGCCCAGGAAGCGTGTGCCTACGGCGATGCGCAGCAGCGGGGTGGCTTCCTCACGGAGCACCGTCGGTGCTTAGACCCTATCATTGGTTACGCCAACCAGTACGTGTATCGTAATAGACTAATACCAAAAGTTGGTGAGCAACATCAGCATGAGCACACTTTGCCCAACCGGGGGTATTTTCATATTAATAGTGTGAGCCAACGGCAAGGCACTAGCCGAGTGAATCTTGTTGAGGCTCAGGTGATTGCCCAGTGGCTTCAATCACAAAAAGATACTCTTCTGAGTGCATACCTCAAGCAACCCATACACAAGATTGTCGCCATTGTTTCCCCCTACCGGGCACAGGCTGATCAGATTAAAAAAGCCCTGAAGCAGATAGATGATCGATCTTATAAAGATATGATTATCGGAACGGTGCACGCGTTACAAGGAGCCGAGTGTCCCATTATTCTGTACGCAAGCGTGCTATCACCGGGCGATGCCACTGGCTACGTAGATCGACAGTACAATCTGCTCAACGTAGCCACCACCCGTGCCAAGCACAGTTTTTTAGTGTTTGGCCATATGGGCGTACTCGATCCCACGCAAAATAACGCACTGGGCAACCTAGCAAAGTGGCTGTACGCTCATCCTGACGGGCAGTTGTCTAACCACCTTTTCTACGAGTCAGAAGTATTCTATAGCAGTGCCGCTGTCACTAAGCGTATTAGCACCTTCTCTGAGCACATGCGGGTGTTACAGAGAGCTTTTACGCGGGCTCGGCAAGAGCTTATCATTGCATCTCCCTTCATTTCCTCTAAAGTAATTGATCACGAAGGGTTGCTTTCCTGGATCGCCCAAGCCAGAACGCGGGGGGTAACCGTGATAGTATATACCGACTGCTGCTTGGACCGACGCACCGGCGCGTCTACTGCCCTGAAAGAAAACGCCCGAAAAGGCAGGCAGTTGCTAGAGCAGTCTGGAGTGGAGTTGCGAGTCGTCAATGGCATTCATAACAAAACTATTCTTATCGACGACGACGTGTTGGTAGAAGGTTCTTTTAACTGGCTGTCAGCCGTGAGAGATGATAAGAATCCGTATCAACGTTACGAGGCCTCAATTGTGCTGGTAGACAATCTGGCGCGAAAACCAGTGATACAGGCTAAGCAGGAGCTGGCGGACTTGTATCGAAAAACGAGATCTCGTAAGTATCAGAACAATCTATAAACCCGTTGAGAAGCAACTTGAAAAATTTTACCAATGCCGTCAACTCAACCATCCAAATTAAGTTGCAGTCGAAGCAGACGCTCACTGCCGAAAAAAGTTTTTGCCCCCTGACACAGGGCTGTCACCGACCGGTGCTAGGTTTGCCGCTACTCACCAAAATCCCGTGAAAATGAATCAAGTGATCATCGAGCCTTTCACCATAGTCGGTATTAGCGTACGCACCACCAACCAGGGCGGGAAGGCTGCTCAGGATATTGCTGCGCTTTGGAACCGGTTTCTGGAAGAATGCCTAGCCGCGCACATTCCGAACAAAGCCGATAAATCTACCTATTCAGTGTATACCGACTACGCCGGAGACTATACCCAACCCTACACGGTGGTGCTGGGTTGTCGCGTATCGGAGGGTGCTATTGCCCCCGATGGCATGGTAGCCAAGCACGTTTCGGGAGGAACGTACCAACCCTTTGTGGCCCAGGGAAGCTTGTCGCAGGGAGCAGTGTATCAAGCTTGGGTCAGCATTTGGAATGCCGACCTGGACCGGGCCTACACCGCCGACTTTGAGGTGTATGGTGAAAAGGCACTCAATCCGGAAGACGCGGAGGTAAATATTTACGTGGCGGTGAATCTTTAGCAAAGCCGGGATTAATCCCGACGCTGTTAAGTGACAAGGCAATGATGCAGCAACTTTATGACTACTATCTGACATTACCCGAGCCGACGAAAAGCTGTTTTTTGGCGATAAAGGATCATATTCTGGCCTACGACGCGCACGTCACCGAGGCCTGGAAGTACCAATCGCCCTTTTTCTGCTACCGCGGCAAGATCATGAGTTACCTATGGATCAATCGCAAAATGCAGCAGCCCTACCTGGGAGTGGTGAACGGCAAGCACATCGATCACCCGCAACTGCGTTCGGACGGACGGGCCCGCATCAAAGTACTGCCGCTTGATCCAACGGGTGATCTGCCGCTGGATACGATTGATTTTGTGCTGGAACAATCCATTGCCCTGCTTCGGCGGTAGCATAATTCAGGAATAAGTGACAACTTGGGGCACTACAGTACGAGCTAATGCCTTGTCATCACTCTGGAAGGTTCCTGAGTCCAGAGGATAGGAGGATAAGCTACTTTACCAACCGGCCTGGAAAAAAATGACAAATATCAATTTGCCCTTTCTCTATCTTCTTGGAGTATCGCTGCTGACTGCTTGTGAAGCTCAATCTCAGAAAATAGCCATACCTGAGTTAGACTTAGCGTTCGATGCCGATACCATCCATATGTCCCAAGAAGCGGAACGTTACATAGAAACCGCGGTGGACTTGATGCGGGAAAATGCGTTGTACAAAAGCCTTAGAACTGTTAGCGACCAAATAATCAACCCCACCTCCCGTGAAACTCTGGCAGAAAGATAACACCTCCATTGATCACGCCATCGAAGCATTTACCGTAGGGCAAGACCGCACGCTGGACCTTGAACTCGCGTCCTACGACGTGCTGGGTTCGCTGGCCCACGGGCAGATGCTTACCCGCATCGGGCTGCTCACCGAAGACGAATTCCAGGCGCTGCGCCCCGAACTCATTCGCATCTATGCGCAGATTCAGCAGGACGAGTTTGTCATTGAAGACGGCATAGAAGACGTGCACTCGCAGGTGGAGTTGCTGCTCACCCAACGGCTGGGCGACATCGGCAAGAAGATCCACAGCGGACGCTCGCGCAACGACCAGGTGCTGCTCGACCTGCGGCTTTTCCTGCGCCACGAGTTGCAGGAGATTACCACCCTCGTTCAAACCCTCTTCGACCGCTTGCAAGCCCTGAGCGAGCAGCACAAGAACGTGCTGCTGCCTGGCTACACCCACACCCAGGTGGCCATGCCTTCCTCCTTCGGCCTGTGGTTGGGCGCTTGCGCCGAAAGCCTGACCGACGATGCCCAGTTGCTGCTGGCGGCCTACAGGATCACCAACCAGAACCCGCTGGGCTCCGCCGCCGGGTACGGCAGTTCGTTTCCGCTCGACCGCACCCTCACCACCCAACTGCTGGGCTTCGACACGCTGAGCTACAACGTGGTCTACGCCCAGATGGGGCGGGGCAAGGTTGAGAAGACCGTCAGCTTCGCCCTGTCGTCGGTGGCCGCCACGCTCGCCAAGCTGGCCGCCGATATTTGCCTGTACATGAGCCAGAACTTTGGCTTCGTGTCGTTTCCGGACCAGCTCACCACCGGCTCATCGATCATGCCCCACAAGAAAAACCCCGACGTGTTCGAACTGGTGCGAGCGCACTGCAACAAGCTCATCGCGCTGCCCAACGAGATCAGCTTGGTGATTGGCAACCTGACCTCGGGCTACCACCGCGACCTGCAAATCCTGAAAGAAAGCCTGTTTCCGGCCCTGCACCAAACCAAGCAGTGTTTGCGCATTATGCACTACGCCCTGGGGCACCTGCGGGTGAACGAGAACATCCTGAACGATGAGAAATACCGCTACCTGTCGAGCGTGGAGGCGGTGAACCGGGAGGTGATGAACGGCTTGCCCTTCCGCGATGCCTACCGCAAAGTGGGTCAGCAAATCGCCGACGGCACCTTCGAGCCGGTGACGGACTTTAACCATACCCACGAGGGTAGTTTAGGCAACCTGGGCACCGAGCAAATCGCCCGCAAGATGCAACAGGTGATGGCCTCGTTCGATTTTGATAAGGCTGAGCGGGCCATTCAGCAGTTGATAACCTAACTTTGGTTCCTATGAGAATACTTTTCATCATAATCGCAACGCTAAGCGTTACTCCTGTCATCGCCCAAGATAGCATGCTGTGCCAGGGTTATCACTGGACGGAAGCCGAAGGAAACCGAATGATGAAGCAGTTTGCCGCGGAGTGGAGCGACTCGACGTCTTGGGAAGCACGAGCGAGCCGGATCAAGCAAGGCATTCTGGAAGGTATACAGTTTGACAAAATGCCTCAAATCTCCGGCGATTTTGATGCGATCATCAACAGCACCCGGGAGATGGACGGCTACATCGTGGAGAACATCGCTATTCAAAGCTTTCCGGGCTTCTACGTCACCGGTAACCTGTACCGTCCTGCCGAAAAGAAAGAACGGTACGCTGCCATCCTGAGTCCGCACGGCCACCTAAAGGACAAGCGCTTTACGCACTACGTGCAGCGGCGGGGCGCGGTGCTGGCCCGCATGGGGGCCATCGTTTTTGCCTACGACATGGTGGGCTACGGCGAGTCGGACCAGGTAACCCACAAGATGCCGATTGCCCTGTTGCTGCAGACCTACAACAGCCAGCGGGTGCTGGACTATCTGCTCTCGCGCCCCGACGTGGACCCGGAGCGTATTGGGATGACGGGCGGTTCGGGCGGGGCTACCCAGACGTTCGTGCTCACCGCCATTGACGAGCGGATCAAGGCCTCGGCCCCGGTGGTGCAGGTGTCGGCCCACTTCTTTGGCGGCTGCGTTTGCGAGAGCGGCATGCCGATCCACCGGAGACTACATCACCAGACGAACAACGTAGAAATTGCTGCGCTGGCGGCCCCTCGCCCGATGCTGGTGGTGTCCGACGGGGTGGATTGGACGCGCAACACGCCGCGGGTGGAGTATCCTTATCTTCAAAAAGTCTACGCGCTTTACGATGCCGAGCACCGGGTAGAGAATGTGCATCTACCCACCGAAATCCACGACTACGGTTATTCAAAGAGGACGGCGGTTTATAATTTCTTTGCGCATCACCTCGAGCTGAACTACCGAAACGTCCCTTACGACGAGGGCTATCAGGAAGATTTTGTGACCATTCTGCCCGCGGAAGCGCTGAAGGTGTTTGGTGAAGATGTTGCTAAACTAAAAGACTTGTTGCAAGGCGATGAAGCGGTGATCAACTACCTGAGTATTGACTTGTTAAAATAGGTAACGTTTAAAAATCAACTTTTTGTTTTTAATCACTTCCGTACCCATTGGCAAAAAAGTCAGAAATGGGGCATCTCGGGCAAAAACCAGTAGCCAATTCCTCCTTTTCATAACCGGGCAAAGTCGACCCGGTTACGAAAAGGTCCTCGACCTTACTTGACAGCATTAGCCCAGTCTCAAAACTTACGTCAACGGCACCATTCTTAGCGTTCCTGGTCTCGAAAAGCAGCTTTCCGAGACCGGGAAGGGGTTGCCCAGTGTCGTTTCATGACATTTCGTCACTGGTTTTGCTCGACTGGATGTTGTTTCATGGCGTTTGTCGCTGATCTGCGCTTTTCTCAGATCTACTTTAACGGGAGGAGTACTGTTAAGAAAGATGAGATCATGATGGAAAGCGGAAAGTTAGTGGTGGCTTTTCTACACAAGCCTGATAGCTTACAAAGTGACCCAATATAGCTGTTTACGTTGCTATACATTTGTTCTAAGTGTAGTATATTTAGGAGATTTTGGGCGAAACCCCGCTGTTTTTAGCTGCGGGATGAGGAACATTGGAGTTTATAGATTGCTTCATTTTTGTATAAGTTTTTCGTATATTGTAATGTGTTACGCGCTTATAAATACGCCTTGTTTCCAGATGAAGAACAGCGAATTGTTCTGGCAAAGACTTTTGGCTGTTGCCGGTTTATTTTCAACACTGGGCTTGAAACCAAAAACATAGCGTACAAAATGCGGGGGGTGTCGTTGAGTTATTTTGATCTCAACAAACAACTTACTGACACCAAAAAAGAGATTAAGTTTCTCAACGAAGTACCCGCGCAAGCCCTGCAAATGTCGCTTCGCCACCTCGACAATGCCTTCACCAACTTCTTTCGACATGGCGCATCGTTTCCCCGATTCAAATTTAAGTACCGTAAGCAATCGTTTCAGTTGCCGCAAGGGGTGAAAGTTGATTTTGAAGGAGGCAAAGTGTTTTTGCCCAAATGCAAGTGGGTAGATGCCGCTTTGCACCGCCGTTTTGAAGGAGCGGTAAAGACCACCACCGTAAGCCGTACGCCTACTGGAAAGTATTTTGTGAGCATTCTGGTGGACATTCCCATACGTGCCGCCAAGCCAAAACCAATCAATCCGGCCACCGCCGTAGGTCTGGATTTGGGTATTAAAACGTTTCTGGTGACCAGTGACGGGGAGGAGTTTGAGAACCAAAAGTTTCTCTCCCGTAACCTGAAACGCCTTCGTATTGAGCAACGTAGCCTTGCTCGTAAAGTAAAGGGCAGCAAGAATCGCGATAAACAACGCCTTGTGGTAGCTTCTCTGCATGTGAAAATACGCAACCAACGTGCTGACTACCTGCACAAACTCTCCAATGATTTGCTTGATCGCTACGACACTTTGTGTTTTGAAAACTTGCATATTAAGGGGATGGTGAAAAATCGTCCGTTGGCTCGTAGCATCAGCGAACAGGGTTGGGCGGATTTCCGCCGTATGTGTGAGTACAAAGCCGAGACCTACGGCAAACACGTAGTCCGGATAGGACGCTTTGAGCCTAGTAGCAAGATGTGTTCGGTATGTGGGGCTACTAATCATAGTCTCAAACTTTCTGATCGTTGTTGGCAATGTGTTTCGTGTTCTACTGTCCATGATCGCGACGTGAATGCGGCAATCAATATCAAAGACTTCGGGTGCCGGTCAGCACCTTTGTCCGCTAACGTGAGCCAGTAGGCTGTGCGTTGGGCAAGAAGCCTTTGCCTTTCAGGGCTGGGGTCTGTCACTAGGAGTGAATAGTAGCAAAAGCATAGCGACGATTGAAGAAATGATGCAGCAAATCATTCCAGAAACGGGCTTATATTATACTTTCCTGGATGAACAATTTGCTAAGTTACACGAGCAGGAAAAAACGATAGGAAGCATGACGAATATCTTTAGTATCATCTCTATCATACTGGCTTGTTTCGGATTGCATACGTTGTCAAACTTGATCTTACAGCAACGTACCAAAGAAATCGGTATTCGAAAAGTATTGGGGGCGGGGATAGCATCTATATCCCTGCTATTATCCAAAGAATTTTTTGGGTTGGCTCTGCTTTCGTTTGTGCTAGCTATGCCGTTTGCTTGGCATCAAAGCCAGGTATGGTTACAGGAATTTGCTTATCGGATTTCTATTGAATGGTTCGTATTCTTCTTTTCTGCTTTAATTATTATCAGTGTCACAATGCTTGGGATTGTATGGAATATCGCGAAAGGGGTTACCATCAATCCTACAGAATGTCTGAAGAGTAATTGAGAGCACCGCCACTTCCTAACACACTGTGCTTTGTTCGTAGTTTCGAATTCCGTATACTCACCGTCAAATTAAGTCTAATCTACCCTACGAACGATGGCGTCTCCCTGCGTACTGGGCATCGACTACGGCACCGATTCGGTGCGCACCGTGGTCACCGACACTGCCAACGGTACTATCCTGAGCACCGCCGTTTTCTCCTATCCACGCTGGCAGCAGGGGCGGTTCTGCGACCCCAATCGCAACCGGTTTCGCCAGCACCCGCAGGACTATGTAGACGGACTGCAACAGAGCGTGCTCGACGCGCTGGCGCAAGCGCCCCCCGGAACGGCCAACCGAATAACCGGCATTGCCATTGACACCACCGGCTCCACCCCCTGCGCCCTGGACCGCACGGGAACTCCGCTGGCCTTGTTGCCCGACTTCACTGAGAATCCCAACGCCATGTTTGTGCTCTGGAAAGACCATACCGCCGTCGCGGAAGCGCAGGAAATCAACGAACTAGCTAAGCGCTGGGCCACCGACTATACCCGGTACGAAGGAGGCGTGTACTCCTCAGAGTGGTTTTGGGCCAAGATCCTGCACGTGCTGCGCGAAGATGCCGCGGTGCGCGAGGCCGCCTACTCCTGGGCCGAGCACTGCGACTGGATTCCCTACCTGCTCACCGGCGGCACCGACGTGCACCAAATGAAACGCAGCCGCTGCGCCGCCGGGCACAAAGCCATGTGGCACCCCGCCTGGAACGGCCTGCCCGACGAAGAATTCTTAACTACCCTTGACCCGTTAATGCGCGGGCTGCGAGCCCGGTTGTTCGAGCAAACCTATACCTCTGACCAGGTGGCAGGCATTTTGTCCGATCAATGGGCCGAAACGCTCGGCTTGTCGCCCGAGGTGGTGGTGAGCGTCGGCGCTTTTGATGCCCACATGGGCGCGGTGGGGGGGCAGATTGAACCATATTACCTCAGCAAGGTGATGGGCACCTCCACCTGCGATATCCTGGTGGTGCCGAAGGATGAACTCAACGACCAACTTGTCAGCGGCATCTGCGGACAGGTGGATGGCTCGGTGATTCCGGGTATGGAAGGACTGGAGGCCGGACAGTCGGCCTTCGGCGACGTGTACGCCTGGTTCAAGAGCGTGCTGGCCTGGCCGCTGGAGCAACTGGTAGCGAACTCTTCGCTGCTCGATGATGCCACCCGGCAGCAACTACTGGACGAAACGCTAGACCGGATCATTCCGGCATTGAGCAAAGCGGCCGCCCAAATACCACCGGAGCAATCCGCCGCCCTGGCCATCGACTGGATGAACGGTCGTCGTACGCCCGATGCCAATCAACGGCTCACCGGAGCGTTGTTCAACCTGAGTCTGGCCAGCGACGCGCCGGTGCTGTTTCGGGCGCTGGTGGAAGCCACCTGCTTCGGAGCCAAGTGCATCGTGGAGCGCTTCCGCCGCGAAGGCGTACCCGTGAAAGGGCTCATCGGACTGGGCGGTGTAGCCAAGAAGTCGCCCTTCATCATGCAGACGATGGCCGACGTGATGGATATGCCCATCCGCATTGCCCGGGCCGAGCAAACCTGCGCCCTGGGAGCTTCTATGTTTGCCGCCACCGCCGCCGGGCACTTCGCCACCGTCAGCGAAGCGATGACCGCCATGGGCGCCGGATTTGACGCTGCGTACCAGCCCAACCCCGACCACGTGGCCCACTACCAAGCCCGCTACGAACAATACCAACGCTTCGGCGATTTTATTGAGCAAGAGATCTAGCATAGCCGCCATGCAAGCAGCTCCGTACAGCCGCCATGCTGGCGGCTCTATCCCATCCACCCATGAATAATAATTTCCGAGACATAAAACAACAAGCCTACGAAGCCAACCTTCAACTGCCCCAGCTCGGCCTGGTGCTCTTCACCTTCGGCAACGTGAGTGCCGCCGACCGCAGCCGCGGGGTGTTCGCCATTAAACCCAGCGGCGTGCCCTACGCTAAACTTACCCCCGATAAAATGGTGGTGGTAGACTTTGACAATAATATTATAGAAGGAGGAATGCGCCCCTCATCGGACACTAAGACGCACGCGGTGTTATATCGGCAGTGGGCGGGGATCGGCGGCATTGCCCACACCCACTCCACCTACGCCACCGCCTGGGCGCAGGCGCAGCAGGACATCCCGATCTTCGGCACCACCCACGCCGACCACCTCACGGTGGACGTGCCCTGCGCCCCGGTGATGAGCGATAAGATGATCCGGGGAGACTACGAGTACGAAACCGGGTTTCAAATCATCAACGCGTTTAAAGACCGGGGCTTATCCTACGAGGAGGTAGCGATGGTGCTGGTGGCCAACCATGCTCCCTTTACCTGGGGAAACACCGCCGAAGAAGCGGTTTACAACAGCGCGGTGCTGGAGGAGGTGGCCCGCATGGCCCTGCTCACCCGGCAAATTCACCCAACTGCTCCGCGCCTCAAAGAATCGCTAATAAAGAAACACTACGAACGGAAACACGGCAAAGACGCTTACTACGGGCAGAAGTGACTTGAGCGAATGGTTAGATATTGGATGACTTTCTAAGTGGCAAGGATATTAGATACTGGATATTGGATGTTAGAAACAAGTTGCGAAATTCCACCATCCACCATCCACCATCCACCATCCACCATCCACCATCCACCATCCACCATCCACCATCCACCATCCACCATCCACCATCCACCATCCACCATCCACCATCCACCATCCACCATCCACCATCCACCATCCACCATCCACCATCCACCATCCACCATCCACCATCCACCATCCACCATCCACCATCCACCATCCACCATCCACCATCCACCATCCACCATCCACCATGCTTGATCTAAAAAAATACGAAGTTTGGTTTGTCACCGGCAGTCAGCATCTGTATGGCGAAGAAACCCTGCGGCAGGTGGCCGAGCACTCCCAACAAATCGCCCAGGCGCTGGATGCTTCGGAAGCCATTCCGGTACGGGTAGTTTATAAACCGGTGCTCACCACTCCCGACGCCATCTATCAACTGTGTCTGGAAGCCAACGCTGCTCTGGACTGCATTGGATTAGTGGCCTGGATGCATACCTTTTCTCCGGCCAAGATGTGGATCCGGGGCCTGAGTGGGCTGCACCAACCGCTGCTGCACCTGCATACACAGTTTAACCGGGACATTCCCTGGAGCAGCATCAACATGGACTTTATGAACCTGAACCAGTCGGCCCACGGCGGACGGGAGTTTGGGTTTATGCTGAGCCGGATGCGTATCGAGCGCAAGGTGGTGGTGGGCTATTGGCAGGACGAGGAAGTACAGCAGCGGTTGGCCGTCTGGCTGCGGGCGGCGGCGGCCTGGCACGACGCGCAGGGAGCCAAAATTGCCCGTCTGGGCGACAACATGCGCGAGGTGGCCGTGACCGAAGGCGACAAGGTGGCGGCACAGATGAAGTTTGGCTACGCCGTGAACGGCTACGGCCTGGGTGACGTGGTGGCTTACGTAAATCAGGTGAGCGATACTGACGCAGATAGATTGGTCAGCGATTACGAGGATCAGTACGAACTGGCTGAGCAACTGACGGACAACGGCTCGATGCGTGCTTCGCTGCGTGATGCGGCCCGCATTGAACTGGGCCTAACGGCTTTTCTGGAAGACGGAGACTTTGTCGGCTTCACCGATACCTTTGAGAACCTGCACGGACTCAAGCAACTACCGGGTTTGGCGGTGCAGCGCCTGATGGAAGCGGGCTACGGCTTCGGAGCCGAGGGTGACTGGAAAACCGCCGCCCTGCTGCGGGCCGCCAAGGTGATGGGGCACGGGCTGACGGGGGGCAACTCCTTTATGGAAGACTACACCTATCATTTTCGGCCCGACAACCAAAGTGTACTGGGAGCGCATATGCTGGAGATTTGCCCCTCGATTGCGCAGGGCACGCCCTCGTGCCAGGTGCACCCGCTCGGTATCGGGGGCAAAGAAGACCCGGTGCGGCTGGTGTTCGACGTGGCCCCCGGCCCGGCGCTGAACGCTTCAGTCATTGACCTGGGCGACCGGTTTCGCTTGCTAGTCAACGCGGTGGAAGCCATCGCCCCCGAAGCCGATTTGCCTCATTTGCCGGTGGCCCGGGTGCTGTGGAAACCGCTGCCCGACCTCAAAACGGCCGCGGCCGCCTGGATTCACGCGGGCGGAGCGCACCACACGGTGTACAGTCAGGGCTTGACGCCGGAGCACTGGGAGGATTTTTCGACGATAGCGGGGGTTGAGTATCTATTCATTGATCGGGGTACCCAGCTATCTTCATTCCGGAAAGACCTGCGGCACAATGAGGCGTATTATCGATTAACTTGATAGCATGTCTCTAAACGCTACGTACAGCTGAATCTAGATAGGATAAACTATTGTAGCCCCTCCAGGAATCGAACCTGGATCTAGAGTTTAGGAAACTCCTATTCTATCCGTTGAACTAAAGGGCCGGTTTGCTCACCCCCCAAAGGTACGGCATTTCCTGGCCTTCTTCAACCCCCCGTCATACCGGTTCTATGTTTTGGCTGACCGTAGGCCATTCAGTCCAACCCCGCATAACGCTCAAGCAAACAATGCTCATCATGCGTCGTTAAACAATGGGTCGTCAAAAGCATCCGTTCACTCATTCAATCCTTCTTTCAATCATTTTCCCTATGCACATTGAAGACCACTGCATTGTCACCATGAGCTACGAACTGCGCGAGCAAAACGAACAGGGTGCGGTGCTTGAGGTGATGGACATTGCCTATCCATTTATATTCTTCTACCCGTCCGACAATCTGCTGCCGTCTTTTCAGAAGAACATTCACGGTTTGGCTCACGGCGATGCGTTTGCTTTCACGCTAGCGGCTTCGGAGGCCTACGGCACGCATCAGTCTTCCCAGGTGGTGGCTATCCCCATCGAGCGCTTTGTCATCGATCACGAAGGGGCCGACACCATCCGCGACGTGGGACAGTACGTAGCCGTGACCGACGACCAGGGACAGCAGCAGAACGGGAAAATTATCAAAAAGACGGCTACTGAGCTCACGGTGGACCTCAACCACGCAATGGTCGATAAAGATTTGCACTTTCGGGGAAAAATCCTGCGGGTGCGTCCGGCTTCCGTTGATGAGATTATTCAGAAACGATACATCATGCCCGACGGTATCCGTTTTTAGTCGCGCTGCGCTTGCCCACTTTTGCGTTTCTTTCCTAATTTTGCCCACCGTTCTCTTTCATCAACTACTTTAACGTTCGTACTTCCATGCGATTTTGCCTTCTGGCGGCGGGTCTACTTTTTCTGGCGAGTGGGTGCCATTGCGCCGATGCCCAAATTCTGAACGTAGAAAAAACCCGCATCAAGGGCGATTCTGCCAACTACTTTGTGGGAAACGTGGGAGTAAACTTCAGCATCAACAACCGCAACCTAAGCGATACCGGCGAGGGAATTTACTTCATTGGCTTAGTTGCCACCTCGGACGTGGGCTACCTGGCGCAGCACACCAGTTACTTTCTGCTGAGTCAGTTCCAGTACAATGCCACTTCGGAGCAGGATATCAACAGCACCGGTTACGGGCACTTCCGCACCACATTCCGGCGTAAACAACCGCTTTCGTACGAAACCTTTGCTCAGTTGCAGTACGATCAGGGCCGGGGGATGGTGCTCCGGGGATTGATCGGAGGAAATATTCGATTGCGTATCTACGAAGCAGAACGATCTAACCTGTACGTGGGCATCGGAGCCATGCGCGAGCGCGAAGTGTGGGAAGTGCCCAGTGGCTTAGTTACCGACGGAACCAGCGCAGTCAGATCGATCAATATTTGGAAAAGTACCAACTACTTGGTTACTAACGTTAGCCTGAATGAGTTTATTAGCTTTAATGCCATCGCCTACTTCCAAACAGGATACGATCCGCAGGCCGAATTTTTTCGTCACCGGTTAAGCCTAGATACCAACGTGCTAGTGAAAGTTACCGCTCGCTTGGCCCTCAGTACCTACGCGGGCTTCACCTACGAAAATCAGCCGATCGTACCCATCACCAAACTAGTCTATTCTGTCACCAACGGCATCCAACTAAGCTTCTAGAGTTCTAAGTTGAAAGGTTCTAAGTTCTAGGTTCTAAGCCTTGGCTGTTGAACCTGGAACTTAGAACCCTAAACCCAGAACTGCGAACCTCTACCAAAAAGCTTCGCGCTCGTAGTTGGGATAGATTTTGTAGTATTTATCCGCCACTTTCTCAAAGATAGCCTCCCGCAGTTTGTCGTAGTTGGTCCGGTTTTCGGCCGAGACAAAGATTGCATCGTGTCGGCCATTGTTCAGATACGTGGCCTCGAGCTGCTCCAGCGTTACGGGTGGATGATAGTCCAGTTCGCCTTCCCCTGCTTCCGGAGCGGTTCCGTTGGTACGGTTCTGCTCTATCAACTTGTCAATTTTGTTAAACACCAGCAGCGTCGGTTTGTCGGCCACTCCGATCTCAGTCAGGATCCCGTTCACCACCGCAATTTGTTCCTCAAACGAAGGGTGCGATACGTCTACCACGTGCAGCAGCACGTCGGCCTCCCGCACCTCGTCCAGGGTCGACTTGAAGCACTCAATCAGGGTGTGGGGCAGCTTGCGGATGAAACCCACCGTGTCGGTGAGCAAAAACGGAATACTGCCCACCACCACCTTGCGCACGGTGGAATCTACCGTAGCAAAAAGCTTGTCCTCAGCAAACACGTCGGATTTAGACAGCAGGCGCATCAGGGTAGACTTGCCCACGTTGGTGTAGCCCACCAGGGCCACCCGCACCACCTTCTGCCGCGACTTGCGGCGGGTGATGCTCTGTTTATCAATTTTTTCCAGCTTCTCACTGAATAGCGCAATGCGGTCGCGCACGATCCGGCGATCCGTTTCCAGCTCCTTCTCCCCCGGTCCGCGCATGCCAATGCCCCCCTTCTGCTTAGAAAGGTGGGTCCACATTTTGGTGAGCCGCGGCAGAATATACTGGTACTGCGCCAGTTCCACCTGCGACTTGGCCTGGGCCGTTTTAGCGCGCAGTGAAAAGATATTAAGGATCAGCAGACTGCGGTCCAACACCTTACACTCCAGCGCCCGCTCGATATTGCGCACCTGCGAGGGCGTCAGATCATCATCAAAGATAACCATGTCTACCTCGTGTTCTTTCACGTAAGTGGCTATCTCTTCCAGTTTGCCCTTACCCACAAAGGTGGTCACGTCGGGTTTGTCGGTGCGCTGCGTAAAACGCTCCAGGGTGATTGCTCCGGAAGTTTCAGCCAGAAAAGCCAGTTCGTCTAAATACTCGTTGACTTTCTGTTCGTTTTGCTGTTGAGTGATCAGGGCTACCAAGACGGCCGTTTCCGGCTCAGTCGCTGTCGATATAGGTTCAATCATAGCGTAGGTTGTTGAAACGGTGTAGTCTTATAAAAGCCTAAAGCTGCCGCTAAAGTTCGCTAGAGGTCGATTTCACGAAGGTTCCCGTGGCGCACGTAGGCGGGTTTTCCATCCCACTCAATTTGCGTCCACACGTCTTGCTGTTTGCCCACGGGCACCCGGTGGCCTTTTTCGCCAATGTATACCACCTCGGCGCCGGACGAGGGTGCGGCCATGATATACGTATGATCTTCCATGATGATGGCTTGCCGGGGCTCAAGCGAGGCGTTGGTCATAAACCAGAGCAACCCCAGCACCAGCAGGTAGGTGATTCCCCAGCCGTAGGGACGAGCCGCCCGCCCCGGACGCGTCTCCCGTCGGGATACCACCAAAAATATCAAACCCAGCATGGTGAGGGCAACGAGTCCGTAGATGATATAATACCGATACTCCCGCAGGTAGTTGTAGAACAACTGATAGTCGGTATACGCGTAGCCGCGCAGGTTGTGTTGTTCGGAAAGCTGCTGCATTTTTTGCACCGCCGCCTCGTCGGAGGTCAGCAGGTAGTATTCGTTCAGGTAGTAGAGTGCTTCGCTGTAGTCGCCCCTGCTTTCCTGAATAAACGCCATTTTTAGCAACAAGGCCGGTGAAACTTCCTCCTGCTGGGCGAATAATGCCTGATACTGACCAAACGCTTCGGTGTACTGCCGGGCGGCAAAGAGCGAGTCAGCCGAACGCAGCAACGTCGCATCGGTTGATTGAGCAACAACGGCCGCGCTACCGCTGACCCTCCCGCACAGTATAAAAAAAACGACAAAATAACGGGGCCTTCTTTGGATTCTCATGGTCATATTTTACCTTTGCAACGCAATTACGGGTATCCATCCCTGAATGTCAACCAAACCAGCTTTTTCGCACCACGAATCAGTAGCTCAGCTGGTAGAGCAACGCCCTTTTAAGGCGTGGGTCCTGGGTTCGAATCCCAGCTGATTCACCTTTTTTCCCTGCGAGTGCTTACTCGTAGGGTTTTTTTATTCCTGAACCTTTGTATATTGAAGGAAAACAACTTCTACCCACGGGTTCACGCTAGTTATGAAAATCTTTCTCATCGACGATAACACCATAGACCTGCTGATCAGTCGCAAGCTTTTACTGAAACACAACAGTGAGTTAACGGTCATCGAATTTAGCAAAGCCCAGGAGGCCGTTGTTGCCCTGCAAAACACGGAAGAGGCGCTGCCCGACCTCGTGCTGCTCGACCTGAACATGCCAGGCATGAACGGCTGGGAATTTCTGGAAGCGGTTAAACCGCTCGCTCGCCCCCCCGAACGGGTATTTATCCTTACCTCCTCGCTCGACGAGCGCGACAAGACCATGGCAACAGAGTATCCCTCGGTGAAAGGATACATTACCAAACCCCTTAATACCGAAAGCATCACCAAAGCCCTAGACCTCTCCCGCTGAGGGGTTATGCCTACCTGTGGCGAGGTAGACTGATGTTCTGCTAAGCACTTATTTTTCCAAAATTTCTTCCTGATCGCCAGTATATTTGTCGCTTTTAACGTTTTTTATTACATTTTATTGAAAACTGAGAGCAATTGTAAACACAGACCCATCATTTTCAGTATATTAGTACGTAAATACGAATGCGCTTACGTACTCCATGAAAAAACTTTTACTTGTCATGTGTTTAGGAACCCTCGGCATCTCACTGGCTACCGCCGGTGAACCGACTGATCCTCTGCCCTTTGGCAAGAAAAACGTATTCACGGTCAAGCAAGACGCGCCGGTGTATCCCAACCCGGCCCGCGATCACATCATTCTCCACCTTGCCGAAACCGCTCCCATCAGCGAGCAAAATATTAACGTAGAAATTCGTAATATTTTGGGCAACAAAATGCCGGTGCAGCTAGAATCCATCAGTGGTGGCAAGTTTCGCATCAACCTGGCTGATTACCCCAGTGGCTATTACCTGCTCGTGTTGCAGTGCGAACGCTGCGGCGATGGACAAGGCCGCTACGAAGAAATTCACAAGTTTCTTAAGCAGTAACCCTCTACTCCTTTTTTCGGTAATGATAGCGCATCGACGGGCGGTCGTCATCGTTCGAGTAAAAAGTATACGGAGCTTGCTCGCCTGATGCGTCGAATTTGTACGATACAAAGGTGCTACTGACCGCATCGTTTCCCTCGGGTTCGGCACGGTGAAGGGCAGCGCCGACGTCGCTTCGCCGGTAGTAGAACGAACAGAAGACGCCCGCCGCCCCCCCCAGTAGGTGCGACTCCCACGAAATCGAAGCATCGGAACCGGGCAGCAAGCCCTGTAGCATGCCGCTGTACAAAAACGCGATGGCCAGGGCCACCGCCATCGAGCGCGCGTCGCGCCGGAATATTCCGCTGAAGAACAAAAAAGCGGCCAAGCCGTAGACCAGTCCGCTCGCCCCGATATGATAAGCCTCCCGGGCGGCAATCCACACCCAGAACCCGGTGATCAGGTAAATGGCGACAAACACCTGCAACGCAATGTTAGGATAGATAAAAAAAACCGCCGTAACCAGCAGCAGTACCGGAAACGTGTTGGACAGCAGATGAACAAAGTCACCGTGCACCAGCGGGGCGGTCAGGATGCCCACCATACCCGAGGCGTGCCGGGGAAAAATGCCCAGGCTGCCGAAGCTGCTCGAAGTGCTCCACTCCACGGTGCGCACCAACCACAGCAACAGGGTGAAGCCCCCGGCGAACAACCAACTGCGGCGAAACAGCAAAGGGTCGTAGTCCTTCATCGTTTATTTATCCAGCAGTCCGCGCACCCGGTGCACCACCGAGGTACCGATCAGCGACAAGCCGGAGTTGAATACCACCAGGCTCAGCGTGCCGCGCCAGAACCAGGGCTTCTTCTTCTGCTTGGCCGACAAAGCGTCGCCGAACAGACTCAGCCCCAGCCCGGTAGCCAGCAGTCCGCCCACGGCGTAGGAGAGCCACGGAATAAGATAACGTTTTTTCATAACGGTGAAGGTAATCATTAAGCGGTAAACAGTGGCCCTCTTCCTGCGGTTATTAACGGTAACCAACCCCAACCTAACCACCATGGCTACCCAAGACCGCTCACTGGAAGACTACCTCAAAAAGCTCATGGAGCTTCAGTATAACTCAAGCACCGAGCAACAGTTTACCGAAGAAGAACTAAAAAACATTGCGCTGGAGGCGGGGCTTACCGAGCGCGCCTGGCAGGAGTCGCAGGAGCAAGCCCGGCAGCACCAGCAGCGGGGCAAGGCGTATCTGGAAACCCGCAACTACGAAGACGCCGCTCCCGAACTGGAGCAGGCCGCCGCGTTGCGCCCCCAAGATGCTGAGACGAACGTTTTGGCCGCGCAGGCTTTTTTGCAACGGGGCAGCCGCCACCAAAGCAGTGCCGACTTTAGCAAGGCCGATTACTACCTCGATCGAGCCATCAGCATCAATCCGCAGCATCAGGAGGCGCTGCGCCTCAAGGGTGAAGTGAACGACAAGCAGCGGGTGCATCAAAACGAGGTGGCGAGCCAAACCCGAACCAGCAAGCTCACCAAGTGGGGGATCATCGGGGGCGTGGCCGTACTGTTGATTGTCGGTTTTTTCAGTATGTATAACGGCATGGTGGGCCTGGAAGAAAACGTGAATGGATCCTGGGCCCAGGTCGAGAACCAGTACGAACGCCGCGCCGAGCTCATTCCCAACCTGGTAGAAACCGTGCGGGGAGCGGCCGACTTCGAGCGAGAAACCCTCAACGAGGTGGTGCAGGCCCGCGCCGCCGCCACGGCGGTGAACATCAGTCCCGACGAGCTGAACGAGGCTTCGTTGGCCGAATTTTCCGAGCGGCAGCAGGCGCTCTCGGGTTCGCTAAGTAGGTTGCTGGCGGTGGCCGAAAACTACCCGACCCTCACCGCTACCGGCAATTTCCGCGACCTGCAAGCGCAGCTGGAAGGTACCGAAAACCGCATCGCCGTGGAGCGCAAACGCTTCAACGAGGCGGTGCAGACCTACAACGCCCGCGCCCGCCGTTTCCCCTACAACGTGCTGGGCTTTGATGCCAAGGCTTACTTTTCGTCCGACCCCGAGAATGCCACCGCTCCCAAAGTTGAATTTTAATCTACTGCTTCACCACTGCTTAATAATCCTTGCTTATGGCCGCTTCGCTGTTTACCTCTGAAGAACTAAACCGAATTCAGCAGGCGGTGCAATGTGCTGAGGCCGGTTCGGGCGGAGAGATCGTGCCGGTGCTGGCCCGGCAGTCGTCGTTTTACGAATCAGCCTACTGGCGCGGTGGGTTTCTGCTGGCCTCACTGACGGGGTTGTTGTTCACCCTGCTCTACTTCACCACTGATTTTATGCTTTTTGCCCCGCCCCACCTGTGGCTGCTCATCGTTCTGGCCAGCGGTCTGTTGGGTGCGTTGATTGCGCTGCTCGTCCCGGCGGTGAAGCGTCAGCTTATCGGTCGCGTCACCCAGGAAGCGCGCGTGCTGGACCAGGCCAAAACGCTGTTCTACGACCACGGGCTGACCATGACCGAGCAACGGACGGGCATTTTGCTGTACATCAGCTTTTTCGAGCACCGGGCGGTGATCTTGGCCGATATCGGCATCGATGAGCTGGTGCCGCCAAACGCCTGGCAAGCGATGATTGATGACCTGACCATCGGACTGAAGCAGGGGCGACGGGTGGAGAGTATTTGCGCCGTCCTGGAAGCCTGCGGACGGTTGCTTGAAGAAAGCGGTGTGCAGCGGGCGGTGGACGATGACAACGAGTTGCCGGATGAGGTTCGTATTCAAGAATGATTAGGCATTCGCCAAGATTTGATCATCACCTTTACTCTACTTTTTCTATGTTTCTTCGTCGTTGTTTCTGGATTTTTTTTCTGCTCGTTACCGTCACGGCGCTGGCGCAAGAAGTGCCTACGTTTTCGGGGTACGTCAACGACTACGCCAATCTGCTCACCGATGACACGGCTCAGGAGTTAGAGGGCCGTCTGCGTGACCATGAAGCGCGCACCACCAACCAGGTGACGGTGCTCACCGTCCCGAGCCTGGAGGGCGGAAGCCTGGAAGAATTCTCGTTGCGGGTGGCCGAGGCTCTGAAGGTGGGACAGGAAGGAAAGGACAACGGCATTTTGCTACTGGTGGCCCGCGACGATCGGAAAATCCGGATTGAGGTGGGCTACGGCCTGGAACCGTACCTGCCCGATGCCTACGCCAGCCGCATCATTCGGGAGGTGATCGCGCCGTACTTTAAGCAGGGCGACTACAACGCGGGCGTCGCCGCCGGGGTAAACGCTATTCTGGAGAAGGTGGAGGGCATCGACGAACTTAGCGAACGGGAGGTGGTGCAACAGGATCAGGGCTTTGGCTTCGGAACGATACTGCTCGGTATATTTTCAGCGATTGTTGGGTTCTTCATTATTAAAAAGCGCCGCCGCAACGCTCCTCGCAAGAGCAAAAAGACGGGTCTGCCCATGGAAAAGCTCAGCGAAAAGGAGGAAGACGTGCACCTGAGTCGGGGGCAGCAGGTAGAGGAAGAAATAGGCTCGGTGGACTACGACGTGTGGGTGTCAGACAAGCCCGACGACGTGATGACGCTGGCCTACCGCAGTTCGCTGTCGAAGTACTCGGAGTGCCCCAACTGCGGATTCCGCACCTACTACCACGCCAACAGCAAGACGTTGCGCAGCGCCACCTACGGGCGCGATGGCCAGGGAGTGCGCAACTACGCCTGTCGAAATTGCGACTACACCCATACCAAGCGCTATCGCATTCCCCAGTTGCAACGGCAAACCACGGTCATCGTGGGCGGTGGCGGCTTCTCGGGGGGCGGTTCGTTCGGCGGTGGATTTTCGGGAGGGGGTTCGTTTGGCGGCGGCGGTGGCTTCTCGGGCGGCGGCGGTTCGTTCGGGGGCGGCGGGGCTTCGGGCGGGTGGTGATTTCATAACCAAATTGTCTTTTTGGTAGTTATTATAGCGTCATAGCTATACAAAAGCTTACCAACAACGCTTAACTTTCATTTTTTTCTACCTCCGGTAGTACCAAACCTTGCTATTATGAAACCAACCCGACTTACCCTTTTTCCCCTCACCATTTTCTTCCTCTTCTTATCCTGCGCCCGCAACCCGGTGACGGGCAAGCGCGACTTCATGCTGATGTCCGAGAGCCAGGAGATCGCGATGGGCAAGCAGTCAGACCCCGAGATCAAGAGCTTTTTTGGAGTATACGACGACGATCAACTGCAAAAGTTTATTCAGCAGAAAGGTAAAGCGATGGCCGCCGTCTCGCACCGTCCGGATTTGCCCTACGAGTTCAAGGTCGTCGACTCACCGGTGGTGAATGCCTTTGCGGTGCCCGGCGGCTACATTTACTTCACCCGGGGTATCATGGCGCACTTTAACAACGAAGCCGAGTTTGCCGGAGTGCTGGGGCACGAGATTGGGCACGTGACGGCCCGTCACTCGGCCAAGCAGTACAGCAAGGCCATGCTGGCGCAGGTGGGCATGGTGGCCGGGATGGTGCTGTCGCCCGAGTTTCGACAGTTTGCCGATTTGGCCAACACCGGGGTGAGCCTGCTTTTTCTGAAGTTCGGCCGCGATGCCGAAAACCAGGCCGACCGGCTAGGGGTGGAGTATTCTACCAAAATCGACTACGACGCGCAAGAGATGGCGGGCTTCTTCGAGACCCTGCAACGCTTGCAGGAGCAGAGCGGTGGCGAAGCCGTGCCCACCTTCATGTCGACCCACCCGCACCCCGGCGATCGCTTCAACAACGTGACAAAGCTGGCCGAGAAGTGGCAAAAGAAGCTTGACAAAAACAACCTGGAGACCGACCGGGACGGCTATTTGAAAATGATCGACGGCATTGTGTACGGCGACGATCCGCGGCAAGGGTTTGTGGAGAACAATATTTTTTACCACCCGGTGCTTAAATTTCAGTTTCCTACCCCGCAGGGCTGGGCCTTTCAGAACACCCCCGCCCAGGTGCAGATGGCCAACCAGGAAGGAAATGCCGCGATGGTGTTTCGATTGGCGCCCGGCAAATCGCTGCGCGAAGCCGCGCAGCAAACCCTTTCCGGCAACAATCTAACCGCCGTAGAATCAAAGGAAGTGAACGTGAACGGCTACTCGGCCCTGGCGATGGTGGCCGACCAGCAACCGCAGCAGCAGCAAATGCAACAGCAGCAACAAGCACCCCCCATTCGGGTGCTGGCCTACTTTATTCAGGACGGGCAGACCATCTACAATTTTTTGGGTTACGCGGCCCAGCCGGAGTTTCAGCAGTATTACCCGACCTTCAACTCCGTGATCAACAACTTTCGCAAACTCAATGATTCCAACAAACTCAACCGCAAGCCCGACCGGGTTCGGGTGAAAACTGTGGCGCAAAACGGCACGTTGCAGCAGGCGTTTCAGCGGTTAAACGTCCCTACCGAACAGATGCAAGAGCTAGCTTTGCTCAACGGCATGGAACTTAGTGACAACGTGAAAAAGGGTTTGCTGGTGAAGGTGATCGAAAGCGGCGACCCGGCTTTGTCACGTAAGTAGACCGCGTTGTTGTTCGTTGGGTGCAAAAAGATTTTATCGGAGGTGCAAAATCACCGATCAACGGACATATTCCCGCAATGCCCCTCCCCGCGGGTAGGTCGAGCACGTCCGCTAGTCCTGGGTCGCTCGCTGGGCGAAGCGTAAAAAGTTAAATTTTGTTTCAAATTACCCACAATATCATTACTTTTCAGCGTAACCAGTTATTCACCCAACCAACCTTATTTATGCACTATTCCTCTACCACTCTCCGGCGCGTAGCGTTGGGGCTTGTTCTCCTGGTGGCTGCCCCTAGCGTATACGCTCAGGATCAATCACCCATCAAAAGCCGCTTACCCACCACCTTATCCAAAGCCCCCCCTACCAAGAAAAACAATGCCCGGCAAGCACAGTATTCCTTCAAACGATCTAAAGTGGCTCTGGAGCTTTGGAGTCTTTATGAGGAGTACGAAGAAAAAGCCAATCGAAAAGACTGGCAAGCGTACACCGAGCAGCAGCAGTACAATAAGACCCTGATCCTTTGGAAGGATAAAGTGCTAATAGAAGCCGTGGCTGAACAAGACGCCGCAAGCTTGAAAGCTACGCTAGACCAACTAGGGCTAGAAAGAGGCTCATTCTTCGGACGCATGGTGTCCGGTTTGTTTCCGATTGCTCATATAGAGAAACTAGAAGGGTTGCAAAATCTGCTCTCGGTGCGCCCGGGCTATCGTCCTGTTACCAACGTAGGGGCGGTCACCTCACAAGGGGATGCCGCGCAGGGGACGGACATTGCGCGCAACGTATGCGGCGTGAACGGTGCCGGAGTTACCGTGGGCATTTTATCCGATAGCTACAACGCTTTCGGAGGCGCAGCAGAAGGCGCCGAAAGTGGCGACTTGCCTGGTCCGGGTAATCCTGACGAGAATTTCAATCCTACCATCATTTTAGAAGATATTGAGTTTGGCATCGATGAGGGCCGAGCAATGGCGGAGATTGTTTACGATGTGGCTCCGGAGGCTACCCTGGCTTTTCATACCGCATTTTTAGGAGTCTCCGATTTTGCCAGCGGTATTGTGGAGTTGGCCGAAGAGGTGGGAGCAGATATCATTGTCGATGACATTGGTTACCTGGCTGAACCTTTCTTTCAGGATGGTATCGTCGCCCAAGCGGTCGATCAGGTGAAAGCTACCGGGGTGACGTATTTCTCAGCGGCAGGCAACAGTGAGCGAGCTTCGTACGAAAGTGACTTCCGCCCTTCTTCTGACACCGTCAAGATCACCGATGCCAACGGCTTCCCCATCGGAGACTACATATTGCACGACTTCGATCCTGGCGAAGAGACCGACTACTTTCAGAAGATCACCACTTCTTCTTCTTTTGGGGCAACGCTCTCTTTCCAATGGTCGCAACCCTACGCTTCTATCTGTCCCACCAGCCCCGGGGCGGACAGCGATTTGGATATTTTTGTTTTTACCCGGGAGGGCGATTTTCAGAGTGCTATTTTTGCCGGAGGTTTTCCTAATGTGGGAGGAGACCCCTTCGAGATTCTTGACTTCTACACAGATTTCTCGGTTGAGGTCTACCTCGTCATCGGAAAGTTCGTAGGCGTTTCTGAATTTGGTATTGAAGTTTCGGGAGATAATCCGAATCCTGAAAGAATCAAGTACATCAGCTTTGGCGGCAACCTTAACGAGGAGCACGCTACCAACAGTGGTACAATCTTCGGCCATTCCAACGCCGCCGGAGCCATTGCCGTGGGTGCCGTGCCTTATTTTGATACCCCTGCTTTTGGCGATGAAGCCCCCGTCTTAGAGCCTTTTTCTTCGGCGGGCGGCGTGCCTATCCTCCTCACCCCCTGCGGGGAGCCTATCGCCCCGGAGGTTCGTCAGAAGCCAGAAGTGAGTGGCCCCGACGGAGGCAATACGACGTTCTTTTTCAGTGATATTGCTGAGGACGAGGATGATTTTCCCAACTTCTTTGGCACTTCCGCTTCGGCCCCTCACGTGGCCGGACTCGCCGCCCTGATGAAGCAGGCCGCCGATATCAGTCCGGACAGCATCGAAAGCATTCTGACCAGCACCGCCCTGGACATGGATGATCCTGCCACCCCGGGTCCCGACCCCGGCTTCGATTTTGGAACCGGCTACGGCTTTGTGCAGGCTCCGGAAGCGCTCTCGCAACTCACCAACTGCGTCGGCGTGGCCCGTTTGGAACTCTACGATGCCGATTCCGATTCGTTACTACAAATCCTTAACGATGGGGACTCTTTCTCCTCTCAAGACCTGGGAACCAACAACCTGGCTATACGCGTCATCACCTTTCCTGAAAAGGTAGGCAGCGTGAAGATTCGCATCAGTGAAAGCCTGGAATCTCAACAAGTGGAAAACTTCCTTCCCTACGCCTCTTTCGGAGACAGCAATCCACCCGTCGGGGAGCCGGTGGATTACGTAGGGCGGACGTTCACCTTTGGCACCTTTGAGGCAGCAACCTACACCGTGGAAGCTATTGCCTACTCTCTACCCAGAGCACGGGGTGAGGCCCTGGATACGTTGCAGCTATCCTTTACCCTAAAAGACGAATTGCTCACCGGTTTTAGCCTCATCGACGCTAGCAGTGATGAAACCATTATTCCTGCGCTTACTGATTTCACTATCATCAACCTGAGCATCACGGGCAACCGCCTTAACATTCGCGCTTTAGCCGACAACGAATCGGCCATCGGTAGTGTGGGGTTTGTACTGGAAGAAACTGACATCTTTATTGAGCCTACTCAGGTGGTGCTAGCCCGGACCGAAAACGTTCCACCTTTTGCGCTCTTTGGCAACAATGGCGATGATTATCGGGCGGGTTCGTTTGATGAATCCTTCTACCTGCTTACCGCCACTCCCTACAGTGAGGACAAGTTGCAGGGTACCGCCGGGCCCCCCATCTCGGTAATCTTTGCCGTGAGCGACGACGGAGGTTTGCCGGATGAGGAAGATTCGTTAGTTAGTCAACCGTTGGTTTATCCGAATCCTCTGCGTGCGCAGAGCAGCAGCTTGCGCGTGATGGCACCGAAGGGCAGCGACGCCACACCGGTTACGCTGCGCTTGCTGAATCAGCAGGGCGAGGAAATTATTCGTCAGCAGGTAGATACGCCCGACGGAAAAGATGGATACCAGTTGGATATACAACGGCTCAACCTCTCTTCCGGAATGTACTTTCTTCGCGTGGAGCGGGCAAATGCCGCCCCCCAAACGGTGCGCGTGCTAAAAGAATAGCAGTACTGCGCTTTCTGTATCCTGATAAGAAGCGATGGGCCCCGCCCATCGCTTCTTGCATTTTCAGCCCGCGAAAGCAATCTGATTTCTCGGGGCGGCGGAAACCGATCCGCACCGTACGGTCGCTACTACTAATTCCATCCTCCGCCCAGCGCCTGGTAAATATCCACCATTTTTGTGAAGTGACCAAAGTAATCGGCTTGGTGCGTGTCGAAGAGGTGATTAACGAAATAGCGACGCACTACGTAGCTCTTACAGGCATCGGACTCGCTTTCCTTTTTCTCCTCTACAATTTTGGCGACCTCAACGATAGCCTATTTTCCCGGTGTCTGCCGATGAAGAATAAGGGTTCGCAGCTGCATCAGGATGCTACCATGGCAGAGAGGCATTGACCCGCCGAAGCTCTCCGAAAGTGCTTCCTAAGTAATGTCCTGATCTGAAGGCGCAGCTAACTAGAGTATCCACTCATCAGAAGCACACTCAGCGGCACTAGATAATTAAACAGGACCTTTATCATTTAGGAGGCAAAACTACGTCATGTTAATTATACGGACAAGCGATTTTTCTTAAATACTAGCGAAAATAACTAACCAACACTATATCGGTTCCTTTTATCTTATAAAAAAATCAGGTCTGCCGCTCAGATGGGCGATTGATAATCACAAGTACGAAGAATCCCCAGGTTATGTTCTTTTTTTGAAAATAAAGCGACATTTATTTTAAAATTTACTATCTCTTACACCTGTAGTGATTGGCGCCACTACTTGCCGAAATGAGACGTCATCCCGCTTATTTTTGCCGACAAACCACCTTCTACCAAATTATTACCGTACGATTACCTCTACCCATGAAGCAAAGCAATTTTCTCATCCGGTTCATCTTCTTCGGCGGCCTAAGCAGTTTGCTCGCCTGCTCAGGTTCGAAAGACACTGCCCCCGACAACCTGGCGGCCTACACCCAGTACATCAGCGCCTACACTTCGGGAGTCGTCAAAAGCAACAGTACCATCAAGGTGCGCTTGGCCCAAGACCACGAGGACGCCCGCACTGGGCAAGCGGTTGATAAATCTGTGTTCGACTTTAGTCCTTCTATCAAGGGTACTACCGTTTGGGAAGATAAACGCACGCTGGTTTTTACGCCCCAGGAAAAACTCCCGGGCGACACGCACTACGAGGTCGATTTCGCGCTCCACAAGCTGGCGGAGGTAACGGACGAGCTGAAGAACTTTCAATTCACCTTTCAGACCATCCAGCAGGCCTACGAGGTGAAACTGCTCGGATTGGAAACCGAGAGCCTGGCGGAAAAGGAGAAGTACCGCCTGCTGGGCGTGGTGCAGACGGCGGATGTCGCCGAACCGTCGGCCGTGGAAGAAATGATTCATGCCGAGCAAAACGACAAACGTCTGGCGGTGCGCTGGACGCACGAGGGCGACACGCAGCACCACTTCGAGATCACCGATATTCGTCGGCGCGACCAGGAGGAAACGATGGAAGTGCGTTGGAATGGCGAACCCATCGACGTGGACACCGAAGGCAGCGAGCGGGTGACCATCCCCGCCCTGGGCGATTACAGCATCTTGTCGGTGGGACTGGCCCAAAACGAAGAGCAGTACGTATCGGTGCTGTTTTCTAACCCGGTTTCCGATCAGCAAGACTTTTCGGGACTGCTCTACGTGGGCAGTTCGTCTAAGTCCGACGCCTCGGCGCGGTGGGTGATCAATAAAAACGAAATTAAAATCTTCCCTTCCCAAAGCATCCTGACCGACCTGGACGAACTGCTGGTGAAGGTGTCGAAGGACGTGAAGAGCTGGGACGGGCAAAAGCTAGGCCGCTCGTTTGAAAAAACCGTTCCGTTGCCCAAAACCGAACCTAAGGTGGAACTGGTAGCCAACAAGGGAGTGATTATGGTGGGAAAAGACCAGATGATCTTGCCCTTCCGGGCGGTGGGCCTCCGGGCGGTCGACGTGAACGTGGTGCAGATTTTCGAAGACAACGTGCTGCAGTACCTGCAGGTGAACGCGCTGGGAGAAACCGACCAGCTCAAGCGGGTGGCCCGACCGGTGAAACGCAAAAGAATCGACCTGGAAGCCTCCGGGGTAATGGACCTGAACCAGTGGAATCGGTTTACGCTAGATCTGTCTTCCCTGATCGACATCCAGCCCGGGGCCGTGTACCAAGTGGGCATCAACTTCCGCCAGGAGTACTCGCTGTACTTCTGCCCCGGAGCCGCCGCTTCCAGTGAGTTGCAGTTACTCGAAGACGACTGGACGCAGGAAGAAGAAACCAGCTACTGGGACGGTGCCTACTCCTACTACGGAGAGGATTACGACTGGCAGCAGCGCAACAACCCCTGCGACCCTTCCTACTACGGCGCGCGTCGGGAAGCATCGAAGCTGGTGTTTGCCTCCGAACTGGGCCTGATCGCCAAACGGGGAGAGCAAGGAAAGTTGCTTATCTTCGTGTCTAATATCAAGTCCACCGAGCCGATGGCGGGCGTGGAAGTCACGGCCTACGACTTTCAGCAGCAGCCCATCGGTAGTGCCACCTCGGGGCAAAACGGCATGGTGAGTATGCCCCTGAGCAACAAGCCCTTCGCCATTGTGGCCCGCTTGGGACAAGAGACCGGCTACCTGAAGCTCGACGACGGCTCGGCGCTGTCGATGAGCAACTTCGACGTGGGCGGTGAGAAAATCCAAAAAGGAATTAAAGGCTTTATCTACGGCGAACGCGGCGTGTGGCGACCCGGCGACACGCTCCACCTTGACTTTATGCTGGAAGACCGGCAGCAGACGCTCCCGGCCGAACACCCGGTGGTGATGGAGTTCTACAATCCGCAGGGACAGATGCAAACCCGCACGGTGAGCCATTCGGCCGTGGGCGGTTTATACAGTTTTCAGGTGAGCACCCCGGCTGACGCTCCCACCGGCAACTGGTCGGCCAAGGTGAGCGTGGGCAGCGCCTCCTTCCGCAAGCCCATCAAGATAGAAACCGTGAAGCCCAACCGACTGAAGGTGAAGCTAGACTTCGGACAAGAATCCCTACGAGCCAGTGACGACAAAATACGGGCTACCTTATTGTCCCGCTGGCTGCACGGAGCCACGGCGGGCAACCTCAAGGCCACCGTCGATATGAGCGCCACGCCCGCCACCACGCAGTTCAAAAGCTTCCCCAACTTCTCGTTCGACGACCCTTCCAAAGAGTTTTCGGCCGCTAGCGAAGAAGTATTCTCGGGCCGACTGGACGGCGAAGGCAACGCCACGATCAGCATCAACACCGTGCCCGGTGAGAACGCGCCCGGCGTGCTGAAAGCGATTTTTCGCACCAAGGTATTTGAAGAAGGCGGCGACTTCAGCATCAATTCCGTCACCATTCCTTACTACCCCTACCCCAGTTTTGTGGGCGTGAAGGTGCCGGAGGGCGATAAGCGCAACATGCTGCTCACCGACCAGGACCACACCGTGCAGATCGCCGCCGTGGATGCCACCGGTCAGCCGATCAGCCGCCCCGAGGTGACTGTAGAACTCTTCAAAATCAACTGGAAGTGGTGGTGGGACAACTCCTACGAAGACCTGAGCAACTACGTCGGCCGCTCTCATCGTGATGCGTTGCAGGAAGACGTGGTAGCAGTCGCCAACGGACGGGCCGAGTGGAAGCTGCGGGTGAACAAGCCGCAGTGGGGACGCTACTACCTGCGCGTCACCGACCCGGCATCGGGGCACAGCGCGGGCACGGTGTTCTACATGGATTGGCCCGGCTGGGCGGGTAAGGGCCGGGGCGACCTAGGCGGAGCCACCATGCTGAGCTTTACCACCGACAAAGAAAACTACCAAGTGGGCGAAGAGGTCACCGTGCACCTACCTCCGGCCGAGGGCGGACGAGCCCTGATTAGCATTGAGTCCGGCACCCGGGTGATCAACGCCCTCTGGGCCGAAACCAAGGCCGAGAAGTCTACGGTTAGCTTTGCGGTGACCGAAGAGATGACTCCCAACGTGTTTGTGCACGTGAGTCTGCTGCAACCGCACGCCCAGAAGGCCAACGATCTGCCCATCCGCATGTACGGAGTCAACGCAATTTCGGTAGAAGACCCGGCCACCAAGCTGCACCCGGTCATCGCCATGCCGCCGACGCTCACTCCCGAGCGTCCGTTCACCGTGCAGGTGAGTGAGCAGGCGGGCCAAGCGATGGCCTACACCATCGCGGTGGTGGACGAAGGGCTGCTGGACCTGACCAACTTCGCCACGCCCGCGCCCTGGGAAAAGTTCTACGCCCGCGAGGCGCTGGGCATCAAGACCTGGGATATGTACGATCAGGTGATCGGCGCCTACGGAGCGCGGGTAGAAAAGCTGCTCAGCATCGGCGGTGATGGGGAGATCAAGGCGGTGGAAGAAAAGCAGGAAAGCCGCTTCAAGCCGGTGGTGAAGCACCTAGGTCCTTTCTTCCTGGAGGCGGGCAAAAAGGCCAGTCACAGCATCACCCTGCCGCCCTACATTGGCAGCGTGCGCACCATGCTGGTGGCCGCCCACGACGGAGCCTACGGTTTTGCCGAGCAGGCCACCCCCGTGAAGCAGTCGCTGATGGTGCTGCCCACCCTGCCCCGCGTGGTGGGTCCGGGCGAGAAAATTGCCCTGCCCGTCACGGTGTTCGCCGACAACGACGTGGTGGGACGCACCAAAGTGAGTGTAAAAACCTCCCGACTGCTCAGTATCAAGGGAAGCAGCACCCAGGAGATCACCTTTAGCCAAGCCGGGGAGAAAATGGTCTTCTTCGACCTGGAAGCCGCGCAGGCCCTGGGACCCGCCAAAGTATCGGTCGAAGTATCATCATCGGGCAGTGCCAAAAGCAGCTACGAGGTAGCGTTGGAGATTCGGGCCCCCAACCCCACCGTGACGCGCGTGGTAAGTAAAGTGCTGACGGCCGGAGAAGCCCTGGATCTTACCTACAATCCGCTGGGCATGAGCGGCACCAACGAAGCGGTGCTGGAAGTGTCGGCCCTGCCGCCGCTCAACCTGGAGCAACGATTGCAGTACCTCATCCGGTATCCGCACGGCTGCGTGGAGCAGACCACCTCCAGCGTGTTCGCCCAACTGTACCTAGACCGGCTTATCAAGCTGGGCGATCAGCGCAAGGCCCGTATCCAGAAAAACATCGACGCGGCCATTGATCGGCTCAAGTCGTTCCAGGTGGCCAGCGGCGGTTTTGCCTACTGGCCGGGGAACAGCGAGGCCAGCCTGTGGGGCACCAACTACGCCGGGCACTTCCTGCTGGAGGCCAAGAAGCAGGGTTACTTCGTGCCTGCCAGTCTCTTGGATGACTGGGTAAGCTACCAAACTAAGCGGGCGCGGCAGTGGAACCCCGAGGCCCCCTCGCAAGACGACGATGCCCTGATCCAGGCCTACCGGCTGTACACCCTGGCTCTGGCCGATAAGCCCGCGCTGGACGCCATGAACCGCCTGCGCGAGAGCGACCAAAGCGACGCCCTGGCCAAGTGGCGGCTGGCCATTGCCTACGCCAAGATCGGGCAGCCAGAACCCGCCCGGCAACTGGTGGCCGGACTAAGCCGCGAGGTGAACGCGTCTGCTTCGTCGCAGCGCACCTACGGCTCTAAGGAGCGCGACTACGCCATGATTTTGGAAACGCTCGTTGGTCTGAACCGGCAGGAAGAAGCCTTTGCGCTGGTCAAGCTGCTGTCGGACCGCATGAGCGACAGTAAGCAGTGGATGAGCACGCAGACCACCGCCTACTGCCTGATCGCTATCTCAGAATACGCCAAAGGCTTCACCACCGAGGGCAACCTGAACGTGAACGTGGCGCTGGGCAGTGTGAACAACCGTTACACCTCCGATGCGTTTGTCACCCAAGTGCAGATGACCGAAGCGGATAAAAAACAGCCGGTGCGGGTGACCAACAACGGAAAGCAGGCCGTCTACGTGCAGATGATCAAGCGGGGCATTCCGCTGGCAGGCAACGAAACTCCCGTCGCACAGAAAGTAAATTTACAGGTGACCTATAAGACCAAGGACGGCACTCCGGTAAGCGCTGAGCAGTTGGCGCAGGGCAAAGACTTCGTGGCCGAGGTGAGTGTGCACAATCCGGGCACCCAGGGCGACTATACCGAGCTGGCGCTAACGCAGATTTTCCCCTCGGGCTGGGAGATCATCAACACCCGTCTGGACGGCAACGCGGCGGGACCGAAGCAGGATAAACCCGAGTACCAAGACATCCGCGACGACCGGGTGTATACGTACTTTGACCTGAAAGCGAACGAAAAGAAGGTATTTAAAATCTTGCTGAACGCTAGCTACCAAGGCGAGTTTTATCTGCCCGCCGCCTCGGTGGAGGCGATGTATGACCATACCATTCACGCCAACACTGCCGGACAGTGGGTGGCGGTTGGGAAGTAGATTAAAGAGTAGATGTTGGTTATACTTTCGTTGTATTTAATTAGATAATAGTATGAAAAGAATGATTGTTAATTTCTTGGTGATATTTCTCTTTGTTTCCTGCTCAGTAATAGAATCATCAGAATATTTCTTTGACGAAAAATTCAACAAAAATTCCAGAGGCTGGATAGAAGAAATGACAGATGATCATTTTTTAACGATTGAGAATGGATACTATTTGATGGAAAATAAAGACTCGACTTCAAATAAATCTAGTTCACGTTGCCTTGACAGATCATGCTTTTACAGTCTTCCTGATTCTTTTGAAATTCAAACTTCTGTAACAATGGCTTCTAGTATTCAAGATACACTTTCTTGTGGATTATTACTAGAGGGAAACAGCTTTAAATATGAATTTAGATTTTTTAATACCGGACAAGTTCAAATATCTGAATACAATTTCATTAGTAAGAACTCAGTAAACTTAACAGATGTCAAAAATATAGCCCCAACAGAAAATATTTTATGTTCCGTTAAAATCACAGGTTGGGATTTCGAAGTTTTTGCTAATAACATGAAGGTTGGAAGTGGGAAGTTGAAATGTAAAAGCTGGGATAGAATTGTCCCTTTTACTGGGAAATTGACCAAAAGCAAGGTGGACTACCTTAGAATAATTGAGAATTAAATACAACACTGTATAAAATGCATTAATACGTATTTTACGCTAAATATTGTTGCAGAAAAAGGATAGAACCGGGTTATGTTTGAACAAAATCAGTTTCAGTGCTGCGCCAGCTTAGCAGCGTAGGGCTTGAAGCCCTACGCTGGAGGAAAAACTTTCTAGTGCGCGTTTGCAACGCGTTCAAAACGTGTTTGCGTTTGAGGATCACGCGTTAAAAACGCGCGCTAGTGATGGGTTGATTGTCTTTTGAATGTCGAATGTTGAACAAGGAATAACGAATGCTGAAGGGGAAGCTCCAACGTTTTGCCGCCCGATTGTACGCATGGCGATGGAGATTATTCCTCCTACTTCCGGTGGTGGTTTTTCTCGCCTATCCCCTACCTGACCCGCTGTTTCAGATCAGCTACTCCACCGTGCTGGAAGCGAACGATGGCAGCCTGCTGGGAGCGCGGATCGCGCGGGACGAGCAGTGGCGGTTTCCCGTGGCGGATAGCATTCCCGAGAAGTTTCAGCACTGCCTGCGGCTCTACGAGGACGAATTTTTTTACCAACATCCGGGCGTTAATCCGGTGGCGCTGGGCAAGGCCCTGGTGCAGAACGTACGGTCGGGAAAAGTGGTACGGGGCGGCAGTACCCTGAGCATGCAGGTGGTGCGCATGGCGCTGGGCACTACCCAACGGACGTACTTCCAGAAGGGCAAAGAGCTGCTGCTAGCGCTTAAGCTCGAGATGGGCTACCGCAAGGATGAGATTTTCAGTCTGTACGCCGCCCATGCTCCGTTCGGCAGCAACGTGGTCGGACTGTCGGCCGCGGCGTGGCGCTATTACCGGAAACCCCCGGCACAACTGTCCTGGGCCGAGTGCGCTACGCTGGCCGTGTTGCCCAACCATCCGGCCATGATCTATCCGGGCAAGCGGTCAGAAAAGCTTCGCCGGAAACGCGACTTCCTGCTACACAAATTGCTAGACAAACAACTACTTGATTCGCTCACCTACCGCCTGGCGCTTTTGGAAACGCTGCCGGACGCGCCCCAGGACTTGCCCCAACGAGCGCCCCGCCTGCTCAGCCGTTCCATCAACGACGGCTACGAAGGGCAGATGGTTCGCACGACCGTCGATGCCCGCCTGCAAGAGCTCGTCAACCGCAAGGTGGCCCGGCACCACCAGGCGATGCGCGCCAACCATGTGCACAACGCCGCCGCCCTGGTACTAGACGTGCGCACCGGCGCGGCGCTGGCCTACGTGGGCAATACCAATACCGCCGGTGACCACGGGCAATACGTGGATATGATCACCGCCCGCCGCAGCACCGGCAGTTTGCTTAAACCGGTGTTGTACGCCGCCGCCCTGGACGAAGGCATCTTGCTGCCCCGCCAACTGCTGCCCGACGTACCGGTGTTCTACCAGGGCTTTGCCCCTAAAAATTTTGACAAAAAGTTCTACGGAGCCGTCCCGGCCGACGTGGCCCTTATCCGCTCACTCAACGTGCCCTTTGTGCACCTGCTGCGGGAATACGGCTACGAGAAGTTCCACCAGAAGCTGCGGCAGATGGGGCTCGCCGCGCTGGACAAACCCGCCGGACACTACGGCTTGTCGCTCATTCTGGGAGGGGCGGAGAGTTCGTTGTGGGAAGTGACCGGGCTGTATGCCGGACTGATGAGAACCCTACAGCGTAGCAGACGCTCACCGCACCAACCGTCAGCGACCACTCCCTTGTTCCAGGCCAATCACTACGTATTGTTAAACAAGGCGGCTCCGGCAGAAGGAGCGGATCAGCCACTGGTTGATCCTTCCGCGGTGTGGCACACTCTTCAGGCCATGCAGCAGGTGAACCGGCCGGAGGAGCAGGCCGGATGGCAGCGCTTTCCGTCAGCCAGCCAGATTGCCTGGAAAACGGGTACCAGCCACGGCTTCAAGGATGCCTGGGCCGTGGGGCTCAACGACCGCTACGTGGTGGGCGTGTGGCTGGGCAACGCCGATGGTGAGGGTCGGCCCGACCTGATCGGGGTGAAGGCCGCCGCTCCGCTGCTGTTTGATATTTTCGACGACCTGGAGGGCACGATGGATTTTCCCGAACCGGTGATCGCCACCGTTGAGGTGAGCGTTTGCCAGAGAAGTGGATTTGCGGCCGGAGAATTTTGCGAAGCGACAGAAACCGTGCACGCTTCGCCTCGAAATAAGGTCAGCGTGTGCCCGTACCACCGGCAATTGCAGTTGGGCAAGGACGAAAGATACCAGGTGAACAGTTCGTGCTACGCGGTGAGCGAGATGACCGCCCGGACCTGGTTTGTGCTACCGCCCGGGGAGGCGTACTACTACCGGCAGCACCATCTGGACTACGCTCCGCCGCCGCCTCCCGATCCCTACTGTCAGCAGGCGGTGGCCCAGGAGCAAATGGAAATTATCTATCCCCGCCATCAAACCCGCTTGTTCATTCCCCGCGCACTGGATGGCACTCCGGGGGTGGCGGTCTTTGAGATTGCCCATCAGGACGAGTCGGCCACGCTCTACTGGCATTTGGATGATACTTTTCTGGGCAAGACCACCGGCGAGCACCAGTGGGGCCTGCACCCCTCGCTGGGCGAACACACCCTGCACGTGGTCGACCAGCAGGGCAAATCGCTCACCCACCGCTTTGAGGTGATCAGTGATCACGGGTGATTGTTTGGTGATGGCGCTGGGTTGCGGTTACCTAGTCGTCTAAGAAATCCAGAGGACTGGGCACCTGCATGAAGTTGCGGGCGGTGACGGCGTGTAGATTATGGTGGTGCGGATTAAGTGGCGCCTAGTAATTTTTGAATCACCCGTACGTCGGTTCCGGCTTCGAGCAGGTGGGTGGCGCAGGCGTGACGCAGGCTGTGCAACGTTACTTTCTTGCGGATAGCGGCTTGCTGGCACGCCATAGCAAAGACCTTTGGTTGAGCAGGGCGGGGGTGTCGAGAATGTGTTTGTCTACTTGTGAGGTATTATTTACGTTTGTTTATCCAGACGTTGTAGCCAATCACCACATCACCTGCTTCCAATCATTAGTCCCTACATCGGAGGTGGAGTCAAAATAGTTCGGTAGGGGGTGGTATCCACCCGAGGAATGGTCGCGTCAAAAGCACCATTGATCACCCTAATGATCTCGTTAGCCACCACCGCATGGCCCTTCGGATTGGGATGAATGCCATCTACCGAGAAGATGCCGTCGGGTCGGAAACTAGGATCCAACACCACCCCGTCAGCGAGCAGCCCCCGCGTTCCGTCGGCCGCCGCCTGGGCTTCGGCCGACATGCCTAACTGCGCCGCTTGGACAGAACTTAGCCCCGCAATGTCGGCAAACACCGGATTCACGTCTAGCAGCGCTATCCTATCTTTAACGGGCTCTATGATGCCCGCAATTTCATCATTAAGATTTTTTGTCCGGCCAATCAAGACTGCCTGCTCCTGAGGGGTGAGCACGTACTGGTCAGCAACCGCATCTTGCAGACCGTAGGGACCGCCGTTTTCGCGTTGTTCTTTGCCCAGCAGGGGGCTCACAGACAGCAGTAGCAGATCACTACCGGTGGTTTGCCGCAGTTTGGGCAGCACCTGCGAGCCAGGAGGCAACTGCAAAGCCGCCGAGATATCGGCCTCGGTGAGGTCTTCGTCCAGAATCACCACCGCATTGGTGTCTGAGGCAGCAAAGCCGATTTTGCGACGCGCGGCTTCTTCGGCCGTGATCAACTGAAGGGCCACGGCCGCGTCGAGTCCCTGGTTGTACAATACGTAGCCCTCGTTAAGCGCATCAGCCTGTGGTTGCTCGAGCGGAATCGGGTTGTAGCCCACCGCTCGGAAGAAGGGCAACAGTGTGACCGGCGGTATATTGATGGCTACGCCCTTGGCCTCGGGCGTGGCCAGCATGCTGCTGACGATCCCCTGGTAGGCCTGGGTGAAGCTGGCAATGCTGGTGAGCGTAGCGGGATTGGTGGCCTGCGCTGCTGGATCCACTTCACCATCGGGCGCGCTGCCGCCGGACAAAGCCCAGCCCAGCACGTCGTTGCTTCCCAGCCAAACGGTGAAGAAGGTGCCCTGCGCCCGAGCCGCGTCGCCCAGCAATGAAGCATCAGGAGCAGAAGCAAAGCGCCCGAAAAACGGATTGGCCTGGGCGTAGCCCGGCACCACGGCATCAATAGCGCGCACTCCGGGCACCCCGAAACTGTTCAGCGTTGCCCGCTCACCGGTGTAGACAGACAGCGGTTCGCCTATCGTTGCCTCAATGTCCGCCGAGTCGATGTTAAGCACAAGGCGTCCTAGGATGGTTCCGCTGGGCTGACTACCATCGTTAAGTGAGGTGTTGAATCCGTTTTCGGAGTTGATGTCGGGCACATTGAAGGCCTCGCCCCCCAGTCCGTCTATTCGGAGTTGCTGAGCCAAAATGACGGGAAACGCGTTCTGCTGCCCGCTGTTGTACAAAGCCGCGTCCATAAAGCCCGCGGTTAGCGAGTTGCCGATGGCCACGTATTTAGTGAAGTCGGCCGTGCCAGGAGTGCCAGTGGGCGGCGGTTCTGCTGTGGGCAAAGGATTATCAGCGTTGCGTTCTTCGATCAGGTCGTCTTCGGTGCTGCAGGCCCCCAGAAGCAGCGCCAGGCTTAGCCCGCCAACAGTAGCGGTGCGAAGCGTCAGTTGCATTGTTTTTATCAAAAGGATATCCATAATCAGTGATCTTTTAATAATTAGAAAGAGCTCAAAAGTGGAAAGCGTGGAAATCACTACTACGCTTAGTTCAACAACTCATCAAAGGTGAGCGAGATGTAATAGACCGCGCCCATGCGGGGGTTGCCAAACGAAGTGGTGTAGCGCTCATTGAGCACATTGGAGCCGCCCAGCTTGATGACCGATTTCAGGTCGGACAACTTGTAGCTCACTTGGGCGTCTAGGGTTGAGAAAGCCGGAACCACGCCCACCCCAAACGACGATTCCCACAAGAAAGCATCCTGCCAGCGGTAGTTGACACTAAATCCAAAGTCGTCGGTCACCTTTCGGTTGGCTATTTTTAAATTGTAACGCCACAGCGGGGTATTGTACGAAGCGCGGAAGCCCTGGTCGATCAAATCCTGCTGGTCGAGCAGGTCGTTGTAGGCCGCGTTGCCTCCCACCACAAAGCCCCGGTCCAGCGCGTACTCGGCCCCGATGGCAAAGCCGTGGGCGTTTACCGTGCCGTCGGCGTTCAGGTCGAAGCCGAAACGCTGCGTACCCACCGTCTGCTGAATGATACCCTGCGGATTGGCGGGGGGGGCAAACGGAGGGCCATTGCCATTGGCGGTTTGGGTGAAGTCTACCTCGGCGATAAAATCACGGTAGGAGCTAAAGTAGTAATAAGCGTCAATGAGCAGTTTCTCTCCCAGCACCCCTTTGTAGCCCACTTCGTAGGTATTCACCTTTTCGGTTTCGAAATCGCTGAATTCCACGGGGTTCAACAACGCTTCAGCCTGGGCTAAGTTGCCGGATTCCTGAAACTCTTGTCGGGCGGCTTGCACGCTGTTGGTGGTGTACACTTGGTTGTCTTTGAAGTTGTAGCGCTCTACTAGAATCGGATTGCTGCCCACCAATCGGCGGGTCACCACGTCGAGATCAATGAACTGGTCCTGGGTGGTGGGAATGCGGAAACCGCGCTGAAACGACGCCCGGAAGTTGTGATTCTCTTGCGGTGAAAAAACCGCTGATACTCGGGGCGAAAACTGCCCACTAAAGTTTTCGTTCTTGTCGTAGCGAACCGAGCCGGTCAGGTCCAGTTTATCATCCAGCAAATCTTTCGATACCTGCACGTAGGCTCCCCACTCATCGATATTGAATTCTTCCCCATCATCTTGCAAAGCAAATAAGGTGCCTTCCGAAACCAAGTCATAGCGGCGGTAGTTGGCGCCCACGATGATCTCCGCAAAGTCAATCTGGTCCGAAAAATTATACATGCCCTCGTAGTGAAACAGGCCGGTTTTGTCTAAGAACTTGGCGCCTCTTTGTGAAATGGGCACCTGCCGGAGCGAGTCGTAGAGTCGTTGGAACGTACCATTCTCAAGGTTTAGCTGGCGTTCTCGATCGCTAACCAACCGGGCCACGTCGTGCGACTGATCGATGGGAAGTCCCAACAAGCGCCCCCCCGCGAAGCCTCCCAAATAGGCGGGAATGGTAGTTTCTCTGTTGATAAGTGAGGCCAGGGTGTTGGCGGCGTACGAATCGCCGGAGTTTTCGCGGGTGGTGTAGGCCCGCAAGAAAAAGTTCGCCCCCCGCAGCTCGGCCTTGCCTGTCCAGATAGAGAAGTCGTCGAGCACAAAGCGGTCGTTGGCCGTGTACACGGTGCTGCCCGAGCCAAAGTTATACTGCACCAGCGCCTCCACGTCGTCGTTGATGCGATAGTGCAAGGCTCCGCCCAGTTTAAGGCTTTCGGTGGTGTTGTCCAGTATTTCTGACTCGGTATAGCCGGTGGGCGTGAAGTTCCCGGCTTCGCCGAAGGGCATCAGTGGCCTTACTGCTTGCAGTGATGCCGGTGCTTCCGGATCCTGAGCGATCACTCCCAGGTTAAGCAGGGGGTCGCCGTACACGTTCACCCCGTCGTAGGTACGCCGGTTAGCCCGACTCGTCGGATCAATGTTGTCGTCGCTGCGCTCTACGATGTCCTGCTGGTCGCGGTAATCCACGCCCCGGAAGTCGCCCGCCCGCAAAAATTCGCCGTTCACCTTGAAGGCAAAGCGGTTGTTGAAGGCTTTGGCGTAGCGGATCGCGTAACTCTGGTACAGCGCCGGGTCGGCGTCCTCCCCGTCGATGTGCGTCACCCCGAGCTTAGCGGACGCGCTTAGGCCCTGATAGTCGAACGGGCTTTTGCTGTTCATCAGGATAATGCCGTTGATGGCGTTGGGACCGTACAAGGCTGACGCCGCGCCGGGCAAAATCTCCACGCTCTCCAGGTCCAGTTCGGAGATGCCCACAATGTTGCCCACCGGAAAATTGAGCCCGGGTGCCTGGTTGTCGATGCCGTCGATAAGCTGCACCGTACGCACGTTGCCATTGGCCCCGAACCCGCGGGGGTTGATTGATTTAAACGTTAGGCTCTGCGCGCTCACGTCGATGCCCTTCAGGTTTACAATCTGGTCGTAGAAGCTGGGAGCGGCCGCCGCTTGAATATCTCGGATGTCGAGCTTCTCAATAGAAACCGGCGACTCCAGAATGCTCTCTTCCACCCGGGAAGCCGATACCACCACTTCCTGCCCCAGCAGAGTTTGGTACTCCAGTTGGATGTCCAAGTTTTCGGTTTGGTTGTTCACCACCACCTCTTCGCGTCCGTAACCCACGCTAGACACCACCAGGGTGAGGGGCAGGCTCTCGTTCACGGTGAAGCTGAAGTTGCCGTCACTGTTGGTGACCGTACCGATCACTTTGTCTTTGACCAAAATGTTGACCCCAATCAGCGGTTCGCCGTCGTCAGCGTCAGTGACTTGTCCGGAAAGGGTGACGGATTGAGCCTGCAGAGGGTTAGACAGGAAGAGGGCGCTGCCAAACAAGCAGGCCAGGGCTAGAAAAAGTCTCATAGGTTAGGAAGATGCTAAATAGTACTGCTGTATATGGGGTAGATTTTATAAATCTTTCAAATATACAGGAAAATACTAAAAGTAGTAGGCATGCCGAGGAAATTCTTTGTACGTCCATGATTAATCAGTAGGAACATGATTAATCATGTTCCTACCTGATCCAGTTCCTCCTTCACAAACTGGATAAGCGACCGGATGTAGCCGGTGCTGAAGTCGAACCGGATGTTGGCTGCTTCGTACACCTCGGGAATAGTTTTGGTATAACCCAGCCGAAGGGCGTTTTTGTAGCTGTTCAGCCCCTCTCTCGAATCTTCTTTGTAGTTTTTCCACACCGCAATGGCTCCCAGCTGGGCAAAGCCGTACTCAATGTAGTAGAAGGGAACCTCGTAGAGATGTAGTTGCTTCTGCCACAGATACTGCTTTTCCTCCTCCAAACCGCCCCAGTCGGTCACCTGATCCGAAAAGGTTTCGTAGATGCGCAACCAGTTTTCGGTACGTTCGCCCACGGAATGCTCCGGATGCTCGTAGACCCAGTGCTGAAACTTGTCGACGGTCGCCACCCAGGGCAAGGTTTCAATCAATTGCTCCAGGTGGTCGCGTTTGGCCCGCTTCAGATCTTCTTCATTCTCGAAAAACAGATTCCAGTGGTCCATTGAGATCAGCTCCATGGCCATCGAGGCCAGTTCGGCCACCTCCGAGGGGGTGTTTTGGAAGTTAGTGAGCTCCAGATCGCGCGTCAAAAAAGAGTGCACCGCGTGTCCGCCCTCGTGCATCATGGTCACCATGTCGCGCAGGTTCGAAGTGGCATTCATGAAGATAAAGGGCACGCCGGTTTCTGATAGGGGGTAGTTGTAGCCGCCCGGCGCCTTGCCCTTGCGCGATTCCAGGTCTAGGTGCCCCATCTGCCGCATCACGGCAATGCGCTCCCCTAAGTAAGAATCGAGCCGACCAAAGGTTTTGATGGTTTTCTCGGTGAGTTCCTCTCCGGTAGTGAACGGCTTTAGCGGCGGCTGTCCTTGCGTATCCACCGATTTGTCCCACGGACGCAGCGCATCCACTCCCAGCTGGGCTTTCCGCGCTTGCGCTAGTTCGTCCAGGATGGGCGTTACCTCCTGGGCCACCGCCTCGTGAAAGTTGAAGCAATCCTGCGGAGTGTAATCAAAGCGACCCATCGCCTCAAACATATAGTCACGGTAGTTGGCAAAACCGCCGTTCCGGCCAATGCGGTCGCGCAGTCCGATCAGCGTGGTGAACAGCTCGTTGAGTTGGTCTTTGTCCTGCAAGCGGCGTTGGGTAATCTTGCGGTAAGCCTCCTCCCGCTCGGTGCGGTCGGTCGACTGCAACTTGTTGGCCGCCTGTTGCAAGGTGATCTCCTGCCCGTCGAACTCCACGGTCATCGCTCCCGAAATGGCTCCGAACTGCTGGGCCGCCTGCTGCTCTTCGGTTTTGAGCGGGATGTTTTCTTCCCGAAAAATGCGGGCGTCTTTCTCCAGTTCGCGAATCAGAATGGGGTAGCCTTCTCGGGCCTTTAGCTCCTCAAGATAGGGACTGTCCAGCGCTTTCTTGTTAAGCTCATTACTCACCGGAGCGATCTTCGGCTCAATTTCAGTAATAAATTCGGTATAACTCTCGCGCAACTTCTCGTCGGTGGTGTCGCAGGTCATTTTGATGTAGCGCCACGCCAGGTTTTCTGACAGCACCGCCTCCAGTTCGCTGCGGTCGTTAAACCAGCCGCGCAACTCGTCGGTCGAGGCGATATTGCGGTTGAGCAGATCATCAAAGTAGGGTTTCACCGCTTCCCAGGTGGTCACTTCAAAGTTGGCGGGCAGCAGTTGGCGTTCTCTTTTTTCAGGGATGGTGATGTTTTCAGTGTTCATTACGATAGAGATAAAATCAAAGGATGGACAAAGCTAATTTAATTTTCAGTCGGATTTCAAAACCGTTCAACCACTAGCTCAAAAAATTCAAACTTAGAACCCCGAACCAATCACTCAATCTCAATCACCACATTATCGGTGAGCGGATGGCCCACGCAGGTGAGCACGTAGCCTTCCTTCAAGTCGTCCTCAGTGAGGCTGTCTTCTTCGTCGAGCTTCATGCGTCCGGAAACGCACTTGCCCATGCAGGCGGTGCACAGTCCACTCTGGCACGAGTAGGGCAGTTCAATGTCCAGCGCCAGGGCGGTTTGCAAGATGGTGCTCTCGGGCTCCACCCTGAAGCGATGCGTTTCGCCCTCGTAGCGGACGGTGACCTCGTGCGCTTCGTCTACCGCAGCTTGGGATGTTTGGTAGGCTCCGGGCGGGGTATCGGTGTCCCAGGTGGCCGTAGGCTTTTCGGGAGCAGCATCGGTTTTGGCGGCCGTCGGCTTGCTCAGCACGAAGCTTTCCTTGTGAACCAGGTGCGGCGGCACGTCCATCGTTTTCAGGGCTTGGCGCACGTTTTCCATCATTCCCTGCGGCCCGCACAAAAAATATTCGGTGGTCGACTCCGAAAAAGACAGGGCTTTTAGCAGTTCAGGCACCCGTTCGGCCAGCACCTGACCTTCTTGAGCGTCGGAATGGTCGGTAGCATCTTCCAGCACGTGCACCACGTAAAGTCGGTTGGGATACTGCTCTTGGAGCGTCTCCAGCTGGCGATCAAAAATAATGGTATCCTTGGCGCGGTTGGCGTAAATGATCGATACCTTCGACTGCGGTTCGCCGTGCAGCACCGATTTCAGCAGGCCCATTAGCGGGGTGATGCCACTGCCACCGCCAAACATCACCAGGTGCCGCTGGTTGGTGGCGTCTATCTTGGTAGTGAAAGCACCGGATGGTTCAGCCACGCGGATGGTGTCGCCCGGCTTGAGTGTATCGTTGAGGTAGTTAGACACTTTTCCGGAGGCCACGCGCTTCACGGTGACGGCCGGGTGCGGGTCGACGGCCGGAGCGGTGCACAGCGAATAGGATCGTCGCACCTCGGCACCGTCTATTTCAAGAATAAGCGTAAGAAATTGACCCGCCTGGTAGGACAAGCCCTCAGCGGGCGTTTCGAAGGTGATGGTGATCGCCTCGGCGGTTTCCTTGATGATTGACCGGACGGTGAGGTCCCGGTAGTTAGAAGATTTCTTAGGAGAAGACTCCTTGGGAGCCGAAGCTTCTTTCTTCTTTCCGAATAAATTGAACAGCACTGTATGAAAAATTTTCGTGTACGATGAATTTGGCTTTATTACATTTTTATCGTCAGTATTGTTTCGTAACCCATTGTCTGATTGCTCTATCGCTCGATGGTTTATATCAACAATGGGGCAATCGAGCCATTGAACCAAATGTATACTAAATTCACGTCTTACCCATTCGACCTATGTCAGAACTTACTGCTGTTTCTCCGCTCGACGGACGCTACCGTCGCTACGCCAACGCCCTTGCCCCCTATTTCTCAGAGTACGGCCTGATTCGCTACCGGGTGCGGGTGGAGGTGGAGTACTTCATCGCCCTGTGCGAACTGCCACTGCCGCAGCTACAGTTGGTAGACCACGCCCTGTTTCTTCCGCTGCGCGCTATTGTGAGCGATTTTTCGGAAGCCGACGCCCAGCGCATCAAAGATATCGAGAAAACCACCAACCACGACGTGAAGGCGGTGGAGTATTTTCTCAAAGAGCGGTGGACGGAGCTGGGACTGGCCGATCAGCAGGAGTTTATTCACTTTGCCCTCACTTCGCAAGATATAAACAACACCGCTATTCCGCTCAGCCTGCGCGAGGCGATGGAGCAGGTGTACCGTCCGCTGCTGGACGAGGTGCAGCAGCAACTCGAGCGACAGGCCCGGCAGTGGGCCGACGTGCCCATGCTGGCCCGCACCCACGGGCAAGCCGCCACGCCCACCCGGGTGGGCAAAGAGTGGGCGGTATTTCACGAACGGCTGGCCCAGCAGATCGCGCTGCTGGACCAACTGCCCCACGTGGCCAAGTTTGGCGGCGCCACCGGCGGCTTCAACGCCCACTTGGTGGCCTACCCGAACGTCGACTGGCGGGCCTTTGCCGACCGCTTCACCGAGAAGCAATTGGGCTTGCGCCGCAGCCACCCCACCACGCAAATCGAGCACTACGACTTCTTGGCCGCCCTGTTCGATAATCTCAAACGCATCAATACTATTTTGATTGACCTATGTCGCGACGTGTGGCAGTACATTTCGATGAACTACTTCACCCAAAAGGTGATTGCCAACGAGGTGGGTTCGTCGGCCATGCCCCACAAGGTGAACCCCATCGACTTCGAGAACGCCGAGGGCAATTTGGGACTGGCTAATGCGCTGTTTGAGCACTTGTCGGCCAAACTGCCGGTGTCGCGCCTGCAACGCGATCTTACGGACTCTACCGTGCTGCGCAACCTGGGCGTGCCGCTGGGCCATAGCCTGGTGGCCTTGCACTCGTTGCAAAAGGGGCTGGATAAGATCGAACTAAACGCGGCGGCGCTGCACGACGACCTAGAAGAGCACTGGGCCGTGGTGGCCGAGGCGATTCAGACTATTTTGCGACGCGAAGGTTACCCTCAACCCTACGAAGCGCTTAAGGCACTCACCCGCGGGCAAGACCGGATTACGGAGGCCAGCATCAAACGGTTTATTGACACCCTGGAAGTAAACGAAACAATCAAAGCAGAACTCTCCGCCGTCACGCCATTCAATTTCATTGGCCTAAATGAATGATAGTATGTTAGAATGATTGAATGGAGGTTAGCGCATTCAATCATTCACTCCCTCATTCATTCTCTATTGGAGGGAATTAAGAAATTAGCTATGTTTGTGCTTAGTACTTTTAATCTTCAACACCGTTTCTGCGCCCCAGCGCGTAAGAGACACTCCTCTACCAAACAAAAAACGGATTTTACTCAGGCGGCTGCTTTCGGGCGCCGTTCTTTTATTTTGGGCAGTGGGGAGAATTTTAAACCAACAAAGTATGTCAAATATATCGTATTACACCAAAGAAGGCTTGCAGCGACTCAAGGATGAGCTAAACGAACTGAGAACCAAAGGACGCACCGACATGGCCCGGCAAATTGCCGAAGCCCGCGATAAGGGCGACCTAAGCGAAAACGCCGAGTACGACGCCGCTAAAGATGCGCAGGGTTTGCTGGAACTCAAAATAGCCAAACTAGAAGAGGTGGTGGGCAACGCCCGCGTGCTCGACGGAGCCAACGTGGATACCTCCAAGGTGTCTATTCTGTCGACGGTAAAGATCAAGAACCAGCAAAACGGGGCGCAGATGTCCTACACGCTGGTATCCGAAGAGGAAGCCGACCTGAAATCCGGCAAGATTTCGGTGAAGTCGCCCATCGGCAAAGGCTTGCTGGGCAAAAAAGTAGGTGAAACCGCCCAGGTGCAAGCCCCCGCCGGGACGATCAACTTTGAAATTTTAGACATCTCCCTTAATTAGGTTCTAGGTTTAGTGTACTAGGTTCTGAGTTCAAAAAATATAGAACCCAGAACCTAGAACCCCGAACCTAGAACTCTTTAACCCCGAGCCCTCATGTCTATCTTCACCAAGATTATCAACCGCGAGATTCCGGGGCACATCGTGGCCGAAAACGAGCTCGCCATTGCCTTCTTGGATATCCGTCCGTTGGTCAAAGGCCACACGTTGGTGGTACCGAAGCAAAAGGTCGACTATTTTTTTGACTTAGAGGAAGGACTCTACCTCGAGCTCAACCGCTTTGCCCGGCAGGTGGCCATCGGACTCAAAAAGGCCGTGCCCTGCCAGCGCATTGCCACCGCCGTGATCGGTCTGGAGGTGCCCCATGCGCACCTGCACCTTATTCCCATCAACACCATGGACGACGCTAATTTTAGCCGCCCGAAGTTGCAGCTTTCCGACGAGGAAATGGCCCAAGTGGCCGAGCGGATTCGGGCTGAGATCACGTAAACCATCATCTTGCCTAGTGCCCTTTTTGCATCAAAGGTTTCTCCGGCCGTACTTCCTTAGTGCGGCCGGTTTTTTTGTGCCCCTCCTATTGCAAACCGGGCCACTTTAGCACTTCGCTGTCAATTCTTGCACCCGGAAGTGCATATCCTACATGCCCCCCTGGCCCACTAGTTGGGCCTATATTTCTTTCTGTCCCGATTGTTCTAAATTTAATGAATAAGCATACCAAGCGGTGTACGCTGCTGAGTGCTCTAGGGAAATAATACAATAGAAAAATAGAAATAAATAAAACCATAGCCGGTCGTTACGTCGCATGCATTGCTGAAAACTGCCGCAGGATGGCTGATTTGCGCAAAAACATAACGGTGTACCATTTCGCGCATTTTGTCAGTGACAGTTGCGCTCAAACTACCCATCGCTCAACGAAGAACCCATGAAGAACCACCAGTTGCTTAGTCTTTTAATCACGTTTTGCTGCTGCCTGTCGGCCTACCAAACAATGGCGCAGTGCGGTGAAAATCCTCTGGAAGGTTTTGAGGTAACTCAGATTAAGGCGACCAGCGGCGGAGCGGCCAACGGCACCATCGCAGTGCGGGTGACGGGCGGTGAAGCCCCGTTTGTCTATACGCTTTTTGCCGACTTCGGCGGGCAGGGCAAGCAGGTGGTGCAGACGTCGAGTGCGACGGATACCAGAACGTTCACCTTCCGCAACGTGGCGGCTAATACCGAGTCACATACGAATGGCTACGTCATAGCGGTGCAATCTGCTAATCAAAGCGATAACAGCTATCCGGAAATACTCTGCCAGCGACGAACAATTTCTAACATTGAAGTGAAGTAAGATGAAAAGATGTATACAGATTTTTTTAGGCGTCCTGCTGCTACTAGGTGCTTCAGAAAGTGTCTACGCTCAAGATTGTACCGGTCTTCCGCAGATTTCTCAGCCTCAAATTATAAGTACTACCAATGTCACCTGCTACGGAAGTCAAGACGGAGATGTGACGGTGAGTATAATAGGTGCAGCTCCTTATGTATATGAGCTTTGGATAGATCAGGGCGGCAGTGGTAAAACAAAATTACAAGAATCACCTTCCACGCCCGATGCCGAATACACTTTTTCTGATCTATTTGCGGAGAGCTACATTGGGGGGAGCTACTATATTGTTATAAAAACATCCAACGGTCATGAGAGCGGTAATCCTACGCTCATTAAAACTTGTAACGAGCGGCAAACCGATGCGTTCGATATAACGAGTCCCGACCAAATGGCGAACACCATCCAGTCGGTGATACCTTCCTGCGAAGGGAACGACGGCGAAATCTCGCTCATAACCACCGGGGGAACCCTTCCTTACACCTACAACTGGACCTCGGTTCCGACCGGACAAGCAGCGATTGGCAACACCAACAATCCCACCGGACTCATCCCCGGCAATTACACCGTGGAAATTATTGATGCCAATAATTGCCCGTTAGCCCTGTTTGGTGGCCCGATTGTAGAAAACATCTTTATTGCCGCTTCTCCCATCGTCACCAACCCCACCCCCGCCGTATGCGAAGATAGCCAGGGCGCGGGACAAGCCAGTGGCCTTGATCTAACAGCGTTTGAAACGACCATTAACAATGATCCAGGTATTGTCATCACTTGGTATAACATCTACGACGGTACGACTGTAAGCGATGAAATCACAGCACCTGCCAATACCAGCGTAACCGCTACCGACGGACAAGAATTTTACGCGCTCGTGGACAATGGTTCGTGCCAAACGGTGGCTACCGTCACCTACACCATTAACCCGTATCCGACAGACCCAACTGATTTGCAGTTTGCTGATGTAGGCTGCAACGGTTTCACCGCCACTTGGACCGCTTCGTTGGACGCGGTAGAATACGACATCGAGGTCGTAGAAGTAACCACCGGTACGGTCGCCGATATCCGAACGGTCGCCACGGCCGATCCGATCATCTTCAATAGCTTGGCTACCTACACCGAGTACCGCTTCACCGTGCTGGCCCGCAATGCCTGCGGCGAAAGTAGTACCATTGCCTCATCTTCCTTTACCACCGACGGCATTCCCCCGGTGCCCACCGGGCTGGTTGCCAACGACATCGTTTGCGACGGCTTCCGAGCGACCTGGGATGCGGTAGCTAACGCGACTGACTACACCGTAGAAGTGTACCGGGATGCCGCCCTCTCGCAACTGGAAACCAGCCAACCTGTCGTCGCTCCGGCGACTGCTGCGGTGAGCACTTCTTTTAGCGGACTAACATTTGGGGCTACTTATTACTTCCACGTGCGCGCCGAGAACGACTGTGGCGACAGCAACTACAGCCCGGCCACCAGCGTGACCCTCAACAACGTGCCGCCGGACCCGACCAGCGTCGCCATTCAGAACACCACCTGTACCTCACTGGATGCTACCTGGGATCCGGTGCCGAATACCACGGAGTATGTCGTAGAATTTATCGACGTAGACGCCGGAAGCACCTTCGCCGCACCCGACCGGACCGAAACCATCACCGATCCGCTAATCACCTCCTTCAACTTTACCGGATTGACCGCCGGAACGCAGTACCAGTTCCGCGTTCGCGCCATTAACGTTTGTGGTGATGGTAACAACGTTGCATCGCCCATCGCGAGCACTGATGAAACACCGACCGTACCCACCGGATTAAGCGCCACCAACGCCACCTGTACTGGTTTTGAGGTTAGCTGGACCGCCGCTACGGATGCTGACACCTACACGCTGGAAGTGTACGATGATGTTAGTCTCGATCCGGCCAACCTGGTGAATTCGCAAAACGTCACGGCCACCAGTGCTACGGTGAGCACACTCGACAACAGCACCGCTTATTTCTTCCGGGTGCGGGCCGAAAATACCTGCGGCGTGAGCAACTTCACCCCTGTCGAAACGATTGCTACCAACAACGTTCCGGCCGACCCAACTGATCCGGTCGCCAGTGCGATTACCTGCACTTCGTTTCAGGCAAGCTGGACGGCAGCGACCGATGCCGAGGAGTACGTTGTAGAAGTGATTGACGTCACCGCCGGAGCCAACTACAGCGCGCCCACGTTCACCACCACCGTTACCGCTCCTGCCACCAGTGCCGACTTTAGCGGATTGATCGAGAACAATCTGTACGAATTCCGCGTACGTGCCACCAACCTCTGTGGTGAAAGCAGCAACGTTACTCCGCCGCCCTTTGATACGGGAACCCCGCCCGTCGCCAACGACCAGCCGGGCCTCACCGTCTGCGAAACGGTGGCCGGTAGTGCCCAAGCATCCGGTGTGAACCTCCGGGCATCCGACGCCGCTATCGATGGCGGTGCCGGGCATACAATCACCTGGTACCAAGATTATGATGGTATTATTCTGAGCAATCCGGTGGCTAATCCTAGCAGCACTACCGTGAACGATGGTCAGGTATTTTACGCCGAAGTAAACGACGGTACTTGCTCGAGTGTGGCCACTGTCTCGTACGTTGTTAATAGCAAGCCTACGCCCTACAATATCAATCCGACCAATGTATCCGTCTGCGCTACCGACAACGCGACCATCACGCTGGAAAACTCAGAAAATCTAGTTAACTATAATCTGATCAGCGGAGGCATCGTAGTGGCTACTTTATCAGGTAGCAATGGTAATCGCCTAGACTTCAGTTTGGCTCCGGGCGACTTCACCAATGGCCAAACTTATACTATTGAAGCCAATAACGGCACGTGCCAAACTACTATGTTCGGCACCGCAACCATCAATATCGACAACATCACCGCCTACCCCGTCACCGCCGCAGCGACTATTATTGCTTGCGAAGGAGAGGCTATTGCGGTTGAACTAAATAATTCGCAAACCGGGGTGGCTTATCAACTCATGCGCATCGACGGGGGAAGCCGCATCAGCACCGGTCCGATCGTCAATGGTAGCACCGGAAATAGTATCACGTTCAACCCCACGGTAGACGCTACCTACGACGGAAAGCAGTTGGTCGTTGTAGGTCGTCGCGGAAGCTGCGAACGGGACATGACCGGCCAGCCCACCGTAAGCGTAACTTCACTCACGGTGAATGCCAATGGACCCGCCTCTATTCCGGAGAATACGTCAACTTCGCTATCCAGTAGTGTCAGCGGTGGTAGCGGCTACTCCTACGTCTGGAAACCAAGTGCGCAAATAGCTTCCGGCGGAAACACACTTAATCCGACCACCACCAACCTGACCGCCACGACGGTCTTCACCCTGGTGGCTACCGATACCAATACGGGTTGCCAGGACTCCAGTACGGTAGAAGTTCAGGTCACCGGCGGAGTGCTCAGCATCGATGCGGTAACGGCTAATCCAACGACTATTTGCGCCGGAGGAGAAGTGCAACTCGGCGCGACCGTATCGGGGGGCGACGGCAACTATTGGTACGTCTGGACCAGTGATAACGGAACGGCCATTAACCACCCTGATTCTACGAGTTCGCTGGCGACGGCCAACCCTGCGGTAAATACTACTTTTATTCTAGAAGTGCGGGACAACGGAGGTGCAGGTGCGCCGGTGAGTAGTGATGTGAGCATTACTGTCAACCCGCTACCCAGCGTACATAACGTAAGCCCCACCCCGGACGTATTGGTGTGCAACGGCGCGAATGTGACGATCAGTCTGGACGGAGAAGAGGCGGGCGTGACCTACATCCTCTATAAGAACAGTGCACCCATCACCACCGGGGCGACGACCAGCAGTACCGGAACCGGTCTGGAGTTCACCCTGGCCGATGCTAACTTTTCGGCCAACGATACGCTAACCGTCTGGGCCGAAAACAATACCACCAACTGCCCCGTGCCGATGAACGGTCAGGCCATCATTCGTTTGAACACCCCCCAACCGTTCGACGTCATCGCCGTAGATACCGACGTTTGTACCGGTGAGAATGCCGTGATCCGCCTAACCGGTTCGGAAAGTGGCGTTAATTATCACGTATTCATGGGTGCCAACCCTACTCCGATTGCCACTTTTACCGGTAGCCCGGTAACTTCCGGGATGGAAATCCCGGCGGCCGACTTGGCAGACGGCGAAGACCTGACCGTACTAGCCGATAACACAAGCTGTACCGTCCCAATGAACGGAGCCGCCCCGGTTAGCATCAGCACGATTACGGTGGCCAATGCCGGAACGGATGAGACGGTTTGTGCGGATACTCACGCACTGAATTCGCCGAATCTGTTAGTCAGCGGTGAAACCGGTACCTGGAGCGTCGTAAGCGGTAGCGGCAACTTCGACGACCTAAATGATCCAACCACGTCGGTCGACGGGCTTGGTTTAGGTGACAACACCTTTCGCTGGACGATCAGCAACGGCGGTACTTGTCCTCCCACGCAAAGCGAGGTCACCATCACCCGCCGCGAAATTACGGCTGCCGTTACTGGGGCCGCCCAAACGCTTTGTACCGACGCGACGACTCTTTCAGCCAATGCCCCCGCTACGGGTGAAACCGGCGTTTGGACAGTTTTAAACGGTGGCGGCACCTTTGCCAATGCCAACGACCCGAATACAACAGTCAGTAACCTAACAGTTGGACCTAACGAATTTGCGTGGGAAATTAGTGATGGAGTGTGCACGCCGACCGTAGCCAGCATTGTTATCACACGAAATCAGCTTACCGCCGATGCCGACGCTATTGCCACCACAATTGCTGAAGGCACCACGGCCAGTCTGACCGGACTCGCGGCCGATGGCACCGGACCCTACGACTACCGCTGGGAACCCGCTGCATTGCTGGACGATCCGACGGCGCAGAACCCTACGACAGTAGCTTTGAACAACTCTACCACGTTTACCCTTACGGTAACTGATCAGGGCGTAGGAACAACTTGTCAAGCTACTGATAACGTTACCATCACAATCACTGGCGGGTTGCCTAGCGTTATCGCATCCGCCGATGGTTCAGAGAGTACTATTACGATCTGCAAAGGTGAGAGCGTACAGTTAGATGCCAGAGGCTCGGGCGGCGACGGTGCATATACCTATCGCTGGGATAACAGTGCCGGTAACATCCAGTCTCCGGTAGTAAGCCCGACGGTAACCACGGTCTACGAAGTAGAAATTACCGATGGCAACGGAGATATCGCCACCGATGATATCGAGGTAATCGTCAATCCGCTACCCATCGAATTTACTGTAACTAACCCAATTACTGTTTGCTCCGACACCGATGCCGAACTTGAGCTAACCGGTTCGGAAAACGGAGTGTCATACCAGTTATTCCGCAACGGAGCGGAGGTGACTAGTTTGGCTCCTGTCGCAGGAACCGACCTACCGATGACAATTAGTATTCCTCAGACAGAAGTTTCGGCGGGAGATCGCTGGACCGTGCAGGCCGAAAGCACCGCCGGTTGTTCGCGGATGATGTCTGGTTTCGGAGACATTCAAATCAGCGACCCCGCCGAGTACACCATCACCACCGACCCGGTGCTCACGGTTTGTCAGGGCCAGAGCGCAACGATTACGCTGGGTAACGCTGACAACGGCGTAGCCTACGTGTTGATGACCGGCGGAAACCCGGTAGATACGCTGGCGGGCAACACCGGCAATTCGCTGGACTTCGTTTTGCCTGCCAACACATTCGCCGACGATGAGGTGTATACCATTATGGCCGACAACGGCAGTTGCCAGATCGCCATGAGCGGTAGTGTGGAGATTGATTTGGTGGGACTGGATGCTACTTTTGAATACCCCAACCCAACCGTCTGCTTCGATGGCTCTAATCCCCTGCCGGTAGCAGGTTACAACACCGGTGGCACCTTTACCGCCTCTTCGCCCAACCTTAAATTTGTGAGCGACTTAACCGGTGAAATTGATCTGGCTGCAAGTGTAGCAAACACTACTTACACCGTTTCTTATGAACTCGCCAGTGGTTCGTGTACTGACGTGGCGACCTTTGATATTACTATCACCAACACCACTCCCGATCCCACCTTCGACTACAGCCAGGATCAGTATTGTATTCAAACCGGAACCGCCTTGCCCGCATTCGCTCCCGGAGCCACGGTCGGCGCGTTCTCGTATACCACTTCGGGCACCGGTACCCTCGCTTTAGCGGCCGACGGAACCATCGACTTGGCCAGCAGCACGCCGGGTACGTACCGCGTTGCTAACTTCATCGCCGGGTCGGGTGGCTCCTGCACGAGCGTGACCCACGAAGAAACTGTACAGATTTTCGCATCCGACGTAGCTGATATCTCCTACAACGGCGGCAACGCCATCTGCCAGAGTGAATCTACTGATCCGAAGCCGGTCTTCGCCGCGGGTAGCACCACCACCGGAACGTTCACGGTGACCAGTGCCAATGCCGCGGACATCACCATCGTGTCTACTACCGGACTGATCGACCTAAGCGATACTGATCCCGGCAGCTACGATATCCAGTTTGAGACCAACGGCCCTTGTCGCGATATAATGACTGTGACCGTGGAGATTGAGGCCGCTACCGACGCTAGTTTTACCTATCCCGCTAGCAGCTTTTGCAAGGGAACCGGCAGTGTAGCGCCTAGCGCCATCGCGACTAGTCCCGGAGTATTTTCGGCTAGTTCGCCTGATTTGCTGGTGAGTAGCGCCGACGGTGTGATCGACGTCAACAATAGCATTCCTGGAAGTTATTACGTGATCTACGAAACCACCGTGCTCGGAGCGTGTAACGGCCGCGATTCGGTGGCCATCGCCATCAACGATGTTACCGCCGATGCGGGAGCGGATGATCTGGCGTGCCGCCTGCGCTACGACCTGGCGGGCAACGCCCCGGCTGCCGGAGCCACGGGTGAGTGGTTGGTGGCAACTACCCCCTCGGGCAGCGAAACCGCCACCTTTGCCAATCGCTTTAGCCCAACCACATCGGTGAGCGTGAGCGACTCCGGACGCTACGAGTTTGAGTGGCGCGTAACCCAAGGGGACTGCTCGGTAAGCGATAGGGTGGAAGTTGAATTTTACTACGCCCTTCGGGTGGTAAATATCAATAATTCAGAACCGCTGAGTTGTTCTCCTGACAGTACCGGGGCCGCAGTTATGATCGCCTGGGGCGGAAGTGGGTCGTTTACGTTTGACTGGAGTAGCGGGACACCCACTCCTCCGGTAGACCTTAATGATAAGACCGCCTACCCACCCGAGGGGGGGCAAGCACAGGAGCTCGCGAATGTGTTGGTGGGCACCCACACGCTCACAGTCACTGATAACTTAAGTGGCTGTGATACGGTGGTTACCTTTGCCATGGGCGTTCAAACGATCAATGACGATCTAGCTGTTAGTGGAACCACCATCTGCGCTGGTACCAACGGCGGGGAAATCACCGTTGGCATCACTACTATGACTAACAACCGTACGTATTCTGTTGAGTATTTGGACGAAAACGATAACCCCGTTGGTTCGGTGGTGGTTCTGGACGCTGCTACTAATCCGGTAACGACCGGAGGATTCGCTGCGGGTGTCTACAATCTGAAAATAGAGATTACCGCTAGCGATGACCCGGATGAAGAGGGCTGCCTGACCTACCGAACGGTGAAAATAGCAGAGCATCCCGCCCCCGTTATATCCCTGAATACCGTTGGGCAACCCAGTTGCTCGGGCACCACCGACGGAAGCATCTCTATTGATGTGAGCGGTACGGTTCCTGACAGCTACGCCTGGACCAGCACCAACGGTGATACTTACAACACGCAGAACTTGACCAACATCCCGACCGGTGATTATACCCTAGTAGCTACCTACAACGGAACCTGTACTGAAACTTTCGGGCCGGTGAGTGTGCTTCCGCAAAATACCAGCGATGGTCCCACCGCGATCACTCCACTGGCTCCCAGCGTGCAGTGCAGCAGCTTCGACGCCCGCTGGAGCGATGAGGGCGTCGGCATCACTTATCAATTAGACGTTTCGGAAGACGCGTCGTTTACCGCCCCGCTCTTTTTAACCCAGGGTGTTGCGGCCAACACCACCACGTTTGCGGTGGGCGGACTGGCCCCCGGCACTCCGTACTTCTACCGCGTGCGGTCGGTCGCTACCAGTGGCTGTTTATCAGAAAACTCGAACGTGATCTCGGTGACCACCGAGACGGGCGACGTGCCCAGCGGACTCTACGCCACCGGCGCTAGCTGCGATAAATTCACCGCTAATTGGGCCCCCGTGCCCGGCGCCACCGACTACGCCGTGCAGGTGGCCACCGACGCCGCCTTCACCAACGTGCTTGCGGCTTACGATTCCGTAGCAGTCGGGAGCAATGACAACAAACTGAGCATCGCCGGACTTACCGGTGGTCAAACCTATCACTACCGGGTGACGGCAACTACTACCTGCGGAACCTCCGCGTACTCGGCTGCTGCCACCGTGACTACCGACGGATTAAGCGATACGCCTACCAATCTGAGCGCCACCGCCGGGTGCACCACCGCCGAGCTAAGCTGGCAAGCCGTGAGCGGGTCGGTGAGTCGCTACGAAGTATATCTGGATACTGATAACGACTTCACCAACGGTACTATATCGGCTTCTCCCGATGCTACGGAAGTAACCGCCACCACCACCACCGTGAGCGGACTCACCAACGGCACTGCCTACTTCTTCCACGTGCTGGCCATCCTCAACGGCTGCAACACCACCCTGGCGGTATCCGACTTCACCACCCGCAGCGAGCCAACTCCGCCCGTTGTAGGCCCCCCGGTTACTAAATGCGATGGATTTACCTTGTCTTGGTCCGTCGTGCCGGATGCTGACGACTACGTGATTGATGTTTCGGAAGATGCCTTTGCTACGTTCACTACGAACACGATCACTGACTTGAGTTGGGAGGTCGGCAGCCTCACGCCGGGCACCACCTACCAGTACCGCGTGCGGGCGCGCGGTTGCGTAGAAAGTGCGTTCACCAGTGGCACCGTAACCACCGACGACACTCCGGGCGGACTTGCCAACGCTCCCACCGCGGCGGCTCCTTCGTGCCTGGGTTTCACCGTGAGATGGACGGCGCAACCCGGCATCCGCTACCGGGTAGAGGCTTCACCGGTGGGAGATAATTTTACCACCGTAAGAGAACCCTCACCCGAAGTAGACGGCGATTCCTATACCTTTACCACGCTCGCGGTCGAAACCGACTACAATTACCGGGTGATCCCCATAAACGACTGCGGCGAAGGTAGTCCTACCAACGGTTCGAGCTTTATCTCGACCAAACTGGCCGATGAATGCGGGTGCGGACACGATCAGGTGGCCTTCACGGTGACCACCAGCAACGCCACCTGTCCCGGCAGTGCCGACGGAGCCTTCACCATCCTGTCGCGCAAAAAGCCGGGGGTCACGGTAACGCCCGACATGGGCCGCTTCAAGTACCGGTACCAATCGCTCACCAACCCCGCCGATACGTCGGCCTGGGAAGCCGGAGAGCCCGGTTCGCCCCCGCTGCCCCACTTCTTCAGCGGGGTGAAAGCCGGTGACTACGAGGTGCTGGTTTGGGATACTCTAGGCCTGCCCGGCTGTGAAGATAAAGACACTATCGCGTTCACGACGACGATTGGTTTGCAAAACGAAATTAGGATAACTGCCAAGGCTGAAACCTGCGACTCGCTTGGGCAAGTCGTTGTTGACTTCCCAGGAGCTTGTAACGCTCCGGATCGTTTTTATTGGGCAAGGGTAGGGTCGGGAGAAGTCGACGGCGATAGGCAAAGCGTGACTATTTCCGGGCTAAGTGCGGGCGATTACCAGGTAGAGATTTTTAATGCTTTGTTTGGCGAAGTCTACGACACACTGTCGGTGTTTGTGCCCAACAACTGCTCGACGGGTTCCGACACTACCACGGTATGTAATCTGAATGGCATCACCTTCATCCCCGAAACCACCCTGGCTGCCTGCGACACCGGGGAAGGAAGCGTGACCTTTACGGCCATCAACAACACCACCGAGACGTTCACCTTTACGGTGATTGAGGAAGGGGGCGTGGTATTTGAAACCAAGGAAGGAAGCAGCGGCATCACCTTCGACAATCTGCCCAGCCGCCGCTACACCTACGAAATATACGATGCCTTATCACAATCGTGTCGGGGTAAGTTCACGGTCGGCACCAAGTCGGTAAGCTTTGCGGCTACCGTGCCGCAAACCATCACCTGCGACGACGTGACCACCTCGATCAACGTGACCGTGGATGCCGATGCTACGCTGGCGGCGGGTCCCTACGAAGTTTTCCTGATGGACCAAACCGACACCCTGGCGCAGACTAATCTACCGCTGGGTTCCACCACGACCACCTTCACCGACGTGGCGGTAGGAGGAAGTTACCAGGTGGTGATCGTGGCCGCCGCCGAGGATGCTTGCGTTGCGCGGCGGACGGTGGATGCCACTCCGCCCGGCACCACGGCGCTGCAGTTTACCTATCAGTTGGACAGTGCTACCTGCTTTGAAGAAACCGGCAGTGGCTTCGTAACGATGGGCGATATAGTGGTAGCAGAAGATACTCCTTTTGATGCTTACGTGATTGACGTGACCACAAACGAATCTGTACAATCCAGAAAGTTTCCTATCACTCCGGAAAGTTATACGTTTGCAGGTCTACCGAACGGTCAGTATCAAATTCTCATTGAGCAGCAACAGAACGGTTGTAATGCTACTATCCAGAAGAAGCGTTCTGAAACCTTCGTAGTTGATGGCCCAAGTAGCAGACTCACCCCCTCAATACGCAGTTACGTAGAGGTAACGGTGAATTATCCGTATGGCACCATCGAAATCGACAGTATAGGAAATTTGTTGAATGGCGAATTGCTCAAAGAAGGGGCGCCCTACGAAGTGCGCATCGCGGCCGATCCGAGTGGGGCGAGCACCGACTGGGTAGAGGTAGTCAACGAAAACCCGATCGTGCGTCCGTACCGCTACGAATATCTGGATCAGCCGGTAGGCACCTACTTTGTGGAACTCCGCGACCGGTTTGGCTGTGTGGTGCAAAGGCAAGTAGAGGTGGGCTATACCAGCGAACTCTACATTCCCAATATCTTCACGCCCAACAGCGATGGCGAAAACGATACGTTCCAGATCCTCAACTTAGAGGATTTCGGAGAGAACGCGGGCGTACAGTTAACCATCACCAACCGCTGGGGACGGCAGGTTTACCGCGCGAAAAACTACACCAACGCCGAAGCCTGGGACGGGGGAAATTATTCGGACGGGGTATATTTCTATCACCTGATCTTGCCGGATAACACCATACACAACGGCTGGGTAGAAATTTGGCGAGGACGCACTCCTTGATGGTTCTAGGTTTAAAAGTTCTGAGTTCTAGGTTCTAAGTTGATACAACTCAGAACCTAGAACTCAGAACCCCGAACCTAAAAACCTCTATCACAACAGCTTCGCGTCTAATGAGATATCAACTCCCGCCAGTGCTTTCGACACCGGGCAGTTTTCTTTGGCTTGCTTTGCCTGCTGCTGAAAATCTTCTTTACTGATACCCGGAATCTTCGCCGATTTTGAATCTTTGCCTCGGTTATCAGGTCGATTTTGTTGATGGTGAACCCATCGCCTTCTTTGGTCAGGTGCACGTGGGCTTTGGTGCTGACGCGCTCGGGAGCGTGACCGGCCTGCTCAAGGGCTACCGACAGCGCCATGCTGTAGCACCCGGCGTGCGCCGCTCCGATCAACTCTTCCGGGTTGGTACCCTGGCCGTCCTCGAAACGAGATTTAAAACTGTAGTTGCCCTCAAAGGCTCCGCTGCCGAGTGAAACGGTGCCCTTTCCTTGTTCTAAGCCGCCTTCCCAAACGGCGTTTGCTTTTCTGGTTGCCATAATACGTGGTTTGTAGGTGAAAAATAGATACTGGTTGCTGGTTACTGGATGATTTTCTACGTGGCGTTCCACGCGGGGTCAGATACTGGATGCTGGCCAATGGATAATTTTCTATATGGCATTCCACGCGGGGCGTCCCACGCGGGGTCAGATACTGGATGCTGGCCGCTAGTTGCTAGTGACCAGTGACCAGTATCCAATATCCAGCAGCTATTATCCAGCATCCAGTTACCAAACAATCCTATAGGCGCTAAGTTTTCAGAAAAACAAAATCTTTATGCCTACCCAGTCCATTGCCGTTTTTTGGTTTCGTCGCGACCTGCGCTTTGAGGATAACGCCGGACTGTATCATGCGCTAAAGGGCGACCTGCCGGTGTTGCCCCTGTTTATTTTCGATACTAACATTCTGAACGATCTGGAAGTAAAGCACGACGCCCGCGTCATGTTTCTGCACGACACACTCACGGCAATGCACCAGCGGCTGGAAGACAAAGGTTCTTCGCTGTTGGTCAAGCACGGCGCTCCGCAGCAGATGTGGAAAGAGATCTTGAGTAATTATAAGGTGGAAGCCGTTCACACCAACCACGACTACGAACCCTATGCCAAAGAACGGGACGAAGGTGTTCGGAAACTTCTGGAAGAGCACAATATCTCTTTTCATACCTACAAAGACCAGGTCATTTTTGAGAAAGACGAAATCATGACCAAGTCGGGCGGCTTCTACAAGGTGTTTACTCCTTATAAGAAGGCCTGGCTGAACAAATTAGAGGATGCTATACTAGAGTCCTTCACCTCAGGACTTCGTTTCGATAACTGGTACCAAACCGCGCCGATTCCGATGCCTTCGTTGGCAGACTTAGGCTTCAAGCGAGCCGACATTGAAATTCCGCCTAATCGCATTGACGAGGACGTGATTAATCATTATCAGAAGAAACGCGACTATCCGGCCCAGGACGGCACCACCCGCCTGGGAGTGCACCTGCGCCACGGCACGCTCAGCATCCGCACACTGGCCCGGGCCGCGCGCGACATTAACGCTACCTACCTGAACGAACTCATCTGGCGCGAATTCTACATGCAGGTGCTCTACCACGCCCCCCAGGTGGTGGATACTTCGTTCAAACCGAAGTACGACAACATCCCCTGGCGCAACGACGAAGACGACTTTCAGCGCTGGTGCGAAGGGCGAACCGGCTATCCCATGGTGGATGCGGGCATGCGCGAACTCAACAAGAACGGTTACATGCACAACCGGGTGCGCATGATTGCGGCCAGCTTTTTGACCAAGCACCTGCTCATCGACTGGCGCTGGGGCGAAGCCTACTTCGGGCAAAAACTGCTCGACTACGAACTGGCCAACAACAACGGGGGCTGGCAGTGGTCGGCTGGGAGTGGAGTGGACGCACAACCTTACTTCCGTGTTTTCAACCCCTACTCCCAAGCAAAGAAGTTTGATAAAGCCGACGAGTACATCCGTAAGTGGGTGCCCGAATATGGAACCGAAGACTACCCCGAGCCGATGGTGAATCACCAGGAGGCCCGGGAGCGCGCCATTCGCACGTTTAAGGAAGCGCTCAATGCAAACTGAGGATTTTTAGCAACAGGTCAGCAGCTTCGAGTAATCGGTTTTGCTAGCCGTTATGTTGTTTTTTAGTTAAATCGAAGAAGAAAATGTTAACGAGTAGTTAACAATTCGGTAATATATTCTTCACACGCTTTTGGAAAGGTTACTCTACCTTCGCCGATAATTGATTCACCTCCAACTTATCGGCCGATGAAACCATTTTTTCGCACCGCAGCCATCACTCTTTGGCTATCAACTTCCTTACTATTCACCGCTGAAGCTCAAAGTTCAGATGTTCAGGGCAAAGTAACCGATGCGGAGTCCGGGCAACCCATCCCCGGAGTGAACGTGCTGTTAAAAGGCACTACCCAGGGCACCGTTACCGACATAGAAGGTAATTATCGACTGGCGGCGGTACCCGACGCGATCACTACCCTGGTGTTTTCGTACGTAGGTTACCTAACCCAAGAAGCCCCCATTAACAACCGATCGGCCATCAATGTGGCGTTGAGTGCCGATCTGGAATCGCTCAACGAAGTGGTGGTGATCGGCTACGGGGTGCAGGAGAAACGCGACGTGACCACGGCCATCGCTTCGGTGAGTCCCGAAGACCTACAAGACCAGCCGGTAAGTGGTTTCGACCAGGCACTGGCCGGCAAGATGGCCGGAGTGCAGGTGGCTCAAACCTCCGGCACGCCCGGCGGTGGACTTTCTATTCGGGTGCGAGGCACTAGTTCCATCACGGCCGGCAACGAACCACTCTACGTGGTCGACGGCGTACCCTTGTCCAATGAAACACGATCCGCGACCAACCTGGGCAGCAACGACAGCGGGGTAGACCGCTACCCGGATCAGCCCATCAACCCCCTTAACTCGATCAACGTAAACGATATTGCCTCGATCGAGGTGCTCAAAGATGCTTCGGCCGCGGCTATCTATGGCTCCCGCGGCTCCAACGGGGTGGTGCTCATCACCACCAAGCAGGGCAGCGCCGGAAAGACCAAAATCAGCTACAATGGCTACGTGGGAGTGCAAAGCGTGGCGCGAAAGATTGATCTGCTGGACGCCTACGAATACGCTCAGCTTAACTTTGAGGGCCACAACAACTCTTACCTGGACGCGGTGCCGAGCGGCAGCGTTACCGATACCAACGAAGAGCGTATTGCCCGAGCGCAGGCGCTGGGCATCAGCCCCAACGAAGGCTGGCTGGTGCCGCCCGAAATTCTGCCCTACGTCAACGGCACCCCGGGCCTCACCAACACCGACTGGCAGGATGAAATCTTCCGACAGGCGCTGATTCAAAACCACACCGTGTCGCTCAGTGGGGGCAACGACAACACCCGCTACTACGTGTCGGGCACCTACTTTGACCAGGACGGAGTGATTATCAGCTCGGGCTTCAAACAGTACAGTGCGCGTTTTAACGTAGACATTAACGCCACCGAACGCTTGCGCGTGGGGTTGCGGTTCAACCCTTCCTTCGGTCAGCACGACCGGGTGAATTCCGAAGGGCCTTACTGGGACAACGGAGTGATCGGGTCGGCGCTGGTGTATGGCCCCCTGTGGCCGGTGCGCAACGAAGACGGCTCGTTCAACTTCGACCACAACGCCTGGGGATACAGCCAAACTCCGTTTATCAACCCGGTGGCCACCGCGCTGCTAGAGCAAGACGAGATTGACCATACGCGCCTGCTGGGGAATGCCTACCTGGAATACCAACTGCTGCCCCAGCTTTCGTACCGGGCGTCGTTCGGCACCGACCTCAACTTTTTCCGACGCGACTACTACCGTCCCTCCACGCTGGAAAATCGGGATATCAAGGGGCCTTCCGATCCGCTGGGCATCAGCAAGTCCGATCAGTTTATGAACTGGCTGATAGAACACACCCTGTCGTATAACCAAAGTTTTGGTAAACATACTATTGCTGGAATCGCCGGTTTCACCGCTCAGCAAGAGCGGCAAGAGAGTACTTCGTTAGAGGCCAATAACTTCCCGAATGATCTGGTGCAAACCCTCAACGCGGGGCAGGTGAGCACCGGTGGCTCGGTCATTGAGGCCTGGTCGCTGCTGTCTTATCTGGGCCGCGTGCAGTACGATTTCGACAGCCGCTATTTGTTTTCAGCCGCTCTGCGGGCCGATGGTTCGTCGCGCTTCGGACCAGACAACAAGTGGGGTTTGTTTCCTTCGGTTTCGGCGGGGTGGCGTTTGTCGGAAGAGCCCTTCTTGCAGAACAGCCGGTTGATCAGCAACCTGAAATTGCGGGCCAGCTACGGGCAAACCGGAAACTTCCAGATTCCTAACTACGGGTCGGTGGCTCTGATTACCAGCGCCGACTACGTGTTCGGAGAGGGCGAAGGGCAGATCACCAACGGACTGGCCCCCGATACTCCCGGAAACTCCGATCTGCGGTGGGAGCGCACCAGCACCTTTGACGTGGGGGTAGACGTAGGGCTGCTGGAAGACCGCCTGTACCTGGAAGTAGACTACTACACCAGCAACACCACCGACCTGCTGTTGAACGTGCCGGTGCCCCTGGCCTCGGGCTTCTCCACCGTGCTGCAAAACATTGGAAAAGTGAACAACCGGGGATTGGAAGTGGCGCTCACCGCCCAGCATCAAATAGGAGACTTGTCACTGGAGGCAAAAGTGAACGTGGCGGCCAACAAAAACGAGGTGAAGGCGCTAGGGCCTGAAAACGAGCCCATCATTGCCACCGGCGGCACCGGGCGCGCTCGCTACGTCACGCAGGTGGGTGAGCCCATCGGATCCTATCTCACGCTGGTGCAGGAAGGGGTGCTGCGCGACCAGGAAGCCGCCGATACCCAACCTGGCTTTAGCAACTCGCAACCCGGAGACTTCGCCTTTCGCGACGTAAACGGCGACGGCGAGATCACGGTCGACGGCGACGCGGTGATCACCGGCAACTACATTCCGGACTACACCGCCGGGTTCACCGGCAGGGTGGGCTTCCGCAATCTGGACTTCAGCTTCGTGGTGCAGGCGGTGAAGGGCAACGAAATCTTCAACCTCTTCCGCCGCTACTTCTACAACATTGAGGGCAACATGAACAATTATCAGGGTGCGGTGGACCGCTGGCGTTCGCCGCAGGATACGGGCGACGGGATGACCAACCGCGCCAACCGTTTCCAGACCGGGGGCAACTTTGAAATGTCGACCTGGCACATTGAGGACGGGTCGTTCGTGCGGATGCGTAACATCACCCTGGGCTACACGCTGCCTACCGCCATCAGCGAACGGGCAAAATTGAGCCAGGCCCGGCTGTTTGTCACCGCTCAAAACCCCTTTACTTTCACCAACTACATTGGCTATAACCCGGAGGTGAGCAGTCAGCCCGACAACGCGCTGGCGGGCGGCGAAGATTACGGCACCTATCCGCTGGCCCGCACGCTCACCATCGGAGCGAACCTCACTTTTTAGGGTCCGCCCCGGAGAACCCGCTTCGTAAACCGTTCAAAACCATCTTCTCATGAAAAAGCTATTGATTCTCATCAGCATTATCGGGCTGAGTGCCTGCGGCGACGACTTTTTGGATTTAGCGCCCGAATCGCAGGCCAACGCCGAAAACTTCTACCGCAACGCCGACGACCTGCTGGCTGCGGTGAACGGAACCTACGATGCGCTTCAGAGCAGCAACCAGTACGGCGGGGGTTTCATCACCGTGATTGAGACGCGCTCTGACAACATAGAAGACAACGACCCGGCCGCCGGTGGGGGACGTCGGTTTCGTATCGACCGCTTTCAGGAAACTCCCACCAACGACATTCTGCAGGATGTGTGGGGCAGTGTGTACGTGGGCATCTTTCGGGCCAACACCGTGCTCAATCGCATTGCGCCGGTTGACATGGACGAGGCTCTCAAGAACCGCTACCGGGCCGAAGCTCGTTTTGTCAGGGCCTTATCGTACTTCAACTTGGTGCGCCTGTGGGGCCCGGTGCCACTTATCTTGGAAGCCGAGTCGCCCACCGAAGTGCGAGAAACCGCCGTGCGCACTCCGGTTGCTGACATTTACGCGGCCATCGAGGCCGACCTGCAATTTGGAATAGCCAATCTGCCGGATACTTACGCGGGCAACGACCGGGGGCGGGTGACTTCCGGCGCCGCCCGCACCCTGCTAGGAAAAGTGTATCTCACGCAGCAGCGCTACGCCGAAGCCGAAGCTACGCTACGGCTGGTGCTGGGGCGTTACCAATTGCTGCCTCAGGTGGCGCGCGTGTTTGCGGTGGACAACGCTCTGAACGATGAGATGATTTTTGTGGTGCGTTATCGCAAAGACTTGGTGGGTGAGGAGCACGGCACGTGGTATGGCATCACCAACATCCCGAACGTGGCGCCGGGTTTGCTGGCGGCCTACGCCCCCGAAGACGAACGGGTGGCCCTGCTGGAGTTTGTGGCGATCTCACCTACGTCGGCCACCAAGGTTCCGAGAAAGTTTCTGGACGAACCCTTTTCGAACAACCAGATGGGCAACGACTTCCCGGTGCTGCGCTACGCTGACGTGCTGCTGATGCTGGCCGAAGCCCTCAACGCACAGAGATACGTAGCCGACGGAGAAGCCTTTGACCTACTGAACCAGGTGAGAACCCGAGCGGGGGTAGCAGCATTGAGCGCTGCCGAACTCCCGGATCAGGCCAGTTTCCGGGTGGCCCTGCTTAACGAGCGAAGGCTCGAGCTGGCGCTGGAGAACCACCGTTGGTTTGACTTGGTGCGCACCGGGCAGGCCCCGGAGGCCATGCAGGCCATCAACCAGCCCATCCAGCCCTTTCAGTTGGTCTACCCAATTCCCCAACGAGAGATCGACGTGTTCAACGACCCCGCCAGCTTCGCGCAGAATGAAGGCTACTGAACTGATGCTAATAAACGGACGACGTTTTTGTTTAGGAGCGCTTTTGCTGGCTCCGGTTGTTGTCAGTGGGCAGTTGGCAGTAGAAGATTGGCCAAAGAGCGGTGAGCTACCAACCTACCGTCAAACGGTGATGACAAAGCAAGACGTTCAACTCTCCATCGCTCGAACTTTCACGGTCGACTCGCTCGGAGCTTGCCAGGGAGTGAGTTATCAGGATGGCTACGCCTACCTGTACGGAGACCGGGAGGTAGGGGTGATGCGTCAGTACCAGGTGAATACATCCGACCTAAAGTATACCGGTCTGGAGGTGCAGTTCACGCAAGATGGCAAAAACGTGATCAACCACCCCACGGGCATCGCCCGGCATTCGGGGCTTCCTACCTTTATGGGCAACACCATCCGACTAAATCCTAAGGGGACCGATTGGAAGGCGGTGATCTACTGCCTCGACTGGGAGAGGCTGTTGCGCAACCGCACGCTAGACGGCAGCATCATCAATACCATAGAAGACGATGCGTGCATTCAGGGCACGCGCCCCGAGTACGTGCGGGTGGGGGAAAAGTGGTTCGTGGCCACCGCCGACTACGGCAACCAACAAAACGAAGTGCGGCTCTACGACCCGAAAAAGCTGCGTACCGCGCCGCGCACCAGCGAACCGGGAGTGCTTCACCGGAAATTTAGCTGTGGCCCCTGGGTGCAAAACCTGCACTGGATCGATGAGACCGGAGTTTTGGTCTTGGTTCAAAATCAGAACGAAGGAAAGCAGTGGCGGCTCACTTTCCTGGACTTGGCGCAATCGTTGCAGCGCGGAGAGGCCGTTGTGATCAAGAAGATCGATATTGATCGCAACGATGAACTGGAAGGGTTCACTTTGCTGGGAAATCTTCGGCACGGAGTTGCCGTTTCTGCCCATCGCGAAGACAATGTGAGTTTGGTTGATGTGAAGTGGAAATAAGCATCCCCAAAATTCCGGGAGTTGCTGAGAAGATGTCTAAACGCGTACCGCAGTTGGTCATTTGATCAATCGTCTTAACCCTTCAATTCTTCTAACCTCTAAACAAAGAGCGCTACTAATCGAGTTAAGCAGATAAAATCAATCATGAAGGATAAAATCTGCTTGATCACCGGGGCCAACTCGGGCATCGGAAAGGTAACCGCGCGCGAACTGGCCGTGCAGGGTGCGCACATCATCATGGTGTGCCGCAACGAAGACAAAGCCCAACAGGCTCGGGAAGACATTGTTCGAGCGTGCGGACACGAGCAGGTGGATATTGTGCTGGCCGACCTGGCCTCCACCGAGCAAATTAGGGAAGCGGCCGCCCATATTCAGCAGGAATATCCTAAGATCGACGTGCTTATCAACAACGCAGGACTTATGCTGGGCAAGCAGCGCGAGCTAACGCAAGATGGCTTTGAGATGACCCTGGGCGTTAATCACCTGGCTCCGTTTCTGCTCACGCACCTGCTGCTGGAACAGGTGATGGCCAGCGGGCGGGGCAACATCATCAACGTGGCCTCGGAAGCACACCGGTTCACGTCAATTTCGTTTAAAAATATACAGTACGACCACGGCGGCTACGCCGGATGGAAGGCCTACTGCCAGTCGAAGCTGTGCAACATCCTCTTTACCCGCGAGCTCAGTCGGCGGTTGGCGGGCAATTGCGTGGTGACCAACTCCCTGCACCCGGGCGGAGTGGCCACCAACTTTGGCAAGGGCGTTTCCGGGGTGGGGGGCGTGCTGATGCGCATGGTGCGTCCGTTTATGATCAGCGACGAGAAAGGAGCCGAAACCAGTATCTACCTGGCGACCAGCGGCGAGGGATACACGGTGAGCGGAAAGTACTTCAGCAGTAAGAAAATCACCGAACCCAGCAAGACTGCGAGTAGCGACTACAACGCCAAGCGGTTGTGGGAGACCAGCGAGGAGCTGCTTGATATCTCGTTTGCGCCGCAGGTGGTGGGCTCGTAGGAGTTGTACACTACGCGCCAAAGAGGATATCTTGGGCAAAACAACCATCCCATTAGTTAAATGCCTACTTGTCATTAAGATGAATGTAGACGCAATGTATATGATTAGCATATCCATGTTTTATAGCTTTTCATACTTCAGAGTTCATTATTCCTTGTTCGACATTCGATATTTAAGCAATATTGAATGTCGAACAAGAAATCTCGAATGATGAACTGATAAAAACTACCCCGCTAATCACATACGACGCAATTGCGTTTATACGGTCGTTGACAGGCATTTTTTTATAAAAAGCGACAGAAATGGCGATATTTGAAATAGATGTTGGAAAGGCAGAATGAGAATATGATTTACACGCAGTAACATCGGTCGTGATGGAACAGGCGATTTTGAACTGACAATAAGAAACTCAACTGACTTTGAAAAGCCGAAGCAACTGATTAATGAATCATACAAAAACATTGGTGGATGAAAATAATGGCACGTCAATATCAGCTAAAAGAAAGCGTGATACACTAATCAAGGCTATGTATCACATACTCTAATAAATATCCGGAAAACGACTTGGCTCTACTTCGGCCATCAGCGCGTATACCTTATCGAAAACGTTCTCAACATTGGGCTTCGAAAAATAGTCGCCGTCCGAGCCGTAGGGCGGGCGATGCGCGGCGGCGGTGATGGTGAGCGGTGGCGAGTCCAGGTGATAGTAGCCCTGCTGTTCTTCCAGCACCTGCTGCATCATGTAAGCACTAGCCCCGCCCGGCACGTCTTCGTCGGCGAACACCACGCGATTGGTTTTGGCCACCGAAGCAACAATGCGGTGGTCGATATCAAAGGGCAACAGCGTTTGCACGTCGATCACCTCGCACGAAATACCCGCTTCGGCCAGTTGCTGCGCAGCTTCCAGCACGATGCGGCACATCGCTCCGTAGGTCACAATGGTCACGTCGGTGCCCTCGCGCAAAATTTCGGGCTGTCCCAGCGGTACGGTGAACTCACCCACGTTGGTGGGTATCTGCTCTTTTAACCGATAAGCATTCAGCGTCTCAATCACCAGGGCCGGGTCTTCCGATTGCAGCAGGGTGTTGTAGAACCCGGCGGCCTGCACCATGTTGCGCGGCACCAGCAAGTACATGCCGCGCAGGCTGTGCACCAGCGTGCCGATGGGTGAGCCCGAGTGCCAGATGCCCTCCAGCCGGTGCCCCCGGGTGCGCACGATGAGTGGGGCCCGCTGCCCGCCAAAGGTGCGGTAGTGCAAGCTAGCCAGATCATCGGTGAGCGTGGCCAGGGCGTAATAAATGTAATCGAGGTACTGAATCTCAACAATTGGCCGCAGGCCACGAATGGCCGCCCCCACGCCCTGCCCCACGATGGTGGTTTCCCGGATGCCCGTATCGGTGACGCGCAGTTCGCCGTGCTTGTCCTGCAATCCGGCAAAGCCCTGGTTCACGTCGCCAATCCGGCCGATGTCTTCGCCGATGGCAAACACCCGGGGGTCGCGCGCCAGCGCGTGGTCGAAGCAAGCGTTGAGCACCTCGCGGCCGTCCACCTTTTTGCCGTCTTCCTCAAAGACGGGCGGCACGGCTTCTACCCGCAGGGCCGAAGTGGCCGTTTCGTTGTGCAGCATAGTGTTGTAGCGCTGTCGGTTGGATTCCGCAAACGCGCGGTGCCAGGTGAGCAACTGCTGCCGCGCTTCGCTCGGTTCGTTCCGCGTCAGCCGCAGCACCTGCTTCACGGCGCGCATGGCATCCAGTCGCATGGGGTGCAACTTTTTCTTGAAAGATTGCACCAGCTGTTGAATCGGCGCCGACGAAGCAGCTTGTTTTCCTACGTTAGTTACCAGCGTAGTGGCCTGCTGAATTTCGTCATCAACGGACGACCGGAAAGACTTCCAAGCGGCGTTTTTGGCAGTTCGGGCCGTATCCAGGGCCTGCTGTTCGATAGTATCCAGCTTTTCTTCCGAAGCCAGGCCGTCGCGAAGAATCCACTCCCGCATCTTGCGGTTGCAATCGTGGGCGCGTTCCCAGGCCAGGCGCTTGCGCGATTTGTAGCGCTCGTGCGAGCCGGAAGTAGAATGGCCCTGCGGCTGGGTGAGCTCTTCAACGTGCACCAGCACCGGCACGTGCTGCCGCGCCACCTGGGCCGCCGCCCGGTAGGTGTCGCACAGCGCTTCGTAGTCCCAGCCCTTCACCGTGAATATCTCGAGGCCTGGTTCCGTATCGGTCCGTTGAAATCCAGCCAAGGCTTCCGAGATACTCATCTTGGTGGTGTGATACTCCTTGGGTACCGAGATGCCGTAGCCATCGTCCCACACCGACAGCACCAGCGGCACCTGGAGCACTCCGGCCGCGTTGACGGTTTCCAGAAACATGCCTTCGGAGGTGGCCGCGTCGCCAATGGTGGCAAAGGTGACCTCGTTGCCCTGCTGCGAGTAGCTCGTCATGTCGGCCAGGGCCAGGTTTTGACGATAGAGCTTCGAGGCGTAGGCGAAACCCAGGGCGCGGGGAATCTGACCGGCGGTAGGAGACAAGTCGGAGCCGGAGTTATAGTTATCGGTCTGGATGATAGGCTCACCGGTGCGGTGGTCGATGAGGCGCGATCCGAAGTGAGCATTCATCATGCGGCCACCCGAGGCCGGTTCGGCGGCCAGGTCGGTGTGGGAGTAAATCTGGGCGAAGAACTGCTGAAGCGAGATTTCACCCAGGGCAAACACGAAGGTCTGATCGCGGTAGTAGCCCGAGCGGAAGTCACCCGGCTGAAAAACCTTGGCCATCGCAATCTGCGCCAGCTCTTTGCCGTCGCCAAAAACCCCAAACTTAGCTTTGCCCATGAACACTTCCTTACGACCCAGCAAACTGGAGTGCCGACTCTCCCAGGCAATGCGGTAGTCATTCAACACTTCGTTGACCGGTTGTTCGCGGGTGAATGTTTCGGGGGCAGTATCGTTTACAGATTCCACACTACGTTGTTTTGTTCCGGCCGTGACGGTCTACGTCAATCGTCCACTTCCAAAAATAGTAAAAACCGGTATGATGCCAAATAGGTACTATTCCTTACTTTTTAATCGTTGCTTTCCCCTACTTATTTCTGGCGCAGCAGATATTGTTTTGGTTTATTGCTTTGCGGGGGAAAAGGCGTAAATTCGCGAACTATTACAAAAGTATGGGTGCCTTACGAATTCTTCTGCGTAACAACCACTGGACCACCAGCGTACTGCTGGTTGCGTTGCTGGGGTGGATTGGGGGAGGCTCGGCCTTGTTGACCTCTAACTGCTCAACTTCCGCGTCGACGGAAAGTAGGACCAATGCTGCCTCCGACGCCGGACCGAGCGACCGAGAAGATGATCGCCCGGTGCTAAACAGTTTGGAAGCGGTGGTTGCGCCGGTCGCTAAGCTTCAGGTGGCCCTGCTGGGTGGATTTGCGCCGCCCCGCGTGGTGCACGAAACGGTAGACCCGGTACGGATTGCCCTATCAACTCCTCAAAACAACTACCTGCGCACCTTATTTCGACTGATCACTCCGGCCAACGCCCCCTAGAGTCCCGCTATCCCGTTGGCAGGCCTTCAGATTAATTGAAGATCAGAACCGCCGCTTCGTTGGTCTATCATCGCGATGGCTAACCTATTATCCTAATATTCCCGAATTAACTTTATTCTGTTATGCGTAACAAAAGTGGTATCATCATTCTCACGGTAGTCATCTCGTTGCTGTGCCTGTATTACCTTTCCTTCACCCTGGTGTCGAACAGCGTGCAAAAAGACGCGCAGACCTACGCCACCGATGCCGAAGGAAACACCAACTATGGTAAAAGACAACAATACCTCGACTCGGTATGGAACGAACCGGTCTACAACTTCTTAGGCATTGAGTATACCTATCAAGAGGTGAAAGAAACCGAACTCAACCTAGGCCTCGACCTGCGCGGCGGGATGAACGTGGTGCTCGAGGTGTCGCCCGTAGAGATTATCCGCAGCCTGTCGGGCGATAGCAAAGACCCCGACTTCCAGAAGGCACTGGAGTTGGCGCGGCAACGGCGGGCCAACAGTCAGGCGCGCTTCACTGCCCTGTTTGCCGAAGCTTTCAACGAGGTGGCTCCCAACAAAAGCCTGAGCGAAATTTTCGCTAACGCGGCCAACCGAGGACGCATCAGCCTCAGCTCTACCAACGATGAGATCATCGAGGTGATCGACGAAGAAGTGGAAGGCGCCATCGACCGCTCGTTCAATATCCTACGCACGCGCATCGACCGCTTCGGCACCTCGCAGCCTAACATTCAGCGCCTGCAGGGTACGGGCCGCATTCAGGTGGAACTGCCCGGCGTGGATAACCCCGAGCGGGTGCGTAAGCTGCTGCAGGGTGTGGCCAAGCTGGAGTTCTTAGAAGTGTATACGGTGCAGGACATCAGCCCGTCGCTCGAGCAGATCAACGGATTGCTGGTGAGTGAGCAGCAGGAGCAGGATGGTACTAACGCCGATCTGGAGGGACTGGAAGAAAGCCTTTCGGCCGATGATATGCAGGATGACCTGGCTGTGCTGTCGGAAACCAATGTGGGCACCGCTGAAGACCTGGATACCGTGCCCGATGGTGATCTGGAAGCGCAGTTGGCCGGGGCCGATTCTACCGCGCTGGATTCACTGGCCAATAGCCAGCTTTCGCCGCTGTACAGTCTGCTGAAGTCGCCGCCGCAGTACGGCTTGGTCTATAGCGTAGACGACACCTCGCGAATCAACCGCATCTTAGCGCGTTCCGACGTGCAGTCGCTGCTGCCTTCGGACCTGGACTTTGTGTGGGAAGTGAGTCCCCGCTTGCAGGGCGATTTGGAACTGCTGCAGCTCTACGCCGTGAAGCGCGGCCGCGGCGGCAAGGCTCCGCTCACCGGGGAAGTGATCACCCAGGCCCGGCAGGACTATGACCAAAACTCTCGTCCGGCCATTAGCATGCAGATGAACGCCGAAGGAGCGCGCTTGTGGCGTCGCCTCACCGCGGGCAACGTGAACCGGCAGGTGGCCATTGTGCTCGACCGACGGGTGTACTCGGCCCCGGTGGTGAACGAAGAAATTCCCAGTGGCAACTCATCGATCTCGGGCAACTTCACCATCGACGAAGCGCGCGATCTGGCCAATATTCTGGAAGCGGGAGCGCTGCCCGCCCCCACCCGGATTGTGGAGGAAGCCATTGTGGGCCCGACACTAGGGAAGGAAGCGCAACGGCAGGGAGTTACCTCTATTCTGGCCGGGCTGGGCATTGTGGTGATCTTTATGATTATCTACTACGCCAAAGGGGGGCTGGTGGCCAACGTGGCCCTGGTATTCAACATCTTCTTCGTGCTGGGGATTTTGGCGCAACCCACCATCAACGCGGCCCTCACTTTGCCGGGCATCGCCGGTATTGTGCTGACCATCGGTATGGCCATCGATGCCAACGTGCTGATCTTCGAGCGGATTCGCGAAGAATTGCGCAGTGGATCCAAGCTACGCACCGCCATCGACGCCGGATACAGTAAAGCTTACAGTTCTATCATCGACTCTAACGCCACAACCTTCTTAACGGCCCTCATTCTATTCGTCTTCGGACAGGGACCGGTGCGGGGTTTTGCCGTCACGTTGATGATCGGTATTGTGTGTTCGTTCTTTTCGGCCGTGTTCATCACCCGGGTGATCATCGAGTGGATGACGCGCAAGGGAGACCAGAGCAAGGTGTCGTTTGCCACTCCGCTATCGCGTAACGCTTTTGCCAATCTGAACATCGACTTCATGTCGAAGCGCAAGCTGGCCTACGCTTTCTCCGGAGTGTTTATTGCCATTGGCATGATCGCCTTGGCGATCAACGGACTTAATCTGGGCGTAGATTTTAAGGGCGGACGCTCCTACGTGATTAGCTTCGCCGAACCCGTGGTATCGTCTGATTTAAGAACTTCATTGGATGATGACTTCGAGGATACCAGCGTGGAAGTGAAGACCTACGGAGCCAACAATGTACTGAAAGTTACTACTAGCTATCGGGTAGGTGATGAGTCGGACGAGGCCGATGCGGATGTTCGCCAGCGATTGATTGGCGGGGTGGAGGAGTTTACGGGCTTTACCTTTGAGGAAGACAATTCAGTGGCCGTGCCGGACAACCGCTTTACCATTTCGAGCTCCACCAAAGTGGGAGCCACGATTGCTGATGACATTCGCAACTCCTCTATTGAAGCGATTTTCTTCTCGCTGGTGGTGATCTTCTTGTATATCTTGATTCGTTTCCGCCGCTGGCAGTACAGCACCGGGGCCATCATCGCTCTGTTTCACGACGTGCTGTTCGTGTTGGGGGCCTACGCCATTGCGGGCTTGCTGGGCATCAACTACGAGGTGGATCAGGTGTTCATTGCCGCCATGCTCACCATTGTGGGATACTCCATCAACGATACGGTGATTGTGTTTGACCGCATCCGGGAAACGTTGGGCTACCGGCCGCGCACCCCAATGCACGATGTGGTGAACGAGTCTATCAACAACGTGATGTCGCGCACCCTGATTACCTCTTTGACTACCTTGGTGGTGGTGTTTGTGCTGCTGGTGTTCGGAGGCGAAGTGCTGCGCGGATTCTCGTTCTCGCTCTTTATTGGAATTCTGGTGGGTACGTACTCTTCAATCTACATTGCCTCGCCGGTCATCGTGGATCTGAGCAAGCGCCGATTGCCTTCGGCAAGTGCCAGCGCAGGAACTGCCGAGGGGAAAAAGCAGCGGGTGTAAGAATACATCGTGGCGGCGTGATTAATCGTGGGAACGTGATTAATCACGTTCCTACTGTCCAAAGATCATCAAATGCTGCTGCGGCAACACGTCTCTGTTTTTCAGCAGCTTCAATCCTACGGCCTTCATTTCCCGGACGGCCTGCGCTTCGGTCATCTTGTGGCGGGGTTTGATCATCACGCTGGGGTCTTCTTCGCGGTACTCGACCAGGGCGACGCGTCCTCCGGGAGTCAGGGCATCGGCCACGTCGCGCATCATTTCGTAGGGATGCGAAAACTCGTGATAAGCATCCACCAGCAGTACCCAATCCACCGAATCGGAGGGCAGCCGCGGGTCGTCGACCGTGCCCAGGATGGTTTGCACGTTGGTGCCTCCCGCCTCTTGCTGCTTCTTTTGAATCATCTCCAGCATCTCGGGCTGGATATCCACGGCCAGCACCTTACCCCGCGGCACCCGCGGGCTGATGCGGAAGGTGAAGTAGCCTGACCCCGCGCCGATATCCGCTACCACGTCGTCGGGCTGCAAGTCTAGCGCGTCGATAAGCAGGTCGGTTCTTTCTTCCTCCTGTCGGCCCGAACGCTCGAGCCACCCCGCTCCTTGATGGCCCATCACCTGGGCGATATCGCGCCCCTGGTAGAATTTTCCCGTCCCGTCGGCGCTGGTGGGTGAGCCGTAGGAGTAGATACTATCGGATGAACTTTTTTCACCTAATGAAGCAGTAGGGGAGGAGGTAGGCTGGGCACAGGCCAAGAGACAGCCACCAATAAAGGCAATGGCAAGAAGGTTCTTAGTAGTCATATCTCCTGTAGTTTAAAGCGCAAATATTAAACGTGCTAGACAGGATTGATACTAAGCAGCGGGGACAATTGTTTCACTATGAGGACTTGAGGCTACCTGGAAATCAATAGCAATTTCCACATAGTTATTGCAACGTTATTGAAAACGGTAAATTGAGCGTTCCGGTGCTTAGACCGAACGCTCAATACCCCAAACCCTGCCAATACTTCCCCCACCCTCAGAATGATTGTAGATAGTAGCACTTCCAGAATAAGTACCTTCATCCCTAATTCCGTTGATAAGGATACCAATTGAATCTTGTCCGTCTATGATACCAACAATGTGATACCATTGGTCAGCCTTGAGACATTCTTTTGCTCCAAACGTCTTCTGAAGTCAATGTTGCCCCGTCTACTACTCCATAATTTCTTTGGTTGCTTACGTCGTCTGCGTCGCCATTAACCTTCCCCTAGCTTAACGAGATTAAGTTTCTTGACATTAAGAACGTAATTTTTTTCTAAATCCTTTATTGAAATAATTACAGATCTGCGTGTAAAAAATTGAAGTGATTATAAACTGAACCAGTTAGGGGTGGGGAGTGGCCTTTAGTAGTAATTTCATGCTATGGAGGCACGCTCGGTGTGCGTCGAGCGTTGCTGTCCAAGAATTATCTAATCTAATTCAGCCGAAGGATCCCAGAATAGTTTTTTGAAGTCCTGCACGCGATTGTCCTTCACCGTTACGCCCTCCGCCTCCAGCAATTGCTGCATGCGGTTGGGCGGGCCGAAGTGGTGCTTGCCGGTAAGTAGTCCAACGCGGTTCACCACCCGGTGCGCCGGTACGTCACCGTCTGACAACCCGTTGCCCCGCGACGCTCGACTAGACAGCGCCTTAATATTTACTTGGTTCATGGCCCAGCCCACCATCCGGGCGCTGCCCTGCGAACCCAAATAGTGCGCAACGGCTCCATACGTGGTAATCCGTCCCCGAGGAATCAGACGGACGACCGCGTATACGTCTTCAAAAAAGCTAAAGGATTGGTCAGAAGGCACGGGCAAAATATAGCGTGGTTCGGTACGTTTGCCTTCAAGATACGCTATCTTTGTTTATGCCCTACCTAGCATTGGCTAATTTTAAGCTTTTTCGCCAGCTTATGCCACTTGTGTACGTTGCTGCCATTGTGCTCACCACCTCCTGTGCTTCGCATCGTAAAACAGCCAGCTCTCGCAGTAGAAAACCAACCACCAACCTGCGGACACCCAGCAAATACGTCCCCCCGCCGCCTCGCCGTTCAGGACAGCCGAAAACGGCGCGAAGCACGATCGCTGCCTTACCCGCCATCAGCGAGCAAGTCCAGGTCACCATCCAGGAGGCGCGTTCGTTTATTGGCACTCCCTACCGCTGGGGCGGCACGAGCCGGGCGGGGATGGATTGCTCAGGATTGCTGGTAACGGCCTTTCGCCGCAGTGGAATCGATTTGCCCCGCACCTCGACTGAGCAAAGCAAAACCGGAAGCTTGATTAGTCTGCACGAAGTGACGCCCGGTGACTTGGTGTTTTTTGCCCTGCGGGGGCGGCGGATATCGCACGTTGGTATGGTCACCGAAGTGCGCGGCAAAGAAGACGTGCGCTTTATCCACGCCTCTAGCTCATTAGGAGTTATTGAAAGCAACCTGTTTTCAGACTACTACCGAAAGAATTTTGTAAAAGCGCGCCGTCCCTTTTAAGTTTCTGCTATTTTCCCTAATTTTGAAGATGTGAAATACGAGATGAGAAAGTTTTCTCACATTTCATATTTTACCTCCGGGGGATTAGCTCAGTTGGCTAGAGCGCTTCGCTGGCAGCGAAGAGGTCATCGGTTCGAATCCGATATTCTCCACCGAAACCGCTACGTGCTTTGCGAGGAAGCATTAGCGGTTTTTTGTTTTTTTCTCAGTACCAAAACACGAAATGTCCGCGGTTAAAATTAAGAGACGTTTTCTAAGCGCCCCCTAATGAGCGATCATATTTAAAAAGGGACAATAATAGCGGTGAAAACGTATGAGTGTATGGTCGTTTTATTACACGCACTATATTTCCTTCATAAAGGGTGAATTTTACCAGAATCGATTGAAAAGTGAAACTTTACCTACAATAAAGTATAGCAATTAGCGCCCCCCCCGAAATTTCGCGCTCTTTTTCTGCACAAATACCCGCAATTTAGTACTTACCATCTCCGGAAAGCTTTTCGTAGCAAAACGGCTATTGGTAGCAGATGCAGCAAAATTTGACTACTATTGTTTATGGCAAATAGATCGTAACAACTCGTCAACTCATTAATTACTTACCAATGGCAAAACTGAAAAACATCATTAAGCAACTGTCCGATTCTGACTACACCTCTATTCACGAGTCGCTCATTGAGAACAGTGCTGAAAAGTCGGCTCACTTGTTAAAAGCGATGCGAGAGCGGTCGCTTTCTGACAACAAGATCATGGACGAACTGGGAGTTAACACCAATGCGTACTATACGCTGCGTTCGCGACTCAATCAGAAAATTGAGGAGTATCTGCTACAGCAGATGGAAAATCCCCGCACTGATCTGATCAAGAAGGTGGCCAACATCAATGAGGTGATTTTCACCAAGAAGAGAGCCATTGCCATTGCCACGCTCAAGAAGATTGAGAAAGAACTGCTCGACTACGATCTGCCGAGTGAACTCACGATTATTTATAAGACCCTTCGCAAGCTTCATATCAACACCCCGGATCACTTTAGCTATTCTCAGCTCTACAACAAGCACGTGGCTTATATGCTGGCCGTTGATAAGGCGGAAGAACTGCTGGCGCAATTTTTTAAGAAATACGGGGAGTACACCTTATCGCGCGATGAGACCAACCGGTTGGAGCTTACCCTGCTCAACGAGGAGATGAACAATTTGTGTAACCTGTACGACTCGCACCGCCTGTACATCTATCAGAGTTGCCTGAACATTTTCTTCCGCCTGTTTGTGGAAGAAGAAAGCTACGAGAGCAGCAACGAACAGCAGCCCATCGAGGATATCCTGGACACCATGCAGGACACGCTGAGCAACTACTACTTGGACTCTATTTATCATCACTTGCAATTGGTGTACGAACTGCTTCGCCTGGAGTACTACAACCACTATAAGGTGTATCGTAAGGCCGAAGACTTCTACGAAGAAGTGAACGATGCGACCGCAACTTTACTGACAAATTACAGCCTGCATACTTACCCCGCCCAGTATTTGGTGAGCAAGATCGAGCGGGCGCACCGCATGGGCGAAGAGGAGACGCTGCACCAAGAAAACCAGTTGCTGTTTCACGATTTTGAGTGCGATACCGACGACATTCCTAAGTACGTGACCTACGTTTGCTACCGCGCCCTGTCGTGCTACTACGCCGGGCAGTACAACGAGGCTTCGCGCTGGATCAATAACCTGCTCAACGAAACCAGTCTCAAGAAGTACCCGTCGGCGCAACTGGAAGTAAAGGCCGTCCTGGCCCTGCAGTACTGTCTGATGAACGACTACGACTTGTTCAATCAGCTGACCAACAGCATCCAGCGGCAGGTACGCCTGTTGGGCAAAGAAAACTGTGAGTCGATTGTGATCTTCACGAAGATTCTTAAGATATCGGTGTCGGACGTGAAGCGCGACAAGTACAACAAGATTAAGGCGTTAACCGAGCGATTCACCCGCTTTGAAATGAAGCATTTTGCTCCTACCATGCTGGTGAAGATGGACGATTCTTTTGTGAACAAACTCTGCTAACGCGTTCCTTTTAGCTCAAACCACGGAAGCCGAAGATTCATCTTCGGCTTTTTTTGTGCGTAACTGACGTAGGCTAACCTTCGAAAAAGAAAAGCCGTACCCTGAATAAGGTACGGCCAAGTAAGTTTTTGTGAGAGTAGCCAAGACTGGGATCAGATGGCCAGCTTCTCAAGGTTCTTCTGCGTGAGGGGCTTATTGATATACTGCTTTACGCTGCCGTACTTGTGTGACTTGTTCACATCCTGGGGGTTGATAGAGGAGGTGAGCATCACGATTTTGCAGTACTTTTTGGTATCGTCCGCTAGTTTATCAAATTCGTCCAGAAACTGGAAGCCATCCATCAAAGGCATGTCGATATCCAGGAAGATCACTTCAGGAAGTACCGAATGCCCGGCTTCGCCCAGTTTTTCAATGTTCTTCAGAAACTCAATGGCACTTTTGGCTCCGGAATGCGTGTAGATATTATTGCAAATATTGGTAGCCTCAATCATCTTTTGGTTGATTAAGTTATCGATTTCGTTGTCATCGATAAGCATCACGGCACGGTGCTTTTTTTCTTGATCAGACATAAATTTTACTTTGGTGGTAAGTTAATTGTGCGAAAATCTTCATTACAGTGTATAAGCAAGCAATATACCACAAATCCGTCACTAATATAAACCACAAGCTTATGGGGTAAAAATAACAGGTTTATTCGTAATAAATCGTCTAGTTAGCATTTAAACTTACTTATCAATTCGTAAACTTTACTAATATCAAGTAATACTAAAGCTATATTGGTGGGTGCTATTCGATTCGTAAACTTAAATTTGATCAGAAAAAGCACGCCTTGGTTATGCGCAGCTTTATTCTTAGTTTACCATCCGTATCCGTAAAAGGCTTTACTGCCGTCGCGTTTGTACCCTTCGATGAGGATACCGCCCTGCTTTTGCTCCATAACATCGGCCAACTGTTGCGCGCTTTCCACCTGGTCTCTATCTATGGCCGTGATCACGAAACCTTCTTGCAAGCCCGCCTCCTTCCACTTGCCTTTGCCCAGTTCGGTGAGCAGTGCGCCACCCTGTATCTTAAGCTCCGCCAAAACTTCAGCCGGGGGGTCAATAAATACGCTACCTTCTAACGTCTCCTTTAAAGGTTCGCGAACCAACTTGGTGATTCCGGTCATGGTGCCCTTCAGCACCGCTTCCACTTCTTCTAGCTGCCCATCCCGCCAATATGTCACTTTTACCCCGTCGCCGGGACGATTGCGGGCCACCAGTTCTTGCAGTTGCGCAATGTTTCTAATCTGCTGCTTATTGATCTCTACGATCACGTCACCGGGTTCGATGCCCGCTTCGGCGGCGGCACTTCCCCCGGCCACGCCGTCGATGAATACTCCCGCCACCACGTCCAGTCCTTTCTCGCGGGCCAAGTTGGCATTCACGTCAAGAATAGACACTCCCAGCAAGGCGCGCTGAACGGAACCAAACTCCAGCAAATCGCCCATCACTTTCTGCACCAGGGTAGCCGGAACGGCAAACGAGTAGCCCGCGTACGAACCGGTCTGGGTGGCAATAGCCGTGTTGATGCCCACCAGTTCGCCCCGCAGGTTTACCAAAGCGCCCCCGCTGTTGCCCCGGTTCACGGCAGCATCGGTTTGGATAAAGGCCTCGATTTGGTGGTTGTTCTGGTCGTGCAAAATATTGATGTTGCGCGCCTTGGCACTCACAATGCCAGCAGTAACCGTAGAAGTGAGGGTGCCGAAGGGGTTGCCTACGGCCAGCACCCATTCGCCCACCTGAATGGCGTCAGAATTGCCAAAGGGCACAAAAGACAGGCTGGTGTCATCAATTTTAAGCAGCGCCAGATCGGTGGTGGGGTCCGTGCCGATGAGTTCTGCTTCGTACTCACGATTGTCGTTCAGCGTGACTTCAATAGTACTGGCGTCTTCGATAACGTGATTGTTGGTGACAATGTAGCCGTCTTCCGAGATCAGCACTCCCGAACCCGACGAGCGTGAGGGTTGCCCCTGGTGGGGGTTGGGCTTCGCGTCTTCTCTCTCCCCGAAGTAGTCGTAGAACTCTTCGAGCAAATCATAGCGGGCGCCCTTTTTGCCCTGATAGGTTGAGCGAATAAAAACCACCCCGGGCCGGGCTCGCTGGGCGGCGTAAACGAAGTTGATACCATCGGGAATTGCAAAAGTGGTGTCGGCCAAAAAATTTGAAAAAGCAACGTTGTCGGCAGGGGCTAAATTGGCGTATCGCTTCGACGGGGTGTCGTCAAAGTACGTAAGCAATCCCACCGCAACCATTCCACCTAACAAGGCGGCCAAGATAATTCCTCCGAAAAACAGTCCCTTGCTCATATACTTTTACACGTTTTGTAAGTGCTAACCGGCTACCGTCCGAGGTGTTTTCGAACGGAGAAATAATATACAGCATGTTGATGGATTAGCAAAATAAATTGTAAGAGAAAGCTTTGCAACTTAGCCGATAACCTACTAATATTGCAGTCCGTTTTTGACCTTCCTCCTTAGCTCAGTTGGTTAGAGCGGCTGACTGTTAATCAGTAGGTCCTTGGTTCGAGTCCAAGAGGAGGAGCATCTTTAAAACCTTGCAGATCATTGATTTGCAAGGTTTTTTATTTCCACGGGTCGCTTAGCACTCCGGTGTTCTTTTAAGTATACATCCCATCGGCAACTTCCTTGATCTCCATGACCATCCGTTCGGTATCTTCTGGCGAGGGGTTGGTATCCCAACTGCCCTTCTTGTGGGTTCCACCGATGATAATGCCATCCTTGCGATTAATGGTGTAGGCACCTCCTGATGCAATCCGGTAGTGCACTTCCTGCTGCGGAATCACAAAGGCGAGTTGCCCCGAGATCGGGGTGAGGTGCTCATCATCGGTCAGCGCTTTGGCTCCGATGCCGGTGCAGTTGACCAGGCACGTTTCGGGTAAGGCATCCAGGTCTTCCCGTCGCTTAAACTCCCGAATGTTTACCACACCTCCGAATCGCAGGAAATCATCGGTATACATTTTTAGTAGTGCTGGAATATTAAACACCATCGAGGTTCGGCGGTACACCACGGGAGCGCGAAAGGGATGCTCCTTCGGGGAGAGCCGTACCGGATGGGGCAGTACGTCCATGAAGGCATGCCGGGTATCGCGCGGCAAATCACCGTAGTGTTCCCCACCTTGCTGCTGCCGCACGTCGTAGCTATCATTCCATACCACGTAGTCTCCGTAGCCCAGCATGTTTTGATAGGTCAGAAAAGCCCGCTGGTGCATGCGCTCAAACTGCTCTGAAAAAGAAGCCGTGACCTGATCGGAGTCGATCAGGCTGTGAGCGGGGGACCAGGTGCCGGTGGCTTTGCTGGAGGTGATGTCAGGGGCCATTTCTTTGGTGTAGATCGTTACCTGGTACCCCCGGCGCTGGAGTGCACGAGCGGTGGTTAAGCCGATCACTCCGCAGCCAATGACCGCTACCCGCCGTGCGGCAACCGGAATCACCGGAGGGCTCAGAGAGGCGATCGCCAGAGGCATGCCGTCTCTCCAGGAAGCCTCGACCAGGTTGGCCACCAGGTCGGCCGAACCCCAGGAGAGCGACCAGCCGCTACCGCCGTGCCCGTAGTTATGTACCAGCGTCTTGCTCCCTAAATCTTCTCGTTCTACCCGAGGACCCACCGACCGGTAGGGACGTAAGCCAACCGTCTCTTTCACCACCCGGTCCATAGAAATGCGCAACTTGGGCAAGTAGCGGGAAGAGTAGCGAATGTTAAGCTGCTTTTCCGCCCGACGAAGGGCCCGCGGCGTGCAGGCCGCGGCGCCTAAGGTGATGCCCGCCATAGCGGCTTTATTCAGGAAGTTTCTGCGACTATTCATGCTATAACATTCTGTTTTTTGGGTAATAACAGAATAATGAACTAGTATCGCAAGTATATTGTCCTTACTATTAGTCCGGAAGAGAAAATATGCTGATGAGCACTTCCGCGCTCTACGGCTGGGCTTAGGAACTATTGTGAGTGCTTTTTTTATTTATCGCCGCCAAACCGCACCGCATTAGGTATTTCCTTGTTACGAGTTGTACTTTAGCGAACCTAAACCGCCTTGGTACGTACCGTTTCAAGCTACTCACCCCATGATGCACACCGCCTTAGACCAACTGGCCCGCCAACTACAGGGCACCCTCCACCACCGCGACACCATGCGTATTCTGTACGCCACCGACGCCTCGGCCTATCAGGAGATGCCCCTGGCAGTGGCCATTCCCCAGTCGGAAGACGACATCGTTCGGCTGGTGCGCTTCGCTCGGGAGCACCACACCTCGCTCATTCCGCGGGCGGCGGGCACCTCGCTGGCCGGACAGGTGGTAGGCAGCGGCATCGTGGTGGATATCTCGCAGACCATGACCAACATTCTGGAGATCAACGCCGACGAACGCTGGGTGCGGGTGCAGCCCGGTGTGATCCGCGACGACCTGAATCATTACCTAAAAGAGCACGGCCTGTTCTTCGCTCCCGAAACCTCCACGGCCAACCGAGCGATGGCGGGCGGCATGGTGGGCAATAACTCCTGCGGACTGCACTCGCCCATCTACGGCACCACCCGCGAGCACACCCTGGAACTCCGCGCCATCCTCAGCGACGGCAGCATCACCACGTTCAAGGCCCTCACCCCGGATGAATTCGCCCAAAAGTGTAGCGGCGAAACCGCCGTAAGTGAGCTGGAAGCCACCCTTTACCGCACCCTGCGAGATCGACTGTCGGACCCGGCCGTGCAGCAAGAGATCATCAAGGAGTTTCCCAAACCGGAGATTCCGCGGCGGCGCAACATGGGCTACGCGGTGGACATCCTGCTGCGCAGCGCGGTGTTTGGCGGTGACGAGCCCTTCAACTTCTGCCGCCTGCTGTGCGGATCGGAGGGCTCGCTGGCCTTCATCACTGAGATCAAGCTCAACTGCGAGCCGCTGCCCCCGCCCGTGGTGGGCCTGGCGTGTCCGCACTTCCGTACGCTGGACGCCTCACTGCGGGCCAACGTGATTGCCATGCAGCACGGCGCCCGCGCTTCGGAGCTCATGGACCACCACGTGATCGAGCGCACCCGTGCCAACCTAATGTACCGCCCCGACACCTACTGGATCGAGGGCGAACCCGAGGCGGTGCTTATGATCGAGTTTGCGGCCGATACCCAGCAAGCGGTCGACGCCGCCATCGACGCGCTGCACGCTGAGTTGCAGACCAATGGGCTGGGCTACCACTTTCCGGTGCTGTACAACGATGACACCAAGATTGCCTGGAACGTGCGCAAGGCCGGACTGGGCTTGCTGAGCAACGTGCCGGGCGACTACAAAGCGCAGCCAGTGATCGAAGACACCGCCGTGGCCGTGGCCGACCTACCCGAATACATCGCCGAATTCAACCAGATTCTGGCCAAGTACGAACTCTCGTGCGTGCACTACGCCCACGCGGGCGACGGCGAACTGCACCTGCGCCCCATCCTGAACCTCAAGACGCAGCAGGGCAACGAACTGTTTCGCACCGTCGCCCGCGAGATTGCTACCCTGGTGAAGCGCTACCGCGGCTCGCTCAGCGGCGAGCATGGCGATGGTCGACTGCGGGCCGAGTTTCTGCGCTTTATGATCGGCGACCGTAACTACGAACTGGTGAAGGAGATCAAGGCCACCTGGGATCCGCAGCACATCTTCAACCCCGGCAAGATCGTGGACGCCCCGCCCATGAACGAGCAACTGCGCTACATGCCCGGTCATCCTACGCCCGAGATCGACACCGTGTTCGACTTCGGACTGAACCAGGGCGTGCTGCGCGCGGCCGAGCAGTGCAACGGCTCGGGCGACTGCCGCAAGACCCATCTGAGCGGCGGCACCATGTGCCCCAGTTATATGGTGACCCGCCACGAAAAGGACACCACCCGCGCCCGCGCCAACATTCTGCGTCACTTCTTGACCAACTCCGAAAAGCCCAACCGCTTCGACCACGAGGAGATCAAGGAGGTGATGGACCTGTGCCTGTCGTGCAAGGGCTGCAAGGCCGAGTGCCCTTCGAACGTGGACGTGGGTAAGATGAAAGCCGAGTTTTTGCAGCACTACTACGAGGCCAACGGCGTGCCACTACGCACCCGCATCATCGCCCACTTCACCAAGCTCACCGCTCTGGCCGCGCTCACGCCGCGCTTGTACAACTGGGCGGTGACCAATTCCTTGGTCAGCAGCCTTATCAAGCAGGTAACCGGTTTTGCGCCGGGTCGCTCTATGCCGAAGCTGCACACCGTCACGCTGCGCAAGTGGTACCGGCAGCACCAGCGGGGATTGGTGCAATCGAGTGGTTTTTCGCCCTCACCCGCTACCAGCCTCACCGGTGATAACTACAGCAATCTTCCGGCGAAGCAAATTGAGGGGCGGGGCAAGGTCTACTTCTTCTGCGACGAGTTCACCAACTACAACGACACTGAGATTGGCGTGAAAGCGATTCTGCTGCTCGAGCGACTGGGCTACGAAGTGGAGATACCGAAGCACGGGGAAAGCGGCCGCACGTTTCTGTCGAAAGGACTGCTCAAGCAGGCGCGCACCATTGCCGAGAAGAACATCGCGCTGCTCAAGGACATTGTCAGCGAGGCCACTCCCCTGGTGGGCGTAGAGCCTTCGGCCATCCTCACGCTGCGCGACGAGTACATTGACCTTACGCGCGATGAATTCCAGCAGCAGGCGCACGGCATTGCCGACCACACCTACACGCTGGAGGAGTTTATCGCCCGCGAGATCGACCGGGGTCACATCACGGCAGAGCAGTTCACGCAGGAAAAACGGGTCATCAAGCTGCACGGTCACTGCCACCAGAAAGCGTTGTCGTCGCTGGTGCCCACCAAGAAGATGCTATCGCTGCCCGCCAACTACCAGATGCACCTCATTCCGTCGGGCTGCTGCGGCATGGCCGGATCGTTCGGCTACGAGAAAGAGCACTTCGACCTATCCATGCAGGTGGGCGAGCTGGTGCTGTTCCCCACGGTGCGAAAGCAGCCTGCCGAGGTGATCATTGCCGCCCCCGGCACCAGCTGCCGCCACCAGATCAAGGACGGCACCGGCCGACGAGCGAAGCACCCGGTGGAGGTGCTGTATGAGGCGTTGGTGTAAGCCCAGGGATTAGTATATGATTAGCGTATCTGTATTTTATAGCTTTTTATACTTCAGAATTAATTATTCCTTGCGCCTGGCGCCCGGTTTGACATTCAATATTGCTTGAATATCAAATGTCGAACCGGGCGCCGGGCGCAAGGAATCTCGAATGATGAAGTGATGAAAAAAAATGCATTACGACCCAACAAGTGTACCCATTTCGTTCTTCTGGACTATGCGTTTCAAACACGTCCTATCAGCAATAATGCGTACTTTTGGGCAAACTTGTTAGTTATGAAAAGCCTGTCAGAGATACAAGAGAAGCTAAGCGGCATCAAACCTTATCTGTTTGGGAAATATCCGCTAAAATCACTGGCCATTTTTGGGTCGTACGCGCGCGGTGAGTTTGACGATGCGAGCGACCTGGATTTGCTGGTAGAAGTAGATGCAACCATCGGAAGCCGGTTTGTTGATCTGGCCGATGAAATCGAGGAGATGGTAGGGATGAGAATTGATTTGGTATCGCGTGACGGAGTTAAACCTAAGTACCTGGAAACTATAAAGCCTGATCTAGTATATGTCTAAGCGCGATTTAGCACTTCTTCTGGAAGATATGCTGACGGCAGCTTACAAAATTCAGAAGTATACCGCAGCTATGAATTATGACGACTTCATTGGTGATGACAAAACAGTTGATGCCGTGGTTAGAAACTTTGAAATTATCGGAGAAGCTGCTAACCGAATTGATCCCAATTACCGATCAAATAACTCCGCTATTGAATGGAGGCGGATCAGAGGTTTTAGAAATCGGATTGTTCACGACTACTTTGGTATTGACTATCGGATTGTTTGGTCCATCGTTGAGAGTGATATTGATGAGTTGGGATCTCAATTGAAAATTCTACGCGGAGAGCAGTGATAAATAAAAGGCAAATAGCCACCTCAGTTCTCTATCTTGACTTCTGCGCGAGAAGTATTGATACATTAAAGAGACAAGTAGCCACCTCAGTTCTCTATCCTGGTCGTAGGGTAGAAACGTGCGCGGCACCCGGCGTCCTACAACCCAACGAGCAACGTCTCTAAGCTCGGCTTTACTACTAAGCGGCCCAGGCGATAGTTTGCTGCCAGAGCCTGAGCTGTGCTTCAGGTATTTTCACCATGTCGGTATCTTTTTGGGACATGTAAAAATTGCTTTTTTGCCATAAATACTGCCTTACTGAAGCTAAGGCATCACTAAAGGTAGGATGCCTCTTGCGGTACCAAGCAGCGGTAGCTATGTGTAGTTTTTTCTGTTGATGCAGCCTTTCTGCCAGCAGAGTAACAATAGAGAAGAGCGCCAGTAGCACCGGAGTGGTACGGGCAATGGCTAAGTCAGACCACTGGCGTTGGGTTTCTAGACCCAGATGTGCTCTTCCCTCTTGAAAGGTAACTTCTACGCACCAACGTCGCACAAAATAGCTAACAATATCTTGGGCAGACAATTCTTGGTCAGTAGAGAGCAGAGCTATCGGTTCGAGTCTGCCTTCCGGATCGCGAATAAGTACCCAGCGAAGAGGTAACACTGGTTTGCCACTATGATACCATACGGCGGTAGCCGAGACTATTTCCAACACCCGTTGTTTCTTACCGTACCATTGAGAAACTACAATCTTCTGCCAAGGCAATTCTTCATCATGCAGATACTGCTGTAAGGTCGGTAAACGCTTGCCCTTCTTGCGGGGGCGCCCTGGTTGATCCGGCCGCCGGGGTGGTGCCGGTTCATAGAGAGCGGCATCCAAACGCAAGCGGGTAATTACACATAGTTGCTCTTTAACAGCGTTTAGCATATCTATAACGGCATAGCTGCTATCCCCCACGGCAATCAATGAGCGACTGGGTAACCACCGCTTGACTTGTAGAAGCATCTGCCGGGCCCAATCCGTAAGCTTTTTATGCGCTTTGCCTTGCTGATGATGATATCGCTCAGAAGGGGCCAACACCGTTAGAAACGGCAAAGCCCATACGCGTTCGGCCCAACCGATAGGCACTAGTAACATCACACTCATCCAACGCAGACCGCTGGCTTTAACCAAATGAGTACGACTACTACGTGCACTGTCTCGGTAGATACCTCGCGCCTTAATCTTGGGACCCCATCGGCGTTCTATGGTCTCATCAATGCCTACCACCACCGGACCGGCAGGCAGAAAGCAATCTAGCAACTGCCCAAGCAATATTTTAGCCGCTTTCCGGGCTGACCATTTAGACAGGCTTAGCACCCGGTGATACTTGGGAAAGTTGCGCTCCTCACTCAAGCCTACCACACGCAGAGCCGAAGTTACCGTGCGCTTACCCGTGGTAAGAATAGCTCCGCTGAGCAGAGGAACCGCAAGCTTGAACACTGATTTGGAAAATAGCATCTTAAATGGTACCATTAATCGCAAGAACTCAATTGGAAAACGGAACATAGCATATTGATCTTTGGTCATTTCAATATACTACTCCGCTTCCCTTTGGGTTCTTACCCTCACTAGTAAAGTCGAGCTAAGTGGGTGTCCGAAAAGTATTTCAAGTGTTTTCTTTAGAGTAAGAACTGCTGTAAACAAAATTGATGAGACGCGTTTATAAACTTTGTAAACGCGCCCTATCAATAATTGCTAACATTCCTGCCCCTACGGCTGCTCTTCGATAGCGGGCGTCTCGGCCGCCGTGGATTCGGCGGTGGGTGCTTCGGCAACTTCGGGTGATTCTACTGCTTCGGGTGAGTTCGCCGCCTCAGTGGGTGCTTTAGCAACGGGCTTGCGCTTGCGTCGGCGGGGCGTGGAGGGCACCACGATGCCGAAGGTTTCCAGCAACTGCAGATCGTTTTTGAACGCCACCCGAGCCAGTCGGCGGAAGTCGCCGTACCACTCGCGGAGCTCCTTGATCTTCTGGTTTCTCCGCTGGGTAGTGCTTTCGGTTTTGCCCTTTCGGTCTAGCCGCTGAGCCTTGAGCGCGAGCAGCGCCTGAACAGCCGCTTCGTTCTGCTGAAAGGCTTCCGGAGTGGCCCCAAACTTTTGCAACTGCGTCATGTGCTGGGGGGCCTGCTCGTAGAACTCCCGCGCCTGCTGCACCCCATCCCACTTATTGGAAGCCAAGGTGGCGATCTTCAGCTCCTGAAGGGCCAGCGGCTCCTGGCGGAAGGCCGCGCGGGCAATGGCCACGTGGTCGCGGAACGTCTGGAGGGTGGCTTTTCCTTCCTTATTGATCTGGTGCGATAGGCGGCGGGCCTCGTCGGCACCCTGCTTGCGAACGCTGCCCGTTTGGTTAACTTCGTCCAGCAGCTTTTTTCCCACCCGCACGCTTTGGGGGGTGAACCCGACGGCACTCATGATCTTTTGCAGGTCCTTGTTCTGCGATAGATGGAGAATTACGAGTCCGGCGGCCTCAATGAGGGCCTTAATAGAAGATGTATTCATGCGATAAAAGTTTAAATGATGAGGCGGCAAGATAGGGGGGAGGGCCGGAACGTTGCTTGGCAAAATGGGTCCGTAACTTACCAGGGTAAGAAGTGCGCCGCATCCTCACTTTTTGACCCCCCGTAAGGTTTGGCCCGAAAAGCCAGCGTCCCGGTAGAGGAAAAAGTGCCCTGAACGGCGGTAAACGGCCTTGTTCAGCAAACAATAGGCCGGGTGTGCCCCGTGTTGGTGGTCGCTAAGTAGTTCATGACGCCTAATTCTCCCAATTTCTTACGCTGGACAAGTTCACGGTGGGAAATTCTCTCGATTTCTGGTCATAAAGTAGTTTTTGGTGACTAATTCTCCCGATTTCTTACGCTGGACAAGTTCGTGGTCAGAAATTCTCCCGATTTCACGTCATGAACTAGTTTTTGGTGAGAAAATCAAACCGTTTTCTGGGCAATCATTTTTAGTGGATACCTTATCGAAGATGATTTGCCTGGTTTCCGGGCGTCAGCACGGTTAATGGTTGAAAGTATAGCTAATAACCGGCATTTGGCTCGCCAAACAGGCGCACTCCCTGGGCGTGAAACTGAATGTCTTCGATGGCTTGCTGCGGAATGCCCAACGTTGTGTTGTCGATCAACAAAGAGAAGCTCATCAGCAGTTGGTCGTTTCGATAAAGTCCTTGCACCTGCGCGGGCGTCTTATAACGCACCCCTTCGTCTGGTTGCAGGTTGGTATTGCTAACGCTTTATGAATCAATGCGTTATCATACAAATGATTACTGACTAATCAATACTTACAACTTTAAAACCCTTAACTGGTTGGTTAACTACTTATATGTAAATTTTTTAATCTTCCAAAGAATTGTACAATGCCCAGAAAAGTTGAAATAGCCCTTCCTTCCGGTCAAACTGATGATTTTATTGCAGAAGTAAAGCGGTTAAAAGAGCTCATAAGTTTGCGGGTTCAAAGGAATATTTCTGTTCAACCTGCAGGAGATGTCGTTTCTTTGGAGATAACAGACCGGAATCTTCCAACATTATGAAAATTTGGGCGAAGACCCCCGCGCTTCAGACGGGGGATGCGGAGCGTGGGTTTTACACTACTGTACTCGCTTGTGTAAGAAATATTTCGTATCTTGTGGGTATGCTTCGCGCCTACAAATACGCCCTTTTTCCAGATGAAGAACAAGCCATCCAGCTTGCTAAAACATTTGGTTGTGTTCGCTTTGTGTATAACGCGGGTTTGGAAACCAAAAACACGGCCTACCAAATGCGAGGGGCTAGTTTGACTTGCTTTGACCTCATTAAGCAGACCACCGAGGCGAAGAAAGAACTCACTTGGTTGGCCGAAGTACCTTCCCAAGCCTTGCAAATGGCTTTGCGTAATCTGGACAATGCGTTCACGAATTTCTTTCGCCACGGGGCGGCTTTTCCTCGCTTTAAAAGTAAGTACCGTAAGCAATCGTTTCAATTGCCGCAAGGGGTGAAGGTTGATTTTGAAGGCGGCAAAGTGTTTTTGCCCAAATGTAAGTGGGTACCCGCCGTGCTGCATCGCAAGTTTGAGGGGCAGGTGAAGACCACCACGGTAAGCCGCACGGCAACGGGCAAGTATTTTGTCTCGATACTGGTAGATATGCCCATCCGGGCAGCCAAACCAAAACCAGTCAATCCAGCTTTTGCCGTGGGGCTTGATCTGGGTATTAAAACGTTTCTGGTCACTAGTGAGGGAGAGGAATTTGAGAACCAAAAGTTCCTTTCCCGCAATCTGACACGCCTTCGTGTTGAACAACGCTCGTTGGCACGAAAGGAGAAAGGCTCCGCCAATCGTGACAAGCAACGAAAGGTAGTAGCTCGTCTGCATGAGAAAATACGTAACCAGCGTTCGGACTACTTGCACAAACTCTCTACTGATTTGCTTAACCGCTACGACACTTTGTGCTTTGAAGATTTGCATATTAAAGGTATGGTGAAATTGCGCCCTTTGGCGCGTAGTATCAGTGAACAGGGTTGGGCAGAGTTCCGACGGATGTGTGAGTACAAGGCAGATACTTACGGCAAGCACGTCATCCAAATAGGCCGGTTCGAACCATCCAGCAAACTCTGTTCGGTATGTGGTTCTACGAATCATAATCTCACATTAAAAGATCGTGAATGGACTTGCCACTCCTGTTCTACTTTCCATGATCGCGACGTAAATGCTGCGATCAACATTAAAAACTTCGGGTGCCGGTCAGCACCTTTGTCCGCTAACGTGGAGCATTAGCTCGTGCGTTGGGCAAGAAGCTCACGCCCTTTAGGGGTGAGAGTTGTCACTACAGTTATTGGAAAAACGTGAGATGTTAAAAGATTCAAAGGTCTCTGTTACTACCAGCCAACCTCTCAGTGTAATATCCAAACCCTCTTCATTAGAAATAACAAATGACAGGAGTGAAGCAATATGGGAAGAAATGCAGGCAACTATAATAAAAGAGAGCAATATGACGCTAAATAGCATGGTTATTATGCTTATTGCAGGAATATTGGCTAGTATAGGTATTGCTACTAATGCCTTACATTTGGTTATAGGGGCAATGGTAATTGCTCCTGGATTTGAGCCTTTGGTGCGTATTGCTCTTGGGGCAATCACTGAAAATGTTGATTGGCGTAAAGGATTAGTGGATACATCAAAAGGGTATCTGATGGTTATAGTGGGTGCGGCCATTTCAACATGGGTTTTGCAAGCCTCGGGTAAAAATCCGTTAGGTGGAGAAACTTCTTATTTACCAGCAGGTGTACTGATTTCTTATTGGACAAGCATCACTTTTCCATCCTTGTTAGTTTCAGCTGTGGCGAGTGTAGCTGGCGGACTTGTAATTGCAACCCATCGTTCTATACTTACTGCTGGTGTCATGATTGCCCTAGCCTTGGTACCTACCGCTACAGTAGTGGGGATGGGGATTGCTACAGGAGAATTATATATTGCTTGGAAAGCGTTTCTCCGCTGGATTATTGAAATTGGATTTGTTACACTAATATCTGCTTTGGTCTTTACCTGGAAGAAATATTCGGTTCACAGGAGGAGAATGGCAACCTAAATAAACAATAGATAATTATTGGATTGTATGCTAACAGGTGTACAAACGGCATGGCAAATGCCGATCTACCCAGTCCTCGTTTCAAACCAGGACTATGAGTAGGTAATAAACGCCACTGCTATGTTCAGTTCTGGTCGTAGAGTAGCAACGTGCGCGGCACCCGGCGTCCTACGACCTAATAAGCAACGCTGTTGTAGATTGCAGAAGATCGGGTGTACGACAAGATGCAGGAAGTTATTATATTGAGGCAAAAAGACAATGCTATGATCGACAAGGAGAAAGCCACCGCGATGTTTTTAGAGAAGTTAGAAGCCTGGGAGAAAAGCCAGGAAGGGCAAACCAGCGGCTATGCTTATGAGAAGAGTTATGAGCAGTTCATTGGTTCACTCTCCGAAGAACTACTACAAGAGAGCATGGGGAAATTGCCCAGAGACCGCAATCAAAAAAAAAGCTTGTGACAAAGTTTGGTAGCATCACTGTGCATAAAGATCATGTATTAGCCAATCAAGCACCGTTTCAGATAAGTGCTTACTTACAAGAACTCGTCTGTTTGGTAGGCCAAAGTGTGGTGTTTTCAGAAGGCAGTATGCTGTTGGAAAAACTGGCTGGGGTTCAGATCAATGCTAAGCAGATAGAGCGGATATCTCATTTTTATGGGCAGCAGTTAGAGCAAGAGAGCCTGGATCAAGGGCAAGATCATGCCGGTTGGTTAGAAGAGGAGGTGCATTATGGCATGATGGACGGGGGCATGGTTTTGACCAGGGAAGAAAGTTGGAAAGAGCTTAAACTGGGGCGGGTGTTCGCTAAAGAAGCCTTACTGCCAGAAAATGAACAGCGTAACTTCATCCAAAACTCCCGCTATGTGGCCCACCTAGGGGAATGTGAGCCATTCTTTGAGAAGCTCTCTTTGCTCACCGACAGATTACCCAATATGGTCTGGCTTTGTGACGGGGCCCGCTGGATATGGCGCTGGGTAGAAGAGCAATACCCTGATGCGGTGCAGATACTGGATTATTTTCATGCCAAAGAAAAGCTCTGCGAGTTTGCTAAAGAAGCCTTCTCTGATGAGCAGCAGCGAAACGAATGGATACAGCAGCAGGAAGATTTGCTCTTCGGGGATGCGGTTAGCCTGGTGATCGCTAATGTGGCTTTGATGAGCCTAAAAGGGAAGGCTAAACAAAAACAGCAAGCACTGCTGAGCTATTACCGCAATCATAAAGATCGGATGCAGTACGGCACTTTTCGCAAACAGGGCTATCTGATTGGTTCAGGACCAATAGAATCCGCCATTCGCCAAGTCATTCAGCAGCGCTTGAAACTCTCTGGACAACGCTGGACCATGCAGGGAGCGCAACAAGTGGCTAACTTACGGGTAGCTCAGAAAAGCAACCAGTGGTATAGAGTCCTACATGCTATTGAAAACTCATGCTAACCTGCATCTTGTCGTACACCCCAGAAGATCTACAAATAGAGTAAAGTAACGACTATGTTGGGGTCGTAGGACGCTATCGCTACCCTACGACCAGCGTGATGGGGAACAATCTAATGTAGTTATTATGACCTACCATCAACTAATCCAAACAATTTGTGTTGCAGTTTGCATATTATTATCAGGTTGTGCTGAAATGAATAAAGGGGGGCAAATCTCATCAACAACTGACCCTAATCACAACAAAAGTTTTCTAGAAATCAATGAACCAGTTGTATCCAATCAAACTACTGATAATCTGTGTCAAGTTGCTCAATTCTTAGAAACCCAAAATTTTAACGGCGACTTTTATGTTTATGATGCTAATGTAAAATGGGGAATGGATGTCGATTCCATAGAAGTATCAAAAGAAATAATTAATCACCTCATGAATGAAAAAATTGAATATGTAGCTCGTGCCAGAGGTGTGATAGAATTTGGATTTTACCCGACTGAATCAGGAGAACATGGATTGCTGTTGAATACAGAACCGGTTAACCCTTCGATAACTTCTGGAAATGTAGAACCCAAATTTACAAAACTAGATAATCTCCAATGTTTAGACTTCAATTGGTATTATCAAATCTACAGATAAAATGGTAGTATTATAGAATATATGCTGCTATAGAAAAACACAATGAAAGCTCACTTTGGCTATTCTGGTCGTAGGGGACTTATATCGCTGAAGTACCGGCCGGAATTAGCCGAATGCGCCGCGGACAGAGAGACCTATCAGGAGGCATTGTCTGCCAAGCGATCATAGACGAATGGATTGAGACCGCTCAACTCAAAGGCAGAGAGATTCCTCAATCGAAAGGAAAGTTGATGTAGGCCTGATGATACACTAGAAAGGAATCACACGATTGGCGTAAAGTAACGACACTAGTAGGTTCGTAGGTGGGCTGAAAAGTATTATCTTGCCGCGGTACTACTTTTTGGACCAAACCAGACAATACACAGTATGGCATCAGGATTTTTTGCGCTATTTGATGACATTGCGGTGCTCATGGATGATGTGGCGGCCATGAGCAAGGTCGCCACCCGAAAAACGGCCGGTATCCTGGCGGATGATCTGGCGGTCAACGCCGAGAAAGCGTCGGGCTTCGTTTCAGCCAGAGAACTGCCCATCTTATGGAAGATCACCAAGGGGTCTCTTCTAAATAAACTGATCATCCTACCGGTTACTTTTCTGTTGAGCGCCTACTTTCCGGTGGCTATTGTTCCTATTCTGCTAGTGGGAGGGGTATATTTGGCTTATGAGGGGGCCGAGAAGATATATGAGTACTTGTTTCACCGGGGGGAAACCAAACGTAGTGTTGCCGCCAAAGAGATGACCGAAGCTGAGGTGCGGGCCTACGAGAAGGAAAAGATAAAGGCGGCCATCATCGTGGATTTTATCTTATCTATAGAAATTATAATCATAGCGCTGGGGACGGTAATGAAAGAGCCGATTGAGGTGCAAATTATTGTAGTAACCGTCGTGGCGCTGTTAGCCACCGTAGGGGTGTATGGCCTGGTGGCCCTCATCGTACGGATGGACGATTTAGGCTATCAATTGATCGCCGCCGGTGGCGATGGATCAAGTGTTTCTAAAAGTATCGGAACCGCCCTGGTAAAGACCCTGCCTTATATCGTTAGAGGCTTAGCGGTGGTTGGCACACTGGCCATGATTCTGGTGGCCGGAGGCATATTCGTCCATAATATACACTTCGTGCACGACCTGGTGCACGCGTTGCCCACCATTTTGGGGGAGTTTATTGTTGGTCTATTCGTAGGGCTTGTGTCTCTGCTGGTTATCAAAGCATTCACAAAAATTATAGGCACGAAATAGCAACGACAGGTAGCGCATCGCACCCCGTTCTCAAGGTGCTCAGTGACGGAGCCCTCCGGCCAACGCTCCGCCCTACTGGCCCGGCGCTACCTGTTCTGCTAACCAATTTATTCCGGTTTGCCAATATCTCCCTGCGCGTTGCCCGCAAAGGTATTGCCCGATTCAGTCAGGACGGATTCTTCGGACGTGAACACGCCCCAGCCGCCACTATCGAAAATTGTGCTGTTCTGAAGCGTGAGGGTAGCCTCGTCGCCATTGCCCCCCAGCACCACGTTGCCTTTTCCGGACGCCAAACTTTTCTTTTCTGAGCCACCGCCACTGATGTCGCAATAGATCAACTGATTGGCCGGACTCTGCGATGAACACAACCAGAGGCCAATCCAGGCTCCCTTTCCTTCCTGGGCCCCGCGAAACACGATCCGCTGGTCAGCTGTGCCCACCGCCGTGATGGTTCCGGAAGACCCGTATTCGGTGAATAACCCTGCCCCGGCCGAAAACTCAAACTCCACCCCGGGCTCAATGGTCAGGGTTTTGTCAATGTATATCTCGTCGCTAATGCGGTAAGGCACATCCAGCGCCCGCACGGTGACCGCCTGTTTCACGTGGCCGCTACCATCTTCTCCCGATCCCTCGTATACGTCAATATACGCATCGTCATTGCCTTCCTGGTAGGTAGAAGTGGCGTCTAGCTGGTTGAGCAGGTCAAAAGAAAGCGCCACGGGGGCCTGGCTGCAATCGCTGATCGTATTATTATTGAATTGCGCCAGGTTTTGACTCCGATTAACCCACACCCCGTACCCGTCGCTTTCGGCAACGGTGCAGTGGCTGATTGCCGCCCTGGCAGTTTCGTACCCCCCCAGGTTGATGGCTGCTTTTTGGTCGGTCCAGGAAGCTTTCTCGCCGCCTGCGTGCAGGATGGTGACGTACGAGAGCTGGTTGGCTACGTTGTTGGAGCCAAACACCACTCCCTGCCAGGCCCCCTTACTCGGCAATGATCCGATCATTCGGATAGGATTGTCGACCGTGCCTACCGCGTTGAAACCCGCGTTCTCTTCCGTATTAATCCCGCTGCTGCTGCCTTCAAACTGCACCGTCACGCCGGGCTCCAGGGTGAGCACCGCCGTTCCCTTCACGGTCACCGCGCACTTCACGATGTAGTCTACGGCATCACTCGGCAACACGTCGGGCCAGGTGGTGTTGGTATCAATAGTAGCCTCGGCGCAATCCAGCGTCACTGTTTTGTCATCCACTGGCGGGCTGGGCCCGGCCCCGTCGTCTTCCTTGTTGCAGGAAGATACCATCAGGGCCAGCGCGAGGGCCCCGCAAAAGAAGAGCGTTTTTTGAATCGTAATCATTGGTGTGGCACGTTAAAAAATGTAGTAAGTTATTGCAGAATGCGGGTGCAACTTACCACCGCCGCTCAGTTCTCGCATTGTAAAAATGCGAACGCAACAGAAAAAATTTGCGAATTATTTTGTCGTCCCCCCATCCCGTAACAAAGGTAATCAGGAGGCTTGAACCACGCAGCCGCGCGACCTGCCCGGGTAGCTGTTTACCGGAGTTGACCCGTTAATACTTCACCAGTCGCTCCACGGCGGTGGTTTGCCCCTGGGTGACGCGGATGAAGTAGACCCCGGCCGGAAAGTGGTCGGTCTCAAGCGGGTAGTTGAGCGAGCCTTCTTTTTCTTCCACCACCTGCTCCCACACCGTATTGCCCCGGATGCCGGTCACGCGGATGCGGATGGGTTCGTTCGCCTGCAGACCGGCCGTCGTCAAGGTGACGGAAGAAGTGGCGGGGTTTGGATACACGTCCAATCTTGCTTCGGATGACAGTTCGGTAGCGTACTGGGACGAGCGCTGGTAAGCTTTCGCTATCGCCCGAGCCGCCGGATCACCCACCGAGCTTACGGTGAGGTAATCGACGTTGGCCCCGCTCTGGCCCGTTGCCGTGGCCCGCACTTGGTTCACTCCTGCGGCAAGCGCGACGGTGGTCGTGGCGTCTTGCCAGGTGCTCCAACCGCCCGTACCGGGAAAGGCGAGGGCCGCCACCACCACCGTGCCGTTGACGCTGATGGCCAATGGGCGGTTGCCCTGACTCAGCGCGTAGCTGAAGGCGAGTTTATAATCGCCTGCGGCAGGCACGTCTACGGTCCATTCCACGTAGTCGCCATTGGCATTCACATAGTCCACGAAACCGGTGCCGCTAAAGCCGGGGTGGCTGGTGGCGGTTTTCGCTCCGCTCAACGTAGCATCTTCGGCTTCCAGCGTAAGGCTAATGGGTTCGGGATCAGCAACCTCGGGCTCAATGGGCAGCCAGCGGGTGGTGGTGCGCGGACAGCAGGTGCCGTTCTCGCCACCGTTGGCCACCACCAGCCGGTCGCCAAAGGTTTTGGCCGCCGGGGCCAGTAGCTTCTCGGGCAGGGGGCAGCGCTCGGTCCAGGCGTTGGTGGCCGGGTCGTACTCGGTGACGTCGGCAAAGAAGAAGTTGCCGCGGCGTCCGCCCACGATGATGATCTTGCCGTTGTGCACCATCGTGCCCGGCTCAAAGTGCGAGCGGTCTGAGGGCAGGTCGGCCATCCGCGTCCAGGTGTCGGTGGCCGGGTTGTAGGCATCAAGAAAATTCTGGTCGTCGACCCCGGCATCGTGCCCGTACTGTCCGCCGATGGCGTAGACCAGGCCGTCGACGCTCGCTCCGCTCAGGTGGTTGCGGGGGTTGGGCAGGGAAGCCGCCGCCTGCCAGCCCGCGCTCTCGTTGGTAACGTCCAGCACGTAGTGCTCGCCGACGTCGGTTTTGCGGTCGGGCAGCAGGCCGCCGAAGAAGTGCAGTTTGCCATTGTGGTACACCGCCGCTCCCGACCCCCGGGGGTTGGGTAGGTCGGGCCCGGCGCGCCAGGTGTTGGTCACCGTGTTGTAGACCTGCACCTTGGCGGTGGCCACGCCGGGATGGTTGCCCACGAAGCCCGCCACAATCCAGATATCGTCGCCCACGGTGGCCGCTCCCATGTGCGTCACCGGGGTGGGCATGGGGGCTCCGGTCGACCAGCTATCGGCCACGGGGTCGTAGATTTCCGTAGCCCCGGTGATCTTGAGTCCGGCCAGGAACCCGGCCAGCACGTACAGCTTGCCGTTCACCTTGGCGCTTTGTGCTTCCACCTTACTCAGGGCGGAGTTGGCCAGGGCGTTCCAGGCGCAGGGGGGATCAGGCACTACGGGATCGGTGATGAGCGTGCCTGACCCGAACACCTCAATGGCCGATACCTTGGGCTGGTCCACGCTGGCCGTGAAATTTAGCGTGAGCTCCTGGTCGGTGACCTCGGTGGTGAACGTTTTGATCACCGCCGTCACCGGACCCACTTCCTGGTTGATGTCGTAGTTGGTGAGCACGCTTTGTCCTTCCAGCGCTACGCTGAACACGCGCTTGCCCGCCCCGCCGGGGCCACCGCCGGGCGCTCCGAAGTAGATTTCAGCGAAGTGCAGCCGCACGGTGTAGGTGCCGTTGGTCACCGGAATGGCGTAGCCAAAGGAGCCCAGGCTCTGGGTGGTGCTGCGCTCAGTGCGGTAGATCGCGTCTTGGGTGGTGCTCTGAATCTCAGTGACCTGCGGGTTGGTGTAGCTTTTTCCGTTGCCCGTGAAGTAGTCATCCGCCCCAAAGGCTTCGTCGTCCAGCGTCACCGCGCCGCCCCCGCTGTTGATGCGGACGACCACCGGTTCTTCACCGGAAGGACTAGCGGGTTGGGCAATCACCAGGTAGTTCATCTGCGCCCCGGCCGCCGGGCTGGCCAAAGCTCCGCCCAGCGTCACCGCCCCAGCGACGAACGACTTGCTGTACACATCGAAGAAGGAGGTGCCGGGGTCGGTGGTTCCCAGGGTGAAGGCTTCTTCCTTCCAGGAGTTGAGCCAGGCCGGGAGGGTGGTGGCTCGGGGGTCGTAGGCCACGTAGACCGTGGCGGCTTGGGTGAGGGTGAAGGTGAGCAGGGAGGTACCGGAGTTTGCTTTGTCGCCGTTGGCGGTTTTGATAAACGAGGCTCCGGTCAGGGCGTCGGGCACGCTGGTCACGGTGTAGGTGCGGTCGATGTAGTGGGTGGTGCCTCCCTCTAGGGTAGCCAGCGCGTAGGCTTTGCCAGTAGCCACCTGTATATCGTTGATTAGCCCCGTTTCCGGGGTAGCGGGCTTCACGTTGGTCACCAGAAACACGTAATCTTGGTAGTCGCCGTTGCTGGCCGGTTCCATGCACACCAGGTAGGTATTGGCCACCGCAGCCCCACTGCGGTTCTTTACTGGGTAGGTGCGCACCGCGTGAGCGAGGGGGCCGGTGTTGCGCGCGTCTTCGGTAAAGGTTTTCTGGGCGGCGTAGCTGGTTACGTCGGCGTAGAAGCCAAAGGTCTGGGCCCCTGGTTCGAAGGTAGGCGTCCCGGCGGATAAGGCAGGGTTCAGGGCCTGTCCCTGGTTTCCGACAATGGTGCCTACCTCCTGGATAGTTTCGGTATTGCCGTTGGGGACGTAGTAGCCGTAGGCCAACGGGCCGCTGGGAGAGTAGCGGGCCACCGGTTGCATGGTGACCGGGCCGGGCCCGGCCTGCTGAAAGAGGGGCACGAGCACCTCGTCGCCGATGGGATTAGGGCCAGTGGGGAGGATCAGCTGGGTGCCGCCCACGTCGATGGCGTAGCCGAGCGTCTGCACGATGGCGTTGAGCGACGGTTCGTTGTTGCCTTCTAGCCCCTGGGCACTGAGTCCGTAGAGTTTGACGGTGGTGTTGGTGCCCGCCTCGGTGATGATGAGTTGGGCCGACAGTGCACCCACCGTGCCGTTGGGTGAGAAGGCGACCTGGATGGTGGCGGTGGCGTTGGGAGCCAGGTTGAGGGGGAAGGGAGGGGCGTTGGTAATGATGAAGGCCGCCGCATTGGCGCCGGACAACGCAACATCGGAGACGGTAACCGCAGTCGTTTGGTCGTTGCGGATGACTACGGACTGGCTAGCGCTGGTGGCGTTCTTAGTGCCACTGAAGATCAATTCGGGAGCTGAGTTCACGGCGTTGCCCGACGGACTCGCTATCGTGATGCCGACTGCCGCGGTTGAAGCCAGGGGAAGCGCAGACGAGGCGGGGGTGGGGGAAGGGAAAAGCAGCCCGAGTAAATTACTCAGCAAAATTGTGCGGAGGAGGGTTGGTTTGGTTAGCATAGCAGGAAGGGTAGATCAGAAAAACGTAGATATAGGTACGCATTCCGTGCGTCACTTCCTAAGCGAGGCCCATCAATTTCCAGCAGACGGATCAATACCTTCATTGAATCCAATTCTTGCTTGTCAGGAATCCACGTTGCTTGGTAAGTGCCTTATTAACATACTTTAACATAAAGCCTGAATTACGGCTCAGGGTTATACGTTTTAGTATTGGATAGAGTGGAAGGAGAAAAGGGTGCTCGGCTAGCGTATTAGGCAACCGGAATGGACAATAGTCGGGCATTTTTCGATAAACTAAAAACAAACGAGTCATGAAAAAGAACAAATTTATAGCTGGAATCGCCATCGTGCTGTTAAGTTTCTTAGGACTGCCGGTAGTATCATCGGCGGCCGACCAGCCCGGACGGATCGTATACAGCCCTACCGCGTTGCGCGATGCCTACCGGGTAGACTTGCGGGATATATCCAACACGGCTTCTTATGCCGACCAGATTGTGGTGATGGACGAGCTGCCCTTTGTACCCTTCAACGTGCTGGATGCTTTGCAGGGCCGGGTGCCGGGCGTGCAAGTATTTACCCAGGGGTTCAACTCCTACGCCGTGCTGCGCGGGTGGCGCTCACCGCTCTACGTCATCGACGGCATGCCGGTGGATGCCTCGGCGGTGAATATGATGAACCCGCAGGACGTGGCCACCATTGAGGTTCATAAGGGATTCGGCGCCAGCTTCTGGGGCATGCGCGGCGGAAACGGAGTTATCGTGGTGAACACCAAGTAAGGGTTGCACTAACGGTGGACAGGTTAGATTTAGATAAGTAAGGTTGCCCCCGGCGGGGCAGCCTTTTTTTATGCCGCGCGACGGCTCTTGAATTCCTTGAGATATTTGCGTTTTTCCATGTGGTACCAAATGGCCAGGGCCACTGAGGCCGCCGAGATGATCACCGACAGGGTCGTTACCACCGGGTTGGCGGGGTCAGCGTAGAAGTACAAGATTAGAAACGACACCAGCAGCGACAGCGAGATGATCATGCCGCGCGCCGAGTGCTTTCGGAAGCGCACCTGCAGTTCTTCATCGGAAAGGGAAGAAAAACTTTTCATAAGCCAAGAGAGGGTGAGACGTAATGTATTTGCTAGATAATTAAAATTATGCCTATATTCGCCTCTCCCGTTCAGATTCGTTGCTTATTATTGCAATCTGGTTCGCATACTATTATTAATTACTTAACTATCCCTTTCTCTTATGAGTGATTCTACTTCCTGCTGGCGCGCATTGCTAAGCTGTTTAGCATTCTTGCTAGTCATCCACACCACCCACGCCCAAGACCGCGCCGTTTCCGGAGCCGTTACCTCCGACGAAGAAGGAGCCCTGCCCGGTGTCAATATCCTGGTGAAAGGCACCACCGTCGGCACCGTCACCGACATTGACGGCAACTACCGTATCAACGTGAACAGTGAAAATGCTGTTCTGGTGTTCTCCGCCGTGGGCTACTCCAGCGAAGAAGCCGCCGTCGGGAACCAGTCCACCATCAACATGCTGATGCTGCCCGACATCAAGTCACTCAGTGAAGTGGTGGTGATCGGCTACGGTACCCAGGAGCGGCGCGACCTGACCGGATCGGTGTCGTCGGTGGATGCCGAAGACTTTAAGAACATGGCCATGACCTCCGTGGAGCAAGGCTTGCAGGGCCGCGTGGCGGGAGTCAACGTGGTGCAGCAGTCGGGGCAACCCGGCGCGGGCATGCAGGTGCAAATCCGCGGTATCGGCTCCATCGGCAACTCGGAGCCGCTATACGTAATTGATGGTATCCCGGTGATCAATGACAACGGAGCAACGGGTGAAAACAAGTTTAACGCACTCAGCACCATTAACCCCAACGACATTGCCTCGATGGAAATTCTTAAGGACGCCTCGGCCGCAGCCATCTACGGTGCCCGCGCCGCCAACGGGGTGGTGCTGATCACCACCAAACGTGGGAAAGCCGGAGAGGCTAAAATCACTTTAGACGCCTACACCGGCATTCAGGAACCCTGGCGCTTGCTGGAGCTCACCGATATCAACGAATACAAAGAAATCTCCGACGAACTCACCGACAATGCGGGTCTGCCCCGGGTGGTAGCCCTGCAACGGCCCGAAGAATTGGTGAACAAAGCCGACTGGCAAGACGAGATGTTCAGCACTGCCCCTATCAATAGTGTGAACTTAAGCGTATCCGGAGGGTCTGAGAATGCACAATTTAACGTATCGGGCAACTACATGAAGCAAGAAGGGATTATCCGCGAAACTGACTTTGACCGGTTCAGTCTACGGATCAACACCGATTTCCAGAAAGGGCGTTTTAAATTTGGTGAGTCGCTATCCTTTAGCCGTACGCAAGGTAATGACCTCACGGCTGACTTCTTTTCCATTCTTCACTATCCACCCAACCGTCCCGTTCTCGATCCCAACAACGTGGGCGGAACGACCGGTCCCAATCCCAGCCTTTATTCTGGAAACAGAATCATCGATGAGCAGGATGCCAACAATCCGGTGGGCCAGGCGGAGCTCTTTACCGACCGTACCACCCGCTTCCGCGTGATTGGAAACCTGTACGGGGAATACGAAATCATTGACGGACTAACCTATAAGCTAAGCTTGGGAGGAGACTTTATTTACGGTAATCGTTACCGCTATGAACCCCCCTACAAGTTTGGCGACCGCCGGACGCAGGACTTTGCTACAATCAATGACCGACATGCCTACTCGATCTCTCCACTGATCGAAAATACCCTGAACTATAACAAGACTTTTGGTCAGCATAATCTGGGATTATTGGTGGGATATACCCGTCAGACATACCAACAGCGCGTGGCGCAGGGTAGCGGGCGCAACACGGTAAACTCGGTAGTGCGGGTACTCAATGGCGTAAACAACGTGCCCGCGGTGGAAGGTAGCTTGAATGAATTTGCATTGGCGTCCTACTTAGGACGATTGACCTATAGCTTTGACGATCGCTATCTGCTAACGGCCAACATTCGCCGCGACGGTTCGTCTCGCTTCTCACCTGGCAATAAATTTGGTATTTTCCCGTCAGCATCCTTAGGTTGGCGCTTAAGCGAAGAAGCCTTTATGGAGGGGGCAACCTTTATCAGCGATCTGAAGTTACGCGGTAGCTGGGGACAGACCGGGTTTCAAGAGATTGGTAACTACGGTTTCCAAACGGAGCTGCGAAACACCATAAACTATGTTTTAGGTGGTAACCCGGTAACCGGGGTGGCGCAACGAGATCTGGCCGCTTCTGACCTTGTGTGGGAAACTTCTACCCAGACGAATTTTGGAATAGACCTGGGCTTGTTCGATAACCGCGTATTAATCAACGCCGATTATTATATCAAAACTACCGAAGATATCCTTATTCCAGTACCGCCATCGCTTATTACCGGAGTGCGGGGAGGTAATGATTCCCCTACACTAAACGTGGGGTCAGTGAGAAACCGAGGGTTAGAATTAGCCGTGACTTATCGCAAGTCGGTTGGCGACCTTCAGTATAGTGTCACCGGAAATCTGGCCACCCTCGATAACGAATTTCTATCATTAGGAGGAGGGCAACCCATTACCAGCGGTGATGTAAACGTGACCCGCGTCACGCGTATCGATGAGGGATTGCCCATTGGGTCTTTCTTTGGTTACCAAACCGACGGTATCTTCCAGACCCAGGCCGAGGTTGACGCCCATGCTTCTCAACCCAATGCCGAACCGGGGGATATCCGCTTCAAGGATATCAGCGGCCCCGAAGGAGTACCCGATGGGGTAATTAACTCCGACGACCGTACCTACATAGGCGATCCTATTCCTGACATTACCTACGGCTTGTCCCTCAACGCTTCGTACAAAGGGTTTGATTTGAATCTGTTTTTGCAAGGGGTAGAAGGTATAGAACTTTACTATGGCTACCGCTATTTTGCGCAAGGAATGCTGCGTCCCTTCAACTTTGAGAAGAAAACGCTGAATCGTTGGACTGGTCCCGGTACGAGCAACGAAATTCCCCGGGCCATCGGGGGCGACCCGGCCCTCAATACCCGTGAGTCAGACCGCTTTATTGGCGACGGTTCATTCCTGCGCTGCCGAAACCTGACGTTAGGCTATAACGTGCCCTTCGCTACGCTGGAAAACATCGGCGGATTTATCTCTAATGCCCGGATTTATGCCACCGCTCAAAACTTGTTCACCCTAACACAATATGAAGGCTATGATCCGGAAATTGGTTCTCAGGACAACAATCCTGATCGAGCCAGTAGGGGCCGAGGTATTGACAATGGACAGTTTCCGCAGGCCCGTACGTATATGTTGGGCATCCAAGTAACTTTTTAGTAGACATCAAGTATAAGAAGAATGAAAAAATATAATATGAAAAAGTATTCTATAACGCTTAGATTCTTGCTGGTTTTTGTGCTCGCGAACTTAGTAATTGTAGTATCCTGCAAACGGGATGAAGAACTGCTGGAGATCGATAACCCCAACAACCCCACTCCAGGCACCTTCTACCAGACTCAGGAAGATGCTCTGCTGGCCCTCACCTCCGTGTACGGCGCTTGGCAAGCCATTGATCTGGCGCAGCGTTTCTACTTTTTTGGCAACGACATGCCGTCGGACGAAAGCATCGGCACCAATAACCTGCAAGCCAGCCTGGCCCAGATGCTCAACTACACCTGGGATGCCAACAACGAAGTGATCACCGGAATTTGGCGAGGGTATTACGTGGGTATCGCCCGTGCCAACCGGGTGATTCTACAAGTGCCTCAAATAGAAATGGACGAGACCCTCAGGAACCGAATTGTAGCCGAAGCACGTTTCCTGCGAGCCACTTTCTACTTCGATTTGGTGAATAAGTGGGGCGGTGTACCGCTAGTCTTGGATCCCCCCGAGGCTTCCATTCAACAACCTCGGGCATCGGCCGAAGAAGTATACGCGCAGGTGATCGAAGACTTACAGTACGCTAAGGAAAATTTATTTTCCAAAGACGAATATGGATCAAATGACCTGGGCCGTGCCACCACCGGGGCTGCTACCGGTTATCTAGGGAAAGTGTATCTCTACCGTGAACAATGGGCCGAAGCCGAAGCTCAGTTCATGGAAATCATCAACGGCCAACACGGCACCTACCGCCTGGTGGAAAACTTCCGCTGGAACGGTATTGGCGAAGAACAGGTCGCTGAGGCGGAAAATAACGCGGAGTCGCTGTTTGAGGTGCAATTTCAGGATGGGCTAGGCGTCCAGTGGAACACTGACGCTGCCGGGGGAGGAGAAGCTACCTTCCGCGGAGTGGAGTACGCTTTTGCCAGCTTTAACAACGTGCGACCCAAACAAGCCTTTGCCGACCGCTTCGAACTGGGTGACCCGCGCTACGAGCAAACCTTCTACGACGATGGCGTGGAGTGGTTTAGAGGAACCTTCACCAGGGATCAATTTGGTGGGCTCATTGCTTGGCGGAAGTACCAAAACTACGACATCCGCGACGACGGCAATCAAAGTTCGGGCATCAACTTTCGCCTGATGCGCTACGCCGACGCACTGCTTATGGCCGCCGAAGCCAAACTGAACAATGGTAAGCCCATTTCTGAAGTGCTGGCGCTGGTTAACCAGGTGCGACAACGCGCCATTGCTCAAAAAACTAATCCTGATATTGAGTTGTACATGCCCCGCACCCTAAATAACGTGCTGAGGCTGTATCCCACGGCCCAGTATCCGGCCAATACCCGCGAGCAGGTGATGGAGATTATCATGCACGAACGCGCCGTGGAACTGGCCGGGGAGCAACATCGCTATAATGACCTGCGCCGATGGGGATTAGATGATGACGTTGCGCTGGCCGACAATAAGCCCTACGCCGACCGGTTTAAGTTATGGCCTATTCCATTACAGGAATTAGAAACCAACGCTGAAATTAATCAGGCCGATCAAAACCCAGGATACTAGTGCATTTGTGCCCCCTGGTTAGCATTTTTTGCTCACCAGGGGGCATTAACTTAATAGTTCCTATACTTAGTGTACTACCCATATTTGTTCTCAACACTGCAACTTATGATACCAACTAATTTATATAAAATAGCCGGAAGCGTTTTTCTTTCCCTATTTCTCTTTGCTTCCTGTCAAGAAGATGTCGAGGTGCGCGACAAGGGTGGCTCCGGCGTGATCGGCGTCCTGAACTCTATCGAAAGCGAAGGCAAGTTCTCGCAGTTCTACCGCGCTATTGGCTCCAACGGCCTGAATATTGCCGATGAGTTTAACGGTAGCGGCCCTTCCTATGAGTACACCATCTTCGCTCCGACCAACGCCGCCTTCGATGCCTTCTTGGCCAAGTACGACACTTACGGAGCGCTCGGCGACATTCCGAACGACCTGCTGCGCAGCCTGATTGACTACCACGTGGTGCGCGGCAGCTATAGTTCGGCCGAGCTTGGTTCGGTCCCCGCCACCGAACAGGGCGGGCAGCTTGCCTTCAACGGCACCACCGTGACCGGAGCCAACAACACCGCTACCATCACCACGGCCGACCGGGCGGCCCGCAATGGTTTCCTGCACGAACTCGATGCTGTGTTGGTGCCATCTACTTTCCCCACGCAGAACATCCTCCAGATTGCCGGAGGAGCTGACTTCACTTCACTAGCCGCCGCCGTGGGCCGTTTCCCCGACTTGGTTGATGCTATCGACGGAGGCAGCGGAGCCTTTACGGTGCTGGCTCCGACCAACGCCGCTTTTGCCGAGTTTCTGGCCAGCCAGGGGTTTGCCTCGCTGGCCGACGTGCCCGACCCGCTGTTGCGCACCGTTCTGGAGTATCACGTCATTGAGGGATCGGTTAATGCGGAAAATGTTGTCGGATCGCAAACCACGCTGAGCGGCGAGTCCCTCGACCTGGATGATGATACCGACATTATCACTGCCCCCGATGTGGCAGCTACCAACGGGGTGGTGCAGGTGATTGATGAAGTGCTGGTGCCCCCGAGCCTGAACACGGTGGCCGGGATCCTGTTAACCAACCCCAACTTCAGTACCCTGGCTGCCGCTTTGGTAGCCAAAGACCTGATCACCCCGCTGAGCACGGGTACCGTCACGGTATTCGCTCCTAACAATGCCGCCTTCACCGCCGCCGGAGTCACCGACCCCGCCGCCGTGGCTGCGTCCACCCTAACGTATCACGTGGTGGGCGATTCTCTGGCTTCTACCGCGATCATGTCGGGCTTTGCTAAGACGCTCAACGGGGCATCGGTTACCATTTCTACTCTCGTTGGAATTACCGTAGACGGTGTTCCCGTGGTCACTGCTGACCTGAAGGGGACCAACGGCTACATCCACGAGATCGGCTCAGTCCTTAGCCCTCCCCAAGACAATATCGTAACGCTGGCCACGAAGGTTGCCGAACTATCGGATTTGGTGCTCGCCCTACAGAAGACCGGGCTGGATACTGTGCTTACTGCCGGAGGCCCCTACACCGTGTTTGCCCCTACCAACGCGGCCTTTCTTGCCGCCGGCATCGACGTGGCTGCCACCGAAGGGGAACTGCTGCGCCCGGTACTGCTCTACCACGTACTCAGCGGGCGCCTACTGTCTAGCGACCTGCCTAACGGGGTGGTGGAAACTCTGTCGGGTGAAACCCTTAACGTGAACAATGCCGTGTTTACGGTGGCCACCGGTAGTGGACAAACCGTAGACCTTACCACCAACAGCACCCTCAACGTGCAGGCCAAGGACGGAGTAGTACACATCATTGATACCGTGTTGCTTCCGTAAGCTTTGAAATTTAAGCACGATAGAAAAGGGTTCGCCAACTAAGGGCGAACCCTTTTCTTATCTATGAAAAAAACCTTGGGCTGTGCCTCACAGCCCACTTTAAGAGTGCTCACGTAAGGTTTGCGCAACGGAGCCGTCACTACTCAGGCTTCAGGGCATGTTTTAACTCCTTCTAGAAACAGTCGACTACCTCCTCCAAAAGAACCACCACATTCACCTGCCGTTTCTGAAGATCACCAACAGCATCAGCGGTAAGTTCACCGACGAGCAAGACCGGTTCGATCCCAAGCGTCACCGCGTCAACGTGAACCCGGGCAGGGAGCTAACGGCATTGACCCGGCAGATCAAGGTGTAAAAGGTAAGTCCAAACGTCACCCCCGCATCATCAACACGCAGCCTGCGTATCTCTTTCGCGAACCCTGAATAACAATCCGTTAGCGTAGGTTGCCGCCCCTGTTCCCTACCCCTAGTTTGTGCCCTCACCAACCAACCATTCCCTCACAAATCATCCCGTCGCTTCCCCCGAAACACCCCGTCGTAGCCGCTGCCCATGTATGCGCCCCACGCGATGCCGTTTGGAGCGTAGATCTTCTTCTCTAGGCGGTGCACGGTGAGCTGCTTTGGATGATCGCTGTTGTTGTCAACCACCTGCGCCACACAGTAAATCACGTCGAGCCAGCCGTCGCCGTCCAGGTCGCCCACCCAGGGTGTAGACGACACGTTAATGCCCGCCTCGGGTTCATTGAGGCGAAAGACCTGCTGCCGGTGGAAGTCGAACACCACCAGACGATTGTAGGGCACGTTCACCTCGAAGCGTTGCTCCACGTAGTTCACGCTCAGCAGCACGTCGTCGTAGCCATCTTTGTTGATATCAACCACCACCGGCGAAGCGTACTGAAAGCGGCCCAGCGTATCTTCTTGCACAATCTCACCCGAACTGCCATCCACCAAGAACTGAACCGGGTCGCGCAGGGTGGGCCACACCCCCTTGCCGTAGTTGGCGAAGAAATCGGGAGCGTCGTCACCGGTAAAGTAGCCCACCGCCGGGGTGGTGTAGGCTTCGGCTCCGGCAATAGGAACCTCCCAAAGTCGGGCGTTGGTGGCTCCGTCGAAGGCCAGCAGGCGTCCATCCACCGCGTTCGCCACTACGTCCAGCACACCGTCGCCCGTCAGGTCAACTAGCACCGGGGGAGCGATAAAGCCTTTTTCTTCCCCGCGGGCTAGCACGACCGAAGCGCTCAGGTCCTGCGCCAGCACGGCCGCCAGGGTGGTACGATACAGGTGACCACCCATCGTCTCGCCCCCGGTGCCGTAGATCACGTCCAGGGTGCCGAAGCCGTCCAGATCAGCCACCACGGCCGATAGGTAGGTTTCTTTTCCATCGGGCACCAACGCCTGACCCAGCAACTGCCCGGTGCGGCTGCTCACCACTATCAGACGGCCCACCGGTCGGTTGAGGTCATGAGGTTCGGCCAGGTAGTCGCCCCCATTGGCCACCAGCAGGTCGTCGTGTCCGTCGCCATCCTGGTCGGGCACGCGCTGGGGGTTGTAGAAGTTGTAGAGTCCGGCAGTGGGGCCGGGGTCCAATGAGTCTCCGGCCGCGTAAAACTCCCACAGCAACGTGCCGTCGGTACCGTCGATGGCTATCAACTCGGCGCTCCGCCCCCCGATAAACACCTCGTCCACGCCGTCACCGGTCACGTCAAACAGCGCTGCGGAACCCACAATCTGGTCGCGGGCGGCCACGTGCCACAGCAGCTGCCCGGTGACTCCGTCCAGGGCGATCACCGCAGTGTCGCTAGCGTGTAGCTCCTGTCGCCCGGTGCCCAGCACGATGTCTAGCACGCCGTCGCCGGTCAGGTCGGTGAGGCGGGGCGACGAGCTGCTGCCGATGCCCGGCAGGGTGGTGCTCCAGGAGTTGACCTCAGGGCTACGATAATAAAGGGTGACGCCCGCGGCGGCGAGCAGCGTGAGGAAAATAATGCCGACAATGATCCACTTCTTCACGGAGCGAGGGTTGCGTGATGCTCATGTGAGGGCGGGGTGGTGAAATGCAGACGCTCCAGGGGCAGGGGGCGGGCTTCCAACTCACCCTCGGTGATCTCGTAGAAGGTGTTCATAGGTAAGTCAGAGAAGTGCTGAGTGCCCGACACTTGCCACTGAACGGTGACTTCCTTGAGACGGTCGGCGTCGCCCAGTCCCACCTCCAGCCGCAGGGCCGACGCGCCGAAACTGCCGCCCGTACCCACGTCTCGGTAGATCTTGCGTTCTTTCCCCTGCGCTTCTACCGTTAGCACCACCCGAGTGCCAATGGCCGAGCGGTTAGACTCCGTGCCCACCAGCCGCAGGGTGACCCAACGATGGTCATCCTGGTAGGGATTCTCGAAGAAGGCATTCTGGAAGACGTCGCCCTGGTAGGCTCCGCCCATCGACATCAGCAGGTCCTGGTCACCGTCGTTGTCCAAGTCGGAGAACGACACAGCGTGGCCCTTCTGCAGGTGCCCAGTGCCGGTGGCGGTGGTCACGTCCTGGAAGAAGCGCCCCTCGGCGTTGCGGAACGCGCGGTTAGGCACCACCGAGCGCAGCGTGGGGTCGCCGGTGCCCAGGTACATATCCAGCCAGCCGTCGTTGTCCAGGTCACCAAAGTTGGCTCCCATACTGTACAGGATGCGGTTGAGGTGGGTTGAATCCGAAACGTCGGCGAAGGTGGGATGTCCATCCGGGGGAGACCCATCCGGGCCGTTGCCCTGGTTGCGATACAGCCGTCCGGTGGCCGCATGGTGCGGCAGGCCCAGGGCCTCGGCCGCCATCGCGCTGGTGATAGAAGGCTCGTCGCCCTTCCAATAATTGGCCGCGAAGAGGTCGAGCCAGCCGTCGTTGTCGTAGTCCCAGAACCAGGTGGTGAAGGTGGAGTTGGGTTCGGCCAGTCCGGCCTCCCGGGTCACGTCGGTGAAGGTGGGATTGCCCATGGCATCGGGGCCGTTGTTATGAAACAGGAAGTTGGCGGCGACGTGGTTGCCTCCGCCCGTAGAGACGTACAAGTCGGGCCAGCCGTCGTCGTCGTAGTCGCCCGAGGTCACTCCCTTCACAAACATCGGGGCCACGCGGGTGCCAATGGTGCTCACCGTTACCCCCGCCTCCTGGGCCACCTCCCGAAAGGTGGGAGCTTCATCCGGACCGTCGCCGTTGCTGATATACAGCTCGCTGTGGTGGAAGGACGTCGCGCTGGCCGTTTCGTTGCCGATAAACAAGTCCAGCCAGCCGTCGCCGTTGAAGTCGTTCCAGGTGGCGGTTTGGGTGGGGTGGAACGAGAGCAGTCCGGCGGCCTGGGTCACGTCGGTGAAGGTGCCGTCGCCGTTGTTTCTGAGCAGGGAGTTGGGGTGGTGACCGTAGTCCTGGAGCCAGGCTCCGCGCAGCACCAGCACGTCGAGCCAGCCGTCGTTGTTGTAGTCGGCCGGAAGCAAATTAAGCCCCCCGTACAGCCCATCGAGGTGGGCTTCGGAAGAAGTCTCCACAAACCTTCCATCGGCTTGGTTGATCAGCAGGCGTAGGGGGCGGTCTTGTCCCCACTCCGACACCATGATATCCAGGTAACCGTCGTTGGTAAAGTCATCCACCACCAGCCCCCCCGACAGCCCGCGGATGTCAAAGCCAATAGCCGAAGCCCGGTCCGCAAACCGCTTGGCGGGGTAATCGGAGCGGAAGCTGCTGTCGGGGATAAGCCAGGCAGCAGGCACCTGGTCGGGATACCGCCCCAGGGTCATGTAGGCGATGTTGAGTAGCCAGCGGGCGCTCAAATCGTTGGGGTTTTCTTCTAGCATCTTGGTGTACTGATCAATGGCCTGCTGCGAGCCCTGCGGTCGCTGGTGGAAGCCCGCCGGTTGAATTGGGAACAAGCAGGAGGCGGCGGTATGGTTGATGATGCAGTTTTCTTGCTCGCCCTGCCGCAGGTAGCTCAGGGCCAGATAACCTTCCAGAGAGGCCCGCTCGTCGGGGTTGAGGGATTGATCTAGTTGCCCGGCATCTCGCTCCCGGATCAGGGCCTCGAGCTCCTGGGCGGCGGCCACCGAGGAGCCGTAGCGCAGCAAATCCAGGGCCCGCGGGTAGCGGTAGGAGGCGTTGCCCGGATCAAGTTGTAGCAGGCTGTCGAAGTGGTGGATGCGGGTGGCATTGGCGTAGAAGTTGTTGGGATGGGCAGTGGTGGTCTGCACCTGCTGCAACAAGCGCAGCATGGTGGCATGGCTATCTCCTTCGGCTGACGGCTGGCAGCCTAGCAGACCAGTCAGGCCGAACGCTCCACCGACCAGCCAGCATAGGGCGCGTTGACATATAAGCTTACTACAACAAGCCACCATATCATTTGTTTGCTACTTCTTGGCCGTTGGCCTGCGCCGGATTTTTCGTAAACACCCGCAGGCTGTCGTTATTGCTAGCAACTACCCAGGCAGGCTTTCCGTTCCGATTCAGTTGGATTATATCCTTGGCGTCGGTGTCCATGTAGAAACCGCTTTCGCCCAGCGTAAGCGGACGGAACTGTCCCGTTCCGTCACCCAGCAGCGCCTGCCCGATAAAGGCATCGTAGCGGCCCACGTGCACATCGGGAGCGTAGCTGTTGCCCACCATCAGCACATCGAGGTGACCGTCGCCGTTCAGGTCGTCGGTGATCATGTGGTGCACCGGGGCGGTCTGGGCGATCAGGGGCATGTCGCGAACGGCGAAGGTGGGATGTCCATCCGGGCCGTTGCCCTGGTTCTCGAGGTAGCTGGTGGTCAGGAGTTCGGCCTCGAGCACGTAGGCTCCTTCCAACTCGGTGGTGGTGAACAGTTCGTCGAACGTGGTGGTGGCGTAGGTTTCGTACTTCGGGAAGCGGCGCCGCATGGGGTTCATCTGGTCCGATAAGGCATCGCGGTAGGCAGCGGGGTACTCCCGGCCCATGATGTAGTAGCTGAGAATCGGATCGATGCGCCCGTCCTGGTCGTAATCCTTGGTGTACATCCGAAGCGGCTCGTCGGCCGAGGCGTGGTAGCGAGAGTTCAGGCCCAGGTTGCCAACGATGTAGTCCAGGTCGCCGTCCTGGTCAAAGTCACCGGCCACCAAGCAATTCCACCAGCCGGAGGTGTGCGCGAGTTGAGTGTTCTCAGTAACGTCGACCAACCGCCCGCCCTCGTTGCGGAAGAACGTGATGGGCATCCACTCGCCCACCACCAGCAGGTCAAGCACTCCATCCTGATCATAATCGGTCCACTGGGCGTCGGTGACCAGTCCTAGCTCAATCAGTTCGGGAGCCACCTGCGCGGTAACGTTCACGAAGTGCCCGCCCTCGTTGCGCAGCACGTAGCTGGAGGCGGGCAGGGGATACTGCTTGGGCACCAGGCGGCTACCAACGAACAAATCCAGATCACCGTCCTGGTCATAGTCGCCCGCGCGTACGCACGAACCGCTGGCGGCAATGGCTGGGATAGCAGACGAATCCACCGTAAAGTTGCCCCGCCCGTCGTTGCGGTAAAAGCGGTCGTAGTAGGCTGGGTCGTTGGCCGGAAACTCGTTGCCGCCGCTCACTACGTACAAATCCAGATCGCCGTCCTGATCGGCATCAAACAGCACGGCCCCAAGGTCTTCATAGATTGAGTCACTTAGCAAAGTATACCCGATAAACTGACCGTCGGCTTGTTGCACAAAAAAGCGTCCGGGCTGCCGCTTCGCCCCGCCCACGTAAAAATCGTCGGCCCCGTCCCCGTTGATGTCCCCGGTGGCCAGGCAAGGTCCGTCTTGCGAGTAGCGCCGGGGCAGTAGTGGCTCGAACTTGAAATCGATAAAGTCCTCTTCCTGATGCTTATAGCCTAACTGCAGCTCGCCAGAAACGTTAGTGAGCAACGGAGCAGGGTGAGGGGGTGGGGCCGGAGGAGTGTCCTCGGCACCTTCGTACCGGACCGCAAGGGTTTGGTTGGCGGGTACGTTTCTTAGCAACTGATACCGCCCATCGGGCCAGGTGACTTCCACCGAATCTACCGACGCGTGAGCACCCAGGCCGAAGTGGATGGTATTTTCTATCGTAGATTTGTAGCCCCGATAGACCGTGTGGTGGTGGTACTGCTGTTGTCCTTGGTAGCGTAGGCGTACGGTAGCTTGCAAACCGGCCCGGTTGCCGGGCGGCCCAGTGAGGGCAATGCGCAGGTGGTTGTGCTCCGGCGAAGTCTCCAGCGTATTTTCGTAGACAAAGGCTTCGTCGTTGATGTTGTTCATCACCACATCCAGATCACCATCGTTGTCGAGGTCGGCAAAGGCGGTACCGTTAGAAAAAGAAGAAACCGTCATGCCCCAGTCTTCCGATACGTCGGTAAAGGTGAGATCGCGGTTGTTCCGGAAGGCGTAGTTGTGCACTTTGGCTTCTTTGAGCAGGGCGGCCAGCTTGACGGCTTTCTCGCGCTTGGCTTCGGTGGTGCCGAACTGCGAAGCGGATGCGCGGTAGCTGGCATAGTCCATGTCGGTCACGTCTTTGGCGTAACCGTTGGTGATGAGTAAGTCGCGGTAGCCGTCGTTGTCAAAGTCGGCAAATAGGGCGCTCCAGCTCCAATCCGTATTAGAGACCCCGGCTAGCTGCCCAATTTCGCTAAAGGAAGGATCACCCTGGGGAGTGAACCCGTTGTTGAGTTGCAGCGTGTTGCGCACGTACTGCGGGGTGTAGCCATAGCGTAGCGTGAGAGCAAAGCGGTCTTCGTTGGGTTTGCCGAACATCATCTTCTGCCGAAAATTGTCTTCCGGCAGCATATCCAGCACCATGATATCCACCAGGCCATCGTTGTTGAAGTCGGCAATATCGGTGCCCATACCGTTGTGGGTCTGGTGCTTGAGATAATCAGCGGCTCGGTCGCTAAAGGTGGGATGTCCATCCGGGCCATCTCCGTTGTTGATCCACAGCAGGTCGTTGGTGATAAAATCGTTGGCTACGTAGACGTCGGGCCAACCGTCCAGGTTAACGTCGTTCACAGTAATGCCCAGACCGTAGCCTTCGGTGAGAATGCCCGCTTCCCGGGTCACATCAACAAATGGCTGAATCGCCTGCCCCGGACTTGATCCGGGGTTGCGGTATAACTTGTCGTTGCTGAGCCCTTCTCCCTGGGTTTTCTTGGGGCGGGCGTTGTTCTGGCTGAACTCTTCCAGGCCATTGGTGAGCAGATACACGTCCAGGTCGCCGTCGTGGTCGTAGTCGAAGAAAGCCGCTTGGGTAGAATAGGCACTGTCGGCCAGTCCGAAAGCCTCGGCCTGATCAACAAAGGAGACTTCTTTGCCGGGCGCATCGGCCCCCTGGTTCATAAAAAGATAGTTTTTGCTCTGGGATGGGCCAAATTTGCTGGCCACGCACACGTAGATATCCAGCCAGCCGTCCTGGTTGATGTCTACCATCGCCACGCCGGTGGCCCAGCGCTTGGTTTCCACTCCGGATGATTGCGTGATGTCTTGGAAAGTGAGGTTGCCCTGGTTCAGATACAGGCGGCTTGAAACCTGGTTTCCGGCGAAGAAGATATCGTCTAGCCCGTCGTTGTTCACGTCGCCTACCCCAACGCCCCCCCCGTTATACAGGTACGTGTAATCGATGACGTTGAAACTATCACTTTCAACGATGGTGTTGGAGAAGGTGATGCCACTTTGGGAGGAAGAAACCTGGCGAAACAAGGGTGCGCTTGGGTCGCAGGCGAATAGAAAAACAAGGCATCCCAAAAGAGGCAGGTGGCGTTTGCGCACAGTAGTTGAAGTGATGTGACAAACACGAAGTTAGCGAAATTATCCACGGTGGAATAATTTATCCAGGAGAATTCTTTAAAGCGATTGCCGGGCACGAAAGCGCTCGGCCAAAGGAAATTACTGCTGGTCTAACACTGCTTGCAGCTCGGCAATGGCGGTGGTGGTTTCTTGGGCCACTTCCCGAACCAAACCGCCCAAGCGCTCGGGACATATCTCGGCATTTCGGCACGCAAGCTCTATGTCTTTGGTCTTCTCTAGCGTATCGTCCATGCCCACAAATTGTACCGATGGTTTCATCTTGTGCGCCAATTGGCCCACCATTTCCCAGTTGCCGTCCTGCATATTTTGCTGAATGAGCTGGAGGGTCTCAGGCATTTCTTCTACAAAGCTGGCGATGATCGTATTCATAAAATCGTCGTCCCCGTCGCATAATGCTACCAAATAGGATAAATCAATCAATGAGATGTTCGTTTTCATGTGGTTTACTTTACAGGATTACACTGCCAGGGCGGTGTCTTCTTGATTTTTAGATTCGTTTTCCTCCATTTCTTTTAAGTACCGATAAATGGTAGACTTGCCAATATCTAGTTTATGGGCCACCAGCAATACGTTGTTATCGTGCTGCTTAAGGAAGTGGCGAATGATCAAAAAAGTATACTCCCGCATGGTGAGTTCTTCGCTGGTGAAGTTGCGCTCTTTGGCCAGGCTGTTAAAGTGGATGTTATCGGCCTCGATGGTATTGTTTTCTGCCAGAACCGCGGCCAGTTCAACGATAGATTTCAGTTCGCGTACGTTGCCCGGATAGGGGTACTTCAGCAGTTTCTCTTGCGCTGCTTGGCTGAGGAGCATCCCTTTCAGTTTGTTTTCCTGACAAAACTGGTTGAGGATGAACTTGGTGAGCAACAAAATATCATTGCCGCGCTCGCGCAGCGGGGGCAGGTGCACGGGCAAACCCAGTAGGCGGTAATAAAGGTCTTCGCGGAAGTTACCGGCCTTTACCTCTTCGGCCAGATTGCGGTGGGTGGCCACCAGGATACGGGTGTTGAGCGAAATGGTCTGGTTGCCACCGATGCGAGTCACCTCACGCTCTTGGAGCACCCGCAAGAGTTTCGCTTGCAGGCTAAGCTCCATTTCGCCTATCTCATCGAGAAAAATGGTGCCGTTCTGAGCTTCTTCAAACTTTCCGAGACGACGGCTTGCGGCCCCGGTGAACGCTCCTTTTTCGTAGCCGAACAACTCGCTTTCTACTAGCTCCCGGGGAATAGCCGCCAGGTTGACGGGTACAAAGGGGTGGTTTTTCCGATCAGAATTATAGTGAATGGCCTTGGCGACCACTTCTTTGCCGGTGCCGGTTTCACCGGTGATCGAGACAATGATATTGGTTTTGACGGCCTTCTCGAGCAGGCTGAACACCTTTTTCATGGGAGCACTGTTGCCAATGATGCTGTTGGCAAAGTGGTATTTCTGCGTGATTTCCTGCTTCAGAAAGTTGAGTTCGTCCACCAGCCGAACGTTTTTCAGGGCATTGTTGATGCTGTTGATCAACCGATTGCGGGCATCCTGGTCCTTGTTGATATAGTCGTAGGCCCCTAGCTTCAATAGTTCTACGGCGGTGGTGATATCTTCCTGAGAAGAAAGGATGATCACCTGCGTGTCCGGATTATGCGCCTTTATTTTTTCTAGCAAATCGCGGCCGGTCGCATCGGGCAGCGAATAGTCGAGTGTAACAATCTGGGGCTTGCGGTGCAGTTGGTCCAGGCAGGATTTGCCCGTGGTGAACACTTCGTAGTCGAAATCAGGATTCAGGCTCAGCACATGGTGCAAGAACTTCACGTAGGTGGGGTCATCCTCCACCGCAAAAATTTTTATCGTTTGTTCCGCGTGCATACTGTTTAAATTCGGATAATCTAATAGCGCAGAAAGCGAGCAGTGCGGAGCATAAAAAAAGCCAACATCGGTATCGATCTTGGCTTTTGTGAGTAGAAGCGGAGGGTGGTTACACGGAGAAACTTTCGCCGCACCCGCAGGTGCGCGTGGCATTAGGATTCACAAACTGAAATCCCTTGCCGTTAAGTCCGTCGGAAAAGTCTAACGTGGTGCCCAGCAAATACAGCAGGCTTTTTTTGTCCACCAGGATTTTCACCCCCTGGTCTTCATACACGTGGTCGTCTTCCCGGGTGGCATCGTCGAAGTCTAAGTCGTACATCAGACCCGAACAACCACCCCCCTTCACCGATACCCGCACGTTATGATTGCGCGAGTGTCCTTCTTCTGCTCTTAAAGCACTAATCTTTTCTTTTGCTCTGTCAGTAATTGAAATCATAGTAAAATAAGGCTTATTCCTTGAGTTTCTTTCTGGTAGTTGGGCGCGAACCTTACCCGTGTAAAATCGATCTTAATAATCGTATTCTCTTCTGTAAACGGATAAAGTGCCGGATAGGTGCCATCTCCCCGTAAAAGTACGCTTTTGCGAAGCAAGAATGAGCCTGAACCCAATAATTTTACCGTACTTTACGCCCGCCACTTCATTTGACTATGATCCTTAGAATAGAACACCTGGGTATTGCGGTAGCCGACCCGCTTGCGAGTCAGGAAGTGTTCGACCGCTTACTCGGCCAGTCGGCTTACAAAACCGAAGAGGTGTCTTCCGAAAGGGTTCAAACCACTTTCTACGCGGTTGCCGACACCAAACTAGAGCTAATTTCCGATACCCCCGAAGGAGAGATAGTGCGCAAGTTTATCGCGAAGCGAGGAGAGGGGCTGCACCACGTTGCGCTGGAGGTAGACGATCTTGTGGCCGAAATAGCGCGCTTAAAGAACGAAGGATTCACGTTCGTGAGCGAAACACCAAAAGTCGGAGCGGATAACAAAATTATCTGTTTTTTGCACCCAAAGTCAACCAACGGGGTGCTGGTGGAGTTATGTCAGGAAAAAACTCGTGACGCAAACGTTTCAACTTTATGAAAACAGTTATTCTCAAATCATTCGACGGAAAGTTATCCGACAAAATTCGTCTGGTGCAAACGCTAGTAAAGTATGATCAGGAAGCGGGTCTTAAGGTAGCCAAAGAGAAAGTGGATCGCCTGATGGCGGGCACCTCCGTGCAGTGCTCCGTAGAAACAGAGAGTTGGGACGACTTTATACAAGAGCTGACCGAGCTAAATCTAAAGTATGAAACCGTCTGAAACGTCTTCCAACGGCATGCCGCCTGAGCGTACGGAGATCAGTAGTTTGGGAGAATTCGGACTCATTGATCGCATTCGGCAGCATTTTTCGCTGACTAATACTAGCTCCGTGCTGGGCATTGGCGACGATGCGGCGGTGATTGATGCCGGAAACACCTACCAGTTGGTGAGCACCGATATGCTGGTAGAGGGCATTCACTTCGATTTGTCGTTCACTCCGCTGGAGCATTTGGGCTATAAAGCGGTGGCCGTGAACGTATCGGACATTGCCGCCATGAACGGCATTCCCCGGCAGATCACCGTGAGTGTGGGACTGAGCAATCGCTTTTCGGTCGAGGCGGTCGACGCCCTCTACCGGGGCATTGGCTACGCGTGCCGCGATTACGGAGTGGACTTGGTGGGCGGCGACACCACCGCCGCTCCCTCGGGACTGTTGATTTCGGTGACAGCGTTGGGAACGGTGGCTCCGCCGCAATTGGTTCGGCGCTCGGGTGCCCGGCAGGGTGACGTTCTGTGCGTGACGGGCGACCTGGGAGGAGCCTACGCCGGGCTGCAAATACTGGAGCGGGAAAAGATTACGTTTGCCGAAAATCCCGACGCTCAGCCCGAACTGGAAGCCTACGACTATGTGGTGCAGCGGCAGCTCAAACCCAAGGCCCGTACGGACATTGTGCACGATTTCCACGAGCGCGGCATTGTGCCTACCGCCATGATTGACGTGTCGGACGGCTTAGCATCGGAGGTGCTGCATTTGTGTCGGCAGTCGGGTGTGGGCATGCGGGTGTACGAAGACAAGCTTCCGATAGACGCGCTCACCGTGAGCACCGCTGACGAGTTTCAACTGAGCGCGGTTACGCTGGCCATGAACGGAGGCGAAGATTACGAATTGCTATTCACGCTGCGGCAAGCGGACTTCGAGCAACTGAAAGACCATGCGGACATCCACCCAATCGGATACGTGCAAAAGGCGGAGCTGGGAGCGCAACTGGCTACCCAGAACGAACAGTTGGTTGCCATCCAGGCCCAGGGTTGGAATCACTTTCAGGCTTGAACGAGATAGCCGTGGCAAACCTTTTACGACCAATACGGTTTTACTGAAAAACAAACTAACCTCAACATTCACACTATGTTCTATCCAATCTTTTCGGCTATTTTTTTACAGGTCGGTGACCTTATTGGGGATATTTTTGAGGCAGGCTTCTGGGTGGCTCTCATTCTGATTGCCCTGGTGGTGGGAGTGGGTTACTGGCTTTTCAAAAAATTAAAGGGCCGCAACCGCCACTGATTAGTCTTCCGGGTAAGGAATAAACAGGAAGTTGGTGAAGTCCTGATCCACCACGAACAGGCAGCAGAATTCGTCGGGATTCTTGTAGGCCTTCTTAAACTCCGGTTCGTCTTCTATCAACTTGCGCTGCACAAATTCATCCAAATAGGTGATGTAGTAGTTCCAGTGGATGGCCATTTCGCCCCGGCCCACCAACAACTGTCCAATCGGAATTTCCACTTTGGCAATTGGAAAAATTGGGTATTCTGAAAAATCTTGCTTGCGCACCTGGTAGGCAGCCTCCTTCAGCGTATCAGCTACCACCACGAAATCTTGCGTGATGCTGCCCAGGTACTTTCCGCTTAGCTCGGGATCGTTGTTCATCGGTTTTGCGTAAAAAGGGTTAATCATCTACATTACGGGCGAGGTATCGAAAAAGTTTGTTTCGACGATTGTGCATCGGAAGGCTTCTTCGGCCGACAAAACGTCTACGATCTATGTTGTCTTCAAACCGACTCTTTGGAATTGCTTGCCTTGCAATCGGATTAGGAATCAGCGCCTGCGCATCCCGCTCCGGGGTGAGCAGCCGCGACTTTCGCCGGGCGGTGGACGAGTCGCCTATTTTCAGTCAAAGTTTCACGGGTTTTGCTATCTACGACACGGAGCGTGAAGAAATGAGGTACGAGTATCAAGCGGACAAGTACTACACTCCGGCCAGCAACACCAAAATATTTACGCTGTTTGCCAGTCTTAAGCTTCTTGGAGACTCTATCCCCGCCCTTCAGTATCAGCAGCGGGGCGACACCCTGTTTTTCACCGGCACCGGCGATCCCACGTTTCTGCATCCGGACATCACTTCGATTGATACCACCTATGAGCAGTCGGTCTACCATTTTTTGCGCACGCACGCCGGACCGCTGTACTACGTGGAACGTCCCACGCGCGATGCGTACTTCGGTCCGGGCTGGGCCTGGGATGACTACGGCTACTATTACTCGACCGAAAAATCGGTGATGCCCATCTACGGCAATGTGGTACGGTTTCAATTTAAGAAAAACCGGCCCAAGCCACTGGCCTACCCCGCCGTCTTCACCGCGAGCATTCAGGGGTTTGTCGATGCTTCGCTGCGTCCAGAGTACCTGCGGCGCGCCCAACACGAAAACGTTTTTTCTTACGGACCTAAGGACGACACGCTGGCGTTTACCACCGACGTACCCTTCATCCAGTCGACCGAAACGCTGCTGTGCCTGTTGGAAGATACTTTGCAGAGGTCGGTAAAGAAATACGCGGCACCGTACCAAAGCGGTTACCAAACTGTATACAGTATCCCGTCCGATAGCGTGTATCGGCGGATGATGCAGTTGAGTGATAATTTTATGGCTGAACAGCTGCTGCTGTTGGCCTCCTCTACTCAACAGGATACCCTCAGCACGCAGTGGACCATCGATCACGTGACCGAGCAATACCTCGATGACTTGCCCGACGATCCGCAGTGGGTAGACGGTTCGGGCTTGTCGCGCTACAATATGCAAACTCCCCGCACGATGGTGGCGCTGCTGCTTAAGGTGGATAGCCTGCTGGGCGACGCGCGCATTCGAACTATCTTTCCGGCGGGCGGGGTGTCGGGCACCGTGGAAGATTGGTACGCTGGTCCGGATCAGCAACCCTACGTATTTGCTAAAACCGGTTCGCTGGGTGGCAAGCACTGTCTGAGTGGGTTCTTGTATACCCGCAGCGGAAAGAAGCTGGTTTTTAGCTTCATGCATAACAACTTTGTGACGTCCTCTTCGGTGTTCAAGGTGGAGATGGAGCGTATTCTGCGGCAGATTTACGAGCAGTATTAGTCCAATTTTGGGAATTGCCTCGGTTTTTTCCCGATATAAGACTCGCGCGCTATTCTAACATCAGGTAATTTTTTTCATATATCAATGAAAATCAGTTTGTTGTGTATGGGTTCGGTTTGTTTGTACGGAATTCGTAGATAGGTCAGGGTACCCAAAACTACTGATATGAACGTTATCTCACTTCTTCGCAACACCTCGTTGATCCTTGTTTTAGTAGCCGTATCCACCGTAAGCTACGGACAAAGCATCCCCCAACTGACCGCTTTCCAATCGGAAGTGCAGGGGGAAGCAATTGCTTTCAACTGGTCGGTAGCAGCGCAGAGTGCGGTGCAGTCTTTCGGATTGGAACGAGCGGGAGCGGACATGCAGTTCAAAAGCGTAGGCACCGTAACAGCCCAGTCCAATCAAAATGCCGAAGCAACGTACCGTTTGGCCGATCAGAATCCCCTGCCGGGCGTAGCTTTTTATCGCCTCAAGGTAGTAGACCAAGCGGGTAATATCGCTTACGGTAAGGTGGTAAGCCAGCGAGTAGCCCCAGCGGTAGAAGTAGGGCGCTAGACGAAAAATTCTCTTTTCACCTTTGTTTCTGTTTGTTTGAAATCCACCTTCGGGTGGATTTTTTTGTGAGCGATGGGGTGGGCTAGTCAGAAAAAACCCGCCCCTCTTTCGCTGCCCGCAAAAAGTCCGTACTTTGGCTACCCAGAACGACAACCTTCACCTATGGTCCGGTATTACTGCGTATTTTTGGCGCTACTGATGAGCGTATCGGTGTTCGCTCAATCGAGCGACCCGCCGGAGACGCTTCGCTTCACCCTGTCGGAGTGCGTAGATTACGCCGTAAAGAACAATTTGTCGGTACGACAAAGCGGCTGGGACGTAGTGCAAAACGAGGTGGCGTTGCGGCAGTCCAAGGCCGATTTGTTGCCTTCGGTGAATGCCAATACCGGCGTAAGCTATAGTGTGGGCCGAACGCTAAATGAATTTACCTACGACTTTGTAGAGGCCCCGGTGCAGCAACAAGACTTAAGTATTACGGCGCAAATGACCCTGTTCAATGGCCTTCGGCGGATAAACACCATCAAGCGTAACCGCATTGGGGTAGGGGTGAGTGAATTGAATCTGGAGGCTACTAAGAATGATGTTACTCTGGACGTGATTGCGGCCTACACCCAGATTCTACTTAACATGGAATTGTTGGAAACGAGCCAGTTTCAGCAACGAACTGTCCAATCACAATTGCAGCGTAGTCAAAGACTGGTGGAAGCCGGTAGCCTACCTCAGGCCGATGCCTTGCAATTCGACGCACAATTGTCGCAGCGTGAAGTGTCGGTGGTGGATGCTGAAAACAACTTGGCGCTGGCCCAACTGCAACTGAAGCAACTGCTGCAGATTCCGGCAGAGCAGTCGCTAGAGGTGGTTACCCCTGAGGTGGAAGTGCCGGAAACCGCCCTATTACCCGCCTCGGCTGAGGTGGTGTATGACGAGGCCGTTGGCAACTTGCCCGCCATCCGAAGTGCCGACCAGCAAATCAGCGGAGCGCAATATGATATTGCTATTGCCCAGGCTGATTATTATCCGTCGCTCTCGTTGGGGGGAGGCTTGGGATCACGTTACTCTAGTTTGGCCCCCCCCGTTATTCCTCGGGCAGGCACCGAAACCCAAGTCATAGAGCGACCCATTGGTTTCTTTCGATCACCCATAGATTTGGGAGGGGTGCCAGCCGGTGATCCTATTCCGGTGATAACCAATAGCGAGGTTCCTGCACAAACCACCGAAAACACGTATCTGAACCAACTCGACTTCAACCTGCGCCGCTTTGTGCAGCTTAGCCTGAACATTCCCATTTTCAATAATTTGCAGGTGCGGTCCAACGTAGCCAACGCGAAGATCAGACTGGAAAATGCCCGAATTAACGCGCTGAGCCAGCGCAACGTGGTACGGCAGGATATTGAGCAGGCCTATTTGAATGCCAGATCAGCGGCGAAAAGCTATACGGCCAACCAGCGGCAAGTGGCTTCTTTGCAAGAAGCTTTTAAGAACACTGAGGCGCGTTATCAGGCCGGGGCCATCGATGCGGTGGACTACAACCAAGCGCAAAACGATCTGAATGAAGCCGAATCGAATTTGGTGCGCACCAAGTACAACTACGTGTTTGGTCTCAAAGTGCTGGATTTCTACCAGGGCAAGCGGCTGGATTTCTAGTCGACAAGCGCGGTGCTGCACCAAACACAGGGCTTCGCTGGGCAGACTGTTTCGGTTACTCGACCAACCTTATTCGGTAAATGACTACGCAAGACCTGCTCATCACCCCGGTTGTTCTTTTTCTAGTGTATCTGCTGGCCTACGCCACGCGCCCCTACTTCACCGATTCGGTCATCCGCCGCTACTTTTTGCCCGGACTGACGGTGAAGATTGTCGGAGCCATTGCCGTTGGGTTCATTTACCAGTTCTACTACGGTGGCGGGCGGCCCAGCGGCGACACCTTTAACTACTTTGCCAGCGCGGCGGTTATCCACGAAGCCTTTGGCGATTCGTTCGACACCGGCCTCAAGTTGTTGCTGGCCGACGGCACCTATACCCCCGATATTTTTCCTTACGCTACCCGCATGTACTGGTTTCGCTCACCCACCGAGTACTTCGTGATTCGGGTGATTGCCGTGCTGGGGCTGTTGACCTTCCATACCTACTCGGCCATTGCGGTGCTGTTTGCGCTGCTCAGTTTTAGTGGAGTGTGGGCGTTGTTTCGCACGTTTTATAAGTTTTTCCCGGCCATCCATCGCAATCTGGCTATTTCGGTGCTGTTTGTACCCTCGGTGGTGTTTTGGGGATCAGGAATTTTAAAAGACTCGATTACGCTGGGGGCGTTGGGCTGGGCCACCTGGGCAATTGTGCGCCTTTTTTTAGAGCGTAAGGGGATGTTCGTAGCTACCGTGATCTTGCTGCTGGCGCTCTATACCATCTACTCCGTAAAAATCTACATCGTGCTGTGCTTCTTGCCTGCGGCGCTGCTGTGGGTGTTTTTGGCCAACATCCGGCGGGTGCGCTCGGTGGTGATTCGAGGGCTGGTCACTCCGTTTACACTGGTGGTGGTGGTAACGTTGAGTTACTTCGCGGTGGTGGAAATAGGCGAGGACAACAGCCGCTACGCGGTGGATAAGCTATCAAAAACGGCTGAGATCACGGCGCGCTACCTGACCTACGTGGGCGAAAAGCAGGGCGGATCGGTCTATACGCTGGGCGGTGACTTTGATTTTAGTCCGATAGGCATGCTGCGCAAGTTTCCGCTGGCGGTCAACGTGACCTTGTTTCGACCTTATCTGTGGGAAGCCTACAACCCGGTGATGCTGCTGTCGGCCCTGGAGAGCTTGGTGACGCTCATTCTCACGGTCTACATTCTGTTTCAAACTGGAGTTAGAAAGACGGTGGGCTACGTAGTCTCGCGGCCCATCATCCTGTTTTGCCTGCTGTTTGCTATTGCTTTTAGCTTCTCGGTGGGCATCAGCACCTATAACTTTGGCTCGTTGGTGCGCTACAAAATCCCGATGTTTCCTTTTTACCTAAGTGGATTATTTATTCTGCAGTATTTTGCGCAATATCGCGCCCGTCCCCTCACCAAGAACGCCCGCCCCGCCAACGCATGACGCTCCGGATCATCTTCTTGATTTTATGCTGCCTAGTAACCGCTACGAACATACTGGCCCAGAGCAGCTACGCGCCGCTCAACGAAGACTACTACCACCTCATTGAGCGGTACGAGATCAGCAGCGGGCACCAGACTACAGGTTTCGAAACCAGTCTAATGCCCTACCGTCGGCGCGCTATCGGCCACTTCGTTGATTCGCTTACGCTAGAAAATCCCTCGTCCCAGGATAAATTCAACCGCCGCTACCTGGCCAACGACAACTGGGACTACTCCCGCACCGCCGATTCGCTGCGCGAGAACGCGCTGCTCACCTACTTCTTTCGTCGTCCCAGCGACTTCTGGCACCGGCAACGCAAGGACATTACCCTACACGTGAACCCGGTGCTGCACTGGGAGTTGGGGCAGGATGGCGGCGGTGAGGGCTGGGCCTACACCAACACCCGGGGCATTCAGGTGCACGGCACCATCGACGGCAAGGTGGATTTCTATAGCTATTTGGGCGAAAACCAGATCGTGTTTCCCGACTTCGTGAACGACTACGTGCGGCGCACCCTGACGGTGCCCTACGAGGGCTTTTGGAAGGGCATCGCCGACGGACGAGGCGTGGATTTTCTGACCGCCCGTGGGCACATTGGTTTTCAGGCCACCCGGCACATTCATTTTCAGTTGGGTCACGGAAAAAACTTTGTGGGGTCGGGCTACCGCTCGATGATTTTGTCGGACTTCTCGAACAACTATCTCTTCGTGCGCATCGACACCGATGTGTGGCGCCTGCACTACACCAACCTGTTCGCCCAACTCACTTCCGACATTGTGGGCAACCCCACCGGACTGTTCGGCACGGTAGAGTTTATTCCTAAGTATTTAGCCTTTCACCGATTAGGAGTTCGACTGGGCAAGCGGGTGAGCGCAGGGGCCTTCGAGGCCGTGGTTCACGGAAACCGATCAGGAAATTTTGACTTCGATTACATCAACCCCATCATTTTCTACCGGGCCGTGGAGCAACAGGGAGGAAGCACCGGCAACGCCCTGTTGGGGCTGGATGCCAACGTCATACTGGGCAACAGTATAGAATTATACGGACAGGTGGTACTGGACGAATTGGTCATCAGCGAACTTCGCTCGGGAGCCGGTTGGTGGGGCAACAAGTACGCGTTGCAAGTTGGTGGAAAATACATCGACGCCCTGAGCGTGAGCAATTTAGACTTGCAACTGGAGTACAACCGAGCGCGTCCTTATACCTATGCTCACGAAGACCTGTACCGCAGCTACACCCACTACGAGCAGCCGCTGGCGCACCCGCTGGGAGCCAACTTCGACGAGCTGGTAGGCATTGTCCGCTATCAACCCCTGAACCGACTCAGCCTGAAGGGGAAACTCATTCGTGCCCGCTCCGGGGCCGATCGCGACAGCACCAACTGGGGTAGCAACGTGCTGCTTGATAATCGGGACCGGGAGCGTGACTACGGCAACCAACTGCGGCAGGGCGTGGCCACCGAACTGCTGGTGGCCGAACTGATCGCTTCGTACCAGGTGTGGCACAATGTCTTTGTCGACCTGCGTTACCTGCAACGCGGTCGCTCGGCGCCCGAAACCGGGTTAGACGAACAGAACCGCTTTGTCTCGCTGTCGCTGCGCTGGAATATCCGGCAACGCAACTACGATTTCTAGTTAACGTCAGTTATTCTGGAAGTTGCTGAATGAGAGGGCGTTGAGTTGCGTAGAAGCGTAAAAAAGTCAAGATTTGCAGTGGAATTAAATCTTCATTGTACAAAACAAAGAATCATGCAAATCTTGACAACAACAAAACTAACGGAAATTTTTGTGGAAACCGATGACTTCCTACTGGATTTAGCTCAGCAAACGGCTCTTCAAGGCCTGCCTGTCCCCGCCTTCCACTCACGCTTTGCGCGAAGCGAAGTCATAACGACCCTAATTGCTTATCATCATTCGGGACGCAAATGCTTCAAATACTTCTATTGTCAAGATGTGCTGAAGACTTTTCAAAGCTGGCTTCCTGATGCCCCTTGCTATGAACGCTTCGTAGCCCTAATCCCGCACGTAGTGCTGGAACTCTATCTGTTGCTCAAAAGCCGTTGCCAGCCCGCTTTAGCAGAAAACTACATTGACAGCAAACCTTTGAAAGCTTGTCACATCAAACGAGAAGCACAACACAAAGTGATGGCTGATTGGGCCAGCAAAGGCAAGGGCACGTTAGGTTGGTTTTACGGCTTCAAAATGCACGTAGTCATCAACCGGGAAGCACAGCTAGTCAACTTTCTGCTCACGGCAGGCAACGTAGCTGACAACAATCACCAGGTGTTGAACTACCTGCTCAAAGAAGTAGAAGGAAAAGTATACGGCGACAAAGGTTATTTGAGCACCCTGAAAGAAGAGTTACTTAGCAAAGGGGTAGACCTAAGGGCCAAGATGCGCCGCAACGGAAAGAAAGATGCTATTGTCCATCAAAAGGACGCTTATTATCATCGTCATCGCGGACTCATTGAGTCAGTCTTTGGCCAGTGCGTAGGTCTCATTGATTTAGAGCATACTCGCCATCGGGCCCCTATTAACTATCTATGCAACGTCTTTGCTGCCCTGCTGGCTTACACCTTTGCCGATCAGCATCCGCGAATCATTGCTTTTGAAGATCGTGGCCGACTGCTACATGCCGCTTGATTTTGTATTATTTTTAGAAACCTAGAATAACTGACGTTAGTTAGAAAACAAGCCCAGAAAGTTCTCTGTGTTAGAGCGTACCGAATAATGGTCAACGACCTTTTGCCGCCCGGCCTGTCCCATCCGGGTGCGTAGCTCAGGGTCGGTGAGCAGCTTGCTCAAGTAGTTGTACCAATCCTCGTCGGTAGCGCAATGATAGCCTTCTTTTCCGTGCTCCACAATCTGGGTATTCACCCCCACCGGCGAAACCAGCGCAGGAATGCCCAGGGCTAAGTACTGTAGCGCCTTAAACCCGCATTTTCCATTTGCCCACTGGTCGTCGGGCAAGGGCATCAAACCGATGTGTATCCGGAGCAAATCGTCAATTTCAGTAGCCAACTGCCACGGTACAAACTCCAGGGAGGGCATCTCAACCGCCGGAGGACGGTTGGCAATCACCACTAGATTGAATTCGTGGGTGCGTTCCAACTGCTGAAGAACGGGCAGCAAAAGGTCTAGGTACTTCAGGGTGGAGTGCGAACCCGTCCAGCCCACCACGGGTCGCTTGGTGGTTTGGTCTTGTAGCCGGGAGTGGTGGTGCTCGGTGTTAATGGTGGTAGGGTTCACCACCACCCGCGCAGCGTGCTGTTGGGCAAAATTGGCGAGGTACGCATTACCAGCGCTCACCTGGTAACTCCAGCGACAAACGGCCGGAACCTTACTTTGCCATTTGATCAAGGCACTAGCTCGGTTAACCGAAGGGTTGTCACGTAGCCAGATAGCGTCATCAAAATCGTAGATAATTTTTTTCCGTAGCACCTTGGCCAGCAACCACTCGGCCCAGGGTGGGCCCAGGGGGGTGGCTTCCCGGTGGACGAACACGTAGGTGGCGTGCCTCGCTTGGAATAAGTGAACCCACCGGCGCAAAAAGCCAAGCAGGATGCCGAACACCTTGTGGAGAATATGTCCCGGTTGGTAGAGAATTCGGTTGGTGCGGGCGTCCAGGAACGGATAAATCGCGTACGAGATGCCCTGTTGCGTTAGCAGCGGCAAGTACTGCTCGTAGCGAAACCGCTGACTGGGAGCGCCTCCGGTGGGATAGGGGCACCAGAAAGCGATGGATTTGTGATTTTTGGAAGAGATCAAAGGGCGTAGCAAGCAATTGGCTAGCCGTAAGCTACGACGAACTAATGTAGTTAACAACTCGGCGGCACGAGCGCTTTTGATAGCTCGTTTGGCAGAAACAGATGAAAAGACTAGCTTTCGCTACCATTGTTAACTAGCTGGCTTTTTGCTGCCTTATGGCTTCCTTTATTCATAATCCTCGTTTGCCGTTCGTTCGTCCCGATTTTCCGGGTAACTTCTTTCAGGCTGGTCAGTTTCACCACGCCCGCTACGCCAGTACGGAGGCTTCCCTGGGGCGGGTGCTGCGCTGGCAACTGTCGGACAACCCCCAGAAGCAAGAGAAAGCGCAGGACCCATTTCGGCTGAGGCTCGTTTCAGACAGCGGGTTTCTCGGTGGTTCGGAAGATACGCTGGTTTGGTTGGGGCACGCCTCGTTTTTCATTCGGATAAACGGGGTGACGATGATTACTGACCCCTGCTGGAGCGACCTGCCGCTGCTGCCCCGTAAAGTAGGTTTGCCCGTCCCAATCGGCGAGTTTCAGAACATCGACTACCTGTTACTCTCGCACGGCCACCGCGACCACTACGACACAAAGTGCGTGAACCAACTCATCGAGCAGAACCCCGGTATGGAGCTGCTGCTGCCCCTGAAGCTGAGCGAACTTCTCGGCCGCCGCCGGGCAACGGTGTCCTATCAGGAAGCCGCCTGGTGGCAACAGTACGAAACTAAAAACGGCATAGAAATCACCTTTCTCCCCGCCAAGCACTGGAACCGCCGCTGGCTCCACGACTTCAATCAGCAGTTGTGGGGAAGCTTTTTGCTTCGCGGGGGAAACCATTCGGTCTACTTTGGCGGCGATTCGGCCTACGCTGGTCACTTCGCCGAGATAAACCAGTGGATGGGCGCACCGGAGGTGTGCCTGCTGCCGGTGGGAGCCTATAAACCGCCCTTCATGATGCAGGAGGCCCACATGAACCCCGCCGAAGCGGTGCGGGCGTTTCGCGATCTGGGAGGAAGCATGCTGGTTCCGGATCACTACGGTACCTACGACCTGTCGGACGAACCGGCGGGAGAGCCCATTCGCTGGCTGAAAGCAGCGCAGGCCGACGGAAAAATTTCTGCTGACGAACTTCGGTTTTTAGAAGTAGGCGAACCGCTGACACGGTAGTCCGTTTACTAGCTCATCCGAAAGAATAACCAGAAAAAACAAAAGGCCGAAGGTTGGTCCTTCTGCCCTTTGCGAACGTCCATTATGAAAATCAAATCTACAGCAGCAAATATAAAGATAAGATGTTGCCCCTAGGTTAACCCAGTGTTAAGTTAGTATGAACGTTTGCTCGTAAATAGCGGTGCACGGAAACGTAGAAACGGGATGAACCTAGGGTAAACTTCATTACGTAGCGCTCAAACGGTGATACGAATAGCTTAATCTACTAGTTATAAAGTACTAATTAGGGCCCTATGGCTTGCTAAACCCACTAATTAGAGCGTCATTCGTGGTGTGCCGAAGATATTTTTTACTGGGTTGCCTTCCATTTTTTAACCGGGCCTTTTCGTTTGAACTTCTTATTGGTTCAAACACGGTAACCCCCCTCATCTTCTTCCTTTTTTTTTAGGACGCGTCCGGAAGGCCGCGTCCTTTTCTTTTGCTACCTTTGTTTGATGGAACCGCGTGATGTACTGGGCAATGCCTGGTTAGATTATTGGCAACATCAACCCGCCGCCCCGCTATTGCTTCACCCCAGCTATGGCCCAACGGAAGAAATGCCGATCGACTACTTCTTCCGCGACGCCGATGGGTTTCCTCCGCTTGAGCAGTACGCGTTGGATCTTTGTCAAGGACAGGTACTAGACGTGGGGGCGGGCGTGGGAAGCCATGCTCTGTTTCTACAGCAGCAGGGGTTGGCAGTGATTACCCTTGAGGTATCGCCAGCGGGTGTACAAATTCAGCAGGCGCGGGGGGTGAAACGTGCGCTACAAACCGATTACCGTCACTATCAGCAAGGCGGATTTGATACGGTGTTGTTGCTGATGAACGGCATTGGGGTGGTAGGCTCCCTGGCAGGTCTTCGTGACTTTTTTCAGTGCGCGAAGGCTTGGATTGGCCCCGCCGGGCAGTTATTATTTGACTCAAGTGACGTCGCTTATTTATACGAAGACACCGAATTTTCTACTGATAGCTACTACGGGGAAGTGCGCTACCAGTATGAGTACCAAGGACATTGGGGAGAACAGTTTTCGTGGCTCTACGTGGACGAGAACACCCTACAACAGCTTGCGCGAGAATCGGGATGGCTGACGCAGATCGTTTTTGAGGACGATCAGGGGCAGTATCTGGCAAGAGCGACCTTATTTTGAGAGAGTTTCTCTGCTCACTGCTCTCCGGATTGCACCAGAAAAACTCCCGCGATCAGCAGAGCTACCCCTAGCAGACGCTTCAGGGATATGGGTTGCACCGTGAAGCCCATCCATCCGTAGTGGTCCACCACCAACGAAAAGATGAGTTGACTGGCAATGATCAATCCGAACAGTCGGGTGGGACCAATTTCCGGAGCCACGAAGATCACCGACATAATAAAAAACGCCCCCATCACTCCGCCCAGCCACATCCACCAGCTGCTTCGCTGCACCGAATGCACTCCCAGGGCGGTGAAGTCCGATTTGAAGGCAACGTTGATAAGTAGCAGGGTGATCATCCCAACCCCGAAGGAGACTAGTCCAGCGAGAAACGGATTGCCCAGGATGGAACGCAGTTGGGTGTTAGCTCCGGATTGAACCACCACTCCCATACCAACCAGCAGGGGAATTATATAAAGTAAAGACCGCATACAGGGAAGATTAGTAGGCGGTAAAGGTAAAACAAACGCGTTAGAGGCAAGAGCATAGTGACGAACTATTTTGACGTGCGCTCGGATGCGGTTGTTCAAAGGTGCCCTACTCCTAGGGCGTGTTGACATATAGATTAACGAGAGATTTTGAGCATGATTTTAGGCTAGGCAAGGTACTTGAGAAGCGCGATGCAGAGCATCGGGCGCCGAAAGTAACGCAGAATAGCCGTAAAGCATGCCAAAAGCGCCGTTCAAATTTATGTGTCAACACGCCCTAGAAGTGCATCGAGGTGGCCCGGCGCTAACGATTTTGAGCCACCGCCGAGATCAAAGTTTTAAAGGACTCAGTTCGCGGTGAGGCGTACCATCGTTCTGCTTGACTCAGCAGGCGAACCGCTTGCTGAATATTTCGCTGATTGTAATTCGCCACTGCTTCGTTGAAATAACTAAGTCCCACAAGTTGCGAAAGGTTGATCGTTTCGGCTATCGTGAAGTCATACTGAAAGTACGCTTCGTCTTCTTGCTCGGTCACCTGACTATAAAACGCAAAACGCCGCTTTTGTTCGGCCGGACTAGTGATCCATCCTCCCTGCGGGTCGGTGCTTTCGATCAAAAAAGTGTCGGCTTCCGTCGTGATCGCACTGAGGTAAACGTGGAAGGGAAATTCACTGACCTGGTACGAAATGCCGAGCGCGTCCAGCAGCAAAGTGTAGAGCGCCGTGCCGGTAACGCAATCGTAGCTACCGTGTTCTAATAACTCGGGGAAGGTAGCGTGCGGACGGTAGTGCTTAAGAAATTTACGATGCGTTTTGTAAAAAAAGTAGGAGAGAAAACGCTTTTCCGACCGGTACTTTTGCTGTTTCTTTTGAAGGTGTGCCAAAAATTCGTTGAGTTCGTCGTACTGGCGATCAATGTCAGTCTGGGTGGTCGTGGATTCAACCCGCATTAGTGCGTGAAATACTTGCTTAGCCAAGACCACTTCGCGAGCGGGAAATTCATCGAAGGGTGCTTTAACGCTTGCGTAGGCCTTAAGATCAATGCTTATTGAAGCAAAACATGCTACCCATACTATTAATGTATGCTTGAAAAAGAACCGTTTCATAACCAACCTCCCTGCTAATGTTACTTAATGTTAACATAAACTTAACAATTTGTTAACATTAAAGCAACGCAACCTTGGCATAGTTGTTACTGTTGTCAGGATTATTTCCTCAGCGTGAACCAAAAAAGGGTAGTTTTCCGAGAAAATTATTCGTCGCGTAGCGCATCTACCGGGTCAGCCAGCGCGGCGCGCAGCGATTGCACACTGACGGTTAAACCGGCCACCAGAACCGCGGCCCCGCCCGCCAGGGCAAAAACACCCAGACCGACCTCGGTGCGGTAAGCAAAGTTCTCGAGCCAACGCCCTACAGCCCAGTACGAAAGAGGAACCGCCACCGCGAACGCGATCATCACTAGGCGCAGAAAATCAAGGGACAGCAAGCCGGTAATCTGTCGGGCCGATGCGCCCAGTACCTTACGAATGCCAATCTCTTTGCTGCGCTGAGCCGTGACGAACGCCACCAAGCCCAACAAGCCCAGGCAGGCCACCACAATCGCCAGAAAAGTGAAAACACTCAGAATACCCGCTAGCCGCTGTTCGGACCGAAACAGGCGGTCAAAATCCTCATCCAAAAAAGAGTACACCAGCGGATTGTCCGGCTCGAACTGATTCCAAACCTCCGCCACCTGATCCACTCCTCTTGCTACGTTGCCCGGCGCAAGCCGCACCAGCACGTAGTCGCTCACAAAACTGGGGGCAAAGTATTGAAACGCAATGGGCTTTACCCAGCGGTCAAACGACTCGACGTTAAAATCTTTGATCACTCCCAGCACCCGCAGGCGCTGTTCGTCGTCTTCTCCCTGGTTTTTGACGATCGTTTGCCCCACCGGGTCCACCAAGCCCAGCGTCCGCACGGCTGATTGATTCAGCAGCACCCCGCTGGTTATGTCCGAAGCCCTATCCTGCTGAAACTCTCGTCCTTCCACCACTTGCAATCCCAGGGTGGCTACGTAGTCCGGGTCGATGTAGAACCAGTTCATGCCCCGACTCTGGTCTGAGCCCTCTACCCGAATGTCGCGCATCACCTTGAGCGGTTGGGTGGGAGCGCCCGTGGCGAAGCTCACCTGCTGTACCGACGAGTGCTGACGGAGAGCCGCTTTGAAGTCCAGCCACCGCTCCTGGATTTCTTTGTCATTGTTGATCACCAGCACCTGTTGGCGCTCGAATCCGACATCTTTTTGCTGCATAAATTGGAGCTGCTGCACCACCACGGCAGTGGTGACCACCAGCGTAATCGACACCACGAACTGAAAAACAATGAGCGCACTGCGCAAGCGGCCCGCCCCGCGCGACGAAGCCGCTTTGCTCGACAGCACCGCGGCCGGACGAAACGAAGAAAGGTAAAACGCCGGATAGCCGCCCGCTACAAATCCTACCAAGAGCACTCCACCCACCACAACCAGCAATAACTCGGGATGCGCAAACCAATCAAAGGCTAACTGCTTGCCAGTCAGTGCGTTGAAAGGAACACGCAACGCTTCCACCAGCCCCAGGGCCAGCAACATCGCTACCAGACTGATGGTCATCGACTCCGCAAGGAACTGAAGAATCAGGGACCGACGGGGCGAACCCAGCACCTTGCGCACTCCCACTTCTTTGGCCCGACGGGTGGCCTGCGCCGTCGATAGATTGATGAAGTTGATGCAGGCCAGCAGGATAATGAGTAGGGCCACTCCCGAGAGCGTGTACACCGTGGTGATGCTGCCGTTGGCCTGATGCTCCCGCTGCAAATTAGAGTGCAGGTGGATATCGGTTACCGCCTGTAATTCGTAATGCATTGGCTCGTCCGCTTCAGGGCCAATGTCTTGAGCTTCCAGATACTGCCGGGCGTGGGTTTGAGCAATGCGATCAATTTTTTGAGATAAGACGGCCAACCGGGCAGCGTCTGCTCGCACTTCGGGGCGCACTTTCAGGTAGGTATGCATGATATTCCATCCCCAGCCGTCGCCGTCCGTGATCTCCTGGTACCCCTGCGGGTCCACCAGCATGTCGAAGGGGAAGTGGGTCGGGCCGGGGTCCACCACGGCCGTCACCCGTCGGGCCTGGCGGCTTCCGCCGAATAGAATTTCCTTTCCCACCACTTCGCCCCGCTCCACTGCTCCTTGACTGAAGTAGCGTTCGGCCGTTTGGCGAGTCAATATGATAGAACTGGCTTCTTGCAGCGCCGTCGCCGCGTCACCGGCCACCACGTTGAAGTCCAGCACCTGCAAAAATTCCGGGTCGACAATGTAGATACTGGTTTCGCGGAACACGGTTTGCCCGCTGCTGTCTTCCTCTACCGGCAAGCGCATGGTAGAATGGTTCCAGCTAAAGGCGCGTGCTATCGCTTCCACTTCGGGAATTTCGTTTTTAATGGCTTCGTAGAGGGGCGGGGGAGTGGTGGCCAAGTGATAGTCGCCGCCCCCGTTGCTGGTAACCCGGTACACCCGGTCGGCATCCTCGTGAAAGCGGTCGAAGCGCAGTTCGTCTAGCACGTAGGCACTGATAAACATACTGCTGGCCAGCCCCAGGGCCAGTCCGAAAATATTAATAAAGGTGTAGAACTTCCGGCGTCGGAAGTTGCGAAGGATGATGGTAAAGTAGTTGGTGAGCATAGTTTTTGGTTTTGTGAAACGAGCAAAGACGTTCTGATTGATACTGTTTATTCGTTCCGCAGTGAATCTACCGGGTTGGCCCGCGCCGCGCGTACCGATTGGTAGCCCACGGTGAGCAGGACCAGCAGCAGCGACAGGAGCAAGCAGGCAATAAACATCCACCCGCTAATTTCAGTGCGGTACGCAAAGCTTTGCAACCACTGCTGCATCAGCCAGTAGGCCAGCGGCGCGGCCAAACAAAACGCGAGGAGCAACAACCGGATAAACTGCCCGGAGAAGAGCGCCAGCAGCTGCTGCACCGAGGCTCCCAGCACCTTGCGGATGCCGATTTCCTTGGTGCGTTGCTCGGCCATAAACACCACCAAGCCGTATAAGCCCAGGCAGCCGATAAGAATAGCCATGCCGGAGAAAATCTGAATGAGCGAAAGTAAGCGTTGGTGATCCTGATAAAATTTGGCAATAGCATCATCCAGAAATTGGTACTCGAACGGAAAGTCCGGATAACTGGTCTGCCAAGCCTTCTGAAGCTGCTCAATCACCTCTTTCGCCTGCGTCAGGTTCACCTTTAGATTGAGATACTGGTACTGAGCCGAGCGATTGGTAATCAACAAGGGCGGAATCTTTCTGCCGAACGTGGCCGTGTGATAATCGGCCACCACTCCCACAATCGGTAGCTCCGAACCACCCAGCGAGACGTATTTGCCCAGCAGTTCGTCGGGTGAAGTGGCCCCTACTTCCCGCATGAAGGTTTCGTTGGCTACCCAAGCGCTGCCCGAGTCGGAAGGAGGATACACCTGACCGGCCAGTAAAGGTATCTGGTACGTTGCGAAAAAATCGAGGTCAGCATACTGAAGGTTGACCGACCGCTGGCTTTCTTTATCGCTTTGCCCATCGTACTCAAACACCGTAGCGTGCATTGACTGAGACATCGCCGGAGCCTGTGAAAGCGATAGTGATTGCACTCCCGTATAGTTTTGAAGTTGCTCTTTGATCCGTTGCTGCGCTGAGGCGCCTTGATCCGGAAACGCTACGGTGAGAATAGCTTCCTGATTAAAACCTAGGGGCGCTTCCAGTAGATAGGTCAGTTGTTGTCCGACCACCAGCACGAACAAGATGAACGTTTGAGCAACAAAGAGTTGAAACACCACCAACGCCCCCCGCGCTCCCCCGCGGTTCTGACGCGAACCCAAGAGCGTACCCTTCACCAGTTGGGCGGGTTGAAACCGGGACAGCAGCACGGCCGGGTACGCTCCGGCCAGCAACGTGACTCCGGCGATCAAAACCACCAGAAAAGCCACCGTAGAGGCACTTAATCCGAGGGTCACTGCCCGCAGATGCTCGTATAGTTGTTGCAGTTGCAGCAGTCCTACCTCAGCCAAACCCAGCGCCAGTCCGGTGGCCAGCGTGGTGACGAGCAAGGCTTCTCCCAAAAAGTAGAAGATGATCTGCTGGCGAGAACTACCGACCACCTTGCGGATGCCCACTTCTTTGGAGCGACGCCCACTGATGGCCGTGGTTAGATTAATGAAGTTGATAACGGCCAGCATCACCAACAGCGCGGCGAGTAATCCCAGACCGGCTAGCATCTCCCGGGAAGCTCTTCGGTGAGGAAAGCCCCCGTATTTGCCTCCGAAGTGAACGGAAGATAGCGGTTGCAGGTGCAAAAACGCGTCCCATCCGCCGTTGTCTTCCTGCGGGGTGTACCGTTCCAGATAGTTAGTCAATTGATCCCGTAGGGCTTCGGGCGACGCGGAAGGGGCCAACAGCACGTAGGTCTGAAAAGACGAACTGAAACTGTCCCATTCCTGATCTACCTTCCGGTTACGGGGTAGGGTGTTGAAGGAGATCAGCAGGCCAAAGGTGAGATCAGTGTCCGGCGGCAGATCGGCCAGCACGCCGGTGACCTTCACTTCGTGCTTGCCATCAATACTGATGACTTCGCCCAGCACGTCCCGCGAGCGTCCGAAGAGCTTCTTGCTGAGCGAAGCGGTGATGACTGCTTCGTTGGGAAGGGTAAGCACCGTTTGCGGATTTCCTTCTTGCAGGGGAAAGTCGAAAAGCTGTAAATAACCGGGTTCGGTGTAGGCAATGGGCTCGTCTAAAAAAAACGTTTTGTCGCGCACCTGCACCTGCCGGTGGTCTTCATACACTTCTAATGGGACCACCCGTTCCACTGCGTCGGCAAAATCCTGTCGCAGCGCTTCGGGCAGGGGGCGGGGCACCCCCGCGTTGCCGCTTTCACCGTCCGGACTCTTGAAGTCGGCCACCACTCGATAGATTCGATCCGCCCGTTCGTGGAACCGATCAAAACTGAGTTCGTAGCGAACGATCAAAAAGACGATGATGGCACTGCCAATGCCCAGCGACAAGCCCAGCACGTTGATCACGGTGCTGGTCTTTCGTTTCCAGAGGTTTCGCAGCGAGATGCGCAGGTAGTTTTGTAGCATAGCAAGTGATCGCTGAAGCGAGATTTCATTAACTGCTGGTTGTTCACTCAATGGGGGTTCAAGCTTCTTGCCAACCGGCATTTTTCGATTAAGATACTGACAACCAGATAATTACTAAGTTTAAAATTTTGCACATTGTATCATTTCCGTACACATACCGTCCGCTTTCGATACACCAACCAGTCGTCTGCGCTGAGAATCGGATTGAACTTCGGGAGTATGCCTGAAAAGTAGGATAAAGTCCAAAATCAAAACAAACTAAACACAGGTAAGGCTGTTGGCTAAATGTCTTATTTATCACGCGGCTGTGGTAAGGATGTTGACATGTATTGTCCGAACAACCCCAACTATCGCTATGGTCCAAATGACTAAAATATTTGCCGTGGAAGACGACGTGATCTTCGGCAAAATGATCAAACATACTTTAGAAAAAGAAGACAACTACGACGTCACCGTGTTCGCTACCGGCGAAGAATTCTTCGACCACCTGCACGAGCAGCCCGACATCGTCACGCTCGACTACAACCTGCCCGGCATGACCGGACTGGATATCCTTGAGCGGATCAACCAGTACAATCCGGATATTTCTATCGTGGTGGTATCGGGGCAGGAGGAGGTGACCGTGGCGGTAGAAGCCTACAAGCACGGCGCCAAGTACTACATCGTCAAGAATAAGCAAACCTTCGAGGAGCTGGCCCACTGTGTTAAGACCCTGGCAGAGCATACCGACCTGAAAAAAGAGGTAGAAGTGCTGCGCGAGCAGATCATCGATCGCCATAATTATTCTAGCATCATCGGCGAGAGCGGAGCGGTGCTCAAGGTGATTCGAATGATGCAGAAGATTGAGAACAGCGACGTGCTGGCCCTGATCACCGGCGAAAGCGGCACCGGCAAAGAGGTGGCCGCCCGGGCGGTGCACTACAACTCACGCCGCCGCAAGAAAAACTTTATCGCCATCAACGTGGCGGCCATTCCCGAAGACCTTATCGAGAGCGAACTGTTCGGCCACGAAAAAGGAGCGTTCACCGGGGCCAACGGCCGCCGCATCGGTAAGTTCGAGGAAGCCAACGGCGGCACCATCCTGCTCGATGAGATCGGCGAAATGGACATCAACTTGCAAACCAAGCTGCTGCGGGTCTTACAAGAAAAGAAAATCTGTCGCATCGGCAGCAACAAGGAAATCGACCTGGACGTGCGGGTGCTGGCCGCCACCAACAAAGACCTGGGGCAGCGGGTGAAGCAGGGGAAATTCCGGGAGGATTTATACTACCGGATTCAAGGATTCTTGATCCACCTGCCTCCCCTGCGCGAGCGGGGCAACGATATCATCGTGCTGGCCAAGCATTTCTTGCAAGAATGCAGCGGACCGTCGGCATCGTTCACCAAAGAAGCCATAGAGTCCATGCTGGCGCACGATTGGCCTGGCAACATTCGCGAACTTAAGTCATTCGTGGAGCGGGCGGCCTTGATCAGCGAGGGCGAAAAAATCGAAGCCTCGGACTTGGTTTTCTCACCCACCATTCTGTAAAAACTAACTCTTTACTTTCACTAATTAACGATATGCCATGGGATCTAAGCGATCAATGAATCAACGGGTCACCGTAAAATCTCAGTTAACGCTGCAATATGCTGCCGCGGGCTGCGTACTGGCCGTACTGGTTGGAGTAGCCGTGTTTGCCTATCTCAACGTAGGCAATAGCGAGGATAGTTACGCCGCCAACACCCGCTTTTACGCCGTTCAGCCCGGAGAGTGGTCAGCGGCAACGGTATGGGAAGGAAGCGTGGCACCGCCCACCGGGCAGATTAAACACGATATCGAGATTTTAGGTCACGTGCGCCGCCGCGGACACCTGAGCTACAAAAAGGGATCAAAGAAGACGTTGACCGTTAAAGATACCCTGATCATTGAGGGCAACCTCACCCTGGGAAACAAGTCAAATCTGACGGTGAACCACGGGGGCGTGCTCATCGTGGCCGGAGACTTCACGGTAGACAAGAAGAGTGAGATCACCAACGAGGGCACCATCGCCGTGGGGGGAAACTGGCAGTTGCATTCGCTATCAAAAATTGATTTTCTGGGTGATAGCAGTCAATTGTATCATTTTGGCGAAGTGCACACCCGCGACGAGAAAATCGCTTTCGGGCGGGGGGCCAAAGCACTGGAAGAGGCCCATGCGTCGCTGTATAAACTGGTTAAGAAAAAAAGCGACGCGCTCAAACCTATCTTTTTCACTGCTACCCTGCAGCAGGGGCACGTAGTAACCCAGTGGGAGGCGGGCAGCGGGGCTGCCTACGCGAACTTCATTGTGGAAAAAAGTACCAACGGAGCCGTATTCAACGAACTAGCGGTGATTCCCGGAGGAGCCAACAGCATGTTGCACGCGCCGGATGCCTACACCGATCCGAATCCTGCGGTGGGCATGAGTTACTACCGCCTCAAGCGAACCGATTCGGATGAGAATATTACCTACTCGCATTTAGTGCTGGTAGCTAACTGGGGAGCCGCTAGCTCTTTCAAGAACGAAAGCGTGAGCGTAGGTCAGTAGCCAAAGCGCTACCTATAGCATCAACCTTTCTTATAGTGCGTACTTCCTGCCTTCCGCATCGTCTGAGCCGCGGCTTCGGCGGTGATATCGCGCTGAGGCTCAGCAAACATTTCGTAGCCGACCATAAACTTTTTTACGGTGGCCGAACGCAGCAGGGGCGGGTAGAAACTCATGTGCCAGTGCCAGCCCGCGTAATCCCCGCCATCGGTGGGCCGCTGATGAATGCCCATGCTGTAGGGAAAGGAAGTCTGAAAGATGTTATCGAACCGCGTGGTAAGGGCCTTGAAGATTGCCGCAAATGCTTTGGTTTCTTCCGGCGATAGCTCGTTAATATCAGCTTGCCTGCGCCGGGGAACAATCATTGCCTCGTAGGGCCACACCGCCCAGAAGGGTACCAGCGCCACAAAGTGCTCGTTGGTCACTACCACCCGTTCTTCGTGCTTTAGCTCCTGCGCTAGGTAATCGCCCAGTAGGCTGCGCCCCTGCTGCTGATAGTAGCTGGTTTGCGTTTCGGTTTTTTTCACTACCTCCAGCGGTACCGACGCTTGCGCCCAGATCTGCCCGTGCGGGTGGGGATTGCTGCAACCCATTACCGCTCCCTTGTTCTCAAAAATCTGCACGTGGTTGATAAACGGCTGGCTACCCAACGATTGATACTCTTTTCGCCAAACCTCGATCACTTTGCGAATATCCGCTTCGTCCATTTCGGGGATGGTGAGCGCGTGGTTGGGAGAGAAGCACACCACCCGGCAGGTGCCCCGTTCACCCTGAGCGCGTAGCAACCCTTCTTCGTACGAAGCATCTGAAGATTCGGATAGCAAAGCGGCGAAGTCGTTGGTGAAGACGAACGGTTCGGTATACGTCGGATTGGTGTGCCCCCCGGCTCGCTCGTTGCCCGGACACAAGTAGCACTGGGGATCATAAGTGGGGCGATGCTCTTCCGTTTTTTTTTCAACCTTGCCCTGCCAAGGGCGCTTGGTGCGGTGCGGTGACACCAACACCCATTCGCCGGTCAGAATGTTGTAGCGACGGTGGGGAGCATCGGTAAGAGAAAGTTTGGTCATGGTTAGGGTCATTGGTTACTCGTCATTTGTCTTTGGTCATTTATTTGGATGACAAATGACATGTTACGATTCTACGTGGGCAATCTAATATGGTCTACGAAATAGGTACCCGTCCTACTCCATCGCTCAGAGCTAGCTCGTACACTTCCGGTTCTAGGGCGTACTTTTGCTGATACGGTTGCACAATGCCCGCGACGGTGGCGGCGCGCTGGTTTTTTCTCATCAGGTTGATGGTGCACCCACCGAAGCCTCCTCCCATCATACGGGCACCCAGCACTCCCGTTTGTTGATGCGCCAAATCTACCAAGGCATCTAGTTCGGGCGTGGTAATTTGATACTCATCACGCATATCGGCGTGCGACTCGAAGATGAGTTCGCCCGCGCGGGGCACGTCGCCCTGCTGGAGAGTCTTTACAGTATCTTGCACCCGCTGGTTTTCGCGCAACACGTAGCGGGCGCGCTGGTAGTCTTCGGCCGAAAGGGAGGTTCGGTAATTTGATAGCTGTTCGGGAGTGACGTGCCGCAGGGTAGTCACTCCGGGATGGTTGCGCTGGATTACGGATACAACGCGTTCGCAGGAGGCCCGCCGGTCGTTGTAGCCCGATTCGGCGGCCAGTTCGTGCTTCACCATTGAGTTGATAAGCACCAACGTGTAGTCGCCTAGGGCCAGGGGGAAGTGCTGGTACTGTAGACTTTCGCAGTCCAGAAACAGCACCTGATCCTGTTTCCCGAATAGCACGGCATACTGGTCCATGAGTCCGCACTGAATGCCGATGCGGTGCTCGGTAGTTTGCGCCAGCAGCGCAATCTCTTCGCGGGCGATTTTCAGATCAAACAACTCAGATAAGCCGTAGATAAATCCGCAGCACAAAGCCGCCGAAGAAGACATCCCGGCCCCGAGCGGAATGTCGCCTCCGAAGGCAACGTTGAAGGGATGTACTTCATACCCTCTTTCTTGCAGCACCCGCACGGCGGTCAGCAGATACCGCCCCCAAGCGGAACCTTCCTGATCTGAATCATTGGGGGAAGACAAGGCAAAGTGTAGCGCTTCGTGGTAGTTAAGTGAGTAAACCGTCGCCTGGCGATTGGCGCTGGTTCCGAAGGCGAAGTATAGATACTTATCGACAGCGGCCGGAAGCACAAAGCCGTCGTTGTAATCGGTGTGTTCGCCGATCAAATTGATGCGGCCGGGAGCCTGAATGAGCAACGATGGTTCGGTCGCGTAATGATCCTGAAACGTTTGCGTAATGGTTGGCAGCATAGCAACTGATTGTGCTTAAAACTTCTGATGAAATGGGTAGGTTCATCGTCTGAAAGCAAAAGTAGGCAGAAAAAACAGCAACACCTAACCCCCCGGCCCCCGACAAAAATAGGGTTTACTCCGCCCGGTTCCATCTATTCTTCTATCTTTACGCCGAACAAATCTTTGCTCAATGCTCGACTACATTGTATGGACGGCCGACCCCACCTTGTTCCACCTAGATTGGAAGTTTATTAACTTTGCTCCCCGTTGGTACGGATTGCTGTTCGCCGCAGGGTTTCTAATTTCCCAGCAGGTTCTTTTTTACATCTTTCGTTCCGAAGGACACAAAGAGGAAGACGTGGAAACGTTGACGGTGTTTATGGTGCTGGCGACCATCATCGGCGCCCGGCTGGGGCATGTGCTTTTCTACGAACCGGCCAAGTACCTGGCAAACCCCATTGATATCTTCAAAGTATGGGAGGGAGGGCTGGCCAGTCACGGCGCCGCCGTTGGCATTCTGACGGCGCTGTATCTGTACAGTAATTACGACATCCAACTGTTTCAGGGGAAGATGAAAAAGCGGCCTCGCCCGGGCCAGAGTTTTCTCTGGGTGGTCGACCGGATTGTGATCGTCGTGGCGCTTACCGGGGGGCTGATTCGCTTTGGCAATTTCATGAACTCCGAGATCATTGGCAAACCCACCGGTAGCGACTACGGCGTGGTCTTCGCCCGCGATTTGATGGATATTTTGGAAAACAGCCCTTTGGTGGATGAAGTAGAAGTGCGGAAGGGCGAGTTCTCGAACACCGCAGCAGAGGCGGGAGCGGGCGAAAACTACCGACCCGTAGAGGTGCAAATCACTTTTGATCGGGGAGGCTACCAGGAGGCGGAAATCCGGCGGTTTGTAGAAGACGACCTCAAGCGCGTTCTGATCGGCTACGCCAGCGTGCGGCAGCACATCTACGAACCTCCCGGAACCCCCGTGCGGGCCGAACTCACGCAGCGGCGCGGCGCTTACGTAGCCACCGTCAGTACCTACGGCATCCCCCGGCACCCCGCCCAACTGTACGAATCGTTCACCACTTTCCTGGCTTCTCTGTTGTTATTCTTGCTCTGGAGACGCCTGAAGCAGGAAACTCCCGAAGGACTGTTGTTAGGCATATTTCTTATTTGGGTGTTCGGACTGCGCTTCGTGCACGAGTTTTTCAAAGAAGACCAGGTGGCCTGGGAAGGCGATATTCCGCTCAACATGGGGCAGTGGCTCAGCATCCCACTGGTGCTCATTGGGGTGTATCTGCTGCTGACGCTGAAACGACGGGGAGAAAAAAAGAAGGCGGTGTAGTCAGTCAAGTGCTTCCAGAATCGTCAACAACTCGCTGATCATCATCGCTGTGGCTCCCCAGATGATGCGTTCTTCAATCACAAAACTAGGAGCTTCCATTGAAACGTTGTCGGTTACCCGAACCGTGGTAGTGGTTTGGTTGCCAGGATCAGTAAACGCTGCCAATGAGAAATCCAGTACCTGCACCACCTCTCGAAGGTCAGGAGTATACGCTGGCCGTTCGGGAGCCAAGGCCACCACCGGGGTCACCCGCATGTTGCTGGGCGGGATATAGAGCTCCGAAAGTTTGCCCAGCACCTGGGCTTCGGGCACCCGCACGCCAATCTCCTCTTCGGTTTCGCGCAGCGCGGTAGCCACCAACGAAGCATCTTGCGGTTCCACTTTGCCACCCGGCAGCGCGATCTGCCCACTGTGTACTCCTGAGTAGATGGGGCGGACAATCAGCGGAAGATAAATCAGATCGTTACGCGGATAGAGCAGCATCAGCACCGCCGCCCGCCGCGCATCAGGGCGGGGCCGAAGCCGAGCGCGCCGGTGCACTTCGGTGGCCATGCGTTGCTGAGCATCCCAGCCGGGAGGTGTCCAGCTAGGAATTTCACCGCGTAGGCGGGCGCTTAGCTGCTCCAATACGTCTTTGTCAGAATTCACAATCTTCTCTTTCGTGCAATCTCTAAAGATACGGACTGTGGAATGAAAGCAGGAAGTTTAACGTTGAAGAAACGCGTAATTCTCTGCTGACTCGTATGAAATTCTCCTTCTCTTTGTTTTTAATACTGGTTTTGCTGGCCGGGTGCAGTCGCCGTAACACCGTGGGTTCGTTGTTCTCGGCCCTGTCGCCCCACGAACGGTACGAAAAATCGCTGCGCAGCGCCGATCTCGACCAAACCACCCTAGGTCAAACCTGGTTGACGGCCGCCGCGCGTAGCCTGCGCGATACCCTGGTTGTGGCCCTGCCCTTTCGGGAGGTGGGCTATTTTACGGCTGAACAACCGCGGGCGGCCGCATTTCGCTACCCCGTGCGCGCCGGACAGCGTATTGAGGTGACTGTGCGTACGCCGTCTCCAGCGTCTTTGTTTTTAGATGTGCTCGAAGTGACAAACGACACCACTTTTCGAGCGGTGGCTTCGGCCGATTCTACGCTGCAACTGTCCTACGAAGTGGAACGCGACGAGTTACACGTGCTGCGCCTACAATCCGAATTGCTACAGAATCTGAGCTACGAGCTTACCGTAGCGGCCAAGCCTTCGCTGGGCTTTCCGGTGGCGGGTCAGAGTAGTCGGGCGGTGGGTAGTTTCTTTGGCGCACCGCGCGACGGAGGAGCCCGCAGCCACCAGGGCGTGGATATTTTTGCTCCGCGGGGCACGCCCGTGGTGGCTACCTCCGACGGGGTGGTGAGTGCTCGCACCAGTAGCCGGTTGGGGGGCAAGGTGGTGTGGCTGAAGACTCACGGAACGAATCAGTACTACGCCCACCTCGATAGCCAGGCGGTGCGTCCGGCCCAGCGGGTGCGGGCGGGCGACACGCTGGGGTGGGTGGGCAACACCGGCAACGCGCGCTTCACGCCCCCGCACCTGCACTTCGGAGTGTACCGCTTCGGGCGGGGAGCCCTTGATCCCTTTCCCTTCATCGATAATGCCGCCCCGCAACCGCCATTGGTCGAAACGGATACCGCACTGCTGAAGCACCCCGCTCGGGTGAGCGCCGCGGCGGCCAACCTGCGCGCAGCGCCTACCACCCGGTCGGCTGTGGTAGGCACCTACGGGCAACATACGTTGCTGCGCTTGCTGGGGGCAAGTGGAAAATGGTTTCGTGCAGAACTGCCGGACGGGCAGCGGGGATACGTGCATCAGTCGTTGGTCGGCCCGGCTGAAACGGCCATTGAGGAGGTGACCATCTCGGAAGATGACTACCTGTTCTGGACGATGGATGAAGCCGCTTTGGATGAAGCGGCTTCGGATAAAGCCAATTTCTTATCAGAAACCCTAACGAACGCATCGGTGCCCGTGCTGGCCCGCTACGATTCGCTGCTTTGGGTGGAGGCGTTACCGGGAATGCAGATGTGGCTGCGGTTATCCGCGTCATAAGCAGTAGTGATCTCCGGGAAGCGCTTTGTTTCCAATTGTTCGTAGTGCTAAAAATTGTATCTTACCTCAAAAAGAAGTGACATGGAACCTGTTGTGCAAACTATCCCGGAAAGTCTAATCTACGAAGTAACCGACGATGGTCCGATCTATTACCAGGGCTATCGGGACTATCTTGATGGCGCTAAAACCCTAGAAGAAATTATGGGAAGTAGTATTTTGCAATCTTCAATGGTCACCGATCTGGTGTACGCATTGATTTCCGGTTTAGACAAGAAATACAGAGTGCTAAGCAGCGAGCCAGGCATTCAGTTGGCCAAAGGAAAGTACCGGGCGGCCGATATTGCCATTGTGCGTCGCGACGAGATGAAGAAAGTCAAAGACAAACGAAAGTACCTAGGTTTTGCCCCCGAGGTGGTGGTGGAAGTGGACATTAAAGCTGACTTAGAAACTACCGAGGGTTTGCGCGATAGCCTAGGCTACGTAAATTTAAAGACCAAAGAACTATTTAAATTCGGAGTGAAGAAAGTGATTTGGGTGCTGACCGACACCGAAAAAGTGGTCGTGGCTGAGGCCAACCAGCCTTGGACATTTGTGGATTGGGATAAAGATATTTTGGTGTTGGACGCCTGCTACGTCAACGTGAAGGCCATTGTTGATGAGATTTAAATTTTAAACGTGGTCGAACCGTAAACCAGTGCCCCCGGCGAAGGAGACTAATATCATTCCTCTAAGGTCTCCACAACTAAGTTGTGGTTGGTATAAATACAGATATCCGCCGCAATGTGCAGGCTCTCAGTCACCATTTTTTCGGCACTGAGTTGCGATGAATGTTTTTTCAGCGCCAGCGCCGCCGCCTGAGCATACATGCTGCCCGACCCAATGGCGGCAATGCCGTTGTCCGGTTCCAGCACGTCGCCCGTACCTGACAAGATAAGCAACTCATCCCGGTTGGCGATGATCATCATGGCTTCCAGGCGACGCAGGTAGCGGTCGGTGCGCCAGTCTTTGGCCAGTTCGATAGCGGCTCGCTTCATGTTGCCGCCGTAGGCGCTGAGCTTTTCGTCGAAGCGCTCAATAAGCGTAAACGCATCGGCAGTGGAGCCCGCAAAACCCGTCACAATTTTTCCGTCCTGCAACTTCCTAATTTTCTTGACGTTACTCTTGGCCACGGTGTTGCCCATGGTGGCTTGCCCGTCGGCCCCGATGGCGATTTGGTTATTGTGCTTGATGGCTAAGACGGTGGTGGATTTAATTAACGGTTTCATACAGAACAACGGTATAGGATAGGTCAGAGAAAAGCGACGGCCAAGTAGCTTAAAGATGAAGATACGCGATTTGTTCGCCAAGGGTTATAAAAAAAGCCCGGCAAACTGCCGGGCTCTTTCCAAGATGAAAAACGAAGATCGTTATGAAGTCACTGGTTATTAAATCATGATGCGCAGTGGTTCTTCAATGAAGGCTTTTAGCGTTTGCAAGAAGGCCGCTCCCAGCGCCCCATCCACGGTGCGATGATCGCACGATAAGGTGACCTTCATCACGTGGCCGGGCACAATGGCTCCGTCTTTGACAATCGGGGTTTCTTTGATTCCTCCGACGGCCAGGATGCAGGAGTTGGGCGGGTTGATGATGGCCGTGAACTCTTCTATGCCAAACATGCCCAGGTTGGAGACCGCAAACGTGCCGCCTTCCTGCTCCTGCGGTTGCAGCTTTTTGTTCTTGGCCTTACCGGCTAGTTCTTTCACCTCGGTGGCAATGTGAGCCAGCGATTTGTTATCCGCGAAGCGAATAACGGGGACGAGCAGACCTTCGTCGACGGCCACGGCCACCCCGATATGGATGTGCTGGTTGAGGCGCATGGTGTCGCCTTGCCACGACACGTTGAGTTTAGGATGCTGACGCAGCGCGGCCGCCACTGCCTTGATGATGATATCGTTGTAGGATATTTTTACGGGTGAGTACTCGTTGATGCTGGCCCGTGCCGCTACCGCCCGGTCCATGTTGATCTCCATGGTGAGGTAGAAGTGCGGAGCCCCGAACTTGCTTTCGGCCAGTCGGCGGGCGATGGCTTTGCGCATTTGGGAAACTTTCACCTCCTCGTAGCTTTCTTCGCCCACTACCTGGGGCAGTGCAATCGGCGCAGCGGGGGCGTCGGGCGATGCTGCTTTCTTCTCTTCTTTGGGCGCTGCTTCGGGCTTAGCACTGGGCTTATAATCCTCCACGTCGCGCTTCACAATGCGGCCGTTTTCGCCCGAGCCCTCGATGCTGGACAGATCGTAGCCCTTGTCTTCGGCCATCTTCTTGGCCAGCGGCGAAGCTTTGATGCGACCATCCGTTTGGCTGTCGGCGCTGGCATCGCTGCTGCTTCCGTTGGTGGAGCGACTCGGCGCGTAGGCCGGAGCATCTTTTTCTTCGCTTTCCGATTCATCCGAAGACGCTTCAGGAGCTTCTTCATCCGATGCGTTGGCCTTACTATCGGCATTGTCCTCTTTCTTCTTCTTGCCCGAGCGAGCCTTGATGAGTTTTTCGTAATCAGCACCTTCTTCACCAATCACGGCAATCACGCCGTCTACGGGCACCGCCCCGCCTTCTTCCACGCCTATGTACAGGAGCGTACCGTCTTCGTAGGACTCCAGCTCCATGGTGGCCTTATCGGTCTCCACCTCGGCCAGGATGTCGCCCGACTCCACCGTGTCGCCCACTTTCTTGAGCCAGGAGGCAATCACTCCTTCCTCCATCGTATCGCTCATCTTAGGCATCAAGATCACGTTGGCCGCCACGTCCGAGGCATCGTCCGATTCCTCTGAGTCGCCTTCGTCGTTTTGGTCAGCCTCTTGCTCGTCCGCTGAATTGTCGGCCGCGTCGTCATTTTCTTTTTCTTTATTCGCCTTGTTTGACTTATCTTCTTTTGGTTTCTCTTCCTTTTTTCCGTTGCCTCCTCCTGATTCAATTTCCTTGAGCAAGTCAGCGATGTCTTCTCCCTCTTCGCCAATGATGGCAATCACGCCATCCACGGGCACCGAATCGCTTTCTTCCACCCCAATATGCAACAGGGTGCCATCTTCAAACGACTCCAGCTCCATGGTGGCCTTGTCGGTTTCCACTTCGGCCAGGATGTCGCCCGACTCCACCGTGTCGCCCACTTTCTTGAGCCAGGAGGCAATCACTCCTTCCTCCATCGTATCGCTCATCTTGGGCATTCGTATTACTTCAGCCATAGTATCTCTCGTAGTTGTGTGTGCAGTAGGGTTCAGCAGCGTAGTGGGTGCACCAACCAACTACTCAGCCAAATTAAGGATCAATCTAACGTATATCAATGCAAATCGTAAAAATGTTTAAGAACGAATCGCAACCGCTATCCTACTGAGATCTCGGTAACTAGCTGCGTCGTCTGCTCGATGGTGCAGGTGCCGTACAGTACCGAGGTCGGCTCCTTCTGCTGAAAGGAAGGTGAGTACCATCCCAAGATCGGGTCGGTTTCGCCGCGCACTACCGAAACCGTCAGGGCAGGATCGGGCCGCACCGTGACGGGACGCGCCCCGGAAGTAACCAATTTGTAGGCATCGCTCGTCGCATCTATCGAGACCGCAGGGTGCAGGTGCAAGGGCAGTTCCAGCGTATGTTTTCCCGGGCGATCCAGCATAATATCATCCACAATGCGCAGGGTGTGGGTCGCCTTGTCGAGCGACAAGGTTCGTCGATGCGTAACGCCGAGGGGTTGGTACCCATTGTGTTCGGCCTCCACCAGATCAAGCGTGTCGCTGGCTTCACTGCGTAGCACCTTTACTTGATAGTGATTGCTCCACATGGTGGGTCCGGTGCTTTTAGCCTGGTCTTGCCTGTCGATGCGGATGGTGTTGTGGGCCAGCGTTCCGATGAAGTAGCTTCGCCAGGCGGGTTCGGTATGGTAAGTGTAGGTGCCCACGTCGGTGATGATCGGGTACCCGTCTACGTGTAGCACCCACGAGAGGGCGTCGGCGTGTCCGTGCGCCGCAATGGACAGAAAACCCAGCGGGGCGGCGTCTAGGTGAACGTATACTTCCTGTCCGTCGTTGGCGGTTCGCAGGATGAAATGCCCTTCGGATGTATAGAACCGGGAGGGGGTTGGGGTAGTATCGGCCGATACGCGTTCGTACACCTGCCGACCGGCTTCGCCGAACAGTACCAGATTTTTGTTATCCAGGTTGGTGGTGCGGTTCTTCCAGGCTGCATTCTCAAAAAGAATAACCCCTGAGACCAGCAGCGAGCGAAAGTTATCGGGTGGATCGCAGTCAAAAAATACTACCTTTCCGTCGTCCTCATCGCCGTAGAAGGGGAGATTCCCGCGCTGATCCATCAACGAAAAAATGTAGTCCAGCACGTTCTCGAGCGTTTGGCGGTAGCGCTGCGAGAAAGGTTGCTGAATTTGTTTGGCCACCACGTAGGGAATCAGGAAAAAATCGGTGATAAACTGAATGTATTCGGCGGCTTCTTCCTTGTTTACGCCCTGCGCCGAGTGCTGGGCCACAATCTCGTGTTCCAAACCCTGCCGAGCGTGGGCTACCCACTGGGCCGATTCGGTAAACTTCCAGAAGGAAGCCGCCACGAACAAACCGGCGTGCTCGCTGATGAGGTGGTTGTTGGCCGAGGAGAATCTGGAGGGATTCTGATAGCTGTAGTGGCAGTGCTGGTAGATGGTGGGCACCCAGATTTGATGCACAAATGCCTCAAACTCCGGATCTTTTTCGGCCAGTAGGCTCGCCTCCAGAATCTCCCAGCAAAAGTACCAGACAATCAGCCGAATATTGACCTCAATGTTGCTGTACCAGTTCACGCCGATTAGGTAGGGATTGGCTTCGTTCCACTGGGTGACCAACTCCTGAAATTGCTTTAGGAAACGAGCGTCTTTCGTCTGCCGATAGCGCAGGGCAATAAGGGGCAAAAACTGTAGGCGGTTCACCTCCCAGACGTGCTTGGCGCTGCCGTATTCTTCGGTGCGGATGTTAATGTCTTTGGCAAAAGTCAGGGGAAACCTTCGTCCCGAAGCGATATCCAGATGCCAGTCGATGGGCTCACCGTAGTCAAATGGTATTCCGAAGATGTCTATGATGGTGTCTTCAAGATCGATGGATGTTTCGCTGATCGGCAGCAGGGGAGTGGGTAGGCAAGAAAGAGAACACGAAGGAGGTCTACCCACTTGGGTTCGTTTCTCCTGCTGTTTTTGAACGAACTGCTGCGCGCGAAAGATAACTTCTGGTACCGACATGGACCGGAGGCGGTGAAAGTACCAGGAAAGTGAAGTCATTGCCGGAGAGGGGTTGAGCCCACAAAAATGAGCATCCTCACCAAAGAATCCAAATAGTAATTGGCTAAAGTGAGCACTAGGAGCACATCAGTTCTGACTCGGAGGGGATGGCTAACTGGTTGATAATAAGTTTATACTTGCCAGCGGGTGATTTGATAATTTCGTTCTCGTCAATGTAAGCGATCTCAAAAGGAACGTCGTTGCCCACGCGTTGACTGATGTTGGTTCGTATCTGCTGCTCATCTTCCGGCCCGAAATCCTCATCAACCACCGCATTCACCGTGAAACCACTGGCATCTTGCTGCACAATCTGAGCAAACAACAAATGGTTGATGCCCTTCATGGTGTTGCATAACAAGCCAACGCGCGAGCCGTCGGGCAGCACCAGATAGTCATTGCTACGTCCCTGAATGCTTTCTATCACTTTGGGTTTGCCCGCTTCGCTACCACTCACCACAAAAACGTCATCTACCTGATAGCGAACCAGCGGAAAACTTTCGTTGATCAGTCCGGTGGTGATGGCGTGGTCGCCCCGAAATTCGTTAATTGAGTACAACGGCAACTCATCATACAGTCCCAGCATATTTTGCTCTAGGGCAATGGTGCGTTCCGCATTGCCGTACCAGTCGATGATCCGGGTATTAAACACGTCTTCAACTTTCTCTCGCTGGTGCGTATACACCGTTTCGGACGAGGTAAACGATAGGGGAACCCGTAGCGACTTCCCCATTCCGCAGAAGTAGTTGGCCAGGGTGGCCAGTGAACTGGGATAGGCCAAGATGGCGTGGGGGGCAAAGTCGCGGATACGTTCGTAGTACCACTCGGCGTTATCAGGACTCAGGTTGTAACTTGATAAGTAGAGGGTGTTGCTGTGGGGATCGAGCAGTTCCATCTGCTTTTTGCCTAAATTGCCCCGCAGCGTCACGGTTTTCATACCAACTTCGTAGCCAAAACTCATGCGATGGGCCCACAGGTAGGCTGCCTCTTTCATGATAGACTGATAATCACGGTACAGCGTCATGGGTGAGCCGGTGGTACCGCTGGTGTTGGCGGTGCAGCGGTTCAGACGATTGCCGATAAAAATTGCGCCAATGTGCTCACAAATAGCCTCTTTGGTGATCACTGGCAACCGCTCGATGTCAGATAATTTCTTTATTTTGCTAATGTCCACCCCGTGCAGATCGTAGAGATGACGATAGAAAGGTGATTTGTGGTAGGCGCGATGAACCAGGGAAACGAAGTTTCGTTGCTGTAAATCACGCAGGGTGGCTGGTTCCCAATTTCGTTGCGCACGAATGGCCCGGAGCTCTTTGGTGAAAAAGTAGTTGTAGCGCACCCTGTTTTCTAAAAGAAACTTGAGAGCATTAAGCATAAAAATCAACCTTTATGAGCGAATGAAATCACGCACAAGATACTCAATATATAATTCAATAAAAAAATGAATTCTTTCAGTTTTCTTGCAGTCAGTAACGTTTTGTTCGTGGCAGTTGCTATGCTACTGATTGTTTTCTAGAATAGCAATTAATCGAGCGGATAATGCGGGATAGGTGAAACTGTCTTGGTATTGCTGGTAGGCATTTTCGCCCAACTGTTTCAGATCGTACCGCTTTTCTTCGATGGCTTGAATGATCTGAGGGAGCTCCTTTCGAGCGTCCTCAAACAACAAGGCCGACTCCTCGTGCGTCACGTACTCGCGCATGGCCTCCATATCAGAGGCAATAATTGCCTTTTTGTTTCTCATATAACCCAAAAGTACCATGTGACCCGAGGCGCCGGTATCATTCTTAAGCGGTAGAATGCAGGCTTTTGACTTAGCCAATAGCGATTCGAATTCTTCTTTTGGAATGTCTTTCTTTATAATAATACTATCAGGAAGTTGGTCGAGGTCGTTGAGGTCTTTGTTAAGATATGAACCAACAATCACTAGCTTATGAGGTAACTCCCGAAAAGCTTCAATTAATCCGCTATAGTCCCGGTTGGTATATCCTCCGGAAAAATAGTAGGGTTCATCCACTTCGGGTTGATACGCCTCATTGTACAAGTCAACCTCTTTCCAGTCGCCGAGCGGGATATAAGTAAGTTTGTGCCTAGGAAGGCCCAACTTCTGAACGTAGAGCGGTATTTCGTAGGCGGAGTTGAGAATAATTTTTTCATTCTTGATGCTAAGCAGCCTGAGGAGAACCCGAAAAATGCGGAAGGCCTTTTCTGAATGGATGAAGAAGCCAAACCACAGAAACTGCCGACATTTGATCACGCCTAGCTTGATCAATAATTTGATCGGCAGCGCGGTGAAGCTAATGGAAACAATCGTGTCCGAGTTGTTCAGCCGGTTTCGATTTTTAGCAACAAACCAGCAGTCCTCCAAGAATTTCAGCACCATCTCCTTTGGACTTTTGAGCCCCTTAGACCGTTCGCCATTGTTGATATCAATAAATCCGTATTCTTCTACTAACAGTTTGGTCTCTTCCCGAAAAGCGTTTCGTCTGCTTCTTAAAATTATATTTTTCATAGAGAAATTGTGAAAACTAATTGATTAAGGTCTGGTACAACTCGGCGAGCGAGCGCATCACCGGATCAGGAAAGTAGCGATGGGCAACCATCGCGTGTGAACGCGCACCGTACGCCGCAATCTTGTCGGGATGATCGGTAAAGAATTTAATCGCGGCAAAAATGGCGGCATGGTCACCGGGTTCAATGAGTAAGCCGTTTTCGTCGGGAACCACCACCTCGGGTATGCCCCCAACGTTAGTAGAGATAATCGGCAAGCCAAACGACATAGCTTCCAAGATTGAGATCGGGAGTCCTTCGTTGTGCGACGGAAGCAGGTAGACATCTGCTTCTTGCAACCGTTGATTTTTTTGCGGTCCGGTCACGAATCCAATAAATTTAACGCTTTCGCCCAGTTCATACTGCGTGATTAAACGCTGAAGCTTTTCTGTTTCCCCGTCGCCTCCCAACTCCAGTACGTATTTTCCCTGCAGAGCGGATCGATAGGTTTGTAACACTTTCAAGAGGTCATATATGCCTTTTCGCTCTCCGATCCTGCCCAGAAATAAAAATCGTACGGGTCCGGCAGCCCGTTTGACTAGGGTGGGCGGGGAGGTAGCTCGAACAATATTGGGAATAATCCGGATCATTCGGGGTTGGAAACACTCACTAAAGTAGTCTCTCCACCAGTCCGACAGCACAATCAAGCAGTCGGTCGAGTTCACAAAGTGCCGAATCCTTCCCCGAACGAAGCGGGAAGCGTTCGCGTAGAACAAATGATACATCGCACCGTGCATGTGATAGATCACCTTTTTGCGGAAAAGATACTTAGCCACCAAAAACAATGCGTATTTGCGATAAAAACTACCCTTCGAGGCGCCGTGGATGTGAACAATCTTCACCTGACGATGAGTCACCAGTAGCTTGAAACAAAACTGTACTAATAGAAAGGGAAAGCTCAAAAAGGTGATACGGATATCTTCCGAAGTGGTGCTGGGCTGAAAATGAAAGGGGTGAATGGCGTTCTTGTATTCGTTTACCACTGATGATATACCTCCCTTCCAGCCCAAACTCGGAGCCACAAATAGTACGTACTGTCCGTAGGCGTTAATACGATCGGGGGGGGAAGCAGGGGGCGTAGCGTTCACAACCAAGTTATAGTGAATGGGGGAAGCCAAAACTCACGCAAAGGTACATTTTTATGGGATCGCACAAAGATAAGCGCGCAAGAACAGACGGACATAGATCCATAGTGAGTCGCTAATCAATTAAGAAGTTGCTGATAAAGGGCAATATACTCTTCCGTCATACGGTCTAGGTTGAAATGCTCGTGAATCCTCGCGCTACCAGCCCTTCCCAAAAGGTTCGCCAAATCGGGCTCATCCAGCAGCAAATAAAGTTTTTCCACCAAAGTCTCAACATCGGCCGGGGGGATCACGTAGCCGACCGATCCGTCTAAAACCAGTTCGGCAGTGCCGCCGCCCTGCGTGGCAATCACGGGTTTGCCCAGCACCATATACTCCATCAGCGCGTTCGAGATGCCTTCGCCGTGCACTCGATGGTTGGTGGTGAGCACGCCTATATCGAAAAGGTTAACGACCGACTCCACGTCCTGGCGGCGCCCGGTAAAAATAATTCGGTCATGACCGTTTCCTTTCACCATCTGCTGACATTCGGCCAGCATCTCACCGTCGCCTACCGCCAGAAAAGTGACATCCGACCGCTCAGTCACCACCCGAAGCGCGGCGCTTAGGTAGGTATGATAATCCTTCCTAGCCTGGAACTTGCCCACCATGCCCACCACCTTGGGGGTATGAATGCCCAATTGCTGTCGCAGGGTTTCGGGGGGGGTGATATTTTTGATACGGTTGAAGTCGAAGCCGTTGTACATTACGTGGCTTCTCTTGGGGGGAGCGTGGTAAGCCGTTATTCCCGCTGCCGAATTGCTGATGATGGCGTCAGAGAAGGGAAAGGTGAGTTTCCGGCGCAACCAGGGTTGCGAAAATGGTTTCACCCGGTGCGGAGCATCGGCGATGATGGCATTCACGAACGGGATGCCCAACCACTTGGCGATGGAGAAGACGTAGACGGAGGTCATCGACGACCAACTCTGAATGATAGCCGGTTGGGCTTCTTTTACAATTTTGTAGATTTGAGGCAACACTGTAGGGTCTTGCCTAAACTTCCGCTCCACGAAATGGATTTTTAGGTCCAAGTCATAAAGTTCGGGGTAGGTTACCACCTTAGACATCACAACGAGTTCGCAGCAAACCTTCCGAGCGGTGAGTCCCTTGAGTAGTTCTAACAACCTCCGTTCTTTTCCGCCCGCGTGAAACGAATCTATGAGCGTGAGTATTTTTTGGTGATACAATACGTCACCTTTTAAAACTGATGCTGTATCGGATTTTGTCATTATCTCTGTGTAATAATAATTTAACAATTTATAAAAATAGTAAAAATTTGTTAAGTCTGTCGCGATGCATACTAAAGAAAATACAGAGATAAGCTTCCTCCTATTCTTTAATTTTGGTACACGCACCAATGTTGTTGATTAGAATTTATCATTTTGGACAATTATTTGACAGGAAGAAGCTAGTAGAGACACTGCTATGATAGCAAAATACGTATATCTCATTTTGTCATTAGGTATCACTGTATATCTAATACGCAAACACCGCCCCCAGCACCCGTTGGTTTCACTACTGGTCTGCTTATGGATTTTTGTGAGTGACTTGGCCAATACCTCCGAATTTATTATCAAGATTCCCGGTGTACCCTTTGAATTACAACCCCTTCGTACACTGTTATTGTCTTTCTTAGGCTTCTTATTTTTGAAAACAATACTGGATAAATATCGGCGGAAGAGTTTGCCCAAAGAAACCATAACAAGCGTTAGACCAAGATACGAAATCTATTTGGAAGCCTTTGTGGTCATTCTGCTCGTTAGCTACGTGGTGCATTATAGTTTGTTGGGAGCCGCTGAGTTCGTGGTAATGGTGTCAGCAGTGTTATCCTTCTATGTCATCTACGCAACGGTTAAGAAAACTGCCGACCCGGCTATGGTACGCGTGGTGCGGGACGCCATCATTGCGGTAGCTATAGTTTCAAGCTTGGTAGCAGTGGTTCAACTGTTGGTGGATAGTTCTTTCCTGAGGGTGCACGCTGCGTTCAACCGCCCTGCCTTCGGCGGCCTACTTCGATCTACGGGGGTGTTTCGCGATGATTACATGCATGCTTATGTGGTGATCACCGGGTTAATTTGGGTTCTATTCACTGTCAATAATGGAATTAGAAAGACGGTCATCATCGGCATCATGCTGATTGGTATCCTATTTGGCTTTATGAGGATGGGCTACGTAGTCACCTTCGTGGTACTTGCCCACCATTTTTACTTCATGTATCGGGGAAATGCGCAACTCAAAGTAATGTTAGGGGCGGTGAGCGTGATTTTGGCAGTGATAGCAGGGGGATGGGTAGTCACCAGCGGGGTGATGAATTCATCCGTAGCGCAAGAAAGAATGATGGACGAAGGAACAGCAGAGATCAGGGGACAACTGTATCAACAGGCGGTAGAATCATCGGTGAAAAGCACGAAATCGTTTCTTTTTGGATACGGCACCATGAAGCATCCCGAGTATTACGATGCAATGTATAACGTTACCGGTTCCTACCGATGGGCGACGGGCGAAGTCGGCGGATGGCATAATTTATATTTAGATACACTTTTTTTTCATGGCATCGTTGCGATGGTTATGTTGGTCATCTTTTTGTATTTAGCCACTACGTACTTTTACAAACTAGGAGTTCGCGAAGAACGCACCTTGCTTATTCCTTTCTATTGCCTCCTGTCATTCATAATTGCTAATCTTTCGTTAGCCCTGCCTATCTACTCTAATTTTGGAGTAATAGTGGGCATCACCTGCGCTTTGGCGCTAAGCCAGCGTAAGGAGCACATCAATAAACAGTTATCTCAATCGGAAAAAAGCGCTACGTAATGGCCCCCAAAACTGCACTCAAATCAATAATCAGGCAATCAAAAGGGGTCAAGGGCAAGCAGATTCTGTCATTACTCGTTTCTTATGGCCTTGGCATTGGCCTTGGCATTGGAACCAGCGTTATCAATACCCGCATTCTAGGACCGGATAGCTTCGGCGATTATAAGTTCATCCAGACTATCTTTGATTTTTTGATGATTTTCTTCTCGGTCGGAGTATTCCATACGGGTGGACGCCTCATTGCCTACGAAAAGTACAGAAAAGATAAGCAACAAATTATTGGTACGCTGTTCGTAATCACCGGAGTGATATCTGCCGCTTTTATTATCACCACCCTGTTTGTTTCCTACGCTCAGGAGGCAATCTATGACAATGATCTGGGATCCGTGATCCGTTTGATGCTTCCTCTGTTGTTCGTTTTCCCCTTTAAAGTGGCAACAATTAAGTTTTTGGAAGGGGACAATAAAATATACAGTCTTTCTGCTTTCGACATCACCCCCAAAGCCCTTTATCTGGCCGTATTGCTGGTAGCCAGTTACTTTATCACCGTCGATGTCACCAGTGCTCTACTTATATTTTTAGTGGCTAATGTGCTTGCCATTGCGGTTATTGCCCCGGTTCTCAAACCCAAGTTTCAGCAAATCAAAGAGCATACGAAGACGATCATAAGGGAGAATAAGGGACACGGATATCACATTTACATTGGTACGCTGGTTAGTAATGGCAGTTTCCAGTTTGGCACCTTCTTAATTAGTTATTATTTGGATAACACCAACGTTGGTTTTTACAATTTAGCCAACACCATTGCAGTTCCTCTGTCTATGGTGCCGCAGGCGGTGGGTACTGCTTTCTTTAAAGATTTTGCTAACCTGAAAAAGATTCCTGATAAAGTAATTTACTCTACTATTGGGATATCGATAGTAGCATTTCTGGCATTTGTGCTGATTATCAAATACGTAGTGGTGCTGCTCTATTCTGAAGCATTTCTGCCGGTGGTGCCGTTGATATACATTGTTTCTGTTGCTTACCTGATTCAGGGTTTTTTCTTGGTAATCAATCGTTTTTTGAGTGCCCACGGTATTGGGAAAGACTTGCGCAATGCCTCTTTTGTTCGCGGTTTTATTAATATTGTAGGTTTTGTGGTGCTCACTAAGTTATACGGAACCGCGGGGGCCTGCTTTACCCTACTGGTGGGCACCATTGTTTACTTTGTTTACCTTTACGTAAAATACCGACAGTTTGTGAATGGTAAGCTGACCAGCGATTTACCGGAAGAGTAGGTAGGGGCGGTACTTTGAGCACATACCCAGGATTTTATGATCTCATCAAAAAAAGAGCTTCACTTTTTTATCAGTGCCGATAGGATAATGGTCGGCAAGCCCCCAAAAAAGGGGTGGAAAGAGTATCTGCTGGATATATTCTATCCGGATTACATTTTAGGCTACTTACGATCCATGAGATATGTCGCCTATTTCTCAAATACCGGAAAGAAAAGTGCCAATATCATAAAATACCTTTATCACAGATGGAATTTTCAAAGGCTGGGAATGAGACTGGGCTTCAGTATTGGGCCTAATGTGTTTGATTATGGGTTAGTTATTCCTCATTACGGAACTATTGTAGTAAATAGTGGGACCAGAGCGGGTAAGTATTGTGTCCTGCATACATCAACATGCATCGGCGGGGCTGGTAACATGATCGGCAACGCGCTTTATTTAGCATCGGGGGCAATGGTTATGGGGCCAAACACAACGCTGGACGACAATGTATCGGTTGCCGCAAACTCTATAGTTAACAAATCCTTTTCCGAGTCAAATATTCTACTGGCTGGAACCCCCGCGTCAATAAAAACCACTGCTTCGCCTTGGTACGAAAGAGATGGCCACGAGTTTGAAAGAAGGGTAGCAGCAGTCGAACAGTTGAAACAAGAAATGAAGATAACTGCCTGAAGCTTGTTGAAGGGGGTAAACTAATTTCGGCAACTCGACAAAAAAATAATAATCGAAAGACCCTATGAACATCAAGATTATTCTCAAGCAACCTTATCCCCACGGGATGGCGTGCACTAACAGAATTCACCACTATGCCAAAGGATTGCAAGAACAAGGCCATCAGGTAGAGATTATTGTTCCTATCCCTCTGGAGGACCCTGCTGATATCAAAAATCAGGCGGCAGCAGGTCAGTACCAGGGAATAAATTTTTGTTACGCAGGGGGTACCGCCGTACGTAGTAAAAGCTTTGTAAGAAGACGACTACACGATATGCTATCGCCTTTAAAGGCAGCTTTCTACCTGAGAAAAGAAGCTCCGGATGCTATCCTGCTGGTTAGCACTTATCTGTATCATATTCTGCTGTTCAAATTGGTTGCCCGGTCAGTATCAGCGGTCTATCTCAACGAGAGAAGCGAGTTTCCTTTTGTTTTCAAAAAGAAAAAAGGTTTGCTGCACTCAATTTACAAGAAGTTATACAACCAATTTGCCCATCATTGCTTCGACGGAATAATTGTCATATCAAACAGTTTGCGTGCTTACTATACACAGCGCGTAGGACGGGCTACTCGGTTGTTATTAGTGCCCATTATTATGGATGCTGAAGAGTTTTCGCAACGGGTATCTACAATGAATGAACCTTACCTAGCGTATGCCGGTAACTTGTCGGCTATGAAAGACGGAGTGAACACGCTGATTGACGCCTTCCGCATGGTTCATCAACAATATCCGCACATGAAGCTTTACTTGGTAGGAGGGGGAAGCAACGCTGATCGGCAGAAAGTGGAAGAACAAATTGAAAAGTATCAGCTTCAGGAGCATATTCTATTAACCGGGTACGTCACCAGAGAGCAATTGATTGATTATCTAATTGGCGCCAAAGCACTGGTTTTAGCCAAGCCTGACAACCAGCAGGCATCTTTTTGTTTTCCTAGTAAATTAGGCGAATACTTAGCCACCGGCAATCCGGTGATTACGACGAGCGTCGGCGAAATTCCTGCTTACCTCACCAATGACCATAGCGCGTTCTTGGCACAGGCCGATAATGCTGAAGATTTTTCTAAAAAGATAGTAGAAGCGCTAGCTAATCCTATCCAGGCACAAGAAGTGGGGCAGCGAGGCAAAGAAACCGCGCGCGCTGAATTTGACTACCGAAGGCAAGGAGAAAGTCTATCTGAGTTTATTCACGCTCTTTTTTTTGCTAAGCAGAACAAGAAGAAAGCTGATTATCAAAATGGATTCTCAGATTGACAAGCATTCCTTCAAATCCTTGAAAAATACCTCTTCGCTGGGTTTCAATAGATGTTTACCCATTCTTATGTTACTACGTAAGAAAATGGACTAGTTGTTCACCGGCTCATCATACACTGTGTTGCCATAAATCGTTGCAAGCGCTAGGCAATTAGCAAACGTAACCTGTCTGTTATATTTGATCTACCTTGACCTTAACCGGCTATTTGCTGTAGATCTTGTTTATCTAGTAGAGTGGTAATTAACCAATTTTGACCTAAACCAAGTCTGGGTCACACGCTTCAGTCATAGACAAATCAATCTTCAAAAATAATAATAGTGTTGCGCTTTTTAGAGTTCACTATAAAAACATTACGCCGCCCCGTATGGCAGCGCAATTGTCAGGGCTTGTCCCTGGAGCCTATCTTGTATCTCTCTGGTCTGTAGTCAATCAACTTTAAACTAAAGACCACCACAATGTATCTTTGCAAACCATTGAGAAGTACTCTCCACCTAGCATCAATCATTTACCTTATTAGCTGGTTTCTGTGCGGAAGCGTTCAAGCTAACAGTCCTGTGGTATCCGCTAAAATTGATCAGTCAGGAGATCGCTTGGTGGTAGAGTTTGGAGAAAATGTTACCGTTGACAATGCTGAGGGATTTCGATTGATTGGAGGAGTAGCTCGGATTAACAGACTGATTTCTGGAAGCAGAAGCAACCGATTGGTTTTTCAACTCACTGGTTATGTACTACCTGACGATCAGTTCAAGTTGCTCCACTGGTCAGAACTTAGCAGTGCTCGTGTAGCCAATCAGAAACTGGCAAGTTTTGAGAATGTGGTAGTTGCTAACGCACTAAGTGATTATCGGGGCAATGGTAAGTTATATTACGTATCAAACAGCCAAGGAAACGATGGCAACCTTGGCCTCAGCAAGAGTGATCCCCTTCGCACCATTGCCCGTGCTCAGGCTATTGCCGAAGCCGGAGATTTTATCCTGCTCAAACGGGGCGATCGCTGGGACACGAGAGTCATCATTACCCACTCAGGGCAGCCTGGCCGATACATCACCTACGCCGCTTATGACCGAGGCGCGAAGCCAATTGTGCATTCAATGCTTTTAGGAAAAGATAATATCCGAGGTAGGCAAGTAGAGATGGCCACTATGGCTATCCGAGGCGCTGACTATATTCATATAGACAACATTCACGTAAAAACCGATGGAAAAGGAACTGCCCGAACCAAAGACGACGGAATTCAAATCGGAGACGGGGCCAAATACGCAATAGTATCCAATTGCACGGTGGAAGGGATAAAGTCGCAGGGCTACTGGGGAATTCGAGTAACGGTGGATGGCTTGCCTAACACTACCCGCCCGGAAGTGTATAATTGCGAAGTATTTAACTACTACGCAAACATGGGTACGCAAATATGGCCTCACGATGGCAAACACGGGATTGAAGAGGGAGGGTTGATCGAGAATTGCATATCACGTGATCCTATTACACCTAATAATGAAGTTGGATTCTCCTGGGAAAACATCATGATCAATCGTGGTGACTTTCACGGGTTTGTCATCCGTAAAAACAGGGTTTACAACTATGTGGCAAGTGGTATCGAAACGTTTGGCTCAAAAAACGTCATCGTCGAGTACAATGAAATATACGATCCGCTAAATACAAACATCGGAGGGAAAGGCATCAAGGCCGGAGGATACAATAGCGCTTCTCAAACTGCGCCAGGAGTTGGGGAGCTCTATTCGGAAAACATTATTGTTCGCTATAACAAAGTATATAATATCACCAGAGGGAATACTAAGAATGTGAACGCTATTGACGTTAACAATTCGCGTAGCGGAGAGGTATATGGCAATCTCATTTACAACGTGAAAGGGATAGGCATAAAAATTACTGGTGAATTAAACAGCACTGGTTGGGAGGTGTATAACAACACTGTACTCGATTGCGGCGAGGACGCAATTCAAGTATATACCTTTGGACCTCATGCATCCAACGTACGAATCAAGAACAACATACTAGAAGGCAAACTGAACGACATCAAATGCATGTTGAATGGGGGGGGGGGCAACGCGACTGGCCAAAATAACTTACTGCTTACCGGAAAGGCTAGCGGATCGTACGTAGGAAAGAACGATAGTAGGCCCGGCCAGAACAGATTTTTTGTTAATGAATCAAAACATAACTATCAATTAAAAGCAGGTTCGTACGCTATCAACAAAGGAGTTTCTATTGAAGGTTTTACTAAGGGGATAAACGGCAATCCAATCATCAAATCACCGGATATGGGGGCTTACCAGTTCGGTGAAGGAGAACTGCCGCCGCCCCCGTCTCCTCAGCCAAGTCCTAGTCCGGCTCCGACACCACCGCCGAATCCTAGCCCATCTCCGGCACCGCAACCAAGTCCTAGTCCTGCTCCGGCCCCGCAGCCCGAACCGATTGCCAACGGGTCAGGGTTGCATTACCGCTACTACCACGGCAGCTGGCAGCAGGTACCCGACTTTTCGGTGATGGAAGCCGTGAAGAGCGGCACGGTGGCTGACTTTAGCTTAGAGCCGCGCACCCAGCAGGACAATTACGGTTTTCTCTTTGAAGGTTACATTCACATCAAGCAGGCGGGCAAGTACACGTTTTACACTTCTTCTGACGACGGCAGCAAACTCTGGATCGGCGAGCAGTTGCTGGTGGACAACGACGGGCTGCACGCTTTGCAAGAACGCTTAGGGGTGACGTATTTAACGGAAGGCTATCACCCTATCCGGGTAGCGTTCTTTGACCGTAAGTACGCCGACGGCTTGCAGGTGAGCTACCAAGCCACGGGCATTGCCAAGCAGACCATTCCCAGCGAAGTGCTCTTCACCGAAGCCCCGCAGCCCGAACCGATTGCCAACGGGTCAGGGTTGCATTACCGCTACTACCACGGCAGCTGGCAGCAGGTACCCGACTTTTCGGTGATGGAAGCCGTGAAGAGCGGCACGGTGGCTGACTTTAGCTTAGAGCCGCGCACCCAGCAGGACAATTACGGTTTTCTCTTTGAAGGCTACATTCACATCGAGCAGGCAGGCAAGTACACGTTCTATACTTCTTCGGACGACGGCAGCAAACTCTGGATCGGCGAGCAGTTGCTGGTGGACAACGACGGGCTGCACGCTTTGCAAGAACGCTTAGGGGTGGTCTACCTGCCAGAAGGCTACCATCCTATCCGGGTAGCGTTCTTTGACCGTAAGTACGCCGACGGCTTGCAGGTGAGCTACCAAGCCACGGGCATTGCCAAGCAGACCATTCCCAGCGAAGTGCTCTTCACCGAAGCCCCGCAGCCCGAACCGATTGCCAGCGAGTCAGGGTTGCATTACCGCTACTACCACGGCAGCTGGCAGCAGGTGCCCGACTTTTCGGTGATGGAAGCCGTGAAGAGCGGCACGGTGGCCGACTTTAGTTTGGAACCGCGCACCCAGCAGGACAATTACGGTTTTCTCTTTGAAGGTTACATTCACATCAAGCAGGCAGGCAAGTACACGTTCTATACTTCTTCGGACGACGGCAGCAAACTCTGGATCGGCGAGCAGTTGCTGGTGGACAACGACGGGCTGCACGCTTTGCAAGAACGCTTAGGGGTGACGTATTTAACGGAAGGCTATCACCCTATCCGGGTAGCGTTCTTTGACCGTAAGTACGCCGACGGCTTGCAGGTGAGCTACCAAGCCACGGGCATTGCCAAGCAGACTATCCCCAGCGAAGTGCTCTTCACCGAAGCTCCAAATCAACCATCTGGGCTAATTGCCACTACGCAGAAGGCAAGTGACAAGAATACTCGTCCAACGTATGAAGCTAGCAAGCTCGGAAATGAGTTTTCTAGTCTTTCTACAGATGCAAAGCATAAGATTTATGTGTATCCTAATCCTACCCAAGATGTCATCAATTTGGCAACCACTTCGGGGGAGACACGCCTTCCGTTCAAGCTATACAATCAGCAGGGACAGCTAGTACATGCGGGGGAGGTTAGACCTCAGGCCGAACGGGCTAGCATAGAGCTTCTCGAAAAGTACTTCAAGTCGGGGATCTACGTACTCAAAGTATACAGCCAGCAATTGGGGACGCAGACTTTCCGGCTGCTCAAAGAATGACATTAGGCAAATCGCTGAAACCGTTGCCTGATACTTGTCTCCTCGATAGCCATATCCGGCTGGAGAAGGTCCGGCTTGTCCAGTAGATCCATTAGCTGAAGGTACTGAGGCCAATAGCGCCCCTCGTGGAACTCTAGTTGATCGTCCCAGTATCCCGGACAGCGAAAGATATAATTATCTACGAAGGTATACGACATCTCACTAATTAAGGGTTTATTGTCTTTTCCGTACAAAAAATCGTAGCTCATCGTATGATACTTTAGCTTTTTGGTAACATCAAGGGCAATGCGAACGCATTGTAAGTCAATTGATGCAGTATCGAAATCGGCATTGCCGCTCCCTGACGCTCTAAAGTCATTTTCTCGATTCATTCTGCGGAAGGCAAACGCGCGGCCCCCAATAACAGCTACCCGCACGTCAAAGGTGTTGCCCGGCAAGAAGCGCTGAAAAAGTGCGTAATTCTTATGAAGCTGCCATCGCTGGTCAACCTCAATACCCTTTAAAGTTTTCAGAAAGTTGCCGCCCATGCGTCGGATGGTTTTCCACCAATCAAACTGCTTAAACTTCACGTGTCCGCTGGTAGGTAGTTTGCCGGATTTAACCCCGCTTCCAAACATGATACGTATTAGTCTTCTGCCTTGTGATCGGGTTTTTATCAGCACTACGTTACTGGAACCAGCTCCTCCTTTAAGCTTGAACACGGTGGGCAGAGACGCGGTTTCTATCCAGTTTAAAGCACTTTTTTTGTCCCAGAACACGTAGGTTTCGATAACCGGAAAACCGTGCTGCTTTAACAAATAGTACTGGCGAATCTTATCGTCGTAGGGCCAGAAGTTGGAGTAGCTAGGTAAGCAGGTAATGGCGTCCATCGTATCGATAATTGGCAGAACGGTGTGACCTATCTGCTCGTGATCGCTAGTGTCAATCCAGCGGCTGATAAAAACGTCTACTTCATTCAGCTTATCCCAAAAATCAGCTTGGTTGATGTGTAAAAAAGTGCTCTGAATTTCATTAAATGAAAGAATCTGCTCGTACCTCCTTTCAAAAGGCGCAATATTGTTCTCAGCAAATGTATGAATACCAACTTGCATAGGTAATTAGTTTAATTTAATATTATTATAATGCAATATAGGGAATTATTGCTTTACGTTGTGTATTGATTGACATAATTTACAAAGCC
>CBDCHN010000009.1:0-11582 GCA_965217305.1 Cyclobacteriaceae bacterium
CCTGATCAACAACCAACTGGGCCTGCAAGCCAGCGTGCAGTACCACTACACACTGAACGATGAGCTAGACCAGGTGCAGCAGGGCCAATACAACGACTACTTCTACTCAGCCAGCGTCGGGGTCAATATCTACTTCGGTAGACAGATAGAGTAGTTGCTTGTCATTTGTCCCCTGTCCTTGGCCGCCGCGGCGCGGTTACTAACCAAGAGACTAAGAACCAATAACTTTCTTTACTTCTTAACCAATTTAATTTTATCAATCATGAAAAAAGTAACCTATGTAATCGCCACACTCTGCGCCCTCAGTTTCACCGGCATCACGACCAGCAGTCTGGCTCAAAGCGAAGACAACGAAGTATTCATCAAACAACTGGGCGAAGCCAACCAGGCGAATGTGCAGCAGGGTACCAGAGAGGGCTTGGCCAAAGATAATTCGGTTAAAGTCTTACAGAAAGGAGGCGGCAATCAGGCATCCATTGAGCAGGGTGGCTATGCCACAGCTAAGAAGAACTCCGTCACGCTGAGCCAAACTGGGAACGACAACGAGACCTTTATATCTCAGGGTAGTATAGGCACCGCTGAGGAAAATTTGGCTAAGCTAGCCCAAACCGGGGATGGTAACGATGCGCGAATCTTTCAAGGTCTTGAGGGTGCAGCCAAGGAGAACACCGCTACGCTCACCCAAACCGGAGATAACAACCAAGGAGAGATTGATCAGGGTGTCTATGGCTATGCCGAGGAGAATATGGCTACGCTGGCTCAGACCGGAGATGCCAATCAAGCAGAGATTTATCAGGGTGTTGATGAGGAGAGCACCGCCGAGGAAAATACCGCTAAGCTCGCCCAAACCGGAGATGACAACGAGGCACACATCTATCAAGGCGTAGGATACTTGGTGATTCGCACTACAGACGGAGAAGAGGTCTCTGCTGACCTTGCTGAAAGAGAAGCTTACAACAGCGACGCTCTCATCAACCAGCAAGGAGATGAGCATTATGCCGCAACTATCCAGGCGGGCACCAATGACCTAATCGATATTCAGCAACGCGGCCAGGACAACTATTCCGTAGTAGCCCAGGGTACCGCCATTCCGCAGTAATTATTTATCTATTCTTCACTTCTAACTTAATCTAAAATTATGAAAAAGCACCTTATCACCGCAGTATTGGCCGCCGTTAGCCTCGGAGCCTACGCGCAGAACAACCAGGCAACCATTACGCAAAACGGGACCAACAACACCAACACCGTGCAGCAAACCGGCACCAATGAAAAGCTTACCCTTACGCAGGGCACTGCCGCCAACCCCAGCGACCAATCGCAAGCCACAATTGCCATGAGTGGGATGAGCGGCGAGGTATTTATCAGGCAAGTGGGAGCCCAGCATTCGGCCAACGTAGGGGCGGCTGGTGAAAGCAATACCCTCAAAATAGAGCAGGCCGGTCTGGGACAGGTTGCCAATGTGGAAGTAACCTCTAATCTCTCGCCCACTGATAATTTAGTGAGAATCAACCAGAAAGGCAGCTCGAATGAGGCCTCGGCATCCATTCAGGGCGGTTCGCAGCACGACTTTCAGATCAGCCAGACCGGTTGGGACAACGTAGCTTCCGTGCGGCAGTATTATTCTTCGTCCAATAAGTTCCGCATCCACCAAGACGGAAACAGCAACGAAGCCTACGTTCAGCAAGAGAGTGTCCTGGACGGCGACCGAGCCAGCATTCAGCAAACGGGCAACCTCAACATGGCGCATGTTGCGCTGGCCAGTGCCGACGCTATCTCGCCCACCCGCGATAACCAGGCAACGATTAAGCAAACGGGCAACGGCAACGAGGCAACCGTTCGGTTACAGGTAGTGGTCGCCGGGGATGAAGACTTTGGCCCATTTCCTGATGAAATTGCCAACAACGAGGCCGAAGTTAACCAGCATGGCGACGACAACAAAGCGCTGCTCTGGCAATATGGCTCCGACAACTTCGGCAAGATTCAGCAGAACGGCATCGGCAACGACGCTTTGCTCACCCAGGCGGGCCTCGGCGACAGGGCCACCATCACCCAAAACGGCAGCGGCAACGTGTCGGTGGTTGCTCAGGGCGTAGCCTTACCATGACGAATAGTCCACAGTCGATAGTCGACAGCTATCTACGGACTATCGACTGCTGACTGTTAACCATCAGCTAACTTAAAACCTTCTTTTGCTCAATTACCTAACCCAACACGCTATGCTAACCCGACCTCCTTCCCGTTGTTCATCCCTATCCCGCCCTTCACGGCGGCCGTTCCATGGTGGCCAACTAGTCAACCCAAAACCAGACGATCACCCGTGGACTAATAGCTGTCGTCTGTGGACTATCGACTATTAACTATCGACTGTCGACTATCGACTGTGGACTGTAGACTAATTCCGTAACCAATTTTCTTTTCATATTTTAACCAATTAAATTTTATCAATCATGACAAAAGTAACCTATGTAATCGCGGCGTTTTGCGCCCTCAGTTTCCCTGGCTTCACCACCAGCAGCTACGCCCAGAGTGTAAACAACGAAGTATTTATCAAACAACTAGAGGGGGCCAACGAGGCTGATGTCCAGCAGGGGGCCAACGGTGGATTTGCCCTAGACAACTCAGCAAGGGTATATCAGAAAGGTGACGGTAACGAGGCATTCATCTTTCAGGGCTTTTATAGTGTCACGGCTGAAGAGAATACCGCCACGCTGACCCAAAACGGGGATGACAATGAGGCAACCATCTTTCAGGGTACTTTTCTTACCATCATCGCTGAAGAGGATATCACCACCGAACACAACACCGCTACGCTGACCCAAACCGGGGATGACAATAAGGCGGGCATCTTCCAAGGCCATCTGGGTGGCACTGCCGAGGATAATACTGCTACGCTGACCCAAAACGGGGATGACAATGATGCAAGCATCTCGCAGGGCTTCAATAATGGCACAGCCGAAGACAACACCGCCACGCTGACCCAATCCGGGGATGGCAATGATGCGAGCATCTTCCAGGCAAGGAGACAGGTGTTTGTTCGGACCAGCCCGGACGATCCTACATTGATCGTTGCTACGTATGATAATTTGGCCGCCCTGCGGAGTGAGGCCACGATCAGCCAGCACGGTGATGATCACTACGCGGCGGCTATCCAGGCGGGTACCGATGATATGATCAGTATTCAGCAGAGCGGCAACGGTAGCTTCGCCCGCGTGGCGCAGGGTGTGGCTATTCCACAGTAATTTTACAGCCCTTCGCCGAGCATATCCGGTTCGGCGAAGGGCTCAATTTACCGTTGGATCATCCTAAATGGACCTTTTGGTAGGATAGCTTAAGATAGCTAACTTTACTAAAGACGGTTGAGCCAACTGCCACTTGTTTCTTCTCCACCTAATTCTTATGCTATGAAACTATTCACTGCTATATTGATTCTTTTTCCGGCTTTTGCTTGGGCCCAAGCCCCCGCCGATGTGGAAGAAGAAATTCTGCGCAACCCCTCAGCCGCCTTCGCCACCGGCCCCGTGAGCACCACCGAGGTCCGGCAGGATGGCTTAAATAACCAATCGACGGTGCAAACCCAGGACAGCTACGTGCGGGTGCAGCAAAGCGGCGAAGCCAATATCCTGCAAGCCACCCAGCAGGGCCAGAACGGCCAGCTGCGCATCACCCAAGACGGCACCAACAACCAATACTCCGGCACCGTGGTGGGCAATAACAACCGCCTGGACATCACCCAGCGCGGCGAAGATAACCTCATCCGGCAAGACCTGCTGGGCAACGAGCTGCGCTACCGCGTCACCCAGGAAGGGCAGGGCCACCAGCTCATTCAAACTGAGCACGACCCACTGGCCCCGGCCTACGAGGTGCGCCAGCAGGGGCAGGGCATGCAGATTACCATTGAGCAGGGCTTTGTGGGCATTCCTGCGCCGGAACCTTAGCATCTACCCCACTTCGACATTCATCATTCCTTGCGCCCGGCGCCCGGTTCAATATTCAAGCAATATCGAATGTCGAGTAAAGAATGTCGAATGATGAAGTGATAATAAGAACTGCACCGCTATTCACATATCCTAACCTAACAATCATGAAAACCCTATTCATCCTATTCATCGCCACTTTCTTTATCTCCCAAACCACCCCCGAGCACCGCGCCTGGATTGATGCCAGCCAAACCGACGACATGCTCACCGTTCGGGGCAAGTTTGCCAACGACAGTGAGCAAGACGCCACCTTTCGCTACGAACTGCTCACCACCAAGCAGGGCACTTCAGGTAGCTCCACCAGCACCCAGGCGGGTAGCTTCACCGCCCCCGCCGGGCAGGAAGTCTCGCTGTCCAACACCTCCATCAACGTCTCGGCGGAAGATACCTACGTGATCGAGCTGAAAGTTTTTCAGGCCGATTCGGTTTACCTCGACGACAAGGTAGAGTACCAAGGGTAAACCGCCTAAGCAGACCCTATCAGTCGGATTGCCGACTGTTAAACATCCTAAACCTATGAGACCCTTCGTTTTTGCCTTTGCCATTCTATTGCTGTCTGCCTGCCAGGAAACCACCATCAACCCGGTGGCCGTGGGCTCCCTGCAGGGCAGCGTCACCAATACCTTGGGTGAAGCCATCGCCAACGCCCGCGTAGAAACCTCGCCCGCCTCCTCGGTGGTGCTCACCGACAGTTTGGGCCAGTTCGTCATCGAGGGCATCACCGCCGGGCAGTACACCGTCACGGCCAAACTGGCTACCTTCCGCAGCGAAACCCTCACCGTTACCGTGGCCGCCAACCAAACCACTCAGGTGGTCTTCACCCTGGAGCCCCGCGCTTCCTCGCTGGGCAGTTTGTCCGGCACCTTGTTCGATGCTATCAACAACCAGCCCGTGGCCAACGCCAGCATCACCACCAACCCGCCCAGCGTAGCGCTCATCACCGGCCCCACCGGGCAGTTTACCATTGATTCGCTGGCCGTAGGCAACTACACGCTGATCGTGGAAAAGTTCGGGTACACCAGCGACAGCGTAGCGGTGGCCGTGCAAGAGAACAAAACCACCCCGGTGGCCATGCTGCTCACCCCTGCCGATGCCACCGTTAACGTGCCGGTGCAACCCCAACCTAGTGTGGCTGCCCGCGAACAACCCATAGACCTGACCCTTCGCTGGACTATTGATCGTCCACGGGCCGAGGCGCAACTGCGCTACGAGGTGCTGCTCTACACCGCCGAGCAGCCCGAAGCCCGGGTGCTGGGCAGCAACCTGACCGAGACCAGCCTGGAAGTGAGCGGCTTGGCTCCTGAGCGCAACTACCTCTGGCAGGTCATCGTGTACGACCAGGGCCGCCGCACCGTGGGCGAGGTCTGGACCTTCCGCACGCGAGGTTCTTGAAGCAAACGTATTTGAGCGGTTGAGATAACCTTTGAAAAATAAAATGCTCGACGGCGGTTTACCTTTTCCAATGCCCCCCCATTAATAACCAAACCTAACCACTTACCCTTATGGAAACTATTTTCACTTTAGCGAGTATCGGCATCTTGGCTTTCTTAACGTCAGTTATTCTAGGTTTCTAAAAATAATACAAAATCAAGCGGCATGTAGCAGTCGGCCACGATCTTCAAAAGCAATGATTCGCGGATGCTGATCGGCAAAGGTGTAAGCCAGCAGGGCAGCAAAGACGTTGCATAGATAGTTAATAGGGGCCCGATGGCGAGTATGCTCTAAATCAATGAGACCTACGCACTGGCCAAAGACTGACTCAATGAGTCCGCGATGACGATGATAATAAGCGTCCTTTTGATGGACAATAGCATCTTTCTTTCCGTTGCGGCGCATCTTGGCCCTTAGGTCTACCCCTTTGCTAAGTAACTCTTCTTTCAGGGTGCTCAAATAACCTTTGTCGCCGTATACTTTTCCTTCTACTTCTTTGAGCAGGTAGTTCAACACCTGGTGATTGTTGTCAGCTACGTTGCCTGCCGTGAGCAGAAAGTTGACTAGCTGTGCTTCCCGGTTGATGACTACGTGCATTTTGAAGCCGTAAAACCAACCTAACGTGCCCTTGCCTTTGCTGGCCCAATCAGCCATCACTTTGTGTTGTGCTTCTCGTTTGATGTGACAAGCTTTCAAAGGTTTGCTGTCAATGTAGTTTTCTGCTAAAGCGGGCTGGCAACGGCTTTTGAGCAACAGATAGAGTTCCAGCACTACGTGCGGGATCAGGGCTACGAAGCGTTCATAGCAAGGGGCATCAGGAAGCCAGCTTTGAAAAGTCTTCAGCACATCTTGACAATAGAAGTATTTGAAGCATTTGCGTCCCGAATGATGATAAGCAATTAGGGTCGTTATGACTTCGCTTCGCGCAAAGCGTGAGTGGAAGGCGGGGACAGGCAGGCCTTGAAGAGCCGTTTGCTGAGCTAAATCCAGTAGGAAGTCATCGGTTTCCACAAAAATTTCCGTTAGTTTTGTTGTCGTCAAGATTTGCATGATTCTTTGTTTTGTACAATGAAGATTTAATTCCACTGCAAATCTTGACTTTTTTACGCTTCTACGCAACTCAACGCCCTCTCATTCAGCAACTTCCAGAATAACTGACGTTTTCTTAGGAAAAATCGGCCTACTTGCCTACGAAGTTTTGCAAATGGACTTCAATTTTGACAAGCCCTGGCCCGAAGATCTGCCCCAATCTGGTCGGGAGGCTACGCTTGAGCAGCCCCCGGTTCCCAGTAAGCTATTCACCAAAAAAGCCTGGATAGATCGCCTTGTCCCCAGCGCCCGTTTGCAAAAGGCGTAGTACAAACTTGTCTGACGATCTTATGGGTGCTGGTGGGGCACTGGAATCAATTTCCCTTAGCTTTCCGAAAACTTGGTGAGCACGCGCAGCAGCTGATCCTTCCGACTGCGGGCCACCGGCACGCGCGAACCGTCGCTCATCACCAACTGCCCCCCGTCGCCTCGCAAGTATTTTTGCACGTGCTTCAGATTGACGAGGTGAGAATGGTGTATCCGAAAGAAGGTGTAGGGGCGCAGCGTATCCTCTACTTCCTTGAGCGTCCGTGAGACCGTGAGGCAAGGAGCCTTCTGACGAATAATATCGCAGTAGTTGCTGTCGGACTGACAACGGATAATGGTAGACGCATCGACCATTTCTAGGCCTTCGGCGGTGGAGAAAGGCACTTTCCCACCAAGTGAATCTCTTGAAGAGAGCCAATTGGTCAACATTCGGTAATCCACGGGCTTACCCAATGATGCATTTGCCTTTTGTACTGCCGCGAGCAGCTCGTCTTTGTCAATCGGTTTGAGCAGGTAGTCGATGGCATTCACCTTGAAGGCTTTCACGGCGTACTCGTCGTAGGCGGTGGTGAAAATGACGTGAAACGGCACCGGGTCCAGAGCATCCAGCAGGTCAAAGGCGTTCATCCGAGGCATCTCAATGTCCAGGAATACCACCTGGGGAGTGTGTTGCCTCAGTGCCGTCAGTGCTTCGCCCGCCGAAAGGCAACTGCCCAGTACCTGCACGTTCGGGCAGTAGCGCGTGAGTTGCCACCGCAGGGTTTCCAGGCAGTGCAGTTCATCGTCAACCAGCAGGGCAGTGAGGGCATTCATCAGTCAATGGTTTAAGTGAGATGGGTTACAGCAAAAGCGGAAGCTCGAGCATCACCCGGGTTCCGGCGGCCTGCCCTTGCGGGTCAAGCAGGTCCGTGGTCCGGGCGCTGGCCTTGACATTATACATCTTTTCAAGTTGAAGTAAAAGGTCGGCGGTGATTTGGGTGCCCAATGACTTTTTTTTGATGGCCGAGCGACTTCGCAGGGCGGCAGCGGCAGCTCGACCTACGCCATTATCCTCCACGGCAACGTACAACGCCCGATCGTCCCGGTTAACGGTGATGGAAAGCTGTCCGTGGCCCTCATCTTTGTGCAGCAGGCCGTGCCAGATCGCGTTTTCAACGTAGGGCTGAATCACCAGCGGGGGCACTTCAATATACGCGGGCTCCACCGACTCGTGCACCACCATGGTATAGGCGAATTTATTTTCAAACCGCAGGCGCTCCATATCAATATACAGGCGCAATGCTTCCAGTTCGTCGGCCAGCGGCACGGTGGGCAACTTGGAGTTTTGTAAAATTCGGCGAATTAGCCGCGAAAATTTGGTGAGGTAGTCCGACGCTTTTTCGGGCTGGTTGTCCAGCACAAAACGGTTGATCGAATTAAGGCTGTTGAACAAGAAGTGAGGGTTCATCTGCAAGCGCAGCGCCCTCATCTCGGTCTGCGCCACCTGCCGGGCAAACTCTTGCTCCGTCTGCTTTTCTTGCTCCCGGGTAAAGTAAGTAAGGGAGATGGCGAACAAAACGATTTGCCCCAGAAAACCCAACTCTACCAGATAATTGCCGCCCCCCAATAGTCGGTAGACGCCCACGGGTTCGTCGCCCATGAGTGCGTACAATGGTCCGTAGGCGAAGTATGCCATGAGGAGCATCAGCACAAAAAAGTTGGCCCCCACGTAATAGCGAATCATCCGGGCGGGGTGGCGCACGGCTAGTTGGAAGCTGACAACGATGAGCGTAGCAAACTCAAGCACGGTGGCCCAGCGAAACACGGCGGGAAACAAACCGAGCACTGCGGATAAATATTCCGGTGCAGCCACGAAGCGGTAGACAGTGTATACGGTGAGCCAACTGCTAAAAAAAACCAGGTTGAAAACGACGAAAGCCCGCAGCAAGCGATCCACCACCGGCTTGGTGGCCAACAACTGCCGCAGAATATGGCGGGTGAACTGGAAGAAGCTCACGCAAGCACTACCAGCGGCTAGCAAAAACACGTAGGCACTGTAAGCGGGGTACTGTCCCTCTCCCTGAAAGAGTAAAAATTCTTTGTCCACCAGGTAGACCCCAACTCCCGCTAGCCAGAGGCAGTACCAGCGGTACGTGACCAAAGGGTTGATAAAATACTGAACTGCGTAGAAGAAAAAGACGAACCAAAACACCCCCTGAATCGCTCCTGTTACCAGCAAATGCCGCGTGCCTGCCTGCTCCACGTACTGCGCCGACGATAAGTAAAAGTCGCCGTTGCGCTCGTAGCCGTACGGTGAGGCAGACGGAGCCCGCACCTTCACGTAGACGGTGGCGCGGGCGGCGGGCGGTAGGCTCAGGCGAAACCCACGCGCGTGGGTGGTGGTCCAAACGCGGGTGAGGTCTTGCTGGGTAAGCGGCAAAGTCATGGCCACGGCCCGCGCCGAAGTGAGTTTCTCATTGAGCACCCAGTGAAGCTCGGTGGCGGTATACTTCGCCGTGAGCATGCCCTCCCAGGGTTGGGTAGTTGCGTTTCGAAGCGTGAACCGAAACCAGCCGCACGACGCCGCGGTAGTGGGCGAGTCGAACGGAGGTGGTGGACCGAAGGGCAACGCCATTGCTTCTTGCACCGAACGGTCACAAGAATTGTCTATTTGGTAGGCAACTTGATGGGCGTTGATGAGCCATCGCTCGGTGGCGATTATTGTCTGCAAACTGTCATTTATTGTCACTTCGGGCGGGGCTTGGGCCCACAGCGACGCGGTGCCCACCAGAACAATTGCCCCCGCTAGCCCGGCAACGTAGGCGGTTTGGCGCACTCCGACGCTTCGGAAGAGAAATAAAAAAAGGAGTTGCCAGAGACGGTTGATCATCGGGGGAAGGTAGATAAAATTTGAGAAAAATTACCGATCACTGAGCCGCAGGGCCATTCAAAGGGGCGAAATGTCACTTCTAATGAGTGATGAGGGCCCGTATTGTTCAACCGCAAGGCAACCCCCGCAAAGTACTATTTGCCCCACGCAATCGCTCAATGCCGCCATTTGCTCATTAAAGTACGGCAGATACTCATTGTTAACAATCTGTACTACTCTGATTTGTATATTGATAAGCCAACAACCCGCATCTGCCACCACCAAGAGCGTTTGCTTAGGTTGCTCTGATGCCGAAAAAAATAGTTTTGATTGTCGTTTACTTTTTTCAATGCCGACCCATTAAGAAGAAAACTATTGGTACTTAATTTGACACTCATCTGAAACCCATGCTGAAAAAACGCTTCTATTCGTTACTGAGCTTACCCGTGATAGCCCTGGTGGTGCTATTCGCCTCTTGCAAGGAGTCCGGGGAAGGCCCCATGGTGCCCGACCCTGACAATCCGGTCCAAACCACCCTGCTCGACAAAATCAAAGCCAGCGACAGCCTCAAGGTGTTCAACAAAATTATCGAGACGCTGGACAAGGACGCCACGGACAAACTCTCGGCGGTGCTGAATGGCACCACCAATTACACGCTGTTCGCTCCCATCGACGAGGCGGAGGCTCCGTGGCCGATTGAAACCGACCCCGCCACCGGAGCACCGGTGTTCACTGAATCAGAAGCCGATCTGTGGCGGGCCATCGTGCGTTACCATCTGGTGGCTGGAAATGCCCTGAAATCCACTGACCTGACGGATGGCCAAACCCTGACAACCGTTTTGGGGGAGACTATCACCATTCGCTTGGACAACGGGGTCTTTATCGCCGATGCCACCGAAGCCGACGGCCAGGTGGTGCGGGCCGACGTGCTGGCTAAGAACGGAGTGATTCATTTCATCGACAAGGTGCTGGTGCCGCAACAGGTGGTGGACCGCCCCCGGAGCAATGGCGTACGGGAGGCTTTGGCGGCTGACCCGGAGCTTTCTACGTTTCTGGAAGCGATTGAGCGGTTTGAGGTAGACAAAGAATTGTTTTTTACGGAAGGCGGCGAGAACGGACGATCTCAGATTAGCGCGGCTACCATCTTTGCGCCCAACAACGCTGCGTTCACCTCATTATTCGCAGCGTTAGGAGAAGACTACAACAGCCTGGCTGATTTCAAGACCACGGAAGAAAAGCAGCTTTGGCAGCAGACGCTGCGCTACCACGTTTCGCCGACCGCCGCGCGGTTGGCCGCGAGTTTCACCACCGACGGGGAACAACTGGCTACGCTGTTAGACGAATCGCTCACGGTGGGTGCCCAGACCGCGAACGTTGAGGTTCGGGACAGTCAAGCAGGCGGGGTGGTCGTTGGTGCGGATAAAGTGGCCGACAGCCATGTGATCCATACCATCAACCAAGTGCTGCGCCCGCAGGCCTTTTACACCAAATTCCCTTTACCGAAGATCAACGGGGATACCCGCAATATGCCCGCCTTTTTCAGAACCCGGCCGGAGCTTTCTACCCTGGTGGCCGCCATAGAAAAAGTCAAGCTATCGTTCGAGTACCCGCCGGATGGCAATGGCAATGGTGACATCGATATTAGTACGTACTTCGCCCCGAACAACGATGCTTTCGACAGTCTGTTTGTCACCCTGGGCGACGACTACAACAGCCTGGATGATTTCGATACTGAGGTCGAGCTGCAAACGCTCACCAACATTCTGCTTCACCAGCATTCCTCTTCTTACTTGTGTTACGAGCGCATGCTGAAAGAAGGAAGTTCAACGGTTTATCCCGCCCGGCTCATCAATCCACAAGTACCTCGGGCTCCCGATCGTAGAAATGAGCTAGTCACCGCAGGTGATGCGAGTGCTCCGGTGGTGACCATCGTAGATTATGTGTATCGGGTAGCCGGGATTGTGGAAGCA
>CBDCHN010000010.1:0-1105416 GCA_965217305.1 Cyclobacteriaceae bacterium
GGGTGCCAATGGAACCGGTGGAGCCAATGATTGCCACCCGTCGGGGGGGGGCGTTTTCGGAGGAACTGCTCACGCCTTGGGGGTTGAGTGTTGCGCTAATATAGGAAGTTGGCGGTAATTAAACGAAGTATCCGATCAAGACCTACGGGCGTGCCTTTTGAACCGATAACGAACTCGATGTCAAAGCAACATACCTTACTTTTAGAAACTAAATACCCGAGCAGTAATACAACCACAATGCAAATCGTTCATGGCCAAGATTAAATACCACTACGATCCGGACACCTGCCGGTACGAACGCGTGCGCGTAACCAAGTGGGCGGTGGCCCTGGATGCTATCCTTTCGCTTTCGGTGGTACTGATTGCCGCGCTGGGGGTAGCGTTGGTTTACACCACTTATTTTGACTCCCCCCGAGAGACCAATTTCCGTCGGGATAATGAGAAGTTGTTGTTCCGTTACGAAATTCTAAACAAAGAACTAAGCAGCGTTCAGGAGGTACTTACCGGTTTGCAAGACCGTGACGATCACGTTTATCGGATCATCTACGAACAAGATCCTATTCCACAATCCATCCGAAACGCAGGTATCGGTGGTTCAGAACGCTACCAAGCGTTGGCAAACAAAGATTTAGAGTATAAAGATTACCTGCTGCGCACCTTGTCCACTTTCGACCAACTGAAGCGTCAGATGTACATTCAGACCAAATCGCACGATGAACTGTTTAGCCTGGCGCGCAATCAGCATCTGCTCCTGGCCTCTATGCCCGCCATCACCCCAATCCCCCTGCAGCAGTCGTATCTTTCGTCGGGCTTCGGTTTGCGCTACCATCCCATCTACAAAGTAAGGAAGATGCACACGGGCATCGATTTCGGTGCCGGAGTTGGCACGCCGATCTACGCCACCGGAGCGGGTAAGGTCTCAAAAGTATCTACGAGTTTTTACGGTTACGGCAAGCAGATAGAAATAGACCACGGATTCGGTCTGAAAACAAAGTACGCGCACCTCTCGGAGTTTAACGTGAAGGTGGGGCAGCGGGTGAAACGGGGTGAACTGATTGCTTACAGTGGCAATACCGGCACCTCATCGGGACCACACCTGCACTACGAAGTGCACAAAAATCATAAGAAGGTGAACCCCATTCACTACTTCTATCAGGACATCAGCGATTCGGAGTACGAAAAGTTGGTTGAGTTGGCCTCCGTGGAAAACGAGTCGATGTAAGGCTACTCCTTTAGCAATCGGTAGAAAACTTTCCGGTACAACTCAGGGCGGGCTTCTTTCTTCAGTTTGTAGGTGATTACTGGTATGTTGTCGTAGGTTTGAGAAGGTAATCTTTGAAACTGCATCCCTCCTACTTCCTGGACCAAGCCGAAGTGGATAAAGTGCTCGTCGGCGAACTTAGCAATTTCACTGAGCGCAACTGATTTCTCCGGCAGGGCAAAGTAGATTTCACGCACATTATGTCTTACGCAGTATTTCCTTAAGGAGGTTAAATCACCTTTGATAAGTGAGCCTTGCTGATCATCGTCAAAAAATCCTAAAAAGCGATAACCAAAGTTTTTGTTCTTCTTTAGGTACCGGAAGACGCTACGACCCGCCGGAGTGTAGCCCACTACGACGTAGGGAATGCGATTTCTCTTCAAATTTCTAAGGTACTTATACGAAGTTAACAGCACTATCTTAACGGTCACAGTAAGCAGAAAGGTGAACAGGTACGCTTCAACCATAAAGTAACTGCTGTAGTAGAAAGCTTGAAATGCGACCAGATAAAGCAACAGCAGACAAGCGTGAACAATCATCAGCTTGATCGTACTCTTCAATATTTTGTCAACGTACTTGAGATTGCCGGTGTCGTAATAATTAAGGATAAGGGCTAAAGTTACCCACAACAGAATCCAAATGGCGTTTAGCGATAGGTAGAAGTCCGGTAGCGGGGTGGCTAGCGCAAAGCTACCCCAAAAGGATAGATAGTAAGCAGTATAGATACATAGCGCATCTATGATGATCAAAATCACGAAAAATGTTTTTGAATAATGTCCTTTAGGAAACGTCACAGCGTTCATAATGATAGATTCAGCGTAATCGAAAAAATAGGTAGCAAAAGCAAAGCCAACGTATATGAATACAAGAAAACAATTTTTTCTTACAATCCCCAGCAAATGAGATATTAAAAAATCATTAACAAATCAAGGAATGCGCGGGAGCAATTGACAAGAAGCGATACAAAATTGAAAAAATGCAAAGAGCATCACCGAAGTGGTCTCGTTTTCTCTACAATACTTACGTTGAATTATTGGCGATAGTTTTCCGAATCGGTTACTTTCCGATACAAAACTTGCTGAAAATATTATCTAGTAGGTCGTCATTCGTGATTTGCCCCGTGATGGCCCCCAGATGATACAGCGCGTGACGGATGTCCTGGGCCAGAAAATCGTGGCTAATTCCGCTGGTTAAACCCTCCAGCGTGCTACGTAGGGCCGCTTGGGTATGCAGTAGATTGCTATGGTGCCGCACGTTGGTCACTACGGTACCCTCAGCAGAGACCAGGCGTTCGGCTAAGAACTCGGTGAGTCGGTTGCGAAGATCATCGAGGTTCAGTTTGCGTTGGGCTGATATGCTCACCAGGTCATTTCTGTTCCCCAGAACCTCTAACCAAGCCGGCGAGGCCTGATCGATTTTGTTGCCCACCACAATGAACGGTTTGCCTACTTGCAACAACCATTCTTCCTCTTTTCGGAACGAATCCGGGGTGTCGTTTGCCAGATCAACCAAGTAAAGAATCACCGCCGCCTGCTGCAGTTTCTCGTGCGTGCGCTGCACCCCCAGCGCTTCCACCCGATCGGCGGTTTCCCGAATGCCGGCCGTGTCGATAAACCGAACCCGAATGCCGTCTACCGTGATCTCATCCTCGATCACGTCGCGGGTGGTGCCGGGAATCTCCGAGACGATGGCTTTTTCTTCGTTGAGCAGGGCGTTGAGCAGCGTCGACTTCCCGGCGTTGGGCTTGCCCGCAATCACCACCGGCAAACCGTTTTTGATCACATTGCCCGCCGCAAAGCTGGCGATCAGTTCCGTAACCACCCACTGAATGCCCAGCACCAGTTCCTTTAACTGCTGCCGATCGGCGAACTCAACGTCTTCTTCCGAAAAGTCGAGCTCGAGCTCAATGAGCGAAGCGAAACGAACCAGTTCTTCGCGCAAGTGGTTGATCTTTTGCGAAAACCCACCCCGCATCTGCTGCAGGGCGGCCCGATGCGCCTCCTGCGACTCGGCGGCGATCAGGTCGGCCACTGCCTCGGCCTGGGCCAGGTCAAAACGGCCGTGCAAAAAAGCGCGCTTGGTAAACTCCCCGGGCGTTGCCAGACGAGCGCCCTGGGCGACAAACAACTGAAGCAACTGCTGTACGATAAAGGAGGAACCATGACACGACACCTCAACCACGTCTTCCTTGGTGAACGAGTGGGGGGCCACGAACAATCCAATCACTACCTCATCAATGATGATACTGTTATGGCGAATGGTGCCGAAGTGCAGCGTGTGCGATGACTGTTGCAATAAGTCTTTACCCGAAAAAACGGAGTTGACGATGCTAATTGCTTGATCTCCCGAAAGTCGGATCACGGCAATGGCTCCTGGCCCAGAAGGGGTTGAAAGGGCAACAATGGTATCGGGCGCGTAGTTGGTCATAAAAAAGGAACACCGTCGGATGTTCCTTATACTATGTATGATAAAAGAAAGTAGCTACTGGGCTTGATTGAACTGCTCGAGCAGTGCTAAAAAATCATTGGCTCCCCGGTAGCCGCTCACCGGCTGAAATTTGGTAAATGACTGGTCAAAAAAGACGATGGTGGGATATCCTGTAACCCGGAAGGCCTGGGCCAATTCTCCCTTCGAGTATTCTTTTCCTTTAAACGTAACCTTATCGTTGCTGTCGGCCTTCAGTTTGACGGCGTAAAAGTTTTCGTTGACGTACTTGGCCACTTTTTCATCGGCAAAAGTAGTTTTGTCCATTTTCTTGCACCACCCGCACCAGTCGGTGTACACGTCCATCAAAATTTTCCGAGGTTCCTTTTCTGACAGGGCTTCGGCTTCTTCGATGGTCAACCAGTTGATGCCCTCGGCCGCGGGGCGGGGCGGAGCAAAGGAAGCTAATGCAAAGAATAAGAGTAGTACCGGGCGAGTAAGAAGTACGTTCATTATGCTTAATTTTGGGTTCACTGTTGATAACGCCCCAATGAGCAAATAAATTCTATTGGTTAGGCATCAAAGATGATGCTAGATGCTATTTACGCGCTGATTAGCTTATAGGATAAAATCTAGCCATCGCTATTAGAGATTATTCTTTCCTACCACGACCAGATCATGCGTGGCGGCCCACTGGAAAAGATTTTGCTTTTGCAAAGCGTGGGCCATCAGGTCGGGGAAGAGATCCGGGGTGCAGGCAAAAGAGGGTACCTGGTGGGAAGCCAGGAAGGCGGCGTTTTGGTGGTCGTAATACGGCTTTCCTTCGTCGTTGAGCGCTAGCAGTACAATCAACTGAACACCGGCCTCTACCAGGGTGACGATTCGCTTTCGCATCTCACGCACATTTCCGCCTTCGTACAGGTCGGTGATGAGTGCCAGCACAGTGTCGTTGGGTCGGGTGATCACTTGCTGGCAGTAGCGGAGCGCCTGATCGATATCGGTGCCGCCCCCGAGTTGTACTCCGAAGAGCAGGTCTACCGGGTCGGACAGCGTTTCGGTCAGGTCGACGACGGCGGTGTCAAAGACGACCATGCGGGTGGCTACTGCCGGGATGGAAGCCATGACGGCCCCAAAGATACCGGAATACACCACCGAGGTGCCCATCGACCCGCTTTGATCAACGCACAGCACGATGTCCTTCAGCGCGGTGCGCTTGCGCCCGTAGCCCACCCGGGTTTCGGGAATAATGGTCTTGTACTTCTTCTGGTAGTGCTTCAGGTTGCGGCGGATGGTCGCGTTCCAGTTGATTTCGTTGTGCCGGGGGCGAGGATTGCGAACGGCTCGGTTGAGGCTACCGGTTACCGCTTGCTGCATGGGCTGGGTTAGCTTCTTGAGCAACGCTTCCACCACCTTGCTCACCACTTCGCGGGCGGTATCTTTGGTTTTGTCAGGGATCACCCGCGACAAGGTCATGAGGTTGGCCACGAGTTGCACGTTGGGTTCTACCGCCTGTAGCATCTCCGGTTCGGTAAGCATCGCCGTAAGGTTGAGCCGCTTGAAAGCGTCCTGCTGCATTACCTGCACCACGGAGCTAGGAAAGTACGTGCGAATGTCGCCCAGCCACCGGGCTACGTTGGGCGAACTGGGTCCGAGTACGCCGCTTCGCTCGCTGTCGTAGAGCGCGCTGAGCGTGTTGTCCATCACCTGGTCGGCCTCGGTCAAAGCCACGCCGGTGCCATCGGCTTCGTCGCCGCCTAAGATCAGTCTCCAACGTTTTAGGGTTGTATCATCCATGCTGTTCTGCGTTTGGTAGGAGTTATTTTATTTCACTATCATCGTTAGCTATTCCTAACAGCTTTCCTACGGTGGGGAGCACCATCGCCGCTCGTTGGTGGTCAAAGCCCGCTTCGGCTGCGTCAACGTGCTTGGTGGTGACCGAACTTCCCTGCCCTTTGGCTTTTTCGCCTAGCTTCCTGCGCTCGGGCTTGGTAAAGGTGCCAAAACTCCTGCGCAAGATGGGCAGCACCTCTACAAAGATGCTATCTTCCAGTTGGGCTACCCAGTCGTATAACAGCCGCCACAGCGCTTCGTCGAGCAGCAACACGGTGCCACTGCCTGCCAAAAAGCCCTCTAGCCAGGCGGCTGAGTAAGCGGTTCCTTGGGCGGGCGACAAGGCCAGGGCAAATCGTTTTCCTATTGCTTCTTCGTCCAGCACGTGGCCTTCCAATAAAATACGGCTGGCTTTGCCCGCGATGGTGCCGTGCACTTGGGCGTGGTCTAGCAGAGCCTGTAGTGCGGCGTGCCAGGATTGGTCGTAAGCATCCTGGCGCAGGAGCCGCAACGCATCGTTTACTTCGTTGATTCGCTCGAAAGCACCGGCCGCGCTGTCATCGTCCAGGGCGGTACAAGCGTTGGGCAGCCCGATGCCAATGCGCACCACCAGGCTATCCAGCACCTGGCGCACCATTGCCGTAGCGGCTGATGTTGGCCAGCGGCGGCAAGGCGCGCATCAACCCATTCGCTCACCCAAGCCGGTGGGGTACGTTGGGTAAATAAAGCAGGCTGACGGGCGTAGAGCAGCAGCAGCCCGAGCGCGTGTTTGCAAGGAAACTTACGACTAGGACACGAACACTTAGAACCCATCTGGGTAAGGTCTACGCGGGTCTGGTAAGGATTTTTGCCACTTCCCTGAGCTTTTCCCCACAGCGCCACATCAGAGACTCCCAGCAAGGGCACTTGCCGGGCGTAGCCAATCCCTGCCCCGCTTTGGCGGAGGCCGCATCGGGAGCCAGGGCAAGTACTTGATCTTCGGTCAAGGGCATCGTGGCCGCAATTTGCTAAAACTTTTTCACTATTTTCGGGATAGGTTTTGATTAAAATTTGTACTTGGAGATCGTAGAGGATGCTAATTGGGCGTGAACGTAGTAACTAGGGATGATGGGTTATCAACCATACCAACACTGCCTCTCTCCATTGAATAGAAGCTACCCACAGATCGATTGGATTTCGTATTTCGGAACGTAACCACCTCCTATCCTATGCAACTCGTGCTCGTTCCCGATAAGTTCAAGGGCTCGCTCACCGCCCCGGAAGTCTGCCACCTCGTGGAGCGGGGCGTTAGGCGCTACGATCCGGCCCTGCGGGTGCGCAGCATTCCGCTGGCCGACGGCGGGGAAGGCACCCTGGACATCCTAATTCCGTTACTGAGGCTACACACCGTGCGCACCACCGTGCCTGATCCCTTATTTCGTCCGATCACGGCCCACTACGGGCAGAAAGGCGATGTGGCCTACGTAGAGATGGCGGTTGCTTCCGGCCTGCCCCTCCTCAGCGAAACCGAGCGTGACCCGCTGCGCACCACCTCACTAGGTACCGGCGCTCTGGTGCGGCACGCCATTGAGCAGGGGGCCCGCCGGGTGTACCTGTTTGTCGGGGGCAGTGCCACCAACGACGCGGGCCTCGGCCTGGCACAGGCGCTGGGCTACCGTTTCCTGGACGCTCAGGGGCAAGAATTGCCTCCCGTAGGGGGCAATCTCATCCGGGTAGCCCGCATTGAAAAGGAGCAGCTTCTGCCGCAATTGGCCAACGTAGAAATCCGCGTGGTCAGCGACGTGAATAATCCCCTCTATGGTCTGCAGGGCGCGGCCCAAGTCTACGCCCCGCAGAAAGGAGCTACCGTCGCGGCCGTAGACTTGCTGGAGCAGGGCCTGATGAATATTGCCGACCGAATGCAAGACTCATCGGGTAATGACGTGCGCAACGTGCCCGGAGCGGGGGCCGCCGGAGGCATTGGGGCAGGTGCCGTAGCTTTTTTAGGCGCGCAGTTGCTGCCCGGCATCGATACAATCATGGATTTGTGCCAAGCCCGTCCGGCTATTGCAGGGGCTGACCTGGTGATGAGCGGCGAAGGAAAGGTGGATGCCCAAACGCTGCACGGCAAGGTGGTGAAGGGCGTGGGCAACGTATGTCGACAGTACAGAGTACCGCTTAACGTGATTTGCGGCACCCTGGAGGCTAGTCCGGCGGAGCTGAAACAACTCAACGTGCAGCGGGCCTACGCGGTGAAAGAAGGCAGCATGACCTTGGCCGAGGCGCTGGCCAACACCGAGGCGCGGGTGGAAGCGCTGGCCTACCGGATGATCGCGGACTTCTGCGCTTCCTAGCGCATCATCTTTGCCTTTTTCTTACATCCGGCGCTTTCGGCAAGAAGAAACCCTACCTTTGCGGCTTCGTTTGGAATGTACTTTCCCACTTACCCCCCAATCCCCTTTCTGTTTTATGAAGAAGTACCTTAATCTATTCGACTTGTCGCAAAAGGTCGATTACAAAACCGAAGTGTTGTCGGGCCTCACCGTGGCCCTGGCGCTGGTGCCCGAGGCGGTGGCCTTCGCGTTGATCGCCGGACTTTCTCCGCTCACCGGACTCTACGCTGCCTTCGTGATGGGCCTGGTGACCTCGGTGCTGGGCGGACGGCCGGGCATGATTTCCGGTGCGACCGGAGCAGTAGCGGTGGTGATCGTCTCGCTGGCGCAGTCGCACGGAGTGGAGTACGTATTCGCCGCGGTGGTGCTGGCGGGGGCGTTGCAAATCGGTGCCGGGTTTCTGCGGTTGGGCAAGCTGATGCGCCTGGTGCCCCACCCCGTGATCTTCGGCTTCGTGAACGGACTGGCCATCATTATTTTTATGTCGCAGCTCGATCAGTTCAAAACCACTAACGGACAGTGGCTCAACGGTCCGCCCTTGTATATTCTCCTGGCGCTGGTAGGAGCCACCATGTTGATCATTTGGGGCTTGCCGAAGCTTAGCCGAGCGATACCGGCCTCATTAGTAGCCATCTTGACAATTTTTGGATTGGTGGTAGGATTCGGCATTGATACGCGTACCGTAGGCGATATTGCTTCTATCCAGGGGCGCTTCCCCCCGTTTCACCTGCCCGCCGTGCCCTTGCAGTGGGAGACGCTCGTTATCATTTTTCCTTACTCGGCCATTGTGGCCGGAGTGGGCCTGATTGAAAGCCTGCTCACGCTCAATATTGTGGATGAGATCACCGAAACACGCGGACGGGGCAACAAAGAAGCCGTGGCCCAGGGCATAGCCAACGTGTTATCGGGAGTGTTTTCGGGCATGGGCGGTTGCGCCATGCTCGGCCAAAGTTTGATCAACGTATCGAACGGAGCTCGCGCCCGACTGTCGGGCATTGTGGCGGCAGTGATGCTGCTGGTATTTATCATGTTCGGAGCCAGCCTCATCGAACGACTGCCGATGGCGGCCCTCACCGGCCTAATGATTATGGTGGCCATCGGCACCTTTGAGTGGGCCAGCTTGCGCACCATCAACCGCATGCCCCACTCCGATATTCTGGTGATGGTGCTGGTGACGTTGGTGACTATCTTTCTGCACAACTTGGCGCTGGCGGTGCTGGTGGGAGTTATCATCTCGGCCCTGGTGTTCGCCTGGGACAACGCCAAGCGCATCCGCGCCCGCAAGCACGTGGATAAGCAGGGAGTGAAGCACTACGAAATCTACGGTCCGCTCTTCTTCGGGTCGGTGTCCACCTTCAACGAGAAGTTCGACGTGGCGGGCGACCCTGACGAGGTGATCATCGACTTCGAGGAGAGCCGGGTGGTGGATATGTCAGCCATCGAGGCGCTGAACAAGCTTACCGAGCGCTACCAGCGGGTGGGCAAGCGCGTGCACCTCAAGCACCTGAGTCCCGACTGCCGAAAGCTGCTCAAGAACGCCGAGTCGATCATCGACATCAACGTGCTGGAAGACCCGACCTATAAGTTGGTGGTGGATTAGGGTTGCTTAGTCTGCAAGATTCGCCCGGTGACCAGGAGCTGCCCCACGTGCCGCATGGTGTGTTCGGCGGCATGAAACAGCAGTCCGAGCACGGTAGAAGGCAACTGCGCTCGTCCAACGCTACGCGCTTCCGTCAGACATGCTTCGGATGTGTTTTGCAATTGCCGGATTGCTTGTTCTATCTGAAGATCAAAAGCGTGCACCAGGTCTTGGGTCGTTTTCCGGGTTTGCCCTTCACTTCGTAGTTCTTCCAACTGCGTCTCGCACAACATTTCTCCCCGCGCGTAGGTAAACAGGCGGTCCAGCACCCCGCACAGGTGTTGCAGGTGGAAACCCACTGAGGCCAATTCGGCCGGTCGGTCGTTCAGGAGCTCTGTCGGAAAGTTGTGGGCGTAGGCGTGCACTTCTTCTTGCGTTTGCAGTAGCGCGTGCGCCACCGGTTGCAACAGCGCGGGCACGCCGTGGATGGGTCCCCGCAGCCACACCTCTTCTTGCTGATTGTCGGCCATTGCTTCGCGAAATTATCCGGTTTAATCCAACGGCGGCAACTGCTGCTCGATGGCGGCGCGCTGCGATTCGTACTGCGCGGGCAGTTTCAGGGCTTGCCCCAGCGTTTCGAGCGACTCGTCGCGGGCGAAGCCCGGCGGGTCGGTGGCCACTTCGAACAGCACGCCACCCGGCTCCCGGAAGTAGATTGCCATGAAGTAGTCGCGGTCGATGGGCGGCGTCACGTTGAGGCCGCGGGCCAGTAGTTTTTCGCGGTATTCCAATTGCGTTTCGTTGTCGGGCACTCGAAAGGCCACGTGGTGCACCGAGCCGCCCGCCACGTGGCCCCGCTGCCCGGCGGGCAAATCGACCAGGTCGACCACCGCCGCTTGCTGCCCATCGGCTGCGACGAACCGATGTCGGTTCACCGCTTCTTCGGTTGGCGCGTAGCCGAACACTTCGGTCAGGATATCGGCAGTGTGCCCGTGGCCTTCCAGCGACAGCGTCACGCCCTGAAAGCCCCGGATCGCGTACTCCTCCCCTACCCCGCCCTCGGTGTAGGGCACGCGGTCATCGGGGCGAGCCACCAGCTCCAGTTTGAGGCCGTCGGGATCAATGAGCGTGAGGTATTCTTCGTCGAAGCGCCGGGCGGGTTTGTTGTGGATGACATTCTCCTGCGCCAAACGCTCCTGCCAAAATCCCAACGAATCAACCGGAACGGAAAAGGCCGTCTCAGTTACTTGTCCGGTGCCGCGCCGCCCGGCGGTGATGCCCTCCCAGGTGAAAAAGGTGAGAATGGTACCGGGATCGCCGGTCTCATTGCCAAAGTAAAAGTGGTAGGTGCCGGGGTCGTCGAAGTTCACGGTCTTCTTCACCAGGCGCAGTCCGAGCACGCGGGTGTAGAAGTCTAAGTTACGCTTCGCGGCTCCCGCAATGGCGGTCACGTGGTGGATTCCTTGAATAGGCATAATTGGATGCTGGATACTGGATGGTGGATAATTTGCTGCGAGAGGGATTGTTTGGGATTAGGATGAGAAAGCTCTGCTTCTTAGAACAACCGTCACTCGGTGTTCAGCAACGCACTGGCGTGCTGTAGTTCGTCGTCGTTGATGGTGTGGTCTAGGCCGGGGTAGATTTTCTTGGTTACCTCAGCTCCCATCTGTTGCAAGATCACCTCCGATTCGTCGATGCGCGCTTCGGGCACGTGCGGGTCGTGGTCGCTGGAGCCGATGAAGATGGGCATCCCCTCGAAGTTGCCCGTGTAGTTAGACACGTCCACGGTGTCGCCCAACAACCCACCGGTGAAAGCGATCACGCCGCCGTAGCGCCGGGCGTGGCGGGCCGTATACTCCAGCGACAAGCAGGCTCCTTGCGAAAAACCCAGAAAGTAGATCTGCTCGGCGGCGAAGCCCAGTCCGGTGACGTTGTCCACCAGTTCGTGCACTCCCGACAGGCTCAGCGACAACTGCGGCTCGTTCTGCGGCAGCGGCATCAGGAAGCTGTGCGGGTACCAAGTATTCTGAATGGCTTGCGGAGCCAGACAGGCGAAGCCCGGCGCGTTGAGCTCCTGCGCCAAACGAACGAAAGAAGTAGCCCGGTCACCGCGTCCGTGCAGCATAATGAGCACTTTCTTGGCTTGCTCGAGCGGCACTCCCGCCGTGGCCACGGGTTCGTTGTGGATGATCATCGGCTAGTCGTATTGATACACTTTATCCAGGTGGTCAGCCCGGTTGACGGTGAGCCCCAGGTTGGTGATGCAGCCGTCCTCAATGTTGAACACCCAGCCGTGCACGTAGGGAAACTCTTTCCCCTGCTTCCACTCTTCCTGGATGAAGGCCAGTTTGGCTACGTTGCTCACCTGCTCTTGCACGTTGAGTTCGACAAACCGGCGCTCGCGGGCTTTCTGATCGGCAATGCCGTCCAGCTCCTGCTTGTTGATCTTATAAATATCCTTGATGTGCGATAGCCAGTTGTCAAGCAATCCGTACGAAGTGTTGCCCATGGCCGCCTTGATGCCGCCGCAGCCGTAGTGTCCGCAGATGATGATGTGCTTCACCTTGAGGTTCTTCACCGCGTAGTTCACCACGCTCAGCAGGTTGTAGTCGGTGTGGATGACCAGGTTGGCCACGTTGCGCTGCACAAAGATGGAGCCCGGCAGCGAGTTGGTGATCTCTTCGGCGGGCACCCGGCTGTCGGCGCAGCCGATCCACAAGAACTGGGGGTGCTGCCCCTCGGCCATGTGATCGAACAAGTCGGGAGCCTTCTTCTGAATATCCTTTACCCAGATCTGGTTGCCTTCAAGAAGTTCTTTAAATGTGTTCATTGTCCTGTTAGGTTAGGGTTGAAAGTTAAGAATGATGCGGTGTACGGCGGTCAAGGTAACAAAGTTACCACACTATTGAAAGCGGGTGACCCACCAAGGCAATTTCCCGCAATCCGATCTTTTGTTTTCTGCGGATGATGCGGGTGAGGTCTGAGGCACCGTGATGGCTTGCGGTCGTTCTTCCAAATTAATAAAAATATTTAAACCAGAATCCGCATCTTTGCGTCGGACTAATCAAACCTAATCCACTATGCAAAAGATCACCGTAGCGCTGGGCGATGGCATTGGCCCCGAGATTATGAACGCCACCCTGGACATCCTGATGGCCGCTCAAGCCCCTATCGAAGTAGAGAAGATCGACATTGGTGAGCAGGTCTACCTGTCGGGCAACACCAGCGGCATCAGCACGGATGCGTGGGACAGCATCCGGCGCAACAAAATATTTTTAAAAGCACCGATCACCACTCCGCAGGGCGGGGGCTACAAAAGCCTGAACGTGACCATGCGCAAGGCGCTGGGGCTCTACGCCAACGTGCGCCCCTGCAAAAGCTTCCACCCCTACGTGGACACCAAGTTCCCTAACATGGACGTGGTGGTGATTCGGGAGAACGAGGAAGATTTATACGCCGGGATTGAGCACCAGCAGACCGACGAGGTGGTGCAGTGCCTCAAGCTAATCTCACGCCCCGGTTGCCAAAAGATCGTGCGCTACGCCTTCGAGTACGCCCGGCAGTACCAGCGCAAGCGCGTGAGTTGCTTCACCAAGGACAATATTATGAAGCAGACCGACGGCCTGTTTCACCAGGTGTTTAACGAAATTGCCCAGGAATACTCCGGCATTGAAACCGACCACTGGATTATCGACATCGGCGCGGCGCGCGTGGCCGACACTCCCGAAGATTTTGACGTGATCGTGACGGGCAACCTGTACGGCGACATCCTGTCCGACATCACCGCCCAACTCACCGGTTCGGTGGGGCTCGGCGGCTCGGCCAACATCGGTGAGCAGTGCGCCATGTTCGAGGCCATCCACGGCTCGGCCCCCACCATTGCCGGGCAAAATATTGCCAACCCCTCGGGGCTGCTGCGCGCCGCGGTGATGATGCTCACCCACATCGGGCAACCCGAGGTGGCCGAACGGGTGAAGAACGCCTGGCTGTGCACCTTAGAAGACGGAGTGCACACCGTAGACATTTACAAGGAGGGGGTGAGCCGCAAAAAGGTGGGCACCCGGGAGTTTGCCCAGGCCGTGATTGACAATCTGGATAAAAAGCCCAATGCTTTGGGAGCGGTGGAGTACGCTAAGGGCATTGCGCTGACGCTTCCTCGCTACGAGCGCCGAGCCCCGGCCCTGAAAACGCTGCTGGGCGTAGACGTGTTCGTGGACTGGAAGGGACCGAACCCCGATGAGTTGGCCACCGTGCTGCAACGCCTGAGCGACGATCTGCCGCTGGTGATGATCACCAACCGGGGCGTGAAGGTGTGGCCCGAGGGCTTCGAAGAAACCTTCTGCACCGACCACTGGCGCTGCCGCTACCAAGCTGAAGAAGGCTCGGACTTGTCGCCGCAGGTAATCGTGGACCTGTTGGGCAAAGCCGTGCAGGAAAAAGTAGACGTGATCAAAACCGAGAACCTGTATGCCTTCGATGGCAAGCGCGGCTTCTCGCTGGGGCAGGGACAGTAATTGTTACTGATAGATGATTAAACAAAGCGTAGGAAGTTGTCAAACGCTTCCTACTGATTCCTAAACTTACATCAACCACGTATGGGGCGCATCACCTCAACCGGCAGAATCTACCCGATTCTGCCTTAATTTTGCCCATAACCTTACCCGATCACTCTCGTTGTCACCTCTGGAAAAATCACTCTCAACCCGGTCAGACCTCACTAATTCGCCCCGTGTTGAGGCTCCAACGGTGGTCCGAGTCATTGTTTGGCACGATGCTGTCACTCCGACGGAGGCAGAACTTACGTATCGGCTCGAAAATGTCACTTCGAACCAGGTGCGGTGCATCAGTTTCCCTTGAAATAATCGCATCTGATTAAGTCAAACCAAGGGTAATGTACCATGCACGTAAGTTCTGCCAGTCAGAACGCACTGATCGGTACCAAACAATGAGGTATGACCAGGTTACAACCCATTTTTTCTAGCAGGACGCTGAGGCCGACTTTTTCCGGCACTTTGTTTCTATCCTTACGCTGGACATAAACCAAAGAAGTCGGAATTTTTTGATCCGTCAGCTGGTGCCACTTTTGTGCGGTAGACCATGTCCATCAATTGTTCACCGTAAACAAAGCAAGTCATTATGAAGAAGAATACCATCACCGCTGAAATAGCCGCCGCTCAACTGGCCATTGGAAACGCCCTGGAACACGCCATCATCAAGAAGCGGCTGGCGGCCGTTGGCTACGACAAGAAAGCTCTACTGGTGGGCAAGGCTCTGAGCGAAGAAGCCTACCTGTTGTGCTCCGTGCAACAAGACAAGTACGCCGCGCAGTACGAGGGCACCGACACCCTCCAGGAACAGTTGGCCGAGGTGCGGGCCCGTTACCAGCAGCACGTGAAACGCGCGCGGCTAGCTTTTGAGGGCCAGAGAAACATTCGGGAGCTGCTGCAAATCAACGGAAAGCGCAAAACGGATACGGTCGGGCAGCTAGAACAGATCTATACGTTCTACTCCAAAATTGAAGAGCATTTGGAGGTGATCACGCGTTACGACGTGCGGGCAGAAGAACTCGCGCAGACCAGGGCAATGGTTGAGGCGTTGCAGGCGGGTCGGCGCCAGCGGGCGGCCCGCCGGGGAGATGCCCAGCACGCCACGCAGGAGCGCAACCAGAAACGCCGCGCGCTCAAGGACTGGATGGCTCATTTCAAGAAAGCCGCCCGCCTGGCTCTGCACCACGAGCCGCAATTGTTGGAGGTGCTTGGCATCCCGGTAGCTAGTCAGCGGGTGTAGCCGCCAGGGCTAAGAAAGACATCAGGCGCCCATCAGGATCTGAACGGTACTGCTTGTTACTTCCTCTAAAAGTGACTACGCCACGCACCGCCCCATCTTTTCATAGCCGTGTCGTCGTTTGTAAACGTTTAACGTACGGCTGAATGACATCTTGAGCAAATTACTTCTCCGTTGGACACTTTATCTTCGTAAACCCTTATCTTGGAAGAGGTATATAGAAAACATGCGCCATGTGCATATACAGATGTTGGCAAACTTTAGAAAATGAGAGGGAGTAGTAAGAAAATATTGAACTCAATTGCGGTAATCAGCCTTATCGTATTTTTGGGGTACTTAGCTATTGATTTGACAATCGGAATCAACTATACCGAAACTCTAAAGACCGAGTACCGCAATTCTACCAAGTCTAATCAACAGATTATAGAAACTAGATGGGCCACTTTTGAAACTCCAAAGTATTGGAAGAATTTCGCCCTTCATCAAACATGTTCAGGCTATGTTGGTGTCTTATTGACTAACAAAGGACTAATTGACTACGAATATGGTATAATGGCATCTTCATATTTAGGCGATCACGAATTTGAAACGAGCGTAGACACTTTAAATAATTTGGTCTTCGCGGTTTCTAAAAAATCAGGTGAAACAGCGATATATATCCCACCACAAAAGGAAATGATAGGTGGTTTGACGTTTTACTCATCTGAAACAAACACAGAAGTATTGGAACAGCTAAGACTGGTGATTGAAACCTTAAAATTCAAAAAGTAGTGAAACGTTTGCCAACATCATGCAGCCGCCAGCCGGTCTGAAATGGGCTTGAACGCTATTCGCTCCAAGTAGCTATATTTGCTCATTGAATGAGAAAGTGCAAACAAGCCCGGCAGGCGGCTGCACTAATCGTTGCGACAAAATAACTTCCTTCGGTCGCCATTTCGTCGCAACGGGGCGCGGCTAGGACTCATATTTTGTCCAGATACTTCGTATCTTACCAAAATCCGATTCCTAGCCACGCCCCGTTATCTGCCATAAGATGAAATAGGAACAACTTTTCAGGATATTTGGTATATTTAAAAAAACAATCAGCTTATGAAAACCATACAAATTGAATTACCAGAAGCTATAGAGGAGCAACTGAACTCAATAAGTCAAGATCAACAAGATTTTATTATGGAAGCGATTAAAGAGAAGATCAAGCAAAAGACAGCCATCAAGACCAACACGGAACCTCTTACTGAAAGCCTTATAGAAGGATATCAAGCTACCTACCAGGAAGATTTAAATCTTACCAGTGATTTTGAACCGGTTGATTTTGAAGATTGGAAATGAGCAATTATCCAAAAAGAAGAGAAATCTATTGGGCCAATCTTGATCCTACAATCGGTAGTGAGATTGCTAAAACTCGTCCGGTACTCATTGTTTCTAACAACATCAATAACCAGTATGCTGCTACGGTAAGCGTATTACCTATCACTTCCAGTGTCGACAAGGCGTATCCTTACGAAGTGATTATAAGTCCGCAAGAGAGCGGATTGAAGAAACCCTCTAAAGTAAAAGCCAATCAGATACGTACGCTTGATAAGCGAAGAATAGGTAAGAAATTGGGCTTTCTCAGATCGGCCAAGATGAAAGAGATAAATCAAGCAATGCTGATACATCTGGCAATGAATAAGTAAAAACAGCAGGTAACACCATGCTGCGGGTCACCGCGCCACGGTAGCCGTGACGCGGGCTGCCCCAGCCGCCAGCCGGGGAAAGTTGAACATGAGCACTTGTCGCTCCTCGTCAGCCTGTTGACGCTCGGAAGATCAAAGCCTACAAGCCCGGCCTGTGGCTGTACCGGGCCGCTAAACCGTCAGAATGCTGAGCTTGGTGTTTCGCCGTATCTTGATCTTGTTAGGGATCAGAAGCCTGAAGATCAGCCCCAGGCCAATCAGCGACCCGCCGATGACCAAGGTGCCCTCGTTGAGTTCACGGTTGTTGACGGTATCCAGCACCAGGTAGCCCGTGCCCGCGATCAGGGCGAGTTGCGCCGGTTTGTAGCGAAGCCACCAGCGGGTCCGGTCATCAATGTGCAGGGCGGTGATCTGACCCACCGGCACGGTGTATTCCCGGAACACAATGAGGCTGTCTTCCAGAGCAAGAATGGTCTCGGTTCGTTTCGACCGCTTGCCCGGCAGGTAAAAAGTGATTCGGTCTCCTACTTCGTAATAGGTATTCTTATTGGGGTTCGGCATCTCAAGCATTAACACGGATTGCTGGGCGGTTGCCTGATAGGCGGCGAGGAAGAGGATTAGCGATAGAAAGACATTTTTCATTATATTCTTTCAGGCTATTTGCGTGACCACACACGCTCCAAGCTCTTTTACTTCGAGATTCATTATTCCTTGTTCGGCGTTCGTTGTTCCTCCTACTCTTCCATAATCGCCCGCAGAATATCCTGGGCGGCCTTAGCAATCACGGTGCCCGGACCGAAGATGCCCAGCACTCCCTGCGCGTAGAGGGTGGCGTAGTCGTCGGGCGGAATCACCCCCCCCACGATCACTCCGATATCGTCTCGCTTGATCTGCTTGAGGCTTCGGATCAGTTCGGGTACCAGGGCGGTGTGCGCCCCGGCCAGGCTGGAGATACCGATCACGTGCACGTCGTTTTCGGCGGCCTGCCGAGCCACTTCTTCGGGAGTCTGAAACAACGGGCCAATGTCCACGTCAAAACCCAGGTCGGCAAAGCTGGTTGCGATCACCTTGGCCCCGCGGTCGTGGCCGTCTTGCCCCATCTTGGCCACCAAGATGCGCGGACGGCGTCCGTCCCACTCCGCAAAGCGGTTAGCCAGTTCACGGGCTTGCTGAAAGTCTTGGTCCTGATCCACTTCTTGGGCGTATACTCCGGTGATGGTGCGCACGGTGGCCTGGTAGCGACCGTACACCTGCTCCAAAGCTAGAGAAATTTCTCCTAAGGTGGCCCGCTCCCGCGCCGCAATCACCGCTAGCTCCAGCAGATTGCCCGATTGGTGGGTGGCGGCGCGGGAAAGGTTATCCAGCGCCTCCTTCACCCGCTCCGGGTCGCGCGATTGCTTCACCCGCGCCAGCGAGGCCAGTTGCGTTTCTCTAACCTGCTGCGTGTCAATGGCGCGCAGCCCGAAGTGGTAGGCCGCTTCGTCGGTGCGAAACCGGTTCACGCCCACAATGACTTCCTTACCGGCGTCGATGCGGGCCTGCTTACGGGCGGCGGCTTCCTCAATGCGCATCTTGGGCACGCCCTGCTCGATGGCCCGGGCCATGCCGCCCAGCGATTCCACCTCGGCCATCAGGGCGCGGGCCCGCTCCACCAAAGCGTTGGTAAGGTACTCCACGTAGTAGGATCCTCCCCAGGGGTCCACCACCGCCGTGAGGTCAAGCTCCTGCTGCAGGTACAGCTGGGTGTTGCGCGCAATGCGGGCCGAAAAGTCGGTGGGTAGGGCAATGGCCTCGTCGAGCGAGTTGGTGTGCAGCGACTGGGTGCCGCCGAGCACAGCCGAGAGCGCCTCCAGGCAGGTACGGGTCACGTTGTTGAAGGGGTCTTGCTCGGTGAGGCTGTAGCCCGAAGTCTGGCAGTGCGCCCGCAGGGCCATCGATTTGGGATTCTGGGGGTGAAAGGGCTGCATCAGTTCGGCCCACAGCAACCGACCGGCGCGTAGCTTGGCAATTTCCATAAAGTGATTCATGCCAATGGCCCAGAAGAACGACAGCCGCGGGGCAAAGTCATCGATGGCTAGGCCCGCATTGAGTCCGGTGCGCACGTACTCCAGGCCGTCGGCCAGGGTGTAGGCCAACTCCAGGTCGGCCGGAGCGCCCGCTTCGTGCATGTGGTAGCCGCTGATGCTGATGGAGTTAAACTGCGGCATGTGCCGGGCGGTGTAGGCAAAGATATCGGCAACCAGGCGCAGCGAGGGTTCGGGCGGATAGATGTAGGTGTTGCGCACCATAAACTCCTTGAGAATATCGTTCTGGATGGTGCCGGTTAGCTTCTCGGGTGGCACGCCCTGCTCCTCGGCCGCCACGATGTAGAACGCCATAATCGGCAGCACCGCCCCGTTCATGGTCATCGACACCGACATCCGGTCGAGCGGTATCCGGTCGAAGAGCACCTTCATGTCTTCCACCGTGTCGATGGCCACGCCCGCCTTGCCCACGTCGCCGCTCACCCGGGGGTGGTCCGAGTCGTAGCCCCGGTGGGTGGCCAGGTCGAAGGCCACCGACAGACCCCGCTGCCCGGCGGCCAGGTTCTGCCGGTAAAAGGCATTGGATTCTTGAGCAGTGGAGAAGCCAGCGTACTGCCGGATGGTCCACGGTTTGGTGACGTACATCGACGCGTAGGGGCCGCGCAGGAAGGGGGGAAAGCCCGCCGCGTAGCGATGGTGCTCGAGCGTAGCAACGTCCGCCGGTCCGTAGGCCGACTTGACCGGAATTTGCTCCGGGGTCATCCAGGGGTCGGTTGCTTCCGAGGCAGTTTGCGCCCGCGGGTAGGCAGGTGAGACGGTCTTGAAGTCAGGTTTCATGCATCCAGGAGTTGATGAGCGGCTCGATGAGGGCGATCAGGTCGTGGCCAATGCCGAGCACTCCCTCTCCCCCGGCTTGCCGCACTTGTTGGATTGTTTCGGAACTTCCCCCGGCAATCCAGTGGGGGTGGGTAGCGTTGGGATTGGCCCGCAAGGCATCGATCACCGTGGTTTGGTAAAACGCATCGGTGCCGCAGAAGACAACGGCGATCAGCGATGGGGCGTTGAGCTGCTCGGTTAATTCATTCAGGGGAAATTCCTGGGCAGTCACCCCCAGGCAAACGAGCGCATCCAGCACATAGTTCTTTCGTTGGTTGGCCACCGCGGTGCCAGGTTGCACAACCGCCCCCACCCGGGGACGGGTCTGGCCCTGCGCCACGCGCTGGTCCACGGCGTTGCGCATGCGCTCGAAGGGAAGCGCGCTGCGATCAACCGAAGTACTGAGCGGTCCGGCATTTTGCTCCAGCGCATTACCGTAGCGGGTAGCGCCGACCAAAACGCGGCGGTGCGTTCGGAAGGCATCCGCTCGCTGGCTAGCACGGGCGCGGCAGTGCGCTTCCAGGGTGCCGTTCTTCAGCAACTTGGCGAATCCGCCCTGATCCTCCCAGTCCAGGAACTGTTGCCAGCTCTTTTGGACCAACTGCCCGGTGAGGTTTTCGATAAAGTAAGACCCGGCGGCAGGATCAGTAACCTTGTCCAGCTGCGCTTCGTGGCGTAAAATCTGGTAGGTATTGCTGACCATCCGGATGCCGAACGGGTCGGGCGAAGCGCTGAGGAAGTCGTGGGGGGTGAGCGACAACGTATCAACTCCTCCCAGCAGCGAAGCCACCGCTTCGGTGGTATTGCGCAGCAGATTGGTATCCGGATCGTAGTAAGTTTTGTTGCGCACCCCCGAGACCGCCCGCACCCGGGGTTGAGCTCCGGCGCTTTCGGCTACTCCGTACGCTTGCGCGGTTTTATTGACCAGGTAGCGCAACGCCCGGAACTTGGCCAGGCCGATGAAGTAGTCAGCGTCGGTAGCCAGTGAGAGTTCGGTGCGGGCCAGAATGGATTCTATGGGTAATCCGAGGTCGGTGAGTTGGTCGCAGTAGGCCACCCACCAGCTCAAGGTCAGGGCCAGTTCGTTTATTGCCCCCGCCCCCCACGATTCAAACTGCTCACCCCGGACGGTGATGGCGGCGAGATTGGCCAGATCGCTCGTTTCGTGCGTGAGGGTGAGCAGCGTAGCCAAGTCCGGAGAACCGGTTTGCCAGTGGGTTAGATGAGAAAGGGGCAGGTAGATTGCGCCATGCGTAGCCGCATCCGGTTGTTTCCGCAAGTAAGATAGGTAATCGCTTGGATCAAAATCGGGCTCCGTTGGTTCAATAGACAGTCGGGCGAAGGGAGCGTTGCGGGCCGAATGCCACGCTAGCAGGGTGGGCAGATCGTGCGGATTGATCTTCCATCCTGATGCCTCGTTAGCGAGCACGGTTTTTTGCAGGGCCGAAGAGAGCGGAGCGGGCAGCGACACCTCCAGCACGCCGGGCGGCTGACAGCTTTTAATTGGGTTATCCAGAGCGAGTGGCGGAAGATCGGAGGAGGTATTGATGGCCGAAAAGCGGACTCCGTTGCTCATTTTCTCGAGCGAGTGTCCCGCGTTGGTAGCGGCCTCGCGCCAGGTGGACTCGTCTACGGAGGGAAAAACTTGATGCGAGGAAGGAGCGGGATCGTTTTCCAACGGGCGGGGGGGTTCGTTGTGGTGCTTCATAAAAGTTGATAACGCAACAACGGTTAGTTCAGGTCTGCCCGTCTTGTTGATTCCAAAAAAACAAAATTTTTGTTAAACACAACTAACTTTTTGATCCGTTGAGAGGGGGGAATTTAATTTAATATCAAACTAAATAACCATCGGTTCGACTTTAAGAAAAATAGTCAAATTTCCAGATATAAATTTTCGCAGAGTGCGAAAATAAATCTTACAGCAAACACCCTTTTCAGGCATAAAAATCCCTAAGGTGCTGACTGGAAACTTGTTGGTCCTTGTTTTATCCACCGGGACTTCAATCCCAATTGGGCGCATTCCCCTGTTCAGACTACTGTTGCGTAGCGCATGAAATATTACTATTCGAAGAAACTTCGAAGTCAAGATCGAGCTAATTTTTTTATCTATTTTTTTTTCACAAACTTTACTTCACTACGCAGCAGAAACTGCCCCCTACAATTATCATTGCCCAAGGTACGGTTGATCCGTCCATTATCTACACTGCACAACTTTGCCCGTATGAGCGTAAGCACTAACTTTGTGTCCATGCAGCAGGAGCACGAAACCGTATGGAGCAACTGCCTAAAGATCATTAAAGATCACGTAGGCGAGCAAAGCTTCAGCACGTGGTTCGTCCCGATCAAGCCGCTTCGGCTCACCAACAAGACGCTTACCATTCAGGTGCCTACCCGTTTTTTCTACGAATGGCTGGAGGAGCACTACGTGTATCTGCTTCGTAAAGCCATTGACGCTGAAATCGGGCTAGACGGACAGTTGGAATACTCCGTAACGGTAGACACAAACCAACGCAAAAACCAGGCGGTGCGTCCGCCCAGTGCTCCCGCCAAGCAACGTCCGTCGAGCGGACGCTGGAACAATGAACCCGCGGACGAACGACCCGCTTACGAAGGCCCCTTCTCGTTTCCGAGCATTGACTACCTCAAAGAAGAGACTTACCTCAACCAAAAGTACAACTTCGACACCTACATCGAGGGCGACTGCAACCGACTGGCTCGGTCGGCCGGTTATGCGGTGGCCCAAAATCCCGGTTCCACCTCCTTTAATCCGCTCATGATCTACGGGGGCGTCGGGCTGGGCAAAACCCACTTGGTACAGGCCATCGGCAACGGCATCCGGCGGGTGGACCCGCAGAAGTTTGTTTTGTATGTTTCTTCCGAGAAGTTCACCAGCCAGTTCATCGAGTCGCTCAAGAACAACAACGTGCAGAAGTTCACGAACTTTTATCTACAAGTGGATACGCTCATCCTGGACGACGTGCAGTTTCTGGCGGGCAAAGAAAAGACGCAGGAGATATTTTTTCACATTTTTAACCATCTGCAGCAGTCGGGCAAGCAAATCATCATGACCAGCGACTGCCCGCCCCGCGACCTGCACGGGCTGACCGAACGCTTGCTGTCGCGCTTCAAGTGGGGCCTCACCGCCGACTTGCAGACCCCGGACTTTGAGACCCGCATCGCCATTGTGGAACGCAAGCTACAGAACGACGGAGTGGATTTGCCTAAGGACGTGGTGGAGTATATTGCCTACAACGTAGATACCAACGTGCGCGAGTTGGAAGGAATTTTGGTGTCACTGATGGCGCACGCTTCGCTCACCCAGCAGGGCATTGACCTGGAACTGGCCAAGCAAATTCTTAAGAACATCGTCCACAGCACCACTGAGGAGATTAGTATTGAACTCATTATCCGGACGGTGGCCAAGTATTATAACATCAGCTTGGAAGACATCAAAGCCAAGACGCGCAAGAAGGAGGTAGTGGGCCCACGGCAGGTGGCGATGTACCTAAGCAAGGAACACACCAAACACTCGCTTAAGGCTATTGGCTACCATTTTGGAGGACGCGACCACGCCACGGTGATCCATGCGGTGCGCTGCATCCAGGATCAGCAGAAGAGTAATCCCAAAATCGGAGAAGAAATTAAAAGCATTCGGGCCCAACTTAAGGGAAAACGCCTGCGCTAACTGCTGGCGCTGGTAACTAGGCCCGCGTTAGCTCCAAGATCGTGATTTCGGGCGGCATGCCGATGCGGCCCGGAAAGGCCAGGAAGCCGTAACCGCGGTTCACGTACAGAAACTGCTCTCCTTCCTGGTAGAGCCCCGCCCACTGTCGGTACATATACTGCACCGGACTCCACTTAAAGTTACCCACTTCCACCCCAAACTGCATGCCGTGGGTGTGCCCGGCCAGGGCCAAGTCAATGTCCGGATACGAAGGCCGCACCTGCGCGTCCCAGTGACTGGGGTCGTGCGAGAGCAATAACTTCGCGTCGGCTTCGTCGGCGCCCCGGTGGGCTTTGGCTAAGTTGCCGTACTTAGCGAACCGGCCCGCCCCCCAGTTTTCGATGCCGATGATGGCCAGGGTGCCATCGCCTTCGCGCAGCAGGCGGTGCTCATCGAGCAGCAAATCCCAACCCATTTGATGATGCGCTGCTTTGACCATTTCCAGGTTCTGTTGTTTTGCCTGGGGCGAAGGCCAGGAGATGTAATCTCCGTAGTCGTGGTTGCCCAGCGTTGAAAACACTCCCAAGGGCGCTTTTACCTGGCTGAAAATCGGAAGGTAATCCTTCATCTCGGTCGCCTGGTTGTTCACCAAATCGCCCGTGAAGAATACCATGTCGGGTTTTTCTTGCAGCAGCAGGTCCACCCCGCCCTGCACGGCGATTTTATTGTAGAAGCTGCCGCTGTGAATGTCGGACAGTTGCCCGATGCGCAACCCGTCGAACGAAGGAGGCAGGTTCTTGAGCGGCACCCTCACCCGGCGTACCCGGTAGTCGTACGCCCCCGACACAATGCCGTAGGTCATGGCCAGGGCGGGCAGCGCGGTAGCAACCAGCGAGGTCTTCATCAAAAAATCGGAACGAGAAATACCGTCAGTACTTGCGGAGGGAGCAGATTCTGTGGGCCTCAGTTTCATCCACGCCCACTGCCCTAGGCGCACCACGTCGTCGATAATAAGTATCAACACCCCAAAGAATTTTGAGGCGTAGTTGACAAAGATCAGTGAGAAGAGTAGCGTTCTCGTAGCCCGACTCATCGTCGCCTTGTCCGATAGATTATAGTAAAAAAAGCTGGCCAAAGCGAGGGCGCTGATGACCCAGTAGATGATCGTAACGGTTCGTCTGGTGAAGGTAGAGAACTGTTGGGAAACGTGGCGAACGGACTGAAAGACGTATACATCCAGTAAAACCAGCACGCTCGCCACGATCAACAACATCAGGATTCGATTTATATTTCAGGGGTGATTGTCTGAGAAAAACACTACCGGCCGGGCAGACACACGGCTACGCAGCCGGGTGGCCATTGATTCTCATTCGGCTGCTTCTACCTCTGCCACTTTTCTCCGGTCGAAAGCCCGTAGCTTGATTTTATCCACAATGAGATACATCACCGGCACCACCACCAGGGTTAAGAAGGTGGCGAAGATGAGTCCGAAGATCACCGTCCAAGCCATCGGGCCCCAGAAATCGGCGTTGAAACCTCCGTAATAAATCTGCGGATTGAAATCTGAGAGCAGGGTGAAGAAGTTGATGTTTAGTCCGATAGCCAACGGCACCAGGCCCAGCACTGTGGTGATCGCGGTGAGCAGCACCGGACGCAAGCGCACGCGGCCGCCATCAACGATGCTACTCACAATCTCCGAATAAGGTAGCACTTCGTCTTCCTGAACGTTGAGTTCGGCCCGGCGACGTTCCCGAATCAGGTTGGTGTAGTCAATCAACACGATGGCGTTGTTCACCACCACTCCGGCCAACGAAATGATGCCAATGCCGGTCATAATCACCACAAAACTCATATTAAAAATAACCAATCCCAGAAACACCCCAATGGTACTCAATAGCACCGACATCATGATAATGAAGGGCGTAGAAATAGAGTTGAACTGGGCAACGATGATCAAAAAGATGGTCATCACCGCAATAAACAGGGCTTGCAACAGAAACTGCATAGACTCTTGCTGCTTTTCTTGCTCGCCCGTGAAGCTTACCTCGTAGCCTTCCGGTAGTTCCAGCTCGCTCACCACGTCCTTGATCTCGTTGTTGATTTCAGTGGGATTGTAACCGTCTAGCACGTTTGATGACAGCGTGATCACCTTGTCCAGGTCCTTACGCTTCACTGAGCCGTAGGTGGAAGAGTATTCCACATCGGCCACCGAAGAAATGGGAATCTGCTTCAAATTGCCGAACTTGTCGCGGAAGGTAATTCGATAATTCATCAGGGCACCCACGTCGTAGCGGTACTCATCTTTCAACCGCAGTTGGATGGGATAATCATCTTCACCATCCTTAAACTTCGAAACCTCAAAGCCGAACAAGGCCGTGCGCAGTTCATTGGCAATGGTGGACGTGGACAAACCAAACCGGCGCGCTTTGTCGCGGTCAATATTCACCAGCAGCTCGGGTTTGTCCTGCTCCAGGTCTGACTTTAGCTCTTCAATGCCGACAATATTGGCCCGATTGATGGCTGCCGACACCTGATTGGTGACGGCAATCAGGCGGTTGTATTCCTCACCCTTCACCTCAACGTTTACCGGTTTGCCCACCGGTGGTCCGGCGGCATCCTTGTCGACCGTGATCTGCACTCCCGGGTACTTACTAACAATCCGGCGAATATCCTCCATGATGGTAACGGTAGAAGAATCGTTCCGCAACTCGTAATCTACGAATGAGATAGCAATGCGCGACCGGTTGGGGGTGGCTCCCTGACTGGGCCCTTCGTTGGGATCAGTGGCTCCTTCACCTACCTGCGCAATCACGGCTTCCACCATGAATTGGTACGGTTTGAGGTAATCAAACACTTCCTTTTCCAACTGTTCAGTCACCGAATTGGTGGTCTCGATGTCGGTGCCGATGGGCTCCTGAACGAAAATGTTGATGTAGTTAGGTTCATTATTGGGAAAAAACAGCACCTCAGGCTGCTTGATGATCACCAAGCCGATGGATATGAACAGCAGCAATACGGTGCCGCCGAATATGGCGTAAGTGCGGCGCAGAGCAAACCTTAATACTTTGGTGTACCCCCGTTCTAAACGGGTAAGCAGGTTCTCCTGAAACCACTCAATGGCGGGAGTGAGCAGGTAGACGTTGAACGGAATGAGCAGCGCGGCCAGCATGAGCAGGTTGGCAACGATAAAGACTTGGGTAATGTAAAATACGACTGCCACTGCCGCTAATACTCCCGTGATAATCAGCAGCCGCTTTTTTTTCTTATTGCTGATGCGGGTTTGCAGCTTCATATACATCGCCGTGAGCACCGGGTTGATCACTAGCGCCACAAACAGCGAAGAGGAGAGCACAATAATTAGCGTGATGGGCAGGTAGCGCATAAACTCACCAATGATCCCCTGCCAAAACGCCAGCGGTAAGAACGCGGCCAGGGTAGTGGCGGTGGAGGTAATGATCGGCAGGGCTACCTCTCCTACTCCTTCCTTGGCCGCCCGCACCGCACTGTAGCCTTCTTGCATCAGACGATAAATATTTTCTACCACCACAATACCATTGTCTACCAGCATCCCCAGGGCTAAAATAAGCGCGAAAAGCACCATCAGGTTAATGGTGATGCCCAGGAAGTTGAGAATCATAAACGACATGAACATCGACATCGGAATGGCAATGCCGACGAACAGGGCGTTGCGCAGGTTCAGGAAGAACATCAGCACCAAAATCACCAGGATCACTCCCATGATGATGCTGTTCTCTAAGTTGTCCAGTTGCAATTTGGTATTCTTCGACTGGTCATTGGTGATCACCACCTCTACCCCTTCCGGAAACCGGCTGGCCTGCGCTTCGGCCACAATCTCCTTGATCTTGTCCGAGGCTTCAATCAGGTTTTCACCCCGGCGCTTCACCACGTTTAGGGTCACCACCGGGTTTTCGTTCATGCGGGCGTAGCTCTCCCGCTCTTCGTAGGTGTCGCGCACTTCGGCTACGTCTTTCACGTAAACGATTTTTCCCTCTTCGGTCTTGATGATCACGTCTTCGATTTGCTCGGGCCGCTCAAATTCGCCCGCTACCCGCAGCGTGCGCCGAAAGTCGCCGGTTTTCAGATTTCCTCCCGAGATAGTCACGTTCTCAGCAGCAATGGCGTTCTGAATATCCGAAAAGGTCACTTCCCGAGCGTCCATTTTGTAGATATCGGCATCGACGCGAATCTCGCGCTCCAGCAAGCCGCTGATGTTGGCCTCTTGGATCTCCGACATCGCTTCTATCTCGTCTTGAAGGTACTCGGCGTACTCTTCCAGCTCATCGTTGCTGTAGTCGCCCGACAGGTTGATGTACATGATAGGCAGATCCTGCAGGTTCACCTCAAACACGTTCGGGTCCTGATCCAAATCGGTGGGCAGTTCGCTTTTGGCCTGGTCCACCGCGTCCTTCACGTCCTGTAGCGCTTTTCCTAGGTCTACATCGGTGCCAAATTCAACAATGATGGTGGAGTAATCTTGGATTGAGGTAGATGTGATGTTATCTACTCCGCTGATGCCCTTTAGTTCTTTCTCAATCGGGCGCGTCACCAGGTTTTCCATGTCTACCGGAGAGTTGCCAGGGTAGGGAGTGCCCACGTAAATGGTAGGAAACACCACCTCCGGAAAGTTTTCCTTGGGCATAGAGTAATAAGAAAACGCTCCGATAATCACGATGATAAACGTGAGAATCACGATACTCGTCCGGTTGTCTACCGACAACGAACTGGGGCCGAACTCGCGGGCAATCGGTGTTTTTGGCTTATTATTGTCCATTGCTAAGAAGTTACTGGTTAGTTGGAAGAAAGGGCGCTTTTTTCGGCTTTCTTGATGGCCATGCCTTCGGCCACCTCGCGGAAGCCCTCCTTGATAATTTGCTCATCGCCCGTTAGTCCCGAAGTAATCAGGGTTTCATTATTATAAGTTAAACCTCGCTCCACCGGTTTCTTCATCGCGGTCAGTTGCCCGTCTTGCTCCGTAGCCACGTACAGGTAATCACCCTGGTTGTCACTCAAGATCAGGTCAGTAGGCACCACCACCGCGTTGGGCTGGTGAAAGTCCTCAATGCGCAACACAGCCAGCAAGTTAGGACGCAGCAATTTGGCATCGCCGGGCAGCTTCACCTCAATCGAGAATGTTCGGTTGTTCTGATCAATCACCTCGCCGATCGAGCTGATGGTGCTGGTCAGTGACTTATTCAGTGAGGGGAAGGTAACCGCTACGGTATCACCCGTCTGAAACTCACCGAGGTACGATTCTGATACGTCCGCTTCAATAAACATATCCTGCAAACTCACCAGGCGGACGAGCGGAACGCCCGGTTGGGCCATCTCTCCTTCCTTGATAAACACCTTGTCTATGGTGCCGGAAAAAGGAGCTCGAACGGTATAGTTAGCCAGCTGCGATCGGGAAGCGGCAATGCGGCGCTCCAGGGTTTCTTTGGCATTTTTTGCCTCCAGGAACTGGATTTCGGTGCCAATTTTCTGATCCCACAGCTTCTTTTGTCGCTCAAAGCGGGTGGTGGCCAATTCTAAGGATGTCTGAAGCTCTTCCAGACCACGACGCGAGGTTTCGGCATCCTGCTGCACCAGCACCTGGCCCTTTTTCACCCGCTCCCCTTCCTGGGCCAGCACGCGTTGCACCATGGCCGGAGCTTCGGCGCTAATGGTGATGTTTCGGTCGGAAGTAACGGAGCCCCGCACCTTTAAGAAGTGACGGAACGTTTTGACCGGTACCGGTTCGGTGGTTACCAGGGTGGCTTTATCGCGGTTCAGGGCCGTGGGGTCTTCGGCGGCAATTTCTTCCTCCAGCAAACTGATTTTACTCTTCAGCTCCTTGAGCTCCTCACGGTATTCTTTCAGTTCGGACTTTTTGCCCTCTAAACCGCTGTCGGTTCCGCCGCAGGCACTCATGGCGAGCAGCGCAAGCGACCATATACTTGATTGCATTTTGTTCATTGTATTAAGATTTAAAGCGTTGGTTTAGTTATCAGAAGTGGTGTCAACCAGGGTTCCCAGGGCTTTTTTAAGGTCTACTCGCGCGATCAGGGCATTGTAGAGCGAATTGTAATAGTTGGTTTCGGCCGATTGCAAAGCGTTCTGGGCTTCGGTGACCTCCAAATTAGAGCCTACCCCTTCCTGATACTTAATTTTGGTTACGTCGAAGACTTCCTGCGCTAAGTCCAGGTTTTCTTGTTGTACCTCCAGGGTCTCGAGGCTGTTTTGCAGGTTGACCCGGGCTTGCACAATCTCCAGGTCTATCTGGTTCTTCAGAAACCCCGCTTGGTTCTCTAGTTGTTGCAGTTGTAGTTTACTTTTCTGAATGGTATGGTGCTTGCGTAGCCCATCGAAGATGGGAATGTTGAGGTTCACCCCCCAATTTCCGTAGTTGAACCACCGATCTTGGAAGTTGGTGAGGTCGGTAAACTGACTAGCGCCCGAATTGTAGCCGTAGCTTGCACTAGCGGTTAGCTTGGGCAAATACTGTATTCGGTTATTTTGCAAATCCAACTTCGCCAGGTTCTGATTGACTAATACTTGCGCATATTCGATCCGATCAGCGTAGCTAAAATCTGACTCAGCCGCTTGCTCAAAATCGAAGTCGACGTCGCTGATTTTGTCGGACAAAACAATAGTTTGATCAATGAGCATACCCATCTGAAACTTAAGGAGCAAATAGCTCACCTCCGTGAGGCGTTCGTTCTGCTTGCGCTCGGTGTTCGCGTTGTTAAACTGTACTTGAATTCGGCCCACGTCTATTTTTTCAGCAAAGCCGTTTTCAAACATCAATTTGGTCTCCCGCAACAACGTATCTAACCGTTGGTAATTGCTATTAAGTAGGGTTTGTCGTTCTTGGTTCACTAGCGCCGTGTAGTAAGCTTTGGTAACCTGCTCGGCCGTCACCACCTTCGTTTGCTCTAAGCTCTTTTTCGCCAGATCAGTGTATACCCGGGCAGCCTTTAGTCCGATAAAGTAAGAACCATCAAAGATCAATTGCTCTACGGTGACATTAGCCAAAGCTTGATTGGCAATGCCGAATTGAAGCTCGATCAAACTATCAGGCGCGGGCCCGCCCGGGGCGTCTCCTGCTCCCGGAAAACTACCCGCTTCAATCAGGGTGGTTTGAAGAATAAAATTATTAGTATACCCTACACCAGCGTTGATCTGGGGAAAACCCTGCGCTTTGGTTACGCTCACGTCGCGATCGGCAATCAGTCGCTCCAGTTCGGCATTATCGACGTTGGCATTGTGCGCAAAAGCGTAAGCCAAGCATTCTTCCAGCCCCATGGGCTGGCTCGTGTTGATGGTATCAACCGACTGTGCCCAGACGGTACTTCCCAGAAACCACAGTCCCAGGAGTCCACTTAATTTGATTAGGTTCATGATGCTGCAAATTCTTGGGTGTATTTGTGATAAAGCTTTCGCCCCTTGTCAGTTAAAATGCCGTTAATAAAATGCTCAAACAGTTGTCCCTGCACTTCTGGTGGTTCAAACTCTTGGCGGGGAAACAGCTGCTGACTGAAACTTAGCTCAATGGTTTCCGAGCGAAGTATTGCTAATATCCTAGGGTTGATGTCCGAGCGAAAATACCCTTCAACCATTCCCTTCTTAAGGGTATTTCCAATGAGGTGTAGACTTTGCTGTTTGAACACCAGGAACGTTTTCCACGCCTCCGGATAGAACTTCTGCAAATCGTGCATCGCCGAAGGATTGGCCTCGGCCACGTGCTGGCGAATGTAGCGCGATATCAACACCATCTCATGAATCACGTTCTCCCCCTGCTCGTGCATTCGGTTCATCTGAGCGCGTTCTTTCTCAAAGATTTGCTGCGACACCTTTAGCACAATTTCATCTTTGTCCTTGAAAAACTGGTAGATCGTCTTTTTAGAAATAGAAAGCTCCTTGGCAATATCTTCCATGGTCACGCTACGGATACCGTATTGGAAAAACAAGCTTTCTGCCGTATGCAGTATCCGTAGATCAGTGGTCGATTCACTCATAAAACTATGGAAACTCTTAAATTACTATTAGTTTCTAGGGTCTCAACGAGAGTAGTCAACCCAGAGTTTTATTTATGCGAATATTTTTTTGTTTATTTTGCTTCCTCTCCTTTCAAGTCGTTTGCCCACGTGTCATATTGTGACGTATGACAAAAAAAGAATTCTACTCTGAGTTGGCCTTTCAAACCTACGGATCTGGTGCTGAGGTGCTCTTGGCCTTTCACGGCTACGGCCAGGACCATCGGGTCTACGAAGGTTTTGGTGCTGTCTTAGGATATCGCTACACCGTATACAGTTTTGACCTTTTTCTGCACGGTGAGCGTCCGGAAAAATTAGTCAGCCAAACAATCACCGCAGCGCACTGGCAACAAAGTATCACCAGATTCTTGGACTCCCACGGCATAGATAATTTTTCGCTGGTCGGCTACAGTCTGGGAGCACGGTTTGCGCTTACGTTGGTAGAAACGATGGCCTCGCGAATCAAGCAATTGATTCTGATTGCCCCCGACGGGATTAAATCCAGCCGATGGTACCAACTAGCGAGCGGAACCTGGCTCGGAAACCGCCTGTTACGCTACACGGTGGTTCGCCCCCACCCCCTCTTTTGGGTGCTCAGAAAGGCTTATCAACTAAAAGTTGTCGAGAAGAGCGTGGTCAAGTTTGTAGAATCCCACATGAACACCCGCGCCGACCGGTACTGGGTTCACCAACGCTGGGTAACCTTCCGGCGTATTCAGCCAAGTTTACGGAGGGTGAAACGAGAGTGCAACGCGCACCAGGTGCGCGTAATCATTTTTCTAGGAAAGTACGATTCAGTGGTCAAGCGGAAAAGGATCAGTGCGTTTCACAAATCCTTGAAATACAGTATGTTGCATTATCTCCCAAGCGGGCACGCCACCCTGATCAGCAAAGTTGCCGACTACTATGCGAACGGTCACTAGCCCCTACTTCCCCTTGCCCTTGATGGTTTTGGATTTACCCTTGCGGGTCAATTTAACCAAATCAAACTCAATCAAGTAGGCCAACGATACCGCCCACGAATGGGTGGCAAACGACAAATCGTCGTCGTAAAAGATCAGGGTAGTGTACTGGCTGTCTGCGTTGCCCATGTTGGTGTGGCCCCAGCGGTAACGAAAATCTACCATCAGGTAGCGACCGCTCAGCGGAACCATCAATCCACTGCCTAGCTCTAAGCCTAGTTGAATGCGGTTCGCATTGTTGACGTAGAGCGGTTCGGTAAACAGGTCTTCGGTCGGGGCTTCTCGGAAGGCAATTTGGTGATCGAGTTCGTACACTTCCAGTTCAATCAGTTCACCGTGTCGTAAGAAGCTATGTCCGCCCAGCCAGTAGCTGATGGACGGCCCGCCGTTCAGGTACACTTCCCACTGCCCCACCGGCACCGAGCCTCGTAGTAAGATTGGGGCCGATAGGTAGTTGTAGGTATCGCGGCTAATGGTATAGTTGTCGATTCCTCTGGTGCGCTTGCTCACCTGCCGGTAAAGTAGTTCGGTGTGCAACGCAAAATAGTCGGAGGCTTTGATCTCAAGCACGCCCCCCGCTTGAAAGCTCAGGCCGTATCCTGGCTTATACACTTTACTGTAGTCACGATTATCGTAGTGCGGACGCGATGCCAGCGCGCCAATTAACGGACCCACGCGGATTTCTTGCGCGAGAGCAGTCAGGGTAGACAAACAACTCAGGCACCCAATAAAGAATTTAAGCATAGCAAATCGTAGATGGATAATAACAAATATATCAGTTTCACCGCTAATTAGGCACTATCCAATCCGATCGTAGGGGTTGAGCCTCACAAATCTTGACCCCGGGGTGTACTATCCGAATCACTTGTGACAAATCTCAATCTTAGCGCCGCATTATCACCGTGGCTACGCTACGTGCCTTTTTTGAGACTCGCGTAAAATCATTTCTCCTGCTGCTTAAATTGTTGACCTCGCCCAAATCGGGCAGGTTTCTCGGGCAAACAGCCGTCGTTTTCACCATCGCAATCTTCAATGTGCCGGTAGTTCTTGCATTGTAAGCTCCCCGGCCGCTTTGGTATGGGTCACCACCGCATAAATGGCTTATTTTACTCAGTATAATTATAGCCAAGATCAGAATAGTAAAACCATCTCCCAATGATGAAATATTTACTGTACATAGCAACCATCACCTCATCACTATTGCTCGCCTCGTCCGCAATGGCTCAGACTACTTTTGAAAACTGCTCTGATGGGATAGACAACGACAACAACGGCAAAATAGACTGCGCCGATCCTAAGTGCTCTTTTATCAGTGACTGTAAAATTGAAAACATCAACTTTAACTGCTCCGATGGCATCGACAACGATAAGGACGGCGATACCGACTGCGCCGATAGTGAGTGTGATTGCACCGGGATAGAAATCTGCAATAACCTTCTGGACGATGACGGCGACGGACTCGTTGACTGTGCCGATACGGTAGGAGTAGGCTCTAACTGCAAAGACTTTGTGGGTTGCGAACGGGAGTGCAACAACGGGGTGGATGATGACGGCGACGGTTTCTTTGACTATTACGACGGCGACTGCGTGGACCACCCGGACAACCCCAATGATTATATCGTTACCAAACCTGACTGCGAGGCCCGTCCCGTAGGCAATATCTTTAACGTGAACGAAGCTTGGCGCTCTCCGAGAAACACCGCTAATAACCGGGGCATTCCTATCGTTGCCGACATTGACAATGATAATACTCCTGAGGTGATCACCTTTGATCAAAATACCATTAGAATACTGAACGGTAAGGACGGAACGGTAGAAGCCTCCTATACGTATCCCAACAACGGTTCCGGAGATGCCATAGAAGCACTGGCGGTAGCCGACGTGGACAACGACGGCTACGGAGAAATCTTTCATATCAACGATCAGGGGTGGGTACGTGCCATGGACTATGATCCGATAAATGGCATCACCCTCAAATGGAAGAAAAAACAATCCAAAACCCTTCTCCGCTTCCCCGCGCTGGCGGATTTCAACCAGGACGGAAAAGTTGAACTCTATTACGGAAACGAAATTCGCGATGCAGTGACTGGTGACCTGTTGGTAACCGGCAGTCATGGTACCAACACGTACCCGAACGGAAATCACTGGAAAGAGGAATTGAATGGCCTACCGGTGGCGGTCGATATCTTGCCTGCATCGGAATGCACGACTTGTAATGGCCTAGAACTGGTGCTCGGACACGTGATTTACGCTGTCAACCTTACCGGGGGCACGCTCACCGAAGTAAAGACCATGGACGATCCGGCCGTCACCAAAACCGGTTACACCGGTGATTATCGGGTCAAAACCTCCTTTGGCGATCAATCACCCAACACGACGGCCGTGGTTGATTACAATCAGGACGGTTATCTAGACGTACTCATGAGCGGAGCCGTTGACCGACACGATGGCCCCGCCGCTGTTTTCTTTTGGGATGTTCACAACCAAACCTCTAAGGCTTTTTTAGTGACTCGCCCTGCCAATACCATACCTGGTGCTTTCCGTAACCTCTATAAGGATGCAAACAGTAACAACTGTGACAACGGCGATGACTGTCACTGGATCAGGGGACTAGGCAGCATCAATGTAGCCAACATTGATAGTGATTCCGATTTGGAATGCACCTTTATGTCGGGCTCCAGCCTGTACGCTATTGACGTGAATATGCAACCGGAATGGACGCAGAACCTTTTTGTTGATACTACTGATCCGGCCCACGCCGTTAACGGGGGTCCCCCCGTGAATGGCAACCACGTAGACTTTTGGGAGTCTACCTCAGGAATAACCGGCACCGCAGTGTTCGATTTTGACGGCGATGGTGCCTCGGAGGTAATCTATCGCGATCAGGTGGATTTGTACGTGGTAGACGGGGAGAGCGGTCGGGTGCTGAACAGCCAATATACTAATCTGACTAAATGTAGCTCCAATACTGCCTATGAGTACCCCATCATTGCCGATGTAGACGGAGACGGAGAAACCGAAATTGTGGTAACCTGCTCAAGGATTGAAAACGAGAAGTACCAAGGTCCCAACACCAATGGGGGCACCGATGGCCACGTCCGGGTGTACAAAGCTTCGCCCGATATGTTCTGGGTACCCTCGCGACAGATCTGGAACCAGTTCACCTACTTCAACGTGAACATCAACGACAACCTGACGGTGCCCCGCTACCAGCAGCCCCACCACCTCAACTTCGCCCAGATCTGTATTGATCCGGCCGCGCCCAACAACTTCTCGCTCAACAAGTTCCTGAACCAATCTCCCCGCATCACCTTCTGCGGTGACTTGGCCTTCCCCGCCGCCAAGCTCGACTTCCCCGACGATGCGGTCACCATCACCCCGCCCATCTGCCCGGTAGACACCTTTCAGGTAACGCTTAAGTTCCAAAATACCGGCGACTACGCCGTGCTACAACCCATTCCCTTCGCCTTCTACGCGGCCGATCCTGCGCAGTCTTACGCCAACAGCGTGACCAACCCCTGGTTGGATACCGTCTACGTGAGCGTGCCCGGTGGGGTGCAGCCCGGCCAACTCGTTGATACTACTGTCACCGTACGCGGGGCCCGCGGCGAGTTCAGCCTCTTTGTGTCCATGAACGACATCGGTCCTTTTGACAAAGATACCAAGAATGCCTTGGCCAACGAAGACTTTTACCCCCTGACGGCCCTCAATGGTACGGTGCGCGAGTGCGATGGCACCCCCACCATCATCTCTAAGTCTGTCAAAGCGGTGCCCTTCCTCATTGAAGCCACCGCCTACGACAACCGCCGCTGTAGCGACGTGATCGGCATCAACAACGGTCAGATCCAGATCACCGATACGTTAGGCAAGCCCTTCACCCCGCTGAGCAACTACACCCTCACCCTGATCAACACCCGCACGGCTGACACGGTAGATATCTCTAAGTCACGTGCTGACCTGGACTCGGGCACCTTTATCACGAATCTGGACTCAGGCACCTACGCTTTGTCGGTGAGCTACACCAACGATGCTTACAGTTGCGGAAGCGTGACTGACACCCTGCGCATCAACCGTGTAGAGGGTTGGCCAGGTAACGAACGTTTGGAAATCATCAAACTTAAAGACGTTTCCAGTTGCAAAGATGGCACCGCCGACGGGGCTGCTCAAGTAAAAATATACCTGGGCGACAGCCTGATGGACCTCAGCAATTACCAAGTAGTCTGGCGTAACGAACAAGACGGAGATGTTCTTTATGGTGATTCAGTGACCGTTCTAAAGACGCGTACTTATGATATAGAGGTTGTCAATATAAATACGGGATGTGACTTTGATTCTACATTAGTGATGGACCTGCCCCTGCCCCAACTTGGTGATCCGGTAGTAACTCCGGTAACCAACTGCCGCACGCCCGATGGAAGCGTGACTGCCGTGATGCAGGCCGGGGATATTGCTGACTACGAGTTTTATCTGATCGAAGAGTTTGACGCTCAGGACACCTTAAAAAGTACTACCGGGGTATTCACCAACTTACGAGAAGGTTTATACGAACTTAAGGCCTACGATCCTAACAACAACTGCGGGCTTTACAGCGATGGCAAAGACGTAGAGATTATCAATTCTGCCGTGCTACCCGATTTAACGCTCACGCAGGTTAGCCCTCAAACGGCCTGTGATCCGACCAAAGCCAACGGGCACCTGCGCGTAGCTCCCGGCATCCCCGGCGACTATACCTACACCTGGTTCAAGGGTACCGTCACCACCGGTTCTACCGCCGAGGAAGTGGGCAACGCGGCCGATGCCACCGGTTTGTATACCTATAACAATCCCCGCCAGCTTTTCACGGTGGTGGTAGAAGATAATAATACGGGTTGTACTACCTCAGATACCATCAGTTTAAAAGAACAGATTGCTTATCCTGTGCCCCAAGCCACCGCCACCGCCCGCACCTACTGCGCTACCCTGAACGGAACCATCAGCGCCAACGTAGGCGGCAACACGGCTAACTATACCTTCGATCTTTACCAAGGCACCACCGCCACCGGTACACCCGTGGCCCAAAGTACGGACGGGTCGTTTAACGGACTAGACTCTATTGACTACACCATTGTGGCTACTGAAACCGCTACGGGTTGTGCGACCCCCGCCCCCCTGGCCTTCACCATCAAGGTGCCCGGTAACACAACTCCTCCCCTAGTAGTACCTACCGTAGTGAACCAGTCTTCTTGCGATCCCAAGGACCCCAACGGCAGTATCAGCGTGACGGCCGACGGGTCTACCTCCACGACCGACTATGCCTTCACCTGGATCCTACCCGACGGCTCCAATGCTGCCGGAACTACCCTGTCTGATCTGCCTTACGGTAGCTACCAGCTTACCGTTCTGGACAACACCACCGGTTGCGACACTACCCTAATCATCCCGGTGGAGAACAACATCCTAGAAAACGCCCCCCTGACCCTGTTAGTTAATGACGTCACGGATTGTACTCCCAACAACGGACGAGTGGAAGTTACCCAGGTAAACGGCACTGCCATTGATCTTGCCGATTATACCTTTACTTGGTACAAAATGGACGAATCCGGCCTGGACTCTGTGCAGGTTACTGATGGGGCAGGCGTTCCCATTACCGGGTCGGTACTTAGCGGGCAAGCCGAAGGCACTTTCTCGGTGCAGGGCTTTAACTCAGTCACCAGGTGTACCACCGCCTCCCAACGTGCCACCGTAGGTACCACTGTTCCACAACCAACGATTCGTATCGTGCCTAAAGATGGTATAGAACCCGATGATTGTCAAGATCCGGATGCTGAGTTTGAACTTTCAGTAGTAGTGGGCGGAATAAATGCCTTAGATAACTATACTTACGAATGGTATAAAGGATTGATTGTTAAGCCTGAAAACTACTTGCAGAATGGCACCACGATCGTAGGGGTTTCATCTGGAGTATTTACTATTGTTGCGACTAGCAAAGCTAATGGGTGTAATACAACGGCTACTATACCACTAGATTTCGATCTTCTTCCTAAATTTGAATTAGACGAAGTGGTTCCTACGCATATTGTTACGTGTGATCCGGCTGATGCTGCTACAGGCGAAATACGGGCAAAGGTAAAGATTATCCCCTTTTCCCCCAGTGACCGAGACGACCAGGATGACTTTCGCTTTTACTGGTTTGACGGAAGAGATATTCCTTATCTGCCTGACGTAGTCGGGCAGCCAATAGCGCGCGTAGATACCACACAGGCTCTCAACTCATTTGTGAACCAACCCACCGCGAAGCGCCGAGGAACCCCAAGTGTCGGCCACATACTGGCTGGTTTGACGGCAGGAGATTACACAGTAGTAGTTTATAATATTTCCGATGGTTGCTATAACGTCAAGGATACTAGCATACTGCAAATAGCTCGTGAACCCCTAGTTACCCGCGACAACCGCACCCCTCAGACCCTGTGTAGCAGTCCGCAGGACGGAAGCCTGACGGTAAGTGCTACCAAACGAAACGGCGATACTACCGACCCAGCCCCCGGCTATAGCTTTGAGTGGTACGAGGGAACCTCCGCCGCCACCCCTTCCAGTCCTTCATTCATCACCACCACTACGGGTGTTACTAGCACGCTCGCTAACCGTCCCGCCGGACAGTATACCGTGCTGGTCACCGATTTGCAAACCAACTGCGACATTGAGCAGACTTACACCATCCTAGATGAGCGTAACCTGCCCGCGGTGACCAAAGCGCAGCCCAAAGGCGTAGATGTCTGTAACGTTAATAACGGCAGCATCACTGTTACGCAGGTGAATAGCGGCAGCAACGTTATTACCGATCCCGCCGTGTTTGCCAGTGACTACACTTTCTATCTCTATACCCAAGAGAGTGACTATAGTCAAAGCAGTCCGGCAACCAACTCGCTGCCCACCACGGGGAACAATCATACTTTTGATAACCTAGCCGTGGGCACCTACTACTTAGCGGTTAGTGATGACAACAACGGTTGCCCCTCCCCCTTCTTGCACCCAGTGGAAGTGCGCGACGAGGTTCCCAAGATGACCCTTGACCTTATCACCCAGGAAACCTTTATTGAGTGTACCGGGCTTAACGAAGGCGAACTCTCCGTCACCGTACAAAACACCACCGACGCTAGCTTCACTTGGTATATTGGTGCAACGGCGACGGGCACCCCGGTTGATCCGAGCAACATCACGGAAACCAATACGCAAAGCACCCTGATCAACCTTAAGGCTGGTCCGTATACTGTGGCGGTCACTGACAAGAACGACATCGCCTGTGATATGCCCCCGCAGACCTTCATGGTGCCTAGTAAAGCAGTACGTCCCATTCTGTCCGTCAATAAGCTAAGCGATCAGATCACTTGTAACTTCGACGGCAGCATTGAGGTAACCGCGATCACACTAAACGGCGAGAGCGAAACCCTGGGCGACTATACCTACATCTGGTACCGAGGTAGCTACGATCCTGCCGGTGAGGCCCTTTTCAATAGCACTCCCAATGATGCTACCTCCTACAGTGATCTAGAAGCCGATACTTACTTTATCGTTGCTCAAGCTAGTTTCACTGATGGTTGCTCTACCGAACCAGTACAGGTCATTATCACCGACGAGAGCGTTCCCTTGCAGGTGGTTGATGACTTCATCTCTGATCCTATACTGGGCTGCGACCCTAGCCAGTTTGAAGAGGGTGAGATAGAAATTAATGTGCTCAATAGTGTTTCTTTCACTACCGAATGGTACCGCGGTGATAAGGTAGACATCAACCAGTACTTTGAGTTCCGAGTTGATGAAGATGGAAACAAAGTTCCCCTGGACAAAGCTACTAGCATTGGCGGTAAAACTAATGGTAATTTGCTCATTGCTAATGCTATTAATCCCACCGTCAACGATACCCTTACCGCGCTGCCCCCTGGCATCTATACTGTACGGGTAGTCGATAATAATACTGGTTGTGACGCCATAAGACGCTATACGGTACCCGGCATTGCCATACCGCTAGACGCATTCCCTTCAGCCCGCCCTCAAACCAGTTGCTTAACCGACAACGGAGCAGTAGCGGTCACTATCAACGGTGGGAAGGGAGGTAGTGAAATAAAATGGTACGCCGGAGCTACTGCTTCTGGAACTCCTATAACAACACAAAATCCTTTTGAGATAGATGGATTAAGTGCCGGAGTGTACACTCTGACACTTACTGATAGCTTAGATGCTACGTGCGGCATGGTCACCAAACAGATCACCGTGGAAGACCGACGCGGCAACGATCTGCAGATTGTGGTCAGCCCGGACTTCCCCATGACCAACTGCGATGATGCCAATCCGAACGGACAGCTTAGCGCTAAGATCGACCGTCCCCTGACCCGCTACGAGTTCTTCTGGTACGAAGGCACCAACACGGCGGCCAATCCCATTGCTTTCGGACCCACCGTGACCAACCTGGGCGAGAACACTTATTCAGTGATTGCCCGTGACCGCATCACCGGCTGTCTGAGCGATCCCTTCACCGGAGAGATCATCACCCTGCTGGATAGTGGTCTGCTGCCCGCTCCCACCGTGCAGATGCTCAGCCCCGTGACCCGCTGTGCCAACCCCGACGGGTCGGCGCAGGCTACCCTGAACAGTGCACTGTTGGTAGACCCTAACGTAGACTACGAGTACATTTGGACCGATGTCCAAGGCAAGGTTATGCTGAGCACTTCGCGCACGGATCAGATTACCCAACTGGATACCGGCCACTATCAAGTAGTAGTACGCAATACCATTACCGGTTGTCTATCCTTGCCCGGTGAGGTCTACATCGGTCTACAATTGAAGGAGCCTGAGTTTGAGATTGTAACCACGGTTTCGTCTTGTGACGAGCCAAGCGGCACGCTCTCCCTCAACCTTTACGAACCCCTGGAAATCGTTAACATCGCCTGGGTGACTCCCTACGGGGAGGCCAATGGCTTCTTCCTCGACGAGCAACCCGCCGGAGAGTACGTTGCTACGCTAACGGATGCCAGTGGTTGCCAGTATACGCAAGAGGCCACCGTGCTGCCCAACATCGAGATCTACAACGCCGTCTCACCCAATGGGGATCAGAAGAACGATATTTTCACGGTGAGTTGCATTGAGGCCTACGAAAACAATATCGTGCGCATTTACAACCGCGCCGGTTCGCTGGTCTACCAACACCGGGGATATGATAACCAAACGGTCTTCTTTGATGGATTCGGTAACCATGGACTCTACGTAGGAAAAAAAGAATTGCCCGATGGCACCTACTTCTATATCGTAGACAAACAAAACGGCGATCAACCACTGTCCGGTTACCTCGAACTGCTTAGATAAAAATACCAAACCGTCCTCTAGTTGTATGATAGAGGGCGGCTACGGAAAACCACATAAGCTACTATGACACTATTTTGTAATAAATCACTGGTCGTTAGACAAGCCTTCTTAGTCACCCTGCTGCTCGGGATCGTTGGAGTCTCTTACGCTCAACCGCAACAAAGGCCGGTTATTACGCAGTATATGTTCAGCGGTTTGGTGATAAACCCTGCATACGCAGGCAACCAGAAGCAAACGGTGGTCACCGCCCTGCATCGCGACCAGTGGGTTAACCTAGCGGGAGCTCCGAAAACCCAGACGCTTATCGTGAACTCAGCCCTCAAGGAGTACCCCATTGGAGTAGGACTTATATTGTCGCGCGATCAGATTGGCTCGTACAACGACTACAGTATTTACTCGAGCTATGCCTATCGGATACCCTTCAAGAAACAGGGTAATGGTGCCTTAGCTTTAGGCCTACAGGTGGGATTTAATTACACCGCCGCTAATTTTAGTAGCCTTAGAAAGCTAAATGAGGATGATCAGGTATTTGCTCAAAGCCTCAACCGCTTCAAGCCCAATTTTGGGATGGGGGCGTTCTATAGTACAAAAAAAAGCTACGCGGGTGTTTCAATCCCCTACATTTTTCAGAGTGATATTTATTCCTACGCCGAGATCCAGGGTCAGGTCAATCTACAGAAGGCCAGGTACTTGTTGCTGGCGGGGGGGCACGTGTTCACGGTGAACGATTTCATTAAGTTGAAACCTTCCACGTTACTGCGGGTGCAGCAGGGACAAGCCTTTAGCGCTGACCTAAACGCTAACGTATTTCTGGATGATATTCTCAACATCGGTCTATCCTACCGCAGTGGCGATAGCGTGATTGGGCTTTTTGAGTTGATACTCAACCCTAATTTGAGCTTCGGCTACTCCTACGATATGACTACCTCGCGGGTGACTTCATTCACCGACGGAACGCACGAATTCATGCTGAAGTATCGACGCAATCTGGGCAAAGGACCCTGCCATGCGTACTTTTAGGCAACGTTATCAACAAGCTTAAACCAAGGCTTCTTTAGACTTGATAATAGTTTCGTTTCGATTGGGCCCGGTGGAAACAATATTAATTGGAACGCCCACCGCTTCCTCGATAAAATCAATGTAGCGAAGCAGCGCCGCGGGCAAATGACTGAAATCGTCAAGTCCGGCTAAGTCGGTCTTCCACCCCGCAAAGGTCTCGTAGACGGGTTCAATGGCGGCGTCGCAAATCTCGAAGGGAACGTAATCAATCTCACTGCCGTCGGGCAGACGGTACTTGGTGCACACCCGCAGGGTATCCAGTTGATTGAGCACGTCGGCCTTCATCATGAACAGTTGAGTAGCCCCGTTGATCGTGGCAGCGTACTTGAGGGCCGGAATGTCGAGCCATCCGCACCGGCGGGGGCGCCCGGTGGTGGCCCCAAACTCATGACCTTCGGCGCGTAAGAACTCACCGGTTTGGTCATTGAGTTCGGTCACAAAAGGGCCGCTGCCCACCCGCGTGCAATAGGCCTTGAAGATGCCAAACACTTCGCCGATGCGGCGCGGAGCCACTCCCAAGCCGGTGCAGGCGCCCGCCGCGGTAGTGGTAGAACTGGTCACAAACGGGTAGTTACCAAAGTCGATGTCCAGCAGTGAACCCTGCGCTCCTTCGGCCAAGACCGCCGTGCCCGATTGCAGATGCTGGTTGATAAAGTACTCACTGTCTACCAGTTTCATAGTTCGCAGCATGGCAATGGCTTCCCAAAACTTAGGTTCAGCCTCCGATAAGTCGTACGAGTGCTGATAATACGACAGCTTCTTTTCGTGTTCGGCTTTGAGGGCTTTGTACTGCTGCTCGAAATCAGCGTTCAGAATATCGCCCACGCGTAGACCAACGCGACCTATCTTGTCTTGGTAAGTGGGGCCAATGCCTCGGAGCGTGGAGCCGATTTTATCTTTACCTTTGGATTGTTCGTAGGCTGCATCCAGTAGCCGGTGCGTAGGCAGGATGAGTTGGGCTTTCTTAGAGATATACAGATGCGTATCCAGTGCCAGACCGTAGGGCTTGAGATCTTCAAGTTCTTCGCGCAAAACAATAGGATCTAACACCACCCCGTTACCGATAACGTTATGGACTCCCGCCCGAAAAACGCCCGAAGGAATTTGATGCAATACGTGTTTGATGTTATCAAACTCCAGGGTATGACCCGCGTTCGGCCCTCCCTGAAATCGCGCAACTACTTGATAATTAGGTGCTAAGTAATCAACTATTTTCCCTTTGCCTTCATCTCCCCACTGGAGACCAAGCAAAACATCGACGTTCATAGTACGGTAAGGTTTGTAGGTTGGGTTGTTATAAGTAGCGTGATTGCCGAGGATTCAAAAGAACTTAAGGGGCCTTGGCGACGCTCATTGTGTCGGTTGGTTGGCGATCGCAATTGTCTTTGTTGCAACTTCCATAGAGAATTAAGGAGTGTTGCTGAACGTTGTAATCCAAAAGTTCGCCCACCATCTTTTGAATGTTGTAGATGCGCGGATCGCAAAACTCGACCACTTTATGGCAGTCGGTGCATATGAGATGGTCGTGCTGCTTGTATCCGTAGTTTTTTTCGTACTGCGCCAAATTTTTGCCAAACTGGTGCTTACTCACCAAATCGCATTCTACCAGAATATCCAGCGTGTTGTAGACGGTGGCACGGCTCACTCGATAATTTTTATTTTTCATACTGATGTAGAGCGACTCTACGTCAAAATGCCCTTCGCGCGAGTAGATCTCTTCCAGGATGGCGAACCGCTCGGGAGTTTTGCGGTACCCTTTATCTTCTAAATAGGCAATAAAAATTTGCCGCACCTTAGCGAACACCTCGGGATTGAATGCCATAAATTGAGTGAATTAATGCAAAGATACTTTTTTCGGCGAAAGCCTTCGTCACTTTTTAAAAATAACCCTCACCGCCGGGGGCAACACTTAGTTCGTCGTCGGATCATAGCGGGTAACCCGCTCAACTCCGTTTACCTGCTCTAGCTTGTTGATAAGCTGGTCGAGGTGGGACTTGTCGTGCACGTATAACATGATGTTTCCCTCAAAGATTCCTTCGTCGGTTTCCATAGAAATCGAGCGCATGTTCACCTTTAGCTCCGATGAAATTACCCCGGTCACGTCGTTGATTAGGCCAACTCGGTCGGTGCCGATCACCCGCAGTCCCGAAAGAAAAGCGAACTCTTTTTGGGTGGTCCATTCGGCCTTCAAGATCCGGTACCCGTAATTAGCCATGAGCCCGGGGGCATTGGGGCAGTGCGTACGATGCACCTTGATTCCTTCGTTCACGGTAACAAACCCAAAAACTTCATCACCCGGAATGGGATTGCAGCAGCGCGCCAGTTTGTAGTCCAACAGGTCTAAGTCTTCACCGATCAGCAGTAGATCCTGCGTTTTTCCCTTCAGCTTAGAAACTGTCTTTGCAAAGGTCTTCGCATCGGATATTTCGCTGCCCACCGTGTTTTTCTCTTGCTCGATTTCTTCGTTAAACCTTTTGATAGACGTCTGAGGAATGATTCCTTCCCCCACCTGATAGTAAAGTTCCAGGGGATTGCGCACCCGAAAGTAGTTCACCATTTTCTCGAGCACCTTGCTGTCCAGCGTTAGCTTCATTTGCTTGAGTTTGCGACGCACCACTTCTTTGCCTTCGGATGCCGCTGCTCGCTTCTTCTCTTTCAGAATTTCCCGAATCTTAGACTTGGCTCGGGAGGTGGCCGCGTAGCGAAGCCAGTCTTCGGTCGGGTTTTGCCGCTTGGAGGTCAGAATTTCTACCTGATCGCCGTTGGAAAGCGTGTAGTTAATCGGCACGAGCTTCTGGTTCACCTTGGCTCCCAAACAGCGCGCGCCAATCTCGGTATGAATGTCAAAGGCAAAGTCCAGGGCCGTGGCCCCGCCGGGCAGAATACGCAGTTCCCCTTTGGGGGTAAAGACAAACACTTCTTCATTGAAGAGGTTGGATCGAAAATCGTCCATAAATTCAATGGCCGAAGTGTTGTTCTCTTTCTTGGCTTGCTCGAGCAAAACCCGCACGGTGGCAATCCACTCCTCAAGACCCGACTGCCGGTTGGCCGTAGGCAGGTCTTTGTACTTCCAGTGGGCGGCGTAGCCTTTTTCGGCAATCTCATCCATGCGGGTGGAGCGAATTTGTACCTCTACCCATTGTCCTCCCGGACTCATCACCGTGGTGTGCAACGACTCGTAGCCGTTGGCTTTGGGGGTGCTGATCCAGTCGCGCAGGCGTTCGGGATTGGGATTGTAAAAGTCCGTGATCACCGAGTACACGTTCCAGCAAGCCGCCTTCTCTTCAGCTAACGGGGTATCAAGAATCACCCGGATGGCGAACAAGTCATACACCTCGTGAAACGGTATTTGCTTCTTGTTCATCTTGTTCCACACTGAGTAGATTGACTTGGGGCGCCCGATGATTTGACAATTGTCGTCGTGAAAGCCCTGCTGGTACAACGCTCGCCGAATCGGTTCAATAAACTTTCTGATGAACCTTCGGCGCGCGTCTTTGCTGGCACTGATAGCGGCCGCGATGCTGCGATAAGTAGCGGGATCGGTGTATTTTAAGTATAAATCTTCTAGCTCCGATTTGATGGCATACAACCCCAGACGATGCGCCAGGGGAGCGTACAGATAGATGGTCTCCGAAGCGATTTTTAGCTGTTTGTCATGCGGCATGCTGTCGAGGGTACGCATGTTGTGTAGGCGGTCGGCCAGTTTGATCAAAATCACCCGCACGTCGTCGGATAGCGTGAGCAACATCTTGCGGAAGTTCTCGGCCTGCTGCGAGGTTCCGTAGTCAAACACTCCGGCAATCTTGGTAAGCCCATCAATGATGCGGGCGATTTTAGGACCAAAATCGCGCTCAATATCTTCCAGTTCTACCTCCGTATCTTCAACCACATCGTGCAACAGCGCCGCAATAATGGCCGTGGTGCCCAGTCCAATTTCGTTGACCGCTATTTCGGCCACGGCCAGCGGGTGGTAGATGTAAGGCTCGCCCGACTTGCGGCGCATTTCACGGTGCGCCTCCATGGATGTGTTAAACGCTCTTTTGATTAGTTTGGCGTCTTGCCCCTTTAGATAGGGCTTCGCCAATCGCAGCAACCGCCGGTATCGGCGCAGTATCTCTTTACGCTCTTGATCAGCTTCCACCGTGAGCAACGAATCGTTTAGCATGGGCATTTGGTTATTCATGGTCCCTGCGGTTAATATATAGGTATCTTCACGGATTTTTAGAAATTTTAGAATCCATTTTTCCTCAAAACAACGAATGAATGAAACTTAGCTCGTATTGTCTGAAAAATTAGTCAACGGACATGGTAATGTCAGACTGATGCATTACATTTGCGTTCCGTTTCGATGCGGATGTGGCGAAATTGGTAGACGCACTAGACTTAGGATCTAGCGCCGCAAGGCATGGGGGTTCGAGTCCCTCCATCCGCACCCCACACCATTCGGATACCCTCATCTACGAACACCCGCCGGGGGACAACCGGCGCGGGTTTGCAGCGTGAGGTTTTTTTTTGCACGCACTAACTTAACAACGTTTTGGACATTACACTTGACAAAAAGGGCAACAGCGAAGCTAGTATTAAAATTATGCTTCGCGAAGAAGATTACCAACCCGGAGTAGAAGAAAAGGTGAAAGCCTATCGTAGACAGGCTAGCCTAAAGGGGTTTCGGCCCGGTAAGGTACCCGCGGGGCTGATTAAGAAGATGTACGGGAAGAATATCAAGATTGAAGAAATCAACGCGCTGTTGGCCCGCTCGCTTCCGCAGTACATTCAGGAAAATGACCTGAAAATTGTGGGCGAGCCCCTGCCCGACCGCGAAGCAGTAAGAAACATTGACTGGGAAAACCAGTCGGACTTCGAGTTTAGTTACGAAGTGGGCTACGTCAATGACTTCACCTACGAACTTTCTGAAGCCGTTACAATCACCAAGTACGTTATTCCGGTCACGGATGAGAAAATTGATGAAACCATTGAAGACTTGCGCAAACAGTTCGGCCGTTTCCAGGATGTGGAAGGGGCCAGCGAGCGAAACGATGTGCTCACCGGCGTGGTATCAGAAGTGAAGTCGACCGAAGAACCTACCCCTGATGCTGTGGAGCAAGAATCTACCTCGGAAGATACTACCGAGATAGAGGCAAGTGAAAGCGAAGACCTCACCACCGACACGACCATCGAGCTGTCTTCGCTCACCGACGAGCAAGTAAGTGCTTTTGTTGGGGCCCAGGTGGGAGACGAAATATTCTTTAACCTGCGGGAGGTTTTTCCGGACGATGAGGCGGTGGCCGATCTGCTAAATTTTTCTTACGAAGATGAAGAGGTGTCGCAAATTGAGGGCGAGTTTAGTTTTCGGGTAGATAAAATATCCCGTCAACTGCCCACCGAGCTTAACCAGGAGTTATTTGATCAGGTTTTCGGAAAAGACGCAGTGAGTGACGTAGCGGCGTTTCGGGAGAAGGTGCGCGAGGCCATTCGGGATAATTACCAGCGGCAGTCGGAAGCGTTGCTCGAACAAGACATTCAGGACCATTTGGTGCGGGTTACCGAGATTGAGGTTCCCCAAGATTTTCTGAAGAAATGGCTGCTTGACACAGAGAGAAACGACTTTACCGAAGAGCAAGTGAATACCGAGTTTGACGACTACCTGAAAAACCTAAAATGGACCCTGCTGAGTAACAAAATTGCCGAAGACCGGGAAGTGAAGGTAGATCACGAAGAAGTGAGGCAAGAAGCCAAACAGAGGTTGTTGGCCCAGTTTGGGATGATGGGCAGCGACTTTGGCGACGACGAACGTTTCCAGAACATTGTTGATAGCTATCTGCAACGCGACAACGCTGAGAACTATATGCGAACGTTTGAGCAGGTGCGCAACCGGAAGCTATTAGGTGAAATCAAGAAGGCCATCACCATTCAGGAAGAAGAAGTGACACTCAAGGAATTTAATAAACAAGCTGACGCTGAATAACCCTCCTTCCAACTTTTCGTTAGTAAATTAAGTCGACGAGATGAAGTCGTATTAATCGCATAAACCACGCATACCGTATGATTAACAAAGAAGAATTTCGCAAATACGCGGTGAAAGACCGCAACATTAGTGGCACCACCGTGGACAGCTACGTGCAGCACGTAGAAAATATGACCCGCGCGGTGATTGAAGAACGCCCGACCAACTTCCGAGAAATTGACGTTTTTTCTCGCCTGATCATGGACCGTATCATCTTCTTAGGCATGCAGGTGGAAGAAGGTATTGGCAACGTGATCACCGCCCAGTTACTCTTTCTAGAGTCGGTCGATCCCAAGAAAGACGTGCTGCTGTATATTAACAGCCCCGGTGGTTCGGTCTACGCTGGTCTGGGCATTTACGATACCATGCAGTATGTGAACCCTGACGTAGCTACTATTTGCACCGGAATGGCCGCCTCCATGGGCGCGGTGCTGCTGGCCGGGGGGGCCTCCGACAAGCGATCAGCCCTTCCCCACGCCCGCATCATGATTCACCAGCCCAGCGGAGGCATGCAGGGCAAGTCACGCGACATGGAAGTGACGCTGCGCCAGATGCAGGAACTGCGCAAGGATTTGTACGACATTTTGGCCTTCCACAGTGGGCAATCTATAGAAAAGATCGAGAAAGACTCTGACTTAGATTTTTGGATGCGCCCCTCCGAAGCAAAGGAATACGGACTCATCGACGAGGTATTGGACCGCAATTACTTTGGCCGACGAAAAGAAAAAGAAGCCTAGGCAACCAGCAGTTTTTATGAAGAGATTGGCGGGGCTTGGCGACCGCTGATCTCTTTTTTATTATATTTGCCCCGCCTTACCTAATCTATTCAACATGCCTCAGCAGATCACCTGTTCGTTTTGCGGCCGAACTAAGAAAGACGTAGACCTGATGATTTCGGGTATCAATGCGCACATCTGCAACTACTGCATCAACCAAGCGCAACAGATCCTGGAAGAAGAGCTCAAAATAAAAACGAAGGACAAAAATCCGGAATTCACGCTCATCAAACCCAAGGAAATCAAGGCCCACCTCGACCAGTACGTGGTGGGGCAGAACGAAGCGAAAAAAGTGATGTCGGTGGCGGTGTACAACCATTACAAACGCTTGATGCAACCGAAGGATGAAGAGGATATCTTCATCGAAAAGTCAAACATCATTATGGCGGGCGAAACCGGCACCGGAAAAACGTATTTGGCTCGTACCTTGGCCAAAATTCTACAAGTGCCTTTCTGTATTGCCGACGCTACCGTACTCACCGAGGCGGGTTACGTAGGCGAAGACGTAGAGAGTATTCTCACCCGGCTTCTCCAAGCAGCCGATTACGAAGTGGAAGCAGCCGAGCGAGGTATTGTGTACATTGATGAGATTGACAAGATCGCGCGTAAGTCTGACAACCCTTCTATCACCCGCGACGTGAGCGGCGAAGGAGTGCAGCAGGCGATGCTTAAACTGTTGGAGGGCACCCACGTGAACGTGCCCCCGCAGGGCGGACGCAAGCACCCTGACCAGAAAATGATCAGCATCAACACCGAAAACATTCTGTTTATCTGCGGCGGAGCCTTCGACGGAATCTCGAGAAATATCGCCAACCGCCTGAACACCAAACCCCTTGGGTTCTCCGGCAATCGCGTCAACATGACCGACCAGCGCATCGATAAAGAAAACTTATTGCAGTACATCACTGCAATGGATTTGAAGAGTTACGGACTCATCCCGGAGTTGATTGGTCGGCTACCGGTGATCACGCACCTAAATCCACTGGATAAAGAAACTTTGCGCATGATCTTAACCCAGCCACGTAATGCGCTCACCAAGCAGTATACCAAGCTGTTCAAAATGGAAAATATCAATGTCTCGTTTCAAGACCAGGCGTTAGACTACATTGTGGATAAGGCAATGGAGTATAAGCTGGGTGCGCGCGGGTTGCGCTCTATTTGTGAAGCCATCGTCACCGATGCCATGTACGAACTTCCTTCCGAAGAGAACGTGAAAGAGTTTGTCATTGACCGTGATTACGCGCAGGACATGTTTGAGAAATCTAAATTCAAGCGACTTACGGCTGCCTAGTCAAACCGCATTTGACTATCTCACCTCCAAGATAGATTCACCGTTTGCCCGTCATTCTCACGGTTTCCACCAATGGCGTGCAGGGTAAATGCTCCGCCCTCCGCTGATAGGTTCGCCTCTAGCCAACCAACCGGCTGGTCATCAGAAAAGTTGTAGCCCACCGCCGGAAGGCTGATCAGTTGAATGCCATCCCGTTGCCCGTATTGATACCGGTGCGAATGTCCGTGCAGTACTGCTTTCACCGATGCGTGCGGGCGGATGATATCAAACATCCGATCCACGTCCTGCAAATCTGAATCATCGTCGCCCAAAGTGTGATGAACGAAAATGAGGGTTGGCATTGGGGCAGCACTGTCCAGAAACATCTCCAACCAACTGCGCTGCATCTTCCCGAGCAGCCCCAGGGCCTTGTTGACGTACAACAGCGAGTCGAGCAAGATCATCCGCACGGGCGGTGCTTCAATCACGTGGACGTGCCGGTTTTCTACCAGGGTGACCGGTTCGGTAAATGCCGCGCGAAAGTTGTCACGATCATCGTGGTTGCCCAAGGTTATGTGCACCGGTAGTTGTTGAGCCAAAGGCGTAAGAAGCTGCCGTACCTGTTGATAATCTGTTTTCTCTCCCGAAAGTCGTGCCACGTCGCCATTAATGATGACTCCCGCTGGGCCAGTGGTCAGCACTTGGGGCACCACTGTTTGCAAGTTTTCGTACGGAACAAACCCTCGGTACGCATCCTTGAGATCCCCCGCTATGTGGGTGTCGGATAAAAAGGCCCAATGCGCATCTTTAGCGCGCGAGTAGGTGAAGGTGCTGGCAGACACCCCCAGGGCTGCCGCCGACAACCCTAGCGAAGTTTTCAGAAACTGCTTGCGGGGGATAGGATGATGAAAAATTCCGGGCATGGTTAGATTGTTTTGATTCACACTTTTTTAGGGCATTTTTGATGATGGTAAGGGTTAGTCACCAATCCACGTCCGCCACCACCGGCAGATGATCCGAAGGAAAATAGCCGTTGCTGAACGAAGCAATGATCGCATGGTGCTCCACCTGAACTGCCGGACTAACAAAAACGTAATCAATCCGCTCACCGGGCAGAGAGTCGGTTACGGCAAAGCCGCTAAAGGAACGATCCGGACCCACCGACGGCAGCTGACTGATGGTGTAGGCATCTTGCAAACCGCCCCCTTCCACCAGAATTTGGTACGGCACCGAAGTCGGACTGCTATTGAAGTCGCCCGTCACCATCACGGGGTAGTCGGCAGCGTGCTGGCTGATCCATTGGCGGATGAGTCGAGCACTTTGCTGACGGGCCTGTTCGCCGCGGTGGTCGAAGTGCGTATTAAGGACCAAGACCGTATCGTTTTGCTCCTTTCGGCGAAACTGCCCCCAGGTGGCAATGCGCTCCATGGAGGCGTCCCACCCCACACTGGGCTGGTCGGGGGTGTCCGACAGCCAAAAGGTGCCGTGGTCTAGTAACTCAAACAAGCTTTTCCGATAGAATACCGGTGCGTATTCACCGGCCTGCTTGCCGTCATCCCGCCCCACTCCGATTCGTCCGTAGTCCGGCAACTGACCTTCCAAATACATTAGTTGACCATGCAGCACCTCCTGCAAACCAATCACGTCGGGATCATAGAACTGAATCAGGGCAGCCACTTCTTCCTTGCGACGATCCCAAGCGCGAACCCCGTCGCCCGGGTTGTTATACCGAATGTTATACGACATGATGCGTAGGCTAGCTGCTGACATTGAATCTTGGATGGTGCGCTCTTGCAAGAACAAGCTAGCAAATCCAACCAAACATACCGAAAGGAACGCCACTGCTTGCATACGTTTAGTCCGTTAGCTGTCGGAAATGCGCCACCCGGTCGGTGTCAGTTACCTTTCGTTCGTATTCAGGGAGTCGCAGCGCTCCGCCCATGTAGGCTTGGTGGTTCTGAAACTGCATTTGGCTGGCCAGTGACTTGCGCGCCGAAACGTGGCATTCGCTCACCCCGGTTTGCTGCACCAGCGCCCGGATGTTGTGCTCGTTGATCCCGCCACCCGGCATCACAATAATTCTTTCGGCGGCCTGTTTCACCAAGGCTTCAATAAGGCCTACTCCTTCCCAGGCGGTTGCTTGCTGTCCGGAGGTCAGGATGCGGTCCACGCCCAGGTCAATTAAATCTTCCAGCGCCTGAAACGGATCGGCCGTCATATCGAAGGCGCGGTGAAAGGTCACGTTCATCGGACGGGCCAGTTCAATAAGCTGCTTGGTGATTGCGCGGTCTACTTGTCCTGCCGCAGTAAGCGCCCCGGTCACCACCCCGTCGGCACCAAGCTCCTGCGCCACGCGGACATCGTGTTGCATCACCGCCATCTCCCGAGCGTCGTACAGAAAGTCTCCTCCGCGGGGACGAATAATCACCTGCAAGCCAATCTTCAGGTTCGCCCGAACTACCGCAACGCAACCGGCACTGGGCGTTGTGCCTCCCTCAAAAAGATTGTCGCACAGTTCTACCCGGTCCGCCCCGCCCCGCTCAGCGTTCATCGCCGACTCCACCGAGTCTACGCATACCTCAAGCTGTATCATCAGATATAAATGTGGTTGACACTAAAGTTTGTTCTGATAAATTTTCATAAAGTATCCTCGCGCAGATTCTCTGAATCTGTGCGGACCGTATCCGCGAACTCGGTCCGCCCGTTAAGGGTTAGAAACCCTACTTACACTAAGCACACGGCTAGGCGCCCCCGGCTAGGCGCCCCGCGCTAGTTTGTTCACGTTGAGCACAGAACTGGACGTCCCCGACTAGAAGTCCTGCGCCAGTACTGGTCATAGTAAAGATTCAGAACAATCTTTACTAGATCCTTCGTTGAGCGAACTGGGGTAAATCTAAGCAAGGCATTGCTCTCATACCACATTTTTTTTACTTTGCTTCCTATGGAACAACAACCTAACCGCATCACCCTGCTGGGTACCGGACTCATCGGCACCTTCTACACCGCCGCCCTGCACCGCCACCGTAAAATAGATCGAATTCATACGGTTTATTCCCGCACCGAAGCGCGCGCCAGTAAATTTGCGCAAGAATGGGGCATCCCCCACGCCACTACCAACCTTGCCGAAGCCATTCAATCTCCCGACACCAATATGGTCGTTATTGGGCTACCCAACAATCTGCACTTGGAAGCGGTGACGCTGGCTGCCGAAGCCGGGAAAGCCATTCTCTGCACCAAACCGCTGGGTCGAACCGCCGAGGAGGCCCTACAAATGCTACGGGCCGTTGAGAAAGCCAACGTGTTTCACGGCTACCTCGAAGATCTGGTCTACACGCCCAAAACGTTGAAGTCACTGCGGTCGGTGCAGCGGGGCGCCCTGGGCAAGGTGCTGTGGACGCGTTCGCGCGAGGCGCATCCCGGTCCGCACAGCGACTGGTTCTGGGACGCTGAGCAGTCGGGCGGGGGGGCCATTGTGGACATGGGTTGCCACTGCATCGAGATCGGGCGCAATTTTATTGGCAAAGACGTGAAGCCCGTGGAGGTGATGTGCTGGGCCGACACCCTGGTGAAGCCCATTGAGGCCGAAGACAACGCCATCGGGCTGGTGAAGTACGCCAGCGGGGCCATCAGTCAGTTCGAGGTGAGTTGGACCTACCGCGGCGGCATGGATTTGCGCGACGAGGTAGCCGGTACCGAAGGCACGCTGCGCATCGATCACTTTCTGCGCACCGGACTAGAGATGTTCACCAGTGTAGGCGAGAAAGGTTACGTAGCTGAGAAAGCCGAATCGGAAACCGGCTGGCTCTTTCCGGTGGGCGACGAATCTGCTGCCCTAGGCTATGACGAAATGTTTGCCGACATGATGGATGCGCGCGCCGAGAACCGAGCCCCGATGGAAACTTTCTACGACGGCTACGTGGTCAACGCCATCATGGACGCCTGCTACCGCTCGGCCCGGAGCAAGCAGTGGGAAGCGGTGCAGTTAGCCGAGTGGCGCGGGGAAGAAGCTACCAGGGCTGAAAAAAACTTTGTGGAACACGATGCCGAGCACTACCTTATTAAGGAAGAACTACTCCCCGACGGGCGGCGCAAGCGTATTCTGAAGCACAAAACTACGGGTGAAGTGTCGCAGCAGGTTTCGTGAGGTGGGATGATTTGTGTTGATGGTTAGATGCTGGATATTGGATGTTGGATACTAGTTACTGGCTACTGGCGGCCGCCGCGCGGATGATTTTCTACATGCTCAGATGCTGGATACTGGCAGCTAGCGGCTAGCAACTAGTATCCAGCATCCAGTATCCAGTAACCAGTATCCAATATCTGGCCCACCCAGAAAATCATCCAAAGTCTTAGTACATTGCCTCGGAAAGGCGTTCATCCCCCTCGATGTCCAAGTGATTTGCGTAGGAACGACGTCTTTCCACCTCGATGTCCGTGTAATTTGTATAGGAGCGACGTGCGTTCACATCAATGTCCAAGTGATTTGCGCAGGAAAGACGGTCGTTCAGGGTATTGTCTAGTGACATCAGATAGAAAGTCGCCGCATCTTGTCACATGATCACGCACGAACCGCAAGTGCCTGCCAAATATGCCTGGCCACCGTAGCCGACGCCTTATGGTCTCCTAATCGCTCTTTGATGGCCCGATCGATAGCCAGTCAACTGCTGTTGACGCACCGGCGTATCATCCATTAATACGGGCAGCAGTTTGATTAGTACGTCTAGAAGTTATGGTATAAGCGTGCTTGATAGGCAAGCCGAATAAATTGCTATCCTTCATCAGTACAATTCAAGATACGCTAATCAGTTCTTCTGTATCTAATTTTTCTGCAATCAAGTTCACGTACCTTTGCTAGTTATCCTCCATCCAATCGGAAGATACCAAGACGTCCCTTCTGCCAGCATAATCTTCTCTCTAAAAGCGAAAATAATCTAAAAAGTTCTTTAACAAAGTCTACTAGCCTCGGTATTAATAACCAGTCTCGGAATAAAGAATAGAGGATAATCATCCCTTAAATTCCAGGACAATGGATGGGTAGGAAATCTGAAATTCCAAAATAGATCAGCCATAAAATCCCTGGTTACTCCACCTCCACTACCTTCATCTCGTGCTGCTGCGAACCATAACGAAATGAGCTAATGCCTCATAGAACGCTTTTGATCCGTCAAAGTCGGTTGCATCACGTCGTAAAGGTGAAATGGTACCTGCTTCGCTTGTTATCGGGATATTATCGCGTAAAAGAGATCTGCAAGCAGACTAAACGTAAGAACATGATTCATCATGTTCCAACACCAACGCATCCTTAAATCTCATACTTCAGATACAACACCCCCAGCGGTGGCAGCATCAGGTTCACCGAGCGCTCGCGCCCGTGCAGCGGAATCGGCATCGTCTCCAGCGGATCACGGTTCACCGCGCCGCTGCCCCAGTACTCAGGGTCGTCGGAATTGAACAGAATATGTAGTGAGCCTTTGTGCGGCACGCCGAGGCGGTAGTTGTTGTGCACCTGCGGGGTGAGGTTCATCACCACGTATACGTCGTTTTGCTCCTGGTGCCCCTTGCGTACAAAGCTGATCACCGCGTTCTGCGCATCGCTACTGTCAATCCACTCAAAACCCTCACCGGTGAAGGGCTTTTCGTACAAAGCGGGTTCCGACTGGTACAGCTCGTTCAGGCGCTTCATCATGTACTGCATCGAGCCGTGCGGAGCGTACTGGTTCAGGTGCCAATCCAGGCTTTGCTCGTGCCGCCACTCCTGGGTTTGCCCAAACTCACCGCCCATAAACAGCAGTTTGGTGCCGGGGTGGGCGTACATGTAGGCGTATAGCGCCCGCAGATTGGCAAACTTCTGCCACTGGTCGCCGGGCATCTTGTCAATCAACGGACCCTTGCCGTGCACCACCTCATCGTGCGACAGCGGCAGCATAAAGTTCTCGGTGAAGGCATACACCAAACTGAAAGTGATTTCTCCCTGGTGGTGGCTGCGGTACATGGGGTCACGGGCAAAGTAGTCCAGCGTGTCGTGCATCCAGCCCATCATCCACTTCATGTTGAAGCCTAGTCCGCCAATTTCGGGCGGCCGCGTAACCATTGGCCAAGCGGTAGATTCTTCGGCGATGGTGAGTAGTTCAGGAGTTTTGGTGTGGATCGCGTCGTTGAGCTCGCGCAGAAACTGGATGGAGGCGATGTTTTCTCGTCCGCCAAACTCGTTGGGAATCCATTCGCCTTCTTTGCGCGAGTAGTCCAGGTAGAGCATCGAGGCCACCGCATCCACGCGAATGCCGTCGATGTGGTACTTCTCCAGCCAGTACATCGCGCTGCTGATCAGAAAGGCGCGTACCTCGTTGCGGGTGTAGTTGAAGATGTAGCTCTTCCAATCGGGATGATAGCCCAGCCGCGGATCGGCGTGCTCGTACAAGTGCGTACCGTCGAAGTACGACAGCCCGTGCTGATCGGAGGGAAAGTGCGAGGGCACCCAGTCCAGAATCACGCCAACGCCCGCCTCGTGCAATTTGTCGACCAGAAACATAAAGTCCTGCGGGGTGCCGTAGCGACTGGTAGGGGCAAAGTAGCCGGTGGTCTGGTAGCCCCACGAGCCGTAGAAGGGGTGCTCCATCACCGGCAGAAACTCCACGTGGGTGAAGCCCATCCAGGTGAGGTAAGCGGGCAATTCGTCGGCCAGTTCGCGGTACGACATCGGGCGCGGCTGTCCATCGTCGCCTGGCACGCGGCGCCACGAGCCCAGGTGCACCTCGTAAACCGATACCGCCTGCGGGTCCGTCCAGAGGTCCTTGCGGTTCTGCACCCAACTCTCGTCGTTCCATTCGTAGTCCAGATCCCACACCTTGGTGGCGGTGCGGGGGGGCGTTTCCCAGTGGTAGGCAAAGGGGTCGCCCTTCTCCACCTCGTAGCCGTTGAACTGTGATTTGATGTAGTACTTGTAGGTTGCGCCACGCTCCAAACCGGGCACGAAACCTTCCCAGATGCCCGAGCCATCCCAGCGGGCGTGCATGGGCACGGTGCCGCGGTCCCACCCGTTAAAGTCGCCCACCACCGATACGTATTCGGCGTTAGGAGCCCACAGAGCAAAGTACACTCCCTTCACGCCTTCGTGCTCCATAAAGTGGGAGCCTAGCTTGTCGTGCAGCGCGTAGTGGTTGCCCGCCCGAAACAGGTGAATGTCGTACTCGGTGAGCAACGTAGCGTGGTTGAAATTCGGACTGTCCGTAGTTTCAGACGGCGCCGGGGATTGCTTCTTAACGGTTTTTTTCTTAGCGGATTGCCCCGCGTCCACGCGGTTCCCCGCCGGGATGGACCCAGCAGGTTGCTTTTTAACGGATGGCTGTTTGGTGGTTTTGCTCATGGTTGGGGTTGATCTTCGTGCGTAAATTTATCCATCACGTGAAGGATTCCCTTCATCGGGATGATGCTCCAGGAAGGCCGGTTGTTGAGCTCGTAATTGAGCTCGTAAATTGCCTTTTCCAGCAAAAACGTTTGAATAAGAATGTTAAAGTCTCCTTGATCCGCCGGAATAAAGGGATGCCCTTTGGTTTTCTCCAGGTAGGCCCGCAGGTAGAAGCCGCTCATGTAATGGTTCCACTGTTCGGCCCAGACTTCAAGGTGATCGGCGTTCCCCTGCGCGTACTCTTCGATGTGAAAGAGGCTGTTGTAGGCGGCGTAGTGAAACGAGCGAAGCATGCCCGCCACGTCGCGCAGGGGCGAACGCTTTAGGCGCCGCTCGCTATACGAACGGGCGGGTTCGCCTTCAAAGTCCAGAATCACGAAGTCCCGACCCGTAAACAGCACCTGCCCCAGATGGTAGTCGCCGTGGGTGCGGATCTTCAGGGCGTCGATTTTGTGGGCATAAATGCTCTTGAAACGTTGCAGCACCTCTTTTTTTAGGCCCCTCACCCGTTCGGTCAGAGGCATAAACGGATCGGGAAGTTGCTTCACCGATCGGTCGAGGGTCTGGTAGGTGGTGCGCACCAGGGTTTGCAGCGACGAGTACAGCGACCGCTGGTAGTGCAGTGAGAACGCTTCGGGTTCAAAGTCCTTCACCTCGGGGTGGGCCGCCAGCGCAATGTGCATCTCGGCGGTGCGTAATCCGAGCAGTCGGGCCCGTTCGGCGGGGGCCCCGCCAATCAGGCTTTGCAAAATATCGGGAATCTTGTCGTAGTCCACTGGTTTCATCAGGCTGCCCTTCAGAGCGGGAGCCTTATGTTCTTCCTGCCCCAGCGACACCCGCTCGTAGTAGCGGTCGATGGCGTCGTTCATGTACTCCCAGGCGTCGCCTTGGTTCTCAACCAACGTGAGCATCATGCCCAGCATGTAGTCGGTTGATTCGCTTCCTTTCAGAACAAGCTCACCCGCGTACTTGGGAATGTGCTCAAACTCAGCTGTTTCGCTCAAGTAGCGCGTCACTTCCACGTCGGGGTTCACCATGCGCTCTAGCTTGCGGTAGATCTTGAAGAAGTACTGCTTGTCGTAGATCACCGAGGTATTGCTTTGCTCGGCGCTCAGGATGCGCGAACTCACGGTTTTCTTGTTTTCCTTATAGTAGTGCTTTACTGCTGCCACCGAACGACCCGCCAGTCCGTCGTTTTCTTCTTTCTTGCGGGGCTTGGCCATCAGCGAGAACAGGTAGCTGCGGTAAGATTCGCTGTACATGGCGTCGTAGAGGAAGCCCGCTTCGCCGCCCACGGTGACGGGGAAGATGACGCTCTGCTGAAACTTGCTGCGGAAGAAACTGCTGGGTCCATCAGGAATAAAGGAAACCGGCAGTTGGTAATATTCGTCCAGGCCCTCGTTATAGCTAATCTCCAGGATCAGGAGCGTAGCCAATCCATCGGTGACCGGCAGTTCGTGCGACTCAGCGATGGTGATGCTGCGGATGGTGCGCGACTTGCCCCCGAACCACCGGCAGGTGTTCAAATAAGCGCCCAGGTGTTTTTCTGTCTCCGCTCGCACGCTCTTGCCCGTCAGTTGGCTCCACTTGGCGATGCTAAACACCGACTGTTGTTCTCCCAAAAACTCGTCGCCATACTCCCGCGCTTTTTCCAGCAGAAACCACTGGTAGGCGTAGGGAGCCAGCGTGAAGTGATACGTGGCCTCCGTGACCGGCGGGAAGCGGTTGCGGCTGAAGAGCTCAACCGGAATTGCCTCTTGATAATGGGCTAAATCCACCTCGGCTGATTGCGAAAAGCGCGACAGGTTGGATATAATGAGTAGCGTTTCGTCCTCGTAGGTGCGGGTGAACGCCAGAATCTTGGCGTTATCCACGTACAAAAATTTCATGTCGCCTCGGCTAAACGCGCGGTGGCTCTTGCGCATACTGAAGTGGCGCTTCATCCACCACAACAAGGAATTGGAGTTGCGCTGCTGGGTTTCCACGTTCACCGCCTCGTAGCGGTACTCGGGGTCCAGAATCACGGGCAGATACAACTGCTGGGGGTTGGCATCCGAGAAACCGGCGTTGCGGTCGGGGCTCCACTGCATGGGAGTGCGCACTCCGTCGCGGTCGCCCAGGTAGAAGTTGTCGCCCATCCCGATCTCGTCGCCGTAGTAGATCACCGGGGTGCCGGGCAGCGACAGCAGCAGGTGGTTCATGAGCTCGATCTTGCGGCGGTCGTTCTCCAGCAGCGGGGCCAGGCGGTGCCGGATGCCCAGGTTGATGCGGGCCTTGGGGTCTTTGGTGTAGACCTTATACATATAATCCCGCTCCTCGTCGGTCACCATCTCGAGCGTGAGCTCGTCGTGGTTGCGCAAGAACAGGCCCCACTGGCAATTGTCCGGAATGGCGGGGGTTTGGTCCAGAATGTCGATGATGGGGTAGCGGTCTTCCATGCGCAGCGCCATGAACATGCGTGGCATAATGGGGAAGTGGAAGTTCATGTGGCACTCGTCGCCATCGCCGTAGTACGAAGCCGAGTCTTCGGGCCACATATTGGCCTCGGCCAGCAGCATAATCCCTTCCTTTTTGTTGTCCACGTGCTGGCGCAGCTTTTTAAGGAAATCGTGCGTCTCGGGCAGGTTTTCGCAGTTGGTGCCCTCGCGCTCAAAGAGATAAGGCACCGCATCCAGGCGAAAGCCATCCACGCCCAAATCAATCCAGTAGTCCATCATCTTAAACACTTCCTGCTGCACCGGTTCGTGGTCGAAGTTCAGGTCGGGCTGGTGGGAGTAGAAGCGGTGCCAAAAGTAAGCCTGCGCCACCGCGTCGTAGGTCCAATTCGAGGCTTCGAAGTCCTGAAAGATGATGCGGGTGTCGCTGTACTTGTCGGAGTTGTCGTTCCAGACGTAGTAATCGCGTTCGGACGAACCGGCGGGGGCGCGGCGGGCGCGCTGAAACCAGGGGTGCTGGTCGGAGGTGTGGTTGATGACCAACTCGGTGATCACGCGCAGTCCGCGGTCGTGGGCTTCCTTGAGCAACTTTTTAAAGTCGCGCAGCGTGCCGTACGACGGGTTCACGGTGTAGTAGTCCATGATGTCGTAACCGTCGTCGCGCAGCGGGGACGGGTAGAACGGCAGCAGCCAGATGGCCGTTACGCCCAGGTCTTGCAGGTAATCAAGCTTCTCGAGCAGCCCCCGGAAGTCGCCGATGCCGTCGCCGTTGCCGTCCTTGAAGGCTTTGATGTGCAGTTCGTAGATGATGGCATCTTTGTACCAGAGCAGGTTATTGTCTAATTCGGTAGATTGATGGGCAGCCATAAATGGGAATGAATAATTTTTTACAAAGTTAGTGGATACATCATCATTCAGCATTTCTTGTTCATTATTCGATATTATTAAAAATATTGAATAGCCAACAAGGAATAACGAATGATGAAATGAGGTGGTCTATCATTGGGTTACTCGAAACACGTGGCCGGGCATCAGGTAAGGATTGAGCGACACGTAATTCCATTCGCCTTGCCAGGTGAAGTAGCTGTCGCTGAGCACGTCGTGCAACTGAAAAGGACGATCCCAGGCCAAACCCAATTCTTCCAGGGGCCAACGCACGTGGCCGCTCTGGGGGTTGTAGGGATCCATGTTCACTGCCACCAGCACCGTGTTGCCCGTAGCCTCGTCGTACTTGCCAAAGCACAGCAGTTGGTCGTTTTCCGAGTCAGCAAAGTGCACGTTCCAGGTGCTTTGCAGGGCTGGATTCTCCTTCCGGAAGCGGTTCAGCAGCGTGATCACCTCGCGGGTGCGGGTTTCGGCGTTCCAGTCCCAGTGCTTCACTTCGTACTTTTCAGAGTCGATGTATTCTTCTTTGCCCGGATAAGGGGCGTTAACGCCCAGTTCGTAGACGGGTCCGTAGAGGCCGTAGTTAGACGAAAGCGTCGCGGCCAGGATCACCCGCATCAGGTGGGCCGGTTCGCCGCCGTAGACCAGCGTAGGAGTGAGGATATCGGGGGTGTTGGGCCAGAAGTTGGGGCGGAAATACTCGCGCATGGGGCCCTGGGTGAGCTCCACCATGTATCCTTGTAACTCGTAGGGCGTGTTGCGCCACGAGAAATAAGTATAGGATTGGGTGTAGCCGATTTTGGCCAGCCGCTGCATCACGCGCGGCCGGGTGAAGGCTTCGGCCAGGAAGATCACGTCGGGGTGGGCGTTGCGCACCTCGCGGATGCACCACTCCCAGAAGGGAAAGGCCTTGGTATGGGGGTTGTCCACCCGGAAGATGAGCACGCCCTGCTCAATCCAGTAGTCGAACACGCTTTTGAGCTCTTGCCACAGGTTCTCCCAGTCTTCGGACTCGAAGTTGATGGGCAGAATGTCTTCGTAGCGTTTGGGAGGATTTTCGGCGTACTGCACCGTGCCGTCGGGCCGCCATTTGAACCACTGCGGGTGCTCGCTGACCCACGGGTGGTCGGGGGCGCACTGAAAAGCAATATCCAGGGCAATTTCAATTCCGTGCTTCTCGGCGGCCTTCAGCAGCGCCTTGAAATCGTCTAACGTGCCCAGTTGGGGGTGGATGGCCTTATGCCCGCCCTCGTCCGAGCCGATGGCCCAGCACGAACCCGGGTCGCCGGGTTGGGCCGTCACGGCGTTATTGAGTCCCTTGCGGTTCTTCTTGCCAATGGGATGGATCGGGGGGAAGTAGAGCACGTCGAAGCCCATTTCGGCCACGCGGGGCAGGCGCTTCTGGGCGTCTTTGAAGGTGCCGTGCCGCCCCGGCTCGCGGGAAGCCGAGCGGGGAAAAAACTCGTACCAGGTGCTAAACAGCGCTTTTTTGCGCTCCACTTCCACCGGATAAATTTCGGGGTAGGTGGTGCCGGTGTCGGTTTGGTAGCACTGCTCCATCAGGTGCGTCATGCGGTCGCTCAGGCTGGTCATCACCGCATCACCCACGGTTTCTTCGCTGGCTGATTTTAGCGATTTAGCGGCTTGATTGAGAAACTTCTTGTCGTCCTTGGTCGCATTGTTGGCAGCTTGCTCGATCATCTCTGTGCCGATAAGCAGTTCAACGAGCACGTCTTGGTTGGCGTCCCACTTCTTGCGCAGTCCGTACTGCCAGGTGCCGAAGTGGTCCACGTAGCCCCGCACGGTGAACTCGTAGAAGCCCTGCTCTTCGGGAACGAAGGTACCCGTCCAGCGATCGTTGATGCCCAGGGTCATAAACACGCGCTGCCAGTCTTTCTCGCCGCGGCGGCGGTACAGCGCAGTGGCTTTCACCAGGTCGTGCCCGTCGCCGTAGACGTCGGCCTGCACGTTGACGGGTTCGCCCACCACGCGTTTGGCTGGGTAGCGGCCGTTCTCAACCAGGGGGGCAAGGTGCTCCACCACCACGCGGCGGCGGCCGTCGTTCGGGGCCGGGGTGGGGCGGGAAATTTTCTTTTTGGTGGGTTTGGTAGGTGGATTGGTCTGCATAGTGGTCGTGAAATTTCAACCGCGAAGATAGTGGAATGTTATAATAATCCTGAAATTAGGCGGACTATATCTTTTTGCGGAGAGGGTTGGGCAGAGATCAAACCAAACACCCGGCGCGCTTGTCCGTTGATGATTCAATTGCTCAATTGCTATTCATTCACTCATTCAAACCTTCAATCATTCATTATGCAAGACACTTCCGAAACCAATAAAGCGCTGTTTGTACAATTCATCCAACTGCTCAACGAGCAGCGGCTCGACGAACTTTCTGCGGTGGTGCATCCCGAACGTTACCACGAGCAGTGCGTGGGCTACGCGCCGGGCTGGATGAACCTCTATGAGGCCAAGCAGAACCTACGGAAAGTATATAAAGGCATACCTGACCTGCACGCCCGCATCGAGACGATGACCGCCGAAGGCAATACGGTGACGGCCCGCATGACGATCACCGGTACGCACGGGGGCCCGTTGTTCGGCGCTCCGGCCACCGGGCGATTCTTTCAGGTAAACGGCTTCGATACGATAGAAGTGGAGGAGGGAAAAATTGTGCGCCGCATCCAGCAGGCCGACCTGGCCGGGCAGCTGGGGCAGTTGTTCGGACCGTGGTTGAAGGGCTTGGGCGTAGCGCTGGGAGTGGGAGTGCTGGGATTGGGAGTGGCATTATGGAGGAAGTAGAAGCGTAAAATTTGACCAATAAGAGCTGCGTTGTGTCTGTCACATTGCCCTCAACCTCTCGTGAGCGTTCGGCATTATTTAACTTTAACGGTAAATTTTATCCGTTTTTCCGCATAAATAATTTCTGTTTCTGATTTTTTTATCTAATATTGCTGGAAATGGTACATACCTCTTCCAATACTCAATTTTTTCTGCTAAACTTTTCCCACGTATGAACACTAGATTACAACCTTATCTGCTTGTGGCCTTATGCTGGGCCTTCTGTCTTACGTCTCTCAACGTTGCTGCCCAAAGTGGGGGCGTATTCGAAGGAGATTTGAGTCTTACCACCCAAACAGACATCGATGCGTTCGATTATCAGGAAGTAACCGGTGATTTGTTCATTGGTAACTCGCCTGATGCAGTCTGTACGTTCCCTATCAATGATCTCTCTCCGCTAGCAAAACTTACCAAAGTGGGGGGAGATTTATCAGTTTCGGGCACGCAGCACCTTTCTTCGCTAGACGGATTAGAGCATCTAACCCGAATAGGAGATGATCTGCTTATTAATAACAATAGTAAGCTGAAAAACTTAAGTGGACTCGATGGACTCTGTTCAGTGAATGGCCGAGTCACCATTGATAGCAATCCGCAACTGCACTCACTTGAAGGTCTAGAGCGCCTACACACCATTGAGGGAAATCTCGAGATTCAGAATAATACTAACTTAGCGTCGCTAAAGGGCCTGCATAATCTAGAAACTATCGGAGGCGATCTTGATATATCTTTTAACCCTATTTTGACCAACTGCTGTATTATCTCTTCTCTTGAAGATGTCGTTGAAGGATCCATTATCATTCGCAACAACGCCCCCGTGTGCAGTAGTCTGGAAGCCATCAAGGAAAACTGCGACGAACCGCCGGTGGCGGAGATTGATTGCTCGCAAGGAGACATTGTCTTAACTACCCAGGCTGAAGTAGATGCCTTTGAATGTACTACGGTCACTAACCTGACAATTAACTTTGACAGAGGAGCGCTTACAGACCCTATCACGAACTTAGATCGGTTGTCTACTTTAACGGAAGTCGGCGGTAATCTCGCCCTTGATTTTCTGTTTGACAACAGTAAAGAGATTGATCTTAGCGGCTTAAATAACCTGAAACGGGTAGAGGGTAATCTTTTGTTTGATGGCACTGAGCCTAGTTTTAATGGTTTGCAAAAATTAGAGTTTGTAGGGGGGAATTTGACTTTCTACCGAATTGATGACGCAGATGACTTCTCGGCGTTGACCAACCTACGATACGTTGGTGGTGAGTTATCAATCGTTACATCTAGAGTAGAAAGCTTCCAAGGGCTTGCCCAACTTACCTCAGTTGGTGGGTTTGATTTGAACGAGAGTACTGTCTTTAGCTTTGAGGGGCTTACGTCACTAGTGCAGATTAGAGGTGATCTTAGGGCTGAGCAGGAAGACAGAAACGTTAGAAGTCTTGAAGGACTAGAGAACGTTGAGCGAATCACTGGTTCTTTAACTATCTCCGGAACAAATTATTCCAGCTTTCAGGGTTTGAACAATTTGAAACAGATTGGCGGTGATCTTATTACATCAGAAACCGGCATTGATCTCACGGGTTTGGAAAGTTTGCAAACGGTTGGAGGAAACCTTCTTTTGGGGGGTGTAGATGGCCCGGGTATTGTCAATGTTGAAGCACTAAGTAACCTGCAGACCGTAGGTGGTAATTTTACCATTGCTAGTACATCTGCCGAAAATTTATCGTTCTTAGCTTCACTACAGCGCGTCGGTGGCTATTTGGAAGTAGTTGGCAATCCCAATCTATCCGATTGTTGTATCATCCTTACCCTTGAGGATGCGGTAGAAGGCGTCATTGCCGTACGCGACAACGCCCCTGACTGTAGCAATTTAGAAGCGATTGCTGAAAGTTGTGGCGAGCCTGTAACAGAAATAGACTGCTCGCAAGAAAATATTGTTCTGACTACTCAGGCGAGAGTAGATGCCTTTAACTGTACTACTGTTGGCAATGTAACTATTGACTTGCTCTCTACAAGCAATCCCATTGTTGATTTGAGTCCTCTTCAATCGCTAACTGCCGTAGAAGGGACGTTGGTGATCAATATGCGGAACAAAACGATTGCCCTGAATGGCTTTGACAGTTTAGAACGAATTGAGGATAACTTAGTTATTTCTAACGGATCATCATTCAACTTTGGTTCGTTTGGAAAACTAAGCAAAGTCGGTGGCGCCATAGAGTTGTCATCCGTTGCAGTGGAAAACTTTACTGGGTTTGACCAATTGGAAGAAGTTGGAGACTTTAACGTGCTCAACTCAGAGTTAAATAGCTTTAAAGGGCTGAAAAATTTAAAGAACATTGAGAAAAGCTTATTTGTTAACAACGTATCTCGATTGGAAAATCTTGAAGGATTGAACAATTTGGCGCGTATTGGAGGAAGCCTTAATATTAATGGGCCAAATTTTATTAACTATAAGGGACTGTCTCGTTTGAAGACGGTGGATGGACTTATAGTATTTGGTAGAGATATGGATGCGTTTACGGGCTTTACTGGACTAGAATCACTAGAAAGTATTACCGGCAGTAACGGGTTGGCGCTAGATAAAGTCAATATTCTTACTTTACAAGGATTGGACAACCTGCAAGAGGTCAGTAATTTGTTTTTGACAAATACCACACTACAAAACCTGGAGAGCTTAAGCAATCTTACCAGTATTGGAGGGGATGTTATGATCAAGGGAAACAGTAATTTAGTTAATCTTGAAGGCCTCAATTCCGTAATAAGCATCAGCGGTGATCTTGACTTTTCTTATGTCAACAATCTGCTTAGTCTTCAAGGGTTAGAGGAGTTACGTACTATTGGTGGTTTTCTCAGTATTGTCTATAACGAAAAACTTAACGACTTATCTGATTTAGGCAACGTAGAGAGCATAAGCGGACAATTGAGTATTTTTCAGAATCAGAGTCTCTCCGAATGTTGTATAATTCCCTCCCTTGTCGAAGCCACCAAAAGTGATGTCGACATTGCCTTCAACGCCCCCGCGTGCAGTAGTTTAGAAGCGATTGTCGTCAACTGTGCCGAGGAAGCCCCGGATGAAAACGCCCGCACGGCGCAGGACCTGCACGCTTTCCCTAATCCCAGTGAGAATTTTGTCCAAATCCGGGTAGACCAACCCACTTCGGTACAACTGTTCAATACCGCCGGATATTTGGTTAAAGAGCAGCGTGTGGAGCAAGAAGACGTCATGGACCTTACCACGGTTAAAGCGGGAGTCTACTTACTGAAAGCTCCCGGAAAAGAAGTGCAGCGCATCATCAAAAAATAAAGCAACAGCACTTTGCATTTTAGCTTCAAAAAGATTCGACTGGGGCCGAATCTTTTTTTGTCTGAACCACCCCGAAGCTATTGCCCCTCATTCTTTCGCGTAGCTTTTTGCTATGAAACTATTCAACTGCCAAAAGTGCGGGCAACTGCTTTACTTCGAAAACACCCGCTGCGTCAACTGCCAGAGTCCGTTGGGCTTCTCGGCCCCGGCCATGAACCTGCTGGCCCTGGTGGCGCAGCCCAACGACACGTTTGGCGCCTACGGGCAGGAAGCGGCGCACCTTCGCTACTGCCACAACGCCCGGTACCAAGCCTGTAACTGGCTGCTTGATGTCGACAGCCCGGAAGAATTTTGCGAAGCCTGCCAGCTCAATCGCACCGTGCCTTACCTGGCCGACGAGCAAAACCTGAAACTGTGGCGCAAACTGGAGGTAGCCAAGCACCGCCTGGTGTACTCGCTTCGGCAACTGGGCCTGCCCACCGAGAGTAAAGAAAAGCATCCGGATACTGGTCTGGCTTTTGATTTTCTAGCGGACCAATCGTTGCCTTCAGGCAAAGTGCAACGCGTGATGACCGGCCACGCCAACGGGCTGATCACCATCAACATCAGCGAGGCCGACGACGCCCTGCGGGTGCAAACCCAGCAGTCGATGGGCGAGCGCTACCGAACCCTGCTGGGCCACTTCCGCCACGAGGTGGGCCACTATTACTGGAACCTGATCGTACTAAACACCCCGTACCTGCCCGCCTTTCGCAGTCTGTTCGGCGATGATCGGCGGGACTACGGTGAAGCGCTGAAACGCCACTACGCGCAGGGGGCGCCGAAAGATTGGTCAGAAAACTTTATCAGTGCCTACGCCAGTTCGCACCCCTGGGAAGACTGGGCCGAAACCTGGGCGCACTACCTGCACATGATCGACACCCTGGCCACCGCCTACGCCTTCGGACTGCACGTGGCACCCCGCGCCGGTGATGGCTCCACGCTGGCGGCCACCATCGACCACGACCCCTACCAAACGGCCAACTTCGATCTACTCTACGACCAGTGGTTGCCCCTGACGGTGGCCATGAACAGCATCAACCGCAGCATGGGCCAACCCGATTTGTATCCGTTTGTGATCCCACCTCCGGTGGTGAAAAAGCTTAAGTACGTACACACCGTTTGCCAGGCGGCTATCGTGCAACGAGTGGCACAAAGGGTTTAACACAATCAAACCTTTACCACCTCTGACTGAGCACACTTGCTCAAGTAATTATCTAACTACTATACCTTGAAGCTACGATGAACGTATTTTCTACGGTCAGCTTGCTGCTTTTGCTTACCACCGACTTGCTTGGACAGATTGAAGGATATAACGCTCGCCAGGAACTAACGAATGCAACCATTTCGGAGTCTCCCGAAATGGTAGTACAGCGGCAACTTGATGCTTACAATGCCCGCAACATTGAGGCTTTCTTGGAAACCTACGCCGACACCATCGTTATTTATGATTTTCCGCATCAGCCGACGATGCGCGGCAAGGAGGAAGTGCGTACGCGCTATGCTAAGCTATTCGATGACGTACCTAATCTGTACGCCGAAGTGAAGAAGCGGATTACCACTGGCAACACGGTGATCGACCAGGAATACGTGCGGGCCGGTGAGCGTTTTATCAATGCGGTAGCTATCTACGAAGTAGCCGACGGTAAGATTGTGCGGGTAACGTTTATTCGGGATGCCTGAATTTTCCAGAAATTCGTTTTTCGGCAAACGATTTGCAATCTCCCCAGCAAACAACCTGCTCCTCCATGAAAACTTTGCTGACCTCCGCTTTCTTCGCCCTGCTGATCACTACCGCCGCTAGGGCTCAAGACCATCCGTATCTTTCAAGCAACCGCGCCTTCGTCGGGGGCGGTTTTTCCCTTGGGTTCGGCGAGAACGAACCCGATAATGGCGATCCATTTATGCGGCAGGAAGGCCGCCAGTCGTTCGGATCGTTGTCGCCCACCTACGGCCGATTCTACAACGACCGCTGGGCGGCTGGGGTAGTTCTCATTACCCACTACTCTCGAAGCCGTCAACGCACCAACGGTCCTAACTCGATTGATGAAGTACTAGGCCGACGGGTAAGTTTGGGCTTGGCCCCCTTTTTGCGCCGGTACCTTCCGCTCACCGAGCGCTTTGGGGCCTATGTGCAGCCAGAAGTTTCTTATACTTATTCAATGTTGAACAACTTGCGCGAGCGTACGGACGACTTTCAGCCCGCAACCAACAGCAAGACCGAATTCATCCGCCGAAGGCACCTGGGTTCGCTCAGTGTGGGGGGTGGGCTGTACTATTTTATCACCGAGCACTTCACCGTTGAGACGAACCTGCTCCGGTTGGTATTTACCGCTAGCACCGGGACCGACGAGAGTATCACTGAGGACATTCAGGTGGATGCGACTACCGTTAGCACCGATACCAGTGTGCAGTTGAATTTTATCAACCAACTGTCGCTCGACCAAGCGTTTGTGATTAACTACTACTTTTAGAGGGTTTAGGGTACCAGCCGGTAATAATAGCCTGCCGGTTTCCACCTACCGGCGGGGTTGCGGACCATCACTACGGTTTCTATTGCATCTTCGAACGGTTCGACAAACGAACTGCGGTAGGTGATCACAACGTACTCGCCCTCCGGGGCGTTGGGCAAAGTAGTAGTATACTCCCGACCCTGCAAGACACGCGACTGCAATGGGCTAAGTGGGCCATGCGCGCTGCGCATGGTTTGCTCCCAATCGGCCTTAGAAACTTGCTGACGAAGAGCGGCTGAAGTTCGTTCCCAAGCGTTAGCGTAATCTCTGCTATCGATCAGGGCCATCCAGGCGTCAGCAGAATCCTGAGCAACCTGCTGCTCGGCAATAGAGACGGTAGCAGTATCCGTTTCCTGAGCAACCACAACTCCGCCAAACCAACCGATGATCAACAGCAGCAGCCCGCCGCGTATGCCTAGTTTACGAATTGTCAATTGAGCGATCATATTTTGATGGGCAGCGTAGCCACCGTGGTGCCCCAGGCGAAATGCATCAGGGCATCATCGCCGTCCTCTTCGAACTGAATCGAGAAAGACTCTACGGGTTGTTTCAACGGGCTGACCGTGGCCGGAACGCGCATCACATCCTGCTCTTTGTTGTAACTATAAGCGCCCCAGTAGTCCAGGTCCGTGTTGATAATGATGGTCCAGGAGTCTTCATTAGGAATAGTGTATAGCGAATAGGTGCCCGCCCCCAGCGTTTTGCCATTAATGCGCACGTCCTGATAGACCCGAAGTTCGGGGGCTTCGTCGGCCCCGGTGCGCCACACCTCGCCGTAGGGAACTAACTCACCGAACAGGGTTCTTCCTTTGGCCTGGGGGCGGCTGTAGGTGATCCGCAGAATAGCCTTATCCCCTTCTTCGCGGTCGTGGGCAAAGTGGTCGGGGAAGTAGGCCTTATCGAGCGGGCTTTTATCCGGTTGCCGAAAAGTAAGGTCTGCGCTGGTTTGCGCCGAGGCTTCCCCGCACAATAGCAACACAAGGCCGATCAGGTAGTACTTCATCACTTAAGAAGTTTCCGTTTGATCACGTAAACCGACCCGTCAACCACCGCATCCACCAGGGTGTTGCGAATGGAGCGGATCTTGAGTACCTGATACAGCACCACTCCCGCTACCAGCCCTAGGGCAATTTTTCCTAAAGGATTCATAGAGTTTCTATTTTAAAAAAATCTAACTCAGCGGCGAAGGTAAAAGTTTAGCGCATACTACGGTAATCTTCATAGAGATTTTTGGGGTTGGTTTTTTTAACAGCCGGGTTGTCCTATATTTGCACCGCGATTCAAGAAGGGCATTATTGGCCCGGTTTCGCGTCCCGTTGATCGCTCACCGCGGTCTTTTTTATTTTATTGTGTACTAACAATCGAACTACATGCATCCCATTGTGTATCTCATACCGGCTTTTGGTGTCGTTGCGCTCATTTTCACTGCCATTCGTTCGGCTTGGGTCAATAAGCAAGACACGGGTGATGCCAAAATGCAGGAGCTGGCGAAATATATCGCCGACGGGGCAATGGCTTTCTTACGGGCGGAGTGGAAGGTGTTAGCCTACTTCGCGATCATCGCCGCGGCGCTCTTGGCCTGGTCGGGCACCACGGTCGAAACCTCTAGCCCAATCATCGCTATCTCTTTCCTGATTGGTGCTTTCTTATCTGCTTTTGCCGGGTACATTGGTATGAACGTGGCCACCAAGGCCAACGTGCGCACCACCCAAGCGGCCCGCACCAGTTTGTCGCGGGCGCTGCGCGTGTCGTTTGCCGGGGGTAGTGTGATGGGCCTCGGCGTGGCCGGTCTGGCCGTGCTGGGCTTGGGCAGCTTGTTCATCGTGTTCTTTCAGGTGTTTGTGCTCAGCACCGGTGCCTCGGTCAACGGTTTGGAGATGGAAAAAGCTCTGGAGGTGCTGGCCGGATTCTCTCTAGGGGCCGAAAGCATTGCCCTGTTCGCCCGGGTGGGTGGCGGAATTTACACCAAAGCGGCCGACGTGGGAGCCGATCTGGTGGGCAAAGTAGAGGCGGGCATTCCGGAAGATGACGTGCGCAACCCCGCCACCATTGCCGACAACGTGGGCGACAACGTGGGCGACGTGGCGGGAATGGGAGCCGACCTGTTCGGATCCTACGTGGCTACTATCTTGGCTACCATGGTGCTGGGCCGCGAGATTGTGTCGGAAGACAACTTCGGTGGTATTGCGCCCGTGTTGTTGCCCATGCTGATTGCGGGCATCGGACTGATCTTCTCTATCGTCGGCACTTTTTTCGTACGCATCTCCAAAGAAACCGACAGCGTGCAAAACGCCCTGAACCTGGGCAACTGGTCTTCCATTATCCTCACCGTGGTGGCTTCTTACTTTCTGGTAAGCTACCTGCTGCCCGACACCTTGGTTATCAGAGGCTACGCCTTTAGTTCGCTCGATGTGTTCTGGGCCATCTTCGTGGGCTTGGTGGTGGGGGCGCTGATGAGCATCATCACCGAATACTACACCGCCATGGGCCGCCGACCGGTCCAATCCATCGTTCGCCAATCCTCCACCGGTCATGCCACCAATATTATTGGTGGGCTGTCGGTAGGCATGGAATCTACGGTGTTGCCCATCCTGGTGCTGGCCGTGGGCATTGTGGCTTCCTACACCTTTGCCGGACTCTACGGCGTAGCCATTGCCGCCGCCGGGATGATGGCCACCACCGCCATGCAACTGGCCATTGATGCCTTCGGACCCATTGCCGATAATGCTGGAGGGATTGCCGAGATGAGCGGATTACCTGAAGAGGTGCGGAGCCGCACCGACAACCTGGACGCGGTGGGCAACACTACGGCCGCGGCCGGAAAAGGCTTTGCCATCGCTTCGGCGGCCCTGACCGCCCTGGCTTTGTTTGCGGCCTTCGTGGGCGTAGCGGGCATTGATTCCATTGACCTGTACAAAGCACCCGTACTGAGTGCGTTATTCATTGGGGCGATGATTCCGTTTATTTTCTCCTCGCTGGCCATTGCCGCGGTGGGCAAGGCCGCCATGGACATGGTGCAGGAGGTGCGCCGTCAGTTCCGCGACATTCCGGGCATCATGGAGTATAAGGCCAAGCCCGAGTACGAAAAGTGCGTGGCAATTTCTACCAAAGCCTCTATTCGGGAGATGTTGCTGCCCGGGGCCATTGCCTTGCTGTCGCCGATCATCGTGGGCTTCGGACTCAAGGGCGTATTTGCTGAGGCTTCGTCGGCCGAAATCCTGGGCGGCATGCTGGCGGGCATCACCGTGTCGGGCGTGCTGATGGGCATCTTTCAAAACAACGCGGGGGGAGCGTGGGACAACGCCAAAAAGTCGTTCGAAAAAGGGGTGGACATCAACGGCAAAATGGAGTACAAGGGGTCGGATGCGCACAAGGCATCCGTCACGGGCGACACAGTGGGCGACCCCTTCAAGGATACTTCGGGTCCTTCTATGAATATTTTAATCAAGCTTACCTCTATTGTCGCGCTCATCATTGCCCCGCACATTGCGGTAGACGGGGTGCATGACAACGAATTGGGTAGCCAAATGCCTCCTCCGCAGGAGCAGGTGGTGCCGCTAGAAAAGCAGGCTCAAGATCTTGACGAACAGTAACGCAAATCAGGCTTTCTCGACGCCCAAGAATTGCTGAATTCCGGTGACAAAATGATTAAAACTTGTGGACTTGTTATCCTGAAAAACCATTTGTTGAGAATTTTTGAATGCCTGGACTTTTCTAGGGTTAGACTTCTGCAAGTGGCTTCTTCCCTGATGCGGCCTGATGAAGCAATTTTGATCAAGCACATATGCACTAGGAAGAAGCTTTGGTAGTATTTTTCTCAAGAAAATTTCCATGGATTGCTCTTCAACAAGTATTTCTACCGTGTGGTCCATTAAGCACCCGGTTTACTGTCTACGAAGTAATCTTCTTTCCACAAATAGCCCAACTGATCTCCTTCATTGTAAAGAGCCATGATTCTTGCGTCATGAGAAGCGCGGTACACGGTGGAGTATCCGCCTTTTTTGCTTAACCAAAAAACTTCGTCAGGTTGTGCGCCATTGAGCAAATCAGAAGAGTGAGACGTGACAAACACTTGCCCGCCCTTACGAGCGTACAATCTAAATTCTTCCAGAAACTCCACCAATAATGTGGGATAAAGCTGATTTTCTGGCTCTTCGATACATAAAAGGGATGGGGCGCGGGGTCGTGCAGCAAAACCAAATAAGCAAACATCTTAAATCTTTCAAACTGTCCTAACCCCTTGATAGCCAAAATGTCCGGGCCACCTAATTTTTGGTTTTCACGGTCCAACTGCTCGTCACTTTTGTCAAAATCTTCTGCAATAAAGGGGGTTCCTTTCTCTTCACCTATCTCTAAGCGACAAGTAACCAGCCGTTCTCGTTTGACAATTTCTTATCGAAACTGAAGCTCAACTTCAATTAAATCGAATGCTTTCTATTTTCATGGCAGTGCTTTTGGTAGGCAATTTCGCTAAAGGTAGGGTTTGATGCCTTATCTATTCTACATCCTTCGCGCAGCGAAAGCCCTGGTGGAACAGGGCCGTCTCGGCTGAGCAAAAGGTGCGGGCCGACACCCGGTAGCCGTGGCAAAACGATTCGTCGCACAAAAAAGAACCACCGCGGATCACTTTATTGGCCTCCGCAAACTGAAACGGATCGGTATTGCCCGCGTAGGGCCGATAGGTATCGCTGCACCACTCCCACACGTTGCCGCCCATGTCGCTCAGTCCGCAGTCGGTGATACCAAAGGCCCCCACCGGTGAGGTGTAGTAGAAATCATCGGCCTCACTATTAACCAAGGGAAAGTTGCCCTCCCACACGTTGGCCTTGAACACGCCGTTCGGAGCCAGTTCGTTGCCCCAGCTATATTGCCGCGTAGCATTGTTTCCGCTGCGAGCGGCGTATTCCCACTCCGCTTCGGTGGGCAAGCGTTTTCCGGCCCACGCAGCGTAAGCCGTCGCATCGTTCCAACTCACCTGCGTCACCGGATGGCTGTCCTGCGCGGCCGGACGGTCTGGGCCCAGTGGGTACTTCCAGTAGGCCCCCGGCACCAGTTCCCAGCCCCGGGTTTGCAAGTCGTACATCCCCTGATAGCTCAGTTTCTCGAGTGCCTCCACTTCGTAGCCCGCTTCCTGCACCAGTTGCTGTAGTTTGTCCACGTTGAACACTCCCGCATCGCCAAATTTCTCGGCTTCGGTGCGGTAGCCCGTGGCCTGCACGAACGCCCGGAACTGCGCAACCGTCACCGGATGTGCGTCCAAGTAAAAGTCATCTACCGTCGTGGTGAACACCGGTTGCTCATTGGGCAAACCGTCAGCGGCTCCCAGCGTGGCCGATCCGCCCTTAAAATAGACCATTCCGTCGGGCGGCGGAGCGGGGGGCTGACCGGTGCAACCAAAGATCAGCAGTGAGAAAAACAGCATGCGGAGCATCATATTGCTTGGGTTTATCATAGGAATGTTAAAATGACGTATTCTACTGACCTAACCACATAATAAGAGGCAAAAGTTGGTTTCCACTCAGAAAGTTTTCACTTTTATCAGTACACTAGACTATCCAAACCTACATGAAAAACCGATCCTACGTTATCACTATTACTTTTATTGCCGCCCTGGGGGGCTTTTTGTTTGGCTTCGACACTGCTGTGATTTCCGGAGCTAATCCATTCATTCAAAAGTACTTTCAGCTCGACGAACTACTGCTCGGCTGGGCGGTATCCAGCGTTATTGTGGGTTGCATTATCGGAGCCTTCTCGGCGGGTTTCGTGAGTGATATCTTTGGCCGAAAAAAAGTGTTGATCACTACGGCGGTGCTGTTCACCCTGTCGGCCATTGGCACCGCCTTGGCCACGGATTTCAACTTTTTCATCGCCGCGCGCATCCTGGGCGGCATTGGGGTCGGTGCTGCTTCCGCCATGTCGCCTACCTACATTGCCGAGATTTCACCGGCGGGGCAGCGGGGGCAGTTGGTATCAATTAATCAACTAACCATCGTTATTGGTATTCTGGTTGTTTACACCACCAATTTCCTGTTTGCCTCCTCGTTTGGCGACGACAGCTGGCGGTATATGCTGGGCAGCGAAGCCATTCCGGCCGTGCTATTCTTTGGATTGCTATTCATTATTCCCGAAAGCCCACGTTGGCTCTATAAGAACGGTCAGCCCGAAAAGGCGCGCGAAGTGCTCAGAAAGCTAGAAGGCGAGGCGCACGTGCAATCCGAGCTGGCCGAGATTGAATCAACCCTGCACGGCAACTCAGAAAAAGTAGCGTTCGGCGACCTGTTCAAGGGAGGGATGAGCAAAGTGATGTTTATCGGAATTATTTTGGCCATGATCCAGCAACTGGTGGGCATTAACGCCATTATCTACTACGCGCCCACCATCTTTGCCAGCGCTGGAGCCGGATTGGATTCTTCGCTGGCCCAAGCCGTTGCCATTGGCGCGGTGAATCTTACCTTCACTTTTGTGGCTATCTGGTTGGTAGACCGGGCGGGGCGTAAACCGTTGTTACTTGCCGGGTCGGTGGGCATGACGGTTTCGTTGTGCATTCTGGTGTTCTCGTTTTCTTCGGATGTCTTAGGAGGATACGGGGTGCTCTTTTCAATTCTGGGCTACATTGCTTCGTTTGCGGCCACCCACGCCGCGGTGATGTGGGTCATGGTATCGGAGATTTTTCCCAACAAATACCGCGGCTCGGCCATGTCGGTGGCCTTGTTCTTCCACTGGGGTTCCACTTATTTGGTGACGCAGACGTTTCCTTGGCTACTGGCCAACAAGGGAGGAGCCTTTTCTTTCGGTATCTTCGCCGTCATCAGCGCGCTAAGCTTTGTCTTTGTCTGGTTCTTTGTGCCCGAAACCAAAGGAAAATCACTGGAACAAATTGAGAAAGACCTCAATCTGGAATTAGAGAACGTATAAAAAAAGCACCGTCCTTACAGACAGTGCTTGATCACATCCTTAGTGAATTTAATTAAATGCTAGACGATCCTAATAGATCACCATTCTCATCATAGTAAAGAATGTTCTGAGCGTCTTGGCCCTTCACCTGCAATTGGTAAATTTTATCAGGATTCTGCTGTCCCGCGTAGATCTGCTCAGCGTTATTCTGCAACAGTTTGTCTACCGCTGCGCCCTCCAGAAGATAGACATTTTCGATGCTTCCCTCGGCAAATTCGCCGTCTTGAAACGCTTGAGATACTTCTTCGGGCAGCTCAGACGCTGAGATGGTTTTCACCCCTTGCTCGTCGTCGTTGTTCATGGCTGACGAATTGTCTTGGGGTTGGTCTTGCTTTGGCTGATCAATGGTACTTTGATCTTCTGGCTGCATAGCAGGCTCTACTTCTAAATCTGATTGGTCAGCATCCTGAGTAGATGAGTACGACGCGTTATCACTTTCGGTCTCAGGAACATCCTGCATTGAAGACTGCGCATTAGGATCTTCGCCCTGCATTTCCACTACGTCTTCCTGCACTCCGTCAATAGATTCATCCACCGACTCTTCGCTCATCACATCCGGTGAGGAAGTAGCGGCATCGGGCTGGTCGTAGGTAGCATCTTCGGTAGGATCTTCAAGTAATGGCTGCTCATCGATGGCCTCATCCTGCATCGGTTCGGTCGGCATATCGTTGATCTCTTCATCCCGAACTGTTTGCGTTTCCGGTTCGGTTAAATCATCATCAGTGTCATCCATAGCCTGATCGTCCAATAGCTCAGTATCGCTATCTAACGTTTCGTCTTCAACGTTGGGTTGAGATTGTACGGTGGTTTGTGGTTGCTCCTCGGCAGCAGGAACTTCTTGTGCATTGGCTGCCATAATCGTTGCAGCGGCAAATCCGAGTGTTATCAGTATCTTTTTCATAATATCAGTGTAAGTGGTGTGTATAAAAATTAAACTGATAAATAATTTACAAATAAGACCCCAAGCTAGCGTGTTCTTCCTAATTGCTTGATAACGAGGCAATTGTGTCTATACCGGATTGCTGAGTTTCCAGCGTCGTGGGTATTTTGTGCAACATTATGGGGAATAGTGTAGAATCAATGTGAAGGACAAAAAAAATTAAACAATTAGTAAGTATTTACGATTATACTGTCAGGTACTGCGAAGGGATGCCGAGATTTTTAACCTTCATTAATTTTAAAGATGTCTGAACTGAACACTTCCAATTCAAAGCATACTCTGGATGATGAATCTCTATCAGCCTCAGTTACGGTTCCGGTCATCGAGGAGCAGTTACACGTTGATACTCAGACGTCCGTTACCGGAGTAGTCCGCATTGATAAGAAAGTGACCAGCGAAACCGTAGAGGTAGAAGCTCCGTATACTCAGGAAAACGTTAACATCGAGCGAATCTTCATTAACGAATACGTTGACGAAATACCACCTGCTGTACGTCACGAAGGAAACACGATGATTATATCCGTGCTACAGGAAGTTTTAGTTAAAAAGACTCGGTTGGTAGAGGAAGTTAGGATAACCAAATCCACTGAAGTATTTTCCAACACAGAATCAATTACTTTGCGTACTGAAAGTGTTGAAGTGCAACACGAATAGGGCATCTTATAACAGTTTTTTCTTAATATTTATCAAACCTTAATCTTTTTTATCATGTCACACACAGTAGTAGGAATATTCAACAACGTAGTAGATGCCGAAAAGGCAGTTGATCAACTTTTGGACAATGGTTTCGACCGTGACCAGATTGATATAGCCGATCACACGGATCGCGAAGGGTACACGGATGAGCGTCGCGACCGTGATGATGACAGCATTGGCGGTTTCTTTAGCTCTTTGTTTGGTGGAGACAGCGATGAGTCGCGTTACCATACCGAAGCTGCCAGACAAGGTTCTGTAGTAACTGTACATGCCCAGTCTAATGAGGAGGCCGAGCGTGCTGCCGACATTCTTGATGATTTCGGCACCATCGACGCCAATGAGTTTGCTGGTGCCCGCACTACCACGGCTGATCGGGACCGCGATGTTTCTAATGCCAACTTAGAAAACGATCAGACCATAGACGTAGTAGAAGAAGAGCTTCACGTAGGCAAGCGTCAGGTAAATACTGGGGGAGTCCGCGTGCGAAGCCGCATTGTAGAGCGTCCAGTAGAGGAGCATATCCGCTTGCGTAGCGAGCATGTGAGAGTAGAACGACGTCCGGTAGATCGGGCCGCTACGGAAGCTGATCTGGCTAATTTTAAAGAAGGTACTATTGAAATGACCGAAACTTCCGAATCAGCGGTTGTTTCTAAAGACGCTCGCGTGGTAGAAGAAATTCACATTGACAAAGATGTGGAAGAACGTGATGAAGTGATTAAGGACACCGTGCGCAGCACCGAAGTAGATATAGATGAAACTTCTGGTGACCGTCGTGATCTTCTTGACGAAGACGACCGCCTTGCCAACGATCCTGATCGTAAAGGCCGCGTATAATTCATCATTGATTCAAATACGATTAGAAAGGCTGTGATTTCACAGCCTTTTTTTGCTCCCCCCAAATCTAGGGCGTCAACCCGTCCTAATACCCACGGGCCATAATTCGTTCTGTCAATTGCTCAGCCAGTCCGACTAAATCGGTTTTCACTACCATCGCATCAGAACGAAGTACGGCATTTTTCATGTGACTGGGCAGGTTGCTTGCTCCCCAGTAGGCTCCCAGAATGGCTCCGGTCACTGCCCCGGTGGTATCGTTGTCGCGTCCGTAATTGATGACAAAGATCAGCGCTTTCTCGAAGTCAAAATCGCTTAGCAGCAGGGCGGTCAAATTCACCAAATGAATTTCAGCCGCATGGAAGGGAAGGTCCCGGTTGCGCAGTTCTAACTGCGCATAGGCTTGTTGCATCTGTCCCCAAAAGAGGGTGTCTACCGGCAGCCCGTGCGGATAGGGACCATACAACGAATCCAGCGTCGATCTTGGCACTTGCCGTGCTGCGTACGCGATAGAACGGGCTTCCTGAAGCATGCGGTAGGCAGATCGACCTACCAATCGGCTTTTGAAGTAACCTCGTGGATCCACGTCACGAAGCACGTTCATGACCTGCGCTTGATCAGCGTTCGGTGACATCGCCGCGGCAACCATTGCTCCGGTGAGGGCGCTAATATCGCGGGCATAACCAAGGTCAAAGATGCTAAGTTCATACGCCGCTTCGTAGGCCACCTCAGGACTTCCGGGGTAGTAGGCACCAATCATCGGACTATACAGCATACCCGCGCAGGTCACTTCTCCTCCGTAGAACTTACTAAGCGCCATACCGTAGGTTTGTGAGTCGCCCCCCGTGAAGGCTTCGGCAACGGGGGCCCATTCTTGCAACCAAGCCATCCGACGCGTGACCGTTTCAAAAGACTCAGGGTCATACCCTGATACGGCGCGTAGCTCCTCAACGTGCCCTCGGTACGCCTCGACAATATGTTGAGCAAAGTCAGTAGCCTCCGGCCGACCCGTGGTTCCGAACCCTGAACGTTGCTTCAGTAAAAATTTAGCCGTTAGTTTCTTCCAACGCGTATCGTCCGTAGTGCCTCCGGCAGGCAGGTTATAGTCCCAAGTGCCCTCAGCCGAAGGCGCGCGCACCATCGTGTCCAAACGGTCCACAATCCCGTAGTTAACTACTATGTCGCGCCGCGACCACATTTCGGTAGGCGCACCCATAGCGTCTCCAATGGCCGAACCCAGCAGCATCCCCAGCACCTTATCGTAGAGCACGGCCCGATCAAATTGTGGTCGCTCGGAAGAAAGCGGCTCAGTGACCGCAGAAGTACCAATAGACGTTTCTGGCGACGAGCACCCGAGCACACCAGCGATTAGCAGTGCAAACGTCCAAACGATGGGAAGGCGAAAAAAAGACCGGTAGGATACCATCAGAGCAGGGCGGCAGCGCGTTCTAGCAGCGCTACCCGTTGGTCTAACGTTTGGGTGAGGGGAAGTTGAGCCAATCCCAGAATTCGCCGTAGCACCTCTACTCCAGCAAAAGAATAAGCAAGCGATTCGTACCAGTCCCCGGTCGGTTCGTAGTGTTCTGTAATTCCTTCGGGAGTATACACCGAGCCGCCGGTGAGTAAGGCGTGCGCTAGCATCACTCCCACCTCGAACTCCGCTAATCCGAAGAAACCAAATTCCGGATCAATCACGCTCACCCCCGATGGCCCCCGCAGCCAACTGCCTGGATAGTAGTCACCGTGAACCAGCGTGACGCCGGGCTGGAGGTATAGTTCGCCTAGCTCGGTAATGCGTCGTTTTAATGCATCGTTGCGCTTGTACGACTGCGAAACCGCTTGCAAACCGGGCACTATCGTATCCAGGTCCAAACCGTTGTCTTCAGCATAAGGATAGCGGAAAATATGCTCATGATTAAGCTTCCGCATGTCACTGTTTTGTAGAAAGGACGCTTCGTTGGGTTTCGCCTTGATCCGGTGTAAGTGAGACAAGAAATGAAGTAGTTGCCGAAGTTGTTCTTTCGTGATCTGCTCGGGTGCGTGATAAAGAAACGTAAAGTCGGCCCCAGTGCCCAGGTCTTCCAGAGCCAGCACGTGGTGCTGCGGGTCAAAACCGATCATGCTGGGGATGTAAGGCGTTAGTTCCGGTTGGCTATTAACAATTCGGTAGAAGGTCGCTTCCGTTTTGCCCCGCGCCACGGGAGCCGCCACCTGCGGATAGCGGTACACGTAGGGCAGCGCCTGCTTCAGAATAAACGAGCGGCGGTTGGTGATCACCCGCGTCACGAAGTTCATGTTCCCCTCGCCGGGTTTCTCCACGGAGTGGACCGTCTCGTCGGCACCGAGCCACCGTTGCCCCCGCAGGTAGGCGGTGAGGACGTCGTTCGTTTGCCGCTCAAGCAGCAAAACGTCCGCGTGCTCGGTAGGGTGCGCTTGCTCGTGATGTGCCATTAGTTTGCCAAGTACGTAGTGGTCCGGACAAAAAGCGACCTAGCTAGCTTTTCAGCGCATCAATGTGGACTTGATACTTTTCTATGGCTTGTTGTATGGCATCAAAGTTAGACGAAGCAGCCGTGTGTATTTCAACAATAGCATTCTCCAACTCCGGGTCAGAAACCGCCATAAGGTCGATCTGAACCTCGGCCGTTTTCTCAATAAGGGCCTCCTGGCTGTTCAGGATATCTTGTAGTTTGGTAGCAATGGCTACCATTAAATCTTCTTTCGTTGCGTTCATGATGGGTTCTTTAGTTACGTATTTCGGACGCGAAAGCTACTGGAAAGTCACCATTTTTCAAATCAATCGCTCAAATTGCGTTTCTTCCTTTCCTCAAGAGCGCGAAGGTTGGTCAGATTTTGTCTTCGCTTTTCATGAAGGAGAAGAAACTGGCCCTCGTGCTTCACTAATCTTTCGATAGGATGGAAGTTTATCTGGCGTCGGTTAGCTGTTTGAGTTTTACTTTCGTTTGTTGGTTTGGCTATTTGGTGCGACTGATGAACTAGCTCAATTTCGCCAAGCTGCTCGCCGCAAAATGTCGTAGGCGGTTTTCATCTTTCTCTTTCCGAATTCTCCCTTTTTCCAGTCTCACATGACTATCCCACGAAAACTCAAAGTCATCAAATTCAATTATCCAGTTTATCCACTTTGAGTTATTAATGCGAATAACGGGTTAAAAGGCTAACACAAACAGGGCGGCGGCTAACGCTCCGAAGATATGTTTGCACAATCCTGAGGTAGCTCTAACTTTAGAAGCATACTGAATGCCTGTTTTCTCTTCCAGCCAGTTGAAGAAAGACTCTACCGGCTGTCGAGCCCTACTCACCAGCGTATTGAAGAGCTTTTGATCGGCATAGAGCTGCTTCTGCCCTTTTTTTTGTTTGTTGCAGGGCATCACCTCTATGCATCACCTAGCCCGAGGGGTCAGCATCAGCGGATTTAGGGGGTCAGCTTCCCCGTATTAGACATTCACCAATCATGTTGCATTTATCACTTGAATCCTGCTTTTATTCTATGTAGTATTGCCAAAAGACGTTGCGCAATATAAGCTTTCCTTCATTGATCTTTTCCACAATATAAATTTCCTCAAAGTATGAGTCTGGATATAATACGGCTACAAAAGGAACGAGACTCTTATTAGCTTCCAAGTTCACTTTCGCTATCAAGTCATCTACTCTTGAAAATCTGATCTTTTCTAAATAAGCTACATCTAATGTATCTGCCTGATCTGAAGACTGGTTGAAGACAAACATTTCTTTGCATATATAGAATGTAATTGTTGAGTCATCTGAGAATTTATTATACATCCTCATTCTCTCTAAAAAATGTTCATTTTGAAAAGTACACGTGAGAGAGTCAGAAGCATCGAAGAACAAGTACACTGGATCTTCGCTAGCATGAGTAGTATGATGATCAAAGACGTACAGACTCAATGTAATAACTAGGGCCAATTTTAGATTTACCATAAAACAGACTATTTAGGCGACTTAGATCCAGGATCAATACAACCTTTGCTACCCGTCTTTACGTAACTAGCGATGACACTATCTATGCGTGCTCGCTCTGTAGCTGATAGAGAATTCCATGCAGTTGTTCCACGCAAACCCTCCCAAGCTAAATCCATGTAAAGTTTAGATGACCCCCCGCCATTAAATTCTCTTAATGCGTCAGCAATCGTTGTACGATAATGACTAGCCATTTGCTCATGCTGCCAATCCTTATGTCTCCTGTAATAGTCATATATACCCGGAAAATCTGAGCGTATTGAGTTGACAAAGTCAACCTGCTCCTTTCTGCTATATCCAGCAACATTAAGAGTAGCTTTTTGAGCGAGAGACATCAGCTTTCTAAACATTTCAGCATGTATTATCTCATGAGTCATAGTTTTTGCATTTAAGAGCGTTGGCCTTTGTCTAAAACCCTGTGGACCAGCACCATCATTAAAACTCACAGTTATAACATAATCTGGTGTAGTCGGCCCTCCAAGAGGGGAATAAGTCTTGGCTCTCTCTCTGAAGAGAGTAGTTTTGTAGTAGTATTAAACCTTAAGTGAGCTACCGAGAAATCGCCATCAAATCTTGCGATGTACTTTGATAACGTATTTGTAGCCCTCAACTTATTAAAAATACACTCTAATACTGTATTTCTAATTCTTGGGTCGATAATGACCTCAGTTATATGAGGCGGTTTAGTAGGACGATGAGGGACTTTATCAGTTCTTTGAGGTCGATGCAGGTGCTCTGGTTGGGGGTTATTGGTGTAATCTTGATTGGGCACATAAACCCATTCTGTAGTAGAACCTAAGTAATCTGAGCCAACTTGCACCCAACCAGAGCCAAAGTTTTGGTACCAATCATTATAGTGCTCAGTAACAACTTGCATCCAAATTCCTTCTTTTCCACAACTATGACATGGTTCGTCAGATGGTGCTCGCAATGAAGAACCTCTACTATAGCCTTTTTCTAATGTACCACCCCGTTCGCTGACGACTTTGCCTCCCTTATAACCTTGTACTAGAGTTAGATTGCCGTCCAACTCGTAATGATAGCTAGTGCCTGTGAATTTGTGATTTACCTTATCACTTGAAAGATATGAGACATACTTATTCTCTTCCTCTCCGTCAATAGGCAAGAATTTTAAAAGCTTATACTTATTTGACTCATTATCTTGAACTGTAACCAATAATTTATAAAATATCTCCTTACTTGCCACACTATCTTCTTGAGTCATGTACCCAGCTAGTTTGGTATCAAGTGCCCAGCATCCAGACTGTAGAGCGCCTGTTTGTGCTCCCACCACGCTCTGGGGCGCGTTTAGCGATAGCGTAACGCGTCACCCAGTTCGTTGCCACCTCTCCCTCGGGATTCCGCAATTTTCCTGAGTATCTTATCTCTGCTTTACTTTGGCGGTTAGCGAAGGTATTAACTATGGATACGAGTTGAATAAACTTTGGCGGTTGGTGGGTACCCAAACCTAGGGTACAGAGTACAGTACGCTTCCTGGTCATTCATCATACAACATTCTTTGTGGTTCCCCCTCCACTGGGGACTTTGCCTACCGGCAGGCAAGCGCAGCGGAATCAATATTCTACCAAGCTTATCCCGGCCAAAAACTGCTGAGAATTGCTTTTCCAACCAGCCGCGAAAGCATCAGGCGTTGATACTGAACGTCCTAAGAAAACCCCGCGCTTCTTCCGTTTCTTCCTTTCCTCATTTTCCGTAGCTTTGCCTCTCCCATCACGCAACCTCACCTACCATGAACATCCTCATCCTTGGCTCCGGCGGACGAGAACACGCGCTGGCCTGGAAGATTCGCCAGAGTCGGCAGTGCGAGCAGCTCTACGTGGCTCCCGGCAACGCGGGCACCGCCCCCCTGGCCCGCAACGTGACGCTCTTCTCGGGCGACTACTCCGAAGCCGCCTTCGCCCAGATTGCCTCGTTCGTTATTGAGAGAAACATCCACCTGCTGCTGGTGGGTCCCGAAGCGCCCCTGGTGGCGGGCATCCGCGATTACTTTAGTGAGCGCGACGAGCTAAGCGACGTGCTCGTGGTGGGTCCCGACCGGGCCGGGGCGCAGCTCGAGGGCAGCAAGCACCACGCCAAAGCTTTTATGCAACGTCACGGCATCCCCACCGCTGCCTCGCGCACCTTCACCGCCGCGCAGCTCGGCGAAGGACTCGCTTACCTGTCTGACCTCCCCTTGCCCATCGTGCTGAAGGCCGACGGACTCGCCGCCGGCAAAGGAGTGATCATCTGTGATCGGCACGATGAGGCGCAGCGGCACCTGCGCGACATGCTGGAGAACCGCCGGTTCGGAGCGGCCAGTGAGCGGGTGGTCGTAGAAGCGTTTTTGTCGGGCATCGAGCTGTCGGTGTTCGTGCTCACCGACGGCAAGCACTACCGCCTGCTGCCCGCCGCCAAGGATTACAAACGCATCGGCGAGGGCGACACCGGACCCAACACCGGCGGCATGGGCGCGGTGAGCCCCGTTCCGTTTGCCGACCCGGAGTTTATGCAAAAAGTTGAGGAGCGCATCGTGCGCCCCACCGTGGTAGGCTTGCAGCAGGAGGACGTCGATTACCGCGGGTTTCTGTTCATCGGGCTGATGAACGTGGCAGGCGATCCCTACGTGATCGAGTATAACGTGCGGCTGGGCGACCCCGAAACGGAAGTCATCGTTCCGCGCATTGAGAGCGATTTGGTGGAGCTGCTGGCGGCAGCGGCCAACCAAACACTCGCCACCGCCCCCCTGCAAATCAGTACACTGGTGGCAGCTACGGTGGTGCTGGTGGCCGAAGGCTACCCCGGCGATTACCAAAAAGGAGCTGTCATTAGTGGCCTGCCCCAGGAAGGCGACGAAGGCGACGCATTGGTATTTCACGCGGGCACACGCCAGCAAGAAACGCAGGTGGTCACCAACGGGGGGCGAGTACTAGCCGTCACCGCCCGGGGCGAAGACATTCCCGAAGCGCTGCGCCGATGCTACAAAACGGTAGGGCAAATTAGCTGGCCCGGACACTACTGCCGCACCGATATCGGACAAGACCTGCTTGAATTTTTATGAGGCTCGCTTTTGCGTATGTGACTAACGTCATTCCGGCCGTAGCGAAGGGCCCGGCCCCCCGGCGCAGCGCCGGAATCTCCCGCGTGGCGTCCACTGCTTCGAAGGAGGGAATTCCTAGATATTTTCTTCCTTGGTGCTCAATAAATGTAGTCTTAACCGCTTCTTCCTGGCTCATTCTAGCTATTTTAACCCTGAGCACAGCCTGCCAACCCGCCACCGAAACCTCGCCCTCGCTGGCGTGGCAGACGGTTGATGATCAGCACTACCTCCTGCACTGGGCCAACTTATCAATGACCGTCAATGCTTACGTCGGTGGCCGCATTGTCTCGCTGCGGGTAGACGGCGACGAACTGCTCACCGACACAACCGTGCATCCAATCTACTACGGGTCTACGCTGTGGCTGAGTCCGCAGCACCGTTGGTGGCCCCCTCCCCCGGCGGTAGATACCGATCCCTACCGGGTGCAGTCGTCCGCTAACCCGCTCACGCTGCTTAGCCGGGCGGATGAGGACCTGGGGCTACAGGTGAGAAAGATGTTTTGGGCCGAACCAGCCGACAGCAGTTTGCGCGTTACCTACACGGTGATCAACCGGGCGGATACGGCGCAAACGGTGGCCCTGTGGGAAGTGACGCGCTTGCCCAAAGATGCCGAAGTGACCTTTGCGCTCGATTCGGCCTTAGCGCGCAATCAGGCTTTTCGTAAGCACCCTTCGTGGTCGGCCGACGACGGGATGTACCGGGTGCGGGTGGCCGCGGGGGATACGGCAGTAGACAAGGCATCGTACAACGCGCGGGGGTGGGTGCGGTATGCCCACAGAAAGCGGCAACTGCGCAAGCACTTTGCTGACCTCAGCATCGCCCAACTCCCGCCCCGGCAGAACGAGGTGGAGGTGTACATCGATGACAGCGCCTACCTGGAAGTGGAGCAGCACAGTGCCTACCGTACGCTGGCCCCGCAGGACAGCCTCGTCTGGACGGTGCGGTGGTATCCTCGATAGTTGCGCGGGATTATTTGGTAGACCGCGTTTTTTTGTTAATATTTCGTTTCGACAAATGAACCAACGATATGGCGTGTAGCACGTGTAGCAGCAAGAACGGTTCGGTGGCGGGTTGCCAAAACAACGGCGGGTGTAGCACCGGCGGCTGCAATAAAATGAACGTTTTCGACTGGTTGTCTAACATGGACCTGCCAGCAATTGATACTTTTGACGTGGTGGAAGTCCGCTTCAAGGGCGGAAACAAGCAGTTTTTCCGCAACACCAAAGACCTGGACCTGACCACCGGCGACGCCGTGGTGGTGGACGTGCCCAACGGACACCACATCGGTTACGTGTCGCTGCAGGGTGAACTGGTGCGCTTGCAGATGCAGAAGAAGAAGGTGAACAACGATGACGAGCTGCGGAAAATCTACCGCATCGCCACCGCCCAGGATCTGGAAAGTCTGGAAAGCGTGAAGAAGCGCGAAATGCCGACCCTCTACCGCACCCGGCAGATCATTCAGGACCTGAAACTGTCCATGAAACTCTCGGACGTAGAATACCAGGCCGACGGTAACAAGGCTACCTTCTATTATTCAGCCGACAGCCGGGTAGATTTTCGGGAGTTAATCAAGATGCTGGCGGCCGAGTTTCGCATTCGGGTGGAGATGCGGCAGATCAGCCTGCGCGAGGAGGCCGGTCGCCTGGGCGGCATCGGCTCCTGCGGACGCGAACTGTGCTGCTCCACCTGGCTGAGCAACTTCCGCAGCGTGTCCACCTCGGCGGCACGATACCAAAAGCTGTCGCTCAACCCCAGCAAGCTGTCCGGGCAGTGCGGCCGACTCAAGTGCTGCCTCAACTACGAGCTCGACACCTACCTGGACGCGCTGAAGGACATTCCGGACATCCGCCGACCGCTGATCACCAAGAAGGGCGAAGCCTTTTTGCAGAAAACCGACATCTTCCGCAAGACGCTGTGGTTTGCCTACCGGGGCGAAAATAACTGGATTCCGGTGGCCGCCGACCGGGTGCGGGAGGTGATCCGGCTCAACCAGCGGGGTGAGCACCCCAGTTCGCTGCTCAAGGACCAGGCCGAGGCCAAGCTCGACATCAGCGTGCTCAACAACGATCTGGTGAAGATGGACCAGAAGTTTGAGCGCCAAAATCAGAAAACCGGTGGCAAGAAGCGTCGGAAGAAGAGAAAGAGCAACCGCCCCCCGCAATGAGCCAGCGATTGTTGAGAACAGGCACCCTAACCCGCGTTCGGCGTTGCCTACGGTCGGGATGGTTGGTAGCGGGCGTAGTAGTGCTGCTCAGCGCCTCCTGCGACAAAAACCGGGTGTACGAGAAAAACGTGGATTTCCCCAACCAGCGGTGGGCGGTGGACAGTATCCCTTCGTTTGAGTTTGAGATCAGCGACGCCAGCCAGCCCTACAACATCTACTGGAACGTGCGCAACACGGTGGCTTACCCCTACCGCAATCTGTACCTTACCTACTACGTTGAGGACACGGCGGGGCGTCGCCTCACTACCGACCTGCACAACATGCTGCTCTTCGAGCCCAAAACAGGCAAGCCCTACGGCAGCGGACTGGGCGATATTTTCAGCCACCAGTTCATGGCGCTGCCCAACTTCAAGTTCGACCAGCCGGGCAGGTACCGTATCCGGCTCGAGCAGTACATGCGCACCGACACACTCCCCGAAGTGGTCTCAGTGGGCACCCGCGTCGAGAGTGTAAAAACGGGGTCGTAACGGATTGATATACTGCTAATTGCCCCCCCTGCCAACAAAGCATCACCGTATTGTCTTACTAAGTCTACAACGGTTAGGTATAAACGCAATAGTGGTTTTATTTGCTACTGATAGTATCATCCGAAGCAGCGCGGTATTCATTTAGGCATTTGTTAAGTGGCTCGCCCTGCGTATGGATACAAGCACAGAAATCGCAACCCGCTTTGGTCGGATTACTACCGTCGAATTGCCTCATACAATCGTTCAACGTATTGCGAGGCATAATGTCATATATGTTTATGAGAGTTAGTATCAAGGCAGTAATGGCTGCCACCACCCCAGCAATGAAAGCGGTCGGAAACTTACTGCCCTTTCTTTGTTGGGATGGGGTATTGGCCGTTTTTGGGTGTTTGAAAGGTAACACGAATTTTATCTTATCATAATCCCAGCAGAGTAGATATAGGTTGGCTAACACCATTAATGGTGATGAAATCAGTGACCCATCAAAGCGCATCGCAAGTGATAAAATACAAATGTTTAGTATGATGGGGAAATAGATAACTGCTCCTAGCGTCACAGTGCGGGGTATCAGCAACAAAGTAGCGGCGGTCACTTGAGTAATCCCTATAAACGTATAATAATACTCTGTTTGGTGCAAAGCTTCCAAGTAATGACCCATCGGGTGATTGACGGGTAATGAAGTGAACCGTTCCCCCATAATTTTCACTAAGCCTGAGGGTATAAACCCGGCAGCTAGGGCTACCCGATTGAACACCGCAAAATAGCAAAGCCATTCGTTCTCTTTTGCCGCTGCATGGAGCTGGTCAAGTCGGGAAGAAATATTCATAAACGTTCCAGTTTCTGGAAACCCATGCTTCAAAGCACTTTGTGTTTCAAAGTTAGTATGAAAAATAAATGATTCCAAGTTTGCTCAGAGAAAGCGCTATGTTAACGTCAGTTATTCTAGGTTTCTAAAAATAATACAAAATCAAGCGGCATGTAGCAGTCGGCCACGATCTTCAAAAGCAATGATTCGCGGATGCTGATCGGCAAAGGTGTAAGCCAGCAGGGCAGCAAAGACGTTGCATAGATAGTTAATAGGGGCCCGATGGCGAGTATGCTCTAAATCAATGAGACCTACGCACTGGCCAAAGACTGACTCAATGAGTCCGCGATGACGATGATAATAAGCGTCCTTTTGATGGACAATAGCATCTTTCTTTCCGTTGCGGCGCATCTTGGCCCTTAGGTCTACCCCTTTGCTAAGTAACTCTTCTTTCAGGGTGCTCAAATAACCTTTGTCGCCGTATACTTTTCCTTCTACTTCTTTGAGCAGGTAGTTCAACACCTGGTGATTGTTGTCAGCTACGTTGCCTGCCGTGAGCAGAAAGTTGACTAGCTGTGCTTCCCGGTTGATGACTACGTGCATTTTGAAGCCGTAAAACCAACCTAACGTGCCCTTGCCTTTGCTGGCCCAATCAGCCATCACTTTGTGTTGTGCTTCTCGTTTGATGTGACAAGCTTTCAAAGGTTTGCTGTCAATGTAGTTTTCTGCTAAAGCGGGCTGGCAACGGCTTTTGAGCAACAGATAGAGTTCCAGCACTACGTGCGGGATTAGGGCTACGAAGCGTTCATAGCAAGGGGCATCAGGAAGCCAGCTTTGAAAAGTCTTCAGCACATCTTGACAATAGAAGTATTTGAAGCATTTGCGTCCCGAATGATGATAAGCAATTAGGGTCGTTATGACTTCGCTTCGCGCAAAGCGTGAGTGGAAGGCGGGGACAGGCAGGCCTTGAAGAGCCGTTTGCTGAGCTAAATCCAGTAGGAAGTCATCGGTTTCCACAAAAATTTCCGTTAGTTTTGTTGTCGTCAAGATTTGCATGATTCTTTGTTTTGTACAATGAAGATTTAATTCCACTGCAAATCTTGACTTTTTTACGCTTCTACGCAACTCAACGCCCTCTCATTCAGCAACTTCCAGAATAACTGACGTTAATTACAAATGGTGAATTGATGGCTCAACTGCATACAACGCATGAGCCAATCAAACTACTACTCCATACTCACGCGTGATCGTGCTACACCACCGACGATATATCCACCAGGTACATCTGTCGCTGCCCGTTTTGGTGGGTAGAATCGAAGATGACCCGGGTGCCCTGCCGGTTGCTGCGGGGGTGCAGGTCGCAGCGCCACTCGCCCGAAAATATTGGTGGTTCGTAGAACTCTCCCAGCACCACTTTCTTATCCGTAGGCACGTGATACAGGTAGAGGGTTTGCAACCGCTTCTGGTCCTGGCTGGGGTAGGTATCGTTCAGGATCCACTCCCCGTCAGTGTTGGGTACGTAGGTGTTGTGCCCGTTCACCGTCATCTTGTCCGCTCCCACCGCGTGCACGTTGTCGGTCTGGTCTTCAAAGAGGTAAAACGCCCACTCCTTGCCCACCGGCTTGGTCCAGGCGCAAATATGATGCGGATCGCGCCAGATGAAGTGCGAGGTGTTGCCCGAGGGGTCCAGGATGTACTTCTCACTGCCGTCTCGGTGGGCGGTGAACATGCGGGTGGTGAAGCCTCCCGAAGAGGCCTTCCCGCCCCGGGCCGGAGCGTCGCGCCAGCGGTGCAAAAAGATCAGGCGCTCACTGTCGGGGCTCACCAGCAGGTGGTTGAAGTAGTGCCACTTGTCGGCCAGCGACGAGCCGTCGTGATACGGTATCTCCGCCACCTCGGCCAGCGAGATGATGAGCGTAGACTCACCCGTTTCTAAGTCCATGCGGTAGATGCCGATGTCCTGCGGGGCGCGCTGCTCGGCGTAGGGATCGGGCACGCCGGGATAGCCGTAGCCGGGGCGCATGTTCTGGATGCGGTTGAACTCGGTGCCCACCGCGAAGGTGCCGTCCGGACTCAGCGCGTAAATAGCCTTGGGCAGGGTGCGCATCTTCCCCGTCTTCACGTTCAGAATACGGCTCACAAACTGCCCGTCATCGGCGTCGTTCCAGATAATTTCTTCCGCCGATCCCGGTATCCACTGCAGCATGCAGCCCTGCTGCCAACCCCAGGCGTTGCTCTCTCCCAGCTCGATCCAGCGGGGACGACCCTCAGCGTCATTATCCTGCAAGTCCACCATGCCGATCTTGATCACGTCGTTTTCGGTGGGCGACCGCTGAGGCACGTCCACTTCCATGCCCAGCACGTAGCGGCCGGTGGGGTCGACCTGTTCCTTGTCGTAGTAGCCAAACCAGTGCGCTTTGGGTCCAAAGGTGATCTGACGCACGGGAAAGGCCGGGTTTTGGGTCAGTTGGGCTAGGGTAGGCACCGCCGCCAGCGAGGCGCCGGTCAGTAGGCTTTGCCGAAGAAAGTGCCGACGGCCGGGTAGGTGAGGTTGCATCATCGTGAAATATAGTTATTATTACCAACCAATATAAACAATCTAACCATCAAATCGATGCGCACTGGCTGGCTTCTCTTCACCGTCTTGTTATTGAACTCGCTCACCTACGCGCAACCTTCCCCTACCCTACGGACCCAAGCCAATTTTCCGGTGGGGGTGGCCGTGCGTCCGACGCAGTTGGCCCAGTCGGAGTTCGGATCGGTGGTGGCCCGCGAGTTTAGTCAACTGACGGCCGAAAACGCCATGAAGCCCCGGTATACCTGGCTCAGCGAGCACCACTACGACTTCGCGCCGGGCGATTCTATCGTTGCCTTTGCCCAGCAGCACCGTATGCGGGTGCACGGGCACACGCTGGTGTGGCACTTTATGCCGCCCCGCTGGTTGGAGGAGGCGTTGCCCACCTACGACTCGGCCCGCCTGGAAAACATGCTGCGCACCTACATCTACACCGTGGCGGGTCACTACCGCGGGCGGGTGAGTAGTTGGGACGTGGTGAACGAAGTGGTCAACCAGGCGGGCGACGGGATGCGCGAGTCGGTCTACTACCAGACGCTGGGTGCGGATTATCCGGCCCGCCTGTTTGAGTACGCCCGGTCCGCCGACCCCGACGTGCTGCTGTTCTACAATGATTATGACTTGGTGGCCAAGCCCGAGAAGCTGCGGACGGTGCTGGCGATGGTCGATGACTTCCAGGCGCGGGGCATTCCCATTGACGGGGTGGGTTTGCAGATGCACGTCGACCTAAGCCTGCCGATAGAACAATTGCAAATTGCGCTGGACGAACTGGTGAAGCGCGGCCTGCGCGTGCACCTCTCGGAGGTAGACATCAAAGCGAATCCCAAAGGAGAAACCGACCGCCTGACGCCCGAACTGGCCGAAGCCCAGCGCAAGCTGATGCGGGAGATCGTGCGCATCTACCGTGCGCTTCCTGAGGAGAACCAGTACGCCATTACCTTCTGGGGGCTGCGCGACAGCGACAGTTGGCTCAACACCTTCACCCCCTACACCCAGTGGCCGTTGCTGTTCGGTGAAAACTACGAGAAGAAACCGATGTAAGAGGGGTTGAAGTAGGGGGTGAGACAATACTTTCTCTGGGGCGCGTTTAGCGATAGCGTAACGCGTCACCCGAATAGGCTGCTACAATTTATACAGCGTCGCTGGTTGGGTCGTAGGACCGCTTCGCTTAACCTACAACCAGAGAGGAGGCTGCATGAGTTAGTGGCCTTCATCCAAAGCACCGCACGTTCTCAAGCGTTGAAAAAGATTGGCTGGCAAATTAAGCGTGAAGGGCGCGGATGCACCGCATCCTAGAGCGCGAAGGTTGGTCGGACTTTGTTTTCGCTTTTTACGAAGGAAAAGAAATTGGTCATCGTATGTTATCCCCAGATCTGGTCGGAGCGTCCGCTCCGACCTCAACATAAACTTATCTCAAACCCCCACCTTGCTCACCAATCCCAGTCCTTTCAGCGTGTGTGGGTCGTTGACGAAGGCCAGGCGGGCGCTTTGGGCGAAGTGGCGCATCCAGGCATCTAGTTTTTCTACTGCTTCGTTGCGCTGGGTGGTGGCGGCCTGGGCTTCGGTGGCTTCTTTCTGGCGGGCGTGGTGGGCGGCATGCACCGCGTCGATCATGCTCTGGCCCTGCTGCAGTTCGGCTTCGCTCAGGTCATAGCGGGTCAGGATGTCTTTCACCAAGGCCACGTTGCTGTAGAAGGTGCGGGCCTGTTCCAGCCAACCGAACAAGTCGCCTTTTCGAGCACCGCTGAGTTCCAGCGTGTTCCAGTGGCCCCGATGTTCTTTCAGCGCGAAGCGCGCCGTGTCCAGGTGCTTCATGTACAGGGCGCGGGCTTCCTGACGGGCCTGGGTGAGTTCGTCGGTGGCCTGGTACTGTTCACCGTACTCTTTGCGCTGCGCCGCATCCAGCAGGTGTACCTGCTCGGCCAGGGCCTTGCCCTGCAGTACGTCGGCCCTGGAAATGCCTACCCGGTTCAGGTTCTTGAGGGCGGTAGGGTTGCTCAGGGCGTAATCAACCGCGGTCTGAACACGCTTTAGTTTCTTAGACTTTTTCATCTGGTTCGTGGTTTGTTTTTAACTATCCCAAAAGTGCCTCTTCTAGACCTCACGTGCCAACCCGTTTTCAGGCACGCCTTACGGTGTAAGATAAACCCACCAATGTCATAAATCCGGGCTTTTTGCCCCTCCCGCCGCCCGGCCAACCGCATTCGGCCCGACCGAATGTGACCAGTTGGTACGAAAAAATAACAACCGGCTGACCGAAGGTACTTCGGCGCGCCGGACCAACCGCTCCCGATCAGGCCGAGACGTACTAAACAGGTAAGGTTAATGACATTTGGTCTAACCGAATGCCGGTTAATTGTCTTGCCACGTGACATTTGGTCAAGATGCCACTTGGAGCTGGACTGCGTCAACCGGCCTTTGGTTCGTCGGTCAACTCCAGCTTCGGATAGTTGGTCTTGTTTCGGTGAAATCGGATCGTTGACCGGATTAAGTCTCTATAGAGCGGGTATTGCCCCCGAATCACATTGCTGCTTGATGTTGATGGGTGCAGAGCAACCGAGTAGGCCGATTGCCCGGCGGGGCAACCCGCGCCAGATGGGGAATTTACGCGAGTGCTTCGGCTATCTTTTGTTTGAACCACGGAGTGGTGACGAGTTGCACCCTGGTTAGGTTGTAAGAAGCAATGGCAACTTTGTTGAATTTGCTCTTCATATCAAAATACGGATAGTATGACTCAAACTCATCACTGGAAAATCCCTCAACAATGGTCTCAATACTTTTGTCTCGGATATCGTCTTCTTTCAGTATGGCGTAAGAATTTCTTACGGTTTTGACCTCCGCCACGATCTTCATCTGTTGGGCTTTCTTCTGGCGATCAATTTCAGCTACGTAAGACTGCTTGTCAAAATCATTGACCAGTTCTGCGATATTATCCGGATGATATTGGTAATTCTCAAAGCAATAATAAGACAATACGCGTAAGGTTGGATACTTCTGCTGAACCCGTTCTATCTCATTGTTTGTGAGAAAATCACGATCCATCATTCCTTGATAGCGAGGATCGGCCTTGGCGGATAGAAACACTTGGTTCTTATCTCTTACGCCCACAAATAAAATATCCTTCAACCCTAGTAAGTTATAAAACTCATCATTCTGGTTTTCGCACAACACTATCTGCTTGTTATCAAACAGCTTGAAGATACTTTCTTTGGGAATCGCCACGTCGAACACATCCAGCGAATCTTTCGGCTCGGGTAGCAAAACTTGCTTCACGTCAAAGTCGAAGCTATCAAAATCGATGATGGCGGCATGGTCGGCTTCGCGGGCGTAGTCGATGAAGCCGTACGAATGACTCGCCGTCCACAGTTGGCAATTGTCAGGAATCCAGTGTTCGGTAATTTCCTTAAGTAGGTTGTATTGCAGTCGGGTGTTGAGGTGCAGGTCTAGTTCGTCGATGAAGTAGATGGTGTCTTGGTAGGTATCACGGCGTACGAATAGGTTGAGCAGTATATTAATAACTTCTTTTTCGCCAGAACTTAGCAGGTCATAATGAAATCTAGCGGTTCCTTTCTTGAATTGTATGTCAGCGACATTACCACGTAGTGGCGGCTTTAGCGAGATTAGTTCAAGCAACGGCGCTTCCAAGCTCCCGAAAATACGATTAAGGCTTCGGTTGATAGGCTGCAAATACTCCTCTTTAAGCTGCTGTGCGTCAAAATCATCGCCATTAAATACTTCATCTAGTATTTGCTGCGCGAGTATTTCAATATCATTCTCGAAGCGATTGTCTCGATCTATATAAAAGCGGGGGCGGTCAGTGTCTGAGGCTATGTCAAATTCCTGAGAGGTAGTTCTGGTAAGGCGAGGAACTTGACGAAGCGAACTTCTACCGTAGAAAGCGTCGCTCTTCAGGTTCTCTATATTCTCACCATAAACATATTCACCGAGATCAGTGGTGATTTTGACTTCAAAATTGCTAACACTTTCTAGTGTTTTAGAATCTAAACTATCTGTTTTGTGGTAATAGCTTTCTGGCGCGAGGAGCTTAAGACCTTTATTCTTTACTAAATTTGCCAGTAGCTCAAACCCATCAAACACCGACGACTTTCCACTGCCATTCGCTCCGATCAAGAGCACCAGCTTCGGAGGTTGCGCCAGCTTCGACAGGTCAATCGCCAGATCAGTAAAGCGCTTAAAGTTCCTGAGTTCCAGAAATGATACGTGCATGGTCTATTTGACTTTATGCTGCGAAGCAGTACTACTGCTCTCCCCCCGTAAAATCATCAAACAGCACCTGCGCCTGTTTATCACTCAGCGGTTTACCGGCGTGCAGCACCACCCGATATCGGAACGTGACGCTTTCTCCGTCCTTGAGCTGGTAGTTCAGTTCCTCTTTTCCCCCGGATAAGGCTTTCTGCCCCAGCGGATTGGCCGCAAACAGGCCGTAGCCCCGGGCGTGCCAGTAGGTCGGGAAGCCTACGTTATCGGGATGATCCATAATCGTGATGGAAGCGGGCATTTCATCCACCCGGCCCGACAACTGCACCCAGCGGGCGCGCGTGCCCCACACCGCGTCGCCTTCCACGCCTTCGCTGCTGCGGTACAAACCGTTCACTCCCGCGTTGCTCATCGCCTTCACCTCGGTGGGCACACCACTGGCGTCGGTGAACACCGCGGGTTCGTCTGAGGGGTGCTCTAAGGCGCGGGCCACGCGCACGCCCAGCATGCCCTCTTTATTGTCGGTGAGCGACACGTCGCCCACGGCGGTTAGCGTGGTGGTGCGGTCGATCAGGTAGGCGTCTTTACCCTTGGCTGAAAACACAAACTTGGTATCCTCTTCCAGCACCTTGTCGTCATCTGAGGTGATCCAGTCGGCGGTGACGTGCAGCATCCCCTGCTTTCCGCCGGAGGTTTCCAGAACCTCACGATGATGAATGGTGCCGTACTTGCCGTTGGGGTCCACCGCGTCGGAGTTGTTCCAGAAGTCGTAGCCGTTCACGTCGCCGTAGTTGAACCACAGTCCCACGTGGTGCGGATGATCCACCCGCTCGCCGGGCCGCGCATCGAGCGGAAAGCCGCGCGTCACCACCGTACCGTCCGGAGCACGCAACGGATACAGCACCGGCTTCTTGATGGTGTTCGGAAAGATGTAGGAGGTAACGGGCTGACCATCGGCTACAATGTCTACCCGCTGCGCAGCCGTGTCGGGCTTCACGGTGAAGCGGATTTGAGCCGGGGCCGCTCCGGCGAACAGACACAACAAGGCGGTCGCAGCCCAAGGGCACAGACCGGTACCGCGGCAAGAGGAGGTTATCAAAGGTTGGTTATTTAGGTCTATAGGCCACAGTCGTGAGTCCACAGTTGACCGCTAAAACAAGCCGCCAAAGTTCTGTGGACTGTGGACTGTAGACTATAAACTATGGACTGTTTTATTAGCTTACCACGATATCTTGCGCCTTGTCATCAAAGGACACGCGCTTGCCCGAGTGCAGGGCGGCGGTGCACATGATGTTAGCCACTGAGTGGTTGTAACCGGCTTCCACCGGAGCGTTGGGAGTTTCGCGACTGCGGACGCACTCCATCCAGTTGAGCATGTGGGCATTGGTCATCGAGTCGGACCCGGTATTGGCACCGGTTTCGGCTTTACTCGCCTCAGCCAGCGAAAACTCTTCCAGCATGAAGGGTTCCATGCCCATCGCGCTAGCGAATTTCTCATTCAGACCACCGCTGGGCGTCACTTTGTTGGTATCGAGGTTGAGTTCGCCCCCATTAGAGAAATAGAGTTCCTTCACCCCGCCCGCCGAGTTGTGCATGCGGGAAGAATAGACCACCTGAAAGCCTTTGCTCATGTCGTCTTGCGGACCGTAGTCGAACACGGCGGTCATGGTGTCGGCGTTCTCGCGTCCGTCGCGCCACATGTAGATGCCGCCGTTGGCCGCCACGCTGCGCGGGTGGTCGTAGCCACTGAACCAGTGCACGGTATCGATCTGGTGCGACATCCACTGCCCGGGAATGCCCGAGGAGTAGGGATAGAACAGGCGGTATTCCAAATACTTACGGGGATCCCACTTCACCTTAGGCCGGTTCATCAGGTAGCGGTCCCAGTCGGTGTCTTCCTTTTTGATGGAAGCGGTGAGTTCGGGCAGGCGCCAGCGGCCGGGCTGGTTCACGTTCCAGGTCATCTCCACCATGGTGATGTCACCAAATTTGCCGGACTTAATGTAGTCATTAGCGGCGTGGTAGTTGGGACCACTGCGCCGCTGAGAGCCCACCTGCACAATTTTGCCGGTATCTTTCACCGCTTTGCGCACCGTGCGGGCGTCTTCCATCGATTCGGCCAGGGGCTTTTCTACGTAGGCGTCTTTGCCCTGGTTCACCGCTTCGGCACAGTGCAGGGCGTGCTGGAAGTCGGCGGTGCTGATGATCACGGCATCCAGCTGCTGGGTGTCGTAGAGTTCGTCGTTGTTGCGACTGGCGGTGATTTTTTTGCCGTACTGCTCCTGAAGAAGGGCCTGGGCCTCGTCGCGGCGGCGGTTCCAAATGTCCGACACGGCCACCAGCTCAAAGTTTTGCGCTTCGGCATGCTTCATAAAGGCGGGCAACAGGGAGCTGCGGAAGCGACCCGAGAAGCCCACGATGCCCACGCGCACGCGCTCGTTGGCACCGATGATGCGTCCGTAGCTGCGGGCCGACATGGCCAGAGAGAGTCCGGCCGCTCCGGCGGCTCCTTTTTTAATGAATTCGCGACGCCCGGTCGGCCGGTCGCTCTTGTTGGGGTTGTGATTCATGAGTGTAGTGTTTTTAGTTCGTACCGGACAATATACTAAATTATGCCTAAAACTTGATGCCCAGGTCTAAACTAAACAGGTCGTTCTTCACCGTAAGATCCCGGACAGGCGCAAACTCGTTGCGCACTACGTTGGCCAATCCGCGGCGGTAGCTAAACCCGCCGAAGAAGATGGTGTTGTAGCCGTAGCGGTACTCCGCCCCCGCGGCCAGCAGCAGCGAGGAGTCGACAAAGCCAAAGTCTTCTACGTACGTCACGGTTTCTGATATGTTATCTTCCAGCAGTCTGATGTCCAGCGTGAACCCCGCCTGGAAGTAGATCCGGGTATCGAGCGCCACTTCATTGGTGAATAGCTTCATGGTGGCCGGGATCTGTAAATAATGCAATTTGTGGCGATCCCGAGCCTCATCGTCATCGTTGCGGAGCCCTACCCGCTTAGGGACAAAAAACAACCCACTGGAAACGAAATAGTTATCGGTGAGCATATAATCCAGCACCGCTCCGCCGATCATTCGCCCCCCCACGCCATCGCTCGAGAAATTAACGTCGGCCGACTCATCGTCTACCCGATTAAACGATAGAGTGGGGGATATTTGCAGCCCTATCTTGACGCGCGAAAAGTCAATTTGGGCAAATCCGGCCGTAGAACTTGCCAAAAACAAAAAAATAAGGGTGTAGCGTCTCATACGTTGTGGTTAAATTTGTCGTTGTTTGATGTTATTCAAGCTATATTCGATTTTATGCCTCGTTTGTTTTCCGTAGGCGCGCTCTTTATCCTAATAAGTGGGTGCGTCGGAGGATTGTTTTCTTGCCAGTCTGATTCTTGTCGTTCAATTCCTGACCTTTCCGCTACCCACGTATCGGTTTCGATGATTCGCTGGGATGAAAGCTTGTTTAAGGCGCAAAGTAGCCAAGATATTGAAAAACTGCTATACCAATACCCGGATTTTGCCCACGCTTATTTGCACGTCGACGATTATCCCGCCGATTTGGCACTGGCCAATCAGTACTATCAGCTCATTACCAACCCGTCCATCGATACCCTGCGTCAGCAGACGGAGGCCGCTTTTGACGACTACTCGGAGCTACAAACGGACTTTGAGCAGGCCTTTCGACTGGTCAAGTATTACTTTCCTAGTTTTAAAGCTCCCACCATCTACACCACCTTTACCGGGTTGGGCACCCTGGGCGATGACCTGCTGGTTACCGACAGTATGGTGGTGGTGAGCACCGAATTCTTCGTAGGGCCCTCGGCCCGGTACCGTCCGCAAACGCACGACTACCTGCTGCGTCGCTACCAACCGCCCTCGGTGGTGCCCGGTTGCCTGCTGCTGCTCTCGGACCGCTTCAACGCGACCGATTTGAATGACCAGTCGCTACTGGCGGAGATGATTTACTACGGCAAGAGCTACTATTTTGTGCGGCAAACGATGCCGTGCCTGCCGGATAGCACCCTGCTGGGCTATAGCAGTGAACAAATGCGGCTGGTGGAAGAAAACCGCCAACTCATCTGGTCGCACTTCGTGGACAACGAGCTGTTTTTCAAGACCGACCAAACCACCAAGACGCGCTACCTGGGCGACCGACCGGGCACGGCCGAGATCAACAACCGTTTGCCGGGGCAGATTGGCCGGTGGCTGGGCCAGCAGATTGTGCAAGCCTACGCCGAGCGAAATGGCGCTTCGCTTCCTGAGGTGATGCGGCAGGATGCCCAGCAGATTTTCACACGGGCAAGGTACCGGCCGTAACCTCCCGGAAGGTAGGACGAGGAATCCCCAAACCGTTCAGCAAGGCATCGACCTGCTGCTGGCGCTCAAAGCGCCGTTCGCCCAACGCGCGGGCGTTGGTCTGGTACGTATCCAGCCGCTTCCGATCGTTCACGAAGGGGGCTAGTTGGGTCACAAAATCCTGGGGCTGCTGCGGAGAAGCGTAGAACCCACAGTGATTTTCCTCCACCAGGTCGGCGATCCATCCCCGACGGTCGACGATGCACAGCTTGCCTGCCGCCAGGGCGTCGAAGAACTCGGTCGGGCTATCGTGCTGCCCCGGATGATCGGCAACCACGTAGGCGGCATCCGTCACGTTGAGCACCGAAAGCAGGCCGTACTTATTTTGGTGCGGCAGAAATTGCACGTTGTTCAGGTGGGTTTGGCTTACCTGATTTTGCAAACGTTCCTGATCGCCGCCGGTGCCCACCACCAGAAACAAGACGTCGTTGAGTTGCATCTGCTGGCAAACCCGGGCCGCATCCATGAGACCATCCAGCTGGTGCGCGGTCGCTAGCGATCCAAAGTAGGTCACCACGAACTTGCCGATCACCCCAAACTGCCGTTCGTGGTACCCACTGCGTTCAGACCGGCTAAAGAACCGGCAGTCGGCCACGTTGGGAATGAGGTAAATCGCCTGCTGGGGCACGATCTGGCGCAGGTGCTGCGCCACCTCCGGCGAAAGAGCGACCCGGGCTTTCGCTTTTTGGTAGATTTGCTTTTCGAGGCGGGCGGAGAGTCTCTTGGGGGCGGGGAAAGCGTCGGAAGTGAGCGTGCGCACCTCGATGCAGAACGGCATTGAGAATTTCCGTTGGAAGAACAAGCCGATTAACCCCAAGGTGGGTAGTGTAGCAGTGAGGTAGCAAATGTCGGCTTCCTGAAAGGTTGCCGCCCGGCGACAAACCGTCCAAACGAAGTGCAGCAAAGTGCGACTGCGGCCCAGTCGGCTCATTGGGGAGCGGTAGGGCACCGGCAGGTAGTGCACGTGGATACCGTCAATGAACACTTTCTTGTGCTTAGCTCCCGCATGGGCGCTGATCATGGTCACCCGATGACCGGCATCGACCAAGCCCTTGGCAAGATAGTAAGACCGGATGGCACCCCCTTCTTCTGGGGTTTTGAAGTGCTGGTCAACGTACAGAATGTGCATCGGCAGTGGAAAAAAAATATTGACGAAACGGGCTTCAAAATACTACTTATTTTCTTTAGATACATAACGTGCGTACGCAAACTGCACACAAAAATGCTAAGCGGTTGAGCCATTGGTAGTTGCAGTGGTTTGATTGTTCTCAGGGCGAAGTGAATAGGGTTGCGGTGCGCATCACCTCACGCGGTGAGCTTTGAACCTAGCGTTCAAACCATGGCAAGCGCTTTGGGTGTCGATTTACGCCAGATAGTACCTACGTGCGGTTATCAATCCTTTGAAATTGTAAGCAGAACACTTTGGTGTAAACTTTCCCTCTCACTTTGTCTATCTCCGTATGAAAACTTTCTACCTAGCTTTTCTGCTACTGCTAGCCGCCACCCTTACGCAAGCCCAGCAAACTTATTATGTATCCACCACCGGCCAAGATGATGCGGGCCGCAACGGACTTTCTTCGGCTACCGCCTGGAAGAGCATTGCCTACGCCTTCCAACAGGTGCCCAAAGGCGAGCACACCATCCAGCTAGGAGCTGGTGTCTTTACACTTTCCAAAACCGCCCCCCTTAAGAGCGGCTGGACGCTCAACGGACAAGGCCATACCGGAAGCACCACCACCACCATCATTAATGCCAGTACCTTTAGCCCTGAAGGAGCTATTTGCCTTCCTCTTTCGCAAGAAAGAGATGACTTCCCACTGGAGAATTACCTGATAGGAGGCAATGGCCTGGAAAATGTCACCATCAGCAATCTGGTGCTGACTTCTCGCCTAGATCAACCGCTAGACGGGGCCATCATGATGAAGTACGCCAGAAACATGGAGCTTTTTAACCTCACGGTGCGCGAGTTTCCCTGGAACGGCATTTACCTGCGGGAAGGAAAGGAGGTCAGGATTCACCATAGCTTCTTTGAGGATGCCAGCTATGAGCGCTTGTGCAACACTTGGGGCGGGGCCCTGCGCACGCGTTACATGAATGACTTTACCCTAGACCACTGTGAGTTCAAGACCACCAAGGGTGGGGCCTATGGCTACAAAGGTTCGGGCCATGAGAACGCCAAGGTGCACGACAACCTCTTTCACGGCAAAACTACTTTAGGGGCGGACGAAACCTACCGTCCCTTCGACTTTGAGTCTGCCCATGAGTTTGAGTGGGGACTGGAAATTTACAACAACACCTTCAACGGTATGGTCTCAGTGCCTAAATCCAACGAACAGGGGTTGCAGTCTAACGGCGGAGCAAAACTTACTTACCCCTACAGCATCCGCATCCATGACAATACTTTCTACGGCTCCGGAGGAGTAGAGGGCCCCCGTAGTCACTTAGAAATTGACCACAACTACTTCGCTCAGAAGTGGAATAACAATGGCCGAGTCTACGAGATTCACGGAGCCAGCACTGATAAAGTAGGTCCTACCTCCATCCATCATAATGTGGCTGAATGCTCTATGGGCTTTATCTTTAAAAAAAACCAGAACAGCCCGGATATGAGTATTTACAACAACACGGTGTATCTGGTTAACACCACTAGAAATAATTTCCCCACCAGCTTTCTGGAAGTGAGCGGAGCGGTGAGCAGCTGGCAGGTAAAGAACAACCTAGTAATCACTTTAGATCAACCTAACAATGGCACCGCTTTCAGCCGGGGCAGCTTGCCTACTTCCGGTTTCACGATGAGCCATAATCTAGCCTGGAACGTGCCTGGCACACCCGCCGGGGTAGAAAAAACGGACCCAAGGCTAGCCTTAACTGGCGAGAAACCTACGGCTTACTATCTGGCTAAAGACCAGAACAGCGCTGTGGTAGATGCTGGCACTGACGTTGGCTTTTCTTTTGAAGGGAGCGCGCCCGACATCGGCGCTTACGAGTGGAATAATGCCACTCCTTCACCTGCTGTAGAGTATACCATTAGTGCCTCGGTGACGGGTGGCAACGGCAGCATCAGTCCCTCGGGGGCAGTGAAGGTAGCACAAAGCGAAGACAAAAAGTTTACTGTTACTCCCCGAGCAGGTTTTCAGATCAAAGACGTTCTTGTAAATAGCACTTCTCAAGGGCCGCTTGCTGAGTATATTTTCAGGGATGTGCAGCAGAACAGCACCATCAGCGCTACTTTTGAGAGCGTGCCCGACACCCAAGCCCCTTCCAAGCCTACGCTGGGCGCCGATGTCCCCACTTCTTTTTCCGTAGAACTGTCCTGGACGGCTTCTACCGATAACGTAGGCGTAACCAACTACGAGGTCGACCAAGACGGCACCAAGATCGCTACCCTGCCCCCCGCAACCACCACGCACACCGTCACCCAGCTTGCCCCCGGTAGCTACACCTTCACCCTGAAAGCCGTAGACGCCGCCGGTAATCAATCGCAAGAAAGCAACCTGGTTGTCATCACTATCCCGGTTGCCACTGAACCTGCTGACAGCACCGACACTCTGCCCCCCGCATCCTTTGAACTCACCGCCGCCGCCAGTCCCACTTCCCTGACCCTGTCCTGGAACACCCCCACTGACAACCAAGCCGTTACTTCTTACATCATCCTGCAAAACGGAGTGGCCCTAGACACCCTGCCCGCTACGGCTACTACCTACACCGCGCAAAACCTCAGCCCCGATAGCACTTTTACCTTCACCGTGGTAGCTTACGATGCCGCCGGTAACTCTTCGCAAGCTTCCTACACCATTGACCTTGCTCAAGTAACAGACCCTATCCCGGCTGAACCCGATCCAACGCAACCCGAACCTGCTGATCCGGAACCTCCTCTGACCCAAACCCCCACCGGGGCCCCGCCCCTGTTCACCCCCAACGACGACGGACAAAACGATACCTGGCAAATAGTACTAGGGCCCGATGAGCAGCTTACCTCCCTGAGGGTCTACGACCAACTGGGAAGGGTAGTCTTCGCCACCAGCAACAGCAACATCCCCTGGGACGGCACCTTCCAAAACCAACCCCTGCCCCAAGGGGCCTACTACTTTTCCCTGATAACCACCACCAACAACAGCAGTCAATCTCGCAGTACCACCGGCTCGGTAGCCCTCATTAGATAAACCACAATGAAACGAATTGCCTTAGTGATCGCCTTATTAGCTTCTTTCCCGCTCGTTGCGCAGCAACTGCCCTACCTGAACCCACTGGTCAGTCCGCAGCTCTACAACCCTGCTTACGTGGGAAGTAGCGGCTACGGCGAAGCATGGTTGGTACACCGGCGGCAATGGGTAGGTATCAATAATGCGCCCGTAGTGAACGCGGCCCAGTTGCAACTGCCCTTCAACAGCGGACTGTCCGTCGGGCTCACCGCGGTAGACAACCGGCAAGGGTTCTTTGCAACCAGTCTGGGACGGCTGACTACTAACTACGCGGTGCAGTTGGGAGAAGAACACGAACTGGCCGCAGGCTTATCCATTGGGGCGGGTACCAACCGCGTCGACGTTGGCAGTTGGGGTGATGCTTTTACAGCCGATCCAACCGCCCTGGCGGCGATGGACGGTCAGTACTTTCTGAGCGGTGGACTAGGGCTTCGGTACCGCCTGCGGGGACTGCAACTAGGCGTTGCCCTTCCCCAGTTAGCGCAGTCCGACCGACTGGAAGTGAGCGACGTGGAGCAAGCGGGCATCGACCTGAATCGCTACCAGTTGCTTTCGGCGCGGTACCGCCTGAACTTTAACCAGATTGGGGTGGAACCTCAGGTGTTGTACCACCGGGGAGCCAGCTTGCCCGACGAGTACGAGGCCGGGGCCACCGTCTACTACCGGCAGTTGGCGTGGGTAGGCGGTTCGTACCGTCAGTCGAGCAATGCTTCCGCTTGGGCGGGGGTGCAGCTTTACCGGCAGCTTCGTCTCAACTACGCCTACGAGTTGGCGGTTGGCTCCGAAGGAAGCGACCTGGGCGGGACACACGAAGTACTGCTGGCCTTTCGCTTTGGCAAGAAGAAACGGAGCAAGGAACCAATAATTAGCGAAGCGGCCGACGAGGCAGTCATCGACAATCCGCTTGCTACCAACGAGCCGTCGGAAGCGGCGGAAGAACCGGTTGATGCCGAACCGGCTAGTCAGCCAACCACTGCCGACGCTCCAAACGAACCGCCATTGACCGAGGAAGACGAAGCGACCCCGCAACTTGCCGATCGCGAAGCGCCGGATACTCCGGTAGGCGACTTCTCAGAGGATCTTGCTTTTGCTCCGGATCCGCTGGCCTCGCCCGACAATCAGGTAGCGGTGGCCCCGAGCAACGATCCGCTGGAATTAGAGCCCGGTTACTACGTGGTGGTGGGCGCCTTTGGTGTACAAGGCAACGCCATCCGATACCAGCGCGCGTTAGAAACGCAGGGCCAGTCGTCGGAGTACGGCTTTAGCTCTAAAACGCAGCTCTACTACGTGTACGTGAAGCAGTCGGGCGATGTCTCTTCGGCGCGCCGCCGCTACGAAAAAGTACGTGAAATTCCGATGTTTATGTTTGACGGGGCCTGGGTGCTTAAGGTTGAAGAAAATCAACGCTAAGAATCACCTTTTGATAGCAGACCCGTATAGGCAACGTAAGGTTGTCATGTATGTCGGTTCTCTACTTCTCATCGTTCCCGCCCCTCGCCAGTGATGCTCTGCGACGGATGCCCCGCCCAGAAGCGGTCAAGGGGTACTTGCAATTACCCGCCCCCCTGCAACGCGCCCTTGCTTTTTGCTGGCAGTGGCTGCAAGGAAGAGAAAGTTTTTCGGTGCCTACCTCCGGATCAACGGGTCCACCCAAGACCATCGAGATCACCCGGCAGCAAATGATTGTCAGCATCCTGAACACCCAGCGGGAACTATCGCTCACTTCGGATCAAACTGCCCTTTTGTGTTTTGATCCGGCTTACATCGGCGGCATGATGGTGCTGTGTCGGGCGCTGGAGATCGGCATGGACGTGGTGGGCGTACCACCTTCGGCGCATCCGCTCGAGGAACTTCCGGTGCAGCCATCTTTTTTGGCGCTGGTTCCCTTGCAACTGCAAAGTTGGCTTGAAAGTGATCTGGCAACGCTCAATGCGGCGCACGCAATTTTAGTGGGAGGCGCACCGGTGAGTCTTGACCTAGAGAAACGCATTGTTGCCAACATCAGTACTCCCGTCTACAGCACCTACGGCATGACCGAAACCGCTTCGCACGTGGCGCTGCGCGCCCTGAACGGACCCGATGCCGACGACACCTTTCGGGTGCTGGGTGATACGGCCATCGGCGTTGACGAGCGAGGCTGCCTCACCCTCCGGGGTTCAGTTACCCAGCAAGAACGACTGGTAACCAACGACCAGGTAGCGCTGGTGGACGAGCGGCGCTTCCGGTGGCTCGGCCGCTACGACTGGGTAATCAACAGCGGGGGGGTAAAGGTATCGCCCGAACCGGTGGAGCGAGCGGTATCGAAGCACTGGCCCGCTACCCCCCCACCCCTGCTGGTCGTAGGACTTCCGGACGCGCGTTTGGGGCAAAGGGTGGTGTTGGTCGTGGAGGGGCCTCTCCCGGCGGAGTCCGAGCAGCGGCTACTACTGCGGTCCGTTGCGGAAGAGACCCCCCGGTATCATGCTCCCCGCCAGATTTATTGCCTTGCGGCAATCCCTCGGACATCCAACGGAAAACTCAACCGGCAAGAAACCGTAGCGATGCTACTGCGTACTATCTCATAATTCCACCGCTACGGATGATCCCTCACCTTTCGCGTTTATGCCTACCCAAGTTGTTGTTCGCTTCCAAACCCAATCGCTACCGCCGCCTTATTCGTATCGCTACACCCTCGAGCTACGACTAGAAGATCAGGCGGTACGCGTTCGTCTGGACTGGAAGTACACCGACCGGGACGAGCTGACTTCGGAGGATATCGAAGAAGAAGGATTTACTGAAAATGACGATTTCTTGTGGGAGGGAACACTACCCCTGGTCTGGAAGGCGGCGCTGCGCGATTTGCTGAACAACACCCGGTGGCTACCAGAAACTGCTACCGAAGATAATCTGCTTCGGGTGACGGTGACCGATTCTGTCAAGGATGTTACGAGCGGGAGCCCTCACAACCACTCGGAGTGGGATTATTTTTTACAGGAGGCCGTGCAGGGAGTTTACGAGGCTGCCCAACGGGAGCAACCATTGCGGTTAGCCTACCTAGTTCTCAAGAAAGGCAGCCAGCCCATCGAGTTTCGGGGCGAGGCCAGCTTTCTGCACCGACGGTTCACCGTGGCGCTCGTGGTGGACGAACAACCGCAGAAGCAAACGGTGCCCTGGTCACAACTGCGCCCCTTGCTTGAGGCGTGGTACGTGCCCGACTACCTCGCTGACAAGGCCGAGAGCGTTCCGCGGCGAGCAGGAGAGTACGTGGATCCGGGAGATGGTTACTGGTATGAGCTCGGTAAAGCAGCAGTCAATCCGGGAAGATCCGATGCGGTGGGTCACGTGCGGACCGCAGTTCGTAGCGTGGGGAACTTCTCTGGTTGGGCAAGCTAGAGCTCGTCAATATAAAACACCTAGTGGCTTGTCTCATCAATGGAGTATCCTCAATTAAACAATACCTTTACGGAGACCGTTGCAACTCTGCTCATGAGCAGTCCGAAACCGTTTATCATTTACTAATTGTTCAGAGCAAACTACCTACCAGTTTATACTTTTTATAACCTATTGGGGTTTAAATCAATGTTTCGCTAATTTTTTGTAATTATTTTTGGGATTTAATAATTTACGTTACTTTTATTTTCGTAATTGTCTCGATGTAATGGGTTTTTTTATAGCACCTGTCAGAATTAGTTAAACGTACTCTGGCTTCAAGATTTTTTGCCCATGAAAAACAACCTTCGTGAACGACTGAGGAAGTACCAGTACTCCACAGCCATTCCCCTCTTTTTGATGGCCACCGATGCAGCCATTGTGGTGGTCACCCTTCAGCTTATTCACCGCTACACTTCGTGGCTGGACAACGTAGCCCAACAGGGCGCGATTTCTCTGAGCATCAACGCCGCTCTGTGCTGGCTGGTGGCATCCATGTTGGTGTCAGCCTACCAAATAGAAAACCTGGGCCGCTCGCGCAAGCTGGCCGCTCACTGGGTAGCAGCGGGTACGCTTTATTTGCTAATGGTGCTGTTGCTGGTGCTCTTGCTTCCTTCGTTAACCTTCAGTGTCGGGCAGATTCTGGTACTTATGGTGGCTACCATCCCGGCACTGCTGGCAAAGCTGGGGCTGCTTTACTTTTATCGGTTCTACCGTCATCAGTACCCTTACCAGAAAAAGGCAGTTATCGTGGGCTACACGGCGCGAGGGCAGGATTTGGGCCGTTACTTTACAGAAAATCGCTCCTTGCCCCAGATATTCTTGGGCTACTTTGACGATGCTCCGCCCCCGGAGTTTCTGCTGTCAGACAAGCACTTGGGAAGCACCGCCGAGATCAAAGCGTACTGTTTGAACCACGGGGTGCGCGAAATTTACTACGCCATGCGCAACAACAGCGCCCTACTGGAAGACCTTTCTTCGTTTGCTGAGCACAACTTTATCTACTTTGGCATTGTGCCCGACATGGGGGGACTTAACGAAGGTCGCCGGATTGATACGCAACTCTACGACGACAGTCGGATCCCCGTAATATCCACCCGCAAAGCTCCGTTGCGCTTGTTGGTGAATGCCCAGTTAAAACGAGGGTTTGACATTGCCTTTTCGCTGCTTGCCCTGTCATTTTTAGTCCCTTTGGTCTTTCCAATCATCGCGCTGGTTATCAAACTAGAGTCGGTCGGCCCGGTATTCTTCAAGCAGTTGCGTCCGGGGCGTAACAATCAGTTGTTTTGGTGCTACAAATTTAGAACCATGCGGGTGAACAACGAAAGCGAGCGGCAGGCGTCGAAGAACGACCGGCGCATTACCCGCGTTGGTGCTTTTCTCCGCCGAACCAGTCTGGACGAACTGCCTCAGTTCCACAATGTCCTGCTGGGCGATATGTCGGTGGTGGGCCCCCGCCCCAATCTGGTCACGCACCTGGAGCAGTATCGTAACCTGATTCATGAGTATCCGCTGCGCCACCAGATCACGCCGGGCATCACGGGCTACGCCCAAATTAGCGGGTATCGGGGAGAAACCAAAGAATTGTACCAAATGCAACAGCGGGTAGACTACGATCTGTGGTACATTGAGAACTGGAGCTTGGCCTTTGATCTGGAAATTATTGGGCGCACCGTGTGGAATGCCGTATCGGGTGAAGAAAATGCGTACTAAATGGTTGCCCAGACATCTTCAAAAACCGCAGCACGGCCCCCAAAAAAGGTGCAACTGATTCGCACCTGGGTAACTACTGCTCCCTACGGGCAGTTTATTCGCGAGATTGCGGAGCGGGCCCAGCAACGGCAGTCAGCCTACGTCTGCTTTGCCAACGTGCACATGCTCATGGAAGCTTACGACGATCCCAGCTTTAACCAAGTGGTGAACCAAGCGGATCTGGTGGCGCCCGACGGGCGGCCATTGTCGGTGCTCATGCGGTGGCAGTACGGCCTGCGGCAAGACCGGGTGTGCGGCATGGACCTGTTACCTGACCTACTGCGCGCGGCGGAAGCCCGGGGGCTGTCGGTCTACTTTTACGGATCTACGCAAGAGACGCTGGATGCTATTGAGGTGCGCCTCGGGCAAGAGTATCCCGCGTTGCGGGTGGCTGGCCTGGAGTCGCCCCCCTTCCGCCCGCTCACCGCCGAAGAAGACCAGGCCGCCGTGGAGCGCATCAACGCTTCGGGAGCCAATTTGGTCTTTGTATCTCTGGGCTGTCCGAAGCAAGAGCGCTGGATGGCCGACCACCGGGGACGCGTGCCCGCGTGCATGCTGGGGCTGGGGCAAGCGTTTTTGACCTACGCGGGCACCGAAAAGCGCCTGCCGCGCTGGGCGCGCGACTTTGCCCTGGAGTGGGCCTATCGGCTGTATTTAGAGCCCAAGCGGTTGTGGCGGCGTTACCTGGTGGGCAATACCTGGTTTTTGTACAATGCCTTTATCAGCATCGTACGCTCGAGGAGCCAGGTTTTTAACTAACTTGCCACCCGTGGTTATCATTGGGGTAGGCCAGAAACTTTTTTATGAAAATTTTTATCACCGGCGGGTCCGGTTTTATTGGCACCAACCTGATTCAGTTCTACGTAGATCAGGGGGTTGACGTGGTAAACCTTGACTGGAATCCTCCGCTCAATGAAAATCATAACTCCTACTGGAAAGAGGTAGACATCATGGATTCGGTGGGTCTTCACGAAGCTTTTGCCGCTTATCAGCCCACGCACGTGGTGCACCTGGCGGCCCGCACCGACACCGACATTTACGAACTAGACGGTGACCTAAACGAGTACGCGCAAAACACCCAGGGCACGCAGCACGTGCTGGACGCTATCAAATCAACTCCCAGCGTGCAGCGCGCCATTATCACCTCCAGCATGTTCGTGTGTGAAGCCGGGTATCTGCCCACGCACGATCAGGACTACCGTCCGTTCACCCTGTACGGAGTGAGTAAAAAACTCACCGAAGATTACACCCGTGCCGCGAATTTGGATTGCACCTGGACGATCATTCGTCCGCAAACCATCTGGGGGCCCTGGAGCCTGCGCTACCGCGACACGATGTTTCCGGTGATGGAAAAAGGGCTGTACTTCCATCCCAGCAAGCAGAATGTGCGCCGGGCCTATGGCTACGTGGGCAACGTAGTGTGGCAGATTGAGCAGATTTTACAAATAGCGGAAGAGAAGGTGCACCAGCAGGTGTTTTACGTGGGGGATACGCCCATCGATCTGCGGGAGTGGGTGCAGCACATTTCGTTGGCTCTCACCGGCAAACCGGTGCGGATTCTTCCTACCCCGCTGGTGAAGGGCATTGCCTTGGTCGGTGACGCACTCAAGCAGGTAAACGTTCGCTTTCCCCTCACGACCACTCGCTTCAATAGTATGACCCAGGATTACCTGGCACCCATTGAGAAGACGCACGAAGTGCTCGGAGCGCCGCCCCACGCCACCGAGACCGGGGTGAAGGAAACCATCGCCTGGTACAAAACCAGAGCAGCCCAGGTGCCGCAGTCAGCGGGGCGAAAGCTAAGGGCTCATGCGGTGGCTCGACAGCCAATTGACGTATGAAAAAAATTCTCGTAGTAGGCATCACCCCGCCCCCCTACGGCGGACAAACCATGATGACCCAGCGGTTGTTAGACGCTAAGTTTGAGAACCTCAAACTCTACCACGTGCGCATGGCTTTTTCCAAATCGATGGCTTCGGTCGGTAACTTTGAGGTATGGAAGCTCTTCCATATGGTTGAAGTAGTCGCTAAAGCTCTTTATCAACGTTTTCGCTACCAAATTCCTAGTTTATACTACATGCCGGGCGGGTCGAGCTTCACGCCGGTGGCTCGCGATATTTTTATTCTGTTTTTTTTGCGCCCGGTGTTCCGGCGCACCATTTTTCACTTTCGGGCCGCGGGAGTGTCCGAGGTGGTGGATCGCCAACCCGCGCTGCTGCGTTGGCTAGCCCGCTACGTGTACCGACGGCCCGAACTGGCCATTCAATTGTCGGACCTTAATCCTGCCGACGGAGAATACTTCGGAGCCAAGCGCACCGTGGTGGTGCCCAACGGACTGGAAGACGCCGCCGAACCCTATCTGCCAATCGAGCGATCGCCGAACGCAAAATCGGTTATCCTGTACGTGGGGGTGATCCAAGAGTCGAAGGGAGTGCTTATGCTGCTGAAAGCGGCGAAGCTTCTGCGGAAGCGAGGATGTGCCTTTCGGGTGAATCTGGTGGGGGATTTTGCTTCCGAGGACTTTAAAAGCCAGGCTACGGACTACTGTCGGCAGCACGGTTTGGAAGAGCAGGTGCACTGGGCCGGGGTGCAGCAAGGCGCCGCCAAGTGGCAGTATTTCTTAGACGCTGATATTTTCTGCTTCCCTTCGTTCTTCGAGGCCGAATCGTTTGGCAACGTGGTGGTGGAGGCCATGATGTTCTCGCTGCCGGTGGTGGCCACGCGCTGGCGGGGGATTCCAAGCATCGTAGAGGATGGCGAAACCGGGTTACTGGTTCCGACCAAGAACGCCACTGCCGTCTCGGAAGCGGTGGCCCGCCTGGTGGAAGATACGGCCCTACGACAGCGCTTAGGAAAAGCGGGGCGAGCAAAGTACGAACAAAAATACCAGATTGATACTTTCATTAGCACCATCGGAGAAGTGCTACTGGAGCAGCCGTAGTCCACGGGTTGGCTAAGTTTTGTACGTTTGGCTCCCCCTTTTTCAAGTCACAAAAAAATGAGTATAGTCGATCCTTCCCCCTTGTTTTCTATTGTCACCGTGGTGTATAATGCCGAACAGTACGTTGTCGAAACCGTACTCAGTGTAATCAATCAGAGCTACGACAACTACGAATTCATTGTGATCGACGGGGGTTCTACCGACGGCACCCTAGGATTGCTTGATACGTACCGTGATCATATTGATACATTCATAAGCGAACCTGACCGGGGCATCTACGACGCCATGAACAAAGCCGTCGGATTGGCCAAGGGCAAATACGTCAACTTCATGAACGCGGGCGACCGCTTTTATTCGCCCGAAACACTCGACAAGGTATCCCGGCACTGGCAACAGGCCGGAGGGCTGGACCGGGTAGATATCATCTACGGCAAGGTGGTGAAAATCAGTTCGGAGGCCAGTGGTTTTCAGTACGAAAAGGGAAAGCCCGTTTCGCCTAACTCCTTTTTCTTATCCATTCCGATGTGCCACCAGGCCATGTTTATCAAAACCGATCTTTTTCGGTCGGTGGGCGGCTATTCGTTAGATTATCAGGCGGGGTCCTTCTACGGCTGGCTGGGAGCTTACTACGGCTACCGGCAGTCGCTTGATCGCCTTTCGTACGTCGACCAACGCATTGCGTTTTACCTGGATGGAGGGTACAGCTTTCAAATGAAAAAGGTGATCGACCGAGAGCGTTTATCCGTGGCCAGGCAGTACTTTTCAAGAAAATACGTCCTGCTCAATTATTTGGTTTACCTTAAAGAGTGGCTGAAGGCTAATGGATTGATCTTGATGAACAAACTCCATCTGTTGGATCGATACCGAAAATTGAAGTATAAACCGATCAAAGAAGCACGATGAGAATACTGCTATCAGCCTACGCTTGTCAACCCAACGCCGGCACCGAACCTGGCAATGGCTGGAGCTGGGCTTTTCAACTGGCCCAGAGAGGGATTGAAATACATTGTCTTACCAGCATTCGTAACCGCGCGCTCATTGAGCAACAACTGCGTCAAGAGCCCGTTGCTGGGCTCCATTTCGTATACGTGGCGGTGCCCCGGTGGGTAGAGAAATTACGGGCGGCCAATCACTACCGGTTTGTGTACGTACACTACTATTTTTGGCAGAAGGCCGCGTACCGGGTAGCCAAAAAGTTGCCTCAATCCCAGTCCTTCGATTTAGTGCATCACGTCACCTACGGTAGCCTACAAATGGGAAGCCGGTTATGGAAACTGGGTATTCCCTTTGTCTTCGGACCCGCCGGGGGGGGGCAAACCCCGCCCTCTATGCTGATGAAGTACTTTGGAAGTAGCGGGTATAAGGAACGGCTTCGCGCTTTGTTTAGCTTTTTGTTGGTTAAAGGGTTTGGGGCGCACAAGATGCTACGGTCTGCCCAGTTGGTGCTCATCACCAACCAAGAAACCCACGCGCTGGCGGCGCGGCACGGCGCATCACATTTGCAGTTTGAACTGGATACGGGGCTACCTGCCTCCTTTTATCCGGCCGAACGGCCACTGCGGAGCAGCGACGGCCCGGTGAAGGCCCTTTGGGTGGGGACCATGCACCCCCGGAAGGGAGTCGAAATGCTCCTGGATATATTCGCTGAGATGCCCGACCACGTTTCTCTAACCCTGGTGGGAGGCGGATCACAGGAGGCGAATGTACGAGCAAAAATTAGTCGATTGGGTCTTGAGCAGCAGGTAAGTTGCGCGGGACGAGTGCCCTATGGTGAGGTAAAAGATTTTTACCGCACCCACGATATTTTCGTATTTTGTAGTCTGAGAGATTCTTTCGGATCCCAGTTGCTGGAAGCAATGGCCTACGGATTGCCGGTGGTAGCGCTGGATCATCAGGGGGTACGCACTTTTGTGCCCGATGATGCCAGCATAAAAGTGTCTATTACCGACGCTGAAACCACGGTGCGCACCTTTCGCTTGGCATTGCTAGAATTAGCGGCGGATCCCGAGAAGCGAGACCGAATGGGTCGCAACGGATACGAATACGCCCAAGAAAACCAGTGGCCGCACAAGGTTGAAAAAATTCAGGAAGTGTATACTTCCCTGGTGAATCGTAATTCACAAGAATAACTTATATCTGGATTACAGTTATAACAGTGTGTGATCAATGTAGCTGTTTTTAATTGAACTATGAATTGTTATGCCCAACAGAAGACTGAAATTCATGGTCATTGGAGCCCAAAAGGCCGGTACAACCTGGCTTCACGCTAATCTCGCTAACCATCCCCAGATTGCCCTCCCCCCCCTGAAGGAGTTTTTCTACTTCAACGAAATAGACGCCGCCATTCCCACCAGCCTTCGGGGTAGAAGCAAAAACAACCACTGGCTCAACATCAAGTGGAAGCAGGTTGTCAAGCAGCATTTGTTCCAAGCCATTTTGCACGGAAATCTAGCGGAGGTTACTTGGTACCTTCGGTACTTGATGGTTCCCCGCCAGCTGAGTGATACTGCTCTGGCTCGATATGATCGGCTGTTTCCCGGTATTGCCGACAAGATCAGCGGCGATATCACTCCCAACTACTCCATGCTTTCCGAAACTACAGTGAAAGCCATCGCTGATTTTTATCCTGATGCTAAAATTATTTTTATTTTGAGAAACCCAGTGGAAAGAAGCTGGTCGCAGGCTAAAATGAACTTAGGATCGCTAAAGAAGCGAGACATCAAGCAGGTGCCCCCCCACGAAATAAAAGCTTACCTACTCCATGACCGCAGCAACGAACAACTCAGTGACTACCGAGCCACCATCGAACGCTGGACCGCTTTCTATCCAAAAGAACAGCTGTTCTTTGGTTTCTACGATGCCCTGAATGCGGACCCGGTCTCCTTTTATCGGTCGGTGCTGGCCTTTTTGGCCCTGGAGGACACCTACGACGCCGACCAACTCGCCCGGGTGGTGTATCCGGGAGCGCCGATGACGATGCCCGCCGAATACGAAAGCATCCTTTCTGACAAATACCACGAGCAGTTGACTTATCTGGCCGATTATTTTCGCGACTATCCGGTAAATTATCCCCAACGCTGGCTGGAAGAAGCCGAACGAATCCTTAGCAGCCCCATCAAGCGTGCCTGATGCTGGATATACTTACTGTCGCAACCGCTTGAGTAGGTCATCCCTAGTCAAGGAAAATCGGCGGCGCAACGCCTTCCAGGATATACCGGAGGACTTATGCTTGATAAGCTGGATGAGTTGAGCAAACGTGAGGTGGGAATAGTAGTAAAGGTTGTTTTGCTTTTGTCTTGCCTTCACGACCTGTTCTTTTTTACAAAGACTAATGCCTTCTCCTGGCAATTGGTAGATCACGTTCATAATTGCTGGCTTGAGTTGGTACGCATACGAGGCAACACTACGGCGGGTTACCCCAGTGGTAAGTACGTACTGATGCGGGTATAAATGCAACTCTTTTGTGCCATTCAGGTCTACCAGATAATCATAGTTGGCCAAACTGGGAACCAAACGATTCAATCGATCCTGCAAAAGTTCAAAAAAAGCGTCGTACACGGCCGTAGATTCCTCAAAAGGCTTAAAATTTCCCTTCACCTGATCGTCAATGAGCAGGGCCACCTGATACTTGGCCGTCAGCTCGGTGTAGTGTTCGCCGGGGTCAGAAAAGTTGGTACAAAGCGACACTCTAGGATAGGCGTAGTAAAGATCATTGTGTACTAAAAACTTTAGGAAGTACTTTGACCATGACTTTTCGGACCAGTACTTCTTCACTCCCAGGGGTAGAAGATCGGTTGAGTTGATCTGAGGTTCTTGTTGGTACCAGGCCCGGAATTTTTTCCAGGGTTCTTCGAACAAAATCGTACCCCACGAAGCAAAAAACTGCAAAAAGTATACGGCACTATCTTCCTGCACCGGAACGAACGGAAGGGCAGCCTGCTCGTAGTACTGAAACGAATACAATGAAGCCCCCCCTATCCGGGGATGGTTACCGTAGTGTTCAATAGCCCACAAGGCGTACCGGTAGAACCCGGGAGCCACAAAGATATCGTCTTCCAGAAACACAACGTAGCCGTACTGCCGGGTGAGATCCCCGCAAAACAAGGAGTGCGCCCGCAGCCCCAGATTCTCCGGATGAGCAATCACTTTTTTTTCGCCAAAGGGCCAGTCGAAAGACTCCGCCAACTCTCTAACCGTATCCGTTTTACTTCTGTCTACGCTAATAACCAGGGGAACCTCATCAGGATAAGTAGCCCGCAGCAGACTTTCTAACAGTCGACGCAACGAGTCGGGACGGTTATACGCCATAACAACCACGGCGGGAATAGTGCGAGAAGGGTCAGCCACTTAATTGTCGGTGGAGCGTAGCACAGCTAGTTGGTAGATCTTTTCATCCTCCATCTGTTGGTAACCGGAACTAAGCATAGTGTGAATTTTGTAAGCACGTCTCCCCACCAGTTTATAAATGAACCAGTTAATTACGGGAACCCAGTGAAGGTAAAGGTACAATTTGGTTAAAATATGGTTCGACTCTCTAGCGCACGCTTGAAGAAGCTTCTTACGGTGTTTGCCTTTTTTATTACGAAAGTGCAACGTGACTGCTTCATCGGCTACCCACTGGTATTTATCCCGAAAGAGCAAGCTAAACTTCCTTCCCTTTATTGCTCTTTCTCGAGAAATACACGTAAAGAAACGCTGCTCAATGAGGTTACTAAGGTTTTGAGATACTGATTTTTCAAAGTAGGGTCGTTCGTAGAGTACGTCTGGAATCCGGTAGAAGTCACAGTAGTTGCGCATTCGAATCCATAAGTCTCGGTCCTGGGCAAACTCGATCCAGGGGTCGTAACCGCCCGCCTTTTCGTAGATCGAGCGCCGAAACATAACTTCTCCCTGGGATATTATGCTTTTGTGGAGAATGATTTTGCTAAATACTACATCTTTATTGTCACGCGACTTACTCACTTTGGAACCGTCAGCCTGCACGTCCACCCAGTTGCAGGATACAATACCTACCGAGGGCTTATCCGAGAGCACCGCAACCTGCTTGGCGATACGTTCCGGGTGCGAGAAATCTCCTGCTCCTTGGATAGCAATGTATTCACCTTTGGCGTATTGGTTGATCGCCTGAATCACTCCTTTGGTGAATCCTCCGTTCTGCTCAGTTCGGAACAGCGTTAAACGGGGGTCATCGAATTCTTGCAGTAGCTCGTAGGTACCATCCGTAGAGCAGTCGTCAAAAATTATATACTCAAAATTAGGGTACGTTTGGTCTAGAATGCTTTGTACGCATTCTTTCAAATTTTTTGTGCGATTGTAATATCCGGAAATCACGCTTACCAAGGGTAAGTCATTGGTGTCTATCATAAGTTGATTATTGTGTCAGAAAATTTCTTGATAAAATCAGAGAAGTTCCCAAGGGACCTGTCAAATTACAAGACTCAGGGTTAGATCACGGTGAAGACATCTTCAAGTAGTCGTCTCGGTGACCGGGCCACTCGGTAGTGTTCCTTAAGGTGACCAACAGCTAATAGCATAATCACCGTATGGTCCTCGGGAAGACTCAGCAACCGGCGCAGGGCAACATCTTGGCTTTTGTCCGCCGACCAATTCAGCGGGCACACGCCCAATCCGTGGTAGTGAAGCGCGTACATCAACGACATTGAGAACAACCCGCCGTCTACGTATGCTTGATTTCTTTCATTAGCCGCTCCAAAACTTTGTAAAGAAGAAGTCACGATCAAGATTTTGTCGATCTCTTGCTCAAACCCCGCCGATCCTTTCTGAATTTTGAGCACCTGATTTTGGGTTTGTTTATCAGCAACCATGAACACATGACCACTCTGTCGGTTGCACACCGAAGGGCTCCGCTGAGCAATTTTTACTGAATCAGTAATAAGTTCAACCGCTACTTCTTTCTGAGCGAACTGTCGGGCACTAAACCTGGAAAAGGCCAGGTCTTTAAAATCTCCTTTGGCTTTTTCCCGAATAGAATCACCGACCAGATCAATCACGCTAGGCTCAACCTCCGCAGTAGCTAACTCGTTGCCGTACCTTTCTGAGAGGTAAGTGAGGTTTTCTGGTAATGGATAATCACGGTGGAAAACTAAATACGACTTCACGGCTGACAGCGCTTTCTTGAATTCAATACCGTCTTCGTCTAATCTTAACGAACGATACTTCTGGATCAGTCTATCCAGTTCAACCATTTTGTCTTTTCCAAAGAAAGGCCGGACATTACTCATTGCTAGTCCTTTCTCGAATGAGTGAGCGCGTTGAAGTAACCTAAATTTTAGGTGCTGAACATTACGAGGTTTTCCACTAACCATAGAATACTTTCGATATCGACGGTAATCATAAACGTAATTATTCAGTAAATTAGAAGTTCCTCGTAAATAACGCACTACTGCAAAAGTAAACCACTTTATCCTTTTTAGAGTGCCTCTTCCTCGGCCTAATTTCGTAGTTTTATCCATCACTTTTAAAATATCTTTTAAGTGATAGGCGGATCATAGGTTGGTTAGCGCTGGCTCAGGCACCAACGATACATCAACCCCCAGATCAGTCAGCTTCTGTTCCATGTTATTGTACCCCCGCAGGGCCATTTCTACGTTGTGAATGGTGGTGGTGCCTGGGGCAAGCAGCCCGGCAATCACGGCAGACATGCTGCCCCGCAGGTCGGTTGATTCAGCTTCGGCCGCGGTTGGAGGATGGCCACCCTGAACGGTGATGGCACCGGGTTTGAAGGTGAGGGCGCCGCCGTAGAACTTGTTAAGCTCGGTGCAATAGCGCAACCGCTCCGGGTAACGGTAGTCGAAGATGCGGCTGGTACCGTTGGCGTGCAGTCCGAGCAGCGTATAAAAGGGTTGCATATCAGAAATGATGCCCGGATGGGTTCCACAGGCCAGCTCAAAAGGCTGAATTTGTCCGTTCACCAGGCATTCGGGTGATACGACCACGTTGTTCCGGTTGCGGTATAAGTCGATGCCCATGTGCTGCAGGTGGATCAGCGGAATCTCCATGATGTCGAAGGGCACATCTTCTACAGTGATGGCACCCCCCGAAACGATACCGTACACGATCCAGGTCAGGGCCTCGATCCGGTCGGGAATCACCCGGAAGATGGAGCCCCGCAGGTGGGTAGCCCCCACGACCTTGATAAAGCTGTTACCCACCACGTCTACCTGCGCCCCCAGGGTGCGCAGAAACCGGATGAGGCAGTCGACTTCGGGGCTGATGTACGCATTTTTAATGATGGACTCCCCGTTGATGGTTGCCGCCGAGATCAGCGCGTTCTCGGTGCCCCCGATGGTTGAAGTTGGAAAATTGATCTCACCGGGCTTTAGCCCGTGCGGAGCGCTGATTTCAATGTAGTCGGCCCTTTCTTCTACGGTGGCTCCCAACTGCTGCCAAACCATCACGTGCAAATCGTAGCCCCGGTTGCCAATCTTGCAGCCACCCGGGTAGGGAATGCGGGCTACGCCCGAGCGTTTGAGCAAGCCTGCCGCCAGCAGGTAAGTGGTGCGGATAGGATAGTTGTAATCTTCCAGCGCGGCGTGCGCATACTCCCTTGGATCGATGGTAACAGCTTGTAACGGTTGGTCTACCTTAACCGATCCTCCGCTCTGTTCAATAAAGTCAATTTTGTAGCGGGCATCCACCAGTTCGGTAGGGAAGTTATTGAGCACAACGGGCTCATCGGCAATCAGGGCCGCCGCCAGCAGTCGGGTAGCGGCATTTTTAGCACCACTCACCCGTACGTGTCCTTGAGGGGGGTGCCCACCCTGGATGTGTGCAGTTAGGTTCTCTTTCATGGCAGATCGTTAAATTTTAAGAATTCTGGTACAGGGGGAGAACAATAGTCACCAAAAGAAATTGCCTTAAGACAGTGATTTAAAAAATTAAGTAAGCCTAAAGAAAGATACTGCCTGTATCAAAGTAAATTATGAATTGTCAAAAATAGTAAGCTTATATTGAGAATGCTACTAATTATTGAGAAGAATATTATAAACTTAGTGACCGGCGGCTTTGCTGCTCATAACTAACAGAGGCATCCATCAAGAACTCTCTAAAGCTATTTTATAACCAAGCTCTATACCGACCGTTGGCCGTAATTGTTCTGATTGGTTTCATTTTATTTATATTTGGGGGTGACCTGGATATCCGTTCGCTTTCGGATATCAGAAACGACGAAATTTTTACCCCTTTTTCGCCTAGCCCCTAATGGATACCGCTCATTCTACCCCCGACACCCAGCCCGACGCCCCCGCCGCGTCGGTGGTGATGTCGGTATACAATTCGGCCTCCTACCTAAAAGAAGCCGTCGACAGTGTGCTCGATCAATCGTTTACTAATTTTGAGTTCGTGATTGTGGATGATGGTTCTACTGACCAATCTTCGCAAATTTTGTCAGCCTACGCTGCGCAAGATCCTCGCATCCTACTGATCACGCAAGAGAACCAGGGCCTTCCCGCTGCCCTGAACGCGGGAATGGCTGCGGCCCGCTCGGAAATTATTGCCCGCATGGATGCGGATGATATCATGCTCCCCGACCGACTCGCAAAACAACTTCCCTACCTGCGGGCGCATCCTGAAGCCACCGTAGTGAGTTGCCTGGCTCACTACATCAACGGCAAAAACCAGGTAATCGGGAAGAATTACACCAACCTGCTCACCGTAGCCGATTGCCAGCGCTCCATCGCCGATGGGGAGCTTATTTTTTGCCTGCACCCCGGAGCCATGTTTCATAAACAACCGGTGGCAGAAATTGGGGGCTATCGTTCGGCGATGATCTACGCCCAGGACATTGACCTTTGGAACCGTCTGGCCGACCAGGGGCACTACACCATTGTAATGCCCGAAATACTGATGCGTTACCGCGTTCATCCCGAAGCATCCATGGCTAAGGTGCGTGAGCGAGCCACCCGGTCTAAGTGGGTCAGCCACTGTGCTTACTGCCGAAGAAGGGGCGAAGCCGAACCATCGCTTGAGGCCTACCAGGAGCAACTGAATTCGGCCTCACCGTGGGAGAAGTTGAAACGCAAAAGGTTGATGTACCGCAATGCTTACTACCGAAACGCGGGCATGATGTACGGCAGTCGGCAATACGGTAAGTTTGCCGGTTACTTGGTACTGGCTGCGTTGCTTGCTCCCCGCTACGTGTTGTTCAAACTCAACCACCAGATTTTTTCCAAAGGAAGCTTCAGCTAGCAGCAGGCTTCCCGCGTCGGCTATCGGTTGGCTTATGACACCGGGCGGCGTAACCACCCGCTTTGCCAGAAGTTTAGGAGAAAAAACGCACTGGCCACCATCGTAATGATCGCTCCTGAAACCAAACTGCTCAACCCAAGCAACAGGGTGATCACCCGAAACGGAGGGGGGATTTCCAACAAGTAGTAAAGCAAAAAAAAGCCGACGGCCACCCCTAAACCTCGAACCGCGACGAATTTCTTTAGAGTAGGCCAAAGGCGCTCGTTGAAGAACTTCAGAGGCATAGACCAATCGATAAAGAGAAGATACAGGGCAATGTTGCGAGAGAAATCAATGTTAAGCATGAAGCAATTTGCCACGTGAAAGAGCACCGCCAGGGTAACAAATAAACGAAACCACGTTTGCCGAACTACGGCTAGTAGAAAACCTACCTCGAAGATCACCGCACTATAATCCAAAACTTCCCAAAACCAGGGATTGTCAAACTTGATTAGCCAGGGGGTCAGGAGCTGATCGGCGAAAAAGTCGTAGTACTGGCGAATCGTGTACCCTTGAACTGCCTGGGTGGTGGGATCGAGCCAGCCGCTCAGCAATTTGGGCAGGCCAGCGGTAAACATAGCGAACCCCAGCAGAAGCGCCAACAGCGCCACTGGCCAGGGTTGTTCACGGGGCAGCAAGTGCTTGCTACGCTGCTGATCGAGCGAAAAATGAGCTCCCCAGTTAGAAAACCCCATCACCAAGGGCACCAGCGACATGAGCAAGGTGTCGTGGTTGATCTTGCCGTAGGCATACGACCAACCGAAACCAGTGAACAATGCGAGCGCCAGCAGCCAGGAGGTCCAACGGGTACGAAAACCAAATAACAGTGCTACCAGCAGTACCACTATTGCCGCGTCTAATCCCCAAAAAAAATAGGCTGACGGAAAATTGTGAAACAAGTGCGTGAAACTATACGCGGGAGGATCGAAGAAGATACTAGGTTTATTGCTTATCCACCGAAATGGCGGCGCCCCAACCACCAGCAATACAAACGACGCGTAGGCAATGCGGTATAGACCAAGGGCCCCGGCAGGAACCCGGTACGCCTCAAAGATCCAGTGGTCTAGCCCGGTTACCAGGGCATGGTTTGCTTCTTTAATTACTGACCGCATAAGCTTCTGGCTGAATAGTAGGAGGGGAGGCGAATATCCGCCATATGAATCAATCGAAAATAAATTGCTTCCAGTGCGTGATCGCCACCAAGCGGGTTTGTCCGTCACGATCAGCCTGATACTGATAAAAAGCAAGTTCTAACCGCTGGGCTTTGTTTCCCAATAAGGCGTCCGCCCGCTTCTGTAAGTACCTTAGCAGTTCTCTCTCCTGCGCGGTGCCAGCCGTTGGTGTGATAATTTGATTGATTTTTTTGAGCCTTCGACGCATCGGAATATAAAGTGCCTCCTCCGGAAAGGGAGAAAACAAATCATCAAGGGTAAGGGCTAGCGAGTCGGTTGACGAATAAGCCCACCAGCGCAGGCGTTCGTATGGATAGGGATAAGGGTCAGCGGGCGGCACTTTACCAAACCCGGGAAACACAATAGCTGGATAAGGTTCTTCCAGTTTTTTGGCAACAAAAAACTGGAAGAACAACCCAACAAACAACCCAACGAAAACCAAACGATAGATGCTCTGGCCAGACATAAGCAAGCATAAGTAGAAGTTGGCCCAAAGTTACCCAGATTCCAAATCAAATCCCACCGCCCCGGCAAACAGTGTGCTACCCGGGGCTTTCCAGGCATGGTGTTTAGTGCGTTTTCACGGGAGACTTCGTTTGCTTTATTGAGTCATAATAGTAGACGTACTGCGGAATGACCCATCCTTTGGGCTTTTTGGGGAAGTACGACGGATACAGCGTATCCGATGGCACCTTGCCGGGTGGAGAGTGCACAATCACGCGCTGGTAGTTGGGGTCGCGGCCCACCTGTCCGTTTTGTCCGGCAATCAACCCACTACCATCGCGAAACAAAAAGGCAGGTCCTTCTTTGTCGCTCCCCGGGTCGCGCGGCTCAGACTGAAACCCAATGTAATCAATAAACCCACCCCGGTCTACCACTGACAAAATCGACAATTTCTCGGTGTGAAACCCAGCCGCATAGAAGTTGGATCCGCTCACGTAAGTGCGCCCAAAGGTAGCTCGGTCGTCAGGTCCTTCCTTGTTGATGTTCCAGGCCCACACATTTTGTCTGCCGTAATATTTGTCGCCCAACCCGAGTCCGATAATATCATAAAAAAACAAGTCTCCTGATCCTGGGCGAGCAATGGTAGACTGCTTCGCGTGCCGCACTACCACCACCGGACTGCCCGGTAGTAGTTCGAGCAAATAGTCCATTCCGTCTGATTTGTGCACGGTAAGGTGGTCGATATAGAGCGTGTCGAAGTTGGTGGGACCTATAACCAGGGCAGGGCCTCGGAAGCCACCTTTTCCGATCAATGATGCCTCTCCGGCGAAGATCTTTTTCACGTTGCGTCCGTGGTCCCCGCCGATGTAGATGGGTCCTTCTATCCGGTAGACCGCCCGGGTGCAGGCCAGCATGCCGGTGGGATGCGCCGCAGCATCGTCGATGGCCTGCTGCCACGCCCCGCGGTCGCCGTGCTGCTCCCGGTAGTCGAGCACGTTGCTCCACTTCACCGTATCAGTCTCCCACCAGTTAGTGGCCCGGCGGTAGGGCAAAAAAGTGGTGGTATCCAGCGACTGTCCGGGCAGTGATAATTGCCCGCGCGAGGCGTAGTGCGTAAGCCACAGACCACGATCATCGCGGTGGTAAATGGCCCCGGAAGCAGAGGTAGTGCCGTTCATAAGCACGTCGGGCAGGTAGCCTTCTGACTGGGAGTTGTCTACCGCCTTTTGCATCCACCCCCGAAAGCGACTGCGCCGCCCGGTGAACGACCCTCCGTTAGTATTATCGATGGCCACCGGTCCCCGGCCCGCAAACACGCAGTGGTCAGTATAGATGCCGCCCTCATTGGTCGCGATTCTGATGGCGGGGCCACGCCCCTGCGTTTCAATGGTGACGGCCGTTAGGGTGAGCACGGCTTTGCTGGTGAGAATGCCCACTTCGCCAAAGTCTAGGATATGCACGTTGTCGAAGCTCATGCCGTTTTCCCAGCCCACAGCACGTACGCCAATTTTATAGCCGCGAATTTCACTGTTCAGAAAGGCCGCCGGTCCGGTATCTTCCTCTAGCTCCAGTCCGATTCTTCCGTCGCCGATCAGGCGAACCCCGTCCAGTCCGCCGCGGTTAGCTACCCCCATTTTCACCGGAATGCAGCCCGGGTTGCCGGTGGTGATAAGGGTCATGTCTTTCAGCATATTATAAAAAGCCTGGTTGCGGTTTCCGTTGGCTCCCTGAAAACGGAACAGTTTGTGTTCATTGGCGGGGTCAGGATAACTACCCGGTTCCAGGGTGATGATGGTATGGTCGCGGCCCGCCCCTTGCCAGATAAGCGAACTACCCTTCTTCCCTTGCTTGTTTTTATGGGGTATCAGGTCTCCCTCCACCATATCTCCCGATTTTAAAAACCCGATACTATCCAGCGGGCCAACCCCCGCTACCACAAAGTCGGCGGGCAGCAGGGTGGGGCTCAGCCGGTAGTTGCCGGGTGGAATGTAGACAATGCGGGCGAAGCCACCATCGGACCGCACGTTATTCTGAGCGGCGTAAATAAAGGCGGGCAAACTGTTGCGCTTTCCGGTGGGGTCGGCGTAGTAGGGAGCGTGGGTAAGGTTGCGTGCCCCCGCGATGGCATCGGGAAAAAGGATTGGATTATTTTGGGTCCGAGCGGCAGTGGTCACCCAGCACAACAGGATGGCGATGCTAATTATTTTGCCGCGAGCAGTAGTGAGTCTGTTCATTGCCACAAAATTAAGGGATACCGGTCGCGAATCAACATTTGTTAATATTAGTGTCGGCCTAGTAACAACCTCCTAACCAAATGACGTTTATTTAATAATTATTTTAACATTATCGGTTTTTTTTGTGAGAAACTCTTTGTTACTTTGGGCTTTGTTTAGCACGATATTCACCCCCCGCGGTGTAATCGCACAATGATCACCCGTTCATCACAACGCATCATTTTTAATTAATGCCAAGGGTTTTGCCGTAAGGAGTCGCTTTTTCTATTATTGAGTTTCAACATTAGACTCCATCACCACGTTAGGTACCGTATGTCGATTTACGTTCACTAGTTAGTGCGCCAATTAATTAAACAGCACCTCCCGCGACCTTGGGGCATCACTACTACATGAGTTACCAAAAGACAAATTACTTAGCCTTACTACTTTTAGTAGTTGTTGGCCTGAACCTTAGTTCTTGCATCACCAACCGCCAACTAGTATACTTTCCGGATCCGGAATTTAATACCGAAGTGCCCACCGACATCGTTAACAACCGGCAGCAGTACCGCTTGCAACCCCGCGATGTGCTTTCGGTGCGGATTCTGACGCTGGACATGCAGTCGTCGGAATACTTCAACCTTCAATCCAGTAGTCAGTTTCCGCAGTTCAACGAGGCGGGTTTGTTTCTTAATGGTTACTCGATCAATACCAAAGGCTACATTAGCCTCCCGGAGGCGGGCCCGGTATTGGTGCTCAACAAAACCGTTGATGAAGCGCAGGAACTCATTCAGTCTAGCATTCAGCAGTATTTGCCCAACGCCACGGTGTTTGTCAAGCTCGTTAGTTTTAAGGTCACTTTTTTGGGGGAAGTGAGCCGCCCGGGGCAGTTCTTTTTCTTCAACGAGCAACTCACCCTGCTGGAAGGGCTAGGCGAGGCGGGCGACCTTACCTCGGAAGCCAATCGCGAAAATATTACTTTGATTCGGCAAACTACCGCCGGGTCGCAAGCAATTTTACTGAACTTAAAGGACCCGGATTTGCTTAGCTCAGAATATTATTACTTGCAGCCCAACGATGTGATTTACGCCCGTCCGCTTAACGCGCGCAATATTCGGCGCAATCTGGGGCTGCTGGGTGTGGTGTTCGGCGGGATCAGTACCACGGTGTTATTGCTAAACTTTTTTGGCGTCAGGGCCAGGTAAAATATTAAATCGTAGTTTTGTTATATGGAAAATCAAGACATAAAAAGTGTATTACTCAATTTGGTTCGTAAGTGGTACTACTTTGCCATCGCCTTGGCCGTTAGCCTGGGACTTGCCTTCTTTTATATAAGCACCAAGCAGAAGGAGTATCAGGTGGTGACTACCCTACGTTTGAGCGAACAGAGCGCGGCGGGCAGCGGGCAATCCAAGCGATTTCTCGATGGGGTGGAGTTGCTCGATCAGCACGATGCCATCCAGGACGAGATTGGGGTGCTTACTTCGTTTAGCACTTTCCGGCAGGCGCTGCTGGCCCTGGATTTCAGCGTGTCTTACTTCAGCTATAAGAACTGGTTGGGTGAGTTAGGCACCTTGTGGGCTAAAGAAAAGTATCCGGCCCCCTTCCGCGTTGAGTTAGACTACTCTGCCCCCCAGTTGGTGAATGTGCCCATTCATTTCTCGTTTGCCAGCGACAGCACTTACCGGGTGTGGGCCGAAGCCGAAGAAGGGCACGCCCATGAGTTCGGAAGCGGTGAGTTTTCGTACTTTGATAACATCTCATTTGATAAGACGTTGTCGTTTTCCGATACGCTCTCTTTACCTTACTTACGTTTTTCGCTCGCTGACTTGCCCGAAGGGGGGCTTCCTCAAGAAAACAACTACTACGTGGTGGTTCGAGACATTAAAAGTCTGACTGAATCATACTTAAGACGCGTCATGGTGACTCCGATTGCTAAAAGCTCAACCATTGTAGAGTTGGCAATGGTAGGCCCCACAGTAGACAAAGAAGAACGCTTCCTGAACACCCTCAGCACAGTGTACATCGAAAATGATCGTCAGAAGAAGAGCCAGTTGGGCCTCAACACCATTCGCTTCATCGACCAGCAACTCACCAACGTTTCCGATACCCTCAAGAAGGTGGAGCAGTCGCTGGAAGAGTTCCGGAACGATAGCCGGATTGTGAACATCGCCACTACTTCTGAGAACCTGACCTCGGAGCTTAATAAACTGGAAAGAGACCGAGCACAACTCAATGTGCAGAATGAATATTACCGCCACATCGCTACCTATTTGCGCAATAACCGTGACGTGAGCGACCTGTCAGCGCCTTCGGCGGTGGGTATTAACGACCCTTCATTGGGCAACCTACTGGTAGAACTTTCGTCGCTTTACCGTGAGCGCAACGAGAAGCAACAGAGTACCAGCACGTTAAACCCCATTTATAAGCTGCTGGAGCGTAAAATTAGAGGCACCAAGGCCGCACTGGAAGAGAACGTGAGTCAGCTTATTGCTTCTTCGGCCATTGCGCTGCGCGAAAATCAGCGCAATATGGACCGGATCAACCAGGTAATCAACCGCCTGCCCGAGAACGAAAACGCCCTAACCAACATTAACCGGCAGTTTTCGTTCAACGATAACATTTACAATTACCTGCTACAGAAAAGAACCGAAGCGGGCATCGCGGTGGCCTCGTACGTGCCCGACAAGAACGTGATTGATGGGGCCCGAAAAGTGGGAGGAGCGGTATCACCCAACAAGATGGTAATTCTGCTGCTGGCCCTGATGATGGGCTTTGGACTGCCCGCCGCCATCATTGTTACCCAAGATTATTTCAACGACCGGATCACCGACCGTAAGCTGTTGGTGCAACGCTTCAAGTATCCGTTGGTAAGCGTTATTTCTCAGGGTCCCAAAGCCAGCGCTCTGCCGGTGGTAGAACACCCCATGTCGTCGATTGCCGAAGCCTTTAAGTACACGCAAACCAATCTGGGCTACTATTTTCGCGAGGCCAGCGTGAAAGTGATCGGGATGACCTCTAGTGTGGAGGGTGAAGGTAAGTCATTTTGCTCAGAGAACCTAGCGGCTACCTACGCCATGGCTCAGCAAAAAACGCTGCTGTTAAGTTTTGACTTGCGCAAAAAAGGGTACCGGCGCACGTTCCCCCAGGGCAAACTCGGGGTTACCGACTACGTGATGGGCAATGCCTCACTGTCGGATATCATTCAAACGACGCAAATCAGCAACCTGCACGTGATCTCTCCCCAAGACTTGCAGTTTAATGCCGCCCGGGTGCTGGAAGACCAGCGCATGGCCGACTTATTCAGCACCCTGCGGGAAACCTACGACAAGATTGTGGTGGACACGCCCCCCTTCAATTATGTATCGGACTTCTTGCTGCTGCAACCTTTCTTCGACGTCAGCCTGTTCGTGGTGCGCCACAATTACACCAAACTGTCGACCTTGGAGCAGGCCGTGGACCTGTTGCGCACCAACCAGGTGGACCCGGTGAGCTTTGTGTATAATATGGCCCCGGCCGAAAAAGAGTACGGGTACGGCTACCGACCGCCGTCCAAAAAGTTGTTTTCACTGTCTCGCGGAAAAAAGCAATCTGAGACAGCGGCTGGCTACACTTCGTAAACGGACGGTTACTTCTGGCAGCCGTCGCTCGCTTGTGATGCCCCATCTAATTCGGTCTAATTAGCCCTCAGTGCATGTCATTGGTCGAGAAGGTCACAAACGGTTTAAGAAAAGAGGGCTTTAAGAAGTACGCTGGCAATGTGAGCTGGATGTTTCTAGGCTACGTGGTGCGCATCGGAGCCAAGTTTTTGGTAGGCATTTACATTGCCCGCTACCTGGGTGCCGAAGACTACGGCTTATACAGCTACGCCATGAGCTTTGCGCTCACTTTTGAGGTGCTGGTCAAGATGGGCTTCCGTGATGTTGTGATCCGCGAAATTGCCGGGGGGGAGCAGGACAGTAGCACCGTAATTAGCACGGTGCTGGCCCTAAAGATAGGCGGGGCTCTGCTGGCCATGCTGCTCACCTTCGTGAGTTCGGTGATTATCAACGCGCCCTACGAGACAACGTTGGTGGTTATTGCGTCCCTGTTTTTGCTCTTCGAAACCTTCGACGTGTTAGACTACCTGTTTCAGTCTAAGGTGCTGGCCAAATATACCGTTCGGGCTAGCATTATCAGCACGGCCATTGCTTCGGTTATCAAGTTCGCCTTCATCGTTTTGGAGCTGCCCTTAATTTATTTTGTGGCCTCCTTCGCCCTGGAAACGCTGCTGTATTCGGCTTGCCTTTATTTCTTCTTCCGAAAGCACTTTAGCCTGCGTCTGCGCCTGCGGATGAAGTATCTTCCGTCTAAGATGGCCATTGAGCTGCTTAGAGACTCCTGGCCGCTGGCAGTGGCGATGGCCGTTTCTACGGTGAACGGAAGCATTGACAAAGTGATGGTTAAAAATATGCTGGATAGCACTGCCCTGGGATACTACGCCGTAGGAATGCGGTTGTATGGCTCGCTGAGTTACGTGCCTTTTGCCATTTGCGCTACCCTATTTCCTGCTATCATCAATGCCCGCAAGCAGAGTGGCGCTCTATACGCTCAACGCATGAAGGAGTTGTACATGCTAATGTTCTGGATTGCCACCGCGGGGGCACTCACCCTGGTTTTCTTCGCTGAGGAAGTGGTGATTGGGTTGTTCACCGAAGAGTTTCGGGGAGCCATCAAGGTGCTACAAATCTCGGCCTACACCATGATTCCCCTATTTATGGGTTCGGCACTCAATAAGTATCTGGTAGCAGAAAAACTCACCCAGATCAACATCATTCGCTCCACCGCCGCCGTAATCACCAATCTGGGTCTCAACTGGTTGCTTATTCCTCACTACGGGATTGAGGGAGCGGCCACTGCTACCTTGGTTGCCGGAACCATAAGCGTTATCGTTGTACCGGGGTTTGTTTCATCCACGCGTCGGCAAATTTGGTGGATGATACAGGGCAGTTCCCTGATAGCTCTGTTGAACAGGGTCCGCTCTTAAGTAGTTGGTTTTACCAGTATTCCTTTTGAAACGACTTTACCCCCGCGCGTCGCAATAATTTCTTAGCAACGTTCTTGGGAGTAAAATCCTTCGGGGTTGCGCGTTCATTCTTCCAAGGGGTGAGCTTTAAGTACTTTAAGTACTCGTCTTTAAAGGGGTGATCGTTGAGATAATCCCACGGTTTCCAAGAAGAAGTGTAGTGGATAATCGCGGGGTAAGCAGCTTCAGGATAGACCTGCGGGTCTTGACGATGCGCTTTAAACATCTCTCGTTGCACGTTCCATTTAATGGGCAGAGCCTTCCACTGATCGTGCAGGATAGCGTTGAAAGAATCCTGGTTACCAAACTTAAGCGGACCGGCCCCCGAGGTTCCGGCCAACAGCTCCATAATCTTATGGCTAACTTCGCGTTGCTTCCAGGCGACTACATCAATCAGTAAAATTCCAGCATTAAAGTACCCGTGCTCAGGAGGAATGCTTAGCTGTGCGTAGCGATCAAAACCCGGGTTTTCCACGGCCCCAATAACCTTCCCGGACAGAGAAATATCATATAGCTCTCGAATGTCCTCCATAACGATCACATCACAATCCAAATAGAGAACTTTAGTGATAGATTCATCCAAAATATCGGGCAGGGTAGTGCGATAGTACGTAGCATGGGTTAGGTGGTGATACGTGACCAGGTGCTGATATTTTTCGGTATCTAACGTTAGAAATGTATGAGAACAAGCATAGTGCTCAATCAATGCCACCAACCGGTCGCGGTCCTGCGGATCTACTTGGTCAGCATAGATCAAAAAGTGAACGGGGTAATTTTCACTTCGGTTCTCCAGCAAAGAGCACAAGGTGACCGCGAGGTGTCGTGCGTAAATTGCGTCAGTGACGCAGGCAATGTATACGGTATCGGGTGAAGATGACATAGGTTATAATATAAATACTTACGAGACTAGCCGGGCGGTGGCAATTGGCACCGCAACGGCTCCATGAGGCAAAAGCAAGGTAGTGTAGAGTTTTCTGATCAGCAATAAGCCAGGAAATATAGCCTGCGCTGTTTCCAAATAATTTTCAAAGAACGAGACGGAAGCCAAGAAGACAAGGGCGATACCGGTAGCCATTGCCAGCCAGCGCGGCAGGGATTGCTGTCCCCGATACGCTCGCAGGTAGATCCTTCGTAGCTGATACACCCAGTAGCCAACCATTGCGATGAGCCCAAGCGTGAACACCAGCCCGAACTCGGTATACACCGACAGCGTCGAGAAGAAGGGGCGACTCATGGTCGAGTTTCCGTAACGGGCGTCGTTGGTTGCGTAGGTTTGCCACGAGGGAAAAACAAACTCACGGAACGGCACTGACATAGAATTAAGAAAAAAATCACCCGCCTGCGGTCCCTCAAAGCCGCTAAAGTAGTAGCCTGAACTGATTAGGCCCGCCCGGCTTGAGTACTGCCCCGGCCCCAGCCCCGTGAAGTACACCATCGGATAGGCAACGGGCAGTTGATCTAGCGCAATAGCGACCGCCTCCGAACGGGGGTTATCTCCTCCTTCGTATATGCGTACATACATCAATGAGTTCCTCACGAAACTGCTCATAAATACGGCAAGAATCAACACCAGCACCAGTACACTGGCGGTGGCAATCGCAAACAACTTAAACTGGCTGAACAGCAGGTGCTCTCGGAACAGGAAAACGGTAACAAAAGCGCTGATCAGCAGGGCAATAAAAGCATGTACCACCAGCGCCAACATGAGCGCCGTGAGTGCTACCAAGAACCCCCACCTTCCCTTTCGGCACACAATTACGTAGGGCAGCAGGAACAGCAGCGTGAAGATAATGCTGATGGCAAATATTTGGTTGCCAAAGCCCGCGCCTGAGGCCAGAAAAGAAAAGGGACTCACGGTGCCCTGTACGGCATCGCCTGAAGCAATAGAAGAGGTTTTTGCCGCGACGTACTGCAAACTACCCACCACGCCCTGCACCCAGGCCACCACCACCAGCACCCGAGCGTACTTTTCGTAGCTGTAGGCCGCATCGGTGTTGGCCGGGGCGGGAGCCACCAGCAGGAAGAGGAACGGGCTATACATGAACAACGACACCAGGGCGTTGGGCAACAAGAAGCTACTACCCAGGTAGGCATGAAACAGGTAATAAAAAACGGTGATCAGGGCCAGGGCACTGCTCACCAGCAACAGTCGCTGGAAAGTGCGCCCGGAGTTGGTGCGGTACAACAGCCAGCCCAGCGCCAAGAAGGGGGCCACGTAGGCCAGCGGTTTGATGGGCGACCACATGATAAGGATGGCCATCATGAAAACCTCGTAAAAAACGTTATCGGGCGTTCGGTGCATACAGAAAATAACTAACCAGCACAGGCTAGCGTATTGCTTCATCCGCAAATTTACGACAAAAAACGACGTGAGCACAAAAAAACCTCCGAAGGATCTCCCGGAGGTTTCTGTGTTGTTGCATTAGTCGCTAACGGTCACTTTACCGTCAGGGCAAACGAGGAGGAGCCCGTGCGCAGTTCGGTGGCGCTATACACGGTGGTGCGCACCTCCACTTCGTAGACGCCCTTTTTGAGCTTGTCGGGCAGCTCCACCTGCAACGACTTAGGGTTGTTGCGGAAGATGTAGGGCACTTTGATTTCTTCAGTCTCACTGACCAGAAATACCCCCTGTTCCGGCGAAGTTTCGTCGGCAACCTTGAGCCGTTCGCCCGAAATATCCAGCGTGTGCCCCGGGCTAAGCAGTTCGTTGGTGGTCTTTGATTTATGATCAAACACCTCTTCGATTTCCGGTAGGGGGGCGGTATGCGGAATGATCTCTACCGGCACCTTGGCCAAAGCCTCTTTGATAGGAGCACCCAAACGCAACTTAAGGTCTACCTGGTGCCGTTCCCGGTCGAAGCGATCTTTGCGGTTCACGAATACGCCCGAAACACTGGGGGCCAGGGTCAGGAATTCGGACTGAAAGCCATAGCCTTCGTGCAGGTTTTTGGTGATGGTGCGCAGAGCGGCGACGATCACCGCTTCGCATTCGGTAGGTTTGAGGATAGACCCTTCGCCGGTGAGTTGTTCCACCAGTTCTTCCAGCGACTTGTAGCGCCGGTTCTGCACCACTGCGTTGCAGTCGTGTTTGTCGTTTTTGGTGAGTTTGTTGTTGGCTAAAGAAATCTGTAACATCGGCTAAATGGGTTTAAGTGATTACTCGGTTTACACTGAAGAGATCAGCAAAAACTGTGTCAAGTGGGGTGTCGGGCGGTGCGATGTAAGGTATTCGTTTTTTTAGGCGAACAAAGGCTAAGCAGCAACGTAAGCGAGCCTGCCTTCTCCGGCGGTCGAGGCATCACCGCCCTCGCGGTCGAGACGTTACCGCCCTCGCGGTCGAGGCATCACCGCCCTCGCGGTCGAGACGTTACCGCTCTCGCGGTCGAGGCTCGACCGGAATTATCGGCTCAGCAAAAAGCCGGTACGCAGGTTCCAGCGACTAAGCTGTAGAGACTGATCAATAGCACCGGGGCGGTAGAGCAGCAGCGTAGTGCCCTGCACTTTTCGAGTGATTCGGTAATGCTTGCCCACCCCAAACAGCAGGTGGTCGGTGTGACGAGCACCTGCCGCATCCTGGCTCCCCACCGGAAGCGGTTGCCAGCTTCGCTCGTAGCTGAGTTGGGCACTGAATCCGTGGTACACCACGCTTTCTACAAACACCCGCCCCTGGTAGACCGGAGCCGCCCTGGATAGGGCCGAACCGGGTACCCGACGGATCGCCGCCTGACGGATCGCCGTCCGATAGCTGCCCCCTACCCCGACCGACCAGCGGGTATTGAACCGGTAGCCGACGAAGGGCGACAAGTCTACCTGAAAGCTTGGCTCCCTATAAAACTGGAAGTAACTGCCCAGCAGCAGGTGGGCTGTCCAGGGTTCCCCCCGCAGCGAGGTGGCCCGTTCAAACTTTTCTTGTTCGGTCTGGGCGGCCTTGTACTTCCGCTTGAGTTTGCTAAGTTGTTGCTGTCCTTCCTGCAAGGCATTGCCGTGTTGGGCAAAATAGCGACGGGTTTCTTGCGCCACGCGCTGCTTCATCTGCTGTTGCACCTGATCCGGATCAGCGTTGGCAGCTGCGGCGGCGGAAAGTTGATCCGTACCACCGGATAGCGATCCTCCCAGTGCGCTGCGCGTGTCGTTTGCGGACTTCTCAAGCATACCCAGACCGGATGCCTTGGCAGCCTGCTGCTCCAGGGTGGCGGGAGCGTTTCGGACGGCCTGGGTTCCCTGCTGAATCTGCCCCCGGAACTGCTGGGTATACTGACTGGCTTTAGTTTGGAACAATCGTACTTGTTCCAATGCTTGACTAGCCGGAAAGCGATCGGGCAAGGCGGTGGGCAGTTGGGAAAGCGTTGGGGAGAGTGGTAATGAAGGCAGGGTAGGCAGATTAGTGTTTATAGGGCGCAGTTTGGACTCCAGCGATTGTTGAGCCGCCCCATAGCGATGGTGCAGCGTATCCAGGATGCGGGTGATGGTAAGGCTATCGATGCGCTCTTGTAGATGCCGCCGCAAGCTATCAGCTGAGACATGGGTTTGCTGAGGCACTGCGTCTACGGACTGCCGTACGCTATCCACGCGTTGCTCCACCTGGCTGAGGTGCTGCGCCAGGCTGTCTAGCGACTGCGCTTGCAGGGCTGAGGCTAGCGAGAGAAACACCAGAGCGCTCAAGAAGAAACGGTAAGCAGTAGGCATACGGCAAGGCTAGGTGATGATGACAAGCTTACGCAATTTAAGTCGGGATAGCAAAGTATCAAGACAGTCTATTTGACAACTGAAAACATTTAACAATTGGTTAAGTAGGTATGCATAAATAATCGGCACTATTTGACTTTAAGGAAAGACTGTTGTATTATCTATTTATGCGATATGTAGAATTAACTCAAAGCGAAAGAACAACCTTAGAAGAGGGCTACAAGCATCACAATAAGCCTCATGTGCGTCAGCGTTGTCAAGCCTTGCTGCTCAGTGATGAAGGCTGGCAAGTTAAGCAAATTGCCAAGCTACACCACACCCGTAGCCGAACCATTTACACCTGGATGAATCGCTGGCAAGCTATCGGTTTAGCTGGGGTGATGATTCTGCCGGGCCGAGGGGTAAAATCCAAGCTGTCCACTCAGGATCAGGTCATGGTTGAAAAGGTAAAAAAAAAGCGATAAGACACGCTCGGAGTTTGAAGGCAATGGCGCATCAACTCAGCGAGGAGCTTGGTTTTGAAGTGACTCGGCATATGCTGCGGCGTTTTCTAAAGCGATTGGGTTACTCTTGGAAACGCTTTCGTAAGAGTCTCAAAAAAAAGCAGAATCAGCAAGAGTATGAAGAGAAGTTAGCGCAGCTGAAACAGCTTATTGAGCTATATAAGGCCGATTATATCGATTTGCGTTTCGCCGATGAGAGCGGATTCAACCTGGAAGGTTACGTACCCTATGGATGGCAACCCAAAGGGAAGTACATTGAGATTACCCCAGCTAAAACAAAGGGGACACAGATTTTTGGTTTGATGAATACAGACAACCAATTGCAATGCTATGGCTTCAAAGGTAGTATGACCAGTGCGGTAGTGATTGCCTGTCTGGAGGACTTTTCTACCACTATTACTCAACCTACCGTTGTGGTGTTAGATAACGCACCTATTCATCATAGTGAGAAGTTTAAGGCTAAAATACAGGAGTGGAAGCAGCAAGACCTCTACATATTTTTCCTGCCTACTTACAGTCCTCATCTGAATCCTATAGAGATACTTTGGCGGAAGATCAAATACGAGTGGATCGAGTATGAGGATATACAATCGCAACAAAGACTCGATCAGAAACTAGAAGATATCTTACGTGACTTTGGTAAAAAGTATCAGATCAACTTTGAAAACAAACATCAAAAAGTGACGAATATATTCGCTTAGGTACTTAATATGCCTGCTTGCTTTTCTGCGAATAAATTGCTTTTCTTGTCATGAATACTACTATACCTTTACCTATCTCTTCTGCCATGAAATATTTGCTGCCCGCGCTCCTTAATGGAGCGTTGTTGTTTCCCTGCTACGCTGCCCTGGCGCAGGACACTGACTCTCTGTTCACTGAGCAGGCGCTGGAAGCGCAGAACTCGGCGCAAGATATTAATCCTTCACCTCCTCGAATCATTCCGCCTTCACCTACTGCCGCTTCGTTGGGTAAATATGGGGAGCATCCCGTCAGTATGGCTACTGGTACTCCGGATATCTCTATTCCGTTATACGAAATTGGTTCGGGTGGGCTGTCGATACCGGTCTCACTTAGCTACCATGCAGGAGGTATTAAAGTAGATGAGTATGCTTCTTGGGTAGGATTAGGCTGGTCTTTAGCAGCTGGCGGTGTGATCACTCGCTCGCTGCGGGGGCTTCCTGATGAAGATGCGGAAGGGTTTCTGGATCAGGGACCTAATATGCCAACTAGTAGCCAATTAAGTATGGCCGACGATGATGATACTAATTTCTTGCTAGGAGTTGTAGAGAATGGACTCTACGACACCCAACCTGACGTTTTTTTCTTCAACTTTGGTTCCTATAGCGGCCGATTCTACTTTAACAACGATGGAAAGGCTTATACAATCCCCTATCAGCCTCTGGAGATCACGCTAAAGGATGACACTTGGTTTCAAGTACGAACCCCAGACGGTACAGAGTATGACTTTACCGCCACTGAAACCACTGATTTGGGAGCACGGTCTGAAGTGCTCAACTATACCTCAGCTTGGTATCTGACCTCGATAAAAAATCCTATCAGTGATGACCTGATTACTTTTTCATATCAATCCCACAACTTGGGCTATTCGGCCAACCAACGGCTCACTTTAAATTACTCCTACAATAAAAACCTTAATAACGGAAGTGCTAATGGCGATGAGCTTGAGTATCAATACTTTTACAATACGCCTATTTTAATACTTAATGCCAAGAAACTACAGTACATTAACTTTGACAATGGACGTCTTCACTTCGTCAGCAGCGGGGGGCGGAGCGATGTAGCTACTGATCGTAAACTGAATGCGCTGGTGCTTGAGAAGAACCTTGGCAATGACACCTATAAAGAAATAAGGCGATTTGAGTTTTTGTATACCTATCAAGCTGACCGGCTAATGCTGCTGTCGCTGCAAGAAACCGCACCGGGGGCCAGTAAAAATTCCTACCGTTTCGAGTACTCCTCTAAGGAGTTACCTCCTCAAGGATCAACTGCTATAGATCACTGGGGATACTACAATGGAAAGATAGACAATGTCAATTTGTTGCCAATATCAATAGCCCCCAACGGACGTTCCCTAGGAACTGCAGACCGTTCTGCGAGTTATGCCGATGTGGTCGCTAATATTCTTACCCGTATCTCCTATCCCACCGGGGGGACTACTGAGTTTGCTTACGAACCCCATAGCACGGGGTCCATCGGAACAATCGCAGTGCCGGTCTATGATCGCTTTCGCTATAGTGTGATGAGTGATCTAGAGAATAATAAATACGAAGATAGCAGAGTGTTTGCCGTCGGTCGCACTCCTCGTCCGGGGTCTGCTACCTTGCAGGTTGTCTACCTTTCAGGACAGGATCGAACTTACTACCGCGATGAGTACGCAGTTTCCTGCACACCCCAGCTACAAATCAGAGATGTTACGGCCGACCGCACGTACGAGGTAAGTACCAATGGGTCGGGTATTGTAGCTATCACGCTGAGTACAAGCACGCTTCCGCTTATTGAAGGTCATACTTACGAAGTTAAGGTACGAGAGGCAGATTTTCGCTGTGCCTACGAGCCAGGCGTTCCTCGTGGAGTGCTGGACATGCAGCTAACGGTGCTCTGGGAGGAAGATACCGGGGAAACTGAACTCAATACCAATGAGGATATTTTCAAAGGGGTGCGTATCCAAAAGGTTATTACCAAATCATCTTCCGGAGCAACTCCCACTGTAAAGATGTACAAATACTTTGATGGGAGGCTTATCAACCAACCCCGGTACGATGCTACCTTCACCATGCGCCAGAACTCAGGCCTTTGCACCACCGAGTCTTATGATATGTATCAACTCACGGGTAGTTCAATGGCTGCTCTTGGTTCTACTAACGGTAGTGCAGTGGTGTACAGCAAGGTAGAAGAGCGTCATGGTCAGAACGCTGAGAATGGTAGAAGAGAGCTTTTTTTTACTACCGATAGCGACATTGAGCTAAATACCGAGGTGTTTACCGAAGTGATTAGCCAAGCCGGGCGCCGGGGAAGGCTTACGGAAGAATGGATATTTGATAACGATAACATGCTTTTGCAAAAAACGGTCAACCGCTACAAGGTTGATAATCGTATACGTCCGGTAGTGCGGGGACTTCGGGCCGCTTGGAATACAATTTACCTTGATGGCCCCCCAACTTGCCAAAACCAGTACATTAGCGATCAGCCATTTACGTACATTGACTACAACAATACAGTCAATTGGGAATATATCGATCAGACGACAGTTACTCGCTACGAAGGAAGTAGCCAAATTGCGCAAGCTACGAACTACTTCTACGATAATCCTGCTCACGCGCAACTATCGCGGGTAGTAACTCTAGACAGCGAAGTCAATATGCGTACTACTGCTTACAAATACGCCACCGACTTCCCTGAAAGCAGCACCACCTACGGCAGCAACCTCCTTCGTGACAACCACATGCACCGCCAGGTGCTGGAACAAACTACCACGGTGAATGAAGAAAGCAACGCCGTCACTACGCAGAAGGTTACCACCACCTACAACAACCCTGGTGGTAACATCGTGCCCACGCTGGTAAGGAACTATCTCACCGGTACAAATGAAGCCGTGAGTACCTACTACGAATACGATAACCGAGGCAACGTGCGGCAGGTGCTGGGGCAAGACGGGGTGCCCACCGCCTTCATCTGGGGCTATAACCAAACCCTGCCGGTGGCTAAGATAGTGGGTGCGGAATTCAGTGAGCTAGAACAAATCTCCGGCTTTGGCACCAACTTCCAGGCCGGGGCTGGTTCACTCACCGACAGCCAGGCGCAGACGTTGCGCGATGCCCTTAAACCCGCCCAGGTCATCGTCTACACTCACGACCCGCTGGTGGGCATTACCAGTGAGACCGAACCCAACGGCCGCAAGATGATCTATCACTACGATGATTTGAACCGATTGCAGTGGATCGAGAGCGACGAAGGCCACGTGGTGCAGAAGGTTGACTATCAGTACGCGCAGCCCTAATGCTGATTAGGAATATTCCAACAGTGCTTACCTACTACCTACCCTAAAATCTGTTACTCGTGAAAACATGTTCTTACCTTCTGCTGGCCGGTCTGCTAACGATAGCGGGTGCCTCTTTTGCTCAACTTCCTCAAGAGCTTCCTCAAATACTTCCCTTAGGTGGCCTTGATGAGGAGGAGCTTCCACCAGCGCCCCCTAGTTTCTACTCAACATCCCCCAGTATCAACCTGTTGAACTATGCCATTGCCGCTGAAAACCAGACCGCCCAAACCTACACGTTTAGGGTAACCAAGAACACCGACCCCGCATCAGCCCCCTTCTTAGACAGCGCGGGCCGACTCAATCCTGCGGCCCCCGACTTCGATGCAGTATACCGCGGCACGTTGGCCTGGGCCCTTCGTTCGGTCAATGAGACCGCCGAAGGCTCGGACAATAAGATCATCTTCGACATTACTGACGCTAATGTGCTTGATCAAGTCTATGGCTTTCCGGCTATCTGGCGCAAACTTTACCTGGATGGCACCAACCTGGCCACAAACGAACGGATGCGCATCAACGGGGCAACCACGACGAAAGAATTAATCTTTTTCAGAGAGAAGGGAGCTTCCGGTTCTCAAGTGCACAACCTGCACGTATCCGTAGGATATACACGACCCAATGCGAACCTGCTGGGGTCGGGGGTTAACTTTCGGAACGTTAATAATATAGTGGTTAACAACTGCATGTTTACGCAGCGCGTAGAGGCCCCCCGCACCAGGAACCGGATGCTGGTGCTGCAATACGGAGTAGAGGGGGCGATCGTTACCAACAACACCTTTGGCACCAATGCCGACGGAACCGAACTGCTGGGAGAGTATTACTGGCACGGCATAGACATTTGGTATAATAATAGCAATATTCAGGTCGGCAACAACAAATCAGATGGCAATACCGTCGTGAATTGCCAGCAGGCAATACAGTACACGGGTGACAGATTACCCGAAGATGCTTGCGATAACGGACAGTGCCTCAGGATACAGGGGAACCTGATCGGTACGGGAGATGGAGTCAACTTGTTAGGGTTCAACTACTATGGGATAGACATAACCTCGGCGATTGACGAGATGGGAGTTCTCATTGGTGGTAACCGAGAAGAACAGGGAAATACGATCTTTGCCTACGAAATTGGGGTGATGTTCTTTAAGTCGTCTCGCATTGGTATTGTCAATGAAGTAGCTGTCTACGGCAACGTAATCGGCAAATCAAACTATACCACCGTGGCTGTCGGGAGTAGGTATTTTGATAAAAGTGAGCCCCTTCTATCCAACCAAGGATATTTACCCGTATCCGACGTACAAATTGGCGACAGAACCAACCCGGATTATGCTAACCTTCATATCCGCTCGAAAGGGCATAGTTCTGGACACCCTCTACAGCCGGATTACCGTCTCGGGAAATAACTTTGTCTCGGTACCGCTGGATAGCATCATTGTTGCCGTGCCCAGACACGAGGTTCAGATATCACCTCCGGTTGTCACCACCGTTACTGACGGCATAATACTAGGCACCGGTGATCCTGACCACATCATTGAGTTTTACCGGGCTAGTGGCGATAGCATCCTTTACGAAGGTAGCACGACCATTGACGTAAATGGTAGTTGGACCTACGCCGTTAGTGGTAACAGTCCAATAGCCGATTATATCGCCGTTGCTATTGATCAGGACGGTAACACCTCGGTTTCTACCTCGGAAGTAGAGGTCCCTCTAGTAAACACCCCCCCGATATGGTTGGAAGCCGAATGCGCTACGGCAGGAAGTGGCTGGCGAACGGTAGAAGACCCGGCGGCGGCCGGAGGGAAGTATACGGTATACCCTTCTGGCCTGAGTATGGACAGCCCGCCCACGAATGCTGCCGACCACCTGGTGTTCTCGGTAGCCACTCTCGGGGCGGGGAGCTACTACTTACAGGCTCGCATCCGCGCACCCTCAGGCTCTAGCGACTCATTCTGGTTCAAGGTAAACAATGGTAACTGGATTAAGTGGTGGCAGGGCATTGCCCGAGGGTCACAGTTTAATTGGAACACTGCCCCAGGTTCACCATTTACCCTTACTGCCGGAACCCACACCATCACCGTGGCCTATCGCGAGGGCGGCACACAACTGGATAAGTTGTATCTAAGCACCAGCAGTGCAGCACCCGATGGGTTGGGTGATGCAGACAACGCCTGCGCGCAGCCGCTTACCGAAATTATTATCGACAACGCTGATCCTGGCTTTAGCACCACCGGCTCCTGGAGCACCAGCACCCAGCAGCCCGGCAACCGCTACGGGCCCAACTATGTGCACGATGGCAACACCGGTAAGGGAAGCAAGACCGCTACCTTTCAAACTAGCGTTGCTCCCGGCACCTACGAGGTGTATGGTTGGTGGAGTGCGTCCAGCAACCGGGCTACCAATGTGCCCTATGACGTGGTGGACGCTTGCGGTACGAATACCGTCCTTGTCAACCAACGCACCAACGGAGCTTCCTGGCAACTGCTGGGCACCTACACCTTTGAACAAACCGCCCAAGTGACGCTGCGCACCGAAGGCACCGATGCTTACGTGATTGCCGACGCGGTGAAGCTCAACCTTGTCTCCGCTTCAAGTTCGAGTTCTGCCGACAGTGTGGCCGTTGACAATGTTGGTCCCGGCTTTAGCACCACCGGTAGTTGGAAGACCAGTACAACCACTGGCCCCTATTACCAAAGCAACTATGCGCACGACCAGAACAACGGCAAGGGCAACAAAACGGCTACCTTTAAGGCCACGGTGACTCCTGGTTCTTACGAGGTGTTTGCTTGGTGGAGCGCCGACGGCAACCGGGCCTCTAACGTGCCCTTCGACATTGTGCATCAGGCGGGTACCAGCACGGTGACTAAAAACCAGCGCCAGCAAGGAGGGCAATGGGTTCCGCTGGGCACCTACGACTTTGGCACCACTGCGCAAGTGACCATCCGCACCACGGGTACCAATGGTTACGTGATGGCCGACGGGGTATTGTTCGTGGGCGGGGGCAACAGCTCCACCACCCCTTGTGACGAACCCGACGATTACACTCCCCCCACCCCACCGAGCATAGCCAACAACCCCCCAGACGGCACCACCGCCCCGAGCGTAGGCGGTAACCGCCCGGCCAGTCAGAGCAACTCCAACGTGAACTACGTGCGCAGCTTCACCCCGCGCGAGCAGTATAACCAGCCCAGCCAAGTGACCCTGAGTCAGTCGGTGGGCAACGTGAGCGTGAGCACCGAATACTTAGACGGCCTGGGCCGTCCCATCCAGACCGTGGTGCGGGGTGGTAGTGGCAGTGCTAGTCAGGATTTGGTGCAGCCAGCAGAGTATGATCAGTTCGGACGACAGGTTAAGCAGTACCTGCCCTACGCAGCCAGCGGCGCGAGCGGGGCCTACCGTCCCAACGGGGTGCAAAATCAGTACGACTTCTACACCGCCCCTCCGAGTAACGTGGCTGGTAGTGGCTACGCCTACGCGGAGACCAAGTTTGAGCCTTCGCCCCTGAACCGGCCGGTGGAGCAGGCGGCCCCCGGCGAGAACTGGCGCCTGGGTTCGGGCCACGAGGTAGAAACTAAATACCTGGTTAACGCCGCCGGTGAGGTGCGGCAGTGGACGGCCGGTAACCTAACGAGCACTTCCCTATCCACTGCTAAGAACTACGATGCCGGTACCCTTTACAAAACCGTGGTCACCGACGAGAACGGGCACACCACCACCGAGTTTCGCGACAAGCTAGACCAGGTGGTGCTTAAGCGGGTGCAAGGGCCGGACGGTGATCTAAATACCTACTACGTCTACGACGACTACAACCTGCTGCGCTTCGTGATTCCGCCCGAAGCCAGTAAGCAGTTGGTAGGTAACACCTCGCTGGCCAGTAACGCTAGCTTCCGCCAGAAGTACTTGTTCGTCTACGACTACGACAACCGCCGCCGCATGAGCAGCAAACAGGTGCCGGGCGGGGGCACCACCACCATGAAGTACGACCAGTGGGACCGGCTGGCGCTGAGCCAAAGCGCGCTACAAGCCAGTAAGGGGGAGTGGAGCTTCACCAAATACGATCAGCTCAATCGCCCGATCATCACCGGGGTGACCACTTCGGCTGCGGTGAGCGGCAGTCGCTTTGAGACCAAGAATAGCAGCACCGTGGGCTACACCCTGAGTGGCAGTCCGCACAGCGTGAGTGCGGCGCAGGTACGTACGGTAACCTACTACGACGACTACGGCTTCCCGCATGCCGGGAGCTACGGCTTTAGCGACAACATTGCTGCGCGTAGCTTTCACCCGGATGTGCGGGGGCAGGTGACCGGCAGCAAGACGCGCAACCTGGAGGATAACAGCTGGCTTAACGGCGTGACCTACTACGACGAGCAGTACCGCCCCATCCAGGCGGTAGCCGACAATCACCTTGGCGGCACCGACCGCACCACCACCACCTACCGCAACGCGGTGAACAGCGAGATGACGGCCAGCAAGCGGGTGCACAGCAGCAACAGTGGCCCTACGCGCACCGTCACCCAGAACTACTCCTACGACCACACCGGGCGGCTTACCCAAGTGACCCACCAGTGGGACGGCCAAGCGGCCGTAACGCTTAGCGCCCAGCAGTACAACGCCCTTGGGGAACTGGTCAACAAACAACTAGGCAACAGTCAGCAGGCGATAGATTATCGCTATAACATCCGGGGGTGGCTGACTCGCATCAACGACCTGAACAGTAGTAACCGCTACTTCAACCAGGAGTTGTACTACGACTTTGGTTTTGACAAAAAGCAGCACAACGGCAACATCAGCGGCATCCGCTGGAACAGGGCCGGGGGCAAGGCCCACGCCTACGGCTATTTGTACGATGAGGTGAACCGCATCACCGGGGCCGATTACCGGGCCAAGCCCCTGTCGGGTAGCTGGGCCACGCAACCGGGCAACTTCACGGTGGACAAGGTGGCCTACGACCAGAACGGCAACATCACCGATCTGAAACGCTACGGTGAGCAGGACGAGCGGCAGTACTTGTGGGACAACCTGGAATATAAGTACGATGGCAACCACCTGCGCGCCGTGGGTGAACTACCCGAAGGACAGGCTAAGGTAGGCTTTGTGGATGGGGTAGCGGGTAGTGCTACAGCAGAGTACGGCTACGACCTGAGCGGCAACATGACCTCGGATGCCAACAAGGGCATCAGTGCCATCACCTACGACCCCGTGCTGAACCTGCCCACCGAGGTTGTCATTGACGGCAAAGGCACCATCAAGTACACTTACGACGCGTCGGGCACCAAGCTGCGGCAAGAGGTGCTGCCCAGCGATGGCAGTCCGAGCAAGACTACTGACTACGTAAGCGGCTTCCACTACACCGACGGCACGCTAGACTTCGTGCAGCACGAGGAAGGGCGGCTGATGATCAAGGATGGGCTGGCCTATCACTACGATTTGAAAGACCACCTAGGCAACGTGCGGGTGACCTTCTCGTCGGTGCCCGTGACGATGACGGTGATGGCCACGATGGAAGCCAGTGCTGCCCCGGTGGAAGAAGCCGTGTTTGAAGGGGTGGCCGAAAGCAGGCAGACACTGGCCTTCCACAACACCACCGATGCCAGCAGCAGCGAGCCCCAACCTAACAAGGTAGCTACACTACAACCCGGAGAGCAAGGCCCCGCCAAAAGTGTGGCGGTGCACGCCGGGGATACGGTTCGGCTGAAAGTAAACGCCAGGTACGAGACCGTGCCTGACCAAGTGCAGGGCATGGAAGGTGTGGCCACAGAGATAGCCGGAGCGGTAAGCCGCAGTGCGGCGGGACTAGAGAATGCCGGGGCCATCACCGGCACCAACGGCTTAGCTGCCGGAAGTGCCCTAACTACTGGCAAAGAGCAAGAAGTACCGCAGGCGTATCTGAATTACTTGCTCTACGATGAGAACTACCAGTTGGTAGACCAGGGCTTTCAGCAGGTAAGCCAAGCCGCGGCGGTGGGCAAAGCTAACCCAAGTGCAAGTCCTGAGGAGTTAGCCCTGGAAGTACCTATCCAGGAAGAAGGCTTTCTGTACACCTACCTGAGTAACGAACCGGGGGCTTCGGCTAGCAGTAGCTTGGTCTACTTTGATGACTTTACGGTGGAGCAGCAGAGTTACATTGTGCAGGTGAGTGATTACTATCCCTTTGGTTTAACCCATCAACAGCCTTTGCCAAATCAGTTGCCTAATAAGTATTTATTTCAAGGGCAAGAAAGACAGTTGGATTTAGGCCTTAATTGGGATCAGTTTAAATGGCGGATGCACGACCCAGCCATTGGGAGATTTACCACTGTTGATCCTCTAAGCGAGAAATTTTATCATAACTCAACATACGCCTTTAGTGAAAATAAGGTAACCTCTCACATAGAACTAGAAGGGCTCGAAGCGGTCAGAGCACCGAGACCAGGAGCTAGGAGAGCCGGTGGCGATATTGCAAGAATTAGAAACGCCTTAGCTGATCCTGCCCGAATTGCAAGATCAAAACGCCCCTCAGGATTTTCCTCAATAGCAATGAGTAGACGAGAGGCGGCAGATTTCACTAGAACTACTACTTATTCGACGAGTAGAGGCAATGGCATCAACTCAATAGGAAATTCGTCTGGAACTAATTTTGGATTTGAAGATAACCGCCATACGTTTGGAAACACAACAGGAAATTTTGGAAAGGTTTTAAATGATGTAAGAAGCTTTGCACAACAAATAACGGATAATGCAGAGGAGATTAAAGTAGTCGAATCGTTTGCAGAATCAGGTGCCTTTGATATATCATTAGGTTCGGATGTAATGGTAGATGATGTAAAAACTACTATTATTTTGGATGACCTGCAGGATCAATATAATACTGCTGTGATGGGTATTGCTAGAGGTGATCTGAGCGCTGAGGAATATGGAAATCTAGACGTAAGAGAGCAAACTACCAGAGTACTTGGAGCGAGAGTACAAGCAGGCCCTTCTCCGTATGGTATAGTGCAACAGAAGATACAAGAGTCAGAAGCTATTGGAACTGTTAGAAGAAATGAACTGTACATAAGACGAGGTGATTGAGATGTTTTTTAAAAAAAGAAGAAAGCTTTCCATTCAAGAAGAGGACAAAGTCATAATTGACAATGCGTTCCTAACCATACAAAACTTGTTCGGAAAAGCTAACATCCTAAACGGTGAAGTGGTAACTCCTACCAAGGAATTTTTTCCCATCAACTTTCAGGGTAGAGAAAAAGATGCAATAGAGATATTTAAATTAGTAGCATCATTTATGAAAGTCGACGACAGCAAAATAGACATCGTTTTTTATTCAGAAAGAAGAAATATAGAGCCGTCAGGTGGTTTGATTCCTGTACTAGATGAAAATGAGGTATTGACTACCGGAAGGTACGTTGAGTACGATAACGGTGATATAGAGGTGTTTATAGAAGAACAAGAACTCAAGGACTTTACGTCTTTGATAGCTACTATCTCTCATGAGTTGGCCCACTTTAAACTACGTACCGAAGTGCTATTCAAAGAGGAAGATGAGGTTCTTACAGATGTACTAACAATAGCTTTCGGTTTGGGAGTGTTTACTGCAAATGCCTCAATAGTTAAGATGGATACCTGGACAGATGGCAATCTTTCTGGATGGCAGTTGAAAGGCGGTGGGGGCTACCTGCACCATAAAGTGTGTAGTTATGCCTTGGCGCTATACAGCTATATGAGGAATGAAGATTCATCTGTACAGTGGACTGAGTACTTAGAGAAAGATGTATACAAAGAATATAAAAAAGGTTTTGACTACTTAAAGCATTCAAATTGAGCTCCAAGCAAAATAAATGGTCAGCTTTACTCTATTTTGTCATTGGCATCTCGCTAATAGCTACGGGAATAATCATGCTTGTCTTTGATATAGTGAAAACAGGTAAACACTATTTAACTCAGCAAAACAGTGCTATTGGTGGCATTATTATAATTTTTATAGGAGCAGTAGGTTTATTAATTAGTTATTACAGTCTATCCCCTTTCAGTAGTATTCGTGAATTCCTTGAAGGAAGATCAAAAATAAATAAGAAAAGGTAGGATAAAGTATCTCCTCCAGTCGTGGCTTGTATTACGACCCAAAATTAGCGTAGAGCATTCGCTTAATGGAAGTCGTGGAACGATGATGAGCCCCCTTGGCATAGCACAAGCATCCCTACTGCCATGAAATACCCTCTTCGTCTGGAAGAACAACTTTCCTGTATCGCCGTGCTGACCAAGTTCCCCCCCTCTTGGTCGTAGCATGTGCTACGACCTAAAGTCAACATAGAGCGTCCGCTCGGTGGAAGTCTTGGAACGATAATAACCGCTACTTCAACCAGGAGCTGTACTACGACTTTGGTTTTGACAAAAAGCAGCACAACGGCAACATCAGCGGCATCCGCTGGAATAGAGCCGGGGGCAAGGCCCACGCCTATGGCTATTTGTACGATGAGGTGAACCGCATCACCGGGGCCGATTACCGGGCCAAGCCCCTGTCGGGTAGCTGGGCCACGCAACCGGGCAACTTCACGGTGGACAAGGTGGCCTACGACCAGAACGGCAACATCACCGACCTGAAGCGCTATGGCGAGCAGGACGAGCGGCAGTATTTGTGGGACAACTTAGAGTATAAGTACGACGGCAACCGCCTTCGGGCCGTGGGTGAGTTACCCGAAGGACAAGCCGAGGTAGGCTTTGTGGATGGCGTAGCCGGAAGTGTGACGCAAGAGTACAACTACGATGCCTCGGGCAACATGACTTCGGATGCCAACAAGGGCATCAGCGCCATCACCTACGACCCGGTGCTGAACTTGCCTACCGAAGTGGTAATCACCGGCAAGGGCACCATCAAGTACACCTACGATGCCAGCGGTACCAAGCTACGCCAGGAGGTGCTTCCCAGCGACGGCAGTCCGGCCAAGACCACCGACTACGTAAGCGGCTTTCACTACACCGACGGCACGCTAGACTTCGTGCAGCACGAAGAAGGCCGACTAATGATCAAGGACGGGCTGGCCTATCACTATGATCTCAAAGACCACCTGGGCAACACGCGGGTAACCTTTTCCAATGTGCCGGTGACCACCACCAACACGGCCAGCATGGAAGCCAGTGCCGCCCCGGTGGAAGAAGCCGTCTTTGAAGGGGTGGCCGAAAGCCGCCAGACGCTAGCCTTCCACAACACCACCAATACTAGTAGCAGTGAACCCCTGTCGGCAGACGCTGGTCTTCTCCCCCCTTTTTCTGTAGTTAGCCCTACCGGGAGTTACGTACCCATACCTTGAGAGTTGTAAGAGCGATCGCCAAGTCCACCAAAGTCTAATTGCCCACTGGCTCAAAAGCCACGATGTGCGTAAGGTGCAATGTTTGGCCGAACACCATGAGTAAAAAACATCTAAATCAACCGAAAGTCGCCTAGTCGTTCCCGATGAAGTCATTATGAGCCGGGTGTACCGGATCAGAGACCAGAAGGCGATGTTCGACCGGGAACTAGCCGAACTCTACGGAGTAGAAACCCGTGTGCTGAAGCAAGCAGTACGTAGAAACTAGGAGTGCAAAACCCACTCGATAAATACCATCCGATAGCACATTTAGCGTATCTTGCCACCCAGCAACTCAGCTCACTAAACACTACGAATTATCGCACCCCCCGTTACCTTTGTCATCTGCACCGAACAGGGCATTCTGGAACCCATGTCCGTTACCCTGGTTCGCTCAATTCGTCGGTGGGGAGGGGCATTTAAAGATGCCCCGGTGCTCAGCTACCAGCCCCGACCCGGCTACGAGATCGCTTCGGCAACGCTCCGAGCGCTCGAGCAGTTGGGAGTCACCCACCTCACCGAACCACTCAACAAAAAGTACCCGCACTATCCGCAGGGCAACAAACCCCCGGTCTGCGCCCACGCCGAGCAAACCGCCACCACCGAATTTGTGGCGTTCCTCGACAGCGACATCGTGATGCTGAACGAACCGAGTGCCCTGATCCTGCCTGCCGCCCGGCAGATCGGACTGCGCCCCGCCGATAAGGTGGGCGTGGCCACCACTGGGCCCACCGACGCTAATTATGCTTACTGGAATAAACTTTATCGGTTACTCAACGTAGACGAGGCGCTCGTTGATCGGGTCACTACCACCATTGATGAGCAAAGCATTTATGCCTACTACAACTCGGGGGTAATGAGCGTGCGCCGAAACGCAGGTGTTTTCGCCCGGTGGAACGACAACTACGAGCGGGTTATGGCGGCTCACCTCAAGCCAAAGCAGGGAATGTTCCATACCGACCAGACCACCCTGGCCGCCACCCTGGCGCAACAACATGTTTCGGTAGAGGGGTTGCCCGCCCCGTATAACTACCCCTTTCACCTGCACGAACAGGTGCCGACTAAAACGCGCATCACTGCGTTGCCGGAGGCTACGCTTCTGCACTATCACAAGGCTCTGCACCATCCGGATAGCCAGGACCGATTGACTCAGTTTGACCGCGATGAGCAACGGCAGTGGCTGGTGGAACAAATAGATTATCTACGCACGGTGATGCCCTCAGCACCACCAAAGCAGGGACTGCTACGGCTCATCGCCAATAAATTAAGAACTTGGTGGCGCTAGCGAAGCAGTTGAACCTGACCCTGATACTGCCGACGGCCTTTTTCTTCGATCACCGCCACCAAACGATAGGTGTAGGTTCCGGTGGCTGCCATGCCGCCCCGGTAAGTGCCGTCCCACCCCTGACTGATGTCGTTGGGCTCAAAGTCAGTAGCCCTGAACAGCAGTTCTCCCCAGCGGTTATACACCTCAAATCGCTGAAAGCGAACCCGAGTGCTGCCTACTGGCATAAAAACATCATTGAGTCCGTCGTTGTTCGGGGTGAAAGCGTTGGGAAGTTGTACGTCAGGGGCGGGTGGGAAGTATGGTTCGGCCGCCAAAACTTCCACCCGAACGCGTTCGCGGCGCGAGCAACCCAGCGAATTGCTTACGATCAATTCGTACTCGGTGGTTTCGGTGGGAGCAGCTTGCGGGTTAGCACAGTCGGTGCACGAAAGTCCCACGGAGGGAGTCCACGCGTAGGTATAATCCGCTGTTCCGTCCGGGGCCGGAGCCAGCGAAACCGTAGCTCCTGCGGTGATGGAGGTGTCGGCGGCAATCGCTACCCTCAGAGAAGGAAGGGTGCGCACTAACACCGAGTCGAGCAGCGTGCAGTCGCCCCGCTGTTGGTGCAGGTGATAATAAAGACTGTCCACTCCTTCGGATATCGTGATCACAGGGTTCGCTTCTTCCGAATAAAACGCATCCGGCCCCGTCCAGTAGTATGACCAGGCCGGATCTACTCCGGCTGAAAGCACAATGCCCTGCTCAGGGCACACCAGCGTATCCTTAACGAGCGCTAGGTTCGGGATTTCTTGGGTGATGGTAACCACTGACGGGTCGTAGGGTTGGGCGGTGGTGGTGTCGTCGGAAGCAATTGTTGAGCCTAGGGCGGCCGGTAAATTGGTGAGATACGCCTGATGCGTCACCGTGCCCGACTGCCCCCGGGCGTCAGCACGAATAGTGAACGAAAGTTCTTCTCCAGGAAGAAGCTCTATGGCAGGAATTGTAAGCACGGTATAACCCACCCCGGTTTCGTCTTCCGGTTCATAGTCTTCTTCCCCCTCAAATACCAGCTCGGCAACCTGCATTCCGACGGGCAGCGTATCGGTGAACACCACATCGGTGGCAGGGGCTACCGAGTTGTTCCGAACGATTACCGAGTAGTCAATCGTGCTTTGGCAAGCATCTGCTTCGGAGGCTATTTGCATAGCGAGCCCCAGGGTAGCCGGGCACGAACACCCGTCGGTGGTTCGGGTTTCAAACGCCTCGCCTACCAACGTAGCCGCACCGGTTGTTTTGTCGAAAGCGACCAAAGAGCGAGGTTCTGTTGCATTGATAGGCCATTTGTCCAAGCCGTAGGTATACAGCTTTCCGTTGGCATCGAAGAACATACCGCCCGCTTGAACGAGCACTTCCGGGTCGGGTCGGCCTACTACTGACACCAAGCCCAGTTCGGGGCTGTTCAGATCCCCGTTGATCTTCAGAAAAGCCCCTCGCGTAACTGCTGACTCATCATCCTCCTCCTCTTTTTCGTAGCTTCGCTGGTGCGAGAAAATGCTTCCGTCTCGGTTCGTATCAAAGACAATGTCTTTTAAATCCACGTAGAATTCGGCAACCCCTAGCTCGGGTGCCCACCGGAGCGGGACACTCCGTTGTAGGGTGACCTGATCCCCTGACACATCCAGGTAGTGCAATTGTTGACTATCCCGATCGTGCACCACAAAGTAACCCTCGGGCGAACAATCGCCCGCACCGTAGTCCCAGCGAATCGTGTTGACTTCTCCTTCGCCCAGCGGAAGGCGTTCGTAGGTACCATCAGCATAGAGACGGAGAATTTGATATAATCTTCTGCCATCCTCTCGAATAACCGAAGTTTGATTGATGGCGTATACTAGGTTGTCCCTTTGATTATATCCTACCCCGTTGAGTTTCACTCCGGTGTAGGTGATAGGTTCAATGAACAACACTTGGTTTCCGTCAACGTCCACCCGATAAAGATAGGACTCTTCTTCGCCCTCATCGTTTTCATTGATATAGCTGGAGATAAAAAACCGACCGTCGCAGGCAAACTGCTGAGCAACGAGTGAAATGGGTATACTACCATTGAGGAGGAAGCTCAAAAAAATACCGAGTAGTAGGCGCATAGCTACTTAGGTTTCTACAAAAATCTCTCAAAGTTAGCAAAAAACACCAACTTGATCGGCTATTCGCCAAAAACACCGCGAACGGTCCTTGTATGAGAAGCTATCCGTAGTCTGTTACAATCGCGAGCGCTTGCCTCCCGTATCCACCGCCGAACAGGTAGTCGTGGTTTAGGTAGTGATACAGTTGGTACAAAGGCCGTCGTTGCTGCCAGCCCGCGGGCAGCGGATACGCCTCTTCGTAGGCGCTCCAAACCCGATCTCCAAACCCTCCGAACATGGCCATCAGCGCCAAGTCGCTCTCCCGGTCGGCGTAGGCGCTGGCCGGGTCGATGAGGGCGGGGCCCAACGCCGAGCGCAGCGCGTTGCCCGACCACAAATCGCCGTGGGTGAGGGCGGGCGGGGGCTGGTGACCAATAAGCTCTGGCAAGCGATTCATGAGTTGGTCGTAAGCTTTCCGTTCCGAGTCGTTGAGTCCCCTTTTCTGTTCAAGCAATATCAGCAAGTGTCCGATCCGTTGCTGTCCGTAGAAATCGACCCAATTGTCGTTCCAGCGGTTGTCCTGCGGGGTGGCGCCGCAGTAGTTGTCGTGGTAGAAGCCGTAGCGGTCGTGTTCACAGCGGTGCAATTCGGCGATGCCCCGCCCCAATTGTTCGTCCTGCTGCACCGTCGATCCGCCCGCCGGTTCCAGAAAGGTCGTCACCAGCAGAGCCGGATCGGTCTGGGCCAGGATGACGCGGGGAATCTGCAGCAAGGTGCTAACCTTGCCTAGTTCTTGCAGCGCTTCGGCCTCGCCTACGAACTGGTCCGCTGGGGCGCTCGCACTCCATTTCGCGAAGAAGATACCCCGGTTGGTCGTTAGCTTCACCGCCTGGTTAATGCAACCGCCCCGGAGCGACTGCATTTTCTGAACAACTACCGGTTCGGACAATGCCTCGGTGAGGAGCTTGGCTAGCGTAGCGGAAATATCGTTATTCACGAGCTTCCCGGTTAAAGACCCGCTTCACGGTCTGGTAGATGCCGATCACAATCAAGATCAGCAGAATCAGTCCGGGCCAGCTGCCGTAGGGCGACTCAGCAAACAGTTGCAGTTGTCCGGGTCCGCTGGCCACGATGCCGATGGCGATGGCAATGCCCATCAGCGCTTCGCCGGTGATGAGTCCGGAAGCCAGTAACAACCCGGCTTTTTCGGCTCGATCTTTCGCGGTGGTCAAGCGCGGTTCGGAGGTAGAAGAATGGCGTCGCAGGTAGTGCTCCACCGCCCAGGCGACGATTCCTCCCACAAAGATAGAAGTATCCAACTCCAGCGGCAGGTACAATCCCACGGCCACGGCCAGCACCGGCATCCGAAAGCTCGATCCCCGGTTCTTCAACTGCACGTCGATGGCAACGATCACCACCGCAATGGCCGCGCCAATGGCGACCATCGTCCAGGGCAGCCCGCCCCGAAAGATCCCGTCGGCCACGCTCTGCATCAGGGTGGCCTGCGGAGCGGCCAGCGCGTCGGGATGCTCGGCCGTGGGCGCCCCGATGCCGTAGGCGAGCAGCAGGTTGTTAAGCACCGGAGCAATGGCCAGCGCCCCGGCCACCACGCCCACCCCCTGCATAATCTGCTGCTTGTAGGGCGTGGCGCCCAGCACGTGTCCCGCCTTCAAATCCTGCATGTTGTCGCCCGCAATCGCCGCGGCGCAGCACACCACCGCTCCCACCAGGATGGTGGCCGCCGCCCCCCGCCCCGGATCGTCGGTGCCCATCAGGGCGGCCAGCAGCAGGGCCGTTGCCAGGATCGTCGCAATGGTTACTCCCGAAATGGGGTTATTGGAGCTACCCACCAGCCCGGCCATGTACCCGGCTACCGCCGAGAACAAGAAACCGGCTACCACCATGATCACCGCCATCAGTCCGGTGATCGCCACGTCCTCAATTTCCCGCAGGTAGAGCAAGAACACCGGCACAATCAGCACGCCAATGCCGATGAGCACCCACGACATAGGAGTATCCAGTTCGGTGCGGGCCTGCTGAAGCTGTTGTCCTCCTTTCCGAAACGCCTCCACCCCCGAGCGAAAGGCGGTGGTGAGCGATTGCCGCAAACTGAGCAGTGCCCACAATCCGCCCACCACCATCGCTCCCACTCCCAGGTAGCGAATCTGACTGCTCCACACCATGATACCCATCTCGGCGGCGCTGCTGGCTCCTTCGGGCACGCCCACCGTGGCAATGTAGAGCGGAATGCCCAGGTACCAGCTGATCGCTCCGCCCAGAAACACCAGAAACGACACGTTGAGTCCCACAATGTAGCCCACCGCCACCAACGCGGGCGACAGGTTGAGGCCGAAGTAGAGATACAGTTTCTGGTTGATCAGCGCGGCCTGCTCGAACAAACCGTCCCACAGGTTCAGGGCCGAATCGCTGAGCTTGAAGAGTCCGCCCACCACGGCCCCTCCCGCGAGGTACTTCACCGTGCCGGTGCTGTCTTCACCGGTTTTGAGCACCTCGGCGGTGGCCACTCCCTCCGGAAATTTGAGCTTTTCTTTGACGATCAGCGCGTTGCGCAGCGGAATGGTGAACAAGATGCCCAAGATACCGCCCGTCATGGCAATCAGCGTGGTTTCCCAGTAGTTGAACTCCTCCCAGTAGCCCATAATAATGAGCGCGGGGAGCGTGAAGATGACCCCAGCCGCCAGCGACTCACCGGCCGAAGCGGCGGTCTGCACCATGTTGTTCTCCAGCACGTTAGAGTTTTTGAACAGCTTGAGAACGGCCATCGAGATCACGGCCGCCGGAATGGAGGCCGACACGGTGAGTCCGGCAAACAGCCCGAAGTAGGCATTGGCGGCCGACAGAATGACCGACAAGAGGGCTCCCAGAAGCACGGCTTTTAGCGTGAGTTCGGGCAACACGGTGGTGGCGGCAACGTAGGGCTTTTCTTCTTCGATGGGCGGAGCGAGGGGCGGTTGTTCGAGCGACATAGGAAAATGGGTTGGTAGGTTGCTCGCAAACATACCATCTTTTAGAATAATATTCCGTAGCATTGCGCTTTCTACCCGACAACCTCACTTATTTCGGATGAATCATATCACGGTTTTCTGTGCTTCTAGCGCGGGCTTCGCCCCGCAGTACGGGGATGCGGCCCGCGCCCTGGGCCAGTTTTTAGCGAAGCAAAACATCACCCTGGTCTACGGCGGCGGCCGGGTGGGTCTGATGGGCATTTTGGCGGACGCGGTGCTGGCCGGAGGAGGCCAGGCCATTGGGGTGATTCCCCAGTTTCTGCTGAATCTGGAGGTGGGCCACACGGGACTAACCGAACTGCTGGTGGTGAAGTCGATGCACGAACGAAAGCTGCGAATGGCTGAGCTGGGCGACGGAGTGATCGCCCTGCCCGGAGGCTTTGGCACCTTGGAAGAACTCATTGAGATACTCACCTGGTCGCAGTTAGCCCTTCACGGCAAGCCGGTGGGCATTCTGAATACCAACGGATACTACAATTTGCTTCGCCAGTTTTTCGACCATATGGTAGGAGAAGGTTTGCTCAAGCCACAAAACCGAGATCTGGCTATTTTTGAAGACGATATAGAACGACTTTATGAGAAAATGAGTATTTTTAGGCCAGCAAACATGACCGAAGGGGATGAAAAGCGATTCTCGTAGCATATAAAAATCCCGAGAATACGCATCCCCGGGATTTTTCTACTAAACTAACCAAACCAAACTATGCAATGTGAGCCTTGCGCTTAGGCAGCGGTTGTATCCACAGCCGCTGCTGTTGCATCACCTCCGGCGGCTGAGCCGCCTTGTCGCTCTTCAATCACCTTTTTCAGCTTCGCGATGGACTTGCCCGCTCGCTCACTGTCCAGGCTGTTGATGTTCTCAATCATTTTGTTCTTTTCTTCGTTGGTGATCACTTTGTTGTTTAACAACAGCAGCAGTTCCGTCTTCTGCTTCACCGATGCCTCTTTCTTCACGGCGGTATCGCGGTCTACCGGCGGGCGGTCTTCGGGTCGCGGCTCACTGACGGCGCTCTCGGTGGCGGAATCCCCCTTGCCCAGTGCTTTGGCAGCCTTTTTGGGAGCTGACTTGTCCTTAGCCATGTAATCCATTTCCTCAGCCGGGGTAGGTTCGTAACCGGCGGCTCGAATGATCCAGGCCAGAATGTTACGGTACGCTTTGCCAATGGCCCGCGTCTGCGCCATCGAGGCAATGGCAAACTCCTGGTAGTTGCGCTTGCCGTTCTCCTGGTTACTGCAAATGGCGTATCCTGAACCCACCACCTGGGCGTGTCCATCGACCTGGCTTTTCAAGTTATAGAGCTTCACCTGCGCCTGGTACTTTACTTCGTGATTATCAGTTGGTATGCGCACCAACTCTTCAATCACTGGCAAAATACCCAGCCGCGCTCCGGCGTACTGCCAGCCCTCCACGTTCACGTAAGCTTTGCCCTGAATGTGGTGGAATAGCTTATTCTCTTTAATAAAGCGAGCCAAGTCCTGCGCCAAATGCATGGTTTCGTACGAATTGGCGATGTCGTAACTCTCTATGTTCTTTTTGCCCGCTGCGGGGCTGTTTGTCTGGTCCATAATTGCTATTTTAACGTTCATTATAGAAACGATAGTTCACCCGTAAAAGTGCCAATTATGTTAAAAAACGTTAAATTTAAGTGGCTGTTTATCAAGTTGTTATAATTTAATTTTTTGGCCCCTGCCCAACCGCAATCAAACGATCTATTTCTCGCGGTGGCACGTCCATTAAATGTCTTTTTCACGACACCAATCTAATGCTCACCCGCGCTTCGCATGGCTTCTGACCTCTTTCCGGACGGCACGTCGCCCTCCGCCTCCCGCTATTTATTAAAGTATTTTTCTCATGCTCCTACCCCCCAGCAGGAGGTACTCTTTGGCAAACTAGAGGACTTTATCAACGCTCCTGATCGGGAGATGAATGCCTTTTTGCTCAAGGGATACGCCGGAACCGGCAAAACCAGCGTGATCAAAGCGCTAGCCAAAACACTGCGCAAGTTCAACTTTCGGGTAGTGCTGCTGGCTCCCACCGGACGGGCCGCCAAGGTGGTGGCCCACCATACCCGCCGGAAGTCCTACACCATCCACCGCCAGATCTACAAGCAGGTGCAGCACCCCTACTCGGGTAGCGTGGAGTTTAAGTTGCGCAAAAACTACCAGAAGAACGCGGTGTTTGTGGTCGACGAGGCCTCTATGATTAGTCACCAAGCTCGCTCGGGCGACCCTTCGATGCTCACCGACCTGATTCGCTACGTGTTTAGCCACCCCACCAACCGGCTGGTGATCATTGGCGATCCGGCCCAGCTTCCGCCGGTGGGGCACAGCAGCAGCGCCGCCCTGAACGCCGAGGTGCTGCGCTATGCTTACCACCTGAACGTCATCGAGCACCAACTCACCGAAGTGGTGCGCCACGCCAACCAATCGGGCATCCTGGCCAATGCGACGGCTCTGCGCAATGCCCTGGAGCAGCCCACCGCGCTGTCGATTCGCACCCAGCCCTACCCCGACATCTACCACATGTCCGAAGATCGCCTCCAAGAAGGACTCAGCTACGCGTACCTCAAGTACGGACTTCAGCAGACGTTACTCATCAGTCCTTCCAACCGCGAGACGGTACGCTACAACCAGCTGATCCGGCGGTCGATCCTTCATCGGCAAACGGTGGTGGAATCGGGCGACCTGCTGATGGTGACGCGCAACAACTATCGGGCGCTGCCCAAGGGCTATCCGCTCACCTTTCTGGCCAACGGCGAGTTTGTGGAGGTGCAGGCGGTGATGGACACTGAGTCGCGCTACGGCTTCGAGTTCATGACCCTGTCGCTTCGTCTGCCCGATTATCCGCGACAACCTCCCTTTGTGGGAAAAATTCTGCTGCCTACGCTTAACAGCACCACTCCTTCGCTGAGCGACGCGCAGAACAAACAACTCTACGAAGCGGTGGCCGAAGATTACCAGTCTATCGACGCTCCGTCGCGCCGTTTGAAGGCCATTCGCAAGGACGATTACCTGAACGCCTTGCAGGTGAAATTCGCCTATGCGCTCACCGGCCACAAAGCCCAGGGCGGACAGTGGAAGTGCGTGTTTGTGGCCCCGGATTATCTGACTAACCTTCCCCCAACGCCCGACACCATTCGCTGGCTCTACACCGCCTTCACCAGAGCTACTGATGAGTTGTATCTGATTGATTTTCCGCGTTCGTACTGTTGAGGTGGCTTCATTGCCTACGTGGGATATCGGCTTTTTTATTTTTGGATCAATCCGCAAAAAATTGTCAGAAACAAACGATCTTTCGGACGAATTTATTCGTATGTTCGTTAGCAATTCGCGGCACTCACGGTTGCCATACGTTCGTTATCTAGACATTCACTAATTTAATACTTTCACTTATGCACAACGTACTGTTATTTTTAGGAGGCCTGGGCGGCTGGGAAATCATGATCATCCTGCTGGTCGTGCTTGTCTTTTTCGGGGCTAACAAGATCCCGGAAATTGCTCGAGGAATGGGCCGTGGTATTCGCGAGTTCAAGGACGCCACCAAAGAGATCAAAGACGAGATTGAAAACAACAGCGTTCGTTTAGACAAATAAACGCTCCGAACCCGTCCGGGTTAGACCTTTCTTGCCGTTCGCTAATCCGGACGAGTTTTTATTAGAATATATCTTCCAGGTGTCGGACCCCCAGGGGTTGCGCGGCGGTGAACCCTTCGCCGTAGGCCACCCCGATAGAGTGACCCAATTCCTTGGCGCGGGCCTCAATAAATTGCAAAAAAATGGGAGTCGTTAAGTAAGTTTCCGGCTCCTCACTTCCCTCCTGCGCAAACTGCGAAGCAAAGCTTCGAATGGCTCTTATCTTCACCTCCCAGTACGCCGAGATATCCACAATAAAGTCCGGCACAATTGCGTGGGCCTGAATGTAGTGGTATACCCGCGTCGGCCGCCAGGCTTCCTGCGGTTGGCCGTCCCAACTAGTCTCTACTTTGCGTAAGCCAGACACAAAGCAGGCATCGCGGGCCAGTGCCGCGCCGCGTCCGTGGTCGGGATGCCGATCTTGAATTGCATTGGCCAGTACAATGTCCGGCTGATAACAGCGGATCATCCGCACCACCTCCAGCTGGTGCTCCCGGTCGTTGGCAAAGAACCCGTCAGCAAACCCCAGGTTTTCCCGCACCGCCACGCCCAGCAACTTCCGCGAGGCTTCGGCTTCCTGCTCCCGAATCTCGGGTGTACCGCGCGTGCCCAGTTCTCCCCGGGTGAAGTCCACGATGCCTACCCGCTTGCCCGCCGCCACGTGGGCGGCCAGGGTGCCTGAACAACCCAGTTCGGTGTCGTCCGGATGCGCAGCCAGGGCTAAGATATCTAGTTTCATGGGGGTTGGGTTCGACATTGTTTTCTAAATCTCGTACCTTAACGGCCTCTCATTTTTTTTGTTCCTAACCATCAACCCATGAATCACAACCGACGGCGCTTCCTGCAGCGCTCCGCGCAAGCCACCGCCTCCCTGGGCCTATTTTCTCACTTGCCCCTGCTGGCCAGCACCCGGCAGTCTAAGCCCCTGGGCGTAGCCCTGCTCGGACTCGGCTACTACAGCCGCGACCTGCTGGCCCCGGCCCTGCAGCTTACCGAGCACTGTGAACTGCGGGGCATCGTTACCGGCAGCCCCGAGAAAATTCCGGTGTGGCAGAAGAAGTACGGCATTGCCGACGCCAACGTCTACAACTACGATAATCTGGCCAGCATTGCCGACAACGACGACATCGACGTGGTGTACGTGGTGACGCCCACCGGCACCCACGAACGGTTTAGCGTGGCCGCCGCCCGGGCGGGCAAGCACGTGTGGTGCGAAAAGCCCATGGCGATGGACGTGAACGAGTGCCAGCGCATCATGGATGCCTGCGACAAAAACAAGGTGAAGTTATCGATTGGCTACCGCATGCAGCACGAGCCCAACACCCAAACAGTGATCAAGTACGCCAAAACCAAACCCTACGGAGCCATCCAGAACGTGATTTCCGAAGCAGGTTTTGCAGGAAGTGGCCCCACCGGCTGGCGGGCCAACCCAGAGTTGGGGGGCGGCGCGTTGTACGACATGGGAGTGTATACCATCAATGGCTTGCGCTACGCTACCAATCTTGAACCCACCGAAGTGCGCTCGGCCCAACGCACAATTCCCGACAACCTGGAAGTGGACGTGACCACGACCTACGAACTGGCCTTTCCCAATGACGTTATGGGTAGTGGAAAAACGAGCAACGTAGAAGAGACAAACCTGCTGCGCGTGAACGCGGCCGACGGTTGGTACCAGCTTAGCCCCATGCAGTCGTATACCGGGGTGCAGGGCGAAACCAGCGATGGCAAGCAGTTGGATAAACCGATCAACAACCAGCAGGCCCGTCAGATGGACGACGATGCGCTGGCGATCATCAACGGCACCCCGGTGCTGGTGCCCGGCATCGAAGGCCTTAAGGACATCCGCATCGTGAATGCCATTATCGAAGCTGACAAAACCGGGAAGGTGGTGAAGATCAACGCGTAACTACCGCAACCCACCAAGATCAACAACGGGGCGGCTCCCAGAGGTTCGTGTCGACACGAATCTCTGAGAAATTATTAGAACAAAGTTTAATACCCCACCGCCGTATCGTCGCCCCGGGGGTCGGCCCCGCCCTCCAGGTTGCCGCCCGGCAGCACCAGGATGGCATCCACCCGCCCGATGTTGCCCCGCGCCAGCACGGTGTGGCCCATCGCTTCCAGCTCCTGCGTCACTTCGGGAGTCAGGGCTTCGTCTTCGGTAAAAATAGTATCGGGCCGCCACTGGTGATGAAACCGCCGGGCGGTGACGGCCGCCTGCATGCCCATGCCGTGCTCCACCACGTTCAAGATGGTCTGAAACACCGAGGTGATAATGGTGGAACCGCCCGGTGTGCCCACCACCATGTAGAGGTCGCCGTTTTTCTCAACAATGGTCGGCGTCATGGAGCTGAGCATGCGTTTTTCGGGAGCGATGGCGTTGGCCTCTCCCCCCACCAGCCCGAACATGTTGGGGAAGCCCGGTTTAATGCTGAAGTCGTCCATCTCGTTGTTGAGCAAAAACCCGGCTCCGGCCACCACCACCTTGGAGCCGTAGCCACCGTTGAGGGTGGTGGTCACCGACACGGCGTTGCCCTTGGCGTCTACCACCGAAAAGTGGGTGGTTTCGCTCGACTCTACCGGGGCCGGACTGCCGGCCGACACCGCCGCGGAGGGCGTGGCTTCGTCGGTCAGAAAGGACTTCATGCGAGCGGTGCTGTACGCTTTCTCCAGCAGTTTCGCCTGGGGCACTGCATAAAAATCAGGGTCGCCCAGGTGGGTGGCGCGGTCGGCGTACACGCGGCGTTCGGCTTCCGTCATCAGGTGCACCGTGGGGGCGGTATTGTGGCCCATCTCCGCAATGGGATAAGGCTCTACGCTGTTGAGCAACTGCGCCAGCGCGATCCCTCCGCTGGAGGGCGGAGGCATGGAGATGATGCGAAAGCTATCGTACTGCGCCACGATAGGCTGTCGGAACTTTGCTTTGTAGGCTTGCAAGTCTTCGAGCGTGATGATGCCATTGCTCCGCTCCATCTCGGCCACGATCTTCTCTGCCGTTTCTCCGGCGTAGAAGCCGGCTCGTCCCTGGTCACGGATCAGCGTGAGCGTTTGCGCCAGGTCGGCCATCACGATGGTGTCGCCCGCTTGCCAGCCCGCTTCGTTGAGCAGAAAGTCGGGCGGCACGGAGTTATACTGCGTGAAATTCTCCTGGTTGCCGTTGAGGTTTTCGGCCTCATTTTCGGTGAGCACGAAGCCGTTGGCAGCCAGGTCGATGGCGGGTTGGATGAGTTGCTCCATCGGCAGCGAGCCGTATTTCTCGTGCGCTCGAAACATGCCATCTACGCTGCCCGGCACGCCCGCGGCCAGGTGCCCCCGGGTGCTCAGGTCTTCTATCACGTTGCCCTCATCGTCCAGATACATATCACGTCCTGCCGCCAGCGGGGCCTTCTCGCGGTAGTCGAGGCAGTCGGTGCGTCCTTCGGCTTCGCGAATCACCATGAAGCCACCGCCCCCGATGTTGCCCGCCACCGGAAACACCACCGCCAGGGCAAACTGCACCCCGATGGCCGCATCCACCGCGTTGCCGCCCTGCCGCAGAATGTCTACGCCCACCTGCGAGGCCCGCGGATGGGCACTCACCACCATGGCACTGTCGGCAATCACCCCCACCAGCGGGTCGAGCGGCACCTCCTGCATGCCCTGCTGGGTGCAGCGAACGGTGACCACAAGACTGATAAGCAGTGAGAAGCGTACGATTGTTTGGCTGAGAGATGACATAGGAAGGTTTTATTGGGACCAGCGCTCAATATGCCGGAAAAACCAGAGTTTTCAAAGCAGCAGTTGGTAGACTAGCCAGGGGTTAGCAAGCACGCAGCAATGCTATCGCTACTGATCATAAAGCAATCAAAATAGTACATCTTCCGTTCAATAACGTCAGGTTAGCCATTTGACACCACTTTGTTAGTCTTTTGTCCCGATTTGCCTAGCATCACCGTGGTTTCACTAACTTAACGAAGCAATTAATGGTAGCGAACTAGGCCTCACTCCCATTCTATCCCCCCTATAATGGGAGAAACGTAGTGGTTTGTTAGGGAATTACCCCCCTAACCTGGCTGTCAGGTTATTTTTCCGGGGGTTGACCGGGGGGAAAACGGCAGTACGCGTAAGGTTTCTGGCATAATTGCCCCCTCATTACGGCGGTTCATGTTAGTCATCCGCAAGGCGAAGGGGCATCACAAGGTGAAAAGGTTACCGGGGCGGCTATTTATTACTCCTATGACGTAGCAACGCCCTACAATCTAACGTAGGTCTAACATTTGGTTTTTGGAGGCGGCCCAGATTAGCGGACGTACAATCCGCTTTTTTCCCGCGTAATTCCTATCTTTGTTGATAGGCCTAATTTTTGGCACGTCACCAACCAAGTACCTTTGAGCTCCCCTTCCATTCCGAATTTGCTTAAGGTCTTTGAGGCCTTGCCTGATTTGTATATGGTCCTTTCTCCTGACCTAACCATCTTGGCCGCCAGCGATACCCTGGTAGAGGCTTCTCTACTGAAGCGTGGTGATCTTATCGGCCAGCCTCTGCTTGAAGTGTTTCCGGAACAACCGAATGAACGAGGCATTTCCACCCTAAGAGAATCATTGCAGCAGGTGCTCACTACCCGGCAACCGCATCAGATGGAAGTGGTCCGGTATGACTTGGCCGACCGGGCGCAGTCTGGTCAGCAGGTCGAACGCTACTGGTCCGCTTCCCACACCCCGGTCTTAGACGAGCAGGGTGCCGTGCAGTACATCATTCAGCGCACTCGTAACGTAACGCAAAAGCTCGAGACCGAGGCCCGCTTGCGAACGCTTCAGGAGCAGAAAAAGCAACGGCAGGATCAAACCGAACAGCAGCTCACGCTGCTTCAAAACTTGCTGGATCAGTCGCCGGTGGCGCTGTGTTTGTACCAGGGGCCTGACCAGGTGGTGGCCTCCGCCAACCAACTGATGTGCTCCATTCTAGGCTATCCGGCCGAGCACATCGTGGGCCGACCGCTGCTGGAGGCTGTGCCTGAGCTACGGGGGCAGGGTTTTGAAGCCCTGATTCAGGAAGTGTTGGCGACCGGTGTTCCTTACCACGGCTTCGAGACGCCCGCGCAGCTGCTTCGCGACGGGCAAGTGAAAACCACCTACTACAACTTTGTGTATCAACCCTTATTCGATGAACAGAAGAAAATTATCGGGGTGGTTACCGTGGCCGTCGACGTCACCGAACAGGTAGAGAATCGGCAGCAGGCCGAGGAGAGTCGACGAAAAGAGCAAACCCTGAACGAAGCCTTGGCGGTCACCAACGAAGAACTGCGCGCCACCAACGACGAACTAGAAACTTCCCGAATAATTCTGGAGCAGTTCAACAGCGAACTGGAAGAACGCGTGGCGCAGCGAACCGACCAGGTGAAGCAGCAGGTGCAAACCTTTGATGCCACGCTGGCCGCTTTGCAAGATTTCGTGTATACCTTCGACCCCCAGGGGCGGTTCACCTACGCCAACCAGCGTCTGCTGGATCTGCTGCAGATCAGCCTGAACGAGATTGTGGGGAAAAGTTTTTACGAACTGCCCTACCCGGCCGAACTTGCCGAGCGTTTGGCCAGTGACGTGGCGCGGGTGGTCACCACGGGCCAACCGCTTACCGAAGAAACCCCCTACACCGACCCGTTGGGACAGCTGGGGTACTACGAGTACATCTTTGAGCCAATAGTCGATGCGCAGCAAAAAGTAATCGCCGTGGCCGGTTCCACCCGCGACATCACCCACCGCAAACAGTCCGAGCAGAAGCTGCGGCTCAAGAACGAGGAGCTCACCCGGACCAATACCGATCTGGATAACTTTATCTATACGGCCTCTCACGACCTGAAGACCCCTATCTCGAACATTGAGGCCCTGCTGGCGGCCCTGATGCGCACCCTGCCGCCCGGCAGTTTAGAAGATGAGCGCACGCAACGCATCACCGACATGATGCAGCAGTCGGTGGAACGCTTCAAGCGGACCATTGCCAACCTCACTGAGGTGGTTAAACTTCAGAAAGACAACAGCCAGGCGTTGACGGAGATCAGCCTGGCCGAAGTGGTGCGGGAAGTGCGGCTGGATCTGGAACCGCTCATTCGCTCGTCGGGCGTCCAGCTCACCGTGGATCTGGCCGATTGCCCTGCGGTACACTTCTCGAGGAAGAACCTGCGCTCGGTGGTGTATAACTTACTCTCCAACGCCATCAAATACCGATCTCCCGACCGGGTGCCTACGGTGCTCATCCGCAGCCAAAGAGCCGCGACGCACGACCTGCTCACCGTCACGGACAACGGGCTGGGCATGGACCCGGAGCGGCGTGATCAACTATTTGGAATGTTTAAACGTTTTCATGACCACGTGGAGGGCACCGGCATTGGCCTGTATATGGTGAAAAAGATTGTAGAAAACGCCGGAGGCACCATTGAAGTGAACAGTGCGCTAGACGAAGGATCAACCTTTCAAATATATTTTAAACGACAAAAAACCACCGCCGATGCGTAAGATTTCATCTATTTTATTGGTAGACGACGACGAGACCACCAATTTCGTGAACCAGATGTTGCTGGAAGATATGGAAGCAACCGATCAGATTCTTACGGCCACCAACGGCGAAGAAGCACTTGCTTTGATCAAGCAACAGTGCGCCAACGACAGCTGCCCCACCCTGGTGCTGCTCGACATCAACATGCCGGTGATGAATGGCTTTGAGTTCTTAGCGGCCTACGACCAACTGGAAACAGCCAGCAAGCAATCGGTCGTTGTTGTGATGCTCACCACCTCGCTCAACCCTGACGATCTGAACCGCCTCGACGATTTGCCCAGCCAGGGTTTCTTGAACAAACCACTGACCGCAGAGATGGTGGAGCAGGTGATCGAAACGCATTTTGATCAAGAGCAGCGCCCGGGCTAATCGCGCCGGGCATAGCGCTGCTTGCCCTTCTATGACGAAGTCACGTAATCTTATTCTTTACGGTCCACCGGGAACCGGCAAAACCTACCGCTCCTCGGCCCTGGCGGTGCAAATCATTGAGCAGCTTTCAGCAGCGGAGCTTCAACAAGCCTACCCCACCCGGCTTGCGTTGCTCGAACGGCTGGAAAAGCACCGCCGCGACGGACGGATGGCCTTTGTCGTGTTTCACCCTTCGCTGTCGTACGAGGATTTTGTAGAAGGTATCAAACCCCGCACTAATGAGCAGCAAACGCTGTCGTATGCGGTGGAAGACGGCATTTTTAAGCAGTTGTGCGGGCGGGCGGCGCACGCCCTGTATCTGGCGCAGCAAACCAACACCCTGGCGACCACTTCCCCCACCCGCCACCACTTTGAAGCCCTGTTCTTTGAGTTTGTCGACTACCTGCAACGCACCGGGGCTGATGAAACCACGGAAACACTTTTTGAGAGCAAAACCGGCAAACCCTTCTACCTGGTGAACATCAATACCAACCACACGCTGATCCTCAAAGCGGAGCGGGGTGCCAAGGAGTACGCCATCACCAAAAAGAGTTTAGCCACGCTGTATCGGAAGTTTGCGTCGGCCGAGGCCATCAGCAACCTGCGCCGTGATATGCCCGCCGCCCTGCGGGGAAACGCCTCGGTGGCCTGGGCGGTCTTCAATCGGCTAAAGCACTACGAAGCCACCCGCAACCAATCGTACCACCACTTGCTGGAGGGGCAGACGCACTACGATGGGGTCCGCTACCAGGCCATGAAGCGCGACGTGCACCACCTGGATTACAACCGTTTAACTCCGCAAGACCGGGCCACGGCGGGCAACTTTGTGCTGGTGATCGATGAGATTAACCGGGGCAACGTGGCGGCCATCCTGGGTGAACTGATCGCGTTGATTGAAGACGACAAACGCGCCGGGGAGGCGGAGGCGTTGCAAGCGATGCTTCCCTACTCGCGCGAGCCTTTCTCGGTGCCGCCCAACCTTTTCATACTGGGCACCATGAACACCGCCGACCGAAGTTTGGAGGCGCTGGACACCGCGCTGCGGCGGCGCTTTGCCTTTGAGGCGGTGGAACCCGATGCGGCGCTGCTTCCTACAATTCTAGTGACTGTAGGTGCGGCCCAACCTCCTCAGACCGGCCCCGAACTGGCGCAAGCGGCCGAACCGGTAGTTTCGTACCGCCAGCCTTCCTCTTCGGAGAAAGAAATTGACCTAGAAAAATTGTTGCGCACCATGAACCGCCGACTGCTGGCCCTACTCGACGCCGAGCACCAAATTGGCCACGGCTACTTAATGGCCGTAGGCACCGCTTCGCATCCGTTGGACGAGCTACGCGACGTCTTCTTTCGTAAGATCATTCCCCTGTTGCAAGAATACTTCTTCGGGGAAACGCACAAGGTAATCCTAGTGGTCGGCAGTGCTTTTTTCTCGGCGGATGCTTCGTCGGAGCCTGACGATGGTTTCTTTGCGGGGCCAGCGTCCGAAGCGGATTGGGACGTACCCAAGAAATTCTACCAAGTTCGTTCACTGACGGATACTGAGTTGGTAGACGCTATTTGGGCTATCTATGCGTGAGCGTCCTCCGGTGATTAGCGCTTTTGAGCATCAGTTGCTTCGCGTCGGCGATGCCTTTGAAGGGGTGCTGTTCACTGAAGCTCGTTGGCAGACGCTGGTGCAAATGCATCCGCACCTCCCCCATCCCTACTACACCCTGGCCCACGGCGGGGTTAAACTCTCGCACTACGTGGGAGTGCTTCAAACTCCGAATTTCACGCTGGAGATTCTACCCAAGGCGGATCGGGATCCGGTGCCCGCCGGATGGCGGCGGTTGCTGATTGAGATGGTCGCTGCCTGTTCTTCGCTGGCTATAGACCACGCGGCAGCGGCAACGCCTAGCTTTCGGACCGACTCGCTGCTGGAGGTGTATCTGCTGGACTTTGTTACCCAGGTGGAACGGTTGCTTCGGCAGGGATTGGCTAAGCAGTACCGAATGGTGACGGAAAATTGCCGGGCCGTGAAGGGACGCCTCCGGTTTGCGGAGCAGGTTCGGCATAATGCGGTGCATCAGGAGCGGTTCTTCGTGGAGCACGCGGTCCATAGCATGGATCATCCCTTGCACCAACTGCTCAAGAAAGCCTTATTGGTGGTAGCCAATGCTTCGTCTAACCCGTCCATAAAGCAGCGAACGCACCGCCTGCTGCTTTCGTTAGCGCCGGTCTCCGATGCGTCGATTGAACAGTTACTGGCTGCCCGAACAACCTTTGATCGTCATACCGCGCGCTACCGTACGGCCGTGACCGCCGCCCAGCAAATTTTGGCAGCCAGTTTTTCGCACGTTTATCAGGGCAATACGCACCAGGGGTTCGCCTTTATGCTGGACATGAACCGGCTCTTCGAAGAATTTGTGTACCGACGGCTTCATCGGTTGTCAGTCGCTCACGGGTTTAGCGTTCATCGACAAACTGCCCAGTCACTGTGGGGAACCACCCAGGCCCGTCCGGATATTTTAGTCAAGTTCAGGGACAACCGAAAGAACGTGGTGGTGGACACCAAATGGAAGGTGCTGTTGCGGCCGCGCCCCTCGGCTGAAGACTTGCATCAGATCTACGTCTACAACCAGTTGTTTGAGGCCGAGCGGGGCATCTTACTGTATCCCCAGCATCCCCTACCTCGACGGCAGCACCGCTTCGGAGGGCCGGGCCATACTTCGGCCGAAGTGTACTTTATCAGCGTGGCCGACCCCCAGCAAGCACGGATCAATCCGGAGCTGGACCAACTTCTGTTGCAGATGCTTGAACCCGCTGCTGAGCGTCGATAAATCAAAGAAAATTCTGATGCATTGGTACAGGCCTATGAGGGCATAAGATCTGGGTCAGCGATCGCTTACCGACATCTGCTAAACTGATTCCCACTGCCCCGTTAGGTGCGACTTCTTGAGAGCATCCAGCACCCGCATGTTGTTGACGGTGTCGGCGGGCGAAATGGGCGGAACCGTTTGGTTTCTCACCGCTTGGGCAAAAGCTTCAAATTCTAAGATGTACTGATCTTCGGCCGGAAGATACACTTCGCGCGTTCCTACCCGGGTAGTCACGATCACTTCCGCGTCGGTGTCAGCATGGGCGTTGAAGGGAATGGTGAGCGAGATCACCCCACTGGAGCCGTGCACCACCACCCGCTGGTAGGGAAACGTTTGCGTGGCCACGGTGAAAGTGGCGCGCGCCCCGCCGAAGTCGAGCACGCCGGTGAAGAGCACGTCGGTGCCAAAGTTGGCGTCTATCTGGGCCAGACTAATCACGCGCTGAGGCTCGCGGGCGGTGAGAAACCGACTGGCCGACACGGCGTAGCACCCCACATCGAGCAGTGCCCCGCCCCCGGTATCGGGTTGGTTACGAATATTGGACGGATCGGTATTGTTATAGCCAAAGAAAGTCTCTATCAGGTGGATACTTCCGATCTCTTGTTGGCGGATGATGTTGCGTACGTGAAGCCACTGCGGATGCAGGCGGTACATGAAGGCCTCCATTACCGTGATCCCTTTGTCAGTAGCGTAATCCAAACAGTCTTGCGCTTCCTGGGCGTTAAGCGTTAGCGGCTTCTCACAGATCACGTGCTTACCTGCATCCGCAGCGCGCTTGATCCATTCGGCGTGCCGGTGGTTGGGCAACGAAATGTATACGGCTTCCACCTGTGAATCTTTGAGCAAGTCATCGTACGATCCGTAGGCCCGCGCGACCCCGTATTCCTGGGCGGCTTGCTGCGCCTTCTCATCAGATCGGGAGGCCAGGGCCACCACATCAATCAAGGGTGAGGTGGGGATAGGAATGGCAATGCGTTTGCGGAAAAAGTTGGATATTCCTAGAATACCGAGTTGTAGCGGTTGCATTGGCTTTGGTTGGTTAGGTTAAACAAAAGCAGGGCGGATTGCTTTTGAGACAAACCGACGAGCGATAAATTTACGCATCTTATTTGCCAAATACAGAAAATAGCTGGTTGAACTTATGACACTTTCTCTCAAATTAGTGGAACGGGCACCAACCGCCCAACTGGACGGTCCGGCACCGTTACTAATTTTACTGCACGGCCTGGGAAGCAATGAAAACGACTTGTTTTCGTTCGCTCCGCACCTGGACGCTCGGTACCGTATTCTGAGTGTGCGGGCGCCCCGCTCGTACGCCTACGGCGGATTTGCCTGGTTCGATATCCTGTTTGATCAACCGTTGCCCCGGCCCAATGCGTCGCAACTGGCCGAAGTGCGGCAAACGCTAATAGCTTTTCTACAGGAAGTCCAAAAGGTTTATCGTCCCTCCCGAATTTATCTGGCGGGGTTCAGTCAGGGAGCGATTATGAGTTACCTCACCGCCCTCACCCATCCCACCCTGGTGAGCGGAGTGCTGGCCATGAGCGGGTACGTCATCAAGACTCCCGACCTACCCTCCGTGGCCGACGAAGCGCTAAAGGCGCTTCCAATCTTTGCTACGCACGGTGTCAATGATCGGGTGCTGCCGGTTTTTCTCGGGCGCACCACGTATCAGTACCTACAGTCGCTTCAACTCAACGTGACCTACCGGGAATATCCGATGGGCCACCAGGTAAACGCCGCTTGCTTCGAAGACTGTCGAAATTGGCTAGCAGAACAGGTATCTGACATTGCCATCAAATAAAGTCTTAGCATTAAGCAGGTATCAGTGAATTGCTGACCACCTACACGTTGGTTTTGGTTCGTCCGCGCGTGGCCAACACAATCACCACCAGCAGCAGCAGCAAGACCGCACCCACCAACACGATGGTGGTGATGCTGGTGCCACCGCCGTCGGGACCGGGCACAGGATTGGCGACAGCCTCGTCGGAAGGAGCATCTTCGGTGATGTTCGACTTTGTCTCGGACACACTGCTTACTCCTGCCGTATTAGACGATGACTCTACTTTGATATAAGCCAGAATGTTCAAGATTTCGCCCCGCGACAAAAACTCAAAGTTGGGCATCACCTGCTGGTTATACTGTTCATACAGATGCTGCGCGTATTCATCTTCCTCGTCGATAATTACGTGCTGAGAGTTCTGGATAAATCGAACCAGCCAGTCGATGGGACGACGGTTGTGGACGCTCGCCAGTGCGGGGCCAATGATCTGCTGACCCACTCCGTGGCAGACGTTGCAGTGTTGACTAAAGAGCGTTTGTCCTTCGGTGATGCTCTGGGCGTCTTCAGGAATTTCATCAGCCACTTGGCCCGCCGGATTGGTAGCGGCTTCAACTTCTTCCTGTTGAGTTTGCGCCCAGGTGGTTGTCGAAAGGCCCATTAGCATGCCAATGAGCAATGAATATGCCGGACAATTGCGTTGATTTTTGCTTTTCGGAGTGCACATAGTTCAAAAAGTTTATGTTCATGTTAGATACTTGTTTATAAAAGTTTACGCGTCAGAATGTTTGCTTGTCGAACAAAAAAAGCACAGGTAAATCCTGTGCTCGCGGGTGGATGCTATTTTGGCCGATCGTTCTGCCTAGTAGGGAATCAACTCCATTTTCAACTGCGTGTCTTCGATAAAGTCTTCTGCTTCTTCAAGAATATCTTCATCGTCTTTGGGATAGTACCACATCAGGTCCAGCATTCCTCCCATATCTTCGTACTCCTTGAGAAACTCGAGCACTTCCAAAATTCCCTTCGAGGAGCTCGTGTTGAAGTAGGTAAGCTTAAAGTTGAACTTAATGGACCGGCCGGTTTCGGCATAGGCGCGCAACCAATCTACCAAGCGCTTGTAAAAATCCCAGGTGTCTTCCAGGTAAGACTCTCCTTCCAAAGTGCACAGACCAGTTTCAGCGTCAAACTTAACGTGGGGGACAAAGTAGGTTCCTTTTTCGCCTTTAATTTCCAGATTATCGAGCTTCGTTGTTTCCATAGTATTTGCTATTTGTTGATGTCTACTGATAAAGTAAATATTGAGTGATTGTTGTCTAAATCTTGCGTCTGAATCTTCAGTGGATTTCCGGAAAGGATAGCGACTTGCACCAACCCAATGCCCGCCCCTTTGCTTATCTCGGTAGAGGGTTGGCGTCGTTGGTGCCGCTTCAGCTTTCTGAGCTCTTCTTTATCGAGCGAATTGATGGTGTGGCAACTCTCAATGAGTTGATCCACGTGCTCCCGGTTGATCGTATTGCCGCAAGAAAACACGTAGAACTTATCAGACTCGAGAATCTGAAGCATTCCGACACTGTCGATGCGACCGGCATACTGAATTTTCTCCGAGGAGTAATACAAGATGTTCTGAGCCAGCTCCAAAAAGACCGAAAACACTTTTCGGCTGGCCCGGGGGTTTTCAGCCAGTTTATCCTGAATGTCGCGGCTTATTTCGGCCATGATGACCGGAGTTACCGGTCCTTTATAAGAAATGAGGACCTGGTTATCCTGAGTAAAAAAATGATTTGCCATTTTAACTCTTTCCATAATCGTGTGATTTGTGTTTTGCTTGTGTGGCTATATTCTTATTCCAATTAGATTAATGTCGTCTCGCTGTTCAGTATTTCCCTGGTGCTGGTCTAGGGCCAACTCAAACTGTTTGTTCTGTTCGTTCATCGGCAAATTATGTACTTCGGTAATCAACTCCCGGAGTCGGCGCGAGCCAAAGCGTTCCCGTTTATGATTTGCCTGATCAATAAATCCGTCGGTGGTCATGTAAACCACGTCGCCCTTGAGCAAACTGATTTCTTGCTGGGTAAACGAGAAATCCTTTTTCATACCCCCGATTGACTTACGATCTCCCTTGAGCATCACGAGTTCTCCTTGGGTGACCACAAACAAGGTGTTTTTAGCTCCCCCGTAGGTCAGGCGAAATTCTTGGTTGGTTTCTTCCAAAACACAGAGTCCAAGATCCATTCCATCCCGGTTGGTGCCTTCGTCTTGCTTGAGTTTAGCGCGTACCTTCACGTCCAGATAATTCAAAATTTCGGCGGGATTGGTGAGTTGGTGCTCATTAATTGCTTCGTTGAGTAGGTTGTTGCCAATTAATGAAACCAGAGAGCCCGGCACGCCGTGACCGGTACAATCCACCACCGACGTAATTTTCTTTCCTTCGCTCTGTGATATCCAGTAGAAATCTCCCGAAACAATATCTTTGGGGCGATAGATGACGAAACTTTCCGGGACAATGGTGGACCGCTGCTCATCCGTAGGAAGAATAGAAAACTGAATCCGCTGGGCGTAGTGAATACTTTCTTGCGTTTTTCGGTGCTCCATTTCCAACTGCTGCTTCTGTTCGGCCAGCACTTCTTGGGTGAGTTGCAGTTGGTTCATATTGGCCCGCAACTCTTTTTCTCCCATCAGCAGCTGCTCGTTCTTCTCCTGAATTTCTTCTTGTTGCTTGTGGAGCTTTCTATTATCCTTTTGTTTCTGAGCAAAGCTGTAGGCGATGGTGACCAGAATCAACAAGAATAAGCCCAGGATACCGTAGCCATATTTTCGCAGGGTTGCCTCTTCCCGAAGCTTCTGGTCCTTGAGTTTTTTGTCGGCCTCTAGTAGGGCAATGGCCCGTTCCTGCTGCTGTTTTTCCAGACTCTGTTGTCGCAATTGCAGGTCTTGCACCTGTTTTTGCCGTTCCAGGTCCCGAAGCTTCTGGTTTCTTTTCTCAGCCTGAAGCTGCTGCCGCGCCAGGGTGAGGGCTTGGGTTGCTTTGTCTTTTTCTAGCTGCTGATTCTGCAAGGCAATGGCCTGCAGGTCCTGATCACGCCTCAGCAGCTCTAATTCGTTTTCTTTGCGCTCCACTTCCAGCGCTTTGCGCTCTTGCTCTAGTAGTTCCGATTTGATTTCATCTTCCCGTTTTTCAATGGCTAACTGCTGGTCCAGCATCCGTTCAAATTTTGCTACCTCCTCATTTTCCAGCCGGTCTCTGATCTCGTTATGCTTCTCGGCATAAAGTTGCGCCTTGTTGAGGTTATTGTCGGCTTCGTGAATCATTGACAAGATTTGGTAGCTAGTCGCCAGCACCTCGTTGGCATCGTGCGTAACTCCAATCTCGATGGCGGTGATCACCGACGTTAGTGCCTGAGCGTTTTTGCCTCCCACAAAGTAGTTTGATGCCAGATGGTTATGCACGTTAGCTTCGCCGATTTGATCTTTTTGCCGCTCACGGATTCTAAGAGCCCGCAAATAATACTCTTTTGCCCGCGTAAATAATGAAAGATTCGTGTAAGCAATACCCAGGTTAGTAAATAGGGCAACTTGCGAATTTTCGTTTAAGTTGAGTAACTGATTCTGGCTTAGCTCAACGGCTTTGTTAAAGTACTCAAGCGATGCTTTTAGGTTATCGAGTCGTTTGTAGAGAAATCCGAGATTGTTATAAGCATGGGCTACTTCGACAACCGCTTCTTGCTGCTGATAGATTCTGAGCAAGGCTTCTTCATAACCAATGGCAGTTTGGTAGTCAAGCCTCTCCTTGGCAATAAACGCAAGCGACTGATACGTTTTGATTAGTTCGTCCGTGTCATTGGCCGCCTGGTGGCGCTGCAACAGCATAACGTAGTATCGTTGCGCTTCGTTATACTCATGAAGTTGAACGTAACAACGGCTAATCAACTCAATCACTTCCGTAGGCAAATCAGCCCTTCCAATGAGTTTTTCTCGTGCTTTTTGGTAGGTAAGGAAGTAGTCAACTGCTTTGGTGTACGCCTTTAACTCGTAGTATAGGTAACCAATTTCTTGGTATTTTCGCACGCGGTTTGGCTGGTCTCCGTTGCGTTCGTACGTTCTGATCGCCCACAAGTTGTAGCGCACACTCTCTAGGTAATTTTTCTGTTCCCGATTGATACTGGCTAATTTGTTGACACTTTCGGCCTCGCCAAAGACGTAATTATTTTTTTGAGAGATTTCCAGTGCTCGCTGAGCCCGCAGGGTTGCTCGCCGATAATCTTTGACCTCAAGATAGGCCTCTGACTCTTCCACCAAGCTCAGCACTTTGTTCTGATACACCGTGTCTTGAGATAAACCAGATGGCTCTTGTGCTTGTCCAGATACGAACAAGGGAGATTGTAAGGCCACCACTGTCAGCCACATGACCAGGGGTTTCCGACAATCACCGAATCGAGTTCTGAGTTTGAAGAGGGCGCTATGTAAAGTTTTTTCGATCACTGATTAGAAAGCGAGGTCTACCCCTAGCATGTACAAGTTGTTCGTTTGATCTGCGTAGGGAAACTCTACTTTTTGGCTATTAAACATGTTTCTGGCATTGATAAATACCACGTGCTCATCCCAGAAGTTGTAGGCGACTTTGCAATTGGCAATTAATTTTGCGCCAATATTAAAATCGTGCTTTACCCCTGAAGCAAGGCTACTGCCGTAGTAGTACACACTGGCTCCAACCCTTAGCTTATTGAGAAAGGTGCGATAGTTCCCGGTGAATCCGCCAAAGTAGTTGGGTACTGTTCGAGCCGCAGCTTCAGAACTTAACGATCCAACTGCGGAATGCTGGGTGGTCAGGAAAGCACTGGTCTCAAGCTTTCCTACGCTCCATTTAGCGTCTAGAGTAACACCGTTGAGCACAATAATTTCGTTGTTATTGGTCCTGGGGCCTTGGGGGGGGGTAACCGCGTCGACGAAGTTACTAGTGCGACTTCGGTGATAGGTAACTCCTAGCGTAATTTCGCTACGGGGCACTACCCGATATCCAACTTCATAGCTACGGGTTCTGAGCGGATTCAAATCTGAATTGGTTTGATAGGCATTCGTGGTATCATTGTACCAATAATAATTGGTAGCAAAGGTGTTGCCCACCCCAGAAGAGGCGCTGGCTCTTACCGAGTGAATTTTACCTACCTGGTAGGTAGATCCCGCCCGGTAGGATCCGTAGAACCGGTTCGTAGCGCTAAACCGGTCGGCGCGAACGGTGCCAAACACGTTCCATTTGCCATCCAGCAGATTAAATTGCTGATCAAGAAATGCCCCGTTGGTCAGCAGAGACGTGGTGCCAAGCAGCACTCGATCTTGGTAAATGACTTCGGTCAGGGGCAATTGCGATATATTGTGAAACGCATTGAAGTGCACGTCGCCCCCTAGTTTCAGTCCGTAGTGTTCGCCTCGGTAACCGTACTCGGTGGAGGCGAATACGTTGTTGTTACGCATGTCAAAGCCTTCGTACCCAACCGCTAAGTTTTGCTTCGCCGTGGAATAAGCCAAGGCCGTGCTCACTCTTCCGGTTTGGGCACGCACTGATACGCTACTGCTGGTTTCCGTATCACGGTTGGTGAGCGCAATCACTCCCAGTGGTTGCAGTACGCTTTGTAGATACGACTCCTTGGTGCTGACCAGGGCCTCCAGGTTAACCTTTTCGTTGGGCCGAAAGATGACCGCGGCGTTAACTCCGTTGTTGTGTAGCGCTTTTTCGGCCGATACGTTGCTTTCTTGGGCATTTGCCTGGTAGTAGAGCAGTGAATCCACGGTGATGTAGCGTTGCTCACTACGGAGATAAAATTGCGGTTGCCAACGCGCCAGCCGATTGTAATGACCAGAGACGCGAAACTTCAAACGGTTAGAGACACCAAAACTTACGCTGCCCCGGTGCGCATAATTTCCATTGAGCCCACCCTGAAGGCTCACCTTTGGTCGCAGCACGTTTTCTTCTACCTCTTCGGTAACTAGATTGATCACTCCGCTACCCGCATTCGGGCCGAAGAAGGCTGTGCTTGGGGCCGCTACAATTTCTATCTGAAGAATATCGTTGAGTTCCACCGGAACGGTTTCCCAGAAGATGCCCCCCTGATAGGCGTTGTTGAAGGGGATACCATTGATGGTGAGCAACAGTGAAGTGTTTTCGAAACGGCTGCCGGTTCGGTGCAATGCCCCTCCCCCCGAACCGCGCACCGATACGTGATAATAGCCATTGGTTGCTTGTTTTACCAACAGGCTCGGAGCCAATCTCAGCGCTTCACCCAGGGTAAGTGCGCCGGACTGCTTGATTTCGTTGGCAGTAATGATGTACGTTGAAACATTCGCTTTGGAAAGTTCCTCCTGATTCCGGGAGGCAGCGTAGATCTGGTGGACCTCGGCGCTCTGAACTTTAAGGTTAAGAATGTCTTCGTGAATGGAGAGCTTATAGGGCATGGTGGTCGTTAAGCTGTCTTGTTGCGCGAGAACCGGTGAGATCAACCCTACGGAAGCCATTAAAATCCTACAAATTCGCTTAATCATATTTATAATGAACGTGGATAGCTGATGCTGATCATGGCTAGAAATTGCAGCTTCCATCCGTAACAAATGAATATTCTATTTTAGGAACCCCGCCGTTGGCCAGAATCTGCTTGGGAATGCCTTTTGATACGTTGGCGTAAGGGTACGAGTAGACCTTAGGTGATCCTTGGAGGTCGTATTCGTAGTAGGTAGGTCGTTGGCTTGGAATGAACGGCAGCAAAGCTTCGCCCGGCTCAACGGGGTTGAACAGCAACAGCGCTACGTCGGAAGGCAACAGCGTGTTCGTGGAGAAGCTGTTTTCTAAGGTCAGTCGTTCAACGACCCTGCTCACGTTGGCAGTAGCCAAACTGCTATCGCTTACCTGAATTTGGGTAGACGAATACACGTAGGTGCTTTTCTTCTCAATGTCGTTCGCCGGAAGATTACGGTAGCGGACCGTACTTATTCTGTTGGAGGAAGAAGCATAGCTGAAGTGAATCTTTTTGATTTCAACGGCTGATGCATCCTTGATCAAAATTTCTCTGATTCGGTTCTCACTGCCGTTGTAGGTTTCGTAAGCATACGTCCAGGTTTCGTTCAATAAAGGGTCGACGTGATCAGTGATTGTCACTGTTGTAACAAGGCTACCGCTGTAAGTAACTTCGCTCGTGCGTATTTTTAGTCTGGGAACGTTATTGTCAAATAAATCTATGGTAAGTGAGCTACCAGTATAGGTGTACGTTTCTTTTCCTAAACCACCAAAATCTCGCTCAGCAATAGTGCAGCCGCTACCGATTACTGCGTTCACCGTAGCCACTGGATTTGAGAATCCCGATACGGCGGTTGACTGCTTACTCTGCAGTCGGTAGTAATACGTGGTATAGGGGTCTAATCCGGTGATGACGTGCGAACTCCCCAGCACTTCTTTACCATTGTAGGTGCTCAGCACACTCATAGGATCAAACGTGGGATCAGTAGCTACGTACAGTTTGTATTTGTCAGCTCCGGCCACCTCCTGCCAGTTTGCCGTGAAGCGATACACTTCTTGGTTAGAAGCGGGCTGAACTGCCGGGGCCGGTAGTGCGGTGGTGGTGGCTGAGACAGCCGGGGAAGAATAGTCAGAAGTAACACCATATATCCTTGAGCGCACGCGATAATAATACGTTCGCCCGGGTTCAAGTTCGGTCACCATCAGTGATGTCTCGGTATTCTGGACCTCCCGCCCGTTGTATCCGGCTACCAAGTCGCTAAATCCTGCGTCTAGCGCCACATCAATCAGGTAACTTTCTGCGTTCGCCGCAGGCTGCCAGTTAGCCTGAAAGCTCGTTATCTGCATATCAGTAGGAGGGGAGGCGACCGGGGGGTCAATGGGGGCGGTCTTGCCTGATCCGGTGGCGCTTCCGCCCGTGGAAAGCGCATTTTCGGCGCGAACCTTAAAGTAGTAGGTTCTATTGGGCTCCAGCCCCGTCACGTCCAAGGAAGGATTAGGTGATCCATTCACAATGCGGTTGTCATAGTCGATCCCGATTTTAACTTCCAAAAACGGATCAAATCCTACGTCTACCCGATAGCGCGTAGCCCCCGTTACCGGACTCCAGTTGATTGTAAACTGCTCAAGCTGCTGGTTGGTGACACTCATGTTTTGGGGAACCGACAAATTGGTAGTTGTCAGATCTATAATATTAGAGTAGCCCGAAAAGATTCCCCCCTTAAGGGCCCTAACCCGGTAAAAGTAGCGGCGATTCACCACCAAACCGGTTACTTGTTGCGTGGTATCGTTAACTGAAACATTGTCATACGCCGGAAGATTGTTGGCGAAGTTGGCGTCGGTAGCCACTTCCAGACGGTAACTATCGGCCCCGGTCACCGGCCGCCATAATGCTCGGAAGCTGGTTGGCTGAAGTTCAATCGCTTCCAGGGCCCGGGGGCTGGCGAACGAGGGGGTGGTTACCTGAATAACATTAGAGTTTGCCGACACCGCTCCAAAACCCTTGGAGCGCACCCGGTAGTAATAATTAGTATTTCTGAGCAACCCACCAATCACCTCAGCGGTATCCACCACTTCTTTGGCTTGATATCCGGTCACGTAACTGGTGAAGTTTTCGTTGCGAGAGACATCTAGCACGTAGCTAGCCGCGTTGGCTACCGAGTCCCAGCGCGCTTGGAAACCATCGATGCTCACATTGGTGGCCGGGTAGGCCGTAGGTACCAGCAGATTAGTCGTCTTGATCGTTCCCACGTCGGATACTTCTGAAGCTGACTGCTCATTGAGCGCCTGAACGCGGTAGTAGTAGGTCGTGTTGGCACTGATGCCCGTGATGATCAGGGAGGCGGCTCCCACCACTACTCTACCATTGTAATCCGGTAACACATTGGTGATGACCAACGGGTCTGTCGCTACGAATACCCGGTAGGAGGTGGCTCCCTCTACCGCTATCCAATTAACCGTGACGCTGGTAAAGCTAGTGTCGGAAGGTTCCGCAAGCATTGGTTGAGATAACATGCTGGTGCTCACCTCCATCAACTCTGACACCACTGATACTGAAGCACCTCGTACGGTTCTGACGCGATAAAAGTAGTTCTTATCCACCGTCAGTCCGCTGACCAGGGCAGTGGTGTCATTAATTAATTTGCCGTCAAATCCGTCGATATACGAAGTAAAATTAGCGTCTTCTGACACGTACAACTGGTATCCTTCGGCCCCCTCGACCGATAGCCACTGGGCCACGAAACTTAGGGGGGTGACTTGCTTGGGGTAATGAATCTGAGGAAACTGGAGCGGAAGCGTAGTTACTGACATGAGTGCCGAGTATTCGGCCTCGGTAGAATTGATTTTCACCTGATAAAAGTATTCGGTACTGGCCTCTAGTCCGGCTACTTGATAGCTTGTTTTGGTAGTGGTGGTTGGAAACCCTGGCAGAAACTTATTTTCGTCGAAGGTCCGGCTATCTGATACTAAAATCGTATATTTTTCTCCCCCCTCAATCGGCATCCAAGAAGCCAAAAAACCGCTCGACGTGATTTCAGTAGGAGGAAGCACGGTCGGAATCGGCTCACGATAATCAATCTCCTCAAACTCACAACTGCTTGAGATAATGATTCCGAGACATATAATAAGGCATACTGACTTTAGCTTCATCGAGGAGATGTTTCTTTGGTGTTCCTTATCAAAAATAGAGTTTCGACCGCAATTAAAAATATCGGCCTTGGTCAATTGCTTCATCGGTATGTACTATCACTTTCGCAGAATGAACAAACTCGGGCCTATTGGCTTTATTTGGTTTAGAATTACCCAGTGCACCAGCCGCGGGCCCGCGATGCATAGAGGTCGCTGAGCATCGGTTTTAGATCAAAAAACCCCTTCCTAGTCCGCGCAGCATGGGCTTTTTTAATATTTGCTAGCATTTCGTGCTATCCGCTTGCCTTCCTTTTGGATAGAAGCTGTCAATGTGACAAATTCATTCCTTTCGCAGCGATCCGTCCCGGCAGGATACGCAATCGCAGTTTCCGATGAAGACAAACACGCCCCGTTTTCGCGCATTGCTCCATCGGCTTATGATCTCAACAATGTGGTTTGCTACCAAATATGATCGGCGAAATTGATTCTAGTGTTGATATGCTACGTGTGTACTTTCCCGGATCAACTCGTCCACTAACTTCAATCATAAAGGTTAATTTTGTAGTTGGTTCGAGCAAATCTACTTTCCCCTTGACAGAAGCAAGATTAACAACCAGTACGATCACCGATCACCACACTACGGATTTGTTGGAGTGCATTGATGATATGCTGATTTTTTTCGATCCGGCTTTCAGCGTGCTTTCGGTCAATCAAAAAACCTGTCAGCTGCTTAACCAAAATGAAGAAGACCTCATCGGGGTTCATATCAGCTCATTGTTCCTGAAGCGGCAGAGGAAATTTCTGAGCCAACTTCTGGATGACATCACCGAAAAAAGAAATATCTCAAACTGCGAAACGCGGCTAAAGGTCCGCGGCAAAAAAAGCCTGCCGGTTTCCGTCTCATTGTCATGCGTTGAAGGTATTCAAGGCGCAAAGGGTTTTTTACTCATTGGGCGTGATATTGGGCAAATGCTGATGGCTACTGATGCCCTGAAGCAAAAAAACCAGGAGCTAGAGACCCTGATCTATCGCGTATCGCACGATCTCAAAGGCCCCCTGGCTTCGGTGACCGGACTGTTCCAGTTGCTGGAGCACGAGGAAGAAACCCTTGAAACCTTGAAATACTACTTGGATTTAATCCAGGAAAGCACCGGCAAGTTAGAAAACGCCCTGAGCGGATTGCTAGAAACCCGTCTGTTTGCCGATGGCGTTTTTCGCCATCAGCAGTTCAACGTCCGCCGAATGATAGAAGGCGTAATGGCTACCTTCGTGGGTTATCTGGGCTACCAAGACGTCATTTTGTTGTTATCAGCCAACGCTGAGCTGACGCTCAATACGGAGGAAGAATCGTTTCGCTCGGTGCTGCACAATATCATTGAGAATAGCATCAAGTATCGCAAGCATCACGCCTCAGATTCGGTGACCAAAATCTCAGCGAGAAAGCATAAGAATGGCATTAAGATCAAGATCAAAGATAACGGACAGGGAATGACCCGGCAGGTGCAGAGCCGGGCGTTTGATATGTTCTACCGAGGAAACCAGACCTCAAAGGGGAGCGGCTTGGGCCTGTTCATTGTGAAGTCTAACGTTGAAAAACTGGGCGGGGAAGTACGCATCAAAAGTAGGGTTGACCACGGCACCGAGCTATGGATCTACTTGCCCAACATCGACGCATCGCGCCGCAAGTCTCTGCTCAACCGAGCAAAATAACCTCACTCTCTCTCTGCCGACGAGGAACTTTTGGGGTGCATTACCTTCATTATCTTATGGAAAATCTCGGTGTTTCTGTAGATACCACCGAAGGCTTCGGCCCCCGGACCATAGGCAAACACGGGGATTAGCGTAGCGGTGTGCCCGCCGGTAGAGAAAGTGCCATTTAGCTCATCATAGTCTGATCCCGACCCGGACTTCTGGCCGGAAGCTGACAAAGCAAACCCCCCGGTTTCATGATCGGCGGTGACCACCACCAGGGTGTTACCATCCTTTTCAGCAAAATCTAGCGCCACTCCCAGGGTTTGGTCAAAGTCCAGCACTTCGGTGACGATGTACTGCGCATCGTTGGCGTGCCCCCCCCAATCGATTTGCGAACCCTCTACCATCAGAAAGAATCCGTCATCGTTCTGAGACAAATAGTTGATCGCCTGGTGGGTAGCGTCGGGCAAGAAACTACCGCGGTTATCTAACATCTGGGGCATGCCGTCGGGAGCCAGCAGGTAGCCGTAGCGTTGATCGAGCGGCTGGTCGCCCGCAGCAGAAAGTTTAGTGGTGTCTATTGTGAATCCGTAGGCGGCGGCACTGTCATAGTAGTTGACCTTGTCTTCACGATTCACGAAAAAGTCAGTGCCTCCCCCGGCAAAAAAGTCTATTTCTGAGGTTAGCAGCTGTTGGGCAATATCATCTTGCGAGTTGCGCGACGCCACGTGGGCGTAGAAAGAGGCGGGAGTAGCGTGCGTGATGGATGAGGTGGCTACCAAACCAGTACTTAAACCCTCTTCGGAAAGTATTTCTATCAACGTGGGCACCGGTCTTTCGTTGGGGTCCACCCCGATGGCGCCGTTATAGGTAGACACTCCGGCCGAGAAGGCAGTGGCTCCGGCGGCCGAATCGGTGATCTTGTCGCTGGACGAAGAAGTCTTGATTAAACCGGTGACCGGAAATCGCTCAAAGTTGGAAGGTTTGTTCTGATAGTAGAACGCGGTAGACACTTGGGCCAGTCCCATACCGTCGCCGATGAGTAGGATAACGTTTTTGGGAGGATTATCCGGTTGCATTGGCACCTGGGCAGCGGTAGTGATTGCCCCGCAGAGTAGCCAGATCAAAGAAAGAAAAATGCGCATTGCTGTTCGTTTAATTTTCATCACAAGGTAGCGATTGTTAGGGTTTGGATGACTTACTAGGCCACCTTTCTTGCCAATGTTACGCAAACTTAACATTCGGATAGCCAGGGGAATCGTTCGCACCTTCGGTTCGTTACTGACTCATCAGATACGCTTTCATGAACGCGTCCAGGTCGCCGTCGAGCACCGCTTGCACGTCGGAGGTTTCGGTGCCGGTACGCACGTCTTTCACCAATTTGTAAGGATGCAGCACGTAGTTGCGAATTTGGGAGCCGAAGTCAATATTATCTTTATTACTCTCGATTTCATCTCGCTCCGCGTTGCGTTTTTCCACTTCTCGCTGATACAAGCGTGACTTAAGAAGCTTCATGGCTTTGTCTTTGTTTTGCAGTTGAGAACGCTCTTGCTGGCACTCCACTATGATGCCCGAGGGAGCGTGGCGCAACCGGACGGCAGTTTCTACCTTGTTCACGTTCTGTCCACCCGCCCCTCCCGACCGGAAGGTTTCCCAGGTGATATCGGCGGGATTCACCTCAATCTCGATGGTATCGTCGATGAGGGGGTAGGCGTATACCGAGGCGAAAGAGGTTTGGCGCTTGCCGTTGGCGTTGAAGGGCGAAATGCGCACCAAGCGATGCACCCCGTTTTCCGATTTCAGATTTCCGTAGGCGAAATCACCGGCAAACTCCAGCGTCACTGACTTAATACCGGCCGTTTCGCCGGGCTGGTAGTCGACTTGCGTGATCTGATAACCGTTTTTTTCGCCCCACATGATGTACATGCGCATGAGCATCTCGGCCCAGTCCTGACTTTCGGTTCCTCCGGCGCCGGGGTTGATCTCTACGGCGGCGCTGAGCTGATCTTCTTCGCCGCTGAGCATCTTTTTAAACTCCAGTTCCTCTACGATCTTCAGCGTCTTCTGGTATTCTTTCTGAATATCAGCTTCGCTTACTTCGTCGGCTTCGTAGAATTCGTAGAGTGTTTCGAGGTCTTCGTAGGCGGTTAATGCGCGCTCAAAGCTATCGGTCCAGACCTTCTTGGTCTGAATGCTTTTGATCACTTTTTCCGCTTCGGCCGGGTCGTTCCAGAAGTCGGGTTGCAGCGAAATGCGTTCTTCGTCGGCGACGTGTTCTTTCTTGGTATCGTAGTCAAAGATAGCCCCGTAGGGCGGCTATGCGGGTTTTGACGTCTTTCAGTTGGTCTTGGGTCATTTTTTTTATCGAGTTGAGACGCGATGAATCGCGTCTGTACTAAAGGTTTTTATTTTCGTAAGTCTTCATTTCTTCTTTGGACGGTGTCGTAAACTTCTATCCCGTTTGCGCGCGCGATATCCGAAAGGGCTGAGTCACCGGTTATGAGAAAATCGTACTGTTCCTCTTTTCCTAACTCAATTAGCAGTGCGTCTGTCAATCCATCACTCATGAAATAATCGCTTACACCACCTGTTACCGAAGCGACGTATCTTTCTGTAGTTTGTTCTAGCATCGATTTTATTAGCGTGATGTACGACCATTTATGGTTGCCAGAAAAACGATTCAGAAGATTGTCAACTTCCGTCCATACGTTTGGCAAAACAACCAATCTACGGAAGTCTTTTATAACCAAACGAAGCTCTTGGTAATCTCGCCTTGAGTATATAGAAGTTCGCTTATGCTTTCCAACCAAATTCTCATCTATCATTCCAACGATCAAAAGTACAAGGGCGTTGGCATCGATAAGAATCATGATGCTTTATTGAACATAAACAGGCCCTCTACTTCTTTTTGATCATTAACTTTTAGTAATTTATAAACACGTTCATACGGCAAAGCCCCCATAAAATTGATTGTGTTCTCTTTTGGCAGATTCTTTTTTTCTACTAAATACGATACAACCACATTCCAATAGCTAGTGCTCTCATCACGCTCGACTTGCTCTAGACGAAGGTCAATCGGCTCGCCATCGTACAATGGCATCAGCTCATTCTTTGCTATTTGATAAAGCTCTTTTAAATTCATGGTTAAAAACTCATTTTGAGATTAGATAGATGAGATTACAAACTACTAACTACTAGTTAGTGTAGTTGCTAAAACCTCATCACCCACCCCTGCGGACCTTCGCTTCTACCGTATTTGATATCGTCCAGTGCGTTTAGCACCTTGTTAGAGAATTCACGCTGGGCCACCGGGGGCAGTTCATAATCTTGGCCCTCGTGACCAATGGCCGCAATATGGGCGACCGTGGCGGCGGTGCCCGCTCCGAATGCCTCGCTGAGCGTACCGCCTTCAATGGCCTGAATAATCTCCTTCACACTGATTCGGCGTTCTTCCGCCTCCATGCCCCAGTCGCGGGCCAAGCTCAGGATGCTATCGCGGGTCACGCCATCCAGAATGGTGGTGCCGGTGGGGGGAGTGACCAGTTTGCCATCAATGACCAGCATGATATTCATCGTACCGGCCTCTTCAATGTACTGATGCGTTTTGCTGTCGGTCCAGATCAGTTGGTCGTAACCTTGTTGCTTAGCCAGCTGCGCGGGGTAGAGCGAGGCGGCGTAGTTACCGGCCGTTTTGGCGAAACCGGTGCCGCCCTCGGCCGCGCGGACAAATTCTTTTTCAATCTTCACCCGCACCGGCTTACTGTAGTACCCTCCGACCGGACCGGTAAAGACACAAAAGGTATACTTTTCGGAAGGACGCACCCCGATAAACTCATCGGAAGCAAACATAAAAGGCCGAATGTAAAGCGCGGTGCCGGGCCGGTCAGGAATCCAATCGCGATCCAGCTTGAGCAGTTCGGCGATGCCGCTGATAAAAATTTCTTCGGGAATGGTCGGCATGCACATCCGCTCGGCGGACTTGTTGAAGCGGGCCGCATTTTTATCGGCACGAAACAGAATGGCTTCACCCTCGGCGCTTTTGTAGGCCTTAATGCCTTCAAAGATCGATTGCCCGTAGTGCAAAGCAGCCAGGGCGGGGCTGAAGCTCATCTGAGCAAAAGGTTCTACCCGCAAGTCTGACCACTGCCCATCGGTATAGTCGGTCACGAACATATGATCGGAGTAGACTTTACCGAACTCAATATTGTCGAAATCTACCTGATCAATTTTGCTGGTTTCGGCGCGGGTCACCGAGATATCAAGAGTCTGTACCATAGCGGGGCATCGTTTTCCGTGAAACTTCAAAACTACTAAACGTTTGCTAATAAAGGATAGTTTTGAACGCCTAATCAAAACAAAGGACTCATCTTTACGCTAAAAAACACGCAGGTACCTAACGCCGACACCTTGCCTCTCTTTCTACAGATAGCCTGGCTAAACTTGTGCTTTATTGAGCAAGTACGTCATGTCGCTAGTATACCACGGTGCCCACCGTAGCGTGTTTCTGTTTCTGATCGCTTTGGCCACGCCGGGCTTTTCGCAAGAATCTGTCTTTGTTAATAACCCCGGCCTCCCGGCCCTGGGGAAATCCTCGGTACAATGGGCCGACTTCGACAATGACGGCTGGCCCGATGTGGTGATGAACGGCACCGATGCGTTCGGAACGAAACAGTGTGCCATCTATCGCAACCAACGAGACAACTCATTTGTCAACCTGGGAGCCGGATTGCCACCCACCGATGATGGCGGCCTGGCGGTGGGCGACGTGAACCTCGATGGCCTCATTGATATCCTTATCAGCGGGTGGAACACGCAAAACCAGCGTATCTCCCGGCTCTACCTCAATCAGGGAGGAGGCAATTTTGTGCCGGATACCACCACGCTGGCGGGAGTAGTGCTGGGAAAGTCGGCCATCGCCATGTGGACAACGACGGTCGCCCGGACTTGCTGCTTACCGGCATCAACGAAGCTGCCCAGACGGAAGCCTACCTGTATCGACAGCAGCGCGACGGCAGTTTCCGGCTTTCTTCCCCTGAGCTTACGGCCTTTCACAGCGGCGACTGGGTGATTGCCGATATGAACAACGACGCCTACCCGGACGTGCTGTTGAGTGGCATCGATGCCAACAACCAACCGACCACCCAACTCTGGCTCAATCAGTACGGACGAAGCTTTTCGTCGGTCGACGTAGATCTTCCCCACCTGGCCAATGCTACGCTCTCGGCAGCGCACCTGGACGACGACGTCTGGTATGATATCTTTCTGGCGGGACAAGGCCCGGACGGACAGGATACGGCGGTGGTCTATACTAACACCGGGTTGGCTAACTTTCGGCGGCAAGACAGCGTCGCTATCGTATCTTTTGCCGCTTCCACCCTAATTGATCTCGATCAGGACGGAGACACCGATTTGCTTTTTACCGGAGCGGATCGTTCCGGCTACTACTACCGCAATCAGAACGGCATTGATTTTATCAAAGACAACCCTGCCGTGCCGAGTTTGCTCGACGGTTCGGTGACGTGGACGGACGTGAACCGTGACCAGGCGGCCGATTACTTGCTGGCGGGCTACCGATCTGCCAACACTCCCGTATCGTTGCTCTTCATCAATCAAAACCTCACTTCCAATACTCCGCCCGCCGCGCCCGGAACGTTACAGGCGGTCAGCCAGGGCGATTCGGTATTCCTATATTGGGACCCGGCAACCGATGCGGAAACGTCTTCCCGAAGTCTTACCTATCAGCTACGTGTGGGGACGGCACCCGACACGGCCGACGTGGTGCATCCCGAATCGTTCCTGATTTCGGGCACCCGGAAGGTGATGCAGCCGGGAAGATATGCTACGAACCGGGCGATGACCCGCCGCTTAGCGGAAGGGAGGTACTACTGGTCGGTGCAGGCCATTGACGCTTCTGGGACTGCTTCGCCCTTCGCGCCGGTGCAATCCTTCGATATCTGTTACCCACCTGATCTGGGAGACGACCGGTGGATTTGCCAGGGAGAAACGCTGACGCTAACCGCCGGGGCGCCTTCGGATGTCGTCAACTGGTATTCTACGGTCAGCGGTCTGGCTACGAATCAGTCTACACTGGAGATAACGGTCGAAAGCCCGGACACCCTGGTAGTAGAAACCGTTAAGCCGACGGGATGCACACTGTATGACACCCTGATAGTCAACGTGTTAAACCTCCCCAATGAGTTTCCTCCGGCAGACGTGTACGTATGCCAGGGCGATTCGGTCACCCTTTTCGCCGGAGATGCACTCGATGCGGTCCGCTGGCTGGCTCAGCCTGATTCGGTGCTGGCCAACAACACGGAGCATTATTCCACCGTCGTCACTTCCGAAGACAGCGTCCTGGTAGAAATCACTAATCCCAACGGTTGTCAGCAGCAACGATGGTCCTACTTACATCCGATTCCTTTGCCGGAAATCAATCTGGTGGCCGACACGACCGTTTGCTACGGATCAACCCTGGAGTTGGCGCCGGATAAATCATACGACGCTCTGAACTGGTACAGTGCCCGCGCGGGATTGCTGGCGGACGATGCCGACACGCTTCGCTACCGTCTGATCCAACCCGACACCCTGTGGGCGGAAGCCTACAACGCCCGGGGCTGTGTACAGCGCGATACGATAATCGTTCGTCTCCGGCCGCTTCCCCCGGCGAATGCCGGTCCTGACACGGTGGTCTGCCGGGGCGGAAGCGTGCCGATTGGCGATCCAACCGTCAATAACGTTGACTTACAGTTCCGCTGGTCACCCGCCCGGTATCTGGACGATCCGGCGGCACCGAACCCCATCGCCAACCCGCCGAACGACCAAACCTACGTGCTGACGGTCACCGATGCCTTTGGTTGCCAGAACTACGATACGGTCACCGTCCGCCCGGACTCAGCGACGGTGGTTGATCCGGAACCTGATCGTTATATCTGCTTCGGATCGACTACAACATTAGGAACCGAAAAAACGGCCCAGGGAAGTTTGCTTCCCTACCGTTACCAGTGGACCCCGACCGAAAGTTTGGATGATCCCACAGCGGCCAACCCGCTCGCATCGCCACGCCAGACTACCACCTACCAATTAATCGTGTTCACCGAGGAGTGCCCGGTGGATACCGCAACGGTCACCGTAGAAGTGAAACCGCTGCCTATCGTCAACATCATTGAAGATACGGTTTCGGTGGGCTACCGCGAAACAGTAACCTTGCACGCTGAGGGTGGGGCTTCCTACCTGTGGTACCCCAGCCAGGGAGTGGAGGACTATCGTCGGCAAAATCCGCAGGTCAGTCCCGAACAAACCACCCGCTACTACGTGGCCGGACAAGACTCGTTGGGTTGCCAGCATACCGACAGCGTGGTGGTGATCGTACGTAATGATTTGTTCATCCCCACCTTATTCACTCCCAACGACGACGGAAACAACGATACCTTTCAGGTGTACGGCTATGGGGTAAAAGCCATCACCCTGAGCATTTTTAACCGCCACGGAAAGCTGTTGTTCCGCACGCAAAATCCGGAAGTTGCTTTGGGCAGCGGTTGGGACGGAACGAGCAACGGCTATCCCCAACCGCCCGGAGTCTACACCTGGTCGGTACGGGGGCAGTTTCACGACCAACGTCCGCTACTGTTCCGGGGGCGGCAGTCCGGCACCTTTAAACTTATCCGCTGATGGCTCCGTACGCTCGTCTTCTTTTGCTCTTGCTGGTGGTTCCCATAGTGGGTCACGCTCAGTCGTTCTCTCAGTACCAGTTCGCGCCCTTGCTGCTCAACCCGGCCGCCGCGGGAGCCACTTCCGACCTAAGCTTGGCCGCCAATCATCGCAGCCAGCGCATGCCGGAGCTAACCATCCGGCGGACAGCAGCATCGCTGATGAGTCCCGTTCGTTGGGGCGGGCAGAAGCGACTAGGCATTGGGATTCATTTTCTGAGCGACCGGGCGGAGGAACTGACCCACTTCGCAACGCAGGAGATCGGCGGCACCCTGGCCTATCATCACCGGCTCACCGGTACCCACTACCTGAGTGTGGGCGGACAAGCAACCTACCGGCAGGGTAGCCTGGGACTCGGCGAGGTCACCACCGGTAGTCAGTGGGTGGCCCACCAGGGGTTTAGTCCCCAAACCCCTATCAACGAATCGTTCGGCGACCGGCGACAAAGCACCTACGGTTTTTCGGCAGGCGGGTTGTGGTACCAAGAGCGAGCACCCGGACGGCTTCACCGTTACCTGGGCGTAGCCACCCAGCAACTTAACCGGCCTTTGCTACACTGGCTCGACAACCCGGCGCGCCCGACGGTCCGCTACAGCGCCCAAGCCGGATGGCAGGCCTTCCAAAAAAACAGTATCAGCGTCACTCCCGAAGCGCTATGGTGGCGCGAAGCGGGCCAGCAGTACCTGAACGCCGGGGCGAGGGTTAGTTATCATTTTCAGGACGACAACCCGTTCAATCCGGTGGGCGACGGGACCGTGAGCCTGATCACCCGGCACACGGTCGGCGAATCTACCTCGCTGGGGGTGCAGTTGGAGCAGCCGCACTTTGTGATGGGCTTTGCCTACGACTGGGGAGCACGCTCGTCGCTGGAACCCGGCTTTCAGGCCACCGAATACGGGATTGTGCTGCGCCGCAGCATCTTCCGAAAAAAGAAGGAGGCACCTCCGGTAACCGTGGCTCCGGAGGAACGGGTGTTCTCGGTCCCGGCACCAACGGTTGATCAGCAGCCATCGTCCGTTGATTCGGAGCCGTCGGCCAACTCCCCGTCGGGTGAACCGGATGACCAACCGGAGGTCTCAGAAAATAGCGAGCGCAAGACCATCACGCCCAAAGGGAAGCAGGCGTTTAGCTTCGCTTTCAACGAAACCGGTCTGAATGAAGATACCCAGCGCTACTTGCAAGACGTGGTGAAACTGCTCCGGGACAATCCGCACCTGCACGTACGGGTGGTAGGACACACGGACAACATCGGAACGGCCGCGGCCAATCGGGTGGTATCGATCAGACGAGCAGAAACCGTTCGGGACTTTCTGGTTGCCCAAGGGATTGCTGCCGAGCGCATTCGGGCGGTGGGCCGGGGAGATACCGAGCCACTGGTGCCCAATGAGGGTGCCGCTTCCCGTGCGAAAAACCGCCGCATCGAACTTGAACTGTATACGCAATGAAGACGAACGGATACTTTCTTCATCCCGCTTCGGTTCGTGTTCTCACTAACCGGCTCAACCGGCCCGTTGCCCGAGCATTCTTCGGGCTATTCGTTCTGTTCATTGCGTTATCCGGCCGTCTGTCGGCCCAGAACCTGGATCAGGTCGGACAGGCCAAGCCCCTGCAAGTCAGCGGCGGCTTTTCGGCCAACCAGATTTTCTACGCTACCCACGGCAGCGAAGCGCGGCGCGATCCCTATACCTATTTTCTGTCGGGCGACCTCAACCTGTCGCTCTACGGCTGGAGTGCCCCGGTGTCTTTTACCTACTCCAACCAGCAGACCTCGTTTCAGCAGCCCTTTAACCGCTACAGCATTCACCCAACCTATAAGTGGGTAACGCTGCACGGGGGCTACACCGCGATGAGTTTTTCGCCCTACACCCTGAACGGGCACACCTTTCTGGGAGTCGGAGCCGACCTATCGCCCGAAGGCCGGTGGAGCGGGAGTGCGATGTACGGCCGACTGCAAAAGGCCGTGGCGGCGGATACCACCTCGGGAAGCAACCGGATTCCGGCTTTCCGTAGGATGGGCGGTGGCGCGAAGGTGACCTACCGCTACGAGCGCGACCAGATGAGCTTGACCTTTTTTCGGGCGACCGACGATACTACCTCACTCGCCTCTGTGCCGGAAGACGCCGGTGTGCTGCCCGAAGAAAATACGGTGGTGAGCCTGAGCGGTACCAAGTCGCTGGGTCCTCGCTTACTGCTATCAGCCGAAGTTGCCAGCAGCGCACTCAGCCGCGACCGGCGGGCGCTGGTCGGCGACCGAAACTACTTCCCCACCTTCCGGCACCGGCTGTCTACGGTGTATCGGCAAGCCTACCAGGGCGGAATCACCTACCAGGGGCAAAGCTATACCCTGGGCCTGGGCTACGAACGGGTGGACCCGGGATATCGTACGCTAGGGGCTTATTACTTTAACAACGATCTGGAAAACATCACGATCAACACCACCACGAGCCTGTTTGCCGACAAAGTGAGCCTGGCCCTGAACGTGGGACTTCAGCGGGACAATCTGAGCGACGACCAGATCACCGGCACCCGCCGCACCGTGGGCAGCCTGAACGTCGGCTACACCGCCAGCGAGCGGCTCAACCTGTCGGGCAGCTACTCCAACTTCCAGACCTTTACCAACGTGCGCCCGGTGCTGGAGCAGATGAATCAACTGACGCCCTTCGATAACCTGGACACGCTTAATTACCTACAGATTACCCAGAGTGCTTCGCTCAGTACGCAGTACGTGCTATCCACCTCGACCGAGCGTCGCCAAAACCTCAGCACCAACCTCAACGTGCAGCAGAGTTCCGACCAGCAGGGCAACGACAGCCCGTACGTGGGCACCCGCTTTTTGAACGGCAACGCCGCCTATAGTCTACAACTAACCGCTTCGCAACTCACCCTCACCGCCGGGGCCAACTACAACCGCAGCACCGCCGACACCCTGGTGACGGTTTCGGCCGGACCCACCACGACGGTCAGCCGCACTTTTCTGAAGAAAACGCTCCGCACCTCGCTGTCGGGCACCTACCAGCGCACGCAGCAGGGAGGCACCGTGCCCGGCACGGCAGTCACGCTGCGAAGCAACGCCAGCTATACCCTCCGCAAGAAACACGCCCTGACGCTCAACGTAGTGGCCCGGCGCCGCGCCGCAGCCCGGCTCACCGGACCCATTACCGAGCTGACGGCCACGCTCGGCTACCGCTTCCGATTCAGCACCCAATCCCGACAACCATGAAGCGTATCGTTCGTATCTTCCTTTTCATGCTATCGCTCGGCAACCTCAGCCAGTCGGCCCACGCCCAACAGTACCCGGTGCAGGCCAGCGTGCAGTTGCTACCGCCCTATTCGGTATACTTGTCTGACTACGCCAACGAACGATTGGTGGTGCAACTCCAGCTGCGTGATATCTCTAAGGGAGAGATTCCGGTGCGCTTGCGCTGGCAGATTCGGGGAGGTGGCGTTTACCTGGAGACGAACACCACCTACCGGCCCACGCCCAACACCGTGGGCGTGGGCATGCCGCTGCGCCTGGATGGCTACGATCTGGCTCCGTACCTGCGGCCGGAAAACCTGCTGGGCAACGGCGGAACGGCCGCCTGGCGACGCCAGGCCCAGTTGCCCGAAGGGATGTACACCTTCTGCGTGCAGGTGCTGGACGACGCGACCGGGGCGGTGGTTTCCAACGCGGCCTGTGCTTCGGCCTGGTTGCTGCGCCACGAGCCACCCTTCCTGAACCTGCCTGAGCACGAAGCCAAACCCGAAGCGCGCGACCCGCAGCAGCTCACCTTCCAGTGGACGCCCCGCCACACGGGCCGCCCCAACGCGAACTTCCAAACCGAGTACGACTTCCGACTGGTAGAAATCTGGCCGGACGATCGTGATCCTAATGATGCCATGCAGTCGTCGATACCGCTGTACGAAACCACCACGGCATCCACCATGCTGGTGTACGGGATGGCTGAGCCGCTGCTCATTCCCGGCCGCCGCTACGCCTGGCAGGTACGCGCCCGCAGCCTGGTCAACGGCGAGGCGCTAACGATGTTCAACAACCAGGGCAACAGCGAGGTGCGCAGCTTCCGGTGGGGCGACGCCTGCGGGGCGATCACCGAAGTGCGGGCCGAAGCCCTCAGCGGGGGACGCATCCGGCTTCGGTGGGAGGCTCCGGTCACGCACAGCAGCTACTGGGTGCAGTACCGGCAAAGAGGCACCAGCCGTTGGTACCAGCAGGAAACCTTTCACCCGGAAGCCATCATCACCCGGCTTCAGCCCAGCACCGCCTATGAATACCAGGTGGGCGGCTACTGCGGCAGTATCGCGGCCGGGCTGAGCACGTTAGCCTCCGTGGGCACTTTGGAAGAAGTAGTGCCTGAGTACGCCTGCGGTTTGCCGGTGCCCGCCCCAAACCAAGAATCTGCCAGCCCCCTGCCACAGTTGCGGGTGGGCGAGGTCATTCAAGCCGCCGACTTTTTGGTGACCGTGACTGAGAGCAGCGGGCAGGCGGGACAGTTTAGCGGGAAGGGAACGGTGGCCCTGCCCTGGCTGCGCGAGGCAGTGGCGCAGGTCACGTTTCAGGAGGTGCAGATCAACGAAGCATATCAACTGACGGCGGGCGAATTGGTGGTGACGGGCGTGGCCCTGGAGGTGGTACCCGAGGAGTTGACCGACGCGCTGGCTGAGGTATACGACGTGGTGGACCAAGCCAGTGAAGCAGTGGACCGTGCCGAGGAAAAGCTGGAAGCGGTGGACGAAGCATTGGCAACAGCGCAGGAAGTATACCAAAAGGCACAGGAAGTAATTGGTGAAGACCGTTCATCGTCTGAACCGGAAAGCGGGACCCCTGGTGCCGAAGTGCCTCCGGCCAACGGCGGCCCCGCACCTGCGGCAGACGGCTCCGGCGGCAATGTCAACGTTGCCGACGGGAGTTCAGGTACCTCAGCAGACAGTGCCCGCCCAACGGCGGCTTCCGAAGCCCAGGATTCGGTAGACGTCCGCGTGCAGTTTCGACCCAACGCCAACCAGGCCTACGGCTTCGACCGGAAGGAGCACGACGCCCTGGCTGCCGACTATCCGCCCACTTTGATAAACGGCGAAACCTACTCCCCCGCCTGGAAGTCGGTGGCCGCGGGCCGCACCGACTACGTTGATGCCGTAGCGGTTGCACCTGATAGCTCTTCAGTGGTCGTGAAATTTCGTACGGCCACCGGGCAAAGCATTGCGGCGCAGCCGGGGGCGAAAGATTCGGAACAGCAACTGCCGGTGGTGGGCACCACCCACGAAACGGTCGACGAGCTTACCGCCTACGTGGTTGAATCGGATACGGCCGGTAATGAGACCGAAACTACGGTGGGTCAGCTGAACGTGATCAGCTACGACCAGTTGCGGCAGAAGGTCATCGTGGTGCCGGTGAACGACGCCGTCGCTCCGGACGCGGTGCGGCTAAGTCAGGACTTGAATGCAATCTACGGAGCCGCCGTGGCGCACTGGGAGGTGGTGATTGACGACGCTTTCGTGGCCGAAGCCGAACTGCTGACCGGACTGGATGAAGGCGAGAGTGGCCTGCTGGCTAGTTTCCCGCGGCCGATGCGGCAGTTTAACCGCGCCTTCAAGCGTAGCCGCGACATTGACAAAGACGCTTACTACGTCTTCTTGGTGGCGGACGTTAGTGCTTCCCGCGCGGGCCAATCCAGGCGGGGTTTCATGCCCTTCAAGCAGCAGTTTGGCTACATTTTCACGGAGCAGGCCACCCTGCTAAGTCAGATCATCGCCCACGAGCTGGGCCACGGGGCCTTCCGGCTGCGCCATCCCTTTGACGAATTTAGCCTGGCGAAAGGCACCACCGACAACCTGATGGATTACAGCGAAGGTACCGCGTTATACAAGTACCAATGGGACAATGTGCACGATCCCGAAGCGATGGTGGGGTGGTTGCAGGGAGATGATGAGAGTGCGGCAGTAGCCATAAAAACTGATCACGAAAACGTTTTGGCACTGCTCAATGCTATTCGGGAAGCAAACTACGCGAGCAAGAAAGGGTTGAACGTGACTTCGTTTATTAAGAATAAAACTTACTCGTATCAGGACCGCGTTAATATCTTGGACAAAGACGTCGATTTGATTGTTGAGCATTGGTTCTACAGTGGAGAGCACAAAATTGATCCGGGTCAGGAATACCTCTATGAACAAGGTGAAAAATTTGTGTATCAGTTCGACGGCTATTTAGCGAGCGGAAAGATGAAGCCGTTGTTGAAAATTTACGTGGATAGAGATAAAGCCGAAACTTTGGGCGAGTATTTGTTCGGAGAAAGAAACCAGCCGATATTCGCTATCACCACTGACCAGTTGAAAGAGATATTTCCTAACACCGATGAAGAGAGAATTAAAGAAGTGGTTGACTTGATTAATCAGTATAGTAATGATTACGGGTTAACGACAAAAGGTAGAATGGCTCATTTCTTAGGGCAGATTGGAGCAGAGACCGATGGCCTGGAAAAACTGAAAGAGAGTTCCAATTACTCGGCTGAGAATGTCTTTTCGGTGTTTTTAAAAGTGAAGAGGAATAAAGAAGGTAGTAGTGAAAAAACCCATAAGTACTGTGATTTGATTGAGGGGTACGATTGTTCAGATTTATCTTCATGTCTCAGTAGTTATGAGGGGCCGAAGAGGTGTACTATTGAACCAGACTACAACTTTCCAACAAAAGAGGTTGAAGGCGAGACGGTACCAGATTTCGACACTTGGGATGAAGATGAAGACATCAAGACTAATTATATTAGCAGCAGCACTCTTTTTGATTACGTTTATTCTTGTAGAATGGATAATGGAGCCAAAAACACTGGTGATGGCTCTAAATATTTAGGTAAAGGGTTTATTCATATGACGGGCAAAGAAAAATATGAAAGAGTAAGCGAAGCATGGAATAATAAATATCCTAACGATAAAAAAGAATTTCATGGTAGCGATATTGACGAGCTTGAAAACGATGTAGAAGTAGCTATGAAAGCTTCATTAGTCTTGTGGGAGGAAGATAATTTAAATAACCTTGCGGATGATGGATTAGAAGAAAGTGACATCGATAAAGTAGGTGCTAAGATAAATGGTAGTGGTAGCAGCCTTCCTAATGGATATAAATCAAGAAGAAAATATACAAACAAAGCTAATGAAGTATTTGATGAGAATTAATCTTTTTCTCCTGCTCTCTTGGTCTTTCGCTTCGTCAGCTCAAACAATAGGCGAAGAAAATTCTAAATCTTCTTTAGATTGTATTCAGGGAGTTTGGCAACCAATTAATACAAGTAATAAGGATCTTATCGAGTATACAATTCATCAATCTTTTAAATCGCTTTCTATTAGCTATACCAAAAGCGGAAAGTTAGAAAGTATAATGTTGACAGTAAATGGTTTTTATGACTTCAATAACGGGTCTAGTCAAAGAGACTCGTTAAAAATATCGGAACTTCAAGAAGATGGAAGTCATTTTGTTTGGTTCTTTGAAGAAGATGTAAAACCCAATGGGTGGGCGCAAATAGGGGGGATACAGAAAGATTTTATATGCGAAGGTGATATAATAGAAATGACGGATAATGCTATGACTATATTTGAGAAGCAACCATATCTACCATTTACTGCCTATTGTTTCCTCAAAGAACGAGGCACGAAAGACGAGAGAGATTACATTACTGAATTTGATATTTCTAGCCTCCTGAAGCAAGCGGAAGTAACTAGCGAAAAATCCTTCTTTCATGATACTCCTAATGAAGCCACCAAACGCAGAGCTTTCGTAGTAAAAGGCGACAAAGTAATCATAGACAGAATCACAGAAGGTTGGGTGAAAGCTGCTTACGAAGGGAAAACTATAACTACCTTAGGTTGGCTGAAAGATTCTGATCTGAAAATCCTTGAGTGACAACTCCATGAAACTATTCTTGCCTATCGTTATCAGTCTACTCATTTTCGGAAGCCACCCACCTTAAATCCACGAATGCGACAATTTATATTTATTATACACATCTTAACGAAGTGGCAAATGGAGTGAAAGTTGGAACTAAAGTCAAGCAAGGCCAAAAATTAGGTAAAACAGGCAATACTGGCAATGCCTATAATATACCTTCTTGGCGCTATCATACCCATATAAATGTCTATGAAGAAAGCACAGCCGGAAGCAGCCGATTTAATCCCTTAGAGTACTTTAACACAAAATTTGATACCAATGGAAACGTTATTCAATAATCTAGTTATGTTACTCATGATAATGCTACCGACCACGATGCTGTTAGGTCAGCAGGTACTAGATACTGTCGATGTGCACAATATACGTATTGAAGGCATAGGTTATAATACTCCATTAGATTCAGTTAAGAAAAAACTTGGCAAACCCCTGAAATACTCTACATACGAAGAAGAAGAGGGAGAAGCAGAAGGATATGATCAATGGTTTTACTTTACATACGATTCTCTTCAATTAGCTTTTTACGAATGGGAACAGAAGACTTATTTATTTTCTTTTGACTCTTTTGACCAGAAATACAAAATAGAACTAAGCAACAAATCAGTATCTATTGGTGACCACGTACAAACTTTGCAGACTCACTTTCCGAACTCCTTCAACGAGTTCATTTCGCGAGTGGATTCTGATCCTGATATGGAGAAGGAACTTTACATCAGAATAGCGAAAGTTTTCCCTAATGCAATTTCGTATGACGGTATTATCAATATTACAGTTAAGGAAAATAAGATCATTAGAGTATCAGCTTCCTTTGAACCAGCCTAGTCCTTCCGGCCTTAGTAAATAAGCTTTTTGTTGAATAGTTCTCACTGTATAGAAACTCAGTGTCTACGGCACCGCCTACTAAAATGATGCATAACCGCCGTGTGCTCCCGTGCCTACGACATAGTCCAGAACTCAAAAAATTATTCTTGAAAGCAGAAGATATACAATGGGGCAGTACTCAGAGGAGTAGTAATATAGACTACATGCAGTTCGCAATTATGAAAAAATATACCAATGAATCTAATAATGACAGTGATAGCAAGCAAAAGTGGCTGATAAAGATTGAGAAGCTAATTGAAAAGGATTTTACTCAATATGTTGAAAGCACTAAGCAGGAAGCTACTAAAAACTAGTTTTACGTATGAAACAACGGCATCACTCAAACAAATATCTGAGATGATAAGCAAGAAATTCATACATATAATAATATCTCTTTCTATCCACAATATTACTGCCCGAACTCTCCTTGCTGAACAGCGCCATTTCATTATATAAATCGGTGTCACTATTGGTAGACAATCCACACCTATAGACGCTTTCCAAGAGGATTAAAGTTTTTCGATCTTCTTCATTTTTTTTCTGCTCGTACAGTTGCTTCAGAGAATCAAGTGAAACAGAGCATGGGTATGGTTCATACAGTGGAGTGTAACGAAGCGAACCGTCTAGGTCTTCTATAAATCCTATCCTATATAAGTTGCCTTGTGTCTCTACGCGTTTTAACCCTATATAATCTTCCGGCACCTCGTCAGTAGGCGAATAACCATTTGGGCCTTTGGCCTTATTGATGTACGTTAGATTAACACTTAATACCTTCTTAGATCCTATTTCTTCGATATAATATATTGGCACAAGCATAGTGAGTAGACCCATAAGAGCATCGTCATCAGGATACTCTTCAATACCATACGCATTATCGAAACTTCTAAATACTTCCTTACCACTTTTATCGTACATAACAAACTTATTCCAACTGCCTTGCGGACCATATTCATACGAAGGCAACTTAACGTAAACCCTATACTCCGTTTCTTCTCCCAGAAAGACAGTCACCGTGTCATCATCTTGGGAAAGCGTAGTCTGGCTCCTTGGGGTCAACTTTTTTGATGATGCTGGTTTGTTGTTCTCTTCTTGCTCTTTGATAGTATCTTTCAATACAATAATTGCATCCGAAGTACCAGATTCTTCTTCTTTCTTACTGGTGCAATAGCATAACAAACTCAATCCGCACAACAACGTTACCAGAGAGAAAACCGACACAGGAGAAGTGGCTTCCGGTAAAGGACAGATTACGTTCAGTAGTTTGTACTTATGCTTTTCCTTCAAAGCCATGTATTATAAACAGTGAGGTAGAAATTGATTAGTTAGCTATAGGAGCATGATTTGTATGACCAAGCCAAGATGAGGCAGCAATTTAAATGCTTCATCCCTTAAACCCAACTGAGTTTTGTAGAATTCTGTAGTTTTTCTCTTAAAAAAATCTAGGTTACTCTCATGTTCTTCATCTTTCGCGTTTTTGCTTTCTTGCTTTTTGTTATTGTATTCACTGCTAAAACCACCCTCGCTCAATCCCCCACCTCCCCCCTCGTCACCCACCTCGAATCTATCCGCCAGGGCAGTCACGCGGCCGTGCCCCAAGCTATTCTGGCCGACACGGCTAGTGCCACCGTCTTGCTCAGTACGCTGGCTACCTACCAAAATGATACCCTGGCCGCCGTGCGCTCCCGCGCCTACAACATCGCCAAGCGCATCGGGCAGCGCAGCCGCAACCCGACGGTGCGCCAAATAGCCACCGCTCAGCTCACGCGGGGCATCGCCGACCCGGATGCGGGCATCAGTGGAAACAACAGCGACGCGCTCACCGGCTTCCGGCAAACCGATTTCAGCGTGGCTGCCCAAACCCAACTGGTGAGCTACCTGCAGCCGGGCACTCCGCACCTGGATCAGGTGGCGATGCTGACCGGTTTTGTGTCAGGGGAAAGCGCCCCGGCGGCGCTCCAAAGTTTGCTTACGGCCAAAGTGAGCGCCACCACCCGTTGGGCTGTCCGACTGGCGCTGGCCCGCACGGGCGACGAAGTAGCCATCAACTACGTGCTGGACAAACTCAACGCCGCCCCGGTAAACGACGCGCTGGTCTACGACATCGTGCCCGGCTTAGTCTACACCCGCCAACCGGCGATCTTCCGCTACCTGGAAACCCTGGTGATGAGCGACGAACCAAACTGCCAAAGTGCCGACCCCGATAGCCAGCAGCGTATCCGGTGCGGCTACCGGGTGATGGAGGCCCTGGCGCCTGCCCTGACCGACTTCCCGGTAGCCGTGGATGCCTACGGCGAACTGCTCACCGACGATTACGAACAAAGTTTGCGCGAAGTACGGGCGTGGTTGCGTGGTCGAGAGGATTATCCGATGCGGATAAATAGTTACTGATACTGCTTCAGTGGTGCCGACGAGCAGTCTGTTAAAAAAGCCTTCAGGGAGCTTCCACGACCATTGTGAAAAGTTTCCTACGGAATGACAGTCCTGGCTGTTTTAGGCGCTGATTGTATACGGGAAGTCATCCCTGCGTTGGTAAAAGCGCACCTAATGAACAATGTATTTGCCCGCCTCATCTTACCCACGAAAACACAAAAAACCGCACTCCTTCCGGAATGCGGTTGATGAAGAACCAACTGGGTGGATTATCTTTCCAAGTACAAAAGGGTCGTAATAAAAATTGTTTTGTCTGTCTCGATACTATAGAAATCCATGACATCTTTTTTGCTCAGGTTCCTAATATAGGCTAGTGTCGCCCGGCTCTTAGTGATGCTTCGCACCTCGTATTCCGAACCTTCATTATCGTCACCGTAGTATACGGTCAACGTATTTTCGTCTGCTGACCAAGTTCCCTGATACGTTTCATCATCTTCTTCATCCCCGCCCGGAAAGGTAATCTGTTGCGTTTTGTCGGCATTGAACTTAAAAGTAGCCCCCACTTCATCTTGCTCTTTATTCTCAATATTGGTTTTCATCCCTGCTTCCTCCAGTTCTTCTACCGTCGTAGCGAGACTCTCTGCCAACTCTTCTACAAAAACTGCCGGATCTTGCTCGTTGTAGAGAAACTGCGCGGTGGAAACCTTCCATTCGCCGATAATGCCCGGATCCACGGCTACGTTTTCATCTTCCGAGTCGCTACAAGCGCTAAAGCCGAAGGCAATCATCACTAGTGCCATCGTGCACCATACGTTTACTTTGTTCATGGTCTTTGTTTTTTGGTTTAATGTGAGGCACAAAAATACCGTAGCGGGCCACTGATAAAAAACTAAAAAAAGTCATTCTAAGAGTTGGGTAAGAAAATAGTAAAAAAGGCGGTAACGCTGCTTTTCAGCAAAGCTTGCCAGTCCTTACACTGGTAAGGTTGCCCTCTATTGCCTTCGGCAAAAAAGCATTCTCGCGTTACTTTTGCCTATCCCGGTTTAAACCACACGATAATGAAAACTAAATTGCTATTTATCTGGGCGGCCCTAGGGCTACTGTTTGCTGCCTGTGAAGAAGAAGAGAAATCTTATGTTGATTATAGCGATGGCCCCATTCGGGTGAATGTCTACGCTGGTATGCCTGCTACCTATGGCTATGCTGATAGCCGGGTAGCGCGACCAGTAAAGGATGTTACGGTCAAAATATATCTGGCCAAAGAAGACTACGTGTCGGCTCAAAACGTGTTTACCGAAGGGCTAACGGATGCCGAAGGTAAGTTCAGCTTCGAATATGACTCAATCGGGTCACTCTGGTTTGCCGCTCACAAAGATACCCTCAGCAACCTACGAGGAGTCAGCAAATACGGTGGGTCGCCCGAACACAATGAAATTGTTATTGTTGAGCAAAGTTCTAAAGGATATAACAATTACAATGGAGTATTTGCTACCCTGACCAACATCCCGACTAAGCTAAGCCTATCCGTATCCCATCTGGGAGAACCCATAGAAGGGGCCACAGTGCAACTCTACTTCACTGAACAAACATACCGGGATAGCTTAGCCGCCCAAGAGGACTTTGAGCATCTTCGCCCTACTTATGGGTATCCTCGCGCTGAAGCTTCCGACCCTGAAGGATCATTTACTTACTATGCAAAAGAACACTTTCTCCAAACCACTGACAAAGAAGGTGAGGTATTCTTTGATAACCTTGAACCCCGCAATTACTGGTTCCGCATCACCAAGGATACGCTCAGTAACGAGGGCACCACCATTCGCACTCTGCGTGCTTTGCCTCAGGATGCAGATATTAACAACATTATGACAGTGGGGATCAGATAGTTGTAGCGATCAAGGAGGCATGAAAAAGTTTTTACTCGTAGGATGGTTTTGCTGCTGGATAGCCGGTTATTCGTCTGCGCAGAGCGATACCCATGTAACCATCAGTGCTACGGTGACTGAGGTATATTCTCATGCCTATGACGACGACAATTCGTTAATAAGAGTACGGCACCGCTTACGCGTGCAAGCTGCACTTAACAACGACGCGTTTAAGAATTTTTCGCACAACTTTGATAGGAATGATAATGACCGTGATCGCTGGTGGGGTTGGAATCGTGAAGTGTTAGGAGAAGATAGCTCTAAAGCCGTACCTGAAAAAATCAGGTTCAAGTTTTGGGGTTACGAAGACGAAGCTCGTGGTGGCAATGATCAAAACTTTTCAGGAGAATTCGAGTTTCCTATTGATTTTGCGGAGGGCAAAAGCCATCAAGTCACGCTGCGTATTGGAGAGGATAGCCACGCCGGTGGCTTCTACCGCGCCCGAGTCAATATCAAATATACCATTCCCCGACCTCAACCCGGGGAAGAATTTATCGTCAGCGATAGCCCGGACGGTGACCCAGTATCTAACTTCTGCGAAGGCAGTCCAATTCATCTGAGTACGCAGCGATTCAAGGAAATAAATACGGGACTGCAAGAAAATGAGTTTAAATACGTTTGGGAGTATCATCTCCTCAACGATGATATCACCGAAACCACCAGTACCCCAGCACGCATCTCCACAAATTCAACTTGCTATGACCCCAAAGCGTTGGTAGATATACGCGTCAATGGTGCAACCACTGATCCTAGTCGAAACTATGGTCTGTGTGGCGACTACGTTTACGATACCGAATGCTACGAATGCCAAAGCACCACCCGTACTATCGACGAGCGCTGGTTTCAAATAAGTGAAAGTGATGAACCTTTCACTCTCTGGACCGCCGCGCGTCGCAACGGTTACAAAAAAGTCGCCTTTCGCTACCGCCTTAAACATATCACCAACGGCCAGGCCGGGCCACCCAGCGATACCACTGGCTACGTCACCATCTACGACCCGCCGCCTACGCTCAACTATACCGATAATCCCGAACCCAATTTCAGTACAGCAGCAAATTCGGTCTACGACAACGGCGACCTGCGCGTCACGCACGTAGCCTGCCACGCAGACACCACCGGCCAGGTTACCATCAAAAACGTGACCGGCTCCCCGGGGCGGGAGTATTTCTATACCCTCAAGGGGCCGGTCCCCAAAGACTCCCCCTCCCCTACCGAAGCAGACGGAGGCGCGCTCTGGAACATCGACGGCCAGGGCAAACCCACTCCCCAAAGTAATCAATCCGCTACCTGGCTCACCTTTCCCCAGGACGACCCAACGGGTTTGCAACAACTCAAAGCAGGCACCTACTGGCTGATCATCGAGAACTGGGACCGTCGTGATCCTACTACGGATAACAAGCTCGAGAACCTGAACCTCCGCGCGTGCTACGTGGCGCGCAAAATTACCGTCAAACAACCGGAAGTGGCCCTGACGGCCAAAGACTCGCCTAAAGCCTACGTTGGGGACGTCCACGTCAGCTGCTACGAAAGCAGCGACGGCGAAGTAACCATCGATGCGGGGGGCGGTATCGCTCCCTACCGCTACTTGCTTCGCAAGCAAGGGGACGCCGCCTTCATCGAACAATCAACGCCCACCTTCACTGACTTAGCTTCCCACCGCGCCGGAACGCCTATCAACTATGACTACTACGTGAAGGACGCGATGGGCTGCCCCACCAAAGTCAAACAATTCTCGCTGACCGCCCCCGCCCCCCTGCAAGTGAAGACGGCAGCCCCCACCCACGCGTACCCCAGTGGGGGTCCGTACAACATCCGGTGCCACGGCGGCACCGACCAGGCTACCCTGGCGGCGCAGGGCGGCACCGCTCCCTACACCATCCGCATCAACGGCACCGATTACTCCACCGATCAGGATGGCAACCCCGTTGTGGTGGAGGGGCTGTCGGGCGATATTGACTATGCTATCCGCATGACCGACGCCAACGGTTGCCAGGTCAACACCACCCTCCGGCTTCAGCAACCCGACTCGCTTCTTCTGACGCAGCACGAAGTGGTTCCACCAACCTGCGCCGGGGGCGACAATGGGCGTATCTTTCTCGAAGCCAAACGGGGCATTCCGCTCACCGGAGGCAAATACACCTACACCATTCGCCATACCAACGTGCCTCCGGAATATCAGGCAATCTTCTCCGCCGAACAAATCCTCACCGACACCACCGCCGAATTTGTAAACCTGATTGCGGGTACCTACTCCGTCACCATCCTGGACCAGTACGACTGTGCTTACGATACCACCCTCACCCTGACGCCACCGCCCCCGCTGCAAATCCGGGGTGATACCCGACCCATCACCTGCCGGGGCGACGAAGATGGGGCGCTGTGGACGGCGGTGAGCGGCGGCACCCCGCCCTATCGCCTGGACATCGGCCAAATCGGTCGGCGCGACACGCTCCGCACCGTCGTCAATCATCCTCCTGACCGCTACGATTCGCTTTTCTCCTTACCCAGTGAAAAGTACTGGGTCCACGTGACCGATGCCAACGGCTGCGCGGTGCAAGCGCAGTGGAACGTCGCCTCGCCCCGGCAAGCCTTGTCGCTCACGGTAGACACCCTGCGGCACGTGTCGCCCATCAGTTGCTTCGGGGCGAACGACGGACGCGTGTTGCTGACGGCCACCGGCGGATGGACCAACCGGCCCTATCGCTACGGCCGATCGCCGGATGCGCTGCGCGAAGGGCAACAGTCCTTCGAGCGCCTGGGTCCCGGCACTCACACCTTTTACGTGCAAGACGGGCGGGGCTGTACCGATTCGGTGCGGGTGACGCTGCGCGAACCGGCCCCGCTGACCGCCGAAGTGGCGACGGTACAGCACGTGCGCTGCCACGGCGACGCGGCGGGAAGCATTGCGCTACAAGTAGCCGGAGGCACCCTACCCTACCGCATATCCCTGGACCGAGGTGCCAGTTGGCAGTACACCACCCGCCCGGAAGGCCTCCGAGCCGGGACTTACGAACTCTGGGTTGCCGATGAAAACGGCTGCCAGGCTTCCCCACTGCTGGTCACCCTTACCGAACCGCCTCTGCTGGACAGTCGTATCGTGAGCACCCAGGACACCCGCTGCGGAGTCGCCGAAGGTGCGGCTCTGGTAAGTGTAACGGGTGGGGTGGCTCCCTATCAGGTAGCGTGGTTCGACGAAGTCGGAACTTCCATCGGCACCGGTTTTAGCGTAGACCAATTGTACTCCGGCCGATATACCGCCCGTATCACGGATGCAAACCGGTGCGTTGATTCGCTCACCGTGACGATCAGCGACCGCAACGGACCGGTGGTTCGTTTGGTAGAGACGCAGTCGGTGCGCTGCGCGGGCGGTACCGACGGCTCGGCTACGGTTGAAATTAGCGGCGGCACCGAACCGCTACGCATCCGGTGGGAAGATGGGCAGGAGCAACGGCAGGCGGTTGGCCTGAGCGGGGGCGAACACCGGGTGGAAGTGACGGATGCCAACGGCTGCCGGGTATTTCTGACCGTATCCGTTGGCGAACCTTTCCCGCTGGAAATCATCACCGAGCAGCAAGACAACCCGGTTTGTTCCGGCGAAATCAACGGTCGGTTGGCGGTGATTGCGCAGGGGGGCAACGGAGCGTATCAGTACGCCTGGAACACCGGAAGTACCGCCCGAACGCTCGACGCGCTGGCCGCCGGAGCCTACGTGGTCACCGTCACCGATGGCCAGGGTTGCCAGACGCAGGACACACTGCACTTGCAGGACCCGCACACAATTGCTCCCCCGCTTCCCGACACCCTGATGCTGTGCTACGGCCAGCGGGCCACCCTGGATGCGGGTTATCCGGGCCACACCTACGCCTGGACGAGCACCATCGGCCAAACGGGGCAGGATCAACGGTGGCTGGTACAGAATCCGGGCACCTACCAGGTAACGGTGACCAACGAGCAGGGCTGTCGGGGCACGAAAAGCACCGAAGTTATCTACTCTAATGAGCTGCTGAACGCTGAATTTCTGATGACCAGCGAGGCGCAGACCGGCGACACCGTGGTGCTGGTCGACATTAGCTGGCCTACGCCCGAGAGCACCGACTGGCACTACCCGAACGCGGAGCCACTGGCCGGTTACGAGGTGTACCAGGAACTCATCTACGACCAGCCCGGCAACTACGAAGTCACCCTGCGGGCCTGGGTAGGCGAATGTGAAGACGAAATCACCAAGTCCATCACCATCACCGAAGCGGCCGTGGTGCCCGAAAACGGCCGGACGGCGGCACCGGACATCATCCGTTCGTTTCAGCTGTTGCCCAACCCGAACGACGGCCGCTTCGTGGCCCGGATCGAGCTTCGGGAAGTGGCCCCCGTGCGACTGTACCTGACCGACCTAAACAGCAAAGGGGTTTTGTCGGACATCCAAAAGGATGAGCAAGCGAACTACGACGTCTCCTACGACCTGGCCCACCTGTCGGCCGGAGTGTATCTTCTAACCCTGCACGTCAAGGACGAGCTACGCACCCAACGGGTACTAATCCGCTAGACGCATGATGCCTTTCCAGTTCAGCCATCCGGCAGCACCCAGCGTTCCTTTCCAACGTCACTACGAGGCCGACGAATCGCCTTTAGAGGCAAGCAGCGGCCTCGCAAACGGTTACCACAAAGACTCATCGTACCTCAACCCGGCCGAAGTAGTCCCGACATTCAGCAAACGAAACCCCAACCCCGCATCTTGCTGCTTCGCGATCATTATCCTATGCTTACTGCTTGTTCCCGCCCTTGCTCGGGCCAGCGATGCCCCCCGCCCCCGGCCCGTGGATCCGGTTCGGTCGCTGGGAGTAGACGAGCGGCTTCGCCTGCCTTTGCCAACCAGCTTCCAAACACAAGCGCAACAGCAACGCACGTTTCGTCAATTTGCTTCCCCGGCCTCGCCCGCCCCCACCGACAACCTGGGAGCGGATGGCCCCCGGCAACTCACCGAAGCTGCCCGCCAGCATATTGCCAAAGCCCGAAACGTTTTGGAAAAAATCCGGCAGACGAAGAACTACGTCAGCTACCTGGACGGTAGCACCCCGGTGGAGCTTCCGGTCGGGCTGCGTCGCACCTTGGGCGGAGTAGAATACGTGATTGGAGTCAGTGCCATTCGTCTGCTGCCCACCCACGCCGAGTTCGACGCTTACATTCAAATTCAGATCCCCCAAAGCGCCCAGCCCCTCACCTTTATGGGACAAGGCCTCAAGTTCAGCCGCGCCGGGGGTATTGTGGGGGGCACGCAGCTCAGTCTGGTGGGAGATTTTGCCGTGAATCAAGCCAACCGAGATATTCAGGTTATTCTGAAAGGGATCAGCGGAAGCAATTCCGCCGACCATCCAGTCGGGAACCATCCGGTCGGGGGCACCTTTGTGCGGATGGACTGCGACGGCTACCAGGACATGCAACTGGATGCCGAACTGGTCTTCAGTCGTAACCTCATCGTGCCCGAAGCGTCCGATGGCAGCTTGGCGGCCGGACGCGTTGCCACCCGATTTACCCAGACCCTCACCGATTGGAACGACTTGTTGCTCTCGGTTTCGCTTCCTTCGTTTCAGCTGACGGCGCTACCGAGCTTCGGCTTCACAGTTAACCGGGCCATCCTGGACATGAGCGACCTGCAGAGCGCCCCGGCGATGAACTTTCCGAAGGGCTACGCCCTGGACCCGGTGGTTAATCAGAGTCCGCAACTGTGGCGCGGGGTGTACCTGCAAGAGCTTTCGGTTCGCCTGCCCGAGCACTTCCGGAACCGGGAGCGGGCTGGAAGGCTATCGTTCTCAGCGAATGACGTGCTGATCGATCATCAGGGTTTTTCGGGCCTGCTGACCGCCCGCAACCTGTTGACCCTTGAGCAGGGCAGCATGAGCGGCTGGTCTTTTTCGGTGACGGACCTCTCGGTGGAGCTGATGGCGGGTCGCTTGGTGGGCGCGGGTTTTGGTGGCGAAATCACCGTTCCGGTGGTGAGCCGGGATTCGCCTTTTGCCTATGAAGCTTTTATCCGCCAGGATGATGAGTGCGTTTTTGCCCTGTCGCCTCCCGAAGCGATGGAATTTTCGCTCTGGCAAGCCGGAGAAGTAGCCATTTATCCTGAATCCAGCATCGAAATCAAGCTAATCGACGGTGCCTTTCGCCCGATAGCTCGTTTGCACGGCAACATGAGCGTGGCAGTAGGTGAAACCAAGCTGTCGCTCGGTGAGATCACTTTCCTGGATATGGCGGTGCAAACAGAGGCCCCCTACGTACAGGTGGGCCAGTTTTCGCTGGGTACGTCCGGTGGCGCGCAGGTCTTGGGAGGTTTTCCACTGAGCGTTAGCGACATTGGGTTGAGCACGCCCAATCCCAACGAATTGGCGCTGAACGTAACTGCCGCCCTCAGCCTGGTAGGAGCCGACGCGGGTGGTTTTGGCGGACAGACTTCGCTTCAGGTGGTCGGTCAGCTGGCCGAAGGAGAAGGGTACCAGGATTGGCAATACGAGCGCGTCGATATCAGCAGCATTGGGGTGGATTTCAACACCGGGGCGGTGGCGGTAAGCGGGCAGTTAAACTGGTTCCGACAAGACCCGGTGTACGGCAGCGGAATCCGGGGGCAGGCTAGCTTTGAGGCCATTGATATTATCAAGGTAGACGCTGTGGCTTTGTTCGGAGCACAGCAGGGCAGCCGCTACTGGTTTGTGGACGCACTCACCCAGTTACCGCCGGGAAGTGGCGCGGGACTGGAGATCAAAAGCTTCGGCGGTGGAGCGTTTTTCCGGGTTCGGCAAGATGACACCCGGAGCAATGCGTTGGGGAAAATGCTCTCTGGCATCACCTACGTACCCGACCCGGAAGCGGGACTGGGGTTACGGGCCACGGTAGACGTGGCCACTTCGGGTTCGGAAAAAATGTTTAATGGCGATGCCACCCTCAGTATGGATTTCTACCGAGGAGGTGGCTTGCAATCGGTGGCCCTGGACGGACACGGCTACTTTGTGACCCCAAAGGTAGAACCGGACTTGGGAAAACTACAGGCGCGCGCCGGAAAACTGGTTGCCGGAGCAGTGAAAACGGCCGTGGATCTGGCCCAGCCGCGCGCCCAGATGCACGCCGACCTGCACGTGGCCTACGATCACGCCAATCGCTCGTTCCACGGCAACTTCGACGTATACGTGAACGTGGCGCGCGGCATTGTCCGGGGCACTGGCCCGAGCAACCGGGCGGGTCACGCGGTGATGCATTTCAGTCCGGACGACTGGTACATCCACTTGGGCACCCCGGAGGATCCCATCGGCCTACAGATTCTCGGCACCGTCAAGACCGCCTCCTACTTTGTGGCAGGAACCAAAATGCCGGGCAGTCCTTCAACGCCCGACAACGTGAGCAATATCCTGAATGATATTGAAACCGACTACATGGGCACGCTGAACGCCGTGAAGTCCGGCGGAGGGGTAGGCTTTGGTTCGCGCTTTGATATGGATACCGGCGACTTGTCGTTCCTCGCCTTCTACGCCCGCTTTGCGGCGGGTATGGGCTTCGATGTGATGGTGAAAGACTACGGCTCTGCCACCTGCCAGGGCAGCACCGACCCCCTCGGCATCAACGGCTGGTATGCCAACGGACAGGCCTACGCCTTCTTCGACGGCAAAATCGGAGTAAGGTCAGAGCTGTTCGGTCAGGAACGTAACTACGAAATCCTCGCGATCGCCGCCGCAGCAATGCTCCAGGCGAAGCTTCCCAACCCCTTCTGGATGCAAGGGGTGGTCGGTGGGCGGTTCAACGTCCTCGACGGGCTAATCTCCGGCAACTGTCAGTTTCAGGTGGTCATCGGTGAGGAATGCAAAATTCAGGGCGGTAGTGTGCTGGAAACCCTGGAGGTGATTGCCGACGTGACCCCCGCCCCGAATGAAAAGAAGGTAAGCGTTTTCAATGCGCCGCAGGCCGTGTTCAACATGGAAATCGACAAGGTGTTCAAACTGGTGGATCAGGATGACCAACTCAAATCGTATCGCATCAAACTGGATAAGTTTGAGGTGCTCAATAACAATCAACCGGTGGCGGGCAACCTGAGTTGGAACGACCGTCACGACGTGGTGGCCTTCAACGCGACGAAGGTACTGCCTTCGGAGAAAAGCCTGAAAGCTCGGGTAGAAATCAGCTTCGAAGAGCAACAAAACGGCCAGTGGGTTGCCGTTACCGCACAGGGGAAAAAGGTGAGCGAAACCAAAGAGGTGACCTTTGAAACCGACTTGGAACCGGATTATATCCCGATGCACAACGTGCGTTACAGCTACCCGGTGGTGAACCAACTGCACTTTCACAAAGACGAAGCCGACCACGGCTACATTCAACTGATCAGCATTCAGGAGCGTCCCTTTCAGGTGCCGACCGGCTTCAGACAACAGGGCCGTTTTGTGCCGAAAACCGGCGGCGATCCGTTGCCGTTTGACTTCACGTACAACCGGCAAAACGGTCGCGTCGACTTCAAACTGCCCGCCGGTATGCAAAACGAAAAGGTGTATGCCTTTGAGCTGGTCAACCTGCCGGTGGCAACTCCCGAGAACGTCGACTTCAACGTAGCATCGCAACGTTCGAAAGTGGCCCTGGATGCTACGGTAGATTCGTTGGAGGTGGTGCTCAAGGGACAGCAGGCAGCCGGGTCGCTGGACATACTACAGGAGAAAAACCTGTTCAGCGCTCACTTCAAAACCAGTCGATACGCCACCTTTAGCGATAAGTTAGCATCCCTGACCCTGATGGCGGCCAAAACCTCACCCCGAAGCGTCGGAGTGCACGAGATCAGCGTTCAGGCGAATGGCAACGAGTTGTTCGACAAATTCGAGATCCAGTCGGCCGGTACGGACTTGCCGCCGCTTATTCAGTACGAAGGTTCGCTCGAAAACGACTGGTATCAGTACGATGTGGCCCCGCTGGTGTATAACGGCTACGCTACTTCCGGCCTAACAATCACCCGGCCCGAACCCTTGTCCTGGTACGGCGTGCCCCCGACCAAGGCGGTTTATATTTATCAAATGGTTGACGGACGTTTCCTCACCGCCGAAGCGGCCGAAAGCGGTCAGGCGGAGGCGATTACCGGCTCCGCCTTCTTTAAGTACGATTTGCCTTACCAGATGTACAGCGATTTCAACAATTTGAAAAACAAAGCAGCGGCTCATTCGCGAAAGAACACTGATTCCTACCTAAAAAGACTGGTAGAAGGCTCATTCCCCGGCTTGCGCTCCAAGCTGAATTATCCGTTAACTATTCGTTATCTGCTGCCCGGCACCAACGCTCCTACCACCGAATATACGCGCAATCTTTATGTACAGTAATTTTTTTAAGTTCTGTGGCCTGTTGCTCATCCTAAGCGTTGCTTATCTTCACGGATACGCGCAGCGAACTGTGGAGACTGCCCCAGTGGAGACTGCCCCGGTGGATACCGCCCGCATCGTTCTGCTGGCGCGTGCTTACGGCGACTCGATTGTGCTTCGTTGGGGGCCGACAACTTCGCTGGCGTGGCAACAGCTCAACCAAGTCGGCTATCAGGTCGAGCGACATACCATTTTGCGAAACGGAAAACTCTTGGAAACGCCCGAACGGCAGGTTCTTTCACCCAAACCCATTCGTCCCCGACCGCTACCGGATTGGCAGACGGTAGTTGATCAGGATAAATACGCCGCCATTGCGGCCCAGGCGCTGTACGGTACCACCTTCGACGTCCGTTCGTCGGGCGGCAGTGATCTGGTGCAGATGATCAACCAGGCAACCGCGTGGGAACAGCGTTTTTCGTTTACGTTGTTTTCGTCCGACGTTTCGGCCACGGCGGCCCGCTACGCCGGTTTGCGCTTCACCGACCGGGACATCCGGGCCAACGAGAAATACTTGTACAAAGTGTTTGCCGCGCAGCCCGTGGCTACTGTCCTGGATACCGGGCTGGTTTTTCTGGCGGGAAGCGAACGCACCGAATTGCCCGTGCCGACCGAGGTCTCCGCTACCTTTGACGACCGGCGGGTGATGCTCAAATGGAATACTTATTACCATCAGGCGGTATACATGGCTTACCGGGTAGAGCGTTCGACGGACGGGATTTCGTTTGCTCCCATTTCCGAATTGCCTATTGCCACGGTGAACCGATCAAATCCCTCCGACCACTACCAGTACAAATCCGATTCGCTTCCCAGCAATGGCGCCACCTATCACTACCGGGTGCGGGGCCTCACGCCGTTTGGTGAAGTGGGCCCACCCTCAGAGGCAGTTTCCGGACAAGGCTACCGCGAACTGCAATCGCCCCCGACGATCACCGAAGTCAGCGTCACCCCGTCGGGAACGGCCCTCCTTCGCTGGAGCATTGACGAGGCGACTGCTCCGCTGGTCCGTGGTTTTTCGGTAGAAAAAGCCCCGGCCGTCGCCGGGCCTTATCAAGAGATCGCATCGTCATTGCCCGACACCACCCGCCGGTTTGAAGATGCTGCGGTAGAAGGAACAAATTACTACCGAGTTGTTGGACACGGGCAACGCGACGAGAAGGTTCGGTCTTTTCCGGTGCTGGTCCAAGCCGAAGACAGCATTCCCCCCACCGTGCCTGCCTCGGTGGCCGGCCGGATCGATACCACCGGACAGGTGTACTTACACTGGCCTGCCAGTCTGGAAAGCGACGTGCTGGGATATCGCATCTTTCGCAGCAATCATCCTGATCGAGACTTTATACAAATCACCAGGGAGCCTACGGTAGATACGTTCTTCGTGGACCGGATCAGCCTGAAAAACCTGACGCGAGCGATTTATTACAAAGTAAGCGCGGTCGATCAACGGTTCAACCCTTCGCCTTTATCCGAAGCGGTTGAATTGCAAAAACCGGATATCATTCCGCCCATTTCGCCTACCTTCCGGGCGGCGCGACCGCAGCCCGGTGGCATCCGGCTCAGCTGGCTCGGTAGCCCCAGCGAAGACGTGGCCTATTATCTGATCTATCGGCGGATGCCGAATGAAACCTCCTGGAAACTGACGGGTACGGTAAACGATACGGCCCGGCATTTCCGTGATGAAACGGTGGCTCCGTCGCAGGCTTACGAATACGTTCTGCTGGCCGTAGACCAAAATCAGCTAGAATCGCTTCCTACCTCCCCACTACGCGTAATGAGTTTGGCAGACACTCGAGAAAAGATTGAGCACACCTACGCCGAACTTGACGAAGACGACAACACAGTCCATATTCGGTGGGATTACCGGAACGATAACGTTCGCGAGTACCATATTTACCGCGTTGAAGCAGAGGGCGCTCTTCGCTGGCATCATTCGGTGGCAGCCCCTCAGCTTCAGTTTCACGACGAATCGGTTACCCGGTCCCAAACGTATCGGTACCGGATCAAAGCAGTGTACAACGATGGCTCGCAGTCGCCGCTGAGTGATGCGTTGCGGGTTCAGTTATAGCTGCCTCACTATGCTCATTATACTAACTAACCGTGTTGAATACCGTTTGGGCGATCTTTTCTGCCCATAGCTTATACATCTTTCCGGAAGGATGAAGCTGGTCTGACACTAACAGTGATGAATCGTCTGCCGCCCGGCGGGATAGCTCGGTGATGTCGCAGTAGGTCGCCGACGCAGCCGTCGCGATTTGACGGGCTGCACTGTTGAAGCGTCCTACCTCACTGGCAATACGGCCTGGGTTCTTTTCTTTCACCGCAGGCACCACGCTATAATCAGGAATGGAAATCACTACGACCCGATGTGGTTGGGCTACCCGGCGGGTCGCAAAGTCTGCTATTTTGATTAATCCCTGGCGAAACGTATCGATAGACAACCCATCGTACTGATCGTTAACCCCAATGAGCACCGAAATCCAGTCATACTGATGCTCAAAATTGGTTTGAGCGATAGCTTCCAGTAAATCCACGGTGGTCCAGCCGGTTTTGGCAACGTAATGGGGCGGGGCAAGGGTTTGGCGGTTGGCCAGCTGAGCAGGCCAGCGTTCGTGCAGCGGCACGCCTTCACCGATGGTGTACGAATCACCGAGTGCGAGCCAAGTGGGTAGGGAGCGTTGCATATTGAACAGAAAAACGTTGCCCTATTGTTTCTCTTCCTGACGTGAGCGGATTATCGCTTGATCTTTCTTAGGAAGCTTGGCAACTACCAAGTCATACGATTGATCAATCCAAGCCATCACCAACGAATCGGTAAGCGAACCGTCCATGAGCACGGTATTCCAGTGTTTTTTGTTCATGTGGTAGCCGGGGACGACCGTCTCGTGTTGCTCTCGCAGCAAAGCGGCTTCTTTCGGATCGCATTTAAGATTGACGCTCGTGAACAGGTCTACGTCGGTAAGGGCAAACATCTTCCCCATCACCATAAAGACCAGGGTTTGGTTATCGAAGGGAAATGCTTCGGTAACCCCAGGCTTAGCCAGACAATAGGCACGGAAGGACTCGATGTTCAACGCTAAAAGACAAACCGTTTGAGAATGAAAAAGGTGATGCCTAGCAGGAACATGATGATCGAAATTTTGTTGATGCCGTGCATCATGCGTAGGTTAAAATTAGGATGCTGGTTCGGGTCCTTCTTGCGAAAAAAGTAGCCAAGCACCTCGCCAAAAGCAAAATACTCCTTCACTGAACCGCTTTTTTCTTCCCGGGTATTCAGATTTTTATCTTGGTTCATCACGCATTGTTTAGTCTAAGAACTCAACAAAAGCCAGCGCCCGGAGTTCGCTACTGCGCTAATATTTCCTCGTACATTTTACGCGTGATTCACCAGCTGATCCGTGGGTTCGCGCCAGTGATCATCGGCCTTAATGAGTTCGATTAACTCGTCGACCGCTTGCTCGGAAGGCACACTGCGCTTCACCACCTCCTGACCCCGATACAGGGTAATCTTCCCCTTCCCCGAACCCACGTAGCCGTAGTCAGCATCGGCCATTTCGCCCGGACCATTTACGATGCAACCCATGATGCCGATTTTTACCCCTTTTAGGTGGTCGGTACGCTGTCGGATCATCGCCGTAGTTTCTTGCAAATCGAACAGGGTGCGCCCGCACGAGGGGCAGGAAATATACTCGGTTTTAGACATCCGGGTTCGGGCGGCCTGGAGTATGCCGAAAGCCAAGCGATTGTTCTGTCCTACTTGTTCCAGCGCTTTATCCTTCGTCGTGGAAGCGTTCAGTTCGGTGCTCAGCAGCACGCCATCGCCAAGTCCGTCAACAAGCAGTCCGCCCACGTCAGTAGCTGCGTAGAGGGTGAGCCGTTCTTCATTGGTGAGGGCGTACTTTCGAAGAATGATGACCGGAGCCGTGATGCGGTGCTCGAGGAGCAGAAAAAAGAAGCGCCGTTGCTCGGCCATGGCGTGCCGGTTATCGGTATCCATCACAATCACCACGGTGGGATCGTCCGCCAAAGTCCGACGAACCGGATCGCTCCAGTCCGCAATGGTCAATCGCACAAAATTAAGGTGTGCGTGCTTTTGAGAAGCAGTGGCGTATTCTTCCCAGGAAAACAAGGGTAGCTTGTGGTGCCGATCCTCAGCGTGCTGCCACACCGAATAATCCTGAATTTCTTTCAACCCATTGGGAAGCATAAAATCAATAGGCTGCTGACCCGAATAAATGTAATCGCATCCCTGGTCGTTCATCGTCCACTTATCGGGCTCGGGCAGGTAATAATGCCCTACGTGCTTCAGGTCACGGTAGTTCCAATCGATTACCGAACGCACGTCGGCCACCACGCGGGGCACGTTGCTTCCGCCCAGGTTCACCACCGCGTGGGTTTCGCGCCGTTGGTACGAATACGGATCGCTCGGCACCTCGTCCACGGGAAGGATGGGCGCGTGGCCGCTCCGCTGGCGATAGCGATTCACCAGTTGGAACCCTACGGGCATTTCGGCCTCGGGTTCTTCGGTAAGCGATACCCGCACGGTGTCGCCTAAGCCATCCTCCAGCAACGTGCCAATGCCCACCGCCGATTTAATGCGCCCGTCTTCCCCATCACCGGCCTCGGTCACGCCCAGGTGCAGGGGATAAGGCTGCAACCCTTCTTCGTCTAACTTGTGCACCAGCAACCGGTAGGCCTGCACCATCACCTGGGTGTTGCTGGCCTTCATCGAGATAACTAAGTCGTAGTAGCCCAGGTCTTCGCAGATCCGGATAAACTCCAGGGCCGACTCCACCATGCCGGTGGGAGTGTCGCCGTAGCGACTCATGATGCGGTCAGAAAGCGAGCCGTGGTTGGTGCCAATGCGCATAGCGGTGCCGTGTTCCCGACAGATTTTCACCAACGGGGAGAAGCGTTCGTAAATTCGCTCCAGTTCTTCTTGATACGAAGCATCAGTATAATGAATGGCCTGAAATTTCTTTTTGTCAGCGTAGTTTCCCGGATTGATCCGCACCTTCTCTACAATGCGGGCCGCCAGCTCAGCGGCGTTGGGAGTGAAGTGAATATCTGCTACCAGGGGGGTGGGGTATCCGCGTTTGCGCAGTTCTTGTTTGATGTTGGCCAGGTTCTGCGCCTCCTTGATGCTGGGCGCGGTGATGCGCACGTACTCACATCCGGCTTCAATCATGCGGATAGCCTGCTGCACCGATCCCTCGGTATCCATGGTGTCGACAGTGGTCATCGACTGCACGCGGATGGGGTGGCTCCCTCCGAGCGGAACGTCACCGATCATCACCTCTCGCGACCGGCGTCGGGTGTATTTCGACAGACTAGGACAGTAGGATTGTTGAGAAAAAACCGAGGGAGAAGAGATCATACGTGGTGAGGGAAAGTTATTCGGTAGAAAACATGCGGAGATCGGATATAATTGCCTTAACAACTAAATTTGGCCATAATTGTTGATTTTTCGCCTCAGATGCGGTTATTTTTCTAGTCATTGAGCCATATCAGATCGGTGTGCTTAGCAATCTACGATTGGTCAGAGTTCCAACGTATGTAATGTTTCGTCGCAGGATATACCATTTCTAGCAGTCATTACATTCTTCTTTTAATTCAATTATTTATTGACACTACGTTAAAAACGCGATGAAATTCGCCGGGCAGCTGCTTCACCATCTAGGGGCTTATCACTAAGCGAATGATGCATTAGCGTTTTAATCTAATTTATTGTGTCAATAATGTCCTTTTCATCGACGCATTTCGCGTGATTTTGCGATGAAAATTCCTCGGTTAGCGCGTTCCATTTGTGTTACCTTGATCTCCTAAACGCACAACTAGCGTCCTGATTCCGCTAAACCGTCCTCATTATGAAATACTCGTTCCCCAACCGGCATATTAAAGCAAAAATACTCTTGGGTATTTTGGTGGTAATCAGTGCCATTGTGGCAGCAAGTGCCTTTACCTATCACAGTTTCAACCAGATGTTACAGGCGGTGGATACCCTGAGCGAGCCCGAAGCCAAGCTAGTGCATCTAAACGAAGTGATGACCGAAATATCAATTGCCGAAGGGAGTGCTCGGGCCTATACCCTCACCAAAGAACAACATTACTTGCAAAATTACTGGGAGCAGTTTTCTACCATCGAGGCGCGTATTGGACAACTCCGGCAAGATATGCAAGGCAACGGGTATCAGTTGGCCCGAATTGATTCGGTGTCAGCGCTGCTGAGCGAAAAGAAAAGCAATTTGAATTCTTTCCTGGCACTAAAAGATCAGGAAGCGGAAAGTACTCCGCTCAAAAAGGCGCTTGAAATCATTGATCAAAAAGTGCAAGACGTTCCTTACGAACCCGCTCCTCAGGAGCCCATTGCCCGCATTCTTCCGAAAATTCCGCGCCAATCGGGGTATCCGCTGCCTCGCTCGTCACCACCCAAACCCCAACCGAGGGAGCGGTCAACCGCAAAACAGAACCAGTTACACGCCAAGCAGGCCGACGCGTTGTTAGACGATGTAAAAGATATCATTAGTGGCATTGAAAGCGAAGATTCGCAGATGAAAGAATACTTGGGACAGCAAGAGCTAGGTATCATTGAGCAAGATTGGCTCATCATGGACCAGATCCGCTCCATTATCAGGGATGTGCGGCGCGAAGAGCTGACGCTGGCCACCGCCAATGCCGCCCGGGCTCGTCACATTGCTACCAGTTCGGTTTCCACGATCACCACTGTGGGCGGAGTGGTGATTCTGGGGAGTTTGCTGTTCCTCATTCTGGTGTTTAAAGATCTGACCCGAAGCAACTACTACCGCATGAACCTGATGCGGGCCAAGAAGCGGGCTGAAAAGATGGCGCAGGTGAAAGAAGAGTTTTTGGCCAACATGAGCCACGAAATTCGGACCCCCCTAAATGCGATCACCGGATTTTTAGAACAGCTTAAAAAGACGGCGCTGGATCGCAGCCAATACTTATACGTGAATACCATTAACAGCAGTTCCGATCATCTGTTGTCTATCGTGAACGATATTTTAGACCTATCGAAGATAGAGTCAGGGAAGCTTATCTTGAACCAGCAACCCTTCACGGTGAAAAAAGTGATGCAAACCGTGGTGGATGTGATGCGGGTGAAAGCGCAAGAAAAGAAGATTACAATCAGCCGTGAAATAGACCCGGCGCTCGACGTGGTGATGCAGGGCGATGCGCACCGACTACGCCAAATCTTGTTCAATTTGGTGGGCAACGCCGTCAAGTTCACTGACCAAGGGGGCGTTACTGTGCAGGCCGTAGCCAAAGAAATTTCCGAAACGCACATCACCGTCGAGTTTTTGGTGAAAGATACCGGGGCGGGCATTGCCAGCAACAAATTAGAACATGTTTTTGGTGCCTTTAATCAGGAAGAGGAAGTGACGAGCTTTCGCTACGGCGGCACGGGTTTAGGTCTTTCTATCTGCAAAAAATTGATTGAGTTGCAAGATGGTTGGATCGCCGTGGAGAGCAAGGTTGGGCAAGGATCCACGTTCTCATTCGCCATCACCTACCGAGTAAGCGCTGATTCGCTGGCCTCCGCCCCCCCGCCCGCACCGACCTACACAATAGCTGATGTTTCGGACAAAACCATTTTGGTGGTCGACGACGACCAGGTGAACCGGTTGCTGCTGGAGGTTTTGTCAGAAAAGTGGGAAGCCCGGGTAGATATTGTGGACGGAGGCGCAGCTGCTCTGTCGGCCATGCATCAGACGGCCTACGATATGGTGCTCACCGATATCAGTATGCCCGAGATGAACGGGGTTGAGCTAATGATCAAGATAAAAGAAGCTTATCCGGCCACTCCGGTGATTGCCTTTACGGCAACGGTGCAGCCCGAAATTCTAAAGGAGTTTATGGCCCAGGGGTTTGATGATTACCTTTTGAAGCCATTTAAGGAGTCTGACCTATGCGCTAAAATTGTGCAGCATACCACCGGACAGACGGTTGCCAGCGAACCCACCCTGTTGCTGTCAGCTTCGGAGCCGCTCGTCCCGGCGTTTTCGTTGGCCGAGCTCACCGCGATTACCCGCAATAATCCGAAAAAATTAGTGGATATTCTCCGCTTGTTTTTAGATCGCTGTCCCCAAGAAGTAGAAAATCTGATCCAAGCCTCGCACCAGCAACACTGGTCGAACCTGGCGAACCTGGCGCACAAATTACGTTCTCCCTTTGGGCAGATCAAAGCCGAGGGGCTCGTCGACGAACTTCATATGATTGAGAAAAAGGCAAGCGAACCTCAGCCCGATAAGCGGGAGCTACAGCGGGCCACCCAACTGTTCGCCGCTCAGGCTCAAGTCATTTTCGACCACCTGGAGAAAGAGATGCTCATGGTGGCCGAAACCACCTAAAAGCCACTAAGCGATGTCACCCAATTGGGGCCGTAGCACCAACTCTTCGACCACCGTACGCTTCGACAATCGGTAGGCAGCCAAGATAGCCTCCGCTACGTCTTCCGGGGGCATAAAGCGGTCAGGCGGAAGCTCAGTGCCCTCCCAGCTCGCCGTTAACGTGGCACCGGGCAGCACTGAAGTTACTCTAACGTTGTGCGGCTTCAGTTCTTCGCGCAGCACCTTGCTCATGCCCAGTAGCGCAAACTTAGAAACGCAGTAAGATCCACCGTTCACGTAGGCCGTGGTGCTGGCCGTAGAGCATACGTTGAAGATGTGCCCTTGTCGCTGCTCGATCATTCCGGGCAACAGGGCGCGCGTGAGATGATAAACCCCGAACACGTTGGTGTGCATGGTTTGCTCGAATATCCCTTCGGCCTCCGTGTGGATCTGACCGGGGATAAACACCCCCGCGTTGTTGATCAGTATAGCCACTGACGTGCCTAATCCAATGATGGCTTCCGAGAATTGCTGCACCTCATCCCGCCGCGACACATCGGCCTGCTGATAGAAAAAGGATACATCAGGATAACGTTTGTTAACTTCTCGCTGCACGTCCGCCAGGAGTTCCTCATTCCGAGCACAGGTCGCCAGCGAAAAACCCTCCTGAGCCAGTTGCATCAACAGCGCCTTGCCAATTCCCTGACTCCCCCCGGTGACTACGGCTAACTTTTTCATATCCCGTTAATTTACTTTACATTTATCGCAGCGTGTGTGCGAAGATTTCGCCCGTGGTTGAGCAATGATTTACTCCTACCCCGAGCAGATCAAACTAAAAGCAATCGCTTGCCGTTAACTCACTTTCAAGTAGCGTATTCTTTATGAAAAGCCTAGGCAATTATCTCCTTTTTATTGGTTCTTTTTTCAATAAAATGGAAACCTTTGGCACCTACGTGCGCCGTACCATCGATGAGGCCGTGAAGATTGGTACTGATTCGCTCACCCTGGTCACCATTGTGTCGGTGTTTATCGGCGCGGTAACCACCATCCAGACGGCCGCCAACATGGTGAGTCCGTTCATCCCTGATTCGGTGATCAGCATGATCGTGCGCGAGATGACGGTTTTGGAGCTAGCGCCAACCATCACGAGCATCGTGCTGGCCGGCAAGGTGGGCTCGAGCATCGCCAGCGAACTGGGCACCATGCGGATTACCGAACAAATCGATGCCTTAGAAGTGATGGGGATTAACTCGTCTTCGTATTTAGTGCTTCCTAAGTTGCTGGCGGCGCTGCTGATGTTTCCCCTACTGGTAGTGGTGGCCGGATTTCTATCGCTCTACGGCGGTTATATGGCCGGAACGCTTACCAATGCCATTACGGGTGAAGACTATGTGGCCGGACTACGACTGGATTTTAACCAGTACTACATTTTTATGGCGCTGGTGAAAGCTGTCGTTTTCGCCTTCATCATTTCAACTATTTCCGCCTATCAGGGCTACTTTACCCGCGGCGGTTCTTTGGAAGTAGGTCAAGCGAGCACCACGGCGGTCACCAACAGCTGTATTGCAGTTTTGCTGGCCGACTATGCGGTAGCTCAAATTTTGGTGTAGCCCCATCTCTTTCGACATCATCGCTTTTATGATCACAATAGAGCATATTTCCAAGTCTTTCGGCGACAAGCAAGTCTTGATAGACATTAGCGGGGAGTTTAAGTCGGGCACCACCAACCTAATTATTGGTTCTAGTGGCACTGGCAAAAGTGTACTGCTTAAATCTATTGTGGGCCTAATTCCGCCCGATGAGGGCACAGTTTACTATCGGGGCCGTGACTTCACGCACGCCGACAAAGACACGAGAACCGAAATTCGCCGAGAGATCGGTATGTTGTTCCAGGGGGTTGCTTTGTTCGACTCGCTGAATGTGGAGAGCAACGTGAAATTTCCGTTGGACATCCTCACCGATATGCCCAGTGACGAAAAATTAGACCGGGTCAACTTTTGCCTGCAACGCGTTGGGCTCGAAAATTCTAACCAAAAAATGCCTTCCGAGCTCAGCGGCGGCATGATGAAGCGGGTGGGCATTGCCCGCGCCATTGCCAACGACGTACGCTATCTGTTTTGCGATGAACCCAATTCGGGATTAGATCCTCAGACCTCGATTCTTATTGATGAACTCATCAAGGAGATCACCGAAGAGTTTGACACTACCACCATTGTGGTAACCCACGATATGAACTCGGTGATGGGCATCGGCGAGCACATTTTATTTTTATACAAGGGAAGGAAGCTCTGGGAAGGCAACAACCAAGACGCGCTGCACACCGACGTGAAGGAGCTGCGGGACTTTATTTTTGCTAATAAATTGATGAAAGCCGTTCAATAACTACCCAAATGGAACCTCTGCATATACCGGCAACTGACACCACCCCGACTATATACCTTGACGCCTCGGAAGGAACCGTTTCTATTGAAGGAGTTTCGGACGAGCAAGATGCGCTGGGCTTTTACTTTCCGGTTATTCAGTGGCTGGACGCCTATCAGCATGCCCCGGCGGCCCAAACCACCCTTACCATTCGGCTGAAGTACTTCAATACTGCTTCGGCCAAGGCCTTGTTTGAGATAGTGAAGCGCATCGCTCACCTCCGGCAAGCGGGCCACAAAGCCACCGTGGAGTGGTACTATGACCAGCACGATCCGGTGCTGAAGGATGATATTGAGCACTTCTGCGATATTGTAAACATCCCAATCGAACTCAAGCACGACTAATTACCAGTTTTAACGATGCTTCCCCCAATAGCACAAGAGAGGCAGCGCTTGGGCTTGCAAAAACTATGATGCAGCTCCAGCACGGCCTGGGTATCCAGCGCTGAAACAAGTGAGTAGCTGTAGTTTCGGTACTTGCTCACTAATCGGTTATTTTCGGCCGGAAGCGCTTGTAATAGCGCAAGTGCATGATCCTTCCACGATTGATCCTTAAAAAAACTTCCGTAGGCAAACTGGTAGGGAACCACCGCATTGATCAGCACCTTGTAGACACTCTCTTGCCCAATGGCAGGCACGAACGGTGGCAACATTCGTTGGCTTTCTTTGATCAGTGCGCGGTATTCCGGCACCGATTCAGGCTCAAAGAGCCGCGCTAACCCGTTGCGGTACGTCACCAGTATTGCGGCTAGTTGCACGACCCGTACCGTGGGAAAATTGGCGGGTCGGGTGCGGAAAAATCGCCACTGGCTCCTGGTCAGGGCCCTGCCTTCGAGCTGATGCTTTATCCGCAAAAACTCGTAGGCATCGAGCCATTGGTTGGGCCATTCTTCGTTTTCTAAAAGACCCGCCTGCCCCAGTAGCAGCGCGGCCACCGACGTGAAATCGTGTTGGTACTTGGCCAGCAACGATGGTGGAACAATCCGGCTCAACTGATCGAACGGTGCCTGATTCACTCGGAAACCAAAACTTTGGAACAGCATCTGGTAAGCAGTGGCTGACCAATCGCCCTGATTCTTATCCAGGCGCACCAGAACCTCCTGCGATTTGCGCTCGAGGCGAAGAGCCGCCGTTTTGTCTAACATCGTCAGCTTTTGTATTTCATCTACCTTGGCAAGGAGCTTGGCGCAGGCAATGTCCTGTTGATCGGGAGCGTGAAACACTAAATGTCGGTAGTTGTCTATCACCGAAGGGGCTACCCGATTTTCCAGAACCAAGGTAGGCATCGGGGTTCCGTCTTGACGATGAACGACCCGGTCAGCGTGCCACACCACGTGCAGAATCACTCCGTTGTAGGCCGGATCCTTCTGGTGCCCGTGGGCATTCCAGTCCGAAGCGTTAAGGTGAATTTCTACTGAGCCTATCCACTCCATATCGGCCAGTTGTATCCGTGCGTTCGCGAAGTCGGGCCCCGAATCAACGTTGCGGACCCCAGGATGAACAATGGTTAGGGCTTGACCGTCTTCAGTGGTGATTCCCGCTTTGCTGAAGTACTGAAGCATCCAAACGAAGTACAATAACTCTTCTCTCACGCGGTTCTTTTTGGGCAATGCTACGCATCAATACTCACCTTTGTCGGTCTATTTGCGCGAAGAACCTACGTTTGTAAAGAATCGGAAAGTTTGGAGGCAAGTCGGCTCAGCAAAAAAGGTCGGGCAGGCTCACCATTTATTGGCATTGTCGAGATACAGCTTCACCAACTCGACCGTGTTGTTCACCTTGCATTTTTGCAGCATGTTGGCGCGGTGGTTAGAGATGGTGCGCTCGCTGAGAAACAGGCGTTCGGCAATTTGCTTGGAATTAAGCCCTTCCACAATCAGGGCGAGCACCTCGCGCTCGCGCTTCGACAAAACGTTGATAGGATTTTGGGTGTCACCGTCTTGGTTTTTCTTTTCTTTGAAACCCTTTACGATGATTTGGGTGATCCGCTGGCTGTAGTACTCTTTGCCCTGGGATACGGTGATGATTGCGTCCACTAGTTCGTCACGATCAACGTATTTGGTGATATAACCAGACACCCCGCTGTTCAGTGCTTTGAACACGTAGTCGGGAGAATCGTGTACAGAAAAAATCAGAACTTTAGTGAGCAGCTGGTGCTTGGCAATCTCATCTACAATATCAAACACCGACTTTCCGGGCATGGTGATGTCAGACACCAACACATCGGGTTGGTGCTCCAGGACCAGCGACAGGGCCCGCTCTCCGTCCGTTGCTTTACCCAGTAGCAAAAAGTCTTCGTAGTCTTTTAGTACTGCGGCAGTGCCTTCGGAAAGGATAGCGTGATCATCGGCTAAAACTACTTTGATTGGGTTAGAAGGCACTCACTTGTTGTTTATCTGGTTTGCACAAGCATAAATTCTAGTATCTGCGCAAGCTATGTAGACCACAAAGTAGTAAAAATTCCAAACATTTTTTTTTACGCTCCTCACTTCGCTCGAATAATGAACGTAATCCTTCCGGTTGAGGTGGGGGCGGGACGAACATTGTCGTTGGTGGTGCTGAAGGTGAGTTGCTCCACGGCCAGCCGGTACTGTCGCTCAACGGTCGGACTCACCGTTTTTTCGATAGTTCTCACACCAATGATCTCGCCCTGATCGTCAATCGTGATCTCAAAGACAATGCGTCCGTTTTCGTTAGAGGAGTCGTTGGGACGAGGAATATTATCCCAGTTCCACCCCGCCATCTGCAGCGAGGCTCCGTCAGCACTTCCTTTGGCGCCGTAGATGGCTCTTTCATCAATCTTGCCTTCTTCTTTCCCTTTGTCGCCGACTTCTTTGGCGTCATCGCCCTGGTTAGAGGGTTTGGATGCCTTGCCCGGATACAAACTTTCCTGCTTGGGAACCGGAGTGGGCTCGGGTTTGGGTTCAGGCTTTGCGACTACTTCCTTCACGCTTTCTTCTACTTCTTCTACCACCACGGGGCTTTCTTCAACCTGGGTTTCGGTAACCACTTCTTCTACGGGTTCTTCCGGTTCGGGTTCGGTCACTTCGGCTTCGGTCACCTCCTCCACTTCGGGCTCGACCACCGGAGTTTCTGGAGTTTCTTCCACCTCCGGCTCCGGAGTAGCTTCTTCCACCACCTCTTCTACCACGGGGGTGGGTTCAGGAACGGGAGTCTGCCCTGAACCTTGGTTGTCCATACCAAACTCTAGCTCGATACCGTATTCGGGCAGCGGGGGGTCGGGCCTTCGCCAGGCCACTAAGAAAAAGAATAATAGCAACAACAGCGCTTGAGAACCGGTGGCCACTGCCAGGGCAATTCTTTGGTTTTTCTTTTCGTCTGAAGTAGCCATATCGGTTAGGTTGCATTCAGCGGAGCCTTTTTTCTACTGCTCGGGCTTGGTGGCAATCGATACTTTTGCGTTGAGCGAAGTGGCGATACCGGCCACCCGCACCAAGTATTCAACGGGAACGGACTTGTCAACGTTCAAAATCACGGATCCTTGCTCGCCCACCAACAAACCGCGCAGGGTTTTCTCTAGCGCTTCGGGCCGGGTGGCTTTGTCGTTCACAAAATACTTCAGGTCGGGGGTGATCGTAACGCTGACCTTCTGCAGGGCGATCGTAGACGTTTTGCTGCTCGGCAAATTGACCGGCAGCCCCGAAGGGGTAACGAACGAAGAGGTCAGCATGAAGAAAATCAACAGTAGAAAGATAATATCCGCAATAGAGGAAAAGTTAAAAGAGGTTTCAATTTTGTTTCGGGGGCTGAGGTCCATTGTGGGGGGGGTTAGAGACGCGATTAATCGCGTCTGTACGGGCGGCGATATTAGACGCAGTGCATCGCGGTTGAGACGCCATGCATGGCGGTTGAGACGCGATGCATCGCGTCTGTACGATTAGCGGGGTTCTTGAAGCAGATCAATAAAATCGATAGAAGTGAATTCCATTTTGTGCACGAGTTTGTTCACCTGGGCAATCAGGTAGTTGTAGCCCAGGTAAGCCAGAATTCCTACGGCCAATCCACCGGCGGTGGTGATCATCGCCTCGTAGATGCCGGTTGAAAGCAATTTCGGGCTCACGTTGCCTTCTTCCTGCGCGATGGCAATAAAGGCCTGGATCATCCCGGTGACGGTACCCAAAAAGCCAATCATCGGGGCAGCCCCGGAGATGGTGGCCAGCAGCGTCAGGTTCTTTTCCAGTCGGTATAATTCGAGCTTACCCACGTTTTCGATGGCATCCTCAATGGTTTTGAGGGGCGTGCCAATACGAGAGATGCCCTTTTCAATCATTCGGGCGATGGGCGTGTTGGTTTGCGAACAGATCAGACGGGCACCGCTGATGTCACCCGCCGAAACCAGTCGTCTGATTTTTTCGGTGAACTGTTCGGGCACCCGCGAAGCCTTTTTGAGGGTAAGAATTCGCTCTACGAAGATGTAAATGGTGATGAACAGCAGAATCAGCAGCGGAATCATCACGAATCCACCCTTCATCAGTAGGTCAATAACGCGCAGCGACTCAGCTCCGCTCTCAATGGTTGTGGTGTCTATCTCACCGCCAGCGGTGATCTGTAGTATTGTCATATTAATATTTCAGTACCCACGCACTTTCTCCGTAGTCAGCTTTATAGGCTTCTATCTCGGTCAGTGCATCGTTGAAGGTGTTGTAATCGGCCACGGCTACCCGATGCAAGAGGGGGGCCCGCGTAGTGGGAGACAAAATGCGAATGCCGACCCCTCGCTGAGCGAGTTGCTCGCCTAAATCGCGGGCAAGGTCCTCATCGACAAAGCTACCAATGATGATGTAAGAACGACCGGTAGGCGTAGCAATTGTTTCGATGGTAGTATAAGATCCACTTGAACCAACCGCGGCAATCGGTTCAGTCACTGCCGGTGATTCTGGAATCGCTTCAGCAACGATTTCCGGTTCAGGATCTTCGTTAATCACCACCAAATCAGGCTTCTTTGTGGTATTTAACGTGGGCTGCTCCACCTGCGCCTCGTTGCCAAACCAAGCGGCCACCTGCTCTTTTCCGCCGAATCCAAACAGATAGACCGCTAACCCTACTACTACCAACAGGCCGATAATCACCGCCACAATGATTCCTTCCTTGTTGCTTTCGGGCTCCTCATCTTCTTCACTGTAGTAGGTAGGTTCCTGAAAAGTGGGAGGCACATCGTCTTCTTCCCGCTCAATGGGCTCGTACTCAGACTGATGCAATCCAAAGTCTTCGGTGTCTTCTAAGTGGTATAACGATTCTTTGTTCTCTTCCATAACGGACTGATTTAAGGTACTAGTTTACCCTGTTGTTGGAAATAAGGCTTTTGCCAAGTGCGAAGTAACAGAGAATTTTTAAAAAATTAGCGTAGTTAACGGTTAAATGGTACGTGCGTAGCGTATGCCTCAATAAACGAGTTGGTAGACAAATCACCAAGTATTAGGGGTCCGTTGGTTTTCAAAAACTATAAGAAACTCCGCCCATCACCATGAGACCCCGGGAAGGATAGTTAAGAAAGCGCTCGTAGTTCTGGGCAAAGATATTTTTTAATTGCAAGAAAGTAGAAAATCTACTGGAAAATAGGTAGTCCACCTGAAAGTTCAGATCGATGATGGGATCGAGCGCTCTTTCGGTGTTGGTCGCTAAGTTTAGTCCCCGAATGCCGCCGAGCGTTAAGAGTTCAGCGCTAAAGAGCAGCTTGTCGTAGGCATTGTAGGTACTCAACACACTGAGTTGCGCTGTTGGCCGATGCCAGGGTTCTTTTACCTGGTTGACACTATAGCTGAAGAAATCGCCCCGGAAGGTGGTGCGAAACCGTTCGGCGCTGTTGATGCTAACTTCCAAGAACGGATTAAACAGCAGCGTTTTCTCCTGGTCATACAGGATGGTGAAGCGCGTAGAATCAAGGGCACTGTTGGCGTAAAAGTATAGATGTCGGTAATTGCCAACCGTAAATCCGGCGTGAAAGCCCACCGCACTGGTGAACCGACCCTGTAGTCCGCCCCGGAAGGCCAGGGTACGGTTGGTGTGCAGTAGCGGTACGTTGGGGCCTAAAAACGGATTTTCCTCGACAAAATCGAGCAGTGAGGTGCGCTCAATATCTCCGTCGATACCCGCGTACAGGCCAAAGCCATTGGACAAATGAAACTGCGCCGACAAATCGGGATACAGGTGCAACTGACCGGCGTTGAGCGCGGTATCGTTTTCGTATACGGCTCGAAAGCCCAACTGCACCACCAGCCCGCGCTGCGGTTCATCGCTGGTGTTAAAAGTCACCTTCGGGTTGATGCGAAACAAATTACGATTGGTCGATTGACGCACGTCAGCCAGCGGTGGCTGGTCGGTACGCTGCATGAGGTACACATCACTGGATAGTCCCACCGCAAACTGTTCGTTTACCGCGTACCGAAGCTGAGCCTGCAACCCAATTTGGTTTTCGGAAGCAGCGTAGGCGTCGTTGAGCGCTCGAAAGCTGCCGCCAAGCGCGTAGTCAAAGGGCTTGTCTACCTGTTCGCGCTCCAGGGTCAGTTGGGCAGAAATCACGTTAAATATTTGCCTGATATCGTCGCGATCCAGCTCTGACCCAGGTTGATACCCGTAAAAGTGATAACGGTTGCGCTCGTAGCCAACTTCACCGCTGAGCGTGTTGCCGCCCGCAAAATACTTACCATTCACGGTGGCCTGGGTGTGGCTGTTGCCCGAATTATCACGGTCTACCGGACCAAAGCGCGACGAAAGGTGCTCCAGGTGCACGCCGTAGGTGTAGGCGTCGTTGCGCGTGCTGTTGGCGTAAAAATCAAGGTAAGGGGACAAAAAGTTGCCAAAACCCGCCTTCACGTAGTTGCCGTAAAGTTTGTCTAGGGGAGGCTCCTTGATCTTAAGCACCTTAATTTTCGGGTCGATGGTGGGCAGGCGGGGAGTGAAATCCTCAAACTGGTAGGTCACCTTCACTTCCGGGGTAGCCACGTTGGTGGGGGGCACCCGTTCGAACTGTCGGCTGGCCGGGGGCAATTCAATCTCCCGATCTTTTTCAATAACCACCTCGGTGTCGTCTATCTCTCCTTCCTCGGCCTCCCAAGCGGGTTGCTGAGCGTAGGCGATAGCAGTTGCTAGAAAAAACAGCAGGCAGCAGGGGATGCGTCTCATACGGTGTGTTCCTTAAAAAGGTGCTAAAGTAACGTTTATCTTCAAAAAACGTGATCTTTCAACCCAAAAGTATTGCCGGGGGATCAGCAAGTCTATACGTCTTCCTCGCGCTCCAGCATCAGGATAGCCGCCTGCGACACGATGAAGTACTTCTCGCCTTCGTAGATAATCTCGTAGGCTCCTTTTTGTAAAAATATCGCTAAGTCGCCCTCTCGGGCCTGCAACGGAACGTAGCTGATGCGCTGGTCGGACGTCTTCCACGGCTCATCGTCATTCGGAACCGGGATAGGATAGCCCGGCCCGGTTTTCATCACGTAGCCGGTTTGGATTTGCTCCTTTTCATGCACACCGGGGGGCAGAAGCAGTCCGCTTTTGGTGCGTTCCGACGTTTTTTTGGGCTTGATGAGTAGGCGATCACCTACGATAACCAGTTTGCTGAGTTTGTCTACTTGGGTTTGCATGCAGTTTCTGTCGCCGAATGATTGGCTTGCGGTGAAGGGCGGTCATCTGGCCAATCGATACAATAAGTGATACGAAACAAGTGCTCGGGGGCGATTACTAGTACCGGAAAATAGCGGCCATCGTGGCCCCGTCAACCGTTTCGGGAAGCTCCTCCGCATCCACCAGATAAGCCCTCCCTCCGTGCAATACGGTTTCTACCGCGGCTTTGCTCACCAAATCATGAGCGTTTTCGCCTGGCTCCTCCGTTGTCTCCACTTCGTTGTTGCTACGGTCGATCACTCCCCAGCGGTGTGCTCCCCGCGCGATAAACAAAGCTTCGATGCGACCGTCCAGGGCGGCCGGGGCAATTTCCTCAATGTCGAAAGCAGTTTGGGTGCCCCCCATCAGCGAGGTGTAGCGCGCGTGGTCCTTCCGCTGATTTTGGTGAAAGTAGTCGTGCAGTACTTCCTTAGCCTGTCGGTGCAACTCCTGCGGTGCAAGGTTATCCGGGTTTCCGGTGATGCCCTGGCCGTAAATTTCTACGGCGGTGTTTGCTTTTCGAAACACCGGATGCCATTCTCCGACGGCCGCTAGCACGACCGGGCGGTCGCGATGAGCAATGATCCGGGGAAGGGCTTCGTCGACGCGACGGAAGTACTCGGCAATGTAGGCGTCTTCTTTGTCGCCATCGCCCCCCTGACCGTGGAAGATGGTTCCCCCGGTGCCGCTCTGGCTCCCTCCGGAATGGTACTGAAGGTTCTTCTCGAAGTCATAGTAACTCAGGGCGTCCTCCATGCCTTCGGGTAGTTGGGCAGACAGGTCCATCTCTTCCGCGCCGTGCTCGTCCGCCTCCAGCAGCCGTACTTTGTTCAGGCTTATTCCCAGAATATAAAAAGCCCGGTTTTTGGCAGTGAGCGGCACCAACTGACCCAGATCAAAGGAAGTAGAAAGCCAACTGAACTCGTTGACCGCGTAGGGCAGCTTCATGGTTTTGAAGTAGTTGTCGGCTAAGAAGACGGCCAGTCCTTGGTCTTGGTGACGCCAGAACGAAGCATCATCAATCAGGGCGCGGATGGGTTGCAAATAAGCATTGGCTTCCTGCTCCGAAAAGCCCTTCTTTTCCATATGACTTCTTAACTTTTGGTAGTGGTTCTTCAGGACGATAGCATCCTTCCCCTCGTTCACTTCTTTGCCTCGCTGGTGGGTAGGTAAATAGATACTCACGCAGTTGATTCCACTGACGCTGGCTAGTTCTTGTAGTTGATCTTTTGTGATTGACTTCATAGGAATTGTGAGATTGTTGTTGATCTGAACAACTGCCTATTGCGGGGCTTGTTTAGGACAAAGAGCAGATTCTGGCTAATAGACCGCATTTTGGTTTGTAGGTCTAGTTCAGCCGAGCAAAATCCCGTTCTAATTTGACGATTTTATGAGAAGATTTGGCTAAGTTGTTGCTCCTGCCAACCCATAAGCACTTAACTAACGTGGGCGAATTACCATGCAATATCGCTACCTGGCAAGTCCACTTTGCCTTGCTCTTCTATTATCCATAGGTTTATTTGGTGGGTTTCCTATCGGGGGAAAGGCGCAAAGTGTTTTGCGAGGCCAAGTAACCGACGCCACCACGCAGGAAGCCATTCCGTTCGCCAACGTGGTGGTTCATCGTACGGAGCGAGGCACCACCACCGATTTAGACGGCTACTATCATTTGAAGGTATCGAGCAATGCCGATAGCTTACACATTAGCTTCGTGGGATACGTGGCGCGCACGGTTGCCATTGACAACCGGCAAGAAGTTAACGTCGCCCTCACCCCCGACGTGGTAAGTTTGAACGAGCTGGTTTTCACTGCCCGCGTAAATCCGGCTTTTGCGCTGCTGAAGCGGGTAGAGCAGCAACGCAGCCGCACCGACCGCCGCTCACTGCGCGCCTACGACTACGAAAGCTACATTCGCACTGAGGTGGCGCTGAACGAGGTGTCAGGAAAGATTCAGAATAAAATAATTCGCAAAGCGTATCAGGTGGCAAAAAGGCATCGGTCTGGCGCTGACACCACCGACCGGGCGGATATCCCCATCATCATGACCGAAACACTTTCGCGGGCGTACTACCAAAACCGTCCGGAAGTGAAGCGAGAGAATATCATCAAGTCTAAAATATCCGGCATCGGACTCTCGTCGAGCAGTTGGCTGGCGCAACTCACGGCTTCCTCACTGCAACAGTTTAACTTCTACGAGCACTGGATGCAGATCATGGGCAAAGCGTTCGTTTCACCGCTAGCCCCTTCCGGACGCTTGCTGTACGACTATTACCTCTCTGATAGTTTGATGCGGGACGGTGACTATTGCTACCGCCTGGACTTTGTTCCGAAGAACCCCCAGGACCTGGCTTTCGAAGGCACCGCCTGGATCACTCAGAAAACCGCGGCTCTCAAGGCCATGGACGCCCGCATCAACCCGGAGGCCAACCTCAATTACATCCGAAGTATACGCGTTGTTCAGGACCTGGCTCCCGTGACCAACGGAGCCTGGCTTCCGGTGCGCACCCTAACCATCATTGCGTCAGAGGCCTTTTCGGATTATCCGGGCCTTCGGGTGCGTTCTCTGGTGTCTAACCGAGACGTGCAGGTGAATCAGGAGAAGCCGCTGGGTTTCTACGCCACCAACGTCACCATCGACGAAGGGGCCTACCGAGCGGATAGCGCCTTCTGGCGGGCACACCGCCACGATTCGTTGGGTGAAGACGACCAACGCGCGTTTGCTATCATCGACACCCTCAATCAACTGCCCGCCATCAAAAGAACGGCGAAATTGGTCGATACCTTCGCCAGCAGTCACTACGACCTGGGACTGATTGAGTTGGGCCCGATCCCTTACACCTACGCCCACAACGATGTAGAGGGCCACCGTTTTCGCCTGGGCTTCAAGACCAGCCCCCGCTTCAGTGCTCGCTGGACCTTTCGCCACTACCTGGCCTACGGCACGCTCGACCGGCAGTTTAAGTACGGAGCAGAAGCCAACTACATCTGGCGCCGCGCGCCCTGGACGCAACTAACGGTTCGCCACGCGCAGGACCTCAGCCAGCTGGGGTGGTTTCCGGAAATGGAAAAGGAGGTGAAGTTTTTCGAGGCGGCCGCGCTCTGGGGAGATCTGTCTACCGGGTATCGTTACCAGCGCAGCAGCGTTCGCCTGTTTCGGCAGTTGCCCAAGGGGCTCGGTCCTGAGATAGAAATTCACCGACAGTACACCGAGCCGCTGTTTGATTTTTCTTATCCTGCCCCGCTGGAGAACCAGGGGCGGGACACCAATGGTTTTGTTGCTACGGAGTTGCGGGTTGGTTTGCAATTTGCCCGCGACGAGCAGTTTGTGCAGCGCGACAACCGCCGGGTCAGCATGGGTGGAAGGCGCTGGCCGGTGCTGCGGGCCGAGTACGCCCTGGGGCTGAACAATGTGCTGGGAGGCGATTTTTCTTACCAAAAGGTGAAGTTCAGTGCCCGACAAAGGGTGAGCCTGGGTTGGCTAGGCACGTCGCAGTATATTCTGGAAGGCGGTTACATATTCTCGCAACTTCCCTACCCGCTACTGGAGGTTCACCTGGGCAACACCTCACCTTTCTACTACCGCCAGGGGTTTAACACCATGAACCGCGCCGAGTTCGTGAGCGACCACTACGCTTCACTGCGCTACGCACACTCGTTTGAAGGTTTCTTTTTAAATCGCATTCCTTTACTCAAGCGGCTGGACTGGCGTTTGATCACCTCGGCCAACGTGCTCTACGGCGGACTGCGCGCCGAAAACCGAATTGCGCCCGCCTTAGACGACCAGTTGGCGCCGACCTTCAAAAGCTTGAACGACAACATCCCCTTTGCGGAGGTTGGCTACGGGGTGGAAAACATCTTCCGCCTCATCCGGGTGGAGGCCTACCACCGACTCACCTACCCGGGCCATCCGTCGGTGCGCCAGTTCGCGATTAAGGTTGGCCTTCAGGTCAAGTTCTAGAGCAAGATCCCAGTACGGAAGAGAGCTTTAGCAGACAAATTTTTTCGCGGATGCCCGTGATTCCTTGGTAGCAGGACATAGGTCTATGATTTGTGTTAAAAATTACGCTCATTGTTATAAAATCCGTCTACAGATTGTATCAACGAATTTTTATTGTCTTTTTATGGTAGATTTTTGCAAAAAAAGACACTATATTAGATTACTGTTTTTCACGAATCTCTTGCTCAAGCTTTATCCTTATGACTCCCAATCCGCCACTGCCCAAGTATTCGGCCCAACTCGACGAGTTCATTCACAAGGTAGCCCAGCGTGCCAACTATTTTAACGATGACGAACGTGCCCTGTCGCACCTGCGGACGGTGTTTCGAGTGGTACGCAACCGCAGCAGCTTTGAGCAGTCGCTCCGGTTTCTGGAGATGCTTCCCGTAGCGCTCAAGGTTATTTTCCTGAACGACTGGCACATTGCGCCCCGCGCGCCGGTTCCGGTCAGCAGCCTGGATGAACTAGCCGATACGGTGCTACAGCACGAACAAAACCATCCCATGCGCGATCGAGCCGAAGCGCTTCGGGTTTTACGGGCCATTTTCGACGAACTGGCCAACGTTATCCCCCCCGAAACCTTGCACGAGGGACTCGGTTTTCTGCCCGCCAGCGCGCGGAACCAGTTGGTAGGCTCTTCTAACGCCACTTATCAGTATTCGGATACCTGCATTTGGTTGTCGTAGTAGCCACGCCAGTAGTATATGATTAGCACGATCATGTTCTAAAAGTTCTTCTACTTCGATATTCATCATTCCTTGTTCATCATTCGATATTCTCTGAACATCGAATGATGAAGTAGACCTAATTAGAGGATTTTTCAGACCGCGCGCGTACGCGTGAGGCATTTGCAAAAGTAGCTAAAAAGGTTATTATAAGAGGATGGACTATGAAAAGATCAGACAAAACCCGAACCAGTTTATCGTTTGCTAATTACTCACCGCCAGCATAGCGTGGTTATGATGCCTGAAATTCCCGGATGTTCTCACACACTCCATCGAGCAAACGGGCGCGGGCTTCGGTGCTGGCCCAGGCTAGGTGCGGGGTGAGCAGCAACCGGTTTTTGTTTTTCACCCCCAGGTAGGGATGACCCGCCGGAAGCGGTTCCTGCGTGAACACGTCTACCCCAGCCTGAAGGAGTGATACCGCTGCTGCCAATAAGCCCTTCGTCGACTTACCAGGCAAGCGAGCTACCGTGTGGTGGTGGAGCAGCCATCAGCGGGGTGAAGCGCTGTCGCGTTGTCAAAGAACGCTGCCCACTTTGCCGCAGACTTCCGAGATCGGGTCATGCTCACCTGCACTGCATTACACAATCGGGTTAAGTTCGCAGCGAGGCTACAGCTGGTTGCGTGCATGATACTAACAATTTTCCCAGTTGGTCTAGTATAATACAAATTTTACGGCTAATTACTCACCGCAGCATAGCGTGGTTATGATGCCTGAAATTCCCGGATGTTCTCACACACTCCATCGAGCAAACGGGCGCGGGCTTCAGCGGCCCAGGCTAGGTGCGGGGTGAGCAGCAACCGGTTTTTGTTTTTCACCCCCAGGTAGGGATGACCCGCCGGAAGCGGTTCCTGCGTGAACACGTCTACCCCAGCCCCGCCAATAAGCCCTTCGTCGATGGCGCGAGCAGATCGGCTTCGTTGACAATGCCCCCGCGCCCCGTGTTGATCAATAAGGCAGTTGGGCATGCATTTCAGTTGGGGGTACGCAATCATATCTCGGTGTCCGCGTTCAGCGGAGCGTGGATCGAGACAATGTCCGACGTGCCAGCAGCTCATCCGGGGCAAACAAACGTACTCGGCCGGTTTGGAAGGATCCTGTGAGGCGTCGGGACGGGAGGACACGTAGGCCACCTCCGCACCAAAAGCAGTGCCGACCTCCGCCACTTGCTTGCCGATGGTGCCTAAGCCAATGATTCCCAGTCGCTGGCCCGCCACTTCGCCGAAGGGCGGATCGAAGTAGGTGAAGATATCGTGCCGGGCGTAGGCCCCCGAGTACACAAATTCATTGAAGTGCTGCGGACGCTGTAACAGCGTAAGAATCAGCGTCCAGGTCACCTGAACCACGCTGGGAGTAGAGTATCCCTGCACGTTCTTCACCGCGACACCCCGTTCGCGGGCGTAGGCAGTGTCCACGTTGTTGGTGCCCGTGGCCGCTACGCAGATGAGCCGTAGGTCGGGTAGCTGCTCCAACGTGGTTTGGGTGAGCACCACCTTGTTGGTGATGGCCACCTGCTGCTTTTGCAGTCGCTCCACCACTTGCTCGGGACGCGTGGTGTCGTGCAGGGTTACGCTCCCCAGTTGGTTGAGTTGATCCAGGTTGGGCACCTCGCCCAGGGTTTTTCGGTCTAAAAAGGTAATGTTCATAAGGCGGTCGGTGGGTTGGGCGAGCCAATATATGACTTATCTGCCCTAAATGGTAGCGCACCCGGTCATAGGTTCGCCTACGGGCACCAAATTATTGAATATCGAACAAGGAATTTCGAATGATGAAGTGATAAAAAAATTGCACCGCTAATCACATACCTCAAATGGGTACGGGAAGCCGGTTTGCGGGGGTATTTATTGCAATTGGAGAAACTTCCTGGCCCTGCTTCCCAAATCCTAGCTATTTGTTTACTTTAGCATTCCTGAGTAGTAGCAAATGGTTGTGTACCTATGAGTGGCAAACATCCCTCACACATTGTTGGCATTGGCGCTTCGGCGGGCGGACTAGAGGTGTTGCAGACGTTTTTTGACCAGCTTAACCTAGACACCAATTTTGCTTTCGTGGTCATCCAGCACCTTTCGTCGGACCACGAAAGTATGATGAATGAGTTGCTCGGCCGCCATACTTCCTTGCCCATCACCGTAGTGAGCAAGTCGGTACCGCTGATGGCCAACCATATCTATCTGATATCCAGCCAACACAACGTGGTGGCCACTGAGGGACGACTTTCTCCTTCACCCAAAGGGCAAAAGCCCACCATCAACCTGCCCATCGACACCTTCTTTCATTCTCTGGCCGAAGCCTACCAGGATCGAGCCATCGGCATTGTGTTATCGGGATCAGGCGCCGACGGTAGCCGGGGCGTGAAACGTATCAAGGAGCACGGCGGCATGGTGATGGTGCAAACCCCCACCACGGCCAAATTCGACGGCATGCCCCGGGCCACGGCAACCGCTGTGTCGGTCGACTTCAACCTTCCCGTGGCCGACTTGGTGCAAGAGGTTAACCGCTTGGCCAGCAGCGAACCGACGCCCTCCGACGGTGACCAGATGGCCGACGACCGCATCCTGAACACGATTTTATCCTTGGTCTACGACCGGGTTGGCAACGACTTTCGTCAGCACCGCGCGCCTACCCTGCTGCGCCGCATCGACAAGCGGATGAAGATTGTGGACTGCCCCACCCTGCAGGATTATTATCGCTTTTTGAAAGAGCACGAACCGGAGGTTCAGTTATTGGCCGAAGAGTTTTCTATTGCGGTATCGAGCTTCTTTCGCGACGTATCGGTTTGGGAGGTGTTTCGCAAAGAAGTGGTTCCGGCCTTGTTCGCGGGCAGTAAAAATAGTGGGCCGGTGCGCATTTGGGTGCCCGCCTGCTCCACGGGCGAGGAAGCTTATACCATCGCGATTCTGCTCAGTGAGTACCAGGAAAAGCATCAACCCTTCGACTTCAAAATCTTCGCCTCTGACATTGACAAGAAAGCGCTGGCCCGCGCCGGGGCCGGAGTGTTTTCAGAGAGTATCTCTCACGAAGTGAGCCCGCTTTTTCTGGAGAAGTACTTTGAAAAAACTCCCCAGCGGGGCTACCGGGCCAAGAAGAACATTCGGGAGCGTATCGTCTTTTCGGTGCATAACCTGATATCAGACCCCTCGTTCATTCGCATGGACTTGATTTCGTGCCGCAATGTTCTTATCTACATCAAGCCTGAGGTGCAGCAACGTATTCTGGAGAACTTTCACTACGCATTGAACTACCAAGGCTATCTGGTGCTGGGAGCCAACGAAAACCTGGGCGAGGTACGGAAGGCTTTCCGAACCGTAGCGCCGCGCACCAACATCTTCCAGAACGTGCAGCACGAGAAGTTTGATCGCTACGCCTCTACGTCTTCCCTCTCGTCGGTTCGACGTCCCGCCGACCGTCGCATTCACGTACGCTCCGAGCCCACCTCCGGAAAAAAGAAGTCCAGCCGTGACGAGTACGCTGCGGTGATGGTGCGAGAGCACGCTCCCACCACCGTTTTTATTGATCATGAGTTCACCCTGCTCTACGTATACGGTTCCGTTGAACAGCTACTGAAGTTTCCGCAAAAGGAGGTGCGACTGAGCCTATTGGACATGGTGGATTCGGAAGAACGATTGCTCATTCGCAGTGGGGTGCGCAAAGCCCAGGAGCAGCAAAGCAGCGTTTATTACGAAAACGTTTCCTTCGGCCAGGGCGATCGAAAACAAGTACTCAACCTTCGATTCAAAGAAGTGCGGGTGGAACAGCAGCCCCAATCAGTGGTGCTCATCGAGTTTGTTCCGGTGGAGCAACCCACCGCCCCCCCCCTATTGCTCAACCACGATCGCATCATCAATGAGCAAATTGAACTGCTGGAAGAAGAGATAGAGCAAAAAACCGTGCAGTTGCAAAGTTTATCCGAGCAGTTGGAGTCGAGCAACGAAGAGTTGCAAGCCAGCAATGAAGAGCTGCAAGCTAGCAACGAAGAATTGCAGAGCTCGAACGAAGAGTTGCAATCGGTGAATGAGGAGCTGCACACCGTGAACGCCGAGCTGAAGCAAAAGATTGAGGAGGCCACCGCCTCGCACAATGACATAAGCAACCTGCTCACCAGCACCGATATTGCCACCATCTTTCTTGATGAGCATCTCATCGTACGGATGATCACCCCGCGCAGTGAAGAGATTGTGAACATCCGGCAGAAAGACATCGGACGGTCGTTCACCAGCTTCACCACCCAACTGAAGCGCGACACCCTGGAGTCGGTGATCCGCAAGGTGCAGGCCTCCGGCAAACCGGTGCGGCGGGAAGTGACTACCCGAAGCGGGAAGCACTACTTTAACCAGGTGCTGCCCTATCGCGTGGACGATGACGTTACGCTGGGAGTGGTGGTTACGTTCGTCGATATTTCAGACTCTAAGAAAGCGCGGGCCGCCCGTTTGAGTGCCGAACGGAAAACCCGGGAAGCCATGCGTAGGCTCGAGATGGTCATTGAGTCGCTCAAGGTGGGCATTTGGGAGTGGGTGCCCAGCAGCGACCAAGCCGACTGGAACCAACACATGCGGGGCTTGTTCGACATCAACGCTGATGAGTTTGATGGCAAGCTCGCCACCTGCTTCACCCGCATCCACATTGATGATCAAGCGCGGGTTCGGGAAGCATTTCAGCAGACGGTCGAAACCGAAGGCTTGCTCAACCTTGAGTTTCGGGTGCTGTGGAAAGACCGGTCGGTTCATTACATCTACGCCCAGGGTCGCATGGTGGCGCCCCCCAGCAAAGAAGCCAGCCCGCGCATGGTGGGCACCTGTGTAGACCTGACGCAGCGTAAGCTGGCCGAAGAGGCTGCTTTGCAGTACGGACACTTGCTGGAGAACTCGCACAACGAAATTTATATTTGCGATGCCCGTACCCTGCGCTTCATCAACGTGAACCGGGGGGCTCGAGAGAACATCGGCTACACCTTAGAAGAAATGTCGGCGCTCACCTTGCTAGACGTTGCCCCGGACGTGAGCCGCCAGCAGTTTCAAGACCTCACCCAAACCCTGGACGAGCAACCGGAAGAAAACATTCAGTTCGAGACCACCTACCAGCGGCGCGATGGCAGTCACTACCACGTGCTGGCCAACCTGCAGCAGATGCAGTACAATGGCCGCCCCGTGTTCATCCTTATTGTGCTGGATATCACCGAGCAGGCCAACTTCAACGCCCAGTTGCAGGAGACCAACCGACAACTTAAAATCGCCAACGAGTACCTGGATAACTTTGTGTTTATGGCGGCTCACGACCTACGTGCGCCGGTGGCTAATTTGTTGTCGCTGGTGCAACTCTTGGAAGAGACTGAGCCCGAAGACACCCGCATTGTCAGTAAGATCGGCATTTCGGTAGAGCGCTTGGAAAGTACGTTGAGCGGATTGATTAAGATTCTCAATATTCAGCAGTACGGACAGGATGAGGCCTCGAAACTGTCGGTGGAAGAGGTGTACTGTACCATTATCAACCGCCTGGGCCCTCAAGTTCAAGAAGCTTCGGCCCAGCTTGTTACTGACTTCTCTTCGGCTACTTTTTGTTATGTTATCCCTTATTTAGAAAGTATTCTGTATAATCTGCTGAGCAATGCGTTGAAGTATCGTTCTGAAGACCGCCCCCTGCGCGTGGAAGTGCGCACCCGTGCCGAGGAAGACTACCTGCTGCTTACGGTGGCCGACAACGGAAGGGGCATCGACCTGGAGCGCTACCACGAAAAACTTTTCAAGCCCTTTGAGCGACTCACCCAGCAGGCCAGCGGTCAAGGTATTGGCATGCATTTGGTAAAGACCATGGTGGAGAAAAACGGTGGTCACATCGAAGTAAAGAGCACCCCCAACCAAGGGACAACGTTTCACATCTATCTACATACGTATGAACAAAAACGTCACTACGCTGCGAATTCTGTCCATTGACGACGATGACATCAACAATTTTGTAGCCGAAGAGTGGATCAAATCCAATACTCAGCAAACTGAATTTATGGCGTTCACCAGTGCCGAAGATGCTCTGCAACACCTGCGCTCGTGCACCAAGGCCGTGTATCCGCACCTGCTGTTGTGCGACCTGAATATGCCTATGTATGATGGCTTTGAGTTTATTGAACTCTACGAAAACGAGTTTTATCCTAATTATCCTGACACCAGGCTGGTGGTGCTTAGCTCATCGCTACGCAAGCAGGATATTGACAAAGCCAAGAGTTACCTCTCAGTGAGCGACTTTGTGGCCAAGCACTCGGTGCAGCAAAATTTTGAGCATATTCTGGAGAAATACGAGGTTATGAAGTCTCGCCATTAGTGGACAGATAGGCAGGAATACGAATAGTAAAGGTAGTTCCTTCTGTTTCGGAACTGCTCAGGGTAACCTCACCCCCGTGCGCTTCGGCGATTCCTTTCACCAGTGACAGTCCGATACCCCATCCCAAAAGGGCTTGTTGCCCTTCCACCCGGTAATAATGAGAAAACACCTCGGACTGTTGCTCTTCCGAAATGGGATTTCCCCAATTGTGCACCGAAAAGCTAACGGTTTGATCCTCTGACGGCTCAACAGAAACGGAAACGTCGCCGGTGCCGTATTTGATCGCGTTGCTGATCAGGTTATCAAGGGCCCGACGAAGTGCCTTAGCGTCGCAGCCCACCATTAGTGAAGCAGGGGCGTCGGTTAATCGGATGGACCGATCATGTGATTCATCAAATCCTTCCACCGCGGCGCGTACGGTGGGCATGATATCACAGCGTTCAATGGAGACGGGCAGCGTGGCTCCGGCTTTAACCAAGTTGGCATCTAGCAGGTTGCGAATGAGCGTATCCGCCTGTTCCATGCTCGTTTGAATGGCATCCATTGCTTTATTCTTCACTGCCTCATCGGTCGTAGTCCGCAGTATATCCACCAGCGATAGGGTATTGGCCATCGGGTTGCGAAGATCGTGGGTAACAGTGCCGATAAAGTTGTCGCGTAGCTGCCCTTCCTCTTCCAGGCGTACGGCCAGTCGCTCGGCTTGCTTCCTGGCCTGTTCGCTTTCTTCCTGCCGGGTTTGGTAAAACACCTCGGCGGCTTCCTCAATGGCGCGGGTAATCAAAAAGATAACCTTGTCCCGGTCCGAAACACTCACGGTTCCTTGCTCATCCACCACGTCGAGTAGCACCTGCATCAGCACACGGTACTCGCGCACCACGTCCGAAAGCGTATAGCTCTCAAAAGCCGCGCGCAACCGTCCGTGGTCAAAATTATTATGAGTGTTTTGTTCCAGCTGATCCATATCTACGCTTACTGCAATGTCGTCTATCAGATCAGGAAGATCATTGCGAAGCGCAGTTGTCCCTTGCTTTTTGGCCTTCGGAACCTCCTCCTTCACCTGCTTCATCCAGCGTTGAAGAACAAGTTCTTTGTTGGCTTTGATAATGTCTGATGTCTCCATGTCTAACTATAATTGCCTAAACTCCACGTACGTACCTCGCTTTTCAGGAAGCAGGAAGCTTTTGCACCTTGATGTTTTTGAAGTACACCCGATCGCCGTGGTCTTGTAACAAGATGTGCCCGCTGTCGGCCATGCCGAAGTTGTCCCAATCTTTGTACTTGCTGCCCTGCACCAGTTGGTTGTATTCGTCGCTACCGCGCTCATATTCCAGCACCTTAGTGCCGTTCAGGTAGTGCGTCACTTGCTGGCCCCGCACCTCCACGCGGGCGGTGTTCCACTCCCCGATAGGCTTGGCCGGTTTATCCGTGGGCGCTCCCTTCAAATCGTAGAGCGAAGCCAGTGTGCGGGTGCCGCCGCCGTTGTTGCCCAGCTTGGCATCGGGGTGGCGTTCGTCGTCCAGCACCTGGTACTCTAGCCCGATGGCCGATTTGCTCGAGTTATAGGCCTCGGTCACAAAGTACTTGATGCCGCTGTTGGCCCCTTCGGTGAGCTTGAAGTCCGTCTGGAAAACAAAGTTCGAGTACTCGTCCTTGGTCACAATGTCTCCCCCGTTCTGCGACTCGGCCCCGTCCGAATCTTCCACGATCAGCATGCCGTCTTCTACGGTCCATCCGCCGTCGGGAAAACTTTCTTTGTGCGCCCCACGCCAGTGGTCGGTCGAGGTGCCGTCGAAGAGCAGCTCCCAACCTTCTTCTTTTTCCTGCTCGGTGAGCGTGTTATCGGCCGGGGCGGTTTCGGCAGTGGCGACCACGGGGGTTTCGGTGGATGCGGTCGATTCTTCGGTGGTCGCGGTGTTTTGACAGGCGTTTAACAGGCAAGCGCCTAACAAGAGGGTGAGAATACGTTTCATAATAGGTTAGATTATAAGAGTTTACACAGATGAAATCCCAAGGTAATTGTCTCTAGGCTGCTGCCCAAACGAATACCGGTTAATTTAACGCTAACCAGCTTCAGAGCCACTGCCGCCCACCAATTATTTAACTGGTTGGGCAAACAACTGCTCGTAATGCTCAGAGAGCGCGAAAATGCCCCCGCTGCGCTGGTAGAAGTCGCGGCCTAGCGCAAACACTCCATCCTTCGCCGTGACCCAATCGGCTTGGGGATACGGATGATAGCTCAGCATCTCGGCCCAGTCGCGGTAGTTTTGGTGGCCATTGTTTTCCATCAGGCCCACTTTCTCGAAGCCCGGCCACGGGGCCAGCCGAGCGGCCACGTTCTTGTTCCAGTCTACCAGAATGGGGTTCACCGTCAGGTCGGCACACAGGCAGGGCACCTTATTTTCGTGCGCCACCTTGGCCATCTTCAGCGTCATGCTCAGGGTCTTGGCAATGGGTTTGAGCGCAATGCCGCCGTAGCCCATTTGGATGCGGGTGAGCACGTCTTGCTCGGTATGCGCGCTCTCGTCGGCCACCACCCGCACGCCCACGTCGCTCACGTCAGCCTCATACGCTTCGGGAAAAGGTTCTTCCACCACCACAATCTGCTCGAACGCTCCGATGCTTTTTGCGTGGTCCAGCAGCTCGAGCAAGATATCTTTGCTTTCGTAGCGGCCGTTCATATCAAAGTAGTAAGGAATCTTACCGTCGGCGGTGTACGATGTGCTGCCCTGCCCGATGGCCCGATGAATGTCGGTGAGCTTGGCTTTGTCGGCCTCGATCATCTCGCGCTGCGCGCCGGGGTGCCCCAGTTTGATCTTCATAAAGAAGTAACCTTCCTGGGCCAGTTGCTCCATCTGCGCCACCGGCGTGGCAAACGAAAACGACGGAACACTCACCACCTTGGGGTGGCGATAGCCCAGCGCCGCCCGGTAGGGTTGCGGAATCATCGCGTCAAACTGATCAATGTCGTTCTCGGCAGCGTAGAGTAGCCAAGCCGCATTGTCGAGGGCCACCAGGGCGTTGAGCACAAAGGTAGGGCGCAGTTGGGGGTTGTTCGTGATTTGCTTGCCGTACGTCACCAACTCGTCGAGCATCTGCTCCTGCATCTCAATCGGCGAAGTAAAGGTTTGTCCCTTCAGCAGTTGGGCGGCGCGTTCGGTGATGGCGTACATCAGGGCGTTGCCGCCGCTTTCCGAATGATTGGTGAACACCCGCGCATCAGACCACAGCACGTTTTGGGTGCCCAGGCCGATGCGGTGCCTCCCCGAGGTGCTCTGCAAGCGAACCACGGTTTGCCACACGTCGGTCATGTAGCCCCCCTTGAAACCGTAGGGAGTGGCCAGCGGTTCGCGCTCAAAGGTGGTGCTCACCTGCTTCACTCCTACGCTTTTCCAGGGAGCGGTTTCCGCAGTCAGCCGGGTCGGTAAGCCAAAGGGCAGCGCTAATCCAACGGATGCTTGTTGCACAAAGGTGCGGCGGTTCATTCGATGCATTCTTTCGGGGTTTGCTACCAAAAGTAAGAATTTATTCCATTATTTAGGTTCTGGGTTGAAAGGTTCTAAGTTCTAGGTTGAAAGGTTCTAGGTTCTGAGTTTACAGTTCATAACTTAGAACCTAGAACCTAGAACCCCGAACCCCGAACCTAGAACCCCAAACCTAGAACACCGAACCCCGAACCTCATGATCAACGTCGCTTTGGCTTCCTTCGGCATGTCCGGACTCGTATTTCACGCTCCCCTGCTGTCCGTGCATCCTAACTTTCGCCTGCACGCTGTGCTGGAACGGAATCGTTCCGACTCACAAGAACGCTATCCCGAGGTGAAGCTAGTACGAAAGTATGAAGACCTACTCGCCGACGAATCGGTAGAAGTGATTGTCGTTAATACACCCAATCCCTATCATCACGACATGGCTGAGGCCGCCCTGAAGGCCGGAAAGCACGTGGTGGTGGAGAAGCCTTTCACCAACACCACGAAAGAAGGCGAGCAACTCATCACGCTGGCCGAGGAAAAGGGCCGCATGCTCACCGTGTTCCAAAACCGGCGGTGGGACAGCGATTTCCTCACGGTGCAAAAGGTGCTGGCGGCCGACGTGCTGGGCACGGTGGTGGAGTACGAAGCGCACTACGATCGCTTCCGCAACTTCATCCAACCCGACACCTGGAAAGAAGAAGACGGCCCCGGCTCGGGCATTCTGTATAACCTCGGCTCGCACATGATCGACCAGGCGCTCGTGCTGTTCGGCATGCCGAAAACCTTGTTTGCCAAGCTGAGCATCCAACGCCCGGGCGGTAAAGCTCCCGACGCCTATCACCTCATCCTGGGCTACGAATCTATGCAGGTGGTGCTCAAGTCGAGCTATCTGGTGCGCGACCAGGGACCGCGCTACAAGGTGCTGGGCAGCCAGGGCACCTTCACCAAGTACGGACTCGATCCTCAGGAGGATCTACTTAAATTAGGAGTGTCGCCCGACAACTCCCGTATCGGACAAGAACCCGAAACCGACTGGGGCACGCTAGACGCTGAGTTTAACGGACTGGCCTTTCGAGGAACGGTGGCCTCCGAAGTAGGCGACTACACCCGCTTCTACGATAATTTGTACCAGGCCTTGGAGGGAAAAGAAGCCTTGGCCGTGCCTGCCAAAGAAGCCCTCAACGTGATTCGCCTCATCGAACTGGCCTACCGGAGCAACGAAACCGGACAAGAACTACCCGTCAACTAATCAACTCCCCATGAACGCAATCACCTATTCGGGACGCACTGACCTCCGCAAAGCAATAGTCACGGCGGCCTCGTTGCTGCTGTTGCCCACCCTGCTGCTGGCCCTCCCCATCTTGTCGCCCGGCCCCTTCCTGTATGGCTTGCTGGCGTTTTGGGTCTTTGCCTCCGTGGCTGCCCTGCTGCCCTTCATCCACACGGTATACCGGATTGAGAACGGGCGCTTGATCTACCGTTCCGGACTGCGCTGGGGCAGCATCCCCATTGATCGCATCTGGCGCATCACCCCTGAAACCACTTTTCTGAGAGCCAACACGTCTGCATCCTACACCGGCCTGCGCATCCAGTTCTTCATCGGCGAAGCCTTCATCGCCCCGCAACCCGAAGCCGCCTTCATCGCCGAGTTGCTACGCATCAACCCCGACATCGTGGTGAAAGGAGCGAAGCGTTAACGCTAGCCCACCCTAAAGTTAAATTCCACCCAACTACGTCATTCCGGAATTTTCTGTAGCAAAGCGGAAGAAAATGTCCGGAATCCCCTTCGGGCAACGGCATAAGCCCCCAACAAACACCAGAACATCTGTCTGCTTTCCCCCACAAATTTGCTACCTTGAAGCATGAACCTACTCAGCTTACTCAAGGAAAAGCGTACTGACTTCATTGAATTGTGTCAAGCGCATGAAGTAGAAACAATGTATGCCTTTGGTTCTTCTATCACCAATCATTTTGATCCGAAGACCAGTGACATTGACTTACTAGTAGAGGTCGATGTTGCCGACCCAGCAGATCGAGGAGAAACACTGCTTTCTCTCTGGGATCAACTGGAGTTGTTGTTTGAGAGAAAAGTGGATTTGCTTACCGAAGCATCTATCAAAAACCCCTATTTGAAGAAGACCATAGACCGCACTAAAAAGGTAATTTATGACCGAGCGCGAGAAGAAGTTTGCGAAACAGACTTATTCATTCCTACGATAACGTAGACGATTCTATCATTTGGTCTATATTAACGCGCCATTTAAGTCCGCTGAAAGAGGAAGTAGATAACCTTCTTTCTCCGTAGATCAATCTCCTACCCACCCATCCCTAACCCCCTCTCAATCTATGAAAAACCTATCCTCTACCAACCGCCGCACCTTCCTGAAACAATCGGCCCTGGCCTCCGGAGTATTCATTGTGCCCCGCCACGTGCTGGGCGGAGTGGGCTTCACCGCCCCGAGCGACCAACTCAACGTGGCCGCCGTGGGCGCCGGTGGAAAAGGTTGGGTCAACCTCACCAACTCCCACCAAAGTGGGGAAGCCCGCATCGCTTTCCTGTGCGACGTGGACGACCGGCAAGCCCAGAAGGCCCGCAACGAGCACCCCAAAGCCACCTACTATACCGACTACCGCCCGCTGCTAGAGAAAGAAAAGGACAACATCGACGCGGTGATCGTGAGCACTCCCGACCACATGCACGCGCCAATTGCCCTCTCTGCCATGCAATTAGGCAAGCACGTGTACGTGGAGAAGCCCCTGACCCACAGCATCGCCGAGGCACGCCGACTCACCGAAGCGGCCGAACGCTACCAGGTGGTCACCCAGATGGGCAACCAGGGCAGCAGCGGCGACGACACCCGCCGCATCGAAGCCTGGGTGCAGCAGGGGGTGCTGGGCGACGTGCACACCGTCTACACCTGGACCAACCGGCCCGTGTGGCCGCAGGGGGTGCCGCTGCCTCAGGAAGCACAGCCCGTGCCCGACGGAGTTGACTGGAACCTGTGGCTGGGAGTGGCCCCGCAACGGGCCTACCACGAGGCTTTTATGCCCTTCCGCTGGCGGGGGTGGTGGGACTACGGCACCGGGGCACTGGGCGACATGGGTTGCCACATCATGGACGTTCCCTACCGCGCCCTGCAACTGGGCTACCCCGAATCGGTTTACTGCAGTGTGGGTTCGGTCTACGCCGACTTCTTCGAGCAGGCTTACTATCCCGAGAGTTGCCCGCCCTCCTCGGTGGTGCATCTGAAGTTCCCGGCGCGGGGTGCGATACCCGCCGTGGACTTTTCCTGGTCCGACGGGGGCATCCAGCCTCCCCGCCCTGAGGGACTAGACCCCAACCGGGCGATGGGCGACAACGACGGCGGCATGCGTTTGGTGGGTACCAAGGGCGAACTGATCGCGGGCATGTGGGGAAGAGAACCCTACTTGCTTTCGCCCCAGGGAAAGGAGACGGACGCCCCGGCCGTGGAGATCACCCCGGTGAAGGACGGACCCGACGGCCACCAGGCGCAGTGGGTGCGGGCCTGCAAAGCGGGGTACGGAGCTACTACCAGTTCTCCGTTCAGCATCGCGGGTCCTCTCACCGAGACGGTGATCATGGGCAATCTGGCCGTGCGCAGCCACAGCTACCGCGAGGTCACCGCCGACGGCAAGGGACAGGACTTCCCCGGACGAAAAGAACTGCTGTGGGACGGAAAGAACATGAAGATCACCAACTTTGAGCCGGCCAATGCCTTTGTCACGCGTGAGTATCGCACGGGGTGGTAATCATTTCCAATATCAAGGGGAACTCGTATCGGTTGGTAGTAAAAATAAACTTTGAACTGCAAACCGTTTGGATACGATTCAAGTGATCAAATTTCGCATGGAACAGAACAACTTGGATAGTGCCGATCTAGCAGTGATTGTTGGAAGCGAGAGCCGAGCAACAGAAATTCTTAACAAGAAGCGTCGACTTACTTTAAGCATGATTCGGAAGATCAACAAGTCACTGGGTGTTCCCGCCGAAATTTTGATTAACGAATACCAACTGGTAAAGTAAAGCGCTCGAATGCCTTCGTTGTGGTTGCCTCCACCAGCCATCAACGGTCAGTGAGGGCACCGACCCCAGGTGAGTTGGTATCAAAGAAAGTATCTCTCTACAATCAAGGCGACGGTGCTCCCGGCTAAAACTTCCAGACCAAGCAACGAACCATCCCCCTCCCTACCGTCATTCCGGAATTTCTCGCCGCGCTAGCGAAGAGAAATGTCTGCCGCCGTGGAACGGGAATCCCCCCAAGGCGAAGACAAAAGCTACCCCCATATCCGGTAACGTTCGTCTTCGCAACCAGGAGATTCCGGCGACCGTCGCGCGGCTCGTCGCTTCGCTTTGGCCGGAATGACGGTCTGAGGGAGCACGTTATCTTCTCCTCAAAGCAATAGGCTTAGCCCGACACCATCCTCCTACCTGTCACCCAGGAAGGATCTTGCTACTGCGTGGCAGGATGGTTATTTACCGCAAAAAGATTCCTACGGAGTGATAGAGGAATGAAAAAGCGCGCTATATTACTGGATAATTGCTACATTCTTCATCAACAAACGGCACCCTTCGTTGCCCTCACCCTAGCCTAGAAAACACCATGAAACTTCCCTACGCTGTCCCGTTTCTCCTCAACGCGCTGCTACTTAGCCCCCCCCTCCCCCCCGCTTTCAACCAATCCTCTCCCCGCGCCCCCATCAGCATCAGCACCGATTTTGAAGGAGGCAACCTGGGGGGCATCCGGCAACTTAGCGAAACGCACTGGGAGTGTGCCCTGGCCGGTGAGAGCGACGCCGACGACCGCAACCGACAGGCCAGTTGGTACTACTTTCGCATCGACGGGGCCAAAGGCACGCCCCTCACCATCGAGCTCACCGACCTGGTGGGCGAGTACAACTATCAGTACGGCTCTCACCCCGTCACCTCTGAAACCCGGCCCGTGATCAGCTCCGACCAAGCGCACTGGCAGCACCTCTCCAATGAGCAGGTGCAGTGGAACCAAAGCGACACCACCCTGCGCCTCACTTTCACCCCCGAGCGCGACACCGTGTGGGTGGCCCACCTGCCCCCCTATACCACCGAACCCCTCACCCAGTTGCTAACCACCTACCAGGGATACCCGTCGGTGGTGCTGCGTCCCATTGGCCACTCCCCCCAGGGGCGGGCGCTGCAACTCATGACCATCACTAACCCCCAGGTTGCGCTCGACCAAAAAAAGGTGGTGTGGCTCATGGCCCGGCAGCACTCCTGGGAGGCGGGTACTTCCTACGTGATGGACGCTGCGATCCGCTATCTGCTCGACGCGGCGCCGGGGCAGGCCCTGCTCGACAGCATCGTGTTTCAGATTATCCCGATGGGTGATCCCGACGGAGTGGCGCGGGGCGGCGTGCGCTTCAACGCCTTCGGGCACGACCTGAACCGCAACTGGGACCACGTGGTGGCCGAAGAGATGCCCGAAATCGCCGCCCAAAAGCGGGCGATTACTACCTGGCTCTCCGACGGGCACCCCATTGACCTGTTCGTCACGCTGCACAACACCGAGTCGGCCGACTACCTGGCAGGTCCCGACCGACCGGTGGGGCAGCGGCTGTGGCAACGCATGGTAGATGCTTCTTCTTTTGAGTCGGAGGAAGGGTTGCGGGTGATGGCGGAGTCTACCACGCCGGGCAAGCCCGGCCGGATGACGGTGAACCAGGCGCTGTGGGCCGAAGAGCAGGTACCGGCTTATTTGATGGAACTGAAGGTGGAGCGCGTTGGCAAGCTCAACGGCCGCCGCACCGTGGCCGACTGGCGGGCACTGGGGCCCAAACTGGTGCAATCCATTGCCGCCGCGGTCAAGTGAAGCCCACCACCTTCCGGGTTAACAGATTTAGATGTTTCAGAGGCACTTCATCTATCAGTGATTTCATTTGCGCGTAAGTTAAGCTATCCTAAAGCCTTCAATCACAGTACTGCCGCATCAACTCCTCGGTCACCAGAACTTCCAAAAAGTGGCGAAGCTTAGAGAGGTCCTGGCATACCGCTTCCCGGTGGCCCAACGCATCGTTGATGCTGCTTCTTTGCAAGTACCATTGGCTGTTCAACGGGTCGCGCCGGATGAGCTCGTTGACAACCTTGAGCGCTCTTTTGAACTTCTTCTTTTCCTGAAATTTATGCAAGTTTTTTACCAACCGAGCGTTGGAGCGCATGGGCAAATGAATGCTACCGTAAGCGTTTACCGACACTTCCTGCTGAAAAAGCGTAGAATCGGGGGCCACTCGGTAAAAAGGTCGCTTGTTGATCATATAGGTGATATAAAAATACATCCGTATCGGACTCACTCCGGGCCGGGCCAGCCACTGGTCTTCGGTCTTTTGAAAGGTTCGCAAAATGTTCTCGTCGATTCCTTTGCCCAGTGGGTTGATGACTTCCAGGCTGGCAAATTTTCCTTCGGAAGAAACCGTGAGTTCCACAATGCTGGTACCAATCCGGGCGGCTCCTTTGGCGCGGGGTGGGTACCTGAGGCTTTTACCTAAGCACTGGTAGAATGCCTGAGACCCACCTGCGTAGCGTGATGCCGGAAATTCACCCACGTGCCGGACCGTATCCTGAGCAGCTAGGAAGAGTGAAAAGAACAGCAGTGGGGCGAGCAAAAGGCTTCTCATCGGTTGTGGTACTATTACCACTCCAAATAACGCCAAAGTAGGCAAAAATTCGTTGCAATGGGCTAAAATTGCAATCGTAGCGCCATACAAACCTTCACCACGTACTTTGGCGCCACAAAAGAACTTTGCAAAAATTCGTACCTTCGCGGACTATGCCTACCCTGACCCGGCTTACTTCTCTACTGCTGCTACTGACGCAGTGTGCCCCCACCCCGGAGGGCTCAACTACGCTGCTCGAGCGAGCAGCCCAGGCCGAACAATTGCCGGGTCGGACGGAGTATCTGAACTCTCCTTTCGTAACGGCGGGCGGCCGGGTGTACCTGGTGGGTCATCAGAACGGGCAGTTTCCCGACCTGGGCTGGCACGTCACCGGCGAAATGGGCGGACTGTGGGATCATCCCATCAAACTGCTCGACGGCTTCACCGCCACCGTGGTGGAGCAAGACCAGTCGTACTGTCTGGCCGCCGCCGATTCGTTTATCAACTATCCCTTCGCCAACCGCCACGTCTACTCCCGGGCGGTGCCGGGCGTGCGTGTGGAGCGGTTTCAGTTCGTGCCCGACGCCCAGGAAGCCATTGCCATCGAGTATACCCTTACCAATACCACCGACTCGGCGCGTACGCTTACCTTTGAGTTTGCCGCCTACTGCGACCTGCGTCCGGTGTGGCTGGGCGAACGCACCGGCCTGGTAGATCATCCCGACAGCGCCTACTGGCACGCGGGCGATCAGCGCTGGGTCGTCAAAGACGGCGGCAACCCCTGGTACGTTACCTTCGGCTCTCCGTGGTTAGCAACCGAACACGCCCTGGCCGAAGGGCACTGCTCCTACGATCCGGCCGGACAAGGGGTGGCTGCCACGCTGCGCTTCGCCCTCGTTGTGCCGCCCCAGGCCAGCATCCGCCTGCCGATTACGGTCGCCGGTTCTTACGTTTCGGAAGCGCAGGCCCAGTCTACCTATCAGCGCGTGCAGCGTGACGCCGACTCCCTGCTGCGCCAAAAGCAAGAGCGCTACCGCACCCTGGCTCAGCAAACCAAACTTACCGTGCCCGACCAGGACCTGCAACGCGCTTTCCGCTGGGTGAAGTACAACACCGACTGGCTGGTGCGCGACGTGCCCGAGCAGGGCCGGGGCTTGTCGGCCGGACTGCCCGACTACCCCTGGTGGTTCGGAGTGGACAATGCCTACGCGTTGCAGGGAGCGCTGGCCATCGGGCAGTGGGACATTGTCTACAGCACGATTGATCTGGTGCACCGGCTGTCGGAAGCTACCAACGGCGACGGCCGGGTGATGCACGAGGCCTCTACCAACGGGGCGGTGTTCAATCCGGGCAACGTGAACGAGACGCCCCAGTTTGCCTCGCTCATCCGCGCGGTGTACCAGTGGACCGGCGACCGGGCCTTTCTGGAGAAGTACTACCCGTTTGTCACTCAGGGGCTGGAGTGGTTATGGGCGGAGAACGACGCCGATGGCAACGGGCTGCCCGACGGTTTCGGGATGATGGAAATTCATGGCCTCAACAGCGAGATGATCGACGTGGCGGCCTACTCCCAGCGGGCGCTGGTAGACGCGGCCGCGATGGCCCGGGTGCTGGGCAACACCGGGCAGGCGGATGCGTTCCAAGCGCGCGCCGAACGCTTGAAGCAGACGATCAACGTCCGGTTCTGGGTGCCGGAGTACGGTTCGTACGCTGATTTTATCGGCACCCCCACGCAGGCGCAGCATTTATTAGCCGATGCGTTGGTGCGGGCCGATTCGCTCGACAAGCCCTGGGCGGTGGATGAACTGCGGGCCACCCAAGCCCAACTTACTGCCAATCCGCCCGCCGGGAAGCAGGGATTCGTGCTGCACCACAACTGGGTGGTGAACACTCCGCTGGAGATGGGCCTCGCTGACTCGGCGCAAGCGCGAGTGGCCCTGGAAACCGCCCGGCGCTTCACCAATCCCTTCGGTATGTTCGTGACCGGCATTGATCGGGACGCGTCGGCCGAAGAGGATGCCGGGTCGTTCGCTAAAGTCAAAAAGACCTTCTCCTACACCGGGGCGGTGATGACGCTTCCCACCGGGGTGCAGGCCATCGCCGAGAACAACTACGGCCGTCCCGACCACGCCCTGGACTACCTGCAGCGGATCACCCGCAGCTTTGGCTACGCCCTGCCCGGCTCGATCTACGAGGTGTCGCCCGACTACGGCATGATGACCCAGGCCTGGAACGTCTACAGCTACGCCGTGCCGGTGGTGCAGCAGTTCTTGGGGATTCGTCCGGAAGCGGGCGAACGGAAGGTGCGCATACAACCGCAACTGCCCTCGGCCTGGGACTCGGCCCGGGTTGAGAACGTGCGCGTCGGTGACAACCACCTGGACGTGACCATTGAACGCGGGGCCAAATCCTTTCGTCTGACGGTTCGTCAGACCCAACCCGACTGGACGGTCGAGGTAGCGCTTCCGGCGGGGACGCATCGGCAGTGGCGGGTGAACGACCAACCGGTGACCACCCGCCGCGAAAACGGCTTCGAGGTGGTGCGCCAGAAAGGGGAAGCGGTGGTGCTGGAAGCGGTGCCTTTTTGAGTACCAAAGTCATCAGAATAACCTTCAATTAAAAAGCAGAAAACTTCGAGGTATGCTACGCACTTTTCAAACGTTTCTTTTACTCATCAGCGGTTTCGCCGGAACCCTTTCGGCCCAATCGCTGCGCCCGGCGCCCTTTTTCGTTGATCACGCGGTGCTCCAGCACAATAAGCCCATCACCGTGTTTGGGCAGGCCGCGCCCGGCGCGATCGTTTCTGCCTCGCTCGACGGACAAACCGCCGCGGCCTACACGGATCAGTCGGGAAGCTGGAGCGTGACGCTGCCCGCGCGTCCGGCCGGAGGGCCCTACGAACTTACCATCACCGACGGTACCGATTCAGTGCGCTGCGCCGACGTGCTACTGGGCGACGTGTGGATCGCCTCGGGACAGTCCAATATGCAGTATAAGGTGAAAGAAGGAGTGCTCAACACCGAGGTCGAAGTGCAGCGGGCCAATTACCTCAACCTCCGCTATTTGGAGGTCAGCAAGCGCCCGGCTTCCTCCCCCACCCCATTCACCGATTCGCTACGCTGGCGGGTGAGCACCCCCGACAACGTAGGCGACTTTTCGGCGGTGGCCTACTTCTTTGCCCAGGCGGTGCAGCGCAAAATCGACGTGCCGATTGGCATCATCGACGCCACCTGGGGCGGCAGCACCATTGAGGCCTGGATGAGTCCCGAGGCCCTGGCCCGCCTGCCCCACCTGCCGGGTCCCGCGGTGCCGGAAGTAGCGTCCGGAAAGTACGCGCTGGACGCTTACAACGCTATCAACGAAGCCCATGCGGCCCGGGCGGTGCAGCTCACCGATAGCTCGTTTGTCGGGCTGACGAAGGGAGTAACCCAACCCTCCTTCGATGATGCTGACTGGAAGGTGACGAATCTCACCGGCTGGAACGCCCCCGACCGGCAAATTTACTGGTTCCGGAAAAGTTTTCAACTCGCCGATTTGCCCCGTGATTCGCTGCGCCTCAACCTCGGGCTACCCGGCTCGCAGATGCACGTTTATTTAAATGGAACGCGCGTCCTGCACCGGCGCATTGATCCGGCCGAGGTTACCCTAGCGCCCGGCCTGTTTCGGAAAGGCAAAAACGTGCTGGTTTTTCGGCTGGCCAATCCCTGGTGGAATCCCTACGTGCTGTCGGGCGAAGTGGCGGCCCTGCATCGGGCGGACGGATCGGTGCTGGTGCCCCTTGACTCGGGTTGGCGAATGAGCGGTGCCCAGGAGGAAAAAGTGCCCACGTTTTACAACCTGCAGCACGTGCCTTCGGGACTGTATTACGGCATGATCTCCCCGCTGCTCGATCTGGGCATCGCCGGGGTGATCTGGTACCAGGGCGAGAGCAATGGTCATCGGGGGGTAGATTACCGACAACTTTTTCCGACCCTGATCAGCGAGTGGCGCATCCGGTTTCGGCAGGGATATTTCCCCTTTCTGTTCGTGCAACTAGCCAACTTTGGTGAGCATACCCAACAAGCGGAGGCCCAGGGTTGGCCCTGGCTTCGGGAAGCGCAGGCGCAAGCGCTGTACATGCCCTATACCGGCATGGCCACGGCCATCGACGTGGGAGATGCCTATGACATTCATCCCAAAGACAAGCGCACGGTGGGCGAGCGGCTGGCCCTTAATGCGTTAGCAATCGCTTACGGAAAAGATACGGTTCACGTCGGCCCCACCTACCAGTCGCACCAGATCGCCGGAAACCGGGTAACAGTGCGCTTCGACCAGGCTGACGAGTTGCGAACTTCCGGGGATGAACCGCCGAGAGGATTTGCCGTGGCCGGGAGCGATCGGGTGTTTTATCCGGCAAAGGCAATCATGCGGGGCAGCGCGGTCACGATCACCAGTGATTCGGTGGCGACGCCGGTGGCGGTGCGCTACGGCTGGGCGAAGAATCCAGTCGTGAATTTGTACAATCAAGCTCGTCTTCCCGCCGTTCCGTTCCGCACCGACGACTGGCCTCCGGCAGCAGAATAACTCCGACAGCGCCCGCAACTAACGAATTCCACGGTCGGGATAGCGGCCCTGCTTGGTGCGATAGAAGTCCTTTATCTTCTCAATGTCAGCATCAATATCGCCGGTGGTATAGACGGCCGGTCCCACGCCCGCCACCTTGTTTTTGTAGTCGAGGTGGCCCAACAGCACCGGCACGTTGGCTCCTTCGGCCACGCGGTAGAAGCCGGTTTTCCACTCAGGGGCATACTGCCGGGTGCCCTCGGGCGTCACCACCATGATCAGTCCTTCGTAGCGGTCAAAGAGCTCGATCATAGTCTGGGTCATGCTCACCTTCTTTCCCTTACGGTATTCGCGATCAATGGGAATAGCTCCCAGCGGACGCAAAATCAGCCCCATCGGAGAGTTTACCCACTCCTTTTTGATGGTGAACTTCACCGGCAGTTCCAGCAGTTTAAGAGCAGCGAGCGCGTAGACGATATCCCAGTTGCTGGTGTGGGGGGCGGCAATCACCACTGCGCGGCGAACGTGACGGATCGAGGCGGGGTCAAGCTTCCAACCGGAGACGAAGAAGATAAGACGAGCTACTAGTTTTAACATTGGGTTGGTTCGGGGTTAAACAGTTCTGAGTTTGGGGTTCTACGTTCTAAATTTGAAATCTTAAACCTAGAACTTAAAACCTTTCAACCTAGAACCTTTCAACCTACTGTTGTTTGGCTAGTGCGACGAACTGATCGTGCATGGTTTTGGCGTAGTCGTAGCCGATTCGGTAGATTTCCTCGGCGCGGGCAATGTCGAAGACCTTGAATTTTTTCAGGCCCGGTGGTTCAATGAAGATATCGCAAAACTTACGCCTCGAGTAGGCATTAGCATTGATGGTGAGCAAGAACGTACGCTCCAGCATGGTGCGAAAGTTACCCATTCGGAAGGTTTCGTCCACCGGGTTGCAGTGCGAGCCAATGATTTTATCGCATTTTCCGGTGAGTACTTCGGCCGGGAAGTTGTTGAGCACCCCACCGTCCACGAAGAAGCTGCCGTTCAACTCAATGGGATCGAACACCACCGGAATGCAGGTGGAAGCCATCAGCGGGCGGATCAGCGGCCCTTCGGTGAAGAAAACCGTTTTTCCCAGTCCCAGGTCGGTGGCCGCCACGATGAGCGGAATGGACAAGGCCTCGAAGGTGTCTTCCAGGATGTGCTGTCGGTAGAGCAGTTCGGCGCTTTCCATTTTGAGCAGTCCGGAGATGCTGATGGCGGGCCGAATGAGTTTAAAGAGTTTGATTTCCCGGACGATCTCCAGAATCTGTTCGGGGTGGTACCCACTACCGTACAAGGCCCCGGCGATGGCTCCGGAGCTGCTGCCCGCAATGATGCTGACGGTGACTCCGGCTTCTGCTAGCGCCTGCATCACTCCCAGGTGCGCAATGCCCCGCGATCCTCCTCCCGATAAGACCAGACCGATTTTCATGCGGCTTACTTCACCACGCCCATGCGTGTGAACTTGTCGATGCGTTTTTCGATGCGTTTTTCCGGGGAGAGTTTTTTCAGGGAGTTATAGCTTTTGAGGATTTGTTTCTTTAGGATGTCAGTTTGGTGCTTCAAGTCGGTGTGGGCACCCCCCAAGGGTTCTTCAATGATGCCGTCGATGAGCTTAAACTCCAGCATGTCCTGGGCGGTGAGTCGGAGCGCCTCGGCGGCCTGCTCCTTGTACTCCCAGCTCCGCCACAGAATCGATGAGCACGACTCGGGCGAGATCACCGAGTACCAAGTATTCTCCAGCATGTAGACATGGTCGCCGATGGCGATGCCCAGGGCGCCACCGGAAGCTCCTTCACCAATGATGATGCAGATCACCGGCACCTTGAGCGTAAACATTTCGCGCAGGTTGCGGGCGATGGCTTCGCCCTGTCCGCGCTCTTCGGCCTCAATGCCCGGGAAGGCACCGGGGGTATCGATGAAGGTGACGATGGGTTTGTTAAACTTCTCGGCCATTTTCATCAGGCGCAGTGCCTTGCGGTAGCCTTCGGGATTGGCCATGCCGAAGTTGCGGTCTTGCCGCTGCTTGGTATTGCGTCCCTTTTGCTGTCCGATGAACATAAACGTCTGCTGACCGATCTGTCCGAGTCCGCCCACCATCGCGCGGTCGTCGCGCACGGTACGGTCGCCGTGCAGCTCGATAAAGTCGTCACACAACCCGAAGACATAGTCAAGGGTGTAGGGGCGATCGGCGTGGCGCGAGAGTTGCACCCGTTGCCAGCGGGTGAGGTTGGCGAAAGTTTCCCGCTTGAGGGTTTCGATGCGTTCTTCCAGTTTTTGAACGGCTTCCGACACGTCTACTCCACTTTCTTCGGCCATGCGTTGCATGGTTTCCAGTTTGTTTTCCAGTTCGACGATGGGCTTCTCAAATTCCAGTAGCATAACATTCATATAGGGATGGTCAGGCCGGTAAAGCTAAAGCATAATTTTTAGATTATCTAATCGGAGCAACACCCAGGCGAGTTCCCCGGGGGGGAAAGAATTTTAGGCGTATCATTGTAAAAGAGAACAAATGATTCTATGTTTGCACTTCCTTCTTGCCTACCGGCAGGCAGGTTTAAGAAGGTCCGGTAGTTCAGTTGGTTAGAATGCCTGCCTGTCACGCAGGAGGTCGCGGGTTCGAGTCCCGTCCGGACCGCTATTAGATGTTATAAACCCTTGATTCCTAGCGAGTTAGGGGTTTTGTTTTTGGTAAGTGTAAGCTATGTGTAAGTTTTTATTGCGCTTACCGCTCTGGCATTCCCCCGTTAAAGTAGACACTGAGAAGAGCATAGGTTAGCGACAAAACGTTTAACTTAGTTATCTAAACCAGTATCACTTATGAGTAAGAAGAAGTATTACAGTCCGGAATTTAAACAGGAAGCCGTACGCCTAGCTGAGAGCAGCGGTAACAAGAGCCGACGGGGCCGCCCGGCAGTAGCTCGTGATCTAGGCGTTCATGCCACCGTGATCGGCAAATAGCAACGCCAATTGCAAACCGAAGCCGACGCGGCGCGAGGAAGAAAGCTTTTCCGGGTCAAGGGAAGCCGCGGGATGAGGAGATGGTTGAGTTGAAGAGGGAAAACCGACGGCTTCAGCAGGAGCCGGGCCGCCGGGCGGTAGAAATCCTAAAAAAAGCGGTAGGCGGCAGCCGCGCTGTATCTTTACAATCCGCTCCTAGAAAGATACCGATTTATCCAGGAGCATTACCAAGAGTTTTCTATTACTGTCATGTGTGAAGTATTACAGGTTTTCCGAAGTGGCTACTATGCATGGTTGAGACGATTAGAGAGCAAACGTAGCCAAAAAAACAAGCAATTGGTGCAACAGATTGAGAACAATTATCAGCAAAGCAGAGGCACCTATGGGAGCCCGAGAGTGTATAATGAGCTTCGGGACAGGGGGGTAATCTGCAGTGAAAACAAGGTGGCCAGACTGATGCGGCAGCATGGTATTGCTGCCCAAAAGAAAAGAAAGTTTATCCGAACTACGGACTCTAATCATTCTCTGCCAGTGGCTCCTAACCGATTGAACCAGTGCTTTGAAGCAGATAGGCCGAACGCGAGATGGACAGCCGATATAGCCGGGCGCGTATATCTGGACCCAGCAGGGATGGCTTTATTTGGCAGTTATTCTGGATGGCGCGGCCACCGTCTATTCTCTCGTCGGATCGTAGGCTGGTCGATGGCTCCCAGTCCGGAGCGGACTCTAGTCATAAATGCTTTGCAGATGGCTATTACCGCACAGCTTGTCTGGGATGGTTGCGTAGCTGACGGTCTTGCTGTACTAGCGCGGCGCGCACTGTAGCATCCGAAGCAGCGTCCATCTCCTGGGCCAACTGCTCTAGCTGCATAAACAACCCTCCATCATCGCCGCTGAAAATAAGGATAGTGCTATCTTCTAAAGCAGCCGCCGTCCCCGCCATCACCGCGGTGGGTTGTTCACCAACCATAATGTCGGACAAGGCCTTCCACTGCTGCGTCTGAGGATCATACCGATAGGCATCGTGCAGGATACGCGTGGGCTGACCGGGCACCGTCTCTCGTCCGCTAAACAAGTAGAAGGGGCCCGCTTCGTTGCGTGGACCGGCAGCCACCGGCACCATCCGGGCCGGGCCCGGCCAGGGAGCAAGCAATTGCCATTCCGCCCCCGATTGGGAAAGATCCAACGATAGGAAAGTGCGGGTGGCGGGGCCGTTTTTATCGGTCAGTCCTCCAGCCAAGTATACCTTCTCCCCTACCTGCGCTCCGGCCATATAGGCCAAGGGCACGGGCAACGGCGGTTGCTTCCGAATGCGGATGGTTTGCAATGACGAATCCCATTGCACCAGAAAAACCTGATCGGAGACGCGCTCGGCATTCTCTCCCCCGATGCATAGCAAACCCTCGGGAGTAGGAATTGACGCTCCGTAGGCCAGCGGCTGGGGCAATTTCCACGACGGATTGGTGAGCCATTGGTAACTTCCATCTGCTTGTCGAGTTAGCACATAGATATCATTCCACCACACTTTGGTGCCGCCTTTCCAGGGCAAGGCCTGGGGGAAGTTCGCTCCTCCGGCCAGAATCAGCGCGTCCTGATGCACCCCGGAAAACGCTCCGGCCAGTCCTTTTTGCTGGGTTTGTCCGGGAGCGGGCGGCAGGTCGGGAAGTGGGTTCCATACAAGTTTGTCCAGCGGTTTATCTTGCGCCGTAGCCAATAGTGACAGACAACTCAATCCAAGCAGCCAGCCTAGCAAGTGTAGTGTATGCATTCTTCTGTGATTGTAATTGATAAGCTACTTAAACGCTCCGAATCTAATCCCAGCTAAGCTTCAGCAAAGAAAGGCTGTAGCGCGGCATCGTTACTTCCTGCGTCCAGCGACTGTTCTGTACCTCTATCCAACGGGGCGAATCCCAAAGCTCCAGTTCACTCGCCTGCTGAAGTTGCCGTAGCTGTTCGGAACTGGGATTCTGCGGAGAGCCCATCGCTAGCCAGTGCGGATACACGTTGCTGTGGTGCTCATCCACCCGATAATGTTCCAGCAACACCCGCTCGGCGGCCGGGGGTAGCTGTTCCACCACTACCTGCACCGTTGCCGGTTCCGTATCAACATCTTCATCGTGGTAGTTCCACACCAGCACCGTCAGAGAATCCTGGTCCGCGGCCGCCATTGCGTTCACGTCGGGCTGCTGGCGTACGCCGGATGAAAGAGCCTCTTTTAATGATACGGCTCCGTCACTTTCTACCGCCAGTCCGTGACCGGTCATCAGGCCCAGCAGGCGGAAGCCATTAAGGACGGCCTTGTTGATGCCGTTGGTAGCCAACTCCCGAAAACCGGCAAAGTACGGTTGGCCCTCGAAATGAAAGGCCCAAGTGAGGTTTCCAATTAGTTTAAGGCGGTACTTTTGAGCATTCTCGTTCAGCTTTTTATATACCGAGGCGTTATACGCCGGGTAGATAGGTCCCTGACGGTATACGTTTTCCGGCCGATCTATCACGTTGTAGGCCGCCGTTCCTTCCGGGTCTGACTCACCGATGATGATGGGAGTATCTTTATACTCCGTAAATCCGGCAATAATCTTGAAGGCCCAGTCGGCGCGGGCTAGTTGCGCCTGTATGCCCATGCGTACGTATCCCTGGTCAATGTCAGGCGCTCCCTTGGTATGAAAGCTGATGTAATCCAGCGGCGAGCCGGTCTTCCCGGTGGCGTAGTTGGTGCCGGTGGAACAGTGTTGTAAGAATTCTCGCAAGAATACGGCTGACTTTTCATTCTTGGGAGCCGTAGAAGTGGGGCCACCCAGCGGAGCGTTGGGCAGCGCGGTTTTTACGGCCTGGGCGGCATAGTCGTAGAGTTTCAGATACTCTTCGGTGGTGCCCTGCCAGAAAAAAATATCCGGTTCATTCCACACCTCCCAGTACCAAGACTCCAGTTCTTGTTGCCCGTACTTGCTCTTAAAGTGATTGATAAAAGCGGTGACCAAGGCCGCCCATTTCGGGTAGTCTTTAGGCGGATAGGTCCAGCCGTGTTCTTTAATGTGCCGCTCGCCCTGCCATACGTAATGATACGGCTCCGGCTGGGTAGACAAGGCCTGGGGCATAAAGCCCAGCTCCACCAGCGGCTTGATGCCGTGGGCCAGATAATTGTCGAACATGCGATCCACGGTTGTCCAGTCGTACACCGGATTTCCCTGGGCGTCTTCGGTGTAGACGTTGGTGGGACTCCACTTTAGGGCGGTGGTGGCTGGGTCGCCACTGGTGAACAGATGGTGCGCTCGCATAAAAACGGGCACCGGACTGAGCGCGCTCAAATCAGCGAGTAATTTTTTGCCGTTTTCGGTATAAGAATAGTTGGCCTCATCGTGTCCGAAAAACGCCCAGGCGTGGGTCAGAGGGCCCAGGTCGGCGGCGGCGTTTACCTGGATGGTTACCGGGTCTGCCTTCGGAGTATTTGGAAAGACGTTTCCCGGAAAGGCGTTTCCCGGAAAGGCCTTTCTCGGAACCATTGCTCCGGCCAGTCCGCTGGCGGTGACTCCTAAAAATTGACGGCGATTGAAGGTAGTCATAGGGACAAATTGTTGGGTTTGTGTTAAAGATTAGATACCATCGTTTTGAGCTTATCCGTATCTTTCTTGATCGTAGCCGTCATCCGCCGAATTTTCTCCTTTTCCGGCAGGGCTTTCTCGTCCTTCCGCAGTAAGTCGTATTCAAAGTGCAGTAAGGTACCTGAAGGTTGAGTTCTTGCACCAATGCACCTTAAAAGCATCATTACTACCCCTTCGCCGCCATCTTCTTCAACAACGTGTGTACCGTCAGTTTGTCCAAATCTTTCTCCGGGGCCGGAAAGGCTCTACTAACAAGATAGCCCACCAGAAACGCCGACGTCAATCCGGTAGAAGCATACAGCAACAGGTGCAGATCGGTAAACGTAGCCACCGCCCACTGCACCACCGCACTCACCAGGATACCGGCCACCGCGCCCGGACCGTTGGCCCGCCGGGTGAACATGCCCAACAGAAAAATACCGGCCAAGCCCCCAGCAAACAGGCCAATAAACGTGTTTAGTTGATCCCACAACGACTCAATATCCCAACCGGCCAGCAGCAGGGCCATCCCGGTGCCAATCACCCCGATAGCGGCGGTGCTCCCCTGCGCCACCCGCATACCGCTCTGGTCGGAGGCCGTTGGATTCAGGCGCTGGTAAAAGTCGGTGGTGACCACCGTAGCCACCGAGTTCATGCTACTGTCCAGACTGGACATGGCTGCCGCAAAGATGCCCGCGATGAGCAGACCGGCTACGCCCGGCGGAAGCTCCGTGGTGATGAAATAAGGAAACACCGCGTCGGGCGTATCCAGCACCGCCTGAGAGATGCGCGGGTAATAAAAGACATACAACGCGGTGCCGATGCCGAAGAAAATCAGGGTAGCGGGCAAGGTAAGGCTCGCGTCGGTCCAAATACCACGGGCCGCGTCTTTTTCGTCGCGGGTGGTCAGGTAGCGTTGCACCACGGCCTGGTCGCTACCGTAACTCACGATATTGGCCCCGATGCCGCCCAGCACCACCACCCAAAACGTAGGCTGAGTCAGATCAAAGGAAAAGTTAAAGGAATGAAATTTATCATTGGCTTGCGCTATCTCCAGGATGCGTGAGTAGCCTCCCTCGGTGGTGATGCCAAAGTAGACCAAGCAGAACAAGGCTCCGCCCAGCAGCACGACCACCTGCACTACGTCGGTCCAGATTACTGCCTCAATTCCTCCCAATACGGTGTAGAGGATGCTTAGCGTCCCCATCACAATGATGCACCATTCTACGCCAATGCCCGTGACCAGCGAGAGCGCAATGGCGGGCAGGTACAGCACAATGCTCACGCGTCCTAGCTGCAAGCCGATGAACATCAAACTACCCAACAGTCGGGTGGTGAGGTTAAACCGTTTTTCCAGGTACTGGTAGGCGGTGGTGAGGTTGAGTCGGCGGTAGAAGGGCAGAAAAACAAACACGATCAGGGGCGAGACCATGATGATGGTCATGTTGAGCATAAAGTAGCTCCAGTCGGTAGCGAAGGTCTTGGCCGGAATGGCCATGAAGGTAGACGCGCTGAGTTGTGTGCCGAAAATACTAAGTCCGGCCGCCCACCAAGGAATGCGTCGCCCGGCTAGAAAGTAATCGTCGGTGGTGTTTTCCCGCCGGGAGAAGTAGAGTCCCAGGGCCACCAGCAGGGCTAAGTAGACTCCCACCACCGTGTAGTTAAGCCAGCCAAAGGCCGGGGAAGGAGGGGTAGTTTGCCAAAGGTAGAGCGCAGGTAGGTTCATTAGTTTTTCCGATCGTCAAATTCTTTACTTAATGATAGTAGAGGCGGCCCCACTATCGCTACCGAACGTCCGTAACGTCGGGTAAGCGCTCATATTTCGTCATACCCCTTACTCAATTGCCCCCCCTGGCCCATCGTGCTGATAGTGAAACCAGTTGAAATCCACCATGCCGCCGTTATCTTCCTGATTATAATTGAACAGCGCGTACTTAGTGCCCTCAAACCAAGCCCGCACAATGGGGATGGGTTCACCTAGTTCCGTAAAATTTTTATTGTCCAGGCTATAGTAGGTATGGCCGATGGCTTGTCCGTCCGTAAACTCCACCCGGGCGCGGAACCACACTTGGTCTTGATCCGGAGTGGGCCCCGGTTGCTGGGTGTCGTTGCGGGCAGCAAATAGTTGCGCCCCCCCCTTCTGTTGCCGCACGCCAATGGAAGCGTAGCGCTGGTTGAACAGGCTTAGTCCGGCGTACTGCCCGGGCTGTAGGTCGGTGAAGTGCATCTCAGTGGTGGCCTCGCTTTCCTTTCCCATCACCAGTTGCACCAGCGTGTTTTTGGCAAACAAAATAGACGAGTCGTAGGGCACCGGTCCAAGGTTGTGGGTATAGCCTGGTTTTTTTTCCAATGGCAGGGCCTGGAGTCGTAGAAAACCCGGACGCTCGGTGAGTGACCAATACGTGTTGTCAGGATTGTGGTTCCAGAGCCACTGTAAACCCAGGGTAGTATCGTTAAATTCATCCGAACTGGCGGGCACCGTGATGGGATGGTTACCAGCGATGGTAGGCTTGGGTACTACCCGGACCGGCTCGCCAATGCCGTTGCCGTCGTAGTCTTGACCCATCACCGGCCAGCCGTCGTCGCCCCAGGCGGCCGGTTCCAGCCAGAGCACGCGTCCGTAGCCGTTGATCTGCTGAAAGTGATAGAACCACGCTTCGCCGTTCTCTAGCTCCACCCACGAGCCCTGGTGCGGACCGTTGACGTCGGTAGAGCCTTGCTCCAGCACCACCCGTTTTTCATAAGGGCCGTAGATATCTTTGGAGCGCATCACCACTTGGTAGCCGTGCTCGATACCGCCTTCGGGAGCGAAGATGTAGTAGTAGCCATTGCGCTTGAGCATCTTAGGTCCTTCCAGCACCGGTCCGTAGGCAATTACCTTACCGCCATCGAGGATTTCTGTTCCGTCCTGACTCATGGTGTGAAGAATCACCGGCCCGGCTCCCTGCTCGCTTCGCAGCAAATAGGCTTGTCCGTCGTCGTCCCAGAACGGATACGGGTCTTCCCAGCGGACGACCCGCTCTACTTCGGTGAGCGGTGACCAGGGCCCCGCCGGGTTTTCGGCGGTAGTTAGGTACAATCCTTCGGTGGGCGTACAGAAATACACCCAGAACTTCTTATCATGATACACCAGGGCCGGAGCCCAACTTCCCTGCTGGTAAGCTTGTCCGGGTTGGTTGTAGCGCGGGTCTATATCCAGGCTACGCCACAGACGGGCGATGATTTCCCAATTCACCATGTCTTTGGAATGCAGCACGGGATTGCCCATAAAGTGGTGCGAGGCGGCTACCATATAGAAGTCATCGCCCACCCGAATCACATCGGGATTGTTGTAATCGGCCAAGAGAACAGGGTTTTTAAAAGTACCGTCACCCTGGTCGCCCCAGGGAGGCGAATCGGCAGATGACTGCTCCTGAGCAAAACTAGCTATGGGGAGAAAAAGACAGAGACTAAAGATGGCTACTGTCCGTAGATGACATAACAGGTAGAACATAGTACTGGAAAATGGTTTTAACAACTTTACATTAAAAAAATTATACTTTTTGGAGGGTTATTGTCAAATTTAATAATCAATAAACAAAATGATTGCCTTTTTAAAATCAATTATTTATTATGCACTACATATTTACAAACATAAAAAAATATCGCGTATGTAACATTGTTATTGATAGATTAACAATCACAAACCTTATTTAACCTAACAATCATCCCCATGAAGAACCCTCTACTGATCTTCCTCCTAGCCGGGTGGAGCAGCTTACTATCGCTCACTGCCGCTGCTCAGACAACCACGATTTCCGGAAAAGTTATTGACTTAACTAATGATGAACCACTACCCGGAGTAAACATTCTCGCCAAAGGTACCACCATCGGTACTATTACCGATGTAGAGGGCAACTACAGTTTATCCATAGACCCTTCGGTAGAAACCCTGGTCTTTTCCTCTATCGGTTACGTCTCCGAAGAAGTAGCCATCAACGGGCGCAGCACCATTGATATCAGCCTGGCACCCGACATCCAATCACTACAGGAAGTAATCGTGGTAGGCTACGGTACCCAACGGCGCGAAGACCTGACCGGCGCGGTGGTGCGGGCCGATATTGAAGCACTGGAAGAGCAACCCAACACCAACCTCCTGCAAAGTTTGCAGGGCAACGTACCGGGCCTCAACGTGGGCGTAGAAACCCAGGCCGGGGAAACGCCTTCTTTCTCCATCCGGGGACAAAATTCGTTGTCCGGTAGCGGCGAACCGTTGGTGGTAGTAGATGGCATTATTTACCGAGGTAACCTACGCGACCTGAACACCAACGACATCGCCTCGGTCGACGTTTTGAAAGATGCCAGTTCAACGGCCGTTTACGGCTCGCAAGCCGCCAACGGAGTAATCATCATCACCACCAAATCTGGACAGAACAATGACGGAAAGCCCACGTTCAACTACTCCGGCACCTTTGGAATACGCACCCCCGGCCACGTGCCCGACTACTACGACACCGAAGGATACATCGGGCTGTTCGACCAGTTTTACTGGCGGCAGTCGCGCCTGGAGCCGGACTACCTCACGCCCAACCCCGATTTTGACCCGGCCGATGCGGGCAACATGGAACCCGAAATGGTGGAAGCACTGCGCTCCGGCACCGGCACCGACTGGTGGGATTTGATCACGCAGACCGGTTCAGTGCAAAATCATACCATGAGCATCAGCGGCGGCTCCGACCGTTCTACCTATTATATCTCCGGTGCTTATACCGACCAAAACGACGTCGTCATCAACGATAAATACCGAAGAATTACGGGCCGGGTGAATTTTGACAACAGCATCACCGATTGGTTACGGATCGGTACCAACTCGTTTGTAGCGGCCAACGACCTGTCGGGCAGCGAGCCTAGCGTAGACACCGGCTACGACATGCCTCCGCTCAGCCAGCCCTACGACGAGAACGGCGAACCTATTCTGTTCCCTACCGGTCTGCTGCGTACCAGTCCGCTGATTGCCCTACAGGAAGATAACCTGGATAAGGTACTGAGCTTGTCGGGTATTGTGTATGCGGAGGTGGAGGTGCCGTGGGTGGAAGGACTCACCTACCGGGTGAACTACTCAAACAACTACCGCACCACGCGGCTGTACAACTTCGACCCTTCGGCCCAGAACTTTGCCGGGGAAGCCATGAAGCTAGACCGCACCAATTACGAATGGACGCTGGATAATATCGTATCCTACAAACACCAGTTTGGCCAGGCCCACAACTTGGATGTGACGCTACTCTACGGACGGGAGCATCGCAATAGTGAAAGTGACTCAGCCGTAGCTACCGGTTTTGTAAACAGGGCTTTGGGCTATAACAGCCTGGAGGCAGGTACGCTTCAGCAGACTTTCTCAGATGCCTGGGAAGAAGAGATGATCTACTCCATGGCCCGCGTGAACTACACCTTGCTTGATCGATACTCCTTGACCGGTACGGTGCGGCGCGACGGCTTCTCGGGCTTTGGTGAGAATAACAAAACCGGTATTTTTCCTTCGGTAGGATTCGCCTGGTCAGTCAGTGAGGAGAACTTTATGGACAACCTCGACTGGCTAAGCTTCCTGAAACTGCGGGCTACCTACGGCACGAGCGGTAACCGAACGGTAGGGCGCTACGCTACGCTGTCGAGGATTGGGACGCAACCGGCCTACGTGTTTGGCGACGGCGGCGGTACGGAAATTGGGCAGAACATCACCACCCTGGCCAATGCCGACCTGGGTTGGGAAACGACTACCGGACTGAATCTGGGACTGGATTTTAGCATCATCAATGATCGGGTGTCGGGCAACGTGGAGTACTATAATACCCGCACTAACGACTTGCTCTACCAAATCAACATTCCGGACATTACGGGTTTTTCTTCGGTGTTTACCAACCTGGGCGAGATTGCCAACCACGGGATTGAGTTTACGCTCAATACGGTGAACGTGCAAACGACCAATTTCCGGTGGAACACTTCTTTCAACTATTCGCGCAACCGCAACGAGATTGTATCGCTGCTGGGGCGCGACGATGACGGTGACGGACAAGAAGACGACTTGGTGGCCAGTGGGCTGTTTATCGGTGAGCCAATCGGAGCCATTTATGAGTTCGAAAGTGATGGTGTTTACCAGTTTGGCGATGATATTCCCGACGGCTACAGCGAAGGGCAGTACCGCATCAAAGACCAAAATAGCGATGGAATGATCGACCCGATCAACGACCGGAGGATTATTGGTTACCGCGAACCGGCCTACCGCTTCAGCATCAACAACGAACTGCGCTACAAAAACTGGACGCTCAAAGCTTACGTCTACTCCATTCAGGGTGGGAATGATTTCTACTACGGCAACAACACGCCCTACCTGGATTACATTGGTCGGGATAATATCATCACCTATTACAACATTCCGAAAGTGTGGGACTTCTGGACACCCGAAAACCCGAATGCCGAGTATCCGGCCTTGCTCAACCAGCCGCCGATTGACTTTCGCACGTATCGGCAACGCAGCTTCATCCGGTTGCAGAACGTGTCGCTGTCTTACAACTTCAACTTTCCGGGCTTAGAAAAAGTTGGCATTCGCGACTTGCAGGTATTCGTCAACGGCAACAACCTGCTTACCTGGACCGATTGGAAAGGTTGGGACCCGGAGCCCGAGCGAGACCTCAACGAAGGGGGAAGAACCGTGCGAAGCCCCTACGGCATTACCCGGGGCGGGCGGCCGCTGGTGCGTAGCTATACCCTGGGCGTTAACTTTAGTTTTTAAGCTATACGCTAATGATGTACAGACAAGCACTTCTAAATAACTATTCCTTATTGCTATGAAAATCTCACAATACCTACCTATTGTAGGCCTGCTGCTGATAGCCACCGCCTGCAACGAAGAAGAAATTTTAAGAGAAGAGCCACTGGATTTTCTTAGTCCCAGCAACGCTTTTGTAGAACCTGAACACGTGGAATCGGCTGTTTTTCAGTTATACAACCAAGCCCGAGGCTTTTACGCCGACAACTCTTCTGACGGCGATTTCTTTACCCACTTCATTTGGGGCACCGACGTGGCCATGCACGGGCGCAATCCCGAAGTGGAGGGCTTTGGCGACTATCGTATTCTCAATGCACAGTCGGGAGTGCCGCAGGAGCGTTGGGAAAGATTATACGAAATGGTGTACAACGCCAACGTGGTGATCAACCGCATTGAGGACGTACCGTTTGAGGAGGAATCTCAGAAACAAACCTTGCTAGGCGAGGCGCACTTCTTTCGGGCCTGGGCCTACCGCCACCTGGGGCATCTCTACGGCGGCGTACCCATTGTGGAGGAGGAAATCACGGAACCCCGCCGCGACTTCACGCGCGCTTCGCGGCAAGAAGTGTATCAGCAGACCAAAGAAGACCTGGAGTTTGCCCTGGAGCGATTGCCCGAAATCACCGAAGTGGAAGCTGACGGAAGAATTAGTAAGGCCGTGGCCAACCACCTGCTCAGCGAGATATTGATCAGCCTGGAAGATTATCAGGGAGCCGTGGCGGCGGCCTCACGGGTGATCGACAACCCCAGTTTTGCCCTGATGACCGAGCGCTTCGGCTCCCGGGCCGACGAGCCGGGCGACGTGTACTGGGATTTGTTCCGACTTAACAACCAGAACCGCTCGTCGGGCAACACCGAAGCCATCTGGGTGATGCAGGTGGAGTACAATACTCCCGGCGGCTACGGCGATCCGGTGGGTGATGCGCGCTTTTACGAACGCACCCTCGGTCCGCAGTATAACCGGGCGCAGGGAGCCGACGGCAACGCTTTGTTTTTAGGTCCGACCACTTACCACGGCGGACGCGGGCAAGGGTATATCCGGCCTACAACCTACTTCTTTCACGATATTTGGCGGGGCGAAGAAAACGACATCCGCAACTCCAATCATAATATTTTGCGCCAGTGGGTGGTAGACAATCCTGAATCGGAGTTTTTCGGCGATACGATTGATATGAACGACCCCGGCTACGTAGACTACATTGCGGGCTCGAGTGAGCGGCAGGATACGTTGCAGTATTTTTATCCCTTTGTGCTAAAAATCTCGATGATCAACAACCACTACCCTACGGAGTTTGAAAACGAAGCTACGGGTGAGTTGGCCGGGTCGGCCCGCCGTACGTACCTGGACTGGTACGCGATGCGGTTGGCCGAAACCTACCTGCTGCGTGCCGAAGCCTATTTGGCATTGGGTGACCTACCGGCGGCTGCCCAAGATATCAACGCCGTGCGCGAGCGAGCCGGGTCCGAATCCATTGAACCCGGTGCAGTAACGATTGATTTTATTCTGGATGAGCGAGCCCGCGAGTTATTCATGGAAGAACCCCGTCGGGTGACGCTGGCCCGGCTGGGTCTGCTCTACGACCGTACCCAGCGGTACAATCCCTATGCGGGAGCGACCATTGCGCCGCACAACAATTTATGGCCCATTCCTTTCAGTGAAATCGAAAGAAACACCTTGGGCAACCTGGAGCAGAACGAGGGATATAATTAGACATAATTTTAAAAAGCACCATGCATCACCAACATCCGATCAACCGTCGCGACTTTATTAACACTACCGGGGCAGTAGCCACAGGCACCTTGTTCACTAACCCTTTATCAGCCCTGGCTGACCATCGTCCTCAGGATGCTAAAAAAAGATTAGCACTGGTGGGCACGGGCATCCGGGGCATCACCTTCTGGGGCAAGACCGTGCGCGAACGCTACGGCGACGTGGCCGAGTTCGTTGGATTGTGCGACATCAACCCGGGTCGGCTTGCTTTTGGTAAGGAGTATATCGGCGCCGACTGCCCCACCTTTACAGACTTCGACGAGATGATGCAAACCGCCCAGCCCGACCTGCTCATCGTGACCACCGTGGACGCCACCCACCACGAGTTTGTCATCAAGGGGCTGGAAAGCGGCGTGGACGTGCTCACCGAAAAGCCCATGACTACCACCGACGATCACTGCCAGGCGATTTTGGACGCGGAGCAAAAATCCGGAAAGAAAGTGTTGGTAGGTTTTAATTATCGCTATAACCCGCACTACACCCGCCTAAAAGAATTGATTACCGAGGAACGGGTGGGCAAAATTTCTTCCGTTGACTTTCATTGGTATTTGAACACGTATCACGGCGCTTCGTACTTCCGACGCTGGCACGGTTTGCGCGACCAGAGCGGGACGCTGCTGGTACATAAAGCAGCGCATCACTTTGATCTGCTCAACTGGTGGCTCAACTCTGACCCGGTAGAAGTGGTCGCTTTCGGAGCCCTGGAACACTACGGCAGCAACAATCCTTTTCGGGGCGAAAACTGTCGCACCTGCCCCCACACCCAAGATTGCAAGTTCTATTGGGATATTACTAAAGACGAAACCTATATGAAGTTGTACGTGGCCAACGAAGAATACGACGGTTACATTAGGGACAATTGTTTATGGAGAGAGGAGATAGACATCTACGATAAAATGTCGGTTCAAATCCGCTACGCCAACAACGTGGTGGTGAACTATTCACTGACTACCTACTCGCCCTACGAGGGGATGAAGATTGCCTTCAATGGTTTTGAGGGGCGCATCGATGCCTGGGACGGTATCCCCTGGCGCAAAGATGAAAAGGTGAGTCAAGCCCAATTGCACGCGCAGGAAATGTCGCAGGGAAAGGCAGCGCAGGAAGCCACTGAGTACGAAGAGATCATTGTCAGCGACAACTTTGGCGATTACGAACTCATCAAGGTACCACGATCAGGTGGCGGACACGGCGGCGGAGATATCCGTCTGCAGAATAAGATATTCAGAAACCCGCAAGCCGAAGACCCGCTCGCTCATTCGGCGGGCAGCCGCGACGGGGCGATGGCTATTCTGGTGGGTATTGCCGCCCGAAAGAGCATAGAGAACGGCAACCAGCCCGTGAAAATTGCCGATCTAACCTCCCTTGATCCACATCCGACCCGAACGCCTTAATTGTTATTCAGGTGCTACTACACCACCACCTATGAAAATCACCTCCGTTACCCCCAAATTATACCAGTGGAAAGGCCCGGTGAAGACCACGGACACCATCTTTGCTACTCCTTTGAGTGTGCTGCCTTTCCAGGAAGACGCCCAGGCTCCCTTTCGGTTCTTTAGCTGGCTGGTCCTGGAAATAGAAACCGATACCGGACTGGTGGGCATCGGCAACGCCGGACTATGCCCAGATATCACGCAGCATATCATTGCTTCTAAGCTGTCTTCGCTATTAGTTGGAGAAAATCCGCTCAACACCGAGTACTTGTACGAAAAGATGTTCCGCTCTACGCTGGCCTACGGACGCAAGGGCGCCGTGCTGGCCGCCATTAGTGCGGTGGACATTGCTTTGTGGGACATCAAAGGAAAGCACCTGAACCAGCCCGTGTTTATACTGCTGGGCGGGCGTACCAAGTCGGCCATTCCGGCTTACTACAGCCGCCTGTACACCCGCGACCTGGACCGATTACAGGAAGAAGCAGCCAGTTTTAAAGACCAAGGCTTCACCGGCATGAAGTTACGTTGCGGCTATCCCATCACCGAAGGAGTGGCCGGGATGCACAAGAACGTAGAGATGGTGCGGGTGGTGCGCGAAACGGTGGGCGACGCCGTAGACGTGATGGTGGAAGCCTACATGGGCTTTAACTTGTCCTATGCTAAGCGTTTTCTGAAAGCCCTGGAGCCCTACCAGCCCCGCTGGGTAGAAGAACTGCTGATTCCCGACGAGGTGTCTAACTTTGCTAAGCTCAAGCAGATGACCGACATTCCGATCTCCGGTGGCGAGCACGAGTTTGGCCGCTACGGCTTTCACGAGTTGTTGCAAGCCGACGCACTGGACATCTTTCAATTTGACACCAACCGGGTGGGCGGCTTCACCGAGGCGCAGAAGATCTGCACCCTGGCCCAGGTCCATGGCGTAGAGGTGATTCCGCACGGCGGACAGATGCACAACCTGCACGTGGTGATGAGCTCCTTTGCCTGCCCGATGGCCGAATATTTTCCTCAAACCGAAATTGAAGTAGGTAACGAAATGTTTTGGTACATTTTCAACTGCGAAGCGGTCGCCCAGGACGGGCAACTTCAGTTAGACGATGACACTCCCGGCGTAGGACTCACCCTAAAAACAGAGGGGTTAGAAAATTTTGAAATCAGCTAAACTTACCAAACCAACCCTCACTTTCTTCAACCATACTCGTTATTGGGCGCGCTGGTAGCGCGTTCGCCGGTATACAAAAACCCTTGTCTCCACAATATGCCTAACACTGACCTTTTCAACCTGCAAGATCAAGTAGCCCTTGTCGTCGGTGGCAACCGTGGGCTGGGACTGGAAATGGCCCATGCCCTGGCCGAAGCCGGAGCCCGCATTGCTATTGCGGCCCGCGATGAAGCACGCAATGAGCAAGCCCGGACGTCCCTTCAAGATACCCACGGGGTGGATTGTGCTACGTACGCCTGCGATGTGACCGCAGAAGAGAACGTACGAGATACGGTGGCCGACATCCTACGACAGTTCGGTCGTGTTGATATACTGATCAACTCGGCCGGTATCAATCTACGAGGAGCTATCGAAGCGTTGTCCGTAGAGCAGTTCAACCAGGTGCAGCAGGTGAACGTGACCGGCACCTGGCTGACGTGCCGCGAAGTGGTGCCAGTGATGAAGAAAAATGGCTACGGACGCATCATTAACGTAGGATCTATGCTCTCGCTGATCGCTATTCCCGAACGCACCCCCTATGCCACCAGCAAGGGGGCGGTATTGCAACTGACCCGCTCGCTGGCTATTGAGCTGGCGCGTGAAGGAATCAACGTGAATGCCATCCTGCCCGGCCCCTTTGCCACCGAAATGAACCTACCGCTCACCAACGACCCGGAAAAATACCAAGCCTTTATCGCAAAGATACCGATGGGTCGCTGGGGCGAATTGCACGAAATCCGGGGCATTGCCCTGTTTTTAGCCAGCCGCGCCTCGGGCTATGTGACCGGTGCCGGTTTTTCAATAGACGGTGGCTGGACCGCCCAATAGCATTCTTATGATACGACTGGTACAACTTATCCATCCCCAAGCCGGACGCCGCCTGGCATTTGTTGAAGATCCTTCGTTGCTCTTGTTGCAAGCCTATCACTCAGTCTACGCCCTGGCTCGGACGGCCCTAGAGGGTAACAGAACGCTCCGCGCGCTCATTGATGCGCAGCAATCAAACGAGCGGCTGGACTACGAAGAAATCTACGCAGGAACGTCTGACTGGCAACTCTTACCCGCCTTCGACCATCCCGACGATCCGTACCACTGCCTGGTCTCCGGCACCGGACTCACCCACCGCGCCAGCGCCAACAACCGGCAAAGTATGCACCAAGCAACGCAGCCCGAACTCACCGACAGTATGCGCGTGTATCAATGGGGAGCCGAAGGTGGACAGCCCGACAGCGGACAGGCGGGAGTGCAACCGGAATGGTTTTATAAAGGCAATGGAACGGTGTTGCGGGCGGCTAACCAACCGCTGGACGTGCCCCCGTACGCGCTCGATGGCGGCGAAGAACCGGAAGTGGCCGGGGCTTACCTGGTAGACCCACAAGGCCAGCCCTGGCGGGTAGGCTTCTGCCCGGCCAACGAATTCTCCGACCACGTGATGGAGAAGCAAAATTATCTGTACCTGGCTCCCTCCAAACTCCGGACCTGCTCCCTCGGTCCGGAGTTAATTATTGACGCTGATTTTCAGCAGGTAACCGGCAACGTCCGCATTCGGCGGGATGGGCAAGACATCTGGTCGGCTACCGTGCACACGGGCGAACAGCACATGGTGCACAGCCTGGCTAATTTGGAACACCATCACTTTAAGTACGCCGAACACCGTTTGCCCGGTCAGGCCCACGTGCACTTCTTCGGTACCGCCGACTTTAGCTTCGGTCACCAGGTGCAGTTGCAAGACGGCGACGTGATGGAAATTGCCTGGGAAGGATGGGGCCGCCCCCTGCGCAATCCGCTCCGCCTCCGGCCAAAATTCGAAGAAGTTATTTCGGTACGAAGTCTATGATAAACGCGCGTCTACTGTTTTCCGTAATTTGTACGAGTGCTGCGCTGCTGGTAGGCTGTCAGTCTTCGCCGGACTCCACCCCGGAAGCTCCGGGACTGAGGCTGCGGGTGGCCCTGGAGTTGCGGCCCGAAACGCACATTTGGGAGGCCGCCAACCTGTTTCGGCAGGAGCTAGTGAAAGCCGCCCCGGAGTACGGTATCCGGGCCGGAGAAATCAAAGTAGACTTCTACGACCAGGGCTCTATCGGCACCGAACGGCAACTGCTGGAAGCTTGCTACCTGGGCGTGGTGGAGGTCGTGCAGGTCAACTCGTCGGTGGTCACCACGGTGGAGCCTGCTTACGCGCTGTTGGATCTCCCCTACCTGTTTGTCAGTGAGCAGCATCACCGGGAAGTGCTCAACGGAGTCATCGGCGATGAACTATTGAACCAGCTTCGCCCGCACCACCTGCAGGGACTGGGCTTTTACCCGGCAGGCTTCCGAGATATATTCTATCGTTCACCGGCCGGGAAACCCTGCGTCACCACTCCGGCTGACCTGGCCGGACTCAAAATCCGGGTGATGGAAAGCCCGACCATGATTAGTGCGCTGAACGCGCTGGGAGTGACAGCTACGCCCATCCCCTTTTCGGAACTGTATCAATCGTTGAAAACCGGGGTGGTCGACGGGGCAGAAAACAGTGCCAAGGTGTTTGTCTCCTCCAACTACCAGGAAGCGGGCTGCAACTGCTTCACCCGCACCGAGCACTTTACCAACCAGCACGTGCTGATCGCCAACGGGGATTGGCTGACCAGTTTGGAGCCGAAGCACCGGCAGCGCATTCAGCAGGTTGCCCGGCAGATTGTCCCGGCCTTTGACCAACTGTGGCAGAAAGCTACCCAAGAAGCTTACGCCACGATGGAAGCCTCCGGGGTCACCGTCAGCCAGGTAACCGATAAAACCGCTTTTATCGCAAAAGTGGATCAAATTGCCCGACAATTCCTGCAAGCAAATCCTGCATCGGAAGAGCTATACCAACGCGTTAAGCAACAAGCCGAACCCTACCTCCATGACCGTTGAAAAGCTTTTCGACACGCTTCTGGACGCCCTGCTGATGATCATCCTGGCGGCCATGTCACTTGTGGTGGCAGCCAACGTTTTTTGCCGGTTCGTGCTGAATTTCTCGCTGTACTGGGGCGATGAATCGGCGCAGATTCTGCTGGTCTGGCTCACCTTTCTGGGAGCCGCGGTGGCCGTCCGGGAGCAAGCGCACTACGCCCTGAACTACCTCAGCGAGCAACTCGCCCCCCGCCCCCGTCGCGCTTTGCTGATTCTTCGCTCGGTGCTCAGCGTAGTGGCTATTTTGGTATTGCTTTATTACAGTGCGCGGGTGACGCAAGCTGTTGAAGACTGGGTGATGCCCGCCACCGAAATATCCCGGGCCTGGGTATACGGCGCTTGTCCGCTGGGCTGTATGTTGATGCTGTACTATGCCCTCAAGAATCTTTGGAATGATCTGAATCCCAGCGCATGGCGGTAGTCCTCATTGTGGTGTTCTTGGTGCTGCTCCTGCTCGACGTGCCCATTGCCTTTTGCATGTTGCTCTCCTCGCTGGCCGCCTTGTGCTACAGCGGCGTAGACCCCATCATGGTAGGACTGGAGACCGCCCGTTCGCTCACCTCTTTTTACTCTTTTCTGGCGGTGCCCTTCTTTATCCTGGCCGGTGAACTGATGAGCTACGGCGGACTCTCGCAGCGTCTCATCCGCTTGGTCAAATCCTTGATCGGGCACTGGCGCATCGGATTGCCCGCGGTGACCACCGTTTCTTCTCAACTGTTTGGGGCGGTGTCGGGAGCCTCCGCGGCTACCTGCGCGGCGGTGGGCGGGATCATGATTCCGGCCCTGGAAAAAAACGGGTACAACCGAGCCTTTGCCACCGCCTTGGCCGCCTGCTCGGGCACCACCGGGGCGCTGATTCCGCCCAGCATTGTACTCTTGATTTACGGCACCATTGCCAACGTCTCCATTGAGAAGCTTTTCGTCAGCGGCATCCTACCGGGCGTATTGATCGGAGTCGGTATTTTGGTGGTCTGTGGCTATACCATACGGGGAATGAAGGTGGTGCAAGAACCACGGGCCAGCTTTCGGGAAGTGCGGGAAAGTGTCATTGGCTCGGTGTGGGCCATTGCGCTGGTTGTGATTATCTTCGTAGGCATTATGGGCGGTGTGTTCACGGCCACGGAGGCTTCGGCGGTAGCGGTGGTTTACGCCGCCCTGGTGGGCTTTCTGGTCTACCGAAAGCTCAGACTGCGGGACTTGCCCCAGATTCTGATGACCGCCGCTAAGACCACCGCGTCGCTGAGCTTTCTCATCGCCACGGCCAGCCTGTTTGCCTGGACGCTGGCCATCGGCAAGGTGCCGGAAGCCATCACTACCGGCTTGGTGTCTTTCAGCGATCAACTTATCGGCTTTTTGGCCGCGGACATCAGCCCGGAAGCTTTTCTGGTAATCCGGAAGGTCATCATCTTGATGGTGCTGAATGTAGTGCTCCTGTTGATTGGCATGTTCATCGACGCCGGACCCGGCCTGCTGATCGTGGTGCCGGTGGTGTTGCCCATCAGCGAAGCCATCGGCATGAGCACCGGCTTGAGCGCGGTGCACTTCGGCGTGCTGGTGGTATCCAATTTGGTAATCGGCTTAGTGACGCCGCCGGTAGGCTCCACCCTGTTTGTGGCCAGTGCCGTGGGGCAGGTGAGCATCGCCCAGATGGTGCCCTACGTGCTGCGCTTTCTGCTGGTGATGGTGGTGGTACAACTGCTGATTACTTACGTGTCTCCGATTACTACTTTTTTGCCCTCTTTGATGGATTAATTACTGGTATATTTGACTGAATAACCTAATTATTTGTTAGCTGACCAAACGACCATGACGACTGTTTACGCTCACATTTTCCTGGAAGAAGCCGAAAAAAAGTATCTGTCAGAAAATCTATCCGGTAATACGCTCACCTACGCCCAGGATATCCCGGAGCGCAAGCAGCACGAGCACTTTTTGAAAGCCGAGGTGGTCTTCGGCAACGTGCCCGCTTCCTGGCTTTCTGATACCAAAAAGCTCCGCTGGCTACAACTGGAGTCCGTCGGTTTCGGCGAATATCAAACGATACCTGTGCCGGACGATCTACAGATCACCAACCTGCGCGGCATGTTCTCCCCGCCCGTAGCCGAAACCGTCATGGCCGGTATCCTAATGCTCTACCGTGGCTTGCACACACTGGGTCGTTATCAAACCGAGCAGCAGTGGGTCGGAGCGGAACTGCGTCCGGCACTGCGCACCTTGCAAGGGGCCCGGACGGTGATCGTAGGCGGCGGAAGCATTGGGCAAGTCATCCGGCACCGACTACGGCCCTTTGGCACCTACGTATCCATCATGGACTCCTACCAAGAAAATGCCGACCTGCGCTCCTGGGCGGCGCTGGACGACGAACTACCCCACACAGATATCGTTATCTGTTGTCTGCCCGAAACCCAGGAAACCATCGGGCAATTTGGAGCCGAACGGCTGGCTAAGCTAAAGCCCTCGGCCTTGCTGGTGAACGTCGGACGGGGCTCGCTCATCGACGAAGCGGCACTGGTGGATCGCTTGCAGCAAAACGGCCTGGGCGGATGCGTCTTGGACGTCACTCGGCATGAGCCCCTACCTGCGTCTTCGCTACTGTGGAAATTGCCCAACGTGGTACTGACCCAGCACACGGGCGGAGGCAGCGGCGATGAACTGATGAACAAGGTAAACCTATTTTTAAATAACTGGCAGCGATTTCAGCGGGGTGAAGCTCTGGAAAACGTAGTCAACCTCACCCAAGGATACTAATGAGCAAGATTACCAACGTACGCCCCGTACTACTCAGCGCTCCTTACGCCGACGCCGACACCAACACTGAAGTGCAATTGCACCTGAGGAGCGGTTACCGCACCTGCGGGCTGGTAGAAATCACCCTGGAAGATGGCACCGCGGGCCTGGGCGAAGGCTACCTGGCCGTATTTGCGCCCCGCGTGTTTGAGCAGCTCATCCACCTGCTTCGGCCCTACCTGATCGGTCGGTCGGTGATGGACTTGCAGCAGGTGTACCAGGATTTGTTGCTGGTGGTCGGCTACTGGAGCATGCAAGGAGCGGCCATGCACGCGGTGAGCGCCGTAGAGATTGCCCTGCAAGACTGCCGTGCCCAACAACTCGGGCTGCCGGTGTACCAACTACTGGGCGGTACCCGCGCTCCCCTTGATCTGTACGGCAGCGGCGGCGACTCCACCACCCCGGCAGCCATGACCAGCGAACTAGATTACCTGAATGAGCGGGGCATTGCTTACTGGAAAATAAGGGCGCGTAATCATGAGCTCAACAAAGCCGTGTGGTGCGTGCAACAGGCCCAGGAGCGCGGCATTAGCGTAGCCATTGACATGACGCAAAATCTGCAACTACCCGGGCAATCGGTCACCGAGGTGGTGCGCTTTGCCCAGCAGGTGGAAGCGCAGGCCGGTACGCCACTGTATTTTCTGGAAGAAGTGCTGGGCCCGGCCAACACCCACGCCTATGCATCGTTGCGACAGCAACTCACCACCCCGGTGGCGGGCGGTGAAATTGTGACCACTGCCGCCGAACTTAGTCAGCGCATCGAGCAGGGGTGCTACGACATTGCGCAGCCCGACGCCACGGTGATCGGCGGCATCACGGCCGTGCTGGAAGTGTTCCAGACCGCCCGCCGCTACGCCGTGCAGGGGGTGGTGCATTGCTGGGGAGGGCCGGTGGGTATGATGGCCAACTACCACGCCGCCCTGGCCGCCGGAGGGAAACTAGCCGAATGGCCTATGCCTGCGTATCCGCTGCGGGAGGCGATGGTAGCGCACCCGTGGCAGTTGGCAGACGGACAACTACTGGTGAGCGATGCGCCGGGGCTAGGCGTGCGCCTCACTCCGGAGATAGAACAACAGTACCCGTTTCGGGAAGAAGCAATCTACGCCTGTCTGGCCGACGGCTCCGGGCTGCCCCCCGACCGTCAGTGGACGCTCCGTTGATAAAAATTTGTTACCTTGCTTGATTAAATTAACTCTCATGAGCGAACCCACTCCCAAAAACGGATTAGACCTCAAGCCTATTTATTCTTCCACGATGGCCGACAAGGTAGAAGAACGGCTTCGTCAATACTTCCGTGAGCAACAGCTGGAACCCGGCGACGCGGTGCCCAAGGAGATGGAACTGGCCGAAGCCCTGGGAGTGAGTCGCAACGTGGTGCGTGAAGCCCTGAGCCGCTTCCGGATGCTAGGTTTGATTGAATCGCGTAAGCGGCGGGGCATGATCATGGCGCAGCCCGACGTGCTGGGAGCCTTCGAGCGGGTGCTGGACCCCCGGATGCTGGACGAAGCCACCATTCAGGAGTTGTTTGAACTGCGCCTGGTGATTGAAATGGGCATTGCCGACCTACTGTTTATCCGCCGCACCGAGGCCGACTTGCAAGCCTTGCGGGACATTGTGCAACAAGAAAGCCGAGCATCCAACGAACGCGAGCGCGTGCTGTGCGATGTGGAGTTTCACGCCACGCTATACCGCATCGCGGGCAACAAACTCATCAAACGCTTTCAGAAGATGCTGCGTCCGTTCTTCGACTACAGCTTCGCCCAGGAGCGCGCTCCCCGCGGCAAAGTGACCAAGAACAAAATTACCCACTCGGACCTAATTGCCACCCTGGCCACCGGCACGCCGGACCAGTACCGCGCCCAGATGAAAGAGCACCTGCGGGATAAGTTTAGATTGCTGACGTTAAAGGAATCTGATTAGCTATAAGAAAACATTTTTTGAAAATAAATTTATGTTCTGTATCATTGTAGTCAGGTTTTAGCTGACTATTCTACTATGCATCATAAAAATGTATCGACACAGTCAAGTGAGATATTGGGTTATTTTAATAAACTCGAGCAAGATTGTTTTGATCATAGTGAAGCAAGAAAGGCACTTCCAAATTCAAGTGAAAGTGCATTAAAAGAGTTGCTCAGTGATATGGTCAGACGTGGACTTCTAATGAGGCTGAAAAGAGGTCTTTATTGCCTGATTCCCTATGAACAGGATCCGGATATTTTCATGCCGGACTGGCATTTATTGGCTGAACCTTTAACCAAAGGAACCGATCACTATATTGGATACTACTCTGCTCTTCAAATCCACAACCTGATTACCCAACCTTCATTAAAAGAACAGATTGTTGTAGCCAAACAACTGCGCCCAACACAAATAGAAATAAAAGGCATATCCTTTCAATTCATTTATCATAATAGCGAACATTTTTTTGGAGCAAAAAAGACATGGATTGACAGCTTCCATAAAGTATTATGCTCAGACCTGGAAAAAACCTTTGTTGACTGTCTTTTTAAACCGGATTATGCCGGAGGGATAGTGGAAATTGCGCGGGCCCTGTACATTTCAAAAAACAAACTAAAGTTCAAAAAGCTTTTAGAATACACTGAAAAATTCAATTCCCAGGCGGTCATAAAAAGACTAGGTTTTTTATTAGAAGTACTGGGCATTAATACAGACATCATCGTAAAGCTCCAAGAGTTAAAAACCGTCTCTTACGTGGTTTTGGACACGGAATTACCCAAGCAAGGAAAGCGAATCAGCAGTTGGAGCATTCAACAAAATTTAGAAACGGAAACTATTAAATCTGCTATTTACACGTGATTAAACCCGGAGAACTACAGAACAAAGCCCGTGAAGTGGGGGTCCGCGACCAGCAGATTGAAAAGGATTACATCCTTTCCTGGATTTTGCAAGGTATCGCCCAATATGAAAACCTTGCTAAGTCAATCGTATTCAAAGGCGGAACAGTGCTAAAGAAAGTGTACTTTGAAGACTATCGTTTTTCTGAGGATTTGGACTTTACCTTACTGGACGATACTATTTCTAATGAACAGATTTTTGAATGGTTTGCGACCGTTTTTGAATACATACAGGAAGAGGCTAACATTCCGCTTGAAATAATTAATGACAACGAACACCAAGACGGAGGTATCAACTTTTACATCAGCTACATCGGTCCGCTGGGTGGTCAGGGGAACCATAAAAAAGTAAAGATTGATATTTCCCGCAGCGAAAGACTGGCTTTTGAAACCGCTAAACGAGATGTTATTATTACTTATTCAGATCAGGAAGAACACCAATTACTATCTTATTCTCTAGAAGAAGTATTGGTTGAAAAATTACGTTCGGTCATGCAACGGATGCAAGCCCGTGATTTTTACGACATCTGGTATTTATTGGAAATTCACGGAATGGACATCGGTTTTTTCATCAATGAATTCCGCATAAAATGCGAGAATAAAGGTTTAAAGCCAGCCGATTTTCACTATAAGCTGGAACAGCGATTACCGCAATATAAAGGCCGTTGGCAAAAATCTATGGCCGACCAGATAAAAAATTTGCCCGAATTTGAGCAGGTAGAAAGAGAAGTGATGAGACACCTGAAGAACTTTGAACTGTAATGATCAGCAAGGAAATAGAAAGTAACGTAGAACAACTCATTAAGAACTTTTCAAAGGTAGAATTCATCTATGATTTGTTGTTGGCCTATGGTATTTCAAAAACCTCCATTACCCGGCTGAAAAAAGGGGATTTTAATCTTTCAAAAAGTGAGGGTGAAGTACTTTACAAAAAGAAAGTATTCTTCAAGGAAGAAAAGGCCAACAAACTATTAAGCACCATTGAACAGATTGCCAAAGATGAAAGCATTACCCGTCACCAACCTCGCTTTGCCATTGTCACTGATTACAAGGAACTGGTTGCGAAAGATTTAAAACTGGGCAAAAACCTTGACATTCAAATACAGGAACTTCCCAAATACTTCGATTTCTTTCAGCCACTGACGGGAGCAGAAGCCTACCATATTAGCAACGATAACGAGGCTGACCGCAATGCCGCTTACAAAATGGGTGAATTGTACGATTTGCTCATTCAGGAAAATCCCGAAGTGTACAATTCGGTTGAAACAGTCCACAACCTGAACCTCTTTTTATCCCGTTTGCTATTCTGCTTCTTTGCAGAAGATACCGGCATTTTTAAAGAGGAAAGCATTTTCACCAAAACGTTGGTACAGCATACCGATTCCAGCGGAAAGGACACGAATTTGTTTCTAAACCGTCTCTTTGAAAGGCTCAATAAAGAAGAAAAAAGCCTATTTCCTGACTATTTAGCACGATTTGAATACGTTAATGGCGGGTTGTTCAAAGACCCGGTCGAGTCACCAAAGTTTACTGTCAGAGCTTATAGAACATTGGTGGCACTCGGTAAATTGCAGTGGAAGAACATCAACCCGGATATTTTCGGCTCCATGATTCAGGCCGTAGTCATTCCCGAATACCGGAGCAATTTGGGGATGCACTACACCTCGGTAGAAAACATCAAGAAACTGATCAAGCCCTTGTTTTTAGATGAACTGGAATCCGTATTTGAAAAACGAAAGGACAGTATACCCCAGCTAAGGAAGCTGATCAATCGGATATCAAGAATTAAGTTTTTTGATCCGGCTTGTGGCAGTGGCAATTTCCTGATCATCACCTACAAGGAAATCCGCTTATTAGAGATAAGAATCCTGCAACGGATTATTGAGTTAAGTCCCAGCCCGGAAATGCAATGGACTTCCATTCATCTGTCCCAGTTTTTCGGTATTGAGATTGACGACTTCGCGCACGAAATGGCCATTCTTTCCTTATGGCTGGCAGAGCACCAAATGAACCTCGTTTTTGAAGACCGGCTTTTTGACTATGGTAAGTCAAACCCAATTTTACCGCTAAAAGAAGCCGGTAAAATTGTTCGTGGAAATGCCACTCGTTTGGATTGGAAGGACGTCTGTCCTATTTCAGATGAAGACGAAGTTTATGCAATTGGTAATCCACAATATTTAGGTGCGAGACTTCAAGATTCCCAGCATAAAAAGGACATGGCAATTGTATTTCATGGAATACGCGGCTACAATAACATGGATTACATAGCATGTTGGTTTTACAAGGCTAAAGAGTACATTTCAGGAAACGATGCACAAGCCGCTTTTGTAACCACTAACTCTATTTGCCAGGGCGAACAGGTCGCCTTAATCTGGCCGCATTTGCTTTCGGAAAACATTGAAATTGGCTTTGCATACCAATCTTTCAAATGGACAAATAACGCCAAAGGCAATGCAGGGGTTACGGTTATTATAATTGGTTTAAGAAATGCCTCCAACGCACCCAAGTTTCTATTTTATGATAAGATCCAGAAAGAAGCAAAAAACATCAACCCGTATTTATTGGATTCAGCGAACATTATTATTAACGGAAGAAGTAAACCTATTTCGAAATTCCCAGAGATTAGCTTTGGAAATATGGCCAATGATGGAGGACATCTTCTTCTATCAGATGAAGAAAAGTCTTCCTACATTAAAAATAATAGCATTGCATCCTACATAAAACCCTTTGTTGGAAGCGAAGAATTTGTAAAAGGGAAAAGCCGTCATTGCTTATGGATTGAAGAAGAGAATAAAGACGAAGCTCTATCTTCTTCTGAAATATCTTCACGAACAAAACTTGTTGAAAAACATCGACTTAAAAGCGGTCGAGAGGCGACTCAAAAACTGGCTGAAGTCCCGTACAGATTTGGAGAAGTTAGACACCAGAAATCAGATGCCCTCCTTATTCCAAGACATTCATCTGAAACCAGGGAATACATTCCTATAGGATTTTTCAACGATGACACCATAATTGCCGATTCAGCAATGGCAATCTACCATGCCCAATCCTGGCTTTTTGCGATAATGACCAAATGAGTGAGAAAAAGAAAAACATATCATTAGACGACATTTTTAACGATAATGATTTTGGGATGCTTGATCCCAAAGCTAAGTATTCAAACATCAAATCTGAAGAAGACAGATTGATTGATGCTTTTGAAGAAATCAATGCTTTTGTGGATAAAAGCAACCGCGAGCCTAATTCATCAAGTATGTCAGAGTATGGGCTATTAGCCAAGCTAAAAACTTTTAAAGAGAATGAAAGCAAGAAAAGGCTATTGAAACCCTTTGACCGGCATAGTCTGCTTGGTCACGTAGAAATGGAAAAGCCTTCCATTGATGATATTCTCAACGAAGAAGATGATCTGCTGAATACTGAAGAAGAGCTATCCATTTTTAAATACAAACACATTCCAAAACAGGAAGAGCGTGCGGAAACGGATTTCGTAGCACAACGAAAGCCAATGAAAGAGGAAGACTTCAAACCTTATGAAGAAGTGTTCCACAAGGTGCACAGAGAAATAAAGGAAGGTAAGCGGAAATTATTGCCATTTAGAAACATTGAGAAAAACCTGCATGTAGGTGATTTCTACATCGTAGATGGCGTTCTCCTGTTCTTAGAAGCAGCAGACCTCATTGAGGAAAAAGTAAAATTACGTTCCGGCAGCAGAGTTAGGGTTGACGGAAGGACTACTACCATATTTGAAAACGGAACGTACAGCAATATGCTCTTTCGTTCATTAGGAAAGCAGATTCAGAAGAATGGAAAAATGATAACGAATACTTATGAATCTACCGAAAGTGAATTGTTTGTTAATGCCAACCTTGTCAAAGAAGAGGACATACAAACAGGTTGGATTTACGTTTTAAAGTCTAGATCGGAACATTCCGAAATTTCTGCAATCAAGAATTTGTATAAAATAGGCTTTTCAACTGTTCCTATAAATGAGCGAATTAAAAACGCAAAAAAGGAAGCCACCTATTTATATGCAGATGTCATAAAAGTTGCCTCATACAAATGTTTCAATCGTAATGCGGATAAATTGGAACAACTGCTTCACCGCTTTTTCGCAGAGGCATGCTTGAATATTGACATAGAAATCATAAAGGGAAAAAGAATTACACCAAGGGAATGGTTTGTTGCACCATTTGAGGCGATTGAAAAAGCAATAGAGCTAATATTGAACGAACAAATAGTGAATTACAAATACAATAGAGTAACGGAGAAAATTGAACTTAAATAGCCAACGCAACAGTCACACACATTGGCTGGTCGCTTAATGACACCCGCAGACCAAAGTCAGCTAAAGAGTGTGCCTGCCCAGCCCGGAAAAGAAATTTTCAAAAATGCCTCACGCGCAACTGAAAATAACCTCTTATTCCAGCGAAAACCACTTACTTCCACACCGAAAAACCACCGTCTACCACCAAATTGTGCGCCGTCACATTGTCCGAAGCGGCGGTGGCCAGAAACAGGGCAGCGCCTTTTAAATCCAGACCCATGCGGCCCCAGCGGCCCAGCATGGTGCGGTCGGCAAACTCCTGGGTAAACTGCTCCGGTAGGTTGCCCGGTTTCTCAAAGCCGCCGGGCGAGATGGCGTTGACGTATACTCCATCGGGAGAAAGCAACCCGGCCAGGTCACGGGTAAGGCCGATCACTCCGGCTTTGGCGGCGGCATAATCGACGGGTTGGCCGTTCATGCCGCTGCGCTCGTAGAGGCGGCGGTCGCGACCGATGAGCCCGGCCATCGAGGCGATGTTGATGATCTTGCCGTACCCGACCTGCACCATGCACGGAGCAACGGCCTTGCAGCAGTAGATCACCCCGGTGAGGTTGGTCTCAATCATCGCCGCGATGTCTTCGGCATCGCGCTCAAATAAATGGCCGGGACTGTTGCCCACTGGGTGCGGAGAAAGACTTGGCTATTCTCATTAAATGTGCGGAGAATACGTCGTATATTTACCGCAAATGGCTATTGGCTATGGCGCGATACATCTATGAATACACCAGCTGGCCTAGTTTCACGTGGGACGATCAGCGTATAAGCGTTATCTTAGGCAGAGTTCGGCATCTTCAGGGGAAAATCTTTGGTCAGATGGGGCATCTTGGTTTTTCCATCAAGGAAGAAACACTTCTTTCCACCCTTACCTTAGATGTTTTAAAGTCCTCTGAGATAGAAGGTGAAATCTTAAACTACCAGCAGGTACGCTCTTCGATAGCAAGGCGCCTTGGAATGGAACATGCAGGTATGATCCATGTCAGCCGGGATATTGAGGGAGTAGTGGAGATGATGCTTGATGCAACGCAACGATATGATCAGCCCCTTGATCATGAGCGGATTTTTGGCTGGCATGCCTCATTGTTCTCGACGGGCTGGAGTGGCATGTACCGTATTGATGCGGGGCGTTACAGAGATGGGAATATGCAGGTTGTTTCTGGTCCGATGGGGAAGGAACGGGTGCACTTTCAGGCTCCCCGACCTGAGGTTGTAGAAGAGGAAATGGGTGTCTTTTTAGAATGGTTCAATCAGAAAGATAGTATCGATGGGGTTTTGAAGTCGGCAATCGCCCATTTCTGGTTTATTATTATCCATCCTTTCGATGATGGTAATGGGCGTATTGCAAGAGCGCTATCCGATATGCTCCTAGCCCGTTCGGAAGACAGCTCCCAGCGTTTTTATAGCCTTTCGAATCAGATCCTTTCGGAGAAGAAGGCTTATTATGCAATACTCCAGAAAGTGCAGCATAGTCCTGGAGATATTACAGATTGGCTGGATTGGTTCTTGAATTGCCTATACCGCGCTTTAGTGGCAACAGAGCATATTTTGGATCAAGTTTTCCAAAAGGCGGAGTTTTGGGAGGAGCATAAAGAAACACCGCTGAATAGTCGCCAACGATTGATGCTGAATAGGCTGTTTGATGGCTTTAAGGGTAAGTTGAAGTCATCTAAATGGGCTAAGATAGCCAAATGTTCGGCAGATACGGCTTTGCGTGATATAAAGGATTTGATTGAAAAAGGGATTCTTCAAAAAGAAGATTCAGGCGGGCGTAGCACTAATTACGAGTTAGTTCCTAGGTGGCGTAAACACTAGCTACAATATATAAGGCCCCTGCCCTCCCAATGGTTTGGTATGGCATATATGCTGGTCGTCGTAACGAAAAATCCCTTACTTCCACACCGAAAACCCGCCATCTACCACCAGATTGTGCGCTGTCACGTTGTCGGAGGCGGCAGAAGCCAGAAACAAGGCCGCTCCCTTCAGGTCCAACCCCATGCGGCCCCAGCGGCCCAGCATGGTGCGGTCGGCAAACTCTTGGGTAAACTGCTCCGGTAGGTTGCCGGGTTTCTCAAAGCCGCCGGGCGAGATGGCGTTGACGTATACTCCGTCCGGCGATAAGAGGCCGGCCAGATCACGGGTGAGGCCGATCACTCCGGCTTTGGCGGCGGCATAGTCAACGGGTTGGCCGTTCATGCCGCTGCGGGCGTAGAGGCGGCGGTCGCGGCCGATGAGTCCGGCCATCGAGGCAATATTGATGATCTTGCCGTACCCGGCCTGCACCATGCACGGAGCAATGGCTTTGCAGCAGTAAATCACCCCGGTCAGGTTGGTCTCAATCATAGCGGCAATGTCTTCGGCGTCGCGCTCAAATAAATGGCCCGGACTGTTACCTACCCCGCCCCCTGCATTATTGACTAAAATATCTATTCTTCCTTTCCACTCCAAGGCTTGCCGGGCCATTGCGGCCACTTCCTCATACCGGCGCTGGTTCATGGCTAGTCCCAATGTGTCTACGCCGTACTGCTGTTGTAATCGGTCGGCCGCTTCCTGGGCTTTTTTCAGGGAGCGCGAGGTGATGATGACGGAGGCCCCCGCTTCGGCCAATACCGAGGCTACGTCGTGACCCAGCCATTCGTAGGCTCCGGTCACAATAGCAACTCGATCTTTTAGGCTAAACAATTCTGGTATATTCATTCGATATTCAGTGTTCGTTACTCGGTATTCAATATTTCTTTTATTCGCGCTAGTCCTGATAATACCGAATCACCTTTTGCAAGGCTTCCACCTGTCCTTCCACTTTATCCAACGTTTGCATTCCGGTTTTCAGCAGGCATAAGCCTTTTCTGAATTTTTCCAGTACCGGACAATCCGCCGGGCCGTAGGACTTTACCTGCCCCCGGTAGCGCGGATCGTAGAGCGGTGAGCGAGACTTGTCTCCGTAAAAGGATAGTTCTCGGAACACCGGCTCCATCGGCACCGGCGTGTAGCACCCGTAGAGTCCGTCGCCGCCTAGTTCGATGAACTTCCGGCGGAAGTCGTGCCAATCAACCCCCAGTTTGGCTTCGTCCAGCATCAGCGGATAGGCCCAGTAGGTGTGTTCGTAGCCCTCGGGAGTGTAGGGCGGAATCAGCCATTCACAGCCTTCTTCAGCGATCACCTGATCGTAGCGGTGGGCAATGCAGCGGCGGGCGTCTACCAGCAGCTCGAGTCGTTCTAGTTGCCCCATGCCCAGGGCGGCTTGGGGTGCCGACATCCGGAAGTTGTAGCCCAGGCTGTCGTGCCGCTCGAAGCGCCAGTCCTGCCGCTCGTCGCGCGGAATCATCGTGGAGCCGGGCTTGGCTCCTAGGGTGCGATAGCCCTGCACCGCCGCTTTGCGAATGCGCACGGCATACTCCTCATCGTTGGTGATGATCATACCGCCATCGCCCCCGGTGGTCATGTGCTTGGAACCCTGAAAGCTAAAGCTCCCGGCGTGGCCGATGGTGCCTACCATGCGGCCTTTGTAGGTGCCCAGAAACGTTTGCGCATCATCTTCGATGACAGCCAAGTCGTGCTCTTGGGCCAGTGCCATAATCGGATCAAAATCCGGTGATAAACCGTAAATGGACACCGGCATGATGGCTTTGGTAAATGCGGTGGTTTTGCGGCGGGCGTCTTCCGGGTCCAGGTTGTAAGTGCGCGGGTCGCTATCAACAAAGACCGGGACGGCCCCGACGTGAATGACCGAGAAAGCGGTAGCGGCCATGGTGAGGGCGGGCACCAGCACCTCGTCGCCGGGCCCCACTCCGGCAGCCATGAGTCCGGCGACCAGCGTTCCTGAGCCGGAGTTCATCGAGATGGCGTATTGCGCTCCGAACTTCTCGGCAAAGGCCTGCTCGAACCGGGCCAGCATGTGGGCTGATTCTTTGTTGCCGAAGCCGTCTTCCAGCACTTCGTTCAGGTAGGCCCGCTCGGCGGCTCCGCTGCGGTTGAGAGGCAGTTGAGCAAAAATCTCGGCGGGGTTGAGCTCCGTCATGGGAGTTAAAGTCGCGGCTAAGGTCTCCATTACTTATTTGTCAGATTAAAAACTTAATTTGTCAAATAAAATGAATATTTTGTGAAAGTAAAATTTTTTGGCTTACATTTCATCCCCAGCACGTCAGAAAAGACTTAGCGACTGCGTATTTCTTGGTGATCTATACATGAAAACAACCCTCTGATTAATCCATGATGACTAAAAAATCAACGAATACCTCCTCCGACCGAAGAGATTTTCTAGGCAAGAGCCTTCAAGCCGCGGGGCTCTCCGTGCTCTCCCCTACCCTGCCCTTGTCGGCCCACCCAAAGAAGCCTCTTCAAGACCCAACCAAACTACTGAACGCCTACTACTTCCGGGCGCACACCTACACCCTAGTGCCCAAGCAAGTGAAAGAAGACATGCAGTGGATAGCCGATATCGGCACGGACATCGTCTCGGTGGCGGTGCTGGAGCAAGACCTGTTTGCCGCCGTGGAAAACCTGGAGATCATCTGCGAAGAAGCCGCCCGGGTGGGCATGGTGGTCTACGCCGTGCCTTCCCGCTGGGGCGGACTGTTTGCCGGAGCGCCCAAGGTGCCCAGCCTGTTCTCGGTCATGCATCCGCAGACCTGGATGCTACAGGAAGACGGCACTCCCCAGATTTCTACGGTATCGGGAGTAAAAAGCAGTGTGCACTATCCCGAAACGTACCAGTTCTTTACCGAATCATTAGACAAACTGTTTCAGTTGTGGGACATCCAAGGTATCATTTGGGACGAGCCCAAATCGTACGGGAAGGACTTTTCGCCCCGAGCGATCGCCGCGCTGGGGAAAGATGCTTCCTACGCAGCGCATGTGCAGGCGACGGTCGATTTTCATTCCCGCATCAATGAGCATATCAAAGAAAAATATCCTGACAAAACCACCTGCCTGTTTGCCTACGCCAACCTCAAAGACGATACCCTGCAACGAGCCGCCACCGCGCAGCACCTGGACTACTTCGGCTGCGACGGTCGCCCCTGGAACTCCACCGACGTGGGCGTACAGGAAAGTGAGGGTAAAGTACTGTTGGGCAACGACGCGGGCGAGCGCTTCCTACAGGCGGCGCAGGCCAACGGTAAGAAAACCCTGTGGCTGATTGAGAATCACCACATTGCCACTCCCGATATTCCGCTGATGGATAAAAGGCTCTCGGAAGTGATTGAGAAATCAGTAGATCACCTTATTTATTACTACTACCCCCGAAGCGTAGCCGAGCCGGACCGCGCCATGAACGTGATCGCTCAGCACATGAAAAAGTATAAAAAACGGTAGGCTTCCTATGTCTAATTCTTCTACTCCTTCCGATATAGCCGCCGACCTTCGGCAATACATCCATCGGAAAGGATACCAGGCGGGCGACCAGTTGCCCACCCAGGCGGAGTTGTGTGATGAGCTTTCGGTAAGCATTCGCCATTTGCGCGAGGGACTGACCCTCCTGCAAGCGCAGGGACTGGTACAAACCCGCAAAAAAGGTGGCACCGTGGTGCTCAGTCCGGATATTGACTATCTCTACCAAACTACCCTCCGCCACCTGGAGTACCAGGGATATAATGATGCCCAACTCATTGAAGCACGAGCCATCTTCGAGCGGGCTACCGGGCGGGAAGCCGCGCTTCGACGCACAGCCAAAGACCTGCTGATCATCCTGGAAACGATCGAGCGTATGGAAGCCGTGCAGCAATCGGGTGCGGCCGACGAGACGGCGGATATGGACTTTCACCTGGCCTTGCTCTCGGCGGCGCACAATCCGGTAATTGAAGTGTTCGGTACGCTCATCGTGCGGGCCTTCTTTCCCAAAATTCAGGGCAAATACCGCGCTCCTGAGAACATCCGCGCGCTTACCCTACACGAGCATCGCCAGATTTACGATGCCGTGCAGCGGCAGGATGCCGAGCAGACCGGGCAGCTACTCCACGATCATATCATGGCTCCCTTGCGCGGGCGGGAGATTAACGTAACATAAAGCACGCTGATCCTTTAGTGCCATCAACTACTAAAACCAATAGCATCAAACTACTGAAAAATGAGAATTACAGACTTACTAGCCATCACTGGTCTCATGGCTGCTACCCTAAGTTGCACCTCTCAGAGCCAAACCGAACAATCTTCTTCTCCAACTGCTGACTACCGCATCGAGCTGGAAACGGTGACGCGGGGCGGCCTTCCGCGGGGCGGCCTTCCCAATGACTTTATCTGGACGCAGGCCCGCGCCGCCTGGGTGCCGACCGACCCGCCCTACGCCATCATGACCATGTCGCAAAAGCTCAAGTCCGGCGAAGACGTTTACTACGATCTTTATCAAACCCTGAGTTACGACAGTGGGCAAACCTGGAGCACCCCAACCGTGATTCCTTCGCTCAAGTTGCACTCGATGAAAGACGGATATCGCCGCTCGATGAGTGATATGACCCCAATGTGGCATGAATCTACCAGCAAGGTGCTCAACATCGGCAAGTCTTTTTTCTACACCGACGACAGCCACCCCGACCGCTCGCGCCGGGAAGTAGCCTATGCCGTGTACGACCCGGCTACTCAGCGGTGGGGCGAACACCGGGCCCTTGCCTTGCCTAAGTTCGACCATGACTCGCTTTATCTGAGCGCCCCTACCGCCGGTTGCGTGCAGTGGATCGCAGAGTCCAACGGCGATATCCTGCTGCCTGTTTTTTACTACAAAATGACTCCCGAGCAGCGAGCCCGTACGCAGCGCGACGCTTTTGATGTGAGCAACAATATGAACAGCGACGACCTGGGACAGACCATCACCGTGGTGCGCTGTCGGTTTGATGGGGAAACCCTCACCTACGTGGAGCACGGCAATGAGTTGGAACTCAAGCAAGGCCGCGGACTAGGCGAACCTTCGTTAGCCCGCTTTGACAACACCTATTTCCTTACGCTTCGCTCGGATCAGACCGCCTACGTTACGCAGAGCACCGACGGACTGCACTTTGACCCTATCCGGGAGTGGACGTTTGATGACGGGGAGGTGCTGGGCAGTTACAACACGCAGCAGCACTGGGCCACCTTTCAGGATCAACTCTACTTGGTCTACACCCGACGCGGATTAAACAACGACGAGGTGTTTCGCCATCGGGCTCCGTTGCTCATGGCCGAGGTCGATCCCCAGGCACTGACCGTGCGGCGCACGACCGAACACACCCTGGTGCCCAACCGGGGCGTTGGACTAGGTAATTTTGGAGTCACTGAGATTAGCAAAAACCGGGTATGGGTGACCACAACGGAGTATATGCGGGGAGAAACGAATGTAGAAGCTGATAACAGCATATTCGTGGCGCGCCTACTATCACCGGAAAGTCCCTGAAACGGTCAAACAACTTAGTGAAGAGTGTAGCAGATGAGAACCGTCTTTTGCTCTTTCTAAAACTGCTAAAGTACGCTCGATAAAAGCTAGCAATATGTGGTACATATTGCAATATTTACGTAAGTTGTCCCTGATTTATACCTGTACAACCCTGCTACGGAGAATGCTTTTGCTGAGATTTTTATACTGCTTATTGCTTGCCCCTAGCCTGGCACTCGCCCAGACCAGCCCACCCAACATTCTGCTTATTATTGCCGATGATTTGGGCTACGCCGATCTGGGAAGCTACGGAAACAACTTTATCGAGACGCCTCACCTAGACCAGCTAGCCCGGCAGGGTATGCGCTTCACGCAGGCTTACGCCGCCTCCCCGGTGTGTTCTCCCACGCGGGCCAGCCTACAAACCGGTTACTACCCTGCACGGTTGGGCATGAACATGATTATCAACCCCCACCGCCGCCCCTGGGCCCAATTGACGCCCCCCGCCAACCGCTGGAACTTGCCTGACACCGTAGCCACGCTGGCCGAAGCCTTACAACCCGCGGGCTATGTCTCCACCATCGTAGGCAAGTGGAACCTGGGCTATGCCTCTCCGGATATGCCTACCGATCGGGGCTACCTCCCCGCCCCCACCAATGCCGACGGTCTGAACGAAGCGTATCGGCAGGAAGTACAGCAGTTTGCCCAACAGCACCCTCAAAAAGGCACCGGCCCGATTACCCTTCAGGCGATTCGATTTATGGAAGAACACCCCCGCGACCCGTTTCTGTGCGTGGTATCGTACTTCGCCCCCCATATTCCCATGGAAGTCGACGCCAAAGTGGTGCAGAAATACGAGCAGAAACGACAAAAGCAGCCTACCGACGTGCATCCCCGCTACGCCGCGATGGTGGAGGTAATGGACGAGGGCGTAGGCCATCTGTTAAAGGCACTAGAGACCCTGGGACTGGCCGACAACACGGTCGTCTTTTTCGTTTCCGACAACGGCGGTTTGATTCAGGTGTACCATGAATGCGGTCCTATCGTCACCACCAACGCCCCGTTGCGTAGCGAGAAGGGCACGCTGTACGAGGGCGGCATTCGCATCCCCATGATCGTGCGCTGGCCAGAGACGGTGGATGCCAATACTACCTCAGACGTACTCACCATCAGCCACGATTTGCTGCCAACTTTTCTAGCCATCGCCGGAGCAGATCCGGTGAGTCATGACGGGCAGTCGCTGGTTCCGGCACTCACCCAGGCGGAAACCTTAGACCGAGCACTGTACTGGCATTACCCTACCTACCACCATGCTACGCCCGCGGCGGCTATTCGGCAAGGAGACTACAAACTGATCCACTACTACGAAGACAACCGGGTGGAATTGTTCGACCTGGCCGAAGACGTAGGCGAACTACAGAACCTGGCGGCAGACTATCCGGAACGAGCTCAGCAACTGCTACAACAACTCGCCGACTGGCAGCAGTCGGTAGGTGCCGCTATGCCGACCGCTAACCCAAATTACAATCCTTCCAAAGCATATATTTGGGGGGTACGTCCCGAAAAGCCCTGGATGGAAGTCGCAGCTGCCGCCTTACCGATGCAGGAGCGCTGCAAGTTGCTAGAAACCGATGGGCTACCGTTGGAAGGAAAAACACAAACTCATGAGTGACCCTATTGATCAACCTATGAATTCACCTCAAGTAGAAGGACTAATCGCAGCCACTTTCACCCCTTTCCGGGCCGATGGCTCATTGCACCTAGCGCCGATTGAACCGACGGTAGAGCACCTGCTTTCTAGTGGAATTCAGGGTATTTTCGTGTGCGGAAGCACCGGCGAAGGACCTTCCCTGACTATTGCGGAGCGAAAGCAGGTAGCCGAAGCCTACGTCTGGGCGGCCCGCGGGCGTTTGTATACTTTTGTGCACGTCGGCCACAACAGCCTGGAAGAAGCCAGGGGGCTGGCTTAACACGCCCGGCAAATCGGGGCCGACGCCATTTCAGCTACCGTTCCTTCTTATTTTAAAGTGCAAACCCTGGAGACGCTCACCGCCTGCTTGGCCCACATTGCTAAGGGCGCTCCGGAGTTGCCGTTGTACTACTATCATGTCCCGGCCCTGACCGGTGTAGACCTGGACATGGTGGCTTTTCTGGAGCAGGCTGCCGAGCGATTGCCCTCGCTGGCAGGCTTGAAGTACACCGCCCACACCCTGAATGCCTTCCAAACCTGTCTGAAAAGTCCGTACCATCTATTGTTTGGCCGCGACGAACTCCTGCTCAGCGCCTTAGCTGTCGGCAGCTCAGCCTTCATCGGCAGTACCTACAATTTCATTGCCCCCTGGTTCCAAACGATCTGGCAGGCCTTTAAGCGAGGCGATTGGAACACGGCTCAGGCAACACAGTCTCGGGTCGGAGAGTTGGTGTGCATCATCCATCGCTACGGCGGACTTCCGCCCCAGAAAGTGATGATGAAGCTGGCCGGTATTGACTGTGGCCCGGTGCGTTTGCCGCTGCGCCAGTTGTCTGTCCAGGAAGAGCAAACCATGACGCAAGCTCTAATTGGTGTACACCGGTGGTACTTTGCCGTTGGCCTCTGCGATCGGATGGCTCCAATACTTCTCTACAATCACTTTGGCTTGGGATAAAAGCGGCATCCTGAGCACTGTAGAAACGCAAATCTGGCAGAAGTGGTAAGAGCAACGCTTGTCCCGCTACACCGACTGCTTCCGCAAGATTCCGATGGTGCTCTGTGGATAGTGAGCAACACGGACAAGCTTAAGATGCTCTCAAACACAAGCTCAGGTAAGGTTTGGATAACTATAGATTAGGACATTTTATTAGAAAAGTACAAATTAGTATACGTGTAGTATAGACCCTCATTCTATGAAAGCTTGTATACCATTTGTTGTTCTTCTTTTTAGTTTGAACGCTGTATCGTCGGCCTTTGGTCAGTGTGATCCCTTGCTGGAAGGTATGTCCCCCGCCTTTGAGTTTACCATCCCCGAAGGGGTAATGGTTACTTCAGTTGTGGTAAAAGTCAATAATTATACAAATGGCGGAAACCATTATTCGGCCAGAATAAGATCATTTCAGGACTTAGAGACGGTTAGAGTATCCAAAAGCGGTTGGTACCAAGTACTCCTTGACCCAATCGTTGGACCGAGTGTTCAGGACCTGCAAATTGAGAGTGGCATAGACGATTTCTGTGGCTACGTTGGTGATTCGGTTCGGTTCGATTGGCAGGTCGTTATTACGGCGGAAGGGGCGGAAGGAACACTGATTAACTACTCAGGCCCGCTTACCGACAACTTGGCCGGAGCTGACGATCTGGGAAAGGTGTTCAGCGGCGACAACCTAGTTTCCGGCTCCGTAGATTTGGAACTAACCGGCAACGGCGTAGCGCTTTATCCTGACATGGACCACGACGGGTTCGGCGATGCGTTTTCCGACCCGGTGCTTGCCTGCTCAGAATACTGCCAGTACGCTACCTCCACCAACAACCTGGACTGCGACGATACCGATCAAAGCATAAATCCCGATCAGACGGAAATACCCAACAATAGTATTGACGAGGATTGCAGTGGTTCCGACCTTGTTACCGAGCAGCTTTTTGTAGAAGTGAGCGTCCCTTTCGAACAGGTGTCGGCGGGATCGTCGGCTTGGGCGGATTACGACAACGACGGCGATATGGATGTCCTGATCACCGGACTAGGGACGTCAGGACGTATGGCTACGCTCTACCAGAACAATCAGGGAACATTTACCGAAGTACCGCAGACTCCGTTTGAACCGGTTTTTCACAGTGATGTTGCCTGGGCCGACTACGATAGCGATGGGGACCTGGACGTTCTGATCGCCGGTAACGACAACAACTCAGCCACCATAACCAAACTGTATCAAAATGACGGCGGCAATTTTACTGAAGTAACCTTTGCGTCACTACTCGGAGTATCCCACTGCGACGTTGCTTGGGAGGACTACGATAACGATGGCGACCCTGACATCATGATGATTGGCTTTAGTGACCAGGAGAATCGGACCGCCAAACTATACGAGAATCAGGCCGGGGTTTTCGTAGAAGTCAGCACCCCGTTTCACCCTAACCACAACGGAGCCGTTGCCTGGGCGGATTACAACAGCGACGGCCGACCCGATCTGTTTATCACCGACTACAGCACCAGTGAGGCTTCGCGGCTGTATGAAAATCTGCCGGAAGGTTTTGCCCCCGTGAGCGGCGTTCCCTTCTTACCGCTCAGTTTTAGTTCAGCCGCCTGGGCCGACTACGACCAGGACGGTGATCCGGACCTTCTTGTGGCTGGGTACAACACCACCCAGGGTACCGTAACCAAATTGTACGAAAATCAGCAAGGGACATTTGCGGAATTGCCCAATACTCCCTTCACCGGAATTGATTTAGGAGCTGTTTCATGGGCTGACTACGACAGCGACGGAGATCCTGACGTGATGATCTCGGGAAACAACGATAACAACGAAGTTACCGCCCTCTACAAAAACGATGGCGGACAGTTTACCAAGGTGCTTCATACTCCTTTTCCGAACCTTAGCTACAGTGATCTGACCTGGGCGGACTACGATGGAGACGGCAATCAAGACGTACTCATCACTGGCATGAACGCCTTGGGCCGTTTCACGCGACTTTATGAAAACAAGCACAAGCTTACTGTCGCATCTCCAGCGGTAACCAAAGCAGTTGCTATAGAACCGACCAAGATAGGACGTTTCGGTCGATCAGTAAACATCAGTGGAGATTACGCTATCGTTGGTACCAGTGCTAATACTGCTTATCTCTATAAAAATGACTCACTAGGTGGGTGGAAGTTGGTACAACAGTTGGTATCTCCTGATACAAGCAGTACGGCCTTTGGTAGTTGGGTTGATATATCAGATGAGTACGCAATAGTAGGGGATCCATCTACTCATTCAGTCTTCGTCTTTCAACGGAATACTGATCAATGGAACAATATCCAACGGCTGAGCGCGGCTGAAAAACCAGTAGGGTATGGATCAAGGGTAGCCATTGCCGGTAGCAACATCATCGTCGGGGCTTCTAACGAAAACATGAATGGAATTGACTATGTAGGATCAGCTTACCTATACCGACTAAATGCGTCTGGTCAATGGGGAAATGAACAGAAAATTACTGCCACTGAAAGAAAGGGCGGTGCCTTTTTTGGTCATTCTGTTGATGTGTCTAATGATTATGCCATCGTCGGAGCCCACCGAGAGGATGTCAGTTTCACCAAGAAAGAAGTAGGTGCTGCTTATCTTTTTGAACGAAGTGATAATGGCGAATGGGTATTGGCTCAACAATTATCTGCGCCGATACAAGTGGAAGGTGCATACTTTGGTAGCTCTGTGAGTCTATCAGATGACTTGGCAATAGTAAGTGCCGATAGTGAGAAAAAAATAGAAAAAAAACACGGAGTGACTCATGGTACTGGTTCAGCTTATGTCTACAAAAGAAATGAGCATGGAAACTGGCAAAAGCAACAACAACTACAATCCTCCGACCCGTATACTGGCGAGGCTTTTGGTGTTTCAGCAACTATGGACAAGAATACTATTATAGTAGGAGCATATAATAACGAAAAAGTAGTTAGCAAGGAAGGAATAAGTGAAAAGCATCAAGCTGGGGCTGCTTATGTATTTAAGAAAGACAGTACAGGAAAGTGGGCTGAAAACCGAAAGTTACTGGCCCCAGAGGCCAACTATTGGCAGTTATTTGGAAGTGCTGTAGCAGTATCGGGGGAAACTCTACTAGTAGGGGCTAGCAAAGAAAACTATAGGACAGAAGATCAGTCGTTGATAAGTAACGCAGGGGCAGCCTACTTTTTCAACCTAAACAAACTTGTCTCTCCTCCTACCTTAACGGTTACCAGCGAGAGAACGTCAGAATCTCAAGTTGAAATCACTTTTCAGAGCAATAGAAAGCTCTACGACCTGGAAGCTTCCGATATATTTATAGGCGCCCCTAATGCTAAACGGAGCAATATACTTTCTGAGCTAGTTACTCAAGACAGTATAGCATTCGTAGCCATAATTAAAGCGTACAGCGATAAAGGCGGTATAATTCCTATACACATTCCAGCTCATGGAGCTCATGATGTTGAAGGCACTGCTATTGAAGTACAAGAGTTTTCCGTCTATTATTCTGAATACAGCACTAATAAATTAGTTATCGTCCCTAACCAAGCTTTTGAAGCAGTAGAAAACGCGGAGGAAAACACTACAGTAGGCACTTTAATGGTGACCGAAGCGGATCAGGTAGATAGTCTTACCCACTGGCAGATTGTTTCGGGTAACGTTGACAGTGCGTTTGTGGTAGAGCCCCACACGGGTACAATCAGACTAGCTCGCGCCTCTCTTGACTACGAAACTACGAAACGGTACACGCTGGGGCTAACTGTATCAAATGGCTCGTACACCGCCAAGCCGGAAGCAGTAATCATTAATGTAACTGATGTAACTGAAGAAGGACCGGTTCCGGTGATCGCCTGGCACCGTGTAGACTCAGTTAGCCGCTCAGCGAAGCTCGTTGTTGACTTCGGAGAAGTGATCTCCGGCTTCGAGCAGCGTGACGTGTCAACCGTGAACGCAACGACCGTTGAACTGACTACCCAGGATAGTATCACATTTATGGCCACAGTAGCAGCCGCCACCAGCGATTCGGTAACAGTATGGGTGCCCGCGGCAGTAGCCTTTGACCAAATGGGTAATCCAACCCAAGCCAGCGAAGCGCTCGCGATCACCTACTCGAGCAGCCCCGTTGATAGTACGGCAACCGATTCGCTGTTCACTCTTACGGTAGAGCTTATTGCTCTTGGTACTAAAGATCAAATACCCCCAGTGCTACTAAGCTTGTATCAAAAGAAAGAAGGGCGGTTCGAGTCAGTAACGGTCCGAGAAATGTCCGGCGCCCGTCTGTCTTTAGAAGGTTTGGCAGCCGGTGAGTATGCGTTCGGAGTATACGCCGCAGACACTACGTTTCTGCCCGCTTATTCGGGCAATCGTCTTATGCTATCTCTAGCTAGTACGGTGAGTCTTTATCAAGATACAGTACAACAGCTTACGTTGATTGCCCGCCCGGTTCGCCGAGCAGGAACAGCAACGATTACTGGGGTACTGCGAGAGAGCTCCGAGGTAGAAAACGGCCGAGTGGCGGTTTATCAAGCCGCAACCGATGGTGAAGTAGTACCCCATGCCTCGCTCTACCTGCTAGACCCGCAAACCCGGGAAGTGGTTGCCTATACCGTTACGGACGAAGCGGGAAGGTTCTCTTTTCACGGGTTGGCCGCCGGACAGTACTTGCTGGCTGCCGACCACCGGGGGCTTCCCAACGATGATGCGCAGAACCTTATCCAAGCAACCAGCAACGAAGCGGTAAGCGTGACGGTGGTCGCTGGCCAAACCGTGCGGGTAACCCAGGTGCAGGCACCAGAAGTGATCACCGGTCTGGATATTTTGGATCAACCGGAGATTAACTACTTCCCGAATCCGACGATCAATGAACTAATTGTTCAAACGTCTACTGATTGGATTGGAGGCAGTCTTCAACTGCGCGATGCTTCCGGGAGGCTTATGATGACCCAGGAGGTTACTCAACCGCTGACCCGGCTAAATCTTGTATCGCTACCGACTGGGGTGTACGCTGCTTCGCTTTTGAAAGAAGGCCAGCGCTACACGTTCAAGGTTGGTAAGCAGTAAGTAACGCTCAAGGCTGCGTTTTGTAGCGCTCCGTAGCAGTAGGATCACCATTCTTCGCGCTCGAGCCATTCCAGCCCACCGGGTAGCTCCAGTGAAGCAAACTCCAGGTGCACGACCCGCCTTCGCTTCGTGCTCCTCGATTTGGAAGAGGCGTGTAACAACAAGGGTTTCATCAGATGAACCCCGCCCGCCGGAACGCTACACACCACCGGCAGACTGTTGGTGGTGATGAGTTGAATCTCCTGATCCGACAACTGCTTGTTCTGAGAGCCGGGCACCACCCGAAGGGCCCCGTTCGTTTCGTTGGCTTCGTCCAGGTGAATGCGGATGGTAAAGCGCTGCTTGGAGACCTCCTCGGGCGGACAAACGCTCGTTACTCCTTCCTTGTGGGTCCAGCGACCAAAACCTAGTGTCTCAACCTTCTCTATCACGTTAATGGGTACGTCCTGATGCCAACTCACGTACCAGTTGGATTCCGGGGGCTTATCAAAGTAAATTGCTTTGACCAGAAACGCCCTGGGATCAACGGCTCGGATGATCGTTTGAAGGTTTCGGTTGATGACCAACGGTTTGAGGGCTGGAATCACTTTGAGCAATTGCCGTTGGGCAAACACCGGCTCGTCGGACGTCTTCAGCATTTGATCAATCAGGCGTTTTATCCTCCCGACTTCCCGCTGGGTGTACACTTGGTTGAGCAGGGCAAACCCCCGGTGGGTCAGCTTTCGCATCGCCGTGCGCAAGCCGCTCTCGCTGAGTTCGGTATGGTATAAATCTAAAGCCCCGGTCAGCCGCTCTTTGACGCTGTTCTTTAGTTTTTCCGGGGAGATCACCTTGATGCCATCCCCGAAGCCCAGGATCTCTTTTTCCAGCTCAAAGTTATGCTGCACGCTTAGCGAGATAGTCACCCCGTAGTAATCTTCGCTTACCACCTGTTGCGACGCGTGGAGCGGCTTGGTTTTCACGTAGGGAGCGTGCTTGTGGCTCACGTGCAGCAGCACCCGACTCGGCCGCATCCGCGGACTGACCGACACGCCGATGGCATCTTTAAAGTAGGTCGAAGGATCAAATGCTGATGGTTCTTCGTAGGGAAGCGCGCTTGACTCAATAGCTTGAATACGGTCCAGGGCGAGGTTGAGAATGCCCGCGTGCTGCTCTTTGGCTCCCAGGATAAACCAGCGGTTCCTAAATTCTTTGAGTAGATAGGGATGAAAATCAAAGGTACTGGCCTGCCGGGCGCGGAAGGACTGGTAGGTAAGCCGGATTGCTTGTTTGCGGATGATGGCTTGGTAGAGCGTATCGAGGTAGTCTAATCCCTTCAGGTGCTCGTTCTTCTCGAGTCGATGACGGGCTGGGTATGCGTTTTCTGAGAATAGATGTGTGCCTCCAGCTTCTGCACCATGCCATCCAGTTCTCTGAAGTGCGAAAAGCCCTGAAACTGCTTCATGAATTCCACCGCTTCACTGAGTCGGCCCAAATCCTGACCAGTCAACGGAATGTTGGTGATGCTGTAGTCCGGGTCTTCGTAAGTGTAGTACTTCCGATCCACCACAATGATGGGAGCATTGTAGCCGAGCTTGTCGCTGCGCATCATTTGGATACCGGCCTGAATAGAACGGCGGCTTACTCCTTTGTCGATGCCTTCGTATTCGTAGAGCGCCTCGGAGCAGGCGTCGATCAAATCTTCCAGCGTCCACGGACGGTAGCGGTTTTGCAGACACTGATCGATGGTCTTGTAGCGCACCAGTGCGTTGCGGGTAATGGGCATTGCAGCTTTTTCAATAAAAATAAGAAATAATTTTCACTACGCAGAAAGACTGCGCAGTAGGGGCTCACCTTTGATTCATCAACAGAATTAATACCAAGCCCATGAAAACGATTGCATTAAACCGACTAAACTTACTAGGGTTACCCCAAGGCACCGGCCCGACCACGGAGCAGAAAGCGTTAATAAATAACTGAACTATGAAACAAGTAATTGGAACCGAACAGAAGCCCATCAAACTGTGGCTGGACGATATTGAAGAAATGGCCCTAAAGCAGGCGAAAAACCTGGCGAATCTGCCCTTCGCCTTCAAGCACATTCCCCTGATGCCCGATAGCCATCCGGGCTACGGGATGCCCATCGGCTCGATCCTGGCTACCCAGGGAGTGGTGGTGCCCAACGCGGTCGGAGTGGACATTGGCTGCGGGATGTGCGCCCTGCGGACCGAACTGACCGAAGTCGGCAAGGATGACCTGAAGAAGACCCTGGGAATTGCCCGGCAGCTGATTCCGCTGGGCTTCAACTGGCACGACGAAGCACAGGACGAGCGGTGGATGCCCGAACGTACCGAGGCGATGACCGTCGTAGACCGGGGCTACGTGAAAGCGCGCAAGCAGGTCGGCAGCCTGGGCGGAGGTAACCACTTTATTGAGATTCAGCAGGGTTCCGACGGCTACGTGTGGATTATGATTCACTCGGGCAGTCGCAACCTAGGCTACAGCGTAGCTGAGTGGTACAACAACGCCGCCCAGCGACTCAACGAACGCTACTTCTCATCGGTGACCAAAGACCAGGACCTGGCCTTTCTGCCCATCGAAACTCCGGAAGCCAAAGACTACCTGACCGAGATGAACTACTGCATCGAGTTTGCCTTGGCCAACCGCAAGCTGATGATGCACCGAACGGTGGAAGCCCTGCAGGAAGTGGTCGGTGCGTTTGATCACGATGAGATCATTAACAAGGCGCATAACTTTGCCGCCTGGGAAAACCACTACGGGCAGAACGTGCTGGTGCACCGCAAGGGAGCTACTCGGGCGCGCGCCGGTGAACTGGGCATGATTCCCGGTTCGCAGGGCACCAGCTCGTACATCGTGCGGGGACTGGGCAACCCGGAAAGCTTTGCTTCCTGCTCGCACGGGGCCGGACGGCGGATGGGGCGCAAGCAGGCCCAACGGGAGTTGGATCTTCAGCACGAAATTGATTTGCTGAACAAGAAAGGGGTGATCCATGCCATCCGCCACACCAAAGACCTGGACGAAGCCACCAGCGCTTACAAGGACATCAATGTGGTGATGGAAAACCAGCAGGACCTAGCCGAGATTGTGGTAGAACTGACTCCATTGGCAGTACTCAAAGGCTAAATAAAAAAGTAAATGAGGACTAAGCATCGTTTCCTGCTCACTTCCGGATCTATCGGTCGCGGGCGGCAGCGGGGCTGCCCCAGCCGCGCTGTTCGAATCCTGCTCGCTGACATGTTCAGCGGTAGCTCAGCGGTTAGAGCAATAGACGAATAACGATGCTGATTTCCTTAAAAATCGAGGACTAAGAAGCACTTCCTTCACCCCCTTCCTGTACGAACATAGTGCTGCTGCTTCCCTTGATTTTTGCTTTCCAACGGGTTAAGATAAGGGCAGTTCGTCACGAACTGCCCTTATTCTGTGACACAAAACCACGGAATTTGGGTTTATTTTGTGACAAGACAGCCCCACTTGATATTTGAACGCAGCATATGGCAGCAATTAGTTGCCCTACTATCTAGGTACTAAGCTGACGGAGTATATCGCGTGGTTTGCAAGCGAACACCAGTTGTGATCACTACAAAGACAAAAGGAGACCGAAAGATACCAATGCACTGCTTCGGGTCAGCAGCAGTATCAGATGCTGGTCAAAATGATTTTCATGTAACTCTTGGTATGTATCAAAGAAATCATTTTCTTGCATAGACAACAATTGTCTAGATTTCACGACTCTTTACTAATGACGCAAACACTCGCGGATTACTTACGCACCCTGCGGCTAGAAAAGGGCGTTCCTTTACGAAAGGCCGCCGCAGGGATTGACATTGATCAATCCTCTTTGAGTAAAATAGAGCGGGGGGACCGTCTGCCGACCGAGGATCAGTTGGTGAAGATCGCCAGTTACTTTGACCTAGATTTAAAAGAGCTTCGGCTGCGCTACAAAAGCGATAAGGTGATGTACGAAGTGCTTAGCGAGGATCAGGCGGAAGCTATTCTTAAGGTGGCCGAGGAGAAGCTTCACCATTACAAGAGCAAACGTTACGCTCAGGGAAACTTATTCCAATAACCTATGCAAAGACTAACCTTTACCGGACACGAAACCTTTCACTGCCGCCATTTCTGGCTGAAGAAGGGATATGACTTTAATAAGACTTATCAAAAAGCCGCTACGGAAGAGGCCATCCTGGAGTTAGGCGTAGGAAAGAATATGGTGCAGGCAATCAACTTCTGGATGAAGGCTTTTGCTATTAAAGACACCAACAATCAGCTTACCGAACTCGCTGACAGATTGTTGTCAGATACTGGGTACGATCCTTACTTGGAAGATACCGCTTCACTTTGGCTGTTGCAATACCACTTAGTGAAGCAAGAAGTGGCTTCTATATTTTCACTGGTCTTCAAGGATTTCCGCAAGACCCGGATAGAAGGACAGTTCACCACGCAGCAATTGCTACAGTACTTGTTGCGTACCAGCCAGCAGGCCGGGGTGTCCGTAAAGGAGGCAACCATCAAAAATGACATTAAAGTATTTTTGAAGAGCTACTGTTTGGGCCAAAGTGCGCAGCGAGATTTGGAGGATAATCTCACTTCTTTGCTGCTTGAACTCAACCTGCTACAGCGCGTAGACGGTAAGAACCTAAAAGAAGGGGGGTACTACCAACTGAACATAGGTGAGCGAGACGACATTCCTAAAGAGGTGTTCTTGTACGCTATCGTGGATCAGTTTCCCGACGATATCTCGCTTTCTTTTGAGATGATTAAAGAAAGAGTAGCTGACGCTTTTGCTTGTAGTGATGAGGGGCTAGAGATGAAGATACAAGAGATTGCTGATTCGTTTACCTTTGCTACTTACAAAGAAGACGGCGGAAGAAAAGAGCTACAATTCAAATCACAACCTTCTAAATGGGAAATTCTTGATGCCTACTATCACCACTAGACCAACCACCACGAGCCGCACCGTTTCCACCAACATTGAGCGGGATGTTCATCATGACATCCACTACATCACCACTCCTAACACCTTGGGAGTCTTTAACCGTATTGTCTTTGGCTACCAAACCGGGCAGCATTCTTTTAACATCATTGGGTCCTACGGAACGGGCAAATCTAGCTTTTTGTGGGCACTTGAAAAGAATCTAATCGAAGGGGTACCTTACTTCGCCCCATTGAACGGCCAATTTAACCATCTAAAGAAATTTACCTTCTTTAAGGTCATTGGTAACTTTTCTTCATTGCGGCAGACCTTTAGCAAGCGCTTGGGATTGGAAAGGAAGGCAACGGATGCTGATATCTTTCGGGCACTAGACGATCTCTACGCGCAAGTCAAAATGCGCAACGAAGTATTCATCTTGGTGGTAGATGAGTTCGGAAAGTTCCTGGAATATGCTTCTCAGAACAATCCGTACAAAGAGCTGTACTTTATTCAACAGCTTGCCGAGTGGGTCAATGATTTAAGGCGTAATGCGCTTCTGCTAACCGTACTGCACCAGAACTTTGCGGCCTACTCGTATAGCCTACCGAAAGATCAACGTAAGGAGTGGGAGAAGGTGAAGGGACGGTTGATTGACATCTCGTTTGACGAACCCATTGAGCAGTTATTGCTACTAGTAGCAAAACGGATTGAAGCGTTGCCGGTCGTTTCTCCCACTGAGCACTGGTTAGAACCTTTGCTCCAACTCTTTGAGAGCACCAAGCTTATCTCTACCGCTACCCTAGATCGTACCTTAGCTAAGCGGTTGTTCCCGCTAGATTACCTGTCGGCTTACGTACTTGCCCAATCCCTACAGCGCTACGGTCAGAACGAACGTTCTTTGTTTACCTTCTTAGCCTCTCAAGAAAAGTACGGACTGCTAAAGTTCAATTCGGAAGAGCAGCCCTATTATTCAGTTTCCCACGTTTTTACCTATCTGACTCAAAATCTGTCCCAGGAGATCAACAGTCGGGATAACCCCCACCGGGCTACCTGGAAAGCCATCTTTGAAGCCCTAGATCGTGCGGATACCCTGAACCACGAAAACTATGGCGCACTCAAGGCGATCATACAGTGCATTGGGCTCATTAATCTATTTGGCAAGTCGTTAGGCAAGTTAGATGCTACCACGCTTGCGCAGTACTTAGAGCAAGCGGTTGGAATTGAAGGGGCAGAAGAATTGATTGAGCTGCTGATTGAGAAAAAGATCATCAGATTCTATCACCACAAGAACAAGCTGTTCTTCTTTAATGGTACCGACGTTGATATTGAACAGGAGCTTGCTCTAGCAAGTCAGCGCCTGGACTCCTCCTTTTCCGTCGCCGAGCGTATCAGTTACTACCTCACGCTACCTACGCTGATGGCCAAGCGGGTACAGTACCAAAAGGGCACCCCCCGCTTCTTTACGCTAAGAGTAGTAGATACTGAAGAAACCACAAGGCCGGAGGGAGAAATAGACGGGTACATCAACGTTTTCCTAAACGAAGCACGGATCAAGGGTAAAATTAGGGAGCTTTCTAAAAAGAAGGAAGAAGCGCAGATATTCGTATTGGTAAACAAATTTCAGTTGCTCAAGACGACGATCTTTGAGATAGAGAAAATCAATGCCGTCATCAAGAAGCACACGGACGATAAGGTAGCCAAAGGGATTCTATTAAGTGAGCGGCAGCATGAATTTGACAAGCTTAAAGCCCTTATTGACCAATACATCTATGATCCGGAAACGCATTGGTACTTCCAGGGTAAACGCTATCCTATCCGATCCCGCCACGAACTGAACGTATTTCTTTCGGAAGTAGCCGAGCGGGTCTATGCTGACTGCCCAACGTATCGTAACGAGATGGTCAATAAGGAGCATCTCAGCAGCCCTATCCTTACCGCGCGTAAAGCATTGATTAGAGATATTTATGATCGGCAGTTTGAGGAAGATTTAGGATACGAGGCATCCAAGTTCCCGCCTCAGAAGTCAATCTACCTAAGTTTGCTAAAGGCCACGGGGATTCATCGCCAAACGAATGGAGCGTACGGACTTCACGCACCATCAGACAAATCGTTTGATGCCCTATGGCAGACTTGTGAACGCTTTTTGAATAGCACCAGGACCATTAAGCGCAGTACCGAAGAGTTATACGAGCTATTGCTTGCCCCGCCCTTTAAACTGAAGAAGGGATTAGTTGATTTCTGGATACCACTGTACCTGTTGATTCAAAACGAAGAGTACGCGTTGTTTCACCAGTCAGAAGGCTATATCCCGTACGTGACCCCTGAAACGCTAGACCTACTCACCAAAAAGCCTTCTAACTATTCGATCAAGACGTATCAGGTTGAGGGAGTAAAGCTAAATCTTTACCAACGCTACAAGGAGATCACGGGCATCCAATCTCCTAAGAAAGGACTGGAAAGTACGTTCATTGCTATCTTTAGCAACTTCATGAATTTCTACGCTAGCTTGCCTAGCTACGCCAAACATACTAATCAGCTTAGTCCAATGGCGAAAGGATTTCGAACTGCTATTGGCAGCGCGAGTGACCCGGAGGAAGCACTTTTCGAGACGTTTCCCCAAGCGTTGGGTTTTGGTGATTACAATCTGCGCGCCGATGACAAACAACTTACGGCTTTTGTTAAGCAGTTGAACGAAGCGATCTTTGAGCTGCGGTCTGCCTACGCCAATTTGCTAGAACGGTTTGAACGGACCCTACTGAAAGCTTTCGGGCTGGAAAGCCGACCGTTCGCCGCGTACAAAGAACAAATTCAGCAACGGCTTTCTTCACTACATCCTGACTGGCTGATTACGAAGCAAAAGCAACTTTTCAAACGGCTTGTCTCGCCGCTAGAAGATCGGGAATCCTGGCTGAAGTCAGTAGCCGATGCCGTACTCGGTAGTAGTATCGATCAACTTGATGATGAACAAGAAGCTTCGTTGATGCGGGATACTATTACAATTATTCATGACTTAGAGAAGCTGATTGGCATTCATGAGCTAAAAAGTCAGCGTAGTGATGATGAAATTTTTCGCCTGGATATCTTAACTTCCCGCGGGGAAAAACTACCCGATCACATTATACTGCCGAGTAACCGACGCGCAGAGGTAGCTGATTTACAGCAACAAATTGAAGCGGTGTTGTTAGCAGATGCTACAATCAACAAGGCCGCTATTATTTCGGTCATGCAAAAGTTAGTGCAACATGGTTAAACACGTTTTGGGTATATCCGGAGGAAAAGACAGTGCCGCCTTGGCCCTCTATCTCAAGCAACGTCATCCGGAGCTAACGATAGAGTATTACACCTGCGACACCGGCAAAGAGTTGACCGAAACCTACGCCCTGATTGAACGCTTGGAAAGTAGTCTGGGGCAAAAGATTGTCCAGCTCAAAGCGGTGGAGCCCAAAGTAGATACGCCGCACGCTACTACCTTTGACCACTTCCTAACCGTCTACGGGGGCTTTTTACCGTCGTCTACCGCCCGTTGGTGTACCAAAAAGTTAAAGCTAGAACCCTTTGAGAATTATATAGGAGAAGATACTCCTACCATCTCGTATGTAGGCATTCGGGGAGACGAAGATCGGGAAGGATATATTTCTAAGAAGGACAATGTGCAATCTATCTTCCCCTTCCGACGGAATATTTGGAGCGAAGACGTTATCAAAGAGGTGCTGCGTAACGAACAGCGCGAAAAGTTAGCCGCGTTATACCACAACTTAGCAGACGAAGCACTGCTCGGCGAAGTCATCCCCTACGTCAGCAAACCGGTCAGCCCTTACTTTACCCGTAAGCAGAAGCTCAACCTGTTGCTGGAAGCGGATACCAGACTATTCAATCGGGTGGTGTTCGCCTCCCTGAAGGATACCAAGTATCCGGTAGGTCAACTAGACCACTTCCCGCTAGTAGAAAACGACGACGTATTGGTCTTAGACAATATATTTCGTATACTGGAAGACAGCGGGGTCGGCAAGCCGGAGTATTATAATGCACTGACCTACGAAGTAGAGATTGACGGGGAAATAAAGAAAGGTACCTACGCCCGCAGCCGTTCGGGTTGCTTCTTTTGTTTCTTTCAGCAAAAGATCGAGTGGGTGTGGTTGCTAGAGAACCATCCGGAATTGTACGCCAAAGCCATAGAATACGAAAAAGACGGTTACCACTGGATGGACAACGAGAGTCTGGAAGAACTAGCTATACCCGAACGAGTAGCGGCGATTAAAAGAGAGCACTACCTACGAATGCAGCGGCAAGGCCAGAAGAGAAACGCCAATAGCTGGCGAAATGAGATTCTAGCGGCTGAGGGGGTTGGGTGTGCTAGTTGTTTTATTTAGATTATAGCATGGCATTCGATATTGATTTTTCTGCTAAGGGTCAGTTGAAGTTGCACACCAGAAAATTTCTTTTGTACCCCCAAAAATGGGAAGATAGAGAAAAACACATTTCTCAAAAACTTTCGTGGAAATTCATAAAATTTGATGAAAAGAACCGAGACAAAGTTCCAGATGAAAAAGGTATATATTGTTTAGTTGTCAAGCCAAAAGCACCAAACTTTTTTGAAACTAGATACCTGTTCTATGTAGGTCAAACTAAGCGCACATTAAGAATTAGATACACGGAGTATATTAGGGATCAGCAAGGAAAGGGCAAACCCAGACATAAGATATATGAACTATTAAAATTATATGCAAACTGCATTTATTTTTATTTTTCAATAGTATCAATCGATGAAGACATTGATGATATAGAGCGTAAACTTATAGATACATTCATTCCGTGGGCTAATTCTGATATACCTATAGCAAGAGTGAAAGCAGAATATAAGAGCATATATGAGTAATAAACACCTTACATTGCCGACGTTAAAATCAAGAATGGGTGACTGGATATACTACGTATCTGTCATGACTTTCAAAGACCTATCTGAGAGACTCTCTATGGCAGATGAAATTCATACAAGTAAAGGTCTTAAAACACTGATTCAACGAGAGGTTCAAAGTAGAACCGAAAATATCGTCAACTATCTTAAAAATCAAGAACAGCGATTTTTTAACGCAATAGTTGTAGGAATATATGAAGGAGAGCCGACATACCGTGAACTCGACGTTCGGTATGACGATTTGGAAGAAGATAAACTTAACTATCTTAGCAGGACGTTTGGTATTTTGACTCTAAGCGGTTCGGAGAAACTTTTTGCTATTGATGGACAGCACCGTACAAAAGCAATAAAAGATGCAATTTTAAAAGATCAAACATTAGAAGATGAGGAGGTAGCGGTAATTTTCCTGCCGCATAAGAATACAGAAGAAGGACTTATCAGAACAAGAAGGGTTTTCTCCACATTAAATAGGTATGCGAAACCTGTTAGTAAGAGTGAAATAATTGCTATTGATGAAGAAGATAATTGTGCAATAATTACACGGAATCTTGTTGAGGATTTCGATTTACTTGAAGGTATTGTTGCTTTCAACAAGACAAGAAGTATTAGCAAGTCTAATAAGACCGCTTTTACTAACATAGTAGTTTTATATGATTTTGTAACAGCAATCTTAACTAACCAAAACGTTTTTGGCACTAAAGTCAGTGGGGAAGATTATAAGACTTTCACTCACCGTCGAAGTTCTGAAGATAAAATTGAAGAAAAAGAATATATAGTTAGACATCTTCTAGCCACTTTATTTGAAGAAATTCCATCGTTGAAGTCTTTTTTACAGAAGAAAGAAGTTGATAGAAAAAACAAGTCTACCAGTTTACTTTTCAGGCCAATTGGACAAAATATACTCTACTCTACCCTTAAAGTAGGAATGGATAAAAATAGAATAGAGGATGTTATAAACTTCTTTTCGAATAACGATTTCAGCTTGGAAATCCCTGTATGGAAAGATATTTTCCTTGATAAAGAAACAGATAGAATTAAGACTGACAAAGCATTACAAAGATATGCTTTTCAGCTAATCTTAATTCACTTAGGGATAAAGGTTAGCTTGACAGATAAAGACAAAGAAATCTTTGATAGGTTTGAAATAAAGCCATCAAATCTATCTTCCCCAAATTAGTCTCCTAAACCTTCTAAGATTTCTTCCATTCCGCCAAAATTCAAAATAAACGAAGAATAGTAATGGTCAAATAAGTCCTTTAGATAGGTTCCTAGATCAATTGGATCAGGCTCATCCTTGCCCTCTTGTGTTCTAGAAATTTGATAGCCTCTATTTTTAGTTATGGTATACAAGAACAGCGTATGAAAGTAGACTGAGGATATATATTTTCGCTCGGCAGCCAGGATTTGTTCTTCATTTGGGTTTTTGGTTTTAGATAAGAACGAGCGAAAGACATTACTGTCCATATTAATGTATATCTTCTCCAGATTGTCCCCCTCAGCGAGAGGGAACATGACAGTATAGAAATCCATTTCTTCGCCGATGCTATTCGAAAAGTCACTCCAAGTCCGGCTCTTATCGTCTTTTTCTTCCTCATACAGCAGTACGAAATCAGGCAATCCTAAGGGTTCATTTTCAGTTTCCGGCTTATTGGACTTCTCTTGAGATTTTTCCGGCTCAGTAATCTTTGCCCAGAATAGTTCGTCAAAATCCCGCCCTGCTCCTGTCAATGTGACCTTCATTTGAATTTCATCACCGACCTTAACTTGCGCTTTAGGCTGAATACTCATTCGTATTTTGCCATCTTTTGGGCTGGAGTTTTGGACGTTGCATATATCTTGAACGTCGTCTGGATCACCTGGTTCCGTTCCTCCAGTCGTATCATTTGATTTATAACTTAACGTCAGTTATTCTGGAAGTTGCTGAATGAGAGGGCGTTGAGTTGCGTAGAAGCGTAAAAAAGTCAAGATTTGCAGTGGAATTAAATCTTCATTGTACAAAACAAAGAATCATGCAAATCTTGACGACAACAAAACTAACGGAAATTTTTGTGGAAACCGATGACTTCCTACTGGATTTAGCTCAGCAAACGGCTCTTCAAGGCCTGCCTGTCCCCGCCTTCCACTCACGCTTTGCGCGAAGCGAAGTCATAACGACCCTAATTGCTTATCATCATTCGGGACGCAAATGCTTCAAATACTTCTATTGTCAAGATGTGCTGAAGACTTTTCAAAGCTGGCTTCCTGATGCCCCTTGCTATGAACGCTTCGTAGCCCTGATCCCGCACGTAGTGCTGGAACTCTATCTGTTGCTCAAAAGCCGTTGCCAGCCCGCTTTAGCAGAAAACTACATTGACAGCAAACCTTTGAAAGCTTGTCACATCAAACGAGAAGCACAACACAAAGTGATGGCTGATTGGGCCAGCAAAGGCAAGGGCACGTTAGGTTGGTTTTACGGCTTCAAAATGCACGTAGTCATCAACCGGGAAGCACAGCTAGTCAACTTTCTGCTCACGGCAGGCAACGTAGCTGACAACAATCACCAGGTGTTGAACTACCTGCTCAAAGAAGTAGAAGGAAAAGTATACGGCGACAAAGGTTATTTGAGCACCCTGAAAGAAGAGTTACTTAGCAAAGGGGTAGACCTAAGGGCCAAGATGCGCCGCAACGGAAAGAAAGATGCTATTGTCCATCAAAAGGACGCTTATTATCATCGTCATCGCGGACTCATTGAGTCAGTCTTTGGCCAGTGCGTAGGTCTCATTGATTTAGAGCATACTCGCCATCGGGCCCCTATTAACTATCTATGCAACGTCTTTGCTGCCCTGCTGGCTTACACCTTTGCCGATCAGCATCCGCGAATCATTGCTTTTGAAGATCGTGGCCGACTGCTACATGCCGCTTGATTTTGTATTATTTTTAGAAACCTAGAATAACTGACGTTAACTTACAAAGGCAACTTTCAGCTCGCCTGGCTCTTCAACTCTGTCAAAATAATGGTTCTCAACATCGGTATCAAAGAAGATGTCTTTGTCATTGCATATTTCGGTGATACCGTGCCAGTCGTTTCGCTCCAAAGGGTGCCACTTTTCCATGACAAAAATAAGGGTTGATTCTTAGCCTACTAACTTTTTCTTTTTTCTGAGTGAGTCTCCTTCTAACGGGATTTGGTGTGCTGCATAAACGAGCCTGTCAAGGATAGCATCAGCAATGGTTCCTTCACCGATGATTCCATGCCACTGAGCTACCGGTATTTGGGAGACGACAATGGTAGACGCCTTTCCGTAGCGGTCTTCCAGGATATCCATTAGGGCTTGCCGGGCGTACTGATCGAACTGACTTAGTCCAAAGTCGTCCAGGATCAGCAAGTGCATCTTCTGCAATCTTTTGAGCAACTTGATATAGCTACCGTCCAGTTTGGTAATCTTCACTTCTTCCATCAGGCGGGCCGTATTGTAGTACTGCACTTTATAGAGCATTTGACAGGCGGATGTGCCAATGGCTTGTGCGAGATAGCTCTTTCCTACCCCGGTAGAACCAGTGAAGATGATGTTTTCGGCTTGTGGCAAGAACTGTAGACCCAATAGCCGTTCAAACTGGTTTTTATCCAGCTTTCGTTTACTGGTATAGTCAATGTCATGCGTGGATACCGGTAGTCTGAACCCCGCCTGTCGGATGAGGTTTTTGATCTTTCGGTTCTGCCGGTCTTCCCATTCCTGATCTACCAGCAGGGCAGTGAACTGGTCCTGGGTGTAGTCCTGATAGAGGTGTTCAGTCAAGCTCTGGTGATAGGTACTGGCCATGCCGAGTAGCCGTAGCTGTTTCATCTTTTCAATCGTCGTCTGCTGATTCATAAGTATAGTTGGTTTGGTGATTACTGATAAGCTTGTGCACCCCGGATATTGGCATGGGGGGCAATGTGATCGTCGGTGAGTGGTTCTTCTATCGCTTGTTCATCCATCCGGTTCTTCAGAATGTTCTCAATAATCCGGTAGCTGTACCGACTGGCGGTTAACCCTATCTGGCAGGCTCGGCTAAGTCGCTCCTCCCCGTAGGCTTTAGCTAATGAGAGAATACCCTGGGCTTGCTTGTAACCCAATTCAGGGTAGGCATACTGGCCGATGAGTTTGGCGATATACATTTCTACGCTGGCACTAATAGCTGCCCCCCGTTTAGCGAAAAACGTGGCATTCCAAGAAGCGTAGTAGCGGTGCGTGCTGGCCAGATGTTCTTTGATCGTCGTGTACCGACCGGGCCTGCCATCTCGCTGGTGCAGGGCAATACGTTGCCGATTGTGAAATATCTCGACAACATCTCGAGTGTACTCTATTTTGACCTCTTGGCCTACGTAGCGGTGGGGCACACTATAGTAATGCTTATCGGCTGAGAAAAACACATGTCCCATTTTCTGTACCTTTCCCCGTAGATAATGACGAATACAATAGGCACTGGTGGGCAGGGCAGAGAGCAAGGGCTTTTCTATTTCCAGAAAGAGTTCTTTGCGGCTGTAGGGCAGATGCTGAAACCGATATCGATTATATTTATCTAACAATACAGCAATCTGCTCGTTGAGGGCAGTGATCGAAAAGAACGGCTGATCCCCTAGAGGATAGAATATGCGTTGGTAGACCAACCTTACCGCGTTTTCTACCAGCGCTTTGTCCTGCGGATGATAGGCTCGTGCCGGATCAACCACACAGCCGTAGTGCATGGCAAAGCTCTTAAGCGTCTTGTTGATTTGCGGCTGGTACTTGCAACTCTTACTCACCGCCGCTTTCAGGTTATCCGAGACAATGGCTACCGGTACTCCGCCGTAGAACGACAGGCAGATGGCCATCGCTGCAATGAAGTCCTCCCGGCTCTGAGAGGGTACGGCTGTCACAAACGTATGCTGGCTGGCCGGAAGAATGGCTACAAATACCTCTACCGTTTTAACTTCACCGGTAGTCCGATCTACGATAGAGAGCTTTTTACCCGTGAAATCTACGAACACCTTCTCCCCGGCCTTATGTTCTAACTTTCCGCTAACCTTCTTACGCTTCTGCCATTGCCGAAAGTAATATACAAACTGCGTGTACTGATAGCCTTCCGGATGCACTTCCTGATAGACGTGCCATAGGGTTAGCAAAGTACAGCCCGGTTTGGTAAGCTCTTTCTGATAGTGGGGAAAGTGGCTACACAACTGCTCGTACAGTACCTGGTCGTAATTAGTCTGTACCGGAAAAAGCGATTCAAAATCTGCTTCTTCCATATCCAGAAGCTCCTGCCAGCTACGCTCTAGCGAAGTCAAAAACTGAACGTAACTGTTAACCGTGTTGCGACTAATGTGTAGGTACTCGGCAATCCTGCGATTGCTTTTCCCTTTTTGTTTGAGGATAATCAATTGTCGGAGATCCATGAGGTCTATTCGTTTGGCTGACATCGTTTTTGATGCCATGTTCTGAAATAGTCATGGAAAAGTGGCACTCCGGAAGCGAAATCATTGGCACAACTTGCTCCGAAATCATTGGCACTATATCAGCGAAACGTCTGGCACTCTTTCGCTCGTTTTATGCAGTCATAGCCTTGCGGTATGTTGATGGCTTTTACTCCACCTTTTTCAGGGATTTTAAGCTGAAAGCGTGTAGGAAACCGTTCTGGATTAAAAGTATCTTTGTTTGACTTATATCCATTTTTCCTTTGTGGCTTTTTCTTTTCCTTCTTCTTATCTGTAAGATCAAGCTTAAAGGTTTGATCGAGCAGCTTCATCAAATCGCTATCTAGGGGAAGTGATTTAGTAAAAGATCGAAGTAACTCTTTCGTAGAGGAGTCCTCAACTGTAATTCCCTGCTTCCTCTTTTTATTGATTTCGGATAAGCGACTATTCTTCGAAGATAGCTTGCGAGCCAAAAACTCTCTTAATTTCCCCGTTTCCTCACCTTTCTTCAGTCTATCCCGTGAAGCCATAAACAGCTCTTTTCGAAAGTCTATGTCCATATGTGTACAGTTTACATGGATTAAAAGGTGGTGCTTAAGTAAGTTCATTTTCAATGCACGGGTAATGAACTCAGAAGTATAATGTCCATGAACCTGGCCGTTCACCGAGAAGATAACGACCATACTGTTTTTAAAAAATTCATTGCTGATAGTTTTCTTAGTTTCTTTTACAGATTTATTATCTACTCTGTTCTTAAAAACATAACAAGTGACCTTCGCATAGCCTTGCTTTCCAAAAAACTCATCCTTGAACTTTTCTGAAAAATAATCTTCTATGTACTTATTGTCATCTTGTTCTAATCTACGCATAAGACCATAAAGAGGCCGCTCTAGGTTTCTATCATCAGGGTAGCGTTCTTTCTTATCTACAGTTAAGACGGGCAAGGCAGGCTTGAAAAGGTATTCATTGATGCTCTGATTCAAATCTCGCGAAATCACAGAACGACTACCAGATGGCAACTCATACGAATATAGCTTGATAATTGTACCTGTTTCAAACAGCCGATTGTGTATACCTAAGTCTATTTTATCAATTGGGAATGAAGGGATTTTACCGTCTATCTTCAAAAATTCGTACCAAGTGTTCTTTTTTGTTATCTTTTCTTCATCCGAAAGTGGATGCTCTCTAATGAGAGTAAAACCAAATTCACCTGATTTGTCATACCGTCTAGATGCCACAAGCTGATAGCTTTTCTTGCCACAAAAGACAATAGCACCACTTCCGCCCATATTGTATTTGCCCTGGACGAAATGTATTTCATTTTTATTTCCTCTTAATAAAGAGAGAAAGGTATTCTCAAAATTCGTAGGATGCTGTCCTTCACCGTCATCGTATATGACCAAAGATGGGCTAAGTTTAGGACCATCGGCAATAATTTGAAGATTTTCTGACTGACCTCTGCGAAACTCAGACAAATCCCAATCTCTAGAATTCGGAAAAAAGCGATCTACAGCCTCTTCCATTGAGCGAGGCGCTTCTCGCGATTTCGGGTCAATGCCAGTCTCAAGACATTTCTTTGTAAGAATAGCATCAATTGAATTTGTTATCTTTTCGATCAAGGCAGCAATAGGACTAGACTGTTGATTCTCAATAACGCCATAATTACTTGGTATCCCACCTAAAGGTTGCCAGTTCTTTTCACAGAAGTTGTCTGGATGTTTGGCAATTACTTTATCGATCCCGTTTTCATCTTTAGAGAGATACAGAGCTTTAAATAGTTCTATCATAAAAGAGTTGTAAGTTTATAGTCTTTTTACTAGGAGATTAAATGTACTATCTATACAGACAGTTTTAAGATGTTTTCGCACTAATCATGTGCTTTATTTTGATTTAAAAAGATTTACAACTAGTTCGATATCAGTATTTATTTTAAAGCAGACTCTTACAGAAATCCTTTTTTCGGCCATGTTAAGCCTCATATTAGTTAAAACATGCGAAGGCTCAGTAACCTCAGAGTTACAAGCCGATCCAGTAGAGACAGATACCTCATTCCGGTATTGCTGAATAAAATGGTCCGCATCGTTCCACTCTAGCAACTGAATATTTGAAATGTTCGGCAATCGTTGGTCACGTTTGCCGTTCACTTTGATCTTCCCCGTCGCCAGCAATTGTTCCTCAAACTCATCCCTGATCTTTGCCAGCCGAACGGCTTCCTCAGCCATTTCTGCCTGAGCAATTTCGGCGGCTTTTCCCATCCCTACAATCAGCGGAACGTTCAGCGTACCCGCGCGCAAACCTTGCTGATGCCCCCCGCCGTGTAGCAGTGGTACCAAAGAAATACCTTGGCGAAGGTAAAGTCCGCCAATGCCCTTCGGCCCGTAAATCTTATGCCCGCTGAAGGTCAATAAATCGATGCCTTCAGCCACTACGTCTATCGGAACTTTGCCAAAGGCTTGGGTAGCATCGGTCATGAAGTAAGCATCCGCGGCCTTTGCCTGTTGAGCAATACATTTGACATCCTGTATCACCCCCGTCTCATTGTTAGCATACATCACGCACACCAGCAATGTATTTTCGTTCAATTCATCTTCGTACTGCTGCCAATCCAGTATGCCCTCTTCGTCTACGTCCAAGTAAACCACATCGGCCCCTAGCTCCTCCAGATAAGCGCAGGTGTCTAACACCGCCTTATGCTCGGTTTTTACGGTGATGATTCTACTGCGCCGCTCATAATTCGCTAGATACAACCCCTTGATGGCCAGATTGATGGCTTCGGTAGCTCCCGAGGTAAAAATCACTTCTTCGGCTTCCGTATTCACCAAACTAGCAATTTGTTCCTTGGCAACGTCAACCGCGCGTTTAGCGTGCTCTCCGTGCGTGTGATGGCTAGCGGGGTTGCCGTAGTGCTCAGTAAAGTACGGTAACATCTCCGCTAATACCCGCGGGTCAACTGGGGTAGTGGCGGCGTAATCAAGATAAACTGGCCCTTCTTTTTGCGTTCTGTTTCTTTCTTCTGCCGTCATTGTTCCTTTCCTAAATTCCTCATCTTTGTCTTCAACTCATCTATCAACTGTTGTTCAGTGGGTAAGTATAGCTGGTACTTGCTGGCGATGATAGTTTTGTTTTCTTCCGGCAGACTGAACTTTACCACCGTATCATTTTTGCTGGCGCACAGCAGTATGCCGATGGTCGAGTTCTCAAAGTCTTGCTTTTCTATCCGGTCGTAGTAGTTCGCATACATTTATAGTTGTCCTACATCTTGATGGGTAAGTTTGGATGTTTTTATCTCAATAATGACAAAGCATTGCAACAGTCGGTTGTAAAAAACGAGATCGATGAAAAACTCGTCCCCGTCCAGGTGAATTCTTTTCTGCCGGGCTACGAATGAGAAGCCGTTGCCCATTTCCAGCAAAAAGTCTTGCAGGTGCGTGACGATGGCAGCTTCCAGATCCTTCTCGTAGTAAGAGGCTTCACGTTTCAGTCCTAAGAACTCGAGCACCATCGGGTCCTTAATGATTTCTTTGGCATCGGAAGGTAGCTGTTCAGAGCGCGCCACCTTCAATACGGCCTCTATGTCGTTGCTCATCAACAAGCGTTCGAACAACTGGCTATTAACCTGACGTTCCAGTTGCCGGGCCGACCAGTTGTTCTTTTCCGCTTCGGCGATATAGAATTCTCGTTTGTCATCATGGTCTAGGCTGATGAGCGTTTTGTAATGAGTCCAGTTGAATTGCGTCCGCAGTTCGGAAAGAAGAGACTGGCTAAGTTGCATAGAGTATTCTTTGACAGATAGCAAGATACGGGAAAGTAAAGCACTCGAAAACACAATAGCCTATTCAATACACGGCCTTTTCATAAAAAGAAAGTTTAGCAAAAAGCGGTAATTTTGGTGATCCACCATCAAAATATACTGCTATGCTAAGCTCTCTAAAAAAACGAATGTAAGACTTACTATCACTATCTACAAGCAAACGTGACTGACCGACGCGATAACCGAGGTAAACGCCATGATTTCCACTTTGTACTCTTTGGTGTGCTATTGGCCACAATGGCAGGGAAGGTGCTTATTGCCGAGATTCAGCGATTTTTAGTGCGTCACCATCGGTGCTTATGTACTTTGCTAGCGGTAGAAAAGGGGCGTAGCATTTCAGATGCCCAGTTGCGTAGAGTGCTCGCTCTGGTAGACCAGCAAATCTATCAGCACTTTCATGCTCAATACTTTGGTTGGCAAGTTAGCTTGCTACCTACTGGCAGTTGGATTAGTTTTGACGGCAAAGAACTTCGTGGTACTATTGACGGGGTCCTTGGCCAGAAGCGGGGACTATGCTTGGTAAGGCCCTTACTACGTCACAATAGCGTTGGCTTACCGGGTCTTTTCTATCACGGGGCCAAGGATAGCGAAATAGCTTGTGTACGGATGCTATTGAAAGACAAAAAGTTAGCTAGCAAACATCTCACTTTTGATGCCTTGCATACCCAACATGAAACCCTAGAAATGGTACAGGACGCTAACGGTATCTACGTAGCCCAGGTGAAAGCCAATCAAGCCATGCTGCTGGAAGACTTACAAGACCATATTAGCCTGGCTGCCCCGTTTAGCCATAGTGAAACTTGGAACAAAGGCCACGGACGAATTGAGTGTCGTCAAACGGCTTGCTATGACATCATTCCGGTATGCTTTGAAGAAAAATGGAAGCACTCTGGATTAGCCACCCTAATAGTGGTAAGACGCACCAGCACCCGAAGCAAAACCGGCCAAACAAGCCAGGAAACCAGCTTTTACGTGTCCAATCAAAAACCTGCTGCAGTAGAGTCCGAAGCGATGGGGCAGGCTATCCGAGAGCATTGGGCCATTGAAGCGGATCATTGGGTGAGAGACGCTACGTTCCGCGAAAACCGTATACAATGTAAAGAACCGGCCCGTAGTAAAGCATTAGCCAGTATCATATCGGTAGCAACCAACTTACTTAGGCAGCAGAAAAAGTGTTGTCTCAAAGCTATGCAGGAAGAGATAGCTTGTGATCCTTCCGCTGCTATACCGCTCTTTAAACATCATGATGTTTTATGAAAAGGCCGTGGTTTTGAATAGGAGCCGTACGAAAAATAGCATCCGTCCAGTCGGTGCCCTCGCCGTACTGCGCCGGATTGGCCAGAATGTTTTCGGCGGTTTCTGGCACGCTGGCTCCGGAAATGCCTTCGGCGATGCCGTTTTCGTTCAGTTCTTTCACCAGTTCGGCATACTCCTGGTTGTTAGCCATCTCCACCGTTCGCCAGGCGGATTGCAGTCCGTAGTAGGCATCCAGTGAGAATTTGGGTTCGCCGCTTTCGCCGCGTTTGGTAGTGATGATAATCACACCGTTGGCTCCGCGCGAACCGTAGATAGCGCTGGCCGAAGCATCTTTGAGTACCTGGATCGATTCTATATCCAGTGGGTTGACCAAATTAGGGTCAGACACCGGCACTCCGTCAACCACGTAGAGCGGGTTAGTGTTTCCGGTAGAACCCACTCCCCGGATTCTGACCACCGCCCCCTGGCCGGGCGCTCCGTTGTTGGAAGTCACTTCCACCCCGGCCGCCTGACCTTGCAGCGACTGCTGAAGCGTGGCCACTGGCACGCGGGCAATTTCTTCGGGTGCTACCGATGCAATGGAGCCGGTCAGATCCGCTCGGCGCTGCGTGCCGTAGCCAACCACCACTATTTCAGAAAGCGACTGAATATCCGGAGCCATCTCCAGATTAACTACTGTCTGGTTGCCAATAGCAACCTCTTCAGAGGTGTACCCCACCGAGGAGAAGACCAGCGTTTCAGCGTCATCGGGCGCGGTGAGGCGGTAGTTGCCGTCAATGTCAGTTACCGTACCGATGGTGGTGTTCTTCACGACGATGTTCACTCCGGGCAAGCCTTCGTCGGTAGACAAATCTGTGACCCGGCCGGTGATGGTTTTTTCTAGTATTCGATGAGAATCAACGCTCTTCATCAGATGACGCCGGATTGCCTCCGGGCGGGGGGGTGCCCACTGGTTAAGTAGTGAGGTGGCCGGTCTCTTTTCCAGCTTCGGCTGCGTGTTGCCCTCAAGGATCAGATACGATTGATCATACATCTTTTCGTACTTGAGCTGGTAGGGAGTGAGCACCTGCGTCAGAATCTGATCGATGTCTTTTGGTGCCATGTCTAGGCTGAAGGATGCTTTTACTTGCTTCCCCTTTAGCATGTTCGGGTCGTAGTCGAAGGTGATGCCATACTTGCTCTCTAGCTCATACAGAACATCAATTAACTTTTTGCTTTCCTGCTGATTTTTTAGCAGGCTTGCGCTGCTAGTAAGGTGATTGGCGGCCAATTCCTGCGCGGGTAGTTGCCGTCCGAAAAACAGGTAACCGCCGATCATCAACAGTATGTAGAAGCGGCTGAGTAGGGGTTTTTTCATAGTAGTGAAATTTAAAGGGTAATTAGCGTAATGGATTAGGAGCAAGCGTGAGGGTTTTACTTTCTTGTTGGATGGAAAGCCCGTAAAGTCTACTAATCTTATAGAGCAGCAGGTCTACGTCGTCGGCCGGACTTGATCCGGTGTAGCGCTTGTCAGCAAGGAGATCAGTGTCATATTCTATCTGGTAGCCGTATCGGCTCTCGATCATCCTTAGTATTTGAGGAACGGGTGTCTCCTTAAACATAAGCTTGTTGTCCTTCCAGGAACTGTACAACTCCACCTCAGTCGCTTTTTTGTGAAGCCGGTGGTCAGCCAGCTCAACAATTTCACCGGGGGCCAGGTACAGTGTTTCTCCTTCTTTGTTTCTAACCCGCACTTTTCCCGATTCCAGGGCTACCTGGGTATTGGGCACGTGATCGTTGACGTTGAAACGGGTACCCAACACCTCAACTTCGAGCTGGCTGGTCTGTACAATAAACTTAGAAAAGTAGGCCGAATCCTGGTGTTGGATAAGTTTTTTCTCTACCACAAAGAAGGCCTCACCCTCCAGCGTTACGCGGCGTTCAGAGGGATTAGCATTCCAATCGTCGCAAAAGGAAAGGGTAGAGTTGGCGTTGAGCGTGACTGTTGAGCCATCGGGCAGTTCAATAGTTTGGGTTTCGTTGAAGTGAGTGGTGTAGGTACGGGCGGTGGGTTGCAGGGCATACCACCCAGTTGCACCCAACAGCAGACACAACATGATACTGGCCGCAACCCGGTATCTTGTCAAAGAGCGAAGCCTGCTGAACGTACGCTGTTTCTCGTAGCGGTCGACTGCTGTATTAAGTAAGTCCCATTCTTGTTCCAGTTGGTGAGCATTCGGAGGCATTTGAGCCTGGTTCAGCGTACGAACCATTCTTCGAGCTGCTTCCAACGCCTTTTCCTTTTCGGGATGGAGCAGGAGAAAGTGTGACCAAAACTGTTGACTTTCAGCCGTAGGATGCAGCACTCCCTCTTTGAAGGACTCGTCGAGGACAAAATCGTTAGCGGAAAAGGTTGAGTAGTCTTGCACAGTGAATAGTTGTCTGATAGTTCACCGTAGAAGGAGACGGAAGCGCTTTTTTTACCAGGAAAAAAACAGATTATTTTATGATATTTACGATAATAGCAAAAAAACGAGAAAATAACCTCGTTGACAAACCGATATGTGCTATATTTTTTGAAATATGTTAAAGTAGTAACGGCAATAATCCGTGCATTATCAGTACCACGGACCACTTGACTTCTTGGGTAATTAAGTAACGCATGCTCTGGAGTGCTTGATGAATGGTGTTATACACGGTGCGCACCTTGAGCGAGGTGAGTACGGCTATCTCCTCGTAGGATAAGTTTTTGTAAAACTTAAGAAAAATAATTTCCTGCTGCCGCGGTGAGAGTTGCTGGAGGGCTTTTTTTAGTTTTTGGGTATTTTCTTCCTGCGTCTGTTCTTCAATAAGTTTAGTCTCGCAAGACGCCTCGGTAGCAATCCGGGGCGAAGCCACAGTTAGTCCTCTCCTTTCTTTCGCCAACTGATGGGTAATCATCCGACGAAGTCCCTTAAACAGGTAATACCGAATGTTGTCGGTATCACTTAGCCGCTCTTTGTGGGTCCAGAGATCAAAGAATAAAGTATGGATAGCATCCAGTACGTGTTCACCATCGTGACAAATAGACAACCCGTACTGCTGTAGGTCACTGAAGTTGTTTCGGTAGATTTCTTCAAACGCCCGACGATCAGCCCTCTTGAAAGCCTGCCACTGCTTGACATCGTTACGGCGCTCGTTCACTTTTAAAAACAAATGAGTTAAATTAATAAGGTTTTCGCAAAACTACTACTGCATATTCGCACAAGTTACGGTAATTTAAAATTAATTAGGAGAATTATTTTGTAAAACACATCTGTCTTACCTTGGGCTTCCTGCTCAAGAAAAGTAGCGATCTGCTTGCCCTAAGCTTTTTTTTGGTCAGTATTCAACTTACTAGGCCGTCCGCTACGGTTGGTACTTCTAAAGATATGAAAATACCCCACTATTGATGAACCGTTACTTAATTTGCCTGATCTCCGTGACAACCGAGGCAAACGCTATGATTAGCGTTTTGTGTTGTTTGAGGTTCTACTAACCACGATGGCGGGTAAGGTACTTGTTGCCGAGATTCATCGGCTTTTAGTGCGGTATCACTGGCGCTTACGCATTTTGTCAGAGAAAACTACTCCCCGAAGCCCATCAAAATTCGCCCCAGTACCAAGCATTATTGGTCTACTCGTTGTTGTCTGTCAAAACCACTTGTTCAGCGTGTCGGGGCTGGCCGTGCACGTCGTAGTGCGTGAACGTTAGGGTGGGGCGACCCGAAGAACGCGTGACCGTGACGCCCAAAAATCCTCCGATCAAATTCAAGTAACGATGCTCCGGATAAAGGCCCTCGTCCCACCCTTGCACGTGCGCATCGCTCACCGGGCCCGAACCAAACTCCAGCAGCGCGGTGGCACTGTCTTGTGATACGTACTGCCAGTGACGGTCTCCGTTGATCACGTAGGTGTGCCGCTGGGCAGAGAGCAACGTTCTGAGCCATTCGCCCTCGGTTTGGAAGGCCGCGTTGGCATGATTGTCGGACTTGCTCTGGCGGTCGGGGCCCACCACCGGGGTAGCGGAGATAACGATTTTAAAGGTGGCATCCGAAGTATTCAGCGTGCGACTCAGCCACTTTTTTTGTCGCTCGCCCAGAATAGTTTTGCCGTTGCTGTCCGGAACCTGGTTGGCACTCCGGTATTCCCGCCCCTCCAGCAGCCAGATTTGCAGGTCCTTACCCCAACGAAACGTCCGGTAGGGCAGGTTGCTTACCGGCGCGTTTTCTTCCCAAATTTTCAAGCCTTCGGCATACGAAAGCTCGCCATAGTCCTCAGTTTGAGCGTGGGCATCGTCAGAAAGCAAATCGTGGTCGTCTTTGATGAGGTAGACCGGAGTTTGTCGTAAAAAATCGATCAGAGAGGGCCAGCCGTTCATGGCGTGCCATTTATGACGCGCTTTCTCGGGGGTGCTGGCCAGCGGGCCGGGTTTGTCGTAATAAACGTAGTCGCCGGTTTGCACAAAGAAATCAGGGTTTAAGCGGGCCATGCTTTGGTAGGTTTGGAAACCCTTTAGTGAGTCGTCGTAGCTCCAAAAATACTGGCAAGTAGAAGTAGTGAAGGTAACCGGAATAGCCTCTAATTTTCTGGGAGGGGTACGAAAGTGGCCTTCAATGGCACTCGATCCGGTGCTTTGCTTGGTGGCCTTGCCTTCTAACCGCAGGGTGTATTCTGTGTTGGGGTCAAGGTGTTTTAAAGGAACTTGTACTGTGTGGTCTTCTTTGGCACTAGCCCGATACCATCGGGTGGTTTTGGTTTGCTCACCAGCGGTCAGGATGGCCCGCACGTACCCTTCGGCACCCCTCACTGCTCCGTCCATCGCAGACACCGGCATACGCTCATCGAAATGCAACGGATGGCGAAAAACGGTAGGCTTGCGCGCATGAACAATTGGGTTTGGCTCGGCCTGGCCACAGAGGCGCGTCCACAGGATAGCCTCGGTCGAGGACAGTTCAGCCACTTTGTAGCCGTTGGTGAAGTGCACTGCCTGGGCATTGGCACTGCTTACTGGTCCCAAAAAAAGCACCGCCGCAAGTAGCCCCGGATAGAAAGCGCTGTTCTTCGTTGAGGTAAAGTTTTTTATCATTAGCAATATGTTTATTATGGTTATAACCCACTTTTTGTTCGGTCAGATACGTCATATCGGCCCAGCTTCCTCTGAGTGTGGTTCGGGGCGGCGTGCTCATGGTGCGGGGCACCATATAATTATTCACCAGCGGCGGTAGACGGGTTTTGGCGTACGCTACCGCCAACCAGACAATCAACCCGAACCTAAGCATTCCGGGGGTACCTTTCGTGCCAGGGTGCTTAGGTTGCTACCGGGTTTTCATAACAACGCCCTGCGTTACTTCTTGTTCCCACCGGGCCAGCTGGGCTTGCAACTCAGCCGCTTTGTCTGGTTGACGAGCGTATAGATTGTTTGACTCTCCGATGTCTTGTTCCAGATTGTACAGGGCCGTATCGGTATCGGTGATCAGGAGCTTCCACGGTCCTTTTCGGACGGCTTGCTGATTGTTGTACCGCCAAAACAATGGCCTTTCAGGAATGGCTTTGCCGCTTAGCAGCGTAGAAGACACGTCAATCCCATCGAAAGTGAGGTCTTTTGGTGCGTCGGTCCGGGTCAGCGACAGCAGCGTGGGCAACAAGTCCATGCTCATCCAGGTCTCGGAGGATACTCCGGCGGTGATGGTGCCCTTCCAGCAGGCAATGGCCGGAACGCGGTGTCCCCCTTCCAGGAGTTTGCCTTTTTCGCCGTTCAGTTCTCCGTTGTTGCCGTAGGCGGCCAGCGCTCCGTTGTCGGAGAGAAACAAGACCAGGGTGTTTTCTTCCAGCTTGTTTTCTCGGAGTGCCAGCATGATCTCACCCACTCCTTTGTCCATCACTTCTACCATTTCCCGATAGGTTGCTTTCCGATCTTCTACCGGGCCGTAGTACGTAAATTCTTGGTCCGGAAACCGATACGCCGGATCGTTTCTGCCCTGAAAAGGAACGTGCGGAGCTTCGTGGGCTACGTACAGGAAGAAGGGTTTGTCCTGATGCTGACGAATAAAATCTACCGAGTGGCCAGTAATCAAGTCAGTGACGTATCCTTCTTCCTGCACCGAGTCTTGGTTATGCCACCAGTCGTAGATGCCCGCGTTGTCGTAGTGCGAGTGGTAGTCGATGTTGCCGCTCACGTAACCGTGGAATGTATCAAATCCGTGAACCACCGGGTTATACTCAGATTTATAACCTAGATGCCACTTACCCGTGATGCCGGTAGCGTACCCGTTTTGCCGGAGCAACTTGGCGATGGTTAGCGTGGCGGTATCCAGTCCTATCTGCCGGGTTTCGCCCTGTACGTAGATCACTCCTTCCAGACCCGAGCGCTGAGGATAGTTTCCGGTGAGCAAAGACGCTCGGGTAGGAGTACACACCGGGGCGTTGGCATGAAAATCAGTAAACCGAATGCCGCGCCGGGCCAGGGAATCCAGGTGCGGAGTTTCTATCAGGGTGTTACCGTAACAGCCGATTCCTCCGTAGCCCAGGTCGTCGGCCATGATGACGATTACGTTGGGCGGCTGGTTTTGACCGTGACTTACAATAGAAAGTAGTAGTAAGCTGATTGCATAAAGAACAACGTGTTTCATGGTGGCAAGGCGTTTACTGATGATAGGCTACCCTTCTTTCGGAGGTTGAAATTCTGCATCGTTATTGGTAGCAAGAAAAAGAAAGGGTCCACAGAATGATGAGCAATAGGTTGTATAGCTTTGTATAGCCCCCGGTATCACCCACCCGTAGCTTGATGGAGTTTTCGTTACCGGCTTGGGCGTACACTTTGGCCAATACCCTATAATTGCCTGCTTCGGGAATGTTTACCTTGAAGCGAGTGCTTTCGGTGGGCACGCTGATATGTTGGTTGCCCGAAGCGGTATGATGCGCTTCTATGGCGTAGGGAGGATTAATCTCACCGGCTTCCACTTCCATCCAGATATATTCATTGTCTTTGGCTGGTTTGAAATCCGTTTCAGGATTGCCTTCTGGAGTGTAGTCTAAGTCGTTGGTGATCAATAGCTTGTCTAGCTTGGAACCTGCTTCGCGCGGTCGGAAGGCGAGCGTATGCTGACCGGCAGCAAGGTCAAAGACTTTTACTTCATCTTTCTCGTGCACATCATCCCAAATCCAGGTATCGCTGTGCGTAATATCATTCCAGTTGAACGGCTTCTCCTCGTCCAGGCGCATGTTAAAAGAATCTTCGCCGCCAAAGGCACAGAACACCCTTCCCCAAACCTTGTATTTTCCGGGCTGGCTTACCGTAAAGTTCAAGTTGGTAGCATGGTTGGGCACCCAGATGTAGTGTCCCCCGGAAGTAGTCTCATCGTTGGCTACCTCAAACGGGGGGCGGATGTCGGCTCCTTCCGCTTCTATTTCGATATGGTGAGCACTGGTTGACGAGTTGTTGCCGTTGGAAGCTTCCTGAGCGGTGCACGCCCAGAGCAGGCTGGTGCATTCTACCAGATAGATAGTTTTTTTCATGATACTAGTTGGTTATGACTTATTCTGTAGTGCTATCGCTTAGTTTGTTCGGATGCTTCTTTCTGCTCAAAATCCCCTAAGGCCAGCGCCCAATCCGAGGGATAAGGAGCTTTCCAGGTGTTTCCTTGGGTATCTATCTCTCCCAGCTCAATTTCCTGGTACGCTTTATTAGCATCCACCGCGACGGCTCGAAGGGTAGCGGGGGCGTTTTTTAAGTCAATCTCTATTGCTTCGGCATCTTCCTGGTAGATCAGTACCTGCGACTGGTCCGGGGTGGCCAAGTACTTAGCTTTGCCTTGGGTAGCGACTTGCATCTCTTTTTTGAACCGGTTGTCAAAAAACTGCGCATAGGTCTTGATCTGGTCTTTGATGTTGATCGTGTCTATCTGGTAGGGTTGTGAACCTCCGTGGTTGCCTTCGGGCAATAGGTTGCCCCAGATGTTGGCTACGCCTCCGGCCATCGCCGAATACCACAATCCGTGCACGGTGCGCGACTCGTTATAGTCTTTGTAGTCCCACTTTTCTCTATCGCGCAAGCGGAAGCGGTCTTCTTCAAAGGAAGGCTTCTGCGGCTGGTGCTGCATAGCTTCTTGGTAGCGCTCGTACATGGGCCGGTAGCTGGTGTAGCCGGTATAGTCACCGCCCAGCCAGCTCACGTACTCGTCGCCAATAGGGGCGTTGTTCTTCTCGTCCAGCGGAGGTTTGGGCGGCATGGGTTTCAGTGCCCACTGTCCTTTGTCGTCGTAGCCCACTCTGGCTCCCAGAAAGTGGTCCCAGCCGGTACGTTCTTCCAGGAAGGCTTTCCAGTTGTTAAGTTGCTCCTGGGTAGCCCAGCCGTTCTCGGTATCAAAGCCGTAGCCCATGCTCCAGCCCGGTAGCGGTCCCAGCCGGGCAGCTAGGTAACGCAGGTTGCGCTGGTCCATCTCGCTCATGGCTCCGCCCGCAATGCCTCCCGGTCCGCCCTTGTCGTCGTTCTTGCCGTCGGCGCCCCACAGCCAGATATGACAGGCTCCTCCCTGCTGGTGTACTTTCCGAATGATGGTTTCCAACACCTGGTAGGTGCGCACGTCCGGATTCTCGCTCACAGCGTCATCTTCTCCGGCTCCTAGGCGAAACCACTGCGCTTTGCCACTCAAGTGAAAGCCGGTGAAGCCGTGTTCTGTGACAAACTCCTGAATATCTTCGTCAATGAGATTTTCCTTTACTTGATCTTTGTCAAGGTCATAGTAGTATTCCAAGTCTTTGGCCATCACGTACTGCGGAATGAAAGCCTCTTCGGTGCCCTGCCAGCCCCACTTGCTGCCGAAGCTGGTCATAAAGCCGTGGGCGTCAGCATTGGGATTGTCGGTGATAGTCACCGTGCCGGTCATGCCGTTCAGGTCTTGATCTGGGCTGGTTGTTTGCAAGCGCCATGCTCCGGCTTGGGTAGCCGTAAAACGAAACTTCCAAGTATCGTCATCATCGTAGAACAAGGCTACCTGGCGGGTTTCCTCAGACTCCTGATGGGTAAAGGTTACCTGAGCCTCCACGTCAAACGGATTGCCTTCGTAGGTAGGATTGTCTACCGACCATTCCAGGGTTTGCCATATGACCCCTTGCTTCTCCGGGAGGTTTTTCTCAGGATAGGTCAGCCACCAAAGGGGAAAAAGCAATAACGTCAAAAGTGTGCTCATGATAGGAAGGTTTAATAATGTAAGTGTATAGTTTATCGTTTTACTGGTCAGGAGTCAACTCAGGCAGCGTCCAGTAGGCTTTTCGCTCCTCGGTTTCCTGGCGCACTTGCGCTACGTGCCGGGGCCTTACCACCGTGGGGCCTTCCCCAAAGTCGCTACGGATATAGCTGATGACCGAAGCAATATATTCATCGTCATTATGACCCATCGGGGGCATCACGTCGGGATACGTTTCGCCGTCTACCGGGCCGGTCAGGCCGTGCAGCAGTATTTTGATCAGGGTTTCGGAATCACCCGTTATACGAGCCGAGCCTATCAGCGGCGGGGCAGGCATTTGTTTATTACCTCCGGTCGTAATGCCTTTTCCATCTCGGCCATGACAGGCCGCACAAAGCTGCTGGAATATTTGGTGCCCTTTCAGGATGGTTTCTTTCTGACCGGGATTCAACAGGGCTATTTTCTTCTTGAGTTGCATTACTGTTTCATTTTCTTCGGCTAAGCTTTTTTGAGCGGCCGCTACCAGCAGTTCATGGTCGGCGTGCTGCTCCATCATTGCTTGAATCACGGCCTTGCTCTCGTCGGTTTTGCCAAACCGAAGGGATGATACCAACTGGATGCGCACGTCGGTGCTGGGATCGTCTTTCATGCTGAGCAGTTGCTCAAGCACCTGGGCATCGCCTTTTTTGAGGTGGGCGTCGCTCATCCAAATAGCGGTTTTTCTCACTTCGGGAGCCTCGTCGCGAAGGGCTTCAAACAATATCTCCTTATCCAGCGCACCCAATCCTTCTAAGGTCCACAGGGCGTGCACTCGGGTGATGGCCTCGGGACGCTCTTGCCAAAAGGCCAATCGATCCCACAACGAGGCCGGAGGGGTCGCAATAGCTTGAAGGGCGGGCACGACGGATAGGTCGCCCCGCAAAATGATGAGCTTCTGGGCGTTGTCGCGCCACCAGCCGTTGGGGTGGGATAAATATTTGACCAACTGAGCCGTCGGTTCGTTGAGCATACGGGGAGCCACATCCGGCTCAAAATCTTCGTGCACCAGCCGGTAGATGCGTCCGCGCCCAACGTTTTTATCCAACCCCTTACGCAGGGCTACCTCTCGCAGGTAGGTACCCTCTTTAGTCCAGTTGCTCTCCTGGATAATACCCCGGTGCATGTCCACAACGTACAGACAGCCGTCGGGTCCGGTAGCGGTGTGCACCGGGCGGAAATTCATATCGGTGGAGGCGATGAATTCTTTCTGGTTGTACACATTCTTGAGCACAATTTTACCCTCCTGGTTCATCACCTCAGCCCGCCGAATGAGTCTGCCTACCGGCTCGCAAATCAGCAGATCACCTTTCAGATCAGCCGGTAGGTTGTTGCCCCGGAAGATGGCGGGGCCGCAGCTGGCGGTGAAGTGATTCAGAGTACTGTCGGGCCGCATCCTTTTAGCACCTCCCTGCACGTCGGGAGTGGCCATAATTGGCCAGGTGGCAAAGAAATCTCCTTCAAACTGATCGTCCAGTTCTATCGTGCCGTAGACGGGGTTGAGTTGAAAGCCCAGTGCCGGGACTTCTCCTCCGGCCAGCGAGTGAAACATCCGGCCTTGGTCATCCTTAGCAATGCCCCACTGCCCGTGCGGAAAATCATACAGCGAATCCACTTCCAGTTGATTGTTGACCCAGCGGTAGCGATGCGGCACCCGGGTGGCGTAGAGCCAGTTGTCCAGGTTCCAGATCAGGCCGCTGCGCTGATGCTCCAGGTTGCGGGTATCTTCTTCCTCATTTTCGTATACCAACACTTTTTCGTCCGCTGTTCCGTCCCCGTTGGTATCGCGATAACTATGGATGTTGTAGGTATACGTCTCGTTGATCAGCACCCGGTCGTCCAGGGGCAAGATCATGCGGGGCAGCACCAGGCTGTCGATAAAAACGACCGACTTATCCATTTTGCCGTCGCCGTCGGTATCCTCCAGGCGCATCACGCGGCTCAGGGGAAGGTCGGTGCCGGTGCCCTCTATATCCTGCACGTAGGTTCTCATTTCGGCCACGTACATCCGGCCGTTGCCATCCCAGGCCAGCGTGACCGGCTCCTCGATCATCGGTTCGCTGGCCACCAGTTCCAGGCGGTAGCCTTCCGGCACGTGAATGGTCTGCCTGCTTTCTTCCGGTGATAAAAAAGCGGGGGTGGGGGTAGGTTCAAAGAAGGCCTCATAGGCAATTTCGGCAGGTGGGACCTCTGTGGGTTGTTCCGAAGGAGAGCAGCTTCCTACAAAGAAGGCAGTAAGGATCAATAGATTTTTAAAGTTCACTGGTTTCATCTGTCTAAATTAATTTTCAATGTAGCAAAAGGCTTCCTTATTTGCTTCCCGCTTCGGATCATCAGAGTAGTTTAGTAAGTCTAATTAGCAAAAATTGCATATATTAGCCTCAATAAAATGCATACATTCATAAGATACAAGATTTGTCCGAATCAATATTACTTTCAGTAGGTAATTTCCCTCCGGTTATAAAGATTCAAAACGCCCGCCAGCGCATCCGTAGCCTCAACCGAGCGGCCTCTGCCAAAGTAGTGGTGATCGATGATGACCCTACCGGTTGCCAAACGGTGCATGATATAAAGGTACTGATGGAATGGACTCCGGAACTGATTCATCAGCAGCTAACCGAAAGCGATTGCTTCTACGTGCTTACCAACTCCCGCGCCTCTCCCGCTGCCGAAGCTGCCGAAATGAACCGGACCATTGCCCAGCTTTTACAAGATAGTAATAGCAACGTCAAAGTCATTAGCCGGAGCGACTCTACCCTGCGGGGGCATTTTTATGAAGAAGTCAGCGCCCTGGCTGACGTGCTGGGCCCGTACGACGGAGTACTACTTGTTCCTTATTTTAGTGAAGGAGGTCGACTCACCGTGCACGACACCCACTACGTGCAGCAAGGCGAAGAATTGATTCCGGCGCACCACACCGAGTTTGCCCAGGATACCGTATTTGGCTACCGTCACTCCCACTTGGGCGATTGGGTAGAAGAAAAATCAGCCGGGAAGTGGAAAAAAGAGCAGGTCATCAGCCTTTCCTTGGAAGACATCCGTCAGGGAGGCGAAAACCGGGTGTACGACAAGCTGATGGCCGCCCAAGAAATGCAGCCTATCATTGTAAATGCCCTGGCCGATGAAGACCTGGAAGTGGTAGTGCTGGGGCTGGGCCGCGCCGAAGCCGAAGGGAAAAAGTTTCTGTACCGCACGGCCGCCTCGTTTGTCAAGATCAGGGCCGGACTGGACGATACCGCTCTGTATGAACCGGGCCCACTGGGCAAAAAAGGTTTACTCATCGTAGGCTCTTACGTGCAAAAAACCACCGAACAGCTGAGGCACCTGCTGGATCATGCCCCGGTAGAAGCCATCCGGGTGAATATCAGCAGCGTGCTGTCTGACGAGCATCATCAGTACCGCCATGAGATACGGGAGCGCGTTGAGCAAGCGTTGGGTAATGAACAATCGGTGGTGTTGTATACCGAGCGAGATTACGTGCGGGCCGACCAGCGGGAACAGCAACTCGCCGCGGGCAAGACGATATCCAATTTTTTGTCGGCCGTCGTCCGAACGCTATCCGTCAAGCCCGACTTTGTGATTGCCAAGGGGGGGATTACTTCTCACGATATTGCGCGGCACGGCTTGGATACACAGATGGCCACGGTCAAGGGTCAAATTGCTCCCGGCGTACCTTTCTGGACCTTGGATCAAAGTGCTTATCCGGGTTTGCCCTACGTGGTGTTTCCCGGCAACGTAGGAGAGCGTACGACGTTATTAGAAGTCTTTACCAAACTGTGTATTTAATGGCTACTAAGAAAAACTCCCGCGAAGAAGCGTACGAAACCATTCAGCAACTAATCTTATCTACCCAGATCAGGCCGGGCGAAAGCGTAACCGAAAACGCCTTGTCCAGTCAGCTAGGCATCGGTCGCACCCCGGTGCGGGAAGCGCTCACCCAACTTGAGCAGGAAGGGCTGATTGTTACTACAAACGGCAGAAAAAAGGTGTACGTGCTTACGGTGCGGGAGGTAAAGGAGATTTTTGATACCAAAATTGCCCTGGAAAGCGCTATCGTACGGTGGGCCGCCGAAAAAGGCAACAAAAAAGACCGTCAGCTACTGAAGCAAATTATCGATGAAATGAAAACGCTGGCCCAAGAACGACCGGCCGATGACCAACAGCGAGAACACTACCTGAGTGAGTGGCTCGTCAAAGACCGGCAGTTGCACGAAATCATCTTCCGCATGGCGGATAACCAGAAGGCCGAGGAGTTTATCAAAAAGCTCAACACCCAGTGGCACCGTCTGCGGGTCACCGTCTATGCCCTGGAAGGACGTATCGTGAAATCAGCCGAAGAGCACGAGGAGTTCGTGCAGCAGATCATCCAGCCCGACCCGCCCGCGGCCGAGGCGGCGATGAAAAGCCATTTAGAGAATCTCAAAAAAGAACTGATCAAGGCAATGCAACTATTCCATTATCCTGAAGCATGAGCGCATGAACCAATCTTCGGGCGATGCCGCAAACCTAATCCAGGAGACAAGCTCTCCTTCCGCAAGCTGGTACGAGCGGAACTGGCGGTGGTGGGTGCTGGGCACGCTGTTTCTGGCTACCTTCCTCAATTACTTTGACCGGCAGACGCTGGGCACGGCCATTGAGCCCATCAGCGAAGAATTTGGTCTGGATAATGCGCAGCGGGGCACGCTGCTATCGGCATTTGTCTTTACCTACGCTTTTACGCACCTGTTCATCGGACTCATTATTGACCGCATCCACAATATACGCCGTTTTTTTCCCATCATGGTCTTGGGCTGGTCGGTGAGCACCATGTTGGTCGGACTAGCGGAGAGCTATACCACGCTGCTGGGACTTCGTTACCTGCTGGGCTTCTGGGAAGCGGTGAACTTTCCTATCTGCCTGATGATCATTGCCCGCATCTTTCCGGCCCAGGAGCGCAGCCTAGCCTCGGGCATCTTTGCTAGTGGCGCGTTTCTGGCTACGCTCACCGCTCCTTATTTTGTGATTTACGTCTCCAACGCCTACGACTGGCGAATGAGCTTTGTGCTGGCGGGAGCGCTGGGCGTGCTCTGGCTCATTCCCTGGCTTACAATCTTCCGCCGCCCGGAGCAGCGGGCCATTCACTGGCCTAAAAACAACGCTTCGGCACCAGAGAAAAAGAACGTAGCCAGCGTTTTGCAGAGCTACCGAACCGTCTTCAAGTCGCCGGGCTTCTGGGGAGTGGCCCTGCTGGGTTTGGGCATTATTCCTTCCTTGTATTTTGCTACCCAGTGGTTTCCTTCTTTCTTTACGCAAGCCCTGGGTCACCCCTACGATCAAAGCCTGGCTAGAAACTTATCTATTATTTACTTTATGCAGGATGTAGGGCTATGGTTGGGCGGAGCGATTGTGCTGTGGCTCTCCAAACGGGGTATGTCTATTCTAAAATCCAGAAAAATCGTGATTGCCGGAGCGTACGTGCTGATGTTGTCGGTGCTGTTGGCCACGCAAACCCAGTCGGTGACGGCCAGCGTGATTATCTTTTGCGTCTACGTCTTTGGCATCGGGGCAATTCTGGCCAACCAGCACGCCTTTAAGCAAGATGTAGATCCCAAGCAGGTAGCCACCGTAGCCGCCTTGGTCGGCTTTATTGAAACTGGCTTCACGGCCTTTGTCATCAAAGAGGTAGGAGTGATTACCAACGAAACGGCTGATTTTACGCCTGTGTTTTTGCTACTGGCGGGGCTGGCCACCTTTGCGATGGTCATTGTTTTTACCCTGCTGCGGTCGAAGTGGTTGGCGATAGAGTAATGAAGTATATTCTGTCACATTTGAGTAAGCCAGTATAGTAAAACTATAAATCGCTTCAACAACAATTTTGAAAACATGAAACACCGATGAGATATATATTATTCGCTTTTCTGCTGGTTAGTCTTGCCTCTTTTCTTTTTTTAGACCAAAGTTCATCCAAAGATAAACTGCCAGCTATCAGGATCAGCGACAGCGGTCGCTATTTGGTTGAAGAAACCGGAGAATCTTTTTTCTGGCTGGGTGACACCGCCTGGAAGCTGTTTGCCGGTTTGGATAAGCAAGAAGCAAAACGGTACCTAAAAGACCGGAAGCAGAAAAAGTTTACTGTCATTCAAGCACATCTGCTGGACTGGGAGTTTAACTACGCTAACGCCTACGGAGAGGTGCCTTTCAGGGAAGGTGATATCATTTCCCCCAACGAAGCCTACTGGCAACATGCCGATTACATCATCAATCAGGCCGAAAAGCTGGGGTTATACATGGCCCTTTTGCCCATCTGGGCCGGAAGCCATATTGAGCCTAAGAAAGGGAAGGTGGAAGGAAAGGTATTGTACAATGATACCCTGGCTGCCTATAACTACGGCAAATTTCTAGGAAGCCGCTACCGGAATAAATCGCACATTATCTGGATACTGGGCGGGGATACCTGGGGAACGCGGGATACGATCTATCACAAGCTAGCGCAGGGTCTAGCTGATGGGGCCGCCGGGGGTAACCAGGACAAGCTGCTCATGAGCTTTCATCCTCAGGGAGGAACCTATCGTCCACCCGCTACCTCTACGGGTGAATTCTATCATGACCAAAAGTGGCTGGATTTTAACATGATCCAGTCGGGACATAGCATAGGTAATAAGAACTACGAGCGGATTCAGGAGGATTACCATCGCCAGCCGATAAAACCTACGTTAGATTCGGAGCCTTGCTACGAAGCGCATCCAGTGAAGCACAAGTATGAAAACGGGATGTTCACGGCTTGGCACTTGCGAAGAAGAGCTTACTGGTCGCTGCTGGCTGGGGCCTGTGGCTTTACCTACGGGGCCAATGGCATCTGGCAGATGGACAAACCCGGTAGCATTCAGAAAGAAAGCCATTACAAAGATTACTGGTACGACGCGTTAGACTACGAAGGGGCCCAAGATATGACCTCTGTGCGTGAGTTGATGGAGTCGCGTCCCTTCATAAATCCGGAGCGAATACCCGATCAAGGTATCCTGGTTTCTGAGGCGGGAGCAGTAGATGACCGGGTGCAGTGTGCCCGAGCAGCCGACAGTAGCTACTGGATGCTTTACATAACTAATGGGAGGAAGGTCACTATAAATCTTTCTCAAGTCTCCGGGCAGCGTTGCCAAGCCTGGTGGTACAACCCCCGGGATGGTAAACGGTACGATGAAAATCAGTATCGTACGAATAAGCCTTTCGCCACCTTCGATACGGGAGGAGAACAGGTATTTGACCCACCCGGTGAGAGTGGGCTAGAGAATGATTGGGTATTGGTACTGGATGATGCGGCAAAAGGCTATTCTATACCGGGAATGTAATAGCGAGAACTTCTTTGATCATTGTATTTACCCTGTTGCGGTCGAAGTGGTTGGCAATAGAGTAAAGATGTCATCCTAGCCGGTCACGGAGGCTGCTTTGTAGAAGAAAGCAATTTACAGGAAAGTCAATCCAATTTTTCTGTTCAACCCTTGCTCAAAGATTCGGATTAATGTTGAGAGCTGAATATTCCCTTTTCCGTTTTCAAGCTTAGAGATATAACTCTTCTTTGTTCCTGCTTTTTCAGCCAATTGTTCCTGTGTCAGTTTTGCTTCTTTGCGAGCTGCTTTTAACATTTCGCTCACTATGAACATTTGCGCACCTTCCTCGTATTTGTTTCGGCTTTCCGTTCCGATTTTTCCGTGCTCGAATTCAATCAGCTCATCAAATGTCTTAATGTTTTTATAGTTTTTCATTGTTTTATTTTTTACTGTCAAAATACTCTTTCATTAATCGAACCGCTTTGCCGATTTCTTTTTGCGGCGTTTTTTGGGTCTTCTTCTGAAATCCGTTGAAAAGCACCACCAGTTGACCTTCGTCAAAACAGCAGAAAATCCTATAAATGTTTGACTGATATTCAACTCGGATTTCATACAGCCCATCCGTTCCCGTTAAATGTTTTAAGAATTTTTCAGGAACACGGTCAACTTGTCTAATCAACTCGAAGATGTATTGGATTTTTCCTTTTACCTTTTGGTCTTGTGCTTGGTAAAATTCAATAAAATGGTTTTTGTAAAAGATTATTTTTCTGCTCACTCAACAAAGTTATCTCAAAAGATAACATTTTCCAAATTCTTGAAGATTTTCTTAAATGCATTGACAATGCTGTGAGCCGTATGAAGCGATAGCGTAGTATGGCTTATAGCAGTTTGTGTATGGTGCGTATCCCGAAGGGTATGCACTATACACCTTGTTAGCACATTTTTATATTTGTAATTCTCCTTTCAGGACTATTTGAGCTTTACTTTTTATTGTCATTCTTTCTTCATTCAAAAGTTCAACTTCCATAAACCCCGTCCTTTCTGAACATTGAAAAGAATTCATTTTGGTTTTATTTACTGATGTTACGCACCGACTCCAATGTTGAGTTGGGCTTTGATGTCGGATAGTTGCTTGAAGGCAGTTTTGATTGCATTTTTATAAAGTATTGCCTTCATAGCAAAATGGTTGAGGTTGGTCTTTATCTTCAATCGCTCCAGTTTCCAGAAGGCTACCATAGAGCAGAAAAAGTGGTTGGCCTGCGTCCTGACTGTTTTGGTTGGAGACTTAGGATAGCTAGCGTTACTTTTGACTGATTTGTACATTTCCTCTACTTTCCAACGGTTGCCGTAAACATCTTTGATCTGTTCACCGCTCAGCGATAGGTCGCTGCTCACCAGATAGAGCACACCTTGGCTGCCGTCCTTATTATGGTAGACTGCCTTGGTAAGCAGCAATGGGAAATCGACTTGCTCAAGTTGGATTTCCACCGCTTGCCCTTCTTGTAATGCCAGTGCATCTATTCGCTTTTGTTCACCTTGCCCAATAACCAAGGCCTTTCGGTTAGTCTTCAGTGGCATGATGAAGTTAGCCTTGTGTCTTTCTTTGATATGGCGCATGTTCTCTGCAGAGGCAAACCACTTGTCAGAAAGCACATAGTCCACCCCGGAAAGATTCTGGCAGCCATGACTCACTATTCGGCGGAAAAGTGCCTGTTTGTCAGTACTAGCCACCCTTTTCTGCTTGCTAGTTTTCTTATCTGTGATCCATTGATCCTTTCTGACCAATTCCATACCCACCGGTAGAGAAACCCCAGCACGGTAGAGTAAGCCACTTAGCTGGTTCACGCCTTTTACCGATTTGCCAACGGTATGGTCAAAGTGCCAGCAAATCAGTTCACTTTCATCAGTATAAGGCTTGGCCTCCACTGTGTCGTCCAAGATCAGGTAGCTCGGCCCTGGCTGTTGCTCTATTTCCCGCACGGTAGGCTTGACCAACTTCCATAGGTCTTTAGAAGTAAAATCGCCTTTGGATAGAAAGCGTGTAATCTTATCATGGCTAAGGCTGCCCTCTAGCATATTAGACATACCGGTGGCTGTGGTCTGGCTCGTAGAAACCAAAAGATAATCCGTGTATAAATCTAATATCTCTTTATCCATGACTAATGCTCTTGCTTGATAGTATCTTTTATCCGTAAATTTAACAGATCATTTGGCCTTAGTGCGTAACATCAGTTATTTAATCTCGTTCCCCAATATTTTGCTAAAAAGGTATGCGTTCCGCCGGTTACAGGGTCTTCATTTGTTCCACTCCAAGGCCAAAAATACCTTGATTCAAAATCATAGTTTGGTTTGTTCGATAATGCAGTAATCAAAACACCATTAATTAAATTGTGTGATTTTTGTAGCTTTTCAAAGTCAGGTTTTAAATCATTTAAGATTTGACAATCACTGATTTCAATGAGTAAAATGTTCGTTTTTTTATTATACTCACTGTTATTTATTTCATCAATTCCAAGAGCATTAAGTAATTCTTTTGGTGCATCTTGCGGTTCAGTTTCATAGACAGGAAACTCCATTATAATATACTCTTCGTCTTTTTGAATTATTAAGTCCAAATTTTGAATATTAACAAAATGGATTTTTGAGGTTGAACTATTTTCAAAAAGTACTTTTGAAGCAGCCAAAGTAGCGTGTCCACAAAGCGGAATTTCCATTTTTGGAGAAAAATAGCGAATTGGAAAACTTGTTTGTCCATTTTGTAGACTTATAAATGCAGTTTCAGAGAGTCCCAATTCTTGGGCAATGGAAAGCATTTTCTCATCACCTAAATCATGATCAACTAGACAAACTCCTGCTGGATTTCCTTTAAAAAGTTTATCTGTGAACGAGTCAACTATATAAGTTTCTATTTTTGTCATTTATCAGGTTTGATTTTCCAAATTGGTGCTAACGTGTGGGCGGCTACGCGTCGTGCTTCGGGAAGCTACGAAGTAGCTGGACGAAGTATGACGCGTAGCCGTCAGTTCTCGGCTGTGCGCAGCGTAGCGAAGCTAAGGCCGGGGACTGACGGCATAGCCGCCCGCACGTTCGCGGCGATGCGTAGCGCAGCGTAGCATTGCCGCGAACGGTCTCGGGTATGAAACGTAGGGCATTTTGGAGCTGCGAACCTATCCACCAAGACAAAGTTTGCTAAGAACCCGAAACTTGCCGAAACCACTTTCCGCCCTATGTTTTATACCCATTGTTGCCCTTAGTGCTTTCGGCTATGTTGCTCAATAGTCTTGAATTAAAACCTCCGTTGGGATACGCAATTTAGCGTTCAGTTTTCTAATCATATCTAAAGTCAGTTTGCGCTTTTTGTTCATTACTTCGCTCACTCGACTTTTGAAACCAATCATATCAACTAAATCTTTTTGTTTCAATCCCATTTGCTCCATTCGGAAATTGATTGCGGATATTGGATCAGGCATTCCGATTGGAAAATTTTCATTTTCATAATTATCAATTAAAATTGACAAAATTTCCAGTTCGTCACCTTCTTCTGTTCCTCTTTTGGCATCAAAAATTCCTTCCAAACGTTCAAGAGCCTCTTGGTAGTCTGTTTTGTTTCTTATTGGTTTGATTTTCATATCAAATTTCGTTTGCGTTAATCTTATCATATTCTGCGTGCGTTCCGATAAACCTTATCCATGCAAGCTGATACTCAAAATTAAATTTAACAATCAGCCGGTAATCGTTTCCTTTAATATTGAAAACAATCCGATTGTCCTTTAAAATACTTGCGCTTGGATATTCACTTTTGAGTTCGTTTATCGATGACCAATTAGATTTTTCGGTTTCGCGATACCACGTTTTTAACTGAAGTTCGCAATCGCCATGCTTTTCCCAAAAATCTCGTAATGTTCCTCTCGAGAATATTTTCACGTCATATAGTTTGTCGCAAAGATAAGAAAAAAGTTACCGAAAAGGTAACTTTTGTGTTTTTTTAGCATTAAGGGCAACGTGCGGGCGGCTACGCGTCGTGCTTTGGGAAGATACGAAGTATCTGGACAAAGCATGACGTGTAGCCGTCAGTTCTCGGCTGTGCGAAGTGCCGCCGTGGAACGGAAGCGAAGCTAAAGCTGAGGACTGACGGCGGTAGCCGCCCGCACGTTCGCGGCGATGCGTAGCGCAGCGCAGCATTGCCGCGAACGTCTGGATAAACAAACCTATATAATTTTTTACAGACAAACAATCTAACCTAAGTTGTATATCCAAACCTTTTTGAGCAGTTTTGTATAACTAGCTTTCTTGTATGTTATGCAAACCTCCACCTCTTTTCAACGATTGACGACTATCAAACGGTGTAGTCCCGCCACCATCAAAACCTACGTCGGGCTGCTCACCGTTTTCCAGAATTTTGTTGGTAAGACGTTCATCCAGGAGCTTGATACTCCATCCTTGCTCAATTACGTCCTGCGCATCGTAGAAGCCAAACACTACACCTACTCATCACACAAGCAGCTTATCAGTGCCATCGCGCTGTTTCTGTTCGCCGCAAAGCTTGCGCAAAGTCTTTAATGCAGCCTGTCAAAAAGCGGGTATCCGTAAAAAGGTAACCCTGCACAGTCTGCGCCACGCTTACGCCACCCACTTATTAGAGGCGGGAACCGATGTACGGGTCATTCAGCAACTGCTCGGTCACAATTCTATCCGCACCACCATGATCTATACCCACGTGACCACCCCCCACCTGATGAAAGTGCCGAGTCCACTGGACTTCCTGGATCAATAATATCCAGTCAGGAGGTAAATCTTGAATTGTATACCTAAACCTTTCGCTATAGCGCATCCCACGTTCTTACGGCGTACTTCGTCCGATCCTGGTTTTCTTCTCCCCCGTAAATAAGCGTTTTGGTTTTGGTCTTGCCTGCGGTGATGCTGGCAAAGTAGTCCATGCCTTGGAACAACTTTGGCAAAATGGTCTGGGTAGCTTTGATCTCAAAGATATCAAAACCGCCTGCTCGGTTGGTGAGCAGGTCTACCTCGTGGCCGTTAGCGTCTCGCCAAAACCAGTAGTCTTGCAACTGGTAACTATGGTGATTCTTTTTGATAAGGTCGGCTACCACTAAGTTCTCGAATAAGCTGCCTATTAAGGTCTGGTCGTTTAGCCCATCCGAGGAGTGCAAACCTAGTAAGAAAGCTACCAGCCCCACATCGTAAAAATAAAGCTTGGGTGTTTTTACAATGCGTTTACTGAAGTTTTCGTAGTAGGGCTGTAGCAGAAAAATGATATAGCTGCTTTCCAGAATAGACAACCACGATTTGGCCGTAGGTTGGGAAATACCACATTCGTTAGCCAGGTTGCTGAGATTAAGCAGTTGGGCGTTGCGGGTAGCACAAAGGCCAATAAAGTTACGAAACCGCCGCATGTCCTGCACATTGGTGAGCGTGGCTACATCCCGGTCAATATAGGTTTGCAGGTAATTGGCATAGAAGATAGACGGATCTAAACCACGGTCATAAACCGCCGGGTAAAAGCCTTGCACCATCATCGATTTCCAGTCTTTGAGCAGCCCTTCCGGTTTCAGCTCAGATGTATCGAAGGGGAGTAACTTGAAAAGGGCTACCCGACCGGCTAAACTTTGGGTAATCCGTTCTATGAGATGGAAATTTTGCGAACCGGATAAAATAAACTGTCCCATCTGACCACTGTCGTCCACGGTGGTTTGCAAGTAGGAAAAAAGCGCAGGGGTACGCTGTACCTCGTCGAAAATTACTTGACCATCGTAGGTTTTAAGGAATCCTACCGGATCATCCGTAGCATAAGCGCGGTTGTCAGGATTCTCCAGCGAGACGTACCGATAAGTGGGAAATGCTTCTTTGAGTAGGGTGGTTTTTCCGGACTGTCGCGGGCCAGTAATCGCCAGAATAGGATACTTAGGCAGCAGTGAAGTGATAGCAGCGGTAATTTGCCGGGGAATGATCGCCATTGACGTAGTTTTTACGCTAAATTACGCTAGCACTTTGAATTTACATAACTTTTATTTTGAAATAGCCTACAATTAGTTGCACGCTATGACTAACTCTGAAGTAATTCTTGTAGATAGATAATAGAATACAAATAAATACCAATCTGCCTTTTCTTTTAAGAAATTACTGTATACATTTGGCTGACATCATTGTATATAATTAGTGTTGTCTTTTCATGTTTTAAATAAGACTACTATGCGTCGCCCTCTATGCTTCCTAATCCTAATCGGGGCAACTATATCTCCCGTCAAAGCCCAGCATTTTGAGGTCAAAGAAGAGATTCTACTCACTGATGAAACGCCCAGTCCGTACGCCGAAGCTATTATTGCCAAGGGCGGAAAATTTACCGACCAAGGCTGGCAGAGCCTCGACTCATTAAGCCAGATGGTCATTGTCTTAAACGATGGGTTCAGTGCCGATGAAGCGGGAGCCATCGAACTGGAGATGACCAACTTTAATCCGCTTACCCAACGGACCGGAAAAAAGCAGCATTTCTTTAGCCTGTATGCCAATCCCGAAGGGGGCAACTGGGCGGATGAGTACCGTGAGGGTGAATATCAAAAGAAAGACCTGGCACTTCCTTACTTTAACTTCCGGGTGGGTACCTACGACAACGAAAACGGCCGGGGTATCAAAATGCTGTGGAAAGCCGATGATAAACGAGAAGAAAAGGCTCCGTTCGGCGCGCGCAAAGACTGGTCGGAAGACCAAACCTACACCTGGAGAGCCACTTGGGATGCCGACAGCCTAAGTTGCTACCTCAACGGAGAGAAAATCTTCGGTCCGGTAGCCTTCGGTCCTCGCACGCCTCACGCTAATCTAAGGTATATTTTTCTGAGTAAGGACGGTATGCGAAAAGATAATGTGTGGTACGGAATGCCGGGGCCCATATACCAAAAAATTACGGTCTACCGGAATGATAAAAACCAGGCTTCGGTGAAAGCCAATCAATAAAAAAGATACCTATGAAAGCAATCCAATTACTCCTTTTTTCTTGTTTCTGGCTTGGCAGCGAGGGGATTAATCCCCTCGCTGCCAAGCCAAGCGATAAGCCCATTCATCAATGGGCCGTGCACGAACTGACCCTCCAAGCCAATCAAGCATACGACAACCCTTACGCCGACGTACAAATCACCGCCACCTTTGAAGGTCCCGAAGGAAGCAAGATCAGCACCACTGGCTACTGGAACGAAGACAAGCAGTACAAAGTCCGCTTCACTCCTACGCAGGAAGGGCCCTGGACATACCGAATTACCAGCAACCCATCCGACCCAGGACTCCAGCAACAGGGAACCCTTCAGGTAACTCCGGCCACGGCGCAGCAGCACGGCTTCGTACGCCGCGATGCCGAGCACCCGTATCACTTCGTGTACGACGACGGCACGCGCTACTACATGTGGGGCACCACCTACTACAACATGGTGCTCAACGCACTACAGGGCGACCGCTGGAAAACGGCCATCGACAGTGCGATGGTGTACGGTATCAACAAGATTCGGGTGTTCGCTAACTCGACCAAAAGCGAAAAGACTCCCTATCCCCGCCAGCATCCGTTTGTGGTCACTGACGACAGCACTATTCACTACGATCAACTCAATACGGCTTACTGGCCAGCCCTGGACAGCATCGTGGAGTATGCCTACCAACGCGGGATGATCGTAGACCTAATGCCGTTTGGCTACGGGGCTGATGTGTACGGCACCGCAACGCAAGATGAGCGCTACCTACGCTACGTGTTGGCCCGCTACGCTGCTTACCCCAACGTGATCTGGTGCCTGGTGAACGAATGGAACTACATTCATAAGGATCATGGCAAGGATAAACCTTACTGGAACCAACTGGGACAATTAGTGCGGAAGGAAGACCCCTGGATGCAAAACGGAGCGTATCTGCGCGCCCTGTCTATTCACCAGCAAACCCGCGTAGACTTCCAGTTCTTCAACTACGATTGGCCTGTCCACGCCATCGTGCAGTACGGAGTGCGCAACGGACAAGGCACCGTCACGGACGAATGGGACAATACCGATCCTGAAAATCAACCCAACACCCCGCACGCCGACGTATGGGGCAACCTAAGCATCACCTACAACCTGGGCCACAACATGCCGGTGGTCAACGATGAGTACGGTTACATTGGCGAACCCCGCGACAAAAGCGCCGCCACCAGTCCGGACAAAGAAACGTGGCCTCCCTTCACCCGCGAAAAGCACCGGCAGGTATCCTGGGGCATTGCCCTGGCCGGAGGATATGGCTCCACCGGTGATAAAAATCAGTACGCCGATGGCCACCCCTACTTTTCGGCCAACTGGCACAGCGATCCGCCGGAGTACGAAGACGTTAAGCACCTCATTAACTTTTTTACTCAACAGGACATCGCCTACTGGAAAATGCACAGCGACAACAAGCTGATAAAAAGCGGTAAGCGGGTATACGCCCTAGCCGAACCCGGTCAGCAATACCTGTTTTACGCCGCTACCGGGGGGCAATTTGAGGCCAACATCCCTAAAGGAAATTATCAAACCCATTTATACAATCCCCGAACCGGAGAATATCAACCCCACGGAGCATCCCAAGGAGGGCTTAGCACCTTTAGCCTGCCCGACACCACCGACTGGGTGTTATACGTACAAGCCTCTCCGACCACCCAAACCAGCAAGCAATGAAATTTACCCACGAAGATCAAGAACACTTAGAAGAGTTCGCCTACCAGATCAGAAGATTGTCGGTAGAGATGATTACCTACAGCCAGTGGGGGCATATCGGCGGCTCCTTTTCGATGGCCGAACTACTCGCCGTCCTCTACGGTCGGGAAATGAAGCTAGACCCCGAAGACCCGCTGATGGAAACCCGCGACCGGCTCATTCTCTCCAAAGCCCACGGTTCTCCGGCACTCTACGCGGCCCTGGCCATCCGCGGCTACATGCCTGAAGAAGACGTGTACCGCTACTGCGAACTGGGCGGATTGGAAGGCCATACCCACATCGACAGCTCCCCGGGCATCGAAGCTTCCGGCGGGCCCCTCGGCATGGGACTTTCCGTGTCGGTGGGCATGGCGATGGGCTTACGCCAAAAAGAAAACCCTCGCTCGCGCGTGTTCTGCATCCTGGGCGACGGAGAATGCAACGAGGGCAACGTCTGGGAAGCCGCCATGGCCGCCGCCCACTACCACCTGGACAACCTAATTGCTATCGTGGATTACAATAAGGCGATGGCCAAAGGATTTACCTGGGAGCTGATGAATATCGAGCCCCTGGCTGATAAGTGGCGGGCGTTCGGATGGAACGTGCAGGAAATAGACGGGCACGACCTGGAAGACATTGCCCGCGCAGTGCATACGGCCCGCTGGATAAAAGCCAACGGAAAGCCGAACATGATCATCGCCCATACGGTGAAGGGCAAAGGCATTGAGCAGGCGGAGTTTAACTACAAATGGCATACCCACGCTCCCGATCCCCAGACGGCCGATGCCATGCTGCGCGAAGTAGCCCTTACCTACGGAAGACCCGAGTCAGGATACAGTAAACTAAAACAATCAACCGAAAAACAAACCTTTTATGGCGCTGAATAAAGATAATCAAGTAGAAATGCGTGACGCCTACGGGCAAGTACTCTTAGAATTAGGACAGGAGTACGACAAAATGCTCTACCTGGATGCGGATTTGCATACCTCCACCAAGGCCCTGTACTTCAAGCAGCGGTATCCCGACCGCTTTATCCAAGTAGGCATCGCCGAGCAGAACCTGTTCGGGATTGCCGCCGGACTGGCCTTTGAAGGATTCACTCCCTTTCCTTCTACCTTTGCGGTGTTTGCCTCCCGACGGGCGCTGGACCAGATTGCGATCTCTATCTGCTTTCCCAAGCTCAACGTGAAGATACCCGGCTCCTACGTCGGCATTCCCACCAGCCGGGCCGGGGGCTCGCACAACTCCATTGAAGACCTGGCCATCATGCGAACCATGCCCAATATGAAGGTAGCTGACGCCGGTAGCAACGAAGACCTACGGCAGATTATGAAGACAGCGATGGAAACACCCGGCCCGGTCTACTTTCGCATTACCCGCTACACCGTGCCGGAATTCTTCGATGACAATCACCGCTTCGAGTGGGGCAAGGGCGAAGTCATGCACGAAGGCTCCGACGTAACCCTGTTTGGCACCGGGGTGATGACGACCAAGTGTATGGACGCCGCCGAGCTATTAGCCAAAGACGGCATTGAGGCCGAAGTGGTGCACCTGGCTTCTATCAAACCCATCGACCGGGCGCTGATCGTGCAGTCTACGCAAAAGACCGGCTGCGCGGTGACCGCCGAAAACGCCAGCATCTTAGGAGGCTTCGGGGATGCGGTGCTGGAAGTGCTGGCCGAAGAAAACCCCGTGCCGGTCAGGAAAATCGGCGTACAGGATGCCTTTATCGAGAGCGGCGGGATTGAAGAACTCTTCGCGCACTACCACATGCAACCCGACGATATTGCGAAAGCGGCTCGGGAGATGATGGCCAAGAAAGAGAAAGTGCTTGCCAATGATAGATGATAGCCATACATCTTCTCAAGAGCAGGATTTGATTAAAAGCTGCTTCCAAGGCTTGCTTACCAAGTGCTGGCAGAAGAAATATGCTTTTAATAGATCATATGGTATCATGCTGTTGGCTGTCTTGTTTTTGCCTGTGGTGGCGCTTGCTGATGTCACCCTTCCTCCGCTGGTAGCCGACCATATGGTGTTGCAGCGAGACCAAGCCATCAAACTGTGGGGCCAGGCTGATCCGGGTGAAAAAGTTGCCCTGCATTTTGCCGGTCAGCGAGCAGCCACCCAGACCGACTCCACCGGCTATTGGCAGGTAGCACTCACTCCGGTAGCCGCCGGAGGCCCTTATGAACTTACTGTGCAGGGAAAAAATAAGCTGGTGCTGCGCGATGTGTTGGTAGGCGACGTGTGGCTGTGTTCCGGGCAGTCTAATATGGATTGGATGGTAAAAGATGCTGCCAACCCTGAGCAAACGATAGCAACTGCCACGTATCCTACCATACGCTTGTTTCAGGTGCCCCGGCACATGAGCACTACCCTGGTGGATCAACTGGATAGCGGTGCCTGGCAGCTGTGCAATCCCGCCACCATCAATACTTTTTCGGCAGTAGCTTATTTTTTTGGCCGCCACCTGCACCGGCATCTTGACGTACCCATCGGATTGATTCAAAGCTCGTGGGGAGGTACCAAGATAGAAACCTGGATGAGTGCTTCCGCCATCGGCTCACTGGAAGCCTACCAACAAGAATTAGCCACCTTACCCTCTTTTGAACTAGAGAAACTGAGCCAAGCAGCAGAAAAACAGTACGAAGCGTGGAAAGCCAATCTTGCTCAGTACGATCAGGGTATGCAGGATGGCCAGGCACGATGGGCACAGCCTGACGTAGATACCGCTACCTGGCAAAACGTAACCGTACCCAGTTACTGGGAGCACGTTGGGTTCGAAGGACTGGATGGGGTGGTTTGGCTAAGAAAAGAATTTGTACTGACTCAGGAAGTAGCTGAAAAACCCATCACCTTGCATCTGGGGCCTATCTACCACGCCGACATGACGTATGTGAACGGACAGAAGGTAGGAGAAATCCGGGAGGAAGATAGGCGGTGGGAGCCCCGGTCTTACCCGGTGCCCGCCAAATACTTGAAAGCAGGCAGCAATACGTTGACCGTACGGGTGGAAAACTACGGAGGCAAAGGCGGACTTTACGGTAAGCCGGAAGAAGTATACCTATCGGCGGCCGGTTATCGGCAACCTTTGCACGGACAGTGGAAGCTAAAAAGCAGTACGCGCAACCTGCCCGCGCGTCCTAAAAAAGTTGGACCTAATAGTAAACCTACCCTGCTCTACAACGCCATGATTCATCCTCTGTCTTCTTACCCGATCAGGGGCGCTATTTGGTATCAGGGGGAATCCAACGTATCCCAGGCCGAAGCGTACCGTACCCTTTTTCCTTTGATGATAGAGGATTGGAGGCAGCAGTGGGATTACGATTTTCCGTTTTTATTTGTGCAACTGCCTGGTTTTGGTCCGCCTGCGGTGCAACCTGCGGAAAGTGAGTGGGCGGCCCTGCGGGAGGCACAACTCCGTACCCTCTCCGTGCCCCACACGGGCATGGCCATCACCGTAGACATAGGGGATACCTATAGCATCCATCCGCTCAACAAGCAGGATGTTGGTCAGCGATTAGCCTTGGCCGCCCGGAAAGTTGCCTACGGAGAGGATATCGTGTATTCAGGGCCAGTGTATGATACCATGAAAGTGGAGGGAGACACCATCAGGATTTATTTTAAACATACGGGCGCAGGACTCAAAGCAGAGAGTACAACCCTCCCTGAATTTGCTATTGCAGGCGAAGACCGGCAGTTTGTGCAGGCCCAGGCTATCATCAAAGAGCATACCGTGCTGGTCTGGAGCGATGCGGTGCCGCATCCGGTAGCAGTCCGGTACGGATGGGCTGACAATCCGGTGCAGGCTAACCTGTATAATGAGCAAGCACTACCCGCTGCTCCTTTCCGAACTGATCAGTGGTAAACAACCACCACCCAACAAGCAGTTTATGTTCAAGCCAATAGTATCAATCAGTGATTCTCACTTTAAAAATAAAATATGTAAAACGTGCCGTCATTCCGGTGGCCGGCACCCCGGAAGTCCCAGTAGCGAGAGCGGATGGGACTATCCGGAATCCCCAACTTTAAAGTCGCATACAGGCAACTTTACGGACGCAATGCACGGCATTAAACTAGGGGATTCCGGATATTTTCCTTCGTTACACCGGGCGCCGGTGCACTGCGGAAAATTCCGGAATGACGGTAAAGTAAAAATGACTGCATTATTAATCAGCTTTTTTTGTTCACTGCTGATCCTGGGCAGTAGCTGCCAATCCGTAGGAACGGAGACGGCCACGCCCAGCCAGCGGCCTAACATCCTGCTGGCCATTAGCGATGACCAATCATTTGCTCATACCAGCTTTGCCGGAAGAAGCTGGGTGCAAACCCCAGCCTTTGATCGGGTAGCAAGCAGTGGAATCTATTTCACCAACTGCTACGCCGGATCGCCGGGTTGCGCTCCCTCCCGCAGTTCCCTGGTGACCGGACGGTATCATTGGCAAAACGAACAGGCCGGGCAACATGCCGCCGGTTGGCTCGCTAAGTACGTTCCTTTTGTAGATAGACTAGCCGAAAACGGCTATCATACCGGCCGAACCGGCAAGGGAGTAGGCCCCTTCGAGTACGGCGAAGACCCTTTGCGCGCCGAAGATGCAGCGGGTAAAGCCTACAACGATATTCAGTACGAGGAAGGAAGCCCCGAAGATGAGCGCTTTGCGGAGGGTATTCGTAATCTTAACTACGCAGCTAACTTTAAGCAGTTTTTGGAAGAACGGGAAGCCGACGAGCCTTTCTTCTTTTGGTACGGCGCCTCCGAACCGCACCGCGACTTTGAACAAGACTCCTGGAAACGGCATGGCAAAACGTTGGACTCGGTAGAGGTTCCAGAGTTTCTGCCCGACCACCCGGTGGTGCGGGGCGACCTGCTGGACTACGCCGTGGAGATTGAGTGGTTCGACCTGCACCTCATGCGGATGATTGAACACTTAGAAGCAATCGGCGAACTGGACAACACCATCATCATCGTCACCTCCGACAACGGCATGGCTTTTCCACGGGCCAAAGCCAATGCCTACGAGTACGGCGTACACGTTCCCTTAGCCATCAGCTATCCCAAAGGTTTCCCCGGCGGCAGGATAGTAGAAGACCCTATTAGCTTTGTAGACTTCGCTCCTACCATCCTAGAACTGACCGGGACCTCGGCGGCCGGTACCCCAGCGGCTGAAACCTCGGCGGCCAGCACTTCGGTGGTCGAAACCCTAGGGGAAGGGATGCTGCCGATGTCCGGAAAGAGTATCGTGCCCATCCTTACCTCAGACCAGGAAGTGGTCGTAGATTCCTCCAAAAAATACGTGTTGGCCGGTAGAGAACGGCATTCCGCTTCCCGCTACGCCAACGCCGGGTATCCGCAACGGGTGATGCGTCAGGGCAACTTTCTCTACATCTGGAACATGAAACCCGAGCGCTGGCCCGCCGGTGCCCCGCAGCGCCTGATCCCTGACTCTAGTGGCGCGGTGTATCCTATGTACGGGGTGGACGAAGCAGGCGTACACCATTCCGATTGGGCTTTTACTGATATAGATGGTGCTCCTACCAAGTCCTTTATCGTAGAACATCGCAACGATGAGGAGTACGATAAGTATTTTGAACTGGCCGTCGGCAAACGCCCTGAATACGAACTGTTTGACGTGGTAAAAGACCCTGCCTGTCTTAGCAACCTGGCCAATGATCCTGAGTTTGTGGGCATCAAAGCGCAGATGGAGGAGCGGATGGTGCAAGAACTTACCCTTACCGAAGACCCTCGGGTAGTAGGCCCGGATGAAGAGATTTTTGATACTTATCCAAGATACAGTCGTATGCGAGAGTTCCCTAAGCCGGATTGGGCGCTAGAATAAATATGACACTACATAAAACCTATAAAAATGAATCAACACACCACCACCCTATTGCTAAACGTCTTATTTTGGATCATACTGGCTGGCAACAACCTAACTTACGGACAAACAGCGGAGACGTCAGTATACGCAGTGCACGAACTCGTTTTTCAAGGAGAAACTTATAAAGCATCGGATGCTCCCGCGGCGGAAGTAGATTTCACCACCACCTGGCGGCACGAAAGTGGCTCGCCTACCTACACCGTGCACGGCTTCTACGACGGCGACGGGAAAGGCGGCATGGCGGGCAACGTGTTCAAAGTCAGGTTTTGCCCTACCCAATCCGGCACCTGGACGTTGGAAGAAACCGCTTCCAATGACGCAAAACTCAAGGATCAACATCAAGGTTATACCGTCAACGCGACGGCTTCTTCCCACCCGGGATTCTGGCACGTAGACGAGCAAAGTGCCGGGCAGCGCTGGTACCAACGCTCCGACGGCTCCCACGCTTACGTGATAGGCAATACCTTATACAGCTTCTTATCCGAACACCTGAAAGGCGAGCCTACCGGGGGCAACATTGCCGACGACGTGCGTAAGAGTGCGCAGTATTTTCGAAAGTTGCGCTTTGCCGTAACGGGCGACATCTTCCCCCACCCTACCGAAAAACCTTTTCTCAACGACCAGGGCCAGCCGACCGACGATGGCAACTTTTCGCATCGCCCCAATCCGGCCTGGTTCAGTCAGCGAGTAGATCTGGCGGTACAAACGGCTTATGAGCAAGATTTGATTGCCGACATGATTTTGAACGGCCCCGATTCGGAAGCAGCACGCTCGGCCTTGCTGGCTACCGCCCACGGAGGCGATCCTGTTCCTTATCTTCGCTACATCGCGGCCCGCTACGGCAGCTATCCGCACGTGTGGCTGTGCCTGTCCAATGAGTACGACATCCGAAAGCCTAACTTTGAGCCAAAAGAAATCCGAACCTTTGGGCATACGATGAAAAAGTTTTTGCCCTACGACAACCCGCTGAGCGTGCACTCCAACCAGGGCAACTGGAGCGAACGCTTGAACAGCACCATTGACTGGAACGAACACATCATCATTCAGAACAAGATCAAAAAGATGTCGTCGTCAGCCGATTACACGGTGCTGAATTACTGGATAGGCGGGGGTAACAAACCGGTGGTTAACGACGAGCTGGCCTACCAGGGCGAAGGCGACGGTTGGAGCGAAGCGGATGTGATAGAAGCCCACTTGGGAGCTTTTCTGGGAGGTGGCTACGGTTCGTCCGGGCACAAATCGGGTTACAAACTAGGACACTACTTCGCTGGAAATTTTAGTGCCGAAGAGCATACCGCGGCGGACAACCTGCACTGGATGTGCCAGAAGATAGACGAAATCAAGTTCTGGCAAATGCATCCGCAGTACTACACCTACACGCACGAGGGTAGCAGTAGCATCTTCCATCATTTACATCCCGACTTTCGCGTGCTGGTGGGCGAGCAGGAGTACGTGCTAGGGACCAACCAAGCCCACTCCGGTATCCTGGCCAATCTTCCGGACGGCACCTGGCAGGTGACCCAACTTGACATGATCGCGCAGCAGGAAAAACAATTGGCTACCGACGCTCGCGATAAGTTCACTTTCGACGCTCCCGACTCGCGGGCAGTATTGTTTCACTTTAAAAAAGTAGATTGATGATGACCAAATACCCAGCAATCCTCACTTTAAAAAAATTTCACAAAATACGCCGTCATTCCGGAAGCTCTTGTAGCGATAGCGAAGAGAGCTATCCGGAATCCCCTCCTTCAAAGTCGCATACAGGCAACCTCACGGACGTAACGCACGACATTAAAGTAGGAGATTTCGGCTCATTTACGCCGCTACGCTATGCAAATGTCTGGAATGATGGCAAAGTGAGAATTGCTGCGAAATACCACAAAATTATAGGACTAATAAGTCTGTTGCTCATGAGTCAGGGAGGCTGGGCACAGAACCTGACGCTGGAAAAGGCCAATATCAGCAACTTTGCGTTAACGAACTACCGATAATATTGCTATTCATATTCATCCATAATCCTATCATCATGACCTCAGACAATCTCACCGTTGACCCCATTCGCCTGTTTGGCGACTATATGAAACTCACCGGCGTACCCACGCTTGATTCTGCCCAAGGACCCGACCCGGCGCTGTCCGGAAAAAAACTCGGAGTGGTGAACGGCTCATCCTGGACCAGCCTGTGGTCTACCTACTTCGGACAAAAAATATTGCCCGGCGTCAAGATCATCAACGTCGGCAACGAGGCCGTGCAGCTTAACTTCATGACCGCTCACCACAAAGGAGAAATCTGTCCGCCGCAGATCAACATTGATGTCACCGAACGCTACGCCCGCGACTTGTACGAGTTATACAACGTAGACGCCGTGTTGCTGACCTGCTCCACGATGAACCGGGCCTTCCGGCAGGTAAGTGAGGCCATGAAGGAAGCAAACGTGCCCGTAGTGCAGATTGACGAAGCGATGATGGAAGAAGCCGTACAGAGCGAAGGCAAGATCTTGGTGATTGCCACCCACGGCCCTACGGTGAAAAGCACGCAAAGCCTGTTGCAGGAAACCGCCGACCGGTTAAACAAGCAGGTCCACTTCACCGGGGCTACGGTAGAGGAAGCTTTTGAGCTGTTGGGAGAGGGCAAAATAGCCGAACACAACGAGGTGATTGCCAAAACGATCCGTGAGGTGCAGCAAGCCGAACAAGCGGACGTGGTGGTATTAGCCCAGCTCTCCATGAGTGTCTTTTCTTTTTCCTATCCCGATCCGGTCAAGGAATTTGGAGTGAAAGTGCTCAACAGTGGGGAGACCGGTTTCAGAAAGGCCGGAGAAGCATTGAAAACTGTTCAGTGAAACACCCCGTAACCCCCACCACCCTATGATTACTCGCTACTGGTTGCTTTTCGCAGGACTAATTCTAAGTGATTGCTCCGGCACTCAGGTAGACCGACGTCCTAATATTGTCTTGATTCTGTGCGATGACATGGGATTTTCTGATCTAGGGTGCTACGGTTCGGAGATTCAGACGCCTCATCTGGACCGTTTGGCCGCCGAAGGCCTTCGTATGACCCAGTTTTACAATACGGCCAAGTGCACTCAATCGCGGGCCATGATGTTGTCAGGACTGCACTATCAGCAAACCGACGAGCTCACCCGTAGCGACAACAACGTGACCCTGGCCGAGGTGCTACGAACCGCCGGTTACCAAACTATCATGAGCGGAAAGTGGCATCTGGGCCGCTGGACGGAAGAGCAGGGAACTCCCACCCAACGGGGATTTGATCACTACTTCGGGTTTTTGGGCGGAGCTATTAATTTCTATACCGGTCTCGATTATGCTACGGGCCGCAACTTCATGAGAGAAGACACGTCGGTGTACACGGTACCCAGCGACTTTTACGCTACCGACCAGTTTACCGATTTTGCGATAGAAGAGGTGACCCAGGCGGCGCAGCACGACGCTCCCTTTTTTCTGTACTTAGCCTACAATGCGCCTCATTTTCCGCTACAGGTTCCCGAAGAAAATAGCCAAAAGTACCGAGGGTATTACGGGGAAGGATGGGACAGTCTACGGCAGGTACGGTACCGGCGGATGCAGCACCTCGGACTGATTGAAGAACGTTGGTCGCTGGCCCCCCGAGATACCTTGGTGCCCGCCTGGACAAGTCTATCGCCCCAACAGCAGCAGGAAGAACAAGCGCTGATGGAAGTATACGCCGGGATGATCGATCGCCTGGACCAGCAGATAGGCCGACTGCTTGATCAGCTCGAAACGTTGGGGGTGGCCGACAATACACTGGTTATGTTTATGTCGGACAACGGGGGATGCCCCTTCGACGCCAACCGCACTCCTACGGTGGCGCCCGGTCCCGTTTCTTCACTGCGCGCCTACGACACCGAATGGGCTCAGGTGTCTAACACACCGTTTCGCAAGTACAAACAGTGGATTCACGAGGGGGGCATCACCACGCCGATGATTATCCGCTGGCCCAACCAGGTGAAACCCAATACCATTTCTTCGGAGCCGGGCACTTTCCTAGACATGATGCCTACGCTCCTGGAAGCAGCCGGTACCGCTTATCCCGCAGCATTTGAAAATCGTTCTTTGCTTCCCCCCGAAGGCATCAGTCTACTACCCCTCTGGCGCAATGATACGTTACGTCGCCAGCGTCCGATGTTCTGGGAGTTCTGGGGAAGCCGGGCGGTGCGCGACGGTGACTGGAAACTGGTAGCCGAACGCGGTGGACCCTGGGAGTTGTACAACCTACGCGAGGACAGAACCGAGTCAACTAATCTGATGAATGAGCGTCCGGCTCGGGCTAAGCGCATGGTCACTCAGTATGACGAATGGGCGCAAAGGGTAGGGGCACTCACCGCCGAGGAATCACGACAACGACCGCTCAATCAACAGGACCGTTACCTGTACGAAGAAGAGAAAGTCTCCAGGACTGAATTCTAACTAAGCGGATTGTCCGGCTCTGAACATCCACGGTCGCCAGCCGGTGAGTATGGTGGCCTGGATTAAACGAGAAGCAGATAACTCCTGGCAGTTTATCGCTGGCACGTGGAACGAACGGGACGCCAAACGACAGTATGCTTTGTTTACGATGGGGCAGCATTAGGGTAACTTCCCGTTGCCCCGATACGCACTGCTGCCGTCGGGCGGGTAGTCAATCGTGCCTTTTAGTTCGTTGATGCGCTCCTCATCAAAGGTGGGAAGTTGCATCTCGTCTTTCTCCCGCCACTGCTGCACCTTCTCTTCCGCCGCGCGGGTCTTCTCTTCTGATACTCCCGAGTCCTTAGCCATATAGATAGTCTGAGACGGGAAGGCAAAGCCGGTGCCGCTCTGGGCGACGATGTCCATGATGCGCAGCGTGAGGTCTTCCTGCACTTCCAGAAACTCGTTGAAGTCTTTGGCATACACGTAGGAGAAAATCTCCACGGGCAGCGAAGCGGATCCCAGTCCGGTGAAGCGCACCCGGGCCGGGTCGGGGTCCACCCGGGGATGCGCGTAGAGCATGGCCCGCAGCTCCACCAGCACGTAGCGCATCTGGTCGGGGGTGGTTTCGTAGCGCAGCGATAGCGTAGGGTGAAACCAGAAACGCTCGCGGTAGGCATAGTTCTCAATCTTCAGAGAGGCCAGCTGGCCGTTGGGAATGAACACCACCGTACGGTCCAGCGTACGAAAGCGGGTCGAGCGCATCCCGATCTGCTCCACGGTGCCCACCTGCCCGTCTATCTTGCAAAAGTCCCCCACCCGCAGCGGCTGGTCAATGATGAGCGTCACGCTCCCCACCAGGTTCTCAATAGTTTTCTGCGCTCCCAGGGCCAGGGCAATACCGCCGATCCCCAGGGCCGCCAGTCCGGTGGTCACGTCCAGGCCCAACGCATCGAGCAAAAGAATACTGCCCAAAATAATGAGCAGAAACTTGATCGTCCGCCGCAGAAACAAGACCGCCGACAGCCCGCCCTGGTTGCTGTGACGCGCCAGCCACTCTTCGCCAAACCGGGTAAACACATCGATCAGGCGCCACAGCAGCATCAGAAAAGCAACTAATCCGACCGCAAAGGTGATCTCGCTAAAGCTCTGCCGCACCACCAACGAGAGGCCCGTATTTTGCCGCAGAAACACAAAAATCCAGACCGCCAGAAAAATACGGGTGGGCAGCACAAACGCCCGGATAATACTGGAGGCTCGTTCGCGGCGAGCCCGGTGCCAAACGGTGCGCAGCACCAACAAACCTAAGGCCACCAGCCCCCAGGCCAGCAGGTAGGCCAGCCCCACGAAAAGCACGATCACCAGCCAGTGCCCGATCGGCACCCCGCCCCACTGGTTGGTCAGCAAGAAATCGGGCAGGTACCGATTGACCGCTAGGACACTATTGGTATCCGTGATGGCGGATAATGCTTCTAGGGTTTCGGAAGAGAATAACCAAAGCGGAGCTCCGGTCGAGTCTTCGGTTCGTTCCAGGTAGATAGGCAGCGGGTCGTTGTTGGTGTTGATGACCCCGACGCGGTCCAGGTTGGGCGGTAGGTCGTCGCCGGTGCGGCCCTTGTTATCGTCGCTGATCAGCACCCGGGAGATGATGTTGCCCTGCTGGTCTACGAGCCGCTTCAGGGTTTGCGCCAATTCGGTTCCCGACCCAGTGGGCTCGGCCAGATCGCTCAGGTCCAGGTAGCGGGCGGCCCGGGCGTAGTTTTCTTCGGCCACCGCCCGCACAAAACCGTCTACTGTCCCCCGGGGAGTGCGCCGCTCCAAGGAATCTTTCGGCCACTCGGGTTCGGCTTTCTCTTCGCTAGGTTGGGTAGGATTGGTAGACGGCAACTGCGCCTGAGCCAGAGAAAGTGGTAGGCCGCCCAGTGCCAAGGCTAGGATAAGCAGAAGAGCTAATACGTACGAAGCTTTTAGCATAACTAGGAGTGAAGAGGGTGGCAAATCCGGTTCGCAAAGTAGGTTCGCAATAGTATCAACCGAAAAACAAGCTAATCGTTGTTCGCAAGCGGGCGCTTTACTCGCAACAGACCTTGATCAGGAATAAGAACAACGATTCTTCGGCCACTTGGTTCTGCTCGCTTTAGCAACCCCCGGTGGAGCTTGTGCTGCAGATTGCACGGGCGCAGAAAATAACTTAGCATCGATTTTTATCGTTTTAGTCTGAAACAAGCATTCAATTAATCAACCGTGTTATGACAACAGTAGAGAAGCGTAGCGCGTTGCTAACGCGTATTCAGCAGTTAGATGAGGTTAAACTCGACAAGGTGTATCAATTTTTGGAAGAATCCTTTCCTAATCGGGAAGCTGTTGAGAAATCGTTTCCGAAAAAGAGACGTCAGGCGGGGACGATGAGGGGTAAAATATGGCTCTCTGATGATTGGGATTCAGCTGAGGTGAACGAGGAAATTGCCCGTGACTTTTATGAAAGCGATATTTTTCCTAAGAACGATTGATGAAGCGATACCTTTTAGATACGCATACGTTTCTTTGGTGGCTGGATGACGACCAAAAGCTATCGTCTCCTGCCTTTGATGCGATTAATGACGAAAACAATACAATATACGTGAGTGCTGCAGTATCCTGGGAAATAGTTATCAAACGAGCAAAGGGCCAACTGACTTTTCAGGGAAATGTAGAACAGGAGATTGCTAATCAAGCCTTCTTGTCACTATCTATTTCGCATAAGCACGCTCAGCATATAGAAAACCTTCCCAGCATTCATCAAGACCCGTTTGATAGAATTATGATCGCTCAAGCACAGTTGGAAAAACTCATTCTGATAACCCACGATCGCACAATACTGAAGTATAAAAATCTGAGAACGTTGAAAACTTAGTCGATACCCACCACGGCTATTCTTCCATCAGGTCGGCGATAAACGATAGTGCGGCAGAGCGTCCTTTTATTACTTGTGCTTATCAACCAAATAGTCATACTTCGACTGATCGGTATCCTCATTAGTTAGAAATCCACCCCACTTTTCCACAAACTTGGTAGCCGTAACAGCACCTTTTGAAGGCTTTGTTTTTAAACGATCTACTATCTCACTTTCTTCTTCGTCAAACACCTCTTCCCGACTAGACTGCTGGCCGGTTCTTCCCTGCAACATCGCCTTGAGCAGTAGCGCATCTTCCTGACTGATCGCTGTGGCTTTGATTCTCATTTGTTTGGCCAATTGCTGAAGTAGTTTCACCTCTTCTTTGGTCTTAGGAGTAAAAACAACGGCTTCCATAGTCTATTTTTTAAAGAACAAAATTTACGGAAAAAACATTGAAGTGGCTACTTCAAGAGGAAAGTTTGTCACCGCCCCACCGCCACCCGAAACTGCCGCTGCACGTCCCGGTAGCTGATCTGCAACACGTAGGCTCCCACCGGCAGGCCCTTCACGTCGAGCAAGAAAGTGTTCAGTCCGACCACCGTGGCTTCCTGCCGGTGGGTGCGCATCACCCGGCCGTCTTGGTTAAGCAGGCGCAGCGATACCCCCTCGGCCGCGGGCAGGATCACCGACACGCGCAGTTGCTCGCGGGCCGGATTGGGGAAGGGTGGCTCCACGTTCAGCTGCTCGTTCAGGCTCAGGCAGTTGCGGTTGTTGTCGAGCTGCGCCTCGGTGAAGTCGGCATCGGTGGCGGCGATGCGCGCGCAGAGGTAGCGCAGCGGTCGCTGCTGGTTGCGCTGCTGCGTCGGCAGGCGAAACTTGGTTACGTAGGTCACCGTCTGGCCGGGCAGCAGCGGCTCCGCGCGCCGCTCTTCCACCGTCAGGGTTTCGTCCAGGTCGACGGTCACCATCACGCCCGAGGCGACGCGGGTGCCCCGGTTGCTCAAGGTGAGCACCAGTTGCTGCCCGTCGCCCGTAGGACTGTCGGCCACCGTGAAGTCGTCCAGGCGCAGGTCCTGCACGGGGAGCACCACCTCCACGGTCTGCTGCGTGGTACTCTCGCACCCGGCGGCGTTGGTGGCGGTGAGCGTGACGGCGTAGGTACCCACCTCGGTGAAGGTGAAGGTCGGTTCGGCTGCTTCCGAGGTGCCGATGCCGCCGAAGTCCCAGGCGTAGGCCGTGGCGTCGGTGGTGGCGTTGACGAAGCTAACCTCCAGCGGCGTGCCGCCGTAGTCGGCCGAGGTGGTGAAGGCGGCCACCGGCGTAGCGGCAATGGTGACCGGCTGAGTGGTGGTGAAGGTACAGCCCCCGTCCGTCTGCACCGTGAGCGTGACGTCGTACGTGCCCGGAGCATCGAAGGTAAACTCTGCATTGGCCGTAGCGGCAGTGCCTGTTGCCTCTCCGTTCGGTCCGACGAACTTCCAGGCGTAGCTCAGGCTCCCCCAACCAGGCGCGTCTACTTCTCCCTGAAACGCTATAGGTTCGCCGGTGCAGCTACCCGTACTGGTGAAGGCTACGGCCAGAGAGGTGGACACCGACACGATGCGCTGCACGGTGGCGTTGCAGCCCGAGGCGGTGAACACGGTGAGCGACACCGGGTAGTCGCCCGGCGCAGGGAAGGCATATTCTACCTCATCCGACACGAAGTTCTCGCCGTTGACCGTCCAGAACCAACGGTCGACGGTCTCCCCGGCGGCCGCCACCGAGGTGTCGGACAGCAGTACGTTGAGCGGACGGGCTTCGGTAGGACACTGCCGTACCGCCGCGAAGCCTACGTCCACCGCACTCTGCACGGTGATGGTTTGCACCGTAGAATCCACGCAGCCCGCCGTGGAAGTGGTGATGAGTTTCACGGCGTAGGTGCCCGCCTGCCGGTAGGCGTAGGTGGGGTTGCGGGTACTGGCGGTGCCGATGCCATCGCCAAAGTCCCACTGCCAGGCGCTGACGTTGGCGTTGGCGCCCGCCGTGCTGGCGTCGGTGAACTGGGTGGGTGAACCCGCGCAGGCCACCTCCGAGACGAAGCTAACGGTGGGCTGGGCGTAGACGGTGATGTCTTGCCGGTAGACATTCTGGCACCCCAGGGCGTTGGTGACGCGCAGCGTAACCGGGTAGGTGCCGGGAGTGTCAAAGGTGTAGGTCGGGTTATTGGCCGTTACCGAAGAATAGGTACCCCCGTCGCCAAACTCCCAAAAGTAGCCCGTAATACCCGCCCCGACGGTCTGGTTCTCGAAGGTGACGGCGTTGCTTTGGCAGACGGTGGGCACCGTGAAGCTAACGGTGGGCCCTTGCAGTATTTCGATGGTTTGCTCGAAGGTTTCGGTGCAGCCGGGGATGCCCGCCTCGAGCCGCACGGTGTGGGTGCCCCCCGCCGCAAAGGTAATAGCCGGGTTGGCCTCTTCCGACACCAGGGTTTCGTTTTTGCCAGGATCAGTGACAAACCAGCGGTAGGTGATCAGAGATTCCGCCCCCTTGGCATCGGTGGTGTTAGTGAAGTTAACAGTACCGTTAGAGCATATCTGCCCCGCCGGCGCCGTGAAGCCAGGGACGGGCGGCTCGTAGATGGTGATTTCTTTGGTGAGACGGTTGCCGCAGCCATTGGCGGATTCTACTTCGAGGGTGACGGAGTAGGTGCCGGGGGTGAGGAAGTCGTAGGTGGCGCTTTGGCCGGTACGGGTGACAGTAGTATTAGCTTCATCCGTGATAGACCAGTTGGTCGATGATAGCGTTTGATCAGCGGTGGCGTTGAGCGTACTGGTGCTTCTGGCGCACTGGCTGCTGGGTTGAAAATCTAATAACGGGGCTTGATCGGCGGTGACGGTGATGAATTGGGTGGTATCATCGCGGTTTCCGAATTCGTCGTAGGCGGTGAGAGTAATAGAGTAATTTCCTTCAAATTCAAAGTGTGTACTATAAGGTAAACTGGTCGCTGTATAATCTATGTTTGCGTTACAATCATTCGGAAAGTCAGCTCTAAACAACCCACCTGATGCTTTTAATGCAAACAGGCTTATGTTTGACTGGTACTTTACTAATTCTAAGCCAAAGCAGTCATTCAACACTCCCAAGTTCCCAAGATTTACCCCTAAAGCACTGTTTTCAATACCATTGGAGAAATCAAGGCGATACAGTTCATTACTGGTTCTGCCTATTGTAAATGCGTACACTTTCCCGTTATCTTTGAGAAGTGTTAATCCTGCTCTGCGGACATCTGGTATGTTGGAGAAGTTGACCATACTAATAGTTGGACTCATATCTAAACCACTTCCATAACGCAAACGGAATATCTTACTGGATCTCGTTTCAAATTCACTCACTAAGGCATACCATACTCCATTTTCTTCAACCATATCTACGTCAGCTATTCTCTTGTTTGATACCTGTACTTTAGATAATGAAGGTGTATTGAGAATTGAACTACCAAAATTGAATGTACTTAGACTTCCTTCATTAAAGTTCGCTACTTGTAAAATTATTTTACCGTCATTCTTCAGCAAGTGAGTAGCTATTGGATCGCTAATACCACCCTGAGATATGAGTTCAATAGAGGGATCATTTTGAATGCTTTCCCCGAATGACAGTCTATATAAACTTTGGGTATCTGTTATAACACCATACCAAAGTCCATCTTCCTTTATGACTTCTATTGAAAGGGGGCTTACTAGTAATGCGTTTGGATTACCCAAATCAACAACGTCTGGCAGTCCTACTATTCCGCTACTAAAGTCAAAGCGGTAAATACTCTTGCTATCTTGTCTTACCGTAAATCCATAATATAAGCCATTTTCCTCTACAATGCTTATCATAACATGCGTTGCTTCATCTTGAAGGACTTTAACTGCTACTGGTTGTTTTTCCAAATCACCTTGACAGAAATCCCATTCGTACGCAATAGCATTTGTGCTGCTATTTTGAATAAAAATGCTTTCGTCCTTACATACTTCTTCGGACAGATTAAAATCAGCGTTAGGAGTTTGAGCAAGGCTTACTGCGGCTATAAAGAAACCAGCAGTTAAGAATAGGAATTTAAGCATGATTTGTCCTTTAGGAAACCTTAGCAAGGTAAGGTCTTCGCATAGACATCTGCTAGTTTTTTAAAGGTGTTCTCGTTCGAAAACTTACGTCTAACGTAACGTACACTATTTTTAGAAAAGCGAGTACGCATTTCACTATCATTGGATAACAGTAAAATAGCTTTTGCACCCGCTTCAACATCTCGATTAGGGATTAGGTAGCCGGACTCGCCGTGCTCGAACAATTCGGCTGGTCCGCCGCAGTCCATCGCAATTAACGGCACCCCGTGCGCTAGTGCTTCCAGACAGGTCATTGAGAAAGACTCTGATTCGGAGAAGTTTAAGGCTATATCCGCCTGAGCAAAGGTCTCACTTACATCGGAGGCCGGGCCATAGAAAGTAACTGCATGGGTAATCCCTAACTCATCCGCTCGACTTATCAATCGGGCTCGATACTGTTGATTCTTCGGCAAGCCCATATCGCCACCAACGAAACGAAGTTTTAACTTCGGGTTTCGTTTATATGCCCGTCCAAAGGCCTCCAACGCCAAGTTTTGCCCCTTACCGGGAATATAGTGGGCTAGGTAGAGCAGATGAGTGGTTTCGTTCTTGGTTTCGTTTCGGTTGATAACATCCGGCGCTTCCCGCCCCAGTCCATCATAAATTACCAGTAGTTTAGGGTGATCCGTCAGGCAATTTTTTACCACCTGAGATACACAGATAACGTATTCACTGTACGCTAGATTAAGTTTCATCCAGCTACTTACCAACAGACGAGGAAATCGGTTAGGCATAAAGCGCACGTGGGTCAATAAGGCAAATTGTCCGCCTAATACTTTAGCTCCTACTCCGACCAGATTATAGAAATCGTTGACGTGGATAATGCTAGCCCGGTGTTTACGCACCATCCCGTTAAGCCTTAGTGCATTAATAAACAGAACAGGAAGGTACAGGAAAAGGTTAACCGGATTTTTATTGATCTCCCGGAACGGAAGGGTTTCTACAGGAAAACCAGCCTGTTTGACTTTATCTACCAGACGACTTTTTTCCGGCAATATGAATACGAACTGGTAAGATAATTGGGCATAATGGACGTAGCTAAAGATGGTGTTGAATGCGCCGGTAGTATCCATTGAATTTTCAACGATTAAAACCGTCGGCTTGCCTCGTTCTGTTACTACAGCGTGAGCGCTTCGTAATTCCGAATTTCCCATATACTCACGTAGCTCAACCATAACGTATGGTCGGAATCAATCACATAGCTTTAGCAGACAAACGTTTGTCATTGGTTGCGTGCCAGATAACGGTATGGGCATCGAGCAGGTATTCCATTACGTATACTTTTCAAAGTCCTCTAGGGGGTCATCGAAGTTGTCGGCCATAATAACCGAGCCCTCGGCCATTCCCCGGTTAGCGCGTCGCCTCTCCGCCAGTGTTTCTCTCTTATATACTTCCACTTCGCGGAACGCCTCCTGCAAGTCGGATTTCACTTTCAGAAGCTGCTTGAGCTTTTTGTTTTCTTGGGTCAAGTACTTCCAATCTCCGTAAGGAACCTGCACGGCCGTTCGCTTCCCCTTCTCATCGGTCAGATACTTTATATCAATTTTCATATTTTCAGTATGCTTTCATAACCTGCTCTTCAATCGGTCCGGATTCTTGCTCGTATGCCACACCGCAAGTACGGTGACTTTTTGCTGTTGTTCTTCAATTCCGTAGTAAACAGCGTAAGGATACTTGTCCATAAGTACTCGTCGATAGGTTTTATAGACTTCTTGGTACAGGTAAGGATTATCTTTCAGGTAAGCGACTCGATTGAAAAAGTAGTTTAGGAATGCAACGCCTAATCCTGGTTTCTCCGCTTCATACCAGCTTATCGCCTCATCCAACTCATCTTCGGCTAATTGAGTAACGCTAATTCGATATGCCATGCTTTTTTTCTAATCGCGTTTTTACATCCTCTAATTCACTAGTCAATAGTGCATCTTGCTGATAATCCACCCAACGTTTATCTAATTCAATTTTTTCTCCGTCGGTAAGCACCTCCGAGTTACCGCGGTAGCGGTACAGTAGAAAGTCAATATAATCGGTCACCTGCTCTTTCAAAGCATCCGGCAGACTATCAATTTTTTCTTTAAGAACCATCGTTTCCATTGCTTCAAATTTATCTAGCTACATCACCACGCATAGTGCTAGTTATCTTGGTCAATTTACAATAACTTATCGATAAAGAAAACTACGATTGCTCAATTAAATCAAACCACTGCCGGGCTATCTTTTCCTGGCTAAACTCCTCCATTCGCTGCTGGGCTGCCGCCGCTTTGGTTATCTCAGGTTGGGCTAAAAGTCGAATGATTGTCTCTATCCATTGGTCAATCGCCCGTTGGTCTTTCAGCATCGGCATCAACCAGCCGTACGGCGTTTCTTCTGGTTTGGTGGTTTGGTAAGTAACATCGGTGCCTGGGGCGAGCAGTTCGCGGGGGCCAGTAGGGCAATCGGTACTAATCACGGGTGTACCACAGATCATGGCTTCGGCTAGCGCATTGGGAAAGCCTTCCCACGAAGAAGTAAACACGAATAAGTTGGCCCGTGCAATGAAACGAAAGGGGTTGGACTGAAATCTCAACATGCACACGTCAGCCGGTTTGGTGACTTCGCCAACACTTAATCCTAGTGACTGAGTACGTTCTTTAATATCAGACTTTAGCTCTCCATCGCCTAACAACAGCAACCGACAGTCCATCTGCTGACGTACCCGCTGAAAAATATCTAGCAACTTAAAATGCTCCTTCTGCGGATGAAACCGTCCCGAGTGAATAAGGGTTGGTTTATCAAACAGCTTTTGCTCGTTAGAGGCAAGTAATTGTTCGGCTTGCTGGCTGATACGAATGGCATCGTAAAAGTTGGGAATCGTAACAATCTTATTAACATCTATCTGATAGTCTGATTGCATCTCTTGCGCCAGCCCTTCGCTTACCGTTACTACCGTATCAGCCTTTCGGTACAACTGAGGAATCAATACTCTTTTACGCAGCTTTCCTAGCCAGCCGCTAATTTGTCCGTCACTGGTTTTGGAACCCCGAATGCTGACGATTACTTTATCTTGTCTTCTACTAAGAATGTTCAGGTAATCTGCTCCTTCTAAGAAGCTAATGGTCGCGTCAATTTTGTGCTGTTTCTTAATATTTCGCAAAGCTTGTACTCGGCGATGAACGTACCATAATTTTTTGGCACGTTTGGCGGTAGGCGGAGTGTTTAAGTCAATCAAGCAAACATCAACCTGATAAGTAGCCGTTACCTCAGTATGAAATACACAGAGATAGACTTGGTGCTTCTTGGACAGCATGACACTCAACTTCAGAACCGAAACCTGTGCCCCCCCTCGGTTGAGTTCTGGAATGATGATTAAAATTTTTTTAAAGCTTCGTTTCAAGCTCTTGGGTAACTATGTTGTATATATCTTCTGCAAACTTCTTGTCATCAAACGATTTAGCTTTCTTACTGGCTGCTCTACCCATGTCAGGCAACTTTTTATAGTTAGTTTCTACCCAGATCAAACAGTTGAGTAAAGTATCCAAATCAGAAGGGTCATAAACTAGTCCTTCTTGTAGAGGCTCTATACATCCTGCGTGTCCACAACGACTGGAAGAAATCACTACACGTCCCATACTCATCGCCTGTTTAATTGTTCTAGGTCCCATATCTATAATAGATGGGCACACAAATACGTGCGATTCCGCCATGTAGTTATGAACGTCTTTTACGTAACCAGCGAAATGAACATTTCTCATGCTGCCAACTTTATCCATAGCTCGTGATATATGTTCACCTACTCTTCCTGCTATGACAAGTTGAGCATCTGTATTACTTATTTCGTTAAACCGTTGCCACGTCTTCAACAGTTCAAGAGTTCCCTTCTTTAGTGTTCCATCTACCACCGCAAGAAACTTCAATCTGTTCAGCGGTGGCATTTCGTGAAAGAAAAATATATCCCTATTAACTCCATACTCGTGTCTCGTATATCTTACCTTATTAGTAAAAGATATCTCATCAAGTTGCTGTTTGACAACTTGTGTATTCGTCCAAGGAATTATTGTATCCCAAGATGACAATATTTCATCAAACTCTTTGATGCGAATTCTATTTGTATAGTCCGACCGCTCAACTATATCCCACTTCTTCTCCTGTTGTTTTATGTAACTATCTACCAGAGATCTTGGAAAAATAGATATCATACCCACTACTTTTTTTCCTTTTTTCCTTGCTTGCACACTTAAATTCCTATTAGTAGCTCTTAAAAACAATAGACTATTGGCTTTTGTATAATCGATGCTCTGTGCCACAAATAATCCAAAGAAATATTCTGTTACCTTTCTAGACCAGCTAGGTAGTATGTAGTTAAGCAATACAGCAATACCGTGTGCAAACTTAGCGTGGAATGAACCAATAAAAGGTTTCACTTTTGAAGGGTCTACTTGTAGACCTTGTGCCTCTAAACAATAGACCTTTTCTAAAGCGTTTTCCGAATAAATTTTTTCTACAATTTCATTTCCAAACCAGAGGTGCTTTTTGTCAGGATGCCTTGATAGAGCACCGAAATACACTATATATATCTTCTTAGATGAACTAAGCCTCTTATTGTCCATAACAGTTTCGCAAGATACTGTACGCCTTCTTTCTTACCCTAAGATAAATTTTTGACGACACCGACAGCCTTACATATTGAGAATTTATAAAAAACCAATCTCTATTGTCATCACCCATGTTTATACCATAAAAACCTAGCGAAAGCATATATGCAATAGTACTTGACACCTCGTCTTTTTGAATATTTGGGTTAGGAGTAGAATCGTGAAACTCTACTGTCATCTGCTTTATGCGCCGAGCGGTATCAAAATCAAGACTGTTTATCAACTCTATTTCTGCCCCCTCAATATCTATCTTTACTAGGTCTACCTTCTGGATATCGAGTTCATCAAGAAATGCTAAAATTGATTTAGTCTGAACTTTATATGATTGACCGTTAAAGTCTACACTTCTCCCGACAATACTTCCTGCTTGAATATTTTCAGATTCGTAAAAAGTAGCCTCTCCCACTTCACTGGTAACTGCAAAGTTATATTTTGTCAAAAGAGCATGTTTGGGTATGGACTCATAAAGTGAGGGTACCGGCTCCACCACATGTACGGAGCATTTGTATCTATGAAGCATCTGGGAAGAAAAATATCCCTGATGTCCTCCTAGATCAATCACTACAGAGTCCCTGTTCAGTCCCTTTACAAAAAATGTATGCCCTCCAATGTCTTTGAAACCAAACAGGAAATCGAGGCTCTTCAAAACGAGCCTTACTATATATATTCTATGTTTTCTCATGGTTAAGCATTGAGTGGTCTGCAAATGTAATCCGCAATTCCATCTTTGAGAGACAACATACTTACCTCGTACTTTTCTTTCTTTAGCCACGCTTTGCAGCGTTCGTCTACTCCTTTAAGGTGTATATTATGCGTAGATAAGTGAATTGTCGGACGATATTTTCTGATGGTCTGCTCGGCTCCTTCCAGTACGTCCGCTTCGGCACCTTCTACGTCAATCTTAATAAAATCAGGGGGCAAGATATGCTTTTGTTGTACAAATTTATCTAAACTAATTGCTCTTACTTCTATGGTATTGCCCTCGTTGTCGTTGACATAAGTATTAGCGAAAGTATCCCCGCAGTTACTAAAGCGCAAAACACCGTTGGTGTTGGATACCGCCAGATTCAGTGCTTCCACATTCTTCATTTCGTTTATCTGAATGTTACGGATCAAACGCTCGTAGTTGTCGGGCATTGGCTCAAAAGTATACACCGTTCCTCCCGACCCTACAAACTTAGCAGCCAGCATAGAGAAGTAACCCCAGTGAGCTCCAAGGTCATAAAAGACAGCATTTTTCTTTATACTGTCATACAACACCTCTGCTAATTCCCTTTCGTAGAAACCCAGAATAAAGCCGTTATCAGTATATTTATCCAACCAAAAATACAGGCCGCTTCCGTACGGACTCCTTATTCTAACCTTCTTTCCGGAAGGATAAAGTGCCTTTATAGATTGTAGGTAAGCTACTGCTGCCTTCTTCTGGAGTGTCTCAATCATGTTAAGAAGGATATTGTGTTAAGGAGTATCTGATTAAATACAGAAGCGTTCTTGTATTCTTGACACTATAAGGATTCAATGTAAATGCTTTGCCTAGATACTTGAATGCCAATTTAAACTGCCGCATGTCGACGCTTCTAGCTGCTTTTATTCTGTACTTTTCTCCTAGCCACTGCTTTTGTTTAAGTAAGTTGTTCTCAAAATTGATAGCTCGGTCTAGTTGACCGCGGCTCAACCAATCCCCCCCGGTTTCTCTTCTTTGTCTTATGAGTTCTTCAATCAGACTGATCACTGATAGTTTTCTTTCGCTGTCAAGGTCATTGGTAAGCGAGGCAGGGTTCGTACGATAATAGTATAGCGGTTTTGATACAAAAAGCGTCTTAAACCTTTCCATGATCAAATAGATCCAATAAATATCTTCGCCGAACAAGCGATCAAAGTATAAATTAAGTCCCCCCACCTCATCAAATACGGACCGTTTAAGCATAATAGAGGCTGGATGGAATCTAGGCGCTAACTCGAAATCGCCTTCTTTTAAGTAAAAGTCTTTTTCGACAGCCTGTACGCCCCGAACGCTTCCGTCTAGGTTTGTAGTCCAGTAATTCGTAACACATACATCAAGCTCTTTCTCGTTAGTAAACATCTCTATCTGATGTTCTATTTTCTCCTCGGTCATCCAGTCGTCAGCATCTAGCACTGCCAGAAATTCACCTTTTGCTTCTGCAAACAACCTATTTCTAGTGCGAATATTTCCTTGATTTGACTTGTTATGAGATTTTATAATCCTACCATCACTGAATTGGTCTATAATATACTGAGTATTGTCTGTCGATCCATCGTCCCCTACTAGTAATTCCCAATTTGTATAAGTTTGCTGTAATACGCTTTCTATTGCTTGAAAGATGAATTTCTCGCAATTATATGCTGGCATAATGACCGAGACTAGCGGAGTGTCTTCTTGCATAGGTAGAACGATAAAGTTCAGTATAGCTTTCTACACACTTATTCATCGTAAATTTTTGAAAAGCGATCTTAGCCAACTGACTGTGTTCGGTTAAAAGTAGAGTATTTTCTACATACTGATTCATGTAATTGCTTAATAAGTGCGAATCAATCTGACCATCTTCAACCGGAAGCACAAAACCAGCCTTTTGTTCGTCCACCTCAATCATGAACTTTGATTCGCCAATGTCTGATACTATAGCTGGCTTACAACAGTATAAATACTCTACTATTACGTTCGGCAGACTTTCTCCGTAAATTGAAGGCAATAGACCCACGTCAAATAATTGAATCCAATTGAGGGGGTTGTCTGAGTAGCCGACGAAGTGAATACGTTCGTTATCTTCATGTGCTCGATAAAGCTTCGCCACATAGTCGCTCCAACCAACTAGCACTAAATGAACCCCGGCTTTATTAATTGCTTGAAAAGCTTCAATCGCTATAGTCCAGCCTTTTTCGGGAATACCTCGCGCAACCATTCCAAAAATCAGATTGCTCCTCTCAATTCCTAACTCCTTTCTGCTATGCGGTTTATCTATTTGGCCTACAAAACCATTGTATATCTTTTTTTTTATAACGTGTTGATGAGCGCTGGCGGGAACAACACTATCCACTTTGAATGCTATTAAATTTTTGTCAGTCAGATAGGCAATAGCATCTGTTTCGGCTAATGTTTCACAGAGCTTTTTAGGATAGTTGAGCAAAACCTCTTTGGTGCCTTCCAAATAATTTTTTAAGAATCCCTCATAATTCCCGTGCATTGTAGTTACCAAAGGCATATTCATACCCCGTAAAGCCTTCGCCACTACATAGTCCGACTTGAACATATGGCTGTGTACTAATTTTATACCATAATTTTTTACTGTTTTTTTAATATGTTTGGCTATTATTCTTTCGCGAAATGAGAAATCTACTTTTAGTTTGTATAGTAGGCGATCAACTTTTCTGATAAACCAATCAGGTCTGGGACTCGCACTTACAACAGTAAGTTTAGGTGCCCAGCGCTTCACTAATTTTTCATTAATATAATCTGCATAATGGGAATAAAGAACCACTTCGTGTTTATCGGCCATAGCGTTTGCTAACCGTAGCGCAAACACTTGAGCCCCGCCTACTCTAAAATCCTCACAGGCTATTAAAACTCTCATTTATGAGTGAAGTATGCCTTGGAAGACCTTTCAAACATTCTAAACGCACTATTTAAGGGAAATCCAGATTCTATAAAGTCACTCTTGGAGATAATATCTGCATCTGGATCAACATACACGTTTCTACTAAATATACGGGCAAAAAGCCGATAAACTATATTGTTAGTCTTTGGTAACCAGTATTTATTGATAGTGCAGTTAAGTGCTGTCATGTTATGGTTTTCCTGAGAATTTGATGTTACAAGCAGATCAACGATGTGGAACAGCGTGAAAACGACTGACAGATAGTTCCCCCCAATAATTCCAGCATTGTAGACGGGTTGGTCAAAATACCTTTTATTAACCTTTAATCTGGTTGACTTCTTAAATTTTACTAGAGCCTCACACATCCAAGCTGACTGCCTTATCTTATTAACGTTATCTCTTCCCACAAACAGTTTTGGTTTATCCGAATCAACCATCTGAAAAGGAGACATATTTACACTCACATCGTTACCATCAGTCATGAATATAGCTTCGTGAAAATTTTCAATAAGATATAAATAGTATATCAAAAACCTTTCATCATTTAAAGATAACTCTCCTAAAGTACACCTGACGAAGTGTATAGAATCAGTCTGATATTTGGATACAAACTCATCAGTCAGCTCATCGTAAAAGATTATCCCGGTAAGACCTAGCTTCTTCACGCTGTTGTACCAGGGGTAAATGTATTTAATACAGTCAGATGGTGTTTTTAGCTGTGGATGCTGTGGATTTTGTTTCGTACAAAAATAAGTAGTGAGTAGAACATACTTAGAATCTATTCTATAATGAAGATGTACATTTCTTTTCCCTCTTATATTTTGACTGAAACATGAGTACAGTTCTTCTTTGTTAGATACTAAGTAGTCTTTTAAAATCAAAATGCTCTTTCTGAGGTCTCTTTCACTTTTATTAATAGAGCATAACTCTGTTATCATAACTCCATAGGCTAATTTCTCACTAAATATAATAAATCCCTTAAGCTATTTAACGACAGCGACTTATTGCCGTGTATATGGCTTATGGCTTCTCTACGAAGATTTCCACTCAAAAAACTCATTGACTTTAGAGAAAAGCTGTTAGTGTACGACACCATATCTTTAACCTGGAAATCCTTAACCTGAGTAAAAGCGGATATCAACTTTTGATTATTGTAGTCAGTCTGCCGAAAGTCGAACCATCTTCTTAGTGCAATTTCTGCACCTAATGCAGCAAATCCTACTTTTAAGTTTCTACTTTTTAAGAAACGCTCTCTAATGATAGAGACGTTGCTCCAATGTCCTGCCAAAAACTTATTATCTACTCCTTCTCTCCCTCTTTGCATTACTTTTATAGCCTTATGGACGCCAAAGTGGAAGCTTTGAAAATCTGATGGATTTGGGCAGTGATAGGCCGCAGGAACTAACCTATTGGTGTCTTTGATATATTTGAACTGATTGTTTTGGGTTATATCGACAAAAATCTTCTCGTCGTTTTTCTTCCAGACGTATCGATTTGAGTATACATGCAATCCAAAAATCAGTGTATCAGTAAAGAAATCATGTATTAGTATTTCCAGATCGTCTACGTCAGGTTTCTCATAAAGATATTCTATCACTTCCTTAAAAAATGTATTTCTGGCAATTACCATATCAGCATCTACTTTTATGAAGTAGTCATAGTAGCTAGCGTTATTCATAAAAGTTTGATAAAGCTGATCGTGCGCTTCTTTGTTTGGCAATTTTTGCACAACAAAATACTCAAAGTCTTTGTGTGTTTGATTCTTTATGGCAGCAATACATTGATTGAATTCGTTTTCGATGCAATACATTATACCAACCAGTATCTTCATGGCAAACTAAAGAAATTAGTTTTATCGTAAATTTCGGCTTCCAATTCATTTAAATTGATATCACTCAAGGATATTTCTTGCTTACTCTGTTCTTTTGAATTCACTTTTGGAACCATTCCTAATAACTGCTTAATCTGGTACTTTCTGACTGGAGAGGGCAGATTTAGTTCTTTTGCTATTCTATATACGCCTTTTCCACTGATTAACTCCTCAAACGATAATTTGCTAATGCTGCCCCCCCTATTCTTGACTATTTCGCTATAAAACTTTTGTCTGATTTTAATTTCAAGAGTATACCAGAAGCATAGTTGGTAATCATGAAGATCTTTCCAGTTCAATAGCGGCAAAAAAATGTCAGGATCGTCTGGTGACAAGTAATATTTCAAAGCCTTCTCCGTCCTACCTGGTATAGTGCTTAGTTGATATAGGCTACTTGCAACTTGTCTTTCAGATCGACTAAGGATAATTAGGTTAGGCGTACTACCTAACTCTAATAGAGGTTCGACGAATCCTTTACAGAAGAGATGACTTGTTTCAATATAAATAGGCTCAATAGTTTTTTGAATAGCTGGCAACTTACTATTACTCCAAAATTTAGCTATAATATTTTTATTGATCAGTCCGGCTCTCATCACATCTTGAAAGTAAGGTTCTGCTTCGTGCTCTACTGTTACCTTCGGTAAATAGCTAAGCTGTCGCGCAAGCAATCCAGTACCACTCCTTCCGGTTGTTATGACAAATACTAATGTCTTATTCACTGCTTCCTTTTTTTTTATCCAAAAAACCAGAAATTACACGGACCACTTTTGTTACTAATTTTTCGTCATTGTGTTTAAAATTAATAAGAAATCCATTTGTTACAAGAACAGCATTGTGATAGTCTAGAGCCTGCTCAACCAATTTATTAGGTAGTTCGCTTAAAATTTGTTTGAATTGCTCATTGTTATATTTCCAATAGTCCGCATAGTCTTCTGACTTCCACGTCTTATCATCACCAATATGAAAAGTTAAATGCTGGTTGGCAAAAACTTTAAATGATGCGCTTCTACAAAAAAGATTTACGAAAAAAGCTAAACCAACTTTAGGGATACCAACTACAATTTTTTTTAGAATCAGTGAATCTAGAATTTCACGTTTGAAAACAAAGCAGTCGTATCCTTGGTGTTTCTTGCCTATCTCAGAATACATTGTCACAAGGTTCAAAGTGTTTATGTTATTTTCGGAGATTGTGCGTCGGTTGACTATAAAGGAACAATGTCCTTCTTCTACATATGATCTGATAGCGAGATAAAAATGCGGCATAAGCGCTATGTCTATATTAGTATATATGTAATAGTCTGCGTTTGAGAGGTCACTCAATTGAGCTAAAATATCAGTCAAGAATGGTAATTTCCTAGGCACTGTAAAAGTAGCACAGTCAAGAATTGATCGTTCTAAATCTTTTCGCTTTGCAAAATCCGCTGGTATAATTTCATGATCTTCAGCGTATTGTGTAGTGAAAAGATCAATATGAAAGTCTTTGCTGTGACTTTCAGCAAAATTTTTAGCAACCCGAATGCTACTAAAAGTAATATTTTGTATTTCAAAGAGAGTGGAAGAAGGAGAAGCTTTGACTGGATTAATGATATGTGCTAATCTCATCTGATCCGGCCTATGATTCTGCTTAATATATTTGATCTACGCTTTGACTGGTTCTCATCGTTTTTCTTGAACATAGGCGGAACCGATTGAATCGTCAACTCCGGAGAGATTGGATGACGTTGAATTGCGGTCTCATAGTTAGTCAAATCAAGAGAATCTAGGAAATCTTCTACATAGACACTTTTCTTAATAAAGAAAAGATTTTGGCGATTATTACCTAAAAACCTATACATTTTTAGAGCAGAAAAATGTGAAAGAATACTTATTTTGTCTTTTTCTATATTTGCTTCAATAATGAGCAATGAGGGTTCATACTTTTCAATGTCAAAGCCTTCTAGGACAGCTATTTCAAATCCTTCTACATCGATAGATACTATATCAATTTCGCAAGGTTTAACTTTTTGTTTTTCTAAAATACCGTTCAAGGTAGAGGCTGGCACCTCAATTTCTTTGGGTGCTTTATAAGTCAGTCCTCGCGCATCGTATCTTCTCTTAACGTCTTCTATGTCCAATGTACAACCAGATAGTACGCCAATTTCCTCCGCATAGAAGCTAACGCTTTGAGCGGTAGGATCCCCTGTAATGGCCACTTGAATATTAGTGCTGTTAGGACGATGCCTCTGCAAATAGCTAAAAATGATAGGGTTAGGCTCTATACATATGGACTGCCAGCCCAGCTGCTCTAAACTATAACTATTGCTTAAATGTACTCCATCGAAGGCACCTACTTCTACAACCAAACCACGTTCTTTTTTTCCGAGGAGTTGCCACGCTATAAAATCATCCGCATGTTGGCTATATGAAATAAATATTCCAAGAGAGGGCCATGCGACTTTGTAATTATTTGAAGACAACCAGTCACTGCTCACTTTTTCAGTTGCGATTAACTGCTTTTTAGAAAGTTGGCTCTTCCATTGCTCGACACTACCATTGTTAATATGATTACTATGTAGCAGGTAGTTCTTTTCAAAATTATGGTTGCCAAGTTTTGTGAAATTTTTACTACTCTCTAGAAGCCCCTTCTGGCTTTCTATATTCAAAAATTTCGCTATATCAATCTTTGCTGATTTGCTGATCTTTTGTCCTAAAAAAAATGCTACTCTCTCAACTTCATCCTCAAGGTGGTAATACAAGTTTGCGTATTCTGTCATACACAAATATTTTTTCACACTCATCCACTCGGAATAGTGATACATGTAGTCGTCAGCTATTTGTTGTATGTCGTCTTCAGAATAGATAACTGAATTCTTGTGCATCAACGAAACTATCACATCTCTTATGTCTCTATACGAATAAAGGCCAACTGCTTTTCCTTCTAAAAATTCTTTCTTGATACTGTCCGTAAGAACATGTGTTTTAAAGACTTTGAAACCTTTATACTCCTTCTCAGATTCCTGTGCTTCAGGAAATTCGTTAGGTTTATAATATTTAATGCGCTTGCCTATGCCTAGTCTTTCTACCAATTCGCCAGCTAAATTAAACTGAAGAGTAGAACCTGACCTTAAAGCACCACAACAAAATATCCACATATGCTAAAAAATTGGTTTCTCTATTTTACTGAACCAGTCATTGTCTACCAGGACGCCAGCGTTTTTGTTATTTGGCAATTTACCAGTACCAAAAAAGTCGCCCCCCTCAACATGAATACTAATAGCATTATAAATTCTATCAGAAAGTTTATTGTTTACTTTACAATTCACAGTAACACTATATTTTCCAGGTAAAAGTGGAAACTTCGGTATCCTACAAAACACGCTCCCCTGCTCTTCTAGTTCTTCAAACTCGGCAGTGGCAGAACCACTATTACAAACAAAAAACTGTATGTCATTTGCGTCTCTGAAGCCAAGCGATATATCAAGTCCATACAAAGACCTTACTACTGACTTGTAATCAATTTTAAAAATAACTTCTTGCCCAGTTAGTATATATTGAATATTAGATGATTTTTTTTCATGGTTGACAGATATATTTACAATCCTTACTTCTCCATTTCCTTCTCTATCAGGTCTTAACTCTAATCTTTCAAATACTCTCCTATTATCTGACAAATAGCCATTAATACAATTTTTAGGGCTACCAGAAAATCGAACTTGACCATTGTCTAACAGTATACCTCTATTACACAAAGCCTGTACCGCCCCCATATTATGACTCACAAACAACACCGTCCGCCCCTCGCCCGTCACATCCTCCATCTTCCCCAAGCACTTCTTCTGAAACTCGGCGTCACCGACCGCCAGCACTTCGTCAATAATCAGAATCTCGGGTTCCAGGTGGGCGGCGACGGCGAAGGCCAGGCGTACTTGCATGCCGCTGCTGTAGTGCTTCACGGGGGTGTCGATAAACTTTTCTACGCCCGAGAAGGCGACGATCTCGTCGAACTTGGCTTTTACCTCGCGGCGTTTCATGCCTAAAATCGTTCCGTTGAGGTAGACGTTCTCCCGGCCGGTCAGCTCGGGGTGAAAGCCGGTGCCCACCTCCAGCAATGAGGATACCCGGCCGAAGATTTCAAACCGTCCCCGCGTGGGTTCGGTGATGCGGGATAAAATCTTAAGCAGCGTGCTCTTGCCCGCCCCGTTTCTACCAATAATGCCCACGGCTTCGCCGCGTTTGATCTCAAAGTTGATGTCTTGCAGGGCCCAAAAGTCTTGCTGGTTGGCTGGATACTGGTTGCTGGATGCTGGATGACTTGCTGGGTGGCTAGATGCTGGTGGCTGGGGGCTAGAGGCTAGATGACTTTCAGCGCGGCTACGGGGGCGGAACAGGCTGGACATGCTCTCACGGAACGAGCCTGACTTGGACGCGCCGAGCTGGTAACGTTTGCCCAGGTTTTCTACACGGATCGCGGTGTTGGTCATCTTTGTCCTTTGTCTAGGAACGATTCAGTTCTGATAGCGTTGTGCGATGGCTTCCACTTTTTCTACCGGCACCTTCACACTTTCGGCAATCTGCTCGTGCGTAAGAATTCCGAGTTTGAGCAGGTTGATAATAGTTTCCTTTTCCTTTTCTTCCACCGCAGCCTCTACCGCAGCCTCTACCGCAGCCCCCACCGCAGTTTCCACCGCGGTTTCCACGTATTGAGCCGTAGCGTAATTGTCTCGCAAGGTTTTTAAACTTTCTTCGTAAGCAGTCATTTCTTCGGGATTATAGTTAGCAATCTCAGCAGCACTAAACAGCTTCTTAAATATACGCTCTTGTAATACTTCGGGTATATCCTCCAGGCGGTGAAGATTTTTTAGTACGTACAACCATTTGTCAAAATGTGTCTCCAACTGGTTAATCTGCTTAGTAAATTTAGGCATCTCCAGGTAGATGTATGTAAGCTTATCATAAAAAATCTCTTTCGTTTCGGTCTCCACCAGCTTTACCCGATGTATAAATTTGGTAGGGTCGTAATCGAATCTCTCAAATCTAAAGTTAAGAATACCAACGGTATACACCGCCTTCAACTGATAATCCCAATTGCCTTTTTGCGCTTGCTCTTGTACGGGGAATGTGCTATAGTACAAGCTGCGATCTTTGAAATAAATTTGTTTCATGTTCTGCAACTCGACGATAAACTTCTCGCCTCGTTCGTTCTCACAGTAGATGTCGTAGATAGATTTACGATCTTCTTCGGTCTTACCTAGTTGCTCGCTATTGAGATAAGTTAAGTCACTAATTTGCTCTCGTCCGGCCAACAACTCATTCAGGAAGTCCATCAACAAGTCCTTATTCGCCTCAGTACCAAAGAGCCGCTTAAAGCCGAAGTCAGTAAATGGATTGATATATCTTTCGCGTATCACGTATGGACTTTGTTTTCGATTAATTTACTGTAAAAGTACATAATCTCGTCGAACTTGGCTTTTACCTCGCGGCGTTTCATGCCTAAGATAGTGCCCCCAGTGGATACTGCCCCAACGGATGCGGTCGCCGCTGCGATTGCGTTGAGATACACGTTCTCCCGGCCGGTCAGCTTGGGGTGGAAGCCGGTGCCCACCTCCAGCAGGGAGGATACGCGTCCGAAGATTTCAAACCGGCCCTTCGTCGGCTCAGTAATACGGGATAAAATCTTGAGCAGCGTGCTCTTGCCCGCTCCGTTTCTTCCAATAATGCCCACCGCTTCGCCGCGCTTGATCTCAAAGTTGATGTCTTGCAGGGCCCAGAAGTCTTGCTGGTTGGCTGGATACTGGATGCTGGCGTCTGGTTGACTTTCTGGGGGACTGGATGCTGGTGGCTGGATACTAGTGGCTGAATGACTTTCTGAGCGGATACGGCGGCGGAACAGGCTGGACATGCTTTCTCTGAAGGAGCCGCTTTTGGCTGCTCCCAGTTGGTAGCGCTTGCCCAGGTTTTCTACACGGATGGCGGTGTCGGTCATTCGTAGCGTAGTGTGCTATCAGTTACGGTTGCGGCAAATCTACTCAAAAAACAGTAGCCTGAGCAAAAATGTAAGTTATCCGCTCAAAACAATTTTTTTTGATCCGTCAGATTGGTTTTCACGAAATTTCAGGCAATGGTATTGGCAGAGAATGTAAGGCAGTGAGGAGTAGCAAGATTGTTTTTCCGCTCATTAATACTGACTAAGATACGGCCTTTTTAATGAGAAGCCCTACATTGTTTTTTGTATATTTGAGTTATGAAACACGTAATCGTTATTGACGATCTGAGTAGGGCGGGAAAGAATCTACTGGAATTAGCCGAAATACTAACCGAAGAAGAAGATGAAGCTTTACTGAAGGATATGCTTTCTGCCCGTGAATCAGGTACGCTCAACACTTCTGAAAAGGCGAAGTTTCTCAATCAACTGAGAGAGCAGGCAGGCTTATGAATTTCGAAATTAGCAAAGCCTTTCAAAAATCTTATCGTCTCAAAGACAAACAACTGGCGGCGGCTATTCTTTCCGTCATCGATGAAGTAAATTAAGCTGAGCAGCTTTCTGATATCACTCGTCTTAAAAAGTTAAAGGGTCACCAAACGGCTTATCGTATCCGGGTTGGTAACTACCGCATTGGGGTATTTATTGAATCCGATACGTCCGGACATTCTACACGGATTGCGGTGTCGCTCATGCTAGTTGATCAGTGCTTTAATCTCCTCAACAAAATCTCTACCCGTTTTCAACATTTCTTCCACCATGCTTTCCTCAAACGTCACAAAAGCATCGTAGTCGCCTTTATGCCGTTGATTGAACAAGTCGGAGTAGAACCGTCCCATGGCGCGAGACAGCTTTCCGCTTTCTATAAAGTGCAAGCCTAACATTCGCCTCATTCCTGCGTGGGTTGTAGCGTTGATAGCATGGTGGTAAAGTAATGCATTTACGGCATAAAAACAGGCGTAATATAGTCGATTAACAGCAGCAATGGTATGACCTAAAGCTAGCAAGTCTTCCGTCTCCCGAAGCGATTGCTCGGCTCGGCTTAGACGATATTGCACGTACGCTTCTCTATCATCTGGAGTCACAGTACAATCAGTTCGGGGGTTACCTGCTGATAAAAAGGGGTCTTCTTATATCTGGTGTTCCATTCTTGCTTATTGTAAACCATTGGGCTTATGATCTCGCCGGTTTCAAACTCAAGATCATACAGCGGATACGTTATTTGTTTCTCAAAGGCATAGTCTATCGTATCTTGTTCTACCAAAATCAGTACGTCCCAATCCGAGTGTACGCTTTCCTCGCCCCGCGCCCTCGAGCCGTAGAGATACACTTCCGCACTGGGTGCTATTTGCTGGACCCGACGCTTTATTTCGTTAAGTAGTTTCTCTTTGCTCTTCATGCTGGATGCCTTTCTGAGTGGCTAGATGATGGATGTTGGATACTGGATGCTGGGGGCTGATGGCTAGGTTACTTTCTGAGTGGCGGCGAAACAGACTGGACATGCTTTCTCTGAATGAGCCCCCAGTGGATACTGCCCCAGTGGATACTGCCCCAGTGGATACTGCCCCAAAGGATGCGGTCGCCGCTGCGATTGCGCTTTTGGCTGCTCCGTATCCACGGGGGCCGAGTTGGTAGCTTTTGTCTCGGGGCGCGTAGCCTAAGTTTTTTACACGGATGGCGTATTCACGCCGAGCGGTGTCGGTCATGATGTTTTACAAAAACTCAATTACGGTAGGTCTTTCATTTCTTTGCGGAAAAGCAAACCGCTCACCGTGAGAATTACCATTGTGCCTACACAAAGCACACCGAACAAAACTTCATATTCTGTCATCACTCGTATTGTTTGATTCTTCTTATTCTAGCTAACGTCAAGTCATAGGCGGTAACAATCTCGTCAACGCTTTTGCCAAGCCGTTCGTGCCAGATAACTACGTCTTCCACCGTAATGCGATGCCCGGCAACACGAGGTTTTCCCCCCATGACATCGGGAGTTGTTTCTATATGTCCGTCTAACGTAATTACGCTCATATCTTTTTTAAAACTTGCCGGTGTATAATGTCTGTAGGATTCAAGTCACTAAAGGAAAACATATCCCGTAATCGTACCAGGAAAAGTAGTTTCTCTTCACGCTTCATCCTATCTTCGGCAAACTTAACAAAAAAACCACTTCATGGTCCACAATGTAAGATATCTGGCGAAACAATCAATTTTAGGGCTGATTTCCTACCGCTGGCGGTGATCTTGATGTAACTACGAACGGCTACCAAGATCAGCTACGTTGTGCGTCGCAAAAACTTACCTTGAAAAAAGCTGGGTGGCAAAACGAAGCAAAGCAGAGAGCCAGAAGTAATGTCACTGGTCTGCCTCACCTGTTGATTAACTCAATTATTCCTGCTATCTTGGTTGAGACCGATAATAATCAGGAAAATTACATTTGTTTGTAGTCATGGGCACGTTCGACACCCTGTATATCAACCAATGGTTCTATTTTTCGGCCAAATTCACCAATGGCCGGTTGGTGGGGATCAAGCGGGCTGACGAAGATAGCAGTCTGTATTGATAACTACCGTACCATCCGGAACATAAAGACTATGATCGACACCCCCACGAAGCACAAATTCACCGTAAACAGCCTGGTGCTGATGGAGGAAACCGGCGTTTTGCCTCCCAACCACCGCACCGAACTGCTCAACGGCGAACTTATTGATATGTCTCCCATCAAAGCCTCTCACGCGTACTGCGTTACGCAACTAACCCGTTTCTTCTACCAACATCTGCCTACTGACCAATACGTAGTTAGCGTCCAAAACCCCATGCAACTCTCCGAGCACTCCTTGCCTCAACCCGACGTGCTGGTAGCCCGCTACCGGACCGAAGGGTACTTCAAACGGCACATTCAACCTCCGGACGTGGTGCTGCTGGTAGAGGTGGCCGACAGCACCTACCGTTACGACCGGCACACCAAACTTCCTGAATACGCCGCGGCTGGGGTACCCGAATACTGGATTGTCAATATCGGTGAACGCCAGCTGGAGGTGTATACGCAGCCCGAAGGAAACTACTACAAGCAGGCGGTGATCGAAAAGCATTCGTGGGCCACGACCCTGAATCTAACTTTGCCGCTGGAGACGCTTTTTCCGTAGGGCATCTACGTTGATCTAGCTTTCCAACACCAGCGCTAGCGCCTGCTTTTTCACCACGTCCACCTCGATCCGGGCTTCTAGTTCTTGCTCCGAATACATACCCTCAAAAGCCTCGAGCGAAGCTTTGTCAATGGCCGCCGCGTAAGCTTCTTCCACCAGCTCCCGCAGTTCCTGCGCGGTGGCATAGTATCCCCCGGATTTTCGGCGCTTGTTCACGTACTTGATCTCTCGGGCCGCGTTGCGGATAGAAAAGTCCCACGAACGGGTGGTGCGCTGCTCAGCCGCTTGTTTGATGAGGTGCACCAGCATGATCGTAAAGTAACTTCTAATTTTTTGCAGCTTGTCTTCCTTGCTCATGGCTTCCAGTTCGTCGATGAGCAGCAGCGCTTCCCGATAGTTTTCGGCTTCAATGTGTTCTTTCAGGGTGGTTAGCTCTTCCATGATGAGGTTGGTGCGAATGGTGACTTAGGAAATATACGTGAGAAAGCAGCTTAAGGCTTCTTCTTGAAGAAGTTGCGCCGTTGCTCCGCGCGCTTGCGCTTGGTCTTCTGCAGGTGCGGATACAACTCGCCGATCTTGGGGTCTTGCTTGCGCCAGAAGGGCTGTCCGCGAAACTCCTTCTTGTTGCCCTGGCTGTCTGAAACGTAGTGCCGCATCTGGGTTTTGTCGTTCTTGATGGGCGAGCGCGGCAAGTCCGGGTAGTTGATGCTTACCCCCAGGGTGAGGAAAAAAGCCGAGTTGCGGTGGTTGATGGTGGTGGTGGGCAGATTCAAATCGTAGCGCTTGTACTCGTAGGCGGGCCGCAGATACACCCGAAAATACTCCGAGAACACCTTCTCCAGCGTAACACCCACGTTCACGAACAGTGTGGGGTCAGCCTCGGCGAAGTTGCGGCCCATGTTGATCTTGCCCACCCGCACGTCCACGCCAATAGCGTTGTCGTAGTACTCCCACACGCTGTAGCCCAGCAGCCCGTAGTAGCGGAACATCCGCGCGCCCACCGGGTCGGGTTCGGGGAAGGTGGTCAGGAAGTTATCAGGCTCGGGCACGTTGGCCCGGTGGAAGTCAATCATAGCCCCGCCGCCCAGGCGCAGCCGATACAGGTTGAAGTAGATGGCTAAGTTCACCGGAATGCTATAACCGCCGCTGGCCATCGCAATCTCACCGTCGTTGGCGGGCACCAGTTTGTAGGATTCCTCGTCGCCGCCCAGCGCCACGGTGGCCGGGGTCACGGCATTGAACCAGTTGCTATAGCCCACTAAGTTGCCGCCTAATGCGTCCGGGGTGATGTAGGAGCCCTGCGCGTTGCGCACGTAGTTGTAGCCGGTGAGGTCGTGCCGGTAGAAGGTGCGGCCGTAGCCCGTGCTCAGGTTCACCGAAAACCGGTTCAGGAACGCCCGAAAGGGGTAACTGGGGCGCTGCCTCACGCCGGGGTCGTAGCCCGTCTCGATGCCTAGCTTCGGGCTGCTCTGGGCATCGCCCTTGTCTCTCTGGCCGTAGCCAGGGGCGGCTAGCGCCAGTAGAATGACCAGAAGAAGCGTATGTTTCATAGTAGTCTGTTTTTTAGGGATACGTCTTACAAACCACATTATCATGACCTATCCTATAATAACAAAAGTTGGTCTGGAACGCGTTGCAAACGCGCACCATATGCGTATTAGTCTGGCGCGCCTGCGACGCGTTGCAAATGCGCTCTAGTCATTGGTTAAACGGTCAACGGCGGCTATTAGCGCCCAGTATTAGCTTTGTGCGCGGGAAGATATTGGTTTTGAGGTGCGGAACCCACGTAAATTCTTGTAAATTCGTTGGGTGTAGGAAATTAGCGGGCTACTAACAAATCGTTAATCTCTACTCTACTCTCGGGCGCGTTTGTAACGCGTTCGTTAGTGACCTCCGGCCTTATACAGCTATCTAAGATTCTAAACCATAATGATTGATACGATGAACACCATCACCGTCATTGGCGCGGGCACCATGGGCAACGGCATCGCTCATGCCTTCGCCGCCCGCTCGTTCAACGTCCGCTTAGTCGATCTGCGTCCCGAAGCGCTGGAAGCCGCCCGCACCACCATCGCCCGCAACCTGGACCGGCAGATCAAAAAAGAACTGATCGACGAAGCTGAGAAAACCGCCACCCTCGACCGCATTCAAACGCATACCCAACTGGAAGAAGCCGTAGACGGCGCGGCCCTGGTGGTGGAAGCGGCCACCGAGAACCTGGCGGTGAAGCAGCAGTTGTTCGAAGCCATGAGCACCCACTGCGCGCCTGAAACAATACTGGCCACCAACACCTCGTCGATCTCGATCACCAAGATTGCCGCCGCCACCGCCCGCCCCGAGCAGGTGATCGGCATGCACTTTATGAACCCGGTGCCGGTGATGCCGCTCGTAGAGATCATCAACGGCTACCGCACCGACCCGGCCGTGACCGAAGCTATCGTGCGCACCGTGGAGCAGCTGGGCAAAACCCCGCTGGTGGTAAACGACTATCCGGGCTTTGTGGCCAACCGCATCCTGATGCCGATGATCAACGAGGCCGTCATTGCCCTGCACGAGGGCGTGGCCGGAGTCATCGCCATCGACCAGATTATGCAACTGGGCATGGCCCACCCGATGGGCCCCCTGCGGCTGGCCGACTTCATCGGACTCGACGTGTGCCTGTCGATCATGCGCGTACTGCACGAGGGCTTGGGCTCCGACAAGTACGCCCCCTGCCCGCTGCTGGTCAACATGGTGGAAGCCGGAGTGCTGGGCGTGAAGTCGGGCGAGGGCTTTTATGATTATGCTGAGGGACCGAAGTCGACGCGGGTGGCGGGGCGGTTTCGGTGAGCCAGAGGCTCACTTGATAGCGCGCACGAGCGTTCCACGCGGGACCGGAGGTTCGCGCGATTGTAGTGATGTGTTTTTTGATACATGCATCGCGCAAGCCTTTGGCTCGGCGCGCCCTATTACGGTAAGCCTCCGGCTTGACCAGACTTGGCTAATTGCAGTACTGCTGCAGGGCCTCGGCGGCTTCGGGGGCTTCCAGATCGGCTGCCTTGCGGATGTCGGCGCAGCCGCCGGATTTTCTCTTCATAAATACCTTGAGCGCCCCACGGTATAAGTAAGCCTCACCGTACTCGCTGTTCAGATTGATGGCCTGGTTGTAACCTTCCATCGCCTTGGCAGTTTCGCCCAACTTGTGGTTGGCCCGCCCGCTCAGGTAGTGCGCATCGGCCGAGCGCTCTTTCACCTTAATCGCCTTGTCGAAGTAAAACGCCGCGTCGCCGTGGTCTTGGTTGCGAAAGTGAAACTTGCCGATGCTCATCAGCGCGTTGAAGTTCTTCGGATCAATCTCCAGCGTTTTCTCATAATCCGCCAACGACTTGTCGTACTGCCCCAGCTCCTCGTAGGCGCGTCCGCGGTTGTAGATCGACTTGATGTCTTCCGGATTATACTCAATGTAGCTGGTGTACTCGCTCACGGCTTGCTCGTAGTCACCGTCGGCGAACAGTTGGTCGCCCTGCTGCGAATCCTTGCTGTCGCACCCTCCCAAGAAGACGATGAAAGTAGCGAACAATGCGCTATATCTTGCTAATCGCATAATCAAATAGTGGTTTTACTGGACGGTTGATAACCTGGAAACGGCACAAATGTACTGATGTTTTGCTCAACTGCCTAATTCGTCAGACGGTGACCTCATGGTTGCGCAAGGCTTGGTTCAAGGAAGTTTTTAGGTCGGTACTAGCCTTGCGCTGCCCGATGATCAGGGCGCAGGGTACTTGGTAGTCTCCGGCCGGAAAGGTTTTGGTATACGATCCGGGAATCACTACCGAGCGCGCGGGCACCCGCCCGGTATGCACAACCGGCTCGTCGCCCGTAACGTCAATGATCTTGGAACTGGCGGTGAGCGATACGTTGGCCCCCAGCACGGCCTCAGCCTCCACGTGCACCCCCTCTACCAAAATGCAGCGGGAGCCAACAAAAGCATTGTCTTCCACAATGACCGGCTTGGCCTGCACCGGCTCCAGCACGCCCCCCACCCCTACTCCGCCGCTCAGGTGCACGTTTTCACCAATTTGGGCGCAACTGCCCACCGTGGCCCAGGTGTCGACCATGGTGCCGCCGCCTACGTAGGCCCCGATGTTCACGTACGAGGGCATCATAATCACCCCCGGACTCAAATACGCTCCGTAGCGGGCCACGGCCGGAGGCACCACCCGCACGCCTAGTTTATCGTAGCCGGTCTTGAGCTTCATCTTGTCGTGGTACTCAAACGGGCCCACCTCGATGGTCTTCATTTTCTGAATGGGGAAATAAAGAATCACCGCCTTCTTGATCCATTCGTGCACCACCCACGCGCCATCGATGGGCTCGGCCACCCGCCGCTCGCCCCGGTCGAGCTCGTCAATAATTGATTTCACCGCTATCTTCACGTCCTTATCGGCGAGCAGTGAGCGATCTTCCCAGGCGTTTTCAATAATTTGTTGTAACTCCATGCTGCGGTTTTGGCCGGTAGAAACAGCCAGCGGGTTTGTTCAGATAACCGTCTCCTCATCCGGCCACCCACTGAGACCCGAATGTACAAAAAATTTGGAAAGTGAATAGTTTTTGGGAGCAGATGCGCGTCGGATTGCGCCGTAGCGCGTTCCCGCTGGCTTGTGAAGGCACAAGCCAGCAGATTGAATAATTAATCCAACGACCACCCATTCAGGTACTCCACGGCGCGCTGGTCGGTGAGGTCGTACTGGCAGGGCACCACCGAGGCGTAGTTGTTGGCGATGGCCCACTCGTCGTTGTCCTCACCCACGTCGTAGTTCACAAAGTTGCCCACCAGCCAGTAGTACTTGCGTCCGTAGGGGTCAGTGCGCTCGTCGAACTCTTCCTGCCACTTGGCGTGCGCCTGCCGACACACCCGAATGCCCCGCATCGGTTCGTTCTGCTTCGGCGGAAAGTTCACGTTCAGTGCCACGCCCTGGGGCAGCCCCTTCTCCAGCACCTGCCGGGCAATCTGCTGCACCGGGGCCACCGTGTGCGAGAAGTCCGCATCCGCGGCGTAGTCGCACAGCGAGAAGCCCACCGCCGGGAAGCCCTCAATGGCCGCTTCCACCGCGGCCGACATGGTGCCCGAGTAGAGCACGTTGATGGAGCTGTTGCTGCCGTGGTTGATGCCGCTCACCACCAGGTCGGGCCGACGGTCTTTGAGCAGGTGAAACTTGGCCAGCTTCACGCAGTCGGCCGGAGTGCCGGAGCATTTAAAGGAGCGGGCGTTGTCGAAAAGGTCGGTTGCCGTGAGGCGCAGCGGGTGGCCGATGGTGATGGCGTGTCCCATGCCCGATTGCGGACTGTCGGGGGCCACCACCACCACCTCGCCCAGTTCGTCCATCGCGTCCACCAGGGTGCGAATGCCCTTGGAGGTGATGCCATCGTCGTTAGAAATCAGAATAAGCGGTCGACTCATGAATTGAGTAGGGTGTTGTAGTAAGCGGTGATCCGTACCAAATCACCCTGCCGGTCGTGCTTGAGCCGGTTCTGTTTGATGTACTTACGAACCTCTCGTTGGTGGTTGGCGAGAATATCGTAAAGATCGTCTTTCTTCTGAGAATAACGAACGATTTCTCCGTCGCGGTTCAGGAAAAAGTAGTTGAAGTCTAGGCGCTGTCGGGTGCCCATGCGGTTGCCGTAGTAGTTGTAGTAGCCGAACTGCGGCACGTTGTCCTGCACAATTTCTTCGCGGCACAGCAGCGTCAGCGTGTTTTCGTGCAACACCTCAAAGAGTCGGGGCACTTTATAGTTGCTGGTTCCTTCGTAGGGCAGTGCGTAGAACTGTCGGTAGCGGCCGTACTCCTGGTCATAAAACTCGAAAAACAGAACCTTGCGGGCGCTGTAGGTCTGCACGGTGTTGGTGGTGTTCAATTGCACCACGTCAGCTTCCAGGTTGTACTTAAGCTTGCCTCGGAGTTTCTCGCCGTCGAGCAGCGTGAGTTCGCCTTCGTGCCAGACTTGGGAGGGGAAGTACTGAGCAGAAATGGTGAGTGGTCCTAAAACAATAAGTAGCAGCAAACTCAGGTGCTTTTTCATGTCGATTAGGTTGTGTGTGCTTTAGTAACACCAAAAACTGCAAAAAAGTGTGTTTCAGGGTTGGTCTGCTAGATAGCCGAATGCCAAACGGTAGGAACAGGATAAGGCGCGGTCACCATCCGTTTGGCCTTTTGTGAATTGCCAAGATATCAGTGCCCTTCGGAATGTTGTTTAGGCAGAAAGCTTAGGGTGGAACTGCGTTACTTCCTCGGGGGACGCCGTTTGCTTAGCATGCCACAGGTCATAGGTGCTTTGTAAGTTTATCCATAACTCAGGGCCAGTGCCAAAGGCTTTGCCTAATTTGATGGCCATTTCCGGGGATACTCCGTGTTGGCCATTGATGACACAAGAGAGCGTCTGACGGGAAACGCCTAAACCCTGAGCTACTTCGCGAATAGAAAGTCCCAGCGGCTCCATGCACTCAAACTTCAAGATTTCCCCCGGGTGGGTAGGTGGCATGCCTCGTTCTAACATTGTTTTTTACTTAGTGATAGTCCAGATAGTCTACTTCTGAGACCGTACGCTCTTCAAAGCTAAAAATGATGCGCCAGTTTTTATTGACCTTACGTTACGGCTGTCAAACTTCTGGTGGAAATTGTTCATTTCCTTTTTCCCTAACGCTGCCCCCAAGTGTCTCAAGAGTTAACGGGGAACAGACTAGTCAGTTAGCGGACGATAGTCCACGATCTCCAGCCCGTAGCCCTGCAAACCAACCCGCTTCACCGGATGGTTTGAGAGCAGCACCAGTTTGTGTGCCCCCAAATCGCGCAGGATTTGCGCCCCCACCCCGTAATCGCGGTTGTCCATCGGCGGCGAAACTGGCGGGGCAGCATCCGGCACTGGGCGTTGGTACTGCGCCAAGCGGTCCAGCAGGTTGCTGCCCATGCTGTTCTGATTCATGTACAACACAATGCCCCGCGCTTCGTGCTCCAGCACCTGCAACGCCTGTTGTAACGCGCTGTTAGGTTGATCGGGACGCGCGCCGAACACGTCTTCCAGCAAATTAGCGGCGTGCACCCGCACCACCACCGGTTCGTCAGCCTGCCATGTGCCCTTCACCAGGGCTAGGTGCACCTCATCGGTGTTCAGCTGCCGGTAGGCATACAGCGTGAAGTCGCCGTAGAGGGTGGCAAAGGGCAGCACCGTCTCCCGCCGGATCAGCGTTTCGTGGGTGAGGCGGTACTCAATGAGATCGGCGATTGATACCAGCTTGAGGTTGAAGCGATCAGCTACCTTGCGCAGGTCGGACAGGCGGGCCATGCTGCCGTCTTCGTTCATGATCTCCACCAGCACCCCGGCGGGTTGCAAACCGGCCAGCCGCGGCAAATCAACGGCTGCCTCGGTGTGTCCCGACCGCCGCAGCACGCCCCCTTCCATCGCCTTGAGCGGAAAGATATGCCCCGGCCGCCCCAGTTCTTCAGGCTGGGTGCGCGGGTCTACCAGCGCCTGCACGGTTTTGGCCCGGTCGGATGCCGAGATGCCGGTGGTGCACCCGTGCCCGAGCAGGTCGACCGACACGGTGAAGGGCGTGGTATGGGAAGAGGTGTTGCGACCCACCATCATCTCCAGCTCCAGCTCCTGGCACCGCTGCTCGGTGAGGGGCGCGCAGATGAGGCCCCGGCCCTGGGTAGCCATAAAGTTGATAATCTCGGGAGTGGTGTGTTCGGCGGCGCAGATGAAGTCACCCTCGTTTTCCCGCTGCTCGTCATCCACCACAATGATCACTTCACCCCGTTGGATGGCGGACAGTGCTTCGGGAATGGGATCAAGCATTACTGAATTTTAGGTTGACGATTTTGACGTAGGACGCCGGACGTCGGACATTGTATGCGTTGCTACTATGCGACCAGGAAGTAGTTCCGAATGATCAGATTACAACCCCTCCGTTTTCAGGTACAGTTCGTCGAGCGTAGTTTCTATTTCTAAAGACTGCAGCGCAAGGACTTGATCCGGTTGACTGACCCAAGTGATCTGCCAGGGCTCAGTGGCCGAGGGGCGATAGTGTAACTGCGCCTTTGGTTCGTGCTGGCTCAGCAGTACGTACTCCCGCAGACTCGGTAGCTTACTGAAATACTCGAACTTACGACCGCGGTCGTAAGCTTCCGTACTATCGGAAAGCACTTCTACCAGCAGGATAGGGTTGACAATGGCTTTCGTATCTTTATCGGATCGTTCCACCGGTCCGCAAGTAACCGAAGCATCGGGGTAGAGTGACTTTCTAAAAAAGTCGATGTATACCTTTTGGTCGCTGGTATAGACTCTACAATCCTTCTTCCGAAGCAGTTGATTAAGAATAAATATAACATTTCCCCCGATTACATTATGCACCGGATCCCCCCCGGCCATCGCGAATACCTCCCCATCGTGATACTCATAGCGTTGCTGGGTTTCTTCTTCTAGCTGGTTATATTCGGCTAGCGTAAGTTTATGACTGATTTGTTGCTGTTCCATAGTTGCATCGTTAGTTGCTTTCTTCACGTAAATTAGGCGCAGAAGGTTAACCAGTAGTCTACACCAACTTCTTATACCGAACGCGGGTCGGAGCGGCGTCGCCTAATCGAGCTTTCTTATTTTCTTCATAATCACTGTAGTTGCCCTCGAACCAGTAGACCTGCGAGTCGCCTTCGAAGGCCAGCATGTGGGTAGCGATCCGGTCCAGGAACCAGCGGTCGTGCGAGATGATTACCGCGCAACCGGCGAAGTTCTCCAGTCCTTCTTCCAACGCCCGCAGGGTGTTCACGTCCAGGTCGTTGGTGGGCTCATCGAGCAGCAACAGGTTAGCGCCTTCCTTCAGGGTGATGGCCAGGTGCACCCGGTTGCGCTCGCCACCCGACAGTTGGCCCACCTTTTTCTCCTGGTCGGTGCCACTGAAGTTAAACCGGCTCACGTAGGCGCGGGAGTTCATCTGCTTGCCGCCTAGATCGACCCACTCGTTGCCCCCGGAGATAATTTCCCATACCGACTTGCCGGGGGTTAGGCGGTCGTGCTCCTGATCCACGTAGGCTAGCTCCACCGTTTCGCCCACGTCGATGCTGCCGCTGTCGGGCGCTTCTTGCTGGGTGATGAGCTTGAACAGGCTGGTTTTGCCCGCTCCGTTGGGACCGATCACCCCCACGATGCCGCCCTGGGGCAGCGAAAAGGTGAGGTTCTCGAACAGCAGTTTATCACCGTAGGCCTTTGACACGCCTTCCAGCTCGATGACTTTAGACCCCAAACGCGGCCCGGGCGGAATGTAGAGTTCCAGTTTTGCTTCGCGTTCTTTGCCCTCCTGGCCCAGCAGTTTGTCGTAGGCACTCAGGCGCGCCTTGGCCTTGGCGGTGCGTCCCTTGGGCGTCATCCGAATCCACTCTAGCTCCCGCTGCAGGGTCTTTTGCCGCTTCGACTCGGTTTTTTCTTCTTTGGCCAGTCGGTTTTGTTTCTGCTCTAGCCACGAGGAGTAATTGCCCTTCCAGGGAATGCCCTCGCCGCGGTCGAGCTCTAGGATCCACCCGGCCACGTTGTCCAGAAAGTAGCGGTCGTGGGTCACGGCAATCACCGTGCCTGCGTATTGCTGCAGATACTGCTCGAGCCACTGCACCGACTCGGCGTCCAGATGGTTGGTGGGCTCATCGAGCAGCAGCACGTCGGGGGCTTCCAGCAGCAGACGGCACAGGGCCACGCGGCGCTTTTCTCCGCCCGACAGGTTCGCCACCTTCGCCTCGGCCGGAGGGGTGCGCAGCGCTTCCATCGCTTTCTCCAGGCGGGTGTCGAGCTCCCAGGCGTTGGCGTGGTCGAGCTTGTCCTGCACCTTGGCCTGTTCGTCGATCACCTTCTGCATGGCATCGGGGTCGTCGAGCACGGCCGGGTCCGAGAACTTCAGATTAATTTCCTCAAACTCCTGCAACAGGCGCACCGTTTCGGCCACGCCCTCTTCCACCACCTGCCGCACGGTTTTGTTGGGGTCCAGCACCGGCTCTTGCTCCAGCATGCCCACCGAGTAGCCCGGTGAGAACACCACTTCGCCCTGGTAGTCGGTGTCTTGTCCGGCAATGATGCGCAGCAGTGACGACTTGCCGGAGCCGTTGAGGCCCAGCACGCCGATTTTGGCTCCGTAGAAAAAGGACAGATAAATATTTTTGAGGACTTGCTTTTTGGGGGGGTAGGTTTTGGTGACCCCCGACATAGAAAAAATGATTTTTTCGTCAGACATATTCAGTGGTTGGGTAGAAATAGGGTGCGGTGCATCCGCGATTTTGGCAAGGTGCGTAATATCCCACGAATTTATGCGGAAAAAACTAATTTACCTAGATATTCAATGCCCTCATAGTTGCTTTAAACAGCGTTTTTCACCGATTGATACAATCAAACGCTGAGTTGTGTAGCTACATTCGGCACTAATTCCCGCTTCACAGCCCCGCCCAACGGCGGCAACTCCACGGGCTCACCGGGACTATCTGCCCCTGAATTTATTCTCAACGCCTCCCATTTTATGTTAATGGCGGCATTTAAATCCCGATCCAATTTGGCCCCGCATTCGCAACAGTAAACCCGTTGGCCTAACGGTACTTTGTCGGCCACTTTGCCACATCCGGAACACGTTTTGGTCGAGGGGTAATGCGTTGGCACCCGCAGCACATTTACGCCCTGCCAAGCGGCCTTGTATTCAATTTGATGGACAATGGTAGATAGGGATGATTCATGAATACTCCGGGCCAGTTTGGGGTGCTTCATCATGTTGCTGATCCGTTAGGTTTCCAGGCAAATTGTGTCGTGGTTATTGACCAGTTCGCTGGTAATCTTGTGAATCGCATCGGTGCGCCGGTTGCGCTGCCGCTCGTAGAGCTTGGCAATCCGGAGTGATAATTTTTTGCGCTTACCCGACCCCTTTTTCTTTTTTCGTAGCCTTCGATTAAGAGTCTGGATACGTTGGTAGATGGTGTCGGATTTAGCGGTGTTGATATGATTGAATACAAGCCCCTCGGAGGTCGTCACATGACTCTTAATACCTAAATCTAACCCGGTCGCCGTACTACTCATCACGGGCCTCTTGGAAGGTGCTGGTATACCGTCGTCTACCTGGAAGGATATGAAATATCTGCCGGTTGTGGTTCGGGTGACCGTCGCCTTCTAACTGCTCCTACCACCGATCGACTGATATAGGCTTTGATCGGTGCGCACTTAGGAACGGTTATACGGCCCCGTTCCGTATCTATCCCAAACCCCTGGTTCATTGTGAAGGATTGTTTAGCGCCCTTGCTTTTAAAGCGGGGAAACGATTGGCTTTTCTTAAAAAAATGCAAGAACGCTTTGTCGAGGTTTCTTACTGAAATCTGGAGGGAGTTGGCAATTGCCTTCTTCAACCAGGGACACGCCTCCTTTAAACCAGTAAGCTGATGGTTCAGGTCGTAGTATGACAGGGATTTGCTGTAAGACTGGTAGGCATGTATCTTCGTCTCCAATGCCAGATTGTACACCAGTCGGCACGCATCAAAGTTGACCTGGAAGAAGGCTTGTTGTTCCTTGTTTGGGTAAATACGGTAACGATAGCCTTTGTGCATAGCCTCAAATATACCTGGATGCTGGTAGGGATCAAACTGGAATTGCTGGAATATTTAGATAACCTCCGATGACCATCGACGAAGCCCTAGTCACGATTTCGAGGGTTCACCTATCGTATTTACGGATGACGATTGAATCAATGAAGCAAACGGCTAAGAACTTTAGTCGAGACATCCGAACGTATACCCGCTCTCAAGCATACAAAAGCCGCTCTATTGCACTAGCAAAGTATTTAGATTCAAATGTGTAAGATTTACACACTTCATATATTGGTGGTAATTTGCCGGTTGATGAGTGCAAAACCTTCCTTCACCCGAAATTGACCATTTATTTTGCATCATGGCTGAATGAAGACTTTGGTATCTGGTGTGACGAAGCGATCTCCAGCATTCTCAACCGGGATGTAGTGTTGGAAATCCGTATATGATAATTCTCCAATCCGCACCCCGAGTCCGTTTCTTGAACCATCCGGATATTCTTTAGTCAATCTTTTCTCTGAAAGTGAGGTATAGGCAAGTCTGACAGATGCTGGAATACTTGACTTAATTCTAAGAATTTCGTTCCAATAGAACTCAGAAGCCTCAATCCTCTTGTCTAGTAGCTTTTGGAAGTTTTGCCCTATCTGTTGCGTTAGCGAACTTGTTATAGAATTGTTTCTATTAATTATACCTCTCATGCCTCAAGTTTTTTATCACTTGATAATTTCCAAAAAAGGTCTAACTCTCTGCTAATTGTAACCCGCATGTAGTGCACAAACGATTTTTTATTACTTTTGGCCCGCCCATTGCGCAAAAACCCGGGGCCAGGGCTTGACATTTAGCAAAATAACTTTATTATGGCGCTGCTGCGGGGGAGGCTATTAGCCCGGCGTGAGCAAAATTATAACAACATTGCGGGTTGTTGTTAGTACTACTATAAACAACCTTAACCAAAACCAATAATACAGTGGAGACGCCAGCTACTTCCTACGGTTTTATCCGGGATGATAAAATCTACCGTGCTCCCTTTCTTGACCACCCCGAACGCGAAATTGGCGAAGTCAGAGAGAGCGAAGCATCTACCATTCAGTACTTTGAGAACCGGTTCGCAATGGCCGAGAAAAAGGTCGCCTCCCTTGAACAATCGGTAGAAGAATCGGAAAACAAGGGCTCCTACCTCATGAAACTGATTCACCTGCGCGACAACCTGGCTCGGTTCGATGCCCTGGGCGACTATCCGGTCCTCTTTGAACGACTGGATGCCGTAGAAGAGATGCTGCGGGAGATCATTGCTAAAAACCGGATTAAGAACTTAGAGATTAAACGCGCCCTGATCGAGGAAGCGGAAGTGCACGAAAACAGCTCCGACTGGAAAGAAGGAGCCGACAGCTTGCAGGAAATCAAGGAGAAGTGGATCAAGACCGGGGCGGTAGACGAGGAGTACCAGGAGGAGGTAGAGGGCCGGTTCAACCAGATTTTAGATAACTTCTACCAGCGTCGTAAAGATTTTTTCCAGTCGAAGAAGGACCTGACCAACGCCCGCATTCGTCGTTACAAAGAAATCAACTTTGAGATGCATAAGTTGGTGCGACAAGCCGATAAACGCGCCGCCCAGCAGCGCGTGAAAGAACTGCAGAAAGATTGGCGGGAGGTGGGCAAGATTCCGGTGTTCAAGTACAAGCGCCTGCAAACCGACTTTCGCTCGCTGGCCAACCGCATCTTCGGCAGCCCCGACGACACGCAACCGCGCCGCCCGTCTGACTCCCGCAGTCCACGGCAGTTTGCTCCTCGGCAGAACACCGCCCCCGCGCGCGAGGGCTGGGTGAACCCCAACGAGGCCATCAGCACCAAAAAAGACCTGATTCGCCAGGCACAGCAGTTGGCCGAAGATACCGAAGGCGATACCATTCAGGAGGTGCGCCGCTTGCGGGAAGCATGGAAAGACTCAGGGCGCATCTCGCGCGAGAAGTCGCTGGAGCTCACTACCCAGTTTAACAGTGCCTGCGATAAAGCTTCGGAACAAAGTTTTCTGAACCGGGCTGCGCGCGCCGAAGATTCGAATTACGATAACAATTCGCGCCGCCAGCAAGTATCTCTCAAGATTGAACTGCTCGAAAACTCCCTGGTGCGCGACGAAAACGAGTTAGCTACCCGCCGCGAAAACGTGGGTAATCAGGCGAATCCGCTGGAGGCCCGACAGGCAGAGGGCAAGCTACGGCAGCAAATCAGGAAAGTGAACACCAAACGAGAGCTTATCCAATCGCTCAAAAACGAACTGGCGGAAGATTAACTTACTTCCCACTACGGAAAGCAGTATCCGCCCTCAACGTACGCATTACTAAATTAATGCACTAAATAGCGAACTTTTGGTAAGAAAGTTGTTTTTATGCCGTTGCGAATACGCAATACTTTATTTGAATTGGGTGCGGTCGCAGTCAATCATTAGCAATTAATTATAATATCATGTATTGGACTTTAGAACTAGCCTCGTACCTCGAGGATGCCCCCTGGCCCGCGACCAAAGACGAACTGATCGACTTTTCGATCCGGTCGGGTGCGCCCCTGGAAGTGGTAGAAAATTTGCAGGAGTTGGAAGACGATGGGCAACCCTACGAGAATATTGAGGAGATTTGGCCCGATTACCCCACCAAAGAGGATTTCTTTTTTAACGAAGACGAGTACTAATTTTTAAGCAGCGCTTCTGCCAGCAGCAGGTCTTCCGGGGTGGTTATTTTTAGATTACGGTAGTGCCCCTCGATCAGGTGGATGCTTCGGCCACGGTGCTCCACCCGGCTGGCATCGTCCGAAAACGCTTGTTCAGCAACGTGCGCGTACGCATCGCGCAACCACTCGGTGCGGAACGTTTGCGGGGTTTGTACCAAGCGATACTGATCACGGGCTACCGCTTCGTTGTTTTCACCCTTCAGTTTCCGGATAGAATCCTTGAGCGAAATACTAGCTACTGCGCTTCCGTAACGCTCAGCCGCTTCAAACGATCGGTCGATTAACTCCGGAGTCACCAGCGGGCGCACGCCGTCGTGCACCGCCACCAAGCTAAATTCTTCTTTAACGTGCTGCAGTGCGTTGCGCACCGAAGCGGAGCGCGTGCTGCCCCCGGCCACCACCGCGTGGGGCACCGTAAATTCATAGTCGGCGCACAGCGTTTGCCAGTGGCTCATGTCAGTTTCAGGAAGGGCAACAATGACCTGAATGGCCGGTGAGCAGCGGTGAAACACCGATAGGGTGTGCATCAGAACGGGCTGGCCCGCCACGGGGATGAATTGCTTGGGCACCTCCGTCTGCATCCGGCGGCCCTGTCCTCCCGCCACGATCAGTGCGTACCGCGAACGTGCCATAGCTAGCCTGGTCTAAATAATTAGCATCGCGTCGCCGTACGAGAAAAAGCGGTATTTTTCTTTGATAGCCACCTGGTAGGCGTCCATGATCAGTTCGTACCCACCAAAGGCGCAGGCCATCATCATCAGGGTGGACTGCGGCAGGTGGAAGTTGGTCACCAGGGCGTTGCAGATTTTGAACTCGTAAGGGGGGAAAATAAATCGATCCGTCCAGCCCTCGTTGGCCTTGAGCCGTCCGCTGGCCGATACCGACGACTCCAGCGTGCGCATGGAGGTGGTGCCCACCGCGCACACCCGACGTTTGTTGTCCAGGGCCTCATTGACGTGGTCGGCAGTTTTTTCGCTAATAATATAGTTTTCAGAATCCATTTTGTGCTTGGTTAGGTCTTCCACGTCGACCGACCGGAAGGTGCCCAGGCCCACGTGCAGGGTGATGGGGTCGATGTGCACCCCGTTAATTTCCAGCCGCTTCATCACCTGCTTGGTGAAGTGCATCCCGGCGGTGGGGGCCGCCACCGCGCCCACGTGCTCGGCGAAAATAGTCTGAAAACGCTCCCGGTCCGAGGGCTCCACCTTGCGGGTGATATGCTCCCGCGGCAGCGGGGTTTCACCCAGGGTGTCGATGAGCTTATAAAACTCCTCGTCGGTGCCCTCGTACAAAAACCGAATGGTGCGTCCGCGCGAAGTAGTGTTGTCGATCACCTCGGCCACCAGTTCGCCTTCCCCGAAAAAAAGCTTGTTGCCCACCCGAATCTTACGCGCCGGGTCCACCAACACGTCCCACAGGTTCATTTCTTTGTTAAGCTCGCGCAGCAGAAAAACTTCTATCTTGGCCCCGGTTTTTTCCTTGTTGCCGTACAAGCGAGCCGGAAACACCTTGGTGTTGTTGACCACCAGCACGTCGTCCTCTTTGAAATAGCCAACAATATCCTTAAACTCCTTGTGCTCGATGTCGCCTGAGTCCCGGTGAATGACCATCAGGCGCGATTCATCGCGGTTTTCGGCGGGGTACTGAGCGATACGACCTTCCGGTAGTTCGTACTTAAATTCAGAAAGTTTCATAGGACGTTGAGTAGGCAGTGCAACAAAATTGGTCGGGGGTGATTTTTAGAAGGACAAATTTAACGAATTGTTTTACATTGACGGAAGAAACTACGTAAAGTTCGTCCACCAATAGTGGGCCGACGCACCCCAATAAAAATAGTTACCCCCACACTCTACGAAAATGCTTATCCTAAAGTTAATGTTTGAAAGCGCGTTTTCGGCCGGGGATGCCCTGCGCGCCAATCCGTTGCGCACCCTGCTTTCGTTGCTGGGAGTGACGGTGGGTATCTTTGCCATCATCACGGTGTTTACGCTGGTCGACTCGCTGGAGAGGAACATCCGCGACAGCTTTTCGTTTTTGGGCGACAAGGTGATTCGGGTGGAAAAATGGCCCTGGATTTTTGCCGACAATTATCCCTGGTGGAAATACTACAAACGCCCCCACCCGTCGCTGGACGAGTACCATTTTCTGGCGCAACGCGTCACCGAAGCCGAGGGAATTACCATCTTCGCCGAAAAACGAGGACTTCAGTTGCAGTATGGTAACAGCAGTATCAATCCGGTGAGCCTGACGGGCATGTCGCAAGCGTATAACGAAGTGTTCGACGTGGACATCGCGCAGGGTCGCTTCTTTTCGCCGCAAGAAACCGCACTGGCCCGCAACGTGGCGGTGATCGGCTCCGAGATTGCTCAGAGCTTGTTCGATCAGCAAGAGCCGCTGGGCAAGATCATCAAACTCAAGGGGCTCAAGTTTGTGGTGATTGGGGTGATGGCTCCGCAGGGCGAGAGTATCATTAACGCCCCCACGGCCGATCTGGCCTGCTACATACCGTACCAAAGTTTTCTGAAACTATACGCTAGCAACAGCACCTGGGGCGTGGGCGCTACCATTGCGTTGCGGGGGAGAGACGATGACAAAGGGCTGGAAAACTTGGAGAACGAGATCATTGGGCTGATGCGCAGTCGGCGGGCCCTGCGTCCGCGTGAAGAAGAGAACTTTGCCGTGAACCGCTCCGAGTTGTTCGCCGATATGGTCACCAACGTGTTCAACGCCATTGGCTTGGCCGGAGCCGTAATCGGCAGTTTTTCGATCCTGGTGGGCGGCTTCGGCATTGCCAACATCATGTTCGTGTCGGTGAAAGAGCGCACCCACATCATTGGCATCCAGAAGTCGCTGGGCGCGAAGAACTACTTTATCCTGCTGCAGTTCTTGTTCGAGGCTATGTTCCTGAGCCTGCTGGGCGGGGTAGCCGGTATGGTGCTGGTTTATCTGGCTACTTTTGTGCCACTGGGCAGCCTTACGCTCATTCTCACTCCCAAGAACATCATCTTAGGCACCCTGATCTCGAGCGTAATTGGCATTGTGTCGGGTTTGGTGCCCGCCGTGGTGGCCTCTCGCCTCAACCCGGTGGAGGCCATTCGCAGTTAAACAGATAATTTATGGACGCCCATCAAGTGTTAAAGGAAATTAAGCAAGCTATCCGCGAAAGGGACCCCGACGCCGAAGCTTACCTGTTCGGCTCCCGCGCGACTGGTACCCACCGGGAGGATTCTGACTGGGATTTACTAGTCCTGGTCGATGAGACGGTGGTGACCCACGAGGTCGAAGATAAGTTTTGGGATGCTTTGTACGATATAGAGCTAACATCGGGCGAAATTATATCACTCTTCGTCTATCCCAAAGACTACTGGAAAGAGGCGCTAAAGTTCTCACCGCTATACGAGCATGTTAACCGTGATGGAGTAAAGCTACAATAACGGTTCGCCGCGCGATGGAAAATCGCCAGGATTATATTGATTACCGCTTTCGGCGAGCAGAAGAATCCTACGAGGACGCATTGATTATGGTAGAGAAAAAACGTTGGAACACCGCCATAAACAGACTCTATTATGCTTGCTTCTACGCGGTGATTGCGCTGCTTCTACAGAAAGATGTCACCACGAAATCTCACGACGGAACCCGCCGCCGATTCGGCTATTTAGTGGTGGAAGAAGAGTTAGTCGAGAAAAAATTAGGTAAACTATATACGAAGCTGTTTAACGCTAGACACAAGGGCGACTATGGTGACCTATTCGATTTTGACGAAGTAACGGTAAATCCCCTAGTTCCCCAGGTACGAGAGTTTCTCGATCGAATCAAAGTCTTGATTAACACACCCTAATACAGCACTTTTGAAACGTCTTTGACCAGTTCGTCCAACTCCTCGGCGATGACCTTGAGGTGGTTCAGCAAGGTCTTGTTTTCTTCTCGGTGCGCTTCCTGAAAGTCGATGAGTTGGATAAGGCCCATCATCCGCGCCAGCGGACCGCGCAGTTTGTGCGAATTGAAAAATGAGTATTCGGCGATCTGCCGGTTCTTGATCAGAATGCTCTCTTCGGCCAGCACCCGCTCAGTGATATCCACCATGCCGCCAACCACCCGCTCCGGAGCTCTTTGTTCGTCGAGCACGATGTGGCCTCGGTCATAGATGTAAGCAAACGAGTCGTCTTTTCGCCGGAAGCGGTACTTATCAAACCACTTCTCCATGCGCTGGTCAACAAAGTAGTTTAGACGATCAACCACCCGCTGGCGATCATCGGGGTGAATACGTTCGTGCCACCAATCAACGGTCGCGTCAATCTCCTCCGGCTCATACCCGAACATAGCCACCTTGTTGTTCCACCAAACGGTTCCGTCCCTTATGTTCCAGTCGTATACGGCATCGTTCGTAGCCTGATTGATCAACAGTTGAGCACGTTCGGCCGCCCTACTCTGGCTATTGTCCCGGAACACCGTGATAAACCGCTGCGCCCCTTCAGTCAAGATCATCCGGGCGTTCACTTCTCCTTCTACCAAGCGACCACTTTTGTCGCGCAACACCGCTTCCACCTGCCCTTCACCGTGCTCTCGCAACAGTTGCACCAACTGGGCCCGGTCCTCTACTTTTGTCCAAAGTCCTAATTCTAGCGTGGTATTCCCAATCAGTTCTTCTTCACTGTATCCTGATAGTTCGATCAGGCTCTGGTTCACCTCATAAATTCGTCCGTCGGTAACATCGGTCACGCAAACGGCACTGGGGCAGAGGTAAAAGAAATTATGCAGCTTCTCCTTGAGCGTCCAGTAGGCTTTCTCTTGTTCCACTTCACGGGTCACGTTGGTAAGTCGACAGAAGAGATACGATTGTTCGGCTGCCTCCACCAACGAGGTTGCTGCCTCAAATCGCAGTAGGGCGTTGGAAGATGAGCGGTAGGTAAGCACCTCCTCGGAGGTGTCAGAACTATGCTCGGAGAACCGAGCTTGCCAGCCAAACGGACGCCCGTCTTCGTGCGCCAGGTGCAGATCGTCTACCGAGCCAAACGCTTCGGCTTCGTCTGGCCAAGAAAATGTGTCACGCGCCTGGGGGTTGGCGCACTGAATGGTTCCATATACATCAAAGCACAAGACGGCATCCTTGGTACTGGACCAAAGGGCGTTTAGAAAGTAGGTGCGGTCGATCACAATAGTTTATGGTAACGATAGCGACAGATTTAGCAGAAAAATCGACACGTCTCATCCTAGATAGCAGGGCAGTTGTTGCCTCAGGATAGGTTAAAAAATAGGTGCTATACAACGCTGTGGCGAACCGCAGTGGTGCTTCCAATACTATATATTTTTGAGGAAATATCAAAGTGACATTATCCTTTTGATGCAAATTATTACCTCTTTTGGCCAAATAATTGTTCGGTGCACTCACCAACGGTACCCTATCCCCGCCGAAAACAAGTGTGGGGCACCAATGCCTACTTCGAAATTAGCGCTTAGCTGCGGAACCAACGTAACGTCGCCGCCGATCAGGATCAACTGGGGGGCAAACTGGGTACCCAGGGCAAACGACAGGAACCGGCCGACGGTGTAGTTGATGTCTTTCGCGTTGGTATCGAACGTCCACCGCGTGATGCCCAAGCGGACGCCCGAATACCATTGCACATGGCCTGTTAGGTTATAATGCCACAGCGCAAATCCGGCCCCGTTGAAGCGGCGCACGTAGGTGGTGAAGTTGTCCAGCACGGTAGCGCCGCTTTCATCCTGGTACTCGTAGCCCCGGTAGCGCGCCGAGAACACCTGCCGCGACAATCCCCCGCCGAAGCTCACGCGGTCGCGCCAGCGGTAGGCATAGTTGAGTTGCAGGGCGGGTTGCACCGACACGTCGATATCAGCCACCCCGCCTACGCGCCGCACCAAGCCCGAAACGAGTCCGATGCCGCTGACGCCCACGTTGGCCCGCACCTGGTGCTGGTAGGGATACACGCGGATGGCTTCTTTCTCCCCCTCCCCTTGGGCGCGAGCCGACCCGACCGCAAGCAGCAGGAGCACCACCGAAGAATACCGAATGACGAACAAGGAATGATGATTGACGAAGTGATTAAAGCGCTTCGCCAACGGGAAGCAACAGTTCAAGCGTGACAAATCAATTACTCGCCTCGGGCCAGTGACTCGGCCTTCTGCTGCACGGCGTTCCAGACGCGGAACACGTTTTGGTAGCATATTTTCTCAATGTCTTCGTCCGAGTAGCCGCGCTTGAGCAGTTCGGCAATCAGGTTGGGATACTCCGAAGCGTCCTTGAGGCCGGTAGGCAGCGTGTCTCCCACCCCGTCGAAGTCTGAGCCGAAGCCCACGTGCTCTATGCCGATCAACTGCACCACGTGATCCACGTGGTCGGCCACTTTTTGCACCGTCGAGAAAGTAGGGTTTTCCCGCATGTAGTTCTTGGCGTAGGCCTGGGCGGTGGAGTCCTGGAACGTGAGGTTGTTGTCAGCCATCCATTTGCCCAGGTGGTCGCGCACCACGTCGGATTTTTCGCGGGCTTCCTCATCCACGAAGGTGGAGCCGAAGTTGATCTGGATCACCCCGCCGTTGTCGGCCAGCCGCTGGAGCATATCGTCGTTCATGTTGCGCTCGAAGCCGGGCACAAATGCGCGGCACGAAGAGTGCGAGGCAATCACCGGCGCTTCCGTGAGGTTCATCACGTCGTAGAAAGCGCTGTCGGAGATGTGCGACACATCGACCATGATGCCCACCCGGTTCATCTCGCGCACCACCTCTTCGCCGAAAGGGCTCAGGCCGTTCCACACCCGGGTGGTGTCGTAGGAAGAGTCGCAGATTTGGTTCACCTTGCTGTGGGTCAGGGTGATGTAGCGCACGCCCCGGTCGTAGAAGTACTGCACGTTGGAGAGCGAATCTTCGATGGGGGCCCCGTTTTCCATGCCCATCGGCAGCGAGATCAGCCCCTGGGCAAAGTTGGCTTCCACCTCCTGCGGAGTGTTGGCCAGCGCAAACTTGTCGGGATACTTGGTGATGATGGTGCGCACAATGTCAATGAGCGAATCGGCGAACACCTTGGCGCCCCCGGTTTCCTGGTAGCTGGCGGGCACGTAGATCGACATGAACGGGGCGTTGAGTCCGCCTTCCTTGGCCTTCACGTAGTCGAAGTCGCCGTCGGTATCTTCGGTCACGTCGATCCACTCTTTTTGCAAGCGGAAGTTGGCAATCTTCATCCGGAAGGGCAGGTCGATGTGGCCGTCGGTGATGATGAACCGCTGGGCCAGCTCCTGGGCGTGCTGCTCAGGATCGGGGGCGGCAGTGGACTGGGCCGAGGCGGTTACCGCGATGAAGAGCAGCAGGCACCCGCTCAGCAGGGAGAGGAAGTAAGGATATTTCATAGGTTTGGTTTAAAATTGAGGCAAAATGGCACTATTTTAATAAACTGCCCTGGTGCGCAGCCGTTGTCACCGGCTGACTGGTGGTTGGTAGGGCTGTGCCCCGGGGACTGAAGAAGTTTTTGCCGGCCGTTAGAGATAACCGCGGTTTCGAGTCGCTAGAATTCGTCGTCGTCGCCGTCATCTTCTACGAAAGGCACCGAGGTTTTCTCTTCGTCGTCGTCGCCCTCGAAGTCGTCGGACGAGAAGTCGTCGCGTAGGTTGCCTTCATCGTCATAATCTTCGTCGTCTTCAATAATCTGCCGGGCCTCGCGGACGGTCATCCGGATAAGGTAATAGATGTCTTCGGTTTCGTAGGGCAGGGCCGACACTTTGTTGCCCTCTTTGTTGGTGAAACTCACCAGATTATCCTCAAAACCGTAGGGATATTCGGCCTTGATGCGGTTGATGATTTCTTCGGGCAAAGCGTCGTAGTCTTTGACAATTCTTTTCTTACTCATGAGCAGTCAATCAAGGGGTAGCACTACCAATACGGGGGCATTTTAAACACAGTCGCGGACAAATGCTATTAATTCAACATTAATTTTGTGCGGTGCGAAGCAAACATTCGCCGGGTTAGGCACAAACCCCAATAATGCGTACTTTGGGGCAACTTTTTTACTAAAGCACCCACCACTACGTATGGCCACATTGTTTCGCGGCACCTACACCGCCCTAATCACTCCCTTCACCGCCGCTAACCAGATCGACTGGCCCGCCCTGGAGCGATTGATTGACCACCAGATTGGGGCGGGCATCACCGGGCTGGTATTCGTGGGCACCACCGGCGAGAGCCCTACGCTCACCCACCAGGAGCATTGCGAGATCTTGCGCCGCTCGGTAGAGCTGGTGAACGGCCGCTGCCAAGTGATTCACGGTACGGGCTCTAACAACACCCGCGAGAGCATCGAGTTGGCCAGCGTGGCGGCCGAGGCGGGCGCCGATGGGCACCTGGTGATCAACCCTTACTACAACCGGCCCACCCAAGAAGGGCTATTGCGCCACTTCACGGCGGTGGCCGACGCGGCCGAGTTGCCGGTGATTGTGTACAATATCCAGGGACGCACGGCGGTGAACCTGGAAACCGACACCCTGCTGCGGCTGGCCCAGCACCGCAATATCGTGGGCGTGAAGGAAGCCAGCGGCAACATGGCGCAGATCATGGACGTGATTCGGCGCACGCCCGACGACTTTGCGGTGCTGTCGGGCGACGATGCGCTCACCCTACCCCTGATGGCCTGCGGCGGCAACGGTTTGATCTCGGTGATCTCGAACGCGCTGCCCCGCTCCACCGTGGCGCTGGTGAACCATTGCCTGGAGGGGCGCTGGGACGAGGCGCGGACGGCCTTCTACGCCCTGCTCGACCTGATGCAGCTCAGCATGATGGAGACCAACCCCATTCCGATTAAGTACCTGATGCACCAGTTGGGCTACTGCACCAAAGAGGTGCGCCTGCCGCTGTGCGAACCCCGCCCCGCCACGGTGGATGCCATTTATCGGGTTTTGAACCAGGTGCGCAGTATGGAAGAGCTTCCTGCCCCCAACCTTTCGTACGACGCGTGAAAAGTTATCTGCTCCCTTTCTGGCGCAGATTCTCAGCATCGGTGGCCAGCCTACGTAGCGGACTCCGTCCGCCTACTCTGGGCGTTTTGTTGCCTATGGTGATCACTTTGCTGCTAGGCACTGCTGCCTCGTCCTGTCGGCCCACGCGGTCTGGTCGCACAACGACGCCCGCCCGTCCCACCGCCATGGCCGAAGCCTTTGCACCCTTCTACGAACGGTTCCTCACGGACAGTGCTTTTCAGGTGGCGCGTACGCGGTTTCCGTTGCCGGGGCAGAAGTTCACCGCTAACGTGGCCGACAGCACCTACCGCTGGCAACGGGCCGACTGGCGGATGCTGCGCGAGCCGGAACTAGATACTGCGTATTTCACGCGCAACCTGAGCGTCTCGGATACGCTGGCGACCGACGAGATCGCGGGCAAAGACTCAGGGTTGTATTTCCGGATGGAGTACCGTCCGGTGAACCAGCAATGGTACCTGGTGCGCATGGTGGATCGGGATTTGTGAACTGGATACTGGCGGCCGCCGCGCGGATGATCTTCTGGGCGGCTAGATACTGGATGCTGGATGATCTTCTGAGTGGCCAGATACTGGATGGTGGATGCTGGCGGCCGCCGGGCGGATGACTTTCGGGGGTGGTCAGGTGCTGAAACACTTTGCTAGGGGGACAGCTAGACACTAGTAACCAGAACTAGCGGTTGACATATAGTTAGCTACCGATAGAAAATGATAAAATGGTTGAGAAGCATACCGCGAGACAAGTACTGGGACTATTTTGTCTTGGTGGCCCGTTTTCTTATTGGGTGGACCTTTCTGAGATATGGCTTCAGCAAGTTGACGGGGGAACAGTTCGGAATAAGCGATTCGGATTTGATGAGACCAGTAGGCGATGTCTCACTTTTCAAACTGTCCTGGTATCTGTTTGGCCATGAACCGTTTAATACACTTATTGGAGTATCACAGATTGTTTGTGGGGCACTGCTGATCGTTAACAGAACCGCGATCATTGGGGCTTTCGTGTTTCTTCCCATAGTAGCTACCATACTGATAATTGACTTAACGGTTATGCCTCCGGGTATGATGAAAGCATTTGCTTGGCGGCTATCATTCTATATTGTGTTCGACCTGCTGATTTTGTGGCATTACAAGGAGAAAATGAAGGTGATATGGGAATCAGTTTGGAATAATGTTAACACTAGATTCAGGTTTCCGATCTGGGCCTACTTAGCCCTACCTGTATTGGCAATCTGCCTTGACATTATCGTGCTTTTGCCAGAAATACTAATAAACATAATTTTGAATCCGACTGAGATGTTAGCCGGATTTAAGAAAGCCCTAGAACTTGTTGGTCAGATTATCAGTAACACGGGCAATTAACATCTAGCAAAGCATCCCACCAGTATCCAGTATCTACTATCCAATATCCACTCAGCAACAATCCTTCGCCTATCTTCGTTAAAAAAACCTGCCATTCCCTTACCTTAACCCTTGCTATGGAAGACGTGATGCTCACCCAGGAGCTGGTGAAACAGATTGAACAGCTCACCGCTAAGTTTGACCGCAACGGGCAAAAGCTGGCCGACTACTTGCAAGGACTGGTGCACGCCAACTTCCTGAGCTACTGGGACTACATTCAGCTCGACACCCTGCTGAGTTTGCAGAACCCCAAGACGGAGCTCAAGGACGAGATGATCTTTGTCACTTACCACCAGATCACCGAGCTGTACTTCAAACTGGTGCTGTGGGAAATGGAGCAGCTCACCGACGGCAGCGTGACCGAGGCGCGGCAGTTTCTGGAGAAGGTGAACCGCATGAACCGCTACTTCGGGCAGTTGGTGAGTTCTTTTACGGTGATGACCGAAGGGTTGGACCGCGAGCAGTTCGCCAAGTTTCGGCTGGCGCTCACGCCTTCCAGCGGGTTTCAGTCGGTGCAGTACCGCATCATTGAGATTGCCTCGACCGATCTGGAGCAACTGGTGCATCCCAACTACGTGCTGTGGTTGTCGCCCGACGATCCCCTTGCGGAATATCTGGACAAAGTGTACTGGAAAGCGGGGGCGCGCGATACCGAAACCGGCGAGAAAACGCTCACCCTACAGCAGTTTGAGACGGAGTATGATACGCTGTTGCTCGAAAAAGCAGACGCTTACCAGAAGAAGAACCTCCGACGAAGCATGCATCGCTTTCTGGACGAGCACGAGCCGTTGAGCAGCGACATCATCGTGGCCCTGCGCGAGTTTGACCTGTACGCCAACGTGCACTGGCCCCTGGCCCACTTCCGGGCGGCCGTGCGCCACCTGATCAACAACAAACCGAGAAAAGACGCTGCGGATGTGGCACCGGGCACCGGCGGCACCAACTGGCGCAAGTACCTGCCACCCCGCTTCCAGCGCATTATTTTCTTTCCCGAACTGTGGTCGGACGAGGAGAAGGACAACTGGGGCAAAACCTGGGTGCTGGAGCAAACCGGGGACGAGAAATCGTAAGAACATGATTAATCGCGCGGCGACCGTCATGTTCCTACGTTAATCATGTTCCTACGGTTTGATTAAATAATCCAGTGCCAACCGGTAGCCGTCTAGTCCGCAGCCTACGATGATACCCGCGGCGTGGGCACTGATGTAACTACGGTGGCGAAACGCTTCCCGGGCGTATACGTTGGAGATATGCACCTCCACCACCGGGCTGCTGATGGCCGCCACCGCGTCGGCCAGGGCAATTGACGTGTGGGTGTAGGCCCCCGCGTTGAGCACAATGCCGTCGTACGAAAACCCCACCTCGTGCAGCTTGTCCACCAGCGCTCCCTCGCTGTTCGATTGGTAATAGTGCAGCGTGATGTCCGGAAAAGCCCGTTGCAACGTGAGCAGGTGGCTGTCAAAGCCTTCGGAACCGTAGATATCGGGTTCTCTCACCCCGAGCAGGTTCAGGTTGGGGCCGTTGATGATGATGTAGGACATGCGGGCGGGTAGTTTTTCGTGCCCAAGCTAGGCAATTGGTCGCTAATATCCTTATCTTACCCCACCTATGCTGCATCCCGACTGGAACACCTACCTGGAAGAATTTAAAGACTATCTAAAGCAGGAGCGGTCGTTGGCTCAGAACTCTCTGATGGCCTACGTGAGCGACGTAGAGAAGCTTCAGCAGTATGCCGACATCTCCGATTGGGAGCAGTCGCCGCGGGAGCTGACGCAGTCAGACCTGTTGCAGTTCATTGCCTACATCTACGATTTGGGCATGAGTGCTCCTTCGCAGGCCCGTATCCTGGTGGGAGTGAAGGCTTTTTACAAGTTCCTGCTGCACCGCGACCTGATTGAGGATGACCCTTCGGTGCTGCTGGAGGGGCCCAAAATTGATCAGAAGCTGCCCGACGTGCTTTCGTTTCAGGAAATTGAGCAGATTTTATCAGCCATTGACTTATCAACGGCGGAGGGAGTGCGCAACCGGGCGATCATCGAGACGCTCTACAGTTCGGGCATGCGGGTGACGGAGCTCACCGAACTGCGGATCAGTAATCTCTACGCCGACATTTGCTTTCTGCGGGTGCTAGGCAAGGGCGACAAGGAGCGCATCGTGCCCATCGGCCGCGATGCGCTTAAGTACATCAAGATGTATACCCAGCACGTGCGCAACCTCCTGGAGGTGCAGTCCGGTCACGAAGATTTCGTATTTCTGAACCGCCGGGGCACCAAGCTGAGCCGGGTAATGATCTTTAACATCGTGAAAGACGCCACCGCCCGGGCGGGCGTGGAAAAGAACGTGAGTCCGCACACCTTTCGGCACTCGTTTGCGCTGCACCTGGTAGAGGGCGGGGCCAACCTGCGGGCGGTGCAGGACATGCTGGGCCACGTGTCGATCACCACCACCGAAATTTATACCCACCTGGACCGCGACTACCTGCGGCAGGTGATCGACCGGTATCATCCGCGCGCCCGGCATCCGATCAAAACAAAACGTTAGACTACCCCATCTGGGTGAGCTGACTTTATACCCACCGCCTTACTTTAGACTGGTAACGCTTGTATTCATCCCCGAATAACTGCTTCATTGCCCGCTCTTCGTGAGGAATGTACCAATAGTTAGTGACCAGAACAAAGGCCAAACATCCCACGACCGGGAGCAAGGTTCCCAGAAGAATCCAAACGCCAATCAGACTCACCGTGAAACCTAGGTAGATTGGATTTCTACTGATCCTAAATAGCCCGTCGGTCACCAGTTTTCGGGGCTTCTTGAAGGTGTGAATTTCAGTATCGGCCTGGCTAAACCTTTTGCGAACCCGTACGGTCACCGCTAATCCGAGTAGAATCAGAGCGATCCCGATGTAGTTGAAAGGAGGCGGAACAACGTTCTGAATAACGACTAGGGTCCGTATTCCGATCATGAGGGCAACACAGAGCAGAAATAGGACGGGGGGGATGATTCGTTTCATACCTTGGGGCTTTAGCTTTAGCCAAGGTAGGAAGTTAGCGCTCCCGTTGCATTAACCTAGGTTTAGGGCGTGTTGACATATAAGCTTAGACGGTGCTTTCTGACTGTTTTTGCCCTGCTTTTCGTTGCTTTCGTTGGCCGATGCCCTCGCATGGGATGCCCCGCATCGCCCGCCTCAAGCGCCATTCCATGGTGGCCTTAATCAGAACAAAAACATCCTCGAAAGCCCTTGTCAATCTATATGTCAACACGCCCTAGGCCCGCAATCTTTTTCGTATCCTGCTAAGTGCTACCGGGGTAATCCCTAGATAGGAAGCGATCATGCGTTGTTTTACACGTTGCTCTAGGTCCGGATATTCTTCTAGGAAAGAGCGATACCTGCGCTTTGCATCGTAGAGTAAGAACTCTCGCTCTCTCCTTTCTTTTGCCGCGTACCCTTTTTCCAGCAACTTTAGTAACAGCAGGTTCCACTCTGGGTTTTGCTTTCGTAGCGCTTGCCAGCGCTTATACGGAATTACCATTACCGTGGATGGTTCCAGAGCCTCTACCGAAAAGTGAGAGGGAGAATTTGATACCATTTTCAATCTTTTCTGACTGCCTCATGACCTTCCGATGCGTCTGAGACGTAAATTATTGTAAATATTGTACTTTTCAATAGTCTGTAGAGTTTCAAGCGGTAATGCAGCCGTAGTTGTATAATGCTTGGTACTGCGGCGAATTTTGGTAAGGTTCGGGGACTATTCCGAACTCGCTAAAAAATCTATGCAACAGATGTTCATTGCAATATTGGGTTTTAATGCTTGAAAGGGAAAACGTTTTTCTTTCTTGTGCTGTTTGCGGCCAGGCGTGTGCTGCTTTGGCCAGTGATACAGCCGTTAAACTAGCATTTACGTGGGTGTGTATCTTTTGCTCGCTACGCGCTTGGCACTCCGTCAGGCCAGTATGCTGTTTGGCATCTCGGTAAAGGAACTCAATCTGGAAACGCAAGCGATAGCATTCCAGCACTTTAGTCCCATCCATCGTGGGATCAGTAGCAAAGAAGGCTTCGGCTCTCAAGGTGCCATCTTTTTTGGTGATATGCACGATGACACACTTCACTAGCCGATGCAATGCTCTCACATAGATCTTTCCTTCATAAGCTACCGCGTTGTCTTCAATCAGGCACGGGGTGAAGTGGGCCGGATTGAGTCTGAGCCGATCTACTCGCCCTTCGTATTTGGACGGTCTGCCTCTGCGTTTGGGCTGTGGCCCTAGACAAGGATACTGTAGCACTGCGTTGCTAGGCAACTTACTGATAAGTGTGAATCCCTGTGCGGTGACTGTGTTAACAAACGGCTCTCTCCAAAAATAGCCATCCGCTACAATGGTAGAAGAGATCGCTTTCAAAGTATCCGTCTGATCTGCCACCAAGCCAGCATAATAGTCTAGTAGCGAATCGTAGCGGTCTTGTCCAATGGTTTGCTTGGCATACAGGTGCATGGCCGTACGACTTTCTAATCCTACGCTGGCAAAGCCGCTGATCTCAAGGCCGTACTTGGTGGCGTTGGCGCAGCCTGACCAAAAGTAGCTGGCCCCTGGTGTATGCTTACCACTCTTGGGTAGATAGCTGGGGTCAAAGGCAATGATGCGTTCCTCTTCGGGCAACGATAAGATTAACTCCTCGTTGAAGTGCTCGAAGGCAAACTCGCTTTCGTAGCGCACCCGGTAAGTGGCTTCGTTGAAAGAACCGTAACGCGACAGGTTCTCAAAGTTATGGCGACCGCGAATAGTCAATAGTAAAGGCATCAAATGAATCATAAAGTTCTTCTGCCACTTGCCAATGTCTGGCATTTTATCCAATATTAGTGCTGTGAGTGTTTTTACATTCATAGGTGGAAAGTCTTCGTTTTGTCGTTTCGCAAAACCAAAACTAGACTTCCGCCTTTTTAATTTAATCTGCCCTAAAAACTCTACGGACTATTGACTTTTAGTGATGAATATTTTATCAACAAATTTTAGGTTCGTGTCAACATGAACTTCGGTAAGAGCAGGGAGCCAACAATGGAATAGAAATTCAGACTTCACTATCTTCCGAGGGAACTATTCAGTACTTGCGAGAGATTGACTCATCAAGGTTATATCAGTTTCTGGAAAAGTCTATCTTTGAGCATGAACTACCCACTAATTAGCCTAAGCCTTTTTCTCTGTCTGACCCTAATCAAGAGGTCGCTGCCCGCCGTCGCCCAGGGTCCACAACCTGCTGACCTACTGTCGGCTGACTTTCACCAACAGCGGCGCGAGGCCTTGCGCGCCAAGATGCCTGACAACTCGGTGACGGTGGTGTTTGCCAACCCGGTGCGCAACCGGGCCAACGACGTGGACTTTCTGTACCACCAGGATCCTACCTTTTACTATCTGACCGGCCATCGGCAGCCCCATTCGGTACTGTTGCTGTTTAAAGATTCGCAACGCATCGGTGGCAAGAAAACCAACGAGCTGCTGCTGGTGCGCCCTCCCGATGCCCTGGATGAACTTTATAATGGGCAGCGGCTGCGCGCCGACGGGGGCAACAAGCAACTGGGGATCAAGCTGGTGCGCGAAAACCCGGATTTTCAGAAATTAGGTATTGACTTCGGTCGTTTCGACCAGGTGCTGTTCTACGACTTTGCGGGCGACGTGCGCGACACCCCCGAAGAGGATGATTTGCACGACCTTATCGAAAGCTTCAAGCAGCAGGCCAACTACCCGACCGAAGGCAATCTTTCACTAAGTACTGAGCCAACGCGCAATAACCTGGACGTGATCACGCTGGATAGTTTGATGCGGCAGTTGCGGGAGATCAAAACCCCCGAAGAGCTGGACCTGCTGCGCAAGGCGGCAAAAATTTCTGCCCTGGGGCAACGCGAGGTGATGAAAGCGCTGGAACCGGGCATGTCGGAGCGGGAGGTGCAGGGCATGCACGAATTCATCTACAAAAAGTATCAGGCCGAATACGAGGGCTATCCCAGCATCGTGGGAGCGGGGCACAACGGCTGCGTGCTGCACTACATCGACAACTACAAACCAGCCATCGAGGATGGCGAGCTCATTCTCATGGACCTGGGGGCTGAGTACCACGGCTACACTGCCGACGTGACCCGCACGCTGCCGGTGAACGGCAAGTTTACGCCGGAGCAGAAGCAAATCTACGACCTGGTGTATCGGGCCCAGGAGGCCGGTATTGCCCAGTGCCGGGCAGGCAACACCTTTAAGGCGGTGTACGAAGCCACCGCCCGGGTGGTCAACGAAGGACTGGTACGGTTGGGCATCTATAAGAGTACGAAATCCAAGGACATCGTGGACCCCACCACCGGGCGCAACCGATACTATCCGCACGGTTGCTGCCACCACATTGGGCTGGACGTACACGACCAGGGCACGTACGACACCCTGCGGGCCAACATGGTGGTGACCATTGAGCCGGGCATCTACATTCCGGCGGGCAGCCCTTGCGACCCCAAGTGGTGGAACATTCCGGTGCGCATCGAGGACGACTTTCTGGTGACTGATACCGACTGTGAGAACCTATCGGAGGCCGCTCCGCGCAAGAGCGAGGAGATTGAAGCCGTGATGGCCGAACCCAGTTTCTTCAATGCGGTGGATCTGCCCGCGTTGGAGGCGGGGGAGTAGAACGGAACAAGGGGACGGGCCGTGACGAGTTTGCTAAATTTATTAGTTACTAATACAAACGTATAAGCATGAAAACAGAACAATCATTGCCGAAAGCTGCCAGCACCAATAGCCCGACGCGCGGTCGCCCCAGTGAACAACAGCTAGCGTTGTTAGGGTTTTTCAGCAGTCGGGAGTTCTCTGACGAAGAAATTTGCGATATCCAAACCTTGATTGCGAATTACTATGCAGAAAAAGCTGATAATGAAATGGACGCGTTGGTCGAAGAGAAGGGCTGGACGCAAGAGAATTTTGATCAAATGGACAACGAGCACATCCGTACGTCCTATCGTCCGCAGGATAACCAGTGACGACGGTAGTGATTTTGGAATCTTATTGAACAGGACCGTGATGATGACAAGTACGTTGACTGTGCAGTAGCGGCCGGTGCTAATTATGTCATCTCTAATGACCGACATTTCAAGGTCCTAAATGCTGTTAATTTTCCAAAAATAGAACACATCACCCTTGACGAGGTTCAGCCCCAGACATTTGACGGGACGCTTCCTGATAGGAAAGACTGAAGGCTATTTTCAGAAAAGTGGACAACCATTTCGGCATTGGCGGTAGAGGGTAGCAGCTTCCTCGGCGGCGGTGATGGAGTCGCTGAATAGCAGAAAGTCGTAGGTAGAGAAATTGGCCTGAACCCTGCGAAATTCCTTATCCTGCTGGATTCCCTGGAGCACTTCCTGGTAGATGATTGGACAGGTGTGAACAATCTTATTGGTTGCCAACCAATCATCAATGAATACAGCGTATTTCTCATAGGGATGATGAAAGAACTCTATCCAGGCGGAGGTATCAATCAACATCTAATGACTGCGCATTTCTTCCAAATTGCCCTCCCATTCAACTTTCCCCCGCAGAGCACGCATATCTTCCCGAGCAGCCTGTTTGATCAACTCCTGCAAGCCACGTTCTACGGCTTCCTTCTTGGTTTTAGCCTTGCTCATCTTCATGGCTTTTTCCAGTAGGGCATCGTCGATATTGATGTTCGTTCTCATACACACAATTTCTACTTAAATATACACCTTAAATAGTGTCATCCGAAACGAAATTAAAAAAGCTGAAAGGAAGTTTCTTTCAGCTTTTAGCTAGCATTTGTAGGTACCCAGGGCCGGAGTCGAACCGGCACGGCCGAAGCCATTGGTGTTTGAGACCAACGCGTCTACCAATTCCGCCACCTGGGCCTAAAACGAAACCACAAAGCTACGCAAGTTTCAGGAAGAATGAAACCTACCGGCGCACTATCTCCTTAAGCACCTCAACCGGCTCAAACCGGATGATCACCGGACTGTCGTAGTCCAATCCTAGCAAATCGTGGGCGCTGCCCTGGTTGATACTCAGCTCCAGCAATCCCAGGCTGTTGAAGAGCAGCACGCACTCGCCCAGGTCTACCTCGTGATAGGCCTGATGAATGCGGCGCGCCCGTTCCCGTCCAAACAGCACTTGGTAGCTACATCCGGCACCCAGGGTCTCAAAGGTGGCTCGGTCGATGTTAGTAATCAGGTTGCCGTAGTGATTTACCCGGATCACGTTGCCGTTGATCTGCTGGCGACTGGCCCGCAGCGAACGCGGCAGTTTGCGGTTGATGCGATGAACTTCAGTACCCAACTTTTCAATGGATACCCCCTGATTCAGGGCCACCGCTGCCGGGGCGAGCACGTCTTTGGTGGCGAAGGTGGTGGGCGCCGCTTGCTCAAGTTCAACCGCACATTCCGGTTCATCTTCGCTCAGTAAACTGATGAGCCCGTTGTCTACTCCTAAAAAGTAATGATTGTTCAGCTTCACCGCGATCAGCCGCCGCGGATGCGCTTCCGAATCAACCGCCACCAGGTGCACGCTCTGCTCCGGAAACTCAGCATACACCGAGCGAAGCACAAAAGCTCCGTGGGCAATGTCGAAATGATTAATTTTATGGCAAATATCCATTACCTTCACCTGCGGATCGGCCCGGTGAATCACCGCCTTCACCGCCGCCACGTAGTGGTCGGTGTCTCCGTAGTCAGAAGTAAATGTAATTAAAGACATGCAACAGTGCGGATATTTGCGTAAATTTATTGACTATTATCCCCTAAACGAAGTCACCGGCATTATAGTTTCGATTTTTAAAAAACAGACCCCCACGTATTGGTAGAAAAAGTTATTACTCTCGACGACGTTTCGCTACTCGATTTTTTAGGCGTTGAAAACAAAAATATTCGCCTGGTAGCCGAAGCCTTCCCGCAAAGCAAGATCGTTTCGCGGGGCAACGAACTGCGCATCCAGGGCAGCACCCCGGAAATTATTAAAATTAACGATATCGTTAACTCGCTGCTGGAGCACTACGCCCGCTACGGTAAGGTGACCGAAGAGCAGGTGCAGGATTATATTTCGGACGAAAAAAAGACCTCGCCGGGCGAGCAGGGTGACGATATTTTGCTCTACGGCACGCAGGGCGCGGTGATCAAGCCCCGCACCGTGAACCAGTACGAACTGGTGCAGCAGGCGGCTAAACACGATCTGGTATTTGCCATCGGCCCGGCGGGCACCGGCAAAACCTACATTTCGGTGGCCTTGGCCGTGCGCGCCCTCAAAAACCGGCGGGTGAAGAAGATTATCATCACCCGGCCCGCCGTGGAAGCCGGCGAAAACCTGGGCTTTCTGCCCGGCGATCTCAAAGAGAAGATTGATCCGTACCTGCGCCCCATCTACGATGCGCTCATCGATATGGTGCCCAGCGAGAAGCTTAGGTTCTACGAGGAGAACAAGACCATCGAGATTGCTCCCCTGGCTTACATGCGCGGGCGCACGCTGCAAAATGCCTTTATCCTGCTCGATGAAGCGCAGAACACCACTCCCATGCAGATCAAGATGTTTCTGACCCGCATGGGACCTAATTCGCGGGCCATTATCACCGGCGACCAGTCGCAGATTGACCTGCCCAAGAACCAGCGGTCCGGCCTGATCGACGCGGTGGAAGTACTGCGCGACGTGAAGGGCATTGGCTTTGTGAGGCTCGAGAGCAAGGACGTGGTTCGCCATAAACTGGTAAAAAGTATTATCAACGCGTACGACCAACGCGACCAACATCCTGACGCAAAACAACAACCCAAAACAAGTTCCGACAATGACTGAAAGTCCCACCCTAACGATCCGAAAGGCGACTAACCCCGATGAGTTAAGCCACGCCTTCCGGATTCGCGAAGCCGTGTTCGTGAACGAACAACAGGTTTCGGCCGAAGAAGAATACGACCGGCACGATGCCTCGGCCACGCATCTGATCGTGTATGACCCGGAAGGGGTTCCCTGCGGAACCGCTCGTTGGCGGGCGACCGACCGGGGCATCAAGCTCGAGCGATTCGCGGTGCTGCGCTCGCACCGCGGGCAGGGCGTAGGTCGGCTGCTGCTGGAAACTATTCTGTGGGACATCGACGAAGACCCCAACGTGGGTCAACAGTCGGTGTACCTGCACGCCCAGACCGCCGCCGTCGGGTTCTACGAAAAATTCGGCTTCGACCGCGTGGGTAATGAGTTTGAGGAGTGCAATATCAAGCACTACGAAATGATTTTGTAAAGGCAGCCGCAGGGTAGCACTAACGAGCGGACGCCGCTACATCTTCCCCGCAATTGTAGGAATACCTTCTACTACTCTATCCTCCTGCGCGGCCAGGAAGCGCTCGGCGTCCAGGGCGGCCATGCATCCGCTGCCCGCCGCCGTGATGGCCTGCCGGTATACGTGATCCTGGGCGTCGCCCGAGGCAAACACGCCCGGCACGTTGGTGCGGGTCGAATCCGGCTCAGTGAGGATATAGCCGTTTTCATCGCGGTCTAACACCCCCGCAAAAATATCGGTATTGGGCTGGTGCCCGATGGCCACGAAGAACGCCTGCGCTTCGATGACCTGCTTCTCACCGGTTTGGTTGTTCACCACCCGTACGCCTTCTACCTCTTCTTCGCCCAATACTTCATCGGTTTCGGTGTTCCACAGGATTTCGATGTTGGCTGACTTCTCTACGCGGCGTTGCATGATGGCTGAGGCGCGCAGTTCGTCGCGACGCACCAGCATGTAAACTTTGTTGCAGATTTTAGACAGGTAACTAGCTTCTTCGGCCGCCGTATCGCCGCCGCCTACTACCACCACGTCTTTGCCTCGAAAGAAAAATCCGTCGCACACCGCGCAGGCCGACACTCCCTTGCCGTTGAGGCGTTCCTCCGAGGGAATTCCGAGCCACTTGGCCGAAGCGCCGGTGGCAATAATCACCGATTTGGCCTCGATGGCCTGCTCCTCGTCAATGGTCACGCGCAGCGGGTAGCTTTGGAAATCCACCGAAGTGGCCATGCCGTAGCGCACGTCGGTGCCGAACCGCTCAGCTTGCTTCTGAAAGTCCATCATCATTTGGGGGCCCATCACGCCTTCCACGTAACCGGGGTAGTTTTCTACGTCAGTGGTGGTGGTGAGTTGCCCGCCGGGTTGGCTACCGGTGTACAACACGGGATTTAAGTTGGCACGGGCGGCATAAATGGCAGCGGTATAGCCGGCGGGGCCGGAACCGATAATCAGTACGTCAATAGGTTCTTCGTAGGTCATAATATTGATTGATGCTTGATGCTTGATGCTTGATGCTTCTTGATGCTTCTTGATGCTTGATGCTTGATGCTTGATGCTTGATGCTTGATGCTTGATGCTTGATGCTTGATGAGATATACGGAAAGCGGTTTCGTTGAGTTCGCATTCCGCTACCAAACGGATAACCGCCTCTCTGTTTTTTGCATTTTATTACTTGCCACAAAAAAAGAAAGCCTCTTAGAGGCCTTCGGTGATTTCTAGTAGGGCAAAAGTCTAACCCAAATAAGGCTTTAGCGCTTTGCTGCGCGAGGTGTGGCGCAAACGGCGGATTGCCTTTTCCTTGATCTGCCGAACGCGCTCCCGGGTAAGACTGAACTTCTCGCCGATTTCTTCCAGGGTCATGGCGTGCTCACCGTTGAGCCCGAAGTAGAGCGAAATCACGTCGGCTTCGCGTTGGGTGAGCGTAGATAACGCCCGTTGCACTTCTTTGCGCAGCGAATCGTTCATCAGTGATGCATCAGGCGTGCCTTCCGCATCGTTTTCCAGCACGTCGAGCAAACTGTTTTCTTCGCCCTGCACAAAGGGGGCGTCCATCGACACGTGCCGACCGGAAATCTTCATGGTGTCTACCACCTCGTTGGTCGTCACTTCCAGCACGTCGGCCAACTCATCAGGAGAGGGTTCGCGTTCGTACTTTTGCTCCAGCTCCGAGAACGTCTTGGATATTTTGTTCAAAGAGCCCACCCGGTTCAGGGGCAGACGAACGATGCGCGACTGCTCGGCCAGCGCCTGGAGAATAGACTGACGAATCCACCACACGGCGTACGAAATAAACTTAAAGCCCCGCGTTTCGTCGAAGCGCTGCGCCGCCTTGATAAGGCCTAAGTTTCCCTCGTTAATGAGGTCGCCTAGCGTAAGCCCCTGATTTTGGTACTGCTTGGCTACGGATACCACAAAGCGCAGGTTCGCCTTGGTCAACTTTTCTAGCGCAAGCTGATCGCCCGCCCGAATGCGTTTTGCCAAATCCACCTCCTCGTCCGGAGTCAACAGGTCCACTTTGCCAATCTCCTGAAGGTATTTATCCAGCGACTGACTCTCGCGGTTGGTAATCTGTTTACTAATTTTAAGCTGTCGCATTCAGTTATAAGCGTTTAATGATACCGTGCTCAATGATTGAACAAGCATTTATCTTACGTTAGTTCCTCAAGAATGTTTTGCTACCGACATCCGGAAGGGCAAGATTTAGTGCACAATTACTGTGCTACTGCTGTTTTTCGGGCCGGGGGAGTAATGCTTTTCGGGATAAACGATATTTTCCGGTCTTCTTGTCTACTTCAATCAGTTTAACCTTAATTTGTTCACCAACTTCCATAATATCGTCCACTTTCTCTACGCGCGACCAATTGATTTCGGAGATATGCAGCAGACCGTCTTTGCCGGGCATGATTTCCACAAAGGCGCCGAAGGGCATGATTGATTTCACCACGCCGTCGTAGATTTCGCCTACTTCGGGAACGGCCACGATGGCGCGGATGCGTCGCAGAGCTCCGTCCATCGCTTCCTGGTCGGTAGCGAACACGTTCACGATGCCTTTCTCATCAATCTCTTCGATAACGATGGTGGTGTTGGTTTCTTTCTGAATTTCTTGCACCACCTTGCCACCGGGACCGATAAGCGCGCCGATCATGTCGCGTTCTATCTTGACGGTAGACGAACGAGGGGCATTGGGTTTCATCTCATCGTTGGACTTGGAGATGGTCTTGGCCATTTCCCTTAAAATGTGCAGGCGCCCCTCTTTGGCTTGCGTGAGGGCTTCTTGCAACACTTCGTACGATAGTCCGTCAATTTTAATGTCCATTTGGCAGGCGGTGATGCCCTGCTCGGTGCCGGTCACCTTAAAGTCCATGTCGCCCAGGTGGTCTTCATCGCCCAGGATATCCGACAGGATAGAGTACTTGCCGGTTTCGCTATCGCTGATCATGCCCATCGCGATGCCCGATACCGGTGCTTTTATGGGAAGACCGGCGTCCATCAGGGCCATGGAACCGGCGCATACGGTAGCCATCGACGAAGAACCGTTGGATTCCAGAATATCGGATACCACCCGAATGGTATAAGGATTGTCTTCGTCCTTCGGCACCACGGGTCTTAGGCCGCGAAAGGCCAGGTTGCCGTGACCGATTTCGCGACGGGCGGGCCCGCGGTTAGGCTTCACCTCTCCGGTAGAGAATCCGGGAAAGTTGTAGTGGAGCAAAAATTTGTTGCTACCCTGAAACATCGCTCCGTCGATCATCTGCTGGTCCAGCTTGGTGCCCAGCGTCACGGTGGTGAGCGACTGGGTCTCGCCGCGGGTGAATAAAGCGGATCCGTGGGCGGAGGGCAGATAATTTACCTCGGTGGTGATGGCGCGCACTTCGTTGAGCTGACGGCCGTCGAGTCGCTTCTTTTCGTCCAGCACCAGGTTGCGGGCGGCTTTTTTGTGAATTTCATTAAAGTACTGGTGCACCAGCGTCATGTCTTCCTCGTGCTCTTCGGGCAGGCTACTAATGTAGTTATCCTTGATGGCGCTGAAGCGTTCTTTGCGCACCTGCTTGTCGGCGATCTGCTCGCGCACCATGGCGTAGACCGGCTCGTAGTAGTCGGCTAACAGGCGCTCACGCAGCGATTGGTCCTCGGCTTCGTGGTCGTACTCGCGCTTGGTGACGCCCAGTTCTTGCGCCAGCTCCACCTGCGCCTGGCACTGCAGTTTGATCACCTCGTGGGCCGCCTTGATGGCTCCCAGCATGGTGTCTTCGCTCACTTCGCTCATGGCGCCCTCCACCATCAGAATGTTATCGGCGGTACCCGCCACGATCATATCCAACTCGGCGGTTTCGGTTTGCTTGGCGTTGGGGTTTATTACGTACTGTCCATCGGTTTGCACCACCCGCACCTCGGAAATGGGTTCGCCGAAGGGAATGTCGGACACGGCGATGGCGGCGGAGGCGGCCAGGGCCGCTAGGGCGTCGGGCATCACGTCTTTGTCGCCGGAGATTAACGAGATCGCCACTTGGGTATCGGCGTGGTAGTCGCTGGGAAAGATCGGCCGCAGGGCCCGGTCGACCAGGCGGCTGGTCAGAATTTCGTGTTCGGAGAGTCGGCCCTCGCGTTTGATAAATCCTCCGGGGATCCGTCCGGCGGCGGCAAATTTTTCTTGGTAATCCACGGACAAGGGAAGGAAGTCGACGCCTTCTTTGGCTTCGCGGCGAGAAACCACGGTGGCCAGCAGCATGGTGTCACCCATCCGCACCACCACGGCGCCGTCGGCCTGACGGGCCAGTTTGCCGGTTTCGATGGTGATGGTTCGTCCATCACCCAGATTAATTTCTTTGGTCACTACGTTAGATTGCATAAGGGTAGATAAAATTTAAATGATTAACGTGCTTAGGACCTAGGCAGATCCAAAACATCGGGCCACAAACGTACAAAGTATACCGGTGGGAACGTGCGCATCGAAGGGAGGACGCTGGGTCAACCCAATGCGTTGCCTCACGACGAGGGGGAGAGGGAATGCGACGGGGAAGCTGCCAACAACTTCCCCGAAACAACTTACTTTCTAAGATTCAGATCAGCGAGTACCGCGCGGTATCGCTCAATGTCACGCTTTTGAAGATAATCGAGCAACCTACGGCGCTTCCCTACCAAGCGCAACAATCCTAGCCGAGAGGCGTGGTCTTTTTTGTTTTGCTTGAGATGCTCCGTGAGGTGGGTGATGCGGTAGGTGAAGAGCGCGATCTGCGATTCGGGCGAACCGGTGTCAGTGGCGGCCTTGGCGTGGCCGTGTTCCTTAAATTGCTCCTGCTTTTTCTCGGTGGTCAAATACATGCTTATCGGATGTGTTGCGAAATAGTGCACAAAGGTAGCTACTTCGCCACTATTATCAAAAAAGAATGTTTACTATTCTAACCGGTTTTGTAAGCCACTTAAGCCACTTTTTGCCCGACCGGTCGGGCTTTTTTGTCGGGCACCAACCGCTTGATAGCTCGTTCGATCCACACCCGGTAGAAATCGGTCTCCAGCAAACGCGTATCGAGGCGGGCTTGCACCAAAAACACGATGCCAATGGGCAGCAGCACCAGGTTAGGAAACCACACCGCTAACTGGGGATTCATGATCAACTCTTCGGCCCACTTACGGCTCATTTCGCCCAGCACGTAAAAGGCAATGAAGAAAGCAACTGAAATGAGCACCGGCACTCCCAAACCTCCGCGCTTGATGATCGCCCCGAGGGGAGCGCCAATGAGAAACATGATGAGGCAGGAGACTGCCTGCGTCAATTTTTTTCCACTTTCGTAAACGCTTTTATTGATTTCACCCTCGAGGCGGCGAAGTTTCTGGGAGTTGATCTGCAGTTCGTTCTTGATCGTCCGGCTCTGACTCAGCGCTTTGGCAATCACCCCGCTGCGCTCCGAAGCGTCGATGGATTGGTCCACCCGGGTCAACAGTGCCGTATCCACTTCTTCCACAATATGCTTGGGCTGCAGCGCAACGTCTTGCGCCTGCGCTTCTGCTCGCCAGGCTTCGGTATCCTTCGCCTCCTGGGTTTTGACCGTGGGCAAGGTGATTGAAGAGTCGTTTAGCCGGGCTGAGAACAGGCCGTGGCCCCGCCCTTGGCTGACCGCGGAATCTAGCAACAGCGTATCGACGGCCAGAGGGCGGGAGAGGGCGACTACGCTGTTGGCAAGGGCAGTTGGCATCAGGGAATCGTAGCGCAGGTGGTAGCGGTAGAAACGGTTGGACCCCACAAAAGCGGCGTGCCGGACGGTGCGCTCCTCACGCCGCATTGAGTCGATCGCTTGCGCCAACTGAGCCATGTTTTGCATGCGGCGGTGCGAAGCGAAGTACTCTTCTTTGGTGCGTTGCAAGCCAAAGGAAGCCAAGCTGAACGTCATCTTGGTGGTATCAAAGTTGGTGCGCACAAACTTTCCACCTCCCGACGATGAGCGGTTTCTGCTGTCGGCTCCCTCCGAATAGCGATTGCCATTGAAGAGCTCCAAGCGCAGGAAGCGGTCCTGGTCGAAAGTATACATCTTGCCCGAGTTGGCAATGATCACCTCATTATTGCCTTGCCCTTGCGAGTGGTCGTAAATAATCACGTCCTCGATGGTTTCGCCATCCTCGAGTTTCTTGTTCACCTTGATTCGGAACTTAGGAATACCTCCGTAGAAAACCCCTTCCTGAATATCGAGGGCGGGTTTCTTTTGCTTCACGTCGTAGAGCAGACTATAAGCCTTGAGGTTGGCGCGGGGCACCACGTAGTTATTCGACAAAAAAGCGAGCACCGAAAGGAGAAGAACGAAGAAAAACAGGGGAATCAACGTTCGGGTAAGTGATATACCCGCCCCCTTGATGGCCGTGAGTTCAAAGTGCTCGCCTAAATTCCCGAAGGTCATCAGGGAGGAGAGCAGCACGGCCAGGGGCAACGCCATGGGCGTCATGTTGATGCTAAAGTAAAAGATCAATTCCGCAAACACGTCCATGCCCAGGTCTTTGCCCACGAAGTCGTCGAAGTACTTGAGCATGTACTGCGTGAGCAGAATGAACACTACGGTGACAAAAGTGAGCAGGAAGGGCCCCGCCACTGATTTGAGAATGAGTTTGTCAAGCTTCTTCATACAAGGATGTAACGCCGGGCAAGGGAGAAGTATTCATCGGAAAGGGAGGTTTCTTTGGGAAAGAAACGGTAGCATCAACGGCAAACAACCCAACAGACAGAGCAAAAACCAAGCAAAAAGTCACCGCTAGCCACCCACAATTTCGCGCAGGCTGTCCGTCATCTGGTTCCAAAGAGCCAGAAACTCTTCTTCACTGTCAGCACTCACCGAATCGGTCACGCTCAGAAACACCGCCCCGGTAAGGTCGTTTTCCTCCAGTCTGATCTCAAGCACGGCCCGGGCGGCGTCAGCCGGGGAAGCCAAGGTATTGGAATCGTCCAGAAACTCGAAGCGAACCAACTTATTGATCCGTTGCACCACCCGCTGGGCCCGGGCCCGTTCGCCGTTCCACGAAAAAGTGAATACCTTATCTTCATCAACCACCACGTCGTCGGCAAACCACTGCGACAATCCACTGGGCGTATTAATGTAGGGAAAAAGCATCTTGCGGGAAGCGTTGATCTCGAACTCGGCCGTATAAAGGGAATTATCCATGCCAGAAATGCAGTAACCATTTGCCGTTTGCCGGAAGTGGGACCCACAAGGTAACCTTATTTTGAGAAACAGCCAAAGTATTCGCCCGAAGGCCAGTTGCGGTTGTCCCTGAAATTTGTAAATTTGCATTCTTTTGATCAACGGCGGGGTAGCTCAGATGGTTAGAGCGTAGGATTCATAACCCTAAGGTCGGCAGTTCGATCCTGCTCCCCGCTACTATCTTCCTTTCCTTACGGGTCGCAACGCTTCCGTGCCCCCGCCTCTTCTGCTCCTGAGCTGCCACCGCCAAAGCTTTCGCTTCCAACTTTTTTGATCAACACTTCAAACTGCGGACAGTTATTCTATTTCATTCCGATACAGAAGCGCCCTATGCCAACCCGTACCCGTCGAACCACCTCCAGTAAGCTCTGGAGCCTTTACTCCAGCATTGTCGATAGCATTGCTCTTTACCCTACCCTCATTGCTATCGGACTGTTTTTTCTGTCTTTGTTGACGCTGTATATCGACGAACGCTCGCCAGGGTTGCTGCTAGGATACGAGATTCCTATTAAGAATATATTATATCCTGCCAGTGCCCGCACCTTGCTCGGTGCCATTGCGGGGGGGATGATCTCACTCATGGTATTTAGTTTCTCCATGGTGATGGTTATCCTGAGTCAAACTTCCTCCAACTACTCGCCCCGGCTGCTGCCCAACCTCATCGGACAGCGATCCAAGCAGATCGTGATGGGCTTCTACATCGGTACGATTGCCTACTCCTTTGTGGTGCTCACCAGCATCGACTCTAAACTCTACGCGTTCGGCGTGCCTACCCTATCCATCATTACCTCCTCTTTGCTCAGCCTGCTGTGTCTGGCCTTGTTCGTTTCGTTCATTAACGAAGTTTCACGAGACATCCAGATTGGCAATATTATCAACCACGTGTACCGTGACACGGTGCGGGCAATCCGCCACGAAACCGAGAAAGAAACTTACGTGCCCTCCCCCACCCTGCCCGACACCACCGGGTGGACCCTGGTCGAAAGCCAGGACTCGGACTACCTGAATGACGTAAATCGGCGATCCTTGCTTCACACTGCCCGCCGTTTGGATGTGACCGTGAAATTATGCGTGCCGATCGGTAAATTTATTAATCGGCTCGACCCCCTGTTTTTGGTTAGCCGCCCCCTGAGTCAACCCGAAAGAAATGAGCTTGTCAACACCCTGGTGTTTCGTCATCAAGAAGTGATTGAGCACCAGTACGGATACGGCTTCAAGCATCTCACCGAAGTGGCGCTGAAGGCCTTGAGTCCGGGCATCAACGATCCCGGAACCGCCATCCAGGCCATTGATCGACTCACTGACCTGTTCGTGCAGGCGACCGAAATAAGGGGAGTGAAAGTACTGGCGGACAAAGAGCATCGCTTGCGGCTAGTGTACGCTCCCTTGCCCTACGACGACTTGCTTTACTTAAGCATCAATGCTATCCGGGAGTACGGACAGCAAGACCTAACCATTGTCATCAAGTTGCTAACGCTGTTGCGCACCGTGCTGCACCATGATCGTGAAGGGAAGCATACCGATACGGTAATGATCCTGCTTCACGATCTAACCCAGGGCTTTCCAAATAATTTTAAGAACGAAAGCAATCGCCGCCTACTTCACGCTCGCGTGAGCGCCCTGCTCGAGGAGTGCACCACTCACCCCCGAAGCGGGACCATCCGCGGCTTGCTTGACGATTTTGCTTCCGCCAGCGTTACGTAGGCTAAACGAGTCCTTAAACTTATTGACCCTACCCGAGTTATACCCACTGAACAACTAGCCTATGACCTTACTGATTCTTTACCTTTTTATCGCAATCTTCTTCTCCTTTCTCTGCTCTATTTTGGAGGCGGTCTTGCTGAGCATTACTCCTTCGTACGTCGGTGCCAAGAAAAAGGAGGGACTATCTTACGCCGCCGATCTGGACCGGCTCAAGAACGACATCGATCGGCCGCTGGCCGCCATCCTTACCCTCAACACCTTCGCCCACACCATCGGGGCTGCGGGCGTGGGTGCCCAGGCCCAGGCGGTCTGGGGCGATGCGTACCTATCCATTGTCTCGGCGGTGCTCACCATTTTGATTTTGATCTTTTCTGAAATTATCCCCAAGACGCTGGGCGCTACCTTTTGGCGACAATTGGCCCAGCCCAGTACCGCTATCGTCAAAATACTGGTGGTCGTTTTGTATCCCTTTGTGTGGATTAGTCAAATAATTACCAAGATCATCAAGGGGAAAAACCACCAGCCCGGCAAGGTGACGCGGGCCGACTTTTCGGCGATGGCTGAAATTAGCTCCAGAGAAGGGGCTCTACATGAGGGAGAGTACCGCTACATCCGCAATATCCTTCAGTTTCGGCAGGTGAAGGTGCAGGACATTATGACTCCGCGCAACGTGATGACCGCTTTTCCGGAGAATACGCCGCTGGAAGAAGTGGATCAGCAGCTTTCCGAGAAATCGTTTTCCCGCATTCCGGTGTATCAAAACACAGTAGACAATGTGACGGGATTGGTGCTGAAGGATGAGGTGCTCAAGAAGTTAGCCGATGACGAGCATCATCTCACGCTACGTGATTTGCGTCGTGATGTGCTGCGGATTCAGGAAACGCAATCGGTGACCGAACTCTTTCGGGCGTTTACCGAGAGCAAAGAACACCTGGCCATTGCCTTGGAAGAGCACGGCGGCACGGCTGGGGTGGTTACGATGGAAGACGTGATTGAAACCCTGCTGGGGATGGAAATTGTGGATGAAATGGATACCGTGCAGGACATGCGGGCATTTGCCCAAGAGAAAGCGCAGGTTAAGAATGCTTTGTAGTTTAACAAAGAAAAGGCCAATGAGTAACTCCCATTGGCCTTTGTGTTCTTGCTGATTGACTAGTCGTTAGGCTCTGCCCTTCACCATTCGGTAACCGAACAGCAAGAGAATAGATCCACCGATAGCTACCAGGAAGCTAGAGATGTTGAATCCGGTTACGTCTACACCAAGCAAGTTGGCTCCGATGAACCCGCCCAAAAGTGCTCCGGCAATACCGATTAGGATGGTAATGATAAACCCACCCGGATCATCACCCGGCATGATAAACTTAGCAATAGCACCGGCAATTAAGCCGAAAATAATCCACGTTAGAATTCCCATTGTTTTAAGTGTTTTAAGATTTGGTTAAAAAATTCTAATAGTATAAGCGATTTGGGGGCGAAAATGTTTTGATCGAGGTGTGAAAAACATTGGTGGCACCCCTTTAAACCGTCCTGAAGCGCTTCTGGGCTGGGGGTAGGCTAGATAGTTGCCCCCCGACTTGCATGCTGCAGTATTTTGGCACCTACTTTCTTGCCGTTCGCTCGTCTTTCTTTAGAGCGCTTAGGTACTCCACCAAATCTACCAGATCCTGCTGCGACATAGCACGCTCCAGGTTATCAAACATGAGCGACTGGTCCATTTCTACAATTGAGGCAATCTGCGCCCGTTCGTAGGTGTTGGTGAGTCCCCCGTAGAGTTGCATCTGCACTTCGTCTTCGTTTTTGCTTAGGATGTAACCCATCACCTGACTGCCGTCTTTTAGCTCAACCGTATACCCTTCGTAACCGAAGCTGATTCCACGGCTGGGCTCCAGTATGGCGGTATAAATCGCCTCCTTGGGCAACTTATCGCCAATTTCGGACAACCCGGGACCGTAATCTACCCCCTTACCATTGACTAGGTGGCAGTTTTGGCAGTATTGAGCGAAAATAGTTTCTCCGTGTTCGGCGTCGCCCCGAATGGCCAGCAGTTCCTTGACGGGAGCCATCGTGCTGGATTCATCCGTTGCCGCCTCAATCCCCAAAAGCTCAGAGGCCTCTTGGTACAGACCGTTGCGCATCGAGCTAGACAGCGCCAGCACGGCCGTAGAATCCAGCCCTGCGTTCAAATCACCACTACGAATGATGTTCATGAGGCGATCTTCTCCGCCCCACGATCCGGAAAACGCCAGTACGGCGGCTTTTCGCACCGCCAGGGGCTGCTCTTGACTGAGAATTACTTCCTGCAACACATCGTGGGCCGGTTCGTTATTGGCTTGCTTGAGTGCCTTTATCAGGGCCATCTTCTGATCCTGATCGCCATTCTTCGTAATTTCCTTCACGGCTTTGGTGCCTTCCAGGTCCATCTGCAGCCGAATGGCCTCTCCCCCTACTGTCTCCGTAGGACGATCCATCGCTAATGCCAGCAGATCGGCACTGTATTCCTTTAGTTCGTAGCGCTTGATCAGCTCTAGGTATTCCTTAGAACCCTTCACGTTTTCCAGTGAGGTTTTCAGAGCTTGCTTCAGCCGCGGCGATTTTTTCACCGCCTGGGTGCTCAGGTGGTTGAGCGCCAGCAAGGTGATGTCTCCTTGCTGCGGATGTTGTTCCACGGCCAGGGTAGCCAGTGCCTCCTCTTTGGAAGGATCTTGCCGAAAATCGAACGCCCGGAAGTAGCGCAGGCGATCATTGTACGAATTAGCCTCCGAATCCCGAATCAGCTCCGCGAGCAGCGGAATGGTTTTCTTTGACCGCATGCGCCACACGATGTCCCGGCCCGCTTGTGTATCCCAGTCGTCGCCCACCCGGTCAATCCAGGCCTGAAAGCGCGATTCGGCGTGCTCGTCGGCCCCAATCCCCAGCGCCTCCAGGTACCAGCGGTCTTGTCCGTCGTGCTGGGTGGCCAGTTCGGCCCACAGTTGATCGGCAGCGGCACCTTGCTGATAGCGCAGCGCAATGGCTAATTCCCGACGCACCTGGGGGGAGTCGTCCTCTCTCATTTGAGTAAGCACCGGCATCACATCTTTTGAACGCTGGCGGGCCATACGGATGCCCGCCACCCGCAGGTCAGGGTCTTCGTCTTGCAGTGCCTGCTGCACGTACTGCTCACCCTTGTTTTCTAACTTAGAAAGCAGCCACAGCGCACGGGCCCGGTAGCGGGGGTTGTCTGATTTTGCCATCTCGGCCAGCGTCGGTTCGGCTTCGGAGCCCCAGGCGTGGAGTTTCTGCCAGGCCTGGTAGCGGGCCGACAGGTTCGGGTTTTTCAGCGCTTCCACCGCCCCGGCGGGAGTACTCAGGTCGAACGACGGCACGGTATAGCCTTTTTCGGGAGCAATGCGGAAAATCCGCCCTTCCTGCAGGTCGCCCACCTGGTGTCCGCCCACCCCGGGGTCGTACCAATCGGCAATAAACAGCGAGCCATCGGGAGCCACGCACACGTCGGAGGGCCGAAACCACTGGTCTTTGCCCTTCACCAGGTTATCGATGGTGGCCGCGTAACCGGCGCCTTCTTTCTCCACTGGATACGCCCGGACCACGTTGGGGCCGGCGTCGGCATGAATGATTTGATTCTGAAAGCGTTCGGGCAGCAAATTGCCTTCGTACACCAGGATACCGGTGGGCGATCCGGCCCCGGTTTGCAGTAGGTTGGGCACCACGCCGGGGTCGTTCAGGTGCCAGTGACGGCGGGGAATTTCTTCTTCCATGCCGGTGCGGTAGCTGCGCCAGTTTTCGCCGGTTTCCTGGTCGCGGTAGCCATAGTTGCCGTACTCCATCACGTAGTTGATGCGAACTCCCTTGTTGCCGTCGTCGTCATTGTCCGACTGCCACAGCGTGCCGTACGAATCCACGGCCACCTCGTAGTTGTTGCGAAAGTTATGACCCAGCACCTCGAAGTTGCTGCCGTCGGCATCGCAACGGAACACCATGCCCTGCTGGTAGGGTTTCACGTGGTCGGCCACTTCTACACCGGTTTGCTCGGTCACCGGTTTTCCGTTTTTGTCCAGAATTTTTTCTCCGGCGTTGCCGAAGTTAAAGTACATTTTGCCATCCGGCCCAAAGGTAGCCGCGTGGATGGCGTGGTCGTGTTGTTTGCCGCCAATGCCCTTGAACAATATTTCTTTCTTATCCGCTTTATCATCGCCGTCGGTGTCGGTGAGCAGAAAAACGTGCGGGCTACAGGAAACGATGGCCCGGTTGCCCATCACCCAGATGCCGAGCGCCGCGTTCACGTCGTTACCCTGGTAAAACACCGTGCTTTTGTCGGCCTTCCCGTCGCCGTCCTCATCTTCCAGAATCAGGATGCGGTCCCCTTCTTCTTTGGTAGGGTTGCCAGGATTCAGCGTGGGTCGGTAGTTGTAGCCTTCGCAGACCCAGACGCGGCCACGGTGGTCAATGTCCATGTTGGTGGGGTTCACCAGCATGGGCTCGGTGGCAAACACGGTAGCTTGTAGACCATCGCCGGTTTCCAGTCCGGCTAAAGCGTATTCGGGAGACCGTTTTTGCTCATCGCTTAGTGCCTCGTAATCAACTTCTGAAGGGGTGTCTGGGGTAGTGCAACTATCCAGGGACAGGAATAACCCGACGAGTGCGGGTAAGATGCGGAAAATAGGTTTGTGGGCGTAAGGCATAGGTTGATAAGAAGGGTTGAAATTTTGGTGTCTAAATTACGTATTTTATCGCAAATTCGTTCTTTATAAAAACGATTAGCGCTCAAACTGTTGAAACGATAGGGCATAAAAAAAGCCGATAGATACGTCTATCGACTTCGGTGGTTTGGTTTGATCGGTCTAGCTAAAAGGCGAATTCAGAATCTTCGTCAGCATCATCCCAGGCTTCTTCCAAGTCTTGCAACAAGGACCGGGGGTCGGTTTGCCACGAAAAAGTTTCAGCTGAGGCGTCTAAATCGTGCTCAGCCTCAAAGCTGAACGCGGCAAGGTCATCCGACAACGCCCAATCATTTGAACTTAATGAGTTTTTCATAATACAATTGTTTGTGGTACGATTAATTTATTTCTTTTTGACTCGCTTAGGTTATAAATGTATGCGATTAGTAAAAGCCACGCAAGCCCAGGTAACTTCTCAACCGCAGTTGATTATTTAGCGTCTGCCTGAGTCAATATCTCGTTCTTTGCCCCTAATTTTTGGCGAAAAGCCGTACCTTAAGCATCTGAAACTCACTTTTTCATCGGTATTATTCGTATTTCTCGTTTTTGCTGCCTCCTCGGTTAGTCAACCATTTTACCCATGCGTCTTTATCTATTCATCTTACTTTGGCCTTTTTCGAGCGGATTACTCCCCGCCGCCCTTTTTGCTCAGCTCGCCCCTCCGCACTTCAACCCTCAAACGCTCGATACGATTTCTATCGGCTACGGCCTGGCGGTAGGTGACGTGAACGGTGATCAGAAGCCGGATATACTGCTGGCCGATCAGAAGCAGTTTGTCTGGTACCGCAACGGAGACTGGCAACGCTTCGTGATGGTGGATCAGCTGACCGAGCGCGACAACGTGTGCCTGGCCGCGCACGACACGGACGGCGACGGGCGGGTGGAAGTGGCCGTAGGGGCGCAGTGGAACCCCGGCGAAACCAGCGACCCAGCCACTTCGGGCTCGGTGCACTACCTGAAACGGCCCGCTGACCCAACCCAACCCTGGATGCCCCATGCCCTGTCCCACGACCCCACCGTGCACCGCATGGCTTGGTTACCAACCGAAGAGGGCCCTGCCCAACTGTTGGTGCTTCCTCTGCACGGCCGAGGCAACCGCGACGGGCAAGGAGTAGGAGTGCGGGTGATGGCCTACCGCGTGCCCGACAACCCGGCCCGCCCCTGGGATACCACCGTCGTCAACCAAGAAATGCACCTGACGCACAATCTGGAGATCACCGAAGACCGCAGCGTGTTGGTAGCCGGGAAAGAGGGGGTGGTGCGCCATCGCTACCAAAATTCCGCGTGGACGACCGATGCTCTACCCTCATTGGCGTCGCCAACCGGAGAGGTTCGGCGGGGGCACCTGGGACCGGACCGCCCGTTTATTGCCACCGTGGAACCCATGCACGGACAGCAACTGGTGGTGTATACCGGCGATGACTACGCGGAACGACTGGTGCTTAGCGATGACTTGCAACAGGGCCACGCCCTGGCCTGCGCTGACCTGATGGGACTAGGCTACGACCAGATTGTGGTGGGCTGGCGAGAACCCAACCGGGAAGGAAAAGTAGGCATCAAACTCTACGTGCCCGTGGACGCGCAGGGCAACGGGTGGATGCACTACTACATAGACGAAGACGGCATGGCCTGCGAAGATCTGAAAGTAGCTGACCTGGACGGCGACGGCGATCTGGATATCGTTGCCTCCGGCCGCGCCACCAAGAACCTAAAGGTGTACTGGAACCAGCGCCTACGCCCCTGAGAAACGCGCCCTTCCCCCTTTCCCCTTCTTCAGCCCACCGGTCACTGCGGCGAGAAGCTAATCTCTACCCGACGATTTTTAGCCCGCCGGGCTTCGGAGGTGTTCGGGTACAAAGGCTCCTCGTCTCCTCGTCCCATCATTCTAATGCGCCGGTCGGAGATGCCCTCAGCAAGCAAATAGTGGCGCACCACTCGGGCCCGTTGCCACGATATTCGCTCGTTCGCAGCCGGGGTACCCACCCCGTCGGCGTGTCCGGTCAGCGTAACCCTCAGATCAGGATGTTGCTGCAGAAAACCAACGATACCGCGCAACGCTTCCTCGGCCACCGGAGTGAGGGCGGCCCGGTCAAATCCAAACTCCACGGTCAGGGTGAGCGACTGCACGGCCAGTGAACCCCGATAAGGGTTGCGCACCACCGCGGGTGAATTTACCAAACGGGACACCGGAGAAAGCTTGAAATCTGAAGCTACGGGTTGAGAAGCTACTCGGGGAATTCTCCATACGGTAGCCGGAACTTGATTTGCCTTCTTCCGGCGACGCCTTTTCTTCTCTTTAGGATGCACCGGCGGGTGCCAGGCCACCACGAGCTCGAAAGCCGAGCGAAGGGGATTTTTTGAGGCGTTAAAACTAGCGTCGGTGTCGTAGCTCACTGCCAGGGTATAGTCCCCCTGATGCCACTGCACGACCAGAGAAGCGTTGCGGTTAATGGTATAGCGCGGAATCACCTCCAGACGGGGCGCGGTGGGCCCGTTCGCATAGCGCCCTTCCACCCGATACGCAAACCGGATTCCGGCATTCAATAGGTGCTGTCCCGCCTGGTGCTGCCACCATAGCTCTGGCGACACCGCGCTCCCTCCGCGGTCAACCAACCGCCAGCCACCATAAACATTCAGGTCTATCGGCAGGGGGTCAGCAGGTGCAAAGAACGTGTCGCGGGGGCGGTTCAGCTGAAAGAGACTCAATCCGGCGTAGGCCACCGTTCGTTCGTGCCGATCCACGGCGTACCACTGCCCCCCGGCATCCACTGAGAAGTAGGAGGTTTGCCAGCCGTTGGCTCCTTCCCCGCTGCCCAGCGCGGGATCAAAGCCTGATCCGGGGCGGAACTGGCTGCCCGTGCGCACGCCGTCCAGCGTGACTCGTTTGCTCTGAAAACGGGTTTGCATTCCTAAACTAAGATACTGTCGCCTTTTCAGAGGCACGTTGTAGGCGACTGACAAGCCCACGCGCTGAAAGCGGAACCAACCCGGACCGGCCGAGCGGTCGTCGAGTACGGACAAACCCACCCCGGCGTAGCGCCGCTTCCCCCGGTACAAAGGACGCATCAACGAAAATTGGGTGCTGCGAAACCCTACGTCGCCCGCCATCTGCTGACGGCGGTAGTGGGCGATGGCCCGCCAGTCAGGAGAAGTGGCCACTTCGGCGGGATTCAGCGACAGCGGCGCCATCCGGTACTGAGAGAAAGTCACCTCCTGCGCGCTAAGAAACCCCGGAAAAAGCAGCCAGCCGACAACCGCTATCCACCAGTTCGTTCGTCCCTCGCTCATCGCACCAGTCGAAGCATACCGGATTGTTGTCCCTCGAACTGCAGGGGCGTGCCGTCGGCAAGTTTTCCGGATATTTTCCACAAGTATACCCCGTTGGGTACCGGCCGCCCCTGGTGTTCGCCGTTCCACCCGGCGGCTATATCGTCGGCCTCAAAGAGCCGGTTGCCCTGTCGGTCGTACACCTGCCAAATGATGGAGCTCACTGGTCCGTAGAGTCGGAAGGTATCGTTTTGACCGTCGCCGTTGGGCGAAAACAGGTTGGGCACAAACAGCGTAGCGGCAGGCGGAGGACTTTCGGTCACGCGTATCAGGATGGTATCCAGCACCACGCAGCCGTTCGCGGTGGTCCCTTCCACGGTATAGGTGGTCGTTTTGCTCGGCGAAGCCAGCGGATCGGCCACCTCGGTGCTGCTTAAGCCCGCCGCCGGGGACCAGCGGTAGGATTCTGCTCCGGTTGCCGACAAGCTAATGGAAGCACCGGCCACTAGTTCTTCTACTTCTTCTGATAATAGATTAACGGGCGGAAACCAAGCAACCGTCATCGTATCGCGCACGGCGCAGTCTTCTCCGGGCAACCGGGCCTCTACCCAGAGCGTATCTTCCCGGGTGGCTTCCCAATCCAACCGGTTTGCTGTACCCAGCACGCCTTGAGCGGCCGAAAACCAGGTGACCGCGGCATAGGTAGTATCCACCGCGAGCGAGAGCGACGCCCCCGGGCACACCGTGGTGTCGGAAGTCAGCAAGTCGTCGGTCGGAGCCGGAATCGTTTGGATGCGCAGGCTGTAGGCCAGGGCGCAGTCGGTGGTCGATTGCGCGGTGTAGTAAAGCACCTCGTCGTCCTGCACCACGTGAGTAAGCTCAGCTTTTAGCCCAAGGGATCCGCTCAGCGTGCTGTTCCAGGCAACCGGTTCGGCGGTACGTAACCGCAGCGTGGTTCCGGCGCAGAGCGTAGTATCGTCGCGAGCAATGGTGAAGCACAGGGGCCGCCCCCCATCTCCTTCACAAGATGGCCCGATTTGGAAAGAGTTGTCTACCGCCGCCACGCTCCATTCGTAGGTCCCTTCCGGCAGTCCGTTCACCGCGTACTGCGTTGGGTATCCAATCCGACCATGATCTACCCGGGCCTTGGTCGTATCCCGGTACTCCGGGCTCACCGCAAATTTCGCCTCTCCTTGAGCAACGACGTACAATTCGTAGGTGAGGGTTAAGGCGTCGGTTTGGTCGTCGGCGGTAGGCTCCCAACCAAATACGGTCACCGTGTCGATGGCGCTCACGGTTGGGTTCACCGGAGCAGCCGGACCGTCGTTGATGCCTACCGTTTGATTCAATAACAGTAACGAGGGCTCATTAGCAAACCCGCTACGCAGCATGTCCAGGTGACCGTCGTTATCCACGTCGCCCGTAGCCCAGCACACGTTGGAGGCTGCCAAAGAATCGTACGATAGCATAGTCCAAATAGCGTCTGTCTGCAGATGCCACCGGGCCACTGGTTGACCCGCCGCCGTTGCGCCGATGATCCCCACGTCCGTGAGGCCGTCGTGGTTGAAATCGGCCAACGTAGCCAATTTTCCGGCTACGCTCGGGAGGTTGGCCGCCCGCTCTACGTAGACCGAGTCCTGAAAGACATATAAGCCGGTAAGTGGCCGATTCTGCGCGTCAACGCCCGATATTAGCAGATCAGCCCGGCCGTCGTGGTTCACGTCACCGGTGGCCAGTGCGGTGGCGGACACGGAGGGCAAGCCAACACCTACGGCCAAGCTATCGAAGGCAAAGCCCCCCCGGTTGCGGTACAGGTGCGTCACCGTTTCTCCGTTGGGCAACCGGCCGGTTTGCAGCAGGTCAGGGCGACCGTCGTTGTCCCAGTCGTAGGCTACGTTGGTTCCGGTGGCAGTGGCGGCCATGGGAGTACGGATTTCCAAAAAACCCGCGTCGGTATTGCGATAGGCGCGGGACACGGCCGAGTCGGTGGTCGTTGTTCCGTTAAGAAAAACATCGATGCGCCCGTCCTGATCGAAGTCAGCGTCCGTCAGGCTGTGCGCCAGCGACCGATCGATGGGCGTAGCCGGGCCAGTGAAGGTGCCGGATTGGTTATAATACACCTCGGTAATGGGTCCGTCTGCGCCGATTCCCGAGAGCAATAGGTCCAACTGGTTATCTAGGTCAAAATCGGCAAAGGCAAAGGTAGCTTCGGATAGCGGGGCAACCGAAACCGGACGCAGCCCGAAGGTTCCATTGCCCTGGTTTTCGTAGATCCAAAAACCAACGTTACCCGAGGGGTCCGTGCCGTAGATAAAGTAGTCGACCCATTCGTCCTGGGTGAGCTCTACGGCCCGCGCCCGCTCGACGGTGACTGACACGTCGGGCGTTTCTGACCGAAACAATTGGGCGTGCGCCGGTAAATTTACGAAACAGAACGCACAGAGAGTGAGCAAGATACGATGCATAACTTAGGGGTTAGTCAGGTGAAAATGTAACGGCATGGTGTGCTTGGTGGCGACCGGATTGGGGCCTACCGAAGCGGGAGTCCAGCGCGGCATCTGCCGAATGAGTCGAGTCGCCTCCCGGTCCAGGTCGTCGCGCACCCCTTGCACCACCCGGAGGTTGGTCGGCTGACCCAACGTATCGATAGTGAACTCCATGAGTACGGTTCCGGACACCTCGGCGCGACGAGCTGCTTCCGGGTACTGAAGCTGCCGGGCCAAGTAGTCGTAAAGCGCCGGATAACCGCCTGCCGGAACGGCCTCTACAAACGTCTCTGCATCCGCCGGTGGGGTAGTTGGGCGGGAGGGATTTTCGGTCCTCGCAACCGGTGAGACTAACGGAACCGCCACGGGCACTACCGGCCGTAGCACCGGAGGCAGACGAGGTTCGGGTGATAATACTGCACGCGAAGCTACCCGGGGCGGGGAGGCAATTGGTGAAAGAGAGGACCAGTACGTCCAGCCTCCCCACCCGGCGACAAGCAGAATCAGCACCAGCAGTGAACTGCTCCACCAGCGTTGCCGTCGCTGCCGCGCCACCCGATAGTCAGCGAGCAATTGGTCAAAGTTTTGCCAGCGCGCCGCCTCAGCGTCCGAAGGCTCGGGAAGATTCGTCATAACGCGATAGGTTCGTTTCATAAGGACGGGGTTAGCATGCGTTGACGCAGTTTAGCGAGCAGCCGGTACGTTTTTACCTTGGCGTGGTTTTCGGTAATACTGAGCAAGAATCCAATTTCGCGAAACGGCCGTTGCTCAAAGAAGCGTAACTCGAGCAGGTTGACCTCATCCAAACTGAGCGTCTGAATGGCGCGGGCGAGCTTCTCGTAGGTTGCCTCCGAATCTTCCGCGGGCTCCTCTTCGCGCAACTGCGCTACCAGCCGCTCGTCGATCACCACCTGCCGCACGCGCGTTGCTTGTCGGAAAAACTGCCGGACCTCATTCAGCGCAATGCGGTGGAGCCAGGCGGAGAAAGGCGCTTCGGTGATGCGGTAGCGGTTCAGGTGCAACAGCACGTTGAGAAACACCTGGGCGGTGATATCGGCCGCCCCGGCCTCACTTTCTACCCGACGACGCACAAACCGGAAAATGATCGGATGATAATGCTCGTACAGCGGTTGAAAAGCCTGCGGGTCGCGCTGCGCTGCTTTAATGTGGGCCGGTTCGTTTTCTGGAGTCAAAGCGATGCAAACCAATGGTTCTACGTATAGAATACCAAACTCGTCAAAAGATACAGCCGGGAAAGTTTTTTGGGAAAGCAGCCCGTAGCAATCCGCTATTTCGCCGCTACATTACGCGCGTAAGGAAAGCATATCGCGCCGCCCGGCAATGATGTCCTCTCGCACTATTTTCGTTGCTTCACCAGTACAAACCCCTACCGCGGTATGCTAACGCTCGACGATTTTGAAAATTTGACCTTCTACGAGAAGGCCCAGTACCTGTGGGACAACGGACTGTATTTGTCGGACCGTACCTACAGTCAGTTTCGAATCACGTTGTATTATCTGGATGACTACTTTGCTGAGGTGATGTACAACCGGGTGGGCAACAAAATTATTAGCATCGCCAGTTTTGATCACAAGGCCGTGCTGCTGAAGTACGCTGACGAAATAGAACTAAAGGATTTATTCTAAAAAACCCTTCGTTGGCGAGCCCCCCTATCTAGCCTTTCTTCCATCGTCCCCGGAAAAAAGCCTTAAGTAAACTAAATTAGTACACTCCTATAAATACTTGAGAAAGCAGTCTTTGCGATGAGTTATGCGTTTAAAATGCAATTGACTCTGAGCAAGAACAGTGTATAATCCAACTTCCGGCGTTTGACGCGGTGCGCTTCTCCGTTTGCCAGACGCACCAACCGATTGCCATCCTTCGGGTTATCAAATTTTAAAGGGTAATATTACATAGCCCTTCGCCCGACCGCTATCACTCGACTAGCATATTAGCCTTTCGCTCCCTAATATAGGGGTTCCTCCATGAGACGCTCGCCAGTTGGCAACGGTACCGACCGGTTTATCTACCCTGATTAACGTATGGCTAAACTACTACTAATTGACGATGATGATATCACTAATTTTACCGTTGACGCCATTCTCAGCCGAGCGGATACGGTGGAGAGTTACGAAATCAAAAGTAATGGGTGGGACGCGCTGGAATTCTTAAACAAGTGTCATAGTCAGAACCAGTTTCCGGACCTCATCTTTGTGGATCTGAATATGCCGGAAATGGATGGTTTTGAGTTTATAGAGCGCTACGAGGCCACATTTTGGAAGCAATATCAACGCACCAGAGTGAACGTGCTGAGCAGTTCGGTGAGTGAGAAGGACCGTCAGCGGGCGCTAGCCTACTACTGCGTATCGGAGTACACCTACAAACCGCTCACCGAAGCAAAGCTGGACGAAATTGTAAAGTAAAAGCCCTGGCACGGGTGCCAAGGCTCATCATATATATTGCTTCGCGACAGCAATATGCCTACCTACCGTAGGCTGGTCGATCAGATGTCCAGCTTCTCGGTAGGTAATTTTACAAATAGCGTACCAGGGCGTGCAACATTACTAAAAATCTTACATCGCCCCCGGCCCAGGAGCTGGTCAATCAGAACACTGATCGTAAGCCTCGGTTCCAATGCAGCGCTACCTGTTCAAGACAGCGCGAGCGAATTCCCCATAGCTTTTCCACGGACCAAAGCTGATCGAGCCGTTCTAACTGCATCCAGTTGTTCAGGTAATTCTGGTGGTATCGACGCTTGAAGGTGCTGATCTGCGCCGGAGCAATTTCAATTTCTGACAATACTTCGGCCTCCAAACAAAGCGACCGGTCGGCCACGGTGAACATCTGACCCTGGTACTGAATGCATGCTTGCGCCTCAGGGAGACCCGCTAAGCCCTGTTCATCCAGAATAGCGCTCAGTTCCGGGCAATTTCGATCAAACTCGTGCGTGCAAAGAGACAGCGACACTTCATTGAACCCTTGCTCCCGAGACAGTTGCACCAGCAGGGCGTTGCGAGCCGTGAACGATCCCCCCGAATCAGTGATGACCGAAGAAAGATCGCGCGATGCGCTGGTTCGGCGGTAGGGCAACGCCTGCAAATAAGCCACCGCATCGCTGAAGTGCATAATTTTTCGGTCGATGAACAACGAAGATAGCTTAGCAGTACGAACCAGGGGAAAGTCGGGCAGGTGCTTCATCGCAAGGTTAGTTTTAGTAAGCAGACTACTGATAGATGCGCAATCGGTTGCTAGGGTTGCCATGAGCCACATTTTTTTGGTACTGTCCATTGTTAGGTACAATGCAATGCAAAGTAGTGGTTTTTATCAGTAACAAGCAAGCCCTTTGATGATTTTTACATTTACGACCCCAGAGACAACAAAAGGCTGGCAATAACTGAGCGCATGTGATCTACCGGAGGGCTAGGCATTGGTGTAACCGGCAATTGATCTTTCGGTCGGGTGGCGGTTGGGATGGTCATCGTTGCGACGAAGGAAGTAATACAATAAGAAGCCGATTGAGATGCACACCGCCAACACTCCAAAAGGCAGGGCCGATTGTCGTAGCTCTATCCCAGTGACGCTGATTATAATCAGGCCAATTCCTCCGAATAAGATAATCAACCCCCACTTAAGAGAAGCCGCCCGGTTATCACTACTTTTTTGCAGTAGGTTGACTGCTTCCTTGTCCACGTGACCCAGCTGAATGAGCTTCCGCCGTAGTTGGTAGTCGGTGATGGCTCGGATGATGCTCACCACGCCGAAAAAGATGATGCCGATGACGCCGATCGGGACAATAATGTCTTCCATTGTTTTGGGGTTTAGATGAATAAGTATTTGCCTCATTAGACAGTGGTTCCCCGCAAAGGTTGCACCCCTCCCCTGCAACCTTTTTGTGAGCAGGCGGTCTAACTGCTAATGAACGACGATGCAGTTCTGGTTTCGGCAGTGCTGAAGGGCGACCACCGCGCTTTCTGTCGCCTAGTGCAACAACACCAGCGGCTGGTCGGGCACATGGTGAGCAGAATCGTCAATCGGACCGAAGATTGTGAAGACATTAGCCAGGAGGTTTTTCTGCGCGTGTATCAGCGCTTGCCCACCTTTCGGTTTCAGTCGAAGCTTTCTACGTGGATTGCCACGCTGGCCTACCGCACGGCCCTCAACCACCTCAAGAAAGAAGAAAAACACACCACCGAATCGCTCGACCACGTCCAAGGGTACGCCCTAGACGCACCGGATGCTGCCGAACAACTCAACAAAAAAGCGACGCATGCCTTCGTGCACGAACAGATTGCCCACTTACCCGTTCACTACCGAACGGTGCTTACCTTGTTTCATCTGGAAGAAATGAGTTTAGCAGAAATTCAAGAAATCACCGACATGCCCGCCGGAACGGTGAAAAACTACTTATTTCGCGCGCGGAAGCTGCTCAAAGACCGCTTGCAGGCCCACTTTGTAAACGAACTGCTATGACTGACAAAGACAAAGCCATTCAGCAACTGCTCGATCAGGGTGAACGCACGAAGTCGGCCGACACGGACGAAGCTGCCTACCGCACCCTGTACGCGGCCCTCAGCCAGGCCCCGCCCTTGAATTTTTCGAAAGGGTTTGCCGAACGCGTAACCGCGCAAGTGGTACCGGTTGCCTCACCGACTCCCTGGTCAACGGTGCTAATGATCGGATGCATCACTGGGGCTTTGTTAGCCAGTGGGCTGATCATTTATCGCATCGACCCACTAGTTTTTGGGAGGCTAACCACCTGGACGTTACTGCATAAGGAGCTTATTGGGTTCGGGGTGAGCTTGTACGCTATGATCCAGGGACTAGACCGTTGGCTGATTGGCCGGGCCACGTAAGTTTTCGGGCAAAATGGTACGATTTTTTCTTGCTACGCAACGTCTGTATACCAAATTTTATTACGATGAAAGCAGTGAAAGGCGTTGATTTTGTCCTCAACACCCAAGGGGCCTTGTACCAAAGATATCGACAAGGATGGCTCAAAGCGGTGGAGAATTTTGAGAAAAGTAAAGGCGATATTCTTTACGGAGGTAAGCCCCTTTTCCGTTTGCACGATAACTAGGCAGGAACCCGTGGTATTCCACCCAGCTTCTTGAGTTCTCCGTACAACTTTTCTACCGGAAGTCCCACCACGTTGCAGTAGGACCCTTCTATCCTTTCGATGGCGATCATGCCCATCCATTCCTGAATGGCGTAGCCCCCGGCCTTGTCGAAGGGCCGGTAGTTTTCTACGTAGAAGCTGATTTCTTCGTCGGACAGCTCCCGAAACCATACTTTGGTAGCATCTACGAACGTCCGGCTCCCGGTGGTCGTGGTTAGGCAAACCCCGGTGATCACGCGGTGCACCCGTCCCGATAGGGCCGTCAGCATGTCCTGAGCTTCCGCCGCGTCGGCTGGTTTGTTGAGTAAGCGCCTTCCCACCACCACCGTGGTATCCGCCGTGATCACCAGTTCGTTATCAGTTAACGTGTCACGGTAAGCCCGCCCCTTTTTTTCGGCCAGGTACTCCGCTACTTGGTCGGGAGGCAAGTTGGCGGGATAGTCCTCGGCCACCGGGAGGGTTCGTACCGTGAAGGGAATGCGCAGTTCGCGCAGGAGCTGCTGGCGCCGGGGCGAGCCGGAGGCTAGGGTAATTTTATAGTTCATGGGCTTTATCTTGCTAACCATTGCCATTGCTGAGGCGTTGCTTCACGTTGCCAGGGGGTTGTCAGAAGCTACGCCGCTTTTTCCACCGGCTCGGCGCACTACTCTTTTGAGGAGCAGTGGTTGGCGACGTTTTTTTGGCCAAATGAGCCGCCAGCAGCACAACAATTTCTTTTTCGTCATGCGACAGCGGCTCAAGCAGGGCTTCGGGCGCGTAGTGATCTTCCACAAACTTGGTGGTGAAACGGCCCGACATAAATTCAGGGTGCTGCACCACGAAACGGCCGAAGGCCAGGGTGGTGGCCACGCCGCTGATCTCATACTCATCGATGGCGCGCACCATCCGCTGAATCGCCGCCGGGCGGTCGCCCGCGTGCACAATGAGTTTGGCAATCATTGGGTCGTAATGAATCGGCACCTCCATGCCCTCCTCGAAGCCATCGTCTACCCGCACCCCAGGTCCCTGGGGGCGGCGATAGGTGGTAAGGGTGCCGATGTCTGGCAGAAAGTTGTTGGCCGGGTCTTCGGCGTACACCCGCAGTTCGAAGGCGTGCCCATGGATGCGCAGGTCTTCTTGCCGTACCGACAGCGGCTGCCCCGCGGCGATGCGCAGTTGTTCCTTTACCAGGTCCAGGCCCGTGATCATCTCCGTGACCGGATGCTCCACCTGCAAGCGGGTGTTCATCTCCAGGAAGTAGAATTGTTGATTTTGCCCCATCACGAACTCCACCGTGCCGGCTCCCACGTAGTTACACGCCTTGGCCACCTGCACGGCGGCTTCGCCCATGGCCCGACGCGTGTCGGCCGTTACGCTGGGCGAGGGCGCTTCTTCGATCACCTTCTGGTAGCGCCGCTGGATGGAGCACTCACGCTCGAAGAGGTACACGTGGTTGCCGTGCTCGTCGCCTAGTAGCTGAATTTCGATGTGCTTGGGACCGACGATAAATTTCTCGATGAAGACCGATCCATCGCCGAAGGCCGATTGCGCTTCGCTCACGGCTCTTTCCATTTGTTCGGGCAGTTCGGCCTCGGATTCCACAATGCGCATTCCCTTGCCGCCCCCTCCGGCGCTGGCCTTGATCAGCACCGGATAGCCAATGCGGTCGGCGGCCGCCAGAGCCTCGCTCACCGTCGCCACCGCGGCATCGGTACCGGGCACCAGGGGCACGTTGAAACCAGCCACCGCGGCCTTGGCGGCCAGTTTGCTGCCCATCGTCCGGATGGCTTCCGGGCTAGGTCCTACAAAGGTGAGCCCGGCTTCCTGCACCCGCTGGGCGAAGGTAGCGTTCTCCGACAAGAAGCCGTAGCCGGGGTGAATGGCATCGGCCTGGGTAGAATGCGCTGCTTCCAGGATGCGGTCTACGTTGAGGTATGACTTGGCCGAGGGAGGTGGGCCAATGCCCACGGCTTCGTCGGCGAAGCGGGTGTGCAGTGCCTGCCGGTCGGCTTCGCTGTAGACAGCTACCGTGGGCAGCCCCATTTCTCGGGCCGTACGCATGATCCGCAGGGCAATTTCGCCCCGGTTGGCTACCAACAGCTTCTTCAAAAGTTTCATGTACGCAACAATATGAGTAGAGGAGGTTGTGCAAAAACCGCAAGTCCAGTCGGCACTTTATAGATAAGATGCCCTAAAATTATCCAAACCTACCATTGCGGCGCATCGAATAAATAGTAAATTTGCCCGATAAATTTCGCAGAAAGTAAGGTTATTTTTCAGATTAAACGTAAGCAAGTGGATATTTTTGACAAATTCAAGGGGGGACTAGGACCACTCGGCAAGCACGCCGGGGTGGGAGTAGACGACGAGTACTTTATGTTTCCTAAGTTGGTGGGCGAGATTGCTCCCCGGATGAAGTTTCAGGGCCGGGAGGTGCTCAACTGGAGCTTGAACAACTACCTGGGCCTGGGCAACCACCCCGAAGTGCGCCAAGCCGACGAGGAAGCGGCCCGCCGCTGGGGGCTCGCCTACCCCATGGGATCACGCATGATGTCCGGAAATACCAGTCTCCACGATGAACTGGAAGAGCACCTGGCCCGCTTCGTTCAGAAAGAAGACGCCATGCTGCTCAACTATGGTTACCAGGGAATATTCTCGGTGATTGATGCCATGGTAGACCGCAAAGACGTGATTGTGTACGATGCTGAGTCGCACGCTTGCATCGTGGACGGAGTGCGCATGCACCTGGGGCAGCGGAAGGTGTTTGCCCACAATGACATTGCCAGTCTGGAAAAGCAACTGATCAGCGCCACGCGCTTGGCGAAAGACTCGGGGGGCGGCATTTTGGTGATTAGCGAAGGGGTGTTTGGTATGTCGGGCAACACCGGCGCGTTGCGTGAAATCGTGGCCCTCAAGGAGAAGTATAACTTCCGTTTGCTGGTGGATGATGCGCACGGCTTCGGCACCATGGGCGACACCGGGGCGGGCACCGGTGAGGCGTTGGGAGTGCAGGATGAGATTGACGTTTACTTCTCAACGTTTGCCAAGTCAATGGCCAGCATCGGGGCCTTTGTGGCCGGGAAAAAGTCGGTCATTCGCTACTTGCGCTACAACACACGTTCGCAGATCTACGCCAAGTCACTGCCGATGGCCTTCGTTGAAAGCGGCATCAAACGCCTGGAGATGCTGCGCACCATGCCCGAGCTTCGCGAGAAACTCTGGACCATCGTGAACGCCCTGCAAGGGGGACTCAGAGAACGGGGCTTTAACATCGGCACCACCCAGAGTCCAGTGACTCCGGTCATCCTGCGCGCCGAAATTGGGGAAACGGCCGAACTCTCGTTCGACCTGCGAGAAAACTTTAGTATCTTCTGTTCGGTGGTGATCTATCCGGTGGTGCCCAAGGGCATTATCATGTTGCGGGTGATTCCTACCGCCTCTCATACCCTGGAAGACGTGAACGAAACCATCGCGGCCTTTGAGGCCATCCAGCACAAGCTGACCACCGGGGTGTACAAAAAAGGAGAACTGGCGGGTAACTTTCAGTAAAACGCTTGGGCTTTATTAGACCTAATTAGAGGATTTTTCAGACCGCGCGCGTACGCGTGAGGCATTTGCAAAAGTAGCTAAAAAGGTTATTATAAGAGGATGGACTATGAAAAGATCAGACAAAACCCGAACCAGTTTATCATTCTAACTAGCCTAACGGTAGAAGAATTTGATATTCTATTACCCATCTTCAAACGCCATTGGATGAAGTATACGAAGTATCACACCTTGGAAGGCAAGAAGCGCAAACTGCCTAATCTTCGCCCCGGTAAGCCTACTCAGACCTTGCCTAGTGTGGGGGAGAAACTGTTTTTCCTGCTGAGCTACTTGAAGAACTACCCTTTGCAGCAATTCCAAGCGGCTAGCTTTTCTATCTCGCAGGGTAAAGTGAGCCAGTGGGTGAAATTGTTGCATCCCCTGCTCCAAAAGAGTCTCAAAGAGCTAGGGGCTTTGCCAGAACGCCAGGGGGAAGCCCTAGCCTCTGTGCTGGCCAAGTACGATGGGGAGGCCTTCACGATGGATGCGGCAGAACGTGCCGTAGAACGCTCGCAAGACGATGATAATCAGCAAGATCACTATAGTGGTAAGCAAAAGGATCATACCGTCAAGAACAATCTGATGTGCCGGGATAATCAGCAAATCGTGTACTTGAGCGAAACCTATGAAGGCCGGGTACATGACAAGAAGATTGCCGATGAGGAAGCCTGCCAATTTCCTGAAAATAGTCGTCTTCGCTTGGATCTAGGCTACTTAGGTTATCAGCCTGAAGGAGTGATCACGCTGCTGCCCATCAAGAAGCCTTACAAAGGCGAACTTACCAGGCAAGACAAAAAATTCAATCAGTGGGTGAGTCGCTACCGTGTGGTGGTGGAGCATGCCATCAGCGGGGTGAAGCGCTGTCGCGTTGTCAAAGAACGCTGCCGTCACTTTGCCGCAGACTTCCGAGATCGGGTCATGCTCACCTGCACTGCATTACACAATTTCCGGGTTAGCAGTTCGCAGCGAGGCTACAGCTAGCAGTGCTCGCGTGCAGGCGCGTGATACTAACAATTATTCCCTAATTAGGTCTATTTGATAAAAACTTTGTTGTTTATATCGCTTATTGCCTATATTGCCGCTGAAACGGCAATTTTACCACATTACAACTGAACTAAACATGAAAAGATTTGATGAATTAAGAGACTTGGTCATGTCCTTGGAAGGCGACTTTGAAAAGTTTTACGACAAGGAGAATCAAGCAGCAGGGACCCGAGTTCGCAAAGGAATGCAAGAACTTAAGAATCTAGCCCAAGAAATACGAGTCGAAGTGCAAGAAACCAAAAACAAGGCGTAGGCACTATTCTCAGGCAGAATCAACCAAGGCGGTCCGTAGGATCGCCTTTTTTTATGAGACTTTCTTTCGGCCCACCGAAACCAGCTTAACGTAGCGAAAGATCATGTCGCTCAACTCGGGAAGCGAACCGGCCTTGACCATCAATTCGTAAAAGTCCCGGTGTCCCGGCAAGTCACAACCTACGCGGCACTTGGCCCGGCTCAGCACTAAAATTTTGTCCAACACCACCTCCGATTCAATGTCCAGGTGAAAAAGGTAGTCAAAATCGCGGTTGATAAAATCGAGCACGTATTCGGCGCGTAACCGCCCGAAAAACGAAACGTCCCGCTGGGTGAACTGAATGTAGCCAAATATTTTGTTGCGGGCCCGTCGTTTGTCGTAGCACAGCACTTCCACTTCTTTGTGGTCAGCGACCAGGCGGTCCACGAATTCGTCAATGGCGTGCTGTTTTTCGTGATCGTGGAGGGTAACCAACACCCCTACCCGTTCAGCTTCCGCATAATTAACCGTCTTGCGTCGCACCGCACTTTTTTTGAGCAGCTTCGGCAATTGAAATTCAATGATTTTATTCGTGATGGCTATCATAAAAGCGTTAATTAGGCGAGCATCGCAAGAAATTCCTGCTCTGATAAGATTGTAACTCCCAGTTTTTCGGCCTTCTGCCGCTTGGCCGGTCCCATGTTGTCTCCGGCCAGCAAGTAGTCGAGCTTGCCCGAAACGGCCGAGACAACCTTCCCGCCGTGCTGCCCGATCATGGTTTTGATATCCTCCCGGCTGTAGCTTTGAAAAACTCCGGAAATTACAAAAGATTTTTCGCTTAACCGATTGCTTACGTTTTCTTGATTGGTTTGTTCGTACGCAAATTGCAAACCAGCCGCGCGCAGGCGCTGAATTATTTCCCGGTTGTCGGGAGCTTCAAAGTAAGCGATCACGCTGTGCGCAATCCGATCACCGATCTCGGGCACCTCTATCAGTTCTTCGTACGTAGCCGCCTGCAAGCGATCAATGGTCGTAAAGTACTCCGCCAATTTACCGGCCACCGTCCGACCCACGTAGCGGATGCCCAGTGCGAACAACACGTTGGCAAAGGGTTGTTGTTTCGAGGCCTCAATGCCGCTCAAAATATTATTGGTAGACACTTCTTGGAACCCTTCCAGCGCGTAGATCGCCTCGTAGGTCAGGGTATACAGATCGGCAACGTTGTGCAGAAGCCCGTGTTCGTAGAACGAAGCCACGGTTTCTTTGCCCATGCTGTCGATGTTCATCGCGTTGCGTTGGATGAAGTGCTCAATGCTCCCCTTGATCTGCGGCGGGCACCCCTGCGCATTAGGACAGAAGTGAATAGCCTCTCCCTCTTCGCGCACCAGGGGCGTGTGGCACTCGGGGCACTGCGTGAGGAAGGCAATCGGCGAAGAACCAAGCACGCGTTGGCTCGCGTCTACTCCGGTGATCTTAGGAATGATCTCCCCGCCTTTTTTCACCAGCACCGTATCCTGATCGTGCAAGTCCAATCGAGCAATTTCGTTTGCGTTGTGCAGTGAAGCCCGTTTCACCACGGTGCCCGCCAACAGCACCGGTTTCAGATTAGCCACCGGAGTGACGGCTCCGGTTCGGCCCACCTGGTAGTCTACGCTGAGCAATTGCGTGCGAGCCGCTTCGGCGGGATACTTGTAGGCGATGGCCCAGCGGGGGCTCTTGGCCGTGCTGCCCAGCACCCGTTGCTGTGACAGGCTATTGACTTTGACCACCACCCCGTCGGTATCCAGGGGCAGGCGATGCCGCTCCGCTTCCCAGTGCGCTACGTAGTCGAGCACCGCGTGGATGGTGGCACATTTTCGGTAGGTGGGCGACACCGGAAAACCCTGCGATTCTAGCCAGTGAATAGCTTCCTCATGCGAAGCCAGCGTGATATCTTCGGTGGCCAGGGCGTAGACGTAGCAATCGAGCGAGCGCTGGGCCACAATGGCCGAGTCCTGCATTTTGAGCGTGCCCGAGGTCGTGTTGCGGGGATTAGCCAGCAGCGCCTCACCCGCGGCTTCCCGCTCTTCATTGATTCGGTCGAACACCGTCCGGGGCATGAACACTTCGCCGCGCACCTCAAACGAAGCGGGAGGGTTTGAGGTAGACAGGCGCAGGGGCAGGCGGCGGATGGTTTTGGCGTTGGCGGTAATATCATCGCCCCGCACCCCGTCGCCCCGGGTAGCGGCCAGCACCAGCAGGCCCGCTTCGTAGCGCAGGCTGAGGGCCACCCCGTCGAACTTCAGCTCACAGAAATAATCGTAGGCAGCCTCGCCCAGGGTTTTGGCAACCCGTTGATCAAATTCCAGCAGTTCGTCGGCCGAGTAGGTGTTGCTCAGGGAGAGCATCGGGTGCTGATGAAACACCGTGGGGAAAGCCTTGGTGATGGTGCCTCCGACGCGCTGCGTGGGCGAATCGGGGTAGCGGTACTCAGGAAAGTCTTCCTCTAATTGAATGAGTTGGGCCAGTAGTTGGTCAAACTCATAATCCGAAATTTCAGGAGTGTCTTCCTGGTAATACAGCTGGTTATGATGGTTGATTTTCTGCGTGAGGTCGTCAACGGAGCGCTTAGCTTCATCAGCGGTCATAGTTTCTGGGTTTACGACCAAAGCTAATTCATTTTCTGCTAATACTAAACCCGGCGTGCGCACTGAATTGAGCGACTAGTGCCAAAGGAACAAGTTCAGAGCCGCAAAAATGGCTAAGCCAGGGCGTTGATCTCCCTGAGCTGTTCATCGAGCAATTGGATACCCTGTAGAAAAGTATGCGGCTGGTAGTTGAGCACCCGTTTGGCCTTGTCAATGACAAAACCCGTCTTCAGAGGACGGCGAGCGGGTTGTTTGAACTTGGTGGAATCGGTGCGGACGATCAATTGCTTGTCTAAGTCAAAGTAGTCCGCCGTTAACTGCGCCATTTGGTAGGGAGTGAGCAGTTCTTCGCCGGACACGTTGAAGATGCCCGTCGCCCGCTTTTGCGCAATAAGCAGACAGCCAACGGCCAGGTCTTCGGCCAGCGTGGGAGTGCGGAACTGGTCGTCGACCACGTGAATGGTTTTGCCGCGCTTAAGGCTTCCTTTTACCCACAGAATGATGTTGGAGCGGCTCAGGTGAGGAACCACGCCGTACACAATGGCCGTGCGGGCAATGGCGTGTTTCACGCCGCTCTCGATAATGCTCCGTTCGGCTTCCAGTTTGGTCTGTCCGTAGTAGTTGACGGGTCCGGGTAGGTCTTCTTCGGTGAGCAGTCGTTGTTCGCCGGAAAATATGAAGTCAGTGGAAAGATGGATCAGAAAGCAATCGTTTCTCAAGGCACTGCGCACTACATGTTCCACGGCCTCTACGTTCAGTCGGTGGCATAGTTCGCGGTGATGCTCGCAGTAGTCTACTTTGGTCAGTGCGGCCGCGTGAATGATCACGTCCGGTTTCTCTCTTCCAATCACTTCGTCTACTTCCGTTGGTTGAGTTACATCCAACGATTGGTATCGATAGGTGGGCAGATCGTAGTGAATTTTACTTTCTCCACGCGAGGTAGCGACTAAATCAATTTCTGCGTTTGGAGCAATCAATGCGACCAACTTCTGTCCCAGCAATCCGTTTGCTCCGGTGATCAAAACTTTCATATGGTATCAATCGCTAAAAATATTGAAAATTATACTAATGTAACTATAATTAAGGTGCCAAAAAAACGATTAAGGCACCGGATAGAAATAGCCGTAGTCCTTGGTAATCTTTTTCTTTGGCATTTCTTCCACGGAGACCGTGAAGTAAATGTTTTTGATGGGCTTGTCGGCCCGGCCGGTCGGTTGCTTGGCAATAGAATCTATCACCTCCAGATGATCGAGCACTTGTCCGAAAACGGTGTACGTATCATCGAGGTGGGGCACTCCGCCCACGGTGGTGTAGGCTTGGAGTCGTTCGGCGGGGTAGTTTCGGTCCACATTGATGTCTAATTTTTCTTCTACCGCCGGTTTCAGGGCCAACATGGCCCGGGTGTATCCTTCGTAGTCGCCCGATTCGTACAGTGCAATTAGCTTTTCGCCTTCACCCACGTAGTCCACAAACTGCACCAGCTGTTCTACACCTTTGTTCAGTTTGTCCATGTCGACGGTAAGTTCGCTCTCGTTATACTTTTTTCCCTGCACAATGTAGAACTGGCTACCGCTCGAGGCCCGCTCGGGATTCAACTGATCGCCCTGTCGGGCTGCCGCCAGCGCTCCTTTGCGATGAAACAGCGTATCCACAAATTCAGCCGGAACGGTGTAGTCTACCGCACCCGCCGGGGTGGCCGACGGGCGGGTGGCGAGGTCTCCCCCCTGAATCATAAAGTCGGTAATCACCCGGTGGAACAGCGTGCTATCGTACTGGCCGCTCTGAGCTAATTTCAAAAAGTTGCGTTTGTGCTTGGGCGTGGCGTCGTAGAGCACGGCGTGCATATCACCGTAGGGGGTGGAGAAAGTCACCAGGTAGTCCTTTTCGGTCGAGCAGGCCCCGGCAAACAGGGCGATCAAAAGAAATGAAACGGGTATTTTCATTATGGATAATTGTGTGATCAAATGGCGCGTCGTAGAGACGCGTCGCAACGCGTCTCTACGACGCGCGAATTTCGTCTAAAATTTGTTTACCACCCTGTTGCAATACGCGCTGCGCCAATTGTTCGCCCAATGCTTCGGCGGCCGCTTTCGGACCTTCAACCTGGTCCATCACCAAACGTTGCCCGTCAAGACTCACCACTCCGCCCCGGATACGCAGGTGGCTGTCAGCTAGCTCGGCGTGGGCAAACACCGGGATACTACACCCACCCCGCAGGGTTCTGAGAAACGCCCGCTCGGTGCGCAACTGCAGCGCGGTGGCAGCATGATTGACGCACTGCTGCACCAGCGCTCGTTTTTCCTTTGCCAGCGTACGAAGCGCCTCGATGGCAATGCATCCCTGGCCGACGGGCGGGGTTATTTCCAGCAACGGAAACTCGTGTCGGATCATCTCGTCGTACTTCATGCGGTGCACCCCGGCGTAGGCCAGCATCAGGGCATCGCACTGCCCGGCCTGCATCTTGGCCACCCGGGTTTGCAGATTGCCCCGCATGTCGACGGTTTGCAACGCGGGATAATGGTGATTCAACAACGCCCGGCGGCGGGCCGAGGAGGTGCCCACTACCCAGTCGCTCGCGGCGGTGAGGTCTGGCAAATCTTTATGACTTACCAACACGTCGGTGGGGCACTCGCGCTCCGTGAAGGCGATGAGCTCGAACGGCTCGGGCAGTTCGGAGGGCAAGTCTTTGGCGCTGTGCACCGCAATATCGATGGTTCGGGCTTGCAATTGCGCCTCAATCTCCTGGGTAAACACTCCTTGGGTGCCGATCTCGGCAATACTCACTTCCTGCCGCCGGTCGCCCTGGGTGCTAATGGTGATAATCTCGGTGGTGAGACCGCCCCGTTGCAAACGGTTGGCCACGTAGTGGGCCTGCCACAACGCCAGTTGACTACCTCGGGTGCCGATGCGAATGTTCATGCTTTAAGGGCCTGAGCAACAGTGAGTGAAGTGTCTAAAAAGATCATCTTGGGGTTCACGTTCCGTTCCAGGTGAACGTGCCCCTCGTTGAATAGTTTGGTAAGCCGCTCCACTTTTTCAAAGTCCATCACCCTGGCAAAATTGGTGACAAAACTCAACGTGGCTCCCTGGGCCCGTAGTAGTTGTTTCTCCTGCGCGATGAGAGTTCCGTCGTTAGGCCCCGCCCCCGGTTGAATGGCCAGCCCCATCAACACCTCGCGCATCATGTTGAGTCCGTAAAGAAACAACCGCTTTTGCTCTTCTTTACCCAGTTTGTGAAACTGCTCGGTAAGGGCTACCAAGGCAGCGTAGTCGCGCGCGTAACAGAGGCGCATCCAGTCCTGAAACAACTGCGGCTGATCTTCCTGCGCTTCGTGGAGCAGCTTTAATGCGTAGGGCAGATTGCCTTCGCTCAGGGTAGCGGCTTGCTCAATCCGGGTAGCCGAAGTAGCCGAAGCGGGAACCTGAGCACGCAAGTAGGTGGCTACTTCGTCGGGGGTGAACGCTCGGATGTTCACAATTTGGACGCGCGAAATGATGGTGGGCAACAGCCGGTCCACCTCGCGAGCTACCAGCAGAAACACCGTTTTGGCCGGGGGTTCTTCCAGAATCTTGAGAATCCCATTGGCGGCCGCGGGGTGCAGGTACTCGGGCATCCAGATGATCACGACCTTGTAGTGACTCTCAAAAGCCGTCAGACTCAACTTGCGAATGATGTTACGGCTCTCTTCTTTAGAAATATTAAGTTGCTTGTTCTCACCTCCAAACACCGCACTCCAATCGGCCGGATCGCCGTAGGGCTGCTCGCGCAAGAACTCGCGCCAGGGCTCGATGTAGCTATCGCTCACCACGTTTTTGCCGGTGATGTTCTTGGTGGCGCTCACCGGAAACACAAAGTGCAGGTCGGGGTGGACGTACTTGCGCATCTTGGCTCCCGACGCACTCTTGCTGCAACTGCCGTCGGTTTGTCGGTCGTCGCAGTTCAGGTAGGTGGCGTAGGCCAGGGCCATGGCCAAGTTGGCACTGCCGGGCGGACCGACGAACAGCTGCGCGTGGGCTACCTTGCCCCGGTCGGCGGCCTGCATCAGGTGCTGCTTGGTTTCATCGAGGCCAACAATGTCTGAGAACTGCATGGCGAGGCGGTTAACAAAAAAGGGGACTTCATGAATGAAGTCCCTACAAGAACGTTCTTACGAGAACGAATTCTCTACTATTTCCCGGATTGAATTTTACAAATGAAATTCCTACTGGGCGGGGGCTTTCGGTTCTTCTTTTTGCTTGGATTTGTAGCGTCGGTTGAACTTCTCGACGCGACCGGCGGTGTCAACGTATAGCTTCTTGCCGGTGTAGAAGGGGTGCGAGGCCGAGCTCACTTCCACTTTGATGAGGGGATACGAGTTGCCGTCTTCCCACTCGATGGTCTCCTCGGAGGTCATGGTAGACTGGGTGAGGAACTTATGATCGCCGGAGGTGTCGTAGAACACCACTTTGTGATAATTGGGATGAATATCTTTTTTCATAACTTTAGTTGATGGACCCACGGATTTTGCCGTGAATGGATTTGAGGGGGCAAAAGTAGTTATTTCCGATAACAAAAAGAAGCCTGCTGTTGATAACTTCACGAGGAGACTAGGGAATCTTCATAAACTTGTGCACCTGCAGCGAGATGCGCCACCGGGGGGTTTCTTTCACATAATCAATAATTTGCGGCAGCATCTTATCCGATGCGCTCCACTCGGGTTGCAAAAACAACTGGCAGTGGGGCGACACGCGTTCGGCAAACTGCTCGGCCCAAGCAAAGTCGCTGCGGTTGTACACGATAACCTTGAGTTCGTGGGCGCGTTGATAAAACTCCGGCAACGGAGCTTTAAATTTCTTAGGAGAAAGGCAGATCCAGTCGAGTGCACCGCTGAGCGGATGGGCACCGGAGGTTTCGATATTGATCGTAAAGCCGTGCTGGTGCAGCGCGTCACAAAGTTCCGTCAGGTCGTGCATCAGCGGTTCACCCCCGGTGATCACCGCCAGTCGGGCCGGGTGCCGGGCCGCTTCTTCTACAATCTCGCTCACCGAATGCTGCGGATGCGCGCTGGCATCCCACGATTCTTTCACGTCGCACCAGTGGCAACCCACGTCGCAGCCGCCCAGCCGGATAAAGTAGGCCGACCGCCCCTGGTGCGCCCCCTCGCCCTGGATGGTGTAGAAGGCCTCCATGACCGGCAGCGAAGGTCCATTTGATGGTTTCGGTGCTGGCGTTAGTACTTCTGTCGGGTGTATCACAAGTCTAAGTGTATCTCTATCTTTATCATCAAACCCCTTTGGGTCGTCCACTTCGGTGGACCATTGGTTTTTGGTTGCATCAAGAGGCGCCATAAGAGGCCATGAGACGCCATGAGACGCCATGAATGGCGTCTGTACGGTTTAGTGGATATCTCCTTTGGCGGCCAGTAGGGTGTTGTAGAGCAGTGCCGCCCGCGTCATGGGGCCCACGCCGCCGGGCACCGGGGTGATGTAGCTGCACCGCTCGGCCACGTTCTCAAAGTCCACGTCGCCCACCAGCGCGTAGCCCGATTTGCGGCTGGCATCTTCCACCCGGTTGATGCCCACGTCGATCACCACCGCTCCTTCTTTCACCATGTCGGCCGTCACGAAACGGGCCCGTCCGATGGCCGCGATCAAAATATCCGCTTCGCGGGTGATCTCCGGCATGTTCTGGGTCCGGCTGTGACACATGGTGACGGTGCAGTTGCCCGGGTAGCCCTTGCGCGACATCAGCAGGCTCAGGGGTGTGCCCACAATATCACTTCGGCCGATCACCACGCAGCGCTTTCCCTCGGTCTCAATTTCGTAGCGCTCTAGCAGTTGCAAAATGCCGAAGGGGGTGGCGGCGATGAAGGCGGGCAGTCCCTTAGCCATGCGGCCCACGTTGATGGGGTGGAAGCCGTCGACGTCTTTTTCGGGACGAATGGCGAAGGTCACCTTTTCGGGGGTGATGTGATCGGGCAAGGGCAGTTGCACAATCAGTCCGTCAATGTCGTCATTCTGATTAATTTCTTCCACCATAGCAAGCAGTTCGGCTTCGGCTACGTCGGGATCAAAGCGTACTAGGGAAGAGCCAAAACCCACGGCTTCGCAGTCCTTTACCTTGTTACGCACGTAGGCCTCGCTAGCGGGATTATTTCCCACTAAGATTGCGGCCAGGTGGGGCGTCTTTTGGTTTTGTTGCTTGATGTAGGCTACCTGTTGCGCGATTTCTTCGCGGATTTGCCGGGCGGTTTGGTTTCCGTCGATGAGGGTCATAAATCTATCGTTGAGACGCGTTGAGACGCGATGAATCGCGTCTGTACGGTTAATCTAATTTTAGGACGGCCATGAAGGCTTCTTGGGGGATTTCTACGTTGCCCACCTGTCGCATGCGTTTCTTTCCTTTCTTTTGTTTTTCCAGCAGCTTGCGCTTCCGGCTGATGTCGCCACCGTAGCATTTAGCGATCACATTTTTGCGCAGGGCCTTTACCGACTCGCGGGCAATGATCTTCTGCCCGATGGCGGCCTGGATGGCGATCTCGAACATCTGGCGGGGCAGCAGTCCGCGCAGTTTTTCGCACAGGCGCTTGCCCCACTCGTAGGCCTTGTCGCGGTGCACGATGGCCGACAGCGCATCCACCGGATCGCCGTTGAGCATGATATCGAGCTTCACCATGTTGGACTGCCGGTAGCCGATGGGATGGTAGTCGAGCGAGGCGTAACCGCGGGAGATGGTCTTGAGCTTGTCGAAGAAATCAAACACGATTTCGGCCAACGGCAACTCAAAAGTGAGCTCCACCCGGTTCTGGGTCAGGAACACCTGGTTCTTGATCACGCCCCGCTTGTCCATGCACAGCTCGATGATGTTGCCAATGTAGTCGGCCTTGGTGATAATCTGGGCGCGGATATAGGGTTCTTCAATGTGCGAAAGCTCTACCGGGTTGGGCATCTCGGAGGGGGCACTCACGTGGCGGGTGTCGCCGTTGCTCAGAATGGCGTGAAAGTTCACCGAGGGCACCGTGGTGATCACCGTCATGTCGAACTCCCGCTCGAGCCGCTCCTGCACGATCTCCATATGCAGCATACCCAGAAAACCGCATCGGAAGCCAAAGCCCAGGGCGGCCGAGGTTTCGGGTTCCCACACCAGCGAAGCGTCGTTGAGTTGCAGCTTTTCCATCGAGGCGCGCAGCTCCTCAAACTCCGAGGTTTCTACCGGATAGATACCCGCGAACACCATCGGCTTCACGTCCTCAAAGCCGCTCACCGCCGCGGTGGGGCGACTCACGTGGGTGATGGTATCGCCCACCTTCACCTCTTTGGCCACCTTGATGCCCGAGATCAGGTATCCCACGTTGCCCGCCTTGATGGTGGGGCGCGGCGATTGCTTCAGCTCCAAAATGCCGATTTCGTCGGCGTCGTAGGTTTTGCCAGTGTTCACAAACTTCACCTTGTCGCCCTTACTGATTTGCCCGTTGAACACCCGAAAGTAGACCTCTACCCCTCGAAACGAGTTAAAGACCGAATCGAAAATCATCGCTTGCAGCGGGGCCTCAACGTCACCTTTCGGGGCGGGGACGCGGCGCACGATGGCTTCCAGGATTTCGGGCACCCCAATGCCTTCTTTAGCACTGGCGTGAATGATATCCTCCGGCGCGCAGCCAATCAAATCAATGATTTGATCGCTCACCTCCTCGATCATGGCTCCGGGCAGGTCAATTTTGTTGAGCACCGGGATAATCTCCAGGTCGTGCTCGATGGCTAAGTACAGGTTGGAAATGGTTTGCGCTTCCACGCCCTGGGCGGCGTCTACCACCAGCAGCGCGCCCTCGCAGGCGGCAATAGAGCGCGACACTTCGTAGGAGAAATCCACGTGGCCCGGCGTGTCGATCAGATTGAAGACGTACTGCTCGGGGGTGGTTACGCCCTCGGGCTGGTAGGTATAATTCATCTGGATGGCGTGGCTTTTGATGGTGATGCCGCGCTCGCGCTCCAGGTCCATGTTGTCCAACAGCTGATCCTGCATTTCTCGCTCGTCGACCGAGCCGGTCAGTTGCAGCAGGCGGTCGGCTAGCGTGCTTTTGCCGTGGTCGATGTGGGCGATGATGCAGAAATTTCTAATATTTTCCATAGGCATTTTTCTCCGTTCGGAGCGTTACAAAAATAGCAATAATGGCGCAACTTAGGTTCCACGACCGTAGTTTTTAGCGCTAAACGCGATCAGATTTTTTGCATACTTTCAAACAATTATTGCATCCAACAAGTATAGATAATTGCAAACCCACTATCTGCTTGTCTAATCCCGGATCAAATCATATTGAAGAGCCCCAGTTGGTCGACCTTCTGCAACGGAAGGAGCACACCGCTTTGGCGTATCTGTATGATCACTACAGCCCGGCCCTTTACGGCATCATCCACCGCATTGTGAAGCAGGACGACGTGGCCGAGGAAGTGCTTCAGGACGTGTTCGTGAAGATTTGGGACAAGATCGACACCTACGATGCCAGCAAGGGTCGTCTGTTTACCTGGATGCTCAATCTGACCCGAAATTTAGCCATCGATAAGCTTCGCTCTAAAGAGTTTTCTTACACGAAGAAAACTGATCGCCTCGATCCTACCGTATCTTCCACCAACCACCCCACCTTGTACGTGGAACAACAGATGAAGGACCACGGACTAATCAATCTTCTGCACAAGTTAACTCCGGAACAACAAATGATTGTTGATCTGATTTATTTCAAAGGATACACGCATTCGGAAGTGGCCAAAGAATACGATATGCCGCTGGGCACGGTAAAAACCCGCCTGCGGTCGTCCATTACCAAACTAAGAAAACTACTCGACATCGCTTGAACGTCTCAGAATACATAGCGTCCGGAATTCTGGAGGTTTACCTTCTGGGAGAGCTCCCGGCAGCCGAACAAGCTGAGGTGGAAGCGATGGCGGCACGCCACGCCGAGGTGCGCGATGAGCTGTCTCGGATTGAGGCGACCTACGAAGCACTAGCGAACCAACTGCCCGCGGCTCCGCGTCCGGGACTGCGCGATGAAATTTTGGCAACCATCACCGAAAGCCCGTCCGAAACGATTGACACCGCAACAGCCCAACCCAACGTAGCCCAACCGAATGCGGTCCAACCGAATGCGGTCCAACCGAATGCGGCCCAACCGAGTGCGGCCCAACCGAAAGCAGTTCAATCTGCTGAAACCCGAGTGCCCCCGGGCCAGCAAAGGCGGTTGCTTCCCTGGCAGTTGGGTATTGCTGCTTCGCTTTTGGTAGCCATACTTTCGGCGGTGGCGGCCTGGTACTTCCGCGGCGAGTGGAAAGAAGCTGAGCAGCAGTTGCAACTCGCCCTGGCCGAAAATCAAGAAATTGCTTCGCAGTACGAAACGGCCAGCCAGCGCAGCCAGCGTCTGGAGAGCGACTTGTCGGTAATCTCCTCGCCGGATTATCAGGCCATTGCCCTGGCGGGCACCGATGTTTCGCCCGAAAGCACCGCCCGCGTGTTTTGGAACCCCGGAGCCGAGCAGTTGTACTTGAGTCCGGGCAACCTGCCGGAGCCTCCTACGGACAAGCAGTACCAGTTGTGGGCCATTGTGGACGGCGTACCGGTGAGCGCCGGGGTGTTCGACGTGGCTCCCGACGCCGCTTCGTTGCAGGCGCTCAGCAGTCAGATTGCGCAGGCCTCGGCCTTTGCCATCACCCTGGAGCCCCGCGGCGGCAGCCCCTCACCTACCCTGGAGGCCATGTACGTACAGGGTGCCGTTGCCGATTCCTAGCCGCCTTTTTTTTCGACTTACCCATTATTTTCATAAAGTTTTCCTGCTTGGCAATCCACCTCCCCGGTTGCTTTCGTAGGTCGCTACAGATTCCAGGTGAATTTTTCACTTAGAATTGAATTTGGTAGAAGACTGTGGAAAGGTGTCGGCTGCGTTTGCTGACACTTTTCTTTTTTACCGCAAATACTTCTTCCACCACCATTGAAACACCAGCAGGGCCCACACCGTCGCGTGCCCGTCACCGGGGCTTGATGAAAAAAGCTGTTGCTTCAGGCGGCGTATTTCGGCCGGACCGAAGATTCCCTGCTCCTCCACAAAACCATCTTCTAGCAAATCATCGGTGATCATAGATTTCAGTTCTGATCGAAACCAGCCCAGCAACGGCACCTCAAATCCTTTTTTCGGACGGCGGTACAGTGCGTCGGGAAGCACCGACCGAAAGGTATCCTGCACGATGCGCTTTTTCATCCGGCGGTTAATTTTTGATTCTTCCGGTAGTTGAAAAGCAAACTCCACCACGCGGTGGTCCAGAAACGGCACCCGTACTTCCAATCCGTGGGCCATCGACATCAGGTCCACTTTGGTAAGCATATCGTTGGGCAGCACCAGTTGGGTGTCGGTATACAGCCACTGCGCCACCGTTTCTCGCTCATCGGATATTGCGGCTACCAATTCCTGCATTCGCTGCTGGTAGGTAGTAGCATCAATGCGTTGCTGACTCGCTTTGCTTAACAAGGCTCGTGCTGCGTCGTCGGTGGTGAAGGTGGCCCACCGCAGATACCGTTCCTTGGCAGTTAGCGCCGATCCTTCGGCGAAGCGTTGCAACTGCCGTACTCGGTTGGTGAGTGCTCCTTGCCGCGACTGGGGAAGCACCCGCCACAGGGGCAGCAGGGCCTGCACACTTTGTTCGGCCAGCCCCGGGTGCAGCATCCGCCAGGCGGCCTGGTGTTTGTTGTAGCCCGAAAACAACTCATCCGCCCCGTCGCCCGACAGGGCCACCGTGACCCGTTGCCGGGCTTTTTTGCTCAAGATGTATCCCGGAATGGCCGACGAATCGGCGAAGGGCTCGTCGAGGTGGTCTAGCAGCTGGTGCAAATGCTCGTACAGATCGCGGTTGGTGAGCGAAAACACGGTGTGGTTGGTGCTTAGACGTTTGGCGACCAGTTGAGCGTAGCGGGTTTCGTCGAAGAAGGGCTCATCGCGGTAGCCCACCGAAAAGGTGTTAAGCTGGTCCACGTGCCGGCTGGCCAGCGCGGTGATCACCGATGAGTCAATGCCGCCGCTCAGAAAGGTGCCCAACGGCACGTCGGCCACCAGGCGCTGCTGCACCGAGTCTTCCAGCAGCGAGGCCAGCTTGTTTTGCTGCTGCGCGTAGGTTAGGTTCTTCGGGTTTAGCCGGGACTCGTCGAACGGAATCTGGTAGTAGGTGCCAAACTGCACCCGCTCGGCGCGGGGTTTGGATATTTCCAAATACTGCCCGGGCATCAGCTTCCGCACGTTTTGCAGCATGGTGTGCGGGGCGGGCACGTAGTTGAAGCGCAGGTAGTGCTGCAACGAAGCGTAGTCCAGGTCTTTCTCGATGCCGTAGGCCAGCAGCGACTTCATCTCCGAAGCAAAGATCACCTTGTCTTCGTCCTGGTAATAGAGCAGGGGCTTGATACCCAGCCGGTCGCGGGCCACGAACAATACGTCTTCCTGCTGGTCATAAATGGCAAACGCAAAGAAACCGTTGAGTTGGTGCAGGCACGCCGCCCCCTCGTGCGCGTAGAGCTGCAGCAGCACTTCGGTATCAGTTTGAGACTGAAACGAAACTCCGCGCTGCTGCAATTGCTGTCGCAACGATTGATAGTTATAGATTTCACCGTTATAGACAATCGTGTAGCGCCCCCTCGAGTCGCGCAGGGGCTGGTGTCCGTCGGCACTGGTGTCGATGATCGACAGGCGGCGGTGGCCCAACCCCACGCGGTCGATGATGTCGGTGCGGCCGAAGTCGGGTCCGCGGTGGCTCAGCGCTTCGGCGGCGGCTGACAGGTTGATCATATGAAACTTGCCCAGTTCGTTGAAGGCGTAAACGCCGGTGATGCCGCACATACCTTAGTGAGTTAGTGATTTACCGGTTCTGCTTGGGTTTCTCCCGATGGTCAGCTTCGCCATAAGTAGGGAAATAAGATGTACGACAGCGAGGCAACAATGCCGTTTATTGCCAGAAGAACGACGAGCTCGTCGTAACTCACGGTAGGGTCGAGCCCATCGATGGCATTTTTCGAGATCTTCATCACCATCAGCAGCAGGGGAATCATGATAGGAAAGCTCAGCACCGCCATCAGCGTGCTGCTGTTGCTCGCCTTGGCCGCGATACCCGCCACCATGGTGAGCGTGACGGAAAACCCTACGGCTCCCAGCAGCAGGTTAACCGTAAATAGTCCACCGTTCTGCACCTCATTGCCCATCACCACGCTAAACACCACCAGGCAGATCGTCGCCAGCAGTAGCAATAGTAAGGTATTATAGAGCATTTTAGCAACAATGATTCCCTGCGGACTGGCGATGGTGTAGTAGTAGATCAGGCGGCCGCGTTGCTCTTGCAAAAAACTCTTTCCTACCGCGTTCACCGCCGCGAAAAGCATGATGATCCAGAACAGCGCGTTCCAGGTGACCACGTTCAGCGCCCCCCCGCGCAGTCGGAAGCTCAGGTAGCAGATGAATACCGCTCCCACCACGTAGAGCAAAATTCCGTTAAGGGCATACCGCGTGCGCCATTCCAGAATAATCTCTTTTTTTAGCAGTAATTTTATTTCTCGGGCGTTCATAGCGCCGCTAAAGTAGGCAAAACTTTGGTAGATAGGGCTTTTGTCGATAAAGTGTAAATTTGCGGCATATCTTTCAACGTCTGCTTCGCCGCAACCTACGGCCTGTTTTTTGCCACAGTTTCGGTTAAATCAAATATAGGGCACGCAGGTTGTTGCCTTGCGCAAACCACGACTAAATCATCATGAAAGGAATTATTCTGGCCGGAGGCTCCGGCACCCGTTTGCACCCCCTCACGCTGGCCGTTAGCAAGCAGCTGATGCCAGTGTACGACAAGCCGATGATCTACTATCCGCTGTCGACGTTGATGACGGCGGGCATTCGCGACGTACTAATCATCTCCACACCCCACGACGCGCCCCTCTTCGAAAAACTGCTCGGCGACGGGCACCAACTGGGGTGCAACTTCTCGTACGCCGTGCAGGCCAAACCCGAAGGACTCGCCCAGGCGTTTACCATTGGCCACGAATTTATCGGAGCAGACAAAGTGGCGCTGGTGCTGGGCGATAATATCTTCTACGGCACCGAGATGGACAAGCAACTGCAGGACAACTACGATCCGGAGGGAGGGATTGTGTATGCCTACCACGTGCACGACCCCCAACGCTACGGGGTGGTGGAGTTTGATGCTGACAAACGAGCTGTTTCTATCGAGGAAAAGCCTAAGCAACCCAAATCGAACTATGCCATTCCGGGATTGTACTTCTACGACAACCAAGTGGTAGACATTGCGCGCAACCTGAAGCCTAGTGCCCGAGGCGAACTGGAAATCACCGATGTGAACAAGGTCTACCTGGCACAGGGAAATTTGAAGGTGAGCATTCTGAGCCGGGGCACGGCTTGGTTGGATACCGGCACCTTCGATTCACTGATGCAGGCCGGAGTGTTTGTGCAGGTGATTGAGCACCGGCAGGGGCAAAAAGTGGGGTGCATTGAAGAGATTGCCTACCAGATGGGTTTTATCGATGCTCAACAGCTCGAAAAGCTGGCCCATCAGCAAATCAAGAGTGGGTACGGAGAATACCTGATGCATTTGATCAATCCGACGATTTTGTGATTAAAGGTAGCCAATGGACCAACCGAATAGCCAGGCTAAAAACAAAAGCACTAAGATAATAGCGCCTAGACGGGCTCCCCAACTGTTTTTCACGCGATCAATGGTTTAGTTTGTGGACAATCTGCTCTAAGAACTCAACTTTCTCGCGGAGCATTGATTTTTCGGACGTGCTTTCTGTTTGTTCTTCCTGCTGGTTGATTTCCTGCATAGCTGCTTCCAGGCGAAAATTTAATTCTTTTATCTCGGTCATGCTCAAGTGGACGGTCTTATCGGCATGCATATCATGATGGCTCATGGGAATGATAATTTAAAGGTGCTAAAAAACAAAGACAGGCACGCAAGCGCACCTGTCTAAATTCAAAAAACTTTTGATTAAGCGTGCGCTTTGCGTTGTTCTTCCACGGTAGCGATCAGTTTGTCAAAGGGCTTCTCAAACTTGTCCACTCCTTCTTTCTCGAGCTTGCCAGTGATATCCTCAATGTCCAGACCTAAGTCGGAAATGGCCGACAGCACCTGATCGGCCTTGTCATAGTCATCGGTGATGGTGGCACTGGCCGAATCAGCGGGCTGCTTCATGAGCGCTTCCAGGGTGTCGGTTGGCAGGGTGTTCACCGTGTTGGGCCCGATGAGCGGGTACACGTAGCGCAGCTCTTCGTAGTCCGGGTTTTTGTTGCCCGTGCTGGCCCACAACACACGCTGCTTGCGCGCTCCCTGCTGCTCCAGCTTCTTAAAGCGCTCGCTGCCGAATACTTCTTCGAACACCTGATAGGCTTTTTTAGCGTTGGCAATGGCCACTTGTCCCAGTGCCAACTTGGCTTTGTCGGCGTGCTCCGGCTTGTTATCAATGATGTCTTGCAGCAGCGGATCAACCATCACGTCGATGCGGCTCAAGAAAAAGCTGGCTACCGACACCACGTGCTGAATAGATTCTCCCTTTTCTAGTCGCTTTTCCAGTCCTTGCACGTACGATTCGGCTACGTCGCGGTAGCGCTCCACGCTAAAGAGCAGCGTCACGTTGATGTTGATGCCTTCGGACAATAGCTGGGTGATGGCCGGAATGCCCTCGCGGGTGCCGGGAATCTTGATCATCACGTTGGGACGCGACACCGATTTCCACAGGCGGCGGGCTTCTTCCATGGTGCCCTCGGCGTCGTAGACCAGGTTGGGTTGCACTTCCAGACTCACGCAACCATCTTCTCCGCCACTGGTATCATAAATCGGTCGAAACAGGTCGGTAGCGCCCTGAATATCACTGACGGCTAGTTTTTCGTAAATTTCTTTGCTTTCCAACCCCTGATTGGCTAGTTCTTCAATGGCCTCACCGTATACTTCGCTGTCGCTGATCGCCTTCTGGAAGATGGCCGGGTTAGAGGTAAGCCCCCGGATGCCCACTTCAGTAATCAGCTTTTCCAATGATCCGGAAGTGATGAGCTGACGGCTTAGGTTGTCGAGCCATAGGCTTTGGCCCAGTTCGTGTATTTTGCTAATGATCGGATTCTTCATGCTTACGTTGGTTTAAGGTGTGGTCTTATTCTACTTATAACGGCAGAATAGAACAAGCGTTTGCGCAAAAAGTGAATTTATATAAATCTTAGGCACGTAAGATTTAGCGAAAATAGTTTATACGCCTTACTTCCTTTGCCCTAGATTGCCAGCATCAGTATCCTAGGAAAGTTATTCGATTCAAGCTTCTCAACACTTTATGATAAAGAGACTCACTAACGTTGGTGTTTCCGACGCGTTCCCCGAATATCTGAACAGAAGGATCGTTCTCACGAACTGGATTGCCCTCATCTTGGCCGGTGGCGTGGCCGCTCCGTTCATAGTGATCTCCATAATTTACTTTCCGCCCATCATGCTTATCCCAACCATTGGGCTAGGAGTTATTCTAAGTTGCATTCTCTTCAACCGATTGGGCTTGATCTACGTAAGCAGGTTGATTGCTTCATTCGTAGTGCTGGTGCTGGCGGCCATGTACAACGCATTTCTGGCCAAAGCAGGAGAACCGCCCATTGCGGGCATTCACATGATCGAGCTCAGCTTTTCGTTGATCCCGTTCCTAGTCTTCGACCCACGTGAGAAGAACTACCTGATCGCTTCGGGTATCTTTGTGCTGCTGGTGATCATGTCGTTTGACTATGCCAACGCCTGGTTTGAGATTGACATGGACACGGAAGTTATTCGGACCGGTTTTCTAAGTGACGTGTCCATATTGATCGGCACGGTGACCGGACTGGGCTACGTGCTGGCTCTGGTATACCAAAACAAACTTGCCGAAGAAAAGTCAGAAAAATTGTTAGCCAAAGCTGCCAATAGTCAGCAACAAGCGGCTGCCACAGAGCAGGCAATGAAAGAAAATCTGGAGCAATTACAAGTGGCGCAAGAAGAAGAAAAGAAGCGGCAGTGGACCAATGAAGGCCTAACGCAGGTGGCCCAGCTGGTGAGAGAACATAACGATTTGTCAGCTTTGGCTGATAAATTGCTTTCCTTCACCATAAAGTACATCGGAGCGAACCAGGGCGGACTCTTTATTGTGCACCGCGGTGCAGAGGAAACAACGCTTGGGTTGGCGGCGGCCTACGCCTACGAACGCAAGAAATTTATCGAAAAGCAAATTAAGCCAGGCGAGGGTCTGGTAGGTCAAGCCTACCTGGAACAGAAATATATTTATCTGGAAAAGGTGCCGGAGCGGTACGTTAACATCACTTCCGGACTCGGCTCAGCCCCCCCCCACCGCGTTGATTATTATGCCCTTGCAGGTGAACGGCGAAGTGGAAGGGGTATTGGAGATAGCTTCTTTTAACCCCCTGAGCGAACACGAAATAAACTTTTTAGAAAAACTCGGCGAGAGTGTAGCCGTCGCTGTGCGCAACGCTCGAATCAACGAGCAGACCCGCTCGCTGCTAGAAGATACGCAACAGCAGGCCGAAGAGATGCGCGCTGCCGAAGAAGAAATGCGGCAGAATATGGAAGAGCTAGCTGCTACGCAGGAAGAAATGCAGCGCAAAGAGCAGGCGTATCTCAAGAAAATAGAAGAGACTGAACGGCAACTGGCGGCTTACCAACAGTGATCCGAACGCAAATCTTTTGAATCGGCTCACTTAAAAACAGACATTAGCTAGGTATTGCTTCCATTTTTTGAGTAGATTTAGACGCTGCTGGCACCGCACACGGCCGTGCCACCAATCGGGTCTGCTCATGTCGCGTCGCACCACCTTTTTGCTTGTCTCAACGATCCTTCTGCTGGTGGTCTGGCAGATCTACGAGCACCACCGCCCCGCCCCCATCAGCTACAACCAGGACATTCGTCCTATTGTCAACAACAAGTGCATTGCTTGCCACGGGGGCGTGAAGAAATCCGGCGGCTTTAGCCTGCTTTTCCGGCACGAAGCCCTCGACACCACCGAATCGGGCGTTCCGGCCATTGTGCCCGGCGATGCGGCGGCCAGTGAACTCTTGCAGCGCATCACCCACCACGACCCCGAACTGCGGATGCCCCTGGAAGCCGAACCGCTCAGCGAAGCAGAAGTGGAATTGTTCCGACGCTGGATTGACCAGGGAGCTCACTGGGAAAAACACTGGGCTTACATTGCGCCCGATACCACCATTGTTGCACCCGCGGTGGATGAATCCAGCTGGGGCAGCAACGAGATCGACTCTTTCGTGCACGCCCGGCTAGCGGAACAGCAACTCACTCCGGCTCCCCCGGCTCCTCCGGCCAACCTGCTGCGCCGACTCAGCCTTGATCTGACGGGGCTGCCCCCCACGCTGGCCGAGGTGGAAGCTTTCGAGAAGAATCCCTCTTCGGAAGCCTACGAACGGGCGGTGGACCGGCTGCTGGCCTCGCCCCGCTTCGGAGAACACTGGGCGGCCATGTGGCTCGACCTGGCCCGCTACGCCGACACCAAGGGCTACGAAAAAGATCTGAATCGCAGCATCTGGCAGTACCGCGACTGGGTGATCCGGGCGTTTAACGACGATATGCCCTTCGACCAGTTCACGATCGAACAGTTGGCGGGTGATCTGCTGCCGGAGCCCACCGAAGCGCAGCACATCGCCACGGCCTTCCACCGCAACACCATGGCCAACGACGAGGGCGGCACCGACGATGAGGAGTTTCGCGTAGCCGCGGTGTTTGATCGGGTGAGCACCACCTGGGAGGTGTGGCAGGGCACCACCATGTCCTGCGTGCAGTGCCACAGCCATCCCTACGACCCCATTGTGCACGAAGAGTTTTACCAAGCTTACGCGTTCTTCAACAATACCGAAGACCGCGATATTTTCAACGAGCAGCCCAAGCTGTTCACCTACGCGCATGAAGACGAAGAAAAGCTAACCGAAATCGTTCGCTGGATTGATCACCGCCTCCAACCGGACCACCAATTGCCCAAACGGGATGCGTTTCTGCACGATCAGAAAGAAGCGTTGCTCGACCACCTGGGCCACCGCAAGGTGGAAGCCGAAGAGTACAACCAGAGCAGTCGCCTGGTTGAACTGGTGGCCCCCGAGCAGAAAACGGTTTGGCAGATTCACGACGATTCGTGGATTATGTTCGAGGATGTTGACCTGACGAACGTGGAGGCGGTATCATACCGCTGGTCGACCCCCTACAGCGGGATCATCGAGCTGCGGGTGGACTCAGCAACTGGTCCCATCATCGGCCAATCCAAAGTGACTAAGACCGGCGACTTCGATCCGTGGGGTGAGTGGACCGACTTGCAGGTGAAAAAGATGCCGCTTACCCCGACCGCCGGTCCGCACGACCTATACTACGTCTTCCGCAAAGACCAACACGCCACATTCGACCTGTTTCGTTTGGATTGGTTTTTCTACCACGAGCGCCAGCCGTTGCAGGAGCAATACGATGCTAACTTTCAGGCCAAGGTGGCGGCTTTGGCAGACTTAGAACCCATCCAAACCCCCGTCCTGCGCGAATTACCCGCCGAGAAGCGACGCACCACCTACCACTTCACCCGGGGCAACTGGCTCACTCCCGGCGATCCGGTGTCTCCCGGCATCCCGGCTACCATGGGCGAGCTAACTCTCACCGAAGAACCCACCCGCCTGGACCTGGCCCGTTGGCTGGTGAGCGATGAAAATCCGCTGACGGCGCGCGTGATCGTGAACCGCTTCTGGAACCGTATTTTCGGCTACGGACTGGTGGAAACCCTGGAAGACTTCGGCACGCAGGGGTTTGCTCCGTCGCACCCGCAGTTGCTCGATTGGCTGGCGGTGCAATTTCGGGATGAGTACCGCTGGAGCGTGAAGCGGTTACTCAAACAGATTGTGATGTCGGCCACCTACCAGCAGGCATCAACGGTTTCTCCGGAAAAACTGGAACGCGACCCCCGCAACCAGTGGCTCTCACGGGGCGCCCGCGTGCGGCTGTCCTCCGAACAAATCCGTGACCAGGCACTGGCGGTGAGCGGCCTGTTGAGCCAGGAACTATACGGCCCCAGCGTACGCCCTCCGCAACCGGCTAGCCTAGGCGATTGGCAGGCCAGTGAGGGTGAAGATCGCTACCGCCGGGCGGTGTACACCTTTTGGCACCGCACCAACCCCTACCCCTCCATGATCAGCTTTGACAGTCCGGGGCGCAACCTGTGCGTTTCGCGGCGCATTCGCACCAACACGCCTTTGCAGGCGCTTACGCTGCTCAATGACACGGTCTACGTGGAGGCTGCCTACGCCCTGGCCCGCCAGTTGCAGAACACTTCTTACCCCAGCGTGAAAGCCCGACTCGCCGACGGCTATAGCCGCGTGATGCTGCGCGATCCGGACGCCGATAAACTACGCACCATTGAAAATCTATTTACCGATGCCCTGGCGCACTATCAGGCCGCGGCGGCACCGGGCGGCATCGGTCAGTCGGTGGCCTACCAAGCACCCGACGAAGCGGAGCTAAAAGCCCTTACCCTGGTGGCCAACGCCTTGCTCAATATGGACGAATTTATCACCAAAAATTAGAAGCTATGACCGTTCTGGATCAAGCGCAGTACGAGTTGGCCCGTTACAACACCCGTCGTCACTTTCTTCGGCAGTGCACCGCCGGACTGGGCTCTATGGCGTTGGGCTCGCTGCTGGGCTGTGACTCCCCTACCCCAGGCGCAGCCACGCTTTCTAGCGCTCCGCTCACTCCAACCCCTCATTTTGCGCCCCGGGCCAAGCGGGTTATCTTTCTTCACATGGCCGGTGCCCCCTCACAACTGGAGCTCTTCGACTATAAGCCCGAGTTGCAGAAGCTCAACGGGCAGGCCTGTCCCCCCTCTTTCTTAGAAGGAAAACGCTTCGCCTTCCTCAAGGGCGTGCCTCAGATGCTCGGCCCCCAGGCCACCTTTCGGCAGCACGGCGGGTCGGGCGCGATGGTGTCTGATTATCTCCCGCACCTTTCGGAAGCGGTCGACGAGATCACCTTTCTGAAGGCCATGCACACCGACGAGTTCAACCACGCTCCGGCCCAACTGCTGATGCACACGGGCAGTCCGCGTCTCGGACGCCCTAGCCTGGGCTCGTGGTCGGTGTACGGCCTGGGTTCTGAAAACCAGAACCTGCCGGGCTTCGTGGTGCTGGTGTCGGGCGGCGACCCCAGCGCGGGCAAAAGTGTGTGGGGCAGTGGTTTCTTGCCTACCGTGCACCAGGGCGTGCAGTGCCGCTCCAAGGGAGAACCGGTGCTGTACATCGAGAACCCCCGGGACATTGATCCGGCCATGCGCAAGCGCTCTATTGACGCGATCAACCAGATCAACCGGCACGAGCACGAGACGGTAGGCGACCCCGAAATCCTGTCGCGCATTGCGCAGTACGAACTGGCTTTTCGGATGCAAACGTCGGTGCCCGAGGTGATGAACATCAACGACGAACCCGCCTGGGTGCACGAGATGTACGGCACCGAACCGGGCCAGGAATCGTTCGCGAACAACTGCCTGCTGGCCCGTCGGCTGGTAGAAAAGGGCGTGCGCTTCGTGCAACTCTACGACCGCCGCTGGGACACCCACGGGGTGGGCGAAGGCAACGGCGTGGATATCGGTTTGCAGCGGGCCTGCCAGGCAGTGGACCGGCCCATTGCCGCGCTACTCAAGGACCTGAAGCAACGCGGACTGCTCGATGAGACGCTGGTAGTCTGGGGTGGGGAGTTCGGGCGCACCCCCATGATGGAAACCCGGGCCAGCGGGGCTGACTTCAAGGGGCGCGATCACCACAGCGAAGCCTTCACCATGTGGATGGCGGGGGGCGGAGTGAAAGCAGGCTTCACCTTTGGCGAAACCGACGAACTGGGCTACTACGGTATCCGCGATCGGGTGCACGTGCACGACCTGCAGGCCACCATTTTGCACCAGTTGGGATTTGATCATGAGAAGCTCACTTACACTTTTCAGGGACGCGAGTTTCGCCTCACCGACGTGCACGGACGCGTGGTGAATGAAGTCCTGGCGTAGTCAGATAAACCAGAGAATCCCTTCGTTTAGCTACTGCTCCACCACCCGCACCACGTGTTCGGTCGTGTTGAGGCCTCCCGGATTGATGTGCCCCCGCAGCGGTGGGCAGTCGGTATAGTCCCGGCCGTGGGCAATTTTGAGGTGATGCTGGTCAGCCAGCAAGTTGTTGGTCGGATCGAAGCCCGTCCAGCCCAAGCCCGGAATGAGCACCTCTACCCAGGCGTGCAGTTGGGTAGCGCCCACGAATTGCTCTCCCTGGTTCAGATAGCCCGACACGTAGCGACAGGGCAATCCGTGGTGACGCAAAACGCCGAGCATCAAGTGGCTATAATCCTGACACACTCCCCGCGGATTGGCCAGCAGTTCGTCGGCCCGCGTATAGGTGGTGGTCACGGCCGGTTCATAGGTCATTCGGGTGTACACTTCTTGGGTAAGGAACTGCGCGTAGTCGAGCAACGGGCGATCGAAGCGGTATGTCCAGGCATCGGGAATGGTGGCCTTGGGCAGGGCTGTGAGCGGAGTGGATTGAATGTACCAGTAATGATCAACCAGAAAATGCGCATCGCTCAGTTGGCGGCGCTCCTCATCGGGACTTTTGGCGCGCGACAGATCGGGCAGCACCCGTTGGGTAGACCGGCGCACCGCGCAGTTCATCGTGAACCGGAGGCGGGTGAAGGGTTGGGCCACGCGCAAGAAGAACACTTCAAAGCCAAACGAATTGTAGGCTGAGAACACGGTCCGGCGTAGCGAATTGTCGATTTGCACCTCCCGCACCAGTTGGGTATCGCTGGGGGCGGGCAGCACCAAAAACGCAAACAACGCTTCGTTTACCGGTTGGCGATAGTTATTCTCCGCTTCGTATCGAATGTGATAGTTCGTCATTTAAAAACTAAAATATTGTTCTTCCAGCGCTCCCCCAATGTGGATAAGCTCACGTTGCAACTCCTTGAAAAAAGCGTCGCTCTGTTCCATAATCTCTTCGGCGGTCAAAAACCGCAAACGGGCGGCCATTTTACCCACCGAAAACTCCACCGTACCGGGAGCCAGGGGCCGGTGGTTGCTGATCACTCGCAGGTTTTCTTCCAGCTTGTCCAGGTTGTAGCGTACCGACTTCGGAAACTTCACGTTGAGCACCAGAAAATCGGTTACCAAGCGCTCGTTGGGCGGAGTGCCGTAGTGGTGGCGACTCATGTCGAGCCCCCCCGCACTGCGCAGCAACGCCGCCAGGTGGTAGTTTAGGATGGCCGGACGTAATTTAGAATCTTTGCTCCGCGCAATGTCTTCCCGCTTGGTGAGCAGCATTTGCACGATCTGCAAGGCGCGTTCCAGGTGCATGCCCGTGTAAAGCATCGACCACACCTGGTTGCGCAGCAAGGTGTTGTCCATCGCTCCCTTGATCATACTGCTGTTGTCAAGCATGCTTTTACAAAAGTCGTAAGGCCCCTTCCGATTCAGGTCATCGGGAACAAACTCCTGCGCACTATGGTAGCAACGGTTAATCATTTCCCACAGTTCTACGGAAATATTGTCGCGCACGCCCCGGGCGTTCTCCCGCACCAGCCCCACGTAGTTAATGATGCAGTAGGGGTTTTGCGTGTCCACCGTCAGGTAGGCGATCACCTGCTCGTCGCTCATGGTTCCTCCCTGCTGCTGAAAAGAGCCCGCCGACTGGGCCATGTCCAGCATGGAATCTAGCACCCACTGCTTGTCGAAGCTCTGGGGGGCGTCGGACGATGATAGGTACTGAGCGTTGATGTAACGCGACAGGTGCTCAATGCGCTCTACGTAGCGCCCGATCCAAAACAAACGGTTGGCCGTGCGGGATAACATAATCATAGGGGACGATTTTCGGGGTGGTTAGGATGCTGGATGCTGGATGTTGGATGACTTTCTTAGTGGCTATGATGCTGGATGTTGGCGGCCGCCGCGCGGATAACTTTCTCTATGGCTGAGATGCTGAATACCAATATCTACTATCCAGTATCCAACATCCAATATCTGACCATTCTGAAAGTCATCCATTGTCCAGTTTCATTCTTGCAACACCCAGGTATCTTTGGAGCCGCCGCCCTGCGAGGAGTTGACGATCAGGTTGCCGCGCCGCAGCGCCACCCGGGTGAGTCCGCCACTGCACACGTAGTTGATGTCTCGGCCCGACAGGGCAAAGGTGCGCAGGTCGATGTGCCGGGGCTCGAAGCTATTTTCTTCCTCAATAAAGGTGCTGTGCACGGATAGCGACATGATGGGCTGCGCGATGTACTTCCGGCGGTTGGCCGCAATCACCTCCAGAAAGTCGCTACGCTCCTGCTCCGAGGCCTGCCGCCCGATGAAGATGCCGTAGCCCCCCGACTCATCCACCGGTTTCACGATCAGTTCGTGCAGATGATCCTGCACGTAGTGGTAATCGTCGTCGCGCTCGCAGCGGTAGGTGGGCACGTTGTGCAGGATCGGCTCCTCGTCCAGGTAGTACTTGATGATGTCGGGCACGTAGGTATACACCGCCTTGTCGTCAGCCACCCCGGTGCCGGGGGCGTTGGCCAGCGTCACGTTGCCCGCCCGGTAGGCGTTCATCAGGCCGGGCACGCCCAGCGAGGAGTCGGCTCGAAATACCAGCGGATCGATGAAGTCATCGTCTACCCGCCGGTAGATCACGTCTACCTTCTGCGGACCGTAGATCGTTTTCATGTACACGAAGTTGTTGTCCATGAACAGGTCTCCGGCTTCCACCAGCTGAATGCCCATCTGTAGGGCCAGGAACGAGTGTTCGTAGTAGGCCGAGTTGTAGATGCCCGGCGTGAGCAGCACGCACACCGGCTGATCCACGCCCGGCGGGGCCACGCTGCGCAGCACCTCCAGCAGGGCTTCGGGATAGTCGACCACCGGCTGCACCTGGCTCTTGAAGAACAGGTTGGGCAGGATGCGCTTGGTGGCCAGGCGGTTCGAGAGCACGTAGCTCACGCCCGAGGGGCAGCGCAGGTTGTCTTCGAGCACGTAGAACTGCCCGTCTTTGTGGCGAATCACGTCGGTGCCCGAAATGTGGACGTACATTCCGCCGTGGGGCACAAAATCAGCCATACTGACGGCGTAGTGCTTGGAGGAGAAGATGAGCTCTTTGGGAACTACCCCGTCCTTCAGGATTTTCTTTTCGTTGTAGATGTCTTGCAGAAACAAATTAAGCGCGTGGTTACGCTGGGTGAGTCCGCGCTCAATGATTTTCCACTCCGAGGGCTGAATGATGCGTGGAAACAGGTCGAACGGAAAGATGCGTTCTACGCCCTGGGCACTGTCGGAGTACACGTTGAAGGTGATGCCCTGGTCGAAGGACGATTTCTTGGCGTACTCGTATAATCCCTTGAACTCGGGCAGCGAAAGCCGACAAAAGTGCTTGTGCACTCGGTGATAGTGATCGCGAAGCTTGCCCGGCTCCTGAAACACTTCGTCCAGCAGGGCGGTGTTCATTGGGTACGCGCGGAACAAAGCTTCCAAATCGGTGACGTTATTATCCATAGAAGAACATTAGGTGGCAGAACAAACGGTGTTTGGCTAAAATAACAGGAAAAGCGGTTTTTATGGAATTGTTGGGCAAATTTTATCCGCAGCACCTCCTCAGCGATACTGATCCGCTTGCTATCTCATAATTTCATACAATAAATCCAAAACTCCGCACAGATAAGGGATAACCATCTGAATTCCAGTCGGTTCATACGGGTATAGAAAAAGTTTTTTAAACCCTAACTATCTTTAGTCATGAGACAACACCAAGATTTAATTCAAAAGCTCGCCGACTGCGCCGCGGCCTGTCAGTACTGTTCCGACCAATGCCTGAACGAAGAAGACATCAAGATGATGGTGTCCTGCATCCGACTGGACCGCGACTGCGCCGATGCCTGCGTCGTGGCGCTGAACTTCGTAGCCCGCGGTAGCGACTCAGCCAAGAAGGCGGTGCAGTTCTGCCTGGATTTCTGCAAGCGATGCGCGGAGGAATGTGAAAGTCACGAAGCGCAGCATTGTAAAGAATGTGCCGAAGCGTGTCGCGCGTGCGAAAAAGCTTGTGAGCAGTTCTTAGGCTAATCTATCAGTCTGCCAGTCCGGCTAGTTCGCGGACTGGCAGACTATTCAGTCAACAGAATTTCTCCTTTGGTTTCCTGGTTATACTACTATACAACCCAACCGTTACGATGGAACAAGATACCCTAACGTTATCCAAAAAAAATAGTCCCAAAAAAACCGGCGACTCCTACGTACGCCAGACCTTCCCCGTCACGGGCATGAGCTGCGCGGGCTGTGCGGCCAGCGTCGCCTCTATCCTCAACGACACTCAGGGAGTGAAGAATGCCGAAGTCAACTTTGCCAGCAGTTCGGTACGGGTAGAATACGACCCATCTCTGTCCCCGACCGACTTACAGAAGGCTTTGCAATCGGTAGGCTACGACCTGATCGTGGATGCCGAAGATCCGCAAGCCAAGCAGCAGGAGCTACTGCAACAGCACTACCGGGAAGTGAAACGCCGCACCATCGGAGCAGCCTTGCTGACCCTGCCCGTGTTTATCTTGGGGATGTTCGCAATGGACTGGATGCCCGGTCGCTGGATTTCGCTGGCGCTGACGATTCCGGTGCTGTTCTGGTTCGGACGTAGTTTTTTTGTTAATGCAGAGAAGCAAGCCCGGCACGGCAAAGCCAATATGGATACGCTGGTGGCCCTGAGCACCGGGATCGCTTTTCTGTTTAGTCTGTTCAACACCCTGTATCCCGAGTTCTGGCTACAGCGCGGACTGGAGCCGCACGTGTACTACGAAGCGGCTGCGGTCATTATCACCTTTATTCTGCTGGGCAAACTGCTGGAAGAGCGGGCCAAGTCAAACACTTCGTCAGCGATCAAGAAACTGATGGGCCTGCAACCCAAGACGCTGCGCGTGATCCGGGACGGGCAAGAAACAGAGATGCCCATCGCCTCGGTGCAGGTGAGAGATACGATTGTAGTCCGGCCTGGTGAGAAAATTCCGGTCGACGGTGAAGTATCGGAGGGCAGCTCCTACGTGGATGAGAGCATGATCACCGGCGAGCCGGTGCCGGTGGAGAAAGTTTCCGGAGATAAAGTCTTTGCCGGAACCGTTAACCAAAAGGGCAGCTTCCGCTTCATCGCTGAAAAGGTGGGTAGCCAAACCCTGCTCTCGCACATCATCCGGCAAGTGCAAGAGGCGCAGGGCAGCAAAGCCCCAGTGCAGAAACTGGTGGATAAGATTGCCGGTGTCTTTGTGCCGGTGGTGTTGGGGCTGGCCGTGCTTACCTTCGTTATTTGGATGCTGGTGGGCGGCGAGGATGCCTTTACGCACGCGCTGCTCACCTCCATCTCCGTGCTGGTGATTGCCTGTCCCTGCGCCCTGGGACTCGCTACGCCTACCGCCATCATGGTTGGCGTGGGACGCGGGGCCGAGAACAATATTCTGATTAAAGATGCCGAAAGCCTGGAACTAGGTCACCGGGTGAACGCCGTGGTGCTGGACAAAACCGGCACCATCACGGAGGGTAAACCGGTGGTTACCGATATGCAGTGGACCGACGAGGCGCAGCCCCCCCGGTGGAAGTCAGTATTGTTAGCTTTGGAATCGCAGTCAGAACATCCGTTGGCGGAGGCCGTCGTGGTCCGACTGAAAGAAGAAGGCATACGACCCGCTAGTCTAACTCATTTCAACAGCCTAACCGGTCGGGGAGTACAAGCCACTGACGAAGACGGAACTACCTATTATGTTGGTAATCAAAGAGGGTTAGGTGAGCGCGACATCCCACTGAGCGATCAACTGAAACGGCAAGCCGATCAACTTCAGCAACAGGCCAAGACCGTTGTATTCTTTGCCAACGAAACAAAAGTGCTTGGTGTGCTGGCCATTGCCGACCAGATCAAAGATAGCTCGGTCGCCGCTATTAAGGAGCTACAAAATCGGGACATCACGGTGTACATGCTGACCGGCGACAATCAGCCGACGGCGGAAGCCGTGGCTCAGCAAGTGGGTTTGGAACACTTCCGTGCCGACGTGCTGCCCGCGGACAAAGCCGACTTCGTGAAGGAGCTTCAGCAGCAGGGAAAGATCGTGGCGATGGTGGGCGATGGCATCAACGACTCCCAGGCCCTGGCCCAGGCTGACGTAAGCATCGCGATGGGCCAAGGATCGGATATTGCCATGGACGTGGCCAAGATGACCCTCATCACCTCCGATTTGCGAGCAATTCCCAAAGCGCTGAACTTATCTCGGAAGACGGTACGCGGCATTCGGCAGAACCTGTTCTGGGCCTTTATCTACAACCTGATCGGCATTCCCATTGCGGCCGGTATCCTCTACCCGATCAACGGCTTTTTGCTGGACCCGATGATTGCCGGAGCGGCCATGGCCTTCAGTTCGGTATCGGTGGTTCTGAACAGCTTGCGCCTGCGTAGCACCTCCCTTTAGACTTTTGATTTATTCAGTCATTCAAACCCTCAATCATTCAACTTATGGAAGCCCTAAAGTTCAAAACCAATATTAACTGTAGCGGCTGCGTGAAAGCGGTTACGCCCCAACTCAACCAGGTAGATAGTATCAGCAGTTGGCAGGTAGACACCGATCATCCGGAGAAAATTCTGGAAGTGCAATCTCAAACCGGCGACCAACAACCCGTAATAGAAGCGGTCAAAAAGTCCGGCTTTGAAATAGCGCCGCTGGCGTAAAGTTTGGTGCGATGAACCATGATTTTTTAACCCGGTGGGGCGAAGCGGCCTACACGTCGGTCGGATTTTTTTGGAGTGCCCTGTGGGCCTTCGCCCTCGGCTATGTGGTCAGTAGCATGATCCAGGTGTTCGTGACCCAAAAGCGGATGCAACGCTCACTAGGTGACACGAATGCGAAGTCCGTCGGGCTAGCTACCTTCTTCGGCTTCATCTCCAGTTCGTGCAGTTTTGCGGCACTGGCCACCACCCGTTCGCTGTTTCAGAAAGGGGCTGGGTTTGTGCCTGCGATGGCGTTTCTTTTGGCTTCTACCAACTTAGTGATTGAGTTGGGAATCATCATTTCCGTGTTTCTTTCCTGGCACTTTGTAGTAGGAGAATACGTCGGGGGCATCATGCTCATTCTCATCTCGTGGCTCTTCATCCGACTCACGCAGCCCAAAAAACTCATCAAGCAAGCCAAAGAGAAAGCCAGCGGAGAGGACGGCGGCTCCGATGATGTGCCCGACTGGAAAAAGCTGATCCGGAGCTGGGCCGGATGGAAGGGCGTAGGCATGCGCTATCAGATGGAGTGGAACATGGTCTGGAAAGACGTGACCGTCGGCTTCACTATTGCCGGGATTGTGGCGGCCTTTGTGCCCCGTTCCTTTTTCGAGACTTTGTTTCTGGGCGTAGGCAGCGGCGACTCGTTTACCTTTGGGCAGATCCTGGAGCATACGCTAGTGGGGCCGGTGGCGGCATTTTTCACCTTTATCGGATCAATGGGTAATATTCCGTTGGCGGCTTTGCTCTACCAGAACGGAGTGAGCTTTGCCGGAGTGATGGCCTTTATCTTCAGTGACTTGGTGGTATTTCCCGTACTGCGCATCAACGCTACCTACTACGGCTGGCGGATGTCGCTGTTCATTCTGCTGACGTTGTTTGTGGCGCTGATCGGCACTACGCTGGTGCTGCACTACGGTTTTGAGTTGTTTGGAGCCTTACCCGAAACGGGCAGTGCGCGTGATGAGCAACAGAACTTCTTTTCGATAGACTACACCTTCTTTCTCAACTTGGCCTTTCTGGCCGTGTCGGGTTTCCTGATCTGGCTGGGTTTCTTTAAAGAAGTAGACGGCAACGTGCCGATGGGCGGACACCATATGGCTAGCAAAGGAGCAGTGGATACGATTCTGAAGTACGCCGCTTTTGTGTCGTACGCCTGGCTGGTAGGGGGATTGGTGGTGCGGTTTTTCCTGTAAGCTTCTTCTGATGTAAATTGGAACTATGAACGGCATCTGGAAACGCATAGAAACCAAAAAGATGCTTTATCTATCGCAAAATCCACACGATCACATAATATCATACATCAAATCCACAATTTCGCAACAACTAATGAAATCTTTTGACGGTAAACCTTCGTTGTAAAGGACAAGGAGAAAAGCAATTTATGCGTCAAGTCATATCCGTACTTCTGCTCTTTTCGGTGCTGGTCAGCTCTATGGGGTTTACCCTGACCAAGCACTTTTGCGGCGGAGAACTGGCGCATGTGGCGATTGATAACGAAGTAAAACCCTGTTGTGGTGACAAAAAGGAGCAGGATATGCCCGATGATTGTTGTCACGATGAACTAGATCAGGCTCTGCTGGACAATTTGCAACTTGACTACCAGACGCTGCAATTGCAACCGCTGACGTTCTTTATCATCAGCGTACTAGCTCATTTTTTACAACCTTCCTCTGAAGCTCCCACGATTTCTTCCTCGTGGATGGCTTTCCATTCTCCGCCCGTACCGGGGATCAGTGTGTACCTACGGGTTCAGTCTTTCTTAATCTAGCCTCAGCATAGTAGTCTGTTTTCGGTCTGCTGGCGAATAGCATTTGTCTGTTTGTCAAGACCACGGTTCATTTCCGCGTCGATCTGAATGACTTACTATGCTAAATGCAATTATCCGATTTTTTTTAGAGAACAAACTGGTCACTACCCTGCTCACCTTGGCCTTCATCGCCTGGGGCGTCGCGGTAGCTCCCTTTAATTGGTCGCTGGAGTCACTTCCTCGTGATCCGGCGTGGCGACGCCCGGTGCCAGTAGATGCGATTCCCGACATCGGTGAGAACCAACAAATCGTCTTCACCGAATGGATGGGCCGTTCCCCGCAGGACATGGAAGACCAGATCAGTTACCCGCTCACCTCCGCGCTGCTGGGTATTCCCGGTGTAAAGACCATTCGCAGCAGTTCTATCTTCGGGCTGTCCAGTATCTATCTGATCTTTGAGGAAGGCGTAGAATTTTACTGGAGTCGCTCTCGTATTCTGGAAAAGCTCAACTCCTTGCCTGCCGGAACCTTGCCTGACGGCGTGCAGCCCGCCCTGGGGCCGGATGCGACGGCATTGGGACAAGTGTTCTGGTATACGCTGGAAGGACGCAACCCCGAAACGGACGAGCCCACCGGCGGCTGGGACCCGCAGGAGTTGCGCTCAATTCAAGATTTCTACTTTAAGTACGGACTGGCGACTGCCGAAGGAGTATCGGAAGTAGCCTCTATCGGGGGCTACGTCAAAGAATACCAGGTAGACATTGATCCCACCGCGATGAAGAGCTACGGCGTAGATGTGGGCAGCATCATGCAAGCGGTGCAGAAGAGCAACCTAGACGTCGGAGCGCGCACGCTGGAGTTTAACCGGGCCGAGTACCTGGTTCGGGGGCTGGGCTATATTGAAAGCATTGAAGACCTAGAAGAATCGGTGGTGGCGGTGAACGACAACACGCCCATTCGGATCAGAGACGTAGCCCGCGTGCAACTCGGACCGGCGACCCGTCGCGGCGGCCTCGACAAGGGCGGAGCGGAAGCCACCGGGGCGGTGGTGGTGGCCCGTTACGGCTCCAATCCGCTGCAAGTCATCCAAAACGTGAAAGAAAAGATTGCTGAAATTGCTCCGGGCTTGCCCAGCAAGACGCTGGCCGACGGCACCGTATCCAAAGTCACCATCGTACCTTTCTACGACCGCAGTGGGCTGATTCAGGAGACGCTCGGCACGCTGGAAGAAGCCCTAAACCTGGAGATTCTGATCAGCATTATTGTGGTCATTGTGTTGGTGCTCAACCTGCGGGCCTCGGTGCTGATTTCCAGTCTGCTGCCCATCGGGGTACTGATGACCTTTATCGTGATGCGGTACGCCGGGGTGGATGCTAATATTGTGGCCCTGTCCGGGATTGCTATTGCCATCGGGGTGATGGTGGACGTGGGGGTGATCTTCACTGAGAATATCATCCGGCATTTAGAGATGCCGGAGAACGAAGGTCGTCCCATGATCAAGGTCATCTACGAAGGTACTACCGAAGTGGCGTCGGCGGTCATTACGGCGCTGGCCACCACCGTGATCAGCTTCATTCCGGTGTTCGCCTTGCAGGCGCAGGAGGGTAAGCTGTTTCGTCCGCTGGCTTTCACCAAGACCTTTGCGCTCTTGGCGGCGCTGTTCGTGGGCATTGTCGTGATTCCCGCGCTGGCGCATGCGCTGTTTTCTTTTAACCTGGGAAAAGAACGCACTCGTCGCTTATGGAACGGACTGCTGGTCGGACTGGGCGTTACGCTGCTGTTTTTCGTGCCTTGGGCCGGAGTGGTGCTCATTCTTCTGGGAATCTACAACCTGCTCGAACGCTTTGTGCCTACTGGATTTCGTCGCTATTCCAACTACTTTATTATCGGAGTGGTGCTGATCGGAGTGCTGTACGTACTCACCCGCGCTTGGCTGCCCTTAGGAGCCAGTCATGCTTACTTCACCAACTTCGTGTTTGTAGCAGGAATCATTACCCTAGTGCTGGGCACGTTGCTACTGGTGGTGCGCTACTACACGCACATTCTGCGCTGGTGCTTGGCCAACAAAGGCACCTTCCTGTTGCTGCCTGTCATTGTCCTGTTGCTAGGCATACTGGCTTGGCAGGGCTTTAACAACACCTTTGGCTTCGTCGGTCGCAGATTGGAAAACCTGGGGTTGAACATTCGCCAAACCACCTTCTGGGGTTCGCTCAGTGCCACTTTTCCCGGCATTGGCAAAGAATTTATGCCCCCGCTCGATGAGGGCTCGTATCTGCTCATGCCCAGCACCATGCCGCACTCCGGCGTGGAAGAAAACGTAGAAACCATCCGCCTGCTCGACCAGCGCGTCTCGGCCATTCCTGAAGTGGAGATGACCGTGGGCAAGTGGGGACGCGCGGCCTCGGCTCTGGACCCGGCGCCGATCTCCATGTTTGAGAACGTGGTCAACTACAAACCGGAGTACGTACTGGATAAAGACGGGTACCGACGACGGTTTGCCGTAGACGACGAAGGGAACTTCAAGCTTCAGGACGGCGGCGTGTTCAATCCGGATAGCATGTCAGTGGCTCAGATAGATATCACTCAACTCATTCCTGACGAAGACGGTGAATACTTCCGCCAGTGGCGAGACCATATCCAGTCGCCCGACGACATCTGGGATGAGATCGTAGCGACCACCAACATTCCGGGCATGACCTCGGCTCCCAAACTGCAACCGATTGCCGCCCGCTTGGTGATGCTGGCCACCGGGATGCGCGCCCCGATGGGCATGAAAGTGTACGGCCCGGACTTGCCCACCATTGAGCAGGTAGGCTTACGCTTGGAAGAATTGCTGTCGGAAGTGCCGGGCATCCAGGCTTCATCGGTCTTTGCCGACCGGGTGGTGGGGAAACCGTACCTGGAAATTGATCTGGACCGCCGGGCGTTGGCTCGCTACGGTTTGTCGGTGCAGGACATGCAGATGTTCATCAGTGTCGCTATTGGAGGTAACGCGCAGACCACGACGGTAGAAGGCCGCGAACGCTACGCCGTGCGGGTGCGCTACGCCCGCGAGTTTCGCGACAATCCCGAAGACATCAAAAATATTTTGATCCCTACGCCGAGCGGTGTGCAAGTGCCGCTCGGTGAACTAGCCGATTTGCAGTACGTACGCGGTCCGCAAAGTATCAAGAGTGAGAACACCTTCCTGGTGAGCTACGTGATTTTTGACAAGGAAGATGGCTACGCTGAGGTGGACGTGGTAGAACAAGCCCAGCGGTATCTCAATGAGAAGATTGCCTCGGGCGAATTTGCCGTGCCGTCCGGAGTGAGCTACCAGTTTGCCGGGAACTACGAAAACCAGGTTCGGGCCACCAAGACGCTCTCCATTGTCATCCCGATCAGTCTGCTGGCCATTCTGCTGATTCTCTACTTCCAATTCAATGACTTTTCTACCACGCTGATGGTCTTCTCCGGAGTATTTGTGGCCTTCGCCGGGGGCTTTATTCTCCTATGGCTCTACGAGCAAGACTGGTTCCTAAACTTCAGCGTCTTTGGCGAGAGTATGCGTGATTTGTTTCAGGTGCACACTATCAATCTGAGCGTCGCCGTCTGGGTAGGCTTCATTGCTTTGTTTGGCGTTGCCACCGACGATGGGGTGATTATGGGCACCTATCTCAAGCAGGTATTCGCTCGAGAGAAGCCCCAAGACATTGCCCAGATTCGAAAAGCCGTTGTTCACGCCGGACAACAACGAGTGCGTCCGGCAATGATGACCGCTTCCACCACCATCATTGCCCTGATGCCCGTGCTGACTTCCACTGGAAAAGGAGCCGACATTATGGTTCCCATGGCCATTCCTACCTTCGGGGGGATGCTCATTCAGGTGATGACCATGTTTGTGGTGCCGGTGCTGTACAGTTGGTGGAGAGAAAGAAGCTGGAAAACTGAGAAGTCAACCCCTAAAGTACTTGTCAAATGAGAAAGTATAGAGATATAATCCGAATGAGCACAGTGCTAACCCTGGCGTTATTATCCTTGGCGCAACCAATGCAGGCGCAGGAGACAAGACCGGTAGATCGCTACCCGGTAGATCGCTACCCGGTAGATCGCTACCCGGTAGACCGGTACCTGAAAATGGCCGGGCAGAACAATCCGAAGCTCAAGTCGCTGTTCAATCAATACTTAGCCGCCCTGGAAGAAGTACCGCAGGTAGGTACGCTGCCTGATCCTCAGGTATCGTTTGCTGTGTTCATCCAGCCGATAGAAACGCGGGTAGGGGCCCAGCGCGCTAGTTTCTCCGCCAGCCAAATGTTTCCTTGGTTCGGTACCCTGACGGCGCAGGAACGGGTAGCGGCCGAACGAGCGAAGGCTAAACTACAACAGTTTGAAGACGCGAAGCTGAAGTTGTTTAAGCAGGTAAAAGGGACTTATAACGATCTCTACTATTTGCAAAAGGCGACGCAGATTACGCAGGAGAATCTACAGCTACTGGCTTCTTTTAAAGAGTTGGCGCGGGTCAATTTTGAAGGGGGGCGCGCTGGTTTTGCTGACGTGCTGCGCGTACAAATGGAGGAAGAAGACTTGCAAAACCGCTTGCAATACCTGGAGGAAGGGCGGTTGCCACTCATCACTCAGTTTGAGCAATTGCTCAACCAACCCCTAGTTGAGCCGGTAGCCCTCCCCGACTCTTTGTGGCAGGAGGCACTGGTACTGTCTAAAGACAGTATCTTCCAAACGATCTTAGCCAACAACCCCCGGCTAGCGGAACTCCGCTACGAAGCCCAAGCCTACGAAAGCCAGGCCACGGTAGCCCAGAAGATGGGGTTGCCTTCTTTCACGCTAGGGGGCAGTTACACCAGCATTGCCGCCCGCACGGATATGGAAGTGACCAACAACGGGCAAGATGCCATCCTGTTCCCACAGGTCGGTATCCGCCTGCCCCTGTACCGCAAGAAGTACCGGGCGATGGAAAAACAGGCTTTGCTGCAACAAGAAGCCACCCGCTTGGCCGAAGAAAGCACCCAAGATCAGCTACTCACCGAACTGGAGCAGTTGTACCGTAACTACCAGGATGCGCAACGAAGGGTGGCACTGAACCGCCGACTGGCTGATTTGGCCGAACGTACGCTGGGCTTACTACAAACCGAATTTTCTACCGGAGAGGCTGACTTTGAGAAGATCATCCGGCTTCAGCAACAGCTACTGGACTATCAACTGCAAGAAGCGCAGGCGAGGGTTGAGCAAAATAATTATGTGTATAGCATTGAGTACTTGATGGGAAATAATCATTGATCTTATTCACCATTTTCCAGCGTAGGGCTTGAAGCCCTACGCTGGAAAATGGTGTAAGATTCAAAAAACAAAAAACCATGCCACAATCATTAGTCAAACTATGGGTCCACGTCATCTTCTCCACAAAGAACCGAGAGCCATTCTTGGTGCCGCCGTATGAGTATGAAGTATACCATCGGATGCGAGAAAATCTCTACAAGCTAAATTGTGAAGTGCTCGCGCTCAATGGCACCGAGAATCACCTTCACGTCTTGCTTAGAATACCCGCGACTAAATCTATCGCCGAGATAGTACGCTATGCCAAGGGCGAAACGTCGCACTGGTTTAATGAGCAATACCTACCCACCCATGCCCTGTACTGGCAGGACGGCTACGCGGCTTTTTCCGTCTCTGAGTCTCTCCTTAATAAAGTCAAAAACTATATAGATCATCAAAAGGAAATTCATAAAAAGAGATCATTGGACGAAGAGCTACGCCTGATGCGAAAAAGATTTGATTGATAACATTTTCCAGCATAGGGCTTTAAACCCTATGCTGAAAAAACCAAATAAAAACAACGATGAAAACCAACAAAACCCTTTACATCGCTCTTAGTACTCTTGCCTTGGGACTCTTCCTCGGATGGGTCCTCTTTGGCGGCGGTAACACTACCAAGATCGAAGCCAGTGAAGAAATTACCGAAGATCACACTCACGAAGCAGGCGAAGTCTGGACCTGCTCCATGCACCCCCAAATTCGCGAAGACGGCCCCGGGCAGTGCCCCATCTGCGGTATGGACCTGATTCCAGTGAGTACTACCAAGGCGGGAGCCGTCGGCGAAGGACAAATCCAAATGACCCAGACTGCGATGCAAATTGCCAACGTGCAGACCGTCACGGTGCAAGCAGCGGAACCGACCAAAGAAATCTACCTGCCGGGCAGGGTAGAGGCTGACGAACGTAACGTGGGCGAGATCACCGCTCGCTTTGCCGGGCGCATCGAGAAATTGTACGTCAACTTCACCGGACAGGAAGTAAAGCGCGGTCAGGCCCTGGCTAGCGTTTATTCACCCGAACTGGTGACGGCGCAGAAAGAGTTGTTTGAAGCCGCCAAGTTTCAGGAAACCAATCCGTCATTTTATGAGGCGGCGGTGAACAAACTCAAGCTGTGGGACTTGTCGGACCGGCAGATACAGAATATCCTGGAAAGCCAGGAAGTGCGCTACAACTTCAATGTACTAGCCTCGCAGTCGGGTACCGTCATGGCCCGCAACGTGAGTGCCGGAGACTACGTGCAGGAGGGTCAATCGCTGTTTGAAGTGGCCAATCTCGATCAGCTCTGGGTGGTCTTTGATGCCTACGAAAGCGACCTGCCCTGGATTCAGGAAGGCGACGAGATCAGCTTTACCGTAGAATCGCTGCCGGGACAGACCTTCACGAGTGAGGTTACTTTTATCGATCCGGTCATCAGTCCGCAACGGCGCGTGGCGGAGGTGCGCACCGAGGTGAAGAACGATCAGACCGCGTCCGCAGTTGAGAAGCTCAAGCCTCAGATGTTTGCGCAAGGAGTGTTGGAATCAACCCTACCGGACGTAGAAAATGCGCTGGTGATTCCCAAGACGGCGGTGCTGTGGACCGGCAAGCGGGCGGTGGTGTATGTGAAGCAACCGGAGTTTGAACAGCCGACTTACGCCTACCGCGAAGTAGTGCTCGGCCCCGAAGCGGGCGGGTACTACTTGGTGAGCGAAGGACTGGAAGCCGGTGAAGAAGTAGTCGCCAACGGAGTGTTTAAAATAGATGCGGCTTCGCAATTGCAAGGTAAGGTAAGTATGATGAATCCCCGACTGGATGGTCCCTCCGGAGGTAAAGTTTCCACCGGGCACGATCACGGCGAAATGGAGATGCAGGAAGCGGAAATGGTTGTTACCGAAGCCTACGGCGACGTGAGTCCGGAGTTTACGCAACAATTGGCCACCGTATTGGACCCGTACCTTGCACTGAAGAACGCACTGGTTGCTTCCAACGCGGACCAAGCGACCATTGCAGCAGCACAAACTCAAGAGTTACTAGCCGCAGTAGACATGACCCTGGTGAAAAGCGAAGCGCATCAGCAGTGGATGGACTATCTGGGCATAATGCAGGAAACGCTTAGCACTATCAAGTCCAACCCTACGCTGGATGCGCAGCGCACCGCTTTTGCCCCGTTGAGCAAAGTCTTGTACCAAAGCATCCGACTGTTCAAGGTGTCCGGGCTGGATGCCTACTACCAGTATTGTCCGATGGCCAACAATAATCAAGGCGCTTATTGGCTTAGTGAATCAAAAGAAATTCGTAATCCCTACTTCGGCGACAAGATGCTTACTTGCGGGTCGGTGGAAACAATTCACGAATGAAAAAGATAGAATTACATATCAAAGGCATGATCTGTCCGCGCTGCGAGACCGTAATCCGCCAGGAAATAGAGAACCTGAAAGCCAAGGTGGTCACCATCAAACCCGGTTACGCAGAGGTGGAAGTACCTACTTCAGTGGACATGCCTCTCATTGGCGAGCAGCTTCGCCGCCACGGATTTGAACTACTGGAAGACCCTGCGCTTCAGTTAGTAGAGAAAATCAAGACGGTAACGCTGAAGTACTTATACCACCAAGAAAACGCTGCGACAGCCAGTGAAAAAGTGCCGACCCTTTCTCACTTTCTGATCCACACCATCGGAAGAAGCTATTCTCACCTGAGTAAATTATTCTCTAAGCACGAGAAAAGAACCTTGGAGAGTCACTATATCCACCTGCGGATAGAACGCGTGAAGGAACTGTTGGACTACGGAGAACTGAACGTAGGAGAGATTGCCCGAAAACTGGGCTACAGCAGTGTGCATTATCTATCAGCGCAGTTCAAGAAGGTGACTAAGCAGTCTATCTCTGCCTACCGTAAAGGCTCTGAACAGATGGGGCGCAACTACTTCGATGAGCTATGACCATGATCATCCACGCTTCTGAATTAACAATGTCGCGTTCGCTTACGCCAAAGCGATGGAAGAATCAGTTTTTACGCATCAACAACGAGGCTAATTGTGATGGCGCCAAAGGCAATGAATGGTTAACGGTGCAGCAGGTGCTGCCGAATAAGGGGGGCCACGCTGCGCACCTCCAAAAAGTCGTCCTGGATGGTTTGCGTGCGGGGGTGGGTATCGGTGCAGATAACCCGCTCGATGAGTCCGCAGTCCTTGAGCGCCCGCAGGCCGTCGTTGATAAACAGCCCGTGGGTGGTGAGCACGATAATGCGCTGGGCACCCGCCCCCTGGTAGACACGGGCGGCGTTGATGATGCTGCCCCCCGAACGAATCATGTCGTCGTAGATGATCACGGTGCGGCCCTGCACGTCGGCGTTCACGGCACTCACCTCGGTCTGGTCGCCCGACCGGCGGCGCTTGAGCACGAAGGCCGCCCCCACCCCGGCGTCGTTGGCCAGCGACTCTACCCACTTGGCGCGTCCGGCGTCGGTACTGGCCAGCACGTAGTCGTCGCCGCCGTAGTCGCGCGCGGCCTGCAGAATAATTTCTTTGCAATAGACGTGCACCGGATAGAGGTGGTGTTCAAAATAGTGCGGGATACCCTCAGTGTGCAGGTCGAAGAGGAAGATTTTGTTGCCCCGGTGGCTGCGGGGGATGGAAGAGAGCAGGCGGGCGCGGGTTTTGGCGGTAACCACCTCGCCGGGCAACACGGCACGCTCCATGGTGGAGTAGCCGAAGTAGGGCACGATTAGGCTCAGCGCGTCGGCCCCGTAGCTCACCAGCGAAGCGGCCAGGTCGAGCAGTTCCAGGGTTGACGAATCATCGACCGTGCCCCCGAGCAGCACCACCTCGCGGTCGTCGACGTCGGTGCGGATGCGTTGGTAGCGTTCGCCGTCGGTGAAGTGCTTTTGCTCCACGATGCCTGCTTCAAATCCGCCATCGGCCAGGACTTTTTCGGCGAGGTAAGCGTAGGCGTGGGTGTGGAAGAACAGCGGTTTCATGGGTAGGGATTGTACATAGCCAGGAATGGCGAACAGTTTTGGAAGTCAGCTGTGTTGCGGGTAACAACGGTGAGGTTGTGGGTTAAAGCAGTTGCTACTAGTAGGCTACAAATCTATGTCTCTGCCCGTATCAGGCGAACGTTTAAATAAATCTTCTTCATCAAGCACCGGCATCAACAGTACTGATGATAAGGACGAAGCGTGATTTTTCAACCCCTCGTATTCTTTTGTAGAAAGAACAACCGCGGTTCTTTTTCCTCGCACAGTAATGTACTGAAGAGCCCCTTCACTCGCTTCTTTTATTAACTGACTGAGCTTATTCTTAGCCTCTTGAAGTTGCCATTGATTGGGTACTATACTCATATATGGAAATTTATCCAGCCTGTCTAGCTATGTACGAAAGTTATTTTTTGAAAGTTTATCAATAGTAAGGATAATCTTAGCAAGTTTAATTACAGAGCTTGCGCATTCCACACGGCCGCCTGGTTGGACACCTCCGGCAGGTACTTTCCGTCTACTTTGTCGGGACGCACGTATTTCACGAGGAAGTCGACCCGCCCGTCGCGCTCTACGCGCCATACGGCGCCCTCTACCGGATCAAGTGCTCCATGACCGCTAGGTTCCAGTCGCTTCAGCACGTTTTTGATGCTCACCGGCTGGCCCAGGTGAATCAGACGGGGTTGGGGCAGCTCGAACCGGATGCAACGCTCCAGCACTTCCAGATAAGAAGCGCGCTGGTGCCCACCGCGCATGATATCGAACGCCACAAAGGGCTCGTGCGGTAGGTGGTAGCGTGTGCCGTGCGCCAGGGCCAACCACTCCCCTACCCAGCGCTCGCCCTCGGCCAGCGCGGCGTTGAAGCGCGCGTTGTGTCGTTGCACGTAGTCCGCAAAGCGGTGGTGCAGTTCGTAGGGCGAAGTGTGCGCCTGGTAGCCCGCTCTTGTGAGAGCCAGCACCTGGCCGTTCAGTTTGGCTATCGCGCAGTTAGAACCGTCCAGTTTCTCCTGCACAACAACCAAATCGCGCCAGTCGCGGGCCTGCTTGGTAGCGATCAGTTCCTGACCCGGCTCAGCCTTTTTGTCGGAAGGCCCCAGCCGACTTCCCGACAGGTGGGGGATGGTGCCGTAGGCCTTGTGGCCGAGGGGTTTGCGGGCAAGACTCATAACAAGACTAGGTCGAGGGGTTGTTGGCAATTGATTTCATCCTATTATAATCACTGTTACTAAAAGCGACCAGCGTTACTTCTTCGGGCAGTTCGTTGGCTTCCAGAAACCGGGTAATCTCGCGCAGCGCGATAGTAGTCGCTTTATCAAACGGAAAGCCGTAGGCCCCGGTGCTGATGGATGGAAAGGCCAGGGTACGTACCCCGTTGTCCTTCGCTACCTCCAGCGAGCGACGGTAGGCTGAGGCCAGCAGTGCTTCTTCGCCCTGCGTGCCGCCGCGCCACACCGGCCCGACCGTATGGATGACGTATCGGGCGGGCAGTCGAAAGCCTTCGGTGATCTTGGCATCCCCGGTGTGGCAACCCCGCAACGGACGGCAGGCTTCCAGCAGTTGGGGTCCGGCGGCGCGGTGAATGGCTCCGTCCACTCCGCCCCCGCCCAGCAGCGAGGGGTTGGCGGCGTTCACGATGGCGTCTACGTCGAGTTGGGTGATATCGCCTTGGATGATAGTGATGCGAGCGAATGCATCGTTACTTTCTTTCGTTTTATTCATTATTCTTAGTGTAGATTTTAGCTACTTCCTTCCGTAGTTCGTCTTTGTCCGGTAAGTAGAGCTGGTATTTGCTGACAAAAAGTTGCGTAGAAATACCGTGTAGCGCATATTTAATTAGCAGATCGTCTTCTTCGCGGGCCAGCACAATACCGACAGGAGGATTATCACCGGTGGTGTTCTCTTCATTCTCGAAGTAGCCTAAGTACATATTCATCTGCCCAACATCTTCGTAACTGGCTCCTTCTCGCTTTAAATCAATCAGCACAAAACACTTCAGAATGCGGTGATAGAACACCAAATCCACATAATGATGGCGATTACCCAGCGTAATGCGGTACTGCCGACCAATAAAGGCAAAACCTTTACCCAGCTCTAGCAGAAAATGCTGGAGATGGTCAATCAACCGCTTTTCCAATTCGCTTTCACTGAGATGATACGGCTCAGGAATCTTTAAAAATTCCAGCACGTAGGGCTCCCGTAAAATATCCGTTGGGCTTTCTACTATCTTTCCTTCTTTCGCTAGCTTCAGTATACCCGCATCATCCTTGGATGCCGCCAACCGGAGAAAGAGGGACGCTTTCTTCTGTCGTTTCAGTTCTCGGATAGACCAGTTTTCATGTAGCGTTTGCTTTTCGTAAAATGACCGTTCCAAGTCGTCTTCAATCTTGAGCAACTCCACGTAATGTGACCAACTTAATTGGTGAGACAGTGTCTCACTAATTGGATATTTAAGGTACAGCAGGCGCATGTACACCAAATTACTACGGCTAAATCCCTTTCCGTGCTGGGCTTTCAAATCCTGGGACAGCTTTTCTAACAAGTGCTTACCGTACTCCGCCTTCGCATCGCCATCCTGCTCAAATTCTACAATATACTGACCAATCTGCCAATACGTCTTAAGCAGATGCGTATTCACCGCCTGAGCGGCTTGCCGTTGCCCGCTGACATAAGTATCCGAAATCCGTTGTAGCAGACTTTGGTAGGATGGATGATGTTTGTCTAGTTTCATATAAATCTTGTTTCTATCAATTGGCGAGCAGTATGATTCTAAACTAAGCTACCTGCCAGTTGGGCAATGTTACTTGTATAATGTTGATTTTGTCGCTCATCATTGCAAGTCCTGAATAGTAACAGTCTCTACAGTCTTCTCAGGAGATAAAAGCGTTGCTCCTAACTTTTCACCAAATTTATGTATTGCTTCCCCCGCATAAGGGTCAATAATATAACTCGGTTTGCTTTGGTGTTCAAAGTGTTCAAGCACAATCCTGTTTACTTCCACGTCTCTTCCTCCGTAGCCGATAATGATAAGCTTTTCGGCCTGTTGCAGATTCTCTTGAAAGTGGTCAAATAGCTTTTTGTAGAGAAGCGGCTCTTCGTAGCGGAGGATTTTTGCGGTAGTTCCGGTGAGGAAGTCGGGGTGATGGTAACTAGAAGGAAGTTCTTCATAGAATCTTTTTCCATTATCGCTCTTAAGCTCTTTTTTAATTGCATGCCGATTTATCTCCGCTTTGAGCTTAACGTAGCAATCCAAACTATGTACCGTGGTACTAACCTTGGTCGGATAAGCATAGTAATCCAAGCTACCATGAAGTTTGTAGAGTCGAACAGGTGTATCATATTTACCGGTATACCTCGCAAGACACACATTGTAAACATCTGTATCATTACTATTATTTGGCAAGATACAAGTAGCGTAATATGGTGATCCTGTCTCTTCAAAGCCATCAGATATTTTCCCTGATAGAACACTAGTCTTTCTGAAACGCTCGAAAAGTAGGTCGTGATTGAGTGTATGTACATTCACTATGCCATGTTCGCTAAGTTCATGCATACACTTGAGTATTCCCATATGGGTAGGAATACTTTGACTATAGAAAGCATCTTCGTAGTGACTTCTACTACTGCTGTCTTTGATGAGGATGGCAACAAGTTGATTGTATATGCTTGGCAACTTATTTATTAAGGTGTCCTTGTCAAAGAAAGAGCAATATTGCTCTGCCATTTTCTCTACTGTTCTATCAGTACTTGCTTTTTCTTTGAGGTAATCATAGAACTCCTCATAATCAAAGTTCTTCTCCTGCTGTTTAAAATGCTTTGTTAGATCAACACAGAATCGATATATAAGATCATTCGGTTCACGATTTCCTTCTTGAGGGTTTTCTTTACGATGAAGTATTTCTACTGAATCTACCCTAAAGTCGTTATGGGTTAACTTTAGCATCTCCTCATTCAACTGATTGCCAACCGGATAGCCCATTGGTGCAGAGAACCCAGCGCCTAGTAGCAGTGAAATTGATTTCATTTCAGTATATGGTTTGTTTGTGATAAAAGGAACTAAGCTCTCGTTTTTGAAGTGCTGTGTTTTAGAAAAAGCCACGCACCGTAGCGGGATTGCTGCTTGCGTTTTTTAACTGCGAGATTCCTTCGCTCGGGTTCATTTGGTCTTCATCAATTCCGAGCGCTTGCTCGCTCGGAATGACGTTACAAAAGAGCGCTGGTGTTTGCCCGTTGGCGCACTTCTTCGAAGGTCCATTCTTTGGTCAACGCGCCGTTTTCAAACACGGTGACCAGTTGATCCGCTAGCTCGGGATGATCGGCTTCGCCAACGGTTCGGAAACTACCTTCCTGGCGCACCAGTTTGAGGTGACCGCCCTTGCTCTTTTTGAAGCTGCCCACGATGTTGCCCTGGGCGTTCATCTCGGTGGGGCTTTTCTGAACGATCACGTCTTCGCCGTTTACCGTGGCGGCACTGCACTTGAGGGCGAACTGCTGGGTGTCGCGGTCGAGCTTTTGCAGCAGGGCACCGCCCATGCCCAGCACCAGGTTTTCGGCACTAATGCCCTGTTCTTGCAAAGCGGCGTACATTCCTTTGATAGCGTCGTAGTTGACCCCGTCGCCCTGGATGACGCGCAGCTGCGGAGGAAGCACGCGGTAGCCTTTGTCGTTGGTGGTGTAGCCAAACTTTTCGAACAAGATCTCGAAGATAGCCAGCAGCGTCTGCACCGGGTCGCCACTGTCGGGACGGATCACCAGCGTGCCGTCGCGCTCTAGCACCTGAGTTTTGAGTTCCTCGCCCCAGTATTCTTCGCAAGCTCGGAAAATATTGTAGCTGTCGGATACGCAGGCAATGGTACCGGTCGGAAAGGTATCCAGCACGTGGCGGAAGATGTCTAATTCGCCTTTTTCTCCCATTAGCGTACAGATGCTGTGCTCGGTGGCCGGAATGCTTTTTCCGTACACTTCAGTCGTGTGGTAGTAGCGTTGCGCCAGCACCGACCCGGCCAGATTGTCGCTGCCCATAAAGTTGACCAGGTGGGCGCTGCCCCCCAGCGCGGCGCTTTCCATGCTGCTCACGCCCCGGTAGCCAAAGTCGTTGAGCACGAAGTCGATTCCCGCTTCTGCCCCTTCGGTGGCGGTTTGAGCAAAGTAGTTCGCTACCACTTTTTTCACCTCCCGGCTAATGGTGGCCACCGTGCAGGGATACCACACCTGCATCAATAGGGTTTCCAGGAAATTAGTGAGCCAGAAGCACGCAGGGTCGGTATTCTCGATGGTCATCAGAACGTTTTTCACGGGCACGACCATTCCTTCGGGCACCGCCCGGATGCGCACTGGCAAACAGCCGCCGTGCTGATCCAAAATGTACTGAAACTTGCTCCTGTCGAACACGTCATCGCGTCCGAAGACCTGCGGCAAAAAAGCTTCGGCCTCATCCAGGTCCTTCTGAGTAAAGGCTACGCCTTCCAGGTATTCTTTTAGAAAATACTGGAGCCCATAAAATACGGTGCTTCCGAACTTACCGCCCCGGCTTTCCAGATAACTGTACACCTGCGTGGTGCCGGGATAGTAAAGTTTGTGGTGAGAATATTTATACGCATCGGCGAATAATATGAGATTAGTTTTCATGAGAAATATGATTTGGTTTAGTGCGAACGCGTTGTAAACGCGCCCGAGAGTTAGATATCATTTAATAACTGAGCGATCAAACAATCGAGCAGTTTAGGCTATAATCTTGGCAAGCAAATCCTGACTATCCAGTTTTTATCCTTTTATATCCTGATCGTATTTGCGGATAAGAAACTCAAACAACCCATTGTGCTCTTCACTGATCTCTCCGCGCTCAATCATGCTGGGCAGGTCGGCGAGTTTGAACCAGGCCAAGTCCATGATGTCGTCTTGGGCCTGGGGATCGCCGTAGTGATAATCGCAGCTAAAGAGCGTGGTAATGATCTTGTCCACCTCGTTGCGGTAGCGCCAGTCGTTGATGCGGGCGGAGGTTTCGTAGGCAAGCTCCCCTACCTCGATGGGTCCGCACTCCTCCGTAAGTTCGCGGCGGGCGGCGGTTTCGTAGCAATCGTCTTCCGGATCGGTGAAGCCGCCCACCAAGCGCCACTGGTTGTTGATGGATTTCTTACCGAGCAGAATCTCGGCCTTCTCATCTCTAAATACCGCAATGTCGACCGTGGGATACACCTTTTTGTACTGGTTGTAGTAGGCATACAGTATGCCCGCCCGAAAGTCGCGCGAATCGAAGACCTTGTCGGCGTACTTATTGCGCAGCTCGGTGGCACTGTAGTCGCCATGCTCGGGCAGGTCCACCGTTTCGCAACGTCCCGAGTAATAAGGAATAAAGCTATCCCGGCTACCGTAGAGCATGAACTGCTCGTTGGGAAAAGCGCTGCTGAGCAACTGATCCAGGTTGTGCGACCAGGTGCGGTCACTCGGATGATCGCTCAGCGGCAGCACGATCACGTCTTGGTAGGCCGTCTTGATCATTTTCTCACGAGTATAATAGTCGTAGGGACTGCGGCGGCTGCCAATAATGGGACCCACCCCAAGCACGATAATGAGCTTGTTGTGCTTGTCCTTGACTTGGCCAACAAGGTTCAGATGGCCCTCGTGCAGGTAGGGCGTTTGGAAGCGGGCAATGATAACTCCGGTTTTCATAGTAATTTGCGTTTTATATACACAAATATAAGAATGTTCAGAATACGAACAAACTATTTGCGTATTATTTACGCATTGTCTGAATTATATTTCAAAGGCGATTCCGTCTTTCTTCAGTTGAAAGTATTTCGTTTCGTTAAAGCGGTACAAATTGCCCGGACGCCCGGCGCCCCGCAGTTGCTGTTTTTCGGTGGTCTCTTCCAGAAAACCGAACTTCATGATCTTCTTCTTAAAGTTCCGGCGGTCAATGGGCCGGTTCAGCACCGCGGCGTACAACTTCTCCAGCTCCGAGAAGGGAAACTTTTTGTCTAGTAACTCAAAACCAATGGGTTCGTACTGCATCTTGCTTTGCAGCCGATGGGTAGCCACCTCAACAATCCGGGCATGGTCGAAGGCAAGCGGGGGCACTTGCTCTACCTTGAACCAGTCTACCTGGCTGGCTTCGTTGCTGGTGGACAGCCGAAAGGTATCGGGTTTCACCAAACCGTAGTAGGCCACCGATACCACCCGGTTGCGCGGGTCGCGGTTGGGTTCGCCGAAACTGTAGAGTTGCTCCAGGTAGTTGATCGATACTCCGGTCTCTTCGTTCAGTTCCCGCTCTACGGCCTGCTCCAGCGACTCTTCATTTCGAACCAGCCCCCCCGGCAAGGCCCACTGACCCCGGAAGGGCTCCAGGGTGCGTTTGATGAGCAGAATGGATAGGCCTTCGGTCGAGGTGTAGCCAAACACCACCGCATCAACAGACAGTTTTATATTTTGATAAACGGACATGATTGGTCACCGGTCAAATTTACAAAGGACAAAAAACCAAGAACCAATGACCGATGCTTTATCCCTTAATCTTCCCGACAAATTGATCAATGTCTTGCTTTAGATCTTCGCTGGCTTCTAGCCTCTTGATAAATGCGCTGCCGATGATCGCTCCCTGGGCGTAGCGGCAGGCGGTCCGGAAGGTCTTATGATCCGAAATGCCGAAGCCAATCAACGTAGGATGACGCAACTGCATGGCTCGGATGCGTTCAAAATACGCAATCTGCTCGTCGGTGATGCCCGACTTGGCCCCGGTGATGCTGGCCGACGAAACCACGTAGATGAAGCCGTGCGAATGCTCGTCAATAAGCCGAATGCGTTCTTCGGAAGTTTGGGGCGACACCAGAAAAATATTGAAGAGTCCGTACGACTCGAACAGTGCTTTGTACTCGTCCAGGTACTCCTGCATGGGCAGGTCGGGAATGATGAGCGCGTCGATGCCCACCCGCTGGCACTGCTCACAGAACCGCTCCAGGCCGTACTGCATCGCCGGATTGAGGTAGCCCATCAGAATGAGCGGCAGCGACACGGTGGAGCGGATGTGCTGCAATTGCGCAAAGAGCTTACTGATCGACATGCCGTTGTTCAGCGCCCGCGCGCCGCTCTGCTGGATGGTGGGGCCGTCGGCCAGTGGATCAGAGTAGGGCATGCCAATTTCAATCACATCGGCCCCGGCCTGTTGTAGATGTTCAGCGATGCGGACGGTATCATCCAAATTAGGGTGTCCCGCAGTATAATACACCGAAAGAATATTTCTGTCTTTGCGCCGAAAGAGTTCGGTGAGTCGGTTGTGCGTTGGTTGATTGGGCATAGGCTTGAGCAGTAGAAGGACTGAATGATAGAAGGATGAATAAATGCACATTCAATCCTTCTATCATTCAGTCAATCAATCAATACTTCCCCCACTGAATATACGTTTCCAGGTCTTTATCGCCCCGCCCGGAAAGGTTGATCACCACCACCTCGTCGGGTTGGGCGTTCATCTGCGACAATACGGCCACGGCGTGAGCACTTTCGATGGCCGGAATAATGCCCTCCAGTCGGCTCAGCAAAATCCCGGCGTTCATCGCATCGTCATCGGTCACCGCGTAGAACTCACCCCGCCCCGAATCAAACAGATGCGCGTGCATCGGCCCGATGCCGGGGTAGTCGAGGCCGGCCGAAATTGAATGGGGCTCGGTTACTTGTCCGTCGGCGGTTTGCATCACCAGCGATTTGCTGCCGTGCAGAATGCCAAACGTACCCAGCGCGGTCGTGGCGGCCGTCCGTCCGGTGGCAACTCCCTCCCCGGCGGCTTCTACGGCCACCAGGCGCACCTTCGGACGGTCCAGGTAGTGATAGTAAGCCCCGGCGGCGTTGCTCCCCCCGCCCACGCAGGCCACCACGTAGTTGGGGTCCTCAGAACCGGTTTGCTCCAGCAACTGCGCCTTAATTTCTTCACTGATCACCGACTGAAAGCGCGTGACCATATCGGGATAGGGGTGCGGCCCCACCACCGAGCCGATGATGTAGTGGCTGTCGGTGGGGTTGCTGATCCAGTGACGCATGGCTTCGTTGGTAGCATCCTTGAGGGTTTGGCTGCCCGAGGTAGCGGGAATCACTTCGGCCCCCAGGATGCGCATGCGCTCCACGTTGGGCCGCTGCCGCTGCATATCGACCGAACCCATGAACACCCGGCAGGGCATGCCCATCAGGGCGCACACCGTGGCGGTGGCCACGCCGTGCTGTCCGGCCCCGGTTTCGGCAATAATGTACTTTTTGTTGAGTCGCTTAGCCAGCAAAATCTGCCCGATGGTGTTGTTGACCTTGTGCGCCCCGGTGTGGCACAAATCCTCACGCTTCAAATACACCCGGGTGCTAAACTTTTCGGACAGTCGCGGCGCGAAGTAGAGCGGCGTGGGCCGACCGACGTAGTTCTTCAACAAATGCTGAAATTCCTGCTGGAAGTCGGCCTCCTGCATGATGGTGAGATAATTGGTGCGCAGCTCCTCAATGTTGGGGTGCAGCATTTCGGGAATAAAGGCCCCGCCGAAGCGGCCGTAGTAGCCTTGCTCGCTCACTTGAAAGGAGGCAGTGGTGGTTTCGCTCATTGCTGGTGGAATTGCTGATTGATCTAGCAGCAAAAGTACAAAATATCCGACAACTTACCGGCCCAGATGCGCGATGAGTTGTTGCAGTTGATGAATAGATTTTCGTCCGGGCGCGGTCTCGAAGCGACTGTTCACGTCCAGTCCGAAGAGTTGGGGGTGATTTATCTGCATCGCCTGATCGAGATTATCCGGCCCAATACCCCCGCTCAGAAAGAACGGAACCGGCAACCGGTAGTTGGATAGGACAGACCAATCAAAGGGAAGTCCTGAGCCGCCGTGCTGCGGCGTGGCCGTGTCAAACAGGAAAGCGTCGACGTGCGGCTGATAAGGCGTTAGTTGATCGAAGTCAAAGGTCTGATTCACGCCAAATACCTTAAAGATTGTATAACCCATTGACCGGAGTGCCTCACACTGTTCGGGTGGTTCTTGTCCGTGCAACTGAAGCGCACTGAGTCCGTAACGGTCCGCCACCTGCTGCACGTAGTCGGTAGACGCGTTCACAAACACTCCCACCCGTTGAATGGTGGCGGGCAAAGCCCGAACGGTTTCGGGCGACAGTATATCGACAAAATAGCGAGGCGATTTTTCGTAGAAGATGAAGCCCAGGTAGTCGGGCGCAAGCGCGGCCACCGCCGACAGGTTGTCGGCATGCTTCATGCCGCAGATTTTAAGGTTCATAGAATTTGTCTCTAAGCTTGTAGGCCAAATTACTAATCGCCTCCAGGTCCGGTTGATCGGGCAGCGACGACTGAGCAAACGCTTGCTCCATCTCCAGCTGTTTTTCTTCTGCCATCCTCAATAGCTCATCGTAGTCATACTTGCCTGCTTTGATGTCCAGCAGAAATTCACGATTAGGACGCTTCACATTTACCCGTTGTTCGCGTCCGATCTCGATGGCCATATCCAGGAGCCGAAAGGTATGCATCATGTTTTTGGCATCGTAGTTCTTTCCGTGGCTTTGGGTATTCTCGTAACGAGCTTCATTTCGGTGGTTCACCCAATCCCAGTACTCCCGATACTCTTTGCAGTAGGTAGAATAGCCGTCTTTATTGAAATACAGTAAGGTTTCCTGAGATTGGCCTTTTGGTATCGAGCTTAAACTAAGATCGTTCGAAGCCATCTTTTTAATGAGGCCGTTGTAGTCTCCGCCCAGGCGGTGGTAAAGGCCGTACGTATGCTTCATGTGCGGCACGTTGGTTAGCCCGCAGTCCTGTTGCCGCCAGCCCTTCAGATTTAGGTACTCGTTGAGGGCTAGTGAGCCTTGTCCGTAGCTGACGTAGCAAAACGATAACGGACTTTTTCTCTCTTTGCCTACGGGATTCACGATTTTCTTTCTTAGGCCTTTCGCTTTTTTTATTTGGGCAAGCGCAAACTTTCCAAAGGTCTCTTTACAAAGTTTGGATAAGATCAGTTCGGATTTGATTTTGTCCAACAAAGGGTGTTTGTAGTGTGTCGCTGAGGCCGGAGTGTTAAGCAGCTCCAGAATGTTGGGGTTGTTCACCGATAACAGTTGCATGAATCTACTGAACTCGTAGAAGACGATATCGTTGCTGGGGTTGGCCACCTGTGGTACGTATTCTAAGCCGTAGAAGTCTTGCTTTGGCAACAAAAACACTCCCTTGATATCCGTATCAGAGGTGGGGGTAGCCAGTCCGTACGCTTTGCTCCCACTCAGGCATTCAAGCAGGATCAGTTTTCTGTCCTGCAGTTCTTTCAAATGCTCAATGGTATCCTTCTTTTCCGTGAGGGACAAATACCAATCCATAGGGTGGACATATATCATTCGGATGTCGTAATCGCTGTCGGGCGACGGAAAGCCCCACGCTCTTGACCCGGTCTCACAAGCCAGTAATATTTTGATTTCTTTCTCCTGTTCGATCTGCGTCAGGTGCTTCTTAATTTGCTCCTTCATCGTTTTTCACTTTAGCTTTTCAATCAACGCCTTACACGCCCCCGCCGGGTCATCCTGCCGCATAAAGTGCTCGCCTACCAAAAACCCCTGATAGCCGTGCTGCTGCAACTCCCGGATCGCGGCCGGATCGCTGATGCCGCTCTCGGAAATCTTTACCGTGTTTTCCGGCATGAGCTTGGCCAGTTGAACTGATGTATCAATGCTCACCGCGAAGGTCTTCAAATTCCGATTGTTCACCCCGACCACATCAATGAAAGGCGCAATAGCGTCTTGCCGGGCGGTTTGCCGCAGTTCTTCTTCGTTGTGCACCTCCAGCAGCACCTGCAGCCCCAGCCGGTGGGCGTGTTGGGCCAGCGCCAGTACTTTGGCGGGCGAAAGCACCGCCGCAATCAGCAGAATGGCATCGGCTCCGAGGGCCTTGGCCTCGGTGATCTGGTAGGGATCAATGGTGAAATCCTTGCGCAGAATAGGCACCTGGTTATGCTGCCGCGCGATGCGCAGGTTCTCGTCGCTGCCGCCAAAGAAATCCACGTCGGTGAGCACCGACAGCGCGGCGGCCCCGGCCCGCACGTAGCCCACGGTGGTTTGCTGCACGTCGGCCGTGGCGTTGATCACTCCCTTTGAGGGTGACATGCGTTTGAACTCGGCAATAATGCCGGGCGGATGCGCCCGCAAAGCCTCCGACAGAGAATAAGTTGGCCGGTTGAAATCTTGGTAACAATAAAGGGTTTCCTCGGGAATGTGCGACTTTCGCTCCCCCACTTCTTCGCGCTTGCGCTGCACGATGGTATCCAATATGCTCATAGCAGTTCTGGAAATGATAATCTTGCCAAAGCTAGTAAATTGCCCGCATCCGCCCTACCCTACTGGTAATCCGTTCGAAACTCATACCTTTGGTTATCAGGATATCCAGGATGAAAAAGAATAGGCAGGATATTTACAACCAGACCGTCGTTTCTCATTTCGCACCTCATATTTCTCTAATTCACTCAAGCCATGCCCCAAAATATTCACGTCACCTCCGAAGTTGGTCGCCTGCGTCGCTTGCTCATTCATCCTCCCGACGAAGGCATCGGCAAAATCGTGCCCCGCATCACCGATCAGCTACTGTACGACGACATTGTAGATCTGAAAAAAATGCAACAGGAATACAGCGAGTACGTGCGCGTGCTGCTTTGTTTCCTTGATCCGGACAAAATTCGGGGGAAGGCCAACGATCCCGCGTACCAACAGGCCGTCCTTGATCTGACTTTTGACTCGGACTACGTACTCACCGTAGAATCGCTGCTTCGGCGCATTCTCAGCAACGAAGACGTAAAAACGCTGCTCGTCGCCTCAGTCTGCGCCATCGAGAAGTGCGGACTCAAAACCCAAAAACGTTTGCTGCAAACTGATGGGGCACCTTTAGCACATACGCTCATCACCGGCATCCTACCCGCAGCGGACGGTTCTGAAGACTTTATTTTTGCTCCTATCCCTAACTTGATCTTCACCCGCGATATTGGCATCACCATCCACGACCATATTTTAATCAACAAACCCTACGAGGCGGCCCGCAACCGGGAGTCGTTGCTGTTTAAGTACATTGCCCACTTCAATTTGCTCAATCAGTCTACCCGCGATGATCCCGACCGTCTGGCCGACCGGGTGATCGAGCTCAAGGAACTTGATATGTTTTTCTTTGCCACCGAAGAAGAAAAACGGCGTAAGAACGTGAGCATCGAGGGCGGCGACGTGATGATGATTAGCCCCGGCCACCTGCTGCTGGGCATCAGCGAACGCACCTCGGTGATGGCCATCGACTACCTGGTCGAGCAGCTCTTCGACAAAAACCTGATCCAAAAGGTATCGGTGGTGAAGATTCCGCAGCGTCGTTCTTACATGCACATCGACACCGTGTTTACCCAGGTGCGTCGCGATCTGTGGATTTTGTTCAGCCCCTTTTCTAAAGAAGTGCTCACCCACCGCATTAAGAATTTTGACTTTGCGGGTAACTTGTCCGAGGCCCATACCGGTCCGGTGCATAAGGTGGAAATCACGCAGTTCTTGCGAGAAGATCGCCCTGGCAAGCGCTACGGAGTGACGGTGAAGAAGCTGCCCTACCTCGACGATCTGTTCGCGCAAATCAGTTGCCAGGACTACGGGGCCGAGCGCTGCGAAATCATACCCTGCGCCGGAGGAGCGTTTCCCGACAGCGAGCGGGAGCAGTGGACCGACGCCTGCAACTTCCTGGCCATCCGCGAGGGGGTGGTGATTGGCTACGACCGCAACGTGAAGACCGAAGCGGAGTTCCGGAAGCGCGGCTTCGCCGTGATGCGTTCGTCCGACATCATTCAACGGGCAGAGGAGGGAGCGGCCATCGATGAGGTGGTGACCGGCGATACGCTGGTTTTACTGCCGTCGGGAGAATTGTCGCGGGCGCGGGGCGGCACCCACTGCATGAGCATGCCCCTGCTGCGCGACGACGTAGCCGTTTGGGTTTAGCAAACGAAGGGTTGAAGGACTGAATGATTGAATAAATAATCATACAGTCCTTCCATCACTCAATCATTCTTTTATGAAAAACCAACAACTTACGGACACCATTCTTATGATTCGGCCGGTGCGGTTTGGCTATAATGCGGAAACGGCGGTCAATAACCACTATCAGCAGTTTCTTATCGGGCTCACTCCGGAAGAGATTCAGCAGCGGGCCCAGCAGGAGTTCGATGCCTTTGTGACCTTGCTTCGCGCGCAGCAGGTGAACGTGATTGTGGTAGAAGACACTCCCGAAAAGGATACCCCCGATTCTATTTTTCCGAACAACTGGATTTCGTTCCACGACGACGGCACGGTGGTCACGTATCCGATGTGGGCTCCCAACCGTCGTTTGGAGCGGCGGGAAGACATCATCGGCATTCTGCAGCGCGAGCACGGCTTTTTGATCACTCGGAAGATAGACTACTCGCACTTCGAGAACGAGGAGAAGTATCTGGAGGGGACCGGCAGTGTGGTGCTCGACCGCCAAAATAGAATCGCCTACGCCTGCGTGTCGCCCCGCACCCACCTGAACCTGTTGGAAGAATTTTGCGCTGAGTTTGGCTTTCGTCCGGTGGCATTCCATGCTTCCCAAATGACCGACCGCGGGTTTGCCGAAATTTACCACACCAACGTGATGATGAGCATCGGGGAAAACCTCGCTATCTTTTGCGGCGATGCGGTGCGCAACAAGTGGGACCGCACCCAGGTGTTAGACGTTATCCGGCAGAGCGGCAAGGAGGTGGTGCTAATCACCGAAGCGCAGTGCAATCACTTTGCGGGCAATATGCTTCAGGTGAAATCTCGCTCCGGTGAGCGGCTTTTGGTCATGTCCGAACAAGCCTACCGCTCGCTCACCGCCGAGCAGGTGCAGCAAATTGAACAGCATACCGCAATACGATACAGTTCACTGGCTACGATTGAATTTTGCGGGGGAGGAAGTGCCCGCTGCATGATGGCTGAAGTATTTTTACCCAAAAAAATAGACAGAAACTAGGCAGCCGCTGCTTCCTCAGTAGGCGGAGTGTTGGGAATTGCAAAAGTGAATGTGGTGCCCTGTCCTTGTTGAGAGGTTACTTGCACTTCGCCCTTCAGTTTATCGACCGTTTCCTTCACGATGTAAAGGCCCAAACCCGATCCCTGCCGTTCGTTGGTTGCACGGTAAAACATTTCAAAAATTCGGTCGAGGTGCTCCGCCCCAATACCAATGCCGTTGTCCGAGATCCGAACTTGGGCTTTTTCGGCGTCTACTGCAATTTCAATTTCAACCAACGCGTGATCTACTTTGCTGTTGTTATACTTTACCGCATTGGAAATCAGATTACTGAACATGACCTGCAGGCGGTTTCCGTCCGAATAAAAATCAACTTGCTGATCAATGCTCGACTGCAGATCAACCTGCTTGTCTTCGTCCATAAACTTATGCTGCTCGAAGATCGTATCCACCATCTCCTGGAAATCAATGCGTTCGTGCTTGATCTCGGTACGGGCGTTGCGCGAAAAATTGGTTAGGTCTTGAATGAAGTTATCTAACTTGTCCGCGCTTTTCTTCATCAATCCCAGATACTCACGGATAACCGTCGGAACCTCCTCCATTTTTGATAGGTTAATGAGTCCGATGATAGAAGTGAGTGGGGCGCGCAGGTCGTGCGAGGCACTGTAGACAAAGCGGTCTAGCTCTCGGTTGATTTTTTTGAGTTTATCGTTGCTCTGTAGCACGCGCTCTTCGGCCAGCTTACGCTCGGTGATATCCTGAATCACGCCATAGATACGGATAAAATTGCCGTGCGAGGCCTCGCGTTGTCCCTGGGTGCGCACCCACACTTCGCGCCCCTTCTGCGTAACCAATTTCAGTTCGAGGTCGAAGTTTTCACCCTGGGCGATGAGGTGTTTAATGGCCCGCTTGATGGTGGATTGGTGGTCGGGATGGTAGAACCGAATGGCCTTGCGCAACGACACTGCGGTGTTGGGCGGCAGGTCATGGATGCGGTAGGTCTCATCGGTCCAACTCAGATTTTGAGTAAGTGAGGTAAGCTCCCATCCTCCTACGTGAGCCATCTGGCTGGTATCGTGCAACAGCCCCTCGGTTCGTACCTCGTCCGATACATCGCGACCCACCCCCTGAATTTCGGTTACCCGTCCCGACGAATCAGCAATGGCTACAAACTCCCATTCGGTCCAAAAGTAGTCACGTTGTTTGTTAATTCCCCGAATCTGAATGGAACGACTTTCGCCAGGACTCTTAACGCATTCGCGCGAAAGTGTCACACAAGATTCGACGTCGTCGGGGTCGGTAATCATCGAAAAAGGTCGACCTAATAATTCATTCTCCTGATACCCGTACTTGACCAAACAAGCGTCGTTCACGTAGGTAAAGCATCCGTCGAGGGTGGCACGTAGCAGATAACTGGTTTGGGAGTTGGCAATAGAACTGAGGCGCTGTTCGCGCTGGAGCAATTTGTTTTCGGTGTCTTTTTTTTCGGTGATGTTAACGAAGTTGGCTACCGCCCCGGTGAGTTCACCGAAGTTGTTGTAGAGCGGGGCAGCATGAACCGACAACCAAACGAGTTGGTCGTCGAATTGCAATCCGCATTCGCAACCCATTACCGATCGACTCTCCTGCAACGCAATGGTTAGCGGAAGTCGATCCGGGCTAAAATGATTTCCGTCACGGTCTACTTTTTTCCACTGACGATCCGACGAAATTCGGCCAACGATGTCTTCATTCTTGGTTCGAAGCAACTGGCAGGCAGCATCGTTCGCGTAGGTGATCACTCCCAGTTTATCCACGATCAGCACCCCAAACAGCAGGTGATCCAGTATATTAGGAGAATCATTCGCTGAATAATCTACGGCATCAACAGGAATTACGGGGCTAATCATTTGATGTTGTTAGCGTTTCATAACGAAGCGTTATTAGGGCTCAATTTATGGAAAGAGTGCTTACCCGAATGCCACATTTGCCTACTAAACGCTCTTGGGTAATGTTTTTCCTTCATTTTATTAAAACCGCTCGGCGCACTGCTTTTACTGTTGTGTTCTGTCCCGAAGTTTACCAGCAAACGTTCCGCTTCAGCCCCGCTGATAGTTCACTCAGGTAATGAGCGCGAGAAATAGGTTCAGCGCCCCACTGGGCGAGGTGAGGAGTAGCCACTTGGCAATCAATTAGAGTGAATTCGCGCTGCTGTAGCCGACGCACCAAAGTGATAAACCCTATTTTCGAGGCATTGTTAACCAGCGAAAACATTGACTCGCCAAAAAACAAGCTTCCCAGCGCAATTCCATACACTCCGCCCACCAACCGACTATCCTGCCACACTTCGACGGAGTGCGCGTGCCCAAGTTGGTGCAAACGGATGTAGGCCGCGCGCATGGCTTCGGTGATCCAGGTGCCGGGCTGGTTCGGTCGTTTTATTTGCTGGCAGTTGCGAATCACCTCCGAAAATTGCGTGTCGTAGGTAACCTCAAACGGTTGTTGATTCAGTACGGACCGCATTCGCCGGGCCACCCGCAGTCGGTCAGGATAAAGCACAAACCGCGGGTCGGGTGAGTACCACACAATCGGCTGACCTTCGTTGTACCAGGGGAAGATACCCGACCGATACGCGAGCAGCAGGCGCTCGGGCGACAGGTCTCCGCCCACCGCCAGGGCGCCCCAGAGGTCGGCTTCCTCCACCGGAGGAAATTCCAGACGATCCGTGAGCCAGCGCATAATTACCGGCTGGTGAGTTTGCGGAAAGCTTTCAGGGCGTCGCCCGAAGCAAGGGCTGCTTTCGCCATTTGAACGCCCTCTCGGGGCGTAGGCGCGGCCTGGGCGCAGTAGAGCGCTACCCCGGCGTTGGCCACGGCGGCTTCGTGCTGGGCGGGGGTGCCGCGTCCGGACAAAATATTCAGAAAAATGCGGGCGGCGTCTTCTACGGAGTTGCCCCCAGATAGGGCTTCCTGAGCGTGGGTGCTGAGCCCCAGGTCTTCGGGATGCAGGAGTTGTTCACCCTGGGGCGTGATCATTTTAAAAGGACCGGTGAGCGAAATTTCGTCGTAGCCATCCAGCGAGTGAACGATCACGAACTGCGTATCGGTTTGCTGATACAGATACGCGTAGAGTCGGGCGAGCTCCAGGCTAAACACGCCGACCAGTTGCTTTTTAGGAAATGAGGGGTTCACCATCGGACCCAGCATGTTAAAAAAGGTTTTCATGCCCAGCTCGCGCCGCACCGGGGCCACGTTTTTCATGGCCGGATGAAACAGGGGGGCGTGCAAAAAGCAAATGCCCGCTTCGTCCAGGCTTTCCTTCAGGACTGCGGCATCGTTGGTGAATTCGTAGCCAAAATGGGCTAACAAGTTGGAGGAGCCACACACCGACGACACCGAGTTGTTGCCGTGCTTGGCCACCTTCTGACCGGCTCCGGCCACGATGAACGAGGCGGTGGTGGAGATATTGAACGTGTCTTTGCCGTCGCCCCCCGTGCCGCACAGGTCGATGGCATCATATTCGTCGATCGGAAGCGGCACGCACAGTTCGAGCATGGCGTCGCGAAAGCCCTCGAGCTCATCGACCGTGATGCTGCGCATGAGGTATACGGTGAGAAAAGCGGCCATCTGGCTGGTGTTAAATTCGCCCCGGGCCAGGCGCGTTAGGATTTCCTTCGCGTCGGTTCGGCTCAGCGCCTGGTAGTCGATCAGGGTGTTGAGGATGTGTTTCATGGCTATTGTGTTTAAAAAGCGCTGATGGTGCGATTAGGTAGCGGACCCGTATTCCCTTTCTACCCGACAAATTCGAGTTTTATACGCTGAGTACCACGCTTCTCGCCCCAGCCTCTGGGCCAGCAGGTGGTCGGTGTGCTTTTTCCACTGCTGAATCGCTTCCGGATTTTTCCAGTAAGAAACCGTGATGCCGATTGCTTCTCGGGCGGATTCTACGCCCAGAAAACCCGGCTGCTGGGCGGCGAGGGCGTACATTTTTTCGGCCATTTCTGCGTAGCCCACCGGATTGTCGTTTTTCACGGAGGTGAAAACTACGGCGTAGTACGGAGGGGCAGGAGTGTCAGCGATCATACGGTTGGGTGACGTAGGAACATGATTAATCATGTTCCTACAGATTAATCAAATTCTTACAATGAATATTCTAACCACTGTTTGATCATGGTCTTGCCGTGTTCGGTCAGGATAGATTCAGGATGAAACTGTAATCCGTGCACATCGTAATCTCGATGGCGCAAGCCCATTACCTCTCCCTTGATATCGCGGGCGGTGACCAGCAGTTCGTCGTTGATTGAGTCGGCGGCCACCGCCCAGCTGTGGTAGCGACATACTCCGAACGCGTTGGGCAGTCCCCGAAACAGGTAGTCGGTCGGCTCTTCAATAAACACCCGGTCGCCGTAGCCGTGCAGCACCAGCGGCATGTTGTATAGTTTTGCCCCGAAGGCTTCGGCAATGCCCTGATGACCCAAGCAGATGCCCAGGATGCTTTTCGCGGGAGCGTACGTGCGAATCACGTCCATCATAATGCCCGCTTCCTGCGGGATGCCCGGCCCGGGCGACAACAGAATTTTGTCGTAGCGGTCCACGTCGGCAACGCCAATTTTGTCGTTGCGGATCACGTCTAGGTGCTGTTCATAGCCCAGCTCCTTGATAATGTGCACCAAGTTGTAGGTGAATGAATCGTAATTATCTAATACGAGTATTTTCATGCGTTTTTCAGGATTAATTGGTGGTTTCCCCCTCTCTGGAATTCGTAGTCTACGATCATTTTTTGGGCGGTTATGGGCCGTTCTTTCAACACCGCGAGCACACTCGACAAGTGACGAGAAGGCTGACCACTATTCTCCAGCAAAGGAAATATTCGCACCACCCGGCCTACCCGGCACATTTCTAGTACGGCTTGTTGATGAAACGCTTCGTTTAGCTGGTCGGAATAGGTAAACAGGCAGTGTGAGCACAGAACAAGGTCAAAAGTGCGATCAGCAAAGGGCAAGTTAGGCAATGCCCCGGTGATGTACCGATCAGAAGCGCTATTTTGCTTAAAGTCGGTTAGAAACTCATCCATCGCAGCTCGACGAACGCGCACCAGGTGGTCGGGCGATTGATAGTCAGCCCACTGATAATCAGCCTGGTTCTTTTCCAGTTGCTCGGCAATGACCGGAGCGGTAGCGGCAATTCTCTGCGCGATCTGCTCGGCGGTAAACTGATAGATCGGGTCTAACGATACGTAGTGCTTACCCCACTGGTGGAGTTCGGCGTTGACGCTCGCCGGACCATCCGCGCACCCCAGGATACTTCCGGCAAGGTCATCTTCGGTCAACGAAAACATACGCCGGTATTCTTCCAGGTTTCGGCCCCAGGGCACCACTTCTTCTAACGTAAATCCCATGACAGAACGGTTGCGGTTGATATGCACTTGCCCACCCGGACTCAACGAATTTCGGTTGCCTGTTCCAGTGCCGTGCGCAGGGCGGCCAGTTTGTTGTGCACCTCCTGCAGTTCGCTCTCCGGCGACGACTTCGCCACCACCCCGGCCCCGGCCTGATAATACAAGATATTGTCCTGACTCATAAAAGAGCGGATCATGATAGCGTGGTTGAACAACGGGTTATTATGCTCGGCGTGAAATCCCATAAAGCCGATGGCTCCTCCGTAGAAACCCCGCTTCAGAGGCTCATACGCGTTGATCAACTGCATAGCGCGGTGCTTGGGCGCTCCCGACAAGGTGCCCGCCGGAAAGGTATCGGCTACCACCCGCACCGGTGAGGTGCCTTTGGGCAGATGCCCCGTCACCTTCGACACCAGGTGAATCACGTGCGAGTAGTACTGAATCTCCTTGAAGGTTTCTACCGTCACGTCCCGGCCGTTGCGGCTCAGGTCGTTGCGGGCCAGGTCGACCAGCATCACGTGCTCCGAATTTTCTTTGGGATCGTCCATTAATTGCTTGGCCAGCTCGGCGTCGGCGGCATCATCGCCGGTGCGGCGAAAGGTGCCCGCGATGGGGTAGATGGTGGCGGAGTCCTCGTTGATCACAATCTGCGCCTCGGGCGATGAACCAAATATTTTGAAGTTGCCGTAGTCAAAGTAGAACAGGTAGGGCGAGGGGTTGATGGAGCGTAGCGTGCGGTACACGTTGAACTCGTCGCCCTGGAAAGCGTGCTGAAACCGCCGCGACAGCACAATCTGAAACACGTCGCCCCGGAAGCAATGCTCTTGGCCCTGCCGAATCACCCGGAGAAAATCCTCATCCGAGAAGCTGCTGCTCTCCTCTCCCGTCAGGCGAAACTGATAGCTGGGAATGTTTTTGTTGCTAATCAGCGACAGAAGGTTTTTCATGCCTTTGTCGTTGGCGGCATCGGGCTCGTACTGGTGCTCAAAAAGGTGCAATTCGTTACGAAAGTGATCGATGGCAATCACGTAGCGGTACACCGCGTAGTGCACTTCCGGCATACGGTAGTCAACGTCCGTATCGGAAGGCAGGTCGATGTCTTCGTAGTACTGCACCGCATCGTAGGCCATGTAGCCGAACAGCCCATTGGTCACGAATTTATAGTCGTTGGCTTCGGTTTTGAACAATCCCACAAAGGCACTTAGGTGCTCCACCAGGTCGGCTTTTTCAGCAAGCTGCCGGGTGGTGTTTTCTCCGTCCGGAAATTGCTGGGTGAGTTGCTGGGCTTTCACCGAAAAGGTGGCAATGGGTTCGCAGCAAATGTAGGAGAAGGTGTTGTTGCTGCTGTGGTAATCCGAGCTCTCGAGCAGGATTGGGTTGGCGTAGCGATCGCGCAGTTTGAGGTAGATGCTTACCGGGGTGATGGTGTCGGCCAGCAGTTTTCGGTGGTTGGTTTTTAAGGAATACGTCTTAGCGGATAAATTCATAAAGTGGTGGTGTTTTAAACAAAAAGGCCCACTGCGAGAACAGTAGGCCTTCGAATTTTATTGAAACAAGACTAGTGGTTCACGCTACGCCAGGAACGGGAGGGCCACCACCAATCGTTTTTTGCCGGAAGTACGGTTACAAATGCGTTCATTAGGCCAAATATATCACGTGGAGCTTAGTTTTCAAACAGAAATTTGTTTTTTTGGCAAACATGGAATCTTTAGCTGAAGAGTACCGAAACCTTAGCCGACGAAATACTACCCTGCGTCGGGGACGCAAACAGCTTTCCGCTGGGCTACTGTTGCTGATCGGACTGTTGCTGCTCTTGGTGGGCTACATCATCTACATAGAGTTTTTTCCGCCTTTTTTCGGACGGTGGCCTCGGGTTCAGGCCCAGAACGCTTCACTGCAACAAGAAAATGAGCAGTTGCGCAGCGAGTTAGACAGCATGAACCGCGTGAATGGATTGTTATTAGAACTCTCTCCCTACTACACCGGGGTGTTTTTTGAAGTACAAATCGGCGCTTTCGAGAACTTTGACCTGGCCGATTACAAGGATGACCTGGTGAAGATGAACATTGATAAAACGGAGCAGGTGGACCAATACACGCTGGGCAAATTTCGCGACTTGAATCGAGCCTTGGCCTTTCGGAAAGATATTCAGCGGATGGGCATTAAAGATGCCTTTGTGATTGCCAAGGTGGACGGCAAGCGTGTGACCGTTCAGGAAGCCCTGGCTGAGCAGGAGCGCTTGAAGAACTAGGTTTTTTGGTAAGGGCGCGTCGCGACGCGCCCTTACCAAAAAACCCAACTTGAGCCGTCATCGGAGGTTTTGCTAAATCCCAGAAAAAACAGGATTTGAGCTGTCCCAACTACGCAACTATCCACTGTTAACTTTGGGGTCTTAGGCAGTAAGGTACCGAAGCACCTTGCCGCCACCAAAGATGCCACCGAAGCAGCATTGAGGTCCAGTTTTGTAGGCGAACTTCACTCGGCATTGTTTACGTGTTGGATTTAGAAAACTGTCCTAGACCCAAGCGGGTATTTTTTTGCTCTAAAGAACTTCTTCTTGCTTACAAAGAACCGCCGCCGAAAGTTCATTGGCAGACTCTTTCGCTTACAAATTCAATGTACAAATATTCTAGTACTTCTACCGTTCCTTTTTCAACAATTCTCGGCGTTGGTAGCGTAATAATTCCGGCGCTGTAGTTTTACGTCCGCTATTTTTCTCGTAATTTTCGCGTTAACTCAAATTTTGATATGCATTCTATTCTCGTTAGCGTTGCCTTGAGCAGCGTCTTTCTCCTGGGCACCTCGCTAGCTTTTGCCCGCGTCACAACTGATTCTGTCGATACCCCCCCCCCTAACAACTGGTTCCACCTTGATCCGGCAGCGTCCGACTACCCGGGCATTAGCACAGATCAAGCGTATGAGTTTGTTAGCTCAAGACCCGCCCGCAAAGTGATCGTCGCCGTGATCGACTCAGGAATTGACTCGGCCCACGAAGATCTGGTGGGTCGGTTGTGGGTTAATTCGGACGAGATCGCGGGCAACGGACAGGACGACGATAACAATGGCTACGTGGACGACGTCCATGGTTGGAACTTTATCGGCGGCGCCGACGGAACCAACGTCGACAACGATACCTACGAACTCACGCGCGAGTACGTGCGACTGCGACGCGATCACGATCAGCAGGCGGGCCGCAAGAAACGACGGGATGAGGAATATTACGAGACCATCGTGCGTACGTACCGGGCTCGGGTTGCCGAACTGCAACAGCAACGGATGCAGTTCATGGGAACCGCGGTCGCCTTTCGGCGATTTACGCAGCTCTTCACCGCTTATTTGGGCGTGGATACCCTCACGTTGGATACGCTGCAAGCGGTGCAATCGCCTGACCCCCTGATCACCGAAGGGCAGCGCTTTATGACCTACGCGCTGCAGGTTGGTATCGACGAGGAGGGCATTGATGAGGCCGCGGCCTACTTCAAGTCGGCGCTGGACTACGGCTACGATACCACCTTTAATACCCGAACCATCGTGGGCGACCACTACGCTGACCTGAGCGAACGAGACTACGGAAACCGGGATGTGACCGGTCCGGATGCGACCCACGGCACCCACGTGGCGGGGATCATCGCGGCCAACCGAGACAATGCATTGGGCGGAAAAGGCATCGCCGAACCTGCCGAAATTATGATCGTACGCGCCGTGCCCGACGGGGACGAACGCGATAAAGATGTGGCCAACGCGATCTACTACGCCGTAGACAACGGGGCCAACATTATCAACATGAGTTTTGGCAAGTCCTATTCGCCCGACAAAACCGCGGTAGACGAAGCGGTGCGCTACGCCCAGGAACACAACGTGCTACTGGTGCACGCGGCGGGCAATGATGGCAAGAGCATAGACGAAACTCCTAATTTCCCCAACGCTTCGCTCAACGGTGATAAAATAAGGGCGCCCAACTGGATTGAGGTGGGCGCTTCGTCGTGGAAGTCAGACGACGGGCTCCCCGCCGAATTCTCGAACTACGGCAAGAAAAACGTAGACGTTTTTGCGCCGGGGGTAGACATATACTCCACCACGCCCCACAACGGCTACGCCCAACTGAATGGTACCAGCATGGCCGCTCCGGTGGTGTCGGGCGTGGCTGCCTTGCTGATGTCCTACTTCCCTGACCTAACGGCCGAAGTGGTGCGGGATATCATTCTGGAATCAGCAATTCCTTACCGTGACCTTCCGGTGAAGCGCCCCGGCGACGAGAAGGAGATTAAGTTTTCTTCTTTATCAACCACCGGCGGGGTGGTCAACGCGCTGGCTGCCATGAAACTAGCGGCTACCCGCACCACGAAGTAGGGGGTGGTTGGCGATAAAACTAGTAATCTACTTTTGGTTGCGCTGGCGGGCCAGATCGGCTTCCGCGGCAATGTACCCGAAGGCCGCCCAGTACTGCCCGTCGATCACGTCTTCCAGGATTTGTTGACCCTGGGTGGTGTCGCCCTCGCTTAGCCAGTAGTTGCCCACTCCGTAGCCCACCGTGGCGGCGTTCAGGGAAGACGATCCGTCGCGGCGGGAAGCCCGCAGCAGCGAATCAGGGTCCACGTAGCCCGAATACATCAATAAACGCTCAAAGTAGCCTTCGTTCTCCCGTACATTCATGTCCTCACGAATATCAGCCAGCGTGCGTTCGGCCACTTCGTCTTCACCCAACCGCCGGTAGGTCATGTACAACCAATCGGCCACGGCGACCATATCGTCATCGCTTTTGGCGTAGGTGAGCGTTCGTTCGTAGGCCTGAGCAGCCGCTCCGTAGTTGCCGTTCAGGTAATGGGCGAGTCCGAGGTGGTAGTAGACGTTGAACTGCAAGGAAGAAGGACGGTCGTTTGCCGGTAGCGGAAGCGGAATACCGTTTGGTTCGATGCTCAGAGGTTGGTCTTTGAGCAACGCCGCGCTCCGTTCCAGATCGCTCGCCGCCCGGTCGAACTGCCGCAGGGTGATGTAACGGTGCCCCCGGTGGCGGTAGAGTTCGGCCGACTGCGGGAACCGCTTGATGCCTTCGGTGAATACCCGGTTAGCCTCCTGGTAGCGCCCCAGGTATCCTAAGCGGCGGCCCAGCCAGATCACATTGTCCAGCTGTGCAGAATCCCGTTGGTAGTTGCGCTGCGCCACTTGAAGGGCCGAATCGTACTGGCGTTGTATCGGATCGGGCAAGGCCGGGGCGTAGAGCGTGTCGCCCAGCATTGAAATCGCTTCGTAGGACCGCTCTGCCGGGGCTTTGGTCTCCGGCGAAGCCGCGGTCTCGGGATCCTTGGCTGAGGGGCAGCCCATTAAAGATAAGCAAAGCACCGGGATAAAAGCGATTGAGGTAGATAACCGGTGTTGGTGTCGCTCGTTTTGCGAAAGGCAAAGTGTTTTGTTCATAAGCATGGCATATATTTTTTGCTAATAGTACCGAAAGTTTGCCTTGTTTGCTATAATATTTTAAACTTCGCGGCCACCGCTACCCTAACTCCGCTCCATGCCCTCCCAACGCGCTACCAATCCTGAACTAGACCGCATCCGGGCATCGCCCGACAACCGGGGCTGGAAGCGCTTCGGACCCTACCTCTCCGAACGACAGTGGGGCACGGTGCGCGAAGACTACAGCGATAACGGCGACGCCTGGAACTACGTGAGCCACGACATGGCGCGCAGCTACGCTTACCGCTGGGGCGAAGACGGTATCGGCGGCATCAGCGACCACAAACAACTGTTTTGCTTTGCCCTGTCGCTGTGGAACGAGCAAGACCCGATCCTCAAAGAACGCTTGTTCGGACTCACCAACCCCGAGGGCAACCACGGCGAAGACGTGAAGGAGTTGTACTACTACCTGGACAGCACTCCCACCCACTCCTACATGAAGATGCTGTATAAGTATCCGCAGCAGGCGTTTCCTTATCTTCAACTGGTGCAGGAAAATCAGCGGCGCAGCAAGCAACAGACGGAGTTTGAGATCACCGACACCGGCGTGTTCGACGACCATAAGTACTTCGATGTCTTTGTTGAATACGCCAAAGCCGATCCTTCGGATGTGTTGATCAAAATAACGGCCCACAACCGCGGTAGCGTGGCCGCCCCTTTGCACCTGCTGCCCACCATCTGGTTTCGCAACCTCTGGAGCTGGGGCCTTGACCCGGAAAAACCGTTGATCCGCCGGGCGGACGACCAAGCTCAGATTGATATTCACTACAAAGAATTGGGCTACCATCTGCATTTTGAGGGCAACCCGGAGCTGTTGTTCTGTGACAACGAAACGAACAATGAGCGTCTTTATCAGCAGCCCAATGCCACGCCTTACCCCAAAGATAGCATCCACCGCTACGTAGTAGAAGGCAACCAGCAGGCCGTGAACCCGCAGCCGCAGGGCACCAAGATGGCGCTGCACTACGCCACCACGGTCGCTGCGGGCGAATCATATACCGTTAAGGTTCGGCTGCAAGCCCAGTCAACCGACCCGTGGGGAGATTTTGACGCCGTATTTCAACAGCGCCAGGAAGAAGCCGACCGCTTCTACGATCACCTGCAAGCCGACGTCACCGACGCCGACCTCAAGCACGTGCAGCGTCAGGCCTACGCCGGGATGTTGTGGTCCAAGCAGCATTATCACTACGACGTCAACCAGTGGCTCAAGGGCGATCCTCGCACTCCCACGGTATCCGCCCAGCGCTTGCACGGTCGCAACAGCCAGTGGAAGCACCTGGTCAATAACAACATCATCTCGATGCCCGACAAGTGGGAGTACCCCTGGTATGCGGCCTGGGACCTGGCCTTCCACTGCGTGCCGCTGGCCCGGCTAGACGCGGCCTTCGCCAAGCGTCAGCTTGACCTGATGCTGCGGGAGTATTACCTGCACCCCAATGGACAAATCCCCGCCTACGAGTGGAATTTTAGCGACGTGAACCCGCCTGTACACGCCTGGGGGGCCTGGAAGGTGTACTGCATCGACCGGGAAGTGAACGGGAAAGCGGACACCGAGTTTCTGGAAAAAATATTCCACAAACTGCTGATGAATTTCACCTGGTGGGTGAACCGCAAAGATTCGGCGGGCAACAACCTGTTCGAGGGAGGATTTCTGGGGTTGGACAACATCGGCGTGTTTGACCGAAGTCATCAACTGCCCACCGGCGGTTATCTGGAACAAGCCGACGGCACTGCGTGGATGGCTATGTACAGCCTCAACATGCTGCGCATTGCTCTGGAGATCTCCCAAACCCGGCCCTATTATCAGGAGATGGCCTCTAAGTTTTTCAATCACTTTCTGGCTATTGCCGGGGCCATGTTCAACATCGGTGAGTCGGAGGTAGACCTATGGGACGATACTGACGGCTTCTACTACGATGTGCTGCACTTTCCCGACGATCCGGCGCATCTGTTGAAAGTACGTTCCATCGTGGGGGTGATCCCCCTGTTTGCCGTAGAAGTGCTCGACCCCACCTTGCTCAAAAAGCTACCCGACTTCACCCGCCGACTGGAGTGGGTGCTGAGCAACCGCCCCGATTTGGCGGCACTTATTTCTCGCTGGTACGAGCAGGGCAAGGGTGAAACTCGTATGCTTTCGCTGGTGCGGGGCCACCGGCTCAAGTGTATCCTGCGCCGCGTGGTGAGCGAGGCCGAGTTCCTGTCGGACTACGGAGTGCGGGGCTTGTCTAAGTACCATAAAGATCATCCGTTTAGGTACACGCTCAATAACGTTGACTATCAGGTGGCCTACGTGCCGGGCGAATCGGATTCTTCAATGTTCGGGGGGAATTCTAACTGGCGGGGCCCGATCTGGTTTCCCATTAACTTCATGATCGTGGAGTCGCTGCTGAAGTTTCATCAGTACTACGGCGACGAGTTTAAGGTGGAATTTCCGACCGGTTCGGGCGAATACCGTACACTAGAGCAGATCGCTCACAACCTGAGCCAACGACTCATCCGCATTTTTCAGGAAAACCAATCGGGACAGCGCACCTACCAGGGCGATCCCCCTCCGCTCCGGGCGAACCCCCACTTCCGCGACAATTTGCTGTTTTATGAGTATTTCAACGGGGACACCGGCCAGGGGCTAGGAGCCTCACACCAAACCGGCTGGACGGGCCTGGTGAGTGAGTTGATTTATATGGAGGATGGTAGGTAAGTGATGTATTTAGGATTATACTTTCCTTGACTACAATCTTTGGCTCTCTAGCATCTCTGCTATTAATTCACATTCCACCCCCAACAACTTAGCTTGTCGGTAAATTTCTTCAGCAGTTTCAGGATTCTTAAAATCAATCTCAACTACTTCGTCACCTCCAATAACTTTGTCTTTGATATTTTTAGCTACCTTCAAAGGAAGCTCTCCTTCTTCATGGAGCAGCATGGTAAATCTAATCTTCCTTACCCCTGGCTTCCAGCCAGTAAATCTCACTATGGTCATTTTGCTATTAAACATTAAATACTAGTTTTGTGATTTTGCCCGGATTTGCTCCCGTTGTCCTGGGTGCACCCTCAATAATGATCTTCTTTACACCTACTTGTCTCCCGTAATCGACAACAATGTCTTTTACGCCTTTTATTCCTAATTGGTTCGTCATCTCTCCATCAACGTCAAAGTTCTTTATCGTCAAGATGTCATCATTTCGTATGAAATCACCACCGAATTCAATGGTTTCATTCCCAATGCTAACCTCGATAAACAGAAGGTTATCTTCTTGAGCAATTATTCTAAAAACATACTTTCCTTCCGGGGCGTCTTCTGTCATGAATACTGAAGTTGTCTACCCCTTCCCAAACTTACTCTTCAATCGTTCTAGCGAATCCCCCAGGTCCTCCGGCTTGGCCGCCTTCTTCGGTTTCTTTGCTTGGGGAGACTTCTTCTTGGTCCCCGGCTCAGCAAAAGGATCGCTCTTCAACGACAAACTGATCCGCTTGCGCGGCAAATCCACTTCCATCACCGTCACTTCCACCCGCTGCTGCACCTTGACGGCCTGCGTCGGGTCTTTCACAAAGTTGTCCGATAGGTGGCTCACGTGCACCAGGCCATCTTGGTGCACGCCCACGTCTACGAAGGCTCCGAAGTTGGTCACGTTGGTGATGATGCCGGGCAGTTTCATGCCTACCTTCAAGTCTTCGGGGGCGTGTACGCCCTCGGCAAAGGCAAAGGCCTCGAACTTCTCGCGCGGATCGCGGCCGGGCTTTTCCAGTTCGGTGAGGATGTCTTGCAGGGTGGGCAAACCCACCTCTTCGTTCTGATAGCGCTTCAGGTTGATCGCTTGCCGCAGGTCGGCGTTCTTCATCAGGTCTTCGATGGTCACCTTCTGGTCGGCGGCCATGCGGGCTACCAGTTCGTAGCGCTCGGGGTGCACTCCGCTGCGGTCGAGCGGATTCTCTCCTTCACGAATACGCAGAAACCCGGCTGCCTGCTCGTAGGCCTTGTGGCCCAGGCGGGGCACCTTGAGCAGCGCTTCGCGGTTCTTGAAGCCCCCGCGCTCGGTGCGGTACTCTACGATGTTCTGCGCCAGCACGGGGCCGATGCCCGACACGTAGCTGAGCAGGTCCTGGCTGGCGGTGTTCACCTCCACCCCCACCCGATTCACGCAACTCACCACCGTGTCTTCTAGTCCCTGCTTCAGGGCGTTCTGGTCCACGTCGTGCTGGTACTGCCCCACCCCAATGGCCTTGGGGTCTACTTTCACCAGTTCGGCTAGGGGGTCAATAAGGCGGCGGCCGATAGACACCGCTCCCCGCACCGTCACGTCGTGGTCGGGAAACTCGCGGCGGGCCACGTCGGAGGCCGAGTAGACCGACGCCCCGCTCTCGTTCACCGACACGATGAGGAGCTTGGCCAGCTCGGGGATGCTGCGCACAAAGGCCTCGGTTTCGCGTCCGGCGGTGCCGTTGCCGATGGCGATGGCTTCTATACCGTGCTTTTGGCACAGGGTCACCAGCGTTTGGGCGGCGTCCTTGGTTTGCTTCTGCGGGGCGTTGGGGTAGATGGTGGCGTTGTCCAGCAGGTCGCCACGGCGGTTCAGGCAGACCACCTTGCAGCCAGTGCGAAAGCCGGGGTCCAAGGCCAGCACCGGCTTCTCGCCCAGGGCGGGCGCCAGCAGCAGCTGTTGCAGGTTTTCGGCAAACACCCGGATCGCCTCTTCGTCGGCCAGCTTTTTGGTGACCAGCCGCACATCGGTTTCCAGCGATGGTTTGAGCAACCGGCGGTAGGCGTCTACCAGGGCCAGATCTACCTGCGCGGTGCTGGCGTTATTATTTTTCAGGATTGCCCGGCGTAGAATGTCCAGGGCCGCTTCTTCGGGCGGGTTGATGCTCAGCGACAGGATCATCTCGTTCTCCCCGCGGCGCATGGCCAGCAGGCGGTGCGAGGGCACCTTCGGCAGGGGTTCTTCCCAATTGAAGTAGTCGCGGTACTTCTCGCCCGCTTCTTCTTTGCCCTTGATCACCTGGCTGCGCACGGTGGCCTGCTTGAGGAACAGCTCGCGCAGGGCGGCGCGCACCTCCTGCCGTTCGTTGATCCACTCGGCGATGATGTGGCGGGCACCCTGCAGGGCTTCTTCGACGGTAGTTACTTCTTTCTCCGGGTTCAAGTAAGCTTGGGCGGCCGTTTCGGGGTTGGTCTGGTCTTGCTGATAGAGCACTTCGGCCAGGGGTTCCAGGCCCTGCTCGCGGGCCACGGTGGCCTTGGTGCGGCGGCGCGGCTTGTAGGGCAGGTACAGGTCTTCTACCGTGGCCAGGGTGGCGGCCTCTTCAATCTTGCTTTTCAGGGCATCGTCTAGCTTCCCCTGCTCTTCGATGGTTTGCAGCACGTACGCTTTGCGCTTTTCGAGCTCCCGCTGCTGGGCGAGCTCGTCGCGGATGCTGGCGATGGCTACTTCGTCCAGACTGCCGGTGCGTTCTTTCCGGTAGCGGGCGATGAAGGGCACGGTGGCCCCCTGGTCTAACAGCTCGATGGTAGCCAACACCTGGGATTCGGTGACCTCAACGGACTGAGCAATGGTGGTTGCGATGGACATGTGGTTTGATTCTGCTAGGTATGGTTCGGCGCAGCGGCCCGCCCGGCAACGTTTCGCCACTGGTCTGTCAGACCGAGTCGATGCGACCGACGAGCGCTACGAAGTGAGCCTCTTCGGCCAAATCTACGGAATCAATTGGTATGGTGAAAACCGGGGCGAGGGAAAAGCGTTGCACCCAGGCGTCGTAGCGCTCGTTGAGGTGCTGCAGGTAGTCGGCCGGGATGCGGTTTTCGTTGGCGCGGGCCGGAGGATTGGCACGATAACGCTCTTGGATGCGGGCTTGCAGGGTGGGCACGCTGCCCCGCAGGTAGATGAGCAGGTCGGGCGCCCGCACAAACGAGAGCATGGTGTCGTAGAGTCCGCGGTAGTTACGGTGGTCGCGCTCGGTAAGGTGGCCGAGTTGGCGCAGGTTGGCCGCGAAGATTTCGGCATCTTCGTAAATGGTGCGGTCCATCACCACGCCTTTATCGGACCGGGCAACGCGGCGGGCCTGTCGGAAGCGCTGGTTGAGGAAGTAGATCTGCAGCGGGAACGCCCAGCGGGCCATGTCGAGGTAGAAATCGTCCAGATAGGGGTTGTCGCGCACCGATTCCAGGTCGGCCCGGTAGCCGTAGTGGTCGGCCAGCCGTTGGGTGAGGGTGCTCTTGCCCGCCCCGATGTTGCCCGATACGGCGATCAGCATAGGTAGGCGAAGCATTGCGGTGTGATCAATCGGGTAACAAACTGGGTCATAAGGTACGTGCGGGTAGGGGGGCTCGTTGCACAGAGAGCGCCTACTGTTCAGAGAGGAACCGGGTTTGAGTGAGGTTGGTTCCGGAATGGTTAGCGGTGGTGAGTAAGTACCCCGGGTTCAAGGGGGGTTAAATTGTATTATTATTAGAAATTCGGCTTTTTCTAGCTGCGGCGTTTCTTCGGTCGAGCTTCGGCTTAGCTTCGGAGAAAGTGTCAATAGTGGTTTTTATACTATTTGAAGAAATGGAAGGGTGCGTTTAGCTCAGCTTCGAGGTATACTTTGGCAGATACTAGCTGGCTAAACTGCTAGTTTCAGTAGAAACTACGATGGTAACTAAGCGGCGAATGCTTCGATTGGCTAATACGTTCCAAGAAATTTTGCTGTCAATTTCGTAATATTCTTACGTCACGAACCGAGGATACCCGGAGCAGCCCGAATAAAGTCGGTCGGAGTTACAATACGATTTAATACCTCTTTCAGTTCGGCGAGCGTAACTGGAACGAACCGCATGCTAGCGTCAAAAAACCTCAAAGACACTAGGTTCTAAACGCGTAATCTGACTAATCAATGCTGAAGATACTCCGTTCTCGGCCAGCAGTATAGCGAGTTCCAACTGATCGGTACCGCCAAGCGAAAAATGGGTATACGTCACATTTGCCAGAACTGATTAAGTTTGATACTTCCATGTGATTGCATAAATGCTCATTTCACATATTCATTTTTAGCATTTATTATAGTGCCTTCATAGCATTTTCCAAAGCTTTTCTAGTTTTGAAAATTCTGCTTTTCTTAACTCCAATTTCCTTCACCTGTCGTATCGAATGTTCACTTACAAGCCAGAAGACTTCCTCATTCTCTTCAATTAAGTCTTCGAAATCGCTGTAAAACATTGTTCCCATTCCTCCAAAATTAGAAAAGTCAAGAATAATTGGTTTGTTCATGGGCAAACCGTTCATCCAATCAAAAAATCCTTCTACTTCATTAGCCGATAAGTGACTGTAAAATCTATATTCTAATGGATCGTTGGAAATATGCTTGACCAGTAAGCCAAAGTCAAAGTAACCTTTTAAATTTTCAAGGTAATTTTTGGTTTCCTGCTTACTGAAAGTACTTTCAAATAAGGCAAACAGAGATTTAATTATCTCAAATTCATTATCAGCAGGTCGAGGACATCTGAGACTAAAGTTATTTTCCTTATTGTCAGTTCCATAGTTCAAGTAGATAGTGATGCCATCCGTAATACCTTCTTTAATTAGACTTTCCTGTTCTACTAGATTAACGTTTTTGAGGCTTTTAAAAAAAGATTGAAAGGCATCGTCGAAAATTGGAATTTGCTCCATCTGTTCGACAAAAATACTGTCTTCGTAATATTGAAGGTGAGAACTGTCAACTAGCAACTGGTATTTCGTTTCAACGGATTCCTTTCCAGTTGGCTTAAACTCTGGATCATTGGTTTCAAACAGTTTGTGAATTGTTAAGGATTTGCTGTTTCCCTTTTTTTGTATCTCCACTCTGCTCGAGGCGATGAATGAAGGGTAAAACTCAATCCTGAATGAGAAATCCTGGCTTTGACTAGATATATCAGACTGATTCTGTCCATTGCATGCAGCAAGCGAACTGAAAGTTAATGCATAAATCAATATAAATTCCTTCATATCAGTAGTTCACCATGACGGTGGGATATAGTTCACCCTTGAGAACCCCTTGAATGGCTTTCTCAACTACCACGTCCCGACAGGATGCGGGAAGTTGATTCCATACACTAGCTTCCGTTTCACGAATGGTTAATGCTATCTTCGTCATATCACCAAGCTTTAAAGTAGTTGATAAACTTACGAAAGATATGACTGCCAAAAAACTCAAGGGCAATATTTAGCGCTTGAAATTGCTCGGTCAGTGAATTACTATCCAAGCAAGAATGCGGGTTCGGTGACGTTGCCGGGCAAGTTTCTGGCCCAGAGGATTAGTCTACTTCCCTGGTGCGCAAGGTACGGCGAGGTGGCAAACGCGCCCCGCGTGGGACGCCCGAGAACGGTTGCAGACTTGCAGGACGGCGGACGCGTTGCAAACGCGCCCGAGAGGGGATGTCGACTTTAAATGTGCTTTTGCGTTGAATAGCGGTCACTCGGCACAGCCGAGCGACTCTTAACTTATTGGTGCGTGTTTAGGATAGGGTAAAGATACAGGCATAAAAAAACCGGTCAGGGGTACTGACCGGTTAGGTTTGTTGAACAAGCGGGCCACTACCCCAGCACAAACTCGCGTTCGGCGCGGTTGCCGGGTAGGTCGCGGGCACGGACGACCAGTTTACTGCCTTTGAGTTGGCCGTTGGTTTTCTTGGTGGTGTACACCCAGTCTACTCCGTTCTCGTCTAGCTCGGCGGGGCCTTGCTCAAGCACGTCGCCTTTGGATGAGTAGAGTGCGACCTCTACCTCAGCGACCAGGTAGTCGTCGGTGACGGTAACGCTGATAGGCGAGTCTTTGGCTCCGGTATACTCCTCCCCTTCCAGGTCGGCGATTACCGGATTGTTGAGGTAATCGGCCATTGCTAGGTTAAATCCGGATTGTCCGTCTTTGGCCTGGCCTTCATAGGCGGCCTTGAGCGAAGGGTCTTTCATAGACTGCTTGGCGTAGTGATGGGCGCGACCAAACTTGCGGCGCTGCTGCTGCTGCGCTTCGGTGGGTTCGCCTTCGTTCGAAACGGCCTTTACGGCGACAACGGTTTTGTTGCCCCGCTGGCGAAACACAATTCGGTTGCCTAGCTTACCGCTGAAGCCTTCGGTGACGATGTTGTTTTTGACAATTGCCATGTTGATACGTGGTTTGTTGAGAAATGATTTAGCTGTGCTCAGTCGTCCGCAATCCCTGGGCCATTGCGGCGGGTGCGGGAGGTGGTAGCCCGTAAGTATTGGGGTGCTTTTTAAATGAGCACCGGCGAAACAGGAAAAAAGGGACAATTACTTACGTTGTTGCGGTTGGGCGGCAACGGGTATACAAGGGGGGGATAAACGTGTTGGACAGTAGCAAACGCGCCCGGGGGGGGGTGGAATCCAAGGGGTCGTAAACTTGCAGGACGGCAGACACGTTACAAACGCGCCCCGCGTGGGACGCCCGAGAGGTAGGGCTAATGGTTGATTTTGAGGCGGTTTTTAGTGCAGGTAAGGTTTTGGCAGATGGTGAACGGGTTGCTGGTTGCTAGGGGGTGGGCGGCGAACGCGTTGCAAACGCGCCCGGGGGGGGTGAAAGGATTTGAGTGGATTGGGGGGTTTTTTGAAAAGGTGCTACCTTGGGGTTTGCCACCAAAAACAAAAGCCCGTCGTGATGTTTCGGTTTGTCGTATCCATTTTACTGATCACTGCCTCTTGCCCCCTTACTTTCGCGCAGGGATCTCTTTCGCCCGCTGACTCATCCCGCATTCCGGCGGCTCCCCTGTTCCGCGACCCGGTGCTGGGCGGCCCGGCCGACCCGACGGTGTTTTGGAACCATGAGGAGCAGAACTGGTGGATGATCTATACCCAACGCCGCGCCAACGTCCGTTCCTTCAACCTGGCTTGGGTGCACGGCACCGCGATTGGGATTGCCTCGTCGGACGACGGCGGGGTGAGTTGGCGGTACCGGGGCACGTTGCCGCTGGCCGTGGAGCCGGGCCACAACACCTACTGGGCCCCGGAGGTGATTCGCCACGATGGCGCGTACCACCTGTTCGTGAGCTTCACCCGGGGGTTCCCCACCGAAGACTTTGACGATGTCCATAAGATCGCCTACCTGCGGGGTACCGATCTGTGGAACCTGTCGTTTGTGGAGTTCGCTGACCTGGGCTCTAGCCGGGTGATTGATCCCTCGGTGATTCAGTTGGAAGATGGCACCTGGCGCATGTGGTTCAAGCACGAGAACGCGGGCTACGTGACCCACTACGCCGACAGCCCCGATCTGCGGCAGTGGACGCCGAAGGGACCGGCCATCGGCAACGTGATGTGCGAGGGGGCCAACGTGTTCCGGTGGCAGGGAGGCTACTGGATGATTACCGATCCCTGGCACGGCATCGATATCTTCCGGTCGCCGGATGCGCAGGACTGGACGTTGCAGGGCACCATCCTGGATGACAAGGGGCAGCGGCAGGATGACACTGCCCCGGGACATCACGCTTGCGTGGTGCCCAACGGCGACTACGCCTACGTGTTCTACCACGTGAACCCCGAAGAGAGCTTCGGACTGACCTCCGACTGGGCCACCAGTACCTACGAAGAACGATGGTCGGCTATCCAGGTGGCCCGCCTGCGGCTGGAAGACGGGAAGGTGGTGTGCGATCGGGACGCACCCTTTCCACTGGTGCTGCCCACAGTGTCGGAGTTCGGTAAACAGAAGCCGTAGGTCACTGGTTACTTGTCACTGGTCACTAGTCTTAACTTGCACAGATTCCTCAGCTAATCCGGTCTAGTTCACCGGAGGGATATGATCCAATAAGGTTCGGTAACGGTTTAAGGAACCGGTTCTTGGTAGATGTACACCAAACCCGGATATTGCTCGTCCGGTCCTGTTATCTGGTTATCCAGTACATACTGCCACGTACCAGCAGACACGTAAAGCCGGTTATCGTCATCCACGTATAGGTTGTTCAATTCGTACTCAAACGGAAAATCAATCGTCTGCCAGGCCCCTTGGTAGTACATTTCGACCGTTGAGTAATTGACTCGGTAAGAAGTCGTGTCAGAGTTCAGGGGGGTGATATTGTCTTTGATGCGGTAGGTGACCCCGCTGGCGGAGGTGTCAAGGCCTATGGGGCTTATTATATCATGTTGATTATGGTTAGTGTTATGGTGCCAAGTAGTTCCATAATCTGTAGTGAATTCACTGCCAATCCCTGCGTACTCTTGTTCGGCGATAAACGGGGGGCCTATATAGTCTATTATGCTGCCGAAGGCCCACAGGGCATAAACAGTGTCGTTGCGCTCTAGAACGTCGAAGACCGTCCCCCCCAGGTCGGGCGATTCCTGCCAGGTTGCTCCGCCGTCGGTGGTAAAGTACGCCGACATCATGGTGGTGACCAACAGCGTGTCGTCGATGCTACCGGTAATGGCGTGGGCTTCTCTGCCGTTGGGAATGATTATCTCCGTCCAACCCAGCAGGTCTCGCTCTACTGCGTTGGGTTCGTTCTCTTCGCACGAAATAAGAAGAAGTAGGAATAGAGGTAGAGATAGTAAGACGTTACGCTTCATCAAGCAGAGGTTTTGGTATTTAACAATTGATACGGCGACCTAGTGGAATTGGTTTCTGGAGTGATTTAACCCCCTCTTTGTTTGATTGAGTGATAAAATCGTACCGGTTGTTAAACTATTCGTCCCTTCCCAGCGTATTAGCGGTATGAAAGCGGTTTTCTCTTCCATTCTGGCGATCGTTGTGCTGATTAACAGCACGGGTATCACGCTGGCATCGCACTTTTGCGGCGGGCAACTCGCCGAGGTGGCCGTGGTGCTGGGTTCCGCTTCGGTGGGCTGCGGAATGGAAGAAACCGACCCGCCCTGCGATGGGGCCGTGGTCTTTCCCTCGTCCTGTTGCCAGGATCAGTCGTGGCCTCCGTCCAGCGCTCTTTTCCGTTTCCCCCCACTCCACCGCCACTGACGGTCGACCGTTTCGTCTGGCACCAGTCTTTCCTGATTTAGCGTACCCCTAGATTCCTTTCTGATCTACTGACAAGCCCCGCCTGACCCCCGGGTCAGTTGTTCTCCGCTTGTCGTTGTGTACCCTTTAATCATAATCATCATGTTTCTTGTTATTCGGGGCCTTCTGGCGGCCGGGTGGTCGCTGACGGTCCACCTGGCCTACGCCCAAGGCCCGCCGATCACCGTCGACAACCCTATTATGCTGGGAGCGCGCCGGGTGGTCATTCAAAATCTTACCGAAGTTCGCTACACGGATCATGGTACGCTTATTCACTCGTCGTGGCGGGGAAGCTACCGGCCGACGGCCCACACGCTGGTGGCCCTCTACGCGCCCATCGTTTACGGGGCCCGTCCGGAAGGTGAACCACACTATCGCCTGGGCGACGTTCAACTGATGGGCAAGTACCAGTTTTACCGCCGCGACCGCCCCCGCCGCACCCTGCGGGCGGCCTTTAAGACCGTGCAAACCCTGCCGACGGGTCCGCCCCTGGGCGTCGAGGACATCAGTATGGGCCAGTACCAGGTCTACGGAGGCACGGTGGTGGGCTACGAAAGTCTTCGCTACGGGCTGGCCGGTGAGGTGGGCTACCGCTACGTACCGCAGCACGATAGCGACGCGGCGGGAGCCCGGTTTAGTGCGGGCCTGCCCCTGTTGCCCGCCCGCTACCCGGTGCGGCAGCTTACCCTGTACGGTGAGGCTAATGCCCAATGGTTTCCGATTACCGGCCACCGCCTGTTGCTGGCGGGCAGTGGTGTCCAGTTCGCTTTGCGCCGGTTTATTGCGGAAGCCGCCGGACAGTGGCCCATTGGGCAACGAGTAGCTGAGGCCAACGAACGAAGATTTAGCCTTTGGTTGGGCCTCCGCTACGTCATTTAATCATTCACCTTTAACTGTTATTACTATGTATATTTCACGTATTGTTACTTTAGGATTATTATTTACAAGCATTAGTTCATTGGCTAACGGTCACGACCAGGAGGCGCGACTAAACGTTGCTACGGAATTATCTACTACTGCGATCATCCCGGCCGATCCGCGGTCGGATACGGATCGATTTACCGTGCGGGTAGACGGTATGGGGTGTCCGTATTGTGCCTACGGTTTGGAAAAAAAGCTCAAGGAGTTACCCGAAGCGGTGAGCGACATCGAGGTGGTGATGGAAACCGGTATCCTTACCTTTCGCTATCCGTCGGATGCTTCCCTGTCGCTTGAGCAGGTGGCGCAACAAGTAGATGCAGCGGGCTACACGGCGGTTCGGATCAGCGTGGTGCGGGCGGATGGCACTGAAGAAACCCGCGAAGCCGACCGCTCGTGACTGGCCGGGGGATCATGGCGCTAGCGCTGGGGGGAATCCTCGGCGCGTGTCAGACAACCGAGCAAGATTGGGAGCTAGTACAGCGGGTACCGTTGGGCGATATCCACCCCACCGGGCTGGCCGTGGTGGGTGAGCAGTTGTGGGTAGCCGACGGCGACCACCAGCGGGTGGCGGTGCTCACGCTGCAAGGAGAGCGCCTACGCACCTATGATAGCCTGGACCGCCCGATGCACCTGGCCGCCGACAGCTCCCGGGTGATCGTGCCGGAGTACGGGGCCGACCGTATCACCGTGCTGGTGCCGGAGACCGGCGAACGCCGTAGCTTGTCCGTGCCCGACTCACTGGACGCCCCGGCGGGGGTAAGCGTACTCGGGTCAGCGATGGCCATTGCCGACTTCTACCACCACCAGGTGCGGTACTACGATGGTGCCCGGTGGCAAGCCTGGGGAACCGAAGGCCACGCGCCGGGCGAGTTCTACTATCCTACCGACGTGCAGCTTACGGACGACGCGCTCTACGTAGCCGATGCGTATAACCACCGGGTGCAGGTGCTAGACCGGCAGGGCGGTGCGCCCCGGCTCATCGGTGAGGATCAGTCTATCAACGGGGCGGTTGGTTTGTTTGTGGACGACCAGGAAGTCTACGTCACCGACTACGAAAACCACCGGGTTTGGGTATTTGCGCCCGACGGGGAGGTACGACAGCGCATCGACGATCTTAGTCACCCTACCGACGTGGTAGTGCACCGTGGTCGGCTGTACGTAGTAAATTACGGAGATCAGAGCCTACGGGTGTACCGGCGGTAGGTGGCACCCGGCTTTTTTTGCTTGGCTGATTTTGACTAACGCTTAGTAGCTAGTTGCCCGAAGCCAGCCTCCAGTGTCTACTTATAGTTTGTCTAGTACCAGGCCAGCGAAGGTGAGGGCCAGGAAGAATCCAAACATATCGGTAACCGTGGTTAGAATGGGACCGGAGGCCAGGGCGGGGTCCACGTTCATCTTCTTGAGGAACAAGGGGATTACTCCCCCTAGCGACACGGCAACAACGGTATTGATTGCCAAGGCTCCGCCCGCGACGAGTCCCAGGTAGGCATTGCCTTGCCACAGCCAAGCCGCCACACCAATCAAGCTTCCTAACACGAAGCCGTTGATGAGCCCTACCGAAACTTCTTGCGTCCAGACTCTAAGCATCTCAAACGGGCGAACGACCCCGAGCGACAACTCGCGCAGGCTGACGGCCACCGCCTGGTTGCCCGAGCAGCCGCTCATGTCAGAGATAATGGGGAGAAATACCGCCAGGGCGATCACGGCCGATAGGGTATCCTGGTACACGGCAATGACACTGGCGGCGGCAATGTTGAGCAAGATGTTGACGCTGAGCCACGAGAGGCGGCGGCGGGCGCGGAGCAGCACCGGCATGGTCCTCAGCTCTTCACCACCCACAATTCCCTGGGTCTCCAGGTGTTCGGTGTTGACTTGATCGATCTGGGCTTCGCGTAAGTCCTTTCGTAGCACCACCCCCTTTAGCCGAAGGCTGTCATCCACCACCGGTACGCCGTAGAAGTCGTGGGTATCAAAGAACTTGATGAGCTCATCGAGGGGCATCAAGTCTCGAACGGTGAGGGCCTGCCGTAGCACTATTTTAGCAAGTTTCACCTCGGGTTTCGAAAGCAGCAGGGTGCGCATGTTGAGCACTCCGGAAAATTGTCCCTCGTGCGTGACGTAGATGTACTGCAAGTGGTATTTGGTATACTTCTCAGCGTTTTCTCTCAGGTCCTCCACCACCGATCCTACGTCATTCATCTCATCAAAGGCCAGAAACTCGGTGATCATTAGTCCTCCCGCCGTGTCGGCATCGTACTGGATGAGCTGCCGGAGGCTGGTGGCCTCTTCGCGGGGCAGCTCCACCATGACTGCCGCGGCTTTTTCCTCAGACATCTCGTTGAGAAAATCAGCTTGATCATCGCTGGTTAGCTCGGATATGATGGCCGCTGCTTCTTTGCTGTCTAACTCATTGATGATATCCACGGCTTGCGCCCAGGGCAAATCGTCGATGAGTTGCGCCGCATCCTGGGGGGTGAGCAGCGAGAGGAGGGCCAAGCGTTCGCTATCGTTGAGGTGGCTTACTGACCCGACTATTTCTTCGGACTGCAGGGTATCCAGGTAGCGTTTGATTTCGCCTCCGGCCCCTAGTTCAATCTGATCCTTTAAATACTCCCAGGGTCTTGCTTCTTGTATCATTTTTTGGTGGTTCTATTAAAGTAGGTTCTATCTACCTGAGTTGGGTTCAGAGAACCCGCTTACTTTAGTCACCGGGCTAGGCGCCCCCGGCTAGGCGCCCCCGACCAGAGGCCCGGCGCCAGATAGCGGGCGATATTTGCAGAGTGGCCCGGCGCCAGATAAGAGGTTGGTGATGCCGAATTTTTTGGCAATGTACTGATATTGTATCTATTTAGGTGGATTTGAAATAAGCGGGTGATTTTTCGTAATATCGCATCATGCGGTGGGCCAGGGCGCGTTGACCTATAAACTTTATGAGTGCAGTTCGTATTTTGGTAATTGACGATGAGGAAAAGCTGCGCCGATTGCTGGCCCGAACCCTGTCCCTGGAAGGTTACCAGGTGCTCAGCGCGGCTACCGTGAAGTCGGCCCTGGCGGTGCTGGAAGAGCACCCCGTGCAGGTGGTGGTGAGCGACGTGAAACTGCCCGACGGCAGTGGGGTGGCCCTCACCCAAACCATCAAGGAGCGCTATCCGGCCACCGAGGTGGTGGTGCTCACCGCCTACGGCACCATCGCCGACGGCGTGCAGGCTATCCGCAACGGAGCCTTTGGCTACCTGGTGAAGGGCGACGACCACGACAAGATCATTCCGATGGTGAGCCAGGCGGCCGACAAAGCGAAGCTTCAGTTCAAGGTGCTCGAGCTGGAAGAGAAGATTGCGCAGAAACATAGCTTTGACCGCGTGATTGGTTCTTCTCCCGCCATCCAGCAGACGCTCGCCTTGGCCCGCAAGGTGGCGGCCACCGACACGTCGGTGCTGCTGACGGGTGAAACCGGCACCGGCAAGGAAGTGTTTGCCCAGGCCATTCACTACGCCGGTCCTCGGAAGCACCGCCGGTTCGTGGCCGTGAACTGTAGTGCTTTTGGGCACGAGCTGCTGGAAAGCGAGATGTTCGGTCACAAAGCAGGCTCGTTCACGGGGGCGGTGAAGGACAAGCGGGGGTTGCTGGAAGAAGCCGACGAGGGCACCATCTTCTTGGATGAGGTGGGCGAGATGAACCTGGACTTGCAGGCCAAGCTGCTGCGGGTGCTGGAAGAAGGCACCTTTATCAAGGTGGGCGAAACCCAGGAGACGCGGGTCAACGTGCGGGTGATTGCGGCCACCAACCGCAACCTGGAGCAGGCCAGCGAGGCGGGCATTTTCCGGCTTGATTTGTTCTACCGCCTGGCGGTGTTTCAAGTGAAGCTGCCCTCGCTCAACGAGCGCCTGGAAGATATTCCGGCGCTGGCTTCGTATTTTGTGGACACCCTGTCGGTGAGAGTGGGCAAGAAAGTGCGCAGCATGCACCCTGCCTTTAGCAAAGCCCTGCAGCAACACTTCTGGAAGGGAAACATCCGCGAACTGCGCAACGTGATTGAGCGGTGCATTATCCTAACCGATACCGACCAGCTCACACCCGACCTGCTGCCCCCCGACTTTGAGCAAGCACCGTTGTCGGCGCAACCGCCCCTGCCCCACTCCCTGGACTTAAGCCATGTGGAGCGCAACCACATCCAACGGGTGTTGGAACATACGGAAGGCAACAAAACCAAAACCGCCGAGCTGCTGGGCATTGGGCTCACTACGTTGTACCGCAAGATTCACGAATACGGACTGTGAGCGGGGCTTGGTTGGGGCGTTGGTAATTGGTGGGAAGGTTTTATATAATCGATACAATCAGGCATTACCTTTATTTTCCGATTTCTTTAGCGTATCGTAGAATTCCATATTATCAGGCGAAATTACTATTTTGTGTCCGTCCTTTAATATTACCAATATAAGATTATCCTTTCTTGTTGTATAAAAGTTTAGTGACCCGAATTTAGGACTATGAAACTTTCCAAAATAGCCAAAAAGCCCACCAACTCCCCAAGTTCTAGTTAATCCGCTCATATCAGACTTATCCAATTTGTGTACCTCTTTAATGTCCTCCAAACTGAATGTTTTGTCACTACCAACTTTGTTAACTACTAGTGAATCACTGGTAATGTTAAACCTTTTTGGCGAATAAAAAATACCAACACCAGTAATAATTAATAACAGACTGATAATTGAAATGTGTAAAATGACAAATCCGATTTGCTGTTTAGACCCTATTAGTGCGCGTAAGCTTTCTTGCCCGATAAATATAAAAAGTAGAAAAATGCCGAATGTCATAACCTTCGCAAAAAGGTCTAATGACGCGTTTGATTCCATTATTTGCGTTTCTGTGTAGTTTTGTGCTCTGTATTGATTCAATGTAAAAGATTTCAAATAAAAATCAAGTAACTATCCAGCCCTGCTTAGGACTGAATGTTAACAATAGTCCTAGTAGAGATGGTTTGTGGGGACACAAACCAAGGGGGGTGACAATTAAATTGGTAAAGAATATCGAATGATGAACAAGGAACGCCGAATGATGAAGGAAATGGCCTAACAGTGGGTTTAGGCTGGGGGTGACCCTTCCGTTATGGAAAGACCCTTCCGTTTCGGAAGGCTTTCAACGATCAGTGTGATTTTGCTCTCCCTAACCGTTTATCTGTATTATCCTGACCATCAGCTGTTTAAACCCTGAATATCCTGATCCAAAGTATTTGGCACCCGTTTTGGCTCTTGGTTAATCGTACCAACTTTTTGAACCATGTCTCTTCTTATCTTAATTTTTTTAATCGTTCTGTTAGCTTCTCTATTCGTTGTGGCTTTTTGGGAGCTACACCGACAGCAGCAACGTGAACAGAACTCGCCAAGCGGCTATTTCTCTACTTTCCAATCTCAGAAATCATGGGAATAGCAATGATTGCCCTGGGGGCCAGCTTGTTCGGCTTTTGCTACTGGCTGGTTGACTATTTTGATAGTATTTGATGACTTTCTGGTGGGTTAGATATTGGATGTTGGATATTAGATAGTAGCTATACTTTATGGCGCATGGATCGTGAGTTTGACTTTTGACATCTCACAATGCCAAAAATCTGTAAATCAAATAACTACTACGAGCAGCGATGCATTTTAGAACTCACGAATTTTCCCGCCACGAAGTATAATTGTACATCCTATGTCCCTAGTGTAGATGGCTTCCAATATCTACCATCCACCATCTAACTCATATCCAATGATTGCACTACTGTTATTGAGCATCGGTGTGTTCGTCTATTTGTTCTACGCCCTTGTCAAACCGGAAAAGTTTTAACCTATGAATACTGAATTGTTAGGGATCATCTTGATCTATACCTTGTCGGTTTTGCTGGCTTGGCCATTGGGCCGCTACATCGCCCGGGTTTTTAGCGGCGAACGCACGTGGTCAGACTTCTTTGCCCCCTTAGAAAACTTTATTTACCGTCTGTCGGGCATTGACCCCCATCAATCCCTAGATTGGAAGCAGAACCTGCGCGCGCTGCTGGTGCTCAACGTGGTGTTTTTCCTGTGGGCGATATTAGCCCTGATGTTCCAAGATTGGTTCTTTTGGAACCCGGCCGGTAAGGAAGGCTGGGAGCCCACGCTGGCGTTTAACACGGCCATTAGTTTTACGACCAATACCAACTTACAACACTACTCGGGCGAGGTGAGTGCCTCGTATTTCACCCAACTGCTGGTGTTTTGTTATTTGCAGTTCGTTACGGCCGCTACGGGCATTGCTGCTTGCGCGTTGCTCTTCAAGGGACTGGCGCAAAAAGAGGCCAAGGATATTGGCAACTTCTATGATCTCTTCTTGAAGTCTAACACCCGCATTTTGCTGCCGCTATCCTTGGTGCTGGCGTTGATTCTGATGTTTAGTGGCACCCCGGCCAGCTTTGAGGGGCCGCAGACGGTGACCACCTTGGAGGGGCAAACCATTGAAGTGGCCGGGGGGCCGGTGGCTCCGATGGTCGCTATCAAGCAGATGGGCACCAACGGAGGTGGTTATTTTGGCCCTAACTCCACGCATCCTTTCGAAAATCCCAACTATCTGACCAACATCGCCGAGAACGTAGCTATTCTTCTTATTCCGATGGCCCTGGTGTTTGCCTTTGGGTTCTACCTGAAGCGGACGAAGCTAGCGGTTACTTTCTTCGCGGTGATGAGTGTGCTCTTTGTGGTGTTCGTGGCCGTGTCGGCGCAGCAGGAAATGAACGGCAATCCCGAACTGCACGCGCTGGGTCTGGCGGCTGACCAGCCCAACCTGGAAGGCAAGGAGGTGCGCTTCGGACCGGCTGTCTCATCGCTGTGGGGCGTGTCTACCACGTCTACCTCCAATGGATCGGTCAACTCCATGCACGACAGCCACACTCCGTTGTCGGGGGGCGTTTTTCTGCTGGATATGTTTATAAACGCTATCTACGGCGGGGTGGGCGTGGGTTTCATCAACTTCTTTATGTTCGTCATCATTGCCGTGTTCATTGCCGGGCTGATGGTGGGGCGCACCCCGGAGTTGCTGGGCAAAAAGATTGAGTCGCGCGAGGTGAAGATTGCCGCCCTGGTGGTGTTGCTACATCCGTTTTTGATTCTGGTGGGCACCGCCCTGGCTTCGTACTCCATCCGGCAGGACCCGTCGCTGGGCTGGCTTAACAACCCGGCGTTCCACGGCTTTTCGGAGATGCTGTATGAGTTCACCTCGGCGGCGGCCAACAACGGTTCAGGCTTCGAGGGACTGGGTGACAACACTCCCTTCTGGAACATTCTGAGCGGTTTGTGGATGGGACTGGGGCGCTTCATTCCGATTATTGGCCCGCTGGCCATTGCCGGTTCGTTGGCCAGCAAGCGCTACATTCCGGAATCGGCTGGTACGCTGCGGCTCGACACTTCCGCCTTTGGCGTGGTGCTGCTGTCGGTGATCCTGATCGTGGCCGCCTTAGCTTTCTTCCCCGCCCTGGTGCTAGGTCCCCTGGCTGAACACTTCACCCTCTAACCAAACTCTAATCGCGCGGGCCTCCGGCCCGGGTGAACTATCTTCCGTAAGCCTCTGGCTTAACCCAACTCCATAGCGAAAACTCATGGCAACTGACAATAAACTATTTACTCCCGAGCTGGTGCAACAAGGCCTGCGGGAGGCGGTCGTCAAGCTGAAACCCCAGTTGATGATCAAGAACCCGGTGATGTTCACCGTAGAAATCGGTACGGTGGTGATGCTGATCGTCACGATCTTGTCACTGATCAACCCCGACCTGGGGGAAGGAAGCTTCGGCTACAACCTGGCAATCACTATTTTATTATTCCTGACCGTGCTGTTTGGCAACTTTGCCGAAGCCTTGGCCGAAGCGCGGGGCAAAGCCCAGGCCGCCACGCTGCGCAAAACCCGCGAAGAGACCACCGCCCGCCGGGTGAAGTCCGACGGCTCGGTGCAGGTGGTTCCCTCATCGCAACTCAACAAAGGCGACATTTATCTGGCCGAAGTGGGCGATATCATTCCGGCCGACGGTGAAATTGTGGAGGGACTGGCCTCCATTGATGAGTCGGCCATCACGGGCGAATCGGCCCCGGTGATTCGGGAAGCCGATACCGACCACTCGGGCGTGATTGGGGGTACGCGGGTGCTGTCTGACCGCATCAAGGTGATGGTGAGCACCCAGCCGGGCGAGTCGTTTCTGGACAAGATGATCTCGCTGGTGGAAGGAGCCAACCGGCAGAAGACGCCCAACGAGATTGCCTTGACTATTCTGCTCTCCAGCTTCACCATCGTCTTCTTGCTGGTGACGGTCACGCTCAAGCCCTTCGCTGATTATGCCAACACGCCGATCACCATTGCGGCGCTGGTGTCGCTGTTTGTCTGCCTAATTCCGACCACCATTGGCGGGTTGCTGTCGGCCATCGGCATTGCCGGGATGGACCGCGCCCTGCGGGCCAACGTGATTGCCAAGTCGGGCAAGGCGGTGGAAACCGCAGGTGATATCGATACGGTGTTGCTCGACAAGACCGGTACGATCACCATTGGCAATCGCAAGGCTACTGCTTTCTTTCCGGCAGAGGGGGTGAACTACCAAGAGTTCGTGCGCTTGTGCGCCATCAGTTCGCTGTCGGACAGCACTCCCGAGGGGAAGTCTATTGTGGAACTGGCCAAGGGAGAAAAGGTCACCGTGAGTGACCGGGAAACCGCCGATGCGCAGTTTGTGAAGTTTACGGCCGAAACCCGAATGAGCGGTATCAACTTGCCCGGCGGACAGGAAATCCGCAAAGGAGCCTGGGATGCCATCAAACGCTGGTCGGATAAGTCGGACGGCGAGCTAACGCAGCTAGAAGAAAGAACGCGTCTGATCGCTTCGGACGGAGGTACGCCGTTGGCTTTGGCGGTAGATCATAAGGCACTGGGCGTCATTCAGTTGGAAGACATTATTAAACCAGGCATTCAGGAGCGGTTTGCTCGCCTGCGTAAGATGGGCGTCAAGACGGTGATGGTGACGGGCGACAACCCACTCACGGCCAAGTACATTGCCAACCAGGCCGGAGTGGATGATTATATTGCTGAGGCCAAGCCCGAGGACAAGATGAACTACATCAAAGGCGAGCAGCAGCAAGGCAAACTGGTGGCCATGATGGGCGACGGCACCAATGATGCCCCGGCGCTGGCCCAGGCCGACGTAGGCGTAGCGATGAACAGTGGTACCCAAGCGGCTAAAGAAGCCTCTAACATGGTCGACCTGGACAGCGATCCGACCAAACTGCTGGAGGTGATTGAGATTGGCAAGCAACTGCTCATTACGCGGGGCAACGTGACCACGTTTTCTATTGCCAACGACGTGGCCAAGTACTTTGCCATTGTGCCCGCATTGTTCGCGGCTACCATTCCGGGCCTCAACGCCCTCAACATCATGGCATTGAGCACCCCGGAGTCGGCTATTTTGTCGGCGGTAATTTTCAACGCCATCATTATTCCGATGCTCATTCCGCTAGCCTTGCGCGGGGCGCAATATAAGCCCATCGGCGCCTCGGCCCTGCTCACGCGCAACCTGCTCATCTACGGACTGGGCGGGGTGATTGTCCCTTTTATTGGCATCAAACTTATTGATTTAGTGGTATCTATTTTTGTGTAAATGAATGATTGAATGTGAGAAGGATTTAAGGTCTAACTACTCAATCAATCCTTCAGTCATTCAATCCTTCAATCCATCCATCTGTTATGAAAACTTTTAGAAATATCTTCGTCCTTTTTTTGACAACCTTGTTGCTGTTTGGAGTAGCTTATCCATTACTCGTTTACGCCATTGGTCAAATTGCCCCCCATCAGTCGTCGGGAATGCCGTTGACGGTGAACGACCGGCTAGTGGGATTTGAAAATATTGGTCAGCCCTTTAGCCAGCCGCAGTACTTCTGGGGCCGCCCTTCGGCGGTAGACTACAATGCCTCAGCCACCGGTGGTTCTAACCTGGGTCCTACCAACCCGGCGTTGTTAGAAACCGTTGCCGAGCGCATTGCCCAGTTTGAGCAGGCGCATCCGGGCGTGGACGCGGCCGAGATTCCGGTGGAACTGGTGACGGCATCAGGTAGTGGGCTTGACCCGCACATTAGCCGGGAAGCGGCCTTGGTGCAGGTGTCGCGGGTAGCCCAAGCACGGGGCATGAGCGAAGATGCGGTGCGGGCTGCCGTTGACGAAGCGACCGAAGGACCCTTTTTAGGCGTGTTTGGTCCTGGCCCCCGCGTCAACGTGCTGAAAGTAAATCTGGCGTTGGATCAGCTTTGATGGGTGATGATAGAAATGAGGTTAATGATCGGACTGCTCATCATAATGGGTATTTCCCTGAAAGTAGAAGCGCAAGACAGCACCCGCACTGCCCCGTCGGTTACCCTAGCGGGTACACTGACGTTTACTTCGCTACGTTTAGCAACGATTTGGAGCCCAACGCGCTTCAGCCCTTCACGACCGTGTCGCCGCGGAGCAATCGCTTCGGACTCAACGTGGCCCAACTGTCGGTGGCCTACTCCGCCGAACGCCTTAGAGGTACGCTGACGCTGCACTACGGCGACATTGCAGAAGCTACCTGGGCGGACCCGTTCCGGATGGTGCAAGAAGTCAACGTGGGACTGAACCTGATGAGCGACTGGTGGCTGGACGCCGGATTCTTTACCACGCACATCGGCACCGAAAGCTTTTTGCCTAAAAACAATTACCTGAGTTCTACGGCTGTGGCCACTTACAACGAACCCTTTTTCCAGAGTGGGGTTCGGCTGTCGTACGAAGGCTCGGAGGTGTTCTCGGCACAACTGCACGTGATCAGCGGGTACAATTTGTTTCTGGACGTGAACGATGCCAAGTCGGTGGGCGTGCTGCTCTCGTACGCGTTCAGCGATCAATTCTCCGTGACGTATACCAACCTGCTGGGCCGGGAATCTTTGGACGACGCGCCGTTGCGGCAGATGCGCTTCTACCAAAACCTGTACGCCAACGTGACGCTGGCCGATAAGCTGCTGCTGACGGTAGGCGGTGACCTGGGCACCCAAACCCATTCGGTGCTGGACAACCCGGAGGCCACCGCCCTGATGTACAACGCGCTGGCGACCGTTCGCTACCAGTTCACTCCCCAGTGGTCGGTCACTGCGCGGGGAGAAGTGTTTCAGGACCCGGAGGGATTTATCTCCGGCACGTTCACCGACCCACAAGGCGACCCGCAGGGGCTGCGATTGTGGGGAGTGACCCTGGGGACTGAATATCGCCCTGCTGAAAATGCGTACCTTCGGGCCGAAGGAAGAAACCTTACTACCAGCTCGCTTATGATCTTTGACCAAGGCACTGACCGTAGCCGTTGGGAATTGATGGTGACGATGGGCTATTACTTTGATAAGATCATTCATTAGCCGCCTTTAACTATTTTATTTCCTAAAATTGTTATTTTTAACAAAAAAAGGAAACAAAGTGACTTATACTCTTTTCAGGGAGCGTTTACACTGGTTAAAACTCTTTTCGCTAACGGATATTCGGAAAGCATTTCCATCGTTTGACTCGCGGCGGTTAGTAGAATGGCAGAGCAAGGGCTATATCAAGAAGGTAATTAATCGCTGGTATATATTTGCGGATGTATCGGCCGAAGAAAGACTTTTGCTTTGGACCTCTAACCGCATCTATCATCCCTCCTATATTTCTATGGAAACAGCGCTTTCTTACTACGGCTTGATTCCCGAGGCGGTATACACGACCACGGCGGTAGGTACGCTTAAGACCAAATCGTTTGATACGCCCCTGGGTGCTTTTTCTTACCGACACCTTAAGCCTGCCCTTTTTTTTGGTTATCGGCTTCTGGATTGGAAAGGCTTTCCGATAAAGATGGCCGAACCTGAAAAAGTGATTCTTGATTATTTCTATCTTAATCCCCAACTAAATCAAAAGGAAGATTGGCAGGGGCTTCGTCTGCATCAAGAAGCCCTGCACGAACGCATTAATCTACCAAGGCTTGAAGAGTACTTGACATTATTTCATACCAAAGCGCTGGACAAAAGGGTATCGCAGTTCTTACAGTATGTGGAAGTATGCTAAGGTTATCCGAGATCATTAAATATTATCCCGAGAATTTGCTGGGCTTTCAACGCTTCATCATCCGCGAATACCTTCAATACAAAATCTTACAGATTATTTTTGAGGATGCAACCTATGCTGTTAAGCTTTGCTTTTTAGGAGGCACTTGTTTGAGATTGGTACACGGGAACACTCGCTTTTCTGAGGACCTGGACTTTGACAACTTCAACTTGAGTCCTCAAGAATTTGAAGACATTTCATTGGTAATCGCCACTGGCTTGAGAAAAGAGGGGTATGAAGTGGAGATTAGAAACGTGCTGAAAGGAGCTTTTCACTGCTACATACGCTTTCCGGAATTGCTATACCAAGAAGGTTTGAGTGGTCACCGTGAAGAAAAAATACTGATCACGCTGGACACAGAACCTCAATACTTTGATTTTGAACCGGATCGATATATTCTCAATAAGTTTGACGTGTTTACCGAAATACTGACTACCCCGAAAGACATTCTGCTGGCTCAAAAATTTTACGCTATCTTAAACCGACCAAGGCCAAAAGGACGAGATTTCTTTGATGCCACCTTTCTTCTTAGTCAAACTAAACCAAACTACGATTACTTGAAGTTGAAACTGAATATCACTTCCTCCGAAGCATTACGATCAGCAATTTTAGAACGGTGCAGCAAGATTGATATGGATGAAATGGCCAGGGATGTGGCCCCTTTTCTTTTTGAAAGCAAAGACGAGAAAAGGGTGAAGCTGTTTACTAACTACCTGAAGCAGGTGGATTTATAAACGCAATACTAAGCTGTCTTGTAAACATTGATATTCAGCGCAGTAGCAAACTCCAAAATCATGACCGACGAGCGTAATCCTGAGCACTTCCTGTCGCTAATCAAAAAGTCGCGGCGGGGCAAGTTCAAGCTCTACATCGGCATGGTGGCCGGGGTGGGAAAAACCTACCGGATGTTGCAAGAGGCCCATGCGCTCCTCAAAAATGGCGTAGACGTGCGCATTGGCTACATTGAAACGCACCGACGCAAAGAAACCCACGCGCTGCTGGACGGATTGCCCGAAATTCCCCGTCGGAATATTTTTTACAAGGGCAAAGAGCTAGAAGAAATGGACGTGCAGGCTATTCTCAACATCCACCCCGAACTGGTATTGGTAGATGAGTTGGCGCATACCAACATTCCCGGCTCTAAAAACGAAAAGCGGTGGCAAGATGTGGTGGATATTCTGGAGTCGGGCATCAACGTGATCAGCGCGGTGAACATTCAGCACCTGGAAAGCCTGAACGACCAGGTGAAGCAGATCGCTGGGCTGGAAGTGACCGAACGGGTGCCGGACAACGTGCTGCAACTGGCCGACGAGATCGTCAACATCGACCTGCCCGCTGATGAGCTGATTCAACGCCTCAAAGACGGCAAGATTTATCCGATGGAGCGGGTGCCCACGGCCCTCAACAACTTTTTCCGGGAAGACAAGATTTTGCAACTGCGCGAACTGGCGCTCAAGGAGGTGGCCCAGCAGGTGGAGCATCGGATAGAAACCCGCGTCACGGGCACCGAGAAGCTGCGCATTGAGCGGTTTTTGGCCTGCATCAGCAGCAACCCCGACGGAGCCAAACGTATTATCCGAAAAACCGCCCGGCTAGCCTCGTACTATCACGCCTCCTGGATGCTGCTTTATGTGCAAACCTCTAGAGAAGCCACCGACAAGATCAACCTGACCCAGCAGCGGCACCTGCTTAATAACTTGAAAACCGCGGCCGAACTAGGTGCTGAGATCATTCGCCGCCCCGGCGACAACGTTGCCGACGTGATCTACGCCGTGTGCGAAGAAAAGAAGGTGACCACCATCGTGATCGGCAAGCCTCGCTTTAGCGTGTTGAGCTTTGTGACGGGCAGCAACTTGTTTGAGCAGTTGCTCAAAAAAACATCGGATACGGACATAGACCTGATCATCGCCTCATGAGTATCAGAACCAAAATAGCCCTCGCGCTGGCGTTTCTTTTCACGGTGATTGTAGGGTTGGTGCTGGTGGGCAGCTATTACCTCAACCAACTGGCGGCCGACTCCCGCGAGATCATCAAAGACAATTACCGCACGCTGTCGTACGTGCGGGAAATGTCGTCGGCCCTGCACAACCTACCGGCGGCTTACGTTCCGGAGGGCGACACCCTGCTGGTGGCCATGGACACCCAGCTTCGGCAAGCGCGCCAACGCTTTCGAGAAAACTTCCGCCAGCAGGCGACCAACCTCACCGAGGTTAGCGAAGAAACCCTTACCGCAGCGCTTCAAGACGACTTTGCGGCCATTGCGCAACTCACCCACGATACCATCGGCACGTCGGTCTACTTCAACCGGCTCCTGCCCCTCATCAGCGCTGCCGACCAGCGTCTGGGCAGCATTTATCTGCTCAACGAGGAAAGCATCCTGCGCAAAAACGAAGTGGCGCAGGCCACCGCCAGCAACGTGATCACCTACATGGCCGTGATCGGGGTGGTGTGCACGGTGGTGGGACTGGCCTTTTTGATTGGCTTTCCGGGTTACGTGGCCAACCCCCTGCGCGAGCTCACGGCCAGCATTCAGCAAATTGCGCAGCGCAACTACGAAGAGCGGTTAAACTTCTCTTCACAAGACGAATTCGGAACGCTGGCCAACTCTTTTAATGCGATGGCCGAGCGCCTCAGTGAGTACGAAAGCACCAATTTGGCGCAAATTCTCTACGAGAAGAAGCGGACCGAAACGGTGATTCGCAACATGCGCGAGGCCATTGTGGGGCTGGATGCCGACAAGAAGATTTTGTTCGCCAACCCCGCCGCGCAGCGCCTTCTGGGACTGGACGAAACGGAACTGGTGGGCCAATACGCGCCCGACCTGGCTTTGGTCAACGACCTGATGCGCCACCTCATTCAGGATTTGATGACCATCCCATCGGCTCCCGCCACGGAAAAGGCCAGCGCTCCGCTAAAAATTGTAGAGGACAGAAAAGAACAGTACTATACCAAAGAGGTGTCGGACGTGGTGATCAACGAGGGGCAGGAAAGCCGGATTGGTCACGTGATCATTCTGAAAAACATCACCTCGTTCAAGGAGTTGGATCTGGCGAAAACCAACTTCATCGCCACGATCTCGCACGAGCTCAAAACCCCCATTTCATCCATCAAGATGAGCATCAAGCTGTTGGGCGACGAACGGGTGGGTCCGATCACCGAGGGGCAGCGGGAGCTGGTGCAGAGCATTGACGAAGACAGCGACCGGCTGCTCAAGATTACCAAAGAATTGCTGGACCTCTCGCAGGTAGAGACCGGCAACATTCGTTTGACAACCGGTCCGGTGGCGCCGCGCGATATTGTCGACTACGCCTTGAAGTCAGTGCGCACCCCCGCCCAGCAGAAAAACGTATCCCTGGTTGTGCAAACACCCGATGACCTGCCACTGGTGCAGGCCGACCTGGAAAAATCGGCTTGGGTGATGGTGAACCTGCTCTCCAACGCCGTGCGCTACTCTCCGCCAGAGCGGGAAGTCCTTATCGACATGCGGGCCACTGATCGTACGGTCACCTTTTCGGTGCGGGACGGGGGCAAGGGCATTAGTACGGAATTTCAGACCCGGATTTTTGACAAGTACTACCAGACGCCCAACAGCGAAAAGACCGGTTCCGGGCTGGGGTTGGCTATTTCCAAAGAATTTATTACCGGACAAGGGGGCAAAATTTGGGTAGAAAGCACCGTAGGTGAGGGTAGCACGTTCACCTTTACGCTCCCGGCTGTGAAGGATGCTTGAGCGTTAATGCAGGCCGTAGCTACTGATAAAAAAAGTAATTTACGTTGCGTAATTAATCCGAAAATTTGATTTCATTTGGTGGAGTTCTTCCGCCATTTGAAACAGCTTCCCCAAGAAGCGGCCAGAACCACCCTAGCCCCGATTCAAAACGTTTCGCTTCATTCTTCAGTCTCCAACAACCTTTTTCCGGCGCGTATTTCTTTTTTCAGCGAAAGATGAGTTATCCGTTCTTCTATCCATCGTATTTCCACCAACACTCTCAGCCTGAGTAAACCCCTGATGAACGAAAACAGTATAGATCAGATTATTGACCGCCTGTTTGCCCCGGCGGCAGATTTTATTAGCGCGATTGTGTTGTTTCCCTTGTTCACGGTCAACGGGGTGGAAGTGCCGTTTATCGTGGTTTGGCTAGCCGTGGGCGCGCTCTCCTTCACCATCTACCTCAAATTCGTCAATCTGTGGGGCTTCCGTTATGCCATCGACATCGTGCGCGGAAAGTATACCCACGAGGGTGATCCGGGAGAAATCACCCACTTTCAGGCCCTCACCGCCGCCTTATCGGGCACCGTGGGCCTGGGCAACATCGCCGGAGTGGCCGTGGCAATTTCCGTCGGCGGACCGGGAGCCACGCTGTGGATGATTGTGTTTGGCTTGTTCGGGATGACGGCCAAGTTCGTAGAGTGTGCCCTGGCCGTCAAGTACCGTACCATCCATACCGACGGCTCGGTGTCGGGCGGGCCCATGTATTACCTGCGCAAGGGCCTGGCCGAGAAAGGCTGGGTCCGGTCGGGCATTTTTTTGGCGGCCTTGTTTTCCTTTATGGCCATACTGGCGTCTTTCGGCGGAGGCAATATGTTTCAGGTTAACCAGGCCGTGCAACAGGTGGTCAACATCTCGGGGGGCAGTGCTTCTTTCTTTGGGCAGAACACCTGGCTACTGGGGCTCATCTTTTCCCTGCTGGTGGCGGCCGTGATCATCGGAGGCATCAAAAGCATTGCCAACGTCACCGAGAAGATTGTGCCCTTTATGTGCGTGCTCTACATCATCTCTTCGCTGGTGGTGATTGGGACGAACGTGGAGCAGATCCCGAATGCCGTGGTGGCGATTCTGGAGGGGGCAGTCAACGGCAAAGCGGCCAGCGGCGGACTGATCGGCACGCTGGTGTGGGGGTTGCGCCGGGCGACTTTCTCCAACGAAGCGGGCGTAGGCTCGGCAGCGATTGCCCACTCCGCCGTCAAGACCAGCGAGCCGGTTACCGAAGGCTTTGTGGCTTCTTTGGAACCGTTTGTAGATACGGTAATCATCTGCACCATGACGGCCCTGGTCATTGTGATCTCCGGCACCTACCAGGACGAAAGCATCCAGGACGGGATTGCCCTGACCTCTTCGGCCTTCGCCACCGTGATCGACTGGTTTCCCTACTTGCTGGCCCTCGCCGTGATTCTGTTTGCCTTTTCTACCCTGGTCTCCTGGTCTTACTACGGGCTGAAAGCCTGGACCTACCTGCTGGGTGAGAGCAAAGCGGCCGTCATCAGCTACAAGGTGGTGTACTGTGCCTTTGTGGTGGTAGGGGCCTCGGCCAACCTGGCCAGCGTGCTGGCATTCTCCGACGGCGTGCTCATTGCCATGTCGCTGCCCAACCTGATCGGCTGTTACGTGCTCATTCCCCAGGTGAAGCAGGACATGCAATCGTTTGTCAGCCGAATCAAGCGAGGCAAAATAGCCGTGTATCACTAGCATGAAGCGCATTCTGCCGGGGTACCGCTGGCGCATTCTGGCCCTGCTGATCATTCACGCGCTGGCTCCCAGGCTCGCCCCGGTGAAGTTGAACTGAATGACAAATCATGTAGTGCTCCTGCGCCAGTGGTAGCAACATACGAAAAGCCTTGTGGGTTGGCGGTTGTTCTGGGGTGGGCTGCGAACACTCTGTATATACTACAAGTTTGAACACCCCCGCGGGGAAACAAGGTGGAGCAGTCCGACGATTCGGTGGCCAATGAGTTTTTTAAATGTCATATCTTTGTTGTCTGATTCTTCGTAAACATGTTAAAGTGCATTCAATTTAAAATTGACGTATGATACGAGAGATAATAACCCCTCATGAGAATCAGTATACGCTTAACATCCCTGATTCCTTTATTGGAAAGAAGATCGAAGTATTGGCGTATGAAGTGAAGGAGTATCCTGGAGAGTCTGATAAGTCCGTAGAAGCCCTGTTCGCTAAATTTGAAGGTCTTACTTTCGATAGCCAGGGAACGTACAGTTTTGATCGTAACGAAGCGACTGATTATGAATAGAATAGCAGTTGATACCAATGTGTTGCTGTATTTCTTGGATACTTCTCTTCCTGATAAGCGTAAAGCCGCCGCAGAACTAATTTTAAAAAAGCCCGCTTTTAATTCTCAATCGCTCAGCGAGCTGATCAATGTTTTGCAGAGGCGATGGAAGTTTCCAAAGGAAAAAACGCTGGCTACCGTAGCAAATTTTTTAATAGCATGTGAATACGTACCGCTTACCAAACAGGCGATAGAACTGTCGCTCGCGCTGGTAAAAAAGTACGATTTCCAGTTATTTGATGCCATGATAGTAGCTTCAGCCTTAGAGACGCATTGCGAAGTCTTATACAGTGAAGACATGCAGCATGGCTTAGTGGTTGAAAATCAGTTAAGAATAGAAAATCCTTTTCTTTAAACCACCACCAACCCAGAAGGGGTAGTTTACTTAAATGTTTGCAATAGAACGACAGAACTATTTAGTGGCTGCCATAATCTTTGATCACAATGCTAATTGACCCCAAGATGGGCCTTGGTCATCGCCGGGGACTGCCCGCTTCGGGTACGGCGGTCGCTGGTGAGCCACAGGAGCAAAAACATAACGGCCGCGTTCACAACGATCAGCTCGAAGCCCATCGCGTAGCCTACCGCGGTCAGCGAATAGCGGTCCAGCAGGTAGGTGACCACCGGCGCTAGCAGGCAGAAAAAGGGCACCCACCGGTCGGCCACGGCCCGCGGCGTAGCCATTCCGAACGCGAAGAGTCCCAACAGGGGGCCGTACGTATAGCCCGCGGCCCGGAAGATGGCATTGACCACCGAGTCATCATTGATCAGGCGGAACGCCAGGATCACCCCCAGCACGAGGACCGAAAAACCGACGTGTACCCGGTGTCGGGTACGCACCAACTGCCGCTCATTTTGCTGCTCTCGTTTATCAAATTTCAGAAAGTCTATGCAAAAAGAGGTGGTCAGCGCTGTGAGGGCCGAGTCGGTCGTGGCAAAGGTGGCGGCGGTGAGTCCCAGCATAAAGACCAGGGCGGGCAGTACCCCCAGGTGGTTGAGGGCCACTTCGGGAAAGAGGTAGTCGGGCGTGCGCAGCCGGGTTACATCGATGCCCGCCGCGGCGGCGTACTGATAGAGCAACGCGCCCACGCTGAGAAAGAACAGGTTGATGAACACAAAGACGACGGTGAAGGTAAGCATGTTTTTGCGGGCTTCGCCAATGTTCTTGCAACTCAGGTTTTTTTGCATCAGGTCCTGGTCCAGGCCTACCATAGCGATGGTCACAAAGATACCGCCGATAAAATGCTTGAGAAAGTGGCTTTTATTTCCGCCAAAATCATCCCAGAAGAACACTTGGGAGTAGGCACTGTCCTTCACCGCCGCGTAGGTCTGCACCAGGTTCAGGTTCAGGCGCTCGGCGATAAACCAGATCGACAGTAGCACCGAAGAGAGCAAGAATAGCGTCTGCAACGTGTCTGTGATGACGATGGTTTTCAGCCCGCCCCGGTAGGTGTACATCCAGATCAGTAGCAGGCAGACGGCCACCGTGACGATGAAGGGCACCCGCCAGGCATCGAAAATAAATTTCTGTAGCACAATGGCGACCAGGTAGAGCCGGAAGGCAGAACCGACTACTCGGGAGATCAAAAAAATGGCGGCTCCCGACTGGTAGCTTCGGTAGCCCAGCCGCCGTTCCAGGTAGGTGTAGATGGAGACCAGTTGCAGGCGGTAGTAGAGCGGTAGCAGCACGGTGGCGACGAATACAAAGCCTACCGCATTACCCAGCACAAACTGGAAGTACCCAAAGCTACTGCTGCTCACCGCCCCTGGCACCGAAATGAACGTCACCCCGGACAGCGCGGTACCAATCATGCCAAAGGCCACGAAATACCATCTTGAGTTTCGGTTGGCGATGAAGAAACTGGCGTTGTCGGAAGCTCCTCGGGACGTAACGTGGGATATACCAATCAGCAGCAGAAAGTAGCCAATCAAGAATGACAAAAGAACGAGCGGAGACATACAGAACGAGCGGATAAATGACCGTCGAAATGTAGCGATAAAAAAGCGACGAATCTCATCCATCGATTCTATTTTTACGTATATTCGCCTAAAGATATCACTCAGATGTAGCGGACATTTTGACATATACATGACAAAACAGTCTTCAAGTCTTCCATATAAGTATCTGACTGTCAGCTTCTTGTAGCACTAAATCTATTTTAATTTTTTACATATGATATATGAACTTACTGCTTACGGGATGGAAGGACCACGTCCGGAGACCATATAAATCTTCAATGACCAATCACTTAAACGTATACAACCATGACACTGGGTTTCTTCATGCTGGATAATATAAGCGGCGGGGAGCTGTTCATTATCCTCTTCGTTATTTACGTATTCTTCGGGGTCAAAGTCATCCCTAACCTGCTTCGTAGCTTCAAAAAAGCCTGGATAAATCTCCAGGATGCGTTGCATGAAATAAGAAGAGAAGTCCGGTGAGTGATCAAGCCGTCTTTAGCAACTAGGGCAGTACGAGCAGGGTTTCCGGGTTGGAACAACGTGCGACGTAGGTGGCTAATCAGTGCCGAACCTCCTACTTTTTCCAGAGTTTGTTGTTTACTACCTGCTCAATGACTTGCTCCCGATAGTTGCGACTTATAGGAATGCGGATGGATTGAACCAGCAGTTCATTGTTTTCAATTGCATCAATCTTGGCCGTAGCGACGATGTATGACTTGTGAACCCTAATGAACGAATCCTGATCCAGCTTCTCTTCCACGTTTTTGAGATACAGCAGCGTTATGAACTTGCCCCGGGTGGTGTGGATCGTCACGTAGTTCTGCATCGCTTGCACGTATAGGATATCTTTGAAGTAAATTCTTTCGTACTTCCCGTCGCATTTGATGAAAAAATAATCAGGCGGAGTAATAGCGGTGGGTTGTGTCAGAAGCCGATGGTAGTCTTTGGCTTTGGCGACCGCCTGAAAAAAACGGTTAAAGGTGATGGGCTTCAGCAGGTAGTCCAGCACGTTGAGTTGAAATCCCTCCAACGCGTAGCTCGGAAAGGCAGTGGTGATAATCACCGGGGGGATTTGGTTGGTCATCTTCAAAAAATCAATGCCACTAATAATGGGCATCTGGATATCAAGAAAGATAAGATCTACCGGATGCTCGTCGAGCAGTTGCGTTAACACCATTGGGTTATTACCCGCCCCTACCAAGCGTAAGAAGTCCACTTCCCGCACGTAGTTAGCAATACACTCGCGGGCCAGGGGCTCGTCGTCAATCGTTACGCAGTTAAGCATCATAATGGAAGTAGTTGGGGAACCGGCTGTTGCTGCAGGGAAAGGTGAAGCTTGACTCGGTATTGCGCATGATCCTGCCGGATGTCCAGGCGGTACTGTTCGGGATACAGCAGGTCTAAGCGGCGACGTACGTTTTTAAGTCCCAAGCCCCCGTTCGGTACACCACGAAGCGAATTCAACGCAGTGAATTGTTCAGCGGGCGAACCGATGCTATTGGCAATATCCAGTTGCAGTTGTTGGTCACGCAGGGCCAGATGAATATTAATCCAATTAGACTGATCCATTCGTTGAGATACGTGCTTGAACGCATTCTCAACGAAGGGCATGAGGATAAACGGGGCAACAACCAAACGATCGGAAGGCGGAAGATCAGTTTGCACATCGAGCGTGATATGATGGTCTTGCCGCAGTTTTTCCAGTTCAATGAAGTTGGCAAAGTAGTCTAGCTCCCGTTCCAGGGGAATCTGGGCTTCGTTGCATTCGTACAGTTGGTAGCGCAACAGTTCAGAGAACTTAGCCAACGACTCGGCGGCACTGTTCGGGTTCTTATGAATCAGCACGAAAATGGAGTTAATCGTATTGAACAGAAAGTGCGGATTGAACTGCGCTTTGAGAAACTTCAGCTCTGTTTCCAGCTTTTCTTTTTCTAACTGCTGCTGTCTGCGTTCCAGTGCTTGCTGTTGCCCGCGGGCTTGTAGCCAGTTTTTAGTCAGTTTGATACTCATGCCCAGCGTCATGCTAGCCACCGTCGATGGCAGGGCGTTGGCTTTGAAGAACTGAAAGTAGCTGCTGGGTGCCGCGTTGTACAACTGCTCAAAGGTGCGCTCGGAGAAAAAAGCGCCCACGTAGTAGCCACTGACAATCAAGGCAGCCGTGCTGAGTATGGTGAGTAAAAGTAGACTGATGTACGCTACGTACCGTCCCTTCTCCAGGTACCGGGGAATCAGAAAGTAGAGGTTGAAGTATACGCCAGTGGCCTGAAAAACCACGTAGAAGATAAATTTGAACGAGTAGACGGAGAAGAGGATACTGCTGGCGGCCTCTAGCGGGCTTCCAATCGCTACGACCCACCATAGGTAGTGATAGAGCATCCAAAACGGCAGGTGGTGCAGTCGGTAGCGGAAGAGCCACTGAAACTGCTTTGGTCGGATCGGTTGGTTTGAAAGATAAGAGACACTCATGTTTCCCTAAAGCTACGCAAATTCCTACAAATTCGTCGGGTCTCTAGGCAAGCGGCACCAAATAACTGACCAACGGATGCAAATCATTGACGAGTGGTTCATGCGCCCTTACTTGGGGCAGTTGCCGTCAGTTTTGAAGTCATAGCATCCGCTCGTCAATCTTTTTGCACTCCTCAGCACATAATTTTTCAAGAGTACTTTCCCGTGATTTGTTTTGGCTCTCAGTCGGGCGACGAGCACCATATCGTTGGCCCTTTAACGGATTGTCAACTGAACCAGTACTTATGAAAACGTTCATCATTACTTTACTATTTGGCCTTTTACTGCTACCGGCCATCGCCCAACTACGGGGAAAGGTCACAACCCCTAACGGAGAAAGTATCCCCTTCGCCAACGTGCGGTTGCTCAGCGTAGCAGACTCCACGCTGGTGCGGGGAGTGGTGACCGATGAAACCGGGACTTACCGGCTGGAGAGCCCTGACGCCGGACGTTTTTTTATGCAGTTCAGTGCCGTGGGCTTCCAAACGGTTCGTTCGTTACCCTTTGAGTTCGCGCCATCTTCCGCCGACAGAGACCTCGGCCCGCAGATCATGCATGAGGATACGCGGCAACTGGACGACGTGATTGTTCAGGCCGAAAAGCCCCTGTATCAGCAATCAGTAGACCGGACGATTGTCAACGTCGGAAGTAGCGTGATGACGCGGGGCAGCTCCGCCTTGCAGGTACTGGAAAGATCGCCAGGAGTGTTTATTGATCGTCAGAATAGCAACATTGCCCTGAACGGGAAGGGCGGGGTGATGGTGATGCTCGATGGTCAATTGATGCGCCTGTCGGTCAACGAAGTAGTGACTTTGCTCGAAAGCATGAGTGCCGACAATATTGAAACCATAGAACTACTCACCACGCCTCCCGCCAAATACGACGCCGAAGGAAGTGGGGGAATGATCAACATCATCACGAAGAAAAACCAGACCAACGGCACCCAAGCTTCTCTTTCCCTGACGGGTGGCTACGGCTGGGGTGAAAAGGCAGCGGCGAGCGCCACGGTAGATCATAACCGGGAGAGTCTTAGTTTGCATGGTTCCTACGCATTTCGTCACGATCATTCCTACAGTGACCTGTACGTTACCGGTTTCCAGAACGTACCGGCGTTGGGTGGCCCCCTGCCGGTCAACTTTTGGAACAAGTACCAACCCACGTCGGATAGCCATAACGCCACCGCTGATGCTACTATTCGCATCGGAAAAACCAGCGCGGGAGCCCGTCTTTCGTACAACCGAAGTCAAAGAGTCTCCGAAGTTTCTAACCGGGGAGCGTATACCATCCTGCCGGATTCCTTTCTGCTGGCCCAAATAGCCGTGGATGGTACGGACTACTGGGAAAACGCCAGCGCCACATTGTATGCCGAACGGGAAATGAACGCCGACCAAACCCTTGCTGCTAGCCTAGACTACCTCTATTTCGCCAATGACCGACGATCCGATATTTATACGACCTTTTTCAACCGGGAGAACCAGGAGGTAACCCCCGCGGGTGAAGCCTACGCTACCCGTTTGCGAAGTGTGGCGCATACTCCGATTCGCATTGGGGTGGCGAAAGCAGATTACTCCCAATCGTGGGGAGATCGACTAACCCTAGAAGCCGGAATCAAAGGTACCTACACCGGTAGCACCAGCCGGTCTCGAATAGAAAGTCAGCAGACCGGGGGATGGATGAGCAATCCGGAAACCTTGAACGATAATGAGATGCGAGAGGGAATCGGAGCCATCTACGCCTCTGGGCAGTGGCAGCTTAACGCCTCTACCCAGTTGACCACGGGAGCCCGCTATGAGTATTCATCAACCCAGGTAGCTGCTGAGCAAGCAGAAAACCGGGTGAACCGAACCCTCGGCAAACTCTTTCCCAACCTCCTGATTACCAAGAACATCAGTAACCAGGCTGCCTTGCAGCTATCCTATACCGAGCGAATCAGTCGCCCCACGTATAACGACTTAGCGTCTTTCTTCGCTTACAGCGATCCGATCTCGGTTTTTACGGGGAACCCGTTGCTCAAACCAATGATCACTCGGAACCTAAAGGTAGGCTATACCCACGCCGGATACGCATTTTCGACGCTGCTAAGCCGAGATGACAACCCCATTGTTCGCTATCAGGTCACCGAAAGTCCCAACGGGAATCTGCTGTACGTTGCTCCGCAAAACTTAGCGTATCAAAACAACCTGACGTTCCAGACGGACCTACCCTTTCAGATCACGAAGTGGTGGAGTACCAATCAGGGATTTGTGGGGGGATGGCGACAGTTTCAACTCGCCCACACCGCCGAGAAGGTTAAAAAGACCTACTTTGCCTTTTCGCTGTACGGAAGTCAAACGTTCAGCCTACCTAAAGACTTTTCACTGGAGGTCTCTGGTTTCTACAATTCACCGACGTATAATGGATCGTGGCGCATTGGCGGTTTTGGCGCACTGAACGCCGGTATCAAAAAGTCCTTTGGCCGAGGAAGCCTTCAGTTATCGGTGTCTGATCTGCTTGAGTCAATTGCGATTGACAATTATGCTGGCACATTAACTGAAGAAGCTTTCTCGGTGGATGTTCGCAGCCGCTACACAACTGAATCAGCCCGATCACGGATCATCCAGTTTACCTTTTCCCGATCTTTTGGTAACAACTCAGAGGAAGGGCGGCGGTCGAAGCGAGATGCAACCGAAACAGAGCGATCAAGGATAAGAGAGGGTGGGTGAAGATACTAAATAAGGTCGGTGGAGACACCGACCTTGGAGGGGTTATGTCAGCACCAACAGTGTTTCGGGGTTGGGGCAAAGGGCGGCGTAGGTAGCGCGTTGCGCGGGGGGCACCACTCCGGGATAGTCGCTTTGTCCGGCAGCCAGGTCGGTAATAATTTGCAGGTGCAGATGGGGAGGCCAGTCGCCATTTTCGGGGTAGGGTCCGACATGGCCCACGACCGCACCCGCCGCCACGGATTGCCCGGCCCGCCAATGCCGCAGTGAGGCACGGCTTAGGTGTCCGTAGAGGGTGTAGAAGGTATGCTCGGCTAAGTGGTGCTTTAGAATCACCGTGGGGCCGTAGTTGCCGAAGCCCTGGTTGTCGGCCACGCTGTGCACGGTGCCTGGCAGGGGGGCATATATGGGCGTGCCCGCTTCCGTCCACAAGTCCAGGCCCAGGTGCAGGCTGCGGGGTTCCGCTCCGGCGTAGTGTTCGCTGCGGCGGTACACCACGCGGTCTTCCAGGTAGCCTCCGATGCCTATCTTCCCCTGCCGCTGCTGCTGCACCCAACGGTCGAAGGCGGCGGTGTCGGTGAGGTCAACCGTTGCCAGCGAGGCGTTGCGGGCGGTGAGGTTTAGTTGTACTAAGTTGTCAGCGCTTAGCGACTTGATGACGGGGTGGAAGGTGGAGCGGTGGTGAGATAGTGCTTGCTCGAGAGGTTCGGGGTTCAAAGATTCTTGGTTCGGGGTTCGACATTCTAGGTTGTTCGGGGTTACAAACTGTGGGGGGGATGGTTGGTTTGAAAGCGGAGTTGATAGGGTAGCATCTTATGGCGTATTCGTTCCGCATCAACCCCGCTTGTTGACCGAGTTACTTCATCAGCTCCTGGTGCACGGCAGCAAAATCCTGCCGACCCATGCCGTTTTGCACGGCCCGACCGTAGAGTTCTTTCGCCAGGTTGGCCAGGTACAGCGGCTGCTGATGCTCGTAGGCGGTGAGCGCCGCCAGATGCAGGTCTTTGTACATCAGCGCTAGCGGAAACTGCACTTCGTAGTCGTTGTTACGAATCATCTCAGCTTTGGCCTTGGTGAAGGGAGCCGACACCGCCAGGTTGGGCAGGGTATCCAGCAGAAAGTTTCTGTCCAGGCCCATTTTCTCGCCCAGCAACAGCGTTTCGGAAAAGAGTACCATCGATTGCGCCAGCAGCGCGTTGACCAGCATCTTAAAGGAAGTACCCATTCCGACTTCACCGAGGTGCATCACTTTCTGTCCCATGATATTCAGTAGCGGTTCTGCTTCGGCCAAATCGGAAGCCGTGCCGCCGGTGAAGAAGACCAGTTCGGCCTGTTCGGCCTGGGGTTTGGTACCAGCGACGGGCGCATCTATGAACCGAGTACGTTGTTGCGCCGCTGCTTCCCGCATCATTCGGGAAAACGAGGGGTTGACGGTTGAGCAGTCTACCCACAGGGCGTTCTTCGGCATATCGGCCAGCGCCCCCTGCGTACCGGTCATCACGGCCGCGACCGCTTCGGGAGAAGAGAGCATGGTGAAGACCACATCCGCCCCGCGCACCGCTTCCGAGGCGGATGACGCCCGCAATGCTCCCTGTTGCTCGAGAATTCGCGCGGGCTCGTCCGAGCGGTTGTATACGGTGAGCTTCACGTTGTTGTTGAGCAGGTTCCGGGCCATGCGGGAACCCATAATGCCGAGTCCAATAAATGTTACGTTCATGATACTGTAGCTTGAGAAGTGAATAATTCGTTAATGCGGGCGGTTGCAATGTCTCGCGAAGCAAGCATGGCTTTCTCGTCCGTCGTGGTGGCTTCTATCGTTAAGAATTCTAGTTGCTGCATGCCCAAGAAACGGAATAAGCGGTCGAGGTACGGCCTGAGAAAATCGTAATCCGTCATGGGCGACTCCTGGTACGCCGCGCCTTCTGCCAGAACAACGTATACGCGTTTATCAGAAACCAGCCCCTGCAACTGACCTTCCACCACGGCAAAGGTTCGGTTGATTCTGACAATCTGATCAATGTAGGCTTTCAGGGCCGAGGGAACACTGAAGTTGTACATCGGCGTGCTGATCAGAACTTCGTCCGCTGCCAGCAGCTCTTCAATGAGTTCGTCTGAGAGTTGTACGGCGGCGGCAAGCTCAGCATCCAGCACCGGCGCGTAGAAGCCCCGGATGATGGTTTCGGTGATGTGCGCCACCGGTTGGTTGGCTAAATCTCGGGTAACAACCTGTCCGTTTGGATTAGCTTTCTTCCAATGGCTTTGCACTTGGTCAGCCAGGGCCCGGGAGACGGATTCGTTGTGACGCGCACTGGCGTCGATTCTTAGTAATGTGGACATTGAATTAGGGGGTTTAGTAAGATGTACAAGAGCAAACTTACTAGTCCCATCGGCGGTGTTTTGCCGCTAATCGGTCAGGATGCCGCTTTTCGGTCAAAAGTTTCGCTTTGTTGCGATTTTTGTCCGGGAGTGCGTTGGTAGTGTTTCTTAAAGGCGCTGATGAAGTGCGACACGTTGTCGTAGCCAACTTCCAGTGCCACCTGCGTCACGTCCCAATTGGTGGTTGATAGCAACTGGTGGGCTTTTTCCAGGCGTTGCCGGATGATCCACCGCCGGGGCGTGGTGCCAAAACGGGCTTTGAAGTCGCGTCGGAAAGTAGACTCGCTACGGCCGGTCAGATAAGCATAATCTTCAACGGTGAGGGGTTTGTCGAAGTTTGCTTCCATAAACTGCCGGATGTTGCGCGGGGTTGGGGCGGTCCAGGTCGCCAGTTGCTCGACCAGTGCCGGGCCGACTTCACTGGCCATCAGCGTCGCAAAAAACTCATTGGTTTTGATCGTGGCCAGTTCCGGATGATCAGGAAGGGTGGTCCGCAAGGCGGCTACCGATTGCCAGAAAGTAGGCAAGTAGTTCGGAGTGTTGAACCGATACAAAGGAATCGAAGCAGTTGAAGAAGCTAACGTTGCCGGAAACGCCTGGCTCAGTTGCTGGTCGTCAAAGAACAGCAGGTACGCGGTAAAGCCGTCCCCGTCACTGGTCAAGTCGGTGATGGTGTAGAGTCCGCGACGAATGGCTCCCATCTGCCCGGCATGTACGGTCATCGTCTCGCCATCGTAGGCTCGAATGCGCTGCTCCCCGGCCGTCACCATCGTGATCACGTGCTGGGCCAGGTAGCTGGATCGCTCTGAAAGTGAGTGAGAAAGCCGCTTTTGCAACAACGTAACTTGAGGACCCCGGTAGAACAGGGTAACAAATGCCTCATCGAGCAGGCGGTCGGGGACGGTGAGCATAGAATCAATCAGTTAAATATTTGTACGCCCTTCCACTTCCGAAGCACCCATTGTTCGCAGACAGGCGTACCAGTCAGGGCAAATCAGCCACCGGCGTACACCGCGGTGCCTTGATATTGCAACACGTAACCTTTCCAGGGAAAGAGCCGGTAGTCGCCTTGCACCCAAGCGTGCGCTCCTTCCTCGCCAGTTCTTTTTAGGGTGAGCGCATCAGGCTCGTCGGGCAAGAACACTTCGGCTTGTTGCTGGTCGCTAGAAAACAGCAGGAAGGCGGCCGGTTGCGCTTGCTCAGCCGAGGCCAGCGCCCGCAAGGGGGTGCCGGACTGCGCGGGAACGACACAGGTATCACGAATGGCGGACCAGCGGAACCCCAGGTCAATGAGGCAACCCATGGCATCCTCGTTGCACTCGGTTTTGGTAAGCACCACTCCCTGTCCAAAGGTGAGTTGGTTCGGGGCGTCGAAGCGCTGCACGCCGTTCTTGAACTGGGAGTTGCCGTAGCCTTCCACCAAACGGTCGCCTTGTCGCAGAAAGGCTACTTCGCGCTTACTTGGTTGCCCTTCCGAATAAAAGGTATAGACTCCCAGCAGAGTATCGCCACGCATCGTTCCGGCAAATTCGCCTTCGTTGTCGTCTTTCTCGTAGAAGTCGTAGCGCAATCGGCCTTTCACCGAATCTTCTGCCGCTTCCAGTTGCGCCGTCACCCGGCTGTTGTTCTGCTCAAACGCATAACAGCCCGCCACCGACGAGGCGGTTGTTTCTTGGGTGGTAGCACTGGGCTGACAGGCAGTGGTTAGCAGGAAGAGGGCAATAGTAACATACGTTAGTTTCATCGCTTGGGGGGGTAGGGGTTTAGTTAATCTATCTTTTTGAACACGAGTCGTTCGCCATTTGGGTTGGACAAGAACAAGCGGTTGTTGCCAATGCGGAAGGTGGTAGCCGAACGTAGGGCGGTGAGGAACTTTGCTTCGGCATTGCCAGGAGGACAGGCCATCCGGGTGGTGATAATGTCCGTGAAGCGCAGCAGGTCGCGCTCCGCGAAGAGCGTACCGCGCATCCGGTTGCATCCGGCAAAGCCCATGAAGGTAGCCTCCCGGGTGTTGATCTCCATCATCGGTCGTTCTTTCTCAAAGGGTAACGCACTGGCTGGAGCGCCTTCCAGTGAGTTCAGCACCCACAGGTCGTGCAGGCGGTAGTCGGGAATGTAGGCACCGCATCCCTCAAAGGTCGTAGGTTCCTGATCTGTGCCCCGTTGGATGCTCACGCTCACTTGATAGGGAAAGTTCTTGCCCGACATGGCATTGGTGCACGGCTGTTGCCTGATTTCCACCATCAACCGGCCCGATTCGGTATCGGCCTGGTATCTTTTCACGTTGGCGTCCATCGCCCGAACGGGTTCAACGTGCGGGGTAGTAAACTGCTCAAAACCCGCTACCAGCGAAGTGAATTGGATTTGGGTATCGGACAAGCGGATATTCCAGAAGGGCTCGGTGCCCGACGCCTGAAAGTACGCGCTCGTATCGGCAACGTCCGTTGTCTCTTGATTAGTCTTCATTTGTAAGGTATCTACCGGAGGGGTTCGCTCGGTGGTGGCCGGGGGCGGCTGGCAACTGAGTAACCAACTCGCTGATATAAAGGGCAGTAAGTATATTTTCATAAAAAGCCGATTTACCAATCAATGAATGAGACGCCTACTCCCAGGGTAGTCTGGCGGTGATTATAGTCAATCAAGGTTTCGCCGTAGCCCGTGGAGCCTTGCAGTTGAATCCGGACCTGCCCTTTGATCGGAAACACCCAGTTAAGTTGGGCGCTGCCCCGACTGAGCAAACTGGTGCGTAGCGGATGGGTGGCCACCAGGTATAACTGGTGTCGCCCGGCACCATAAGCTAGGGTCAGTTCGCCCCGGCCGATGTAGTCGGTAATCAACGGGTTCTCGTCGTCTTCGTCGGGAAGCCGGATCCAGGGGCGAATCACGATCATCCAGTGCGGCCGTTCCAGGCCCAGGTGGAACATGATGCGGTTCCAACTGCGCGAGCGGGGCAACGACCGGCCGTTGGACTGGTGATTGAAGGCCACTCCGAGCGTACGGGCCCGGAAACCGGCGATCTTGATGTTGATCGGGAAGTTGAGAATGAGCTCCGGTTCGTAGTTGAGTTCCCGAAACGGGCGGGAAACGTTGGTGTTGTAGATCTGCCAGTGGGCTCTCTGGGTGTAACCCATCCACAGGTCACCGTAGCCCCAGAAGATGGTTTGCAGCAGCTTGGTCTTGAAGCTCAACTGAAATTTAGCTTCGTACCGGTTGTAGTCTACCGGATCGGGAACCGAGTAGTTGGGGTTCAGGCTGGTCGGCTGGATATTGGGATTGCTGGACCAACGGCCCGCCGTCACGTAAAACGGTTTGTAGTACGTCAGGCGCAGCACTCCCCGCCGGGTAGCCGAGTCGAGCTCCCAACGTTCGGAAAGACTTCGGGTGGATAGTGTTTGAGGATCATTAATAATCGTTTGAGCGTGGCTGCCGGACGATAAGCAATAAGCCCCCGTTAGCAGCAACAAGCAAGATGCGTAGCGGATGATTTTTCCCATCATTGAGTGACTCTTTTAAAGCGCATCATGGGCACTTCATTGATGGCCAGGTTCAGCTTGCCGTCTTCATCAATGAAGTAGCGATTCACCTTTTGGATGGTATTCAGAAAGAACTTTTCGCCCTCTCCGCAGTACATCATGGTGGTGGGGCCCGGTTCGCCTACCGAGAGCTTGTCGCCGTTGAGGGTGTAGTCGGCTGAGTAACCGTTGCAACCGCTGTTGCCTGCTATCTTTTGCGCGGTGGGGTTAAAGGTGATCTGCGGCTTTTTGTCAGGAAACAGTCCCTGAAAAGCGATGCGCGGGCCGGATAAATACTCCAGCTCCCAAGCGGTGCCCAAAAGGTCTTTGTCGGCCATGTTGGTGGTGGATGGATAATCAAGTTTTTCAGCCAGATAAATGTAGGGCGAGTGAAAATGGTGGGCCCAAAGAAAAGCGGAGTCCTGCGGGTTCCAGGCGTAGTAGTCTTCGTCGGCCAGCAGGGTAATGGTGGTTCCGGTGCGTACGTAGTCGTTGCTTTCGTAATAGGTAGGCGGCACAAATCCCGGCAGCAGGGCTTTCACTTGCTTGGAGGTGAACTCGCCCAGGATTTTCTGGTAGTTCTCCTGGGCTTTCTGGGTGGGTTTATACAGCTTGTTGTAGGCATAGTTGAGCGCAATCCGGGCCCTGAACTTTTGCTTCCTGATCGTCTGCCGAGCATTAACGAACGGATTGGGTCGGTTGAAATCATCCAGGGTTTGCACCGTCACGGGCACTTCCGGCACCCAGTCGGCCGAGTTGACCACGTTGTAGGCCCAGCCGTTTTGCGTCATGGCTTCGTAGGCGTAGGCAAAGTACAGATTGCCGGGCTTGGGCGCCGCACTACAGTAGGTCTTCAACCGCAAATCGGCGGGCAGTTCGCCTTGTTGTTGCAGAGAGTACAGATGGGCAGTCAGCAGGTAGGCGATGGCTCCGCCCTGGCTGTGCCCCAAGATGATCACATGGCGGGTGCCCGCCCGGTAGCACGAGTCCATCTTGGGCAGGATGTCGCGGGCCAGAAAAGCGGTGCTCACCAGCCAGCCCACGTGCACCGCCGCGCGGGGGTGCGTAGCCAACCGGTAGGGAAAGGTGAAGTCATCGCTCAGCGTGAGCGTGCCCTGGGCCGGAACCATCGCGGCGTAAAGGTTGCCCAACCAACTCTCGCTCCGTTCGGTGGTGCCCCGCACGCTGACGACGGCCACTCGGTCGGGCCGCGTCCACAGCTCCCAGCGATTGCCCAATCCTATCTCGGCCGAACGGTAGGCCAGGGTATACTGAGGCGGCACCGGCAGGGTGGCTTGATAAGCAGAATCCCCAAACTGCGCCGAAACCTTCATCAGGTCGATGTATTCTTGCTTATCGAAGCCGGGTTGCAACGGCTGACCGTGTACGAAAGCAGCGTATGGCAAAAGAAGAAAGACTGAAACGAGTAGTTTCTTAGGCATGTAGGTACGGTTGGTTGTGGTTGGAAATACTGTTTTGCCAAAGGTTGGTGCGGGTTTCCTGCCTCCGGCGCGTTTGGCTGCCGAAAAATAAACAAATTCTCGGATAGATTGCTTTTATTGCAACGAGGAGGCACAGCTTCCCGTGAGAGAAAGCAAGGGGGCAGCCTAAGGTTGCCACACGCTACTTTTTGGTAGTATGATTTTACGAACCGCTACTTTTAGCAAATTTCTTTAACAACCAACCACATGAATCAAGAACTAGAAACCAGTTGCGTCAACGCCATCCGCACGCTGTCGATGGATATGGTGCAGAAAGCGAATGCCGGTCACCCGGGCACGGCCATGAGCCTGGCCCCGCTGGCCCACGTGCTGTGGTCGCGCGTGATGAACTACGACCCGGCCGACCCCCGCTGGCCCAACCGCGACCGCTTCATCTTGTCGGCCGGTCACGCCTGCGTGCTGCAGTACAGCATTCTGCACCTAACGGGCTACGAACTCTCTATGGACGACCTGAAGCAGTTTCGGCAGTTGCACAGCATCACCCCGGGGCACCCCGAATATGGTCTGACCCCCGGCATCGATGTCACCACTGGTCCACTTGGGCAGGGCGTGGGCAACGCGGTGGGCTTTGCCATCGGGCAAAAGATGCTGGCGGCGCGCTACAACAAGCCTGAGTTTGAGCTATTTAACTATCACATCTACGCAATTTGCAGCGACGGCGACCTGATGGAGGGTATTTCCTACGAGGCGGGTTCTATTGCCGGTCACCTGAAACTGGGCAACCTGATCTACTTGTACGACGACAACAACATTTCGATCGACGGCGATACCGACATCACCTTCACCGAGAACGTGGACGCCCGCTTTGAGGCGCAGGGCTGGCACGTGCAGTTTGTGGAAGACGTGAACGATCTGGATGCACTCACCAAGGCCATCGAGAACGCCAAGGCAGAAACGGAGCGGCCCTCGTTTATCCGCATCAAGACCATTATTGGCTACGGCAGTCCGAACAAGGCCAACACGCCGGGAGTGCACGGCGCGCCACTGGGTGAAGAGGAAGTGACCCTCACTAAGAAGAACTTGGGCTTGGACCCTGACAAGAAGTTCTTCGTGCCCGACGGGGTCTATGATTTTTACAACGAGTACGTGGAGCAGGGCAAGAAGAAGCACCAGGAATGGCAACAACTGTTTGACAAGTACAAAGAGCAGCACGGCAAACTGGCGCAGGAGTACCTGGACTTCACCGAAGAGAAGCTGCCTACTGGCTGGAGCGACAAGCTGCCTACCTACGACCCGGAAGACGGTCCGGTGGCCACTCGCAACGCGGGCAAGAAGGCCATGAATGCCATTGCCCCGAACCTGCCTCTGCTGGTAGGCGGCGCGGCCGACTTGGTGGAATCTACCAAAACTGAGGTGGAAGACTCGGGTAGCTTCGAGCCGGGCAACTACGGCGGGCGTAACATTCACTTCGGCATCCGCGAGCACGTGATGGGAGCCATCACCAACGGCATCGCCCTCACCGAAGGGCTGATCGCCTACGGTTCCACGTTCTTTATCTTCACCGACTACATGCGTCCGCCCATCCGCCTGGCGGCCATCATGAAGCTGCGCTCCATCTTCGTCTATACCCACGACAGCGTTGGGTTGGGCGAAGACGGCACCACCCACCAGTCGGTGGAGCAGTTGATGTCGCTGCGGGCCATGCCCAACGTGACGGTGATCCGTCCGGCCGACGCCAACGAAACTTCGCACGCCTGGCGCGTGGCCATCGAGCATAAAGACGGCCCGGTGCTGATCGTGCTGTCACGGCAGAACCTGCCCGTGATCAGCTATCAGAGCGACATGGGACCCGACAATCTGGAGAAGGGAGCGTATATCCTGAAAGATTCGGAAGAAACGCCGCAGTTGATTCTCATTGGTACCGGTTCGGAGGTGTGGGTAGCACTGGAAGCGCAGGAAAAGCTAGAAAAGGAAGGCATCCCCGTCCGCGTGGTGAGCATGCCTTCGTGGGAGCTGTTTGAGAAGCAGGACAAGTCCTACCGCGAAACGGTATTCCCGCCCAACGTCAAGAAGCGCATTTCCATTGAAGCGGGCGCTACGCTTGGCTGGGAGAAATACACCACCGACGAGGGAATGGCCATTGGCATCGACCGCTACGGCGAATCAGCCCCCGGCAAGGATTTGATGCAGGAATTTGGCTTCAACACCGAAAACGTGGTGAAGTACGCCAAGCAGTTGATGGAATCGGTATCAGCGTAGATGGTTCTAGGTTTAAGGGTTCTAGGTCTAAGGGTTCTAGGTTTAAAGGTTCTAGGTTCTAGGTTATTAAAGACAAAGAACCCAGAACCCCAAACCAAGAACCAAGAACCCAGAACTCAGAACCCCAAACCCCGAACCTTGCCACTCAGAAAATAACAAACATGACACTAGGAATTGCCGCCGACCACGGTGGATTTGAAGCCAAGCAGAAGCTCGTTACGTTTTTGCAACAGATGGACGGTATTGACCTGACCGATTACGGAGCGGATAGCTACGACGCACAGGATGATTACCCCGACTTTGCCGCTAAAATTGCGCACGCGGTGGCCAGCGGTGAAGTGGAACGGGGGATTGCCATCTGCGGTAGCGGTGTGGGAGCATCCATTGCGGCCAACAAGGTGCCCGGAGTGCGGGCCGCGCTCATCTGCGATACCTACTCGGCCCGGCAGGGAGTGGAACACGACGACATGAACATCATCTGCTTCGGGGCCCGCGTGTTTGGCGAAGAACTGATCAAAGAAATGACCAAAGCTTTTTTGGGGGCGCAATTTAGTGGGGAAGAACGGCACGTTAGAAGATTAAATAAGGTGAAAGAACTAGATAAGCGTCAATGATAAGTGGTTGGTTGTTGCATTGGCCGGTATACGAACCAGTATGAAAACCGTAGTTTGCACCCGATACGGGCCACCCGAGGTTCTTCAGTTTAGAGAGGTAGAAAAACCTTCACCTAAAGAAAATGAAGTGCTAATAAAAGTACACGCTACCACCGTACACATCGGAGACACCAAAGTCCGACGCTTGGAGCCGGGTTTAGGACCTGTCAAAGATTTCTTCTTCAAGCCTATGATGCGAGTTATGTTAGGATTTAAACGACCAAGAAAAGAAGTGCTCGGGATGGAACTGGCCGGAGAGATTGAAGCAGCGGGCAAAGATGTTAAATTGTTCAAGAAAGGTGATTCCGTTTTTGGATCCACCGAATTTGACTTTGGCGCCTACGCTCAGTACTGTTGTATGCCTGAAGATGGGATTCTTGCCATAAAACCAACCAATATGACCTATGAGGAGGCTGCCCCGGTTCCTAGCGGAGGATTGACTGCCTTGCTCAACCTCAGAAAAGCAAATATTAAGAAAGGACAAAAAGTATTAATTTACGGAGCTTCCGGTAGTGTGGGCACTTTTGCAGTACAACTTGCCAAGCACTTTGGAGCAGAAGTCACCGGAGTGTGCAGTACGTCGAACTTAGCAATGGTGAAATCGTTGGGAGCCGACAAGGTTGTTGACTACACCCAGGAGGATTTCACTCAAAGCGGTGACACTTATGACCTTATTTTTGATGCGGTAGGCAAGATTGCCCACGCAAAATGTAAGAAATCTTTGACCAAATCAGGGACCTACCTCAACGTGCTTGCTTTGTCAAGCAACGTGAAGCTAAAGGTTAAAGACCTGATTTTTCTCAAAGAACTCTGCGAAGCGGGGAAGTTAAGAGCAGTCATAGACAAACGTTATCCTATAGAACAGATAGTGGAGGCACATAGGTACGTTGACAAAGGGCACAAGAAAGGAAATGTGGTTATTACTGTATGATACTTAGATAAAAGACACCTAACCAACCTTAACTATGGAACACCAACAATGTGAATTTGGAATGATTGGCCTGGGCGTGATGGGCAGCAACTTTCTGCTCAACGTGGCCGACAGTGGCTTCACGGTGGTGGGCTACGACAAGGACCCCGATAAATCGCAGTCGCTTAACGATGCCAGCGAAGGGCGCGTGGACGGCGTGACCACCGTAGAGAAGTTTCTGGAGCGGCTGGCCTCGCCCCGCAAAATTATGCTGCTGGTGCCCGCCGGTCCCATTGTGGACGCCGTGATTCAGGAGCTGAGCGAACACCTCGATCCCGGCGACGTGATCATCGACGGCGGCAACTCGCACTTCACCGACACCAACCGGCGTATGGAAGCGCTGGAAGCCAAGAAGATTCACTTTCTGGGCGTTGGCGTATCAGGCGGGGAAGAGGGGGCGCGCCACGGCCCGAGCCTGATGCCCGGCGGCAACAAGGAAGCTTACGAAATTGTGCGTCCGATGCTGGAAGCCGCCGCCGCGAAGGTGAACGGTGAGCCGTGCGTAGCCTACCTGGGCAAGAAGTCGGCCGGTCACTTCGTGAAGATGGTGCACAACGGTATCGAGTACGCCATCATGCAACTCACCGCCGAGGTGTATGACTACCTGAAGCGCGGCATGCGCCTGACCAACCAAGACGTGCAGCGCCTGTTTGCCAAATGGAACGAGGGCGAACTGCAATCGTTCCTCATTGAGATCACCGCTCATATCTTCACGAAAGAAGACGCTGAAACCGGCGACGGACTGCTGGTAGACCATATTCTGGACAAGGCCAAGCAGAAGGGCACCGGCAAATGGACTTCGCAGGTGGCGATGGACTTGGGCGTGCCGATCCCCACCATCGACGTGTCGGTGACCATGCGTTTTTTGTCGGCCCTGAAAGACCAACGCGTGGCCGCGGCCGAAGACTTGGATTTGGAAGACCTGGAGGTGGAAGAACACCGCCTCAACAACGAAGAGCAGTTAATGCACGCGCTCTACTTCGCCTTTGTCACGGCCTACGCCCAGGGACTGGCGCTGCTGCAAGCCGCTTCCGAAGAATTCGACTACGGCATCAATCTGGAGGACGTGGCCCGCATTTGGCGGGGCGGCTGCATCATCCGCGCCAGCTTTCTGGAAGACATCATGCAGGCTTACCGCGAGCAACCTGATCTTTCTAACCTTATTCTAGCTCCGGGCATTGCCAAGCTGATGAAGGAGCGCCACACCGACGCCCGGCAGGTGGTGCGGCTAGGCGTGGAACAGGGCATTCCGGTGCCCGCCCTGGCTTCGGCCCTCACCTACTTCGATGCCTACCGCACCGCGCGCCTGCCCTCCAACCTCACCCAGGCGCAGCGCGACTACTTCGGAGCGCACACCTACGAGCGCATTGACCAGGAAGGTATTTTCCACACCGAGTGGGAAGACGACCCCGAAGTGCAAGACAAGCGTAGCGAAGAACCGGACGTAAAAAAAGGCGCTAACTAAACTAAGCATCCACCTCTATGAGTCAAGATAAAAGCCTAGCCCCCACCTCTATTGTTATCTTCGGCGGAAGCGGCGATCTCAACAAACGCAAGCTCATTCCCGCACTGTACAACCTGTACATTGACCGCTACCTGCCCGAGAAGTTCTTCATTATGGGCCTGGGACGCACCGAGTACACGCATGAAGAGTACGGTAGCTACCTCAAAGAGTCACTCGATGAGTTTTCGCGTCGGCCCGTGGACGAAGAGCAGTGGAAAACCTTTTCGCAGCACTTGTCCTACAAAGTGGCCAACGTGAAGGAGGAATCATCGTACCGTGAAATCTTGGACGATATCAAGGAAAAGGAAGAAAGCTGGAAAGAAGACAGCAATCGAATCTTTTACCTGTCGGTTTCCCCTTCTCTGTTTGAGGAAGTGGCGGTTAATCTGGGCCGGGTGCAGGCCTGTGAGAATACGCAACGTTCCCGCATCGTGGTAGAGAAACCCTTCGGGCACGACCTGATCACCGCCCGCGGACTCAACCGCTTGCTGAGCAAAATCTTCACCGAAGATCAGATATTTCGCATCGATCACTATCTGGGCAAAGAGGCGGTGCAGAACATTCTCACCTTCCGCTTTGCCAACACCCTGTTCGAGCCGTTGTGGAACCGCAACTACATCGACCACGTGCAGATCACCGTATCGGAAACCGTGGGCGTTGAAGGCCGCGGCGGCTACTACGAGGGCTCCGGAGCGCTGCGCGACATGGTGCAGAACCACGTGCTACAGCTTTTGGCGATGGTGGCGATGGAACCTCCTATCTCGCTGGAAGCCACCGAGATACGAAACAAAAAAGTAGATGTGCTTAAGGCCATGCGCCGCTACAAGCCCGCCGAGATCAAGCACCATGCGGTGCGCGGTCAGTACGGCGCGGGCTGGGTGAAGGGCAAGGAAGTGCCCGGCTACCGCGAAGAAGAAGGGGTAGCCGAAGACTCCAACACCGAAACTTACGCGGCCGTGAAGTTCTTCGTAGACAACTGGCGCTGGCAGGACGTGCCCTTCTACATTCGCACGGGCAAGAGCATGGCCGACAAAACCTCGGTGATCACCATCCAGCTGAAGCCGGTGCCGCACCGGGCCTTCTCGATCGACGGGCGCAAGCGGCAGGAGCCCAACCGCATCGTGATGAACATCCAACCCGATTCGGGCATCAAAATCCGGTTCCAGGCCAAGCGTCCGGGCGTGAGCCAGATCATCAATCCGGTGGACATGATTTTCGACTACGAAGAAGCCTACGATACACAGTCGCCCGAGGCCTACGAGACGCTGCTGCTCGACGTGATCGAGGGCGATGCCTCGCTGTTTATGCGCGGTGATCAGGTGGAAGCCGCCTGGGAAGTGATTATGCCCATTCTGGATGCCTGGGAAAACACTCCCATTGAAGATTATCCCAGCTACGAAGCGGGCAGTTGGGGTCCCAAATCCGCCGACCGTATGCTAGCGCAGCAAGACCACCGCTGGATCAATCCCCCGGCGCGCAACGCCCAGAGTACGTTGATTAATGCCACCAGCGGACGCCGCAAGGGCGGAGCGGTGAACCTGCACGTGTTCCAAAGCGTGGATGATCTAAGCTACAGCGCGGCCGAGCTGTTCGCCAAGCGTTGCCGCGAAACGGTGAACGCCCGCGGGCGCTTCGTAGTGGCCCTTACCGGGGGCTCTTCTCCTAAGAAGTTGTATAACCTGCTCACCCAAGACCCCTTCCGCGATTCGCTGCCCTGGGACAAGGTGCACGTGTTCTGGGGAGATGAACGCCCGGTGGCCTTGGATCACGAAGACAGCAATGCGGGCATGACGTACGCCGAGATGCTCAACGACCTACCCATTCCGCCCGAGCAGATCCACCCCATTCAGGGTCAGTTTCGGCCCGACGTGGCCGCGCAGCAGTACGAGGAAACCTTGCAGGAGTTCTTCCACCAGCAGCTTCCCCGTTTTGATTTAATCTTGCTGGGCATGGGCGACGACGGCCACACCGCCTCGTTGTTTCCCCACACGACCATCTCCACCAAGAAAATGTCGTGGGTGAAGGATGTGTTCGTGGAAAAGCTCAACACCCATCGCATCACCCTGACCCCCCAGTTGATCAATCAAGCCGGTTGCGTGGCGTTTTTGGCCTACGGCAAGAAGAAAGCCGAAGCGCTGCGCGAGGTGCTCAAGGGTAAATACCAGCCCAGCGAGTATCCGGCGCAGCTCATCCAACCCGAGGACGGCGAAGAGCACTGGTTTGTGGACAAGGAAGCCGCTTCGTTACTCAACGGAGAAGTGAAGAAGCAAAAAGAAGAAAAGAAGGCCGAGAGTCGTTAAGTAGAAAATGTCGAGTAACGAATAAGGAACCGGAACCCCGGCGGCACTGAATGATGAAGTGATTGGGATGCGATTTTCATTATTCCCTACTCCCGGTGCTTGGCTCGCTATTCAATGCACCTGGGTACCCTAATTATATGCGGACGATTGCATTTTACGCTAAATCTCGCTGGCGTTGGGTGCGTGTTGAGCAGCAAATTTTTTTGGCCGGGTAAGGTCAGGACCGCAAAACTAGGTTCCTGTTCGTCAACAAATGGGTTGGCAAATAATTTCAGCACAAATTAATGTCGCGGTATGCGTTGTAGGGTATCCTACGACTCGGGTGGTGGGGTTGCCCGGCCTACTCCAAGCGCTAAAGCAGGATTGAGACGCAAGGCAAACCAATGGATTCGGTTACAAAAAATAATCGCACTTAATCTTTTCCAACCCTACCGATTCCAAAATAAAGCCCTAACTTTGAATCCCATAAGCAGCATTCTTATGGGTTCCGTAAAGTACATTTTTGTAACCGGTGGGGTGACGTCCTCCCTCGGCAAAGGCATTATCTCCGCATCGCTTGGCAAACTTCTGCAGGCGCGCGGACTGCGCGTCACCATCCAAAAGTTCGATCCCTACATCAACATCGACCCCGGCACCATGAACCCCTACGAACACGGGGAGTGCTACGTGACCGACGACGGAGCCGAAACCGACCTGGACCTGGGCCACTACGAGCGGTTCCTCAACGTGCGCACCGCGCAGGACAACAACGTGACCACCGGCCGCATTTACCACAACGTGATCACCAAGGAGCGCCGGGGCGACTTCCTGGGCAAGACCGTGCAGGTGATCCCCCACATCACCGACGAGATTCAGGCCAACTTCTTCCGGCTGGGCAACACCGGCGACTACGACGTGGTGATCACCGAAATCGGCGGCTGCGTGGGCGATATCGAGTCGCTGCCCTTTGTGGAGGCCGTGCGGCAGGCCCGCTGGGAGCTGGGGCCAGGCAACTACGTGGTAATTCACCTCACGCTGGTGCCGTACTTGCAAAAAGCCCAGGAGCTCAAGACCAAACCCACCCAGCACTCGGTGGCCCGCCTGTCGGAAGCCGGCGTGCAGCCCGACATCCTGGTGTGCCGCACCGAGAAGCAGCTTCCCGACGACATCCGCCGCAAGATTGCCCTGTTCTGCAACGTGAGCATGGACTCGGTCATTGAGGCCATCGACGCCGATTCGATCTACGACGTGCCGCTCTACATGCGCCGGGAGAAACTCGATGAACGGGTGCTAACCAAACTGGGCCTGCCCACCGACATAGAACCCGACCTGGCGCAGTGGAAGGACTTTCTGGGTCGACTCAAAAACCCGGTGAGCGAAGTGCGCATTGGCGTGGTGGGCAAGTACGTGGAGCTGCCCGACGCCTACAAGTCGATTGCCGAAGCCTTTGTGCACGCCGGGGCAATGAACGAATGCAAGGTGCAGGTGCGCTGGATTTCGTCCGAAAGCCTGAACGCGGAGAACGTAGAGGAGATGCTGCGCGAGTTGGACGGCGTTTTGGTGGCTCCCGGTTTTGGCGAGCGGGGTATTCCGGGCAAGCTGGCCACCGTGCGCTACGCGCGTGAAAACGAGGTGCCCTTCCTGGGCATCTGCCTGGGGATGCAGTGCGCCGTGGTGGAGTTCGCCCAGAACGCGCTGCACCTCGGCGGGGCCAACTCCAGCGAGTTCGACGAGCAGGCCACCGATCCGGTAATTGCCCTGATGGAGGAGCAAAAGGACGTGGTGACCAAGGGCGGCACCATGCGCCTGGGCGCCTACGCTTGCGAACTGAAGAAAGGTTCGTTGGCCCACCAAGCCTACGGCACCCAACGCATCGACGAGCGGCACCGCCACCGCTACGAGTTCAACAGTCAGTACCTCAAGCAGTTTGAACAGGCCGGTCTGGTGGCCACCGGCATCAATCCCGGCAGTCACCTGGTTGAGATTATGGAACTGCGGGGCCACCCCTGGTTTCTGGGCACGCAGTTTCACCCGGAGCTCAAGAGCACGGTGCAAGAGCCACATCCGCTGTTCATCGACTTTGTGGCAGCCGCAATGCGACACCAGGGGCACAAGAACGAAGCCGGAGTGGAAGTGGCGGCGGCCGAAAAATCACCCGCCTAGGGTAGCTGATGCGCTCCCGGAAGGGCGCGGATACCTGGCTAAGTACCGCTGGTTCTGCTGAAGTACGGCGTAGTCTACGGGTGCCATTTTGGAAGCCATGATGCGAGATAAAACTGATTGAGAGCGTAGCAATCGCAGAATTTTTGCCTAATTTTGCGGCATGGATAAGAATCAAGCCATTGGGCTATTGCTTTCGGCGCTACTGCTGATCGTTTATTTCCAGTATTTTGCCCCCTCGCCCGTTCCCGGACTGGAGGAAGGTGCCCCGGAAGCGAGTGAAGCCCCCGCCCGCCAAGCTGACCTCACCCCCGACCAGACAGTTATCCCATCGCAACTTCCTGATTCGGCGCAACAAGCGCTGAACCGGCAGCAGTACGGAGCTTTTGGCTCGGCGATGACCGGCGAAGCCGAAGAGATTACCCTGGAAAACGATAACGTGGTGATCACCCTGAGCAGTCGCGGCGGCAGCCTCAACCGGGTGATGCTTAAGAAGTACAATGCCTACCAGAACGGCCCGGTGGTGCTTCTCAATGACGAAAGCAGCGTGATCGACCGACTGATCTCCACTCCGCAGGGCGTTATTAATCTAAACGATCTGTACTTTTCGGCTGAGCCGACGACCAGTGAGGACAGCAGCCAGGTGGAGCTCACCGCCACCCTGGGCGATGGCAACCGCGTTCGGCAAACCTATACCCTAGGGAGTGATAGCTACCAGCTTGGTTACGAACTAAGCATCTCGAATAGCAGTCAGTTACTGGCTGAGCAAACCCTCAACTTTGCGTGGAAAGACGATCTGCAGGTGATAGAAAAAGATCCGGAAGAGAGCAGGCGGCGCAGTCAGATCAACTACTACACCGCCGCCGGCGACCTGGAAAGCTTGTCGTCACTCACCGGAGAGGGCGACGAAGAAGAAACGGTGACGGAGCCGCTGAAGTGGATCGCGATGAAGCAGCGCTTCTTCAGTTCGGCCATCATTGCCGAGCAGTCGTTTAGCGGGGCGGAGCTTAGCTCCATGAACCCCGTTGAGGGTTCGGGCATTGTGAAGCGCATGGCGATGAACGTGGCCATGCCCCTGAACAACGGCACGTTGGCGTATGACTACTACTTCGGCCCCAACGACCAGCGGGTGATGGAAGACGTGGCCCCCTCCTTTGAGGACAACATTGACTTCGGCTGGATGATCTTTGGCTGGATCGGCAAGTACGTAATCTCACCGATCTTTCACTTCTTGGAGGGCTTCATTGGTAGTTACGGGCTTATTATCGTTATCGTGGTGCTGCTGGTAAAGACAGTGCTCTTTCCGCTATCGTACAAATCGTACGTTTCGATGGCTAAGATGAAGGTATTGAAGCCGGAACTTGACGAAATCAAGGAAAGGCACGGCGATGACATGCAAGCAGCGCAGAAGGAGCAGATGCAACTCTACGGCAAAGTGGGCGTGAACCCCATTAGTGGCTGCGTACCCATGCTGTTGCAGATGCCTATTCTGCTATCGCTGTTTTACTTCTTTCCTAACTCTATTGAACTGCGGCAGGAGCCCTTTCTGTGGACCGACGATCTGTCAACCTACGATTCAATCCTGAGCTTGCCCTTCGAGATTCCCTTTTACGGCGACCACGTGAGTCTGTTCGTGATCCTGATGACGCTGTCTACCATTCTGTACACCTGGTCGAACAACCAAGTCACCTCGGTGCAGGGCCCCATGAAGTCGGTGCAGTACTTTATGCCGGTGATCCTGATGTTTGTACTGAACTCGTTTCCGGCCGCGTTGAGTTTCTACTACTTCTGTTCCAACCTGATCACCTTCGGGCAGCAGGCCATTATCCGGCGGTTTGTGGACGATGAAAAGATTCATAAGAAGTTGCAGGAAAACAAGTTGCGTAACAAGGATAAGAAGAAATCGAAGTTTCAGGCACGCATTGAGGAAGCGATGAAGGCCAGTCAGGAAAAGCAGCAGGAGCGCAAGGGTGGCAGCAACGGCAGTGCCGGGAAGGGAAAACGAAGAACAGAAAGAAACCCCAAAAAATAACGTAGCGACGCGATTCATCGCGTCGCAATAACGATTCATCGCGTCGCAATAACGATTCATCGCGCCGCCCCCACCCCATGACCGAAGTCAAAGACGTTAAAATACGCAAGAAGAAGAAGCTGGGCAGCTACCCTTACGTGAGCGTGGTGTTTAGTATCACCATGGCGCTATTTGTGATTGGGCTGTTCGGACTGCTGCTGTTGCACGCCAACGCCCTGTCGCGGGTGATTCGCGAAAACGTGGAGGTACAGATATTTCTGAACCAGACCATCTCGGAGAACGACCGTTTGAAAATTCAGAAGACCCTGGCCACCAAAGAATACATTGCTGAAATAAACGGCGAACAGCAAATCAGCTACATCTCTAAAGAGGAGGCAGCCGAGGACTTTATCGAGGAAACCGGCGAGGATTTTCGGCAGTTTTTGGGTGAAAACCCCCTGCACGATGCCTTTGTGATTCGCATCAAACCCGAGTACTACACTGCCGAAGCGCTACAGAAGATTAAACTGGACGTGGAACGGCTCAGCGGCGTGTTCGAGGTGGCTTACGTAGAAAACCTGGTGAAGTCGATTAACGAGAATCTGACCAAGATCAGTTTAGTGCTCATGAGTTTTGCCCTGCTGCTGGTGTTGATTGTTACGGTGCTAATTAATAACACCATTCGGCTGGCGCTTTTCTCGCAACGCTTCCTGATTCGCAGCATGCAGTTGGTAGGAGCCACCGCCCGCTTTATTCAGCGTCCGTTTTTGGCCCGTTCGTTTGCGCACGGATTACTCGGCGGAGTGCTCGCCTCGGTATTGCTGGTGCTCATTTTGCAGTACGCCAACCAACAGATAGAAGACATTGAGCAACTACAGGATCCGTTCAGGATTGGTATCTTGCTGATAGGACTGCTAACTTTAGGAGGCGCGCTGGGCTTTCTGAGCACTTACCGCGCCGTGAAACGCTACATGGGCATGTCGTTGGATGAGCTGTATTGATGCTGGATGTCTTTCTACGTGGCAAGATGTTGGATACTGGCGGCCGCCGCGCGGATGTTTTTTATTTGGCATTCCATGCGGGGCAAGATGCTGGATGCTCTGGATAGTAGATAACTTTCTGAACTTCAAAAAAATTGCTCGTACCATTGGCTAAACCCTTTAACCCAGAACCTACCAACCCCGAACTAAGAACCCAAAACCCAGAACTCTTCAACCCCGAACCCCTATGGAACCCCTACCCTTTGGTAAAAAAAATTACATCTTCATGCTCGTCGGCATCGGATTGCTGATTCTCGGCTTCACCGTGATGTCGCTCGACGGCGAACCCTACGGTTTTGGCACCCTCGGACTCACCGTTGGGCCCATTATTGTGATGCTTGGCTTTATCGTTGAGTTTTTTGCCATCCTGAGCAAGCCCAAACACGAAGCTTGATCAATACTTACTTGCTTCAAGTCTGCTGTCGCGTACGCTTTGTGCAGCAGTGAACCTATGCGTGCACCGTAGCGCGCCTGCCGCTTTACCGTAGAATCACATGACGCTTATTGAAGCCCTCATCCTGGGCATCATCCAGGGACTCACCGAATTTTTGCCAGTCAGCAGCAGCGGCCACATTGAACTGGGCACTGTACTGCTGGGCGTGGAAAGTAAGGACAACCTACTGTTCTCGGTAATTGTCCACTGCGCCACCGCCCTAAGCACCATCGTGGTCTTCCGAAAAGACATTGCTGCTATTTTTGCCGGGCTCTTTAGCCTGGAGTGGAACGAAGGAAAAGACTACGCCGCTAAAATTTTGCTATCGATGGTGCCCGTGCTAATTATTGGGTTGCTGTTCAAAGACCAGGTGGAAGCTTTCTTTGGGGGGCAGGTGCTCTTCGTGGGCATGATGCTGCTGCTGACCGGCACGCTGCTGGCCCTCACCTACTACGCCAAAGACCAGGTCGGAGTGGTTACTTATCCGAAGGCCTTGCTGATTGGGGTGGCGCAGGCGGTAGCCATTTTGCCCGGTATCTCTCGTTCGGGAGCGACCATTGCCACCGCCTTACTGGCTGGAGTGGATAAGAGCCGTGCCGCTAAGTTTTCGTTTCTGATGGTATTGGGGCCGATCATTGGGGCCTCGCTGCTCGAGCTCAAAGATTATCTTGAGGCTCCGGCCGTCACCAACGCCATTGGCATCAGTTCGTTGGTAGCGGGGTTTCTGGCGGCTTTCGTGTCGGGCCTATTGGCCTGCCAATGGATGATCGCCATTGTGAAGCGGGGCAAGCTAATCTACTTCGCCATATACTGCTTCGTGGTGGGCACCGTAGCCATTCTGGCGGCCTATCTCTAGAAACTATTTGGGGGTCAAACAGGTCTTACTACTATGACAACCCAACAAACATCCTCACCCCCCTGGGATTTTGCCGAAGGCGAGCGGCTGTTGATCGACAAACCCCTGACCTGGACCTCGTTTGATGTGGTGAAGAAGATCAAGTACCAATGTCGCATTAAGAAGATTGGTCACGCGGGCACGCTTGATCCGCTGGCTACCGGACTACTCATTTTGTGCACCGGGAAGATGACCAAGCAGATTGAGCGCTACCAGGCGCAGGAGAAAGAGTACGTTGGCACATTGGTGCTCGGCAAAACCACTCCCTCGGTCGATCTGGAGACTCCCTTTGATAGCGAAGCACCTATCGATCACCTCACGGAGGCCGACCTGACGGCGGCCCGGCAATCGCTCACCGGTGAAATTCAGCAGATTCCTCCGGCCCACTCGGCGGTGCAGGTGAACGGGCAACGGGCCTACAAGCTAGCCCGGCAGGGCAAGGAGGTGGTGATCAATCCCCGCATCGTCACGGTGAAGGAGTTTGCTTTCACTGAAGTATCCTTGCCCGAAATCTCTTTTCGAATTGTATGCTCCAAAGGCACATACGTGCGCAGCATGGTGCGCGATCTGGGCGAACGACTGGGCGTGGGAGCGTATCTGCAGCGCTTGTGCCGTACCCGCATTGGCGAATATACGCTGGACGATGCCTACTCCCTGGATGAATTTATAGCCTTGGCAAAAGCATGAAGGTACACCGGGGAGACGCTTCGTTTGAACCGCCCCGCGCGGCGGTGGTCACCAGCGGCACTTTCGACGGGGTGCACGTGGGACATCAGAAAATTCTAGGTCGGCTCAAGGAGCTGGCGCGCGAGACCGGAGGCGAAACGGTGGTGGTCACCTACTGGCCTCACCCCCGGATGGTGCTGTACCCCGATGATCCGGCCATCCAGCTGCTCACCACTTTCGACGAGAAGCTAGCTTTGCTAGAAGCGTTGGGCATTGACCACCTGGTGCAAATTCCTTTTACCAAAGAATTCTCGCGACTCAGCTCCGATGCGTTTGTTCGGCAGGTGCTCGTCGACAAGATTGGTACCCACCAACTGGTGATTGGCTACGACCACCACTTCGGCCGCAACCGCGAGGGCGGTTTTGAGTATTTGAAGGAGCACGCTGCCGAGTATGGTTTCACCGTTGAGGAGATTCCCCGGCAGGATGTGGATCAGGTGGGGGTGAGTTCTACCAAGATTCGTAACGCCCTGGAGGCGGGGCAGGTGCATACCGCCCGAGAGTATCTGGGTCGCCCCTACCGCCTGGCCGGAGCGGTTGTGCGGGGCGACCAGTTGGGCCGTCAACTAGGCTATCCTACGGCTAACCTTCGCATTGATAGTCCGCATAAGCTCATCCCCGCTGACGGAATTTACGCCGTGCACGTAGAACACGCGGAGCAGCGCTACGATGGGATGCTCTATATTGGTCACCGACCTACGATTCAGGGCACCAGCCGCAACATTGAGGTGAACATTTTTAATTTTGAACAGAATATCTACGGTGACAAGCTGCGCGTTGATCTGTTAGCCCGCACCCGAGGAGATATGACCTTAGACAGTCTGGAAGCCCTTGCCGCCCAGTTGAAGGAGGATAAAGAAGTAGTAACCGCACTGCTTAAGCAGCACCCGTAGTATTTTCTTTGACCAGGGGAAAACCGGGAAGATTGCCCGGACAAAAATTTGTTGTTAGGTATCGTTTTGACCGGCAGCAGGTTAGCAGAATAGCGGTGTCTTTCCGCTCCAACAGTCTAGCTTTATTGCGGGAGCTTGCGTAATTTGGCCGAAGCATTACTAGCCGAGCCATGAAGAAAATCAATCAGAACCAGAGCGCCCGTCGGGCCGAGAGCACCACCGTGGGCGAAGCCATGCGCGACTTACTGGATGCCTACAAACTCACGGCCCGCTACGAACAAACCCAACTCATCCAGTCGTGGGAGCGCCTGATGGGGGCTCCGGTGGCCCGGCGCACCGACAAGCTTTTCATCAAGGACCGCAAGCTCTACGTTAAACTCAATTCCGCCCCCCTGAAGCAAGAACTCAACCTATCGAAGTCTAAAATACTGGCCCTCTTCCTGCGTGAGTTTGGCGAGGTAATCGTGGTGGATGTGGTGTTCTTGTAGAAATCTCCTGCTGCATCGAGGATTTTGGGGGAAAACTTACTAGCTACGGAACGCTAACGCAACGTTACGCGCTGCTTACGAAAGCGGCTTTTCTGAACATTGCGTCGTTTTAGGGATAGTAAGCGCGGCGTAAGATTAAGCCTCAAACGGTAGAAAGCGTAGCAAAACCCAGCAGCAGTGCCGTTGAAATTACTTGGGTAGTGTGCAAACAGTGTTCCTGATGCCCATACCTTACCTAATTCCTACCTAGATAGTTTTACATAGGTACTCCCTCCCGTGGTTTGGTCTTCCGGTAGCGTTCCATGAGCACTCCCGCTTGAAGAAAAATAACAAGGTTACGCCGCTATGCCTCTCCCGTTTCAGTTTTAGGGTTGACGTAGCGCATTTCCTCAAAGTCACATCTGCCAAGGCATTTGCCCCTCATTGTTTCTTTTTAGAAATTTTCTGGCCGAGGTACCATTACCTCAATTTACGGGTGGCATTAGTCTCGCCGGTGAATAAAATTTGCCTTCGTTAAAACTAAAGAAAAGTAGTCATGACGTCAGTTATTCTGGAAGTTGCTGAATGAGAGGGCGTTGAGTTGCGTAGAAGCGTAAAAAAGTCAAGATTTGCAGTGGAATTAAATCTTCATTGTACAAAACAAAGAATCATGCAAATCTTGACGACAACAAAACTAACGGAAATTTTTGTGGAAACCGATGACTTCCTACTGGATTTAGCTCAGCAAACGGCTCTTCAAGGCCTGCCTGTCCCCGCCTTCCACTCACGCTTTGCGCGAAGCGAAGTCATAACGACCCTAATTGCTTATCATCATTCGGGACGCAAATGCTTCAAATACTTCTATTGTCAAGATGTGCTGAAGACTTTTCAAAGCTGGCTTCCTGATGCCCCTTGCTATGAACGCTTCGTAGCCCTGATCCCGCACGTAGTGCTGGAACTCTATCTGTTGCTCAAAAGCCGTTGCCAGCCCGCTTTAGCAGAAAACTACATTGACAGCAAACCTTTGAAAGCTTGTCACATCAAACGAGAAGCACAACACAAAGTGATGGCTGATTGGGCCAGCAAAGGCAAGGGCACGTTAGGTTGGTTTTACGGCTTCAAAATGCACGTAGTCATCAACCGGGAAGCACAGCTAGTCAACTTTCTGCTCACGGCAGGCAACGTAGCTGACAACAATCACCAGGTGTTGAACTACCTGCTCAAAGAAGTAGAAGGAAAAGTATACGGCGACAAAGGTTATTTGAGCACCCTGAAAGAAGAGTTACTTAGCAAAGGGGTAGACCTAAGGGCCAAGATGCGCCGCAACGGAAAGAAAGATGCTATTGTCCATCAAAAGGACGCTTATTATCATCGTCATCGCGGACTCATTGAGTCAGTCTTTGGCCAGTGCGTAGGTCTCATTGATTTAGAGCATACTCGCCATCGGGCCCCTATTAACTATCTATGCAACGTCTTTGCTGCCCTGCTGGCTTACACCTTTGCCGATCAGCATCCGCGAATCATTGCTTTTGAAGATCGTGGCCGACTGCTACATGCCGCTTGATTTTGTATTATTTTTAGAAACCTAGAATAACTGACGTTAGTCATGGTAAAAATTAAGAAAAGCAGTATTGCCCGGCAGATAGAGGATGCCCAACAGCTTATTGATGGCGCCCTTGCCCAACCCGAGGTGATGAAAGAACTCTCGAAGCTAGGTTACCCTCCCAAAGAAGTAAAAAAGGGAAAGGAGAAGCTGAACCGGGTGATTATGCTGGAAGCCACCAAGTCGAACAAGTATGGCTTGAAGCACAACGCCTCGGTGCAGTGCAACCAGGACCATGCTGAGACCTGGGCGAAGTATATGCGCCACGTGAAGCAGGCCCGCCTGACCTTTGCCGACGACCTGGGCAAACAGAAGCACCTGGAACTAACCGTTCGTCGCAAACGCGCCATGGCCGACTGGCGGGTGCAGGCGCGTTATTTCTACCAGGAACTGCAGCAGATGACCGACGATTTTGCGGCGATGAACGTGACGGGCGAAGAACTGGCGCAAACCCTGGCGATGATCGAGGCGGTGGCGGAAGCCAAGCGAATGCGCAAAAGCTTCGCCGGAGAAGCCCAGCAGATGACCCAGGAGCGCAACAAGGCCCTTCGGGAGCTTAACGCCTGGACGCGCCGGTTCGCTAAGATGGCCCGCATGGCACTGGAAGATAAAGACCAACTGCTGGAAGGCATGGGCCTGCTGGTGCGCAGCAAGGGGTAAACGTTTGCTAATAGCATGAATGTTCACCGACGTTTGTAGATGCCATCCGCCATACATTGTAGTTGCGATTTGCCAGACCAGTGGTCAGTAGCCTTCCTGTTGATGTATTGAATATAGACGCAATGCATTTATACAGAGGTTAGGTGTTATAAAAATTAAATATGATGGTTTCTAAAAGCAGTTGTACATTATACTTATCAACACTCTTTTTACTAGTAGCTTGTTCAGAAACTGAAATAGTAAAAACTGAACCCTGTGAAGTAGGTTCTGGACAGATTTATTTGTTAGTAGAATCAATGCCAAAGTTTGAAGGTTGTAGAAATTCTGACTACGATTGCGAAGAAAAAAGCTTTGAAGAATTTGTAAATAAAAATCTACGCTATCCAGAAGAAGCGAAGAAAAATGGAATAGAAGGTGAAGTTGTAATATCAATGATTATAGAGAAAGAAGGATGTGCAAGTAGTGAAGAGATTATAGAATCTGTAGGCTATGGATGTGATAAAGAGGCAATACGACTGATACAAAACATGCCACGGTGGCAGCCAGGAACCATAGATGGTGAACCCCAAAGAGTAAAGAAAATAATGCGTATTGAATTTAGGTCATAAGTTGAAGATTGAAAGCAATACAGCACCCAACATCATGCAACCGCCATCCGGGGAAAGATGAGCATGTTCGTTTGTTGCGCCGAGTTCGTATATTGAAGCTTAGAAGATCAAGGCCAACAAGTCCGGCCAGATGGCTGCATTAACCGTTAGGGCAATCGAGAAACGAAAATGATACGAAAGATGCTAATAACTCTGGGAGTGGTTATTGTACTGCTGATGCTAATAGTAATAACCAACCCTCGGATTGCCTTTAGTTTGTCACCATGGAAATCTCAAGAAATCATTTATCGTCACAAAATGAATGATCAACACAGGATTGAGTTTCAAATGCAAGATGTTGGAGCGTTTGGGTACAATAGAAGGATTGTTGAAGTTGAGACATTTTTATTTATTGATTTTGCTGAAGAGATTGATACAAGTCAGATCGACAAAAGCGAATGGCAGCGAGTAGACGAGTACATCAATGAGATAGGATTCAAAGGAGGATGAAAACACGCCCTAACACCGTGCTGTTGCCAGCCGCGTGAAGTGAGAGCTTAAAGTTTAGTTTCCCAAAGTCAGCATATTAACAGTCGAACAAGGAAGGGGTTCGAGCAAAGGAGTTGTTAATCGTGTAGCTCGGTCTGCTGCTGTCTGACTTGATGATGAACTCCTTTTTGGTGAGGTTATTAATGATGGCCCTGATCTTTCGCTTATAATCGTTGTACTCCTTTACGTCTTGGACTTTTTGATTTTTTCTAAGGTAAAGGAAGTCACCTATCTGTGCCGCGTTGATATCCTTAGGATTCTTTCCAAACTTATTAAGGTGATAAATGGCATTCAGGGTGTCTTTATAATGGATACCCAGGTTGTCAAAAGCTCCGCCCAATAGGGCACGAAGTTCATCTAAGAAATCAAACTTAGTCAGCGTGCGGTCAACAAGGTAGGTAGGATACAGATCGGGGCTCTGCGGGTGGTTTTCAATTAAGCCCCATTTTTTCAGGTCAGTCGTTACGTCAAAGTGATTGTTGTCGGGGGTTAGCGCGATGGTATACTTCTCCAAGCTATTGAGGCGCTCAGACTTATAAAAATACGCCAGGGCGGTCTGTTGCTCTTCCGACAGTTCTCTTCCGTTGGTTTTACGGAAGATGTATCCACCGAAGCTTTTTAACCACCACTCCGCCTCATCGTCTAACACTTTTCCCTGAGGAATAAACAAACCAACGTCTTGTTCTGCGTATAGTATGTAATACGATAGGTCGATTTTGTTTTCTAGCGCCAGGTTGGTGAGTGAAGACATGCCCCAGCCCTTGCCTTCCCACCGGTCAAAAGCCTTCAGCACGTCGGCCAGCCGGGGATTATGGGCTTTTGGAATGGGAATGATTCTTCTGATGGGAATCTCACCGTTGATCCGCAGCATTTGTTCTTGACGAAATCTACCGGGGTTTCTGATCTCAAGGTGCTTTCCGGGATCAATGGTGATATTCACAAATTTATCAACGCTATAGTCTCGATGCGCCAATGCATTGTTTACCGTTTCTCTGACTAGCCTCTCAGGGTACTCGAAGGTAGTTGAGCCGCCCTTCTCGGTACTAACCCCGGTAGAGATGTTGGTATACACAAAGCCAACGCTGCTTTCCAGCAGGGGAATGATATTGTCTTTGAAGACTTTCTTGTTTTTGGCAATTTGAACCGGGCTTTCCACAAAACCATCCACCTGACACCTTCCACCGACAAAATCGTACAAGTTCTGGCCACAAACCAACATTCCTAAGAGGGTAGGTTTGCCACTGACCACAAATTTTCTTCTTTCCAAAAAGGACTGAGCAGAAGCGATATCAGCCTTGAGCGTTTCCACCTTCATTCCCTGATTCACTCGCTGGATGTAGTCATTTAACTTATCAACATCCAGATCATCAGCCGAAGCGCTCTCAACGGGAGTTAATTCACGGGCTACTTCCAGTTCAGCCCGAAGCTCCTTTTGTTGCCTCATCGCAGCAGGAGGAATTTTGTGGTCACCGGTTAGCTTTCTTTCCCACGCACGTCCCTGGTACATAACGTACTTCTTGTCTTCCGGAAGCTTTTCTACGTAAACCACACAAATTTGCCCATCCATAAAGTCCCGGATTTCAAATAAGTCAGGCCTGACAAAGTCCGTTAAACTCACCTGCTCTCCCCCGTCAGTGGTGAACTGGTTGGGAAGTTCTTTTAGTTTGTCTTCATTGTTGATATTAAACCCGGTAAACGTATAAGCTGATTTGCCGGAGTTTTCGTGAATGCCCAGAATGACAATTCCTCCTTGTGAATTAAGAAAAGCACAGACAGACTTATAAAGTTCTTTCCATTCCGGTCCTCGGGAAAGGTCTTTTAGTTCAATCTTATCGGTCTCGATTGATTGGTACGTATTTGTTTCCAAACAATTTTCCAGCCGCGAAAGCACCTTATCCACTGCTCTCATCCTCTCTACTTGATATGATTATTAATCATCATCTCCATCAGTTCAATTTTGCCGCTGCGCTGCTCGGGTTCGCCCTGCTGTTCGGCTAAGTCGCGCAGGTCCTCCAGGGTGAGTTCGCCCTTCTCAAAGGCGGCTCCTTTTCCACCGTCGAACGAGGAGTAGCGCTCTTCCAGCATCTGATTGAATTTTGAGTTTTCTCGAATGTCGTGGGCGATCAATAGGCCACGGGCGAAGGTGTCCATCCCGGCAATGTGGGCGATGAACAAATCTTCCATGTCGGTGGAGGTGCGGCGGGCCTTGGCATCAAAGTTGAGTCCGCCCGGCGCAATGCCCCCCTGGCGCAGCACAATCATCATGGCGTGAATGCAGTCGTACAGATCAGTGGGGAAGTAGTCGGTGTCCCAGCCGTTCTGCAGATCGCCCTGGTTGGCATCAATGCTGCCCAGCATGCCCGCGTCCGAAGCGGTTTGCAGGTCGTGCGCGAAGGTGTGGCCCGCCAGAATAGCGTGGTTCTGCTCCACGTTGATCTTGAAATCGTCGGCTAGCCCCTGGTCGCGCAGGAAGCCAATTACGGTAGCCGAATCGAAGTCGTACTGGTGCTTGCTGGGTTCGGCGGGCTTGGGCTCGATGAGGTAGACCCCCTTAAAACCGATATTGCGGCCGTAGTCGCGCGCCATGCGCAAAAACTGACCCAGGTGATCCAGTTCGCGTTTCATGTTGGTGTTGATCAGCGAAGCGTAGCCCTCGCGGCCGCCCCAGAACACGTAGTTCTCGCCGCCTAGCTCCACGGTAGCTTCTAATGCAGCTTTCACCTGAGCCCCACCGTGGCACACCACCGCAAAGTCAGGGTTGGTAGAGGCGCCGTTCATGTAGCGGGGATGCGAGAAGAGGTTGGCCGTGCCCCAGAGCAACTTCACGCCGGTGGATTGCTGGTATTCTTTGGCTCGCTGCACAATCTCTTGTAAATTTTTTTCTGATTCGGACACACTGCTGCCCTCCGGAGCGATGTCGCGGTCGTGGAAGCAGTAGAAGGGCGCGGTGATCTTAGTAAAAAATTCAAAGGCAGCATCGAGGCGCGCGCGGGCAGCATCCATGGGGTCGCGGTGGTCGTCCCAGGGAAATACCCGGGTGCCGGGTCCGAAGGGGTCGGCCCCGGCGTTGGTGAAGGTGTGCCAGTAAGCAACCGCGAAGCGCAGGTGCTCCTTCATGGTTTTGTCGCCGACCCGCCGGTTTTCGTCGTAGTAGCGAAAGGCGAGGAGGTTATCAGTATCGGTGCCTTCAAAGTTGATTTTGTTGATTTCGGGGAAGTATTGGGATGAGGTCATGGTGGTTGTGGATTGGTACAGAGACGCGATTAATCGCGTCTGTACAGGGTGGATTAATCGCGTCTTTACAGAAGGGTGAGCCAGTGCTGGTAGGCTTCTTCGTACTGAGTTTGTAGTTTTTTGTTGGGTTCTAGGGTTTCAAGTTGTTGTAGGTTAGCGAAAGCGTCGGCGGGAGTGGCGTAGATGCCCGCCCCAATGCCCGCGCCGCGCGCGGCACCGACCGAGCCGTCGGTTTCGTAAAGTTCCAGACAGGTGCCGGTTGTGTTCACGAAGGCCTCGCGGAAAAGCGGACTCAAAAACATATTGGCCCTTCCGGCTTTCACTCGGTGAATTGATAATCCCATGTTTTGCATAATGTCAAAGCTATACTTCAGCGCGAAGACCACCCCTTCCTGGGCGGCGCGGAGCACGTGCGCGTTGGTATGGGTATTGAAGTCCAGACCGCGGATTTGGGCCCCAATCTCCGCGTTACCCAGGGTGCGTTCGGCCCCGTTACCGAAGGGCAACACCCGCACTCCGCCCGAACCCACCGGAGCCTGGGCGGCTCGCTCGTTCATGGCTTCGTACGTGAGCTGCCCGCCCAGCAGTTGATTTTTTAGCCAGCTGTTTAGGCTACCCGTGCCGTTTACGCAGGCCAGCACGCCGTACACCGGTTGCTCGGCAGTGTAGTTGACGTGCGCAAAGGTGTTCACGCGCGACTGCGCATCGTACTCCAGTTGGTCGCTCACGCCGTATATTACTCCGGAGGTTCCCGCCGTGGTGGCTACCTCGCCGGGTTGCAGCACGTTGAGCGACAATGCGTTGTTGGGTTGGTCGCCCGCCCGGTAGGTTACCCGCGCATCAGCAGACAATCCTAACTGCTCGGCCACGGCGGAAGACACGGTTCCTTGATCGGCAAACGTGGGCACCATGGTCGGCAGCAGCGATGCGTCGAATTCATAGTGCTCGAGCAATGCGTGCGCCACCTCTTTATCCTGAAAATCCCACAGAATCCCTTCGGAGAGTCCCGAGACAGTCGTCTGCACCGTCCCGGTCAGTTTCATAGCAATGTAATCGCCGGGCAGCATCATCTTGTCGATTTGCGCGTAGCGTTCGGGTTCGTTTTCTTGCACCCACTTAAGCTTGGAGGCGGTGAAGTTGCCGGGCGAATTTAGGAAATGCGACAAGCAGTAGTCGTGTCCTAAGCCGTCCCACGCCCGCTGGCCGATGCTGACCGCTCGGCTATCGCACCAAATAATGGAGGGACGTATCACTTGCTGGTTTTGATCGACCACCACCAATCCGTGCATCTGGTAGGCAATACCGATGGCTTGTACGCGGGAAAGGGCTTCGGCGTGTTCGGAACGCAATTGCGCGGTGGCTTTCACAACGTGCTCCCACCACAGGTCGGGATGTTGTTCGGCCCAACCTTCTTGCGAGGCTGTCATGGGCAACTCCTGCGCCGGTGAGGTGGCCGCGCCAATCACCTTTCCGGTATGCGCCTGTACCAAGCTGGCCTTGATCGATGAACTGCCAATATCGTATCCTAATAGTACTTGCTGAGGCATAGTAGCGTGGTAAGGGATGCAAACCGGCTACAAGGTTACAAAAAATAAAAAAGCGAACAAGGGTTTCTTGTTCGCTTCTAGCGGTGTAGTGCAATAAATGTGAATTATACCGAGCGGTCAGCTTCGTAAAGCTCGCCCTGCTCGGTGAAGTAGACCACCGAAAGTTGTTCGCCGTTCCAGAGTTGCAGTTCGTACAAACGACGAGGCATCAGGTCGGTGCGCTGGGCAGTGGCGTGCTTAAGGGCCGCGCCGCGCAAGACAAACACCTGGGTGATAGTAACTCCCTCGTAGGTACCTTCGTCCAGCGCGCGCACCACCAATGAAGGAAGCTGAGCGTGGTCAATTTCCTGACGGTTGATGTCGGCAATAGATTCAGGGTTGGTCACACTTCCGGGAAGGATCATATCCTGGGCAAGCACGGAAGTAAGGGTGACAGCAAGGGTAAAGAAAAGAGCGACAAGGAGTTTCATGGTAAATAGCTATCGATGTACCATTGGACCCAATAAAAACAATACCAAGTATATAAACGTCTAACTATCAATAACTTACATTATTAGATCATTCCTAAACTCGTTTATAAGTAGCCCAGGTTGGGGAAATTTTCCCCAATTAATGCCTAATCAAGACAGCCTGACCACTGAGATTAAAAAATTGCTTCGCCCCTCCCACTGCGGTTGTCGCTAGGGTGACGAAGCAATTCACTAACGTCATTCGTCTACTGTTGGGAGACTACCTTCAAGAAAGGAACCCCATGCTGGACGGGGGTCGTTTTCAGACCCAACCAATCACTCACTGCCTCGTAGTCTTCTAAATCGACCGGGCTGCTGGTTCGGGCATTGGCCGAGTAGTTGGCCGGAACGACCACAAAGCGCGCTAAGAAGTTGTCGAACACATCGCGCTCAGGATCTAGGGGAAAAGCCGCTTCGGCGTATAGTCTCACATCGATGGCGGTGAAGTCGTAGCCAATCTGCAGCGTCCCTTCTTCGTACAGGTAGCTCACCGGAAGCGGTCGCCACACGTCGATGGGCGCGCTACCGTCTTCTGAGTCGATTTGGTCCCACAACAAGTAGCCCAAAACAACGTCTTCCACGTAGATGGGATCCTGGGGCGGAAACTCGTAGAAGGTTTGCCATTCGTTGTTGGCATTCAGGCTAAATTCTACTTCATACATCAGTCCGGTGCCGGGAGCTCCCTGCGGACCAGGAGGACCCTGCGGGCCAGGAGCGCCATCAAAGCCATCGTGACCGTTGAATCCGTCGAAGCCGGGAGGACCCTGCGGACCGGGGATAGGATCGGAGTAACATCCGGAAAGAATAGCCAGAAGAAAGTAAATCGGAATATATCGGTGAAGTTGCATGAGGGTAGCGATTAAGTAAGACACAACGGAAGTTTCCGCAATTAAGGCCAACTGGCCTGACAAACTACCTAATTACAAAAAGGGTGCCTTACGTAAGAAATTTGTAAAATTAGAGGCAAATTAGTCGGGCGTACCGATTTTTTGGCAACCAAGGCGGATTCTACCTACGGTATTCTTGCTCCGGGAAACTAGTTACGCTACCTTTACTGTTACAAAATTTAGATAGTCTGGGTTTTGAGGGGCCACTGCTGTGGTTTGAGAGAGCGCGTAGAAAACTATCGGATTTACTTATACAGTAGCTAGTTGTTATCACCGATCATATGAAATCAAACTCGATTCACCTTATCACTTTCCTGTTACTTGTTCTGGTGTCCTGCCAACCCACCAGCGACTTTGACACGGATGATCCGAACCTGATTCATCAGTCGATGAAGAAGTTGACGGACGTGATCGTCTACGATATTTTCTCTCCCCCGGTGGCTAGTCGGATTTACGCTTACCCTAGCATTGCGGCCTACGAGGCGCTCATCCACGACCATCCGGAGTACCAGACACTGGCGGGGCAACTGAACGGCTTGAAAGCGGCCCCTGCTCCCGAAACCGGGCAGAAATACTGTTATCCACTGGCTAGCCTGCACGCCTTTCTGACGGTGGGCAAGGCCCTGATTTTTTCGGAGCAAGATATAGAGGATCTCGAGCAGTCGCTGTACGAAAAGTACGATGGGGCGCTCTCGGGTGACGTATACGATCGCTCGTTGGCCTACGGTTCAGCGGTGGCTGATCATATTTTAGCTTGGACTAGCCAAGACCAGTACAAAGAAAGCCGGTCGTACCCGAAGTTTACCGTGAACGATGCGCCGGGTCGCTGGCAACCCACGCCACCCGACTACATGGACGGCATTGAACCGCACTGGGCCGCCATTCGTCCCTTCGTGCTGGATTCGGCCAGTCAGTTTGTGCCCCCGCCCCCTACCGCGTTTAGCATGGAAGAGAATAGCCCTTTTTATCAGGAGGTGAAAGAAGTGTACGAAACAGGAGTGCAGCTAGACGAAGAAAAAACGGAAATTGCCAGTTTCTGGGATTGTAATCCGTACGTATCGCACCACCAGGGTCACGTGATGTTTGCTACGAAGAAAATCACCCCTGGCGGACACTGGATTGGCATTGCTTCGATAGCAGCTCGACAGAGCGGGGCCGACCTGATGAAATCGGTAGAAACGTATACGGTAACTGCGGTGGCCTTGATGGACGGATTTATCAGTTGCTGGGACGAGAAGTACCGCAGCAACCTAATCCGTCCCGAAACGCTGATCAACATGCACCTGGATGAAGACTGGGTGCCGCTATTGCAAACCCCACCCTTTCCGGAATATCCGAGTGGCCACAGCGTGATTTCTTCGGCGGCAGCCATCGCTTTAACCGATTTGTACGGCGACAATTTTTCCTTTACCGATTCTACGGAATATGAGTACGGATTACCGCCCCGGGACTTCGACTCGTTCATTCAGGCTTCGGAGGAGGCCGCGATTAGCCGGTTATACGGGGGCATTCACTACATGCCCGCCATTGAGAACGGGGTGGAGCAGGGACGAAAGGTGGGAAGGCTGGTAGTGAATCGGCTTAGAACCAGAAAGGACGAATCGGTCGCTGAGAATTAGGTTATTTTTTCTTCTGGATCGCCTCGAAATTCAATAAGTCCATGGTATCGCCTTTGGACGACATTGCGTAGATTTTATTTTTAGTGAGATACCTCAACGTTGCTTCCGTGAAGGACAGGCTCGAGAATATCGGAACCACCGTTTTTCCCTGATACTCAGGGAAGTAATCGAAAATCTTTTTTAGTTGCCCTTCGCGGAACGACTTCACATCGTTGGCATCGGGTTTGGTTTTAGTTTCGTTAACAATCAGGTAGTCCGAACAAACCAGAATTGCATCAAACTCTAGGGCAGACTTTCCGGCAACTTGGTTTTTCCGCTTGATGCGTAGGCCAAAGAAATCTATATCGGTACATCTGAAATATTGCTGAGCAATGATCGGTAGGTTAGGAGCCACAATGTCTTCCACAACAGTACCCAAACGATTAGCGAGCTCGCCCCACCGTTTGTTTGACGTCACTTTGTATTCTTGTAGGTCTTGCTGAATTTCTCTCTGAACCCTTTCTAGGTTCTGCTCTAAATTATGCCGATCTGCTTGCATCTCTTCGCGAAACTGCTGCATATCCTTGTCTCGTGCCTGCCGATCCGCTTGCATCTCTTCGCGAAACTGCTGCATGTTTTTGTCCCGCGTCTGTTGGTCGGCTCGTACTTCCTCGCGAAATTGCTGCATGTCTCTGTCTCGTGCTTGCTGGTCGGCTCGTACTTCTTGGCGGAACCTATCCGTATCTTCGCGAAACTTCTTCGTGTCCTCATCGCGTGCCTGCTGGTCGGCTCGTACTTCTTGGCGGAATTTCTCGGTGTCTTCGCGAAACTTCTTCGTATTCTTGTCTCGTGCTTGCTGGTCACGGCGCACTTCCTCCCGAAACTCCTTGATATCCTGGTCGCGCTCAAGCTGGTCATGGCGCACCTCTTCTTTGAAGGTAGCGGTATCCTGCTCCATCCGCTTAAGCATCATGTCGGTCTGGACGATAAACCGACCCAGCACTGCTTCCAATCTACTTACGCGTTCTTCTACTTGTTCCATAGGTCATTAAACGGGTATCTGGCGGCGAGGCGACTTTTTCCGACCAGTTGATTTGGGCCGTTTGATATCATTATCACGGCTTTTTAAATCTTGGTACCGGCGATAGCCCGATATTCCGAAGCCCAGCAGCATCACCAACGTACCAATCCAAAGCACATTGATCAACGGTTTTTCAATGGCTTTGAGCACAATGTAGTCTTTCTGCGTGGTTTCCACTCCGAAGGTGAATGAGTTAGTTTCGGGCGAGATGGTTAGCAAGCGCAGACGTACGCCTAATTCACTCTGCGTATCGGCGACCTGTCCCACCATACGGTCGCGAATTAAATAGATGGGATTGAGCACAAAAGCTTGGTTCTCGGCCTCTACCCGCACCACCGCCTGCACCGCCAGGTCGCTTTCCTTTAGGTCTACGTCGTCCGATTCGCTAATCCGTTCTACGCTTTGCAGCGTAGCTACGTAGTCGTTGACGAAAAAGGGCTCGCCCATCTTCACCACCATTTCTTTCATCTCACTCCACTGCTTCTCGTCGCCCTCGTTTGACATGGCGTTCACAAAGGTGTACATATCCTTGGTTACTTTGTGCAGAATATCCGGCGACGCCAGCGTGCCCCCCATCCCGGGATTGATTTGCGTGCGAGGATACAGTGTAAACTCATCGCCACTGCCATTATCACGGTAGACTATCTCATGGTACATATTCTCCGGACGAACCGCCACGGTATCACCCTTACTCAGATACTTCTTGCCATCTACCAAAATATCCTGACGAGCCGTAGCGATATTCTCATCTTCGGTAGGGCGCATCAGTTTGCGATCTACGTAACCGGGCACGCCGTCCACTTCCATGCGTCGACCGCGGTAGGTAAGTTGGTAGTCGAGCATCTTCCGAGGTTCGTTGATCCACAGCACCAGGTTCTCAGCATTCTCCTGCTCCGGCACATCATCGCTAAAGATCGGCTTACCGGAATAATTAATAGAAACCACATTGGAATATCCTGATGAGAACAGAATGCCGATGAACATTAACGCTACCCCAATGTGGGCCACGGAACCACCCACCAATTTCACCCTGCGGCGGGCGAGTTGCACCAGAATGGTCGCATTGGCCACCACCGAGTAGAGCGATGCGGTGAGCAGCACGATGTAAACTGGGTCCGTCACTTTGCCAATTAGAATAGCCGCCGAACTCACCAGCAGGGTGATAATGAAGGGCAGGGTAAGCGCTTCCCGCAAACGGGCAGCATCCATCTTTTTCCAGAAAAAAAATTGCCCCGTGCCCGATAGCAAAGCAATGGCTACGGCGAACCACAGCTGAAACTTGGTATAAAAGCCAATCTGGTCGGCCGGGGGTGCCACATTGGACACTCCCCCCAGCAATTCCACGATGGTGTTGTACACCGGAATGGAGGTGGGTACCAGCACCTGGAAGCTCATCAGGCAGAGCGTGGTGGCGCCGATAAAGATCCAGAACTCCCGGCTGTAGGCCGACGCTTCTTTCTCGGAGGTGGGCACCTCGTTCCAGCGCGTGGCGGCCAGGACAATAGCTCCCACCATAAAGAACAGCATATAGATGAGCAATTGACCGGACAAACCCAGGTCGGTGAACGAGTGCACCGAAGCATCGCCCAGGATGCCGCTGCGCGTCAGGAAGGTGCTATACAAAATAAGCACGAACATACTGATTACCAGCACCATAGAGGTTTTAAGAGCAGTGCGGTTGTTTTTGAAAATCAGCAGGGTGTGGATGGCCGCCACCAGCACCAGCCAGGGCACGTATACGGCATTTTCGACCGGGTCCCAGTTCCAGTAGCCACCAAAGTTCAGGGTTTCGTAGGCCCAGATTGCGCCCATGATGATGCCCAGTCCGAGCACGGCCGCCGAGAAGAGCGCCCACGGAAGGGTGGGTTTCACCCAATCTTCGTAGCGTCGCTGCCAGAGTCCGGCAATGCAGAAGGCGAAAGGCACCAACGTGGTGGCAAAACCCAGGAACAAAGTCGGCGGATGGATCACCATCCAGTAGTTTTGCAGCAGGGGGTTGAGTCCGGTGCCATCTTCGGGCACAAAATCGGGATTGATGGCAAACACGGGGGCTTCCATCACGTCGCGCAGCAACAGAAAGGGCGAACTGCCGATTTTCACATCACCGATGACCACCCCCAGAATCATAGAAGCCAGAAAAGCTTGTACTAGCGCGAACACGGCCATTACCGGGGCTTCCCAAACGTTTTTGCGGTTCGCGTAAATGAGGACTACGCCCAGCACCACGTGCCAGAATATCCACAACAGGAAGCTTCCCTCCTGCCCTTCCCAGAAGCTGGAAACCATGTAGTAGGCGGGCAAACTACGCGAGGAGTGCGTCCAGGCGTAGTGGTACTCAAACAGGTTGTTGTAGATAATGTGGAACAGACTGATCACAATGCCGAGCACCAGGGCTCCGTGCACCAGAAAAGCGGTTCGCGCAAAACGCCGCCAGGCGGGGGCTTCCAGATCGTGGGAGTTAGAAGCCTTGATATAACCCCAGGCGGCCACCAGGGCACTAACGAACGAAGCAATAACGAAGAAGTGGCCGAGGTTACCGGCAAAGGTATTAATCATGGGTTAAGCGTTTAGCTGCTGTAGTTCTTTGACATAATCGACAGAGACGCTGGCATAGACAGCAATTTTTTCTAATGATAGTGCTCCATCGCGCAGCATTTCCACAATCATTCTGTCTCGCTTTTCTTCCACCCCTTGCTCTATTCCTTGTTCTATTCCTTCCTGCTTACCTCGCTGGTAAATCACATCGGTTTCAATATCAAAGTCAAAGGGCATCTTTTCTATGTTTAGTAGGGTTTCTTCTTGTAAGTTACGCAGTTTGCTCATCACCACCAACTGACGAACGTAGCGCTGTAGTTTGGTAGGGTCTTGACTCGCCTCCAGCAGTCGTTTGGTCACTTTAGCAACAACCGCTTCCGGGGATTCGTTCTGGAAATCGCCGAGTATGGCCAGCAGAATTTCTTCAGGAATATCCGAAGAGACTAGCCGTTCGTAATCGTACTGCTGGATGTCGATCAGCTCAAATTTGAAGTTATTATCATCGCCAGGAATCAGCTCCGATACTTTGGTTTTCATGGTAGGCTTTTTCTGCCCCAGATAGACCACAAACTGCCGAACCGGCAATTGATGAACTTCCTGCAACAACGCCCGGTAGGTTTGCATCCGCAAGACCATTTCGGTTTCGTCGCTCACCTGAAACTCGATATGCAAAATGCTTTTGCGCCCTTGCTCATCCGTGATCCGGCGGGTTACGTCCGGTTTACGCTCTAAGGTGAGATAAAGATCAACGGTGATCTCCTCCATCGCTTCCGGACGAATGCCGAATAGCTTATCCGACAACGGAAGAATGACCGCCTCAATGTTCTCTTTGATAATCCGGTCGTACTCGTTCGGCATTCGGGCTACCCGATTTCTTCTTCTTGATACTTGGAAGGACACTTGAGCAAAATCTGCTCAGCCACGAACAAGTCATTGTGGTAAGAGCCGATGACGACCGTTTGTTCGGACCGGACCAGATCAGCGGGCATGGGTTCGTTATAGTAGACCTGCTGCTCTTGCCCGTCCTGATCGATCATCACAAACGACACGGATAGTTTGTCGGGGGCGGGACTTAGCCCAATGATATTTCCCTGATCATCTTTTTTGAGCTGACCCACCACGTGAATCAGCTTATCCTGACCGGCCGTCGCCATCTCCTGGGCTTCCTCAAACGTGACGTACGAACTGGCATCGCCCGCGGTAGTCATGATGATGCCCGCACAGATGGCAATAACGGCAATGGCAATGATGTGGGTCTTTTTCATAAGGTTTCGTTACGTAGTTCTTTCTCTAATCGAGTCACCTTGCGGTCGATCCGGATCGCGTAGATCACAAAACCGGAAAATAAAAGCAGGATCACGGCTACCACCACGTAGATCTTTCCTTCCTGCCGCATAACGTCCGCCATTTCAACTGAGCTGGTTGCCTCCGGCGGAGTCGTGCTAGACTGAGCGCTCGACGGTTGATGAATTGTCAACAGGACGAGGACGATTAGCGCGAAACAGTGTGTCTTCCATTCTTTCATTGGTGGTGTCTTTAATGGCTTGTAATCGAATGCGCAGGCTCGTAAACCAAACTCCGAGCAGCAGCCAGCCAATCACTGCCGGATAAAATACGATGCGCAACTGACTGTCCAAATCATAACTGCTAAAACCGGGGTTTCCCCCGTTGCCCGGATGCAAGGAGTCGGTCAGGCGGGGCAGGATAAAGAGCAAGGGAATTAGCGTAGCGTAGGCAAAAATGTTATAAATGGCACTAATTCGCGCCCGTTGCTGCTCGTCGGTGAGCGAGCCACGCAGAATGAAATAGGCAGAATAAATGAGCAGGGCAATGGCCGCCGCGTTCAACTTGGGATCGCTCGTCCAGAACGTGCCCCAGGTGAACCGGGCCCACAGCGAACCGGTGAGGATGCCCAGAATGCCCAGCAACATGCCGGTGTTGGCAAACTCAAGGGCGTAAACATCACTACGGTGCAACGGATTTCGCAGGTAATTCACCGAATAAACCACCGACACGGTGAACAAGCCCATCATGCCAAACCACATGGGCACATGGAAGTGCAGTACCCGAATGGTCTCGTTCAAAATGGGCAAGCGCGGCACGTCGGCTAGCAATCCGGCCACAATGGTGTATCCGATCAGTAGTATGGTTAGCACTTTCCACCACTGCTTTTTCATTGCAATTTGTTTGGTTGTAAAAGTAACACATAGGGAAGCGTTTTCATCCCTTTGGACCCGAAAATTTGTGCTTTAACGCCGAAGCAGGGCTTACCGCTTGCGCGGTCTGTGCAGATACCAATGGCCAGCAAGCGCTAACGGATCAAGAGAGGATAGCGCGTCCCATTCCCCGGATAAATTCTCCCTTCCTCACTGAGTGAGCCACCCGTATTTCTTCTTGAAAAGTGGTTTCCTCGCTCAAAAAGCGCAGCACCCGCTCGGTGGGGTTCTTACGAAAGATATCCGTGAATATCTCTTTCACCGGGTACTGATTCCGGTTCATCACCCGCAGGAGCGTGCTATCGTACAGGCAAAATCTTTTGTTCCAAGCAGTCGGATGCCGCTCGGGCTTTCCGGTACGCAGCAGCGACCCTACCAACTGTTCACTATCCCGCTGCACGCGCTGAAACGTGTAGCCGGTAGAGGGTTTGGTCATGCCACCCGCCGTTCCCAGGTTGATCACGTGCGCACTGGACTGCGCAGGATACGGCTGATCCGTCATAGGAATGACCCCGAACTCTTCGTGCGTGACGGTGTAATGGTCCAGGGACAAAAACTGGTGCAGATACTGTCTCAACGCTTCCTCGTACAAATGATCGGGCAGCAGTTCGGGCGAGAACAGCGTGAATTCTACGAGCGCCGTACGCGTATCGGTGGGCAACACGTAGAAGAAGCGACACGCACCGTGCTGATCGACGCGAAAGTCCATCAGGGTGGCCCGCTGCGGGTCAAAGTGATCTTCCGGGGTTTGGATGACCCATCCCTTGAAGTGTTGAAGCAGGTGAATGTACCCATTGACCGGCGTTTGTTCATCAGGATCGCGTAGGCTGTTAAATGCCCAATCGGCGGTGAAATTTCCCCCCGTGGTGGTCATGCTAACCCCGCTGGCCGTCTCAGAAATTTTTTGCACTTCCGCCGTAAGCCAGGTCACGTTGGGATGAGCCGCCAGGAAAGTCTTCACGTGCCGGTAAAAATCCCCGCTGCGAATCATTTTATAGTAATAGGGGCCTAAGTTGAGAAGCTCCGAGTAGTTTTCTCCGTGGAAGTACACGTGCTGCCAACGGTGGTGCACAATCGCTTCGAAGGGTCCGGTGCCCGCTTCCCAAAAGCACCAGGTACGGTCGTTGGCTTGCTTCTGGTCGCGATCAACAATCAAGATATTTTTTTGGCCAAGTCGGGTTTGCAGCAGATGATATACCAGACTAAGCCCTGCCCCGCCGCCTCCGGCAATGATGTAGTCGTAGTGTTTCATGCTAGAAAATCATGAACGAAATAAGCACTTCCGACAAGGTGATAATTGCGATAACCATGATATAAAATAGGCTCAACACTCCGGCTTTTATAATCGTTTTTAGCCACTTTTGTTGGTAAACCCTTCGGAAAGATAGCAAAGTGTAGCCTAGTAACAGCAGGAGCACTATTCCCTCGACGTAGTCTTCTGCTTCACTTGCAACTCCTGTTAGATAAAGCGCGGTCAGCGTACTGAACAATACCAGACTAAACGAGTGCAAATGGAGCGTATGCACTAGGTGTTGAACGTACAAAAATTTTCGTCGGATATACAACCCCTTGAGCAGTAGGGCAAAAATTGGCATGGCTACTAGCAACACAAAGGGTAAGTTTTTTACGAAGGCAGCCACGAAGTAAGCCGGACCAAAGCGAGCCAACCTTCTGCCTTGACTGAAGACCCTCTTCTCTACCCAGTTGTCGCGGAGTTGGTTGGCCTTCACCACTACCTCTTCTTGTCCCATTTGCTTTAGTGAATCGAGCATCTGCTCATCCGATAAAGTAGGGTTCAAGATAACGTCCATGATTAGTTCCAACGAATCGTTGTCTATTGAATCCATACCTAAGAATCCATCTACCATTCCTTGACCAATTTCTCTGGTATCTTCTTGTATACTTGAGTCTACGCTTAGCGAGATCAAGAAGAAAAATATCAAGCTCACAATCAGATAGAGCCGCAGCGGGTGCACGTAGCGCGTGCGCTTGCCCTCGTTAAACTGGTTGGTCAGATAGCCCGGCCGAAGGAAAAAAGGCTGAATGCTCCGGCCGATGCGGGTGTCGAACGAAAAGTAGTTAGAGAAAAAATCGCCGATAAACGTGCCGAATGATACGTTGTTGTCGTTGTTTTCTTGTCCGCAGTGCGGGCAGAAGTTATAGACCTCCGACAGCGTATGTCCGCAGTTTAGGCAGCGAACAGTCTTTCGGCGAATTTTCACGGATAGGTGGTTAGGAGTAAAAGCTAAATTTATCACTTTTTGCAATCCCGAAATAATTCGCGCATCTTTTCGTCAAAAAGCACTGTCTCTATGAAACGCAACCTTCTGCTCCTTGCTTTTCTGCTCCTGAGTAGTTTGACACCGACTCGAGCCCAAGTTGATACGACCACCAATTTGCCTGATGCTGACAAAATATGGGGACTCACTAAGTTCTGGTCGGAAGCTAAGTACAACTTCGCCTATTTTGATCAGACCCCGGTAGACTGGGACAGTGCTTACCAAGCATTTATCCCGCAGGTGTTAGCCACCCCCTCCACCTGGGATTACTACCAAGTGCTACTACGGTTTTGTGCGTTGCTTCGCGACGGTCATACCAACGTGTATATACCCAACGATTTGTACACTTCCTCCCGGTACCGACAGTTGGTCACCGAATTCTTAGGCAATCGCCTCTACGTCACTAACGCTCCCCAACGTTACGCCGACAAGAAACTGCTCGGAGCGGAAGTGATACAGATTAACGGGCAGCCTACTCGCCAGTGGATGGCGGAACATATCTTGCCCTATGTCAGCGCGTCGGCAGAGCATCAGCGGTGGAACTCAGCGGCTCGCGAGCTATTCTACGGCACTGATACCACCCAAGCCTGGCCGCTTACGTTGCGTACCGTAGCGGGCGACACGGTCACGCACCCCACCGGCTTCCGTACCCAACCGGCCGAATGGTTGGTATCGCAACCGGAGTGGCAACGCTTTAGTTTTCGCCAGGAAGATAGCATTGGCATCGTAACCATTAACACGTTTGGTGATGCAGCAGTAGTGGATGATTTTAAAGAAATTTTGCCCCAACTGCGCGCCAGCCGAGGGGTTATTATTGACCTCCGCCAGAACGGAGGCGGCAATTCTGACGTTGGTGCCGAAATACTTAGCCACTTTACCGACGAACCGCAATTGGTTGGTTCTACCTGGAAAACCCGTGAGCACCTGCCCTCCTACAAAGCGTGGGGCACCTATTTTTTGCAAGACAACCCGAACCCAGGGTTGGATAGTCTGGACGCATTTTATCGGCAAAGTATATTGGTAGCCCGCGGCGACTACTGGCATAAAGGAGACACTATGACCTTCGAGAATTCGGTAGAAGAACCGTTGCGTCAACCTCTGATCATACTGGCAGGTAATTATACAGCATCCGCGGCCGAAGACTTTTTGATCATGCTGCGGGGTCTGCCCAACCGAGGTACCATCATAGGCCAAAAAACCTTCGGTAGCACCGGACAGCCGCTACCGTTAGAACTACCGGGCGGGGGTAGTGCTCGAGTGTGCACCAAGCGCGATACTTATCCGGATGGGCGAGATTTTGTAGGAGTCGGTATTATCCCCGATGTGGCGATAGAACGAACGGTGGAGGAAATAACCCAAGGCACTGACGCCACCCTGCAAGTTGCCCTAGAGAAATTGCACAGCGTGCTTGAACCGCAAGTTCGTGAAAAGCGGTAGTTATACTTCATCATTCATGACTCGATAGTTGGTGCGGTTCCCTGCCGGAATTAATAGTCAAAACATCGAATGCCAAACGTCCAACACCGAATGTCGAAGGAAAAAATCTTACTATTCAGCCCTCTCATTCTTCTCCTCACCCACTGCACCGCCCCCCAGCCCACTGAAGCACCATCTACCGCTACTACCCAATCTACCGATACCGTAAACATCCGGTATGCCCGAGGGTTCTCCGTCGACTACGATTACCCTTATCCAGTGCTACGGATTCACGGACCGGCCGACACAACGCGTTACGCCCTGCTGCCCACCGACGCCACTCCGTCAGAAACGCTCCCGTCAGCGACTATGCTCATTCGCACTCCGGTGCGCCGCTTGGTGGTCACTTCCACCACCCACCTGGGCTTGGTAGAACTGCTTGACGCCCGCGATGTGCTCGTCGGTATTGGGCAGGCCGACTACGTATACGATGCCGACATCCGACGCCGGGTGGAGCAGGGGCAAATTCAGCAGGTGGCCGTGGGCGGAAGCCTGAACGTTGAATCGGTCTTGGCCCTGCAACCCGACCTGGTGATGGTTTCGGCCAATCCCGGCGGCACCGCTTCCTACCAACCCCTGCTTGCGGCGGGCATTCCCGTGGTGGTGAACGCCGAGTGGCAGGAGGCCAGTCCGCTGGGCAAGGCCGAGTGGGTGAAATTGCTGGCGGTACTACTCGGCAAAGTATCAGTGGCCAGTGAGCAGTTTGAGGCTATCGCTACTGCCTACGACTCGCTGGCGCAGCAGGTACCACGAGATACCGAGGCTCCGCTGGTGATCACCGGCTCTCCGTTTCAGGGAGCGTGGTACGTGCCGGGACGCAACAGCCACGTGGGCCAACTGCTGCGCGACGCCCGTGCCACCTGGCCCGGCGAGCACGACAGCTCGGCGGTTTCCTTTAACGTAGCGTTGGAAACCCTGTACCCCTACGGACTGCGGGCCGACTACTGGATCAACCCGGGGACGTACGCTACCCTACCGCAGCTGGGCCAACAGGATGAACGGTTCACCGCCTTCCGTCCCTACCGGCGCGCCGAGGTGTACGCGCATACGCGCCGGGTGAGCGACTCCGGGGGCAACGATTACTACGAAAGCGGAGCCGTGCGTCCCGACCGGGTGCTGGCTGACTTGATTGAGATTTTTCACCCTGAGGTGCTGAACCATTCGTTCTACTACTACCAAAAGTTAGAGTAGGCATTTACACGAACTTCCTAAAGAATCGTATCTTTGAAGACTGATAAAACAGCCAAACGAAATGGATGACCAAAATAACAAGGACAATCAGTGGCGCGATGAGATGCTTCAGTACTTGGCGGAAGACATTCGTGAGACTAAGCAGTTGGTAAAAGCAGCTGAAAAGACGGCCGCCGCCGCCGAAAAGACAGCGAGTGCCGCTGAGCGGACGGCGGCGGCGGCTATGCGCCGGGCGGATGCTGCTTGGGAGTTGGTAGTGATTACTCAGAACCGAATAAATCGTCCTTGGTACAGAAAGCTACTAGGGCTATCTTAAATCTCTTCCCATGACATTTACCCCCCCGGGCCGCCCCCACCCGTGGGTGGCGGTGAGCTTGGGTGCCACGCTGCTGATTTTGTTCGTGCTAGACGTTACCCTGGGTTCGGTCAGCATCCCCCCGGTAGAGATAATATCTATTCTGATAGGCAAGTCTTCTTCCTCTTCGGCCTGGACCAGCATCGTTACGCAAATTCGCTTGCCCAAGGCGGTGACGGCCATCCTGGCGGGCGCCGCCCTATCTGTCGGCGGACTGCAGATGCAAACACTGTTTCGCAATCCGCTGGCGGGCCCTTCGGTGCTGGGCGTCACTTCGGGAGCTAGTTTGGGCGTAGCGTTGGTCACGCTATCGACGGGAGCGACACTCAGCGCCTACACCGGGCAAACCCTGGGGCTGACAGGCAGTTGGCTGATTGTGCTTGCCGCTACGGCCGGGGGGGCTTTGGTGCTGGGGGTGGTGCTGTGGGTATCGTTTCGGATCAACGATTCGGTGGTGATCCTGATTGTGGGGTTGATGATTGGCAATGTCACCCTGTCGGTGGTGGGCATCTGGCAGTACTTTAGCCAGCCGGAGCAGATTCAGAACTACGTGTTGTGGACGCTGGGTAGCTTAAACAGTGTTACTCCCGGTCAGCTGCCGGTGCTGCTCACCGTGGTGGGCGGGGGTATTGGCCTCAGCTTTTTGTTGTCGAAGCAACTGAATGCCCTGCTGTTGGGCGAAAACTACGCCCGCAGCCTGGGACTTAATATGGCGCAGGCGCGGGGGTTCATTATCCTGATCACCAGCATGCTGGCCGGAGCGGTCACCGGCTTCTGCGGTCCGATTGGCTTTGTGGGCATCGCAGTGCCCCATCTCACCCGCTCGTTGCTGGGCACCACCAACCACTTCGTGCTGGTTCCGGGCGTGATGGCGGTGGGCGCGATTGTGATGCTGGGGTGCGACATCATTTCTCAGCTGCCCGGAAGCCAAACGGTGCTGCCCATCAACGCTGTGACGGCCCTTATCGGTTCGCCGGTCGTGATCTGGGTCATTCTGCGGCGGAGGAATTCAAGCGCTAGTTTCAGCAGAAGGAGCTAGCGAACTACGAATGTGCTCAGTGCGTACCCGCTAGAAGTGAGGACACGTTGGCTTATAGCCTAATGTTCTCACTGGCTTTTCTCATGTTTTCGATCAATTTCCTGCATGAGTCCGAGTAAACTGATCACTTCTATTTGGTGAGAAAGGGGAAAGTGGTCCGTTCCCGGATAGATCACAAAACGTTGGGTGGCTTCTATATCCTCACAGGCGTAGTAAAATCCTTTCTCGACGGTAGGACTCAGGCTACGCTTGATCTCAATCGCCCATACCTCTTTTTTGGGAAACGTCAGTACCAAATCAACCTCAGCCCCCCCCGAGGTGCGGTAGAAATTGGCAACTACCGTACTAGGAATAATTGACAGTATGTTCTCGATGACAAAACCTTCCCAACTCGCTCCGACCACCGGGTGGCTCAGCAAGTCATCCAATGTTTCTAATCCCAGCAGGGCATGGACGATTCCACTGTCTCGAACGTACACTTTGGGTGATTTGACCAACCGTTTTCCTATGTTCTTGTGCCAGGGCGGTAGGCGCCTCACCAATAACAAATCAACCAGCAGATCAAGGTAACTGGCGATGGTTTTCCCGTCCACTCCCAGGTTGCCCGCAAATTTAGCGGCATTGAAAGCCCCGCCTTGCGCATGCGCTAACATCGTCCAGAAACGGCGCAGGGTTTCGGCCGGAATACGGGGACCGAACTGCGGTATATCGCGCTCGAGGTACGTTTTGATAAAATTCAATCGCCACCGAAGGCTGGCCGCATCCGTACGGGATAGATAGCTGTCGGGAAATCCTCCCCGTAGCCAAAGAACATCCGCATGGTCCGGTTCAATTTCCAGTTGGTGAAGGGGAGTGAGCTCCAGATAAGCAATTCTTCCCGCTAGTGATTCTCCGGACTGCCGCAGTAGATCGATAGAAGCAGATCCTAGCAGCAAGAACGATCCGTTCCGCTTTCCTTGTCGCCGACGTTGGTCGATAAGCCCCCTCAACTCCTGAAAAAGGTTGGGCAGACAATGCACCTCATCCAGAATGAGCAGCTCATCAGGGTACTTGCCCAGATACAATACGGGATCACTTAGTTTAGTGCGATCAGCTGCTGATTCCAGGTCCAGGTAAATAGAACTATACTGATCCGCGGTTTCCAAGGCTAGCGTGGTTTTACCGACTTGCCGGGGACCAATTAGGGCTACCGCCGGAAACTCGCTGAGGTATTCCGCGAGCAAAGATTCATTATATCGCCTTATCATCCTTGCAAATACGGAATGTAATTCCAGATTTGCAAGGTTCACAAAAGTTCTTTGATTCTCACTTTCTACACCACCCGCAACAGAAACCGTTTCTTTTTGCCACGCTGCACCAGTAGGTAGCGATCCTGCAGCAGCGTGAAGTCTACCAGTGCTTCCGGGTCGGTCACTTTTTCAAGATTAATACTCACTCCCCCCTGCTGAATGGTCCGGCGGGCTTCGCCCTTTGAGGGGAACACCAACCCCTGCGCGGTTTCCGATAGCAAAACCACTACGTTCGGCGCGGCTTCGTAGTCGGGGCGGGCGATGGTTTGCTGGGGCACGCCTTCCAGCACCTGTAGCAGCGTGGCCTCATCCAGGGTGGCCAGTTCGTCGGCGCTCGACGTTCCAAACAGAATACTTGACGCCCGAACGGCCGCCTGATACTCCTCCGGGGAATGCACGCGGCTGGTGATCTCTTCGGCCAGCGCTTTCTGTAGTCCGCGCTGGTGCGGGGCGGCGGCGTGGTCGGCTTCCAACTGCTCAATCTCGGCCTGGCTCTTCAGGGTGAACACCCGAATGAGTCGAGCGCAGTCTTCGTCGGCTACGTTGAGCCAGAACTGGTAGAACTGGTAGGGCGAGGTGAGTTCGGGATCAAGCCACACGTTGCCCGCCTCCGACTTTCCGAACTTGGTGCCATCGGCCTTGGTCACCAGCGGGGTGGTGAGGGCAAAGGCGTTACCATCCGCTTTGCGGCGAATAAATTCGGTGCCGGTGGTGATGTTGCCCCACTGATCGGAACCCCCCATTTGCAGCTTCACATTGTGGTGCTCGTAGAGGTGGTAGAAGTCGTAGCCCTGTAGCAGTTGATAAGAGAATTCGGTGAACGACAACCCGGTTTCCAGGCGCGACTTCACCGAGTCTTTGGCCATCATGTAGTTGACGGTGAGGTGCTTGCCCGCCTCGCGCAGAAAGTGCAAGAAGCCCATCTGGCCAAACCAGTCGTAGTTGTTGACCAGCCGGGCGGGATTAGCGGGAGCATCAAAGTCCAGAAACTTCTCCAGTTGCTGGCGGATGCCCGCTTGGTTGTCGCGCAGGGTGGCTTCGTCGAGCAACTGCCGCTCAGCCGACTTGCCCGAGGGGTCGCCGATCATCCCGGTGGCCCCACCCACCAGGGCCACCGGCACGTGCCCGGCCCGCTGCAGGTGCACCAGCAGCATGATGGTGGCCAGGTTACCGATGTGCAACGACTTAGCCGTTGGGTCGAAGCCAATGTATCCGGCGGTCACTTCCTGGGCCAACTGAGCTTCGGTGCCGGGGGTCATGTCATGAATCATGCCGCGCCAGCGCAGTTCGCTGATGAGCGACGAAAGGTCTGGTTTGCTCATACTTCATTGTTGTTTGTCAATGGTGCAAATATATGCTTTCGTTCCAACGATTAGGTGCTGATTGGGGTCATTTGTTGGTTGACAGACCAATCACGCTACCCTATTTGGAAAGAAAAAGAAAATGCATGCTTTCCGGGTTGTTGCTAGCCCTGGTGGTGACCAGCTATGGACAAGTTGGCCCCATTCAGTACGCAGTTGGTTACCGCGACGCGGTCTGGATAAGTAAACGAGGGTTTCCGGTGTCGGCCTACGATTGGCAAAACGAAACAATTAACCAACAACTGACGCTGGCTGCTCGCTACCGTCGTCAGTCGAACCGGTGCTGGCGGTACGGGGGGTTGGCCTACTTAGCCGGGGGTTTGGCAGCAACTGGCATTGCAATCGGCTCGTTCGGCGTACCTAGCGGACAAATGCAACCTTATGAGCATGCTCGTAGAGCGACGGCTATAGTGGTCACGGGAGGCTTAATCACCGCCCTGGGCGGAGGTATCTGGCGTAAGGCGAAGGCGCGTCGGCGAGCACGGGAAGCCCTTCATCGCTATCAGAGAGGCACTAGGTACTAATAAGTTGAACCGACGCGCTAGTTGTTCGTTTAATATCATATCCGGCATTCGACGGATTACTGTTTTGTAAAATTTACCTAACCATTCATTTCCTTGAAAACACAACTACCCGGCTACGTCCGGTATTTGGTGGTGCTGGCCAGCATCCTGCTCACCTTGCACGTGCTGATCATCGCCAAGTCGGTGTTCAGTCCTATTTTCACCGCCTTCATTTTGGCCCTATTACTGCACCCCCTAGCCCGTCGCATGGAGCGTATTCGGATTCCCCGCGGCATCAGTTCGGTGCTGTCGATCGTGATTGTGTTCATGCTGCTGTTTGGCTTGTTCTACTTCTTTTCGGCCCAAATTCGTAATATCTCCGGTGACTTAGCGGCCATTGAAACTCGCTTTAATGACATCATTGACCGGGGCTACGTCTGGATGGAAAATCAATTTGGGATAGAGCAGCAGGAGCAAACCACCTACCTAAAGAATTCGCTCAACAGCGTGCTGCGCAACAGCACCATCTTCTTAACCCGAACCGCTTCGGCCACTGCGGGGTTCTTTACGGCGTTTTTTCTGGTACTAATTGCCCTGTTCTTCTTCCTGTACTACCGGCGTTTTCTGGTGGATTTCGTGTATAAGCTATTTTCCGCCGATGAGCACAAGGCCGTGGGTAGTACCATTTATAAGACCGAAAAGGTGGTGCGGAGCTACATTCTGGGGCTGCTGGCCGTGATTGTGATTGTAGGGATCTTAAACATTACGGGGTTGATGCTACTGGGCATCGAGCACGCAGTGTTCTTTGGCGTATTGGCGGCGGTGCTCACCATCATTCCCTACATCGGCATTTTCATCGGATCATTACTGCCGGTGGTGTTTGCGCTGGTTACTAAAGATTCACTCTGGTATCCGGTGGGCGTTGCGCTGATTTTCTGGGGAGTGCAGTTTTTAGAGGGCAACTTTATTACGCCCAACGTGGTAGGCAGCAGCGTAAGCATCAACCCCTTCGCGGCCATCATCGCGCTGTTCTTCGGGGGCATGATCTGGGGACCTATCGGAATGATATTGGCAATACCCACCCTGGCCATCATTAAGGTGATTTGCGACGCCGTGGAGCCGCTGAAGCCCTACGGATTTTTGCTGGGCAACCCACCCGATGAACAAGAAGCGCGCGAACGCAAACGGAAGCGCCTCAAACGGGGCACCAAACGACGCGCCATAGTTATAAAGGACAAGCCCGTGGCAGAAAAGGTATCGTAGTGGGGAGCATCTATGAAGTAGAATAAAAGAACCGGAATAAAATAGCCACCTTGTAGTGGCTTGGCTCTACCGAAATGAGCCACGTTGTTGCCCTAACTACCTTGCGAACTCATGCGCATTTTTGCTTGCTTGTTATGCTGCTTGATCGGACTCAAAAGCGTAGGTCAGTCCGGACCGGCTTTTCCCCTGTCCGTTAGCGACAACCAACGCTACTTGGTTGATGCCCGAGGAGATCCTTTTTTCTACCAAGCTGACACTCCCTGGCTGCTATTCTTCAAACTGTCTTTGGATGAGGTAAGGGAGTATATGCGGGTGCGAAAGGCGCAGGGCTTCAACGTGCTGCAAGTGATGCTTACCGGAGAAAAGGGTTTGAAGGACGTCCACGGAAACCTTCCCTTCGGTGGTGATTACGATCTAAACCAGCCCAACGAAGGTTTCTTTCAGCGGGTGGATAGCATCGTGATTGAGGCTCAGCAGCAAGGACTGATGTTAGCCTTAGTGCCGTTGTGGTCGGGCTGTTGCGGCCAAAACTACGCGGGCACCGACCAAGCAGGCACCCCGCTGCCCCTCAACCGCAATGGGGTGGCGAAAGCCAGGGCTTACGGGGAGTGGATCGGCCGACGCTACGGTCACCATCCCCACCTCCTGTGGGTGCTAGGCGGCGACAATGACCCCTTCAACGCGCTGGAAGAGATCAAGGCCCTCGCTGAAGGGTTGCACCTCCGTGCCCCTGACCAGTTGTTTACCTACCACGCGGCTTCTACCCACAGCAGTACCGATGTGTTTCCTGATGCCGACTGGCTCGACGTGTCGATGGTCTATACTTACTTTCGAGGGTTTCGCAAAGCGTGGAACAAAGTTCAACCCGACGTATACGAAGTGAGCTACGACGAGTATCGGAAGACTCCCGTGCGCCCTTTTTTTCTGGGCGAATCCACCTACGAAGGAGAGCACGGAGACTTCGGATCGGCGCAGCAAGTGCGCAAGCAAGCGTACTGGGCAGCCCTTTCGGGAGCCACCGGTCACGCCTACGGTTCGCCCAATTGGCATCTGCCTGGCGATTGGCAACAGATACTCCGCTATCCCGGTGCCAAAAGTTTGCAACATCTACCTACCGCAATGAAATCGCTCGGCTGGCCTCACGTACGCCCCGATTGGGAAGGCGCGTTTGTCACGGAAGGCGACGGAGGCTACGCCACCAATGATTACGCCATGACTGCCTTCTCAGATGATCGTTCAAAATCACTTACCTATCTGCCTTCCGGACGCGCGCTTCGCGTTGACCTGTCGTTGTTGAGGGGCAAACGTGCCCGACTCTCGTGGTATGATCCGCGCACTGGTGAAAAGAAAGTTATCGATAGCTACGATAATTCCGAACAACCGCTATTAACCACTCCTGACGCGCAGGATTGGGGGCTGGTTTCCGAATAAGAAAAACCTGGGCTTCTCCCGTTAAATCGAAGCTCTGATCATCACAAAAATCATCTAGCCCCCCGCCCCCCCCTCGTTTCTAGGCGCTGTACCGTAGCGGCTGGCCATGCGGCCCAGGATAACGGCGATGTAAAGCAGCCCGAGAATGGCTTCGAGCGAGGAGATAGATTGCGCCCAGGGCGACACCGGAGTGATGTCGCCGTAGCCCAGCGTGGTGAGGGTGGAGTAGCTGAAGTAGATCATGTGCTGCCAGGGCAGGGGCGTGTCCAGAGTGGTTGATACAAACGCATCGGGATCCAGGGTGTGGATAATCATGTAGAGTGCCGTGAAGGCATTGCCCAGAATTAGGTAGATGGTGCTGGCGCTAAAGATCACATCGCGGTTCACCCGTTCGGTGACGAAGATATACTCTACCAGCACCACGACGATCATGATCTGGAAGATAATTAATAAGATGTAGCTGGTCAGGGCCAACCATATCACATCACCGCCCGACAGCACCCAGGGAATACCGATGGCCACGTTGAGCACCGCCACCACCGCGGTAGCAATCATCCGCCTCCGATTCACGCTCGATAGGTATACTCCGCTAGCTAGCAAGGCAACGTAAAGAGAGAAGTAGGTAGCGTTTTGCCAGTTGCCCAGCAGCGAAAGGGGATAGGTGAGTTGCAGCAGCACCATCACCAGCAATACGTAGATCACCCGGCCGGTCACGCGGTCAATGACCTCAGGGGCGGCTTCGGTTTGGATGAGTGGACGATTAGCCATGCCTTCAAAGTTTAACTACCGGCAATTTTACAGAATCTATGGTAACAATCCGGTGCAGTTTGACTTAATTCGCAATTGTCACCGTAGCCAGTTGCTTTTATGTACCCAAAGTCACCGTGGATAAGACACCTGATTGAATTTGCAATCATTATGCTGGGTATTCTGGTGGCTTTTTGGCTCAACCAGTGGGCCCAAGACCGCAGCGACCGACGTCAGTTTCGAGAGAAGTTGAACGGAGTGCGGGGTGAGTTAAGCTATAATTTGTCTGAAGTAAAGCGGAAGTTGCCCTATCACGACACCTTATATACCCTGCTGATCAACGATCCTTCTACAGCTAAAGCCTGCCGAGATACGAGACTACGCCTGGCAGATATTGCAGACAGCAAACGCAGAAAACCACTTGGATTACAAGCTCTACGCCTCACTGACGGAAACCTATAATATTCAGCAAGGGCTACAGGATCACAACCAGCGAATGGGGGATTTGATTCATTTGTCTAACGTGATGGAGGGCTTTGTTCGACAGTATTCAACGACGGAGGACACGGGTAAAGATCGCCTAAAGCAAGGGTGGATTAGCATACTAGAAGATGCCATTGGCTACGAAAGGGCGCTTCAGAATAGGTATCAACAGTCGCTAGACAAGCTGGATAGCTTGAGTCGGTAGTAACATTAGTATAGTGTTTTACTATGTGGTTATCAACACAAAACTACTCTATGACGGCTAACTGGTCTACCGCTGTTTTTTCTACTTTGCTAATTACCCACTGGCCTACTTTTAATCCTTGGGCCGTGCCGTTTTCGTTGGAGTCGCGGTAGTGGATGCCTCCGTAGAGCCGAGAAACGGCGGCTTCTTGGGCGGCGTTTATAAAGGAGGGAAACGTGCGGGCCGGAACACCATAAGGCACTTCCACGTCATCAGTAAACGAAAAATTGCCTCCCAAATAATAGGTGAGCATATAGGCGGCCGCTCCTGAAATGGTAGAGTGTCCGCTGGTGTATTCGGGAAAAGGCGGAGTTTGTAACAAAGGCTCCCACGTGGGATCAATGTATTTTCGAATGGCAGTTTCCGGACGAATGCGATTGCTGCGGTATTTCTCGTCCCAGCACGAGAGAAACGTGTCCATCAAGCCTACGGCTACCGTGGTATGAATTTTCATTGCGTCGGCAAAGTTTTTCTGGGCATCGCGGCAGGCAATGCCAGTAATGCCCATCCAGTGGGCCCCGGGAGAGATTTTCTTCAACGCCACCATCAAATGACCGGTGTTCTGCATGGCAAAAGGATTGCAATCCCAAAACGAAGCCACCCTCCGATGGTCTTCCGGTAAAGTCACTCCTTCCTCATAGACTTCGTACAACAGTTGAAAGAAAGGAGAATCTTGATCTTCGCTAAAGGGAACGGGCGGCGCAGGCTTAAACTGGCTAGCCGAGTCCATCGTGAGGGGGCGCACCCGGTTGAAGTACGGCTCTACGGCAGCGAAATAAGCGGGGGGCGTGGGATACCAGTGACCGGCTTCCTGGATAGGCGTGTATTTGGGATAGGTACTGGTTTTGTTATAGCCGTCAGCTTGGGCGTAGGCCAGTATCTGCTTGCTTACCGCCTGGGCGTAGGCCAGCGATTGCCGAAGGGTTTCTTTCGAATAGCCTAACCGCGCACAGGAGTCCAGCAAATGCTGTTGGTATTCTGCCAGCATATAGCCGGAGGGTTGCAGTTTGCTGGCGGTTTCGAGCATGGCCAGCAGTGCGCTTAGCGGCGTAGCGTAGCCCTCTATGGTGGGTGGTTCGATGGCGGGGTATTCGTTGAGCCGACCGTGCATACTGTGGTATGCGCTGTCGTTCAACGCTATCACTTCGTAACCTGATAAACAGATATAGGCAAAGAAACGGGCGGCCAGGGGTGGGTTGGTCACATCGTGTACCATCACATCCGTCACCTGGGTGATGACTTGGGCAATGTCATCGGTTTGTAATGCGGGCGTACGTTCTTTGGATGGCTGGCATCCCAGCGCACTGGCGAACACGATCATGATCCAGATGCTACGCATGGCTATTGTATTTGATACGCTTCTACGGCAGATTGATTGACTCCTAACAGTACAGTTTGACCTACCACGACGGCGCTACGTACATCCCCCCTCACGTCAAAGCCTGACTGTGGTTGAGAAACGTATGAGAAGTTTCCGTTGCCCTCTCCTTGCAGCAATACGCCATGATTGGCGGTGCTTTTCCCAAAACGCAGGCGGGCCTCCTGCACGTTTCCACAGAACAGCAAGTCTTGATGTCCATCATGATTATAATCCAAAGGAGTGATGGTGAAGACCGGGGCAAATTGTACTTCCAAAGGTAAGGGCTTTTCTTCAAACTTACCTGCCGGATGTCGGATAAAGCAGCGTGTTTGCAAGTCGGTGGCTTGTCGGTGCTGCACTCCGGCCAGTTCTTCTTTGGTAAAAATATCCTCCAACTGCGCATCCGCATAGCTTTTATAGTCCGGAAAGCGAGTGCGCGTCATGCTGATCTGCTCCATCAACTCGTCGCGGGTGACTGCCGGGTAGCGTTTCCCCTGGATATAATAGTGGAAAAGGGGGTCTACGGAGCCGTTGTTGTCAAAGTCTTGATAAAACAGTTCTACTGGCTCCTGCACACTGGCTTGGTACTGCGTGTTCAGTCCCATGTTGCCTACCAGCAGATCGGAGAGGCTGTCTTGGTTCACATCTTCTACCAGCAGGGTGTTCCACCAGCCCTGATAATCGTGGGTAAAGTAATCTTTTGTACGATCCACCAAGCGTCCTGCCTCATTCACCCACACTTGAATAGGCATCCATTCGCCTACCACTACCAGGTCTTGCACTTGGTCGTCGTTGAGGTCTACCCAGGCAGCATCCGTGACGAGTCCTACGGTTTGCAGCGCGGGAGACACTTGCGCAGTTTTATTAGTGAAGTGGCCCTGGCCATCGTTGATGAGCAGGTAGCTGTCCGGAGTTTCAGGATACCGGCCGGGGATGACGCGACCGCCGACAAACAAATCCGGGAATTCATCGCCGTTTACGTCCGCTGCGCGGGCACAACTGGTGCTGGTATGCATGGTGGGTAAAGCTTCCGTACGCTTGGTGAAGTGGCCGGAGCCGTCGTTGAAATACAAGCGATCTTGCAGCAAAGGATCATCCGGAGTGAAATTACCGTATCCGCCACTGCATACGTACAAGTCCAGGTTCCCATCGCCGTTGGCATCCAAAAACGTAGCGTCCACGTCTTCACTACCGGCGTCTGCCGCAAAGGCATCCGTCTTTTGCTCTACAAATTGGTTATTGGATTGCTGAAGATAAAGCTTCCCTGCCTGACCGCTGGCTCCGCCCACAAAAATATCTTCCCGACCATCACTGTTCACGTCGCCCTTGGTCATGGCGGGGCCAGCAAAAGACAGCGGATTGATCAGCAAGGGTTGTCGTTTAAAATCGTTGAGCGCCTGGTCAGCGTGTTGAAAGGGTACGGGCGAAGTTACTTCGCGGAAGATAGCCGGTTCTTGGACGGGAGGCGTAGCGGGCGGCTCAGCGTCTTCCTCTAGTAAAATCAGCCTTTGGTTGGTGGGCACTGTTGTAAGAAGTTGCTGTTGCCCGCTTGGCCAAGTTACGAGTAGCGTGTCTACGGTTGCTACGTCTCCCAGTCCAAAATGCAATACGGGAGAGACGCTGGATTGAAAGCCTCGGGTGGGCATCTGTTCCAAAAACTGCTGCTTGCCCTGGTAGTGTAGCGCTACTTTCGCCCCAATGCCAAAGGTGTTCCGCTCTCCTTTTAAAACAACTTGCAGATAACGCTGACTTTCCAGGGTATCCGATTCATTTTGATAGATAAAGGCGGGCTTGTTGATGTTGTTGATCACCAAATCTAGGTCTCCGTCATTGTCCAGGTCGGCATAGGCCGCGCCGTTGCTGTTGGCGGCGGTGTTGATGCCCCAGGCTGCCTTGACGTTGGCAAAAGTGAGGTCGCCCCGGTTGCGGTAGGCGTAGTTGGTCACGTTGGAAGAAGGCATTTGATACACGAGTTCCAATACATCCTGGCGCATAAGCTTTCCTTGTTTGCTTTGGGTAAAGTCGCCCATATATTTAATGAAATCCAGGTTGGTATAATCGCGTACGTAGCCGTTGGTCACCAACAGGTCTTTCCAGCCATCGTTGTCGTAGTCGGCAAACAAAGCGGCCCAGCTCCAGTCGGTAGCGGAGATGCCTGCTAGTTGCCCAATTTCACTGAAAGACACCCCGCCCCCCGACATCCCCCTGCCCCCTTCAAAGGGGGACGCAGGGGGGGTGCCGAGGTGTAGCATGTTGCGCATGTATTGGTAGTGGAATCCGATGCGGTGGTTGAGGTCGAATAGTTCGTAGTTGTCCGGGGCAAACAATAGTTTCTGCCGCCGATTGTCTTCCGGGAGCATGTCCAGGGTGTAGAGGTCGAGCAGTCCGTCGTTGTTGATGTCGGCCAGGTCGCTTCCCATCGAAAAGTGGGAGGTATAAGCGAAAGTCTCCTGCAAGCGGTCGGTGAAGGTGCCGTCTTGGTTGTTGATGTAGAGGTAATCCGGAATCGCGTAATCGTTGCCCACATAGAGGTCGGGCCAGCCATCCCGGTTGATGTCACCGATGCTTACACCCAGTCCGTAGGACAAGGATGAACTACGAATACCGGCTTTTTGGGTGATATCAGTAAACGTTCCGCTTTGTTCTCCTATCTTCCGAACGGCGTCTTTTTTCAAAGGAACGGCGTCGTTGCGAAACAGGCGGGGTCCGGCTATGGTGTCTTCTTTTTTAAGAATTTCGGCGGTGGTGACTTCATCGAGCACAGGTAGCGGAAACGGGCTGTGGTTGAGCAGGAACACATCGAGGTCTCCGTCGCGGTCGTAGTCAAAGAAGGCCGCTTGGGTGCTGGTGGATGTGCTGGCCAGTCCGTAGGCGGCGGCTTGCTCGGTGAAGTGCGGAATGCCTGCCGCGTCGGTGCCTTGGTTGATGTATAATTCGTTGGTTCGGTTTTCGGGCCGCACGTTGCCGGAGTAGCACACGTAGATATCCAGCCAGCCATCGCCGTTCATGTCGGCCATTGATACGCCCGTCTTCCAGGGAGCGGCTTTGCCCGCCACTCCCGCCTGCGCGGTGACGTCTTGAAATTGGATCGTATGATTGGCATTATTGAGGTAAAGTTTATTGGCAATCATATTTCCTGAGAAGTAGATATCCTCCCAACCGTCGTTGTTGACATCTCCGATGGCCACACCGCCGCCGCTGTAAAAGTACTCATAAGCCATCACGTTGGTATTGAGCCCTTCGGTAAGCTGGTTATTAAATGTGACGTGGGTGGTTTCCGGTGGCAGCAAGGTAAACAAAGGAGGAGCAAGGGTATCGACTGATACTTTCTCACGCGCTGCTTCGGAAGGCTGCTCCTGACAACCTGAGAAAACGACGGTTGCTATCAGGAAGAGCTCATAGACTAGGTAGTTGATTCTAACCAAGAGAAGTGATGATTTGGATATGTTGTAGAACAAAAAAATCTATGCTAGTATTTTACCACCAGCATAGATTTTAGGTATTTGTACTACGTGTTGTTTAGTAACCGGGGTTTTGCATCAGGGCCTCGTTTCTGTTTATCTCTTCCCGCGTGATGGGCAGGAAATACATTTTATCCAACCACTGCCGGTTTTCTATCCCAGGATCAAGGGTCTGAACCGTATATTCGTAGTTGTAGTTGTCCGTGTCATACTGATAGAGCGTCACGTTGGCTCCCGGTTTGAGTGTGCCCTCGATCTTAATGGTTTCTACCTGCTCGCCCAGGGTCTGCTCGGCAATCATCCAGCGGCGGGCATCATGGTAGCGGTGCTCCTCGAAGACCAATTCTATACGACGTTCGTTCCGGTACTGATCTACGAGTTCTTCTCCGGAAGCGGTGATAGCGGGCATTCCTGCGCGGAAACGGATTTTGTTCAACCAATTTTTCGCTTCTGCCTCGTCGCCCACCCCGATACTCGCTTCTACATAGTTAAGAATCGCTTCGGTATATCGCAATACCGGCCAGGGCACTTCCTGCCAAGTATTTTGGTCAACAATGTTAGGGTCCTTGTTGGTGAACTTATGCATGTAATAGCCGGTACGGGAACCGTTCCAGTCTTCCACCGAACTCTGCCGGGTATCCAGACCGAAAAAGGTGGTTACCTGTCCGTCCTGAATGATTTCGTACTGACCGGTTTGAATCTGGTTGGCCGGGTCTTTGGCGGCCACATCCGGGGTACGGGGTTTCCAGTCGGCCCCATCGTAGAGGATGGTAGCGTAGAAGCGGGGGTCTCGGTTCTCGTAAGGAGCGGCTGCTTGCTCTGGATTGTCCCAACTGAACTCGCTGCCATCCATCATCTGGTAATCGTCCACCAAATTTTGTGTAGGCGTGTTTCCGGCCCAGTTGTGGTATCCGTTCGGGCCGTTGTACAATCCTATTCTTCCTCCGTTTTCTTGCCTGAGATTGATAAAATAGCGGGCCAGTAGCAGATCCGTTTCTCCTCCGTTTTTGGCCAGCGATATATCCTCATAGTTTTGCTCGCCTTCTTCGGGAGGAACCGGGGTAGCCAGATCGGTTTTGTATCCATTGGCGCGGTCCAATACCGCTTTGGCGGCTTCTCGGGCGGCTTGCCAGCGCGCCATGCGGTCGCCTTGGGTATAGCCCAAGATAGCAGGATCGCTAAAGCCCGAGATGGTGGAGGACTTGGCCGAGGCCGTAGGGATATCGTGCAGATCGCTGGCGGCGTACACCAGAATGCGCGCTTTCAGGGCCAGCGCTGCTTCGGTGCTTGCCCGCCCGTCTGCCATCTCTTTGCCATCCAGCAAAGTTGCCGCCTGATCGCAGTCAGCCACGATAAAGTTCACGCACTCTTCAAAGGTATTGCGGGGAGCGGCATAAGTGTCTTCGCCCAGTTCGTACGCCCGATCAATGAGGGGAATTCCGCCGTAGTATCGAAGCAGTTGGTGGTAATAGTAGGCGCGCATAAAGTGTGCTTCTCCGTTCAGGCGATCTGTTAGTTCCGTATTGTCAAACTGCGGCTCTGCCAGGTTTTCCAGGGCTAGGTTGGCTGCTCTGATTTGCGCATACATGTTATCCCAATCGAGAGTGTTATTGACCCAACCACGGTCGGCAGGGTTAGATCGGGATTCGGTGATGGTGTTGATGCCCCGACCAGGGTGCGTAAATAAGGATTCATCGGTAAGCGAAGCCAGCATCTGCTCATCGAAGCCGCCGTTGCCCAATCCGCTATAAAGACCAGTCACAAAAGCATCCGAAAGCCCTGCGTCAGACCAGACAGCGGATTCTGATACTTGATCTAAGGGTTCCGTGCTCACAAAATCATCATCACAACTTGTGGCTATTCCTAGCGCAGTGATGATTAGTAATGATATATAAGGTATCTTTTTCATGTTTTTTAAGGTTGATGCGTGTTTAAAAGGTGATGGTCGCTCCCAGGTTAAGAATGCGAGACTGCGGATAATACTGTCCCGACTGGGTGCCTGACTCCGGGTCAAGTACTTTGAGCTTATCAATCGTAAACAAGTTCAGGCCATTGGCATATACCCGGAAGTTAGTCATACCCACTCTCTCCAACAGCGCAATCGGTAAATTATAGCCGATTTCAAAGTTCTTCAAACGAAGATAATCGGCGTCTCTTAGCCAGTAAGAGTTTCCAGTAGAATACCATTGGTTGTTGCGGTCGGCAATGCGGGGGTGCACGCTGCTGGGGTTGTCGATCTGCCAGCGATTTTCATACGTATCCTCCAAGTAGTTGCCAATGCTGCCCGACTCGGTAATCACGTAAAGCTTTGCCCCGGTAGCTCCCTGGAATAAGATAGATAAATCAAAGTTCCGGTAGCTTGCCCGCAGGTTGATGCCGCCCTGAAACAAGGGATTAGAAGTATTATCTGTCCTGATTTGATCGTCGGGAGTAATTTTGCCATCGGGCACGCCATCGGGTCCATAGAGGTCTTTGTACTTCATATCGCCAGGGCGCAGTGTGCCGGTCAGCGCGCTGTAATCGATGGTGTTGGCATCAATGTCTGCCTGCGTGGCAAACACACCATCGTACTGGTACAATTGGTAAGTGTACATGGGCCTTCCAGTAGTTCTTTGCCAGGCCGGTGCTCCCGGAGCTTCGTCCCAAAAAAGAACCTCATTCTGGGCGTAGCCGCCGTTGACACTAGCGCTAAAGCTCACTTCTCCTACCTGCCCTTGATAGCCTAGGTTAAAGTCATAGCCCTGGTTTTTCACCTCACCAATATTTTCAGGGGGTAGCGTCATGCCGGTAGACTCCGGAACAGAGCCATACCTGGGCCATAGAATGTTGCTTCTCTTGTTGATAAAGTAGTCGAACTCGAAGAAGATTTTGCCTTGCAACATTTGTCCTTCGATACCAAAGTTGGAGTTGGTGGCTACCTCCCAGGTCACACTTGGGTTGGGCACCCGAGTTTCGTACAAGGTTTTCACTTCTTGTCCGCCAATGATATAGCTGCCAAACCCATAGGTAGAGAGAAACTGATATTCCAAAAGTGGACCACCGGGACCTAAGGTGATGTTGTCATTCCCCATTTGCCCCCATGAGCCGCGTATTTTCAGGTAGTCTACAAGGCCGATGTTGTCTTTCCAGAAGTTCTCTTCAGAAATGACCCAGCCAGCCAATACTCCAGGAAAGAAGCCCCAGCGCGTTTCTTCCGGAAACATATAGGAACCATCGTAGCGCCACAGGAACTCCGCCAGGTATTTTTCTCTAAAGTTATAGGCTACCCGGCCGAAATAGTTTAGGCGCGCCCTTTCCCATGCTCTTCCGGAATTGTCTTTCTGCAAGTCACCTCCGGCAAATAGCTGGTCGACAGAGCTGGAGATAAAGAATCGGCGGTATGCACCAAAGCTGCTAAAGTCAATAGTTTCTCTATTGACCCCTGCCAGCAGGTTAAAGTTATGTTCGCCAAAAGATTTCTGATACGTAGCGGTAGCGCCCAACAGAATATTCAGTTGGTCTTCATTTCCCTGGTTCAGGTTGGGCTCCGCAGGACCCCGCGCGCCTTTTACCAGCAGCGGGTCGCCATCGTCTCCGTAAGTTACTCCGTCCCAGGTGTATAAAAACCAGGGAGTGTTCCAGCGTTTGGTTTGTTGAATGCGTCTGTCTGCCGCCGCCGTGCCGGTGATTTTCAAGCCTTCAACGCCAGGAATGGAAACTTCCAACGATCCATTGGTTTGGATGTAGTAGCGCGTATCCCGGTCGTAGCCGGTTTGGTTGGTGGTGACTACCACGGGATTCGTACCGTTCTCGATGTCGGGGCCGGGCAATCCGTTGGGCCAGTAAGCCGGTAAGGTAGGGATGCCCCGTAGCTGCATTCTGAAGATTTGCTGGGCCGATACGGTAGGGTAAAAACGGTTTTCCTGCCGACCTAAGATGCCTACTGATGTCTTGATGTATTTGTTGATGTTGCCATCCAGGTTGATGCGGATGTCGTACTGCTTGTATCCGGTAGCAGCATCTTTGTAGAAAGCGTCTTGATTCTGATAGCCTAGCGAAGCGAAATAGCGAAAATCCTCCGTTCCTCCGGAAAGCTGTAAGTTATGTTGGGCTTGGGGCGACCAATTCTTCAGGGTCGCATCATACCAATCGGTGTTGGGATGCCCCCAGGGGTCGTTGCCGTTGCGAAACAGTTCAAAATCTTCGGGCGCATAGGGAGCTTCTACCACAGACCCATTTTCTCGGGTATAGCTACCCTGGGTATCAAAAGCTGTCTGGGCGGCGCTCCACTCTGCCACCGGCAGGTTAAAGATCTCTAGTTCGTTCCTCATTTCTGCAAACTGAGTAGCGTCGGCCATTTCGGGTACGCGCGTAGGTTGGGCCCATCCTTGGTTGAGCGAATAAGAAAGCTGGGGCTTGCCCGATGTGCCGCGCTTGGTCGTGATCAGAATCACGCCGTTTGCTGCCCGCGCTCCGTAGATGGCTGCCGAAGCATCTTTCAGCACCGAGACGCTTTCGATATCCGCTGGATTGATGCGATCAAGTCCTCCGGCCCGGGCCGGAATACCATCAATGACGATAAGGGCATCGTTGTTTCCCAAGGTGTTGGTACCCCGGATGCGGATCGCCGAGCCATCGTAGCCAGGCTCCCCGCTTCGGTTGACGGCAAACACACCGGGGATGCGGCCCGCCAGTGAGTTGGAAAGGTTGACGGTGGGCGACTTGACCAGTTCTTTTCCTTCTACGGCTGCCACTGCGCCGGTCACGGTTACTTTCTTTTGTTCACCGTAGCCCACCACCACCACTTCGGAAAGTGACTGCACATCGGCGAGCATCCGCACATCGATGGTAGCGCGTCCTTGGATATCGATTTCTTTGGTTTCATATCCTACAGAAGAAAAAACCAGGGTGGTTGTTTCGTCGGGCACTTGCAAACTATAGTTCCCGTCAACATCGGTGATGGTACCAATGGTGGTTCCTTTGGCCAGAATATTGACGCCCGGTAAGCCGATACTTTCCTCATCATCCACCACGGTGCCGGTGATGGTGAGTTCTGCCGTTTGCTGAATAGGGGGTGTTGGCTTCTCAACCATCGTTGAAGAAAGCCAAGGTTGTTTGCTCGGCAAAGCCAGGGTGTAGTTGCCTACAACTGCTAAAAATCCCGCTAGCAGCGCGCGCAATAGTAAGTGGTTTGTCATAATAGCATAAAGGTTAAGGTGGATAGAAGAATTGATCATCAATGGTTACTGGTGGGCGGTTTTTGTCATAAGCACAAATTAAGGTGAGTGTGGCTTAGAAATGTTTTTGGATAAAGATCGCTTGAAAAACGCTCATGTTACTGAGTGATACCTAAAATCAAGGTATTGAAATTATTCTTATATAATAACAGAAGCTGTAGTTAAAATGAAAAAAATTTTAATCGCAGCTTCCGTTAACAAAAAAATTATAATGTTTCTGCGCAATACAAATTATACAAAATGTTCTTCTACAAAGAAAGGTCAACAGACTTTGGTAAAAGAGTAACTGTTGATATGCGACCTTCTATTACTTACATCCCTTCCCCTAGAAACTGGTCGTTCTTCCACAAGCCGACCTGTACGCTGTCGGTCTGCACGCTGTCGGCCTTCACCGGTGCAAACACCAGCTTGCCCTCCCCCTCTTTGGCACCCTTCGCGAACTCACCTTCGTAGGTGTCGCCATTGGCCCAGGTGTAGGTGCCGTGTCCGTGCGGTAGTCCCTTGGCAAACTCCCCTTCGTAAGTGTCTCGTCCGATGGCCTTGCCCTGTCCGTGCGCTTTGCCGCGGTGGCATTCGCCTTCGTAACTTCCGGCCAGGTCAGGCAGGCGCACGCGACAGGTGGTCTGGGTCTCGGCGGGGGGTGGAGTTTCACCCGGCAGGGCAAAAAGCGTGATTGAGCAGAAGATAAGTATACTGAATAGGTGCATGGCGTAGCGTATTAGGGTTCAAAACACCAAAGTACGGCTAATCATCAGAACTAGTTCTACGTTGAGGAATAAATCCGAACAGGAGCAGGGTAAAATCGGCACTATTTGCTTAATTCGGCGCATGGCGGCGAAGCGTTGCCCGCGAAGAGATTATCCCTGTTGTTAAAACCAACCACCAAAGTCTATCCTCATGAAAAAGCTACTTCTAATCACCCTTCTGTTCCCCCTTTCACTGCTGGCGCAAGAAAGGGATAGCATTCCGCCCCTAAAAACGGGGTTTTACGCTAGCTCCACCGTGTGTTTTCCCAGTCGTTTGTCGACGTTGAATCGCCAACTTCAGCTAGCGAATCAATTGCCGCTGACGGAGGCGATGATTGGAGTAAGCTTTGGCGTCACCAACCGTTTCGAGGATCAGAATTCTTACGGCAGCTCCCGATTAAGCTTTTTCACCACCGAGGATAATAATTTCGACAGTAATCAAGACACAAAACTGATCCTGGGCGAACTGGCCAGCTTTGGTCACTACGACTTGGTAGCCAATGACAAGTGGTTGGTTTATCCCTACCTGGGGGTGGGCATCAACTACGCCCGCCTTACGGTTTCTTCCGTAGTGAGCAACGCTAATTTCCAAACCAGTCTGGCCAACCCGGGCATCGAAGAAGTGGATCAAAAGCGCTACGGCACCGACGGATTGATGCTCTTCGGCGAGCTTGGTTTGGGAGTTGAGCGGGCAATTGAGCTAGGCGATGGTTTGCTGTTTCTCGGACTGAGCGGGGGATACCGTTTATCCACCAGCAAATCGTGGATGCTCAAGGACGTAAAATTCTACGATGCCTCGTTCAGTACACGGGGTTGGGTCGTTCAATTAATCATTCGGGTCGAAGAGCAGGACGGCAGCGGAAGAAGCCGCGGGTTATTCAAATTCTTTAAGTAGGCTTTATCTGGTCAACCTATCTCTTTCAGCAGCTCCCGTGCTTCTTCGGTATAATCTCCCTGCTGCTCGGCCAGCGTCTGCAGATACGGTTTGGCCGCCGCCGGGTCGTTGGCCTTTAAATGGGCCAGGGCCAAATACCACAGACCGGGTTCGTAGAACAGGCTAGTTTTTTCTTGCACCACCCGCTCCAGCAACGGAATAGCCTGCGCGGGCTGGTCGAGTTCCAGATAGCTGGCGCCGTAGTAGAAGGTGTAGCCCGGATCAGACCGCGCGTCTCCTTGTTCAAACAAGGTCAGTGCCTCGGCGTACTGCGCCCGGTCGTAGGCCCGCACGGCCCGCCCCAGCACGGTTTCTTCGTTGGCCTCAAGAGAGCGTTGCGCCGGGTTGATCAGGTTGGGAAAGGGCTGGTGGTAAGCCACGTACAATTCTTGCGGACTCGAGGCCGTGGGGATGAACAAGTAGCCCAGCAGCACTGCGGTGAGCAACGAGGCGGCAATGGCTACCCAGGTCGTCAAGAACCGCCGGTGGGTCTTTTTCTCAGCGACCTCCACCGGGGCGGGACTAGCCAGTGTTGCCTCCACGGCTTGCAAACGCCGCTTCAGGGCCTGACTGCCGTCCAGGCGAATGCCCTCGAGGGTGTCGCGGTGCAGCGCCAGCGCTTCGGTGAGCGCATCATCGGTGCTGAGTTGTTGCTCAAAAGCGCGCCGTTCCTGATCGCTCATCTCGTCGCGCAGGTAGCGGTCTAGCGTATGGTCATTGTCGGAATAGTCTTGCATAAGTAGCTGTAGATAGTGATGGGTAGATTCTCAAGCGCACCGGTCATGCGCTTTCCCCCTTAATCCTTAGTATACTACTGGGGTAAACATAAAGTTAAAATATTTTTCTTTTCTGTTTACTTGTTTCCAATCCGCTGCATTAAGGGGCAAAAACAAACAAACGTATACCCCCAAACCCAAACTTCCTATGCACTATTTCAAAAACATCACGTACGCGTTGATTGCCTCCCTGCTGCTGTTCTCAGGTTGCGGCAAAGACGAAGATCCCGAACCGGTGGGCAATCCCCCCACGGCCAACGCCGGGTCAGACCTCAACGCCAAAGTGAACAGTTCGGTCACCCTTAACGGCACCGGCTCCTCGGACCCCGACGGAGCCCTCACCTACGTCTGGGCCCTCACCACCCTGCCCAGTGGCAGCAGCGCCTCGGTGAACAGCGCCACCCAGGCCACCGCCACCTTCACGCCCGACGTAGAGGGCACCTACGTGGCCACCCTCACGGTGACCGACACCGACGGCAATAACGCCACCGATGCCACCACCATCACCGTGACGGAAGCCGTGGGTAGCCCACCCGTGGCCGTGATTGCCAACAAAGAGGGCAGAAGGATTAGCGAAGCCGACAAGAACAACACGGTCACCGTCACTGCTTCCTACGAACTGGACGGAAGTGGTTCATATGATGATGACCAAGACGCGCTCACCTACGCCTGGATCATCGCCAGCAAGCCTAGCGCTAGTGCCGCTGCCACCATCACCGGCAACAATCAGAGCAAAGCCGGGTTCACGCCCGACGTGGCCGGAGAGTACGTCATTCGCCTGACGGTGAGCGACCCCGGTGGCAACACCAACGCCGCAGAGGTGACGTTGGTGGCGAACGAGAGTGCGGTATTGATTAACAGCAATATCACCGCAGACCGTACGCTAGAGGACATTTTTACCGATCCTAGCCAACCTGATTATCGGGTTACGCAAAGCATTACTGCCAGCGCCGTTCTTACCGTGAAGCCGGGGGTGGTTATTGAGTTTGACGAGAATACCTATCTTACCGTGGCCAGTGGTGGGGGAGCGCTCATCGCCGACGGAGAAGCCACTAATAAGATCACCTTCACTACGTCCAATATTGCAGGAAACATCCGCTGGGGAGGACTCTACTTCACCTCCCAGGACAGTCGGAACGTACTGAATAACGTGATTGTCACGTATGCCGGAGGAAGTAATTCTAGATACGCTAATTTTGTGAATGCTGCTGCCAACGTTGGGCTTACCGAAGGAGCAAAAGTGAAAATCACCAACAGCGAAATCAGCCAGGGAGGTGGTTACGGAGTCTTTGTTCGTTTCGGTGAACTCCTGGAATTCTCCAGCAACAACATCAACAACAACGCCTTGTCAGGTATAGGACTGCCTATTACCGTGGCCGGAGTTCTTGATGCGGCTACTACCTTTGCAGACAATACCATTGGGGCGGTTGAAGTGTTTGGTTCTACCATTGTTGAAGACATCACCTTGGTTGACCTTTCGGGAGACGCTTACTACTACGTATCGGGTGATTTGACAGCCAATGCTGACCTAACCATTGAAGCGGGCACTGAGCTGCGTATGGAAGAAGATGCTTTCATCACCATCACCGATGAGGGGGCATTTATCGTGAATGGCACTGAAGCCAATCGGGTAATCTTTACTGCTCTTGACGAAGACAACCCGTGGGGTGGCATCAAACTAACCTCTACCAGTTCACGAAACAAGATCGACTACGCCACCATTACGCAGGCGGGTTCGCAGACCACGCGGTATGCTAATTTTGTCAATAGCAAAGCAAACGTAGGGCTGAGCGACGGAGCCAAGTTAGCGCTTACGAATACAATCATTTCGGACGGCGAAGGGCTCGGGCTGTACGTTCGCTTTGGCGAAATAACCACCTTCGGAAACAACAGCTTCATCGACAACGCGGAGTGGGGCATTGGGCTATCTGCCAATCAGGCCGGTATGCTGGACAGGAACACCTCGTTTTCGGGCAATACCAAGGGAGCAGTAGTTATCATCACGAGCAGTACGCTGACCTCACCTGCCACGTGGGTAGCGCTGAAAGACGGCGCTAAGTATAATGTGTTTGCTGATCTTACTATCCACAGTTCTCTTACCATTGAACCGGGAGCCCAGTTTGTGTTTGAAAGCGATGCATTCTTGCTGGTAGAAGAAAGTGGCTCACTTATTGCCGACGGGACGGCCGATTCTACCATTGTATTTACCAGCAACCAGCCGGGGGTGTTCCGATGGAAAGGAATTTACATCAACTCATCCACTTCCAATAATGTACTCGATCACGTAGAAGTGTCTTACGGCGGAAGCTCTAACTACCGCTTTGCCAACTTCGTGAATGCCGTCGTAAATGTAGGGGTAGGAAGTGGCGCTACGGTGGCAATCACCAACAGCACGATTACCAACAGCAGTGGTTATGGTATCTATGCTGATGGAACCGTGGCCCCGGATGCTGAGAGCGGCGCAGCAGGAAACACTTTTACAAGTAACCCCAGCGGTAATTTGTTTAAGTAAGCGACTAACTAAAAACTCAGGCAACAGCGTACCGTCGCCTGAGTTTTTTTCAACGATAAAAATAATTTACATTTGTTCACCTCACACCCAAACCAACACAATCATGAAAAAACTATGCACGCTCACTTTACTAATCGGCAGCTTGGCCTTCACTGCCCAGGCCCAAAACACCGTCCGTGTCGGCGAATCCGGCGGCGGACTGGCCTACAACAAGGGCGACAAAATCTTTATGGCCGGCATTAGCTTTGGCGGCTACAGTTATGGCTATCTAGGCGGACGCAGTGTTAGCGTGCCGCCGCTGACCGCTGCCCTTGAGCTAGGCATCCACGAAAACTTTAGTGTTGGCCCCTATATAGGATATGCCAGTTGGCGTTGGAACGACAGATTTTTTGGAACCAGTTACGATTACAGGTATAACTTTTTGGCGGTAGGAGCCCGGGGAACATTCCACTACGTACCCCTGCTCAACGAAGCGTTAGACTTATCCTTAGACGAAGAAAAACTTGATTTTTACGTGACGCTAATAATTGGGTTAGAATTTCAGAGATACAGTGGTGAAGACTACAGTGGATTGTTAGGTGACTCCTACGACAACAATAATAGCATAGGCCCGCAATTTGGTCCGGTACTGGGCTTCAAGTATAAGTTTAACGATAAATTCGGAGCGTACTTTGAAGGAGGGCGCGGAGCTTTCGGCTACGGAACCATTGGTGTGGCTATTCATTTCTAATTGTCTACGGCACGTTTGGCGTTATTAAAGCCCGCCAACGTATCATTTATGCTAAAAGAGCCTACTCGCAGACCGAGTAGGCTCTTTTTATAGGGAAAACTTTTGGCTTCCGCCGGACGTATCGCTACGATACCTCTTCCACCAACCAGATCACAAAGAACACTACTCCGGCGAGCCAAGCGAGCGTTGCCAAGAGCCACAAAATACCGTAGCCGCCCGAGTAGGTTGCCCCCGCAATGATTGATAAAACCAAAGCAGCTCCTAATAAGATCAAAGCAAGCTTCAGATTGCGATCAATGTCCTGAGTTTCCTCGGGCGCGGCATTCTTAAATTCCTTAGCCAGCACCCGCAACTCCTGCCGTAGCTCCTTGCGCTTGCCGCGCACTTCTTTGCGAGTGAGTTGCTCGCCCTTCATCTCGCGGGCCAGTTGCTTGGTGCGGTCCACGCTGGCTTGCAGCGCCGTGTTCTCGCTCTTCGCCACCACCTCGTCCAATTGCTCCCGCGCTTCCGCCATCTTGGTTGCAACGGCTTCCTCGGTCAATCCTTGTTTCTCCAGCGAGGCTTTTAGGTTGGCTTTCTCCGTGGCGGTGGGCGGCGTCACGGGCCGGGGAGTTTGCTTGAAGTAGTAGGAGTTGCCGTAGGCGATCTTGCTCGATTGGCATCCCGAGAAGCAAGTAGCCAGGCACAGCATACCCAGCCCGGTCCATAAAGTCAGTTTAGTTGTCATGCATTTTAAAGGGTTTAGTGAAAAAAAGTTAGAATCGCTACAAGATTGATTTATTCTGGGTAGTTCAAAAGCAATTCGCCTAAAAAAGTGCGCAACGGTGCGCAGCGAAACCAACATCAGAACGCTACCGACGGTCTGTCAGCGCGGTTGTTCACTTTTGGGCGTCTCTCCTTCCGGACTTCGCAACTTTGCGTAAACCAGTTCGTCCAGGATTTGCCCGTCCTTGAACACACTCTGCCGCAGGCGGGCCTCGAAGGTGTAGCCAGCCTTCTCCAGCACCCGGGCCGAGACCGCATTGTGCGCAAACACGTTGGCGTAGAGCCGCACTATGTCAAAGTGGGCAAACACGTAGTCCGACACGGCCGCCACGGCCTGGCTAGCGAGGCCGCGGTTCCAGTAGGCTTCGCCCAGCCAGTAGCCAATCTCGGCCGAGCGCCGGTACACATCGTCCTTGAACATTACCCCCAAGTCTCCGACGGCCTGCCCCTTCACCTCCATCGCCAGGTTGAGCATGGTGGTGTCGCGGTTGGCAATCTTGATCCACAGCTTGGCGTCGTTCTCGGTGTAGGGATGCGGAAAGCGGTCGCGCACGTTTTGCCAGATCTTCCGGTTGTTGGCGTGCCGCACCAACGAAACCTCGTCGCCCGATGCCCAGGGCCGCAGCAGTAGTCCTTCTAGCGATAAACGAATCTGATCATCAGGCTGAATCCGTTCCATAAGCAGTTAATAACGTTCTACGTTTGGAGTGTACGACAAATTTCCCATCAGGCAGCGTTTTTGCATAGCTGGGTGATTCTATGGTTTTCTTTGTTCTTGTAGACGACCCTAATTTGGGCCATTTGTTGAAAGCCAGCTATTGTCCAGCGCTGCCCGGATAGTTTCTTTCGTTCTTGTAGCACGTCCCGATGGGCTGATTCTATGGCCCCTGATCCAATGAGAAGGCCCTTTTCAATGAATTTATGATACTGCATTCTGTGCTGGTTCTTGCGCAGGTAAGCCAGTAGTTTGTTGCCTATTGCGCAGCTTTTCTTTCGCCTGGGCAGGACTTGCAGGCAGGCAATTACCGGGTTGATACCCTGGCTGATCATCATGTCGCTGATCTGCTCAATCCACTGGCTTCCTAGTTGCTCATCGCCGAGATAACTTTTGGCAAAGGCACACCGATGCTCCTTGGCATGGTAAAAATCTACGATCTGCACACTCTCTGGATAGGTTTTATCGGCCCATTTCCATATCCAACGAGCACCATCGGCAATGAAGACCAGGTTATTGAGATTTTCCAAATGGTAGTCCGTCTTGGTGATGAAGTCCTGGCACTCCCCTGAATGAGAAACGTAGATAGAGTCTAGCAAGGCAGTACGCTGCTTGCTCATTTGCACCCGATCATCTTGCTCATAGATAAGGCCCAGTTTGTTCTCCTTCCACCGGGGTGTCGGCCAGCTTTCTTCCCCTGTGAGATACATAACCCCGTCTACACTCACGTAGTGCCTTTTATTTACTTGCTCTTCTATGGTCTGCGTATCCTCAGCCAAAATCCGTTGCCCGTAGTGATGGCAAACTCGTTCTATCTGCTTGGCATTCACCTGAGCACCCGTTAGACGACCGATGACTTGCTCAGCCTCAGCAAAAACCAATGCTTGTCCGATATAACACAGGCTCTCTTGCAGCAAACTGCTGATGTTCATCTTTCCGGCAAGCTTGGACATAACATGTCTGCGGCAGACCGCGATTTCTATGGTTTAGACAAGGGCAGCGGCCTCCGACCGCCTTTTTTAGTATCTCTACCGCCCGGCGGCCCGGCTCCTGCTGAAGCCTACGGTTCTCTTTCTTTAAATGAAACACTTCCTCATCCCGGGGCTTCCCCTTTCCAGGAAAAGCTCTTTTACCCCCCTCTCGCAATTGTCGTTGCCACTTGCCAATCACAGTGGCGTGAATGCCCAAATCATGGGCCATCTGGCTCTTGTTGCCATTGGCTTCGGCCAAACGACGGCCTGCTCTTTGAATTCTGGACTGTAGTACTTCTTCTTACTCATAATTGACACTGGTTTTGATAGACTAAGTTAAACGTTTGTCCGCTAACCTGTGCTCTTCTCAGTGTCCACTTTAACGGGGGAATGGCAGTATTGGGGGCGGACGGCTAGTCGGTAGAAAAACAAAAAAACCCCTCAAATCCTGCGATTTAAGGAGTTTTGGTACTCGTTGATCCCTGAAAAGTCGGGGCGGCAGGATTCGAACCTGCGGCCCCCTGCTCCCAAAGCACGGTAAATCCTGGTCTTATATGGTTTGATTTGTTTTTATTTTACTGAAATTCAGCTACTTATCTATTTCGCCATTTCATATTAAACTACTAAATACCTATATTTGCTTGCAAATAGCTTGCAAATTTTATGGCAGTCAACATCAAACTTCTGCTGGATACCCGGCGCGCGAGGAAAGACGGGACTTATCCTTTAATCATGCGTGTTCTGCATGACCGTAAAAGTATAAATATCCCTTTGGGCTATAGCCTGCATCCCCAAGATTGGGATGATAAATCTGAGAAGCTCAAGAAGTCTTCACAAGTTGTGGAGAACACAACTCGCTTTAATAATGTGCTACATAAAAAGCGCACACAGGCGTATGATACAATTGCCAAACTGGATGATGACGGCAAACTCAATTGTCTCAGCATGACCGATCTAAAAGCGAAGTTGGTTGCGGATAAAAAATTTGAACAGATAACGGTCTTTTCCTTTTTACAAGATTTGATTGATGATCTGAGAAAAGCACGTAAAAACGGTAACGCCGATGTGTATGAACAGGCATTGAAGCGGCTTCGTAGCTTTACTAATGGTAAAGACTTTTCCTTCAATGCGGTCAACTATGCATTTCTCACTCGTTTTGAAAACTGGCATTTTGCCAACGGCTCAAGCGTTGGGTCTCTCAGCGTGTATCTTCGGACGCTTCGCAGTGCCTACAACAAAGCCATCAAATCTGGGATCGCAGCTAAAGAATCTTATCCGTTTGCTCACTATAAAATCAAAAGCCAAACCCCGGTACGCAGGTCTTTGACGGAAAATGAGTTTAAAGCTTTAAGGGATATTGAGTTCAAAACTAATTCACCCCTAGCTTTTGCTCGTGACATGTTCATGGCAAGCTTTTTTATGCGCGGTATGAACTGGATGGATATGGCCCTACTACGCGTTTCTAACATACGTGGTGACTTTGAAAGGATTCTCTATATTCGCCATAAGACCGGAAAACCATTTAGTATTAAGATTAGCCCTGCCCTGCATGCCCTGATCCTCTCCTACCACCCTGAACCTTTCAAGCCAGACGACTTCGTCTTTCCAATCTTAAAATCGTCTCATGCACCTGCACGTTATGCGGAAGTTATCCGGGACAAACGCAAAAAGTTAAACAAGCGGCTAAAGGAGATTGCTTCTTTATGTGAGATTGAACCCTTTACTATTTATACAGCACGTCATACCTATGCGACAACTGGAAAACGAAAAGGCGTACCGACCGCCGTTATACAGGAAAGCATGGGACATGCTACCGAAGAAATCACACAAACTTACCTTGACTCTTTCGAAAACAAGGTTCTGGATGACTATGATGAGTTGATAATGGGTGTTGAATAGTGGTTTGGTGTCAGTTTTTTTGAAAAGTTAGTGTCCTTATCAATCCTAAGTTTTTGAGAATTGCTTCCTTTCTAAGGTTGGCGAAGCTATGAAAGCGTCATTACATATGATAGCAATTATATACACCTCAGCCAAAATTCCTTATTATTGCTTGAAGATATAAACGAGAGCTTGATATGTCCTTATTTCACCCGCGATTGATTAAAGAAATCACTGATAAGCCATTAGCAATCCCCCAAAGCCACAACGATATTCTAAATCCGTGGGTAGAGTCTATTAAAAGCAAGTCGATATATAAAGTTAAAGAAACATCACTTAGTGGAGAGTTTCGCCGGAAGATTTTGGCTGATATCTTAGGATACAAGACCTATACAGAAAATACCAATTATAATTTATATCCTGAATATAAGCTTGGTTCCGGTAGCGTTGATGTTGCATTAGGTTTCTTTAATCGCGACCACATAGGTGAAGATACGATCATAGCACCTTTGGAATTAAAAGGTGCTAAAACACGCGATCTTGACGCTATCATGGCTGGACGAAATAAGTCACCTGTTCAGCAAGCCTGGGAATACGGCATGGATGCCAAGGGTGCGAAATGGGTAATGGTGACGAATTATCTGGAACTTCGTCTATATGCCATCGGATATGGTCGCCAGGTCTATGAAAGGTTTAGTTTTGCCGATTTGCTAGACCCAAAAGAATACACTCGGTTTTTTGCGCTTCTGTCTTCAGATAGTCTCTTAGGCAATTTTACCTATGATCTTCTTATTAAAAGCGAGAAGGTTGATAAAGATATTACGAACAGACTTTATCAGGATTACAAATCGCTTCGCTTGAAACTCATTGCTGGCTTACAGAGCGATAATAAAGGATTGAATACCCTTGATGCCATACGATTCGGCCAGACAATTTTGGATCGTGTTCTTTTCATTGCATTTGCAGAAGATAAGGGATTGCTGCCAGACAGATCAATTGAAAAAGCATATGAGCATGCTGATCCATACAATCCACGGCCCGTTTGGGAAAACTTCAAGGGATTGTTCCGAGCTATCGATCAAGGAAATAAAGCTCTAAATATCCCTCAATACAATGGTGGTCTTTTTAAAAGCGAAGAAACAATAGAATTTTTGAAAGTATCCGACTCAGTTTGCGAAGCATTCCGCGACTTGTCACGATATGACTTTAATTCAGAAGTAGGCGTCACAATCTTAGGGCATATTTTTGAACAATCTATTTCTGATCTTGAAGCGCTTCAGGCTACAGCGACAGGTAATGAAACTTTAAAAGAACTAAAAGGCAAGACTACCGGCAAACGGAAAAAAGAAGGAGTCGTTTATACACCTGATCCCATTACTCGTTTCATTGTGGAGAAAACTTTAGGCAAACATCTTAATCTAAGATTTGAAAAGCTAAAAGAACAGAACGCAGAATGGTTTCTCAAATCGGGCGAGCGTAAAGGTGAATTCAGGACTGAGAAGATTGAGTTACAATTCTGGCGAGCTTATCAAGATATCTTACGCAAAACCCGTGTTGTCGATCCGGCTTGTGGCTCAGGTGCATTTTTGGTGGCTGCATTTGATTTCCTTTATGAAGAGTACACACGTGTAAATAAACGTATTGCCGAACTGCGTGGCGGGACTGGAGACGTGTTTGACTTAGATAAAGAAATTCTAAATAACAATTTATATGGCGTCGATATCAACGCCGAATCTATTGAAATCACTAAGCTATCTCTTTGGCTCAAAACTGCACAGAGAGGGAAAGTCTTAAACTCACTTGATAATAATCTACGTGTCGGTGATAGCTTGATAGAAGATTCAAATTATTCCTATCGTGCTTTTACTTGGAAAGATGCGTTTTCAGAAGTGTTTGCAGATGGCGGATTTGATGTGGTACTCGGAAACCCTCCTTATGTTCGCCAAGAATTTATCGGGCCTTTAAAGCCTTACCTTGAAAAACGATATGAGGTTTACAACGGAGTTGCGGATCTTTATACCTATTTTTTCGAACTAGGTTTGCGTATCCTAAAGCCTAATACTGGTCGACTAGGCTATATTAGTTCAGCAACATTCTTTAAGACAGGCAGTGGTCAAAACCTTAGAAATTATCTAGGCAGTAACTCGGAGCTGGATACAATTATTGATTTTGGTGATGTTCAGATATTTGAAGGGGTAACTACCTATCCGGCTATTTTTATACTAGACAAATCAAGCCTCAATGAAGAACATCGCATTAAATTTCTCAAAATTACAGAGAATCCAAACGAAGACATAAGCAAAATTTACTCTGAACATGCTCAGCAAATGCCTCAATCTTGGCTAAATAATACTCAATGGAATTTTCAGGGTGAGGATTCTTATAATCTGCTGCATAAGATTCAAAACGGTAGAAAAACCTTGTCTCAAGCTTACAACTCCCCACAGTATGGAATAAAAACGGGTTGCAACGAAGCCTTTGTAATAGATGAAATACTGAAAAACAAACTAATTGAAGAGGACAAGAAAGCCGAAACATTAATAAAACCTTTCTTGGAGGGCAGAGATTTCAAAACTTGGCGCTTAGAACAAAGAGGGATTTATCTTATTTTAATACCAAGCGGTTGGACAAAATCCCAAATAAAAACTGAAGATGAAGATACAGCATGGAATTGGCTTCAACTGAATTATTCTAGTATCGCAGCACATTTGTTAAAACACAAAGCGAAAGCTAAAGCTAGATATGATCAAGGGGATTTTTGGTGGGAATTAAGATCATGTGCCTATTACCAAGAATTTGAAAAACATAAAATTATCTACGGCCATTTTTCTCCTACAGCACTTTTTTCGTATGACGATAAAGGATTTTACTCAAATGATAAAAGCTACATCATTCCAAATTCAGACAACTATCTTTTAGGTTTGCTGAATAGTAAGTTGACATGGTTTTATTTAAAATCAATTTGCCCATTTGTTCGAGGTGGTTATTACGAATTACGAACTCAGTATACGGAAACAGTCCCTATTCCAGAAGCCAGCGAAATACAAAAAAAATTGGTGAGCGCGATAGCTATCAAAGCTCAAGAGGCAGCCGAGACTAGATATGCCATTCAAGAACAGATCAGAAATCGTATTCTTGACTTAGCAAATGAAGAATGGGATGGCAAATTAAATACTAAGCTAAAAGAATGGTGGCTGTTGGATTTCAAAACCTTTCGTGCGGAAGCCAAAAAGGTTTTTAAAAGAGATATTCCTATAACAGAGCGAGATGATTGGCAAACTTATTTGAATCAGAAGAAACAACAGGTAGATTTGCTTACGTCTACTATCCAAAAATTGGAGGACGAATTGAACACTGAAGTTTACAAGCTTTTTAATTTAACACCAGAGGAAATTATTTTTGTTGAAAATGATTATCAATGAGAACAAAAAATCTAATTGGTTATCTCTATAACTTATGGAAGTCATTTGCTTAGAAGATAAAGCGTTTTATGCTCTGGTCGAACAGGTGGTTTCACGTTTGAAAGAACAGACCGGACAGGAAAAGGATAAATGGATTTCTGACGTACAGGTCATGCAGCTATTGAATATCAAATCGAAAACAACACTACAAAAGCTGCGGGACGAGGGAAAAATTCGGTTTTCTCAGCCTGAAAAGAAAATCATCCTGTATGACCGGGACTCTATTGATAACTATCTTGAACAACACGTCCGCGATACTTTTTAATCATGGAAGAAACTACTTCACATCAAACCTATCAACAAGGTTTCAATGACGGCTACATGATCGCTAAGCATCTACCGGAACTTGCCGAGCAACTTGATAAGGCGACCGGGCACGACGAACGGATTACCGGCATGCGCGATGGCCGTAAACAGTTCCTAGCCGAGCAATTAAAAGAGCGTCTGCCCTCTTGGCTTAAGCAAGATCGGTTTAATGAACCTAATAGAACACAAGATCAAGATAAAGGCAAAGATATAGAGCCCGATCGCGAATAGCTCCCGGAATTCAGCCTCTATCCAGATCAATATCCTTGGATTTCTCTTTAGATTGGTTTGGTGTTTCGATGTTTTTGTCCTTTACCCTATTTAACTCCATTGTGTAGTTCATCGTAAACCGGCTTGCCATTGTCATCGGTTTCTCTCCTTTAACAGCTCCAGTTTGCGATTCATCCTTACCTTCTTTGATTGGAGTCGCACGACTATCAGAAGCTAGTTTGCGTGCTGCATCTTGGGATTTATCAATATCTTTAGACTTTTTAAGCTCCTCCTTAAATTCTTCTTTGGTCAGGGATTTAAATGAATTGTCGCCCAGGTGAATATCGGCAGTGTCCTTAACATTTCGCATAGTCTGAGGATCACTATCCACCAGTTCCTTATCTAATCGCTTATCAAAGCCACCTTTAATGTCTTTTTTTTCAGCATTAAGTGCATCGATCTGCTGTTCCCGATAGTGTCGTTGAGTAAAATTACTGTACCCAGGAGGATCATAGCGAAGCTGCGGCCCTCTATCAGAAGGTATCTCCGCTAATTTCTCATTTATAGCTTGCATTCTCGCCTGAGCCTGGCGTAACGGTTCGTCTAAATGACTGAATTGCGGTGGGAAGATCGGTTCAAATTCATGTTCATCTTTCATAACTCGATGTTTTGATTGATTTATATACAAATAGTGATAAGATATATGTTCAGCTTTATTGATACGCAGGTACAAATTTCATGGACGATCCTGACGATTTAGAAGAATTCGATTCTTATTATGCAGATAAGCTCTATGGCGGTGATGTTAGCAAATTAAATGAAGCGGTAAGTTGGCATAACCGCAATGCGCTAAACTGGTCGGATGTGGAACAAGCAGCCACGGTCTATCCAGAACTGGAACGCAACGTTCATGATGTGATCCTTGATTTATTGGGCTATCTACCTCCTCTATCAGTCAGGATACGTTACGAACCCGCGATCAGAACTTTGGGCAAACGCTTTCTTCAAGGCGAACTTTCGGAGGATGATTTGTCCTGGGAAGTCGCGCATAAAGTGAAATTGATGCGCAATTTTGATATGCGGTTTTCACGCTCTCTGGAATTGACCGACGAAGAAATTCAATTATATCATCAAACCTGGCTGCCCTATGGTCAAGCGGTCAAAGATCGCCTTACTCGGTTCCTGGGATATGTGCCGGATATCAAACATTCCTTTATCGCCGAAATGTGGCTGCGGGATGTGTTGGCAAAAGACACATTTCAGTTGGCGAACGCTCCGACAGAGATTGATTTCAAGGCGATCAACAATCTCAAATACCGCGAAGTACTAGTCAGCGAAGGCAAAATTGCCGCTAATAATTCGCCCTTGGTTGCAATGGATATCCGGGCCGCTTACCTCAACACCAACAATAATTTACTTACCTGATCATGTTGTTCTTGATTGGATAGATTCCTTTTATTAGCCATTGATCATCTATCGTCGTGCAGGTGATGTGATACAGACGTGGCAGGGTAATGATTTCTTGACTTGGTAACAATTCGCCGATCTGTTCCGGATTGATGCCACATTTATACCAAAGATATTCACTGACAGCAGGTTCAAAAAACTTGTGCAATTCTATTTTTTCAAAACCTTTCAAACCAATAGTTTCTGCCGTTTCCTGTATAGTTTTTATCCGTTCGTTAAAGCTTTCCAGTTTGCCAACGGTGGCTTTATTGAGGTTGCTAAGTTCTAATGAAGTATAGCTGGTAACACTGTCATCGTAATACACCTTACATGTCACATCCGTTGCTTTTTTAGTCATGTGAAAAATGTGCAAGTCGTGTATGGAAATCGTGTTGGTATAGCCGATCTTGAACCGTTCAAATTCCTCGTTCCAGACACGTTTCTGGAAATGTGGGGTAAGACGATTCCAGGCATCTTCATAGCGCCTGTCTGATATTGCTTTGTGAAAACCACTTATAAGTTCTTTTACTGCCTCCTCTTCTGTATTTACGGGTGATTGATCTGTCATATCTTTCGTCAAAGTGACGGGGGTAAAGGGTTTATTTTTAATAGCTTTATTTAAAATAGAATGTGTTTTATGATCGTATATTTTCAATTCAGCACTGTTTTCCTGCCAAAACTCTGGAAAATGTGTTTCCAGCAACACCTGATACAGAATCTGAGCTTTAGCAGAAACTGATAACAACGTTGTTTTTTTAAGCTCTACGGGAACCTGTAATCCAATGTATTCTAAAGCTGTGATCAACACCCCGTTTCCAATCGGCCCTTTTTCGGCTCGATCTGGATTCAATTCACTTCGCTTTCTATAAAAATATCTTTTGCAAACAGTGTGAGTTCCGAAAATCCTTAAAAACGGGCCTTTTTCATCCTTATCATCCTCCACTTCCCAGATTAGGTACGACCTATTACCTAATCGCTCACGGTCTTGGACACTCAACTCTCGTTCGGCAAACTGATCGATCAGCATGTCATAAAGTTTTTGATAGACGAAAGTAGATATATCCATCGGAAATTGTGGTTTTCGGTTATGTCGGGAATCTATACCTAATGAAATCATTTTTTCGGAAAACATCAGCTTTTTCAGAAAAGGAATTTGCCTGAATTTCTGGCATTCCCGGAAAGGTAAATTGTCCGGTATCTTGAATACCATTGCATATCATCAAATTTTAACACACTAAAATTCATACTACATGGAACATTCCGATTTAGACCAGTCGATCATTCAGCTTGCTTGCTCTGATGGCGATACTAATGCTTGGACATTGCGTCATGCCGTTGAAGGTGTGCAGATTTTTGGCGGCATTGGTTCGGGTAAAACCTCCGGTTCAGGTCGGATGCTGGCTCTGAAATATCTAAGCATGGGCTTCGGCGGTCTGGTATTAACCGTAAAACCGGACGAAAAAGACGCTTGGATTGAATACTGCCGCTTGGCAGGACGCTCAGATGATTTGGTTATCGTCGAGCCTGGCGGGCCTTATCATTTTAACTTTATCAACTATGAATCCAGACATGCGAAAGGCGCTCAGGCACCCACGGAAAATATTGTTGAAGTCCTGAAAACAGTTATCCGTGCTGCTGAGGAAAAAGACAGTGGGCGTTCCGACGATTCGTTTTGGGAAGGCGCTTTAGACATGTTGATTTTCAATGTCATTGATCTTTGCAAATTAGCCTACGGAGAGGTCACTATCCAGTTGATGTATGATATCGTCCAGACCATACCTAAAAAGGTAGACGATCAAAAAGCTAAAACTGATGAGACCTTATCAAGACCCTTTTTCAGAGCCTTTAAGAAAGCCCATGATAACGTCAATGAGATTATCAACCAATGGTATGAGGCTTTGACGTTAGAGCAGAAGGATAAGTGCCGTGAGGAATCTTATCGTGATGAGTTGATTATGGAACAAGTTGATGAGGCAAGACTTTTAGGTTTTCTCGATCAGTTCTTTTTTGACGGCTTTAAAAACCTGAGTGATAAAACCCGTTCGATTATTGATTTTACGTTTTCCAGCTTCCTGTTCCGTCTTCTAAGAGAGCCCATTTATTCGTTGTTCTGTAAGGGTACCTCGACCGTTCGTCCGGAAGATTCGCTAGAAGGCAAAATCATTCTGCTAAACTTGCCAGTAAAAACCTATCATAAAGTCGGTCGGGACTGCCAGATCCTGTTCAAGTTCATCTGGCAACGGACGATGGAAAAGCGAGATGTGCGGCAGAATGCGCGTCCTATCTTCTTATGGGCTGACGAAGCACAGAATTTTCTTCATGAGCATGATGCCCAGTATCAGGCAACAGCGCGTAGCAGCCGGATTTCAACCGTGTATATCACGCAAAACCTGCCCAACTATTATGCATGTATGGGCGGGAGCAAGGCTGAACATCGGGTCAAAAGTTTTCTTGGCACTTTGGGCACAAAAATTTTTCATGCCAATGCCGATATTGATACCAACCGATATGCCTCCGAAATGATCGGTGATGTCTTTTATGAAGAATACCAGAAAGGGAAAACCGTCGGAAAACACTTCTCTCAGAATCAAAACATGTCCCTTAAACTAGGTCGAGCCGTTCGGCCCGAAGAGTTCGTCGGTATGCTGACCGGCGGCCCGCTCAATGACCAGTGGGTTGAAGGCTACATGCATCGTCAGGGTGATAAACTGCTTAAAGGTCGCAACCATCTTAAAATGCATTTCGATCAAAATTTTCTTCCATAATCTAACCCTTTAAATTTTACTGTCATGAAAAAGAATCTCTATTATCGCCGGGTGTTCCAACGCGTGAACCTGCCCAAGGAAATCCTTGTCAATATTTTCCTTTCACTTGCTTCTTGGCCGCGCATGCTATTGGAAGTTTTTATTCGCCGCAATTTCGGCGAACGCTATTTCTCTTCTTTCACTGCCTTTACATTGGTAATCATTCTCGCATTGTTTCCCTTTTTGGTAAGCGGTGGATTTTCAAGGTTGGGAGGCAGCCTTTCTTATGTTGTTGGACATAATATAAGTTGGTACCTGTATATTGTCGCTTTCATTGCAGCGTGTGTGATGAGAAAACGCGAGATTGCTCGCCTGCCCTCCGTTTTTGATTTTGCTAGATTTAGCCTTTCTGCTGGAGAGGTAAATCCCCGATTTCGAGCAGTGCGTTTCCGTGGAAAGCCTGTCACTATACGGACTATCGAGATTCTATTAGAACCCGGATTTTTCTTTTTGATCGGTCTAGTCTTGTGGTTTCTCGATCTGGATGTCGGCATATTACTCATGGTGTGCGCTGTACTGTATTCCTTGAGCTATATGGCTGCCTACCATAAAGGAGATCAATTCATTATGGATCAGATTGATGAAATGATCTGCAATGAGGAACTGGTTTCCTCTTTTGTAGATGAATTGGATTCAAGCCAGACACGTGGCGTAAATTTCTATGGCCGTCGCCCTGCCGATCCGAACACACGGCGGCGCGTGGCAGATCGTTTCATGGATGACGATGACTTTGTCATCGCAACCTAGTAGTTCTTAGCTGTGCTAAGGGAAGATGTCTGATGTAAACCATTAACGGAATAGCAAGAAAACCAGACAGTGCCAACAGCACAAAACCCAGCACAGCTTACAAGCAAAAACGGGACCCGGACCAGGTACGGAAAAAGAGAACCCAAACGTTCCTCCGGGTCCCATTAAACGCCAAAGTCGAAAAGCAACCAACCGAAAAAACAAGGTAGGACACGAGGGAAAACGACAAGAAAACCGATTCCAAAGAAAGAACGAATCGCACCACAACAAACAGCACCGCAGAACCAATCGAATAGAAACCGAAAACCGCGATGAGCAACGGAAAGCCACAACGCCGATAAAAACGCCGGACCATAAACCGAGATAAAAACAACAAGTAAAAACCCAAAGCAGAACAAGAAGTACGTCAAAAGAACCGAGAAAATCAGATACGCGAAACCCGATCCAAAGCGAAAAAACACTCCCTCGATTCCATTAAAACCAAACTGCTTAAAAACGCAAACCCGAAGTATTCATCGTCAACCTAATCCCATGTCGATCATCCCTATCACCTGGATCACAATAGATCAAACTCACCATCATTTAGCGGCCTTATTTGTGATTACCCGATAGCGGTTCGGTCAATGCCAAAGCCAAAGGAATGATATAACACGACCCCTTATGATACGCATGATTCAAAGCACATCCGCAGCCGCTGCAAAATCATATTTTTCCGCATCATTGGTGCAGGCCGATTACTATATTAATGATCAGGAACTTCAGGGTAAATTTTACGGCAAAATGGCAACACGATTAGGACTGGAAGGCGAAGCGTCCAAAGAAGATTTTTTTGCCTTGTGTGAGAACAATAACCCCAAAGACGGATCACCCTTGACACCTAGAACCCGACAGGATCGAACCGTCGGTTATGATATCAACTTCCATTGCCCTAAATCGGTATCAGTCGTGCATGCTTTAAACAGAGACGACCATATCCTGGAAATTTTTCAGGAAAGCGTTACCGGTACCATGCAAGAAATCGAACAAGACATGATGACCCGTGTACGCAAGGATGGCAGATATGAAGATCGTCAAACCGGTGAGCTGATCTGGGCGGATTTTACCCATCAAACCGCTCGACCTGTGGAAGGTCACGCCCCTGATCCGCACTTGCATAGCCACTGCTTTGTCTTCAACGCTACCTGGGATGACCGGGAAGAGCAAATTAAAGCCGGACAGTTTCGGGACATCAAACGAGATATGCCCTATTACCAGGCCCGCTTTCATAAAAACCTGTCCGATAATTTGATCAAAGCCGGTTATCAGATTAAACGCACCGCAAATTCATTTGAACTGAAAGGTGTCCCTCAGGAAGTCCTCGATCATTTTTCCAAGCGTACAGACGAGATAGGCCGTATCGCCAAAGAAAAAGGCATCACCGATGCCAAGGAACTGGACAATTTAGGCGCGAGAACCCGCTCTGCCAAGCAAAAAGGTCTTTCTATGAATGACTTGAAATTTGAATGGCGCAGACAAATCAAAGCCATCGAAGTAAATCAGGACGGCAAGGAAGAAACCGCCATCCGCTTTGCGCTACCTTCGGAAAAACAGAAACTGGAACCGCAAAAATGTGTCGATCACGCTGTCCATCATGCCTTTGAACGCGCTTCCGTAATGCCTGACCGTAGAATCCTTGCATCAGCGTATCGTCACGCTTTAGGTGAAGCCGACGTTTCCCTTCAGCATATTGATGACCGATTCGAAACCGATCAACGCATCTTGCATATCAAAGATCGTGGCCGGATCATGTGTACCACCAAAGCCGTACTTCAGGAAGAAAAACGGATGGTCGATCTGGCAAAGCATGGTATGGGCAAGCTGGCTCCCCTGTATTCCGAAGCCCCTCCTTTAAGCCTGACCGGACAACAAGCCCAAGCGGTTTCCCATGTGCTGACGACCGGCAACCGGGTTTCCATCATCCGAGGCGCAGCCGGATCAGGTAAAACCAGGCTCATGAAAGAAGCGGTCGCCAAGATCGAACAGACCGGCAAAAAAGTAACTGTCGTAGCGCCTACCGCCCAGGCATCACGTGGGGTATTAAAAGAGGAAGGTTTTGAGCATGCTGAGACCGTCGCCAAATTACTCGTCGATAAAAAGCTTCAAGACGGTTTGAAAGATCAAGTGTTATGGGTAGATGAGGCCGGATTGCTTGGTACGCAGGATATGACACAGTTGTTGGAGATTTCTACCAAGAATAATGCACGGCTCATCTTAGGGGGCGATACCAAGCAACATGCCAGCGTCGTACGCGGTGACGCCTTACGTATCCTCAATACCGTCGGTGGCATTCAAGCAGCCGAGGTCAATCGGATATACCGGCAAAAGAAACAACACTACCGTTCAGCGGTTGAAGATTTGTCCAAAGGAGATGTCCGAACAGCATTTGAAAAACTGGACAATATGGCCTCCATTAGAGAGACCGTCGCGCTCAATCCTAACACTCAGCTTGTGCAGGATTATGTTGCAGCCTTAGAAAAAGGCAAATCCGCGCTAGTGATATCCCCGACCCACAAACAGGGAGCACAAGTCACCGACGAAATCCGCCAGGCCATGCGAAAGAATGGCATGATCGGTAAAAAAGAACTGAAAGCCGCTAAGCTTTCCAGTCTCAATTATACCGAAGCTGAAAAAGCGGATTGGCGTAACTTCAAACCCGGTCAGATCGTCCAGTTTAACCAGAATAGTAAAGGCATCAAACGGGGCAGTTCATGGACGGTCAACACAGTATCAGATAAGACCATCGCCCTGAAAGATCAAAATGGAAACTCTCAGGTTCTGCCGAAAGATCAGTCCAACCGCTTTGACGTGTTCGAGAAATCTGAAATCGGCCTGTCAAAAGGCGATAAGGTGCATATCATCCGCAATGGGTTTGATCAGGACGGCAAGCGGCTTAATAACGGGCAAACGCTGGAAGTGGCTTCGGTTAGAAAGGATGGCCGGATCAAGCTCATGAATAAAGCCAGCAAAAACATCTATATGCTGGACAAGGAATTCGGTCATCTGTCCCATGCGCATTGCATCACCTCACATGCATCCCAGGGCAAAACCGTCGACGAAGTATTTATCTCGCAACCTGCCTCTACCTTTCCGGCCACCGATGCCAAGCAATTTTATGTGTCGGTTTCCCGTGGACGTGATGCGGCGCACATCTATACAGATGATAAAATCGCCTTACTGGAACACGCTTCGGAACTTGGAGACCGGCGCTCAGCCCTGGAACTGATCGCCAGTAAAAAATACAGCCATGAGGATTATGTGCGCCAGAGCATTCGTGTTCCCGATAGAGAAAAGCAACCAGAGAAGGAAATTACAAAGGATCTGATAGCCAACAAAACCAGCATAGATTTCGGATATGAGCCAGAATTTTAAAGACCGATATAATCAGTTTCTGGATGGTAATCCTGGCAGTCGGGATGAGTCTGACAGTGCGCCTGAAAAAAGGGAACATCCTTATATTGATTATCACGATCAGTATCAGCCGACGCGGAATATTTGCTTTATCCAGCGAAACGGACAGCAAATATTTTTAAACTATCATTACTTGGTTTCCTGCGAATACCTGCCGGAAGATAACAAGATCATCGCTAGCTTTACGACTCATACGATTGCGCTGACCGGAGTTTTTTTAGAGGGCCTGTTCCAAGATATGATGTTGTATTTACCACGGGTAATCAACTCTGTGGATGAAAGATATAATTCTATCGCTGATGCAGATCAGCCCGTAGTAAATGAGGTTACGATTGACCGGGGTTAATAACTGAACTGTTAAAAAAGGCTTGGTTTCTCCTAAACCTTTTATAACTCCTTTTATTAGTGGCTTTATTGCGGCTGCAACCCCTTCATATACTGCACAGCTTTTGAGGCTTCGCTTGCTGCGCTGATAATACAATGCTTGTTGTCCTTGAGTGCTTTTAACCAGCTTGCAATGTAGTTGGCATGATCGCCTTTTTCTGCCGTTGCGATGTCATGTTCTGCACACAAAAAAGCAGCGCCAAGTTCTGCTACCAATTCTTCCGCTGCATAATTTTGATCGCCGAACCTCTTGCCTTTGGCCCGGTCCATACGGTCTGGCGCACCGGACCAGTGAACCAGTTCGTGTAGCAGGGTGGAGTAATACCCTTCGGTTGCCGTACAAGTCTCGGTATCCATGAAGGCTTCCGTAACCGGCAAGTAAATTTTATCTTCTTTGGGGCTGTAACAGGCTCCTTTTGGTCCATGCTCGATCATGGCCTGTGTGTTTCCAATAAACGTATCGACTTTCTCAATCCGCTCGACCAAAGACTGTTTTGGCTGGTTATCTTCTTCCGTTACCGATGGCTCATAGCTATTCAACTGACACCGGTTAAAGACATAGGACGTTTTTAGGAACGGGATTTTGCGGATTTCGTCATCTTCTTCTTTTTCAAACGTATCATAATAGACGATCATCGATCCTTTTTCGCCCTTGCGGATCATTTCTTTCTTGTCGGCCCATTGTTTGAAGGTGCCCCATTCTGCCAAAGGATATTGCTTTTCAATGGCGGAACTCCATAACAGGACGATGTTAATACCCCGGTAGTGATTTTGCGTGATGCCGTTATAAGGTAGACCGAAGGCTTTGGTGTCTTCTCCCTGCCAGGGCTTATGCCACGGCACGGTGCCTTGTTCCAGTTGCTTGATAATAGTGTCGGTCACTTGCTGATGAATATCGCGGCGATTGTTGTTTGCTGTATTGGACATGGGAATGTTCCTTTCCTATGGGGGTGATGGTTTACAGGGGATCGAACAACTGAGGCTTGAGCGAGCAAACCGGCTTTAATTTTGGCTGCGCGAGGAAAGACCGCCTTGCGGGCTGGGGAAAATTATGGTTGGAGACGCCGAGCGGCTTCGGTTAATCACCTGTCGACAAACCGAAAACCCACTTCGGAAGGTGTTGCCTTGCGCAATCAGTCGGACTGATCGTTTGCATTTGAGAAGCTGTGTCGCGTACCGAAGAGATAATTTTGAAAAGTTGAGTGCTGCCGGGCATATGACCAGTGAGAGCCGATCCTCAAGCCATAAGTTTGCCAACTGCATCCGCTGTTACCGAGGTCGCTTTGCTTTCGTCGCGCTTATAATTCCAGCCGCTGCATATGCCAGGCGTTGACATCTTTATGCGGCTGATAGATGCGATTCATCGGGCAATGGGCGATGGTCTCGTTGGCCTTGAAGATATGGGACAGCGAACGATCCGCTTTCTTTCCGGCCTGGTCATTGTCCATCCAGGTATAGCCGAACGTATAGCCATAATCGGTCAGATACGGCATCACCTGCGGAATGCAGGCAACTGAGTTGAGCACGATACTGTCATTCTTTAGTGGCTGGCCGCGGCGCTGGGTGATGATCGACAGATAGTCCATCATGCCTTCAAAGAAGTTGATACCGGGCGGTTTCGGCTGTGAGCCGCGAATAAACGAAATTGTTTTGATGCCGATACTGCCCTTGAAGAACGGGTTTCGCAGTTCATAGCCTTCCTCTTCGTTGGGCAGGCCTAAAGCGAACAGGGTCTTGCCGGTATTGCCGTTGGTGAAGCTGACCTGCTTGAGTGTTTTTTGCGCAACAGAGAGCGGTATCCCCCGGCTTTCAAGGTAATGGATCAAGCCGACATTGCTGATCGGTTTCACCGACCTGAGGGACAATGTTGGCTCTTTGTTCTCGACAAAGCTTTTTTGAATCGGCTGCTGATAAACGGCATTGCCGCCTAACGTATTTTTGAGCCAAGACAGCGCTTCGGAAACGGAACCGTCCCTGCCTTGGGATTTGAGGATGGCTTGGACCAGCTTTAGATTGTCGCCGCCCAGGCCTTCACCGAAATCAAACCAAACATTCTTGAGATCATGAACATGGAAGCTGGCGGTTTTCTCGTCGCGAAGCGGTGATAGATACCAGCTTTCCTTATCGTTCTTCCGCGTGGGCTGTACATTGATTTTTTCTAGAATCCGGGCAATTGGAATGGCTTTAGCCTGTTCGATATTCATCGAAGACTCCTTGAGAATTCAGATATTTATGAAAAAAAGGAAGGCCGTAGCCTTCAGGCAGGCAGTATGATTTATTTGGTTAGCTGGCGCTCGACGAATTTGTCCAGGTCGGCTTTGCGATATCGGACAGAGCGTCCTACTTTTAGCGGTTTGAGATCGTAACGTTTGGTGCAGTCCCATACGGCCAGAGTACCGGGCGAAACCCGTAAGTAACGAGCGGCGGTTTTTCGGTCCATCAGTGTATCATGTGCAGTCGTGTCGGTCATTTAAAGATCCTTTCATAGAAAATTCCCATTGCAATTATTTCGCAATAGGAATACTATCCTTTTACACCGGTTATGAGGTGTTGACAATAGGAATTTTGTCCTGTTAAAAAATGATAACGACGGACATGCGGAGAATAGGCTCGTTAATCGACGCATGATATGCGAAGATAAATCTAGCGCATGCGGAGAATATCTGCTATATTCACCGCAAAAGGTGCGTAGAATGAGGTATATCCATCAACTAAAAAATTGGCCTGAGTTTGTTTGGGATCAACAAACCGTTTATTCCTTATTGACCGAAGTACGGCACCGTCAGGGCAGGCTCTTGGGTAAGATGGAAGGATTGGGTTTCAGTCTTCAGGAAGAAGCGACCCTGCAAACACTCACCCAAGATGTTTTGAAATCCAGCGAGATTGAAGGCGAGATTCTGGATGCGGATCAAGTCAGATCGTCTATTGCCCGACGATTGGGGATGGATGCGGCAGGCCTGGTACCTTCCGATAGAAACGTGGATGGCGTCGTTGAGATGATGCTAGATGCCACGCAGCGTTATGAAGAAGCACTTACCGATGAACGGCTGTTTGGATGGCATGCGGCTTTGTTTCCCACCGGCAGAAGCGGCATGGCAAAAATCACGGTCGGTGACTGGCGCAACCATAGCAAAAGCGATCCGATGCAGGTCGTCTCCGGGCCATTGGGCCGGGAAAAAGTCCACTTTCAGGCACCGGATGCGGATGTTCTATCAAAAGAAATGATTGCATTTATTGACTGGTTCAACACGGAAATGGCCCTCGATCCGATTCTAAAAGCGGGTATTGCCCATTTATGGTTTGTCACAGTTCACCCGTTTGATGATGGCAATGGCAGGATAGCCAGAGCGTTGACCGATATGCAACTTGCCCGTGCGGATGAAACGGCACAGCGATTTTACAGTATGTCGGCTCAGGTCAGAACAGAACGCAGCGCGTATTACGACATTTTGGAAAAAACTCAGAAAGGATCGCTGGACATCACGCAATGGCTGCTGTGGTTCCTCTCCTGTCTGGATCGGGCGATTTCGAATACTGATCAAATATTGGCAAGCGTCATGCGAAAAGCGAGGTTCTGGGAAAATCCCGCTGCCCATAACCTCAATGACCGGCAAGTATTGATGCTCAACAAACTGCTAAATGGGTTTGTCGGCAAACTGACCTCGTCTAAATGGGCAAAAATCGCCAAATGCTCCCAGGATACGGCGGTTCGGGATATTCAAGACCTTATCGACCGTGGCATTCTGGCAAAAGAACCAGGTGGCGGTAGAAGCACCAGTTACACACTGAAGGAGTAAGAGTTCTACAATGCGGACGGATTTTTATTGTATCAATGTTAATCCACATTGTAGCACCACTGTAGCACCACATAGTTTGCACAGAACTTTTTAGATTGTTAAAACAGAGATAAAGTATTGATTTTAATGGTGCTGCTGACAAGATTTGAACTTGCGACCCCATCATTACGAAAGAGATAACGTTAATTTTATCTAATATTATGCGCTATTATTTTCACCATGTTTTCCTTGACTTATATCAACATTGGCTCATATTTATATTTACCAATTTATACCTATATGAACCCATAATGTAGCACCAGCGTAGCACCGAGTATTGTAAATGCATCACACAAACTTTCGTAAAAACATTTTAGATAACCTCCCTATCCATGAGAAAAGGTATTACATCTCTGATGAGAAAGTGCATGGTTTATGCCTAGCTATATATCCAAGCGGCTCAAAAACCTATGTGCTCTATCGTAGGATAAAAGGGACTCCACAACGAATTAAGATTGGCAGCTATACCGACCTAACTATTGAAGCCGCACGCAAAGAGGCAACGAGGCTTAATGCGAAGATTGCATTAGGCACTGATCCTCTGGAAGAGCGCAAAGCGAAAAAGCAAGAGCTTACATTTCATAATCTTTACACTCTCTACTACAGCCAGCATGCCAAAAAATTTGTCAAGAATGCCGATGAAGACAAGAAAATGCTTGAAAGACACTTCCTGAATAGACTAGGAAAGTTAGGACTTGGCGATATAACAGCAGATAAAGTACGCAAATTACATATAGACATTGGAGAAAAATATCCGGCGGCCGCAAATAAAGTCATCGCTTTAGTTAGTGCTGTTGTCAACTTTGGAAAAAAGTATGGATATTTCGAACAGGCTAATCCATGTTCAGGTGTCAAAAAGTTTAGGACTGTTAGCCGGGATAGATTTCTTACAAATCTAGAGCTTGACGCTTTCTTCGATGCCTTAAAACATGAAGAAGAAAGATATCAGGATTACTTTTCACTCCTGCTCTTTACGGGCGTTAGAAAATCAAACCTACTGTCAATGAGATGGGCAGATGTGGATTTAAATTTAAAACAATGGCGGATTTCTGCAGACATGACAAAGAATAAGGAAATAAATATAGTTTATCTTCCTTCAAATGTTTTGGATATTTTAAAGAGGCGAGAAGAGAAAAACGAAAAACTAAAAGAGCCGTCAAAGTATATCTTTCCTGGCACTGGAAAACAAGGTCATTTCCAAGATCCAAAGAAATCTTTTAATCGGATTAGGAAAAGAATGGGTGTACAAGATTTTACAATTCATGATTTGCGTAGAACTTTAGGTAGTTATATGGCTATTAGCGGTGCCAGCCTCCCAATCATAGGAAAGGCCCTGAACCACAAAAGCCAAGAATCTACTAAAATATATGCCCGCCTCTCTAACGATCCTGTATATAATGCAGTTGAGAGAGCTGTTACATTAATGTCAGGCAATAATGTTGTTACGCTGTACAACATCAATGTTGATATTATATGCAAAAAAATTGAGGTTAACACTTGGGTTAAGTTTAATGAAATAGCCTCATAACCTAAATCCCACCGTCTCAAATCCTGCCATCACATTTAATATATATCATTAATTACTTAAGTTAGATCCACGAGTGGCACAATTACTTCGCAATACTGCGGTTCTCCGATTTCTAGTAGAAATAAAAATTCTAAGTATATTTTCTTTTCTACACAAGAATGCTAGAATATAAATGTCTTAGCATCGTCCATTCACATTATGTTATTATGAGTCTCGATAATTTAATACCTGATCGGTATACACGAATAGCAAGAGTAGCGCCTTTCTTAATAGTGGCACTACCTTTGGGAATTGCCACATTTGTATGGTTTCCTGAAGAAGTAAAAGAATGGAAGTCTGCTCTAGGAAGCTCTGCTTTGTGGATTGTTTGTGCTTTTCTGATTTCCCAATTTGTGAGAGACGCAGGCAGTAAGAAGCAAACTCTTCTGTTTAAAAAATGGGGCGGAGCTCCAACAACAAGAATTTTAAGGCATAGAAATTCTACTAACTCAGTTATTCTTGGGCTTCGTCACCGCAAATTGGAACAACTTCTTTCAGTAGGTTTTTCCGATTTCAAGATGCCTTCCGAGATTGAGGAAAAAGAAGACCCTTCCTTTGCAGACGAAAAATACGAAGCATGTATCAATTTTTTAAGAAATCAGACACGTGACGTCGAAAGATTTAAATTGATATTTAATGAAAATTGCAATTACGGCTTCCGACGCAACCTGTGGGGAATGAAAACTCTAGGTTTACCCGTTGCGGTCATCAGCGCGTTTACCGTGGCACTCAAAGTTTGGCATAAATATGACGGGAAATTAGAATATCTTTCATTAGAAATAGCTCTATTTTTTATAATTGATATAATTGTCTTAATGTGGGTATTGTTAATCAATATGGAGTGGGTAGAATCTGTTGCATATAAATATGCACACGCGCTACTTGATAGTTGTGATAAAATACAAGTTAACAATTCAACAAGTTGATTTTTTAGCCAAATTTCTTCTTAATTATTTTACAGTTAGTTTCACCTCATAATAAGGTTGCTTTACCGAATGTATGGTACAAGAAGGACGACCTGATCTTGAAAAGATCAGCATAACTGGATGAGTAATCAGATATTCTTTTTGTTGTGCAATATTTGTTAAACTTTTAATATCCGTTGAGCTTGGTTGCACATTATCAGTTGGATGGCTATGCCATTCACCTAGGTATATTCGTCCGTCAGCGGCGTGAGTATTAATAAAAGATTGGCAAAAGCTAATATCTCGCTCGAAGATAACTGATGTTCGTTTAGAGGTAGGGCCCGGACCTGAGGCATGCGTTATATTCATGCACTGACCGTTATCCTGAATGTTACCTACCAACACACCACCGGTTTCTATTCCAGGTGTAGCCAGAACTAACCCTTTCATAAAACTTAAAGCAGACTCATCAATGACTACTTCTAATGGATGAGATTTCTGGCAGTATGGACATTGAGGATGAGGCGCTAAATATCTAGCCTCTAACTTAAACGGCATACTTGGATTTACATTGATATCTTCAAAGCAATCAGTAGACCACACCCAATGATTTATTAACTCTGTTTGTGAACACTGAAGATAATCATACACTATTCTACCTGCTAGGCTAGAAATAAGTTTTAAATCAGCAGCACTTGCAGGACGTATTGGATTATTGCATTCATTTCGAATGGTAGGCAAGTCCCTATCTTCTGGTATATCGATAAATTCCGGATGCCTCTCCATTCTATAGAGAGTTAGGCAATTGAAACAAGCGTCTATACCTGGGATCACGCGAAATATACGGGCGGCTTTACCGCCACGAAGGGCGCGCACATAAAACATCTTTCGATTCTGCAATACTGCCTGCTCATTTAAATAACCTTCGGTGTTATCATCTGCGATAGATGAAATACCAATGCTCTCGGATGAAAAAAAGTCGTTTAGATCGTTTGTCAATACGTCACAAAATCTTGGAGTAACGTTTAGATAAGGATTATGATCCAGCAAGATTTTTGCAACTGCATTTACCTTACACTGATTAGTATAGTGAATGCTTGCTAAATGGCGAACACTATTATGAGCATGAATTAGCTGGTTATCTATTAGAATAATTCTCCCTACACCGCCCTTTCCCATGACATCCGCAATTTCACTGCCTATTGCTCCACAGCCGATAACAGTGATTTCTTTATTTTTGACTGTTAAGTAATCTATTCTGCCTTTGTTTCGAAGATAAAATTTCTCTTCTGTCAAGGGTTCAGAATACGCAACTGATATTTGATAATCTTTTAGTACCTCTTCTATGTTCGGTTCACCTGACAACAAGGGAGGATTATTATTTCGTATTTTTTTTAAGACAAGTATAGCCCACTCTTGATCATCTCGGCGATTGAAGAAACGCAATCCTAAAAAGATAGATTTATGACGCCCTTTAAGCTTATGCCAGAAACTTTTTCTAACTTCTAATTTACCTTGGTCTACATCTCCTCTACCTAAAGCTATTAGAATATCTTGTTCTGTTTTAAATACACCCGGTTCATCTGATAAATGCCACCAATGTCCGTCAATTAATTCTTGTACTTCTAACTTTTCTTGTAGTAGATCGTTTCTATGAGCTATTTCTTGTCTACTTTGCAAGCCTTCAGGCATAAATGGTAATAAACACAAACTGTCATCAATCTGTAAACCTGACGCAGTACGATTAATTAAACATGCGCATACATATACATTTGGAGTTGCTTGATTGCGCTCTTTATAAGCATCAGAAAGATAAAATTCTCCTCTTTCGCCTTTTCCTCGATAAAAGTCATCAGTTAATAGAATATGAAAGCCAGCTTTATGTGGATAGTGTGCAAAAAGCTCAATTTCAGCCCCCTCTAGTGGAAAACGGCCTGTCGTCAACCCAGATAAATACTCGCGTACTCTTTTTAGAACTGTGTTAGCATCAAAAATTTCCGCACCAACCTGATCTAAATTGTCTTGTTCCAATATACATAAACTACCATCTGAATTTTGATGTCGCTTATAATAGAACTCAACTTTCTCGCTTAAGAAATTGGATACATTTTTATGAGGAAGGGCTGCTAAAGCAGTAAGTTCTTCCTCTGTTAATACGTTTTTAACCAGAAAAATTCGCGGCAGTGCATAGGGACTAGCTTTTGGATAAACAATGACTATAGGATAACGCTTTTTTTGTCCGTTAATCCTTACAAGAATGTTTCCCGTCGAAACAAATAATAATTCCCTTTTTTGACCAACCTCTTCGTAGTTACTGTTATAAGTAAGCTGTTTCGACTCTCGATTTAGAATTTCTGGATGTAGTTCAAACCATTCGCTCATTTCATCCCATTGGTTGATAATCTAAAGAACTAGTACCGGCTCCCACTATAGCCACACTCTTTTTTGGTTCAGGATCACTGCTAGGTTCATCATCAAATCCGTATATGGAAGCCAATTCTTGGTCTAAAACTACCTCAATGATCCCATTGCTATGAATATCTATAATAACAGATTCCCTTTTGTCACCTAAATGAAATGTGTTGTCCTCGTCAACGTGTTTCTTATACAACTTCATTGCATCATTATGTGGATGATCATGCCCACTTTCTTTTTGCTTTGGAGCGCTAACCACTAGGTAAGTCGGTGCAATGGTTTCGATGTGGGTTTCATAAATATCTTCATCGTTATGAGGAAACTTGAAAAATGTGCGAGAACCATGATGAACAGCGCTCAGCACATCTGATGGTAATGCATCCTTATGATAATCAACAATATGCTCTTGCCACGCTACTCTATCTGCATCACCAGTCATAAGTATGCTTTTTGGTTGGTCTCCATAGGTAAATTTAATAACAGCACAATGCTCATGAATACGTCGATAACGCTTTTCATCATCTTCGTCGGCGATTTCATCACAAAGATATTGCGCCGGAGACAGTACTTGATAATCAACATCACCTAGCTTTTTGACCAATTGTGTTTCCCCATCACATTTACGAATTTTATTTAAATCATTACTCCCAAAAAATTTATACTCATTTTCCGAACCAATATTTTTTATAACACGCTTCATTTCTTGATAAGCATCGTCATGCTTTTCTCCAGGTTCATGACCTGAATGCCATACCTCCTTTACTCCAACTTCCTTGTGAATTGCCTCAATGCCTTCTGTATGATCTTTATGAGGATGTGTATTCATAAAAACATCTAGATTTTTTTCTCCAAGAAGGTCTTTTAGTAACTTGACCGTATCTATACCACCAGCGCTTCGGTCTATATTGTTATCTAACAACACATAATGGAAATCACCTCCATTAGGAATAACAAGTATTGTAGCGTCACCTTGACCTACATATAAAAAAACAACTCGGAAAATGCCCGGTTCAGGAATGATAATTTCTTGTGCTTTATTGGCCATTATGTATTTCAGAATTAAGAATTGTTACGTGTAAAACAAATATACTTGAAAAACGTATGCGCATCAATTCTTAATAGAAGACTTGTAAAAGTCTTATCCAGATCAAGCTAGTAAATGCTTGCAAATAGCTTGCAAATAAAAAAGCACTTACAAGAATGAACTCGTAAGTGCTTGATAATCAAGTCGGGGCGGCAGGATTCGAACCTGCGGCCCCCTGCTCCCAAAGCAGGTACGCTAACCGGACTGCGCTACGCCCCGAACATAAAAACCAAAATTCATCATCACAAACACGTGGCGGAGAGGGGGGGATTCGAACCCCCGGTACCTGTTACGGTACGCATGTTTAGCAAACATGTGGTTTCAGCCACTCACCCACCTCTCCGGATAAATTGCTTGCCTTGCTTGAAAGGGCAAATATAACATAAGTTTTTTCATCCTCTACCCCCTTATCCCTAAAAGTATCTTTTCTGATCCTGAAAAATATTCCTTTCTTTGGCGCAGGTCTGAATTCCCCCTAACCGGCGCACTTCTTTTCCTTACCATTCGTTAATTATTTAATTCGTTATTTATTATTAGGCATTCGCATGAGTTGGTACAATACCCTAGACACCACCGAATTCGTTTTTCTAGCTGTTTTCTTAGCTGCCTACGGACTCTACGTCTTTCGAATCATTCGAATCAACCGGTTCTTGAAGGTAGGCTTCGGTGCGGTGGTTAGCAAAATTCTGCTCCGCACCATCTACTTTTCCTTGTTTTTAATCGCCCTGATGGGTCCGCTGATGGGTAGCGCTACCAAGGAGATCCAAGCCGTTGGCAAAGACATTATGATCGCTATCGATTTGTCTCAATCGATGAACGCCACCGACGTGCAACCAAGCCGCCTGGAGAAGGTAAAGTTCGAACTGAAAAATATCGTCAAAGCCTTCGACGCGGACCGCATCGGCATCATCATGTTCTCCTCCGAAGCATTCGTGGCCTGCCCCCTCACTTACGACCAAAGCGCCCTGATGATGTTCATCGAGACGCTCAACACCCGACTCATGCCCAGCACCGGCACCGACTTCGCCCCTGCCCTGCGCATGGCCTACTCTAAGTTGGTGGGCGACAACGACGTTCCCGGTCAGCAAAAGTCTAAAGTAATTATCCTCATTAGTGATGGAGAGGATTTTGGGCAAGACTTCAGCGAAATCTCCGAAGAAATTACCGATAGTGGGGTCAAACTGTTCACGCTGGGAGTAGGCACCGAATCGGGCGGACAAATTCTGACCCGCGGGGTGCCCAAAACCGACCGCGACGGCAACATCGTGGTCACTCGCCTCAACAGCCAGTCGCTAGAAAAACTCGCTGCTCAAACCGGCGGACGCTATTACGAGATCAGTAGCCAACAAAATGATACCACCCGGCTCATTAGTGCCATTGGGCAAATCGAGGGCGAACTGCGCGACAGCAAACAAATTGATACCGCCTCTAACAAATACGGTTACTTTTTGCTGGCAGGACTGCTCTTATTTATTGCCGATCACCTTATCAAACTTAAGACCGTCCGTTTATGAAGTCAGGATTATTACTGCTCACTTTTGTTGCTTGGATCGGTGGGATCAATGACATCGCTACCGTCAACCGGTTGAAAAAGCAGGCTAAAACGGCGTTGGAACAACAGAACTACGCCCAGGCCGCAAACTACTACGCCCAACTGGTCGACTCCCTGCGGGTGGATGATGAAAACGTTCGGCTCAACCTGGCCCATGCCTTGTTGCTATCCGGCGATACCGCTCAGTCGCAACTGCGCTACAGTCAACTCACCAGTAGTCAGTCATCGGCCATCAAGTCAGTGGCCTATCAGCAATTGGGCGTGTTAACGAGTGAACAAAAAAAGTATCCCGAAGCACTCGCTACTTTCAAAGAGTCGCTCAAGGCTAATCCCACCAACGAAGAGTCCCGGTACAATTACGAACTGGTAAAAAAACTACTGGAGCAGCAACAACAGCAGGATCAAGAAGATCAGCAGCAAGACGATCAACAAAAAGAGTCAAAAGAAGACCAGGAAAAGCAGAAGCAGGAGGGCGAGCAACAGAAAGAAGAGGGCGAGCAGGGCGAGGATCAGGAAGGAGAACCGCAGGACCAGCAATCGGGTGAGGAAGAACCACAGGACGCTAAAGAACAAGAAGCGCAGGAAGGTGAGCAGAGCGAGGGCGAAAAGGATGAAGAACAGTCCAGTTCCCCCGTCTCTGATAAGCTAAAAGAAATGAATATCAGCGAGGAAAAGGCGCAGATGATTCTGGAAGCCATGCGCAACAACGAAATGCAGTACATCCAGCAAAACCGCCGCAAACCCCAGAAACCCCGCGATCGCACCAAACCCGATTGGTAGAAACACTATTCAACCGTAGGAACATCATTCATGCGTAGGAACATCATTCATGATGTTCTGGCAGTTATGATATTCTGCCGAACCCCAATAAAATACCATTCAACCGTAGGAACATCATTTATGAACGAAGTATTTATTATCTCCGCCGTCCGCACCCCCATCGGCTCCTTCGGCGGCAGCTTATCTGCCCTGAGTGCCACCGAACTAGGTTCTTTCGCCATTCGCGGAGCCCTTGAGCGTGCCCAAGTTCCTCCCGATGCAGTGCAGGAAGTGTTGATGGGCAACGTGGTGTCGGCCAACCTGGGGCAGGCCCCGGCCCGGCAAGCTTCCATCGGCGCGGGTATTCCCTTTGAGGTGCCCTGCACCACCGTTAACAAGGTGTGCGCCTCCGGCATGAAGGCCATCATGTTTGGGGCTCAATCCATTATGCTGGGCCACCAAAACCTGCTGGTGGCGGGTGGCATGGAAAGTATGTCCAACATCCCTTACTACGTGCCTAAGGCCCGCTTTGGCTACAAGTACGGCGGCGGCGAACTGGTCGATGGCCTGGAAAAAGACGGCCTCTTTGAGGTGTATCACCAGTTTGCGATGGGCAACTGCGCCGACCACACCGCCCGCGAAATGCGCATCACGCGCGAAGAACAGGACCAATACGCGATAGCGTCGTACCAACGCGCCGCGGCCGCCACCCAGCAGGGTCACCTGCGAAATGAAATTATTCCGGTGCCGGTGCCCCAGCGCAAGGGCGAACCGGTGATGGTGCGTGAAGACGAAGAGTTTCAAAAAGTAAACTTTGAGAAAATCCCGTCGCTGCGCCCGGTGTTTTCTAAAGAAGGTACCGTTACGGCGGCCAACGCTTCCACCATCAACGACGGCGCCTCGGCCTTGGTGCTGGCCAGCGCTGACAAAGTAAAGGAGTTGGGGCTTACCCCGATCGCCAAAATCAGAGGCTTTGCCGACGCCGCGCAGGAGCCCCTTTGGTTCACCACGGCCCCCTCGTTGGCCATTCCCAAAGCCCTGCAACGCGCCAAAGTAGATCAGAAAGACGTTGATCTGTTTGAAATTAACGAAGCCTTCGCGGCGGTGGCCATTGCCAATAGTCGCCTGCTTGAACTCACTGCCGAACGAGTGAACGTGTACGGCGGCGCGGTCGCGCTGGGCCATCCCCTCGGCTGCTCCGGAGCTCGCATCACCACTACGCTACTGAATGCTCTGCAACAGCGCAACGGCCGATTGGGAGTGGCGGGCATCTGCAACGGCGGGGGGGGCGCCTCAGCGCTGGTGGTTGAGCGTTTATGATAGTTTCGCTTTAGCCTTACATTGTAAGCTTGATAGGGGTTCAGACCGTTTTTCTTCGGTCAACTTTCGTTTTTTTGCTGCCTAACCACAAACAAACGAACGAATGAATCTACCAGCGTACATGCAGTCATTGGCCGAAGGCATCAACGGCAGCTTTTCCGAATACGATGAGCACACCTCCGTAGTGGTGGTTCCCCTTCAAGATGGGCGCTACCAGTCCGTCAAAGGCGAATCGCAAACCTTAAAGGATGGCCACACCCAGGTAGTTTGTTTTTCTTCTTACGTATGTTCTTACCACGAAAACCTGAATTTCCGCAACTTCTTGTCGGAGAACCAGAAGCTTCGCTACTCTAAGTTTTCTATCGACGAAGAATTCGTGCAGGTGGAAGCATCCGTATTCACTGAATTTCTGACCCAAGACAACCAAGATTACCTTATATGCATGATTCGCGAAATTGCCGAGCAAGCCGACGCGTGGGAGCAAAAACTCACCGGATTAGACGTGTTTTAAGTTAGTCGACAGACGACAGTCTATAGTTGATAGTCCACAGTTAACAGCCGCTAAGCCTTTAGCCATGGACTGTCGACTGTGGACTAGCTAACTATGGACTAATACCCGCAACTTTTTACCCCAAAAATCAGTCTATATCACCAAAGGCAAGCGGTCTTGTCGCTTCAGGGTAAACTGAAGAGGAAAGTCCGGGCAACACAGAGCACCATACTTCCTAACGGGAAGGCTCCTTTTTCGCAAGGAAACGGAGACAGACAGTGCCACAGAAAATATACCGCCCCCGGGTGGGGTAAGGGTGAAATGGTGCGGTAAGAGCGCACCGCCCCGGCGGCGACGTCGGGGGCAGGGTAAACCTTATGGGTTGAAAGGCCAAACAGCCTCGTTGCCGGTGCATCGCTACGGCGATCACCAGCACTGCGTGGCTCGCGCAGCCCCCGGCGGGGCGGGTAGGCCGTTGGAGGTGACAAGCAATTGCCATCCTAGATAAATGACAAGATTTCGGTGGGATGCTACGCAACCTTCCGGAAACAGAACCCGGCTTATACGCTTGCCTTTTACTTCTATCCCTTCTATCTTCGGGCATGACAAAAATACTAATCATCGACGATGAGAAACCGATTCGCGGTTCGCTTCGCGAAATTTTAGAATACGAAAAGTACACCATTGAAGAGGCCGCCGACGGGGAAGAAGGACTGAAAATGATCGCTGATGGTCAGTATGACCTCGTGCTCTGCGACATTAAAATGCCCAAGATAGATGGCATCGATGTGTTACAAAAGGCCATAGCCGAAGGCTTCGACGGTCAATTTATCATGATCTCGGCGCACGGAACCATTGAAACCGCCGTGGAAGCCACCAAAATGGGCGCCTTCGATTTCATCCAGAAACCACCGGACTTAAATCGCTTGCTAGTAACGGTAAAGAATGCTCTGGAAAAGAAGGACTTGGTCACCGAGACCAAAGTGCTACGCAAAAAGGTGGCGGGCGTTAGTGAAATCATCGGCGAGTCGTCGGCCATCCAGGCCGTGAAGGATACCATTGACCGGGTGGCTCCCACCGAAGCGCGGGTGCTCATCACTGGCCCCAACGGCACCGGAAAAGAACTGGTCGCCAAGTGGCTTCACGCCCAGAGCAGTCGGGCACAAGCCCCTCTGGTGGAACTCAACTGCGCCGCTATTCCGTCCGAGTTGATCGAGAGCGAGTTGTTCGGTCACGAGAAGGGGTCGTTCACCTCGGCCATCAAGCAGAAAAAAGGACGCTTTGAACAGGCCAACGAGGGCACGCTGTTTCTGGACGAAATTGGTGACATGAGCTTATCCGCCCAGGCTAAAGTGCTGCGCGCCCTTCAGGAGCATAAAATCACCCGGGTGGGCGGAGATAAGGCCATTAAGGTGGACGTGCGGGTGATTGCGGCCACCAACAAAGATTTGAAGCACGAAATCAAAGAAAACCGCTTTCGGGAAGATCTTTACCATCGCCTGAGCGTGATCTTGATCCACGTTCCCCCCCTGAGCGAACGAACCGAAGATATTCCCCTGCTCGTTGATAAGTTTCTTCAGGACATCGCCGCTGATTATCAGGCGGTCGCTAAGAAGATCACTCCCGACGCTCTTGAGGTACTCAAAGGCTTTGAGTGGACGGGTAATATCCGAGAACTACGCAACGTAGTGGAACGCTTGGTGATTATGTGCGATACCGAGATATCAGCTTCCGACGTAAAAAGGTACACCTGATAAAAGCTTCGTAGAGGATGGTTGTGACTTCCTATCTCCACTTGAACGAACAATGCCTTCTTCAACAACCAACCAACCCGAAGCTTCATCAAATCTTACGAAACGTATTATCCGCTGATTTCCTTGGTATCCACCGGTTTTTCCACAGAATAAGCTGGGCAGGTAACTTTGGGAGCGCAAGCGGTAAACCCAACAATTAATAGCAATAGCAGTGTAGTTTTGAGTCTCATGTGAACTATATTTAGTATAAATCAATACTAATATAGTAAAAAAGTTACATAAGTCAAATTTTTAATTCTAAAGTAATATTATTGTTCATGGCTAATCATGGTGTTGCATCCTCGAACATCCGAATTGTCTAATCGCCCTAGTACCTCAAAGGTCGAATCGTTATACAGACGCCCCCGGTCCATGGTCTCGATGAAGCTGCAGGAGTGGGCGTTGGCCAAATCGATAACATTGATGCCGCCCGAACTGTGAATGCCTACGGCGAACGGATCATTGATTTCCCGAACAAGCACCCGCATCCAAGAAGGAGCACTAAAAACTCCCGACGTTGCGGAGTAGGCCTGCGAAAGTAACTCCGTCATGCCGTATTCTGAGGAAATCTGATCCGCCCCCGCCTGTTCTCGCAACCGTCGGTAAACCTCCATCCGCGTGAGCTCCCAACGCATTCCTTTCATGCCTCCCGTTTCTAATATCAACACTCGGCTCAGGTTCGGAGCGTAGTGCTCGGCCAACTGCAGCAGGGCAAACGTTACCCCAACCAACAAGGTTTGCCGGTTGGTTTGCTTGGCGTTATCAATAGCCTTCAGCAGTGCTTCGTAGTCGTTTAGATAGAAACCGGAAATCGGCGAACCGGATTGCCGGATAAAGTGATTGACCATGCTAACCAAAGAAGCATTGCTTCGCTCCAAGTAGGTAGGCAACAGCGCCAGAACATGATAAGTACTGAGGGGGCCAAAACGCTGCTCAAAGATGCGCTGACTCACCCGGTGATAGTGGGCCAGCTGCGTCACGTAGTGTCGGCTTCGCAACGGCCCGGTGGTGCCACTGCTTTCAAATACGGCCTCCACCGGGGCATCCTGACAAGAGAGCACCCGATGTCGCTTAAAAAAGTCGATGGGCAAGAAGGGAATCCGAACGGTGCTGCTCACTTCCCGCGGATCGATGTTAAGTTGGTGTAGGTAGCGGCGGTACACCGGGTTATGTTTGGCCTGCCAACGAAACTGAGCCAGGGCCCGCTCTTCAAAATTCTCGGCGGTGACGGTGAAAATGCTTTCTTGAAAATGCTTCAGTCGACGCATACAGAAATATAGGATAGCTACGCATTATTTAATATTTTTGTTCGTTAACCTGGTGATAAAAGTTGATTAAATTCACCAATCTACCGAAGAAAAACTGATACATGATTACGAAATTCTTCCGTTATTTACTTTTCTTATTTGGTGCCTCACTCGTGCTCACGGCCTGCTTGGAGGCGCCTGAGTTCGGTGATTCGCCCCGGCTTACCGGTATTGATGTGTACTTCAGGGAGGTGGACCGACAACCTGACTCGCTGGTGGTGCGCGTAGACTTTGAGGACGGTGACGGAGATTTAGGAGTAAGTGGCAGAGAAAACAATGCCGACGATTATATACCGATTCCTAATCCGGATGATGGCGGCTTCTGGTTTTTCGATCCGGACGACCAAAGACTTCCGCCCTTCAATTGTCGCCAGTTTACTGATATCGACCTAAATCTCACCGACGGAGTGGTGAACTTGGATACGATCCGAGCCGATTACAACGAAGCGTACTACAACTACAGCATCACCCTCTACACCAAAGTAAACGGGCAGTACGAAGAGTACGACTTTTTGCTACAAAGAGAGTGTAGCCCCCCATTGGGAGGGCGCTTTCCACCATTGAGGGACGATTTCTCGGTAGACCGGCCACTGAAGGGCGTCATTCAGTGGGGTTCGGTAGGGTTCTACAAATCACAGTTCCGCAACGATACCCTGCGCATTGATGTCACAATCCGCGACCGGGCGGGCAACGTGAGCAACGTGGTAACCAAAGAGGATTTCACCCTCGAAGGAATTACCCGAGGCGGACCGGACAGTTAACTTACGCTTTGCTGGTAGGCGAAAAATCGCTGTAGCATTTGCTCTTGACTAATTATCACTTCTTTCACCAATCCGCTGACCGAAACCCAGGAGGTTTGATTCTCCTCCATCGCTTCCAGCGCCCGGAAGACAGTAGTTTCTTTTGTCACACTTACCGGACTACCATTCGTTACGTTCTGCATTGACTCAGTAACCGAAGCGGTCATTAAATCATCAACAGTAAGCACCTCCATGGCCAAGCGCAGTCGCTGCGTCTTAAAAAACGATCTCACAAAATCGCTTTTCGGCCGAAAAAGCAGCTCCTGAGGCGTTCCTCCCTGCTGAACCACTCCCTTATTCAACAAATAGATACAATCTCCCAGGGCAAAAGCCTCCAGCACGTCGTGCGTTACCAAAATCACGGTTTTTTCGCGAAGCATCCCCAGCGAGGCGAACTCGCGCGTCATCTGCTGCTTGGTGATGGGATCCAGGGCGCCAAATGGCTCATCCATGAGCACCAGCGGAGGATCGGCCGCCAACGCCCGGCCAATGCCTACCCGCTGCTGTTGCCCGCCGCTCAGCTCGTGGGGATAGCGATTGGCGTACGCTGCTGATAAGCCCACAACCTCGAGCAGCGTGTGCACCCGCTGCCTGGTCTGGCCGGTGGGCCAGCCGATGATCGTCGGAACCAAGGCTATATTTTCGTATACCGTGTAGTGGGGAAACAAGCCCGACTGCTGAATAACGTACCCAATTTTTCTTCTGAGCACCTCGGGCTTGCCCTGGCTGATGTCTTCGCCGTCGATACGGATGCTCCCTTTCGTTGGTTCCACCAGCCGGTTGATCATCTTCAGCACGGTGGTCTTTCCAGAGCCGCTGGTGCCAAGCAGCACCAGGGTTTTGCCCCGCTCAACGGTGAACGAAACGTCTGAAACCACCGTCTGCTCCCCGTATACTTTGCTAACGGACGCTACGCTAATCATAATGGGCATTATTGGATCAAGATCGAAAAATAAATAAAGTGAGTTGATTCCCTACCCGAGTACAGAATATCCTGCTTGTCATTACTTCGGCAAAAAAATAGGTACCACCTTGCAAATCTAAATAAGTTGATACTGCTCACTTGAAACATCCAAATATATGAACAGAAGTTTACGAACCTTAGGCCCAGTTGGTTGTCTGGTTTTATCTTCACTGTGGTTAGCGGGTTGCTTGCCCGAAGACGATCTAAGCGATCTGGAGATCAAAGCGCCCTCCCCATCCCTGGCCCTGCCCCTGTTAAATACCAACCTGACGGTGTCTGATATCATCACCATTGATGAGCGAGAAGGGCTACTCACTGAGAACGAGGATCATACCTACAGCGTTCTGTATCGCTCTCAAATAGTTTCTCAACCGGCAGAAGCTTTTCTGCCTCCCATTGCGGATCAGCAGCGTACGCAAAAATTCTTGCTAGGGATCAACTCACCCGCTTTCAATATGAAGTCTCCTCCCCAAAAATTTGAGGGAAACATGGATCTGGATTTGGCAGGACTGAACGTGTTTTCTCTGGAAAGCAAACAGGGAATAATGAAACTCCGCTTCGATTCTGACTATCAGCATAATCTGGATATCCGACTTACCTTCCCCAGCATCAAAAACCGCACTACCGGCGATCCGCTCGCGTGGGACGTCATCATAGATTACTGGGGCAACCGAACGGTCACGCAAGAAGAAGACCTTACTGAATATTTCATCGAGTTGAATGACGGTGAAATCAACTACGAATTGGAAGTAGCGGTTGAAGGTTCTGGTCGACCCATTAGCGACGTTCAAGAACTCAGGCTGCACATCGATATGGTGGACATAAAGTTCGGCTACCTGAGCGGTAACTTTGCTGATATCAGCGTGCCCATTCCCGCGGATACCTTACAGATTCCGCTACTCGCTGGTGCCGTGGAGGGGTCTATCGGTCTAAATCCTTCCCTGCGCTTTCAGTTCGTCAACTCGTTCGGAGTAAAGGTTAAAGCTAACTTAGCCAACAGCTTTGTCGTGCAGAAAAACGGGAAAAACGCGCAGCTAACGGATAAACCCGATCATGATTTCTTCAGCGGTGAGTACGTGCTTCCGCTCCGGGAGCAACGAGACGACTCAACGGCCATCCAGAGTCACGTTGTCAATGAATCCACTTCCAACATCAGAACCGCCTTCGCTGAACTGCCGCGTAGCTTTCGCTACGGCCCGAGTTTCGCGCTTGACAATGCTCCCGAAGACACCAGTTTTATCACGGATCAGAGTCAAATTGAAGTCCACACCGAAATCAAACTCCCGCTGGAGGGCACCTTTGACCTTATCCTTGAAGATTCTATTCCGGTCGACTTCACGAATTTAGAAGACGTGGAAGAGCTCAAAGTATTGATCAAAACCGAAAACAGCTTTCCCCTATCTGCTAACCTGCGCGTGTTTTTTCTGGATGAGGATGGACAACCGATTCTGGACGACGCCCAGCTGCCGGTTTCTCTATTCGGCGAAGAGAACCAATTACTGGTTGCGGCCGACCTGATCGACAGCAGCACCGGCAAAACCCGCCCGGCCACGGTTGATCTACCGATTGCCGCTACGCTTGATCAAGACAAATTTGAGCGGGTACGTTCGGCTACCCACCTGCTGGTGCGCACCTCCCTCAACAGCGTAAGCGACGCTAATAATCAAATAAAAATCTACTCATTCTATAGCGTTCGTTTCAGTCTGGCAACGCAGATAAAAACTTCTCCCAACTAACAATTAGCTCAATATGAATTACCGTTACTGGCTGATGAGCGCCTTCGCACTGCTCTCGGTTTCGGCTATGGCCCAACAAGAATTAACCTTGCACCTGATGAATAACGTTCAGCAGGCATCGTACACCAATCCGGCATTCAGGCCCCGAAACAACGTTCACATCACCTTCACGCCTATTCTTCCCTCGGTGCAGGTGGGAGCTAACAACTCGGGATTTACGTACAATCAGATCGTTTCTCAGGTTGAAACCGATGAGAACGGACAGAAAATCCTGGATGTTGGTAAACTCTATCGCAACACCAAGGTGGGCAGGCGCAGCTACGCTAATGTGAATGCTTCCCTGGATCTTCTGGCAGTGAGCTTTCGCACGGGTGAAGCACGCTTTTCGTTCAACGTGACGGAGCGTTTTCAGGCTCGGATGGGTTACTCTGATGCCCTGCTGCAGACCGCGGTGGTGGGCAATGTTCCGGGCGAAACCATTGATCTGGGAGGTTACTGGCTCCGGGGCCTGCACTACCGGGAAATTGGCTTGGGATACAACCGCAAAATGCTGGAAGACGGCAAACTAGTGGTGGGAGGGCGGCTCAAATCACTGTTTGGCTTAGGCAACGTCACCACCCGTAAAACCGACTACCGGATAACCACCGGCAGCGAAGCCGATCTGTACGCGCTTACGCTGGAAGCGGACATGCTAACCCAAACCTCAGGGCTGGAAGCGTTTGATGACGATATCACTCCCTACATGACGAACACCAAAAATTTCGGTATGGGAGTGGATTTGGGGGCTACTTACCAGTTGAACGAAGAATTATCGTTCTCCGGATCGATCGTCAACCTAGGATTTATTCGTTGGAGGTCTCAGGTGATGAATCGCCGCTCAGAAGGATCTTTCTATTTTGAAGGGGTAAACAATAGTGAGCTACTGACCGGAGGTAGCTTTGAAATTGATCTTACGGCACTCACTGACTCGATAGCCGACGCCTTTGAAATTACTGAAGATTCTGCTGCCTACACAACCGGCTTGCCCACGCAAATGTATCTAACGGGTTACTACCGCCTGGCTCCCAACACCAAAGCTTCTGCCACCCTATACACTGACTACATCGGCTCTTTTCGCCGTGGCTTGTCGCTTGGGATCAGTCAGCAAGTGGGGCGTTGGTTGCAGGCTGCCGCCACTTACTCTATGATAAGCCGATCGTTCAACAACCTGGGACTGGGTTTCACCATCACCACCGGCCCCAAAGGACTACAACTCTATTGCGTAACGGATAATATTGTAGGTGTTCTCAACCCGGGATCCGCCCGCGTAGCAAACCTTCGTACCGGAGTTAGTCTTGTCTTTTAATCAACTGGTAAATTAGAACCGCTAAAATACCACCGCCGAGCACTCCGGCGAGTATGTACCAATTTTTCCGATCAGAAAAAGAATTGTCGAGCAAGAGGGGCGCTAGTTGTGCGTACTTAATCACCGGATTGTCGTACCTCCCTAACGTTACCCAATCTTCATGATCGACCCGCAAGATTACCGGCTGCTGCTCCTTTTGAAGCAGCTTGTTCACCCGGTTCAGCGAGCTAAAGTCAGTGCTGAGGGCAAACCGTGTCCTTATAAATTTTCCCAACGTCTGCTTGCTCGGGAAGTCAATGACCAGATCGCCATCGCTGTCGTTGGTTACCTTCACTTTGTCCCCGTCTAACTCAATGGTTAGGTCAGCGATTATGTCGATCTTCTTAGCCATAGTATTTTACTTCTTCGGGGTGCCCTTACTCTGGTCATCGGTAGTGCGAATGCGCAGGGTGCCATTCACTTTCCAGTGCGCGTGCTCCACGTCACCTTTCGCTCCGGCTTTGCTGGGCACGTACAGGTCGAAATCATCAAATTCGTAGGTAATCTCAGCATTGCGTCCGGTCAGTTTGTCGTACAAACCGATGGCTAGTTCGGGCCAGGTTTTGGTCTCTTTGGTTTCCTTGGTATCTTGTGCCATAGTCATCGAAGGTTAAATTGTGAACTGCTTTTATGTATTACCGGCTACGTGCCGAATTGTTTTGAGAACTACCGAAACTACTTTGGCGTTGCTATAAACAACCGATGCGCTCTGAAGCCAACGGGACGTTTGCTTAATACGCTTAACAATTTTTTCACCGCCTAACCAAAGCATCGCATGACCTCACCTGTGTTGAAGAAATCGCTACTCACCCTATTCCTCGCAACCTTGGGGTTGTCGGCTCACGCGCAGTTCGAATTACGAGGATACGCTGACTATATGCCGTCGGGCTGCATTATGCTCACCCCCGACGAGCGGTACGCGGAAGGGATTGCCTACAGCACCGCCACACTGGACCTGACCCGCTACTTCGAGATAGAGTTTGATATTTACCTGGGCGACAAGGACGACCTGGGGGCCGATGGAATCACCTTTGTGGTGCACAACGACCAGCGGGGCTACGATGCGTTCGGCACCTACGGCGAGGGGCTAGGCTACGGGCGGTTCAACGCCAACTTTGCGTCGGGTAACTTCATTGCCCCGTCGGTAGCCGTCGAGTTTGATACCTACCAGAACCCCTACCAGAATGATCCGGCCAGCGACCACGTTGCTTTTTTGGTGAATGGTAGCAGCTACCACGAAACCTACTGGAACGACGAGAATGAGAACTATGACCTGGAAGATGATCGGATGCACAACTTTCGCTTCGCCTGGAATCCCGACAACCAAGAGGTGATTGTTCGCCTCGACAACAGCTTGGTTTACCAGGGGAAGCACGATCTTATTGGCGAGATTTTCGAAGGGGCTACCGACGTCATCTGGGGATTCACAGCCTCCACGGGCATGAAACACAACCTCCAGTATTTTTGCTTCCGCCGCATTGCTTATCACCCGGGCGAGCCCGCTGATGATACTCCGGTTGCGCTAAGCGAACCATCCGCGGGGGCAAAGTAAGAGAAGTGCGCTAATTTGGTACAGCGCGCGTTTTGCCCTCACTTTGCGCAGCGCCCGAGCGAGATCGTCGGTATCTTCCGACAAAAAGCGCTATGTTCCGCTGGGTCCCCTACCCCTTTCTTCGGTTCACTCCGGCCCTGATCCTGGGCGTTTTGGTGGGATTCTACTCCCCCTGGTCACTTCCCGCTGCCGCTATTGCGGCGCTGGTTGTTTTGTACGGGATCACGGTGGTTGCTTTGCCCGCCCGGTGGCGACAGCGGCTCAGTGCACTGCTGGGCACCGTGGGCCTGCTGATTATCGTTGGGGTTGGAGTAGTGCGGGTCAACCAGCACCGCGCCGACCAACGAACCAATCACCTGTCGCACTACCAGCCGGTTTACTCGCACTACGTGGCCACCGTTACCTCTGATGCTGAAGAACGGAAAAACTCCTGGCGGACCACCGCCCGCTTAGAACGAGTGCTGCGGCGCGATAGCACCGGGGCGCTTCACGCTGCCCCGCCCCGGGAGGCAAACATTCTCATCTATCAGCCCAAGGCCGACAGTCTCCGTTTGCTGCGCTACGGCGCTCAGATCCTTGTCAAAGGTGTTCCCCAGCGCATTGAGCCACCGACCAATCCCCACACGTTTGATCAACAGCGCTACTGGGCCAACCAGCAGGTATATCACCAACATTATCTCCGCGCCAACCAGTGGCAGACGATGGCGCAGGTTTCGCTCAATCCTGTTACCCAAGCAACAAACCGTTTGCGCAGGCAAAGCAAGGAGCTCCTCACCCAGGCGGTAGCGGACCCGTCGGCGCGAGGTATTGCCCTGGCGCTGGTGCTGGGCGTCAAAGATCAGCTGGCCGACCAAGTACGCGAAGCCTACAGCCGGGCGGGAGCCATGCACGTGCTGGCGGTGTCCGGATTGCACATCGGCATTGTGTACGGAGTGGTGGCGTTTCTGCTGGGTTTTTTGCAGCGTACCCGGCGGGGGCGGCTACTGCACGCCCTGGCGTGTATTGCCATCCTGTGGCTGTTTGCGCTGGTTGCCGGTGGCTCAGTGTCCGTGATGCGCGCCGCCACCATGTTCACCTGCGTGATTGTGGCGCAGGCTTCGCAACGGCGCGCCAATATTTTCAATACCCTGGCACTGTCGGCCTTTTTGCTGCTGCTTATCAACCCTTACTACCTGCTCTCGGTCGGCTTTCAGCTGTCTTACCTGGCGGTGTTGGGCATTGTTTATCTACAACCGCGCATCTACGGACTGCTGGAGTGCCGGTTTTGGTTGGCGGATAAGCTCTGGGCCCTCACGGCGGTGTCAATAGCGGCGCAGTTGGCCACCCTGCCCATCAGTTTGTACTACTTCCACCAGTTCCCCACCTACTTTTGGTTGGCCAACATCGTGGTGATTCCGGCCGCGTTCGTCATCCTATCACTAGGACTGCTCACCATCGTTGCGGGGACGTTGGTGCCACCGTTGCTTCCTATCGTAGGAAAAGTGCTGGAGACGGTAATCTCCGGGGTCAATACCCTGATCTACGGACTGGAGTTCTTGCCCGCTAGCTACGTGGATCGACTGTACGTCGACTTTCCCCAGGTGCTGATCCTGTACGGCGCGCTGTTGGCCGGAGTTCTGCTGTTTCACTACCGTCGATTTGCTTACTTGGGGTTCGCCTGCGGCTGCCTGGTGGCCGTTGCGGGGCTACGCGTATTCCACCACTGGTCACAACAGCAACGGCAAACCCTCACCTTTTACCAAGTAAATCGGCAAACGCACGTGGACTTCACCCGTGGCCAAACCAACTACCACTGGGGGGCCTGGAACGAGGCGGCAGCCTACCAAATCGAGCCGCACCACGTTCAGGCCGGACTCGTCACCACCTTTTTGGATACGGCTGCCCTGGCCCGTCATCCGGTTCCGTTGGTTCAACGGGGCAGCGTGACCTTGGCAGTGTGGCAAGGAAAGCGACTGGCCTTCGTCGGTGGTTCGCTGCCACCCAGAAAACCAGCCGCCCCCCCCGTGTCGGTAGACTATCTGATCGTTAGCAACAACGCGGTGCGGAAGCTAGAGGCTCTCCAAGCGCACTTTTCCTACAATTTACTGATCATCGACAGCTCCAACGGTCGGAAGCGGGCGCACCACCTGGCCGAAGAGGCGCAGAAGCACGCTATACCTTGCCATTCGGTGCCTAGCCAGGGGGCGTTGCAGTTGACGTTGTAGCTTCATTTTGATACGAATTTGCGTTTTGGTTAACGCTTGTGCCTTTTTGGGCTAAAACGACCAATACCCTACCGAGATATTATCAACATTCGAACAGCGAAAAATCAACCTGCCATAAGTTAGTCAGTGGCTGATTGGGGCGGGTTGCCTACGTTAGAAGTCTCCCTTCCTGTCCGCACGCAGCGGCAGAAGAGGAAAAGTCAATCGGTAAGAAGTAGGATAGAACGCATAAGTAGTATCTTAAAAGCTTTGTAATGACAAAAAAGCACCGCTTATCACTTTACTTCGTCGTCGCATTGGTCGCAGCGTCAGTTGCAAGCAGCCAAGCGCAAACCGTAATTGGCATGGGAACCGAGCAACCCAATCCGAACGCGGTACTAGAACTGGTACCGGAACAGGGCAATCAAGGATTCTTGGCCCCCCGCCTCACCACCGCCCAGCGGCAGTCAACTTCTTTCACCAGCAGGCTGAGCCGTGCCGACCACGGCCTGTTGGTGTTTGATACCAACGAAGGGCAGTTCTACTACTGGTTCAACGGAGCGTGGCGCCCGGGCACTTCCGGAGGAACCGGCGGTCCGAATGCTGAAGTGTCGGGAACTACCTGGTATACGGGAACCACCGCTCCCAGCGGGGTGAACGCCGCCGAAGGAGATTTTTATATCAACGAGAGCACCGGCGAGGTGTTCAAGTTCAGCGGCAACGCCTTTGTGTCGATGGGTAGCATAAAGGGCGGAGCGGCCAATAGTCAAACCCTATCGTCGGTACTACAGCAGGGAGGCAGCGCGGGCAATCAGAAGGTCACTGATTTGGGAGCACCAACAGAGGATAACGACGCGGCCACTAAAGGTTATGTTGATACGGAGCTAGCCAATGTTTCTGCGCTCAATCCTAATTTGAAAGTGGTTCTTGATCAAGGTAATAGCGCCGATGGTAGTAAGATAACCAATCTGGCGCCGCCTACTGATAATGCAGACGCAGCCAACAAGCAGTACGTAGACAGCCGGGAAACCGCTACCCGGGCGTATATTGACCAAGAAATCCTCACTTTTCCTGGCTCAACTACTCCGTCACTGGGGCAGGTGCTTGGCGAAGATAATAATGCTAATAATGAGAAAATAATCGGACTTAAAGACCCTGACGACCCTCAGGATGCGGCTACCAAGGCGTACGTAGATTCTGAAATAACCAGCGCTTCGTTGCCAGGTGGAAATATTCCCTCGCTACAGCAGGTTCTAACCGAGAATAATAGCGCAGCAAATCGGCAAATTATCGATTTGGCGGCTCCCTCAGCGGCTAATCATGCCGCCAACCGGAAATACGTTGACGATCGCGATCTGGAGAACATACTGGATAGAGACAACGATGCAGGCGGCAGACAAATTACCGATTTGGGTTCTCCTACTGCCGATGGCCACGCCACCAACCGGAAATATGTAGATGACCAAGACAATGCCGTCAGTGTTAACAGCAAAATCACCGATTTTAGTTTTAACAGTGGCAACAATAAGCTCAACCTTACCGAAGGTGGCGTACCATATACCGTAGACCTAGGTACGCTGAATAATGGAACTCCGGCCGCGCTTCCGGAAGGAAATATATTCGTTGGTGACAACTCGAGCAGCCCCCAGGCAGTAACCATCACGGGCGATATTTCCATTGATGCTGCCGGTTTAGTGACAATCAAGAATGCCAGGATTACAACCGCTAAGATTGCTAATAGTGCCGTTACCAAAGAAAAGATCAACGTCGACGTGGCGGGTCCCGGTCTTGCTAAGGACACCAATGTCGATGGCCTTCGGGTGAATACTGGTAACGGATTAACAATCGATAGTGACAGTGACGAAGTAAAAATTTCTCCTTTCCCCGAAGGCTGGATTGGTATTGGTCAGGGACTTGGCGTTGATATGAACTTTAAAAAAGTAGATCGCGATGGTTCACTCAACGAAGACGGAGAGTTGACTGTAAAAGGTTTACAAGGACGAACCGTCGCGAATACGGCACCTTCGGACAAGGAGGTGTTGCAATGGGACAATGATGCTGACGAGTGGGCACCCGCTGCCCTCCCTCCCGGGGGCGGGGGCTTACCTGCCCTTCCTAATGGACGGCTCTTTATTGGTAACAATGGTAATCAGCCCACTCCTACCACTATCAGCGGTGACATTACCATTGCCACTAACGGAACGGCTACCATTGGAGCGGATGCGGTTGATCAAACTAAGATAAACGCCAACGTGGCCGGGGCCGGCTTGTCTCAGGCGGGCGACGGAAGCTTAAGGGTGAATTTGGGCGGTGACGTAACCACCGGGGGCGGGGGGAGTAACTTGACTGTGACTAAACTTCAGGGAAACCAAGTAGCCACTACCGCTCCTACCGCCAATGGCCAGGTATTGACCTGGGACGGAAGCCAATGGGCACCCGCTGCACCCACTGCCGGTGGCGGGGGCGCTCAGGTATCTACTGGTAGTGGTAACCCAAATGGTGGGGCAGGCAGTAAAGGAGATATCTACGTGAAGGACGACGGAACGGTTTTTATCAAGACAAAGGCTAACAGTAATCCTGACAGTTGGTCGCCAATTCCAAAAACTCTTTCTGGAAACGGTGAACCGGGCCCTGGGCAGGGAAACCAGGGTGATACTTACGTTCGGACCGATGGTGACGGCGAGGTGTATATCAAAGGCGCGAGTGGTTGGGTTGAGGTAGATTAGAACAGAGAAACTATGCTTCGGAAAATAGGTATTGTCTTCTTTTTTACCATGATGTTGGGTGAACTTAATGCACAACTAGTGGTTCGGCAGGGTACGGTAAGTACCAACACTACTTCAGTGGTTAATGTAGATGCCAATATGCGCGTTGACGGGAAGATGATAAACGCGGGTATGTTGTATTTACATAAAAACCTGCTCGCCAATACTTCTTTCTTATCATCCGGATCGGTAACCTTAGTAGGTGGTGATCAACGAATTCAAATAAGAGAAGCATCTATTGGAACAGTAACCGTGAGGGGTGGCGGCACAAAACGAATTGAGGGGCAACTAACCGTAGAGAACACATTGTCTTTATCAGATGGCGTCGTTCAGGTCGGTCAGGCTTCACTTATAACTCTTGCCCAGTCCACTCAAATCACCGGAGGCTCCCCCCAGTCCTACGTCGACGGCTTCCTCTACCACCAGGGCACCGGCTCCAAGTTCTACCCCGTCGGGCGCAACGGCACCTACGCTCCGGCTACCCTGCTCAACGTTACCGGCGAAGATCCGGTGGTGGGTATGGCCTATTTCTCGTCTCCGGCTATCGATGGCACGCCCTTTCACTGGCAGGTGCAAACCCTGAGCGGTACCTACCGGGGTTCGCGGGCCGAACTCACCTTCACCGCTCCCAACGCCGACTACGCTACCTACCGCAACGAGGTGATGGTGCTTGCCGCCGACCGCCCCGGGCCTAACTTCACTTCATTGGGCCAAGCGTCCCTCCGCGAGCAGGGTAACCGCTTCACCATCAGCAGCGATCAGCCTTCTGCCTTACCCATCCTCACCGTGGGCTTCGATATTGCTGCCGATACCAGAAACCTCTACCTGCCCAATGCCTTTTCTTCTTCTGCCCCCAGCCCTGAAGATCAGTGCGTAAAGGTATACGGCCAGCGCATCTCCCCAAACAACTTCTACCTCGCCATCCAGGACGTGTGGGGTAACGTGATGTACGAAACGCGCTCGTGGGAAGAAGCTTCTACCACCGGGTGGCGCGGCCCCATCGGTTCGCAAGAGGTGACGGCTACCTACCGCTACCTGCTGAAAGGAGAGTTCATTGGCGGAAAGCAATTTCAACAAAGCGGAACCATTCTTCACTACTAACTGGCTTTTGTGACTTTCTCTACGCCTACTCCTTTGTTCATCAAACTACCCACTCTGCTGATGGCAATGCTTCTGATGGCTGCTCAACCAGTCACGGCGCAGTCGGCCCTGTTTTCGCAGTACTACTTCTCGCCCCTCAACGTGAACCCGGCCCTGCTGGGCACGCAGTCGCACGGCATGGCCGGAGTGCAGCACCGCACGCAGTGGCGCAACCTGGCCAACCCGCACCAGGCCAGTGCGTTGTCGCTGGCCAAGCCGGTGTTCCTCCCTGGTAGCCTTCGGCAGGCCGGGGGCATCGGACTATCACTGGTAAACGAAACGGTGGGCACGGATCGCTTCTATCGCGCTACGGGCATCAACCTGGGGGCAGCCTATAATTTGAGTTTGGATCATCGGCAAACGCGCCTGCTTTCGTTTGGTTTGCAAGGCGGATTTACGCAACGAAGATTGTACCTGGACCGCCTGCAGTGGGGCTCGCAGTACGATCCGGCAGTGGGCTACAATCCTGAAATCAACCCTTCGATCGAGACGCTCAACGACCGGGTGGGGTTTGCCACCTTCACGGCGGGGTTAACCTATCACTACAACCCATCGCGCGAGCTGCTGCTGCGCCGCCTCAGCGGATTCACCGGACTGGCGGTGGCCAACTTAAACCGTCCGTACGCTTCGTTTCATCAGACGAATCGAAGCCGGGAGGCACTGCTGGTGCGCTGGCATTCGGGACTGGAATTTCCGGTAGCTCCTTCTGTCCGACTTTTGCCCCAGGCACTCGTAGCCTATCGCAACGCCCAACAGTATCACGTCAACGTGGGCACCTACGTGCACTACGCGTTCTCACCTCCGTACCAAGCCACCGATCAGCACCTTCAACTACTGGCCGGGGCCTGGTACCGTTGGAACGACTCCTGGGTGACCTCGGCGGGTTTGTCTTACCAAAACTATTTGTTGGCCGTGAGCTACGACTTCAACACGCAGCCGGTGGCCGCGGGTGCCTTCCGGGGCGGAGCCTTCGAGGTGTCGCTGTCCTATCGTTGGTTCGGTAAAAAAGCCCGCCTCCGCAACTTCTCCACCCCCATGATCTGATGCACACGAACCGAACAGTTTTTTTTGGCGGAGCGCTGCTGCTTATGACCCTGCTGGGACTTCCGGCAGCCCATGCCCAGCAGATCCACCCGGACACCGTATCCCAACCGGTTCAGAAGCCTGCCAGCAAGCGATTGCAAGCCTTGCTCGATGTGGGGCAACAATACTTAATGCAACAAAGATTCTACGAAGCAGAAGCCTATTTCCAAGAGGCGATGGAGGTGAATCAGCAGTGCGCTGAGGCGTATCACCATCTGGCTGACTGCAAGCGACACCGGTTTCGCTATGCGGAAGCGCTCGAACTGTACCGAACCGCGCAGCAGTTAGACACCAGTTTTGCCGAAGCGGAGTTTTATCACGCGCTGATGCTGAAGTACACCGGAGCCTACCGGGCCGCCCAGCAAGCGCTAGAAGACTTTACCACAAAATATCAAACCACGGACCAATCATCGGTTCAACAGCTCGCCCAACGGGCGAAGACCGAGGCGGAGGGCATTGCTTTGGCCTATCAACTCTTTCGGCAACCATCTCCTGAGTTTGCGTTCCATCAACTTCCGGCCCCCGTCAACTCATCTTTTCACGATTTTGCGGCCCTTCCCTGGCAGCACGACTCCAGCCTGATTGTTTCATCGGCCCGCCGTGGCTCGGTCAAGGAGGCACCGGACGAGCGTTACGGGACCTATCTTAGCGATTTTCTGTGGTTAGAGAAGCAAACCCAGTGGCAGGTACAGCCCACTCCTTCGGGCATAGCCGCGCTCAATTCTAACCTGAACGAGGGCAGCGGCACCTTCAACCAAACGCGCGATCAATTCTACTTCACCGCCTGCGACCAGGACAGCACCTGCCGGATCATGCGCAGTTCGCTCGTTGATGAAACGTGGTCAGTACCGGTTGCCCTTAGCGAATCCATCAACCAACCGGGCTACAACGCGAAGCATCCGGCCCTCTCACCGGGAGGCGATACGCTGTATTTTGCCTCGGATCGGCCCGGCGGATACGGGCAGTTTGACCTTTGGATGAGCGCTAATACCGGCGGGACGTGGCAATCATCCACCAACCTGGGAGCACCGATCAACACCCCCTTTCAGGAGGTTTCCCCGGCCTATTTTGCGGACGAACGTACCATCGTATTTTCTTCGGATGCCCCCGCCGGTTTGGGAGGCTACGACCTTTACGTTGCCTACGGTGCCGCCGTGACCAACCTGGGTTATCCCTTCAACTCCAGCCAAGACGACTGGTACCTACGACTCGGGGAGCGGCAGGCATTCTTAACGTCTAACCGCAACAACGAGGACGGCAATTTCGACGTGTATACCTTCCGCATTCAGTCCGATACCATTCACGCCCTGGCGCGCCTCCGTCCGGCGATAGGAACTGACTGGTACGAACTGCAGTTCGCCTCGGCCGACCTATTCTCGGAAGAAGATTTTTACCACCGGTTACCCTACGCCGACAAAGTGAAGGTGAACCAATACGTGAACCAACGGGCCTTCCAGGAGGTGTTGCTGGATCAGCTTGCCCAGTTGGATGCGGAGCAGTACCGGTACGAAGAACTCTCTGAACAAGACCAGCAGTTGGTGCAGCGGTTGGCGCGGGCCAAACGGCAGTTTTTGCTCCGAGAACCCGTAGAAGACCTATCCGAAGAAGATCAACGCTATTATGACCAACTGACTCCCGCTGAACAAACCAAAATTGCTTATTTGGTTGACGAACAACTTTTCAAAATGCTACTGCAAGAGCGAAGCACCCTGGATCCGGAGGCTGCTTATTTTTACGAGGCATTGCCTACCGAAGACCAACTGAAGGTTGATCGTGCCGTCACCGACCAACGAACCTTCTATCAGCAGACCTTGAACCAGCAGCCTACGCTGGAGGATTTATTCCACTATCAATCGTTACCCGAAGCGGAAAAAAGCGAACTCAATCGTATGATTAGCGCGCAGCAATTTTTAGAAAAAGTATGGGATACGCAGCAGCCGGACGAAGAAATTGATTATGTGTACCAATCACTCAGCTTGGTCGAACAGCAGCAGGTGGATCGCTACGTTCGGCGGCAATCTTTTCAGCAAGCCGTGATCGAAAGCGCCACCTTATCCGCATCAGAACAGCTGTATTACGAAAAACTTTCTACCGAAGAAAAGGAGACAGTTGACCGGTTGGCACGCGCTAAGAAGCAATTTTTACTCCGAGAAACCACCGACGAACTCTCTACCACCGACCAGCAGTTTTACGAGCGGTTGCCTGTCGAAGAGCGAGAACTGGTATCCCGCATCGTTGACGCCCAAGTTTTTTCGCTGCTTGCGGCAGGCGATCCTGCGGCAGCCGATGCTGCGGCAGGCGATGCTGCGGCAGACCCCGAAGCCGAAGCCACCTTCGCTCAGCTTCCCCCCGAAGATCAGGAGCGCATTGAGCGCGTGGTAGATCGAAAAAAAGTGTTTCATCAGCACGCCTTTGCGCAGTTGCCTACGGCAGATGAAGTGTTTGCCTACGAGGCACTTTCGGAACAGGAGCAAGAACGGGTGGGGCGTCTGGCTAACGCCCGGCAGTTTACGCCACGCGAACCTAGCCTGGCTTCGCTGGATGAAGCGACCAGGCACTATTACGAGACGCTGCCCCGGTCGGACCAGGAGAGCATCCGGCGTTTGGTGACCCAGCGTAAGCAGTTTTTAGCCGAGAAACCGCAGGATAGCCTCTCGGCTGAGGATCACTACTTTCTGGAAACCCTTTCTTTTAAAGACAAACAATTGGTGCGGCGGATCATCGATGCCTGGGTGTTTGACGAGATCATGACCGAAGAGGCCGAGTCGGTGCAGCTCGCCTTCCGGTATCAAAACCTGAGCGAGCACGAAAAACGTCGGGTAAATCGCTTGGTGCAATCGCGTCGTTTATTCAATAAGTTGCCCGAAGTAGATAAAAGCACCCCACCCGACCACTTTTACGTCCAAGAAATTGCCGAGCGGGGTACCGAACGCGTTACCCTGAGCGGTCGCCTCACGACCAATGGCACCTTTCCGTCTAAAGTATTTCTGATCAACGCCCAAAACGATACGTTGGCAACCGCCCCAGTGGATGATGCAGGGGGTTTTATCTTCACAAATGTTGCCTACCACGAAAGTGATCGGGTGGCGTTTCAGCGTCCGTCGCGCTCGTTTGCCGCTCGTCCTGATTACCAGCTGGCCGAACTCACCATAACTCCGCTGGATGAGCCTGCCGATGTTCCAACGCGCTTCAGCAACATCTACTTTGCCACCAATCAGCATACCCTACCGGCCGGGGCGGCGGCCACGTTGGATAGTTTGATAGCGTTTCATCGGCAGCGTCCCACCGTAGCCATCGAGATTCGGGCGTTCGCCGATTCTACCGGCGCGCGCCGGTATAACGAACTACTTACCCAGCGGAGGGCCCGCTCGGTGCAGCGCTACCTGCTCGCGCAGGGCGTGGCCGCGCAGCAACTTTCTCAATTAGCTATGGGAGCAGTCAATGGAGACGATCTGGCGTATTGTCGCCGCGTAGAACTGCTACTTGGTGGGGCTTCGGCATTACCCCAGTCGGCGCAAACCATCTACATCATTCAGGCCCAGCCCGATCTACAGCAGATTGCCGACCGGTATAAGCTTTCGTTAGAGACGCTGAAAGAATGGAACGGCGGCAAAGAGTCAATTCCACCCTACACGCCGGTGCGGGTGATCCCCTGATTGAAGTGATATCCTAAAATTGCTGGGTAGGCTTAATGCCGTTGCTAAGCGGGCAGTAGCAACCAGAAGCGTTCCACGCGGGGTGTCCCCACTGCCGTTAAGATAGGCGAAACAATGGAATATTGAACAAGGAAGAATAGCGAATGCCAAATGCACTTTACTACTTCATTATTCATCATTCCTTGTTCATGACTCGATATTCAAACCCTTAACTTAATGACAGTAGGGGCGTCCCATGCCGGACATTCTACTTATTGCTGCTAATGGCGTTGATCCGGGCTTGGACCTGGGCGTATTTCTCTTGTTCGTTGAGGTTGTAGTAGATGCCTTCCAGCGCTTTGAGCGCATTGAAGTTACTGGGGTCTAGCTGGTTGGCCTTCAGCACGAAGGGCAACGCCTTTTGAAACAATCCGGCGCAAACGTTCAGCAGCTGATCGAACTCAAAGATATCCTTCTCGAAGACTTCCTCGTTGTTAATCAATTCTACGCCCTTGTTGTAATAGGTGATTCCAAGGTTATAGTTCGCCAGCAGATTATTAGGCTCCAGCTTTAGAATCTTTTCGTAGATCGCGATTCGTTTCGCAAAATACGTTTCCTGATTTTTGGGGTCGTTATCGAGCATCCGACCCTGAATGGTTCCGTAGAGCAGCATCACTTCCGTATCTTTTTTGTAGGAAGAAAGGTATTCTTCTGCCGCCCTGGCCGCTCGTTCGTAGTGCTTTTCTTTCATTAGGGTGTTTAGCTCGGCAATCTTCAGTCCGCGGTCGTCAGCAAACAGAATTTGCCCCATGTCGACCATGGTGCGTGCTTTACCTACTTCGTTGGCATCGAGATAGGTGCTAGCGAGCGTCTCGTAGATGAGTGGATCGCGGTACCCGGCGGTGAGCGCCTGCGAGAAATAATGCTGGGTAGAATCCGGTTGGTGCAGCATCAGGTAGGCGTAGCCCGACAGGTAGGATGCTTCGGCGTAAAACTCGTTGAACGATCGGCGGTCCTGCGTAAGGGCCTTCAGCCTGACCAGCGCGTCCTGATAGCTTTCGCTGTTGAGAAGCGATACGGTTTGGTTGTAGTAGTTGGTGTAGACAAACGAGGCAATGGCTTTGCACTCTTTGTGGTATTTCCCCGGCTGGTCTAGTGCCATACTCCTTTGGCCAGCGTTTAATGCCTCTACGCCGAACGTAGCATTTTTCTGGGGATCGGCCTTAAAAAGCTCCTTACTTACGTAACTTCTTACGTACCAAGCGCGGGCATCTTGCGCGGTCTCTTCGTGCTTGGTGGCCAATTGAATCGCTTCCCAGCTTTTGTCGAGCTCCTTCTTCTTGAGCAGTTCAAACGCTTTTTCCACCATCAATGTCTGAGCACTCACGCTAACGGCCCCGCCCACCAGGTATAAAACGGCAATTAGGAGGGTGTTTAGGATATTCCGCACTTGCTTACTTAACTGAATTGTTAACAAATCATTATCGGTTTATCAGCGCGTATCTAAATCAATTGACGCACCCTGAATTGGTGTTAATATTGCATAATTATTTCTACGCAAGCCATAGCTAAATCGAGAAAAACCGCCAATGTACTATTCAGAGCAGTTGTTTGTTCTTCACCCCGAGCAGCCCCCCCCAAAATTCAAAATTTTTTACGGGCGTAAGGCAATTATATTTGTAGATTACGATCTTTTGAAACCAAGTACGATCTATGCAACCATTTGATTTTAGCGGAAAGACTGTGCTGGTCACGGGGGGAGGTAGCGGAATTGGTAAGAGCATCGCCGAAGTTTTTGCGCGTCAGGGCGCGTCCGTTCACATTCTGGACCTTAATCCGGATGCCTATGCCGCTACGGTATCCCTTATTCGCGAGGCCGGAGGAAAGGCTTACGGATACACCTGCGACGTGTCAGATTTCGCGCAAGTGGAGCGAACTTTTGCTGACGTATTGCGAGAAACCGATCGACTGGATGTGCTGATCAACAACGCGGCCATCGCGCACGTAGGAACCGTGGAAACTACCACCGAGGAGGATCTTGACCGAATCTACCAAGTCAATGTCAAAGGAGTATTTAACTGCCTACGGGCTGGCGTGCCCGCAATGAAAAAGCGGGGCGGCGGAGTGATTCTCAACCTCGCCTCGGTGGCCTCGATGGTGGGCATTGCCGAGCGCTTTGCCTACTCCATGAGCAAGGGGGCGGTGCTCACGATGACCTACTCGGTGGCCAAAGATTACCTAACTGATAACATTCGGTGCAACTGCATCGCTCCGGCCCGGGTGCATACCCCTTTTGTGGATGGTTTCATCCAGCAAAACTACCCCGGCCAAGAAGCCGAGATGTTCGAAAAACTATCGCGTACGCAGCCGATTGGTCGCATGGGCCGCCCCGAAGAGATCGCGCATCTGGCGCTCTATCTCTGTTCTGACGAAGCGGGCTTTATCACCGGCACCAACTACCCCATCGACGGGGGCTTTGTTCACCTCAACAGCTAATTTACTTATAATCCAAGCAGATTAACCCATCCAAACCAGTATGAAACTACTTCGCTTCGGCCCGCTGGGCAACGAGAAACCGGGAGTCTTGCACAATGACCAACCACTAGACGTTCGGGAGTTCGGCGAAGACTACTCTCCTGAATTCTTCGCCAACAACGGGCTCGACCGCTTGGCTACCTGGCTCTCTGACAACGTCGACCGCTGTCCGGCGGTGCCCGACAACGAGCGGCTTGCCCCTCCGATTCAACGGCCGGGCAAAATCATTTGCATCGGACTCAACTACCGCGACCACGCCCGCGAGAGCAACATGGATTTGCCCACCGAACCCATTATTTTCTTCAAAGCTACTTCGGCCATTGTGGGCCCTAATGACGACTTGCTACTGCCCCGCGGGGGCGAGAAAACCGACTGGGAGGTAGAACTAGCGGTGGTGATTGGACAGCGGGCTAGCTACGTCACCGAAGCGGAAGCGATGAACCACGTGGCGGGCTACATGCTGCACAACGACTACAGCGAACGGGCTTTTCAGCTGGAACGCTCGGGACAGTGGGTCAAGGGAAAGAGTTGCGACACCTTCGCCCCGCTGGGTCCTTATTTGGTTACCCCCGATGAGGCAGAAGACGTGCACAATTTGGGCATGTGGCTCACCGTGAACGGAGAAACCAAGCAACAGGGCACCACCTCGGACCTGATCTTCCGGATTCCGTACCTGGTAAGCTACCTGAGTCAGTTTATGTCGCTGCTTCCGGGGGATATTATCTCTACCGGCACCCCGGCGGGAGTAGGACTGGGCTTTAAACCTCCTCAGTTTCTCAAAGCAGGAGACGTGGTGGAATTGGGCATCGATGGATTGGGCAGTTCCAGGCAGCAGGTGCGACAAAGCTAGGGTTGAGGATGCTTCGTATTGACAGTCACCAGCACTTTTGGCACTACGCTCCCGCCACGCACGGCTGGATCACCGACGAGATGGAAGTGCTTAAGCGGAATTATCTCCCTGCTGACCTAAAAAAAGAATTAGACGCTAACGAAGTAGCGGGTTGCGTGAGCGTGCAAGCCGCGCAAACCGAACAGGAAACGCAGTTTCTGCTAGACCAGGCCGACAAGTACGCTTTTATCCGCGGGGTGGTTGGCTGGGTGGATTTACAGGATGAAGCGGTGGCAGCGCGGTTGGCGCACTGGGCAGAGCACCCCCAGTTCGTGGGCGTACGCCACATCGTGCAAGACGAAACCGACGCGCATTTTCTGGCACGACCGGCGTTTCGGCGGGGAGTAGGGTTGCTGTCGCAGTTTGACCTAACCTACGATCTACTCATTCGGGAAGATCAGCTACCGGCGGCACACTCGTTCGCGGACCATTTGCCTAACGTCAAACTGGTGGTAGACCACTTGGCCAAGCCCCGGATTGCTGCCCATGAGCTATCGCCCTGGAAAGAAAATATTCAGGCCCTGGCCGAGCGGCCCAACGTGCACTGCAAACTGTCGGGCCTGGTGACCGAAGCGGATTGGAAAAACTGGCAACCGAGCGACATCACTCCATATCTGGACGTGGTGCTGGAAGCCTTCGGTCCCGACCGGGTAATGGTAGGGTCTGATTGGCCGGTTTGCCTGCTGGCGGCTTCCTACCGCCGGGTGAATGAACTAATGAGCCAGTACCTTGCTTCGCTGAGTGCCTCCGAGCAAGAACGCGTATTTGGGCAGAATGCCACTAATTTCTACCAACTGAGTCCTTGAGTTATGGATCTTCATCTGCAGGGAAAAGTAATTGTCGTAACCGGCGGTGCCAGTGGCATCGGGGAAGCCATTGTGCGGGGCGCAGCCACCGAAGGCGCCATTCCGGTAATTGTGAACCGAAGCGCCGAACGGGGACAAAATCTAGCCCAAGAGTTGGGCAAGCGGGGGCAGACCAGCCTTTTTGTGCAGGCTGATTTAGCCGACCCGGAGCAGTGCCAGCGGGCTGTGGCGGAAACGATCGCGGCCTTTGGGCAGTTGGACGTGCTGGTGAATAACGCCGGAGTGAACGACAGCGTTAGTCTGGAACGTGGCTCTCCCGAAGCATTTAGAGCGTCGTTCACCGGCAATCTACTGCATTACTACGCCATGGCGCACTACGCGCTACCACACCTGATAAAATCACAAGGCAACATCGTAAACGTCAGTTCTAAGACGGCCCTTACCGGGCAGGGCGGCTCGTCGGGTTACATCGCGGCCAAAGGGGCGCAGTTGGCCCTCACCCGCGAGTGGGCTGTAGAGCTACTCCCCCACAGCATTCGGGTGAATGCCGTGCTGCCGGCCGAGGTGATGACGCCCATGTACCAACGCTGGATAGATACCTTTGACAATTCCCAAGAAAAGCTAGCCGAGGTGACCCAGCGCATTCCGCTGGGGCAGCGCATGACCACCGCCCAGGAGATTGCCGACACGGTGCTCTTTTTGGCCTCCGACCGGGCCACGCACACCACCGGTCAGTACTTATTTCCTGACGGAGGATACACCCATTTAGACCGCGCCATTGGGGCATGATGGATACTTTTTTCACTAAAAACAAACGTTCTTCCTCCAAGGTCGCTCCGGTGCAGGCGCGCGGCTTAGGCACCTTCGGGGGCGTTTTCACGCCCTCTCTGCTGACAATTCTGGGGGTGATTATGTACTTGCGCTTTGGTTGGGTAGTGGGCAATGTGGGTCTGATAGGCACCCTGATTATTGTCACGCTCTCTACCAGCATCACCTTTCTCACCGCACTCTCCATCGCCTCCATCGCCACCGACCAGCAGGTGAAAATTGGCGGGGCTTACTACATGATCAGCCGATCGCTGGGTATTGAGACGGGCGGGGCGGTGGGCATTCCCCTATTTTTGGCGCAAGCGCTGTCGGTCGCGTTGTACGTCATCGGGTTTGCCGAGAGCATGGTGGAGGTGCTTCCTCAACTCAACGAAAAGGTGGTTGGGGTGGTGGTCACCGTTTTGGTTAGCTTGTTGGCCCTGTTCTCCACCCAAGCCACCATCAAGAGTCAGTATTTTATTCTGGCGGCCATCGGTATTTCGTTGATTTCGTTGGTTTTGGGACAACCCCTGGATACTCCCACCGCCGAAATTATCACGCCTCCCGACTTACAAGAAGGGTTTTGGGGGGTGTTTGCCGTATTCTTTCCGGCCGTGACCGGCATCATGGCGGGGGTTAACCTGTCGGGTGACTTGCGCAACCCGGCGCAGTCGATCCCGAAGGGCACCTTCTACGCCGTGGGCGTGGGCTATCTGGTCTACATGACCTTGCCGCTAATTCTGGCTTTTCGAGTGGATAATGCCACGCTGATTAGCGACCCCCTGGTAATGCGCCGTATTTCGCTGTGGGGCAATGGCATTCTGCTGGGAGTATGGGGAGCTACGCTGTCGAGCGCCGTAGGCAGCATTTTGGGGGCCCCACGTATTCTGCAAGCATTGGCCCAAGACCGGGTGCTGCCGCGTCAGTTTAGTTGGCTAGGCAAGGGCAGCGGACCCGACAACATTCCCCGGGCGGGTACGGTTTTGACAATGACCATTGCCTTGCTGGCCGTCATACTAGGCGATTTGGATTTGATCGCTCCCATTCTGACCATGTTTTTTCTAACTACCTACGGAGTGCTCAACGTGGCGGCGGGCACCGAAGGTTTGCTGGGCAGCCCGTCCTTTCGTCCGAGTTTTCGGGTGCACTGGATATTCTCACTGTTAGGGGCACTGGGATGTATCGCGGTGATGTTTCTCATCAACCCGCTGGCTACGCTCATTGCCATTTTGTTCGTGACCTTCCTTTTCATCTGGCTAAAGCGGCGGGGCTTGCAAACTGCCTGGGGCGACGTGCGACGGGGACTATGGATGGCCCTCACCCGCAGCGCCCTGATGCGGCTAGACTACCACCCAGACCCCAAAAACTGGCGACCTCATATTCTGGTGCTGTCGGGCGCCCCTACCCATCGCTGGCATCTGGTCGAGTTGGCCGACTCGCTCACCCGGGGGCAATCGTTGCTATCGGTGGCCACGGTGCTTACCACGGAGGTGACCTACGAGCGCATACAGTCGCTGGAGAATAATATTCGTGATTTTCTGCAGGGGCGGGGCGTGCCCGCTTTCGTGCGCGTGATTCCCGACGAGGACCCCTTCAAAGGTGGTATCCGACTCGTCAATACCTACGGATTGGGGGCCTTGGTCCCGAACACCATTATGCTGGGCGACACCCGCCAACTAGCGCACCACGCTCCCTACTGCAATATGATCGGCTACTTTCACCAAGCGCAGCGAAACGTGGTTATCGTGCGCGACGACGAGAACGCGGGCTTCGGCGACCGACAGCGCATCGACGTCTGGTGGGGCGGACTCAACAAAAACGGCGGGCTGATGATGATCCTGGCGTATATGCTTCGCAACAGTGAGCGCTGGAAGCGCGCTACGGTAACCATCAAGATGCTGGTCCCCACCGCGGCGGCGGCCGAAGGAACCCGAACCAATTTGATTGGTATGATTGACAGCATGCGCATCAACTTCGAGCAGAAAATCATCATCAGCGACGGCCGCCCGTTCTGGGATGTGCTGCACGAAGAATCGGACCAGGCGGATCTGGTGATGCTGGGACTGGCCGAACCCACCGAAGACTTTCTCACCTACTACGAAACCCTATCGGAGCGCACCCAAGGGCTGCCCGCTACGATGTTTGTGTTAGCCGCCCAACAGATGGCGTTCAAGGATGTGTTGTTGTAATTAGATCAGAAAAATACTTTCACTTGATAGCTGTGGTTGCAGGCTTTTATACTTCAGACTTCATCATTCCTTGTTCGATATTAAGAGCAAGTTTAAAAATTTTTACTCGTGATTTTGCGCAAATAAGAAGTTTTGTTTCGCTTGACTGCCTTTTCCATGTTCATTTTTGGCTCGATCCAAAAACGAACCAAAAAGATCAAGAAATTCCAATGCTTCCTCGCACAAAAGCTCCGCACGCCCGCCATTCCATGGTGGCCTGCAATTTCAGGCCAACGCACTAGAATACAATGAGTTACGAAAACTTAAACATGCTCTAAAGAATGTCGAATATCGAGCAAGGAATTTCGAATGATGAAGTGTAATACTGGCTTGAATTCTACATCTTATCCAGCACTTCCATCACCTCGCGCACGTGTCCCTCCGAGGTTTTGAGCAATTCCATTTCCTCATCGTTGAGTTGCAGTTCAATGACCTTCTCGATGCCGTTTTTCCCCAGAATCACCGGTACGCCCAGGTAGCAATTATCAATACCGTACTCTCCCTCAAGCTTCGTACACACCGGAAACACCCGACGCTGGTCGCGCACGATGGCTTCTACCATTTGCGCTGCGGCCGAACCGGGGGCGTACCAGGCCGAGGTACCCATCAGTTTCACCAGTTCGCCGCCGCCCTTCTTGGTACGCTCCACAATGGCATCGAGCTGTTCACTGTCAATGAGTTCGGTCACCGGAATGCCACCCACGGTGGTGTAGCGAGGTAGAGGCACCATGGTGTCGCCGTGACCGCCCATCAGCACCGCTTGGATGTCTTTGGGAGACACGTTGAGCGCTTCGGCCAGGAAGGCCCGGTAGCGGGCCGTGTCCAGAATACCCGCCATGCCCATCACCTGGTTGCGCGACTTCTTTGAGGTGAGGTGTGCCTGGTAGGTCATCACGTCCAGCGGATTGGACACCACAATCAGGATGGCGTCGGGAGAGTGCTGCACCACGTTTTCGGTCACGGTTTTCACGATGCCCGAGTTGGTGCCGATCAGGTCGTCGCGGCTCATGCCGGGCTTGCGGGGTAGTCCGGAGGTGATCACCACCACGTCGGAACCAGCCGTGCGGCTATAGTCGTTGGTGGAACCCACCGTGCGGGTATCATAGAGGTTGATGGGAGATTTTTGCCAGATGTCCAGCGCTTTTCCTTCGGCCAGCCCTTCTTTGATATCGACCAGCACTACTTCATTGGCTACTTCTCGGTACGCAAGCACGTCGGCACAGGTGGCTCCTACGTTACCGGCTCCTACGACGGTTACTTTCATCATTGTTGATAGGTTTAGGGTGAAAAATGAATGCGGGAAGGTAAAAAGAAATTTGACCAGTTCCAGGGTTAATTATACTAGGTTTAAAGGTTCGGGGATTTGAGAAATCAATAAAGTTAAAGAGCTTCATCCGCTGAAAGTCTCTTTCTATATTATGCGGTCCATGCGATCCAGGCTGAAAAACCCTTTCGAAGATCGGTACGATTCGTACAGATCACCAACGTGCTCTTCGTACATCTTAGCGAGTGCCCCAAACATCTTGGCTTGCACCTTGCGCTTCTCCTGAAAGATATCATTAATGTTGACGTGAGGAATGACGTAGAGTTCAGCCTCATCCGACTGCACCATTGCGCTGTATAAACGCTTGGTTCCTTCGATCAACGCGTTGTTGCCGAACGTCTGTTTGCTGTTGACCACCGCCAGTTTCTCAAAAACCTGATCCACGTCCAGTACCAAGTCGACCGTTCCCTGTTTGATAACGTAGAGGGCGTGCGCCGGATCGCCCCGAAAAAAAACCACTTCTTCTTGCTTGTACTGGCGCAGGTACAAATACGGCAGAAAGAGCGACATCTGCTCGTTGCTTAATCCGTGAAACAAGCGCACTTCGGCCAGAAAGTTGAAGATGTCCAGTTCTGCGGGAGAGTACGATCGTTGAAAGGGATTCCTCATAAACGACAAGCTGATGGGGCGGATTCTTCGCAATGATACGAGCTTCTGGCCATTATTGAGCCGCCTTGTTGGAAATTTCGTAAACTTTCTGCGTTTGGTCCGTGACTCGAAACCGGTGGTCAATGCGCCAGCCCACCACCCAAACGATATTTTCTTCCGAGGTGAGCACGTAGACCGATGCCTTGCGATGGCGGGGCACTTTCTGGTCGATCAAAAAGTCGCTGAGTTTCTTGCGGTGCTCCATCCCTAGCGGACAAAACCAGTCGCCCGCTCGCCAGGGGCGCAATTGTAGGGGAAAGTGAAGTCGGTCAGCATCCAGTGCCGCCGTATGTCGCTGCCGGGGTAGGGAGTAGTTGAGCGCGGGATGAATGGTGAACGTAAGGGTCAACGACGGTATCACGATCCGCGCATCGATTGCCTGAACGGCTCGGGTGACCAGTTTCTCTCCGTTCTTTTCTTTAATAACAAGATGCCCACGCTCCACAAAAAGGATATAACGCCCCGAAAGAAAGCGCTGCCCTACCACCGCGTCGCCCGACAAATTCGCCGCCACGTCGAGGGCTTGCGGGTACGAAAACCCAAAGGGACGGATTAGCTCGGCCAGGATGAGGGTAGTTTGCGGGTGCTGGCGAAGCACAACTTTGTCTAACCACACTTCGCCCTCCACTTCTCGATAAGCATCTTTTTTAACGCGCTCCACCTCGGCCAGCAGCACCTGTTCGGTGGCGTGCAATCGCTCGCGGGTGCGTTCGTAGGTGCCGAGCAAGTTGGGATTTAGTTGCTTCAACTGCGGCACCACGTGGTGGCGCAATTGGTTGCGGCGGTAGGCATCCGAAGCGTTTGACGCGTCTTCGCGCCACTGTAGTTGGTGCTGCTGCGCGTAGGCTTCCAACGCCTGCCGAGGAGCAAACAGCAGCGGACGAACCAGCGTGCCCCGCCGGGGCAGCATGCCGCGCAGTCCGGCAATGCCGGTGCCGCGCACCAGGTTGAGGAGCGTAGTTTCCAGTTGGTCGTTCTGGTGGTGGGCGGTGGCGATGCGGGCGTAGTCGTGTTCGGACCGAACCGCTTCCAGCCAAACGTAGCGCAGCCGACGGGCGGCCATCTGGGTGGACAAGCGGTGTTCGTGCGCATAGTCTTCGGTGGCGAAGCGATGGGTATGAAACGGCACCTGATAACGCTCAGCCAGGGCAGCAACCCAACGTTCGTCTTCGTCGGATTCGGTACCGCGCAACCCGAAGTTGGCGTGCGCAATGGCAAAGGGGTAGGCACTTTGGGCAAACAAATGCGTCAGCACCGTAGAGTCTAGTCCGCCACTCACGGCCAACAGCACAGTGTCGTTCGGGCCGAACAAGGCTTGGTCATTGATAAATGCCTTGAATCTAGTGTCTAACAAAGTGAACTTAACTGAAGAAACGGATGAGGCCGAATATTACTGCGGACAGGACACTGACAGCAGTGAAGGCAATACCAACCATCCATTTGATCAGATCCACCTTCAAGTCAGCCGAGTCAGTTTTGGTGGCTAAATACTTATTAGTTTCTCTTTGAAGGCTTTTGACAGCATTCACAGCCTGAGTAGCTGATTCGTTGCTCCAGTTATTCTCCTTGAGCAACTGGTAAAGTTTAATTTCTAATTCGTCTACCTGGGTCATCGTCCTAACTTGCGTACTTGATATATTGGTCAGTATCTTTTCGGATGTGAACGTAGACCGCTACCCACGCTCCTACGATCACTAAAGTAGCAAACATGCCTAAGATTAGCAACGAACCCCAGCTGGTTTGGGTTTGCCAATTCAGGGCCGTAGATTTGCCGATCATACTAGATAATAGACGAGGTAGGAGATAGATTTAACGAGTTGATATGAAATCTCTCTTTACAATTCAATCAAGAAAAAGTATAACGCTACACGTATGTCTCTTTCTACTACTCTATACTTTTTCTGATTCTCAAGGCCAACCGAGCCAAAGCAAGCAAATTGAGGAAGCCACGTTTGTTATTACTCCGGCAATCGGTTTGAGCTGGCGCAGTACCGCTATCGGCTTGTCCGGACATAAAGGGATGGTAAGAGGTTTTCAAATACCGTATAGCTACGAGAAGAACATTCAAGGGGCAAGCCTGAACCCTAGCATCAACATCTACCTAAGGCCTGCCCGATTAGCCATAGAATATGCTCCGAACCTTCGCTACGATCACCTCTACAACGTATGGAGTGACTCTTGTCATTTAATGCAGTTAGAGTTTAATCCACGACCTATGTGCCATTACCCCTTGTTAGATGAGGTAAAGGGTTTTATCATAGATCATAACTTCAATTTCTTCATCCGGCTGGGTGAGAGTAAGGACAAAAGAAAAACAAGAGTAGGCTTCGGATTATCCTTGGTAAACTCAGGAGAGGATTTCACGAGTCAGAATGGTTATGGCCAAGTCTACTGGAACCTTGCATTCACTACTTACAACCTGGCTCTTCAAATTCCCATAAAGAAGCACTTCACCGTGGAACCTAAGGTATTATACATAGCTCAGGATTTCCCGGACGGTCCCGCCCAACGGTATCTCTCCTTCTCGCTAAGAACCTTCTATAGTTTTGGCTCATTTTATCTGTAACCTGAAGCAAGCTTTTTATTTTATCGGTCATACAGCACCGAACCAACGATACACTCGTTAAGGTACTAAAATTGCTCATGGATGCTACCCCCGTGCGGGTTATGATATCGGATACTATGCCCCCTTTCTTTCGTTGGATGCGCTTGGCCGGATTACTTCTCCTATTACTAATTGGAAAGTCAGGCTACGCCCAGGAGAAAATCAAGATCGACCGGGCCGACGCCCTGGTAGGAGGCAAAGATGAGCAAGGCACTGCCTACCAAAAGTTGATTGGTAACGTGAAACTGGTGCAGGAAGACACCCGCATCTACGGCGACTCCGTACTGCTGTACCGCGACCGCAACGTCACTGAGGTGTTTGGCAAAATCGTGCGCATCGAGAAGGGCGACTCCATCACCATCACCGGGGGGCGCCTGCTCTACGACGGCAACCAGAAGCTGGCCGAGATGCGCCGCAACGTGGTGTACCGCGACCCCAGCATGACGCTCTACACCGACTACCTCGACTTCGACATGCAGCGCAACCTGGCCAACTACTACGAGGGCGGAAAGCTGATCGACACGGCCAACGTGCTCACTAGTCGGCGCGGCTCGTACCACACCGTCACCCACCTGGCTGCCTTCAAAGACAGCGTGCTGCTTGATAACCCTGACTACGATCTGAAGGCCGATACCCTGGAATACAACACCCGGACCCAGGTGGCCTACACCCGGGGACCGACCAACATCATTTCTAACGAAGGGGAAAAACTGTTTGCGCAGGCGGGCAGTGAGTTCAAGACCACCGAGAAGCAGTCGGTCTTCAACCTAGGCACCATCGAAACCGAAGCCTACCTTATTCGGGCCGACTACCTGTTTGTCGATGACCTCAAGAAGCAGTACGTAGCCCGGCAAAACGTGAAAATGGTGGCCAAAGGCAACGACGTAATCATCACCGGCGACACGGCCATTTATGAGCGCGAACTGGGGCGCGCCACCGTGTACGGACACGCCTTAATGAAGCGGGTGATGGACCTGGACACGCTGTTTATGACCGCCGATACGCTGGTGAGTATCGAAGATTCTATTCCGGCCAACGAGCGCATCCTGGCCTACCAGCGCGTGAAAATCTTTCGCGATGACCTGCAGGGCGTGTCCGATTCACTGGCCTATCACATCACCGATTCTACCCTGTATTTCTACCAGGATCCGGTGCTGTGGTCGCAAGAAAACCAGATTAATGCCGACTCCATCCGTATAGAAATCCGGAAAGGCACAATAGACGCCCTGTATACCGTCGACAACTCCTTTGTGGTGTCGCAGGATACGCTGAAGAATTACAACCAGATCAAGGGGCGCGACATGAAAGCATCGTTTCGAGACGGATCTATCTCTCGGGTCGATGTATACGGCAACGGGGAAAGTATTTACTACATTTTGGAAGAAGACTCTTTAATGGTGGGCATGAACCGTATTCTGTCGAGCGACATTCGCATTGACTTCGTTGATAATGCGCTGGACATGATTCGCACGCGCCCCAAAACCGAGGGTTCGTTGATTCCGCCGCACGAGATTGAGGAGGAGAACGAACGGCTGAACGGCTTTGTGTGGCGGGCTGACCGTCGCCCCACCAAAAGGGAGGTGGTTGGAGCCGAATCGGCCCCGCGCGATGAGCCATTGGGAGGAGAAATCAAGCTTCCACCCGTGAGAAGGCCCCCCACCCTACCGAGCAGCCGGTAACTGATTCGCGTAACTTACGCTACTTGAACAACCCGCCGAGTCCGCCCAGGTTCTTGAGCACTCCGCCCAGGCCGCTGTCGCCGCCCAGGCCCAGTTTCTCCACCAAGTCTTGCTCGTTACTGGCCTTGCCGGTTTTGTCCGAGCTCAGCATATTCATGATGAAAGGAATAGCAATGGCCGCCACCTGCTGCGCCACCGATTCGGAGATACCGATCTTAGCGGCCAGGTTGCGCACCAGGTTATTGCTGATGCCACCGACAATGGGGTTTGAGGTGGTGGTGGGAGCGTTGCCGTTGAACAGGTCCATCACCCCACTGAAATTGCCCTTCATCAGCTCGTCTTTCAGGCCGTTACCGACCGTGTCTTTGGTCACTTCCACCGCCTGGTCGGTCTGCTTGCCCTGCAGGCCGGTTTGCTCACCGAGCATCTTCTCCAGTTGGCCCTTGCCCATTGATAAGATTGAATCTAGCATGTGCTTGTTAGTTTGGTTTTATTACGTTTTCGGATTAAACTATTCGCGTGCCGAATAGTTCTTACCTAAACCAAAACTAAACCACCGTTACTATGGGACTTATTGATTTTATGAAAACCGCCGGTTCGAAACTCTTCGGCGGCAATGACGACAAAGAAGTAAAGAAAGAGAGCTTGATCAAGCACGTGCGCTCGCTAGGCTTACCCGTCGATAACCTCAACATCAGCGTGAATGGTGACATGGTGCGGGTGAGCGGCAAAGTAGACAGTGCGGCGCACGCCGAAAAGATTGCCCTGGCGCTGGGCAACGTGGAAGGGGTGAGCAAGGTCGACAACGACCTGGAAGTGGAGCAAAAGGAAGCCGCTACTCCCAAGCCCGCCGCCCCCAAGGCCCGTTTTTACCAAGTGGAAAGCGGCGACAGCCTGTCGAAGATTGCCAAGCAGTACTACGGTGACCCTCAGAAGTATAACAAGATTTTTGAGGCCAACCAGCCGATGCTCAGCGATCCGGACAAAATCTATCCCGGCCAGATGCTGCGCATCCCGCACGAGTAGTTAGGCGGCAATAGCGCAATAAACGTTACAGAGTTTGTCTACATGCCCTACGTAAATATCAAGATCACCGACGACGGAGTTTCAGCTGAGCAGAAAGCAGAAATAGTTCGTGATGTGACTGGCTCGCTCGTGCGCGTGCTTGGGAAGAAACCAGAGCACATTCACGTTGTACTTGATCTGGTAGACCCTGAAAACTGGGGATACGCCGGTGTGCTAACAACTGAATACCGGAAGTGAAAGCATCTGACTGGAAGCTGTTTCGGAAGCAAGTGCCCGCGTGGCGCGAGCGTTACTTGGAAGAAAAGAACGCCGCATTACGCCGCTTGCTTGATCAGCCGGATCAGACTCCCACCACGATTTTCTGGCAGTGTAAAGAATTCGCCGATGAGCAGGCGCGGGTGCTGATCCACTGCTTCGACAGCCACTCGCGCTCCAAGATGGATAATTTTCTGGTGCTGATGATCCGACACAAGGTGATCAGGCGCACCGATCTGGACGAATTCAGCGAGGAATTGCAAGCAAGGTTAGGTTGGCTGTTCGAAGAAAACTGAGGGGGTCACACGGTTGATTTCTTCTCGCAAGAAGTGTATATTTGATTGCATGAAAATAGCTATAGACATTCCTGATACGTTGGCTTCCCACCCAACCGGGCAGCGATACTTTGAAGAGGCACTGGTTGCTATCCTCTATCAGACAGGCGACCTGTCAAGCAAAGAAGGGTGTGTTATTCTACAGATGCCGCGCCGTGAATTTGAGGAGATGCTCTCGCGCTTTGGAGTTTCTATTATGCCGGATGATGATTTAAGCATAGCTCTTGAATTGGACGTGTGAGCGAAGCGAAATGCATTGTGAGTGACACAGGTCCGCTTATTACCTTAGAAAAGCTTACTAACGGATACGCTTTCATTCGTAGCCTTTATGATCAAATTATCATTCCCCCAACTGTCTTTGAAGAGGTAACGCACGGTTACCAAAATCCGCAAAACTACCTAGTCGATCATGCTATTGTTGGTTTCTTAGAGATCAACTACGATTCAACCACCATGCCGTCACAGCCAAAGATCAGCCGTTTGCACGAAGGTGAAAAGCAAGCAATAGGCTTGGCCTTATCCCTTAAACTACCCCTTTTGATTGAGGAGCGGATGGGGCGACAGGTCGCAACTAAAGCTGGGCTCACTATTTCAGGAATTGCCGGACAAGTAATAACAGCATTTCGTCAGCGGATTATATCAAAGCCGGAGGCACAGATATTACTTTTAGAGATGTTGTACAAACAACGAATCAGTGAGAAACTACACCATAGGCTTTCTGACTGGATAGCAAAAGCATAAACCCCCTCTAACATACCAGCGCATACCATTGGCCCCTCCGGGTTTTTGTCGTACTTTTAGCGCGCTACCATTACCCACGTTTATGCACACCACCAACGACGGCGGAGGGGCGCTTCCCCAACGCATTCACTTTATCGCCATTGGGGGGGCGGTAATGCACGACCTGGCCCTTCATCTCGCTCAAAAGGGCGCGCAGGTGAGCGGCTCCGACGATGAGATTTACGACCCCGCCCGCTCGTCGCTGGCCGCGCAGGGGCTGCTACCCGACCAAGTAGGCTGGTACCCCGAAAAGATCACCGCCGAGCTCGACGCCATCATCCTGGGCATGCACGCCCGGCCCGACAACCCCGAACTGGCCCGCGCCCAGGAGCTGGGCCTCACCATCTACTCCTATCCCGACTTCATCTACGAAAACAGCCGCCACAAGCAGCGGGTAGTCATTGCCGGGAGTCACGGCAAAACCACCATCACCTCGATGGTGCTGCACGTGCTCAGCCACCTGAACCGGGAGTTCGATTACGTAATCGGGGCTCAGGTAGCGGCGCTCGACGGACGCGTCCGGCTGTCCGATGCCCCCGTAATCGTCATTGAGGGCGATGAGTACCTGTCCTCGCCCATCGACCGCACTCCTAAAATTCTGAAGTACCACCACCACATCGGGCTGATCAGCGGCATTGCCTGGGACCACTACAACGTGTTTCCGACCATGGAAAACTACGTGGAGCAGTTCGAGCGCTTCGCCGACAACACTCCCAAGGGCGGCAACCTGATCTACTGCGAAGAAGACGACCTGGCCGACATGATCGGCCGGAAGGAACGCCCCGACGTGAACGCCATCGAGTACGGGGCCCACCCCTACGAAGTGCACGACGGCACCACCTACCTGCTCACCGACCAGGGCAAACTGGCCATCCCACTGCTGGGCCGCCACAACATGCAGAATCTGAGCGGAGCCTGGTGCATTTGCCAGCGCTTGGGAGTGACGCCCGAGCAGTTCTACGCCGCTATTCCCTCGTTCACCGGGGCCAGCCGTCGCCTGGAGTTGGTCGCCCAGAACGATACCACCGTGGTGTACAAAGACTTTGCGCACGCGCCCTCCAAGTTGCAGGCCACTACCCAGGCGGTGAAGAGCCAGTTTCCAGAACGGGAGCTGGTAGCCTGCGTAGAGTTGCATACCTTTAGCAGCCTGAACCGGGAGTTTATTCATCAGTATCAGGGAGCCCTCAAGGCGGCCGACACCGGGGTGGTCTACCACAATCCGGAGGTATCGCGGCACAAGAATCTCGAGCCCCTCACCGACGTCCTCATCAAAGAGGCCTTCGATCAAGATGACCTGAGAATCTTCACCGACCATCAAGATTTGGAAGCCTTTCTGCAAAGCATCGCTTGGAAAAACAAGAACCTGCTCATGATGAGCTCCGGCACCTTCGGTGGTATCGACCTCAATGCGCTCGGACAAACGGCTATCGCAAACGAATGATCGAGTGATAGAAGGATTGAATGATCTGCATTCGCCAACTATTTCATTCAATCCCTCTATCATTCAGTCCTTCAATTCATCCTTCATTCAATCCCTCTTTCATGATTCGCCTTAACCTTAAGAATCCTCTGGCCTTCTTTGACCTGGAAACCACGGGTGTCAACGTTACCCAAGATCGCATTATTGAGTATTCGGTGATCAAGACCATGCCCGACGGGCAGGTGCACCAACTCACCCAGCGCGTGAATCCCGAGCGACCTATTCCTGCCGAATCGAGCCTGATCCACGGCATCTACGACGAGGACGTGAAGGACTCTCCGCCGTTTGGCGCGGTGGCCCGCGAACTGCTTCGCTTCTTGGAGGGCTGCGACCTGGCCGGGTACAACATCATTCGCTTCGACGTGCCCGTGCTGGTGGAGTCGTTCGCCCGCGAAGACATCGAGTTTGACATCAGTCACCGCAAGCTGGTCGACGCCCAGAAGATCTTCCACCTCATGGAAAAGCGTACCCTGGCGGCGGCTTATGAGTTTTACTGCCACAAAACGCTGGAGGGAGCCCACGGCGCCCAGGCCGACACCCAAGCCTCGCTGGAGGTGCTGCAGGCGCAGGTGGACCGCTACCTGAACCAGAAGGTGATCGACGTGCAGGGCAACGAACTGGGCACCATCCGCGACGACGTGGCGGCGCTGCACAAGGTGTCGGTGGCCAACATGGTGGACTTGGCCGGGCGCATGAGCTTTAACGACGACGGAGTGGAGGTGTTTAATTTCGGCAAGCACAAGAACAAACCGGTGTCGCAGGTGCTGGAAAAGGAACCCAACTTCTACGATTGGATGATGAAGGGCGACTTCCCGCAGGACACCAAACGAAAGCTGACCGAGATACGACTGCGATCCATGCGGTCGAGGTTGTGATAAGAAAACCGGGATTTCTATGGTCTTTATGATGTATTTCTGCAATATTGCTGTACCGATTTACAACGCTTATTTGTTGCCGGTGCGCTTTTTGGGAGCACGAGATTTATAACCACACTACGAACCAACCACACCATGGGCAAAACCATTATCGTCTCCAACCGGCTTCCGGTGAAAATTCAGCGCAACGAGCAAGCTGCGTTAGAATACCATACCAGTGCGGGGGGGCTGGCTACCGGACTGGGTTCCATTTACAAGGAAGGAGACAACCTGTGGATCGGCTGGCCCGGACTGGTGAGCGACGACGCCGAAGAACGCACCGAAATCACCCAGGCCATTGCCGAAGAGAGCATGTACCCGGTGTTTCTGACCCAGGAAGACATCCGCGATTTCTACGAGGGCTTTAGCAACGAAACCCTGTGGCCCAACTTTCACTATTTTATCCAGTACGCCATCTACGAGCCCCACCTGTGGGAAGCGTATAAGCGGGTGAACCGCAAGTTCGTGGAGGTGATCAAAGAGAAAGCCGACCCTGACGATACGCTCTGGATTCACGACTACCAACTCATGCTGGTGCCCGGCATGCTGCGCGAAGAGTATCCCGACGTGAGCGTAGGGTTCTTCCTACATATCCCTTTCCCCTCGTACGAAATTTTCCGACTCATCCCCTGGCGGCGAGAGCTGCTCAACGGCATCCTGGGCTCCGACCTGATCGGCTTCCACACCTACGACGACATGCGCCACTTCCTGAGTTCGGTGAGCCGCATCGTGGGGGTGAGCAACTCGCAGGGGCGCGTGGTGGTGGACAACCGAACCGTGATGGTGGATTCGTTTCCGATGGGCATCGACTACGCCAAGTACGCCGAGGCCGCCGCTTCGCCCGAAGCCCTGGAGAAGGAGGTGCACTACCGCATCTCGCTGGGCGACCAAAAACTTATCCTCTCTATCGACCGGCTGGATTATTCTAAGGGAATTCCCACCCGACTCGAAGCCTTCGAGTTGTTCTTTGAGCGCTACCCCGAGTACCGCAACAAGATATCACTCATCATGGTGGTGGTGCCCTCGCGCGACTCGGTGGGTAAGTACAAAGAGCTAAAGGAAGAGGTAGACCGACTGGTGGGCCGCATCAACGGCAAGTACGGTCGCATCAACTGGACGCCGATTCATTTCTTCTACCGCTCGTTTCCGCTCGAGGAGCTGTCGGCTTTTTACCGCATGGCCGACGTGGCCCTGGTTACCCCCGTGCGCGACGGGATGAACTTGGTGTGCAAGGAGTTTGTGGCCAGCAAGATCAACCGGAAGGGGGTGCTTATCCTGAGTGAGATGTGCGGTGCCTCCAAGGAGCTTTCGGATGCTATTCTGATCAACCCCAACGATCTCGATCAGATGGTGGAGGCCCTGCGGCGGGCGTTGACTATGCCAGAAGAGGAGCAGATTATGCACATCACCAACATGCAAAATTCCCTGAAACGCTATAATATCACTCACTGGGTGAACCTATTTATGGATAGTCTGAAAAACATCAAAGAACTTCAGAATAGCATGAAAACCAGTTTCCTGGACGAACTTTCGCGCGAGAAGATGCTCAAGGAATTTTCGCACGCCAAAGAGCGGCTTATCTTTCTGGACTACGACGGCACGCTGACGGGCTTCCACGGCGACCCGCGGGATGCCAAGCCCGACGAAGAACTGCTGACCATTATGAAAGATCTGGTGGCTGAGAAACGTAACAAGGTGGTGGTGATCAGCGGACGCGATAAAGATACCCTGGGCGAGTGGATGGGGCGGTTTCCGATCACGCTCATTGCCGAACACGGAGTGTGGATTCGCGAAGCGGGGCAAGACTGGCGCACCGTGATCTCGATGCGCAGCGACTGGAAGAAGGAAATTTTCCCCCTGCTGGAGCTGTACGTGAACCGCACGCCGGGCTCTTTTATCGAGGAAAAGGATTACTCGCTAGCCTGGCACTACCGCAAAGTGGAAACTGGCCTGGGCGAACTTCGAACCCGCGAACTGACCAGTCACTTAAAGTACATTTCGTCCAACAGCAATCTGGTGGTGCTAGAGGGCAACCACGTGGTGGAGATCAAAGACCGGGAAGTGAACAAGGGCCGCACCGCCCAGCAGTGGCTCGACCAAACGTCGCACGACTTTGTGATGGCCATTGGCGACGACGCCACCGACGAAGACACGTTTAAGGTGATGCCCGAACAGGGTTATACCATCAAGGTGGGCAGCACCACCTCGGCCGCCCGTTTCAACGTGAACACCTACGAAGACGTACGGGATTTGCTGAAAGCGATGATTGCCCACTAAGCGGCTTGCCCATGCAAACGAGCAGTGAGTATTGTTTGCTGAAACAATTACGAAAGCTTTTTTTCACCACCGGCGTACTGCTATCGCTCGGTGCGGCAGCAAGCGCTCAGCTCGCTGACCCACCCAACATTGTCTACATTCTGGCCGACGACCTGGGCTACGGCGACGTATCGGCCTACAACGAGCGCGGGCGCCTGCGTACTCCTCATATCGATCAACTGGCTTCGGAAGGAGTGCGGTTTACGGACGCGCACACCAGCTCGGCGGTGTGCACTCCCACCCGCTACGGCATCCTCACCGGGCGCTACAACTGGCGCTCCACCCTGAAAAGCTCCGTGCTCAGCGGCTACTCTCGCGCGCTCATTGCGCCCGAGCGACTTACCGTAGCCGAGTTGCTGCAACAAAACGGCTACCACACCGCCTTCGTGGGCAAGTGGCACCTGGGCTGGGACTGGGCCTTTGTCGGTGATTCGGACAACCAAGACCAACTGAGCAGCAATCCTGCGGTAGACTTTCGCCAACCGATCAGGAACGGGCCTGCCGAGCAAGGATTTACCTACTCCTACGGCTTCAGCGGTTCGCTGGACATGCCGCCCTACGTGTACGTAGAAAACCGCCAACCCACCCGCGTTCCGACCGACTCTACCGTGAGCGTGGATGATAAGGGCTTCTGGCGCCGGGGACCTACCGGTTCTGATTTTGTCCATGCGACCGTGCTGCCGCACCTAACCAAGAAAGCGATTCGTTACATTGAGCAACGGGCTGCCGAAGCGACGCCCTTCTTCCTTTACTTCGCGCTGCCCGCTCCGCACACGCCGATTCTGCCCACCACCGAATTTATGGGAAGGAGCAACACCAACTTCTACGGCGACTTTGTGCTGCAGGTGGACGACGTGGTGGGGCAGGTGATGGCCGCGCTGAAAAAGCAGGGCATCGCCGACAACACCCTGCTGATCTTCACCAGCGACAATGGGTGTTCGCCCAAAGCCAACTTCGAAGAACTCGCCGAGGTGGGTCATGACCCCAGCGGCGGCTACCGGGGCCACAAAGCCGACATCTACGAAGGAGGACACCGGGTGCCCTTCGTGGCACGCTGGCCCCACCGAGCGAAGCGCGGAAGGGTTAGCGACGAAGTGATCTGCACCACCGATTTGATGGCCACCGTGGCAGAGATAACGGGAGCAAACCTGCCTGAAGATGCCGGGGAAGATAGCTTTAGCTTTTTGCCAGTATTGACCGGCGAAGCCTACGCATCGCCTCTGCGGGAGGCCACGGTGCACCACTCCATCGGCGGGCGGTTCGCCATCCGGCAGGGCGACTGGAAGCTCATTCTGTGGCCCGGTTCCGGAGGCTGGAGCTATCCCAACACCCCCGAAGACCTACAGGGTTTGCCCGCCATGCAGCTGTACAATTTGGCCGACGACCCGGCCGAAGCAGAGAATTTGGTGCGAGCCTATCCCCCGCGGGTGGCCAAGCTGCGGGCGCTACTCACCCGCTACGTAGCGGAGGGACGCAGCACTCCCGGCCCGAAGCAGGTGAACGACGGCCCCACCCACTGGGCCCAGCTGGAGTGGATGGAGGTTAAAGGTGAGTAACCGCTGAATCTTCGGTAGAACTAGTCAAGAGAAGAACAAAACGGAGTTCGGAGCTTCAATCGCTTAGCAAAAGTCTCGAAGTTGAAGTTATTTACCCAACTTTTGTTGTTAAAAGAGTCAAGCTTCCCCCTTTTAACCGCAACGTTGCGGCTTTTTACTCGGATGACGGGGCTTTTCACTCCAGTGGTGAGGCTTTTTGAGAGAAAGTTGAAGTAAAAAGCTCAAAACAAGGGGTGTTTTACTGAGCTATCTGATGAATGGATGCGCTGCGCTGCGCTCCGTTTCTGTAATTCTATCAGTCTAGGGAGCATAGAATTTTAAACATGAAATTTGATCTACGAAAGATAAACGCAGACATACTCGGCCTGACGGCTGTATTCAACGCCCCCCCACTCACTCACTCCAAAAAACTCGGCATATCCAGCTTGGTGGCAATGCGGTAGGCGGCGTTCACCAGCCCCACGTGGCTGTAGGCCTGCGGGAAGTTGCCCCACTGGCTACCCGTCTCGGCATCCACGTCTTCGCTGAGCAAGCCCAGGTGGTTGCTGTAACCCAATATTTTTTCAAACGCATCCACGGCTTCCGACACCCGGCCCACGCAGGCCAACGCTTCTACGTACCAGAAGGCGCAGATTAAAAACGTGGTTTCGGGCGTACCGAAGTCATCCTGATGCAGGTAGCGGTAGAACAACCCGTCCTTCGACCGCAGCTCTTTCTCCAGGCTGATCAGGTGCTGCTGCGCGCGGGGCGAATTATGGTCCAGGTAATTCATCATGATCAGTTGCAGGGTACTGGCGTCGAGGTGCTTGGTTTCCACCGCCTGGGTATACACCTGCCGCGAGTCGTCGTAGCACTGCTCAATGTAGTTCGCTGCCCGCTGCTTCAGTTTCTCAGCCTTGCTCAGCAGTTTGCGGTCGCCCAAAAACTTAGCAATTTTTTCGGCAGCCAAACTACCCGCCCAGTGGAACAGGTAGGTGTAGCAGTGGCGCTGGCTTTTGTCGCGAAACTCCCACAAACCCGCGTCGGGCTCATCCATAAACTTATCAATGCGATCCAGCACCTCAGAGGCCAGTCGGTAAGAACCCGCCCGCTCTTCTTTGTTGAAGCGCTGGTCTACGTAGAGCGGCAGCAGCGAGAGCAGCACCTGTCCGTACACGTCGTTTTGAATGTGCTCGTAGGCCTGGTTGCCCACCCGCACCGGCTGGTTGCCGAGGTAGCCCTGTAGGTCGAGGGTCGTCTCAACCAACTCCACCCCGCCGCTCACCGAATAGAGCGGTTGGTAGCGCTCGCCCTCGTTGGCCGACACGTTGGCAATGTAGTTGAAGTAGCGCTCCAGCTCCTCGAAGTGCCCGATGTTGTTGAAGGCCGTCAGCGTGTAGTAAGTGTCGCGCAGCCAGCAGTAGCGGTAGTCCCAGTTGCGACCGCTGCCGGGCGCTTCGGGCAGCGCCGTGGTGGCCGCCGCGATGATGCCCCCCGTGTCTTCGTACTGGTGAATCTTGAGCACCAGCGCCGAACGGATCACTTCTTTCTGGTGGAAGAGCTTGATGCTGGTGCTTTTCACCCAGTGCTGCCAGTAGGCCACGGTTTTTTGCAAAAAACTCTCGCTGGTACTTTCCACCGGAGCCTCGAGCGGCGCGCCGTAGGTAAGCACCAGGTACTTGGTGTCGTTGAGCACGAAGTACTGGTTCTCCATCATGTAGGTGAGCGAGATGTTGGTGGTGAGCCGAATCTCCGCACCCGAACCTAAAAATTTGATGTGGTTGCTGGCCTGATTCTTTGAGGGGCGGAAGTTGCCGTAGTCACCCATCGGCTCGCAGGTCACCTTCACCCGGGGGTTGCCCGACAGGGGTTCGATCTTACGGACAAACATGAGCGGTTTAAAGTAACGGTCGTATTGGAAGAAGCGGGGCGCAAAGTCGGTGACGCGGAACTTACCGTTTTCGTCTTCTATCTCGGTGCACAGCACGTTGGTGTTTTCGATGTAATACTGCTGCGAATCGAACGACTCGGCCGGAGAAGAGACACTGAATTCGCCCCCCTTTTCCTTGTCAAGCAGTCCGCCAAAGGTGAAGCTGCTGTCGAAGCGGGGCCAGCAGAGCCAGGCCACGTTGGTGTCTTTGCCGATGTGCGCCAGAAAAGCGCAGTTTCCTACGATGCCATAATCATACGTATGCTTGTTCATCAAAGGCGAATCAAAGTGAGGTAAACGAAAGGGTTCAGGCTACCAAGGGCGGCTGAACCGGTGATTGAGGCTAAGGGCAGGAGGTGTAGCAGTATCGAGCCAACGACCTTCAAGAAATAGGCTCGGCTGGCGTTCGTTTTGCATAGATAAGCAAGCAACTATTAAAATCAAAAGGATCAGGCGGCTGGGTACTGCTTTTAGTGGATACTTTAATTATTTTTAGGTATCTAGCTGCTCCGTAAATTTAGCGTTATAACTAGCCAAGCAGCTCCAACCTTTTCCTCGATAGTACATGGGTATCCTATCAGCAAAAACCAACTGGCACGCTACCTTGAAGGCCCCCGCTTGTTCAACCAAACCCTTGCCTTAGCCCACAATCCTTCCATTGCTCAATTTCTTTTTCTATGAAAATACTGGCCATCGGTCGCAACTATGCGGCGCACATTGAGGAACTGAACAACGAGCGCCCCGCCGAGCCGGTGGTGTTTATGAAGCCCGATACCGCTCTGCTGGAGAACAACGACCCGTTCTACTACCCCGACTTTTCAACCGATATTCACTTCGAGGTGGAGCTACTGCTGAAGATATCGCGCACCGGAAAGTACATTCAGGAGAAGTTTGCCCACAAATATTACGAGCAGGTGGGCATCGGCATTGACTTTACGGCGCGCGATTTGCAACAAAAGGCCAAGGAGAAGGGCCTGCCCTGGTTGTTGGCCAAAGGTTTTAACGGCTCGGCCCCCGTGTCGGGCTTTCAGCCGAAAGAAAACTTCGGCAACCTGCAAGACCTTAACTTCTCGTTGAAGGTAGACGATGCCGTGCGACAGGAAGGCAACACCCGGTTGATGCTGTTTAGTTTCGACGAGATCGTGGCTTATCTGTCACGGTTTTTCACGCTCAAGCGGGGCGACATCATCTTCACCGGCACCCCCTCAGGAGTGGGAGCCATTCAGCCCGGCAATGTGTTAACCGCTTACATTGAAGACCAAAAACTGCTTACCTGTGAGATTAAATAAGCGCTTCGGAGGATTGCTGCTCGCCGTGCTGATAGTGGGCCTCTTCGCAAAACTAAAGTCAAAAGACGACTACTATCTGTTTCCCATCAAACCCGGATTGCGAAACTACCTGTCGGGCAACTTCGGCGAGCTACGCAGTTCGCACCTGCACGCCGGTATAGACATTAAGGTTGGTGGCGTTGTGGGAGCGTCCGTGCACGCCACCGCGGCGGGTTACGTGAGCCGCATCAAGGTGTCGACCGGCGGCTACGGCAACGCCCTGTACGTGCAGCACCCCAACGGCACCACCAGCGTCTACGCCCACCTGCACGAGTACAATGATGATATCCAGCGCTACGTCAAAAAGGCGCAGTACCAGCAAAAGTCGTTTACCATTGAGCTGTTTCCCGGCAAAAACGAACTGGCCGTGAAGCGCGGTGAGGTGCTGGGCAAGGCGGGCAATTCGGGCTCGTCGGGCGGACCGCACTTGCACTTCGAGATTCGCGACGCCAACCAGCGTCCCATCGACCCGCTACAGTATAACTTCACGGAAATCGTGGACCGGGTGGCTCCCTACGTTCGAAAAATCAGCCTCACCACCCTGGACCGGGACTCCCGCATCAATGGGCAGTTCGGCCGCTTCGAGTTTGCCGTGAAGCAGCAAGGAAATACGTATACCATCGACGAACCCATCGACGTGCGGGGCACCGTTGGCGTGGAGATCGCCGCCTACGACAAATCTACCGGGGTGCGCAACATCTACGGCGTGAAACGCACCGAACTGCGGATGGACGGCGAGCAGCAGTATTATTGCGAAATAGATCGGTTTTCGTTTGCCCAAAAACAGAACATCCACGTGCACACCAACTACGAGGAGCGCTACCGGCAGAACCGCACCTTTTACAAACTCTACGTCGACGATGGCAACGACTTCTCTTTCTACACCACCAACGCCCAGCGGGGAGCGCTCACCATTCAGGATGAGCAAGCCCACCCGGTAAGCATTGCCCTGACCGACATCAACGGCAACGAAGCCGTAGCTAAGTTCACTTTGCAGGGCCGAACTTCCTGGCCCGAGCGCCTTAGCGTGCGCTATTTCAGCAAGCCCTACACCACCAAGAACTACCACGTGCGCCACAACGTGCTGCAGCTGTTTGCGCCCGCCCAACAAAGTCCGGAAGCGGTGAACGAACTGCAACCGGCCACCTTCTACGCCAACCGCCTACCCTACGACGAGCGCCCGGCCTACCTGGTGAACGACGTCGCGGTGTATTTGTGGGATTTGCGACAGGGCATTCCCGATTCCATCCGCATCGACGACGCTACCCAAGGGCTCAATCTGAAGATGCGCGTGCCCTCGGGACGGGCCTTCAGTTATTATCAGCCCACCATGAACGTGACCTTCCCGCGTTCCGCCTTATTTGATACGCTCTACCTGGAAACTGACTACTACGAAGAAGACGGCCGGGAGATCTTTCGGATTCACGAGGGCAACGTGCCGTTGCACCGCAGTATATCGGTGGAGTTGAAGCCAAAGGTGACCCTGGAAGGTCCGCGCGAGAAGACCGCGGTCTATAGCCTGAGCAACAGTGGCAATTTAGGATACGCCGGAGGTACCTGGAAAAACAATACGCTCACCTTCAGCACCCGCAGCTTCGGCAACTATGTGCTGGCGGCCGACACGGTGCCCCCGACGGTGACGCCCCTGAGCGTGAGCAGCAACCGCCTCCGCTTTAAAATTGCCGACACCCTATCGGGCCTGGATAGTTACGAGGTGCGCGTAGACGGTGAGTGGGTGCTGATGCACTACGATTACAAGCAAGACCTGATCTGGTCAGACCGCTTGGATGACACCAAACCCTTTGCGGGGGAGCTAACGCTGGTGGCCGAAGACAACGCGGGCAACCGCACCGAGTTTCGGGTATCGATTGATTCGTAAGAATGTTCTTTCTGCTTTCTAAAACTCTCTACTTTCTGGCCAAGCCCTTCACCTGGATCGTGCTGGCGTTCTTGCTGAGTATTTTTGTCAAGCGCTATCGGCAGCGATTCTTTTGGATTGGACTTGGCCTGCTGCTCTTCTTTAGCAACCCTTTCCTGAGCAACGCAGTGATGCGCGCCTGGGAGGTGGCTCCGGAACCCATCGCCACATTGCCGATTCATCGGGTGGGTATTGTGCTGGGCGGCATCACCACCGATAAAGAGCCCCGCGACCGGGTACACGTGTCGGGTTCGGCCGATCGGATTCTGCACGCCGTGCAGTTGTACCGGCAGAAGAAGATCAAGAAAATTCTGGTGAGCGGCGGCTCGGGCAAGCTGCTCAAAGACCAGGTGCCCGAGGCCGAGTTGCTAAAGCAGTTACTGTTGCTCAGTGGCATCCCGCCGCGCGACATTCTGACGGAAGCCGAGTCGCGCAACACCCGCGAGAATGCGCTGAACTGCGCTGCCCTGCTTAACGAGCGGTTTCCCAACGAAGAATACCTACTTATCACCTCGGCCTACCATATGCGCCGCGCCGACGCTTGTTTTCAAAAAGCGGGACTCACGGTGTATCCCTTTGGCGTGGATTTTCGCAGCGATGCCCCCCAGTACACGCCCGACTGGCTGCTGCTACCCAGTGCGTCGGCCATCGAGGGCTGGGAGATGGTGGTGCGCGAGTGGGTGGGGATGGGGGCGTATGCCGTGGCGGGGTATATTTGAAAGACCTTGGTCTGTGGGTAGGCACGCGCCGTTCCACGGTGGCCACGGCGCGTACCCACTTTGTTTCTCTTTACTCCTCTAGTCTTTCTAACAGCCCCTGTCGGTAGGCATTGCCCACGGGAAGTTCCTGATTGCCAATCACCACCATTTTGCCGTGCGCCCGGTCTACCTTGCTCAGGTTGATCAGGTACGACTTATGAATGCGCTGAAAGCGATCCGCGGGCAGGGTCTCTTCCAGGTTCTTCATGGTGTCGGCCACCATATGCTTGCCTCCGGTGGTGTAAAGGCGCACGTAGTTACCAAAGCTGTTCACGTAGAGCAGGTCGGCGTAATCGATGCGTTTATTCAACCCGTCTTCTTTCACAAAAAAATGGTCTTTGGAAGACGAAGCGGGTTCGGCGGTGGGTTCGGCGGACGATGGCAGTTGAAGCACTTTATTCACCGCCCGCAGAAAACGGTTAAACGGGATCGGCTTCAACAGATAATCCAGCACGTTGAAGTTGTAGCTATCCAGCGCGAACTCCGAGTGGGCCGACGTAATGATAACGCGAGGTGGATTTTGTAAGGCATCCAGCAACTCCAATCCGGTGAGTTCAGGCATTTCAATGTCCAGGAAAAGCAAATCCACTGGATTGTTTTGCAGATAACTAAGTACCTAGGCGAATATATTCGCCACTTTTTGATATTTATTTTCAAAATTGATCTGATACTTTTCACCAAAGCCACGTAAGATATCTTCTAGTTTCTGATCGAGTCTTTGTTGCGATTGTATATCCTCATACTCGATCCACTCGTATTTGATCTTCCGCCAAAGTATCTCTATAGGATTCAGATGAGGACTGTAAGTAGGCAGGAAAAATATGTAGAGATCCTGCTGCTTCCACGCCTGTATCTTAGCCTTAAACTTCTTGCTATGATGAATAGGTGCGTTATCTAACACCACAACGGTAGGTTGAGTAATAGTGGTAGAAAAGTCCTCCAGACAGGCAATCACTACCGCACTGGTCATACTACCTTTAAAGCCATAGCATTGCAATTGGTTGTCTGTATTCATCAAACCAAAAATCTGTGTCCCCTTTGTTTTAGCTGGGGTAATCTCAATGTACTTCCCTTTGGGTTGCCATCCATAGGGTACGTAACCTTCCAGGTTGAATCCGCTCTCATCGGCGAAACGCAAATCGATATAATCGGCCTTATATAGCTCAATAAGCTGTTTCAGCTGCGCTAACTTCTCTTCATACTCTTGCTGATTCTGCTTTTTTTTGAGACTCTTACGAAAGCGTTTCCAAGAGTAACCCAATCGCTTTAGAAAACGCCGCAGCATATGCCGAGTCACTTCAAAACCAAGCTCCTCGCTGAGTTGATGCGCCATTGCCTTCAAACTCCGAGCGTGTCTTATCGCTTTTTTTTTACCTTTTCAACCATGACCTGATCCTGAGTGGATAGCTTGGACTTTACCCCTCGGCCCGGCAGAATCATCAACCCAGCTAAACCGATAGCTTGCCAGCGATTCATCCAGGTGTAAATGGTTCGGCTACGGGTGTGGTGTAGCTTGGCAATTTGCTTAACTTGCCAGCCTTCATCACTGAGCAGTAAGGCTTGACAACGCTGACGCACATGAGATTTGTTGTGATTCTTGTAGCCCTCTTCTAGGGTTGTTCTTTCGCTTTGAGTTAATTCTACATATCGCATAAATAGATAATACAACAGTCTTCACGCAAAGTCAAGTTGTGGCGATTATTTATGCATACCTACTTAAAGGCTTCTACCGAACTGGTGGTGCTGTGAACTACCTCCAAACCGGCCACTTTGTCTATGTAGCTTTTGAGCACCACGTGGGCGCGGGGTTCGTCGTCGACGATCAGGCATTTTAACGTCATAGGTTCACAAATAAAGTCACTTGATAGGTAGTGGGTTGGCGCAGCACGTCGAGGTAATGGCGGCCCGGATATACTAACTGCAGTCGCTTACGGGTGTTGGCCAGACCCGTCCAGGTAGAGGTAACCGGGCGCGTCGGTTTGCTGGGCAGACTGTTCACCACCACCATTTGCAGGCGACCACCCGCGATATCGATGCGAATGTTCACGAAGCTGGGTTCGTTGGTGGTAGCCACGCCGTGCTTAAAGGCATTTTCTACGAACGGTATTAACAGCATCGGCGGCACCCTCTCTTCTTCGGCACTACCGTTGATTTGAAAGTCAATGGTGCAGCGCTCGCTGTAGCGGGTTTCCTCCAGCGATAAGAAGTCGTGCAAGAATTCTAGTTCATCGGCCAGGGGCAGCATGCCCTTGCGCGAGCTTTCCAGTTGGTAGCGCGTGAGCTGCGACAGTTGGATGATGAGCTCCGCCGCCCGCGCTGAGCCTTCAATGGCGTAGGAGTAGATGCTGTTGAGCGCGTTGAACAGAAAGTGCGGGTTCATCTGGCTGCGCAGCAGTTGCATTTCCATGTCACCCTGGCGCACCAGCAGCTCGAGCTCGCGCTGTTTCTGAAAAGAAAACTTGCGGGACAGATACAAACTCATGGCCGCCAGCAACAGTACCGCGTGCAGCCCCCACTGCACTCCGGGGGCTGATTGCGGAAAGGGAAAGTAGGGATAGAACCAGTCGATGAGGGCAACGAAGGCAACGAGTGCGGCCAGGCTTGCCCAGTACCAGCCGGTGCGTTGGGCGTGCAGCAATCGGGGGATCAGCAAGTAATGGTTCACGTAGACCGCCGCAGCCAACGGAAGCAGCCCGGCAACAATTTGAAGCAGAGCGGCGACGCCACCGGTGGGCAGCGCGAGGCCGTGGCGGGTAAAAAAGATACTCAGCACCAGGGCTGCCCAGAGCAGCAGTTGGTAGGCAGGCGAGGCCGCTAGTTTTCGGGTGAATGCCATACCGCAAAATAAGGAGATTCCGCATAGGATGCCAACCATTGAATAGCAGCCAGGGACTGGAAGCCCCTGGCTGACCCCAGTTTTTTGCCTGATGACGAACGCCGTTGGTCAGGGCGAGACGTTCGTTCGTCCTCCTTTTGCTCCGTTCGTCACTCTTTTTTGGCCTTGGGAGCCGCATTCTGCACCTTTGAATCATCGCAACGGCACAAAGCCACTAAACTTTAACAAAACATAAAAAACTAGAAATCATGAAAAAGCTAACTGCATCCTTCGCTATTCTTTTTATCGCCTTCGCTTCTCTCACCGGCTTTGCTGCCGACCCCACCCGTCCGGAAACCGCCGCGCAGTTGGTCAGTCAAGCCAACCGCTACGCTGCCGACGGACAACTAGCGCTCGCCCTGGAACACTACAGCCGCAGCATCCGCCTGGGCAAACTAAGCGACGCTGATTACGCTGACCTGGCCACACAAAACAAAATCGTGGCGCTAGTTAAAAAGATACACGCACAAGAAACAAACCTGGCGATTACCCGCCTTATCTGGCAGGGCGACGACTGCGCCGCTATCCAGCCCGAGCGGGCTCTGGAATACTACAGCCACAGCATCCGGGTGGGCATGCAACACAACGATCAGTATCAAGATGCTGCCACGCAGCAAAAGATTGTAGAACTGGTGAAGGCACTTGGTAACCAACTACATCCATAAGTTTTGCTAGCCAGCGCAGGATAAAAGTACCGGCGCTGGCTACCTCTGCTAAATTCAAAAGCATCAGCACAGAAAGCTTCCCAACATCCAGTATCCAGTATCTAATATCTAGCCACGTAGAAAATCATCCACCAACCAATATCCAACCATGCAACTCAACATTCAGAACCTTTCCAAAACCTACCCCAACGGCGTTGCCGCCCTTAAGAACGTGTCGCTCACCATCAATCGGGGCATGTTCGGGCTGCTCGGACCCAACGGAGCGGGCAAATCTACCCTGATGCGCACCATCGCCACCCTGCAAGAAGCCGACAGCGGCAGCATTCAGCTAGGTGATGTCAACGTGTTGGAAGACAAGGTGGCGCTGCGCCGGGTGCTGGGCTATCTGCCGCAGGAATTTGGCGTGTACCCCCGCATCAGTGCCCAGCAACTGCTCGACCACATGGCCGTGCTCAAGGGCATCACCGACAAAAAGGAACGCAAAGTTCTGGTCGACGCCATGCTGGAGCGGGTGAACCTGCACGACCACCGCAAAAAGAGCGTGAGCAGTTTCTCGGGCGGCATGCGCCAACGCTTCGGCATTGCCCAGGCGCTGCTGGGTGAACCTAAGTTAATTATCGTGGATGAACCCACCGCGGGCCTCGACCCCGGCGAACGCAACCGCTTCTACAACCTACTGTCTGAAATCGGGGAGAACGTGATCGTGATTTTGTCTACGCACATCGTGGACGATGTGAAGGAACTCTGCTCCGACATGGCCATTATTCACGAGGGAGAAGTGCTGTTCTCGGGCTCACCCCAACTAGCGGTAGACTCGCTGGACGGGCTGATCTACGAACGTACAATTGAGAAAGCCGAGGTGGATGAGTATCAGGTGAAGTACCAAATTATTTCTAATATGTTGGTGAGTGGTAGGGTAAGAATCCACACCTACAGCGAGACGCCCTTGGCTGGGTTTAGTCCAGTAGAAGCAGATTTAGAAGATGTGTACTTCTCTAAAATAATGGGAGCAAATGCTGCCCTAGTATAACGAGTTTTTACCTACCAGAATCATGTACAAAGAATTAATTGCCCTCGAAGCACGGAATCACTTTAAGCAACCGATGGTCTACATTCTGTTCGCTATGTTAGCGTTGCTATCCGGCTTATCGGTAACGACCGATGGAGTGGTAATGGGCGGAGATACTAGTAACCTAAACCTCAATGCCCCCTTTGCCATTGCTCAGTTTACAGCCTTTGTAGGAATCTTTGGAATCTTTATCGTAACGGCATTCATGGATGCCGCTTCGCTTCGCGATTACAAATACAACTACCAACAGATACTGTTTTCTACTCCACTGCTTAAAAGCGAGTATCTAATGGGACGCTTCTTGGGAGCTTATCTCATGTCATTGCTACCGCTTTTAGGCGTGTTTGTTGGATTTATTATTGGTAGTATGCTACCAATGACTGACGCCACCAAGGTAGGTCCTTTCATGCCCCTAGCTTATTTGAATACGTTCGTTACGTTTGTTGTGCCTAACAATTTCTTTATTGGGGCGCTGGTTTTTCTATTGGCAGTGCGCTTCAAAAGTACTGTTGTATCTTTTGTTGGTGCAACTATCATATTATTCTCATACGTTATTGCGCTACGGTTTTTAAAAGATTTGGACAACGAATCTCTAGCAACGCTACTTGATCCCCTTGGAATAGCAGCATTCTGGGAGGTTACCAAGTACTGGACCGTAGTAGAGAAGAATACCGAAGCCGTAACACTGACGGGTGCGTTACTAGCGAACCGATTACTATGGGTGAGCGGCGGAGTGCTAATGCTACTAATAACCTACGCTACCTTTAGTTTTTCGGACAGAAAGAGACGCCGAAGAAGTTTAGCTAAGGCAGCGCCAGCCCCCACCGGACTAGTGTACCGAAAGCTGTCAGCTTTACCTAGAACTCAGACCCACCATCATACGGCGGCACACTGGCTACAGTTCGTTAATCAGCTAAAAATCGATTTGCTGGGTACGCTAAAGAGTTCGCCATTTGTCATTCTTACATCTATCGGGGTCATTTTTATGCTTGTGCAGACTTGGTCAGTCACCAAAGGCTCTAACACTATCAATTACCCGGTTACCTACCATGTATTAGATGAATTAGGTGGAATCATGAGTTTGTTCACCGTCATCATTGTAGTGTATTTCGGGGGAGTAATGGTTTGGAAAGAGAGAGAGACAAAGATGAGTGAGTTTTACGATGCATATGCCTACCCCCACTGGATACTTATCGTCGCGAAGGTACTAACGCTGATTGGACTGATCATAGTTATTCATGCAACCATTATGATTGTAGGAGTTTGTACCCAGCTTTTATATGGATATACTGATATCGATCTATCACTTTACCTTACCGAACTTTTCGGCATTAAACTCGCCTCGTTGAGTACGCTAGCCATTTTCTCAGTATTTGTACAACTACTGGCAAACAGCAAGTACGTAGGATACGCGCTGGTGTTTGGCGCTACTGCTTTCTTTGATCTGGTACTAAGTCAGGCATTTGACGTGCACCACAATCTACTCCTACTTGGCACTATCCCGCAGTATACCTACTCAGACATGAACGGCTACGGCCCCTTTACTTCCGGTTTGTTCTGGTTTAGTCTCTATTGGTTATTATTTCACGGTGTACTGTTGATATTATGCACGCTACTGTGGGTACGAGGCAAAGAAACCAGTCTTAAAGCGCGTCGGCGCATTGCCCGCCAGCGGTTCACCCCGGCGGTACGCAATGCTACGCTAGCCGTTGCTGCCCTGTGGGTGCTGGTGGGCGGCTTCATCTTCTACAACACCAACATCCTGAACGACTACGTGAACCCCGAGGAGGTCAAGGCAATACAAGCTAGTTACGAGAAGCAATACAAGCGCTATCAGAACACCCAGCAGCCGCGCATCACGGCCGTGTCGTATGAGATTGACCTGGAACCTTACCAGCGCAACGTGTACGCCCAGGCTACCGTCACGCTGAAGAACAAAACCAGTCAGCCGATCGATTCGCTGCATCTGACCTACAGCACTGACGGGATAAGGCTACGCGATGTGGAACTGCCCACCGCTGCTACCCTGGCGATGGACGACGACCATCTGGGCTACCGCATCTACCGCCTGTCGCCCGCCCTGGCCCCCGGCGATTCGCTCACCATGGTGGTGCACAGTGCTTACGAGCCGCGAGGATTCGAGAACGAGGTAAGCCTGGAGCAGATCACCCAGAACGGCACCTTTTTTAACACCCACTACTTTATGCCAACGCTGGGTTACAACAAAGACGCTGAACTCAGCGACCGTGACGACCGGCAGGATCACGACCTGCCCCCGCGCGATCGCATGGCATCTATCGACGATACCACGGCCTACCGCAACAATTACATCGCCAATGATGCCGACTGGATCACCATGGAAACCACCATCAGCACCGCAACTGACCAGGTGGCCGTGGCCCCGGGTTCGTTGGTGAAAGAGTGGGAAGCCGACGGCAAGCGCTACTTCCACTATCGGTTGGATAAGTCGGTGGTTCACTACGGCGCTTTTATCTCGGCCCGCTACGCCGTGCTGCGCGGCAAGTGGAACGACGTAGACGTAGAGATTTACTACCACCCGACGCATGACTATAACGTAGAACGCATGGCCGAAGCGGTGAAGGCTTCGCTGGCCTACTACAGTAAAGAGTTTAGTCCGTATCCTCATGCTTACGCCCGCATCATCGAGTTTCCTCGCTACAGAACCTTTGCGCAGGCGTTTCCGGGCACCATGCCCTACGCGGAGAGCTTTGGGTTTATTGAGAACTTAGAAGACGACGACAGCAAAGACGTAGTAATGGCTACCGTATCCCACGAGATGGCGCACCAGTGGTGGGCGCACCAGGTGATCGGTGCCGACGTACAAGGGGCTACAATGCTATCCGAGACGATGGCCGAGTACGCATCGTTGATGGTGATGAAGCAGCGTAAAAGCGAAAAAAGCGCGAACGAACACCGGCGCTACGAGGTAGACAACTACCTGCGCTCGCGTGGGGCCGAAGAACTGAAGGAAGTACCGCTCTGGCTGGTAGAAAACATGGGATACATTCACTACCAGAAAGGCGGCAACGTGATGTATGCCCTGCAAGATTACATCGGGGAGAAGAAGGTGAACCGGGCGCTGCACGAATACGCCCAAGCAGTCGCCTACCAGGAACCGCCCTACACTACCTCGCGCGACCTGCTCACGCACTTACGGGCCGTGACGCCCGATTCGTTGCAAGGATTTGTTACCGACTTGTTTGAGAACATCACCCTCTACAGCAACCGCACGGAGGAAGCAACTTATAAACCACTAGGCGATGATCAATACCAAGTGAATTTCACCACCGTGTCTGAGAAGTTCTACGCCGACTCGCTGGGAGCCGAAAGCGAAGTGCCGGTGAACGACTGGATTGACATTGGCGTCTACGCCGAAGACCAGCAGGGCGAAGACTCGCTCATCTACGTAGACCGACGGAAGATCACCCAACGAGAAAACACCTTCTCGGTGGTGGTGGATCACCGGCCCGCCAAGGCCGCCATTGATCCCAACGCCTTGTTGATTGATCGGGTGCCGGATGATAATGAGAAGTCGGTAACGCCAAAAGAGGAAGTAGCGGGTTTGTAGGATAGAAGTTATTCTAAGAAGTATCTCGCGCAGATTTTCCGAATCTGTGCGGGCTGTACACGCGGACTCTGTCCGCCTAGTAGGTTAGAAACCCTAAGTAAATCAGACACAGGACTATAAGTCCTACGCCAGTTTCTTGGTGGTTTTCTGCCTCCTTTCCCCTCAACCAAAAATAGCGTAACTTCGTTATTCACAATAAGTACAAAACAAACGAGATGGAAAAGGTAGTATATAGGCTATTGGACAGAGATAGTGGTCTGATCTTACTGGTGCTGGCTTGGTTAGGATTGCAGGAGATTAGTCTGATTGGCGGGTTGGTGGCTAGTATTGTGGTGGCCTTTGCTGCGATTTGGCAGATTGTGATGGATACTAAAAAGTACAAAAGGGATAGTGAAAAGCACCGCATCGAGATGATGAAGCTTGAGGAAGAATTGAAGAAACTACGAAAAGATAATCAGTAAAGTGGGTACGCGCCGCGGCGCGTACCCACTTTACCCACTGCTGGACTTTTCCTTACCCATCGGTCCCCAAGTTGGAAGCCCCATCAATTGCATCGGTTTGTTACCACCCCTTGAATTATCTTACCCAAAAGAAATCTATCTCTTAAGCTCCGGCCCCGTCGGAGCTTTTTTTGTGCCTATAGGGCCAGAAAACATGAGTTTGTCAATCAAAAACGTCTCGTTGTTTTGCTCAAAACGTCCGATGTTTTGATCGAAACGTCCTAATGTTTTGATCTTTTCCTTCTGATGAAATCGAAAAAACCTCCTGACGCGCACTTTTCGCCAATTCCTTGCTATTTTTAGGCAGTGCCGAGCGCCATTGCAATCTGCCCAATCACGTACCTTTTACCAACAAGTTGGCCTTTGGGTCGCAACACCTTCGTTACTTTCTGGCAACGCACCTGGTTCTTACGCGTCGCGGCGCATACCCACTTACCTTTAAAGGCAAAGAGTCATTTGGTTGACAGTCACGTCAGCAATGCATGGCAAACGCCCACTAGTAACAGCACGATACGCACCAATTCATTCAATTACCTCATGATCCATATCCTCGACCTTAACTTCCTCGGCATCCCCCAGGCCATTGCGGCTTACCTCATAGGAACCTCCGACGGTCCGGTGTTGGTAGAGAGTGGACCCTACTCCACCTACGAGCGCCTGCAACGGGAAATCCGGCGCGTGGGCTTCGAGTCGACCGACGTCCGGCACGTGCTGCTCACCCACATTCACTTCGACCATGCCGGGGCCGCCTGGGCCTTTGCCGAACAAGGAGCGACCATCTGCGTGCATCCGGTGGGGGCTCCGCACCTGGCGCATCCGGAGAAGCTATGGAACTCGGCCCAGCGCATCTACGGTGACGGCATGGACCGGCTGTGGGGCGAGATGCGGCCCGTTCCCCCAGCGCAGTTGCGCGAGGTGGCCCACGAAGAAATCCTTGTCTTTGGCGACACCACCCTCACCGCCTACCACACGCCGGGCCACGCCACCCACCATATCGCTTACCGACTGGGTGATGTAATCTTTACGGGCGACGTGGGCGGCGTACGCATTAGCGGCGGATTGGTGGAGCCGCCCTGCCCGCCGCCTGACATCCACGTGGAAGACTGGCAAGCATCTATTGCACTATTGCAAGCGCTGCGAGCCGAAGCCCTCTACCTGACGCACTTTGGCCGGGTGGATCATCCGGCCGACCACTGGGACCGGCTGGGCAAGCAGCTCGTCAACTGGGCCGACTGGGTGCGGGCCAAGATGAAAGCGGGACAGTCGGCCGAAGAAACCGTGCCGCAGTTCACGGAGTATGTAGCCAACCAACTGCGGGCGCAGGGCGCTTCCGAAGCGCAGATCGAGCAGTACGAAGCGGCCAACCCCTCGTGGATGAGTGTGGCCGGGCTGATGCGCTACTGGAAGAAACATGATTTGAGCGCGGAAAAGTAGTTGTATGTTTAGTAATCCTCCTTACGGGAATCCTCTTCTGCCTGGCGCTTATACACCGTGGTGGAGGGCATCTCGTGCGGATCAACTTCGGTGATCTTGCCGTCGAGCACCACCACCATCGGGCGGTTGGTTTGCCGTTTCTGGATGATAAGCCTTCGGTAAGCTTCTTCCAGGCCCTTTATAATCTTATCCTCTTCTTCGTCAAAATGGTTATTCGTGGTCATTGTATTGCTGTTTTATTCGATTCCAAAGTGGCTGGTCGATAATTATTTTATTCCTTAATGTTCCTTTTGCAAGGACCGCATAGTCTGTTCCTGAATTGTTGATAAACATCCATTTGTTAACAATAGGCAAATATAACTGAAAGAAGTTACTTAAGCCCCGCTCGTATCTTCGGTGAATGACGTCTACCGGAATCGCGTGTCCCCCGCTCGCTACGCGATCTTGAACCCGGCGTTCCGCCAGCTTCGGCGAATTTAGCCAGAAGAATAACAAGGTAACCTGGTATCCGACCCGTTGGGCAACGGCAATGGTGCTCGTGTAACTTTTGGTAGCCAGGGTGGTCTCAAAGGCAAAATTCACGCCCGCGGGAAGTAGTGATTTGATTCGCATCAACATCAATCTGCCCGCCTGCACACTGACTTTGTCTGCTTGAAATGGAGACAGCCCTCTGGCAATTTCATCGGCGTTGACAAACTCTTTGCAATCGAGTATTTCGGGCAAGAGCGTATACGAAGCGGTGGTCTTTCCGGCCCCGTTACACCCCGCGATGACGTATAGTTTCTTAGTTTCCATTCTCTTTGGTATCACGCCTCCCTGCCGTCCCTTTCTACGGACTCTCCGGTGAAATAGCGGTCACCCTGATAATCAGTTAAACACGTTAATCTACCCGGTTCATCCTCCTGAAGTATCAAAGTCCCTCGGTGCGGCGATAAATATCAGCCATCGTCAGTGAGATGCCCAACGACCGCAGGGTCACCTCCGCCGTTTCGCCACTAAACCAATCCAGTACCCAACGTTCATCCGGGCTACTGCGGTAGCGGGTTTCCACCCTCCAGGCGTGCTGCTCTACCAGCACGTACTCCTGCAACGAAGGCAGCTCGCTGTAGTAATGAAACTTCTTGCCGCGGTCGTAGGCTTCGGTACTATCAGACAACACCTCGATGAGGAGGATAGGATTGGTGAGCGCCCGCGTATCTTTCTCCGACCGAACCGGGGGGCCGCACACCACCGACACATCCGGGTAGAGCGAACGGTTGATCGAGGGGATGTGGTATTTTAGATCACTGGTAAACAGGGTACAATCTTTGGATACCAGCCCATTTCCGATCAGGCGACTAAGGTTGCCAGCAATAGCACTATGCTTGGGATCGCCCCCGGCCATAGCAAACACTTCGCCATCGTGGTATTCGTAGCGAGTGTTCGTTTCTTCTTCTAGCTGATTGTAGTCAGTCAAGGATAAATAATTTTTAGTGGCAGGCTCCATAGTGAATGAGTTGATGGTTGGTGAAAATGTAAGCGCGCTGTTGTTTTGCTTCTTTATACGCATATTCTAGGCATCAGGATATAAGCATTAGGCTTCCGAGTGTCCGGATGTTTTTCCTTGATAACAGGGGTGGGGAAGGACGCTTTACCCTTTTGTTGACCCTTCACCTACCAGCCATTGATTGATCGGATTGTTCCGTTCACCTGGTCCATAAATTCATGCAGATAGGGGGGCACGTTGGTTTGATATTGATCAATGACCCATACTCCGTGCGCAAAACCCTGGCGGTACTCAATGTACAAACCACCCTGATCGGCGCAGTCGGGACAGCCAAAGGTTGCGCTAGATTCAACGGTCCCTATCTTGGGTAGGCCGATCAACTGATGATCACTGCCCACCGTACCGATTGATGGCCGCCGATGTTCAGCGAAAAGCTGATGGGGAAAAGCAGTCAGCAGTTTTTTCGCTTGTTCGTAATAGACCTGATCCAACACTTGGTAACCGCTTTCAAAGTTATAGTAATCCCCCAACTGCTGCGTCGTGTCCTCCAGCAAACGATTACTTTCCAGTTTAAATGTCGCCACGCAGCCTTCGCCGCGGCACATTCCGTAGAAGTGACCAAAAATCAGGTAATCACCCTTGGCTAATTCCGGTTCTTCTTCGCACGAAGACAGACCAATCAGCAACAGGGCCAACCAAAACCAAAGTCTCTTCATATTGCTCTACTTTAAATGATCCTTACTCTCAGACACTTTAAGAACCAATAACGTTGGAAAGCACAACAACTGCCTATCCCCTCCAACCATTCAATCCTTCAATCCCTCATTTCTTCATTCAATCTCACTTTCTCCCGAATCACTTCCTCCACCGTGCACCCCCGAATCTTACTCTCTAGCCACGAGATAATGTCAAAGTAGGTAAACGCCCGGTTCTCGTAAGGGCGGTCGATGAGCGTGAGCAACTGCTGGCGCAACTGCCGAAAGTCGTCAATAAGTTCGGCCTCGGTGGGGTTGCGATGCAGGTTTTTTAGAAACACCAGGATATACTTCTGATACTCTCCCAGGTCGTCTTTGAGCAGCAGAAACCGGTACGTAGACTTGATGTAGTAGTCGATCACGTCAGTGTTGCCCAGTTCGTAGTGGCTGATCAGGTTCAGGATGCGGGCGAAGCAGTGGATGTCTTCGCGCAGGTCGGCCGGGTGCTCGTTGATGATGCGCTGCAACCAGTGCAGGGCCGCCCGGTGCTCGCTGGCCCCGAAGTACATGCAGGCAATCTTGTAGTAAAAGATAATGGTGGCGTGCTTGCCCAACTTATCCACCCAGGGGGCTAAGTCCTGCTCCAAGGTGCGCACCAGCGAAACCCCTCCGGTGAAATCTCCTGTAAGGAAGTGCCCGTTGATGCGGTGGATAGTCGTATACTTAAAGAGCAAGGCGCGCAGGTTTTCGTTCATGCCAATGCCCAGCAGGGTGGGCACGGCCCGCAGGCGCTCGGTGGTGGCCAGGTAGTCGGGGTAGCGCCCGAGTTTGTTTTGGGTGATGAGCAGCTTATGCAGGCTGCGCACGTAGGTGAGCGGCCAGCGGGTGATGCGCTCCGGATGCCGGTCGAACAACCCTACCCACTGGTGGGCGTAGGTGTGGGCCTGGGCGAAGTCGCGTAAGAACTGGTAGTAGGTCACGTACACGTCGTACAGACTCAGCTTTTCCTGGAACGACAGCGTTTCTTCGTTGAAAATTGGTAGGTTTTCGTGCAGGTACTGCTTAACTTCTTCCCGATGACGGGGCTTGCGCACCGAGCCGGTGTGGGCATACCAGTTGTTGAGGCGCACCTGGATGTTTGACAGCAGGTTGATGTTGTTGATCTTGGTGTTCACCTCTTGCACCTGCCGGATGATGGTGTTCACCGCCTCGGGATTCTCGCCGCCGATGCCCTGGGCGATGACGCGCTTCTCAAGCTTGAGCACTTCTAGCAGTAATTCCAAATTATCGTTCTGCTCAGCCATCCGTTTGGCCTTGCGCAAGAGTTTGCTGCCGTGCGGGTAGAGTCCGCGGTTGAGCAGCAGTTGGGCCTGGTTGATCGCTTCGCGCGTCTGAATATCGCGGTCGTGCCGGGTATGGAACTGCCGCAGGCCCTGCAAGATCTTATCGTACAGATGGGCCTTCAGATTAGAAAGCTGCTGCCCCGCCAGGCTGGGCTCTTGCCGCAGGATAGCTGCTTCGTCCGAAACCGTCTGCCGGTCCAGCGCCCCGAAGAGGGTCATCATCTTGGTGGGAGCGGGGCGCGCGGACTCCCAGGCGAAGGTCAAATAGCGTTTCTCGCTCTTGCTCAACGACTTTATCAACTGAAACAGCAAGTCGGAACTGGGCTTAGGCATCGTAGTTATTTTGGGAGAAAATAAGGATTCGGACGGAACTATGCAGTATACCGCGGGGTTAAGCACCGTAAATTAAAGCAAATTAGAGTTGACATGCCCAAAGTATTCGTCTAAGTTGCCTCCTTCATCCTAGAACAAACACCTGCTACCAATGCCCGATCAGGTTTATATCTTTGACACCACCCTGCGCGACGGCGAACAAGTGCCGGGTGCCAAGCTCAACACCGCTGAGAAGCTCACCATTGCCCGCCAGCTCGAAACCCTGGGGGTGGATATCATCGAGGCCGGTTTCCCGATCTCCTCTCCCGAAGACTTCAAGGCCGTGAAGCTGGTGGCCGACACGCTCACCAAACCGACGGTGTGTGCGCTGGCCCGCGGCCTGGACCTCGATATTGAAACCGCCGCGCGCGCGGTGGAAGGAGCCGCCAAGCCGCGCATCCACACCTTTATTTCGGTCTCCGACATTCATATTGAGTATCAGATGCGCAAGACGCGGGAGGAAGTGCTCACGATGGTGGAGCGCGCCGTGCGCAAGGCCAAAAGCTACTGCGACGACGTGGAGTTCTCCCCGATGGATGCTTCCCGCGCCGACTTGGACTACATGATTAAGTTCACGCAGGTGGCCATCGATGCGGGAGCCACCACCATCAACTTCCCCGACACGGTGGGCTACGCCGTGCCCGAGGAGTGGGGCGCCTGGATGCGCCGCATCGTGGAGGCCATTCCGGCTTTCAAAGACAAGGTGGTGATGAGCATGCACACCCACAACGACCTGGGCTTGGCCACCGCCAACGCCATTGCCGGGGTGGTGAACGGGGCGCGTCAGATCGAGTGCACGCTGAACGGAGTGGGCGAACGCGCGGGTAACTGTTCGCTGGAAGAAGTAGTTATGATCCTCAATATGCGCTACAAAGATCGTTTCCGCACCAACATTAACACGCCTGAAATCATCAAAACCAGCCGCATGATCTCCGAGACGATGCGCATTCCGGTGCAGCCCAACAAGGCCATTGTGGGGGCCAACGCCTTCGCGCACTCGTCGGGCATCCACCAGGACGGTATCATCAAGCACCGCGAGAACTTCGAGATCATGGACCCCAAGTCGGTGGGCGCCGACGGCTCGGCCATTGTGCTCACCGCGCGCAGCGGCCGCCACGCCCTGCTGTACAAGCTGCGCAGCCTGGGCCACGAGGTGAACAAAGAAGACGTAGACGACCTATACCACCGCTTCCTGGAACTCGCCGACCGCGAAAAACACGTCACCGACGAAGCGCTCATAGATCTCATCACCACCGTATCGTAAATTCCGTAAAGACGCGATTAATCGCGTCTCTATCCGCCATCATATGACCCCAAAAACCCTCTTCGATAAAATCTGGGACGCCCACGTGGTCACCAGCATCCCGGACGGACCCGACGTGCTCTACATCGACCGGCACTTCATCCACGAGGTCACCAGTCCGCAGGCCTTCGCCGGACTCGACCGCCGGGGTATCCCGGTGTTCCGCACCCGGCAGACCATCGCCACGGCCGATCACAACGTGCCCACCCAGAACCAGCACCTGCCTATTCAGGAGGCCCTGTCGCGCACGCAGGTGAACAAACTTACCGAAAACTGCGCTACCCACGGCGTGGAATTGTACGGATTGGGCCATCCTTTCCAGGGCATCGTGCACGTGATCGGGCCCGAACTGGGCATCACCCTGCCGGGCATGACCATCGTGTGCGGCGACAGCCACACCTCCACCCACGGAGCGTTCGGCAGCATCGCCTTCGGCATTGGCACCAGCGAGGTGGAGCAGGTGCTCGCCACGCAGTGCGTGCTCCAGCCGCGTCCGAAGAAGATGAAGATCGAGATCAACGGCGAACTGAATCCGGGCGTCACGGCCAAGGATATTATCCTGTACATCATCGCTCAGATTTCGGCCAGTGGGGGCACGGGCTACTTCGTGGAGTACGCCGGGTCCACCATTCGTCACCTGTCGATGGAAGCCCGGATGACCATCTGCAACATGAGCATTGAGATGGGTGCCCGCGGTGGACTGATCGCTCCCGATGAAACCACCTTTGACTACATCCGGGGAAGAGAATTTGCTCCGCAGGGGAAGGCTTTTGACGAACTGGTCGCCTACTGGAAAACGCTGCCCAGCGACTCCGGCGCTACCTACGACAAAGTGCTCACCTACGATGCCGACGATATTGCGCCCATGATCACCTATGGCACCAACCCGGGCATGGGCATCAAAATTGACGGGCACGTGCCCTCGCCAAAAGATATTCCCGCCCAGGACCGCGAATCCTTTGAAAAGTCACTACAGTACATGGATCTGGAGTCCGGACAGTCCTTGCTGGGCAAAAAGATAGACTACGTATTCATCGGCAGTTGCACCAACGCCCGCATCGAAGACCTGCGGCAGGTGGCCCAGTTGGTGGCCGGACGGCGCAAAGCCGAGCACGTGAACGCCATGATCGTGCCCGGCTCCCGGCAGGTGGAAGCGCAAGCGCGGGAAGAGGGGCTGGACGAAGTGCTGCGGGCGGCGGGCTTCGAGCTGCGGCAGCCCGGTTGCTCGGCCTGCCTGGGCATGAATGAAGATAAGGTACCCAAGGGAGCGTACTGCGTCTCTACGTCCAATCGTAACTTTGAGGGACGACAGGGTCCGGGAGCGCGCACGCTGTTGGTGAGTCCGCTCACGGCGGCGGCAACCGCACTGAACGGGTATATTAGCGACGCTCGAGAAGGGATGATAATTAGCCAATAATTTTTTAAACAAAAAACCGTACAGACGCGATTAATCGCGTCTCAACAGGACAAAATGCAAAAATTCACTACCCTCACCTCCCCCATCGTGCCACTACCGGCGCAGAACGTAGACACCGACCAGATCATCCCGGCGCGCTTTCTGAAGGCGACCACCCGCGAAGGCTTCGGCGACAACCTGTTTCGCGACTGGCGCTACGATGAACTGAGTCAGCCCAAGCCCGACTTTGTGCTCAACGACCCCGCGGTGCAGGGCACCATCTTGGTGGCCGGAAAGAACTTTGGCAGTGGTTCGAGCCGCGAGCACGCCGCCTGGGCCATCTACGACTACGGCTTTCGGGCGGTGGTCTCGAGCTTTTTCGCCGATATTTTTAAGAACAACGCCCTGAACAATGGCTTGCTACCGGTGCAGGTGAGTGATGCGTTTCTGCAACAAATATTCGCTCGCTACGAACAAGATCCGGGCGTGAAACTTCGTATAAACTTGTCCGAGCAACGCATTCAATTCGTAGACACCCAGGAAGGAGAATCCTTCGATATCAATACGTACAAGAAATACTGCCTAGAAAACGGCTACGACGACATTGATTACTTACTTAGCCAGCGCGAAGCCATCGAGGCCTTCGAGCAGCAGGCGCGGTATCATCTCAGTGAAAATTAAGAATATTCTCCGTAATTATGCATAAAAAAATAGCCGTACTGGCCGGTGATGGCATCGGCCCCGAAGTGACCAAGCAAGCCCTGAAGGTGTTGCGCGCCGTGGGCCGCGCCTACGACCATCAGTTTGAGTTCGAGCCGGGCCTGATCGGCGCAGCCGCCATTGACCAAACCGGTAACCCCTTTCCGCCCGAAACCGAAACGCTTTGTTTGGAATCGGATGCGGTGCTCTTCGGCGCCATTGGTGATCCGAAGTACGACAACGACCCGCACGCCAAGGTGCGCCCTGAGCAAGGGCTGTTGGCCATGCGCAAAAAGCTCGGCTTGTACGCCAACGTGCGGCCCGTGAAGAGCTACCCTTCCATCAGCCACATCTCGCCGCTCAAAGAACACATTATTGCTAACGTGGACTTTGTAGTGTTCCGCGAACTCACCGGGGGCATCTACTTCGGCGAACCCCGCGGACGCAACGAAGCGGGCACCGTGGCCTTCGACACCTGCGTCTACTCCAAAAAAGAAATCGAGTGCATCACCGAGCAGGCTTTTGCCGCGGCAGCGAAGCGGCGCAAGGTGGTGACGCTGGTCGATAAGGCCAACGTGCTGGCCACCTCCCGGCTGTGGCGCGAGACGGTGCAGGAGTACAGCAAGAAGCACCCCGAGATCAAACTCAACTTTATGTTTGTCGACAACGCCGCCATGAAGCTGATTCAAAACCCGTCAGTGTTCGACGTGGTGCTTACCGAAAATATGTTCGGCGACATTCTGACCGATGCCGCCTCGGTGATCACCGGTTCGCTCGGCATGCTACCCTCGGCCTCCATTGGTGAGAAGGTGAAGCTCTTCGAACCCATTCACGGATCGTATCCGGAAGTGGCCGGACAGAACCGGGCCAACCCGGTGGGAGCCATCCTGTCGGCGGCTATGTTACTTGACTACGCTTTCGATATGACCGAAGAGAGCACTGCCATCAAAGCCGCAGTAGACCAGTCACTGCAAGAGAACTACGTGACCGAAGACATCGACCCGGATCACCCCCGCACCACCGACGAAGTAGGTGATAAGATTGCTACATTAGTGTGGTCGAGCAAGCAAGTGACAGCATAAAAGATATTGGTCATTGGATGTTAGATATTGGCTATGGAGAAAATCATCTAATATCCACTATTTAACATCTGGCCCCTCAGAAAGTCGTCTCCCTCTTGCAACCTGCTCAATTTATTCGTATGTTTGACGCCTATTCCACAAAATATTATGATGCAATTTGTAGCTGTGTTAACCCTTACCGTCATTTTGGTGGTGATTCCTATTCCTACCCGGGGGTGAGCCAGCATCGTATTGCGTAAACTGAAGGCTCTTCTCCCCCTGAGAAGGGCTTTTTTTGTTCAACCGACCTATATGAAACCGCTAAATAAATACAGTGCCACCATCACCCAAGACGAGTCGCTGCCCGCCGCCCAGGCGATGCTCTACGGGGTGGGTCTCAAGGATGAGGACTTCGCCAAAGCGCAGGTGGGCATTGTGAGCACCGGATACGAGGGCAACACCTGCAATATGCACCTCAACGGTTTTGCCCGTACGGCCAAGGCGTCGGTGCAGATGAACGGTTTGGTGGGGCTGATCTTTCATACTATCGGGGTGAGCGACGGCATGTCAATGGGCACCTCGGGCATGTCGTACTCGCTGCCCTCGCGCGATATCATCGCCGACTCCATCGAGACGGTGGTGCAGGCGCAGTGGTACGACGCGGTGGTGGCCGTGGTGGGCTGCGACAAGAACATGCCGGGTGCCATGATGGCCATTGGCCGACTCAACCGCCCCGCCCTGCTGGTATACGGGGGCACCATCAGTCCCGGACACCACAATGGACAGGACTTGGATATTGTATCGGCCTTCGAGGCCTACGGCAAGAAGATCACGAAAGATATCACCCCCGAAGACTTCAAAGAGGTAATCCGAAATGCCTGCCCCACCGCCGGAGCCTGCGGAGGTATGTACACCGCCAATACCATGGCATCGGCCATAGAAGCGATGGGCATGAGCCTGCCCTACAGCTCGAGCAATCCGGCCACCAGCGATGCTAAGCAGGCCGAGCTAGAACGCGTGGGTACGGCGATCTACCAGTTGCTGGAGCGCGATATCAAGCCGCGCGACATCATGACCAAGGCCGCTTTTGAGAATGCCATCACGCTGGTGATGGCCCTGGGTGGTTCTACCAACGCCGTGCTGCACCTGCTGGCGATGGCGCGGGCGGCGGACATTCCCCTCACGCTGGAAGACTTTCAGCGTATCAGTGACAAAACCCCCTATATTGCCGACCTAAAGCCCAGCGGCAAACACTTGATGGAAGACTTGCACAACGTGGGCGGCATCCCCGCGGTGATGAAACGCCTGCTCCAAGAAGGTTTTCTGCACGGTGACTGCCTGACGGTGACCGGCAAAACCGTGGCTGAAAATTTGGTTGAAGTGCCCGAACTACCCGAGGATCAAACCATTATTCACGGTATGAGCAATCCGCTTAAGTCGAGCGGGCACCTGCAGATCTTGTACGGCAACCTGGCCGAGCACGGAGCGGTGGCCAAGGTGACCGGCAAAGAAGGGCTCGTCTTCAAGGGAATAGCCCGGGTGTTTGATAGCGAAAACGATGCGAACGCCGCCATCACCAACCAGGAAATCGTGCCGGGCGATGTGATTGTGATTCGCTACGAAGGTCCCAAGGGCGGACCCGGCATGCGGGAGATGCTCAAGCCCACCTCCGCCATTATGGGAGCGGGTTTGGGCGATAAAGTTGCCCTGATCACCGACGGACGGTTTTCTGGCGGCACCCACGGTTTCGTGGTGGGCCATATTTCTCCGGAGGCCTACGAGGGGGGAATGATTGCCCTGGTGCAGGACGGTGATACGATCACCATCGACACCGAAAACAATACCATCGACGTTGAGCTAGACGTCGAGACCATATCGCTGCGGCGCAAGCAGTGGCAAAAACCTGAACCTAAGGTGACGCGCGGGGTGTTGTTCAAATATCTGCAAAGCGTGTCACCCGCCTCCGAAGGATGCGTCACCGATACCGATACCCTGTAGGCACGTGATGAATCACGTGCCCTATACGAAACGAATACAAAGATCATAAAATTGACAAAAACATGCCCATCGTCACCGAAGTAAAACAACCCAGCAAAATCCTGTACGAACATCCCGTGCACCACAAGCACGAAGATGAGAACGTGCTCATAAAAGAAACCGACAAAACCGTCAACGGATCGGAGGCGCTGATCTTGTCGCTCATTGAGGAAGGCGTAGATACGATCTTCGGCTACCCCGGCGGGGCCATCATGCCGATCTACGACGCGCTCTACCACCACCGCCACGAGCTCAACCACGTGCTGGTACGCCACGAGCAAGGCGCCACCCACGCCGCTGAGGGCTACGCCCACATGGCCGGAAAACCCGGCGTGTGCTTTGCCACCTCGGGGCCGGGCGCCACCAATCTAATCACCGGCATCGCCGACGCGATGCTCGACTCAGTACCGATTGTCTGTATCACTGGGCAAGTACCCAAGGCGTTTCTGGGCACCGATGCCTTTCAGGAGACCGACGTGATGAGCCTGGCCATGCCCATCACCAAGTGGTGCTACCAGATTGCCGACGCCGACGAAATCCCCTACATCATCGCCAAAGCATTTTACATTGCTCGTTCGGGCCGACCCGGGCCGGTGCTCATTGACATCACCAAAGACGCACAGTTTGCCGAGATGAATGAACCCTTTCGCTACGAAAAGCGCAAGCAAATCAAAGGGTACAAACCCGCCGCCAAGCCCCGCGAGCAGGACATTGTGAACGCCGCCAAGCTCATCAACGAAGCCAAAAAGCCGTTTATGTTCGTCGGACACGGCATCTTGCTCTCCAAAGCGCAGGAAGCGGCCCTCCGGTTTGTGGAAAAAACGGGCATCCCCGTAGCCAGCACCCTGCTGGGCCTGTCGGCTTTCCCCACCGACCATGAATTGTACGTGGGGATGCTGGGCATGCACGGCAACTACGCTCCCAATATCCTGACCAACGAGGCCGACGTGATCGTAGCGGTAGGCATGCGCTTCGATGATCGGGTCACCGGCAACCTGGAAACCTACGCCCGCCGAGCCAAGGTGGTGCACATCGACATTGACCACGCCGAAATTGGCAAGAACGTGATCCCGGCCGTGGGCATCATCGCCGACGCCAACGAGGCCCTAGACGCCCTGCTGCCGCACGTAGACGAAAAGCAACACCCCGAGTGGCGGGCTGAATTTGATACGCTCTTTGAACAAGAGTACGACAAGGTGATCAAGAACGACTTCACCGCCACCGGTGAGAATATCCGGATGGGCGAAGTGGTGCGTCGCTTGTCCGAACGCACCGACGGCCGGGCCGTGGTGGTGGCCGACGTGGGGCAGCACCAGATGGCGGCCGCGCGTTACTCGCGTTTTCAGGAAACCGACAGCTGGCTCACCTCGGGCGGACTAGGCACCATGGGCTACGCTTTACCCTCGGCGCTGGGCGCCAAGATGGGAGCCCCCGAGCGGGAGGTGGTGGCCATCATCGGCGACGGCTGCTTCCAGATGACCATCCAGGAGCTGGGCACCATTGCCCAAACCGGCATGGCCGTCAAGATCATCGTGCTCAACAACCAGTACCTGGGCATGGTGCGGCAGTGGCAGGAGATGTTCTTTGACAACCGCTATTCGTTTGTGGAACTGACCAACCCGGACTTTATCACCATTGCCAAGGGCTTTGGCATCGCGGGGCACCGCTGCGCGCACGCCGACAACCTGGAAAGTTCTATCGATACGTTGGTTAGCGCCAAGGGATCCTACTTGTTGGAAGTGATGGTAGAAAAAGAAAGCAACGTCTTCCCCATGATCCCCTCCGGCTTCGGAGTGGGTCAGATGCGGCTCGAGTGATCTTCAATACGGCTAGATGCTGGTTACTAGATACTAGCAGCTATTAACTAGCCCCTAGTATCCAGTATCCAGTATTCAGTATCCAGATTATGAAACGACGCTACACCATTATCGTATTCACCGAGAACAATTTCGGTCTGCTCAATCGCCTGACGATTGTTTTCTCCCGGCGACGCATCAACATCGAGAGCCTGGCCGTTTCGGAGACCGAACGCATCGGCATCTCGCGCTACACCATCGTGATCGACTACGAAGATAATCGGATTCAGAAGCTTATCCAGCAGATTCGCAAGATCATTGGGGTGCTGATGGTATTCCACAACGAGGACAACGAGGTCTACTATGGGCAGATCGCCTACTACAAAGTGGCGGCCACCAGCTTCGCAGAGCGCGAGAAGATCATGGAGATCGCCCACCGGCACCGCGCCACCGTGGCTTTTTCGGACGAAGATTATATCGTGATCGAAAAGACCGGCAAAGAAGAAGACCTAACCACTATGCTGCACCTGCTGCAACCCCACGGGGTGCTGGAGTTTGTCAAGTCGGGCCGCATTGCGGTGGTCAAAGACCAGTACCGATTCAGCCAGTACGCTAAGAACCTCGGTCCCGAAGGCTGGTATTCTGACGAAGAGTTTCACGAGCTGAAAGGACCGGCTCCTTACATGCCCACTTAGTGAATGATTGAAGGGTAGAATGATTGAATAAAAGTCCGTTCTATCCTTCCGTCATTCAATCATTCAATCATTTTATAACTAACACAAACACAATCATGGCAACCATCAATTTTGGCGGCGTAGACGAACAAGTGACCACCCGCGACGAATTTCCCCTATCTAAAGCCCGCGATATTCTGAGCGACGAAACCATTGCCGTGATCGGCTACGGCGTGCAGGGTCCAGCCCAGAGCCTTAACCTGCGCGACAACGGCTTCAACGTGATCGTGGGGCAGCGTAAGGACTCAAAAACTTACCAGAAAGCGCAAGACGACGGCTGGAAAGAAGGAGAAACCCTGTTTCCGGTAGAGGAAGCCTGCGACAAAGGCACCATCATCGTCAACCTGCTCTCTGATGCGGGACAAATCGCCGTGTGGCCTACCATGCAGCAGTACCTCACCGATGGTAAAGCGCTGGTGTTCTCACACGGCTTCGGAGTGACATTCAATGAGCAGACCAGCATTGTCCCAAAAGATAACATCGATGTGATGCTGGTGGCTCCCAAAGGATCGGGCACCAGCGTGCGCCGCCTGTTTCAGCAGGGCAAGGGCATCAACTCCAGCTATGCCGTGTACCAAGACGCCACCGGTCGGGCCGAAGAGCGCATCCTGGCTCTGGGCATTGGCATCGGGTCGGGTTACCTGTTTGAAACCGACTTCAAGAAAGAAGTGTACAGCGACCTGACCGGTGAGCGCGGAGTGCTGATGGGGGCTATTGCGGGCATCATGGAAGCGCAGTACGAACTGCTGCGCGAAAAGGGTCATTCGCCCAGCGAAGCCTTCAACGAAACGGTGGAAGAACTCACCCAAAGCCTAATTCGCCTGGTGGGCGAGAACGGCATGGACTGGATGTACGCTAATTGCTCTACCACCGCCCAGCGCGGCGCACTCGACTGGAAGGGCAAGTTCAAGGAAGCCACCCAACCGGTGTTCCGCGACTTGTACGAAAGCGTGGCCAGCGGCAATGAAGCCCGCATCACCATCGAGGCCAATAGCAAATCTGATTACCGTAAAAAACTCGAGGAGGAACTCAGCGAAATCGAGCAGTCGGAGTTATGGCAGACGGGCAAGCAGGTAAGGAAGCTGCGTCCGCAGGAGGATTAAAAGAATGATTGAATGAAGAAATGAATGATTTGCCCCATTCAATCACTACGCTCTATGAAAACCCTGACCAGCTCCATGATTCCGGTAGAAGACATCCTCAATGCTGCCCAGCGGCTGCGAGGGGTCATCACCTCCACTCCGCTGATGTACAACATCAACCTGTCGGAGCAGTATCAGGCCAACATCTGGCTGAAGCGGGAGGACCTGCAGGTGGTGCGATCGTACAAAATCAGGGGAGCGCACAACAAAATGTCGAGCCTCACGGAGGCCGAACTGGCCAACGGAGTGGTGTGCGCCAGTGCGGGCAACCACGCGCAAGGGGTGGCCTACGCCTGCCAGCGCTTGCGCGTGAAGGGCACGATCTTTATGCCCATCCCCACTCCCAAGCAGAAGATCAAGCAGGTGACCATGTTTGGCAAAACGTGGGTCGATATCAAGCTGGTGGGCGACACCTTCGACGATGCGAGTGCTGAGGCCGAGCGGTTCTGCGAACAACAGCGAGCCCAGTTCATCCCTCCCTTCAATGACCTCAAGGTGATCGAGGGGCAGGCCACCGTAGGCCTGGAGATTCACCACGAAGCCACCGACCCCATCGACTACCTGTTGATGCCCATTGGCGGCGGCGGGCTGTCGGCCGGAGTGGGCAGTTACTTTCGGCAGGTGAGTCCGGCCACCCGGCTGGTGGGGGTAGAACCCCAGGGTGCTCCTGCCATGAAGACCTCGCTGGAGCAGGGCGAAAACATCACGTTAGAGACCATCGACAAGTTCGTGGACGGGGCGGCGGTGCAGCGCGTCGGCGACCTCACCTTTGCCATCTGCCAGGAGGTGTTCGAGGGGCAGGACGTGATCACCGTGCCCGAGGGCAAAATCTGTGATACCATTCTCAAACTCTACAACGAAGACGCCATCGTGGTGGAACCGGCCGGGGCGCTGGCCGTGGCCGCGCTGGATTCGTTTCGGGAGGAGATCAAAGGCAAGAACGTGGTGTGCATCGTGAGCGGGGGCAACAACGACATCACCCGCATGGAAGAGATCAAGGAGCGGGCGCTGCTCTACCGCGGACTGAAGCACTACTTCATCATCCGCTTCCCCCAGCGGGCCGGAGCGCTCAAGGAGTTCGTGGCCGACGTGCTGGGCCCCGACGATGACATTACCCACTTCGAGTACACCAAAAAAACCAGCCGCGAGAAAGGCCCCGCCCTGGTGGGCGTGGAGTTGCAATCTAGCGAAGACTTTGACCGCCTTATCCGCCGCCTAAAAGACCACAAGATCGCTTATGAATTACTCAACGAGAAGTTCGAGTTCTTTAACTTTTTAATATAATGACAAACCTACTTGACGCCTTTAAGTCATACAACTCTCCTGAGATAGAGGCTTACTACTCAATTTGCTATAACACCCTACCGTCCAGACTTTTATTAGAAACACCTCTTGAAGCTACTAAAGCTAATATGGAGTCCATAATAGAAGTTATCCAACTTAGTTCTCAACAGCTTGAAGTAGTACTCAAATATTGGAACACCGAAAACAGTAGCAACGCCGATTTCTCTAAAGACTTTCCGTATCAATACCTCTTAAAGAGCAGTTCAAAGAAGCTTATGCTTTGGCTTTCGCTTGGGAACGATGAGCTTATTGCGAAATTTCTTTATGACATTTCTGATCCAGATATTGAAACTTGGGTTATTGACACCAACCATAAATTGCGGTCTAAATTTGGACTCAGTAGAACGCCCGTTTTTAAGGTGCTCTCTAGATCGCATAGCGAATTTTACACAGAAGATGTAAAGACCAATAGCTTCCTATCTGATGTTCCAAAGATGTATAACGATGATTTTGTTCAGGTGAACGAGCTAATTGAGAAATCTTTGACTTCGAACAATGCGGGGCTAATCTTGTTTCACGGATCGCCGGGCACGGGAAAGACCTCTTACATCAAAAACCTAATCACGAAGTTTGATACCTTATCTTTTATCTTTCTTCAGAACGAATTCATTAATGAACTCCTTAACCCTGATTTCATTTCCTTTTTACTCAAAAACCGAAACGCGATACTGTTAATTGAAGACGCTGAGAAGGTGCTTACCACCCGAGAGTACTCCAACGAAAACTCGGTGGTGTCTACTATTTTGCAACTGACGGACGGGCTGTTCAGTGATTATCTGAACATCAAGATCATTTGCACTTTCAATACCAGCATCGAGAAAATCGACAAAGCCTTGCTGCGCAAGGGACGAATGATCGCGTATTACGAATTTAAGCCATTAGCAGCCGAAAAAGCCAGCGAACTACTCAAATCCATGGAGCTTGAGCCTACCGAAGATGAGATGACCTTGGCCGACATCTTTAACTATCGCAGCAAAGAGTTTCGGGCGAACGATGCAAAGAAAATTGGATTTTAAATAGCCACATATTCGCCAAAGAGCACTAAATTAGAGCAATAGTGTCTTCAATTTAATTATAACTTCATGGACAAAGAATGGGAAGATATCATCAAGATACTGGCCGAAGACATTCGGGAGACCAAGCAACTCACCAAAGAAATATCTAAACTGGTGGTGGAAGCCCGCCGTAGCGCGGATGCTGCCGTGAAGAAAGCCGATGCTGCCTGGGAATTAGTTGTAATTACACGTAATGAGATCAATCGCCCTTGGTACAAAAAACTACTGGGGTTGTCGTGACTGTCGTGTAAAGATTGGCAACACTATTCTGTTTTCCACCCCCGCCGGACTATTCATCCACGCCGTGACAATTCCATTGCGACAAGTTCCGCCTGGATGACAGGGAAGACAATGGATGAAAGCAGTGACTATTGCGTCGTAGCGACCGTCGCCCAGAAGATCCTATAACCATAAGTGGATAAAAACGCAGTCGTACGGTGTCTAACTACTCAGCAACCTCGGCGGGTAGCGATTCCGGGATAGCACTGATTCCTCTAACGATCCAGCGTTCGCCGTACACGGAGGAGTAGATAATCTCGACCCGGGCCAGTTCCGGCTCATCCGTCGGGCGTCCGAACCACGTTATAAGTCGGTCTCGGTCAGCAGGAGTCGAACTGTAATCATAAGCGGTCAGCATAGCCGTTTCTCTTCCGGCGGGGATCAAGTTCCCTTTGTATACATTGTCTGTGCCTAGACTAATCGTGTCTTTATCGTCTGGCAATATAACTTCGCGGTAAAATGAAGAAAGGGGACCAGGATAGACCTGCCCGTCGTATATCGTCCTTACTTCTTCAATAAAAGCCGGGCCGACTCCATTGTTGTACAGCATGAACTCAAACAGCCGGTTCCCGTTGTTAGTGTCGACGCGAAGTTCCAGGTAAGGTAGCACCGAGGCGTACTGCTGCTTTCGTATCAGTTGCTGCCTTTGGGCCAGTTCGTTCTGCTCACCCGACAAACGAATCTGGTACATCAGGGCTAACAGCGTGGCGATACTCACCACAAAGGCCGACAGACTGATAATCTTGTCGGCGTTCCAGAACTTCTTATCAATCCGAATGGGCCACCGGTGGTTTGTCGGCTTGTCTCCTGTTTCAGGCGTATTGGTCATTGCTACTGATTACCCGCCCAAGATATTGTTATTTTCCAAAGATCCCAATTTGGGTTGTCCACCGCACCCTCCCAGGCGCGAGCTTCCGGTTCGGGCGTCCTATCAAAGAAGCCTTCAGCGTCCCAAAAGTTTATGGTTACCCCTATGAAACTGACAACTTGCTCCCGTTGACGGGTTTTGAACAACATTACAAGGATATTCACGAAGTCAGAAACTGAGAAATCGTCGACTTCTTTGCCGATTCAGTAACTCACTTGCTCGTTCTTTGAAGTCCATCGTTTTCTGCCCTAACTTAAAAAATTACCCCCAAAGGGAAATTGGTCGTACACCCTAGGTTCTAGGTTCTGAGTTCTATGTTTAATACATTCACAACTTAGAACTGTCAAGCTAGAACTTTTTCAACCTAGAACCTTTAATCTTATGGAAACAATTTTTAGTGGCGAAGGACTTATTGCCCTGCTGACTCTTACTTTTTTAGAGATCGTGCTGGGAGTTGATAACATTATTTTTATCTCCATTGTCTCCAACAAACTTCCCCAGAACCAGCAGGCCAAGGCGCGTAACATCGGGCTAGCCCTGGCCATGATCTTCCGGGTGGCCTTGTTGCTGGGCATCACCTGGATCATCGGTTTCACCGAGCCGCTGTTCACCGTATTTAACCACAATGTGAGCGGACGCGACCTGATTCTGGCGGCGGGAGGCTTGTTTCTGCTGGCCAAGAGCACCTCCGAGATTCACCACAAGATCGAGGGCGAAGACCACCCCGAAACCGACTCGGGCAAGAAGGTTACGCTGGCCGCTACGTTGGTTCAGATTGTGCTGCTGGACATGGTGTTCTCGTTTGATTCTATCCTCACCGCCGTGGGGCTGACCGATAAAGTCATTATCATGATCATTGCCGTGATCATCTCCATTGGCATCATGATGCTGTTTGCCGGGGCCATCAGCCGGTTCATCAACGATCATCCCACCTTGCAAATCTTAGCCCTGTCGTTCTTAATTCTGATTGGCTTTATGCTGATCGTGGAGGCGCTGCACTACGAGGTGCCCAAGGGGTACATTTACTTTGCCGTGGGCTTCTCGCTGCTGGTCGAAGTGCTCAACATGCGTTTCCGCAAGGGTCGCTCCAAGCCAGTGCAGTTGCGCGGGCAGCGCCGGGTGAACAGCCAAGCGCAGCCGGAGCCGGTGAATCAGTAGAGAGGGTGGCCGGTATGTCGAAAGAATGATATTTTTAGTCGAAACCTTTCGCTAGTTAGTAACGTAGCTTATATTAGCCGAACTATCGGTTTAACTAAAAGCTGCTAATCACTTGAAAGACAGTCATTTCACAACTTACAATACTTCCTGCTACGGTCTCCCTACGCTGGTGGACGATTCGGTGGAAGCGCTGGTAACCGATCCGCCGTATGGCATTGGCTACCAAAACCACGCGTGGGACAAGGCCCTGCCTGATCCGCAAATCTGGCAAGATAGCCTACGGGTGATGAAGCCCGGGTCCTACGGAGTGGTATTTTCTTCGGTGCGCCTGATGCACCGCCTGATGGTGGCCCTGGAGGACTCGGGCTTCGCTATTCGGGACGTTATCTTTTGGGCTTATCTGAACGGTATGCCCAAGAGCCGGGATATTTCGTTGGGCATAGACCGGGAGCTAGGCTACGAAAGCGAAGTGGTGGGTGAGTATCAGTACGTGCAGGGCTACCACAAAGGGGGTACCCAAGAGCGCGCTTCTGGCGACTATCGGGTGGCGCATCCCAAGCGAAAGCTGCGACCCACCTCATTGCAGGCGAAGCGGTATCAGGGTGCCGGTTTGGGCATCAAACCCGCCTATGAGCCAATTATCCTGGTGCAAAAGCCCCGGGCGGCCGGACTCACCGTGGTGCAGAACGTGCTGAAGTACGGAACGGGCGCACTGAACCTGGAAGAAACGCGCATTCCCCTGGCCGCCGACGAGGCACCGGTGGGGCACAATCCGCACCCGCTGGGCCGGGTTTGTGCCAACCAGTTACGAACCGCCCCGCTACAGGATGGGTACGATAAGTTCTTTATGATTCCTAAGGTGCGACAGCACAAAGAAGCGTTTAATCACCACCCCACCCTGAAACCGGTTGCGCTCATGGAGCACTTGGTGAATTTGGTATCTTTTGAAGGACAGAAAGTTTTGGATCCTTTTGCCGGAAGCGGAAGCACCGGAGTGGCCGCTTTGCAAAGAAAACGACATTTTGTCGGCTATGAGAAAGATTCAAATTATTATGATATAATGAATAAACGCTTGCAACAAGCGAATCTCAGCTAGTAACCGTTCATTCTTAATCACTATAGTATGTTTTCTTTTTTCAAACGCTTTTTGGACAAGCAGCGTCGCGCTGAACCAACGAGCGGCGGCCCGGTGCTAGAAGACCTCGACCAACACCCCTTGATGCCCGGAGACACCGTGGTGTCGTTACGCTACGACTTGGGAATTTGCCAGGTGATCACCACTGAGAAAGGTCTCACCTACCAATCCGTAGAAGACGGCAGAGAGGTAAGTTGGCACTTGATGGTAGACGCCTCCACGGATCGACAGAAGGTGAAGAAGATTATTGATCAGGAAAAGACGCAGCGTGATACGGATTCGGTGTGATTCTCGTTTCCTAAGTTTCTCGGAAAACAGAAGATTGTCCGCTTGCTATAACAACCAACTTCGAATAAATAGAATCATTCGAGGGGTTTAAACATTTTGCTGATAAATAGTGAACTATCACTATCAAGTATTGATTTACATTACTAAATTGTTAAGCTTATAGGGGTAGTTTGTAATTTCGCTTAAAATCACTACTATGTTGTTAGCTATTATTGGTATCGCTGTGCTACTGTTGCCGCTCTCGGTCTATCTGTTTAAAAAGGTAGAAGAAGAGGACGTTTGCAACTTTATTTCTTTAGACGAACTGGACGAGCTTCCCTTGGACAACCCACCCGTCATTGTCAAGCAAATGAAGGGTGGCGAGGTTCAGCAGACGCTCTGCTACTTTTTGCCCTACGAGGTAGCCCCGGAGGCCGTTGTGGCGGAAGTGGATACGCGTGATCGTTTATTCTCTAAGCTGCGCCCTGACAACACCATTACCATCACTTCCTAGTTACGCCGTTCTTCTCATTCGTCAGCTTCAAGCGCGTTCACCAGAGCTCAGCTGGTTTCAGGGTGCCCCTCTTGCTCGATAATAAAACTTTTTCTTTCTTTGTTAGAAATTGACGGTGCGATGATAATTGTATGCGTCACTGCCTATTACGGTGGTTTTACGACGCTGAAGTTCGTACATTAGAGGTCTAAACACAGGGTATGAGTTCAATAACCGGCTATAGCGTTACCATCGAGGCTCGTTCTCTCCTTCCTTGGTCCTCACAGCGCATTTGGGTGGATGATGAGCCTTATTATACCGTACAACGTCCGGTGAGTTTGACTCTCGGGCGCTTGAGAGTGAAAGATCTCCGCGGTTGCACAGTCTTTTCACTTAAAAAAGACCAACCTTTTATACCTGCCTACCTCATGAGCGGTTCGCAAATTTCAGATATCACTATTCGAAAGGCTTCGCCGGGTTATTGGGTGTGCTCTAGTGATAACTGTTGCTGGGAAGTGCATCGCTACAGCAGTATCAAATGTATTCTTACCACCAAGGGCAGGCAAATGGCGATTATGTCGTTAAGTGCCGGTCTGCCGTTTATGAGCGATGGAAAAATCTACCTCCGGGTTCACGACAGTCGACATCTCAACGTGTCCGTGGCGGTGGCCTTACTAATTGATGGCTTCGGCATTAACCTAAACCCGATCCTTCTGAACAATAACAAGGTGATTGCCACCTCAACCCAATCGGTTTGATTTCGACCGTGCGTCTTCTCAGTCTTTGAGATTCAGTAGCTTCCCATATACTTGCGGATGCCCCACTCAGCGGCTACCAGCGCGAGCAACAAGAAAAACAACCATTTGAGATTGATGAGTGGCAAAAACAACTCACTCGTGTAGATTTTTCCTTTAAGAGGTTGACTGCTCACCGCAGCGTACAGCTTTGATAAGTCGGCGGTATCAAAGTAAGCACCACCGTTCTCCTGGGCCAAATCGCGCAGGATGGTGTGATTGGCCGTGAGATTGAGTAACTCAATCTGCTGACTACGAACCGTGAAGCTGCCTCGGCTAGGCAGCGTAGCACCGTTGATCGTCACCTGAGCAGTGTATTGATACACTCCCTCCGGTAAATTACTGACCTGGTAGCGGGTGTTGTTTTGGTTGGTTGTGTAATTGTAGTTGAATCGGGCGCTGTCTTCGGCGGTGATAACCAGCTTCACGGGCACACCGTACACCTCTTCGTACAGTTCGTCGTACAATTCAGTCTCAAAAACAACGGACTCGTTGTCCTGAAACTCATTCTTGATAGGGTACACCTTAAACCGTCCCTTGTCTTCTTTGGCCGATAAGTACTGGATAAGCTTGCCCAAAAGGGCGTCCGTGGCGTCGGTGTTTCCGGTGCGGGCGTATTCCTGTTGCCGCCATTCCCAGATTCCCTCGGCCAGCAGCACCGCCGACTTTCCTCGGTCCGTTTCGGCCACCGCCAGCAGGGGCTTGCTGGTTTCCACCTTTCCAACCTGTTGGTTGAGGATGGGTTCCGCTCCGTTTTTTAGAGAGATGTCTCCAAAGGGAACGCGCAGGGGCATCAGTTTTTCGATGGTCGCCCGATGGTCGTTCCCAAGTTGAAAACCACGAAAATCATTGTTGTAAGCAGCACTCACTTCATCATCTTGGTTGCCTGCTTGTATCTCAAGCGCATCATTAGTGGCGCTAAGGGCGGTCAAGTCAGTTTGACTACCTACGATGTACCACCGCGCACCGGCCGCTTCCAGATAGGGCTGCACTACTTTCGGTATCTCTCCCTTCCCGGGTAACTGGTGCAAAATTACCAGATCGAACTTAGTCTTTTTAAGCTTATCTTCGGCGATCTGGTCGGTGCTGAGGACCAACGAAGTAAATTCGTAGTTCTGATTGCTCGCAATAGCCAGTCGCAGTGCTTTTACGTCCGGATGGGGCGACTGGGCAAGCAGCAAGATGTTTTCTTTCCCCTCAATCACTTCCACGTAGGCCTGGGCTTCGTTGTTCTGCGTAGTGAACTCGCCCGCTTGGCTCGCCACTGTCACCACGTAGCGCTGCACACCCTCGCGGTCGGCCTCCAGCAGAAACTCAACGGAATTTACCTCGCGCTGTTTGACTGGGTTCACCTCTTGGGTGCCTAGTACTTCGCTGCCTCGTCGGACGGTGACAACTAAGTTCTCTCCGGCAAAACCAGCGTTGGTTACCTCAGCCACCAGCGGAAACTTGTTTCCCTGATAAGCGACTTTATTGTAGAACAGGTTGCTGATGCTCACGTCCTGCTGAGCAGTGGTGTCGCCGAGCCCCACGGTGTTGATTGTGAAGCGATACGGCTGATACGTCGGCGAGGTTCCTTGGTTGTATATTCCATCGGAGAACAACACCACCGAAGCCAGGTTGCGCCCCTCGTAGTCGGAAGCAATCGTTTGCAAAGCTCCGTCCAGATCAGTGCTGGAATAGTTGAAGCTTAGGGAGTCTAAAGGGATAAGCGACTCAAAATCACGTATTTCCGTGGTGTATCCGGCAGCGCGAAGCGCCGCAGTAACGCTGTCGATGCGTTGCGTCAGGGCAACAAGCTGGGTGCTATCCATTACTGCTGCCACCGATAAAGAATTGTCGATAGCCAGTACTACCACGGGTGGTTCAACGGTATTCTTGATTTGCTTGATAAACGGACCGATCACCAAAAAGCACAGCAGCGAAACGAGCCCGGCCCGCAGCAGCAGTAGCGCGCAATTGATTGACTTTCCCCAGGAAGGATGCTTAAACTGCTTACCGCGCGTGTAGAGCAGCAATCCGTAGAGAGCGCCGACCAGCAAGCCCACCACAATCCACCCGGGAGAATTCTCAAACAACAACTGTGTTCCTCGCATAAACGCTGATTAGGTAAGCATCCCTCCGTCCACCTGGATCACCTGTCCGGTAATGTAAGCTGACAAGTCAGAGGCCAGAAACAAAGCGCAGTGCGCCACGTCTTGCGGTTGCCCGCCCCGCTTTAGGGGGATTGCTTCCCGCCACTGACCCACGGTTGCTTCGTCTAACTTTTCGGTCATTTCGGTTTCAATAAACCCCGGGGCAATCGCGTTGCAACGCACACTCCGGGACCCCAGTTCCAGGGCCACCGATTTGGTGAAGCCAATGATACCCGCCTTAGAGGCCGCGTAGTTAGCCTGCCCGGCGTTGCCCTTGAGGCCCACCACCGAGGTCATGTTGATAATGGAACCGCTCCGTTGCTTGAGGAACGAACGGGTAGCCGCTTTTACTGTGTTGAAGACCGATTTTAAGTTGGTATTAATCACTTCGTCCCAGGCAGCTTCGCTCATGCGCATAAGCAAGTTGTCTTGGGTGATTCCTGCGTTGTTTACCAGCACATCGAGCGACCCAAAATCGCGCACCACGTCGTTGATCAGCTGGTCGGCCGCCGCAAACTCAGCTGCGTTTGACTGGTAGCTGCGGACTTTCCCGCCCTGGGTTAGTAGTTCTTGCTCAAGAGACTTTGCCTTTTCGGTGCTGGACAAGTAGGTGAACGCGACGTTGGCGCCGTGCTCGGCAAAGCTTTGGGCAATAGCTTTTCCAATTCCTTTTGAGGCACCGGTGATGAGCACGTTTTTTCCTTCCAGTAGTTTCATTGCAGTAGGGTTAGATTGACGGTAGGCAAACTTACACAAAAAAAGCCATCCCCGGGGACGGCTATGAATAACAAAATGATGGATGTGATTGATTACAGCACTTCTTCCAGCAGATGCATCACCTCTTCCAGATTTTGCTTGTCTACTTCGCTGAAGTTTTTGATCCGGTTGCTGTTGATGTTAAGCAGCAGGGCCACTTCGCCCCTTCGGTAGGCGCAGACCACTATTTCAGACCGATCATCATCGGTTACCGGAACGTGACCGGCGAACTGCTCAATGTCGTCTACCACCAAGGTACATTCTTTGGTGAATGCGGTGCCGCAGACCCCTTGATCCATCGCAATTCGGGATACGGCGGCAGCGCCCTGAAAAGGACCTAAAACAAGTTCATTGCCCCGGGCGTGGTAGAAGCCCGTCCAGGAGAACCCCATTCCGTGGTGCAAAAGGGCGGCTACGTTCGCTAAATTTGCCGTTAAATCCTCTTCGTTATAAACTACGTTTCTGATTTGACGAAGCAGCAGAGCGTACTTTTGCTGTTTACTGTCCGTATCCAAGGGAATCACGAGATCGCTGAGCATTACCATATAAATTATTTCTTGAAGATGATCAATGTACTAAAATTTAGTCATTAGTTAGAAATATACAAAATAATAACCACATATGTCAATTGAGTGTGGAAACAAATTGAATTTATCAAGGTTAATGGATTCTCGCACATAATCAATCATCAAGTTAGCCAAAATATTATTCTTTTTATACCTGCTTACGTAAACTTTTATTCTGATTTACAATTTTATACCAATGTTTCATTTTAGTCAGTTGAAACCCGTATTTGTTGCGTTCTCGTTGTTGCTATCTTGTCACTGCGTTCAAGCCCAAACTATGTCCGATCTCTCTGAATATCAATGGAAGAACCGTCTGGTTCTGCTTTTTTCTTCTCAGACGAATAACGTGTACCAGCAGCAGCACGATCTGCTTCGCGCCGACCAACCCGGTCTCGACGAACGTGACTTGTTGATTTTCAGCGTGATAGGTGATCGGGTGGTGGTTGAAATCGACTCAGCAGGAATTGAGCGAGCGGCTAAACTGCGGGAGCGCTACCGGGTGGACGAGAGTACGTTCACGTTTATTCTGATCGGAAAAGACGGCTCGGAAAAGATGCGAAGCAATACGGTGGTAACGCGTAACGAACTATACTCGATTATTGACGCCATGCCGATGCGTAGAGAAGAAATGCGAGAAAACTAGTTACGCAGGTTCTTCATCTCTTTGATATCAATCTCGATAGCTCCTACCGCAATTTCGGCTTTCACCTTGAGAGGCACCTTGTTTTTGTCGTCCGAGATCCAAACTTTCACCGGATCACCGTCACTAAAAAAATCATTGTCCGGCAGTGAAGGGGCCATCACCAGCGCGTTGATTTCACCGACCCGAGTTTGGATGGTTTCACGGCCCAGAAAACGAATCTCTAGGTTGTATACCTCTTTGTCAAAAAAACTAGACACTTTGATGATATCGCCTTCCTGGTAGTTATCATAATCAATCGTACGCAGAAAATAGTAGCCGCCCACAATGTCCAGCACGTTGTTGGGCACAGCAAAAGCTTCCTTTTTCTTAAGCTTGCGCGTTTTTTTGTCCAGGTGCAGCACCGTAGCCTGATCGTTTTCGTGGTCAAAGTTAACCATCTCATTTTTGCGGTACTTTCCTTCCTGAATGTATCGATACGCCTTGTGCGGCACAATGGAGGCCGTGTCCACGTAGGCACCCCAGTTGTCACGTACCCGAATGGCCACGTCGACCAATCCGGTGGTGCTTCCGAACACGTCAATCTTGTAGCAGGGACGGTCATTCACGGTAAAGTGCGTATCACTGACCTGCATCACCGCTTCGCCCGCGTTTACCAACCCCCAGTGCACGCGGTAGGTAAGCACTTCGCCCGTGGTGAAGCTCTCATTCGGGATATAGCGATACTCCCGCACCTTGAGGGCAAGGGTGAGCAACAAGGTGGTTCCTAACGTAACAAATAATCGAAGCATCATGGTACTGGTATTACTAGAAAAAACCATGCTAGTTAGCAAACTACCTTATTCCTTATTACGAAAAAAGAAGGATAAAAGTACTTGATCCGATCAAAGAACCTCGCCGTATTGATTTTTGAGATGCAGTAAGTAATCCTTAATATCTCCGTCAAAACGCGTTTGGAACACCTGCTCCAGGCTGTCAGAGGCGCCTTGGTAACGGACAAACGCCTTGAAGAAAGTATTATTAGGCAATGCATCCGGCCGTTGCAACCTTTTTAGCAATTTTCGGTAGCGCGCTGAACGTAGCGACAGGGTGTCGGCCTTTTGTAAAACTTGTGCGATGAGTAAATTTTTCTGATTGGCCTTGGTTGCTGAGTCGGCAACCATCGCTAATTCTTTGTAGAGGCTGTCGAGTTGCTGCGTACCTCTGAGCATGTGTTCAGAGTACTTCCGGCGGTCCGTGCGGTAGTTGTCATACGCTTGATAGGGCTCAGAACTTAGGCCGTAGGCGTACGCCAGGTAGGCCTCCGCCCCTTTGTCTCCCACAAAAGAAGCAAGGTTTTCGTTGAACTTCAAATCATTTTTTACAAAGATGGTGGCGTGCGTGAGTTCATGAATGATGGTGTTGGCCACCTCCCCCTCGGTACGGAAGAGCAGACCAGACAAAATAGGATCGTCGAGAAACCCTAACGTGCTCCAGGCGTTCACCGTGCGGATGCCGGTATCGTAGCCTTGTCTTGAGAGTTTATGGCGCAGCGCCACCGCCTGATCATACTCAAAAAACCCCTTATACGAAAAGGTGCCAACGATCGGGAAGGACCATTTTTTATCTTCCAGCGAAAAAGGCTCACAGGCGGTCACCACCCACAGCACCGGTTTTCCCCGCTGATCGTAGAGTGTGCGGTAACTGTCCGAATTGTTCACGCCCAGCGAGTCGATCGCAAATTTTCTTACGCGTTGCACCAGGGCAATCTTCTGTTTGAGCGAATCAGCCACCGTTGGGTCGCTCATCACTTCCTCGATGGGTCTGGCGTTCCAAATGATACGTAGCTGTCCCCGGGCTTGAGAAATTCCGTACCACAGCAGTTCGTGCTGCCAAACCAGTAATAAGAGCAGTAGAACACCACTGCCAATGGCTATCTTTTTCATAAGTAATTACTACCTTTACTGTTGCGCGTATGTTTATTTCTAAGCTGGTTGATGCCCTAGTCTAGTTTAAGGAGTCATCTGACTGTTGGTGACTCCATAAATAGCGCTATGTACTTGGAATAAGTATGCTTAATAAGTATCTTTGACACACAAATATTCACCCTAATTACCCTTTTATGAGCGATCAAACGGAAAAGTTAAAAGCATTGCAGCTTACCATCGATAAGTTAGACAAAACCTACGGCAAAGGAACGGTCATGAAACTAAGTGATGATAGCGTGGTTGACATTCCTGCTATTTCTACCGGCTCGCTGGGTCTGGACATTGCGCTGGGCATTGGCGGCATCCCCCGCGGGCGGGTAATAGAAATCTACGGCCCCGAATCCTCGGGTAAAACCACGTTGGCTATGCACTGCATGGCCGAAGCCCAGAAGTTAGGCGGCATGGTGGCCATTGTGGATGCTGAACACGCTTTTGATCGCTCTTACGCTGAAAAGCTAGGCCTTGACACCGAAAATTTGCTTATTTCTCAACCGGACAACGGAGAGCAAGGACTGGAAATTGCTGAGCACCTTATTCGTTCCGGCGCCATCGACATCATTGTGATCGACTCGGTGGCGGCCTTGGTTCCCCGAGGCGAGATTGAGGGGGACATGGGGGATAGCAAAATGGGTCTTCAGGCACGCCTGATGTCTCAGGCCCTACGAAAGCTTACCGGGGCGATCAACAAAACCAAGTGCTCCTGCATATTTATCAACCAACTTCGGGAGAAGATTGGGGTTATGTTTGGCAATCCAGAAACCACCACCGGCGGCAATGCCCTTAAGTTCTACGCCTCGGTGCGGCTGGATATTCGGCGCATTGGCCAGATAAAAGAAGGAACCGATAACGTAACGGGTAACCGTACCCGGGTTAAGGTGGTGAAAAACAAGGTAGCACCGCCTTTCAAGGTAGTCGAGTTTGACATTATGTACGGTGAGGGCATTTCTAAGGTGGGTGAGATACTGGACCTAGGAGTGGAAATGGAGATTGTGAAAAAATCGGGTTCCTGGTTTTCTTACGGCGATGAAAAGTTAGGCCAGGGCCGGGATGCGGTTAAGAAAATCTTGCTTGACAATCCTGAGCTAATGAACGAGATCGAGACCAAAATTCGCAACAAAGTGAACGGGGTAGAGGTAGAAGAACCCAAAGTCGCCAAAAAAGCAGCAGCTTCGGAAGTGGATGCCGACCCGGTTGCGGCCAACGGCCAGGCATGACTGTTTGGCGCCTACTGATCAACAAGGCCATCCTGTCCGGGATGGCTTTTTTGTTGCTGCAATTGCCGCAGAACGAGCGGATCAACGGAGTGCCCACCCGCATAGCGAATGATCTTCGGACGAAAGCCGAACCGCTCGAACCGTGATTCTTGGTCCGCAAAACGTTCATTGGTGATGTACTGATCCTGGTCACCATACACGTAGTACAGGGGCTGGTGTAGAAATACTTCTCGACTGGCCATCGGATCCACATCCAAAGGAAAACCACCGGCCCACACAATCATTTTGTGAAAAGATAGACGATACTTCACCACCCAGCGAATCAACGTAGCTCCTCCTTGCGAAAAACTGAACAACACCACCCGTTTGTTCTGCAATCCTAAACTTTGGTAAATTTTCTGCAAATAGACGAGGTAATTGTTGATCGCATGCTCGCGAAACTCACTGGTCATCCAGGTTGCCCCGACGCGCCCTTCGGTCCCCTGTAAATAAAAAAGCGATAGCCCTTCGGGAGCTACCACGCAAACATCGTCCCGAAGCAGCGGCTCGAACTTGCGAACAAAGTACTGGGCCAGTTGGCCGTAGCCGTGCAGAACGACCCACACCTCCTGCTGCGGGTCTTCGTTGATTTTACCCAGGGTATAATACCGGGCGGTGTAGTCGGTGGTGATGAGATGTTCATTCATAAAAAAGGTCTCAGCGTGAGACCTTTATAATAACCACCAAATGTACTAATTGCAATCAATAGAAGCGCGATCTTGGCCGCTGCCGTCAAATGTTATCGTTTAAAGCCCAGTACTGCCCCTCCGCAGTGGTTGCTGGAGCCATCGAAGGTGAAAGTGATGTAGTAGATACCGGTAGCGTTGCAGGGATAGATAATTCCTCGGTTAAAATTGCCGTTGGCAAAACTGGTGCCCACTTTCTTCCGACTTGAGTCATAGAGGCTCACCACAATTCCGTCGGTGCTTTCACCGGCCGCGCAGATATTTAGGAAGTATTGGGTGCCCTTGGCAAATACATAAGAGTATTCAATCTTTTCTTTGCCTCCTCCTTCACCGTTTATTTCGTAACTTTTCACAAAATTGAACCCTTCTGCCAGTTGAGGAATACACGCTTCGGTATACTGCGAGGGGCTGCATTGGGCATTTGCCTCAATGCTAGCTAGCAACGCCATCAAAGCAATACTGAGTAAGATACTAATAGATTTCATGTATCTGGGCAATGGTTTAGTTGATGATATACTCCCTGATTGACGCAGTGGTGCTCGATATATCGCGAATGTTTTCGTCGGTGATGCTGATCGAGCTGGTGCTGTTGTTGGAGATTGTCACAATACCGTTAACTTCTTTCAAAGTAGATTCAGCGTAGGTATGGGTGATTTCAATATCCTCGAACTTGGTTTGGAGAACCGCCATTTGCTCGGCCAACTCTTTCATGTTAGGGTTGGCGTCGCCGTAGAAAGAGAGCAAAAGCATAATGTTTTCCATGATGATCTTTTGCTCGCCGATACGCTCGCGCAACTCTTGATTGTCCGGGTTTTTTTCGGCTACCTGGCAGATGATATGCACCGCTTCAATCCATCCTCCGGTGAGCAGCAGTACGCTTAAATTAGCGCGCTGCTGTTCTTGAAGGTGGGCATTGATGTTGTTAAAGTTTTGGGTGGTGATCAACAGCAGCGAATCCAGATTTCGGCTATTGGTGGCTAACCGCTGAATGGTGCCAAAGTTAAAAAATCGCCCGATGCTCAACCCTTCCGATAAATCTTTGATCGCCGTTAGGTACGAAAGAGCGTCCTGATTTTTTTCGTAGATGTTCGTGTATCCTAGGTCTGTTCCGTATACCCCTAGGTTTAGTGCTTTCTTAAAATTGCTATTGTAGGCCGAAGTGTTGCCCGCGCTATTGAGCAACTGGTTGTCATAATCGGTTCCTGACTGCTTGAGCAGTACGGCAATCTCCAGCGGGGATGGAATTTGTTGAAGGATGCTCTCGAGGACCTCATCTGATATTACTGGTGCGGTTGCCTGTGCCGAGTTTAAGCTGTCTAAGAAGGCTTGTTCGTTCAGCTTGGTATCCGAGTCGCAAGCGCCGAGCGTTATCAGGATAATACTTAAAACCGTTAATTGTTTCATGGGGATGGGTACCAGTTGATGTGACAAAAGTATTGTACTAGGGTATCGTACCCAATTGGTATTGAGCACTTTTATTACGTGTGCCTGATTCTCCTCAAAAATCAACTAAGTAGGTATGCATAAATAATCGGCACTATTTGACTTTAAGGAAAGACTGTTGTATTATCTATTTATGCGATATGTAGAATTAACTCAAAGCGAAAGAACAACCTTAGAAGAGGGCTACAAGCATCACAATAAGCCTCATGTGCGTCAGCGTTGTCAAGCCTTGCTGCTCAGTGATGAAGGCTGGCAAGTTAAGCAAATTGCCAAGCTACACCACACCCGTAGCCGAACCATTTACACCTGGATGAATCGCTGGCAAGCTATCGGTTTAGCTGGGGTGATGATTCTGCCGGGCCGAGGGGTAAAATCCAAGCTGTCCACTCAGGATCAGGTCATGGTTGAAAAGGTAAAAAAAAAGCGATAAGACACGCTCGGAGTTTGAAGGCAATGGCGCATCAACTCAGCGAGGAGCTTGGTTTTGAAGTGACTCGGCATATGCTGCGGCGTTTTCTAAAGCGATTGGGTTACTCTTGGAAACGCTTTCGTAAGAGTCTCAAAAAAAAGCAGAATCAGCAAGAGTATGAAGAGAAGTTAGCGCAGCTGAAACAGCTTATTGAGCTATATAAGGCCGATTATATCGATTTGCGTTTCGCCGATGAGAGCGGATTCAACCTGGAAGGTTACGTACCCTATGGATGGCAACCCAAAGGGAAGTACATTGAGATTACCCCAGCTAAAACAAAGGGGACACAGATTTTTGGTTTGATGAATACAGACAACCAATTGCAATGCTATGGCTTTAAAGGTAGTATGACCAGTGCGGTAGTGATTGCCTGTCTGGAGGACTTTTCTACCACTATTACTCAACCTACCGTTGTGGTGTTAGATAACGCACCTATTCATCATAGCAAGAAGTTTAAGGCTAAAATACAGGAGTGGAAGCAGCAAGACCTCTACATATTTTTCCTGCCTACTTACAGTCCTCATCTGAATCCTATAGAGATACTTTGGCGGAAGATCAAATACGAGTGGATCGAGTATGAGGATATACAATCGCAACAAAGACTCGATCAGAAACTAGAAGATATCTTACGTGACTTTGGTAAAAAGTATCAGATCAACTTTGAAAACAAACATCAAAAAGTGACGAATATATTCGCTTAGGTACTTATTTGCTACTCTCGGTCATCCTGAGTGAACCTAGCTTAACGTCAGTTATTCTGGAAGTTGCTGAATGAGAGGGCGTTGAGTTGCGTAGAAGCGTAAAAAAGTCAAGATTTGCAGTGGAATTAAATCTTCATTGTACAAAACAAAGAATCATGCAAATCTTGACGACAACAAAACTAACGGAAATTTTTGTGGAAACCGATGACTTCCTACTGGATTTAGCTCAGCAAACGGCTCTTCAAGGCCTGCCTGTCCCCGCCTTCCACTCACGCTTTGCGCGAAGCGAAGTCATAACGACCCTAATTGCTTATCATCATTCGGGACGCAAATGCTTCAAATACTTCTATTGTCAAGATGTGCTGAAGACTTTTCAAAGCTGGCTTCCTGATGCCCCTTGCTATGAACGCTTCGTAGCCCTAATCCCGCACGTAGTGCTGGAACTCTATCTGTTGCTCAAAAGCCGTTGCCAGCCCGCTTTAGCAGAAAACTACATTGACAGCAAACCTTTGAAAGCTTGTCACATCAAACGAGAAGCACAACACAAAGTGATGGCTGATTGGGCCAGCAAAGGCAAGGGCACGTTAGGTTGGTTTTACGGCTTCAAAATGCACGTAGTCATCAACCGGGAAGCACAGCTAGTCAACTTTCTGCTCACGGCAGGCAACGTAGCTGACAACAATCACCAGGTGTTGAACTACCTGCTCAAAGAAGTAGAAGGAAAAGTATACGGCGACAAAGGTTATTTGAGCACCCTGAAAGAAGAGTTACTTAGCAAAGGGGTAGACCTAAGGGCCAAGATGCGCCGCAACGGAAAGAAAGATGCTATTGTCCATCAAAAGGACGCTTATTATCATCGTCATCGCGGACTCATTGAGTCAGTCTTTGGCCAGTGCGTAGGTCTCATTGATTTAGAGCATACTCGCCATCGGGCCCCTATTAACTATCTATGCAACGTCTTTGCTGCCCTGCTGGCTTACACCTTTGCCGATCAGCATCCGCGAATCATTGCTTTTGAAGATCGTGGCCGACTGCTACATGCCGCTTGATTTTGTATTATTTTTAGAAACCTAGAATAACTGACGTTAGCTTAGTGATGATACCGGAGAACACTCCGTAGTATAAGCAGCCGTAGAGCAGAACTGTCATCAGCCAGATCACCGCAATATTGAAGTAGTAGGTTTCAATGAGTACTCCACCGAACTGTTTTCGGGGGGCAAAGAAGTGAGTACGGTAATTAAAGAAGCTGGTTTCTGTAGTGGGGTCGTTGAATACCGGATCCACCGTTTGCAGTAATCTCCCTTGATCTTCAACAATCCGGTGGGGGCTGTTTACGTTTCTGACCAGGTCGGACAAGCTCTCGTTGTGGTATCTGTCTTTGTAATCATTCAAATCGTACTGAATGTCGGGTCGGTTCTCAAGGTAATGCACCAGCTTTTCGCGGTTTTCTACCGATTTATTGAACAGACTTACGTAGTGCTGACTGCTTTTCTTCAAATGCCCGCGTAACTGCTCGATTATTTGGGGAGTAACGGTTTCTTCGCGCAACAGCGCTTCCCAATGGGTGGTGTCGGCACTCAATTGGAAGGGTGCTTTGCGAAGTTCGTTCCGCAGCGTAGCCAAGCTGGCCCGGACTGCCGTTTTTAGCGAATCGTCTTGGGTGTTCAGGTGGCTGCTTACCAGCTGTAACTTAGCCTCAAGCTGCGGAGCCAAATAAGCTGCCTTGAAGTCAGCTTGTCGTTCTTCTCTTTCAAGCGGGTAGTAAGGACTTTGAAAATCATTCTCCTTGAACTGGTGCACGGCCATAGCTTCATAAGCCCACCGGGAAACCATCATATCGGCAATGAGGGGCACTTCTCCCTTGGATCCTACCACGCTGTTTAATTTATCGAAGCTAAACAACAGTCCGCTCAAAATCATTTGCGGAATCAGTATCAATGGAATCAAAATGTAAACCGTGACGGCAGAACTGAACGACGCGGAAATATTGAGTCCCAGCACGTTAGCAAAACAGGAAACGGAAAAAAGCACCAGCCAAAAGCTCAGATTCATTCCGCTGATCTCCAGAATGCTGTTGCCGATAAGCACAAAGCAGAGCGTTTGAACTGCTGACAAGGTGAATAGTATAAGCACCTTGGAGGTGAGGTAGCTGTTCCAGCTTAGATTAAGAAACGACTCTCTCTTCAGTATTTTTCGATCCCGGATAATCTCTTCGGCACTTACCGTTAGTCCCATAAAGAGCGCCACGATAATGCTGATGAGCAAATACGCCGGTATGTTCTCATTGAAACGGAAGCTGTAGGTTTCCGCGGTGCTATCTTTGTAACGAATGATAAAGGAGAGAAACAGGGCGAGCAGCGGTGCCTCCAAAAAGTTAATCAGCATATACTGCCGGTTACTAATCTTAGACAGGGTGTCACGAACGGTGAAAATAGCGATTTGCTTAAAGCGCGACGGAATGCTCAGCGACTTAGGTGGTATTTCCTGGACATCAGCGACCTTTTTGAGTTGAAAGTTCTCGGTGTACATGTCGTACCACTTCTTCGGCGACACTTTGCGCTTATTCGTGAACTGTCCGTACTCATCCACCACCTTGGCCTCGATGATATTGAAGATTTGCTCGGGGTTCACGTTGCCGCACTCGCGACACTGCCCTCGGTCGGCATCTACCTGATCGGTGGCGCGCTTGAAGTAGGTGGCGGCTTCCACCGGGTTGCCGTAAAAAACCGGATATCCACCCGTGTCCATCAGGTACATCTTGTCGAACATCTTGTAGATGTCGGACGAGGGCTGATGAATGACCACAAAAATGAGTTTGCCTTTGAGGGACAGCTCCTTGAGCAAGTCAATAACATTTTCCGAATCGCGAGAGGAGAGGCCGGAGGTGGGTTCGTCAACAAACATTACGGCGGGCTCCCTAATCAGTTCCAGGGCAATGTTGAGTCGTTTTCGTTGGCCGCCGCTAATGGTCTTATCCAGCACGCTTCCTACCTTGAGATTTCGGCGGTGTTCTAGCCCCAAACTCACCAGGGTTTTGTTGACCAACTCACTAATTTCCTGATCACTTTTGTCCGCAAAGCAGAGCTTAGCGTTGTAGAAGAGGTTTTCATAAACGGTGAGTTCTTCTATGAGCAGATCATCCTGGGCTACGTAGCCAATCACCCCTTGAATTTGATCCTTTTGCAGGTGAATGTTGAACCCATTGATCAGCACTTCGCCCTCGGAGGGCACTTCAATCCCGGCCAAAACATTCAGCAGCGTGGTTTTTCCGGCACCACTGGCTCCCATGATGCCAATGAGTTTGCCTGGTCCTTCCGATATATTGATATTTCGCAACCCGGTGCCGCCGTTTGGAAAACGGAAGTACAGATTGTTTACGTTGAACGAGATGGTTTGAATGGTGTCTTTCGACAAAAAGTGCCGAATCAGGTCGCTGTAGTAAAGGGCGTTACCCTGGGGAGTTTTAATGGTGCTACCGTTCGAAAACAGATAACACTGGTGGGCTTTCATGATAAACCCATTGAGCACAATATCGTCGTAGCCTAAGTATTTGACAAAGTACAGCTCAGCGCTGCTTACTTTAAGGAACAGTATTTTTCCGTCAACAGCGGTTTCTACGTGTTTGGCTTCTCCCTTGCTTTCGCGACTAGCCGTTAGCACGTCTACTGATTGTTGGTAGACTTCTTCCCGCTCTAAAACAAACCCTTCGATCACTTTGAACTCATCGCGGGCCATGTTGAAGGCATGAGACACGGTGTCAATGATACTCACCCGCTGCTCGGTGAAGTTGCCATCGGAAGCTACTAGTTCTAAGATCTTCACTAAGACAAAAACCTTTTGCTTCTGCGTAAGGGTTTTGTTGATCTTCTTACAAATCGCCAGCGTCTTAACCGAGTCGCGCACCGAGGTCAGTTTGCGCTTCTTCACTTTCACCTCGTCACCTTCCTCCTCCTCTTTACCGTAGTCGGCAAAGGTATCGTAGAGCGTCACGTACTCCACCACCGAGTCTTGATCCAACTCTGATTTGAAGAAATTGATAACGTAGCTTCTCTCTTTCTCCGTCACCCCACCGTCCTGCTTGGTGATGATGGCAAACAGTTGGGTGAGGGCTTTCAGTATTTCTTCACTCATAGTGGCTTACGTACGTTGTATCTGGCTCTGATATTGGCGCGCGCAGACAAAGGAGCATCGTAATAGCTGGTTGGCTACTGGTTGGTGAGTAACGTTAAGATTGCGAAAACTCAATAAACGCCCTAGCTAAAAATCAAGCTAGTAGGTGTTAAATTCAAAAGGCACTTCTACCAACTCGGAGAACTCTTCACCCGCTTCTTCCATGTCTTCGTCATCTTCATGAAAGTACCACATTACCTTGGCACTCTGGATATCTTCTAGTTTGGACAATACGTCCAAAATCAGCTTGGAGGAAGCGGTGTTGAAGTACTCTAGCTTGAAGACGAAGGTGCTACTTTCGTTGGGACTTCCGGCGTATCCGTCTAACCAATCGATGATAGGCTGATAAAATTCAGCTGAGTCTTCGGGCAGCGACCGCCCTGACACTTCAAAGATTCCGTTGTTCTTATCGAGCAAAATTTTGGGTGTATCTTCCGTACCCTCCAGATTGATAATTTCCATAGCTATATTATTTGAAAAGGTGTTTTGTTCAATGTTATTATTATCGAGAGATCGTTGTTTTCAAAGAGAAAAAAGACCGTTCGTTGTCCATCTCCACGAAGCCATATTCTAGCTTCTGCCCTGATTTTCGGGCCATATCTACAAAGCCCAAACCAGCGCCTCCCTTTTCAGAGATGGACGTGTTCTTAATGATATCTTTGTAGAGCTGCTTCAAGCCATCTTTGTCGAGGCTGTTCACCTTATCCAATCGTTGTCGGAGCCCTTCTATACCTTCATTGTAGAGCGGGTTGCCCGAGGCAATGATATACTCCTCTCCTTTTTTGCCAATCATGAACACCGCGTTATACTCGTAACCTTCACCACTTTCGTAGCTTTCTCCGTGCTTCACGATATTCTGTAGACACTCCACCATCACGTTAAATACCTTACGCTTTGTGGTAGATTCTTCGCCCATGGAATCCATGTTGCGTTCTGCCATGGCAAGCACCGATTTGGTAATTTCCTGCGTGAATTCGCCCTCGTAGACCAGAATCAGATTTTGTTCTCGCATGGCTTTGTGTAAGTCATACACATACTTCATGTCTATAGATGTTTAATGGTAATTACGATTCCTTAAAATTTAATGCCGATCATGAGGACGTCATCCGTCTGTCGCTCATCTCCTCGCCAATTTTCCCAGACGTTTGCGAAGTTTTTATACACCTGCGCCATTGGCAGGGGATGTTGTTCTTCAATGAGCGCCCGGGTTCGCTTCGGACCAAACTTACGATTGTCGGGACCGCCAAACTGATCGGGGAAACCGTCGGAGCAGAAATATACGCCGTCGTCTTTTTTCACTTCAATGGTGTGCGTAGTAAAGTTTGTCTGGTTCTTGTAGATCCCCCCGCCAATTGGAAACTTGTCTCCCTTGATTTCAACCAGTTCTCCCTGCTGCATGAAGTACAGCGACCGGTGAGCACCCGCGTATTGCACTTGATTTTTATTGATTCGGCACAGGGCGATATCCATTCCGTCTTTGGTCTTCGAGTCTTCGCTATCTTGCTTCAGCGTTTGGGTCACCCCCTCATCCAATTGGTCCAAAATGATGCCCGGATCAGTAATTTTTCTGCTTTTCACAATATCATTCAATAAGAAGTAACCTATGAGTGAGATCAAAGCGCCCGGAACTCCGTGGCCCGTACAATCTACTGCTGCAATAAAGATATCATCTCCTTGCTGCACAAACCAGGGAAAATCGCCACTTACTGTATCGCGTGACTTATAGTAGATAAATGACTCAGGAAATACCTGTTTGATGATGCGGTTATCGGGCAGAATAGCTTCTTGAATCCGACTAGCGTAGTTGAGGCTGTCGTTAATTTTCCGGTTTTTGTTCTGAACCTCCAGCTCGATGAGCTTTCGGTCGGTGATGTCGTGCGAAACCACCAGTACGGATTCCAGTTTCTCATCTTCGTCAAACTCGGGGATGGCGTTGACGTTCATCACTCGATCGCCCATTTCTGAGGGAAAATCAATTTCGCGCGACACTTTGTGCTTGGTAGCACCCACTTCGTAGAGCACCTTTTTCCATTCTTCCACAATGCTCTCGCCCAAGCCTGATTCTTCCAGGTTTTTGTTCAGAAAGTGAGCCGGTTCCTTTCCGGTGTAGGTCTCAATGGTGGGGTTGATATAAAAGAATGTACCTTCTCGGTTCATCCGCGTGATCAAATCGGGTGAATTTTCGGAAAGTGCCTGCATCTTACTGCGCATCCGCTCTTCCTGCTCCGCCCGCTTTTTCTCGGTGATATCGCGAGAATTCACGATGATACCCCGAACAGCGGGATCATTGATCAAGTTAGTTCCGGTGGCCTCTACCCACACTTCGCTGGCGTGTTTGGTGTCGTAAACGTACTGCACCGTAACCGATTCTTTGGGGTTGCCGATCAGGGTAGTGAACATGTTGCTAAAGACTTTGATCCCTTCGCCCTGGATGTGTTGCATATCGCTCTGACCGATCATTTCATCAGGCTGGTAGCCAAAAATACGTTCTACGGAGGGACTAATGTAGCGGATGCGTCCGTCCTCTTCGTAAATGGTGATCACCTCGGAGGCGTTGACCAGCAGCGAGGCCATCCTATTCTGGGTGCGCTCCACCTCCTGCACCTGGTCGGCAAGTTCGCTGTTGGTGCGTTGCAGCTCTTCTTGGGTAGACTGCATTTCTTCGGCGTTTTGTCGAAGCACTTCCTGTTGCTCCTGCAGTTCGTTGCTCATCGTCTGCGATTCGCTTAGTAGCTTGCGGGTGCGTTCGTTCACCTTGATGTTGAACACCGTCCGGGCGGTAATTAAGCTAATCTCTTCAACAAACTTGATGTCTCGAGCGCTGAACTTCTTGAAGCTCGCAAACTCTAGCACCCCGTACACTTGCTCGTTCGTGATCAGAGGGACGATCATCAGTGCTTCAGGGCGCTGATCGCCCAGTAGTCCAGAAGTCACGGTAACGTAGTCGTAGGGTATTTCGGTACGCACCAGCGTGTCTTGTTCTACGGCTGCTTGTCCAACCAAACCTTCGGCCATGCGAAAGTTTGCCTTTAAGTGTTTCTTTTTGCTATACGCGTAGCTAGCGCGCATAACCACCTGAACATTGTCTTTATCCTGATCGTCGATTACGTAGAAGGCTCCTTGGATAGCATTTATTTTATTGGCTACGTAGGCGACAACTTCGTTTCCAAGCTCCTCAAGGCTATTATGAGACCGCAGAATCTCACCTACCTCGGCCACCCCGGTCACAATCCAGTTACGTTCGGCATCGCGTTTCTCGGCATTCTGAATGCTATCACGCATGTTGAGTAGCGCATTACCCAGGGTGTCTTCGTCGCTCAGCGGGGTAAAGTCGGTATCGTAAGCTCCTTCCCCAATCTTGTGCGCAAAGTTAGCCGTTCGTCGCAGCGACTGAATTAGCTGATCGGTGGCTTCGCCCATCTGCCCTATCTCATCTTTTCCGTTTTTTAGGGTTTTGTTGGGTAGCACTCCCCGCCCCAGTTGGGTCAGCGTGTCACGCAGGGTTAAGAGCGACTCGATGAGAAAGCGCGAAAAAACAAGGCTTACCGCCAAGGCAAGGACTAGGATAAGAATTCCTGCTACCAAAAACCGGGCGAATAAGCCACTAAACTGCCCTTCAATTTCTTTAGTATCTATTTTCGTAACAATTCCCCAGTTTAGCCCAGGAATGTGGTCCCAAGACGCTAGCACCGGTCGCCCCCGGTAGTCAGTGCCAAGGGTAGTGCCTGAAGTTTTCTCTAAAGCGCGCAGCATAGGGCCACCTTTTTCGTCGTTACCGGACAATACCTGGCCGACCGGATGCCGTAGTGGATTCAAGAAAACCATTTTGTCTTTGAACGCTCGGCCGATCACGGTTTCGCCCGTGGTGCCTAACCCAGTCGAATCGTTGGTAATCTTAAACAACGGACCCACTTCCACGCGAGCCAAAAGCGCGTCACTCCGACCCTTTAGGGGCAATCCTACGTAGAGAAACGATTGGTCGTTGTGTTGATGAACGCCACTGTAGTATTTTTCCCGTAATGCTTTCCTAATGATTTGGCCTTCGGGATCGTAGAAACTTTCTCCCTCTTTCTTATCCGTAAGCGCGCTTGCGTACGTAATTCGCCCGGCGGGGGTAACCACATAAACGTGGTGAATGCGAGCGTTTTGCTTGATAAGTAAATCTATGGACAAATTTGCCGCGGTGGCGGGCGAAGTTGTTTCTATTTCTTCATTAGCTACGGTACCAAAGGTGGCTGTTCCTACGCTGTCTTCGATAATCAATTGCTCCAAATTCGCTAAAGTGCCTTCTACTTGAGCAAAGTAGTCGCTGATACGATTCTTTTTAAACTGATTGATTGTGGATACGTTGGTGACGTGCTGTTTTTGAAGAGAGTCGGTAACCATAACGTACGCAATGAAGCTAATAGCAGCAATTGCTAAAGCAACCAAGGTCAGCACCAGGGCGGTAATCTTACTACCGATATTTATTCGTTTAAACATGATTTAAACTGCCATTATTTGTAACTCCGTCGCTGTAGTACTTTATCGATTGTGGTTTGAGAACCTTTGCGATTGCGCCGCAAAATGCTATATTCCCTATCAAAATTTAAGGCGTAGCCTCTTGTAAACTTACATTGTCGGTATTCGCTAACTTTAGCGCCAATCGATCAAGCGACATTGCTACGTACTCTTTTTGTTGCGTGGTAAATTTCGTAAACGAAGCGATCTCTACCACTCCCACCACGCTTTCATCGCACCTCAGCGGATGAATCATCAGGTAAGTTGGCGTGGCCCGCCCTAGTCCCGAAAGAATCTTGATGTAACCATCCGGCACTTCATCAATAATGACTCCGTTGCCTTGCTTGGCCACCTGTCCGACTAGTCCTTCGCCAAAACGATAAGTAACCGCATTTCCTTCGGGAACGGAATAGGCGTAGGAAGCGAACAGCTCGATGCTCGCATGCTCATCGGTGCGTATGGTTCGATAGGCGGTTGCCAGACTAGCTTCCACTCTTCGGCAAAGTTGAGCAAGCACCTGCGTGAATATTGCTTCCTCATCGCCTTCGTTGCTCAACAACTCATCGATCCCTTCGGTTGAGATAGGCTCATTGGTTTCGGCGTCTTTATCTAGTATCTCAGCCGAAGGGGATACTGCCACTCTTTCATCTGACAAACTTTTGACAGCTACGGGGCTGCTGCGATTTAACCACAGGCAACCTAAAGCAATGCCGCCCAAAACCAACGAGCCCCCCAGAATGACGTTCGTCTGATAGAACACGGACTGAGCGCCTTCCAATTGTATCAAATCTACTGCCTGACTCCTTACTAAGTAAGCGGGCAATTGGTAAAGCGTGTAGAACGAAGCCACCAGGCTTACGAAGTACAACAAGGAAAATACGGCGTTAATTTTTTTCATAATATTTAATTAGTGGTACTGGTTTAGCTCACTGAGAAAGTCGACAATTTGGTCGATTTTTAGGGTGTGATCTATCGGAGAAAGGTTGAGGGCTGCCGTAGGCATGGTGTCAATGACGCACTCCTGAGGGTCTTGCACGATGGTGAGCCCTCCCAGATCGTGTACTCGCTTCATTCCCCAGGCACCATCACGGTTGGCACCCGACAAGAGAATCCCAATAAGTTTCTGTCGATAAACGTAGGCCGATGTTTCGAACGTGACGTCGATAGACGGGCGAGAGTTGTTGACCATTTCTTCGGTGGATAACGAGAAGAAATTGCCCAGTTCGACCGACAGATGATAGTTTGATGCGGCCAGGTATACCTGCCCTCGTTTGATGCTCTCTTTGTCAACCGGTTCGGTCACGGGCTTGATACTCTTTATGGATAGTGCTTCTACAAATCCGTTTCTCACGTGCTTCAGGCGGTGCAAGCACAGGATAATCGGCAGGGCAAAGTCTTCGGGCAAACTTGACAGGATCTTCGTGATTCCCTGAAAGCTGCCCGCCGACCCACCAATAACGATGGCCTTGTACTGACTACTCATCTGATACTTACCCATAATTTTCTCCTGACACGCCAAAGACGAGGGGACTACTCTTTGATCTTTTTATAAATTTTTTCTTCGTTGTTTACGACAATAAACTTATTGGCTATCTCACACCAGATTAGCGACTCCTTGGAACCTACGGCGAGGTATCCGTACTTGAAAAGGCTTTCGTGCAACCTTTTTAAGACTGTGTTTTGCAGGTTCTGATTGAAGTAAATCATCACATTGCGGCAAAGTATCAGATCAAACTTGTTAAATACCACTCCCTGCACCAGGTCGAAGCTTCGGTAGGAGACTTTATCGAGCAGCGAGGCGTTCATCACTGCCTTGCCATTTTTCTCGGTGTAATAATCTCGTAGCGAGGACGTGCCCTGAAAACGGATATAATTTTTTTCATTAAGCTCCATGTTTTTCAGAGAGTACGCGCGCGTGCGTGCTTTCTCTAAAATAGGCCGGTCGATGTCAGTAGCAATGATATTGACTTGGTCAGCAATGCCCATTTCGTGCAACAAAATGCTCATGCTAATCACTTCCTCGCCGGATGAACAGCCCGCGTGCCAGATGCTGAATGACTCGTGATTGAGGAGGATGCTGGGGATTACGTGGTCTCTTACCTCTCGCCAGAACGATGGATCGCGAAACATCTCGGTGACGTTCACCGTGATTTCAGAGAGAAAATCATCAAAGAAAGTAGCATCGCTATCAATCTTCTCAATGAGTTGACCTACGGACGCCATTTTATATAGTTCCAGAACGCGTTGGATTCTGCGTCGCAACGAGGACATGGCATAATTAGAGAAATCGTATCGGTACTTGTTCTTGATCACCTCGGTGATTCTACGCAAGTCGGTAACCTCTACGTCTATCTTCTTGCTTTTGGCAGTGGTTACATCAGCAGTATTCACTGGTGCATTTTGGCTATTCAGCATTTTGTTGTCGATCAAAAGTTGTTCGGATTACTCGGTTGAGTAATTTGGAAACAAAATACATGAAAAAAGGGGAAGCTGTTCGGATGCGCGAGACCGGAGGAGCGTTGGGCTATGTACTATCTCGGCGAGTTGCGGCAAAAAGCGAGAGTACGCTACCCGATTCGCTCGGCTAGGAGACCGTTCAATGCCGAACGCCGATGCGGTTGGGAAACCGTTGATAAGATCCGTAGGCAGTCTTCGAAGAAGAGGGGAAAATTTTCGATGCGGGGATTCAGGGCGATCTAGGCGTATCCACCCACAATCACCTCGCGCCACTGGTTGGCAATGAGATACCGATTGGCTACCGTTAGTACCTGCTGCGGGGTGATTGTCTCTAGCGTTTTCAGGTAATTTTGATAAAAATCATAGGTGAGACCGTAGAGGTATATATTCTTGAATTTTTCGGCTAAGGAGAACGGAGTGTTCACTGACTTGAGCAGTCGTCCGGCTAAGTAGTTTTTCACGGTTGCTAGCTCGGCCGTGGGCACCTTGTTCTGACCGAGCAGGTTGGCCTCTTGGTAAATTTCGTCTAGGGCGAGTTGGGTAAATTTTTTCTTCACCTCGGTTCCGACCACCAGGTAGCCCCCGTCTTCCAAAGTGGCCATTCCGGAGCTAATGCCGTAGGTAAGTCCTTTTTCTTCTCGAATGTTCCGCATGAGCCGAGACCCAAAGTAGCCACCGAAAATAGTGTTCACGATGCGCATCGCGTGATAGTCGGGATGGTCTTTTTCGAAAAGGGGCAGGCCCAACCGCAGCGACGACTGTAAGCTATCGTCTCGCTCGACCAAGCGCTGCGTCACCGGTTGAAAGTGCAGAGCCGGGGGGGGCAATGACAATTTGTTTCCAGCCCGAGGAATCTCACCCAAGTGCCTTTCGACCGAAGCCACCACCGCCGGGTTGACATCACCCGATAAGACCACCTCCCAGGAAGTGCGGAGGCATTGTTCGTAGAAGGCAACCACATCTTCTCTCGTGATCGCATCGACCGATGCTTCAGTGAGGGATTTCCCGTAAGGATGGTCCTGGCCGAACAGCACTGCTTTCATTTCTTTAGAGGCCAGGGTGCTAATTTTCTCATTACTCAGGCGAACTTGCTGTTTCTGTCGGCCCTTGAGTTTGGTCAGTTCTGCTTCGGCAAAAGCGGGTTGGGTCAGAATCTCTTGCAATAGCAGTAACAACTGGTCAGCGTACTTGCTCAGACAATATATTTCTACGGACGAGTGGTCTAAGCCCGGGTTAAGTTGCAAGTAAGCTCCCAAAGAATCAGCAAAGTTTGATACCTGGTAGGCGGAGCGGCTTTGAGTGCCCTCGCTCAGCATTTTCAGGGCAAAGAAGCAGGCAGCATCGTGGGCCTCGTGCTTGATGCCGCCCCGCCGAAAAATAACCTCAATGCTTACCACCGGTTGCTGGCCGGCTCGAACGATGTGTACGGGCACCCCGTTTGGCAAATGGTGCGTACTGGCCTGAACTAGTTCGATGTGCCGGATGGGCTGCGAAGGGGGAGCCACTGATCGGTCTAAGCGCATAAGAGCAAGATTGAAAAAAGTTAAGCAAATACCAGAGGCGCGGGGTCGCTACTTGCCGTGGTGAGACAACAAACCGGATTTGGTAGCCAAGTAGAAATAGTCCCGGTAACGCTGCTCAAAATTAACTTCGGATGCACTCAACTCATCGGTTTGGCTGCTGAGACACTTGACCCAATCTCGGCGTAGCAACGTTTGCAGCACATTTTTTAGTTCATCGGCTTCTAAGTCTAACGTGGTTTGCAATTCGGCAAAGGAAACCACGAAGTACAGTTCGTCCAGCACGTCATACTCCAACTCAGTCATAACTCAATCAGGGATAGGTCCGATTCTTCCAGGTGTAGCCGCCAAAGTTAGCACGCAATCCGAAAAAGACGGCATAGGGTGAATAAATTAGTTGCATCAGCAGGAATAACCTTCCGGATAAGCGTTTCTTCATGAGGTTCAGCACCGAACGTAGAAAAATGAACTCCAGCACCACCTTGGGCATCAGTTGCAACCCCAGTACCCACCCGGGGTATAGTCCAAGCAGCATCAGAAAAACGACTAAAAGTACGCTGAGATGATAGGTGAAAACGAATACCGCCAGCACGGCCACCGAGTAGCGACGGTGCAAGCGCCACTTGCTGGCCCAGCGCTTTCGCTGCTGGTAAAACGCGTCTACGGATGGCTTAGCGTAGGTGCGCACCGTTGCCTCCGCTTGTTTTAAAAAGAACACGCGGTGAGGAAAGCGTTCCGCTATCTTCTGGAGCAGAAATTCATCGTCGCCCGAGGGCACGTGCAGGTTACCCGCGTAGCCGTCTACCTCCAAAAAGGCCGTTCGATGGAAGGCCAGGTTAGCACCGTTGCCCATGGTGGGGCGTCCCGCGTGCAAGCAAGCCGCCCCCGTGCCGATCAGACTAGCAAACTCGATGGTCTGTAGCCGTTCGAACAGTGAGCGTTCGTGCGTGAAAGTAACCGGTCCGGATACCAGCAGTGGTTGGTGTTGGGCAAAATGTTGTTGAATAGTTGATAGCCAGTGCGGGCCCACCCGACAGTCGCCATCGGTGGTCACGATCACTTCGCTCGGGGAGGCTCCAATGGCCTGTTGCAGGGCTAGTTTCTTGTGCGACCCTACGAACCCCGCGGGCGCTGCTAGTGAAAGCACCCGCAATCGGAGGTTCGCCGGGGGCTGAAAATTACTGGCCCGCGCCAGGGTATCGTCGGTAGAAGCATCATCGACGACCAGCACCTCGAAGGCCAGTGGTTGTCCTTCGCCATTGGTTTGCCCAGCCAGGTCGTGCAGCAGGTCGGGCAGGGTAACGGCCTCGTTGCGCACCGGAATCACCACCGCCAGGGAAGGAAGTCGCTCGGGCCGGGGCAACGCTGCCGTTGTGGTCGGAATCTGGTTCCAGTGGACGTATAGCCAGAACAGCAGGGAGACGTAGAGCGCACTCAGCATCGAGAACAGCAGCAGCATGGCAAAAGGAAACTTATTAGCCGGAAATGCGAACTTACTGAAATTATTTCGAGAGCTTTGCGATCCCCTTGCACAAACCCTATATTTAGGCGAATGAGCCAACCCAACCCCGCTGTTGTTCGTGAGAAGATCATCTTAGGAGTGGACCCAGGCACCAGCGTGATGGGGTACGGACTCATCCAGGTGGATACCATCTCGGCCCAGCGCACCTCCTTGCACCTGCTGCAGTACGGAGTGATTCATCTTAAAAAATACGCGCGTCACGAACAAAAACTAGAAAAGATTTTTGAGCGGATGATCGGACTCATTGATCAGTATGCTCCTGACGAGATGGCCCTGGAAGCTCCTTTCTTCGGGAAAAATGTGCAGTCGATGCTCAAACTGGGACGCGCGCAGGGAGTGGCGATGGCGGCCGCCCTGAGTCGGCAAATTCCTATTGTGGAATACGCTCCCAAGAAGGTGAAGCAATCGGTGACCGGCAACGGCAACGCCTCGAAGGAGCAGGTGGCCCAGATGCTGAAGAGCCTGGTGAAGTTTCCCGATCGCACCGACGAGCGGCAACTGCACGACGCGACTGATGCGGTGGCGGTGGCCCTGTGTCACCATTATCAGAAAGCCTCACCGGTGCACCACGCCAAGAGTTGGAAAGCCTTCGTCACCGACCATCCTGATCGGATAAAGGGATAGTGAAAAAATTGTTAACGACTAACCATTAACTACGGTAGATGAAAACCCTAGCAGTAATTTTCGATATGGACGGAGTGATTGTGGACAACCACCGCTATCACCTGGCATCGTGGCTATCGTTTTTCGAACGGCATAACATCGACATGAACGAAGCGGAGTACAAAAAGCGGGTAAACGGACGCGTAATGCACACCGTCCTGCCTCAACTGTTGGGCCGAGAGCTATCGTCCGAAGAAATTCGCAGTTTGGGTGAACAGAAGGAGGAGGCCTACCGGGAGGCTTACCGGGCTGATATCCTACCAACGCCCGGTTTGGTAACATTTCTGAAAGAGCTTCAACAAAATGACATTCCCCGCGCGATTGCCACCTCGGCCCCGCCCGCCAATGTTAACTTCACGCTTGACAACACCGGGCTGCGCGCTTACTTCCCGGTGATTGTGGATGACACGATGGTTACGCACGGAAAGCCCGACCCGGAAGTGTACTTACTGTCCGCCAAGCAACTGAACATGCCTCCGGCGCGGTGCATCGTGTTTGAAGACGCTATTTTGGGCATACAGGCGGGCAAAAACGCGGGCATGTACGTGGTGGGAGTGGCCACGACCCATACGCGAGAAGAACTGCAAGATACTGAGGCGGACTACGTAGTGGATAGCTTTGAGGGACTGACGATGAATAAGTTGCGGGAAGCGTTGGGGATAGTGTGAAAGAATGAGTGAATGAATAAATGAGTGAGTGAGTGAATGAGTGGGTTTATATGAGGCGTTGTCAGGATAAACGTGGTTTTTAAATACCAATAGAATGCGGAGACTAGGCGTATGCGATATTTAAATGTTTTGATCTTGATAGCCATAGTGGCGAGCTGTCAACCGCCCCGGCGAGATTTTTCGCAGGCCGAGTGGCAAAATCCGGCCATCATTGACGTGAACACCGAGCCCCCGCACGCCACCCTAATTCCTTTTCAGGATGCAGCTTCCGCCCAAACCGGGCAACGGGAAGAGTCGGATTATTTTAGTCTGCTCAACGGCACCTGGCAGTTTCACTGGGCACAGGGGCCCAACGATACGCCCGAAGACTTTTACCGAACCGATTATGACGCCAGCGGATGGGACGAGATTCCGGTACCCTCCAACTGGCAGTTGCTCGGCGACTACGACGGACCCATTTACACCAATATCAACCATCCCTTTCCGGCCGATCCGCCCCGGGTGCCCACCGACACCAATTCCGTAGGTAGCTACCGGACTACTTTCAACGTTCCGGACGCCTGGCAAGAGAAACAACTATTTTTGCACTTCGCGGGGGTGCAGTCAGCCATGTACGCGTGGGTGAACGGGCAGCGGGTGGGTTACAGCGAGGACAGTATGACACCCGCCGAGTTCAACGTCACGGAGTTTGTCCAGCCCGGCAGCAATACCTTGGCTGTGCAGGTAATTAATTGGTCGGACGGCAGTTATCTGGAGGATCAGGACTTTTGGCGCATGAGCGGCATTTTCCGCGACGTTTTTCTGTTTGCCACCCCGGCCGTGCACCTGCGTGACTACGCTTTTACGACCGATCTGGACGAAAACTATACCGATGCTACGGCCAACCTTCGGTTGCACCTGACCAACTACGCCGATTCTAATTTCCAGACGCATAACGTTCGGGTGCTACTGTTGAATGCGCAGCGGGATACGATCTTGCAGGATCAAATCGCCGTAGAAAAGCCCATTCCGGTGGGTCAGGAGATGGTTGTGGAAGCCTCGTACGACGTGCCAAGTCCGCTGTTGTGGAGCGCCGAACAGCCCAACCTATACCAACTTACCCTGAGTCTGGAAGACGCTAACGGAAGCACCACCGAAGTGATCAGCAGCCGGGTAGGGTTTCGGGAGGTGGGCATTGAGAATGGACAATTTTTGGTGAACGGCGTGTCCATTTACTTTAAAGGAGTGAATCGGCATGAGTTGGACCCGGAAAAAGGACGGGTGATCAGCGAAGCGTCGATGCGCCAGGACATCGAGCTCATGAAGCAGCATAATATTAACGCGGTGCGCACTTCGCACTACCCCAACGACCCGCGCTGGTACGCCCTGACCGACGAATACGGTTTATACGTGATCGACGAAGCCAACGTGGAAAGTCACCAGTTGTGGAACGAAGGCCGCTCGCCAGTGCTCGACACCGCCTGGCAAGCTGCCTTTGTGGCGCGGGGGGTGGCGATGGCCGAGCGGGACAAGAACCATCCGTCGATCGTGATGTGGTCGTTGGGCAACGAAACCGGCGACGGCCCTAATACGCAGGCAATGGCGGATACAATACGTAAGTTGGACCCTACCCGACTAATCCATTACGAAAGCACTAAGCAGGAGACCTACGGCAAACAACCCAGCGGCTACGACGTGATCGCCAACATGTACGCCCGCACCGATCAGATAATTGCCTTCCACGCGCAGGACACCACCCGACCCATCATCTTGTGCGAGTACGCGCACGCGATGGGCAACAGCCTGGGCAATTTGCAAGATTACTGGGACGTGATTGAGGCTTATCCGCGCATGCAGGGCGGCTTCATCTGGGACTGGGTGGATCAGGGGTTGAAGAAAACTACCGACGAGGGCACGGCCTACTGGGCCTACGGCGGCGACTTCGGCGACTTCCCCAACGATGGTGACTTTTGCATCAACGGGCTGGTGTTTCCCGACCGCACCCCGCAGCCTGAGATTTTAGAAGCGAAAAAAGTGTTTCAGTACGTGAAGGTGGAGCCCGTCAGCCTTCCTAACCGGCGGTTTCGCATCACCAACGCTTATCATTTTAGCAATCTGGGGGCACTAACGGTAGACTGGGAAGTGCTCCGCGACGGAGAAGTTTGGCAAAGCGGCACATTGGGTTCGCTGGCTTTGGCACCCGGTGAAAGTCAGGTGGTGCGCATCCCGGTGAAAGCAATGATCCGGCAGAACGATGCCGAATACTTGTTGACTCTTAGCTTCGTGCTCAACGAGGCCACCCCCTGGGCGGAGGCGGGCCACGAGGTAGCTTGGGAGCAGTTTTCGCTGAGCAAGCGGGCTCCGCTGGCGGCTCAGGTCGACCTGGACGCTATGCCATCGCTCAGTTTTCAACAGGCCGACGGGAAAATCCAAATCACCGGCAGCAACTTTACGGCTGGGTTTGATGAACGGGTGGGCGGACTCACTTCGCTGGTGTATGGGCAGCAGGAGTTGATGACGGCTCCGCTTCTGCCTAATGTATGGCGCGCGCCCACCGATAATGACTCGGGAGGGGGTGATCAATCGTTTGCCCATCACTGGCGCGGGGCTGGTCTTGACCGGGCAACGTTTGTTCCGAAAACAGTTAATGCCCAGCAACTGAACGAGCAGGCGGTGCAGGTGACGGTAGAGGGAAGTATGCAAGCGCAGGATAACCCATCGATGTCTTTGTTAAACTACGAAGGAGTGTATACCGTGTACGGAAGCGGCGCTATCACACTGGAGAACCGGTTTCGAGTTGCTAAAGATGCTCCTCCCCTGCCCAAAGTCGGACTAAGTTTGCAAGTACCGGCGGCGATGGATCAACTGGCGTGGTACGGTCGCGGACCGCACGAAACCTACGCGGATCGACTTACCGGGGCCAAGATTGCCCGATACGAAGGCAGCGTGGCTGAGCAATACACCCCCTACGTGTTGCCGCAGGAAAACGGCAACAAAACGCAAGTGCGTTGGGTCACGCTCACCAATGCCGACGGAGTGGGCCTTTTTGCCAATGGATGGCCGACCAACCTGCTCAACGTGAGTGCGCACCAGTACGATCTAAAAGAATTTGATCAGGCAACGCACACGTATCAGGTGAAACCGACCGATCGCGTTACGCTCAATTTAGACTACGCTCAGATGGGACTCGGTGGCGACGATAGTTGGACGCCCGCTACGCATAAGGAGTATTTGCTGGACTCAACCAGTTATTCTTACCGGGTGCGTTTGCGTCCGGTGGACCTTCGCCAATCCTCACCCGCTGATCTGTATAAGCAGCAATCGCCTGAAATAAGCGCGAAGTCGGCGGCGTTATAGCGGGGACCCTGGATGAGTTGCAGAATGGGCTGGATGCTGGATGCTACAACAGAGGCATAAGCTGTTCTAAATAAATTTTGCATTTCAGACTGAAAGCCCCTTCTGCTGCAATGTTTCAACTATTTGTGAATTTGATGAGTATGTCAACTTACGGAAAGCACGTTTTCTTCTTGATAACTTTAGGGTTAGCAACAACTGCCTGGGGGCAGAACACCGGACTGAAAATCGCCAAGTTGAAGTACAACGGCGGGGGCGACTGGTACGCCAACAAGACTGCATTGCCCAACCTAATTGCGTTTTGTAACGCTAACCTGAGAACTGGCTTGGCTCCGGAAGAAGAGGTGGTGGAGGTGGGAAGCCCGGAGTTATTTCTGTATCCTTACGTGTACATGACCGGGCACGGCAACGTGGTGTTCTCGGACGAAGAAGCCGAAAACCTCCGCAACTATCTGTTGGCCGGGGGGTTTCTGCACATCGATGACAACTACGGGATGGATGAGTTTGTGCGCCTGGAAATGAAGAAGGTGTTTCCTGAGCTGGAGTTTGTGGATTTACCCCCCGACCATCCGATTTATCAGCAGAAGTTCACTTTTAAGAAGGGCATTCCAAAGATTCATGAGCACGACGGTGAGGCACCGCAGGGTTTGGGGTTGCTACACCAAGGTAGGTTGGTGTGCTTTTACAGTTACGAAACCGATCTGGGCAATGGTTGGGAAGACCAGCGCATTCATAACGACCCCGAAGAGAAACGACAGCAAGCTTTGCAAATGGGAGCCAACATCGTGACCTACGCCTTCACGCAGGAGTGACTAGCTCAAGTTTGCTATCGCAATTAGCGGAACGATTGGGAATGAAATTGCTATTTAGTTTGTTCTTCTATCTTAGGCACTTTACGTACTAATTTCTTATTACGCCGAACATTTTCTGCGCACAAACGATTATCTTTGTTTATATCCACTAAACCCATTCCTCAGTGATTATCATCGCCTTTTTTATTGCCCATTGGTATCTGTCGCTGTTCTTTCAGACCTTCTTCTTGCACCGTTACTCGGCGCACAAGATGTTTACCATGAGTCCCTTTTGGGAGAAAACCTTTTACGTGCTCACCTGGATTTTCCAGGGCTCTTCTTACTTGAGCCCCCGAGCCTACGCCGTGCTGCACCGCATGCACCACGCCTACAGCGATACGGAAGATGATCCGCACTCGCCGCACCACACCGAGAACCTGTTCACGATGATGTGGGAAACCAAAAATATTTACAACGGGGTGCTCGAGTACAAAACTGACATTGAGCCACGTTTCACCAAAGACGTGCCTGATTGGCCGCTCATTGACAAAATTGGCGACAGCAAATTGTCTCGGATTGGTTGGGGAACGCTGTACACGTTATTCTATATTTGGGCGATTTCTATTGCCGAACTGCCCGGCACCCACTGGTGGATGTACGGACTGTTGCCCCTGCACTACCTGATGGGTCCCATTCACGGTGCTATTGTGAACTGGTGTGGCCACAAGTACGGCTATTCTAATTTCGACAACAATGATAAGTCGCGCAACACCCTAGCGTTCGATTTTCTGATGCTGGGCGAGTTGTTTCAGAATAACCACCATAAGCTGCCCAAGCGACAGGACTTTGCCGCCCGTTGGTTTGAGATTGATCCTACCTACCCGCTAATCAAAGCACTGGAAACGATGAAGATTATCAAGGTAGCGAAGCTGAAAAGCGCTTAGTTTGCCCTTAAAAAGAGCCGGTTTTTCACGAATCGGCTCTTTTTTAAATAATATAACTAATAAAATAGTTGTTAAACTAGATTAATAGTTATACCTTGCTTTCGTCACTGAATACTCGCGCTTACGAAACTTAGCAAAAACTTTAGACTGCAATGAAAGAACTTACCAAGGCCGAAGAGCAGGTGATGCAAATTCTGTGGCAAATTAAGCGAGGCTTCGTGAAGGACATCCTGGCCAAAATGCCCGATCCCAAACCGGCTTATAACACAGTGTCGACCATCGTGCGAATTCTGGAAAAGAAAGGCTTCGTATCGTACCAGGCCTACGGCAAAACCCATGAGTATTATCCGCTGGTGGCCAAGAAAGACTACAGCCACTTCTTCTTGAAGAGCTTTATCGGCAACTACTTTGGGGGGTCGTTTTCGCGGCTGGTTTCGTTTTTTGCCAAGGAAAACGATATGGATATTCACGATTTTGAGCGGTTGATGCAGCACGTGGAAGAAGATCTGGGGCACACAGATGGGAAATCGCACACAGATCACACAGATGACGCGAAGGGCACAGATGGGGAATCGCACAGAGATTACACGGATAATGCGGATGAAGCGGATAAGGACCATAAAAAATGATGGGAAGAGGCTGTAGAGTGCTGTTGTTTGTGCTGGTGGGATTGGGCGGCTGCGAGAGTAAGGAAAGGGTGAACACTGCTGCTTCCCCGCCAGAAACCACGTACCTGACCACTGGTTTTGTGCACTACGACTGGCTGCCTCAATCGCTCAAGGATACGATGAAACACTTGGCCTACGCACACACCGACCGGCACTTTAATTTTTACTACTACTTCACCGTGGACGATATCAACCGACATTTTTTCCTGGAAGATGCGGGACTGGCCGTCATCGCCGAACGTTCGGTAGACAACGAAGAGGCGTTGCGCTTTGTTGACGAGCAGTTGTATGACCCGCAGGCTCGGAAGTGGGGAGAGTATCACGCATGGGACACTACCGATTGGCAAAACAAATCACGTCAGGAGAATCGCTGGTCTTATTTTCAAAGACATATTTTCTACGTTCTTCCCCAGAAGGAAGCCGATTTCACCCAGTTACGGGTAGCAGTGATGGAAGATACCACGCTGAAGAGGCGCAACGAAATTCATGTCCCGGCTGATCCGCAGGTTTACCTATCGTCGGAGCTAGACCAACCGGCGGTACCTATGCGGGGCATGGATTACTTTCGCGAGGCTATTGAGCACGAAGTGCAATCGGCCGAAGCCTTTATTCTGTACGATACGGGCACCGTGGAAGTGACCTTTGAAGTATGGGGCGGGCGCGCCCGTTCGCCCAACTTAGTCCGTGGTTTGAGTACCCACCACGATACGCACGCTGCCTACCAAGCCGACGGAGAGTTTATCAAAGCCATCAACAACGCCAAAGTTTGGTGGCGCGATGCCCGCCAAGACGGTCAGCCGGTGGCTAGTACGGTACGAATGACTTTTGCCATCAGCCAGCTAAAAAAATCATCCTCTTAATTTCACGCTTATGAACGCCTTCACTCTTTACCTGCTGGAAGCCAGCGTTTGCCTGGGAGTCTTCTATCTTTTCTATCTCGCGGTGCTGCACCGGCAACCCACTTTTCAGTACAATCGCCTGTATCTATTGGCAACTTCGGCACTGGGTTGGATACTGCCCCTACTGGAAGTGCCCCTCGGTTGGGGGGGCGGCGGTTCGACCGGCGAAAGTGCGGCTTATCTGTTACTTCCGGCGGCGGAGAACAGAGTAGCCGAAACGCTGGGCAGCGGCCTGCCGTGGTGGGAAATGCTCTACGGGTTGGGCGTACTTGTTATGCTGACCCGCTTTGCCGCGCAATTCTACCGCTTGCACAAAACCGTGCGCCGCAGCCGGGAGCAAGCGATTCCGCACCGGCGCTACCGACTGCTGTATACCGACGGGCAGTTTCCTACGGCGTCGTTCTTTCGCTATCTATTCTGGGACAACACCCAGCCGCTCACCGTGGAAGAAACCCGGCAGATGATGCTGCACGAAGAAACGCACATCCGGCAGGGCCACAGCTACGATGTGTTGTACATCACGCTACTAAAAACTTTCGCCTGGTTTCATCCGCTGGTGTATCTCTACGAGCGGGCGCTGACGCAAACTCACGAATTTGCCGCCGATGCCGGGGTGCTGCGACAGGCTCCGGCAGCGCAGCGCACTTACGCCCGGCTGCTCAGCAAGCACTCGCTTAGTAGCCGCAACGTATTGCTCGTCAATCGTTTTTTTTATCCATCTCTCATCTTAAACCGAATTCACATGATTTACGCAACGCAAAAAACTCCCTGGTACCGCTACGTGCTGATTGTACCGGTGTTCGCCTCTTTGTTCCTCACCTTTGCTTGCCAGCCCGACGAAGAAGAAGTCACCCGCGAGGCGGTGGCTCAATCCTACGAAGAAGTAAAGAGCGAGATAGTAAAAGTAGATGAAGAAATTCAGGCAATTGTCAGCCAGTATTATCCTACGCATCAACAGTTTATGGAAGCAGTAGATAAATACCGCGAGCAGAATCAGGGACAGATTGATGAAATAAAGATATTAAAGGGAAAGCTTTCTTCTGCCGAATTTACAACGCTCAAAAGTCTAATTGCCCGCCGCAACGAATTGCGTGAGAAGCAGGCCCATCTACCCGATGCCGACGGTATCTACACAGTAGTGGAAAACCAGCCTGAACCGAAAGGCGGAATAGGTACATTTTATAAACACATCGGCAACAACATACGCTATCCTAAAGAAGCACGGCAAGCAGGGGTTGAGGGGAAAGTGTTCGTCCAGTTTGTGGTGGATAAGTACGGCGAGATAACACAGACGAAGATTCTGAAAGGAATAGGTGAAGGTTGTGACGAAGAAGCCTTGCGGGTGTTACAAGAGTCACCAAATTGGATTCCAGGAACTACCAACGGCCAAGCGGTCAACGTCCGATTGGTCATCCCGATCAATTTCAAATTAGATCAAGTGGATGCCCCCGCGTTGCGGCGGCAAGATACCGAAAAAAACGGGCTGTCGGCTACGGAAGAAGAAAGCAAAATAGATGAGATGGTGGTGGTGGGATATCAATAAGGGAGTATAGAAATTTAAATATACCCAAACGTCCCACCATTTCTTATAGCACAGGGATTAATCCCTGTGCTATAAGAAATGGTAATGAAGATTCAGTGGGTAGATTATTATTTCAAAGCTCCCTAAAGCATTTCAGCAACGAGGGGCTGAAGACCCCTCGCTGTTTGATTGGATTTGTACTACGCAGAGGGGTCTATTCCCCAATGATATTTAAGACCACTAATTCACTGTCGCTCAGCAATTTGCAGTCTTTGACGGACAAATGCTTGGGTTCCTGATTACGGTACTGATCTACCTTATCTTCAAGAATTACTTCCATCACTTTGGGATGCATATAGTAATCGCGACAAATGGCAATGGTGTTACCCAGTTCTTCGGCAACTAACTTGATCAAAGTAGTTTCTAGTTTGAGGCGGGGGTTTTCGGCAACCATTTGCTGAGCAACTTCGTGCTTTTCAATGGCCAGGGTGGTGCCGCCCCAGGTACGAAAGTCTTTGCAGCTGAACTCCTCTTCGGAAATGTCACGCAAGTACTCATTTACGTCGTGCGAGTTGATGTGATGAAATTTCTTGTGCTCATCCTGGTACTTGAACAGTTCGTAACCCCGCAATTCGGAGCTCTGCTTCACCAATTTGGCAAGTTGATCGTTTTCAATGTTTACTTTTCGATACTTACCACTCTTTGCTTTATACTCTAAGCGCACCACTCCTTGTTCAAACTCCAAGTGTTTGCGGCGCAGGGTGGTAAGTCCATAGGTTTCGTTTTGCTTTCGATAATACTCGTTGCCAATGCGGATGTGATAAGTATCTAGTATTCGGATCACCAAAGCAAGCACCTTCGGCCGCGACCATTCTTCTATTTTTAAGTGCTTTGTTGTGATGCGGCGAATTTCAGGAAGAGCGCGGCCAAACTCCGCAAGCTTACGAAACTTAGCTTCGCTGCGGTAAGCGTTCCAATCGGAATGATAAATATACTGCTTACGCCCCTTAGGATCAATCCCAGTACACTGCAAGTGCCCGTGTGGATCTTCAGCAATCCAAACGTCTCTCCAAACGGGGGGAATGCCCAAGTTTTTTACTCGAGCGAGTTCGTCGGAATTGGTCAAGCGCTCACCGTTTGGGTCATGGTAGCTAAAGCCCTTCCCGCGGCCCACCCGGGCGTAACCGGGGTCCTGATCGCTATTATACGTAAGTGTTTTTGGTAAGCCAATCAATGGAACTGTCATCCGCTAAGGTCGGTCACACCTTTTCTACTTCACTCTCTAACTTAAGCACTTCATCACCATCTTCTTGCTCGATGAGTAGCGCCTTGTTTCCATTTTCCCCTTTGCGCGTAACTTTGCTACCCTTAATTGTTTTGGTCACCTCTTCAGAAAAAGTCTCTTTGACCTTTCCCTCGGCACTTCCGCTTCCCCATTTCCAACGGACGGTAGATCCCTTCTGTATCATAGAAAAAAAATGTAAGTATTAATGAAAAATTGGTCTTGCAAAACATCTATAGTCAGATGCTAAGCTTTCCGCGCCCCAACTACCACGTTTCGGCGCACAAGTAGGCGCACTAATGCGGCCACAACTCCGGTAATTAGCGTCCAGGCCAAAGCCTCTTTAAGCGACACGTCGCGGTCGGCGGGATTCTTAGGCGGATCGGTTTTCATTGTTTTTTTCCAACCATAGCCTAAAGCTCTGCGCACCAGAAAGGCGCTTCCGGCCGCGATGCCACTCACCAGCAGGCCATTAAAACCCTCTTCATCGTCCAGATAATCTTTCAATTTATCGGTAACTGAATCAAAATCCATAGTGTAGTTAATTATGAATGTTAGTTTACATATTTGCAGGCAATGCTTTATAGCGGGCTTTCACGATCATATACACTCCGTAACAAGCTAACCCGATAGCAACAATTCCCAGTAAGATAGAACCGTAGGAGGAGCTCTGAATAAAACTAAATGCGCCTTCGGTGCCCCCCGCTTCGCTGGCATTAGATTCAATAGCGGCTCGTAAGAACAAGTAACCGATAATTCCTACCACTACTCCTCGCGCGATTAAGCCTACCTTCCCAACGTTCTTAATCGTCTCTCTGACTTTGTGTTCTAGCCGTCCGGCGTTAATTTCTTCCATAAACTTTTCGGTAATTGCCTTACGTATTTCAAATGCCCCCTTCACAAACAAGGCAACCGCCGCAATTCCAACCAATATCTGACCAAAAGGTTGTTCTAACAGCATACTAACTACTTGTTTATTTCCACCGCCACCGCCAGAGGAGCCACTATGAATCAGCATTTTGATTGCTTCATAGGCCAAGAATCCGTAGAGCACTCCGCTAGCGCCGTATCCAATCCGTTTAGCAACGCCCTTTTTATCGTCTCCTTCGTTTTCAGGATCACGAAAGGCCTGCACCAAGCGCCAAACCACGTATCCTACCAAACCCACCGTCAGAATAGCTAGCAACACCTGCCCGAAAGGCTGGTTGTAAATAAATTTCAACGCATCGCTCTGACCCGCCTTTTGCCCCCCTTCATTGAAAGCTGCCATGGCAGTTAGCACTCCTAAGATAATGAAGACAACTCCCTTAGCACCCATTCCGAAGCGGGCTAACTTTTCAATGGCTTTGTCTTTGTCTTGGTTGGTTACGGCACTCATTGGTATGTAGTTCAATTAGTAAAAAAGCTTGTTATGATAAATTTCGACTTAGAAACTGCCTACTTGCTAAGCGTATAAAAAGCGTGAATAACCCCCGGAACCCATCCGATAAGGGTAAGCAGCACGTTAAGCCAAAAAGAACCGGTAATTCCTTTTTGCAAGCCAACGGCTAAAGGAGGAAGAAAAATAGCGAGAATAATGCTTAAAATAGACATAATTTAAGATCGGTTAAGTGAAAAAGTAGCTCGTGTATGATGGATACACTCCGATTATAACTCAGAACGGTACAACATGTTCAACAAATGAACGGGCCCGAACGCTGCGGATATTAGGTTTGATTTACTTCCTCACCTTGGGGAAAAAATTGCGCAATAACTTTTTGGCCATTCAATAGTTATAAATGTATTATCTGAGACATTTAGATGATTTATTGATAAGTTGCTGATAGTCAGCATTTAACTATTAGCATTTGAGCGACGATTCATTGGTTTTCTCAGATTGGCACAGGATTTTCACACAATAAGTTTTAATCAAACCCTAATCAGTTCACGTTATGAAATTACTACCAGGAATTATAGTAGGTGCCTTTGCCGGAGTGGTGGCAGGTATCCTAATGGCTCCCGAAAGTGGCGACAAAACTCGTAAGAAGTTAGTCAAAGAGGGAAACGACTTTAAAGAAGACTTCGAAGGCTCCCTAAATCGCGGCATTGATACTTTTCTGAATACGATCAGTGAGGCCGTTGATGAATACTCTAAGCAGAGCAAGCAGTCACTGAAAAAAGCCAAGAAGAAGAAAAACTCATTCTTTTAGTCTTTGATTTCTCTAAATAACTACTGCAGAAAAACCTAATTGCCTTGGATATAAAGATTGCCGACGCAGTAACACTAATCACTGACAAGATTGAGAAGTGGTTAGAACAGCTCATTGTGATGTTGCCTAACTTGGTGATTGCTATTGTAGTCACTATCCTGTTTGTTATTATAGCGAAAGTAGTTCGCAACCTAGCGGGCAAAGTACTTCGTCGGATTTCTCACAACCACGCGGTCAATAATCTGCTGGTTACGGTAATTTACGCTACTGTTTTAACCATTGGTTTTTTCGTCGCGCTCACCATTGTGGGGCTCGATGGGGCAGTAACTTCATTGTTAGCGGGGGTTGGAATTGTGGGCCTTGCCTTAGGTTTTGCTTTCCAGGATATCGCAGCAAACTTCATCTCCGGGGTACTTATCGCGGTGGGTCAGCCTTTTCGGGTTGGTGACATCATTAAATCAGGCGATAATTTTGGTACGGTAACCAACATCAATCTTCGCACTACGACGGTTCGTACTTTCCAGGGCATTGAAGTACTAATTCCAAACAAAAACCTTTTTCAGGAAGTTGTTGAAAACTATACCAATACCCGCGACCGGCGCGTGGACTTGAACGTGGGAGTTTCTTATGGCGATGACCTTGAAAAAGTAAAAAACTTAACCATCGGAGCTATTGAAAAACTAAGTAGCATTGATACCAGGCGTGAAGTCAGCTTATTTTATAGTGAATTTGGCGACAGTTCTATTAATTTCTCAATCAGATTCTGGGCAAAAACCGCCGGACAGGTTGACTATTTGCAGGCTCAGAGCGACGGAATTATGGCTATTAAGAGAGTATTTGACGAAAACGACATCACCATTCCGTTCCCGATCCGTACGCTGGATTTCGGCATCAAGGGTGGTGAGAAGCTGTCAGAAATGACGCTTCAACACTCCAACGGAGTGCATGATAATTAATTAAACCAAACGTTAATTTTTATTTACCAACTAAATCTTGAATTATGAAAACCCTCAATTTAAAAAAATATCTCGTGGCTATTGTTGCCGGATGTTTCAGCTTTGTTGCCCTAACCAATTGTTCTCCTCAAACTCAAAACGAAGCCGAGCAAGCCGGTGATGATATCGAGCAAGGCGTAGACAACATGGGCGACAACATGGAAGATGCCGCTGACGACATGGCCGTTAACTTTGAAACCGAAAAAGAAGAGTTTCAGACCAAGCTTCAGAGCAAAATCAACGAGCTCCAGAACGAGATGGCTACGGCCACCGGCGAAGCCAAGAATGAATATCAGGAGAAAGTTGATATGCTGCAAAGCGATCTGGATCAGTTAGAAAACTCTACCGAAGAGAACTGGATGGACGTGAAAGCGGGCATCAACGAAACAATGGAAGAGATTGACGCTGAGATATAGTAGCAGTTAGTTTCAGTTATCAAAGCCTGAAGTGCAAACTTCAGGCTTTTTTTATGCGTAATCTTTGGTGGTAATAATCTGCTCGTGCAGCAGCTCACGAATCACAATCTCGGTAAGTTCGCTCTTAAAGACGAATTCATAGCGAATATCCATCACGTAGGCCTTCAGTCGCATTTTGTAGTAGGGACGCCGCTCTTTCACCTCGTTAAAAAAGAGCACCGTGATAGGCTTATTGAGAAAAATGTAGCGCGAGGTCTGGGCGGCTTCCCGAGCGATGCTGCGCACCCGTTCGGTATCAATGTCAAGCGGCAAAAAAATCTCGGCTACCACCTGGCAGTTTAGCTCCCCCGCATTGCTGTTGGAGACCGACTGGTTCATCAGTTCTCCGTTCGGAATGGAAACCAGCGAGTCGTCGGGGGTAACAATCCGCGTCGACCGCAAACCAATCTCTACCACCTCCCCGTAGTGCGATCCGATTTCTATTTTATCACCTACCTTAAAAGGGGCATCCAGCAAAATGACTACTCCGCCGAAAATGTTTTTCAGAATATCTTGCGAGGCGAAGCCCACCGCCACTCCTACCGACGCGGTGAGGGCCAGCACCGCTTCGATGCGCGGCTGCAACACTCCGGCAATGATGATGAAGATGACTATGATCCACCCAATGATCCGCACCACCGGCACGAAGCCCTTGATCATAATCCGGTAATTGGTGCTTCGTTCGCCGATCAGTTCTACCAGTTGGGTAAGAAAGCGAATGATGAAGTAGCCAAAGCCAAAGATCAGCACGCTCCACACAATTTTGTAGATAGAAATGTCTTTCACCGCGGGAGGCGTGGCGATGTTAACCGCCTCCTGCACTACCGAATCAGCCTCTGCTACACTGGGGGCGGAAGGTCTCGCCAGACTGTCTACCCGAATAACTAACGTTTGGGCACTGATGTGGATGTCGCCCGGTGCAACAGTGCTGCCTGAGTCAATGCGAAGCGGAGGATTGGCCACCGACGAGGAATCGTTTTGCGCTAGCGCGCTGCCGACCATGAGCAGTGCTCCTACTAAAAAACTCAGTCGTTTACGCATCATTAGTGCAGGAAGTTTTTGGTGCGCAATAGTTGCACAATCTGTCGGTACAGCAAAGGATTGATGGTATACACCTCGTCTCTCAGGGTCACCAGTCCGTCGTCGCGCAGCTGGCGGAGGCCCAACTGAGCCACCACCGTGCCCTTGGTGGCTTGGTGCTCGTTCACCTCTTGAAAGTGCGCTTCGCTCAGGCCATCGTGCAGCAACAGCGCGTGCAGGATGAGCATCTGCGACAGCGGAATGGCTTTGGTGAAGGAGAAATCTACTGCGTTCAAAGAGCCGATGGTAATGGTGTCGTTGAGAACCTGCTGCGTGGAGCGCAGCCAGTACAACTGAGCTACGCTGTAGTTTCCGGCCGTCAGATCATTCAGGTCCTCGAAGTAGTTCTTCTCAAGGTGCTGCTGCTTTTGCTCGGCCGTCATTTTCTGAAACTTTTTGCGCCAACGGTTGGCCACCGCTCCGGCGTACTGGATGTGGTAACCACTCACCCGGTGTCGCTTCAGAACCGCTTCCTGCAGTTGCTCAGCGCTAATTTTTTCCAGGGAAATCACGTACTCAAAATAGTTGGAGATTCGGGTGGTCTTGTCCAAGAAGTCCCAGGCGTAGCAAGTGCAGGCGCACAGCCAGAAAACCTGCTTGTGGGTGCGCGAAATGAGTTCAAAGAGTAGTTTGAGTGCCCGAAAGCCGCCCACTTTGCGTAAGTAACAGTGCTGAATGTCTTCCCACACGATCAGGTGCTTGCGGGAACTGCTCACCAAGTAGTCCACCACCTCGTCAAGGTGACCAAAGGTGGTGTTGGGGACGAGCGCACTCAGGCAGTTGAGCAAATCGGCTTCGGTGTAGCAACGCTGGGTGGTGTCGACCCGAATAATCTCGTAGCGATCGAGTTCTACCGAAGGAAGCTTCTTCAGAAAGAAGTTGATAAGCGTGGTGGCTCCGGTTCCCTTCTCGCCCACCAAGATGGTGCTGGCGTATCGCTGCCGACCCCAATTGTGATAGGCTTTTTCCAGTAGGGTCATCTCAGGGGTACGCTCTTCGTAGAACACCGCTTCTTCCAGGGGGCGGTTGCTATACAGCCGTTGGTACACGTAGGGCAAGCGGTCGACCGCCACTTCAGTGTCGTTCAGGAAGTCCGACACCTCGGTGGTCACCGTGGTGGCGGCGGGTGCCAAGCCGAAGCGTTGCCGGTAGGTACCCACCGTTTCGGTGAGGGTGACATACTGCCGCTGCACGTAGCGCGCCGCGTGGGGGATGCCGTGCTTGAGGTAGTCTAGTGACTGCTGCTTGAGAGCTTGGGTGCGATCTATCGCTTTGGCCTTGGCGATGCGTAACTTAATTTCCAGCGCGTAATCGTTGCTTTTGAGGGCTACCAAATTGTTGTTAAACTGCTTAATCGCCTGCCACACGGCCGCATCCACCTCCTGACCCACGGCTCGAACCTGCTCTTGGGCACTTTCAGCGCTTTTGATCGCGCGCTGCAAGCCTTCTTCGGCAATAGACTTGGCTTTTACGGCATCTTCTTCCTCATTTTCGTAGAGCGAAAGCGCCGAATCAAGGTTGAAGTACGATACCTGGCCGATTTCGGTGATCATCTTCTGGATTTGCAACACCCGCTGCCCGGTATTCTCCTTGGTGTCTTCAATAGCGGTGCGCAGCTTGGGCAACGACTCAAAGCTCACAATCTGGCGGGGCGACACGTAGTTGAGGTCCTTGGCCCGCAACGGACGGTCGTACTCGTTTGTCCCTACCAGGGCCCGTCGGTCGGCCACGGTATCCACCGCCTCCTGAATGCGTTTGTACACTTCCAAGACCGCGGCGGGCAGCGACTGCCGGTAGAGCACCGCCACGGTGGAAGGGATGATGGACCGGATGAGCCGCAGGTCGACCGCCTCCTGCTGCTGCTGCAATGTTCGTTGCAGTTGTCCGTCGGATTGGTGGTGGATGGCCTGTTCCACTTCCTGTATGTAGGCGATCATGCGTTCTATCTGGGGCACGGTGGCTTCCTCGATTTTTGCGTACAGACTGGCCTTCAGGCGCGTGTGCTCATTGAATAGGGTGGTACACAATAGATTGATTCCCTGATCGATGCGCCAATCTTCGTAGAGCGCGTACAGGGTGTTGCGCCACCCCTGGGTGGTTCCGAGAAACTTGCGCGCCCCCTGGTTTCTGCGGCGGCGCAGCACCCGCGGTCCGTACCGACGCGCCGCCAGTTCGGCGGTGCCCACGCGCTCGTAGGCGTGAATAAACTGCTCTCGGGTAACCGCCAAGCGACTTTCTACCTCAGCAACCGCCGTTTGTTCGAGTTCATCCAGGTCCTGCAACAGGTCGGCTACGGTAGACTCGTACTCCTCCTGCGGCAGCTCGGGTAGCCGGACTAGCCAATCGTCGGACTCGGCGTAGTTCTCCATGAGGTGGGTATACCAACGGGTGTATACCTGGTCCTCGTAGTGCCACAAGCGTCGGGTGTTGGCGGCGGTTCGCTGGTAAATGGTTTCCACCACCGGCAGCAGTTGGGTGATCCAGGCCCCGCGGTACCAATACTGGGTGAGGTGGCGCAGGGGCACGCGGTAAGTGCGCACCGGAACCGGACGGGGTTCTCGGCGAAGTAATTTGCGAAACAGATTTTTCGCCCGCCACGGTCCCCGGGTGGCAGCGCGGTGGTAGCGTTTTACCAGTTTCAGCGTACGCAGGACTGGTTTGTCGCCGGGCAGGGCCACGAAGCGTTCTTCTTGCTGCGTTGCGACGTGCACCAGGGGCAGCGCTTGCGTCAATTGATCAACTTCCGCGGCGTAGTTGGCGAACACCTCATCGAACGAGCGGCCTGCGTTGTTTTCGTGGCGATGCTCGATAAGGGCGTACACCGCTTGGTTGTACTCCGTATACGCTCTGAAGAACGTAGCCTGATCCTCAGCCTCCCGGGCTTCGTCCAGGGGCCGATACTTTTCCTTCACCAGTTCGTCTATGGCCCGCACCAGGGCCCGCTGTTCCTCAATGGCTTCGCGCAGCACCGACACCACGTGGGTGTGCACCAGTTGCTCCAGGTCAGCGTGGATACGTTGAGGCGGCGAACCGAGGGGGGGAGTAGCAAGCGATGTCGGCTCGACTGCGGCAACTACTTCAGGGGGCGGAGCGGGCAAGGGCAATTGGGTTTGGTAAAGAACACGAGGCGGAAGGACTACTTAAAATGGTGCGACGCTTTTTTGATCGCTTCGCTTAGCGCTGAGGAGGCTTGCTCCACTCCCTGCCGGATGTCGTGAAAGGCGGCGGAGCTGGAGTTTTTAACGTCCTCAAAGGTGCCGTAGGCTTTGGTGTTCTTTTCTTTCAGGTCGCCCACCTGCTCCGCTAGTTTGCGGTCGAGCTCGGCGCGCAGTTGCTTAGCCTTGTCTTCGATCTCTTTTACCTTTCCGTACAGGTCGCCAAAAGCTTCTTTGGCGCGGGATTCAAACGTGGTTTCTTTCATGGTGGCAAATGTTAATACTGACTAAAAGTAGTAAAACTTATGAAAGTTGGCAACCTTAAGCTCGACTTTACTAGTGAGGGTAAGAACCCAAAGGGAAGCGGAGTAGTATATTGAAATGACCAAAGATCAATATGCTATGTTCCGTTTTCCAATTGAGTTCTTGCGATTAATGGTACCATTTAAGATGCTATTTTCCAAATCAGTGTTCAAGCTTGCGGTTCCTCTGCTCAGCGGAGCTATTCTTACCACGGGTAAGCGCACGGTAACTTCGGCTCTGCGTGTGGTAGGCTTGAGTGAGGAGCGCAACTTTCCCAAGTATCACCGGGTGCTAAGCCTGTCTAAATGGTCAGCCCGGAAAGCGGCTAAAATATTGCTTGGGCAGTTGCTAGATTGCTTTCTGCCTGCCGGTCCGGTGGTGGTAGGCATTGATGAGACCATAGAACGCCGATGGGGTCCCAAGATTAAGGCGCGAGGTATCTACCGAGACAGTGCACGTAGTAGTCGTACTCATTTGGTTAAAGCCAGCGGTCTGCGTTGGATGAGTGTGATGTTACTAGTGCCTATCGGTTGGGCCGAACGCGTATGGGCTTTGCCGTTTCTAACGGTGTTGGCCCCTTCTGAGCGATATCATCATCAGCAAGGCAAAGCGCATAAAAAGCTTACGGATTGGGCCCGGCAGATGCTTCTACAAGTCAAGCGGTGGTTACCCAGTCGCTCATTGATTGCCGTGGGGGATAGCAGCTATGCCGTTATAGATATGCTAAACGCTGTTAAAGAGCAACTATGTGTAATTACCCGCTTGCGTTTGGATGCCGCTCTCTATGAACCGGCACCACCCCGGCGGCCGGATCAACCAGGGCGCCCCCGCAAGAAGGGCAAGCGTTTACCGACCTTACAGCAGTATCTGCATGATGAAGAATTGCCTTGGCAGAAGATTGTAGTTTCTCAATGGTACGGTAAGAAACAACGGGTGTTGGAAATAGTCTCGGCTACCGCCGTATGGTATCATAGTGGCAAACCAGTGTTACCTCTTCGCTGGGTACTTATTCGCGATCCGGAAGGCAGACTCGAACCGATAGCTCTGCTCTCTACTGACCAAGAATTGTCTGCCCAAGATATTGTTAGCTATTTTGTGCGACGTTGGTGCGTAGAAGTTACCTTTCAAGAGGGAAGAGCACATCTGGGTCTAGAAACCCAACGCCAGTGGTCTGACTTAGCCATTGCCCGTACCACTCCGGTGCTACTGGCGCTCTTCTCTATTGTTACTCTGCTGGCAGAAAGGCTGCATCAACAGAAAAAACTACACATAGCTACCGCTGCTTGGTACCGCAAGAGGCATCCTACCTTTAGTGATGCCTTAGCTTCAGTAAGGCAGTATTTATGGCAAAAAAGCAATTTTTACATGTCCCAAAAAGATACCGACATGGTGAAAATACCTGAAGCACAGCTCAGGCTCTGGCAGCAAACTATCGCCTGGGCCGCTTAGTAGTAAAGCCGAGTTAAGTACTGATGCAGAAATAGATATAAGAAACTAGAAAGGCGTAGTTTTGTGGTATGCGGTATATTAAGGAAATAAGCGAAGCAGAGCGTGAGGCTCTGCAAGCAGGCTACAAGAAAGGCAAAAGTCATCAGTTTCGTACTCGTTGTCAGGCGGTTCTTTTATCAGCGCAAGGCTACAAAGTGCAGGAGCTATCTTCATTGCTAGGGGTGAGTGACTTGAGTATCTACAAATGGTATGACCGCTTTGAGGCCGGAGGGGTAGCGGCATTGCAGAACCGGCCGGGCCGAGGGCGTAAGCCCCTGCTACGTATTGAGAACCAAGCCCATCGGCAGATGGTCAGTGAACAGATTGAGCGGGACGCTCAGCGTTTGAAGGTAGCCAAAGTCCATATTGAAGAGCAGTTGGGTGCCCCGTTGAGTGAGAGCACGCTCAAGCGTTTTTTAAAAAGCTTGGCTACCGTTGGAAACGGTTTAGGAAATGGCTCAAACCATTACAAGACCCTGTAGAATATGAGCAAAAGAAGACTGTTTTACAGATGCTAATACTACTAGATGAGTTGGGCTACCTTCGCCTGTGGTATGGTGACGAAAGCGGGTTCTCTTTGAGTCCCACCGTCCCGTATGGTTGGATCAAAGAAGGCCAGCAGGCAGGCATCCTTTCCCAAAGAAGTACGCGTCTGAACGTGTTGGGCCTGTTAAGTACGGCCAACCAACTCATCAGCTACCCCTGTGCGGGAAGCGTGAATACAACCTTTGTCATAGAATGCCTGGATGATTTCGCCCAGCAATGCGGTGAACAACCTAAGGTAGTAGTACTAGATAATGCTCCTATGCACCGCAGCGAAGCTTTTCAAGCCAGACTAACTCATTGGCAAGCCCAAGGTCTCTATATATTCTTTCTACCCCGCTATAGCCCCCACCTCAATCGCATTGAGAGACTCTGGAAACAGATCAAATATAGCTGGCTGAAAGCCGAAGATTATCTCGGTCTTGATAACCTCAAGCAGGCCGTTACGCACATATTGGAAGGCTTTGGTACCACCTTTAATATGAAATTTGACAATCAGCTAAACCTAGAAAAACTTATACTTAAATCTGGTTGAGTACTTATACGGACGAATATGAACTAGTTGGCCGAGGGAAACGATACAGCGCTAATCATCCTATGTACCCTTTTGTTACGATAACTTAAAAAACAAAACTAGTGAGATTTAAATCTGTCGATGCGAGCACTTACTATTTACACCGATAAATATATCATAAATCCCTGATTATCAATTACATAAGTCTTTTGTTTTACATCAAAGAGGTACATTTTGACGCGGGTTTCGACGGAAAATTCAACCAGAACGATAGCTGTTGTCCTGATCGCTATGGCGTCGTTTTGGCGACAAGATACCCAACATTATTACCGGTACTTTAGCGTTTAAATGTGTTTGCCGCTTAAACAACGGTGGTTTGGTTTAGGTCGGTTATTATCACTCTTCGGCAAATCCTATCCGGAAGTTCGTGCGGGGTGCCCCGCACGAACTTTAAAAATTCATCAGTGTATGCTCGGGGAAGTTAACGCTTCTCGGTTGCACCCTCCATTTCGTGCTCCAGCGTCAGCTCACCGGCGGGCGGTTGCTTCACCGCCTCATCTGCCTTCTTACCCACCGCACCCTTGGCCACGGTGATGCCACCGTCGACGAAGTACAGCGCTCCGGTGACATACGACGCCTCGTCGGAGGCTAAAAACGCGTAGACGTTGGCCATCTCTTCCGGCGTGCCGCGGCGGCCCAGCGGAGTAGCGTTCACCATCGTTTTTTCCATCTCCGCGTCCATAGGACCGGTTTCCTTATGCGTCCAGGAGGTGTCTACCGGGCCAGGGCACACGCAGTTGGCCCGCACGCCGTGCGCTGCTTGCTCCACGGCAACGCCCTTCATAAAGGCGTGCATAAAGCCTTTGGTGCCCCCGTAGGGCGCGTTCATCGCGATGCCCAACTGCCCGGCCTCCGAACCGGCCGAAACAATGTTCCCTTTGCTCTTCTGAAGTTCGGGTAGTGCGTACTTGGTCATCAGAAAGGCCGTGCGCAGGTTGTTTTTGAGCAAGTTGTCGAACGCTTCTTCCGGATATTCCTGGAGTTCGGCGGTAGTTGGAAACACCCCGGCGTTGTTGATCAAGATGTCCAGTTTGCCCCACTCGGCCACGGTCTGTTGCACGCACTGTTGCGCCTGCTCGGTGGCTGATAAATCGCCCTCAAAATAGGCGGCCTGGCCTCCCTGGCCCACAATGGCTTCGCACACTTCGGCCACCGGGTCCTGGAGCATACCGGCTACCATCACGGAGGCTCCTTCTCGGGCAAATTTCTTGGCAATGGCCTCGCCAATGCCCGTACCCGCTCCGGTAATGATGGCTACTTTTCCTGCTAATCGGTTCATGGTTAAAAAATTTGTGGTTACAAAAACATAAAAGTGAGACAACCCGACGGTCATCGGTCAATTAACCCGGCCAAACGCATTGTGTTTGCCAGGTTCCTTCGTTTTTTGCAGTGCCCCGCCGCGTTCCGTTGGCCTCATGGGTCGTCGCTATCCATCCGGCTCAGCTCCGCTTCGGCCGACGCATGGCTTGTGGAGCCTTTTCGGAAGATGGCGGGTTGTCAGATTGGGGAAAAGACATACGCTGGGGTTGGTGATGGGTGTATACTTAGTCCATTCAGCGGAACAATGCACGCACTTGAGTGATTTTCAATCGCACGACGCAGGTTGTTGCTCCACGTACTGCTGCAAGACCAGCGCCAGAAGCTCCAGGGCCTTGGCTTCCAAAAAAGAGTGCTGCGCCAGCCCTTAGTACTGTTCAGCTGGTCCAGATCCCGTAACACCTCGCTCATCGGTGAACTATACGGTTCCTGGCAGAGGAAAGGTGTCAGCCTAAGCGTGTCGAAGAAAATCGGCGCCAGCGGATGATGACCGTCGCCCAGAGGGTGGTCGGTCGGGGCTACGTGCACGGTCACTTCTTCTCCGATGTTGTAACAAAATGACCCTCGAAGGAACCGGGATGCCCCCGGCGGGATGCCCCCGGCGGGATGCTGAATGACTTTTCACGCGGGCTCAGTGCTAGTCACTAGCTGCCAGCGTCCGGCATCCAGCCCGCTAACTGGTCGTGGAATTTTCTACGACCCATCTAGCAGTCAAACAAAGTCGTAGGACCGCTACGCTTAACCTACAACCAGTTCAGTAAATCCGGCATCCAACCAAAAAACAACCCGTCAGGGAGACAAAATGACGCTAACGGGATGATTGTTGGCTGACTGACAATGAAAAAGGCAGCTACCAGAATGAACTCGTAGCTGCCTGATGATCACAATTTCACTGCGAAGAGCCCCCGGACGGATTCGAACCGCCGACCAGCTGATTACAAGTCAGCTGCTCTGGCCAGCTGAGCTACGGGGGCGTAAGGGGCACAAAGATAATAGAATACCCGAAACGCACCAAACCTATTTTCGGCTATTTTAACGAATATCTTGCAGCGCACTGAGTTGTGACTTCAGATCGTCTACTTCCCGCTGAGCTTCTTCGATGCGCTTCTCAAAATCCGCTTTCAGTTTGTCGGCCCCCTTAGAAGCCGCAAAGAAGCTGATGTTGTTGCTCCACAGGGCAATGTCGTCTTCCATCTGGCTAATCTGGCGGCGCAACTGGTTTTCGCGCTTGTCGATCTTTCGATCAGCTCCCGGACTAGCCTTGAGACTGCTGAGTTCTACCTCGGCCACCACCCGTTGCTTCTGCCGGTCGCTGAGTTTCAGGCGTTTCATCACCGTACGCACGGCCTGATCGAAGCGCTTCTGCAAGGGCTGCATCGCATCGCGGGGCACGAAACCAATCTCCGCGTAGCGGTCGGTGAGTGCTAGCAGGTCCTCCTGCTTGGCCTTGTCCGCCTTGGCCAGCTCCTCGAGCTGCTGGCAGATGGCTTCTTTTTGCTGTTGGTTGCCCACCTGCTCGGCTTCCTGCTCCTTGCTTTGTCCGCGGCGGCGGTTAAAAAAATGGTCGGCAGCAGCCTTGAAACGGCGGTAGACGTCCTCGCGTTTTTTCTCGGGCACCGGACCAATCGCCCGCCACTGCTGCTGCAAATCTTTGAATTCTTGCGAAGTTGTTTTCCAGTCGTCGCTTTCTTTCAGGCTTTCGGCGCGGGCTACCAGCGCTTCTTTCTGGGCCAGGTTTTCGCTACGCTCAGCATCCAGTTGTTTAAAAAACTCGCCCTTGTGCGCGAAGAACTGCTTGAAATGCCCCCAAAAATCCCGGTTCACTGCCTTGGCCTGCTTGCGTGGCATGCTGCCGATGGCTTCCCAGCGCTGTTTAAGCTCCTGCACCCGCTTGGTTTTCTGGTTCCACTCCTTGATGCTGTCGCTGCTGAAGGTGCTCAGCTCCTGGGCCTCGGCCACCAACTGCTGCTTTTTCGCCAGGTTTTCGTTGAGTTCGCCCTTGAACTTCTCCACCTCTTCCCGCCGACGGTCGTGCACTTTGTCCGAAGCAGCTTTAAATCGCTGCCACAGCGCCTCCTGCTCCTCCTTGGGCACCGGACCCAGATGCTTGTACTCTTCGTGGAGTTCGTCTAACTCCGCCACCGCTCTGCGCAGGTCGGGTTCCTCGACCAGCGCTTCAGCCCGTTCGGCCACCGCCTGCTTAACTTCCAGGTTTTTCCTTCGGTCAAGCTCTTTAAGCTCAAAGTAGATGCTGCGTTGGTCGTAGAAGCGGTCGAGCAATGCGTGGTAGTTGGCCCACAGATTACGGCTTCCGGAAGCAGGCACGGGGCCCGTGGCCCGCCACTCTTGCTGCAACGCCCGAAGTTGCTCCAGGCTAACCTGCGTTTCTTCACTGTCGACCAGGGTGCGCAACCGGTCCAGTAGGTCTTGCTTCACCTGCAGGTTGTTCTGCCGCTGCTTGCGTTGCTCCGAAGCCAGCGCCTTTTTCTTAGAACGGATCTGTCGGTAGGCGGTTAGGAAACGTTCGTAAACAAAGTCGGGACGAAAGTCAAAGCCTTCTTCTTCACCGCCCTCGGCAATGAATTTTTGCCGGGCCACTTCGCGTTCGGTATCCAGCAAGAGGTCGAAGTGAGGACGCATTCGCTGGGCCTCAGCTTCGGCCCGTTGCACGTCGCCTTCCTTGAACAGCGTTTCCAGAGCCACCGCCAGTTCCTCTTTGGTGTAGGTCTGGTAGTCAACAGAAGCCTCGGTTTGCTCGTCAACCCCACCGGCCGGGGCGTCGGCTTTTTCCGCGTCATCAGGCGCGGACGAAGGTTCTTCCGAGCTTTCGTCTGCATCACTGGCCGCAGGGTCGCCTGCCGCAGGGTCGCCTGCCGCAGGGTCGCCTGCCGCAGGGTCGCCTGCCGCAGGGTCGCCTGCCGCAGGGTCGCCTGCCGCAGTTAGGACATTTTCGGCCGGGGCTGGGGTGGAATTAGCGGACGGCGAATCGGTGTCATCCGACTCCCCGGTTGCCACTTCGATGGTTGCAACCTCCTCTGTTTCAACCGTTTGCTTGACGGAAGAAGTGTCTTCTGCCTCAAGCTCACTGCCTGTAGAAACTTCTACTGGGGAAGCATCCTCGGTAGCCCCTTCGGTTTTTTCTTCGATCACCGGTTCAGAATCAAGCTCGGAGGCTGGGTTCGGAAGCGCTGCTTCGGGAGACGTTCTCGAAGGTTGAGCGCGCTCGGTGGCGGCTTCGTCCGCGGTGGTTTCCGCTGACTCAGAGGAGGGGATAGGCTTGTCTTGATCTTCTGGCATGCGTTGTTTTGGTAGCGACCTTCCGCTTAGTTTAGGCGGGGGTCGGTCGGATAATTTGAAAACATTCGGTACTTTCCACCCATCGTGCGCAACACTTCGCGCCACAACTGCTCGGGCGGTATATCAAAAACCTGTTCGGTCGTTGCTTGTTTGTAAATAATCCAGGCTTCCTCGTCTAATTCGGCCGCCAACTGCCCCGGAGCCCAGCCCGAATAACCGGCAAAAAATCGGATGTCTTCCGCCGGTAGCTGTCGGGTGTTGATCAAACTAAGAAGCTGCTCGAAATCCCCTCCCCAGTAAAGAGCTTCGCCCAGTTTGTCCGAACCCTCGCGCAGCGTAGCAGCGCGGTGCACAAAGTGCAGCGTGTCTTGCTGCACCGGCCCACCGGTATACAACAGCTGCTCAAACCCCGTTGCTTCTTCCACCACATCGGCCAGGGTGAGCAGCGACGGCTTGTTCAAAACGAAGCCCAGTGCCCCCTCGTCGGTATGTTCGCAGATGAGCACCACCGACCGCTCAAAGTTGGTATCCGCCAGGAAGGGTTCCGACAACAAAAGATCGCCTTTTGCCGGATAACGTGTTTGATTCTTCATGGTTCTTCTTGATCGTCTAAAATTTAAAAATAAAACTGAGGGTGCCAAAAAAACCTGAACAACCAATCCGTTTCGTCACCGACCGGCAGAAAAGGCGCACCTCCCTACTACTACGAAGCTCCTCTAAATTTGATGCCGAATAGCGCGTAAGCCGCCATTTTCTTACGCTTCTTCGGGGGGTAACTCCTCGCCCGTTTGGCAATTGTATTCTATATTAAACCCGGTGGGCCGTATAGCCCGTCGGCGTTGTACGCGATTGGCCTCGCGTTCAGTCACTTATCAGCCGAGCGATTTTGCCGAAGCAGAAAGGCACGAAGGGTCGGGTTGGTTCGGTTTCTTGATTCTAGGGGCGCACAAATATCAAACGGAGTGCGTATTATTACGCTTTATTACATTCATCAGACTGACCGGGTTTTAAACGATGACTCGGGGAGAAACAGAGCAAACCATGAAAAATAAAACATTGGCTACCCTACTGGCGGCGTTTCTGGGGGGGCTGGGCGTTCACCGATTCTACCTGGGCCAACGCCGCGCGTGGTGGTACCTCGGTTTGTGCTGGACGTTGGTGCCGGTGGTGGTGGGCTGGATCGATGCGCTGTCGTTCTACTCCATGACCTACGCCACCTTCAACCGGCGGTATAGCCTGAGAAACGACTTTCAGAAGAAATTTCCGAACGAAGATGAGTTGTTTGCGGCCGTTACTGAGAGCCAGCGAGAAGAACAGCTCATTGCCGCCCTGGAGCAAATGACCAGTAAGGAGAAAATTGCTGAGTTTCTGCAAAACGCCAAACAACAGGGCGACTACCTGCCGCGGGTGGTTTACCTTCGTGCCCACGAAATTCTCAAACAGAAGTAGCCGGACTTGACTTTTGACTGAAAAATTTGTAAGAAGCAAGCGTAACGTAGGCGATTCGGCAAAATGCCTTTGATTGGCAACACACCTTACAATGTAGTGTCAACCCATTTTTTAGATTGCGATTGTGGCGGGCAAGCCCGTAGATTAGCGTCTCACCTTTGGTTATTAACAGAAGTTCTATGCAAACGGTTAGTGTGACAATCGACAGATTTGTGGAAGAAAAATTCGAGGATTTACTGAACGAATACGGCTACGAATTCAGTAAACACTACAATTATCTATCGGACGAAGGTAGTGCTTCGTCGGGAATGGAAGAAGTTTCCTTTGTGCTTACCTCAGAAGATGAGTTTGACCTCATCGAGCTGGGCATGCTCAACGAGTGCGCCCGGCAGATTCAGCAGTTAGAAAAGTTAGACCTGGAAAACTACCGGAATCTTTTTGAGGACGTTCAGATGCCCCGCATCCACGACGAGCGTTTGCTGCAAATCAAAGATAAGTTCAGCAACTAACAAAAGCCAACGAGCATTTTATTATCTGGAAGAATGTCAGTAATTTTGACCGGCAAATAATCTTCTTTTATTTGCTATGACGAACCACGCCGACAAGTTCCTCTACGAAGCACTCACCTACGACGACGTGCTTCTGGTGCCGAACTACTCCGAAGTTCTGCCGCGCGACACCGACACCAGCACCGCCCTGACCGCGCGCGTTCGGCTCCACATCCCCCTGGTTTCGGCCGCGATGGACACCGTCACCGAATCCGGACTCGCCATCGCGATGGCCCTGGCCGGGGGCATCGGCATCATTCACAAGAACATGTCGGCCGAAGCGCAGGCCTACCAGGTGCGCAAGGTAAAGCGCTCGCAGAGCGGCATGATCCTCGACCCCATCACCCTGGACGTGAACGCCACGGTGTCGGACGCCAAGGCCATTATGAAGGAGCACAAGATCGGGGGCATCCCGGTGGTGGACGCCGACCGCAAGCTGCTGGGCATCGTGACCAACCGCGACCTGCGGTTTCTGAAGAGCAACAGCGTGCCGGTGCGCGACGTGATGACCCACCACCCGCTGGTGACGGCCGAGGCGGGCATCGGGCTAGAGGCGGCCGAAGAAATCTTGCAGCAGCACAAAATCGAAAAGCTTCCTATCATCGACCCCAGCGGCCGCCTCAGCGGGTTGATCACCTACAAGGATATCCTGAAGAACAAAGACCGCCCCAACGCATCAAAGGACGAATTCGGGCGGTTGCGGGTGGGCGCAGCCGTGGGAGTGACCCCCGACATACTGGAGCGGGTGGGGCTGCTCAAAAACGCGGGCGTCGACGTGATCAGCATCGACACCGCCCACGGGCACTCGCGCGGCGTGATCGAGGCCTGTCAGCAGGTGAAACAGCAGTTTCCGGAGGTGGATACCATGGTGGGCAACATCGCCACCGCCGAGGCCGCCCGGGCCCTGGTGAAGGCGGGAGCCGACGCCATCAAGGTGGGCGTGGGTCCGGGCAGCATCTGCACCACCCGCATCATTGCCGGGGTGGGCGTGCCCCAGCTCTCAGCGGTCTACGAAGCCGCCCGCGCGGTGCGCGAATCGGGCATCCCCGTGATCGCCGACGGCGGCATCCGGTTTTCGGGCGACGTGGTGAAGGCCCTGGCCGCCGGAGCCCACACCGTGATGATTGGCTCCCTGCTGGCCGGGGCCGACGAAGCCCCCGGCGAAATGATCCTCTTCGAAGGGCGCAAGTTTAAGTCCTACCGCGGCATGGGGTCGGTAGAAGCGATGGAGGAAGGATCGAAGGACCGCTACTTCCAGGACGCCGAAGATGATGTCAAAAAGCTGGTGCCAGAAGGCATCGTGGGCCGGGTACCTTATAAAGGGCTGGTCGACGAGGTGCTTTACCAACTGGTGGGAGGGCTGCGGGCCGGCATGGGCTACTGCGGGGCCCGCACCATCAGCGAACTGCAGGCGGCCCGCTTCGTGAAGATCACTGCTGCCGGAGTGCGCGAGAGCCACCCCCACGATATTAGCATCACCCGCGAAGCTCCTAATTATAGTCCGTGATTTTGTTAGCTTTGGGCGTAGCTTACTTTATCAAGCTCAACCCTGCGCTAACCTACTTGCATGCGTTACCCCCGAAACGTCGTTCGCTTCGCGCTTGCCCTAGGCATTATCAGTTGGCTTTCCTTGCTGGCCAGCGATCTGGTGCAACTATTTGGCCTCCGTAAGGGGCTGCCCACGGGCGTTCCCGACCAGGTGCACACCCTGCTGCTTAGCTTATTTTTTGCGGCTATTTTTTTCTACTACCGAACCGTTACCGGACGCGCCGAACGATTTAACTTTGTCGATCTGCTGTGGCGGGTGTTTGCCGTTGGCTTGCTGATCACCGTCGTGTCGCTCTCGATTCGCCTGTTCTATACCTCGGCCGGAGCCACTCGTTGGTCAGAAAACTTTTTTTTGCTCAGCTTCTTTTTTCATCTCCGCTTTGGCTTGTTTGTCATTTTTGTGCTGTCTACCCTAATGGTGTGGAAGCAATTGGTGCTTTACCAGCGCTCCACCCGCCTGGTCACCCTCTGGAATGTATTCGAGGGAGCACTGCTGGCCAGCATTCTCATCGAATTTCTGCCCATTACTCAGTTTGGAGCACTCTACGCCGCTATTCTGGCCACGCTGCTGTTGTTAGCGCTGGTGCTCTCCGTGAATCTGAAATGGGTCGCCTACCTCGATTTTCGGCGAAAGTGGAAGAGTATCACCATCATGCTGGCCATTTTGGTGCTGCTGGTCTACTACGCGCTGGAACTCTACGCTTCTCTGGACCAAGGGCTGCCCCGCAACACCACCTCTTTGGTATTTAATCCCTTTTTGCTGGCCGCGTCAAGCTTCACGCTGATCTACAGCTTGTTTTCGCTGCTGGTAATTTTGTTCAACCTGCCCACCTCTTCGGTTTTTGAGCAGAAGTTGGAAGAAGTCATTAATTTCCAGCGACTCAGTCAGTCGAACCAAGCGGGATACAACGTGGAACAGATCTACGATATCCTGCTGGAGAGTGCGACCAAAGTGGTGTCGGCGGACGCGGGCTGGCTGGAAGCCACGCACCAAAACGAATCCCTATTGCTCACCAAAAATATTGATGCTGACAAAATAGCCCTGATGAAGGAGCAACTTCAACGACGCAGCGATCAGCCCGAGATCATCAACCCGTTGCCCGCCCCCCCGCGCTTGCTCCGCAAAAAAAGCGTTCTGTCTACCAATAAGAAGATGCGCGTGCTCCGGCTCACCGATTACCGCTCGGTGCTGTGGATTCCCCTGATGGTCAAGAACGCCACCATTGGTACTCTGGTCGTGCTGAAAGAGGTTTCGGATGGGTTTAATAAAGAGACGGTCGGTATCGTGAGCACCTTCGCCAGCCAGGCCTGCATTTCGGTAGAAAACTTTCTGCTGCTGGGCGAAACCCTGATCAACGAGCGCTACCAGGAAGAACTCAACATCGCCAGCCGGGTGCAGCGCAGTCTGCTTCCTAAAAAACCGGTGTCTAACCAGTACTTCGACGTGGAAGCCTTTTCGGAAGCGGCTGACCAGGTGGGGGGCGACTACTACGATCTTTACCAGATCAACGAGCACAAATATATCGTGATCATCGGCGACGTGTCGGGCAAGGGCACCTCGGCGGCCTTCAATATGTCGCAGATGAAGGGAGTGTTTCATAGCCTGGCCCAACTCGACCTTTCGCCGGACCAGTTCTTGGTGTATGCCAACAACGCGCTGGGCCGATGTCTGGAAAAGACTTCGTTCATCACCGTCTCTTTCTTCGTGGTGGATACGCTGCGGCGCGAAGTGGAGTTTGCCCGGGCGGGTCACACGCCCACGCTTTACTACCAAGCCAAAGAGCAACAAGCATCGTACTTCGAAATCCGGGGGCTGGGGCTGGGCATCATTCGCAACGAAAACTTTAACAAATACATTGAGGTGAACCGGGTGGTATACTGCACCGGCGACGTGATTGTGCTCTATACCGACGGAATTATTGAGGCCACCAATGCCAACAAAGAAGAGTTTGGTTTCGACCGCCTGAAGCAAGTGGTGGAAGGGCACGCCCACCAAGCTCCCAACATGATTCAGAAAGCCCTCATCCAATCGCTCTACGACTTCTGCGACGGCACGCCGCTGGATGACGACTACACGGCTTTTATTATCAAGTTCAGGTAGCCGACTCAACTTTTGGGTCACTTTAGCGTATACCCGGATATTATGGTCGACGTACAAGTCAATTTCGACGGCAACCAGTGCCTCATCCTTATTCGGGGTGAGGTGGACGCCAGTTCCTCCATCTACCTGGACGAAGCCCTTCAGCAGGCTTTTCGTTCGGAGGCGGAGCGAATCCTGGTCGACTGCCGCGAATTGCACTACATCTCCTCAGCGGGTCTGGGAGTGTTTATGTCGTACATTCAGGAGTTGGAAACGAGCAACAAGCGGTTGGTTTTGTTCAACATGAGCGAGAAAGTGTATAAGGTGTTTGAGATTTTAGGGTTACACCAAGTGCTGACCATCGTGGGCTCTTAGGAAGAGGCTAAGCTAGTATCGAATGAGCTATAATCTACAAGTTTCGTGTTGCACGGGTGAGCTACAGACCATCCGGGACTTTGTTTATGACAAATTAAAAAAATACGCTCTGTCCGATGTGGTTCTCAATCAACTGATTTTGGCCGTGGACGAGATATGCGCAAACCTGATCATTCACTCCCACAACTGCAATCCCCAGCATACCATCGAGTTGGCCATCACGGTGAAAGAATGCGGCGAAATAACGTTTGAAATTTACGATCAGGGCAAGGGCTTTGACTTTCCGGCTTACCGCGAGCCTTGCATCAAAGATATTATCAAAAAGCGAAAAAAAGGGGGGATAGGCTTGCTGTTGGTGAAGCGCATCATGGACCGTATTGAGTACGAATACAGCGACGAAACCCAGCGTAACGTTTACCGTCTGCAGAAATTTAGCGAGATCAATTCCCCCGAGGCACTTCCTAAGTAAGCTATACCAGCTTACATCCTTCTCCGCAAAGATCTTCGGGGTTCACCACTGCGGGCACCACCGATAGTTCGGCGAGGGTCTTCATCACTCGATGCAGAACGGCTTTCTCCACGCGTCGGTCAGTAGCCCATTGCACCCGTTCCCACCACTGTTCGGGTTCGGCAATGGGTAAGGCGTACCGTTGCGCCACCTCAACGGCCGCACCGGGTTGGGCCTTTAGCTGGGCGGCCGATTGGTTCACCGTATCAAGCAGCAGCGATAGTCCCTCACCGGAGTGACCAGCCCGCACGGCCACCACAAAGCACGGCCAGGGGGTATCGATCACTCCTACCCGCCGAAACTCACCGGCATCGACCCACGGCTGGGTAGTGAATTGCTCCCACAAGAAACCGTTGGCAACTCCTCGGGCCAACGCCTGCCGCGCCCCGTCCAGATTGTTCACAATCTCGAAGCGCAGGCGGTCGGGAGACCAGCCGTGGTGCTGCGCCAGCACGTAGGCCATCAGGTGCGAACCCGAGCCAAGCCGACTCACCGCAAACGTACGGTCTTGCAAGTCGGCAATTTGCTGATAGGGTGCCCGGACGGCCACGTGCACTCCCCACCGCAGCGGGCTGGTGACGAACCACTGCGCAATGCGGCACGACCGCCGGTTGATGATCTCCGCGACCACGCCCTCGGTGAGGGCCACCACCAGATCGATCTCTCCCTCGCGCAGGTCGTGCATCATGGCCCCGGTGCCGCCCGGATAGTCTTTCCAGGTCACCTCCAGCCCCCGTTTGGCAAAAGAGCCGTCTTCCAGTGCTTGGTGCCAGGGCCTATTAAAATATTCGGGAACTCCGCCTACCGTGAATGGGATCATGCGTTGGGATACGTTGGATAAAATAACCTCTTATGATGCCGTAGCAATCGGCAACTCCACGGTGAAGGTGGTACCCTCCCGCTCGTTGGTGGTGAAGCGCACGGAGCCGCCGTGTTGTTCGGCAACTAACTTGGCAATGTACGCTCCCAGGCCCCCGCCCCGGCTTGATTGATAAGAAGATAGTTTGTCAAATATTTTGTCGCGTAACGAGGCGGGAATTACCCCCTGGTTATGGATGACCACCCGCAGCGGCTGACCGGGCTGAACGTCAATGCGCACCCGCCCCTGCGGGGGAGAAGCCTCCAGCGCGTTGGTGATCAAGTTGTGAAAGAGCTGCTCCAGAAAAAACTCATCTCCCGCTACCCAGCAGGCGTCTTCTGCGACAGGACGACCGTCGAAGAGGCACGCAACCGTTATCGATCGACTCTCTTTCAGTTGACTTAGCTTGTCCAGTACGGTCGCTAAGCACGCTAACAGGTTGAAGCGACGCACCTCCGGTTCGTGCTCGCCGCGCTCCATCCGGGCGTAGCCCGCCGTAGCTTTCAGAATGTCTAACGCACGATGCCCCAGGGCCAAAATCCGGGTTAGCCACAGCTTATCGTCTTCATTGGTAGCGCGCTCGCTTAGCATATCAGTGATGCTGATGATCGACGAAAGAGGGTTACGCACGTCGTGGATCATCATGCTTTCGGCTAATACACGGGCGGCTAGTTCCTCTTCAAGCGCAATCAACCGCTGTTCAACCGCTTTGGTTTCCGACTGATTGCTCATAAAAACAGGGGATTGATCCTTGTTGCTCAATGGGTTGATATTTGATACTTATTTAGTTTCAAAGGACGAATATACTTAAAATAAACACGCTAAGCCAACCCAACGGAAAGCTCTATCTCTAAGTTTTGAATAAACACTCCACTCGTCAAACAGTTATACCGGGTAAGGTTTAGATCAGCCAATTTTTTAACCTATGGACGACTGTATTCTTATTGTGGAAGATGATGCTATTGCGCAGCTTACCCTCGCTCGTTACCTCAAGGACCTGGGGTTTCCTCGTTCATTAGCGGTAAATAATGGTCGCGAGGCCGTTGCGGTGGCCGATCAGCACCCGGTGTCGCTTGCTTTCTTAGACATTCGGATCATGGGCGATTGGGACGGCATCGATACCGCGCAGCAGATGAAGCGAAACTGGCCTGACTTGCCGCTGGTTTTTTTGACAGCCAACACCGACCGCAACACCCTGGAGCGGGCGCGTAGCGTGCACCCTCATGCCATTATCCACAAACCCTACGACCGGCAAGTGCTGGTGAAGACCATCAGCGAGGCCCTCAACCGTCGACCCACTAATTCTGCAACATCAGAAGTCGCTACCGCATCCTTGCCTCCTTTTCCGGCTCCCGAAGTTGGGATAAGCATCACCGACGAATCAGGCACGCTGGTGTCGGTGAACCAGGTGTTTTGTAACTTGCATCAGTGCAGCCAGTCGGAAGCGCTGGGACGGCCCTTCACTGATTTTTTCCCAAAAAACATCCGAAGGTTTGCGGCCAATTTGCACCAAGAATTTATGAATGGGAGTACCGACGAAGGCAGCGGTACCTGGACGATTCTGAATCAGCAGGGCAAAACCAAAGAGGTGAACATCAGCGTACAGCGCACGCTGCTGGGCAATGATACCACCTTCAAGGTGACCACCTTCGTTGACAGCGCACCGCAGAAGAAAGCGGCCGAACGATTAAAAAAGGTTCTGGCTGAGAAAGATGCGTTCGCCCGAGAAATTCACCACCGGGTGAAAAACAACCTTAACGTGATTTCCGGACTATTCTACTTACAGTCTGAAAGTATCAAAGACCAGCCTGATGTTTACCATATCTTTCAGGAAAGCGTGAGTCGCGTCAAAGCCATGTCGATTATCCACGAACAGCTCTACGACCATGAAGAATACGCCACCATTGAATTGAGCCGCTACGTGCCCTTGCTGACGGCTACGATTCGGTCTACGTACCCCGACAATGAAGACGTGACGCTCGCGGTAGATGTGGCTCCCATCCAATTGGATGTGGACCAAGCGGTGGCCTGTGGTTTAATCATCAACGAGCTAATTACCAACTGCTTTAAGTACGCCTTTCGGCATCCGCCCGAACTTCCAAAGATAACGGTAAGCGGTTCGGTAGAAGAAAATTGCGTCTCCTTATTGGTTCGAGACAATGGCGAGGGGCTTCCTCGCAACTTCAATCTGGAGCAGGCTAGCACATTAGGTATGCAGTTAGTGAAAACCCTAACGAAGCAACTAAACGGTCAGCTAGAGGTGCACAGCGAGCCCCAGCAGGGCACCAGTGTCCGTTTAACCTTTGCAGCATAAAAAAACCTCACCGGCAGTTGCACAGCGAGGCTAGTCTTTAGGCGTTAAAAAGAAACTACTACTTCGTCTCTTTCTTCGGCAACACATTGGTGATAATCTTCACGCGCTCTTGCGCGTTCACAGCGTTAGAAACCACCGTGATCACCTTGTTTTGCTTGCCCATTTTACCGGCACTGTTGAACGACACTTCAATCTTGCCGCCGCCGCCCGGAGCTACGGGGTCGCGCGGCCAGTCGGTAGCGGTGCAACCGCAGGTGGTGAGCACATTCGAAAGAATCAACGGCTGCGTGCCGGAGTTCTCAAAAGCAAACACGTGGCTCACCTTAGTGCCCTGCTCAATGTCGCCGAAATCATGGGTGTCTTCGGAAAAAACAATTTTTGGTCCGTCGGTCACTTCCAAGTTAGGATCTTCCTGGGCGTAAGCGGCGCTAATGAACAACAGAGAGAAGAAGAGGATGCTCAGCTTTTTCATAAGTTTGTAGGTATAATTTAGAATGAGTTTCACTAGACGGGTAACAAAAACTATTCCCCAAAAGATTTCGTAAGGCTTGGTTTTTTTGGCCGATGTAGCGTTTCACCGGTTTTGCTAAGTATTTAGTACGTAATAAGCACCTATTGTCCCCTACCCTACGCGAAAAAATCTTCTTTGAAGTTCATTAGATACAGCTCCTTTTTCGCTCGGGTGATGGCAGTGTAGAGCCACCGCAGGTACTCCTGGTTCACCATCTCGTCAATCAGATAGCCCTGGCTCACAAACACGGCGTCCCACTGCCCGCCCTGTGCCTTGTGGCAGGTGAGCGCGTAGGCAAACTTCACCTGCAAAGCGTTGAGGTAGGCATCCTTTCGAATGGCTTCGCGCTGTTCGGCAGCCGTGCCTTGCTCCCGGTAGTCGGCGAATACCTGGTCGTAGAGGGCTTGATATTTTTCCTCTTCCAGGGCGGCGGTGGCCGAGTGCAGCACGTCGAGAATCACCTTAGCCTCAAAAACCGGCTGGTCGGGATAATCCAGCAGGCGCAGCTCCAGGGTAGCGAAGCGTAAGCCGTAGAGTTCTTCAAAGGTGACGATCTTCATCACCTCGGCGAAGTCGCCATTGGCGATAAAATTTACCGGCAAGGTATCGTCCAGCACGAAGTAATTGTTCTTCACCACCATCAGGTAATCGCCCGCGTTGATCTCGTCTTCGTGAAAGAAAATCTGCTGTCGGATGTATCGATTATATTCTACCGCCTCTCGGTTCGAGCGGCACAGGATTGCGGTATTATCCTTGCCGAACTTGTCATAGGCGTAGCGTAGTCCGTCTTCCAGGCGCTCGCCCGTCATCCGGTACACGTCGGCCAGCCCCCGCGTCCGCAGTCTGATACGCACCTCTTGGCCCAGTTGCTCGCGCAGCGCGGTGGCGTTGGACAGGATGCCCGAGTCCTGCTCCTGTCGCATCACCTCGGTCATCTCGGTTTCCAAGATATTGAGGTGCATTACGTTTTGCAGATAGTCGGCATCGAGGCCGCGGCTCAGTTCCTGCCCCACCGGCGGCAACTGGGCCACGTCGCCAATCAGCATCAGCCGGTTGCTAGGTTGCTCAAACACGTAATCCAACAGGTCGGTGAGCAGTCCGCCCCGGCGCCGCCCCGGGTCGTCGGCCAGCATCGAGGCTTCGTCCACCACAAACAACACGTTTTTCTGCGGGTTGCGCCGCCGCTTGAACTGGTATTTGCCCGTGATGGGGTCGGCCGCCCGCTGGTAGATGATTTTATGAATGGTGTAGGCATTGCGCCCGGCGTAGCCCGCCATCACCTTGGCCGCCCGGCCGGTGGGGGCCATCAGAAACAGTTTCACCCGAAAGGTGGGCAGCGCTTTCACCAGGGCGCTCACCACGGTAGTTTTTCCCGTTCCGGCGTAGCCCTTCAGTAACAGCACGTTGCGGCGGTCTTCTTTCTGTGCCAGAAAAATATCAAACAACAAGAACAAGCGTTCCTGTCCGGCCGTGGGCTGGTGCGGAAAGTGCGAAGCGATGACTTGCGAGGGCTTAGACAAGAAAGATAAGAAATATGAAAAGTGAGATGAGAAATGTGAAATATGAAACAGAGAATCGGTCTCTACGCTATCCTGAACATCCTAATTTTATCCCACTCATCCTGATCAAAACGCAACGTTCTGCGGGGTGCGGGGGAAGGGAATCACGTCGCGGATGTTGCCCATGCCGGTTACGAACAGCACCAGGCGCTCAAAACCCAGCCCGAAGCCGCTGTGCGGAGCAGTGCCGAAGCGCCGGGTATCCAAATACCACCACACGTCTTCTTCGGGAATGCCCATCACCTGAATGCGTTCCTGAAGTTTGTTCAATCGTTCTTCGCGCTGCGAGCCGCCGATGATCTCACCGATGCCGGGAAACAGCACGTCCATCGCCGCCACCGTGGCGCGTCCTTCGGCGTCCGGGTCGTTCTGCCGCATGTAAAACGCTTTGATGTTGGCGGGGTAGTTATACAAAATCACTGGCTTTTCAAAGTGCTTTTCCACCAGAAACCGCTCGTGCTCCGACTGCAAATCAGCGCCCCAGGCGTCGATCAGAAACTGAAATTTCTTTTTCTTGTTGGGCTTCGAGTTACGCAGGATTTGGATTGCCTCGGTGTAGGTAACCCGCTCGAAGTCGTTTTCCAGCACGAACCGCAGGCGCTCCAGCAGCGACAGCGCGCTGCGTTCTTCTTGCTTCTTGTCCTTCTCTTCGTCCAGCGCCCGCTGGTTCAGGAATTCCAGGTCGTCGGCACAGTGATCGAGGGCGTAGCGCACCAGGTGCTTGAGCATCGCTTCGGCTAGGTTCATGTTGTCTTCCAGGTCGTAGAAGGCCATCTCGGGTTCCACCATCCAGAACTCGGCTAGGTGGCGCGAGGTGTTGGAGTTCTCGGCCCGGAAGGTGGGACCAAAAGTGTAGATCTCCGACAGCGCCAGCGCCGACAGTTCTCCCTCCAGTTGTCCGGAAACCGTTAGGTTAGTCTCCCGGCCGAAGAAATCCTTTTTGAAATCCACCTGTCCCGCTTCGGTAAGCGGCGGGTTGGCGGGCGGCAGGGTGGTGACGCGAAACATCTCGCCCGCTCCTTCGGCGTCGGTGCCGGTGATGATAGGCGTGTGCACGTTGAGAAAACCGCGGTCGTGGAAAAATTGATGAATGGCAAAGCTCATCGCGTGGCGCAGCCTAAAGATCGCTCCGAAGGTGGTGGTACGCGGCCGCAGGTGGGCAATGTCGCGCAAAAACTCGAACGAATGTTTTTTGGGCTGCAACGGGTACGCCTCGGGGTCGGCGGCACCCAGCACCTCGATGGTGGTGGCCTGCAGCTCGACGGACTGCCCCTGTCCCTGCGAGGCTACGAGCTTTCCTGACACCGCCAGACAAGCACCGGTAGCAATCTGGCTCATCACGGTTTCGGGAATTTGCTGAAGGTCGGCTACTACCTGTAAATTCTTGATCGTGGAGCCGTCGTTGAGGGCAATGAAGGCCACGTTCTTGCTGCCGCGCCGGGTGCGCACCCAGCCTTTGGCGGTTACTTCCTGGTCGGTCGGGGGCGCCGACAACAACAATTTTATTTTCTTGCGCGTTGACTGCATACCTTACATCTGTACTTAAGCGGGGGGTAAAGCAACGATAATTTGCCGTTTTTATCAAAGATTTGTGAGATTATGATACATTTGAACCACGTTGAAAACTAACAACGTAGCCTAATGCAAAAGCTAGGATTAAACCAATCGCTAGGTCAGAAGCTTTCGCCGCAGCAGATTCAGTTCATCAAGCTGTTGCAAATTCCTACCGCGGAGCTAGATACCCGCATCGAGCAGGAGCTAGAAGTGAACCCCGCCCTCGAAGAGGGGCGGGACGAGGAAGAGGCTCCGGTTGCGTCCGACGACGATTTTGAGGACCCGGACAATGAACCGGACGACTACAGCGAAGAGATCAGCATCGAGGACTATATTGCCGAAGAAGAGTTTAACGGTTACAAGATGCACGGCGACGGCAACTACTCGGACGAAGAAGACAAGTCGATGCCCATGCCCACCACAGTGTCGATGACCGAGCAATTGATTACCCAACTCAGCTTTTTGGGGCTCGACGACCGTCGGGAGCGCATTGGCCTGCAGTTGATTGGCAGCATCGAGAGCGACGGCTACATCCGCCGCGACCTGGAAGCCATCATCAACGACCTGGCTTTCTCGCAAAACATCGACACCGACCTGGAAGAAGTGGAACAGATTCTAGGGTGGATTCAGAAGTTCGACCCGCCCGGCATTGCCGCCCGCGACTTGCAAGAGTGCCTGCTGCTGCAACTGGAGCGGCGCTCTGACCGTGACCGCTACACCTGCGCGGCCATTGAAATTATCGAAGAACATTTCAAGGAGTTCACCAAAAAGCACTACGACAAAATTTGCCGCAAGCTGGGCGTCGACGAAAACACGCTGAAGGAAGCCATCACCATCATCACCCGGCTCAATCCCAAACCGGGCGGCAGCGGCCCCGACGTTCTGGCGCGCACGCAGTACATCATCCCCGATTTCATTCTGGAAAACGACAACGGTAAATTGGAGTTGTCGCTCAATTCGCGCAATGCGCCCGAACTCAAGATCAGCCGCTCGTACTCTAACATGCTGCAGGCCTACGACAAGAGCAACAAGAAGGACAAAAAATTGAAAGAGACCGTTTCGTTCGTGAAGCAGAAGCTCGATTCGGCCAAGTGGTTTATCGACGCCATTAAGCAGCGGCAGCAAACCCTGCTCAACACGATGGAAACTATCATCAAGTACCAGTACGACTTTTTTCTGGAGGGCGACGAGAGCAAGCTGCGCCCGATGATCCTCAAAGACATTGCCACCGAAATCGGTATGGATATCTCCACGGTGTCGCGGGTGGCCAACAGCAAATCGGTGCAAACCGAGTACGGAGTGTATCCGTTGAAATATTTTTTCTCCGAAGGCATTGCCACCGACTCGGGCGAAGACGTGAGCAGCCGCGAGGTGAAGAACTACCTCAAAGAACTGGTTGATAACGAAGACAAGCGCAAGCCGCTCTCGGACGATAAGCTAGAGAAACTACTCAAAGACAAGGGATACAACATTGCCCGGCGCACGGTGGCCAAGTACCGCGAGCAGTTGCAGATTCCGGTGGCCCGCCTCAGAAAAGAGCTTTAATGACCCGAACGTTAGCGATTGGTACGTCGGCGGTGATGCATCCGCTACTGATAACGCTCTACCTTTTCGCCTTGCTATTTTTTTACGCCCCTATCATCGTGCAACCGTTGCCCGCAGGAGCCGCCAACCAGATGCTGCTGGCGCTGGGCATCACCACGTTCGTCCTTCCGATGATTAGCGTTGGCGCGCTCCGTCTGGGAGTGTTGCAATCGGCGGGTTTGCCCGGCATGTTCACCCTAGCAACGCGGCAGGAGCGGATGGTGCCCTTTTTATTTGTCAGTCTGTTTTACCTGATCACCACCTACCTGTTTCTGGTCAAGTTGCAGGTTAACCTGGTTTTGGTCGTTATTTTGGCAACGGTCACCGTCTTGATTTTGACCATGAGTGCTACTGCCCTGTTTACCAAGATAAGTGCCCACGCCACGGGCGCCGGAGCCTTGATTGGATTTTTGGTCGGATTAGGCCTGCGTTATCCGGAGATCTCTTTCGTGGTTCCGGCGCTGGTGGCGGTGCTGCTGGCGGGCGGTGTGATGTCGGCGCGGCTGTACCTGAACCGGCACTCGTCGCTCGGAGTGTGGCGGGGAGTAGGGCTTGGGTTCGGGGTGAGTTTGCTGAGTATGCTATGGTTCGGGGGGTAGATCGCCCTGACTCACCCTTCGGAAAGTCAGCCAATATCCGTCATCCCCCAACCAACATTCTTATATTTGTTGGCATGAGTGAGTTGTTGTCGCGTTCGTTTGAACTGAACACCGAGGCTCCCGACGAGTTGGTCACCTGGTTTGCCGACCTGATTCTGCCGGTGCCTATTCCAAAGCTGTTTACCTACCGCATTCCGCGCGCCATGGTGGGCGACGTGCAGGCGGGCAGCCGGGTGATCGTGCAGTTCGGTAGTCGGCGGGTGCTCACGGGGGTGGTGGGAAACTTGCACACCAAACCGCCCAAAGACTACACCGCCAACTACCTGCTCGAGGTGCTCGATCCCCATCCCATCGTGCAGGAAGTGCAGATCAAATTCTTTCGCTGGATCGCGGCCTACTACGTGTGCACGGCCGGTGAGGTGCTCAACATTGCCCTGCCCTCGGGCCTAAAGCTCAGCAGCGAGTCCAAGGCCCAACTCAACCCTGAGTTCGATCCCGACAACAGCGCCTACGAGTTTAGCGAGCAGGAAGAACGGGTGTTGCAAGCGCTGGAGGAGAAAAGCACGCTTACTTATAATGAGATCGGCGAACTGCTGGAGGCCAAGAATTTCTACCAGACTATCAAGTCGCTCATCGCCAAAGAAGCGATATTGATTTATGAGGAGGTCAAGGAAAAGTATAAGCCTAAGATCGTGAAACGCCTGCGGATGGCCCCGACCTACGCGCAAGACGCAGGACGTCTGGAAGAACTATTCGAGCAACTGGAGAAAAGCCCGAAGCAGTTGGATGCCCTGCTGGCCTACATGCACCTGTTGCCCTACTACCACGATGCCAGCCGCAACGCCGGGGGCGTACTCAAATCGGAGGTGCTGGCCCGAGGCGTGTCGGGCTCGTCGCTGAATACGCTGGTGAAGCACGGGGTGTTCGAAGCGTTTGAAGAGATAATTTCTCGCTTCGAGAGCAACGGACCGCTGCCCGACTTCAGCCTCACCCTCACGGCAGCGCAGCAGCGGGCCAAGCAAAGCATCCTGGAGCACTTCCAAACCTTAGATACGGTGCTGTTGTACGGCATCACCGGCAGCGGCAAAACCGAAATCTACATCGACCTCATCCAGCAGCTGCTCGACGGGGGCGGGCAGGTGCTCTATTTATTGCCCGAAATCGCGCTCACCACCCAGATCGTGGTGCGGCTCAAGAAAATCTTCGGCGACCGCCTGGGCATCTATCACTCCCGTTTTTCGGACAACGAGCGGGTGGAGGTGTGGCAGGGCGTGTTGCAGGGCACCTTTCCGCTGGTGATCGGCGTGCGTTCGGCGGTGCTGCTGCCCTTCGACAACCTGTCGCTCATCATCGTGGACGAGGAGCACGAAACCTCCTACAAGCAGTTCGACCCCGCTCCGCGCTACCACGCCCGCGATGCCGCCCTGATGCTGGCGCGCCTGCATCACGCCAAAACCCTGCTCGGTTCGGCTACGCCCTCGGTAGAATCATACTACCACGCCCGGCAGGGCAAGTACGGCCTGGTGACGCTCAACCAGCGCTACGGCAACGCCCAACTGCCCGACATCGAGCTAGTGGACATCAAAGAAGAGCGCAAGCGCAAAACCATGCAGCAGGACTTCACCTCGGTGTTGCTCGAAGAAATGAAGCACCGGCTGGAGCAGCAGGAGCAGGTGATCATCTTCCAAAACCGCCGCGGCTACGCGCCCTACCTGTTCTGCGAAGACTGCGCTAACATTCCCAAGTGCCTCAACTGCGACGTGAGCCTCACCTACCACCAGTACGCCGCCGAGGTGCGCTGCCACTACTGCGGTCACCACGAAGGCTTGCCCACGGCCTGCGCCGCCTGCGGATCGAGCAAGATCAAGAGTGCGGGCTACGGCACCGAAAAACTGGAAGAAGAAATCAGCGAACTACTGCCCACCGCGCGGGTGCAGCGCATGGACCTGGACACCACCCGCAAGAAGAACAGCTACGAAGACATCATCAACCGCTTCGCCAACCGCGAGATGGACGTCCTGGTGGGCACCCAGATGGTGAGCAAGGGGCTGGACTTCGACGGCGTGAGCCTGGTGGGTATCCTGGACGCCGACCGCATGATTCACTTCCCCGACTTCCGCTCGCACGAGCGCACCTTCCAACTCATCACGCAGGTGAGCGGCCGCTCGGGTCGGCGCGACAAGGTGGGCAAGGTGGTGATCCAGACCACCAACCCCAAGCAGCCCATTCTGTACAAAATTGTGTCGAACGACTACCGGGGCCTGTACGAAGAGGAAATCGGGGAGCGCGAGGTGTATCATTACCCACCCTTCGTGCGCGTGATTCGGCTCACGGTGCGCAACCCCGACCGCAAAATTAGTCAACGCGCTTCTGTACAACTGGCCTACGTGCTGCAGGACAAGCTGGGCAGCCAGCGGGTGCTAGGTCCCGAAGAACCTTTGATCAGTCGCCTACGCAACCAGTACTTAATGCAACTGATGATTAAGCTGGAACGTGAGGGGGTGAACGTGCCTGCCGTGAAGGAGATTGTTCGAGACGAGTGCACCAAGTTGACGAAGGTAAAGGATCTGAAGAAGACGTCGGTGATTATTGACGTGGATCCCTATTGAGCGACAGACAAGAACCAGAAAGAGATTTATCCGTACTGTTACGTAGGAACAAAACGCACACTATGAGCAAGTCTGATCTTCTGAGCGACACTGTTAATAAACTTTATCATCTGAAGGAAGAAGAACTTCGAGAGGCTAATCGTTTGATTTCTGAGTTACTAGCGGCAGAGCCGAAGAAGAAAAAACGGATAGGAGGAAAATACCAAGGGCAGTTTTCTATGAAAGACAATTTTGATGACCCCTTACCTCAGGAAATTCTCGACGGATTTAATGGCTTGAATCCATGAATCTATTATTGGATACCCATATATTTCTGTGGTGGAATGACCAACCCGCTAGACTTTCCCCGTCGGCCCACAAAGCAATTGAGGACTCTAACAATGTTGTTCATGTGAGTACAGCTGTCATTTGGGAAATAGTTATCAAGACTGCCTTGGGACGGATGGAAGCTCCTGATGATCCGCTCGCGGTTGTATACGCTGAGGAGTTCATTCCATTGCCTATCACCCCGGAGCATGCTATGGCGCTAAAAAAAGATAGAGAATTTACACGCTGACCCTTTCGACCGCATTCAAATTGCGCAGGCCAGAGCGGAGGACTTTACCTTCATCACGCACGACCGAACTATTTTGAAGTATGCAGACCTGAAGACGATCAAATCATAATAACCAATACAAATAGTTTTTACTTAGCTGTAAGCAAAACCCCAATCTTCTGGTTTAGATCGCCCACTGTCATTGAGCCGAAACCCATCTGGCGATACACTATTTGACCCGATTGATCAACGATGATGTGCGTGGGGTAGCCTTCTACGGAGTATTGTTCAGCCACCACCCGAGCATCGGGTATAATTTGGTAGTTGAAATCCTTCTTTTTCAGAAACTGCTCTAGCTCAGCCTTTTCATTCAGGGCGAAGGCCAGAAAGACCACTTCGTCGTCCTGATACTCCTGCACCAGTTCGTTGAGTTCGGGCATCTCCTGCACGCAGGGGCGACACTGCACAAACCAGAAGTTGAGCACCACCACCTTGCCGCGTAAATCTTCTAGCGCGTAGCGATTGCCTTCCAAGTCGCGCCCACTGAAAGACGTAGCTGATGTTTGGGCCACCAGCGGCTGACTAGCTAAAACAGTGAGGAAAATCAGGAGAGCAAAGTGAATAGTTTTCATGGTGGAAAGATTAGGGGTTGCTGACAACGTGAACCTCCGGATAGCGGGTTAGTGACGCTACTGTTTAAACAACGAATCGACGAACTCCATTTTGTTGAACGTCTGCAAATCTTCCATCTTCTCGCCCACTCCAATGTACTTCACCGGAATGTTAAACTGGTCGGAGATACCAATCACCACGCCCCCCTTGGCTGAGCCGTCGAGCTTGGTGATGGCCAACGCGGTGACTTCGGTGGCGCGGGTAAATTCTTTAGCCTGCAAAAAAGCGTTCTGTCCGGTGCTGCCGTCGAGCACCAGCAGCACTTCGTGGGGCGCTTCGGGCACGAACTTTTGGATGACGCGCTTGATCTTCGAGAGCTCGTTCATCAGGTTCACCTTGTTGTGCAAGCGCCCGGCGGTGTCGATAATGACTAAATCCACCCCTTGCTCCACCCCCTGCTTCACCGCGTCGTAGGCTACTGAAGCCGGGTCGGTGTTCATACCATGCGATACCACCGGCACGCTCACGCGCTCGCCCCATAGTTTGAGCTGGTCCACCGCAGCGGCGCGGAAGGTGTCGGCCGCGCCCAAAAGCACCCGCTTGCCGCGCTGCTGAAACTGGTGCGCCAGTTTGCCAATGGTGGTGGTTTTGCCCACGCCGTTCACTCCCACCACTAGTATCACATGGGGCTGGTGTCCGACGGGCAGAGTAAAGTCGTCGGCACTGTTGGCCTCGGGTTGGTCGTTGTTTTCGGCCAGCAGGGCGGCAATCTCTTCGCGCAGGATCCGATCCAACTCGCTGGTGCTCACGTACTTATCGCGCGCCACGCGGTCCTCGATGCGCTTGATGATCTTAATCATCGTATCCACCCCCACGTCGCTACTCACCAGTACGCCCTCCAGTTCGTCGAGCACTTCCTCATCCACCTTGGATTTGCCCACCAAAGCCTTGCCCATCTTCGAGAAGAAGCTGTCCTTTGACTTCTCAAGCCCTTTGTCCAGGGTTTCTTTCTTTTTCTTAGAAAACAGGCCGAATGCCATGCGTGAAATTGGTTAGGTGGCTAAAAATAATTTGGCGAAAAATGAGGACGGACTACAAAAAAAGCCCACGTGGGGCTTAAAAAACTTTAGGTAAGAGCAAGAAAGTTATTTCGCAAGATGCGCTTTCACGTCATCCAGCGGTACGATCTCTTCTCGAAAGGTGAAGGCTCCGGACTTATCGGACTTCACCGCTTTGATCACTTTCGCGTAGTTTTTCGCGTTCTTGTCTTTGAGGGTTGCAACGGTTTTCTTAGCCATGGTTACTTAATTTCTCGGTGGACGGTTTGTTTTTTCATGATCGGATTATACTTCTTGCGCTCCAGCCGCTCGGTGGTGTTCTTGCGGTTCTTGGTGGTGATGTAGCGCGAGGTACCGGGCAGTCCACTGTTCTTATGCTCAGTGCACTCCATAATCACCTGAATGCGGTTGCCTTTACTTTTCTTAGCCATGATAATTATTCGTTAAAGGGACTGTTCTGAAACGATGGTTACACTAAGGATGTTCCCTTAGCCCGCGCTTCTTTCAGCACCGCGGTGATTCCCTTTTTGTTGATGGTACGCAGGGTGGAAGTAGCCACGCGCAGCGTTATCCAGCGATCTTCGTCGGGCAAATAGAAACGCTTGCGTTGCAGATTGGGATAAAACTTGCGTTTCGTTTTATTGTTCGCTTTGGATACATTATTTCCTACGCGGGGTCTTTTGCCGGATACTTGACAAATTCGGGCCATAACGGATGGGTATTTCGGGGGGTCTCTAAAAATTCAAGGGGACAAATATCTTAAATTTTTTTTTGAATCAAAAGGGCTTCTGGCTTTTTGTCATTGACTCCTACCAATAGACAGTCTGTTTTTTAGTAGCTTGCCGCGTATGAAGGATAACGAAAGACGCTTTATCTCAATGCTGTCGGACTACGGCTTCAAGGTGACGTTTGGCAATGAGTTCGTGATGAAAGGCGACTATCACTTCGACGACTTGCCGCAAATCTACGTCATATCCATACTGGCCGGAAAAACGTATAAAACGAAAGAATACCATCAAATAGGTACGCTGAGGAACCAGCACGGTGAAGAGATTGATAACCAGATTACCCACGTTATTGTGGAGCTAGGTAAGTTCAACCTCCGCCAAGAAGAAGTAAAAACTGATTTAGACATCGTTAAAATGCTCGCTTCCGGCCTACTTTCCGACGAACAAATCGCCGAATTTCGGAATGTTCCCTTATCGCAGGTACAAGATATCAAACGCACCCTATGACCGAAACAATCACCACCAGCCAACAGGCTATCGACCAGGAAGAACAATACGGAGCTCACAACTACCATCCCCTACCGGTGGTGCTCAACCGAGGAGAAGGAGTGTATCTGTGGGACGTGGAAGGCCGTCGCTACTACGATTTTTTGTCCGCTTACAGCGCCGTGAACCAAGGACACTGCCACCCCAAAATCATTCGCGCCCTCACCGAACAAGCCCAGATGCTCACGCTCACCTCCCGGGCATTCTATAACAACGTGTTGGGCGCGTACGAACGCTACATCACGCAGCTATTCGGCTATGATCGGGTGCTGCCCATGAACACCGGCGTGGAGGGGGGCGAAACCGCCGTGAAGCTCTGTCGCAAATGGGCCTACACCGTCAAGGGCATCCCCGACAACCAGGCCAAAATCATCTTCGCCGAGGGCAACTTCTGGGGACGCACCCTCGGAGCCATCTCTTCCTCTACCGACCCCAGTAGTCGACAGGGCTTTGGCCCCTACATGCCGGGCTACGAAATCATTCCCTACAACGACCTGTCGGCGCTGGAAAAGGCATTGGAAGACCCCAACGTAGCCGGGTTTATGGTGGAACCCATCCAGGGCGAAGCCGGAGTGGTGGTGCCCTACGAGGGTTACATCCGCACGGCCTACGAACTGTGCCAGCAAAAGAACGTGCTCTTTATGGCCGACGAGGTGCAAACCGGCATTGCCCGCACCGGAAAGCTCTACGCCTGTGAGCACGAAGGGGTGCGGCCCAACGTGCTTATCCTGGGCAAAGCCCTGTCGGGCGGAGTGCTGCCCGTATCGGCGGTGCTGGCCGACGATGCCGTGATGCTCTCTATCAAACCCGGCGAGCACGGCTCTACCTTCGGAGGCAACCCACTGGCCTGCCGGGTGGCGATGGCCGCGCTGGAGGTGGTGCAAGAGGAGCAACTGGCCGAACGAGCCCAAACCCTGGGTGAGCGCTTCCGGCAGCGCATGCAGCAACTGGCCGACCAGCACGAGTTGGTCACGTTGGTACGGGGCAAGGGCTTGCTCAATGCCATCGTGATCAATGATACCGAAGATAGTGACACCGCTTGGAACATCTGCCTGCAACTGAAAGAGAACGGGTTGCTAGCTAAGCCCACCCACGGCAACATCATTCGCTTTGCCCCACCCCTGGTGATCACCGAAGCCCAGCTCGACGATTGCTGCGACATCATCGAGAATACAATCCAGAAATTCTAAATCCCCCGTACAGACGCCATTAATGGCGTCTCCACTGCAGAAAAAAATGTAAACCACTCCCATGACCGACCAACTCCAAGAAACCCAACGCTACCTAGCCAATAAAATCACTACCCCTCCCACCATCGGCATTGTGCTGGGCACCGGACTGGGCGGTTTGGCGCAGGAGATTCAGGCCGAGCACACCGTGTCGTACGCCGACCTGCCGCACTTTCCGGTGAGCACCGTAGAAACCCACGACGGAAAGCTGATCTACGGCACCCTGGGCAACCAACGGGTGATCGCCATGCAGGGGCGCTTCCACCACTACGAGGGCTACACCATGCAGCAGATCACCTACCCCATCCGCCTGATGAAGCTGCTGGGCGTCACCACGCTTTACATCTCCAACGTGGCGGGCGGCATCAATACCCGCTACGAGAAGGGCGACCTGGTAATCATTGAAGACCACATCAACCTGCAAACTGCCAACCCACTAACCGGTCCGAACCTGGACGAGTTGGGTCCCCGGTTTCCAGACATGAGCCAGCCCTACGACCCAGAGATGATGCACCGCGCCTGGCAAGTGGCCAAAGAAGCAGGCTTCCGCATTCATAAAGGAGTGTATGCCGCGGTGAACGGGCCCAACCTGGAAACCCGCGCCGAGTATCGTTTTCTGCGCACCATCGGGGCCGACCTGGTGGGCATGTCGACCGTGCCCGAGGTGATTGTGGCCAACCACATGGGCCTGCGGGTGCTGGCCGTCTCCATCGTCACCGACCTGTGCGACCCTGACCAGCTGGAACCCGTTGATGTCAGCGAAATTATCCGGGTGGCGGGCGAGGCCGAGCCCAAGTTGACGAGGCTGTTCTACCACATGATCAATCCGTAACCGTCGGTCGCGACCGACGGTTACGTGTACTATGATCTCTGATCTGTTCGCCTTCTTCGTTGATCACCGCCGGGAGATTCTGCAGCAGACCTACGAGCACCTGTGGATCACCTCGGTGGCCCTGCTCATCGCTACGGTGGTGGGCGTGTCGCTGGGCATTCTGCTCACCCGCTACCGCCCGTTGTCGCGCCCCGTGCTGGGCTTCGTCAACATCATCCAAACCGTACCGAGCATCGCTTTGCTGGGTTTTATGCTCCCGTTTTTTGGCATTGGCGTCACTCCGGCCATCATCGCGTTGTTCTTCTACGCCCTGCTGCCCATCGTGCGCAACACCTACGCGGGCATTCAGGGAGTGGATCCGCTGGTGGTAGAGGCCGCACGCGGACTGGGCTTGTCGGATCGGCAGGTGCTGCAGCAGGTGGAACTGCCGCTGGCGCTGCCGATGATTTTTGCCGGACTGCGCACCGCCACGGTGATCAACATTGGGGTGGCCACGCTCTGCGCCCTGATTGCGGCCGGGGGGCTGGGCGAGTACATCTTTCGGGGCATTGCCGTGAACAACACCAACATGATTCTGGCCGGGGCCGTGCCCGCTTCGTTGCTGGCGATTGCGCTGGATGTGCTGCTCGGGGGGTTGGAAAAAGCCCTGCAATCGAACACGGTGACGCGGCAGTTGCGACAACGGGGCAAACCGATTTTTCTGACCGCCCTGGTGGTGGTCGGGTTGGTCGGACTGGCCTACTTCCTGTTCTACCGACCGGAGGCGGAGGGGCGGAACGAGTTGGTGGCGGGATTTAATTCGGAGTTTATGGAGCGGGAAGACGGCTACCGAGCCCTGCAACGGGTCTACGGTTTTTCCATGCCCATCCAGGAGATGGAAGTCGGACTCATGTACCAGGCAATTTCAAGCCGGAAGGTGGACGTGATCAGCGGGTTCTCTACCGACGGACGCATTCGGGCCTACAACCTGCGGGTGCTCGAGGATGACCTTGGTCACTTTCCGCCCTACTACGCCGCCCCCCTGGTGCGACAGGCTACCCTGCTGCGATTCCCCGGCTTGCGCCCGGTATTCGAAGCCATCGCCGGTGAGATTTCGGCGGCCGAGATAATGCAGATGAACTACGAGGTGGATGAGAACCAGCGCTCGCCCCGCGCCGTGGCCCGCGACTTTCTGGAGCAGCAGGGAATGACGACGGTGGACAAAAAACGGGGTGAAGCCGATCTGGTGGTGGGCTCCAAGAACTTCACCGAGAACTTTATCTTGGCCGAACTTTTTACCCTCCTCATTGAGGCGAACAGTAACCTGACGGTAGAACTCAAGCAGGGCTTCGGGGGCACCAAGCTGCTGATGGACGCCATCAAGCTGGGCGACGTGGACTTGTATCCCGAGTACACCGGCACGGTGCTACTGGTGATGCTGCAGCCCCCGCCGGAGGTGCTTGACCGCCTGGGCGGCGACAAAGACCGAGTGTATGATTACGCGCAAGCGGAGGTGCAACGGCGTTTCGACCTAACCCTGCTGCCGCCCCTGGGCTTCAACAACACCGCGGCCCTGATGATGCGTGAGGAGCAAGCGGCGCAGTTGGGATTGACCACGATCAGTGGTTTGAAGGAGTACGTGAAAAGAAGAGAGGAATGAGCGTGGTTACTCCGTTTCGTAACTCCGACGAGACGCCAGCACCGAAAACAGCCAGAACCCGCTGAATAGCAGCAACAAGGGGCCTACGTAGCCTAGAATACCTAACTCCCAAAATGAACTTCCGGCGTTCTGAGCAAGGTAGGTGACCAGCGTGATCAGGCAGACATTGATAGCGACGATAAACCCACCGAACCACGCAATAAGCCGCTCCTTGAATGCCTCGTTCCGGGCGTAAAGATCGGACGATACCGGCAAGGCCTCCAGCAGGCGGCGCAGCACCAGGGCCGGCAAGTTTACCACCACAAACAGCAACAGCGCCAGATAGTAGTAGGTCGCGCGGCCAAGGCTAACACTTTCGAACGGACTAAACCGCTCCGGCAGGGCGGCGTAACCGAAGGTAAGAGAGGCAAAGAATAGCAAAAACGTGAGCACCCAGGCCACGTTCACAAACTTTTGGGTGTGCATAGCAGCGTATCAACTACCAAGCAGACGAACTGTTTTTTACCGATTCGTTTCAGTATCTTTGGTCAAGCACTATTTCCGCGTAGCTATGGAACTCAACCCCATTATTCTCTCTATTCCGATCTACTTTCTGCTGATCGCCGTAGAACTGACTATTCAGTTCGTGCAACGCGAGCCGCACTACCGGCTCAACGATGCGGTGACCAATATCAGCTGCGGTATCACCCAGCAGATCACCAACCTGTTTTTCAAGGTGGCCACCGTGGCGGTGTACCAGTTCGTCTACGAATACGGAGCCCTGTTTCACGTGCCCGTCACCTGGTATACCGTGGCAATCTTGTTTGTGCTGGTGGATTTTTGCTACTACTGGGCGCACCGCAAGAGTCACGAAATCAATCTTTTCTGGGGTGGCCACGTGGTGCACCATCAGAGCGAAGACTATAACCTGTCGGTGGCCCTGCGGCAGGGCTCGTTTCAGGTGCTGTGGACCTTTTTTTTCTATCTGCCCCTGGCCGTCGTTGGTTTCGACACGCTGACCTTTGTGACCGTGTCGGCCTTCGTCACGCTCTATCAGTTCTGGATTCATACCGAAAGCATCGGTCGCCTGGGTTGGTTCGAGCACATCTTTAACACGCCCTCGCACCACCGGGTGCACCACGGGCGCAATCCCAAGTACATTGACAAGAACCACGCGGGGGTATTCATTGTGTGGGACAAGCTATTCGGCACGTTTCAAAAAGAAGAAGAACGGCCGATTTACGGAGTGACGCAGTCGGTAGACAGCTGGAACCCGGTGTGGGTCAACTTCAAACACTACGCCTACATGGGCAAACTGCTGCGGCAGAGTCCGCGCTGGAGCGACCGGGTGCGAATCATCGTGAACAAACCCGGCTGGCAGCCCGAGCATTTGGGCGGCTACCTGGCTCCCCCGGAAGTGGACCGTAGTACCTACCGCAAGTACGACGCGAAGGGCGGAAGCGGGCTGAGCGGCTACGTGCTGGTGCAGTTTGTGCTGACGCTGGCGGGCACCGCCTGGTTCTTATTCAGCGCCGGGCAACACAGTATCGCCGAGCAGGTGGGTCTGTCGGTACTAGTGGTGAGCACGCTGGTGAGTCTTGGCTATTTGCTGGAGAATCGCGGCTGGGCGGTTTACGTTGAAGCGCTTCGCTCGGTGGGATTAGGAATGGCCCTCTATTATTTTATTCCGGACGCGGGGCTGGCGTTGAGCTTGGGCGGTGTCTATCTGCTGGCTTCGGTGGTGTGGTTGTTGGTTGCGCGGCTGGGGAGGGAAACTGTTCGCTCAGCACCCTCCACTTGAAGTTAAAGAAACTGTAGATTTAATGGTTTGCTCCTAAATTAACTTATGAGAATCAAGAAGAAAATTTGCGTCTGCGGATTTCTTATGCTTCAATCGCTTCGGTCTTTGGGGCAAACCGCTGTAGAAGAAGAAATTGCACGACATGCTCAACGTATCAGTGGTAATGTAGGGGTTCACGCTATGCTTTTAGAAACGGGAGAGGAGGTATCCTATCATGCAGATGAAAGGTTTCCGATGCAAAGCGTCTATAAATTTCCTATTGCCATGACCGTGCTCAACCAAGTAGACAAAGGGATACTGAGTTTAGAGCAAGTCATTCATGTATCACCTGCGGATTATATTCCCGAACAAGGCTACAGTCCAATCCGGGAAAAATACCCGGATGGTGTCGACCTCACGATTAGAAAACTATTAAAGTACGCCATTCTTAGCGATGGTTCGGCTTCAGATATTTTGCTTAAAACCGTGGGTGGGGCCCAGGTAGCCGATAAGTATATTTCTAGTTTAGGTGTGAAAGATGAAGATATAGCTATTGCGCTGCCCGAGATGATCCAGGTAGCGAACGACACGATCCAGTACCAGAACTACGCTACCCCACGGGCGATGACTCAGCTCCTGAAAATATTTTACGTGGACCGTGTTCTTTCCAAGAAGAGTCAAACACTACTTTTTCAGGACATGGTCAACTCCAGAACGGGGCTGAGTCGCATAAAAGGTCTGCTGCCTGATGAAATATCGGTAGCCCACAAGACGGGTACTGCTGGTACGTATGACGGACTTACTCGCGCCACAAACGATGTTGGAATTATCATCCTTCCAAACGGAAACCATCTGGCCATCAGCGTATTCATTTCCGATTCTTATGCTTCACCGAAAGACCGTGATCTAGCGATTGCTAATATCGCTAAATCAGTATTTGAATTTGCGGGCAATTGAATAAGAAATACGAACGCTTAGTAGCAGGTATGTGTAAGTATATCAAACTTCGTCTTCTCAGAAAGTACTTACCCCTTCATGAACCAACCTTTTTTTCTACTACCTTTCTTATTCCTCCTTCTGAGCTGCCACACCGCCGTAGACCTTGAAAACTTCGACGAAGCAGCGTTCCGTTCCGACCCCAACGGTTGTGCGAGCGTACGGGCTAATATGAAAGAATCTCTATTTGCCGCCGACCAGCACCTCAAAGGGCTCACCCAGGAAGAAATCTGGGCTACGCTGGGCAAACCCGACCGGCAGGAACTGGCCACCCGCAGCCAGAAGTACTACGTCTACTACGTGGACCCGGCCCCGGAGTGCGCGGACGATAGTACGAACTTGCCTCTCACCCTGTTCGTGCGCTTCTCGGCCATGAACCGCGCCTCGGAAGTGAAGTACGAGAATTATTAGCGATGAGAAGAGTATCAGTTTAGCGGAGGCGGGTTCTTTCGCAATAGATCCGGGGTCACCGTATGCATGTTGAATGGCTGCCACCGGGTAGTTACCCACTTGAACTTTCCAATACCAATATCAGCGTTGGTGGTCCAGTAGTCCCACTCGGCCGTCGTGGTAGCCCAGTAGTCTCCGCCTACGCTAAGAAGAAAGCGGGCTTGTGCCCGGTCGTCGGGTCGGTTAAGGTCATCAACTACCAAACGGGCTCGCACGGTGATGAACACCCCGGCAATGTCGCTCGAGTCAATCGAGGTGCGCGCAGGATTCCAAAAGTGAAAGTTGTACCCTGCCCCCGCCGGGGCCACAGATACGGAACCATCAGGTTCGGCGCGTAGGTCCGCCGGTATGTTCTGGTCTTCGGCAAAGTCTTCTACGTACGCTGCACCCTCTACGCGCTTGGATGCTTGCCACAAGTGCCACTGGCCGTCTGACCGGCTTAGGTAATAGGCCTTCAGGTCGCTGATTTGTACGCGGGTATTGGTAGCGGGATTACCTTCTACCGGCTCGTAAAGCTGCCCCCAGGCAATCATCGCCTGCCAATCGCCAGGATTGTTTCCCATTCCAACGCGGGGACTGAAGGCCCACGCTTGGTGATCGGGTACGCCACGGGGACGAGCTTCGTGCGGCCCAATCATATCAGCAATTACCAGGTCTACGGTATTTTCAATAGGTTCTTCCGATTGGCTGCCTGCTGCGTTAGGTTGTTCACTGGCTTTTTGGCAGCAGGCAAACAGAAGCAGAATTGCTAGCGTGTATCCATAGACGGAAAGAGATAGATAGTGCACGTCTAGATTGGATTGAAATTCTTCCTTACGCGCCGCCGTCCTTCGGGCCGGGAGTAGCGGTGCGGATTCAGGCAACCCGTCCAGGGAGTGAACTTGATCTTGATCGATAAGATGCCGTACCAGTCGTTGGTGGCCGAGTTGCCGCCCGTGAGCGGTTCGTTTTCTGCTAAGCGACGCACTACCGGGTCAGAAAGCGATTGGTAGTAGTCGATGGCCAGCGGACTCAGTGCTTCCTGAGCCACCGTCTCCTGGCTCACCGCATCCAGTTGGTCGCTCAGCACGTAGCGCGCCGCCGCGTCCACCACCACCGACAGCATGGGGTTAATTTCGTATTCCAGTCCCAGTCCGAAGGGAATCATGGCCAGTAAGCCCGGCACCCGTTGCCCTTCGGGCTGCACGTCGCGCAAATCCCATAAGCCCAGCTGACTTTCGCCCCGGGGGCGTGAGGTGGTGATGCCCAGCCCGGCGTAGGCGAAAGGAGTGAGGTAACCGCGCCGAAAATAATACAGTGCCGAAGAATAGAGCTCCACGTTGCGCGACCGAAAGCTGCGGGCCCGACTGGGATCGATATCTTGCCCCCGCAGTCCGTACACGCTGAATCCGGACTTCAGCTGCCAGCGGTCGGTGAGCGGGTACCAGCCCTCCACGTTGAGCGCCGCCCGGTGGCTACCGATTTGCCCTTCGTTCACGTCGCCCCCGTACTGGGTGAGGCCCGGCCCCACGGCCCAACTCAGGCTTTTCTGCGCCTGCGCCGGAGAAATGGCCCAGCCAATAAAAAGCAACAAAGCGCAAACAAAGAGGGGGCGAAAATAATTGGTCATAGCTAGAAGTAGGTTGTGAGTGATCGCGGTTTTCAGCGTATCATCGGAAAAAGGTACTCGCGCGGTGCTTCAACTTACGGATAAATGTACGGACGAGCTTTCAAACCCTTTAGAAATAGTCTTCTTTTGCGAGAAAGCGCTCCCTTTCATGATAAAACGTCGGTTTTCCCCACTTATTCTGCCTACAATCGCCATCAGCCTGGCCCACTGCACCTCTCAACCCGCTATGAACGAATCCACCAATTACCAAGAACAACTTCAGTCTCTTGCTCAACAAGACTTCAACCTACTGATATACGAGGCAAAAGATAGCCAAAAAATGGTGGTTTACCAGATGTTTACCCGGCTATTCGGTAACCTCCAAACCCAAAACGCTACTTTTGGTACGCAGGAAGAAAACGGAGTAGGAAAGTTTAACGACATCAACGAGCGCGCCTTGCAAAGTCTGAAAGATTTAGGGGCCACGCACGTATGGTACACTGGCGTAATCGAGCACGCCGTGCTGCACGACTATCAGCAATACGATGTTCCGCTCGACGATGCCGACGTGGTGAAGGGCCGCGCCGGCTCGCCCTACGCCATCAAGGATTATTACGACGTGAACCCCGACTTGGCCGAAGACGTGCCTAACCGCATGCCGGAGTTTGAGGCGCTGGTGGAGCGCACCCACGCCCAAGACCTCAAGGTGCTCATCGACTTTGTGCCCAACCACGTGGCCCGCTTCTACCAGTCGGATGCCATGCCCGATAGCGTGGAAAACTTCGGAGCAAAGGATAACACCCAGCAGGCGTTCGATCCGAACAATAATTTTTACTACATCGTGGGCGAGCCGTTTCGGGTGCCGCCCGGCTACAATTCGTTGGGCGAGCACCCGTTTCCGACCAAAGACGGCAAGTTTGACGAGAACCCGGCCAAAGCCACCGGCAACGACCAGTTTGTGGCCGACCCCACGGTCAATGACTGGTTTGAAACCATCAAGCTCAACTACGGCGTCGACTATATGAACGGTCGGCACACTCACTTTGATCCGATCCCGGATACTTGGCACAAGATGCATGACATCTTACAGTATTGGGCCGGAAAGCAGGTCGATGGCTTCCGCTGCGACATGGCCGAGATGGTGCCCGTGGAGTTCTGGGAATGGGTGATTCCTCGCGTGAAAGAGCAGCATCCCGACTTGGTATTTGTGGCCGAAATCTACAATCCGCAGGCTTACCGTACTTATATCGAGCAGGGTGGCTTTGACTTTTTGTACGACAAGGTGCAGTTGTACGATACCCTGCGGGCGGTGGTAGAAGGGCACGGCACCACCGACTACCTGACCGACATCTGGCAGTCGCTGCGGGGCATCAACCACCACATGCTGCGCTTTCTGGAGAACCACGACGAGCAGCGCATCGCTTCCCGCTTCTTCGCGGGCGACCCCGTGAAGGCCGAACCGGCCATGGTGATCACCGCCCTGTGGCACAGCAGCCCGGTAATGGTCTACTTTGGACAGGAAGTGGGCGAACCGGGCGGGGCCAACGAGGGTTTCAGCGGCGACGACGGCCGCACCACCATCTTTGACTACTGGGGCGTGCCCGAGCACCAAAAGTGGGTAAATGAGCATCGCTACGACGGCGGGCAACTAAGTGAGACGCAGCAAAACCTACGACAATTTTATCAGCAACTGCTCAACCTGGCGCACGAAGACGTGATCGCCCGCGGCAACTTCTACGACCTACACCCCTACAACCGGGAGCACACCGAAGGCTACGCTGACCAAGTGTACGCCTTTTTGCGGTTTACCGATAAGCAGCGCTGGCTGGTGATTGCTAATCTGGATGCCCAACAGGAGCAGCAGTTTGATTTGAAGATTCCGGCAACGGCACAGCAGGCGCTGCAATCCAAAGGAACCACCTACACGCTGCGCGACCTCTTGTCTTCCGACGTCAAGCTAACGTGGTCGGCGGCCGACGATGCGACCCTTCCGATCACCCTGGCACCGCTGCAATCGCTGGTACTGGCAATTGAGGAGACCGACTGAGACTAGAAATGGCAAAGGCAATTTGAAGGTCATTTATTTTTAGTTTGAAGCTCAAACCTGCCTTATTTTGAGCTATATTTGATCCGTTGTTGAGCTTCAAAATTTTATTATGAAGATTCAGGATCAGATTATTTTAGCACTGACCAGCAATCCCGGTTTATCGTCAAGAGAAATTCACGAGCGGCTAAGCTCGGGCAGCAGTTATTCTACAACCAAGAGAGTGTTGACCGAGCTAGTGAACAAAAAGTTGGTTGACCGGTCTGGAAACAGGAAAAGCAGCAGCTATCGCCTTGGAAAATCGTATCATATTCTTCATTCAGTAGATGTAGAAGAGTATTTTGAGAAGGACATTGATAATCGAAGGGTAAACGAGTCGTTCAACTTCGATTTGATTCGGAAAGATTTATTTGCTGCTGAACTGTTTACGACTCAGGAAACGGAAAAACTGAACGAATTACAAGCTACCTACTCAAAAAACATAGCGCAATTATCAAAAGAGGAGTACGATAAGGAAATCGAACGATTGGCTATCGACTTGAGCTGGAAATCTTCCCAGATTGAAGGAAACACGTATACGCTGCTGGAAACCGAAAGATTACTCAAAGAAAAGCAAACGGCTTTCGGTAAACACAAGGACGAAGCAGTGATGCTGTTAAACCATAAAGAAGCCATTGATTTTGTCGTCGCCCATCCTGACTACTTACAAGCACTATCTGTTCGAGCGATAGAAGATATCCACAGCATCTTAACTAAAGAACTGGGAATCAGCCGAAATCTCAGGAACCGAAGGGTGGGGATCACGGGCACGAACTACCGACCGCTAGACAACCAGTTTCAGATCAGAGAAGCATTCGATAGCATGTGCGAACTGATTAATCAGAAACCCAGTGTTTTTGATAAATCGCTTCTGGCACTGGTGCTTATCTCCTACATCCAGGGTTTTGTAGACGGAAACAAAAGGACCGCCAGGATCATCAGCAACGCGATCCTCATCGCCAACAACCATTGTCCCATATCTTTTAGAACGGTCGACTCTATTGCGTACAAAAAAGCCATGTTGATCTTTTACGAGCAAAACAATATCACCGCGTTCAAGCGAATATTCATCGATCAGTTTCAGTTTGCTGTTAATACCTATTTCTAAGGGACCCTGAAACTCACCTCGTTGCCGGGCCGTTTCCTGCCAATATGAGCGGTTCATGGTTACAACGCCCGGCGGGACCTGCTCTACCGAATCGGGGCGGTTGCCGACCCGTTAACCGATTCGCTGGTCGGACGCTGCGAAGTGTACCTGAATGGGAAGCAGCAACCGGAGATTGGCTACCGCCTGCGGGAAAGATACTAGGGCTGGGGCTACGGGTAGAACAGGTTTACCGGGCGTGCCGAAAGAACCGGCCATCGGGTTGAGCAACCGCGCCCGCAAAGGCGCATATTGTCCGACCAGGCGCTGGCAAACTCGTCTATTTTAGTATATTTAGGCAACCCACTGCCTCGCCGATGATCACCTACCTACTTCGTTTGTTCGTTGCCTTGTTGCTGGCAGACAGCGCTCCGCAACGGCTGCTGCCCGCCGCTGCCCCCGCGCCCGACACCGTCCGCATCACCCTCCGTGCGATCTCCGGCCTGCAGTACGACACGGTGCGCTTCCGGGTGCCGCCCGGAGCCCACGTGGTGGTCATGCTCAACAACACCGACGAGATGGCGCACAACCTGGTGTTCACCAAGCCCGGCTACCGCGAAGAGATCGTCAACCTGGCCTTGGAGCTAGGCGATCAGGGCAACGCGCGGGGCTACGTGCCCGCATCGGACAAAGTCATCGCGGCCATTCCGCTGCTCACTCCCGATCAGCGGCAAACCATCGCGTTCGACGTGCCCGACCGCGAAGGCATCTACCCCTACGTGTGCACCTACCCCGGCCACGGCGCGGTGATGTACGGCGCCATGTATGTGACCACCAGCCAACTGCCGCCCCTGGCGCAGGACGTGCACGTGCCCCCCGTGCGCCGCACCGCCGACGACCGGCCGGAGCGGGCTTCGGTGCCACCCCAGCATCCCTATCCTGACATGCGCCCGGCGATGTATCGCACCTTTATGCCCGACTGCGGACCGGCAGGCATTGCCGTAGGACTGCTAGGCGAGGTGAGCTACTGCTGGGACGCCGGATCCTGCCGCCTGCGCTACGCCTGGAAAGGAGGCTTTTTGGACCTGACCAAAAACTGGGCGGGCAAGGGCAAAGAGGTCGCCGAACTGGTGGGCACGGTATTTTACCGCGACAGCACCGATTTTCCCTTTCGACTGGGACGGCGGGAGCACGTGCCCCGGGCTGAGTTTCGGGGCTACACCATGCACAAGCGTTATCCTACTTTCCGCTATACACTGGACGGAACGGAAGTGACCGAGCGGATTGTGCCCACCCTGGAGCAGCCGGGCGTTAAGCGGATCCTGACTTTTGATAACCTCAAGCAACCGCTTTGGCTGGTGAAGGCGGCCTATCCGAACACCAACGTCTATTGCAACAAAGGTCGCTGGGAAGGAGACTACCTGAAATTATCACCGCAGGAAGCTGAAGAATTCACTATTATCATCACTGAAATATGAAAACTGACGGTAGCTTCTTCATAGTTGTTTTCGGTTACCTACTCACCAATTGCCTGGGAGGATGCACCTTGCTGCCCGAAGAAGGCCGGTTGATCGACGATCCCCGGCTCGAGGGTTTCTATGCCGTAGAAGACATTCCGCTGCCCGCGGGGCTCACCCCGGAGGTGGGCGGCATGGACTTTATGCCTGATGGTCGGCTGATGGTGGCCTTTCACCGGGGCGAGGTGATGATCTACGACCCGGCCACTCAGCAGTGGAGTTTGTTCGCCGAAGGCCTGCACGACCCACTGGGGGTGCGGGTGCTCAACAACCACGAGGCGCTGGTGATGCAGCGTCCCGAACTCACCAAACTCATCGACGCCAACCGCGACGGCACCGCCGAAACCTACCAAACGGTGACCGACGATTTCGGAATGTCGGGTAACTACCACGAGTTTGCCTTCGGGCCAGTGGCCGATGCCGATGGTAACCTGTACTTCTCGCTGAACTGCGCTTCTAGCAACGCCGGGGTTTGGGACGAACTGCGGGGCCCGTATAATCCGCTGGGCCATCACAAAGGCATGTACTCCAGCGTGCCCTACCGCGGCTACGTGATGAAGCTCACGCCCGAGGGCAAACTAATCCCTTTCGCCAATGGCTTCCGCTCGCCCGACGGACTGGGCTTCGACCAGCAGGGCAACCTATTTGTCACCGACAACCAGGGCGACTGGTTGGGTACTAGCAAGTTGTATCACGTGGAAGAGGGAAAGTTCTACGGGCAACCCTCGAGCCTGGTGTGGCGCGACGGCTGGAACGTGGACCCGCTCACCGTGCCGGTGACTACCCTGGACAGTATGCGCACCCGGGCCGCGGTGCTGTTTCCGCACACCATCATGGCCAACTCCCCCACCCAGCCGCTGCTGATTCCCGACAACGTTGAGTTTGGCCCGTTTGCCGGGCAGTTGCTCGTCGGCGAGATGGACTATCCGCGCATCCTGCGGGTGATGCTGGAAAAGGTGCAGGGGGAGTACCAAGGAGCCTGTGTGAACTTTATGGACTCGATGAATCTTTCTATTGGCAACCACCGCCTGGCGTTTGCGCCCGACGGCAGCCTGTGGTTGGGCAAAACCGCCTACGTATGGGTGGGCGACAAGGGCATCCAGCGCGTGACCTACCAGGGCGGCCGTCCGATGGACGTGCTGCGGATGAACGTGACCCCCCGAGGCTTTGATCTCACGTTTACCCGCCCGGTGGATCGCACCGCGGCGGCTGATCCGGCTACCTACTACGTGCAGCGTTACTACTACGAATATCATCAAGAATACGGCTCACCGCAGATGGACGTGGTCCCCGTGCCCGTGCAGGCCGTGACCGTGTCGGATGATGGCACGCAAGTAGCGCTCACGCTACCCGCTCTGCAACCCGGCTACGTCTACGACGTACAAATCACTGGTCTGCACAGTGAGCAGGGCGTGCCTTTGGTCAACAACCGCTTGTTTTATACGCTTAACAATTTGCCCGATGACGCACTCCAAGCCATCCGCCGCTAGAACTAACAATACGAAAAGGCTAATAGCGATTACTGGATTAAGTTTCTTTTTCGCGGTAATAGGATTCAGTATTTGGGAATGGTTTTTCAAGTTATCTGTTCATCAAGTAGCTATTCAGAAGCTTGAATTTGAGGCTTTTTCTGGGCAATTTTTAGCACACATGACCTTTACAATTGCTATTGGTTTGATCCCATTTATCTATGATACAACCATCCGACTTGGGTATATAGGCGAGCCTTGGAAAAGATTGGTGACTTTGAGCACAATTCTTATCACCGCAATAATTTTTTGGCAGCTAAGAATTCAGTTTCTTCAGACTGAGTTACAACAAGTTCTCGTTGATAGTTCTCTAATGCTAGGGGCCTTAAACTTCCAAGTTTATTTGCTGATCGGATTAATATCCGGTGCGTGCTTGACTTGGATCACACTCCGATCAGCGCAGAACATCATGTGATAATACTAGTCGCCAAACAGAACCAGGCAAACGCCTTTATGCTGCACAAATTCATTATCACCAGTTTACTGTTAGCCTTCATCGCCTGCGAACCGGCGGAGCAGCCGCGTGAGCAACGTACGCGGGAAACCGCCCAAGCCTACTTCGAGGTGTACCAGCAGCGCGAAGACTGGGACAGCCTGCTCACCTTCTACCGCGACGACATTCACTTCAAGGATGCTAACCTCAGCTTTGAGGCCGATGGGATTAAGGAATTCAAGGATTTCTATAACTGGCCCGACACCAGTTTCCGTAAGATCGTGCCCGACCAGAAGCATCTGGTGCTGCAAACCATGCTGGTGCAAGACAGCGTGGTGGTGGGCCAGGGAAGGCTGAGTCCTTTCTTCTGGCACAACGAACTGCAAGAGTGGCCCGAAGACTTCACCATCTGGCTCTACTTCGACCAAAACATGAAAATCTATCGGCAAATCGACTGGGTGCGTTACCCTACGTGGATGATTCAGTCGTTCGAGCAGTAGGATGAACTACCTAACTTTCTTTCTGGGCCTTGGGCTGTTTATCCTCGCGGTGCTTGACTTGCTGTTCACGGCGTTGTCGCCCAACGGGGCGGGCTTTATCACCGGGCGCCTGTCGAAGGGCTTATGGAAAATATTTCTGTTTCTGAGTCGTAACATGGGAGCGCGCCGTCTGCTGGAGATGGCCGGGCCCCTGATCACCGGCGTGCTGCTTATCAACTGGCTGGTGCTGATCTGGACGGCCTGCACCATCATGATTTGCAGTGAGGAAGGATCGGTGATGAACATGGAAACCAACACGTCGGCCAGCCTGATCAGCAAAATCTACTTCACGGGCTACACCCTGTCGACGATGGGTAACGGCGACATGGAACCGGGCGATGGCTTCTGGGAGTTCTTCACGGCCCTGTTTTCCTTTTCGGGACTTATCCTGATTTCCATTGCCATTGCCTATCTGGTGCCCGTGCTTTCGGCCGAAATTGAGAAGCGGCGGCTCAGCGTGTACATCACCACGCTGGGCTGCTCAGCCACCGAGATCATCGAAAACAACTGGAACGGGCGCGATGCCAAGGCCCTGGAAGCGCACTTCGGGCGGCTCACGCCCATGATTATTGCTCACGCTCAGAACCACAGTGCCTATCCGATCCTCAATTTTTACCATACCTCGAACAAGAAAGAAGCCTTCGTGCTCAACCTGACCAACCTGGACGAGGCCATCACCCTGATGCTGTTGCACCTGCCCGAAGCCCAGCGGCCCAGTGAGGCCGAACTCTATCCCCTGCGGAAGGCCATCTCTAACTACCTGCTCACCCTCAAAACCGCTTTCATTGAAGATACTTCGGTGGTGCCGCCCTTTCCTCATCTCACGAATTTTGCGAAGCTCAATATCCCGCACACGTGCGACCAAACCCAGATTACCCGCTACTACGCGCAGTGGAAGAAGCGGCGTAGCACCCTGCTCGGGCTCATTCAGGACGACGGTTGGCAGTGGAATGACCTGGATGCCGGAGCGTACGATCATACCTTCGACTACCACTAACCGCGACGGGCGGCTACCCAGCGCTAACCCTTATCATTGCTCATGATCAACATTGCTATTTTTGCTTCGGGCAGCGGCACCAACGCCGAGCGGCTCTTCGATAAGTTTCAGGATCACCCGCGGGGCCGGGTGACCGTGCTGCTGACCAACAACCCGCGCGCCGGGGCCACTGTCCGGGCCGAACGCTTCGGCGTGCCGGTGGTGGTATTTGCCAAGCAGCACCTGACCGACACCGATGCGGTGCTTCATTGCTTGCGCGAGTATTCGGTTGACTTGATCGTGCTCGCCGGTTTTTTGCTTAAAATTCCGCCGACGCTCATCGCGGCCTATCCCGACCGCATCGTCAACCTGCATCCGGCCCTGCTGCCCGCCTACGGGGGCAAGGGCATGTACGGTCGGCACGTGCACGAAGCGGTGGTGGCCGCCGGGGAAACCGAAACCGGCATTAGCATCCACTACGTGAACGAACACTACGACGAAGGCCGCCTCATCCGGCAGAAGCGCTGCGCCGTGCGGCCTGCCGATAGCCCGGAAGACGTGGCCGCTAAAGTCCGTCGCCTGGAGCACGAGCACTATCCGGAAGTGGTGGCCGCGTTGGTAGACGGGTTAGCTCAGCAGCGTTTAGCGAGTCAGTGAGCGTTCTGATAAATTGGAAAAACCTCCGGCTCCGGTTTTAGTCCTTCCGTCGATACGACACGCCCAAGCGCAACCACCGCCCCGGCATGGGTACGTAACCCGCTTCGGTGTACTGGGTGTTCGTCAGGTTGGTTGCTTCCGCGTAAAGATTCAGTCGCTTGGTTTGGTAATACAGGCGGCTGTCAAGCAAAAAATAGTCCTTGAGCGTAGCTCGCTCCAGATAGCGGGCCCGCAGGCTATGCCGCAAATTCCGCCAGATACGGTGGTCAGCCCCTAGTATCAATTGGTGGTTGAGAACATCCAGGGCGTAGCGCGATTGCACCGCTTCGGTATTTTTCAAATAAGTGTTTAGGTAGGTGTAGTTGAGCGAAAGCGTACGGAACAGCGCCGTGGGATTCTTGCTAAAGTCAACGTTGACGCCCGCCTCAATTCCCTGCACGTCCACATCATAAAAGTTACGAGGTTGCCAGGGAACCTCCTCGTTGGCCCGCACCCAGTCGATCAAGCGCGAAGCATCCCGCTGAAAATAACTCACCTGCCCCCACACCTGTTGTCCGAAGTACTTCACTCCGCCCTCGTAGGTAACGGCATCTTCGGGTCGCAGTTGGTCGTTGCCGATGTTGGTGGGCCCGTTGTAGTACAAATCGGTGTAGGTGGGAATGCGAAACGAGCGCCCCACGTTGGCAAATAGTCGCCAAGTTGCATCAATCTCCCAACTTGCGTCAATCCCCGGAAAGTAGTTCCAGCCGTAGTCAGAGTACCAATTCACGTATATGCCGGGCGTCACGTCCAGTCGGTCAAAAAGGTAGAAGCGATGCTCGGCGAAAAACCCCAGCGTGGTGCGCTGCCGTTGGCCCAAAAACGGCACCGTGACGGCATCAAATGCGATCCCGGTGCTGTCGCGGCGGGTGCGTATTCCGTTACTGTTGATGCGCTCGTGCCGCATCTCGGCACCCAGCCCGGTGAGGCCCAACGCGTTGCGATAGGTAGTGTTCAGTTCGGCCCCACCCACGTGGGTAGTGTGCAGGTTGCGGTAGGCCGCCGGATCGTTGCGCAAAAAGACGTAATCATCGTGGTTGCGTCGTCCGTATACGCGGGGCTGAAAAGTCCAGCTTCCCACCTTGCCCTGGTAGTCCAGACTCAGTAGTGAGGTAATCACTTTTTCGTACTCACTCGATGCGGGCACGTAGTAGCTCCCGGCTCCGAAGGCACGCCAACTTTGCCCACCCATCAGGTTAAATTGTCCGGTCCTGGTTTTCAGGTACGACTGGTAAAAAGCGTTGGTGACCCCGTAGTCGGCGTTGGCCCGATACCCGGCGGAGCGGTCGTGCGACAGGGAAAGGTACTGACGATACTGCTGGCCCGGCAGCGCCACGCCAACCCGACCCCCGAAGGTTTGGAAATCGCCGCCGTAGATTTCGGCCGAAACGGTGGGCTGGTCGGGCACGCGGGTGACGATGTTGATCGCTCCGGCAAAGGCATTCTGTCCGTACACCCGGGCGGCGGGTCCCTTGAGCACTTCAATCCGCTCAATGGCGTCTAGCGTCACCGGCAGGTTCATCTGGTGATGACCGGTTTGAGGATCACTCACCTTCACCCCGTTGATGAGCACCAGCGTTTGCTCAAAGGTGCCGCCCCGCACGCTTACGTCGGCCTGCACGCCGCCCGGACCGCGCTGCCGCACGTCTACTCCCGCCACATAGGTGAGCACTTCGTTGACGCTCTGCGCCGGGCTGCGCTCAATGTCTTGGCGGGTAACCATCCGGATGCTGCGGGCCGACTCGGAAAAGGGAACCTGCAGGCGGTTTTCAGCGATGACCACGTTGGCTAGTTCAACGGTGCGAAGGGTATCGGTCTGGGCTTGAACGGAGGCTGCCATGGCCAAAAAAATAAGAACGAAGTACGACTTCTGAAGCATTCGGTTAGTCAATATGTAGGGAGACACAATAGTAAGGAAGTTGCCGGGGATGCGCAACTAAACAGCGTGGTTTGCCCTCAAAAGGGGCCTACTATCGGTGTGGATAACCGAATAATGAATGCTATAGAAACACTGTCAGCAAAAGATTGCTACAAATTGTCTCGTATTTATATGGTATAATGGTTGAAATTTATCCGTAATCTTCCTTATTTACGTTTCTAAAGTCACCAATCTACCAACATGTTGCCTACCTACGCTACCAGTTCAAAGGCTAAAGCAGTGGTCCGAATACGCGTCCGCGTTAAGGACCGGCGGGGAGTTCAACCGGACATTATTTACAGCTCTCAGCTGATTTCGCTGTATCATCTGGCCCAGCAGACCAACATTACCTACTACACCGCTATTGAAGCCGTTCGTGAAGGCAGCCTGCGATCCATCAATCTTGAAAACACTTTTTACGTGGTTCGAAAGCTAGATAGAAAAACGCTGCCCGTTGACGATAAGGCAGTGGAGGTGGTTGACAGCAGCCAATTGGTGAGCGCTAAGTTTTTCGCTAAAAAAAACGATTTCAGCTACCGCAAGGTATGGCATACGGTGAACGACGGACTGCTGCCCGCCGTGCAGATTGGCAATCGACTCTATATCATCGAGAAGCCAATCTCCCTTTAGGATTTCACGTTCACTACGTCCACCAAACCGTTTCGGATGGCATACATCACCAGTCCGGCGGTGTTTTTAACCTCACACTTTTCCAGTAGCTTGTTGCGATGATTGTCTACCGTGCGCACGCTGAGCGAGAGCTTTTCGGCAATCTCGCGGTTGGTATATTCCCGGCAAATCAATTTCAAAACCTCTAGCTCCCGATCAGAGAGTCGGCGAAAGCGGTGGAAGTTTCGTTGGAAGCGCTTGCTCCGCATAATCTCGCGCTGCAGGGCACCCGAAACGTTTCCGCTAAAGTAGGTGCCGCCCTTTCGAATGGTTTGGATAGCCAGCTCCAGTTGTTCTTTCGGATCGCACTTGAGCAGGTAACCACGCACTCCCAACCCCACCAGCTGGTCTACGAGCCAGTCATCACCGTACTCAGTATTGATAATTATTTTGAGCTCGGGGCATTGGCTGCGCAGACGCACGGTCGTGTCTAACCCATCCACGTCCGACAGGTTAAGTTCTAAAAATAGCAGGTCAGGTATTTTTGTATTGTTGTCTTGAAATACATCGAGCACTTCCTGGCCGGTCTCCGCCTCCCGTACCTGTGCTTCAGGATGGTGTTCGCCAATAAACCACCGCAAACCCTTGCGGTATAGTTCGTGCCCATCGGCAATAAGAATGTTCATAGTAGGTAGTCATTTGGTAAAAGTGGTTGGTAACGTACAGCCAGACCGCTGTTTTCATGGTAAGTTTTCTAGAATTCACTGCTGCCGCTTAAAGAAGGGTAAAAACTTGGGTGAGGGCGTTGTATTTCGGTCGTACTGTTTTGAGGAACGCCAATGATTTGGAGGTGCTGTCTAAGGCTTAGTAAACAGCCGAGCCCACTAAGTAACTCAAAATACGTTTTTTCTACTTGACTTAAAAAATTACCAGGTGGGTTTTCAGCCTTAGATCGATTTTTTAGCGTTATTCCCACTTGGACGTAAGTGATTTTACGTAATCAGATGAGTGGTTTTACCCTTTCTCTGCCCACTACCATTGGTGGAAGAACGGCGCACTAGCTCCAAGCTAACTAGGGTACTGCCTCAGACAGTACCTGGGTGAAATCACCTACGCATTTCTTCTTACTGCATTTCCTGTTACTATTGCTTCAGTAGCATGACCTACTCTTTAGGAGTGATTGCGCTATCGCACGAACGGCGTAAGAGCATTGCCTTCCGGTTGCTAGAATTGGGTCTTGTCACAAACGTACCAACCAAGAAATTGGTGATACGCTAGGAATTAGCCGCACGGTGGGTGGTCATCGAGTGCGTTTGATGAGGAAGTGCGGGGCTAAAAATACCGCTGATCTTATCTACTACGCCACCGATCAAAAGTTGGCAACCAGCTAACCAGGTAGTGCCTGAGCAAGTGCTTTTTAGCCCTCAAAACAACTATCTGAAGGGGTCTAAAACGATAAAATTATGAAGCGAAGCAAAAATGGAAACAGACAGTGCGCCTAGACGCTCTTAAACCACGAACCAACGGGAGTTGTGGGCAAAAAATGTAATTCTGCCTTAAAATTGCCCCTATATGCTTTTGACGCAAACGAAACGATATAGCTCAATGGGCCTTGGTATATTTACGCGATAATTAGTTAGCAAGATTCATTCAACCACGATTAATTAACTTATGATGATGGGACTCCGAAGACAACTTTTGTGGGTTGGTGCCGGTTTGTTGGCAAGCGTTGCTATTGGTAGCGGCTTCTCGCTGCAAGCTCAAAATACCAACGGCGCCGTGGCCATCTTATCCCCCGCATCGGCAGCGCTCTCCTTATCCCCCGGCGTTGCAACCGACAAGCCGGACAGCTATTTCGTTCTTCCGCCTTGCCCCGTCAACCAGTATTCCAGTGGCGAAATCATCGCGGTGCCCCGCGACATTCCGAGCCCGGTAACCAACGCCACGCTGAAGAAGGGCGCCCCCCCCGCGGGCACCACCCTGTTCCCCAACGGATGCCTGGTGGTGATCGATCCTGGTCAGCTAAGCGTAGGCACCTACCGCTTCGTGGTGGAAACCGCTGACGAAGCAGGCGCCACTGAAACCCACTCGCTCACCGTGAAGCTGAAGCCTTCCGGAGATGAAGATATCGACGCGATGTATTCGGTGCGGCAGCCCAAGCCCATGGACCGCTACGTGAAGGGTGATGTACTCGCCACCTCGCAAGACCGCGACGGGGCCATTGTGCGCGCCGAACTGGTGAAGGGCACGCTCCCGGCGGGAGCATCGCTTACCAAAGAAGGGGTGGTAACCGTGGATGATCCTACCCAGCTGGTAGTCGGACAATACGCCGCCTGGATTGCTACCGAAGACGCCAAAGGGGGCACCACTTTGTTCATTATCACGTTGACCCTGCAGTAAGAAAATACTTTTTAGGCCTACCGAACCGTTTTTTCGCCGCGATAGGTCTCCATCAGTTCAGCCAGTTCGGCGAGCAACGAAGGATTTTCCTCAACGCTGTTGCCTACCACCAACATATCGGCGCCTGCCTCTAGCGCTCGTTGGGCCTTGTAACGATCATCAATCCCCCCCCCCACAATCAGCGGCACATCAACCGATTTGCGCACCAGACGAATGGTTTTGCCCTCAACGGGCTGTCTGGCGCCGCTTCCCGCTTCCAGATAAATGAGCTTGAGACCCAGCATTTCGCCCGCCATCGCGGTGCAGGCCGCTACCGAGGGTTTGTCCTGCGGAATAGGCACCGTGTTGCTCATGTACGAAACGGTGGTTGCGCTCCCTGAATTGATCAGGATGTAACCGGTAGGCAGCACCTCCATTCCGCTTCGTTTCACCACGGGGGCAGCCACCACGTGCTGCCCGATGAGCAGTTCCGGGTTGCGGCCCGAGATGAGCGAAAGAAAGAGAATAGCATCGGCCGAAGATTCAATGTGCAGGTTGCTGCCGGGAAACAGCACTACCGGCACTTCACTTTCTTCTTTGATCAAGCGAACCACGTGCCCGAAGTTGTCGCGCGTGATCAGGCTTCCCCCTACCAAGAAAAAGTCCACCCGACTCTCTACCCCCCTATGAACCAGGCGCCGACAGGCAGTCAGATCATCTACTTTATCAGGGTCAATGAGCACGGCCAGGGCTTTGGCACCGGTTTGGCGACAGTCGAGCAGTCGCTGGTAAACGGTCATCGGATGATACTGTTGGCGCGTAGGTAACTGTTCACCTGCCGCTGCGCCAGAGCAAGAAGGAGGGGACCGGCGTAGCGCCGAATGAGGGGAAACCAAGGTGATCCGTAGGAAGACGACTTCCCGGACTTTCGTTTTTTGTTACTTTGTTTGTTGGGATGGTCATTGGCAGCGCGATCGTTGGCAGGCGGATTTTCTTTTTGTACCACCTTTTCTACGATAACCTTTTTGGGCGAGACAAAGATTTTACGGACGATTCGATAGAGAATCCACACCGATACTCCGGTTACAAGCAAGGCTACCCCCCACTCTTTGATGGTGATCACCTCCTCATCGGTGAGGTTGGTCTGCTGCTGAAGTCGCTCTACGAGCTGCTGCCACTTCTTCTTGTTCGCTGCGCTGATTGCCATGATTCGGTTTGCTTAGGCTAGAAAAAAAGCAAGGTAGGGAGCCAGTGGTAGGAAAGCAATGTTTCCGGAAAAATTACTCAGTGCGCCTACAATAGTCCTTGCCGGTAGCAATAGATCAGTAGAAACGGAATGGCAAAGAACAACAAGATGATGTATAAAAACCCGTAGATGCGGTGCTGCAGCGTTAACTTACCAAAGGTGGCGGCTACTAGCTCGGGCCAGCGACGAATGGGTTGGTAGGGCAGAAACAGCAGGGCACCAAACAAGTTGAACAGGAAGTGGACGATGGCTAACTCGAGGGCGGCCTGAGAACTAAATAGTGTGGCTACCAGCGCGGTGATCGTGGTGCCCACGTTAGCACCCATCACAAAGGGGAACGCTTTGTGGAGCGACACCTTGCCCTTGGCCACCAACGGAACAATGAGCGAAGTGGTAATGGAGCTAGACTGCACCGCCGCCGTCAGAATGCCCCCCCAGGCGAACGCCTTGTAGTGATTCTGGAAGATGTGTTCTTTCAACCGCTCGCGGGAGCTTCCGATCAGTGATCGAGAGACAAATTGAGAAATGAGTTTTATGGTGGCAAACAGCAGCGCAAGGGCCAGCAGCAGCAGCAACCAATCGTTGCCGATCAGAGACGCTACCCAGGGGCCTACTCCATCCAACAAACCTCGACCAAAGGGCACCGCCTCTAGCAAACTGAGGTCCAGATGGTCGCTCAACCAAACGACCAGGCCCGCGCTCAGGCGCGATAGCAGTTCGTAATGATACTCGAGCGGAAACAAGATTGCCACCAGAATGATGTTATAGAAATCGTGCACGGTGGCGGCGCTGATGGCTTTGCGAAACTCACGCTTCTTCGCAATGAAGCTCAACGAGACCAGGGTGCTGGTCAGGGTGGTTCCCACGTTGGCTCCCATCACAATGGGAACGGCCGCCGAAAGGCTCATCGCCCCCGATCCGACCAGCGCCACAATCATGGTGGTGCTGGTGGAACTGCTCTGGATCACCGCGGTGAGCAACAGGCCAATGAATAACCCGATAAAAGGATTATCAGCTACCGACAGAATGGTTGAGCCTAATTGTTGTCGTATGTGCAGAAAAGAGTAGCTGATCAGATCAATGGCCAAGAGAAAAAGCACCACCGCCCCCACGATGATCAGTATCCTACTCAGTAGGATTAGTCTGCTATCTCGCGCTTGGTTTTCTTTGACTTCTACTTGCACTTCTTTTGTTATGTTCGCAGTGATGAAGATATGCTCTTGGAAAGCTAACTAAAAGGCAATAAGATGAGGAACGTCCCTTCAACTAAAATTACAAAAGTTGCCGGAGTCTTGGCATTTCTCACTATAAAGGTATTGTTAAGTTTTTCTGAGAAGACTTAACATTCACTTGATAATACCTTGCTCAATCTCGCTCTAGAACCATGAACCAGAGAAGCTATTTTTCGTATTGGTAAACAAATATAACACGTAGATCATCAGGAAAAAATTAGAAGACAGCTTCTATCTGTTTTATAGAGCACTAGCAACCTACCACTGTTACGATCGCAATCTCGTAAGTTGAGTTTGGATCAACTCTACTATGCGCTATTTTCTGATTCTTGCTTATCGGGGCACTCTTTTTCACGGATGGCAGATTCAGCAGAACGCCTACACGGTGCAGCAGGCGGTGCACGAAGCCCTAACCCGCGTGCTGGGGCAACCCGTGGCGGTGACCGGCAGCGGGCGCACCGACACCGGGGTGCACGCCCGCCAGCAGGTGGCCCACTTCGACTGGTCCGCCCCCCTAGCGAGCGCGGTGCTGCTGCCCCAGATCAACGCGGTGTTGCCACTCAGCGTGAGCGCACAACAACTGTACGAAGTGCCCCCGTGGGCCCACGCCCGCTTCAGCGCCCGCGCCCGCTACTATGCGTATCATCTGCACAACTTCAAGGATCCCTTCGCCCAGGACAACAGCTATTATTTTCGGAAACCCCTACGCCTGGACCTTATCCACCAGGCCACGCAGCAGTTGGTGGACTATGGCGCGCGAAACTACGCCTGCTTCAGCAAATCGGGTGCGCAAAACACTACCCACCAGTGCTGCATTCATCAGGCCGAGTGGATAACGCACGACGAGCATCCGGCCGGACAGCGCACCACCTTCCGCATTGGGGCCGATCGTTTTCTGCGGGGCATGGTGCGCGCTATCACTGGCACGCTGTTAGACGTAGGAACCGAAAAAACCGATCTAAAGACTTTCCGGGCAATCATCGACGGTCAAGACCGACGCCAGGCCGGACGATCCGTACCCGCCCACGGACTATACCTCACCAAGGTGGTTTATGAGTTCCAGGTTCGGGGTTAAAGGGTTCGGGGTTCTGTATTTTTTGAACTCAGAACCCCGAACCTAGAACTTCGAAAACCTTTTTCATCGATTGCGTTAATAAAGAAGCAGTACGCCTGATAGCATTTTTATACTTATGGACAAAGAGAAGACGAGTAGTGGTGACGTTGTTGATTTGGATATCCTCCGACGAGTCTTCCGATTTGTTAAACCCTACTCAGGTCAGTTCTACTGGCTGGTGTTTCTCACGGTGGCCGTTGCCTTTTTAGGTCCCGCCTTGCCCGTGTTGGTACAGACCGCTATCGACGATTACATTCTGGAGGGCGACTACCCCGGATTGGTCACCATTGTGATCATATTGATTGGCCTGCTGGTGGTGCAGGGAATCGTTCAGTACTTTCATACCTACGTATCGGGCCTGTTGGGCCAGAACGTGATCCGCGACATCCGTATCAAGCTATACCAGCATCTGCTCAGCCTTCGGTTAAAGTTTTTCGATAACACTCCCATCGGCCGGTTGGTGACCCGCAACATTTCAGACATTGAGACTCTTTCGGATATCTTTAGCCAGGGCATTGCGGCCATCATCGGCGACATCCTACAGATTATCGTCATTCTGAGCGTGATGCTCTACATCGACTGGAAGCTCACCCTGGTCAGCCTGTCCACGCTGCCGCTGCTGATCCTGAGCACTTACGTTTTTAAAGAAAAAATCAAGGTCGCCTTCAACGAGGTGCGCAACGCGGTTTCTAATCTCAACGCTTTTGTGCAAGAGCATATCACGGGCATGAACATCGTGCAGATCTTTAGCAGCGAAAAGCGCGAGTACGAACGCTTTCAGGAGATTAACGACGAGCACCGGCAGGCGCACCTCAAATCGGTGATGTACTACTCTATCTACTTTCCGGTGGCCGAAGTGATTCAGGCCACGGGCATCGGGCTGCTGGTGTGGTACGGAGCCCGCGGCGTGCTCTTCAATGATGTAACCATCGGCGTGCTCATCGCCTTCATTATGTACATCAATATGTTCTTCCGGCCCATCCGGCAGATCGCCGACCGCTTTAACACCCTGCAATTGGGCATCGTGAGTTCGTCGCGCATCTTCAAGTTGCTGGATAGTCAGGAGCATATCGACGACAACGGCAACTACCAACCCGAGCGCGTGAGCGGCCGTATCGTGTTCAAGAACGTGTGGTTTGCCTACAACGAGCGCGACTACGTGCTCAAGGACATTAACTTCGAGGTGCAGCCCGGCCAAACGCTGGCTTTGGTGGGAGCCACCGGGGCGGGCAAGTCCTCCATCATCAACTTACTGAGCCGCTTCTACGACATCAAGCGGGGCGAAATCATCATCGATGGCCACGAGGTGAAGGAGTTTGACCGCGACACGCTGCGCCGACACATTGGGGTGGTGTTACAGGACGTGTTCCTGTTCTCCGACACCATCGAGCAGAATATCACCCTGGGAAATCCGGATATCTCGTCGGAGAAAGTGCGGGAAGCTGCCGACCTGGTAGGTGCACTGCCGTTTATCGAGCGACTGCCCGGGGGCTTCGATTACAACGTGATGGAACGAGGCGCTACCCTGTCGGTGGGGCAGCGACAGCTGATCTCGTTCGTGCGGGCGATGGTCTACGATCCGAAAGTAATTGTGCTGGACGAGGCCACCTCATCGGTAGACACCGAAACCGAGGAGTTGATCCAAGGAGCCATTGCCAAACTGATGAAGGGGCGCACCGCCATCGTGATCGCCCACCGCCTGAGCACCATCCAGAGCGCCGACCAGATCATCGTGCTCGACCACGGGGAGATCAAGGAGAAGGGTACCCACAGTGAGCTGTTGGCGATGGATGGCTTTTACACGCAGTTGTACAAGATGCAGTATAAGGAGGTGGTTTAATCCGAACGCTCAGTCATGCCGAGCATTTTGCTAGACGTTCGCACCTTTTTGCTTTACGACCGGAGCAATTTGCTGCGCCCTTAGCACGCTCCGTACCGGGCCCGCCCCAATTGGTTGGCTTCCCCCTAAAATCATTCGTCAAAATTCTCTTTGGCAGCACCGAAAGCAACGACCAATCCGAAATTATTTGATAACCGTTTGCAAACTGGCAACGACAAAGTATAACTTGCCCCCGTGGTTGCCTCATCAAGTTTCTAACTCCCCACAAACAGTCAGCATGGTTCTCAACGAAGCCTTCGAAGCGCAAGGACAGTTCCTATTCCGATACCGAAGCTACCTCCCGCTGTTCTTGCTCGTAGCCGGTCTGATCGTGCACGCGGCGCTACAGCACGACACGGCGGTTTATCCCCTGCTTTCGGGAAAACCAAGCACCTACGTGGCACTGTTTATCAGTTTGTTGGGCTTGGCGGTGCGCGTGTTCACCGTAGGTTACACCGTGGCCAACACCTCAGGCCGCAATACCCAGGGCCAGTTGGCCGACGCCCTCAATACCACCGGCATGTACTCGCTGGTTCGCCACCCGCTCTACCTGGGCAATTACCTGATGTGGCTCGGCATTGCCTTGCTGCCCATGAACGGCTGGTTTGCGGTGTGTTTCTCGCTGGTGTATTTTCTGTACTACGAACGCATTATGTACACCGAAGAGCAATTCCTCATCCGTAAGTTTGGCCAGAAGTACCCCGCCTGGGCCACCCACACCAACGCCTTCTTTCCCGGATTTGATAATTACCGGAAGCCCGACCTGGGGTTTAGCTGGAAAAAAGTCTTGAAAAAGGAGAAGAATGGCGTGTTCGCCCTGTTTCTTACTTTTTACCTGTTTGAGTTAGTAGGCGCCTACTCCTCCGATGCCAACTGGACGTTCGAACCGACGCTGCTGCTCTACCTTACGCTAGTTTCGGGTGTTCTGTACTTAATCCTGAAGATTATCAAGAAGAAAACCGATTGGCTTAACGAAGAGGGACGGTAGCAAGAGTTAATCCGGATGTAATTGCGAACTTCTCGCTGTAATTCTCAAACGTTTAAATCTTCGTACGCCTGCGCATCCACCACGGCGATGGCGACCATATTCACGATCTCCCGAACGGTGCTGCCCAATTGAAGAATGTGCACCGGTTTATCCATACCCAGCAGAATCGGCCCGATGGCTTCAGCCCCGCCAATCTCCATCAGCAGCTTGTAGGCAATGTTGCCCGAGGCTAGATCGGGAAAAATAAAGGTATTGGCTCCCTGCTCGGCCAGACGACTGAACGGATAGTTTTCGCGCTGCAGCTCCACGTTCAGGGCCACGTTGGCCTGAATGTCGCCGTCGATCACCAGGTGCGGCCACCGTTCGTGCGCCAGGGCCGTAGCCCGGGCCGCCTTGTTTGGCACTTCGCCCTTGCTCGAGCCAAAGTTGGAGTACGATAGCACGGCCATGCGCGGCTCAATGCCGAACGAGCGCACCGCCGCCGCTGTGAGCCCAATGATGTCGACCAACTCATCGGCCGAAGGGTTCACGTTCACGGTGGCATCGGCGAAGAAGAAGGTGCCTTTTTTGTTCGAGATCACGTACATACCCGCCACCCGGTCCACTTCGTGGCGCACGCCAATGATCTGCAGGGCGGGCACCACCGTCTTGGGGTAATCGCTGGTGAGCCCCGAGATAAACGCATCGGCTTCGCCCTGCTCCACCATCGCAATGCCGTAGTAGTTGCGCGACCGCATGGCCCGGCGGGCGTCCTGTCGCGTCATCCCCTTGCGCTTGCGACGCTCGAACAATTGGTCGCCATAGCGATAGCGATTGGTGCGCTCCTCAGAAGGGTCAATGATGGTGCAGGCCGACAACTCCAGCCCGTGCTCGGCAATGAGGGCCTCGATGGTTTGCTGATCGCCCAACAGAATTGGAATGGCAATCTGCTCATCCTGAATGATTTGGGCAGCCTTTAAGATTTTTAGGTCGTCGGCCTCGGCAAAGACCACCCGTTTCGGGTCCTTTTTGGCTTTACCAATCACCTGCGACATCAGTTTCTGCTCGATGCCGATGCGACGCTGCAGTTCCACGTCGTATTGCTCCCAGTCGGTGATGGTGGTGCGGGCTACGCCTGAGGCAATGGCCGCTTTGGCCACCGCGGGCGAGATGGTGGTGATCAGGCGCGGATCGAGGGGTTTGGGAATCAGGTAGTGCTCGCCGAAGATAATTTTCTCATCGCTATACGCCTTGTTCACAATCTCCGGCGTCGGCACTCTGGCCAGGGCAGCGAGCGCCCGCACGGCCGCCATCTTCATCTCTTCGTTGATCGCTTTCGCCCGCACGTCGAGCGCCCCCCGAAAGATGTAGGGGAAGCCCAGCACGTTGTTCACTTGGTTGGGGTGGTCGGAGCGCCCGGTGGCCATGATGATGTCGTCGCGACTCTGCATGGCCAGTTCGTAACTGATTTCGGGGTCGGGATTAGCCAGGGCAAACACAATCGGGCGCTGGTTCATGGTGCGTAGCATGTCGGGCGTCACAATATTGGCCGCCGATAGTCCCAGAAACACGTCGGCCCCTTTCAGGGCTTCGGCCAGGGTGCTTAGGTCGCGTGCGGTGGCAAAAAAGGCTTGGTTTTCGTCCAGGTCGGCCCGGTCCTTGCGCAGCACTCCTTTAATGTCGCACATCACAATGTTTTCGCGGCGGGCGCCTAGTTCGTGGTACAATTTGGTGCAGGCCACCGCCGAAGCCCCTGCTCCGCTCACGGTGATGCGGATGTCCTTGATGCTTTTACCGACGATCTCCAGGGCGTTCAGCAGGGCGGCGCTCGAGATGATCGCCGTGCCGTGCTGGTCGTCGTGCATCACCGGGATGTTCATGGTTGCCCTGAGTTCTTGCTCGATGGCGAAGCACTCGGGTGCCTTGATATCTTCCAGGTTGATGCCCCCGAAAGTAGGCTCCAGAGCCCGCACGATACGGATCAGCTCTTCCGGGTCTTTGGTGTTGATTTCCAGATCAAACACATCGATGCCCGCGAATTTCTTAAACAACACCCCTTTGCCCTCCATCACCGGCTTCGATGCTTCCGGTCCGATGTCGCCCAGTCCGAGTACGGCGGTTCCGTTAGAAATCACTCCCACCAGGTTACCCTTGGCGGTATATTTATACACGTCTTCCGGATGCGCGGCAATCTCGCGGCAGGGTTCGGCCACGCCGGGCGAGTAGGCCAGGGCCAGATCGATCTGGGAGGTGAGTAGTTTGGTGGGCACCACCTCAATTTTGCCGGGCGGGTCGGCCGTATGGTAGTTAAGCGCGTCTTCTCGGCGAATTTTGATGGATCGAAATTGCTGTACTTTGTGTTCCACAGGGTCAATGATGTTGGAGGGCCAAAGGTAGCAAAATATTGGCGGAATGGCGGGGCGGATTTCCTCAGAGCGATAGGGTTTACAAAGAAGCATGAAATCACCAACCGCCCCTATCCACATTGGCAATGCTGACAAAAAGCCGTAGCTTTGTTTCTTCTAGCCTATCAATCTTATGCAAAAGAAGATTCAGTCCGCTTTAATATCAGTCTACCACAAAGACGAGCTTTCTCCCCTGGTGCAACTACTCAACCAACACGGAGTACAGTTGTACTCTACCGGGGGCACCCAAAAATTCATTGAAGAGCAAGGAATATCAGTTACGGCGGTGGAATATCTGACGGGCTATCCTTCCATCCTGGGCGGACGGGTGAAGACGTTGCATCCCAAGGTGTTCGGCGGCATCTTGCACCGCCGCGACCACGCCGACGACCAGGCGCAGGTAACCGAATACGAAATCCCACCGATTGATTTGGTAATCGTAGATTTATATCCTTTCGAAGATACCGTAGCTTCCGGAGCTTCGGAGGCCGACGTGGTGGAGAAAATAGACATTGGCGGCATCGCCCTGATTCGCGCGGCGGCCAAAAACTTCCGCGACGTACTCATCGTATCCTCGCGGCAGCAGTATCCGGCCCTGACCGAACTACTACGACAAAAGCAGGGATCCTCTGATCTGGCCGACCGTCGGGAGTTTGCCCAGGCGGCTTTTGCGACCAGTTCAGGTTACGATGAGGCCATTCGGCATTACTTCAAGGACGGATCAGTGCCTACGGAAGGTTTTGACAAAACGAAGACGCAACGCGTTCCGCTTCGCTACGGCGAGAATCCGCATCAAAGTGCCGAATTCTACGGCAACCTGGGCGAGATGCTGGAACAGATCAACGGCAAGGAGCTTTCGTATAACAACTTGGTAGACGTGGATGCGGCGGTGAGCCTGATGCAAGAGTTCGACGGATCAACGGCTTTCGCCATTCTGAAGCATACCAACGCCTGCGGTTGTGCTAAGGCTTCCACGGTAGCCGAAGCTTATCAAAAAGCCCTGGCCGCCGACCCGGTGTCGGCCTTTGGCGGGGTATTGATCACCAACGCTTCTGTAGACGAGGCGGCGGCGCAAGCACTGCATGAGTTGTTTTTTGAGGTGCTCATTGCCCCGGCGTTCACCGAAGAGGCGCTGGCGTTACTATCTTCCAAGAAGAACCGGATTCTTTTGATACAAAAGCAGCCCCTTACCGCACCGCGCCAGTTCAAGACTTTACTCAACGGGGTTGTTGAACAAGACCGTGACACCAAAACCGATGCCTTGGCCGACTTAAAGACCGTCACCGAAACGGCACCGGACCAAGCTACGCAAGAAGCATTGCTATTTGCCAGCAAAATTTGCAAACACACCAAATCGAACACCATCGTGCTGGCCCGCGACGGGCAACTGTTGGCCAGCGGCGTAGGCCAAACCTCACGGGTGGATGCGCTGCGGCAGGCCATTGCCAAGGCCCAGTCGTTCGGTTTCGATCTGTCGGGAGCGGTGATGGCCTCCGATGCGTTTTTTCCCTTTCCCGACTGCGTAGAAATTGCTCACAAGGTAGGCATTCGGGCGGTGATTCAGCCCGGTGGGTCCATCAAAGATCAGGCGTCGGTCGATGTCTGCAACCAGCACGGCATGTCGATGGTGTTCACGGGCTTTCGCCACTTCAAGCACTAGGCTGTGTCTGGTAAATGCTTTTGAGTGAGAAAAGCGGAGGTTTGGCTGCTGAACGAGCCGTCTTTTTTCCGACATAGCCGGAGCTACGGCGGTAAAAAAGTGGTAAAGTGCAGCTATCAAAGAACGCTTTTCTCGCCGAAGGGTATTTATCAGACACAGCCTAGGTCAAAAGCAGGAAGGTTTAATTCACCTCCACTTCAACCGGCAACTTAACCTTGATTGGCGGGGCGGTGGCACGGGGAAGCCTTTGCCGGGGTTGAGCTTGAACCGCCGGTTTCTTTACGAACAAGGTAGACCGTCGGATGGCCGGGTTGCGTCGTAGGGTAAAGGAGTAGAGCAGAAACACTCCCGTGAGCCCAGCAAACGACAGTCCGACCGAGGCGTCCGGTATCAACACAAACCCCACCGCAATGAGCAGCCCGTTCAGACCACTGAGCAGCAGCGTGGCTTGCGCGTGATTGAGGCCACGGTCTATCATAAAGTGATGCACGTGGTTGCGGTCGGCCCGAAAGGGCGCGCGCCCCGCAATGAGTCGCTGACTAAATACCCGAAGGGCATCAAACAGGGGAACGGCCAGGAGGATAATGGCTACTGTCGGGGCGTTGGTGATTGGGAACGGATTGGTGGTTTCGTTGGCCTGGATGAAGGTAATAGCCAAAATGGCCAGCACAAACCCAACGATCAGCGAGCCACTGTCACCCATAAACACTTTGTTTCTTGCCGAAAAGTTGAAGAACAAAAAGCTCAACAGTGATCCGATCAGCGTCGCACACAGCACCGTTGCCCAGGCCAATCCGATGGTGTAAAAGTACGCCCCAAAAGCAAGGGCAGATATTATTCCCAGGCTGCCCGCCAGGCCGTCAATACCATCAATCAAGTTATACGAATTGATCACCACCACAAAGATAAAAACGGTCAAAGCAAAGCTTACCAAGTAGGGCAGTTCGTACACTCCGAACAAGCCGAATAGGCTTCCGATGCGGACGTTGGCGCAGGCAATGAGCAGACCAGCCGCGATCAGTTGGGCCACCAGCTTTTTGTAAGGATCGATCACCAGAATATCGTCTTTGAGACCGATGAAGAACAAAATAATGAGCGAGGGAAGAATTAAGTGGGACTTTCCGGCGGTAGCCGGATACAGATGAGCTACAAGCAGAAAGACAATGGCCAAGGAGGCAAAAATGGCAATCCCGCCCAGGCAAGGGGTTTTTTGCGTGTGAGAACTTCGCCCGTTGGGCTCTTCCAGCAAGTGTTTCTCTCGAGCCACCCGGATCACGGCCGGGACGGTGCTGTGGGTAGTGAAGAAAGCCAGAACAGCGGCTAACAGAAGATACAGAAACGACTCGCCCAAAAAAAAGTCTACCATATAGTTAGCCCCCTTTGTAGAATGATGGTGTGGTTGATTAAAAATCCTTCCACAGCGGCCAAAGGTAGTATCTTTGGGCAAAAATCATAGGTAAATGTAAGTTAGATGTAAGGTCAACCATCAATTACCCGTAACCTCCGTGCCTATCTCGGCTCCCCCCTTCTGTCACCGGCAAAGACCGACGCCATTAGGCGTTTATCTCCTCTGGCAAAGACGCTGAGAACCGGGGGATTTCAATCTGACCAAGCCATTGTTCCTCCAACAAATCAGCCCAAGTGCGCAGATACTTAGCCACATCAGTCCGTTGGTTATGCTGAAGAAACCGTTCTTGTTCGGGCAGGCGCCGCAGCACCGCCCGGTCCGAAAGCCGTTCCAAGTGCTGAAAGTCCTGCACCTCCAATCCCGCGTCCAACATAATAGAAATGACCTGATCCATGAGGTAGCCGCTGGTAGGACAGTAGTCCAGGGCTTGCTCGCTCCAGTCGCCCCCGCGGGTGCGCATGGCGTATTCGTGAATTTCGGCGCGGGTTAGCCGGGTCACTTCCTGCACCAGGTGGCCGCAGTTGCAACTACCCATGTGCCCCCACTGATAGTGATCAGAAGCAGCAATCTTGCGCGCGGTTTGACGAAGTGCTTGGATGAGTTCGAGGTGGGGCTTAGCCATGCTGGTAAAAGTTTAGGGTTACGTACAAAAAGTGAACAAGGTTTTGGTTTGCGGCGGTTCCTTCTCAACGAATCAACGGCCCATTGATTTATTTTCTAAACAGACTAAAAGTTTTGGAAGAAGCCAAGCTATTAAGAACCAGAAAGAGGGGTAGCCGCCGGAAATCGCCTAAAAAGCTTATCCACGATTTTATAGGTGGTTTCGAATCGCTCCTCGGGGTCGTTGACCGGACCGGTGCCCAGGCCGCGCCAGCGCAGTTCTCTCTCGGCCGCCGCCACTACATCTACCACCAACGTGCCGGTTTTTTCAATGCGAATTTCTTTGTAACGCGATCGGTCCATAGGCGGCCACCATCCTGCGCCGTAGGTATTGGCCCACATATGATTGTAACTTCCGTAGGGATTATTTGACTTGACAACCTCTTTGCGCTGTTCTTCGGTTAGAATATTGAACGCGACGAGCAACTGCGGATTTTCAGTATTGGCGGTATAACCCCGTTGCTGGAGCTTGGCTTCAATGCGTTGCCTGATCTCATCGTACAAAATAGCACTGGCTTGGTCCAGCTCGTTCGGAAGCGGTACGAAAGCGTAGGTCGATCCTGAAACGTCGGAGTCCGGCGAGGTTTCAACAGAAGTTTTGATGGAAGCGCATCCGCTGAGTCCGATCAACACAGCGAACAGTAAGTATAACGAGTGGTAATTCATCAGGAGGCGGTGTGTCTCAAGATAACGAAAAATTTGCTAAATTTCTTCTTAACGCTTGGGATCAATCGCTAAATATTGGTTGGTTCCCCCCTGGAGCTTAGCCGAAAGTATTCGGACTAGCACTTTGTCTACTGCTTGCGGATCCGTAACCGAAATGCGGTACGATTGCTGGGTTGCCCTCGGGCTCAGGTTTGCCAAAGGCTTCCGAATCACCAAGGGCTCGGCTTCCTCGCTAAGCAGCGTAAATTCAAGCGAAAGCTCGTCATCATACGCGCAGCTTCTCGCCGGTGGCGATTCTACCGTGAGCGCAATGCGCAAGGACGCACCATCAGCCACCAACACCCCGTTGCTCAGAGTGAGCAAAGTAGGCGAACTGAGTTGCCTGATAGAAGTAATATTAAGGGTCTTGTGCATTCGTCCTTCCACCGCCGGGCCCGGCAGGTGGTGGTTGGCGAAAACCACGTCGCGGTCGCAGACCAGCGTGTCCAGTTGCCAGAGCGAGTACTGATTGGCCCGACTGTTGATATTGAGGGCGGGAATGTAGTAGGGCTGGTCGGCGTAGAAGTTCAGCAGCGAAGCGGTTTGGTAATCGTTCCCTACAATCATCGCGTCAGCAGCCAAGCTCACTACCTCGCGGGCGAAGTTACGGCTCAAATGAAAATCCCAAACCCGATCTTTCTTGATGTCTACCAAAGGAGTGATCAAATGAATTTTGATGAGCAACAGCAGGCCGGCAAACACTGCGGCAATCACGCGGTAGCTCCGAAACCAACGAACCTGCTCCACGCGGCGATAGCCCAGATACACCAGCGGAAAAGTGCAGAAGATCGTCCAGTTGGGCTCGATGTACTGCCCCTTGAAGGTGATCAAGAAGAAGAAAACCAGGGTACCGTAGAGGTTCCACTGCAGCGCCCGTTCCCAACGGTCGGCCGTTCGGTAGCCGAAGGAGGCAACGAGCAAAGCCACCGATACCAGGCCCCCGTGGTAGGGAACGTTGCCCAGCACATAATCCAGGGTTTGACTTACTTTATAGGACGACGCCCGATCAACCAAATGATACTGCAACGAAGGAAAGTTGTGGTTCACCTGCCACAGAACGTGCGGTAGAAAGAGCAGCAATCCGGCCAGTCCCGCCAAGTAAAAACGGTAGTTGGTAAGCAGCCGAAGGTTGCTGAGCACCACAAACAGAATGACCAGCGCTCCGTGGTATTTGCTGTAGAGCATCAGGGCAGCCGAAGCTCCCAGACCCAGCACGTTTATCCACGAAGCGTGCTGCAAAAACCTTCGGTAGGCCAGCATAAACAGCAGGGCGAAAAAAAAGAAGGGGGTATCGGGCAGGGTAACGAAGCCCGACAGGTGAAACGTGAGAAACGAGAACAGCGTCAGGCAAAAGATGCCAACGTGTTTTGGCCTTACCAGGTAATAGATGATAGCCAGCGACCCGCTCATCATCAGGATGTTGACCAGCCGAACCGCCAGTTCGTTCTTGCCCAAGAAGTTGCCCGCCGCAATCATCACCGCCACCATCGGAGGATGGTCAAAGTAGCCCCAGTCCGGAAAGCGAGAATACATCCAGTAGTAAGCTTCGTCGAAGTAGAGTTCGGTATTGAGCGCGGTAATCAGGCTCTGAATGATCCAGAACAGCAAGAAGAGCAAAAATAGGCGGCGTTTACTCATAAGGCGAAGGTGATCAGGTAGTTCATAGTAAAGTTCCAGAAGACGACCAGTCCGGTGGCTACCAGTTTGGCCAAGTAGAAGTTGGTTTTAAAGTAATGGTGCAGCACGAATAAAATCAGTTGATTTAGCACCAATCCCACCAGCGCAATGCCAAAAAAGAGCGTATACTGGTTGAGTACTTCCGGACTGTTGTCGCCGAAGGTCCAGCGTTTGTTGAGAAAGAAGTTGGTAGTGGCCGCCACGGTGAAGCCAATCGCGTTAGCGACGTACTTGTTGATATTGATTTTTTCCTTAACCAGATAAGTAAGCCCGAAGTCAACTACTAATCCCGAGCCACCCACGACGCCAAACTTAATGAGTTGCCAAAGAATTTTGGGCATGCGTCGAGTGAATTAGCCTGATTGATACGTTATTGCGTGATTTCTAGCACCAGCTTGCCGCTGTTCTGGTTGGCTTCCATGCGTTGGTGCGCCTGCTGCACATCTTTCCAGTTGTAGATCCGGTCAATAACCGGACGCAGGCTTCCGTCGGCCAGGAGCGGCAGGGCGAAGTCGGCGAATGCCTCCGTGAGATTGATTTGATAGTCGAGTGAGCGCGAGCGCAGGGTGGACGCGCTGATCTGCAAGCGTTTCTTCAGCAAGTTACCCAGGTTGAAGTGCTCAACGTGCGAACCGCCCAGCAGCGCCAGCAGCACCATCCGCCCGTCGGTGCGTAGCACTCCAACGTTTTTTTCGAAATACGGAGCGGCTACGAAATCCAGTACCAAATCCACCCCTTCCCTACCGGTGATCTGCATCACTTCTTCCTTAAAATCATAAGCTTGATAGTCGATGGCGTAGTTCGCTCCCAACTCCAGACAACGTTGGTGCTTAGCAGCCGAGGCGGTGACAATCACGTCGCCCGCGTCCATGGCCCGGGCCAGTTGAATGGCGGCCGTGCCCACTCCGCTGGCTCCGGCGTGAATTAGTATCCGTTCGCCCGTTTGTAGCTTTCCCAGCCAGTGCAGCGCCTGGTAGGCCGTAAGAAAAACTTCGGGCACCGCTGCGGCTTCGGACAGCGTGAGGTTGTCGGGCACGGGCAAAGCCATTCGTTCGTGGATCACCGCGTACTCGGCGTAGCCGCCGCCGGAGAGCAGTCCGAACACCCGGTCGCCCACCGCGAAGCGGGTCACGTCAGCGCCAATCTCGACCACTGCCCCGCTCATCTCCAGGCCCAAGATGGGACTGGCTCCGGCGGGCGGAGGGTACTTGCCCCGCCGTTGCAGCAGGTCGGCCCGGTTCACCGCGGTGGCCGCCACGCGCACCAGCAGTTCGTTGGGCTTCGGAACCGGGGTTTCGTACTCGCCGAAGTGTAACTGGTCCGCTCCGCCGGGCTGGTCAATGAGGATAGCTTTCATAGGAAGAAGTGAAAATACTGAATATCGAACAAGGAATGATGAATGTCGAAGGAGGAAAGCAGGTCTCGCTTCATGATTTGGCGTCTATTGTTCGCTATTCATAGAATTGCTTCTTTCTATCATTTTCCGGCCTTTACTTACGGGCTAAGGTTTCGGACGAAACGCCCGAGCAAAAGTATCTGATTTCTGGCAAATTCGGTTTTCTAATCCATTTCTTTAACGCTCATCACCACCAACGATATGATAAAGTACGAAAACCAGTACGTGAAGATTGAACTAGACGACACCCTGCCCGTCTTGGTGCACACTTGGCACGGCTTCGCTCGGGGGGAAGACTATCGCGCCGCCTGGGAAACGTCGCTGCAACTGGCCAAGACCCACCGCATCCGGCACTGGCTCATCAACCAGCGTGACCTGAAAGGCATCAGCACCGAAGACCTGCGCTGGACCAACGAAGAATGGGTGCCCCGCTCAAACCAAGAGATTGGCAACCAACGCTTCACCGCCATTGTGCTTTCCGAGAACGTATTCGACGAAGTAGCCCTGAAAAAGTCGGCGAGCACCCTCAAGAAGAACGGCATCGTGGCCGGTTACTTCGCCCAAGAAAAATTTGCGAAACAATGGCTGGCCGAGCATAGCCATTAATACCAATCCCGTAGGTGCCGGTCGCGACCGGCACCTATGGGATTTCATTCCCCTCCGCATCATACTGCTTCCAATCGCCCGTCTTTTTGCCTCCGTTGTAGGCACCTTTCTCCTTCACCGCCCCGTTTTCGTAATAAGCGGTGTGTTTTCCTTGCTTGGCTCCGAAATAGTACTCCGTTTCGCTTTGTAGCGCCCCGGAAGGGTAATAGGTTTTCTCGGTCTTCGTCTTCTTTCCCTTTTGATATTCTTTGGTTTTCCGCACCGTTCCGTCTTCGTAGTAGCTTGTCACGCTACCTTGCAATTGCCCGGCCACGTAGGGCTGCTCCTGCGCCAGTTGTCCGTTGGGATGGTAAGTTCTCCATGCACCGGTCGGCTTTTTGGCAGCAAACTGCTTTTCCTCGCGCCGCGTGCCGTTCTCATCGTATTTTTTCAGACTTTTTCCTCCGTCCGAGTAGGTGGTTACTACCTCCGGCTTTCCGTTGGTGAAGAAGCGGCGGTGTTCGCCCACCGGCTGCCCGCGCTGGTGATGCTGCTCTTCCCGGAGCGTGCCATCGGAATAGTAATACCGACTGGTTCCCTCCAGAAATCCGTCCTCGTACCGCTCATCGCGCAGCAGTTGACCCGCTTCGCTAAAAGACTGGGAGGGTCCGTCGCGTTCGCCCCGAGCAAACGTTGTCTTGTCGGCCACCTCTCCGCTCGGATAATATTCGGTCACCACCCCTTCGGTGATTCCCTGCCGGTAAGTGAGCTCGGTTTTTAGCGTTCCGTCTTCGTAGAATCTACGTACCGGTCCGTCGGGCTGCCCCTGCCGGTAAGTCATCTGCTCGCTCAGTTTTCCACTGGGGTAATACGACTCAATCAATCCGTCGGGCGTGCCGTCCACAAACTGGGTCTTGTTCTTAGGAGTGCCGTCTTCGAAGTAGACTGTTAGCGGACCCTGCAGGGTGTCGTTGCGGAAGGTGGCGGTTTGCAGCGTATCGCCCGCCCGCGTGAGCACCACCACTTGCCCTTCCTTGACGCCCTGCCGATAGGGGGTCTTTCGCTGTACGGCTCCCTCGGGATAGTATTCTTCCATCCAGCCCATCGGTTGCCCCTGCCGAAAACGCACTTCAGTAGCCAACGGGCCTTCGGCGTAGTACTTCCGGTACGGTCCGTGGGCCATTGTGCTGTCGTTGGTCAACACGTAGTATTGCTCCTTCACCCGCAATTGGGTCGAGTCGTAGTAAGTGGTTACTAGGGTTGTGTCTTGGGCGAAGGCGGAAACCGCTAGAAACAACAACGTTCCTACGATCAGGGGACGAATCATAAGCTCTTTTAAAATGACCACTTACTCCCCAACAACGCTACTTGAGGCGTACTAGTGTGGCGCCGTAGCCGAATTTTTCGCGCTGGGCATCCTGGAAGTACAGAATGCTTTTCATTCCCGAAAGCCGCTTCTGAATTTCGCGACGTAGGGTGCCGCTGCCCACCCCGTGCACAAACGTGATTTCGTCCATGCCCGTGGCGAGGGCCTGGTCTAGTTTCTCCTCAAAGGTTTGGAGTTGCAGGTTTAGCATATCGCCGTTGTTCATGGTGTCGTGCGCGTCGGTGAGCGCCTCGATGTGCAGGTCTACCTGGGCGGGCGGACGGGTAAGTTTGATCTGGTCCTTGGCCCGGGCTTCCTCCTTGGGCGATAAAAGGCTCTCCTTAAGGGCTTCCGGGTTCAGCGGTTGGCCCCCTACTGAACTGGCGGCTTCGTCGATGGAGAACAGGAAAGAGGGTTGATCGAGCAACGGTGCCGTGGCTTTGCTCTTGAAAAAGGTGGCAGCCTTGTGCTTGATGCGGCGCATCAGCGGTTCGCGCAGCAGGTAGTTTCCGGAACGGAAGTACAATCCCTGAAATATCAGCACGGGCCACCGGTCGAAATCAGCCACGGTCAGGTTTGTGATCTTCACCGTGTTCTGCGCACCAAGCACTCCCGAAGACAGCCCCCGAAAATTACCATTGGCTTCTTCACCCAGCACGTAGGGCATCTCGAAGTCGGTGGTGTTTACAAGATGAAGCGAAAGTTGCTGATCGTTGATTTGCACGTAGGCCAGGTAAACTCCTAAGGTAACCGGCGGGGCAGTATCTCGTTTTGCCACCGGTTTTGCCGTCTCCCGGGGCAAATCGGGCCGCTGAAAGTATTTATCTTCTTCTTGGGCAACCACCACCACTTCACTGCGCATCACCGGAATCCCAAACCCGTCTTCAATTTCTACCTCGATGAGGTTCCCCTCCAGAAACTGGGTGATCACCCCTTCCTCGCTTCCCCGCAACAAACGTACTTTATCTCCGATGTTCATACTGGATACTGGATACTGGATACTACTGGATACTGGATACTGGATACTGGATACTGGATACTGGATACTGGATACTGGGCAGACGAGTTGGTGGCGGTAGGGTTACATTTATAGTACTGAAATTTGATTGTCCAATGGTTTCACTGCTTCATTGGTCGATGGTTGGGCGTCGCTGAAAGCAACAATAGAACCATTGGATAACCGAGCAATCGAACTATGAGCAATTTACCCTTCCCTCTACCCAGCGACCTCCTTACTCCTTTACCCCATTCAATCCTTCAGACCTTCTCTCATTCAATTAACTTCAAAAATACGCAGGATAAAACGTAAATCCTTTCCCGGAACGATATCCTAGTGTGGGAGCGGGCAGATGCACCAACGAAACTGCGTACAGCAACCCGTTCCACAAGCGATTTCCAAAGCTAACCGGTGGCTTTCGGTAGTAGTGCAAATCCACGTCCAGCGCTAGGTACCACTCTCGGTAAGCCGAGTAACCTGCGGCTTGGTTGGCCGACGTGCGCGCGTACAGCATCTGGTTGGCCCCGTAGCCCACCGCCACGTTGAGCCACTTCGGAAACCGAGGATACCGCCGCTTCAAAAATGCGTGCAAATCCACCGACAGCCAGTAGGTTTGTCCGTTGTAATCCTTGAGCACTTCTTCGGGCAGGTTGCTTCCCAGCGTGTTGGGCCGTTCGGTGGCCAAAGCGGTGCGATGAAAAGAAAACTTAGGTTCCAAGCGCACCTCATCCCACAGGGCGTGCTGGCCCATCCACCACACCGACCCCGCCGCGTTGGCCGCCAGATCGTGCCACGAAAACCCGTAGGCTTGCGAAAACCCATCGAACACCTCAATGGGCAAGAGCGACAGAAAACCGACCACCCCTCCCCCATTCTCAGGAGATCGTCGCGTTCTCAAGGGCTCGACCAGCGCGGTACCGGCTCGGCTTAGTTGGAAGGCCGCGTAGAAGTGCCCTACTTTGTCTACCTGTTTCCACTGCGCTCCGTCGTTGAAGAACCGAAACCGCTGCCGAGGTTGATTGCGGTACCAGGCTGCGTAGAGTCCGACTTGGGCCACCCCGTAGGCCATCCCGGCGTAGCACCACCGCCGGTTCACGTGCGTGGTCGAGTCGCGGGGCGGTGGGTGGTTGGCGTCTGCCGATCCGGTCGTCCACAGTAACAAACCAACTACCAACGCGACTCCTTGCTCGGGTGCTAACAAATGCTTAAGTTTATGGTTGATAATAATACTGTTTTTGAAAATTACTTACGTATGAAACCGCAAGTTACCGTAAAAAAGCGTACCGTCCGGTGCTTTATTGCGGGTGACCCAAAAGCGTTTCGCAAAGTATACGATGCCTATCGTGACCAACTGTTTGCCTACTGCCTCAAATTTACAAAATCTACCCCGGATGCCGAAGAGGTGGTGCAGCAGGCTTTTATCCGCCTGTGGGAATTTCGCAGTAACATTGATCCCAACCGCCCGCTTGATCCGTACGTCTACCGCATCGCCCGCAATTGCGCTTTCGATTACCTTAAGGAAGTAGCGCGTACCGCTCGTTTCAAGGAGGACTTTCGTTCAGTTTTGACCACTTCTTTGTATCACCTAGATGGTCCCTCGGCTGATGAATACGTTGAACTAGCTCAACAAGCCATTGAGACACTGCCCGAGAAACGGCAGATCATTTTTCGCATGAGCTACGACGAGCACATGACCCACGAACAGATCGCCGAAACCCTCCAGCTTTCGGTGCACACCGTGAAGTCACAACTGGTGAAAGCAACTAAATCTCTCCGATTGCACTTGCTACAACGCGTGAGTTTCCTGGCATTGTTGCTATTTGGCCTCTAAACCCCCCGCCAGTTTTTACTGTTTCTTCAACAATTTACGCCATTTGATCAGTAAATCGCAATATAAGTACCGCAATATCGGTGTTGCTGTAAATATTGCTTCTTTCTGTTACTACAGTAATTTAAAGCATTCCAAATCCGGTAGTACTAACAAGCGGTAGGCTAACCTAACCTTATGACCAAACAAATACTTTTACAAAAATACCTCACCAAAAGCTGCTCTTCCGAAGAGATTCGTCAATTATACGACTACCTACTAGCCGACGAAGCAACTGACTACGAGTCTGTGTTAGCGGAGCTCTGGCAACAACTACCGGCTCCGCGCCCCATCGACCGCACTGCTTCTAAACGCATCTACACCGGCGTGACCTCAACCATCCCCGCCCTGGCTGTTTCTTCCAACCGGGCGCATCGGCCCTGGTTGATGATGGCGGCCGCCGTGAGCTTGTTGTTTCTCATAGGGTGGCTTGCCCAACCGCTGCTCTTTCCTGCCTACGACACTCACCAGACTGCCTACGGCGAAGTGAAACAAGTTGAGTTGCCCGACGGAACGGTGGTGGACCTCAATGCCAACTCACAACTTCGGGTGGCCACAGCTTCGACCGGTGGGTTGCGCGAAGTCTGGCTTACCGGCGAAGCTTACTTCCACGTGATGCCCCGGCAAAACGACAACGCCCAGGCCGTTAAGTTTGTCGTGCACACCAGCAACCTGGACGTGGAGGTGCTGGGCACCACCTTCAACGTGAAAGACTGTCGCGGTATCACCGACGTGGTGCTTAGCTCGGGTAGTATCCTGCTGCGCAAGCAAGCCGACCACGCGCAAGCGCTGGCTATGCAACCCGGCGACCGGGTGCGTCTGCGCCAGGCCGAAGAATTTGTGATCACCCACGTGCCTGAGCCAGTTGTCTACACCTCCTGGAAAGACCACGAACTCTACTTCGTCGACCAAACGCTGGGAGCTATCCAGCAAGAACTGGCCGATAGCTACAACGTGTCGCTTCGGTTTGCCGACCCGGCGCTCGCTAACCTACGATTTACCGGCTCTGCCCCCACCGATGACCTTACCATTTTGCTGACAACCATACAAAAGTCGTTCAATCTCACCCTTAAACAAGATGCCAATGGATACCTCTTAGCCCCCTAATCTCGCTCTACCGGTAAATCCGCAGAGCGCTCTGGTCCGTACTTACCTTCACTACACTTAATCCCTAATCTTATGCATTGGAATTTACTCTCCCTTCGTCGGCTGCTATTGCTGCTGACCCTTCTGGGAGGATCGGCCATCGCTTCAGCACAGACGTTGGCCTTGTCTTCCCCCACCCCCGACGGGGTTCACAATGATGAACCCAAACAGAAACAAGCCGTAGCACTGACCATCGTGCTCGAGCAACTAGAGAAACAGCACAACGTACGCTTCAACTATGCCAGCCAACTGGTGAAAGACCAGGCGGTGAAAGAACCTGCCGCCCCCGAAGCTGATCTGGAAAAGACGCTCACCTAATTACTCAAGCCATTGGGCCTGCGCCATGAGAAAGTAACCGAACAGATCTACGTTATCTATCGCGTGCCTCAGCCCGAGAAGGTCTCCAAGACGCCCGCTTCTGAGCGCAGCAGTATGCGAGAAGCTCAGGTCGACCTGGTTGCTCGCCTAGGACTGCGCCCAATGCAAACCGTGGCAGTAGCCGCACGCACCATCTCCGGAACAATCACCGATGAAGAAGACGTAGCCCTGCCGGGCGTGAACGTGGTGGTGAAGAACTCTACCGTGGGTACCGTCACCGATATCGATGGCAACTACAGCCTCACGGTGGCCGACGATGCCCAAACGCTGGTTTTCTCTTCCGTAGGCTACCTCACCGAAGAGGTCACTATCGGCAGCCAAAGCGTGATTAACCTGACGCTGCAACCCGACATCCAGTCCCTCTCAGAGGTAGTCGTGGTGGGCTACGGCACCCAGAAGAAGTCGGACCTGACCGGGGCCATCTCCTCAGTAGAACCCGAAGACATCACCCGCATATCCGAACGTCGGCTGGAGACAGCCCTGCAAGGCCGCGCGGCCGGGGTGCAGGTCACTCGAGAAGAAGGAGCTCCTGGGGCTGGTTCCAGCGTAGCCATCCGCGGGGCCGGGTCTATTGGCAACACCCAACCCCTGTGGGTGATCGACGGGGTGCCGCAGAACCCGGGCAACTTCTTCAACATGAACGACGTGGAATCAATCGAGATTCTCAAAGATGCCTCGGCCTCGGCCATCTACGGCGCCCGCGCCGCCCACGGCGTGATCCTGGTCACCACCAAGCGCGGTACCGAAGGCAAGGTGAAGGTCAACTTTAACACCTCCATCGGGCAGCGTAGCCCCATGCAACTGCCCGATATGCTGGACACCGAAGGCTTCGTGCGGGCCAGTTCAATCGGTCGCATCAACGCGGACGGCACCCCCGAACCGGCCTGGGACAATCCCGGAAGTCTGCCCAACACCAACTGGGTGGATGAGATCTTCTCGGGCCGCGGGCTGGAGCAAACCTATAACCTGTCGGTGGCCGGTGGCAACGAAAACGCTAACTTCTTCGTGTCGGGTGGTTACGATAAAGAAGAGGGGATTATGGTCGACAACTCCTTCGAGCGTTACGCACTGCGGGCCAACGCCGACTTCAAGATTGGCAAGTACATCCGTATCGGCGAGTCGCTGCTGGTGTCGCGCACCCGCGAGAACCCCACTGCCAACGACGGGGGCGACCTGCTCACTATCTTCCGGGCCATCCCCATCATGCCGGTCTACGATCCCACCAACGCCTTTGGCGGCTGGGGAACGGCTCCTTCTTACTTCCAGGGCCCCAACCCGCTGGCCGCACAATTGCAGAACCATATTTTGGAAACCTCCAACCGTCTGAACGGAAACGTGTATGCCGAGATTGAACCCCTGGAGGGCCTGACCCTGCGCGGCAGCGTGGGCGTTAATATCCGCGCCCTACGCCGCGAGCACTTCTCCGAAGCCTTTAGCTACGGAGCACTATCCAACTCCATCAACTCACTGGAGTACCGCAGCCGCGACGATGAGGAGTTAAATACCAACGTGGTGCTCACCTACACCAAAAGCATTGGCAAGCACGACTTCACCGTGCTGGGCGGCTACGAGCGGTTCCAAGCTGACGATATCTTCTTCGGAGCCCTTGCGCAAGACTTTCCGATCGACTTCTCCCGCAGCTTTGCTATTGCTTCCGGGACCGTAGATATCAGCGAGCGACAATCCATTGAAGACCAGTACCGACTGGAGTCGGTGTTTGGGCGGATCAACTATACGTTTGCTAACAAATATCTGCTCACGGCTAACGTGCGGCGCGACGGCTCTTCCCGCTTCGGTCCCGACTTCCAGTACGGGGTGTTCCCCTCAATATCGGTGGGATGGCGCATCATTGAGGAAGACTTTATGCAGGGCGCTTCCTTTCTATCTGATTTGAAGCTTCGAGCAAGCTACGGAATCCTGGGGTCAGACCGGATCGATGACTATATCTTCGCCCGTACTTACCGCAACCTGCGCTCCACCTACGCCTTTGACGCGACCGGCCAATCCGGGGGGACCAAGGAGCGGGGTTTCTACCTGCGGCGCTTCCCCAACGAACAGGTGAAGTGGGAAGAGGTGGTGCAAACCGACATCGGACTGGACGCCAGCTTTCTGGAAGGACGCTTCAACGTCACCGCCGATTACTACATCAAAACCACCACCGACATGCTCATTGGGGTGCAGTTGCCCCTTTCTTACGGGGTGTCGGCCAACCGAAGCGAACCGGAAAGAACGCCGGTAAATATCGGCTCGGTAGAGAACCGCGGGTTTGAACTGGCCCTGAACTACCGCCAGCGGGTGGGCGAATGGAACTTCGACATCACCGCCAACTCGGCCTGGAACCGCAACGAGGTGCAGCAACTCGACGAGGGGCAAACTATCCCAGCAGGAGGCGGCGGACCCGGCTACTCGGGCGCCATTGCCCTCACCGAGGTGGGCCAGCCCATTGGCTACTTCTTCGGACTGGTGGCCGACGGTATCTTCCAGAACCAGTCGGAAATCGATGCGCTCAACGCTGCCTTGCCGGATGGGGAATTTTATCAGTCTAAAGAAACCGCCCCCGGTGACTTGCGGTACCGCGACATCGACGGTAACGGCACCATCGATGCCGACGACCGCACCTTTATCGGAAACCCCTGGCCCAGGATGATCTACGGTTTCAACGCTAACGTGGCCTACCGGAACTTTGACCTGACGCTCTTTTTCCAGGGCGTGCAGGGCGTGGACATCTTCAACGCCACCAAGGCTTACTACCGTACGGTGTTTAGCGACTACAACTCCAGCACCCGCGTGTTCGAGAGCTGGACGGCCGAGAACCCAACCCAGCACCCGCGTCAGATCGCCGGTGATCCTAACGGTAACTTCCGCCGCCCTTCTTCCTACATGGTGGAAGACGGCTCGTACCTGAAGCTGCGCAACATTCAGGTGGGTTACACCCTGCCCGAAGCGCTGATCAGTCGCATTGGCCTGACCAACGCCCGGGTGTTTGTGAACGGACAGAACCTGCTCACCTTCACCCAATACGAAGGACTAGACCCCGAGTTGAGTGCCGGGAACGACAACAATACCCGACAGGGCATCGACGGTTTGGGGCAGTACCCGCAGACCCGACTGGTATCGGCCGGTCTTCAAATTGGTTTTTAATTGATAATCCCTATCCTTATGAAAAATATACTTAGAACCACCGGTTGCCTCCTGGCCGCACTGCTGCTGTTCAGCCAGTGCCAGGACGACTTCCTGGACGTGGCCAATCCCAACGAGATTGATGCCAAAAACTTCTTCCGGAACATGAACCATCTGGACCTGGTACTCACCAGCGTGTATTCGGCCCAAAAAACCGAAGAGATGTACGGTGCCGACTTCTTGCCCAAGGTGTCGTACGGACTGCCCAAAACAGCCAACCAAGACTGGCTGGGCACCGATGGCTGGAACCAGATGTATCGCAACGAAGTGACGCCCGAGAACGACCTGATCGACAACTTCTGGCGCGGCTTCTACCGGGGCGTGGCTCGGGCCAATGATTTTCTGACCAACGTAGACGCGTTTGTGGAAGAGAACCAAGCAACGCTCACTCCCGATAACCTGGCCCGTATTGAGGTGATGCGGGGCGAAGCTCGCTACTGGCGTGCCTTCGACTACTTCCACCTCATTCGGCTATGGGGTGAAAAAGGGCCCGCCGTGAATGCCAGCGCTGCCGGGGTTCCCCCTGATCCTTGAAGTGGCCTCCACCCGCGAAGAGATGCAGGTGAGCCGGGCCACCGTGGGACAGGTCTACGGGCAGATCATCGCCGACCTGCAAGCCGCCGAAGCCGCGCTGCCTGACAGTTGGGAGGGTGAAGACTTAGCCCGTGTCGATGCCTTTGCCGCGAAAGCTACGCTGGCCGAGGTCTACCTGCACTTCAACGACTACGCCACCGCCAACGGCTACCTGGAGCAGATCATCAACAGCGGCGAGTTCTCCCTGGTACCCTTTGAGGACTACCAAGACTTGTTTAACGGCGAGAACGAGTTCAGCGAGGAGTCGCTGCTGGAGATTAATTTCTCTGTCGACCAGCAAGAAAGTATGTGGCAAGGAGGATTGGGCACCAACCTGGCGTTGCAGATTGCCCCCAAAGGGACTGGCTGGAGCAACGTGTATCCGCACGACGTGAACGTGTTGCGCTTCGGCGACGACCCGCGCCTGCGCGTGAATATGCTGGAGCCGGGCGTGGACTCGGTGGTGTTTGGCGACGGCAAATGGAAGATTCTGGAACGCATGGTGGGCGACGCAGGCGCGCTGGGCTGGAGCTTCAAAAAGTACGTGCCGATTGATTATTCGGTCTACTCTACCAACCGTACCTTCGGGGCCAACGTGATTATCTACCGCCTGGCTGACATCTACCTGAAGTACGCCGAAACGCAAAACGCCCTGGGCAACGATGCCGTGGCGCTGGACTACGTGAACCGGGTGCGGCGTCGCGCCTACGGTGGCACCCCCACCACCCCTTCGGCCGAAGCCGACTTGGTTGGTTTGACCGGCACCGCCCTGCGTGACGCCATCCGCGAAGAACGCTTTCTGGAACTGTTTGCCGAAGGGCACCGCTGGTACGACCTGATCCGCTGGGGCATTGCCGCCGAAGAGGTGGCCAAGTACCCCACCGTGCGCTCGGGCCCGGTGATCTTCAACGAGCAGGATTACTACTTCCCCATTCCGCAGGCTGAGTTAGATGCCAACCCCAACATGCAGCAGAGCACCGGCTACGGCGGCAGCGGCGGTTGATCTACATTTCTTTCGGGCAACTCTGGTGCGCGTTTGCAACGCGTACGAAAGAAGTTACGAATAATGAATCCGAAGTAAATAGTAAAGGTTATTCTGAGAAATTTCTATAAACATCCTCGCGCAGATTCTGCATCCACAGCGGCTGCATCCACAGCGGCACTGAATCTGTGCGGGCTACATAGGCAGACCCAACGTGGGCCGCCCAGCGTGGGCCGCTCTGTCCGCCCCGTTGGGTTAGAAACCCACTTATAATTAGGCACAGGACTAGAAGTCCTGCGCCAGTAGTACGTGTAATAAAAAATCAGAATAATCTTTAGTCTATCCAAAGCGGCTTGTGGAAACACAAGCCGCTTTTTTTGGCCCGTCTGCTTACCCTGGTAACCGTCCTAGGCCGAGTTCTCCTTTATATCTTGATCAAGCTATAGTAAAGCGAAAGCTGCAATACCCGGTTGGAAAGGATGATTATTTCGTCGGCCAAGTTTCCCTGTTTGTCCGTAAACTGAACCTCCTCGCCGTAGACAGTATTTATCCCTAGCACGTATCTAACCCCCGCCCTTAGTTCATCGGTGATCGCGAACCCTACTCCCAGATTGAGACTAAGGTCGAGCAGACTGTGATACTCTCTGTTGGCTAGCAAGTAACCAAGTTCAAATCCTCCCTCCATACTCAAGCGATCTAGTGGCTTATAGCCGAGCATAGCAGGAAGAACAACGTAAGGCAGGTTAAGGGTGCCGTCCTCAAACCTCCCCCCCTTGTTAGAATACTGAAGTTCAGGCTGAATAAACAGCTTCTCAGTGAGCGGAACGTGCAGGTACCCACCGAGGTGAAATGAGGCCTTGTAGTCTGAACCCAGCACATCGTAGCCTTCACCAACGCTCAATACCGTGATCTTAGAATAGTTAAGTCCACCCTTCATCCCCAAGGTGGTTTGAGCGCTTGCCCAACCTGCAACTGTCATGACTATAATTGATAAGAAAATCTTCTTTATCATGTTCTCTGGTAAACGATTCTATTGTTATATGAAAGCATTCACTACTGGCTATACTTCATCATTCGACATTCATCATTCCTTGTTCTGTATTGTACAACACCGAACAAGGAATAACGAATAATGAATTTCGAAGTAAGTAGTCCATCTCAGCGGCTTGAGTCTCACGGGACCACCTGGGCAAATTACAAGGATGAACTATTAATTTGTCACCGCACCCGAATGCCAAACGCCTCCAGCTTCTGGGGCGACTTTTTGAACGCCAACCGGGCCACCTTGCGGAACTCCGACAGCCATTCTCGCAACTCCTGCTGCGCCTGCATTTTGCGCTGGGTGGCATCTTCGGCATCACCCTTGATGCGCGCCTGTTCTTCACGCAGGGCAACGATAGCTTGCAGAGCGGCCTGGTTCTGGGCCAGTTCTTCGGACGTTACCCCCTGGGGTGCCAGCCGGGCCGCGTGGGCAGCGATACGCTCGTAGAATGCGTTGGCTTGTTTCAACCAAGCATCCTCGGTGCGCTCCAGGCGCTGCACGTTAAGCTGGTGCAACACGGGGGCATCCTTGCGAAACACGAAGCGCGCCACCTTCACGTGCTCCACAAACTGGGCCCGGGTGGTTTTCAGTTCGTCCTTAATCCGGTGGTTCAAGGCCCACTGGGTCTCATAATGTTGCTCCTGCGCCCGGCACTGCTTCGTGCAATTGGTTAGCAACCCCTTGCCTTCCTTGATATCCTTGGGCGTGAACCCGTACTTGGCCAGCGCCTGTTGGGCTTGCTTGTCAGCCAGGGTGTTGTTTACCGATAGGCGGGAAGCCTTTAGCAAATCGTCAAAAGCTCTTACTTTCATGTATTCTGAAATTTGGTATAGGACAAAGCAAGAGATTCTTTTTTTGCCTTGCCCGGCAAGTGCGACGCCCACCTTACGTTGGTACCATCGATAGCAATGTGCCAGAATAGGGGGGCGTGGCCCCGATGCTCCCGGAGCATCACCGCCGGGACATTAGTCCCGACAGTGAAACACGGACGTTTTCTTACATCGGCCGACATTCCGGGGGTCATTTCTTACATCTCCGGTGCCGGGCGGGGGGCAAAATAGCCGCAACGGCTATGTTAGTGCGCTCATCCAAGCGTCCCGATGCCGATGCTCCCGGAGCATCACCGCCGGGACACCCAGTTTTGCTTATCAACCGCTAGTGATTTTGGTAGGGGAACCAAGGCCGCGTGGCGCAGCACGACAGCAAAAGCTTTGAACCGGCCCAGGCTTTTGCGTATCTTTGGTGGCATGAAGCTTCCCTACGGCATCAGCCACTTCCCCACCCTTGTGCAAGACGGCTACTACTACGTAGACAAAACCCCCTACCTGGCGCAGATGGAAGCGGCGCCGGAGAAGTACGTCTTCTTTCTTCGGCCCCGCCGGTTCGGCAAGAGCTTGTTCGTGTCGCTGTTGGAGCACTACTACGGGCAGCAGCACCGCGACCGCTTCGATACGTTGTTTGGAGCCTACCATGTGGGGCAGCAACCCACCCCGCTGGCCAACCGCTACCAGGTGCTCAAGTTCGATTTCAGTCGCATCGATACGGCCACGCACGAGAGCACGTTTCGGGGGTTCTTCTCCAACGTGAAAAGCGGCGTGCGCATGTTTGCCCATACCTACGGCTTCACTGCCCAGGAAGCCCAACAGTCCCTCGAGGCTGAGTCGCCCGACGACATGCTGAAAATTCTCTTCGACCTGATCCGCATCCGGGGTTCTGAAAAGGTCTACCTGCTCATCGACGAATACGACCACTTTGCCAACGAACTAATTGCCTTTGACTTTAGCAACTTCAGTAGCTTTGTGACCCGCAATGGCTTCGTGCGCAAGTTCTACGAGGCCATTAAAACCGGCACCGGCGAGGGCGTGGTCGACCGCCTGTTCGTCACCGGGGTGAGTCCCATCACGCTAGACAGCCTCACCAGCGGCTTCAACATCGCGGCGCACCTGAGCACCAGCCGCCTCCTGAACGAGCTGATGGGCTTCACCGAGGAAGAAGTTACCCGGCTATTTGAAGTGGCTTGCCCCGGGCACGATATTTCTCTTATCCGGGATGACCTTAGAAAGTGGTACAATGGGCATTTATTCAGCGGAGCCGCAACTTCGCGGGTATACAACTCAGATATGATTCTCTACTTCCTCAAGGAATATCAAAAGAATCAGTGCCAAGAATATCCTGACAAGATCGTCGACGTCAACATCGCCAGTGACTACGGCAAGATTCGACGGCTATTTGCCGTGAAAGACAAAGCGCAAAACTACCGCACACTGGAGAAGCTCATTAAAGAAGGGCAAGTCACTTCGCTGCTTACCCAGCAGTTTAGCTTCGAGAAGCGCTTCGACGAGCAAGACTTTATCAGCTTGCTATTCTACCTGGGCTTTATCACCATCGAGCGGGAGGAGCTGGGGCAGTTAGTCTTTCGGGTGCCCAACTACGTGATCGCCCAACTGTTTTCAGAGTACTTCATGCAACTCATCGACGAGCAAGTGTCGCTGTCCGCTTCCACTACCGACATCCGCAGTATGCTGATCAAGATGGCGCAGGAGAACAACGTGCAGCCCTTCATACAACTTATCGAGCAGACGCTTGAGGGCTTGTCGAACCGCGACTTCATTCGGTTCGATGAGAAATACATCAAGGTGCTCTTCGTCGGCTTTGCCAACCTGGCCAATCTCTACTACGTGAAGAGCGAACCGGAGGTGGGGCAGAAGTACGTGGACGTGTTGTTTCTTTATCGCCCACCTTATTTTCCGAAGTATCAGTTTGTGTTTGAGATCAAGTATCTCAAGAAAAAGGATGCCGCCCGGCTAAACACGGTTCGGGAAGAAGCGGTTGCGCAACTCCGGGGCTACTTGGGCAGTCCGGAACTGCAGCAGTTTATCAACCGGCCGGGACGGGGCATGGAGACGGTGCGGGCCTACGTGGTGGTTTTTGTCGGCGAGCAGGCCCAGGTGGTGGAGGAAATCCAGGACAGGTAGTTTGTGGTGAAGTTGGAAACTCTACCCGAATGCGTTAGCTTTATTGCGCATGAGTAAAGATAGATTTACCCCAGCGGGGTTCCGCCCGGCGGGGTTCCGCTCACTGGAGATATGCGCCGGAGCCGGGGGACAGGCCCTTGGTCTGGAGAAAGCAGGCTTTGATCACATTGCTTTGGTGGAGATCGAGCACTTGGCTTGTAAGACGTTGCACGCCAACCGCCCGGAGTGGAACGTAATACAAACCGACCTGCAAATGTTTAGCGCTCGCCCCTACAAAGGCTACGTTGACTTGCTCGCGGGCGGAGTGCCTTGTCCGCCGTTTTCAGTGGCGGGGAAACAACTGGGGCGGTCCGATGAGCGTGACTTGTTTCCCGAAGCCCTTCGTTTGATAAGAGAGTGTAAGCCTAAGGCAGTGCTGCTGGAGAACGTACGCGGGCTTCTCGATCCTAAGTTTAGTGATTACCGGGCTGAGATCGTCTCGCGGCTAGAAGCGATGGGCTATCAGTGTGGGTGGAAGCTCCTCAATTCGTCGGATTACGGAGTCTCGCAGTTGCGTCCCAGATCAATTTTGGTGGCGTTGCGTCCCCGATACTATAGGCATTTCGAGTGGCCTCAACAACATCGGGATAAGCCACCCACGGTAGGTGAGCTTTTGTACGAAGAAATGGCGCAACGCGGCTGGGAGGCCGTTGATGATTGGAAGCGCCGGGCAGAAGGAGTTGCCCCCACCCTGGTGGGAGGCTCAAAGAAACACGGCGGAGCAGACCTGGGGCCAACGCGCGCAAAGCAAGCTTGGGCGAAGATTGGAGTGGACGGCAAGGGGCTGGCCAATGAACCACCCATGAATGGATTTAAGGGCAACCCTCGTTTAACCCTAAAGATGGCGGCCTTGGTGCAAGGCTTTCCCAAAGAATGGAAGTTTGTTGGTAAGAAGACTCCCGCTTACCGGCAAGTGGGCAACGCGTTCCCCCCTCCGGTAGCCGAGGCCGTAGGACGATCAATTAGAAAAGCATTGATCGATGGCCGATAAATCAACAAGGAAGAAAGGATCGCGAACGAAGCTGAGGGAGTATTTTGTCGCCAACGTAGGCAAGGTACTCGACTCGGAAACGCTACGAACCGTGGCTGGAGTTAGCGAGTGGGCAAGACGGGTCAGAGAACTAAGAAACGAAGAAGGCTTCAACATTGTCACCCACAACGACCGCAGCGACATGAAGCCTGGACAGTATCTGTTAATTGATCTTGACCCCTTGCCTGCGTTTGAACGGGGAATATCTAAAGAAACCAGGGCTTTTGTACTTGACCGAAACGGATTTACCTGCCAAATGTGCGGCGTAGCAGCGGGAGAGATACATCCCTACGACAAAGGCCGAAAGACCCGGCTTCACATCGGGCACATTGTTGATAAGTCAATGGGTGGCACCGACGAACCTAACAATTTAAGAGCCATCTGTTCGGTTTGCAATGAAGGCGCTTCTAATCTCACGCTCAACCGTCCTGATACCATTAAGCTAATTGCTCAGGTGAGAAGAGCCCCGGCCAAAGATCAGCTTAATGTGTTGCGGTGGCTGATTCAGAAGTTTCCGAATCAGGCAAGTGAAATAACCAAAAGCAGTTGAGCCATAGCGAGAGAGTAAAGCACTTTACATTATCTCTCTCACTGACTGCCGTCGGTTGCGGCTGGCTAGCGTTGGTTGCCGCCTGCACCTCCCCGTCAGACTTAAGCGAGAAACATCCGGGCGAAGCCCTGGCCCGCACCCACTGCGGTAGTTGCCACCAGTTTTCCGAACCCACCTTGCTGGATCAGGCCACCTGGCGGGAGGAGGTGCTGCCGGTGATGGGCCTGCACCTGGGCCTGCTGGATGCGCCTAGCCCGGCGGCCTGGCAGAACCTGCAAACCCTGCTCCTGGAGGGGGGCTACCCCACCCAACCACAGTTATCAACGGCCGATTGGGAGAAGATCAAAGCGTACTACGAAGCCGCCGCCCCGACGCAGTTAACCCTCTCCCCGGCATCCGCGCTGCCGCTCACCGACCGCTTTGCCGAACACGAAGTGCCTATCAGCCGGTTGGCCCCGCCGGGCATCACCTGCGTGCGGATCGACACCCTGACCCACCGCCTCTACGCGGCCGACGCCGGGGTGCAAACGCTGTTCGACCTGGACCCGCGCGGCAAAGAACCAAGGGCGATCGCTCAACAACCCACCGTCAGTGCGCTCACTTGGGTAGGGCCTCAGCGTGCGTTGTTGGTCACCCACCTAGGGTTTTCGGTGCAGCCAAAGGAAAGCTCCGAGGGATACGTATCAATGATTGAAGCTACCGCTCCCTGGCTGTCGGCACTAGCGCGCCCTACCCAAACCCTCACTGTCGATCTGAGTGGCGACGCTACGGAAGAATTGCTGACCTGTAACTTCGGCTACCGCACTGGTCGTTTGTCCTACTGGAAGTTGCAAGACGATGGCACCTATCAGGAGCAGGTGTTGCGCAATGAACCGGGAGCGCTCATGGCCGAAGTGCGCGACCTAACCGGAAACGGGCGCAACGACATTGTAGCCCTCTTCGCCCAGGCCGACGAGAAGCTGGTGCGCTACGACAACCAGGGCGACGGGCAGTTTCGCGAGCAAGTGCTACTGCGATTTCCGGCTTCCTACGGCTCTACTTCCTTCGAGCTGCACGACTTCAACGGCGACGGGCACTTGGACATCTTATATACCAGTGGCGACAACGCCGACCACTCCATGATCCTGAAGCCCTACCACGGAGTGTACCTGTTCCTTAATCAGGGCGACTGGACCTTCGAGCAAGCGTACTTCTTTCCAATGCCCGGAGCGTACCGGGCAATGGCGCGGGATTATGACCAGGACGGCGACCTGGACATTGCGGCAATCGCGTTCTTCGCTGACTACGCGCAGCAGCCCGAACGGGGCTTTGGGTATCTAGAAAACCAGGGCAACCTGGACTTTGCTGCCACCACGCGGCCGATCCATTCCGCCGGGCGGTGGATCAGTATGGACGCCAACGATCTGGACGGCGACGGGGACGATGACATCGTGCTGGGAAGTTATACCGTTGGTCCGCCCTTCGGCATCGCGCTGGAGGAGTGGAAGCAGCAGTCGGGGGTGCTGTGGCTAGAGAACACTACTACCGCTCCACCAGCAACCCATCCGCAGTAGTATTTCGCTTGAACAGTGGTATTTCTGCCGGAGGCGTAGTACCTTTTGGCAAATCCTTCGCATGCTCCACAACGCCCTCCTACGCACGCTTCTAATCGGCAGTTTACTGCTGTCCCCCCCTACCTCCCTGGTTGGTGTCTCCACCAACCAGGACACCGTCCCCACCAACCCCTTGGTTAGTGTCTCCACGAACCAAGACAAAGACCGCCTGCTCGCCAACGCCCGCCGCTACTTGCCCAACCAAGCGCAGCAGGAAGCGCTCATCTACGAACTTCAGCAGCGCGCCGCCGGTTACGACTCGGTAGTTCATCTGGTTAAGAAGTACATTCCGCCCACGGCCAACCACTATCACACCAACCTGATCGACACCACCGCCCACCCCTTTCGGGAATCGACCTACTACGCCGCCGACCTGATGGACAGCGGCCTGCCGGAGTACCAGCAGCGGGCCTTCGACATCTTCAGGACGATAATTACCCACCAGGATCAAGACTCCACCCACGACACCTACGGCATCTGGTCGTACCACCTGGAAGAAACCCTGCCCCAGATGAATAAGCCCGACTGGAACTGGGCCGACTTTATTGCGGTGCCGTTGTTAGAGACCTATATGAAGCACCACGCGGTGCTACCCCCGGCCCTACGGCAGTCGATGGAACAAGCCATCGTCCACGCCAGCCGATCCATTGAAAAGCGCGACGTGAAGCCCGGCTACACCAACATCGCCATCATGGGCACGCTGGTGACCCACCTGAGCGCCCATCTGTTTGATCTGCCCGACCTCCAGGAGTACGCGGCCATGCGGTTGCGTCGCTTCTACGACTACACCGCCGACCTGCAGGGCTTTGCTGAGTACAACAGCCCTACCTACACCCGGGTGGCCCTGGACGAACTCCGTCGGATGCAGCAGTACATCCTGGACGCGGAGGCACGCCGAATGATCGACTACTGCTACCTGACGGGCTGGCGGGTGCTGGCAACGCACTTCCACCCACCCAGCGGGCAGTTGGCCGGTCCGCACAGCCGCAGCTACTCCACCCTGTTGCGCCAGGACTTCTACGATTTTCTCTACGGGGCTTCGCAGAGCCAGATTGATTACCAACAGGCGCAACTCCCGGTGGCCTACTACAAGCTGCAACACCAAATTCCCGCTTCGCTGGTGCACGCCCTCCGGCAACTACCCCAGGCCCGCGTGGAAGTGGACACCTTTAGCCTGGGCGACAACCCGGTGGTGGGCTACACCTACCTGCATCCGCAGTACTGCATCGGTTCGGTGAACCGCTCCACCACCTGGCAGCAACGACGGCCGCTAGTCGCCTACTGGGGCACGCCTGAGCAGCCGCACTACCTGCAGCCCAAGCTGCTGCACGACGGGGTGGAGTTCGCGGCGGGCAACATCTTCTCGGTGCAAAGCGGCAACGCCGTGCTCACCACCCTCAACTTCGCCACCGACGGCGGTGACTACCATATCTCGCTCGACCGCCTGCCCGACGGCATCTTCCACGCCCGTGACCTCCGTCTGCGCTTCGAGCTGGGCGGGGCCGGTCTGCGAGATAACCTGACGGTGGACGGGCAGGCCATTACCCTGCACGACGGCGCGGTACAACTGGACATTGAGTTGTTGCGGACCTACTTCGACGGGCAGGAGGTGCAGACGGTTGAGACCGGTAGCGACACAACCCGCTGCTGGGTCGATGTGGTGCTCTACGCGGGGGAAGAGAAAGCCTTCGATCTTAAGAACATGGGCCAAGCTGCGCTGAGCTGGACCACCCGCCTCCACACCGACGACGACCTAACGAAATGGTCGGAGCCGGAGGTTACCGTACAAGATCAGCGCGTCAAGCTTCGCTGGGACGAGTTGAGGCTGTCAACTCCGGTGAAGCCTGATACAGAGGAAGTGCTGCAAAGTAGCTTTTCGTCCACGCTATGAGCAAATCCGTTCGGCCTGCTTCCCCGCGCCGCTCGGCTACGCGGCGGGTCGCCTTCCGGGTGATCGCCGGGCTGCTACCCTTCGCGTTGTTGCTTCTGATAGAAGGCCTGCTGCGCGTGGTAGGCTACGGGCAGGACTACGCCTTGTTCATCGATGCTCCTGACCACTCGGGTTACCGGATGATGAATCCGAACGTGTCGGAGAAGTACTTCGCCACCCCCGAGAACGCCACGCTGGGGAACCAGGAGCTGTTTCTGGCCGACAAGGACAGTAGCACCTTCCGCATCTTCGTGCTGGGTGCTTCCACCGGGCTAGGCTACCCCTACCTGCACAACGGCTCGTTTCACCGCTGGCTGCACTACCGCCTGATGCACGAAGTGCCGGAGACCCACTTCGAGATCATCAACCTGTCGCTCACCGCTGTCACCACCTACACCCTGCTCGACTTTGCCCGGCAGCTGGTCGACTACGAACCCGACGCGGTGCTGGTGTACGCGGGGCACAACGAGTACTACGGCACCCTGGGGGTTGGCTCCACGAGTCGCCTGGGAAACAACCCCACCCTGGTGCGGGCCATGATCTGGCTGCGCGACTTTCGGCTGGTGCAACTGCTGAGCAACGCGGTGAACGGTCTGCGCCGCAGCCTGGCCGGAGCTCCTGATCTGCGCACCAACCTGATGCAGCGTCTGGCCGCCGAGCAAGCCATCCCCCTGGGAGCAGAAATTTACCAACAGGGCGTAGACCAGTACGAAACCAACCTTAACGACCTGCTGGAGGTGCTTAACGATCATCAGATTCCGGTGCTGCTCAGCAACCTGGTGAGCAACGAAAAGGACTTGCCTCCTTTCGTGAGCAACAGCACCGAGGGGGAGGTGTCGGCGGCGGCTCAATTTGCGCGGGGGCAACGGGCCTACGCCCAGGAGAGCTTCGAGGAAGCCAAGACGCACTTCGTGCAGGCCAAGGAGCACGACCAGCTTCGGTTCCGGGCCCCCGAAGCCATGAATGCGGTAGTAGAGCAACTGGCCGAGCGGTACGCAAGCGTGGTGCTCGTGGACGCGCAGCGAGTGTTTGCTATGCATTCGCCGCGCGGCATCTTTGGGCAGGAGACGCTGCTGGAGCACGTGCATCCTAACCTGTACGGCTACGCTTTGCTGTCGGACGCCTTTTACCAAGCGCTGCGGCGCGAGGGGCTGGTGATGGTGCCCGAGCAGAACTCGATGTCGTTTGAGGAACTGCGGCGGCAGATGCCCGTCACGACGGTGGACTCGCTACGCGGGGCCTACGAGACGATGATTCTGAAGGAAGGCTGGCCCTTCAACGAACCCATGCCCCCGGTGGAGGATCGCGAGAAGACAACGGAAGAAGCGCTGGCGGGTCGACTGGTGGTGCAGCAAACCACGTGGGACGAAGCCATGCAGCAACTGCTGCGGCACTACGTGCAAACCCAGCAGCCGACGGAAGCGATGCGGGCGGCCGAGGCACTGATGCTAGAGCATCCGCAGGACACGCGGGCGTATCAACGGGCCGGAGCGCTGGCCCGGGAAGCGGGGGCCGAAGCCAAGGGGTTGCGGTACTTAGAGCGAGCGTTCGCCCTCTCCCCCACCCTGGAGCTGGCCCAAACGTTGTTCGTTGCCCTGCTCAAGCAAGATCAGCCCGAAGCGGCCCTGCCCTACCTGGAATACGCGGTGCAGACGTACGGCAAGTTTGCTGAGTTGCACTCGTTTGCGCAGAACGTTGTGCTGCTGAAACAGGCCTACGCCCGAGATACCAGCCAGCATGAACTGGCGTTGCGGGTAGCGGCGGCCTACCTACGGTTCGCCAACACTACGGCAGCCCGCCCCTACGTGGACCGGGTGCTGGCGACCGAACCCACCAACCCCGCTGCCCGGGAGTTGCGAACTAAAATTGATCAATTATCCACCCAAGAATAAGCGTATGAAGCTACGTTTGCAAACGATTACGCACCGGCAAATGGTGGACACGGGCATGGCACTCACGCTGGTAGCGCTGCTGCTGGGCCTGTTCAATCCTTGGGACGGATGGTACCCGATTGCGGTGGGAGTGCTGCTGGTTACAATGGCTTTCCCGGTCGTGTGGAAACCCGCGGCGGTGGTCTGGTTCGGGCTGGCGGAGGGGCTAAGCGTAGTTTCTTCGCGAATCATTCTTACCTTGCTGTTCGGCCTGCTGGTGGTGCCGGTGGGCGTGTGGCGGCGGGGGCGGGGCCACGACTCGCTGGGGCTGCGTGCTTTCGAGCAAAACCAGAATACTATGCTAAAGAGTAGGATGCACCGCTGGGAGTCCGCCGACCTGAATAAACCCTACTGACGATGGAGTTTCTGCGTGACCTGTGGAGTTTTCTTAAGCACCGAAAGAAGTTCTGGCTGCTTCCGCTGTTGGTGATGCTGGTGCTGCTCAGTCTGCTCAGCTTTTTGGTGGGTGGATCGGCGCTGGCTCCGTTCATTTATTCGCTTTTCTAGGGAAGCATTGGTAACAATATCGAACCGGGCGCCGGGCGCAAGGAATGCTGAATATAGAATGATGAAGGTCTGTTCCTCTTTTTGCCGACCCTGCGTTTAGTGACCCACGCTCACTCTCCCCTGACTGCCATCTTGGGCATTTCGGCGTTCTACCACGACAGTGCCGCCGCGCTGCTGGTAGACGGGCAGTTGGTGGCTGCGGCGCAGGAGGAGCGCTTCACCCGCATTAAGCACGACGCTTCGTTTCCGCAGCAGGCCATTCGTTACGTGCTGGCCGAGGGCGGCGTGCGCTACGAGGAGCTGAGCGCGGTGGTGTTCTACGAAAAGCCCCTGATCAAGTTTGAGCGGTTGCTGGAGTCGTACCACGCGGTGGCGCCCCACGGTCTGGGCAGCTTTCTGACCGCCATGCCGGGCTGGATCAAGGACAAGCTGCTGTTTAAGCGGCTGCTTCGTCAGCACCTGGGTCAATTGGGTGCGGGATGTCCCCCGCTGCTCTTTCCCGAGCATCACCTGTCGCACGCGGCTAGCGCGTTTTACCCCTCGCCCTACAAAGATGCGGCTATCCTTACTATCGACGGCGTGGGCGAGTGGGCCACTACCACCATCAGCTACGGACAGGGCCACCGAATTCGGTTGCTACGGGAACTGTACTTTCCGCACTCGGTGGGGCTGCTCTACTCGGCCTTCACTTACTACCTGGGCTTCCGGGTGAACAGTGGGGAGTACAAATTGATGGGACTGGCCGCCTACGGCAATCCGGAAGCGGAGCAGACGCAGCGGTGGGTAGCGGATATTTTACACGAGGTGATCAAGCTCCACGACGACGGTTCCATTGCTTTGAATATGCGCTACTTCCGCTTCGTCACCCACCTGCGGATGACTGACGACCGGCGGTGGCAGCAGTTGTTCGGGCTGGAACGTCGGAAGCCGGAAACGCCGCTCACCCAGCGGCATGCGAACTTAGCGTGGGCTGTTCAGTGCGTCACCGAGCGCATCGTGCTGCAGTTGGCCCACACCGCGCATCAACTCACCGGCAGTGCAAACCTGGTGATGGCCGGAGGCGTGGCCCTCAACGGCGTGGCCAACGGAAAGCTCGTTCAGGAGGGCATCTTCGAACACGTTTGGATTCAGCCCGCCGCCGGGGACGCGGGCGGAGCGGTCGGGGCCGCCTACGCCGCCTGGCACATTGGGCAGGAGCAGCTGAGGAAAGTTATCTTACCCGATGCCATGCAGGGCAGCTACCTGGGGCCGTCGTACTCGGACAAGCAGATCCAAATGGTGCTGCGGAAGTACGGCGCAACGGCTACGCGTTACGAGGAAGACGAACTGATTGCTTGCGTGGTGGAGCAACTGGAGCAGGGCAAGGTGGTGGGGTGGTTTCAGGGGCGCATGGAGTTTGGTCCGCGGGCACTGGGGAACCGCAGCATCCTGGGCGATGCCCGGCATCCGGAGATGCAGCAGAAGGTCAACCGCTCGATCAAGTTTCGCGAGAGCTTTCGCCCATTTGCTCCCAGCGTGCGGGAAGAAGACGCCGCCGACTACTTCGATATCAGTGCGCCCTCGCCCTACATGCTGCAGGTGCACCCAGTGCGGCTTGACCGGCAAATCTCCGCCCCAGCGCCTCCTTTTGATGCTCCGCTGCTGGATCGCTTGCGCTCCCCCCGCTCCGATATCCCCGCCGTGACGCACGTGGACTATTCGGCCCGGGTGCAGACGGTGCGCCGCGCCGCCAACCCCCGGTTCTGGAAGCTGCTAACGGCCTTCAAGGAGGTGACGGGCTACGGACTGCTCATCAACACCAGCTTCAACGTGCGCGACGAGCCTATCGTGTGCAACCCGGAAGACGCTTACCGCTGCTTCACCGCCACGCAGATGGACTGTTTGGTGCTGGGGAATCACTTTCTTGAGAAGACAGATGATGGCTGCCTACCCATTGTTGAGGGAGGCACGGTACCTTCTTTTCTTTTTCTGAGCCTGTCTTTCATTTGGGTATTCGCTGCAAAGCGATACGCAGGATATTGACTGGGGCTGTACCCGGGCACGGGAATTATCCTCGCCGAAAGTGACGTCCAGGTGCCAATGTAACTGGTTTTCAATACTCCAATGCCCCCGAACCAGTTTATTAAAGTAAGACGGATCACTCAAGGTGGCATTGCTTAAGTAATAGCGGGTTTCATAGGTAGTTCCTTTGCTGGTCTGCCGACTGGCCTATTCTAACCAGATGTCGCAGGTCTTTCCACTGTGAATAAATTTCGTCCTTCTGTTGGGTCTCACTGAGCTTGATGAGGGTGCACTTTCGGGTCTCATAGCGCGTGATCAACTCCCCCCATTGAAACAAGCGCCATCGTTGAAACGAAAACTGTCCTCTATCTGGTTAACTTTTGATTCTTTTTGAGGGAGAGAAGGTATTCAGCTTGCCTACAAAGACATCCAATAGCATCGATGCTAACGGTGGCTCCCTGTTATCGCGTATCTAAAAGCTGAATCGCCCTGATCTCATTACTCTTATCTTCTACTTTAGCTTGGCCTACGCACAAATTGTTCTCAACCCAGGCACTCAGAATATAGAGTCCGCTATTGCCTTTACAACGCCGCGAGCTTCTTGCCATCCAAAACCACTTGCTTCTCGTTCAGGGTATCCAATAATACTTGCATCTTCACACAGACACTTTTGTAAAGCTTTCGGCTCGATGCGTTGTAGTACCCGGTTGAATGTGTCGTGAGAAGGAATGCCATCCGGCAGCTCTAGTATCGGCTTAACCAATCGTAGCGTTGGTGGGGCCGTTACAAATTAGCGTACTGAGCGCGATGGAACATCAGATAACTTGTGGCTACAACGGTTCACTACTGGTGGTGGAAAACAACTCTGGAATGCTCTTTCTCATCTTCAAAGATAACTATTCGCTGCCTATTTGCCCTTTGAAGCGTTTGCCCTAGATGATGGCTGAGAAGAGTAAGGGTTTCATTATAATTACTACTTTGCAATCTTCATCTGCAATCCTATGCTACACCAGAAAAACATCGTGATCATTGGCGGCACCACCGGGTTGGGCCTGTCGGCCGCTCGGGCCTTCATCGGCCACGGGGCGCGGGTGGTGGTGGTGGGCCGCACCGAAGCCACCGTGCAAGAGGCCCAACAACAACTCGGCGACCACGGACTGGCCCTCACCGGCGACGCTACCGAGAAGGCTACCGCGCCGAAAGCTATCCGGCAGTGTGCCGAGCGCTGGGGTAGCTGCCACGGCCTGTACCACGTGGCGGGCGGCAGCGGACGGCGCTTCGGCGACGGCCCCCTGCACGAACTTACGCTGGAAGGGTGGAACCGCACCTTCGAACTCAACCTTACCAGTCTGATGCTGTCGAACCAGGCAGCGGTGCGCCACTTCCTGGAACAGAAGCAGGGCGGAGCCATCCTGAACATGGGATCGGTGTTGGGCTATTCACCTTCGCCGCACTACTTCGCTACCCACGCCTACGCGGCCACCAAGTCGGCCATCATTGGGTTCACGAAGGCTATTGCCGCTCACTATGCTTCTGACAACATTCGCGTGAACGTGATTGCGCCCGCCCTGGTGGAAACGCCTATGGCGCAGCGCGCGGCCAATGATGATACCATTATGAACTTTATCAAAACCAAACAACCCCTGGACGGCGGCCGCATTGGCCATCCGCAGGACCTAGACGGTCTGGCGAGTTGCCTGTTGTCGGATGCCGCGAACTTCATCACTGGCCAGGTGATCGCCGTAGACGGTGGCTGGACGTTGAGTGAGGGGCAGTTGTAGGAGATGGACGTGCTGTGTGGCTAGATAGTGGGTATTGGATGGTGGATGTTAGAAGACTGTCTTCAGGGATAGGATGCTGGATCCTAGCCATTGGTTGCTAATATCCTAAGCCGAATAGAAAATTACCCAGTATTCAACACCTGGTCACCTTGAAAGTCATCCAACATCCAATATCTGACCACTCTGAAAGTCATCCAACATCCAACACCATGAACCAAACAGCACTTGGCATCGATTTAGGAGGAACCCATATTAAGGGAGCGCTGCTCCACGGCGGGGAAATTGTGGATCACTACCACACCGATACGAACGACCTGCCGCTGGTAGAAAACCAGTCGAGCAAAGCGCAGTGGAAGCAAGCCATGCAAACAATGATAGCCACAGTCCAGCAGCGGTATCCCGAGCAAGAACTGGCCATCGGAATCGCCGCGCCGGGCATCCCGGATACCGCCTACACAATGATCAAGTACATGCCCGGACGTCTACAGGGCTTGGAAGAATTGGTTTGGGCAGAGTTCCTGAACGTGTCACGTCTGCCCGTGCTCAACGACGCGATGGCGGCGCTGCTGGCCGAGAGCCGACTGGGGGCGGCAAAGGACGCACAAAATGCGGTGCTGCTCACCCTGGGCACCGGCGTGGGCGGCGGACTGCTCATCAACGGAAAGCCGTTCGGGGGCAGTTTCCAGTGGGCGGGGCACATCGGGCACACGGTGGCCGACAGCAGCGGTTTTCCGGACATCACCCGCATGCCGGGCAGCATTGAAGAGGCCATCGGCAACGCCAGTCTCCCCCGCCGCTCGATGGGCCGCTACCAAAGCACGCACGATTTGGTAACCGACTACCAGCAGGGCGATCCGTTCGCTAGTTTCCTGTGGCTCACGTCGGTGCAGAACCTGGCGTGCACGCTGGCCTCACTGGTGAACCTGATTTCGCCCGAGGTGATCGTGCTGGGCGGCGGCATCACCCGGGCGGACGATGCCCTATACGGTCCACTCGCCTCGTTCATGGACGTGTACGAGTGGCGACCCGGTGACCAACGCACTCCCGTTCGTCAGGCGCAGTTCGACGATTATGCCGGGGCGGTCGGAGCCGCTTTGTTTGCAATGGAAGGCGGCAAATAGCGTTTAAATCCTTTACTTTGTCAGGGTTCGTGTCGGTGCGCAATTAACTTGTCGGTTGGGTAGGCAGAAAATATCGAATGACGAATAAGAGACGCCGAATGATGAAGTAATTTTTATCATGTTATCACCTTCGGTGTTCACTGCCACCTGCTCAATATGCAACGTTGACAGATTCACCAATTACGTATCACGTACTTGCGTCGATGCGAATCCCTGGAAACATTATTTAATCTATTCCTAACCAACAAATGATGTCCGTCGTCCAGCAGTATCTAAATAAGTGCCAGTCAATCTTGCAAACCGTTGAAGGCCAAACCGAGGCCATTGAGCAGGCGGCCAGGTGGTTTGCCGATACCATCTTAGCCGGGCGCATGGTGCACCTGTTCGGTTCGGGACACAGCCGCATTATGGTGGAAGAGATGTGGCCGCGCTACGGCTCCTTTGCCGGGTTCAACCCCATTGTGGAGCTTTCTTTGTCGTTTCACAACCTGGTGGTGGGAGCCAACGGACAGCGGCAGGCCATGTTTCTGGAAAACGTGCCCGGACTGGCCGAGCGCATTCTGCGCAACTTCGATCTGAGCGATCAGGATTGTGCTTTGGTGATCTCGTCAAGCGGGTGCAACGTGGTGCCGATCGAGATGGGTGAACTGTTTCAGCAGCGCGGCATCAAGGTGGTGGCCCTGGTCACCAAGCAGCACTCGGCGGCCAGCAGCAGCAAGCGCGCCGACGGCAAAAAGCTCACCGACTTTGCCGACCTGGTGCTGGATACCGGCGCTCCGGTGGGCGATGCGATGGTGACCGTGCCCGGATTGGAAACGCTTGTATCGCCCGGCTCCACGGTGGGCGGAGCGCTGATTGTGAACAGCATCAAGGCGGTGGTGGCCGAACGACTTACCGCTGCCGGGCAACCCCCGAAGGTGCTCAGTTCAGGGGCGGTGGTGGGAGCCGAACGCGCCATAGAGCTGTTCGAGGGCGCTTATGATGAGCACGCGCATCGGTTAGCCAAGTTGTATGAGCGTGTCGGGCAGGCGGAGGCGAGGAAGGGAGACGAAACAGATGTTATTCAGTAGGGACCTTGCTACATCAGGGAACGCCCAGTTTTGCCTGTCAAATGCCGTGGTTAAGTCTCTAACATCAGTGCCCTCTATTCTTGCTTTCTCTATTTCAATCATAACCCAATAAACCCAATCTTATCCCATGACCGACCGTCCTATTCGCACCACTGTTATTGGCAGCTACCCCTTCCCCGGCTGGCTGCTGTTTGCTTCCGAAAACCTAGCGCAGTTTGGCCCGGCCGACGTTGCCGAGATGATCGACGACGCGGTGGTGGCCGCCGTACACGACCAGGTGAGCGCCGGACTCGACGTGATCACCGACGGTGAACAAACCCGCCTCGATTTCAACCTGTCGTTCTACGGCTTCATCGAGGGTATCACCCAGAACGCCCTGGTACCCCGGAAGTGGGGTCCGCCCGCCCATGACCAGCGCGGCAAGCACTCCATCACCGAAGAACTGCGCGCTCCACGGGGGCTGGGTGTGGTGGAAGAGTTCGAGCGTCTGCAGCGACTGGCGCCCGCCGGGCCGGTGCTGAAAGCCAGCCTTCCCGGTCCCTTCACCCTAAGCGGCCGCTTGCTGCCCAACGATCAGTATCCCGACCGCTATGCGATCACCGAAGCGTTGCTGCCGATGGTGCAGCGCGAGTTGGAGGGCCTGGTGGCCGCCGGATGCACTGAAATCACGGTCGACGAGCCCTCGATGAGTTGCTACGCCTACAAGGAAGACACCCAACGCTTTGTGGATATCTTTAACCGCACGGTGGAGCCGGTGGTGGGGCACTGCCGCCTGTCGACGCACTTGTGTTTCGGCAACTTCAAGGGCCACGCCGTGGGCTACCGCCGCATTGCCCCCATGCTGCCCGACTTCCTTGACTTCAAGGTGAACGAGGTGCACGTGGAAATGGCCAGCCGGGAGTTTGCCGAGATTGAGCTCATTGCCCAGTTCGCGCAGCGGATGGAGGTGGCGGTGGGCATTGTGGACGTGAAGAGTTATTATATCGAGACGGTGGAAGACATCGTTCACCGCATTAAGCAGTGTCTGGAGCACGTGGCGGCCGACAAACTGTTGGTGGCCCCCGACTGCGGACTGAGCCAAACCGCCCGTTGGGCCGCCCGAAAGAAGCTCGTGAACATGGTGGAAGGCGCCCGGCAGGTGCGCGAAACGCTGTAGTTGCCGTTAGTTCTGCTGCTGAAAATCGCGGTAGCAGTGGTTGATCGCCACGATGATGTCGTACTCGTTCGATTCCTCAATAAACCGGTCTTCTAAGCGGCAAAACAGGATAAACTCGTCCAGGCGCTCGTCCTTGAGCCCGGTAACTTCTTCAATCATCGTGCGGCTGTACTTTTTAGACAAAGCTTTTTGGTAGGTAGCTTCCTGCTGGGCCTGCTGCACCTGCCGCTCATACTTGGCGCGCTTGCTAAAGCGGTCGAGGACGAACGAGATCGGGCTGCTCACCGATGCCTTCTTCTCCTGACGGGGTCCCTGGTAAGTGCCCGGAATCACCACCTTTTCGGGTTCGGGCAGGTCAGCGAGCGCCAGCACCGCCTGTTTAAAGGCCGCCTCGTCGCGGAACGCAAACACCGTCACGTTTTCCAGTTGGTACGTCTTCTCGCTCAGGCGGATGGTCAGGTCATAGTTAGTAGCCTGCGCCGTGTCGCCAAAGTACAGGCGGTAAGCCTCGTAGTTCACCGCCGACAGTTGCAGCGTGTCTTGGGCCGAAAAAGTGAGGTAGAAAAAGCCTTCTTCGTCGCTCACCACGCCCTGCTGCGTGCTCAGGTTGGTGACGGTGACAAACGGCAGGAGCTCGTCGGCCTCGTTCACGATCACTCCGGAAAGCCGAATAGATTCGTCGGCAGGCAGGGACTGACTCATGGCTTCGGCGGGAATAAACAGGACAAACGAAAAAAACCAAAAACGCACGCGCGGAGGGGTGAATGTTTCTACGAAAGGTACGAACAAAACCGAATTTTATTTGATGCACGTATACGTAAAACTTCATGAATGAATGAAGCAACTACATTCTGTTTATTTTATTGGTATCAAATTCGGGGATTCTGCCAATCTGTCATAGCTGAGGGCGTTGGCATACCCCTTGATAAACAATAGATAAAAAATATTTCGTAACGCAAACCTGAACAAACAATATCATGGGAAAAATTATAGGCATAGATTTAGGAACTACTAACTCGTGCGTGGCGGTGATGGAGGGGAACGAACCCGTTGTCATTCCCAACAGCGAGGGAGGCAGAACCACCCCGTCTATCGTTGCCTTCCTAGACAACGGTAACGGCGAACGTAAGGTGGGCAGCCCGGCCAAACGGCAGGCTATCACCAATCCGCAGAACACCATTAGTTCGGTGAAGCGGTTTATGGGTAAAAAGTATTCAGAGGTTTCTTCGGAGCTGAAGAATGTTTCTTACCAGATTGAAAAAGGAAACAACGATACCGTTCGTGTGAAGGTCGGTGATCGTATGTATACCCCGCAGGAGCTTTCGGCGATGATCCTTCAGAAGATGAAGTCGACGGCGGAAGACTACCTGGGCACCACGGTAGACGAGGCGGTGATTACCGTACCGGCCTACTTCAACGACGCCGAGCGGCAGGCCACCAAAGAGGCCGGACAAATCGCGGGCTTGGAAGTGAAACGGATCATCAACGAGCCTACCGCCGCGGCCCTGGCCTACGGTATGGACAAAAAGAACCAAGACATCACCATCGCGGTGTATGACCTGGGGGGAGGTACATTTGATATCTCTATCCTGGAGCTGGGCGACGGAGTGTTCGAAGTGAAATCTACCAACGGTGACGTGCACCTGGGCGGAGATGATTTCGATGCCAAGATTATTGACTGGCTGGCCGATGAGTTTAAGAAAGACGAGGGCATTGACCTGCGCAAGGACCCGATGGCCCTGCAGCGCCTGAAAGAAGCGGCGGAGAAGGCGAAGATTGAGCTGTCTTCCTCCACCCAAACCGAGATCAACCTGCCCTACATTATGCCGGTAGACGGTATTCCGAAGCACCTGGTCCGGTCGCTATCACGCGCTAAGTTTGAGCAGTTGGTAGATGACTTGGTCAAGAGAACCTTAGAACCTTGCCGTCAAGCTATTAAAGACGCCGGGGTGTCTCCTTCGGATATTGATGAAGTGATTCTGGTAGGAGGTTCAACCCGTATTCCGAAGATTCAGGAAGAAGTAGAGAAATTTTTCGGCAAAAAGCCTTCCAAGGGTGTGAACCCCGATGAGGTGGTCGCCGTGGGAGCAGCCATTCAGGGCGGTGTATTCAGCGGCGACGTGAAAGACGTGCTGCTGCTGGACGTGACTCCGCTGTCGCTGGGTATTGAGACGATGGGTGGAGTATTTACCCGCCTGATTGAGTCCAACACCACTATTCCTACCAAGAAGTCAGAGACCTTCTCTACCGCGTCGGACAATCAGCCTTCGGTTGAGATCCACGTGCTACAGGGTGAGCGTCAGATGGCTAAGGACAACCGTACGATCGGTCGGTTCCACCTGGATGGTATTCCCCCGGCGCCCCGCGGTGTGCCCCAGGTTGAGGTAACCTTTGATATTGATGCCAACGGCATTATGAACGTGTCGGCTAAGGACAAAGGAACCGGCAAGGAGCAGAATATCCGTATCGAGGCTTCTTCCGGGCTTACCGACGAGGAGATCGAGAAGATGCGCAAGGAAGCGGAAGCCAACGCCGAATCGGACAAGATAGAGAAGGAGCGCGTCGAGAAGATCAACGCGGCCGACTCGCTGATCTTCCAGACCGAGAAGCAGTTGAAAGAGTACGGCGACAAGCTTTCGGAAGGCAATAAGAAGCCCATCGAGGACGCGCTGACCGAACTCAAGACTGCCCATAAGGCGCAGGAGCTCTCGGCGATTGACGCCGCCATGGAAAAACTGAACACCGCCTGGCAAAACGCTTCGCAGGAGATGTACCAGGCTGCGGGTGCTGACCCGGCGGGCGGTGCAGGAGCGGGTGCTCCGGGAGGCAACCCGGGTGGTCCGGCGAGTGGCGATGGTGCCACAGCGGACGGCGATGTTGCTGACGTTGAGTACGAAGAGGTGAACGATACCGACACCAAGTAACGTGACCGTTAGCTCGTGACTTGATAAAAGCCCCTCCGGGGGCTTTTTTGGGTTAATGACCTCAGTTTCTGCTGTTTTCCATTTTTCTCTCTTATGTACCATTCCACTTGATTTTGAGCAGACTGATGGATTGAGCTATCAGTAGCTTTAAATGCAACGCTAAGCGATAAATCGGTCTCTTGTTACTGAGCAACGTAAATACTGCTCGTGCCAAGTTGATCATAAAAAAGGTGTATGGTAAAATTTGACACGAAATTATACAAATGCACGTTATATCTGCGTAGGTGCTAAGTTTAGCTGAGCCAAGTAGCGGTTTCTCAGTACTAGGGTCACCTTCGCTTGTGCGATGACAACAAAGTGCATAAAACACAGAAATTCAGTAGTTAATCAGTGCAATTAATCTAAATGGCACATCTTGTGTAAGTTACTTTTAAGTAATAGCATTGTCTAATAGGGCGTACTACCACCAGTGAAAACCCCTGACATGATAGCAACACGAAATATACTTAATACGCATCCCCGCCAAGGCTTGGTAAGAATCAAGATTCTACTGATTCTTCTGATGGCCGCATTGGTGCTCAACGCCATCCTGTACGCAGGTGAAGCGTATGCCCTCTGGCAGCCAGTTGGCTGGGTGGTGAACCTGCTCAGTGCGCTCACCTCGGTTATTTCTCTACTTACTGTGGTCGCAGTATGGGCGCTCGTCTCTCGACTACTGAAATTTCCCTCGGTAGAAACTTTGCACGAAATCAACCTTAAACTACAAAACGAGATCGGTGAACGGCGTAAAGCGGAAGAGGATCTGCAATTTCATCGCGATCACCTGGAAACTATAGTACAAACGCGCACCACTGACTGGCAGAATACTACCCAGCAGTTGCAGAACGAAGTTGCAGAACGCGTGAAAGCACAGGAGCAAGTAACCTTTCAAGCATCGTTACTTGACCAGCTGGAGAGCGCCGTTCTTGCCGGAAACAGAAATAGGAAGATTGTGTACTGGAACCGGCGTGCCGAAAAGATGTTTGGTTGGAAAAAAGAAGAAGTGCTCGGACGGTCGCTGCGCGATGTGTTGCTTCACCCCGATGAGTGGCACAAGCACGAAAAGCGAATCACTCGATTGAGCAAAGACAAGCACTGGGAAGGGGATTTGGAAATTCTTCATAAAAAAGGGACATGCTTGCCAGTGCACGCCAGCAGCACCGTGCTTCGGGGAGACAATGATCAGGAAATAGGTTTTGCCTTCGTGTGCTTCGATATGAGCAGCCAGGTGCGGGTGAACAACAAACTGCAACGCGCTAAAGTTAAAGCAGAAAAAGCGGCGGTGGCCAAACAAGATTTTCTCTCTACCATGAGCCACGAAATACGTACTCCGCTCAACGTGGTCATCGGCATGGCGCGCCTGTTGATGGATGCAGACCCCAAGCCTGAGCAGTTAGAATACCTCAAAAGCCTGCAGTTCTCAGCTAATAACCTGCTGGTGATCATCAATGACATATTAGACTTTTCTAAGATAGAAGCCGGAAAGGTGAAACTGGAAAAAATCACCTTCAGCATTCAGGAGGTGGTGCAGGGAGTGGTGCAGGCGTTCCAGTTCCACGCTGAAGAGAAAGGTATCGCCCTGAAGTTTAAGATCAACGAAGCAGTGCCCGAACGCGTGGTGGGAGACCAGGTGCGACTCACCCAAGTGTTAAACAATTTGGTGAGCAACGCTGTGAAGTTTACCGAAAAAGGTTTTGTGTCTATCAACGTGAGCCTGGTGAAGCGAGGTGGTGACTATCCGGAGATAGCGTTCGACGTGCGCGATACCGGCATTGGCATCAGCCAAAACAAGATTTCGACAGTCTTCAATAGCTTCACTCAAGCCTCCTCTGACACCACCCGCAGATTTGGCGGCACCGGGCTAGGCCTCACTATTTGCAAACGACTGGTTGAGCTTCAGCACGGAACCATAGAAGTGGCAAGTCGGCGGGGAATAGGTAGCACGTTTACTTTTGTGCTTCCCTACGGTGTTGCCGAACAGCAGAACTTCCAACCGACCCCTGCTCTTGAGGCGTATCAGCTCAACGACGTGCGATTGCTACTGGTAGATGATGATGCTTCCAATCGGATGGTGGCCACTAGTTTCTTAAACAAAATGGGCGTGAGGGTCACCGCGGCCGAGAACGGGGCAATTGCAGTCGACAAAGTTCAGGAACAAGATTACGACGTGGTGCTGATGGATTTGCAGATGCCCCGGATGAACGGCTATCAAGCTACCGAGGCTATTCGCAAGTTAGGCGATAAGTACCAACGGTTGCCCATTATTGCGCTGACCGCCGATGTGGTTTCCGATGCCAAAGACCGGGTAAAGCAGGCTGGGATGAATGACTACTTATCGAAGCCTTTTAGCCCTGATATGCTCTATCGGAAGATCAGTGCCAATCTTCATCTGCAGGCACCGACTGCCCCGCAAGATGATGACCACGTAATGACTCTTCAGCACATCATCGATAAGTACGACGACGACCTCACGTTCGCCACGAAGCTTTTGGACAGCTTACGAGTAGGCTTCAGTATGCTGCCCAAGCAGGTGGAGGCGGCGGTTGAGGCTAGCGATGGGTACGAACTAGGCCGAATCATGCACAAAATGCTCCCTACCATCCGGATGGTGGAGAACCAGGAACTGGAACAGCGATTAGAGGAATTGAAGAGAACGCTTTCGAGTGAAAATGCTAACCACGCCCAGCTGCTGCAACTCACTGATGCTGTTCAAGACGCTGCTCAAGATTCTCTACACTACATCAACGTGCTCTCGCGGCGGGTCACTTTGCAAAAAGAGCAGCTTACTGAGCCTTCCTAACTTGTTTCTAGGCGGTTTTTTGCTACTTTTGAGCGAAAGACCACGCTATGAAAATCCATTACGTTCTGTTATTTATTGCAACGCTAACCGCTTCGTGCCGTTCTTCTACGAGCACCGAATCTCCCGAGACAACGACTGAAACGGTTGAAAACCCACCCGCGACGGGCTTCAACGCGGCCGCCTCCGACGAGCGGGCCATGCAACTGGCCGACCAGGTGATGCAGGCGATGGGCGGGCGCACCGCCTGGGACACCACGCGCTACTTTCAGTGGAACTTCCTGGGCTTTCGGACGCTGCTGTGGGACAAGCAGACCGGCGACGTGCGCATCGAGGTGCCCCGCGATTCGGCCATTTATGCCATCAACATCCAGGAGAATACCGGCAAAGTGCGGCTGAAGGGGCAAGAGATTACGCAACCCGACTCGCTGGCCAAGTACGTGCAGCGGGGCAAAGAAATCTGGATCAACGATAGTTACTGGCTGTTTATGCCCTTTAAGCTCAAGGACTCCGGCGTGACGCTCACCTACGCCGGAGAGGATACGTTGACGGGCGGCGGCACCGCCGAAGTGCTCGAGCTGCGCTTCGAGGAAGTGGGCGTTACCCCGCAGAACAGATACCAAGTGTACGTCGACCCCGAAGATCACTTGGTGAAACAGTGGGCCTACTACCCCGAAGCAGCCATGGACACTCCGCGCTTTGTGCTGCCCTGGAACGACTACCAAACCTACGGTAGCCTGAAACTCGGCGGCGACCGAGGCGAGCGGGATATCAGTGATATTCAGGTGCTTGAGGAGGTGCCCACCGCGATGTTTGAGGAGGTCAGCGCGTTTGAGCTAAGCGGCAGCTAGACCGCTGGGGTGAGTACCGATTTGCGTAAAAGGCGCTCTTGGACCACAAAAAAACGTATTTTTTAGGAAGGACGCTGACTTTTCGGTTACCAATCATTGCAAGACAGCGAGATACCTTACGCGTCGGTTGCCGAACCCCCGTTGGCTGAAAACAGAACGTATCGGTAATCGGGTGTTAGATTTCCTCAGACGAAGGCTTGTTTCTTCTTTGATTTCCTACCCGCTTATTGCCGGCTGCTTTGATGAGTTTGCGCTATAAACTTACTCGAGTGGTTTAGTCCCTGAAACCTTCCTTTCTCGCCCGCTTGAAGCTTCTATATTTGGCGCTACCGGCAACGCCAAATTATGAAGAAACCTCCTGTTTTTTTTTGGGTAGCGCTAGTGACGTTTGGGCTGATGACCGGACTGAACCAGTCAGGATTTGCCAGCGTGGCCAATAAACCTGCGCCCAGTGCGCCCTCTTTCTGGGGAGCCGTGACGCTCACCAATCCGTTGCCTGATACCGTGGCCACGGCGGGCAAAAGCTTTATCTACCAGATACCTGCCAATACCTTTAGCAACGCCGATGCTGACGCGCTGACGTATACGGCGGGCATGACCAACAGAAATCCGTTCCCGGATTGGTTGACCTTCGACGCCCCCACCGCCACCTTCAGCGGATTCCCAGCCAACCTGGACCACGGGGTGGTGGAAATCAGCGTGTCTGCCTACAACGACGCCGGAGAAACTGCCAGTGATGTTTTTCAGATTGTGGTGCAGGCCATTCCGGAGGTCGACCTGAACGGGTCTGATCTGGGCCGCAGTCATTCCGACTTTATGACCGAAGACGGTCCCGACTCGATTGCCATCACCGATCCGGGAGTGTTCATCAGCGACAACGACGGCAACGAACTGACCAAAGTAATTATCTCACTGAGCGAGATTGAGCTATACGACCCCACTAAGGAGTATCTGTTGGTCACCGACGAGGCCATTGCCGCCGCACAGGCCGCCGGTCTCCCCGACCCAAAGTACAATCCTGTCTCAGGCGATATCATTATCACCGGGGCGGCTTCGTTGGCCGAATACGCGGCTGTTTTAAAGGAAATCCGGTACGTGAACATTTCTGAGGATCCGGATGAGGGCTCCCGGGTGATCGTGTTCCTGGCCACCGACGAGGATGGTAACGAGAGCAACACCATCATCTCCGATATCTTCGTGAGTGCCGACAACGACCCCCCAACGCTAGATATTGACGCTGACGATAACAACAATGACGGCGCCGCTGAATTTAGCAACACTTTTATAGAAGATGGCCCGGCGGTGGTAGTCACCGATAGTGACGTGGAAATCACCGACGTGGATCACGATGGCATCGCCCAAATGGTGGTTTCGGTCACCAATCGCATCGACGGCGATCTGGAAATTTTGTCGTTGTCCGGAAGTCTTCCGCCGGGGTTCAGCCACGGATATAACGACAGCGGCGATTTGATTATCAGTGGCAACGGAAGCCTGGCCGATTATGAATCGGCCCTTAAACTCATCACCTACCGCAACAACTCGCAAGACCCCGACGATACCCCCCGAACGGTGCGCATCACGTATAACGACTTGGGAGTGAACGGAGCGGTTTCCAATACAACCACGGTCTACGTTGTTCCTAAAAATGACCCGCCCGACGGTCATGCCGACACCCTGGTTGTGGCGGAGTACAGCCGGGACAATGCTTTTACCCTGCCGCCGCCGAGCGACGTAGACAACGAGTTAGAGGAGCTTCAGATTATCGTCAGTGCGCTGCCGGACCTGGGGGTAGTTACCCGAGCCGACGGCCGTCCGTTGGCGGTTAGCGACCGACTACCGGCCACGGCCTTTACTACGCTGCAGTACGATACGCCCGACAACTACGACGGCCTGGCCCCTCCCGGAAGGCTCGTGTATACGGTAGAAGACGATTCTGCCGCTACCGCTACCAGCACGGTCACTTTTCTGATCAACAACGCTCCTGAGGCCGATGACTTCACGGTGATTACCGAAGAGGACACGGACTATGTTTTCACGCTGGCTGATTTTGCCGATGGATACTCCGACGCCGAAGGCGACACCCTGGCGTTTGTGGTGATCAGCAGTTTACCCCTCGACGGCTGGTTGTTGCTGGAAGGCGACACCGTGCGGATAGACGATGAGCTTCGGCTGACGGCCCTAGACAGTGGAAAACTGGTGTACGCCCCGTCCCTCAACGGGAACGGTGATCCTTACACTTCGTTTCTATTTCGAGTAAAAGACGAGCGGCAGGCGATCAGCGAGCCCTACGTAGCCAGCATCGTGGTAACTCCGGTAAGCGATCCACCTAGCGTAGACACCGTACGGGTGAGCGGACCGGAGAACGAAACGGTTTTCTTTTCTGCCAGCGACTTCAAAGCCCAGTTTAGCGACCCGGAGGGCGACACGCTGACAAAAGTAAGGATAGAGCGCTTGCCCCCGAACGGAACGCTCTTCTTCAAAGATCAGCCGGTGGTAGTCGGCGACGAATTGCCGGTCGGCCAACTGGATTCGCTAGCCTTCGTGCCGAACGCAGGCTTCGACGGCACCACCCAGTTTCAGTGGAATGGGCACGATGGCTCCGTCTACGCCGAGCGTTCCGCCCCGGTGATTATCACCCTGCTAGAAGACAATACGCTGGCGGCAGTCGATGGCGAAATCCGGATGGAAGATATTCTGGTCTACACCGGCTCGCTGGTGCCCAACGTAGTCAACCCCGCCAACGGGGCGTTGGTATTTGCCACTTCCCCGGTCATTGCCACCGAGCACGGCACGCTGACTATTGAGCCTGACGGCTCGTTCACCTACGAAACTACTGCCGACTTTTCGGGCACTGACCGCTTTGTGTTCGAGGTATGCAACACCGCCACGCCAGCGCAGTGCGCGCAAGCAACCATCACCATCCTGGTGATTAATGGCCGGTTAGACAGCGACCGCGACGGCATCCCGGACGAAGACGAAGAACCGCTGGTGATCTACGAGGGCTTTTCGCCCGATAACGACGGTATCAACGATATGTGGCGCATCCGCAGCATCGAGAACTATCCTAACAATACGGTGCGGATCTTCAATCGCTGGGGCAACCTGGTGTTTGAGATCACCGGCTACAACAACCAAGATCGGGCCTGGAGCAGTTACTCCACCGCAGGTCTGGTGTCGGGCGACGTGCCCGATGGCACCTATTTCTACTTAATTGATTTGGGCAACAACCAACCGCCCCGCTCCGGCTACGTAATCGTGAATCGCTAATGATGAAAAAGACGCTTCCCTCTTACTCTCAAAACCAGACCACTCGTCGTTCCCAGCACACGCAAAGGGTGGCCCGGCTGAATGCCGAAATTCGGTTCGCCACGCTGGTGACCATTGCCGCTGGTCGGAAGACCGGGGCGGCAGTGATGCTCTGGTTGTGCCTATTGGTTGCTCCGGCGTGGGCACAGCAACGGATGATGTTCACGCAGTACATGTTCAATGGCCTGGCGATCAACCCCGCCTACGCGGGCAGTCAGGGAGCCCTGGACCTCACCGCCCTGGCCCGCGAGCAGTGGGTTGGCTTGGACGGTGCGCCCAGCACCCAAACCTTTTCGGCCCATGCTCCCCTGCGCAACCAACGCGTGGCCTTGGGCCTGCTGCTGACCCACGACCGTATCGGGGTGAGCGACCAGACCGGGGTGTACGGGGTGTATGCCTACCGCATCAAGCTGAAACACGGCACCCTGTCGGCCGGCTTGCAGGTGGGATTTGATTCGTACCGGACGGGCTTCAGCCGCGTGAAAACCGAAGCGGACGGCGACCGGCATTTCGCAGCAGACAACGCCCAGGCATTTCTGCCCAACTTTGGCACCGGAGTATACTACGCTACCCAGCGGTTCTACGCTGGGGTGTCGGCCCCCCAGTTGCTTAATAACCTGTATCCGGGGCACGCGCAGAGCCAAGCGCGTCAGTTTCGTCACTGGTTTGCCACCGCGGGCTACGTGTTTGACCTGAACCGCGACCTTAAACTGAAACCCAACGTGCTGCTGAAAGCCGTGCAGGGGCCCCCCGTATCGGTCGACCTAAACACCAACCTGCTGATCAAAGAAACGCTGTGGGTGGGCATGTCGTACCGCTCGTTCGACGCCCTGAGCTGGCTGGTAGAGGTGCAGGCCAGTCCGAAAATACGAATCGGCTACGCCTACGACATGACGGTGAGTCCGCTGCGGCAGGTAAACAGCGGCTCGCACGAGTTGATGCTCAACTACCGAGTGGCGGTGCAAAAGTCAAAGATTATTACTCCGAGGTACTTTTAGAAGAATTGAATGAGTGAAGGAATGAATAAAAATGAGTGATTAGAATTGGTATGATACGTTTTTGGCTGTTATGCTTTGTAGGATTGTTTCTGCTAACCGGTGGGGCGTACGCGCAGACGTCGATGAGCAAGAAGCAACAGAAGATCGTGCGCAAGGCCGACCGCTTGTTCGAGTACTTCGCTTACACCGCCGCGGCTGAGAGTTACGCACGAGCATTAGAGACTACCCCCGACAACAGCACGCTAATTCGGCAGTTGGCCCGCTGCTACCACCGGCTAAACGATGCATCTCAGACCACCTACTGGTACCGGCAGTTGGAAGACAGTTTGCCCCTATTCACCCCGGATGATAAACTGCACTACGCGCAGGCGCTGGCCAGTGAGCAGCAGTACGAGCGGGCCGGGCAGTGGTACGCCACCTACGGGCAGTCGGGGGCAGCCCGGCAGTTAGCCAACCAGAAACAAGCCGCCTTTGATCAACTAGCCACCTTCTATCAGGATTCTGCCTTCTATACCCTGACTCCCGCCGCAGTAAACTCCCCGCACTCCGATTTCGGACCGGCTTTTCTGGGCGAGGGCATTGTTTACGCCTCGGCGCGAGAAGGGAGTTCGTCGGGTAAGCACTACGACTGGTTCGACCAGGCCTACCTGGATCTCTACTATGCTCCGGTAGACTCACTCAACCGGCTCGGTGAGCCGCAGCGCTTGGCCGGAGGCGTTAACACCCGGTTTCACGAGGGGCCCGCTACCTTTTACGCAGGCGGACGCCGCATGATCTTTACCCGTAACAACTACCACGGTCGCCACAAGGGGCGAAGCAAGGACTTTGAAATGAAGCTTAAACTTTATACGGCAGTACGCGACGACACGACCACCCTGGACTGGACCGACGTGCGTCCGTTTCCTCACAACTCCGACGAGTACTCCAGTGGCCACCCCACGGTATCGGCCGACGGCAGGCGTTTGTACTACGTTTCGGACCGCCGCGGAGGTAAGGGAGGCACGGACATTTACGTCTGTAAGTGGCAGCGCAACACCTGGGGAAGGCCGGTTAACCTGGGCGAACGGGTGAATACCGTTGGCAACGAAATGTTTCCCTTTATCCACCCGAGCGGCGTGCTCTACTTTGCCTCCGACGGGCGCGGGGGCCTGGGGGGACTAGACATCTACCGCATTGATCTGAACGAAGAAAATGCCGTGGCCCGCAACGTGGGATATCCGATCAACTCGAGCTACGATGATTTTGGCCTGATTGCGGGAAAAAACGAGGCGGATGGTTTTTTCTCGACCAACCGCGATGCGGGGCTAGGCAACGACAACGTCTATCATTTCCGCTACCGGCCCAGTGCTTCGCTTAGCATTCCCGGAGTGGTGCGCTCGGCGCAGGACAGTACGCCCCTGGCGATGGCCCAGGTGATGCTGCAACGTGCCCCTGGTGATACATTGGCCGACGTACAAACCCAGGCCGACGTTACGTTTGCGTTCTCCCTGGACTGGGCGCACCGCTACCGGGTCACCGCGACGCGCGCTGGCTACTCACCGGATACCGTGCGCTTCTCAACCCAGCGAGGAGTTGCCCGCCCCGATTCGGTGGTGCTGTACCTGGATCAACCGGCGATAGCAGAAGGTGGTCAAGATAGGGCAGGCATTTCCGGAGTAGACGGTCCGGAAGCAAATTTTACCAACGGAGCGCGCGATCCGTCGCTTCGGGAGGCAGCCCCGGCCGTGATGGTGCGTGGCAGCACCCTGAACCGTGCGACCCGGCAACCGCTGCCTGGCACCACCGTGACGATAGAAAATATTGAGACCAAAGCAACCAAGCAGTACGTCACCGACAGTGCCGCGCAGTACCGCTTTGCCGTTAGCCCCAACCAGTCGTATCGCCTGCGGGCCGAGCGAGCCGCGTTTATCGGGGCCAATCAGGTGTTCGGCACGCAGGATACGACAGGTATTTTAACCTACGATTTGCTATTGGATTCTATTGAAGTAGGCAAGGTGGTGCGACTGGATCGGATCTTTTATGATTTCGATAAGTGGGACATTCGTACCGATGCTATTCCGGAGCTGGAACATCTGCTAGCAGCACTCCGGGGCTACTCGAGCATGAAGATAGAACTCAGTTCGCACACCGACGTGCGTGGCAGTGATGCCTATAATCAGTACCTATCCAGCCAGCGGGCCCAGGTGGTGGTGTCGTACCTCATCGCCCAGGGCATTCGCCCTGACCGGATGGTGGCCAAAGGCTACGGTGAAACCAAGCTCACTAATGACTGCGCCAACGGCACGCCCTGCTCAGAGGAGCAGCATCAGGAGAACCGGCGGACGGAGTTTATGATTACGGAGTATTAGTCAACGAAGGTTTCCTTAGAGCATGTTTGGGAAGGGGATTAGGCAATTCTTGCTAAAATGATAGAGATGAACATGAGTTGCAGAAACGCTACCGAAGATGCTACGGTTTTCTCGTGATCTTTAGTGATTCTCCTAAAGAACCGGGTCGCCGGGCGATTGGTCCACCCGAAGAATCGTTCCACCTGCCAACGGCCAGTTTGGGGAACAAAACCGCGTTCTGATTCAGGTCGTTGAGCGGTATCAACTTCCCATCCATAGTAGTCAGCCACGGGGCGGCCCCCACTTGTCAGAATAGTTTACCGTACGCCTGATCACCTCTGATAAGTTGCAGCCGACTACTGTACTTTTCTGCTTGCCAAAGTAAGTCATAGCCCCCTACCGCATCGGAAGTATCGGCCGAAGAAACGTGGATTGCCAGCGGCAGTCCCAGGGGTATCTACTAATAAGTGTCGCTTACGGCCGTTAACTAGCTTTCCGCCATCTAACCCCGTATCCAGCGAGACAAAAGGAGCTTTTTTGGTGCTTTGGCTATCTACTGCCGCTGCCGAAGCATGAGTCTGCCAACCCTGCCTTTTTCGCTCATGCTCCACCAAGTAAGCCAGTATTGTGCTCAGCGTACCATTAGCTTTTCATTGCCTGAAATAATAATAGACGCTCTGCCAGGCCGGATACTTACTTTCCATATTCCGCCATTGGCTACCCGTACGGGTGATCCATAAAATATCGTCGCCGGGCGACCCCGTGACCATCAGACGAAGATTATGTTTCTTAGGCTGATGGCCTTCCAAAAACTTTTCCATAACTTCCCATCGCCGGGCGACCCCGTGTGAATCGGATAACTCTGTGAACTTGGCCGCCGGGGCCCGGTTTGCATAGGGTACTTTTAGTTTTGTGAGAAAAACCAAAGCCCCCGAGGCCCGGTACCACTCCGATTCACATTTTTGCAAGCTCTAGTGAAATTCCTCCCAAACATGCTCTTAGCCAGCGTAATGACTCGTCTACTGCTAACTTTTTTGGTATCTGCTACTACGCTGTCCGTCTCATTCGGCTGGGGCCAAACCGGGCACCGGGTGGTGGGGCAACTGGCCGAATGGCACCTCAGCCGTCGGGCGGCGAAGAACATTAATGCGCTACTGGGTCCCACCTCACTAGCCATGGTGAGCACCTGGATGGACGAAATCCGCTCCGACTCTACCTACGACTACACCAATACCTGGCACTGGGTGACCGTACCCCCCGGAAAAACCTACGATCCGACCATCCAGGAACCCACCGGCGATGCCTACGAAACAGTGCAACACCTCATCGGCAGCCTCAAAAGCGACACCCTTAGCGCGCAGCAGGAGCGCGAGTACCTGATGATGCTGGTGCACTTGGTAGGCGACCTGCACCAGCCCTTGCACGTGGGTACCGGCACCGACCGGGGCGGCAACGACGTGCGGGTGCAGTGGATGGGCGAGCCCTCGAACTTGCACCGGGTGTGGGACAGCGATATAATCAACAGCAAGCAGTTGAGCTACACTGAGTTGGCCCGCTACCTGAACCGCCGAGCCAATAAGAATTTCGTTCAACAGTGGCAGTCCACCCCACCTAGCGACTGGCTCACCGAAGCCATGCAGTTGCGCGACACAGTGTATGATGTTCCGGAAGACGGGCAGATTGGGTATCAATACGCCTACCGCAACTTCCCGGTGGTAGAACGGCAGTTGCTACTGGCCGGAGTTCGGCTGGCGGGGGTGCTGAATGAGATTTATGGGTAGAACATTAGACAGCACGCCGCCCGGTTGAACACGTACTCCTGAATCACTTACTCTTACCGCAAAAAGAGTCTCGGTAAACCGGATCAAGCCATAAACGTATAAGTGAATAAAAGAATAGAAATAGTTATACGTGTTGAGATGACAAAATTAGAACTAAAAACCCGCATGCAGGAACGCATTGAGCGTCTGAACGATACTCAACTGATGAGGCTACATTACATTTTTGAAGAAGAGTTTGCCGGAGAGGTTAAGGAGGGAGATAAGATTAAGGAGCGAAAGCTAGGTACTATGCCAGGATTAATTAAGTATATGGCCCCTGACTTTGATGAGCCACTGGAAGATTTCAAAGAGTACCTGCCCGACTAATACTGTAGTAGATGAAATACCTTCTGGATACCAATGCTCTTCTATGGGCTATGGAGAAGAATCCCATATTATCGAGGAAAGCCAGTAGTACGATAGCGGACGGCGGTAATGACATCTATGTAAGTATTGTCAGCCTCTGGGAAATTGCTATTAAGCTAAGCATTGGTAAGCTTGATCTCACTCAAACGCTGGATGATATCATTGAGGAAATGGCTGTACAAGACTACAAAATTCTGCCCATCAGCATAGAAGCAGTTAGATTGGTGAGAACGCTACCCTATCACCACCGTGACCCTTTTGACCGAGTCATTATCGCTCAGGGGCTAACGAATAACTTACGGATTATAACTAATGACGAAAAGTTTGATGATTATAGTGTGGAAAGGCACTGGTGAGAAGGGAATTTTTCTGGCATTAAAGGAGATTAGGCTATTGTCAGAAACTATCAAATTATTACCTCAACGCCGTAGGAGCCACACTCCCACTCCTGCCCCCAATACCGCCCCCAGGTACACCACATAATTAATGGATCCTCCGAAGTAGTTGTTCACCACGTAAAGACCCACCAGAAAGCCAATGGTAGCTCCGCAAAGCGCCTTTACGATCACCGGCATCCGAATATGTTTGAGCATTGAGTTCATTACGCTAGTCCTTTCTCTTGAGCATCAGCTACTCGTACGCTGTCGTTACCGATTAAGATCGGCTGACCGAAGCGGCCTTCTTCTTTACCGTTCTCGAGCTTGAGCACGCCGCGGGGGCACACCGCCGAGCAGATGCCACAGCCCACGCAGGAAGCGCGCACGATGTTCTGCCCGCGTTGGGCGTACCAGCGCACGTCGATGCCCATCTCGCAGTAGGTAGAGCAGTTGCCGCACGAGATGCACTGTCCGCCGTTGGTAGTGATGCGGAAGCGCGACTTGAAGCGCTGCACAATGCCCAGGTAGGCGGCCAGCGGGCACCCAAACCGGCACCACACCCGGTTACCCATCAGCGGGTAAAAACCCGTGCCGATCACCCCGGCAAAGCCCGCCCCAATAAAGAAGCCGTAGGCCGAAGCCACGCTGTAGGTGGGCACGCCCAGCAAGCTGCCGCTGCCGGTAAAAAACGTATAAATCATCCCAATGGTCATCAGCACCGCGAACACCAGCACACCGTGCACCAGGTAGCGCTCCACCTTCCAGGCGCGCAGCGATTTATCGGACAGTTGGCGGTAGGGGTCGCCCAGGGTTTCGGCCAGGCCACCGCAGCCGCACACCCACGAGCAGTACCAGCGCTTGCCGAAAAAGTAGACCAGCACCGGCACCGCAACAATGATCAACAGAATGCCCCACACAATCATAAAAACGCCCAGTCCGCCGTTCTCCAGCAACTGGTTTAAACTATTAGGAAAAAAGAAGTCGTAGTCCAGGGGCCAGATGTTCTTGAAATCGTAGTACGGATTGTTAAGCCGGATCAGAATTTCGGGAATCAAAAAGGCAAAAGCGGTTTGGAAAAACATCACCGATAGCGTGCGGATAATCTGATAGTTATTATGGCGGTAGTTGATGATCATCCGCGTGCCCATCACAGCAATACAGAGCGTGTACAGGAAACCGTACAAAAAGAATTCTCCGGCCGGATTGCCGCTTAGCTGCTCACTCACCGGATCCACCATTAAAATCCAGTTGGTGAGGTAGTAGGGGTAAAAGTACAGGAACACGTAGAACACGATCAAAAACGAACCCACCAAGATGCCCAACCACCCCCGGTGCTTGAGCGCGCTGTGAAAGATATGGTTGTTCCTGATCCCAGCGTGCTCTTCTACCCGCGGCAGCAAATACATAAGTGCCCCAACGATGCTGGCCAAATAAATGAATAGCAGCACCGCCACCGTATGATCGCGAATAACCCCTACCGTTGAGGCTTTAACGATGGTGGTTTTCAATCCCTTCGATTGGTAACGCCCGATGCCCTTCTGCTCAATCACGTCATTGTTGATGCTCTCGACGGTGCCATTGAGTTGACTGGCGAGTTCCTCCTGACTGTCAAAGGTTTTCCCCTCTAACCAACCCGTGTAGTCGCGCAGACTCTTCCGCTTGGTTTCGCCCACCCCGTCGGAAGCGAACACCGTAGTGGCTACGTTGGCCGAGTAGGTCAAGCTGTTTTCGGTGGTAATCTTGTTAGCAATCTGTTCCACCTCCTCAGCGGTGATCCCGTACACCTTTTTCACCCGCTGGTTGGTGCGCTCAATCACATCATCCAGATCGCTGATGAAGGGCAGGTTGTAGGAGTAGGTCTTCCCTAACATCTCATCGGCTTCCGCCAGAATCAAGCGGTAGGAACTCATGTTTGCCGAAGCACCATCCGACTCATTTTCGCTATCGTATTCCTGCGCAGCGGCATTGGCGGGTTCCTCCCCTTCCGTGCCAAAGTTCTCGTACAAAATATCATCCGTCAGCCGAAAGTCCGACAGAAAGAACGTGCCCACCCACAACCCAAACCCCACCACAAACAACCCCAACCCAACAACCTGAATTACCTTTCTCATAAGTCTGTATTTCATCCGTGTAATCTGTGTGAAAGATAACGCCTTCCCAATCTGCGTCATCTGTAAAATCCGTGTGCTACCACCCCAACAAAGCCGCTACCCGCCCCCGTCGCTTCACCCGCACCGCCCGTTCCGGATACGCCACGTTAAAAGACTCCCTTATTTTATCCTCGTATCGCCTATAAAACTCCGGGTCAAAATTAGCCTCCCGCAGGTGTTCCATCACGTACCCAACATCCTTCTGCTCCTTGACCCACCGCTCGCACACCGCGTGCTTAAAGCGAATACCCATCAGATTAAATCCCCGTACCGCGCCCGACGCTTGGTCAAAGACAATCCGTATCGCCCGCTCGCCCTCCGGGTGCTCCCAGTAAAAGTGTTCCTCGTCATCCTGCGGATCGGCGTTGACCTGTCCGTATACCTGATACTCAATGTCGAAAAACTTGGCGGAATTAAAGAACACTCCCGGAATATAGTGCATGCGTTGGCCACAGATGGTCTTAGCCACGGTTTCGCCCTGCATGCGGCCGCTGTACCAGATTTGTTCCAGGTTGCGTCGGTTGGGCGGAGCCTCCCGATGCTGCGCACAGTCGCCCACGGCATACACATTCGGCACGTTGGTTTGCAAGTACTCATTGACCAAAATCCCCCGGTCGGTCTCGATACCCGAATCTTTCAGAAATCCGATGTTGGGACGCACTCCGATGGTGATGCCCACAAACTGACAAGCAATTTCTTCGTCCTCAACCGTAATAATTGAGCTTACCCGCCCTTGCGCATCGCCCTTAATTTCTTTTAGTCCCGACTCGCGGCGCAGATCAATGCCGTAGCTACGGATGTGGCGACTCACCATCGCGGCTTCTTCCATCGGCAGCACGCTTTGCCAGTACTCTTTTTCGCGAATGATGAGCGTAACCGGAATGTGCCGGGAGTGCAGACACTCGGCCATCTCAACGCCAATGAGTCCTCCTCCCACGATCACCGCCTGCTGCACGTCCTCGGTGTTTGCCTCCATCGCCTCGATATCCTGGTAGGTGATCATCCCCTGCACCCCCTTCAGATTTTCGCCCGGCCAACCCGCCCGATTCCCTGATGATCCGGTGGCTAGCAGTAACACATCGTACGACAGATCGCCGCCCGCTTGCAAATGCAATTTTTGCTGCTCGGTATCCACGCGCGTCACGTGGTCGCGCAGCAGATTGATATTATTCTTGGGCCAAAAGCCATCTTCGTAGGGCTTGGTGTGCTCGTAGGTCATGTGCCCCATGTAAATGTACATAAGCGCCGTGCGCGAGAAGAAGTGGTCGGTTTCGGCTGAGATGATGGTGATCTTGCATTCGCGGGCTGACCTCAACTTACGAATGTGCCGGGCGGCAGACACTCCGGCAATGCCGTTACCAATAATGCAAACGTGGGTCATTTGAATCGAGGGTTAGCCCCTGCAATTGTACACAGTAAGCAAGATAAAAAATGTCGTCAATATTGCAAGTCAACAGTCTACAGTCAATAGTCCACCATAGACCGTCGACTATTGACTGTAGACTTCTTTCAGAAACTATACACTACTCCTCCTGAAAAACGGGTAGACAAACCCACGTTACGGCCACCAACGTACTGCCCCACTCCGGCAGACAAACCTAGTGACGACACAATCGGAACAAATACGGTTGCCCCTATTTGGGTGTAGTTTACACGGGTCTGGCTGAAGGGACTGGAAGTTTCACTAAAAAAAGGTGCCTGACCAATGTCCGGGGCGTCGCTGTCTGAAATTTGTGACTCTGACCACAGGGCGACGTAAAATTTCTCAGCCGCGTAGCCAACCTTAGCCGATAACAAAGTGGCGTTGGGCACGTCGTCGGAACGGAGCGAGTAACCGGCCTGTAGTTCGCCAAAGACTCCTAAATTAGACATAAAATGAGTCATCAAGCGAAGGTCGGCCCGGGAGGACTGGTTACCAATCGAGAGCACCGCATCGGCACTGTAATCGCTGAGCGGAGTAGCGAACCCTAACGCGCCCAGGAAAGAGAGATTGCCTGCATCGGTTTCAATAAACAACGGGCGCCATTTGAGAAAGAGAGAAGCATCCTGAAGGCCGCTCACCGCTTGCTCCGGAGGAGCTTGACCGTCGCCGTCAGCGCTGATGTAGGGAATGTTCAGGATGATATCCAGGTTATCGGTGAGGCCCACCACCCCGTACAGACTAAAGCTCTGGGTGGTAATCTGCGCCCCGTAGCGAGAGGGCGCGGGCATCTTGGTGTCACCAAAATAAAATTCGTCGTAGCGCTCCCAAGAGTAGGATACCACCAGACTTCCGTTTCCTTTTCCCTTCGTGAAACCGTCGGTTACAGGTTGCGCGTAAGAAAACGAGTTGGCTAGGGCGCCAGCAAAAACCAGCGAAACAATTAGTTTGGCATTGATCGTGCAAGGTTTCATACAAAATAGAATTAAAGGGTAGAGAAGTATGCTTTAAATGAGCCCTGCAAGTATCCGAGATATTGACCAAAGCAAATGTCTAGCGGACGACTTTTAGAGAGAAGCCCAGCGCGGCGGTGTCCTGTCTCAAGCGCAACCGGGTGGGTATCTTCCTACATTGTCTTCTGTCCGACAACCGTCCCCCCGGTTCGCTACGTACGTATACTTGATCTGCCGAATTCATTCACTCACTTTTAACCCTTTTGACAATGAAATTTTTCCTTATCACTACCTTGCTAAGCGCCCTGGGCGTCGTCACCTTCACCGAGCAAACCGGTGCTTTTTTAGGCGACCGGGTATCCGACGGAAAAGTAGACTACGCCGCTATTAGCCAAAACCGAAGCCAGGTTGACGAATTGTATCAGCAAATTGGTAAGATGTCGCTCAAAGATGCTTCGGATGCTGAGAAGAAGGCATTTTATATCAATGCCTACAACATCATCACCATTCACCAGATTGCCGAGCACTATCCCGTGAAGTCACCCATGGACGTGAAGGGTTTCTTCGATCAGAAAAAGCATACCGTGGCGGGTGAGCAGTTCACGCTTAACGAACTGGAAAAAAAGAAGCTGCTGGAGCCCTACCAAGACCCGCGCATTCACTTTGTGCTGGTGTGCGCCGCGGTGAGCTGCCCTCCCCTAGCCGATTTTGCTTATCAAGCCGACCAACTAGACGGACAACTGAACGAAAAAACCCGACAGGCCCTTAACAGCAACAGCTTTGTCCGCGTGAAAAGAGACCAGAAAAAAGTGGAGCTGTCAAAAATATTCGAATGGTACCAGAGTGATTTCACCCGCGATCAGCCCTCTTTGATTGCCTACGTGAACCGGTACCGTGACCAGAAAATCCCTACCAGTTATCAGGTGAAGCACTACGACTACGACTGGTCACTCAACCAACAGTAGTCTAACCTACTGAGGCACGTCCATCACGGTGCCACAGTTGTTGCAGGTGCGCAATTCTTCTGAGTTGTGAAACTTGTTAATGGCATTTTTTAGCTGCACCACGATGTCTTCAAGCGGAAAATACTCCTCGTACAGCTTGTGGTCGCAGTTCTCGCAGAACCACAGCAGGCCGTCGGTGTGCGCTTCGCTTCGCTTTTTCTCAATGACCAAGCCAATGGTATTAGCGGGTCGGCGGGGACTATGCGGAGTTTTGGCCGGACACAAAAAAATGTCTCCTTCGCTGATCACTACATCCTGCGTCTGGTCGCCCTGTCGAATTTTTAGCGTGATATCACCCTCTAGTTGGTAAAAAAACTCTTCGGTTTCGTTGTAGTGGAAGTCTTTTCGGGCGTTGGGTCCTCCCACCACCATCACAATGAAGTCGGTCGTATCGTGATACACCTGGGCATTACCCACCGGGGGTTTGAGCACGTCGCGGTGTTCGTCAATCCACTTCTTCAGATTAAATGCTTGCTGGGCCATAATTGATCAAATTTGAGAGTATCGGATAAGCCATTTACTAAATTGAGGGCTAAGGGACTAACACATTCGCGGTTTAAATAGTTAAACCAACAGATTGGTGGCTATCCATTCACGGCACGGCGCTTAAAATGTTCTACAATGGTAATGATGATCGATGATGACGGTGACACCATAGAGATCTACCGTTTGCTGGTAGAAAAAACCGAGTACGCCGATTCCTTTGTCACCTTCAGCAGTGCCGCTTCGGCCCTGGAGCAACTTGAGCAATTTGCCGCGCAGGGGCAGCCGTTTCCAAAATATATTTTGCTGGATTTGATCATGCCCAACCAGGGGGGCATCGACTTTATTCGTTCGTACGAAGCCCAATACGGCAACACGGGCCGCGATACCACCATAATGATACTGACCAGTTCGGTACGTGACAGCGACCATCAGGAGGCGCTTCAGTATGGTTCAGTAACCAAGGTCGTCAGCAAGCCCATGTCTAAACAGTTGCTCGTTGATTTGTTGGCGGCGAGTGTGGTTGCCTAATTTTGCAGTAGCACGTTGTAAAGTTCTTTCATCTGCCATTCTCCCACCCAAGAAGGCATCATCCGGAACAATTTATTGCGTAGTTTGCTCAACAACAGACTATTTGATTGAGCTATTCTACCTAGCTGAAACGCTCCGGTCACGATCGACGACACTCGCTTTTGACGCATTGACTCAAAGCGTCGGAATGCCTCCTCAGCGGTAGCACTATCCGACAAACAGAAAGTTAGCACCGCTGCATCTTCAATAGCCATACCTGCCCCTTGTCCCAGGTTGGGGGTCATCGCGTGAGCCGCATCCCCCGCCAGAACTACGTTACCAAAAGCATAATGCTTGACAGGTTTGAAATCCAAAATATCGTTCCAGAGCAGTTGCTCATCCGTAGTGTGCTCTAAAATATCTACTACTGGCTCATGATAGTGCTGAAAGTTTCTCCGTAGATCAGCCACCCCAAAGTTTCGCATTTTAGCGTCATCCTGAGGGGCACTCATGGTGGCAAACCAGTAGACGTGGTTGCCTTTTAACGGCACAATGCCGAAACGTCCCTTCGTTCCCCAAGTTTCGGAAAAACGCTTAGGATATTGACGAAATTGATAAGGAACCACCGCCCGCCAGCAGGTATAACCGGCGTAACGCAAGGCAACTTGTGGTAGTAGTTTTTTTCGCACCACCGAGTGGATGCCGTCGTACGCAATGAGGGCATCGGCCGTCGCTTGGTTGCCATCCTCGAACCGTAGCGTGATCTGCGTGTGCGGGGTGAAGTCTACGCACTTTTTCCCTAAACGTAACAGCCCCTCCGGGAGTTGATCAAGTAACACCGCTTGCAGGTCGGATCGGTGGACGGAGAAATTACCCCCTCCGTAAACTTGAGCCACTTTTTGCATCTTGGTTTCGTTAATTATCTCCCCCCGCTGATCCAGAATAGTGACGCTATCAAACGCATACCCTATTGATTGCACCACTTCATGTAAGCCCAACCGGCGCAGTGCCCGCATTGCGTTTACCGAAAGCACCAGTCCGGCTCCGACTGCTTTCAGCTCCGAAACACTTTCGTACACCTGAACTTGGTGCCCAGCTCGCTGTAACCCAATGGCGGCACACAATCCTCCGATTCCTCCACCTAAAATAGCAATCTCCATGAAAGTTAGTACATTTAGCTCTGTTGGGCTAATTTAACCGCTGTTAAGTAATAATCCTAGCCCTTGAGAGCTAAAAATGTGAAGACGCGTCAAAAGATACTGAAAACAGCGCTGGAGCTTCTAAATGAGCACGGAGTAAACCAGGTGTCTGCTAAAACGATCGCTGCCTGCATAGAAATTAGCGACGGCAACTTACGCTATCATTTCCGCACGAAAGAGGACATTTTGTACGCCTTGTACCTTGATTTAGTGGAGCAACTAAATCAAGCTTTCGACCAGCATCAACGCAATCCTGCCACGCTATCAAGTATATATCGGGCATTGGTCTACACTTTTGATCAGTTCGCTGCCTATCGCTTTTTATTACTGGATTTTACGGAAATTATGCGTCAGTATTCTAGTATTCGAAGTCATTACCAGGCACTCTACCAACTACGTCAACAGCAATTTGAGCAGGTAATCAAGGATTTGAAGTTATCCGGTACGCTTAGGAACGATATCAATAAGCAACAATACGCTAACTTAGTCGCTCATTTTAATATCGTATCGGACTTTTGGCTAGCCCACGCTGAGATTTTGTATCCTAAAGATGCAACGGATCACCTGGCGCACTTTGCTCAGGTAGCATTCAGCTTAATGGTGCCTTATCTTACTAAAGAAGGTCGAAAAGAATATGACTTGCTTTTCGCAACTAGCCAACAAAAGAGAGGGGATAAAAAATAGTCCGTAGGGGAATCGAACCCCTGTTACCAGGATGAAAACCTGGCGTCCTAACCCCTAGACGAACGGACCGGGTTTTAGAAACCAAAGCCTGCCCCGAAGGGCAGGAAGGTGCGAACAGTGAAGAAACAAATAAATCGTAGTCCGTAGGGGAATCGAACCCCTGTTACCAGGATGAAAACCTGGCGTCCTAACCCCTAGACGAACGGACCAGACGATGAAAACCAAACCTGACAGCCGTACGCTACCGGTCCGTTATTTTCAGAGTGCAAATATAAAAGTCGCCCGCTACTTTGCCAAAAAAAAGCAGCAATTTCGGAGCGTCTGCTCAATTCTCTGCATAATTTTTTACTTTCGCCCCGACAAAGCGAGAAAAATCATAACCCAACTTCCCGCGAATTAGTTTATTCACCTAATAGTAGTATCCACCCTAACTAAGCATCACTATGAAAGTTGCCATCAACGGTTTTGGAAGAATTGGCCGACTCACCTTCCGAAACCTCCTCAAAAACGAAGATATTGAAGTAGTAGCCATCAACGACCTTACCGACAACGACACCCTGGCCCACCTGCTGCGCTACGACTCCGCCCACGGCCGCTTCCCGGGCGAGGTGTCGGTCGAAGGCGAATCCATCATTGTCAACGGCACCAAAATCGCCGCGCTCTCCGAACGCGATCCCGAGAAACTTCCCTGGGGCGACATGGGCGTCGACATCGTGCTGGAGTCTACCGGCATCTTCCGCGACGAAGCCGGGGCGGGCAAGCACCTGACCGCCGGAGCCAAAAAAGTAATCATCTCTGCTCCGGCCAAGGGGGGCATCAAAACGGTGGTGCTGGGCGTGAACGACGATACGCTAACCGGCGAAGAAAAGATCCTTTCCAACGCTTCGTGCACCACCAACTGCCTGGCTCCCGTGGCCAAGGTGCTGCACGATAGTTTCGGTGGCATCCAGAAGGGGTTTATCACCACCATCCACGCCTACACCGCCGACCAGCGGTTGCAAGATGCTCCCCACAGCGACCTGCGCCGAGCCCGCGCCGCGGCGATCAATATCGTGCCTACCACCACCGGGGCTGCCAAAGCGGTTGGCCTGGTGCTTCCTGAGCTCAAGGGACGGCTGGATGGCAATGCCGTGCGCGTGCCCACCATCACCGGCTCCATGACCGACCTTACCTGCGTCTTAGGACGAGAAGTGAGCGCTGAAGAAGTAAACAAAGCGATGAAAGAGGCGGCCGAAGGACCCATGAAGGGTGTGTTGGAGTATACCGAAGACCCTATTGTTTCTTCCGATATCATCGGCAACCCCCACTCGTCTGTCTTCGACGCGCTGTCCACCAACGTGAACGGTAACATGGTGAAGGTGCTCTCGTGGTATGACAACGAAGCCGGTTACTCGGCCCGCACCGCCGACTTGATCGCCAAGGTGGGTAAAACGATGTAATCTTTTCCGGGTGAAATGCCCGTCCGCTATAACAGCGAATAATGAACAAGGAATTTTGAATGATGAAGTGATAATCTTTCACTTCAGCGTTCTCTGTTCCTTGTTCATTTGTTTTTTCGTTCCTATTCCTATCCGTTACAGATATTACACCTGTGCTTTAAGGGTCCAACCTCCCTTCTTAAAGCTACCCGGAGACGTTACCTTTCTTCGTTTATTAACGAACCGTCTCCATGCCGCATCTCCCCACGAAGTATTCCTGCCATACTGCCCAAAAGGTTTTATTCGGATGCTTGCTATGGCTTTCAGCAGTTAGCGCTGCCCAAGCCCAGACTCCGTTTATTCGTGACATCAGCCAGTCGCACGGCACCGTCAACGAGGTAATCACCATCCGGGGCTCGGGCTTCGGCACGTCGGCCAGCCAGATCGCGGTGTTCTTTGGTGCCGCCGCCTCAGAATCCATCACGGTAGAGGATACCAAAATTCGGGCCGCCGTCCCCGCCGGGGCCACCACCAGCAGCATCTCGGTCATCAATCTCACCACCGGCTTGATGGCTTTCTCGCCCGAGGTTTTTATGCTTAGTTACGATGGTTTTGAGTTCGAGAAAACGCAGCTAGAGGCTCCGGAGACTTTTATTACGGAAGGCGACGAGCTTTACAACTTCTGCGTGTGCGATTTTAACCGAGACGGCCGCAATGATATAGTTACTACTCATACCGCTACGCAGAAAGCGGGTATCCTACAAAACAGCTCGACCAGTATCGATGCGGTAGATTTTATCCGTCCCGACCCTGCAAGTATTAAAGCGGGCAAAACCCGGTGGGTGCGTTGTGGTGACTTGAACGGCGACGGAATGCCCGATCTGGTATTCACTTTCTCTAACCAAAGCAGTAACAAAAACCGGATTGTTGTCTACCAAAACGTCGGCACTGCCGGACAGGACATCAAGTTTGAATCCGAAAGTGACGCGGTCTTCTACGCTATCAAGGGGACCCAGGGCGGACGAATGGACATCCGCGATCTGGACGGCGACGGCAAGCCGGAGATAGTGGTTGCTGACCTGAACGGCAACGGCGGGGTTTCTATTTTTCAAAACAACAGCACCGTTAGCAATATCAGCTTTCAGACCCAACCCCTGCTGCCCTTTACCGACCACAGCATTAACCCGGTGGGAGTGGCGGGAATAGACGTAGATGATTTGAATGGTGATGACTTGCCCGATTTGGTGGCTAGCAACGGCGGCCAGACCGTGTTAGCCTTCGCCAATACCAGTGCATCGGGCACGATTAGCTTCTCTGCTCCCATTACCCTGGAGACAAGCGAGATCAGAAACCTTAAGCTAGGGGATATGGACGGTGACGGAAAGACCGATGTGGTGGTGAGCAGTGAAAGTCACGTAGGCGTCTTTCGCAACGTAGCCGATACTGCCGGAGTAGCGTTCACGCGCGAAGCTAAGTTCAACGCGGGAGGGCCCAAACTGCTGTACCTAGGACTTGACCTGGCCGATATGGACGGCAACGGACTGCCGGACGTCGTTATCGCCAACGAAAATAGCTTTCCGAAGTTAGTATCAGTTGTCTTGAACAACAGCACACCCGGCACCCTGCGTTTCGATAAGTCGGAGAAAATTCTTACCGAGCGAACGCGTACCGCCCGGGGAGCGGACTTCAACGGTGACGGGAAGCCGGATTTGGTTTACACCGACATTGACACCGACAAAATAGTCGTTCAACTCAACCGCAACTGCATCCAGCCGGTGCTCGATCCGGTAGATGGGCTAAGCGTGTGCGACGTGCTGCCGTTTGAGCTTAAAGCCACCAAGGGCATTGGTCTCTCTTACGATTGGGAAGTATCGGAAGATGGAGTTACTTTCTTACCGGTTACCGGAGCTACTGATGATGCCTACACTACGGGGCTGGAAAAGCACTATCGCGTAGGGGTTTCTTCGATTCATAACGGAGTGGTCTGCCCCCGCCGGGTATCCAACGTCGTGAAGGTGGTGCGTCCCGACGGCTTCGTGCCCGACCGACCGGTGATCATCAATCCCAACCCGGCCACTCCCTACTGCTTCGGCGAAACCGTGGTGATTGAAGCGGAAAATATTAATGCTGAATTTATCTGGACCGACCCCCAGGGCAACGTGATCCCCAATGCCAGCACCAACGTGCTCACCATTGAGAACATCACCGCCGCCCAGGCCGATGCCTACTCGGTTTACGTGCAGGCCAGTGCCGAAGAGGGAGGCTGTATCAGCGACGAAGCCACCACCACCATTCAGGTAAGCGAGCCTCCGGCCATTCAGATCAGCGCCAACCAGCCCCCGGTGCTGCTCAACGAACAAACGAGCGTCACCTTGTCCATTCCGGTCACCGAAAATCATGCCTACGCCTGGTTCAAGGACGGGCAAGTGGTTGCCGGGGCCACCACCAACGCGCTCATCGTAAGCGAAGCCGGTTCGTACGTAGTCACCATCACCAACGGTTTAAGCTGCGTGCGAGAAAGCCCGCCCTTCGTGGTGGCGGACGGTCAGCCTGAGATTCCGGCCACCGTGTGTCAGAACCAGGAAGAGAATTACCGGATGTTGCCCGATTCGCTCAACGGTGTGGCAATCCGCTACCGCTGGACCTTCGGCGACGGCGGCGCCCGGGAAGGCAATTTGGTGAACTACGTTTACCCAGAGGCCGGAAGTTTCACGGTAGCGGTGGAGGTACTTTCGGATGCCAACCAGGCAACGAGTCGTCGTGAGCAGGCCATTACCGTATTTCCCTCGCCGGTGTTCACCTTGGCTCCCGAGGGGAAAGCCAATTTGTGTCCCGGCGAAATGGTCACGCTGGTGGGCAGTGAGGGCTTTGCCACCTACACCTGGAACAACGGCGAAACCACGCCCCGCATCACCGCTTCGCAGGCCGGGGTGTACGCGCTCACGGTAACTACCAGCGACGGCTGTACGCTCACTAAGGAAATAGAAGTGCAGGACGTGCCCAACCCCGAGCCGGTGATCGAAGCCAGCGCTGAGCGCGTGGACCTAGGAGACACCCTACAGTTGCAGGTTTCGGGAGGAGATTCGTACTTGTGGCGTCCCGCTCAGGGCCTAAGCGATACCACGATCGCCAATCCGATTGCCCGCCCGTTGGTAACCACCACCTACACCTGCGAAGTGACCAACAACGAAGGCTGTTCTGTCACCGCCGAATACATCGTCTACGTAGACCGCTCGCTGGACGTGGTGCCAGACAAGATTTTCAGCCCCAATGCTGACGGGCAAAACGACACCTGGCACATCGATAAAATGGAGCTGTATCCCGACTGCCGCCTGACCTTGTTTAACCGGCAGGGCGTTGGGGTTTTTAAGCAAGAAAACTATACCAACGACAATCCGTGGGACGGTACTCATAACGGTCAATTTATTCCGGCGGGAGTGTATTTTTATCTCATTGACTGTGGCGACGAAGCGGGGCAGCAGACGGGCAGCGTCACCATTGTACGATAGCTTGCACCTTTTCTTGATGGTCGGTAATTGGCTTCCGATGTTTCTGAAAAGGAATAGCTAACAAGTTACCCAGGCGATCATTTTCTTCGACTTTCATGTGCGTGTCGATGCCGTAGGTAAGTGATCGGGTGTCCGACACGTAAGCAAAGGTGCCAAAGAGGCGGTCCCAAATCGAGAAGATGTTGCCGTAGTTGGTGTCGGTAAGGGGCTGCTGAAAGTGATGATGCACCTTGTGCATCCCGGGGGTCACCAGCACCCACGAAAGCCCTCGGTCGACGCGGCGGGGCAAATTTATATTGGCGTGCGTAAGGTGCGCAAAGAGCACCGAAAGGCTCTGGTACAACATCACCACCCCAATGGGAGCGCCAATGATCAGTACCGCCAGAATGGTGAATCCTACGCGGAAAATGGTCTCTCCCGGATGGTGGCGCAGGCCGGTGGTCACATCTACGTGCGGGTCGCAATGGTGCACCACGTGAAATTTCCACATCCAGGTCACCCGGTGTTCCACCCAGTGCACCAAGTAGGCTCCGATTAAATCCAGGAGTAAAATCCCTACAATTACCTGCGCCCAGAGTGGCAGCTCCACCAAATATAACAATCCGATTTGCCGAGAGGAGGTAAAATCGGAAGCCCATAAGAGCACTCCGGCCAGTCCGAAGCCAACAATAGCCGTGGTGAGGGTAAAGAAAAGGTTCATCCCGGCGTGGCGCACCTTTCGGTACTGAAAAGCAAAAAGGGGAAGAATGCCCTCCAGTATCCAGAAGAAAACAATGCCGCCCATGAGCAGCGATGCCCGAAAGGGTGAAGAGATGTTCTCAAAGAAAGAGATTGTTGCTTCCATCGGCACGGTGTTTACGGGGGAAGGGTAATCTATATTCTAACGTGCTCGCTTCTTGGAAAATTTTTTCTTCCCGCCGCCGCCTTTGCCTTTAAAGCGTCCTCCGTTGCTGGATTTCTTCCCAGGGTCATAAGCAGGCGCTTCACCTAAATACTCCGGTAGCTTAGCTATGGTGATGTTCTCGTCGCCAATCAGATTAACGATTCGGGAATACGAATACTGGTCCTGAGGCTCCACAAACGTGAAGGCTGCTCCCGAAGCGTCGGCCCGGGCGGTGCGTCCAATCCGGTGTACGTAATCCTCGGGATCGTTTGGCAAATCGTAGTTCACCACCAGTTCGATGCCTTCCACGTCGATGCCCCGCGACAAAATGTCGGTTGCTACCAGAATCTGCAACTGCTTGCTCTTGAACTGCCGTAGCACTTCTTCGCGCTCTTCTTGTTCCAGATCGGAGTGGATCGCTGCCACGTTGTAGTCGAGCTTATTGAGGATTTTGCCTACTTCCTTCACCGTTGTTTTTCGGGAGCAGAACACGATCAGACTGTTCACCCGTTTGGCCTTGAGCAAGTGCTCGATGAGCGGCAGTTTCTGATTGCCATAGACGTGGAAAACCACCTGAAGAATGTTCTCGGCGGGGGTGGAAAGGGCAATGTTGATCTCCTCCGGGTCTTGCAACAGCGTTTTACTGAGCTGCCGAATCTTGGGAGGCATGGTGGCCGAAAACATCAGCGTGTGGCGCTTTTCGGGCAAAAACGAGGCGATACGAATAATGTCTTCGTAAAATCCCATATCCAGCATCCGATCGGCTTCGTCGAGGATTAAATACTTAAGTCCGCTGGTGTTCACGTACCCCAGGTTGAGGTGCGAAATCAGCTTGCCGGGAGTGGCAATAATAATGTCGGTGCCTCGCTTCAGGGCGTTCTTCTGCACGTCGAAAGCGGCACCGTCTTTTCCACCGTAGATGGTGATGGAGCTTAACGAAGTGAAGTAGAGAAAACCTTCCAGCTGCTGGTCAATTTGCACTGCCAGCTCGCGGGTAGGCGCGATAATGATCGTCTGAATGCCGTGCGCTCCCCCTTCAATCAGGTGATGCAACATGGGCAGCAGGTAAGCCGCAGTTTTTCCGGTGCCGGTCTGGGCGCAACCGATGAGGTCTTTGCCCTCCATCACCGGGGGAATGGCTTGTTCTTGAATGGGGGTGGGTTCTTCAAAACCCATGGCTTCCAAGCCGCTAATTAGCTCGGAATGCAGGTGAAAATCACTAAATTTCAAAATGGTAGCGGGTTCTTCGTAGATTCACGCAAACGTATGAATAAATAAACAAAAACCCGCGGGTTTGGTTCGTTGACACAAAAAAAGCGGACCGTATTCGGGTCCGCCTTGCTTGTACTAGTATTTGTTGTCTTTAGTGAGAATTAACGGGCTCACCCATTCGTGCAGCCTCCCGTTCCTGGGCCACTGTCAGAAGCTTAGCAATGATGATGTCGCTAGGCACCTCCTGGTCTACCGAATCGCCAATCACCCGAACAAAATCATCTACAAACTCTGATCGAAGCTCTAATCGCTCGGCGTAGGCCTTGCACACCGACATCTCCTGATCGTGAATCTCGCCGTCGATCAGCATCATACTCACCAGCTGACGCAACTGATCGAAGCGTTCGCGATCGTTGGTGGGCGGGTTGTAGCGTACCCCGTCCGGGTGGTCCTGGATTCGTTTGAGTTCGGCCTCCGTGACGTTGAACCGTCCGGCCAGCGAGAGTAAGTAGTTTACTTCAATCGGATCAATGCTTCCGTCTGATTCGGCAATTTTCATCAGGTTGCCCAAGTGTGCTTTAGCACGTTTCTTCTTGCCCCCTAACAGCAGTTCTCGTAAATCCATAGCAATTACAATTTTATACGTTTATTTTCATACTAAATATAGTAATACTTATAAGAACCACCCACGCAAAATTGTGAGAAACATACATCCGAGTAAAATCCAGTGAGGTACGTTCAAATTCACGCCTTTTTCTCATGATCGTCATCCTCGCCCCTTTCTCATCCTCCCGATTAATTTATTACCTTTGCGTTCACGCTCTTCCTATCTTTTCTCGGTCTACAATGGGCTGAAAGAATACTTTTTGGGAAGATAATCCGAGTATTGTTTCTCTAATTTCTAGTAATGATATGTTTGATTCATTAAGTACCCGGCTCGACCAAGCTTTCAAGACGCTCAAGGGGCAAGGAGCCATCACGGAGGTGAACGTAGCCACCACCGTTAAAGAAATTCGTCGTGCCCTCATCGATGCCGACGTTAATTACAAGGTTGCCAAAGACGTCACCGATACGATCCGTGAGAAGGCAATGGGTGAGAAGGTGCTCATCGCCGTGTCGCCCGGTCAGTTGCTCACCAAAATTGTGGAAGAGGAACTGGCCGAACTGATGGGCGGCGAACGGGTGGGTCCCAACCTCACGGGCGACCCCGCGGTGGTGCTCATCGCCGGCTTGCAAGGTTCGGGAAAGACCACCTTCTCGGGCAAGTTTGCCAATTACCTAAAAAAACAGAACCGCAACGTGCTGCTTACCGCCTGCGATATTTACCGGCCGGCCGCCATTGATCAGCTCAAGGTGCTGGGTGAACAGGTGGGCGTAGAGGTATATGCCGAACCGGAAAACAAAGACGCCGTTGTCATTGCGCGCCGGGCGGTGCAGCACGCCAAGCAAAACAACAAGAAGATCGTGATTGTGGATACGGCGGGGCGCTTGGCCATCGACGAAGCCATGATGAACGAGATCGCCGCGCTCAAGCAAGCTTTGAATCCTTCGGAGACCTTATTCGTGGTGGATGCCATGACGGGGCAGGATGCGGTGAATACGGCCAAAACCTTCGACGAGCGGCTCAACTTCGACGGAGTAGTGCTTACCAAACTCGACGGTGACACCCGGGGCGGGGCCGCCCTGTCGATCAAGACCGTAGTGAATAAACCTATCAAGTTTGTGAGCAACGGTGAGAAGATGGACGCCATTGACGCTTTCTATCCCGACCGCATGGCCCGCCGCATTCTGGACATGGGCGACGTAACCACCCTGGTAGAGAAAGCCCAGCAGGTATTCGACGAAGAAGAAGCGGAGCGACTGAACCGCAAAATTCGCAAGAACCAGTTTGATTTCAACGACTTCTTGTCGCAGCTTCAGCAGATTAAGAAGATGGGCAACGTGAAGGATTTGGTAGCCATGATTCCGGGCATGAGCAAGGCTCTACGTGACGTTGACATCGACGACGATTCGTTCAAGCCCATCGAGGCTATCATTCGGTCGATGACGCTGGAAGAGCGGGCCAGTCCGGGCATTTTGAACGGGAGCCGGAAAAAGCGCATCGCCAAGGGCAGCGGCACCACGGTGCAGGAGGTGAACAGTCTGCTCAAGCAGTTCGAGGATATGCGCAAGATGATGAAGGTGATGAATAAGGTGAGCGGCAAGCGCAGCATGGCGGGCATGAATCCCTTTGGATAGCAAGCAGTACAGACGCGATGCATCGCGTCTATACAATCGCGTCTGTACGGTTTTTATATATACAGCACGTCTTTGCAGGCTTCCAGGGTCTTTTGCACGTTGGGCAGCACGGGTTCGATCAGTGTGGGTGCATAGGGCAAGGGCACGTCCCAGTTGTTGATGCGACGAATGGGAGCATCCAGGTAATCAAAGGCGTGGCGCTGAATATGATAGGTGATTTCGCTAGAGATAGCTCCCAATGGCCAAGCTTCTTCCACCACTACCAAACGATTTGTTTTCTTCACCGAGTTGACCACCGCTTCGTAGTCAATGGGGCGGATGGTGCGCAGGTCGATCACCTCGGCCGCAATATCGTCCTTGGCTAACTCCTGGGCAGCTTCATTGGCTACTTTCATCATTTTTCCGAAGGAGACAATAGTGATATCGCTCCCCTCGCGCACCACGTCGGCTTTGCCAATAGGAATCAGGAAATCATCATCCTCGGGCACCTCACCCTTGTCACCGTACATCAGTTCCGACTCCATAAAGATCACCGGATCGTCGTCGCGCACCGAGGTTTTGAGCAGTCCTTTTGCGTCTTTTGGGTTGCTGGGCACCACCACCTTGAGGCCGGGCGTGTTGGCGTACCAACTGTCGAAATTTTGGGAGTGCTGAGAGCTTAGTTGACCGGCGTTGCCGGTGGGTCCTCGAAACACGATGGGCACCGGAAACTGACCGCCGGACATGGACATCATCTTGGCGGCACCGTTGATGATCTGGTCAATAGCCACCAGCGAAAAGTTAAAGGTCATGAACTCAATAATGGGTCGCAACCCGTTCATGGCCGCCCCGATGCCGATACCAGTGAACCCTAGCTCGGTGATCGGAGTATCGATCACACGTTTGGCCCCAAACTCATCCAGCATGCTCTGGCTCACTTTGTAGGCTCCGTTGTATTCGGCGACCTCTTCGCCCATCAGAAACACTTTCTCATCGCGACGCATCTCCTCGGACATTGCCTCGCCTAACGCTTCTCTAAACTGAATTTCTCTCATGTAATGGATGGTGTAGTGGATTTCAAAAGTAGGCAGTGCCTACGGAGTAACAAAAGGATAACACAAAAAAAGCCCTCCGGTTCGGGAAGGCTTTAAGTTTGATACGAAAGAAGATCTACTTGAGAGCATCAGTAAATCCTTGCACCCCTTGGTAATCTGAGAATACCAAATCGTTGAGAGCCGTTTCGCGCAGGTCACCGTCGCCAGCTACTGCTTTTGTCAGCGCATCAAATATTCCTTGTTCGTTCTTCAGATAAGCGTTAGCAATCGCAATGCCGTAGTTGGCTTTGCTGTACTCTGAGTCCAGTCCGAGAGACTCTTCAAAGCTAGTGATGGCACTCTCGTAGTTGCCGGTGAGCACCTGGGCCAACCCAAGGTTAAACAGATTGGAAGCAGATTCATTCGCGTTGGAAAGTGCTGACACCGCTTGGTCGTACTTTCCGCGGGCAATCGCAATCGCACCCTGGATGCCGCTGATGCCAGCGGACGCCTCGGGCATAGAGGGTTGCATACCGGTGGCTTCGGCGATTTCTTCTTCAGCCTTCTGCTTGTTGCCCTGCATCATGTAAACGGTGGCCAAGTTGGCGTGCGCTTCGGCGTTGTTTTCGCGCTGCGCGGCTAACTCAAACTGAGCTACGGCTTTTTCCAGCAGATCAGACTGTCCGCTCTCACCCGCTTCAATGGCCTGAGCCAGATAAACGGCACCAAGGTTGTTGTGCGATGCGTAGCTATCTTCCTTCTTGGTAGCGGCCATGTAGATCTTCTCGCGCTCTTCCAGGCTAGGCGTTAGGGTGCCGCCGTACAGCAGTTCTTCGTTGGATAGCGTATCGGCAGACACCTGGTCGTTAGACAGCAATTTAGCCAGTGTAGCGATCAGTCCGTCGGGTTTTTTATCTTTCACGGTGAGCACTTCGGTTTCGGCCAATCGCAGATTGGGATATACATCCTGGAACACCTGACGATAAGTAGGCAACTGGTGCAACTGATCCTCTTTTTCCTCAAAGTTGCCCGAACCATCAATAACGTCAAAGTAAGCCTGCTTTTCGCTTTCCGAAATCCCCGTATAATCTTCCAGTGAATCGCGGAAGGGACCCCAGTTTTCTACTACTGGTTTCAGGATAAAATTGATAGAATCAGCCGCACCTTTGTAGTCGTAACGATCCATCTGCTGCTGATAATACTCTTCGATGCGCTTGGCGCGATCTTCGGATAAGTTCTCGTTCACGCGCTCCGAACCCTCGGGAGAGTGCGTTCCGGTGATGGTAACCGAACGGGTCACGTTCTTCTCAGCGATAAAGTTCTGGAAGCGGTTACCGCGGTCACTACGCACTTCTGAGGTACGCAACACCGAGCTACCCTGCGGGAAGAAGAAGCTCACGTTATTGGGAAGTAGTTCTTCCTGGTTGTTGTACCCGTGGTCTGAATAAACAACAAACGTAGGAGAAGCCACCATATTCTGGGTGGTGATTAACCCCTTGGCCACTTCCATGTCAGGAGTTTCGGCTTGCTTATCCTTTTTGGGATCGGAAGCCACGCCTTGCACCATCAGGGTGCCGTTGTCCATGGCTTCGCCCGTATAGGCAAAGGCCATGTTGCGGCTTTCGGTAGGTTGTTGTTCGGCCCCGTTAGGAAAATCTTCGGCACGGAACTCGATGCTGCCGACATCGGTACGCTCGTCACCGTACTGATAAAAGGTGTTTACGGTGTAAACTTTGCCTTTCTTGAGCATCTTCACCGGAAGCTGGGCGCTCATATTGAAGCTTACGCTGTCCCCCTGAAGCTCCAACGGCGATGGCTCAACGGTTAGCTGCTGATCTTTGGCCAGCTTCACCATCTTCTTCAAAGAGTTACACCCGGAGAAGGCAAAGGCTCCCAGAATGATCGCGGTAAACAGTATTTTTCTGACTTGATTCATAACTTGAGTTTATAAGTTTAGTTGGTGTTGCGAAATTATAATCTTAAAATCAATATTACAATTATGTGGAAATAATTGTTAAATTCATCCTTGACTGAACCGCAGCATGCTGTTCATTGTTTTCAATAAATTTGGCAAAGCATGAAGAAAATTCAGTATTTTTTCGAGAAACAAGCCTTTGGCGTGTGTACTAAGATTGGTAAAACGATGGAAATTCCTACGGCTACCATTCGACTTTATTTTATCTACGCGTCTTTTCTCACGTTTGGCTCCCCTATTTTGGTCTACTTGGGTATCGCTTTCTGGATGAATTTTCGGCAACACCTCCGAAAAAGCAGAAATCCGCTGTGGTATTATTAGCCTTTCGGAGCAAAACTCAGTTCGGAAAAAGATTTTTTTTTCTTTAAGTAGCGCGCAACGACCAGCAAGTGGGCCATCATCACCGGGGCGCTACCCAGTTTCTGCGAAACCCGATTTCGACGGTCCTTCCAGTCGTTGCGATGCCGCAAAAAATCAAGCATCGCGCGCAACACCGCCTGGGCGTCCGGCCCCTTTCCCTGCAGTAAAAAGCGCGTAGCCGCCACTGTGTCGAGACCTAGTTTTAGCAGCACCCTTCGCCAGAGCTGCTCACGCGGCGTGTTCTTGTACAGCATGCCGGTGCTGTTTCTAAAGTTAAGGTAGGTCTTATGCGGGTTGGTAGCGGGCATGGTGCCCCCTCCCACGTGATACACTACGCTTTGGGGCTGGTAACGCACTTTGTAATGGGCGGCCTGCATACGCCAGCACAAATCAATCTCCTCCATATGGGCGTGAAACAAGGGGTCAAATCCGCCCAGTTGACGAAAAACCTCGGTGCGCACGAAGAAACAGGCTCCCGAAGCCCAGAATACGGGCACGGAGTCGTCGTATTGTCCCGTGTCAAGCTCCACCCGATCGAAGATTCTCCCGCGACAGAAAGGATAACCCAGACGGTCAATGTACCCCCCGGCGGCTCCCGCGTGCTCAAAGTAATCAGGTTGATGGTAGGAACGCACCTTGGGCTGGGCCGCCACCACGCGGGGGTCGCGCTCCATCATCTCTAGCACGGGCTCGATCCACCCGGCGGTGACCTCCACGTCGGAGTTGAGCAGAACGCTGTAGGGATTGTCAACATCGCGCAGCGCCAGGTTGTAGCCCTGGGCGAAGCCGTGATTCTGATCGAAAGAAACTACTTCTATCTGGGGATAAACGTCCGCTAAAAAGGCGAGCGAGCGGTCGGTGGAGGCGTTGTCGGCCACAAGCAGCCGGTGTCCCGCACTGTGGGCGACCACCGAGGGCAAAAATTTTTCTAAAAAATGGGCTCCGTTGTAGTTAAGAATGATAACGGCGGCTAAACTCATCCGGCAAAGTTACCCAGATCGAATCCGGGGATATCGGGCAACACGCCGCTGGTTGACTTTTTCATCTCTTCCTTCACCTGCGCATCCACGGCTTCCAACGCTTTGTTCACGGCGGCAATAACCAGATCCTGCGCCATCTCCTTGTCTTCGGGCTTCAGCAAGTCCGCATCAATTTCCAGATCGATTACCTGCTTTTTGCCATTGACCACGGCCTTCACCATGCCCGCCCCCGACTCGCCGGTGGCGGTAACATTGGCGAGGTTCTCTTGGGCGGCTTTCATTTTTTCCTGCACCTCTTTCACCTTCTCCATCATTTTGCTCATATCAAACATAGCCGTGTTGTTTAAGTGGATTACGAAACCGTAAAATTAACCCGTTCGGGTCCGTCAGAGGTTAACTCTAGTTTAGACAGAAATGTTAGGCCGCTTGAAGATTGAGTAAATAACAGAACGCGTTGCAAACGCGCCCGAGAGTTGAGCGTGCCTACCGATGCTGCCTAAGGACGCAAAAGCACGAGGCGTCCTTGCCGGATGAACTGATTGCCGAGTTGGTCCGTCACGTCGGCGCGATACAGGTAGGTGCCCTGCGGGGCCGTTGCTCCCCGGTAGCTGCCGTCCCAGCCTTCTTCCAGCGTGGTGGTTTGGAAGAGCAGTTCGCCCCAGCGGTTGTAGATGCGCAGCTCGACGCGCTCGATCAGGCGGGCAGTGTAGACGAACACGTCGTTGCGACCGTCGCCGTTGGGGGTGAAGGCGTTCGGAAAATGCACCTCGCCCCGGGTAGGGATGCTACCGCATACTGGTTCGCTGCGCGCCGATTCGTTGCCGCAGTCGTCTACGTACGTTAGCTGGTAGCAATACGTTTCGCCAACCGCTACGCTCGGATCCGAGTAAGCCGATCGATTGAGGTCCTCAACCCGAACCGAATCGTACCGCAGGGTGTCTTGTCCGTTTACCGACCGGTATACGTAGTAATCATTTATTCCCGGGGGCAATCGCCACGTGAGTTGAAGTTGCGTTCCCGCCGGTTGCACCGCCACCGAGTCAGGAGCCGGAGAAACCACTTCGCTGATGGCCGTGAGGGTAAGGGGAGCCGACGTGCTGCTGCCGTTAGCATTTTCGGCGCGTATTCGGTATTCATAACTTTGCCGACAAACAACTTCAGTATCCGAAAATTCTCTATTCGAAGTGGCGCTCAGCACTTCCCCGTCGCGCCGCACCTGATACTCCGAAAAGTCGGGATTTTGCCAGGTAAGCTGGTTTTGCCGGTCTTGCGCTTCTCCCCGCAACGCGATGCTACAGATCACATTGGAAGTCAGATTCAACGCTTCGTCGCAGCGGTTCACGGCTACGATTCGGAAGCAGTAGGACTGCTCGGCGAAACGAAGGGCCGGGTTACTTATTTGAAGTCCTTCCGGATCGTTCAGGTTATACCGAGCCAGCGTGAAGTCGTCGGTGCCCGCTTCGGCCACTTCCAGACGATACGATACCTCAGGGTTGGGCAGTTGGTAGTCAACCCGGACGGTGTTCGCGTTTTCTACCGTTACGGCGTCGAGGCGGGCCGTGGTTAGCGTGTTGATGGTGGTGATGGTGGTGTCGCCCACGGCGCAGGACTGCGAATCGGCGTCGTCGAACAGTCCGCGGACGGTCAGGGTGTAGGTGCCGGGCGTGCCGTAGGGATAGATGATCGGGCCATCGGTCATATCCATCGCGATGCCGTTGCCGAAGTCAATTTGAAGACGGTCGTAGTAGCTGTCGGTGCGCTCCACCAAGATGCTGTTGTTGATGCAGGTGTAGACCCGAAACTGCGGCGGCCGCGGCTCGAGCACTTCAATGGTTATTGAGTCAAGTGCACTGCCTAAAACTTGGAGAATCTTATAGGTGCCCGCAATAGCATAAGTGGTGTCTTGGTAGTCTTGATCGGGGTTAAGATTTGTTCGTTCATCATTGCTGTTATAGTCAAAGACATAAATAGAGTTGCTCGTATTTCCGGGCGGAGGATTCTCGCTGAGAATCTCCACGTTAAGCGGAGCGCAACCCCGAATCTGGTTGACGGTGAAGCGGCCCTGCTCACTCGGATATTCCTGGGCACGGACTCTTTCACCTACTACCATGAGTAGCAAACAAGAGAAAAGCAGAATGTGGGCGGACGGAAAAACTGGCAAGGCTAGATCAGAGGATTTATGAGATAAACCGTCGATGAGCGCCATTATTGCTTCAACTGCTCAATAATCGCCCCCAGCGACAGTGCTTCCTGCTCACCGGTGCGCAGGTTTTTCAGTCCGTACGCCCCTTTCGCCAGTTCGTCGGTGCCCACCACCACGGTGTAGGGAATGCCCTTCTTGTCGGCGTAAGCAAACTGCTTTTTCATCTTCACCGGTTCGGGATACAACTCAGCCGCAATACCTGCCCGCCGCACCTGCGACAGCAACGGCAGCACCTGTCGCTCCAAATCCCGATCAAAGTTCACAAACAGCACCTGGGTGCTCACGTGACTCGCTTCGGGAAACAGCCCTAGCTCATCCAGCACGTCGTAGATGCGATCCACGCCAAAGGAGATGCCCACGCCCGACACGCCAGGCAAGCCGAAACCACCGGTGAGGTTGTCGTAGCGTCCGCCCCCGCTGATGCTGCTGCGAAGCGAGCCCTGGTTGGACTTCACCTCGAAGATGGCCCCGGTGTAGTAGGACAAGCCCCGCGCCAGCGTGAGATCGAACGACAGGTGCTCAAGCGACGAGCCCAGCGCGCGGGCGGTCTCCATCACCTCGCGCAGCGCAGCAATGCCCTCCTGCCCAACGGTTGAGTCGCTAAGTAGTTTGGCCACGGTGGTGAGTTGCTCGTCATTGGTGCCAGTCAGGCCAAATACAGGTTTCAGTTGCTCGATGGCCTGATCGCTGAAACCGCGGTCGCGCAGTTCGTCCAGCACCTTCTCTTCGCCGATTTTGTCGAGCTTGTCGATGGCGACCAGCAAATCGGTTTCTTTGTCCGGCACGCCTAGTACCTCTACCAGGCCGTGCAGCAGCCGACGGTCGTTAATCTTGATGGTGTAGCCTGCCTGTCCGGTAGGCAGGTCGGTGAGTTTGAGTTGGGCGAACACTTCTTCCAGCATCAGAATAATTTCGGCTTCGCAGAGCAGGGAGTCGGTGCCCACCACGTCGGCATCGCACTGGTAGAACTCGCGGTAGCGGCCCCGCTGCGGCCGGTCGGCCCGCCACACCGGCTGCACTTGGTAGCGACGGAAGGGAAAGGTGATATCGTGCTGGTTCATCGCCACGTAGCGGGCGAAGGGCACCGTGAGATCATAGCGCAGGCCCTTTTCCGCAATTTTAGGCAACAGACCGCGGGCCCCCGCCCGATAATCTTCCTCAGTGGTACCGGATAAAAAATCCCCGGTATCCAACACCTTAAACAACAACTGGTCGCCCTCGTCGCCGTACTTGCCGGTAAGTACCGACAGGTTTTCCATGGTGGGCGTCTCCAGGGGTTGGAAGCCGAACCTTTGGAACACTTCCTTAATTGTGTCTAATAAATAGGTGCGCTTGCTCATCACCTCGGGACCAAAGTCGCGGGTGCCCTTGGGCAACGAAGGTTTCTGGTTACTCATTGATCTGGGTCGATTGGTCGGGGTCCGGATTGAAATCCCGAAAGGTGTCCTGAATGTTTTTGTCGCTGGCTTTTTTCGGGTTCTTCCAACTGGCATCCAGCTCCAGTTCGGTCACCTTCTCAATCTTCAGCAACAGAATTAGTTTTTTGAGGTCTTCGGCAAACTCGGCGCTCCGGCGGCTGGCCGACAGGGCGTACTTCCCGGCGAACACGTTGCCCTGGGTTTGCAGTTCGTTCAGTTTCTGGTTGATGTAGCTTAGCTTTTCGTAGATGCTGCTGGGGTCTTTGCCAATCACCTTACCCGCCTCCAGGCTGCCCAGCGTCATGGAAGCCGTGCCGCCCACGCCCGACACGTACCGCTGCCCCGTCACGTCGTTGCTAAGCACCACGGGCGACAGGCCGGTGACGGCTCCGATGGAGGCGGTGGTGAGCACCCGGTGCTTTTTGCCGCGCCGCGCCCGGCGGTAATTGCGACTTAGTTCTTTTTCCTTTTCTTTGAGTTGCGTCATCAGATCCCAGATGCGCATCAGGCCGGTGCGGTACTGCCGGTACAACAGTTGGTCCTTCTCCACCAGGTTTTCGGCGTCCTGCACCGTCACCGTCACCCGCCGCTCCTGCCGCTGGTTGGTGCGGTCCATCACGAAGAACGTGATCTGGTAGGTGCCGGTGTCGCCGGGTTCCACGAAAAAGTCGTAGCCGGGTTGCCACACAAACTCCCACTGCGTGGGCTCGTTACGCAGCAGCGCGCTGCGCGGAATGCGCTGGTCCGACACGAAGTCGAAGCCCACAATGTCTTCGTCGCCGTTGGGGTCGGACAGGTAGAACTTTAGGTTGAGCGACTCGTCTTCCCGAATGTAAAAGTGGTCCTGGTTGGGCACCACCGATATGTTGGGCGGCAAATCCTGCTGGGTGGCCTCGATGCGCAGCTTGCCGGTCTGCTGGGCTTCGTAGGGTTGGTCTTCCACCACAAACTCCAGGTCAATGGGTTCGCGCCGCAGGCGGGAATACTGCGTGAGCGAGGGTTGCCACGACAGTTCGCCCTGGGCGGTGAGCGTCATGCCCTGCGGCATCTGGCTGACGAGGGGTTTAAAGACAATGGGATCTTCGTCGGGGTCGGTGATGGCGTCGTTGTTGCCCAGTTGGTAGGTATTTTCGGTGCCGTACTGCACGTAGAACTTTTTCAGGTCGCTGATCTCGGGGGGGCGGTTGGTGTGGTCCACTTGCAAACTCAGCTGCTGCCGGTCGCGCTGTCCGCTTTGGTTGCGCACCTCGAAGATCAAGGGGATTTTCTTAGTTTCTTCCAGGCGATCCACCACCTCGTACGACGGTTTCCAGTACACGTTGCCCAGGGTGTCGTAGCTCAGGCCCACCGCCTCGCCGTTGAGCACCCGGTAGGAGTAGCGCTGGTCCAGTCCGCCGGTGGCCGACAGTTTGATATTCAGCGCTTCGCCCTCGCGCACCACGTTCCAGCCGCGGCGGCGCGGAAACTGCAGGCGCACCGCATTGTCGGGGTCCGAGGCCCGGGGAGCTTCTTCCTTGGCCGGGGCGGCCGGTAGCACGTCCACCGAGGCGATTAACCCGTCGCCGTAGTTTTGGTCTTGAATGGCCACCCTAATCGGGAGCGGGGCCTGCTGAAGTTGCTCGAACTGTTCATCGGTGGGGCGCCAGCGCAGTTCTCCCCCGCTCGACGCCCGCATGCCCTCCGGTAGGGTGTGCGGACCGGCGGGCACGGCAAAGCCGGGGGGCAGGGCCAGTTGGTACTGGTTGTCGGTTTGCTGCTTCACGAAGAAGGGCGGTTGATTGGGGGGAGCGGAAATTCGGGCTTGGTTATAAATAGTCAGATCAGCGGACTGCGTGGCGGTTTGCCCGGTGGCGCTGCGCACCGCAAAGCGGGCGGTAACCGTTCTTTGCTTTTCGTCCGGACCCACCACGTCGTGGTTCGGTTGCCAGGTGAAGTTGCCCGCGGCGCTTAGTTGCATGCCGGGAAGGCTGTCGGAAGCCAGTTGAAACGAGTAGGAGTCGTCGGCTCCTCCGGCAACAGTCAAGAAAAACTCCAGCATTTCGCCCTCGCGCCCTTCATTCCAGCCGCGGGTGGTGGGCAGTAAGAGGCGCAGTTCGTCCGGTGCCTGGGCTCGCGCAGTGCCAGGAAATCCGCTTATAATGCCCCCACTCATTCCTAAAAACAATAATAGTGTTTGTCGCATAGCTACTGCTGCTCGGAGAGCCTAACGCTAATTGCTCTCTGGACGCCTAAAATTAATGCCGGGGTGTACCGTTTAGGGTATAATAGCACGGTTTTTGAAATTGTGCCGTCTTAAGCAGGTGTCTTCTGATTTTATTGAAAAGGAGCGGAGACTTTCTTAGGGAAGTTGCCTTCGCTCTTGTCTACCTTAGTGCACACAACCGACTACTCATCCTTTATGAAACACCTGCTATGGCTCCTGTGCTTGGGAGCACTCCCCTACTCCACCATTCAGGCGCAAAAATACACAATCAGCGGCTACATCAAAGACGCCGCCAGCGGAGAAAGCATGATCGGGGCGAATGCCTTCGAGAAAAACTCAGGGAGCGGCACCAGCAGCAACACCTACGGTTTTTACAGCCTCACACTCCCCGGCGTAGATACGTCCGGCAGCGATAGCGTCACGCTCATCTACTCCTACGTGGGTTACGGTCCGCAGGTGATACGCATTGCGCTCCGGCAGGATACGGTTATTAACGTAGGTTTGCAAGATAATGCCCTGCTCGACGAGGTGGTGATCACCGCCGCCGAGGCCGACAAGATTCAGGAGGTAACGCAGATGAGTGCCGTGTCGGTGCCCATCGAGCAGATCAAATCGATGCCCGCGTTTTTGGGAGAGGTAGACGTGCTCAAGACGCTGCAATTGCTGCCGGGGGTGCAGTCGGGCAACGAGGGCACCAGCGGCATCTACGTGCGTGGCGGCGGACCCGACCAGAACCTCATCCTGCTCGACGGCGTGCCGGTCTACAACGCCTCGCACCTATTCGGCTTCTTTTCGGTGTTCAACGCCGATGCCATCAACAGCGTGAATTTAATTAAAGGTGGCTTCCCCGCGCGCTACGGCGGACGGCTCTCTTCGGTAATCGACATCAGCATGAAGGAAGGCAACATGAAGGAGTTTCACGGCGAGGGCTCGCTGGGGCTGGTGGCCGGTAAACTCACGCTGGAGGGGCCGATCATTAAGGACAAAACCTCGTTCATCGTGTCGGGGCGGCGCACCTGGATTGATTTGCTTACCCGTCCGATAGTTCGCGCTTCTAGCGACGGACTGGGCACCGGCGGATATTATTTCTACGACTTAAACGCCAAAATAAACCACCGCTTCTCAAACCGGAATCGCTTGTATCTAAGTGCCTACCTGGGCAACGATCGTTTTTTTGCCCGCTCTGAGGATGAGTATATAGAGGAAGGGTTCGAACTGGAAGATAGTTTTGAAGTAGGTCTTGAGTGGGGGAACGTCACCTCGGCCCTGCGCTGGAACCACGTATTCAACAATAAGCTGTTCGGCAACCTGACGCTGACCTACAGTCGGTATCGGTTCGATATTAGTAGCGATTTTCTTTTTGAAAGCGTAAACGACGAGCAAAAGGTAAGCAATCGGTACGAGTCGCGCTACCGCTCGGGCATTAACGACTGGGCGGCTAAACTAGACTTTGACTACATTCCCTCGCCCGACCATTACATTCGCTACGGGGCCAACGTTATTCGTCATCGCTTCAATCCTGGGGCCGCCAGCACCTTTATTGATGCATTGGGGTCACCCATTGATATCACCCTCAACTCAAAAGTGCAACCAGCGGTCGAGTTGGCGGCCTACGTAGAAGATGATTGGCAGTTGAGCGACCGGATGAAGATCAATGTAGGCTTGCACGCGTCGGGCTTTCAGGTAGAAAATAGTTTTTATTCGTCGCTTCAGCCCCGGGTTTCCTCGCGTTATCTAGTGTCTGATGCCTTATCATTGAAAGCTTCTTACGCCCGGATGACCCAGTTCATTCATCTGCTTACCAATGTGGGGGTTGGTCTACCCAATGACCTGTGGGTGCCTGCCACTGGGCTGATTCCGCCCCAGCAGTCGCATCAGGTGGCGATTGGAGCGGCGCGCACCCTGCGCGACAAGTACGAGATTAGCCTGGAGGGCTACTACAAGACCATGGACAACGTGATTGAATACAAGGAAGGAGCTTCGTTTGCCGAACCGGGGCGCGATTGGCAAACGCTGGTGGAAGTGGGCGATGGGTGGAGCTACGGGGCCGAGTTGCTGTTGCAAAAGAAATCTGGCCGAACCACCGGCTGGCTGGGCTACACCCTGTCGTGGACCAACCGGCAGTTCGATAATTTGAACTTCGGAAAAATCTTTCCTTACAAGTACGACCGCCGCCACGATGCCAGCGTAGCGCTGGTGCATCAGTGGCGAGAAAACCGGGAATTCTCGTTTACCTGGGTATTCGGCACCGGCAATGCGACCACCATTCCCCGCTCGCTCTACGCCAGTCAAGAACTGGATAACTTTGGTTCTTTTGGCTTCTCCGGTTCGGACGAGATCTACTACTACGGAGAACGCAACAGCTACCGGATGCGCGCGTTTCATCGATTAGACGCTAGTGTGACCTTCCGGAAGCAGAACCGTTGGGGCGAACGGGCTTGGGTGTTTGGAGTGTACAATGCCTACAGCCGGAAGAATCCTTTTTTCATTTTCTACGACTCGTTTGGGGAGCGGCGGGGCTTCCGGCAGTTTAGCCTGTTCCCGATCATTCCTTCCATCAGTTACCGTTTCGAATTTTAACTTCCTGATCATGACCCTGAAAAATCTTATCATCATATTAACTGTCGGAAGCCTCTTTGCCTGTGAGACGGTCATAGATTTGGACATACCCCCGGAACCTACTCGCTTGGTGGTAAACTCCTTGATTAATCCCGATAGCCTCATAACCATGCGCTTGAGCAGAAGCAAATCAGTGTTAGACCAAGCCGAGTTTTTTACCGTGGTGAGAGACGCTCGCGTTACGCTCTACGAAGACGGACGGGAGGTGGCTCGGTTAAATGACCAGGGTGAGGGACGTTATCGGGCTGACTTTCGGCCCAGCATTGGGCGGCAGTACATTGTAGAGGCAGCCGCTGAGGGGCTTCCGCCGGTGGAAGCCCGCAGCTCCATTCAGGCACCAATTGCTATTGAGGATGTATCGGTTGGCAAAACCAGGGTAGAAACCGGGAGTACTTGTATCAACGGTGATTGCCAGCCCTCTTACTCAGACGAATATCAACTAGGACTTCGGCTGTCGGACCCGCTAAACCAAGTTAACTACTACGAGATTGTTGCTTACGCGGTGGTTCAAGATTCTTTTCCTAACTACGACGACCTGGGAAATTTCATTGGATACGATTCTACGCAGTGGGAAACCCAAGTTTACTTGCAAACCAATGACCCGGTAGTAGACAATCCTTATTCCGACTTAGAAGGAGGTGGCTTCTACGGAGAGTCGTTGCTATTGTCTGACGAGTTGTTTTCGGGTCAATCGTATACTGTGGCCTTTACCACGGATACTTACTTCGGAGAAGTGAAGGAACTGACCGTGCAGTTACGCACGCTGTCTGAAGATCAGTATCAGTACCTGCGCACTCGGCATCTGCAAGAGTATAATGCTAGCAACCCCTTATCAGAAGTAGTACCCGTGTATACCAACGTCGAAAATGGCTTTGGTATCTTTGCGGGATACAGTACCAGTTCGATAGAGGTAGATACGGATTAGCCGCTGAATAAATCAACGAAAGTCTTTTATTGCTCCGACTAAAAATTTACCTTTGCCCCTCGTTTTTTAACTTAGAAGATATCCCGTCATGGCCGTTACCCGATTGAAGCGCAAAGGACTCCGCAACAAAGCCCGCGCCAAGCAACGACAAGAAGCAATCAAGAAGTTCACCCGCCTGCCCCCCATCCAGAAGGTGGACGTAGAGGCCATCAAGGAAGAATTTGCTAAGAAAAGCGGCCAGCCCAGCCAGTCGAGGAAAGAGACTTCCGCTAGCGCATCTTCTACCGAGCCGAAAACCGACGAAAAGACAGCTTCCAAAAGTGCCTCCGCCACCGAGCAGGAGCCGGAGGCGGCCCCACCTGAGTCTCAGGCAACTCCGCCTAAAGCTGCTCCCAAGAGCGATAGCGCGTCCGATGAGAAAGCTACTGCTGACATCACCGCCGAGGTGCGCGAACCCACCAAAGGCTCGGTAGAAGACGCCGAAATGGTTGAGGAAAAGCTAGAAAAAAACGAAGAAGCCTCCCCCAAAGTGGCTCCCGACGTGGTCTCGCCCGAAGCCGGTGCCCCCGACGAAACTCCGTCCGAAGCCGACAAGAAATAAGCACCCAGGCAAAGGTCGGAAAGCGTTGAGACGCCCTCCCCCCCAAACGTCATTCCCGGCGAAGCGTTAGCGTAGACCGGGAATCCCCTGGTCGCGAAGGAGCGAACGGGCAACAGTGATTATTTCTTTCCCAACTCCACCGCTTCCAGTTCGCTCACTTTTCCCTTCTCAATGGTGAACCGCAGCAGGGTGCGCACCCGCTGAAAGCCGTGGCGGCCCGCCGCGCCGGGGTTCAGGCACAGCATCTGGTTCCGTTTCGGGTCTTTGATCACTTTCAGGATGTGCGAATGACCGCAGATGAAGACGTCCGGTTGCCGCTCAGCCAGCACCTGCCGCACCCGCGGATTGTAGCGCGGCGGGTAGCCGCCGATATGGGTCATCCATACTGACAGTCCTTCCCGTTCGAGCCACCGGTCTTCGGGGTAGCGCGAGCGAATGTCGGCCCCGTCGATGTTGCCGTACACCGCCTGAAAGGGCCGAAAGGCCGTGAGTTGCTCACTCACCACCAGACTGCCAATGTCGCCCGCGTGCCAGATTTCGTCGCAGTCGGCCAGGTAGCCGAACACCTGGTCATCGAGGTAGCCGTGGGTATCCGAAAGCAGTCCGATTTTCATAACGATTACAACCTTTTCTTTTCAACGCGGGTCTTGGTAGAAAAAGTTGTGATGATACGTATTTTACTCGGACTTATAGGGGGGTTGTTGTTACTGAGTGCCTGCGAAAAGGAGATTGATCCGGCCTATATTCGGATTGTCAACGGAAGCAAAGTCACCTTCGATTACGTATCGTTTTATGGGGTGCCCGAGGATCAGGCCTTCGGTATGCTTGCTCCCGGAGATACAAGCGTTTACCGCCGTTCCCCGGCTAACATAAGCTTTCCAGCGCTATTATTGCGAATTGGCCCTGATACTGTGCCGTCAATTTACACCATAATATACGTTGCTCCAAGTTCCCGCCCCCCACTGGATCCCGGGTATTATACTTACGAAGTGGGTTTGAGCAGTGGCGACACAGTGGGTTTCTACGAATATCGTTGACTCTTCTGTTTCGATGGTCAATTCAACTCGATCACCACCGAAGCCGCCGCGCACATAGTGGAAACTTGCGCCGGTTTGCAGAATGGCACGCCAGAAGATAGGCGTGTTCGCAAGTTAAACGTTGACCACCAAGGTCCGTCGCGCTTCGTCCAGAATCTGCTGCAGCACCCCCAGCAGTTTAGCTAGATCGGTAATCAAGTAACGGTCTTCGTTTAAGGTCACCGTGCGGTCGGTTAGTTTCAAGAAACGCCACTCGATGCCGGTGGTAGAGCAACCGTAGAGGGTGGCCAGTGGCGGGTTGCCTTCCAGTTCGTTGAGCTTTCTGGCTCCCAGCAGTTGCGCGGTGCACTGCACCGTGCCTTGCTCCAAGTCCTGCTTTTTGGCTTCGGTGATGCAGAAGATGGGAGCCGAGATAAAATCCTGCACCCGGCTGAGCGAAAACACAAAATCGCACTCTCCCTTCAAACCGGATGCTTCGTCCATGTCCAGATTCATCCCTGAGTAAATAGAAAAGCTATGCTGATTCCGGTCGCTCACCTCCAGCAAAATGGGAGTCACCAATCGTTCGGAACGAGACTTTTCACTGGCAAAGCCCTGTTCTTGTCCCTTGCGTAGGGCTTCGGTGAGCCACAACGAAGGTGGTATTTCCGGCGTGTCGGCAAACAGTTTACTTGCCACGAACTTAAGGCCAAAGTGGCGGATCAAATCGGTTGAAGAAAAATCGCTGTAAACCATGCTTTCTTTAGTATTAGAGGGAGGTTATTCTGATTTTTTATTACAAGTAATACTGGCGCAGGACTTTCAGCCGGGGGCGCCTAGCCTGTGCCTAATTATAAGTGGGTTTCTAACCCAACGGGGCGGACGGAGTCCGCATATGTAGCCCGCACAGCCGCGGTGGCGGACCACTTCAGAGAATCTGCGCGAGGATGTTTATAGAAGTTTATCAAAATAACCTTTACTGTCTTCCGAAAGGTACGGAAATCTTGACTACTTACTGCGCTGGTTAGCCTCGGGTTAAACCGCTATTAGTTCAACTCAATCACCACCGAATCCTGGCTGAAGCTGCTGAAGATGCCGTAGCCACCGCGGACGTTGGTGGGAATTTGCACCGCTTCGTAGAACAATGCGTCGGGATGGTTGCTTCCTTGCTGCTTTTCCTTGGCCCGTTCGTAGCGATAGGCATCCGGATGGTAGTTTCGGAAGAGCACCAGCAGTTTAGTGGTTAGTTCATCGTCTACCACGCTACAACGAAACGTATAGTTATCTCCGCTAATAAGCTGGTCGGTAAACGGGAGATTATCAATGTACAGGTTGTCGTACTGCGCGGCCAGCACTGCATCCTCAACCGTAGCCACCACCGGGTCATCCGACCGAAAATTGAGCCGATCTAGGTTGGTAGTAGAAATCGCTACGTATTCACCGAGTAGTGAATCGTATTGGTACCTTTCTCCGGGATACTTCATCCAGCCCATCACTTCGTAGTAGTTTTCTTCCGGCGCCGGGTCCTGAAAAGTCAGCGACAAGTGGTGGTATACGACTGAGTCCGAGCAATAAAGGCAAGCTGACGATGTCTTCACCATTTCAGACCAATAATTGCTCAGTTGCACTCCCACCGGATGCGGCACCCGGGTGCTGGCTTCTACCGGGGGAAATCCCTCGGCACTTACCGACAGTTGGTACGTTACACCCGCCTGCGGCCGGAAGGTTCCCTGGTACTTTCCTTCTTCGGCGCGCACCAGCGTCAGGCGCTCCGGGGCTTGCCCTTCGGGGGTGATGACTACTTCGGCCTCTTGGGCGGACAGTATGGGGGAACCATCCAGTACCGACTGCGTTTGGGTGACCCACACCGCTGCCAGGCTATCGGGCTGCAACATCGCGTATACTGCCAGACGGGGAGCGTGGGGGGCCAACTCAACGGTCATATCTCGCTCGCAACCTAATCCGGAAAGGACAAGGGCAATAATAATAAAGCGTTTAATGAGATGCAGCATAATTAAAAGGTGAAGCGGTAGCTGACGGACGGAACGATGGGAAATAAACTTAGCTGTGAGAACTCATAACGAATGCCGTTGTCTTCTCCCCACGAATTTATGCTAACCAATAAAGGATTTTTACGGCTATACAAGTTGTAAGTACCTAGGCGAATATATTCGCCACTTTTTGATATTTATTTTCAAAATTGATCTGATACTTTTCACCAAAGCCACGTAAGATATCTTCTAGTTTCTGATCGAGTCTTTGTTGCGATTGTATATCCTCATACTCGATCCACTCGTATTTGATCTTCCGCCAAAGTATCTCTATAGGATTCAGATGAGGACTGTAAGTAGGCAGGAAAAATATGTAGAGGTCTTGCTGCTTCCACGCCTGTATCTTAGCCTTAAACTTCTTGCTATGATGAATAGGTGCGTTATCTAACACCACAACGGTAGGTTGAGTAATAGTGGTAGAAAAGTCCTCCAGACAGGCAATCACTACCGCACTGGTCATACTACCTTTAAAGCCATAGCATTGCAATTGGTTGTCTGTATTCATCAAACCAAAAATCTGTGTCCCCTTTGTTTTAGCTGGGGTAATCTCAATGTACTTCCCTTTGGGTTGCCATCCATAGGGTACGTAACCTTCCAGGTTGAATCCGCTCTCATCGGCGAAACGCAAATCGATATAATCGGCCTTATATAGCTCAATAAGCTGTTTCAGCTGCGCTAACTTCTCTTCATACTCTTGCTGATTCTGCTTTTTTTTGAGACTCTTACGAAAGCGTTTCCAAGAGTAACCCAATCGCTTTAGAAAACGCCGCAGCATATGCCGAGTCACTTCAAAACCAAGCTCCTCGCTGAGTTGATGCGCCATTGCCTTCAAACTCCGAGCGTGTCTTATCGCTTTTTTTTTTACCTTTTCAACCATGACCTGATCCTGAGTGGATAGCTTGGACTTTACCCCTCGGCCCGGCAGAATCATCAACCCAGCTAAACCGATAGCTTGCCAGCGATTCATCCAGGTGTAAATGGTTCGGCTACGGGTGTGGTGTAGCTTGGCAATTTGCTTAACTTGCCAGCCTTCATCACTGAGCAGTAAGGCTTGACAACGCTGACGCACATGAGATTTGTTGTGATTCTTGTAGCCCTCTTCTAGGGTTGTTCTTTCGCTTTGAGTTAATTCTACATATCGCATAAATAGATAATACAACAGTCTTCACGCAAAGTCAAGTTGTGGCGATTATTTATGCATACCTACTTACAACCCAAACTCCCAGGTGCGCTCACCCCAGCGGGTAGGTTTGCGAAACGCGATGCTCACGTCGAGCCGGTGGGTAGCTCGGGTACGCTGTGCGTTGCGCGGACCGTAGGCCACCAGCAAGTCTGTATGGTAAGCGCTATAATTATTATCAGAAATAGCCACCGGTGCTTTTTCCATAAACATCACGGTGGGCGCGGTGAACGCTAAGCCCGACGACAAACCCCAGCCCCAGGATATATCTACCCGTTCTTTCCAGTGGAACACGCCGCCGAAATCTATTTCGTGGCGACGATCGTAGCGGAACGGAAACCAGCCACCCTCGTTGATTTCTTCAAACTGCCGTTCGCTGCGCGACAGGGTGTAGCCCAACCAGCCGGTAAGTCTTCCGGCCGTACGTTGCGCCAGCAGTTCCAGTCCGTAGCTGCGCCCCCGCCCGCTCACCACCTGCTCCTCATCCAGTACCGCATCAAACACCTCAACCCCCCCTTCCTTGAACTCAATCACGTTACGCAAGTCTCTGAAGTACGCCTCGGCCTGCACCTGATACGGTCCGGCCAGCGTGCGCTGGTAGCCAAGCGCTATTTGTTGCGCAGTTTCGGGAGGCAGACGATGGGTAGTGGGCAGCCAAAGATCGGTAGGAAGGTTGATAAAGGGATTGGCCAGCAGGTGCATAAACTGAGCCATGCGTCCATAAAAGGCCCGCCAAGCAGTGGTCGCCGACGGGCGATATTGCACCGACGCCCGTGGCTGTGCCGCCAAGTACGTGACCTGATCTACCACGAACCCGCTAAAGCGAAATCCCAGGTTAGCGGTCACGGTTCGGCTGACCGTTACTTCGTTTTCTACATACATGTCTCCCTCTATCCCACGTCGCACCCGGTCTCCGTAGATGGTGTCTAGCACGGTTTGTTCGTTGAGCCGGAACGTGCTGTTCAACGATTCGGGGCGGAAGGTATGGTGGATGGCGCTGGCGCCAAGTCGAAGATGATGGCGCGACACGGGCCGGTAATCAAAGTCTACCTTGGCGGCCCAATCGCGGATTTCCGATACCCGTTGCTTAGCGGTCTCAAGGTTGCTCAGCAGCGTATCTTCCCGCGTTTGGAAGCTGGATGCTTCGTCGCTTCGGAACCGATAGCGACTGTGGGTAAGGGTAAGATTGCTGAATAGCTGGTTGGTGTAGGTATGATTCCACCGCAGGGCCGTGACCGTATTGCCCCACCGATATCGGTCGCGCCGCTGGCTGTTTTGCTCAACGTACACTGTAGCGTTCTCGTCATACTCATTGGTCTGCCGAAACTTGCTCCTGTCGTCCAGGTAGTCGTTCCCCCGGTAGGTACTCAGGTAGACCTGATTTCGGGACGAGAAAGTGTGGTTTACCTTGGCTACCACGTCGTAGAAGCTATATATGGTCTTGAAATCGTTTCCTATTCCCGCTAAGCGAGTCACCGGTCCGAGGTGGGAGTAGCGGCCCGACACCAGAAAGGAGGTTTTTTCACTGATTAGTGGACCTTCCAACGCAAGTCGAGAGGATAGCAGACCGATAGCGCCGGTTCCCTGAAAGCGCTCCCGGTTGCCTTCTTTCAGTTGGATATCGACCACCGAAGCCAGCCGTCCGCCAAAACGGGCGGGCATGTCTCCCTTATAGAAATCTACGTGGTTGATCGCACCGGCATCAAACACCGAGAACACCCCAAACAGGTGCGCCGCATGATAAATAGGCACCCCATCGAGCAGCAGCAGATTGTGTTCGGGGCCGCTACCCCGCACGTACATTTGGGCGCCGCCGTCCACCCCAGCCTGCACGCCCGGCAACCGCTGTAATCCCTTGAGCAGATCGACTTCTCCCAGCAGGGCGGGGGTTGCTAACAGGTCGGTGGTTGGGATGGGCAGATCGAAGCTTGCCGTTGAGGCCAACGGCGAGCCGACCGAGTGCACGGTGAGTTCGTTGAGCATCGCGTCGGTGAGGTTCCAGTGCACGACCGTGTCTTGGCGGGGCACCCAGTTAACCAGTTGGGTGGCCCGACCCACGTGCGAGCAGCGCAAACGGACGGTGTCGGTGGCGGACGTACCCACACCGGGGAGCGTGAGGCTGTAGAAGCCGTAGGCGTTGCTGCTGGTGCCCAGCGCGACGTGGTCGCTCCACAGGTTGGCCCCAATCAGGTCTTCACCGCTGGCGGCATCGCGGATGTAACCGCTCATGGTGTAGCTCGTTTTGTTTTGCCGGAAGATGATCTGCCCGTTGCGCAGTTCGTAGGTCGTGTTGGTGGCCCGGCTGATCACGTCAAGCAGTTCGCGCACGGTGGGTTCGGTGGTGATCAGTTGCACGCGCTGTTCCACGTTCAGATAGCTTTCGCTATAAGCCAAACTGAGGTTTTGCGTGGTTTCTAGCCGTTCCAGCAACTGGCGCACCGCCGGGTTGGCGATATCTAGAGAAACCGGCACATCCAAATTCTGTTGCGCTCGTCCGGACTGCGGCAATCCTCCCAGCAGGCAAACCAACAAAATGAGCAATACACGGTTAAAACAGAGCATAGGTAACAGAAAAGTTAGCTAAAATATTGATATTTCGTAGGTAGGTCGCGATTGCGCTTGGCTTACGGATGATAGCAGGCAAAGCATTACTACCAGTAGACTGAGGGTAAGTACGATACCAAGCTTAATGCGAAGGGCCGGGCGATCGGCGGACGGGTCTCTTTCAAGGAGTTTCATGGTAGAATAGGTTTAGTAGATTAAGCAGATTATTGTTCTTCGGTGAAGCGATAGCGGATGCCCCAACTGCCTCGTAGCAAAGCGGTCTCGCTAAACAAACCCGCCAGTTCCATCTGAAAGCCGAAGTTTTTGCGTTCAAAAGGATAAATATTCAAACCTAGTGGCACCACCGCTCCTTCAAAGATTTGTGAGCGTGCCCCCAGTCCGACGTAGGCGTTGACCAGTTCGTTTCTTTTGAAGATATAGCTGACCGTGAATTCTAGGGTGGTATCGTCAAAGAAATTGTCGGTGCCTACCCGCAGTTCGGGCAGCAGGCGGTCTTTTATCTCGTAACTGATGCCCGCAAACGGCAGGTTCGACTGGTGGATGCTGGCTCCAAACTGGGCTTGAACAGATGCGGTAAGCAAACTAAAGAGAAAGATTAGGCAGATACTTTTCATGGGAGTAGGTTGAATAAGTGCAAGATGTATTATAGCTGGCTATTGAATAGACAAGGCTACCTCATCCATCCCTAAACGCTTACCCGCTTATTTTTGAAAATAAATGGTGTCTCCCTCCACCCGGTAGCGCACGTTTAGCGTCAGGGCAATCACTTCCAGCACTTCTTCCAGTGGTTGGTCATCAAAACGGGCCGTAAGCCGGAGGTTGCGGCTTGCCTGGTCTACCACGACCGTCCGTTGATACACTTCTTCCAGCAGCGAGCCAACTTCGGACAAGGACCGGTTTTGGAAGTCTAGCCGACGGGTGTGCCAAGCCAGCGCGTTGGGCGCGACGGCAGCAGCTTGGGTCACGCTACGGTTGGCAACCTGGTACACTCCCTGTTCTCCTTTTTCCAGAATAACAGATAACTGCTGATCGTTTTGATCGGCCAGTTGCACCTTGCCACTCACCACCGTGACCACCACCGCCGTATCGTTGGATTCGGCCCGCACGTTGAACGAGGTGCCCAGCACCCGCACCACGGCTCCCTGACTGGCAATGCGGAAGGGTTGCGCTTCGTTGCGCGCCACGTCGAAGAAGGCTTCGCCCGATAGGTACACCGCACGGACCGAGTCGTCAAAATCCTTGTCGTAGCGCAGCGTGCTGCGTTCGTTGAGCCATACCTGGGTGCCGTCGGCCAGGGTTAGCTGCTTGGTTTCTTGGGCACCGGTGCGCACTTCGGCTAGCCCGTAGCTACCGGTTAAACTGAGCAAGCGGACCAGGAACACCAATCCTAGGGCAAGTCCGGCCACCACCGCCGCACGGAGCAGCCAAGTTCTTCGGCGGGTCTTCATCGAGCGAGCGATCACGGGAGCGCGGCGGATGCGGCGGGCGTCGGTACGCCAGTCGCCGGTGCGCCGGGCGATGGCTTGCCAGGCGGCCGTGGTGTCGGGAGCGTAGGCTTGATACACGTCGCCCGACGCCTGCCAGGCCGCCCGCATCCGTTCCAGCAGTTCGGGATGCGACGGGTCTTCGGCCAGCCAAGATTGCATCCGTTGTGTCTCGTCGGCATCGGCTTCGCCCTGTACGTACTTGGCCAGTAAACTCCAGTCGGTGGTATCCATAGTATTTCCTTTCGGTTAAGACAAGAAAAAACATCCTCCCCCTAAAAGAAACTTGAGAAAGTTAAGTACGGTCAGTCCGTAACCGTAGCGGCCCAGGTGCTGGCGGATGAGCCGGAGGGCCTTGCCCATGTGATACTCAATGGTCTTAACTGATACATCCAGTTGATCGGCCACCTCTTGGTACGACCGCGCTTCGTAACGAATCAGGCTAAACACCAGTTGGCACCGTTCGGGCAACTGCGGCAGGATGTGTTCCAGCGCCGCGGTAAGTTCGGCTACTTGCAAAGCAGCATCCGGCGCAGCATCTACCGGGTGCTGATGGTCCTGGATTTCTTCGGACCAGTCGTAGCGGGCCGCGCGGCTTTTGAGGTGGTTCAGGCAACGGTTGCGCACCGCCCGCGTTAAATAGGCTCCCAAAGACGTAGATATCTGATAATCGCCGCGCTTCTCCCAGAGGTAAACGAACACGTCCTGCACGATTTCTTCGGCCACTTCGGGACGGTGCACCAGTTTGAGAGCCGTACGACAGAGCGCAACGTAGTATCGGTCGAACAGTTGCTGCAAAGCGCGTTGGTCGCCCTGCGCCAGTTGTTCTAATATCGCTGCTTCGTCCTGTTCCCAGGGCTTTCTTATAAAAGATAGGGCAAGGGGAATTACTTCGTAATTTTGGTTTTGCGAACTAAAACAGAAGTATAATGCTCCCTTGCCCTACCGAACAATCTACATCCTTTTATGAAGCCTTGCAAGCAAATGCTGAGTTAGACTTGCGCGATTCTCGCGGTAAGTCACATGATTTGCCGCTCGTACTATTGAGTTTGACGTTGAGCCTGCTGCGTGGTAGAGATGGCTGTTTGTCCAGCATCCACAGAAGTATGCAGCATACGCAAAAAGCCTTATGTGTCTTTTTAGGCATCCGGGAATGCAGGGTAGTTTCGCGATCGCATCTGCCTTTGTTGCTACAGAAGGTAAATCTGGCTGTCTTTGAGCGTATAGTGTTTGCTTACTATGGAGTTGTGTTGTCCCAAGAGGAGAAGCAATGGTTTGCCGTGGATGGCAAAGAACTGCGTGGCAGTATACGTAAAGGCACTACTCGGGGGGAAGCGGTGGTACAGGCAGTAGATCATGCGCATCACGAGGTAATTGCCCAGGGGTTCTATAATGGCAGAAAAGAAAGCGAAAAAGCCGCTGTGCGTACCTTGCTTAGTCAACATCAGCTACTGAGTCAGTATATTAGCCTGGACGCATTGCATCTGGCCCCCACTACCTTAGCGGCTATTGCTCAGGCAAAGGGCAGGTTCTTAGTGGGGCTCAAAGAAAACCAGCCCGAACTGGCCACTGAAATGCAACGGGTAGCCGCTTATCTGCCGGTAGTACAAAGCAATACCACGTTGGACAAAGGGCACGGTCGCCTGGAAGAGCGTCTCTATCAAGCCTATGATATTACTGAACAGTACGTGCACGCTCGCTGGAATGAATCTGATTTGACCACACTCATTAAAGTGGAAAGAAAGCGCACCATGCTGAAAACAGGCAGACAAACGCAAGAAACAGCTTGGTATCTCTCTAACGCCCCCGTAGAGCAAGCCCAACAACTCTTCGGCGCAGTACGTCAGCACTGGGGGGTAGAAGTAAACAATCACCTTCGGGATGTAACCCTTGGGGAAGACCGCTTGAAAACTAAGCAAAACCCCCTCTCCCGTCTGTTAGCCGGATGCCGAACGCTAACCATCAAGCTTCTCAAGCAATTTAAGCCTAGCAACATGATGGCCCAGATAGAGCATTTTCAGGATGATTTTAGCTATCTCTTGAAAGCTCTCAGGCTCATCGGTTTTTTATAAGAAAGCCCTGGTCCTGTTCCATAGGCGGTTTTCGGCAACCAAGATGGAGAAAGCCGGGGAATCAACAAAAGTGGTCACCTGGTTTTACGCATTTTTCTGGCCCGGATCGAATATTTCGGGCCGTTCTGCTGTTGTTGTGGTACCGGGTGCTGAGCACCGATTGGTATTTCTACGGAAAGGAACTACTTTTGCTCTTTAATTCAAGCTGTTGAAAAAATCTATCTTATACATTGTGCTGAGCAGTTGGCTGCTGGTGACTTCCTGTAGTGATTTTCGGAAGATTATGAAAAGCACCGACTGGAAAGAAAAGTATCAGGCCGCGCTGAAGTATTACCAGGAGAAAGACTACTACCGCGCCACCCTGTTGCTGGAAGACGTGATGCCCATCATCAAGGGAACCAAAACCGCCGAGGAAGCGCAGTTCTACTACGCCTACGCGCACTACTACCAGCGGAAGTACATTCTGAGCGCCCACTACTTTAAGCAATTTTACGAAACCTACTCCCGCAGCGAACGGGCCCAGGAAGCTATGTTTATGCACGCTTACTCGCTGTATCTGGAGGCTCCCAATCCCAGCCTGGACCAGACCAGCACCGAAGAAGCCATTCAGGCCATTCAGCGGTTTATCAACCGCTACCCCTACAGTGAGTATAAGGAACGGGCCGAAGTGGTGCTGGCCGAAACCCGCAGTAAACTCGAAAAAAAGGCCTACGACAATGCCTTACTCTACTACCAACTTTCGCAGTACAAAGCCGCCATCATTGCCTTTAACAACTTCCAGCGCGACTTTCCCGATTCTGACTACAACGAAGAGATTGGCTACTGGAAACTGGCCGCGCAGTTCGAGCTGGCCGAGCAGAGCATCCAGGCCAAGCAGAAAGAACGCTATTACACCACCATTGAGTACTATCAATCGTTCGTCGACCGCTACCCCGAGAGCAAGTTTGTTCAGGAAGCCGAGTCGATCTACGAAACCTGTTTAACCAAAATTCGCAAAGAACCCAGCGACAGCAAAGCATCCACCCAATAGTTATGACCAAGAAACCCAACGTATCCGCCTCCATTGTCACCCGCCACCTAGACGACCTCAACGAACCCACCGGCAACATCTACGAATCGGTGGTGGTGATGTCGAAACGCGCCCGCCAGATTGCCGTTTCGCTCAAGGAAGAACTCAACGGCAAATTGGCCGAGTTCGCCTCCACGGTCGACAACCTGGAAGAGGTGTTCGAAAACCGGGAGCAGATAGAAATTTCCCGCTTCTACGAGCGTATGCCCAAGCCCACCAACCTGGCCGTAGAAGAATTTCTGAACGACGAACTGATGTTCCGCAAGGTCGACGAGGACCTCGAGGACTAATCTTCTGGCACTCCGGGGCAAAAAAGTGCTGGTGGGCGTTACTGGCAGCATTGCGGCCTACAAAGCCGCCTGGTTGGTGCGCGGACTCATCAAGGCCGGGGCCGAGGTGCAGGTGCTGATGACCGAAGGGGCCCAACAGTTTATCACGCCCCTCACCCTAGCCACGCTCTCCCAACGTCCGGTGCTCACCACCCTGGTGGCCGATGCCACGCAGGGCACGTGGAACAACCACGTCGAACTGGGCCTATGGGCCGATGTTTTGCTCATTGCCCCTGCCACCGCCCACACCTTGGCTAAGCTGGCGACCGGCCTGGCTGACGATCTGCTTACCGCCGTCTACCTATCGGCCCGCTGCCCGGTGCTGGTGGCACCCGCAATGGACCTGGACATGTACCAGCACCCCTCCACGCAGCATCATCTTGAAACGTTACGCACCTACGGCAACCACGTTCTCGACTCCCCCGCGGGTGAACTGGCCAGCGGCCTGTCGGGCGTGGGCCGGATGATGGAACCCGACGACTTGGTAGAAGTGTTGGAGCAACTGTTTCGAACGGCTGACACCCTCGCGGGCAAGCGGGTGCTAATTACCGCGGGCCCTACCCACGAGCCCATCGACCCGGTGCGCTATTTGAGCAACGCCTCGAGCGGCAAGATGGGCTACGCCCTGGCCGAAGAAGCCGCCCGGCGGGGGGCGGAAGTACATCTGGTGAGCGGCCCCACCGCGTTAAACACCGGCCATCCGAATATCAACGTAGTCCGAGTGCAAACCGCGCAAGAGATGCTCGAGACCACGCGATCCGTCTTCCCAACCGCCGACTTGTCAATCTTTGCGGCTGCCGTGGCTGATTACACTCCGCAACAACCGGCAGCACAAAAGATCAAGAAATCATCGGACACCCTGGCCCTGACGCTGACCAAGACGGTGGACATTGCGCAGACGCTCGGGGCGCAGAAGCAGGCCGGACAGCGGACGGTGGGCTTCGCGCTGGAAACCGAACACGAACTGGAGCACGCCGCCGCCAAGCTTCGAAAGAAACACCTCGACATGATCGTGCTCAACTCGCTAAACGACGCCGGGGCGGGTTTTGGACACGATACGAACCAAATCAAGATTCTGGCGCAAAATATGCCCGAGCCGATAGCGTTTCCTCTAAAAGACAAGCGCGCCGTGGCCGCCGATATTTTCGACACCATCACCTCCACCTACTATGCCTAAGTGCTTACTGATAGGAACGCTGATCTTCGGACTAACCGGAACGCTGGTTGCCCAGGAACTCAACGCCACGGTACGGGTCAACGCCCAAAACGCCCAATCGACTGAGCGACAGATTTTCGAGCAAATGGAAACCGAGTTCGAGAATTTTCTAAACAACCGGAAGTGGACCGAAGATACTTACGGCCCCAAAGAACGCATCAACTGCAATTTTGCGATCAACATCAACAAGGTGCCCTCCGCCGGACGCTACGAGGCCACCGTGCAGATCCAGTCGTCGCGCCCCGTCTACGGCAGCGGGTACGAAACGGTGATGCTCAACTTCGCCGACCGCGACTGGTCGTTCGAGTATTCGGATTCGCAGCCGCTACAGTTCGGTTCTGGCAACATTAGCTATCAAAATGAGATTACCAGCTTGCTGGCCTACTATGCTTTTATGGTGTTAGGCTACGACTACGATTCGTTTAGCGAACTGGGCGGCAGTCGGCACTTTGAGCGGGCCCAGCAGGTGGTGCAAACTGCCACCGCGGCCAGTGGCGGACCAGGGTGGGACCAGTTTAGCGGCAACGCCGGGCGCAACCGCTACGCCCTGATGAACAACATGATCAACCCCCAGATGGAACCCGTCCGACGGGCCAACTACGCCTACCACCGGGGAGGGTTGGATTTATTCACCGAAAAAGACGAAGAAGGCCGCAAAAACATCCTAGCCGCCGTGCAGGAAATTCAGAAGGTGAGCAAACTATTTCCGCAGGCCATTGCAGTGATCAGCTTTCTGGACGCCAAGAAAGATGAGCTGATCAGCGTGTTCACCGAAGGCGACACCCCGGTGCGGCGCGACGCTTACAACGCGCTGGTAGAAATTGACCCCTCGCAAACCGATGCCTATCAGGCGATTCTGAAGAATTGAAGGTGATCTTTGGCCAGTGGATTGTACCTGTACCGCCTGAACGCTGGGAGAGCTGTACTAACCAAGCGGTTGGTGATTCGAAAAGAATAACACATAAAAAGTGAAGACAACACAATCACTTTAACGTCCTACAATCCTTCACTGCAAGAAGTTGAAGGTGTTTTTAAGGTAACCTATGTTATTACTGATGAACATCGCCTGAATAAAACCGTGGTTGATGCCCCGGATACCATTCGGCTCACGGATGGAAAGTTCAAAGTTAGGTACGACATTAACTGATGTACCGGGTGGTTATTGCCTCATCTCCCGTAGAGTTTACTACTTCATCCAATAAAGTGCACCAAATTACCCAAGGATATTTTATAGCCCACCCAAGATGCTTGGGTAGTCAAGTCAAGCTCCTTGAGTAATCGAGTCGAGCCGCTTAACTAACTCTTGACTGCCTACCCCCGTAAAATATCCCGCCGACATCTTCCAAAACAGCAGAGAACTTCACCCCCCTTCCCCGCCCCCCCTCACCGATCATCACCATCCCATAGTTGCAAATCTCCGCATACGCAACTTTTCCCACCCTTTTTCTCGCTTTCGGAACGTTTAGGCACCTACCTTCGGTTGTAAGCGTACTTCCGTCACCGCTTCGGTTGGTGACCTCCATTAATCTTTTTTATCTAAATTTATTTTTTCATGAAAGTTGAAATCAACGAAAAACCGTTTTTAGAAAACGGCCGACACACCGTCACCATCACCGAAGTGGAGTCAGGATCCAGCGAGTATAAAGACGTTCCTTTTTTTAACTGTCGCTTCGAAAATGAAGACGGGTTTGTGAACAATCGTTTCTACCTGAGCGAGCCCGGGCAGCCCATCATGGCCGAGTTATTCCACGCAGTAGGCATTGATCATAAGAAAGCGGATACCGATGAACTGAAGGGAAAGCAGCTGTCTATTGAAGTGCACGAGCGCACCTACGATGACCCCCAGACGGGCAACGAAAAAACCATCAAAGCGGCGCGCCACTTCCAGGCCGTTGGCCAATCTGACACTTCCAATGCCCTCTAGCCTGTCCCTTTCCTAGCCCACAAAACGCGCTTATGATTCAGTTGTTGAAAGATAAAGTGGCCCTGATCGCCAGTGCCTCCGAAACCATTACGCACCGCGTGGCCCACCTGTTCTTGCAGCACGGCGCCTCGGTGATGACCGTCGGCGATCACCCCGCGTTTCCCGAACAAGAACCGGAGTTTCATGATGCCACCCGCTGGCAAGAGGTGCAGGCCGACTTCGGGCTTCCGTCGGGAGTGCGTCGGGGGGTTCGGGAAACCCTGGAACGCTTCGGTCGGCTCGACGTACTGTTCTATCATCCCGGCATTTCTGACGAACGAGCGCTCGACATGGCCGCCACGGCTTACCTCCGCGACGTGTGGGCTAGCCTGATAGCCGACCTTCCGCTACTCAGCGCGTCGGGCACGGGCCATCTGGTGGTGGTTTCCGAAACGCCCAGCGATATCGAACTAGTGCACGTGGGCGACCTGAAAACGGTTAATCACCAAACCAGCATCGACCTGATCAACGCCCTCCAGACCTACCAGCCCAAGCGGCAGCAGTCGCTCACCGCCCAGAAGCAACTGACCCCCGAGCGCATCGCGCGCTTGGCACTGTCGATCCTGCTCAAGGGCAAAGATAACGAAGTGGAGTGGAACGAGGTGATGAGCTGGACGTCGGAGTATTTGTATCCTAGCTAGGGCAGGTTCATCGCGCTAGCGAACCAGGGGATGGTAGCGAAGCAGTACCCAATTTGGGTTACTAGGCCTCAAGTACGCCGTTGAGCATCGGATAAAACGAACTGCTTCGCAGTGAGTCCATTTCCTGGAACGTGAAGGTACGTCGCCGGATTTCATCCCGCAGGATGCTGGCATACAGGTAGCACTCGTGGCGCAGGGCGGCCATGAAGTGAAGAAACAAGTCGGCTTTGGGCAGGCGCTGCGCGCGGTGGGCAATGAATTGCTTGCGGTTGTCACTAGGCATAAGCTTATGGTTTTGAGATTACAAAACCACTTCTATCAATTTTGCTGCCTAAGTGCGGTTCTTTTTAGTTAAAAATGACTAAAAAAGTAGGTAGCCCACCTCACACCCGTCGGATTACTCCCTCCAGGGTGGTTAATTCCGGAAGCAGACCCTGGTCGGGCTGACGTAGAATTGACACGTCGCCCGACGCTTCTAGCACCACGGCTTTCACCTGGGAGTAGTTATACACATTACTGCCCCGCAATTTGGCCCGCAGTTCGTCTTCGGTGATGCGTACGGCCCGCAGGTTGTCGTGCAGCACCTGTCCATTTTCCATTAGCAGGGTCGGTTGGTTGTCAATCACCCGCTTGATCCAACCCCAGCGGGCCCGGCTGAGCGATACGGATATCTGTAGCACAAACAGCGTGAATATTGCCGTAAAACCTTCTAACAGCGCCACTTCCTTACTTACCACCGTGCTGGCTAACAGCGCGCCCATGGATAGGGTAATCAGAAAATCAAAGCTAGAAAATGTAGTAAAGCTACGCAACCCAACGATTCGGGTGATGACAATAATGAACAAATAAAACACCGCGCACGAAATAACGACCCACAGCAACGAGTAGGCCGAATCGAAAAACCAACTCATGTTTTCAGTAGTTCGTTGTTGTAGGAAACGTCCAAGTCCGTAATGTACTTCTCGCCGTGCAGGTCGGCCCACTGCCAACCGTCCATCTGAAGGTCGGCATACAACAGCTTCCTTCGTTTGCCCAATGCTTCGTAAAGTTCGGCGCAGGCGGCCCCTTGGGTTCGCTCCAGCTGTAGCCCGGTAAATTCTTCTATCATGCCAAAGCGAGGCAAGGGTGGAGGCTCGTCCGTCGGAGTCATATAGGTGATGGTTTTCAAATAAGCGGTGATCGCCCGGCGCACCGACTGCACTTCCAGCAAATTAGGCCGCTGCGACGCGGGCACGTGATACAGAAAAATGGTGAGCGCTTCGTCTAAAGCAACCAGCTTCAGGACAATGTTTTCGCTGGGATTGTTGCTGTGCATATGGTGCAGAATGGGATACGCTACGTGGTTTTGGGTGTACAGAAAGATCCCGGCGGACAAGTCGCTAAGGATATTGCTTAGGTCACTAAAGTCTTTGCCGTTGTAGCTATTGATAACAATTTGCTCGGGAGTCTCACCTATACTACTGACTTGCAAGCTCAGCGACCGCTTTTGGATCGCGTTAGAGATTACGGGCACCAAATAGGTAATAGACATGGTGACGGTGACCAAGCCGATGAATGAGACGAACGAGGTGAATATCCGCCAAAAATTGTTACCCGGCACGTAATCCCCGATTCCCAGCGTAGAAAGCGTATAGCCCACGTGGTAGATTTTTTCGAAAGTATCGGTGGGCGCCTTGCTGGTTCCTACCAGTATCGAGCTGGTGTCAGCAACGTAGATGCAAGAAAAACCCGTCCAAAGCAGCAGCGTCCAGGTGCTAATGGTCAGCAGAATACAAGCCAGGCCAATGTAGTTGAGCACGCGGTGGTTGCCCTCTTTGCCCGACAAGAACATAAAAGTTTTGAAGCACAAACGGCCTATGGCGGCGGTAATTCGGCCCTCACCGGTAGGAACAAAGGCGGTGATGGCGAAGTCGCTGACTGCCATCCCGACAATCACAATCCCGAGGATAAGAAGAAAGGGTTGCTCAATCATAAATGACAAAGGGGACACAAGTAGCTTGCGTCCCCGTTGTTTTATCAACAACAAATTTTAGATGATGGCAACCCACCCGCCTAATGCGGCGGCGGCTCCGGAGACTACGGCAGTAGCAAACAACCACCAAGCGGCCGAAGCAGCTGTTTTGCGGGTGTTTTCAGCCTGATGCAACGCTTCCTGCTTAGCGCGTTCCAGAGCGATAGACACTTCACGGTCTACCTCCTCTGCTTTTTTCAGCACTTTGCTCTTACTCTCGTCAATCTTGGTGCTCAGGTTTTCTATATCCCGGCGCGACAAGCGATCGTTAGAGGTCAATAGGGCCATCAACGTTTCCCGATCAAAGCGGGATAGCCGGTTCTTAATCACTCCGGGAGCTGCCTTCGGGTCGTTCATGATCTGCTCTACGTCCCTCTTCAAGCTATCGTACTGGAGCTCAGGACGATTCAAACTATCGAAGTAGTGCTGTAGTCTGCTTTCAGCCTGGGGAGAAAGTTGCTTAGCCTTTCCGTTGGCTTGCCCTTGAGCCTGATCCTTCTTCTCAGCCACCGATGCTTGGACACCCTGCGCCGATTGCTTAACGTCGTCCGTCTTTTTGGCCACGAAGTCGATGGCTTGCTCTACGTAGCTTACCACTTTTTCGGCGCGATCGTGGTTCATGCGCTGGTCTTTTTCTAACAGAGCTACCCAAGTAGATCGGTCGATTTTGCCTGCTCGGTTAGAAAGGATCTCCTGGGCGTTTTCAGGATTTTCGATGATGCGCTCGATATCGTCCCGAATGGCATCCGGATTCACTTCCTCTTTGTCGGTGCTGCGCAGGTAGTCCTCGATCTGCTGCACGTATCCCGAGATTTCCTCTTCGCTCTTACCGGATAATTTGGCCGCCACTTTCTTAGCTTTGTCCTCGTTATCCCCTCCTTCTTGCATAGCCTTCTGAGCATCCTGAAATGCTTTGCCCAACTTCTGCGCATCTTTCTTGCTGACGTGGGGTTGCTCGGAAGCAAACTTAATAAACATTTCGGTGTCTATTTCTCCCCCTATTTTGTTCTCGGTTTTCTCCTCGATCCGGATGTCCTTAAGCAAATTGACCATGTCCTTCTTAACCTGCTCGTAGTCAGGACCAGCTTCTTCCATACGCTTGATGTAATCCTCTATCTTTTGGTTGAGTTGATTCAAATCCAACGAATCATGAAGCTCATTTCTTACTTTTTCAATGGTATGGTCGGCAATATCTTCTATTTTGCTGTAAGGTGATCCCTGAAAGGCACCTCCAAGTGCCGAAGCAGACGACTTGATGCCTGAAACCACCGTATTGATCAAACTTCCTACCAGCGTGCTTACCGAAGTGATTTCTAAATAGGCCAGAGCCGTGAAAAATGCTGCCCAAATAACCAATCCTAGCGTGACTCCGATGGCTGCGTTTCCAATCAGACTAAGCTTTACGGCCAGCATGGCCGCGAAAAACAGGGCGATGCTAGAGGTAATCAACGTGAAAAGACCCAACCCTGAGCTAAGCTTCACACCCAAAGGGGTATGAGAACCGCTCGATTTATCTTTGTCTTTATCATGGTCGTGGTTGTGCGATGGGTGATTTGCCTGGTGCTGTACGTTACCTACGGCGCTAATGCCGATGGCAACGGATAAAGCAGTAAGCAACACCTGAAAGCCAATGGCGAGCAGCACGCCAGCCAGTAGGCTCACGAAAAACTGCGGGGTAGCGACCACATCGGTAAGGAACAGCGACTCCTGAGCGAAGGCGCTTGTACTGGCCAACGACAACGCCAAGCCTAGCAATAATATACGTTTGGTAAATTTCATGTATAAAAAATTTGGGGTTAAAAAAAAGGGTATCCTACGATGGATACCCTTTAAACTGGTGATACACAAAATTGTTTATTAGTTATCGATATCCACTTCTTCAGTTACCGTTTCCGTTTCAACGTCGGTGTCAACCGTCTTGTAATCGCCTTCTTTCATGTCAACGCGCGCTTCTCCGTCAACGTCCTCGGTCAGCGTATCAATATCAACGGTGCGGCGAACCACTTGCTTTTCAACGTCATACTCAGTGGTGGCACCCACGGTGTCTACTTGCTCAATGGTTCGCTTACGAACCTCATAGGTTGTTTCGGCACCAACGGTGTCTACGTCCACCACCTTGGTTTCGGTGCGAACATCGCCATCAGCACGCTCGTTGGCGTCGCCTACGTTGCCGCAACCGGCTGCTGATAATACAAAAGCTCCTGCTATAATGCTTGATAAAATTTTCATGGTTGTGATGTGTTTAAAGTGAAAAAATGTAAGTGAATTCGTTAGGGTTAACAACAAAACCGTGCCAAAGCGCCTGTGGCTTGTAATGGCAAATTCATTAAGAAAGGGTGGGGAAAAATAGCCCACCCTTGTGTAATCGATTGCTTAAAGGGAGGCATTAAAACTACCGAACCACGGTTTCCCGATCTTGCCTCACATCCACAAAATCATCTTTCGGGCGACCGGCCCGGCCTCCGGCAGCCGCGACGATGGCTCCCAGCACCAGGGCAACAAAGCTCCATATTGCGGCACTTGAGGCCACGTCGGCGGCCTTGGCAGCAGCTTCTTTCGCCTGTTGCTCCGCTTCAGCCGCTAGTTGTTTAGCTTCCTGTTTGGCTTCGTTAAAGTTACGCACCACGGTTTCGGCCGCGTTGTTGGCTTCTTCCTGCGTCATGTCGGTTCGTGAGGCAATCACGTTGGCTACGTCTTTCTGATCAAGGTCTTCTACCAAGTTTTCGCCTCGGTAGAGCAGTTGCTCAAGAATGCTACCCATCTCCTGATCAGACACAGCGTTTCCACTTCTGAGAGCCTGACGGGCATCCTGGGTGGCATTTTCGGCTTTGTTCTCAATGGCATCAGGTTGCAAGTCGGGGTCGCCGGTCTGCCGCAAAATCTGCTTCACCTCACTGGTAATCTTATCCAAGCTCAATGGGCTAGACTGACCCGATTGCTGCGATTGGTTTCCATTGTTTTGCCCGCCGCCAACCACGGATCCCACCGATGATAGCGTCTGGGAGATGGCCGACCCAACGCCGCTAACGATACTACCTACGGCGGTGGTGAGCAGCCAAAACGAGATCAGCGTGTACAGACACCAAGACAGTATGCCGTGAAACGTGCTGATAATGGGGATAGGAATGCCTGACAGGCGGGCGGCGGTGTAGCCTCCCGCAAAAATAGCAATCAGGTTGCTGATGACGTACCAAATGATCGCGCCGGTGCCCACTCCGGAGAAGGGGCGAGCCTCAGTCACCGGGTTGATTGAGGCCAGTCCGATACCAATGCCCAGTAAATTAAGAACCAGCATGGTAACCAGCGATACCAATACCCCGGCTAGTATGGCACTCCAGGATATTTTGTCGAGTAGAGCGGCCCCCGCTCGGGTATAAGCATTGTTGGTGTAATCGACGCGATCGCGTCCGGAATTTCGTGCGTTAGTGTCCATAGTAAAAATTTAAGAGGATAGATATTAAAAATAATTAGTTGTAGACAGATAACTTGAAACCGCCTTTAATGTTCCCTCGCTAAGTTTCAGTAGTAGGTCGACTGCTTGAAACACAAGAAGGTAGCACCTGATTTGGCACTACCTTCTAGTTGTGTAGTAATTGACATTGGATTAAGCTAAAAAATTGGCATCAGTCCGAAAAGATAGCGCGAAGCTAGACTGTATTGATATATGATCTTGCAAACGCCTTGCCAACGCCTGTCAAACCCCCAGAGGGCTATGCTGATAATTGTCTGGGGAATACCTGCCCCATCGCTGGCTAGCTTCCTGAATATAATTTCCCCAAACAAGGGCGGAGCAAGGAATAGATTTAAATTGAGCTGGTTTTTCTCGCACTATGCTCAGATTTTTCGTCTGCGCCCTCAAAAAAAGAATTATTAGCCATTTGTACTTAAGAAAAGTATAAACCGTACCTTTACCCTGACAACCTAGCATCTGGTTGGTAACCATTGGCCGTTCTTCCTACACCAGATGTTTTGCGTCCGTTATGAACATCTACCCCCGTTATTTGCGTTTAGTCTATCCACCTATCGATGATAGCGTATGCTGAAGAGTCTTATCATAAAAAATTACGCCCTGCTAGAAGCCCTTGAAATGCGGCCTTCCGAAGCGCTTAGTATTATTACCGGCGAGACCGGGGCGGGCAAATCCATTATGTTAGGGGCTATTGGTCTACTGCTAGGCAACCGGGCGGATAAGAAAGCCTTGTACAATGAGGAGCAGAAGTGCGTGATTGAGGGCGCCTTCACCATCAACAAGTTCAGGCTGGAACCGCTTTTTGCCGAGGAAGATCTCGATTATGATCCCATCTGCATCCTCCGCCGCGAAGTGTCTCCTACAGGCAAGTCGCGGGCGTTTATCAACGACACCCCGGTTCGGCTGGAAACCATGCGCGGCGTGGGCAACCTGCTGGTGGATATCCACAGCCAGCACGACAGCCTGCTGCTGGGTGATAACTCGTATCAACTGGAAATTATTGACGCTTTTGCGGGAAACGAAAAGGAGAGAAAGCTTTACCGACAAAGCTTCCAGCAGTACCGCCGGGCGGCCAGCGAGTACGAACAACTGCGCGCCGAGGCCGACCGCCTGCGTCGTGAGGACGATTTCAATCGCTTTCTGCTCGAGGAACTCGAGAAAGCCCAGCTCATTGAGGGGGAGCACGAACAACTCGAAGAGCAGTTGCAAGTGATGGAAAACGCGGGCAACATTCAGGAGCAGCTCGGCCTGGTGCAATCGCTGCTGAACGGCGAAGAGGTGGCCGCGGATCTGCTGCTGAACCAGGCCAAGCAGGCGTTGCTTAAAATAGCCCGCTACTCCACCAAGTACGAAAGCTTCTATCAGCGCCTGGACAGTTGCCTTATTGAGTTGCGTGACATTCAGAGCGCGGTAGAGGACGAGGCCCAACTCGTGGACTTCGACCGGGACAAGGTAGAAGCCACCCGCGACCGCCTCAATAATATGTATCGTTTGCAGCAGAAGCACCAGGTAGCCTCCACCGCCGAACTGTTGTCCATTCAGCGGTCACTAGAGGACAAGGTCAGCGAGGTAGACAATCTGGACGGCGCCCTGAAGCGACTGAAGACCGTGCGCGACACGGCGCAGCAGGAGATGATGAGCGAGGCGGAGCGACTCACCGCCTCCCGAGAAAAGGTGGCGAGCAAGTTCTCAGACCAAATTGCTGCGCTGCTGCGCAACCTGGGCATCCCCGATGCCGCCCTGCGGGTAGAGCGACGACCAACTGCGCCCAATGAGTCGGGAGCCGATGAAATTGAGATCCTGTTCAGCGCCAATAAGGGGATTGCTCCGCAAGAACTTAAGCGAGTGGCCTCCGGCGGTGAGTTCTCGCGGCTGATGTTTTGCATTAAGTACGTGCTGGCGGGCAAAACCTCGCTGCCTACCATCATTTTTGATGAGATAGATACTGGAGTATCGGGTGAGATTGCCATCAAAATGGTGAACATGATGAAAGAGATGGCCAAGAACCATCAGGTGCTGGCCATCAGTCACCTGCCGCAGGTGGCGGCCAAGGGCGACGTGCACTACTTCGTGTATAAAGACAATAGCTCCGCCAAATCGGTGAGTCGCATCCGGCAACTAAGTGAGAACGAACGGGTAGAAGAAATTGCCAAGATGATTGGGGGCAACAAGCCCTCTACCATCGCCTACGAAAACGCGAAAGAACTGCTAGCGATGTAGGGCCCATGGCAATCTATCTACCAACGGCTTAGTTTACTCACCACGCAATGTAGGAAGAAGACTTTCCAGATTAGGCACTTCCATGGTGCCCTCTCCCATGGCCATTGCTAGAATTTTGTTTTCAGTAAGATGATCAACTTGCTTGTTCGTTAACGCTAAGCTAGAAAACACCGGCACCACTCGCTTGCCCTCGTGTTCGGGAAAATAATCAAAAACTCGATCCAGCTTGGCTATGAACTCATCGATGTATCCGGGGCGTACCGAAGATTTTGTTTCGTTGATAAATAGGTAATGACCACAGCTCAATATCACGTCGAATTCCTCGATAACTTTTCGGTCGTTGCGGTTCCGGCGCTCAATGCGTACTCCGTAGGCATCAATCTCATCGCATCCAAAATATTCCCGAGCAATCATTCTCATATTGGGAGCAGAAATGTCTTCGGCGATGGTTCCCATTTTGTTGGCCAGATTTCCCCATTGTTTGTTCATATCTCGAATATGACGTTCCCCCTTCTCTTGGTACCTAGCCATTTGTTGAGTCAAACGCTTTATTTGCTCGTTGAAATTCTGACGGTCAAGTTCAGCGCGCTCATCAGCATTCTTACGGTCAAGTTCGGCCTTCTCTTCAAACCGAGTCATGCGTTCGTCAATTTTCTGCCAATCACGTTTAGCGCGCTCATCGGCCTGAGCCATGCGCTCTCGTGATTCTTTACGGTCAAGTTCGGCTTGCTGCTCAAAACGGTTCATCCTTTCGTCTGCTTTCTGCCAATTGCGTTCAGCGCGCTCATCAGCATTCTTACGGTCAAGCTCTGCCTTCTCTTCAAACTGAGTCATGCGCTCGTCAATCTTCTGCCGGTCAAGTTCAGCACGCTTGTCGAACTGGGCCATGCGCTCGCGTGATTCTTTACGGTCAAGTTCGGCTTGTCTTATAAACTCACTCAATACCACTTCTAGCGTGTCAACTCGTTCTTCTACTTTTTCCATAGCTGATTTTTCTATTCAACTACCAAAGATACATAATTTTACAAACACTACCCTCACGTTGGGTCTACGGACGTATCTTCATACGGATGCGTTTTTTCCTGCTTCCGCGCCCCGTCTTTTCCTTCTTTTAGATTGTAATAAATCCGCTGCGTCGGGTAAGCTAAGTCAATGTCGTCGTGCTGCGCAAACTGCCGAAGCACGTCTTCCCAGATGTTGTGCGCCGTGCCGCGCCGTTTCTTGGGATTGCACAGGTAGCGCATGGTGAGCATCACGCCACTGTCTTTCACCGAGGTATACACAATGGGAGTGAGGTTGGAGTAAAAGATCATAAACTTCTTGGAGGCTTCGGTCAATCGCATCGCGGCGGCTTTGGTTAAGTGCTCGGTATGTTCTTTCAAAATGGCGTTCAGAATGTCCTTGGCCTTCTCCCAGTTGCTCTCGAAGGTCACCATCACCCCGATTTCGTGCCAGATGTGGGTGAAGCCCTGGGTGTAGTTGGCCTGCGGTTCGCGAAACACTATCCCGTTGGGTATGTGAATCACCCGACCGGTGCTCTGGTCAGCATCCACCCAGTTGCCAATCTCATTGATCGTGAACTGGTAAAAGCGAATGTCGATCACGTCGCCCGCGTGCTGTCCCACCTGAATGCGGTCGCCCACCTCAAAGGGCCGACGCAGCAGAATAAACAACCATCCCGCCAAATTGACAATAGGTGACTGCAAAGCGATGGCCAGACCGGCAGTAGCCAGCCCCAGGTAGGTGGCCAGCGAGTCTACCGTATTAATCCAGATAGCTGAGATGGTAATGATCATCAACACCGTGTAGGCGTTCTTGATACCGTTCTTCCAGTAGTACTTGTCGCGCACGTTCTTCACCCGCTTGAAGATGAGCTTCAGGCTGAAGTAGCGCAGCACGCCCAGCACCACAATAGCGATCAGCGAGTACAGTAGGTTGAGTTGGGTGGTGCGCGTGATGTGCCAATGGGCATCAATCCATTCGGTGAGGTTCATAAGATCATTGGTTACTACGTAAAGATGAACGAGTGAGCGCCTGGTGTGCTAAAAATTGCTGATTCGTTTGTAGGCACTGGTATTGATGGCGTTGAAGAAGCCAACTACTCCTCCCAGCAGATGCGATTCCCACGACACGCCCGCTTGGGTGGGCAGCACTCCGTAAAAAATACTTCCGTAAAAAATCACGATAATAATAGAAATCAGCAGCGACCGAAAGTCACGGCGGAAAAGTCCGAAGAACATCAAAAACGAAGCCAGCCCGTAGATGAGGCCGCTGGCCCCGATATGATAAAACGGTCGGCCGAACAACCACACCAGCAGGCCCGTCAGAAAGTAGCACTGCAAAAAGACGCGACCCGCAATTCGGTCGTAAAACATGTACAACACCGTGCCCAGGATCAGCAACGGCATGGTGTTGGACACCAGGTGCGCCACGCTGCCGTGCAGCAACGGGGCCGTTACGATACCGATGAGTCCGTACCCGGTACGCGGCAGCAGCCCGTACACGGCAAACTCGCCCGGAAGCAGGCGGTCCACGTAGTATACCGCCCACATGAGAAACACCAGCCGGGCGGGCACGATAATACTGCTGCTGATTGAGTTCATAAGGGGCGAAAATAGGTTATTTTTCCGCTACTTCCGCCTCGCGCTGCCTTAGTTGCAGGTACACCGGCCAGTGGTCGCTGAAGCCTCCCTGGTACTGGTAACCCACGTAGGTGCGCCGAGGCCGAAAGCCTAACTGCTTTTTGTCTTCTTCGGCCAACCAGTCAGGACGATAGCACCGGGCTGTTTTGTCCTTCACTTGAACTTGTGCTCCATCCAGCAGATTGGCACTGACGATAAACTGGTCGAAGATGCTCCACTCTCCCTGGTACTTATGCGTGCCCGCGCATTCGTACTGGCTGATATTGACCAGCGGCGAACCCGTAGCGTTTGCTTCGGTTAGCATGCGCATGCTCATTTCGGTGGGTCCGTCGTTGAAGTCGCCGGTGATGATGATCAGCGCGTCGGGGCACTCCTGTTGTAGGGCGCGCACTCGAGTCTGTAGCACCGTTGCGGCGCGTTGTCGGCGGGGAGCGCTGCCGCCCACTCCGCCGTAGCGCGAGGGCCAGTGGTTGATGAAGACGTGCACGGTGTCGAAGCCAATCACGCCCCGAACGTACAAAATGTCGCGGGTGGGACGATCGCTCAGTCCAGATAGATCTACTGGTACCGCTTCGTGGTCCAGGTATTGAAACTGGGCGGGGTCGTAGAGCAGCGCCACATCGATGCCCCGCCGGTCGGGCGACTCTTCGTGCACAATCTGGTAGCGCTGCCGGTGAAGGGGAGTGTGGCGCAGCAGCCCCTCGAGCACCGCACGATTCTCTACCTCGGCCAGGCCCACCAGGGCCGGAGGTTGCCCGATGTCTCCCAGTCCGGCGATCACTTTATAAATATTGCGGTACTTGGCGCGCAAGCGGGTCGGTGTCCAGCCCCGCACGCCGTAGGGCAGAAACTCATCGTCCTGCTTGAGCGAATCGTCTTGGGTATCGAAAAGGTTCTCGACGTTGTAGAAGGCTACGGTGGCGGTTTGAGCAGATGCTGGCCAAAAAGCAAAGGTTAACAACCCCAAAAAAATCATTTGTAGGCTCCTGATGTTGGCCGAAAATGTCGAACTAGGAATAATGAACACCAAATGATGAAGTGACTGGTAGGAGAAACGTTTGGGATTCAAGATATTTGATCCCGGTATCCTTTTCCTGATCAAGTTTGCCCCAACCTTACTCACGCACTTTTCACCGAATTTTTCCACAGACTGCCTACCCCCATTCCTAGAATGCTGGCCGCCAATCCGTACAGAATAGGCGGGAAATCACTCGCCAAATATTCCGCTACCAGCCACGCCGCCATGCCCAGCACGATGGCCGCCACGGCTCCCCGTTCGGTAGCCCGTTTCCAGTACAAACCCGCCATCAGGGGCACGAACAACGACACCAGGCTGAGCGACGACGACTGGGCCACCAGATCGTAAATGTTGGTCTGCCAGATCGCCATCAGCGCCGACGCGGCTCCCACTCCTATCACCGAACCCCGCAGAATCTGTAGCAGACGTCGGTCGCTCTGATCGCGCAAGTGCGGACGAATCAGGTTCTCGGCCAAGATGGTGGCCGGGGCCAGTACCGCGCCGCTGGTGGTGCTCATAATCGCCGACAGCAGCGCCCCAAAAAACAGAATTTGCAGTCCGGTTCCAGCGTGCTGTATCACCACCGTGGGCAGGGTGAGCTGCGCATCGGCTACCGCTCCCACCTCAGGGTAAAGTTGCAGCGCACACAGGCCAATCAGCAACGGGATCATGCCAACGGATACGTACATGCCTGCCGCAATGTAGGAGGCACGCACGGCCACGCGCTCGCTTTTCGCGGCCATCACCCGCTGAAAAACGTCCTGCTGCGGGATAGAACCCAGTCCAATGGTGATCCAGGCCGCCAGGTAGTGCGATACGCTGTTCAGAGTGGCCTCGGGCCAAAACCGAAAAAAGCCCGGTGAAGGTCGGTTGAGCACCGTCTGTAACCCCCCGGCGGCTTCGGTCAGATCGATAGCCAGCCAGATGAGTCCGGCCAAGATCACCACCGTTTGCAAAAAATCGGTGATCGACACCGCCCACAGACCACCCACGTAGGTGTAGGCCACCACCACCACGGTGCCCCCCACAATGCCCCATACGGTGGGCACCCCGGCCACCACCCGAAAGATGATACCAATGGCTACGAGCTGGGCGGCGATCCAGCCAAAGTACGAAGGCACCATGCACAAGCTGGACAAGAACTCGGTGCGGGTGCCGAAGCGGTCGCGGTAGTAGTCGCAGAAGGTGAGGATTTGCAGGCGATAGAGCGGACGCGCCACCAGCAGGCCCACCAACAGCAGACACAGCGCGGCTCCGAAGGGGTCTTCCACCACTCCGATGAGTCCGTGCTCCACAAACTCAGAAGAGGCGCCCAGCACGGTCTCCGAACCGAACCAGGTGGCAAACAGGGCGGTGGAGGCCAGCGACAAAGGAAGTCGGCGACCTGCCAGCACAAAATCTCGGGAGTTTTTCACCCACCGCGACGCTACCACTCCAATGAGTAGGGTGAACAGAATGTAAGCAGTGATAGCGAAAATTAGCAAGGCAACCAGGGAAACGCGGGAACGTGCGTCAGCCAAATCGGGCTGACCTGCTGGGGTAATCTATGTCTGCTACTCACCGGTGGCCGATGCTTGCGCTTCTTCTTGCTCCTTTTGCATTTGCTCACGCTGTTCTTGTTCCTTAATTCTGAAATCGGCGGTGCGGCGGGCGTAGCTGTTGGGCTCAATGCTTTCGCCGTAACGCCGGGCGTACACCTGCGTGAACTCGGCTCCGAACAGAAAGATAAGGGCCGAATAGTTTACCCACAGCAAAATCAGAATGACCGAACCGGCCGCCCCGAAGGCCGAAGCGGGATTAGAAGTGCCAAAGTAAAAGCCAATGGCTGATTTGCCAATAGTGAACAGCAGGGCAGTGACTACCGCGCCGATCCACACCGCCCGCCAGGAAATCTTCACGTCAGGTAACACCTTGTAGATCAGGGCAAAAAGCAGGGTAACCACCCCGAACGACACCAAGAAGTTAATGATCTGGAACAAGTAGAGCATAAAATCGGGCAACTGCCGCTCGATCCATCCTCCCAACGCGGTGAGCACCGCCGTGAGGGCCAGCGATACCAAGAGCAGAAAGCCGATGGCCAGAATCACTCCCAGCGAAGTGGCCCGGTCGATGGCCAGTTTGGCGTAGCCCGCGTTGGGCTTCAGCTCCACCTCCCACACCTTGTTGAGCGACTGCTGCAGTTGGTAGAACACCCCCGTGGCTCCGAAGAGCAGCGTGCCGATTCCGATGATAATCCCAATCACGTTGTTGCCCTGCTGGCTCACGTTGGCGATCATTTCTTCCACCTGTTTGGCCGCTTCTTCTCCTACCAAACCGGTGATCTGGGCCGAGATTTGCCCCTGCACCGCTTCTTCGCCCAGCACCAAACCCACCGTGTTCACAATAATGATCAGCAACGCGGGTAGCGAAAAAATGGAGTAGTAAGCGATCACCGCACTCTGGCGAAACGGCTCGTCTTCGTTCCACTCTAGGTAAGTGGCCTTCAGTAGGGAAAAGATGTTTTTGCCTCGCTCTTTAAAGTTCATAACTGACAAAAGGTAATGTAATACTACTTCCTAACAATGTTTACGGTAGTGGCTTTGGTTGTCATCACAGCTTCATCAAGGGCTTTTCATTATCAAAATCTGCTGCATTCAGTACGGTGGAGGCTGGAAAAGTAACTTTCACAATTTTCGTTTTTGTTTAATCGCTCAACATAACCGATGACATAATTATAGGCGCGACTGTCATCCCTTTTGCAGCGCTTCGATCTGCTGCGCCACCGCTTCGGCTTTGGCCGTCTTCTCGTCGCCCGCCCGGCGGTCGCGCTGGGACAAACGGTGCGCTTCGGCCATTAGCTTTTTGTACTTGTCTTGTAGCCTCTCTACTTCTGACTTCTTCTTGAACAGACCAAACATACGCAAGGGGGGGATTAGTGGTTTGACATACTTTTTCCGCGCAGAAAGGCCACAAAATCGCGAAATCGCTGCTTGGAGGTGAACACCGAGCCCATCGTTCGTAGATAGTCGGTGGAAGTTGGCTTCGCCGACGGGGCGTCCGGAAGCTTCGACGGCGGTGGAGGCAACGTCACTTTTGTGGAACCAGGCTGCAGTTCGTCGGCTCGAGCAAAGCTACGCTGCGCCCGTTGCTGGTAGCCCAATTTCTCTTCCACCAGGCCGCGGTTGTTATACGAGATGGCATCCTCGGGGTCTAGCTCGATGGCCCGGGTATAGTCATCAATGGCTCCCTGGTAGTTCCGCACCCGATCCTTCACGTAGGCGCGGCTAGAATAACGGTAGGGATTGTCCGGTTCCAGAATCACTCCTTCGTCAAAATCTTCCAGCGCGCCGTGGTTGTCGCCCGCCAGGTGCCGGGCCACGCCCCGCTCACTAAAGTAAGTAGCGTTCTTCGGAATCAGATTGATGAGTTGGTCGAAATCATCGAGGGACGCGGCGTATTGTTCTAACTTGAAGTGGGCGCGGGCCCGTCCGTACAAGCTTTCCGGGTGGGTATCGTTCACCGATAACGCTCGCTCAAAGCAATCGAGGGCCTCCGCGTAATTCTCCTGCGCTAGCTGTTCGTATCCCTGGGTAGCCCACTGCTCAACCGTTGTGTCCATCGTTTTCGGTAATTTAACTTTGCTTAACCGGTCTTAATCCGTTTGGTGATTGCCTGCGGCTCCTGATTTTAAACACATTGCACCCCGATAAGTTTGTTCCTCATGCTAAAGATTGGAAATACCAACCAACTCACCGTGGCCCGCACCTCGGACTTTGGTCTGTACCTTAGTTCTAGCCAGGGAGATATTCTTTTGCCCAACCGCTACGTGAGTCCGGAAATGGAGGTGGGGCACACCATCGACGTGTTCGTCTACACCGATTCGGAAGACCGCCTGGTGGCCGTCACCGATCTGCCAAAGGCGCAGGTAGGCGAGTTTGCTGCCCTGCGGGTCAAAGACGTGACTCCGATCGGGGCCTTCCTCGACTGGGGATTGGAAAAGGACTTGCTGCTGCCCTTCAAGGAGCAACTGTACCCGGTGCGCGCCGGGCAGCGGGTGGTGGTGCGGGTGTGCCTCGACCCGCGCACCCAGCGGGTGATTGCGGTGGCCAAACTGCAACCCTTCTTCCAGCGCGACCCCGCGGGGCTTGCCGAAAAGCAGGCGGTGATGGCGCTGGTATTCCAAGAAACCGATTTGGGCTACAAGGTGCTGGTGGACCAGCGTTACGAAGGGCTTATCTACCGCAATGAGGTGTTTGACGCGCTATCTATTGGCGACGAACGCCCGGGCTACGTGAAGAAAGTGCGCAACGACGGAAAGCTGGACGTCAGCCTGCAGCCGCTGGGCGTGGCGGGCATCGACGCGGCCCGAGAAACCGTGCTGCAAAAGTTGTCCGAAGCCGAAGGTGGCCTCCCCTACCACGACCGCAGCAATCCCGAGGACATCCAGCGGGTGTTCGGGCTGAGCAAAAAAGCGTTCAAACGAGCCGTTGGAGGGCTGTATAGAGATAAGAAGATTACCCTGAGTGAAGAAGGAATTCGGTTGATTAATCCTTGACCTGATCTTCACCAACGGCCAACCTCCTCATGGCTACTGCACCCGCTTCCAGGTTTGTGAGCGACCCAGTAGCGAGAGCCCGATGAACCCCCGCACCTCCAGGGTGGTTGGGTCCTCTAATTCGAGCCGACACGAATACGTTTTGCCCGATTCCGGATCGTAGATTTCGCCTTCTTCCCACTCGTCGTCACCTTCGTACTGGAGTCCAGTAAGAATATCGGTGCCCACAATGGTGCGCGAGCGCAGGTTCTCGTTTGGATTGTTAGCATCGCGTTTGTTGGTGCCGTCCGGATTTTTCGGCTCCTTCAGCCACACAATCTTGCCGCAGTAACTATCTGCGCAGGCGTAAATCTCTACCTTAGCTTTGCTTTCTTCGGTGTACCACTCACCCACAATAGCATCAGCGCCCTGCGCCCAAACGTTGGTAAAGGTTACGAAGAAAAGAACTGTTCCGATTATCACCCTATCGTAAAAAACGTGCGTTATCATACTGATTTAATGGTTGTCTTGGCGTTTGAGTTCGTATACTTGGTTTAAAAAAACGTGGTATTACCTTTTAAAAATTGGCCACCTCAATAATACGACAAATACTCGACAGCGTACTGCACATTCTTGCAAAACCGCCGAAAAAGACCCTAGCCCCATGGTTGACTACCGCCTGCGCGAACAAACTTTAACGCTGTTGCCCGAGCGGGCTATCTTCTGGCAAGAAAAGCGCTACCTGCTGCTGTCGGATGCCCACCTGGGTAAGGCGGGGCACTTTCGAAAGCACGGTGCCCCCGTCTCCGGGGCCATTCACGACAAAGACCTGGCGGTGCTGACCCACTTGGTGACCCGCTGGCAGCCCGAAGCGCTGGTGATCTTGGGCGATTTGTTCCACAGTGACCTTAATAACGAGTGGCTGGCCTTTGAGCAGTGGCTGCAACAACACGCGGCCCTGTCGGTGGTGCTGATCAAAGGTAATCATGATGTCTTGCCTGAGGTGGTATATCAGCATCCTAACCTCACGGTTTATCCCAAAGCATGGAACGTAGCCCCCTTTTTGCTCACCCACGAACCGCTTACCGCACTTGTGCCGCAGCGGGGCGGACTGCGGTTTCTCGCCGATCCTCATTCCGAGAGCCAGCCGTACAACCTGGCCGGACACGTGCACCCCGGGGTGCGCGTGCGGGCCGGAATGAGCGAACGCGTGAAACTTCCCTGTTTCTACTTTACCCAACAGCTAGGAATCCTGCCCGCCTTTGGGCAGTTCACCGGCTGCGCCACCGTGCAGCCACATGCTAACGACCACGTGTTTGCCATCGTCAATCAGCAGCGCGTGATGCTCATTAAACACCAATAGCGGTTCGCTACTTGGTTCCACCCGGCCAATCGTAAGCGCAGCAGAGACTAGAACTTGTCACCTTTAATTTGACGCTCAGTACCTAAATTATGACATTATGTCACTATTTCACGCTAAAATTTATTGAAATGCGACTATTTGTCGCTTTTTTTTGCTTCAGCTGAGCGAATTCATGAAATGGTATTGCCTTTGTTTGTGTCCGGTTGTGACTAAAAACAATTTTCACTTAAATTTTATTCATTATGACACTCGTACGATATAATAACCGACCGCGATTTTTTGACGACTTCTTTACCCGTGATATGGATCACTTCTTCACAGGGGCCGAAGGCACCAACCAACTGCCCGCCGTGAACGTGAAAGAAGACGACAACGGATTCGCCGTAGCAGTGGCCGCCCCCGGCTTTGAAAAAGCTGATTTCAGCGTTGAGATTGACCAGAACACGCTCACCATTGCGGCTGAAAAAGAAACCGAAGAAGAGAACCAGGAGTCAGGCTACGTGAAGCGTGAGTTTCGCACTCAGGCGTTCCGACGCAGCTTCCGACTACCCGAAAACACGGTAGACAGCGACAAGATTGAGGCCCGCTACGAGGCGGGGATTTTGTACCTGACGCTTCCTAAGCGGGAAGAGGTGAAGCCTAAACCCGCCCGACTCATTAACATTGCCTAAGTTACTAAAGGCGGGATTTCCCGCCTTTTTTTGTTTTCTTAACACCCAAACGCCTGTTCTGCTCGTTACTCACGGTGGACCCTTTGTTTAGCAAGAGCTTCTCGTTGAAAGTGAAGAAATCTTACTGAGTTTAACCTAATCTACGGATGGAATACAAAGACTACTATAAGACCCTAGGAGTTGCCAAGACCGCCACGGCAAGCGAAATTAAGAAAGCCTACCGCAAGCTGGCGGTGAAGTACCATCCCGATAAAACCGAGGGTGACAAAGCCGCCGAAGAAAAGTTCAAGGAGGTGACCGAAGCCTACGAGGTGCTCAAGGACCCCGAGAAGCGCAAGAAGTACGACGAACTGGGCGCCAACTGGAAGATGTACGAGCAGCAGGGTCCCAACGGCGGGGGGCGCGGCGGCTACGGTTCTCCCTTCGGCGGCGGTCGCACCCAGCAGGAGTTTAGCGAGGAATACTCCGACCTGTTCGGCGGCGGGGGCTTTTCCGATTTCTTCGAGAGCTTCTTCGGGGGCCAGGGGGGCGGTGGTTCCCGAGGACCTTACACCTCCTCGCGCGGGTACGCCACCAAGGGGCAAGACCACCAGGCCAGCATCACCATTCCGCTGCAACAGGCCTACGAGGGCGTTACTCCGGTGGTCAATGTATCGGGCAAGCGGTTGCGCATCAAAATCAAGCCGGGCATCGAAGACGGGCAGACGCTCAAGATTGGCGGCAAGGGCGGAGAAAGTATGCAGGGCGGTCCGGCCGGTGATCTGTTTCTGAAAATTAATATAGAACCGCATCCCAACTTCACCCGCAAGGGCAACGACCTGTACACTGACGTGCCGGTGGACGTATACACCGCGATCCTGGGAGGCAAAGTCACGATCAACACCCTCAAGGGTCCCGTATCCATTAGCATCCCCGCGGGCACCGACAACGGAAAAGTGCTTCGCCTCAAGGACATGGGCATGCCCCGCTACGGCAATGCCGCGCAGTTCGGCAACCTGTTTGCCACCGTGAGCCTCACCACCCCCAAGAACCTTACCGACGAGGAGATCGAGCTCGTTCGACAACTGAAAGCACGGCGCGAAACAGCCACGGCTTCAGTAGCGTAAAGCACCGGGCCAGGCTGAACTATTCGCGCTGATTTTCGCTTCTTTAGCTGTCGACGATGGCTCAGAAATCCCGGCCCTTTTCTGGGATTTCTTCGGAGTTGTCGTACTTTCATCCGTCCATCTTATCGCCTAACTTTCTATGCGTACCAACTCGCTCTGCTCCTTCGTCATCAGTTGTATCATTCTTTTTACCGCGGGCTGCAACGAACCCGAAACCGACCTGCGCATCAAGCAAATGGCCCCCGAGCAAGCCGCCCGTTTGGCCGACTCTATCGCTACCACGATCAGCCCGAAGTTGGCCAGCGGACTCACCCTTCGCCTGTGGGGCATCGACTCGCTGGTGGCTGACCCTATTGCGCTAGACATCGACGACCAGGGACGCGTGTACTACACCCGAGCCAACCGGCCCAAGCACTCGGAGTTTGACATCCGGGGCCATCAGGACTGGGAGATTCCTTCTATCCAACTGCAGTCGGTAGACGACCGGCGTGCGTTTCTGCGCTCCACTCTTGCCCCCGAGCGTAGCGACCAAAATGCCTGGCTGGCTGACCTTAATGAGGATGGCTCGCACGACTGGAAAGATCTGACCGTGGAGAAAGAACGCATCTACCGCGTGGAAGACACCAATGGCGACGGGGTGGCCGACCAAACCCAACTGGTAATTGAAGACTTCGACGAAGAAGTGACCGACGTGGCCGGAGCGGTGCTCGTGGAAGGTGAAGACCTTTTTGTGGGCGTAGCCCCTGATCTGTGGCGTACCCAGGATGAAAACGGCGACGGGCTGGCCGACAAAATCACCTCCATTTCGCACGGTTACGGCGTGCACGTGGGCTTCGGCGGACACGGCATGTCGGGACTGGAAATGGGACCGGACGGGCGCATCTACTGGGGCATCGGCGACATTGGCTTCAACGGCACGGGGCCCGACGGCACAGCGTGGAAGTATCCCAACCGGGGAGTGCTGGTGCGATCTAACCCTGACGGCAGCGACTTTGAAGTGTTTGCGATGGGCCTGCGCAATACCCATGAGTTTACCTTTGATGAGTACGGCAACCTGATCGGGCAAGACAACGACGGCGACCATCCCGGCGAAAGCGAGCGCTTGGTCTACCTGGTCGATGGCTCCGACACCGGGTGGCGCATCAACTGGCAGTTCGGCAAGTATAAAGACCCCAAGAACAATGAGTATAAGGTGTGGATGGACGAAAAAATGTATGTACCCCGCTGGGACGGACAGGCGGCCTATATTATTCCCACCATCAAAAATTTCGTGAACGGCCCCACCGGCTTCGTTCACAACCCGGGCACCGCGCTGAGTCCCGCCTGGAGAGACCGTTTCTTTGTGGCGAGTTTCGTGGGCAACCCGGCCCGCTCGGGCATCCATTCGTTTAAGCTGCTGCCTAAGGGCGCGGGCTTCGAACTGGGCGAACACGAAGAGGTGCTGAGTGGCATTGCCGCCACCGGCCTTGATTTTGGTCCCGACGGAGCGCTGTACGTAGGCGATTGGATTGAGGGATGGGAACCCAAGAACGACGGGCGCATCTGGAAACTCGATGTCTCCGATGGTGCCAACGAGGAAGAGCGACAGCAGACCAAAGACCTGCTGGCTGAAGACTTTAGTCCGCGTAGTGATCAGGAGCTAGGTGAGTTGCTGGCGCACAACGACCAGCGGGTGCGGCAGAAGGCCCAGTTTGCGCTGGTGAGACGGGGGGAAAAGGGAGCGGAAGTATTTGAGCAAGTGATCGCCCAGCAGGCGTTTCAGTTGGCCCGTATCCACAGCATCTGGGGCCTAAGCCAGTTGGCCCGGCAGACGGCGCACTACGCCGAACCCCTGCTACCGTTGCTCAGTGACGACGATCCGGAAATCCGCGCCCAGGCCGCTCGCTGGTTGGGTGATATGCGCTACGAAGATGCCGGACCGGCGCTGATGCCCTTGTTGGAAGACCCGTATCCCCGCGCTCGCTTCTTCGCCGCCGAAGCCCTGGGGCGCATCGCCTACGACCCGGCCGTTCAGCCCATCGTCGCCATGCTGGAAGCCAACAACGATGAAGACGTGTACCTCCGCCACGCCGGAAGTTTGGCTTTGGCCCGCATCGGCCAGCCGCAACCCGTGGTGGCCCTGGCCCAGCATCCCTCCCGCGCCGTGCGCATCGCTGCGGTGGTGGCACTGCGCCGGATGCAGGATCCCGGCATCGTGGACTTTCTGAACGATGAAGACGAATGGGTGGTGACCGAAGCGGCCCGCGCCATCAACGATGACTATTCTATCGAAAAGGCGCTCCCCGCGCTGGGTGATCTGCTCACCACCACATCCTTTCAGAACGAACCCCTGATTCGGCGCGCGATCAGCGCCAACCTGCGCGTGGGCACCGAACAGGCGCTGCAAAACCTCATCGACTATGCCCGGGAGGAAGACCACCCGCTAGCAATGCGCACCGAAGCCCTGGACGCCCTGGGCACCTGGACCGAACCTTCGGTGCTGGATCGGGTAACCGGGCGCGACCGCGGCGCCGTCCTGCGCGTTCCCGAACCGGCCATTCAGCAGGCAGCCCCCGCTCTTGTTCAGCTTACCCAGAACCGAGCGCCCGACCTTCGGCGCAGCGCTACGCGAGCGCTGGGACAACTAGGCGCTGACGAAACGTCCTCCACCCTGCTGGCGCGCCTCAAGCAGGACCCAGACGCCAACGTACGTATTGCCGCCCTGGAAGCCTTGGTCCAACTGGATAATGAATCCACCGCTCCGGCGGTGACCCAGGCGCTGTCGGACTCTGAAAAAGAGGTGCGCGCCGTGGCCCTAGACCGGCTAGCGGATACTGACCTTCCCCCTGAACAGATGACCGCGCTGCTCAGCCAGGTGATCGACACCCGCACCACCGAAGAGCAACAGGCGGCGCTGCTCACCCTGGGCACGCTTCCGCTAGTCAATGCCGAACCGGTGTTAAAAAATTTGATTCAACGCCTGGAAGACGGGAAGCTTCCGGTAGGCATTCAGCTAGAATTGGCCGACGCGGTGGACAGTACGCAGTCCGACGCGCTGAAGGCCCGGTTGGCGCAGGTGCGAGCCAATGCCTCCGATCTGACCGGTGATGCGCTGCTGGCCTCGTACGAAGACTGTCTGGAAGGGGGCGACCCCGAACGCGGGCGGGCCATTGCCTTCCGCAACTCCACGGCCCAGTGCATGAAGTGCCACGCCTACGACGACTACGGTGGCAACGCCGGTCCCCGCCTCAACGGGGTGGGTTCCCGCCTGAGCCGAGCCCAAATACTAGAATCGCTGATCCTTCCCAGCGCGCGGCTGGCTCCCGGCTACGGCACGGTGATTCTGGCGATGAACGACGGCCGCAAGATCAGTGGGGTGCTGCAGGCCGAAGATAATCAGCAACTCACCGTGCAGGTCGGTAATCAGGAACCGGTGGTGCTACCCAAAGACGAGATTGCCACGCGCACCAATGCCCCTTCTAGCATGCCCAGCATGACTAATTACCTCACCAAGAAACAGATCCGCGATCTGGTGAGTATGCTGGCCACGCTGAAGCAGGAGGACGTGTGAGAGGACTTTCTGGGTGGTTAGATATTGGATGGTGGATAGACTTTCTGATTGGCTAGATATTGGATGACTTTCTAGGGGGCAAGATGCTGGATACTGTTCACTAGTTACTAGTGGCTAGCATCCAGCATCCTAGCCGTGTAGAAGATATCCAGCATCCAACATCCAGCATCCTTCACCTAAACAACCCTCCCTGCTCCTTTAGCATACGGTAGTAAGTGGTTACTCCTTCTTCCAGACTGGTGAACGGAGGGCGGTAGCCCGCTTCGCGCAGTTGGTGCGAGTCGGCTTGGGTGTAGGTTTGGTACTTGCCGCGCAGGTGGTCGGGAAAGGGAATGGTTTCTATCCGAGCTTCGGGCTCCAGCCGCTGAATGATACGCGCAATGTCGGTGAAGCTGCGGGCTTGTCCCGTGCCGCAGTTATAAATGCCGCTTTTTCCGTTGTCGTAGAAGTACATATTCACATCCACCACGTCTTTGATAAAGATGAAGTCCCGGCGAAAGTCTTCGCTGCCCGCAAATAGCTTCATGGTGTTGCCTTCTTGCAACTGCCGGTAGAAGTGATACACCACCGACGCCATGCTGCCCTTGTGGTTCTCTTGGTAGCCGTAGGCATTGAAGTAGCGCAAGCCCAGCACCTGCGAGGCAGGCTTCGTGGTTTCCCACAGTCGGCGCACGTAGTTGTCGAACATGAACTTCGAGAAGGCGTATACGTTGAGCGGATTTTCGTTGGCGCGCTGTTCGCTAAACGCGGAAGTGCCCGCCCCGCCCTCTCCGTTGCCGTACACCGAAGCGCTGGAAGCGTACAAAAAGTTAGTTTTTTGGTCCAGACAGTGGTGCAGCAGGTGCTTGGAGAAGGCGTAGTTGTTCTCCATCATGTAGCGCCCGTCGGTTTCGGTGGTCGAGGAGCATGCCCCCTGGTGGAAGATCGTTTCTACCTTGCTCAATCGGGGCAGTTGCTCCAGGAACGCCCGTTTGTCGATGAAGTCGGCGATGAAGAGCGCATTCAGGTTGCGGTGCTTCTCGGATTTATCCAGGTTATCCACCACCAGGATGTCTTCGTGCCCCCGCGCGTTGAGCGCCCGAACGATGTTGCTGCCGATGAATCCGGCCCCTCCGGTAACGATGATCATATTAGTAATGCTTTCTGCACGCCTGTTAAAACTCGGCAATTCCTCTGGCTAGCCGTTCTGCATTCTTAGGACTGCTGAGTAGATAAAGCATTTCCTGCAGGCCCTCGCAATCCGCCTTAGACATAACAACGACATTCTCTCCGTTGGTACGGGTAACGTACAAGGGTGACCGAGAAGTGAACACCGCATCCATAAATGCTTTAAGGTTCTGACGAAAATTTGAATACGTAGTAATTTCCATAACTCAAAACTATTGAATAAGCAAGTGTGGTACAAGTAGTTGTACATTTTTTACCTATTGAAAGCTACTTTCTAACCCGAACCGAACGGTATTTAGAGTTGAGGACAGTAGCGAACGGGCGATTGGAATGGCGGAAATCAGCGATGAGATAAAGAGGCTGATTGACAGCCCAGTTTTGGGCATTCCGCAGCAAGCTATCGAAGACATTCAGTTTTACGCCCAGGGAGTGCGCCTGTCCGACGAGCTGAATACCGATTACTAGCCATCCTTTCCGCCAATCAACCGTGCTGACGCCCGGAAGCTAGGCAAATCGCCCCCGATAAGGCATCCATTTAAGGCGATTGCCCAAGAAACAGTTATCGTTTCTCATCAAAAACTAGTTCATGACGTGAAATTGGGAGAATTTCTCACCGTGAACTTGTCCAGCGTAAGAAATCGGGAGAGTTAGGCGTCGCGAACTACTTTGCCGCTACCAAGGCGGAACGCGCCCGGCCTACTGTTTGCTGAGCAAAGTCGTTTCCCGCCGTTCGGGGCGCTTTTATGTCAACCGGAGCGCTGGCTTTTGGGTTTAAACCTTACGGGGGCCAAAAAGCGGGGCGGCGAATCGTTTTTTACCCTGGTAAGCTACGCGTCCATTTTGCCGAGCAGGGTCTTTGCTTTCCCCCCTCACTAATTGTAAAATCCCCAGAACGTCGGTCGCTATGACGCATACAGCGACGTTGGTTGGTCTTAGGATGGCCAAGTGGCGGGCGCTACGCTGAATCCGGGGCACGTAGTCTATAATAACAGAAGAGAAAATGTGATGAAATATAACTATATCTATTAGTTTTAATCTTAGAAGTTAAACTGAAAAATACTGAAAAATGCTATTTAGTTTCTTATAGACACTAACTTCATTGTGGAAATCAGTGAGATTGATTAAATCGATTAATGAAAATATGTTCCACCTTAATTTACAAAGTCATGAAAGTATCTTTTGTTCTTGGTGTTTTTGGCTTATTAGTCTTTCCTCATGTTTCGGGGGGACAAGGCATCTATCAATGCGATGTACTAGAAAGATACATCGGCACGGCCGGTTTAACAGAATGCTATATAGAAGGGTATGCTTATGTACAACAGGAGAGTAATAACAGTTGTTATTCAGTTGCTTATACGTACTTGAATGGTGGATTTTACGGTTGCGCGTTCGCAATATTACAAGATAACACACGCTCCCAAGCATATGGTAATGCTGGCAGTACGGCCCTTGATGTGCGTTGGGCAGGAACAATTTCTGTACAGATATTTGGTATGGTATGGGATCAAGAGGCTTTTTCGCAATACAGTACTTACTACGTTGATGCCGTTTGTTGCAGAGACAGCTTTATTTAGGTCCAAATTTTCAACTGAAAAACTTACAATCATGAAAGATATAGCTAGATTATGTATACTGTTTTGTTCTTATCTGTTATTTTCCTGCTCAAACAATGATGCTGCATCGGATACAAAAATGGAACAGGTTGAGGCTCTATTCAAAAAATATAATATCCCTACTGAAAACCTTAGTAATGTTTCGGCAGCCGCTCTGGATACAACGTCAATCGAAGAACTGGAAAAGCAATTAAAGAACTATAAGGCTCTGAAGCTTTCTTTACGGAAAGAAAGTCTTACTGAAGAGGAGGATTTGAAATTGCAACGCATCTTCGACAAAATGGACAACGCCGGTTCGCAGGAGGAAGTCAATAAGATAAGAGAAGAAAACGCAGATTTTCTAGGTAAGATTAGATCTAAGAACAGAACTACGCCTGAAGAAAAGAACCCATAACAGTTTTCGGTTAAGTAAAAATACACCACCGCCGCTGATTGGGTATTAGGATCATCGGGCGCTACGCTTAACCCGGGGCCACCGTGGAACGGCACGTGGCCTAAGACCAGGAGAGAGCTAATCGGAGAATGTAGGGCAGAATAAAACTGGCTACAACAATGACTAAAAGTCATAGCTGCCCTTCCCTCTTTTAGACGTGATGAAGCAGTTCTCTATCAAATTCAGGATTTTCATATTTCTGCAACTCTTCCCAAACCGCATTGGCTAAGTAAAAGCTGCCAAACACCCTCTCGATGAGATCAATCTGTCCTACCAGCCCTAAAGAAATCAACGCTCCGGTGTCAGCGACAACAACCTTCATATGTCAAACATTATTTAACTTTTCAGCATCAGCCATCACTTGATTAACATCTGGTTGAGAAACAGATACCTTATTCTTCGCCAAGACCTTTTCAAATTCAAAGCGAGATAGTCCGGACAATTGAACTGCTTTGCCCAAGGTCAACTTTCCTTCCTGAAAAAACATCAGAGCAATAGAGGATATTCTGATAATTTGTTATGAGAACAAAAAGGGTGATTTGCTGGCTATTTTAGTATGCAAACTATCCAAAATAACCCCACAGACCACCCTAATTTACTACAATTAACGAGTTTACACCCCGCTGAGTTTATGCGGCTGCTTGCTGTTTTTGATCCGCTGTGCCGAGATTACTTTCAGCATCATGACTTGGAAGGCAATTTGCGGCGCGTTCCTAAGTTCAAAGATGACGCACGCTGTAGCCTACCAGGAAGCGCCAAAAAGCTTCTTTTTATCCTAGTGTATATGAAAGAAAACCCGCGTCAACACCTTCAGGGTCAGCTTTTTGGCATGCAACAGCCCCGGGTAAGCAAATGGATCAAGGTGTTGCTGCCTTTGCTGAAAAAAGCACTGAAGAAGTTAAAGGTGCTACCCAAACGCTTCGGAGATGCTTTATACGCCTTTTTGCAAACCTTTACGCGCTATGTGTTGCTCATGGACGCCACAGAACGCCGTATACCCCGATCAGTAGAGTATGGACGCCAAAAGCATGAGTACAGCGGCAAGAAAAAAACTCATACTGTCAAGAACAATCTGATCGTAGATCAGCAAAACCAAATCTTATTTCTAAGCAGTACCTACCCAGGAAGTGTACATGACAAGAAATTAGCCGATGAAGCTGGGCACTGTTATCCTAATGAAACTGTACTTATAGAAGACTTAGGCTACCAGGGCTATGAGCTGGACAACATCAGCGTATTGATACCGCATAAGAAGCCTAAGAACGGTGAATTGACCCAACAACAAAAACAAGAAAATACTGATCTGAGCCGAATCAGAGTACCGGTAGAACATGTGATAGGTGGAGTTAAAAGGATCAATATTGTCAAGGAGAAAATCAGGTTACGATTCAAAGAAGTGCGCGACCAAGTCATGCTTATTGCCTGTGGATTGCATAACCTGAGAACCGCCGCTAGAACCCCCTAACAAATTATCAGAATAATGTCTAATTTTGATATCGCTCTGAACGATCTTGCGCATAATTTTGCCTTGCCTAAGCTACCATTTCATACTCGAGTTTGAAGGGGGATGCTGAACGTTTAGAAGCATCTAAGATTTCGATGCGCACCACATTTCCCTCCTTATCGTAATCCAAAATGACACCCGGTTTGGATTCGTCGCTTTCTACAATATCACCCTCTAATAGTTGGATAATTGATGCGATGGAAACACGATGGGGTGGACTGATTCAATAGGTCTTACGGAAAGGCAGCGGGCAAAGTAGCGCGACGAAGCGATCATCAATCCACCCCGCGCCGTCGGCCGAGCATTTCGCGCTTCTTTTGCTCTGCCAAAGCGTTTTTTCGCGCGAAAGAAAATCTTTTTGCCCGTTCGTCAACAACTAGACCCCTTGTTGGATTATCAATAGGAGATGACTTTAAAGACCAGCCTACTTTTATCGCTAATTACCCTTTCGCTGCAACTGGCCCGAGCGCAGGACTTCTCGCACTCCGAGCGCTTGCCCCAAGACCGCGCCTTTGTGGGGGACAACACCTTGCATCTGGACGTCACCACGCCCGAGCGGCCCTATACCTATACCTTTCCGAACATGGTGGCCCGCTACGACCAGCGCCTGCAGCAGTTCATCCTGGCCATCCCCGCCCTAGAACCGGACCTGGTTGATCCTACCGTATTGGACACGATGACTCCGGAAGAACGCGATTTTCTGGTTCGTACGGTATACGTTAACCGAGACACCCCCGTCATCATCCGGTTGTTCTTCCCGCCGGGCATCGTCGATCTGGACCAACTCAGCGACGATCCCCAGGCGATGGCCAGTGAGGTGCAGATGGGCGGCCGCACCTACGAAACCACCGCGCAGGTACAAGGACTCTATCAGGACGGTGAATTGCTGATCGGCTTTTCGCTCATGTTCAGCGATACGGTGCTGGGCGTCGACCAAGTGGTGGAAGACCTTCAACTGTATGCGCAAGGCGTGCGGCTCGCCGGAGTACCGGACGTCCGGTAGCACTAAGCAGCGTTCATATCGTGTTTAATGGCCACGAGCTCTGTCAGAGTAGCCATCTCTCGCTTAATACTGCGCCGGATCAACATGATTAGAACCGCTGCTCCTACTAGATAAGACCCGTCTATTAAGATCATCCAGGGCAACGAAAAATACTGGCTGAATTCAGGAGTCAGCAGGTAAAAACCGAGGCTATACAGCAGCACAATGGCGATGGTCACCCAACCGTGGACGAGCTTGCGAAACCGCAGAAAGGTAAGGGCGTCGCTGGTAGCCTGCTGAGCGTTGGCACTTAAATTGATGCGCGCCGACCGAACAACGCTGTACCCCTCAATTTTGATGCGGTGAATCCGCACCCGTAACGTGCCCGCCGCCAGTCCGGTAATCTGGGCGATCTCTTTGTAGCGCAACTCTTCTAGCACCAGCATGATCACCAGCCGGTCTACCTCACCAAGTTGGCCGATGGCCCGGTACAGCGGTTGGTACGGATTCGCAGAAGCGGGGGGCGGCGCGGCAACCGGAAGCTGATCGGACAGCGGCACCCGCATCTGCTTGCGGTGACGGCGCAGGTGCTGGAGGCAGGTGTTGACCGTGATCCGGTAGACCCAGGTTTTGTAGGAGGCCTGCTGGCGAAACTTGTCCATCGCCTGCCAGCAGTTAACGAAAACCTCCTGCGATACATCGCGCGCCGCATCTTCGTCCCCCTTCACAAACCCCAGACACAGGCGAAACACCATGTCTCCGTAGGTTCGGTAGAGTTTGGCAAACGCTGTTTCCCGGTCGCTACTTCTCATCAGCCAGGGCGGAATTAATCTGCTCGTGCAGCCATTCGGGCCGGTCGAACATAATGAAATGGCGGCTGTCGGGCGCAATTCGGATGTCTTTACTCGCCAAATTGGCGTACTGCTCCGTGTAATTCTCACGAACCGCTTTCTCGTCGGGAAAAGAAGCTCCCAGAATGAGCGTTTCGGCGGTGATTTGGTGCAGTTGGGGCCGCAGGTCCATCTTGAGTAGATCGGTGTAGCCGTACACGTAGGTTTTCCGGTCGGCCCGCATCATCCAGCGCACCAGCGTGTCCGTTTTCTCGGGCCGCCGGGTCATATTCTGCACAGTCATTATCACCGTTTGCCGCAGCGAGTCCTCGCTCATCCGCAGCATCCGCACCACCTGCGGACTGTCGTAGCGGATGTACTTGGCATCAACCCCCGGCATCATCAGCGCCCGCATGCAGGGGATGGCATCAACGATAATAAGCTGCTGCACCCGTTTGGGCATCGCGGCCGCCATTTCGGTGGCCAAGTTGCCGCCCATGCTGTGCCCAATTAGCGTGAGGTTGCGCAAATCGTGCTTCTCTACGTAGTCGAACAAAGCCGCCCGGACGTTCTCGTACCACGGGGTGTCCACCGGGGCGAGTCCGTTAAAACCGGCGTACGAAACCTGGTAGTAGGCGTGTTCCCCCCGGATGGTCCGAATGGTTTCATCCCACACCGAAGCGGGGGTAGCAAAACCGGGCAGAAATATCAGTGGATCACCGGTGCCGTGTTGCTCAACGTGGACCGCAGACGGTTGCGCCCGCAGAGCGGTGATGCAGCCTAAGAACATAAAGATAAAAAACAGCTTTTTCATAGTCCTTCGTTTTTACCTCTTAGATGCATCGCTCGGTGGATTGTTACACCGGAGAGCGTTTAAATTCTTAGGCAGTACCTTACTATCATCAGAAAGAAATGAAGGGAATACAATTCTCGTCGATGGCTGGCCCACGCCGTGGGCGGACTGTCGACCGCCGTCGATGGCCTCTCCACCGCGTGGGCAACGCCTCAACCCCCGCCGACACCCCAATCGCGACGTGGACGACCTATCGTTTGTCATCGACGGCCCAATCGCAGCGTGGGCGGCCCGTCGACGGCGGTTGTTGGGCCAGAAGAGCTTTCTCGTCCGGGAAAAGGCTGTTTGGTGAGCACAATACGCAATTTTATGCTATGGCAGATCAGTAAAAAAGCTGATCTTTGCCCGAAACGCCAGCACGTTTGCGCTGATGCGAAGCGAAGGCTTCAAAGAGCCACCTAAAATTATCACAATGAGACACTTTCTCTACTTTTTTGTTCTGCTCACCGCCTTCTCTTGCAACCGAGCCGACGAAACTATACTTGACGAAGCCATGCTTGACGAAGCCGCCAGCGGAATCGTAGCGGGTGACCCCACCTTAAACACCTTTTTGATTACGAGCCGCGACGAAGGTGTGTTCACGGTAGATGCCCAAACGGGGCAAGAACGAGAAATATACACCTTCGCCGACTTCACCGGCATTGAGATTTTAGCAGAATACGATAACGGTAAAATCTTCGTGACCACCGACGACAACGCGGTGAACGCCCTCGATCCAAATGGCCCGTCTTTCTTGTGGGACACCCCGATGCTTGAGTACGATTTTGGTAGTCTGGGCCTCACCGAACCGGTTTGCTTGGACGGCACCTGCTACGCGTCCGGGGGGTTTGGGGTGGTGGTGGCCCTCGACGAAAGCTCCGGAGAGATCAAGTGGTACTACTCAACCGATCCGGATGGCGAGTTAGACAACGTGCTGAACGAAAACGAGACCCCCATTGTGCGCAACGATAAGGTATACGTCTTTTCGGAAGAAGGTTTCATCAGCGACCTACCCCCCTACGTCCATATCCTTGACAAGCAGACCGGCCGGTTGCTGCAAAAACTGGAGCTGCCGTTTGATCTTACCGGCACCCCGCTGTTCGAGGGCAACACCCTGTATCTCCCCGCCAAAAACCTCTACGCCTACGACGCCGAAACCTTTGAGCCGAAGTGGGTCTTTGCGGCCGATGGGGTGGGTCCGCCCTCGGTGCAGAACGGCCAGGTGGTGGTGCACGTCATCCCGTCGGGCGATATCACTTCTTCGGTGCTGTACTGCCTGGATGCTACCACCGGGCGGGAGCGGTGGGCCATCGCGACGGGTTCCGCCACCCTTTGGTCGGCGCTGATTGTGGAGGACGTGGTTTTCGGGGTGTACGATAACGTCTCTTCGTTTGCCGGTCCTGCCGGTCGCCCGTTTGCGGCGCGTCTGGCCGATGGTGAGCAGCTATGGTTTCGCGACGACGTGCAGATTGACCACGACCCGGTATATGCCAACGGTCGCCTGTTCTTTCACGGGCATGCCATCTTGCGCACGGGCGATATTGACCAAGATGTTGGGCTAATGAGCATCGACGCCAACACGGGCGAAATTGTTTGGCTCAACAGCTTCTTCGGAAACGGTTTTCCCATTGCCCCGCTGGTGGTGGCCGAAAACGGGGTTTTCGGTCCGCCGTATTACCGGGGAGACTGAGACGATGACAATCTAGGTGGGCAATTGCCCTCGGCTTTGATCGCTCTCATACAGGTCATTTCCAGCCGCTGACCACATAGAAAGTTATCTGGCAAGTATCTAATCATCCGCGCAGCGACCGCCAACATCCACTATCCAACATCTGACCGCTCCCGCAAGTCATCCAATGTATCCCTCACACCTCCAGCTCCCGCAAGTCCACCGGCACCACCCGCGATACGCCCTGCTCCACCATCGTCACCCCGTAGATGATGTCGGTGCTGGCCATGGTGCGCTTGTTGTGCGTGACGATGATGAACTGCGACTCGCCCGAGAACTCGCGGATGATGTTGTTGAACTTGTCAATATTGGCGTCGTCGAGCGGAGCGTCTACCTCATCAAAGATACAGAAGGGCGCGGGCTTAAGCAGGTAAATGGCAAACAGCAACGAAGTAGCCGTGAGCGTCTTCTCGCCGCCCGACAATTGGTTGATCGTGAGCGGACGCTTCCCCTTGGGCTGCGCGATAATGTCAATGGCCGACTCCAGCGGATTATCCGCTTCCACCAGGCGCAATTCGCACTTGTCTCCTTCGGTGAACAACGAACGAAACACCCGGATGAAGTTTTCCTTGATCTGCCCAAAAGCGCCTAGAAAGGTTTCCCGCGCTACCGTATCAATCTCGTCGATGGTGAGTAGCAGCGACTCTCTGGCGCCCAGCAGATCGTCTTTCTCGCGGGCGATGAAGTCGTGCCGCCCCTTGATCTCGTCGTAGGCATCCATCGCCATTGGGTTAATCGGCCCCATGTGCTGCAACTGCTCGCGCACCTTATCCAGCTTCGCTTGCAGCTCCTCGGCATCCGGCGTTGCTTCGTCTGCTTCCGCCGTCTCCTTGAGCAAATCGTCGAGGTCTACATCAAACTCTACCGACAGCCGCTCCCGCACGCTGCTCAGTGCTAGTTTGGTGTTGCTCAGCTCGGTTTGGGCGGCCATGATGAGCGTGTCGCACTGCTCGCGCTGCCGCTGCAATTCGCGGATGGCTTTTTCCGTCTGGTCGATATCCCCCCGCGCCTCGTAGTATTCCCGCTCGGCCTCGTTGACCCCGGCCTCGAGCGACTCTTTTTCTTCGTACAAACTCAGCAACTCGTCTTCGCTCACCTCGTTACTCTCCAGCAGCGTGCGGATAGCATCATCAGCCTCCTGTAGTTCTTGCTCACCGGTTTCCATCCGCTCCACAATCGTCTGGTGTGCCTCATCTTTGTAATCAATCTCTTGGTCGATGCTTGCCCGCTGGTTCTCTAGCTGAAAGAAGCTAATTTTGGTCTGGTTGTAAGCAGCCGACTTCTCACTGAAGCGCTCACTTTCCGACGCTACGTCCGCGTTAAGCTGGTGAGCACGCTGCTCAACCTCCCGCAGCAGCCGTTCTTCCTCCGCCACGCGGGGAGCCAGGGCCGCGCACGCTTCCTCCAGCTCCTGCATCAGCTCTAGCGCATCCTCGCGCTTGCGACTATTGCCCGTGAGCACTTCGGCCAGTTGCTCCTGGCGCGAGCGGTAGGTCACGTACTCCTGGTTCAGCCGGTTGATCTCCCGCTGCAGTTCGGTGATGGTGTCCGATAGCAAATGCTGCCGCAGCGTGCGCAGTTGCTGCTGCTGCTCCGCCAAGCGCGTTTGGTGCGCTTCGATGTCGGCCTTTCGTTCCCGAAGGGTTTGCTGAAGCTGCTCCAGATTTTTGGCCCGGCCAATGCGCTTGCCTTCGAACGCGCCCACCGATCCACCCGACAGGCTGCGCGGTCGCTGAATCACCCGCCCGTCCTGCGTGATGTAGGTGCGGGTGGCCGGCATCCCGGTGGCCGGCATCCCGGAACTCGGGGCGGGCAGCACGAACTCCGCATCGGTGAGGTAGGCGTCGTCGAGCAGGTACGCAATCAACCGGGTATAGTGCGGATCGCACTCGGCTACGGTCACCGCCGCCACGGCGTGATCCATTGTTTCCGGGGGCGTAGGAGTGAAGTTAGCCAACTGCTCCAGCACGAAGAAGTGGGCCTTGCCCCGGGCGGCCTCGCTGAGCAGGTTGATTGCTTCCCAGGCCTCGGCGGCGGTGTCTACCACGTAGTAGTTCATGTAGGAACTCAGAAAGTTCTCGATGCCCACCCGGTAGGCCGCCGGGCAGCTGACCACGTCCGACAGCAACGGGGCTTTCTTGGCCCACTGCGCGTTCTTCTTCAAAAACTTGATGGCCTCGGGAAAGCCCTCCAGGTTGTCGACCAGCGACCGGGTGAGATTGAACTCGTTCTGCGTGGCATCCTGGGCGCGGTTGAGCTTCGCCAGCGCTTCTCTGGTGATTTCAATGGCTTCGGCCAGATGGTCTACCTGCTGCTGCCACGCTTCTTTTTCTTGCTCGGCGGCACGCAGGTCGGTTTGTCGTTGTTCCAGTTGCTCGGCTAGCGCGGCGGCTTGGGTATCGAACTTGCTGAGGTCGGCGTGCTGGGCGTCGGCATCGGCGGCACTTTTTTCGGAGGCCTGCCGCGCGGTGTTCAACTGCACCTGCATCACCTCGTGCTCCTGCCGAAGCTTATACACTACATCCTGCTGCTGCCGGAACGTTTGGTTGGACTCGGCCGCGTCTCCTTTCAGGCCTTGCGCCCGCGCCTGGTACGTCCGGTACTCTTCCTCCAGCTCCGCCACCCGCTGCCCGCTCGTCTCCAGTTGCTCCTGCACCACCGCTTTTTGCCGTTGCAAATCATCCAGGCGGTGCAAGATTTGATCCACCGCCGCGCGGTCTTGCTGCCGCTGCTCGGTCAGGCGCTGATTCTGTTCCTGTAGCAACCGCAGGCGCTCGTTCTTCACCTGCTTCTGGCTTTCGTAGGTGCGCACGCGTTCCACGTGCTCGTTGAGCGTGCGCTGCCGCGCTGCCAGCCGCTTCTCGCGCTGCACGCTTCCCACCTTTTCCTGCGCTAACTGGGCCTCCCCTTCGGCCAACTGCCGCGTCAGACTCGTTTTGCGGTCGTTCTCCCGGTCTAGTTGGGCCTGAATGCGATCGAGCGCCTCGCGCTGGGCTTGCACCCGGGTTTTGGCCAGACGCACGCTCACGTCTTGGTACACCTCTTTGGTGCGGTAGTACTTCTCGGCCTGCCGGGCCTGCTTTTCGAGCGATTTCAGGTTTTTATTGATCTCAAAGAGCAGATCATCCACCCGGTCCAGGTCGGCGTCGGTGCCCTCCAGCTTGCGCAGCGTCTCTTTCTTGCGCACCCGAAACTTGCTGATGCCCGCCGCCTCTTCGAACAGGTGACGGCGCGCGTTGTCCTTGTCGTTGAGCAGGTCGTCGACCATCTTGAGCTCAATAATGGCGTAGCTGTTCGAGGCAATGCCCGTGTCCATGAACAGGTTGGTAATATCCTTGAGCCGACAGGTCACTCCGTTGAGCTGGTACTCACTGTCGCCCGAGCGGTAGTAGCGGCGGGTGACGGTTACCTGGGTGTATTCGGTGGGCAGCAGGTTGCGGGTGTTGTCGAAGGTGAGCGAAACCTCGGCCAGTTGGGTGGGCTTGCGCTTTTTGGTGCCGTTGAAGATGATGTTCTCCATCTTGTCGGAGCGCAGGGCGCGGGTTTTCTGCTCGCCCAGTACCCAGCGGATGGCGTCGATGACGTTGGATTTGCCGCAGCCGTTGGGCCCGACGATGCCGGTGATGCCGCGATCAAAATGAATGGTAACTTTATCGCCAAAACTCTTGAATCCTTTTAGTTCGAGGGTGGTTAATTGCATACGACTTTTCCGGTTCCGGCAGAGAGGCGGTATTGGTAAATGGACGAATGGTTTCTCTCCGCACGTGCGTTTCAGGGGCGAATATAGCCGAATTATAGAAGAAAGGAAGAATAGTTTGCCGGAATGAACAATTTGAAACTAAGGACGCCGATTAATCATTATCTTTGCAGAGGGACTGCCAATCGACGATTCGTCGACTAAACGGTTTTGTTCACCAAGCTTTCATCCACCGGGGTTTAGTTTATGGAAAAGTATATTGAGGTACTGGTCTTTCTGGCGTTTGCCGCCTTTTCGTTGCTGTCGCAGTTTCTGAACCGCAAGAAGAAAGCCGTGACGCGCGCTCCGGAAGAAGCCACACAGCGCGACTTCCGGCAGCCGCAGGCCGATGATCCGCCCGTGACGGCCCGCCCCGAGCGTCCGCGACGCAAGTCTGCTGATGAACCCAGCTTGCGTGATATCCTGCGCGAGCTATCGGGACAACCGCCGCTTGAAGAGGAGGAAGACGATTACGAGTTGCCTCCCTACTTGCAGGAGAAAAAGGAAGAGATTGGCACTCCTCCCCCACCCCAACTGGTAGACCCGGTTCCTAAGAAGCTAGCCGATAAAATATCGCTGGAGGACGACGGTAAGCGCATCAAACCCCTGCGCTCCTCCGATGTTCGCCGGGTCAAAAAGTCCTGGGGTTCTTCAATAGCCCGCTCGTTGCGCAACCCCGACAGCGCCAAGCGGGCCATCATCCTGAGTGAGATCTTGCAGCGGAAGTATCAGTAGAAAATGAGGGTTTGTGTCTTCGCAACCCGTAGGGTCCTCTTCGAGTGACCCTACTCGTGCTCGTTGGGAGGGAAAGCCCGTCGAGGCGGTCAAGAAGAAACGGGGCAAACGGTCGATGGGGGCTACGTTGGCCCGCTCGCTACGTCATCCCAACAACGCCAAGCGGGCTATCATCCTAAGCGAGATTCTGCAGCGGAAGTATCAGTAGTCTTCGCAACCCGTAGGGTCCTCTTCGAGTGACCCTACGGGCGCTCGTTGGGTTGAGAAAGCCTGGCACATAGCACCCCCGGTCTGAGGGGGTCACTCAAAGAGGACCCCCGACCGTATGGAAACGCTTCTTCCCGTCGAACTACAAATCCAGATAGTGGGTTGGCTCAAAGTGTTTCACCTCCTGCCGCTCGTAATACGACGCGCTGCTGTGTTCATAGTCGGTATAGTCATCAATCAGTTGCCAATGCTCCTGCACCGGATTGTAGTGGATGTAGTTGAGTTTCTGCTCAAAAAAAGGTTGGGTATAGATGGGCTTGGCATCAAACGAAGGCTCAAATACCTTATGAATCTGCCCCTTCTCCCGCTCAAGCGGTGACACTCCCGCCTCCAGCAAACTCAGCAACCGACGGTCGTGTAGCTGCCGCAAACGCTTGAGCAGGTCGTAGGCCATAAACCGCTTCGCCTCACTGATCATCGTGTTGAGGTTAAAATTCTCGGCCGTCATGTGTAAAATACCATGAAAGTGATTCGGCATGATCACGTAGGCCACCACTTGGGTCAACTGCTTATCTCGGAGATAGTGAAACCACCGGTACACCAGGTCGTAGCCCTGCGTGATCTCGAACAAGGGTATCCAACGGTAGCAGGTGAAGGTAATAAAATACGTAGGATATTCGTCAGAGTGCGTGATGCCGACGGCCATACGAATGGAAGATAGGTTTGTAATGTACTTTGTAGAACACCCCCGGCCGTAGAGTCTTCGCCCGCCGTAGGGTCCTCGTTAGTTTTTAGTCCTAAATTACTTTACAGGTCTGAGGGGGTCACTTGAAAAGGACTCCCGACCATTGCGAGGCGCATTGGTTTTTCTCAGATGAATTTACTTATGGCAAGATTCAAGCGTATGCTCGCATCACGTAGGATCCTCTATTGAGTGATCCTACGGGTGCCCGTTGTGACCCTACTCGTGCTCGGATAGAGATAGTACTGCTCTGAAAACTTTCACCCCCCCCACCGGTCTGAGGGAGTTACTCGCTAGAGTACCCCCGACTATTGCGAAGCACGTTAGCCTTTCGGCTACACCCGCTGGCTGCGCACCCGCACGCCGAGCACCTCCATGAGTTGGGGTTCGTCGTGCAGGGCCAGTCGCGCGGCCTTTTTGAACTGCGCCATCCACTGCCGCAGCTCCCGACGCTTCTTGTCGCGCTGCTGGGTGGCGTGCTGGGCATCACCCCGGCGGTGGATCCGATCCTGGTACAGGCTGTGGGCTGCGTCTACCATCGCCTTAGTCTGGGCTAGCTCCTCGGGGGCAATTCTAAAATTCTCCATCTGATCGGTATAAATCTCAATCAACAGGTAGAAAGTCTGCAGGTTATCCAGCCGACTCATCATATCAGTCTTCTGTTTGCCACTCATCTTCAGTTGCTTCATAGCGCTTCGTCGGTCACCGAGCGCCAGGCGGGCGAACAAACGGTGTTTGCGGTGAAGCTCATCAATCTCGGCCATCTGCGCCCGAAAGGCATCAGTTTGTTGGTACTGCTGAACGTATAAGTCTTCTTGCAGCGACTGCAGCATGTGCGCCTCTTCGCTCAGGACTTTGCCCTCGAGCATCTTCTTGCGGTCGTACGAGCAAGCGGCTAATCGCTTCTGGATCAGCTTATGCTTCATAGCGTTTTCAATGGCCATTCGGGCCCCGACAATCTCAGCGGTGATGGTGTTCTTTTTCATAAGTTAAATTTGTTTACTGGGTTCGTAGCGCAGAAAGCTGCTCGTGGTTCAGCCCTCCTGCGCCCCGCAAACTTGGCCGGTACGCGCCGTAATGAAAAACGCAGTACGCCCCGTTTCTTAGCCGGGTAAGAATTGAAGTAAAGTGTTACCAAAGTTCGTTTGTCAACGAGCGGCAATTGCGGGGAAATGGGCCACGCATCATCGCCAAAGAATCGCTCCGGACCGGTCATGATGGAAAGATTGGCTCAAAAGAATGACTCCGGACTGGGTTCGACGCGCACTTTTAGTCAAAATTATTGCTCGAGATTGGGTGTGCATCGTTGTTTTGGTCGAGTAAGTAGGTTGTTACCGGGTTTTAGTCATTTTTTCGAGCGAAACAATGACTCATGACCGGTCGTAGGCTATTGTTTTGAGCAGATGAGTGGCTTGAAACACATTTTGAGTCACGCCTTTGGGGTTATCAATCTATTGCGGGTTTGTGCTTTCCACCCGCAGAAGGAAAAGAATGGAAACCAGCTACTTGTTGTCAGGTAGTACCGTTTGTTCCATCCGGATAATAAACCACCCGGTTTGTTAGCGCGCTTTGGCAAATTTGCCTCAACATCACAATCCCGAGCGTCGAGCACTTCCAACCCTTTGGCTTTGTGTTCTCCCCAGCAATAAGTACCACCGCTCAAGAGGTTGTAAAATGTTGGGTATTGGTTTCAGGACGCAGGCTGTTATATTTGAAAAGCCTCTCAATTCTCTACTTATGCACCGACGCACCTTCATCGAGCTATTGTCCGTCCCCGCTGCCCTGTCGCCACTAGGTTTCCCAACCTTGGCCTCTCCTTGGGGTATATCTTCGCCGAAGAGCAACGGCTACGCTGCCGACGTGGTGATTGCGGGCGCAGGGATGGGTGGATGTGCTGCGGCGCTGGCGGCCCTGCGCCACGGGCGGAGGGTGATCCTGACCGAAGAAACCGACTGGATCGGCGGGCAGATGACCCAGCAGGGGGTGCCGCCCGACGAGCACCAGTGGATCGAGACACACGGGGCTACCCAGTCTTATCGCGACTTGCGCACCGCCATCCGGCAGTACTACTTCGACCACTACCCGGTGACCGCCGCCGCGCGGCAGCAACCCTATTTTAACCCGGGCAACGGGGCGGTGTCGCGCCTGTGTCACGAACCCCGGGTGGCGCTGGCCGTGCTGCACCAACTATTCGCTCCCTACCTGAGCAACCGCCAATTCACGCTGCTGCTCCACCACCGCATCACGGAGGCCGACGTGGACGGCGACCGGGTGCGGGCCCTCACCGCCACCGATGGGCGCACCACCGACTCGGTGGTACTCAGCGCTCCCTACTTTGTGGACGCCACCGAACTAGGCGACCTGCTGCCCCTCACCGGCACCGAGTACGTGACCGGCACCGAGTCGCAGGGGCAGACGGGCGAACTGCACGCTCCCGAGCGGGCCGACCCCACCAACCAGCAGGCCTTCACCATGTGCCTGGCCATGGACTACGTGCCGATCACCGGGACATCGGCCACCGAAAACCTGATTGACAAACCAAAAGACTACGACTTTTGGCAAGCGTTCGTGCCCGACCTCACTCCTGCGTGGCCCGGCCCGTTGCTGTCGCTCACCTATACCCACCCCTCCACCCTGCAACCCAAGACGCTGGGCTTCGATCCCCGCGGCGGCGCCACCGGCGAGGTGCTCAACCTGTGGAACTACCGCCGCGTGATTGATCGGAGCAACTTCACTCCCGGCACCTACGCGGGCGACGTGACGGGGGTGAACTGGCCGCAGAACGACTACTTTTTGGGCAACCTGATCGACGTGTCGCCTGAGGAGGCGCAGCGCCACGTGGAGCAGAGCAAGCAGCTGAGCCTGTCGCTGTTCTACTGGTTGCAGACCGAGGTGCCGCGTCCCGACGGCGGACAGGGCTGGCCGGGCCTGCGGCTGCGCGGCGACGTGCTGGGCACCGACGACGGGCTGGCCAAGTACCCCTACGTGCGGGAGTCGCGCCGCATCCGGGCGAAGTTTACTATCCGGGAAGAGCACGTGGGCAAAGAACAGCGGGCGCTGGTTGCCGGTGACGCCACCACCGCCGCGCATTTTAACGACAGTGTGGGGGTGGGTTATTATCACATTGATCTGCACCCCAGCAGCGGGGGCGACAACTACATCGATTTCGCTTCGCTGCCCTTCCAGATTCCGCTGGGCGCGCTGTTGCCGCAGCGGATGCAGAACCTGCTACCGGCCAACAAGAACATCGGCACCACGCACATCACCAACGGTTGCTACCGTTTGCACCCGGTGGAGTGGAGCATCGGCGAGGCGGTGGGCCTGCTGACCGTCTTTGCACAGGACCGGAAGACCACGCCCCACGCGGTGCGGGCGAATGCGGGACTGCTCGCGGACTTTCAGCAGTGGATTAGTGCGCAGGGGGTTGAAACGCAGTGGAAAAAATAATACCACCCACGTAGGAACATGATTAATCATGTTCCTACTATTGGGTTTGGTTGTCTAGCATGCGGCCTTCGTCTACGCCGAACACCTGGGTGAGTTTTTGCTTGGCAGCGCCGTCGCAGATGAGCACCAGGTAGTCATGCTCGCCGATGGTGAGGCCTGCCGAGGGATTCTTATGCAGCACGCGGGTGCCGTCGCCCTGTTGCTGGCTGATGCCCACCAGCACGCAGTCGTGCTGCCGCTTCAGGTCGACGAAGGCGTCGAAGTAGTCGTAGCCCAGATAGGGGTTCTGCGCCGTGACGCGAAACTCGAGCAGGTCATAGTCTTCGCCGCCCAAGGCGGTGGTCATTAGCGACTCAGCCATCACAGCCACGTCGGGCTCAAAGGTGTAACTAGCCACCAGCCGAGAGGCGATTTCGGTCTGCGACACCACGTAGCGCACGCCCGCACTCTGAAAGGTTTCACGTAGGCTAGGGTTGGTAAGCGACACCACGTAGTTGAGGTCGGGATACACTTTCTTAAGATTGAGCAGGTAGATGAGCACTTCGGTGTCATCGACGAAGTTGATGAACACGGTGGCGGCCTGGCTGATGTTGGCCTTCTCGAAGGTGTCGATGTTGTTGTAGTCGGCAAACAGGGCAAACACCTTCTGCTGGCTATACGCCTCGTGAATGAGGTCGATCTCGGTCTTGTTGTTGGTGACGATAGCCACCGGCTTGCCGGAGTGGATCACCTCGTCGACCACCTGCTTGCCGAACTTGTCCCAGCCGATCACCAGGATGTGGTTGCTAAAGGATGTTCCCAAGAGTCCTAATCGTTTTCGTTCGAGATACTGGTTCACCTGCCCGGTGAGTTGGCTGATCAGGTAGCCGATCACGCCCACGCTGCCCAGCAAAAATAGCAAATTTGCGATTCTTCCCATGATCGTCACGGGATAGTAGTCGCCGTAGCCTACGGTGGTGAGCGTGACCACCGAGAACCAGAACGCTTCGGGCAGGGTGGTGATGTTGGCTCCTTCCTGGTTGTGCTCGGCGTAGTAAACCACCCCCACAATGAGCAGGTAAATCAAAAAGGCGAGGCCGTATCGGAGCCAGCGGGGGTTGCGCACGGGGCTTGTTTTGTTTGCTCAAGTATAATCGTTTTCTTGAGAACTTGGTAGCGCAATGCGTTCATTTTATGGATTGGCGCCGTTCTTTTAATCTCCTTTGGTTCTATGAAACTTCCTCTCTATCAGATAGATGCCTTTACCGATCAGCTGTTCGGGGGCAACCCGGCGGCGGTGTGTCCGCTCGAGGCTTGGCTACCCGACGCGCTGCTGCAGCAGATTGCGGCCGAGAATAACCTGGCGGAAACCGCCTTTTACGTGAAAGAAGATGAGCACTACGCGCTCCGCTGGTTCACGCCCACCGTGGAGGTGGACCTGTGCGGTCATGCTACACTGGCGGCGGCCTTTGTGCTCTATGAACTGCAAGGATACATCGCCGCCGAACTGGCCTTCGAAACCCGCAGCGGACGCCTCACGGTGGTTCGGCAGGGTTCGCGCCTGGTCATGGACTTTCCCGCCGATACGCTAGAGTCGGCTGACTTGTCGGCCGCTGTGCGCGATGGGTTAGGCGGTGGGCAACCGGTTGAAACCTTCCGGGGCAGTTCAGATTACTTGGTGGTGCTGAAGAGCGAAGCCGAACTGCTGGCCCTGCAACCCGACTTCCGCCGGATGGCCGAAGACCGCTCGGTGCGCGCCGTGATTGTGACAGCGCTGGGCAGCACCTCGACCGTGGATTTTGTGTCGCGCTGCTTTGCCCCGCAGTCGGGCATCGACGAGGACCCGGTGACGGGCTCGGCCCACACCACGCTGGTGCCCTACTGGGCAGAGCGGCTAGGAAAAGAGCAGCTAACTGCCCGACAACGCTCGACCCGCGGGGGCACGCTGTACTGCACCCACCGTGGGGATCGAGTGGACATTGCCGGAGAAGCGATGCTGTACTTACGGGGCGAGATCACCGTTCCTGATGCATAAACCGGTTGGAGCTAAGCGTTCGCCACAAAGGGTGCTTGGCCTACGTACCGGTCGTCGGTTAGCTGTTCCACCAGGAAGTGCGCCAGGCTGGTAGCGCTCACCTTGTCGCTCGGACAATACTCTAGGCTGATAGATAGCTTACTTCGCTCATTGGTTAGTACGATCAGGGGAAGCCGTAGTAATGTCCAGCGGGCCGGGCTGCCCGCCAGCAACGCGTATTCTTTCTGCTTGTCAGTGGTGGTATCCGGATAATGCGCCTTCATCCAGTCGGTGGCTTGCTGAGTGAATGGACTTTTCCGGTCGGCCGGTGTGTCTACGTTTAGGCCGGTGATGCCCACGTAGCGATGCACCCGGCACTCCTGCAAGGCGCGCAGCACGTGGCGGGTGGCCTCACTGAAAATGGGAGCTTCTCCTCGGGGCTGTCCCAGGGTGCTAATAACGGCCTGACGACCATCAGCCAACGAGCGGATGGCGGAATAATCGCGGGCGTCGCCCACGATGGGGGTTATGGATGGATGCTCGACGACTTGGGTACCGGGTCGATGCAGTAGGTTGAGGTGAAAGCCCTGGTGGATAAGTTGCTGGACCAGGAAGGTTCCGGCCTTACCGGTTCCCCCGATAACGGCCACGTTAATTATTTGCTGCATGATTACGCTTGATAAGATTAGACAAAAAGAGATGGGTTCGTGTTCACCGGAAGGGTGAAACGAGCGAGGCGTAAGACCGAAAGTCTTTACCGGAAGAAGGGTATGTCAAGCGCTTTTAATGCGTTAAATTTACGCGATAATTCCCAACGAACAAAAGCCAAAATGTATCATGAGTAGAACTATGCTTGGTCTAGCCCTAGAGATACTGCTGCTGATGGGTTGTAGTCGTCCTCCCATTGAAATTCCCACTGGCACCTTCTACGGCACGTTGCCCTGCGCCGATTGCCCCGGCATTCGCTACGCGCTGACGCTCAACGACGATGGCACGTATGTGGAACAAACGGAATATCTGGAGAAGTCGGTGGCTGTGCGCGTTGATTCGGGCGCCTACGAAGTGCAACAAGACACGGTGGTGGAGTTGCTCAGGCCGTCCGGTGCAGGCATGGACCGCTGGGTGGTGGCCGACGGAAAGCTCCGGATGCTTGATGCGTCCGGTGGCCCTATTGAGAGCGAATTTGCTCAACAGTACGTGCTTTCTCCGGAGAAACCCGTTGAACCTATTACCAAAACGCAGCGCGCGGTAGATTTTAAAGCGACGGGCAACGAACCGTCTTGGAGTCTGGAAATAGACTTTGATCAACGAATGCGATTTAAAGATATCAACGGGCTGAACCTGATCACGCCCGTTCCGGCGGCCACCTATCCGCAGGAGAACGTGACCACCTGGAACGTCACCACCGAGCAAGGCGAACTCTCGGTGACGGTGACCCGCGAGAAGTGCCAGGACACTATGTCGGGCAAAACCTCCGACTACCGCGTGGAAGTACGGGCGGCGGTAGCCACGACGGGTGCCACCACCTACGCGGGGTGCGGTCGTTACCAAGGTGATTACCAGCTAAATGGCAAATGGATACTTAGCCGCCTGAACGAACAATCGGTTAACAAGGCCGAGGCCCCCTACGCAGAATTTCAATTGGCGGAGAACCGGGTAGCGGGCTTCGGAGGGTGCAACCGCTTCACCGGAAGCGTTGAAGTGATCGACGATAGCCTCAAGTTCGGTTCGTTGGCATCTACCAAGATGGCCTGCCCCGACCTGGATGAGGAAGCCGCTTTCTTGCGGGCGCTTTCCGGTCGGCGGCTATCGTTTCGGCGGGAGAACCAACAACTGCGGATGAGCAACGGATCGACCGAGCTGCTGTTTCGCGCGGCGGAATAACGGTTGACAGTGACATCGCGTTAGTTCCGTAAAACATCCAACCGGGCGCCGGGCGCACCGAACAAGGAATATCGAATGATGAAGTATAACACAAATTTCTCATTCGCTAATCATGTACGGAAGTCCTGCGCTAATGAGAAAACTTGAAATGCAACTGTTTCTATTTTTTCAAAAAGGCCAGCAGTAGTTCGTTGAGTTGTTCGCGGTGGGTCACGTTGAGTCCGTGGGGGCCGCCCGTGATCACCTCAAACTGATTGTCGGCGATGCCTTCGGCAGCCTGCTTTCCGGCCGTCTCGATCGGCACCACTTGGTCGTCGTCGCCGTGCACGATGAGGGTAGGCACCGTCACGTTGGCGAGTTCGGGGCGGAAGTCGGTTTCGGCCCAGGCTTTGGCGGCCTGCACGGTGGCGCGGGGTGAGGCGTAGGCGGCAATCGTCCAGTCGTAGTGCAGGTGCGCCTCGCTGACCCTGTCCTGGTTCTTATCGTAGTTGTAGAAGTTCTTGTGAAACCCTTCCAGGAAGCCCACGCGATCGGTCTGCAGGGCTTGCATGATCTCTTGCAGCGTGTCTTCGGGTACTCCGTCGGGATTGTCACTCTTCTGTTTTACCAGCGGAATGATGGAGCTAATCAGCGCCGTTTTGGCGATGCGATTTACTCCGTAGTCGGTGCAGTAGCGCACCACTTCGCCGCCGCCCATCGAAAAGCCCACGATGATGCAGTCGGTGAGGTCGAGTTGGGTGATGAGTTCGTCGAGGTCGCTGGCCAGGGCCGAGTAGTCATAGGCTTCCCAGGGGGCCGACGAGATGCCGAAGCCGCGTCGGTCGTAGGTGATGCAACGGAAACCGGCGTCGACGATGGCGGGCACCTGCGGCTCCCAGGCGCGGTGACTCAGCGGCCAGCCGTGAATAAGGATCACCGGTTGACCGGTGCCGTAGTCTTGGTAGTGAATGTCGACCGTTTCGGCGGCTTGTTGGTTGGTGATGAAGGGCATGGTTGTATCTTTATTGGTTTCGGTTAAGTTTGCTTAACCGGCCCAAATCACGATTGTTTGCCTTCGTGAGAGGGATTTTGAGGAGCAGCCCAACCAGTTTGTTCTACTGTCGACAATTAGCTACCTTACTGGTCTCAACCATTTTAATGTTCAAAAAACATGACCGTCAAAGCTTTTCGCGATTGGAAGTTTGAGGAAGTAGAACTCACCTTTGGCATCGAGCGGGTTTTCACCAACCATCCTTTGCTATCAGATTGGTTGTCGGTTACCCAACCGCCCGATGAGCAGGATAGGCGAACGCTAGAAAGGCTACGCGATGAGTTGTTTCGTTCGGTAGATACCTACAATGAAGAAGAACTGAAGGTCTTCTTCATTGGACCGCTTTTGGCGCTCATCCCCTTCAAGGATTTTGGGATGCGTCCGTTTATGGACCGTCCGTTCTCTTTTGAGTACGGGCAGGACGAAGCAGGAAATCCGTTGGTCGCAGCCGGAAGAATTGATTGGCTTTTGGCAAAGGGGCGGCAAGATCCTCGGGAGCCACGCGTGTTTTTGCACGAGTACAAACGCGAAGTGGAGGCTACCGGTGATCCGTTGGGTCAGTTACTGATCGCGATGGTAGGTTCCACGGTGGATGCCGCGCAGCGGCAGAACACCGAATCGTTCCCTCTTTACGGATGCTACGTACTAGACCGCAACTGGTTCTTAGTGGTGCTAGACGAGCAGCAGTACGCCGTGAGCGATGCATTAGTCGCCACCCAGGATGATATCTTTCAGATTTACAGCGCAATGGTCGCCGTGCAGCAACGCGTAGCGGAGTTGGTAGCTTGAATTTATAGACGTGAGCTAATCAATGAGTTCCTTATAGTCGCCGCGAGATAGCAACACGGCAATGTCCGGCTCGGGTTCGGAATGTTCACCGATATGCACCGGATTATGCATACGGACAATTACGAGGTAAAGTCAATGTTTTTATAAATCCGGGCCAGCGGTATTTCCTCACCGACCGAGCGGAGGCGAACCAACTGGTTCAGATCGCTCACGTCGGTATCTTCCCAGTGTCCGGCTTGGTTGCGGAAGAAGGTAGTAACCATCGGTTGGTCTTGGCTCAGTAGTACGTATTCTTTTAGAGAAGGCAGCGTGCGATACATCGTAAATTTCCCCCCGCGGTCAAATTTCTTAGTAGAAGGCGATATTACTTCCACTACTAATAACGGATTGGTAATCACGTCCTTTCGACCTTCGTAGTATTCCGGCTGCTCGCTTACTACGACGGCGTCCGAATATACAAATTTCTTGTAGGTAGGCACTTGTATTTTCAGATCGCTGGTGTAAACCCGGAAGGGCTTGTTACCATGATCAATCGCCAAAATTAGCATAGCGATCACCCGAGCCGCTATTCCACTATGATCGGCAGTTCCTCCGGACATCGCAATAATTTTTCCATTATGATATTCTAACTTTTCCTCCGATTGTTCGCTCAGCGCAAAGTACTCCGCTACCGTGTAAGTCCTTTCTAAAGTTTCAGTTGTCATCGCTTTAGTAGATAGTACCCAATACTAATAAAGGTGAGTATAAAAAAGACTAGGAACAAGAACTTAATTCAATTACCTCCTCAGAACCTTTCGCTTACGAAGCAAAGTTAATGTTCTTGTAAACCTGGGCGAGCGGTATTTCCTTACCGACCGAGCGGAAGCGAACCAACTGGTTCAGATCGCTCACGTCGGTATCTTCCCAATGCCGGGCTTGGTTGCGAAAAAAGGTAGTGACATAGGGTCGGTCTTGCTCCACCAGTACGTATTCGCGTAGTGAGGACAATGTGCGGTACATGGTAAACTTACTGTTTCCCGCCGTGGATACGGGGTCGTGCTTTTCGGTAGACGGTGACAGCACTTCTACCACTAACAATGGATTAACACTCGTCCATTTCCCAACTCATCCAGTTTAATCTCTTCGGTATCGACTTTAACAAAGTTATACTCTGAAGTTATGGGTTTCAGTGCTGCGCATGAGGCTGATAAGAAGATGCCTGCTAAGCAAACTACGATTACCAAAAAAAACAATGGATAAAAGACCGGCGTTGCGTTCTTGCCCTTGACTAGGTTTTTGGCTACTTTTAGTTGCCTATCACAAGTCAGCCGCTATGAAATCTACCAAAAGTTTCTTCTTCGCACCGATCATTATGACCATCTCTGCCTCAGTGTCAGCGCAGATCATTTATCCCCCGGGTTATATCAACATGAATGTACAATCCGGCGGACTGGTGGTGCCAATCAATAACTACTTGCCTAAAAGCGAAGACCAAGGGGAGGACTATATTAGTGATCGCTGGAACCAGGGCAGTATTGTGTTACTCACCGGTGATACTATTAAAAATTATCCGCTTAAGTATAACCTGCTAACTCGAAACGTAGAGGTGCAAACTGAACCGACGGTGAAGGTGGTGCCCATCGACGATGTGCAACAATTTTACTGGCTAGACAACGGTGAGCTTCTTACGTTTATCAACGGAAGTGGGTACACTGCTGGGGGCGCCCCGGTGGAAGACTGTTACCAAGTGCTTGCCGAGGGCACTCTCAATCTATTTAAGAAGCATCACCTTACGGTTCAAAAAGCTAACTACCGCCCGGAACTTGACGTAGGCGCTACGGAAAACCGCTTGATCAGAACGGCGAAGTACTTTGTCGCCACCGGAAAATCTCTTCAAGAGTTAAAAAATGACAAGAAGATTTTTGATCACTTCAGACAATACCAGCTTACGGTGAAAAGATTCGCAAAAAAAGAGGGACTAAATCCTAAGCGAGAAGACGATCTGATCACTATCGTACAATACTACAACGAACAGTCGCGCAAATAAAAGGCGGTTTGATGTCTACCAAACCGCCTTTTTCAGTTTTAACCCTTGTTTCTTTAGCGTGCCCGGTACAAAATAGTTACTTCGCTCTGACTAATGCTAAAACCTCGCGCAACTTCAATGATTCTCATTATAGCGTAGCGTTCTGAGGATGTATCTGCCACGTCACCAATCCGAACGATTACTACCTGCTCGTCGGGCAACGAAGTGATATCGCTTAGCCCGGTAACCGGTGTGCCAGCGGCAAAGGCATCCCGGGTGGCTTCGTAGGTGGCGTCGGCAAAGCTAAAGGTACTGCTGGCCACCACGAAGTCCGTAGCACCCCGCGCCTCCAGCGACAGCTCCTGAGCGGTGGTATCGGCAACGAGTACCATGTCCGCTAGAGCCGGATTTCTGTTAATGGTTGCCGTCGAGATCACTTCCAACTCCGAGAAGTCTACGGCTTGATTCAGCGTATCGGTCACTCCGGCAGCTAGTTCGTAGGCAGCTGGTCGCAAAGTAAGAAAATCTGCCTCGGTAAAGGGTATCTCTGAAGCTTCTACTTCTACCACGCGGGTAGCGGTTTTTCCGTTGGTGGTGGTGGCCACAATTTGCACGAAAAACGAAGAATCTGGTGCAATATCCGCTTCCCCCGGAAAGGTAAAGTTGACGATCTGCTTATCAAGATCGGTGCTGCCTCCGGTGATGGTTTGCACCGGGGTGGTACCGAACGAAGCCGATTCATTGATTTTAGTGAAGATGTCTACCTTTTCAATGGAAGTCTGTTCGGTATTTACATTGAAATACACCGAAAACGTGGAGTCACGAAATGAAGTAGCGGGGGCCGCAAAGTCAACGTCTTCGCCGTCTACCTCTTGAGTGAACCCCAGCGTGATTGGGTTCGTGAAGTTTAGATCGAAGGTTTTGTAGGTTGGCTGCCCGTCTACCGTCACGTTAAAATCTAGCTGAACGTTGTCGATGGCTCCTAATCCCACGCCCTCCGGGGTGGCCAAAATGGCATCCCAGGTGGTATTCAGGGTAGCAGCAGGCCCGGTCAGGGTAGTTAGTGTTTCCTCAATGGTTTTTGAGTCGCCTCCTACCGTGTAAGTGACTACGCGCTCCACCACAATCTCCCCGGCATTGGTGGCTGTCACCGGAATGGTAATATCGTCAGTGGTAGCAAAGGTCCCACTGAAGGCTGGGTATCCCTCAAACGTAATAATGGAAGGGGCCTTCTCCACATCGAAGAAATCAGGATTTTCCTCACACGACATGATAATACCAGTCGCAAGGGTCAATAACAATATTTTATAAGTATTCTTCATGAGTATCAATATATGATGGTAAAAGCCTGCATTGCTAGCCGTGGCAATGCTGATAGGCTAATTTTGAAAAACCGGGAGGGGGCGGTAAATATTATCGTCCGCAGTGGTGATTCCCAGGCGGTCGCGGGCGGCATCCTTGTTCACCTTGTTGAACTGATCTTCACTGCTTGGATACGGAAACCGCTGAGGAATAGAAGGTGCATCAGTCTTGATCGTCCGATTAGGCGTTAGGTTTGGAAAACCAGTGCGTCGCTGGTCAGCCCAGGCTACGTAAGTCAGCGGATAAATCGTCTTGTACTTCTCGTTCATCACTGTAGCCAAATCGCCACCCGACAGCTCCAATAAGTAACTATTAATGGCTCCGCCTCCAATACCCATCACTTCCATGTTGGCCCGAATACCTGCTTCCATAGCAGCTTCGGCGGCGGCGGCATTTCCACCCTGGGCGGCAATCTCTGCCTCCATGAACTTTACTTCCGAGTAGGTAATCAGCTTAGTGGGCGAACCCTGGCTGGTCCAGAACACGTTGGCAAAACCATTGCCGCTGTTGATGTAGCTGGAATATCGAGGATCGCCATTCATCACGCTCCGAAAGTAAGGATGGGTAGCCAAGGTAGCAGTACGGTCGTTTTCGAAGAGCCAGAAAGGGTTGGCACCATTCACCGTTGCTTCAAAGGGAAACAAAGCGTTGCCTGCGTTGCTGCTGATAGCCGAGGCAAGCTCGGTGCTGGCGTCCGCAAACTTTCCCTGCTCCATCAAATAGCGTGCTTTGAGTCCGTGGGCGGTAGCCACCCAGTTGTCGGCATCTCCGCCAAAGATTACATCGTCGCTGCCCGGAGTGATAGCACCGGCATCTCCTGATAGATCCGCAATGCCTTCGTCTACTAGTTGCTCAATGGTAGCAAAAATCTCGGCTTGAGAATCGTAGACCGGAGTGATATTACCTTCTTCCCCCTGAAACGCGTCGGAATAAGGAACGTCGCCAAAGAAGGTGGTCAGGATATTAAGATGTTCTGCCATCAGAATCTTGGCGATTCCACGATAGTACGGGGCATCGATCACGCTTTCGGCTCCTTCGCCTTCCTGCGCCGTAGTTTTCTCAATGATCAGGTTCAGATCTTTCATTCCCCCCGCGTACATGCCAGTGCGCCAAAAGTTATCCATTACGTTGTCTTGCATGTTATACTGGGTAATGGCCAACTGCTGAGCATCCTGCCCCTGAAAGTACTGCATAAACATACCGGGATTTCTACCGCCCAACGCTCCCTCCGAGAAACCCAGTTGAACAATGGCTGAGGGCAACAACAGGTTGAGATCGGCCTGAGCTTTGGTAACACTAGCCGGATCAATGTTGGTGTCCCCAAACTCGCAAGCGGTGAATCCACCCAGCAGCAACAGCCCTACCGCCATTTTTGTATATAGAGATTGTATAGTCTTCATAGATGTGTCGTTTTCAGATTAGAACGTGAGGGTCAGATTGAAACCGTATCCCCGAACGTTGGGGTTGTTGAAATACTCCAGGCCAAATCCGTTTTCACCCTGGGTGGTTCCCACTAGGTTAGTTTCTGGATCAATGCCTTTGTAGCCGGTAAACAGCAGCAGGTTTCGGCCGGTTAGGGCGATATCCACTCCGCTAAAACCACGAACGTTATCCATTAGCGATTGCGGCAGCGAATAGGTAAGTCTTACCTGACGCAGTCGTACCCAGGAAGCATCTTCTATGTTTTCTTCTCCCAGTGTACCAAAACCGTAGCGCACCCAGCGGTTAGCCGCAGTTCCGATAGCATCGTTATTCAGGTCTACCTGCTGGACGTTCGGCGTGTAGCCGCCGTCGCCATCAGCTACCACCCCGTCAATGATTACCCCTTCACCGGCTTCGCCCCGGAAGTCGGCCGAGTGCTGCGTACGTCCAAAGTACTGCGCGATGCCGTAGGTACCATTCCAAATATCTCCCCCTTTGCGAATATCAATCAGTGCTGATAAGGAAAGCCCTTTGTAAGTAAAGGTGTTGGTGATTCCCATAATCCAATCAGGGTTAGGGTCGCCGATGATACCCGACTCTACGGCGGGTAGCGGAAACCCTTCCGGCCCGATGATTAGCTGGCCATTGAAAGGACTCGTTGCGTCTTCTACCCGTTGCAGTCGGTCGCCAAACAACACTCCGAAGGGTTCGCCCTGGATTGCTCGTGAAGACGTGCTTGTGAAGCCGCTCATGAGAATGTTTGTCACCGATGAGTCAGCGGTAATCACCTCTACAATGTTCTCGTACTTGGTGAAGTTAGCGATAATATCCCACTGAAAGTTATTAGTACGTACTGGCGAACCGGTCAATACTACTTCTATTCCTTCGTTGGTTACCAGACCGGCGTTTTGTACCCGGCTAAGGAACCCAGAAGCTGCCGAAATGTCTGCCGGGATGATTTGGTCGGTGGTCTCTGAGTTGTAGTAGGTGAAATCAATACCTAACCGATTACGTAAGAAGCGCAACTCAGCCCCAATCTCAAAGGTGGTAGTGGTTTCTGGTTTTAGGGTGTTGTTTCCCAGTGTTCCATCCTGCTCAAAGGCGTTCACTCCTAAAATGGGAAACTCCAGTCCGTCGGTAAAGCCATCACCGGTCACTGAGGTTCGCGCGTAGTAACTTGCCGTTGCGTAGACCGGAGCATCATTTCCTACCTGTCCGTAGCTGGCGCGGATTTTACCGTAGGGCAGTATATTATTGTCGCTGATGCCGAAGGCTTCGGTAAACTCAAATCCTAAGCTAGCAGCCGGGTAGAAGAACGAGTTTTCTCCCTCCGGTAGCGTCGACGACCAGTCGTTGCGGGCCGACAAGTTCAGAAACAGAAAGTCGTATAAGCCTAAGTTCACTTGTCCGTATACTCCAGATACCTTCTTCTCGCTCACCACTTCTTCGGCATTGGCCGGGGTTGTGTTAGAAATGTGGAAGAAGTCCGGCACGCTCAGCGCATTGCCGTCCAGTCCGAAACGACGGTAGTACTGCCAGAAGAAGTTATGACCAGCGATGGCATCAATGTACACATTAGGACTTAACTCTTTGTTGAAAGTCAAAATTAAGTCCGAGTTAAGGTCACGCTGAAACACATCGTCGTAATCCACTTCACCGGGATTAAACGAACCGGCCGTCGGGCCGCCGAAGGCCGCGGGGAAAGGAACAATACCAATCCGCGCTTTGCGGTTATCGCTGAACTGATCTAGTCCTATTTTATAAGAAACATTCAGTGAGGGCAAAATCTCGTACTGTAGATTAGCAAAACCGAATACGCGATTTACCTCATCGGTTGAGAAGTTTTTGTTCACTACCCAGTAGGGGTTGTCATAAATACCCTGTCGGTAGCTTCGCTGCGTACCATCGGGCAGCAAATAGGTGCTCGGGTCATCGGCGGCGGCCTGACCGGACTGTCCGTTGCCCAAATCGAAGGTCGGGGCGTTGCGAATTAACCCCAGCATAATACCTCGAAGGTTTGAGCCCCGCTCCTGGCGCACGCCACCGGAGTTCACGTAGGTAGCCGACACCCCGGCCGTTAACTTCTCAGTGATTTTGGTGCTCAGCGTGGTCTTAAGACTAATCCGGTCAAACTCAGAGTTAGGCACAATGCCCCGGTTGCTTAGGTAACCCGCCGACAAGTAATAAGTGGTTCCCGCCGTACCGCCGCGCACCGACACGTTGTTGTCGGTTACCAAACCACGCACGAAGAAATCGTAGGGGTCATAGGCTTGGGCGGGGGTTCCGTTGCCCTCACCGCGGGGCACTAGGTTTCCGTTGCGGTCGTAGGGATAGTCTGTGGCGCCATCGAACTCTAGTTCAGAAATCGGTGCGCCCCACGACCACAGATCACGGGCAAGCGGTCCGTTGTAGGCACCGTTTCTTCCTTGGCTGTACTCCGACTGCAAGTCCATCGTTTTGTTAATCTCATTCACTTCCCATGAAGTAGAGAAAGTCACCTCGGGTTTGGTGTTAAGTGCTCCTTTCTTGGTAGTGATGATCACCGCCCCGTTGGCCGCGCGGATTCCGTAAAGTACGGTGGCTGCGGCTCCTTTGAGCACCGTTAGGCTTTTGATGTCGGCGGGGTTGATGTCAATGGCTCGGTTAGACTGATCCACTCCGCCCACCGCACTGCTGGAATAAGTATCGTTGTTGATCGGTATTCCGTCTACCACAAACAGAGGTGAGTTGTTACCCGTGATGGAGGTATTGCCTCGGATACGAATGTTGGCCGACGCTCCCGGTGCGCCGGAAGAGCCGTAGACGTTCACCCCGGCCACTTTACTGTTAAGCGCATTGACCAGGTTAGTTTCGTTGGCCTTCGCCACTGCTTCGCCGTCCACTTCCTGTACGGCGTAGCCCAGTTGGCGACGACTCTGCTCAATACCAATGGCGGTGACCACCACTTCGGAGAGTTGTGCCACGTCGGAGCCCATCACCACATCTACCGTGGAACGGTTACCCAGGGCCACGTTTTGGTCGGCAAAGCCAATAAAGGAAAAACTCAGCGAATCGGCGGATTGTGGCACCTGAATCCGGTAGTTGCCCTCAATATCAGTCACCGTACCCACGGTGGTGCCCTTCACAACGACGTTGACCCCGGGCAGGCCCTCGTTGCTTTCATCGGAGGTGACCGTTCCGGAGACGGTGCGCTCTTGGGCCTGGACGGCGAACGCAAAACCGGCGACAAACAATAGGCTTATCAAGCCCCGCGCCAAGCGTTGGGTAAAAGTAATTTTCATACGTGTGTAGTTTGTAAATTGATAAAACTCAGAAAAACTCTTTTTAAAAATTAAATTAGGAAGGGGTAGTAGACAGATAAAAACAATCGTCCGTTGTAAAAAAACAACTGAAATGCTACGAAAGTGAAAGCAACCTAACGGTATTATCTCACAATGTCAATAGATTATTTTGCTTCGTAGTTGGTTCGCTTAGCAAAACAAAATAAATATATCGCCTGAGCCGTATATTTCAAGTAATCCAATAAATTGTTTCGTCCTCACCGGAAATCAAAAACGGCCTGAGTACTACGGGTGGTCGGCAGCAAGGGCAGGCAAGATGATGAACGGCGAAAGTAAATCCATTTCACTTAAAAATCAACTTTGGATGCCGCTTTTGTTAATTCTATTGATTACCAGTTTTATCGTTCTACCGCCCCCAGCCCAACGCCACTGACCTGATTGATAAATTTATGACAGCTTGGTTGTTATTTCAGCAACTGATCAGGTAGATAGTAGGTATGCCTACTATCCGAGCAATATACTTGGTTGCCGCTACTTCTCCTAATGACTTCCGCAAGACGATTGTCTGCCCGCTGACAACCCCGGTCTTTGATGGGAACGAGCGGTCTATCAAATACCATCATTGTCTGGTTCACTAGGGTGACCTTACAAGGTAAAGATAACGGGCGGGAAGTAACGGTAAAAAGTAAAAAAGAGATGATGGTGAAGCTACAAGCCAAGGAGGTTTTTTAACCAAACATCAGCATAGCGCCACCGAAGCAAAAGCGTACTGACCGAGAAAAATGGCACGTGGCCGTTTGATAACTAACAATACCCACACCAGATGGTGCCCCGCCGGATGGCGGAGCAGGGGCATCTAGTGGGTAGAAATTGCAGCCTCTAGCTTAGGTAGTCAATATGGTAGAAGGTAGTAGCTATCTGGTAGCGAGCACTGCAATTCGTTAATGAGAGTAAATATAGCCCCCTCATCCGATGCCTCCTACTCATTCTTCCTACGATGTGCCCCCTCGGGTAACATGACAATTTTATCACTATAACAGTTTTTGATAGATTTATTCTTTTAATTACCTGGTCCTACCCCTCAAATCAGCCTTTTTCACCCGAAATCTTGTCGGCTTCGTATAGAAAGGTAACATTTAGCCTGCCGAAAAATTAACGATAATGCAGTTTCTTCAGGAGATTATCGGACTATCCTACTTTCATTTTTATCCCGAAGTGGAGCAGTTCTCCCCACCCGGCGCCAAGAACGAACGCCTCTATCGCGCCATCCGCGACGGCGAAGTCACCACCGATGAGGAGGCCCGGCAGTTGATCTACGGCGACCGCTCGGCCACCAAGAAGTACTCCATGCTCAAGCAGCGGCTGAAAATCCAGGTCATCGACCACTACTACGAACTGCTCTCGCGCACCGACAGCGAGGAACTGCTGCCCGTGCTCAAGCACCGCCTCGACTACCTGAAGAACCTCACCATCGTGCACACCCTGATTCGCCGGGGGCGCTACGCCCTGGCCCAGCAACTGCTCAACCACCACCAGCGCGCCGCCGAGGCCCAGTTCGACCTGCTGGCCGTTCAGGAAGGACTACAGTTGCAGCACCAGTTAGCCAGCTACCAGGGGAAACAGACGGCCTGCCAGGGTTACTACTTGCAACTGCAAACAACGAGTCGGCAAGCCGAGGCCCTGCGGCGGGCCCGCAGTTACTACCACACGGTGCGTTTAGAGCACCGGCGCCGACTGGCACCCTCCGCACCGGTGGCCCGCCAAGCCCGGGCGTTTGCCGATGAAGTGCGGCAGTGGCAGCGGAAGGCGCCGCATCCGGCGGTAGGCTTCTACGGCCGGCACCTCAAACTGCTGGCGTACTTCCATCGGGGCGACTGGGCCCGGTTCCGGCGCACGGTGTTCTTTCAGCAGCAGCACCTGCTCCGCCACGCCGCCCTGCCGGGCCTGGACCCGGTGGCCAACGCCGACCGCCTGGCCATGCAGTACTGGAGCACTCCGCACCTGGGCAGCCAGTCGGGAGTGGTGCAGCAGACCATGCTGGGCTCGCGCGACGAGTCGCTACCGGTGGTGGCCTGGCTGGTGCTGCGCGAAGTGGAGTGCGTGCACTGGCTACGGAGGGGAGACTACCGGCGGGCCGGGCAAGTGTGCCAGCAGTTGGCCGGTGAAGAGGATGCGCTCATTGCCTCGCCCTACGACCGGGCCCGCTGGGAGCTGTACCGCACCTACGCGGCCTATCTGCTGCGCAACGCCTCAGCAGCGCCGCCCCCGCGGTTCGCCGTAGACGCAGCGTCTCACTCGCTGTCGACTCTGGAGACTCGCCTGCAACCCTTGCTCACGGACGCGGGCTACAGCTGGCAGTGGTTTATTCTCAAGATACTGCTCTGGCTGGAGCGGCCGTTTGCGGAGCCTACCCACTTTCTGGCGCAACTAGACGCCTACGCCCACCGGCACCTGGCCAACCAGACCGAGCGCGGCACCTACCTTTATCGGCAGCTGCGCGCCCGGGTGGTGCAGCAAAACGGTGGTCGAGAAACGCTTTCTTCTTCCGAAAGCTCTTGGCCCGTGGCGTCGGGGCGCGACACGTTGCAGGAGATCGTGCCCTACGAGCGGCTAGCGGCGACTACAATTGCCAGTGCCTAGCGTTCGGGTGGACAGAAGTACGGGGATAGCGGGTCAATCAGAACGAAAGAAATACCGAGTAATGAACTAATCAGTGGTTTGTCGCCGAAGCGTTTTTAGTTATCTTCCATATTTTTTCATTCACGAGTACAAGAGGGAGATCGATGCCTCGGGCGATCCGCTGGGGCAACTTTTAATTGCGATGGTGGGAGCCTGGCGACAAAACGAAGAAACGTTCCCCTTGTATGGCTGCTACGTGGTGGGCCGCAACTGGTTCTTCGTCCTGCTGGAAGATAATCAATACGCGGTGAGTAATGCTTTTAACTCCACCCAGGATGATATTTTTCAGATCTACAGCATCCTGGAAGAAATTAAGCAGCGCACGGCTGCGGGGGCGGTGTAAGAAATGTTCCCTAAATCACCCGCAAAAAAAGGGGGGGGTAGGTTGGGCCTCGCGGGGCCCTCTTTTGCCCTCGCGAGGCCCAAGTTGGGGGTCGCTTGAACCTCTTTAGGGTCCGCGAGGCCCACCGAGGGGGTCGCGTGGCCCAGTTTGGGGATCGTTTGATTCTCTTTGGCCCTCGCGGGATGCAAACTGGGGGTCGCTTGAGCCTCTTCGGGCCTCGCGGGGCCAAGGCGGGGAGTCGTTTGCATGTTTCCGGGGTCTACGGAAGCAGTACTTGGCCAATTTCTCATCCCCGCCCCGAGGTCGGTGAGGGCACCGACTTGAAGTATGGCACAAAAAAAGCCCGACGGATTCCGACGGGCTGGAATGTGGATGTAGAAGCGATGCCTATTGGGAAGCACAGAACTACCCGTGGCTTGTGGGGCACAAGCCACGGGTAGTTCTGTGAGTGAAGGCACAGACCGTGGGTAGGTTATTATCTCAATGCTTCCTTGAGGAACAGGCTATCTAAGATAGATGCAGCGCTTTTTTGAGTTTAATTTCTAAATCGCTCATTAGCGTATCAGAAATTTGACCTAATTGGCCAGTGAATATGACCTTATTCAAGGTAGCCAACTTTTGCATTTTAAACACTGACTCTTTTATCAAGCCGCTAGCAGCGAAATCAGGATGATTTTTACTAAAAACTAACTCTGTGTCTCTGGGGTGGGAAGGTATCACAGAAGATATAAAAGCCACAATAACGTCTGTATCACCAGTTTCTGCCTCTGTCAAAACGAGGGCTGGCCTCCGTTTACTGCTACTGAGGTCGGTAAACGGAAACTTTGTTAACACAATCGTTCCTCTTTTCAAGGAGTGTATTTTATCTTGAGGTGTTCATCGGTGTATATATCCTCTTCCTCTTCCGCTAAGAAGTCGAGCCCGCCCCCTTCCATTGCTATACGGTTCATAGTAAAGCCCGCTAAATCATCGTCATCCAAAAACGTAACAATCACTTGCCGGGGAGAGGTTACTTCTACATCGTCAAGCACTTTTAGTGTGCTACCATCATAAATGGCTCTTACGCTGATCATAAACGGATATTTACGGTAAATATAATAGGAAACAGCGTGGTTTGCAATTCGTCGCGGCTATCATTCGCCAGCGCGCCGCGCTTTGCTATTGTTACAAAAAAAGCCCATCGAGATTCGACGGGCTGGGATAGGAAAGCGGAAGCGACAATTACCGCTCGAAGCGCTTTTTCAGATCTTCGTATACCGCTTTGGCGTTGGGGCGACCCATTTTGGCGGCTTGCTTCACCGCTTGGTAGTAAGCCAGCGCTTCGGCAAAGGCCTCGCTGCCCGACTGCATCACGGTGTCGTTCAGGCTGCGGCACAGTTGGTCTACCTGTCGGTACACTTTGGTGAGGTCACGCACCGCCTTTATGTCGATGGCTAGTTCTTCTACCTGCATAAAGGGGGGCGTGAACGCGGGGTGCGACTGGGCGTATTCGGTTGCTTTCTCCACAAAGGGTTGCGACTTGTCGCTCATCTTGAGCCCCTTGCGGCGGCTGTCGGCAGTAAGGGCAATCAGGTAGGGATCCAGCATTTCCTGAAGTTCCTGCGTTTTCTTCATCATCGCTTCCAGTTCTTTGTCGGGTATCTGAATAGATACGATGTTTTCATTACTTTTCATACGCTTTCGTTTGGGGTGAATAATAGGACAACTGCACGAAAGTAGAAAAGGCGATTCGTCCGCGTCGGTTATTTTTAATGGTTAACCTACGCGGGTAAGGTTTGGGTCGATAAATGAAAAAAGCTACCAGAAGGCTGGTAGCTTTTTGAGATGGTCTATTAGCTTAGCTTATCAGTTCTTAATCTGAATAGCAATCGGTTCTACGTCCTCCGTCGGGTTACCGGCCAGATCAGTAGGCAGGTTGCTCACCGTCACGGTGGCTAGCTCAGTGGTTCCTCCTTCAGGCTGAAAGCCATAGGTCCAGGTTTGTCCGTCGGTGGTGGTCATGTCCGCTTCTGCCACGTAGGTCTGTGAGGGTCCGACAACTGATACCTTAACGGTGTCGCTGGTGAGAAGCGGTTCGCTGAACGTCACCGACAGGGTGCTGGTAGTGGCGCTGTCTACTGGGGTGCGCGAGGCGGAAAGCTCCCCGGTCGCCGAGGTGTTGTCCGTTGGGTACGCGTTGAAGGTCACCACAGCATCCATCGCCGAGGCGCCGTAGTAGGCCGTGGTCACCGCTTTGTCTACGCTAATCTTATCGGTACCGTTGCCCGTTCCGGCGGTGTAGATCACCTCAAAGGTACGATCGTTTACGCGGGTAACGGCACTCACCGCCCCACCGGCAGTGCCCGCGGCCGGAACTACGCCCACCACCGGAGGCGTTTCAATCGGCTGCTCGAAACTGATGCGTACCGGACCGGTTGCTCCGGCCACCAACACCGTGTCGTTCGGTAAGGCAACGGCCGCTTCGGGAAGGGCCGGGTCTTCTACGGCTACGGTGAGCGTGCCCGTTGCTCCGCGGGCGGCCACGGTGATATCACCGCTTCCGGCGGCGCTAAAGGCTACATCGATGGCAAAGGTACCCGCGCCACCAACGATGGTAGCACCGGCGGGGACGGTCCAGGTGTAACTTTCGCCTTCGTAAAGACTGGCGGTGTAGGTGAGCGTATCACCCGCACTGGGTTCGTCTTCTCCGCCAATCACCAGGCGATCAATGGGCAAAGGATCAGTGCTTCCTTCTTCCTGACACGCTACGTTGATTATTCCCGCTGACAGGCACACAATGCTCAAAAACAATTTAAATGGCACGTACTTTTTCATAAGGGGTTGTTATAATTTAGGGGTCAAAATTGAAAGAGTTGCTATTGTTAGCAACTCTTTCGGTAAAAGTTAGTGAATAAAACAGAACATTACTTATCCCACCATACCGGATCACTCACGGTGGTGTTGTCGGCGGCTTTTCCCAGTTGCTGCGACACCCCGGCCTGGAAGTTGGCTTGGTTAAGCTCAAATTCGCTCTGGGGGTAGGCGCGGCGGAAGGGGATGGGACGATTCACCGTGGCGTTCGGGGCGGGGGCCAGCTCGGGGAAGCCCAAGCGGCGCCACTCTGACCAGGGCTCACCCAGCACGGTGTAGATTGATATCCACTTTTGAGTACCAATTGACTTCTTGAAGTTGGCCGCATCGTAGGCCACCTTGGGCTGCGCCAAGTAGGCGTTGATGGCCGCCTGGTCGGTGATGCCGTAGTAGTTCATCGAAGCGGTGATCGCCTGGTTGTAGTAGGTAGCGGCATCTCCGGAAATCCAACCACGAGCCGCGGCTTCGGCCAGGATAAACTGCACTTCACTGTAGGACATGATGATTCCCATGGTGGCGGGGTTATCTTTCCAGTATTCACCAGGGAACGAGATCGTGCCGTTGGTGATTCCACCGGCCAAAGCGTTGCTTAGTCCATAGGGCATCCCTTTGACCACCGGGGCACCGGCTTCCACAGAGTTGCCGGTAGGCTCTCCGTAAATCCCTAGCCGGGGATCGTTCACCGAATTTAGGTACTCCTCTAACACGTTGCTGATGGCGTAGTCCGTACGGTTATCAATATTAAAGTGATAGTAGATTGGGTTGGCGTTGGCCGCGTCGGCTAGGTAGGGATACAAAGCACCTTCGGCAGTGCTCTCAAACACTCCGTTGCCCACCGCCGTGGTGATGGCTTGCTGGGCCAAACCCGGGTTGGCTTCCGACATGCGGATGCCCACGCGCAGTAGCAGCGAATTGGCGAATTTCTTCCAGGAAGCCATATTGCCGTCATAAATTTGATCACCTACTACTCCTTCGGCGTTTACGTCAATTTGGGCCGACGCCTCGGTGAGTTCTTTCACAAAGTCAGCGTAGATGTCTTCCTGCTTGTCGTACCTCGGAATGAATCCCTTTTCGAACTGAAGCGCTTCAAAGTAGGGGATGTCTCCCCAGGTATCAGTGACTATCTGAAAGTTGTACACCTTCAGGATTCGGGCAACAGCCAGTTGGTTGACGCTAGCCCCGGAGGACACTACTTCTGATGACTCAGCCGTTTCCGGATCGGTATTCAGGTTAATGATCTGCTGCAAATCAGCCAGTGGTCCGGTATAAAACCCAGCAAAGCCCAACTCTTCGGTGTCGTAGCGAGACACCTCAGTATACTGCGTTTCGGCCATCAACTGGGCATACAAGTTGGAGGCGTAGAACAGGGAAGTGGCAATCGGAACCCCGTCGATATCTCCTCGGGGCATGCTGGCCCGCTCGGCTTGGGTAAGTAGATAAGAAGTGGGCACGTCTACCGGGTCAAAGGGGTTGGTATTTAGCTCCTCAAAGCCATCGGTGCAGTTGAGCATCGTTCCGGCAATGAGAAGAAACAGGAACAAACTAATTTTATGGGTTTTCATTGGTTTTAGATTTAATGATCAGATTGAACTTGCCTACCGTGATTTCTCGGAGGAGAAACCACGGCAGGGTTCATCATAACTTACTTAAATGAAGGGAAGTACGATTACAGCTTAATGTTCACGTTGAAGCCAACGATGCGGGTGCTGGGATACTGTCCGTTCTCAAACCCTTGCACATTACCCGAGCCACCGGCGGTTTCGGGGTCTACGTTAGGAACATTTCTGTGGAGAATTGCCAGGTTACGTCCGTAAGCGGCCACCGTGATGCCCGTGAACGGGGTGTTGCCGATCAATGACTGGGGCAGCGCGTAGGCCAGGCGCACTTCGCGCAGTTTCACGAAGCTAGCGTCGTAGAGATAGTACTCGCGGTAGTTTCGCAGGTTGCCGTAGTAATCCTGCGCCTCAAGGGCGGTGGTGTTTTCTACGTACACCGGAGCTTCGTCCGTGCCGGTGTTTACCACTCCGTTAGCAATCACTCCTCCTCCTTCAGCCACGGGGTCACGCTTGGGGTTGCCCAGGGTGTTTAGTCCCACGGTTTCTTCCATCAGTCCCGAGTAGTTTCCGTAGCGGTTGCTCACCGAGTAGAACTGTCCTCCCTGTCGCACGTCGATGGTCGCGGCCAGAGAGATTCCCTTGTAGCGGAAGGTGTTGGTGATTCCCCCGGTCCAATCCGGCAGATACGTTCCGAAGGTTTGGTTAGTGGCGCGCACGTAATTGCCATCTTCATCCACCAAACGTCGTCCGTTGTCAGCGTAGGTGAAGCCGTCGGTGATCCAGGTGCCGTAGGGTTGGCCTACTTTGGCATTGATAGAAGGGCCCCAGCTAGCAATCTGGATAGTCTCCAGGCTGTCGTAAAGGGTCACCACCTGGTTAACGTTTCTGGCCCAGTTCACGTTGATATCCCAGCTAAATCCATTGTCGAGGCGCACCGGCGTACCGAACACCATCACTTCCCAGCCCTTGTTGGTCAGCTCTCCGGCGTTCACCACGGCGGCGGTAGCTCCACTGGTGGATGATACGTCCAGGTTGATGATCTGGTCGGTGGTAGAGATATCGTAGTAGGTAACGTCGAAGCCAATGCGGTTCTGCAAGAAGTTCATCTCCACGCCGATCTCTTTGGTGATGCTAAGTTCGGGTTGCAGATCAGGATTCCTGAGCAAGTTAGGGGCCGCGTAGGCCGGGTTTCCCTCGTACGAAGGGGTAGCCGTATACACGTTCTGCAGTTGGTAAGGATCGGTATCCCGACGAATGCTGGCCCAGCTGGCTCTGAGTTTTCCTAGTGAAAACAGGTTCTGGTTGGCCAGCAGTTCGGAGAATACGAACGTACCCGTTACGGCCGGATACAGGTAGCTGTTGTTTTCGTCAGGGAATACCGAAGACCAGTCGTTGCGCAGGGTTGCATCCAGGTAAGCGATGCCCTTGTAACCAAAGCTGGCGCTTCCAAAGATGGACTGCACTTGTTTCTGGTACAACTCGTCCTCAATAACCGGACGATCAATAGAAGCGTTGATGCTGTACAATCCGGGAACGCTCAAACCACCCTGGGTTTGCTCGTAGTTGCGGTAGTAGCGGCGACTACGCAAATTGGCACCCGCTAACAAGTTTAGGGTGAAATCCTCCCCAATTTTGGGTTCGTAGGTCAGGTGCAATTCGTAGTTATTGTCTCTGATCTGCCGCACTTCTTCCAGGTAGTAGGCCGTCTGGAGGGAGTTAGCGGACAAACGCTGCTCTCTACGGTCGGTGTAGAAGTCGGTTCGAGCCCATCCTTGAATGTGTAGGTTATCTAAGATATCGTAGCGCAACGAAACGTCGCCAAAAACGCGTTCCCGGAAATTGTTCACCGGACTTTCGTAGATACCGAAGAAGGGATTATCCCAGTAGAGGGGGTTAAGGTCCGTCGGGCTCTTGATGTTCCAGGTACGCTGGTCACCGGTGGCGGTCTGGTAATCGCGCAACTGATCCATGTCTAACTGACGCTGGAACCACTGGTTGAAGCTGGTGCTGTTGTTGGTGTTGCCCAAGTCGGCACTGTAACCCGTGATCGGAATACCCGTCTGGGCAAAGTCCGTGTAGTTGATCCGGCTAGACACGGTTAGCTTGTCGGTCAGGTTGCTGCTGGCGTTCAGAGCCACCGTGTTCTTCTTCAGTTCGTTGTTAGGCACCGTGCCGGTTCCCTGGTAATTGGTGTACGACAAGCGGAAGTTGGTTTTTTCGTTGCCGCCGTACATGGCTACGCTGTTGTTGTAGACTATCCCGGTTTCGTAAAAATTCTTTACGTTGTCCGGATTGGGAGTGAAAGGAGTGAGCTGACCAAACTGGGGATCATCGGGATACCAGGAGAACCACTCGCGCACCAATTGACCCTCCATGCGGGGGCCCCAGCTTTCGTCGGCGGCGTAGTTCACCACCGGTTGGCCCTGGTATTGATCGAACGACTGCTTGTAGCCGCCGCCGTATTCGTTTTGGTAGTTGGGAAGCACCGCAACGGTGTTGAATTCTACGCCGGAGCTGATGTCAATGCCAATGCCTTTTTTACCCTTACCACTCTTGGTCGTGATCAAGATTACACCGTTGGCGGCCCGTGAACCGTAGAGCGCGGCCGCGTTGGCGCCCTTCAGTACGGTCATCGACTCGATGTCGTTGGCGTTGATATCCGCCACCGCATCACCGTAGTCTACCCCGCCCCCCGCGTTTTGGGTGTCGTCGTTGTTGAAGTTAGAGTTATCAATTGGGGTTCCGTCGATCACGTACAGCGGACGGTTATCCCCGGTGATAGAGCTGATACCCCGGATCAGAATCTGGGAGCTGGTGCCTAGTCCGCCGCCGGGGGCGCCGTTCACGCTCACTCCGGCAATTTTACCGGACAGTGAGTTGACCACGTTGTTGTTCTTGATGTTAGAAAGCTCTTCGCCGTCGATTTGCTGCACGGCGTAGCCCAGCGAGCGCTTGTCGCGCGGGATGTTAAGGGCGGTGACCACCACTTCGGACAACTGCCCTACGTCTTCGGCGAGGGTGACGTTGATCTCAGATTGGCCGTTGATATCTATTTCTTTGGATTGCAACCCGATGAAGGAAAAGGATAGGGTGCCGTCTTCCTGATCAGTGCTTAGGCGGTAGTTACCCTCGATGTCGGTAACGGTTCCCTGGGTGGTTCCCTTCAGGATCACGTTCACACCCGGCAGGGCAGTGCCGTCTTCAGCACTGGTGACCGCTCCGGAAATGGTGCGATCCTGAGCCAACGCGCTCAGCGAGCCGAAAAGCATCAATAGTCCGCTTGCCACGACGATCCTCAGATCGCGCCAGCTGCCGACTTGTACGTAGTTCGTAAAATTTGTTTTCATAAAAGGGGTAAGGTTAAATTGATGATAAGTAAGCAAGGTGAAGGGGCCTGACCACGCTAATGAATTTCTAAGAGAGCCAAACCGGATAAAAGACGCTAACAGGGACGGTTGTGAGGTAGCTGTGGGCAGCAGAAGCTGCTGGTCGTATTATACTAAAACGATAAAAAGGGTGAAATACACAGCTGACTAACGATGTACCGTTGAAAGCAATTGTAAATTTATGTGATTAGTTATTTAAAACCAACCTTCTGCTTTAAATCTTTGCTTGGGGAAGATCAGAAACTGGTATTTAGCCGACTTGCCCTATGTCCTTTGGCATCTAGGGCTATTTAACGAGCTTTGTTTGGCTATCAAACAGCGTACAAGGTCAACCTTTTTTGAAAAGCTACGTATGATAGCGGCTAAATTAGTCCAGAAATGGCGTAAGAAAAACCGGGAAAAGCGTGAAAAGCGTTAATGACCTGAAACTTTTGAAACTTTGGCAGATCATCCTCTTCAACGTCTGCCTCCCGGATCAGCCCTTTGTCTAGCAAATGCTGCCGCTGGGTGCCATGCAGTAGGGGTTGGGCGGGAGTTATCCAATTCTTTCCGTCGAAGAGCACAACATTGGCGTACGAAGTGTCGGTCACCAGCCCGTTTTTGATGATCAGCACGTCGTCGCAGTGGCCCCGCTGGGCAAACAACTCGTTTAGCAGGCTGCGGTCGGCGTACTTATGAGCGTAGTCTATGGTGTCGCAGTGCACCCGCCGCAGGGTGCGCACGGGGCGCTGATGGTAGGGCAAGAATTCTATTTGCTCAATGGCTTGGCCATAGACGATCCGGCACTTGTAGAGGCCCTGTTGCGCCTGCTGGGGAAGATTGAGGTGATCGGCTAGCTGAGCAATGGTTACTTGACCGAACAGGGTTTGCTGCGCCCGGTGGATGCGCTGTTCGTGGTAGGATAGGTTATGCCACTGCCCGTGGTGTACTTTGATGGATTCTAGAAGATGCAAAACACAGCAAAAATGCAAGGATGTGCGCAATCCTTTATTTCAAAGATGGTATCACTCACTTCGATCGGGTATCAAATAGGGAGACAAGATCACTGTAGTGGCCGTTGATGGTTTTATCATGTGTTGCCAGAACAAGGTTTTCGCTGATTGCTTGAGCAATTAAAGCTCTGTCAAATGGGTCTCGGTGAAAAAGTGGTAATATATCCACTAAGAAAGCATGATCTGTCTCAAACGGTAATACTGAAAAGTTCTGGTCAGCAACAAGTTGACGAATGTTATTGGGTACCTTAAGCTTACTGATCGATTACACCAAATGATTGGGCTAAATCCTCTGGTAATTCGTCGAAATCAGGAGATATCCATACCTGACCTTTCGCTGTACCGGGAACGCGCTTTGATTTATCTTGTTTAACATCTCGCGGAAAGTCGCCCTCGGTATTATCTTTTTTAATTGCGCCTTGAGGCACTGTGCAAATCGTTTCTCCATTTGCTTTCAGCACTACTGTTTCATCGCTAGCAGAAAGAGTTTCTATTATAGCCTTCATAGGCTCTACGGCTTCAGCAGAAAATTCTTCTATGTCAATGACTTTCATAGATACAATATAGGTATGATCTATTTGTTTTCAAAGCCCTACCCCACCGGTACGTACACCTTATCGTGCAGCTCCTGATACTCGGCCTCCGGCACGCTGCGCGCCGTGATACCGCCCCCACTGCGGTAGAAGTAGCGATTGCCCGCTCGCTCAACGAAGCGGATCATCACGGCACTATCCAGCCGCTCCCCGTCGGAGTAACCCATCACCCCAGTGTAGTAGCCGCGCGGCCCTAGCTCGGCTTCGCGAATGATCTGTAACGTGCTAGGCTTCGGCGCTCCGCTCACCGACCCGGCGGGCAGTAGATCGCTCAGCAAATCGCCCAGTCGACGGTGGTAGTCCGGCGGCAGTTGGCCCACGATCTCAGAGCTGACCTGCAGCAGGGGCGTGCGGGCGGTGGCCACTCTTTCCACGTAGCGAAAGCGCTCCACCCGCACCTGCGTGGCGTGCCGACTCAGATCATTGCGTAACAGATCAACAATGGTCGCGTGCTCGGCCAGCTCTTTGGGATCGTGCCGAATCCGGTGCTCGGCATCGGGCAGGGTGGCATCAATGGTGCCCTTCATGGGATAGGTACTGATCTGCCCATCGGCAATGCGCACGAAGCACTCGGGCGAAAACACCACGAACGCGTCGTTCCACCACAGTTTGTAAGGTGCCTGGCTTCGGCAATATAAATCCAGCAGCGACAAGTTGATCTGTATCTCAGTAGGAAACGTCAGGTTCACCAGAAAGGAATTGCCCCGTTGCAGTTGTTGCTGCACGTAGTCGAACGACCGGCGGTAGACCTGGGTATCCAGCCAGCTTCTTTCTAAGATCAACGGTTGATCCGACCAATGCTCCGGCAGGCCGTTGCTCACCCCCCGGAAGTCGTAGCGCAGTTCGGCCGAATTTATTTCTGACAGGGGTAACACCAGCGGCTGTCGCTGCTCGAAGTCGATGATAGACAGAAAGGGAGTTCGAGCTTGCCCCAGTTGGTTCATGCGCTGCTGCCAGGAGCTCACGGACGACGGTAGTTTTTTTGAATGACGGACACCACCGGTTTGTTCTGCGGACTGTATCCGGTATGTGCTTCGCCCCCCGCTTCGGAGTGGTTGGGAAACCACTTCCACAGAAAGCCCCCGGCAAACCAGGACTGGCCCCAAAACGCGTCGTACAGCGCCTGGTAGGCGCGCTGCTGGGCTTCCAGGTTGACAACCTTAGTCTCCTCGGAGGTTTGCCAGTGCCCTTGCGCGGTGTAGTCGCGGCTTTCGTAGCCGTATTCGGTGAACAGTACGGGCTTCTGATACTGCTGCTGCACTCGTTGGATGCTCCGCAGCGGCTCGCGCCACCCGTCCGCCAGGGTTTTTGAGGTAGGCGTCTGCCGCTCGCACAGCGGCCAGTAGGCGTCGATGCCGATGTAGTCGAGCTCGTCCCAGAAGGTCACGTTCTCAAAATTATCCCAGTTGGCCGCGTAGGTGAGCTGACCCGAGTAGTTGACGCGGGTTTCTTGAATCAAGTTGCGCCAGAAGTCGGGGCGTTCTACCACGGCGTGGCGGTATTCGGTGCCGATGCAGAGCATTTCTACTTGCATGGAGTCGGCAATGTGGGTGATGGTGCGCAGGTAGGTCGCATAGCTTTCTTCCCACTGCTGCCACTTGGCTTCACTGTCCAGCGTGAAGTCGCCCGGCCAGCCCTGGCCGCGCACCCACACGTGGGGCTTGAGCATGACTTTGAGTTCGGCCGCCTGCGCGTACCGGATGGTGGTGACCACCCCGGCTTTGCGTTCGCCCCACCACTGCCGGGAGGTGTCGTAGTTGATGCGGGGGTCGTTGCCGCCGTAGCTAAAGGCGTAGGGCACCACCGCCACCCAACCGGCTCCCAGTTCCTTCACCGGTTGCAGATCGTCGGGTGCTAGCGGCTGCGGGGGGGCCACCAGGCACACGCCGTTGATGCGCTCGCCCAAGGGAGTTTGCTGGCTCTGGCTGGTGCAGGATAGGGTAACGAACGCAGTAAAGACGTAAAGAAAATTCTTAGCCATTATAGCGTCCCCCTTTGAAGGGGGTTGGGGGATGATTCTCAATCCAATCCTCAATTGTTTCCCTAACGTAATCAATATTCTTCATAACATCCTCATCGTCGAAACGCAAAACGGTATAGCCTAAGGCTGCCAAGTCTTCTGTTCTTCGCTGATCCCGTTCCACAGCCCCTTCCCAGGAATGGCTGATGCCATCGGTTTCTATAATCAGCTTTAGCTCTTTGCAAAAGAAATCGGCAATGTAGTTACCAATCGGACGCTGACGTAAAAACGGAAACCCCATCATTTGTCTTTTGCGAAGCAGTTCACACCAAAGGCGTACCTCTGCTTTGGTACTTTCGTTGCGATGAGATCGAGCGAAGGTTTTTAGGTTTTTGTTGTAATGGTAGTTGCGTTTCATCCCCCTACCCCCCTTCTAAGGGGGAATTAGTGGTGCCATACTCCTTCACCGTGTCTACGAAGCAGCGCACGTGGTCGGGGTTGATGTCGGGATACACGCCGTGCCCTAGGTTGGCGACGTGGCGGTGCCCCCGGAAGGCATCCAGCATCTGCCGGGTGTGGCGGCGAATGGTCGCAAAGTCGGCGTAGAGCACGGCCGGGTCCAGGTTGCCCTGCAACGCCTTATCTGGAAACAGACGGCGGGCTTCCGCAACACTCATATTCCAGTCGAGCCCGATGGTCTGGCAGGACAGTTCGGCCATCTTGGGTAAGCTAGCGTACGCTCCTTTGGCGAACACCGTGACCGGCACCTGCTTGATCCCATCGCACAGTTGCCGGATGTAGGGCAGCGAGAACGCCTCGAAGTGCGCGGCCGGAAGGATGCCCGCCCAGGAGTCAAAGATTTGCACTAAATCGGCTCCGGCATCGATCTGCGCTTTCAGGTACGCCAGCGTGCTGTCGGTAATCATCTGCAACAGGCGGTGCGACAGCTCGGGTTCGGTGTAGAGCATGGCGCGGGCGCGGGAGAAAGTCTTGCTCCCCTGCCCTTCCACCATGTAGGCAAAGATCGTCCAGGGCGCTCCGGCAAAACCAATCACCGGCACGCGTCCGTTCAGTTCCTTTTTCACCAGTTTGATGGCTTCCGGAGTATAAGCCAGATCGTCGGAGATGTCGGCCACCCGCAGTCGGTCCACGTCGGCTGCCGAGCGCACGGTGCGGGGGAAGTAGGGACCCCGTTTTTCTACCATTTCGTAGGGCAAGCCCATCGCTTCGGGAATCACCAGGATGTCGGAGAAGATGATGGCGGCGTCGACGCCGAGAAGATCTACCGGTTGGATGGTGACTTCGGCGGCGCGTTCGGGGGTTTTCACCAGTTCCACGAAGCCGCTGAGTTGGGCGCGCACGGCGCGGTATTCGGGCAGGATGCGCCCGGCCTGCCGCATCAGCCACACGGGGGGGCGTCCGGCGTGGATACGCTCGGTGGATGCGCCGCGGATGGTACGGAGAAGTAAATCGTTTTGTAAAGGCATACCCGCACAACGCGAAGAGGACTGAAGAGGTTTAGCTAGTCAATGAGAAAGCGAAGCATGGCAAAGATCGCTGCCAGTTGGCTGATCCAAAAGATAAACATCCACTTAATCATGTCCGCCCGCGTCTTTTCTATTTTCACGTCTAGCGAGGCGTTATCGCCTTTTAACTCCACCCGCAAAGCGTGGATATCCCCCTTTAGTTCTACGCGAAGCGCGTGGATATCGCCTTTCAGTTCGTCGCGCAACGAGGCTATATCCTCTTTTAACTCGCTACGCAAACCAAACAAATCTTCTTTGGTAGCCAGCACGCTCTTGCTGTTCTCCAGCGCCTCTTTCACCTGGGTCTTCATTCCTTCGACCACAATCTGCGCTTGTTCTTCGCCTAAACTAGCTTTTAGGGTGTTATACAAAGTTATTTCCGAAACTTCCATGATCAATTAGAGTATCAACGGATAAATATACGTAAAATAACCACACCGTTTTCACTAGCCCAACACCCCATGACTTACCAAAGCCTTAACCCATCTACCGGCCAACTGATTCAGAAGTTTGAAGAACACGATGATCAAGCGGTGCAAAAAGTGCTCGCCCGGGCCGAAGACACCTACGAATGCTGGAAAGAAATTACCTTTTCGGAACGGGCCACCCGCATGCAAGCTGCCGCCCGGCAGTTGCGGCAACACAAGCAGCGCTACGCCCAACTGATGACCGACGAAGTGGGCAAACTGAAGCGCGAAGCGGTGGCCGAAGTAGAAAAGTGCGCTATGGCCTGCGACTTCTACGCCGAGCACACCGCAAATTTTCTGGCCGACGAACCCTTGCCCGTCGAGCAGGGCGAAGCTTACCTAAGCTACGCTTCCATCGGCGCGGTGCTGGCGGTGATGCCCTGGAACTTCCCCTTCTGGCAGGCGATCCGTTTTGCGGCGCCCAACCTGATGGCGGGCAACGTGGGCCTGCTCAAGCACGCTCCCAACGTGCCACAGTGCGCCCTGGCCCTGGAAGAGGTGTTTCGGGAAGCTGGGTTCCCGGAAGGAGTCTTTCAAAACCTGTTCATTAGCAATGAACAAGTAGCCCAAATTCTGGAAGATCCACGGGTGCGGGCCGCCACCCTCACCGGCAGCGAACGGGCGGGCAGTGCCGTGGCAAAGAAAGCGGGCGAACAACTCAAGAAAACCGTGCTCGAACTGGGCGGTAGCGATCCATTCATCGTGCTGCCCGATGCCGACCTGAATCAGGCGGTGGCTGCCGCGGTGCAGTCGCGCATGCTGAACTGCGGCCAGAGCTGCATTGCCGCCAAGCGCTTCATCGTGCTGCGCGAGGCTGCTGACGAATTCACCGAAGCACTGGTGGAGCACATGGGTGGCTTGCAAATGGGCGACCCAAACGACCTCACCACCGACTACGGCCCGATGGCTCGCGAAGACCTGGCCGACCAACTACTTCGGCAGGTGCGCAAAACGGTGGCCCAGGGGGGCAAAATACTGCTCGGCGGTGATCGTCCCGACCGCGCCGGAGCGTTTTTCAACGCTACGGTGCTCACGGACATACCGAAGGGCTCACCGGCCTATGCCGAAGAGCTGTTCGGACCGGTGGCTTCAGTTTTTACGGTGGCTACCGAAGATGAGGCGGTGCAACTGGCCAACGATTCGCCCTACGGACTGGGTGGTTCGGTGTGGACGCGGGACGTAGAAAAAGGCAAAGCACTGGCCGAACGGGTAGAATCGGGCGCGGTGTACGTAAACCAGATGATGGCCTCACACCCGGCGGTGCCCTTCGGAGGCGCGAAACGGTCGGGCTACGGACGCGAACTGTCCTATCTGGGCATCCGGGAGTTTACGAATCAGAAAACGGTGTGGGTGGGGTGAAAAGCACGCGTTAAAAACGCGCGCTATCCCACCGGCGAACTATTTTTGGTGCCGGGCGTTGGGTAGGGAGACTTTCCTACCTACCTACTGTTGCACCATGGCCGTCGTTCCCTACAAAGACCAGCAAGGCACCAAAACCGAACAAGTAGCGCAGATGTTCAACAACATCAGCAAGCGCTACGATCTGCTCAACCACCTGCTTAGCTTAGGGATCGACATCTACTGGCGCAAGCAAGCTATCAAACTGCTGAAACCCGAAAAGCCCGACCTCATTCTCGACATTGCTACCGGCACGGGCGACTTTGCCCTGGAAGCCCTGGCCCTAAAACCCAAAAAGGTGATCGGAGTGGATATTTCGGAGGGCATGCTGGCGGTGGGCCGCGAAAAAATAAGGCGGCGGGGGCTGACCGACAAAATTGAAATGAAGCGGGGCGATTCGGAGAGATTGCCCTTCGAGGATAATATCTTTGATGCCATCATCGTTGCTTTTGGAGTGAGGAACTTCGAGCACTTGGAACAGGGACTGGCCGACATGCATCGCGTGCTGAAGCCCGGCGGCACCACCGTGGTGCTGGAGTTTTCCAAACCCCAGGGGTTTCCGTTCAAGCAGTTGTATAACTTCTACTTCACCCACATTCTACCCCTTATTGGCAAGCTTATTTCCAAAGATCAATCCGCCTACACCTACTTGCCCGAATCGGTGCAGGCGTTTCCTGACGGAGACGCTTTCTTGCGCGTGATGCGGCAGGTGGGGTACACCCAAACGCAATGCAAAACACTCACCTTCGGTATCAGCTCTATCTATTGGGGCAAAAAAGCCTGATTGTTCTTCTTTTTCTTCTGGGATTGGTGGTAACCGCCCAGGCGCAAAAAGACCGCCGGACGGCGCACCAGTCGGACAACCTGCCCAGCTACGACAACCGCTGGTTGCACTATGGCTTCTCTATTGGGGTGCACTCATCCGCCCTTCGCGTGCGCTACGCCGATACGTTCTTGGCTGGGGGCGACTCACTGCACTCGGTGATGCCCGGCAACTCCTTTGGCTTCTCGCTGGGCCTAATTGCCAACTTCCGTCTGGCCGACTACCTAGATCTGCGCGTGATGCCCGAGGTGGTGTTTTACGAGCATCGGCTGGATTATAACTACGCTAACCGGGGACGGGCCTCAGTTGACAAGCAAACGCTGGAGTCGACCTACGTGGAGTTTCCACTGCTTTTCAAGTACAAGTCGGTGCGGCGGGGCAACAATCGGGTGTATCTGATTGGTGGTGTGGAGTACGGCATTGAGGCCACTGGCAAAAAGAACCGTGACGACGAGGAGATTCGCTTGCCCATGACGGGTTCCAACCTGTCGTTGCAACTGGGTTTCGGACTGGATTGCTACTTTCCGCTGTTCAAGTTCGCTCCCGAAGTGCGGTTCTCGCGGGGCCTCACCAACGTGCTCGGCGACAAACAAAACCGCTACAGCGACCCGCTCAATCGGGTGGTGACGAATACGGTTACCTTATACTTGCTATTTGAGTAGATGTTGGATGCTGGATGCTGGATGCTGGAATTTGTGCATTAAATGTTATTCTGATAAATTTCTATAAGCATCCTCGCGCAGATTCTGCGTCCACAGCGGCTGCATCCACAGCGGCTGCATCCACAGCGGCACTGAATCTGTGCGGGCTACCTATGCGGACCCAACGTGGGCCGCTCTGTCCGCCCCGTTGGGTTAGAAACCCACTTATAATTAGGCACAGGCTAGGCGCCCCCGGCTAGGCGCCCCCGGCTGAAAGTCCTGCGCCAGTAGTACTTGTAATAAAAAATCAGAATAACCTTTATTTTAATATCCATTTTCTAGCATCCAACATCTGACCACTTTGAAAGTCATCCAGCATCTCGCCACACAGAAAGTCTACCAGCATCCAGCCCTGTGAAGCACCGCAAGAAAGGCGATCTGCCTACCAAAGTGTGTCCGGTGTGCCAGCGGCCCTTCGCCTGGCGCAAGAAGTGGGCCGACGATTGGGAAACAGTGGTATATTGTAGCGAGCGCTGCCGCAGTGGACGCTGCCGCAGGAGCAGGAATCAGCCGCTTGAGTAAAGCCATTTTTTCTCGGTCCAATTACCACCGCGCTCCGATTCGCACGTCCATAAAGTCCGCGACGTGCCCGTGCACCTTCATGGAAGTGCCCACGCTCAGCCAGTGCCCCAGTTGGTAGTAAACAGCGTAGCGCTGGAAGAACGGCTTCCGGCGGTAGCCTACCGGCCGGTACACTTCGTAAGCGAGTTGCTGGGTGAACGAGAACCGTCCAAAAACCAGGGCATGCCCCACGGTCAGTGAGGCTAACAAAGGATTCTTATTGGCTCCTCCTCGCCGCGCTCGTTCGGGCTGGGCCCCATCAAAGTAAATCTCTCCTCCTCCCGATAAGGCATTGATCCCGCTCACCGCCCGCATCACTCCGCCCTCTAACCCCAGGTACGGGTGCCCGGTGGCCGGGTGCAAGGTATCGGTCTTCACCACCTGACGCGAGCCCGCCAGGTACAGGTAGCGCTGCCAGGGATGCTGCCGCAGGCCAGGCTGTCGGGCGTACGCGGGAAACACCAGCCCATCGAGATGCTTCTCTACTCCTAGCGACACCGTAGGAAAATTCATGCCCTTGTTAGGCTCTCGCGAGCCCCCGTTGCTGATGTGGTTGTAAGAAGTCGCCAGTTGAATCACCAAGGTTTCTTCCACCAAGTAATTGAACGCCACGTTGACGACCCCAATGAAGCTAAGGGGCGCACTGAAGAACTCATTGCGGGGATTGGTGGTGCGATCAAACACCTGGCTCAGGTAGCTCACGCCAATGCCGCCCCGTAGCGTCAAGAAGGCCCGGCGGTTGAACCCCAGGTACGGTTCGCCGAACATCACCAGGCTGGTGGAGCTGCCCAGTTCTCGGGGGTTGCGGTAGTTAAAGTAGTAGGCACTTAAACCCACTTTAGAAAAGCAGTTGCAGGTGGCCCACGCCCGCGCACTCTTCAGCACCCGACCCGCTTCTACGTTCACACCCCAGGGATTGCTCTCTGACACTTCACGGAGTGCCGGGGTGTGCGGAATGATAAAACCCAGGTGACCTTTCAGGCCTCCGAACCAAGCGTTTTCCTGGGCCCTACCCGGCAGTCCGGCCAGACACAGAAAGCAAAAAACACTGCCAACCACGTTCGTTCGCATAGGCTTGTGATGCGTTTTCGGTCTAACGTTATGCTACCGCGCTTCGGGGGTGTTCAGCCGTCGGTTCTTAATCACGTCGCAGGCCAGATAGAGCGCTTCGCGCATGGAGGTGGCGCTCGCCTGGTTGGTGCCAGCGATATCGTAGGCGGTGCCGTGGTCGGGCGAGGTGCGCACCACCGGCAAGCCGGCCGTGAAGTTCACGCCTTCCTCAAAAGCGAGCGTCTTAAAGGGAATCAGTCCCTGGTCGTGGTACATGGCCAGCACCCCGTCAAACTTCCGGTGCGAGAACGTGCCAAAGAAGCCATCAGACGGGTACGGCCCGAATACCAGCGTTCCCTTTTTCCTCAGTTCGTCAATCACCGGCCGAATGATATCTTCTTCTTCGGAACCGAGCAGCCCGTCTTCTCCGGCGTGGGGATTGAGGCCCAGCACGGCGATCTTTGGTTTCACGATGCTGAAGTCTTGTTGCAGTGACTGTTCCATGAGCCGAATCTTCTTGCGCAGTTTGTCCCGGGTCAGTTGGATGCTCACCTGCTGCAGGGGGATGTGCCCGGTCACCACGCCCACCCGCAGATCATGGTGCACCAGAAACATCAAGTTGTCGGCCACCTCGAAGGTTTTGGCCAGGAACTCGGTGTGGCCCGCGTAGGTGAATTCCGAATTCTGAATGTTGTGCTTGTTGATGGGGGCGGTCACCAGCGCGTCGAGTGCCCCGGTTTTTAGCTGCTCGGTGGCGGCCTTGAGCGACAACCAGGCAGCGTTTCCGCCCTCGGTCGTTACCTTTCCCGGTTCCAGGGGCAGCAGCTCGTCCCAGCAGTTAATCACGTTCACCTTGCCGTAGGCAATGTCTTCGGGGCCCTTTACTGTCATAAAGTTGAAGCGTTCCATATCGCACTGCTTGCGGTAGAACGAGATCACCTTGGCCGAGGCAAATATCACGGGGGTCATCATCCCCAGCATGCGCTTGTCGTCCAGCGCCTTGATGGTCACCTCAGGGCCGATGCCGTTCACGTCGCCCGTGCTAATGCCGATCACCGGCAGTTGCGCCACTGGGTTCCGGTCCTTCTTAGCGAACGGAGCGCTTGGTTCTGCTGCGGGCCCGCTCATGAGGATGCCAGGTTGCGGAAGAATTGATACAGCAGGCGCACCCCGGCCCCCGTTCCGTTCTTGCTGCGGTAGCCGTCGGCACCGTCCAGGAAGGCCACTCCGGCAATGTCCAGGTGAATCCAGGGGTAGTCGGTGAAGTGCTTGAGAAACATCCCGGCGGTGATGGCCCCGGCCGTGCGCCCCCCGATGTTTTTTAAATCGGCAATGTCGGACTTCAGGTAGTTTCGGTACTCGTCCCACAACGGAAATTCTACCAGGCGCTCATAGGTTTCTTCTCCGGCTGACTTTAGAGCAGTTTTTTGGGCTTCATCAGCGGTGCCCATCATCACGATGCCTTCTTTGCCTACCGCCATGACGGCAGCTCCGGTGAGCGTGGCCAGGTCGATGACCAGCTCGGGGTTATACTTCTTGGCGAACACCAGGGCATCGGCCAGAATCAAACGCCCTTCGGCGTCGGTGTTGAGCACCTCCACGGTGGTGCCGTCGGAGATGGTGATCACGTCGCCCGGCACGATGGCGTTGCCGCTGGGCCGGTTGTCAGTGGCGGGCACCAGGCCGATCAGGTGCACGGGCAATTGGTTGTTGGCCACCGCAGCCAGCGTACCAATCACGGCGGCCGCCCCGCCCATGTCCGACTTCATGGTGTCCATCGAGGTGGAGGGTTTTAGGCTCAGTCCGCCGGTATCGTAGGTCACTCCCTTGCCCACCAGCACGTAGGGCCGCTTGTTCACTGGTTTAGAGGGCTTGTATTCCAGCACCGAAAAGGTAGGCGGATCGGTGCTGCCCGCGTTCACGCTGAGCAGCCCGCCCATCTTGAGCGATTTGATCTTGGCCTTGTCCAGCACCTCGACCTTGAACTTGCTGGCTTTGCCCACTTTCTTGAACTCCCGGCTCAGTTTTTCGGCGTTGAGGGTGATCACGGGTTCGTTTACCAGGTCGCGGGCCAGAAAAGTGGCTTCCACCACGTTCTGTAGCTCACTGAGTTGGCGCTTCTTCAGTTGCGGATGCATCACCGCTACCGATTTGAGTGCAAAGGGTTGTTGGTCAGACTTCTTGGGAGTGGCCTTGTACTTATCGAACGCGTAGGAGGCTAGCAGCAGACCTTCGAGCAGGTTGAGCAGCCCGGCGGGTTCTTCGTGGTGGCTCAGCAGTTGCCAGGTGGAGTGCTGTTCTTTCTTGGCCAGGTTGAACAACTCTACGCCTTGCTTGCGGTAGGCCTCGGCCAGGGCGGGCCCGTTCTTATCAGCCACGGGAGCAATGAGCACCAGCAGGCGGTCGTACTGATTGATAATTAGCAGTTCGGCGGATGCGCGTTTTAATTTTTGCTCAACGTACTGCTGTTCGGCTTCCGAGCGGGTGTGCTGCTCAGGAGTGTCGAGGGAAGTGAGCAGCACGACGGTGTTAAGCGATTCTTTGGGGGATTTGGTAAGTTTGATTTTAACAGACATAGGGCGGTTTATTTTACCGCAATTTAGCAATGTTTTGGATATTGTGGTGGGTGGATATTCTGGGGGGTTGGGTTTCGCGCACCAGAAGGGGAAGTACCCTCTTCTATTGAAGGGGGCCAACAATCCATAGACGCAACTGTCTCCACTCGCAACTTAGCGACAGGGTGATCATTTAGCAACTACTCCCCTGACTATCGTTGTTGCGAACTGGATCATAATTGAAAAGGGTCCACCGCTACCAAGTTTTGTAGCAGTGGACCCTCTCTTAATTAATCGTCTAACTGTGAATTATTGTCTAACCGCGGATTAACACAGGCAAGAGACCGATTATTCCTGTTGAAATAGGGTCTTTATGTCTTGACCACTCAGTCTTCGGTTATATATTCTAACTTCATCAATTGCGCCGTGGAAACCGTCATCAAAGTCGTTCCCTACTCTAACACCGGAGTCGAACCCAATTCGTAGCGGCACAGCGTCATTAACCAGCGTTTTTTGGTCACCCTGACTTTGGGAATCGAGTTCGCCGTTGATGTAGATCTTACCTTCACCATCTTTGAAAGTGGCTACTATGTAATACCATTCGTTCAGTGTCAATAAATCGTCTGATGCGTAGGTCCAGGCATTTACTGCCTGTAGTCGGATGGCTCTTCCGGTTTGCTTGGCATCGTACGTATCCAGTACAAATCCGGTACTGCGACTACCCACCGCTTTGTCGATGATTCTGCTACCCCAGGCTTTGCCTGACTGAAGGTTGACCCAAGCGCACAAAGAAAACTCGTTGGAAAAGTAGAGAGAAGAATCATCAGCCACCTCAATATAATCATCTACTCCGTCGAAATAATACGCTCCTTTCATGGTATTGAACCGATCAACTGTCGGAACCGGGCCATTTACCAAACCGTGATTCTCGTATCTGCTATGATCAATTGCATCGGCATTGAAAGGAAAGTAAGCAACCAATCCTGCTTTTAAATCCGGAACCACGTTAAAAGAGAAAGTAGCATAGCCGAAATCAGATGCGTCGCCAAGCTCGGCTGAAATCACGTCAAGCACAACGTTATTGGTATCATCAGGAACTACCTCGAAGAAATAAGGCAGGGGCGTACTTACTAATTTTGCGACTTTGGATTCCTTCTTGGGGGTGATGTATAGGGCGGCATCTTCCTTATCCACCACAATAAAGTCTTCCACGGTATACCTTCCCGGCGCTAGCTCAAGCGCTTTGGTGATGTACCCTTCGCCAATCGCTATCAAATCCAATCGCTCCATACTATACAGGGCGTTTCCATCGCTATCCTTAACAGTAATAGTAACCGCATCCACTTGCCTGCTATGATCTGTTCGGGAGGAGGAATTGACACCGGGTGCGAAACCTATTGCTATCGGATACTTAGTATTAGTTTGAGGATCAGCCCCTTGCTCTTCGCAAGCAAAAAACAAACAAGCAACTGCATAAATGATAAATCTTTTCATGAGTTTTCGTATTAGCCTACAATCACTTAAAAATCATTCGCGAAGTTTCTCTTCACCTCGCAAAGCTAATATATTATTATTTACGTAAAAGTTTGTACTTTATAGATATCTTACACGTTTACCACTGTTCACTAGCCAGATGTCCAATGACCAGCGCAGTTTCATCTTTAGCCAATGGTTCGCGGCAGACGATTTTACGAACGACTCTGAGCAGCTAGAACGGTCGTCGCCGTACCAGCCGAGTTGCCACAATATAAAGAACAATAATTGATTAGCATCTTCAGAGATGCGCAACAAAAACACCAGCGCCAGAATCAGGCGGGCATAATTTTGGGCTTGCGGAGCATTTTGGCTGAAGTACTGCTAGATACGATCTTTCACCGCCGTGAAGGCCAGCAAGAAAACCAGAAAGCTGTCGCAACGACGATGCGGCGCAGAACACTCCGTCTTCCAACCCGATCAAGTTTACCGTTGCGGCCAACAGTGGCGGATGCAGTAATTTTCAGTTCTACCACTATTCGGACGACCGCACCTGCGGCTTGCTGCTGTCGGGTGATTCGGCGCAGCTGGGTTTGTCTACCAGTTGGCAAACCTACGCGGTGGACCAGTCAGGGTTAAGCCTCACTTTATACGAGTTTCGCCAACCACTCACCTCCTAGACCAACGTCTTGATCGCATCGCTCGCAGCGGTATTGAGATGGGTTGGCTATCGGGGTGAGCTAGGGTGAGATTTTATGACGAATTGAATGGCTCTCTGGATGGCGAAGGCACAGATGACGGGCGGTATCTTCATGAAAACCTTTCGCCAGAACGACCGCCTACCATTTTTTTAATTTATTGTTCATGGACGAATCGTTATCAAACCGTAAGCCTACGCTAATGAATCATCATTAACTAGCTTTTTCACATACGCTTTTAGTTGTATAGATGCTTCTTGATTAACCTCAACGTGCTTTTTTGCGTAGAGGCGATCCACTTGGTCGGGCACTATTCCTAAATTTAGGGGGCAAATTCTTACGATCCACCTGATAAAGAACATAAAGCGCTTGCTCAGAAAAATTACTTTGACCTTTCTTCCCGATATTCTTTTAACCAGTTCAACGACCTCAAGGTAGGAGAACTTCTTCGGTCCGCTCACTATAATTTTCTGATTTCTGCTGCGGTTGTCAAAAATGTATTTTTGCATCAGATGAGCGGCATCTTGAATATAGATAGGACAGAGCTTAGACGGGATATCGGTAGGACACAAAACGATTGATTTGCTACGCACGTCCTCAATTAGCTTCTCAATGCCTTCCTTCTTATCACCTCCGTACACCTCGGAGGGGCGGAGGATGGTCCAGTCACCTACCGTCTGAATAGCTTGCTCGGCTAGCAGTTTGGTGAGTCCGTAGGTACCACTCTCACTTCCGGCGGTGTTCGAGCTGATGAAGACAAATCGCGCTACCCGGTGGTTTTTTGCCGCCTCAACCAGTTTTTCGGTAGCATACAGGTTAACCTCGTAGTATTCCCGATCGCTTCGCGAGTGAGTAACTGCAGCCCCGTGGATGATCATGTAGCAGTCTTCCAACAGGTAGGAGTAGCTTCGCGCTTCTCGAATGTCTCCCTGCACCACCGTGACGTCGCTTAGCCGAACGGCCGACGGATTGCGTGAGATGCCAACCACTTCGTAGGCCGATAAATCGAGCAGAAGAACTAACCGCTGGACGATAGAGGAAGAGATTCCGGTGACGAAGATCTTCTTTTTTGCAATCACTTACCTTTAAGTTTGTAAGCAACCAAGTTTTGAACAAACTCCAGGATAACGCGATAATTGATGTAGGAGGTTCTATTTTCCAGCTTTCGGAAGCTAATAGGAAACTCGTAAAACTTGACGCCAAGTCGGCTTGCTTTTATCATAATTTCGGCGTCAATAAACCAATCGTCGAAACTTAGGTCGAGCGTTTCGTACACGCTTCTGAGAAAAATTTTAGGCTTCGAGTTAACGTCTTTTGACTTTACGTGGGGGAAAAGCAGTTTAAACACCGCGTTGTAAACGTGCGATATGACTATTCTCTGAAGTCCGTCTTCGCGTCTGGTTCGGTACGTTTTAACGAGTCCAAACTCGCCCTTGCTTATTATTTTGTAACAACCCGTGATACTCTCGATTGGAAACTGTCCATCTCCGTCAACGAAGCAAAGAAACTTACCTCGGGCCGCCGCTAGCCCTTGCCGGACGTCCCACCCCATCATGCCTTCCTTCACCTTGGAGAGCGCTCTGAAAGTCGGATCTTCTTCGGCCATTCGTTTAATAATTTCGGGGGTTTTGTCGGCTGCTCCTTCTTGGTAGTTACCGACCAAAACGATCTCGAAGCTATTGGTAAGCTTCAAAACTTCGTTTTTTAACTTTTGAGCGAACGGAACGATACTTTCTTCCGCCCCGTAGCATAGCACGACCACGGATAGTTCTAAATCTGTATTCATTGTTGACTTGGAGGTAGTGTACTGCTTATCATGCTTCCTTGTTTGTTGCGACCCAGGCGATACTATCGGAGCGGCCCACCGCAAATAACGCTTTTTTAGGCGTTCTGTGTTGCCCCTCGGCTCGTCTTCGTCCTGTTTGAGGAAAAACTAACCGCGAAGTGCCACCTATCACCGGCGACCGCCGGGTAATCCGATTCTTCGCGCAACCGCCAAGAATAGCTGGTTGGCATCCTCGGAAATGCGTAGTGCGAAGACCATCCCCCCGTACAGTAAGGTGATCGCCAGAGAGCGCAAGGGGATATCCAGCCACACCGAACCTGCCGGGCCAACCCGTAGGGCCAAGAAGAGCACTCCGGCCGCCACCGCCAGCAACCATACGTTGTGCCGGGTAAAGGGCAGCATGCGGTACTGGCGAAAGATGAAAATCAGTTTGGCAACGTTAAAGATCACGATGGTTAACAACGTAGCCAGCGCCGCCCCTTCCATGCCAAAGCGGGGAATAAGCAAACCATTGGTAAGCACGGCAACCACGGCTAACAGCAGCATCATGATCATATTGAAGCGATAAAACTTAGACATATTAATGATTTCGTTGTTGGAGCCGGTGCTCATATCTACTAACTTCGACAAGCCCACCACCACCACCACCCAGTAGCCCTGACCAAACGCTTCGCCGTTGGGCATAATCGCGAACAGGTTATCCAGGTTAGCCCAGATACCAATAAAAATCAGACTGCCGATCAGTTGCTGGTTGATTGATGATTTTCGGTAGATTGTGGCGATAGTTTCCAGATCGTTGTCGGCGAACGACCGGGCGATAATGGGCTGGCTGATCTGGGCAATGGCGGCCATAGGTACCTCAATAACCACCGCAATCTGGAACATAGTCGTGTAGATACCGGTGGCTGACAAGCCAATCATGGAGGTGATCATAAAGGCATCCACCCGGCGGAAGATACTCGACCCGCTGCCGCCCATAAACGAGGACAATGAAAAAGCAACCATCTCGCGCGCGTTTATCCGCTGCCAGAAGCGGAAATCCAGGCTAAACCGAAGCTGCCCCCGCTGCCCCAGGTATACCGTGAGCAGTATCAGGTTGAGCGCGTAGGTGCCTACGAACAGATGAAGGAAGGCCATGAAGTCAAACCACGCTAACGCATAACCCGCTATCAGTAGCGTTGTCATAGCGCGCAGCACCACATCGCGCAGCACGTTCACCACCACCGCCTCCAGAATGCTACGGCTGTAGGCCTCCATGACAGCCTGCACGCTCATCAGAAATATCAGTAGCAAAATAAGTCCCGCGTAGTCCCGCGCCTGAGGGGCGTTCTGATCAAAATAAGCCCACATCTGATCCTCTACCGCGGTGAAAACCACGAAGAACACTCCAAAACAAAAAACCGACGCCAGCAGCACGGCAGGAATGAAGCCCCTGGCATTCTCCGGCCGCTGCGCCACAATGGGGTAATAACGCAGCACGGTGGCGGAGATACCTAATTGAGCAAACTGAAGGAGCAGGGCGCTGGTGCTCTGGACAAAGCGTACCGAACCAATCTGATCGACCGCTAAGAACTCTGGAAGAAGCAGAATAACGTTGACGTACCCCAGCACAATGCCGACGTACGAGGAGATACTAATCCAAATGCTTTGCCGAATGATGATGCCCATAACCGGGAGGTGAATCAGCGCGATAAGACCGAGGTCTACTAACGCTCGGTGGGGGCTACGGTGGGGTTATAACGCAAACAGCGCCGCGATGTGATCGACGATCCGCTGGCCCGCCGCCCCGTCCCAGTAGTCGGGCACTTCACCCTTCTTCCACTTATCCGCAAACAACGTATCAAAAGCAGGCTTGATCTGCCCGGGATCGGTACCGATCAGTTCGTTAGTGCCTACCTCCACGGTTTCGGGCCGCTCGGTATTATCGCGTAGGGTGATGCAGGGTACGCCCAACACGGTAGTTTCTTCCTGAATGCCGCCCGAGTCGGTGACCACCGCTAGCGCGTGCTTTACCAGGTAGATAAACTCCAGATAGCCCAGCGGCTCGGTTAGGATAACGTTGTCAGGAAGCTGGTCGGGTTGCAGATTCTTGCGGGTGCGCGGGTGCACCGGAAACACCACCGGAAGCCCATTCGCATTTGTTCCGATCTCGCGAATCAGCGCCGCCAGTCCGGCCGCCTCGTCCACGTTGTTGGGCCGGTGCAGCGTGCACACCACGTAGCGCCCTTCCTGAAGCTGGTATTCTTCCCAGAAGCCGGGCTTCTTCAGGTTTGGCAGGTTCTTCAGCAGGGTGTCAATCATCGTGTTTCCTACCAAGAAAATAGCTCCTTGGGGTGCTCCGGCTTTCTGTAGATTCTCACCGGCTCCCGCAGTGGTGGTAAAAAAATAGTCGGTGATGGCATCGGTCACCACCCGGTTCACCTCTTCGGGCATGCTCCAATCGTGCGAGCGAATACCCGCTTCTACGTGAGCTACCCTGACACCCGTTTTTTTGGCCACAATGGCGCAGGCCATGGTAGAGTTCACGTCGCCCACCACCAGCACTAAGTCTGGTTTCGGGTTGGTTATCACTGCCTCGTATTTCACCATTATGCTGGCGGTTTGCCCCGCCTGGGTGCCCGACCCCACTTCCAGGTTGATGTCGGGCTGGGGTATGCCGAGCTGATCGAAGAAGGTTTGACTTAGTTTTTTGTCATAGTGCTGCCCCGTATGAACCAGCCGGTAGTCTATACGCTTCCCCTGCTTTTGGGCTTGCTCAATAGCGGCAACCAGCGGGGCAATTTTCATAAAGTTAGGGCGAGCCCCGGCAATGATATCAATGCGCATGCGCTAGTGGTTAAAAAGATGGCGGTAGAGGTTTAACAACGTTTGCTCGGTATGTTCCCAGTTGTAGGCACCCTCTTGGGTGGCAAGATAGCCGTTTTGCGCCAAACGGTCGCGCAAATCTCGATTTTCGTACAAATTCCGGAGTACGCGGGCTACGTCACGGGGATTACCCGCCTCGAACACTACTCCTGACGCGGTTTCCTCCACCACCCGGCGAATGGGAGTACTCGAACTCACCACCAGGGGGCGCTTCACCTGCATACACTGGAATATCTTGTGGGGAATGGTGTTATCGGTGTGTGCGTTGCTATGGTGTGGAATAACGTTGGCATCAGCCTGCGACATAAACGAAAAGAAAGTACTAAAGGGCTGGTAGCCGTATAGTTTCACCTGCTCCGACAAATTGTACTGTTCGATCAGGATTTCTAGTTTGCGCTGCACCGCCGCGTTGGTGCGCCCCACGATAGCAAACCGAATGGGTAAATCCTTGAGGTATTGCATCCCCTCGATCACCGTATCTACCCCCCGGTGCGGCCCTACGTTGCCAGTGTAGGTAACGATGAACTTTTTGGTAGTCATTTGGTAGACGTCCGGCACCACCGCTTGGTCTTTAAAGCTTTTGTACTCGGTGTTGGTAACCACGGTGATCTTATCCGGATTGATCCGATACTTCTCAGTTAAGCGCTGCTTCATTTCTTCTACTACGGCTATCACCCGGTCGGCTCGGCGCACGGCGTAGCCTTCGTACTTTTCCCAGCGGCGGTAGCCGAAGAATAGCCGGTTTTTTAGGCGGATTAGTGGATTCTTTTTCCACTCGAACCATACGCTCAGTGCCTCCGGAAAATTTTCGTGCAGGTCGACCACTACCGGAATCTGCCGCTTGTTTCCCAGAAGGACGGCCGTTTTGGCCAGGGGCAGGTCATGCACGTGCAGCACGTCTATTCGGTACCGGTCAATAAACTTTCGCAGGGCGAAGTAGAATAACGGGTGAACAAAATTAACGGCGTTGATCACGTCCCATATCCCTACTTGGTAGTGCTTTGATAGTCCGTTGATGCGGGCGACCCGGATACCCTCTACCACCTCTTCGGTTGGCTCCTGCCCCCTGTTGGTACACAGCAAGTGCACGGTGTAACCGGCGTCGACCAGCGATCGGGCTTCTTTGGCTACCCGAATATCGGCCGGGTAGGGCGCATTCAAGATCATTCCTACGTTCATGGGCGCAAACGTCCTACTAAAAAGTTATATTACAAACTATAAAGCCGGGTAAATCCGGAAGAAGTAGCCTAACTTCGCCCCTCCGTAGCGTTCAGCGAAGCAAGCATTATAAAGCATCTACAATAACCAGTGGAACAATCCTACTACAAAGCGTACTACCGGCTAGAACGAGAGAACTGGTGGTTTAAAGTCCGGGCCAAGATTCTGCTGCACCGTGCTCACTGGCTGTTCGGAGACACCCCCAACGCCCGAATCCTTAACGTGGGCGTGGCCACCGGCTACACCTCCGAACTGCTGGCTAGGCTGGGTACCGTAGAATCCGTAGAGTACGATGAGCAGTGCTTCCGGTTTCTGAAAGAACACGTTCCTATCGAGGTGGTACAGGGGTCTATTTTAGCACTTCCTTTCGAGGACAATTATTTTGACGCGGTTTGTGCCTTCGATGTGATTGAGCACGTACTGGAAGACCGGCGGGCGGCACAGGAACTTATGCGGGTTACCAAACCCGGGGGCGGGGTGATGGTGACCGTGCCTGCGTTCAGGTTCTTGTGGGGCCAGCACGACGTAATTAACCACCACGTTCGGCGCTATACGCTAAAAGAATTACGTAGCTTGTTTGTCTCGTCCGGTGAAGTTAACTATGCTACCTACTTCAATACCCTCTTGTTTCTCCCCATTGCCCTGTTTCGGGTGATAAGTCGCTTACTACCCGCAAAAGATCGCAACCAGTCGGACTTTGCGGTAGCCGACGGAAAATTAGTCAATCGGTTGTTTTACGCGATCTTCTACGCTGAATACCGGCTGATCAAGCAAGGCATCAGGTTTCCGGTAGGGGTATCGTTGGCCCTAACGTGGCGGAAAACCCAGCGTCCGTCGGATGAGTAATTTTCTAGAAAGCCTAATTTATCGCACCGGAGGCTATATCAGTCGGTGGCCGGTGGCTGAGCGGATCAACCGGATCAACCCGCACGCAGTGGTTGCCTTGGTACTCTTCGGCTACTTCCTGTCGTTTTCGCCTAACTCTAACGAAGAGCAGTACCTGCAAGCAGCCAAACAGTTCGCCGACCCCACGTGGATTCAAAACTCGATCAATTTCAACGAAATACCCGGTACCCGGCTGCTGTACCAGTACATTTCGGGATTTTTGCTGCGCTTTTTCTCTTTCGAGCAGTACGTATTCGGGGGGCGGCTGGTGTTGGCGTTGCTCTATACCCTTCCTCTCGTCCGGATTTACCGAACCCTGGCTATCACGAACGTCGGGATTCTGCTGCATCTGCCGGTGCTCTACCTAGTGCACCAATCAATGTTTGCCGAGGCAACGATCTTCATCAGTGTAGAGGCCAAAGGGTTTGCTTACTTTTTTGTTTTTTACGCACTATGGTTCTTCACGCAAGGTCGCTACGGATGGATGACCGCCCTGCTGGTAGGAGCTTCCTACTTCCACATTTTGGTGGGCGGCTACGCGCTAATCTACCTGGGCGGCACCGTTTTGCTCTTCGGCTTAGCCCCCTGGCGCCGTAGCGGGCTGCTGCTAGCCACCTACACAATTTGTATGCTACCGTTTGTAGTGTATCTCACTGCCAACGTAACGGTGGTTCAACCAACTACCCCCAGTGCCGACTGGATCTATACCTACTTCAGAGCCCCCCATCACACCGCCTTGTTTCAGTCTCTTATCTATTTCTACCGGACGCACTTTCACGGAGTGTTGCTGGCGGCAATTGCGCTGCTGATCAGCCTGGTGTTGCTCCCCACCGTTCGTCGCCTCGAACTCAAGCGCCTGAACCTTTTTGTGGTTCTCTCTCTAACGGGAACCCTGGTTGCGGTGGTGTTAGCTTATTTTGACAAAACCGGCCAGTTCGTGAAGTACTACCCCTTCAGAATTAATGCGCTCACTACCTTCGTGTTTACCCTTCATCTCACTTACTTGCTTACTGACTTCGACTACAAGCGCTACGCTCCCGCGGTGAACCTGACCATTGTGGTGCTGGCTGCTTTTTTTACCCTTCGAGCATTGCTGCCCAATGCGTTTTTGTCGTATCAATACTTTTCGGGAGCATCGGCGGCTTTTGATGAAATGAGCGCCTACATCACCGGCCACACCGAGCGGGATGCAGTCATTTTATACCTGGGAGACCCCGAATCAGCGTTAGCTGATTCAGACGGCGATCTTTCTTTGACCAGAAAGACCCGGCGCAGTCGCTTCGTGTCGTATAAGTTTATTCCTGCCGAACTAAGTAAGATTCCGGACTGGTACGATAGGGTGCGGATGAAACAGGCTGTTTTGGCCGACATCGACCGCCTTCCAGAGCTAAAGGCGCGTTACCGGGTGGACTATCTGCTGACAACGCGTGACATCAATGCTGCCTCATTGCTTCTAGTCAAATCAGTGCCTCCCTATTTTCTGTACGAAATTAAGTAGCCGCCCAAGTCAATACGTTATGCCCCCCAATCCACCCCGCGTCCGGCCCAAAAAACACTTGGGGCAGCACTTTCTCAAAGATACCGCCATCGCCGAGCGCATCGTGAATAGCCTGACCCAGCACGGGGGCTACCGGCAGGTGCTCGAGATCGGACCGGGAACCGGGGTGCTTACCCAGTTTCTGGTGCAAGTGCCCAATTACAAACTCACGGTGATTGAGGTGGACTCCGAATCGGTGGCCTACCTGGAGCAACGGTATCCCGAACTGCCCATTCTCTCGGAAGACTTCTTGCAGACCCGTCTCGATGAGCACTTCGCCGCTCCCTACGCCATCATCGGCAACTTTCCGTACAACATATCATCCCAAATCTTCTTCCGGGTGCTCGACGAGCGTGATCGGGTGCCCGAAGTGGTGGGCATGCTGCAAAAAGAGGTGGCCGACCGCCTGTGCGCCCCGCCCGGCAGCAAAACCTACGGCATCCTGAGCGTACTCCTGCAAGCCTATTACACCGTTGAGTACCTCTTCACGGTAGAGCCGCACGTGTTTCATCCTCCTCCGAAGGTGCGCTCGGCCGTGATCCGACTGCAGCGCAACGACACCACCCAGCTGGCGTGCGACGAAGTGCTTTTTCGCCGCGTGGTGAAACAGGGCTTCCAAAACCGCCGCAAGACCTTGCGCAACGCGCTTAAACCCCTAAATTTGTCTCCGGCCGTTCAGTCGCTCCCGGTGCTGAACCAGCGGGCCGAGCAACTGTCGGTCGGTGATTTTGTGGAGTTAACCCAGCAGATTAGTGGAAGCAATAACCTTGATGCCCTTTGAGGTATCGCAAGAATACCTGGAGTGGGTGCGGGAAGTGATCGCGCAAGACGAAGCTGCACTGGTGCAAGAAAGCATGGCAGAAGCCAACCCGGTAGATATCTTATCGGTACTCTATGAGCTCAACACCGAGGAGTCGAAGTACGTCCTTAAGCTCCTAGACAAGGAAAAGGCGGCCGACGTAATCATCGAGATCGAGGACGAAGATCAGACGGCTTTCCTGCGCAACTTCACCTCCCAAGAGCTGGCCGAATTTATCGACTACCTCGACTCTGACGACGGAGCCGACATTCTCAATCGCCTGCCGATCCAGACCCGCGAGGAGGTGATCGACCTGATGCGCAACGAGGAGCGGGCCCACCACGTGAAGGACCTCATCCGCTACGAAGAAGACCGGGCCGGGGGGCTGATGGCTAAGGAGCTCATCAAGGTCTACCTCACCTGGAACGTGAAGCAGTGCATCGAGGAGATTCGGCGGCAAGCCGAGAAAATCGACAAAATTTACTCGGTCTATGTGGTCGACGCCAACCACCACTTGTTGGGCAAAGTGTCAGTCAAAAAATTGTTACTGGCTACCGACGACACCCTGGTGGCCGACCTGTACGACGACGAAGTGATCTCGGTGCCCACCCACCTGGAAGAAGATGAGGTGGCCGACATCATGCGCCGCTACGACCTGGAGTCGGTGCCCGTGGTGGATGCCCTGAACCGGCTGGTGGGCCGCATCACCATCGACGACATTGTGGACGTGATCACCGAACTGGCCGAGGAAGAGCGGCAACTGATGTCGGGGATTTCCGAAGACGTGGAAGAACGCAGCGACAGCGTGTGGTTGCTATCACGGGCCCGCCTGCCCTGGCTGATCATTGGCATGGCGGGTGGGCTCGTCGGGGCGCGGTTTATCGGTTTGTTCGAGGCCGACATTATGCTGGTGCCCGCCATGGCCTTCTTTATTCCGCTCATCACTGCCACGGGCGGCAACGTGGGCATTCAGTCGTCGTCGCTGGTGCTGCAGAGTTTGGCTTCTTCTTCGGTGTTTGAAGACAGCATGGCCAAACGCCTTTTCAAGGTAATCACCGTGGCCCTGATCAATGGCTTGGCCCTGGGAGTGCTGGTGCTGGGGTTCAACCTCATCTTGGGTGAACCAGCCCGCTTGTCTGTCGTGGTGGCCATTGCCCTGTTCAGCGTGGTGCTGCTGGCTTCCCTAATGGGCACCATCACCCCGCTGGTGCTCGACAAGTTCGGCATCAACCCCGCCCTGGCCTCGGGTCCGTTCATCACCACCGCCAACGACCTGCTCGGGCTCACCGTCTACTTCGGGGTGGCGCATATGCTGTATAATTTCTAGCGATGAAAAAGTGCCTCATCATCGACGACCTGCACGGTTGTATCGTTCCCCTGCTAGAGAAAGCAGGCTACGCCGTGGATTACCGTCCGGGCCTGTCGCGGCCCGAGGTGCTGAGCTGCATCGCCGACTACGAAGGGCTAATCGTGCGCAGCAAGCTGGCGGTGGATCAAGAGTTGATTGACGCCGCGCCGAACCTGCGCTTCGTGGGGCGGGCCGGGGCCGGACTGGATCAGCTGGACGTTGACGCCCTGTCTGCCCGGGGCATCGCCATCCTCAACGCGCCCGAGGGCAACCGCGACGCTTTAGCTGAACATCTGGTGGGCATGCTGCTCAGTCTGTTCAACCACATCCACCGGGCCGATCAGCAGGTGCGCGCCGGAACCTGGGACCGCGAAGGCAGCCGGGGCACCGAACTGATGGGCAAAACGGTGGGTTTGGTGGGTTACGGCTACATGGGACAAGCTTTCGCGCAGCGGCTCAGTGGGTTTGGGGTCACCGTGCTAGCCTACGACAAGTACCGGAAAAACTACTCCGACCGCTGCGCCACCGAAGTCACCATGAACGAGTTGCACGAGCGGGCGGAGGTGCTTAGTTTTCATGTACCGTTGACCGAAGAAACCCATCATTTGGTAGATAAATCGTACCTTGATCGTTTTCAAAAGGATATCTACCTGCTCAACTCGGCCCGGGGCAAGATCATGACCCTGGCAACCCTGGCGGACGCCATTGCCCGCGGCAAAGTGCGCGGCGCGGCCCTCGATGTGCTGGAGAGCGAACCGCCCGCGCGCATGCCTGCCGATCAGCGGCGCTATTTTGAGAAACTGGTTCAATCGGGGCGGGTGCTGTTCACGCCCCACGTGGGAGGCTGGACCCACGAATCGTACGAAAAGATCAGCCGGGTGCTAGCGCAGAAGATCATCGCACTAAACTAGGGATAATTTGTACATGGTACTGTTTTATCGCAAAACATCTTACTTGTCGACCTCGATGGGGGTACCTTGGAGTTCTGATTTTTATACGCTCGACATGTGATATTCTTTTATTAGCTACTCGTTCCCGGTATGCGTTTTAAGCTCAACGAACACCTTCCTATTATCCGAAAGCGGTTCGGCGAAATCGTCGAGAAGCCCGTGCTCACCTCTTTTTTGGTGCTCATTTCGCTGGCGGCGCTGGTTATTGGCCTGAGTTACCACTATTACGTAGAAGACAACTATAATTTCGTGGGACAGGTGCTGGCCGAGGCGCACGGCATGTTATTCGATATTGCCGTGATTGGTATTTTAATCTACTGGCTGAACGAGAACGGGCAAAAAAACCTGCGAATCCGCACTTATAAAGATGAAATTGACGACTTTCGGCTGTGGGAATCGGAAGAGGCAGCGTTCCGAACCGCGGGTAACATCAAGCGACTCAACCGCCACCGTATCTACACCATTGATCTGGTGAATTGCCACCTGGCCCGCACCAACCTGGGGTACACGAACATGACCCGGAGCAACCTCAACTCGGCCAACGTATCCCATTCCAATTTAGATCAGGCAGTGTTGGTCAACACCCGGATGAACCAGACTAATTTTGAGGCCTCCAACCTCAATCACGCGCAGCTGCAAAAGTCGTACGCCAGCGGAGCCAACTTCAAAGGCGCTTCGCTGATGAAGGCCGACCTGTCGGGGGCCTTTTTGATCAAAGCCAGCTTCGAGAACGCTTTCCTGACCGAAGCCAACCTGCGGGGGGCCATTGTGATGGGCGTGAACTTCGCCAACGCCACGCTCTATAAGGCCGACCTGCGCGAGGTTGACGGCCTCACCGTGGAGCAGTTGCTCCAGGCCAAGTCGCTGCACCAAGTGCAACTGGATGAGTTTCTGATGGACGAAATCAGAGAACTGAAGGGCTCGCTGCTCGAGCGATCGGCTTAGGCGCACGGCTGCTGAACTACTCCACCCGCGAGTTGCTCACGAACACATTGGCCCAACTGTCTTTGTTGTCGGCGATAAATTTTTGGTGATCAGGATGGTTAAAGTACACCTCCATGTCCGCCTCGTTAGCAAAAGTGGTGTAATGCATCACGTCGTAGTCAGCCGTGGATTCGTAGGCTACCTTAAAGGTTTTACCGGCCTCGTACGAGCGCAACTCGGGAATTTTATCCTGCAACCCGGCAAAGTCGTCCATATGCTGCTGCACGGCTTCGGCCGAAGTGCCTTCCTTGAACTTGAAAGCAACCACGTGCTGCACAAACGATTCGGCGGGAGCGGCGGATACAGACATGATGGAAGCGGGTTCGGAGGTGGATGGTTGGTTGGTGGGGGCTTGGCAGGCGGTGAACAGTGTAATGACGATTACCTGAACCGAGAAACGGCACTTCCTAGTTTTAGTCAAAGTGCTGATGAGATCGAAAAACAGTCTGTTCATTAGTAAGCGAGTGTTAACTATCGTGCAAATATATCAATGTAAACACTTATCCATCACTTAACCCTGAGATTTTCCTGTTTCGTCGGCCAAGGCAAAGTTGTACTGACATGGCTCGTTTCTTTAGAATGAAAGGACAAGGTTAGCCCCCAGTTGTCCGCTGCGAAATACCTGTCCGTCGCCCAAACCGGAAATCGTTCCGTTTCGTCGGCCCGCCTCAAAGACCGCCTCAATACTTAGACTCTTGTTTTTGAGCGGAAACGTCCAGCCCACGTTTCCGGTTAACGCAGACCCAATAGCAAACTGATGCAAATACCGGTCTTCTTCATCGTTAAACTGATGTTTCGTGGTCAGTTGCCCGGTGCCTACCGTAGCTCTTACGTACAGTCCTTTGTCGAATTGCCGACTGATAAGATAGTACTTGGCGCTGATCCCAAAGTTGTAGTAGTTGAAGAAGTATTCGCCGCCCTGGTCGTCGGTTGCCGCGCCGCCCCCTGAAAAACTCAGTCGGCCACCCAAGCCAAAACCTTTCCATTTAGGGGGCGCGACATAAAAGGCTAGTAGCATGTTTCCGGCAATGGCCGGGTCAAAGTCGTTGGCTTGAAGGGCCACCCCCAGTTTCTGCTGAATGTCTCCGAAAAATAGGGTCTGGCCAAAGCCCAGTCCAACTTCACCGTATATCAACGGCTTCTTATCTTGCGCCCGCAAGTACGGACCGGTAACTACAATTAGTAGAGAAATTACCAATAGCTTTTTCATAAGTCTAGATGTTATATTGTTATCAGTACTCTTTTAGTTTGATGTTTAACCTTTAGGCATTAGCGCTTGAGCTTAGAACCAAACTCCACGAAGACAGAAGCCCGAAACTTATTGTTGTAAAAATCACCCGACAAGTCCACATAGGTAACCCAATCTTGTACCGTCGTGTAGTGCAGCCCGGCCCCCATCCGTAAACCGTTCAGTCCGGTAGGAAAAAGAGCCCGCACTCCTACCTCCAGCATCGTGGTAAAGGCCGCGTCTTCCCCCTCAAAAAGATCATTCTCCCACTCACTCACCCGGCGGTTATCCGGGGTTTCTCGGTCTTCACCCGCCAGGTAGAAGCCCGCCCCGATCATACCGTAGTAAATAGGGATGTCTATCTCGACATTGGTCTTGGGGATGAAAAAGGAGGGGGCCACCATTAATCCAAAAGCGCCGTGATCGGCCCTCAGATCAACCGTACGCTTTCCTTTGTATGTTTTCCCTTCGGGAAGCTGGGTGGGGTACGTTTTAGCGTTGATAGGTCCGCTTCTTCCGTAGTTGAAGTAACCTATCTTCAGGTGATCTTTTAGCAGTTTGATACCCATCGAAAAGCCGACGGCATTGCCTACGTGGTCATTCAGGAACATGGTACTGTACTCGGGGGCAATGTACCAACCGACACCCCGCCTTTCGGTCGTTTCTTGGGCGCGTAAGTGTAAGCTGAGGAACAGTAGGAAGGCGCTGATGATAATATGCTTTTTCATGATTCGTGAATTTTAGTGAATTAGTAAGTCAAAATGAGGGGCCAGGAACGATGCTGGTGCGGTTGCTGCCTCCGAACAAAAAGCGTAGCCCAGCCTGCGCTGACCATACGAACTTTTGCGAGTCGCCCCCCGCCCCGGCGGCCGGTCCGGCGCTGGCCTTCAGCAGAAAGACCGTGTTATCACTGAGTTGGTACCCCAGGCAGGGCTTTCTTATAAAAAACCGATGAGCCTGAGAGCTTTCAAGAGATAGCTAAAATCATCCTGAAAATGCTCTATCTGGGCCATCATGTTGCTAGGCTTAAATTGCTTGAGAAGCTTGATGGTTAGCGTTCGGCATCCGGCTAACAGACGGGAGAGGGGGTTTTGCTTAGTTTTCAAGCGGTCTTCCCCAAGGGTTACATCCCGAAGGTGATTGTTTACTTCTACCCCCCAGTGCTGACGTACTGCGCCGAAGAGTTGTTGGGCTTGCTCTACGGGGGCGTTAGAGAGATACCAAGCTGTTTCTTGCGTTTGTCTGCCTGTTTTCAGCATGGTGCGCTTTCTTTCCACTTTAATGAGTGTGGTCAAATCAGATTCATTCCAGCGAGCGTGCACGTACTGTTCAGTAATATCATAGGCTTGATAGAGACGCTCTTCCAGGCGACCGTGCCCTTTGTCCAACGTGGTATTGCTTTGTACTACCGGCAGATAAGCGGCTACCCGTTGCATTTCAGTGGCCAGTTCGGGCTGGTTTTCTTTGAGCCCCACTAAGAACCTGCCCTTTGCCTGAGCAATAGCCGCTAAGGTAGTGGGGGCCAGATGCAATGCGTCCAGGCTAATATACTGACTCAGTAGCTGATGTTGACTAAGCAAGGTACGCACAGCGGCTTTTTCGCTTTCTTTTCTGCCATTATAGAACCCCTGGGCAATTACCTCGTGATGCGCATGATCTACTGCCTGTACCACCGCTTCCCCCCGAGTAGTGCCTTTACGTATACTGCCACGCAGTTCTTTGCCATCCACGGCAAACCATTGCTTCTCCTCTTGGGACAACACAACTCCATAGTAAGCAAACACTATACGCTCAAAGACAGCCAGATTTACCTTCTGTAGCAACAAAGGCAGATGCGATCGCGAAACTACCCTGCATTCCCGGATGCCTAAAAAGACACATAAGGCTTTTTGCGTATGCTGCATACTTCTGTGGATGCTGGACAAACAGCCATCTCTACCACGCAGCAGGCTCAACGTCAAACTCAATAGTACGAGCGGCAAATCATGTGACTTACCGCGAGAATCGCGCAAGTCTAACTCAGCATTTGCTTGCAAGGCTTCATAAAAGGATGTAGATTGTTCGGTAGGGCAAGGGAGCATTATACTTCTGTTTTAGTTCGCAAAACCAAAATTACGAAGTAATTCCCCTTGCCCTATCTTTTATAAGAAAGCCCTGGTACCCCAGGTTAGTAAATAGATTGGTTACGTTGTTCTCAAAGATAATTTCGGGAGAAACCTCGTAGACAATGGGTAGCGTAACCCCCGACTGCCAGCTCAAGCGTTCGCTTAGCAGGTACGTAACCGCTAGTCCGGGTTCTACCACCAAGGCTAGGGAATTGTTGGCCTGAAGTATTTCCTCCTGTTCGTAGCTAGTAGAAACACTTTGGAACCGCACTCCCACCCGAGAGTATACGTCGAGTCGGTAGCGGTCACGCTCGTAAAGGCGTAGCAGCATCGGCAGACTCACCGTGGTGCTCAATCCCTCGTCAATCACTTTGGCCCCAATAAAACGGTAGTTGACCAAGCCGGTTTCCAATTCAATTCCCGCCCGAAAGGCTTCAGAAAACTGATAACGATAGGCTAGGTTGACAAAGGCGCGATCTTGTTTGGAGGTACCGAAAGTAACGTCCGTGAACGATTGTGCCGGTAGCTGACTCAGAGAAGCGCACAGTAGGAATACTAACAAGATGCTTTTCATTTTGTAACGATGGTTAAGTGAATAATAACTTCGTTACAAAGGTGTGCGCTACGAGAGGCTAAAGCATTGACCTAAGTTAAGATCGGCGATTATCTGCCAAGCGCTTGCGAATGCGAGACAGCGACTCGGGTTTGATATTTAAAAAGGAGGCAATGTAGTGCTGGGGTAGTCGAGCCACGACCTTGGGCCGGTTTTTCAGCAGCCGCAGGTAGCGCTGTTCAGGGCTCTCATTGATCAGGGCGGTGTTTCGAGCTTTAAGACCTAAGACTGCTCGCTCAGCGGCGAGCCTGCCGAACCGCTCAAATGCAGGAATGTGATCAAACAGTTCGAGTAAGTCTTGGCGAGATAATACCAGCAGCGAGCACTCTTCCAACGCTTGGATGCTTTCATCCGAAGGCTTTCCTGATATAAAACTGGCAAAGTCGGTGTACCAATCACTTTCGAAGAAGAACTGCCCGGTTTTTTCTTCGCCGTCTGTCAAGTAGAAATAACGCAAGCATCCTTGGTTAATAAAGAAAGCGTTATGACATACCTGCCCGGCACTAAGCAGCATCTCTTTTTTCTGAAGCCTGCGAGGGACAAGCTTTGAGGTGATAAGGTCAAATTCTTCGTCTGTCAAATTGACAAACTGAGCTAGGTTGATGCGTAGCTGCTCGTGCATTGTTAAAAGCTGTTCCCCCACAAAAGTGGAGAAATCTTTCCTAATTAGCTAACCCTTGGGGCCGATAACGTGTCAATGGTTCACTACAGCGTCTGCAAATGCTGAGGCTCGTGCACCTGATGGGTCAGCACCTCTTCTACCACTTCTTCGGTGATGTCAGGGTAATTGATCTCTAGCGGACGCCCCCGCTGTACCCACGTCTCAATCTCCGCAAGGCGCTTCTTCTTGAAGTTCTTCAGCACCGGAATGCCCAGCGTCTTGAGTGCGGCCGCGTTGCAGTGCTGCTCGTACTGGTTTTTCATCGGAATCACCATCAACTTTTTGTTCAGGTACAGGGCTTCGGCGGGCGTCTCGAACCCCGCTCCGCACAGAATGCCCTCGCCCTCGGCCAAGCTCTTGATAAAGCGTTCGTTCTCAATGGGCTGGATCGATACGTTCCTTTCGCGGTAGGTCTTGCGGGTGTGCTTTGAGAACACCTGCCACTCGATGCCGTCCACCTTCGTCAGGCGCTTAATGATCTTCTCGTCGCTGAAGGCGGGCAGGTACACCGTGTAGTGCCCGCGGTGGTGTACCTCCGTCTGCCGCACCTGCTGGCGAATCACCGGGGTGAAGATACGCTCATCGAAGCAGGCGAAGTGAAAACCGTACTGCCGTTGGGTAGGGGCGTAATGTTTCAAAATCGCCCGCCCAACCTTGTCCTTTTTTTCGGGTTGGGGAGCGTGGGGCGACAGAATAGCGCTCTGGTGACTCAAACTCACGCAGGGAACGCGCTTGAGGTGGCAGGCCCAGGCCGACACCGGTTCAAAGTCGTTGATCACCAGGTCGTACTGCTCCACGGGTAGTTGTCGCACCTCTTTATACAAGTTGCGGGTGTCGGTCTTGCGGTAGGTTTCTACCAAGTCTACCCCACCCGACTTACCAAAGATGAAGCCCATCCCCTTACACTGATACCTGATGGAATAGGGTAGCGCCACGTCGGCCTGAATGCCACTGACCAGCAAGTCAAGGTCGGTGCGTTGCTGCAAAATCGGAACGATGTCGCGCGCCCGGCTCAGGTGCCCGTTGCCGGTGCCCTGAATGGCGTAAAGCACTTTCATACCTGCTTGATCTTAAACTCCTTTACGAGGTTGTCGTAGAGTTGGGTGGCGGTTAGGTTTTCCTCTTCTGGGTCAGCCTCTTCGTGGATAAAGGTATCGTCCTGGTACCGATACAGCGCCCACTGCCCGCGGTTGTACTCCAGCGCGGTGAGGTTTTCTACCCAATCGCCGCTGTTGAGGTACATTACCTGCCCCTGCTCGGTGGTGATGGTGCGCATCTCCGGATTGTGAATGTGCCCGCACACCACGTAGTCGTACTGGTTGCTGATGGCAATTTCGGCGGCGGTGTTCTCAAAGTCGTCGATAAACTTCACCGCACTCTTCACCCGGTTCTTGATCTTTTTACTAAACGACACCCGCCCCCGACCGAGCTTTTCGTAGATAAAGTTCACCACTGCGTTAAGCAGGATAAGTGTATCGTAGCCGATGGCCCCGAGCTTGGCCAGCCACTTGGAGTGCTTCATGGTGATGTCGAACACGTCACCGTGGAAAATCCAGGCCTTCTTTTCGCCCAGTCGCAGCACCACCTTGTTCACAATCTGCAAAGAGCCCATGGTGAAGCCCTCAAACTTGCGCAGCATCTCATCGTGGTTGCCGGTCACGTAATAAATGGTGACACCCTTAGCAGCCATGCCGAAAATCTGTTTCACGATGCGCATGTGGGCGGCGGGCCAGTAGCGTTTGCTAAACTGCCAAATGTCGATAATGTCGCCATTAAGCACCAGCACGTCGGGCTTGATACTCTTTAGGTAGAGAAGCAGCTCCTTGGCCCGGCATCCGTAGGTGCCCAGGTGCACATCAGAGACGACGGCGACCTCAACGGAACGTTTTTTTGACATGATACAACAAGGTATAGTGGAAGAAGAATAGTACGTCGCTCAGACTGAGTGCTGGTAATCGGTGGTGGTGCGGGTTGGTAGGGGTGAGCGGTGAAGGCGATGAATCGGAAACGGAGCTTCGGAAAAGGGGGCGGGGCTTGCTCAATGCGGTAAGCTGCTTGGTTTAAGCGAATTACTCACAATTTATCGACAAGCATGTTAACGGTGTATTAAACTATTGTTAATACAATGTTACTTTTTTTTGCTTTGATTCACAATTTATTAACACTACTGCCAAGCACTTCTGGTGGTAGGTTGCAACACCCGCAAGCTGCATGCGCGCACTTCAAGCCGTACTTCCGATTGAGTTTCAATATAGTCGCCGTCCACGTGTCCGAGGGGTTCATCCACCTGTTCGATATGAAACCGTTGCACCCGTACAATTTTCACGTAGGGCGAATGGTGGATACTACGCGTAAATGATAACATGGTGAAAACCGGCAGGTAGGCCAGCGGAAACGGATGCACAAACACCACATCAATACACCCGTCGTCGATGCGGGCTCGGGGCGCAATCACGGCGTTGTTGCCGTACTGCTGGGTGTTGGCAAAGGCCACCATCAACAGTTTCTCTTCCACAACCTTCCCGTTCAGTTCGTAGCGATAGCGGCGGGGCTGGTACGTTTGAAATTCCTCCCACACGCAGCGCGCGTAGGTGGCGTAACCCCGCTTGATCTGGTGCATAAACTTCTTGCTCACCTGCGCGTCGAAGCCCATGCCCGACACGTTGAAGAAGGGGCGGTCATTCATGAAGCAGGCGTCGAGCGGAATGGGTTCGGCCCGGTTGAGTTGCTGCACCGCGCGGGCGGGGTCGGTCGACAAGCCCAGGTGCCGCGCAAAGCCGTTGCCCGAGCCCAGCGGGATGATCCCCAGTGCCGTGTCGGTGCCAATAAGTTGGCTGGCTGTTTCGTTCATGGTGCCGTCGCCCCCCACCGCCACCAGCACGTCGTAGTTACCCTGAGCCTCGCGCGCAATCTCCCGAGCGTGCCCGGCGTACTCAGTCACTTCAATGTCAAAATGGTAAGCGTGGCTATCGAAGTAACGGTCGATGATCTTCGGAATATCCTTCTGTTTTCCGACACCAGAAATGGGATTAACGATAAATAGAAAACGCTTCTTAGACATAACGCGAGGTCACGGTGACCGGACAGTTGGAGGAAGTACAAACAACGTGGCGAAATTGTTGAAGGTCTTCGTCGGTTCTAGACCCACCGCAACGGAGTGGATGATGACATAATTTGCACTTTTTGGCGATAGCGCTTGCTATGCTTTGCAGATTTGGCTAGTTCTAGTTCCTGAGCGTTCTTAAATACTAACTCAAGAAATCGTCTCATATTTTGGCAGACTAGCGTGTGCTGTTCTGATTCGTTTGCTATCCAACGTATGACAACTGAATGCTTAAGCATAACTTTTTATGTAACGTAATTCATTGACTGTCAGCTTCATACAAAAAAATTTGAAAATAATTTACTGAAAAATTGCTTCGCACTTTAGTTTTATCTTACCTTTGTGAAACACAAAACAAAGGAAGTATCGTGAATTATCTATCCATACATATCGCCCCCTTAACCCTCCGCTTTGGCAAGGAAAGCGATCAGGATAGGTATACGCAGCTCAGGCATAAATAGTAATTATTCTATATGGAATAATGAAGCCCGAGCTACTCAGTTCGGGCTTTTTTGTTATACAAAATGTCAAGACGATGAAGCCAAGTAAGTTAATCAAGCAGGTTCGTATAGATCAACCGTTCAATTTTACCGGAATAGCGTATTGCGGAACGGAGGAGCTATGGGTGGCTGGGACTGGGATCGGTTCAACGTAAAGTGAAGCATTCACCGCACGATTAACCACCCGGCCCCGTAAGTGACCGGGTTTTTTTGTGCCCCACCCGGGAGTGCGCTGAATAAGGTTCTGGGCCGTCGTGGAATGATTTGAGGCCAATTGAGTCAACTTTGCCAGATTGTATAATGGTAGTACGTCAGTTTTTGGAGCTGAACGCGCAGGCCATCGTGGCGCGATTCGATTCCTGCTCTGGCAACGCTGAAGGAAGGGCAAAACGAGTGCTTCCTATCAAACCGGAGAGGGGTTGAAGGCCCCGGGGGGATTTCATTTGTCCCTAGTGTTGTGAGTCGGATCGCCGAAGCGAAAGCTCCGGGATAATCAGCAGGTGAAGCAGACGGTTGAGCGCACGAACCATGCGTCTCCCGTTTGCTCATCTTTACGGGAAAATAGCTCAGCCACTGTCCGTGCTTCGCTGAACAATGCTGAAATAGACGGGCTGCGCGATCATATACGACGATGCCGCCGCAAACGGTGGATGCGATGGATATAACAAAAGCGGTGCGCCGGACTCGAAGTTTGGAGTTCGGCGCTCGTGACGAGAAATAACCAATGACTAAACGAACAAAACCATGCGATTCAATTTCAAAACCCAACGATCTAACCGCGTTTACAACTACGAAGGAGCCGAGGCCTACACCCTGACTCCGGCCCTGGAACTCTACGCCAGCGTGGTGACTACCACCCTGGCCAACAAGTTCTACCAAACCGATCAGCAACGGCTGGAGCGCATCCGGACCCTGGTGGCGCAGAACCAGCCCGAATTTGTGGCCAAACTGGTGGTTTACGCCCGCGAGCAGATGCACCTGCGTCTGGTGCCGCTGGTGCTGACCGTGGAGCTGGCCAAAGTGCACCGGGGCGATAGCCTGGTGAGCCGAACGGTGGCGCGGGTCGTGCAACGTCCCGATGAAATCGCCGAACTGCTGGCCTACTACGCTTTTGCCAACGACCGTACCGGCACGAAGCAACTCAACTTGCTGTCGAAGCAAATCCAGAAAGGATTGGCCCAGGCGTTCAACCGTTTTGATGCCTACCAACTGGCGAAGTACAACCGGGCCGCGGACGTAAAGCTGCGGGATGCCCTGTTTCTGGTGCACCCCAAGGCGAAGGACGAAGCGCAGCAAGCCATTTTCAATCAACTGGTGAACGATACGCTGCCGGTGCCCTACACCTGGGAAACCGAGCTGTCGGCCCAGGGACAGCAAGCCTTTGCCAGCGAAGCTGATAAGCAGGTTGCCTTCCGCACCAAGTGGGAGGAGATGATCAGCAGCGGTAAGCTGGGCTATATGGCTCTGCTGCGGAACCTGCGCAACATTGTTGAGGCCGACGTATCGCCTGAACATTTCGCGCAGGTGTGCGAACGACTGGCGGACGCGCGGGCCGTGGCCCGATCTAAGCAACTGCCGTTTCGCTTCTTGGCGGCCTACCGTGAGCTCAAAAGTGTGAAGTCAGGCGCGGTGCCGATGATGCTCAACGCGCTGGAGGTCGCCGTGCGGGCTAGTGCCGCTAACCTGCCCGGCTTCGGCCCGGAGGTAAGTGTGCTAGTGGCCTGCGACGTGTCAGGCTCTATGCAACAATCGGTGTCTCCAAAAAGTAAGGTGCAGAACTACGACATCGGTTTGATGCTGGGCATGTTGCTGCAGAGTCGGAGCCAGCGGGTGACCACCGGGATCTTCGGAGACCGTTGGAAGGTGATCAACCTGCCGCAGGGCAACGTGCTGGCCAACGCCGACGAGTTGCACCGGCGCGAAGGCGAAGTGGGTTACTCTACCAACGGTTACCTGGTGGTCAAAGACCTGATCCGACGTCGCGAGGTGGTGGACAAGGTGATGATCTTCACCGACTGCCAGTTGTGGAACAGCAACGGCGCGTGGGGAACCAAAGGTACGGAAACCATCGCGCAGCTGTGGGCGAAGTACCGGAAGATTGCCCCGCAGGCTAAACTGTACCTGTTTGACCTGGCTGGTTACGGTAACTCCCCGTTGGACACCCGTGGAACCGACGTGTTCTTCGTAGCGGGCTGGTCCGATAAGGTGTTTTCGGTACTACAGGCGATAGAAAACGGAAGCCACGCCGTGGCCGAGGTAGAGAGCATCGCACTGTAGGTTAAGTGCTACCGGATTTGACCGTCCGGTAGCCTTTTAAAAGTGCTCGTAGCTCAGATCGGTTAGAGCATCTGACTTTTAATCAGAGGGGCGGGAGTTCGAATCTCTCCGGGCACACAGAAGTTAGCAAAATGATGAAAATCCAGTTTTCTAAAAAAAGACGAGAACGTCCCACTATTTCTATAGCCCACAGATTAATCTGTGGGCTATAGAAATAGTGACGAAATCTCGCAATAAATATATTGACGTATGATTCTCATTCCTATGATATAGAAAATTTCCAAAAAAAGGTGTCGTAGAGCAGCGTTTCATCGACTTAGGATCGAGAGGTTGCAAGTTCGAGTCTTGCTAGGTCCAGCCAGTTATTATGCTGGGCCTGTAGCTCAATGGTTAGAGCACTAACGTTCGCTGTTCGCTTGTTACCCTTTTTGTTGATAGTGGTGCCGTAGAAAAGGCTCTTTCGGTTTTTGCTCCCGTCGTCTAATGGCTAAGGACATCCGGCTTTCTACCGGAAAACGAAGGTTCGATTCCTTCCGGGAGTGCAAATTGCTATGGTGAACGCGTAAGACAGAGATTTTGTCTTGAGTAGATAAGATTGCTTCGTCGCTTCGCTTCTCGCAGTAGCATAAACCAACAAAATCATGGCAGTAAATAAACTTACCGGAAAAGAGATACGCGCCCTGGGCTACCCCGAAGGACGAGCCATCGGCGCGGCGGTGCGCACGATGGAAGTGCACTACAAGGGCAAGAGCAAAAAGGTGAAGCTCGGGCTGCTGAAGAAAATATTTCAGTATCCGCACAACTACGTGAAAGACGGAGTGCTGGGGACTATTGCTCGGGAATTAATCGCCCAAACCGAGCGGTCCGAAGAACGCACCCTAAATCCGCAACGGAAGGAGTACCCCATCTACGGCGAGCAACACATTGAGCCGGGAGCCCGGCACCAGATGGAGGTGGCCATGAAGCTGCCGGTGACCGTGGCGGGCGCGCTGATGCCCGATGCCCACCAAGGCTACGGTTTACCCATTGGCGGAGTGCTGGCGACGGAGAACGCCGTGATTCCCTACGGAGTGGGCGTAGACATCGGCTGTCGCATGTGTCTCACCCTGTACGACCGCCCGGCCATGTTTGAACGGGAGAACGTACGCGAATTGAAGCAACTGCTGAACGACAACACCCGCTTCGGGCGCGGGGTCTTTGAGCGACCGAAGGACGATGCCGTGCTGGACCGAGCGGAGTTCCAGGAGATCAGAGTGGTGCGCGACCTGAAAGACCGGGCCTACCGGCAGATCGGTTCGTCGGGCGGGGGCAACCACTTCGTGGAGTTCGGGGTGGTGGACTTAACCGATGCTGAGAACGAGTTCGGGTTGCCCGTAGGAGACTACCTGGCGGTGCTGTCGCACTCGGGTTCGCGGGGGTTGGGAGCCAACATTGCCCGCCACTACACCAAGGTGGCGATGGACGGCTGTCGCTTGCCGAAGGAGGCGCGTCACTTGGCTTGGCTCGATCTGGATAGAGCTGATTGTGCACCGCAAGGGAGCCACTCCGGCCGGGAAGGGAGTGCTGGGCATCATTCCCGGTTCGATGAGTGCCCCCGGCTTCATTGTGCGGGGCAAGGGCGAGGTAGCCTCGCTCAACTCCGCTTCGCACGGAGCCGGACGCACCATGTCGCGGAAGAAAGCCAAGGAGAACCTGTCGGCCAAGGAGGTGAAGCAGCACCTGAAGCAGGCGGGAGTGGCCCTTATCGGCTCCGGTCTGGATGAGGCCCCGATGGTCTACAAGGATATCCACACCGTGATGAGCGCTCAGCAGTCGTTGGTGGAGGTGGTAGGCTCGTTCACCCCGAAAGTGGTGCGCATGTGCGGACCGAAGGAGGGGTTTGATTAAACAAACTTTCTAGTTGAGGAAGCGGTCCGCCGCGCGGTTGTGCATCAACAATGAACTTCATGAAGCTAGAGGATAAACCGCCTTGGTCTGCGTTACCCGAACGGCATAGGCTAAACAAGCCAGTAAATCTTCTTTCACCAAATCGGGATAATCAGCTAATATCTCTTCATGAGTCATATCGGTGGCTAACAATTCTAGCATGTTTTCCACCGGGTAGCGGAGCCGCCTGATGGCCGGTTTGCCATGACAAATATTGGCATTAATGGTAATGCGGCTTAGCAAATTCTCTTCTTCCATAACACATAGTGTTTTTCTCTAATGTACGTATAATCTGTGTTTTTCGCTTGATGATAACGTACCGTGTAAAGAGTGTGCGGTGAGCGAGCCGGGTCGCGTTGACCGTGGCCTAAGTTAACAAAAAGGACTTGCCCCACCAACAACCGTGAAGCAGCATACCGCTTTACACAATGTTACCGCTCGTATTTTTTAATTTTTACTTTAGCGGCCTCAGTTGGATTTAATAAATAAGACTTTTGAAACGCTTGGAGTGGTGAGGCATTGGGTATATTTTCCTTAGCCAATCCGATATTGAAGTATGCACTTGCTATTACCTTTTTTAACTCAGCCTCTTTAGTAAATTGCATTAAATATGGCTCAACTTCATCTGATTGGCCAAGCTTAATCATAGTAATTGCTACATCATTTGCAGAAGCAAGTGCCTCATTAGCTGATAAATTTGGGAATGCTAGAACATTTTTAAAGGATGTCAGCGCTGTCTGGTAATCTTCAGATTTGTAAGCTTTTAAGGCTAGATCTTGAAATTCACCTCTTGTTAATTTGGGAGAATAAGCTACTTTAAATTTCTCTCCATCAAATCTTAATGTTCTAATGTAATAAGTAGGATTGGTCTTGTGTCCTTCGAAGTGGGTCTCGTTGATTTGTAGCCACTGATCATGGGGTTTAGCAAATGAAACAAAGTAACTGCCAAAATCACCAATTTTATTAATAGATCCTTCTTTGCTGATAATATAGAGCATTATGAAATCATAAGGCCAACCCCTAACACTAGAGGAGAATTTGTGAACAACCTCACAGTCTCCATCATTATTCAAATCCACAAAATTAAACTTTGATACTTGGTCTGAACGTGACTCGTATGAGAAGTTTTTTTCTTCTATTTTGCTCTTCACCTCTAGGGTATCAAACTGACATTTACAGTTTTGGTAACTGGATAAAGTTACAGTTTCAGGGAATACCTGGATATTTCCTTGTGCATTAATGCTTACAAAAGGAAAGAAGCCTAAAATGAAAAGCAGGTGTTTCATAATGAATATGAGCGGTAACAACCGTATAAACACACTAGGTGCATTTATTTGTTATATGTCAATCGAGTTACTGTCGGCTTTTTAGACTATTCACATTTTTTATAAGACGAACTGCTTCAATCATCAGCCAACGCTTACAAGCATTGAATCTCACCAAACTGTTTATACGCAAGCACCTTCCCTTCTTGCATGCCTGCTGTCTAATGGCCTCGCCCTATCCAGCTTATGTGCGCGACCTGGCCAAATTAGTGACGGAGCACCCGCCGGGACGAATAGCGAAATCTAGCAATAATTAGTTATTATTTTATAACCATTTCTATATTTATTTGGCTCTCTTTTCTCAGTCTATGATCAGCAAGCCCACTACCTACGATATATTTGTCTACGGCACCCTGCGGAGCGGCGGGGAGTATCACCACTTGTACCTGCGGTACTGCCCATGCTTGCTGCGTAATTACCGTTTACCCAACTACGCGCTCTACGACTACGCAGGTTTGTACCCCTTTATGGTGCCGGAAACCGGCCAGTCGGTGGTGGGAGAGGTGTATCGCGTGTCGCCAGCAACCAAAGAGGCACTCGATGATTTTGAAGACGTGGCGGAACGCTTGTACCGCTTGGTGTATCTGCCCGGGCACGGGTTTCATACTTACCTGGGGGATAATGTTGACATCACGTTGATGCCGCGTGTGCCCGGCGGCGACTGGCTCACTTACTGTTCAGCCGGATAAGATCCGCTTCGTCGTTCTGCACATTGTTCACCTGCTTCGACACTTCGTATGCTTTAATCTTATCGTCCTCCAAAGGGCGTAACACGTCGGTGAGTCCGGTATAGTCATCGGTATCGCCTAGCCAGAAGTCCCAGGCTTCCTGGGGCAGAATCACCGGCATACGGTCGTGGATGGCCGCGATGGAAGGACTCGCGGCGGTGGTGATGATGCAGAAATCGTGGTGTACTTCTCCGGTCTCTTGGTCGGCGCGCTCGTCCCAGATACCGGCAAACACAAAGGGTTGTTCGTCGGTGCGCACCAGGCGGTGGGGCACCTTGCCCTGCGGGGTTTTCTTCCATTCGTAGTAGCCGTCGGCCAGCACCAGGCAGCGCCGCTGCTGAAACGATTTTTTGAACGTACTCTTCTCGGCCACCGTCTCGGCCCGGGCGTTGATGAGCCGTTGTCCTTTTTCTTTGGCCCAGAACGGAATCACGCCCCAGGTATAAAGGGCCACCTGCTGCCGCTGGGCGTTGCTCACCACCGGCAACGCCTGCGAGGGGGCCGCGTTGTAGCGCGGGGTGAAGTTAGCGGGCGGGGCCACGCCGAGTTCCTCACTAATCTGTTGAATGCCTTCGCCGATACTGTATCTGCCGCACATAATGAATGATTGAAGGGTGGAATGATTGAAGGATATAACTTAGAGCATGTTTAAAAATTCTGTTTGGTTTTCAGCCCAAACGATTGATAGCGATTTGGCAGTTTTGCCATAAGACCCAAGCTTCTGCGCTTTGGGGTGTTTTCTCGTGATCTTTGTCAAGACGTCTGAAGAAGTTGAAGGTGCCGAAAGTTCGTTCAGTGACCCAGCGCCACTTAAGGGGCACAAAGCCTTCTTGAGTGGGTGGGGCAGATGATATGCCTACTTCTACCCCAAGCATATTGGTTGTCACCCAGTCAACGAAAGTATGTTCGTAGGCGGCATCTGCCAGAATTCTTTTCATCCGGTGCATATAACCCTGTAAAGGTGCTACTACTCGTTGCGCGGTCTTGCCGTCGGCTTGGTTGGCCGCATGTACTACCACCCCCCAGACTAGACCTAGCGTATCAGTTAGCACGTGCCTTTTGCGTCCATTGATCTTTTTATTGCCATCAATACCCCGATCCTCTTGAACAAAAGGGGCTGCCTTAACTGATTGAGTATCAATACTAACCATACTAGGTGTATCTTGCTTACCAACTTGTTTGCGCACTTGACGATTTAGATGCACATTCAAGTTCTCTAGAACACCATTGCGCTTCCACACACGAAAATAGTAGTACACACTAGCGTAGGGAGGATGATCACTAGGCAAGTTACGCCATTGGCCCCCAACACGTAAGTACCACAGAATAGCGTCTACGATGTCTCGCAAATCGTATTTACGCTTTCGTTGGATAGGCAAGCATTCTTTCATAATTTCCCATTGCGGGTCGGTAAGTCTTGTGTAACAAGTCTGCATAAACTTTTGAGTTTTGGTGAACTTAAAGTTTAAGCACTGGCCCGCTCTTTTCAAAATTTAAACATGCTCTTAAGGGGAAAGCGGAGGTTTAAAATACCAAGCACTATCTGTTCTACATTGTGGTGTATTGATTTGTAATTCTGTACACAAACAAATACCTTTGTGGGTAAAAGATAAACCTGTGAGAACCAACATTGAGATTGACGATCAGCTGATGCAGAAAGCAATGCAGCTCAGTAACACTAAGACAAAGAAAGAAACCGTTGAGCAAGCGCTCAAAGCGCTGATCCAGCGTGAGCAGCAAAGGAAAATACTAAAGCTGAAAGGTAGCGTCGTCTGGGAAGGCAACTTGGCCGAAATGCGGAACGACTAAATGCTAGTGGATACTTCCGCCTGGGTAGAGTTTTTTGACCCGGTGCCCAACCCGCATCAGACGGCGTTAGAAGATCATATTTTTGCTGGTGAGATTATCTATACTTGTCCCATCGTTGTACAGGAAGTATTACAAGGCGTAAGGCAAAAGGATTACGTCAAAACCAGATCGGCTCTCTCAAGTGCTGAAATGCTGACCTTCACGAATTATTTTCAAATGGCCATAGATGCCGCACAGGTGTACCGCGCGTGCCGAATCAAAGGGTTGACCATTCGCAAAGCGAACGATTGCCTAATTGCCCACTATGCCTTGAAGTATGACCTCCCCCTGCTACACAAAGCAGGGCTTTCTTATAAAAAACCGATGAGCCTGAGAGCTTTCAAGAGATAGCTAAAATCATCCTGAAAATGCTCTATCTGGGCCATCATGTTGCTAGGCTTAAATTGCTTGAGAAGCTTGATGGTTAGCGTTCGGCATCCGGCTAACAGACGGGAGAGGGGGTTTTGCTTAGTTTTCAAGCGGTCTTCCCCAAGGGTTACATCCCGAAGGTGATTGTTTACTTCTACCCCCCAGTGCTGACGTACTGCGCCGAAGAGTTGTTGGGCTTGCTCTACGGGGGCGTTAGAGAGATACCAAGCTGTTTCTTGCGTTTGTCTGCCTGTTTTCAGCATGGTGCGCTTTCTTTCCACTTTAATGAGTGTGGTCAAATCAGATTCATTCCAGCGAGCGTGCACGTACTGTTCAGTAATATCATAGGCTTGATAGAGACGCTCTTCCAGGCGACCGTGCCCTTTGTCCAACGTGGTATTGCTTTGTACTACCGGCAGATAAGCGGCTACCCGTTGCATTTCAGTGGCCAGTTCGGGCTGGTTTTCTTTGAGCCCCACTAAGAACCTGCCCTTTGCCTGAGCAATAGCCGCTAAGGTAGTGGGGGCCAGATGCAATGCGTCCAGGCTAATATACTGACTCAGTAGCTGATGTTGACTAAGCAAGGTACGCACAGCGGCTTTTTCGCTTTCTTTTCTGCCATTATAGAACCCCTGGGCAATTACCTCGTGATGCGCATGATCTACTGCCTGTACCACCGCTTCCCCCCGAGTAGTGCCTTTACGTATACTGCCACGCAGTTCTTTGCCATCCACGGCAAACCATTGCTTCTCCTCTTGGGACAACACAACTCCATAGTAAGCAAACACTATACGCTCAAAGACAGCCAGATTTACCTTCTGTAGCAACAAAGGCAGATGCGATCGCGAAACTACCCTGCATTCCCGGATGCCTAAAAAGACACATAAGGCTTTTTGCGTATGCTGCATACTTCTGTGGATGCTGGACAAACAGCCATCTCTACCACGCAGCAGGCTCAACGTCAAACTCAATAGTACGAGCGGCAAATCATGTGACTTACCGCGAGAATCGCGCAAGTCTAACTCAGCATTTGCTTGCAAGGCTTCATAAAAGGATGTAGATTGTTCGGTAGGGCAAGGGAGCATTATACTTCTGTTTTAGTTCGCAAAACCAAAATTACGAAGTAATTCCCCTTGCCCTATCTTTTATAAGAAAGCCCTGCTACACAAAGATAAAGACTTTGATAGTATTGCTAAGGTGTTCCCATTGCGGATTGTGAAGGTATAACTGCCTATTTGAAGACTTAGGGGGCAACTCGACGAAAAAAGAGGGTGATTTATTGATAACTAGCACTTTGCGCGTGAAGATGCATTTCTACAGCGCGCTTATTAAGCCACAGAAGCATTTTCTTTGTCAGCATTTTTCATTACTTTTGCGCCCTCAGTAAGCAAAATAGGCTTGCTAATTAGTCAAATTCACTTATTCTTAACCTAGAATGGTTGCTTCATTCAATCATTCTTTCATTCAACCATTCATTTTCTTTATGAACAATTACGAGACCGTATTCATTTTAACTCCCGTTTTGTCTGATGATCAGATGAAGGATACGGCCGCTAAGTTCTTCACTTTCTTGAAAGACAACGGCGCCGACGTCGTGAACGAAGAAAGCTGGGGGCTCAAAAAGTTGGCCTATCCCATCGGAAACAAGACCACCGGCTTCTACCACTTGGTAGAGTTTGCCGCTGACCCGGACTTGATCGACCGCTTCGAAACCGAGTTTCGCCGCGACGAGCGCGTGATGCGCTTCCTGACCGTTTCGCTCGACAAGTTCGCCCTCGAGTATGCCGAGAAACGGCGCCGGGGAGCATTTAACAAAGACAAAAAATCTAAAGAGGCCACCGCATGAGCTTACAAAACGAACCTATCAACAGCGATCGCAAAGATCTGCGCAAAAAGTACTGCCGCTTCAAAAAGTCGGGCATCAAGTACATCGACTACAAAGACCCTGATTTCTTGCTGAAGTTTGTCAACGAGCAGGGCAAACTGCTGCCCCGCCGCCTCACCGGCACCAGCCTGAAGTTTCAGAAGAAAGTGGCCCAGGCCGTGAAACGCGCCCGCCATCTGGCCCTGCTGCCCTACGTAACCGACTCACTGAAGTAAAGAGGGTGTTAGGTTTTGGGGATTAGGGGTTAGAAGATACTCCAACCCCTAATCTCCAAAACCCAATCCCTAAACCCTAACAAACATGGAACTTATACTCAAAGAAGATATTAAAAATCTGGGCTACAAAGACGATATCGTCAGCGTGAAGGGCGGCTACGGACGCAACTTCCTGATTCCCCAGGGCATGGCCGTGATCGCTAGTCCTTCGAACAAAAAGATGATCCAGGAGAACATCCGGCAGGCGGCCCACAAGGCCGATAAGGTGAAGAAAGACGCCGAAGACGTTGCCGCCAAACTGGAAGGCATGACGCTGCAGATTCCGGCCAAGGCGGGCGAGACCGGCAAGATATTCGGCTCGGTCACCACCCTGCAAATCTCCGACGCCCTCAAAGAAAAAGGACTCGATATTGAGCGAAAGCGCATCAACATCAACGCCGATATCAAAACCCTGGGCGACTACACTGCCGAGATCGTGCTGCACAAGGAGGTGCGTCCCGAAATCAACATCCAGGTGGTAGAGGCATAAGCCGGACGACCGTCAGCAAACAAAATTACAAGCGCCTCGGGATAATCCTAAGGCGCTTTTTGTTATATTGGGTCGTTATCGTAGTTAGTAGTCAAAGTGCTCATTATGAAAAATGAAAATAGGATCGTAGAGCTTCTGGCCGAAAGCTTGAAAAAGCAGGATCAGATGATTACGCGTCAGGATAAGCAGGAAGAGTTGCTAGATGTACTTGCCCAAGGACAAGCGCAACTGCTGCTGATTGCCAAAGATTTGGTGGTCAACCAAAAAGAAACCAACCGACGGTTAGCTAGCATCGAGGATAAACTAACCGAGGTGAGCGAACTGCGCAAAAGAATTGAGGAAATAGAGCGCTACGTCGGGATGAAGTAGCGCACCCGAAATGCTTCATGTTCACCACTCCCGTCTCCGTCCCACCCCCGCCCCAAAAAATATCCCTGCCCCACCGCCTGTTCTGCATCGGTTCCTGCTTCGCCCAGACGATGGGAGAACGCTGGCTCACCAATAAGTTCACCGCCCGCGTCAATCCCTTCGGCACGCTCTACAATCCCGTATCGGTTTTCCGCCTGATGCAGTACGCCCTCAATGGCCAGCGTCCCCAAGCTGCCACCTACCTGGAGCGCGATGGCTATCACTTCAACTACGACTTTCACTCTGGTATCCACGCCCCCACCCGCGAAGCGCTGCAAATCCGGATAGACAACACGCTAAAGCAAACCCGGCAGTTCTTATTAGCTACCGACTGGATCATCGTCACCCTGGGGTCGGCCTTGGTCTACGAACTTCAGGAAACGGGCCAGGTAGTAGCCAACTGCCACAAGGTGCCCGCGGCTACCTTTCGCCGTCGGTTGCTTTCGATAGAAGAAATCGACGTCTGCTTCACCCGGTTCAAAACGCAGCTCGAGGTGGTCAACCCAAACGCGCGCTACCTCTTCACGGTGAGTCCGGTGCGGCACGTGCGCGACACGCTCGAACAAAACGCCGTGAGCAAAGCCACCCTGCGGCTCGCCGTTGAGCCGTGGCGACAACGTTATCTCGAACGGGTGCACTACTTCCCGGCCTACGAAATCATGCTCGACGAACTGCGCGACTACCGCTACTACGCCGCCGATATGCTGCACCCCAGCGGGGTTGCCAAAGACTACATCTGGCAACGCCTCACCGACGCTTACCTTGATGAAGAGGCGCGGCAATTCCTAGTCCGCTGGACCAAGATTCGGCAGGCGTTGGAGCACCGTCCGTTTCGTCCCGATAGCCCGGCGCACCGGAAGTTTTTGGCCGATACGCTGGCGCAACTGAAACAATTGGGCGAACTGGTGGATGTACATACGGAAATCAACCGAATAGAACAACAACTATTATGACCACCCCTGCCCAACCCAACCGCCTCGCCCAAGAGTCAAGTCCCTACCTCAAACAGCACGCCCACAACCCGGTCGACTGGTACCCCTGGTCGGATGAGGCGCTGGAAAAAGCCCGCCGGGAAGACAAGCCGATTATCGTGAGCGTGGGCTACTCGGCCTGCCACTGGTGCCACGTGATGGAGCGCGAGTGCTTTGAGGACGAGGTCGTGGCCCAGCGCATGAACGAGCACTTCGTGAGCATCAAGGTGGACCGCGAAGAGCGGCCCGACGTGGATCAAATCTACCTGGAAGCCGTGCAGATGATGGGTCTGCAGGGCGGCTGGCCCCTCAACGTCTTCCTCACGCCTGACCAAAAACCCTTCTACGGCGGCACCTACTTCCCGCCGGAGCAGTGGATGCAATTGCTCAACAACATCGCCCAGGCGTATCAGAACAACCGGAAGGAGCTTATCAGTTCGGCCGAGCAGTTTGCCGAGGGATTGGCCCGTCCCGACACCGAACGCTACGATTTGGGAAGCTCCGACGCCGCCTTCAACCCGGAACAGGCCCTGCGGGAGTTGCCCGCCATCTACGAGCGCTTTGCCGAAAACTTCGATACCGAGCGGGGCGGCATGGCCAAGGCCCCCAAGTTTCCGATGCCCAGCCAGTGGCTGTTTCTGATGCGCTACTGTTCGATGGCCGAACTGGAACGCACCGAGGAGGTGGTGCCCGACGAGGGGGCGCTGCAGCAACTCAAGCTCACGGTGGACCGCATGGCCAACGGCGGCATCTACGACCAGGTGGGCGGGGGCTTCGCCCGCTACTCGGTGGACGCCGACTGGTTTGCCCCGCACTTCGAGAAGATGTTATACGACAATGGGCAGCTGATGAGCGTCTACGCCGAAGCCCACGCCCTAACCCAGGGAGTGCTCTACCGGCGGGTGGTCTACGAGATGTTCCACTTCGTGAAGCGCGAACTCACCAGCGACGAAGGCGGGTTCTACAGTGCCCTGGACGCCGATAGCGAGGGCGAAGAAGGCAAGTTTTATACCTGGACCTACGACGAATTAAAAGAAGTGCTGGGCGACGAGGCCGACCTGGTAATCGACTATTTCGAAGCCACCGAAGCGGGCAACTGGGAGAACGGACGCAACATCCTGCACAAGTCGGAGTCGAACAATACCTTTGCGCAGCGGTACGACCTGAACATGGTGGCGCTCGACAGCCTGATTGCCGACGTGAAGGTGAAGCTGCGCGAGGTGAGAGACCAGCGCGTGCGTCCGGGATTGGACGACAAGATCATTGCCTCGTGGAACGGGCTGATGCTCAAGGGGCTGGCCGACGCCTACGCCATCACCCGGATTGAAGACATCCTGACGCTGGCCCTGAACAACGCCCGATTCATTGTCGACAAACTGACGTACGCCGATGGGGAAACCACAGCGCTGTACCGCACCTACCAGGACGGCGAAGCCCGCATCAATGGCTACCTCGACGACTACGCCTTCGTGATTGATGCCCTGCTGGGCTTGTACCAAGTTACCTTCGACGAGCAGTGGCTCGAGCCGGTGCGCCAGCTGACCGACCACGTGATGCGGCACTTTTGGGACGAAGAGGAAGGCTTCTTCTTTTACACCGACGACGCCAGTGAGCTCATTGCGCGCAAGAAGGAAATCTTTGACAACGTGATCCCGGCGTCTAACTCCGCCATGGCCCGCAACCTGCACCGCCTAGGCTTGCTCTTCGACCGGGCTGACTATGCAGAACGCGCCGAAAGCATGCTGATGAAAATGATTCCGCTGATCAAGACCGACCCGTCGTACCTGACCAACTGGGCGTGCTTGTACACCGAGATGGCCGCGCCCACCGCCGAGATCGCCATTGTAGGACCCGATGCGCACGACACCATGCTGGAGCTCAACCAGCAGTACTATCCAAACAAGTTGCTGGTGGGCACCAAAACGAGCAGCGATCTGCCCCTGCTGCAAAACCGCGACGACGAAAGCGAGAACGTAACCATCTACGTGTGCTACGACAAAACCTGCCAACTGCCGGTGCATACCACCCACGAAGCCTGGGAGCAGCTGATGATTGGGTGACTGGATGACTTTCTGGATGGCGGCCGCCGCGCGGTCAGATACTGGATACTGGATGACTTTCTGGGTGGCTAGATATTGGATATTAGAAACAAGTTGCGAAAATCCAACATCCAGCATGAACTGCGGGGGTAGGACTGAAACGTGAGATTTACTCCAAGCCCAAAAGCATATCTTTTCCCGCTTTTCGCTCCTTTCCTTACCCCCGTAAGGTCTGCCGGGCGAATGGGTTAAATATTGGTGGGTGGCCCTTTACTTTTGCTGCTCAACCAAATGATGTATAACCAAAAACAAGAGAACGAATGACAAGAGTAGAAAACTTGGTGTCGCTCAAGCTAACCAATAAGGAGATAGCGACGCTTCAGGGGCACTTTAAGGCAATCTCAGACTTGCTGAAGCCGCACATGGTGGCCCTCACCAACGAAGAGCGACGCCAAATGCCCAAGATGAGCGACAAGTCGGTGCCGTTTGTGGAGAAGGCGTTGCAGTACGCTAAGAAGTACCCCGAGTTGGTACCCGCCTTTATCGACATGAGCGAGATGGGCATCGACGTGCGGGCGGTGGAGACGCTGAACGATCTGCATCAGGACGCGCACCGCATCTGCGGAAACCTCGACGACACCCGCATGCTGGCCGGTAGCGAGGCCTACGTGGCCGCCTTGGCGTTCTACAACTCGGTGAAGATGGGTACCAAGATGAACGTGCCCGCCGCCAAGCAGGTGTACGAAGACCTCAAGAAGCGCTTCGAGGCGCAGGGGCAGCGCCGGGAGGAGACCCCGGAGGCGGTTTAAGCACCACCACGTATCATCAGTCACCAGGCCGGGCACTCCCCGGCTTTTTTTGTGCTCAACGCTGTTTAGCTGCTAGGGTAGGCAAATAGCCTACCGCGGTTGTACAAAAGGGTACCACGGTAGGCAAAAAGGGAGCCGCGGTGAGAAAATAAGGTACCGCAGTGGTATAAAAGGGTACTCTGGTAGGTAAATAGAGTACCGGAGTTAGCAAATAGCCTACTGCGGTAGGCAAAAAGGGAGCCGCGGTAGGTAAATAGCGTACTGCGGTCGTATAAAAGAGTACTGCGGTAGGTTCGGCGCCTACGGCAGCCCAAGAAGCCGCGACGGAAGTTCGTCAGTTTATTCGGTCTGCTGGCAATTGAATATACGCGCAGGTGGAGCGTACTCGAGGGAATAGTGGTTAAATAGCTCTTCGGTTGTTATATTGCCGATAAGCGCGGGGCGTCCCACGCAATTGCGGTTATACACTCGTTAGGCACAACTCAAAAACAAATATGATACAAATCAAAGCGATTCATCACTACGCTCTATCAGTCGAGAATATCGATGAAACTATAAAGTGGTATGGAGAGACGTTCGGTTTTTCTTTGGAGAGAAGATTTGGCTTCCCTGAGGCTAAAACAGAGATTGCCCACATAATCTCCCCCGTTGGAATTCGGATTGAGTTATTGTCTACTGAGAATTCAATCTTAAGTCCAGATCTTGGTAAAAATGCTTTTGAAGCCATTGCTAATCGGGGTTCAAAACATATTGGGATGGAAGTGGAAGATATTGCTGAAACTTCTATTCTACTAAAATCAAAAGGGGTAAAAGTACTGCATGATGTAACAAGAGTTGAACCAGCGGGGGTGACCAATTTTTGGATATTAGACAATGAAGGCAACCAAATAGAATTAGTTGAACCTATTAGAAAATAGAAAAAAGCTGTGCCTAACATCATGCAGCCGCCAGCCGGGGAAAGATGAGCATGAGCACTTGTCGCCCCAAGCAGCGAAATTGATACACGAAAGAAAATAGCCAACAAGCCCGGCCCGACGGCTGCATTGAACGTTGTACACCATTATGAAAGGACTTATGTTTATACTTCTTCTAGCAAACCAACTTTGCTATGGTCAAAGAATCTTTGTCGGTGAGAGTCAACCAAAAAAAGAGGAGGCTGAGTTTTTAACAATAGAAAAGATTAAGCACCAAAATATTAAGATTAAAGAAACTGGATACAAGATTTTTTTTGATAAAGAGGAAGTAACTGAATCGCTGAAAGGAGATTTAGAAAATCTTGACAAAGATTATCAGGAGTTATTTACAAGAGTAATTGAGTATTTACAAACTGTTGATAGCTTGATCATATCAAACCCGTGGACAGATTGGAAGAAAAACGACACTACTTCAATATTTGACAACGATCTGAAAGACCAATATCTAACTACAAGGCTTTTAAGAGAAACGCTATGTCAACAAATTGAGGGTGGACAATTTGAATTATGGATCAATAGGAAAGAGGCTAAAAGATTCTACTTTAAGCGAGTTGACTCAAGCTATGGTGGAAATGTAAAAGGCGTATTTACAGAAAACAATATGCTTTTTTGGATATGTCCGCCTTTTGTGACGGATTGAGATGTTGAAAACGGTGTATAACATCTTGCGGCTACTAGCTTAGTAAAAAGAAGCTAGTTCTTTTATTACTCTAAGTTTTAATATTGGATAAACGGAAAAAAACGCAAACAAGCCGAACCGCCTTACTCGCACAGGTCGTTACCTCTCATTAGAGAACCTATTAAACCTTGGTTTGTGCCCTCATAAACCGAAATGTACCGTAGAGCACCTTGATTTGACAGTGGATGCGGGAACTACTAATGAACATATCTCAGTATGGAGAGACTGGATCAGCTACTTTGGGAGTTTAACGGTTAAATTTTACAAATACTTAGATCAGCAGATAAAGCATTCTTCATACGGAAAAGAAATTGATCCTGACAAACCAATTACCTGGTATGAGCATGTTCCCTTTAAAAGCGGTGGTGGGGGTCTGCGGCAACGGGTTTAAAACGAACTGATAGACGGCATGGTGCCGCCCCGACGAGAAGCGGAAGCGAGCGCTACCATTGGCAGGAGGTATGATTACAAACGTTTATAAACGCTTAACATTTTGCAAACGTCTACTGATATAACTCAGTAAAAATCTTGATTAAGTTGAAAAAAAGTGATAGATGAGAGTAGTATTTTTTGTGTTGAGTTACCTTCTAATTTCTTGTTCGCCTTCAACTAAGAACAAGATTATTTCTGGAACTGTGAGTTACTCCAACGGAGGATACCTCGGTTCATCCATTGAAAGATATGAATTTACGCAAATAAACATTCGTGATTCGCTCTACACAGAAACGTATCACCGGAATACAACAAATCCATCCGATACTAGCCAGCGATATAGTCACAATTATACTTTTAACCTGGTTCCCGGCAACCCGCACGCTAAGCAAGAAGTAATCTATAATAATTCGTTGAACTCACCCCTATGGCTACTAGACTCACAAACTTACCACATCAAGAATCATTCATACACGGTCTACAAATATGCTTCAAACGTAAGGGCAGATAATTTTTGTATTAGTACAAACCCTCGTTTTTGGTCACCCGAGTTTGGGGTAGTCATCTGGGATTTAGCTTTGGAAGCTATGCATACTGATCCTACCATTTTGATAGAGCCGGTTTCATCGGAGGATAGTGTCATCGTTGCCATAATGTTAGATAGCCTTTACCACGATAAAGACTTTTTGCGGTATCCGGGGGCTTCTGATGAGTCAACCATTAAGATCTGTGATGTCAATAGACCACCCGTAGATCAGCCGGAAAAGATAACAGAACTAAGAAAGTATATCAACGGTAACCTCAATTACCCGGAAGAAGCACGTGCTGCCTGCGTGTTGGGTACGGTCTATGTTGATATAAAGATGGATACTGCTGGAAGTATCGTTGATAAGAATATCTTTGTCAGTGAAAATGAGTTTCTTAACTATACCGACATTTTTGAAAAAGAATGTTGGCGAGTGGTAGAAAGTATCCCCAACCTAGAACCGATGACATTTCGAGGAAGGAAAGTTCCAACGCAGTACTCGCTTCCGTTTACCTTTACGTTACCTGATCCTGAGATTTGTAAAGATACACTTGCCAGACGAGAAGAAGAGCGTAAAAATATAGTACTGGATGAAGTTTATGTGGTTACTGAGAAACAGCCCGAATTTCCGGGAGGGGAGGAAGCATTGCGCCAGTATATTGCTAGTGAATTAAGATACCCAAATCAGGCTAGAAAAGACAAGATATCAGGAACGGTATTTCTCAGCTTTATTATTGGTAATGACGGAGAAATCAGAGAAATTAAAGTAAATAAGACATCAGTAAGTGATTATCAGGATCAATTCCATGCGGAGGCCATTCGATTAGTTGAAAGTATGCCTACATGGAGGCCGGGCGAAATCAAAGAAGGCCCGGTGAAAGTAAGATACTCGTTACCTATAAAGTTTGAATTATAAGTCCTAAGATATCTAAAACGTTGTATAACATTGCATAAGTGTGAACTTGAGATAATAGCAAAGGATGAGATAGCTGCTCAAATCATTAGAGAAGACATGATACCAAACTTTCGGACTGGGAATTATTATGAAGGACTTTTTGTGGCTGTTGACAAGGTCAAAACACTAATAGAAGGCAATCAAGCGCTCGTTGGACAAAGTTATTAGAACCAAATTCGCAAAAAGAGCAACTGGTCTCGACAATTTTTTTGAACAACCACTCAAAACCCACCCATGACCAAATACGTACTCTTGATGTTCTTATCAACCTGGGCAATCGTGGCGCCGGGGCAGACCACCGACCCGCTGGAGAAGGTGGTGATCACCTCCGACCAGAAGAAAACCCAGGTGCGCACCCGCGAAAACGGGGAGTTGCACGTCAACGTGTTCCCGGAAGACGTAGCTAAACTTAAGTCCGCCGGACGGGTGCGCTACCGGGATTTCGGAGCGCAGGGCAACGGCAAAACTGATGACATGGACGCCATCGCGGCGGCCCACGCCTTTGCCAACCAGCACGGCCTGCCGGTGAAAGCCGACGCCGGAGCTACCTACTACATTGGTGGGAAGGAGCGCACGGCGGTGATCCGCACCGACACCGACTTCGGCACGGCGGCCTTCATCATCGACGATACCAACGTGCACAACCGTGAGGCCTCCGTCTTTGTAGTTAGTTCCAGTCAGCAACCGTTCCCTTTGGAGGGGATCACGTCCCTCCGGCGGAATCAGAAAAAAATTGATGCCTCGCTACCCGGCCCTTGCCTGGTCACGGTCACCAACGCCCGCGTGAAGCACTACATTCGCTTCGGACTGAACCCAGACAATGGATCGGAGCAAACCGATATCTTTGTCGTTGATAAAAACGGCCGGGTGGATGCAGACGCCCCGATCATCTGGGATTTCGAGCAGATCACGGAAATCACCGCCCTGCCCATCGATGAGGAAGTGCTGACCATCAGCGGAGGACGTTTCACCACCATCGCCAATCAGGCCGAATCACAGTACAACTACCACAGCCGAAACATCGAGATCCGTCGCTCCAACGTGCTGGTGGATGGGTTAGAACACCGCATCACCGGTGAAAAAGATCACGGCGCGCCCTACCGCGGCTTCATCAGTATCCGGGACTGCGCCTACGTGACGGTGAAGAATACCCTGCTGACCGGACACAAAACCTACACCACCATTGGCCGGGCCGATAAGCCGGTCTCGATGGGCTCTTACGACCTTTCGGCCAGCCGGGCGCTCAATGTGTCCTTTGTGAACTGCACCCAGACCAACGACATCGACGACCGCACCTACTGGGGAATTCTGGGTTCTAACTACTGCAAGAACCTGCTTTACGACAGCTGTACGCTGTCCCGCTTCGACGCCCATAAGGGAGTGGCCAACGCCACCATCCGCAACTCCACCCTGGGGCACATGGGGATCAACGCCATCGGCAGCGGCACCCTAACGGTGGAAAATTCTACCGTTCGCGGCAGAAGCCTCGTCAATCTGCGCGCCGACTACGGCAGTACGTGGCGGGGGGAGTTGGTGATTCGCAACTGCATCTTCGTGCCCAACGGGGGCCAACCAAGCAGCGCCGCGCTGATCAGCGGATCGTATTCCGGTCAGCACGATTTCGGTTACACCTCCTACATGCCCGAACAAATCATCATCGAAAACCTTCGTATCGACGACTCCAACCACCCGGAAGGTTATCAGGGACCGGCTATTTTCACCGATTTCAATCCGGAAATGACCGATGCCTCTTACCAGGAGAAATTTCCCTACGTGAAAACCAAGGAAGTTATTCTCAAAAATGTGACCACGGCCAGCGGCAAGGACCTGCGGCTCAGCGACAACCCGTTCATGTTCAAGGACGTGAAGGTATCCAATGAATGAAGGGCGTTGTGATTATCGGATAAGTGGAAACTTAAAGATGAAAATCGGTAAGCATCACCCCGGTCGCCCGCCCACCTCAATGCCATTGCGCGCAATGTGATCAAGGCGTTGCCCGTTCACCAGCACGTTCTCCAGCACCACGTCAATGGAGTAAAGACCTGGCCCCTGCCCCGTTCCGGATATTTTAAGCTGAATGCTTCCCTCCTGGGCGTCCCACGTCTGCAACGGGTCTTCGTTGGCCTCCACCGCGTCGTCGCAGAAGTAGGAGGTGAGTGGTCGGCGAAACTCATCCAAGGTAAGGCTTAGCCCCGGCTGATCCACGGCGTAGGTTTGCCAACTGGTGGACAACGCCAACTGCGCCGAGTCGCCCGATAGCAGCAATCCATAGGTGCGGTCGTCAGAGTAGTGGTAGATCTGGAAATTGCCGCACCCGCCGCTGTTGGCCGCCACGGTAAACTTGATCGGGTCGGAAGACGGAGTGTTCTGCGCGACGTCGTCGTTGAGACAGGCCAGACTCAGCGAGGCAATAAGTAGGATGAACCAGTATTTCATACATCAGGAAGTACGTTATTTCTATAGACACGTTCCGAGGCCTTTTGGTTGTCACCTAGCGCTAATCTTTCCCTTTTTCTACACTTGCACAAAGCCCTTCTGCTTGAACGCCGGATTAGGATACGTATAAAACCCCTCTCCGCTCTTCACTCCCAGCTTGCCCTGCTCCACGTACTCGTGCAACAGGCGAGCGAAGCGCTGGCTCTTCTCGTCCGAGCGGGACTTCACAATGTGCCAGGCGGTGTCGAGCCCCACCGTGTCTAAGATGCCAAACGGACCGCGGTCCATCTTGAAGTTGCCCATCCACGCGCGGTCCACATCGTGGATCGAGGCCACCTCGTAGGTCACCAGCGCTCCGGCCGCTCCCAGCAGGGCCATCAGCATGGCGTTGAACACGTAACCCGACGACTCGCACTGCAGCACAATGGGGGTTTGATTCAGCCTTACGCCCAGTTCTTTCAGGAAGTCTACGATCCACTCCTCGGTGCCGGGGTGCGGCATAATGTCTACCACGTTGGCGGTGAACACGTCGTGAAAGTGAAAGGCGCAGAACCGCTCGGGCCGCCCCGACTCTTGAGCAAACGTCGAGGGCAGCAGGTACGAGGTGTTGGTGGTGAGCACCGCCCGCTCGGGGCACCGCGGCCCGAAGTCGGCCCACACCCGTTTCTTCAGCTCCGGGTCTTCGGTCACCGATTCGTTCACGAAATCCGCCTCCCTGGCCGCTACGCCGGGGTCGGTCGTCCAGGCGATGCGCTTAGTAGCTGCATTGGCTTCCTCATCCGTGATCCGCCCGTGCTTGGTGAGTCCCCGCAAAATGCGCTGCTGCGTTTGCTTCCCTTGATCCAGGGCCGCGGCGTTGACGTCGTAAATGGTAGTGTCGAAGCCGCTCAGGGCGCACTGCAAACCCACGCGCAAGCCGAGCGTTCCGCTGCCAATGATGGCAACCCGGTGAATATCTGACAGGATTAGTTTCATAGGTTGTGCATTCGGGTTGGACTAAAAACTTATCCTATCCAACGCGATGGCGCGCCGGGCGTTGTCGGCGCAGGCCTGCACCACGTGGATCAGCCCGGCGAAGCGGGCGTCTCGGGTGTGTCCCTGCCGGTAGCGGGCGTAGATCTGCTGCACGATCACCCCGATCTTGAAGCAGCCGAACACGTAGTAGAACACGATATTACTCGCATCTAAGCCGCTGCGCTCAGCGTAGTGCTCCACCACCTGCTGCCGGGTCAGGTTGCCGGGCCACCAGGTCAGGTTAAACGGTTTCAGGGCCGGGTGGTCGTTTTCCTCCGCCCAGTAGCCTAGCGTGGTGCCCAGATCCATGAGCGGGTCACCCACGGTGGCCATCTCCCAGTCCAGCACGGCCGTGATGCGCGTGAGATCGGCGGGGTCTAGCACCAGGTTGTCGTACTTATAGTCGTTGTGAATGAAGGCCGCCCGCGTTGGCGCGCTCGGTACGTTCGCAGCCAGCCAGTCGGCGGCTTCGTCCATCGCGGGCACCGCGTCGGTAGCGGACCGGCGGTAGCGTTCGGCCCAGCCGCTCACCTGCCGCTGGGTGTAGCCATCGGGTTTTCCCAAGTCCGCCAAGCCGGTTGCGGCGGCGTCCAGGGCGTGTAAGTCGGCCAGATGGTCCACCGCCGCTTCGGACAAGCGCCGCATCAGCGACGGAGTAAGCTCGATGCCGTCGGGCGCGCTTCGCCGGAGGATCACGCCCCGCACCCGCTCCATGACGTAGAAAGGAGCTCCGATGATGCCCGAGTCGTCGCAGTAGTGCAGCGGTTGGGGCACCGCGACGTAGACCGGCTTCAGGCGCGACAGTACCCGGTACTCGCGCTGCATGTCGTGGGCGCGCGGCGCGTAGGGGCCCAGCGGCGGACGTCGCAGCACGTACTCCCGCTCGGGTGTTTCCAGCAAGTAGGTCAGGTTCGAGTAGCCACTCGGAAACTGCCGCACGGTGATCGGCCCCGCGAAGCCGTTTATTTGTTCGCTTAGATAGGACGACAGGGCGGCTTCGTCCAGGATTTCTTCGGGGCGCACGGCACCGGCTTGGTCGATGGCCATGGCCATAACAACTAGCGGTATTGTTTGAGAATCTGACGGGCCAGGGCGTTCTTGTGCACCTCGTCCGGACCGTCGTAGATGCGGGAGCCGCGCTCGTGGCGGTACCAGAACGACAGCACCAAATCGTCGGTGATGCCCAGCGCTCCGTGGGTTTGTACGGAACGATCCAGCACCCGCATCATCACGTTGGCCACGAAGAACTTAATGGTCGATATTTCGTTGCGGGCGGCCTGAGCTCCTTGTGCGTCCATTTTATGGGCCGCGTGCAACACCATCAGCCGGGCGGCGTCGATCTCGGCCCGGCTTTCGGCGATCCAGTGCTGCACCACCTGCTGGTCGCTGAGCCGTTCGTCGTCCTTGAGTAACCGACTTGCCGCGCGCTGGCACATCAGCTCAAAAGCGCGTTCGCTGATGCCCACCCAGCGCATGCAGTGGTGGATGCGGCCCGGGCCCAGCCGTTGCTGCGCCAGTTTGAACCCGCTGCCCGCCTCGCCGATGCGGTTGCTGACCGGCACCCGGCAGTCTTCGTAGCGGATTTCGGCGTGACTCAGGTAGCCCTCGCCTACTTCGCCCATGATGGGGATGTTGCGCACCCGGCGGAAGCCCGGCGTGTCGGTGGGCACGAGGATCATGCTAGCCCGCGCGTAGGGATCAGCGGCGGGGTCGGTGACGGCCATCACCACGGCGAAGGTGGCCCCGTCGGCAGCGGTGGTGAACCACTTGTGCCCGTTGATCACGTAGTGGTTGCCGTCGCGGCGGGCGGTGGTGCCCATTCGAGTGGGGTTAGAACCGGCGAAGCCCGGCTCGGTCATTGAGAAGCAACTGCGGATGCGGCCCTGGGTGAGCGGGTGCAGGTAGCGTTCTTTTAGGGCAGGCGAAGCGTGCGCACTGAGCAGTTCTATATTGCCAATGTCGGGAGCCTGGCAGTTGAGGGCGTAGTGCCCGAAGGGAGTTTTGCCCAGCAGTTCGCTGAGTTGCCCGAACTCCGTCATGTTGAGTCCGTGCCCGCCCTCGGCCTCGGGCAGGTAGGGTGCCCACAATCCCTGCGCCCGCGCCTTGTCGCGGATGGTTGCTAAGGTTTGCTCCGCCTGGTAAAAGGGCTGGTGAAGCAGATCCATCTCTATCGGGTAAAGTTCTTCCTCTACAAAGGTTTTTATTTTGGGGTAGAGGGTTTTTACTTTCTTGGTGGCGAATAGATCGATCATGGGTTCTAGGTTCGGGGTTACAGAGTTCGGGGTTCTGGGTTGGAGGGTTCGGAGTCTAGAGGTTTGTTAGAAAATGTGTTTTGCGGAAGGCCACGGTTGCCTAAGACCAAAGGAGGTTGATCAATGATATCTAATCTGCATTGACATTCCTCCTTTCTTCTGAAAATTTCCTTCAAGCAGTTGGTCGGAGCGGCCGGTATTCCCCCAACCGTGCAGGCAGTGGGTCGGAGGACGCTTCGCTACCCTCCGACCAGGGAAACGATCGGAGTTCATCTGTTCTCCCTAACGCCACTGTATCAGTCCGGTTTTTTTCTTCTCTCCGGTAGCAAGGTTCCTTCTGAATGACAGGTAGCTTGGTAGTCGTTATTAATAAAATGTCCTTCGCCCGAAGGGGATTCCCGTTCCACGGCGGCAGACATTTCGCTACGCTGGGCTGCACGAAATTCTGGACCGCGTCCACGGTGGATGACGTTTAAAACTGCCCCCCCCACCAATCATCCAATCCCTAATACCCAATCCCCCTAACCCGCCCCGCAAGTCATCTAACATCCACCATCCAATCCCCAACCTCTAAAACCCTAGCTTACCCTGCCCATCACACCGTATACCCCCCATCCGCCACGTACACTCCCCCGGTGCAGAAGGAGGAGGCGTCGGAGGCGAGGAACAGGGCCAAGCCCGCGATGTCGTCGGGTTCGGCGATCTGGGGCAGGGCCTGCCGGGCGAGCACCTGCTTCAGGATGCGCTCATTGCTGATCAACGCCTGGCTGAACTTGGTGTTCACCAGCCCGGGGCAAATCACGTTGGCCCGCACCCGGTCGCTACCCCACTCGCGGGCCAGCACCTTGGTCAGGGCAATCAGGGCCGACTTGCTCACGCTGTACAGTCCCAGCCCTGCGCCCGGCGTGAGGCCCTCCACGCTGCTGATGTTGATTACCGAGCCGCCGCCCCGCTCCCGCATCAGGGGGTACGCGCGCTTAGCCAGCGCCAGAGGACCATTCACGTTCACCTGCATAATCTTAGCGAACACCGCATCGTCGGTATCCACCACGGGGCCAAACACCGGGTTGGTGGCGGCGTTGTTCACCACAATGTCCACCCCGCCATAATGCTGTTGGGTCTGCCGTACTAAGTGCTCTATCTGGTCGGGATCGCCCACGTGGGCGGCGATGCCCACTGCTTCGCCCCCGGCTTCGGTAATCTGCGTGGCCACGGCATCGACGGCGGGTTGCTTGCGGCTGGCGATGACCACCGAAGCGCCCTGTTGCGCCAGCGCCTGAGCGATGGCCCGCCCAATGCCCTGGCTGGCGCCGGTCACAATGGCAACCTTTCCCCGCAGATTAAGTTGGTCCTGTATGTTCATAGTAGGCTATTTCTCCTGAGAAGGGAAGGTAGCAAACCTATCTATCAAAACCTATCCACCATGAAGAGTGCCCAATTTGCCACCACCGGCTCACCGTCCGACGTGCTGAAGATTCAAGATATACCCATGCCCGAACCCGGGCCGGGCCAGGTGCGGGTGCGCGTCACCGCCTGCAACATCAACCCCTCCGACGTGATGTTTATCCGGGGCCTGTACGGCATTCGGCCCGAGTTGCCCGCCACGGGCGGCTTTGAGGCCTGCGGCACGGTCGACGCCTGCGGCGAAGGAGTGGAATTGTCCACCGGCCAGCGGGTAATCTTCACGGCCGTCGGAGTGTGGCAGGAGTATGTAGTGATCCCGGCCGACACCGTCTTGCCTGCTCCCGATGCCATGCCCGACACCGTGGCCTGCCAGGCGTTCGTGAACCCCTACACCGCTTTCGGGATGCTCGAAGTGGCAGGGCTGGAGGCCGGGCAGTGGTTGATGATCACCGCCGGAGGGTCGGCCTTCGGGCAGTTCGTCGTTCAGTTGTGCCAGCAGCGCGGCATCCGCGTGATCTGCACCGTGCGCCGCGATGAGCAGGTGGCCGCGCTGAAGAAACTAGGGGCTACCGCGGTAATCAACACTGAAACGGAAGACTTGGTGAAGCGCGTGCGAGAACTCACCGACCGGAAGGGCGTGCACTACGTCTTCGATGCGGTGGCCGGAGAGTTGGGCGGCCGGGCGCTGGAGTGTTTGGCCCGACGCGGCACTCTGATGGTCTTCGGGGCCCTGAGTTTGCAGCCCCTGGCGCTCAACAGCGGCACGCTCATCTTCAAAGAGCTTAGCGTGCGCAGCTTCTGGCTCACCACCTGGTTTCCGGCCCTGTCGTCGGCCGACAAGCAGCGCATCTCTCAGAAGGTGCTCGGCATGCTCACCCAACAGCAGCTAAAAACCAACGTAGAAGCCACCTACCCCCTGCGCGACGTGGTGAAAGCCGTCACCCACGCCGACTCCCCGGGCCGCGACGGAAAGGTGTTGTTGGTGATGGAGTGATGGGGAGACTTGCGGGGCGGGTTAGGATGCTGGTGGCTGGATAGTGGATGATAGATTAGGGCCAACCTCAAACGTCATTCCGGAATTTTACGCAGCGCAGCGCAGCAAAATGTTTGGAATTCCCTTCGGACAGCGGATATACTACCACTGATACCTACCAAACCACTGGCCACTCAATAGGAACCTTGCTGCGTAAGCGGCAAAGGGGAGCGAACTGACCCCATCAGCCGCCAAGAAAGCTTTTGGCCTCAGCCGCTTTCTTGATCCAAGCTGCAACCAAGTCCCTGCTGGATGATAAGGGAGAAGAAATAAAGTGATGCTAGCGCTCGAGCAAACGCCCACCATCCGGCATCCGGTCACCTGCCTCCTCGCCTACTCAGAAAGTTATCCAGCCCCCCCTACCCATCCCCAAAAACCCAACACCCAAACCCCTAACCCGTCCTACAAATCCCCTACTGCAACTGCAATAGCGCCACCTGGATGAGGCCAATCAGGAAGCCGAGCACGCCCCCCAACAGCTCGATAAAGCGAAACTCCTTGCTCATGATCGAGTACAGAATGCCTTCGAGTTTATCCGTAGAGAAGTTAACCACCTTCTCGTAAACCGTCTTCTCCACGTCCACCTGCGCTTCGATGCGGGCGGCGAAGCGCTCGATCAGGGCGGGCAGCATGCGCTGGAGCTCGTCCTGCAGCGTGGCTTTGATCTTCACGCGCATCTCGTCGCTCATAAACACGTAGAGCATCGGCATGCTTTCCATGATGCGGTTCTCCAGGAAATCGTCGAGCTTTTCGTCAATGATCCGGTGCACTTCTTCTAAGTTCTGGGGGTTGATGAGTGCCCCTTTCAGGTCATCAAACGAAAAGAGTTCGTCGGCCACGATCTTGCCCAGTTTCTCGGCCAAGTGTTTCTGGCGCTTGGGAAAGATACCCTGCACAGTAAAGAACAGAATCTTGGTCGGATTGCGGGGATGGAACAGCATCTTAACGGCCACGTAGTTGGTGATCCACCCGGTGAGGGCGGCAATGATGGGCAGGGTGTATACGATCATTCGGTGAATTGCTTTTTGGTGGGCAAAAGTAAGCAAACTAGCGGGTTGCGCAAAGGTTGGCGGAATGAGGGGGTACTGGGTAGCCAGGGCGGGGCGGGCCCTGGGGTTTTCGTCGCTGTATGTCGGCGGTTCCCGTTCCGGTGACCCGCCGAGACCAAGGAAGTCAACCAGGGGACTTGGTGGGTTTGATGCCGTTCACGTCGCTGCCCCGCCCGAGGGTCCTGCTCCGGTGAACCCCGGGGCTCTGGGTAGAGATACCGTCTTGTTATCCGGGAGATGCTTTGCTACGGTAGGGTTTAAAGGCACGGCGGGGGTGGGCCGGTGATCTCTTGAGAGGCTTCATCGGCTTGGGTTTCTTCTTCTCTTCAGCGGCAGGGTTCTTCCTGAATGACATTAGTTTTTTGGTCCTCCCTTCTGACACTTCATCATTCGGGGTTCCTTGTTCGATATTCAACATTGCGCATTGCTGCCCGACGCAGAAAGACCGTTCCGGTGCCCCCGTAGGCTTCGGTGATGTTCAGAGAATTCTTCTCGCCCGTCGTACTACACCTCTCTCCACCTACAGCACCCGCTGGGTCTCTCAAAGCGGACCCAGCGCCACTTGCAGGCCCTTCCTACCCCCCTTCTCCGACCCTAACGGTGCAAGTATAGGAAGAAAGCGCGACGAACGACCTGCACCCTCAAAACAAGCGCTACGGGCCACCTTTGGGACTTCTGCGGGGCGTTTTCGAAGTGCTACGGAGCACCTGCACAACTTCTGCGGAGAAAAAAATAAGTTCTCCGCTGCGTTTTTTGAATTTCTGCGGAGAATTTTGGGCAAAATCCAGCAAAAAACCCGACGGGAAAACCGGCCGGGCTTGGGCGAACTTCAGGGCAACAAACAGGAAAGAGGGCAGGGCTAGCGGAGATGGGGCGCAGCGGGTAGCCAATCGGCAGGCCGGGCGCAGCCGGGCGATAGGGGCAAACCGGGAGGACGAAGAAGAGTGCGGGACAATTTGCTACGCATCGTGCTTATCGTTGGGGCGGACCGTCCGCCGGTGGTTTCCCAACCATAAGCAAAGATGCTGCCCACCAATGATCCCCACGCTGATCAAAACGTTGCCGAAGGTACTTGAGTACCAATTCGTGAGATCACGGCTAAATGCTGAGAAAAACCAACATTCTCTCCCCAGCCAACGCGGTATTTTGCAAGATTTTCCGTACATTTTGGCCACCTACTCACTTTTTAATCCCCTACCCTACCCATGAATCATAACCAAAAACCCCTAGATCGACGTAAATTTATCAAATCCTCCGGTGCGGCGGGCCTGGGCCTCGGCCTGTGGAGCAGCGCCACTCCCTTGTTCGGACAGGGCGCTCCCAACAACAAAATTGTGGTGGCCGTGATGGGCCTCAACGGTCGGGGGGGCAACCTCACCGACGAGATCCTCAAGATCGACGGCATGGAGATCGCCTACATCTGCGACGTGGACGATGCAGCCATTAGCAAGGGCCTAGAGAAAGTTACGGCGGCGGGCAGCCAGCAGCGCAAAGCGAAGGGCGTGAAGGACTTCCGCACCGCCCTGGAAGATAAGGACGTGGACGCCCTGGTGATCGCGGCACCCGACCACTGGCACACCCCGGCCACCCTGATGGCCCTGGACGCGGGCAAGCACGTGTACGTAGAAAAGCCCTGCGGCCACAACGCCCAAGAGGGAGAGATGCTGTTGGAAGCCCTTAAGAAATACGACAAGGTGGTGCAGATGGGCAATCAACAGCGCTCGGCGCCCGACTCGATCCAGATTGTTCAAGAGATTCGCGACGGCCTGATCGGCACTCCGTACTTCGGCAAGGCCTGGTACGCCAACACCCGCGATAGCATCGGCACCGGGAAACAGACCGCCGTACCCGCCGGACTAGACTACGAACTTTGGCAGGGTCCGGCCCCCCGCCGCCCCTATCAGGACAATCTGATCCATTATAATTGGCACTGGTTTGAAAACTGGGGTACGGGCGAAATTTGCAATAATGGCACGCACGAGATCGACGTCTGCCGGTGGGCGCTGGGCGTGGACTACCCCACGCTGGTGAGTTCTCAGGGCGGCCGCTACCATTATGACGACGACTGGGAGTTTTACGACACGCAGGTGACCAGCTTCGACTTTGACGATGCCAAGACCATCACCTGGGAGGGCCGCAGCTGCAACGGTCGGCCGGTGGAGGGTCGAGGGCGCGGTTCGGCCATCTACGGCAGCGAAGGCACCGTGATTCTGGACCGAAACGGCTACGAAGTCTACGACCGGCAGAATAAGTTGATCAAAGAAAAGCGGGCCGACGAACAAGCCGCCACCATGGACACCCGGGGCGGCGACAGCATGACGCGCGCGCACATCGACAACTTTCGGGCGGGCATTGTGGACGATGCTACGCTGCACTCGCCCATCAGTGAGGGCCACAAGAGCGTGCTGCTGTGTCACCTGGGCAACATTGCCCAGAAGACCAAGCGGGCCCTCACCACCAACCCCACCAACGGCCACATCAAAGACGACAAGGAAGCGGAGAAGCTGTGGGGACGCGAGTACGCCTCGGGCTGGGAACCTGACATGAAAGCGCTGGGCATGAAGGGGTAGTTTCTCCCATCAGCGCCTTCGCGGGTTGGGTTGGAAACCCGGCTTACCTGAGCCACCGGGCTAGGCGCCCCCGACCGGAAGCCCGGCGCTAGCGGTGGGTAGTTACTTCCATCCTAATCGTCATTCCGGAAATTTGCGCAGCGCCCGGCGCCCGGAGAAACGAAGCAGATTGTCCGGAATCCCCTTCATAGAGGTACGAAGCCCCCGCTTCAACCGTGCGCGTCGCCCGTCTTCGCATTGGGGAGATTCCGGCGCTACGCTGCGCTCGCTCCGGAATGACGGTTTGGGGCGGGCCTTGGACTGCACAAATCCGCAAAAATCAAAACACCTTTGCACCGAGGCCGTTAGGTTAAGAAAACGTGTACTATGGATGCTATCGATGAAAAGACGATCCCAGCCAACCACGGCAAAGTGTTTACGGTGAACATCGAAGACGAGTTCGCCTTCTCCGACGTGCAAGAGAGCGTCATGGAGATTGCAGGGATCAAAGACGTATTGTTTGACGATGGGGTGGTGCCCCATGAGATTATTGTGCACACCGACGGAACGGTGCAGACCGAGGAGGTGCTGGCCGCGGTGCAAAAACACGGCTTCAGGGCCACGCCCGATAGTGCGTTTCCTTTGTATTGATCGGTGGGCCGGGTTATTTTTTGCTTCAAGGTTTCCGGGGGTAAGGCTTGTTTCACTTTTAACTTCTATTTCTTGAGGCTTGTTGTTTTTGCCAATCAGCGTATCAACCGAAACAGTTGCGAATATCGAATGATGAACAAGGAATGATGAATGTCGAAGTGGATTGTTTAGCATTTTTACTTCAACATTCAGCATTCTTTATTCGGTGTTCGATATATAGAAGCTTATAATTGGAAATCGACTATGAAAGATAAGCAGTTTCTGGGCCGGGTGGTGGTCGTGACGGGGGCGTCGGCCGGTCTGGGGCGCTCTATCGCTCGGGAGTTCGGGCGCTACGGAGCCAAGGTGGCCCTGCTGGCCCGTGGTCAAGACGGGCTGGAAGCAGCCCGGCAGGAGGTGGAAGCGCTGGGCGGCGAAGCGCTGACGATTCCGACCGACGTGGGGCAGGCCGAGCAGGTGGAGCAGGCGGCGCAGCGGGTAGAAGACACTTGGGGGCCGATCGACATCTGGGTGAACAACGCCATGAACAGCGTATTCTCACCCCTTAGGGAAGTCACGCCCGAAGAATTTAAGCGCGTTACTGAGGTTACTTATCTGGGTCAGGTGTACGGCACGATGGCGGCAATGAAGCGGATGCTGCCCCGCGACCACGGCACCATTATCCTGGTCGGCTCGGCCCTGGCCTACCGGGGCATTCCGTTGCAGTCAGCTTATTGTGGAGCGAAGCACGGCATCCAGGGCTTTTTTGAGTCGGCCCGCACTGAGTTGCTGCACGACAAGAGCAACGTGCACCTGGGCATGGTGCAGCTTCCGGCGATGAACACCCCCCAGTTTGGCTGGGTGAAGAGCCGGTTGCCCAATAAGCCCCGTCCGATGGGCACCATCTTTCAGCCCGAGATCGCGGCGCGGGCAGTGGCCTACGCCGCACTGCACCGTAAGCGTGAGGTGTACGTGGGCTACCCCACCTGGCAGACCATTGTGGGCAATAAGGTGATTCCGGGCTTACTGGACCGCTACTTAGCAAAAATTGGTTATAAGGGCCAGCAAACCGACCAGCCCGAGGACCCGGATCGCACCAATAATCTGTGGGAACCGGTGCCCGGCGATCACGGGGCGCATGGCACCTTTGAGGCGCAGTCGTGGGACTTTAGCCCGCAGTTCTGGGGAGTGACGCATCAGTGGCTTACGCTGGCCGGAGTGGTGGCGGTGGCCGCCGGAGTGGGGGCTGCGATAACCAAATACGGTTCGAGGTAAGGATTCTATTTGGATGTTTCGGATAAAGGAGAAGATTGTTACCTTTGTAGTCGGTTTCGATTGGTATTTTATCGGGATCGATTCACCTTGTATCACGCGATCATACGACGCCTCCGCATGAAAACCATTATTCTACGTTTGCTAGCGATCAGCGCACTCAGTGTAAGTCTTCAGGGACTTTCGCCCCAGGGTGCTGTTGCGCAAAGCCCAACTACCCAAGCCCCTTCCACCCTTCGCGAGCAGTTTGACTATTTGAAGGAAGAGTCAAATACCTATGAAAACAAGAAGATCGTTCGTATCAATGACTTGAACCGCTTTTGGACCAACGTACGGGATTCGCTATCGCAGGTGCACCAACAGTTAGCCCTCACCAAGAACAACATTAACGCGCGAAAAGCAGAGATTGACACGCTCAATGCCCGCTTGGAATCGCAGCGGGAGATGGTGGAAGAAAGTGAGCACGCCAGCACCCACATCAGCGTGATGGGCATTGACATTCTGAAGAACAGCTTCCTGAGTTTCTTCTGGATCACGGCTTCGGTGTTGACGTTGTTGCTACTGGGGGCGCTCTACCAATACCGCAACAGTAGAATGGTTACTTCCCGGACGCAGTACAACCTGCGGGCCATTCAGCGCGAGTTGGAAGACTTTCGTAAAAAGTCTTTAGAAAAAGAGCGCAAGCTGCGCCGCGAGTTGCAAACCGAGCGCAACCGGGTGGAAGAGCTCAAGCTAGTGGCCTCGCAGAAGCGGTAAGCGCGGTACTTTCTATTATCTGTTTTGTTCGTCCTGTTTACTATCATTGTCATACCAGGCGAAGCAAAGTGTAGACCCGGAATCTCCCTGGCGCAGAGAAGAGAATCATCGCTGAGATAAGGGGGATTCCGGACATTTCGCTACGCTGCGCTGCGCAAAATTCCGGAATGACGATTAGATTTAGGATTACAAACCCTTGATTCATTTAAACGGAATCGATTGCCCTTACGCATTGTTACTGCATTTTCTTTCGGGCAACCCGCCCAAGCGCCAAGAAATACACTCTTGGTAATTTGATCTCTCGCTTAAGTTAGGCAAATACAATATCTTTAGCATTTGTGGCTATTCATTGAATTACATCTACCAGATGCGGCGTTTAACAGGAAGAAAAATAGCCAAATAGGGGTATGAATTGCAAAATTCATTTGCAAGTGTCTTAAAATCACGTTTTATTCACGGTTTAGCCGAAAGGTAAAATAATATTGGGCAAAGCGCGCCGGTTGCCTAATTTTACAGCTACCTCTTAGCTATACCCGTTCTACTATTCTAACCTAACCCCCTTATGCACATGAGAAAATTACTTTACTCCTTATCTGCTTTCTTCCTCAGCATCGTTGGTCTGTCTGCTCAAGAAGTCGACGTTGATCTGCTGGTCATAGAAGAAACCACCCCGGTTACTTTGTCCGGCTCGGTGGATACGTATTTTCGGTATAATCTTAACTCATCCAACCGGACGGAAGACGGCGACATTCGTGCCCCCGGAACGTCGTTTGCCAACTTGCCGGGCTTTGCGCTAGGGATGGTCAACTTGATTGCTGGGTATGAAGGCGAGAAGGTTGGTTTTGTCGCTGACTTAGTCTTTGGTCCTCGTGGTTCAGATGCAGTGTTTCAATCTCCTTACTACAACGAGGGGGCAGGTACGGCCAATATCATCAATCAGTTGTATACTTACTGGAAAGTAAGCGATGCGGTGACCCTAACCCTGGGGAACTTCAATACCTTTCTGGGCTACGAAGTGATCTCGCCGACGGCTAACTTTAATTATTCCACCTCGTACATGTTCTCCTACGGTCCGTTCTCGCACACGGGGCTGAGAGCTGATTTTGCCCTATCGGATGAATTTTCGCTTATGCTCGCAGTAATGAATCCTACGGACTTTACCGAATTCAATCCCTCAGGATCGTATTCGCTGGGTGGGCAACTGGGTTACTCATCGGATGCCGCAAGTGTGTATCTTAATTTGTTGTATGGCGATCAAGACGGCAACTTCGATCCTAACTCCAATAGATCAGTTTTTGGCGGGGCCAGGGGAACCACCTTTCAGGCCGACCTAACCGCGGGTTTTGATCTGAGCGAAACGTTTTTTCTGGGATTGAACACCACCATCAACACCACCAATCCGGGCGATTTGGTAGACGATAACAATCTGGCACTGGAAGATAATATCGGTTTCTACGGGGCGGCGCTTTACTTGCAGGTGTCTCCTTCCGAAACGTTCGGTTTGGGTTTGCGAGGCGAATACTTTGGCGAATTTGGTGGCGGCACCGACGAAAGCATAGGAGCGATCAATGTGGGTGACGACGGCACCGGCAGTATCATTGACCTCACCTTGTCGGCCAACATTAACGTTGGCGGTGGTCTAACTTTGATTCCTGAGTTTAGAATAGACGCTGCTTCGGAAGATTCTTTTGAAAACCGCGACCTTGATGAGACACTCCAAAGTTCGCTGGCTTCCTTCCTGCTGGCGGCGGTCTACTCGTTCTAGAAGTTGGTTTGATCTTTATTTACAACAAAGAGCCGTCGGCAACCAACCCCGGCGGCTTTTTTTAATCTAACCCTACTTCCTTATTTGTTGCTTATGATTCGCTGGTTCTTTGTCTCGGTACTGCTCGTTGGTCTGGTCGGGGCTACGGTGCTTAGTCCGCTCTACCAAGAAGTGGTTACCTCTCCGGCTCAGTCGGTGGAGCAATTGCGTAGCGCTATGAAGCAGTATCTGGTTGCCCTGGACGAAGAGAAACCCAAGAAACAACGGGAGCAGTGGCAAGCCAACGCCGATTCCACGCAGTTTACCTTCACCGACGAATTCTTGCTCTACAACCGCAAGGCAGTGAAGCACCCACTGGGTCAAATCACCTACCGCACCACCATCGACCTCAAAGAAGGCAAGTACCGCTACACCGCCGACAGCGCTTTCTTTCAGGAATACCGGCGCGACCGCTACAGCCGCTACGTGCCCAGCCGCCGCTCGCCCGTGGCTTGGGAGCAGGCGGTTGCCAGCTTTTCGGACAAGGAGAAGCAGCGTGTTCATCAGACCCTCGAAGCCCGGTTTGAGGCTTTCCGGGAATTTATGCAGTCCTACGGTTCGCTCAGCACCACCTCGCCCGACAAAAGCGATTGGTAAGCTTTCGGTTGGCAAAAAACCGTATATTGAGTCGCGATAATCTTTCATAATCTCTTCGCGATGAACGTAACTATTCAGTTTTTAGGAGCCGCCCAAACAGTAACCGGTTCCAAATACTTACTTGACTTCGACAATTTTCAGGTACTGGTCGACTGCGGCCTTTTTCAGGGTCCGAAGAAACTCCGGGAACGCAACTGGGACAACTTCACCATTGCCCCGGCCAAACTCGATGCCCTCATTCTCACCCACGCCCACATCGACCACGTGGGCTACCTGCCCCGGCTGGTGCAACAGGGCTTTAGCAAACCCATCTACTGCACCGCAGCCACGGCCGACCTGGTGCGCATTATGCTGCTCGATTCGGCCAAAATCCAGGAAGAAGAAGCCCGGTACGCCAACCGGAAGGGCTACTCGAAGCACAAGCCGGCCCGGCCGCTCTACACCACCGAAGATGCTGAGAAAGCCTTTCCCCTCCTGAAAGAGTTTGAATATGACGAAGACATTCCGCTAAGATCGGGCGTGACCATCAAGTTCCACGATGCGGGTCACATTCTGGGTTCTTCATGGGTAGAAATGAACGTGCGCCGCGAAGGTTTGCGGAAGACCACGGTGTTCTCGGGCGATGTGGGCCGCTATGATCAACCGGTGCTGCGTTCGCCCACCGCGATGCTCTACACCGACGTGCTGCTCATTGAATCGACCTACGGCGACCGAGAGAATGATGCCCGCGATCCGGCCGGTGAGTTTGCGGCCGCCGTGAACGCGGGGCTGAAACGCGGCGGTTGCGTGCTGATTCCCTCCTTTGCGGTAGGACGCACCCAAACGGTGATGTACTACCTGAAAACCCAGATGGAAAGTGGCGAGATTCCTAAAGTGCCGGTCTACCTGGACAGTCCGATGGCGATTAACGTGACGCAGCTGTACAAACGTCGGTTTTCGTACCACAAACTGCGCGACCAGGACCTGCAGTACACCGAATCGCTGTTCGACTACGAGTTCTTTAACTACTACCGCAGCGTAGAAGCTTCCAAAAGTATCAACGACCTACAGAAAAACGCCATCATTATTTCGTCGAGCGGCATGTGCACCGGGGGGCGCATTGTGCACCACCTGGCGCAGCGCCTGGGGCGTGAGCAGGACACGGTGCTGTTCGTGGGCTATCAGGCTCAGGGAACGCGCGGCCGGTCTATTCTGGAAAAAGAAGAAACCATTCGCATGTTCGGCAAAGACTTTTCGCTGCGCTGCCAGGTGGCCCAGGTGTCGGGCCTGTCGGCGCACGCCGACCGTTCGGAGCTGCGCGACTGGGCTGATACGCTCAACCGTCCGCCGCAGCAGACTTTCATTGTGCACGGTGAACTGGAAAGTGCCACCGCTATGCAGCAAATGCTCCAGGACGAACTGAAGTGGGACAACGTGCGGGTGCCAGATTATCAGGATAAGTTTACCTTGTTTGAAAATGCTTAACCGTTGAGGTTTGGGTTACTGCTTCTTGCAGCCCCATTTGGTAGTCGGTGAGCGACTTGAGCGCCTGCCGGTACGCTAGGGAAGTGGCATGCTTAATGTTGAGCACCAGACTGGTGAAGCGGGCGAAGCCTTCTTCATCGAACGTTGCTACCTTTAGAAAATAAGCTTGATCGCCGTTTAAGTACGGGGTTAAGATTTTCTGAGTTGTTTCAGTGAGTAAAGGCACGGAGTGTTCCATTGTTTCACTCGCGCGCAAATGACTCTTGAGCTTCACTTCCACATTAGATAGTTCTCTGGTAAGTTCTCTCGCTTCCTCCTCGCTCCAGTGGGTCTTCGTGCCCATTTGATTTTGCCAGTAATCGATTTGGTGTTGACTTTCAGTGAGGTGGTGATGCGTCTCCTGCAATCTGATCAGCTTCTGGTAGCGCGCCACGTACTCGGACGCTACGCCAGCGTGCCGGGCTTCCTGGTAGTGTAATTGGAACGCCTGCTGGTCTAGTTCGGCAAGCCATCGTTGCTGGCGGGCTAGCTCACTGTTGAGCAGCCGCAGCAGTTTGCCGACTTCTCTTTTGCGATACTTTCTGCCGTCGAATTCAAAGTGACTAACGGCAATTATTCCTGCTTGAATCTGCTTGAGCGTTTCAAAATCATTCTGATTGGTGAAGAAGCTGGTTATTTTCCGGCGGTGCTCCTCACTGTACACTGTCTCGAAGGTGAGCTCACCGGGGTGGTCGGTGGCTACCAGGGCCGACGGGTCGGTGACCAGTAGTAACCTTCCGTCGTAGAAACCACCGTAGCTAGGCGCAATGCGGTACTTTTCTTCTTCGTGGGTCACGTGCTGGGTAAACTCTTTGGGAGAAAGTAGCTCGAAAGATTGGTTGGGCAGCGCGATGTCGTAGAGCCGTTCGGTAACTTCCCGGCACAAGGCAGCCGAGTTTTTAAACAACTTCCAGGCTGATTGCGGATGCGCGTCTACCGCTACGGGATGAGAGAGCATATTGCGTTCGCGCTCCCGGCGAGCGGGGTGCGAGGCCCACTGATCTTTTAGAGAAATCCGTGACTTAGCCAGATTTTTAGTGAGTGCTCCGTCGGGAATGAGGGGAAGCCCATGTTCTAACTTTAGCGCGTAGTGCTCCGCTAGCCGGGCCAACATGGTGCGGTGATTAGCGTAAAGGTCTTCCGATCTTTTGCCCTGCTCGGCCAGGTGGTTCAGAAAGTGCGTGCATTCTTCGTAGGCGTGCGCACTCAGTTCTACCCTTCGCAGCGCAGAAATCATGGGCGCGTGTCCCGCTACGCTGGTAGCCACCAAATCGGCATGGTACTCCATCTGACGCGATAAGCTGGCGTACTGCCGGTTAATCTGTTCGTAAGCGGCACGCAGCACGTGGCGCACCCCGTTCACCAAGCTGCGCGTGATGATGGCAAAAAAACTGAATCCACTCCCCGCGGCGGCCCACTCGTCTAGCCACTGGTCCCAACGGTCGTATTCGTAGACCAAGTTATAGAGCACGCGGTTGACGGTGTATACGTAGCTGCCTAGTTTCATGCTGTGCTGCGAGAAGTGACCAAACTCGTGGGCTAGCACCGCCTTGAACTCTCCGATGGTCAAAGAATTTACTAAGCCCAGGCCTATTTCCAGATTTTTTCGGACGGGCAAAAACATACTCCAAAAGCTGGAATGGTAGAACACGGCGGCGTTCACATCGGGCACCAGAAAGATTTTCTGAGGCATTGGGGCCTGCGTGGCGTGGGCAAGCTGTCTGATGAATTCGTGAAGCCGTGGCTGATCTTCGGCGGTGACCTCAAGGCGACGTGGATTGTGACTTTGGTTAACCGCAAAGACAAATTTTACAAAAAAAGCGAAAAACATTATGCCCAAACCGACCAAGCCCACCGCAATGATGATGGTATAGATGTTAACCGCAAAGGTAAGCAGGGCAACGGCACCGTATACGCTTCCCGCTAACAAACCGGCAGATAAGGCGAGCAGCAGTAGATACAGCAGACAGAATAAAAAAACCGCGATGATTACCACGTAGGTGCTGCGCTGAAATGCCCAAGACGGGCGAAGGGAAGGTTGATCTTCCCGCAGGGGGGGCGTTGGGTAAAAAGTTCGTCTCATAAATAATAAAAACTTAAACCTTAGTATTATAAGAGACGAATATAAGTATAATTTATTTTTTTACATAAAATATTACATTATTTGTTAATAATAGTCAATTACTGTCTTACCTGCAAGTTGGTTTTCAACACTTCTTTATAGAGAACTTCGCAAAGCTCTCGGGTTGCGTCGCGGAACACTTCTGGTCTTTGCTTCTGGTTGTCGGTTGTTCTTAGGCTGGTTACCTCATCATCCAAAATGACCTTCTTTTTGCCCTCTCGGTAGATAGCGCCATCGTATTGAAAGCTAGCTGCCACCCGCGTGTTGGGAATAGACACCACCACATCGCCCGTACCGACCACACTGGTAGAACTTGATACTACCTTAAAAGCGGGACGTAAGCGATACAAATGAAGCGTGAATCCAACAGGGCTTACTTCGTCCGCAAACTGCACTTCGGTAAAGCTGTCCTTAAACATATAATAAAGCGTGATACGCAGGGATTCTCGAAACTGATGCACTTCCATACGTTGCTCGTCGCCAATTACGAAGTTATCCATAATACCAGATCCCAGTACAATAGTGAGGGGTTCGCTAAACGATTCTTGGTACGAATGAACCGACGGATTGGCATCGAAGAAAAAGACCGGAGGGGTTGTTTGGCAACCGATTAGTGCGAAGGGTGCTCCTAAAAGAAAAGCAGCTACGATGGTTTTCATGGTTGTGTTTGTTTTTAGCGTGGATACTGCATACGAGCTTTCAATTATGCTGCCACATTTATAGGGGAATGTTCCCGTGCTTCTTCCTGGGCAAGGTAGCGGCTTTGTTCTCCAGCATACCAAACGATCGCACTAGGGTAGCCCGGGTCTGTTCGGGTAAAATCACCGCGTCCACGTAGCCCCGACTGGCGGCTCGGTAAGGATTCGCGAAGGTAGTTGTGTACTCGTCCACTTTCTCCTGAAGCTTCGCCTCCGGATCGTCCGCCTCAGCGATTTCCCGGCGAAAAATAATCTCGGCAGCGCCCTTGGGACCCATCACGGCAATCTCGGCCGTGGGCCAGGCATAGTTCATATCGGCTCCGATGTGCTTGGAGTTCATCACGTCGTAGGCGCCGCCGTAGGCCTTACGCGTGATCACCGTGATGCGCGGCACGGTGGCTTCGCTAAAGGCGTAGAGCAGCTTGGCCCCATTGGTGATAATGGCGTTCCACTCCTGGTCGGTGCCGGGCAAAAAGCCGGGCACGTCCTCCAGCACCAGCAGCGGAACGTTAAACGCATCGCAGAAGCGCACGAAGCGGGCCCCCTTCACGCTGGCATTGATGTCGAGCACGCCGGCCAAAGCCGCCGGTTGGTTGCCGACGATGCCAATACTGCGTCCGGCTAGGCGGGCAAAGCCCACAATGATGTTTTCGGCAAAGGCGCGGTGCACCTCCAGAAAAGAATCGGAATCCACAATACCCACCACCACCTCCCGCATGTCGTAGGGCTGGTTGGGGTTACTGGGAACAATGTTGGCCAGCGCCGGACGCTCTTCCGAGGCGGGGGGCGCGTATTCCAGAGTAGGCGCGTCTTCCTCGCAGTTCTGCGGCAGATAGCTAAGCAGGCGCTGCACCGACTGAATGCAGTGCAGTTCGTTGGGCGACGTGAAGTGGGTGATGCCACTCTTGGTGCTGTGCGCCACCGCCCCGCCCAGCTCCTCGGCGGTCACGTCTTCCTGGGTCACCGTTTTCACCACATTGGGACCAGTGACGAACATGTACGACGTGTTCTCCACCATAAAGATGAAGTCGGTGATGGCGGGCGAGTAGACCGCCCCCCCGGCGCAGGGGCCCATCACCAGCGAGAGTTGGGGCACCACTCCCGAGGCCAACGTATTGCGGTAGAAAATATCGGCGTAGCCTCCCAACGATACCACTCCTTCCTGAATACGCGCTCCGCCCGAATCGTTGAGCCCGATAATGGGCGCGCCGTTGTTCATGGCCAGGTCCATGATGCGCACAATTTTTTCGGCGTGCGCCTCCGACAGGGAGCCGCCGAACACCGTGAAGTCTTGGGCGTAGACGTAGACCAGCCGACCGGCAATGGTTCCGTAGCCCGTCACCACGCCATCGCCCAGAAAGCGTTGCTTCTCCAGTCCGAACTCGTGACTGCGGTGTTCCACTAGTTTTCCGATTTCCTCGAAGCTGCCGGGGTCCAGCAGCAGCGCTAGCCGTTCGCGGGCGGTCAGCTTTCCCTTGTCGTGCTGCGCCCGCACGCGGGCCGCCCCGCCGCCCTGCTCAGCCGCGGTGTCTTTGTCCTGCCAGGTGCTTCTCTGGTCCGGGGGGGAGGTTGGATTTGGTGATTTGCTCATTGGGCCAAAAGGTTAGGTTGACCAAATATAGTAGGAATTTTGGGGGAATTCCTTCTTCTTTGCGGCCTGAATCAAGAAGCCTAGCCTGAAGATTCTTGGTTTAACCCAGCCCGACAAACGCATGCAGCCAGATACCGTAGCGGTCATTGACCTAGGAACCAATACTTTTCATATTCTGATTGCCGAAGTGGGGGCGGGCGGCTCCTACCGGATTGCCGAACGCTTGCGAATTCCGGTGATGATTGGCAAGGGGGGCATCAACCAGGGGTTAATTACCGAAGAAGGGCAGCAGCGGGCGCTAGAGGCCCTACAGCAGTTTGCGGACATCATCAAAGCGCGGAACATTGAGCACGTGCGGGCCACCGCCACGAGTGCGTTTCGCAACGCGCGCAACGGGGCAGCCCTGGTGCAGCGCATCCGGGAAGAAACCGGCATTGCCGTAGACGTCATCGACGGCAACCGGGAGGCGGAGTATATCTTTGGAGGAGTACAAGAAGCATTATCGTTAGGCCAAGAGCCGGTCTTGGTTATGGATATCGGCGGAGGCAGCGTGGAGTTTATTTTGAGCAGCAACCGGCAAATTCGCTGGAGGCAAAGTTTTGAGATTGGAGCCCAACGTTTGCTGGATCGGTTCGACATTCAAGATCCCATTTCCAACGAGAATCGTGAAGAACTCACGGCCTACTTTCACGAAACGCTGGCCGATCTGCTGACCGCTGCTCAGCAGTGGCAACCCGGCACGCTGGTGGGGGCTTCGGGCACCTTCGAGACGCTCTGCGACATTCACGCGCACCAGCACCACCTCACGGTGGCGGACGACGCCTGCGAACTACCCATGTCGGCAGACAGTTTCTCGGATATTTTGCAAGAACTAATGCAGAAGAATCGGGCGGAGCGACTGGCCATGTCGGGCATGGTTGAGATGCGCGTCGACATGATCGTGGTAGCCGCCTGGCTGATTCGGTTCGTGCTCGATGCGCTGAATATCAAAGCGTTGCGGGTTTCGGCCTACGCCCTGAAAGAAGGCGTGTTGCAAGAACTTATTACCACGCTGCGATGAGCGGGGCGCAAGACTTCGCGTTTTCCTCATCACTTGTTTGACCTGAACCTTACGCTGCTTGATGGCTACCTTTCCGTATCAATTGCTGCAAGACTTCAGCACGGCAGTTTTCCGCAAAATTGGCTGCTCGGCCGAACACGCTACCTTGGCCGCCGAGGTGCTGGCATCGGCCGACCTGCGGGGGGTTGATTCGCACGGCATCGCCCGGCTGGTGGGCTACGTGCGCCTGTGGGAAAAGCAGCGCATTAATGCTCGTCCGACTATTCGGGTGGTGCACGAAACGCCCAGCACCGCGGTGGTGGATGGCGACGCCGGACTGGGTCTGGTGGTGGCTCCCTGGGCCATGGAAGTGGCCATCAACAAGGCGCGCACGGCGGGCACCGGCTGGGTGGCGGTGCGCAACTCCAACCACTTTGGCATTGCGGGCTACCACGCCATGCAAGCCTTGCCCCACGACATGATCGGAGTGGCGCTTACCAACGCCAGTCCGCTGGTGGCTCCCACCTTTGCGATCGACCGGCTGCTGGGCACCAACCCCATCGCGGTGGCTATTCCGGCCGATGCGCAGCCCCCGCTGGTGGTCGATATGGCCACGACCACGGTGGCCAATGGCAAGCTGGAGATCTTGCAACGTAAGGCTCAGCCTGCCCCCACTGGGTGGATTCAGGACAAAGACGGCCGCGCCTCTACCAATCCGAAGGAAGTGGCCCAGGGTGGGGCCTTGCTTCCGCTGGGAGGCGATTACGAGCACGGCAGCCACAAGGGCTACTGTCTGGGCGCAGTGGTGGATATCTTCTCAGCCGTGTTTTCGGGGGCCAACTACGGTCCGTGGGTGCCGCCGTTCGTGGCCTTTCTGGACCCTCCGGCTGATCCGGTAGGACAGGGCATCGGGCACTTCTTGGGAGCCATGCGCATCGATGCCTTTCGCCCCGCAGAGGAGTTTAAGCAGCACATGGACCACTGGATCACCACCTTTCGGCAGGCGCGAACGGCCGAAGGACACCAGCGGGTGCTGATTCCGGGCGATCCCGAGCGAGCGACGGAAGCGAAGCGGCGAGAAGAAGGTGTGCCGTTGTTAGAACCAGTGGTGACCGATTTGGTGGCGTTGGGAGAGAAACTGGGGGTGGATATCCGCTTTTTGCTAAGATCACGATAGCGTTTATCGCCAGCAGACAAGCACTCCGCTCATGAATTTTTACCTGAACTGCTAATAGCGTTCCACAACTTTTTGTACGGAATCAGTTCCTGTTTTTCTTGGAAAGTATAGGACGTTGCTTCCAGTTCCTCTACTAGGTTTTGCGTACGTTTGAGCATTTTTTTCTCATCAAAGTCCACCACAACAGCCTTAATCATCATTTGGAAAAACAGTTTGGTTTTGGTGTCCTCTAAACTGATGAGATGGCGTCGGTAGTACATGCTTAAGCTTTTGGCATGATAGGTTAGGTCTTGTTCCCTTTTTTGGTATAACAGTAAGGTCTTCAAAATAAGGACTTGCACTTGGTGACCCTTTTTATCAACGGCTAACGGTGCCGTCTGCCGGTCAAACTCAGGTAGACTCACGCTATTCGCAAAGCTACCAACCTCCGTTGCGCTGTCGTGCGTCGATGCGTAGCGCAGGTAGGCTTCTCTTAGGTACCACTGGCTGGCCTGGAAGGGGGTAAGTAGCGGGGCCTGCTGGGTTCGGGTGACTTGCTCAAGAATTTCTTCGGCGCGGGGATAGTCTCCCAGTCTCAGGTAGATGACAAAAGCTTTTTCTTGTAGGGCTAGCAATAGGTTGCAGGGGAGATTGTCAAAGGTGAGGCCGTGCTCGACGTAGCGCCGGGCCGAACGAAGGCTACCCTTGGCCTGGCAAAGATAGATTCGGTTGAGATTAATTTCCACCAGGTGAGCCTGATTTCTGAACCTTTGGTGCTTTTTAATGAAAGCCGCTTTTTTCTTGATAAGGGCCTGCAATGCTTCGGGATCCGGGCAGCTGGTGTACTCAATGGTGCGAATGCGGTAGTAGTAGAATTCTAAAAAGGGATCGTACCCCTCCTCTAGCCACTGCGTGATGGCGGTGGCACAACGGTGCGCTTGTTCAGACAAACTCCGTGAACGAGCGATGGTGCGGTTGGCCCGAGCTTGCAAGTGTTCATACCATCCGCTGGCTTGGCTAATCCGTTGGTTCTTTTGCTGCAATCCGGTGACCTTCTCATCGTAAAAGGCGATGCTTTTGGGGCTCCCCTTCAGCATGTTGACTTGCCGAAGCAGCAGGCAGCTTTCTTCCAGGATATGATAAAACAGTAGCTTTTCGGCTTGTTTGCTCACCTTGAGCAGGATCTTTTCGGCGTGCTGGTGCAGGTGGTACGTCAGGAGCAGTTCGGCCAGGATCATTTGCCTTCGGCACCACAGTTTACGGTGAAGAATGCTATCCCCGGTTTCCTTGTCGGAGGGCGGCGCATTGGTTTGCTGCAGCAGTTGGTTAGTGAGCCGGTCTTCGAATTCTTTTTTTCCTCCGGGCGGGCACCCGGGCCGTAGAGAAGCTGCACTGCCTGTCGATCGGTAGTGGCTTGCTCACTGACTATGAGGTGAAACAGCTTTCTTAGCTTGCCTTCCGGAAGAAAAGAGCCATCGGTTTGGGGCGAATAATGCCGCAGCAGCTTGGTGACGTCGGTGATAAAATCCATAGATAAAAAAATTTTTGCTGGCGAGCTTACTTTTTCGAGGTGTTTGTGACAGTATAAGGTAGCAAAATCCCTCATATAGTCCTATTTCACCCCTGAACAGGCTTTGAAGGGGCGGATTTTAGGGCTTACTTTTTAGTTGAAAGTGTGCAATTTTATGTGAATCTGCCGGGGGGAGTTGCCGTTGATGCTATTGAAATCACAGGGTGTGATTCACAACAAAACTTAAATTTAAAAACAAATCTTATTCTATCACAAAAATGAAAACAACAAGTAAACTTTGGACTCTTGCATTAGCCGCTTCTGTACTTTCTTTCTCTAGCTGTCAGGAAGATGAAGCTATCACCGAGTCATCACTGACTGTTGCCGATCAAATCGAAAGTGTAGCAGATAGCGAGGGTATCCTTGTTCCATCAACTGCTACAGAATACAACGAGCAAGATGATATCTTTTCCAAGAGCGGTTGAAGGTGAGACAAAGTTTTTAAAGGCTTATGATAGTAATGGAAAGGCCTATCTGATGGATGCTGAGGTAGAACCTGACGTACCAATTATTGTAATTGGCAACAATGAACGCATGGACATGATTGAAGGAAGTAAGAAAGGTTCAAAAGATACTAACGCGAAAACAAGTGGAAGAATGCAATCAATCAACTACCTTAAATGTCCGGATTTGAAGAAGATAAGTAGGTATGCATAAATAATCGCCACAACTTGACTTTGCGTGAAGACTGTTGTATTATCTATTTATGCGATATGTAGAATTAACTCAAAGCGAAAGAACAACCCTAGAAGAGGGCTACAAGAATCACAACAAATCTCATGTGCGTCAGCGTTGTCAAGCCTTACTGCTCAGTGATGAAGGCTGGCAAGTTAAGCAAATTGCCAAGCTACACCACACCCGTAGCCGAACCATTTACACCTGGATGAATCGCTGGCAAGCTATCGGTTTAGCTGGGTTGATGATTCTGCCGGGCCGAGGGGTAAAGTCCAAGCTATCCACTCAGGATCAGGTCATGGTTGAAAAGGTAAAAAAAAAGCGATAAGACACGCTCGGAGTTTGAAGGCAATGGCGCATCAACTCAGCGAGGAGCTTGGTTTTGAAGTGACTCGGCATATGCTGCGGCGTTTTCTAAAGCGATTGGGTTACTCTTGGAAACGCTTTCGTAAGAGTCTCAAAAAAAAGCAGAATCAGCAAGAGTATGAAGAGAAGTTAGCGCAGCTGAAACAGCTTATTGAGCTATATAAGGCCGATTATATCGATTTGCGTTTCGCCGATGAGAGCGGATTCAACCTGGAAGGTTACGTACCCTATGGATGGCAACCCAAAGGGAAGTACATTGAGATTACCCCAGCTAAAACAAAGGGGACACAGATTTTTGGTTTGATGAATACAGACAACCAATTGCAATGCTATGGCTTTAAAGGTAGTATGACCAGTGCGGTAGTGATTGCCTGTCTGGAGGACTTTTCTACCACTATTACTCAACCTACCGTTGTGGTGTTAGATAACGCACCTATTCATCATAGCAAGAAGTTTAAGGCTAAGATACAGGCGTGGAAGCAGCAAGACCTCTACATATTTTTCCTGCCTACTTACAGTCCTCATCTGAATCCTATAGAGATACTTTGGCGGAAGATCAAATACGAGTGGATCGAGTATGAGGATATACAATCGCAACAAAGACTCGATCAGAAACTAGAAGATATCTTACGTGGCTTTGGTGAAAAGTATCAGATCAATTTTGAAAATAAATATCAAAAAGTGGCGAATATATTCGCCTAGGTACTTAGAATCATGGTACTTTGGTGGTCCTGAAATTCGTTTTGATGGTGTAACTTACTCCGCTGCTGATGCATCAGCTATTCAAGCTTTTACGGCAACTAAAAATCCAAGTCGTGATCAGGCTAAGGATGGATATAGTTTCACTCAAGACTTGTTCAGATGGTATTTTGACGGTCCAAATCCTAGCCACGGTCCCAACTACTTTATTCAATCGTGGGAGATTGATGACAGTGGAACTACAGCCAAGCTAGGCGTTAGTATAAGCGCTGGTGTAAAGATAGAGGGTGTTGCTGAGATTAAACGCACGACGTCTTTTGAATTGACTTACAAAGCTCAAGACAAGAAGCTTCCTGGTCGGTTAGTAGACTACAGAGACCCGGTCACAGAAACAATTTCAGATGACCTGCTTGAATTTAGAATGAACGAGAGAGCAATTTAAGGTTGGTATTTATTTTGCAGATAGAAAATAAACCTCTGATTAGAATGAAAAACTTAAGTTTTATAATAGCTCTGCTGTCATTGATTACAGTATCATGTGATAGCGATATCTCTAGTCGGCTAGATGATATGAACGGTAACTGGCAACTGATGGAAATGACTTATACCGATCCGCAGGGTGCCAAATGGACAATTTCTGACTCGAAAACTACACTTACCTTTACGAAGGAAATTGTGGGTGGTGATGCAGATGGAGTTAGATATGGTCTTCAAGATGTGGGTGACGAAAGTTTTCGCTATCAATATTCAGTTGATTTCTCTCAAGATAACATCAACATTCTCTTTGAAGACGCGGATGCCAGAGAGCAACTTCCTCTAGATGCAATAGGGAGAAATCAAGTATACAAGTTTGAGCAAGCTGGTAAGTCTCGCATCGTAATATCTGCCGAGGTAGAAGTAAACCGCGACAGGGTAGATTCTGAAGTATTGACAAACGTCCGTTACACGCTAGAAAAGCAGTAATCAGTAAAAACTCAACACTCGGGCTGGGTTTTTCACCTATTCTTCACGGCCAGTACTGGCGCAGGGCTTTTAGCTTTAAGGACAAGCACGGCACATGAAACTTTTGATTATCCTCACGTTGTCACTGCTCAGTTGGAACGCTTTGGTAGCCCAGGATCAAAATAGGCAATTAGCCGGGCAGAAGGGCGCGGTTCAGCTAGGCATTGGCAGAACCTTTACCGGTAATGGCGACTACTACGGATTGATGCTATACACTCAGTACACTCACCCTCTCAACGACCAATGGTCCGTGGCTCCCCGACTATCGTTCGCTATGGGCAAATCAGGAGAGGCACTTGATCCGAGCGTTATCGGCAGCGGAGTGTATCAACAGTTCAGTGCGATAGCCCTAGACTTAGATTTCGACTATCAGATATTTCCTGCCATTACACCTCAAATGGCAGTTTCCCTATCCGTAGGCCCTTCACTGCGATATCTGATAGAAACTGGTTACACTTCCATTAACAAGCAGGTTAATCAAACTACCGGTGAAGTCACCCTAGCAACTGATTATCGTCAAACTGACGACTTTTCGGTTGGGGCAACCGCAGGCATAAATTTAACCGTTAATGTAACTGACAACTTCTTGGTAACTGGCCGGGCTTCGGCGCAACTATATAGCAACGGGGAAACCGTCCCTTTCTACGGAATAGCGCTTGGAAGACGCTTTTAAGAAAACAGTGACCCTACAACGTAAACCCCACGTTGAAATTCCAGGGACTGGCGTAGGGTGAGCGGTTGACGTCGTAGATGAGGTTGTACATCGCTGAGATGATGACGCCTGCCCGGCGGCCTACCGGCTGAAACAAGCCTCCTCCCAAAAAGAAACCGGGCACCCAGGTGCGCAGAACCGGTTCGTTGAGGTTGCCGGTGAAGTACTGGGTGTTCAGGCTTTCCAGTTCGGTTTGCACAAAGAACTGCTGACCGAAACGCTGACGGGCAAACACCCGCCCTCCGTACAGGCTCCAGGGCTCATACCCCCGGCGTTTCATATAACGGTACGTGAAACCGGGGCCCGCAGTGAAGCGGTCGGTAAATCGATAGCCAACGGTTGGGGACACGTCAACAAAGGTAAGGTTGCCAAACAGTAGGCTGAAATTGCCTCCTACGGTTATTTTCTCCCAAAAATCAGGGGTAGATGGCTCCTCGTAGTAGGTCTGGGTAGTGTCGGTTTGGGCGTAACTGCTCAGCGAGCACGTCATTTTGGGAGCAATGCGCATCGATGCCTTTCGCCCTGCAGAGGAGTTTAAGCAGTATATGGACCGCTGGATTGCTACTTTCCGGCAAGCGCGGACGGTCGAAGGACACGAACAGGTGCTGGTCCCGGGCGACCCTGAACGGGACACTGAAGCGCAACGGCGGGCGACGGGAATTCCCTTGCTGGAACCGGTTGTGAGGAAGTTGGGGGAGTTGGGGGGAGCGGTTGGGGGTAGATATCAAGTTTCTACGGACGAATGATTCAAGCCCCACTCAATAAGATTCATACTATTATGCGTAATTTTTCTGTTACCAGCAGAAAAATTCCGTATATTACAAGGCGAATTAAATAGAAGTTTATGGATGCTATTGTATCGTATGCCCTTATTGAAAAAGCTAATCAGGGCGCAGACTCCCAAGTTATTGATAAGTTTTTGCGGCAATCAGGCCTCAGTAAAGCTGAAACAGGTCAACTTTTGGGAATTGATCCTAAAACCCTGGACAATTACCGCAAACTAAACAAAACTCTGGACAAATTAAGAAGCGAACTCTTACTCAAACTGACGACCTTGTTTGAACTAGGCATTGAGGTATTCGGCAGTGCTTCCGAGTTTCGAGCCTGGTTACTGATGAGTGCGGGGGAGTTTAAAGGTACTTCGCCTATTGATTTGCTGACTACGGTTACCGGGGTCACAATGGTGGAACATCAGTTAATGCGTATCGCGGAAGGCTACGTAGTCTGAATCGGATGTCATGGAAGTATTCCGAGTTACTCAAGCCAAATACGCTGACCGTTTGTACGCTTCAGGTTGGGAGGGACGGTGGAATACCGAAGGGCAAAAAGTGATTTACACCGCTTCTTCTCGCTCACTGGCCTGTTTAGAGAACCTAGTGCATCGACGCGGACAAGGCTTAACATCCGCTTTCAAAGTAATGGTCATCCACATACCGGACGATCTGTCACAACAGCGAATAGAACTCGCTGACTTAGTCCCGGACTGGAATCGGCATACTGATACGAAAGATTGTCAACGCCTTGGCTCAGCCTGGTATACTGATGGTTTGTCCCCGGTATTATCCGTTCCTTCCGCAGTGATACCCACGGAGAGAAATATAGTAATTAACACGGAGCATCCGGACAGTCAGCGCATCCAACTTATTCACACCGAACCGTTTTACTTTGATCCCCGCCTGAGTTAATCCAGTTAGTCTGATAAGAAAATCGGGAGGTATACACACGGTCATGGAAAAAGTGGGAAGCCGCTGTGACTTGATGCTGTTTGAAGGAGAAAAGCACGATTTTTTCAACTACCAACGTGCAGAAAATTACCAAAAAACTGTTTTTGCAGCGGACTCATTTTTGGTATCACTTGGGTTTTTGGAAGAGAAGTCCCTAATGAAGATTAATTGACGCGTACAAATACGCTATCTTCATTGGTACAAACTGCAATCATAGACTGTAAGCTCATCATAAAACCAACCAAGCATGAAAAATCTTTCGGTAGTCATCACATCGCTAATAATGAGCACAAGTTTACTAGCACAATCACTGAGCAACCATTACCAGCTAACGGTAGACGTTGATCCTGCTCTAGGTCGGGTAAAGAGCCACTGTAATCTTCGTTTTGTGGCAGACAAAGAAACCAAAGAAGTAACCTATTGGATGAATACTGCCTTTGAACCAATAGAAGTTACCGGGCAGGATGTTGATTCAGTATGGTTTACCGACAGTCCAAAGAGTATTTCTTTTAAGTTTACCGAAGTCCACATTCGTTTTGACAATACGCTAGCGAAAGGAAAGGCTACGGATATTGACTTTGATTACCAGGGAACTTTGAATGCGGACCAATTCATAGACCGAGGAGCCATAACTCCCATCTGGACAGAGTTGTCGGTTGACGCGCTGTGGTATCCTTTTTCATTGGAAGAATCTTTGCTTACCTATGAAATAGCACTGACCGCCCCTGAAAAGTATACCGTAGAATCAGCGGGTCAGGTAGACCAACTTGAAGAGACAAAATGGATGATTCGGGAAGATAATGAGGCTCCCGGTAGGATCACCTTGATACTGTCTGATCAGCTTCACCAAGTAAGTTCTACCCTGGACAATTATACTATTGATTTTTTTGTTTTGAACCCAGACGATTCTCTGATCGATAGCTTACAGTTCTTTGCACAACGTTCGCTTCAACTATTTGAAAAGAACTTTGGTGATGCTAAGACTGACAACAACCGGTTGAAGATATTCTTCCCTAATCAGGATCTAGAAGGCATATCTGATGGCGGCTACTCCTCAAACGGAAGCTTCGTGATGCTTGCCAACCAGCGAGACGCCAATATACAGTTTCTTACGCTGAGTCATGAAATTGCTCATTTCTGGTGGATACACGGCATCTTTGGTACTTATCATGATTTCCTCAATGAGGGACTGGCTGAATTTTCTATGTTGATGGCCTTTCAGGAAAAATACGGTAAGAAGAGAGCAGAATCAAGAGCTAACTATTATAGAAGAAAAACGGAAGGTTTGGGAAGCATTAAATCGTGGACCTTAGAGAATACGCAAGAAAGACAGCAGTATATGTACTGGAAAGGTGCTTTGGTGATGTTAGACCTGTTGAATAAAATCGGTGAAGAGAAGCTATACGCTATTTTGCAACGAACGGCTTCGGAGAAGGTAAGCCATTACGAAGACTTCCTCAGCATTATCAGAGAAACAACGGATGAACAGACGGCGAAGGCATTTGATCGAACGTTTTAGTAATCACAACGTAAATCCTACATTAAAATTCCAGGGACTGGCGTAGGGTGAGCGGTTGACGTCGTAGATGAGGTTGTACATCGCTGAGATGATGACGCCTGCCCGGCGGCCTACCGGCTGAAACAAGCCTCCTCCCAAAAAGAAACCGGGCACCCAGGTGCGCAGAACCGGTTCGTTGAGGTTGCCGGTGAAGTACTGGGTGTTCAGGCTTTCCAGTTCGGTTTGCACAAAGAACTGCTGACCGAAACGCTGACGGGCAAACACCCGCCCTCCGTACAGGCTCCAGGGCTCATACCCCCGGCGTTTCATATAACGGTACGTGAAACCGGGGCCCGCAGTGAAGCGGTCGGTAAATCGATAGCCAACGGTTGGGGACACGTCAACAAAGGTAAGGTTGCCAAACAGTAGGCTGAAATTGCCTCCTACGGTTATTTTCTCCCAAAAATCAGGGGTAGATGGCTCCTCGTAGTAGGTCTGGGTAGTGTCGGTTTGGGCGTAACTGCTCAGCGAGCACGTCACCAGCATGATCCACCCCATAGCTAATTGCTTCATTCACTGACAATTACGTAAACATCCTCATCGGGCTTCTTCATCAGGTACTTCTCCCGGGCTACCTTCTCCAGTAGTTGGTCGTCGGTGAGTAGCTCTTCCCGATCCTGGTGCACCTGCTTGATCTGCTGGTCGTAGAACTCCTTTTCCATTTCCAGATCGCGCAGTTTCTTTCCCAGGCGGTACTGTGACCGAAGGTCGTTCACGTCCACAAAGAGCATCCACCCCGCAAAAGCCACGGTGAACAGAAAGAAAAAGCTCTTTACAAACTTAGGAACCTTAGCCATCGGGTGAAAGATAAACAGTTTACCGATACGTACAAAACGCAGCAGTGACGCTTTTCATACTTCGAAATTCATTATTCCTTGCGCCCGGCGCCCGGCTCGATATTCGATATTTAAGCAATATCGAATATCGAGCAAGGTATTTCGAATGATGAAGTGATAAAAAACCGCATTTTGTCGTACACCCCAGCGTTTGTCAACCCAGCTTTTACAGCAACCCCTGGGGATAAACCGCCGTTTTGCCTAGAATTTCTTCAATGCGCAGCAACTGGTTGTACTTAGCCATACGGTCGGAGCGGGAGGCCGAACCGGTTTTAATCTGCCCGGTGTTGAGCGCCACCGCCAAATCGGCAATGGTGTTGTCTTCGGTTTCTCCCGAGCGGTGCGACATCACGCTCCGGTAGCCGTTGCGCCGGGCCAGGCTGATGGCATTGATGGTCTCGGTGAGGGTGCCGATTTGGTTCACCTTAATCAGAATAGCGTTGCCAATGCCCTGGTCAATGCCCTGCTGCAGACGCTCCACGTTGGTCACGAACAAGTCGTCGCCCACCAGTTGTATTTTGTCGCCCACCAGTTCGGTGTGGCGCTTCCAACCCTCCCAATCGTCTTCCTGCATGCCGTCCTCAATCGAAATGATCGGGTACTTGTCTACCCATCCTTTCCAGTAGTCGGCCATATCGGAAGCGGTGAGTTCGTCGCCGGTAGAGGCAAAACAGTAACGCTTCTTCTCTTCGTCGTAGAATTCGGAGGCGGCCGCATCCATGGCGATAGAAATATCCTCACCGGGCCGGTAACCAGCCTTCTCAATAGCTTGCAACACCACCTCAATGGCTTCTACGTTGGAGGCGATGTTAGGAGCAAAACCGCCCTCGTCGCCCACGTTGGTCGACAATCCCTTATCTTTCAGCACTTTTTTGAGATGATGAAACACCTCGGTGCCCATTCGCAGGGCTTCGGAGAAAGTCTCAGCCTTGGTCGGCATCACCATAAACTCCTGAAAGTCGATGGCGTTGTCGGCGTGGCTTCCTCCGTTCAGAATGTTCATCATGGGCACCGGCAGGGTGTTGGCGCTCACGCCCCCGATGTAGCGAAACAGCGGTTGGTGCATAGTTTGGGCGGCCGCCTTGGCCACCGCCAGAGAAACCCCCAGAATAGCGTTTGCTCCCAGCTTGGCCTTGTTGGGCGTGCCGTCGAGCTCGATCATGGTGTGGTCGATGAGGTTTTGCTCAAACACCGAAGTGCCTACCAACTCTTCAGCGATGGCTTGGTTCACGTTCTCTACGGCCTGGGTAACTCCCTTTCCCATAAATTGATCGGGATCATTGTCGCGCAGTTCTACCGCTTCGTGCTTGCCGGTCGACGCTCCCGAAGGCACCGCCGCGCGGCCTAGTACGCCGTCTTCGGTGGTCACGTCTACTTCTACGGTTGGGTTACCCCGAGAATCTAAAATCTGACGGGCGTGAATTTTTTTGATGGTACTCATGAGAGAATTGAATGAATGAGGGAATAAATGATTGAATGATCGATCTTGGGGTTTGGCTTGATTTATCGTTTTGCTACGAGTGGACGCGGGTGCTGCGGAGGTTAAGGTCGGAAGAAGCAGTTTGGCCGTCCCGCATCAGGTCTACAAACTGGTCAAACAGATAGCGCGAATCGTGGGGTCCAGGTGATGATTCCGGATGGTACTGCACCGAAAAAGCTTTTTTATCGCGAAGCCGGATACCCGCCACCGTATCGTCGTTCAGATTGATGTGCGTTACTTCCACGTTGGGCGATTGTTGGGCGGCGGCTAAGTCTACCGAAAACCCGTGGTTCTGAGACGTAATCTCGCTCAACCCGGTTAGCAGATTCTTTACCGGATGGTTCAGTCCGCGGTGCCCGTGGTGCATTTTGTACGTCTCGATGCCCTGGGCCCGGGCCAGCACCTGGTGCCCCAGGCAAATGCCAAACAGAGGCTTGTCTTCGCCCACAATTTCTCGGACGGTGTCAGCAGCATAGTCCATGGCGCCGGGGTCGCCCGGACCGTTGGACACGAAGTAGCCATCGGGGTTCCAGGCCTCCATGTCGGCAAACGAGGTTTTGGCCGGAAACACCCGGCACTGGCAGCCCCGCGCAATGAGATTATTCAGAATGCTGGTTTTGATGCCTAAGTCCAGCACCGCCACCCGAAAGTCAGCATCATCCGGCCCGAGCGTAAAGGTCTCGGTAGCGCACACTTCACTGGACAGCTCCAGTCCTTCCATCGACGGCACCTTTGCCAAATGCTCCTTGAGTTGTTCGAGCGTAAGTCCTTCCGAAGACACCACCGCATTCATGGCGCCTTTGGAGCGAATGTGCCGCACCAGTTTTCGGGTGTCGATACCGGTGATCCCTACGATGCCCGCCTCTTCCAGATACCTTTGCAGGTCATGGTCGGCCTGGGTACGGCTGTAGTGATCAGAAAACGCATTCACGACCAGCGCACTGATCTTAGGAGTAGTCGATTCCTGTTCAGCGTCGAGCACCCCGTAGTTACCAATGTGGGAGGTGGTGTTGACAATAATTTGTCCGTAGTACGAGGGGTCGGTATAAATCTCCTGGTAGCCCGTCATGCCGGTGTTGAAGCATATTTCACCTCCCCGAGTTCCTGTTTTGCCGATGGCCCAGCCCTGGAAGGTGGTACCATCTTCAAGATAAAGAACTGCCGGAGGGGGAGAAGGGTGCGTCATGAGGTGGTGGAGGCGTTAGGATGATGGTTGCAAGTTTGGAAATTAAACGATAAAAAAAAAGGATTTTCCAGCCTGTGGAAAATCCCTCGTGTTGGTGCTCTTAAACAGGGTCAAGACTTATCTTTTGACTCGGGTTTGTCGGTATCGGATTCATCGTCATCATCATTGGCTACTTGATCGGATGATGATTCTTCATCAGTGGTTGTTTCCACTACGATGGGCTCATCGATAACTGCTTCGCCGCTCAGTTCGACCACATCACCGTGGTCTTTCACTTCTACCACCGGGTTCTCCGGCAAGTCTTCCTCCATCGTCGGCTCATCCTCTTCGATGGCAACACCAGGCTCTGAGGTCACGGCTGGGGGATCATCCTCGTTGGCAGCGGGCGGAGCGTCAAGAATCGTTTCCGAAGCAATTTCATCGGCCGATGCGACGGCAGTTTCTTGGGTATCGGCGTCAGCCGTCGCCGAAGATGCTTCAGTCGATGGGGCGTTGCCTGCTCCGCTCTTGCCCTTACCTCCCCGTCGGCTACGACGCGTACGGGTCTTGGTTTTCTCTTCTCCCTGCGTATATAGGTCGTTGAAATCTACCAGTTCAATCAGCGCCATCTCGGCGTTATCACCCAGGCGGCCGCCGAGCTTGATGATGCGGGTGTACCCACCGGGACGATCCGCTACCTTTTCGGCCACCTCGCTGAAAAGCACCTGCGACGAAACCTTGTCTTGCAGATACGAGAAGACCACCCGCCGCGACTGGGTGGAGTCGGTTTTCGACTTGGTGATCAAGGGTTCTACGTACTGCCGTAGCGCCTTGGCTTTGGCCACCGTGGTGGTGATTCGCTTGTTGATAATCAGCGACGAGGCCATGTTCGACAGCATCGCTTTGCGATGCGTAGACGTTCGCCCCAGGTGATTAAATTTCTTTCCGTGTCTCATGATCTTCTGGTTATTGGCTAGCGCGCAGCTTGCTTAATCTTCTTCTAACTTATATCGCGTAAGATCCATCCCGAAGGTGAGGTTCTTATCTTGCACCAACTGTTCTAACTCAGCCAACGATTTTTTACCGAAGTTGCGAAACTTCATCATGTCCGAAATTTCTAGGGTCACCAAGTCGCCTAGCGTACGCACGTCAGCCGCCTTGAGGCAGTTGTAGGCGCGCACGGACAAATCGAGGTCGTTGAGCGGAGTTTTCAGTAACTTGCGCATGTGCAGCAGTTCTTCGTCCACCGTGTCGGGCTCGCCCTGCTGGGGAGTTTCCAGAATCATGTTCTGGTCGGAGAAGAGCATAAAGTGGTTGATCAGAATGTTAGCTGCTCCCTTGAGGGCGTCTTCAGGATGCACCGAACCATCGGTCTGGATGTCCAACTGGAGTTGCTCGTAATCGGTCTTCTGCTCCACCCGGGTGTTCTCGATGCGATACATCACGTTTTTGATGGGCGTGAAGATGGCATCCGTGGCGATGTAGCCCAGGGCTTGGTCGTTCTGCTTGTTCTCTTCGGCGGGCAGATAGCCGCGTCCTTTTTCTACGTAAATTTCCACTTCGGTGTCCACCGAAGCGTCCAGGTTGGCAATCACGTGATCGCCGTTCAGGACTTCGAAGGAAGAGGTGTGCTTCTGGATATCAGCTCCCGTGAACGTAGATTGTCCCTTGAGCGACACCACAATTTTGTTGTCAACAAAATCTTCGGACGTTTTTCGGAAACGAACCATCTTAAGGTTCAGAATGATCTCTGAGACGTCTTCTACTACTCCTTCCACGGAAGAAAATTCGTGCAGCACGCCGGGGATTTTTACCCCCGTGATGGCGTAACCCTCTAGGGAAGACAGTAGTATTCTGCGCAGGGCGTTACCGATGGTGACTCCGTAGCCCCGCTCCAGCGGCTTGAACGTGAAAACACCGTGGAAATTGTCGGCCTTTTCCATCACCACCTTCTCAGGCATTTGAAACGCTAGTATTGACATGGATGTGTTGTGTTGGTAACTGTTACTTAGAGTAAAGTTCGATAATTAATTGCTCTTGCAGGTTCTCAGGAATCTCATCACGCTGGGGATGGGCGGTATATCGTCCGGAGAGCTCACCCTGGTCCCACTCTAGCCAGCTGTGTCGCTTGGCTTTGGCACTGTTGGCGGTGACACTATCTACTACCGCTTGCAATGATTTTGATTTTTCGCGCACCCCTACAATGTCGCCCGGCTTAAGACTGTACGAAGGAATGTTCACTACGTCGCCATTCACGGTAACGTGTTTGTGCCCCACCAACTGTCGAGCTCCCCGTCGGGTTGGTGAAATGCCCAAGCGATAGACCACGTTATCGAGGCGCGCCTCTAGCAGTTGCAGCAGTACTTCACCGGTAATTCCCTGACTGCGGCTCGCTTTATCGAAGAGATTGGCAAACTGCTTCTCCAGTACCCCATAGGTATATTTTGCCTTTTGCTTGGCCATCAGTTGAATGGCGTACTCTGATTGCTTGCGCCGACGGCTACGCCCGTGTTGTCCCGGAGGGTAGCTTTTTTTCTGAAGCGCCTTGCTGGGGCCAAAAATAGGATCATTGAACTTACGGGCGATTTTCGCCTTCGGACCTCGATATCGAGCCATAGTGTATCTAATTGAGACGCATTGAGACGCGTCGTTCCACGAGGGATGAATCACGTCTGTACATCAATGTGATGAATCGCGTTGTTATACTCTTCTTCTTTTGGGGGGGCGGCAACCGTTGTGGGGCAACGGAGTCACATCCTGAATCGCCGTAACCTCAAGGCCGGTGTTTTGCAGGGAACGGATCGCAGCATCGCGACCGGAGCCGGGTCCTTTGATGAATACTTCCACCTTGCGCATCCCGGCATCGTGCGCCTTCTGAGCACAGTTAGCTGCAGCCATTTGCGCGGCGTAGGGGGTGTTCTTCTTGGAACCTCTAAATCCCATCTTACCGGCCGACGCCCAGGAGATCACTTGCCCTGAGGTGTTGGTGATGGAGATGATGATGTTGTTGAAAGAAGCTTTGATGTGCGCTTGCCCTAGGGTTTCTACCCCAACGACCCGCTTTTTGCCTTTGTCTTTTCTCTTTTGTGCCATATCAATAAAATGGAGACGCGCCGCGTCCACGGTGGATGAATCGCGTCTGTACGATCTTTAGCGGGTTGCTTTTTTCTTGTTGGCAACTGTCTTTCGCTTGCCTTTGCGCGTGCGTGAGTTATTTTTGGTGTGCTGCCCCCGCACCGGAAGTCCCCGACGGTGCCGCAGTCCGCGGTAGCATCCGATATCCAGCAGTCGTTTGATGCTCAACTGCACCTCCGATTTGAGCACGCCTTCCACCTTGTAATCATCCGAAATAATGGATCGGATAGCATTAGATTCTTCGTCGGACCACTCACCCGCCTTTTTATCACGGTCTACGTTGGCTCGTTGCAGGATGTCATTAGCCGAGCTACGGCCAATACCAAAAATGTAGGTCAGACCCACTTCTCCACGTTTGTTGTCGGGGATATCAACTCCAGCTATTCTCATGGTTATCCTTGTCGTTGTTTAAATCTCGGGTTCTTCTTGTTGATGACGTAGAGTTTGCCCTTGCGGCGCACAATCACGCAATTAGCGCTACGTTTTTTCACCGATGCTTTAACTTTCATGATTATTTGTATCTGTAAACAATTCTTCCTTTGGACAGATCATAGGGTGACATTTCCAGCTTCACCCGATCGCCCGGTAATATTTTAATGTAATTCATTCGCATTTTTCCGGAAATATGCGCCACCACTTCGTGACCGTTTTCCAGTTCTACCCGAAACATCGCGTTAGATAATGCTTCGGAGATTGTTCCATCTTGCTCGATAGACGATTGTTTTGCCATAGGGTACTATATACTCAATTTAATTAAGCGACGGCTGCGCCCTGAGAACGCCCCCTCACCTTACCAGATTTCATCATGCCTTCGTAGTGTCGCATCAGCAGATAACTCTCAATCTGCTGGAGGGTGTCCAAGATAACTCCGACCATAATGAGCAGCGATGTTCCCCCGTAAAAGTAGGAAAATTCCATAATCACTCCGGCCAAGTTGGCCAGTGCCGGCAGAATCGCGATCACCGCCAGGAAAATTGATCCGGGCAGGGTGATGCGCGACAGCACGGCATCAATATAATCAGCGGTAGGGCGACCGGGTTTCACTCCGGGCACAAAGCCGCCGTTGCGCTTTAAATCGTCAGAAATCTGACTGGAATTAATCGTGATCGCGGTATAGAAAAACGTGAACAAGATGATCATCACGGCAAAGACCAGGTTATACTGCCAGGACGTGATGTCGCCGAATGTACGAACAACCATCGCGGCCGTATCGTTCGTGTCGGCAAAAAATCCTGATAGCAATCCGGGTAAAAACATCAGTGATTGCGCGAAGATGATGGGCATCACTCCGGAGGCGTTCACCTTCAGCGGGATATACTGTCGCTGCCCGCCGTATACTTTATTGCCCACCACTTGCTTGGCGTACTGCACGGGGATGCGACGCACCGCCTGCACCAGCAGCACCGTGGCCATCACCACGAAGAACAAGGCGATAATTTCCAGCACGAACAGCAAGGCGCCGCTCATGCCCTTGGCCAGAGCTTCCTTCACGATAGAATCTGGAAACTGGGCAATGATACCGATCATAATGAGCATGGATATTCCGTTGCCAATGCCCTTTTCGGTAATTTTTTCACCCAGCCACATGCAGAAGATCGTGCCCGCGGTGAGCAAAATCATGGAGGATACGGTAAAGAAAGCGTTGTCTATAACGATGGCTTCCGGGGCCACCGCAGTTGACAAGTAAGCGATGGATTGCCCCAGGGTGATGGCAATGGTGAGTACCCGCGTGATCTGGGTAATCTTTTTACGGCCCGAGTCGCCTTCTTTTTGTAGTTTCTGAAAGTAGGGCACCGCCACGGTGAGCAGTTGAATGACAATGGACGCCGAAATGTAGGGCATAATGCCTAGTCCGAAAATGGACGCTCGGCTAAAGGCACCGCCCAGAAAGTTATCCAGCAGTCCCAACATACCACCACCCGCTTCGCCTAGTAGGTTGGGGTCAACCCCGGGCAAAACCACGAACGAACCCAGTCGAAAGATGATCAGGAACCCGATCGTGTTCAGGATGCGGGTACGAAGTTCTTCGATAGAGAAGATGTTGCGAATGGTGGTGATAAACTTCTTCATACGTGGGTAGAGAGTTTATTGGTCGTTCCTTCGGCCTGTTCGATGGCGGCAACGGCGGACTTAGAGAACGCGTGGGCCTCCACGGTAATTGCTTTGGTGATCTCACCATTACCAAGAATCTTGAGCCGATCCTTTTTACCGATCCGTCCGGCGTTCACAAAATCCACTACGGTCAGTTGATCGGCGCCCTTATGATCAGCAATTGCTTGCACCTGATCAAGGTTCAGCACGCTGTAGGAAACCCGGTTTGGAGAGTTAAATCCAAATTTAGGAACCCGGCGTTGCAAAGGCATCTGTCCGCCCTCAAACCCCATCTTCTTTTTGTATCCTGACCGGGACTTGGCCCCCTTATGACCGCGTCCGGCGGTTTTTCCTTGTCCCGACCCCACGCCTCGTCCGAGACGCTTATTTTTTCGGGTAGAGCCCGGGGCCGGTTGTAATGTACTGAGATCCATATTATGCTTCGGTTACTTCCACCAGATGGTGTACCTTATTAATCATTCCCTTGATCTGGGGGGTTGCCTCTACTTCTACCGTTCGGTTGATTTTTCCGAGCCCTAGCGCCTGAATGGTTCGCTTCTGACGCACCGGGCGGTTGATCAAACTCTTTCGCTGGGTAATTCTTACCTTGGCCATCGTTGTTATCCGTTGAAAACTGTGCTTAATTCTACTCCGCGCTGTTCAGCCACGGTATACGCATCGCGCATCGACATCAGCGCAGCAAAAGTAGCCTTCACCACGTTGTGCGGATTGGACGAGCCTTTGGACTTTGCCAGTACGTCGTGCAGTCCGGCACTTTCCAGTACGGCCCGCATGGCACCACCCGCAATTACCCCCGTTCCGGGTGCCGCGGGCTTGATCAGCACCAGTCCTCCGCCAAACTTGCCCAAGGCTTCGTGCGGCACGGTCCCCTTCAGCACCGGAACCCGAAGGAGGTTCTTCTTAGCATCATCCACCCCTTTGGTGATAGCATCGGTTACTTCGTTGGCTTTGCCGAGTCCGTATCCAACCACCCCGTCGCCGTTGCCAACCACCACAATGGCCGAGAAGCTAAACCGCCGCCCGCCCTTCACTACCTTGGCTACCCGGTTGATAGAAACAACCCGTTCCTTGAGATCTATTTCGCTTGCTTTGATCGACTTTACGTTCTTTGCCATATTCTTAAAATTTGAGCCCTCCTTCACGGGCTCCGTCGGCGAGGGCTTTCACCTTGCCGTGATAAATGTATCCATTCCGATCAAACACCACCGAGGAAACGCCGTTGGCACTGGCCCGTTCGGCGAGTTTCTTACCAACGTTACCGGCCACTTCGATGGTTGCATTCGTATAATCACCTAATTCTCGCGAAGACGCCTGGGCCAGGGTGTTGCCAGCCGAATCGTCGATCAACTGGGCGTAAATCCCCTTGTTGCTCTTATATACCGAAAGTCGAGGACGCTCGTTGGTACCGCTGATTTTATGGCGGACCCCCATCTTGATGCGGTTTCTACGGTTTGTTTTCTTGTTCGTTGGCATGTTATCTTATTATTTAGCGGCGGCTTTACCGGCTTTTCTGCGCACCACCTCACCGACAAAGCGAATCCCCTTCCCTTTATAAGGTTCGACGGGTCGCAGTGATCTAATTTTAGCCGCCACTTGTCCTACTAGTTGCTTGTCGTATCCCTCAAGGGTAACCACGGGGTTTTTCCCTTTGGCCGTTTCAGCAGAAACCTTCACTCCTTCCGGCATCTGCAAGAAAATTCCGTGCGAGTAGCCCAGACTCAGCTCCAGGATATCGCCTTGCACGGAAGCTTTATAGCCTACTCCGACTAGTTCCATTTCCTTCTTGATGCCGTTGTTCACGCCTTCCACCATGTTGTTGATGAGCGAGCGGTACAAGCCGTGCATCATTTTGTGGCGCTTCTGGTCCGTAGGACGTTCCACCGTGATGGTACCGTCTTGCACCGTCACTTTCAGATCACGATCCACCTTTTGGGTTAGCGTGCCTTTGGGCCCCTTCACCGACACCACGTTGTGGTCGTTGGTAGTCAGCGTGACGTCCTTGGGTAATGCGATGGGTTGATTTCCTATTCTTGACATTTGCGTAACTTAGTATACGTGGCAAATTACTTCTCCCCCAACGCCAAAATCGCGGGCCTCTTTGTCGGTGATGAGCCCCCGGGAGGTTGAGATGATGGCAATCCCCAATCCGTTCAGTACGCGCGGCAGGTTCTCAGCGTTGGCGTATTTTCGCAGTCCCGGCTTGCTGATGCGCGTAAGCTGCGTGATTGCGGGGGTCTTCTTGGCGGGGTTGTACTTCAGCGCGATTTTGATCACACCCTGATAGTTGACCCCATCTTCAAACTTATAGTTTTGGATGTACCCTTTGGCATGGAGCACTTTGGTAATCTCCTTCTTGATGTTGGACGCCGGAATCTCCACGATGCGGTGATTTGCCCGAATGGCGTTCCGGATGCGGGTGAGATAATCGGCTATTGGATCAGTGACCATATTCTTTTTTAATTGAGACGCGAAGCATCGCGTCTTTACGGGTTGAGACGCATCGTTCCACGGGGGATGCATTGCGTCTTTGCGGTTATGACTCCGAAAACGGAGGGCAAAAGTACGTTATTTCCGTTCGTTTTAAAAGTTTTTTACCAACTAGCTTTCGTTATTCCGGGAATCTTTCCCATAGAAGCCATTTCCCGGAAGGTGACGCGCGATATCCCAAACTTACGCATGTAGCCACGGGGGCGACCAGTGAGTTTGCAACGGTTGTGCAAGCGCACCGGTGACGCGTTACGAGGGAGTTTGTCTAATCCTTCGTAATCGCCTTCGGCCTTAAGTTGCGCGCGCTTCTCAGCGTACCTTTCTACCGTGCGTTGACGCTTTCTTTCTCGGGCAATAATTGATTGCTTAGCCATACTACTTAGTTATTTTTGTTTGCGAAGGGCATGCCGAACGCCTTTAGCAGTTCGTAACACTCCTCATCCGTTTCGGCATTGGTCACAAAGGTGATGTCCATGCCAGAAATCTGATTCACTTTGTCAATACTAATTTCAGGAAAAATGATCTGTTCTTTCACTCCCAGGGTATAATTGCCGCGTCCGTCAAAGCCCTTGTCGTTGATGCCACGAAAGTCGCGCACCCGGGGCAAGGCAATGTTCATCAGGCGATCCATAAATTCGTACATCCGGTTGCCGCGCAGGGTCACCTTGGCACCAATGGGCATCCCTTCCCGCAGTTTGAAGTTAGATACCGACTTCTTGGCGATGGTGGCCACTGCCTTCTGACCGGTGATGGTAGAGAGTTCTTCCACTCCCACGTCGACCAGTTTTTTATCGGCCACGGCTGCCCCAATGCCCTTGTTCACGGCGATCTTGACCACCTTGGGCACCTGCATCACTGATTTGTAGCCAAATTTCTCCTGCAGCTTGGGGATAATCTCCTGCTGGTACTTTTCTTTGAGCTGAGGAACGTATGTTTCTGTTGCTGCCATTGCTAAATAAATTCGCTGGTTTTCTTAAGTGAAACAATTTTCATGAATTGCTTTTCGCGCAGTTCACGGGCCACG
>CBDCHN010000011.1:0-1697500 GCA_965217305.1 Cyclobacteriaceae bacterium
TCATCATTCGGGACGCAAATGCTTCAAATACTTCTATTGTCAAGATGTGCTGAAGACTTTTCAAAGCTGGCTTCCTGATGCCCCTTGCTATGAACGCTTCGTAGCCCTAATCCCGCACGTAGTGCTGGAACTCTATCTGTTGCTCAAAAGCCGTTGCCAGCCCGCTTTAGCAGAAAACTACATTGACAGCAAACCTTTGAAAGCTTGTCACATCAAACGAGAAGCACAACACAAAGTGATGGCTGATTGGGCCAGCAAAGGCAAGGGCACGTTAGGTTGGTTTTACGGCTTCAAAATGCACGTAGTCATCAACCGGGAAGCACAGCTAGTCAACTTTCTGCTCACGGCAGGCAACGTAGCTGACAACAATCACCAGGTGTTGAACTACCTGCTCAAAGAAGTAGAAGGAAAAGTATACGGCGACAAAGGTTATTTGAGCACCCTGAAAGAAGAGTTACTTAGCAAAGGGGTAGACCTAAGGGCCAAGATGCGCCGCAACGGAAAGAAAGATGCTATTGTCCATCAAAAGGACGCTTATTATCATCGTCATCGCGGACTCATTGAGTCAGTCTTTGGCCAGTGCGTAGGTCTCATTGATTTAGAGCATACTCGCCATCGGGCCCCTATTAACTATCTATGCAACGTCTTTGCTGCCCTGCTGGCTTACACCTTTGCCGATCAGCATCCGCGAATCATTGCTTTTGAAGATCGTGGCCGACTGCTACATGCCGCTTGATTTTGTATTATTTTTAGAAACCTAGAATAACTGACGTTTAATTAGGGAATAATTGTTAGTATCACGCGCCTGCGTGTGAGGAGTGCTAACCGTATCCTCGCTGCGGACTGCTGACCCGGAAGTTGTGTAATGCGGTGCAGGTGAGCATGACCCTGTCTCGGAAGTCAGTAGCAAAATGACGGCAGCGTTCTTTGACAATGCGGCACCGCTTCACCCCACTAATAGCATGTTCCACCACCACACGATAGCGGCTCACCCACTGATTAAATTTCTTATCCTGCTCAGTAAGTTTTCCCTTGTACGGCTTTTTGATGGGCAACAGCGTAACGACCCCCTCAGGATGGTAACCTAGATAGCCTAAGTCCAAACGAAGGCGGCTGTTTTCAGGAAACTGGCAGGCCTCCTGATCGGCGATCTTTTTGTCGTGCACCCGGCCTTCGTAGGTTTCACTCAAATACACGATCTGCTGATTATCTCGGCACATCAAATTGTTCTTTACGGTATGATCTTTCTGTTTACCGCTGTAGTGATCTTGTTGATTATCATCGTCTTGTGAACGCTCTACGCTACGTTCAGCCGCGTCCATCGTGAAGGCTTCCCCGTCGTACTTGGCCAGCACAGAGGCTACCGCTTCTCCCTGGCGTTCTGGCAAAGCCCCTAGCTCCTTGAGGCTCTCCTGTAGCAGTGGATGCAATACTTTTACCCACTGACTCACTTTACCCTGCGAGATAGAAAAGCTAGCCGCTTGAAATTGCTGCAAGGGGTAGTTCTTCAAGTAGCTCAACAGAAAAAAGAGTTTCTCGCCTACACTGGGCAAGGTCTGAGTAGGCTTGCCGGGGCGAAGATTGGGCAGTTTGCGCTTCTTGCCTTCCAAAGTGTGATACTTTGTATACTTCATCCAATGACGTTTGAAGACGGGCAATAGCACATCAAATTCTTCTACCGTTAGGCTAGTCAGGATGATAAACTGATTCGGGTTCTGTCTGATTTTTTCGTAATCCATCCTCTCATAATAAGCTTTTTAGTTACTTTTGCAAATGCCTCACGCGCGTACGCGCGGTCTGAAAAATCCTCTAATTGGGTCTAATTTCACTTGCAGAGGTTACAGAACATTCATTTTTAGCTAAGATAAGTACTGATGCAGAAATAGATATAAGAAACTAGAAAGGCGTAGTTTTGTGGTATGCGGTATATTAAGGAAATAAGCGAAGCAGAGCGTGAGGCTCTGCAAGCAGGCTACAAGAAAGGCAAAAGTCATCAGTTTCGTACTCGTTGTCAGGCGGTTCTTTTATCAGCGCAAGGCTACAAAGTGCAGGAGCTATCTTCATTGCTAGGGGTGAGTGACTTGAGTATCTACAAATGGTATGACCGCTTTGAGGCCGGAGGGGTAGCGGCATTGCAGAACCGGCCGGGCCGAGGGCGTAAGCCCCTGCTACGTATTGAGAACCAAGCCCATCGGCAGATGGTCAGTGAACAGATTGAGCGGGACGCTCAGCGTTTGAAGGTAGCCAAAGTCCATATTGAAGAGCAGTTGGGTGCCCCGTTGAGTGAGAGCACGCTCAAGCGTTTTTTAAAAAGCTTGGCTACCGTTGGAAACGGTTTAGGAAATGGCTCAAACCATTACAAGACCCTGTAGAATATGAGCAAAAGAAGACTGTTTTACAGATGCTAATACTACTAGATGAGTTGGGCTACCTTCGCCTGTGGTATGGTGACGAAAGCGGGTTCTCTTTGAGTCCCACCGTCCCGTATGGTTGGATCAAAGAAGGCCAGCAGGCAGGCATCCTTTCCCAAAGAAGTACGCGTCTGAACGTGTTGGGCCTGTTAAGTACGGCCAACCAACTCATCAGCTACCCCTGTGCGGGAAGCGTGAATACAACCTTTGTCATAGAATGCCTGGATGATTTCGCCCAGCAATGCGGTGAACAACCTAAGGTAGTAGTACTAGATAATGCTCCTATGCACCGCAGCGAAGCTTTTCAAGCCAGACTAACTCATTGGCAAGCCCAAGGTCTCTATATATTCTTTCTACCCCGCTATAGCCCCCACCTCAATCGCATTGAGAGACTCTGGAAACAGATCAAATATAGCTGGCTGAAAGCCGAAGATTATCTCGGTCTTGATAACCTCAAGCAGGCCGTTACGCACATATTGGAAGGCTTTGGTACCACCTTTAATATGAAATTTGACAATCAGCTAAACCTAGAAAAACTTATACTTAAATCTGGTTGAGTACTTAACAAATTAGAAGATAAAATACCGTTCGGTTGCCTTCCGGTTTGTCATACCAACTCCGGCACGTAGGCCAGCGTACTCAGCTCCTCTTCCCGAAACATCTCCTGGGCAATTTCTTGAAGGTCGCTGGCTTGCACAGCGTTGATCTTTTCATAGATCGTGTCCAGACTTTCCAATTCTCGGCCTTCCAGCAGACTGCGTCCGATGGCTAGCATCAGGCTCTGGTTGTTTTCGCTGCTCATGGCCAGCTGCCCCATCAATTGCTCTTTGAGGCGATGCAGTTGCAGCTTGCCCAATGGCTTCTCGCGCAGCATTTTCAACTCTTTCATCACGTAACCCATGGCCCTCGACAATTGCCCCGGTTCGGTACCGAAATAGATGGCAAAGAAGCCCGTGTCGGTATACGAATGATACTCCGCATCGGCCGAGTACACCAGACCGTGCTTCTCGCGCAGCGCCAGGTTGAGTCGGGAGTTCATGCCGGGTCCGCCCAGCAAGTTGGTGAGCATAAAGAAGGGCAAGCTGCGCTTATCTTGTACCGGAAAGGCCGTGCGACCGATCGCGCACTGCGCCTGGGTGAGCGGTCGCCGCACCGTTTTCTGCTGCGGCACATAAGTTTTGAAGGGCAAACGATGGCCTGGTCCGTGCAGCGCCGGGATACTTGATAGATACTTCTCAGCTAGTTTCACCACCTGTTTCATGGGCAGGTTGCCCACGCAGCAGAACACCAGCTTGTTGGTATTCATGTGTTCGGCCAGAAACTGCTGAAAGTCGGCCCGATGGAAGGTAGGAATACTGTCGCGGCTGCCCAAAATATTTTTCCCTAGCGGGTGCTCGCCAAAGATTATCTGATCGAAATCATCCTGAATGGCATCTTCGGGCGAATCGTAGTACATGGCCATCTCCTCCAGAATCACGTTGCGCTCGCGCTCGATCTGCTTTTCGGGAAACACCGAATCAAAGGTGATGTCGGTGAGCAGTTCCAGGGCGGTTTCGAAGTGGCGGTCGAGCAGCGAAGCGTAGAAGCAGATTTTTTCTTTCGTGGTGTAGGCGTTCAGTTCGCCCCCTACGGCTTCCAGGCGATTCAAAATGTGGTAGGCCCGTCGCTTTTTGGTGCCCTTGAAAGCCATGTGCTCCCAGAAGTGGGCCAAACCGTGCTGCTCGGGCCGCTCGTCGCGGCTGCCGATGTCCAGGATAAAGCCGCAGTGCACCACCTTGGTGTGCGTGATCTGCTGATGGGCCACCCGGATTCCGTTGGGCAGGGTATGTAGTTCGTATTCAGGCATAGACGTTCTTCTGCTTTCTAGCTAAACAAACAAAGGGACGAAGTTAGTTTTTCCAGAGCAACATTCATCCGCGGTTAAACGCTTCGGAGCAAATCAACGTAATTACTGACGTTGGCGGTTGCGCCTGCTTCGTCGATTAGCTACCTTTCGTGGCCACTAAAATATATAAAGATGATCACCAAAGTCTTTCGCGATATTTACAGCGCTATGTACGAAGTGCAGCGCCGGGTAGAAGTAATGCTGGCGTAACCTGTCTCCCTTGAACGGGTTTGCTTCCGGTGATGACAATTCATCGTGAAGTCATCTTTCCCAAACGATCCTGCTATTCCCACGGTGGGACGGGGAAACAGCAAAAATAGTGTTTCTAGCGCTTCAGGGCAATCGGCCGGGCAGTTGCAACTGGTTTGGCATATCACCAAACCAACTATCCCATGCAACTCGAACAATTCTTCCAGCTTCCCTTCACCGCCCAGATGAAAACCTTCAACAAGCAAGCGCGCTTTTTGATGTCCCGCGAGCAGCGCTGGTGCGTCATCGGACTCTACGAACTCAACAATTCGTTGGTGGAACTCTGGGTTGACCGGCGACAGCATGAAATTGTGGGCTTTCGCGAAGTGCGTGAGCTAGACCAGTTACACAGCTACGTGGAGCACCTTCCGTTAGAACTTTACAATCGTTAGTTTGGGTGGTTAGAAGACCCTCCCGTGGGTGCGGCGCATCAGCTGGGCCGCCACCCCGGGTAGGGTTTTCATCAACTGAACCCCTACCTCCGACATCCAGCGGCTACCGAACAGTCGCTGCACCTGCCTCCCCACCCGTAGGCGGGTAGCAAAGTGCCGTCGCCACTGCTGCGCGTAGGCCTGCTCCAGGGCCAACCGGTCAAATCCCGCCGGACGGTAGTGCCGAACAATCAGATCAGACAAAATTTTTGCTGAGTGAATGGCCAGCGCCATGCCGTTGCCGCACAGGGGCGTGATTAGTCCGGCCGTGTCGCCCGCCATGAGCACGTGCGCTACCACCGGCTGCTTGGGCGCAAATGATACCTCGTTGATCACCTCGGGCCGATCGAACAGAAACTCCGCCTGCTGGAAGATTTTTTTCAAGTGCGGATTGCGCCCCAGCACCCGTTCCTCCATGGCCTCGATGCTGCCGTGCTCCCGCAGCGAAGCGCGACTCCCCAGGTAGCAAAGGTTACACCGATCCTCCTCCACCCGCGAAATGCCGCAGTAGCCCCCCTCAAAATTGTGCAGGGCGATCAAATCGTCGGGAAAATCAGTCTTGAGGTGGTACTTCACCCCGATGTAGGCCGAGCGTTGCCGCATAAACGGCCGATCCAGGGTTTTGTCTAGCCGCGAACGTTTGCCGTAGGCTCCTACTACCAAACGCGCGTGGTGCTGCTGGTTCTGGGAAAGGGTCACCGTAAAGCAACTCTCCTGAAAATCCACCCCCTGCACCGGGGTTCCGAGCAGAAATTCTGCCCCGGCCCGTTGGGCCCGGCGGTACAGAAACTCGTCCAGCGCGTAGCGACTCACCCCAAAACCGCCCAGGTCAAGCGGCATGGTTTCGCTGCGCCCACTGGCTGAGGTGAGCAGCAACCGCCGGATGGAGGTCGGCTGAAGCGCTTCGGGATAGGCATCAATAGTGCGCAGGAAGGGCACCACTTCGTTCGAGATATACTCGCCGCACACGCGGTGAAAAGGATAGGTCTTTTTCTCAAGGACCAGCACGGACAGCCCGGCCTCGGCCAGTTGAATGGCGCTGACCAGCCCGGCGAGTCCGCCGCCAATGATGATGATGTCTTTCAATTTGGATAGTGGATGGTGGTGATTGGATAGTGGATGAAGCAGATCAACTAAAATCTACTATCCAACATCCAATTACGCGTTCACCGCTTCTTTTTGCCGTTCTTTCTCATCAAGCTCACGGCGTTTTTCTTCAAAACAGATGATGCGCTGGGCCATGCCGGGGAAGATAAACCCATGAAACGGCCACACGGCCCACCAGTACAAGCGTCCCGCAAGGCCGTGCGGACGGTAGGTAGCCGTCTGTAACAGATAGTCTATCCCCTCCTCATCGATCACCCGAAACTCGAGCCAGGCTTCGCCCGGAAGTTTCATTTCGGCGAACAGCAGCAGGCGTCCTTCCTCTGTATCGGCCACCAGCACCCGCCAGAAATCGAGCGCGTCACCCACCAGCAGTTCGTGCGGACTGCGCCGTCCGCGCCGCAGTCCTACGCCACCCACCAGCCGGTCCATCCACCCCCGAATCTCCCACAGGAAGCCCAGGTAGTACCAGCCCCGGTCGCCGCCGATGCTCCACACGTTCTCGATCACTTGCTCGCGCGGTTTGCTGAACGGCACTTTTCGGACGTCGTTGTATACCCCATTCTCCGGCACTTTCACGCTTTCAGCTGAATTTAGGCTAATTCGGCTGCTGTTAAAAGCATCTTTCCAGCTAGAGATCACCTCGTTCTGCTCGATACGCTGGAAGGCCCGCTCCACGGCCTCCTCGTAGGGAATCAACGTATCAATCGGCACAATTTCTTCGATGCCTTGGTGTTGAACCACCACCTCATTTTTCATGCTGTCTACCAAACTGCGGGCTAGGTCAAAGGAGGTGCTGGTCACGAAGTAGAGCCACAGTGACGACAGGCGGGGCGACAGAAAGGGCACCGTGAAGATCCGCCGCGGCAGGTGGCGCACGTCGGCAAACTTGAGCAGCATCTGCTTATAAGTGAGCACCTCGGGTCCGCCAATGTCGAACACGCGGTTGTAGGCCTTTTCCCGGAGCATTACGCCGTCCAGATACTGCAGCACGTTGCGCAGGGCGATGGGTTGCGACTTGGTCTTGAGCCAGCGGGGAGCGATCATCACCGGAAGCTTTTCAACCAGGTCGCGAATGATCTCGAAGGAGGCTCCGCCCGAGCCAATGATGATCCCGGCGCGCAGCACGGTGACCGGCACCCTGCCGGAGAACAGCACGTCTTCTACCTTTTTGCGCGAGCGCAGGTGCTTCGACAGGTGATCATCGTTGACGATGCCGCTCAGGTAGATCACCTGCTGACAGTCGGTTTGCTCGATGCGCTCCGTGAAATTGCGGGCCACTTGCTGTTCAGCTTCCTCAAAATTGCCTGACTTACCCATCGAGTGCACCAGATAAAAAGCCACATCAATGTCGGTCGGCAAGTCTTGCAAGGTGTCCGCGTGCAGCAAGTCCGCTTCGTAGAAAGTGACGCGCTCGGCCACCGCTTCGTCGATGCGCATGCGGCGGCGGTCGCGCACCAGGCACACCACCTCGTGCCCCTCTTGCACCAGAATGGGCAGCAAGCGCACTCCGATGTAGCCGTTGGCACCGGTCAGTAAGATTTTCATAGGTTTTTGGGATAATGGGTGAAGAGGGGTCACCGGAACGGAACCCCCTCTTTAGCGTTAAACCCCGAAACCCGCCGGTCTGTTCGCTGATACCAGGGCCGCGGAACGATTCTTAGTGCCTAAAACCCTTGTTGGATTCTAAATTCGGAGTAAATTCGCTTTTCACTACCTAACCTAGCTATGAACCGTCTACTTTTTCTGCTGTTGCTTCCGGCCGCCGTTGCTTGTTCTTCTTCGGGAAACGAAACCACGGAGGCCCCTCCGCGGTACCCGACCCTAGGCACCATTGAGCGGCTCGACCCGGCGCTCGATGCGCTTATTAGCCCCGATGCTCGGATGGAAATTCTGGCCGACGGCTTCGAGTGGACGGAGGGTCCGGTGTGGGTAGCGCAGGAGGATTACCTGCTTTTCTCCGATATTCCCCAGAACAGTGTGTTTCAGTGGAGCGAGGAAGATAGCATTGTGTTGTACCTGAAACCGGCGGGTTCGAACGACGGGCAGGAAGCGGGCAAGGAACCGGGCTCCAACGGATTGACGCTGGATGCCAACCAAAACTTGATTCTTTGTCAGCACGGTGCCCGGCAGGTGGCCCGGATGAACGCCCCGCTGAACAACCCAAAGTCGGAGTATATTCCGTTGGTGACGCACTACGAGGGCCAGCGGTTGAACAGTCCGAACGACCTGGTATTTCATAGCAGCGGGGCGCTGTACTTCACCGATCCGCCCTACGGCCTGCCAGGTGGGGAAGATAGCCCGGACAAGGAACTCAACTTCCAGGGGGTGTATCGCTTCTCGATAGAAGACAGCGCGCTGACTCTGCTCACTGACACGCTCACGCGGCCCAACGGTATTGCGTTTTCGCCGGACGAAAAGACACTCTACCTAGCCAATTCGGACCCCGAGCGGGCCCGGTGGATGGCCTACGAGGTGCAGGCCGACGGAACCATTGCCAATGGGCGACTGCTGCACGATGCCACCGCTGATACGGCTACCGAAGCCGGTTTGCCCGACGGCATGGTGGTGCACAGCAGCGGCCACCTATTTGCCACCGGCCCCGGGGGCGTATGGGTTTTTCGGCCCGATGGCACACACCTGGGCACGCTAAAGACCGGGCAGGCCACCGCCAATTGCACCTTCAACGACGATGAGTCGGTGCTCTACATCACCGCTGACCGCTACTTGGCCCGGCTGCGGTTGATGCCGGAGGGGGCGGAAATATGATTTCTGATGACGTGGCAGCGCGTTGCGGCGCGCTGCCACGGTGTTTTTTACTGATAAAATTTGTTGTTAAACCGACGTAATTTCGTTTCTCGCATCGCGGGCTCGGGGCACTCCTCTCTGATAAAACCGCCGCGTTTGCGGCTGGGCGATACCATCGGGCTGGTGACTCCCTCCCGCTACGCCACGGAGGAACAGCTGCGTGCTTCGGTGAACAACCTGGCAAAACTGGGCTTTCGGGCTAAATTTACGCCCAATATGCTGGTGCGGAAGGGCTACCTGGCGGGCACCGACCAGCAACGGGCCGACGATATCAACACGATGTTCGCCGACGAGGCGGTCGCCGGTATCTTGTGCGTAACCGGCGGCTATGGCACCACCCGGTTGCTGCCCCACTTGGACTATGACTTGATTCGCCAGCATCCCAAACCGCTCATTGGCTTCAGCGATATCACCGGACTGTTGTACGGGCTGTACAGCAGGGCCGGGCTGGTGGGCTTTCACGGTCCGGTGGGCGACTCGGACTTCAACGCGTTCACGACGCGCTATTTCCGGAGCGTGCTGATGGAACCCACCGAGACGCTTGTGTATGAGCCTTTGGAAGAGCTTGCCCCCGAAGCGTTGGTGCCGTTGTATTTGGTCGGGCAGGAGGTAGTTATCTCCTCCCCGGTGCGGCGCACGCTGTCTCCGGGCACGGCCGAAGGAGAACTGGTGGGCGGCAACCTTTCGTTGGTGACGGCCCTGTGCGGCACGGCCTACGATATTGATTTTCGAGATAAACTGGTTTTTCTGGAAGACGTGGGCGAGTCGCCCTACCACATCGATCGCATGCTGACCCAGTTACGGCTGGCCTCCGACAAGCTGGCGGTGGCGGCGGGGGTGGTGCTAGGCTTGTTCACCAACTGCGCCGCCGAAGACGAAACCACGTCTTTATCCCTAGAGGAGGTGCTGCACGACCGGCTGGCTGATCTGGGGATTCCGGCGCTCTACGGCCTCACCTTCGGGCATGTCCGGCGCAATGCCACGCTACCGTTCGGGGGACGCGCCCGGCTGGATGCGGATGCCAAGACGCTGACGTTGGTGGAGTCAGTAGTAACTTAACTCACTGAAGATCAGAAACTGGTGTACTTTCCATTTCTTGGGACGGAGCGCTATCTGCGCTAGTTGGAATGATAAGCAGCGGGGGAGCATCATTACAGACGCCAATAATGAGTTGCCCCTTATCACCGCTAAGGGCCGCCAGGTGTCGGACTTGGCCGCTCAGATAAATGCCTGACTCGAAGCTAGGAACGGCGGCAAACCGACCGTGCTGATCGTTGATGAGCAGTAGTCCAAACCCCGCATCGTAGCGCCCCTGCTTGGGGTCTGCTTCGTAGGTGTTTCCGGCCAACAGCACATCCGGAAAGCTATCGTCATTGAAGTCTTGCAACAGGATGGCATGTACCGGGCTGAACTGGGCGGCGGTGGGCAGCGCGTGCAAAGCAAAACCTTCGGAACCCTTATTTTCCACCCAGCTGCTACTGAAGGTATACGCCCTTCGCACGGTGGTGTGCTGCCTAGCACCGCTGGGAAACCAACTTTCAAAGGGCGTTTGGGCGTAGGTTTGGTAATCGGTGAACTGCTTGCGTAGCGAAGGTATGTTTTTTATCAACTCATCCAGGGTAGCCACCGCATGCTCTTCACCTTGTCGGTAATAAGTCATCAACGGGTCAACCGTGCCGTTGCGGTCAACGTCACCCACGTAGAGTGACACCGGCTGGTCCACGCTAACCTGAAGCATGGAATTGTGGCCTAGGTTGCCGATCACCCAGTCTTCGTCGCCGTCGCCGTCGAGGTCGGCTTGCGCGATGGCATTCCACCAGCCGTTGCTTTTTTCTAGCGAGGCCAACTCAGCAGGGCACAGTTGCCCCCGTTCGTTCTTCAAAACCGTAATCGGCATCCATTCACCAACCACCACCAGATCGTCCCAGCCGTCCTGATTATAATCCGACCAAACGGCATCAGTCACCAGCCCGTCGAGGGGTAGATCGACGGCGGTAAACTTTCCGGTTCCGTCGTTCTTAAGCAGGTAGCTACGCGGTGATTCTCCGTAGCGACCGCTAAGGTTGCGCACTCCCACAAACAAATCAGTGTCGCCATCCTGGTCCACGTCGCCGGGCACCACGCAAGCAGTGTTTTCGTGCCGGGAAGGCAGGGCCGCTTCCCAACGTACCCAATGCTCCTGGCCGTCATTGCGATACAGCCGGTCAGACAGTGCCGGTCCGACCAACTGATTACCCCCGGAACCAACGTACAAATCCAAGTCGCCGTCGTTGTCAGCGTCGAACCATACTGCCGCCACGTCTTCGTACGATTGATCGGCCTGCCAATCATCTTGTTCGCTTCTTATAAAATGACTGTCGGGCTGTTGCAGCAGAAGGGCTCCCGCCTGTCCGGATGCGCCGCCCACGAAGAAGTCGTCCAGGCCGTCGTTGTTCACATCACCTACCGCCAGGGCGGGGCCCTCCCGGGACAGAACGTGCGGCAAAAACGGCTCGCGGTTGAAGTCTACGTAGTCATTTTCCCGATGAAGAAACAAGCTAGTATCAAGGGAACTTACCGAGAAAAGGGATTGCTGAGGCGAAGCATCAACTGGCTGGTATTGATGGGCATAACGCTCACGCAGCGTTAGCACCGTGTCGACGGCTAGCGAACGAAGGGTCTGTTTCAGTTGGCGCGGCCAGATGACCACCAGAGAATCTACCTGCGCTCTTTCTCCCAACCCAAAGTGAAGGATCGGTTCCACCGAAGACTGAAAGCCGCGGGTCGGCATCAGTTCCTGGTACTGCACCTGTCCGTTGGCGTATACCCACATCCGAGCACCAATGCCAAAGGGGTTTCGCCCTTCTCCTACCAGGCGGAGGCGTAGATAATGGTGATCACGGCTATTGTTGCGGTACAAAAAAGCCGGAGCGTTCACGTTGTTCACCACCAAATCCAGGTCGCCATCGTTGTCCAGGTCGCCGTAGGCCGAGCCGTTGGAGAAGCTGGGCTGATCCAAACCCCAGGCTTGGGTCTGGTCAGCAAAGGTGAGATCGTGCTGGTTCCGAAAGGCGTAGTTGGCAATCTTCTCAGAAGGCATTCGCTGGATTAGCGCGGCGGTTTCGGCGGTGCCCCGTTCGAGCGCGGTCTGAATTTCACGGTTAGAAATGTAGCGGATGTAATCAAGGTTGTTGGGACGGCGCAGGATGCCGTTGGTGATGTACAAATCCTTCCAGCCATCGTTGTCCAGATCAGCGAAGAGCGGGGCCCAGCTCCAGTCGGTGGCGGCCACTCCCGCCAGCTGTCCAATCTCACTGTACCGACGATCCCCCACGTTGAGTTGAAGCGCATTGCGGGCATTTTGGTGGTGATAACCGTAGGAAAGTTTAAACTGGTAGATGTTATACGGGTCTTCGCCTGCGGACACTTTTCGTACGTACTCGTCTTCCGGTTTCATATCCAGGGAGATGATATCCGGCTGGGCGTCGTTGTTAAAGTCGGCCACGTCGCTGCCCATTGTGAAACGGCTGGTGTGCCCCACTGCCTCGGCGATGCTTTCCCGAAACGTTCCGTCGCCCTGGTTGTAGTACAAGTAATCGTTCTCGTGAAAGTCGTTGCCCACGTAGATGTCGGGCCAGCCGTCTTGGTTAAGGTCGGCCACCGAAACACTCAGTCCGTAGCCCACCGCGCTGCGGTAGATGCCCGCTTCCGCGCTCACGTCCACGAAGTGGTTGTCGTCATTACGCAGCAGTTGGTCTCCCTGCGGACTGGCACGACGTCCCTGCGCTACCGGAACGTAGGTATCGGAAGAGTGCACGGTGTGGTTGAGCAAGTATACGTCCAGATCGCCGTCGCGGTCGTAGTCGAAGAAGGCCGCCTGGGTGGCAAAGGTTTGCTGGTCTAATCCGAAAGCAGCGGCTTGTTCGGTAAAAGTGGGATATCCCCGGCTGGTATCGGCATCGTTGAGGTACAGTTGGTTTCTTCCTCGTACCCCTTCGTGGTTGCCCAACTGGCAAACGTAGATGTCCAGCCAGCCGTCGCCGTTCACGTCGGCCATCGTCACGCCGGTGGTCCAGCCGGAGGTTCCGGTCACTCGCGCTTCTTGCGAGATATCGTCAAAACGAAACCCACCCCGGTTGAGGTACAGTTGGTTGGGTTGTTCGTTGGCGGTGAAGTACAGGTCCGTCCAGCCGTCGTTGTTCACGTCGCCAATGGCCACGCCGCCGCCGTTATAATAGTAGAGGTAGCTAAGGATATTAAAGGTATCACTCTCGGCCAACCGGTTGGCAAAGTGCACGCCCGTGGCGGAAGGAGGCAGCAGCGTGAACCGCGTCTCCGGCTCCGACTGGCAACCGAAGAACAGCAGTAGCCCCAGTAGCTGAGCAGCGAACCTCATTGGGGAGCCAACGAAACGGTCGGATTAGCTGGTCGTTGCACCTCAAAAACCAACAAGCTATCGTTGTTGCGCGCCACCCACAGTTGCATTCCGCGGGGGGTGTTGATCAGGGCAAGGTCCCTTGCTTCGCCCGGCAAAAATAGTCCCGAGTGCTGAGGACGGACGGCCACAAAGTTTGCCTGACCGGTGCCTTTCAGAAAAACCCCTACGCTGGCGTCGTAGATGCCCACTTCTGGTTTGGCGGCGTAGAAATTTCCGCCGAGCAGGATATCCGGAAGATCGTCGCCGTCGAGGTCAGCTACGCTGATGCCGTAGACCGGGGAGAGCTGCGCTTCGGTGGGAAGCTCCCGTAGCGAAAAGTGGCCCGTTCCGTCGTTGATAAGTGTTCCTGAAGCCAGTTGATGCACCTGCCGGTGAACCGCCCGCTCCAGTTGTTCGGGCGAAAAGATGCTATCCAACGGCTTGCCCTGGTAGTTGGCATACTTAAGGTACTTCTTTCTCAGAGACGGCATCTGCGCAACCAGATCGTGCTTGAGGACCAGAGGATACGGCTTGCCCTGGTTATAGGTGGTGATGAGCTGCTCGGCGGTGCCGTTCTGGTCAAAATCGTTGACGTACAGCTCCACTGGTTCGGTGGGGGTTGCCCGAAAGCGGGAGTTGAGGCCGTGGTTGCCCACGACAAAATCAAGATCGCCATCGTTATCCAGGTCGTGCGCGGCAATGGTGTTCCACCAGCCATCGGTTTTCGACAGCCCGGCCTGCTCGGTTTGCTCTACCAGCTTCCCGGCTTCATTGATGAACACCCGAATCGGCATCCATTCGCCCACCACCAGCAGGTCAGGGTCTTGGTCACCGTCGATGTCGGCCCAGGTGGCATCGGTGATCATTCCGAGTTCTTGGAAGGCCGGGGCTAGTTGGTCCGATGCGTTGCGGAAAGTGCCGGTACCGTCGTTTTGCAGCAGATAGCCGTTCATGGGCACCCCGTACAAGAACGGACGCGCCCGTATGCCTACGAACAGGTCTTGGTCGCCATCGCCGTCGTAGTCGGCGGCGGCCACGGTGCCGGTGTTTTCAAACCGTGTGGTAGGCAGCAACTGATCCGCTTTGGTGAACCGGCCGGTGCCATCGTTGCGGTACAGTCGATCAATCAGGGCCGACGAACTGGCCGGAAACTCACTGCCGCCGCTGGCCACGTACAGGTCTTGGTCGCCATCGCCGTCGGCGTCGAAGAACAGTCCGTCGGTGTCTTCACTGACTTTGTCGACCTCAAACGCCGGTTGATCACTCGCGGTGAACCGCCCGTCGGGCTGCTGCACCAGCAAAACCCCGGGTTGGTCTTTGGCCCCGCCGAGGTAAACATCGCTTCGACCGTCGCCATTCACGTCGCCCTGCGCGATTTTCGGCCCCTCCCGAGAGAGCATGTGAAACAGGAGTCGCTCCCGGTCAAAATCCGCAAAATCATTCTCCTGGTGCACAAATTTAGGGTGAGCCTCAGCCGTTTGGGCAAACAACAGCGGGCGAGTTGCCGCAGTATCAACCAGGTTAGGTTGGGCATCTTTTTGATGAAGCGTGAGCGTTTGGTCGGTGGGCACGTTGGTGAGCACGGTGGTGGATCGGTCGGGCCAGTGCACCTCGAGCGTATCGATCCGGGTAAGATTTCCTAGCCCAAAATTCAGGCGCGGGTCCACTGTCGACTGGAACCCCCGCACCGGCATCTGTTCCTGATAGAAAAGCTGTCCACGCGCCGCTAGCCTCACCTGGGCCCCCAGGGCGTTGGTATTCGCTTTTTCTCCCACCAATTGCACCTTCAGGTAGTGATTGTCGCGCAGGGTGTCGGTGTTGTTGCGATACACAAAAGCGGGCATGTTCACGTTATTGACCACCAAATCCAGGTCGCCGTCGTTGTCCAGGTCGCCGTAGGCCGAGCCGTTAGAATGGCTGGGTTGTTCCAATCCCCAGGCGGCGGCCTGGTCGGTGAACGACAGATTGCCGTTGTTCACAAACATATAGTTGGCAATACGTTCGGAAGGGATCGCGTCTATAAGTTTTCGGAAATCCACGTTGTCGCGCGAGACCATCGTCTTCCTGGTTTGCTCGTGCGAAATGTACTGGATAAAGTCCTGGTCGGTGAGGTCCTGGTAGATGCCGTTGGCGACAAAAATATCTTTCCGTCCGTCATTGTCGAAATCGGCCATCAGCGCCCCCCAGCTCCAGTCGGTGGCGTGCACTCCGGCCAGCCGCCCGATCTCCCGAAAGGAGACGCCCAAATTTTTTTGCCCTTCGGCGGAGGCCGTCGGGCTGCGGGGGGTGTTGAGTTGCAGCATATTTCGGGTGAACTGGTGGTAGTAGCCGTTCTCAAGGTTGTACTGGTAACGGTTCCAGTTCTCGAAGGTGGTTTTGGTCTTGAGGCGTTTTTCGTCGGCGGGCAGCATTTCGGTAACGAAGATATCGGCGTAGCCGTCGTTGTTGATATCAGCCATATCAGCTCCCATCGAGGCGCCGCTGATGGAGTGCATCTCGTTTTCCAGGTCCTCAATAAAGGTGCCGTCCTGCTTGTTAATGTAGATATAGTCGCGCTCAAAAAAGTCATTCGACACGTAGATGTCGGGCCAGCCGTCCTGGTTGATATCGCCCACCGTCACTCCCAGTCCGAAGCCAATAATGCTGCCGTAGATGCCCGCGGCCTCGCTTACGTCGACGAAGCGATTGTTGTCGTTACGAAACAGCTTGTCGCCGCCCACCGGGTCGCGTTTGGGCCGCTCGTTCTTGCGCAGGTTGAAGCTGCCAATGGCCTGGTACGAGTTGTTGAGCAGATAAACGTCCAGATCGCCGTCTAGGTCGTAGTCGAAGAAGGCAGCGTGGGTGGAGTAGCCCTGGTCGGCCAAGCCGTAGGCGGCAGCGCTTTCGGTAAAGGAGAGGTTGCCTTCGGCGTCGGTGCCGTTGTTGATGTACAGTTCGTTCTGCTTGTTGTCGCCTGCCACGTCGCCGGAGTTACAAACGTAGATGTCCAGCCAGCCGTCGCCGTTCACGTCGGCGACGCTCACTCCGGTGGACCAGGCGCGCTGACCCGCCACTCCCGTTTGCTCGGTAACGTCTTCGAACCGGAAGTCGCCGCGGTTGAGGTACAATTGGTTAGACTGCATGTTGGCGGTGAAGTATACGTCCAACAGGCCATCCTGATTTAAATCACCTAGCGCCACTCCGCCGCCGTTGTAGAAGTTGCGGTAGGTATAAATGTTGAAATCTTCGTCGTAGTCGAGCGTATTGGCAAAGTCTATCCGGGTGTAGTCGCTAGGAAGAGAGGAAAAAAGAGTTTCTACCGGATGGTCGTTTAGAGAAGACTGGCAGGCAGAGAGCATAACCAGGCAAATCCACCGGAAGACAGGTTTTACGGAAAGCAAGGGGGGCGAAATCATAGGTTGGCTTGGCTAGATTCCTTCATCTTACGTTCGGCCAGCAAGTCGGTGAATACCACCTTAACCTTTGTATCGTCTTCCTTAAAAATACTGATGCGTCGGTTGCCGTCTACTCTCACGTAGGCAAATTCTTGGGTTGGGTGTTCTACGGCGATAAAGTTATCGCCGTACCGCTGCTTGTAAAGTGTCAGCAAATCCTGTTGTAAGCTATCGGCAAACAGCTCCTTGTTCCAGGGAGCCCAGGCCTTGTAGGAGTAGGTCACGGGCATCTCGTATATTTTCTCCTCGTAGAAGTCGGGGTAGAAGTTCATCACCGCCGGGTGCTTCAGATTAGTCTCTTCGTACATCACGCTGGTGTTTTGGGTGCCTTCCCGGATGAGGCCCCGTTTGTTGAGCTCCCAGCAGTGGGCGTAAAATTCTTTAGAAGACATTCCGAAGGTAATGCCTAGAAACAAGCTATCTTCTCGTACGCCTTTGGCCAGTTCGGCTTCCACCCGCTGGTGGTATTCTGAATGGCACGCACTGGTAAGCAGTAATAATAGGCACCCTATCAGCAAGGGCCGGGTATGGCTGGTCATCGTCATTTGCTTTCTGCAACGGTATGATAACAAATTTATTTCGGTAAGATTCCCTCACCAGTAGCTCGGCGGATCGAGAGTCACCCCAGGCAGCTCACTACAGAGTGTGCACGGACAGAGCGAGCCTACGGTGAACGGGAGGTTGGTTTGGTCAAGATTCAGAAATAAAGACGTGCAAGGGCAGTTGGCACCAATGGTGACCGGAAGATCGGTACGGGTGAGAAAAAAGCGGGATGTATCCGTCTGGGCAGCCTCAAAATACCCTAGCACCTGCTCCCGCTCATCCTCAACGTTGTAAACATTGCCCCGTATCAAGCCGGGTGGGGTGTCAAACACCGATCCGGTGCGATTGCTCAGATCGCCTACCTGTTGCCAGTATTGGTAGGCCTCAGCCGTAAGCGAAGACTGAATCACGTTAAAGTAGTGCCGCTCCAGAAACGAGTAGTCTATTCCACGAGCACCTAAGAATTGTTTTCGCAAAACCTCTCCTCCCGGAAGTTCTTGTCGGTTAAACAACCGCACTGTTTGGGCATCAGGATAGTCGAAGAAGTAACAGTAAGTGATGCTGGTGCTAAGGGGGGTTCGAATAATTGTTGTAACCGAGTAAACGGTTTCTAAATCCCACTTGAGATAAAGCGTGGGCTCGTTTTCCGGAAGTTGAGTATCCACGTATACTTCCACCACCCGATCCTCGAAGAGCACTCCGCTGTCGCTTACCTTCTCTTGCTTACCTATCTCGTAGTAGGCCGAGTCTTTGCCAATCGCCGTGGGCATGGTTTCGGGGCGAGAGCGATAGGTGGTGCCATCGGCTAGTACAATTTCTATCTCGTAGGTCTCTCCCGGTTGCCCTTGTACTACCCCTGCCGTGCGGTAAACTCCTCCGTCTTGCTCACGGAAGGCTTCCTGCTGTCCCCGGTCGTTGCGCAACGTTATCTGGGCTCCGCCCTCGGGCACCGGAAAGGTCCTGTTCAGATTGGCAGTTCTCTTCAACGTGACTTCGTAGGCTCCTTTCGCATTGGTGATGCCACCGGTTACGATTAGCTGACCTCCGGCCGGGTCGGTCTCAAAGTCAATTGGCTCCACACAAGCATCAATCAACAAGCCAATCCCGATGATAAGAATGCTACCGTATTTCCTCAGGTTTGGCACCGTAGTCTCCGTTAAAAATTGAAATTATACGTGAGCGCCGGAAAGGCCGCGCCCAGCACCGAAAACTTAAACGCCTGAGGCAGTACCCGCTGCTCAGTCCGCCGGTAAAATACCGAAAAGGCGTTATCGCGCGACAGTAAGTTATACACCGAGAACGTTAGGTTATCTTCGTAGCGGGTTTCTTTGCTAAACACCCTTCCGGTAGCAAACGAGATATCCAACCGAAAATAGTTGGGAATGCGGTACTGGTTGCGGGCCGAAAACACGGGCACGGTGGTGCTGCCGTCGATGTAGCTACTCACCACAATGTTGGCGGGTCGCCCGGTGCTGTAGGCCACGTTGGTAGAAAACGAGCCCTTGTCGCCCAGTTGCCGCTTGGCGACCAAGTTCACATTATGGGGTTTGTCGAAGTTAGCGGGGTACCAGTTGCCTTGGTTCACCGTTTCTCGATCGCCGTTGGCGCTTACCCGCACCCAAGTACGGGCGTAGGCGTAGGACAGCCAACCGGTCCACTTGCCCTGGTTCTTCTTAGCGTAGATTTCTCCGCCGTAGGCGCGCCCTTCGGCAGCCAGCAGTTCGGTTTCCAGGTGGTCATTGAGCAGCAGCTCGGCGAAGTCTTTGTACTCTACCAGATCATCGATGCGCTTGCCGTACACCTCCACCGAGGTTTCCCACCGGTTGTCCCGGAAGTTACGGAAGTAACCTAGCGAAATGTTATCGGCCACCTGCGGCGGGATGTAGCGGTTGCTTAGTTGCCAGATGTCTACCGGGGTGGGCGAGGTGCTGTTCGAAATCTGGTGCAGGTACTGCCGCATGCGGTTGTAACCAAGTTTGATAGAACTGCTGGCGCTGGTTTGCAGCCGGACGGCCAGGCGCGGTTCTAACCCACCGTACGACTGAATCACTTCTCCGGTAGCGTAACCAATCGTGTCGGTGATCGCCGCTACGTTGGTAGGCACTCCGTTTTGGTATTCGAAGACATCATAAGGACCTACGTTCTGGAAAAAGGTGTAGCGCAGGCCTGCCGAAACGGATAGGCGGGGCGAGAGGGTAATCTCGTCGTTTGCGTACAGCGATATTTCACGTCCGGCCTCGTTCGTAATCTGCTCGCTGCCCACCGTAGAGGCTTCATCAAACGGACCCAATTCAGTGGGATCATTGTCGTACGACACGTACTCAGCCCCTAGATCAATGGCGTGGTTGGCGAATCGACTCACCGTGAAATTCTGTTTGAACTGGTAGTACCGCAGTCCGTTCTTCAGCCGAAAGGCATCGAAGCCCGCCGGATCGAAGAAGGTGCTGCGGTACACGCCCCGCACCGCCGAAAAAGTAGACAGCCAGTTTTCGGTTAGGAGCGCTTTCCAGCGCAGGTTCAGCAACTGGGTACCCCAGGTGTAGCCAAACTGGTCGGAGTAGCGGAAGTAGTCTTCGCTACCGTAGTAGCTGATCGACAGCCGATTATTGGGAGTGAACTGATGAGAAAGATCGGCGTTCAGATCGTAGAACGAGGCGGAACTCTGCCGGACGTCTACCTGTCGTACCCGCCGCAGTATCCAATCGGAGTAGGATATGCGTCCGCCCACCAGAAACGAGGTTTTGTTGTTAACAACTGGCCCTTCTACCGCCAGTCGGCTGGAGACCAGTCCCAGACCGCCCTGCACCCGGAAGTCGTCGTAGCTGCCGTTTCGCGTATCCACGGTGAGCACCGAGGAGAGGCGTCCGCCGTACTGGGCGGGCACGTGCCCCTTGTAGAGGGTGAAATTCTCGGACACGTCGGGGTTAAACACCGAGAAGAAACCCAGCACGTGAGAGGAGTTGAGCAGCAACGCTCCGTTTTGCAGCACCAGGTTTTGGTCTACCCGGCCGCCGCGTACGTTGAAGCCACTGGCCCCCTCGCCCACCGTGCTCACGCCGGGCAATAGTAGCAAACTTTTCACCACGTCTACCTCACCCAAAAAGGCGGGCAGCGTTTTGATGGTCTCGATGCTTAGTTTCTCGACACCCGATCCCACTCCGCGCACGTTTTCGTCGGCCGCGCGCCCCTCAACGACCACTTCATCCAGTCCCACCGATTGCTCCTGCATGGTGACGTCCAGCGTTCCGCTGGCGTACAGCCGCACGGTTTTGGCCACGGGCTGCCGCCCGACGTACTGAAAGGTGAGGCGGTGCTCGCCGACAGGCAGCACCAGGCGGTACTCTCCTTTCCGGTTGGTAATGGTACCCCGCTCAAAGGCAGGTACCGATACGGTTGCTTCGGCGACAGGTTTTCCTTTCTCGGATAATACGCGCCCCGCCAATACTGCCTCCGACTGGTTGGTTTGGGTAGGGTTACCAATGGTAATGACTTCCTGAGCGAAGATGGTAAGGTGGGTAATTAGTAGCAAGAAAATGCTCAGAGTACATTTGTGATAAAGCATTAATAGTTATTTATCCAATGCAGCGCGCGTACTTTAAGTTTTGACTCATCTATCTGAAGTATACTTTTCTTTGTCGAGACTAAAGATTATTCTGATAATTTCTATAAACATCCTCGCGCAGATTCTCTGAATCTGTGCGGGCTACATATGCGGACTCTGTCCGCCCCGTTGGGTTAGAAACCCACTTATAATTAGGCACAGGACTGGAAGTCCTGCGCCAGTATTACTTATAGTAAAAAATTAGAATAACCTTTACTTCTGGCAAAGTTTATTTATTTATTGTTAATTCAGAATGGAGTACTCCGTTCTCAATCCGACCGAAGTAAATGCGTTTGCGATTATCTGGTTCACTATAACCTACATTCTCCACCCAGTATAGTTCGCAGTTAATTTCTAACGTTATTTGATAGATAAAGGCGGTGTCAATCTCAGCTACATTGAGCTCCGTCACTTTGAGACTGCTCCCTTCCTGGTCACCTAGTGCTGTCTCAAGGCGGGCCCCCGTCGCACCAGGTTGGTACTCGCCGTTCTGGTCTTCGTAGCGTCTAGCTGGAAGAGAACTAAATGAAAAAGAAATATTGAATCCACCCTCTTCGTCTAATCTGCTATCTCTTAGCGGCAACGTTCCTGGTTGTAATAATGAGTCTAGTACCACGCGTGCTGGCGTGTCATAGGGAAACAATGGAGTTTCTATTTCTATGCCTTCTATCTTTCGGCGGCCTGTATAGCTTTTAATACCAAAAGAGTAACCGGTAGCAGCACTACTAACTGCCCCACCTCTCACAATATAAGTATTGATAGGAGAAAGAAAGCTATAAGACTTTATAGTGTCCGAGGCAAAACATACTTCGCTTCCATTTATCCTTCCGGTAAAGTAAGAACCCTCAGTTGGTATACCTGCTAGATCACAACTAGGTTCGTAATTTTTTACTGCTTCTTGATAGGCTAGGTATCCTTCTGATGGAGTGGGTTCATCGTCGCACGCTAGCAGCGTCAAAGCAAGGCAACCGGATAATAAGTAGATCGGCTTCATAGCACGTCAAAAGGTTGGGTTGAACAATCAAATTTAGCAACAAATTGATGCCCTTTACTTCCCCTCCTGGATTTATTTTTTAGTTCCAGCGTGCTGGTTTTCAAACACTTGCAAGGGGGCATTATTCTTACTAACCAGCAACAAATTTGCGCCCAATTTCTCAATGTCCCGCACCTCGCCGCGCACAAAAAAACCAGATTGCTTCACCACCGCAAACTGCCCGGTTCCGTCGCCTTGCAACAAGAGTCCGTAGCTCGCATCGTAGCTACCAATCTCGGGTTTAGAACGATAAAAGTTACCTCCCAGCAGCAAGTCTGCGTACCCGTCTTGATTGAAATCGTCGGCCAGAATGCTGTAGACGGGCGAGAACTGCGCTTCGGTGGGCAGGGGGCGCATCACAAACTGACCGTTGCCCTGATTCATAAACGCAACGCTTTGGGTGGTGCGCACCTCCGACCGCATGGTGTTGCGGCGCTGCTCGGGGGCAAACATATCTTCTATCGTCTGCCCCTGGTAGGCGTCGTAACGCAGGTATTTTTTCTTCAGCGACGGAATTTGCTTCACCAAGTCGTTACGCAGCGTCAGTGGGTACAAAGTGTCGTGCTGGTACATACTGACAATTTGTTCGGCCTTGCCATTGCGGTCAAAATCATTCACGTGCATAGTGAGTGGTTGACTATCCCCAGCTTTCAGTCGCGTATTCGATCCTAAATTGCCCGCGATTAGGTCTAGGTCGCCGTCGTTGTCCAGGTCGGCCACCTCCAAGCAGTTCCAAAAGCCTGGGGTGTTGGCGAGTCCGGCTTCCTGGGTTTGGTCAACTAGCCTGCCGCCCTCGTTTTCGAACACCCGCACCGGCATCCAGTCTCCGGCAATAATTAAATCCGGGTCCTGGTCCTGGTCGTAGTCTGCCCACCGGGCGGCGGTGATCATGCCGATTTCCGTCAGGGTGGGAGCCACCGACTCGGTCACGTTTTGGAAGTTGCCTTGTCCGTCGTTCTGCAAGATGTAGCCATTCACCGGCACGCCGTACAGAAACGGGCGCAGCCGCAGCCCCACGAACAAATCCTGGTCGCCGTCGCCATCGTAGTCGGCGGCACGCACGCAGGCGGTGCTTTCGAAGCGGGAGGTGGGCAGTAGCTGTTCGGATTTGGTCAGGTTGCCCCGCCCGTCGTTCAGGTACAGGCGGTCGAGCAGCGCCGACGAACTGCTGGGAAACTCGCTACCCCCGCTGGCTACGTACAGGTCCTGATCGCCATCGCCGTCAGCGTCAAAGAAGAGCGCGTCGGTATCTTCGCTTACCTGGTCTTGGGCAAACGCGGTTTCGTTAGTGCGTTGAAAAGTGCCGTTTTTTTGGACGAACAGCGCGCCGGGTTGGTCCTTGGCACCACCCACGAAGAAATCTTCTTGTCCGTCGCCGTTCACGTCGCCGGTGGCCAGTTTAGGCCCTTCGGCCGAGAGCATATGAAACAGCAACGGGTCGCGGTCGAAATCAGAGAATTCGTTTTCGCGGTGTTGGTAGTTTATACCCACCGAAGCGGTTACGTCTTGGAACCACGAAGCAGAAGTGACCAGCCGCCCGGCCTGCTCGCGCAACTCAGTGGCTTCCGCCTGTTGCAATTTCAAGATTTGGTTGCTCTCAACATTTTTGAGATTTGTCAGCCGTCCGTCGGGCCACTGCACGCGCAAAGAATCCACGGCGGAGGCGCTGCCCAAGCCGAACACCAGCTTGGTGTCTACCGTCGACTCAAAGCCGCGCATGGGAGCGAGCTCCTGAAAGTACGTTGTCCCCAAATGCCACAGCGTGACCTGCGCGCCCAAGGCAAAAGTGTTTTTTCCTTCTCCCGTCAGCGCAATACTCAAGTAATGGTTTTCGGGCCGCAGGGTATCGGTTTCGTTGCGGTAGACGAACGGCGGCATATTCACGTTATTAACCACCAGATCCAGGTCACCGTCGTTATCTAAGTCGCCGTAGGCCGAGCCGTTGGAGTGGCTGGGTTGGCCCAGTCCCCACTCCTGGGCCCGGTTCACAAACGTGAAGTCTCCCTGATTGGCAAAGGCGTAGTTGGCGATTTTTTCTGATGGAATCGAATCGATGAGTTGTTGAATCACGGCTTTCTCCCGACTCAGGATCGCCCGCACGGTGTTCGGATCGCCCATGAACTGGATGTAGTCCTGGTCGAGCAGATCCTTATAGATGCCGTTGGCCACAAAGATATCCGGGTTGCCGTTGTTGTCCAGATCGGCCATCAGCGCGCCCCAGCTCCAGTCAGTAGCATGCACTCCGGCCAGTCGGCCGATCTCCCGAAACACCGTTTGCGGAAGGCTATCGGCGGGGGCCAGCGGCGTGTTGAGTTGCAGCACGTTGCGGGCAAACTGCCGGTGGTAGCCGTTCTTTACGTTCATCCGGTACTTGTCCCAGGTTTCGAAGGCGGCCTTGGTTTTGTAGCGCCGCTCGGTGGCGGGCAGCATTTCGGTGACGAACACCTCGGGGTAGCCGTCGTGGTTGATGTCGGCCATGTCGGCGCCCATGGAGCCCAGGCTGATTTCGGGCATCATCTTTTCCAGCGATTCGGTAAACGTGCCGTCGTGCTGGTTGATATACAGATAATCGCGCTCGAAGAAGTCGTTCGATACGTAGATATCCGGCCAGCCGTCGCGGTTCACGTCGCCGATGGTGACCCCCAGTCCGAAGCCGATGGCGCTGCCGTAGATGCCCGCTTCCTGGCTCACGTCGGTGAAGCGCTCGTCGTCGTTGCGATACAGTTTGTTGCCGCCTTCCAGATCGCGGATTTCGCGTTGGCCGGGCCGCAGGTCGTAGCCCCCCACCGAACGAAACGAGTTGTTGAGCAAGTACATATCCAGGTCGCCGTCTTTGTCGTAATCAAAGAACGCCGCGTGGGTAGACAGGCCCCGGTCGGCAATGCCGTACGCTTTAGCGCGTTCGGTAAAGGTTACCCCGCCGGTGGGCGAGGGGTCGGCGTTGTTGATAAAGAGCTCGTTGTGGCGGTTTTCACCCTGGGGGTCGCCCGATTTGCACACGTAGATATCCAGCCAGCCATCGCCGTTCACGTCGGCCAGACTCACTCCGGTAGACCATACGCCCCGGCTGGCTACCCCGGCGGCCGGGGTGATGTCCTCGAAGCGGAAGTTGCCTCGGTTTAGGTAGAGTCGGTTGTCCACTAGGTTACCGCAGAAGAACACGTCGGTGAGTCCGTCGTTGTTTACATCGCCCAAGCCTACCCCGCCGCCGTTGTAGAAGTTGCGGTAGGTGTACACGTTAAACTCTTCGTCGTAGGATAGCTCGTTCACGAAGTCGATGCCCGTGTAGGAAGCGGGCAGGGTGGTGAACAGCTGATCGATCACGACAGGCAATTCGTCAGGCTGGTGGCACCGCGGGCAGAGTAGCGTTACGGTTGCTGATAAGAAAAGGAAGCAGGTTTTTCTCAAAAGAAATGGACAATCAGAGGACTTACGGTTATAGAACACTAAAGTACCACCCAAAATACTAATTGAAATAGCGTAATATTTTGTATTTTTGTGGTTTCAACAATAGTAACCCTTAAATCAGTAGAAATGAAAAAATACCTACCCTTTAACCTGATGGCTATTCTATCCGGACTGGTCATCCTAACCATTGGCATCGCTTGTGAAGAAGACTCAGGCATTGATCTGTACGAACCTTACTATCTGGTGATTAGCGGACCTACCGAAGTGGCACCCGGTGAAACCATTACCTATTCGGCTAACCCTTATCAGGGGGAAACTTACACCTGGACGGTGCCCGACGGAGCGCAGTTGGTTTCAGGGGATGGAAACGATACTATTCAGGTTATATTCAGTGCGGGCAGTAGTGGCAACCTTACCGTGGCCGCTCGGGGACTTACTGAAACTGAAGCAATTGCGGTGACCCCTACGTTGCCTACTCCCTCGATTGAGCTAGCCGATACTGCTTTGACTCAAGGAGGTACACAGGATGTCATCATCAGCTTCAACAAAGATATTGATACGCCTCCTGCTGTTAAGTTTGTGGCGGGTGACGGCACCCAAGGCGGCACCCTTGGTGCGTTAGAGCGGGTTGATGAGCGTAGTTTTCGCGCAACCTACACCGCCGGTAGTGGCAATGGCATTGATAGAATAGAAGTTACGGGAGCTGTTTCAAACGCCTTCTACGGAGCGCAGCGCGACACGACCGTTTCTATTTTCAACATCTATCAAACCGATAACACTCCAGCCACCGGCACGCTGGAAGCTTCTCGCACGCCGGTCGCTTCGGGGCAGACGGTTACCTTCACCGCGACGTTTGACGAGGAGCTCTACATCGTGCAAGATTCAGTGACTATCTCAGCGGTTAGCATTAACCCGGTTACCCGTGATACAACCTACCTAAGCAATGCGGTGATGAGCACCTTAGATGGTACCAATTGGACGTATGCTTATCAGCCTGGTGGAGTGAGCACTGATGATATAGCTTCCGTATCCATTAGCGCACCCGCCGATTTAGCGGGCAATGTCACCGTTGTTCCTGACCCTATCCTCATCGAAATTAGGGAATCGAACTAAACCAACGCCTACGTAGAAGATTCGAAAGCGAGATAGATGATCTATCTCGCTTTTTTTGCTCCGTTGCGCCTAACGCTTATGAGGCAGCTTTTGCTAACTTTTCTGCCCCCTGTTTTCTAGTAGAAAGTGAGGACCTTATTGCCAATAATAGGGTTATAAGCGCCTTCTGTACGGAATTAATTTCTTGCTAACCAGATCATTCGTAGTTGCTCACTTACGTTCAGAGCGTGATGGTGTGAGTGTTTGGGCGGTACTTCTAGCTGTTAATGCATACGGCAATGCGCCCCAATGCTGTCTTCTAGGGCGTCGTATTAACGTTCAGGCCTGATGGTGCTTTCGGCGCGTTTTGCGCCCGTTTCGCGTTATCTTCGCTGACCATGCGCTGGCTCGTCTCAAGCGTCGTTCCACGATGGCCTAAACGAACAAAAAACGCAGTCGAAACCCCTCGCCACTCTAACTATTAACCCGCCTCGTGCATAAAAAAAGCCTCTCAGTGGAAGGACTAAGAGGCTTTTCGTTTTACGTACGCTGTTTATCTATTCGCTTCCGTAGCCCGGATTTTGGGTTAAGTTAACGTTAGATTGCAACTGACCCAACGGAATAGGAAACAAAGTTACAAAGCTCGGAGAGGCAGGCTTAAATTTCCAGGAAGAGGTATACTGCCCAAAACGAATCAGATCCTGACGACGCTGTGACTCGGCAAACATCTCACGACCTCGTTCGGCAAGCAGCAAATCAGCGGTAAGCCGTTCAACGGGGGCCACTTCTGCTCGCTCTCTAACCTGATTCACCAACGCAAGGGCTTCGCCACCGGTCGTTCCTGATCGGAACAGCGCCTCGGCTTTCATCAGAAGAACGTCAGCGTAGCGGAAAATCGGGTAGTCGTTGTCTAAGCTGGTAGTTGCCCCCAGCGCAATTTCAAATTTACCGATACGTGCTCCGGCATCACGAAATGCGTTAGGAGCCAACTGGTTTACCTCCGGAGTGAAGATGATGGGTTCGTTGTTCGCCCCCGGATCAACCATCAGTTCACCATCTGAGTCAAACTGGGGGCCAACAATGAGGTTGTCTCTGCGTACGTCACCCTCTTCGTACGACTCATAGAACTCTTGCATCGAGCAGAAGCCATTCCAAGGCTGCGCCGTGAGGTTGTAAGTGTTCTGATTGGCATAGTGCAACGTTCGCATGTGGATGTTAAAACCACCCGCAAACTGAGGATCGTACGGAATCGCCAGAATGTTTTCTCGGGAGTCTGCATTATCAGTGTCGAAGTTAGCAAAGTAATCATTCTCTAGGGTGTACTGCCCCGAGTTAATGATTGCGTCACATTCGGCAATAGCTTCTTGCCACTTGGGAGTGCCGGTGTATACTTCAGCATTCAAATATAGCTTGGCGAGAATGGCATGCGCCGACCACTGGGTCATTCGGCCGTAATTAGACAAACCAGTTTCTGCGTCTAGTAGACCGAGGTTATCATTGACATCCTGTACGATAAAATCGAATACTTCCTGACGTGAATTGTTTGCCGGAGCAAAGTCAGCAGCTACGGTAAACCGGTCCACAATAGGAACGTTGCCGTACAAATCTAACAGTAGGTAGTAATAAAACCCCCGCAGCACTTTGAGTTCAGCAACAAATTTTTCGGCCCCGTCTACCCGATCGGTTGCCCCTTCAAAGGTTTCAATCAGTCGGTTGCAGGCGTTCACCCCTTGGAAAGCAAAGTTCCAGCCACCGCCAATCGCGGGATCTCTTTCGTCGTAATCGTGCGTGTGCAAGCGGGCCCAGGCTCCGTTATCAAACCAATCTGCTCCGCGCTGGGGCACAATCATTTCATCGCTGGTCACTTCCTGAAGGATCATATAACCGTCGCCCGAAAAGTTATACAAACTTGTGTAAGCGGCTCCTAACGCCGAGATAAACTCTTCTTCGGTGCTGAAGAAGGTGTCGGTGGTTACATCACTAAAAAGTTCTTCTTCTAGGTCGGTACAGCCTAAGCTAACCATCAGAAGACTCGTTAGCAGTGCCAGTTTATTATTAAATCTTTTCATAATAGCGTATTTATAAAATTAAAGGCCAATGTTCAGCCCTAAGGTGTAAGTTCGGTTCAAGAAGTAAGTATCTCTTCGCTCAATACCCGGCGCCAACTGATCACCGTTGTCGTCGAAACGCACTTCAGGGTCAACCCCGGTATAATTAGTGATGGTGAACAAGTTTTGAGCGGCTACGTACAAGCGCACTTGTGATAGAAAGTCAATGTTACTAACATTAAAGTTGTACCCTAAAGTTGCATTATCCAATCTTATGAAAGAACCATCTTCTACGTGGTAGCTCGAGAAACGCGCATCTTCGGTCAGTCGGCTGATTTCTCCCCGGGTAGCTGAGCGCAGAATGTTGTAGGAGTTAATCACCTTAGGCACCTCGTAGAACGCCCGGAACGTGTTAACCAAGTCGTGTCCAATAGAACCTCGGAGGAAGAAGTTCAGGTCCCAGTTACCGTAGTTAAAGGTATTGTTGAGTCCCAGTGTGAAGTTAGGTAACCCGTTTCCAATCACCTCTTCGTCTGCGCGGTCAATTTGATCATCTCCGTTCAAATCTTCAAAGATCCATCGTCCCTCTTCACTAATGCCCACGAAGCGCGGCCCAAATATTTGTCCCAGGGGTTCTCCTTCTTTTACTCGAATTAAGCTGGTCGCATTCAGACCAGGCGATCCCAGGTTCGCCCGGAATTGCTCATCGCCAAAGTCAAATTCATCCGAAGACAGCGAAACCAGTTCGGTACGGTTGAGCGCAAAGTTGAATCCGGCTGAATAGTTGAGGCCGTCACCCCGCACCACGCTAGCGTCTATGGTCACTTCCACACCACGGTTGTTCAATTCCCCTAGGTTGAGCAGTGAGTTGGGAAACTGATTCGGGGGCACCGGCACGGGCACGTTGTAGATCAAATCGGTGGTGGTACGGTTATACACATCAACCGAACCGTTGATCCGATAATTTAGCACAGAAAAATCTACCCCTACGTTGATCTCTCCCTTTCTTTCCCACTTCAAATCAGGGTTAGGGTTGCTACCCGGACCGTAGGGTTGCACGTAGTTGCCGTTGTAGAAGAACCGCCCTCCGAGGGGAGTCAAGCGCGCCAACGACACGTAGTTCTGATCGGGCAAACTACCCGTTACCCCGTACCCTACGCGGAACTTCAACTCATCTACCTGCGGGATGGTTACCAAGTTGGCAATATTCACTCCGGCACTCGCCGCGGGGAACCAGGCCCACTTGTTGTTCGCTCCAAATTTGGAAGAACCCTCCCGCCGCACAATCCCCTGCACGTAGAACAAGTCATTGTAGTTGAAATTAACGCGAGCAAACCCGGCAATCAGCGTGCTGGAACTCTTGAAACTATCAAAATTGGGGTTGATATTTCGGGCCAGATCTTCCGATGCATCGAGGTTGTTGTAGGTAAATTGGTCGGTCAGAAAGTTACCCGCCGACACTCCAAAGCCCTCGTTGGTGAGGTACTGGTACGAGTAGCCCATCAGTGCCTCTATGCTACTGTTGTCACCTACCTCTTTGTCTAGATTAAGCGTAGCTTCAAACAGCTGGTTGAGATTTTCACGCATATTTCGTTCGGCGCGACCATTGGAGTTAATTCCGATGAGATAGTCGTTTTTGGGCGCATAGGCGTTAATTTGGGTATTGTCTCGCTGAACACTGTAGAAAGCGGTGGCGTGCAGCCCCTCGATAACTTCCAGGTCAGCTCTAAAGTTACTGGTGATGTTGCGTTCTAAACCATCAAAGGTGACCTGCTCTACAATACCGCGCGGGTTGATGTAGTTAAAGGACCCAGGGGCTTGATAAAAACCACCGAACGTTTGATCCTCCTGAAAAACCGGGGCGGTGGGGTTGAAGATCGTTGCGAATCGAAAGGCGGGGTTTCCGTTGTTGCTTCCTGGATTGCCAGCATCTGGTTGATCAAACCCAAAAAGATCGCGGTTGGTAATCCCCAAAATTATGTCAAAGGTCAGGCGATCATTGAGCGCCTTTTGTCGCAGGTTTAATCGGCTGTTCAGCTGCTGAAATCCAGAATTTTTACCTAACGCATCGATATCGCGGTAGTTGAGCGATACCCGATAGGTTGTTTTCTCGCTTCCGCCGGATAAGGCAAGGTTGTGAACGTGACTGATGGGGGTTTGGGTTACCTCGTCAAACCAATCCGTGGAAGCTCCCAAATCAAGGGCAGGATTGCTGAACGCGAAATTGGGGTCGTTCACCAACTGGCGGTATTCATCGGCATTGAGCACATCCACCTGGTTGGCGATCACGTCGGTGGCCACGTAGCCGTTGTAGCTTATTTTAGGCTCTCCTGAAGCTCCGCTTTTGGTAGTTACCAAGATTACCCCATTGGTGGCCCGTGTTCCGTAGATAGCCGCGGCCGATCCGTCTTTTAGCACGTCAATTGAAGCAATATCGTTCGGATCAATGCTATTTAGATCTGACCCTGGCACGCCATCTATAATAATTAGGGGAGAGGTGTTGCCGCTGGCCGACGAAGTTCCGCGCAAGCGAATGTTGAAGTCACCCGTAGGGTCTCCTCCTGGCTTAGCAATCACGAGTCCGGCTACCTTCCCCTGGATCAGCTGACTGGGGTTGTTCACGTTACCGCCGTTGAAGTCTTCGGCTTTCACGCTGGTCACCGCGCTGGTAATTTCTTTCTTCTCCTGCGTGCCGTAGCCAATTACCACGATCTCATCCAAGGCTTTAATATCCTCGGCCAAGGAAATATCAATGGTAGACTGGTTACCAATCTCTACTTCCTGGCTGGCATAACCAATGGAGGTAAATACCAGCGTTCCGCCCGCTTCCGGCACTGACAAACGATAGTTGCCGTCCAAATCAGTGACCGTACCCGTTGAGGTACCTTTCAGCAAAACGTTGACGCCCGGCAGGGCTCCTTCGGCGTCGGACGAGACGCTGCCGGTCACAACCTTGTCCTGGGCGTAGAGCACGCCCGTGAGTAGCATTAGACTGGCGGCTAGCCAGAATCCTTTCATGCGAGTAAAATAGTTCATAAGCAATCGGTTAAGGGTAATGGTGAATAATAGTGCTCTAACCAAAAAGAAAGAAATCAGTTCGGAGCAGTCACTACTAATTTTAGAAAACAAAGGCAAAAATACGTACAAATAATGAGGGAACAATAAAATTTAGCAGTAAAGAGAATACGCTAGCCAAATTATCTATTTCACAAAAAATTACTAGGTTTGCTACTCATATGACAAAATAAACGCTATTCACGAGCATTCTTAAACAAAAAAGGACCGTTTTATTACATTCATTTGAATTTGTTCACTTGGGTAGACAATGGTAATGATGCCGACATTGCTAACTTATTCAGGGTGTGTTTTCAACATTTTACAAAGCTAGTGGATAGGGAACCGGCGGCAACGGGAGGCGTTATATCAGCAATTAGAAAACTACGTCATGAAAAGAGTTTTACCGTTGTTGCTGCTGCTAGTCTTAGGAGCCATCGTCGCCTACACCCTGCTGAGCGGCGAGAGCGAGGCTGACTACCGCGAGCGCATCGCCGAGGAGCGGCATCGCGCCGAGCGCTTCATGAAGGCCTCGCCCGAATCGCCCTTCGCCCCGGATAGTATCGAGTTCCGGGAACTCGCCTACTTCCCCCCCGACCCCGCCTATCGGGTGCAGGCGCGTCTGGAGCGGGTCGCCGATCAGAAGCTGCTGGTACTGCCCACCACCACCGGGCAGGAAGAAAAGTACATTCGCTACGGCTACGCCGTGTTCAAGCTCAAGGGGCAACTGCAGCGCCTGCTGGTGCTGGAACCCTTCGAGCAGCCCGCCCCCCTGTTCGTGGCCTTCGCCGACGACACCAGTGGCGACACCACCTACGGCGGCGGACGCTACCTGAACGTGGAGAAACCCAGCCGGGCCGGGGCCAAATCGCTGGAGCTGGATTTCAATCAGGCCTACAATCCCTACTGCGCCTACAACGGAACGTTTAGCTGCCCACTGCCCCCCAAAGAGAACGTGCTGACAGTGGCGGTGGAGGCGGGGGAGAAGGCATATCCGTAATTATTGTAGGGGCGCGATTAATCCACCGTGGACGCGGCGCGCCCCTACAATAACTACCGGTTACCCACCGACCGTTCCTGTTTCTTACGGTCGCGGCGCGACACCTGCTGCATAGGATTTTCTCCGGAGGTGCCGCGGCCTTCCTTCTTTTCTTTAAACACCTCGAAGCGGGTGGGCACGTTGCGCTTCGGATAATAATTGTTGCCCTCGTCGGTGTCGGCGGTCTCACGGTAGGGGTCCACCACCAGTTGGGTCACTTTTTTGTCCTTTACAAACACCTTGGTGGCCTTCTCGGCGTTCATGCGCCAGATTTCGGCCGGAATGCGCTCAATTTCAGTACTGCCGTCCTCATAGGTCCATCCTAGGACAATAGGCATCACCAGTCCGCCCACGTTGGCAAATGACACTTCATAGAAGTGCTTGCCCGATTCCACCAGTTGGCGTTCCTTCTCGTCCAAACCGGCCACAAACTCCTCATAAGCCTGCACGTCTTCCTGCCGAACGGCGAACGGATCGTACTCGTTGTAGAAGTCGCGCAGACTCGGGTCGGCCTCAATGGCGGTGGTGGCTACGTCCTGCTCATTGTACACCTGGCTGATGTGCTTTTCCTCTTCTTCGTACTGCCGCCGGGCAATGGGGTTTTCCACCTCCGGGTTCTTCGTGTTGATCTGGTAGTACTTCACCTGGTCGATGCTGATATCGACGTGGTCGACCGTATAGAACCAGCCGCGCCAGAACCAGTCCAGGTCGGTGCCCGAGGCATCTTCCATGGTACGAAACAGGTCGCCCGGCTCGGGATGCTTAAAGGCCCAGCGCTGGGCGTAGGTCTTGAAAGCGTAGTCGAACAGTTCGCGGCCCATCACCGTTTCGCGCAGGATGTTGAGCGCCGTGGCGGGCTTAGCATAAGCATTGGCTCCAAACTGCTGAATCTGCTCGGAGTTGGTCATAATGGGGCTGATTTGTGACTTGTCGCCCCGCATGTAGGGCACAATCTTGAACGCCGGGCCCCGCCGCGAGGGGTAGTTGCGGTCCCACTCCTGCTCGGTGAGGTATTGCACAAAGGTGTTTAGCCCTTCGTCCATCCACGTCCACTGCCGCTCGTCAGAGTTCACGATCATCGGGAAGAAGTTGTGGCCCACCTCGTGGATGATCACCCCGATCATGCCGTACTTCACTCGGTCCGAATAGGTGCCGTCGGGAGCGGGACGGCCGTAGTTGAAGCAGATCATGGGATATTCCATGCCGTTGGAAGCCTCCACTGAGATCGCCTTGGGATACGGATAGGGGATGGTGTACTTAGAGTAGGTGCGCAGCGTGTGGGCCACCACTTCGGTGGAGTACTGCTCGTACAAGGGGTTGGCTTCCTTAGGATAATACGACATGGCCATCACGGTGCGTCCGTCGATGTCCACGCCCATAGCATCCCAGATGTACTTGCGCGAACTGCCAAAGGCAAAGTCACGCACGCTGTCGGCATGGTAAATCCAGGTTTTGGTATCCTTGGCCCGCTGCTTTTCTTTGCGTTCGGCCTCGGCTTGGCTCACAATGATCACGGGTTTGTCGGCCGTCTTTGATTGCTCGAGCAGGTCGCGCTGCGCAGCGGTGAGCACGGCTTCGGGGTTTTGCAGGGTGCCGGTGGAGGCCACGATGTGGTCGGCGGGCACGGTGATCTCCACCTCGTAGTTGCCGAAGGGCAGGGCAAACTCGCCGCGGCCCAGAAACTGCTTGTGCTGCCAGCCTTCGTGGTCGTCGTACACCGCCATGCGCGGAAACCACTGGGTGATGGTGTAGAGGATGTTGCCGTCGTCGGGAAACAACTCGTAGCCCCCACGGCCGCCCATCAGGTTGCGGTCGTTGATGTTGTAGTACCAGTCGATGGAAAAGCTGATCGTTTCGCCCGGTTGCAGCGGCTGGGGGATGTCGACCCGCATCATGGTGCGGTTGATGACGTAGGGAATTGAATCGCCGTTGGCGTCGGTGACGGACTGGATTTTGTGCCCGCCATCAAAGTCATAGCCCATGATCGCCTCCACATTGTCGACGTTCATCTTGTCCGAAATGCTGTTGGTTTCGGTTTTGTAGGTATCCGAATCCTTGGCCCGCATGTTCTGGTCGAGCTGCACCCACAAATAATCGAGCACGTCGGGCGACTGGTTGTGGTAGGTGATGGTTTCGGAGCCGGTGAGACGCTGCGTATCGTCGTTGATCTCACATTTGATCTTATAGTCGGCGCGTTGCTGCCAGTACTGGTGGCCGGGAGCTCCCGAACCGGCGCGGTACACGTTGGGAGTGGGCAGCAGGGCCGGGCCGAGTTGCTCGAACTTATCGGTGGCTTTGTTCAGGGGATTCTGCGCCTGCAAGGCGGTGAGAGGAACCAACAGGGCTAAAAAAGCAAAAAGTGATTTCATAAGGGAAATAGTGTAGTGTTCTTAAGCTTAGCAATATAAGAAATTGGGTTCTAGGTTAAAAGGTTCTAGGTTCTGGGTTCAAAGTTTTTAAACCCAGAACCTAGAACTCCGAACAGCGCATGGCTGCGAGCACTACGCGGTATCCATTGCCTTTGTAGGACACTAGGTTTGTCTGGTCGACTTGCACAATCTCAGTAAGCTTTATGCCTTCTAGTTACAGTCTTTAGTTCATTTGTCTCCGTCAATGCCCTTGCGGTATAGATACTCTTTTGCGGCTGCTATATCTTCACACACCCAACTACCCGCCTCTTCACCGTCCATTCCGTAGAGAAGAATCGTATTAGTGAATGCTAGGTGCCAGTACTCAAACAACCCGTAAATGAAAGCTTCTTCATCGGAGGTAAGCGCATCAACTTCGTGGACAATATCCATGATGTAGAACGGTTAGCTTAAACTATAAGAAGGCCTCGTATTATTCTTACGAGGCCTTGCAACTTATTTTTCTAAAGCAGTTGTCAAGCTCGCTTCCTGTAGCTTATGTTAAGACGCGAATAAGTAAACAAAAAGCGCATGCCCTTCGAGCGATATGTTAAGCTTTTTAGGCGTACGCATGAAGATCGGCCCTTGCCTTCTGACCGGCCTCAATGGAATTATCCGCTAGTCATCGTTTTTAACCTCCAAAGTGATCGGTTCAATCGCTTCGGTTGGATTTCCGGCTAGATCAATAGGCAGGTTGTCGACCGATACGGTAACCAGGCCGTCTACCTCAGCATCCGGCTGATACGCGTAGGTCCAGGTCTGACCATCTTCGGTACTCATCACCTCTCCGTCTACGTAGGTCGTGGTGACACCGTTCAGATCGGTCTGGGTGACAGAAACCAGTACGGAGTCTTCGGTGCGTAGCGGCTCGTTGAACATCGCAGTTATGGTGGCGGAGGCAGTGCTGTCTACCGGAGTAACCGAGGCGGTAAGCTCGCCGGTGGCCGGAGTATTGTCAGTTCGGTAGGCGTCAAACGTCACGACGGTATCCATTTCCATCCCCCCGTAGAAGCTGTCGGTCACGGCATTGTCTACGCTGATTTTATCGGTTCCGTCGCCGGTACCGGCCGTGTAAACAACCCGGAAAGTTCGGTCGTCTACTCGCTCTACGCTGCTAACCGCTTGCCCGGTGCCACCGGCAGCCATCACGCCAACTTCCGGAGGAGTCTCAACGGGTTGGTTAAACTTGATCAGCACGGCACTGGTGCCACCGGCCATCAATACGGTATCGCTGACCAGTTCTAGCTCGGCTACCGGGGCGGCGGTCTCAACCTCTACGGACCGGCTGCCCGATAGGTCACCCGCGGTTGCGGTGACGTCACCACCGCCGTCGGCGCTGAAGATTACGTTGATGGAAGTAGTACCGGCACCGCCGACGATGGTTGCTCCGGTGGGTACCGACCAGTTGATAGGATCATCTTCGTAAGAAACAGTAGAATAAGCAGCCGTGTCGCCCGGGGCAACTTCATCCGGGCCGCTAACGACCAGGCGATAAAGTTCAAAAGGGGCATTATTATCCTCTTCTTCACAGGCAACAAAACCTAGGGTAGATAACAATAAGGTGCTAAACAGTAATCCTGACGGTAGACGCTTCATGCTTACAAATTTGAATTTATGCGAATCAAGGGTAGAAAAGTAAAGGGAACAGATGTGGTAGTTGAGGCATTAATTGAGTATGGAAACTCTACAATTAATTGCCCTATACTATCACATCTGCGACTGCTATGATAATCAATTGGCCCATCAGTGTCAACGCTTTAGCAACAATTCCGCAGAGCCTGCTTTCACTGACAAAGAACTGCTCACGGTTTATTTGTTTGTCATGTTAGCTCGACTTTACTAGTGAGGGTAAGAACCCAAAGGGAAGCGGAGTAGTATATTGAAATGACCAAAGATCAATATGCTATGTTCCGTTTTCCAATTGAGTTCTTGCGATTAATGGTACCATTTAAGATGCTATTTTCCAAATCAGTGTTCAAGCTTGCGGTTCCTCTGCTCAGCGGAGCTATTCTTACCACGGGTAAGCGCACGGTAACTTCGGCTCTGCGTGTGGTAGGCTTGAGTGAGGAGCGCAACTTTCCCAAGTATCACCGGGTGCTAAGCCTGTCTAAATGGTCAGCCCGGAAAGCGGCTAAAATATTGCTTGGGCAGTTGCTAGATTGCTTTCTGCCTGCCGGTCCGGTGGTGGTAGGCATTGATGAGACCATAGAACGCCGATGGGGTCCCAAGATTAAGGCGCGAGGTATCTACCGAGACAGTGCACGTAGTAGTCGTACTCATTTGGTTAAAGCCAGCGGTCTGCGTTGGATGAGTGTGATGTTACTAGTGCCTATCGGTTGGGCCGAACGCGTATGGGCTTTGCCGTTTCTAACGGTGTTGGCCCCTTCTGAGCGATATCATCATCAGCAAGGCAAAGCGCATAAAAAGCTTACGGATTGGGCCCGGCAGATGCTTCTACAAGTCAAGCGGTGGTTACCCAGTCGCTCATTGATTGCCGTGGGGGATAGCAGCTATGCCGTTATAGATATGCTAAACGCTGTTAAAGAGCAACTATGTGTAATTACCCGCTTGCGTTTGGATGCCGCTCTCTATGAACCGGCACCACCCCGGCGGCCGGATCAACCAGGGCGCCCCCGCAAGAAGGGCAAGCGTTTACCGACCTTACAGCAGTATCTGCATGATGAAGAATTGCCTTGGCAGAAGATTGTAGTTTCTCAATGGTACGGTAAGAAACAACGGGTGTTGGAAATAGTCTCGGCTACCGCCGTATGGTATCATAGTGGCAAACCAGTGTTACCTCTTCGCTGGGTACTTATTCGCGATCCGGAAGGCAGACTCGAACCGATAGCTCTGCTCTCTACTGACCAAGAATTGTCTGCCCAAGATATTGTTAGCTATTTTGTGCGACGTTGGTGCGTAGAAGTTACCTTTCAAGAGGGAAGAGCACATCTGGGTCTAGAAACCCAACGCCAGTGGTCTGACTTAGCCATTGCCCGTACCACTCCGGTGCTACTGGCGCTCTTCTCTATTGTTACTCTGCTGGCAGAAAGGCTGCATCAACAGAAAAAACTACACATAGCTACCGCTGCTTGGTACCGCAAGAGGCATCCTACCTTTAGTGATGCCTTAGCTTCAGTAAGGCAGTATTTATGGCAAAAAAGCAATTTTTACATGTCCCAAAAAGATACCGACATGGTGAAAATACCTGAAGCACAGCTCAGGCTCTGGCAGCAAACTATCGCCTGGGCCGCTTAGTAGTAAAGCCGAGGTTAGAAGAAGAAAAGTACAAAGTCAAATCTATATGGCGGTATGCGAAAAAGCATCTGCTTTCGTGGTTCCCCGATCTGCCTAGCTATCAAGCCTTTAACGCACGGCTTAATCGCCTAGGGGAAGTGTTTCCCGGTTTGTCAGAATACTTTTTAGGCATGGTAGACCAAAAAGTCAGTGCTCAAATCAGTTTAGTAGATTCTCTGCCCATTAAACTCTGTAGCCACAAGCGAAGGGCTAAAGTAGCGCGTGAACTCTCTGACAAAGGCTACTGTGCTACTAAGAAAATGCACTACTACGGTGTAAAAATGCACTTAGTTGCCAATCGAGTGCCCAGTTCGCTACCCATCCCTTCCCTAATTGGCATCACCCGCGCGGCGGCCGCCCAGCTTCTACGCACGACCTGACAGCGCTGAAGCCAGTTTTGCCTCAATTAGCCGGTCAGGCCATCTTTGCTGATAAAGCGTATGTCGATGGTCCGCTTAATGAAGAGTTAATGGAAGAGCAGAGTACATGTATCTACACCCCCGTGAAACTTATCAAAGGACAAGCACTTCAAGAAAGACAACGCAATAAGGCCGCTGATGAACTCTTCTCTTGCGCTGTCTCTACGGTTCGGCAGCCTATAGAATCCTTCTTCAATTGGATCAATGAAAAAACGCAAATACAGAATGCTTCCAAGGTACGTTCCTATAAAGGGCTGCTTGTGCACGTATTCGGTAAAATAGCGGCTGCTTGCTTTGCACTAACTTTATACTCTTGATTCGCATAAGTAGGTATGCATAAATAATCGGCACTATTTGACTTTAAGGAAAGACTGTTGTATTATCTATTTATGCGATATGTAGAATTAACTCAAAGCGAAAGAGCAACCTTAGAAGAGGGCTACAAGCATCACAATAAGCCTCATGTGCGTCAGCGTTGTCAAGCCTTGCTGCTCAGTGATGAAGGCTGGCAAGTTAAGCAAATTGCCAAGCTACACCACACCCGTAGCCGAACCATTTACACCTGGATGAATCGCTGGCAAGCTATCGGTTTAGCTGGGGTGATGATTCTGCCGGGCCGAGGGGTAAAATCCAAGCTGTCCACTCAGGATCAGGTCATGGTTGAAAAGGTAAAAAAAAAGCGATAAGACACGCTCGGAGTTTGAAGGCAATGGCGCATCAACTCAGCGAGGAGCTTGGTTTTGAAGTGACTCGGCATATGCTGCGGCGTTTTCTAAAGCGATTGGGTTACTCTTGGAAACGCTTTCGTAAGAGTCTCAAAAAAAAGCAGAATCAGCAAGAGTATGAAGAGAAGTTAGCGCAGCTGAAACAGCTTATTGAGCTATATAAGGCCGATTATATCGATTTGCGTTTCGCCGATGAGAGCGGATTCAACCTGGAAGGTTACGTACCCTATGGATGGCAACCCAAAGGGAAGTACATTGAGATTACCCCAGCTAAAACAAAGGGGACACAGATTTTTGGTTTGATGAATACAGACAACCAATTGCAATGCTATGGCTTCAAAGGTAGTATGACCAGTGCGGTAGTGATTGCCTGTCTGGAGGACTTTTCTACCACTATTACTCAACCTACCGTTGTGGTGTTAGATAACGCACCTATTCATCATAGTGAGAAGTTTAAGGCTAAAATACAGGAGTGGAAGCAGCAAGACCTCTACATATTTTTCCTGCCTACTTACAGTCCTCATCTGAATCCTATAGAGATACTTTGGCGGAAGATCAAATACGAGTGGATCGAGTATGAGGATATACAATCGCAACAAAGACTCGATCAGAAACTAGAAGATATCTTACGTGACTTTGGTAAAAAGTATCAGATCAACTTTGAAAACAAACATCAAAAAGTGACGAATATATTCGCTTAGGTACTTAATTTATAAAAAGGTAATTGATTCGCTTTTTTGATGAGCAAGCAAAAATAAGTAATTTTTTCAAAAACCCGCGCGTAAGGCCAAACCTAGAACTCCGGACCTTCAACCCAGAACACAAAACCTAGAACCCCGAACCCAGAACCCCGAACCTCTCCACTACCAATATCAACGAAATTCCCGCAATGGCCGAGGAGATCACCAATTTCCAGTCGCGGCGCGAAACCCCCAACAAGCCTACCACCACCGACGAACTGAGCAGAAAGATCAGCACAATGACCAACTGCCCTAGTTCTAAGCCTAGGTTAAACGACAGCAACGGACCGACGATTGATTGTTCCTTACCCAGCAAACTGCGCAGATAATTAGAGAAGCCCAGTCCGTGAATGAGTCCGAAGACGAGCGCTAATCCGTAATTGAGCGGAGCCACCCGGGGCAACGCTGCTCCCCGCTTGCGAACAATGTTGCTCACGGCGGTGATGAAGATGGTGACGGGAATCAGGAACTCAACCCAATCAGGATTCAGGCGCACCAGCCGCAGGGTGGCCAGGGCCAGCGTGACGGAGTGCCCCAGGGTGAAGGCCGTCACCAGCAGCAGAATCTTGCGCCAGTCGCGCAGCACATACATCGCGCATAGCGCCACCACGAAAAGAATATGGTCGTAGCCCCGAATGTCCAGAATGTGAGTGAGTCCTAACTGGAAGTATAAGGAAAAAGTAGTCATTCGGACGGAGCCGTGAGGGTGGAAAGCAGAACGTGAGGAACAAAACTAAGAAAAAAACGCGTTGGAAGGCATAGTGGATAATTATGCCGCAAATTACCTATATTCATCACCGAACTTGGTTGGTTTGTACGAAGCGTATCCACGGCGGCCACCCGCTAGCCAACCGGTTTTTTGTTTCACGTGATGCGGATTTTATGCGCTTTGTCTACCCTGTCTGTCTGCTGATTGCCGGCTGGCTGCTGCTCCCGCCGCCCACCCGCGCGCAATCGCACCACCGGGGGTTTCAGATGACCAACCGGCGCACCAAGCGCGTCACCATTCCCTTCGAGCTGCACAGCAACCTGATCATCATTCCCGTGCGGGTGAACGACGGCGAAGACCTCAAGTTTATTCTCGACACCGGGGTGCGCACCGCCATCCTCACCGATCAGGGCTTTGTCGACGGCATTCCAGAAGCGGGCGACCGCGTTATCACGCTGATGGGCGTGGGCGATCAGGGCGAGATCAGCGCCTACGTGAGCAGCGGCAACTCCTTTAACCTGCCCGAAGGGGTGGTGGCCAACGGCAATTCTATCCTCATCCTCAAAGACGACTACCTGCAACTGGATAGCTTCCTGGGCACCCGCATCCACGGCATCCTGGGCTACGAACTGTTCAGCCGGTTCGTGGTAGAGATAGATTATATGCGGCAGCACATCGTGCTGCACCGTCCCGATAAGTTCCGGCCCCGAAAATCGTTTCAAAAGATTCCGATCACCGTGGAGGATACCAAACCCTACCTGCCGGGCGCGGTGCTGCACCTGAACGATAGCACCACCCTCACCACCAAACTGATGGTCGATACCGGCGCCAGCCACTCGCTGATGCTTAATCGGCAAAGCGACGCGCGCATCACGGTGCCCGAGCGCCATATTTCGGGCTACCTGGGACGCGGCCTCAGTGGCGAAATCTACGGACAGATGGCCCGGGTGCCCCACCTGACCATCGGCAAGTACGAGATGAAGGATGTGACCTCCTCGTTTCCTGAGGCCAACGCCTTTATGGAAGCCGTGACCGAGCGCACCGGTAACCAGGGCAACGTCGGCGGGTCGGTGCTCAAGCGCTTCCGCGTGATCTTCGACTACGCCAACGGAGCGATGTATCTGAAGAAGAACCGCTTGTTCCGCACCCGCTTCGAGTACAACATGAGCGGCATGGAGCTGATGGCCACCGGGCCTTTCTTCACTACGCTAACCGTGAACACCACCGTTAAGGGTGCTCCGGCCCATCGGGCGGGCATCCAGAAGGGCGATGTTATTCTATCGATCAATGGCAAGTACCCACCCGAACTCACGCTGGCCACGTTCAACCAGATGGTGAGCCTGAAACCCGGCAAGAAAATCCGCCTCAAAATCTACCGCGGCGGTATGATCTTCAAAAAGAGCTTTCGGCTAGAGCGGATTTTGTAGATGTGAGCATCTGTCAGACAATATTTTAACATGTTTTAATCTTCCCAAATAAAATCTTCTGGATGTAATGGAATATTCTGTACCCTCCAGTTGGCTTTTTCTTTTAAAGCTTTAAAGTTAATTCTCACTCTAAAGTCTTCTCCTCTAGACGGCGAATTGCGTCCTGCTAAAAATATCGTGTCATGCTCATTAAGATTGTAGGCTTCTTGAAGCAGTCCATTGGGCAGTGCAACCACTGTTATATCAACTAACATATCGTTGCCTTGAACATTTTCGTAATTGTACTTCACGAATATTGTAGTTGCTAAGAATTGGTTTTCAATAATCACAGGAAGTTTACCCTTCTCTATCAATAATTCCCCGCCCCTCCTCTGATGAACAGTCATAGAGAATTGGGAAGTTTGAATAGTAGCTGTTCCACGGCCTGAGTATTTTTCGGCTTTAGAATCAACGAACAAAGCCTGTTTCACTGCGTATTCGGCATTGAAAATATATCTTGCCCGCTTGTAATCGACTTTACCGAATAACCGTTTCTTCACGCTAGACATACCCATTCCATCTAATGCTTCCCTAGTCAAATCTTCGCCAATATCGGCAACTAAGTCATTCTCTATTTCAAAAATGCTAGCTGCTTCCAGACGAAAGTCTAGTAATGCTTGGACGACCATTCTTAAAGAAGACTTCTCAATCTCTTCGATTCGATCAAACTCATTCCGTAGCGTCAGAGGATTTAATAACATGAGATATAAGTTTGGATTTAAATCCGCTTCTCTTAAATATATTATCTACGGATAATTTTGCGTAGTGAAGGTTTAGTTCTATACCTATGAAATTCCTTTTTAGAATGTTTGAAGTCAAAGCTGTTGTACCACTACCCATAAAACAATCTAAAACTACGTCATTTTCATCTGTAAATAGTTTTATCAATCTTCGGGGAAGTTCAGGTGGAAACTTGGCCGAATGATCATCATTTACCCTTACTGAAGGAAATGACCATACTCCTCTCGACCCCCAATCTCTCCATTCTTTGGAAGACAGACGACTTCTATCATACTTGGTAATCCCGGGCTTCCAAAATATATAGATGTACTCAAATTCATCTACTGATCGGTAAGAAAGATTAGCCCACCTTGAATTTTCCCAAGCTGCGTCCTTAGCCCACACCCTTCTATCATAGGTATAAAGACCAGCTTCTAGTGCGTATCGCTCAATAGCACCACCTACAATTTTTACTCTAGTTTGAGTTTGGGTTTTCCCACCCCGAATATTATTGCCATTCAATCTCCTATCGATTGTTTGCTCAGAACACTTGAAGTGGGCAGCTATTTCTCCTCGTCTTGAGTTTGGATGTTGATCTATATAACTAAGAATCTGATCCTTAGTAAGAGACACTTTCTTTCTATGGACTACATCTGCCTGTATCTTAGGCATAGAAGAATCTTTAAACACCAATATATCCGCAATATTAATCGCCAAAAAAGACCCTGGTTTAAGTATTCTGAAGTGCTCAGCAATTACGTCCGATAACAGTCTCTTCCAACTTTCATAACTGAGATGGCTTTCGTAATCTTTACCAACAAAATACGGGGGTGACCAAACACTCAGATTAATACTATTGCTCTTTATCTTCTTTAACAGATGAGTAGCGTCCCCTACGTTTATGGAATTCAAAGGTAGTCCTGAGGAATTATCATCAGAACATTCATATATATCGCCTAGCGAACTTTGTAGATCTTTTGGAAGCCTTGAAAAGTTCATTGAAAACTGTGTCATAACAATAAATTTTGATATTTTCGACCCAAAATATACGTAATTTCTTTTGAATTGTGCATAGTTTGATGTCACGAAACTTATAGATATTGTCAATGCGCCTCCAGCCAGTTCTCCCCCACCCCGGTCTCCACCACCATCGGCACGTTGAGCGGCAGCGCATCCACCATCAGTTCGCGCACCTTCTTCTGCAACTGATCTACCTCGTCGTGGTGGGCATCGAACACCAGTTCGTCATGCACCTGCAGGATCATCTTGGATCGTAACTTTTCCTGTCGCATCCAGTCGGCCACGCGCACCATCGCGATCTTGATCATGTCGGCGGCGGTGCCCTGGATGGGCGCGTTGATGGCGTTGCGTTCGCTATAGCCGCGCACGGTGGGGTTGCGCGAGTTGATGTCGCGCAGCCACCGCTTGCGGCCCAGCACCGTTTCCACAAAGCCCTGCTCCCGCGCCTGCTGAATCACCCGATCCATGTAGGCGCGAATGCTCGGAAACTGCTCAAAATAAGCTTTGATGATATCCGACGCTTCGCCCCGCGGAATGCTGAGCCGCTGGGCCAAACCAAACGACGACACCCCGTAGATAATGCCGAAGTTGGCCGTCTTGGCCTTGCGCCGCATCTCGGGTGTCACCTCCGCAATGGGCACTTGGAACATTTTGCTGGCGGTGGCGGCGTGGATATCCTGTCCCTGCCGGAAGGCCTCGATCATGGTTTCGTCCTTTGCAAACGAAGCGATGATGCGCAGCTCCACCTGCGAGTAGTCGGCGGCCATCAGCACAAACTCTTCGTTGCGCGGCACAAAAGCCTTCCGAATCAGCTGCCCCTTCTCGGTGCGGATTGGGATATTTTGTAAGTTGGGATTGGTGGAGCTGAGTCGTCCGGTGGAGGTCACCGCCTGGTTGTAGGAGGTGTGGATGCGGCCGTCGTAGTCGCTTACCAGCTTAGGCAGCGCGTCCACGTAGGTATTCTTGAGCTTCACCAGTTCGCGGTAGTCCAGGATGCGGCGGGCGATGTCGTGCTCGGTGGCCAAGTCAGATAAGATCACCTCACCGGTGGCGTACTGCCCCGACTTGGTGCGTTTGGGCCGCTCCACCAGCTTCAACTGGTCGAAGAGCACTTCGCCGAGTTGCTTGGGCGAGCCAATGTTGAATTCGGCGTTGGCCAGTTGGTAAATGTCCTGCTCTATCTCCTGGATGCTACCGAGTAGCTCGTCCGAGAGTTCGTGCAGGGTTTCGGAATTGATGCTCACGCCCGCGTACTCCATATCAGCCAGCACTGGCACCAGCGGCATTTCCATGGTGTGGAAGAGCCGACTCATCGTTTCGTCTTGCCCCAGCTCTTCTTCAAACACGTTTTTCAGGCGCAGCGTGACGTCGGCATCTTCTCCGGCGTATTCGGCGGCATCCTCCAGGGGCACGTCGCGCATGGTTCGCTGTCCTTTACCCTTCTTGCCAATCAGACTCTCGATAGAGATAGTTTGGTAGCCCAGGTACTTTTCGGCCATCGCGTCCATGCCGTGCCCGGTTTCGGGGTCGATCAAATAGTGAGCAATCATAGTGTCGAAGGTCACTCCGGCCACGCGCACGCCGTATTTGCGCAGCACCAGCAGGTCGTATTTTAGGTTCTGCCCGATCTTACCCACCGCTTCGTTTTCGAGCAGGGGTTTAAATTCATCTACCAAGGCCTGAGCTTCGGCGAAGTCGGCGGGCACGGGCACGTAGTAGGCCGTGCCGGGTTCGTAGGCGAAGGCCAGTCCCACCAGTTGGGCTTCCAGCGCGTCGATGCGGTCGGTCTCGGTGTCGAAGCAGAAGGCCGGCTGCTGTTCCAGCGTGCGGATTAGGGTGGCGCGGGCAGCGGGGGTATCTGTTATCGTTGAGACGCGATGCATCGCGTCTGTACTGTTGCGATTAATAGCCTCCGTGGAGACGCGATGAATCGCGTCTGTACCGCTATCAATATCATCTTCAAATTCAAAAGGCAAATCATTGTGATTGGGAGCCAGCTCTTCTATCGGAGCAAATAGGCCGAATTGAGCGGGCGCAGCCGCGGGGGCGTCTGTCTCCAGCACCCGGCGGATGAGCGTCCTGAATTCCAGATCTTCAAAAAGCGGGCGCAGGGCGTCGTCGTTCGGCGGACCGTAGCGCAACGCTTCCTCGTCGAAGGCGATGGGCACGGTGGTGCAGATGGTAGCCAGTTCCTTCGATAAGATGCCCTGCTCACTGAACTCGATCACCTTTTCGCGCTGCTTGCCCTTGAGCTGGTCGGCGTTGGCGATGATGGCCTCCACCGAGCCGAACTGCCGCAGCAGCTTCGAGGCGGTTTTGGCCCCAATGCCTGGAATGCCCGGAATGTTATCCACCGCGTCGCCCTGCAGCCCCAGCACGTCGCGCACTTGGTCTACCCGCTCGATGTCAAACTTCTCGCACACCTCTTTTTCTCCCAGAACATCCACGCTGTTGCCCATAAAGGCGGGTTTGTACAGAAAGATGCGCTCTTCTACCAACTGCCCGAAGTCTTTGTCGGGTGTCATCATGTAGGTGGTGAAGCCCTGCCGCGCCGCTTGTTTAGCGATGGTACCGATGATGTCGTCGGCCTCGTAGCCGTCGAGCTCCAGCACCGGCACGTTGAAGGCGCGCACAATGTCTTTGATGATTGGAATGGCGGTGCGGATATCTTCGGGCTGCTCTTCGCGGTGGGCCTTGTAGGCTTCGTAGCGCTCGTGCCGAAAGGTGGGCACGCTGGTATCAAAAGCCACCGCGATGTGGGTGGGTTTCTCCTTGGTGATCACCTCGAACAGAGCGTTGGTGAAGCCCAGGGCGGCGCCGGTGTTTTCGCCTTTGGAGTTGATGCGGGGGTTCTTGCTAAAGGCAAAGTGCGCCCGGTAGATCAGGGCCATCGCATCGAGCAAAAACAGTTTCTTCTCAGGTTGACTCATAGCCGCCAAAGGTAACGCAATTGCAGGAGGGAAGCAACGGGACGGGACTTACTTGGTGGTCAGATACTGGATACTAGATGCTGGATACTGGCGGACGCCGCGCGGATGATCTGCTGGGGTGGCGGGTGTTAGGAATTGGGGGATGCTGCATTGCGTGTGGACCGGCGGGCATTAGAAGCCGGGTTGGGTGGGGATTTGCGCTGTGATAAGTTATTTTCTGAGGCACTGGGTCTTGGCGAGAGAGCGACGGTCGTTTTCTACAATTTTTAGCCCGCTTTTTCCCAACGACGGCCACTTTCTGAGTTTCCGGCCTATCGTTCCTAAACGACAATCCTTTTCCCGAGTTTTTAGGTCATTGTTTGCAAACGACTGCTGGTTTCCTGAGTTTTTGGGGCGTCGCTAGCGAACAAAGGGCAATTTCCTGGGTTTTCGGACCGTTGTTCTTCGGCAATGAGGCGTCTCCCGAGTTTTTGGGCCGTCGCAAAACACTTGTAATCCTTTCGCTTGAGGAGATGCCGATGGAAAGAAAATCGCTAATCCCCTATTCACCGCGACCGCTTCGTCAACCGGATAGTGAAATAGCGTTTAGCAATAACCTGCATAGAGTAAAGATTTGGCACTCGAGGCACCAGCGCTTAGCATCTGGTCGTTCAGTATCCAGCCTCTAACTACAAAAAAATCCATCTAACATCCAACATCCTGCCACCCCAGCAGATCATCCGCGCGGCGTCCGCTAGTATCCAGTCACCAGTTACCAGTATCCAGCTTGTCCCCTACCGATAGAATGCCTAGTTTTGCGCCACTTAAACCAGATAGTCCGCCGTTGATGCCTTTGCGTAAGCTCACCCTTCTTTTACTCCTTATTACAATTGCCTACGCCCCTGCCGCCGTGGCCCAGCAGATGAACCTGGCGCAGCAGGACCTGAGCAAGATTCGGGTAGACCAACTGAGCGACGCCCAGATTGGGCAGTACCTGGAGCGGGCCGAGGCGCAGGGCATCACCGACCAGCAGATCGAGTCGCAGGCCATTATTCGGGGCATGCCCCGCTCCGAGGTGAGCAAGCTCATGTCGCGCATCCGACGCGTGCGGCAGACGGGCGGACGCACCGCAGGATCGCCTGATAACCGCTGGGGGGACACAATGGCCGGGCAGGACACCAGCCAGTACTCGCAGCGCGACGCTGCGCTGGATGAGATCTCCGAAGAAGAGCAGAAGATTTTTGGTTTTGAGCTGTTCAACACCGAAGAGCTCAGTTTTGAGCCCAGCATGAACCTGGCCACGCCCCAGAACTACCAGGTGGGGCCGGGCGACGAACTGTCGGTAAACATCTGGGGTGCTTCGCGCCAGAGTTACGCCCTGGAGGTGAACCGCGACGGCACCGTGACGCTCGACAACCTGGGGCCGGTCTACGTGAACGGTTTCACCATCGACGAGGCCGAACAAACCATCATCAACCGCCTCAGCGAGATGTATGCCGGGCTGCGGGGCAGCCGCGAACGGCCCGCCAACACCTTTGCCGAGGTGTCGTTGGGGCAAGTGCGCAGCATCAAGGTCAACGTGGTGGGCGAGGTGCGCCGCCCCGGCACCTACACGGTGTCGTCGCTGGCCAGCCCCTTCAATTTATTATATCTGTCCGGCGGGCCCTCGCGCATCGGTTCGTTCCGCAATATCGAGGTGGAGCGCGGCGGCGAGGTGGTTGCCACGCTCGACGTGTACGACTACCTGGTGGGAAGTCGCAAGAATAGCTACGTGTCGTTGCAGGACCAGGACATTCTGCGGGTGGTGCCCTATGACACCCGCATCGAGCTGGTGGGTGAGGTGAAGCGTCCGGGTTACTACGAGATGAAGGAGCAAGAAACCCTGAGCGAGGCTATTCGCTTCGGCGGCGGCTTCAGCGATCAGGCCTATACGCACCGCCTGAAGGTGGCTCGCAAGACCTCGCGCGCCCGGCGCATTCTCGACGTGGCCGAAGACGAACTCAGCGCGGTGATTCTCAAAAACGGCGACGTGGTAACGATTGACTCGATCTTAGATCGCTTTGAGAACCGGGTGGAGGTGCTGGGCGCGGTGTTTCGTCCCGGCGAATACGCCCTGACGGAAGGTTTAACGGTGGGCGAACTGGTGAAGAAAGCCGAAGGCCTGCGCGAAGACGCCTTCACCAGCCGGGCGTTGGTCTACCGCAAGGGCGACGACCTGTCGACTGCCGTGCAGTCGGTCGACTTGCAGGGCGTGCTCACCGGGCGGGCGGAAGACGTGCCGTTGCAACGCGAAGACGTGCTGCGGGTCTACTCTATTTTTGATCTGGAAGAAGAATTCAGCGTGAATATCGACGGCGAGGTGCAGTCGCCCGGTGAGTTTCCCTACATGCGGGGCATGACGCTGGAAGACCTGGTGGCCATGGCCGGAGGGGTGAAAGAATCGGCCTCGCGGGCGCGGGTAGAGGTGGCCCGCCGAATGAACACCGCCGGGGGAGCCGAAGAAAACGAGAACTTACAAACCGCCGAGACGTTTCAGTTCCGGGTAGACAAGGACCTGGCGCTGGGTGAAGCGGATGCCACTTTCACGCTGCTGCCCTACGACCGGGTGTTTGTGCGGCGTTCGCCGGGCTACGAAGAGCAGCAGATGGTGTACGTGCGCGGCGAGGTGCAGTATCCCGGTACCTACGTGCTCAAGAACAAGAACGAACGCATCTCGGACGTGGTGGCGCGGGCCGGGGGTCTCACTCCCTACGCCTACGAGCCGGGAGCGCAGCTGATTCGGCTGAATCCTGCTTTCTACGAAGAGTTGGTAATTAAGGAAGAAATCGTGCGCGATTCGTTACAGGCGCTGCGCTACCAGCAGCGCATCAACCGCCTGAACGATGCGGATAATCAACGCTCTTCGTCGGGACAAAATCAAAATAACAACAGTCAGAACTACGGCAATGCTTACGCCTACGAAGACGATCTGCTGTCGGGAGAGGCAGTGGTGGTACCCAAGTACAAAATGAAGGAGTCGGAAACCCAGCGCATTGGCATCGAGTTGGAGACGATCCTCAAAGACCCCCGATCGCGCTACGACCTGCGCCTCATCGATGGCGACACCCTGGAGGTGCCGCGGGAGCTGGAAACGGTGAAGATGACCGGGCAGTTGCTGTACCCGATCTCGTCGCGCTATGATCGAAGAAAAGACTTCAAGAGCTACATTGCCGACGCCGGGGGGTTCACCAAGGAAGCTGACCGCCGAAAGGCCTACATTGTGTATGCCAACGGAACCGCCGACCGCACGCGCAGCTTTTTGTTCTTCAAGAATTATCCCGAGGTGCGGCCGGGAGCTGAGATTATTGTGCCCCAGCAGGCGCAGCGACAGCGGCTGAGTCCTCAAGCCTGGATAGCCATCGGCACCGGAATAACCACCCTTACGCTCGCCATTATTACCATCGTGGATCGCTTGGATAGAAGTGACAGTTCCAGTTCGAAGTAAGTTAACGAACCGTTGAGTGAAGACTGAAGAAAACGATATTGAACAAGTTGAAGCAATTACGCGGGTGCCCCCCTCCCAGGAACCTGAAGTAAAAGCTCAGCAAGCGGCGTCCCATCGCACTGTACCGGCGCCAGCTGACGAAGACGAGATTGATCTGGCCGAGTTGGCCCGGCAACTGTGGGCCCGCCGACGGGTGGTGTGGATCACCACGGCGGTGGCGTTTCTGATCGGTTTGCTCGTGGCCCTGGTGAGCCCCGAAGAGTACGAAGCCAGCGTGGTGCTTATGCCGCAGTCGAGCGACGCCAGCGGCGGGATTGGTTCGGGCCTGCTGCGGCAGTTCAGCGGCCTGGCCAGCCTAGGACTGGGTGGAGCTTCAGGCGGGAGCGGCGAAACGCTGAGTCCCGACTTGTATCCGGAGATCACCCAAAGCACGCCCTTCTTTCTGGATATTATGGAAGAAGAACTGTACTTTGCCACGCTGGATACGACGGTAAGTTTCAACCAGTACTTCGGGGAGATAGAACGTCCGGGATTGTTAGATTACCTAAAGGACTACACCATCGGTCTGCCGCGGCTGCTGATCAATCTACCGGTTCGGTTCATTAACCTGTTTCGTGATTCACCCACCGCCCCCGTGCTGGTACAGTCTCCCCAAACCGACACCACTACTACTGGTACTTTGGCGCGCATGCCCCTGCGATTGACTGGACAGCAGCGCTCGGTAATGAATAAACTCAAAGGACGCATTACTACCACCATCGAGGAAAACAGCACCGTGAAAATTGCGGTAGAAATGCCCGATCCGCTGGTGGCGGCCGAGGCCACCGATATGGCCACCAGCTACCTGACCAACTACATTCTGGAATACCGCACCGAGAAGGCGCAGCAGGACCTGCGGTTCATCCAGGCACAGCACGACGACAAGAAGGCCCGCTACGCAGCGATTCAGCGGCGACTGGCCCGCTTCCGCGACCGCAACATGAATATTATATCCGAGACGGCGCTTATTGAACAGGAGCAACTGGAAGCCGAAAACCAATTGGCCCTGGGCTTGTACGAAAGCTTGGCGCAACAATTGGAGCAGGCCAAAATCAAGGTGCAGGAAGAAACTCCGGTGTTCAAGGTGCTGGAACCCATTCAGGTGCCGCTGAGTCCGAGCAGTCCCAACCGCGAACTGATTCTGATTTTGTCGTTGTTTGTAGGAGTATTTTTGGGGCTAGGTATTGTATTTATCCTTATTCTGTACAGCAACCTCAAGCAAACCCTAACCTCGCCATGAAGGAGCAATACAAAATAGCCATTATCGGACTGGGCTACGTGGGGTTGCCCTTGGCGGTAGCCTTCGGTAAGCAGTATTCGGTGGTGGGCTTCGACATCAATCGGGAGCGGATTGCGCAGTTGCGGGAGGGCATTGACACTACCTGTGAGGTGACCGCCGACGAGATGCAGGCCAGCACCGGGCTGTCGTACACGCACGATCCGCGGGCCATTCGCGACGCGAACGTTTATATTGTCACGGTGCCCACGCCCATCGACCGCTACAAAAAGCCCGACTTGCGTCCGCTGTTCAGCGCCAGCCAAACCGTCGGCGAGGTGCTTAAAGCGGGCGACACGGTGATTTACGAATCCACCGTGTACCCGGGCTGCACCGAAGAAGACTGCGTACCGATTTTAGAGAAACATAGCGGACTTGTTTTCAATCAGGATTTCTACTGCGGCTACTCGCCCGAGCGCATCAATCCCGGCGACAAAGAGCACCGGGTGGAAACTATCAAGAAAGTGACCAGCGGCAGCACGCCGGAAGTAGCTAAGCGCGTGGACGAACTTTACCGCAGCGTGATCACGGCTGGCACGCACCGGGCGTCGTCGATTCGGGTAGCCGAAGCAGCTAAGGTGATCGAGAACGCCCAGCGCGACATCAACATTGCCTTTGCCAATGAGTTGGCCCTGATCTTTGACCGGATGAACATCGACACCCAGGAAGTGCTGGCCGCGGCGGGCACCAAGTGGAACTTCCTGCCCTTCCGGCCCGGACTGGTGGGCGGGCACTGCATTAGCGTCGATCCGTTTTATTTGACCTACAAGGCCGAGAGTGTGGGTTACCACCCGGAAGTAATCCTGTCGGGTCGTCGGATTAACGATAATATGGGTATCTTTGTGGCCAACAAGCTCGTAAAGCTGCTGTCGCACAAGGGGTGCAGCATTCACGGGGCCCGGGTGCTGGTGCTGGGCATTACGTTCAAGGAGAACTGTCCAGACATTCGCAACAGCCGGGTCATTGATATCATCCGGGAGTTGGAGAGCTTTGGCATCCGGGTAGAAGTCTATGACCCGTTGGCCAACCGCGACGAGGTGCAGCAGGAGTACGGGTTGACGCTGGCCGAAGCGCCGCAGTCAGACTACGACGGAGTGGTGCTGGCCGTGGGCCACGCGGAGTTTCAGGAGCTGGACTGGTCGCAGCTAAAGAAAAAGAACACGGCGGTGTACGATGTGAAGGGATTTTTAGACAAATCGCTGGTTGACGCTCGTTTATAATTAAAGGTAGATGAAAGAAAAAGTATTGATCACCGGGGCGGCCGGGTTTATTGGATTTCACCTGGCGCAGAAGCTAGACGCGCTGGGCTACGCCGTGGTGGGGTTAGACAACCTAAACGACTACTACGACGTGGGCCTGAAGGAGGCCCGTTTGGAGAAGCTGGAGCCGTTGGCGGACTTCTCATTTCATAAAATTGATCTGGAGGAAAAGGAGCGTATTGATGCCCTGTTTGCCGCCGAGAAATTTGATTACGTGGTAAACCTAGCTGCTCAGGCCGGGGTGCGCTACTCGCTGGAGAATCCCTACGCCTACATCAACGCCAACGTGACGGGCTTTTTGAACATCCTGGAGGCCTGTCGGCACCACCCGGTGAAGCATCTGGTATACGCCTCGTCGAGTTCGGTCTACGGAGCCAACACCCGGATGCCCTTCTCGACCCACCACACGGTGGACCATCCGGTGTCGTTGTACGCCGCTACGAAGAAATCGAACGAGTTGATGGCGCATACTTATTCGCACTTGTACGGTATTCCCACCACCGGGCTGCGGTTCTTCACGGTGTATGGTCCCTACGGTCGGCCCGACATGGCGCTGTTCCTGTTTACGAAGGCCATTCTGGACGGGCAGCCGATCAAGGTGTTCAACAACGGCGAGATGCGCCGCGATTTTACTTACGTGGATGACATTGTAGAGGGTGTGGCCCGCCTGTTGCCCCATTTGGCCCAGCCCGACCCGCAGTGGAGTGGCGAAGCGCCTGACCCCGCTAGCAGTTACGCGCCGTACCGCGTGTATAACATCGGCAACAATAGTCCGGTGAAGCTGCTGGATTTTGTGGAGGCGATTGAAGAAAGCCTAGGAAAGAAAGCCAAGAAGCAACTTATGCCCTTGCAAGACGGTGACGTGGTGGCTACGTATGCCGATGTGCAGGATTTGATGAAAGCGGTTGATTTTAAGCCGAGCACGGATTTACGCGTGGGCGTGCAGCGGTTTGTGGATTGGTATCAGGAGTATTACGGGATTGACAGTTTTAAGTGATTCGTAAGACAGCCTTCAGGCAATTACCTGGAGAGAACGTAATTAGATAGATAGCACGTGAGCACCTAACCTTTTATCACCAAATGGCAACCGGATCAAATATAGAATCTAGAGGGCATATCATAGGCTTCAAAGAAGAAATCAATAAAGCCAGCGAAACAGCTGAAGACTTCTTTACCTGGTTTAACAGTGCTGACAACAAAGATGAAGCATTTATCAGAGGAAACTGGGACTTTGCATTTCATATTGCTCTACCTTCTCTACAATATATTCGCCAGCCACAACAGATGGTTGCCCTAGAAATTGGGTACGGCGGTGGACGAATTTTATCGGCAGCTTCTCGCTTCTTCGCTGAGGTTGTGGGAGTAGATATCCATACCAACAAAGAAATAGTTCTCACTGAACTAAGTAAAAGGGGAGTAAACAATGCGACACTTCTACAAACTGACGGAAGTTCAGTCCCTGTAGATGATGGGTCTCTTGATTTTGTGTATTCTTTTATTGTATTACAACACGTAGAGAAGATGCAGATTTTTGAGCAGTACGTAAAGGAAATTCAAAGAGTGTTGAGGCATAATGGCATAGCTGTCATCTACTTTGGAAGAAAAACTAAGTTTTCTGCCAATAAATCTAAGCCATATTTGTATTTGCTGGACTTATTATACGAGCGGGTGAGCTTAAAAAACGGGTATGAAGAGGCGCCTGCACGGGTAAACGAAGTGAATTTGAAAATAACCCTTCCGTTTGCTAAGAGAATAGTAAAGAAAACAAACTTTACCGTTCTGAAGACGCTGGTTTCTAGAAAAAGAGTGCCTGATGGCGTACATCTGTACGGAGGACAACACGGATTGGTTTTGAGAAAAGAGCATCATAAAACAGTATAGAAGCAGGCCATGAATCGAGTTACTACTTATGCCCCTAATGCGCGTAGCAAGCAATCTATATTCAAAACTTGGAAGTCGATGTCTAATAACGTGATATTATACCGAGAATTGATATTCCAACTTTTCAGACGCGATTTTTTGATGCTCTATAAAAAATCTTTTTTTGGGCTAGGCTGGCATGTAGCGGCTCCTTTGATTGCTATCCTATCGTGGTTGTTTCTTAATGCTACCGGAGTATTGGAACCCGGAGACTTAGGGGTGCCGTATCCGGTGTACGTTCTGGTGGGCATCACGCTGTGGCGTTTTTTTATGAATTTGTTCTTGGCGGCAGTGGACACCCTCAAGATCGGTTCTAGTATCATCACGCAGGTCAATTTTCCCCACGAGATTCTGCTGTTTAAACAACTGCTGGAGCAACTGGCTATTCTGGCAATCAGTTTATCCATTGCAATCATTGCCATTCTGGTTATGGGCACGGTGCCGCAGTGGCAGATTGTGTTTTTGCCGCTGATGATTGTTCCGTTGCTGTGCTTCGGCGCGGCGGGCGGGCTGGTTCTTTCGGTAGTAAGTGGAGCTACCGATGATATTAAGAAGTTGTTTGAGCTTACGTTGAACTTGCTCATGTTTGTAACGCCTATTGTATATTCGCTGGATAAAATTCAGGGAACACTGCGGACAGTGGTGCTTTTAAATCCACTCACTTATCTGGTAGGGGAAGTTAGAAACGTAGTGTTATTTGGCTATATCGCTGAACCGCAGGCGTACCTGACCACGGCGGCGGCTTCGGTTGTGCTTTTTTTAGTAGCTTTACGGTTCTTCTACGTGTCGGAAGAGAAGGTGATTGAAAAGATGATGTAGCAGCAATGAGCGACTCGGTAATTAAAGTAAGTGGTTTGCACAAAAAGTTCTGTCGCAACCTGAAGCGTGGCATGATCTACAGTGCCTACGACGTAGGGCGAAGCATGCTGGGCATTTCGTACGATACATCGACGTTGAGAAAGGACGAGTTCTGGGCACTGCAGGACGTTAGTTTTGAGTTAAAAAAGGGCGATACCCTAGGAATCATTGGCATCAACGGATCGGGCAAGTCAACGCTGCTGCGCCTGTTGACGGGTATCTTTCCTCCCGACCGGGGAGAAATTACGGTGCAGGGAAACATCGGAGCGCTGATTGCGGTGGGGGCGGGTTTTCATCCGCATATGACCGGCCGCGAGAACATCTACCTCAACGGTACCATTCTAGGGATGAACCGGCAGCAGATCGATGAGCGTTTTGAGGAGATTATAGACTTTGCCGACATCGGTGACTTTATTGACGCGCCGGTAGCTACCTACTCTTCCGGTATGAAAGTGCGGCTCGGTTTTTCGGTTGCGGTGCACGTGAAGCCGGATATTTTGCTGGTGGACGAGATTCTTTCGGTGGGCGATTTGAGCTTTCGCAACAAAAGTTTGCGCAAAATGCAGGAGTATCGGGAACAGGCCAATGCGCTGATCTTTATCAGCCACAATTTAGAACAGGTGCGGGTGCTGTGTAGTCGGCTGATTATCTTGAATAAGGGTAAGGTGACCTACGATGGGAATACGCACGAGGGGATTGCTCTGTATGAGGAGTTGTCGCGGGACATTAAAAAAAGAGTGATGCAAAATTCGAAGGTGAACAACACCGTCGAGATGCTGGTAAAAAATCAGGTTAGTAGTGGTAATGAAATTGATTTGATTGATTTGGCAATCGTCAATATCCACAATGACAAAGTGGATGCTATTAAGATTGATGAACCCTTGCGCTTTCTGTGCCGCTTCAAAGTGAATAAGTACATACAGTCGCTGTATTTCTCGGCTGGTATTCTCTCGGAAGCGCTTCAGTCTTGTATCTGGGTAGTAAGCAATGACGACAATAAAAATAAGTTTACAGATATTGAACCAGGGGTGTACGAAGTGATTTTACATATTGCTAACCACAATCTGGTGCCTAATGTGTATGTCCCCAATATTGCTATCAGAAACAGTGATACGGGCGAAACCTACGAAAGAATCTTGGCGAGTCTTTCCTTCAAAGTGAAAACCGACGGAAAACACTTGGAAAGAGGTATTGTACGGGTTGAAGAGCGTTGGGAGTTTGCGAGGGCTAAAGCAACGGAAGAGAGTGTTCTTTAAATAACTTTACCGGGAAACCGAAATAAAACCACTGCTGATTTGCTATGCTAGATGCTATAAAATACCGGCTTTTGAAACTTGGTAAACCTAAGGAATACCAAGATTATCTGAACGTACAAAGAGATCGCTCGAAAAGCAAATATAACCAAGCATCTACCAACCAACTGGAGATTGACAGGAAAGAATATCTGGTTAACTTCTTAGCAAGTTTGGTGGACTTAAAAAAAGTATCTAATGCCTTGGTGATTGGTTGTCGGAATACGTACGAACTAGATTTACTAGAGAAACGCGGAGTGAATACGGTAGTTGGTGTTGATCTCTATTCGCATGACCCCCGCGTTAAAGTCATGGATATGATGAAATTGAAGTTTGAGAGCAATTCTTTTGACCTTACCTACTGCTCTCACGCGTTGGAGCACGCGCTAGACGTTCAGAAGGCAGTTGATGAAATGGCAAGAGTATCTAAGAATGGCGCCCACATCTTGATTGAGGTGCCTATTCATTATCAGATAAGGGGATCGGACTTACACGACCTGGGCACGTATCAAACTGTTGTCAATAACTTTGAGAAGAATGTACATTCCGCCTCTGTTACCGTAGTTTATGGAAAAGATATAGTAGCCAATACAGCTAATAACAATCTTAGAACAGACGTTGCCAGAGTGGTGTTATCATTGCATAAAAAAGTCTGAGATTATGAATGAGTACAAAAGGATTTCTCTAGTATCGCTACACTAAAACTCACTTTGATATGGAAGAACTAGACTACGGGTTTTATAGACAAGTGGTACAGGAATGTTCCATTGAATTTGGAAGTGTCTTTGACTTACCAATTGTAGCGAATCCATACTTTGAACTTCTATCAGCATACAAGGGCGGAGACATCTTAGATATAGGAGCAGGAAACGATAAGCCTCTTTACGCTATTATCAAAGATTACGTTAAAGGAGGGCAGTATTATTCTTTAGATAACTCAAGGAGCGGTGATTTTGATTTTAGAGCTATAGATGAGATTCCATTGAGCACTACTTTTTCGTACGTGAGCGCGAACCAAGTATTTGAGCATCTAACGCTTGAGGAATCAGTTAGCATTGCAGAAAAACTCGAGAAACACTTAGTTAACGGAGCAAAAATTTTTGTTAGTGTCCCTAATATCGCTCATCCTAATCGGTTTTGGACAGACGTAACGCATAAGACTCACTGGAATTACAACAACGTTGCTCTTCCATTTAAGATGTTTAATATTGAAATAACCAAAATCGCCCGGTACTCTAAGCGGCATCCTCAGGGGCTTATTGAAAAAGCACTCGCCAAATACATCAGTCGTATCTACCGAATGGATTGGTGCGACAGCATTCTCATGATTGGTCAGAAGAATCTATGACACATGATGGGGTATGCTGACCTAGAAAAAGAGGAAGTATTTCTTGATGAAAAGGTTTATCAAGTCTATCGCAAACAAAGTCTGGTTTCCGATAGCGCCGTTCCCCGCCTCGCGGTCGTTTCGTACCTACCGGAGAAAGCTAGCATTCCTATCCTGCAGCTCTGTATCAAGACCATCAAAAAGTTTACCGACACCCCGTACGAATTATGGGTCTGTGACAACAATTCACCTCCTGAAAACATACGGTGGCTACTGGAAGAACCTAACGTTAACGTTATTCTTAATAAAACTACAATACCTGAAGGTGGCAGTTATGCCAACGCTGTCGGTTTAGAGTTGGTAGCTCATTTTGTGCGTCCCAATACGCAGTTTTTTATGGCATTACATCAGGATATAGCTCCCTGCAAGAAAGGTTGGTTATCTTATCTGCTGACTAAGTTTAGTGACAAAGTTAAAGCAGTTGGAGTGAGAGAAGACAAGGGTCGGGTCACAGAAGGTATCTTGCACGTGCTTGGATACATCGTGGATTTTCAGCTTTTTCGGCAACTTCAACTGTCGTTCTATCCTGAACTACCCGACTATGATGTGGGAGACAAGCCCATCGTGAAGATACGAGAAAGTGGCTACCAGTACTTCAGCACTCCCAACACCCTGTGGGATCAGTCGTTAATTTCAAGCATAAAGAACGAAAGTCTTAGAAATTTCAACGTGGATCGCAGCCTGGACGAAGAAGGTCAGCCGATATTTTTGCACTTAGGACGCGGGGTAGCCAAATCACAAGGTGAGTATTTCAACACCGACAAATCGCTTACTACTTGGGAGACTTTCATCAATCGGCACTTGCTTACCCTACACCAGCAATCGGAAGAAAAATTTGCGGAGATAGCGCATAAAGTTCTTAAAGAGAACTGGTATAGCTTCCGGCGCTACTACGTTGATCACTTTTTTTTAACGCACACGCATCGGTTTGAACGGGGGGCTAACGTTCTTGATATTGGCGGCAAGAAGCAGTATAAGCGAGGATCATTTGACGTAGAAGATTTTCCGTTAAGTGTGAAGTATGCTAATCTTGATAAAAGCACCCAACCTGATTTCTTGGGTGATATTCTTAACCTACCGATAGACAATGACACGTTTGACGGGATAATATTGGGAGAAGTACTAGAGCATTTATTGGAGCCAAAAAAAGCGCTGAAGGAGGCCTACCGAGTCACGAAAAAAGGCGGCTTAGCCTTGATCACTACCCCGTTTATGTTTCACGTGCATGCCGACCCGCACGATTATCACCGCTATACGCGGCAGTGGTATCAGGAAACATTGCAAGAAGTCGGCTTTCACTCCGTGGAAATCTACGAACAAGGCCACTTTCCGGCAGTGTTGGCCAATTTGCTGAAAAACTGGGTTTATCAGTGGATATGCGAAGGCAAACCTACTAATAGATTCAAGAAAAAGGCTTTCAGTGCTGTTGGTTTTAAAGCCATACGTTGGCTATGGGAGTGGGAAAAATCCGGTGCCCACGCGATAAAGGGACGCCTGTCAGGGCATACCACCGGATACGGAGTCGTTTGTAGAAAGTAACGTTATTTTGAACCAGGCTCTTCTTTTTGAACAGCAAAACAGCAATTTGGTGTCCAGGTATCTCAGTAGACTATTCAATAAGCGCCTATACTACATTGTGGAGTCGGCAGAATGGTCTATAAAGTGGGACGGACGCTACATTTCAGAAAAAATCAACGATCAGTTTCCGCTTACGGCTCGCCTTCGCGAGAACCCTGCTAATATCCGAAATAGCATTGTGCACTTTGGATCAAGAAATTTATATTTTATGACCGATGCCTACCGAGGCATCCATAAAAGTAATAAAGTTGTTTTTACTTGGTTTCACGGAACAGAGAACGATGTTGAATTTATCAAGGCGCTTCCCGAAGGGTCGAGAAACGCGGACCTGATTCATACCAGTTGCACTACGAGCCGGAATCAACTTATTGAATGGGGAGCTGAGGCTGATAAAATTGTGGTTGTTCCGTTGGGCGTAGAAACTTCCCTATTTAAACCAGTGAACGCGCTCGAGAAAGAGCGGCGCAAGCAACAAGCAAACATTCCACCGGGTCATATTGTGGTGGGTTCTTTCCAAAAAGATGGCAATGGATGGAAAGACGGACTAGAACCAAAATTGATCAAGGGGCCGGATACTTTTTGTAACGTAGTTGAGCAGTTAAGTAAAAGACACTTAATGTTCGTATTACTAACGGGTCCGGCTCGGGGATACGTAAAGAGAAGGCTAGACAACGCTGGTATACCCTACCTGCATACGTTTCTCAAGAATTATCATGACGTGGCATATTATTACAATTTGCTGGATCTGTATCTCATTTCGTCCAGGGCAGAAGGGGGCCCCAAGGCACTGCTAGAGGCCTGGGCTTCAGGAATACCGGTCGTTTCGTTCCCCGTGGGTATGTGTGCTGATCTGATACAGCACGAAAAAAATGGACTGATCGCTGAACCGGGCAGTGAGTCCGCCCTTCTATCGTCCGCAGAGAGGTTGATCGAAGATACTACCTTATCGCAACACATAGCGCAGCGAGCCCAACGGGCAGTGCAGCAATACAGCTGGAGAAATATCGCCAAAAGATACTATAATGAACTTTATTCAAAACTTCTTTAGACCAAAAGGCAATCGTATCAAAGTATTTATTAACTACGAAACGAAAGAAGGGCCGTGGGGAGGAGGAAACCAGTTTCTAAAAGCCTTAGGGAAGGAATTTGAAAAGCTGGACATCCTAGCAGCCACTCCTAAAAAAGCCACGCACATTCTGTTTAATAGTCATCACGAACTCGGGCAGGTAAGAAAACTAAAGAAGAAATTCTCTGGAAAAACTTTTGTTCATCGAATAGATGGGCCTATCTTTTTGGTGAGGGGAAAGGATCAAGAAATAGACGACGAAGTATTTGAAGCCAATCAACTGCTAGCCGATCTCTCTATTTTTCAATCAGTCTGGAGTTTGGATAGCACTTTAGCCCTTGGATACGTACCTGTATCCCCCTACGTAATTATTAACGGGGCTGATCACCAAATTTTTAATCGCCAGGGAAAAACAGCATTCTCTAACCAGAGAAAGACAAGGATTATCTCTAGTAGTTGGTCCGATAATCCTCGTAAAGGAGGAAATACTTATCAGTGGCTGGATAAAAACTTAGATTTCCATCGATTCGATTATACTTTTGTGGGTAGAATTCAAGAAACGCTTTCCAACATTAAGCTAATTGCCCCAAAGCCATCAGTAGAACTAGCCGCATTGCTGAAACAGCACGATATCTACGTAACAGCTAGCGATAAAGACCCTTGCTCTAATGCGCTGATTGAGGCACTGAGTTGTGGTTTGCCCGCTATATACTTTAACCGGGGGGGACACGCTGAGATTGTGAAAAAAGGAGGACTTGGATTCGAGAGTAAAGAGCAAATTCCTGGATTGCTTGAGTCTATCAGCAAACGATATGATCACTTTAGAGAAGCTGTTAAAGTTGATTCTATTGAAAAGGTAGCCCAGCGATATCAACAGGTACTAGCTAGCCGAAAGCATGAAAAGCAGTAGTTCACCAATTCATATTCCCTTTCATCAACACGGCGGGTACGTTGGCGGCATCGTTACCTTTATGCAAAACCTACGGGTTTACTTAGACGCGCATCATTATCCATATACCGAGACGCTTGAAACGTCTAATACCCTTTTCTTTCCCGTAAGATACGATAAGCACACCCTAAACCTGATCAAAAAATCTGGCGGACGAATCATCCAACGACTAGATGGTATCTACCACCAAAAAAAACACGGAAACGAATATCACGCACTTAACCAACCCATCCAAGAAATATATGATCAGTACGCTGACCATATAGTTTTTCAGAGTGAGTACAGTCGCCAACAGTGCTTCAGGATGTTCGAAGAAAAGGGAAAAACTACTTATAGCATTGTCCACAACGGGGTTCACAAAAACACTTTCACTCCCAAAAACACCGACTCCCTTCAGGTTCAAGAAAAGGTGAGGTTCATTACTACCGGGGGGTTCCGAAACAAAGATATGCTAGAACCAATCATTGAAGCCCTTGACCAACTGGAGAGCGAATTTGACTTTGAACTAACCATCGTCGGGCCAATACAAGGCGATTCCGTTTTGCCGTACGTGAAGCGAAAGTATGTGAGGCACATAGGCGAAAGAGACGGTCAACAAGTTTCAGCACTTTTGCAAAAGGCGCACATCTTTTTGTATTCTATCGCCAATCCCGCTTGCCCCAACTCAGTGCTAGAAGCCATCAGCACGGGCTTGCCCGTCGTGGGCTTCGATAGCGGTGCCATGCGTGAACTGTGCTACTTCTCCAAAGATTTGTTAGCCCACGTGTCGGGCGATGTCTTTCAAGATTATCGGGATTTTGACCCACGAAAGCTGCGGGAGAAAATCAGCCTAGCCGTGGCCGAATATCCTACGTACCGAGAAAGAGCCCTGGCTCACAGCCACCTTTATTCGTTTGAAGAAACCGGGGCGGCCTACGTGCAGATATTTGATCGCGTGCAACAGGAAGCAGCGAAAACGTTCAACGCGCGTCGCTTTCGGCGTCTGAACAATCAGTACGAACTAGAAAGCCGCACTCGTCGCTGGTACGGTGCCGCGAAGAATAAACTCCTCGGCAAGCCATGAAGGAGCCACTGGTCACCGTACTGATGTCCGTCTACAACGCCGAAGCGTATTTATCCGAAGCTGTAGAAAGCGTTCTGGCCCAGACTTACCAAAACTTCGAGTTCCTTATCGTCGACGACGCTTCTACCGACCAAAGCGCAGTCATTATTGATGGCTATCCCGACCACCGTATTCGCCTTATCCGCAACCAAACCAACCTCGGACTCACCACGTCGCTTAATAAAGGGCTAGCCCAAGCAAGGGGCAAGTATATCGCCCGCACCGACGCCGACGACGTGAGTTATTCGGTGCGGCTGGAGCGACAAGTCGCGTTTATGGAAGCCCATCCCGTGGTAGGACTGTGCGGCACCTGGGGCCGGTTGCTGGGGCTTGCTGGTAACCACAACCGGACGTTCCCCACCCAGAATAATGATCTACAGGTAGCGTTGCTGTGTTATAATCCATTTATCCATCCTTCCGTTATGCTGCGGACCGGCGCACTACAGGAGCTGGATACGCCGTTTGACGAACGCTTTCGATACGCCCAGGATTACGAGCTATGGTCAAGGTTATCCGAGCAATGGGAGATCGCTAACCTTCCAGACGTGTTGATCGGCTACCGGATTCACGACCAACAAATTTCTTCGCACCGTCCCGAAGCGCAAGACCAATGCTTGGCCCGCGTGGTGCAATCCCAGTTAAACAAGCTAGGCATCGAGGCCGATGCGGAGCAAGTTCGCTTCATCCGTCACGTTCTGAGCCAATGTTTTCCCTACCATGACGAGGCCGCTGTTCAGCAAGCCCACGCGGTACTCCTGCAGTTAGAAGCGGCTAACCAGCATGCAAGAAGATACGATTCGGGAGCGTTTCGTAGATACCTGGATGAAAGTTGGGCCCGGCTGGTTGCCGATTTGCCCCGACTGACCAAAGACGTCAAACAGCTGGTAAAAGCTTCTCCCTTCCGGATGCACCGTTCGTTATCCAAGCGAGAGCGCGTCCGGCTCTACATCAAACTGGCTTTTGTATGAAGGTACTACACGTAAGCACGTTCGACAAAGGGGGAGCGGCTATCGCGGCCGTTCGGCTTCATCGGGGGTTGCTGGCCCAGGGGGTGGACTCAATCATGCTCTTCCTGGAACAGTTCAGACCCGAGATACCCAACAGCGTTCCGTTCGGCGGGATGAGCAAGAAAGACCGTTTGCTCTATAAAACCGGGCTGAAGAACAACGTTTTCTACGAGAATCAGAAGAAACTGGTCGGACGAACGTCGGCCGAAGACTTTTCTTTCCCCCGCACCGAGTTCGACGTCACCCGGCACCCCCACTACCGCCGTGCCGACGTTGTCCACTTTCATTGGGTGTCGCGCTTTCTGGACTACGAAAGCTTCTTCCGAAAGAACCGCAAACCCCTGGTCTGGACACTACACGACATGAATGCCTTTACCGGTGGGTGCCACTATGCCGGAGAGTGTCCCGGCTTTCTTGACCGCTGCGAGCATTGTCCTATCTTGAAGGGCGCGGCCGATGAGCAAGCGGCTGAGGAAAACCTGCGAATCAAAGCGAAGTCACTTGATGCTCACCGAGCCCCAATCACCATTGCATCGCCTTCGCAATGGCTGATGCGCTCGTCGCAACAAAGCACTTTATTTAACAAACTTCGACATCGCTGCATTTCATACGGACTTGACACCAGCGTGTTCATGCCTCGCGATAAGCTAGCGGCCCGAGAAGCCCTTGGATTGCCCCACGACAAAAAAGTGCTGCTTTTTGTAAGCGATGCTCTCAGCTCGTACCGCAAAGGATTCGACCTACTTGCCGGATCGCTGAAGCATTTGTCCAGCCGGAGTAACTTGGTGCTGTGTGCGGTGGGCGAAAAAATTTCGGGTGAAACGCTGCCTGATGTAATCTACACCGGCACCATCCGCGATGAGGTAGGCATGAGTCGCGCTTACTCGGCGGCCGATCTGTTTGTTATTCCGTCGCGGGAAGATAACTTTCCGAATACCGTGCTGGAAGCAATGGCTTGCGGCACCCCCGTGCTGTCGTTCGAGCGGGGCGGAATGACCGACGTAATTCAGCCAGGCTTCAACGGTATCCTCGTAGAAGATTTGAGTGAGGAAGCGCTTGCTGGTGCTCTGGAACACTTTTTATCCAGTGACAATGGGTTTTCTAAGGAAAAAATTCGTCAATTTGCCGTCGACAAATACGATCAGGCGGTGCAGGCCAGGCATTATCAACAGCTGTATCGTGAAACACTAGGCAATTGATGGAATTCACCGCACATAACATTTTGCTGAACGACGGCAGTCGTACCCTGGGAGCCAGCGAATCTCTGCTGAGCGAAGGCGAACAGTGCAAGGCCTTCGTACGTACCCTCAATCAGCATTTTCCAGAAGAAGACCGAAGCGCGGTTCGGGTCGTTGACCTGGGCTGCCTGGAGGGAGGGTATACGGTGGAGTTCGCCCGAGCCGGTTATCAAGCCCTAGGTATAGAAGCCCGGGAAACGAACGTGGCTAAGTGCCAACGAGTGGCCGAACAACTCAACCTGCCCAACCTCAGATTCGTGCAAGACGACGTGAAGAACCTGGCCGACCACGGTTCGTTCGACGTGGTGTTCTGCTGCGGTCTGCTGTACCATTTGGATAATCCCCAGGAGTTTCTTGGCTTGGTAGGCGCCCTCACCAAGCGGATGCTGATTTTGCACACCCACTACGCCCGCGAGCATGACGCGCTGTACGATAATAAACTGCACCGGTTGGGCAAGAAAGTGCAGAGCAAACTATCCGCTGCATCGTCGGTTCGGGTCGACTACGGGTTGTCCAAACTTGCCGTCCACGAGGGGAGCCGGGGACGGTGGCTCTACGAATACTCTGAGAAAGACGACCGAGCTTTTGTGGAGAAGGAACTGTGGCGGTCCTACAGTAACCCCCGTTCGTTCTGGCCGTGTAAGAAAGATTTGCTACACATGATCCGAACCAGTGGGTTCGAGCTGGTTTACGAACAGTACGACTTTCTGGATGATATCAGACACAACGCCTATATCGACCGCCACGACCGTAGCCTTTTTGTGGGTATCAAACCGCACTAACCAACCAGTAGCACTCAAGTAGGTGGAAAAACTTCCTAAAGTTTCTGTAGTCATTGGTTCGTACAATCGGTACCGTTTCTTAAAACTAACCATCGATAGCGTGCGAAAAGAGTTGCGCAACCACGAGCACGAAATCATCGTCGTTGATGGCGGGTCTACCGACCGAACGCTACGCTGGTTAATTAGACAAAAGGACGTGATCAGCATTGTGCAGCACAACCGGGGGTTATGGCAGGGAAAGCCCATTGAGCGCCGGTCGTGGGGCTACTTTATGAACCTGGGGTTCAAGTGCGCCGAAGGAAAGTACGTTTGCATGCTCAGCGACGACTGCTTGGTAGTGCCTGGGGCTATTGTGAACGGAGTGCGAGAATTTGAAGAGCAGTTAGAGCAGGGTAAGAAGGTGGGGGCAATGGCCTTTTATTGGCGGAACTGGCCGGAAGAAGAGGAGTATAGAGTGATCTACACTCCTGGAAAACGTGTGTTTGTAAATCACGGATTGTACTTGAAAAATTCTTTGGAGGCAGTGAGTTATATCGATGAAACGAATTACAAATTTTACCATGCCGACACAGACTTGTGTTTGAAAATGTGGGAGTCTGGATATCAAATAGTTGGTGCGAGTCAATCTTATATTGAACATCATTCGCACGTGAATACATCAGTGAAGGAATCTAACACTGCCTTACAAAATAAAGACTGGCAATTCTATCTGAGTAAGTGGAACGATTGGGCATATGATGAGGAAAACAATAGCTACGGAGGTTCTTTGTACAAGAAATTTTCTGACGACAACAATACAGCAAGAAAGTTTGAGGGAGTAAAGTACCGGATTACTACCTTATTAAAGAACTTTAGGAGAAAGTTTCTAAATAATAGAACTGTTCTGACTTAATGCAATGCTTAAAAAAATAATCACAACGGCAGGGAGCTATCTTGCTACAGCGGGGCACAAACTGGAAAATACGTTCAGCGAGCAACATAAAAGAGTTAAACCCTGGTTGCTAGCGCAGGGCGACCAAACCCTTAGACTTGACTATGATTTAAATGCAAACTCGGTAGTCTTTGATTTAGGCGGTTATCAAGGACAATGGTCGAGCGATATATATAGCAAATACAACGCTAACATATACATCTTTGAACCTTATCAGGCTTTTTTCGAGAACATACAGCGTAGGTTTGAGCAGAACAGAAAGATTCAGATTTTCCCTTTTGGACTGTCACTTGCTAACCGAACTGTCGACTTAAACGTATCAGATGACGGCTCTTCGATGTTTAGGAAAGGAGAGAAAACAGTGGAGATCACACTTGTAAAGGCTGAGGATTTCTTGAAAAAAAATAACCTGTTAAGGATAGATCTGATGAAGCTCAATATTGAAGGTGGTGAATATGATCTACTAGAACATTTTATTGAAACAGGAAGAATTAAAACGATTAACAATATTCAGGTGCAGTTTCATACCTTCGTTGAAAATGCTGACGAAAGAATGCGAAAAATCCAGACTGAAATAAGTAAGACTCATCAATTAACTTATCAATACGAGTTTGTTTGGGAAAACTGGAAGAGGAAATCGTGATTCCATTTCTGATATAGCTAGAGTCCGTTTCAATAATGATTACAGTCAAGCTGATGGGCGGCCTAGGCAACCAGATGTTTCAATACGCTTTTGGACGAAGTTTAGCACTACGGAAGAACACCTCGCTGCGGTTGGATACCACCTCGCTACAGCGAGGCGAAGGAACTACCCCGCGTGCCTACGCCCTGGATGCCTTTCGAATAAACGCCCCGCGCGTTGCTTACCCGTTCGCGCACAAATCGCTGATCAACAAGATTAGCGACCGACTCGAAAAGCAATTCCTTCCTTATCACCAGCAAAGCGTGGTGGTTGAGCAGGGCCATCGCTTCGACTCCCGTCTGCTTTCTTGCGGCCGAAACGCCGTACTGGAAGGATACTGGCAGTCGGAAAAATACTTTGCCGACCATGCGGACGAAATTCGGAAAGACTTCACCTTTAAAAATGCCCCCACCGGCAAAAACGCTGAGTACGTGGCACTGATACAACATGCTCCCTCGGTTTCTATCCACGTGAGAAGAGGTGACTACGTGAACCACCCCCTGGCGAGCGCAGTATACGTACCGCTAGATGCCTCTTACTACAACCGGGCCATAGCGCAATTGACCGCTTCAACCGATAAAACGTTCACCTACTTCGTGTTTTCGGACGATCTCGCCTGGGTGGAAGAGCACCTATCGCTTCCAGCCCCGTATCATCTAGTAGACCATAACGGTCTGGACCAAGCGGCCGAAGACCTACGCCTGATGAGTTTGTGCCAACACCACATCATCGCCAACAGCAGTTTTAGCTGGTGGGGCGCTTGGCTAAATGCCAACCCTAACAAAACAGTGATTGCCCCCCGACAGTGGTTCAGAGCTGAACAGGGAAACAGCGAAGACATTGTGCCGCGAGACTGGGTTTTGGTTTGACGTATCTCCTACAAAATGCCTAGTGCTACCACCATAGAGGTCTCTGTTATAATGCCCGTCTACAACGCACAGCGCTACGTGGGTAGGGCTATCGACAGTATCCTGGCTCAATCATTTACCGCGTTTGAGTTCATTATCATTGACGATTGCTCTACCGACGACAGCGTAAGCATTATAACATCGTTTAAAGATCGCCGAATTAGGTTTTTCAAAAACGACCAAAATCAGGGTATTGTGTATTCGCTGAATCGGGGGATAGCCGTTGCCAACGGAAGACTAATTGCTCGAATGGATGCGGATGACATCAGCCTTCCTCAAAGAATAAAAGCCCAAGTTGCATTTATGAATAACCATCCGGAAGTAGGAATATGCGGAACGTATATCAAACTGATAGGTAGTGCAAATGAAACCATGAAGTACTATACCGAAGACGCCCATATCAAGGCGAACCTGCTTTTTGAAACTGGCATGGCTCATCCTGCGGTAATGATGAGAAGTCACGTTCTTGAAAACTGCCAGCTTTCCTACGATAGCAGTTTTGAAGTGGCGCAGGATTATGAGCTTTGGACCCGAGCAGCGCAGGTTACTAAACTAGCCAACCTACCTCAGGTTCTCTTGCATTACAACATACACAACCAAAGCATTTCTGACCGACAGGCTGCTCGACGAATTGATGAAGCTACTCAATTAAGATTGCGCCAGCTGCAACAAATCGGAGTAGTGCCTTCCAAGCAAGAATTGCGGTTACATCATCAAATTTGTTCGTTCGCCTTTCTGCGGCAGGTAGCCACGGTGAAGCAAATAGAGCAATGGCTTGCCTTGCTTCTGCGACAAAATAGAGAAAAGCAGGTGAATGACCAACGAGCGCTTCGCAAGGTGGTAGGCGATTGGTGGTATAAGGTATGCCGGGCCACTACAGGGCAAGGCTTATCAATTTGGTGGCTATATCATCGCTCTACCCTACGCCTACCGGAAAGGGTGCCCCTTAGAAGCCTCAAAATTTTGGCAAAGTGCCTGCTACGAAGGAAATAGTTTGAATTTGCGTATATTTAGGGTTGCTAAACTAACTGCCTATGCTTAATAGAAGAGGGGGTGTCATACTATTCATGACAGTCGTTTCCTTGTCTTTCTGTCACGCTCAGTTTCAACAACGAGAGTTTATCATCGGCACCTACAACGATCCGCGCCTTTCGGAAGATAAGAATTACGTAGAAGACTTCGTTCGCTTCCAGCGAGCAAAAGATGCGTATTTCAATTTATTAACGGGCACTCAAGACGAATTTCATATCGACAGAACCGAAGCAGGGATTGCCTATTCCTTAGAACTAGCCTCCCAACTTGGGCTAAAATACCTAGTGACCGATGAGCGCTTTTGGGTTGCCAACCCTTTTATCGACACCACCGCATCCCGAATGATGGAGTTTTACCAAAGCCTAAGCACGAACCAGCGAGAGGCACTCTACGGGTACAATATTGTGGATGAACCCAAAGTGCGCCACGCTACCACCGTAAAACAGTGGATTAACTTTCTCAAAACCGAGGATAGCACCAAACTCGCGTTTGTTAATTTGTTGCCTAGCTATGGCTTTGAAAAACGAAAACAGTTTGAACAATATCTAGATCTTTACCTCTTAAATAACGTGTCGGATGGCCGACTGGACGTGCTTTCGTACGACCACTATCCGGTGCTGAAAGACCGGGTGCGGGGCGACTATTTTTACAACATGCAGGCTATGCTCGACCGAACCGAAGGGCGACCTATCTGGGCCTACATCAACACCTCGGCCCATCTCGTCTATCCAGAACCCACCAGCAGCCAGCTTCGCTTTATGGCGTTTTGTCCCATTGCCTACGGGGCCAAAGGGCTCATTTACTTCAAGTACGATCCCGGGTCCAACGTCGGCCCGGTTGCTCTGGGAAGCTTTGCTTTCACTTCTTCACCCTTGGTTGATGACAATGGTGAACCGGACCAAAAATACTATACCGCCCAGCAGATAAACCATTTTATACATAACCTGCTGGGCCCCATCGTGATGCAGTCAAAGCTTCTGGATGTGAACCACGTGAGTGACCGGCCTACGCGCGAACCGGTGCCCAATCAAATTCACCCCGGAACGCCCGTTGTTCAGCAAGCATCTAATCCCAACTTGCTTCTCAGCGTGTTTGAGCATGAGCAGAGACCGGGAGAGTACAACGTTTTGCTGATTAACAAAAGCTTTTCCAACATCAACAACGTCACGGTGGTGCTCAAGGGCGATCACACCAACAACATAAGTCTAAGCCCTTCGGTGGTAGGCTACACCGGAGATACGGTGTTTACTGCGGTGACCGGCACCTACAACGAAAAAAGAAACGAAACCACTATCGTTCTTGACAGGCTATACGGCGGAGAAGGTCGCATCCTCAAACTCAAGAACGTTCAAGAAATATTCACGCTGTATACCCACTTGCCCGTGTTCGACACTTGGTTTTATCCTAACCCGGTAGAAAGCACCGTCAAACTGTTTATTAAACTACCATACGATGCTAACCTGTCTTTTTCGGTGTATGACCATCTAGGACGCCGGGTAATGCAGGTGATCAAGGATGGTTTTCGGGCTGAGGGCATATACGATTTCGAGGTAGACTTGTCCTCGCTTAGTCGGGGCGTATACTACGTGAGCCTGCTGCACGAGGATCGGATTACTGCTCGGAAGCTAATAAAAAACTAAAGCCCATTGTTCTTTTCCTAGCTGAAAAATCTCTTGAACAACCCTTTAGTCACGGTAATTATACCTACCTTTAACTACGGTCATCTTATAGAAGACACACTCAATAGCCTGCTACGCCAAACGTATCAACATTGGGAGTGTTTGGTGATAGACGATGGCTCTACCGATAATACTTCCGACGTAGTGCGTGCCTACACGGAGCAAGACCAACGATACGTCTATTGCTGTCAGCTCAACAGTGGCCCCAATAGCGCTCGGAACCGGGGCATAGAGCTAAGCAAGGGAAGCTTTATTCAGTTTTTGGACTCCGATGATCTTTTGGAACCCGATAAGCTACGGCTTCAAGCCGAAACTCTGAGCAGTCAACCATCCGTAGACATTATCTACAGCGACGTGTGCTTCTTTCGGTCTGACAACCCCCAGCAGCAATACAGAAACATTGCGGGCACCAACCAGCGCTGGATGCCCGAAGCCTCAGGGCAAGGCGAACCCCTGATCAAACCGCTTTTGGCTAAAAACATGATGGTAATGAACGCGCCGCTTATCCGAAAAAGTGTTTTTGACCGGGTTGGGCTTTTCAACGAGCAGTTACAGGAAGTGGAAGATTGGGAGTATTGGTTTCGGTGTGCGGTGACCGGTTGCTCTTTCCAGTATGATACCCGCCCCGGAACCCGGGCGCTGGTACGTATTCATCCAACCAGCCGAAGCAGGAACTATACAAAAATGTTTAACGCATACTTTGAACTGGTAACCATCCAGCAAACCCTGCTAAAAAATTCGAACGCTAGCCACCTTCAAACGTATCTCAAGCGCCAAGCGAAAACAAACCTGCTGGGGTACATTATTGCTGATCTGGACAACCGCTCCCGGCCAGAAATTATCCAAAGGCTCAGTCAGGTAACGCAACGGTTTCCCTCGGCCTTTTTAAGGCTCACCATGCGATGCGCCCCGTTTCTTCCGTTACCCGTGCTGCGCTTTCTGATGAAGCTACGCACGCTAGATGGGGTTGACTACTTGAAAAGAAAGCTCTGTCTATGACAACAACCAACCGATTTGACACCTGCATTATCGTTGTGAATTACAATGGCTGGGAGGATACTATTGAGTGTTTGAACAGCGTTTTTGGTATGGAGGAAGATAACTTCCGAGTAATAGTAGTAGACAATGGGTCAATCAATAACTCCTGGCAACAAATAAATAACTGGGCAGCAGGTAACGTTTCGCCCTACCTACCACCTAACAGTTTTCACCGAAGCCATCTAATCAAAGATGATAGAAAAGTTTCTTATCAGCTGTTAGAGGAGCCCTACTCCAAGCAGTGCAATGAACTACCCGAACTCACGCTGATTCGTAGTGCCAGAAACGGGGGGTTTTCTTATGGCAACAACGTAGCAATCAACTACGTCAACAACTACGAAGATTGGAAGTACTTGTGGTTGCTCAACAATGATACGGTCATTGATAAGGGAGCATTAGGTGCCCTTATTGACTGTTATCAGCAGGCTAACCATACCGGGCTAAAAATGGTCGGTTCTAAGCTATTGTACTACCATCAACCGCATCGCATACAGTGCATTGGCGGGGCTCGATATTCGCCTTGGAGCGCCAAAGCCTATCAGGTAGGTTCTGGTGAGGTGGATCATGGTCAATATCACGCACAAAACGTGTCACTAGACTATATTTCAGGAGCCAGCTTGCTGGTATCGCGATCTTTTGTAGAGCAAGTGGGCCTGCTGGAAGAGAGCTATTTTCTCTACTTTGAAGAAATCGATTGGACGCAGCGAGCCAAGAGAATAGGATCCTGCGCACTAATCTACTGTGAAAATTCGCTTGTATATCACAAAGAAGGCGCCAGCACCGGCGGAAGCATCGAGAAAAGCAGCTTTAGCGCTATATCAGAATTTTATCAGCTCAGAAATCGTATTTGGATTACCTATCGTTATTTCAGAGAATTTTTACCCGCTGTATACTTTGTACTAGGACTTACCGTACTAAAAAGACTTGGGCAACGTCAATGGAAGCGAGCACTATCAATTCTGAAAACTATGACAAAGCCTAGCCGTGAGTACTTCCAAAAACCATAATATTTTATTTGTAAACGCGAAGTTTTTAGCAGAGCCTATGGCAGGTGTACAGCGGTTTGCCGCAGAAATCTGTTTACAGCTAAAAGCACAACTTAAGGACGTTGTATTTGTAGCGCCACCTGATCTCAAGCATACTGCTTTGGCTAAAAAGTTAGGCGCCGTGTCCGTAGGCCGAAACCAAGGACATCTCTGGGAGCAAGTAGACTTATTGTGGCATCTGCTAAAACAAGGAAGCCCTTACCTACTCAGTCTTACTAATACCGCGCCTATATTATACCATAAAAACTTCACAACAATTCATGATCTTATCTATCTGAGATTTCCCCAATGGCATTCCAAAAAATATTATTATTTTCATAAACTATCGGATAGGATATTGGCTGCCACTAGTCAGCATATGTTTACAGTTAGTAACTTTTCTAAAAGAGAGATCAGCAACTTGCTGCATATGAAGCTAAAAAAGATAACAGTTGTATCTAATGCTGTCTCATCACAACTCATTGCTCCGCCTACAGCGCAGAAAGTTACTGCTTACGGAAAATACATATTATCCGTGTCCTCTTTTGATCCTAGAAAAAATATTAACCGTTTGATTCGAGCCTACCAAAATCTACCCGCAAAAGATGTTAGTCTTGTCTTAGTAGGGCGCCAAGTAATGCCTTATTTTACATTAGATAGCAATGTTGATAAGACAGACAAAATACATTTTGTGAAAGATGTATCTGATGAGACGCTAGCCCGTTTGTATGCCAACGCTGAACTTTTTGTCTATCCTTCTCTTTACGAAGGCTTTGGTATTCCTCCGCTAGAGGCAATGGCTAATGGTTGCCCAGTGGTTGCTTCTAATACGACAAGTTTGCCAGAAATACTCGGAGACGGAGCATATTACATAGACCCCACTGAGAGCAACAATATCACAAATGCAATAGCAACGGTGCTTTATAATAGAGATGTTAGATTACCTTTGACAGAAAAGGGAAAGCTAAAAGCTAAAGAGTACAGTTGGCAAAGGTCAGCTTCTACTATTGTTAGCACAATACAAAGTATGTTGTGAGATTAAACCATCTGTATTCGTCTCGACTGTAACAAATTTACTGTGAAAATAGCTATCAACAATAAGACGTTAGGCTTATATTTTACTTTACCTACTAAGCGAAAGCTTTCGTTTGACCGAGCGATAGAATTAATGCTGGTACTGGCTATGCTTACCAGTTCTTTTGATCTATTTTTAAATGTGAGAGTGGGATTCAATTTCAGATTTACTCAAATATCAGTAATAGGTGGGTTACTATTGCTTGCACTTAAAAAGAAAGATGCTCGATTTAAAAAGCCTTTAGGGTTTACCTATTTGCTGGTTTGGTTTGCATTTATTGTCATTTTCGTTCCTAACGGATTTCTTATCAGAAGTATTGGTTACGCAGCATGGCTGTTTTTTAATATCCTTACCGTTGTGTTGTTTGTACAGATAGTAGATAATCGACAAAAGCTTATATGGATTTATCGGACTTATCTAATGACCTTTGCTTTGCTGGGTTTATTTGGAATATTTCAGTTCATAGCCCCTTTTCTAGGATTAGGAGGGCCTTTTGTTGAACAGTGGTGGATACCGGAAGTAGTTGCTCGCGCTAATGGATTTTCTTTTGAGCCTTCTTATTACGCCACTTACTTGCTAATGGGTTGGATAATCACAGCCTTCCATATGTATAATGACAAAAGCACAACGGTAGAAAAACGGGCTCTGCTACCTTACTTGCCTCATATCCACTATATTATCACGTTGGCCATCATACTGTCATCTTCCCGTATGGGCTTGTTCATGATAGGAGTCTGGTTTCTTCAGTACCCTGCGCGGCTTATGCTTAGCTTTTATAAACTAAGAATTAAAACAACATTAGCTAAAATGAATCTCTGGTTGTTAGGTATAGGTACCGCTTTGTTAGGTGTCGTAGTGACAATTAAGTTTGAGGTTATTCTGTTACTGTTGGCAGGCACTGGCTTGTTCGGAACTCCCACCCACTCTTCGGTCAGCAGATTTGACAGCATGATTGAGGTGCTAGAGCTTTTTGCAGAAAGTCCCGTAATAGGATACAGCCTAGGCGGAATATCCACTGCCTTAGCCGAGCACCGTGGAGTGCATGTAACTGACTTAGCTCAGTTAAAGGAACACGAGGGAATCAACGTCACTGCTGAGATACTAGCAGCTAGCGGCATTATCGGCTTTTTCCCCTTCTTCCTATACATTACCAGTTTATTTTATCAACCTATCAAGCGCCTTAAAAAGCTGACGGATGAGACTACCAAAAAAATACTTACTGCTTTATTGTTGGCTTTTTTGTTTGAACTGCTAATCTTGCAATTTAATCAGAACATACTACGCCCCTACTTCTGGTTGCATGTTGCCGTACTCTCCGGTGCTTATCGCGTGGCCAAATCAGATCGTCAGGAAACACGTTCCCATCATCTGAAACGAGTCACAGAAAATGCTTAATAATTTTAAAAGCTCCATTAGAAAAAGAGTATTCCAGCAACCGTACGCGTTGGATACGCAATTGATAGCACTGGCGCGTCAGAGTCCACAACATGCCTTTTTAACCAACCCTTCGGCTCTATTGATTTATACTTATCTGGTAGAATATATGCGGATTTTTTCCGGTGAATGGTTTGAAGATCGTCCGCTGGATATTTTAGATTGGGGAACGGGTAAAGGGCATATCACTTTTTTGCTACAACAACATTTTCAGCGTAAGGCCTGTGTGGTGAGCTGTGATGTGGCTTCCGAAGAACTTGCGCACAACGATTCATCTTTTTGGCAAGACACTCCCATTATTAAGGGAGCTAACCTAGAGGTGGTGCCGCTGTATCACCCCTATCAACTGCCTTTTACTGACAATAGCTTTGATGTTGTGGTGAGCATGGGTGTATTGGAACATGTGCCGCACGACCAGCAATCGCTACACGAGATTCGTCGCATCTTACGCCCCCGCGGGTTGTTTTTTTGCTTTTTCCTTCCTTACCGTTGGTCATGGACACAGCGATTGTCATACGCTCGAGGAAACTATTATCACGACCGACTCTACACCAAGCAACAGGTCAAGCGTATGACTGCTAAGGCACATCTTGCCTTGCTAGATATATGGCATCGCCAATTGCTGCCTAAAAATGCGATACATTATCCGGCTTACCACCAAGTAGAATCTTTAGACCAATGGGTGAGTACGCATACTCCTTTAAAATATTTAGCAACGAACATCGAGTTCGTTGCTTACAAAATGTAATACGGCTATCACGTATGAATGACTGGTTAAATGTCCAAGACTTTGGAGCAGTAGGCGATGGCATCCATGATGACACAAAAAGTATAACCGAAGCGATTGCTGCTGCTAATCAAGCGATGGACACATCAGTAAGACACAAAGTCATCTATTTTCCTCCCGGTACCTATTGCGTAAGCCAAAGCATTACGGTAACCGATGGTGCATTCTATGGATGCCGTTTAGAAGGTGCTAATGCCGAAAGCGTGAAGATTACTCCGCTACCTACCATGACCGGAGATAGCAAAATCTTCGTGTTCAAGGGCGGTTCCGGAAAGTTTACGAACGTGGGTATCAAAAACATGACAATTGGCTACGATAGTGATGAGTATGTAGCAAATACCCAGTGCGTTGGGGTGTACATTGACGGTCAGAATTTTGGCATTTTTGAAAATATCAGATTAAAAGGCTTACAATACGGTGTGTGGCTACACAATCACTCGCCGGGAGCTTTTAGCGAAATCAATCAGTTTCATCAACTAGAGCTTTCGTATTGCCATAATGGGATTCGTATTGAGCAGGGGCAGGGTAAAGAAAGTTTTCATGGCAATGATTTCAACAATTGCCATTTCAAAATAGGGGCACATCAAATTGGGTTCAACCATCAATCCGGCTACTTATACAATGCTAGATTCCGCCTATTAATGTGGGCAGTGAATGAATCGGCAGTGTACGTGAATGCCGACGGCAATGCTACTGATAACATTGGTGACATCACCTATGAATCATTTGAACGCGGCAAGATCACCGGTAGAGGGCGGTTTTGGTTCAACGGCTTCCTACGAGGCATTCCTCCTGATGGATTTGTAGATGAAACAGTAAGTGTTAATGATTGGGTGAAAGTGTTTGCCTGCAACAACTATTGGAAGCCTGAGCCGTATCCAATGGCGGGCATGGCTGGGCCTATGAATGCCCCAAACACCTCGTACAACGGACAGACTGGCTTCTTCCAGTCTATAAAAAAGGAGCACGTAGAGTCAGTAGTACTTAATACCTACAACGGTTCGGAGGATAACGGTTTGTATCTGGGACGCAGTGGCTTTCAGCAAAAGCTTTCCGAAGCGCAGTTAGGATTTTTCCTATCAGGAAGCGGTCGCACCATTCGCTCATACAGTCAGAACCCCCTCTCTATTATCGCTCCCGGAGGAGTTACTATAGGACCTCATCAGCAGAATAGTTTTCAACTATTGGCTGGTACTGTCACTATTTCGGGAGGAGATAATCATTATCGTTGGGAAGGGATACTTAGCTTTGACCGCTACCTGATAGGTCGAGTGTATGTGGTGAGCGAAGAAATGAACACTTGTACTATAGCGGATGTATGTTGTGTGCAGTCACAGCCGCAAGCAACAACCATCATTGAAGTCATCAACAAAGGTCCGGACCGTCTTACTCACATCGTTCTGGACTTTAATAAAAGCATCCTCAAGGCTGGTGCCAATCAACACCAAGAGATAGTTGCCCATTGGTTTTTTCAAGGCCTATATGTTTAATAATTTTGAAACACATTTTTTACCTAAATTGATCTATGAATATAAGCTATGATCTATCAGCAAATGGTTGGCATAACCACATAAATCTTTTACAATCACTTATCCTAAAAAATAATTTAAAAATAGTTTGTGATGTAGGAGGCGGTGCCAATCCTGCTATTCCGCTTTCCTTCATCAAAAAGCATCAACTGCAATATACGTTAGCAGACATAGATGCTCAAGAGCTTACCAAAGCTCCTGATCAATATCATAAAGTAGTTGTTGACTTTACTAAAGAAGCAGCCTTAAGTGAAACATACGACTTGATTTTCACTAAAATGGTAATGGAGCATGTGAAAGGTGTTAACAACTTCCATACAAATGTATTTAAAAGCTTACGACCCAATGGAATAGCGTTTCATTTTTTCCCGTGCATCACTACTTCTCCTTTTTTGGCAAACTATTTAATACCAGAGCAATTGTCTAGTGAGCTGCTAAATGTTTTTGCTAAGAGAGACCGAGTACAATTTGATAAGTTCCCTGCCTATTATCAATGGTGCCTTGGGCCAACTAGAAGAAACATAAGAAGATTTCAAAAATTGGGCTATGAGGTTTGCCAGTATAAGGGTTTCTTTGGTCACGAGTATTTCAAGAAAATCCCCTCCCTACAGAAACTAGAGGATTATAAAAGTCAATTCTTATTGAAGCATCCTACGCCCTACTTGTGCAGTTATGCTTTCGTTGTACTCAAAAAAAGTTTATGACTCAATAGGATGCCGTAATAAGTCTACTATTTCTCCTCCACCATCTTCCACAACCTTGTCTTAATGCGGTTCAGCTTATTTTCTATGGCCTAATGCCCCCTCACGTAGCGAGCCATCTGCTCGGCAGCGGGTTCAAGACTGCTGATGTAATACTGTCAATCCCCCTTGATTTTCCTTCAAGACAATTACACAGTCGGCCTGCTTTTCTCTGACCCTACTACGAGGCCTTTGGCCGGATAGAAGAGGCCATCGCCCGTGAGAAGCAACTCAAAAAGTGGAACCGCGCCTGGAGGGAGCGACTGGTTAAAGAACACAACCCCACCCTGCGCGATCTGTCTGATGAGGTGAGGTGATAGATTTTTGAGGGAATACGCTGGCGGTCGTTCTCCCGCCTCCCTTAAACCGTTACACCCACCCCTTTAACGTCATCCCCCCGCCCCCCTTAACGTCATCCCCGCGCAGGCGGGGACCTCCCCCCTACGAAGCCGCAAACGAACACGTCTACAAAAGCCCCGATCCCCACTTCGCATTAGGGGGATTCCGGACAGTTGCCTTCACTGCGTTGCGTCAACTTCCGGAATGACGATAGAGAAATAGAGAAAAGGCACAAAAAAAGCCTCGCTCCTGAAGAAGCAAGGCTTTCGCTGTTCAACCTAACCGATGATCTTATACCCACCGCCAGCGTGTCTTGATACTGGCCGGTGCGCAGTGTTTTGCCCTTCATGGTGTAGGTGCCCTTGGGCAGCTTGTCGGGCACCTGAAAGGTGAGCGTGCCGCCCGTGTTGTCCAAAATGTCGCCCACCGGCACCTGGGTCTCTTTCTTGGTGTCGCGCTGAATCAAAAAGATACCCTGCTGCGGATCGGTTTCGTCGAACTTGAGGTTCAGGCCGTTCATGCGGGCCATCTTGCCGGGCGTGAGCCGCTCGTCGGTAGTCTGGCTGCCCTTGTCGAAGAAGCTGTCGATCAGGGGTGCGGGTTTGTTACCGGTGATTTTCTCGGGCACAATCAGGTCGGCCACTTTCTGGATTTCCACCCCGACCTTTGCCTTCAGGTTGATGCCGTGGCGGTTGCGGTCGAAGCTGTCGTGCCGGTCGGTGAACACCCCACTCACGGTGGGCGTGATGTTGAACAGGGGCGTCAGTATTTTGTCGCCCTGCGTGAGGATAAACGCCAGCGCGGCGCCGTATTCCCGAAGCACCGCCTCAATCTGCGAGCGGCTCAGGTCCACCTTGTAGTAGTCGATCATCTTCAGGATGTCGTTCATCGTATAGGTCTTGTCGTGCACCGTCACGGCCCGCATGTCGTTGGGGTCGGGGGTGATGGGGTTGTCGATCAAATAGTACTTCATGACTTGCTCGGGTTTGTGTGATACCTTGTTCCTCAGCGAATGATGCAAAGTTGAATGACTGGACTTTCCGATTCAACGGCAAGGGCAGCGTTTTGCCGGGCAAGCAAGAAAAAGCAGAAGAAGCAATGTTTTTCAACCCCCGCCCGGGGCAGGTTCCACGGTTTGGCGATTCCAACTTTAAGCACGACTTTTACACTTAATCAAAGCAACCCTTACCTAACAATTGATCTATGAGGAATCGGAGTAGACCCTCGGCAAAAGGCAGCATCTTAGCCAGCCTATTGCTGCTGTTGGTGGCCGGAATGCTCCGCGCTCAGGATACGGTGCGCTACGAGTTAAGTACCCAGGCCGTAGGGGCAAGTCAACAGTACCTACCCCACTACAGCACCGCCAACCGCTTTGGCATCTTCGCTGATACCGACCGCGCCGGAGGGTTGCTGCGTGCCCAAATCTCGGCAAGTCACGCCTTCACCGACCACTGGTCATTGTCGGGGCGCGTTGATGCAATAGTTAAGTGGAGCAGTCAATCGCGCGAAGGATGGTTGCAACAAGGCTACCTGGCCCTTCGCTACCGGGCATTAGAGCTCAGTGGCGGACGCGTGGAAGAGACCACGGGCAGCCAGCCCACCTCCCTAAGCAGCGGCTCGCTGGGCATCAGTGGCAACACCCGGCCCATTCCTCGCATCAAACTGGGCTTCCCTGAATATACCAACGTGCCCTTCACCGGGGGCTATTTGCAAGTCAAAGGCTCCTACGTGCATGGCTGGCTGGGTCCCGAGCGGCATGTCGCCAATGCCTATCTGCACGAGAAATCTGCCTACGGAAAGCTGGGTGGCAAATTGCCCGTTAACCTCTATGGAGGCCTCACCCACTTCGTCATTTGGGGAGGAAAAACCGCGGGCGTAGAGATACTTAACTCTTTTGAAGACTACCTGCGAGTGGTGACCGGAAGCGGGGCTTCCGAAAACATACTGCTTCCCGGTGAAGTAGTCAACGCGGCGGGTGACCACCTGGGAGTCTATGACCTGGGAACGGAGATTACGCTCAAAAACTTCCGCATCCAAATATACCAGCAAACTCCCTTTGAAGATGCCTCGGGCAACAGCCCGTTCAACGGTGACCGCCTGTTAGGTATAGGCATCAGGTCGCGGGAGGAGCGCTCGCTGGTTTCCGGGGTGCTCTATGAGTTTCTGCACACCACCCGCCAGAGCGGTCCGGGACGCACCGACCCCGTCGATGGCATCTCCGATGCTGACAACAACTACGGATACCGCTACGGCGGACGCGATAACTACTACAACAACTACTTGTATAAAACGGGTTGGACCTACCAAGACCGTATCATTGGCACCCCCTTGTTCTTCACCAAGTCCCGCGCCAAGCGTTACATCCCTGGTTTCTCTGATCCCGACGAAGGGGGCTTCGACTTCAACGTGGTTAACAACCGGATAGTAGCCCACCATCTTGGCATTGAAGGGTACCTGAAAACGGCCCATTATAAACTAATGGGTACATTTACCAAAAACCACGGCACCTACGGAGGTATCAACGGAGGCATTCAACGCTGGGGCAGCATTGAGAACCCCGGCGCGCCCTACGCCTTTCGTCCGCCGAAGCGGCAGGCCTACTTCCTGCTGGAAGTGGCGTCGCACCCCTTCTCGAAGCACTGGTCGCTGCTCACCAGCGTGGCCGTGGACGCCGGGCAACTCACCGACAACGTCGGTATCCTGGTGGGGCTCCGCCGCCAAGGGGTGTGGACGCGTAAGCAGCAGCCTCAACCATAATCCTTTACCAGCCGCCCACCTTCCGAGCCAAGACGCGTTGTTGTGCCCCGGCTACCCACTCCAACCGTCATCCGCCCTCTTTTAAACCGTTGTCCCCGCGCAGCCTCCTATCCTACCCGCCCCCCTAACGTCATCCCCGCGCAGGCGGGGATCCCCTCCCCACGAAGCCGCACCCGAACTCATCTACGAAAACCCCTTCCTTCTCTTCACCCGAAGGGGATTTCCGTTCACGGTGGCCGGAATGACGTTCAGCGCTGACCGGGTCACGCTGACCGGGTCACGCTGACCGGGTCACGCTGACCGGGTCATGGTAAATGACGATCTTTATAAGGAACGCCGCAACTGCTGCTGCAACTTGGTTTTGGCCCGGTGCAGGCGCATCTTGATGACTGCCTCTGACAAACCCGTGGCCTGCTGCATCTGCCGCACCGAGTAGCCTTCCTGGTACTTGAGCAGCAGCAACCACTTGGCCTCCCCGCTAATCTCTTCCATCATCACCAGCAATTTCTCCATCGTGAGCTTCTCCGACTCATCCTCTAACTCCTCGGCCAGCGTAGCGATGATGCGCTCGGAGATGTCCTGGTGCAGCGCCCGCTTGTCTTTGCGCAGATGATCGATGCAGCGGTTGTCGACGATGGTGTGCAGCCAGGTAGAAAAGGCCGCTTTCCCGTCGAAGCTATGAATTTTGATAAGCACCCGCAGAAACACCTCCTGGGACAGATCTTGCGCGGTGTCGTGGTCTTTCACGTAGTGGTAGCAGGCTTGCACCACCGTGGTTTGGTAGCGTTGCACCAATATTCCCAGCAGGGCCGGGTCGGCGTTGTCCTTGATCTGCTGCACCAGCGCTTTGTCGCTCAGGGGTGTACGACAAAATGCAGGTAATAGCAATTTTGTTGTACTTGTTGTTACACTTTTTCACGTCATCCACCGCCCGGCGGCCCGGCGTGGACGCGGTCCGGAATTTTGCGAAGAGAAACGTAGCAAAATATCCGGAATCCCCCGCGTGGCGTCCACTACTTTAGTGTCGTGCATTGCGTCCGTAAAGTTGCTGTATGCGACTTTGAGGGAGGGGATTCCGGATAGCCCTATCCGCTATCGCTACTAGGACTTCCGGAATGACGTGTCTGAATCTGCAATTTGTCGTACACCCGTCGCTCAGGGAGGAGGTAGGCATAAGAAAAAATAGTTTAGTATGGTCGGTTACTTTTGAGCGTTGCTGCGTCTAATAGATATCAACCGCGGCAAGGCTAGCACCAAAGTGACAAAAAAATTTAACAATACCAATTTTGTTTACACTAAATCAAGTTTACTTAGCCTAACTCTTTAATTTCTAACCTTTTAAATCTTACTCACCATGAAAGCAAAGCGTATCCGCATCGGATTATCAGTAGTAGTATTAGTTCTCCTGACTTATGTGCAGGATGTTCACGCACAGCAATGGACTGGAAGTACTACCAAGACTGGTGGAATATATCGGGAGGGTGGTGTAGAAGTACATGCAGGTGGAGATGTCTACCTGAAGGCAGGTTACGGTATGGCTGGTATAAAACTATCAGAAACCCCCGGCCATGCTCAAGTCCGCTTTAGAAGCTCTTACGCCGGAGGCTATAGTAATTCGTCTGCCAATGACTTTGTCTTTGAGATAGGAGCTGGTCAAGGACACGGAACCAACATTGGCAACGGCACTGAGGTGTTCAGACTGGGTTTAGGCAAAGCTTATTTTCGGGATAACGTCTGCATTGGCACAACTAAACCTACTTCCGGTGCTAGACTCACTGTAGCTGGTAACATTAACGCAGCAATTCTCATTTTGGCTATTCTAGCTGAATTCGGTTGAGTTCAGCGACGTGCATGAAGAGTTGTTTCATAGAGACGAAGGTTAATACTTTGAAAGCTGCCCGGATATTTTCCCAGAGTTTGGCTTTAGTTCTAAGATTCTGCCAAAGCTTTTGGAAGAAGCTACAGGCGTGCTGCTGAACCTGATCCACGGTAAAGGCCAGCATCATCAGAAGTGCAAATACTGAGCAGAGGTGTTGCTTGCCATGACCATAATTGTGCTCAAAGTGATAGCCTTGGTTCTTAAGCGTATTGAAGGTCTCGTTTTCTATCTTCCATCGGGAGCGTCCCATACGCATCACCTTTTCTACATTGGCTTTACTCAGAGTGATACCAGTGAGCCAGGTAAACGTCTGCTTTTTACCTTTCTTATTAAATTGCTCATAATAGAGCATATTGACCCGCAGATCGCTATTGCTGCTATTTAAGGCCAGTCCATTGGTGTAGCCGAAGCGGTGGATGTCGCCATCCTGTTCCCATTCCACCCACTTAACTTGCCCTCGTTGATCGCGCCCCTCAAACTGCCGGAACAGGGACTTGTTACCATCGGGTTTGATGCCGATCACATATTGCCATTTGGGGTTCTGTATGATCTGCCGGATGATAGGCCCGCAGCTATAAAGGGCGTCCATTACCCAAACCAGCCATTCTTTTCCATAACTATCCTGCATACTGCTGAGCAAACGCTTGGCCGCATTGCGTTCGCAATCATTCTTGCGGTTTCCGTCTTGTCCAATGATCGGCTCGTTGTCCATCACAAAGACTTCTTTCTCATTCGGGTGCACCAGTACTGCGCTAAGCATAGCGTGGTGATAACCCACCTTTCCGTTCTTATGCTGGCGTTCCAGACAATAGCTACAGTGGATACTGCCTGAGCAAAAGTGCTCTACACCATCTACACTGACAGTCAGGTGCCGCCCCCAATAACGGTACTCATCCAAGATGCCTAGCTTCTTGATACGCTTCCATAGCTTTTGAAAGCCTGCTCGTAACCCATCAGGGGCAACAGTATCCAGCCCCTTGCGTAAGCCGTTCTCCGAGGCAAAAGCACCGATCTTATAAATGCTACCCAAATTGCTCTCCTCGGATTTAGTGCGCCCTACAAAGTTAAGCAGCGAGGGGCTTTTCAAAGAGAACATCGCAAAACCCATTTTGAGCAAATCTGATAGCGCATACGAGGCATTATCCTCACGCTTATCCTTTATCTTATTGAACAGTCCGCAGACTAGAGCGTACAGACTATCAAAGCTGCCGCCGCGTTCCAGTGATTTTGTTTTCATCCCCGAAAGCTAGCTCACTACTTCTAAACTTGCAAAGTGAGAATTGCTGTAGCGAACGTCAGTTATTCTGGAAGTTGCTGAATGAGAGGGCGTTGAGTTGCGTAGAAGCGTAAAAAAGTCAAGATTTGCAGTGGAACGAAATCTTCATTGTACAAAACAAAGAATTATGCAAATCTTGACGACAACAAAACTAACGGAAATTTTTGTGGAAACCGATGACTTCCTACTGGATTTAGCTCAGCAAACGGCTCTTCAAGGCCTGCCTGTCCCCGCCTTCCACTCACGCTTTGCGCGAAGCGAAGTCATAACGACCCTAATTGCTTATCATCATTCGGGACGCAAATGCTTCAAATACTTCTATTGTCAAGATGTGCTGAAGACTTTTCAAAGCTGGCTTCCTGATGCCCCTTGCTATGAACGCTTCGTAGCCCTAATCCCGCACGTAGTGCTGGAACTCTATCTGTTGCTCAAAAGCCGTTGCCAGCCCGCTTTAGCAGAAAACTACATTGACAGCAAACCTTTGAAAGCTTGTCACATCAAACGAGAAGCACAACACAAAGTGATGGCTGATTGGGCCAGCAAAGGCAAGGGCACGTTAGGTTGGTTTTACGGCTTCAAAATGCACGTAGTCATCAACCGGGAAGCACAGCTAGTCAACTTTCTGCTCACGGCAGGCAACGTAGCTGACAACAATCACCAGGTGTTGAACTACCTGCTCAAAGAAGTAGAAGGAAAAGTATACGGCGACAAAGGTTATTTGAGCACCCTGAAAGAAGAGTTACTTAGCAAAGGGGTAGACCTAAGGGCCAAGATGCGCCGCAACGGAAAGAAAGATGCTATTGTCCATCAAAAGGACGCTTATTATCATCGTCATCGCGGACTCATTGAGTCAGTCTTTGGCCAGTGCGTAGGTCTCATTGATTTAGAGCATACTCGCCATCGGGCCCCTATTAACTATCTATGCAACGTCTTTGCTGCCCTGCTGGCTTACACCTTTGCCGATCAGCATCCGCGAATCATTGCTTTTGAAGATCGTGGCCGACTGCTACATGCCGCTTGATTTTGTATTATTTTTAGAAACCTAGAATAACTGACGTTAACATTAGTGTTCGCGAGGTTCGAGTGACCGCCAACGCCGGGGCTGACTTTGTTTTTGAAGAAGACTACGCCCTGCGGCCGCTGTCTGAACTAGACCGGTTTGTAAAGGAGAACAAACACCTCCCTGAGATTGCCCCTGCTGCCCAGATGGTGAAAGAGGGAGTGAATACGGGGGAGTTTCAAATTCAACTCCTGCAAAAGATCGAAGAACTCACCCTCTACGTGATTGCGCAGGAGAAGCGGATTGAGGCGCTGGAGGTGGAGAATCAGTCTTTGAAAGAATAATCGGTAGCTATCCACTTCCCCATCTTTACGCCTAACGGTACACGAACGTGAATACAAGTATAGACCAAACTCCCGCCCGCTTGACTTTGGTTAGTAACCAACGCCTCATCCTGCTGCTCATTCTGCTTTTTGCTCAAAGAATTGGATTCGGACAAAACGAACTCGCCAGTGTGCTCACTAAAAATGCGTACCTGAGTAACCCCACGCAGTACCTTTCTAAAGTAAATCCCAAGTTGATTCCTTCCGGCATCCTGATAGATCGTGTGCCCTTTGACGATCTGATTCTTAATGTGAACGGAAAAGACAAGGTAACGACCATCGCCGTCAACGACTGGGTGCGTATCTTCAATGAGCTTAAGTATGCGAATGCTGATACCAGCTATTTGGGGAGTATCAGCCGCGTAGAGCGTATCACTGACCTGTACTACGAACAGGACATGACCTACCCGATCGGTATCCTGGACTTCAATTTTAACCGAATAGAACAGGGGCCCCTTGATCGGGGCGAACTCGTGGAGGATGATGAATTCTTAGACGCCCGACGGGCCAAAGCGAGTTCTTTCTCCAAACGCCGGGTTGTGGTAGCCAGTTGCCTGAGCCACAGTATCTACGGAGACAATGTGAACTTCGTAGTGAGTAACCTTTTATACGCCCATAATATTAAAGATCAGGTGCTGGTGTCGGTAGAAGTTGACTTTGACAACGGGGAAGGTTTTAAAAGGATGAACCTTAGTGAAACCGTCCAGGTACAGTACTCCTCCGCCAGCGAGTTCTTGGAGATCAAGACCAAACTTACCTACCAAAATTCAGCAACCGGCAAGGTAGAGACCTACTACGCACACTCATCGGTATTCAGAACGGGCACCTCTACGGTACCTCTTCCCGGCGCTGTTTCAGCGAATGAAAATGGTAGAAGCAATACCAGTACTAAGCCTCTCCCTCCTGGGGAACCCATTTATTATCCTTATGGAAATACAAGAAAGGAAACTATTTGCAAAGATATATTTGACAATATTCCTGTACCTTATAACCCTAATGATCCAAATCAATGTTGCTGCGAAACGTTCACAAGAATATCATCTGTCACCAAGTTAGAAACTAATATACTATTTTCTTCTCAGAATAAGAGCGGCAAACTAAGAAGGCCTTTTATTATTACAGACGGATTTGACCCTGGCAATAAAAGAGATTACTATCGTACTGATGTAACTTTAGAAAATGATTTACCCTTAAATTATGATACCAGAGGGTTATTCCAACTCATAAATGGTGACCCTTCTCCGTATTACAGTGGGCCTACCCCTAACTTGATAGCAGCCCTACAAGCCGATGGGTACGATATCGTAATTATTAATTTTCTTGATGGTGCCGGAGACATTCCCAGCAATGCTTCTACACTAAGAGGCTTTTTCAGTCAAGTACTCAATAGCAGTAAATATCGTGATAATAAAACCGAAGAAGCTATACTAGTAGGCCCCAGCATGGGAGGAGTTATTACCCGGTATATGCTCAGAACGATGGAAAAAGCTAATCCTCAAGAGGATCCCTTTGTAAAAATCTGGATATCTTTTGACTCTCCCCAACAAGGAGCCAACATACCTATAGGTCTCCAAAGAGCTGTAGATTTTCTTGCAAGCCACGTGCCTATTGGCAAAGAAGATTTGAAAGCTTCTCTAGCCAAACTCAATACACCTGCTGCTAGCCAACTACTTCTTTACCATTACCGGGGTTTTGGTCCGGCTGGAAGTCAGAATGGGCCGACGACCTCCCATAGTAAATTATATCAAGAGTTAGGCAGCTTAGGTTATCCCACTTATACCAAAAACTACGGCATTACTAACGGTGGAACTACAAAACTTTACCCTAAGGATAAAAGTATTATAGTAGACTTTAGGTCATTTGCTGGACTATGGGCTTATTCTACCAGCGGCAGTATGCTTGATAATGCGCCAGGGGGATGGAATAATGCGCTTTACTCGCTAAACTCAAGTGAAAAAAATAAACATAGAAAATCCCCGGATGATATAGTCTTTACTAGGGCTGCTTTTATCCCCACCACCTCTAGTTTTGGCATCAAAGTCACAGATAGTAACATAGCCAAAACTTGGAAAGACTACAAAGCCAGTGACACTCCATTTGATGTAATACAAGGCATGGAAGGGATTAATGAAGAGCATGTGAAAATCAGCGCGGCTACCAGAGATTATTTAATAAAAGAATTGCGCCTTGATTTTGACAACACTATTAGACCCAGAATCAGAAGCGGTCAAGTACTTAACCAAACAGTAAAGGGTAAAGTAGCGATTACTTCTAAAATAAGTACCACTTTCGCTGGTAGCGGGAATAGCTACACATTAGAAAGTGGAGCCGACGTAGTTGCTAGTGCTGGTAGTACCGTTGTTATGTCCCCTGGATTTACGGCTAAAGCGGGGTCTAACTTTGTTGCTAAAATTCAGAATATCAACTACAATACTGTACTACGATCGGCTATTGCCCAACTAGAAACGCAAAGCGTTGATTTTACTCAAGTCTCACCCTACACCGGAACCTTGCACAGCTACGCAGGTGATGAGGTGGTTTCTGAAATACTGCCTGACTTATTCAATTATACCATCTATCCCAACCCGCTGGACAACTTTGCTGCTATTGATTTATCAGGGTTAGATCAAAAATATGCGGCCCTACAAATTTACAATTCATTAGGCCAGTTAGTATATCAAGGTAATATAGAAAACGGCAGGAACGCCTTAGATTTATCAAGATTAGACCAAGGTATCTACTTGGTTAAGATTATCTACAACGGTTCAAAGATCAAAACGTCAAAGCTTATCAAATCATGAGAATAGTCAATCAGATATATAAGATAATCCTACCAACAGTGTTGGCAGGACTCTTGGGCTGTGCCAGAGATGATGAATTTACCACTCACGTCTCAGGCAAAGTAGTCAATCGGTTCACCCAAGAGCCTATCCCAGATGTTTACGTTCTACTCAAAGACGGAATAGGTGCTTCGGGGGTGATCATTATAGACTCAGAAACTGCTTCTGACAAAAGAAGTGAAACCTATACGGATGCCAATGGTGCGTTTAGTTTAGAGCTTACTGGCAGTTTCTACCCTGCTTTGGGAGCTTCTAAAGTGGGTTATGAGTTTGATCCTGACTGGACAGATGGGGTGGGAGAAGGCTTCAAATCTTATGCTTTAGGGGGAGGAAGCCACGAAAATCAAGTGCTAGAGATGGAAACTCAGGCAGGTTTTAATCCAATCTTTGAAAGTACTGTACCAGTGAATCCTACTGATAGTTTGATTATTTTATTTCAAGACACAAGACGTGATCTGCCCGCTAATCAAATAAAACGGCGACTCAATAGTGGGTGGAATACCTTGTACGTAGGTCAGCAAGCTAGCCGCTTTATCTCTGCTGATACTCCTGAGGAGCTTAATAAACCAGTTGCACCCACCACCGGCGATACGTATACTCCCTACCAAATCGCCTACACCCGCAACGGGCAGTGGGAAACCAAAATTGATAGCGTCTACATCAAGTCCTTTGAAACCTTCACTGATACGATTTATTACTGAGAAATATGAGATGACGACCCGTTTTAGGCTCATGGGTCAATCCGCGTGAGGAGAGGATGGTAGTGATCAGGAAAAGCAGGATAACAAACGCCCGTAGTTTCCAACCTTTTCTACTCCGGGGGTGTCAGACTAGAGTAAGAACCTATTGACTTAAAACAAACAGAACCATGAGATACCTAATAACCCTATTTTGTATAAGCCTCAGCCTGCTAAGCTGCCGAGAAGATTCAGCCCAGCCATCGCCTTCGTTAATAGGCCAGTGGCAATTGGTAGGCTTTGCGAACGGGCAAGGGCAAATCATAGAGACCCAACCGAATAGCCAGACTAAACCGGTTACCATTGAGTTTGTATCGGACACTATCAAAGGAGATTTTGGAGTTAATTACCTATTCGCTCGCTATCGCGTACTCGGTGACTCAACGTTAGTGGTGAGCGCCCTAACCTACACGGAAGGAGGAGGGAGTCCTTGGGAAATGAAGTTTATCAGTAATTTTCCTCGTGATACCACCCACTACCAAGTCGAAAAAGAGACGCTGGTGCTCTTTCCTAAAGGTGTAAATAACCAAGGACCCTTCACGGACGACACACCTACGGCTTATCAATTAACGTCAGTTATTCTAGGTTTCTAAAAATAATACAAAATCAAGCGGCATGTAGCAGTCGGCCACGATCTTCAAAAGCAATGATTCGCGGATGCTGATCGGCAAAGGTGTAAGCCAGCAGGGCAGCAAAGACGTTGCATAGATAGTTAATAGGGGCCCGATGGCGAGTATGCTCTAAATCAATGAGACCTACGCACTGGCCAAAGACTGACTCAATGAGTCCGCGATGACGATGATAATAAGCGTCCTTTTGATGGACAATAGCATCTTTCTTTCCGTTGCGGCGCATCTTGGCCCTTAGGTCTACCCCTTTGCTAAGTAACTCTTCTTTCAGGGTGCTCAAATAACCTTTGTCGCCGTATACTTTTCCTTCTACTTCTTTGAGCAGGTAGTTCAACACCTGGTGATTGTTGTCAGCTACGTTGCCTGCCGTGAGCAGAAAGTTGACTAGCTGTGCTTCCCGGTTGATGACTACGTGCATTTTGAAGCCGTAAAACCAACCTAACGTGCCCTTGCCTTTGCTGGCCCAATCAGCCATCACTTTGTGTTGTGCTTCTCGTTTGATGTGACAAGCTTTCAAAGGTTTGCTGTCAATGTAGTTTTCTGCTAAAGCGGGCTGGCAACGGCTTTTGAGCAACAGATAGAGTTCCAGCACTACGTGCGGGATTAGGGCTACGAAGCGTTCATAGCAAGGGGCATCAGGAAGCCAGCTTTGAAAAGTCTTCAGCACATCTTGACAATAGAAGTATTTGAAGCATTTGCGTCCCGAATGATGATAAGCAATTAGGGTCGTTATGACTTCGCTTCGCGCAAAGCGTGAGTGGAAGGCGGGGACAGGCAGGCCTTGAAGAGCCGTTTGCTGAGCTAAATCCAGTAGGAAGTCATCGGTTTCCACAAAAATTTCCGTTAGTTTTGTTGTCGTCAAGATTTGCATGATTCTTTGTTTTGTACAATGAAGATTTAATTCCACTGCAAATCTTGACTTTTTTACGCTTCTACGCAACTCAACGCCCTCTCATTCAGCAACTTCCAGAATAACTGACGTCAATTAATAAAGTAAAACCCAGATTATAGTCGAGCCGAGTTTGCGCAGAAACTGAACCTCAGCCCCAGCCAACTCAAAGACCAGCTGCGCGATATGCGCGACCTGGGCGCCCCCATCACCTACTGCCACCACCGCCGCTACTGCTATAACCAGACCGGGCACTTTCAGGTGCGGTTCGTGCAATAAACAAAGTTGCGGTTTAAAGGCGCAAACCGTACGGAAATTGCTGCAACACACTCCTTGAAATGTCATCCCGGCGTTTCTTAACCCTCATCCCTGCGCTCCCCAAAAACGTCATTCCCGCGCAGGCGGGAATCCCCTCCTACGAAGTCGTCAACGAACATTGTTCTCTCCTTCGCCCGAAGGGGATTCCGGACATCTCTCTTCGCTATGCTACGAGAGATTCCGGAATGACGTTTAAAGGGAGTAGGGGAGTTGTGAATGGGTTGGTTCCTCCGTATATTGAACTATGGTTCGAGGAGGGTGCGTGTATATCATGAGCAACCGGCACCGAACGGTGTATTACATTGGGGTAACGGCTGACCTGCCCACCCGGACCTACCAGCACCGCCACGGAACGGGGTCAGCGTTCACCACCCAGTACCAGTGCACCGATTTGATCTACTACGAAGCCTTCGGCCGGATAGAAGAGGCCATCGCCCGAGAAAAGCAGCTTAAAAAGTGGAACCGCGCTTGGAAGGAGAGGCTGGTCAAAGAGCAAAATCCTACCCAGCGCGATCTGTCTGATGAGGTGCGGTGATAGATTTTTGAGGGGTGCTTTTATAGTCATGCTCTCTTTTCTCAAACGTCATTCCCACCCCCCTTAAACCTTCACACCCACCCCTTTAACGTCATCTCCGCGCAGGCGGGGATCCCCTCCTTTCGAAGCCGCTAACGAACACGTCTATGAAAACTCTTTTCTCCTCTTCGGTTGAGGGAGATTCCGGGCATTTTCTTCCGCTATCGCTACAGAAAATCCCGGAATGACGATAGAGAAGTAGAAAAAGGCAAAAAAAAGCCTCGCTTCTAAAGAAACGAGGCTTTCGCTGTTCAACCTAGTTGATGATCTTATAGTACCACCAACGGGTCTTGATACTGACCGGCGCGCAGGGCTTTGCCCTTCATGGTGGAGCGCACCTCCACGGTGTAGGTGCCCTTGGGTGGCTTGTCGAGCACCTGCTAAATGTCTACCCCGGCCTTCCCCTTGAGATTAACACCCGGGCGTTTGCGATCAAAGCGATTGTGTCGGTCGGCGCGAGGATGACGTACTAGAAAAAGTGCGCGAGGAGGGCGTTCGTTACGGGCCAGGAGGTCGCTATTCTACCTCCCGCGCTCCCGGTCCTTCCCCACCGACAGTAGGTTGGTGAGCAACCGGTAGGCTCCGGGCACCCCGGCGGGCAACTCTCGAAAGAACGACAGGCCAGTGTAGATGTAGTAGCCCTCACCGTAGGGCGCCACCAGCAAGCTGCCTTCCAGCGGGTCTTCGTCGGGGTCGTTGAGCGACAGCACCGGCTCATAGTGCTCGTCCCACTTCTCAGGGAAGTACAAGCCCCGCTCCTGCACCCAGCCCTCGAAATCCTGCTCCGTAATCCGGTTCGGGCGAGTGAGCACCGGACTGTCGGGGTTCAGGAAGCGCACCGCAGCGGTTTCGTCCGTCACCCGCTCGCGCGATAGGGTGAGCGAATAAGGGGCGAAAGAATCGGTCACCAGGCGGGAGTTGGTGTTATACTGCACCAGCAGCGTGCCCCCTTCCTTCACGTACTCCAGCAGTTCGTCGTTGCGGTAGCGCAACCAGTCGTTGGTGTTGTAGGCCCGGATGCCCACCATGATAGCGTCGAACTCTTTGAGGTAATCGGCGCGCACCTCATTGGCTTCCAGCAGCGTCACCCGGTAACCGATCTGCTCCAGGGCCTGCGGAATCTCGTCGCCCGCGCCCATGATGTAGCCGATGGCCTCACCTTCTTTCTGCAAATCTACCTTCACCAGCTTGGCGGTGCTGGGGGCGAGCAACGTCTGGGTGGGGATGTGCTCGTAGTCAATAATAATCTTGTGCTGATCGTAGGTTTGTCCGTCCACGGTGGCCACCGCCCGGGCCTCACCCACGCTGGGTTCGGCGGGAGGAGTAACTTGAAAGGTAAACTCAGCGGCTTGCTCCTTGAGCGCTAGCGAGAAATCGTAGGTGGTTGGGTCCGACTGCCAGCCGTCCGGCAGTTGCAGCGCCAGTTTCCCGTCGATCTCCGATTTTCCGGCCCGCACCGTCACGTGCACCGCCTGGGGTTCGTTGCTGGCGAACACCCGCACCGGCTCGGCAATTTCGGTATCCACCGGTGGGATGATCACGAACGGCCGGTAGGTTTCGCCCTGCCGGGGGTCATTGTACTTATACACCACCGGCGTGCTCAGGGTAAGGGGCCGCCCCGCTACCGTGAGCCCGAAGCGCGCCACCAGCGCCTCTGCGGACTCGTCTCTACCAATCAGTAACTGATCCTCCACCGTGAAGGTGAAGCCGTCGTTGGGCAAGCGCAACCAGTAGGGTTCGGTATAGGGCAGACTGTCGGGCAGGCGCACCGGCAGGGTCAGCGTGGTGTCCACGTTGTTGAGCAGCGTCCAGCCCAGGGTGGTGTCGCGGGCCAGCGCGGGGAAAGAAATTTGGTTAAGGGTCACCGGCACGTCGGAGCGGTTGATGGCCTCCGCGTTGAGGGTCACCGAGTCGCCCGGCGTGGCCGAGTATTCGGCGATGCCCGGACGGGGGCCATCGCCCCGGCGGAAGCGGCGCACCACTTCGTTGGTGCCCGCCCGCACTTCCAGGTACAGCCCCAGGCAGGCCGGAATCACCTGATCTAATTCGGCCCGTTTCACGCGCTTCCAGTAGCTGTCGGGCAGGGCGTCCAGGGCTTCGGAGGCATCCACTAAAGTGGGCACCACCGCGGCCGGACGGGCCGGATCGAAAGATTGAGCTGCTTCGGCCAGCAGTTGACCCACGCGCGTTCCGCCCGCCACGCGGTTCCAGGTGGTGTCGATGCCCTCGAAGAGGTTGTCGTTGGCCAAACTGCCGCGCACGTGGCGCAGGTACTCGGTGCGTTCGCCCCGCGCCCCGGTGGAGCCGAAGCCCTGCGACTGGTGGCGGCTGCGGCTGCGGGCGGCAATCTCCGGCACCGACTGCCCCAGCAGCGGGTTGTATACGCCTACGTTAACCGCCAAAATAGAATCATTGACCTGGCTGGCCGAATCCAGGCCGGGGGTGAACCAGGCAAAGTCGTTGAAGTACAAGCGGGTGGGTTGCCAGGGCGCTACGTACTGCAGTTGCTCGGGAAACTGAGTCGAGTCATTGGCCAGATCGAAAGCTTCGGCGGCCAGCAGGGCCGAGGTGGTATGGTGGCCGTGCCCACCCCGCTCGTCGGCCGGAAAGCGCGTGATGATCACGTCGGGCTGAAACCGACGAATCACCCACACCACGTCGGCCATAATCTGGTCTTTGTCCCACAGTTCCAGGGTTTCGTCGGCGGTTTTAGAGTAGCCAAAGTCGATGGCCCGGGTAAACAACTGTTTACTGCCGTCGAGGCGGCGGGCCTGGATGAGTTCCTGGGTGCGCACCACGCCGAGCAGCTCCCGGATTTCAGGACCAATCAGGTTCTGCCCGCCATCGCCGCGGGTGAGCGACAGGTAGCCGGTGTTCATCAGGCGGGTTTGCGACAGGTAGCCGATCACCACTTGGTTTTCGTCGTCGGGGTGGGCGGCCACGTAGAGGGCACTGCCCAGCACGTTGAGTTTGTTCAGCGCCAGTTGGATTTCACTCGCTGAGAGTTTGGCGGGCGATTGGCACCAAGCGGAAAAGCTGAGCAGTGAGCAGGATAGCAACAGCCCGGCAAGAATTCTCATAAGGTGTTTATCTCGTCGGCGGTGAGACCAGTGGACTGGGCAATAATGGTGGTTGCTACTTCGGCACTCTTAAGCGCTCGAACAATAGCTTGTTTTTCTGCTCTGGCTTTAGCAGCAGCTTTTGTGGCTGCTTCTTTTGCCGCTTTTTCTGAGGCTTCCTTCACGGCAAAGTCCATCGCATTTTTCCAGTCTCTTCGATACTTTAAGTCAGCTTCATAAGCGTTCATCTCTTCTTTGTTTAGGTTAGACACTTCAGCAATCTGGAATGCCTTTCTAAAAATACGTTCCTGCAAAACAGCCGGTATATCGCGAAACTTATGAAGGTTCTTGAGCAAATATAGCCATTTATCAAAGTGAGTGATCAGTTCCGCTTCGGTTTTATTGAATTTAGTCATCTCCAGGTAGATAAACGTGAGTTTGTCGATAATAAACTTTTCCCCGTTTTCGCTTTCACAGTACAAATCAAAGATGGCCCGGCGGTTTTGGTGGGTTTTACCCAACCGTTCGTTGTTGGCGTAGGTAAGGCTACTGATTTGCTTGCCCCCCCTGCTGCCTGAGCAGTTCGTTCAGAAAGTCAATGAGTAAATCTTTGTTAGGCTCCTCACCAAATAGCTTCTTAAATCGCAGCGGCGAACCGCCCAAAATCAGTGAAGGGGTCAATGTAGCGCTCCTTAATTTCCATTACGTAAACTGCTGATCCTCGCCCCACCCCGGCTCCCGCCGCGACTGCTCCCGCACCCGCTCAATCTCATCCACAAAAGGAAGGGGTTCGGATTGATCAGCAGACTTTGATGCCTTATCGCTCGTCAGCTGAGCCCGCAATCGCTCAACCACGCCACTAACAATTGCTACGTACTCCTCCGGCAACTGCTGCAGATCCTCGTTGATGCGGCGAATGGTTTCTTCTCGGTTCATGGCAATAGGGTCAGGCGGTGGTGCGGGCTGCTCGGACCGGGGCGGGCGCGGGCGCGGTGGGCTGCATGGGCAACACAATCCGAAAGGTAGTGCCCACGTCTAGTTCCGATTGCCTCACGAAGAGCTTGCCCCGGTGGTAGTTCTCGATAATCCGCTGCGAGAGCGACAATCCCAGGCCCCAGCCGCGCTTTTTGGTGGTGTAGCCCGGAGTAAACACCTGCGACAGCTTCGACTTAGGAATTCCCTTGCCCGTATCGGTAATGTCGATCAGGGCGCGGTCCTTTTCGCCCGTGATCCGGATGGTCAGGTCACCAATGCCACTCATGGCATCCACGGCGTTCTTGCAAATGTTCTCAATCACCCACTCGAACAAGGGCGCATTAATGAGTACCTTAAGTGGTTCTCCTTCGTTTTCTACCCGCATGTTCACCTTTGAAGAAATGCGGGTGCGCAAGTAGTTCACGGTGTTTTCTACCACCTGCTGCAGGTCCTCGGCCTGCAGCGTGGGCGTAGAGCCGATGTTGGAGAAGCGGGAGGTGATCATCTCCAGGCGGTGAATGTCCTTGTCGATTTCCTGCACGATGTCGGGATCGTAGGTGTCGGGGTCGGCTCGAAAGTACTCTACCCAGGCCATCAGCGACGACAGGGGGGTGCCCAGTTGGTGGGCGGTTTCTTTGGCCATGCCGATCCACACCCGATTCTGCTCGGCCGTGCGCGAGTAGCTGAACACCAGGTAGGTCACCAGTGCAAACACCGCAATCACCGACAACTGGAAGTAGGGATAGTACTGCAGTTGGGTGAGCAGAAAGGAGTTGCGGTAGTAGACAAACTGGTAGGCGAACACTTCGCCGGTACGGGGATCGCGCAGGGCAATCTCGATGGGATTATACAGCTCTCGCATCTTGGCCAGCTCCCTTTCCAAGATGCGCGCCTTCTTTTCTTCGCTGTCCGAATCCTGAATGTCAATGTTGCGGTAAGCCACGTAGTCGCCGAAACTGTTGGTGAGGATGGTGGGAATCGACTGGTTGGGGGCCACAATCTCGTTGAACAGAAAGGTGATCTCCTCGTCCTCGTTGGCGGTGCGCTCGATGGCTTCGGCGTAGAGCTTCACGAAGCTCTTTTCCCGTTCTTTTAGCTTTTCCACCAAAACATTAGTATACACAATCGATAGCGCGGCGATGGTGGCCGAAACCAGCAGCACGATCACCTTCACCGTGTTCTTTTTCTGATAGATATTGGTCAGGCTGTCTTTGTTAAACCAGCTTTGTCGCATAGCCAGGGGGTTGATTCGCTAAAGTAACGACTTTTTGTAGCAAAAGTATTCAGCCTTCGCCGATGAATGATTTATTTTGAGATACTGGCTACTGGCTACATTTACGAAAGTCAAAAAAGGTTATTCTGATAAATTTCTATAAACATCCTCGCGCAGATTCTGCATCCACAGCGGCTCTGAATCTGTGCGGGCTACATATGCGGACCCAACGTGGGCCGCTCTGTCCGCCCCGTTGGGTTAGAAACCCACTAATTAGGCACAGGCTAGGCGCCCCCGTCTGAAAGTCCTGCGCCAGTATTACTTGTAAAAAAATTCAGAATAACCTTTAAAGGACAAGGGACAAAGAACATACTGCTAGTATCCGCGCGGCGGCCAGTATCTGACCACATTGAAGATCATCCAGTATCTAGTATCTTTGCCACTCAGAAAGTCATCCAGCATCTAACATCCAACATCCAATGACCACCCTATCGCAACGGCAACTGTTTTTGGATCACCTGGCGCAGACCACCCACTTTCCGATGATGATCGAGGTGGAGCGGGCCGAGGGAGTCTACTTATACGGTCCCGACGGCCAGCGCTACCTGGACCTGATCTCGGGCATCGGGGTGAGCAACGTGGGGCACCGCCACCCGCGGGTGGTGCAGGCCATCCAAGACCAACTCGACCGCTACCTGCACGTGATGGTCTACGGCGAGTTTGTGCAAACCCCGCAAGTGCATCTGGCCGAGGCCCTGGCCCGCACCCTGCCCGCCCCGCTCGACTGTGTTTACCTGGTGAACTCGGGCAGCGAAGCCATCGAAGGGGCCATCAAACTGGCCAAGCGCTCCACCGGCCGACCCAACCTGGTGTCCTGTTATAACGCCTACCACGGCTCCTCGCACGGGGCGCTGTCGGTGTGCGGCAGCGAATCGTTCAAGCAAGCCTACCGACCGCTGCTGCCGGGCGTGACGCACATTCGGTTCGACGAGACTGACGACCTATTGCAGATTGATGAGCAGACCGCGGCCGTGGTGCTGGAAACTGTGCAGGGCGAAGCGGGCGTGCGGGTAGCGCATCCCGATTATTTTAAGCGCGTGCGCCAACGCTGCGACGACACCGGGGCGCTGCTCATCCTGGATGAGATTCAGGCGGGCTTTGGGCGCACCGGCACCTTCTGGGCGTTCGAGCCCTACGGCATCGTGCCCGACGTGGTGGTGACCGCCAAGGGCATGGGCGGCGGCATGCCCATCGGAGCGTTTATCGCCTCGCACGCGCTGATGATGAGCTTTCGCGAAAACCCGATCCTGGGCCACATCAGCACCTTCGGCGGACATCCGGTGAGTGCCGCGGCCTCCCTGGCTACGCTGCGCGTGCTGCACGACGAGCATTTGATCGATGATGTGGCCCGCAAGGCGGAACTGTTTAAGGCGAGGCTGCGCCACCCGGCCATTCGGGAGATTCGCCACCGGGGGCTGATGATGGCCGTGGCCTTCGATAGCTTCGAGGTGCTCAAACCCATCATCGACCGGGCGGTGGAGTTGGGCGTGATCACTGACTGGTTTCTGTACTGTAACGACGCCATGCGCATCGCTCCGCCCCTCACCATCACCGACGAAGAAATCGAAGAAGCCTGCGCCCTGATCCGGCAAGCCATTGAAGAGAGGGGAACTGGTTACTAGCTGCTAGCATCTAGCCGCCAGTATCCAGTAACCAGCATCTTGCCCCGCATGGAATGCCACGTAGAAAGTCATCCGGTATCTAGCCTCCTTTGCTTGTCTTGCTTTGATGCATGAAATTTCCTAACTTCATCGGCGTTCATGTAATAAAAAAGCGCGTTTCGTAGCGGGAAACCTTTTTTAGTTTCTCCTAAAGTAACGTACTTCGGCCCGAAGGTCTGGGGCGGTCGTCCCAACCACTATGCTCAACTCCACATCGTCTGATCTATGGAAAGTCCCTTGTCTTTTCTCCCCCCCATCCTCTACTATGCCGCCCTTGCCGCGGCCGCGGTTGGAGTGCTCCTGTTCCTGTACCTCTTCTTCCGGCTGCTCACGCTGCGCGACTACAAGGCGCGTTACGATTTCGTTAACCAACGCGAGAAAAACCTAATACTCTACGGCAGCATTGCCTTCATCGTGGCCGGTGGACTCTACGGCATTTCTACCCTGGCCACCGAATGGATGTTTCTGCTGGTTGGGGTATTGGTGGCCTTTATGTTCGGCACCCTGATCGGGGTCATCATTTACAATTTCCTGGAGTATTATTACCCCACGTTGCAGGAGAAACGCTTGCAACGGTTGCGCTACAAGCCCCGCATCTCTCCGAAGTCGAACAAGCCGATGAAGTTGCTCAGCGAGAACGAAGAAGACGTGCACCTTGATGAGGGCCAGCAGGCTGAAGAGAACATCTTTTCGGTAGACTACGACGTGTGGGTGGACGAGGAATCGGACTACGTGAAGATAGAGAAATACCGCGGGCACCTACACGCCGAGAAGTCGCCCACCTGCGGTTACTATACTCTGCGCGTGGTGCGCGAGGAGATTATTGAGTCGCCCACCACCGAGCGGCAGGGCACGCTGGTGAAGCACTACGAGTGCAGCTATACCAAGTACAAAACCGAGCGCGTGTTCAACATTGCCCCCCTCAAAAAAGCCGCCCCCGATGCGGGAAAGACGCTGGTGAAGAGTTAATGCCTTAACACCCGCACTTTGTCTTTCTACGATCGGCAAACATCTCATCGCTTAGACTAAAGATACATTCGACTTGTGTGAAATATACGAATAATCTGAACGCGGTATTCGTCAGGAATGCGATAAACGGCGAAGTATGGGAGGCGAGGGATGATGAGTTCACGGGTGTTTAGCTTGCGGCCATTCCGACCGAGGAGCGGGAAGGTTTCAAGCATAACAATTGATTGAGTGATACGGTCAATTACGCTATTTGCAACCTCTAGACTATCCTGGGCAATGTAGCTATGAATATCTCTTAAAACCCGTCTGGAAAAGGGCGTGTATTCAATATTCAAGCCCGAATTCTTTGCGTATCTCTTGATGAGATACCATCTTATCAGGGTGTTTATCTGCCTGATCTAAACCTTTTTTAATCTCCCGATCTACCCAAGCGAGATAGTCAGCACCTGGTTTTTCGCTAGTGTCTTCTACAAAAGGATTTCCTACGTTGCCTATAATCTTTTCCATAAGGCTAATATACAAGAAAACCAACAATTTCTAAAGCTATACCTTCAACCGTACTTCCTCTTTTAGTGCTTCACCCACACCCCACCTTCCCCCCGTCCACCGTCAAATTCATTCCGTTGATGTAAGCCGCGGCGGGTGAGGCCAGGAACGCCACCGCGTAAGCAATTTCTTCGGGCCGGGCAAACCGCCGCAGCGGAATGGCCGCCTTCATAGCTTGCTCCACTTCGGTTTCGCTCTTGTCCTGCGCCGCTGCACGCTTGCGCACCAGGTCCCAGATGCGGTCGGTGTCGGTGGAGCCGGGCAGCACGTTGTTCACCGTGATGCCGTGCGGCCCCAGTTCGCCCGACAGCGTTTTGGCCCAGTTGGCCACCGCCCCCCGCGTGGTGTTCGACACTCCCAGGCCCGGAATGGGCTCCTTCACCGAAGTGGAAATGATGTTGATGATGCGTCCGTACCCACCCTGCCGCATCAGGGGCACCACCGCCTGCACCAGAATCTGGTTGCAAAATACGTGCATCTCGAAGGCCCGCCGAAACGCGTCCACCTCCGCCTCGTAGGCGGGTCCGGCGGCGGGTCCGCCGGTGTTGTTCACTAAAATAGCCACCGCCGACTGGTTGCTCACGTACTCGCTGATCTTGGCCTTCAGGAAATCGGGTTGCTGGAAGTCGGCCGCCAGGTAGTGGTGGTCTTGCTGTTGGGGGGTCGGAAGCTCGGCTTGCACCGCTTTTAGTTTGTCTTCGTTGCGGGCCACCAGCGTGATGCTCGCTCCGAGTTCGGCCAGTTCTTGCGCGCAGGCGCGGCCAATGCCCTGGGTGCTGCCGCAGACAATCGCCCGGCGGCCGCTTAAATCCGTGTTCATCATGTGTCAACAATTAGTATCTTTGGGGCCAAGGTAAAGATTATGGACGACTTGTACCAACGGGCGCGGGCCCACGACCGGGAAGACCCGCTGCGCGGCTTCCGGCAGGAGTTTTACCTTCCGACGAATGCCGTGGGAGACCCACTGATCTACTTCTGCGGTCATTCGCTGGGGTTGCCGCCCCGCTCGGTGGCCGCCGCGGTGCAGCAGGAACTGGTTAAGTGGCGGACCCAGGGCGTAGGGGGGCACTTCGCGGAGCCCCAGCCCTGGGTGGCCTACCACAAACTATTGAAACCGGCACTGGCTGCCATTGTGGGAGCGCAGGAGCAGGAAGTGGTGGCGATGAACAACCTGACCACCAACCTGCACCTGATGCTGGTGTCGTTCTACCGACCTACCGCGCAGCGTTACAAAATTCTGCTGGAGGCGGAGGCCTTCCCCTCCGACCACTACGCCGTGGAAAGTCAGCTGCGCTACCACGGCTACGATCCCGAAGAAGCCACCGTGAAGCTTCGTCCGCGCGCCGGAGAAACCACGCTGCGCACCGAAGACATCATTGAAGCCGTGCAAGACCCGTCGGTGGCACTGCTGCTGTGGCCGGGCGTGCAGTACTACACCGGGCAGTGGTTTGATATTCCCGCCATCGCTGCGGCGGCTCAGCAGAGCGGGGCCGTTGTCGGACTCGATCTGGCGCACGCCGTGGGCAACGTGCCGCTGCGTTTGCACGATTGGAACGTGGACTTCGCGGTGTGGTGTAGTTACAAGTACCTCAACTCCGGTCCGGGCAACACCGGCGGGCTGTTTGTGCACGAGCGCTATGCGCATGACACTTCGCTGCCGCGCTTCGCGGGCTGGTGGGGACACGATGAGGAGGAACGCTTTCGGATGCAGCCCGGCTTCCAGCCCATGCCCGGTGCCGATGGCTGGCAGCTGAGCAACGTCAACATCTTGTCGATGGCCGCCCAGCGGGCGTCACTGGCCCTCACCGAACGGGCCGGTATGGCGGCACTGCGGCGCAAGAGCGTACGGCTCACCGGTTTCTTGCAGGCTTGCTTGCAGGGTCGTGGCCTGCTCGACGGCTCGGTGCGCCTTGTCACACCCCGCGAGCCCGACGCCCGGGGGTGCCAGTTGTCGCTCACCGTGGCCGGAGGTAAGGGCGTGTTCGACGCCCTCACCCAAGCGGGAGTGGTGGCCGACTGGCGCGAACCCGACGTGATCCGGGTGGCACCGGTGCCTTTGTATAATACTTTCGTAGAGGTGTATCGGTTTGGTGCGTTGCTGGCGCACGCGCTGAAGATCAATGTCGAATAATGATCCCGCTGCGTCCACAGTGGACGGGGGAACCGCAAGGAATGTTGAATCGGAATTGTGTAGGAACATGATTAATCATGTTCCTACGTGATGTGCATCACCAATAAAATAACATGAAAGACATCATTATTTTAGGAAGCGGGCTAGCGGGCTCGCTGCTCAGCATCTTGCTGGCAAAACAGGGGTATGGGGTACAGGTATACGAAAAACATAGCGATCCCCGTACCCAAGCGGCCGCCGGAGGTCGCTCGATCAACCTGGCGCTGAGTCGGCGCGGGTGGAAGGCGCTGGAAGCCGCGGGCGTCGACCATCAGGTGAGACAGCAAGCCATTGCCATGCGGGGGCGCATGATTCACGATCCCGAAGGGGAAACCGCGCTGCAACCCTACGGCACCGACGGGCAGGCAATCTACTCCGTGTCGCGGGACAACCTGAACCAGTTGCTGCTTACCAAGGCTGAACAACACGGCGTACAGTTTTTCTTTGAGCACCCCTGTCAGTCGGTTGATCTGGAGCGGGGCCAGCCAATAATTCGTGATCTGAGGCAGGATAGGCAGACAACCCCTCAAGCCGATTTGCTCATTGGGGCCGACGGGGCTTATTCTACCCTGCGCGGCGCGATGCAGTTCACCCCGCGCTTCAACTACAGCCAGCATTACATTGAGCACGGCTACAAGGAGCTGCACATTCCCCCGACGGAGGGCGACTTTGCGATGGAACCGCACGCCCTGCACATCTGGCCCCGGGGCGGCTACATGCTTATTGCGCTGCCCAACGCCGACCGCAGTTTTACGGCCACGCTGTTTCTGCCCTACGAAGGCAAGAACTCGTTTGTTCAGCTAAATCACGAAGACCAGGTGCGGGCGTTCTTCGCAGCGCAGTTTCCCGACGCAATTCCGTTGATGCCTAGTTTGGCGGAAGACTTCTTTGGCAACCCCACCGCCGATCTGGTCACGATTCAGTGTTACCCCTGGTCGCGCTACGGCCGAAACTTGCTCATTGGCGACGCCGCGCACGCCATCGTGCCCTTCTACGGACAGGGTATGAACGCCGCCTTCGAAGACTGCCGCCTGCTGGCCGAACGCTTCACCGATCAGCCCACGGACCTGGCGGCAGAACTGGAACAGTTTCAGCAGCAGCGCAAGCCCGACGCCGATGCCATTGCTGAACTGGCCCTACAGAACTTCGTGGAGATGCGCGACCGGGTGGCCGACCCACAGTTTGTGGCGCAAAAGCAGATAGAAGCCGAACTGCACCGGCGCTATCCCGACCGCTGGATTCCCCTTTATACGCGGGTTACCTTTAGCGATGACCGTTATTCAGAGGCGCTAAAGCAGGGCAAGCGGCAGGAGGCCATTATGCGGCGGGTGATGCAAGCGCAGCCCGACCCCAGCGTGTGGACCGATCAGGATTACGCGCGCATTATGGAGGAGCTGTAGTGGATGTTAGATGACTTTCTATGTGGTCAGATACTGGATGTTGGCTACTAGAGGATAGTAACCAGTAACCAGTAACCAGTAACCAGTAACCAGTAACCAGTAACCAGTAACCAGTAACCAGTAACCAGTAACCAGTAACCAGTAACCAGTAACCAGTAACCAGTAACCAGTAACCAGTAACCAGTAACCAGTAACCAGTAACCAGTAACCAGTAACCAGTAACCAGTAACCAGTAACCAGTAACCAGTAACCAGTAACCAGTAACCAGTAACCAGTAACCAGTAACCAGTAACCAGTAACCAGTAACCAGTAACCAGTAACCAGTAACCAGTAAACTGTGGGGGTTGTCTAGCTTAGTTGCCTACCCAGTAACCAGTAACCAGTAACCAGGTAACCAGTAACCAGTAACCAGTAACCAGTAACCAGATTAACCACCAGTAACCAGTAACCAGTAACCAGTAACCAGTAACCAGTAACCAGTAACCAGTAACCTAAAGGCCTTGCTCTGTGGGGGTTGTCTAGCTTAGTTGCCTACCCTGTGCCAGGCCGTGCCGAAGAGATTACCACGCCGTGGTGACGACAACAACACGCCGTGATAATGATAGTGACACGCCGTGTCATCGATCCGGTAGCGAGGCTAACCGCTTCCCCGCAACGTTGCTTAGGAAGACGGCAATCCCTGCTTCCCCCCCTCTAGTCGTAGGATTTCCTACGACTCAAACGAAGACCTGAAAGAGTCACTAGGATACTGACTTCACAGAGGCGGAGCGAACATCCGTTGCCAAATAAGCGTTTATTAGCTGTTACCTTATTCACCCCAAAGACACGTTGCATGCCTCATCCTATCCGCTTTATCCTTTCTATAGGTTTACTGCTTCCTTTCCTCGTTGCTTGTGAGAACACTTCGCAGAGCACCTTGCCCCTGGCCCGGGGAACGGATGACGAGGTGTTATTGGTCATGGACTCTACCGCCTGGCAGGGCGAACTGGGCGATGAGCTACGACTCACTTTTCGGGAAGCCATGCCCGGACTGCCACAACCCGAACCCTATTTTGACGTTCGTTACGTGGACCCGTTCAAACTCAACAGCGTGCTACGCAGTGCCAAGAATATCCTGTTTGTCACCACCCTGGACAACCAGACGGCGGCCGGAAGGAGGATGCAAAGTTACTTTACGGAAGAGTCTATTCAGCGTATTCGCGAGGACCAGGATTTGTACATGTTCGAGAAGCAGGACGAGTTTGCCCGAGGGCAGGAGATCTATCACCTGTTCGGCAACACTGAGGATGAGTTGATTGGCAACATCCGGGAGAACCGGGTGAAAATTAGACAACGACTGGAGAATGTGTTAATGGACCGCATCACCGAAGGCTTATACCAGGGTAATGAACAGAAGTCGGTGAGCAAGTTTCTGCTCGAGAACCACGGCTTCTCGTTGCGCGTGCCCTTCGGCTATGACCTAGTGCCGATGGCCGATGACGTATCGGATTTTGTTTGGCTACGGCAGTTGGGCGAAATCGATAAAAACGTGGTGGTGACCTATAAAGATTATACCTCGGAAGAGGCGTTTGACCCAAAGAATGTTTTGGCGTTTCGTGAGAGGCAACTAGGGCGCTACATCGCCGATGATCCCACCGCCTACATGACGGTGCAACGCGTTGTGCCGAAAGGAGAAGGGGTGGCACTTGATACCATTACGCTGGTAGAGTACGATACGGTCACCTTCCAGGGAAGATTTGCGGTAGAGACGCGCGGACTCTGGCGACTGAGTAACGACTCGATGGGGGGTGGCTTTTTGGGCTATACCTTTGTGGACGAAGCCCAAGGCCGCCTCTACTACATTGAGGGTTACGTATACAGTCCGGGGGAGAAGAAGCGCCCCTCTATCCGGGAGCTGGAAGCTATTCTGCGCACCTTCCGCACCCCGGAAGAGACGGCTACCACCGCCGCCCGATAGCTCCTGGTTTGCCTATTCCGGTTCGTTAACTCTACAATAAATACAACGTCATTCCGGAGCGAGCGCAGCGCCCGGCGCCCGGCGAGACCGCGCCACGGTGGCCCGGAATCCCCTGCTACGTAGACGTGTATTAACTCATTGTGAGGCACGTTTTCGTCGCTATGGCAGGGGGTTCCCGCGCGGCGTCCGCGGACATTTTACTACGCTATGCTTCGTAAAATTCCGGACCGCGCCGCGGCGGCCGTGTCCACGGTGGCCGCGTCCACGGTGGATGACGATTTGTAATTTATTTTGATTGAATACTTAAGTCGTATATTGGCTCGGTAAACCACAATCGCCTATCGTGTCTAAAACTGTCGCCCCCTCGCCTACCGATTCGCACCTTAAAGCGTCTAATACTCCCTCTCAACGCCTCTTGTCGCTAGACGTGCTGCGGGGCATCACCATTGTGGGGATGATCATGGTGAACACGCCCGGCTCGTGGGGCAACGTGTACGCGCCCTTGCTGCACGCCGAATGGAATGGCCTCACCCCCACCGACCTGGTGTTTCCGTTTTTCCTGTTTATGGTCGGCATCTCGATCACGCTGGCGCTGGGCAAGCGGAAAGAATTGGGCGTTCCCCAGCGTGGCCTCGTTGCCAAGATCGTGAAGCGCGTCCTGATCATTTACGCGCTGGGTATCTTCCTAACGCTGTTCCCGAAGTTCGACTTTGCCAACCTGCGCTACGTGGGCGTGCTGCCGCGCATCGCCGTTGTTTATCTGGTGTGCAGTTTGCTGTTCCTGCGGCTTTCCTGGCGATCAATTGCCTGGCTCAGCGTCTTTATTCTGGTGGGCTACTGGCTGGCGATGGTGCTGATTCCGGTGCCGGGCGTGGGCGCGGCCAACCTGGAGCCGGGCACCAACCTGGCCGCCTGGCTCGACGAACTGCTGGTGCCGGGGCGGATGTACCGCGGTACCTGGGACCCGGAAGGTTTCCTAAGTACCCTACCGGCCGTTGCCACCGGCTTCACCGGGGTGCTCACCGGTTACTGGTTGCGGACGTCGCGCCCCACGCCGGAGAAAATTATTGGCATGATGGTGGCCGGGGTGCTAGCCTGCTTGGTGGGCTACCTGTGGCACCAGTATTTTCCGGTGAACAAAAACCTGTGGAGCAGTTCGTACGTGCTGGTGTCGTCGGGCATGGCGCTGCTGTTGCTGGGCACGCTCTACTGGTTTGTAGACGTGCAAAACTACCGCAGTTGGACGCCCTTCTTCGTGGCCTTCGGTATGAATGCGATTACGGCTTTTGTGATCCACGGGGTCATCATTGACGCCTTCATGGTGCCGGTGAATGCGGCGGGCGAATTGCTAAAGACGGTGAGCTACCAGGGCTTGGTACAACTAGGACTTACCGCCAAGTTCGCGTCGTTGCTATGGGCGCTGGGCTACCTGCTGCTGTGCTTCATTCCGATCTGGATGATGTACCGGCGCAACGTGATTGTGAAAATTTGAGAAAAAAATGGCAGTCACAGTCACTATGATGGGAGGCTCTTCACTCGCTGCGTAAAGCTTGTCCTCTCACAAACGCCAAAGCAAACAGCCAAACTATCCCACCGGTGGATGTCGGTGCGGATGGGTTATCACTCCAGGCGGGTATGCTAGGCTCACCACGTCAGCGGGGCAGTAATGCGGTAATAGTCAGTTAAGTACGTTTTGAAATCGCGCATAGCAAGATCTGCGCTATTCGCTATACGCCTCGTTGTACTTCACCCCGCCAAACCCGTGCAGGTAGAGCGTGCGGGAGTAGCGAAACACCACGGGGGTAAGCACAATGACGGTGCCCACCACGGCAATGATGTACACTTCCAGGGCGGGATCGTTGAAGAAAAAGTACAAAATGAAGGTGAATCCTACGAAAATTGCCATCGTGAGGGCGTAGCTCACGTACATAGCTCCGAAGAAGAAACCGGGTTCTCGTTCGTAAACTAATCCACAGTGCGGGCATTCCTTATTGGTCGCGATAAACTTGGTGGGCTTCTCTAACAACGAATACGTAAAAATGTCACCTTCGCGGCAGCGGGGGCACTTATGACTGAGAATGGCGGACCAGGCGGATTTTTTTGCCATGTTCTTTTTTACTGTTACGGTACCAAAAAAAAGCAATCACTCCCACGATCACGTAAGGAGCAAAAAACAGGTACATGATGCCCACATTAAGCCCCGATGCCAGTGAGGTGTCACCGGCACTCACGTTGTTCTCAATGGTGGTGCGGCACATGGCGCACTGAGCCATGCTTTCACTCACCATCAGAATGAATAGCACTAGAGTAACCCCAATGGTTCGCATCATGTTTTTCATACCGTACTTATTTAACGTCGTAAAGCAGTATTCGAGCTTCTGCTACCAGCCGATCCATCTCTCTTTCTTCGGTTCCGTCGTAGTAGCCTCTTACCCGCTGCGCTTGGTCTACTAACATCAACGTGGCCGCATTCGTGCCCTCCGGGAGCAATTTAGGCGAAACGCTGCCTGAGGTGGTGTCGGCTAAAAATGTCCATACTTCAGGTTGCGCTCGGTAGCGTTGGGCGAGTTCCGACAGACTACTCAGTCGTTTGGTAGGTGTTATTGTTAGCAGTCGTACCAAAGTATCTTGCTCAAAAACGTTCTGCACCCGCGTGAGCTTCTCCAGGATGAGCGCGGCGGTATCGGAGCGCATGGTTGACTCGCAGTAGATAATCAAAATTTTGCGTGAGAAAACTTCTTCCGAGATAACCGACCCTTCAGCGTCTCGCCAGGATTTGGGCAGACGAAACGCTTGACCTAAAGAACCGGCCGGAACTTCAGCGCTGAGTCCTTCTGCTTCGGCGGGGTCGGTGGGGATGGCGTAGTGCTGCTCGCCAAATTGCTCCAGAAATACTAGTATCAACAAGGGCACTGCCAGAATAAGCAGCAGCCCTCCTATCTTTTTTGGGTTGGTCATGATTGGTTGCCTGGATGAACGACCAAGGGTGTCTATCTAACCAAGCAACCCGGGGCTTTCGTTCCGTTACTAGAAACGTAACTCCATCACTGAATTGCCCTCGAAAATCAGGGCCATAATGAGCCAGATCACGAAAACGGTGGGAATGAGAATGGACCACATCATCGTTTTCACTTCGCCCTTCAAGTGCATAAACTCGCCAACGATGTAGAATGCTTTGACAATTGTCATGACCACAAATGTGCCATAAAGTAGGGGGCCACGGGGCAAGTATAGGGCGAACACAAACTCAATAATTGTCAAAACCGCCATGATACCGGCGATACGCCATAGTTTATTGGTCTTTTTCTTATCGACCGGTTCGTAGCGAACGGCTGTGTTCTCGTCTAATTCTGCCATAACAACTAACTTAAATAAGGTAAAAGAATGTGAATACAAATACCCATACCAGATCCACAAAGTGCCAGTAAAGGCCTACTTTTTCTACCATCTCGTAGTGTCCTCTTCGCTCGAATACGCCGGTGGCGGCCTGATAGAAGATCAGGAAGTTGAGCATCACCCCGCTAAAGACGTGAAAGCCGTGAAAGCCGGTTATGAAAAAGAACAAATCGGCGAACAGGGGCGGTCCGTACTGATTCTGCACTAAGTTGGCTCCAAAAATGACCGCACCATTATCGAGCAGGCCCCCCTGATCGGTGCCGTGGATAAAGTGCCCCCACTCCCAGGCCTGGCAGCTCAAGAAGGTGATGCCCCCGATGATCGTCCACAGCATCCACTTCACCACGGCCTTCTTTTCCATGCGGTGCCCCGCCTCCACGGCCAGCACCATCGTTACACTGCTCAGGATCAGAATAAAGGTCATTATTCCTACGAATACCAGTGGCAATTCAACTCCGTGAAGAAGGGGAACCGCCTCAAAAACCTTCTCGGGGATGGGCCAATAGTCTTGCGAAAACACGTACTCCTCCACCTCCCCCCCGAAAGCGGGATAAGAAAAGCGGATCATGCCGTAAGAAACCAGCAGTGCTGAGAAAGTGAAGGCATCCGACAGCAGGAAGAACCACATCATCAACTTGCCGTAACTCACGCGGAAAGGAGAGGTGCCTCCGCCCCACACGCTACGGGGGGCCTGCGGTTCGGTTTCGTGTCCCGAGGTTTCTTTTACAATTGTTGCCATAGCCGAGAGTAAGCGCTACTGCGTTGGCTGGAGTTCAAAAAATAACCTCCCGCTCTACAGTTCGTCTTTGTTTAATTGAGCAGCAAAAATACGAATAAATAGAGCCAAAGTCCATCTAAAAAGTGCCAATATGTGGCGCACATCTCTATCTGATCCATACTCTTGGCGTGCACGCGGTAGCGCAGCACGTTCACCAGGGTAATCAGCAGAAACACCACCCCACCAATCAGGTGCGCGGCGTGCAGACCGCTGAGCACGTACACAAACGAACCCCCGGGGTTGCCCACAAAGTATACGTCCATCGCCACCAAGTCGCCCCACGCCAGATACTGACCGATCAGGAAGGCAACGCCAAGCAGGGTAGTTGCTATCATGGCGATGCGCAAACTCTTCAGATTGTCTCGCTTGGCTGATACGTAGGCCCAGTGCATGGTGGCACTACTCAGCAAGATGATGCCGGACGTGAGCCAAAACGACTGCGGCAGGTCAAACTCGAGCCAGTTGCCCTCGGACTGTCGCACAATATAGGCGCTGGTCATGGCCGCGAAGATCATCACCACCGTGACGATAAACAGCCACATGGCAAACTTCTTGGGGTGCATTGAGAGCGTTGCTTTCGTGTCTCTTACTACCTCTACCGATTCGGTGCCAGTATTTATGATTGATGCCATGATACGCTAGATTTTATCCAATAAATAGGCTATCTGCACCACCGGCAGATAGATAAACGAACCAAACATAATGCGCAGCGCCGCTTTTCTTGACCCTTGGATCATTAGGCTAAATGTTTGCCCTAGGAACAGCACTCCGCACACCGTGGCCACAATGGCCGAATCTACTCCGGTAATGCCCAGTTTGAGAGGCAATAACCCCAGTGGAATTAGAAACAGGGTGTAGGTCATAATTTGCACGGCGGTGCGCATGTCTTTTCCGCCACCCGAGGGCAGCAGTTTAAACCCCGCGCGCTTGTAGTCGTCGTCGGCTACCCAGGCAATGGCCCAAAAGTGCGGAAATTGCCAGATAAACTGGATGCCAAAGATCACCAGCGCCTCCTGACTAATCGCTCCGGTGGCGGCCACCCAACCCAACAACGGGGGCATCGCTCCGGGAAACGCTCCCACCAACACGGCAATTGGACTCACCTTCTTAAGCGGAGTATACACAAAACCGTATAGCACCAGCGATAGCAACGCCAACGCAGCAGTAAGCAAATTGGTAAATATTAGCAACAACGCTAGCGCCACCACCGCGCAGATAACCGCCAGCCAAACCGCCTCCTGGGGGTGTACACGCTCGGTAGGCAACGGCCGGTTTTTCGTGCGCTTCATAAGGCCGTCCATGTCGCGTTCTTGAATTTGGTTGATGGCGGTAGAAGCGCCGGACAATAAGAAACCGCTGATGCAGAGAATGATCAGCCCGCCTGCGTTTACCGGACCCGGTACCGCGAGTACGTAACCAAAGGCTGCCGAAAACGCCACCAGAAGGGAAAGCCGCAGCTTCATCAGCTCGGCGTAAGCGCGTACGCGATCTCCCACGGTGGAACGAACGATGGTTTTAGTAGCTAACATACTGATCCGAGTAAAGTTGACGCTGCCGCACGGCCAGCGGATAAATTTTCAGCAAAAGCAGCACCTGCACTCCAAACGCTCCGGTCGCTAAAATCAGGTGCAAAGGCTGGGCAAACCGTGGTATAGACCAGTAGGCCATCACTATCCCGCTTAGTATTTCGGTGACAATGATTACTAGTAATACCCCCACCCAGCGGGTTAAGTTTCCGTTTCGGCCAAAATTTTGGTAGGCCAGGTATCCCAAATAAACGTGCCCCAGCAGCACCACAACGGAACAGGACCGATGCACGTAAAATACCCAGTCTAATCCGGCGACCCAGTGCTCTCGTTGGGCTTCGCCTAGGGTTTGGGCTACTTCGTTGACTGACTCCCGCACCTGCGTGCCCATCACGATCTGAATCAGCGTTAGTAGCAGTAAGATTCCTAGCGTGGTCCCCATTTTCGTTCGCGGCACATCAGCCCCGATGGAACGGATACCTCCCGTCCGCAGGGCGACGAAGGTGAGCAGGGCCACAATTAGCAAAGCCAGCAACATGTGCACGGTGATCATCCAGGGTAACAGGTTGGTAGATACCACCACCGAGCCGATCCAGCCCTGCAGACCCACCGCAATTACCGTGACTGCCGAGGCAACGACTAGAAGACGATCATTTTTCCACTGGGACACCGAAGCGGCGAAGGTGGCCAGGATTAAGAGGCCGACCACCGCCCCAATAAGGCGGTTAACGTACTCAACCCAGGTTTTGGTGGCGTTGAATTCTTCTTCCTGGGCGATAGCCGGGTCGTTCTTAAGTTGGTCGGCCAGTTGTGCAAACCCGATGGCGCCCAGATAGTTGGCCAAGCGTTCGTTCTTGGCAAGGCGTTGCTGCGCGTATACCTCCTTATAATTAAACGGAAGCTGACTTGCCTCCGTGGGAGGAACCCAGCTTCCGAAACATTTGGGCCAATCGGGGCAGCCCATGCCCGAACCCGTGCTGCGAACGATCCCTCCTACCAGAATAAGGAAATAGACCGACCAGAGGGTGAAAATGCTCAGCCGTCGCAGACTACTTGGCGTTGGCTTCATCCACCTTTTCTACTTCCTCACCCTCGCGCTCAATAGCAATGCTGTCGCTTTCGTGCGGTAGGTTAGACTCAGGGGTCTCAGAGAACGGCACGGTCTGCGGAATGTAGTCGTCCTTGGCGTGCGGCTTACTGTAGTCGTAGGGCCAGCGGTGGACTTCCGGAATCTCGCCGGGCCAGTTGCCGTGCTCCGGGAAGCGGGGCGTGGTCCACTCCAGGGTGTTCGACTTCCAGGGGTTTGCCGGGGCCAGCCGTCCGCGGTACATGCTGTAGAAGAAATTGTAGGCAAAGATCAGTTGCGCGCTAAAGGTAAGGATAGCGGCGATGCTAATGAACATATTCAGATCGGCAAACGCTCCGAACGGGTCAAAGGTCGTAAAGGAATAGTAGCGACGGGGAAAACCGGCAATGCCGATGTAGTGCATGGGAAAGAACACCAGGTACACACCGAAGAAGGTCATCCAGAAGTGCACGTAGCCTAAGGTCTTGTCCATCATTCGGCCGTACATTTTCGGGAACCAGTGGTACACCCCGGCCATCAGTCCGAAGAACGAAGCACTACCCATCACCAGGTGAAAATGCGCCACCACAAAGTAGGTATCGTGCAACTGAATGTCAATGGCCGCGTTTCCGAGGAAGATACCCGTGAGCCCACCCGAGATAAACACCGATACTAGTCCAATAGAGAACATCATAGCCGTAGTGAACCTCAGGTTACCTTTCCACAGGGTGGTGAGGTAGTTAAACACCTTAACCGCCGAGGGCACGGCAATGATCAGCGTCAGGAACATAAAGACCGAGCCCAAAAAGGGATTGAGTCCGGATACGAACATATGGTGCGCCCATACGACAAACGATAGAATGGTGATGGCCAACAGGGAGCCAATCATGGCCCGGTAACCGAAGATCGGCTTGCGTGCGTTGGTAGCGATCACCTCGGAGGTGATTCCCAAGGCGGGCAACAGCACGATATACACCTCGGGATGGCCCAGGAACCAGAACAAGTGCTGGTACAAAATTGGACTACCGCCTAAGTTGGGCAGTGCCTCGCCGTTAATAAATATTTCGGACAAGTAGAAACTGGTGCCAAAGCTTCGGTCGAAGATCAGCAGCAGGGCGGCTGAGAACAATACCGGGAAAGATAACAGACCAATCACCGCAGTGAGAAAGAACGCCCAGATGGTGAGGGGCAGACGGGCAAACGACATTCCCTTGGTGCGCAGGTTGATTACCGTGGTAATGTAGTTAATACCGCCCAGTAGCGACGAGGCTATAAAGAACGTCATGGAGACCAACCAGAGCGTCATACCCAATGCGGAACCCTGAATAGCCTGAGGCAGGGCACTAAGCGGCGGGTACACCACCCAACCCCCGGCGGCCGGGCCGGTTTCAATAAAGAGTGAGTAAAACATAATCACGCTGGCAATGAAGAAGAACCAGTACGACAGCATGTTCATAAAGCCCGAGGCCATATCACGCGCGCCAATCTGCAGCGGAATCAGATAGTTACTAAACGTTCCGCTCAGTCCGGCGGTGAGCACGAAGAATACCATGATGGTACCGTGCATGGTGACCAGCGCCAGATAAAATTCGGCGTCTAACGTGCCGGTTTCGGTGATCCACCCACCTAGCAGGGGCCGCAAAAAGCTCATGTTCATTTCGGGAAAACCCAACTGCAATCTAAAGATAATAGATAACAGTCCGCCGATGAACGCCCACAAGATACCGGTCAGCAGGTACTGCTTGGCGATCATCTTATGATCCTGACTAAAAATGTACTTGGTGATAAAATTATCTTCGTGGTGGTGCTCATCGTGCGCCGCGTGTGCGTGCGCGTCTCCTACGTGTGCTGTCGCCATAGCTTATCTACAAATGAGTGACTACTAACTAATTGATTCCTGCTTCTTCTGATTCTGTTATTTCTTCCTGCTCTATACCGGCGCTAATCATGGCTAGTTCTCTTAGCTCCTGCGGCACCTTAGCCAAGTAATCCTGATGTTCCTGAAGCCAAGTTTTTTGCTCAGCCTTCCAGGCTAAATAGTCTTCCGGCTCATCCACCACCAAGCGTAAGCGCATAGAAAAGTGGGCCCGCCCGCATACCTCGGTGCAGAAGATGTTGTAGTTATAGTCGGGATTACCGGTTTCAGCGCGCATTTCGGCGGTCGTTTTGGTCGGAGTGAACCAGAAACGGGTAGGCATGCCCGGCACCGCATCCTGCTTGAGACGGAACTCGGGCACGTATACGCTGTGCAACACGTCGCGGGCCCTGATTATGAAAAGCACAGGTTTGCCTTTGGGCACGTGCACCTCCATCGGGGTAACATCGTCAAAGGCCGAACGGTCGGTAAAATCCAATCCACGTGTATTTTCTGCGTCAATAAGTCGGTAATCGTACTCACCCAATTGGTTATCGTTGCCCGGGTAACGAGGGAGCCACCCAAACTGGTAGCCCAGTATTTCGATTTCCTCCGCATCATCGGGAGCCTTCTGCGTAATGTCGGTCCACACCTTCCAACCCGAAAATACCAGTACGGCCATCACCACGGCGGGCACAATCGTCCATACCACCTCCAGTTTGGTATTATCGGGATAAAACAGGGCCTTTTTATCCTCCACGTACTGATAACGGTACGAAAAGTAGAATAGCAAAATGTGGGTCAGGATAAAAATAAACCCAGTACAGCCCATCGTGATCCAGAAGATGTTATCTGCTTGCACCCCATGTTCCGAAGCTACCGGCGGATCGTACTTGTCAAACTCACTGATGGAGTACCAAGTCATAAACCCTCCCATCACCACCAGAAACACCATAAACAGCATGGCGTTGATCTTATTTCCGGTAGAAGCGGTTTTTTTATCGCTGCCTCGGGCCACGCTCACCAGCCGCAAAACGCGGAAGATGGTGAACAGGATAATGAGCAAAAGAACCGCACCAACGGCAATTACAATATTGAGCATAGCAAAAGAATCAAGTGTGATGGTGAATACTTTCTTGCAGCATGGGATGGTTCTTAGCCACTAACGGGGCTTTAGCAAGATTGCCAAAGACTACCCAGAGAAAAGCCGCCAGATAAACCATGGTACAACCGATCTCTAGCATCCCAAACCCCCCGTTTTCCCACAAAGTTCCGGGGGTTATCATTAAGTAAAAATCGAACCAGTGGCCCACCAAAACGATGGTACAAACCAGTTTCAAGAAGATGGTGAGGCGCTTGGAGTCGCGCGTCATGAGCAGTAAAAAGGGCAGCAAGAAGTTGAGGCCGAGGATCATGTAAAAGATGGGAGCGTAGTAGCTGCTGCTCATGCGTTCCACAAAATAAACCGATTCTTCCGGGATGTTCGCGTAGTAAATCAGCAGAAACTGTCCCAACCAGATGTAGGCCCAGAAGATACTAAAGGCAAACACAAATTTACCCAGATCGTGCAGGTGCTCGGAGCCAACGTTGAGCAGGTGCCCCGTCTCGCGCAGGCGAACCACCATCAGGGTGATGGCGGCCAGCCCGGCCACAAACCAACTGGCAAACACGTACCAGCCAAACATGGTGCTGAACCAGTGGGTGTCGATGGACAGCACCCAATCCCAGGCCGAGGTGGAAGAGGTAACGGCGAAGATGATAATAAAGATAGTAGAATACTTCACCATCTTGTGATAGTGCTTGGTGCCGCCGAGCCGGTCTTCGGCCAACGACTCGCGCCGGATGAGGCGCCACATCCAGAACCACAAGGCAAAGTAAGCCACCATGCGGATAAGGTAAAAAGGAGTGTTCAGATACGCGCTTTTGCCGTCGATAATGGCATCGTAGCGCGGGTCGGCTTCGTCATACAGATAATCGTGCGTCCAGTGGAAGATGCTGTGGCTACCCACCAAGAACACCACCAGCATCAGCACTCCGGCAATGGGCAACCACGCTCCAAAGGCTTCGGGCACGCGTTTAAGTCCGGCCGACCAGCCCGCTTGCGCAGCGTAGTTGAAGGCCACGAAGAACACCCCAATAATGGACAGTCCCGTGAAGTACACGTTGTTAATCCACAGGTTGGCGAACAGGCGTTGGTACCAGTGAAATTCCGCGTGACCGGTCTCACCCAGTTCGGCCGAGGCGTGCCCCGCTTCGGCTTCGTGTCCGCCGCCGAATACAACCATCATAATACCGGCGATGAGCAACAGGAGCCCTACCCCACCGATAATGAATAACGTTTTCTTAGTTGCCGAAAAATCGAAGTATTCTTTTCCGACGTCAATTTCAGTGGTGTGGTGTGTGGTGCTGCTCATAGTGTTATTCGCCTTGTTGTTGCAGGGTTTGAACGTAGCGGACGATCTTCCAACGGTCGGCAATTTCCATCTGCGAGCCGTGGGCGTTCATGCGTCCTTTTCCCCAGGTGATCACGTGAAAAATATGTCCTTCCGTCATGTCGCGGTAGGTGCCCTTGTTGTAGGCGGGCACGCCCTTGTAGACCACTCCTACCGGTCCGTTGCCCTGCCCAGCTCCCCCATGACAAGGATAGCAAAACTGCGTGTAGAGTCGCTGTCCTTCGGCCACCACCGCCGCCGTAGAATCCAGCGGATTTTCTAAAGTACGGGAAGCCAGTTCCAGGCTATCGTAAGGAAGTTCGTAGGGCAGATACAGGGCCAGTTCTTTACGATTGGCTTCGGCGTTGGGCGCGGCTTGTTTGGCTCCGTAAGCGTCGTAGCTGGCCGCATTACGCCGCACCGTGTTGGCCGGGGGCGTACGCGAGTTCATGCCGTAAGGATTATACGGATTAGAATTATAGAATTCGCCCAGATCGTCCTCACGCGACGAAAGCCAAGTTCCTGAAGTTTCTTGGGTGATTTGATCCAGTGGCTCATACGGAATGGTGTGGTACATCTGCGGAGCATATTCCAACCCAGGAAAATCTCCCTGCGCCTCACACCCTAGCAAAGCAATCCCGCCCGCCAGGCAACCATACAGTACGTAATTACGCATACTTAGTAATTTTTTTCGTTCACTTCCACCGCTCCCGCATCGCGCAGGATAGTTTTCATCTCGTCTAGTTTGATCGAGTTTTTAGATAAATCAATCGCCATGATGTGCTTATCGTCGGTGGCCCGCAGGTCAAAAATTTTGGGTTTGCCGTAGGGGCGCAAATCACTTACCAGCATAAACACTCCCACCATTCCTAGTGCCGACAGCAGCACGGTGAGTTCAAACGATACCGGCACATAGGTAACCGAGGCAAAATCCTTTCCTCCGACAATCATGGGCCAGTCAATTTTGAGCATATAAAACTGCATCAGCAGGGCCAAGCCCAAGCCCAAAGCACCGAACAAGAAGGCGGCAATGGGTAACTTAGAACGTTTGTATCCCAGGGCGTGCCCCAACCCGTGCACGGGAAACGGAGTGTAGCAATCGTGGATGCGCACTCCCTGGCTACGGGCCGTTTCCACAGCTTCCACCAGCACGTCTTCGTCGTCGAATACACCCAATAAAAATTTACTTCCTGGCTTCATGGGTTGTTTTTATCTATGCTCCGTTGCGGAACGGTTTCGGTGGTCGATTGCGTGGTGGTTCCGGCCGCGCGCATCGTTGGCTCATCTTCCGAGGAAGCTTTGATGATGCTTTTCACTTCAGCCATGTTGATCACCGGGAAGAATTTGGCGAACAAGAAGAACGCCGTGAAGAATAACCCAAAGGTAAATAGGTAGATGCCTACGTCGTACAACGTCGGCTGGAACATGGCCCAGCTTGAGGGAATGTAATCGCGGTGCAGCGAGGTAACGATAATCACGAAGCGTTCGAACCACATGCCGATATTCACCACAATAGACAAAATAAACGTGGCCACAATGCTGGTCCGAATCTTCTTGAACCAGAACAACTGCGGCGATATCACATTACAGGTCATCATCGTCCAGTAGGCCCACCAGTAGGGTCCGGTGGCCCGGTTGAAGAAGGCATACTGCTCATACTCTACGCCCGAATACCAGGCCATGAACAGCTCAGTGATGTAGGCTACTCCCACAATGGAACCGGTGACGATGATGATAATATTCATCAACTCAATGTGGCCGATCGTGATGTAATCCTCTAGTTTATACACCTTCCGGGTGATAAGCATCAGCGTGAGCACCATCGCGAAGCCTGAGAAGATGGCTCCGGCCACAAAGTAGGGCGGAAAGATCGTAGTGTGCCAGCCGGGAATCACCGAGGTGGCAAAGTCGAACGACACGATGGTGTGCACTGAAAGTACTAGCGGAGTGGCTAGTCCGGCCAGAATCAGGGCCACCGCTTCGTAACGTTCCCAGGTGCGGGCTGAGCCGTTCCAGTTGAAGCTGAGCGCTCCGTACACCGCACGAGATATTTTGTTCTGCGCTCGGTCGCGAATAGTCGCAAAGTCGGGAATCAGGCCGATGTACCAGAAAACCAGCGACACGGTGAAGTAGGTGCTGATGGCGAACACGTCCCACAGCAACGGAGAGTTGAAGTTCACCCACAGCGAGCCGAAGGTGTTCGGCAGGGGCAGCGCCCAGTAGGCTCCTAACCATGGTCGACCCATGTGAATGACCGGGAACAGCAGCGCGCAAATTACCGCAAAAATCGTCATTGCTTCCGCGGCCCGGTTGATTGACATTCTCCACTTCTGACGAAACAGCAGCAGAACCGCTGAGATGAGCGTACCGGCGTGGCCGATGCCTACCCACCACACAAAGTTGGTGATGTCCCAGGCCCAGCCTACCGTTTTGTTAAGACCCCACATGCCGATACCGTCCCACAGCGTGCGAAACATGGCGTAGGCTCCGATGGTCAGAAAGCCTAGCGAGGTAGCCAAAGCCAGCAACCATAGCACGTTGGGCTTGGCTTCCACCGGTCGGCATATGTCTACCGTTACATCGTGCACGGTTTTGCCGTTGGTAACTAGGGGAGTTCTTACAGAAGCGGTATGAATCATGATCTTATTTATTTACGCGGTAACTTCTTCTTCGTCTTTGTTTCTAATCTTGGTCAGGTACCAAATGTTTGGGCTCACCCCAATTTCGTTGAGCACCCGGTAGGCGCGCTCTTCATACTCGCGGCTCACAATGCGCGTGATAGCGCTGTTGGGGTCGTTGGCATCGCCAAAGGTGATGGCGCGGGTAGGACACGCCTCGGCACAGGCCGACACGATTTCTCCGTCCATCGGACGTCGCCGCTGCTTTCTGGCTTCCAGCTTGCCGAGTTGGATGCGCTGGACGCAGAACGTGCACTTCTCCATTACTCCACGCGCGCGAACCGTCACGTCGGGATTCAGCACCATTTTGGCCAAGTCGTCGTTTCCGGGGATGTTCACTCCGGCAAATTGCTCATTGTCGTGGTACTTAAACCAGTTGAAGCGGCGCACCTTGTAGGGACAGTTGTTGGCGCAGTAGCGGGTACCGATGCAGCGGTTGTAGGTCATTTGGTTCAGCCCCTCGGTGCTGTGGGTGGTGGCCAGCACCGGGCATACCGTTTCGCAGGGCGCGTTGTTGCACTGCTGGCAGAGCATGGGTTGGAAGGTAACTTCCGGATTGGCCGAGGCCACTTCCATGTCTTTGTACCCTTCCACCGCGTCGCTGCTGTAGTAGCGGTCGATGCGAATCCAGTGCATTTCGCGGCGGTTGATTACCTCCTGTCGGCCCACCACGGGCACGTTGTTTTCTACTTGGCAAGCCACCGTGCAGGCACCGCAACCAATGCAGCTGTTCATATCGATGGCCATCATCCAGTGGTGGTTGGGATAGACGTGCCCTTTCCACAGAGAGATGCTGTTGGGTTCTTTGGGCCCGTCGTAGGTTTCAATCTCTACCTTATAGCGGCCCGCCGCCGGATCTTCCTGGTACTCGGCCAGCAACGCATCCTGAATCACCGTTTCGCGGCCCATGTAGGTCTCGTGGGTCTGGGTCTGCGCGATGCGGTACTTATCGCCCAGCACTTCGATTTGCACGTCCGGGTTAAAGTACGACACGAAGCCGTTGGTCATGCTCACCATCGGGTAGGCGTTAGCCCCCACTCCGTCGGCCACTTTGCCCGCTTTGGTGCGTCCGTAGCCCAGGGCCAACCCCACGGTGCCTTCGGCCTGTCCGGGTTGCACCAGCACCGGCACGGTCACGCTGGTGCCGTTGGCGGTTACCTTGGCCATGCGGGTTTTCATCTCTTCCATTTCCACACCCAGATCGTTCGCCATTTTCTGCGAAACGGTCAGGTAGTTATCCCAGCAGGCTTTGGAGATCGGATCGGGCATTTCCTGCAGCCAGGGGTTATTGGCCTGTCGTCCGTTGCCGATACCCACCTTTTGATACAGCACCAACTCAATGCCCTCGCGCTGCGCCGGGTAGGTTTCGTTAATGGCATTTGCCAGTCGTCCCAGATCGGCCTGAACGGCAGTACCGTCGGCTCCGCCGGTTGCCGGATTGCTGGTCTCGATCACGCCGTTGTACAGCGCTATGTTCCAGAAATTTTCAAAGTTTGCTTCCGCGTTCTGAGCAGCGAAGGCGGTGCTGCGCCAGCGATTGCGCAAAAACTGATAGTAATCGGTTTGCCGACTGCCCGACCACGTCAAAAAGGTGCTCTGCGCCTGTCGGGTGTCGAAAATGGGAGTGATGGTCGGTTGCGCCAGACTAAGGTGCCCGCCCTGGGGTTGCGCATCGTTCCACGATTCCAGGTAGTGATTGTCGGGCGCGATATAGTCCGTTAGTATGGTTGTTTCGTCCAGCCGGTCGCTGGTGGATATTTTCAGCTTCACCTTGCCAAGTCCTTCGGCCAGCGCAGCTCCGTTATAATAGTCATACACCGGGTTGCAGTCGTAAAAGATCACCCCATCCAAAGAACCTTGGCTCGCCTGCTGGGCCAGTTGGTCCATTGCCCGAGTGCTGCCCTGCCGGAAGTAAGCCGGATTTTGCAAGTCAATGGTGGTGCCGTAGTTGCGCAGCAGTCCGTTGATGGCATTCACCATGCCCTGCACCGCCGGATCGTTGGAGCCCGACACCACTAGCGATTTTCCCCGGCTGGCCCACAGATCGTTCGCTGCTTTGGCCAGCAAAGGAACCTCGGCGGTTTTGTTGATCTGCGCCGTGGGCGATCCGGCCCGAGCGGCTAGTAAATTGTACAAATGCCCAACCAGCAATCCTTCTTGCGAGGCACGCACCTGCGCCCGGTAGTCAGCGTTAGCGCCGGTCATTGATAGGTTACTCTCGAACTGGTAGTGGCGCGACATTTTCTTTTTGTCCCGACCCAGCTTGCGGGTGTCGCCGTATTGTCGGGCGTATACGATGGGCGCAATCCAGGTACCTAAAAAGTCCGCCCCGAAGCTCACAATGGTGTCGGCTTGGCTAAAATCATAGGCCGGAATCACCGCCTGGCCGAAACTCTGCCGGTTGGCTTCCAGAATACCTTCGGACGAAATAGGATCGTACACTACGTGCCGCATATTCGGGTAGGCGGCGAGCAGACGATCAATGGTGGCCTGGGTGGAAGGGCTCAGAATGGTGTAGCTCACCAGCGCCACGTTCGACGCGCCGCGCAACTGGCTGGTCACGGCCTTATCCAAGCTGCTCCAGGTGGCGGGTTCGCGGTTGATCACCGGGCCCTGCAGGCGCTGGCTATCGTATAACGACAACACCGAAGCCTCGACTTGCGCGTTGACGCGCCCCTGCGTGATGGGGGAACGGTCGTTGCCCTTGATCTTAATCGGACGGCCCTCACGGGTTTTCACCACCACGCTACAATAGTCGCCGCCGTCGATGTACGTAGAGGCGTAGTAATTGGGGATAGACGGGTCCACGTCGACCGGTTTCACTACGTAGGGAATGGCCTTGCGGATAGGGGCTTCGCAGGCCGCCAGGGTGGCAGCGCTGATAGTGAAGCCCATGGTTTTTAGGAAGTCGCGGCGCGTATCGCCCTTCTTGGGGGGAGTTGGAAACTCCCGGTCGGCGTGCTTAACAAATTCCGGATTGTTGCTTAACTCTTCCAGTCCCTTCCAGTATCGCTTCTCTTTTTTCATGTTGTGATGGGTAGCCTCTTGCTTAATAATGGCACTTAGAACACTCGAGTCCGCCAATATCCTCCACCTTCATAGGTTCTCCGGAGGCTGATTCGTCGTGCAGTTCGAGTAATTTGTCGTAGTAGGCATTGTCTTTGGCGTTCACCTCGGTTTCGCGGTGGCAATTGATACACCAGCCCATGGTGAGTTTAGAGTACTGATACACCACCGGCATTTCCTGAATGGGTCCGTGACAGGTTTGGCACTCCAGTCCGCCCACGTTCACGTGCTGGGAGTGGTTGAAGTAGGCCAAATCGGGCAGGTTGTGGATGCGAATCCACTCGATGGGTTTTTTATTGTTGCCATAGGTCTGCGAATCGGGGTCGAAGTCAATGGCCGCGTAGATTTTCTGAATCTCGGGCGACTCAACGGCGATCTGCTGGTGGCAGTTCATGCAGATGTTGGCCGAGGGAATGTTGGCCGATTTGCCCTTCATCACTCCGGTGTGGCAGTACTGGCACTGAATTTCGTACTGTCCGGCGTGCTGGGCGTGTGAGAAAGCAATCGGCTGCTCAGGCTGGTACCCCTGTTGCACCCCGACGGAATAGAGTCCGTCGAGCACTAGCTTCACCACCAGGGCCAGGAAGATAAAGACCATCATCCCAATGAAGGGGCGACTCTGCACCAGCTTTTTGACGTCGGTTTTCTGGTTGAGAATTTCGCGGTCGGCTTCGTCTAGGTCCGTTTTCTGGTTCAGGAACTTGGTGAGCACCGTCACGATCAGAATCAGCACCAGCAGGATGAGTCCGAGAATGACTACCAAACCGATAAGGATAGCCAGCAGGTAGCCGGAAGGAATAGCGCTACCACCGGTACCTGCAGCCTGATCACCCGCCGCGACGGCTTCACCATCTCTAGCGGCAGCTTGGGGTGCGGCGGCGGCTGAAGATTCTGCCTTGATGTAGGCCACGATAGATGTAATCTCCTCGTCCGAGTAGGCAAAAGACGGCATTACCGTTTTGTTGTATTCGTTGTACAAGTTCACGGCGTAGTCGTCGCCGCTCTGGATTACCTTCTGAGAGTTCTTAATGAAGCTGATGAGCCAGGGCAGGTCGCGCCGCTCGTGCACGTTCTTGAGGGCGGGGCCCACCACCACCTGATTGATGGCGTGGCACACCGTGCAGTTGTTGTTGAATAGTGACTCGCCCTGGCTCACGACGGCATCATCGGTGGGGATACCATCCGCGGAGGCTTCGGCGGCCGGTGCGGCAGTTGCTTCGGGGGCTGTGCCGTCGGGAGCGGCGGTGCTGTCGGCCGGGGCGTCTTGGGCGGTGACGGTCGCTGACAAAAGAACCAGGCTCACTAAAAATCCACTAAGCAACGCGCTGACCCGACCGGAGGTGAAAAAATGAGATATGAATAGCGACATGGAAGCTTCCTCGTTTTGAATTCGCACAAAAGTAACACGCGGGGGTTGGATTTCAAACACATTTGCCGCAATTCGGCACACGCTGATCTGAGCCCCTCCGCTGTACCGCTAATAAGTTGGTTTCCAATCTCTTAGTTCTTTCCGAACGAGGCTTGATAACAATTTGGAAAGATTCTAAATTGATTGGATTAGGAACCTATTGGCTATTGTTTTTCGGCACCGATAGATACCGTTTAACCTGCCCCGTTTTTGCCAAATTGCCGGTGGAAGGCAAGCGCTTACTAACAACTGGAATTGTCAAAGGACCGTTGTGCTGACTTTCAACGCAGCCGGGATACGAGGCAATCGATATTCTACCCGATTAACCGATACTGCTCTCTCGATGATTCTATTGATGCCAGGATAGGCAGTTAGAAAAAGCCATTGAGCTACTGCGATGAGCAAAAAAAACGGTCAGTGAAAACACTGACCGAGAATCATGTAAAATTGTGATCAACCGAAATAAGTTAATTAACTACCGCACCAACCATCGCAATTTTAAAGAGGTCGCGAGCGGATTCGAACCGCTGTAAGAGGTTTTGCAGACCTCCGCCTAGCCACTCGGCCACGCGACCATTCATTTTAACGCGTAAAATAGCGGGAAGATGCCCCTTCCCGCCATTTTACTGATTTGTTTTCAGGCTACGCCTTTTCTTCGTCGTCGGCCGAAGAGGCTTTGTCATCTGCTGGTGCGTCGGCAACCTCAGCTTCGGGTTTCGCCTCTGCTTCAGAGGCAGCATCCGCTTGCTTGGCTACCTTTTCCTCTGACTTATCAGCCGTAACGTCCGCGCTTGCTTCATCGGTTTCTTCGTTCTCAGTTTCTTCCTTCGAGGCAGCACCAGCCTTCTTCTGGTTCTCCTGCATTTGCTCCTTCAGGTCCGACAATGCCGACAAGTCGCCCAACGTAGAACGCTCTTCGTTGCTGGACGAACGGGAGCGTCCGCCACCACCGCTGCTGGAGCCGGACGAAGCGGCGCGAGCCGCTTTCTTCTTCAGCTGCTTCGCTTCTTCTTCCTTATACGATGCCAGGTGAGAAAGCACAATGCGTCGGTCGTCCTTTGAAAATTCCACCACGCGGAAGTCCAGTGCCTCGCCCTGCTCCGGATTAGAGCCGTCTTCCTTCACCAACTGTTTGTTGTTGGCAAAGCCTTCAATACCGTAGGGCAATTCAATCGCGGCCCCCTTATCGGTCTTGCCGGTAATCGTTCCTTTGTGCACCGAACCAATCGGAAATAGGTCCTCGAAAGTATCCCAAGGGTTTTCTTCCATTTGCTTGTGGCCCAGCGCCAGCCGACGGCTATCCACGTCGAGTTCCAGCACTTTCACCTCAAGTTCTTCACCCACCTTCACAAACTCTGACGGGTGTTTCACCTTTTTGGTCCAGCTCAGGTCCGATACGTGCACCAAACCGTCGATGCCTTCTTCCAGTTCGAGGAACAGGCCAAAGTTGGTCAGATTGCGGATGATGCCCTTGTGCACCGTGCCGATGGCGTATTTGGTGAGCACATCTTCTTTGTTCCAGGGGTCTTCGCTCAGTTGCTTGATGCCCAGCGACATCTTGCGGGCGTCGCGGTCCAGGGTGAGCACCTGGGCGTCGAGTTCGTCGCCGATCTTGATAAAGTCTTGCGGGTTGCGCAGGTGCTGCGACCACGACATTTCGGATACGTGCACCAATCCTTCCACGCCGGGCATAATCTCCAAGAAGGCGCCGTAGTCGGCTACGTTCACAATGCGGCCGTGAATTTTAGAACCCACCTGAATTTCTTCGGTAAGCGAATCCCACGGGTGGGGAGTGAGTTGCTTCATGCCGAGCGAAATACGCTTCTTGGCTTCGTCGAAGTCCAGCACCACCACGTTGAGCTTCTGATCGAGCTCCAGCACTTCTTCGGGATGGTTGATGCGCCCCCACGAGATATCGGTGATGTGCAGCAGTCCGTCTACACCACCCAGGTCGATAAACACCCCAAAGTTGGTCATGTTCTTGATGATGCCTTCCAGCACCTGACCTTTTTCCAGGTTGTCCAGAATCTTGGCCTTTTGCTCTTCCAGATCCTTCTCAATAAGGATTTTATGCGACACCACCACGTTGTCGTTGGCGTAGTTGATCTTCACCACCTTCACTTCCATCTTTTTGCCCACGTAGGCGTCGAAATCGCGGATGGGTTTCACGTCGATCTGCGAGCCGGGCAAGAACGCCTCCACGCCGTACACGTCGCAGATCAACCCGCCCTTGGTGCGGCGTTTCACCGTCGCTTCTAGAATATTGTCATCGTCCAGACCGCTCTGGATGCGTTCCCAGGCGCGGACGATCTTAGCCTTTTTGCGCGACAGCACCAGCTGCCCGTTTTTGTCTTCCTGCTCCTCAATATAGACCTCTACTTCGTCGCCGATCTTGAGGTCTTCCAGGTCACGAAATTCGGAGATAGAGATCAGTCCGTCGGATTTGAAGCCAATGTTCAGGATCACGTCGCGGTCGTTGATGCCCACCACGGAGCCCTTCACCACTTCCTTTTCGTTGATCTGATTAAGGGTATCTTCGTACATTTGGGCCATTTTTGCCTTCTCCGCTTCAGAATAATCTTCTCCGAAGCCCTTGGTGTCGGCCTGGTCCCAGTCAAATTCTACTTCTTGTGTTGCTGTGTCTGCCATGTGCTAGTGGGTTGCTCTTGTTTCGCACCGGTCCTAGAGCATCAGACCAGCGGTTTAGTGAATAAAGGTAAGAATAACCGGTAACGAGCGCGGAGCGTTCGCAACGGGCTGCAAAAATACAAAATTTACGCGTAGCGGCAACTGTTGAACGGGATTGTTTGGGTAGACTTTCTGAAACAGGGCGCGCTTGCAGATTTAATCGCTACCTTGTATCTTTCAAAATCAGAAAAAGAGCAGTAATATCTTATCGGGTGCTTCTTGCTGAGGGCTTTCACCGAGTGTTCCTAACCGACTAGGGAAAATGCCAATCGCTACCAACTTTTTCTTCTCCCCCCGTGTTATGCCGACGAGATGCGAGAAACGGGGATTTTGTCGCGCTTGTTTCTCGCGATAACCCTTATATTTGCCCGCGTATTTTTGAACCAAATTTCTAGCTAAATGACCCAGGTTATTATCACCGCCGTTGTTGCCTTCACCCTGATTATTCTCCTGCTGGTGGCCCTGTTGCTGTTTGCTCAGTCGAAGCTGGTGCAGCAAGGGGACGTTAAAATCATCATAAACGGAGACGAAAAAAACCCCATTGTCACCCCGGCCGGAAGCACCTTGCTGACGACGCTGTCCAGTGAGAAAATCTTTTTGCCCTCGGCTTGCGGGGGCGGCGGCACCTGCGCCATGTGCAAGTGTGCCATCGACGAAGGCGGAGGCGACGTGCTCCCCACCGAAGTGGGTCACTTGAGCCGCAAGGAGCAGCAGGAGAACGTGCGTTTGTCGTGCCAGGTGAAGGTGAAGAACGATATGCACATCCGCATTCCGGAAGAAATTTTCGGCATCAAGAAGTGGGACTGCGAGGTGGTGTCGAACTACAACGTGTCTACTTTTATCAAAGAATTTGTGGTGCGCTTGCCCGAGGGCGAAACCCTAGAGTTCCAATCAGGGGGTTACGTGCAGGTAGACGTGCCCGCCTGCGAAGTGGAGTACAAAGGAATGGATATCCGTCCTAATCCTGAAACCGGCGATCCGGAAGACAAATTTCGTCCCGACTGGGACAAGTTTAATCTGTGGGACCTGAAGATGAAGAACCCCGAGCCCATCTTCCGTGCCTACTCCATGGCCAACCATCCCGCCGAAGGAAACATCGTGATGCTTAACATTCGCGTGGCCACCCCGCCGTGGGACCGCGCCAACAACAAGTGGATGGACGTGAATCCGGGCATCTGTTCCTCTTACGTGTTTTCGCGCGTGCCGGGCGATAAGGTAACCATTTCGGGCCCCTACGGTGAGTTCTTTATTAATCCCACCGAGCGCGAGATGATTTACATCGGTGGCGGAGCGGGCATGGCACCGTTGCGTTCGCATATCTTTCACTTGTTTCATACCGAAAAAACCGACCGCAAGGTGTCTTACTGGTACGGCGGCCGCTCGAAGCGGGAGCTGTTCTACACTGATCAGTTTGAGAAGATCGAGGCAGAGTTTCCAAATTTTAAGTACAACATCGCGCTGTCGGAGCCGTTGCCTGAGGATAATTGGGACGGTTACACGGGTTTCATCCATCAGGTCTTAAATGACAACTACCTCAGCAAGCACGACGATCCGGAAGAAGTAGAGTATTACCTGTGCGGTCCGCCCCTGATGAACGCGGCGGTGCTCAAGATGCTCGACGACATGGGCATCCCGCCGGAGAACATTCGTTTTGATGATTTCGGAGGATAATCCGAGCATCCGTAAACTGAGAAAAGGAAGCCATTGGTGCTTCCTTTTTTTATTTTTGGCAAAACCACGTCACTACCTCATGAACCTGAGTATTTTCTTCCAGCCGGTGAACCCGGATGTTTGCCCAGCGTCGGCTCCGGCGAACAGTTTTTTTCGATCCATTGCGGTGCACCGTGACACCTTTCCTGATTATCAGGAAGCGGATATCGCGCTGCTCGGCATCACCGAAAACCGGGGGGCGGCCGACAACCTCAGGGTGGACGAAGCCGCCGATGCGGTACGCGAAGCGCTTTATCAATTGAAGAAGGGCAGCGGAGCCTACCGAATTGCCGACTTAGGTAATCTGGCAGTAGGCCACAGCCTTGAGGAAACCTACACCCGCGTGCGGGAGGTATGCGGTATGCTCATGGCTTCCAGTACCCTGCCTATCCTCATCGGTGGGTCGCACGATATCGACTACGGACAGTACCTGGCCTACGAAAATCTGGATCAGTTGGTAAATCTAGTGAGCGTAGATGCCTACATTGACATTCAGCCCCAGCACGAGCAACGCGACGGCGAACAGTGTCGCAACCACCTGCACTACATCCTTACCCACGAGAAAAACTACCTGCTCAACTACAGTCACGTGGCCTACCAAAGCTACCTGGTGGACCGGCAGGCACCGGCGCTGCTCGATCGATTTTGCTTCGACACCCACCGCCTGGGGCAGGTCACGCAGCAACTCGCGGCGGTGGAGCCGGTGATGCGACAGGCCAACATGCTGAGCTTTGATATTTCGGCGATTAAGGCGGCCGATGCGCCGGGCAACGTTCGGGCGCAGCCCTTTGGGCTCACCGGGCAGGAGGCCTGCCAACTGTGCTGGTATGCCGGACACAGTGAGCGCCTCACCTCGGCCGGATTCTTCGAGTACAGTCCGCAGCAAGACGACCAGCGGCGCACGACGGCCTCAGTGATCGCGACGATGGTATGGTATCTCATCGAGGGATACTATCACCGCACCTACGAAGAAAATTTTGCGGGACACGACTTTGTGAAGTACTTGGTGCCGATGCCCTCTGCTCCCGAACACATTACCTTCTACAAAGCCAAACGGAGCGAAAAGTGGTGGATGGAGGTGCCAAGGGATGCGATGCCTTCAAGGGCTAACGAACCAAGCCTGGGGGGCGAACTGCTTGAGGAGCGACGACGCATTGTGCCCTGTGATCCGTCGGACTACCACCGGGCCGTAGAAGGCGACCTGCCCGACCGGTGGATTCAGACCCACGCTAAATATTTATGACGCTAAAAAGGATATAGCGCACCTAATTTTCTCGGAATGAACTCAGTCGAAATACTAATAAAACAGACAAAAAATGCTTATCATTGGGTGAATAAGCTGACCGCATCAGTTCCAGCGGAATTGTGGGAAGAGATTCCTGATGTCATTGCGTCTAGCGTCAGTTGGCAAGTGGGTCACTTGGTAATAAGCACCTACTACCACTCGATGATGGTTGTTGCAGGACATCAACCAGAAATACTAAACGCAGTACCTTTAAAGCAGTACACTAAGTTATTTGGTTATAACACGCTACCCCAAGATACAATAGGCACCATACCCCCTGCCGAGCTACAAAACACACTGAGCTACATGCAGTCAGCCTCCCTATCAATTATCAGAAAGCTATCCCCGAAAGAACTTGAGGATGCCCTCGAACCGATGCCGGTGGAACATCCGGTTGCAAAAAATAAGTTTGAAGCACTGGATTGGAACATAAAACACACCATGTGGCACTGTGGACAGGTCGCGATTCTGAAGAGAGTTGTCGACAAAAGTTTCGACTTCGGCGTTAAAATACCTGGATTCCAAGCTGCTAACCCACCCAAATGATGAGAGAATACCTACTTCTACCTATTGTATGTTTGATGACCGCCTGTACTCAGCCTACCGCTTCGGTCTCCGAAGATGATACGCTTGCTGAGGCAGCACCGGCAAAACCAGATACTGGGTTTGTGTCCTTGTTCAATGGCACTGACCTAAGCGGGTGGCAAATACACGGCACCGAGCGTTGGTACGTAGAGGACGGCCTGCTCGTCTGCGAAAGCGGCCCGGATGCCGAGTACGGCTACCTAGCTACCGAGCAAACGTACAAGAACTTCGTACTGGAGCTAGAGTTCAAGCAAGCGGCCGATGGCAACAGCGGGGTGTTTTTCCGATCCTCTCTCGATAGCACCAAAATCAGCGGCTGGCAGGTAGAGGTAGCCCCGCCCGACCACGATACCGGGGGCATCTACGAGTCGTACGGACGCGGCTGGCTGGAGCAAATCCCGGAAGAAAAAGAAGGCATCCTGAAAATGGGCGAGTGGAATAACCTGCGCATAGAAGTGAACGGCAACCGAGTACAAACCTTCCTGAACGGCGAGCCAATGGTAGACCTAACCGACGAAAAAATCGGCGCAGCCAACGGGGTGATTGCCCTGCAAATCCACGACGGCGGCGGCATCAAGGTGTTCTGGCGTGATATAAAATTAAAAACCATGTAGGGTTGTGGGGACGCGCCGTGGCGCGTCCCCACAACCCCACAATCCCAAAATTTTATACCTTCATGTTCTGATCAAACCCCTGCCCGTCGTCTAGTTTGAGAATGTCGCCGGGGCTTTCGCAAACCACCGCCCGGTTGCCCAGGATGCCAATAGGCGTTTTCATCAGTTCAGGATTGCGTTTCAGCACGCCCAGCCAGTCTTGTTCTTCCATATCCACGCCTTCGTACTGGTCCTGGTACACCGTGGAAGTGCGGTCGATGATATCTTCGGCCTTCAGGTTGAGTTTCATCAGCAGTTCGGCCATCTGCCGCTCAGTGAGAGGATCTTTAGAGATGTCCACTTCGCGCACGTGCTCGGCCACCTGCTTGCCGTAGGCGACGGCTTCGCGGCCCTGCCGTTTTTCGAAATTATAAATAATGGTTACTTCTTCGGGGTTCCATTCCATGATTGATAACGGATAAGGTTTAACGTATGAGTGCTAAACCTCCGATAGAAGCAAAAGTTAGCCATTCCCGCAAAATGTTTTGCGCGGCTATTTAATCTCGGTCTCGGTTTCCTCCAGCGGCGGCGGCAGGTCGGGCAGGTGCGCGATGTCGTTGGTGCGCTCTAGCGTGAATTGCTCGTTGCCGTAGTCGTAGGTCAGCAGATATAGCCCCAGGTTGTGGTGCGGATATTCGTCCATGTGGCGCAGGTCACGCTCCAGCATCAGGCACAAGAAAATGCGAATAGCTCGTCCGTGCATGCAGATGAGAATAGGGCTCTCATCTTCCGGAGCCAAAATTTGATCCAGCGCCCCGCGTTGCCGGTTCTGCACCATGCGCGGACTCTCGCCGCCCTCAATGGCCAGGTCCACCTCGCCTTCTTGCCAGGCGTCGATCATGTCCGTGAAGTAGCTGTGCTCACTCGAGGTGGGCACCTTGCCTTCTTTCACGCCCCAGCTGATCTCGTTGAGTCCGGCTAGTTTGGTGTGCGGCAGTCCGTTGTCGAGAAACCCCTGCACCGACTGAATGCTGCGCTGCAACACCGAGGTGTAGACGTGCTCAAAGGGAACGGTGCGGTAGGCTTCGTAGAAGGCCCGGGCCTGCGACCAGCCCACGTCGTTGAGCGGAGCGTCAATGCCGCTGCCCTGCACCACCCCGCGGCGGTTATATTCGGTTTGTCCGTGGCGGATAAGGTAAATTGTCTTTTGCATGAAAAGGCGTCATTAAAGGTGAAAGCGGTCGTCGCTAGGTTTCTACTCGTTCAGAATTATTTTCCACTGCCCAGATTCCGCAAAATTCTTGATGGTCCTGTTCCGGATGGTAAGCAGTTCGGTCATGTATTCTTTCAGGATCAGCTTATCAGCTAGCTTACCTAGAAATCCGAAGGGCGATACATAATCAAAAAGATCAGTCATTAAAGTTCTATCGCTTAACTTGCTGAAGTGATGTTCGTGTCTAAACCTCTTGAATGCTCCACTTACCATTTCGTCCACGAAGTAATTCGGCTGATCGTATTCGGTTACCCTCGAGGTCAGGTCTTGATAAACTCCAAAATGCTTAGCTCTCCACGTGACGGTTTCACCCAATCCTATAAGCCCTTCTGTCCGTCCGGCAATTGCGCGTTCATTGGTTTGTTCAGTTGTAATCTTATGCAAATCAACACTTCGAGCAAGATCAAAGACTACTTCTCGGTCAGCTTTAATTTCTGTTTGTAGTCTGATGACTGGCATTTGGTTGTGACTAATAAAATCCTCTTCCTAGCCGAGGTAAATTAACCTAGAACCTAAGACCGCGTATACGATTAAGACAAACCTACCGCACTATGTTCCGCAAAGATGTAACCATTGAGGCGCTTAACCAAATGAACCGGGGAAACCTGCTCGAGCACCTCGGCATCGAGTTCGTGGAAGCAACCGCTGATTCGCTCACCGCTCGCATGCCGGTCGACCACCGCACGCGGCAACCCATGGGCTTGCTGCACGGCGGAGCATCGGTGGCCCTGGCCGAATCGCTGGGCAGCGTAGCTTCTTACCTGTGCGTCGATCCGCAGAAACACGTCTGCGTGGGACTAGAGATCAACGCCAACCACGTGAAGGGAGTGCGCGCCGGATTCGTCTACGGAAAAGTGACTCCCCTGCACGTCGGGAAACGAACCCACGTATGGGAAATCCGTGTTACCAACGAGGATCAGCAACTGGTGTGTATTAGTCGGTTGACGGTTGCGGTGATCGATCAGCAGTAGTCTATGAAAAACATTTTGGATGGTGATCAGTGGAACAAAGATCAGTCGGCCGTCGAGACGCTTGCCCCCTCCCGCGTCTTCCCTTTCTCAGCCGTGCAGCGCGCTTTCTTCTCCTACGCGCACGATCATAACCGTCCGGTAGCCGCTTGGCAACTTCCTCAGCAGACCCAGCAGCACCTGATCGCGGACCTTTGTGGTTCGGGACAACTGCCCCTGCTGCCATTGGAGTTGTTACCGGCTGGATTTATTGCCCATCCGTTTCGGGAGCAGGAAGCCGCGGCCTTCATTCGGGCCGATGTGCACTACACCTCCGAAGCCCAATCTACCGACAATGCTGTCCAAAAAGCGCTTCGGCTGGTGGAAAAGTACTTGGTGCCTGATGAGCGTAAACGTACTCCCTACGCGGTTTCCCCCGCCCCAACGACCCCCGCTACCGAGCACCGGTCGTTTGTCGACACGGTGGCCGAAGCGGTTCGAGCCATCGAGGCGGGGCGCTTTCATAAGGTGGTGCCCTCGCGGCAGAAGATGATTCTTCTTCCGGCAGATTTTGATGTGACCGAAGCCTTTCAACGTTTGTGCGCCGCGTATCCGGCGGCTTTTGTTTCGGCGTTTTCTATTCCGGGAGTGGGCACCTGGCTGGGCGCGTCGCCCGAAACGCTGGTGAGTACCTACCAGCAAGCGGGCCGGTCTGTCTTCCGGACGATGGCGCTGGCCGGTACCCAGGTGGCGCAGGGACAAAACGCGCTGAAGCAGGCCTCGTGGCGACAGAAAGAAATTGAGGAGCAAGCAATGGTGAGTCGGTACATTATCAATTGCTTTAAGAAGATCCGCTTGCGCGATTTTGAGGAAAACGGTCCGAAGACCGTCGCCGCGGGTAACTTGCTTCACCTGCGCACCGACTTTACCGTGGATACGGAGAAAACGAACTTCTCAGACCTGGGATCGACCATGCTCCGGCTGTTGCACCCCACTTCGGCGGTGTGCGGCATGCCTAAAGAACCGGCCCTGGATTTTTTGCGCGAGCGCGAAGGCTACGACCGCTCGTTTTTTAGTGGATACCTTGGGCCGGTGAACGTGGCCGAAGAAACGCACGTTTTTGTGAACCTACGCTGCGCGCAGTTGTTGAAGCAACGGGCCGTGTTCTACGCTGGGGCGGGTGTTACCGCCGACTCGGAGCCCGAGCAAGAGTGGGCCGAAACCGAGATGAAGATGGATACTCTGTTGCGGGTGATTATTTAAGCGCAGGTACGACACAATGACCTGATACTAATGTCAAGTAGCTTATGAATCAACCTTCCACCCAATCATATCCCGGTTTGCTCACCAATCGCTTGGCGATCAACGTTTTATCGGTGGTTATTCCGGTGGCGGTGGCTCTGCTCATTGGTATTCGGCAGAAACTGCCGCTGGGCGAGTGGACTTCTACCCTACCCCACGTGATCGGCCTACTCAACGGAGCCACTGCCCTGCTAATGGTTGCCGCGTTAGTAGCCATCAAACAAAGAAAGGTCGAACTGCACCGCCGACTGATGACTACCGCTTTCGTGCTGGGGGCTATCTTTTTGGTAACGTACATCGTCTATCACATTTCCAATCCCTCCACGGCCTACGGCGGCAAGGGCGCCATCCGGTACGTTTACTACTTCCTGCTCATTTCCCACGTGCTGTTGTCTATCATGGTGGTGCGTTACGTGCTGTTGGCCATGTACTACGCGCTTAGCCGACAGTTTGCTGATCATAAACGAATTGTAAAGGTTGCCTATCCCCTCTGGCTCTACGTGTCGGTGACCGGGGTGATTGTATATTTAATGATCAGTCCGTACTACCAGTAAGGCAAATCCACTTCAGAAACTACTCGTTTTCGAGTCCTATCAATCGAATCGCTCCGGCCGGGGCGTGCGTGAAGATGCCAATCACCTCGTTTTCGTTAGCCAACCGTTGGTCTAGTTCGTCGCAACGGGTGTTGCAATCGATAGGAAGGGTAGACAACAGTTCGAAACCAGATGCCAAACTGCCCGTCACAAAGCTGGGTGGGTTGCTTCTTGTCACCGATTTTAGCCGCACCTCAAACGAAACCGTATTGTCGACTGCTTTCTTAGCGATCAACTTTTTCACGGTGTAACGGATAGATGAGGCATCTGCCGGTGGATCGTTGACCGGTGTTTTTTCAACCGCAAGATCATACACGTATCCCGGTTCGTAGGTGAACCCATCGATGTCACCGTAGAAATAGCTCCAGTCTTCTTGACCAACCTTTTCTTCCTCCTGCACCAAGTAGATCAGCACCTGACCCTCCCCAGTAGCCGTTTGCTGAAAGTGGTTCACCCGCACGATAACGGATTCAACATTCTCTTCGGCGCAGGCTAATAGTGTGGTCACGATCAGGATGGCAAACAAGGTCTTCATGCTTTCGAAAGTTAGTTCATCATGCTAGACCCAATTTAAACAAGTAAGGTTGGATTGACGATTTCGTTTATCTAGAACTGGCTTGGTTACTCGCTATCTTGCTCAAGCGTACGCTTTCAGTGAGCTCTGGCGACCCACTCCGCTGTACCGTGCCTACGGACTAGAGAAGGCGCTGGATTCTCCCGCCAAAATCTACTACAAATACGAGGGCGTGAGTCCCTCAGGATCGCACAAGCCCAACACGGCCATCGCGCAGGCCTATTACAACAAACAAGAGGGCATTAAACGCATCACCACCGAAACCGGGGCCGGACAGTGGGGCAGCGCCCTGAGTTTTGCCTGCCAGCACTTCGATATGGAGTGCGAGGTCTACATGGTCAGAATCAGTTACGAACAGAAGCCCTACCGCAAGCTCATGATGAACACCTGGGGGGCCAGCGTCATTGCTTCACCCAGCAACAAAACCGAGGCCGGACGCAAAATTCTCGCTGGTGATCCTGATTCGCCGGGCAGTTTGGGCATTGCCATTTCCGAAGCGGTAGAGCGCGGTGCTACCGACGAGCACACCAAGTATTCACTAGGACAAGCTTATCGAGGCCCGTTCGCACCATCAGTTAGAATGCTTTGAGGCGGGCATTCTGTTTGCCCAGGCCGAAGGCATTATCCCGGCTCCCGAAGCGAACCACGCCATCGCGACGGTAATCGCCGAGGCAAAACGGGCCAAGGAAGAGGGAACGAGCAAAACGATTTTGTTTAACCTGTGCGGACACGGCAACTTTGATATGTCGGCCTACGAAGCCTACCTGTCGGGCAACTTGGTGGAGCACGAACTCACGCAAGATGAGATTCAATCGTCGCTGGCTGAGCTTAATACTCCCGAAATCGCTTAAACTGCTTAACAGAAAAAGGGGCAATCACCTAGCGCCCCTTTTATTTTGATGCTTTTCGAAGAGGTCCTGATCAAAGGACACTGATAAATTGCAACACGTAGGATAGTTGATCGGATAATTTGGCTAGACTTAATCTGCCCAATCCGTAGGTAAGGACTTCGTGCTGTATGGCAAACGTGACGGCCCCGGCAATGTAACCCATGAAGGCCAGCAGGCTCATACGGCGCACGTACCACATGAAATCGATTTTTTCGATGCCCATTGCCGCTACTCCGGCGGCCGAGCCGATAATAAGTATACTTCCGCCCGTGCCCGCGCAGTAGGCCAAAAACTCCCAGAACACGTGATCAGCCGGATAATCCAGAGAATACATCCGCATCATCGCGGCTACCAGGGGCACGTTGTCTACCACCGAAGAAAGTACTCCTACCAGTAAGTTGATCGCGTAAAAGTTACCCACCTTATCGTCTAGAAAGTTGGCCATCAGCGCTAGCTGTCCGGCGGACTGTAGGGCGCCGATGCACAGCAGAATGCCTAAGAAAAAGAGAACCGTTGAGGTGTCTACCTTCCGCAGGGCGTTGAGTACCGAAAACTGGCTCTTCTTTTCTTCTTCTTTTCTGTGATGAATTATTTCGGTGACTACCCATAAAATTCCTAGTCCTAACAGAATGCCCATGTAGGGTGGCAGATGGGTTAGCAACTTAAACACCGGAACCATCACCAGCACCAGTATCCCTACGCCCAGCACAAGTTTTCTCTCCAGCGGGGTGGAGGTGAATCCGTGTACCTGAACCGACGTGCTGGCGGGGGTAATTTTCTTTCCTCCCGTGCGAGAAAGGTACAAAAGGGGAAATAACATACACACCAGGCTGGGCAGAAAGAGCTTCTGGATGATGTTCGCCGGGGTGACTTGCCCCCCGATCCACAGCATGGTGGTGGTCACGTCGCCGATGGGCGTGAAGGCTCCTCCGGCGTTAGCCGCGATCACCACCACGCAGGCGTAGAGCATCCGCTCTTGCTTGTCAGACACTAATTTTCGTAACAGCGAAACCAGCACGATGGTGGTGGCTAGGTTATCCAGCACGCCGGACAAGCAGAAAGCAAGCAGCGCCATGATCCACAGCAGCTTGCGCGAGCTCTGGGTTTTAATGCGGCTCACAATCACCTCAAAACCATCGTGGATGTCGATAATCTCCACGATGGTCATGGCTCCCAGCAGGAAAAACAAAATCCCGGCAATGTCGCTCATGTGGTGCGCAAGCTGTTCAGAAACCAATTCCGCGTCGGGAACCTGTAGCACGTAGACCGTCCAGCAGAGCACTCCGATGAGCAGCGCCGTGGCGGCTTTGTTGACATGAACCGTGTGTTCTAGGGTAATTATCAGGTACCCAACTAAAAATATAACTATCATCCAGATCATGAGCGAAAATATTTGTTCTTAGAATTAGTATTTGCATTATTCTAAGTCAAATATAAACAGTCAGCCGTCAGAAAGAATATGATAGTCAGGTCGGACATTACCTTAGGCGGAAAGCGAGCAATGAGCAGGTTTTGGTGAGGGTAGTCTAAGCAAGCTAATACTGGCGCAGGACTTCTAGTCCTGTGCCTAATTATAAGTGGGTTTCTAACCCAACGGGGCGGACAGAGTCCGCATATGTAGCCCGCACAGATTCAGAGAATCTGCGCGAGGATGTTCATAGAAATTTATCAGAATAACCTTTGTTGGGTAGAGATTATTTTAAACGAACGCGTTGCAAACGCGTCCAGCGTGGAACGCCCGACACTTATGACCGGTGAGGACTGGGATAAGTTAATACTCAGCCACCACCTGCCCGGAGGTTACCTCCTCGGCTTTCTTAGAGTTCTTTTGCCAGAAGAAGAAAATGGTGAACAGAACAACCAGTATTGCCGGGAAGGCAATCATTTTCTCCAGAGTATCTTGCCCGGTGGCTAGTTCCAGCGCATTCCCGGAAAGTCCTTCGGCCATATTTTCGGCGCGGGAACCATCGATCCATCCTCCGATGATAGGTTGAAAAATAGAGGTAGAAAACATGCCTACCGCCCCAATGATGGACATACCCAAAGCACTGCTCAGCGGAACCCGTTGCGCCACCGCCCCGACCATCACCGGCCAGAAATAACAGTATCCGAAGGCAAAAACGACGGCCGCCAAGTAGATCATTGGCCCGGTGATGGTGCTGAACATGTAAATTCCGATTGTGGCCAGAATTGCTCCTCCCAACAGCACACCGGTTTGACCGAGCGCGGCCACCACCGGTCCGGCAAAGAATCGGCCGATGGCTACCAAGCCCGCCGTTAACGCCAAGATCAGCATGGGATCTGCCCCAGCACTACCTAAAACCAATCCTACCCACTGTCCCGGACCAAATTCGGTGATTGCCGTGAGGGCCATGCAGACAATTAGAAACAAGTATACCGGGGTAAGCATCGCTTTAAAGTTTTCGCCCAAAGACGTGGCACCTTCCACCTTAGCCTTGGGGAAGGTTTTTCCAAAGAATAGCACCGCGTACGTGATTGTAGGAATCATGATCACCCACATTTGGGCCTCCCATGAAAAACCGAAATCGGTCATAAACTTAGAGATCAGCGAACCAACCAGAATTCCTCCGGGAAACCACATATGGAAGCGATTCAGCATCTTGTTCATGGTAACGCCCGAGTACATATCCGCGATCATGGGGTTACAGGCCGCTTCCGTACATCCGGTGCCCAGGCCAATCAGCAGCGTAGAAACCAACAGGCCAACGTAACCACCCGCGTAAATGGTCAGCACAATACCTAACGTATGCGCCAAAAAGGCTACACTCATAATAATTTTAGGTCCTACTGAGTGATACACCAATCCTCCGATGACCATTGAGATCGGAAAACCTAAAAACCACATAAGGTTAATAAATCCGAGTTGCTCAGCGGTGAGCCCAAACTCTTCACCTAACTGCGGTAAGATCCCAGCGCGGATAGAATAGGTGAAGCCCGTGGTGATCAGGGCGAAGCAGCTGCCGTAGAATAGGGCGTTTTTGTTGATGTTTTCGTTCATGGGATTAGGTTTATAAGGTTAGCGGCGTAAAGAACACTGAATTGAGAAGCCGTTTTGGCAAGCACGGTAGCTTTTCTCTCAATTGCGCAAAAACAAACCTAAAATTGGCATAAAAAACGTAAAAAACCAGCCACGCGCGCTATTTTTTGTCAGGTTGCAAACAAAAAAAGCCGAACCAACCGGCCCGGCTTCTTACGAGATGCTCAATGTTTATTCGTTGGGCGTATCCTGGTTGGTGGCCGGAGTGGGAGTAATGCCCATTTGCTTAAGTACCCGATCCGACAAGTTGGCCTCTTCTTCGTTGTCCACGTAGAGCACTACTTCGGGACTTAGCACGTGGGTGAACCCATTGGCCTTGGCTACCGCGTCAATGGCCTTCTGAATTTTGTCGTAGGCGGGTTGCACCAGCTCCCCTTGCTTCCTCTGTAGATTGGCCTGCGCTTCCTGCTGATCTTGCTGAATTTGCGTCTGCAATTCGGTCAGTTCTTTCTCCTTCGCCTTACGCGCATCGTCGGTCATGGTGGCTGCCCCTTGTTGGTAAGCTTGCAACTGCTGCTGGTAGCCCTGGATGGTTGCCTGAATTTTGTTGGACAACTGCTTTTCGTAGGCCTGTAGTTCGGACTGAATCTGTTTGGCCTCGGGCATCTGCGCCAGCACGTAGTCAGTGCTCACGAACCCAATTTTTTGCGCTTGGGCGGCTAGTGATGCGAACGAAATTAAAATACCTATGAGAATACCTTTAGTTTTCATCTTACTAATTATTGATTGATGTAATATTACGTAAATAAATAGACAATTATCGGGCCGTATCTTCTTTTTCCCCCAATCCTAACTCATCCAGCACGTAATCAGTATAATCGTGGATGGGATTGGTATAGATCATAACCAAGTCTCCGGCCTTGTCGAAGACAAACTGAAGCTTGTTTTGTTTAGCAACTTTTTCTACCGCGTCAAATACTTCGTCCTGCAGCGGTTTCATGAGTTCCTGTTTCTTGAGGTAATAAAGCCCTTCAAAGCCAAATACCTTCTGTTGATACTCTTTCAGCGTTTTTTCTTGCTCACTAATGCCAGCCACCCGCTCCTTGCGCATTTCTTCGGTGAGCAGCACCTCCTCTACCTTGAGTTCGCTGTACTTCTCGTCGATGGACTGCTGCATGCCCGAAATTTCTTCCTGCCACTTGGCAGCCAGCGCATCCACCTCGGACTGGGCTTTTTGGTAGTCCGGCATTTTGCTAAGCACAAAATCAGTGTTCACGTAGCCCAACTTTTGCCCTATTGCCGGAAAATTTCCCACAACGGACCACAAAGTTACAAAAAACAGAGAGAAAATTACATGAGGTTTCTGAGAAATTGTGTTCGTTGTCGTCATCTTAACCAGGATTAACGCAGTTGTTGTCCCAAAGAGAAGTGAAACTGAGGACCGGGGGGCTGAAACTGACCCGGAATATTAATGCTGTCAAAGCCGTAGCCCCAATCCACTCCTAACAAACCAAAGGCAGGCATGAAGATACGGGCTCCCACCCCGGCCGACTTATACAAATCAAACGGGTTATATTTATTGAAATCCGCAACATTGTTTCCCCCTTCAGCGAAACCGAGCACATAAATGGTAGCGGCCGGATTGGGTGATACCAAGTAGCGAAGCTCCATCGAGTATTTATTGTAGGCAATTCCTCCGCTCAGGGATGATCCCTCTTCTACGGGAGTGATCGTTTGGTTGTCGTATCCACGGAGCGAGATCAACTCTCGGGCCACCTGGAAGTTTCCTTGGTTCCCCAGGGTGCCACCTAACGAGAAACGCTCGAAGGGAGCGGCGATTTCATCGTTTTTATAAGAGCCGAAGAAGCCAAAGTGCATGCTCGTGGCCAGCACCAAGTTCTTGGCCAACTGCGTATAGTGCTTAGCATCAAACATCCACCGGTGGTATTCCAACCAGCGGTAGCGGTCGTTAGTGTTCAAATCAGAATATTTCTCATCTTTGGAAAGCAAAGAGAAGGGCGGAGTTAGACTCAACTCCAGCGAAATCTGTGAGCCTCCCCGGGGGAACATGGGAGCGTCAATGCTACTGCGAGACAATGTATTGTTCAGGGCAATGTTATTGGACGTGCCGGTACCGTCTTGAAACTGAAGCCCCTGGAAGTTCCGGTAATTAAACAAATTATAGTTTCGGTAGATCAGCGAGGTGCTGAGCGAGAAATAATCGTCGGGCCAGCGTAAGCGCCGCCCTAATCCAACGCTCAAGTTAGTGATGCTGAGCGTACCTTCTTCTTGGGGAAATCCACCAAACTGGCCGAAGCGATTAAACTGCCGTCCGCCCGTTCGCAGAATGGTTCGCGATAAGCCGACCGTCAGGTTGTTCGGTTTACGGCCTCCCAACCAGGGTTCGGAGAAGGTGGCCGAGTAAGTCTGAAAGAACCGACCATTAGCCTGCACCCGCAGCGACAGCTTCTGCCCGTCGCCCACCGGCAGCGGTCGCCACTTGTCGAAGTGCGGGATGTTGCGCAGCGAGAAATTGTTGAACACCAGCCCCAGCGTGCCCACAAAACCGGCAAAGCCGCCCCAGCCACCCGACAGTTCGATCTGGTCGCTGGGCTTCTCCACCAGCGAGTACTCAATGTCAACCGTGCCCTCGGCGGGGTTGGGAATGGGGTTGATGCCGATCTGCTCCGGATCAAAGTAGCCCAACTGCGACAGCTCGCGCTGGGTGCGGATCAGGTCGCTGCGGCTAAACTTCTGCCCGGGCATGGTGCGGATCTCCCGGCGAATCACGTGGTCGTTGGTGCGGTCGTTGCCGGTGATCAGAATCTTGCTGATGGTGGCCTGCTCTCCCTCAAAGAGGCGCATCTCCACATCAATGGAGTCTTCTTCGATCTGCACCTCCACCGGCTGCACGTTGAAAAACAGGTAGCCGTTGTCCATGTAGAGCGCGCTCACGTCGTTGCCGGTAGGATTGAACTGCAAACGTTTGTTGAGGTTCTCGAGGTCGTAGACTTCGCCCTTCTCTATGCCCAACACGCGGGCCAGGGTTTCGTCGTCGTAAACGTAGTTGCCGCTCCAGATAATGTCACGGAAGTAGTAGCGCTGCCCCTCGTCCACGGTAATGTTCAGGTTGATGGTGTTGTCGCCCGAGGAGTATACGCTGTCTTCCACCACGGTGGCATCGCGGTAGCCCTTGGAATTATAGAAGGTGATCAGGTTCTTTTTATCAGCTTCGTAATCGTCGCGAATAAACTTGGACCCGTTGAAAAAATTGAGCTTCACGTGCCGGTTGATGTACGTCTTCAATCCGCCGAAGCTCACGTCCTCTTTGTCAGTTACGAAGTTCTTCACCTTGCGGGGTTTTAGGCGGAACAGTCGGCTGATGAGGTCTTCTACCAGCGTGAAGCGCACCTTTTCGTGGGTTTCTTTGAGTCGGCCCCTGAGTCGCTGGTCCGAAAATACTTCGTTTCCTTCGAAGTTGATTCGCTTGATGGCCACCTTGTCGCCCTTGTCGATAATTAGCTTAAGCACGATGCTGTTGTTGAGCACGGTGTCGGGTTGCTGCTGCACGTCGATGGCCACGTTGAGGAAGCCCTTGTCCACGAAGAAGTCTTTCGCGGTCAAGCGGGCGCGGTTGATAAGGGTCTCGTCCACAATCTGCCCCTTGATCAAAGTAAGGTCGTCGTTGATTTCGCCCCGCTGGGTTTTGTTGATGCCGCTGATCTCGATGCGGCTCAGCCGGGGTTTTTCGGCCAGGTTAATGACCAGAAATACTTTGCCGTTCTCGATCTTACTGGCACTCACCGACACGTCGCCGAAGATGCGCTGCTTCCACAGTTTCTTGATGGCATCGCTCACCGCCGGGCCGGGCACGGCAATTTTGTCGCCCACCGACAGTCCGGATAGGGAGATCACCGCGTCGCTATTGAGTCCCTTGGTGCCCGAGACGGTGATCTCCGCGATTTCGTACTCCTGGGGTTCGGTGTAGCTGATGTCGGTATCCTGCGCTAGAGCGGGGCGCAAAAGCAGAAGGGACAGGCTAAGTAGTAATATTTTGTTCATGAGGGCTTCACTTGCTCACTAATTTTTCCAAATCGTCGTTCGCGCTGCTGGTAGGTTAGAATGGCTTCATAAAGGTGTTCCCGCCTGAAATCGGGCCAGAGCACCGGGGTGATGTAGAGTTCGGTGTAGGCCAGTTGCCACAGCAGAAAATTGCTGATGCGCATCTCGCCGCTCGTCCGGATCAACAGCTCCGGGTCGGGCATGGTGCGCGTGGCCAGTTGGTCGGCAATCACGGCTTGGTCAATGTCTTCGGCACAAAGGTGTTGTTGCTCAACCTGCTGCGCGATTTTTTTCACGGCTTCGGTGATTTCCCAGCGACCGCTGTAGTTTAAGGCTAGTACCAACGTCAAACCGGTATTGAAGCGGGTAAGTTCGATAGCGTGTTGTAAGGTGCTAGCACAGTTGTCCGGCAGTCGATGGGTATCGCCAATGGTTTGCAAGCGCACGTTGTTTTTCATCAGGGTTTCTTGCTCGCTACCGATGGTGTTGACCAACAGTTGCATCAGGGCGTTCACTTCGGCCCGGGGTCGCCCCCAGTTTTCGGTGGAGAAGGCGTATAACGTCAAGAAACCCACTCCCAGTTCGGCACAGCCTTCGGTGACGTCGCGCACGGCCTGGATGGCACTGCGGTGCCCGAAGATACGCGCCGCTCCCTGTCCCTTGGCCCACCGTCCGTTCCCATCCATAATAACGGCGATGTGCTGGGGCAAATTGCTGGGGTTGATGCTTTCTTTCATGCGGTTGCCGGACAAATCAAGCCGCAAGGTACGAAATTGTACGATAATGCGATAAGATAAATAGCGGTCACCGCAGAACCCCTAAAAATGATACGGACACGGAATGGTATAAAAGGTATAGCTAAGCGATACGCCAACAAAGTAGTACCAGTCGTCGCTGTAGCTGTTGCCGTAGGCAAAATTGCGCACCGCCGGATCGCCCCCCGAGATGTTGTCGATATAATCCGTGAAGGTTTTGCGCACCCCACCCTCGAGCGACAACACCCACACCGGATTCACCATGTACTTGAACCCCACACCGAAGGGAATCACCGGTTGGGTACGGCTATAAGACTCGGTTCGCGCCTGATGCGGCCCTAAAAAAGCCACTCCCACTCCCGCAAAGAAGTAGGGCGTCCAGCGCAGCAATCGGATGTTGTTTTTCCAGTCCAAAAAGTGGTACTCCACCACTCCGCTGAGTTCGGTAACGGTGGTACTGAAAGCGGTATCGCGTTGGGCAGCCAGGGCGTCGTAGGGCGGGGTGTCGCTTCCGGCAATCCAGCCGCCGTACAGCGCTCCGCGCAGGCTAAGGTGGTTGTTCACGTTGTAGCGGTAGAGCAAGCCCAGGCCGGGGCGGGTGTGGCGAACGGCAAAGTCGCGCGCCAAATCGCCGGTGTAGTTGAAGCCTCCTAGTCCAAACCCCACCTCGTGCTGCTGGGCGGAGGCGTTGTCGGGAAAGAGGGTGCCAACCAATAAAATTACGGAAAGTAAAAAGCGATAAGAAAGCAAGATCGTCAGTTTGATATACAGTGGAACGGAGTTGCGGTCGACCGCAAAACTCACCTAGTATAACTGAATGTAAAGGACGTTTGGTATGCTAACGCGCGTAAATAATTACCGCCGCCCTCGTAGGTCGAGCGGTGCCAACATCATCACCAGGCGGACGGTGGTCACGATGAAGATATCGTTGTCGTCGGCGTTGCCCCGATTGGCACTGGCGTGCGGTTGTCCGTAGCCCGGCAGGTGCACGTACTCCACGCCGTCGGCGCCCACGTAGGTGCTGGTGCGGCGGGTAAGCGCCCCTTCGGGAGAAAAAATAGCCCGGGGGTCTCCCGAAACCGCGTCCACCGGTTCTAGTGAGCGGTCGGACATTACGCGGGCCAGATCGCTCGGCAGCAAGCCTTTGTCGGCGTAGTTGCCACTCACGTCGTCCAGATAATCGGTGAACAGATAGCGGTAGCTCACCTCCCCTTCCACATCGAAGCGTTCGTTGATGCGGAACCGGAACCCGGCGCCAAAGGGGATACTGATCTGAATGTTGCTGTACGTATTCTCCGGGCCTTCGGTTTGTAAATCTTTCAGGCCCACCCACGCTCCGGCTCGTTCGGGAACAAAAGGATTGGCCAAATCTCCGGGGCGCAGCACCGCTTGCTGGGGCACCAAGCCCTGCGGGTTGTGGTGAAACACCGACACTCCGGCAAACAGGTAGGGCGTCCAGCGCATGCGCAGCGAGAGCGAATAGGGGTTCGGAAACAGATCAACCACCCCGACGATGGATAAATCTTTGATGTTGTTACGAAACTGAAGGTTGCGCACGTAACGGTAGCCCGCTTCCTCATCCTGCGGATCAGCCGTTCCAAAATCGCTGCTGGAGATGCGACCGTACAGGAAGGACGCCTGCACCGAAAAAGCGCGCCCCAGACGGGCCGAAGAAGAAATTCCCAAGCCCGGGCGGGTGTAGGCAATGTCGGTGCTTAGAATGTTATCACGCGGCACAATGTCGCCAAAGTAGTTCAGGGCGTTGGCCGACACTCCGATGGTCAGATACTGTTTGGCGTTACCGAAGGACAAGCGCGCTCCCGAAAAGGTGGCCTGCCGGTTGCCATTGTTGATCATCCGCTTCCGGCTCTGCTTCATCTTCCGTTTGGAACCGGTTTGAGCCAGGGTGTCGTTCGCAACGAACAGACCTAACAGCAGTAGGGCAATAAAACAGAGTCGATTGGGAAGGGCACGCATACGGGCTGGAGTTCAGGTTGGCGTAATTTTAGCGCAATTTTACCCTGCAAACAAGCGTTTGGGGGTCAATTTCTTACATCCAACCCCCAGTTTAGCTTCTGGCGGAGGGTGTTGAAGAAGTGGTAACCCTCAAATTTGACCAGGCGAACCCGAAAGCCCGCTTTGCGAATGAATATTTTCTGGTGGGTTTCCACCGGATAGGAGCGCGAATCAAGGGATAACAACCGGTTTTCGTACCGATCTTCTATCTCAATGGTAATCACACTATCGTCGGGCACCACCAGGGGGCGCACGGTGAGGTTGTGCGGACTGATGGGAGTAATGATCAGATTGCTAGACTGGGGGGAAATTACTGGTCCACCACAGCTTAGCGAGTAACCGGTGGAGCCGGTCGGGGTGGCCACGATTAGTCCGTCGGCCCAGTAGGCGTTCAGGTAGGCACCATCTACCGTGGCGTGCACGCCGATCATCGAAGAAGTATCTTTCTTGATGATGGTTAGGTCGTTGAGGGCGAAATTGAGGCCGTCTTCTACCGGAAACGAAGGGTCTACTGATACCAGGGTACGGTAGTCGTAGCTAAAGCGTTGGTGATAGAGCGCATCCAGCGCTTCCTTGATCTTGTCCTGCGATACGGTGGCTAAAAAACCCAGGCGACCAATGTTGATTCCCAAGATGGGATACTCCCGGTCCTGCACGTGCGTCACGGTGTCGAGCAGGGTGCCATCGCCGCCTACGCTAATCACAAAGTCAACTTCCGGAATGGTGTCGTACACGGGAAACTGCTCGCAGTGAACCGGTGAGTTTTCCAGCAAGTTTCTCAGCATCTGCGAGAGATACACCTCGGCCCGGCGGTGCGCTAGCTCATCCAGCAGCAGTTGCAGGTAAGGAAAACGATCTTCACTGATCCTTCGTGCGTGAATGGCAATTTTCATACTATACTCTTTAAGTCGACAGTCCACGGTCGCTGGTCCATAGTTTGTTGTTGACTATGGACTACAGACCGTGGACTGTCGACTATTGACTACCTAACTGTCGACTCAAATATCTAAATACTTCAGCAGGGCATCCAGGCGCTCTTTCTCGTAGGTATCGATAAGTTCTTCTTGAAACAGGGCCTGCACGTGGTAGTTGAACCGCTCGAGGGTGGCCACCGTTCGGGCAATGTCCTTTTTATCCAGCTTCATGGTTACCCTAATCTTGGTTGGGTCGGGATCGTTGCGGATGAAACATCCCAAAACCTTTACCCCGTCGGCCTCGATGAGCCGGGTGATTTCGGCCAGGGAGTAATCAATTTGCTTCACCACCAGTTCGATGATACCGCCGGGCGACTGAACGGCGGCGTTTTTCGAGAACGAAGCCATCAGGGTGGCCACGTCAATCACTCCCATAAACTCGCCCTGGTCGTCGATCACCACCACCATGGTTTGGTCGCAATCAGAGAGCACCTTGGCTATCTCGTAAAAGTGTTGGTCTTGTCTTACGAAGCAATCCTGCGCCTTGAGTTGATACTGGCCTACGGTGGTGTGGCTAAGCAGATCATCAAAGAGCATATCGCTGGTGATGAAGCCTCGGAAGTCGGTTTCTTCCACCACCGGAAGTTGCGCCACCGTCAGGTCGTCCATCAGGGAAGTAGCTTTAGCGATATCGTCGCGCCCCCGCAGGGCGGGAATGAGCGGATTAATTAATTCTCGAGCAATCATGCAGTCGTAGCTTCTTGTAAAAACTCTTCTAACAACGTATTGAACCGGTTGGGGTTCTCCATCATGGGCGCGTGGCAACAGCGATCAATGAACCGCAAGCGGGCGTCAGGAATGAGCCGGTTAAACTCGTGCCCGACCAGCGGGGGAGTGATGGTGTCGTTTAGTCCCCACACCAACAGGGTGGGCACCCTGATCTTATGCAATTCTTCGGCCATATTGTTGCGCTGCGCTGATTTGGCAATGGCCACAATAGACATACACTTTGGGATGCTGGTGGTAATTTCAAACACTTCGTCGATATACTCTTTGGTAATGGTAGACGGATCGTAAAAGGTATACTCTACGCGTTCTTTGATGTATTGGTAACTGCCGCGCTTGGGAAAAGACCCCCCCATGCTGTTCTCGAACAGGCCCGAGCTGCCGGTGAGCACCAGTCGCCTCACTTTTTCACGGTTGGCCAGGGTGTAGATCAGGCCGATGTGACCACCGAGCGAATTGCCCATGACCACCATGTCGCTAAGATTCATATCGTTTACAAACTTTTCCAGGAAAGCGTTGAGACCCTCCAGGCCGGCCTTGCGGACCGGCATTTCGTAGACGGGCAGCATGGGAATAAGGATTCGGTAATTGCCGGAGAACTGGCGAATCACATCGTCCCAATTGCTGATGGCTCCGAAGAGTCCGTGCAGCAGTAGCATCACCTCTCCCTGACCTTCGTCGATGTAGCGGTAGTCGTTTGTTTCGTTGATTTTCCAACCCATGAATCCACGATGGTTATGTTAACTGAATAAATCACCTCTTATACACATAATAGTCCCGTTACGTTCCGAGAAGTTGCCGAACGAAAGAGGTGGCGGATAGCCTCGACGATGTTCTCGAGCGCGGGAAACCACTCCCTAAATTTCTCAACCACCTGATAGGCGAAAGGATGCACGTATCCGTACAACTCGCTGTCGTTGGTGTCGGGAAGCGCAACTTCGGCGTAGTCCAGCACAATGAATACCACGCTGATGCCGAATGCCCACTTAACCACTCCCACGGCGGCTCCCAGCAGTCCGTCTAAGTACCCAATCGGCGTGAGGTGCACTACTGATTTAAGCATTTTGCCCGCAATAGAAACCCCGGTTAGTATCCCCACAAACAGCAATATAAAGGCTAGTAACGATAGCCACGCGCCGTCGGTTTGCAAGGTGTCCGACAAAAAACCCACTCCCCAGGACATTAGTTGCAGTGCCCCTACGATGGCCACCACAAACGCGGCCAAGGCCACCAGTTCCATCAAGATTCCTTTGGTGTAGCCGCGGTAGGCTCCCAGTAGCAGAACAATCAGCAAAGCAAGGTCCCAGGTGTTCACTACTTGCCGCTTAACACCTGTTTCACCACGGTAGAGATTGCTTTTCCGTCGGCTTTACCGGCCAGGGTGGTGGTTGCTTGCCCCATCACTTTGCCCATATCCTGCATGCCGGTGGCGCCGGTCTCCTGCACAATTTTTTCGATAGCTAACCGGAGTTCTTCTTGCGACACAGGCTGCGGCAGATACCGGTTGATTACCTCCCACTCGGCTTGTTCTTTTGCGGCCAGGTCGTCGCGCCCCTGCTCCTGAAACACCTCCAGCGATTCTTTTCGCTGCTTGGCGGCCTTGGTGAGCAAACGCATTTCGGCTTCTTCCGAAAGTTCTCCTTCGGCCCCTTTTTCGGTTTCGGCCAGCAAAATCATCGATTTGAGACTACGCAGTGCCCGCAAGCTGTCCTGGTCCTTGGCCCGCATGGCTTGCTTGATGTCCGTTTCTATTTGTTGCTTTAGGCCCATGAGATTGACATTGGTGGTTGGATGTCGGATATTGGCGGTGTTCGCTGGAAAGAACGCTATCACTCTAACCTACTGCTACGATTCAGCAACCACTATCCAATTTCAAGTATACGGAAAAACGGGAGAATGACGAAACTAAGCGTAAATATTAACAAGATAGCCACGCTGCGCAACGCCCGGGGCGGCAACAACCCCGACGTGCTACAGGTGGCCCGTGACGCCGAACGCTTCGGAGCCCAGGGCATCACGGTGCACCCGCGGCCCGACGAGCGGCACATCCGCCGTGACGACGTAGTTCAATTAGCGCAGGTGGTTACGACTGAGTTCAACATCGAGGGCTATCCCGATCAGCGGTTTTTGGACTTGGTCGCAGAGGTAAAACCGGCTCAGGCCACGTTGGTGCCCGACCCTCCGGAAGCGCTCACTTCGAATGCGGGCTGGGACACGGTGGGTCAGAAGGAATTTCTCAGAGACGTTATTCAGCAACTAAAAGCCACCGGAGTGCGGGTTTCTATTTTCGTAGATCCGGATGAAGGAATGGTGGAGGGCGCGGCGGCGGTGGAAACCGACCGGATTGAGCTCTACACCGAAGGGTACGCCCGCGGCTACTCCGACGATCGGGAGGCGGCCGTAGCTTCTTACGTAAAAAGCGCCGAGCGGGCGCAGACTCTCGGACTAGGAATCAACGCCGGACACGACCTGGACTTGCATAATCTGAAATTCTTCAAAGAACGAGTGCCGCAACTGCTAGAGGTTTCTGTCGGGCACGCTTTGATCTGCGATGCGCTATACTATGGGTTAGAAAATACTATTCAGATGTATTTAAGAAAGTTGGCATAGCCGTAGTGAAGTTACTAAGTTAGATAATGAATACAGCATGAGTAAGGAACAGGACATTCGCTGGGAACAGCGACTGACAAATTACAACAAGGCATTGGCTAAGCTCGATCAAGCGGTTCAACGCATCAAAGCGGAGTATTATTCGGCCGGTAAATTTGATGATGAATTGTTAGAAGCAGGGGATGATATCATTATCGAAGGGTTGATCCAGCGATTTGAATACACCCACGAGCTAGCCTGGAACGTAATGAAAGATTTTCTGAAAAATCGGGGAACAACCGAAATATACGGGTCAAAAGACGCTACTCGGGAAGCATACAGCACCGGACTAATTGCCGATGGACAAACCTGGATGAGTATGATTGGTAGTCGTAACAAGACCTCTCATACTTACAACGAAGAAACGGCTAATGACATATTTCTGAAGATTCTAGAAAGCTACCATACCGCTTTCTTAGAATTTCAACGGACCATGGAAGCCAAAAGAAGCAATGGATAAGTCAAATCTATCAGATGCCTCTACATACGGACTTTTGCCTCAAGAAATGGCCCAAATAAACCAGGTGCTGGCGCTTCACGCTAACGTAGAAAAAGCACTTCTCTACGGATCACGGGCCAAAGGCAACTATCGTCCTGGTTCTGACATTGACCTGACGCTCTGCGGTGAACAGTTAGCGCTAGCGGATCAATTTGATATAGAAAACAAACTGGACGACCTGCTGCTGCCCTACAAAATAGATTTATCTATTTTTTGTAAGATTGAAAATAGCGATCTCATAGACCATATCAGTAGGGTAGGAAAACTGTTTTATCAAAGAAAAGAGTTCAACGAATCTCGTTAGTTGAAGCGATGGCGGTTTACTCACCATCAATCTGCTTTTTAAAGTATTCGTAGGTGATTTTTAGCCCTTCGCTGCGCGATACGGTGGGCTCCCAGCCTAGTATCTCTCTGGCACGCGTGATGTCTGGCTTGCGCTGCATCGGATCGTCCTTGGGCAACGGCTTATAGACAATCTTCTGGTCGGTGCCGGTGAGCTTGATAATCTCTTCGGCAAAATCTTTAATAGAGATTTCGTCAGGGTTGCCAATGTTCACCGGCTGAGCATAGTCGCTAAGCAGCAAGCGGTAGATGCCCTCCACCAAATCGTCTACGTAGCAGAACGAACGGGTTTGCGAGCCGTCGCCGAACACCGTGAGGTCTTCGCCCCGCAGGGCCTGTCCCAAAAACGCGGGCAATGCCCGACCATCGTCGAGCCGCATGCGCGGACCGTAGGTATTGAAGATACGAATGATGCGCGTTTCCAGATTGTGGAAGGTGTGGTAGGCCATCGTCATGGCTTCCTGGAAGCGCTTGGCCTCATCGTAGACGCCCCGCGGACCAATCGGGTTCACGTTGCCCCAGTAGCTTTCGGGCTGCGGATGTACGTCGGGGTCGCCGTAGACTTCAGAAGTTGATGCCACCAAGATGCGGGCGTTCTTGGCACGGGCCAGTCCCAGGCAGTTGTGCGTGCCCAGCGAACCCACCTTCAGGGTTTGAATGGGCATTTTCAGGTAGTCGATCGGGCTGGCCGGGGAAGCAAAGTGCAAGATATAGTCCAGTTCGCCGGGGATGTGCACGTAGTTAGACACGTCGCCGTGGAAGAACTGGAAGTCATCGCGGTGCATCAGGTGCTCGATGTTGGAGAGGCTACCGGTGATCAGGTTGTCCATCACGATCACGTAGTAACCTTCTTTGAGAAAGCGGTCGGATAAGTGGGAGCCCAGAAAGCCGGCTCCCCCCGTAATCAAAATTTTTTTCTTAGGCATGAATGTCTTTTCTTCCGATACTATAGTAGCTGTATCCCAACTCCTTCATCGCTTCCGGTTCGTAGAGGTTTCGTCCGTCGAAGATCACTTTATCCTTGAGCACCGACGACAGTTTCTCGAAGTCGGGCGTGCGGAAGATGGGCCATTCGGTCATGATGAAGATGGCGTCGGCTTGTTCGGCCGCGTGGTATTCGTCTACGCAAAACTCGATGCGGTCGCCCACCTGGGCACGCACGTTTTTCATGGCTTCCGGATCGTAGGCCTTGATTTCTGCTCCGGCTTCCAGCAGCGCATCGATGTTATACAGGGCGGGCGCCTCCCGAATATCGTCGGTGTAGGGTTTGAAGGCCAATCCCCACATGGCGAAAGTTTTGCCGGACAAATCTCCCCCGTAGTGCTCCTTGGCCTTGGCGATCAAGCGGGTTTTCTGACTTTCGTTAATTTCCATCACCGAATTAAGGATCCGGAAATCATAATCAGCGGCTACCGCCGATTTGGCCAGAGCCTGCACGTCCTTGGGAAAGCAACTGCCGCCGTAACCAATGCCCGCAAACAGAAAGCGTTTGCCAATTCGGGTATCGGTGCCAATGCCCCGGCGCACGGCATCAACGTCGGCTCCCAGGCGCTCGCAAAGGTTAGCCACCTCGTTCATGAAGGTGATCTTGGTAGCCAGGAAAGAATTAGCGGCGTACTTGGTGAGTTCGGCCGAGGATTCATCCATGAACAAAATGGGATTTCCCTGCCGCACCAGGGGCGCGTAAAGTTTTTCCATTTTCTCTTTTGCCTTAGGTGAGCGCGTGCCGATCACGACGCGGTCGGGCTTCATAAAATCTTCGACGGCCACCCCTTCGCGCAAGAATTCGGGGTTCGATACCACGTCAAAATCTACTTTAGCGGAAGCGGCAATTCTTTTTTGTACTTTCTCGGCAGTTCCTACCGGCACTGTGCTTTTGTCAACGACTACGGTATATTCTTCTAGCAGGGGCCCTAAATCGTCGGCTACCTTCAGAATATACTTTAGGTCGGCTGATCCATCTTCGCCGGGAGGCGTCGGTAGCGCCAGAAAAATCACGCTGGCTCCGGCAATGCCTTCCTTAAGATCAGTGGTGAAGTGAAGGCGCCCTTGCTTCACGTTTCGCTCGAAAAGCGCATCCAAACCGGGCTCGTAAATTGGAATTTCCCCGTTTTTAAGCTTTTCTACCTTCTTTTCGTCAATATCCACGCAGGTCACGCTGTTCCCGGTTTCGGAAAAACAGGTTCCGGTTACCAATCCTACGTATCCAGTGCCTACTACCGCTAGTTTCATAAAATGTTGATTGTTGTTGAAAATATTCTAAAAAATCAAAGGTACGATTTCTATACCTACAAAAGTATACTTTGTCAATAACATAATAAACTAAACCAATGGATCGCTGTTAATCTGATCAGAGTGAGTCCGCAAATGTTATTACTTATGGTTAACTATAAAAGATTATGATGTTTTATCTTTAGTAGCTTGACAGTGCGCGCTGCATTTGCTAAATTTGCGGACTTGTCCAAGATACTGTCCTACGTTAATATAACCCACGATTTATGATTGTTGTAAGCGTCAAAGAAAACGAATCAATTGACAAAGCGCTAAAGCGTTTTAAAAAGAAGTTTGAGAAAACCGGTGTTCTCAAGGAACTACGCTCTCGCACCCACTACGAGAAAAAGTCAGTGACCCTCCGGCATCAGCGCCTAAAGGCGGCCTACAAGCAACGCATGCAGTCGCAAGACAACGCCTAAGCGTATCGTTTTTCGTTATTTTATGGGTTTGTTCGTATATTAAAGCGGTACAACTGATTGGCGGTGAGCAAGTCGCCGCGTTCCGGTCGCGAAAATCGCTTCACTTATGATCGATACCTTCATAAAATACCTCACCTATGAGAAACGGGCTAGTCCGTATACCATCACTTCTTACCAAAACGATCTATTTCAGTTTCACGCTTTTTTGAAGCACCACGCCCCGGGCTTGCCCATCGCCTCGGCCGATCATCAGGAAATTCGTGCTTGGGTCGTTGATCTGGCCAACAAGCAGAACAAAGCGCGCTCAATCAACCGAAAGGTGAGCACCCTGCGCTCATTCTACAAGTTTTTGCACAAGCGCGAGCACATCAAGAGAAATCCTACCCACAAAGTAAAGGCACTCAAAGCCGAGTACCCACTCCCCCACTTCGTGCAGGAGAACGATCTTTTCAAGCTTCTGGACACCTGCGAATTCACCGAAGATTTTTCGGGCTACCGCGACCGGATACTGCTGGAGTTGTTATACGGAACGGGCATCCGCCTGTCGGAGATGATCAACCTACAGCACAACCAGGTAGACCTGGCGCGGGAAACCATTAAAGTGGACGGAAAAGGCAGCAAAGAACGCTTGGTGCCTTTGCACGAGAGTTTGCTGACCTTAGCGGCGAAGTATTCCGCAGAAAAAAAGGTCCGCTTCGGCGCGCCGGTCGCTCCGTTCTTTTTGGTGACTGACAAGGGAAATCCTTGTTATCCGATGATGGTGTACCGCACCGTTCGCAAGTACTTGGATCAATACACAACCATCAACAAGCGTAGTCCGCACGTGATGCGCCATACCTTCGCCACCCACCTGCTGGATAATGGCGCCGACCTGAATGCGATTAAAGATTTGCTAGGTCACGCAAGCTTAGCTGCTACGCAAGTATACACCCACAATACCACCGAGAAACTTAAGCAGGCTTTTGAGCGAGCTCATCCTAAGGCGTAGTTTCCGGAGGTTTCACGAATTTACTGATTTGCTCAAACTGTTGCCCCGTTCTGCGGTTAGGTAGTAAATCGATCTACAACACTAATCATAAACAGATGAAACTTCAGACGCAGACCGTTCACGTGGACCCGGCTCCCGAGCTGATAGACTTTATTCAGCGGAAAGTGGATAAGCTAGAGACTTTTTACGACCGTATTATCGACGGCGAGGTCTTTCTCAAAATGGAGAACGGCGAAGCTATCGCCAATAAGATTGTAGAGATCAAGCTTAATATTCCGGGCAATCAACTCTTTGCTAAGGAGCAAGCGGAATCGTTTGAGGCAGCGGCCGATTCGGCAGTAAACGCCCTACGTCGTCAGCTAAAGAAGCATAAGGAGAAGCTTGCTTCACACTAGGCTTCAGGCTCATCATACCAAATGCTCCCTTAACTTGTTCGTTAAAGGAGCCCACTTTTTAAGGCCATTAAAACCACTGGCCGCTTTACCGTTAGTGAGCACTGCTTGGCAGGCTGCTCTGTAGCCCGCGATTACAAGCCAAACGCCTCTTTTACCTTAGACACGTAGTCCAACTTCTCCCAGCCGAAGAAAGTAACCTCTTTGGGCTCTCGCTCGGTTACCGTTTTGCGTGAGTCACCGTTTTCTTCTACCACCACTTTATCTACCTTCACCTGATCCGTGTAGGGCTCTCGTCCCATGTGGCCGTAAGCGGCGGTTGGCGAAAAGATAGGGTTTTTTAACCCGAATCGTTCCACGATGGCCCGGGGGCGCATATCAAACAACTCTTGCAAGACGCCCGCAATCTCAGCGTCGGTTTGCGAGACTTTAGAGGTGCCGTAGGTATCAACGGTAAGCGAAACGGGTTCGGCTACCCCAATGGCGTAGGCCACTTGTACCAGCACTTCGTCGGCCACACCCGCCGCTACCAGGTTTTTAGCAATGTGGCGCGCGGCGTAGGCGGCACTTCGGTCCACTTTACTTGAATCTTTGCCGGAGAAAGCGCCACCACCGTGGGCACCTTTGCCGCCGTAGGTATCAACGATGATCTTGCGACCCGTGAGACCCGCATCACCGTGCGGACCACCGATCACAAAGTTTCCCGTGGGGTTGATGTGGAAGGTAGTATCCTTGAGCATATCGGCCGGAATCACCTTACGGATAACGTGCTCCAGCACGTCTTCCCGAATCTTCGCTTGCATCTGCTGCTGAGCCCGCGTTCTGGCCTCGGCCCCGTTGCCCGACGAGGCCACAAATTCGTCGTGCTGGGTAGAAACCACGACGGTGTGTACCCGGACCGGCTGACGGTGGTCATCGTACTCAATGGTTACTTGTGCCTTGGCATCCGGACGCAGGTAGTCGATCAAGGTCGGCTCCTCCTTACGAATGCGCGCTAGTTCTTGAACCAGACGGTGCGAGTACGCTAAGCCCATCGGCATAAATTCTTCGGTTTCTCGGGTAGCGTAACCAAACATCATTCCCTGGTCGCCCGCCCCCTGCTCCTTTTCTTCCGAAGCATCCACGCCCTGCGCAATATCGGGTGACTGACTGTGCAAGGTCACCATCACTCCGCAAGAGTTGGACTCGAACATGTAGTTATCCTTGTTGTAGCCGATACGACGGATGGTCTCGCGGACCACATCCGGGATTTCGACGTAGGCGTTGGTGGTCACTTCTCCACCCACCACTACCAGTCCGGTGGTGACGAACGTCTCGCACGCCACGCGTGAGTTGGGGTCTTGCGTGAGCATGGCATCTAGAATAGCGTCCGAGATTTGATCGGCTACCTTATCGGGATGTCCTTCCGATACCGACTCCGAGGTGAATAAATGGGGCATAGCAATAAATGGTTTTTTTGTAGATCGCCAAAGGTAATTAATTACCTCAAATTATCCATCCGTCGATAATTAAGTACCTAAGCGAATATATTCGTCACTTTTTGATGTTTGTTTTCAAAGTTGATCTGATACTTTTTACCAAAGTCACGTAAGATATCTTCTAGTTTCTGATCGAGTCTTTGTTGCGATTGTATATCCTCATACTCGATCCACTCGTATTTGATCTTCCGCCAAAGTATCTCTATAGGATTCAGATGAGGACTGTAAGTAGGCAGGAAAAATATGTAGAGGTCTTGCTGCTTCCACTCCTGTATTTTAGCCTTAAACTTCTCACTATGATGAATAGGTGCGTTATCTAACACCACAACGGTAGGTTGAGTAATAGTGGTAGAAAAGTCCTCCAGACAGGCAATCACTACCGCACTGGTCATACTACCTTTGAAGCCATAGCATTGCAATTGGTTGTCTGTATTCATCAAACCAAAAATCTGTGTCCCCTTTGTTTTAGCTGGGGTAATCTCAATGTACTTCCCTTTGGGTTGCCATCCATAGGGTACGTAACCTTCCAGGTTGAATCCGCTCTCATCGGCGAAACGCAAATCGATATAATCGGCCTTATATAGCTCAATAAGCTGTTTCAGCTGCGCTAACTTCTCTTCATACTCTTGCTGATTCTGCTTTTTTTTGAGACTCTTACGAAAGCGTTTCCAAGAGTAACCCAATCGCTTTAGAAAACGCCGCAGCATATGCCGAGTCACTTCAAAACCAAGCTCCTCGCTGAGTTGATGCGCCATTGCCTTCAAACTCCGAGCGTGTCTTATCGCTTTTTTTTTACCTTTTCAACCATGACCTGATCCTGAGTGGACAGCTTGGATTTTACCCCTCGGCCCGGCAGAATCATCACCCCAGCTAAACCGATAGCTTGCCAGCGATTCATCCAGGTGTAAATGGTTCGGCTACGGGTGTGGTGTAGCTTGGCAATTTGCTTAACTTGCCAGCCTTCATCACTGAGCAGCAAGGCTTGACAACGCTGACGCACATGAGGCTTATTGTGATGCTTGTAGCCCTCTTCTAAGGTTGCTCTTTCGCTTTGAGTTAATTCTACATATCGCATAAATAGATAATACAACAGTCTTTCCTTAAAGTCAAATAGTGCCGATTATTTATGCATACCTACTTATGAGGCTGAAAGTAGAAAAACAACAGGAATTTTGTGCAGGGCGGGCACGTGCTGCCGCCACCATTGCACCGCTTGGGTCTTAATAAATTCGTTGGGTCCGGTGATGTCCTTGGCTACGCACACCAGGGTACTGGGCGAGCACTGGCTAAGCACGTCGCGCAGCAGGGAGTCGTTTCGGAAGGGAGTTTCCATAAAGATTTGCGTCTGCCGGTGCTGGCGCGCCTCTTTTTCCAGTTGTCGAATGGCCTTTTGTCGGGACGCCCTGTCGATGGGTAGGTATCCGCGAAAGGCAAACGATTGTCCGCTGAAGCCCGAAGCCATCAGGGCCAGCAAAAACGAAGATGGCCCCACCAGCGGCACCACCGGGATGCCGTGCTGGTGGGCGTAGGCCACGGCCAGGGCCCCCGGGTCGGCCACTCCCGGACAACCCGCTTCGGATAGAACACCTACGTCGTTACCCTGCCGGAGGGGAGCCATTAGAACAGCAAGTTCTTGCGGTGCGGTGCGTTTGTCCAGCACGTCGAAGTGCAGTTGGTCCAAGGGGCGGCCTAGTTGAAGAGCGCTGATGAAGCGACGGCTGGTACGCAGGTTTTCGGCTAAGAAGTAGGTGAGTCGGCCAAGCACTTCTAGCACCTGCGGGGGCAGCACCTGTCCGGCGGTGGCCGGGGCAATGATCGATGGGATCAAGAACAATTGACCCGAGGTGGCCGTTGCGCTAGTAACTGTCATATGGGCACCAGCATATTGCTGAGTGTGATCATTAGTTTGATACTGTATTTAGTGCGGCGGTTTGGATAGGCCGCTGCGTTTTTCCTCGGCCTACTTATCTAAAAAATCAGTCACCACCTCCAGCAGCGCTTCCGGTTGCTCGGCGTGCACCCAGTGTCCGGCGTTGGTAATGGTTACGGTGGTTGCCTGGGGAAACAAGCGGTCAATCAGCGCCTCGTCTTTCTTCCGGATGTAGTCTGATTTTTCGCCGCGCACAAATAGCGTAGGTTTCTCAAAAGTTTTGCTTTCGGGTACCGCCTCACCAATTGCCTCGATATTATCCCGGATCACCGGTAGGTTCAGCTTCCAAGAAAAGCCCTGGTCGGTGCGCTGCAGGTTCTTGAGCAAAAATTGCCTTACTCCCTTTTCCGGCACCCAGGGCATCATCTGTTCTTCCGCTTCTTGGCGGCTCTGAATTTTATCTATTTTTACGGCAGCGAAAGCGTCTAGTATCGTTTGATGATGCACCGGATACGCGCGCGGAGCAATATCCACCACCATCAGCTTACCAAGCAGCTCCGGATACCGAATCGCAAAGAACATAGCCGTTTTTCCGCCCATAGAATGCCCCAGCACCACCGGGCGCGGCAGTTGTTGTTCCTCCACGAAGATTTTGAGATCGTCGGCCATTGCGGAATAGTTGAATTCGCCACTGTGGGGCGACTGCCCGTGGTTGCGCTGGTCGACCAGCAGCACTCGATGGTGCTCGGCCAGGGCTTTACCAAAGGTTTGCCAATTGTCGGACGTGCCAAAGACCCCGTGTAAAATCACAATAGCCGACTCAGCGGGGTGTTTGTCGCCTAAAATCCGGTGATAAAGGGTCATGTTGAGCGAATTACTGACGCGTTTTCTTGGGGGGTGGCGGGCACAAGCGGCTGCTTCCGCAGCACTCGAATGCGTTTGATGCGTTTGCTATCCACTGCTACCACCGTGAACACATATTTGTCGTAGTAAACCTTCTCTCCGGCCCGGGGCAGTTTAGAATGTATCTCGAGCAGCAACCCACCGAGTGACTCGCTTTCTCCCTTCACCTGCTCGAACAAGAGGCTGTCTTCACCAATGATTTTGCAGAAATCGTTGAGCGAGGTTTTCCCCTCGAACACGTAGGTGTGGTCGTCCAGCTTATTGAAGCGAACGTCGCTTTCGTCAAACTCATCGTTGATTTCACCCACGATCTCCTCAATGATATCTTCCAGTGTGATGAGTCCGGCGGTACCTCCGTATTCGTCCACGACGATGGCCATGTGCACCCGTTTTTCCTGAAAATCGCGCAGCAGCGCATCAATCTTCTTGCTCTCGGGCACAAAGAAGCCCTTGTGCAGCAGGGTTTGCCAGGCAAAAGTATCCTCCTTGTTCAAATAGGGTAGCAGGTCTTTGACGTACAAAAACCCCTCGATGTTGTCGATGGTCTCCTTATAGATCGGAATACGCGAGTAGCCGGTTTTGTTGATGATGTCCATCAGGGCATGGAAATCGGTTTCACTATCGATGGCCGTGATATCCAGACGCGAACGCATTATTTGCTTCACCGATAGGGTTCCGAAATTGACAATTCCCTTAAGAATGCCTTTTTCTTCTTCGGTGGCTGTCTTGTCGTGCTGGGTGGTGATTTCCAGGGCGTGGTTGAGTTCGTCTACTGACACGTTGTATCCCTTTTTCTCGAGCCGCTTTTCTACCAATCGGCTGATCGACATCAAGGCGATTGATACCGGTTTCAGCACCTGGGTGAACACCTTAAGCACTCCGGCCATGCGACGCGCAAAGGGCAAAGAGTAGTGAATAGCATACTGTTTGGGCAGAATCTCTCCGAAGAAAAGAATGGCAACCGTGATCACCGTGGTGAGTGCCCCAATGACCCATCCTTCGGTTGTTTTCCCTACGTATTGCCAGGTGGCGTAGGTGGAAAGGGTTACGATGGCCACATTAACCAGGTTGTTGAGGATCAGGATGGTGGCCAGCAAAATTTTGGGTCGCTCCAGAAGCCCAGCGATCTGTAATTCAGAACCTATGGTGCTGGTTCGGCACTCGGCTACGTCCTTGGGAGGGAGGGAGAAGAACGCCACTTCCGATCCGGAGATCATGGCCGAACAGAATAACAGGAGAAGCAGTGCTACCCCAACGGTAGCAAAATAGGTGACCGAGGGGACAGCGGCCAGCACTTCAGCCAGTGGAACCAAAGAAACCAAGCAAGCCAAAGAGAAATAGGGATCATCCGGGGGAACTTCCAACGCAGTGCGGTTTAGTTAGCTTAAAAAGGAAGGCCATCGGCTTCGGAGGTTGGTGAAGTCACCGGTATGCTACTAACTGAGTTCGGAAGCGAAGCCGGTTGGCTTTGGCTAGGCACTTGGCTATCGGTTTCTTCATTGCGTCCCCCCACAAAGGTCATATTTATGGCGCGAATTCGTTTATCGTAACGGGTGACCCCCTCTTTATCCTGGTAGGTACTCGTTCTAATCTTACCCTCAATATACACCGTTCGTCCCTTGCTTAAATACTGTTCGCACAACTCAGCAAGTCGGTCCCAAAGTTCTACGCGATGCCATTCGGTTTGCTCCACCCGTTCGCCACTTTTGTTGGTGTAACTCTCGGAAGTGGCAATGTTGATGGTGGCAACCTTCGAGCCGCTCTCCAGGTGCCGCACTTCCGGGTCGGCACCCAAGTTACCTACCAAGATCACCTTGTTAACTCCTGCCATAATGTACTAAAAAATTTCCTTCTGTAAAAAATTGTCAATCAAAACCGGTTTGGGCAACCGTTCTAGTGCATCAACGGAATAGGCTTGCAGACAGTTTGATTCATTGGCCAGATTTTCGGGATACTGGCTTAGCGTGATCGTATAAAAGGTGACGTGCAGCCGCTGATGCGTGAGCAAGTGTTGGTAGGGGGAAGATGCTACCACGCGGGTGTTTTCGCGCTGCAGCAACGAAACTAGCAGAGGATCATCTAACTGCTCGAGAGCAACCGGCTGCGGCGTTTCAACAAGGTAAAAATCGTACAGACCCGCCCATATACCCGATTCGTCTCGTCGTTTCATCCACACCGTATCGCCCTGGCGAATGACGAAGTAGTGCAGAAAGCGCGCGCGCACCTTGGTTTTTTTGGCTTTCACGGGCAATGCGTGCTGCTGTCCGTGCTGATAGGCGTGACAGGCCACGCTGAGCGGGCACAGCAGACAAGCCGGCTGAACGGGAGTACACTGCAGGGCGCCAAACTCCATGATGGCCTGATTGTAGACGCTGGCTTTTCCGTCGGGCACGAGTCGTTCTGCCAGCTGGCGAAACTTCTTTTGTCCCCCGGCAGACAGTATATCGTCCCCGATGCCGAACACGCGGCTCAGAACGCGGTACACGTTGCCATCTACCACCGGCACGGTTTCGTTGGAAGCGAACGAGGCGATGGCCGCCGCGGTATAGGTGCCCACGCCGGGAAGCTTCAGCAGTTCCGAGTACGTACGGGGAAACTCTCCGTGGTGCCGGTTCACGACCTCCTGGGCGCAACGGTGCAGGTTGCGGGCGCGCGAGTAGTAGCCTAGCCCCTGCCACAACCGAAGGACTTGTTCCTGTTCGGCAGCGGCTAAATCCTGCACGGTCGGAAAAACCCGCGCGAAGCGCTGGTAGTAAGGCGTGCCTTGAGCTACCCTGGTTTGCTGCAAAATCACCTCAGAGAGCCAGATCAGATACGGGTCTTGGGTGTGGCGCCAGGGCAAGTTCCGCTGGTTTTTTGCGTACCAACGCATAATTTCCTCAGCGAAAAAACTATTCTGCAAAAGAAGACGGGTTTGGTTGAAAAGTTGACAATGCGTCCGTTCAGATGGTTACTAGAAGGAGGTTTTTATTCCTTTTGTTTTCTAATTTAGCATTAAGGTTTAAATTTACGACCCCCAACCAACGAGCATAAACTAAACCATCAAGCAACGTGACCAAAGCAGAAGTAGTTCAGCAGATTGCTGAGAAAACCGGCATCGATAAAGCAGACGTTTATACGACCGTAGAGGCTTTTTTCAGCGTAGTAAAAAACTCAATGGCTGAGGGGGAAAACATTTACGTGAGGGGGTTTGGGAGTTTTGTTAATAAGAAACGAGCCAAAAAGATCGGCCGAAATATCTCCAAAAACACCGCGATGGTCATTGAAGAGCACTTTGTGCCGAGCTTCAAGCCCTCCAAGGTGTTTGTTGACAAAATTAAGAAGAGCAATAGTCCCAAAGCCACCGAAGCACGCTAAACTTTCTCTACCTGCCTCGCGTTGCTGACTTGAACGAGACGTTGTGTCATTAGTATGCTGAGAAAGAAGCTTTTGGTGGGAGGAATTGCCCTGGCGGTCGTAGGGCTGTTGTGGTTTCTTCCCCGGGTGGTGGTTGACAACGAAGGGCGGGATAACAACCTGGATGCCCGACAGGACAGCGCTCCCGTCGTCGAATCCGAGTTATCGGCGGGTGCCCCGCACCTTCCCGAAATATCGCAGGATAACCAGGCTGAGATTGCGCGTCTACGAGAAAACTACCGCAATTATCAAAATACCGAAAAAAGTACTACTTTTGCGGACTCTTTGATTTCGGCCTACGCCCGCAACCGTTGGTACGACAGTGCCGCTTACTACGCCGAGCAGTTGGCCCAGTCCGAGCCCAGAGAGGAACGACAGGAGAAAGCGCTCGATTTATACTATGAGGCGTTCACCCTGGCGTTGGATGAAAGCAAAGCCCGGGCACTGGGCGAGAAAGTGCGCTACTACGGAGAAGCCGTATTAGCCCAGCGACCGGCTGATTTGGACGCGAAAACAAAGATGGCGATGACGTTTCTGACGACCACCGAACCGATGAAGGGCATTATGATGCTGCGCGAGGTGGTAGAAGAAGCACCGGATAACGAACTGGCCCAGTATAACTTAGGGCTACTTTCTGTTCAGTCGCAGCAGTACGATAAGGCAGTTGACCGTTTCAAGACCGTGGTGCGATTGAACCCCGCGCATTTGCAAGCGCAGTTCTTTCTGGGAGTTAGCTATTTTGAGTCAGGTGCTACGGAAGCGGCCCGAGAGCAGTTTGAACGGGTAAAAACCCTGAGCGATGATCCCGAAGTGCTGGCTAATGCCGATGAGTACCTTAGTAAAATTTAGATAGTAGCGTCGGTCACCGTTCGACCGCTGCTGCTCATAATTGTTCACCTAAAATATTATAGTTATGCCCTGTGGAAAAAAACGAAAGCGACACAAGATCGCTACCCACAAAAGAAAAAAACGCCTAAGAAAGAATCGCCACAAGAAGAAGTAGTGACGTAATGCATTACGTCACTACTTCGTATTAATTGAATGAAAACATATTTAAACGTATAATCCCTTGAGTAATGAATTAGTAATCAATTCAACTCAGGATGGTTGTCGTATTGCCCTATTAAGAGATAAGGGTCTTGTTGAATTCCACCACGAGGTGGAAGCGAATAAATTTACCGTTGGTGACATTTATTTGGGTACCGTAAAAAAAGTAGTGCCGGGGCTCAATGCCGCATTCATTGACATTGGCTACGAAAAAGATGCTTTTCTACACTACCTGGATCTGGGTCCTCAGATCAAATCCTTGAATAAGTTCACCCAAGGAATTCGCAACAAAAAAATTGATACGCACTTGCTCGGTAAGGTGAAGCGCGAACCTGATATTGATAAACTAGGAAAGATCAATCAGGTGCTTAGCCGCAATCAGCAACTGCTGGTGCAAGTAGTTAAAGAACCTATCTCAACCAAAGGGCCGCGACTATCCTGTGAATTGTCGGTGGCAGGAAGATACCTCATTTTGGTGCCTTTCTCCGATGTTATTAACATCTCCAAGAAAATTTCTGACAAGAACGAGCGCAAGCGTTTGTCGCGTCTGGTATCTTCCATTAAACCTGAAAACTTCGGGGTCATCATCCGCACCGTAGCCGAAGGCAAAGAAGTAGCCGAGCTAGACCGTGATTTGCGCAACTCCGTGAAATTGTGGCAAGACGGTATCGAAAAGCTCCGCGATGCTAAGCCCCGCGATAAGATTATCGGCGAGATGAGCCGCGCCTCCTCGCTGTTGCGCGACGTGCTCAACGAGTCGTTCGACAGCATCGTTACCGACGATAAAGACATCTACGAAGAGGTGAAAGCCTACATCAGAACCATTGCCCCGGAAAAGGAAAAGATTGTGCGCCACCACAACGGTAAGGGCAAAATCTTTGAAAGTCTGGGCATCGAGAAGCAGTTAAAATCGCTGTTTGGCCAATCGGTGAGCGTTCCGGGCGGAGGATATCTGGTCATTGAGCATACCGAAGCCCTTCACGTGGTTGACGTGAACAGTGGCAACAAGTCCAACTCCGAATCCGACCAGGAAGCCACCGCGCTTAGTGTAAACATGAAAGCGGCGGAGGAAGTGGCCCGACAGTTGCGCCTGCGCGACATGGGTGGCATTATTGTGGTCGATTTCATTGACATGCGCAAGGCAGAGAACAAAAAAGCCCTCTACCAGAAGATGAAAGACGTGATGCGGAGCGATCGCGCTAAGCACACCATTTTGCCGCTCACCAAGTTTGGTTTGCTACAGATCACGCGCCAGCGCGTTCGCCCCGAACTCAATATTGCCACTACCGAAATTTGCCCTACCTGCGGCGGCACCGGAAAAATCGCCCCTTCGTTGTTGGTTACCGACCAGATTGAGCATCATCTTGAATATTTGTTGGTGAAGCAGAACGAAAAAGACCTAACGGTGTCGCTACACCCCTTCGTTCACGCTTACTTCAGCAAAGGAATTTATTCACGACAGATGCAGTGGTACATGAAGTATCATAAGTGGGTGAAGTTAGAGGTTGACTCGTCGCTAGGATTAGTAGACTATCACTTTCATAACGCGTCGGGAGAAGAGATAGAACTGACCAACGTTGAAAAGGAAAAAGAAAAGGAAAATGTAGAAGCGTAAGCTTTTTGTGGCCTGAAGTTTTAGTTATGCAATGGAACGGGGGGCGTCTTTTTTACCTATTTGCTTTTGCCGTTAGCTCATTGAGCACTTCAGGTGAGGTTGTTGCCCAGCCCACCAGCATTACCCAGACGATTCGAGGTAGCGTTCAGGACAAAGCTACGCATCAGCCCCTCGTTGGGGTAGCGGTGTATCTGCAGGGCACTGACCCTATGATTGGCTCAGTTACCAATCAGGCGGGTCAGTTTTCTCTGGAGAAAGTTCCGGTAGGACGCTACCAACTCGTTGCCAGTTCGGTCGGCTTCGACGCGTTCACTTATCCTGACCTGCTGCTGGGCTCCGGCAAAGAAATCGTGCTTAACATATTGCTGGAGCAAGTAGCGAAGAATCTCGACGAAGTGGTGGTGACTGATCATCTCCCCCGCATCCAGACTGTCTCTCCGATCAGCAGCCGCACTTTTTCGGTAGAGGAAACTCGGCGCTACGCGGCCACCTTTTTTGATCCCGCCCGGCTGGTCACTTCGTTTCCCGGAGTGGTCGGCGTGAACGACCAGGCCAACCATATCTCGGTGCGAGGCAACTCGCCCAACAGCTTGCTGTGGCGGCTGGAGGGCGTAGACATTGTGAACCCCAACCATTTGTCTAACGCTGGCACCTTCGGCGACCGCCGGGTGCAAAGCGGCGGCAGCCAGAGTATTCTCAGTGCGCAGGTGCTAGACGACTCACGCTTCTACAGCGGCACGTTTCCCGCTACCTTTGGCAATGCCGTGGGCGGAGTCTTGGATATGCGCCTCCGAAAAGGCAATAACCAACAGCGGGAGTATACGGCGCAGGCCGGACTTATTGGGCTGGAATTTGCCGCTGAGGGACCTTTTCGGGACGATTACGACGGATCGTATTTGGTCAATTATCGATACTCTACCGTGGGGATTTTGACCAATGGGTTGGGGCTTGACTTCGGGGGCGAACGGATATCTTTTCAGGACTTATCCTTCAATCTTTCCTTTCCGACGGATAAAGCCGGTGAATTTACAGTTTTTGGCGTAGGCGGCACCGGCAGCAACGTGTTTGAAGCGGTGCGAGACTCAACCGTATGGGAAGCCCAGGAAGATCGCTTCGATGTTACTTTCACCAACGACATGGCCGCGGTTGGCTTGACCCATACCCTTCCGTTGGGTAATAAATTATTGCTGAAGTCCGTAGTAGCTGCCTCCGCGGTGGCTAGTAACCAGCACAGCGACCAAGTGAACGATACCTACGAGTCAGTTCGAGTGCTTGATGATCGCTACCAAGAAAACCGAGTATCCCTTACCTCGTCGCTCACGCGCAAAGTGCTGGGCAACAGCTCTATTCAGGGTGGTTTTTATCTCGACAACGTATACTATCAGCTAAGCAGCCAAGAAGGCTTTGCCGAAATCGAACCAAAATCGCTGGTGCAGGGAGAAGGCAGCAGTCAACTCATTCGCCCCTACCTGGACGCAAAACTTGTTTTATCTCCGCAGTGGGTTGCCAATGCCGGGCTCCACTTCGCTTACTTTACTCTTAACGGAAGCCACTCGTTAGAACCTCGTTTGTCACTGCGGTGGAGCAACCCGGCGGAAGCATCCCATCCCCGCCACATCACTTTGGCCTACGGAAGGCACAGTCAACTTCAACTGCCGGGAGTTTACTTCAGCACCGGAACGTTACCTGACGGGAATAGTCTAGCCGACAATCAAAACCTGGGTTTCACGAAATCTGATCAGTATACCGCCGCCTACGACTATCAGTGGACCGGAAGCCTACGATTGCGCACCGAGTTATACTACCAACATCTGTTCAACGTACCGATTAGTCTTTTCAACCCCAGTTTCTCCGCGCTCAACGTGCTCGAAGGATTCGTGCGCGAACCGTTAGTCAACCAAGGCACCGGGCGCAACTACGGATGGGAAGCTTCGGTAGAAAAAAAATTATTAGGCAGTTATTACTTTCTCCTTAGTGGTTCACTCTATGAGTCAAAGTATAGGGGGACCGATGGCATCGAGCGCGATACGCGTTTCAACGGCAACTATGCCATGAGTGTCACCGGAGGAAAAGAGTTTGTTTGGACCAAAAAAGGAAATCAGAAGGTATTTGGTATCAATCTGCGGAGTGCCTACGTGGGCGGACTCCGGGTCACCCCAATTGATGAAGCGACGTCGGTGGCTACCCAAACCACCGTATTTTTAGAAAATCGAGCCTTCTCCGAAAAATTGCCGGACTACTTTAAGGTGGATGTACGGCTGAGTTTGCGGAAAGACACGCCGCGCTACAGCAGCGTATGGTCGTTGGATTTGCAGAACGCTACCAACCGGCGAAACGTCGCCTATCAGTACTATGATCCGGTGCAGAGCCAAGTGCTCACGCAGTATCAACTGGGGCTTATTCCAATCCTTACTTACCGCGTTGAATTTTAGTCTAGCGGCCGATGATCAGTTTTTGGCCGGGCTTGATGCTGTTGCTTCTCAGGTTGTTCCACTGCTTGATCTTAGCAACGCTAGCCCCTTCGTAGCGGCGTGATATTTCCCACAGCGAGTCGCCCGGTCGCACCAAGTGCGTCTTGCTAGCCGGTACCGCCCGACTTGTATTGGTAGCTGATGCCAGCTGAGGAGCCGATCCTTTAGTCCAGATAGTTAGTTTTTGTCCGACGTAAATACGGCTACCTCGGATGTTATTCCACCGCCGCAGATCAGATACGCCTACTCGATGACGTTGGGCAATCACTCCCAGCACGTCGCCATTGCGTACGCGATAGGTTGTTTTGTTGCGTCCGTAGGTGCTGCCGCTAGTTTTCTGAACCTGAGCAAGAAACTCTTTCTGAATGGTCGTCGTACCAGATGAATCTAAGATAGCCGAGCGATTAGCCGCCAAAAAATCTGACTTGTCCGCGGGAATAATCAGGGGATACGCTTTGGTTTCATCGGACACTGCCAAGCGTTTGAGTTCGGGGTTGAGCAATGTTAACTCATCCTCGCATAAGTTAAGTTGATTGGCTAACTCTTTCAAGCTTACAAACTGACTAATTAAAACCGTATCGGTTTCCCAGGCGTGGGCGGGGCTGTCGGCGAACAAATTGTGTTCCGGGGCATACTCGAGGGTATAAAGTACGGCAACGAACTGAGGAACGTACGAGCGGGTTTCTCGGGGCAAATAATTGTATATCTCCCAAAAGTTTTTCTTGTAGCCTGACCGGCGAATGGCCTTGCGCACGTTTCCGGGCCCGGTGTTGTAGGCGGCTAACGCCAGTTCCCAATCGTCGAACATGTTGTAGAGTTGCTTAAGATACTTGCAGGCCGCCTCGGTGGCCTTTTCGGGATCGCGGCGTTCGTCCACGTACCAGCTTTGGTTAAGACCGTACATCCGACCCGTGCTGGGCATAAACTGCCACAGTCCTTCGGCCCCCACTCGGGAGCGTGCCTCGGGGCGGAGACCTGATTCCACAATGGAAAGATACTTTAGCTCATCCGGGATGTCATACTGCTTTAGGTACTTTTCAAAAATGGGAAAATAAAGGTTTTTCCGACTGATTACCTTACGGGTGTAGTCACGGTTTCGGACGGCAAAGTAGTCAACGAACGACTGTACCCGCTCATTAAAGGTGAGCGACATTTCCGAATTAATGCAAGACAACCGATCTTCGATCAGTTCGTACGAAGCATCGGGAACATAATCATACGAGTAGGAAGACTCAAACAGTTCAACAGAGTCGCCAGGAAAAGCGTTGGTCGCGAAAGCCATCACCGGAAAATAGACGAGGAGAACAAAGAAAAAAGTACTAGAGCGATTTAAAATCATAGTATGTAAGTAAATTGTTCGGGACTGTTCTATTAAATAGATACAATTACTATACAATTTACGCAATTAATTAGACATATTAAAGAGAAAAATTGCATCTACGTATTGCGCGCTAAAATGTACTGAGAAAAAGCAAGCAGTCGCGATTCCTGAAAGGCGTCACCGATAATTTGCAATCCAATGGGCAGCCCCTGCTCATCAGTACCGTTAGGAATAGAAATAGCGGGCACTCCGGCAATAGAAGCCTGAACGGTAAACAGATCGGCTAAATACATTTCCAGCGGGTCGGCGTGGGTGCCCAGGGCAAAGGCGGGAGTGGGCGTGGTGGGTAGCACGATAAAGTCGTATCCGGCCAGAATCTTACGGGTGGCCCGCTGAAGCATGCGTCGCACCTTCTGCGCTTTGGTGTAGTAGGCGTCGTAGTAGTTGGCACTTAGCACGAAGGTGCCCAGCATAATACGCCGCTTCACCTCTTCACCAAACGCTTCGGTACGGGTCTTTTTGTACATCTCCTCTAAGCTGCTGCGGTACGCACTGCGGTAACCAAACTTCACCCCGTCGTAGCGCGAGAGGTTAGAACTCGCTTCGGCCATCGTTAGAATGTAATAAGTCGGAAGCACATACTTAAGCAGGGGGAACTGCACTGCTTCCACGGTATGCCCCTGAGCGCGCAGAAAGTCGAGCGCTCGTTCGGTGGCCTGTTTCACGGCCGGATGCAACCCTTCATTACCTAACGTTTCGGGCAAGTACGCTATCTTAAGAGGCTGAGAGGCATCAAAGCGGAGTTGCTGCGCGTACGGAGAAACCGGCTCGTGCGATACGGTACTGTCGTAGTCATCGGCCCCCGCCATTACCTCTAGCAACAAGGCCGCCTCCTCGACGGTGTGGGTGAAGGGTCCGATGATATCGAAGGATGAACCATAGGCCACCAAGCCGTGACGAGAAATGCGGGAATAGGTAGGTTTTAGGCCGATTACTCCACAAAAAGCCGCCGGTTGGCGCACTGAGCCACCGGTATCAGACCCCAACGAGGCGGTGCACAGGTTGGCCTGAACCGCTACGGCCGAGCCGCCGGATGAACCACCGGGCACAAACCCGGGATTGGCGGCGTTGAGCGTGGGACCGAAGGCTGAGTTTTCGGTGGACGAACCCATCGCAAACTCGTCACAGTTTTGGTGACCAATAATGATAGCGTCTTCGTCTATAACTCGTTGAACGGCCGTGGCGGTAAACTGAGACTGAAAACCATCTAGGATGCGGCTACCGGCCTGCACCCGATGATCTTGGTAGCAGAGCACGTCTTTCAGACCAATCACCATCCCGGCCAATCGTCCGGCGGTGCCATCAGACCGCTTTTGATCAATACGATCAGCTTGCGTTAGGGCCTCCTGGTCGTAGACGGCCAAGAAAGCGTTGAGGTGTTGGTGACGACGGATATTCTCGAGGTAGTGGAGCACTACCTGTCGACAACTGGCCGTGCCAGCTTGAAAGTGAGCTTGAATATCCTGAAATGATCGAAAAGAGGGGGAGGAAGGACTACTTGCTGGTGGTGGTTCGGTTGCCTTCTTCAATTTCGTCCTTGATTTCTTTGGTAGCGTCTTTAAACTCACGAATGCCTTTGCCTAGGCCGCGGGCAAGTTCGGGAATTCTTTTGGCTCCAAAAAATATGACGAGGACTAAAACGATCACCAGGACTTCCCAGCCACCTAATCCACCAATAAATGCGAATGTCATGTGCATAATCGTGCGTTGTTATGAATAATCAACTTGTGTGCTAGGTAAATATACGAAGATAAGCGGTAGATTGGATTAAAAGTTCAGCTATTTTCGCTGAAGCCAGGTCTCGGGGTTCAGTTTTTCCTGGTTGTGCCAGATCTGAAACTGCAGCGCCGACACCCCGTTGCCGTCGGTATACACCAAACCCACCGCATCGTTGAGCCGCAGGGCCTGCCCTTGTTTCACGGCCACCTCTTTGAGCCGAGAGTAAACGGTGAAGTACTCACCGTGCTGCACAATCACCGCTTTGTTGTTTCCCGGACCGGGCAGAGAGGCAATCATCTTCACTACGCCATCGAAGACCGCCTTCACTTCGGCGTCGCGGTTGGTTTGAATATCCACCCCATCGTTGGGCACCATGATGTTTTTCATGACGGGGTGCGGATTGGGACCAAACTTCTGAGACACAAATCCCGTGGATACGGGCCAGCCCAATCGTTTTTTATTCTCAGCAAATGAAGTAGACAGCGATTCAGCCGAAGCGGCCAGCACCGCCTCTGAACTAGTGGACGGGAGGCTGCGCTCTTTCTTCAGTTCATTTTTTATCAGTTCGGCAATCACCGATTCTAACTTGTTGATCTCGCGCCGCCGCACTTCTACCTCTCGCTTAAGCTCGGAGGCGCGCTCTCCCAACTCTCGAACCACCACCCGCTGCTTGGTTTTGAGCGCCAGCAAATCCTGGCTGGCAATGGTTTGCTGGTCCAGCAGCACCTTCTGTTCCATTTGCTTGCCCTCGATCACCTCTTTCTGGTTGACCAGCGTTTCTTTCACCTTCTGAATTTGCTCTATCTGGTTCTTACGCGCCTGCGAATACTGCTGCATGTACTTGACGCGCGCAAAAAGCTGGTTGAAGGTGCCGGACGAAAAGATAAACATGAGTCGGTCGTAACTGCTCGTGTTTTTGCTGGCGGCGTACACCATATAGGCGTATTCGTTCTTGAGGTTGACCAGGTCCTCTTCCAGCGCCCTGATAACGCTGCTCACTTCTTCGATTTGGACGTTAAGAATATCGATCTCTTGGGTAATGGAAATGATGAGCGACTCGCGGGCCTCGATCTGTTGGTTGATGGCGTTGAGTTGACCCAGGGTGCTTTCTCGCTGCGACGAAGTTTCGCCCAGGATACGCTGCGCTTCCTTGATCTTTTGTAGATTCTCTTTCTTCTCGCGCTCCAGCCGTTTGCGATCGTCGTTGGTTTGCTGGCCGGTGCACAGCAGAGGCAGCCACCATAGCATACAGACGCCTAACCAAACCAGTGTCGGGAGCCTACTTACGCGCATAGTTGTTAGGAATGGAAAAAGGAAACCGCAGCACTTCATCGACAATGTCCGCTTTTTTGTGCTGAATATCAATTTGGGTGCGCCGTTTCTTACCTTGGCTCCGATAGTCTAAGGACGCCACATTTTTGAAGGGAAGCAACTGGTCGTTAATTTGTTTGAAGTCTTCGTACTGTAGATTGAGCGTATTCTTTCCCCGACTTTGGTTGTCGCGCTTGGTTTCGTCTACCACGGCCACCCGGTTTACCTTCATCAGGCGGGCATCCACAAAGCTATCGATGGTGAGCGGGCCCTCCTGCTGACGCACCAAGAAGTGATTGGTCTGTTTCTCCACCTGATCGTTGGCCGTGCGGGGACGCGGCATATCCCCCACCAACACCGCCTGCAGCAAATCATAACTGATGTCAAAATTAAACTTGTCGCTCAGTTCCTTGAAGCTGTAGGTGCTGTATTCTTTATCGAGCCGGTTGATAAACGACACCGAGTCGCGGGTGATCAGGCCCCGGGCGGCCTCAATGCCGAAACCGGGAGTGACCGAAATCCAAATGATACTATCTTTCTTGACGCGGATGTTGGCAGTAGCACTCACGTTGTCGCCGTCGTTGCGGTAGCGAATTTTGCTGCTGGAAGTCAGATAATCAAAATCAAGGTTCTGAATGGCAAGTTCGTCCGCTACCGGAATTCCGCTGGTGCTCACCGTTTTTCTTCCGCACGATACTAATACGAACAGTCCTGCCCAAAAAATCAACCGAAAATATCTACTCATACCAGGTGCGATCCGCAATTTTCTTGTCTAAAACCTCCGAAGTATCGTCCATGCCCTTGGCCTTCTGCCATTGCTTCACCGCCTCGTCTACTTCCCCCAGTTTAAACAACACATCGCCGTAATGTTCTACCACTTCGCCGCTTTTAGCTCCTGCTTCGAGGGCCTTTTCGATATACTTGCGCGCTTGTTTGTATTCGCCCGACTCGAAAAGCACCCACCCGTGGGTGTCTAGGTAGTTGGCATTGTCCGGATCCAGCTCCAGCAAGCGGGTGGAGAGTTGCTGCGCGTAGTCGAGTCGCTCCTGGCGCAGGGCCAAAAAGTAGCTGTAGTTGTTGAGCACGTAGTCGTTGGTGGGGTCGCTCTGCAACACCGCTTCGTAGGCCTTAGACGACTTGTCGTACTCTTCCATTCCGTTGTACACGTCGCCCAGGTAGATGTTGCAGTACCGGGTGAGTTCAGGATTGTTGGATAGTCCGCGGGCTTGCTCCAGGGCGTAGGCCGCTTCTTCGTAGTTTTTCTCGGCGGCATGGGCCGCACCGTTATAAAAGTAGAGAATTCCTTGATTAGGAAACAGCTCCAGCGCGGCATCGGAGTGCTCAATCACGCTGTCGGTCTGCTGCAAGTTTTGGAACTCGATGGTGATCAGGTTCTGCCAAACCTCAAAGTTGCTTTCGTCGTAGCGCGTGGCGGTACGGTAGTAGTCGCGGGCGGCTTCGGCCTGGCCGGTGGCGTTCAGCAGATCAGCTTTGATCACGTAGGCGTCGGCTTCATCAGGATGCGCCTCAATAATTTTGTCGGTAAGCGAAACGCACAGTTGCTCGATGGTTTTGTTGGGTAGCTCCTGAATGTACTTGGCCACCAGGTCTAATTTGAGCTGCAGGCTCAGTTCCGGATTGGCGAATGCTTCCTGCATGTTCTCTTCGGCCTGGATGGTGTCGCCGCTGTTCTGGTAAATTTTAGCGAGCATCAACTGTGCCTCAGGATTGTTGGGCGCCATTTCCAGCAGCGATTGCAGATAGGGAATGGCTTCTTTATCGCGGTTGTTAGACACCAACACTTCGGCCAGCGCCATCACGTGCGACACCTCGCCCGGATAGGCGTCTACCAAACGGACTCCTTCTTCAATGGCTCGGTCGAGCTTATTTTGCTGTAGATAGATTTTCTGCCGGGCGTGCACCACCTCCGGGATGATACCGTACCGACGTTCAATGCGTTGGTAGGTATCCAGTGCTTGCTCGAAGTCTTTCTGGTATACGTACAGCGCCGCCAGATCAAACAAGTAGTCGTTGGTGTTGTCGACGGTTTCGATCATTTGCTCGTAGACCTGCGCGGCTTCCTGAAAATTAGACTGCTTGGTCAGGATTTGTGCTTTGGTCAAATAGTAATACTTATTGTCGGGAGCCATGCGCACGGCGGTGCCGGCGTGACCGAGCGCGTCGGCGAGTTGCCCCTGCTCAGCCAGGATGCTCGCGATTTTGAAATGGGCGGCGGCGTTGTCGGCATCGCTCTCCAGGGCTTTTTCAAAGAGCATCAGCGCCTTTTCCATATCGTCTAAAATGTAATATTTCACCCCTTCGGTGAAGTAGAAAGCGGCCTCTCGCTCTTTGCGCTCCGCTTTGGTAGATTTTTCTTGTGCCATCGCTGCCGAAGCGCACAGCAGTAGGATGATTCCAAAAATTGCGTGAATAATTCGTTTCATAGACTATAGGCCTTACCGAAAGATCGTTTTTAAGCATTTATCGTTGTTTTTTAAACAAAGGTACGCGCAAAAACGCTTCACAAGGTAGTAACAAAAGACCCGAAAGGGGCGAGCGGTGGTACAAAAAAGGTATATACGTAGGTAAAACGAGACAATGCTCAGATTGATTGTGTGCGTTATCAACTGGTCTTTCTTTCGGTCACCAGCGCATTTCTAGTATAGCGCCACTTCGGACGTTGATTAGCGCAGTTGATGATCGTTCACGGCTTCCTGTCTCTAGCTCCGGTGCTGCCGTAGCCGCCGGTGCCGCGGATGGTTTCGCCGAGCGTTTCTACTGCTTGCCAGGCAACTTGTTCGTGGGCGGCTACCACCATCTGGGCAATGCGGTCGCCGGGTTGAATGGCAAACGCTTGGTTCGACAGGTTAACGAGCAGCACCTTGATTTCGCCCCGGTAGTCGGCGTCGATGGTGCCGGGGCTGTTGAGCACCGTGATGCCGTGCCGGTAGGCCAAGCCGCTGCGCGGACGAATCTGCGCTTCGTAGCCGGGCGGCAGCTCGATATAGATGCCAGTAGGAATTAGCTGTCGCTCCAGCGGTTGCAGGGTTACGGTTGCGGGCAGATGAGCGTGCAGGTCCATCCCGGCGGCGTCTTCGGTTTGGTAGTGCGGCAGCGGATTTTCCGATTGGTTGATGATTTTTACGGATAGCATTAGTTCGGTACGTTTTTTCGTTGTTGCTGAATCTGGTTTTTCTCAATAAAGAATATCGCGGCCGCAAAGGCCAGCGAAATTCCGACATTAACCACGTTGTCAAGCAAGACGTTGGCTAGTTCTAGCTGAGCCGCGCCGTAAATGATCAGCAGCCCCACCAGCAAGTAGCCCAGCGTCGGGACAAAGTTGTAGGGAATCGGATAGTACTTTTTTCCGTAGTAGTAGCAGACCAAACACATCACCAGGTAGCACCCGATGCTGGCCAGCGCACTGCCCAGGTAACCCAGCACCGGAATCAATAGGATGTTGCCTCCCAGGGTGATGATCGCTCCCACCACACTGATCACCGTACCAAAGTACGTCTTATCGGTCAGTTTAAACCAAATTGAGAGGTTGATATAAATACCTGCCAGCAATTTAGCCACCAGTAGAAAGGGCACTACGTAGAGCGCGGTCCAGTAGTCCTCATTGCGTAGAAACAGGGTGCCGATCAGGGTCAAATTCACGCTCACGCCGACCAGAATCAGAATGCTAAACACCGTGAAGTAGTGCATGATCTGAGCAAACAGCGCCGGAGACTCCCGATTTTTGGCGTTAGAAAAGAAAAACGGCTCACCCGCGTAGCGAAATGCCTGAATGGCCAGCGTCATAAATACGGTGAGTTTAAAGCAGGCACCGTAGGCTCCCAAAGCCTCCTGAGGAGTGGTGTCGGGATAAAAATTAAGCGGCAGTAAATCGTTGAGTAGCAACTTTTCGATGTTTTCGTTCACCATGCCCCCAATGCCCATAATGAAGATCGGAAAAGCGTACCACAGCATGGGTTGGAAGGTGCGCCAGGACAAACGGAAGCGAACGTCTTTCAGATAGGGCCACAGCATCACGGGTATGATGGCGTTGCCGATAAGATTGGCCAGAAATACGTATCCCACACTCACGTCGGATTGGTAGAAGACTTCCAACCAAGCGTACGAAAGCCGAAGTTCAGGAAGCCACAGCAGCAGAAAAAAGTTGAGGAAAACCGTCAGGACAATCGCCGATATTTTGGTGATGGCGAACCGTAGGGGACGGTTCTCGATGCGCAAGCGGGCGAAGGGAATCGCCACGATAGCGTCTACCCACAGAATGATGGCCAGCCACCGGATAATATAGCCGATGCCCGCGTAGCCCAGCAAGGCCGCAATAGCATCCGCATTGATAATCAGTAGGGCTGAACTGAGCGTGCTAATCAAAAAAACGGCGGTGAATGCGGTGCGGTAGGTCTGCTCGGGTGAGGTTTCGTTTTCTTGGGAGACAAACCGGAAAAAGGCCGTCTCCATGCCGAAGGTATACAGAATGTTGAAGAAGGCTACGTAGGTGTACAGTTCGGTGATTTCGCCATACTGCGCGGTATCTTCAAACACGGTGGTGTGCAACGGAACCAGCACGTAGGTGAGGATGCGCCCTACGATGGTGCTCCCCCCGTATAGAGCGGTTTGTCCGGCCAGTTGCTTAAGCGGATGTGCCATAGGGTGAGTCAATAGTCGACGGTCGATAGTTGACAGCCCGCTGCGGACTGTGGACTGTGGACTATCAAATTACTCCCCCGTGAATTGAGCCGCTCGTTTCTCTAGGAAGGCCTGCGTTCCCTCGGCAAAGTCTTGCGACTTGCAGCAGGAAGCAAAGCTGTTGGCTTCGGTCTGGTAGCCGTTTTCCTCAGGATCTGATGCCGCGTTCACGCTTTCGATGATCATGCCAATGGCTAGGGGTGCTTTGGAGATAATTTTCTTGATCAGGCGCTGACTGGCTTCCATCAGGGCGGCTTTATCTTCCACCACTTGGTTTACCAGTCCGATTTCGTAGGCCCGCTGGGCGGAGATCGTGTCGGCCGTCATCATCAGTTCCAGGGCGCGTCCCCTACCCACCAGCTGGGTGAGTCGCTGGGTGCCGCCGAAGCCCGGAATCAGCCCCAGGTTCACTTCGGGTTGCCCAAAAACTGCGTTCTTGGCGGCCACGCGCAGGTGGCAGGCCATCGCCAGTTCGCAGCCGCCGCCCAGCGCAAAGCCGTGCACCGCCGCCACCACCGGCTTATCGCATTTCTCAATAGAAGCAAATACTTCCTGACCAATTTCGGCAAACTTGCGTCCGTTCACCTCGTTGAGTTCCGCAATCTCGGCGATGTCAGCACCCGCGGCAAACGCCCGCTCACCTGCGCCGGTAATAATCACGCCCTTCACCTCCGTCTCGTCGTATACTTCCTGCATCACTTTGCCAATCTCTTCAATGGTCGCCATGTTGAGGGCGTTCATCTTGTCTACCCGGTTGAGCGACACGGTGAGTACCCCCCCTTCCAAAACGGCACTAATTTGCTTAAACTTAGTCATTTCCATGCGTAGAGCTGGTTCGTTGAAAATAGCAGCCGGACGAGCGTTCAGAGAATCCGGCAATTGCTGAGAAAGTGAGGGTCAAATATAGCAGGTGACCGAGTTATCTCAAAAGTTATGTCGAGCCAAACGGATAAAATGACGGACGGGTTATGTCTTATCCGATTCGTCCTTCGGCTGGTTCGCTGCTTCGCTGGTTTTGTCCGCTAGGGCGGTTGGTTCTGCCGGTGATTCTTCGGTAGCTGTAGCTTCGGCAGCCGTGGCTCCTTGGGTAAGCACCTCGGGAGCGTTCACCACCAACAGCTTGTACCAGTTGACGATCTTCTTCATATCCGACACGTACACCCGTGTGGTGTCGTAGTTAGGCACCACGTGCTTCAAGAAGGCCTTGAGTTCTTCACCGTCGGAGGTGTCTACGCCCGGATCCCCGTTAAACTCCGTGTGAATCTTCCGCATCACCTCCTCCAAGGGCGCCGATTCTTCAGGACCAGTGGTGTAAATAGATACTTCTTGGAGGATAGAAACCCGTTGGTTGGCGCTTACTACCAACTTCTTCTGCTGATCATCTAGGGTTTCTACAATCACCCCGCTGCGGGTGGGTTTGAGCACGTGAAAGAGTCCGCCGCGACCGGCAATGGAAGCGATCTCGCTAAACTTCATACTGGTTGAATGAGAAATTAAAAGAATAATTAAAGGGCGCGAATATAAAGAAAAAGAGAGAAATGCGCGTCGCTCCTCTAAAAGATCGGGGTCAGTTTAAAGAGGATTGCAGCACTTGTTCAATGTATTCCAGAATGTTTTCTTTGCCGGTTTGGTCTACCGCCGAACTCATAAACAGGGGCGGCAGTTCGGCCCAGGTTTGCTGCATATCTCGTTTAAAAATCGCAATAGAACGTTGCGTCTTGTTAATCGTCTGCTTGTCTACCTTAGTGAAAATGATAGCAAACGGAATCTGACTCACTCCCAGCCAGTCGATAAACTCCATATCAATTTTTTGCGGCGGAAGGCGCGAATCAATCAGTACAAACAGGTTCACCAGTTGGCGACGCTGTAACAAGTAGCTTTCGATCATCTGGCTCCAGCCGTGGCGTTTGGTTTTGCTCACCTGCGCCCAGCCGTAGCCCGGCAAATCTACCAAATGCCACTGCTGATTCACCAGAAAGTGGTTGATCAACTGCGTTTTGCCAGGTGTGGCCGACGTTTTCGCCAGCTTTTTCCGACCCGTCAGCATATTGATCAGCGACGACTTGCCCACGTTAGAGCGCCCGATAAACGCAAACTCCGGCAACTGGGTGTCGGGGCACTGCTGATAGTGCGGGCTGCTCTGCACAAATTCAGAGGTGTTGATCTTCATAGAGAATCGCGGTCAGGACGATCGTTGACAAATCGGAACAGAAACTGTCGCTGCCTCAGGGCGCTGCTGTCTAGGGTGGCGATGAAGTCGTGGTTGGTATCTAAAAACGCGTTGAACGCCCGGCTCCACCGGTCGTAGTGCAGCCGGTAGAGTGTCATACTGCGGTTGGCCGCCAGAACCTTATCGATGAGATAGACTAACGTCGGGTTGTTCAAATAGTTCTCATCGCTCTCGGCGTATTGCACCACCGCCTCGCTGGTGCGCACGGTAGCGCTGTCGTAGCGTTGCACCTCCTGCTGGTTGTCGGCGGTCACCACGTCATAGTTCAGGTCGAGGAGTTGCCTGATGCGTTGGCCTAGCGTGTCTAGCGTATCGGAAGCGTACTGCTCGCTGCGACGCATGGCCAGCAGTAACTGCTGGAGGTGCACGTTCTTCTGAACGTCATCCTGCCGTAGCAACCGCCATGCTTGGTTCACGCTGTCGGTGAGGGCGTAGTAAGTGGTCTGAAGCGAATCCAGCTGTTCTACCGAGCGGGATTCGTTCGGTGGGTTCAGGTTGACGCTGCACGCGGCGAGCCAACTGATTATCAGACCAATACCAAGGCGTTTTATCACCCCGCGAAGAAAAAAGCTTATCCGCTAGGATACAAATGTGCGCCCGGAAATATTCCAGAACTTGGCGATCTTCGGGCGAGTGGTTACCTTGAGGGCACGTTGTTGCTCCCGGCACTAGTTTCCTTCGCACTAACCACCTTTCTTCCTATGTACGTACGACGACACATTCGCTTTGGAATTATTCTGCGCTTTGCCTGGCGCAACCTGCTTCGGTTCACCCTGTGGTCGCTGCTGGTCACCGCCGCCTACCTGGGTCTTAAAACCTCCGGAATCAACATCGGCATCCCCTTCGCCCCTTTGAGCACCATCGGCATTGCCGTGGCCTTCTACGTGGGCTTCAAAAACAGCCAGTCGTACGACCGTTTTTGGGAAGGGCGCAAAATTTGGGGCGGCGTGGTGAACTACAGCCGCACGTGGGCCAACCAGGTGCTCGTCTACGTGCACAACCAGCACGCCGCTGATCCGAGGTCAGAGAAGGCTCTGCACCAGTTGCACCACGAACTCATTTACCGGCACATTGCCTGGATCAACGCACTGCGCATTCAGTTGCGCAAAACGACCATGCTCGACCGTGATAACCTGAGCTACATTCCGGACTTTCAGTTGCAGCAGGACCGGGAGTGCACCAGCCAGATCGGAGCTTTTTTGAGCGACGATGAGTTTGACGAGGTGATGGTTAAGGCGAATACGGCTACGCACCTGGTCAAGAACCAGGGTCAGCAGTTGCGCCGCCTGGAGCAAGAAGGACTGGTGGAAAACTTCCGGATGATTGACATGATGCAGACGCTGGAGGAGCTTTACAACCTGCAGGGCAAGTGTGAGCGCATTAAGAACACCCCGTTTCCCCGGCAGTATGCTTACTTTAGCACCGTGTTTATCTGGATCTTTGTGCTGCTGCTGCCTTTCGGACTGGTGAGCGAATTCGACAAGTTGGGATCAAGCTCCTACGTATGGTTCACCGTACCCTTTTCCATTCTTATCTCCTGGATATTCACCACCATCGAGATTGTGGGAGACAACAGCGAGGACCCGTTCGAGAACTACGTGAACGACGTGCCCATGACGGCCCTGTGCCGCACCATCGAGATCGACCTGCGCGAGATGCTGGACGAAACCGACTTGCCGAAGAAAATAGAACCCGTGAACGACGTTTTGATGTGAGGGTGGATGACTTTCTTGTTGGCTAGATATTGGATGTTGGATGATTCGCTATAGCAAATAGATGACAATACAGAAGCGATATGTCACCTAAACACAGATTCATATAAAAATTACACATATCCAATAAAAAGTATACTTAAAAGAAATAATATTTTCTAATAGCTATTTTTATTACTTGATTTATTAAAATACATACTTCGCATTCGCGAAAAAACGACCTTTAATTTTTATCTGGCAATGATCGAGCGTATAAAATACATCATTGCATTAATGTAATAGTGCTATCACACTTGATTTAGTGACATATCGCTCAGATTATTTGTTCTTTTTCGTATAATTTATTACATGCCATATAGCTATGGTCACCATAGGCAGATTGTTTTTTTGGTAAAAAGTCTACATTTAATTCACTATTGAAGCGCGGTGTTGCAGTAGACCTTACAACCTAATTGCTGTATAATATGAAGCCGTATTACTTCCCTCTGTTTTTGCTAATTATTCTAGGAGTGTCATGTAGTCAGGATGACGACGTTGCTCCTCAACCGTACTTCCCGAGTTTTGATATTGGAACATTAACCTGGGTAGAAGACAGTTTTTTTGTAGAAGACACTTTTCTGATCCCCTCGCGAAGTCAGGCTGATATTGTGTTCTCTGTTCTAGGCAGAAAGGTTGATTACGATTCCGTTGCTTGGCGGATAGGGAATGACCCTCGCCGATTCACCAGCGATAGATTCAACCTAACATTTAACGCGGCTGATATAGGCAAGCTTGATATAGAGCTAACCGTTTGGCCTAGATCGAATGGGGTTTTTCCCCAGGATACAGCACTAGTTTTTAAGAAGATCGTGCAGATTCTCTCCGAGGACCACCAGCCCTACGCTTTTGAAGGGACATTCAGAGGTTACAATAGCAGCGACCCTGAGCGGATATTTGATGTGACAATTGTTGATTTTGGTCCGCCTAATCGGCCATATGTAGACTCTCAGTATTGGTTACACGTACACAATCTCACCGAGGGATGCGGGGGAGAGAATATTGATCGGAACGCGCTTATCCCTTCTATTGAAATGGCTTCTTACAGCAATTTTTACGTAAAATCTATTGCCAACACTCCCACCAACTGTCAAGAAATTGAGGGGTACGGTAAGGTAAATCCAACCAGAGATACACTGACCGTAGAATACGAATACCGTGTAGCCGGTACGAATGAGTTTAAAACTGATCAATTTATAGGTAACCGAATTTCTAAATAAATTTATTTTCCCACTTCTAAATCTTCATGCTATGAAAGGATTATCGACTTCCTTATTGTTACTGGTGTGTCTTTTTGGGTATATAAACGGCTACAGTCAGCATTTATGCGAGGCACAAGCTACCTCAACCACCGGCTGGGATTGGCGGGGTAGTACTGATTACACGTTTTATCTATACGGTGCAAGGTATTCCAGCCTGGGTGGGGTGGTAAAGAAGAAGTCCCCGTGGTTTGACACCAATACTAATGAGAACGTATCGGCTTTCCGATACGAAAATCCCAAGAACTACGAGCCAAATCAGGGTTGGATTCTAATCCAAAGAGATTTCGGGGCGCCCGGAAGATTCATCAATCACCCCTATTTCATATTATACAACCGCTACGCAGGAATACTACGGATATTCGTAGCGATTACCGAGACGGTGGCGGGTTATAACAAAGCAGCCATTTCGCTTGGATATGCGAAGGGAAGAAAAAGAACTGCCATCTTGGGCTTTCATGATGAGACGGGGCATATACAATCTACCAGACATTTCAACAATAATGTTGCACCGGTGAAAGTGGGCAACACCTACGCCTATGACCTACCCTATTGGCTTCACGCTGATTTCGTAATGAACTATGATCCTTGCAGTTGTAAGGTTCCAGAAGCTGCTCTTCAGTTCTCCGTTGATCTTGTTTCTGAATCAACCTTAACCTTTAAGGTGGATGGAGAATCGGTTCCTAAAGACGTACTGGGAAGAGAAGGTAGTGGAAACTTGGTTTTCGGCGATATCGCTGGCAAAGTAAAGTCTACTGCCGATATATACAAAAGTGCGTCGAGCGGTCTTAAGAGTATGATGAAAGCTAAGAAGATTAGTGAGGCAACCGCCAATCAATGGAATCTCTTAAGCTTTGTTCCTGGGCTTGGTAGTATTATGGGGGCGGCACAGGCCTTTGTCGGACTTTTCTCAGATAAAAAGACTACAAATATGCCAGTCGCCTATAAAATTGGCCTTGAAGGAGCTGGAAAAATAACAACTACTGATCCTCAGAAATCTATTTTTATGGATGTACCCAATGCTGCCGTCAACCTGATACCTAACACGCTGGTGCAGTGGCGCAATACGTTGGGAGTTTTTGCTTTGCTCGAGCCTCCTACGTTCACGGTAACCGATGGGAGGGGTTCGGTAAACGTATGCCCGCCAGAATATTCGGGATTCTCAGGGTGTACATATAAAAACATAAATATAACCCTTAACAGAGACCTTAAGTTTGCCGTAAATTCTGCCGCTTATCCAAGCACGAGCAATTATACAATTTCGGTTGCTCTCGAAGTGGTCGGTGGTGGAGGTCAGCGGACTCCTTATGTAGCATACGATTGCTCTTCTTCTTCACCTCCTGTCACGCTTACTGAAGTACGATTTGATAAAATTGGCAGTGTATACCTTAGAGTTGTAGTCACATTCGACAAAACTATGGGCAGCACATTAAATGAAGCAGTGTTCTCGGCAAGATATCCCGCTCGGGCAGGTACCCTTTCAGGATCTTGTACTAGGAGTACTCAGTATGCTTCAGGTGTAAGCGCAGTCTGCAATAGCACTGACTATAAGAATAGAACTACCCAATACCTAAGAACAGAAGTAGCCGGTTACGAAAAAGAGTTACCAATTGAAGAAAACATTGATAATAGCTCTTTCAGCGTGTTTCCTAATCCTTCGAACGGACTCGTCAGTTTCGAGTACGGTTTAGTCACCTTCGGCTATGTATCAGTCTCCGTTATGGATATGTCAGGTAGAGAGGTGGTTAAGGTCATAAACAATCAGTTTTATACACCAGGAGAGCACCGAGTTCAGATTGATTTGCAAGAAGAAAGAAAAATTGCTCCGGGTGTCTATTTGTGCAGAATGAAAACTGATCAAGGTGAGAAAATTCAAAGACTCATAATACAGTAGGTGACTCATGCCTAATGTTGTACGAAAGCCTCAGCGGAACTGAGGCTTTCTGTATTTCGGCCAAATGGATATAGTTGGAGCACAATTATTAATTGGCGGCCCTTTGCACAACGGTAAGTTCACGCTTCTCTAAAACTCCTATCCAGCCAAGCGCTGCGCCTGGGCGACCCACTGCTCGCGGGCGATGCGCCCCGGGGGCAACTCAATAACTAAGTTAATTCTTCGCTCGTCTTCGGGCCGAAAGTTGGCGATCTGCCTGATGGTATAAATGCCCAGCGCATTAAGTTTCTTTTCGGTGAAGATGCCAATGCCATCGATTTGCTTGAGGTCGTCGCGCTGGCGGGCCTCAGCGGTGCCTAAGTGACCCAGATCAAGTTTTTCTGCCCGAGCACGCACCCGGGTGAGCGCCTCCTCCTGCTTGGAAGCGGGTTTGCTGGCGGCGGGTTGGGACGAACGAGGCAACGCAGCAGCGGGGCGGGGAGGTGCCGAACGCGCACTACGCCTGCCCCCTTGTCCAGCGGAGGTAGTGGTCGCCCCTATTTCCGCTACGGCGGCGGTAGCGCGGGCGGCGCGGGGCGCGTCGATGGCGGAGGCGGATAAGTGGGTGCGCACCTCAGAAAGTTCGCGCTGCAGGGCCGTGCGCCGGTCTTTGCTGCGTTTGAGCTGGGCCAGCGCTTCGGTGAGGGCCTGTTCTTGCTCCTGCTCCTGGGTTTGCACCCGCGCGAAGCGCCGTCGCAGCGACCTTCGCCCCAGAATGAAGCCCAGGAAGGCCGCCCCCAGCAGGGCAACCACAATAAAAATCAAATCCGCTAATAAGTACATAGGTATCGGTGATGGTTAGTTCAGCGACTAGCCGGAATAACCCGGTCCGGCCTCTATTCAATGGTAATTTCTACGCGTCGGTTTTTGCTTCTTCCCTCCGACGTTTGATTGCTGGCAATAGGGCGCAATTCACCTTCCGAGCGGGTCTTGATCTGCTCCGGCCGAATCCCTAACTCGCTTAGCTTGGTTTTGGTGAAATCGGCCCGCTCTTGGCCGTAGGTCACGTTTTTGGCCGCGCTCCCTACGTTGTCGGTGTGGCCGGTGAGCACAATCGACCGCCGGGGATAGGCCGCCAGATACTGTCGGAGATCCTCCAGGTAGCGGGTCAGCGAGTCGGTCATCGTCAGGGTGGTGGCCCCGGTCTCGAAGTAGACGCGCTGCGCGGTGCCCCGCAAGCGCGCTTCCAGCATTTTTAGGCTGTCGGGGCGGGCTGCCAAGCTTTCGGGAGGAAGGTCGCTTACCACCCGCAGGGTGAGGCCGTTGAACAGCGTGTCTCCGCCGAATAATAAGTCGATGCTCGAGCGCTCGCCGGTGCCTACGCGCGCGTCGGACACGCCCAGGTCCACCAACCGCTGCTTCACCGCTTCGGCCCGGGCCCGCCCCAGACTGGCGAGCAGGCTGTTATTTTTTTCGGAGTTGTCGTACCAGCCGGTGATGTGCAGCAGTTGTTCGGGGCGCGCTTGCAGATAGTCGGTGAGCTGGTGCAGCGCCGAGTCGGCTAGGGCGGCCACCACCGGCGCGCTTTGGTTGCGGGCGAAGCGAATCCCCTGGTCACTGGCGATGGTTTCCTCCGCGCCCTGCACCCGCAGCGCGGCCGACGGGGTGGCGGTGAGTTCGGCCATCGACATGTCGCTGATGCTTTCACACCCCCCGCAGCAGTGCTTCCGAATGTGGCAGACGTAGTAGTAGGTGGCGCCCGTCATCCAACTGAGCAGGAGCAACGTCCACAGCGCATCGTTTCTCATAAAAAAATCCTTCGTGCGGAGGTAAAAACGCCTCCAAGGTTAGCTTGTCCCCTAAAGTTAAGAAAAAATCGTAGAATCTTACCAATATCTTACAAGCGGCGACCGAACGGTGTCCGCAGTGGTCGATACCGAACGGGTTCGCTGGTCGAAGCGTGCGCCATCGGACATTCGGAGGATTTGACTAATAATTTGCCGAAAAAATGCGATTAAGTTGCTGGCAATCACGTATTATCACTCAAATCATGTGTCCACCCCTAAATTTATCCGTATGGGCTCCATTGCTATACCCCTTCCTTCGGCCAGCGGCCACCAAGACATTGAAGTAGACATCCGCGTCAACGGAATCTTACAGCAGCAAAACTACCGCGTGGAGGTGTTCTACTGGCGCGACTGCCCGGCTCGTCACAACCGCGCCGAGTGCATCCGCGAAATTCTGGCCAGCTACGATCCGCAGTGGCGACTCTACTACATCGGAGCCCCCACTGAGACCTTCGTGCCCATCACGTTTATGAAAACCGTTTCTGCCAAGCGCAGTGCTTAATAGGTGCTATTTTTCGTAGTAAACTAACTGTAATTCGTTAAAGGTTATTCTGATTTTTTATTACAAGTAATGCTGGCGCAGGGCTTTCAGCCGGGGGCGCCTAGCCGGGGGCGCCTAGCCGGGGGCGCCTAGCCTGTGCCTAATTGTAAGTGGGTTTCTAACCCAACGGGGCGGACAGAGCGGCCCACGTTGGGTCCGCATATGTAGCCCGCACAGCCGCGGTGGCGCCGCGTCCACGGTGGAACCACTTCAGAGAATCTGCGCGAGGATGTTAATAGAAATTTATCAGAATAACCTTTAATAGATAGATGACAATGTTCGTATCTGTCAGAACCCTACTCCCATTCATCGCGCCAACGTTTTTGCAGGGTTAATCCGTCTTCTTCAAATTTAACTATCCCACAGTACTTGTGAGCATCTAATTTCTTACGAGCAGGTTCTTCTTGGAGTTGTTTCCACACTGATTTAATAGCTTTTTCATCACTCCCAGGCTTAAGTACGGTTACCATAATTTTCTTTTCTAGTAAATATAACGATTTTTATTTTAGTAGGCGTCAATAAACAGCTTAACACTCTGTCATTGCTGGCATCCGTCCCAATCTATCTTTTTCAATTTTTTGGTCATGACAGAATCTGCATAATTGCTTACTTCAAAACTTATAGTTCCTGCTTTGAACGAAGATTTATCTAAGTGGTTTGCCTCATCCAACTTTTCGCTTTTCGTCAGTTTATTCTCTCGATGGTCATAATTGCTTCGTTCGTATTTGTGTTCTTATCACACCCCCACAACGAAGCTAAAGTTAAAATCAGAAACAATGCTTTTTCCTTTCTCATTTTTTGTCAAACTACTTGCTAATTCGGCCGTCCAATTTCCTATCTCATTACCCTGCTAAACCAACCCCTGCGCCTTCAGCACCGCTCGAAGTTCGCCCATCCCCGGGTTCTTCAACCACACATCGCCAATTTCCAGCACCGGAAACTTAAGTTTGCCGTCGTACTGATCGCGCACCCGCTGGGCCGCTGCTTCGTCTTCTTCCACGTTGCGGTAGGTGAAATCGACCCACTCGCGTTGCAAATAGTTCTTAAAGCCGCTGGTCTTCAGGCACCAATCGGCTCCGTACAGGATAGGTTGGTTCATTGGGCAACTCGTTTGAGGGGAAGTACTTCGGCAATGCGGGCCGCATTGGCAATCATGAAAGGAGCCGCCGCCATCGTCAGAATGGATACGGCCAGAAAAACCTGGTAGCTGTTCTGATCGATGAGCTCATAACTCAAACCACTCTGGGCTAGGATAAACGAGAATTCGCCGATCTGGGCCAGGCTTAGTCCTACCATCAGGGCGGTTCTTGGCGGAAGGGGCAACACCCGGGCGGCCAAGAAGCCCCCGGCGATTTTTACCAGCACGATAAACCCAAACCAGAAAGCAATCGCTCCCGGTTCGCTCAGAAAGATACGAAAGTCAAGCAGCATGCCCATCGAGATAAAGAAGAAACTGATGAACACGTAGCGGAACGGCAGGATGCAGGAGATAGCCAAGTGGTTGTAATCGGTTTCGGCGATGATGATGCCCGCAATGAAAGCTCCCAGAGCCAGTGACAAGCCCATCTGCTGGGTGAGCAGCGTCACGCACAACACCACCAGGATGGTAGCGATCAGGAACACCTCCTGGTTGCGGGCTCGCATCACCTCTTTGAAGAAACGGGGAATAACGTACTTGGCCAACACCACCGCCACCAGGGCAATGGCAGCCAGCTTGCCGATCAGCATCAGTATCTCCAGGAAACCGCCGTCGCTTTTGCCCGCGATGATGGGCGTGAACAAAATGAGTGGCACCACGGCAATGTCCTGAAAGAGCAGCATGGCCAGCACGGCTTTGCCCTGAGGCGTGTTGATCTCCATCCGATCCTGCAGCAGCTTGATCACGATGGCCGTGCTGCTCAGGGCCGTTACGAATCCCCAAAAAGCCGCTTCAGGGGCCCCGCGTCCCATCACCACCATCAAAAACGCGGTGATGCCGATGGTAAACAATACTTGAAGTAAACCGCCCAGCAGCACGTAGCGCTTGATTTTCATCAAGTTGCTGAACGAAAACTCCAACCCCACGGTGAACAAAAGCAAAATCACGCCGATCTCGGCGAACACCTCCACGTCGTGGGTATTGCTCAGCAGATCGAAGGTGCTGGGCCCAACCAGAATGCCGGTGAGCAAGTAGCCGATGATGTAGGGGATTTTGAGTAGGTTGCACAGCATCACCACCACCACGGCTACGGCAAACAAGATGGCAATGTCCGTGAGTACGGGAATTTCAGTGACGGCAGCGAGGATCATAGTTCGGTAGGTTTCGGATTAATGTACGAAGTTTATGGTTTTAAGTAACAAAATTTACGAAGTTACTCGCCAAACCCCGTATCCAATGAAACCACCCATCCTTCTTCTTATTATGGGTCTGACCCTAAGCACGGCCCGTAGTCAGTCGGCCCTTACCTTTGAGGTATCGCTGCCTTCCACCGTAGGCGACACCGCCCTCGACGGTCGGCTTATCTTGCTCATTTCGAACAACAACGAAGACGAACCCCGCTTTCAGCTTAGCGACGGGCCGGATACGCAGTTGGGTTTCGGCATCGATGTGGAAGATTGGTCGCCCGGACAAGCGGCGGTGTTCACCGACACGGTGTTTGGCTACCCGCTGCGCAGCATTGCTGACATTCCGCCGGGCGACTATTACGTACAGGCGCTACTGCACAAGTACGAGACGTTCAATCTGGCCAGCGGCCACACCGTGAAGCTGCCGATGGACCAGGGTGAAGGGCAGCAGTGGAACCGCTCGCCGGGCAATTTGTACAGCACTCCGAAGCAGGTAACCATTGATCCGGCGCAGCCGCAGGCCATCTCGCTGACGTTAGATCAGAAGATTCCGCCCATCGAAGAACCCGAGGACACAAAGTACGTGAAGCACGTCCGCATTCAGAGCAAGTTGCTCAGTGAATTCTGGGGTCGGCCCATGTATTTGGGCGCGCACGTGCTGCTGCCCGAGGGTTTCGATGAGCACCCCGAAGCGCGTTATCCGCTCAACATCTTCCACGGGCACTACCCCAGCGACTTCGATGGCTTCCGCACCACCCCGCCCGATCCCGATCTGAAACCGGAGTACAGCGAACGCTTCGATCTGGAGGGCTACAACATCATTGAGCAGCAGGAAGCCTACGACTTTTACAAAACCTGGACCGGGCCCGACTTTCCCCGCATGTTGATCATCGAGATTCAGCACCCTACGCCCTACTACGACGATTCGTACGCCGTGAACTCGGCCAACCAAGGGCCCTATGGCGACGCCATCACCCACGAGTTGATTCCCTACATCGAAGAACAATTTCGGGGCATTGGCGAGGGCTGGGCGCGCTTCCTCTACGGCGGCTCCACCGGCGGCTGGGAGGCCCTGGCCGTGCAAGTGATGTATCCCGACGAGTACAACGCCTGCTTCGCGGCCTGTCCCGACCCGATCGACTTTCGGGCCTACACCACGGTGAACATCTACGAGGACTCCAATGCGTATTATTTGGCCAGTCCGTTCAAGAAAACGTTGCGCCCGGGCCACCGCGATTATCTGGGGCACGTGAGTGCTACGCTACAGGATATGAACTACCGCGAGCGGGTGCTGGGCAGCCGGGGCCGCTCGGGGCAGCAGTGGGACATCTGGCAGGCCACTTATTCTCCCGTGGGCGACGACGGCTACCCCAAACCCATCTGGGACAAGCTCACCGGCACCATTGATCGGGACGTGGCCGGTTACTGGAAAGAACACTACGACCTGCGCCACATCCTGGAGCGCGACTGGGACAAGCTGGGGCCCAAGTTGCAGGGCAAGATTCATATCTACTGCGGCGACATGGACAATTACTATTTGAACAACGCGGTGATGCTGATGGAAGACTTTCTGGAGAAGACTGACTACAACGGCGAGGTGGCCTACGGCGACGGCGACGAACACTGCTGGAACGGCGACCCTACGCTGCCCAACGCGATTTCGCGCCTGCGTTACAACACCATGTACGTGCCGAAGATCTTAGAAAGAATCAAAGCGTCAGCTCCCGAGGGAGCAGATCTGACGAGTTGGAGGTACTGAGGCTTAGCCGGAGTGATCGTTATTTTTGTTTGTACTGGCAACATTTGCATTACAGTCTATTTCGCTGACGACTTGACGACTACTAAGCAGGATTATGTTTGAGCTCTTGTTTGTCTTTCATATTGCGCAGCAGACTTAGGTTATAGAACCCAAATCCTGCTTTCGATACGATTGGCAAAACGATATAGAGCACAGTTGTAAGTGCGCTATCTATGATGCCCAGTCCCATCGTACCAATCAGCCACACCAACGGATAGAGAATCCATTGGACGGTAAGAAACACTGCTGATTTTCTATACACCTCTGCCAGCTCACGTCCCTGGCTCTTGGCTAGTTGGTACAGAGGCACCCAAAACAGATATAGGATGACCACCAGGGCGACACATCCCATAATATACCAGTACCATTGTTTGCTTTCCGGAGATAGCTCGGCCACCAATCCGGTTGCAATCATGACTACCTGAGTAAACAAAAGCGATCCCTTCAACCAGCCTACTTTGTCTACCAGTAGCATGCCGGTAAACGACAAAGACATGACCAGCAGAGGCGTAGATACGATCCAATCGATATATCGGGCATAGACTACTTTTTGCCCTTCAGAGAACAGATAGCCCTGATCCAGGGCGATGGCTGAATAGGCAAGACCAGACCAGACCACAATCAAAATGTGCAGCAGGTATTTGTGGGGAGGTATGTACTTGGGGTCACGGCTCCAGACAAAAAAGACGATGGCGCTGCCAAACATGATGACCACGTATATCCAATGAAGGGTGATCTCGAGTTGGGTCATAATCCTATAGCTCAAAAAATGTGAATGTTTTTGCTACTAACCAGGAGTATCTCCGAATGTTCTACTCCCCTGCTGTCTGCACAAATACTACCTACCGCTACAACGGTCGTTTACATCCCTACTCTCCCGCACTTACCACCGACTCGCGGATTTTCTCTTCGGGCAGGGCTCCTTCGGTGCTTGCCACGATGATGGCCACCGCAGCATCACCCGTCACGTTGACCACCGTGCGGCACATGTCGATGATGCGGTCGGGAGCCAGAATGAGGGCAATACCCGCCGTAGGGATGCCGATAGCCTCCAGCACGATCACCAGCATCACCACGCCCGCCCCGGGCACCGCGGCGGTGCCGATGGAGGCTAACAGGGCGGTGAGCACAATCATCAATTGGTCGCCGATGGTCAGTCCCAATCCCAGCGCCTGGGCAATGAACACCGCGGCCACGCCTTGGTACAAACTGGTGCCGTCCATGTTGATGGTGGCTCCCAGCGGCAGCACAAAACTGGTCACTTCTTCCGACACCTTCAGGTCGTTCTGCACCACCTCCATGGTCACCGGCAGGGTGGCGGCACTGGAGCTGGTGCTGAAAGCCAGCAACTGCGCGGGGCGCATGGCCCGAAAAAAGACTTTATACTTCACCCGGGTGAATATTTTGAACGCCGCCGGATACACCGCAAACATCATCAGCGCCAAGCCAATGAGCACGGTTAGGGTGTACCAGGCCAGGGCGTACAGCAGCTCGAAGGCCTTGTCGGGATCGTTGCCGCCCAGCTCCACGATCAGCGAGGCAATCAAAGCAAACACTCCGTAAGGAGCCAGCAACATAATGAACTCCACAATCTTGATAATCACGTCGTTGAGGCCGTCGAAAAAGTCGATTACTACCTGCCCCTTTTTCCGAGGAATTTTAAGCAGGGCGATGCCAATGATCAGGGCAACAAACACCACCTGCAGCATGGCTGCGTTGTCGCCAAACGCCTGAAACACGTTCTCTGGAATCACGTCCACCAATGGCTGCAGAGGCCCGGCTTCTTGCACCCCGGCCGCCACGTTTTCGCGGTTCTCCACGTCGCCGCTGTAGAGCGACATCAGGTTATCGCGCGTCTCCTGGGGCAGTTGCTTGCCCGGTTGCATGATGTTTACGCACAGCAGGCCAATGGTGATCGCAATGGTGGTGGTGGCCAGGTACACCCCGATGGTTTTGCCGCCCATGCGCGATAGCTTCGAGATGTCGCCCAGGTTGGCGATGCCCACGATGAGCGAGGCCAGCACCAGGGGCACGGCAATCATCTTGAGCGAGTTGACGAAGATAGTGCCGAAGGGCTTAATGTACTTGGTGGTGAACTCGGGCGACCAGCCAAACTGGATGCTGGCGATGCCGAAGACCAGACCCAGCACCAGTCCGATGATGATTTGGGTGTGCAGGGGAAGTTTTTTCATAGGTTAGGCGTAGTAGAGATCAGGCAAACAAAATTACGCGAAGCGGCAAAAATGTGAAATAATGCGGGGAAATGCTAGATTAACTATTGACGAACGACCTTTTAATCTGACGACGAGGACGCATGTCATCCTCTAGCATCGTATCATGGTTCGATGGTTCTATTGTTGGGGCTTTTCAATGGTCAACTAAAATGAGTATGCGACCTAGTTGCTGGAAGCACTAAAACTTCCAGTTTGGATTGCTCTTTCAAATAGCTCAGTTAGCATATTCATTTTAATGCTTGTTGTGCTGTGTTCACTCATTTTACATTAGTAAATCTCAAAGTCATCCACCTTCACTTTGTAGGACTTCTTTCCATCGGAAGAATGCCACTTGAAATGCTTTATATCATATTGGCTAACTAAATCCCCTTTATACTCCAGTTCAAATTTCCCTGTTGACTTATCATTAAGGTATTCAATAAATTCAAAGCTCTTATCTCCGATTAAATTGCCTTTTAGGGTTAGAAATCTACGGTTTGATGTGTACATGTAGTGTCCATTAATTTTATTTTCACCCTTTTTAATATTTAAAGCCATTAAAAAGGGATATTTGCCGTCAATTTTTCCTGAAATTATTCTTGTCTCTCCCAAGTCGTTTTCGAGGCGATTTTTATAGAATACTATTTTTGATAACCTGTCAAGCTGACCGTATTTCAGTGTATCAAAATCTTTTTTGAATAATTGAGTTATACTTTCTATCGGACATGCTACTTTCAATTGTGGGGAACAAAAATTTCGATAACAGAAGTCTCTAAAGTATGCTACGCTGTTTAGGGAAAAATATAAGCTATCTTCCCTAATTTCATATTCATATCCAAATGAATGTAAAGATGCATTTGACGAAGAGCAATCCTCACAAGCATACTCGTACTCTATATTATCTGGATACTTTTTCTTGATTTGTTCTATTCTCGGAACCCATGTCTTTGATAATAGCTCAATATACTCTTTAGGTTCAAAGAAATATTTAAGCTTTATTTCATTATCATAACCAGCAGCACTAAATAATTCGTTGCTTTCAATATCCAAGTAAAATGTTTCTTTTTTATAAATTTGATATATTTCAAATGCTGGTTTCCCTTCAAAGTCCACGTAATTGCCCTCGATAATTATTTCTACAAAATTGCTCTTACTCTGATATGAATACTTAATGTCTAGGTAGCCGGCAAAATCTTTAAAAAACTCGAGTTCACTCACAAATGCGTCGTAATCTGTTTCATTTTTCGGGGCATTAGGAATTAGGGCGAACTTTTTAATTATCTTCTCATTTATTAAAGATATATTCACAGTATCTTCTCCTGCTATCGAGTAAACTTGAGGAATACCAATTCCCTTATTCTTAAAGGGAATTTTCTTTTCTTTGACTACATATAAAGTACCCTGTGCGTTTAAATTGTTTTGCTGATACAGAGAAAATATTGCAAGAAGTATCAAAGTTTGATATACAACAGTGTTTCTCATTGCCATTCTTTTTTGAGTGCTGCTGGCTCAGGAGATGCAGCACAACAATCGAACAATCTAACCATTGAACAACTGAATCATCCGGCAAAAATTATTTCTTCCTATTAAACCGCACCGTTTCGTTCCTCAAATAGAAATCGGTGATCACCAGGGCGGCCATGGCCTCGACGATGGGCACCGCCCTAGGCACCACGCAGGGGTCGTGGCGTCCCTTGCCGCTCACGGTGATGGCTTCACCGGCTTCGTTCACGCTGTCCTGATCCTGCATGATGGTGGCCACCGGCTTGAAGGCCACCCGAAAATAGATGTCCTCTCCGTTGGAGATACCGCCTTGGACGCCGCCCGAATAGTTAGTTTTGGTGCGGATGCGGCCTTCTTCGTTCACGAACTCGTCGTTGTGCTGCGAGCCGCGCTGGGTCACTCCCTCGAAACCGCTGCCGTACTCAAAGCCCTTCACGGCGTTGATGCTGAGCATGGCCTTGCCCAGTTCAGCGTGCAGCTTGTCAAACACCGGCTCGCCCAGGCCCACCGGCACTCCGGCCACCACGCAACTCACCACGCCCCCAATGGTGTCCTGATCTTTGCGGGTTTGATCAATAAGGGCAATCATCCGCTCGGCCGTTTCGGGGTCGGGGCAGCGCACCATATTGTTTTCAGTCTGGGTGAAGTCGAGCTCTTGGTAGTTCTTTTCCAACCGCAACGGGCCCACCTGCGACACGTAGGCGTTGACGCTGATTTTTTTGTCTTGCAGAAAAAGTTTGGCCACGGCCCCGGCGGCCACCCGGGCAGCGGTTTCGCGGGCCGAGCTGCGCCCCCCGCCCCGGTAGTCGCGTAGGCCGTACTTGATCTGGTAGGTGTAGTCGGCGTGCGAGGGGCGGTAGCGGTCGGCGATGTGGGAGTAGTCTTTGCTGCGCTGGTCTTCGTTCGGAATCAAAATCATCAGGGGGGTGCCGGTGGCGCGGCCCTCAAACACGCCCGACTGGATCTGGAAGGAGTCGCTCTCGCGCCGCTGGGTGGTGATCTTCGACTGGCCCGGCTTGCGGCGGTCGAGCTCCTGCTGGATAAACGCTTCGTCGATGGGCAGACCCGCCGGGCAGCCATCGATAATGACGCCCAGCGACCGGCCGTGCGATTCGCCGAAGGTGGTAATTTTAAATACGGTTCCGTAGGTATTGCTCATTGGTTGTGTATTTCGATGCCTCTTCTGTCGTACGAGAGCCAAAATGTTTTGGTAGTGTCTTTCATAATCTATTCAGTAAAATTCAACGCTTTAAATTTATCTCGAACATCGATACTCATATCATCTCATTTTTTTTAGCTGAACGTCCTGTTAGAGAATCACGAACAAGGAATTTCGAATAATGAAGTAGGAAATCATTCCAGTGATCACTATTTTTTTACCTATCGTCTAAACACCACCACCGCCGTGAGCACCAACATGGATAGGATCAGCCCGTTGGCCAGCAGTTGCTCCCAGTTGTCGCCGCGGCGCGGAGCCAGGGTATTGTCGGCGCGGCTGATTTTGTCGTAGAACGAGCCCACATCTTGCTCGCTGATCAGCTCATTCTTGCGGCTTTTGCCCTCCACTGCCAGAGTAATGTCGGATGATAGTGTGTCGTACTGCGCGGCGGTAGGGTTAAAGTATACCCAACTGAACAGATCGCTCAGGCGGTAGTTGCCGGGCTCGTTGGGCACCACGTAGTACGAAAACGCCTTGGAACCCTGCACCTGCCCGTTGCGCCGGGTGATGTTCTGCTCCACGCTGGGCGGATACACCTCGAAGTGCTCCGAGGGCTTCACCGTGGGCTTATCGATGGCTGAGATGTTGCCCTCGCCCACCACCTTAAAATTGTAGTTAAAACTGCTACCGGTGTTCACTTTCTGGGTACTCACCGACTCATCCAAGCGGTAGTTTCCCACCGCCACGGCGTCCTTCAGCGGGTGGGGGGGCAAGTCCTTCACCCGCACCGTTTTGGGTTGGGTGTTAAACGTTTTGTAATCTTCCTGACGGCGGCGGCCGAAGAAGGAAGGGTTTTTAGCTACCCGGTACTTGATCATGGTGAGCGGCACACTCGGAAACTCAATGGGATCAAGGTTGAGCGGATAAAAGGTGGCTTGGTAAACCTTGTACTGTTTGTACCTCTTCCCGTTGATGGTGACCGGGGTGCCATTAATTTGCTCGATGTTGAAGTTCTCTTCCCAGGCGTTGGATGGCTTGATTTTCTTGAGAATTTCGGTGAGCTGCGCTCCTAAATCACTAGGAAACTGCAACGGAGCCTGATCTTCTTCAGACACGTAGAAGCCCAGCGTGGTGGTGAATCCTTCGCCCAAGTATACTTCGTCCTTGCTGGTGGTGAGCGATAAAAAGGCGTTGTCCTTAACCTCAATGAACTCCTGGGGTTCGCGCTGGCCGAACAGGTCTTCAAAGGGATCGGCAAAAGGATTGCCGCGCTGGGCGTTTTGCTGCCGGGCGTCGCCACGCTGCGGAGGACCCACCGTGATGGTGGTGCCGGGCGAGTTCACCGTCTGCTCGTTCACCGTCATGCTGAAGGGTGCCAGCCGAAAGCTACCCTCTTGCGTAGGCAGGTAGGTTTGGATCACGCTCTGCGAGGAAGAAATCTGACCGTTCACGATGTTGGTCGAAGACGATGACGACGTGCCCGCCTGCCGAAAGCCCGGAATCTGGGGAAATTCGCTGTACTGCCGCAGGCGTTCGTTCTGGATTTTCAGCGTGATGGTGAACTGTTCGTTGGACCCAATTTGGTTTCGGCCTAGCTCGACCGAGGCTTGCTGCCCCAGCAGCGGAGTGGTATAGCAAATAAATAAGCTACCTAATGCAATAAAGAAAATCCTTTTTCGTCTTAGCAATGAAACTGTTTGATGCATACTGACAAGCGGTTTTGTGTGATTTTCTGTTGGTAAAGTTACAGGAGTTTTTTATATTTAAAACCTGCACTTTTTTTGTATCGTATTCACCGCCCCCGAAATTTTATGTCCCGGTGGCGGTGCCATGTTGTTCGTCTTAAAACTTAAACGCCCAACCATGCAAAAGCCACCCTCTTCTACCCCCCCCCTCACCTACGTGAAGTTGATCCTGGCAAAAGTAAGCTTCGATGCGGCTATTTTTCGGCGCGAACTGCGCAAAGCGGTCAACGTACTGCTGCCCCACGAACTGTCTAACCTGGAGCAGTGGTGTTATCGCCGCTTCGGTGACGTTTACGGTGCCCTTCTCGATGAGTGCTTCGACAATCCTCAGATGCGGCTTACCTAAGCGAAAATGTTCGGTAAATTCAAGCTTTCTGTTCTAAGAACGCTAGGCCAGCGCTTGTTTTTAGCCTTCGGAATGTGTTTGCTACTGCTTAGTTGCCAAGACGACGATACACTTGCGCTGCCTCACATCGTCTTGTATGGGCCAGAGCCTGCTGGTGGCTCTCCTGGTATTTTGGTTGACGCGGTAGGAATTAACCTCAGTGCTAACCTTCAGGAAAATATCGTCACCGTGAACGGCGAGCCAGCAGCTGTGCTAGCGGTTTCGGAACCGCAACTAGACTCTGCCGTTGGCGTTTTGCGAAGGCTTACGTTCCGAATTCCCAACGACGCTACCTTCTCCGAAGCAGATCTAGTGATTGCCCGTTCTGGCTATCAGACTGACACAATCAGACTTATTGTTTCTGATCAACCACTGGCTTCTATTACTGATATCACTCCGACGACGGGCCCGCCTGGAACCATAGTTACCCTGCACGGAACCAATTTTAATCTCAATCCAGATGCTTATTTAGTGATTTACGATGACTTTGTTATAAAAAAAATTTTCGTACCGACAACCGAAAACGGCCAGGTAGTCAATACTTTGGTCCGCTCCTATTCAGACTCACTGTTAATTGAGATTCCCGATGGGTTTCAGGCCGGTCAAATTCGTATTTCCATTGAAACGAGCGGACTACCGCTAGAGGCGCGCTATGAGCTGAGGTCACCTATGTTCACGGTTACATACTGAATAACAAATGAGAGGCTCACGGACGCTTCGCGGTCACCGCCGCGATATTGCGGCGCAGCCCCGCTAGTTTGGCCCGTTTCACCGCCGACTTCTTAAATACTTTCCGAAAAGTTTCTTCGGTGATCTCGTGCCAGTCGTCGTTGGTCATGTTCTTTAGGTCAGGATGCGGAGCGAACGCCGGTTCCTGATGCGGTCGCGCGTGCCGGTTCCAGGGGCACACGTCCTGGCAAATGTCGCAACCGAATATCCAGTCGGCCCACTGGCCTTGCATGCTGTCCGGAATAGCCTCCCGCAACTCAATGGTCAGATATGAAATGCAGCGGTTGCTGTCCACCACGTAGGGTTCGGTGATAGCGTCGGTGGGGCAGGCGTCCAGGCAGCGGGTGCAGGTGCCGCAGTAGTCGGGCACTGGCCCATCGTAGGCTAGTTCCAAATCCACGATTAGCTCTGCCAAAAAGAAGAAGCTTCCTTGTCGTTTGTTGAGCAACAGGCTGTTTTTGCCAATCCAGCCGGTGCCGCTGCGTTGCGCCCAGGCACGCTCCATCACCGGGGCCGAGTCCACGAAGGCGCGCCCGTGCACCTCACCGATGGTTTCCTGAACGTATTCCAGCAGGGTGCGCAGCTTGCGCTTGATCACAAAGTGGTAATCCTCGCCGTAGGCGTACTTGGCAATCTTGTAGTCACCGTCCTGGGCCAGGTCTTCTTCCGGAAAGTAATTATATCCCAGCGTGATCACCGACCTAGCACCTTCTACGAGTTTGGTGGGATCAAGCCGTTTGTCGAAATGGTTCTCCATATACCCCATTGCTCCGTGTTGCCCCTGACGCAGCCAGGCCTCCAGACGGGGAGCTTCTTCTTCCAGAAATTCAGCCCGCGCCACTCCGCAAAAGCTAAACCCCAGGGCGGTGGCTCGTTCTTTGATCAGTTGGGTACGTTGCTCGTTGATTTGGGCATTCATTCGTTTCTTCTCCTTTTCTAAGACCGGCTTATCCGCTTGATGGACGCCGTTATTTGTGTATATTTGGCCTTTTAGGCTAACAACAACCGCTTTTTCCGATGGAAGTTCGCGATTCTTACCAGCTCGTTCAGGCCTTTGATTACGCTGATATGTACTTGCTGAAAGATCAGCCGATTTTGGTAATAGAGGCAACCAGTACTTACATTCCGGTCGACGAATTTAAGAAAATCTTCACAAAAGCAACCGTGATGGTGCAGGAGAACGAGATACGGAAGGTTATCTTTGACAAACGGACGCTTCAGGTATTTCATCAACCATCAATGGAGTGGTATTTCACAGCTTGGAAAGAGAAACTGCTGGACCACGGTATGAAGGTCCACCGCAAACTGCTGCCGAACGATTTTGCGTTTCGCCAGAGCGTTAAGATTGGCAGGATGCGCATCTCCGAAAAGTACGATAACCTCCGCACCGATGAAATGGACATTCAGTACGTTGAAAGTCTGGAAGAAGCCGTTGGTCAGTAAACCTATCTCGCTTCTTTTTCGTACGCAAGTATAGCCATCAGAATTGGAAAAAGTTATGGAAACAGCGCAGGAGCAGTTAGATGAACTACGGCAGCGGATACGTCAGTTGGAAGACCAAGATCGGCGGTCGCAGAAAAAACTAGTGCTCATTAAAGAAATGCTTTCTTCGCAGAAGATGATGCTGGAAGACGCCGTGGCTTACTCTTCACGGTTAGAGTCAGAGATTACTCAGTATGAGCCCTAACCGAACAACTCCTGCGCTCGGCCCGGTGGCACAATTTTCAGGTGCTTGTACGCCAACTCGGTTGCTTCCCTCCCCCGTGAGGTGCGTTTGATGTAGCCTTCCTTAATCAAAAAAGGTTCGTACACCTCGCCGATGGTTTCAGCCTCCTCGCCGCAGGCGGTGGCAATGGTGCTGATGCCCACCGGTCCTCCCTTGAACTTCTCAATGATGGTGGACAAAATGCGATTGTCCATGTCATCTAGACCGTTCTGATCCACGTCCAGTGCTTTCAGGGCCATCTCGGCAATCTCCTTGGTGATCACCCCGTCGCCTTTGATCTGGGCGAAGTCGCGGGTACGGCGCAGCAGGGTGTTGGCAATGCGCGGGGTGCCCCGACTACGGCGGGCAATCTCGTGGGCCGCGTCAGCGTCAATGGGCGTAGCCAGGATTTCGGCCGAGCGCTTCACGATGGTGGTAAGCAATTCGGCATCGTAGTACTCCAGCCGGGCATTGATGCCGAAGCGGGCGCGCAGGGGCGAGGTGAGCAAGCCTGAACGGGTGGTGGCTCCCACGAGCGTGAACGGGTTCAGCGTGATCTGCACCGTGCGGGCGTTGGGCCCCGAATCGAGCATGATATCAATCTTATAATCCTCCATTGCCGAGTACAAATACTCCTCTACAATGGGGTTCAGGCGGTGAATCTCGTCGATAAACAGCACGTTGCCCGGGTCTAGGTTGGTGAGGATGCCCGCCAGTTCGCTGGGCTTATCAAGCACCGGTCCCGAGGTGGCCTTAATCTGCGCGTCGAGCTCGTTGGCAATAATGTGCGACAGCGTGGTTTTGCCCAGGCCGGGCGGGCCGTGCAGCAGCACATGGTCGAGCTGGTCGCCCCGTTGCTTGGCGGCTTGCACAAAAATCTTCAAATTGTCGACGATCTTATATTGCCCAGTGAAGTCGCCGAACGACAGCGGACGCAGGGCCTTTTCTATCTCTTTTTCGACGGGTTCCAGATGGTCGGCATCGCCGCGTAAATAATCTTCTCGCATAACTGAAATTGCTAGGGGTGGTTATTAGCCCATCACCATAGCCCAGGGTTTAAACCCTGGGCTATGGTGATGGGCTAAAATAACAATAATCACGCTTCTATATACTCATTTTAAGTATGAATTCTAATCAAAAAAAAAATATTATTTATTCGGTAGTGCTGCTGGCCGCGCTAGGAGCCACTTGGCTCTACCGACAATCTCAGGATGGCCCTGATAATTCTTCATTTTTAGCCATCCAGGGGCAAACGATGGGTACTACTTATTCGGTTAAGTACGAAGATGAGCAGCAACGCAACCTGAAACCGGGAGTGGATTCGCTACTGGAGCGCTTCAACCAATCGGTGAATCATTACCTGCCAAGTTCGGAAATTACGCGCTTCAACCGGGCCGATTCACTACAGTTTTCGCTACCTTACTTTTACCCGGTGCTGCAACGAAGCGCTGAGGTGTATCAAGCTACCAACGGAGCGTTCGACCCCACGGTGGCTCCGCTCGTCAACGCCTGGGGCTTCGGACCCGAGGGTGGCAAATTACCGGATAGCTTGGGGGTAGATTCGCTGCTCCGGTTGGTGGGGTTCGACAAGATTAGCTTTGATCAGAAGCACGCGACGAAAAGGCAACCCAATGTGCAACTCAACTTTAGCGCGGTGGCCAAGGGCTACGGGGTAGACGTGGTGGCCAATTATCTGCGGCAGCAGGGCATCGAAAACATGATGGTGGAGATTGGGGGCGAGGTGGTGGCCCGGGGCGTGAACCCGCAGGGCGAAGCCTGGCGCATCGGCATCGACAATCCCGAACAACCGGGGCAGACGAACGTGGCGGTCGCGCTGGTGAACCAAGCGATGGCTACCTCGGGCAACTATATGAACTACTACGAACAAGACGGGCAGAAGTACGCCCATACCATCGACCCCCGAACCGGCTACCCGGTGCAGCATTCGGTACTTAGCGCTTCAGTGGTTGCCGACGACTGCATGACCGCCGATGCCTACGCCACCGCCTTTATGGTGCTGGAGCTGGAAGAAACGCAGGCAATTTTGGCGCAAAATCCTACCTTAGACGCTTATCTGATCTACGACGACCAGGGAATGCTCAAAACTTTTGTAACCCCAGGTATCAAATCTTCTGTCATCGACCTATGAAAACCACCTACCGCGTCATTGGCCTCATGTCGGGTACCTCGCTCGACGGGCTGGACATGGCCTACTGTGAGTTAACGTACGCTGACAACCAGTGGCAATTTGTAATTCCGGTGGCCGAAACCCGACCCTACGACGAAGCTTGGTGGCATACCTTGTCGCACATCACCGAAGTGAGTGGGGAGGAGTTGATGTTGGCCGACCAGCGATTAGGCGCCTGGATGGGGCAGGCCACCAAGCAATTTGTGGATGAGCACGGCCTAAGCCCGCAGTTGGTGGCGGCGCACGGCCACACGGTGTTTCATCAGCCCGAGCGGGGGCTCACCTACCAGATGGGTAATGGCTTCGCGCTACAGGCAGCGTGTCAGCGGCCGGTGGTGATGAACTTCCGCAACTACGACGTGGCCCTTGGCGGGCAGGGTGCCCCCCTGGTGCCAATGGGCGACCGTTTGCTGTTCGGCGATTACGATGCCTGCCTTAATCTGGGCGGCATTGCCAACGTGTCGGCTGAGTTGCACGGGCGGCGCGTGGCCTACGACATTGGTGTGGCTAATATGGTGTCGAACTATTTTGTGCAGCAAGCAGGACAGGACTATGATAACAAAGGGCAACTGGCCGCTTCGGGCGCTGCCGACCAGTCGCTGCTACGTGAGTTCAACGGGTTGGACTACTACGGGGCACCCTACCCCAAGTCGCTGGGCTATGAGTGGGTGCGGGATCACCTCATTCGGCCTTTAGAAGACTCGTCGCTCCCACTACCCGACCGATTGGCCACGGTGACGCACCACGCCACCCAACAGATTGCCCGTAATCTTCAAGAACTGACGAAAGATAAAGGACAGTCGGTGGCCCGAGCGCTGGTGACCGGGGGCGGGGCCTTCAATGACTACTTTATGCAGTGTTTAAGACAACACAGCGGTGAGGCCATCGACTACGTGATTCCGGATGCGCAACTGGTGTCGTTCAAAGAGGCGCTGGTGTTTGCTTTGCTCGGGGTGTTGCGGGTGCGGGGTGAGGTCAACTGTTTGTCGTCGGTCACCGGGGCGGCGCACGACCATAGTGCGGGGGTGGTGTATGGAAACATCCCAATTAATAAGACGTGAAACCGTTGTTTTAAGATACCAACAACTGCTATTGCGTAGAACGGAACCGGTGGCCACCCGAAAGAAGGCACAATAAGTAACTCATAAGCCAAAGTGTTGACGAAAATGGGCTTCAAGGTCCGCTAAGTAGTTAGCCGCGGCGGCATTGCCTTCAGCGGGAGCCCAGGGGGCAAACTCTTTGTCGGTAGCCGCATCGTAGGGGCCGGGTTTCACCTCAAACACTACGGTGTCCGGTTCTAGCGCGATAAAGGTATGCCATACTCCGGCCCGGTAGTCCACTCCGTAAACGCCCTGCCGGGGGTTGATATACACAAAGTTTTCCGGGTGGTAGGTGCCGTCGTTCTCAAAGCGCACGAAGCCCAGACTTCCTCGCAGCACCACCACCGCCTCGGCTTTAGGAACGGCCACGTGCCGGTGCGGGGTGACGTAGGTGCCGGGTTGCAAGGCATTGAGCATCCGTTGTAGGGTGTCTTCGTTGCCGGTGTGCAGCACGTGAATGTCGCGCTGCCGGTTGCTGGCGCGAGCATCCTGTGCCTTTTGATCGATCAGTGCTTGGGTAATCGGCGTAGCAAATTCATGTTGTGAAAGGGTGGCGGCGGAAGAAATGCGGTGGAGGTTCACTTACCTATTATTTAGTAGCTTTACTGTTACTACATAAGATCACTGAATAGATCAATGTTTATCTTCTGATTCATATCTAAGTTTGTAGAATTTTTGTTCCAGTAATTGATAAACGCCTTCCGTTTCCATTCTGGAATACGATTGTACACATCAGGTGATATACACCAAGAGTTCATTCTTGCCAGTATATCAGTAATCCTAGCCGTATAGTTATCTAATACATCATTCCAGCTTTCTACAAAAGAAGTAATCCAGTTATTTTTAAATGCATTATTATATCCAATAACCAGAAATAAAAAACCATCTTTTGGAATTAGGTTTATAAACACAGTTGGTAGTGCTTCTCTTTGTTCAGAATAGATACTTCTATCATGATAATTGATGAGAGAAAATAGACCGCTTGCACATACTTTCGTTAAAGGAAGTTTCACTGTCTTATATGTGAAACCTTCTGCTAATAGAGAAATGAAAAGTTCGTTTTCAAATGAGCGCTTAAAGACATTTAAATCTCTTATTCCTAGTTGATTGCTATATTTAAAGGTCTCAGCGTCTTTTTGTAGTTGAGTGTTCTGAAATGTTTTCGAGTCAATTACCCTTTTCTGTACTTCTACTATTATCTCTTTTCTTCTTATCTCACTGCAGCAAGACCTGTAAGAAAGCAGAGACTGGACATAATAATTGAAGAGTGAATAGTCCTGACCATATTCTATTGATCTGAACAAAGATTGGTCATGTTCTTCGCAGAATACGGGTAGAGAAAGAGCTTTGCCTGTGCCAGTCCTACGAAATCCTAATTGTCCTTTCTTGTACATGCTCTGTACGTTGTTCTCTTTTAGTTCATAGACCTCTCCATTTGCAGCTATTGAGCTAAGTATAGGATTTCTTTGAATGAGATGAGAATTAATAGCATTGTTGTTACAACCTGAGCGAAGACAAAGCCACTTTTGTTCTCTGCTTGTTACGTTCGCGATAATCTTGTTAATAACATTTAGCTTGTTTCTATTCATAATAAAAATTACCTATTGCACCAACAACGATTCTCCCCTCATGGCTTCCGGCTTCTCGATGCCCATCAGCTCCAGGATCGTTGGCGAGATATCACCTAATTTGCCGTCTTTGAGCGCACCTTGATAGTCGTCGTCCACCAGGATGCAGGGCACGCGCACGGTGGTGTGCTGGGTGTGGGGCGAGCCGTCGGGGTTCTTCATGCGGTCGGCGTTGCCGTGGTCGGCAATCACGATCACGGCGTAGCCGTTCTCACGCGCGGCGGTGATCACGTCGCGGACGCAGGCATCCACCGTCTCGCAGGCCTTTACCGCGGCCTCAAACACGCCGGTGTGGCCCACCATGTCGGCGTTGGCGAAGTTAAGGCACACAAAGTCTACTTCCTGCTTTTGCAGTTCGGGAACGATCTTGTCGCGGATGGAGTAGGCGCTCATCTCGGGTTTCAGATCATAGGTGGCCACCGAGGGCGAAGGACACAAGATACGCCGTTCACCCTCAAACTCCTCTTCGCGTCCGCAGTTGAAGAAGAAAGTCACGTGCGGGTACTTTTCGGTTTCGGCGATGCGTATCTGCCGCTTGCCGTGCCGCTCCAGCACCTCACCCATCACTTGATCAATCTCCCTGGCCTCGAACAAAATAGGAATATCGGTGAAGCTCTCGTCGTACTGCGTCATGGTGAGGTAGTGCAGTTGGAGCGGGTGCATGTCTTGTTCGGGAAACGCCTGCTGCGTGAGGGCTTCGGTGATTTGGCGTCCGCGGTCGGTACGGAAGTTGAAGCACAGCACCATGTCGCCCTCCCGGATGGTAGCCACCGGCTGACCGTCGCGGGTCACCACCAGTGGTTTGATGAACTCATCGGTCACTCCTTCGTCGTATGAGACCTGAATGCCCTCGATAGCACTGGTCACGCGTTGACCTTGCCCGCGCATCAGGGCGTCGTAGGCCAGTTTGGTGCGTTCCCAGCGGCGGTCGCGGTCCATGGCGTAGTAGCGTCCGACGACCGTAGCCACCGTGCCGACGGTGGTCGCCATATGTTGTTGTAGCTCCGCAAGGTAATGCTCCCCCCCCCGGGGGTCGGTGTCGCGCCCGTCGGTGAAGGCATGCACGAATACTTTGGGCAGCCCGGCCTCGGCCGCCGCCGTGCACAATCCCTTCAGATGATTGATGTGCGAGTGCACTCCACCATCGGACACCAAGCCCATGAAGTGTACCGGTTTGTCGTGTTGCCGGGCGTAGGCAAAAGCTTCTTGCAGCGCGGACTTCTGCCCCAGTTCATCCTGCTCCACCGCCAGGTTGATGCGCTCCAGCATCTGGTAGACGATACGCCCGGCGCCCAGGTTCATGTGGCCCACTTCGGAGTTGCCCATCTGTCCCACCGGTAGTCCAACGGCGCGCCCCGAGGCTTGCAGGGTGCTGTGGGGGTATTTTTTGTACAAAGAATCAACGAACGGAGTATCGGCTTGGTTGATGGCCGACACCGATGGGTCGTCGGCGATGCCCCAGCCGTCGAGGATCATTAAGATTGCTTTCTTGTTCATGCGGTTGGTTTTGTTAAATTACCAATCACGTAGCTGCGAGTCGCGACTCGCAGCTACGTGATTGGTTGCTAAATTACTAATTATCCCCGTTTTCTAGGATGTTGCAACTATCAGAAATTTACGTTTATCCCATCAAATCGTTGGGCGGCGTTCGGTTATCAGAATCGCTGCTCACCGAGCGGGGCTTGGCCTACGACCGGCGCTGGATGCTGGTAGACGAGCGGGGGTTTCTGACCCAGCGGAAGTTTCCGAAGATGGCGCTGCTGCCAGTGGCTCTTCGGGAAGGTCATCTGGAGGTGCGTAGCCCGGATGATCCGTTGCCCCTGGTGATTCCGCTGGCGGTAGAAAGTTATTTTCCGCGGCGGGTGCCCATCTGGGATGATCTTACCACCGCCTGGCAGGTGAGTCGCGCGGCGGATGCTTGGTTCAGCGAGGCGCTCGATCATCCGTGTTCGCTGGTGTATATGCCCGACGACAGCGAGCGTACGGTGACGGGCAAGGTGAGCGGACAAACCCGAGCCGTAAGTTTTGCCGACAGTTATCCGGCACTGTTGGTGGGGCAGGCCTCACTCGACGATCTGAATGCGCGCCTAGCCGAGCCAGTGCCGATGGATCGGTTTCGGCCGAACCTGGTGGTCACGGGCGGAGCGCCCTACGAGGAAGACCGCTGGCATTCTTTTTGGCTGGGCGAAGCCGCTTGCACCGCCGAGAAGGCCTGCGCCCGCTGCATCGTGACCGCCATCAACCAAGCCACCGCCGAGCGGGGAAAAGAGCCGTTGGCCACGCTGAGTGAGTACCGCCGACGGGGCAACAAAGTACTTTTTGGGCAAAACTTGCTGTTGGAGGCCGGAAAAACGGTGCAGGTGGGCGACGTGGTGCGGGTGGAAACGTATAAGCCGGAATTTTCGTAAGTTAGTCGACAGACCATAGACCACAGTCGATAGTTGACAGCCTACTGCGGACTATCGTCTGTGGACTATTAACGCTTAGCCTAAGCATATGGAAAAGTTTGAGATCAACCCCGAAGCGCTGGGTCACTTGTCAGACGAAGAGTTCTTTCACTTCTGCCGCACCAATGATCACCTGCGCATCGAGCGCGACGCCCAACAAAAAATTATTATCATGGCCCCTGCCGGAAGTTTTTCGGGTAACCGGAATTTTAACATTGGTACCGATTTTGGTATTTGGAATCGTAAGTATAAAAAAGGGTATTGTTTCGACTCTTCTGCCGGATTCAAGTTGCCTAACGGAGCTACTCGCTCACCGGACGTGGCGTTTATCTTGAAAGACCGCTGGGAGGCATTGTCGGTAGATGAGCAGGAAAAATTCGCTCCCGTCTGCCCGGATTTTGTGCTGGAGCTTCGATCTAAAAGTGATAGCCTTGTCGATTTGAAGGAAAAAATGCAAGAGTACCTGGACAACGGAGCCGCGTTCGGCTGGTTGGTAGACCCTTACCAGCGCGAAGTTTATGTTTATGATGCTCAACAACCGGTGGTCATCCACGACGATTTTACGCAACCATTGCGGGGGCGGTACTTTATGGATGACTTTGAAATTGTACTTAACGAGGTGTTAGCCTAAACTATTCGCTACCATGAACGAAGTAATAGACCGCCATACTTTTACCACCGACGAATACCACCGGATGGCCGAAACGGGTATTCTCACCAAGGATGATCGGGTGGAGTTAATCAACGGAGAAATTATTGCCATGAGCCCCATTAATAGTCCACACGCTTCAGTAGTGGATCGTATTAGTAATTTTCTTAAGGAAGAAATAGGTAAATCGGTCATCGTTCGCGTACAAAGTCCACTATTACTTTCCGACCTTTCCGAATCTGAACCGGATGTTATGCTTCTCAGGCCAAAGGATGACTTCTACGCATCAGCGCATCCTCAGCCTAAAGATGTGTATCTGCTCATTGAGGTGGCCGACACTTCCGTACGCATCGACCGGGAGGTTAAACTGCCGGTGTACGCTGCGGCCGGAGTCCCGGAGGTATGGATTGTTAATTTAGCCGACCAACAGATCGAAGTACACCGGACGGCTACGGAAAACGAGTACCAGTTCAGAGAAATTGCGCGAGGAGAACAAGAAATAGGAGTTCCTCACTTTTTGCTTTCTGTCACCGCCGAAGACTTATTGGGCAAGCAACGTTAAGAAGCGTTTTTCTCAGCTACCTTGTTCTGGTAGTAATCACAAATGTCCTGTAGCACACACTGTCCGCACCGGGGATAGCTCCAGGTGCACACCTGTTGCCCGTGCTTGAAAAGTAGCTTATGGTAATTGAGCAGTTCATCAGCATCGGGGGGCAGCATTTCTAGCAGCACCGTGTGCGCTTTGGCCTGGTTCACCTTCGGGCCAATGATGCCCACGCGTTGCGATACCCGGTGCACGTGCGTATCCACCGGAAGCACCGGCTTGCGTAAGCTAAACAACAACAGAAAAGTTGCCGTCTTATGGCCCACACCCTCGAAGCGCATCAGCCACTCCTGGGCCTTCTCTACCGGCCAGTCGGCCAGAAAGTCCAGATTAAACGCTCCGCATTCTTCCCGAATGCTGCGTAACACAGCTTTGATGCGGGGGGCCTTGATTTCTGGATAGTTTGAAGACGAAATCGCTTCGGTAAGCTCGCCCAAAGGCGCGTTCATAATGCCCTCCCAGCTACCAAACCGCTCCCACATGCGTTCGTAGGCCTGGCGCTCGTTGGCGTAGTTGGTGCGTTGCGACAGAATAGTCGCTACGAGTTGCTCCATCGGCGGCTTGCTCGAGAAGCGGGTTTGCCGCCCGAACTGCTTCACCAAGCGGGAAAGTACAAGGGGTATTTTATCGCGGTTCACTGAAAACTAAAAAAGCCCACCGCAAGCGGCAGGCTTTCTGCTAAGGTTTGTCGGCTAGTAGTGAATTTCTTCACCATTGTAGCTTCTCCATTCGTCCTGAATGGCGGTGGCATCGGTGTGTGAACGGGGGGTTACTCCGATCACAATGCCTCCTTCTTTAATTCGGCTCTTGTAAGTTTCGGCGCGCTCTTTAGGGATACCTGATCCTACCAAAGCACCGATCAAACCGCCGGTCAGTCCTCCGGCACCGGCACCGGCTAATCCGGCAGCGATCGGTCCGGCCAATACCAAACCTAGTCCGGGCAGTGCTACGGCGGTTCCGGCAGCAGCGATGGCTCCGATGATCGCTCCGGCAGTTCCCCCAATGGCAGAACCTACTCCGGCGCCTTCCATTGATTTGTTACCCAGATCTGAATCATGATCATCATGATCGTGCTTAAAGTGCGTATCGCGGGTTTCGTCAGACATCAACACGGTGATATCATCGGCATTATAACCCTTGGCAATTAGGCCATCATACGCTTTCTCGGCGCTTGCGCGATCATTAAATACTCCGCTAACAATTCCTACCTTCTCGGTAGTGCTCTTGGTCGTTTCCATAAAAGTTGGTGGTTTAGATAAACAAAAAATTTAACTGTTCGCTAATACAACGATGCTAGCGATGGATAGTTATCGATAATCGGTATTTGTTGATTATTTGACGGATAAAGTCACTGCTTGCTAAACCCATCCGCAGTGCTTGCCTTGATCTGTCGTCTAAGGTGTTCATTATCCATCGGGTGGGGAGGTTTAGCCGGAACCTGAGAAAGGAGGTCACCAAAACCAGCCGGTGGTACTTTTTCGATAACGGAATAAGAAACATCCTGATCGCCAACGTAATCCGTTGGCGTTAAGGAACGACGTAGGGCAGTTGTGGGAGAACTACGCGATCAGCGAGCGGATTAAATTCAGCGGTACAGCGGAATGATTGTGAACAACTACTTTTGGCGCACCTACGACCAACAGGAAATAAACTGGGTAGAAGAGTGGGGAGGCAAGCTGTATGGTTACGAATTTAAGTGGAGCAATACGAAACAAACCAACCCGCCGAAAGGCTGGACAGGCAGCTATCCTGAAGCCAAATTTACCGTCATCAATCCTAACAACCACGCCGATTGGGTCAGGGAGTAAAAACAAGCTACGTCAAAATATCCCGCACCACCTCACCGTGCACGTCGGTGAGGCGGTAGCGACGGCCCTGGTGCTTGAAGATGAGGCGCTCGTGGTCGATGCCCATTAGGTGCAGCAGCGTGGCCTGAAAGTCGTGCACGTGCACCGGCTTCTGCGTCACGTTATAGCTAAACTCGTCGGTTTCTCCGTAGGTGATGCCAGGTTTCACCCCGCCCCCGGCCATCCACATGGTGAAGCAGCGCGGATGATGGTCGCGCCCGTAGTTGTCTTTGGTTAGCTTACCCTGCGAAAAACTAGTGCGCCCAAACTCGCCGCCCCACACCACCAGCGTGTCGTCTAGCAGGCCCCGCTGCTTGAGGTCGGTTACCAGCGCGGCCGAAGCCTGGTCAGAGGTTTTAGCCATCTGCCGAATGCCGCGGGGCAGGTTGCCGTGCTGGTCCCAGCCCATGTGGTACAACTGAATAAAGCGCACGTCTTGCTCGGCCAGTCGCCGGGCCATCAGGCAGTTGGCCGCGAAGGTACCGGGCGTGCGGGCGTCCTCCCCGTACAAGTCGAATACGTGGTCGGGTTCGTCCGACAGGTCCACTACCTCCGGCACCGAGCTTTGCATGCGGTAGGCCATCTCGTACTGACTGATCTTTGATTCAATCTCCGGGTCGCCCCAGGTGTCCATCTGCTTTTGGTTGAGTTGGGCGATATAGTCCAGCGCCCGCCGACGGTCGGCGCGCGACACACCCGCCGGATTGTTGAGGTACAGCACCGGGTCCTGACTAGACCGAAACTGCACTCCCTGGTGATACGAAGGCAAAAAGCCGTTGCCCCAGGCGCTGGAGTTGAGCGGCTGGGCTCCCCCCCCCTTCGACACCAGCACCACAAAGGCGGGCAGGTTCTCGTTCTCGCTGCCCAGGCCGTAGCTGAGCCACGAACCAATGCTGGGCCGCCCCGACTGCTGCGATCCGGTCTGGAAGAAGATCACGGCAGGTTCGTGGTTGATCGCGTCGGTGTGCATTGACTTCACGATGCACAGGTCGTCGACCACCCGAGCCGTGTGGGGCATCAGTTCGCTTACCCAGGCTCCGCTCTGCCCGTACTGCGCAAAGTCGAATATAGACCCCACCAGCGGAAATTCCGCTTGGTTCGACACCATGCCCGACAGCCGCTGGTCGCCCCGCACCGACGCCGGAATGTCCTGCCCCACCAACTCGGCTAGTTTAGGCTTATAGTCGAAGAGTTCGATCTGCGAGGGGCCACCACTCTGAAATAGGTAGATTACCCGCTTGGCCTTGGGCGCAAAGTGGCGCGTAGGCAGAACGCCCCCAGACGGGTCTCCTTGGCGCAAAGAACTTCCGAGCGACTCAAACGGATCGAGCAGCGAGGCAATGGCCGCTCCGCCTAACCCCAGGGTAGACTGCGTCAAAAAGCGGCGGCGGTTGATTTCGTGCAAGGGGTTGTTCATAACTTCTTGTTGGTTTGTTGGGTCAGAGACCCAATCTACAGTAGGCACTGGTTCGAAGAACCAGCGCCAAATAGGCCAGATAAAAGGGCGGTTCATCCTGCCTATCCTACATCATCCTATTCATCCTGATCACCTTTTGGTATACGCCTCGTCCGTATTCATAATTGCGTTGGCCACGGTTGCCAGCGATGCTAGCTGTACCATGTCCAGCTCCTGGTTCGGTTGGTATTTGCCCGTAGATAGATAAGCCACGGCACTTTCGGGAGCTTCGGCAAAGCGAGCGGCTTCTTCCCGGTACATTTGCGTGATGATCTGCACTTCTTCCGGATCGGGATGCCGACCCGTGAGGGCCCGGAAACCAAAGGTTAATTGCTCTTTCGGCTTGCTGCCGCCTTCTTGCAGCATACGTTCGGCCAGCGCCCGGCAGGCTTCCAGGTACTGCGGGTCGTTGAGCAGCACCAGCGCTTGCAGCGGCGTGCTGGTGGTACGCCGTCGCACGGTGCACGCGTCGCGGTCGGCGGCGTCGAAAATGAGCATCGAGGGGGGCGGTGCGGTACGCTTCCAGATGGTATAGAGGCTACGTCGGTGCAGCCCTTCGTCTTGGGCCTGGGTATACTGATAGCGCCAGGGTTTGTTACTCAGTTCGTCCCATAGCCCTTCCGGCTGGTAAGGATACACGCTTTTGCCGCCCACCTTTTGCGCCAGCAAACCGCTGATTGCCAGCGCGTTGTCGCGAATCATCTCGGCGGACAGCCGGTGCCGCGGGCCGCGGGCCAGCAGTAAATTGTCCGGGTCTTTCTCCAGCATCTCCGGTTCAATCACCGACGACTGCCGGTAGGTGGCCGACGTAACAATCAGTTGGTGCATCGCTTTCTTGTCCCAACCCGAAGCGATAAATTGCCGGGCGAGCCAGTCCAGCAATTCGGGATGGGTGGGCAGGTCGCCCTGGTTGCCGAAGTCGTCGGAGGTGGGCACCAGGCCCTGTCCGAAGTGCATTTGCCAGAAGCGGTTCACGGCCACGCGCGCCGTCAGCGGGTGCTGCGGGTGGGTGAGCCAGCGGGCCAATCCCAGCCGGTTTTGGGGCAGCGTATCGGGGAAGGGCAGCACCTGCGCGGGAGTGCCGGGCTGCACCTCCTCACCCGGGGCATCGTACACGCCCCGCTCCAGCACGAACGACGGGCGGGGCTGGGGCAGATCGCCCATCACCATGATCTCCGAAGTCTCACTTAAAATCTTATTCTCTTGGGCGCGTAACTGCCGCAATCTTTGCTGTTGCTCCTGGTACTGCGAATCATAGTGCACACGGTAGTACTCCCGTAGGTTTTGTGCCGTGGCCGGGGCGGTCGCCATGGACTTGTCAATCAGGTGCTGCACCTCCAGGGCGGTCAGGTTGCGGTCAAAGATTTTGAGTTCGTCTACCGCGCCGTCGGGGAAGGTGGTGTGGTTGCCGCGCATGCCCATGAAAAAACCTTCGAATTCGTAAGTGTGCTCGTTTTCTTGCGGAATGATACTTTTGTATAGGTTGTCGTACACCACCTCGGTGGTAGCCTGTCGGCCGTTAACGAATATTTTAGTGCCCACCGCCCGACTCGAGCCGTCGTAGGTCAGCGCTACGTGCACCCACTCACCGGCGGGCAGTGCCTCGGCAGCGGTAACCTGGATAGCATTGTGCGGATACGAGTGGGCCAATTGGAACGAAAGTTCGTTGTCCAGCAGCAGCAGGGCGTAGCCCGTGAAGCCGTAGCGCTTGTGGTAGCTATGCTGAAATACGGTGGCCTCCTCGTAGGCCCGGGCCGGTTTAATCCACAGGCTCACCGTGAACGGATCGCTGCGCTCGAACAAGCCTACGTCTTTGCCGAGCGTTACCGTGTTGTTGGGATCGAAACGGATCGCCCCGCCTTGCCTGCCCGCCACCGGAATGGGGTCGGTAAGGGTGGCGGGCTTCGCCGAATTAACCCGGTTGGCCGAACGCTCGCCGGTGATCTTGTCAAAGGGGTAGTGCGCTACCAGACTCCGGCGCAGGTGCTGCGCCACGTCGGCCTGCAGTTTGGCTTCGGTGAGGGCGGGGGTGATTTTCTGATGGTGGCTGGCCACCTGCTGCTCCTGCTGGGCGATGGCCCGCTTTAGCGCGGCAATCTGCTCATCGGTAGCCGAATCGGTGAGCAGCAGGGCGGGGCCGGGGGTTTGGTCGATGCCGTAGGACGGGCTACCAATCTCGAAGGTGCTGTTGAAGAAAGCAAAGAGCTGAAAGTATTCCTTCTGAGAAATCGGATCATACTTGTGGTCGTGGCAGCGGGCGCACTCGACGGTGAGTCCCAGAAAGGCTTTGCCCAGTGTATTGGTGCGGTCGGCTACGTACTCTACCCGGTACTCTTCGTAGATAATACCCGCCTCGGAGTTCTGTTTGTGGTTGCGGTTGAAGGCCGTAGCCAACACCTGCTCTTTGGTGGGGTTAGGCAGTAGATCGCCCGCCAGTTGCCAGGTGATAAAGTCGTCGTAGGGCAGGTTTTCGTTGTAGGCATCAATCACCCAGTCGCGCCAGGGCCACATGGGGCGGTGCTTGTCGTCGAGGTAGCCGTAGCTGTCGGCAAAGCGGGCCACGTCCATCCAGTGGGTTGCCATGCGCTCGCCGTAGGCCGGAGAAGCCAACAGCCGATCCACCACGCGTTCGTAGGCGTCGGACGCTTCGTCGGCCACAAAAGCGTCCACTTCTTCCAGGGTCGGCGGCAGTCCGGTGAGGTCAAAGCTCACGCGGCGGATCAGGATTTCCTTATCTGCCTCGGGTGAAGGGGCCAATCCTTTGTTTTCCAGCTTGGCCAGCACAAAGTTGTCGAGGGGATTGCGCAGCCAGTCCCTTTGTTCAACGTCTGGCACTTCGGGTGCTTCTGGCGTGATAAAGGCCCAGTGCGGTTTCCACTCCGCGCCCTGCTCGATCCAACGGCTAAGGATAGCTATCTCGCGGGGGCTGAGCGTAAGGTTAGACTCCGGCGGCGGCATCTGCACTTCGGGGTCGGTGGCCACGATGCGCTGGTACACCTCACTCTGGCGCAGACTGCCCGGCACGATCACGTGTCCGTTGCCTTCCGTGAGGGCGGCAAACAGCCCCGCCTCGGTATCTAGCCGCAGGTCGGCCTGCTGGTTGTTTTTATCCGGCCCGTGGCAGGCAAAACAGCGGTCAGAAAGAATCGGTTTCACGTGCAGATTAAAATCTATCACCTCAGGAATAGCGCTTTCGACTTCCACTACCGCTGCGGGTTTGTGGGGCTGACAAGCGAGCAGAAAGCCCGCCAGGCCCAGAAAGTATTGATACGCACGAGGTAGCGGAAAGAAAAGTGGCATGTGGTTGAGTGGCTTTTGATCTAAATAGACAATGTACTGTTTTTGGTAAACTTATGCTAGTTTCATCGCTCTGCTTTTTAGGCACTAGGCCAAGAAGTTTCGGTGCAGGTGATCTATACTAAGATTTTCAGTAGCTTAGGAACGATGAAGAAACAACTCGTTATTTTTTTATCGTTCCTTTGGTAAACCCGCCGACATTTCGATCATTTGTTAAATCCGCGAGCAATCCTTACCTTTGACGTCCAAGTCAATCGTGCTGAAAGCGGTTGGTTTATAAAGAAGCGCGGAGAGACAGGCTCTACGAAGCGCTAGCAACCTTCCCCACCGGAAAGGTGCTAATTCCTGATCCCGACCCGTCGGGGAATATAAATGAACGAATCAGCATGATATACCTCCCTAGCTTTCTTTTCCGCACCCTTCTGCCGGTCAGCCAACTCCAACGCGCCGCAAGCGATTGTTGCTGTTGTCGCCTTGGCTAACCGAGTCACTCGGTTGGCTGCCATGCTAGCTAGGCCTTCTTAATTTACTCGCAAACCCCTTAACCCATACAAACCATGTCACAACCCCGATTTGAAACCCTGCAATTGCACGCCGGACAAGAAGTAGACGCCACCACCCAGTCGCGCGCGGTGCCCATCTACCAAACCACTTCCTACAACTTCAAGGACGCCGACCACGGTGCTAACCTGTTCGCCCTCAAGGAGTTCGGCAACATCTATACCCGCATCATGAACCCCACCACCGACGTGTTCGAAAAGCGCATGGCGGCCCTGGAGGGCGGAGTGGCGGCCGTGGCGGTGGCTTCGGGACAGGCCGCGCAGTTCGTGGCGCTCAACAATATCTGCTCCACCGGCGACAGCATCATCTCCACCAACTACCTCTACGGTGGCACCTACAACCAGTTCAAGATCGCTTTCAGGCGCATTGGCATCGACGTGCGCTTTGCCAAAGCCAACGACGTGGCCTCGTACGAAGCCTTGATCGACGACACCACCAAGGCCATCTACCTGGAAACCATCGGCAATCCGGGCTTCAACATCCCCGACTTCGAGGGCATCAGCGCTCTGGCCAAGAAGCATAACATTCCGCTGGTGGTCGACAACACCTTCGGAGCAGGCGGCTACCTGTGCCGCCCTATCGAGCACGGGGCCGCCGTGGTCACCGCTTCGGCCACCAAGTGGATCGGCGGACACGGCACCAGCATTGGCGGGGTGATTATCGACTCGGGCAACTACGACTGGGGCAACGGCAAGTTTCCGCAGTTTTCCGAACCGGCCGAAGGCTACCACGGCGTGGTTTTCTCCGAAGTGTTCGGAGTAGACAACCCGCTGGGCTTGCCCAACATTGCCTTTGCCATCCGGGCCCGGGTAGAGGGGCTGCGCGACTTCGGTCCGGCCCTGAGTCCGTTCAACTCTTTCCTGCTGCTGCAAGGTCTCGAGACCCTGTCGCTGCGCGTGGAGCGGACGGTGCAGAATGCCCTGGCGCTGGCCGAGTGGTTGGAGCAGCACGAGGCCGTGGAAAGCGTGAACTATCCCGGGCTGGAGTCTAGCCCCTACCACGAACTGGCCAAGAAGTACCTGAAGCATGGCTTCGGCGGAGTGCTCACCTTCCGCCTGAAGGGCGACCTGGATGAGGCCAAGAAGTTTGTCAACAGCCTGAAGATGGTGAGCCACCTGGCCAACGTGGGTGATGCCAAAACGCTGATCATCCACCCCGCCTCCACCACCCACTCGCAACTGAGCGACGAGGAGCAGGCCAACTCGGGAGTGCACCCGACGCAGCTGCGCATCTCGGCGGGCATCGAGCACATCGACGATATCAAAGACGATCTGTCGCAGGCCTTTGAAAAAATTAAAGAGGCAGTGCTCGCGTAGCATGGTAGAAAAACGTATTTTTTCTTATTCGGATGCTTTTTCGTTGGAAGCGGGCGGCACCCTGCCCGGCTTCCAACTTCATTATACCACCTACGGAACGCTTAGCCCAAACCGCGACAATGTGATATGGGTGTGCCACGCCCTCACGGCCAACGCCGAACCGCAGGACTGGTGGGCGGGTCTGTTCGGGAGCGGGAAACTCTACGATCCGGTCGAGTACTTTGTGGTGTGCGCCAATACGCTGGGCTCGTGCTACGGCTCCACCGGTCCGCTGTCGGTGAACCCGTTAACGGACGAACCTTTCTTTCACGACTTTCCGGTGCTCACCAACCGCGACGTGGTGCGCAGCTTTGATCTGCTGCGTCAGCACTTGGGCATTACGCAGATTCATACGCTCATCGGCGGGTCGCTGGGCGGACAGCAGGCCCTGGAATGGACGATTATGCAGCCCGGCTTGGTGCGGCACCTGATTCAGGTAGCATCCAACGCTCAACATTCGCCCTGGGGCATTGCCTTCAACGAAAGCCAGCGCTTGGCCATTCAGCACGACGCCACCTGGGTGCAGCGCTCGCCCACGGCCGGACTCAACGGCATGCGCACCGCCCGCTCGATTGCGTTGCTGTCGTACCGGCACTACCGCACCTACGCGGCCACCCAACGAGAACCTTCGGCCGAAAAAATCGACGACTTCCGGGCTTCCTCCTACCAGCAGTACCAAGGCGAAAAGCTGGCGCGTCGCTTTAACGCTTTTTCGTACTGGACCCTATCGAAGGCCATGGACTCGCACCACGTGGGGCGGGGGCGGGGCAGCGTGGAAGCCGTTCTGCGGGCGATCGAGGCGCGCTGTCTGTTCGTGGGCATCGATACCGATACGCTGTTCCCTCCCTCCGAACAAGCGTTTTTGGTGCAGCAGGTGCCGCACGCCCGGGGCGCTACCCTGGTTTCTACCTACGGACACGACGGCTTTTTGGTGGAGACAGAGCAGCTTACCCAAGTGATTCGTCGCTTTTATGCCGAAAAGACCTCATCGTTGGTGTAAACTCTGTTTGAAGGTCTTCTTTATAGCCAGGATAAGCAGCAAAGTAAGGTATCGCCTTCCCTCGCTTTATTTTGGGTGCGTCGGGGAATGATTTGTGCAGTCCTCTCCGTTTGCAGACTCGGAGGTTATGAAGCGTATCTACGTACTTTTGGCACTACTTATCGGCGGGATGTTCGCTGCTCAAGCTCAGGATGCGGCGGCGCTCACCCTGCTGGAAACGTCCCCTCAATCGCTAACCGAACGCGATACTCTACCCTCGCAGAACCACGCTAGCCCCGTAGCTCGTCAGCGCTGGAGCCAGCAGGACTTCAATGAGTCGATTGCTTCTTTTGAGCGCTCACTTGCCCTATCCAATCAACTCAAAGACACGGTCAACGAAGCGACCATTAACCGAGAGCTCGGTGAGTTTCATATTGAGCAGGGAGACTACGAAGCGGCGGTGGGGTATCTGAAGAAGTCGTTGACCATGTACCAGGCCGCAAGCGACACCATTCGTCAGGGCCTCACCTTACTTTCGTTGGCTACTGCGTTAAACCACGTGAATCGCCACACCGAGGCACTAAATTACTTGAACAACAGCCTTCCTGCGGTGCAACGGGGCAAAGACATTCAACTGGTGCGCCTTTACTACGGTCTGCTGGCGCAAACGTACCAGCACCTGGGGCAGCCTGAACCGGCGATGGAATATTTCATGTACTACATGTCGATCGACAGTGAGATTCAGGAGCGGGTGAGCCGAAAGGTTCAGCAGCAGGCGGTGCTGGCCGAAGAGCAGGTTTTTCAGAAGAAGCAGGAGCTGGCCCAAACGATGCTAGAGCTAGAAAGGGCGCAGGAGTTGACCACCGAACAACGCTCGGCTATTAGTGAACTCAATGCCGAAACTGCTCTTAAAGAGATGGCGATCAACGAGAAAGAAGCTCGTCTCAAGAACGAAGCCTGGGTGCGGCGGTTGCTCACGGGCGGAGTGCTTTTGTCGCTCGGCATGCTGTCGTTGGTGGTGGTCTACTCGCGCCAGACCAAGAAGAAGAACGTATTGCTGGCGAACCGAAACGAAGCCATCAAGAAGCAAAAGAACGAAATTGAGAACCAGCAAGAAGAACTGCTGCAGCAGAGCAGCACCTTGGAAGAGGCCCATCGCGAACTGGGCAAGAACAACCGCAAGATGCTGCACAGCATTAACTACGCGCAGCGCATTCAGGGAGCCATGCTGCCCGAAGAAGCCGACCTGCAGCATCTGGTCAATGATTCTTTTATTCTCTTCCGCCCGCGCGACATTGTGAGCGGCGATTTCTACTGGTTCACCGAAACCCGGCAGCGCACCCTAGACAACCAACTGGCCTTTGGCGACACCAATAGTCAAGAAGAGCATTCGTCAAAGATACTCATTGCCGCCATGGACTGCACCGGACACGGCGTGCCCGGCGCGTTGATGTCGATGATCGGGTTCAACTTCCTGAACGACATTGAGCAGAAGGGCATCTTCCAGCCCAACGAAATTCTGAACACCCTGCACCTGAGCGTGCGGCGGTTTTTGAAACAGGACGAAACGGCCAACAAAGACGGTATGGACGCCGCGCTCTGTCTGATTGACCCCCAGGAGCGGGTGCTGGAGTTTGCGGGAGCCAACCGCCCGCTGGTTTACATTCAGGAAGGAAAGATGCACGTGCTCAAGGGCGACCGCAGCGCGGTGGGCGGAGCGGATACCGACCGAAACCACCGCTTCACCAAGCACCGCGTGCCGCTCGACAAAGAAACCTGGGTGTACTTGTTTTCTGACGGGTACCAGGATCAGTTTGGCGGGGAGCGAAGGAGCAAATTTATGTCGAAGAAGCTCCGGGAGTTGCTGCTAGAAATTCATCTTCTGCCCTTTGCGCAGCAGAAACAACGCTTAGACCAAACCCTGCGGCAGTGGATGGGAAACACGGCCCAGATCGACGACATTCTGGTGATGGGCTTCAAAGTGGGAGGAGCGTAAGTTAATCTTCTTTCAGGGCAGTGCCGCAGTAGGGGCAAAACGCAAACTGCTCATCCAGCCGGTTCTTACAACTTCTGCACAGAATAATTTCTTCTACCACCGACTTGAGCGGCAGACTGTCTTGAAAGTGAAGGTGTCTTGAAAGTGAAGGTGTCGGGGATTTCTTTTAAAAAGCTCGATTCGTTGCCCTTCTCGGTGATTAAGAATAGTTCGTCTTTGGCTCGGGTCAGCGCCACGTAAAACAACCTGCGTTCTTCTTCCAATAGCAAGTCGTGGTTCGAGGCGCGGAGCACCTGAAAAATACGGTCTTCCAGCCAGATGTCGGGGAAGCCGCCGTTACCCTCGGTGAGGCCAATGATGAATACCGCCCGCGCTTCCAGCCCCTTGGAACCGTGAATGGTTTTGGCCGATACCCACAGCTTTTCTAGCCGAAACCGTTCGAAGTAAGCACCGTACATCTTGCTGCGGCGGTACAAGAATAAGATATCTTCCTTCGCGTAGCCTTTTTCCTGTTGCAGGCGGCGCACTTGATCAACAACGTAATCTATGTTCTCGGCCTCGTCTTTTCCGGCGTATACGTGGATTTTGCTGTTCGATTTTTTGGACGAACGGATGATCTTGTCCACCTTGAATTTGTTGTGCCTGATCACCTCATTGCTGGCCTCCACGATGTTTTCAGTGCTGCGGTAGTTGAGGCTCAGCTTGATTGTCTCGGCCCCGGCGAAATGCTGACGGAAACTGATGATGTAGTCTACATTCGACCCGCGAAATCCGTAGATGCTCTGCCAGTCGTCGCCCACGCAGAACAGTTGGTTGTCAGAGGTGAGCAGCAATTTAATGAGCTCTACTTGCAGCGCGTTCACGTCCTGAAACTCATCTACCAGGATGTAGCGGAATTTTTTACGAAACTTATCAGCAATCTCCGGATGGTTGCGGAACAGCGCGATGGTGCGGGAAACCAGATCGTTGAAGTCGAGGTACGACTTGTTGGTGCAATACCCCTGATAGTTGGCAACGAGCGGCAGGGCCAATCGGTAGAACATCCGTACGCGCTCGTGCTGATCCTGCTGCGCCTTTTCCTGCACCTGGTCAAGCGGCAGGTTCTCTACCTTGATCATGTCTACCACCCGCATTACTTGGCGCAAGAAACTCCCAATTTCGTGGTGGTACGTCCGAAACTCTTCTTCAAACGACAGAGCACGCGCGAAGTGGTAATTGGCCGGGAGGCGGTTCTTCACAATGCGCTCCAGGGCCAGGTTGAACAGGGCCGTGTCCTGTGTCTGGACTTCAAAAGTTTTTACCAGTAGTTTGTTGGCCTTTTCAAATTGCTCTTCTTTATTGCGGGTGGGATAACTCTTCTGGCTGATATGCTCTAAATACAGGTCTGCCTCAGGAATATGGAAGTCGGGGCGGAAGTCGAAGTCACCGAAGTTGACGGCGGGTTCGTACTCAAAGGCGATGCTGTGGCGATAGAGCCAGTCGGCAATGTACTGTTCGGATTTGGAGCGCACCTTAGTGCCGTTGAGCGAAGTATAAAACTTACCGTTCTTGGGCCGGGGCGGCGGCGGATCCTGATGAATTTTATCTACCTGGTAGTCCAGAATGTACTTTTTCAAATCCAGCAGGTACTCGTTTTCCGCGCAGCACTCGATCAGAATTTTGTGAATGACTTCGTACGAAGTTTCCGGTGCCGAGTACTTCGCCAGCTCCTTGGTGGTCACTTTGGTGTCGCCAATGATTTTAAACTTGTTATCAAACTCATTGACCCCAAAGTTGCGCATGATGGTGTAGCACAGGCTATGGAACGTGCGCAGAGTGAGGTTATCGATCCAGCGATAGCGTTTGCTGTAGAAGTAACGTTCGGCATCTTTTTCGCGGGCCGATCTGAACCGGTCGGCCAAAATGTCGGCATAGGCTTCCGTGTCGTCGGCGGTCAGAATGAGCCGGTCGAGCATCTCGTTGGCCGCATTCCTAGTGAAGGTGATCGCTAGAATGTTGGAAGCATTCGCTTGTTTCTCTTCGATCAGGTAGATAATTTTTTGCAGCAACGTCTTGGTTTTGCCCGAACCGGCTCCGGCCAGCACCAGCAGGCGTGGACTTTCGCTGCGCACCGCGGTGCGTTGTTGCTCGTTCAGGCTACTCAGGTCGGTGGTCATGCAGTGGCTTTATAAATTTTGCTTCATGAAAGCAACACACGCAAAGTAAATTATATTTTTTTGAGTCTCGGATCACTTCATAACTTTTTCCTTCATCGTTGCTCTTTAGCTTTGCGCTTTATAATGTTTTGTGGTACGTTTGACTTCGGCTACATGAATGTAACGAGTAAAAAACCTCTGATATGGCATCCACCAAACTTACCGTGCTCAGCAACGGCTCCGTGAAAGTAGAGGGCGACTTCGAGATCGTCGACAAATCCGGCACATTATACGACCTGGGCGGCCGAACCCTGGTGAGCATCTGCCGCTGCGGGCTGTCGGGCAACAAACCCTTCTGCGACGGCTCGCACAAGGGCCACTTCGAACACGAAGCGGTGGCTTTTGATTTACCGCCGAAGAAGTAGCTACCGCATTCGGTTTCGGACCAGCGGACTGTTTAGTAGGCCAACCCACGTGGAGGTGAAGCCCTGCTCACCAACAATATCGTACCAGGCGGGCTGGCAGTAAACGGCCCACTCGAATAAGGGCACGGCTTCTTGCGGATCGAAGAGGCTGCCCGGTTGGTACTCGGCCAGCCCGGCGGCCGCCCGCTCCTTGTCCAGGGCCACCGTCGTGTTGACCCACTCCTTGCGTTCTAGCTCACCCCGGGCATAGGGAACCACGTACTCGACCGATTTTCTGATAGAAGCTCCCGAAGGCGTGGTGTAATCATATGAGTTAAACAACGTATCAAACTTGCTCAGATTAATCGAGGCCGAGAGCATCGGTTTTAGTCCGCTCACGTGATAGTGAAGGGCGTCACGCTCTTTAAGGTCGGCACTGCTGCCATCCGGAAAGTAGGCCGTGCTGATGTACGCTCGGAAACCCCGCTGAGCAAACGCTTTCAAACTGTCGTTGCCGGTGACGCTCCCGATAATGCCGATCATCTTCTGCCGCTTGGCTTCCCAGTTATTGTTGGGCGTATGTTTTCGGCCCATCTCCTGCCGGGCAATCGCCATCATCCATTCTTCAACATCTTGTTGCTCACGCTCCGAAAAGTGATCCAGGAACAAATAATAGCCCCAGTAGAGCGCGACAAACTTGTTTTCGTTGATGGGATTGCCGGTGGGTTGGTAAGTTTGGGCCCAGGCGAGCACGAACTGCTTGGTTTTGCGGGCGAAGACAGGATCATCGCTTCCGTAGCTGGCGTAAATAAAATCGATGACCTTATCCATATCCTCCAGGCTCTTCCGGGTGTCTATCCGATCAGGATTCGTTTCTAGCAAGCCTTCGTAGTGCAAACGCTTCAGGGGGCGGGGCGCTTCCTGGCTGTGTGCCCGAGCGAGCGATGCGATGCTGTCGTATAAGTACTTAGCCCGCTCATCTTGCGAAATCACCCGCCGCAGCTTGGCTATCTCAATTGAGTCCAGGATAACCACGTTGGTGGTCTGCGCCCATCCCTCTTGGGAAAGCGATAGGCTTAGCCCCACAAGAAAGGCAGCAAGAATCTGCCGCTTCTTCAGCGGGGCGGGAGTAACGAGGTAAGGCATAGAAAAAGTCTTTTTTGGTTTCCATTTTCCCGAAAGTACAAAGCACGGGAGAACTTTCAATCACCCGGACGGGAAAGGCCGATGAGCAGGGCGCCGCTGATGATGAGCAGTGCTCCCACCACCACCTTCCAGTTGAGTTCTTCTTGCAAAAAAAACACCGCCAACGCAATGGCAAACACCAACGACACCCGCTCTACCGAAGTCACCAACGCGGCCTCTCCCAGCTTAAGCGCCTGAAAGGTGAACAAGGATGAAAAAGTAGTAGCTGCCCCGGCAGCCACCAGAAACACCCAGGTGCGGCGATCGATGTCGGTCAAGTTCACTCCCTCTTTTTGCCAGAAAGCGGCCGTCCACGAAATTATCAAAATCAGCACCGACTGGATGGCGAAGGCCAGCGCCGGATTCAGGTCTTTGAGGCCTGCTTTGGATAAGACCACGGCACTACCGGCCATCAGTGCACCCAGCAAAGCAAATATAATCCACATGCGGGCAAGGTAGGAAAATTTCGCGCGTATTCTGCAAGGGTTCCTGCTACCCACGCTCCGTATTCAGACAGAAGCGCCCGGGTTGCTTTGATAGCCTGCATCACTAGATTGATACCACTAGAATCGGTATCCTACCTGAACCCCCAACGACATAAGCATAGCGAAGAAATCATGGTCGTAGGTATAAAGTTTCAGGTTGGTACGGCCGACGAAGTGATCAGTTTGCCACAAGCGGTAGCTACCGCTAACCACGTAGCCCACTTTGTTGATAATTTCCTGATCGTAACTCTCATCAATATTGGTAAGTCCTTTCTCGTCATAATTGTATCCGAGTCCACTGAGGTCCGTCGACGTTCCGTACTGATACGCCCAGCCTAGGCCCAGTTGAAAGCGCCCATTGGAAGAGAAGGGACTCACTTGCAAGCCCATTTCGGCTAGCAAACTGGCGTAGTTGGTAAAGTCGGGTTGCCCACCAAAGGTGCCTCCCACCTGGATAGCCTGCACGGCCGTTAAGCCTGCCGTGAAATCAAGGTGGCGCGTTGCGTGGACGCGGACCTCTTGGCTGAGTCCGACCATGCGCACCCCGAAGTTACGTTCGTAGCCGTAAAGCCCGCCCACGGCAAACTCAACTCTACGAGCATCATTTGGCAAAGGAGATTGGGCATAAGCCGCACCCATTGATAATGCAAAAAGAATGAAAAACAGAATTACTTTCATGTTTGTGTCTATGGATAATTGTTTTACGTATTGCGTGACAAAAATTGATTACCAAGGGAGAGCTAAAACCGGTAGCCTACCTGGAAGCTAGGAGTGATTAGTTCGCCGAAGTAGTTAAAGCCATAAATCTGAACGGCTGGGCGAGCAACGAAGCGTTCGCCCATCGGTAGGCGGTAAGAGACAGAGAAACTATAGCCTACTTGGCTAATCACATTGGTACCAAGGTCGGCGGTACGGGTGACCCGCCCGTCATCGATGCGTTCAACGATGCGCGCCTCGTAGGCCTCGCCCCCGTAGCGATACGCACCGGAAACTCCTACTTCAAACCGTCCTTGTTCCGCGAACGGACTCACCGCCGCCCCCACCTCGGCAATCAAACCAGACTGCGTGCTGTAGCCTGCGTCGATTTGCCAGTCAGGGATGCTCTGAACAAAACTCAGGGCCGTCACCAGCCGAAAGCGGTCGGTCAGCGTTCGCTGGTAGCTGTGGCGAAGCCCCACGCCCACTGTGCTGAGGTTGTTTTCCCAAAAGAACAAAGCACCCGTAGCAAATTCATTGGGGTGTTTCTGGGGAGAAACATCCTGCGCCCGCGTCTGACTGCCTAGGCCCAGTAGCACCCCAAGTAAAAGAAAACTCGTTTTTATCATTTTTCTAGTCGGATGCTGGGATAAGTTAGTGCAGCATCAAATAATATACTGCGCTTTTGCGAAAAGTTGCATCCACCGACTAAAAATATTTTCAGGATGAGCCACCGACGAGGCAATCACCGCGCTGCTTTGCGAAGGGTTTGCATCCGGCTTCGCAAGCTGTCTTTCATCTCCTGATACGCTGGGTCATCAGCCAAATTGCTGGTTTCGTGCGGATCGCCGTCCAAATCGTATAACTCATCGTTCGGCGGTGGGTAGTCGTAGTAGTGCAGGTACTTCCAGTCGAGCGACACCACTCCTTCCGAGCGCGGAATGGGCCACAGCCGCTCCGGACTAATTCGGCCTTCGTCCACCAGCTTCTGCACGTCGAAAGCGTGTTCGTAGTAGAAGTCTTCGCGCCAGTCGGCCACCGTTTCGTCCCGAACCAGCGGCAACAGGCTGCGCCCCTGCATCTCTGGTGGCACCGCTACCCCCGCCACCTCCAACAGGGTGGGCGCGATGTCGACGTTGAGGGCAATTTCATCACGACGTCGGGCTCTGGGCAGTCGGGGATCGTAGTAGAGCAGCGGCACCCGGATCGACTCTTCGTGACCGTACCACTTACCGGCTAGGCCATGCTCGCCCAGGTAGAAACCGTTGTCTCCCGTGAGCACAATGATGGTGTTATCGGTGCGCCCCAACCGCCGCAGCGCATCCTTAATCCGACCCACTGCATCATCGACGCCCGTGATCAGGCGGTAGTAACCCTTCACCGATTCTTGGTAGGCCTCGGGGGTGGCAAAGCGCATCTGCCAGCGGTGACGCGCTTCGGAGGTTTGCAGATACTCAGGCAACTGCTCGAAGTAGCGGGGATCAGCCGTTTCGGGCACCGGAATGGTTGCGTCGGCGTACAGGTCGGTGTAGGCCGTGTCGTACACAAACTGCCGGGGGTCAACGTCCTGCACGTGCGGCGCTTTGAAGCTTACGGATAGGCAGAAGGGCCGGTTGTCGGGCACGCCTCCTAAAAAAGCCAACGACTGGTCGCCCATGATGCGGGTTAGGTGCACGTAGTTTCCGTCTTCATCCGTCTGCTCGTACTTGCCCTGTCCGTTGAAGCCGTACCACTGGTCGAACCGCTGACGGGCCGTGGTTGAATCCAACGTCCCGATGCCGTATTTGCCCACGAAGCCGGTGTAGTAACCGGCTTGCTGCAGCTGGGCAGGGTAGGTTTGCTGAAAAGCGCTGTCGCTCAGGGAGGTATCAAAATCCAAAATGCCGTGGCGGCTGGCGTACTGTCCGGTGAGGATGCTGGCCCGGCTGATGGCGCAGATGGCCGTGGTGACGTAAGCATTCTCGAACACCGTGCCCTGATCCGCCAAACTGTCCAAATGCGGGGTTTGTACGATGTCGTTGCCCATAAATCCGGCGGCATCCCAACGCTGGTCGTCGGTGAGCAAGAAAATAATGTTGGGCGGAACGTCGGTCGTCACGTTGGTCTCGGGGGCAGATTGCGGTTGGCAACCCGGCAGGAAGCCGGTGGCAACGGACAGCAGAAAGAGAAGACGGTGGATGAACATAGGTTGCTGGTGAAGAGTCAGAGAAATGAGGAGGATGAGTGGTCGTCCGGTGGTTCTATTTATAAGGCTGCCAGGGGTTGAGCATTTCCTGGTTGTTTGGTTGGGGCACGCCCTTGGTAAAATCCGTGCGCATCTTGAGCGGCCCGTGCCGGGTGAAAGTCTGTTGAGCGATGGGCACCAGCCAGGTGGATAATTGCGACGGATAGCCGCCGTGCTGGTACTGCGCCGCGATGGCTACGTTGGATCGGACCACGCTCTCCAGATCGGCAGCGACCGGATCCAGGCTACCGGCAAACACCACGTTGTTGCTGGGTTCGGCCCCGAAGGTGGGGTCCACGTGCCCGTCTACTCCCATCAAATAGGGTCCGTATTGCAAGATGCCGCTCACCGGTTGCTTGCCCAACTTATCCAACGCTACCTCCTGATTCCGGTCCGTGCGGAGCATCCTTTGGTAGGTCAGTGCAACGATGATTTTGTCGCCCTTTTTCACCGGCTGCGCCAGGGCAACGTAGTCATCATCGGGCGAGGCTTCTAATGAGGAACCTCCGTGCGTCACGCGCATATCGGCCGCCCACGCTGGCTTCCGAAGCGCCAGTTGCGTTGGTGGATTACCAACCCCGGTGATGGTTAGTGTATACGAATAGCGGTCATTTTCTTTTCCGTCTTGAGAAATAGTGAAAGCCAGATCATCGTCTTCGTAGGTGGTTTCCAGGTACAGTTCAACCTGCTTACGGTCGGGAGTGGTGATAATGAGGGAATTGTTTTTTACGTCGTGCATGGCGCGCAGCCCGTGCATGGTGCAGCACCACCAGGAGGCCATCAGGGCCGATGGCTGGGCTCCCTCGGCACTGATAAGGTGACTACCAAAATCACCGGTGAAGTACTGGTTGAAGTAGAAGGCGTTGTACAAAGCAAACTCACCCCGTTCCAGGTAGTGCGGCTCGCCGGTCAATCGGTACAGATGAAAGCTCAGCCGCATGAAGTCAGCGGTGGAGCAGCCTTCGTCGCGATTACCCTTGCCCCCGAAGTACTCGTGCACCGCTCCGAACGCCGTGTAGTCGTCGGAATGCACCAAGTCGTCGTAAGCCTGTTTTACGTAGCGCAGGTGCTCCTTGTCTTGGGTATACTCGTACAAGTCCAGCACTCCGCGCAGGGTGGATAGGTAGCCGTGGGTGTGCTGTTGCCCACGGGGAGGCAGCACTTGGTACGCCCGGGCCGCCACCTCGGCGTAGCGGTCGTCACCGGTATGCTTCGCCAGCATCACCAGCCCCTCAATGTACTGGGTGAAGCAAATAATCCCTTTTGCACCAAAGTCTTTTAATTTTTCCCGCACTGCCGGAGTGGCGCAAGCTTCGTAAGTCTGCAAAAAGAAGTCGCCCAGTTGTCGTCCCGCGGTCAGCACGCTTTGGTCTTGCGTTTGGTTGTAATACTGCATCAGCCCCACGAGCAGGCGGCCGTTGCCCCACAGCAGCGCCATGTGCTCGCCTCCGATTTCCGCCGCACTAAACTCCAGAGTGGCGTCGCCAAAGCGGCCGTCGGGACGCTGGTAGCGGAGCAGTTGCTGCACCAAGCTATCCAGATCCACGTTTTCTGCCTGCTCGGGAAAGAGCGACATCACCTCCACGTAACGACCCGACAGATCGCCGCTGAAGTTGTAGAACCGGCGGGGATAGTCCGGGTCCAGCGCCACGTCGGCCAGAATAAATTCAGGGGTGAACACCGGCGATACGTCGGTGCCCGTGAGCCGCTCGAGCGTCATCTGCAGGCGGTGGTCGAAGGTTTGGTGCTCGTCCTGCGCCGTTAGGGGCGGGATACCGATAAACCAGAGAATCAGGACCAATAAAAAGTAGGTTGTCTTGTGCATTTTATCGTTGTTTTGCGTTTTGGTAATCCCCAGGCGGCCCGCAATCGAGGGCTACCCGGTAGTTTATTGCAGCGATGCTGCCCAGCGAACATCCAGCAGCGAATCTAATTCTCGCACTACCGGGACGTATTCCGGTTGTTGAGCCAGGTTTTCCGTAACCAGCACATTTTTCTGGTGATCATATAGCTCCTGCCCCACCGTTTGCCGGTTGTCGCGTTGTTGCCAACGGGTGTAGCGGTAGCGGTCGGTGCGCACGGAGTAACCCATAATCGTCTCCTGCTGCCGGGGAAACTGGCTGAGCGCGACATCCTTCCACTCCTGCCCGGGATCGTTGAGCAACGGAGCGAAGCTGGTGCCCTGAAAATGAGCTGGCAGCGGCAATCCGGCCAGTTCGCACAGCGAAGGATAAATGTCAACGAACTCTACCAGGGCGTTGGTTCGCTGGCCCGCACTGATCATGCCCGGCGCGCTAACAATCAGCGGGGCGCGGGCGTCCACTTCAAAGTTGGTGTGCTTGCACCAGTCGCCGTAGTCGCCGAGTTTCCAGCCGTGGTCGCCCCACAGAATGATAATCGTATTCTTGCGCAAATCCAGACGGTCTAATTCATCGAGCACCTTGCCCACCTGGGCATCGGTGAAGCTCACGCAGGCTCGGTAGCCGTGCAGCAGCTTCCGGGCCAGCGTTTCGTCGACGTTTCCTTCTTTGGGCACCGAAGCGTAGGCTCGCAACTCTTCCCAGTCGGTTAACGCCACCTCGGGAGCCCCTTCGAGAGCCTTGGAAAAGGCCGACAAGCTGATGTCGGCTGAGTCGTACAAGTCCCAGTATTTCTGGGGCGCGTTGAAGGGCAAATGAGGTTTGTAAAAGCCCACTCCCAGAAAGAAGGGTTGGTCGCGCTGGCTTAGCGCTTGTAAGGTCTCAATGGCCCGGGTGGCAATAACCCCGTCGGGATAGGCTGTATCGGGCACGGCGGCCCGCTCGTAGGGCAGCCCGCCGCGGTTTTCGTACCGGTCGGCGATGGCGTTGCTGCTTTCCAGTGCGTAGGCCCGCCAATTTTCGCGCGGCCACTGGGGTTCAATCCGGCGGTCCTGATCGGCACCGCCCACGCTCCACGAGGCACTATCTAGTAGATCGGCATGGTAGATCTTGCCCCAAAACTCGGCGTGGTAGCCCCGCTGCTTGAAGTGCTGCGACAGCGTGACCACGTTCGGCACGGTTTCCCGAAAGTGAGTTTGCAAATCGTATACTTGCGCGGCATCGGGCCGCAGATCGGTCATCAAGCTGGTGCGCGAGGGCGAACACACCGCCTGCTGGCAGTAGGCCCGGTCGAAGACCATCCCGGCCTGTGCCAGTCGGTCGATGTTGGGAGAAAGGATGTAGTCTTTGCCGTAGCAGCCCAGTTCGGGTCGCAGATCGTCTACGGCGATGAATAGCACGTTGGGCGGTTTTTGATTGCCCTTGGTGACCGGTTTCAGACGAGGTTGGCACCCAACAACAATCAATAGCAGGAACAAGCGCGTTAAAAAATACTTCATCATTCTACATTCCTTGTTCAACATTCCTGGTTCAAGCAGGCAAGGGCATTTTACTCTCCATAATCCGGATTCTCTTCCACCGGCTCACAGAACCAGGCGAGTTGTTCTTCTATCGACAAGCCTTCGGGCAATTGATCGGCTTGGGGGTGCGTTTCTCGGAACAAAGTAAGCATTTGCTGCTGCATCTTCGTCAGCACGGTCTGGTTTTCGAGCTGGTCGGCCACGTTGGTAGTTTCGCGCGGATCAGTCTGCTGATTATACAGCCGCTGCATCACTCCTGACGGACCAAACCCGGTGGCGTAGCCCTGCCCCAGATCGCGCTTTCCCGACGTGAAAATATACTTCCACTCCCGGCTGCGAATCATGGCTTTGTTATCTACCAGGAACTCGGAAAACACGAAATCGCGGAAGCTGGTATCGGGCTTGGCCAGCACGGGCACCGCACTGCGTCCCTGGGCGGTGGGCAGTGGCGGCACGTGCAGCAACTCGGTGATGGTGGGCACCACGTCCACAAATTCGGTGAGCGCTTCGGCGCGTTGGCCGGGAGCAAAGCGGTTGCCCGCGCGCACGATGAGCGGAGCCCGCACGGCCTCCTCCCACATCATGTGCTTCTCGAAGCGCCGGTGGTCGCCCAGCAGATAGCCGTGGTCGCCCAAGTAGATCACCAGCGTATTCTCGTCTAATCCGGCCTTTTGCAGGGCGTCTAGCACAATCCCAACGTTTTTGTCCAAATACTCCACCGAGTTGTAATAGGCTGCCACCACTCCCCGCCGGTCGTCGTCCGACAGGTTACGAAAAATCTCCGGCACCCAGCGGTCGTCTTCCTCCGAGGTTTCGGGCAGCGTGATGTCGTCGGGACTATACTTTCCGGCGTACTCGATGGGGAAGTTGAAGGGCGAGTGCGGCTCAAAGAAACCGACCCACAGCAAAAACGAAGTGTCTTGGTTATTTTGGATGAAGTTAGCGGCTTGGTTAGCGAAGAACGTGCCCTCGCTTTCGGCATCGTAGGTGGTATCAGGCAGCGCGTCGGCGTTGAGCCACACGCGGGCCGGGTCTTCGAAAGGACGCCAGGGCAGCTTACGCGTGCGGACAGAATCTGGTAGCGTACGCGGCGGAAGGGTGTTCTTGAACGTGCGGTAATCAGCACGCTGCACCAGGGTATCAAAGCCGTGCGGCAGGTCGCTGTTGAAGTGGGTTTTGCCCACCACGCCGGTGCGGTAGCCCTGTTGCTGAAGGTGCTCGGCAATGGTGACCTGCTCAGCGGGCAGGGCGGTACGCAGCAGCGTGACCCCGGCCGCGTGTGGATAGCGCCCCGTGATGAGCGACTGCCGCGAGGGCGTGCACACCGGCGAATTGGCGTAGGCGTGCAGAAAGGTGGCGCCCTGGCTGGCCAACCGGTCGAGGTTGGGCGTACGGATCAGCTCGTTGCCGTAGGCCCCCAGCACCGAGGTGGCGTGGTCGTCGCCGATAATCACGACGACATTGCGGATAGTATCGGAATCGGAAGAAATACGTTCCGTCGGCGGTTTGGGGCGGGTGCAGTGAGCAAACAGAAGGGTGAGCGATGACCCGATCCACAACAAACTACGGAAAGAATTGCGGTTCATAATTCAAAGAGGGTGGTTTGTCCTGGTTCGTCAGGAGATAAGTAACCGCTCTTGGTTACTTCGGCTAGCTCGGCGATTTTCTTGGCTAGCTCCCGAAAATCGCGGTAGCAATCCCTCACTGCCTGGGCATGTGCCCCAATGGCTCCGTCGGCGGGTTTGAGGCGGAAAATTGGCTTTCGTACTTCCATCGCCATCAACATCAGACTCTGATAATGCTTAAGAAAGCCTAGCTGGTAGAGATCGCTTTCTACTTCTACTCCTTCGGTAGCTGCAGCTTCACCAAGCACGTATTTACGATACACTTTAGGTAGGCGCTTCGCCCATTTCAGATAGGCTTTCACTGGCCTATCCAGGCCGGGCCTAGAGCTTTTCACATTATGTTGCAAAACCACGTAACCCATCGGGCGCATGTGGCCTGCTGGTAAAGACAGGCTGGGTTCCGGGTTTTTCTCCAGACGCGCTTTCCACTTCATCAGCGGTTTCACTGCCGACAGAATCGTTCGGTCGGTATCGTTGTTCATCCACAATTCCTCCAGCTTGTCTTCCAGGAACATGGCCGTTAGGTTAGACTGTGGGTCAAGATCGGCCGCCAGCACCTTATATCCTTGTTCGGCCAGCATGTAGGCGAGGTGGTACACCAGGGTGGTTTTTCCCACTCCTCCTTTGTTGTTGAAAAATGCGATAGTTTTCATCTCGTTTTTCTTTTAACCTTCACTAACAGATATGCGGGTTGATCCAGAACAAACTCTGCTTCTGGGTTACCGTTTTCCCGCAAAAGCTTTTGCGATCGATACACGCCACGGCTAAATTTGTTAACATAGCCGAGTATCTTCAGCGCTTCGGCGATAACCGGATTGCGGTAGTCGTTTTGTTCAGGAAAGTTTTCGGGGCGGGCACTTCCGTATAAGCCACCCGGATTCTGGATTTCAATATGGTCGCTGAACATATAAAAACGAATAGGAGCATTGGAGCGATAGTCACGGTGCATCACTGCGTTCATCAAAAATTCACGAATAGCCGGAAGGGGATATTCAGCAACGATTTCTTCTTTTAATGCACTAACCGCCTGGGGTTCTTTTCTGATCTGTACTCCTATAAATTGATCCAATGTTCTTAGCATGTTGACCAGATCGCCGGAAAATTGTTGCTCGTCGACGACCTCACTCGCTAGATCTTCTCCTTCTACTCTTAGAAACTGGATATAGGCACCGGGAAGAAAGAACAAGGGATTATCACCGCAGGGAAGAACGTCAAATGTATGTGTCTGCGCAGTTCTCCGTTCCGATAGAATTCTCTCTTCGGTTTCGCTGGCTATACTTTTAACGAGATAGCCCGGATTGTTGTGCCCGGGGAAATCATTGGAGAAAGCACAAATGGCTTGGCAAAACTTATCAGTATTATTGACTGAAGTAGTTCTTTCTACCCGATCACTTTCCAAGTCCGCCAACAGCGCTATAAGTTCGGAGGTGCTTAGCATATCTTATCTGCTATTCTGCGCAAGATAAACAAAAAAAGCATCCAGACGAGGTAGCTTTTGGCATCGCTTTAGAGCAAACCTACCTAATAGGCACCCAAATGGCTCCGTCCTCATCCCCATAGGCGATTGCCCGCCCGGCAGCGTACGCTTCGCCACTAAGCGCGCACACCAGGCTATCCAGCGCGTCTTCGTATCCTTTCAGAAAGGTCAGTGGATAAGGTTGTTCCGGCAGCAACTCAGGAAATCCTACTCCCGGAGCGTAGGTCACGTAACCCTTAATTTTTTCCTTAAGCGCTAACAGGTTGCGGACTGACTTCCGGTGCCGCTCCGGCGGCGGGTCGTCCCGCCAATACTGCCCCCGCCGGTGCACCTTGTAGGGAAACCGGTAGGGGTAGCCGAACAGCTCGATGATGGCCGCGTGCGGATACACTTCAATGAACGAAGGATGGTCGAGCACGGCTTGCGCTCCGGCCCACCGAAATCCCATACCGGTCAGTTGCTGATAAATCAGGTCGGAAATCACCCCGGGCCGCAGTGGGGTGGGACTGTGCACCGGAGCACCCCGTGCGGAGTAGGCGCGCGTGAGCGCCCGGTCGGCCTCGCGGTAGCCCCGCACCGGTTGCGGTGCCAGCGGAATGTCCAGCGCCACCACCCGCACCGGCCAGCCTCGGTTCGCACAGTGCTCCAGCAGCTCACTGATCAGCGGCGGCGAAGGCTCAGGCTTGGCCGTCCAATCGGGACTATCGCACGCCAAAAACTCGCGGTACGAACGAGCCAGTTTTATCACCCGGCACGAAGTGTCGGGCAACTGCCGTAGCAAACTAACTCCCGACGGATGATGCGCCGTCCAGGCGGCGTCCACTCCCAAAATATAGGTCATCAGCAAAATTCCTGGTAGGCAGTTGGCGGCCAACCGGCAGATGACTTATCAGCAGGCTGAGCTAAATCACCCTAGGTCGTTGGCAATTATACCTAATCTTCTGCTTATAACCACTTTCTGAAGATAGGTCAACCCAAACGGTTACCGCGTGCTTTTTGGCCTAATAATGCGCGTTAACTCTACCCTGCGGAAGCGTTTTTGCTGGATTGAGGGCACCGCAGGCCGAGCATTCTTTATGGACACGTACTTTCAACCAAACCAACGCACCACTAAGCTTCCCGCGTTTGATCGCCACCGTAAGCTCTACTGGATCGTTTTTGTTTCAATGGTGGCCCTCATCCTGGGCAACCAGGTGGTCATTCAGCACACCATCCAGGAGAAGATGTACGACGAACACGTCGTGAACCTGGCCGGGCGGCAACGGATGCTGAGCCAGAAGATTGTGAAAACTGCCTACCGCGCCCTGATGACCCACGATCCCGAACAGATCGCGGTGCTGAAAAACCTAACCGGACTCTGGAACGAAGTGCACTGGGGACTTCAACAAGGCAACGACCGCTTGGACCTGCCTCCGCTCCGGAGTGAAGAAATTCGGCAACTTTTTGAGCAGGTGCAGCCTTTTCAAACCGCGTTATTTGAGGCGGTGAACCAAACGCAACGGGTCGACGACCTGCTCCCCCGCATCGAGAAGATTAACGACCAAGGACAGGAGTTTCTGGTACGTATGGACCAAATTGTGAATGCTTATGAAACCGACGCCCGGCGGAAGCTCACCTTTTTGATGCATCTGGAGATTATACTGGCCACGGTGAGCATCCTGGTGCTGATGATCGAAATCTTTTTTGTGTTTCGCCCGTTCTACTGCAGAATCACCGTTCAGAACGAGCAACTGCGTGAGATTGCTTGCCTGCAATCGCACGAGGTGCGCCGCCCGGTGTGCTCTATACTGGGACTCATGCAACTCATTCAGGACGAAGAAGAGCCCGCTGCCCGCGCGCAGTACGTAGAAATGCTCAAGATCAGTACCGAAGAATTAGAACGCGCCACCCGGCAAATCATGAAGCGCGTAAACGAACAGCCGTCGCCTGTTTCTGACGGTGCTTACGAAATGGTTTCTCCCAGCTTTGCAAATCAGTAGAATCCTGAATAATTTGCGTCCCCACTGGCCGACCCACCTCCGTGACGCACCTCTCCTACCAAGATTTTCTATCGGGCACCCGAACCCTCGGGGTGTTGGGCGGCGGACAGCTGGGCCGCATGCTCATCCAGTCGGCCATCGACTTCAACCTCGACGTGCGCGTGCTGGATCCTAACCCCCAGGCTCCGTGTCACGCCATCGCTACCCGGTTTACCGTAGGCTCGCTCACCGACTTTGACACTGTATACGCCTTCGGCCAAACCTGCGACCTGCTCACCATCGAGATCGAGAACGTGAACACCGAAGCCCTCAAGCGGCTGCGCGACGAAGGCACTTCCGTGTTTCCCGAACCCGAAGTGATCGCGCTCATCCAGGACAAACGCGCCCAGAAGCAGTTTTACCAACGGCACGGTATCCCCACCGCCGACTTCGTGCTCACCGAATCGCGGGCCGACTTAGCGCAGCACGTTGATCGTCTGCCCGCCGTGCACAAGCTGGGCCGGGCCGGGTACGACGGGCGGGGCGTGCAGGTGCTGCGCTCGGCCGACGATCTCTCTCGAGGTTTCGATGCACCCGGAGTGCTGGAGGAACTGGTTAACTTTGACAAGGAAATTTCGGTAATCGTGGCGCGCAACCCCCGGGGCGAAGTGCGCACCTTCCCGGTGGTGGAACTGGTCTTTCATCCCGAAAAAAACCTGGTAGAGTACCTGTTTGCCCCCGCCCGCTTGTCGGAAGAGTTGCGGCAACGGGCCGACCAACTGGCGCGTACGGTTATCGAGCAACTGAACATGACCGGGCTGCTGGCCGTAGAAATGTTTGTGACCCCGGCCGGAGCAGTGCTGGTAAACGAAGTGGCCCCGCGCACCCACAACAGTGGCCACCACACCATCGAGGCCAACGTGACCTCGCAGTTTGAGCAGCACCTGCGGGCCATTCTCAACCTGCCGCTGGGCGCTACCACCCTAAAAACGCCCGCCGCGATGGTGAACCTGCTGGGCGAAGCCGGGCACGAGGGCCCCGCCCGTTACGAAGGACTCGACGAGATGCTGACCACTGAAGGGGCGCACGTGCACCTATACGGTAAAACCACCACCAAGCCGTTTCGGAAGATGGGCCACGTGACCCTGACCGCCCCCAACCCCGACGACCTGCCGCCCCGCGCGCGCTGGGTGCAACAAACCCTAAAAGTGATAACATGAAAGCACAAGTAGGCATTATCATGGGCAGCCAATCCGACCTGTCGGTGATGCGCGAGGCCGCCGAAATTCTGGAAGAGCTGGAAATTCCTATCGAGGTAACGGTGGTGTCGGCGCACCGCACTCCGCACCGCATGGTGGAGTACGCCGAGCAGGCCCGGGGTCGGGGCATCCGGGTGATTGTGGCCGGCGCCGGAGGAGCCGCGCACCTGCCGGGTATGGTGGCTTCCCTCACTTCGCTGCCCGTCATCGGGGTGCCCATCAAATCGAGCAACTCCATCGACGGTTGGGACTCGGTGCTGTCGATCCTGCAAATGCCGGGTGGCGTGCCGGTGGCCACCGTGGCGCTCGACGGCGCGAAGAACGCGGGCATCCTGGCCGCCCAAATCCTGGGCACATCTGATAAGAAAGTGGCTAAACGGCTGGATGCCTACAAGCAGGAACTCAAAGAAAAGGTAGAAACATCGGCCCAGCAGATGGAAGCGTACGGCTACCAGGGCAAGAAAATCGGATTCAGCCAGTAAGCGCATGGACGATAGACATCAACGAGTCGACAAGGCTACCACTATTTATGAGGCGCGTCCGCAACGCATTACGCCTACATTTTTGGGGCGCATTGGCAACGCGTCACGCCTGTGCTACTTTCTGCTCTCTGGGGCGCGTTTGCAACGCGTCACACCTACGCTACTATTTACATTTCTAGAGAGCGTTTGCAACGCAACTCACTTATGCTACTTCCTACTACTCTACACCACCGCCTGCTCTTATACCCAGGAACGCGGCCGAGAACCTGCTACAGCCACTGCTCCTTCCCCTACTTCCTCCGATACCACCCCAGCCGCGACGCCTGCCTTTTCGGTGTACCTGGAGAATTCGGGCAGCATGGATGGCTACGTGCGCGGGGTAACGGCCTTCGAGGATGACGTATACCAACTGCTCGTTGACCTGGGCTACGTCGCCGACACGCTCTCCCTGTTCTACATCAACTCCCAGCCGATTCCTTATTCGGCGAGCACCACGCAGTTTATTAGCAAGCTAGAACCCGCCGAGTTTCAGCAGCGGGGCGGTAACCGTTCCAACAGCGACTTGAACCAAATCTTCGGCGAACTGCTGCAGCAAACCTCCGCACAGCGGGCTACTTTACTAATCTCCGACTTCATCCTATCATTGGGCCAGGGCAACACCGAAGACCTGCTCAACAACCAGCGCATCAGTATCTACAACACCTTCCGGCAGCGGCTGGAGGCGCAGCCGCTGGGCACCTACATCGTGAAAATGCACTCCGACTTCACCGGAAACTACTACACCAAAGACGACCGTCCGGTGTACCTGACCGGCGTGCGCCGCCCCTACTATTTGTGGTTTATCGGACCGCCCGCCACCATCCGCGCGCTGCCAACCCTGGCCAAGGTGGAACAACTGCCGGGTTTTGCCCACAGCTATACCTTGCTTCCGGTGAGCGATGAGGCTATATTCGAACCGTTTTATACCGTTTTGAACAATACGTTTAAACAGGGTTCCTTCCGCACGGACCGTAGCGCCTCCGGACGAACCGCCCGGGGCCAGGACTACGTGCACGGCCTGGAGAAGATGCAGGCCAGTCGCCGGGGCGAGCGACCGGGCACCTTCGGCTTTAGCGTGGCCGTTGACCTATCGGGCGTGGCCGCCGACGCTAGCTACCTCACCAACCCGGACAACTACCAAGTGCAAGGCTACCAACTCGATACCGTGCTCGCGCTGGCGGAGGTGAACATGCTGCATCCGCGCGACCGGTCTCTGGCCGAAGGCGTGGCTACCCACGTGCTGGCTTTTTCTACTGGCGGCCGCTCCTATTCCGACCTGCAGGTGGCCCTGAAACGACAAACCCCGGCCTGGGTAGCGCAAAGCAGCACCACCGACGATGCCACCATAAAAACCAGCGAAGCCGCGCACGACCAAACCTTCGGATTTCGTTACTTGGTGGCGGGGGTGGAAGAGGCCTACCAAAACGTGTACGGACAAACCCCCTACTTCACCCTGACCGTTTCTGTAAACCCCTAGCCGATGAACGACCTGCTTGCCCCCCTCTACGAAGGCTGGGGACTGTTTTACCTGGACAATTTCTCGGACGACCTGTACAACAACCGTTTGTACATTCCCATTGGGCTCACGTTGTTGCTGTCGTCGGCAGCGCTGGTGGGCGTGTTCTACTACGTGATCAACCATCCGCGCTTCAACCGCTGGTACCATTGGCTGTTCTACGTGTTCCTGATCGGGGCGCTCAACTTTGGGGTGGCCTACTACATCAGCTACACCACCATCAGCCAATTGTACGAGCAGGACCCGTACCAATCGCAGTACTACACCTTTGGGCTGGTAAACTTCCTGTACGCGCTGGTGTTCTCATTCCTGTTTTCGTACCTGCTGCGCTGGTGGAGCGTGAACGCCGCTACGACTCCTATTCCGCAGTAGTTAATGGTTTTTGACATGAGGAAGCTTTAGGAAAAAGATCGTACTTTCAAGAAAAAACTGATTATGGCACTCGAAACAATAGATATACAAGACATTGCAGGATCGCAGTCCGTTACGATTCCTGAAAACTTTAAGATTAATGATAATAAGGTGTACCTTAAAAAAGTAGGAAACACGTTATACCTTATTCCTTTCCACAACCCGTGGCAAGATTTGATAGATAGCGTTAGTGAATTTTCGGAAGACTTTATGAATGACCGAGAGCAACCCAATGAGCAAACCAGAGAATCTTTTGATTGATGAAATACATTCTGGATACTAACATCTGCATCTACATTATAAAGAAGAAACCCGTTAACGTTTTTGAAAAGTTTAGCAAATTGCCGTTAGGTAGTGTCAGTATTTCTACCATCACACTGGCTGAATTGCAGTACGGAGTAAGAAAAAGTGCTCAACCGGAAAAGAATCAGTTAGCTTTGAGTCAGTTCCTAATTCCCCTTGAGGTCATCGGATTCAATTCAGAGGCAGCCACAGAATACGGAATAATCAGAGCAGTTTTAGAAAAAAATGGAAAGCCCATTGGACCTCTAGACACGTTGATTGCAGCTCATGCAAAGAGCTTGAAATTAATCCTTGTCACCAATAATGAAAAGGAATTTAAAAGAGTGGCAGGACTCAAGATTGAGAACTGGATTAAGGAATGAAGGGTATCTCCCACATCCGGTGTCTCCACTGGGCGCTTCCGGCAGATGGCAACCTCATTGCTGCTATTCCGACGCGCTCCCTGGCGACTTCCTCCGCAGCAGCAGCAACCGAAACTCCATCACCTGCTCACCGGGAATATCCAGGGCCTTGAGGGTAAGCGTCCCCGGCCCCTGGGGCAGGGGCAGCGTCCCGGCGTTCATCGGCTGGAAGTCCTGCTCGTACGACTCGATCCGTTCAGAGCGGTCATGCTCGGCCCCTAGCAAAGACTGATCATGGGCTTCACTTACCGTGAACGTCTGCTCGTGCTCACCAAAAGAAAGCGCGACGGTGGAGCCCACGTCCTCCGGGCTACAGGTATAGTACACCACCACCTCAAAGTCTCCCTCCTCTACCACTTCCACCTCAAAGGTGATGCTGTCGGACGGTCTCGTCCAGTTCGTAAAGAACGAACTATTCGGCCAGCGGTTCGAGCGCCGGATGCCCCCGTGGGCGATGCCGTCGCGGGCGGGCAGTTGGGTGGTGCGGCCCGCCGGGTGACCCACCGGCAGGGGGCGCGCATCCACGGCAGGAAGTTCAGCCAGGGCATCGGCTTCCCAAGCGCGGCGGGCGGCCACCAGCTCCTGCACCACCTCCGGATGCGCGGCAGCCACATCAACCCGCTGCCCGGGGTCGGCTACCATGTCGAACAAACGGTCTTCATCGTCCAGCCGGTACTGCTGACTGCGCACGCTGGTGCTTTCTTGCCAGTGGTTGATCAGGGTGCGGGCGGGCCAGTCGTCAGCCTCTCCGAGTAGCAGGGGTTTCAGACTCATACCATCGAGTGGTTTCTCTGGTTCGGCCGGAATACTGGTGAGGTCCACTAGCGTAGGTAGCAAATCCATCACGCTGGCAATCTGGGTCACGCGCGTACCGGCTGGCAAGGTGCCGGGCCAGCGCAGCAGCAGGGGCGAGCGCACTCCGCCCTCGTCGGTGGAGCCCTTGCGGCCCTTCATGTCGCCGTTCCAGCGCCAGGAGTTGGGACCGTTATCCGACAAATACAGCACAATGGTGTTCTCGGACTGCCCGGTTTCCTTCAGCGCTTGCAGCAACCGCCCCACGTTCCAGTCGATGTTCTCGACCATCGCCAGGGCGGCGCGCGTAAACGTCGTGTCTTCCTGGCTTGGGTCGCGGTTCAGCGAATCCAGGGGCTGATTGGCCAGGCGGTTCCACCAGCGGTCGGGCACCTGCATGGGGCTGTGCGGAGTGTTGTAGGGCATGTAAAGGAAAAAGGGCGTCTCCCGTTCCTGCTCGATAAGCGCAATGCCTTTATTAGTGAGGTCGTCCACGAGGTAACCTTCCCCCCGCACGATTTCGCCGTTGCGCTCTAGCATTGGGCTAAAGTAATTACCCCAGTGGCCCGAGCAGAAACCGTAGAAGTCGTCGAAGCCGCGGGCGTTGGGATGGTAGGGGTACTGCGTGCCGTTGTGCCACTTGCCGTAGGCCGCCGTGCGGTAGCCCGCCCGCTGAAAGTGCTGCGCCAGGGTGGTTTCGTCGAGGTCGAGCCGCTCGCCCCCGGCCGAGGTCGAGTACACTCCGCCCCGGGTATGGTAGCGGCCGGTGAGCAGTTCGGCCCGGGTGGGCGAGCACACCGGGCTCACGAAGAAGCGGTCGAAGACCACGCCTTCGGCGGCCAGCCGGTCGATGTTGGGGGTGCGCACATTGGGGTTGCCGTGCAGGCTCAGGTCGCCCCAGCCCTGGTCGTCGCTCATGATCAGGATCACGTTGGGAGGAGCGGACTGCGTTTCTTCGGCTGGGGGACTAGGGGCGCAACTGGCTAGGGTTAGTGCGATACCCAGACGAGCAATAGTGCGGGATAAAAGGTGAGATGAGGTAGGCATGCACCAAAGTAATAAATCTAACTCGATGAGTCATAACGCGTGCGGATCACTTAGTAGCAAGTGTCAGTCCCTGAATCCTTCGGAAGTGTTTGTCATTTTTCTTCAAAAACTTGCACATCTTCTTCTGACCAAACACCAACTGACCTGATTTTTTCTTTCCAGACTCTCATATCGAAAGATTTATTTTCTTTGTCTTTGATCAGCATAAAGTCTAGAAAATCATTTACCTGCTGCTGTGTCTCAGGAGACAGTGTTTGATATTTCGCTAATAGGTCGTGCATTATCTCGCTAGTTCGTTTGCTCTAATCTAGCACTTTCTTTAGTAAATAGACAATAGAGAGTTGAGGATTTTTACTAGTAAACAGACTATGTTTTTTCATAATACTGTTTGATAACTTTCGGTTCTGCTCAACCGTTTATTAGTTTGATCAGTCATTTGATGTGATGTATGCAAGACAACATCATCTATAGGGGAATTAATGCCCCCAAAGAACACCAGCGCGTCATTGGCAAATTAATGACCGTCCTGGGGTCGTTGTACTACCGCGATCAGCAAATTCCCTACGAACCTTTCCCGGAGACCATGATCGATGAGGGCCAAACCAGCCCTACGCCGGATATTCTGTTGTTTGATCACGAAAGCAAGCAGAACGTGGTAATCATTGAAGTGGCGGGCCCCACCGGAGCGAAACGAGACTTTCGGAAGGTGCAGGAGCTGGCCGACGACTACGGGGTGCAGGAGGCGTTTGTCTATGACTATGGCTTCCAGACATGGCAGAAGTACTAGCCGGGACGGGGTGAGGTGACGGATCGCCCTTCGTTCTGTGAGGCCATCGGACGAGATTCAGCTGTGCTGCTGGCAGAAGTGTGACCTCCGGCAACTCCATTAACCCACAGTCGAGGCAGGTGTGTCATGCTGAATAGAACGGTAGATCTCTTCTTTCAAGAAACCTTTTAAACTAAGGTCTTCATCTACACACTCCCAGTGCACGCCTGCCCCCTGGCCAATCAGACGATAGTCATTTAGTTGTTCCGAAGTTGCTTTCTTAAGCCGCTCAGAAGCCGATAGCCTTCGCTGCAAAACTTTGCCGTTTGTCAAAACTACCAGCATCATATCTAAATCCTGATGAAAGTGTAGCGCTTTGATCTTAAGGCCCCTTCGCAGATGATTTTTTCCAGTTCATCGTAGTTATTTTTGAAGGAATTCATATCACCTTGTTTTTAGTAGTGCAGTATTGTTATTGACAATACGCATTATTTCTTTTCGCTCCTGTACTTTGAAACCATGAAAGTACTGAGCATTTACTTTGAGTTCCAGCCATATCTTTCCGTCATTGTCGCCCCGCTCTACATGCACATGCGCTGGTTCTTCCTGATCACCAGCGTAAAAGTGAAAGCGGTAGCCATGTTCGCGTAAAACCGTTGGCATGGCCTAAAAATAGTGTGTTTAGTTAGACAAGACAGCATCACCCACCCGCTAAATAACAGTTTACCGGCTACTTTCACCGCTACATGTACCCAAAAAAGTATCCTTAGAGGGTACATGCAGTGCTACAAGTAGGCAAAAAACCTCTTTTGCCGGGCATTTGCACGGTACAAGTACCCAATTACCCTTCTTGAGAGGTCGGTCGACGTATGTTTTGGGCCTACCAGCGCACTCGAATGCATGGTCGACGTAATGTTTGTTGACTAAAAGGGGTGTCGTCTGCCTGCGTGTAACTTGGTTTCGAGGCAAAAATGGGGGTTTTCAGGCTTGTTCGGCAAAATGACACCAGGTAAGAAAGCAAGCAATCTAATCCAGCATCGCTTCACCAATGGTTGTTGAACAACAACGCTCTTGGCAACTAGCTTTTCTCCGCCACTTTGCTTACCTTTTCCTGTTCCCTTCGTCCGCCAACCTATGAAACACCTCCGGCTCCTGCTGCTCACTACCCTGGCTACCCTGGTCACCGCTACGCTCTTTGCGCAGGCCGACTTCCAGAAGGCCCTGCAAACCCAGTTCATGCTAGCCGAAGCCGGTGACGTGATCGACATTCCCGCGGGCAACTACACCCTCACCAAAAGCCTGTGGCTCGACCAGGGGCAGGACGTGACCATCCGCGGGGCGGGCATCGGGCAGACGGTGCTCTCGTTCGCCGGACAAACCGAAGGGGCCGAGGGCATCAAGGTGACGGGTGGTAAGCGCATCCTCATCGAAGAACTCACCGTGCAGGATGCCAAGGGCGATGCCATCAAAACGCAGGACGTGGACGGCATCACCTTCCGCAACGTGCGCACGGCCTGGACGGGCAAGCCCAAGAAAACCAACGGCGCCTACGGCCTCTACCCGGTGCTGTGCCAGAACGTGCTTATTGAGGGCTGCGAGAGCGTGGGCGCTTCCGACGCAGGCATCTACGTGGGGCAGTCGAAAAACATCATCGTGCGCAACTGCACGGCGCACCACAACGTGACGGGCATCGAAATAGAGAACTCGCAGCGGGCCGACGTGTACAACAACCTCACCCACGACAACACCGGGGGAATTTTGGTGTTTGACCTGCCCAACCTGGTGCAGAAGAAGGGCGGACACGTGCGTATCTTCAATAACGAGCTGCGCGAGAACAACCTCAAGAACTTTGCTCCCAAGGGGAACATCGTGGCCGGAGTGCCGCCCGGCACCGGTATCCTCATCCTGGCTACCAGCGACGTGGAAGTGTTCGGCAACCGCATCATCGACCACCGCACCACCGGCACGGCCATCATCAGCTACTACATGACCGAACAGCCCATCAACGATGCCACCTACGATCCGTATCCCAAGCGCATCTTCATCCACGACAACCACTACGAGCGCAAGCCGATGCGGGCCACCGCCCAAACGCGCCTGGGCAAGTTGTACCGCTTCAAGCTTAAGTTTGGCCGCAACGTGCCGCACATTGTGTACGATGGCATCTTGCCCAAGGAGGCGCGGGACGCCAATGGGCAGGTGAAGGAGGAGTATCAGATCTGTGTCCGCAACAACGAAAACGCGTCGTTTGTTCAACTGGATGCCGAAGGTGATTTCAAGAATATCAGCCGCGATCTGACTCCCCACGACTGCGCGCGCCCGGCGTTAGAAGCCACCGAACTGGCCCTGGACAAGTAGCGTATGAACGGACGAATCGTTTTTGTGCTGTTAGGTTTTTCTCTGCTGCTGCTCAGCAGCCTGCGTCCGGCGCGGGAAACCGTGAAGCTGCCCGAGCGGGCCAAGCTGACGCTGTCGGAGTACGGGTTTTTTCAGGGTAATATGGCTGATCAGCGTCCGGTAGCGGGCGTGGTGCCCTACGAACTGAACACGCCCCTGTTCTCGGACTACGCGCTGAAGCTGCGCTTTGTGCAACTGCCCGCCGGAACCGCGGCCGCCTACCGGGAGCCCGAGGTGCTGGACTTGCCGTTAGGTAGTGTGCTGATTAAAACGTTCTACTATCCGCACGACTTCCGCCGACCGGAAAAGGGGCGCACGCTGATGGAGACCCGCCTGCTGCTGCACGAGGCCGACGGCTGGCACGCCCTGCCCTACGTCTGGAATGACGAACAGACCGAAGCCCACCTGGAGGTGACGGGAGGCACCAAGGACGTGCGCTGGGTGCAGCCTGACGGCAAAAAGCAGCGGCTGGCCTACTCGGTGCCCAACATCAACCAGTGCAAGGGGTGCCACGTGAAGAACCAGAAAATGCTGCCCATCGGCCCCACCGCCCGCCAACTGAACCGAGAGTATCCGTATGTCGACGGTGAGCAAAACCAGTTAGCGCATTGGCAGGCAATCGGTTACCTGAAGGGCTTGCCCCCCGCGGAGGAGATTCCTCGTTTGGCGGTGTGGAACGACCCGGCCAGTGGGTCGGTGGCCGAGCGGGCGCGGGCCTACCTGGACATCAACTGCGCGCACTGCCACCGCACCGACGCTCCGGCTAGCACCTCCGGATTGTTGCTGGACTATTACCAACGCGATGCTACCGCGCTGGGCATTGGCAAGCCCCCGGTGGCCGCCGGTCGCGGGTCGGGAGGGCACCAGCACGATGTGGTGCCGGGGCAGCCGCACCAATCCATTCTGTGGTACCGCATGTCGTCGGACGATCCCGGAGTGCGCATGCCCGAGTTGGGTCGACAGTTGGTGCACGCGGAGGGCGTGGCCCTGATTGAGGAGTGGATTGAGGGGCTGCCCTGATCTCTTAGGCTCCCTGGTTGCTAGCGAGCAGTTGCCCGAACAAAAGTGGCAATCCATTGTTTTGTGTTACTTTTGCTGACGCTATGTACCTCCAGAAAGTTCACCTCCAAAATTTCAAGCGATTCACCGATCTCACTATCGATCTGGGGCAACCGGCCGAGCCCTACCGGCTGGTGCTGCTCATCGGAACCAACGGCAGTGGTAAGTCATCGGTGTTTGATGCTTTTGAAGTTTGTTCGTATATCAAAACTTTACCTTTCGGTGTTTCGAGTGGGTACTACGAAAAAAGCAATCAGCCTTTTCGGGTTAGGCTTGATACAACTGACGGAAAATATGTAGAGCGCCATGGTTATGCTGATGATACCCACGCTACTTTAGGGGGAGATAATTTTCTCAACTTAGAAAGTTTTTACGGACGAAGCAGTCTTCGGCAAGTGCCCCGATTGACCCGGACCACCCTCGGACAAAACAAAGAAGTAGATGTTCAGGCAGACACCGACCGCCCCCGTACCTACGTAGACCGGGACGAACGCTTCGAGAATGACTTGGAGATGATCACCCGAGACATTCTGCGCTATATCTATAAGTCGGATCAAGAGAAACAGGTTATTTTTGATAACTATATTCAACCGATCAACGAAGCCTTTGAGCGGATTTTTGAGGGGCAGGAAAACATCGTTCCTAAACTGCTCTCCATCATTCCGCCTTTGGATGGAAACGTGGCTGAAGTACAGTTTCGGAAGGGGGAAGTTAAGTTTCACTATGATCTGCTAAGCAGTGGTGAAAAAGAGATTTTCAACGTCCTTATCAATCTACTGAGCCGCCGTCCGTACTATCAAGACACGGTTTATTTTCTGGATGAGATAGACCTGCACCTCAACACCCGCCTTCAGTATAACCTGTTACGAGAGATTACCGAGCACTGGCTCCCCGACAACTGCCAACTATGGACGGCCAGCCACGCCTTGGGCTTTATCGACTATGCCAACGATTACGAACGCGCTGCGATTATCGATTTTGACGCTCTCGACTTTGATAAACCGCAGGTAATCCATCCTTCGCCGAAGAACAGCTTCGATGTGTTCGAGGTAGCAGTTGACCAAGCGTTTCTGGCAAAAGTGTTTGAGGGGAGAAAGATTTTCTTTGCCGAGAATACTGATGCTTTTTACTATAACAACATTCGGTTGGAAAACACCATCTTCTTCACTGCTAAAGATAAGAACGATGTCTTTCACAAAGCAAAGAACACCAACTACCTCGGCCTGATTGATCGTGATTTTCTTACGGATGAAGAGATCAATCTCATCCGGCAAACGTACCCGGACTTGTTCGTTCTGAAATACTACAGTATCGAAAACTACTTTTATCATCCCGACAACCTGGCAGAATATTACCAGGAGCGGGGGATGTCTTTTGACCCGGAGAAATACATCCGAAATTGGCTAGCAGTTAAAGAAGAACAGTACGAACGTCTGCTGGTGAAGATCCAAGATGCCCGACAAAGCTATCCGTTCTTTCGGGAGAACGAGCATGACAAAAAGCTGAAAGACTTTCGAGGAAATGCGTTGGCATTCATTGAGATGCTCAAGAGTTCAGACTTTGAGACTTTTTATCGGGTGTTGCCCGCTAAGGACATTGGAAAAAGCATTCCCGAAAGAGCCAACCTGAACAAACAAGCATTAGGACAAACCCGCTGGTTTAAGCAACGGATACAAAGTGTCATTGCTGATGTTACCGACAGATCAGTGTAGCCTACTTTAGTGGCGTAGTCTCTTCGAAGTACTTCCGTAGCGTATACTCCGGCTGGTGGCGGTCGGGTCGCCGGTCGTAGTTGCTCAGATCATATTCCATCGAAGTCGGGTTGGCCACCCGCAGGGGGAGGGTATCGCCTACCAATTGTTGCTGCCGCTCTAATTCGCTCCACAGTCGGTCATGCGCCGCTTGGTAGGTGGTGTCATCGGCTAGGTTATGCAGTTCGAAGGGATCGTTTCGGAGATCGAACAGTTGAGTGTGGTTGATGGTGGGATACCGAATGAGCTTCCAGCGGTGGTTCTTAACGGCCCGTTGGGTAGTGGAGTAGGTGGTGAATAGTATGTTGCGCACTTCCGGCACCTCGCCCCGGATGATGGGCGACAGGTCATGGCCATCAATGCCAGACGGCGGAGCCACATCGACTAAGCCGCAGAGCGTGGGCAGCAGATCGTACAGATACACCAGCGCGTCGTGGGTCTGTTGCTCGGGCAGACCCGGTCTGGCGAGACCCGGTCTGGCGAGACCCGGTCTGGCGAGACCCGGTCTGGCGAGACCCGGTCTGGCGGAGTGCCGCCCAGCGAGGCCCGGGCCCGCCAGGATGAGCGGGGCATGCATGCTTTCTTCGTACAAACTCTGTTTGCCCAGCAATCCGTGACTACCAATCGCCAGGCCGTGATCGGAGGTGAACACCACGATGGTGTTGTCGGCTAGATCGTGATCCTCCAGCGCCCGCAGCAGGTCGCTGATGCGGGCATCGAGGTGGGTAACGAGTCCGTAGTAGTCGGCCAACTGCTTTCTGATTTGCTCGGGAGTGCGCGGCCAGGCGCCCAGGTTTTCGTCGCGGATGGTCATCACGCCCAGGTCGAACGGATGGGTAGCGCGGAAATTAGGAGGCAGGGGCAGTTGCTCCGGGGCGTAGCGGTTGATGTAATCGGGGGCCGGACTGCGCGGGTCGTGCGGGGCGGTGTAGGCCACGTAGGCGAAGAAGGGCTGCGCTTGGTCTCCGGTGGCGTAGTCTTCCAGAAATGCCAGGGCCGATTCGGTAAACACATCGGTAGAAAACCCGCGCAGGCTGTCTTCTGAGAACGATCCGTCGGGTAGCAAGTCCACCACCGGCACTTGGTAGTGATCAGACATGCCTCCGAAGAAAATCGTCTTGCCCTGGGCGAAGCCGTCCCGAAAGGCCGAACGTTCGTTGTGCCACTTGCCGGTGCCGAAGGTCAGGTAGCCGTTGTCGCGCAGCGTTTGGGGCAGGGTGGGCACTCCGGCCAGGGTGTCGTAGACGTGGAACAGGCTGCGCCCGCTCATAAGCATAGCCCGGCTGGGAGCGCACACCGCCCCCACGTGTGAGCCCATGCAGTAGGCATTGGTGAAGGTGACGCCCCGGTGGGCTAGCCCATCCAACGCCGGGGTATGCACGTAGGGATTGCCGGACGCCCCCACGGCGTCGGCCCGTTGGTCATCGCTCAGGATGAGTAGAATGTTCGGGCGGGTTTGGGCGAGTGCTGGGTGAACCGAAAGTGCAACGATAAAGAGCAGCGTGAGACGGACGCCTGGAGGAAGTGTTTTCATAGCAAATGATGTATGAGACTATTCGGAAAATAACGATCCGATAAACTGCATCATTTGGTGTTCGTCAAAAGCAGCCGGTATAGGAAGCACCAGGTTCGGGATAGCAAAACTGTGAATGTGTCCTTCGGAAGCCTTCGTGATGAGTTGATACTGTTGTGTTTCCAAATGATACTGTTCCATTGCTTTTTGTTTTGCATCAACAATCCAGTATTCTTCTACTCCGTGAAGTTGGTAATCTTCTAGTTTGATGCCTCTGTCCCGTTTCTTGGTGCTATCGGAGAGTACTTCTACGACCAAATCGGGAGCGGGGAAAAACAACTGGTCTTCCTGAAACTGCCCCGACTTATCCTGCTTGAAGAAGCACACGTCTGGCTCAAAGTCGTTGCGCGTGAGCTGAATAAGGGCCTTCTCGGTGAACACCGACCCTAGTTGGTGCCGTTTCACAAAGAGGTTTAACAGCATATAGATGTTCCCGGCTGCATCCAGATGGCGCTTTTTGGCCGGAGAGTGAACAATTACCTCGCCCTGAATGAATTCGGTTTTCTGCTCTTCGGCGGAGTGCCGCCCATCCATTTCTTCATAAAACTGCTGGCGGCGCGCCTGCTCTTCGGCCCAGGCCCGCTGCAATTCTTCCAGGATCATCGGAGCCTGGGGCAGTTTCATAATACCTGATACAACGTCTTTCATAATATTCTCGGTTAGCAGAAATGTAAACAATTAAATCGAGATCATCAATCAACTAAAGTGACTTGCACTCTCAACGATCTCTCCCTGAACTTCATCGTGCGACATGGTATAGTTAAAACCTGGCTGCACGGCAAAGGCTCCGATCTCTCCGACCTTGTTGATGGCGATGAAGGCTACCTGAAACTCTTTCGCTCGGGCTTTATCCCGATTCACGATGCGCCCGATGGCTTTCTCACAGGCCTGCTGGGGCGACAATCCGTCGCGCATATACTCAGTGACCAAGTGGGAGCCGCAGTAGCGGATCACCTCTTCGCCCTGCCCGGTGGCCACCGCCGCGCCCGCTTCATTGTCTACGTACAGCCCCGCCCCAATGATGGGCGAATCGCCCACGCGGCCCCGCATCTTGAAGCCCATGCCGCTAGTGGTGCACATGCCCGACATGTTGCCCGGCGCATCGAGCGCAATGGTGCCCATCGTATCGTGGTTGAATGAACCGTCTTTAAGCTTATTGGGAGCCGCCGGGCCGTTGTTTGACGACGGAGCCGGTTGGTTCTCGACGTTGATCACCGGTTGGTACTTTGCTTCTTTCAACCAGTCTTGATAGGCTGCTTCCGCGGTGGGTGACAGTTCGTCGGATTCCAGCGCGAAGCCGTTTTGCAACGCAAACTGCTGCGCTCCGGCTCCCACCAGCATCACGTGCGGGGTTTGTTCCATCACCCGCCGGGCCACCGACACCGGGTGCTTGATGCGCTCCAGAAAGGCCACCGACCCGCAGTTGGCTCGTTCGTCCATAATACAGGCGTCGAGCGTGACGTATCCGTCGCGGTCGGGGTTAGCCCCCAGGCCCACGCAGCAACTGATGTCGTTCTCAATGGCGATGCCCGCTCGCTCTACCGCGTCCAGGGCGGTGCCGCCTCGCTGAAGCACCGGCCAGGCCCCGGCGTTGGCAACCTGACCGCTGTCCCAGGTAGAGATAACCAGAGGTCGGCGGTTTAAGAGTTGAGAGCGATGCCCAAAGTTAAGTCGAGAAAGGGGCAACAGCAGGGCGGACTGGCGCAGGAAAGATCGGCGGTTGGCAGGCATAGGTTTCTTGTTTAGGGGGAATATACAAGAAAAGTAGTAAAATTGGGTTTTACGCACTTTTGCTTTGCTACGCTATGCTCAAAACCCTCCGATTCTCCGCCGGTCCATTACTCCTAGGACTATTACTGTGCTGCCTGGCCGCCTGGGCGCAAGAGGCATCGCCCAACGAAAGTTTTAAGGTGATGGCCTACTACGTGCCCGAACAGCCGTATCATCCGGAACGGTTACCACTGGATAAATTGACGCACATTATCTTTTCTTTCTCTCAGGTGATCGACGGAGAGATGCAATTTGCCAACGAGCAGGCTGGCCAAAAACTACAGTTGCTGGTCGCCCAAAAAGAAAACCATCCCCACCTCAAGGTGATGCTGGCCTGCGGCGGCTGGGGAGCCGGAGGCTTTTCCGACATGGCCTCCACTGCCGCAGGCCGACGCAAGTTCGTGCAGAGCACAATTGCCCTGATAGAAAAATACCAACTCGACGGCATCGACATGGATTGGGAATATCCGGCACTGGACGACGCAGGCATCGACGCCCGGGAAACCGATACGCAGACCTTCACGCTACTGATGAAAGAGCTTCGGGAACAGATGAACCAACTGGATCGTCCCCTGACCCTGACCTTTGCCTCGGCCGGTTGGAAGTATTACTACGAAAAGATCGAGCTGAACAAGGTGATGCAGTACGTCGACTACATGAACGTGATGACCTACGATCAGGTGGTGGCCACGCTTCCGTTCACGGCCCACCATACCGCCCTGGGCTGGATTAAGGAGAAAGACTTGAAACCGTATCCCATCTACGACTACGTGACTCAGCGGAAGGTAGCGGCCCAGGAGCAAGGATTGCCCGCTTATGAGCCTCAGTCGGTGAAAAGTATCGTGAATTACTGTCTGGAACGGGGAGTGAACCCGGCCCAGATCGTGATCGGAGCGGCCTTTTACGGCCGAGCGTGGAAGGGAGTGCCGCCCGAGAACAATGGTCTTTACCAGCCCAATACCGGGGCCTTTATCGGTTGGGCAGCGTATCAAAATATTCGGGATCAATACGAAAACAAGAACGGATACACCCGCCACTGGGACAAGGTGGCCGAGGCTCCGTATCTGTACAATCCCGCCGACAGCGTCTTCTTTTCGTACGATGATCCCGTGTCGGTTAGGCTTAAAACGGCGTATGCTCAGGAGAAAAACCTAGGTGGCATCATGTTTTGGCAGTTAGGCAACGACACCAAAGACGAAAACAGCCTGGTGGACGCGATTTATGAACAAAAGTAGGAACATCATTAATGATGTTCCTACACAATGATGTTTGTTCAATGAACCCCTTATTCGCATTTCTGACAAAACCAAAAGTCCGCAGCGTTTCCGCTGCGGATTTCTCAATTGACAATCAATCTGTACGGCTTAACCGAACCGTTTATTCACCGCCGCCCCAGCCAGGGTTCTGCTTAACGTTCGGATTCTGCGCAATCACGTTGAGCGGAATGGGCCACAGGTAGTGCTTGCTCTCGTCGAACACGGGGTCGGCCCAGTCGGTGCCCTGGTACACGTCGATGTAGGTATTGCCCGACTCGGGTTCTACCGTAGTTTTTATCAAGGCACCTTCGTAGCGGGCTTCGGCCCCGGCGTCCCAGCGGATGCCCAGATCGGGCTGCTCGAGCTTCTTGCCCTGCTTCCAGCGCATCAGGTCGGTGTAGCGGTGCCCTTCCATGTAGAGCTCCACCCGGCGTTCGCGGCGGATCTCGGAAATCAGGGGCGACACTCCGTCAGCGGCGTAGCGGGGGTCGGTAGGCAGGGTGCCCAGGTCCATGCGCGGCATGGCCACGCGGTCGCGCAGCAGGTTGATGCTGAGGTCGAGGTCGGCCTGGGTGAGTTGCCCCAGTTCGGCCATCGCCTCAGCGTAGTTGAGCAACGCTTCACCAAACCGAAGAATGATAGCGGGCGACTCGGCGGTGTTGAAGGCCTTGCCAATCATATCATCAGCATTATATACTTTGATGATGTGATAGCCGGTGGTGGACTTGCGACCGCCTTCCATGCCGTTCAGTCGCGGGTAGTCACGGCCGTCAGCGTTATGGTACTTGTACTTTTCCGAATCGTCGGGGTGCAGCACGGTTTGCCGCAGGCGCGGGTCGCGGTTCACGAACACATCCTCGATGGTGGCATCTCCCTGGTACAAGGGCGATAACGATGTGGGCAACCCGTCAGTACACAGGTAGTCGTCGACCATGCTCTTGGTGGCCCCTCCTGAGTAATCACTCCAGTAGCTTTGCACGTGATTGGTGAAGATGCCCAACTGGTACTTGCGCCAGTACATCACCTCGGGGTTACCGGTGAGGTCGAGGATACGGTGATACGCGTTGTAGTCGTTTTCGGGGTCACCGGTGCTGTAGAGCGTGTAGGGTCCGTTGTCCATCACTTCCTTGGCGGCATTGGCGGCTTCCTGCAACCACATTTCGGCATCGGCCCCGCCGTGGTACTTTTGGAAGGTGCCCTCAAACAAGCACACCCGCGACTTCACCAGCAGGGCGCACCAGCGGTTCAGGCGGCCGGGCGCGTTGCCATCGCCCCAGTCGTCGGGCAGGACGGTGGTGGCAAAGTTCAGGTCTTCCAGCACGTTGGCCATCACCTCGTTGCGCGGCGTGCGGGCGGCAAACAGTTCTTCGTCATCGATGTTCAGGGTTTTGTCTAACCAGGGCGCATCGCCGAACTTTTGTACCTTGTCGGCGTAAAACCAGCCGCGGAACAAGCGCGCTTCGGCAGCGTACTTGTCAATAATTTCCTGATCGACCGGGACCCGACCATAGTTCTCGAGTCCAAAGTTAATCTCGCGCACAAAGTTCCAGCCCCGGTAGCCATACATTTGGGGGCCAGAGGGTACGTTGTGCTTACCCGACCGCACCTCCTGATAAAGGTTATGACGCGGGTGCGTCGGAGCCATATTATCGGTGAACTCATCCAGGTACCAGATGCTGGTGTTATTGCTACTGAAACCCTGGTCGTGGGCCATCAAAATAGGAACATTTTCATCAAACCGCGCCAGATTATACAGGCTGTTGTTGTACACCATCAGGTCGTTCTCGGTGTTCCAGAACACCTCGTTGCTGATCTCATCGAGCGGCTGCCGCTCGAGGAATTCATCGTTGCAGGCCTGCACGAACCAGGCGAAAACGATTAAAAAGCTGAATTTTATGTAGCGTTTCATAGGATACTGATTTGCGTAGTAGAATTAAAAGGAGACACCGGCTCCAACGGTGAAGATGCGCTGGATGGGGTACTGAATGGCCCCGTAGGCGGTTTCCGGATCAAGTGGCGGCCGAATCGGGCTGTACTCCCACAGGTTGGCCCCGGTGAAAAACAATCGGGCTGAACTCATACCCGCACGATTAATCAATCCCTCGGGCAGGTTGTAGCTTAGCGTGATGTTCTTCAGGCGCACGTAGCCCCCGTTCTGAATGAAGCGCGATTGCACCAGTTTGTTTTTGCCATCACCGGTCGAGATATGAGCATGTGGGAAGTAGGCATCTGGGTTTTCTTCGCTCCAGGTGTCGGTGAGGTAGTAGTTCTCTACATGCCCGGCGTTGAAGGGGAAGAACCACGTCCAGTTGCCCGCGCTGGGCCAGATATCGCGCTGTAAGATGCCCTGGAAGAAGGCAGTGAGCCGGAAGTTCTTGTAGCTCACCCCGCCGGTGAAACCAAAGCTGCCTCGGGGCGTCGTGTTGCCAATTACCCGGCGGTCGCCCGGATCAGCTAGCGTGTTGCTACCTTGATTGATCACCCCATCGCCGTTTAGGTCGGCGTAGCGGATATCGCCCTCTCGCCAGTTAGCTCCTATTTGTGATTGATCGGGAGCGTTGTCTACTTCGTCCTGGCTTTGGAAGATACCTACGGTTTCGTAACCCCAGATTTCGCCGAGTTGCTGCCCTTCGTAATAGTTGTTCAATTCTCCGTCGCCCCCAATGTTCAATGCTCCGTTCGGGTTGTTGTACCGGGTGATCTCGGCCATATAGTCCGACAGGGCAATGACGATGTTGTAGCCCCAGTTGGTGCCTACGCGGTCTTGCCAGGCAATGGAGGCTTCCCACCCCCGGGTGCGCAGGTCGGCCCCGTTGGTTCGCGGCGGCTCGGTACCCAGTATGTCGGGGTACTCTACCCGCAGCAGCATATCCTTGGTTTCTCGGGTGTAGACATCAAACGAGGCGTCAAAGCGGTTGCCAAACATGGTGAGGTCTAATCCCAGGTTCCGGGTAGCGACCGTTTCCCAGGTGAGCGTGGGGCTCACCAGCCCGGGTGCTGATACAAACGGAATAAACCCGTTGTTCATGATGTAGGGCGACTGCCCAGTGCCCAGCGTAGGGATGTACGGATAGTTGATCTGTTCCCGCTCCGGATTGTACGCCTGAAAACCAGCCCCGGTTTGCAGCACCTGGTTGCCAAGTTCGCCGTAGGAAGCCCGAATCTTCAGGTTATCGAGCCAACCATCGGAGCCGCTCATAAAGGCTTCTTCGGAGATCCGCCAGCCCACCGAGAATGACGGGAAGAAGCCGTAGCGGTCGTCGGTCGGAAAGCGGGAGGTGCCATCATAGCGTCCGCTTGATTCAAACAAGTAGCGGTCGTCGTAGATGTATTTGACGCGGTAAAAGGCTCCCCGCAACGCGTTGTCGGAGCTGGAGCCAAAGGTTTGCTGCGTGCCCACCGTGGCGTTGACGTCGGTGATAGCCGGGGTGATTAACGAACGGTTTCGTATCCCAATGGCCTTTTCCTGACGATACTCCTGGTTGAACCCGATCAAGGCCGTGAGGTTGTGACGGACAAACTGCTTCATCTCGTACTCGGCAAAGGTGTTGAGCACGTAATAGCTCCGGTCGTAGGTGCGGTTCTCAATCCAATCGTCGCCGCTGAAACCGTTGCTGACGGGATTCTCCTCGTTCAGGTCGGTCGACACAATATCTATCTTGCTTTGCACGTCCTGGTAGTCCACGTCGAAGAGATTGTACGAGAAGGTGCCGTACAATTTGAGTCCCTCTAGGGGGGTGATCTCTATGCCCTGCGTGAGCCAGGTATCGTTGTTGGTGAAGGTGGTCCGGCCGCCGTCTTCCAGGTAGGGGAAGAAGTTGGTGCCGCCGAAGTACATGCCAATGTACTGCTCGTACTGCGCGCGGTCGCCCGGCTCCTGGTAGAAGGGCAGATCCGGAAACTGGATGGGCATAACGGGGTTGACCCGGGCCAGCGAGTTGATGTTTACGTCCCAGTTGTAGAAGTGTGGCTCGTTGTTGCGTTGGGAGTTGAACATTACGCGCTCCTCAAGCTTGAGCCAATCGTTTATCCGAAAGTCGGCTTTCAGCAGCACGTTATAACGTTTGAAGTTTTCGTTCTTCTCGCTGTTTCGTAGGTAACCGTCTTTGTTGAGGTAGCCAATCGATGCGTAGAATGAGGCTTTCTCATCTCCTCCCACAATCGACACATCGTGCTGATCGGTGGGGGCGAAGTCAGTCATAATTCGGTTTTGGTAGTCATTGTTGCCGTAGTAACGCAGCTCACCATTCACCACTCCCCACTCATTCTCGGGAATAGGATTTTCACTGTACCGCCGGGTGCCATCCACGTAATCCTGATCGAAGGTAGGCTGCCCAAAGGTGCGCTCGTTGGCGATGTTGCGGGCCAGCACAAACTGGTGCGGATCAGAAACTAAGTCCATGTTGAAGATGGGGCGGGCCAGCGACCACTGGGTGTTGAGGTTCACGTGCACTTCGCCATCGCGTCCGCTTTTGGTGGTGACCAAGACCACGCCGTAGGCCGCGCGGGCCCCGTAGATGGCCGAGGCTGACGCATCCTTGAGCACGCTGATACTCTCGATATTATTGGGGTTGATGCGGTTCAAATCCATCGGAATATTGTCGACCAGTACCAGCGGCTCGCCGCCGTTAATGGAGGTGTAGCCGCGCACGTTGAAGCGAATGGGTTCGGCTGGGTCACCGCTGGTGGGCGCGATGTTCAGGTTGGGAATCACGCCCTGCAAACCTTCGGCCGTGTTGGCAATGGGTCGGTTCTCGAGCACCTCGCCGTCGGCCGTGCCCACCGCCCCGGTAAGATTCACCTTCTCTTCGGTACCGAAGCCAATAACCACCACTTCTTGAAGTGACTGAATGTCTTCGGCCATTTGAAGATCAATCTCCGAGCGGCCGTTGACCGGAACTTCTTGCGTCACGTAGCCAATGGAGGTGAACAGCAGAACGTCGTTGTCGTTGGGCACGTCCAGGGCGTAGTTGCCCTCTACGTCGGTAACCGTACCGATGGTGGTGCCCTTCACCAGCACGTTAACGCCCGGCAGGGCTTCGGCGGTTTCGGAGTCGGTGACGGTACCGCGCACGGTGAACGCCGTTTGAGCAGTTTTTACTTTTGGATCGTTTCCCTCGCCGGGCGAGGCAAACAGCAGACCGGTGGTCAGGCACGACAGCAAAGCAGTTGCCAGGCAGTGACGCCACCGCATGAGATGGGGTAATTGTGTAAACATAGGTTAGGGATTTTTGAAGTAATAAATTGATTATCAAAGCGAAGAGAAACGGGCTAACTGCTGTCGAGGAAGAAGATCATGAGTGAGCAAGAAGTTAGTATTAAAAAATTAGCCTAATAGAGATTGATGGCAACAATATAGAAATAAAATCAGTTTTCGTTTCTATTTTGCCAAAAAATAGATTTTGTTTAACCTTTTGGCAGAATTCATAATCAAAACAGTTGGTTGCGCGTCCAGCTATAAGACTTAAAAAAATTAGATGCTTCTTAACGCGTAGAGTCCTTATATTTCAGCAGCGAGGATCAAAAAGACTATTTCAACGAATGAACTGTCTAACGTCACAAAAATTCCTATGAAGTATCTCCCTAAAATTCAGATTGCGCTACTGCTACTGAGTACCACTTCGGTTGTAGCCCAGGATCAACTACCGGAAGAAGCTTCGCCCCGAACAGCCGAATACCATTCGCTAAGCGAGCGGAAAAGTTCGGGACTAACGCTCTATGACGAAGAGCAGTTAGTCACGGCTCGGGCAAAGGCCGAAGTGGGGGTTGCCCCGTATGCAGAGGCGGTGGACTCGCTCAAGCAGAAAGCAAACCAACTGTTAGCGATGGAGCCGCCCTCGGTGATGCAGAAGAAAATGATGCCGCCCAGTGGCAACAAGCACGACTACTATAGCCTGGGCATCTACTGGTGGCCCAACCCCAATACCGAAGACGGGCGGCCCTACGTACGAAACGACGGCGTAAAGAATCCGGAATACGAAAATTTCGACGGACCCGCCATTCACCGGATGGCCGATGCGGTGTTTCCGCTGTCGTTGGCTTGGTTCTACACGTCAGACGAAACCTACGCGCAGAAAGCAATGGAACTGCTGGCTACCTGGTTCCTAAACTCCGAAACCCGGATGAATCCTCACCTGGAATACGGACAGGCCATTCCTGGCATCACCGAGGGGCGGGGCATCGGCATCATCGAAACGGGCGCGCTGGTGGACGTGGTCAACGGCATTGAACTGCTCAAGGGCTCCGATGCAATGCGCGAAGCAGACTACCAGCAACTGCGGGATTGGTTTGCCGCTTACACCGACTGGCTCATCACCAGCAAAAACGGATGGGACGAACGCGTGTATCACAACAACCACGGCTCGTCTTACGACAGCCAAGTGGCCACCTTCGCGCTGTTTGCCGGACAGGATTCGGTGGCGGCAATGATTCTGGATTCGGTCAAGGTGAAGCGCATCGACCGGCAGATCAAGGCCGATGGCAGTCAGCCCTGGGAGCTGAGCCGCACCAAGGGAATGAGCTACAGCATCAAGAATCTGCGACACCTGATTGAAAACGCGATTATCGCCGAAGACCAAGGCATTGATTTGTGGCACTACCAATCGCCGGAAGGAAGCAGCATTTATCAGGGCTTGGCCTATCTGGTTCCGTTCTACACCGAGGGCCAGGAGTTCCCTTACCAGCAGTTGGGAGGGCTGGATGCCCTAGCCGAAAATTTGTTGGAGCTGCTGTGGATTGCCGCTCCGAAGTACGAAGATCGTGCGATTGATACTTGGATTAATCACTTCCCGGTGAGCGTAGCGGACCACAGCCTGCTTCATCTCACGTACCCACGGGTCGCCGTTGAGGACAATTAGCCAACCAGACGAACTACTCGTCCGCTCGTTCCGGCAGCAAAAAAGTGTCAAAGTTAATCGGGGTGATAAGCTGGGTTTCGGCTTCCGGATAATGGTTGGTGAATGATTTAGGAAACTTGGCCTTACTCTTGGTCGACCATTTGAATTCGTACGCAAAAAGAGCCTGCTCCCGTTCTTCCAGATAATCGATTTCCTGCTGCTGGGTGGTTCGCCAAAAGTAGCGTTCGGCGTCTATTTCCTGGTAGGTCAGCGCTTTCCAGCGTTCGCTGATCAAATAGTTCTCCCACAAAGCCCCCCGGTCGGCCCGGTGTTCTGGCAGACTAAAGTCGCCGACGATCGCATTGCGGATGCCGTTGTCATGAAAGTAGATTTTCTTGCCTTTCTTGATTTCATTGCGCACGTTGCGGCTGTAGGCCGGTAAACGAAATACCACAAACGCTTTTTCCAGCAAATCTACGTAACGCTCTACTGTCTGGTTATCGGCTCCGACTAGTTGCCCTACTTCGTGAAAAGACACTTCGCTGCCTAACTGCAGCGCTAATGCCTTCACAATTTTCTCTAGCAGAAGCGGCTTGTTGACCTTACCCAGCGCGAGCAAATCTTTGTAGAGATAGCTGTCGGCGAGCAGTTTGAGGAGCTTTTTCTCTTGGCCGGGGGAGGTCACGATTTCAGGATAGCAACCGAATGCTAAGCGGTGAGGCATCAAGCGTTTTTCTTCCAGCAAGCCGTGGTGCTGAACCATCTCGCCGAATGACAAGGGAAAAAGCATAAACTCGTACTTGCGTTCGGTAAGCGATTCGTTCGTTTTAGCGGCTAGTTCCAGGGCCGACGAGCCGATGGCGATCACTTGTACTTGCTTAATCTGGTCGGTGAAAAGTTTAAGGGTGATACCAATGTTCGCTACCCGCTGGGCTTCGTCAATAATAACGATTCGGTGATTACCAACCACTGCCCGCAAGCGTGTTGACGTAGTATTGGTCAGTAATTCTCGGACGTCTGCTTCGTCGCAATTCAGCAGCAAGATTTCTTCCTGGCGCACTTTTGATAGGTGCCGAAGCATAGTCGTTTTGCCTACTTGCCGAGGACCAAACAGAATGATCGCTTTACCCTGAAACAGATATCGGCTAATTGCCGAAGCTATAATTCTAGAAACAAACATATTCTGCGTATTGAATCGCAAAATATACCTATATTCTGCGTATTGAATCGCAAAACATCAGTTTTTTCGTCTCGAGTTCGTTATAAATTGTAGATCAAGCGTTGGAAAATGCCGCTAATATGTTTTTAAAGCAGCCGCAATACCAAAAATCAACCACTCGGTGGGTAAATTTGTACCACTGCATGGGTAAGTTTGTGCCATTAAGTTATTTTAAACCGTCTTTTGTACAGAAAACGATTACAATACCTACGAAGCATCAACTTATCCCTCTGCCGACAAACGCACCCGCAAAGTACTTTCTCCTTCGGAAAGCACGTAGGCTGGTACTCGGATTTCAAGGCGCTTCAGGTTCTCGATGCGGCGGTCTAGCTTCAGAGGAGGGGGGTCGAGCGAGATCACCGACATCCTAAGCTCAGGATGCGATAGGTTCGCTAGTTTCAACTGCTTGCCATCCTGGGTTAGCATAGCGCCGTATTCGGTGATTTCTACCTGGGCAGTGGTCATCAGTTGCCAGGTGATGCTTTGGGTGGAATCGCTACGTGCAAACCGGTCTTCGATCAGCAACGCATGATCATTTTCCTTGACGAACCGACGCGTTGCGCTCGCTAGTTTGCCCCCGAACACTTCGCTCAGGTCAATGGTTGCCTCCGGCTGGTCTCCATCTTTGAAGTCCGCAATGGAACCAAAGCCATTGACTACGTGCAGCGCATCGTTGACGGTGAGCGTGCTGTGGCCGTAGTTGTTTTTGGTGAGCAGCGTCCAGCGTTCGCAGTCCTGGCACCGGCCCCACAGGTTGAAGCCCGTTTGCTCCAGTTCGTTGTAGTCTTGGTTGCCCGGATCAATAACCCAGCGCACCCCGTCCAGCTCGAAGACAAACGAACCGGCGTCCATGTTGCCGTGGTTCACCGTGCCGCGCCCCCCTTTGCCGCCGAAGTAGTACTGGCGGGTACTATCCCCCCGGAACACGACGATTGGGTTAGCGCCTTCTCCCTTCCAGGCCAACGGTAGTTGACTCTCTTTTTTCGCCTCGAACTGCGACAGCCACACCAATCCGGCTCCGGCGTGACGGTCAAGCTTGCCCATTTTTTGGGGCGGTTGCAGAAAGCGTTCTTTTTCAAAATAGGCGGCATTGCCGGTCTTCACGGCGAACCACGCCAAGGTCACGTCGCCGTTTTGGCTGCGCTGGTCGCCACAGTCGGCAAAATTGTAGTACCAGCCCGAAGGCGCGATGCTCAGCTTCCGAAAGGTCGCGCTTTCCAGAAACGCCGGGTACTCGGCTAGTCCGAAGTCGGTGCCGAAGGCTGTTTTTAGCATTGATGAAGTGAGCACCGAGAAGCTGGTGCCGTAGCTCCAGTAGGTAGAACCTTCGGGATACACTCCGTCGAGACTGTACTCAATCAAGGCGTGGGGCATGCCGTCGAGTGCGCGGCTAATGGTTCGGGCCGCCAGTTCGGGGTCTTGTTCGGCCACGGCGATAGAGGCAGCAATCATGCCACCGTGGCACACCTGGTTCCAGTTGTTGGTACCCGTTACCCAACCCGTGTTTCCGTCAGGATTGTAGCTGGGCCTGATACCTTTTTCGATCAAGGCGTTTTTAGCCGTTGTAACGGTTGCTTTCGGCAGATCGTCTCCTACCCAATCTACCGCCAGGGCCACCGCCATCGCCATCTCGGCCACGTCGAGGTAGTGCGAGGGGTTCCAGTCAGAGAATCCGCACACGGCCAGCACCTCATCATTCAAGCGATTCAGCACCTTGGCGTCGCCATCTAGTCGGTACACCATCCCCAGCACGTTCGCCCGCCGCAACATCTCGCGAGAGGTGCTCAGCAACCGGCGCCCCTCCATCTTTCGTTCAAGCAACGGTTCGGTCTGAATCTGCTGGGCATTTAATCGGATGGCTTCGTACACGTTTTGCACCACCGGGTCGGTTTTGAGCTTCTTTTTGAGTTGCTTCTCTAGGGCGGGGGTAAGGATTAACCGGGGACTGCTTTTCCGAAGATTCTTTTTGAGGTAGGCAACGTCCATCGGGTTATCGAGCTTAGGCGGATCATTGGTCGGGGCGGCGGCAAGGGCCGACATCAGGTGGAAACAGGTGAGCAGGGTGCTCACCAAAAGGGTAAAGGCAACGGGGCGCGTAGTAGTAGTAGTTTTCATGCCGCCTAGTTTAACGTTATTTTACCAGACCTCCTAAACTCGACTTTACTAGTGAGGGTAAGAACCCAAAGGGAAGCGGAGTAGTATATTGAAATGACCAAAGATCAATATGCTATGTTCCGTTTTCCAATTGAGTTCTTGCGATTAATGGTACCATTTAAGATGCTATTTTCCAAATCAGTGTTCAAGCTTGCGGTTCCTCTGCTCAGCGGAGCTATTCTTACCACGGGTAAGCGCACGGTAACTTCGGCTCTGCGTGTGGTAGGCTTGAGTGAGGAGCGCAACTTTCCCAAGTATCACCGGGTGCTAAGCCTGTCTAAATGGTCAGCCCGGAAAGCGGCTAAAATATTGCTTGGGCAGTTGCTAGATTGCTTTCTGCCTGCCGGTCCGGTGGTGGTAGGCATTGATGAGACCATAGAACGCCGATGGGGTCCCAAGATTAAGGCGCGAGGTATCTACCGAGACAGTGCACGTAGTAGTCGTACTCATTTGGTTAAAGCCAGCGGTCTGCGTTGGATGAGTGTGATGTTACTAGTGCCTATCGGTTGGGCCGAACGCGTATGGGCTTTGCCGTTTCTAACGGTGTTGGCCCCTTCTGAGCGATATCATCATCAGCAAGGCAAAGCGCATAAAAAGCTTACGGATTGGGCCCGGCAGATGCTTCTACAAGTCAAGCGGTGGTTACCCAGTCGCTCATTGATTGCCGTGGGGGATAGCAGCTATGCCGTTATAGATATGCTAAACGCTGTTAAAGAGCAACTATGTGTAATTACCCGCTTGCGTTTGGATGCCGCTCTCTATGAACCGGCACCACCCCGGCGGCCGGATCAACCAGGGCGCCCCCGCAAGAAGGGCAAGCGTTTACCGACCTTACAGCAGTATCTGCATGATGAAGAATTGCCTTGGCAGAAGATTGTAGTTTCTCAATGGTACGGTAAGAAACAACGGGTGTTGGAAATAGTCTCGGCTACCGCCGTATGGTATCATAGTGGCAAACCAGTGTTACCTCTTCGCTGGGTACTTATTCGCGATCCGGAAGGCAGACTCGAACCGATAGCTCTGCTCTCTACTGACCAAGAATTGTCTGCCCAAGATATTGTTAGCTATTTTGTGCGACGTTGGTGCGTAGAAGTTACCTTTCAAGAGGGAAGAGCACATCTGGGTCTAGAAACCCAACGCCAGTGGTCTGACTTAGCCATTGCCCGTACCACTCCGGTGCTACTGGCGCTCTTCTCTATTGTTACTCTGCTGGCAGAAAGGCTGCATCAACAGAAAAAACTACACATAGCTACCGCTGCTTGGTACCGCAAGAGGCATCCTACCTTTAGTGATGCCTTAGCTTCAGTAAGGCAGTATTTATGGCAAAAAAGCAATTTTTACATGTCCCAAAAAGATACCGACATGGTGAAAATACCTGAAGCACAGCTCAGGCTCTGGCAGCAAACTATCGCCTGGGCCGCTTAGTAGTAAAGCCGAGCTAAAGTTTTCGCCGTCGGGAAGCATCTTTTCTACCAGTACTCAATCACGTGTTTGCGGATGGCGTGGAAGGGGGAATCGCCGGTGCTGATGATTTCTTCTTCGGTGAGGGTGCCGTGGGTGTCATATTTGGCAAAACTGCGAAAGGTCAGGCACTTTCCCGCGTAGATTTCATCAGCTACTTGTTGTCCTTGTTTGTTGTAGCGGTAGCAACACCGAATGGTGATCTTTTCGGTATGGTTGGTGACCAGCCGCTCCGCGAGCTGTCCTTGGTCATTGTAGGTCAGCTTTTCGGTGCTCAGTTTGCGGCGTTGGGGGCCGGTGGTGGTGATGGCGGTAAGCACTCCGCCGGGGGCGTAGGTGTACATGGTTCGCTTCTCAAACTCTTCGTCGTAGCCGAAAATATCTTCCATCACTAGCCGACCGGCTCCGTCGTAGGTGGCGAAGCGTTTGTAGGCCGTCCGGTTGTCGGTATCGGTTTTCACCTCGGCGATCACCTCGTCCCCCGAACCATACCACAAAATTTCATATCCCTTGATCTCACCGTTAGCAGAGTTAAGCACCGCTTTCTTGATGTTTTCTACCGGGTCGTAGTGAAACTCCTTGATGCTTTTTTCCCCGTTCGCCTGGGTGGCTTCGGTCCGGATGAGGTGTCTGTCATCATCAAAGAAGTGGTCAGTTCGCTCAAGCATCTGATCTTGCCCCAAGAAAACGATTTGCTCCACCAAGCATCCTGCCTCATTAAAGGTGTGCAGCGTCTTTCGTTCGGCTTCACCGGTAGCGTTGTACACAATCTCACTGGTCAGGCGGCCCTGTGGATCGAAGCCTTGGTATTGGCTGGTGTATGCCCGCGTGATGTTGCGTTCCCCGTCCAGTTCTAGCGTGGTGGTGGCTTTGGATTTGACAACGGGCGTTCCGTTCGCATCTGTGTTCATACCCCCCCGTTGTTCATCCAAGCCCCGGGTTGGTAGTCATCAACAAACACGAGCGAGCGATGGCTTCGCAAAAAATGGGTGCGCATACTACAGCATTAAGATTCCGAGGCGAAGTTAGAACACGCGGCATCGTAATGAAGACTTAAATGAAAAGGGTCTTACGGGTGTAACAATTAGACAAGGATAGCAAGTTTCGGCAATAAAAAAGAAGCCCGGGGCGCGAAGCCCGGGGCGCGAAGCCCGGGGCGCGAAGCCCGGGGCGCGAAGCCCGGGGCGCGCAGTGCGTCCGGCGGGACTCCTTTAAATGCAACTTACTAGAAAGTGATACCCGCACCGAGCTTCCACACTCCGTTGTAAGCTTTGGTGTTCTCGGTAAATCGTACAAAGCCGAGGTCATAGCCTAGCTGTAGATTGAGTCCGAAGGGCAGCTCGTAGCCTACTCCGGCGGCTAGCCCCACGTCGATGTTGTTCAAATCGCTACTGTTGTCGTTCTCGAAATCAAAGTTGGCTAGGTTAAAGCTTCCAAGTCCGGCCGAAATATCCGTCTTGAAAGTGTTAGAGAGCAAGATTGAGAACTGGGGACCCGCAAAGATGTTCAGTCCTTCTGAAACAAACACGCGGGCGTAAACGGGAATTTCCAGATAATAGGAGCGGTTGACAATATCAAGCTCCGCAACGCCCCGCAGGGTATTTTGCAGTCGGTAGCCCCGGCTCGCCAGGTACACTCCGGGTTCCAGGTGCACCGCACTTAGCAACGGCAGGTCCAGGTAGCCCCCCGCAAAGAAGCTGGTGAGCGACTTTGGATCGGCCTGGGCCAGACTGCTAATGTTAATGCCTTCCAGAAAACTGGGTAGCTCCAGACCGGTGACCGAATTTGCGTACTGGTTCACCGCGGCGTTGTTGGCGTCTTCGCCGCGAATGTTCGATATGCTCACTCCAGCTCGCACGCCGAAGGCGACTTGCGCCTGTAGGGTAGAGGAAGCTAAGCCCAGCAGTAGGGCGATTGACAAAAAGTACTTTTTCATTTTAGTATTGTTAGGTGTATAGATTAGTTTGGTCTAAGACAAGAATCGTACTTAAAACCGGCGGCGGGTCAAAAAAGTTACAAGAGATGGGTCCGCTGGGCGCTACGGAACCGCGCTGTAGCCACCACGCACGGAAGGAAAGCCGGTGTCCAACGACTGAAACAAACCGATGCTCCGCGTAAGGTTTGGTGCTGAAGCGTGAAACCAGGGTGGGGATGTACGTATTGCCCTGAAATTGCTATATTTACTGGCTCACAAAATCAGCGTTATGTCTCTAAGAATAGTCCTCACTGCCGCTTTCGCCTGTATATTAAGCGCCGCCGCCTTTGGTCAAGATATGATCAAGGTGCTGATCGTCGATGGTCAGAACAACCACGACCACTGGCCCAAGATTACCTATATGCTTAAGGAGTACATGGAAGATACCGACTTGTTCTCGGTGGACGTGGCGCGTACCGCCTACACCTGGAAGGGCGATGAATACCTGGCGGACTTTTCTATAAAAGGAATAGGCGAAACCACCGCCCTGGAAGAGCCGAAGGCTGATCCTGGCTACGAGCCTGACTTCTCGGCCTACGACGTGGTGGTCTGCAACTTCGGCTGGAAGGCCGCCCCCTGGCCCAACGAAACCCAGCGGGAGTTTGAGCAATACATCAAGGGCGGCGGCGGCTTGGTGGTGTTTCACGCGGCCGATAACTCCTTTCCCAACTGGAAAGCCTACAACCGGATGATCGGTCTGGGTGGTTGGGGAGATCGCAACGAAGAAGACGGCCCGCTGGTCTACTACAACGATGCCGGAGAATTGGTGCGCGACACCACTCCGGGTAAGGCCGGTGAACACGGTCCGCAAAGCGAATATCAAATACAAATCAGGAACCCCGATCATCCAATCACAAAAGGAATACCCGAGGTATGGATGCACACCCAGGACGAACTCTACAACAGCCTGCGGGGTCCGGCCGAAAATATGGAGGTGCTGGCCACGGCCTATTCAGCTCCGGAAAACAAGGGCACCGGTCGCCACGAACCGGCCCTGATGACGCTCACCTACGGGAAGGGCCGTATTTTTCATAACATCATGGGCCACGCCGACTATTCGGTGGCTTGCGTGGGCTTCTTGACAACCATGCTGCGCGGCACCGAGTGGGTAGCCACGGGGGAAGTGACCCAGGAAATCCCGACAGATTTTCCCACGGCTGATGCATCACGTATGCGAGAAGAGATGGTAAAGTAGTAGACGCTCGTACGTAGCAAAACACTTTAATTAGTGAAAGAACTTATTGTCCAACATCTGCATACGGCTCTTCCTTCGCTACGCGTGGTCTATCTGTTCGGTAGCGTGGTGACCGAGCACTTCACCGAGGATAGCGATATTGATATTGCGGTTTTAACCTCCGAGCCGATGGACGCGCTGCTTCGCTGGAAGTTGATTCGGCAGTTGGCCATTGCGCTGAACCGAGACGTGGACTTGGTGGATCTGTCGACTGCTTCCACAGTGATGCAGTTCCAGGTAGTGAGCACCGGAGAACGGATTTTCACGGCGGATGCTGCCGCGATGGAGTGGTGGGAGCTGAAGGTGTATCAGTTGTATCTGACCCTGAACGATGACCGAAAACCTATCTTAGAGGCTATTCAACAGACCGGACGAATCTATGGTAACTGACGTGCTGACCAACAAGGCCGCCATCATCGAGCGTTGCGTGGCCCGTATTCAAGAGGACTTTGACGAAGACTTCGGTACGGATTTCACCAAGCAAGATGCGGTGATCCTCAACCTACAGCGGGCGTGCCAGGCCTGCATCGATATGGCCGCCCACGTGGTGAAGTCACGGCAATTAGGGGTGCCGCAGACCAGTCGCGAACTGTTTTCGCTCCTGGCGGAGCATCAATTGATCTCCGCCTCTCTGAGCGAGCGGCTGCAGGGAATGGTAAGTTTTCGAAATATCGCGATCCACAATTATACGTCGCTCAACCTCGACGTTGTCGTCAGCATCATCGAGCATCACCTAACGGATTTCACGGATTTTAGTGCTACTTTACTAAAAGCGAAACAAAGGTAGAACCAAAACAGGTTAGACCTGAAAAAGGTAAAACTAAAACTCAGAACAGTGGATGTTTCATTGCGGACGCTCTTGCAAATTTTATGTATAGCCCTTATTTCTTCTTGTAAGTCAGTCAACAAGCCCTATAACTACAAGCGGTTTCCGGATAGTTATGCGGAAATCCAACGTGACTACGAAAGTTACTACCACCTGGGTGGTTGCCAGCGGGGAGAAACGATTGCGAGTATTGGTGCAGGTAATGGAACAAAGGAAATTCAGATTTCATGTTTCGTTAAGGACATTGATTGGTACTTGCAGGAGATTGATTCGGCGAGGTTATATCAGTGCGAAGAGGTGTTAGCCTATTATGAAAGTTTGATCGATTCGCTTATCAGTGCAGACTTCAAGCTTGTGGTAGGCACTGAAAACTCCACCGGTTTGCCCCATGAGCTATTTGACAGAGTGTTGATGCTCAACGTGTTCCACGAAGTTGAATTGAGAAAGGGAATCATGACGGAAATTCATCAACTGCTCAACAAAGGTGGAGTACTCGTTATCATGGAAAGAATGGGCGACGAAGTGGGCGAGGTCCACGCGGATTGTAAGTATCCTAAGCTTGTGGAAACGAGCTTTTTGCAGGAAATGAACGGTTACGGGTATACGTTGAAAACAAAGCAACTCGGCGAAGAAATGTCAAACCTGATGTTTTATACTTTCGAGTCAAAAAAATAGGGAGGGCAGTAAAGAACTGATACCCACTTCGCCTTGCTGCGCACGAGCATGCCGATAGAGCACCGTGTTCATGCCGCGGTTTCCCTTGAACGCCAGGCGCGCCAGTGTGATATGATCACGGTAGACTTCCTTGGTCTCCTTAACTTCTTTGTCGATGGTGCAAAAAAAAATGGCCGAGAACGGTTCCCGTCGATTTGTTTCGACGTTCATGTAATAAGTAACACTCCCTGATCATTTATCCGGAAGCAGTAACCGTCGGGGGGGGTTACGTTACTTTTGAAAAGGCTAACCATCTGGGGGTGAGTAGTGACGAGGTAGCATAGAAACAGCCTTGGATTCTCGTATTAAATACGGTAGATTTGTTTATGCCTATGTTAGCACCAGTTTGAAAAAAATGAAAATAGAAAAGACAAATAGTAAAGAATATGAATGGGGAAAAAAATGTAAGGGTTGGCATTTAGTAAATACAAATGACTTAAGTATTATCCAAGAATTAATGCCAAGAGGAACAGAAGAAATTAAACATATGCATTCAATAAGTCAACAGTTCTTTTACATTTTAGAAGGGCAAGCAACCTTTATAGTTGATGGGAAAGAATTTGAGGTTAATATAAATCAGGGCATGCACATTAAACCGAATGTTGTTCATCAAATTAAAAATAAAACAACAGAAAACTTAGAATTTATTGTGATCTCAGCCACATTCTCACGGAGATAGAATAATTGAAATTGACTAAATTGCTACAGTATTTTGCTGTATAGAATCTACAAGCGCTTTTGATTCAAAGTAAAAAAATGAAAACCAAAATAGAAACTTACATAGTTGATTCTTTTACGGACAAACCTTTTAAAGGAAATCCAGCAGGTGTTTGTATTTTGAATCAAGAATTGTCAAATGAGCAGATGCAATTTATTGCCAAAGAATTAGGACTTTCAGAGACTGCATTCATAGCTCAAATTGAAGGGCGAAATGAATACTCGATTAGATATTTTTCGCCAATAATGGAAATTCCTCTTTGTGGACACGCAACATTAGCTTCTTCTAAAGTTCTATTTGAAACCTACCCCGAGATAGACAAAATTCATTTTAAAAATATTCAGAGTTTAGATTTAAAAATTAGAAAATACGGAAAAACAATCGAAATGGAATTTCCTGTTTATGATACTATTCCCCAAAATGCTCCCGAAGAGACACTAAATGCTCTCGGAATAGAGAAAACATCTAATAGTGAATATAATAAGGAAACAAATATCCTACTTCTAGAAATTGAGAATTGTGAAGTACTAAATAATTTATCTCCCGATTTTGAAAGACTAAAACGCTCGCACGATTCAATAAATGGAGTATTGGTTACCGCACTTTCACAAAGAAACGGTTACGATTTTGAATCAAGGTACTTTTGGCCTTGGAGTGGGACAAATGAAGACCTAGTAACAGGCGGAACACATACTTTCTTAGCAAAGTATTGGAGTGAACGATTGAACAAAAAGAAAATGAAATCTTATCAGTGCTCAGAAAGAACTGGATTTATGGACGTTGAATTGATTAGCGATAAAAAATTGACAATTAAGAGTAAAGCTCAAATAGTCTTGAAAGGCGAACTAAGAATATAAAAACTGGTGCTAACAATGGCTATAATTGCAGATATAAACTAATAAGAAGATGAAAAACATAACTATTCCCGTCACCGTCCCTCAGGATATTTTGATTGCCCTTAATCAAAAAGAAGAAGAATTACGAGATCAATTTCAGCTTGTAATAGCCATTATGCTATTTCAACAGAACAAGCTGACAATTGGCAAAGCCATACAGTTATCAGGGGTAGATCGTTACGAATTTGAAAAAGCCCTTGCAAAAAATGACGTTCCGGTGGTTGATACCTCACTTGAAGAAGTTTTTGCAGATACCGCAAAACTGAAAGACTTGTGAGAACAGTCATTGCCGATACGGGAGCAATAATATCACTGGCCTTAATAGAATGTACTAACCTAATTGATCAAATATTTGGTGATTTTTACATAGCTAGTGCAGTATGGCAGGAATTGAATACTTATAGAAACCCGAATTTTTCAAAAGAAGTACTGAATGAGTTAGAAACAAAGGTTGTTAAGATCAAATCCTCTAACCAACTAGGTGTGGTGATGGACTATGGGGAATCAGAATCAGTTATCTTGTATGAAGAATTGGAAGCAGACTATTTGTTGATTGATGATAAGAAAGCTCGCTTTCTGGCTGAATCTATGGGAGTGAACTGCATTGGCTCGCTTGGGTTGCTCATAGAAGCCAAGTCAAGAGGATTGGTTGATGAACTCAGGCCAAAGTTTATAGCGTGGCTAGATAATGAACGGTATTTTTCACTTAAGTTGTTGAACGCTGTTTTGGATAAAATGGGCGAGGAGCGGATCGAAGTATAAAATAGAAAAAACCAAGTTGATCAGAAAAGCCGCGATAGAAGTGCTCCCCCCTCACAGCGTAAACAACCCCTTCAACTCTTTGTTCGACAACTCTCCCACCCACTGCTCACCCTGCGAAACCGTCAGGTCGGCAAGTTCGCGCTTTTCGATGAGCATCTGGTTGATCTTTTCTTCAAAGGTGCCTTCGGTGATCATGCGGTGCACGAACACGTTGCGCTGCTGCCCGATGCGGTAGGCACGGTCGGTGGCCTGGGCTTCCACCGCCGGGTTCCACCACAAGTCGTAGTGCACCACGTGGTTGGCCTCGGTCAGGTTCAGGCCGGTGCCACCCGCTTTGAGCGACAAAATCATCGTATTGATCTCGGGCTGTTGCTGGAAATCTTCTACCATCTGGTCGCGCTGCTTCCGACTGCTACCGCCGTGCAGAAACAGGGGCGGGCGGTGGTAGGTCTCGCCAATAAACTGTTGCAACAGCATGCCCATCTCCCGAAACTGGGTGAAGATCAGTACCTTCTCGCCCTGCTCATACAGGTCGTCCAGCAGCTCCATCAGGCGCGTGGCCTTGCCCGACAGGGCAATCTTGGCCTGACCTCGCTTGAGGTACTGCACCGGGTGGTTGCAGATTTGCTTGAGCGCAATAATCAGCTTGAAGACCAGTCCGCGCCGCTCGATGCCGTCTTTCTCTTCCACCTGCTTCATAATCTCGTCGACCACGTTTTGGTACACCGCCGCCTGCTCTTTGGTCAGGTGGCAATACTCGTCGGTGGTGATCTTATCGGGCAGGTCGGTGATGATGCTTTTGTCGGTCTTAAGACGGCGCAGGATAAAGGGCGACATCACCCGTTTGAAGTTCTCCAGTTGGTGCTGATCCTGCTCCACCTCAATGGGGTACGAATATTCTTTCAGGAAGGGCTTGAGGCTGCCCAGGTAGCCCCGGTTGGTGAAATCCATGATGCTCCAGTACTCGCTCAGGCGGTTTTCTACCGGCGTACCGCTCATGGCAATGCGCACCTCCGACTTGAGTTTTTTCAGCGCTTTGGTCTGGGCCGTGCCGGGGTTCTTGATGTTCTGCGCCTCGTCGATAATAATGCTGTGCCACTTGATTTTATTCAGCGCTTTAACGTCGCCCCGGACGACGCCGTAGGTGGTGAGCAGCACGTCGTAGTCGTCGTTGGGGAAGGCCCGCTGCGGACCGTGGTAGGTGTGCCAGCGTAGGGCCGGGGCAAAGCGGGTCATTTCTTTCTGCCAGTTGGTGAGCAGCGTGGTGGGCACCACCACCAGGGCCTTCTTCTTGTACAGTTGACCTTCCCCCTTGAATTTCAGCAGCATGGCGATCACCTGTAGGGTTTTGCCCAGCCCCATGTCGTCGGCGATGATGCTGCCGAAGCCCAGGCGGCTGTTTTTGTACAGCCAAGCGTAGCCCCGCTGCTGGTAGGGCCGCAGTTGCGCGTGCAAGTCAGCCGGAGTGGCGATGGTGTCGGTCTCCATCATCGAGCGCAACAGCTTCCGGGCTTTCTTGCTGAGCTTGATCGGGCTGCCTTCATACTCCTCAGCCAGGGCGGTTTGCAGCAGGTTTTTGCCCGACAACTCGGGCGGGTTCTCCAGCTTGTCGACCAGCTGCCGGACTTCCTTCGGATCGAGATAGACGTACTGGTCGCGAATCTTGACCACGCCCGATAGCCCTCGCACCAGTTGCAAAAACTCGTCGGCGTTGAGGTGCTCGTCGCCGATGGCCACCTGCCAGCGGTAGCGCAACAGCTCGTCCATGTTGAGGAAGTGCTTGGTGATGCCCTTCTCGTCGCCCGCGTCCAGCGTCATCGACAGGCTGGGACGCAGCAGCCGCTGTAAACTTTTGGGCAGCAGAATGTCGATGCCCAGCAGACGGATCACCGGCAGGGTCTGCGTAAAAATCTGGGCAAACTCCTGCCCGTCTACCGTCAGTTGCTGCGCGCCGTGGCCAGTGATCACCGAAGCCAGTTGCGAAAAGTAGCTACTCAGCAACGACAAGTCCGGCAGCACCGCCCGCCGTAGGGTTTCGTACTTCGGCTCCTCAAACACCTCGGCCAGAAACACCGGTTCGTCGAACTTGCCCGCTCGCTCCTTCACCAGCATGTCGATGACAAACCCCAGGTCGGTCGTCTCCGGTTCTTTTTCCCGAATGCGGATCACCGGCACCACGTTCTTGTCGTACAGGTAGAACCGCCGTAGCCACAGGTAGATCGTCACCGGATACTCGCGCGACTCAAAATCGCGGGCGCGCAGGGTGTCGGGGCCAAAGAACACGTCAGGAATGGTCTCGCCCTCGCCGAACGGACTGCGCACCCTGTGGGTGATCAGGGCGGCCAGCAGGTAGGTGGCCTGATCCGCTTCGGAGAAGTAACGCACCTTCCCGCCGACCGTCATCGCGAGGCTACCCGGCGGCAGGTGCGTCGCCAACTGCTCAGTGACCTGCTGCACGGCTTGGTTGAGCAGGGCTGGTAGCCAGTGGATGGCGTAGGCATCGTTGCCCAGCGCAAAAATCTGGGGAACGATGGCGCCCTGCCGCATCAGAACGAGGCTGGTGCGGTAGAGCAGCGAGTAGGCCTGCACGTCGGGAGCGTAGCGGCTCAGGCGTTCGGGTTCCAGGGCGGCCAGCCAGTCGGTCAGGAAGGTAAGCGGCTGGGCGGTGATCGCGGTCTCTTCCCCATCGGTTCGTCGGAAGCGCACTTCGGTAACGGTGAGCGATTTGTCCAGCGCCAGGTGAATATGGGCCACCGCCTCCGGCAGCAGATCGGAAGCGGGTGGATCGGGAAGCTTGGTCGGCGTGAGTCGTTTGCCCGCCTCTTTCCCCTTGACCTTGAGCGTTTTGTGCAGCACCTCTTTGAAATCTTTGCCCGGATAAAACAGCGGGTCGGGCGTGAGCAGCGACAGCAGCTCGTCGCGGCACTCGGGGATTTGGCTCAGGTCCGGCGTGGGCAGCGTGGTGTCGGCACGCTCGGGCGGGTCGGGCAGCAGTTGCTCCCACCGGGTGCGTACCGAAGGGATGTCATCCACGGCCGGGTTTTCGTCGGTGAACCCTTCTTGCTGTAGCCGCTCGAGCAGGTCCAGGCCGTGCAGATCGAAGATCAGAAAGGGATTTTTATCGATTTCGTTGGCGATCAGGTAGATCACCGCCGCGATGTGCTTGCAGGGCATGGCGTAGTCGGGACAGCTGCACTTCGCGTCCATGTCGCGCCAGCTGCCGGGAAACAGTTCGATCCGCTGCCGACTAAGGGTCTCATGAATGCGCGTCGGTAGCTCCCGGGCCAGCAGCTGCGACAAGAAGAGCGGGTTGTTGATCACCGCGTCGGTGATGATGTCTTTCTCCTGGGCGGTGAACGGCGTTACGCTCACGCTGATCCGGTACGGGCGGGAAGCCGAGCCGTCTACCTTCGCGGTCACGGTGTTGCTGTTGATGGCAATGCTGTGGGCCCGGCCCTTGCGGGCGTAAGATTTGCCCCGCGGCAGGCGATTGCTGTTATCGATGTGGTTGAAGGAGTTGAGCCATTGCTTCCCCCACCAAGTGTAGCCGAATTGTTTGATCATATCGTTGAGACGCGATTAATCGCGTCTGTACTAGGATTATAAAATGGGAGCCAATTATTCCGGGAAGCTGATGGTCGGGAAGTAAGGATTGCTGTTTCAGACCTCTTCCCGCTCCCGGTCGGGTAACTCTAGCTTGTCTACGTCGATTTCTTCGTCTTCATCTTCCTGGTAAAACTCATCGTAGTGCTCAATGAGCGGAGGCACCACTAATGTTTTGCTTTTCTGCTGGCGAGCGGCCATCTTTTTTCCATCATCAAACACCATGAGCAGCGAAGGCAGCACAGTAAGGTTGGTGAGCATCGCCACCAGCAGCGTGAGCGAGGTGAGGATGCCCAGGTTCTGCGTGCCGCCGAAGCTGGAACCGGCAAAGATGATGAACCCGAAAAACAGGATCACCGAGGTATAAATCATGCTAGTACCCGTTTCACGCAGGCTTTTGCTGATAGATAAAGGCACAAAAAATTGGTTTAGCTTCATCTCCTGCCGGTACTTGGCCAGATAATGAATAGAATCATCCACCGAGATGCCAAACACGATACTAAAAATGATGGCCGTACTTGGCTTCAGCGGAATGCCTACTAGTCCCATAATTCCGGCGGTGACGATCAGCGGAATGAGGTTGGGAATCAGGGAAATCAAAATCATGCGCACACTGCCGAAGAGTATCGCCATGATGGCGGCAATGAGGCAGAAGGCAATGAACAAACTGGTGAGCAAGTTTCTGATCAGAAAGGCGTTGCTTTTGGCAAACAACAGACTGGTTCCGGTAACCGTCACCTCAGTGTCCGAATTGCCGAACAGTTCCTCGGCCTTTGGCTCGATGACCTCCTCAATGAGGTGCTTGATTTCGTGCGAACCCACGTCGGCAATCTTGAGCGAGATGCGCAGTTGCTGCCCGCTGCTGTCGGCAAAACTACGCAACAGTCGGGTAGGCGACGGGTCGGAAATAGCTTCATCGTTGCCCTCGGTCGCAGGGTCGGCCATTTCTGAGTTTTTCAGGTACCGCGCGATAAATCCTTGGTCGCGTCGGGTGGGCAGGGCGTAAAAGTCCGGATTGTTGTTATAATACGCTTGCCGAGCGGCCTTCGCCAGTCCAACCGCCGAAACGGGTTGCGAGATGGCCGGTTGCTTTTCCAAAAACTGCTCCAGTGAATCCACTCTTTGTAAGGTCGACAAACGAGTTACCGAACGCTTCTTGTGGGTATCGATCACAATCTCCAGCGGCATGATGCCCGCGAAGTTCTCCTCAAAGAACGCCAAATCCTGCTTCAACTGGCTGTCGTCCGGCACATCGTCTACCAGATAAGAAATTGATTCCAGACGAAGAAACCCCGCCAAAAACAGCAAGGTGATCACTCCGGCACCGATCAGCACCCGATAACGGTGGCGGTGCACCAGCAAATCCAAGCTGGTAATCACCCGGTCCACCCCCTTGAAACGCAGGTGCCGCAACTGCCGGTCACCGGGAGCAGGCAGGTAGGAAAACACCGAAGGAATCAAAATGATGCTCACCACAAAGGTGGCCAGGATGTTGATGCCTGCCACCAAGCCAAACTCCTCGAGCATGGGCACGTTGGTAAACATCAGCACCAAAAAACCGATGGCCGTGGTCACGTTGGTAATCAACGTGGCGGTACCCATCTTTTCGACTACCGCTCGTAGTGCTTGAACCTTGTCCCGGTAGCGCTTATACTCCTGGTGGTACTTATTGAGCAAGTATACCGAATTAGGAATACCGATCACCACGATGATGGGCGGCAGCAAGCCTGACAATAGCGTGATTTCGTAGCCCAGCAGCACCAGCGTGCCCATGGTCCACACCACAATGATGGCGATGATCAGCAGGGGAAATACCACCGCATCCCACGAGCGGAAGAACAGCAGCAAAATTAGGGCGGTGACCACCACCGACAGGATCAGGAAAAGTTGAAGCTCGGCCCGAACTTGTTCGTTGAGCACCGTGCGCACGAACGGAATGCCCGCGTAGTGCAGCTCCACGCCCGTGACCTCCGAGAACTGCTTGCCGAGCATCTGGATATCGGGCACCAACTGCTCGCGCTTATCGGAATTAAGCGTTTTGTTCTCAATGGCAATGAGCAGAAAAGTGGCTCCGTTGTCGGGGTTGATGAGTTGCTGACTGTAAAATCGAAGATCGTTGGCTACCCGCAGCAGGCTGTCGAGCGTAGCCTGATCAGTAGGAATCTCGGGAAACACCGGGGCCACATCGAAGCGCTGCGTTTCGGTATTCTTCACCAGTTGCTGCAAGTCGGGCAGCGACACCACGTATTTGACCCCCTTAAGCTCGTTGATGGCATCGCTCAGGTAAGCAAATCGCCGAAAAGTCGACACCTCGTAGAGCGCACTATCCTGCACGCCCACCACCAGCAGATTGGCGTCTTCACCAAACTGCTGCCGAAAATCTTCGTAATACTGCATGCTGGAGTCCGACGGAGGCACCGCGGCCACGTAGTCGTAGCTGAGCGTGAGCTTCGGAATCTGGTAGGCCATAAGCACCGTGACGGCGGCTAGCAGCAGCATCAGCGGCAAACGAAACTTGATGATAAATTGGGCCAGGTTACTCCACATGCGCGGCGGAAAAGTCAGGATAGGTAAATTTGATTACCGAGATAACGAATTAGTGACCAACTGGTTCATTATTGTGCGTACTATCGTGGCTTGAGCACTATTCTTTAGACCTAATTAGGGAATAATTGTTAGTATCACGCGCCTGCACGCGAGCACTGCTAGCTGTAGCCTCGCTGCGAACTGCTAACCCGGAAATTGTGTAATGCAGTGCAGGTGAGCATGACCCGATCTCGGAAGTCTGCGGCAAAGTGACGGCAGCGTTCTTTGACAACGCGACAGCGCTTCACCCCGCTGATGGCATGCTCCACCACCACACGGTAGCGACTCACCCACTGATTGAATTTTTTGTCTTGCCTGGTAAGTTCGCCTTTGTAAGGCTTCTTGATGGGCAGCAGCGTGATCACTCCTTCAGGCTGATAACCTAAGTAGCCTAGATCCAAGCGAAGACGACTATTTTCAGGAAATTGGCAGGCTTCCTCATCGGCAATCTTCTTGTCATGTACCCGGCCTTCATAGGTTTCGCTCAAGTACACGATTTGCTGATTATCCCGGCACATCAGATTGTTCTTGACGGTATGATCCTTTTGCTTACCACTATAGTGATCTTGCTGATTATCATCGTCTTGCGAGCGTTCTACGGCACGTTCTGCCGCATCCATCGTGAAGGCCTCCCCATCGTACTTGGCCAGCACAGAGGCTAGGGCTTCCCCCTGGCGTTCTGGCAAAGCCCCTAGCTCTTTGAGACTCTTTTGGAGCAGGGGATGCAACAATTTCACCCACTGGCTCACTTTACCCTGCGAGATAGAAAAGCTAGCCGCTTGGAATTGCTGCAAAGGGTAGTTCTTCAAGTAGCTCAGCAGGAAAAACAGTTTCTCCCCCACACTAGGCAAGGTCTGAGTAGGCTTACCGGGGCGAAGATTAGGCAGTTTGCGCTTCTTGCCTTCCAAGGTGTGATACTTCGTATACTTCATCCAATGGCGTTTGAAGATGGGTAATAGAATATCAAATTCTTCTACCGTTAGGCTAGTTAGAATGATAAACTGGTTCGGGTTTTGTCTGATCTTTTCATAGTCCATCCTCTTATAATAACCTTTTTAGCTACTTTTGCAAATGCCTCACGCGTACGCGCGCGGTCTGAAAAATCCTCTAATTAGGTCTTTTATAGAAAAAGTTCGTACATAGAGCTATGAGAACAACCAACCAGAACTTTAGGAGGCCTTCCAGACCAATGCCCTTGAGCGTAGTGGGTTTGGTGCTGATAGCCATCCTGGCCGTCACCGCCCCCGCCCCGGCCGATCCCATTAACTGCGATTTGTCCGCTTACCAAGCGCAGCCGGGGCTTACCGCTACCGTAGCCGATGAAATCCTGACCGTTGTCTGGGAGGGCGACCGCGACAACGAGGTGCGCATCCGCTTCGCAATTGACCAGGGCACCCCCACCCTGCGCGAACTGTCCGTACGACCGGTGGGCGGTTCGTGGCAGATATTAGCCACTGGCGTGAAGCCGGAGTTCCGCATCGTGTCCGGACGGCGGCGCGTCACCCAGCAGCAAACCGAACCGCTGGTGGAACTGGGAGTGCCGCTCACGGCTGAGAAGCTAAACGAGATTAAGTGGGAGGCCTTTTGGGATGCTCCCCTGTACCTGGAAGACGAGCCACCGCTTTCGCACGGGTCATCGATCCCAGCGGCCAAACCATTCGCCAACCATCCGGGCATGCCGCGGCAGCCCGACGAGGTGGTTCGGGCCACCGCCCGCTACCAGGCCACCGGCTGCGCAGTACGCACCAACGGCGCGCGTCTGGAAGTTACCTTTCCGGGCGCGGAGGCGGGCCTCTTCTCGGGTTATTTGCAATACGACGTGTTCAAAGGATCAAATCTGGTGCGCCAGATGCTAGTCGCCCAAACCGACCAGCCCTCGGTGGCCTTTAAGTACGACGCCGGTTTTCAAGGCCTGCCACTGCAACGTTTAACGCGCATGGTGTGGCGCGATCTGGTGCACCACTGGCAGGACTACCGCTTTGGCGGTCCGGTGCACGAAAGTCCGGTGACGGTGTCCAGCAGCAATCGTCTGGTGGCGGCCGAAGTGCCGGGAGGTGCGGTGGCGGCCTTCCCCCCACCCCACCGTTTCTACTGGGCTAGGGAGTCGGAGCAAAACCTGGGGTACGGTTGGTACCGTCGGGACAGTGCGGGCACTTTTTCCTTTGGCATCCGGCAGGCCGAACACGAAGAAGACCCGGAGTTCTACCACAACTTTGCGCTCTACAACGCCCGGCCCGGCACCGAGCAACGGATGTCGGTATTTTTGTACGTCAGCCCGGAGTCCGGTCAGGATGCTATTGAAAAAGCCCTTGAATTCACCAACGGAGACCGTTTCCGGCCGCTGCTGGGCTACAAGGTGATGGGACACCACTACCACGTGGGACTAGTGCAGCGACTGCGCGAAGCGGGCAGCTTTGACCACCGGATCAACGATATCGCCACCATGAAGGGCGTCGGGGTGGATATCTACAGCATCATTGATGGTGCCCGCGGGCCGGGTCGCAAAGACACCTCCGAATTATACCTGGCCGACCTGGCGGACTACTACGAAGCGGCGCGGCGGCAGTCGGACAAAAATTTTCTGGTGATGCCCAACGATGAGAACAGCACCGGCGGACGGCGTCCTTTTCTGGGCGGACACTACGATTTGTTGCTTCCGAAGCCGGTTTTCTGGCGGCCCGCCCGTCAGCCTGACCAACCGCTCGCCGAGCCGCATCCGAAGTACGGCACCGTGTATAACCTGGGCACCCCGGCCGACATGATACAGATGGCCGAGCACGAGAACGTGATCATCTCTATGCCGCACCCGCGGGCCAAACGCTCCACCGGTTACCCCGATGCCATCTGGGGCGAATCCCACTTCCAGCACCCTAACTACTTCGGCTTGGGCTACCGCTGGGGCATGGGCATCGACGCCTCCGAAACCCGCCTGGGCGAATACCGCTTCCTGACGTTGTGGGACGAAACCAACAACCAAATGGCCGCCTACGACCGACCGCCGAAGTTCGCCCTGGCTATCTCCGAGGCCCGGTCTGATATCGGTGAACGGGGCAAGCCGCCCTACGACGACACCTACGGTATGTCGCCGGTCAACTACCTGAAACTCGATAGCGTGCCGGGCATCGACGACATGAGTCCGATCATCAATGCCCTTCGGCAGGGGGCGTACTTCGTCACTTCGGGTGAGGTGCTGATTCCCACTTATGAACTGCAAGGAACCGGCAACGAACGAACCATCGTGGCGGAAGTGGAGTGGACCTTTCCGCTCGAGTTTGTGGAAGTGGTGTGGGGCGATGGCGAAACCACCGACCGGCAGATCATCTCAACCACGGATCTGCTGCCGTTCAGCAAGAAGCGCTTCGAAATTCCGTTTGATGCCCGCGGGAAGAAGTGGGTGCGCTTTGCCGCCTGGGACGTGGCCACCAATGGGGCGCTGGTGCAGCCGATTAGTCTTACTGCTTCCGAGTAATTCAGCCTAGTTTTGCCGGATTCTGACGCAGCAGCAGACAGAGTGTATCGTAGAGCTCTGGGGCGTAGGCTTGGAACTCGGCGGGCCGCTCGAAGAAGTTCTCGACGGCAATGGCAAAAAACTCCTGATCGTTGGTGGCGGCGTAGGTTCGGAAAAAGTCTGATCCGCGTTGGCTCATATGGCTTCGGTAGGCGGTGGCCTGCGCTTGCCACTGCTCCCACACGGCGGGGGGCAAGAAATCGTACTCGTCGTTCTCCACCATATTTTCTATCTCCAGGGCGTGCGCCATCTCGTGCAGCCCCAGGTTGAGCGAATCCTCGGAGTGGGCGTAACCTTCGGTGAAGTTCTTCCAGGAAAGCACAATGGCCCGCGCCGCCGGGTTCACTTCGCCCTTGTGGTACTGCTGGGTGATGGTGGAGTAGTAGTTGTCGGGATAGATCAGGATGCGTTTGAAGTGCTGCAGCACCAGTTCGGGCAGGCCGAAGGTGAGTTGCACTGCCGCCGCGGCCACCAGCACCTGCATGGGCAAGGTGACTTCCATTCCTCGTCCGATGAACTGCTTTTTCCGCACAAACCGAATCACCCGCCGCTCAAATTCCTGCTGTTGGCCAGGTGACAAGCGCTGGTAGTAGGCGAAGTGCTGGCTGAGTACCGCGCGCACCGCCCGGGGATCAATAAAGCCGTACCAGTGCCACTCCCACCGTTGGTAGCCGAATAGCAGTACCAGCCCGATCACCACTAATAGCACCGCTATCGATTCCATTGTCTCGCTGAACTATTATCGTTCGCGTCTTGTAAGCGACTAGTGCAACTAGTAATGTTTGGGCTTAAAAATACCGAAAATTACCACAACATTTTTATTGCATATTTATCAAATTCACCATCTGAGGAGATATCCAGATAACTGCTTGGGTGTCAATAAGATATCTCATAAAGAAGAGTCATCAGGCATATAGTCAGCAAAATCATCTAGAGGTGCGTTAAAGTCATCGGCCATGTACACCAACATTCCTTTCATGCTTCCAATGGGTCGCTCAGCCAGGGGTTGCTCTTCCTTTGATGCCGTAAAGGGGAAACCTTCTGCTATTAACTGGTACAATCGATCCAATTCTTCCTCGCTCATGCGCTGAATAACGGATACTAGTTCGGTGCGTTTCTCCAAGGTTTTCACGTCGATTCGCTTTAATGAGATGAGTGAATGAAGTTAACCGCTATCGTTCTTTTTTACGGAAAATGACGGGACCATGTTCTACACCGGTTATCTGCGTGAGCCTACACCGCGCTTAAACTCTCAAAGATCGTTCGCAACGAAACGTCTCGCATCAGCCGCTCGCGCAGCTCGGCCACCGGAATCCGCTCCTGCTCCGTGCTATCGCGGTGGCGGATGGTCACCGTATCGTCTTCCAGCGTCTGGTGGTCTACGGCGATGCAGAAAGGCGTGCCGATCAGGTCCTGCCGCGTGTAGCACTTGCCAATGGCGGCGCTGTCTTCGTAGACCACGTTCATGTCGAGCTTCAACGATTCATAGATTTCCTGCGCTTTTTCCGGCAGACCGTCTTTTTTCACCAAAGGCAAAATAGCGGCCTTCACCGGGGCCAGGGCCGGATGAATACGTAAGTAGATACGGACCTTCTCATTACCCTTGGCATCGGTGCCCGTGTCTTCGGTGTAGGCTTCGCAGAGCGTCATCAGAAATAGACGGTCGGCCCCGATAGAGGTTTCGATCACGTAGGGCACGTAGTTTTCGTTAATTTCCGGGTCGAAGTACTGCATCTTCTTGCCCGATAGCTCCTGGTGGCTACGCAGGTCGAAGTCGGTGCGCGAATGAATGCCCTCTACTTCTTTGAACCCAAACGGAAATCTATACTCCACGTCCACGGCGGCGTTGGCATAGTGGGCCAGCTTTTCGTGCTGGTGGATGCGCAGCTTCTCGGGAAGGATGCCGATGGCTTCGTGCCATTGCATCCGCACTTTTTTCCAGCGCTCAAACCAATCAAGCTCCTGGCCGGGCCGCACGAAATACTGCATCTCCATTTGCTCGAACTCGCGCATGCGGAAGATAAACTGCCGGGCCACAATCTCGTTGCGAAACGCCTTGCCAATCTGAGCAATGCCGAAGGGCACCTTCTGGCGGGCGGTTTTCTGCACGTTCAGGAAGTTGACAAAAATGCCCTGGGCGGTCTCGGGACGTAAGTAGATCTTGGTAGAGTCTTCGGCCACCGAACCCACCTGAGTGGCAAACATCAGGTTAAATTGCCGTACCTCAGTCCAGTTGGCCGTGCCCGATTCGGGACAGATAATATTATATTCTACAATCAACTCACGCAGTCCGGTCAGGTCTTCTTTTCCGAGCAGCGCGTTCATTTTCTGGACCAGCAGATGGGCCTGCTTGATCTCTCCGGCTTCTTCCAATGCCTGGGCGTGGTTCTCGATCAGGGTGTCGGCGCGGTAGCGCTTGTTCGAATCGCGGTTGTCGATCATCGGGTCGTTGAAGCTGTCGATGTGGCCCGAAGCTTTCCAGGTTTGGGGTTGCATAAAGATGGCCGCGTCGATGCCCACGATGTTGTCATTGAGGCGCGTCATGCACTCCCACCACAGTTGCTTAAGGTTGTTTTTTAGGGCTACGCCGTAGGGACCGTAGTCGTAGACCGCCTGCAAACCATCGTAGATTTCGCTGGAAGGGTAGACGAAACCGTATTCTTTGGCATGGGCGATGATCTGCTTAAGCGAATTCTCAGGCTCAGCGGCCGAGGAGGTAGGATTGTTCTTCTTGTTTTTTGCCATAGCGGCAAAGATACGAACGCCGTCAACGATTGCAATTGCAAATCGTGGTTGCGGCAAATTTGCTAGACGACATCCACCAGCCGCAGGATCGCCAGGATCAATCCGACCAGAATGGCCGTCTGCCCCAGTAGAAACCAGTAGATTTTGTTGATCTTGTCGCCTATTCTATCAGACAGACGGCGCTCCATTTCTGATAGCTCAACTTTGGTGGCAAAAACTTCCTTTAGTCGCTGGATATCTAATTCGTTGGCAGTAGCTATTTCATCGGCTACTGCCTTAGCATTATCGTTCCCTAGAGCAGGGCGCAACGCTTCGTAAATAGTGAGGGTGTTCATCGCGGTGATTTAAACAACTATAATAGAACAAAAAATGCCAACAAACAAACTTCTGAGCCAGCGTCTAAAATCAGTTTGACGACATCCGTACGCTTTCCATCAGGTGCTTCGCCACGGGTTGCCACGTGCTTTGGCCCTGCGCGGGTACGCTGAAATCAAACACCCAGGTTTTTTGCTGATAAACGGTGTACTGCACGTAGGTGTAGCGGCGAATGGGCTTCTGATTGGTAAAAGAAGTTTCGTCCTCGGCAGGGCGTACCACCGACACAAACTCAAACACGGCGAACGGCTGTCCGTTCACCTCCTGCACCGTCTCGGTGACGAACTTCACCTCGTCGTAGAGCTCCAGCAGACTAGCCCGATAGAAGTCCTTGAGCATCGGCAGGTCACCGGGCTGCCAGCGGGTGTTCGACACGTTGAGACCGAAAGCTACTTGCTGATTAGGGTCGGTGTAGGCGGCCAGCGGGCGACGTGCCGCCAGGTAGTTTTCCTGCAATTGCGCTTCGGTCATCGGCTGAAACGACTTGGGCAGGTCCACGCTGATGCCTTCGTAGACTTCCGTACGCACAAAGTCACGGGGAGGAAGAGACCAGCTGCCGAGTATTGCGGTGAGAACCAGTGCGAATAAAGTCTTTTTCATGAGCAATTAACTAAGTTAGCGCAACCTAGAAACACTACGGACGAAGTTGCGGTTTATTGAGTGAAATAACTGTACCACTTTATATCAATTCCCCATGAATACCCTTTTCAATCGCTTTTCTTTGGTTGCCATTTGGTTGGTCGGCGCACTGTTGATCGGCTGTGGCGAACCCAACCAGGACTACAAGAACGACGATGACGACCGAAGTGCCGAGGCAACCACCGGAGGCGATCGTCAGGTGATGACGGCCTCCGACAGTAGCCAAAACGACTATCCTCGCGATAAGGTGCAGGAAAATACCAACCTGGAAGACAATAACCCAATGGAAATAGGAGCGGTGACCTCGCTCATCGAAAAGCGCGAACTGTTGGCCTTGTTGCTTCGCCAGAAGAACGATATGGAGCAGCGCGTCAATGAACTGGAAAGTATGCCCGGCAACCCCTCTACCAACACGGTGGTGCAGGGCGACGTGGACAAGCTCCGGCTTTACCTGGAGAAGCTCGACCTAGAAATACTAAAGGTGCGAAAAGCCCAAGCCGGATCGATGACGGAGGTATCAGAATCAGCACTGGGGGCGGTGAAGGGGGCCGGAGCGCTGATGCAGAGCAGCGTGATGCGCATCGACCGGGGCTTCTAAGCGTCGGCAACAACGAGGTGACCCGTTTGTGGTATCGTGCTTTTCTAATCTTGTGCGTTTCAAAGGAAGTACGTTTAAGTAAGCGTGTTACTACGCTTTGATTGTAATTTTTCGTAGTTTGAGCGGCAAACTGTTTAAACTGACCACGCATGAGCCACTCGTTACCTTACTATCATCCGCTCGACTCTCTAGACAGTTGGGAAGATTTCTTAGCCGCCCGTTACCCTGAGCAGCCAACTTCCTCCTTCAAAAACCACGACGATTACCGCAACTACGAAAGTTCGCAAAATGAAGCTATCAAGGAATTTTACCGACTGAACCACACCGGGCAAACCTATGATTTTGTGCGGGGCAAGGAGGATGACTATTTGGCACGTAACCGCCGACGAATGTCGCTTTGGGAAGCCATGGAATTTCTTAACCAACTGGTCGACGATTCCGACCCTGACACTGATCTCTCGCAACTACAACACCTGCTGCAGACCTCTGAAGCCATCCGCGCCGACGGACACCCTGATTGGTTCGTGCTGGCCGGGCTGATTCACGACCTCGGAAAGATCCTTTGCCTGTTTGGCGAACCGCAGTGGGCGGTGGTGGGCGACACTTTTCCGGTGGGGTGCCGGTATTCGGAAGCGGTGGTGTATTCCGAATTTTTCCAGCACAACCCTGATTACCTAAACAGCACCTACCAGCAACCGCTGGGAGTATACGCCGAAGGCTGCGGCCTGCGCAACGTGCACCTGTCATGGGGCCACGATGAGTACTTGTATCAAATTGTAAAGGAGTATCTGCCGGAACCCGCCCTGTACATGATTCGCTACCACTCGTTCTACGCGGCTCACCGCGAAGGCGCCTACGCCTACTTGATGGACGAGCACGACCGCGCTATGTTTACCTGGGTAAAAAAGTTTAATCCCTACGATTTGTACTCCAAGAACGATGCCCCCCCCTCGGTGAAGGAGCTTCGCCCCTACTACGAGAAGCTGATCGCCAAGTACCTGCCCGAGACGCTGCGGTTTTAGGGCCAACGAGCGGCCAGGTCAATCGCGTTTAGAGTGGCGGTTAGAATATACCGCGAACTATTCCCCTCCCAACTTGGTATAAATATTCGTACCTTTGCGAATTATCACATCATCAAGTTCCGGGCACTCTTAACCATACGTTGCTTTGAGCTTTAGAAGAAACGTATCTCTATGACCTTCCAAGAAACGGGCTTGCGCTCCGAACTGTTATCTGCCCTGACCGACATCGGCTTCGAGCAACCCACGCCCATTCAGGAAAAGATCATCCCCCTGCTGCTCGAAGAAGACCGCGACCTGGTGGCCCTGGCCCAGACCGGTACCGGCAAAACCGCCGCCTTCGGACTGCCCCTGCTGCACCGCACTGATCCCCAGCTAGCCCAAGTACAGATCCTGGTGCTGTGCCCCACCCGTGAGCTCTGCAACCAGATTGCGGGCGACCTGGAAAGCTTTGCCAAGTACCTGCCCGGCATTCGGACCGTGGCCGTGTACGGCGGGGCCAGCATGGATACCCAGATTCGGGCGCTGAAGCGCGGCGCGCAGGTGGTGGTGGGCACCCCCGGACGCGTGCACGACCTGATTCGTCGCAAGAAGCTGATCATCGATCAGGTGCGACACCTGGTGCTCGACGAAGCCGACGAGATGCTATCGATGGGTTTCAAGGACGAACTGGAGGCCATCATCGGGCAGACCCCTGCCGAGCGGCAGACCTTGCTGTTTTCGGCTACCATGCCCGATCATACGGTTAAGAACTTCGTGCACGATCCGTTGCAGGTATCGGTAGGCACCAAGAACGCCGGGGCCGACACCGTGCAGCACCGTTACTACGTGGTGAACGCCCGCGATCGCTACCTGGCCCTCAAGCGCATTGTCGACGTGCACCCCGACATCTACGGCATCATCTTCTGTCGCACCCGGATGGAAACCAAAGACGTGGCCGCTAAACTTGGCTCCGAAGGCTACAACGCCGATGCCCTGCACGGTGACCTCTCGCAGGCGCAGCGCGACTACGTGATGGGACAGTTTCGCGACAAAACCCTGCAACTATTGGTGGCTACCGACGTGGCCGCCCGGGGCATCGACGTGAACGACCTCACCCACGTGATCAACTATAACCTGCCCGACGACCCCGAGGTGTATACCCACCGCAGCGGACGCACCGGCCGGGCCGGACAAAAGGGCACTTCGATCGCTATTATCCACCGTCGCGAGATGAACCGCATCCGCAGCATCGAGCGCATGATCAAGAAGGAGTTTATCCCTACGTTGGTGCCCACCGGCCGGGAGATTTGCGAGAACCAACTCTTCTACTTGATCGATAAAGTGCAGCGGGTAGAGGTGGACCACGAGCAGATCGATTCGTACCTGCCCGCTATCTACAAGAAGCTGGAGTCGCTGAGTCGGGAAGACCTCATCAAGCACTTCGTGTCGGCCGAATTCAACCGCTTTCTGGACTACTACAAAGACGCGCAGGACCTTAACGTAGCGGCAAACGAAAAGAAGGGACGCGGCGACAAGCCGGATCGTTCGCAGCGCAACGGGCAGGCCGAGTTCTCGAAGTTCTTTATCAACGTGGGCAGCTACCACAAGCTGTCGCCTGCCCGCCTGATGGGCCTGATCAACGAGCAAACTCCTAAGAAGGGCATGGCCATCGGCAAGATCGACATCACCGACCGCTTCGCGATCTTCGAGGCCGATGCCCGCTACGAGAAAGATTTGCTAAAAGGCTTCAAGAAGGGCGTTACCTTCGAGGGCAACCCGGTGCACGTGGAGCTTACCCAGGTGGGTCCCGCACCCCAGGATGAGAAGCGGCGCTTCAACGGTGATTTCCGTAAGAAGAAAAAGTTCAAGAAGGGTAAGAAGCGGGTACGGTAGCCTGATCGGTAGAGAAGTGACTACGGATTCGGGTGCCTAACAAAATGGGGGTTCAACATCCGCAATCCAGTATCTAGGGCGTGTTGACATATAAGCTAACGAGGGATTTTGAGGTTAATTTTCGTTTGGTTAAGGCCATCGTGGCGCGATACTTGAGAAGCGCGATGCGGGGGCATCGGGCGCCGAAAGTAACGCAGAACGGGCGAGAATTAGGCCAAAATCACCGTTCCAGTTTGTATGTCAACACGCCCTAGCCCCCGCCGCCCCCAACGGATCATCTCAGCTCAGAATCAAGCTGTCGTATCGCTCAACCTTCGCGCCTAGTGCCTGCAAACGCTTATCGATGTTCTGATAGCCCCGATCAATCTGCTCAATATTATAGATCACGCTTTCTCCTTCGGCTGACAGCGCGGCGATAAGCAGCGACACTCCGGCGCGGATGTCGGGCGAGGTCATGGATACCCCGCGCAGCGACTGCGCCCGATCGAGGCCAATCACGGTAGCGCGGTGCGGATCGCACAGGATGATCTGCGCTCCCATGTCGATGAGTTTGTCCACAAAGAACAAGCGGCTCTCGAACATCTTCTGGTGGATGAGCACGGTGCCCTTGGCCTGGGTGGCCACCACCAGCAGGATGCTGAGCAGGTCGGGCGTGAGGCCGGGCCAGATGGCGTCGGCGATGGTCATAATAGAGCCATCGATAAACGTCTCGATCTCGTAGTGCTCGTTGCCGTGCACGTGGATGTCGTCGTCGTTGATGTCGAAGTTAATGCCCAACTTGCGGAAGGTGTCGGGGATGATACCCAGCTGGCGCACCCCTGCGCCTTTGATGGTGATGTCAGAGGCGGTCATGGCCGCCAGGCCGATAAAGCTGCCTACCTCAATCATGTCGGGCAGCATGGTGTGCTCGGTGCCGCCTAGCGATTCCACACCCTCGATGTGGAGCAGGTTAGAGCCTACCCCGGTAATTTTGGCTCCCATGCGGTTGAGCATCCCGCAGAGTTGCTGCAAGTAGGGTTCGCAGGCGGCGTTGTAAATGGTGGTTTTTCCCTTGGCCATCGAGGCGGCCATCACCACGTTGGCGGTGCCCGTTACGCTGGCTTCTTCCAACAGCATGTAGGTGCCCTGTAGGTTAGAGGCATCGATGCTGTAGTAGCCGTCTTCGGCGTTGTAGTTGAACTTGGCGCCCAATTTCTGAAAACCAATGAAGTGCGTATCCAATCGGCGACGGCCAATCTTGTCGCCGCCCGGCTTCGGAATTTTCCCCTTACCAAAGCGGGCCAGCAGCGGCCCCAGGGTCATAATCGATCCGCGCAGCGAGGCCGCTTGCTTTTTGTACTCGGCAGTTTCCAGGTACGATACATCAATATCTTTGGCCGTAAAGCGGTACGACTCGTCGTTCAGCTTCTCCACTTCCACGCCCAGCGACCCGAGCAGCTCGATAAGCTTGTTCACGTCCCGGATATTGGGCACTTTGTGGATGGTCATCGGCTCGGCGGTGAGCAGCACGCCGCAGAGAATTTGCAACGCTTCGTTTTTGGCTCCCTGGGGCACAATCTCGCCCTGTAGCGCGTTTCCGCCTTCTATCTTGAAAAATGCCATTAGTTGTTTTTCTTTCGGCGGTTGTTCCGGCGTCCTTTGTTGCTCTTGCCAGAATTGTTATTGTTGCTGCTGTTATTACTGTTGTTAGTGCGCCCCTTGCTGCTGGGAGCGATGGCGCTATCGAACAGGTTTTTGGCTTTTACCTCTTCCACGTCGATGAGCAGTTTCCCATTCGACATCGACTTCAGGTGGTCCACGATGGTGGAGTCGTCCACGTTATCGCGGTTCCAGGTGGTGTAGAAGGTCTTCATCAGTTTGCCCAGATAGATGATCGCTCCGCGCCGTTCGGCTCCGTCCTCAATCTCGCTGGCCAGCGCGATAAGTTTTTCCACGTTCTGACCGTAGTGCTTGTAGCGCGCCGACGTTTTGTTATACGACATGCGCTCGGGCTTCTTGGTGAGGATATCTTCGGCCGGGGGAGGGAAGGGGGCATCCACGTCGAGCGTGAAGTTGGTCATGATGAACAGGTCGTCCCAGGTTTTCTGCGTAGTTTCTTCAGGGTCAAGGCCCGCGCTGGGGTTGAGCTGCCGCATCAGGTTGACGAGCGTGTAGGCGTACTTGGTGCGCTTTTCCCGGTCTTCAACCGTGCCTAAGTGGTCGGCCAGCATTTGAATATTGCGTCCGTATTCGCGCAGCGTGAGCGGGGGAAGGACTGAATTGTAGTGGTGCATAGATGGATGGTGGATATTGGATGTTGGAAAATTTCAGCGTGGTTAGATATTGGATGATTTGCTAAACGGTTAGGTGTTAGGTAGTGGATGATTATGAAGCGGTTAGGTGTGAAATAGTTTGTTAGTTAACGAAGCACTATACCGAATGAACAGCTTTTACTTCTACTATCTGACTACCAATTTCTAGCCTTCGAGAAAATCATCCAATGACCAATATCTAATCACCAACATCCAGCCTACTCGTGAATTTTAAGTTTAGCAAAGCTAAGTAATAATGTCTTCTCTCCAAAATCGGAGAATTCGACCCGGGCTTTGCGGTTGGCACCGTCGGCATCGATGCCCTTCACCTGCCCGAATCCGAACTTGGGGTGCTCCACCTTCATCCCGGCTTCCAGTTGGCTGGTGTCGCTGGGGGCGAAGTCGGCGGAGGCTTTGTAATTGCTGCGGTTGGTGGGCATGGCCTGCTGCCGACTGCGGTCGCGCTTGATGCTCTTGAGCAAGATGCGCGCATGGTCGGTATCACCTACGGGCGAGCGGGTGCCCATTTTCTTGTTCACCATCACGTAGGCCGGATCAATTTCTTCCAAGAACCGACTCGGTTCGCAGTTCTTCAGCCGTCCGAAGCGGTAGCGGGTAAGCGCATACGAGAGCGTCAACTTCTTCATGGCGCGGGTGATGGCCACGTAGAACAGGCGGCGTTCTTCTTCCAAATCCTGCCGACTGCCCAGCATCATCTGCGAAGGAAACAGGTCTTCTTCCATGCCCACCACGTAGACGTAGGGAAACTCCAGTCCCTTGGCCATGTGGATGGTCATCATGGTCACCTTATCCTGGTCGTCGTCTTTGTCTTGGTCCACCGAAGAGAGCAGCGCCACTTCTTCTAGAAAAGAAGTAAGCGACTTCTCCTCGTTTTCCGGATCATCTACAAACTCCTTGACGGCGTTAAGCAATTCCTGCACGTTTTCGTAGCGGCTTAGCCCCTCGATGGTTTTGTCTTCGTACAGCTCGCGCAGCAGACCCGAACCCTTGGCAACGAACGAAGCGGCCTCGAAAGCGTCCTTGCGTTTGGCCTCCAACTGAAAAGACTTGATGGCATCCTTGAACTGGATGAGTGTATTCGCGGCCCGCGCTGGAAAGAACTTATCAGCATTCTCGAGCACTTCCCAGATCGAGATATCGTGCTCATAGGCGGTGACTACAATCTTATCTACCGTCGTCGGACCGATGCCCCGCTTGGGCAGGTTGATGATCCGCCGAAATGCCTGCTCGTCGTTCACGTTGAGGGTGTAGCGCAGGTACGAGATCAGGTCTTTAATCTCTTTGCGCTGATAGAAGGAGAGTCCGCCGATAATTTTGTACTTGATGTTGCGCTTGCGCAGGGCCTCTTCCATCGCGCGCGACTGGCTGTTGGTGCGGTACAGGATGACGAAGTCGCCGTAGCGCCGGTGCTGGTTGCTCTTTTCCTCAAAGATGGAGTAGGCCACCAGCCGACCCTCTTCCTGGTCGGAAGTAGCCTTGATGAGCTCGATCAGGTGCCCCTCTTCGTTGGCTGTCCACACCGATTTTTTCAGCTGGGCTTTGTTGCGGCCGATCACCGAGTTGGCCGCGTTCACGATGCTCTGCGTGGAGCGGTAGTTCTGCTCCAGCTTGAACACCTCCAGTTCGGGAAAGTCTTTCTCGAAGTTGAGGATATTCTGGATGTCGGCCCCGCGGAAGGCGTAGATGCTCTGGGCGTCGTCGCCCACCACGCAGATGTTGCCCCGCACGGCGGCCAGTTTTTTGGTGATGAGGTACTGCGATACGTTGGTATCCTGAAACTCATCCACCAGCACGTAGTGAAAGCGCTGCTGGTACTTATTGAGCACGTCGAGGTGCTCGCGAAACAGCACGTTGGTGTTGAACAGCAGGTCGTCGAAGTCCATGGCGTTGGCCCGGAAGCAGCGGGCCACGTAGGTTTGGTACAGCTTCGCCATGTGGGGCTTGGCGGCGGCTTCGTCTTCGGCCCGGATGGCGGGGTTGTCGCGGTAGGTTTGCCAGGAGATGAGCTTGTTCTTGGCGCTACTGATGCGGTTGAGCACCACATTGGCTTTATACATTTTGTCATCAAGCCCCGCCTCTTTCACAATCTTCTTGATGAGCGTCTTGGAGTCGTCGGTGTCGTAGATGGTGAAGTTGCGCTGGTAACCCAGGCGGTTGGCTTCTGAGCGCAGGATGCGGGCGAACACCGAGTGGAAGGTGCCCATCCACAGGTTGCGCGCCTCGTTGCCCACCACGGTTTCGATGCGGTGGCGCATCTCCTTGGCCGCTTTGTTGGTGAAGGTGAGGGCCAGAATATTGAAGGGATCAACGCCCTTTTTCTGGATCAGGTAGGCCATGCGGTAGGTAAGCACGCGGGTTTTGCCCGAGCCCGCCCCGGCAATGATCATGGTGGGTCCTTCGGTGTGCTCCACGGCCGCCCGCTGCGGATCGTTCAGGGTGTTGAGGTACTCCATAGATGGGTTAGGGTTGGTGAGACGAAGGTACGAAAAGTTGGTGGTTATTGGATAGTAGATATTGGATGACTTTCTAAATGATCAGATGTTGAACGTTGGATGACGGATGTCAGATGATTTTTTGAGGGCAGAAATTAAAGATTAAAAATTGAAAGGTCGCGTTACCAAATCAACTTTCAGTCTCTTGAATTTCACATCTACTATCCAATATCTACCAACCAATATCCAAAGTAAAGGGAGACAGAAATCAGCGGACAATCTTGAAATATCCCTTTGCTTCTTACCAGAATTCCTTTAATTTTGCCACTTGTTAAACCAAAATGGGCAAAGGTTCGTTCTTTTGCCGGTAGAATAAGAAAACATGGCCAATCATAAATCTGCCCTCAAGCGCATCCGATCCAGCGAAACCCGCCGCCTGCGCAACCGTTATCAGCTAAAAACCACCCGCACCTACGTGCGTCGCCTGCGCGAAACCACCGACAAGTCGGAAGCCCAAAAGCTGTTCCAAGACGTGGCGGGTATGCTCGACAAGCTAGCGAAGAACAATATTATCCACAAGAGCAATGCGGCTAATAAGAAGTCGCAACTGGCTAAATACGTTAACCAATTGGCGTAGATTCCTACACGCGAAATACTCTCGAGCCCTATGCTGAATAAGTGTAGGGCTTTTTTGTTTCCTTGGGGTTCTGGATGTTGGATAGTGGATACTCGATATTGGCGGCCGCCGCGCGGTTGACTTGCAGGAACGGCGAGCGATTGGATAGTGGATGCTTTCAGGGTGGCATTCCACGCGGGGAAAGATGTTGAGCGGCAAGCAGTGGTTAACTATCAGCGTGACTAGATAGTAGATTTTAGAAAAGCAAACTAACGGAGATGAGTTACAAAAAGCTTCAAGTATGGGCATTGGCGCGTGAGGTGGTAATTGATGTGCATAAAATGACACTGAACCTACCGAAGCACGAAATGTACGAAACCGGTAGTCAGATACGGCGCTCCAGCAAATCGGTGAAATCAAATATTGTCGAGGGGTACGGCAGACGCTACTACAAAAATGACTTTATCAAGTACGTAGTCTATGCGTTAGCCTCAAACATGGAAACCATTGACCATCTGGAAACCTTGTTTGAAACCGGATCAATGGAAGACGAAGAACTGTACGTCGACTTACTAAACAAACTCGAGTTACTCGGTAAAAAACTGAATAGTTTCTTCCAATCCTTACTTGAGAATCACCAAAGCCCGCGATAGAATTTTTATATTCTCTCATCGTCTACAATCTAATCTGTAGCCCCCGAAAGCCTTCCGCGCGGCGGCCGCTAATATCCAACATCCACTATCCACTATCTAGCCATACTGAAAGTCATCCACCAACTACTACCCCATGTCCCTAAAAACCCTGCGTGAAACCGGCATTCTTAGTTGGGATGAAGCCGACCGTCCCCGCGAAAAGCTGCTGCGAAAAGGCCGCGCCGCCCTCACCGATGCCGAACTGATCGCCATCTTGATTGGCTCGGGCACCTTCAAGCAGAGCGCCGTTGATCTAAGCAAAGACATTCTGAAGTCGGTGAAGCACAATTTGCACGAGTTGGCCAAGTTGTCGGTGGATGATCTGAAAAAGTTTCCGGGCATCGGCGAGGCCAAGGCCATCAGCATCGTGAGTGCCCTGGAGTTGGGGCGACGGCGCAAAGGAAGTGAACCGGCGAAGCACGATAAGATCACCTGCTCCGACGATGCCTACGGCGTGATGCAACCCTACCTGCTCGACCAGCCGCTGGAGCAGTTCTGGATTATCCTGCTCAACCGTGCCAACGAGGTGATCAAACCACACTGCGTGAGCCAGGGAGGCGTGGCGGGCACCGTGGCCGATCCCAAAACCATTTTCAAAGCGGCGCTCGACAAACTGTCTAGTTCGATCATCCTGGTGCACAACCACCCGTCGGGCAACCTCACGCCCAGCGAAGCGGATATTCGACTCACACAGAAGCTCAAAGAAGCGGGGCAACTGCTCGACTTGCCAGTGCTGGATCATCTGATTTTCACCGACCACGGCTTCTATAGCTTTGCCGATGAGGGGGTGATGTAGGGGGTGGATGGCCCCCAAGGATGGCACAGAGGGTGTACGACAAATTGCAGATTCAGACACGTCATTCCGGAAGTCCTAGTAGCGATAGCGGATAGGGCTATCCGGAATCCCCTCCCTCAAAGTCGCATACAGGCAACTTTACGGACGCAATGCACGACACTAAAGTAGTGGACGCCACGCGGGGGATTCCGGATATTTTGCTACGTTTCTCTTCGCAAAATTCCGGACCGCGTCCACGCCGGGCCGCCGGGCGGTGGATGACGTGAAAAAGTGTAACAACAAGTACAACAAAATTGCTATTACCTGCATTTTGTCGTACACCCGGCACAGACCATGCAGATAAGGCAAATAAATACTTGTTATATTGGTGGTCATAATCTGATCCGCTATGACTGACCAACGCATCCGCTTGAGCACCCGTTTTCTTCCGCTATTCAAAGGACTGTGCTACGCATTGTTGGTAGCCTTTATTACTCTATCAATTCCGGCGCTTTTGCAAGGAGACTGGCGGGCGCTATTAATCCTACTCAGCAGTGGAATTAGTATAACCACTATCTTGCGTGGTATGCGTAAACTACGAACGGTAACTTGGGAGGACAATCAACTGCGCGTAAAAGATCAGCAAACAATTCTTCTCTTGCCGGAAGAGATTAAGAACATAGAACTCAAGATGCTGATCGGAGTGCACAAGGTAACGCTGCACGAACCACACCCGTATTTAGGCGAGTCGTTCCTGTTTCAGGCTTCTATAATATATTTCTTCAGACACAACAAAATCGACGAGCAAATGCACGAACTGCGACAGCACATTGCGCAGTCCAAGCGCGAGGTATCAACCGAAGGCGTGGCCGCTACTCGTCGCTCAGCATCCCCACCACAACTAGGTGCCGCATAAAATGGGTATCTAGCGTTATGTGCAATCCGCTGTTTTGCATGGCCCCTACCACGGTGCTTTTCGCCAGGCGAATTTTGTCGTAGCTGCTCACCCGCTGCGTCCACCCGTCTCCGGTGCGTTCGTGTAGCAGGTCGGTTACACACACGGTTTCCCGGTCATACTCCAAGAAGCAAGTCAGAATGCGCTGGTCGTCGCTCTTCACCGGCAGAAAACGGTCGGTTCCGGTGAGCGGTGTGCGGTAGTCGCGAAACGACAGCGCCAATTTACCGCCCGGAGCTAGCCCGTTAGCGCAATCGCGGATGAACTGTTGAGCTTCCGCCTTCGAAGCCAAGTGGGTAAGCGTATCACCCCAGCAGAGAATGAGTTCGGGAGGTGGGTCAGTGTGTTGACGCACGTTCCGAATGTCGTCTTCAACCACTCTAATGTCGTATTCCTCCCGGTGGTCGCGCAGCTCGTCCAGTAGTTGCCAGCTGAAATCCACGGCCCGCACCGAGAATCCCAGTTTGGCCAACGACACCGCCTGCAAACCGTGTCCGGCCCCCAAGTCCAGCGCCAGCCCATTGCCACTGGGCAGCAAGCCAATTTCCTGGAAAAACGCCTCGTGGGCGGCTTGCTTCTCAGCGAAATCACCGACCATCCAGGAATAAAAATTGCCGAGGTGCTGGTCGTAGTGTTTTTTGGCGGTCATGACGATTGGATAGTGATTTGGGGCAGTAAGATAGAGCGAATAGGGTCACTTTTGCAAAGTTTTAGCCGGGCGCTTGTTTTCCGGAGGTGGCCAGTCAGCTTACCATTAGTTTATCGCTAAAGCATACTCCCTATCAGGTGGTGTGGGAAGCCGCTAGCTTTGTGGTGTTCTTTTCTACGCTGGTGCACGGACTTACTAGCCTGCCCCTATCGAAGCGTTACGCTCGCCGACGCATCTAATCGCACAATTTGCTCGTAAACTGCTTAGACAGTTGTTTGCAACGATCATTTTTCATCTAACCTGACCTCAAAGGCATGCATGAATCCGTACTAACCAGTTTAGGAGTCGTGTTGGCGGCCTCAGTAGAAATTCCCCTGCTCACTGATATCACCATTATTCTGGGCGCTTCCGTACTGGTCATCTTCGCGTTTCAAAAACTGAAACTGCCCACCATTCTGGGCTATCTGATGACTGGGATCCTGGCGGGCCCGTACGCGCTGGGGCTGATTGATGCCTCGCACGAAGTGGAGGTGATGGCTGAAATCGGCGTGATTTTGCTACTGTTTATCATTGGCATGGAGTTTTCGCTCAAGAGCCTGGCGGCCATCAAAAAAAGTGTGTTTGTGGGCGGAGCGGCTCAGGTGGGACTCACCACGGTGGCCACGGCCCTGCTGGCCTGGTGGTTCGGCTTTGCCATGAATGCCGCGCTGTTTCTGGGATTTGTGTTCTCACTCAGCAGCACCGCCATTGTGCTCAAACTGTTGCAAGAGCGCAGCGAGGTGAACAGTCCGCACGGCAAAATTGCGCTGGCTATCCTGATCTTCCAGGATATCATTGTGGTGCCCATGATGCTGCTCACCCCCATTCTTTCGGGACAAGCAGGCGATGTCGGAGCGGTGGTAGTAGAGCTGTTGCTCAAGGTGGGCGTGGTGATTGCCGTCGTGTTGGTGGGGGCGCGCTATCTGGTGCCCATCTTGCTGCACGAAGTGGCTAAAACCAAGAACCGCGAGTTGTTTATCCTGTTCGTGGTGGTGATCTGCTTCGCCATCGCCTGGGGCACCGCCGAGATGGGCTTGTCGCTGGCCCTGGGCGCTTTCCTGGCCGGACTGGTCATCTCCGAGTCGGACTACAGCTACCAGGCGACCGGTTTTATCATTCCTTTCCGCGAGATTTTCACCAGCTTTTTCTTCGTCTCCATTGGTATGCTGCTCGACGTATCGTTTCTGATCGATCACCTGCTGGTTGTTTTGGGACTGTTGCTGTTGGTCAGCGTGGCCAAGGCGGGCATTGCGGGGGTGGCCGCGCTGCTGCTTCGCTACCCGGTGCGCACCGCTATCCTTACCGGACTCACCCTGTTTCAGGTAGGAGAGTTTGCCTTTATCTTATCAGAAGTGGGCATTGAGTACCAACTATTGTCCGAAGCTACCTATCAGTATTTTTTGTCGGTTTCTATCCTGTCGATGGCCATCACCCCGTTTGTGATTCAGAACTCGGAGAAGATCACCAAAGCGTTCACAGCCTCTAAAACGCTGCGCACCTTGCCGCTGCCTAAGTCAAGAAACAACGGGGTTTCCGACGCTTCCTTAGAGGATGACTTCAAGGATCATACAATCATTATTGGCTTCGGGGTCAATGGACAGAACGTAGCGCGGGCGGCCAAGTTTGCCAACATTCCCTACGTGATCATCGAGATGAACGCTGACACGGTGCGGCGCGAAAAGGCCCGGGGCGAGCACATTTTGTTTGGCGACGCCACCAATCACTTCATTCTGGAGCACGTGAAGGTGTTCAGTGCCCGCGTAGCAGTAGTAGCCATCTCCGACCCGGTGGCCACCCGCGCAGTGACCACCAGCATCCGTTCCATTTGCCCCACCGTGCACGTGATCGTCCGCACCCGCTTCATGAACGAAGTGGCTGAGCAACTGCGCCTGGGAGCCAGCGAGGTGGTGCCCGAAGAGTTTGAAACCTCTATCGAGATTTTCTCTCGCCTGCTGCACAAGTATTTGGTTCCACAAGACGAGCTAGACCAGTTTATCGCCGACGTTCGGGCCGAAAGTTCGGAGTTGCTTCCCCCGCCGGAAATTGACTACCGAAGAGCGGCCAAGCTTACTATTCCTAATTTGAACATCGCTTCGTTGCGGGTGCAAAACACCAACCACGAGGTGGTGGGCAAGACGATGGACGAATCGCGCATCCGCTCGCGCTACGGGATCAACGTGCTGGCCATTCAGCGCGATGAAGAATACCTATCGCACATTGAGGCTGATACGCAAATCAAGCAGGATGATATTCTTTTCTTGTCGGGCAAGCCCGAAGATGTATCTCGTTTTCACGAGGTGATTAAGATTTAGCGACGCACGCCCTGGGTGGTGAATGACAGGCCCTGCTGTCCGTTGGTAGAGATCATCACCGCCTCAAAAAGCGGCTCGTGCACGCGGGGCCGGGTGGCCCATTCGAAGATAAAGTTGGCCCCGGTGCCTCCGGTTTGGTCCGACTCATCAATCACAATCTCAATGGTTTCCAGCGGCCGAAGGTACACCGGGTCGTTCACGTAGGTGCGGATGCGATCGCCCTGGGTATTGTAGTAGTCGGCGTGCAACACGAATACCGAATCGGTGGTGCTGATGTTGCGAATACTCACCGTAGTGGTCAGGTTGTAGGTTAGTTGATCGCTGCGCTGGTAGATTTCGGAGTAGACCGACAGGTAGGAGCTTCCTTGTACCAATGAGTCGGGACTGGTGAGTTGGACTTTTCTTTTGTTCCAGTCCACCGGGCCGATGATGCCTTCTTCTTCGTTGGTGGAGGGGGTGCAGGAAAATACGCAAAGCAGAACGACTAAGGGTAATGCGTTTTTCATAGACTGAGGAGCTTCTTAGATGGCAGCACAAATTTGGGTTAAGACTTCTCAATCACGGCTTGCTCTACCAGATGGATTAGTCTTTCTACCGGTTCGAAGTAAGGCACCACTTTCTCTTCGGTGAAGTCAAATAGATCAGTATAATCGCCCTTTTGCCTCCAGGTGAACAACTGTGAATAAGTCTTTCCGACTTCTTCGGGGAAGATACCGTTTTTAATAAAGTGTTCGGAAAAAAGTGATTTGGTTCCGTTATGAGTAGTTGCTTTGAAATCTGAATTAAGAAGTAAGGCCGTTATGGCATAGTAAGCAGCGTAGTAAAGCCGATTGATTGTAGAATTCCATTTACTCTTTTCAGCCAATATATTAGCATCATCTAAGGTGTCTTTTGCCCGTTCTAGCCGGTATTTGATTAATTCTTTCTTAGTTCCTGTCATCTCAGCCGGATGCCTTCTTTCTCAATGTTTTCAAATAGAGGGGTTTGACGATAATTATTAAACCACACTTGCTTAGGGTAGATCAATGGGGATACAATCTGTCCGGTTTCCAGTTCAATCTCATAAAATTCATCCATAATCTTGGTTTCTAAAGCAAAAGAAACATGATTGGCACTCAGTAAGATAAGCAAATCCCAATCAGACAAAGACGTTGCCGTCTGGCGTGCCTGGGAACCATAAAGATAGACTTCAGCGTCCGGGTACCTGTGAGATGTCAATTCTAATATCTTCTGAATCACTTGGTTCTGCTTGAGCATATGATACGCTTCTTTGCTATTTCTATGGTAACCACTAATTACCCTATGATAGTTGCCTTCGTTACGGGAGATCAATCCTTGAAATTAATTCTTTTAACGGATTAAGCAGCAAAAGTAGGCAGGATTATGACCCTTTGTTGCTACTTTCTCTCTCAAAAGGACTTCTACAAGCAATACTTTGTTTAACTAATTTTCTAAGATCTTCAACAAATTCTCAGCCCCACCGGTTATACAATCGCAGCGCTCGTACGCTCGCTATCATCCATCAAAATGCGAATTTTTATGAACTTAGGAATCAAAGGCAAATCGGCCGTAGTCACCGGAGCCGACTCTGGCTTGGGCAAAGCGACCGCCCGCATACTGGTGAGCGAAGGAGCCCACGTGCTGCTCACCGACCTAAAGCAAGAAGGACTCGAAAAGGCCGCGGAAGAAGTGCGTAAGCACGCCGCCGACGGAGCCAAGGTAAGCATTAAGGCGGCTAACCTGACTAGCAACGACGAAGTGAAAGTCCTGGCCGAAGCCGCCCAGCAGCAGTTTGGCGGTGCCGACATCCTGGCCCACTGCGCCGGAGCCCGCGGGGCGGCCGGTGACTTTCTGGAACTTAGCGACGACGACTGGATGGAAACCATCGACATTGACCTGATGGGTTCGGTGCGCGTGTGCCGAGCATTTATTCCGCCAATGCGACAGAGAGGCTGGGGCCGCATCGTGCTCATTGCTTCCGAAAACGCCCTGCAACCCTACGTGGAAGAGAGTCCCTACAACGCCTGCAAAGCCGCCATCGTCAACCTCTCAAAGTGCCTGTCGCGTGCCTACGGCGAAGACGGAGTGCTCGTCAACACGGTCTCGCCCGCCTACATTGCCACCCCCATGACCGACGCTATGATGGAAGAACTAGCCGAAGAGCGGGGCACGGATGTCGACGAGGCAGTGAAGTGGTTCTTGAAAAACAAGCGCCCGCACATTGTGGTGGATCGGCGCGGCAAGCCCGAAGAAGTGGCCGCTGTGATTGCCTTTCTCTGTTCTGAACTGTCTAGCTACGTCAACGGCAGCAATTACCGGGTGGATGCGGGGGCTGTAGAAACAGCTTTTGGGTAATGTATCACTTGCTCGATGGCTTCATTGTTCGATTGTTGAGCATTGCAAACGCCAACAATCGAGCAGATGAACCATCGGGCTATCAAATAATAGCCATCAATGGTGCCCAATTCCATGCCCGTACTCGTTTTTTTGCACTACTTCGGCGGGGGGTGATTTTTGTAGTTGGCCAAAATTGCTTATTTTTTCCCGCTCTCAGCGAAGAAAAACACTTTCGCTACTTTTCATAACCTACCACCCCGACCGATGATCAACCGTATTTTCCTGCTTAGTTTCTTATTAGGAACGTATTTCCTGGCAAACGGACAAGCAGATTCCCTACCCCCGCCCAATATCCTGTGGATCGTGAGCGAAGACAATAGTCCGTTCATTGGGGCCTACGGCGATACGTTCGCTATCACTCCCAACATCGACCGCCTGGCCACCGAAGGAGTGTTGTATGAAAATGCGTTCGCCTCGGCCCCGGTGTGTGCCCCCGCTCGCTCCGCGCTGATCACCGGTATGTATTCCAACTCGATGGGCACTCAGCACATGCGCAGTGCCAACGCTATTCCGGCATTTATCAAATTCTTCCCGCGCTACCTGCGCGAGGCCGGATACTACTGTACCAATAACTCCAAGAAGGATTACAATACCGACGACCAGGAAGAGGCGTGGGACGAATCGAGCGGCAAAGCTACCTACCAAAAACGCCCGGACGGGAAGCCCTTCTTTTCGGTGTTCAACTTCACCACCTCGCACGAGAGCTCCATCCACGAACCCATTCAGCGGTTGGTGCACGACCCCGAGGAGGTGCCGATTCCGCCGTATCACCCCCGCACCGAGGAGATGAAGCACGACTGGGCGCAGTACTACGATCAGGTGACAATGATGGACGCCCAGGTGGGCAAGGTATTGCAAGACCTGGAGGCACGCGGACTGGCCGACAACACCATTGTGTTCTACTACAGCGACCACGGCGGCATACTGGGTCGTAGCAAGCGGTTCTTGTACGAGTCGGGCTTGCGCGTGCCACTCATTATCCGCTTTCCCGAAAAATACGCGCACTTAGCGCCGAGCGCTCCCGGTACCCACACCGACCGGCTGGTGTCGTTCGTGGATTTTGCTCCCACAGTGCTGAGTCTGGCTAGGGTTTCGGTGCCTGACTACATGCAGGGACAGGCCTTTCTGGGCGAACAGGAGCAACCCGCCAACGACTACGCTTTTGCCTTTCGGGGGCGCATGGACGAGGTATACGATATGGCGCGCTCGGTGCGGGACAAGCGGTTTCGCTACACCCGCAACTATATGCCCCACCGCATCTACGGGCAATATTTGCAGTACCTGTGGCGCGCCCCGTCGATGGCTTCTTGGCAAGCCGCCTACGAAGCGGGCGAACTCAACGAAGCCCAGTCGGCCTTTTGGGAACCCAAGCCCCCGGAAGAACTATACGATGTAACCACCGATCCGCACAACGTGCGCAACCTGGCCGACGATCCACAGTATCAGGCCGATTTGGAACGCCTCCGCGGGGCCGAAGCCGCCTGGGTGCGCCGCATTCGCGACGCGGGCTTCTTGCCCGAATCTGAAATGATGGCCCGTGCTCAGGAGAAAGGAACTACGATCTATGAGATGATGCGACCGCCTGGCCTACCGCTCGAGCGCATCATCGAAACTGCCAACTTGGCCAGCATGAGCGACTCCACTAATCTAAACGAATTCATTATCCGGCTTAGCGACGAAGAAGCAGCGGTGCGCTATTGGGCCGCTACCGGCTGCGCCATTCTGGGCGAACGAGCCAAACCGGCCCAGCAAGCGCTAGAAAAACATTTGGATGATCCTTCTTCCAGTGTGGCGGTGGCCTGCGCCGAAGCCTTGTACTACCTGGGCGATACGGATGAGCCGCTCAACACGCTTATCCGGGTGCTTGAAAACGGTAACGAAATGGCCCGGGTGCACGCCGTCAACGTGCTCAAACTGATGGACGAAGATGCCCGTCCGGCCCTCGAAGCGGCGCAGCATATCCTGGACCGGTCAAAACCCGAAGAGGAAACGCACAACCGCGGATACGACATCCGGGCGGTCCGCAGCCTGATCAACAATTTGAATGAATCCGGCAAGTAACCCATTATGGTAGAAATCAACCAAAAAACCACCCTGGGCTGGGTTGGCACCGGGGTGATGGGGGCCGCCATGCTGGCGCGCTTGCAGGAGGCCGGATACGCCAGCGTCGTGTACACCCGCACCAAAGAAAAAGCCCAGCCGCTGCTGGAAGCCGGAGCGCAGTGGGCGGATTCGCCCCGAACGGTCGCCGAACGGTGCCCGGTGGTGTTCACCATCGTGGGCTTCCCCCACGACGTGCGGGAGGTGTACTTTGGGGAAGACGGTCTGTTGGCTGGAACCCAAGAAGGCGCTATCTTGGTAGACATGACCACCACCGAACCCAGTCTGGCGCAAGAAATCTACCAGCGAGCCCAGGTGCAACGGGTGCACACCGTAGATGCCCCCGTATCAGGAGGTGACGTGGGAGCCAAAAATGGAACATTGTCAATCATGGTTGGTGGTGATAAGTCAGCTGTGGACGCCGTGATGCCGCTGCTGGAGGTGATGGGCAAGAACATCGTCTATCAAGGCAAAGCGGGAGCGGGGCAGCACACCAAAATGAGCAACCAGATTGTCATTGCGGGCACCATGATTGGGGTGTGCGAAAGTCTGCTCTACGGCCACCGCGCCGGGCTCGATCTGCCCACCATGCTGCGGTCGATCAGCGGCGGGGCGGCCGCCTGCTGGACTTTGGATCAACTGGCTCCGCGCATGGTGAACCGCAATTTTGATCCCGGCTTCTACGTGGAGCACTTTATCAAGGACATGGGTATCGCCCTGCAAGAAGCCAACCGCCTGGGGCTGGCGATGCCCGGACTGGCGCTGGCCAAGCAACTCTACGAAGCCACCCACGCCCAGGGTCACGGAAAATTAGGCACCCACGCCCTGTTGCTGGCGCTGGAACAACTGTCGGGCGTTGAGCAAGGTAGGTAGCGCAAACAATGCTTAATTGGATTGGGTTGTTAAAACTTTAATCCGTTAGTTACTTTTGTCGGTATGGAATCAACGCAAGACCCCGAAGAGTCGGTATCGAAACTCTCTTCGGCCCGCAAACTTTTGTTAGTTGCCTTGGTGGGAGGGATCATTTTTTTAATCGTCTATTTCTTCGTCCTCGACAATGATTCGGCCGAGACAGATGCCATTCCGGTGACCACCGACACGGCTGAACCGCAGTTTGTAAAGGAAGGCGAACTGGTGTTTTTAGACGCTGAAACGCAGGACACGCTGCAGCAGATCGACATTGAAGTGGCTACGGATGAAGCCGAGCAGCAGCAAGGGCTGATGTACCGCAGCGCGATGGACGAGGACCACGGCATGCTGTTTCCCTACACCAGCGCCCGGCCGCGCTCGTTCTTTATGAAGAATACCAAAATTTCGCTCGACATTATGTACGCCGACGCCGACCGCCGCATTGTCACCATCCACCAGGGAGTGATGCCCTACTCCGAGAAGTCGCTCCCCTCGGGCGAGCCCGCCCAGTATGTGGTAGAGGTGAACGCTGGCTTTGCCGCTCGCCACGGCATTGAGGAAGGTGATCTTATCGCGTTTGAAGAGTTGCCGTAATAGTGTCAATCGCTTATCTACCGACCCAAATCCAAATATAGAGCAAGCTAGCCAATCAGCTATCCCCGCAGCATCACCGCAAAAAACCAACCACCTCAAAATACGTACCGTTACGTATGCACAAGTTACCCGTGGGTTTGCAAAATTTCCAGGTACTCCGAACCGGAGGGTACCTGTACGTTGACAAAACGGCGTTGCTGCACCGCTTGGTCACCGAGGGGAAGTACTATTTTCTGTCGCGCCCGCGCCGCTTTGGGAAAAGCCTAATGGTATCGACGCTCGCCGAACTCTTTCAGGGGTCATCGGGAGCTATTCACCGGACTGTGGATCGACGACCAGTGGGACTGGACCCAGACCAATCCCGTGATCCACCTGAGCCTGAACAGTATGGGCTATAAGGCAATAGGGCTGGAGAAAGCGCTGGCTCTTCGGTTAAATGAAATTGCTGCCCACTACGGGCTTAGTTTGCAATCAGAGGCCAACTCACTGCGTTTGCGGGAATTGATACAACAACTACACCGCTCGTTCGGACCGGCGGTGGTGCTGATTGACGAGTACGACAAACCCATCATTGATTACCTGGACGATTTGCCCCGCGCTGAGCATCACCGCGACCTGCTCAAATCGTTTTACTCGGTGCTTAAAGACGCTGATCCGCACCTGCGCCTGGTGCTGCTTACGGGAGTGAGCAAATTCTCTCAGGTGTCCATCTTCTCGGAGCTAAATAACTTGGCCGACCTGACCCTGCACCCCGAATACACTACTTTGCTGGGGTATACCCAAGCGGAACTGGAGCATTACTTTGCGGAAAGGCTAACCGACCTGGCCCCGCAGTTCGGAGGAAAAGACGCGCTGCTGCAGCAAATCAAGAAGTGGTACAACGGCTACAGCTGGGACGGGGTGAACTACGTATACAATCCCTTTTCGGTACTGAGCTTTTTCAGCCAGAAGCAATTCCGCAACTTCTGGTTCGAGACCGGCACGCCCACCTTCCTGGTTAAACTTCTCAATAGAGAACACGCCTATCAACTGGAAGACGTTCGGGCCAGTGCGGCGGTGTTTAGTAGCTTTGAGCTTCGGCGCATCGACCCCAAAGCGTTGCTCTTCCAAACCGGTTACATCACCATCTGCTCCGTTGATGAGGACCAAACCTATACGCTTTCGTACCCCAATAAAGAGGTGCGCGATTCACTCCTCCAGTACCTGCTGGCTGAGTACGTCCAAAGCTATCCTTCCGACACTCCGGTGCGGGCCCAGCAGATGAAACAAGCCCTGCAAGCGGGAAACACGCGCGATTTTGTGGAGGCCCTCAATGGTCTATTTGCTACTATTCCTAATCAAATCTTCATTGCCGACCGAGAGGCCTACTATCATTCGGTGACGTATCTGGCCCTTAGCCTCATGGGAGCGTTCGTCCAGGTTGAGGTGAGCCAGGCCCGCGGACGTCCGGATGCGGTGGTTCATACGGCAAACACCGTTTACGTAATGGAGTTCAAGCTGGACGAACAAGCCGAGGAAGCGTTGGCCCAGATCAAGGCCAAGGGATACGCGCAACCGTACCTCAAGCAGGGCAAAGCGGTTAAGGCAGTCGGAATCCGGTTTAGTTCTGAGCAAAAGCAACTGGATGCCTGGGTGGAAGAGGTGATGTAGCGCTTTTTGCGTAACAAGCGGTTGCCATTGCAATTCCTGGTCAACAACACAACGCTCAAATTGTCTCGCCACAGGGCCCTCCTCCCTGCCCAATCGGCGAGCCGTCAGGGGCGGGTAACGGAGAAACTACTTCTATCTCCTCAGGATGATCCTCGAAGCGCCGAATTTGAGCAAGGGCAAGCTGATCGTGGGCCTGCCAAGCATCATCCGGTCCTGAACTGCCAGCCACTTGCTCCTTGAGCTGGGCAAGTTCCAGTGTAGCCAGCGCCCGCACTTGTCCGGAGGTGGCCTCGTTGGCGGCCAATCGAATGAAATGATTCAGGATAAGCCGCTGCACCAGGCGTTGCAGTTCTCCTTCGTAGCCCGAGCGGCGATCCGCCTGCCAGGTAGCTTCCATCAGTTGGTCGCTTAGTTCGGCGAACCCCGGCGCTTGGTCGTGGCGTGCGTGATAGTCCACCATGCGGGCGAGGCGTTCGGGATTGAGTAAGAAACCGAGCGTGAAATCAGTGGCTGTTTCGGCGGCGGCCATCGGATCGAAGGTGAGGCCGGTGCGTGAGGGAAACAGTTCGCGGGCGTTTTCTTCGTAGCCCAGCGGGTAGGGCGGAAGCAGCGCCAGCACCGATTCGGGAATCGCCAACGCTTCGGGAGTGATGGTGCTGAGCAACACCTGAATGGCCGCCCGTTGTTGGTCGCCCGGCACCATCTCCAGCACCGGTTGCCCGTCGCCCCGAACCGCGTAGGTATAGTTGAGGCCACCCGGCAGCTTAGCCACCGCCTCGGTCTGGTAGCGGTGAAACAAATACATGGGCACCAACACTTCTTCTAGCGTAGCCACCGGCTGTCCGAACGGAATCTTCTTCTCCGACAGGTTCTGCAGAGCAATCTCCCGCACCTGCATCACGCGGTTTAGCTCGGCCACTGGGTCGGCACCATTGTCCCACAAATGGGCGTAAGGGTGCGCCCCGCTCGTAGCTCGGGCATCCCGATCCGAAATAAACGGCAAGCCGTCGCTAATTGCCCGTTGCAAAATGCTGTCTAACGCCTGCGATTCATTCACTCCGGCGGGGAAGTCCTGGTAGCCGTAGGTAATGGCCACTTTATCCCACGCTCCGATTTCGTTGGTATAGGCCTCAGACAAGTCCAACCTATCCCCCACTATCTTGACGTAAGGATGTGGGTAATCCATGACGGAGGCGTTCGCGTTGCCACTGGCGGCGTAGTTGTGCACTAAGCCCAGGGTGTGCCCCACCTCGTGCGCGGCCAACTGCCGCAGGCGTTGCAGCGACATCTGCATCATGGCGCTAGCCTCCGACGAGTCCGAACCTTCATCGGTTTCGTAGCTAGCCACCAGCCCTGAGGCAATCAGAAAATCCTGGCGCACGCGCAGCGAACCGAGCGTCACCTTTCCTTTGATGATTTCGCCGGTGCGGGGGTCGTAGATGCTGCCGCCGTACGACCAGCCGCGGGTGGAGCGGTGCACCCACTGCACCACGTTGTAGCGGATGTCCATCGGGTCGGCATCCTCGGGTAGCAGCTTCACCTGGAAGGCATCGCGGTAGCCTGCTGCCTCGAAGGCCTGGTTCCACCACCGCATGCCGTCCATCAGCGCCGAGCGAATGGGTTCCGGTGCGCCGGGGTCCAGGTAATACACAATCGGCTCCACCGCTTCGCTCACCGCCGCGGTAGGGTCTTTTTTGCGGAGTCGGTGGCGACGGACCAGGCGTTGCGTCAGGGGTTGGTCTACCGGGGTGGCGTAGTCTTGGTAGGTGAGCGGAATGTAGCCCGAGCGCGGGTCAAAGCGGCGCGGTGCATAATCATCATCCGGCAGCTCGACGAACGAATGGTGCTGCCGCACGGTGACAGCCTTGGCGGTGGGCGACACGGACTCAAGATACTCTCCGGCGTCGGAGCCGGTGAAGGTGAGGGTGAGTTCCACCTCGGTGTTTTTGGGGAAGTTTTTGGTGCGGGGCAGGTAAAACGCGCTACGCGACCGGTCCAGACTAAAGCTGCCCTGCTTTGCCTGCTTAATCATATCGGCCACGCCAAACGCATCGCTAAGCAGAAAGTCCGACGCGTCCACCAGCACCCGCCCGTCCTCTTCAGCCGCCACGGTGAAACCCGCCAGCACCGACTCGGCAAATGATTCGGCCACCGCCGCCCGTTCGTTGGCGTCGTCGGTCACGGCGCGGTATTGTTGATTGAGGGCGACCAGCAAAATTTTCGGTCCGCTGCGGCGAAACTCCACCACCTGCGGCTCGCCCAGCCGCCCGCGGTCGAGCCCAATGTCGTTCGAACCGGCCCCGGCGGCCAGGGTGGCGTAGTACAAAAATTCGGTATCCAACCGAGGAATTTCCAGCCACAGTTTGCCATCGTTCGCGTCCCAGTAGCAAGGGAAGTAACCGGGGAAGGCCTGCCAAGACTGCGTTTTCTCCTGGATCGTAGGAATGGTGTCCTGCGCCCGGAGGGACCCGGATGCCATCCCCAGGGCTAAAACGAGGAGTAATTTATTTGTCATAAACTAGTGATGAAATTTTTACGTATAATTAACAAAATCGTATCAACCTTTTCGCTTCTTTCGGTGTCTGCTAAATAAGGCCACCGGAAGGGGGACAATATACCACTCCTGCCCGTATGACAACACCCTAGCTAGCTCACCTATGAAATATTACATCCGTTTTTTTTCGATAACCTTGGCCCTGCTGCTCCTTTTGGGAGCGGAGTCAGCCATCTACGCCACGCACATTCTGGGGGGCGAGATTCGGGCGGAGTCGGTTTCTTGCCAGGGCTTTACCTACCGGGTTACAGTGATGATCTACACTGATACGGGCAGTGACATAACCTTTGAAACCGGAGTACTTTCACTGGGCTTCGGCGACCCTATCGACGTGGGTACGGAGACTGATTTTTCGGTGGTCAGGGTCAACACCGATGGGGCAACCGTGAATATGCTGGTGTTTGAACGCGCCTTTCCGGGGCCTGGCACTTACTCGATCAACTTCAGAGCGTTCAATCGCAACGACCGGGTGGTCAACATTGCCAACTCCGTCAATACGCCCTTCTACGTAGAAACGAAACTAGTCATTAGTCCCCAGGCGTGTAACAGTAGCCCAGTGCTCAGCGATACCCTGAGCTCGCGGGTCTACGCCGGGTCGCGCTACGAGATGCGCATCAACGCCACCGATTCCGACGGCGACAGTCTGTCGGTGGAACTGGTCACTCCTCAGGAAGAAGTAGGCCGTTTGGTGCGCGGCTACCGCTTGCCCATTGACTACGATCTGGGACTGCTGAACAACCCGGTGGCTTCGGACGGGGTAAGTCGCCCGACCCTCAGCGTGTCGCCAGAGGCGCTGGTGTGGGACGCGCCGAACCTGGGCGGTAACTTTATCATCAACCTGCGGGTGAACGAGTGGCGCAAGGTGAACGGCGAATGGACTTCGCTGGGCTACGTGACCCGCGATTTGATGATCACCGTGGTGGACACGGTGAACCAAACCGACGTGCGCGACCTGATTGTAACGGATACGGAGGAGGCCTTTGCCGAACCCGATGCGTATCTGTACCCTAACCCGACGAGCGGTCCTTTTTCGTTAGAGATAAACAGCGACCGGTGGGTAGGAGGAACGGCCACTCTGTATAACATTATCGGCGAGGCGTTGAGTGAGCGGGTGGTGGTGCCGGGCAGCAACTCCTACGACGTGTCTACCTTTACCAGCGGCATCTACTTCATCAACCTACGGCGGAACGAGATGCAGAAGATTCTTCGCTTTATGAAGCGGTGAGTTAGGTAGTCGATCAATATAAATTACAAAACGTCTATGCGACCCCGTCATTCCGGAATTTTCTGTAGCAAAGCGAAGGAAAATATCCGGAATCTCCCTAATTCAGCGACGAGGATTCATCGCTGAATTAGGGAGATTCTGAGTTTCGCTGTGCTCGCCCCGAGCCGCGTCCACGGTGGATAATGTTCAAAATTGTAAATGATTCTAAATCAGTGCTTAAAGCGCTATTTTCGCCGGGCTGGGGGCGGCTCAAGATTAAAGATTGGCTTTTATCTTTTCTATCCGCTCCTCCAAATCCGTCAAGTAGCTTTTGAAGTTGTAGCTTCTTCGTTGCTCGTTTCGCTTTCTTGCTTCCATAAAAATCAAGTCTGGACTCAATTGCAGAGACGTTAGCACATCCGTCCAAAACTGTTTTCTTTCCTCATTGCTATGACACGGACCGTCTTTTTTATCCATAAAGTGCGCTGGATCTATTGCCAGGATTTGTTCGTACGCTATTCCTAATTTTTTCGCTTCAGCTTCTCTTTTGTCCCTTTCATCCCAATTGTCAAACCAGTGCTCTCCGAAATCATTATCAAGCGTGAAGTATCTTCCAATCCAAACCACTTCGTTCCATTCGCTTAATCCAAGATAATCCGCAATTTTCTTGAATTCAGGTTCAATGATGAACGCGTCTATTGCTGGGATATGTTTGAATACTTTTATCAACGCTTCATTTTTTTGTTAGCCTACAATCTTGTTAAAAGCAGGTGGGCACTAAAACTCAATTTCCTATCAACCGAGACCTAAGTTTATTAAAGTAGTCATTTTTGATTTAGCGCTATCCGCCCGCTTGTTTTTAGCTGATGTTGGCGTATCGTTGTTTTTATCCACCAATGTTTTTGTATGATTCATTAATCAGTTGCTTCGTCTCTTCAAAGTCAGTTAAGTGTCTTATTGTCAGTTCAAAATCGCCTGTTCCATCGTGACCGATGTTTCTGACATCACGGGCTTGTTCTGGCATTGGATTAATTTGTTCTGGATTTAGTTTAAGATAAAGTCTCAATCTGTTTTTAAAAGTTTGCAGACAGACGAAATTCTGACTGGTCTTATAGGCTATGTATGATTTTTTAGGTGTTTCTTCTATGGAACTGTCCAACGAAATGATATAATCCCTCACGGTATTGAACAATTCTAGGACTGTTCCATTAAGATTGTCATAGTGCTCTTCAAGGGTATAGGTTGCTGTTTTTCTAGTTAATGCAGCTTTTTTGCCTGCTTCTACCACTACTGAATTCTTTCTATTGAAATCTTCTGTTTCTTGGTGTGAGTTTGTGGTGGTTTGTCTGTAAACTTCTTCGACGTTTAGGATTCCATTTTCATAAATTTTATACTGCCACAGTTCAATATTAGCTCCCATCACTTGAACTGCGTGTAAGTCATATTTTTTATATTCAGGAGCTAGGCAGATCACCCGAATATCTGACCAGTCCACTTCTAAATCTTTATTCAAGGCTTTGTATGCTGCAATCTGAAAATCTCCTTTGTGATCTTTTATCCAATGCAGATAATAAAGACTTTGGTTTATCAAATCTGATGAAGCAACTTTCTTGTACTCGATGATTACCGGATTCAAATCCTCAGAAATGGCTAAAGTGTCGATCCGTCCAGAATGGATGTTTCCAGTTGGAAATTCTGTTGCAATCAATCGGCAGTTAAAAATGGTTTCAAGATTTTCCTCGACCAATCTTTGAAGATCCTTTTCTATTTTGAATTCACTTAGCCGAACTCGTTTTGCCTTTCCATTATCTATTTCAAATATTGCCATTTCTGTTGTTTTCTATAATGCGCTCCAACTCGCTTATATCGGCATCAATATAGCGAGTTATACGCTACCAAGCATATAACCCGCTACAAAACACCCGCAATTACCCTTTGCTTACTCAACCGATCACTCAATTCCCTCACGGCGCATCTCCCGACCCATTCACCTACTAAAATACGCTATCCCCCAACAAAGAAGCGTGTTGGCAGCGTATTTTGTCCCCCCAAAAAGACCAATGGCAGAGGCAAGCCCAAAAACGTAGCACAAAACTCCAGTAGCATAGTGCCAATCTTCGGTGGGATTTGTAGTTTTGCTGTTCACCAAAAAAACCAAATCATTATGAAAGTTGCTGTGGTCGGGGCTACCGGGCTGGTGGGTAGCCAGATGCTGGCCGTGCTCGCCGAACGTCGTTTTCTCCTCACCGAACTGCTGCCCGTGGCCTCGGCCCGCTCGGTCGGGCAAACCGTCACCTACCAGAATAAATTGTATACCGTGATCAGCATGGACGAGGCCATTGCCCAGCGCCCGGACATCGCTATTTTCTCAGCGGGTGGCGCCACCTCGCTGGAGTTTGCTCCGAAGTTCGCCGCAGTGGGCACCACGGTGATCGACAATTCATCGGCCTGGCGGATGAATCCCGACCATCGGCTTGTCGTGCCCGAGATTAACGCGCGGGTGCTCACCGAAGACGATAAGATTATCGCCAACCCCAACTGCTCTACCATCCAGATGGTGGTGGCCCTGGCGCCCCTGCACCGAAAATACCGGGTCGAGCGTATCGTGGTGGCTACCTACCAGTCGGTGACGGGCACCGGCAAGGCAGCCGTCGACCAAATGATGAACGAACGCGCCGGGAAAGACGGACCCACGGTGTACCCGCACCCCATCGACCTGAACGTGCTGCCGCACATCGACGTGTTCTTCGACAATGGCTACACCAAAGAGGAGATGAAAATGGTGAACGAAACGCGGAAGATTTTTGGCGATGACAGCATCCGGGTCACCGCCACCGCCGTGCGGGTGCCCACCGTGGGAGGCCACTCGGAAGCGGTGAACGTGGAGTTTGCCGAAGAATTCGATCTGGACGAGGTGCGGCAACTGCTGGCCGACGCGCCCGGAGTGGTGGTGCAAGACGACGTGCAGCGCAACGTGTACCCCATGCCGATTAACGCGCACAACCGCGATGAGGTGTTCGTGGGGCGCTTGCGGCGTGACGAAACCCAACCGAAGACGCTCAATATGTGGGTGGTGTCGGACAACCTGCGCAAAGGGGCGGCCACCAACGCCGTGCAGATTGCCGAGTATTTGGTGGAGCATAGGTTGGTAGGAGTGCCCACTGAGTAGGGCTTTGGTTGATGGTGCTCTTCGAGACGCTTGCATCCCCCGAAGTACAGCGCTTTATGCGCGATCATGCCCTCGATGATCCGCACCAGCTGGCGTTGCAAGCCCACCGCTATCCCGATTTACCCATCCCGGCCATCGCCGAGCAGTTGCAAGCCCGCCGCAAAGCGCAGCCAAAACTGCCCGAATGGTTTGCCACCCAAGGTCTTATCTTTCCGCCGACGCTCTCAATGGAACAGTGCTCTTCCGAGGTCACGGCGCGCTACAAAAGTAATCTGCTGCGCGGCCAGCGCCTGATCGATCTCACCGGCGGGGCGGGCGTGGATACTTACTATTTGAGCCAGTCGTTTGCCCAAACCGATTACGTGGAGCCGGACGAAACCCTGGCCAACCTAGCGCGGCACAACTTCTCGGTACTCGGTGCTTCTTCCGTTCGGGTGCACGCCGTCACCGCCGAAGCCTTCCTGAACAACCTTTTCGAGCCGGTCGACGCGATCTACCTGGACCCCGCCCGGCGGGATGCGCAGGCGCGCCGGGTGTTTCAACTGGCCGATAGCACTCCCAACGTGCGGGAGTTGCAAGACGAACTGCTGGCCAAAGCGGCCACCGTGCTGCTCAAAACCGCGCCCCTGCTCGATATTCAGGCGACGCTGCACGTGCTCAAAAACGTGAGCCAAGTGCACGTGGTGGCCGTGCGCAACGAGGTGAGGGAGGTGCTTTATCGAATGGACCGCGGGCACACCGGCGCACCCGAAATCACGGCGGTTAATCTGCAATCTTCCGCTGACGAACCTTTTTCGTTCTTTCGAGCGCAAGAAAGCCAGGCGGAGGCGACCTACACTGATCCATTGGCGTATCTCTACGAACCGCACGCCGCCCTGATGAAAGCCGGGGCGTTCAAACTCATCGGGCAGCCATTCGGCCTCGATAAACTGCATCCCAACACCCACTTGTACACCTCGAGCCAAGTGGTTCGCGAGTTTCCGGGCCGCGCTTTTCGGTGCCGGGCGGTGGTGCCTTACCAGAAAAAGGCCGTCCGTAAGCATCTGCCCGATGGAAAAGCCAGCATCACCACGCGCAACTTTCCCGATACGGTGGCTACCGTGCGCAAAAAACTGGGCCTGACGGATGGTGGAGATGCCTATCTGTTTGCCGCTCGGTTGGCGAACGAACAACTTCGTATCATTATCGCTGATAAGATCGTGCTGAAGCGGCAATGAAAATACCTTCGGCTACGCCACCGACAGTTGCACGTAGTAACCGCTGTGGGTGCGCACGTTGAGCACCCGCCCGTCGCCGAACATCAGGTACTGCCCCCGAATGCCGGTGAGCCGCCCTTCCAGGTGCGGTTGTTTGTCTAAGTTCACGCTTTTTACCTTGGTGGGGTACTGTAGCACTGGGTACTGAATATCAGTTACCGGGCAGTCGGAGCAGTAGTAGTCTCGCAACTCTTCCGGAATTTGATCCGCTACGGCCTCGCTGAAGTCTTGTAAGCTTAGGTGATCACTGGTTTTGTCGGTGAGCATGCTGCGCCAGTTGGTGCGGTCGGTAAAGTGAGCTTTGAGCGCCACCTCGATCTGCCCGGCCAGGTAGCGGTAGGGCACTTCGGCAATTCGGATGGCGTGCCCGGCGCCCTGATCAATCCAGCGGGTGGGCACCTGGGTTTCGCGGGTCACGCCCACCTTCACCGCGTCGATTTGGGCCAGATACACCACGTGGGGCTGCAAATGGTGCTGCCTTTCCCACTCCATATCGCGGCCCTCGCCCAGATGGGCCCGGCACAGTTCGGGGCGGATGATGCACTCGGCGTTCTGCGGAGCCTTGATCATGCACGGGTAGCAGAAGCCCTGACTGTACGATTTCTTGGTGAGCCGTCCGCAGTTAATGCAGTTGATCTGCCCATCGAACCGGATGTCTATGGTTTGGTTGATCAGGTCGTTGACGGCAACGGCTTCGCCATTGAGAAATAGGCTGTACTGCACCGGTTCGCCGAGTTGGGCGCGCATCTTGCGCAAATTGCCTTCGTAGGTCATGAGGACGTAGGAGTGTTCAATGGTTCGATGGTTCAATTGTTAACCGCAACGTTAAACAATCGAACCATCGAACCATTTTATACGGAAAAATTATAGATTTCTTGGCACGATACGGAGCAGCCCAGCACGTTTAGGGTGTCGGTGAGCTTCAGTTTCTTTTCCTGGAATTGCCGGTCGTCTTCCCAGGTGCGCACGTAGACGGCCGGGTCGTGCGTCTCCAGTTTGCTCTCTATCAGAACGTAGCTTTGCAGCGAGTTGATCTGTCGATAGCAGTCGAACTTGTCTCCTCGATCGTAGTTGCGGCGGTCCTGCGAGAGAACCTCGATGATGAAACTGGGATTGACTAGCGCGTAGGCACCCTGCGGCATTTTCTCTTTCTTGATCTCTCCGCAGTAGACGTGGATGTCAGGGAACAAAAAGGCTTTGTCACAGTGAGGCGTGTAGAGTCTCATCTGTCCGCTCACTAAAGTGCAGCCCTTTTCTCTCAGGCAGAGTGTCAACAGCCGGATAATATTGTTTACAATCATTTCGTGCTCTAATGTCGTACCCGCCATCATGCGGACTTCGCCGCCGATGTACTCGTGGCGTTCGCCGGTTTGCTCTTCCAGTTCCAGATACTGTTCTATGCTGAGTTGTTCAGTAGTGATCATGAAAATATAGGTTAGTATACGAACAAATGAGTAAGCTAAATATCCTGAAGCGCCTCATAAATTGCTTCGCCCGGTAGTGGGCAACCAAGAACGTCTAACGTGTCCTTCAGCTTCATAGTCTTATCTTCGAATACATCTTCTCCTTTCCAAGTACGGACATACATCGCTGGTTCATGATTATCTACGTCACCTTCTACCATAACGTAGCCCTGAAGGGATGCCATCCGGCGATAGCAATCAAATTTGTCGCCTCGGTCATAGTTGCGGGTGCCCTTGGATAGTACTTCAATGATCAAGGTCGGTTCTACCAGCGCATAGGCTCCCTTCGGTAATTTCTTTTTCTTAATCTCGCCGCAGTAAATGTGGATATCCGGGTACAAAAAAGCAGTGTCACAAAGTGGAGTGTACATTTTCATTTGGCCCGTAACCAGGGTGCAACCTTTGGTTTCCAAACACTCATCTAATAAGCGAATCAATCTTTTTACGATCATTTCGTGCTCCAACGTGGTACCCGCCATCATCCGCACTTCGCCGCCGATGTACTCGTGGCGTTCGCCGGTTTCTTCTTCCAAAATTAAATATTCTTCGATACTGAGCTTCGTTTGTTCGGTAACGATCATGGTACGGTGATTTGCCTTTGTTAGTGATGGATACAAGTTACGCATATTTCTAACAAGCGAAGTCCGGCAGGAGTTTTATCGGCTACGAACCGAGGAATTTCATCGGGACAACCACAACAAATTAAATCATGCGCATTAGTATTTTAGGTTGCGGCTGGCTCGGCTTGCCGCTGGCCCAAACCCTGCTCCAGCGGGGCTACACCGTGAAAGGCTCCACCACGCGGAAAGAAAAGCTCGCGACGCTGGACGAACACGGCATCGCTCCCTACCTCATTCGTTTCGACCCGGAGATCAACGATGACTATCAACCTGATTTCTTCGACAGCGAGGTGCTGATTGTCAACATTCCGCCGAAGCGCCGCGAAGAAGCGGTGCATCAGTATCCCCAGCAAATTGCCTCCCTGCTGCGCGTGATAGAGGATTCGTCCGTACAAAAAGTGCTGTTCGTCAGCTCCACCTCGGTGTATCCCAACGTGAACCGAACGGTACGCGAATCAGATACAAGCGAAGAAGTGAAGGCCAGCGGACGGGCGCTGCTCACCACCGAACGGATGGTGCGGGAGCAACCCGGCATCGAGGCCACCGTGCTGCGCTTCTGTGGTTTGTTTGGCCCCGACCGTAATCCGGGTAGATTCTTGGCTGGAAAAACCCTACCCGGTAGCGGACGGGTGCCAGTGAACATGATTCACCTCGACGATTGCATCGCCATCATTGTGGAGATTCTGGAGAAAGAGGTGTGGGGGGAAACGTTCAACGCCTGCGCCGACGCGCATCCGACGAAGATGGAATTCTACGGAGAAGCCGCCCGGCGACTCAGCTTTGATCCGCCCCGGTTTGCCGCCACGGAAGCAGACGCGCATAAGGTGGTGGATAGTTCGAAGCTAAAGGTAGCGCTGAACTACCGGTTTAAGTATCCGGATCCTAAAGAAGCTTTATGAATGAACGTTGAGGGATAGAAGTCCTTAAGCGGATTTGCCTTATTTCTTCACCGGCTGCTTTTCCAGATCAAACAGGTCGTTGAGCACGTCGATCAGGGTCTCAGCTTCGCCGCGCTGGCAGGCCGCCTTGAGTTGCAGAATGGGCAGTTTGATGACCTTCTGCATCATACCCTTGGTGATCCTATCCACCCGGGCCACCTCGTGGGCATCGAGGTTCTTCAGGTGGCGGGCCATCTCTTCCTGCCGAATCTGCTCCAGCGTTTGCTTCAACCGCTGGATGGTCGGTGATACCTCCATTTCCTGGGCCCACTGCCCGAATCCGTTTACGGCCTCCTCCACAATTTCTTCTACGCGGGGAACCGCCGCCACGCGCTTGCTCAGCGTTTCGTCGGCCTTACTGCGTAGATCGTCCAGGTTATAGACCAGCACTCCCGCCACCTGCTCCACAGCCGGATCAACGCTGCGGGGCACCGACAGGTCAATCAGGTACTTATGCCGGTGAATGGCAGTGGCATCCAGGTGGCTCGCCGTAATCAACGGCTCGGGCGCGGCCACCGAAGAAACGATCACGTCGGCTTGGGCCACGGCTTCGGGCAGTTCGGCGAAGGGGCGGGTGGCAAAACCCAACGACTGAGCCAGCGCTTCGGCCTTGGAAGCAGTGCGGTTGATGAGCGTTATTTCCCGCGGGGCGCGCTGGGGCAAGTCAGCAATATTTTTGCACACGTCGGCCCCGACCTCGCCCAAACCCACCACCAAAATTTTGGGCTGCACAAACTCAGCCGCCAGATCATCCACCAACTCGCTGGCCACGTACGACACCGAGGCGGCTCCGTCGCGGAAGGCGGTTTCTTGGGACACGCGCTTGTTGGTGTAGAAAATGGTGTGCATCAGCCGGTGCAAAAACGGACTGGCCGTATTCTCGTCGGCCGAGGCTTGGTAGGCCCGCTTCACCTGATTGGATATTTGCAAATCGCCCACCACCTGCGACTCCAGCCCCATCGCCACCCGAAAAAGGTGACGGACGGTTGAAGAACCGTTGGCATAACGAATAAAGTAGTCGTCGAAGCGGGACAAACGGTCGATGCCTTTGACCACCCCCAGCAGTTTGATAAGTTCTTGCGACAGGTCTTCTTCGTGGCTGTAGTAGATCTCGGTGCGGTTGCAGGTGGATAGGAGCAGCACGTCTTGGGCGGTGGTGAACTCCTTGATGCTACGAAGCAACTGGTACACTTCGTCGGGGGCCAGAGCCACCTGTTCACGAATGGCGACCGGGCTGTTCTGATGCGTGAGCGAGACTGCTTGGAAGAGGTGATGCATTGTTTGTGAAAATGAGCCCGTAAATGTACTAAGCGAAACCTTAAATTGATAGGAAACCGGTTCTTTTTGTGCGCCTGTCTGTCTTTGATTGTCCACTTTTTCAACAGCTTGCTGCCTGGGAAGGTTCGAGAATCACCAGAATAGAATGGGTATGAATAACCGTGCTCAGCACCGCTGTCTGGCAACCGGCATCACATTTTCGGCCTTTCCTTGTGAATTCACCGATTCCTTGCCTAATTAGCAAATTCACCGATCATCACGCCCGCTAACCTAACCGCTTTATGCCCGACAAACTCAAGAAAATCAACAAACTGCTGGTCGCTAACCGCGGCGAAATTGCCATTCGCATTTTGCGGGCCGCCTCCGAGCTGCGCATCCGCACGGTGGCCATTTACACCTACGAAGACCGGTACTCGCTGCACCGCTACAAGGCCGACGAAACCTACCAGATCGGCGAGGACAATGATCCGCTCAAGCCCTATCTCGACATTGAGGAGATCATCCTGCTGGCCAAGCGGCATCAGGTCGACGCCATCCACCCCGGCTACGGTTTCTTGTCGGAGAACCTACGCTTTGCCGAGCGCTGCCGCGAGGAAGGCATCATCTTCGTGGGTCCCGAGCCCGAGGTGATGGCCCAGCTGGGCGACAAGGTGGCGGCCAAAGAGATTGCGGTTGCCGCCGAGGTGCCCGTCATCGAAGACAGTCACGAACGCTTGGACACCATAGAGATTGCCCTGAAAGAAGCTGAGCGCATCGGCTACCCTATCATGGTGAAGGCGGCCTCGGGCGGGGGCGGACGCGGCATGCGGGTGGTGCGCGACGAGAAGCAACTCAAGCAGGCCTATCCCGACGCCCGCAGCGAAGCGGGCAAAGCCTTCGGCGACGATACGGTGTTTCTCGAAAAATTTATCGACCAGCCCAAGCACATCGAGGTGCAGATTATGGGCGACAACCACGGCAACATCGTGCACCTCTACGAACGCGACTGCTCGGTGCAGCGGCGCTTCCAGAAGGTGGTGGAAGTGGCTCCCGCCTCCGGCATCAAGCAAGAAACCAAGGACAAGCTCTACGAGTACGCCCTGAAGATCACCCGGAGCGTGAACTACAACAACGTGGGCACGGTCGAATTTCTGGTGGATCAGCAGGAAAACATCTACTTCATCGAGGTGAACCCGCGCATCCAGGTGGAGCACACCATCACCGAAGAGATCACCGGCATCGACATTGTGCGTTCGCAGATTCTCATCGCCCAGGGGCGCAAACTGTCCGACCCGCGCATTTTCATCAAAAAGCAGGAGGACGTAGAGTACCACGGCTTCGCCATCCAGTGCCGGGTGACTACCGAAGACCCCAAGAACAACTTTCGGCCCGACTACGGCACCATCATTGCCTACCGCAACGCCGGGGGCTTCGGCATCCGCCTCGACGAGGGCAGTTCATATCCGGGCGTCACCATCTCGCCCTTCTTCGACTCCATGCTGGTGAAGGTGTCGGCCACCGGGCGCACCCTCAAGGGCACCTCGCAGCGATTGCGGCGCACGCTCACCGAATTCCGCATCCGCGGCGTGAAGACCAACATCGGCTTTCTGCTCAACGTGATCTCGCACCCCACCTTTTACCGGGGCGAAGCCACCGTCAACTTCATCCAGGACCATCCCGAACTGTTCGACATCCGCGAGGGGCTCGACCGGGCCACCCGCACGCTGATGTACCTGGCCGACGTGACGGTGAACGGCAACCCCAACGTGCGCTTTATCGACCGGGACAAGAAACTACGCACGCCGCTCTTGCCCACCCAGCTGGTGCCCGATCTTAAGTCTGGCGAGGCACGCGGAGCCTCTGGTGCCCCCGCCACGATTAACTACCGCTACGCGCCCTACCCCGAGGGCACCAAGGACATACTCAAACAACTAGGGCGCGAAAAGTTTGTGCAGTGGCTCAAAGACGAAAAGGTCATTCACTATACCGACACCACCTTTCGCGACGCCCACCAGTCGTTGCTGGCCACGCGGATGCGCAGCGTGGATATGCTGCGGGTGGCCGAGATGTTTGCCAAACAGCATCCGCAGGTGTTCTCGATGGAAGTGTGGGGCGGAGCCACTTTCGACGTGGCCATGCGCTTCTTGTACGAAGACCCCTGGGTGCGGCTGCGCGAACTGCGCGAAGCGATTCCTAATATTTTATTGCAGATGCTGCTGCGCGGCTCCAACGCGGTGGGCTACAAAGCGTATCCTGACAACCTGATCGTGCGGTTTATTGAGCAAGCCGCCGAAACCGGCATTGATATCTTCCGCATCTTCGACTCGCTCAACTGGGTGGAGGCCATGAAGGTGAGCATCCGGGCCGTGCGCGAACGCACCGACGCCCTGGCCGAAGCTGCCATCTGCTACACCGGCGACCTGCAACACCCCGACAACAAAAAGTATACCCTTCAGTACTACGTGGACCTGGCCAAGCAGCTGGAAGACGAAGGAGCGCACATTTTGGCGATTAAAGATATGGCCGGTTTGCTAAAACCCTACGCGGCCACCGAACTGATCGGAGCGCTGAAAGAGGCGGTGGATCTGCCCATTCACCTGCACACCCACGACACCTCCTCAATTCAGGCGGCCACTTACGTGAAGGCTATCGAGGCGGGAGTGGATGTGGTCGACGTGGCTATTGGGGCCATGTCGGGACTCACCTCGCAGCCCAACTTCAACTCCGTGGTGGCCATGATGCAGGGGCACGAACGGGAGCAGCCCATTGACCTGGATTCGCTCAACGAATACTCGGTGTACTGGGAAGCGGTGCGGGAGTTTTACTATCCCTTTGAGTCGGGCCTGAAGGCGGGGACGGCCGAGGTGTATAACAACGAGATGCCCGGCGGACAGTATTCTAACCTGCGTCGGCAGGCCGATGCTCTGGGCGTGGGCGATAAGTTTGAGTTGGTGAAGAAGAACTATACGCGCGTCAACGAGCTGTTTGGCAACATCGTGAAGGTGACTCCCTCCTCGAAAGTGGTAGGCGATATGGCGCTGTTCCTCACCTCCAATAATCTCACCATCGGCGACGTGCTGATGCAAGGGGGAAAGAACTCCGATACGCTATCGTTTCCCGAGTCGGTGATCAGCTTCTTTCGGGGCGAACTGGGCCAACCCTACGGTGGCTTTCCCGAGCAGGTGCAGAAAATCGTGCTCAAGGGCGAAGAACCCATGCAGGGACGTCCGAACGAACAATTGGAACCCATTGATTTTGACCGGGAATTTGCCGAGTTTCAGGAGCGTTTCGACGACGACCGCACGCTGCTCGACTTTATGTCGTTCAAGCTGTATCCCAAGGTGTACGAAGATTTCTACAACCACCGCAAGGTGTACGGCGACATGTCGGCGCTGCCCACTCCGGCCTTTTTCTACGGCATGCAGTACGGTGAGGAAATTCTGGTCAACATTGCCGAGGGCAAAGTGATCATGATCAAGCTGTTGTTCATTTCGGAGCCCGACGCCAACGGCTTCCGCAACGTGAGCTTTGAGCTGAACGGCCAGACCCGTCGGGTGCGTATCAACGACACCAGAGTGCAGTCGAAGGTGGTGACCAACCGCAAGGTAGAAAAGACCAACGACCGCGAGATCGGAGCGCCTTTGCAGGGAAAACTAGCGCAGGTGATGACTGAGGCGGGGCAGGAAGTGGAGGAAGGCACGCCGCTGTTTGTGATTGAAGCCATGAAGATGGAAACCACCATCTCGGCCTCCCGGGCGGGCACGGTGAAGCAGGTGCTGCTCAGCGCGGGCGACATGGTGGAGCAGGATGACCTGGTGGTGGAGTTAGAATAGAACAGAAGCTGATATGGAACTAAAACCTAGGATTGGAGCAAACAAGCTTCGGTTTGGAATGAAGCGCAAAGAAATTATTGCCCTATTGGGCGAACCGGATCAAATCGTAGAGGACGAGTACGGCCGAAATGATGACCATGAACTGATTCTGGAATGGAACAAGCAGAAGCTCCGGCTAACGTTTCTCAAGAAACTTGAGGAGCGGCTGGTCTATCTACAAACTAAAAATCGTGGCCTGACCTACAATGGTCAAAAGATTATGGATAGAAAGATAGAAACGGTGAAAAGCAAGGTATTCGGCAACCTTATTCATAAATGGGATACGGACTATTACTTCAATTTTACCACTTATTTCAACGAAGAGTATTGGCTTTCACTGCACGTAGAATTCGGGGTAGTTACTAATGTTGAGATCGGAGTACCTTTTCACCATCGGGAAGCCTTCGATTGGCCAATAGATATGACGCTCCCTTTGAATTGAACGCTGGTTAGACTTTCTTCAAAAGCTCATCCGTGCAGGTTGCTCAAAGACATCTAAGAATTTCATTGATCATAGCGGTATTGCTTGTCAACGCGATGGCTTTCCTGCATGCCTATCGCTTCACGCACTTCTCTTCGGCAGAAATTGCTCGCTCTGAAGTGGCAACTGACATTCCTTTTGCTCGCAAGTTGAGGATGCTGTTCACGGGCATTGACAATCCCCGTCCGCAAAACCGAACGCTGCCTTCTGCCCTTTACGAAACCATCACGCTGAAAGGAACCGCTACCCTGGAAGGTTGGCTGATGTCCGTAGAACAGCCAAAGGGAACCGTCGTGCTCTTCCACGGCTACGCTGGTTGGAAGGGCGAGTTGCTGCCCGAGGCCGAAGCCTTTCGGGCCCTGGGTTATCGAACCTTACTGATCGATTTTCCGGGAAGCGGCGGTTCGGAAGGAGACGACACCACCATCGGCTACCGCGAAGCCCAAGATGTGCAAGCGGTGTATGATTACGCCCGCCAGCAGTTTCCGGAGGATAAGCTCATCTTATACGGCTTCTCGATGGGAGCGGCCGCGATCATGCGGGCGGTAGACGTGTATGGTATCGCACCAGATGCACTAGTGCTGGGCTGTCCGTTCAGTACGATGCGCGAAACCGTCCACAATCGCTTTCGGATGCTGGGTGTCCCTTCGGTCGTTTTCGCTGACCTGCTGGTTTTCTGGGGCGGGGTGCAGCACGGTTACTGGGCCTTCTCACACAATCCGGTCGACTACGCCGAGCGGATCACCGTACCCACTTTGCTGCTGTACGGTCAGCGGGACCAACGGGTAACGCTTTCTGAAACCGAACGCATCTATCAAGCTTTGGCGGGTCCTAAAGAACTGGTTATTTTTGAACAAGCTGACCACGAATCATACGCCGCGCACGATGTACAACGATGGAAGAAAGCAGTTTTATCATTTTTAGCGCCCTGATCTACCCGGTCTAGTCACTCGTTTTTACTTCGTCTAATCCGCCACCTCCACCACCATCTCAATCTCTACGGCAATGTTACCCGGCAGCGATGCCATACCTACGGCCGCTCGGGCGTGCTTTCCAGCGTCGCCAAACACCTCAACCAGGAAGTCTGAGCAACCGTTGATCACCAGCGAGTGGTCGGTGAAGTCGGGCGTGGCGTTCACCATGCCGTGCACCCGCACGATGCGCTGCACCTGGTCCAGGTCGCCGAGTTCTTCTTTGAGTGCCGATAGCAACGCAATAGCCGTGTAGCGGGCCGCCTGTTGCCCTTCCTCCACTGATAGGTCTTGTCGCAGTTTGCCCGTCACGTTGCTGCCGTCGGGTTTCATGGGGCCGTGTCCCGACAGAAAGACAAGATTGCCCGAGCGCACGGCGCGCACGTAGCTGGCGGTGGGGGCGGGCAGTTCGTAGAGCGTGATGCCGAGTTCGGCTAGTCTTTGCTCAACTTTGCCAGAAGATTGGGCGAAAGAAACTACGATTGTGGCGAATAGCGCGAGAAACAGCGTAATTATTTTTTTCATGTTGTAGAAAATCGTTGTAGGAATATCAATAATGATGTTCCTACGCATGTTTGCGTCTTCAATTGGTGGTTGGTATCTAATGCCACTGCCTACGCTTCTAACCCAACTCCGGTACATCCACCCAGCAGCGTTTTTCCCAGCTCTCAATGCCCTTTTCGGCCAACTGCACGCCCTTGGCGCCTTCCAGCAGCGTATACGGATTGGGGGTATCCATCACCACGTGCTTCAGAAACATCTCCCACTGCACCTTGAAGGCGTTGTCATAAAATTCTTGCTCCGGTACTTTGGCCCAGCCCTCGTAGAAGTTGATCGGTTGCGCAATGTCGGGGTTCCACACGGGTTTGGGAGTGTTGCCGTAGGCTTGCGTCCAGCAGTCGCGCAGTCCCGCCACGGCCGAGCCCTTGGTGCCATCTATTTGCAGGGTGAGCAGGTCGTCGCGCCGCACCCGCACCGTCCACGAGGAGTTGAAGTGAGCAATGACGTTATTCTCTAGCTCGAAGGTGGCATAGGCGGCATCGTCGGCGGTGGCTTGATAGGTTTTGCCCTGTTCATCCACGCGCTGGGAAATGTGGGTAGCGCCTAAACAAGAAACCGACTTCACCTTGCCGAAAATATTGTCGAGCACGTAGCGCCAGTGGCACAGCATATCCACAATGATGCCGCCGTCGTCTTCTTTGCGGTAGTTCCACGAAGGCCGTTGAGCGGGAATGGTGTCGCCCTCAAAAACCCAGTAACCAAACTCGCCCCGCACCGACAGGATGTCGCCGAAGAAGCCGTTCTCGATCAGCCGTTGCACCTTACGCAGGCCGGGCAGAAAGAGTTTGTCCTGCACCACGCCGTTCTTCACTCCTTTTTCCTGACAGAAACGATACAGCTCCAGGGCCGTTTCGGTGTCGGTGGCGGTGGGTTTTTCGCAGTACACGTGCTTGCCCGCCGTGGCAGCTTTCTTCACCGCCTCGGCGCGGCGACCGGTGGTTTGGGCATCGAAGTAGATTTGATAATCGTCGCTTTGCAGCACCTCGTCCAGGTTGGTAGTGAACTTTTCAACGCCCGACTGCTGGCTCAGCTTTTCGAGCTTCACGGCGTTGCGGCCCACCAGCACGGGGTCGGGCATAATCACCTCGGTGGCGCTCACGCGCACTCCGCCCTGCTTAATAATTTCAACAATGGAGCGCATCAGGTGCTGGTTGGTGCCCATGCGGCCCGTCACGCCGTTCATAATCACTCCGACGCGGTGCGTGGTCAATTCATTCATGTGGTTAGGTAGTTTGATTTTTGAAGAGAAGCAAGGTACGGGACGGGCGCGTCTTTGCCAAAAACTCAGCAAAATAAGCCAATCTATGGGTTTTGGCGTCCGCCTCGAGCTGTCGGTCCCTGCACAATCAGCGTCGGCGCGGCAAGCTCGGCAATAATTTCTGCCGGATTATGCCGAATCCAGGAGATCATATAGGACTGCACGCTGAGACGAAACAGCGCTTGCCGTTCCGGACTCACGGTAGTTACGGTGCGTTCTTGCCTCAGTTCGGTGAAGATAAACTGTGCTTTTTCGCAGACGGCAGCCGGTTGTTCGCGCAAACTGTAATGAACATGGTGTTGAGGGTTTTCATGGGTCAGGAGTGAGTTTCTTCGGTTTTCACGTCAATCGATGGATTCAGCGTCAGCAGATCGGCGAGGAAGTCTTCCCGGTGTTTGGGAGAAATTTCTACGTAGCGTTCCTGTCCGTAGTAAATGATCAGCTTCCGCTCAGAAAGTGTATACACATAGCTTCGGTAGCTACGGTGCGGTCGGATGCATCGGATGTGGGATATCTTGATGGTCTGAGTAAAAAACGGCGCTTGAATTCGTAACTCTCCGTCATAGCTGATTTGATAGAAAGTGTTTTGATAAAGAAACCAGAAAAAGGCAACTGAACAACCAAAGGTAGCCAATCCCATAGTCCACAGTGCGGGGACGACCAGCAGAATGATCACAGGAATGTGCGTGGTCATGATTAGCACAATCAACAGCATCCCCCGACCAATTTCCGATCTGTAAGTGACGTTCATCGTCCGAAGAAGTAGTAATTCAGCAAACCTTGGCTAATCCGTCCCATTGTTCGGCCTTAGTTTCTGGTAGAGCAGGTACGAATGCACGGTCGGAACCGCCACTAGAATTAGAATTACCACAATAGAGAAGACGGTGTAGTCGGGCGTATCAAGCCGAAACACAAACAAAAGCAACACCAACGAACCGGCTACCCACAATTTGGACGCCATTTGGTGCACCCGCCGCCACACTTCCGGACTCTCCAGCGTCCAGGGCGTGCGGATGCCCGCAAAGTAGTTGGGCGGAAACTTTGCCATCAGGTTGCCTAATACTAGAAAGAACAGGCTGATACCAATGTTACCTATCAGGATAACATCGATAGGATAACCGACCGCCTTCAAAACGATGCAGCCAGATACCATCACCATTAGAGCCATAGTAGCAATCCGCACTATCCGAAGCGGTTGTTTCAAACGCTCTGCTCCTTTTTTGGGGTCCAGATGAGGAATGGCAACCAGCAGCGCGTAGATAAATACGTTGAATGCCAGGGTAGACCATAAAAAAGCCGGGGGAGATTGATACCCGTTGGGCTCTTCGTTTAGTCCCCAGTGAATCGCTATCGGATTAGGCAATTGGTTCCAGTAAAAGAGCGTCAGGGCGGTGGGCATTAGCAACAACAGCAGCGCTAGCCACTCACGACGCAAGAAATTAATAGTTTTCATAAAGATGGTTGTTTAGGGTTCGGCTTCTTCTCATTCAGGTCCATAAGCCAGCTAATTACCTCATCGAGCACGCTGGTGTTGAGCGAATACAGTACGTACTGCCCTTGTTTGTCAGCGAAGACCAAGTCGGCTTGCTTGAGCAAATCGAGATGGTACGAAATGCTGGGTTTGCTGATGCGGAACACCTCGGCAATCTCTCCGGCGGTTAGGTCCTTCTCCTTGAGTAGCTCCAGAATCTGCCGCCGGGTCGGATCGTTCATGGCACGGAAAAAATCTTTCATGTAGATAATTAGACAAGTATCTAAGTATACGCATTATCTGTCGGTAAGGTTGCGCGTGTTACCGAACAGGTGGTTAGCGACCCGCCAAACTGTTCACGACTGTACAGCAAGTGTTCGGAATCGGACACCAGCGAAAACTGAAAACTGGCTAAAATAGCTTCAGAAGTGGTTTTTTCGCTTGGCACGGGAGTTGGCTTATACTGAGCATGACGCACTAATTTAAACCTTAAACTTTAGAAATCATGAACGCTAACATTCTTCACCCCGCCGAGTCCCTATTCGTTGACCAACCCAATGTCACCATTCCTTACTCACAAGAAACGGTCGCCCTAAACCGCGCCCTAACCAAGAACGCCCGACCGTTTTCCGATATGGGCCGGGGCAAATTCCGCCGATTGTTCAACCGGCACACCGTGGCCTTTCGCCGCTAGGCTCCGTGTGCTGCCCAGACTAAAGAGCCGTATCCTCCGCGATGCCGCTCTTTTTTTTAGCGCACCGTGTTTTCCAATACCACAAAGGGCACGCCTCGCTCCACCCACTGCTCCAGCAAGCCGTTGGGCGGCACCACCTCGAACGACAGCGACCCTAAAACGATATCCACGTCTCCGTCCTGATTCACATCTCCGGCATCCATCACCAGCCAGCGTCCGTCGGTCACCTCGGGAAACGTATATTCCTTGAACCGAAAGTTGCCCTGGTTTTCCAAGTAGACAAACCCCCGTTGCGCCGACCGGGCATAATCGGGAAAGAACGAAATGGCCGCGATGTCCAGGTCACCGTCCTGGTCAAAATCAGCCGGAATGGCCCCGTAGGCTCCGGGTAGCGAATAGAACCAATCTTCCCGGAAGTGATTTGTGCCGTCGTTACGGAAAATTCGGATGCCGTGGTAGGGCTTGGTCACGGGCGGATAGTCGGCATTGTCTCCGGCGGTGTGCACCAAGTCTTCGTACCCATCGCCGTCAACATCACACAGTACCAGGGAACTAGAGCCGTACGACGGAGGAAACCGCAGCAACGCTTCTTCCCGAAACGTCCCGTTGCCCTGGTTGTAGTACGCAAACACTCCTTCGTCGCCCTGTCCGAACAGCGTCAGCACGTCCGGTCGCTCATCGCCGTTCAGGTCGCGCACGTAAACCCGGGTAGCGCCCGGTTGCGGCCGGAGCCAGTGTTTCTCGTAGCGATCTCCGCCCCGGTTTTCCCACCAGGCCAAGCCGCCCGTCCACTTGCCAAACTCGGCGGTGACGATATCCTCGCGCCCGTCGCCGTTGAGGTCGGCGTAGGCGGTGTGCACCGGACGTTGCAGACTGTCGAGCAGCACGCGCGGCGATTCATTGACCTGCGTCGGCAACGACAGCACGAAGCCGGTGGGAGCGTCGGTGGGCGAAAACGAGCCCATCACCGTCACGTTCAGCGCACTTGGATGAATGGCTACACTCACCGCCCCCTCGCGCACGTTGGCCGCGTTGAGCAGTTGTTGCTGGGCATCAAACTGGTACAAACGGCGGGAGTTGGCATCGCCGACAAAAAACCCTCCGGGCTGGATGCGCACCAGCGTGGTGCTGGGCGGCGACAGCCGAAACTGAGGCACGTGCACCCGGAACGTAGGCAAACCAACGGTGAGTGGCGAAGTGAGCACGCTATCAAGTTTCTGGGGAGCATTATCCAGATAATAGGTTTGCAGGGCGGCCCACTCGGCCGCGGTGAGTTGCGGCTGCGTAGGGTACACCCCGGCTTGTTTCACCCGTTGCCCCCCGGCTCCGACCTCAATGAGGCTGGCCCGCTCGCCCTGGTTGGCATACATTCCCAAGCGATGACCCATCCGCGGAAGCACGTAGTTCTGCCAAGTGGCCCGGTCGAGCCAACTTGGCTCCGGATAAGCGTGGCAACTTCCGCAGTGCTGCACCGACAACTGCTGTCCATCGGGAGGTTTTACTATCGCGGGTCGGTCGGCACCGCACCGGACGAGCAGAGCAGTCAGTCCCAGCCAAACCACCAAAAAAAGCACGCGCATGCCGCAAATCTACGGTTAAATCCGAAGAATACGACACGCGAAGGTACCCAAAACCTGCTTGAACTTGCCAATGACTTTGCTGCTTGCCCGCCCGAAAAGACAGCGCTTGAGCTTGGAACTTAACCACCAAAATTGAGCTTACTATCCAATAGTGCTCTTTTGTTTATTCAATCAACAACTTCTTCACCAACTTACTCGTTCCTTCATTCCCCTATGCACATCGTAGAAAACGCCATCATCAGCGACGATATCAAGGAAAACTTTTTCGTGTGCAACTTGCAAAAGTGCCGGGGCGCTTGCTGCGTAGAGGGCGACTCCGGAGCACCGTTGGAGGAAAGCGAATTGCCGATCTTGGAAGATATCTACGAAACCGTGAAGCCGTTTTTGAGTCCGGAAGGCATTCGGGAGATTGAAGCGCAGGGCCATTACGTGACCGACGAAGACAACGACTACGTGACTCCCACCGTTGGCGGACGCGAGTGCGTTTACGCGGTACGCGATAAAAAGGATATTCTGAAATGTGGCATCGAGCAGGCCTACCAAGCGGGAAAGATTGACTTCAAGAAACCAATTTCTTGTCACCTGTACCCGCTGCGCATTGATCGCTACGACCACTACGACGCCATCAACTACCACCGCTGGCACATTTGCAGTCCCGCCTGCGAGCTGGGCCAGGAGCTGGCCGTGCCGTTGTACCGCTTTTTGCGCGAACCCCTGGTGCGCAAGTACGGGCAAGCGTGGTACGACGAACTGGTGCGGCAGATAGAAGTATTGGATGCTGGATGATCTTCTGGATGGTAGAGATATTGGATATTGGATATTGGATATTGGATATCAGATACTGGTAGCATAAATTCCAATATCCAACATCCAGCATCCAGCCATATAGAAAGTTATCTATGAAACGCTACCGTCACCTGCTGTTCGATTTGGACCACACGCTGTGGGACTTTGACAAAAATGCTGCTGAGACGCTGAGCGAACTCTACGCTACGCATCAGCTAGCCAAGTTGGGCAACTTTAGCGTGCAGCAATTTTGCGAAGCTTTTGTCACCGTGAATCGCTTTTTGTGGAAGCAGCACGATCAGGGAACCTACGACCAACAACGCCTCCGCAGCGAGCGATTTAGCCTGGTGCTCACGCAACTGGGCGTCGCCACCGATCTCATTCCTCCCAAATTGGCGGACGATTACCTGCGTATTTGCCCTACCAAACCCCACGTGATGCCCCACACGCTGGCCACCCTCGACTACCTGCGGCAGCACTACCAACTGCACGTCCTCACCAACGGCTTTGCCGCCGTGCAGGCCATCAAACTCCGGAGCGGCGGACTCACCGACTACTTTGTTGAGGTGGTATCTTCTGACACCACCGGGCACTGCAAGCCCCACCGGGCGGTGTTTGATTATCTGCTTGACCGAATCGGTGCAACCCATCAAGAGTGCCTGATGATTGGCGACAACCTGGAAACCGACGTGCGGGGAGCGCGCGAGGCGGGCATCGACCAGGTATTTTATAATCCCATGCGAACTGAGCACCGGGAGGCGGTTACCTACGAAGTGGCGTGCCTGAGCGAGCTTCGTAGTATTTTATAGATGCAACTTTTTTCCTTGTAGAAGTTGTTTGTAAACCACTATATTGAGCGTTTCATCGAAAAAATAATCCTGGAAACCCCATGTACATTAACGCGAAAGCAAAAGACGAGAACACCTACGACGCCATTGTGATTGGCTCGGGCATCAGCGGCGGCTGGGCCGCCAAAGAACTCACTGAGAAGGGACTAAAAACCCTGGTTCTGGAGCGGGGACGCAATGTGGAGCACGTGAAAGACTACGTGACGGCCCACCAGGCCCCCTGGGAATTGCCCTACCGCGATAGCACGCCCCCCGAAGAGCTGGCGAAGGACTATCCCAAGCAGAGCCGCACCGGCTACACCATTCGCCCCTCTACCAAGCACTGGTTCGTGAAGGACAGCGAACATCCCTACGCCGAAGAGAAACGCTTCGACTGGATGCGCGGCTACCACGTGGGCGGGCGTTCCATCATGTGGGGACGACACTGTTACCGGTGGAGCGATATGGACTTCGAGGCCAACGCCAAGGATGGCTTTGGGGTTGATTGGCCCATTCGCTACCAAGACATTGCGCCCTGGTACAGCTACGTGGAAGAGCACGCGGGCATTCAGGGACAAAAAGAGGGACTGCCCCAACTGCCCGATAGTGACTTCCTACCACCCATTGCCATGAACTGCGTGGAAGAACACTTTCGCGACAAGGTAGCCGCCAACCTGGGTGGCCGCGTGGTGACCATCGGCCGCACGGCAAACCTGTCGGTTAACCACAAGGGCCGTACGGTGTGCCAGTACCGCAACCGCTGCATCCGCGGCTGTCCCTACGGTGCTTACTTCAGCAGTTTGTCCTCTACCCTGCCCGCCGCCGTAGCCACCGGCAACATGACGCTGCGTCCCTACTCGATCGTTACTTCTATCATTTACGACTCCGAGAAGAAGCGGGCCACCGGAGTGAAGGTGGTGGACCAAGACACCAAGGAAGAAATGGAGTTCTACGCCAAGGTGATCTTCTGCTGCGCCTCGGCGGTGGCCAGCACGGCCATTCTGATGAACTCCAAGTCCGACGCTTTTCCTAACGGACTGGGCAACCAGAGCGGCGAACTGGGCCACAACCTGATGGACCACCACTTTCGGGTGGGCGCCAACGGTCGCTTCGACGGCTTCAACGACAAGACAGAATACGGTCGCCGCCCCACGGGTTTTTATATCCCGCGCTTCCGCAACGTAGATAAACAATCGCAGCAAAAAGACTACGTGCGCGGCTACGGCTACCAGGGCGGAGCGAATCGGGATGGCTGGTCGGCCAGCGTGGCGGAACTGGGCTTTGGAGCTGATTTCAAAGCGGGGCTGATGGAACCTGGTCCTTGGCAAATGGGCATGACGGCTTTTGCCGAAACCTTGCCCTACCATGAAAACAAGATGGTGCTCGACTATGACAACGTAGACGCCTGGGGGCAACCTACGGTGGTGTTCGACGCTGAGTTCAAAGAGAACGAAATGAAAATGCGGCCCGACATGGCCAATGCCGCGGCCGAAATGCTGGAAGCCGCCGGTTTCAAGGACGTGAACACCTACGACGCGGGCAGTTGGCCAGGATTGGGCATCCACGAGATGGGCACCGCCCGCATGGGCCGCGACCCCAAAACTTCGGTGCTCAACGCGAACAACCAAGTGCACGCCGTGCCCAACGTCTACGTGACCGACGGAGCCTGCATGACCTCGGCCTCGTGCGTGAACCCCTCGCTCACCTACATGGCCCTCACGGCCCGGGCCTGCGACCACGCGGTGAACGAACTCAAAAAAATGAACTTATAAAACCCAACGCAAAGGTTTGGGCGGGGCACCCACTGCCTCCGCAAACCTCTAATCTTTCAAACTATGATGAATCGTAGAGAAGCCCTCAAGCGTACTGCCCTGTTTATGGGCGGCGCACTGTCTTCGTCCGCCATCGCGGGCATTATGCAAGGTTGCAAAGCGCAACCCGAGCTCAACTGGCAACCTAAGTTTTTAACCGAAGACCAGGCCCGCCTCACTGCCGAAGTGGCCGAGCTTATCATCCCCAAAACCGACACTCCCGGAGCCAAGGAGGCCGGGGTGCCCGAGTTTATCGACCTGATGCTCAACGACATCTACACCGAAGAAGAAAAGCAGCGCTTCACTGCCGGACTCGAGCAACTGCAAAAAGACAGCGAGCAAGAGCATGGCGACTCTTTCCTTGACCTAAAACCCGAGCAGCAAAACGCGTTGCTGACCAAGTACGAGGCGCAGGGGAAAGAGAATAAGGATCCCGAAGCCAAGCCCTTCTTCCCGATGATGAAGGAACTGACCATGCTTGGGTTCTTCACTTCGGAGGTGGGAGCCACGCAGTTCTTGCAGTACGTATCGGTGCCCGGCCGCTACGAAGGTTGCATCTCGATAGAAGAAGCCGGAGGACGGGCCTTTGCCACGTAGCCCGTATCTTTATTTCGGGCAAGCTTGCCAAGCGTTCGCTTGCGTTGTGGTGACAAAACGTCAACCGCCCAGCATCGCTTACCGGGCGCAGCCGCACTACGATGACGAGCGTACCTCGCTATCATGAGTGCATCTCCATCATTAGGGTGAGGCCGGTGCCGTTATAGCACTAGGGAGCACACAACCTCTCCTTAGATTTGGTACTTATGGAAATATAGAAATGTGGGAACGTGGGAATGCGCCGCGGCGCGTTCCCACTCTTATGGCTTTCAGGTAACAAATGCCCGGGTTTAGCAAAATACATTTGACTTTGATGGCATAAGTCCTATATTAAGTACATCAATCTACCTAATTAGTCTTTCTACCATAACCTACATTGCTATGCCTATCAAGAAATACCTCGACCGGGTCGAACACTTTGACCAGTTGGTGCGCGCCGAACGCACCGGCCCTCCCCACGAAGCTTCCGAAAAGCTCAAACTCTCTGAGAGCGCTTTGCATATTTTGGTAGAAGAACTCCGGGACGACTTTGGCTTCCCCATCGAGTACAGCCGGAAGCGACAAACCTACTACTACACCGAGGTGGGCCGGATGGAGACTTTGCGCTACAAAAAAATATCTGAGGAATAATATTCACTGCTGTATTTTTGGAGTGAATGCGCGTAACGTTGTATTGTCACCAGCAAACAACACCGTTATGACGCCCGGAACCGCCCTGATACCACCCACTCTTTTCAACCTGCTGCTCGCGGTGGCGGCGGGCGGGTTGCTGGCTTTCGGTTGGCCTCCCGCCACTTCTTTTTATTTGTTACTTTTCGCCTGGGTGCCCCTGCTTCTGCTGAGCGACCGGCTAAAGACGAACGCCCGCTCGCTGTTTGCTTTCGCTTCGTTGGTGGCCCTTTCGTTATTTATCTGGAACTCGTATACAACGCAGTGGATTTACGAAACACTCTTTACCAGCGGGGTGGTGGTCAACTTTATTAATGTTACCTTATTTACCCTTCCGTGGTTGCTGTATCACGCACTACAAAATCGATGGAGTAGATTATACCGCTACGCGTTGCTGGTAAGCAGTTGGATGAGCATTGAATTACTGCATTATTATTGGGGGCTGTCGTTTCCCTACCTCACGTTAGGTAATGTGTTAGCTTCAGTGCCGCCGTTAGCGCAGTGGTATGAGTACACCGGAGTGTTCGGCGGGTCGTTGTGGGTTTGGGGAGCCAATCTGTTGCTGTACGAAGTGTTGAGAGAGCTATTAGCCCGGAGAAGCTTCGGCCGTTTACTCACCCAAAGAATAGGCTACGCATTATTGTGGATATTGGTACCAATGGGTGTCTCGCTGGCAATTTTCTCATCGTATGAGGAACGTGGTAAGCCAGTGGAAGTAGTAGCGGTGCATACTGATCTGGATTGCCGGAACGAGAGGAAGACTTATACTACCGCACAGAAGTTGAAGGTGCACTGGGACCTTACCCAACCCTATTTAAACAACAATACTCGCTATATTTTATGGCCAGAGAATGCCCTTATTTTTGATTGGTTAGAGGAGTTACCGACTCATCCACAGATACAGGACCTACAAGACAAACTGAAGAGCTATCCAAATACCCGACTAATTACCGGTGCAGTAATGCACGAACAGTACCAACCCCATGATACTTCATTTATTCCGGCTAATACTCAATACCTCGATGTAGCACGACAGAAGGTATGGTATAATACCTATAATGGAGCCTTGCAAATGAGTGCTACTAAGGATATGCAATTACGAACTAAGATTCATCTGGCCCCTTTAGAAGAAACAACAGTGTACCCTCTGCTAATCAATTTCTTACGGAAGTTCATCCCTTCGCTGGGGGGATTTCACTTTTCAGCCTGGACGAAAAACCAAAACGTGTTTTATGGTCAGACAAACGTAACCCCACTGATTTGCTATGAATCGTTTTTCAGTCACACTGTTAAGGACTATGTCAATCAGGGCGCAGATTTGCTGTTTATTATTCTCAACGAAGGGTGGATGGATAATGACCAACAGGCGCAGCAATTTATGCAATATGCTTCGTTGCGGGCCATAGAAAACCGGCGAAGTATTGTTCGCTCTTCTAACAAAGGAATTACGTGCTTTATGGATCAAAAGGGGGTGATTGAGCAGTCGGTTGTTGACAATACTACTGCTACGCTTGTCGGAGAAGTGTCGGCTAACCATAGGAAGACCTTTTATACTATAACGGGTGATTACTTAGCCTGGATAGCAGTTGCGGTATTCACTGCGTATAGTATAGTTTTATTTGTCGCTTTTGTCAGGTATATATTAATGCATAATTATGACGCAAAACAGGTATTGCTAAAGCGAGCTGCTTGAAAGGTAGAGTATCATATTTTGTTGGGGAGTTCGAGCACTTTGCTTATTGACTGAGTATTTCTAGTTCTTTGTTTATTTACCCTTTAAACCCTTAACAATTATGAAAACGCTGTACAAATGTTTAACTCTTTTGCTGGCACTAGGTTGGTCGCAAATCTCTTTGGCTAATAACCCCCCGCCCAAGACACCCCCACCACCGCCGAAGGTGACCTCAATTACAGTCTCTGGAACACCAACATCTACGACACTTTGCAGGAATGTTACCTTCACTGCCACTGCTAACGTATCTAATGAGAGAAGCACTGACCGATATAGATGGGGAGTAGCTATCGGTGAAGTTACTTTTGATGGTGTAAGTACAGCTGACTTTGTGACTGCTAATAAAACAGTTAGTGTTCGTGCTCTGCGTGCACCAGGGTCTTCAGGGATCATACGTTTGAGCGTGACAATTATAAAATCAAACGGAGCTGAGGAACAAAATAGTGGAAAAACCAAAGATTTTACTTTGCTGCCGGATACGCCAGCTACACCTGGGTTCATTTCAGTACAGCCTGATAATCCAAACTCACCAACTAACACCGTAATTTGTCAGAATTCTGGTGCAACCTTTTCAGTTGCAGCAACCGCTGGTGCCATTCAGTACTTGTGGACCGTTAATGGTAGTACTACAACTACGAGCAGCCGGTTTTTCTCAACATTCTTTAACACTACCGGATCGAAAACCGTATCCGTACGAGCACGGGGGTGCGGGGGATCAACTAGTGGTTCCACGTCAATAAGTGTGAACGTGATACCTAGCAGCAATTCACCTTGTAACGGTCCTTTGGCCCGTACCGCTTCACCATCATTTGAGAAGCAACCAGACAGCAAGCTAAGTGTCAGCACGTATCCTAACCCGGTAGTGAACGAACTTAATATAGACGTTTCAAACGACTACTTGTCTTCGGTAGGCCAATTGGTCGATCAGCAAACAGGAAAAACGGTAAAGTCCTTTACGCTGTCTAGCACGCAATCTACCATCAATACGAGCGACTTACCTAGGGGTACTTACCTATTTAAGGTGTCTAACCAGAACGGAGTACTTACGCGACGATTGATTATAGAATAGATAGATGCATGATGTACGTGGGGCAGTGGATAAAATTATTTGCTGCCCCTTTTTTTATTAAATGAGATAACCTTTCTCAGAAAAATTGTAGATTAGGTGGTATCTAAAATAGGTTTCTGCTTTAGCCAGCGTCGATGATGAATATTAAATTACTGTTACATTGTACGTTCCAAATTTTTACTCTAAGCTTGCTGGTCAGTTGTGAGACTACAGTAGAGGTTGAATTGCCTAAGTATCCGGCGCAACTTACCGCCAACTCTGTGTTCACTTCTGATAGCATTTGGAAGGTAGAGCTTACGCAAAACCGCTCAGTGCTGGAGTCTACCCCTTTTGCCCCGGTGAACGATGCGGATGTGCGGATAACCGGACCTGACGGTGTAGATATCCCGCTCACGTACTGGAAGAGCGCACCTGGCAGCGGCAATAGCATCTACCGAGCCGAGGGTGAGCGCCCCCTAGAGCGTACTACTTACTCCCTCACCGTGAAGCATCCCACCCTGGGTAACGCAATGGCTAGTGGTCAGATCAGCCAGCCTCCTACCCCCGTGCTGAATGTATCCTGGGACACCACCGACGTGCGCCAGGAAACAAATTTTTCCTCAACCGAGACATCCTACGGGGTGACAATCACATTAGATGATCCACCCGAGGAAAACTACTACGGTCTTTCTATCATGTATCGTTTTAACGGTAGTATCAGAGAGCGAGACATTAATGGGGATGGTAAGCCTGAATACTTTATTGAAAAGAGTAATCAAGGAGCAGGGGTAAACATACAGTCCGACGATCCCGTTATAGCCAACCCCCTTGGAGGAGGGCTCGGTGAGCTGTACTTCAAAGATGTGAGCTTTAATGGGCAAGAGTACGCCCTTAAATTATACATGAGTCAAGCCTTTGGGGTAACCAATGCTCGGTACTTAGATTCTTTTGTTCCTTTCAAACCCCTTACCACGCCCTATACATTTGATGTATACGATGAAGCGGGAAACTTAATCTATCCCAAGGGAAGTGTAATCTATCCCTACCAATTATACGTAGTGCTGCGAACCGTCACCGAAGAGTACTACCAGTACATTTACACTCGAGATTTGCAAGTTTCGGTGGAAGATAATCCCTTCGCTCAACCGGTCCAAATATATGATAATATCGACGGAGGGTTAGGCATTTTTGCTGGCTATAGCCAGACCCAATACGACTTTGGTATTCGATAGGATACCACCTTTACTTGGCTAAGGTTAGCAAAAGAGCATCTTCCTGAAAGTGCTACTAATTCGGTAAAATTTATGATCCGTCTTGCGGTTTCTTTGGTATTGATTCTCAGTCTAAGCGGTCTTGCTCTGGCGCAAGCGCGCTACACTATCAGTGGCTACGTGCGAGATAGCACATCCGGTGAGCCTCTTATCCAGGCTACGGTGTTGGGCAATGCCAACGGGCAAGGCACCGTGACCAATAGCTACGGTTACTACAGCCTTACGCTACCGGCCTCTGATACGCTGCAATTGCGCATTTCCTACGTTGGCTACACGCCCGTGGTTGTTGCGCTTGTTCTGCAAGAAAACAGGTCTTTGAACGTTATGCTAGTCACTGATAAGCTGTTGGATGAAGTGGTTGTAGAATCTACTGATCCGATTCACGAGCAAACATCCATGAGTGTACTGCGCATACGCTCCGAGCAGGTCCAAACGCTGCCCGCGCTGCTTGGAGAAGCCGATATTCTCAAAACCCTGCAACTGATGCCCGGCGTACAATCGGGCAATGAGGGCACTACTGGCCTTTACGTACGCGGTGGTAGCCCTGATCAAAACTTAATTCTGCTTGACGGAGTACCGGTCTACAACGTCTCTCACCTGTTCGGCTTCTTTTCCGTATTTAACCCTAGCTCTATCAGTTACATTGAGCTCATCAAAGGTGGCTTTCCAGCTCGTTACGGAGGGCGCCTATCCTCGGTATTGGACATTCGGATGAAAGAAGGAAATGCTAAGCAATTTGCTGGTGAGGCTACGGTTGGCCTCATCTCAGGAAGCGCCTCTATAGAAGGGCCTATCGTAAAGGACAAGGCTTCGTTTATCGTTTCGGCGCGCCGCACTTATCTGGACTTAGTGGCGCGACCGCTACTTCAGGAATTTGCGAATGATAGTGAAGAAGGGGATCTAGGCTATTATTTCTACGATCTGAACGCTAAAGTTAACGCTCGTCTGGGCCAAAAACACCATCTTTTTCTAAGTGCCTACGCCGGTAACGACCAGGGCAACATCGTGGATGAGCGCCAGCGAGAAGATATAGGGGTGCAGATTAATAGTCGTGATGCCTTTGATCTTCAATGGGGCAATCTAACTACTGCACTACGTTGGAACTATGCGTTTGCCCCCCGTTGGTTTATGCATACCACCCTCACTTACAGCCGTTATGATTACGAAAACGACGTGCAGTACGAATCCACTGGTCAAGGCACGGTTCCTAATCCCGAGACCGGTGAGTCTGAGTTAATAAAGCGCTATAATTTTTCCCGCCAGCGGTACCGCTCCTCTATCGAAGACTATACTGCGCGGCTGGACCTAAGTTTTACCCCAAACCCTAAGCACGAACTCCAGACCGGAGCCAACGTGATTCGTCATACTTTCAATCCGGGGGCCGTTAACTACGTTTTCGACACGCTGGCCACCGACGACATTATTGCCGGAGATACCGTGTTAGGCTCAGACATTGTTAACGCCCACGAAAGTTTTATCTACCTGGAGGACCAGTGGCAGCCTTTCTCTCGTTTCAGTATGAATTTGGGGGTACACGCTTCGGCTTTTCAGGTTGAAGGTAAAACGTATACCTCCGTACAACCCCGTGCTTCGTTGCGCTACTTGTTGGGCAACACCTTGGCCCTAAAAGCTTCCTACGCTCGGATGACACAATACATTCATTTGCTTACCAATGCCGGGCTAGGTCTGCCTACTGATTTGTGGGTACCCACGACCGCCCGTATCCGACCCCAGCAATCACAGCAGTGGGCATTAGGCTTGGCGAAGACGCTGCCCAACGGTCGGCAAATTAGTGTGGAGGGCTACTATAAGTCCATGGATAACTTGCTAGAATACCGTGACGGGGCTAACTTCCTGGACGTGGAAGAGGATTGGCAAGGAAAAGTAGCAGTAGGAGAGGGACGTAGCTACGGAGCCGAACTGCTGGTGGAGCAAACCGCCGGAAAGCTAACCGGTTGGTTAGGGTACACCCTCTCGTGGACCGATCGTCAGTTTGACGAGATCAACTTTGGCGAGCGTTTTCCGTTCCGTTACGACCGGCGTCACGACGTATCTCTCACTGGCTCCTATCACCTCACCAAACGCCTGACTGTATCAGCCACCGGAGTGTTTGGTAGCGGTATAGCGATCACCTTACCGGTGTCGTCTTATGATCCAAGTGAGATAGTAGATATCAGATATCGTGAGAATATCAGCGAGGAGGACTTGGAAGAGATTCGGAGTCGCAACGGCTTTCGCATGGCACCCTACCACCGGGTGGATATCAACCTACAACACAGCAAAGAGAAAAAGTGGGGCGAACGGATTTGGACCCTAGGCGTCTACAACGTCTATAACCGGCGCAATCCGTTCTTTATCGACCGGGACACGCTTCCCAGTGGTTCCAAGCAGTTTGTGCAGTATACGCTATTTCCTATCTTGCCTGCGGTTGCTTATACGCTACGTTTTCACTAATATTATTGCTGTAAAAAAGATGTCTGTTCACGTATTTTTATCAACTTAACCCAATGCGCCATGAGGCTAGTTAGAATCAATAATCTTATAATTATGCTTGGTATCGTATCGGCGCTTGGTTGTAGTGGTGATGATGAGGTTGTTCAAAGAACCCGCTACACTTATATCGTTGCTAACTCGAGTACTTTCGATCTATCAGTAGATGTGTATCAAGCAGCTGATGGATCACGGTTAAATACGTTTGACATCAGCAATGATTTGGTTTACGCTCAGGATACTATCATTTCACAAGAGTGGACAGTGGAAGACTTTTTGGGCGGGGACTCGCTTATTATTCGTTTCAGCGACGGAAAAGAGTTGACTTACAAATGCCTTTCTGATGGGTCGGGTTGTAACGTTGATCGCAATATCTTTACATCCTTCTCCCAACCTAGTACAGCATCTACCGAAGAAGTACGAGATATTGTCCGAAGCTACATACTTACTATAGAAGACTACCAGCGGGCTGAATGATCTGTAAACCGGAGCAGAGCGCATTTTCTTTTCTTGGGCGTAAGCGTCGCGTGTTTCCGGGTTTCCTAAACCAAACTACAAACAGGTTTTCCCGTTCGCTCCGCCCCGGCGCGGGTTCACTCCAGCCATCGGGTACTTGGCGGAAATAGTCCTGGTTTTAGTAGTTGGCAATCGACCGAATGTGTACTTTGATAGCGTAAAACTCACGTCAGCGTCACCGGTTATGCGCAACCCCTGCTTACCTTGCCTACTGGTTTTTTGTTTAGCGGCCTGCGAAACGGCCGTGGAGGTAGACTTGCCCCGTTATCCAGCGCAACTGACGGTCAACGCGTTGTTCAATCCCGATAGTGTTTGGCAGGTGGAACTCACGCAGAGTCGCTACATTCTGGACAATGAGCAATTTGCCTCGGTGCCGGATGCTGAGGTTCGCATCACGCAGCAGGGGCGGTTGGTTGCTTCGTTGCAGTATCAGGGAGATGCGCCATACACTGGTAACAGTATCTATCGAGCTGAGGACAACCGTCCGCAGGCGGGTGAAGTATATACGTTGGAAGTGACGCATCCGACATTGGGCAATCTAACGGCTACTAGCCAGGTGCCCGTTCCTTCAACGGCTATTATTAGTGCGGTGCTGGATACACTAGACGTGCGGGAGGGGGCGGGTCTTGATAATGAGAACATCGCTTACGCCGTGACCATCCGGCTGGATGATCCGCCCGAAGAGAACTTCTACAGCGTGACTGCGCAGGTAAACTATTTAGGTATCACCGGACCCACCGCTACCAACTTCACCTTTTATTTAAGAAGTTCCGTACAGTCTATGATCAGTGATGATCCAATTGTAGACAATCCTTTCGACCGATACCGTGATGAGCTGCTATTCAACGACGTGAGCTTCAATGGCAAGCCTTACGAACTAAAGGTGTACGTGCCCTTTGGAGAGAGCCGACTAACTTCTTTGATCTTTTATAAGTTTACGGCGTTAGAGGGTGATACGATACGGGGGCCGGAAGGCTTGCTTCAACCGGGCGATATGGTGGGAAACTCTTTATCAGTAATCCTTCGCACCACCACCGAAGAATACTACAACTACAATTACACCCGCGATCTGCAAGCCTCGGTAGAAAACAACCCCTTCGCCCAACCCGTGCAGGTCTTTGATAACATTGAGGGCGGGCTAGGCATCTTTGCGGGCTATAGCCAGGTGGAGCAAGCGGTGACGATTAAATAGATAATATATGTACTTATGACCAAAATACGCTCCCCTATCGGGCACCCACCGGGTCACTCGCAGCCGACCCGGTGATGGGCGAAGACGCTTCCGGCGCTGCCCACCCGGAGGTCCCTTTCAGGTGACTTCCGGGGTGCCCGAATAGATTGAACTATGTACCTAAAACCAAAATACGGTTCGCCGTCCGCCCCGTCCTCCCATAGCCCAGGGTTTAAACCCTGGGCTATGGGAGGGGCACCTCCAACCCCAACGCCTATGCTACGCCCTCTATTCATCCTCTTGCTAACCGGTGCGCTGCACAGCGCCCATGCCCAAACCCTGAGCGGCTACGTGCGCGATGCCCAATCCGGCGAACCGCTCATTCAGGCCACGGTGCTTAACCGGGCCACCGGCACCGGCGTGGCCACCAACCGCTACGGCTTCTACAGCCTCACTTTATCCGCTACCGACACCCTACGGCTGCGCGTCTCCTACGTGGGCTACGCCCCGAGCGAACTGGCGCTGGTCCTGCAACGGGATACAGTGATTAACATCGAGCTCACGTCCAACAACCTGCTCGACGAGGTGGTGGTGCGGGCTCCGGAAGATGCGGTGCACGAGCGCACGCAGATGAGCGTGGTGTCGGTGCGGCCCGAGCAGGTGCAAACCATGCCCGCCCTGCTAGGCGAGGCCGATATTCTCAAAACGCTGCAACTGATGCCGGGCGTGCAGTCGGGTAACGAGGGCACCGCCGGACTCTACGTGCGCGGCGGCAGCCCCGACCAGAACCTGATTCTGCTCGACGGGGTGCCGGTCTACAACGTGTCGCACCTGTTCGGCTTCTTCTCGGTGTTCAACCCCAGCTCCATTAGCTACATTGAGCTCATCAAGGGCGGCTTTCCGGCCCGCTACGGCGGTCGGCTGTCGTCGGTGCTCGACATCCGCATGAAAGAGGGCAACATGAAGCAGTTTGCCGGAGAAGCCACCCTGGGCATCATCTCGGGCAGTGCCTCCGTGGAAGGGCCCATTGTCAAGGACAAGGTCTCGTTCATCGTGTCGGGCCGCCGTACCTACCTGGATTTGGTGGCTAAGCCGTTGCTCAAGGAGTTTGCCGGAGGGGAAGACGATGAGGTGGGTTACTACTTCTACGACCTCAACGCCAAGGTGAACGCCCGGCTGGGGCAGAAGCACCAGCTGTACCTGAGTGCCTACTCCGGCAACGACGAGGGGGTTATCAGCGACGAGCGCCAGCGACTCATTGAGGGGGTGCAGACCACCAGCGGTAACAACTTTGATTTGCAGTGGAGCAACCTAACCACGGCCTTCCGCTGGAACTACGTGATCTCGCCCCGCTGGTTTAGCAACACCACGCTGACCTACAGCCGCTACGACTACAACAACGACGTGACCTATGAGACCACCCGGACGGGCAGACTGACCAACGACCCGGAAGCGGAGGACGACACCACCTACAACTTCTCGCGGCAGCGCTACCGCTCCTCGATCAAAGACTGGGCGGGGCGCATCGACGTCAACTTTTTGCCCAACCCGCGCCACAACGTGCAGGCGGGGGCCAACCTCATTCACCACACCTTCAACCCGGGGGCGGTCAACTACGTCTTCGACACGCTGGCTACCGACGACATCGTGGCCGGAGACACCGTGCTGGGCTCGGCCATCATCGAGGCCTGGGAGGGCTTTGTCTACCTGGAAGAAGAGTGGCAACCGTTCCCGCGCTTCAGCATGAATGTAGGCGTGCACGCCTCGGCCTTCCTTGTAGAGGATGAAACCTATACTTCTCTCCAGCCCCGCGCCTCGGCCCGCTACCTGCTGGGCAAAACGCTGGCGCTGAAGGTCTCCTACGCCCGCATGACGCAGTACATTCACCTGCTTACCAACGCCGGGCTGGGCCTGCCCACCGACCTGTGGGTGCCCGCCACCGAGCGCATCCGTCCGCAGCAGGCGTGGCAGGGAGTGCTGGGTCTGGCCAAGACGTTGCCCGGTGGCTTGCAGGTGAGCCTGGAGGGCTACTACAAGGAGATGGACAACTTGCTGGAGTACCGCGACGGGGCCGACTTTCTGGACGTGGAAGAAGACTGGCAGGATAAGGTGGTGGTGGGCAACGGCCGCAGCTACGGGGCCGAGCTGCTGGTGGAGCAGCGCACTGGCAAGCTCACCGGCTGGGTGGGCTACACCCTGTCGTGGACTGACCGGCAGTTTGATGAAGTGAACTTCGGCGAACGCTTTCCCTTTCGCTACGACCGCCGCCACGACATCTCGGTCACGGGCTCTTACCAGTGGACCAAGCGGCTCGTTGCCTCGGCCACCTGGGTGTTCGGCACCGGGCAGGCCATCACGCTGCCCGTGTCGTCGTATGATCCCATTGAGATCGCCGATTTCTACTTCCGTGACGTGGTGAGCGAGGGCGACATTGAGGAAATTCGGGGCCGCAACGGCTTTCGGATGCAGCCCTACCACCGGCTGGACTTGAATATTCAACATACCAAAGAAAAGAGGTGGGGCGAGCGGGTGTGGACGGTGGGCGTCTACAATGCCTACAACCGCCGCAACCCCTTCTTCGTTGATCGGGATACTTTTAGAGATGGTACCAAGCAGTTTGTGCAGTACACACTGTTTCCGGTGCTGCCCGCTGTTTCCTATACGCTACGTTTTCAGTAGCCCTGGTTGGCTTACGGTAGCCGTCACTGCGAGGCAAACGGCGGTATCGCTTAGTAGCAGAAGGCAAGCGCGTTGACTCAAGTTGCTTCGTATAACAAAAACGCTCTTGCCGACGCGGTCTCAACAAGTTACCACTTAACCCATTCCCCATGAGATACCCAGCCCTCTTCTTACTCCTTCTCTTTGCATTCACTGCCTGTAGTGATGACGATGTCAACTGCGACGAAGTGCAACCCGAGCCGTTTCGCTTTAGGTTAGTAGATCAGGCGGGCAATAACCAATTCACCCCCGATGAGCGGCCAAACGATATTAAGATTTTCTTTTTTGAAGATGGTGTGGAAGTAACCACAGAAGTGTACTACGAAGGTAGTGCTCAAGAAACATACGGCTCTTCCCCCGCACTCCCCTACAGCAGTATATTTGGAAGCACAGAGACCTTCTATTTAGAGCGAGACAGCAATGTGGACACGCTATTGGTACGGGCTTCTCAGCAAGACCCTGGCAATCGATGTGCTGGCTTTTCATTTGATGAAGTGGTTTTCAATGGTGTAACGGCTACGCTGGATAATACGGTGGAACCCCCGGTTTACGTGTTGGTGGAATGATTGGCACCTTCATGGACCTTCCTACCCAACCCTCCCTCTGGGGCGCGCTTGTAGCGCGTCACCCGCCCCTGCCGACCAGCCGACCACTTCCGCCACCACCCCGGCGGGCAGCGAGTAAGTAACATCAGCCCCGGTTCACTCCATCTCCGTGTGGGTTCACTCCTCACGCTAAACACTTGGCGGCACTAGATCAAGTTTTAGTACCTATTGATCCGCCGAATGCTTATTTTGATAGCGCAAAAGCCAGTCGACCACTGTTGCTTATCCACTCATCCCATCCTCACCCATGAGGCAGTTCGTCTTTCTATCCCTGTTCATCTTCCTCTTCCTACCGGGTATAAGCCAGGATCAGCTGTACCGGGCGCAACGGACCGAGTTTACGGTGTATAATATGGGGGTAGGCGCACTAGCCGGGGGGGTCGGGGCCTGGGTCAACAAGGAAAAGGAGCAGAAGTGGCACCGGGTGTTTTTCAAGGGCATGGCACAAGGACTACTGGGAGGGTACCTGATGCACCAGGGCAAGAACCTGACGTACCAGATTTATGCCCAGGAGAGGTACGCCTACGCTTGGCCCGCCCATCTCGTCCACGCCGCCGGAGCATCCATTGTGCAGAACGCCGCCAGCAATCGCAACTTCTGGAAGCACTGGCACATCAATCTGTGGCTACTTCGGCTAGACTACGACCTGCCGGACCGTCGCTTCCAGGCTCGGGTGTTTCCTTCGGGCATTTATGGTGTTTTGGATTTGCGCAAGGAAGGTAGGCTTAACTTGTCAAAGTCGCTAAAGACGGGTTTTATATTTCTAGACGCTGAAGGCACTGATTACAAAGGATTTGCCTCAGTGACGACAATGACCGTAGGAGTGAATAGCGCGGTATATCCCGGATACCTGTACAAGGTGGGGGCTCATGAAGTAATGCATCTGTTACAATACGAAGGATTTGTCTACATTAATCCGCCGTTTAATAAGGTGGATGCGAAATGGAAAGAAGATTTCGTTTGGTACAAAGCCCTTTCTAGGTTTATGGCCTATACTTTTTGGCTGTTTATGATTGGATAGGAGGGGGGAAGTACCGCCCTTGCTACTTTGACAATTTCTTTGAGAAGGAAGCCGAACACTACGCTACCAGAGAGTACCTGAGTTGCCCCTGAACAAAAGAGAAAGTGACTTATAGTCAAGCTCTGAGCGGTGTCTACACCCCACAAGTGCATCAACCTAACTTGGAAAGGGGGTGAGCAGAGGCTTCCGACGAGGTTTCTTGCACCAGTATTTCGGCCGGTAGGTTGAGGGCCCGAGAAAGCAGGCGAATCATACGCAGCGACAGTGGTAGTTTGTAGCGAAGCACCTTAGAAACAGTTCCTTTATCACCGATAAGCGGAATAAGATCCTTCGGTTGCAGACCAAGATCATCCATCCGCACCTTGATCGCTTCAATGGGATCGGGCAAATCTAGGGCGTGGTGTTCGTCTTCATACTTCTCGACTAGCACTAAAAGCAACCGAAGTTTCTGCCCTTCTGCACTATCGACATCAGGAGCGACATCCAACAGTTCATCTACTTGCTCTAGGGCCGCTTCGTATTCTGCTTCGGTTTCTACTACTTTAGTGAGGTTCATATCTTTGTTACATCTATTTTATCGTAAGCAGCGTGCGGACCAAACCACTTGACCTGAATAACTTTGTATTGAAAACTAAATCGGACCACTAGCCGGTATTTGTTGTGTAAAACATTGAATACTACTCGATCATCGCCCACCACATCAGCGCTGGGGTACGTGCTTTTAACTTCGTTAAAATTACTCCAATTGGCTTTCTTACAGACGCGGTACCACGTGTCTAAAGCATCTTTCGCATCAGCATACTTTTCGGAATAGGCCTTGAGCGTTTTTCGTTTGATAACGTCACAGAAGCAAAGATAATAATAGTTGGTGATTTGCCAACCACCAGAGTCGTTCAAATGCCTACTATTCCGCCCCCCTCACTCTAATAACACCCGCTGACTGAATGTCTGCTTTCCATCCCCAAACCGCAATCGGTACAGATACAGTCCGGCGGGTAAAGCTCCATTCCGACGCCATACCAGCGTGTGGTAGCCCGGCGGCAACTGATCGTAGATTTGCCCCCTTACCCGACGGCCCGTGCGGTCAAACACCTCCAGCGTAGCGCGGGAAGTCTCATTAGCCGGTAGCCACAGCGGCAACGAAAGCTGGTCGGCAGCCGGATTGGGATAGGCCTCTCCCACCCGCACACCTCCCAAACGTTGCGTCTCGTCGGCTGTACCGTACACCATTTCAAGGGCGTAGGCACCCGCCGCATCCGTCCGAAAGGTGTAGTGGTTCTGGGTGCGCATATCAATCCGCCGCGCCCGCGCCGAGTCCAGCAGCACGAGCGGCGCTGCCAACCGTTGCGCGTCGGCGGAATTCCACCGCAGGGTGACCTCCCGATGAGCCTGCCCGCTCGCTACCTCCCACTCCCAGCGGTGCTGCGCGGCGGGGGGCACCACGTCGTGGCTGAAGGCCGACAAAAAGAACTCCGGATGCCGGGTGCTCACCTCCAGGAAGTCGGTGAGGCGAGGCGGCGGAAAGTCGTCGCGGTCATCGAAGCCGGGCTGCGCGGTGGGGTGCATGCCCACCCGGCCCTGCGTACTCAAACCAGCGCTACTGAGCGTAAAAGGCACGCTCCATTGCGTTGCATCTATCTTTGCGGCCACCACTTCGCTACGGCCCGAAGGAGGAGGCACCGGGCCCACCGGCACCGCCAGCGTGATGGGTGGCCCCTCGTTAGGATTAATCACCAACCCTCCTTCAAAGGCGGGTAGGGAACGCGCTTCTTGAAAGCCCTGATCAAAAGTTTTTAGTCGTAGCGAAGCGGGGGCCACTTGGTTGTAAGCTAGCACAGCTTCCCAGTCTAACGCGAAGGGATAAGGATTGCCGATGAGGTTGTAACCGGGTTGTAGGATGATAGTGTAGGGCGCCTCGTAGTTGGCTTCCACCACCGAGCCAATCGCCCGAAACGTCACCGCTTCGGTGTAAATGAGCATATATCCCTGCCCGGCCGCCAAATCTCCCGACCAGCCCCGGTTCAGTTCTTCGTAGGGTGCATCACCCACCGCGTCGCGTAGCCGCCAGAAGCGCCAGCGGCGGGTATCATAATCACCCAACGGACTGAGCACCTGGGTGGCCGATTGGTTCTGCAACGGCACGGCCAGCAGTTGGTAGTCGTTGGCCGAGGGCCTCTCTCCGGCTCGCTCCGCTCCCTCGATCCGCAGGGGCCGGGCTGCAGTGTACTCCCGGTAGGTGTAGCGCACCGCCGAGGTGTCGGTGTTGCCCCAGGCGTCGGTGGCCACCGTCCGGGTCTGCATCCCCAATTCGTCCAGGTCGGTGCTGTTCAGCCGGGCCAGGTAAGTATCGGTGCTGCCCTCGCGCACCGGGCTGATGCGCCGCCATGCACTACGGCGGGGGTTCTGACGAATGGGCAGAAACTCCAGCGTAACTTCGTTCAAGGCAGATTCATCGGTGACCACACTGCTGACGGAAAACGCGACTTCGTCGGAGCGCAAGCGCGCCGGAACGGTGAGCTCTACCATTGGCGGGGTTTGGTCCACGACCGGCGCAGCCGACACGGTGAGCGGCGGGGCCTCTGCTATTTGGTCGCCCACGGTCACCACTACGGCGTACGTGCCCTCCGACAAGGGGGGCGTGGTGACGGTAATTTCGGTGCCCGCCTCGTTCACCCGCACGTTCTCCGGGGCCACCGGAGTATCGCCGATCAGTACGCTAATCGCATCGGCACCGGAAAAGAAGTTCTCGCCCGAAATCACCAGGGTGCCCACCGTATCCGCCTTTAGCGCCGGGGGCTGCACCGCGGTGATCCGCGGAGCCAGACGCTCTACCACAAATGCCTGATCGGCCGTGGCCAAGGCAGCACCGACGCGCACGGCCACGAAGTAGCTAGCGGGGGCCAAGGCCGGTACCCGCACGGTAAGTTCGGTGCGGGCGGCGTTAACGCTCAGCACCTCGGCCCCCGTTTCACCGAAGGTAACCGTGTTGTCGGTCACCGCCTCGCCGAAGTTCTGCCCTTGCAACCGCAAAGTGTCACCGGCTCGCCCCTGGTAGGCCGAAAGTGCGGTCAGCACCGGCGCTAACGCGGGGGGCGGGGGCGGCGTGAGGTCGTAACGGGCAAAAAAGACGTCGGCCTCCCCGCCACTGCGGAGCGAGGTGCTTTCCTCAAGCACCAGAGTTTCGCTGAACTCGCCGGTCAGCACCATCGTAGACGACTCGCTAGAAGATAGCACCAGTCGCTTCAGGGTAACGTCGCCGTCACCGCGGAAGGGCCGCCCGCCGAGGTAGTTACCCGATGGATCCAACTGGGCCAGAAAACCGTCGCTGCCCGCCTGCGCGGTCAGGTTATCGTCTTGCCGACTTGGGTCCAAGTCCAGCCCTCCCGCAAAGTTTCCAACCAAATAGATAATCCCATCGGGACCAACGGCCACGTCGCGGGTTTCCTCGTCGCCCACCCCGCCGTAGCGCCGAGCAAAGTCCGGGGTGCCGTTGGGACGAATGCGCGTCAGGTAGATATCCGACGTGCTTTCTGCGGCGGTGAGCTCCTGGCCCCCCACGTTGAGCAGTCCCACAAACTTCCCGGTTACCAGAATATTATCGGCCGGATCCGTCTGCACGTACAAGGTCATCTCCCAGTCCTCGTTGGCTCGGTTCTGAGGCAGCCGTAGCGGAAGGGCCCACCGAAAGCGGAGGTCGGCGTCGTACTGCGCCACGAAGCCGTTGCGCGTATCGGGGTGGTTAAAGGTGTTGCTTCGGTCAAACGATAGTCGGTTTCGGTAGGTACCGCCGATGATCACGTTGCCCTGCCCGTCGACCGCCAGTCTGTTGGCCAGTTGGTAGTCGGTGCCTCCCGCGCTCACCGCGGCGTCGAGCGTTCCGTCCGGATTATAACGGGCGATATAGAGGTCGGTGCTGTTGTCTTCCCCTTCCAGCACGGTGGTTCCGGGGCCCGGATCAAAGTCCACCCGGCGCTGGAAGCGGCCGGTGAGCAGTAGTTTGTTATCGGGCGTGGTGGCCAGGGCGTAGCCGTAGTCGGTGCCGGTGCCCCCCATCGCGTAGGCAAACACCAGTTCGCCCGTCGCTGAGTAGCGCGCCAGCAGAATATCACGGCTGCTCCCGCCGCCCTCATTAGGTGTGCTAGTGAGCACGGTGGTGCCCAGCACGGTGGTGCCCAGCGTTAGGCGGTTCACAAAGGAAGCAGCAACGAACACGTTGCCGTCGGTATCCACGGCGATGTCTTCAGCGTAGCTGATGGCATCTCCCGCAGTGGTGGTCTGCATCTGATTAACAAACACCAGTTTGCCCTCGTGGTCGTACTTCGCCACAAATATATCCTGGTCCGAAGTGCTGATCAGGCGCTCGGTGGCGGGGGAAGGATCAAAGTCGACCGTTCCGCCAAAGGAGCCGATCATATAAACGTTTCCAGCGTCGTCGAGCACCGTATTTTTGGTGTCACAGTGGCCAACACCACCCAGTTGGTAGACTGCCTCTAGTTGCTGGGCCGCTAGGGGTTTGCCTAGCCCTCCCAACACCAACCAGCCAAAGAAAGGGAGTGCGTAGCGCACGGGTGATCGGGTTATACGAAATAAAAGCATAGCATTGAAGGAGTTAGTTGGGGGCCGGGGGGGCCGGAAGTTCGTTATCGGAAGCTGCCTCATCGCCGCTGCTCAGAATTGCCGCTACCACGGCCGCGGCCGCAACGGCTCCCACCACCCAGGGCCAGCGGGCCCGGCGTTTGATGGCAAAGGGTGCACTCTCGGCGGTGGTCTCGGTCACCGGATCGTACCGGCGAAGTTGATAGTTACCTCCGGAAGGCAGTTGCTTGGACACCCGCCACGCATGGGTGCTGTCGGTGAGCACGGCGCTGAGGTCTGCCACGCGTTGGCCGTTTTGATAGAGCAGCAGCGAGGTATCCAAAGCAGCGGGCTGAGGCAACAGGGGGAGCTGGTAGGTTTTACCGGGGCGGTATACCCGGCGCAGTGAGCCAAACGAATTCCCGGGAGCCGCTTCAGCGATCAGGGTGCTATCGGAAGCGGGGGCGGGGGCAGGTATCGCTCGCACTTGATGGGAAGGTGGCTCGACGAAAGACTTCGGGGTGGTCGGGGCGGTACTGGCTACTCGGCGGGTTGAGAATTTATCGGAGGCTACGGGAGCCGGTGACTTCGGAGTGATGGGCCGGTCGTAGCTCAGGTCAGTGATCATCACTTGCCAGCCGCCGGTCGTTCGCTCGGCCTTCACGGTGGCCTTGCGGGCGCGCACGGGGTAGGGAACGTCCGGAAAGGCCCGGTGGCGGTTGCGAAACTCGCTGTCGTAGCGCACTTCCACGTAGGTGAAGTCGCCCTGCTTCACCTCCGACACGCGGTAGCGGTCGAAAAACACGCTGGTGACGGGCGATTTTTCGTACAACGAAAAGAAGGCCTTCAGGTACTCCTGGATGGTGAGCAGGTGGCCGTAGCGCTGCACCCGAGCGCGCGGATTGAGATCGTCTTCCACCACCACCAGCGAGTCGCGAAAGATCTGGTAGCCCGACTTCTCGTGGTAGTAGCTCCGCACCAGGGCGTCGAAACCGTACTTACGGAAGTACTCGTCGGGCTGCGAGATCAGGTTGAGCAGGCCTTCGAACTGCCGCACGTGCCGCCCGGCTTTCTGCCGGATTTCGGCGGTGTCGGCCGCGTCCAAGGGCTGTGCTTGTAGGGCCGGTTGCAGTAAAAGTAACAACCCGAATAAGCTGCTTGGTAGAATGTATTTCATTGTGCGGTTAGTGTTTCAATGGGTCGTAGCAAATGCTACAACCAGTTTCGTGTTCCATTTTTATCCTGGACATCCTCGCTGTATCCTGGCCATCCTGATCCATCCTAACCATCCTGATCAATCGAGGTAAAGGATTTTCTCGCGGTACTGCAGCTTTTGCACGTCGGTCACCTTCATCAGCTCGCTGATCAGCCAGCCGGAGTTGGCTACGTCACGGTTAAAATCCCGTACTTTAAATATCCAGTTGTCGATCTGCAAAAAGTGGTAGGTGATGGCGTTGACCCGCTCGAAGAGCAATTGCCCTTCGCAAAGTTTGTCGAAAAACAGCAGCAGTTGCGAGGGTTGGGTGCGGGTGCTCAGGTAGTTGCGCACGTTGGCGGTGTCCTGCAGGGCGTCTACCAACCCCATAAAGTCGGTGCCGTAGCTGCCCGGATTCAGCGCCCGGCGGTGGTCCCGGCTGTAGCCCAACCGCAGAAAGTCGGCCGACACTCCTTCGATGACCCACTTAGACCCGCGGCCGTTGCGTAGCACTTCTAACGACAACACCAGGGTGAACTCCTCCTTTCGCCCCCGGTAACGACCGACGCAGTCCAGCTCGGCGTACCAGCCCCGGTCGTAGAAATCCAGCACGGCGGAACTCTGGGCCACGTCACGGACAAATTCTCGCACCTGCGGTTCGTTCCAGGCAGTATCTTCGCGGTCGAACAAACTGAGCACCAACGAGGCCCGGGGCAGGCTGTCCACGGCGTACTGCGTGCGCACGTACTGCTGAATGGGCGTGTCGGCCACCGCGTTGAAGCGATCCATGAACTCATCGATCTGCTTCACCTTGAAGGCAAAGTTCTCGTTATCCGAAAAGCGGATAGACTGCGCGTGCGCCGTCGAGCCGCCCCCCAGAAGCATCACACCAACCAACCATCGTAGCATAGCTCCTAGCGTCGGCGGGTTTCCTCCACTCCAATGTCCGACAGCAGCACGTCCCAGGCGGAAGTAACGGTGCCGCTTTCTTCTTTCCGGAAGTTGCCCAGCACAATCTCCACATCCTTCTGGGTAATGTCTTCGTAGACGGGGCGGCCGTCCCGGAAACCGCGGAAGAGTTGCTCCACGGTGATGGTTCCGTAGTAGTTGCCATCGGGAGCCAGGCGAAACTTGGTGACGTACTGGAGATTGCGCCACAGCAGTTCTACCTTGTCGTAGTTGAGCAGGCTGAGTCGTTTCAGATACTCTTTGATTTTGTAAACAATGGTTTGGTCGCGCGTCACCGAGGATACCTGCACGCGGGTGCTGTCGTGCACGAACAGTTGCAAAGCGTTGGCAATTGCCTGGTCTTTGTCATAGATATCCAAATTTCGGTTGCAGAGCAGATCGAGGTAGTAGCCCAGGTACTCAGCCTTGTTGATGGCCTTGGCAGCGTACTCTTCGTAGTCGACCCGGTCGAGCTCCAGTTCTTTCCGAACGTCCCGACTGGTACGCAAAATGCCAGCTACCGTGGCCTGAAGGGTGTCAGGAGTAATATTCACCGGGATGATGCTTTCTGAATTAGTTTCGGACGAAGCGATTTCGGCAGCAGGTGCCGGGGGCGGGGCAGCCGCGCGTTCGGTGCTAGCCACGGCGTCGGGAGTATTGAAAGCGTCCGGGAAGTCGACGGCTCGGCTTAGTCCCTGGGCCACTTCGTTGGCGTTGGCCAGCAGTTGGTGGCTGCCGTCTCGGTAGATAATCGCCATCGTTTCGGCCACCCGCACCGAGGCATCGCTACTGTCAAGAGCATCCTGGTAGTAGATAATGTCCTCGTGCTGCTCGATGTTGTGGGCCGGAAGCACCTGTCCGTCGATCTCCACAATGTGATCGTACTCAGGGTTGGCACCCAACTTCCAGGTGGATTCGGGCCGGGAGGCCAGCAAAAACTCTCCGTTACCTCTAAAGATCAAAGTGATGGCTGAACGCTCGGTGCGGAGCGTCTCTTCCTGAGTACTCCCGGCCGGGCGGTAATAGATCGAGTCTTGGCTGATATCTTCCAACGTGCCGGGCACCACGCGGCCGTTGGTTTGATAGAGCACCTCGGATGGTTGAGCGAATACGGCGGCGGGCAAGCAGGCGAGAAACGCCAGGGTTACTCCCATTTTGGCGACGACCGACGGGAGCTTTGCAGCATGTGGCATAAAGACTTTAGGTTAGGGCTACTAACGGCACACCTGATCCGCCTGGTCGGCCCCAGCTTATTGCGCGAGACAGCCGTTGTCGGAAGGTGGTCCGGAGTAGCAGCGGTTGATAATTAGGATAAAAGTGCAGTAGGTACGTAGCCCCGGGCCGGGGTGGATTGGCAAGCGCGCGCTTTTTTTTAGAAAGAGGTTGGCGCCCCGCTCGGTGGGTAGCGCCGCGCCCATTTCCAGCCGGTAGGGTTGCATTAAATCCAGCGGACGCAGCAGGCCGTAGAGCCCCGACAGGATGCGCAGGTGCTGCTGGGCGAAGGAGAAGTCGGCCGAGTCGTAGCTATCCACCGCGCTCAGAACTTTTAACTCCGAACCCAGAACCCTCAACCCCGAACCCTAAACTCAAAACCTATTGATACCGGTTCCAGAAGTAAGGAGTGAACAAAATGAGCACGGTAAACAACTCGAGGCGCCCAAGCAGCATTAAAAACGACAACACCCACTTGCCCGCGGCCGGGAGGTGCGCAAAGTTGTCGACCGGCCCTACGGTGCCAATGCCCGGACCGATGTTACCTAGCGAAGTGGCCGTAGACCCCACGGCCGTCATGAAATCAACGCCGGTGAGGGCCATCACGATGGTGCCCAGCGCAAAAATTGTAATATAAATCACGAAGAAGGCCAGCACGTTGAACGTGATGCCTTGGGTAACGGCCTTGCCGTTGTAGCGCACCGGAATCACCGCCGCCGGATGAATCTGCCGCTTCATCTCCAGGACGCTGTTCTTGATCAAAATGGCGTGCCGCACAATCTTCACTCCCCCCGCAGTAGAACCCGCCGAAGCACCGATAAACATCAGGATGACGAACAACACGGTGAGCAGCGGTGCCCAGGCCGTGTAGTCGGCCGTGATGTAGCCAGTGGTGCTAATGATCGAGATCACCTGGAAGACCGCGTAGCGGAACGACGGCTCCCAGGCCTGCCCGGTGGTGAGGTAGATTCCTATCGTGGTGATGAGCGTAACCAGCAACACCAGGGCCACGTAGTAGCGGAACTCTTCGTTCTGCCACACTTTGTCGAGTTTTCCCTTAATTATAAAGTAGGTGAGCGTGAAGCTGGTGCCTGCCAAAAACATGAACAGGGTAATTACGTACTGCAGGTAGGGCGAATCGTAGAAGGCAATGCTAGAATTTTTGGGCGAAAATCCGCCCGTGGCCATGGTGGTGAGGCTGTGGTTGATGGCGTCGAAGAAGCTCATCCCCCCGATTGTCAGCAGCACCATCTCGATGAGCGTGAGTCCGCTGTAAAGAATCCACAGGCGCTTGGCCGTGTCGCGGATGCGCGGTTTGAGCTTGTCGGGCGTGATACCCGGAACCTCAGACTGAAACAACTGCATGCCGCCAATGCCCAAAATAGGCAAAATAGCCACGGCCAGCACGATGATGCCCATGCCGCCGATCCACTGCGTGAGGCTTCGCCAGAACAAAATCCCTTTGGGAAGCACCTCAATGTCAGTGAGGATGGTGGCTCCGGTGGTGGTGTAGCCCGACATGGACTCAAAGAAGGCGTCGGGATAGCCCGGAATGGTTTCGCTAAATATGTAGGGCAATGAGCCGGTGAACGACATCAATACCCAACTCAAGGTCACCACCAAGTACCCATCGCGGCTGCGCAGCTCCTGATCGGTTTTGCGGCGGGTGAGCAAGTAGGGAATCCCACCCCCCGCCAGCGTAACGGCGGCGGCGGTGAGCAGGGGTTGCCACTGCTGATCGTCGTAGTAGAGCGCAAACGGCAAGCACAGCCCCATGAACCCGGCGTTGAACATCAGGATAACGCCGAGAATATTGACAAGAGCAAACCAGTTAAATTTCATACCGACCGGTGAGGAAACTGCTTATTTAAAAAACGCTTCTACCTCACTCAGTGCTTCGCGCTTGCTCAGCACCACCACCCGGTCGTGGTTCTCAAACAAAAAGTCGCCCAAAGCGATGTATCCTTTCTGATTGCGAATCACCCCCCCAATCACGGCCTCTTTCGGAAACTTGAGGTCACGGAGGCGGCGTTGGGCGATTTTGCAGTTGCTGTTCACTTCGTACTCTAGTATTTCGGCTTCCACCCCGTGAATGCCCGCAATCGAGATCACGTCCCCCTCCCGAATGTAACGGAAGATAAAGTTGGCTGCGATCAGTTTCTTGTTGATCATCGTATCCACCCCAATGTTTTGGCTAAGCTGAATGTAGTCGGAGTTCTCCACCAACGCCACGGTCTTTTTCACCCCGCGGTCTTTGGCAATCAAGCAACTGATGATGTTCGTTTCCGAATCACCGGTCAAAGCAATAAATGCGTCCATATCGGCCAGCCCTTCTTGTTCCAGCAGGTCCACGTTGCGCCCGTCGCCGTTGATCACCAGGGTGTCGGGCAGTTCGTCGGCCAGGGTAAAGCACTTTTCTTTGTCGCGCTCGATAAGTTTGATCTTGTACTCCGGACTCAGCTTGCGGGCGGTGTGGTATCCGGCCTTGCTACCGCCTAGAATCATCATGTTCTTGATTTCAATCTCCCGTTTGCCGGTGAGTTCAAGCACCAGATCGATGCCGTTGGGCTGCGCGATGAAGTAGACGTGGTCGTTAACCTGCAGGGTGGTTTCGCCATTGGGGATGATGGTGCGGCTGCCGCGCAACACCGCCACAATGATGTAGTTGTTGCTGGGATTCAGGCGGGCGGTTTCGGCCAGTGGCCGATTTATCAGGGCACTCTGGTGGTCGATGGTGATGCCGATGAGCGACAGCAACCCCTGATCAAACTCAAAGGTGTCGGTGACGGCCGCAATGCGCAGCAAGCGCTTAATTTCGCGGGCGGCCAGCGATTCGGGAGAGATGAATTCGTCAATCCCAACCTTGGCCAGATCAACGGACTTCTTGTCCATCAGGAACTCTTCGTTGGTGATGCGGGCAATGGTCTTCTTGGCTCCCAATTGCTTGGCGATGATGCTGGCGGCCAAGTTCACCTCCTCTGATTCGGTGACCGCGATGAATAGGTCCGCGCGGGGAGCCTCAGCCTCCTTCAGTATTTTGTAGGAGGTTACACTTCCCCGCACCACGGCTACATCAATCTGGCTGGCGATTTTCTGCAATCGCTCGGCGTTGAGGTCGATGATGGTGATATCCTTCTTTTCGTACGACAGCAAGCGCGCCAGGTGGGTACCCACGTCGCCCGCTCCGGCAATGACAATTTTCATAAACAGTGGTGCTTCATGGCGCGCAAATATAAAACGAATGCGGCCAGCATGTTGGGTAGAAACCGAAAAATAAAGAAAAAGGCACGAAGCGGACGGCAGATTAAGCAGTCGGCGGGTAACTCACCGCGGCGGGCCGGTCGTTTTGCCTCACCACTTGCTCGTACAGTGCTTCGTACTGAGGCACAATGGCGCCCACGTCGAAGTGCTGGGCGCGGGCCAGGGCGTTTTTCTTAAAGTCGGGCAGGTGGTCGGGATGCAACACGTACAGGGCCTTCTCGGTCATTGCGTCCACGTCACCCACGGGGCACACGAAACCGGTTTCGCCGTCGATATTAAGTTCGGGCAGGCCCCCGGCATCGCTCGAGATCACTGGCACTTCGCAGGCCATCGCTTCCAGGGCGGCCAGTCCGAAACTCTCTTTGGCCGAAGGCATCAGAAACAAGTCGGACACGGACAACACTTCTTCTACCGCGTCAAGTTTACCTAAGAAGCGAACATCAGCGCAATTTCCCAGTTCGCGACAGAGTTTCTCCGCACTGCTTCTCTCCGGACCATCGCCCACCAGCAGCAGTTTGGCGGGCACCTGCTGGCGCACGTTGTAGAATACCCGAATGGCGTCTTCCACCCGCTTCACGCGCCGAAAGTTGGAGGTGTGAACAATCAGGTACTCGCCTTCCGGACAGATCGCCCGTTTAAAGTGCTCTTTGGCCTGCCGATTGAAGCGCGTCAGGTCCACAAAGTTGGGAATGACCTCAATGGGTTTGTTGATATCGAAAAACTTGTAGGTATCGTCGCGCAAATCCTGTGACACGGCCGAAATGCCATCCGATTGATTGATGCTAAAAGTGACCACCGGCGTGAACGAGGCATCTTTGCCCACCAGCGTGATATCGGTGCCGTGCAGGGTGGTCACCACCGGAATGTAAATGCCCTCGGTGGCCAGAATCTGCTTGGCCATGTAAGCCGCCGAGGCGTGCGGAATGGCGTAGTGTACGTGGAGCACCTCCAGCTTTTCGTACTTCACCACGTCGACCATCTTACTGGCCAGGGCCAGTTCGTAGGGCGGGTACTGAAACAAGGGGTAGGTCATCACATCCACCTGGTGATAGATGAGGTTCTCGTTAAAAAAATCGAGGCGCGTGGGCTGTGAGTAGGTGATAAAGTGCACTTTGTGTCCTTTCTTCGCCAGAGCTTTGCCCAGTTCGGTCGCCACCACCCCGCTCCCCCCGAAGGTAGGATAACAAACAATACCAATATTCATAGAAATAGATTTGTAGACTGCTGTGGGTACCCACAGCGGGTTATTTGCCCGTGTAGTCTTCCATCGCCCGGTAAACGACCGACTGTATTTTTGTACGGATTCCTTCGGTGAGAAGTTTGGTATTTCGCGCGTCGGGGTGCACGCGGTTCGACAAAAACACGTAGACCAGATCGTACTTGGGGTCTACCCACACTGAGGTGCCCGTGAAACCCAGGTGGCCGTAGGAGGCGTACGAAGCTTCCGGGGCGGTAGGGCCACCGTCGCGAAGGTACTCGGGCTTGTCCCACCCCAGAGCGCGGCGGCTGTCGTTGAACTGCCGGGTGCTAAACCGGGTCACGGTGCCGGGCTGAAAATAACGCGTGCCGCCGTAGTAGCCGTCCTGTAGGTTCATCTGCATGAGCACCGCCAAATCGTGCGCATTACTAAACAGGCCGGCGTGGGCCGCCACCCCGCCGCAGAGCGCTGCTCCTTCGTCGTGCACCGTGCCCCGCACCAGGGTATTTCTAAACTGCCGGTCCTCTTCCGTCGGAGCGATTCGCAACTGCGAGAATTTGCACAGCGGCCGGTAGGTGAGGGTGGTGAGCCCAAGAGGTTCGTAAAAGTTTTCTTCCATAAACGCGTCCAGCGGCTGCTGCGCTACCTGTTCGATTAGGCGAAGCAGCATATAGAACCCCAGATCACTGTAGCGATAGCCGTGCCTCGGTTTCCACCGAACGCTTCGTCCGCGCGACGTGATCATCTTCGACTGGATGGTCCAGTTCCACAGCGAGTCGCGCAGACTAGGCGTGGCGTACAAGCCCGAAGCAATTTGGGTAGAGAAGTCGGTTTCCAGAGAAAATCGGTAGAGCTCGGGGTGCAGTCCGTAGCGGTCGCGCGTCATCTGCCAGAAGGGTACGTACGAGCGCAAGCCCGCCCGGTGCAGCAGCACTTCCCGGATGGTGATGTCACGCTTGTCGGTGCCGCGCAGTTCGGGCAGGTAGGCCGATAGTTTGTCATCGAGCGCCAGCGCGCCGCGCTCCTGCAAAAACATCATGGCCTGGGTGGTGGCGGCCACCTTGGTCACCGAAGCAATGTCGTAGATGGTTTGGTTGTTCACCGGCACCAGGCTGTCGTAGGTTTGGTAGCCGTACGATTTGGAGAACACCACCGCCCCCCGCCGCGCCACCAGCACCTGGCAGCCTGGCGTGGCCCGCGCGCGAATGGCCCAGTTTGCCAGGGTATCAATCAGCCGCAGGGTGTCGGGATTAAGCCCCACCGCTTCGGGCTGGGTATAGGCCAGTCGCCCCAGCGCCTCGGTATGCTCTCCGGTGCCCGCGGGCAGGTCTTTTCCTACGTGCCGGGGGAGTCGGCCCTTCGCTTCCCGAGCACCAAACAGAATTTGCGGCACCACCCACTGGGCCAGGCTGTCGTCTTCGTATCCGCATACCAGCGTCGAAAATCGGGCGAAGTCATCCAACTGCTCAGGACCCCCGAACACCACCAGCGTGAGATCAACCTCCTCGTGCAAAAATTTAAGGAACGCCAGGGTTTTCTTGGGCAGCTTCCTCCCGGCAGCGTCGTAAATGCCAATCACCACCTCATCGTATTGCTTCAGTCGCTCGTAGGTTTGCTCGTAGTCCAACCGTTCGGAGCGTTGGGGGATGGTGTAGTGCGCAAAGGGCGCGTACAGGTCTAACGATTCTTGAAACGGACGCCCGCGCTCCGGGTGGTCGGTCACCGACAGGCTCGCAAAGGTGCGGTTGTCGAGGGTCTTGATGGGTAGTAGCTGCTGGCTATTGCGCACCACCGTGACTGCCGCTTCGTAGAGTTGCTGCTTCAGCAAAGTATTGTCTACCGGTGCCCGGCGGGCCACCCGCGAACTATCGGCAAACTGCCCGTCCAAACCCGCCTGGTACTTTAACTGCAATTGCTTGGCCACCTTTTGATCAATCGCCTCCCAGGACAGTTCCCCCTCCTTGAGGGCTTTTTTAACCGCTCGGATGGCCACCGGCAGATCAATCGGGCCCCGAAGCACGTCGTTGCCCAACTGTAGGGCCGCCACCACCCAGTCATCTGGTGAACCCTGCTGCGCGTCAAACGGCGGCGAGACCACCAGTCCGTCCAGCAGCAAGCGTTCGGCCAGCGGGGGTGGTGCGGGCGACAGGAGCTCATCCACCGGCCACCGGGCAGCCACCGGGGCGGCCTGGAACTTACCGGCTTGCACCACCAGGGTGCCCCGCAGGTTGGTTTCGTCGTTTAGTCTTCGTTGCTTGCGGGTGAGCCCGGTTCGGGCGTCGGGCGCGGTTTCTTCCGGCAAGCGCCGGAAACTGGCCAGCAGCCCGTAGTCGGTCATGCCCTGCAGGTAGGTGGTACCCAGCGACAGCGCAGCGGCGGGGTCGTCGTGCCAAGGCGCCGTGGCGGCAGACGCTCCGGTTCCACCCACCGTAACGGTGGAGGCGAGATAGACGTGGATGCCGAGCGTTCGGTAGTGTTGGGCCACCGCGGCTCCGGCCGCGTAAAGGTGGGTAGGGTCCTCAATGGCTCCCAGCGTGGCCCGACGAGGCAACCACGCCAGTGCGGAGTCTCGCACGCTGGTTCGGTCGGATGCCTCAGTGCTCAGCAGCAAAGGAAGCGGCCGATTGGGTTGACCTTGGTTCAGGGCTTCGATCCAAGACGCGGGGGGCACTTCCTGAAAAATTACCCCTCCCACCGGTTGCGTCTGCACTTGCCGCGCCACGGATTGGGGGTTGTCAAGCGGAGAAGGAGACAGCCAAAATAGCTGCCCAATCTTCTGATCGGGGGTAAGTGCATCAAGGCGATTGGCTACCCATTGGGCCTGCGACAAGCGCGGGGGAGTGACCGGAGAGATAGCCTCGGACTGGCAAAAAACGGAACTGCTTAAGACCCAGTGAAAAAGAAAAAACGGACAAACTTTTTTAAGCATGGAGGCGTTCTCCTTTTACAGTTACAACCGGAAGGCCGCTAATTTATTGCTTTTTTTCCTATCTTGATCAGTTATGAAAATTCCTTCACTTACCAAACTGCCCAACCATCGACGGTTTCACATTGAGCCTCGCTACTATGATCCCGTCAAGGAGGATATTGCCGCGCGGACTTCCCGAATAGAGCAAGAAATACGCCAAGTTAGTTCACCGGCCGCGCAGCACCGACGCAGTTTGGAAGCAGGTTTCGGACGGACGGCGCAGCAGCGCAGTCGGAGTGCTTCCGGTTTGCAGTTTGTGATCATGCTTATCTTATTTACGGTGATCTTTGGATACATCTACTACGGCAACGTCGTATTTTACGGACTGATCCTCACCGCACCTATCTATTTTCTACTACGGCTGCGAAGAACCTCAGGAGGATGGCCTTTCGGCCCGAAATAACCTCCCCCCCGGTTGGTGGTTCATCGCCCGGTTGTTTCCTAAGGCAACGGCAATAACTACTGGAACCCCTACGCATGGCAGATATCATACAACTACTTCCTGATGCTATTGCTAACCAAATAGCGGCCGGTGAAGTGGTGCAACGCCCCGCTTCGGTGGTGAAAGAGCTGGTAGAAAACGCCCTGGACGCCGGTGCCACGCACATCACGGTCGTTGTAAAAGATGCGGGTAAGCAACTCATCCAGGTGATCGACAACGGGGTTGGGATGAGTGCCACCGACGCGCGCCTGAGCTTCGAGCGCCACGCCACCTCCAAAATCCGACAGGCCGCCGACATATACGCCATCAAGACGCTGGGCTTTCGGGGCGAAGCGCTGGCCTCCATCGCCGCGGTGGCCCAGGTGTCCTTGGTAACCCGCCGTGCCGAAGACGAGTTGGCTACCCAGCTTGAAGTAGAAGGCTCGGCGCTGAAGCACAGCGGCCCCGAGACCGCCCCGGTGGGCACGCGCATCACCGTCAAGAACCTATTCTACAACATTCCGGCCCGCCGCGCTTTTCTGAAATCCAACGCCGTGGAACTGCGGCACATCAACGACGAATTCTTTCGCATTGCCCTGGCCCGCCCGGGCACGGCCTTTGATTTTTATCAGCACGACACCGAGGTGTACCACCTCGGCGCGGGCACGTTACTGCACCGCATCGTTGAACTGTATGACGACAACTACGGTCGGCAGACGCTGCGCTGCCAGGAAGAAACGCCCCACCTGCGTGTGGGAGGCTTCATCGGCAAGCCCCAAGCGGCCCGCCGCACCCGGGGTGAGCAGTTTTTCTTCGTGAACGAGCGGTATATCCGCAGCAGCTACCTCAACCACGCGGTGATGAGTGCCTACGAAGCCCTGCTGCCCGAGGGCACCTTCCCCTTCTACGCCCTGTTTCTGGAGGTGGACCCGCAGCACATCGATGTGAACGTGCACCCTACCAAAACCGAGATTAAGTTTTCGGACGAGCGCACCATCTACGCCATCGTGCGGGCCGCCGTGAAGCGATCACTTGGCACCAACCTGGTTACTCCCTCTACCGGAGAAGACAACTTCTTTCCGATCCTTTCCCCCACCGACCCACCGGCCGGTACGTTGCGCGGTTCGGCGGTGAACAACTACCAGGCGCTGCGCAGCGCCGATGCCTGGCAACCTGCCAACCGCGAACGCTGGGAGGGCCTCCCCGCCGGTGGGCTAAGCGGTTCGCCGGACCTAAACCGGGAAGGTGACGCGGCGGCAATCACGTTTCAGAGTGCGGCCAACGACATACCGCCGCGCGGGGGCGGTGAGCACGGATCAACCACCGGTGAGCTGATCTTGCCAATAGGGACACCCTTTCAGGTTCATCAGCGCTATATTGCTCTGGCGGTACGCTCGGGGTTGATGCTCATCGATCAGCAGGCCGCGCACGAGCGCATCTTGTACGAACAATACGGTCGGTCGCTACCCCCCGGATACGATCAGTCTGCCCAACCCACTAGCGGTCGGTCGCCCGTGTTCGTATCGCAGCAGATGCTGTTTCCGTCCACCGTTCGATTGGGGGCGGCCGACATGGCGCTGTTGGACGAACTGCAGGAAGAAATTCGGGCGCTGGGATTTGCCTTTACGCTGTCGGGAGCCGACACGCTGGTGATCAACGGCATTCCGGTGGACGTGAAGGTGGGTACCGAAACGCAGGTGCTGGAAGGGTTGATGGAACAGTATAAGAACAATCAGGCGCAGTTGTCGTTAGACAAACGGGAAAACGTGATCCGGTCTATTGCTAAGCGCATGTCGGTGCGCGCGACCCAGCCGTTGGGTGCCCCCGAGATGGCCTCGCTCATTGAGCGACTGTTTGCGTGTGCCAACCCAACCTATGCTCCCGACGGACGTAGAACGTTTCATACCGTAACCCTAGAGCATATTGCCTCTTTTTTCAAATAGCCCGCATGTTTGGTAACCTCACCCCGGTTGTTAAGAATCTGCTGATCGTTAACGTGGTTGTTCTGCTGATTCAGCAGTTTCTTGGTTTTGATTTTATTGATTGGTTTGGCCTGCGTTACATCTTTGCTGATTCGTTTCAACCCTACCAATTCATCACCCACCTGTTTGTTCACGGCAGCTTTTGGCACTTGTTCGGCAATATGTTTGCCCTGTTCATGTTCGGACCGATGCTGGAGCGGGTATGGGGTAGCCAACGTTTTTTGCTCTTCTATATGGTTACCGGACTAGGGGCCAGCTTACTGTATTCGGCGGTTAATTTTTACGAGATAGAGCAGCTAGAAACGGCGGCTGAACAGGTGATCGAGAGCCCGTCGCCCGACAACTTTGCGGCACTGCTGCTGGACCACGCCGAATATGCCTACCCACAGTTGCAAGGTTTTGTGGATCAGTTCTACGACAACCCGACCAACAGCAGTTTTGTGAACCAAAGTCAGCAGTACGCCAGCCAACTGGTAGAGCGGAAAGAAAACATTCCGATGGTGGGGGCGTCGGGAGCGGTGTTCGGAATTCTGATGGCCTTCGGACTCCTCTTTCCTAATACCGAATTATTTTTGTTGTTTTTTCCTTTCCCTATTAAAGCAAAGTACTTTGTTTTGTTCTACGGACTTTACGAACTCTGGTCCGGCTTTGAGCGGGTACCGGGCGACAACGTGGCGCACTTTGCTCACCTGGGCGGAATGCTCTTTGCGTTTATTTTGGTTAAGTTGTGGAAAGATAAGCGCAATGTCTTTTACTAGTCAGAGCAGATGAACAATATACTAGACGATTTCAAGAACGCCTTTAGCCGACCGAACAACGGCCTGATCAAGATCATTGTGATCAACCTGATCGTATTCCTGGCACTGTTGTTTCTGGAGGTGGTTCTTACAATATCCCGCAATGAGAACTGGTACCAACTGATTGTGGATCAACTATCGCTACCGGCCTCGCTGAACAGCCTGCTGTACCGCCCGTGGACGTTGATTACGTACTTCTTCACCCACACGGGTTTCTTTCATATTTTGTTCAATATGCTGTTCCTCTACTGGTTCGGCATGATCATTATGGAGTTTTTGGGGAGCGAAAAGCTGGTGAATCTTTACGTTCTGGGGGGCTTTGCCGGAGGAATACTTTATATCTTGGTATACAATACGCTTCCCTACTTCAGCGATCGGGTAGCCGTGGCGCAGATGCTGGGAGCGTCGGCGGGAGTATACGCCGTGGTGGTGGGAGCGGCCACGTTCACACCCAATTATTCTATCTCGCTCATCTTGCTGGGGCCAGTCCGCATCAAGTACATTGCCATCTTCTACATTATCGTTTCTTTTGCGGGCACCGTGGGGCCCAACGCCGGGGGAGACTGGGCGCACTTGGCGGGCGCCGCGCTGGGCTTTGTGTTTATCAAGCAACTGCAACGGGGCAACGACTGGGGTAAGCCGGTCACCTCGTTTCTCACGTTCGTCAAGAGCTTTTTCGTGCAGCAGCCCAAAGTGCGAGTAACTCACCGGAGCAGCACCACCAAAAGCAACGGACGGCCGCGCGCTAACGGCACCTTTAGCAATCGACAGGAGGAGATCGACGCGATTCTCGATAAAATTTCCGAAAGCGGCTACGACAGCCTATCTCGCGAAGAAAAGCAGAAGTTATTCGACGCCAGCAAACAGTGAAAAGGTTCTGGGTTGAAAGGTTCTAGGTTCTAGGTTCTAAGTTTGGAAATCTAGAACCTAGAACGCCGAACCATCAACCCCGAACCCAGAACTTTTAACCCTCTCCGTAGGCGGTCAGCACCAGTTTTCTTCGCCCTCCCCGGTCGCGGTGCTCTCCCAGGTAAATTCCTTGCCAGGTGCCCAGATTCAGCTTTCCGTTAGTGATGGGTATCGTCACGCTGTTGCCCATCAGGGCGGCTTTGATGTGAGCGGGCATGTCATCGGGGCCTTCCAGCGTGTGCTCGTAGTAGGGGGCATTCTCCGGCACCATGCGGTCGAAGTGCCGCTCGAAGTCACCCCGCACGGTGGGGTCAGCGTTTTCGTTGATCGCCAGGCTCGCTGAAGTATGCTGAATGAACACGTGCAGCAGTCCTATCCGAATCGTACGCAGCTCCGGAAAGTTTTGCACCACGTGCGAGGTGATCAGGTGAAACCCCCGTTCAAAGGCCGGTAGGGTAATCTCTTGCTGAATGATTTTCATAAACAATTTATTCAGGATGATACTCGTAAGCGCCCAAATCGGGCTGCGCATCGCGAGGCTTGCCCTCTAGGTCGCGCTCAATTTCCAGTGGCACTCCCGCATCAACGGCGGGCGACAGCGAATCGAGGCGGTAGTTGTGCCCAAGCGGATCAACGAACGCCGGGGGGCTATTGAATAGATTAGTCGACAACGTTGTGTCCACCGATTTGATCAAATTGTACAGTACCTGTCGCTCGAAATTCATGCGCCGGGGCACAATGAACAACTCATTACTAAGATCGCCCCAAACGATACTGTTTTTTATCTCAACACGATGGGATTGCGTTGATCCAGGGTTGGCTAGGGTGTCATCGAACCAGAGAGACGGCTGAAAATCTTCCCGGGTGAAGCCAGTATTTTCGTTAACAAATGTGCAATGCAACCAGCGGTTGTACGATGCTCCGAAACTGTATACCAATCCGGAAGCGCAATCGCTAATCACATTGTTGTGAGCATCAATGTCGGCGTTCAAAGAGAAAACACCGTAGGCCGCCATATTTCTAACAATTGTGTTCGCAATCACAATATCCGGTACGGTATCGTTGTCAATGGCGTTGATACTTATTCCTACGTTCGCGTTGCGAATCGTCGTAAAATCTATTAGATTGTTCTTGCTGCCGGAGGTGAAGAATACGCCCTGCCATTGTCCTGGAGCGTTTTCGTAGTCGCCGTCCTGGCGCACGTGCTGAAGCATTACGCGCGCCTTGGGCTGTCCGGTCGCCTGTAGGGTGCCGTCGACCTGTAAGTAGGATGCGTCGTTGAAGTAGAGCTGCGTGCCCGCCGCCAGCGTGAGGATAGCTTCCGAATTCACCCGCAACGAATCACAGATCACGTAGGGCCTCTGGCCCGAAAAGGTGGTGTCTTGCGTAATGATCGCACTCTTCAGAAAGTAAGCATCTTGTCCCCAGGCTTCCAGGTTCACGTACTGCACGTTGCCGTTGGTGCTAAACTGAATAGAATCCTTGACGATGAACGGCAAGTCGGTATTCGTTGGGTCCACGGTCACCTCCACCAGCAGCAGCAGGCTGTCACCGCCGCGCAGGCGAACGTTCTGAAACTGCGTACCCACCTCGCCGCTCAGCAGCAATCGAAAGGGCGACTTTTCCGGGCTGGCCAACGACACCAGGCCAATGTTGACCGCCTTCGGCTGGGGATTGTACACCTGCAACCACTGGGTAGTGCTGCCCACGGTGGTAAACACGGTGTCGAACTGCACGGTGTCCCGGTCAAAGAGTAACTGCACGCTCTCCTCTCGGGTCAGCACCTCGTCTTCCGGCGTGCACGATGCTACGGCAATTAGTAAGGTAATTAACCCAAGTAACCACCAACCAGCGAAGAGACCCTTCGTCACGCTACTGTTACCCCAAATTGGGCTGCCCCATTTTCTAATCAACCTTAACTGTTTCATCCAATCAATCCAGTATCCAGCATCCAACATCTCGCCCGCCCCACAAATCTCCTACCCCGCTCCTTCTTGCATCCGCTCGGCGTTGTCAGCCATGCGCAGTTGTTCCACAAAATCGATGAGGTCGCCGTCCATCACCGACGACAGGTTGTGCACCGTATAGTTCACCCGGTGGTCGGTGACCCGGCTCTGCGGGTAGTTGTAGGTGCGAATTTTGTCGGAGCGGTCGCCACTCTTCACCATCGAGCGCCGCTGCGCGCCAATCTCTTCGTTCTGCTTCTCTAACTCGATGTCATACAAACGGGACTTGAGCACCTGCAGGGCCTTCTCGAAGTTTTTGATCTGTGACTTTTGGTCCTGACAGGTCACCACCAGCCCGGTGGGGTTGTGGGTGAGGCGCACCGCCGAGTAGGTGGTGTTCACCGACTGTCCGCCGGGTCCAGACGAGCAGTAGGTATCCTTGCGGATGTCGTTCATGTCGATGTCGATCTCCACGTCCTCCACTTCGGGCAGCACGGCCACGGTGGCCGCCGAGGTGTGCACGCGGCCCTGCGTTTCGGTGGCGGGCACGCGCTGCACCCGGTGCACGCCCGACTCAAATTTCATAAAGGCGAACACGTCTTCGCCCGAAATAGAACTCACGATCTCTTTGTACCCCCCGGCCGACCCCTCGGTCAGGTCGAGCACCGTGAGGTTCCAATTTTGTGATTCGGCAAAGCGCTGGTACATGCGGAACAGGTCGCCCGCAAAGATGGCCGCCTCGTCACCGCCGGTGCCCGCCCGGATTTCGAGGATCACGTTCTTGCTGTCGTTCGGGTCTTTTGGAATCAGCATCTGCTTCAGTTCCTCTTCCAGTGTCTCAATGCTGCTCTGCTGCACCTCGATCTCATCCTTGGCCATCTGCCGGAAGTCGGGGTCCTTTTCGGTTTCAAGCAGGGCTTTCGCGCTGTCCAAATTGGCCTGGGCCTCTTCGTACTCATCGAATTTTTTTACTATCTTTTCCAAATCCCGGTACTCCTTACTCAGTTTCGCGTACTGCTTCATGTCGGCCATGGCGTCGGGCTGCACGATGAGTTGGCCAACTTCCTCAAATCGATCTTTAATGGCGGCGAGCGTCTCTTTCATAAAATTTCCGGATTATTTTGCAAAAGTAACAAACCAGCGCACAAAATAGCGGGCTCTTCTCCCAGAAAAGCTGGTCGGCCCACCTACTGTTCCTCTTGCGTATTCGAAGGATTTGTCACCATGTAATCTTCGCTCAAAGATATACTTTTTTAATCGTGCGCAACGCTCCATACTTGCAATCGATACGGTACGCGGGTGCCTCCGTGCTGGCGCAGCGTTCACCGGAAATCAATACGTCGACCTCGTGGTATCATGAATATGAAGAAAAAAGGCTTTTCTATCGGGACTAAAATTTTTGGCGGCTTCATCGCGCTGATCTTCATCTTTTCGCTCAATGCAGTCGTTAGCGTGCTTACCATCAACAACACCAACCAAGCGATCAAGGAAACCACGCAGGTGAGCAACCCTTCGGCCAAAGCACTAGAAGACCTGATGGACCTTATTGTCAATTCTAAAATGCTCATTACAAATTGGGTGTATTTGCCTAATAATCAGATGGATAAAGATGCGCTCAAGGAACTGCAAAACTTTCAGTACCCGGCCCTGAAGAACCAGATATCGGCCCTCACCGCGCACTGGAAAGAAGAAGGGGAAAAGCAGCAGCTTGACTCAATATTCACCAGCTTTGAGCAGCTGATTGGCATTCAAAAAGAAATCATGGCCTCGCTGGTGTCGTTTCAGGACTACGAGGACCCTATGGTGAAGTTGTTTGCCGAGAATCGGATTGAGGATGAAGTGCTACCGCACGTCAATGCGCTCGAGACCCAACTCAGCGCCATCAGCGACGTGAAGCGCCAGGAGGCAGAAGCGGCACAGGCTAGTATCATCGCGTCCTCAATGACCCTACGGCGACTTAATCTTTTTTTGGGGCTGATCACCATTGCTTTGGGGTTGATCATTGCTTTTTCTCTGAATCGCAACATAACCCAACCCATTAGCTACGTGAAAGACACGGTGGTGAAGTTAAGCAAGGGGCAGTTACCCGAGAAAAATACTCAGAAAACGCAAAAGTTTAGCCGCGACGAAGTAGGAGAGATGGCCCAGGCGGTAGACGGACTGGTGAACGGACTGCGGGCCACCTCGGGCTTTGCCGAAGACATTGGGATAGGCAATTACAACGCCGAGTTTAGCCCACTGGGCGAACAAGACGTGCTGGGCAATGCCCTAATCAACATGCGCGACAACCTGCGCAGCGTATCGGAAGAAGATCGAAAGCGCCACTGGGCCACCGAGGGCACCGCCCTGTTCGGTGAACTGCTGCGGCAAAATAGCGGCAGTGTGAAGGAGCTAACCACCATGGTGCTCTCTAAGCTTATCGAGTACATGCACGCTAACCAGGGGGGGATTTTTGTGGTGCAGGAAGATGAGGCTAGCGACGAACCTTATATGACCCTGGAAGCATGCTACGCCTGGGACCGAGAAAAATACGTCGAGCAAAAGATCTATCGGGGAGAAGGGTTGGCCGGTCAGGCCTGGCTAGAAAAAGACACCCTTTACTTCACCGATGTGCCTGAGGAGTATATCACCATTGTTTCGGGACTTGGTGAAGCCAATCCCACCAGCATCCTGATCGTGCCGCTGATAGTGAATGAAGAAGTGTTCGGAGTGGTGGAGATGGCATCGTTCGAGACCTACCAGTCGCACGAGATTGATTTCATGAAGAAGATCGCCGAGAGCATCGCGGCCACCATCGCTACGGCGCGTATCAACAGCAAAACCCAGAAACTGCTGAACGAATCAACCGAGATGACCGAGCAGATGCAGGCCCAAGAGGAGGAGATGCGGCAGAACATGGAAGAATTGCAAGCTACCCAGGAAGAAATGGACCGCAAGCAACGGGCCATGCAGCGGCGCGAAATCCGCATCCGGTCGGTGCTAGACTGCACTCCGGACGCTTACATCAACGTAGATGCCGCCGGCGAGGTAGTCTTGTCCAACCACCAGGCAGTGGGTAAATTTGGCTACGAAGCCGAAGCGCTGGAGGGCTTACACGCTAGCAAGCTGTTCCAAGACGTGAATGCTATTGATCTGCTGGATTTCTTACGCGAGCGCAGCGGTCAGCCCTTTGTGCAAACCTTTCAAAACCAGCGGGGGCAAGCATTTAGTGCCGAAGTTACCATCAGCACCTACGACGCGCAAGGAAGCGTAGGCTACGTAGTGCGTCTTGCCGACGCGCAGCGGGCCCTTCAGCCGGAAACCCACTAGCCAGTCTTAGGGCGGGTTGAGTTAGGCCGGAGTGGTGTCCGACGGAAAGCGCTGGGTGCTAAGTCGGCGAAACCGCAGCACCAACAGCACCGCCGCCAACGTCAGGCTAATGAGCAGGCCTACCCAGACCCCCGCCGCGCCCCACCCCAGGGGAAACGCCAGTCCGTAGGCCACCGGCAGCCCCACCCCCCAGTAGGCGATCAGCGTGATCAGCGTAGGAATCTTCACGTCGGCCATGCCCCGCAGAATGCCCAACGCCACCGCCTGCACCCCATCCGACAGTTGGAAGAATGCCGCAATCACCAGCAGCGAGGCGGCCAAATCAATGACCGGTATCTCGTCGACGTACAGCGTTGGCAGCGTGTCGTTGAGCAGCAAGAAGATCCCGGCCGATGCCCCCATGAGCACCATAGACATGAGCAAAGCACTGTTGCCCACGCGCCGCAGGTTGGGCAGATCGCGCCGCCCCAGTTGGTTACCCACCCGCACCGTGGCGGCCGCGGCCAGCCCGGTGGCCACCATGTAACTCACCGCCGCCAGGTTGAGGGCAATCTGGTGCGCGGCCAAAGCCCGGGTGCCCAGCCACCCCATCATGATCGAGGCAAAACTAAAAGCTCCTACTTCAAAAATGTACTGAAAACCCGTAGGAACTCCAATTTTTAGCATCCGCACGGTTAACCTCCGCTGCAGCGTGCGCAACCGCAGGGGCGGCCACCGAAACCAGGGCGCGCGCAGCACGTAGCGCATCATCACCCCGGCCATCACTATTCTTGAGATCAAGGTAGCCACCCCGGCTCCATTCAGCCCCCAGGTCGGCATCCCACCGTAGCCGTAGATCAGCAGGTAATTGAGCAACACGTTGAGGAGGTTGGCACCCAGCGTGATCACCATTGCGGTGCGGGTGAACGACAACCCCTCGGCGTACTGCCGGAAGGTCTGAAACAACATGAAAGGCAACAGTGAGAGGGCAACGATGATGAGGTAAGGAATCGCCAGTGCCACCACGCGGGGCGGCTGGTCTAACCACGGCAGCACTCCGGCGCTTGCCGCCAGCAGTAGCATCAGCGCCCCGCCGGTGATCATGTTGATCACCAGCCCGTGACGAAAAACCTGCGCCCGGTCGTGGGTGGTGTCGCCCCCGTCAGCCGCCGCCACCAGGGGAGTGATCGCCAGCGAAACGCCAATTCCAAACATCAATCCCAGCGATACCAGGCCGTTGGCCAGCGACACGGCGGCCAACGGCTCGGCCCCCAAGGCACCCACCATTACGCTGTCGGCCACTCCCACCAAAACGTGGCCCAACTGGCTCAGCATCACCGGATAAGCAACCGATAAGGTGGCTTTTACGTGAGAACGATAGGATTGCAGGGGCATGAGGTTGGTCTGACTGAGTTTCACCGCGATTTTCGGAAAACCATTAATAGCGCGTTATTACCGGGCAGCAACGTTGGCTACTTCGCTCGCTCGGCGTGGTAGAACAGCGTACTGCTGTTATCCGCGGTCAAAACTTCCTTGGCCATCTGCTGCACTCCCTCCGCCGTGACGGCCTGAATCTTCTCCGACTCCCGATTCACGATCTGCGGGTCGCCCAGCACGGTGGCGTAGGCCAGGTTCATCGCCCGGTTGAGCAGTTCCATCTCGGCAAACACCAGCGACGACTCCGCCTGGTTCTTCACCTTCTCCAGTTCTTCGTCCGCCACCGTGGCGCTTCTTAGATCTTCCACCACCGCTTCCACGGCTTGGTTGGCTTCTTCCAACGCAACGCCGTGCTGCACTTTGCCCTGGATAATGAGCAGTCCGGGATCGGCCGAGCCGCTGATGTAGGCGTTGATCGAGCTGAACAGCGGATTTTTCTTCACCACTTCGGTATACAGGCGCGACGACTTGCCGCGCTCCAGCACGTCGCTCAGCAGGTCAATGGTGTGGTAGCGCCCGTCGAGCCGGGCGGGCATGTGGTAGGCCTTGTAGAGCGCATCGGCGGGCACCGACCCGGTCACGTGCTGCTCCCGTCGGTCGGCTTGCGGGGGCTCGACCGGAAGTTGTCGGGGCGGCCGCTTGCCCGCCGAAATGGGGCCGAACCAGCGATCCGCCAGGCGCTTCACCTCGTCCACCGTCACGCTACCGGCCACCACCAGCACGGCGTTGCGGGGCACGTAGTGCCGGTAGAAGAAGGTGCGCACGTCGTCGAGCGTGGCCTCTTCAATGTGCGAGATGTGGCGTCCGATGGTGGGCCACCGGTAGGGGTGCACCCGGTAGGCCAGCTCCTTGAGCTTGATCATTGCGTCGCCGTAGGGCTGGTTTAGGTAATTTTGCTTGTACTCTTCGATCACCACGCTGCGCTGCACCCGCAACACCTCGGGATCGAACGACAAGCTCAGCATACGGTCAGACTCCAGCCAAAAGGCGGTTTCCAGGTTGGCCGCGGGCAGGGTGATGTAATAGTTGGTGATGTCGGGACTGGTGAAGGCGTTGTTCTCACCCCCCACCCGTTGCAGCGGTTCATCGTAAGAGGGGATGTGCCGGGAGCCGCCGAACATCAGGTGCTCGAAGAGGTGCGCAAAGCCGGTTTTTTCGGGGTCTTCGTCGCGCGAACCTACGTCATAAAGCACGTTAAACGCCGCTAGCGGGGTGGTCGCGTCTTCGTGAACCAGCACCCGCAATCCGTTGTCTAGCGTAAAAGTAGTGAAATCGATCATTGAGCAAACATAAAAATAATTAACACAAAGTTAACACCGCAAAGAGCAATCCGATGCTTTTGGTTCCCTACCTTTAAGGTTGCGAAGTGCCCGGTTATCCAGCCAGAGAAAGCAATTTGTGGGTACCGTGTTTTACGTATCCAAAAATTACTTATACTTGTGACCCAGCCGACTTAACCGGACGATGCCCAAATTACAAAAGCAAGAAAGCTCCGCCCGCCGTTTCCGAGAGATCATTTACCAGATTTTTGACATCGTAAAGGAAGAGCGCTCTTTCCTTCTTCTGGTCGCCGGATTATTCTTTGCGGGGGGGGTGGTGTATCCGTATCCCAACGTGGCCATGTGGTTCGGCTTTGTGCTGGCTGCCTACTCCGCGGTTTCTAACGACAGTATCCAGACCATCGGCACCTTTATTTCCTCTAACGCCGACCGGCGGTGGTACGTGCTTTGGCTGTACATCGGCACCATTTTTTTGGTAACGGTCGTCGTAGGGTGGTACATCAACGACGGCGACGTGTCGTACGGGCGCTTGCTGGCTCGGGAAAGCGACGGTTCGCTCTCGTATCCGCAGCCCGACCAGTTTAATTTCTTGCAAATTGCCGCGCCCATCTTTTTGTTGGTGCTCACCCGACTGCGCATGCCGGTGTCTACCACCTTTCTGCTGCTGAGCAGTTTTGCGGTGAGCCAGGGAGCGGTGGCTTCGGTGATCACCAAAAGCCTGGCCGCCTACGCGCTGGCGTTTTTCCTGGGGTTTGTTGTGTGGTTTAGCATCAGCAACCTGACCAAAAAATACTTCAAAAAACAACCCGCTCCCTGGTGGGCCGTGGCGCAGTGGATCACCAGCGGTTCGCTGTGGTCGGTGTGGATTATGCAGGACGCCGCCAACATTGCCATCTACCTGCCGCGCCAACTCGACGTGAGCCATCTGATTGTCTTTTGCCTGGTTGTTTTTCTAGGGCTAGGACTGATCTTTTTCCTGAAAGGCGACAAAATCCAGCAAATTGTGAACGAAAAAAGCGAGGTAACCGACATTCGGGCTGCTACGCTCATTGATTTTGTCTACGCTTCTATTCTGGTGTACAAATTGACCATTAGCGTGATTCCGATGAGCACCACCTGGGTATTTATCGGGCTGCTGGGCGGACGCGAACTGGCCATGCGCTTCCGCGAAAAAACTACCCAGGAAGACCGCAAGGTTCGCGTTAGAGAAGCCCTGCTGATGATCGGGAAAGACGTTGCCCTGGCTACCATCGGCTTGTTGGTATCGGTGGCCCTGGCCATGGGCGTGAACCCCACCTTCCGCGCCGAAGTGTTTGATTTGTTCTAGCGCTCCAATTTTCAGCTTTCGGACAGCGATTTTCGTTGGGTCAAATGGGCAGCTCATCAACTAATTGTTGATTGAAAGTAAACTTTTGGAATAAATGTTGCGTTGTGGTTTATTAACATTAAGATAACATTGTTAACATTAACTTAACATTGTATCAATATGCCGGTTATCAATGCTAAAGCTTTTTAATTATGAAAACCCCCTACGAACTACGCGCAAAATACGGACTAGACCGAATTATATTTGGTAAAGCAAAAAAGAAGTATCAAAAAGTCTATTGGTTGATGCTGGGGCTGATGATGGCCGTTGGCTTATTAATCTCGTAGTTAGCGCGCCAGCTCCTGCACCGCAATCCAACTCATCAATCCAACGCCCGTCTCCAACGCTTCCTCATCAATGTCGAAGGTAGGGGTGTGCACCGAAGAAGTGATGCCCCGCGCCTCGTTGCCGGTGCCCAGTCGATAAAAGCAGGCGTCTACCTCTTGCGTATAATAAGCAAAATCTTCGGCCGCCATCCACAGGTCCAATTCCACTACGTTCTCGCTGCCTAAAAAATCGACGGCGTACTGCCGGGCCCGCCGGGTGAGTTCCGGGCTGTTCTTCAGGAACGGGTAGCCACGCCGAATCTCAAAGTTGCACGAACCGCCCATGCCCTCGGCGATGCTTTCGGCCAGCTTTTTCATGCGCTGATGCGCCGTGGCCCGCCATTCCTCGTTCATGGTGCGAAACGTGCCCTCAAGCTGCACCTCGTTAGGAATCACGTTGGTGGCCCCGTCGGCAATCACCCGCCCGAACGAGAGCACCGACGGCATTTTGGGGTCCGCCCGCCGACTCACAATTTGCTGCAGGGCCACAATGATGTGGGAGGCGATAAGCACCGGGTCGATGTTGCGGTTGGGCATGGCGGCGTGTCCTCCTTGGCCGTGCACGGTCACGTAGAGTTCGTCGGCGCTGGCCATGTACATGCCCTCACGAAAGCCCACCTTGCCCGCCGGAATGAACGGCTGCACGTGTTGTCCGAACATATGGTCCGGCCGCGGATTCTCGAGCGCTCCCGCCTTGATCATCAGCGATGCCCCACCGGGAATGCGTTCTTCGCCGGGCTGGAACACCAGCTTCACGGTGCCCTCGAAGCAATCACGCAGTTGCTGCAGCACCTGGGCCGTGCCCAGCAGCGAGGCGGTGTGGGCGTCGTGCCCGCAGGCGTGCATCACCCCCGCGCGCTGCGAGCGATAATCCACCTCGTTCGCTTCGTGAATGGGCAGCGCGTCCATGTCGGCGCGCAGCGCCACCGTCCTTCTATCGGGATTCTTTCCCTCAATCAACGCGACTAAACCGGTGTCGGCCACTCCTTCTTGGGGCGTGATACCGAAGGACTTCAGGCGTTCGGCCACGTAGCGGGCGGTTTCTTGCTCCTGAAACGAGAGTTCCGGGTGCTGGTGCAGGTGACGACGCGCCGCAACCACCGCTGCTTTGTTCTGCCGAGTCAGTTGTTTGATGTCGGCTGCCAGGCTCATCCGTTAATCTTAAACTTCTGGGGAACCAACAGCACGTAGGGAAATTCTTTCTTTAACAGAGTATAATCTTCCTGCGCCTCCAAACGACTCGTGTATTCGCCTACCTGCACCCGGTAGATTGAGCTATTGTAGTTGATAGCGGGGCGCGCGTCGGGTAAGGCGTTGTATACCCGGCGCTTGGCCTCGTTGGCCTCGTCGCGGCTCCCCCCCGTATATACCTGCAGGGTGTAGCCCTGGTACGCGTTCTGCTCACGGTTGCGTTCGCTGCGCTCGGCCAGGTAGGCGTCCATATCGTCGGTGATGGCGTAGCGGGTGGTCAGCGGGCCCGCGGTGAGGGGGCGCTCGGGTGACGGAGCCGTTGCTTGGGTCTGCTGCAAGGAGTCGGCGTAGTGGATGCGGTAAGGAGCCACGTTTTCATCGTAGGTGTTGGCCTTCTGGGTGCTGATGCTCTTGGGCGGCGCACAAGCGTTGAGCCCGACAAGCAGGACGCCGCATGCGTAAAAAAGGTTGCGGTGGAGTGTTTTCATGCCTATTGATGTTGTGTCGCGAAGATACTGATAAAAACGATGATCACCGAGGAGAAACCCGCTTAATGCCCCTCTTTTCAGTAGCAGCCGGGGCACTACGTAGTTTCCGCAATTGCTTTGGTTGCTTACCGCACCGCCATTTACCAATATTTTGGGATCAACCCGTTGAATTACAGAGCGTTAGACTAGGTATCAGTAACCCAAAACCTAGTAATCATGAAATCTATAACCCTGGTATCTTCCGTACTATTTCTATACAGCGCATCGCTGGCCCAAGGAACCAGCTACTCTTTGTCAACGGCTGATAAATCACTGCCTGACAGAAGCGAGGTAAAGAAAGAGCAGCGCTTTGAGCGGGGCGATCTGAAAGGGCCTCGCGCCAAGAACCATCCCCCAAACGCCTACCGGTTTTCTCCGGTGAAGATTGCAACTCCGACGGAGGCTTCCGAAAAGCGCCGGGGACCCGCGGCGAAGAACTACCGGCCCTGGCAGGATACCACCCGGACCCCGCACGTGGCGGTCACCAAGAAAGAGAAGAAAAACCTAAAAGGCCCCCGGGCGAAAAACCGCAAACCCTGGGATAAGTAAGAGTTGGATTGTTAATTCGGTCACATCATCTATTGGTAAGGGAGCCTATTGCAGGCTTCCTTTTTTTGTTTCTACTAATAAATGAAGACCTTCTCAAGGTTGGGGGGCAGTTTGATTAAGAAAGTAAAAGTAATTGAGGCGTAAAAAGTAACTGCCCCCCCGGGTGTTGATGCGGATCAGACTACCGCTGCGCAATCCAGCGTAAAGCCTGCTCTTTCTCAGAGTAGTGAAAGCTCTTAAGCTGGGTTTCCTGCAGCTCGTGGGCCAACTGGGTGGCTTGGTGTAACCAATCCCGGCAGGTGATCACCGCCGTCTTTTCAAACACTCCGGATTCTCCGAAGCGATGACGGACATCCTCGATCAGCGTATCCAACGAAAAACCCCGATCGTCTACGTACTCAATTAGCAACTGTAGTCGTTGGTGCAGTCGAAGCTTCTCGCTGAGTTGGGCAAACAGCGGTTTCATGTCCACTTCACTAATGGTTCCGTCCATGCGGAAGCCCACAATATCGTCGCGTTGGGTGTTAATAGATTCTATCATAAGAGTAGGCTTCTGCCCTTTCAAGTGAGTAAACTCTGCCCGGACGGTTGCCCAGGTACTGCCGTAGGTTGTCCAACCGGGCGTAGGCGTAGAATAGGCTACTGCCCAGCAGCAGGGCAAACACCGCCACCTCGTAGGTAAATCCAACCATGCCGACTACTGAATTGACGGCGATAAACAATCCAAACATCACCGAGAATATCCCGGCGGCCACCACCACCGACCAGTGGGGCATTTGGTGGCGCAACTGGTAAAAGTTGGTAGCTTGCGAGGTTCCGGTCAACACGGCCCACAGGCCCACCAGCACTCCGAAAGCAGCTACTCCGGTTATCACCGATCCGATGGCGGCCAGGCCGATCAACAGCTCTACAACTCCTCTTCCGAACATGGCCGACTGCTTACGAAAGCGACCGTTGGTATACTTGGTATTGTTGAAGATAACCACGGCCCCGTTGATGGCCACCAGGGCTCCGAACGGCAGCAGCAGGACACGGATGGATTCACCGGGATAGCACAGGGCAATCAGGCCAAAAGTAGCCACGCCGATGCCCTTCAGCACCAGGCTGCTGCGGTGTATGATTAATTGATTTTGCGCGCTCATAAAAAGATACGTTGATGTATACCTCAAAAGTAGCTACCGCCCCTGCAGAACGAAACGACCCTTGTCATCAGGAATAGATGATCTTGGTCACCCAAAAGCTGGCGTATTTGCGGGAAGTTGCGTTTCTTTAGCTACAATGAACAACCAACCAACCTCTTACGAAACGCTGGTGAACTACCTGCCCGACATGATGGTGGCCGCCGTGGATGCCAACTACCGAATGGTCTTTGTGGACGGAGACGAATGGCGTACGATGGGAGTACGCAAAGAGACCGCCGAAGGCACCGCCATTGAGGAAGTAGACGGACTTTCGGCACGCTGGAAAAGCCTGATGATCGAATACACCCGTCGCACCCTGGCCGGTGAGCACCTCTCCTACGAAATACGCCACCGCCACCAGGTGTACCGGGTCAACACCATGCCGCTCCGCGACAACCCAACCAGCAATAGGGTCCATCCAGACGGGGTCCTCTTTGTGTTCACCAATATCACTGAGCAGAAACGGACCGAAGCGGAGATGCTCAACGCCCTGAAAAAGGAACGGGAGCTGGGCGAGCTGAAGTCGCGCTTCGTGTCGATGGCTTCGCACGAGTTTCGCACACCGCTGAGCACCATCCTGTCGTCGGCCAACCTGATTGCCCGACAGAACGAACCGGGCAAAGAGGAGCAGCGCCTCAAAAATGTGGAGCGCATCAAGTCTAGCGTCAGGAACCTGGTCGATATCCTCAACGAGTTTCTTTCGCTGGGTCGCCTGGAAGAAGGTAAGGTTAGCGTTAACCCCGAAGCTTTTGATTTGGTCAAGTTTATGGAAGCCATTGTGCAAGAACTGGAACACGCACAGAAGCCGGGGCAGCAAGTGCGCATCAATGCCCAACAACCCCGCATTCCGGTGATGCTGGACAAGCAGTTTGTCCGCAACATTTTTCTTAATTTGCTCTCTAACGCCCTCAAGTACTCCCCCGAAGGCAAGCCGGTGGATATTGTCCTGCAACAACAGCCCACCACCGTGCGGGTGCAAATTGCCGACCAAGGGGTGGGCATTCCTGAAGATGAGCACAAGCACTTGTTCGATCTGTTTTTCCGGGCGCGTAATGCCACCAACATTCAAGGCACCGGACTGGGGCTGCCCATCGTGAAGAAGTACATCGACCTGATGCAGGGCGACATTGCCGTGGTGAGCCGACTGGAAAGCGGTACCACCTTCACCGTCACCCTGCCAAAAGAGCAGACCAAGCCGGAAGCACTATGAAGAAGATTTTGCTCATTGAAGACAACCGCGACGTGCGCGAAACCACCGCCGACATTCTGGAGCTGTCGGGCTACGCCGTGGTAGCCGTAGAGAGCGGCCGGGCGGGCGTAGAAGCGGCCCTGGCCTCCGCACCCAACCTGATCGTCTGCGATATCATGATGCCGGGACTGGATGGTTACGGGGTGCTACACATCTTGGGCAAACGAGCAGAAACCGCCGACATTCCCTTTATCTTCCTCACCGCCCGCTCTGAGAAGGCCGACGTGCGCAAGGGCATGAACCTGGGAGCCGACGACTACTTGACCAAGCCCTTCGAAGAAACCGAACTGCTGGATGCCGTAGAAACCCGGTTGCGCAAGAATGAACTACTGCGTAAAGACTACGCCCCGGATACCAGCGGCTTGGATCAATTTTTTCAGGAAGCCCGCACCTTTACCGACCTGCGGGACCTTTCGTCGAAACGAAAGCAGCAGACTTACCGCAAAAAGGCCGATATTTTCTTGGAAGGAAGTGTTAGCCAGTGGCTGTACTTTATTAACGAGGGGCAGGTGAAAACCTACAAAACCAGCGAAGATGGCAAAGAACTGGTGACCGCCCTGCTGGGCCCGGGCGACTTTCTAGGATATCTGGCGCTGTTAGACGATAGCCGCAGACATACGGAGACCGCCACGGTCCTGGAAGAAACGGAAGTGAGCCTGATTCCGCCGGGAGACTTTTTTAAGCTGCTGTACGCCAATCGGGAGGTGGCCGGTAGGTTTATCAAGCTGCTGTCGCGCCACCTGGCCGAGCGGGAAGAGCAGTTGCTGCACGTGGCCTACCACTCGGTGCGACAACGGGTAGCCGAAGCGCTGCTGAAACTGGTGCCAGACGATTCGGAAACCGGATTGCCCCCGGTAATCACGATAGCCCACAAAGACCTGGCGGGCCTCGTCGGCTCGGTGAAGGAGACTGTGACCCGCACCCTGGCTGACTTCAAAGACGAGGGGCTAATTCGTATTGATCGGATGAAGATCACACTGCTGGACCAGGAAGGATTGCGACGGGCGACGCATTGAGGCGCAATATCCGTATCTTGCCGAAAACAATTCTTTACCTAGCAAGATGCCCGCTCTCGTTTTTCAAAGTGCCGCTATTTTATCGCTATTATTTTTCCTCAGTGCCTGTCAGGAAAAACTAACCAACAAAGAAGTCTTACGAGACACGCTTGAGGCTCAAATTGATTCAATTGAGGGCACGGTAGCGGTAGCTTTCTACAATTTGTCTGATCCGGAAGATAGTTTGCTTATCAACGCGAACGAGGAATTCCACGCGGCCAGCACCATGAAGGTTCCGGTGATGATCGAGCTTTTCAAACAGGCAGACCAGGGTAATATAAATCTGAACGACTCGATGCTACTCAAAAATGAGTTCAAGAGCATCGTCGACGGCAGCCCGTATAGCATGGATATTAGTGACGATAGCGACGACCGTGTCTACCAACAGATCGGCACCCAAGTAGCGCTCAAATACTTGATGCATAGCATGATTACCGTGAGTAGCAATCTGGCTACTAATGTTTTGATCGAGCTCGTCGATGCCAAAAAGGTGACCGCTACCATGCAGTCGCTGGGGGCGCACCGTATGGAAGTGTTGCGGGGAGTAGAAGACCAAAAAGCCTACGACCAAGGCTTGAGCAACTCAACCACCGTCAGAGATTTGATGCTCATCATGAAAGCCATTGCCGATACCACGGCGGGCACTCCCCAGGATTGTGCCGCCATGATCGACATCCTGAAAGACCAACAATTTAACGAGATGATCCCCCGCTATCTGCCCAAGGATGTAAGGGTAGCTCACAAAACGGGTTCCATCACCGGAGTACACCATGATTCGGCTATTGTGTACTTGCCCGATGGTCGCGCGTACGTTTTGGTACTGCTCTCCAAAAAGTTAAAAGACTTTGACCAAGGCACCAAGCAACTGGCTGAGCTATCCAGAACGATTTATGATTACATGATGGATAAGATGGTTGATAATTGACTGGGGAAAAACAGAAAAGGACCAGAAGTGATTGAACGTTAGCCCCGCTGAAGGAGAAAAATAACGTAGGCCACGTAGCACAACAAAAACACCACTCCACTAACGCGGCCCACCTGCCGCTGCCTCTCCAGGCTGACGGACAAAATGAGCAGGGTGCTGGCAAAGATGATCATCAAAATGTCGAAGTTGCTTAGCACATTGAATGGTAACGGATGAATCACCGCGCTGAGGCCCAGTATCCAAAGAATATTGAAGATGTTGGAGCCGACCGCATTGCCCACCGCAATATCGGTATTACGGCGCGAGGCGGCTACGGCGGAGGTCACCAACTCAGGCAGGGAGGTGCCGATGGCCACCACGGTGAGTCCGATAAAGCTCTCGCTCATGCCTAACTGCGTGGCAATGGCCGTGGCTCCGTCCACCGTCCACTTGCCCCCCAGAAACAGCGAGAACACGCCCAGCAGCACCAGGCCTACGGCGCGCAGCATAGGTTGCTCCTGGTAGCTTTCTTTGACCTCGTGCTCGTTGCCCTCGCGGGCCACCTTGAAAATGTAGAGCATGAACAGGGCGAAGAAGAACAGCAAAATGCCCCCGTCGGTGCGGCTGATGATTAGTCCCTGGTACTTGTCGAACAAGGCCGCATTGGCCAGGAAACCGACCAGCAGTGCGGCCATCAGCGAGAATGGAATCTCCGACATCACCGTGCTGCGTTGCAGCGGTAGGGGATAGATTAGCGCCGCCACGCCCAAAATGAGCAGGATGTTGGCCACGTTGCTGCCAAACACGTTGCCCACGGCCAGCTCGGCACTGCCGTTCAAACTAGCCAGGATGTTGACGACCAGCTCCGGCATCGAAGTACCCATCGACACGATAGTAAGCCCGATAACCATGTCGGAGATGCGATATTTTTTAGCAACGGCGGTAGCGCCCCCCACCAGCCAGTCGGCTCCTTTGATGAGCAGCACAAACCCTAAGGCAAAGAGAACGTAGGTGAGCATTTTATTCAGCGTGAAATTTCGCCGCTAGTTACCGCTTTTTTGGTTAATACCAGAAAGTCATTTCCACTTCATTACTCGAAATTCCTTGCGCCTGGCGCCCGGTTCGATATTTGAATATCGAACAAGGAATGTTGAATGTCGAATGATGAAGTAAAAAGGGCGTTTATAGTTGTCGTTGATCATTCCGCCGGGCGGTTTCAACGCTTTTCACAAAAATAGCCACCAGTTCATTGCCTTCTTGCATTCCCGAAGCCAACCGCGCGTCCGGCAGCAAATCGCTTTTGCGCTGAATCATCTTTAGGCAAACCAGGGTTTCCCTCAGTTCTTTCAACGCCATTTTCATCTTGTGCATAAAGTCCTTCCGCGACTCCGCACTCTGAGCTTCTCCGTACATCAACGCCGGAGCCGTGCCGGAACGCACCAACTGACCCGATAGATGATTGCCAACGCGCGTGTTTGGTAGTTCTTCCACCACATTCATCACCCACACCGCGTAGGCAATCAGTCGTTCTTCCAGATCAAAGGTTCTTTTGTTCGCCATTTTGCGTCTCCTTTTTTTTTACTTCATCATTCGAAATTCCTTGTTCGATATTTGAACGCCGAACAAGGAATGATGAATGTCGAATGATGAAGTTTCAATTACCCATTCCACCCTTCTCGGTCCAGGCTCCGGTACTGAATGGCCTCGGCTAAGTGCTCAATTTTGATATCCTCCGACGCGGCCAAATCAGCGATGGTGCGCGAGACTTTCAAGATGCGATCGTAGGCGCGCGATGATAAACCCAAACGCTCCATGGCGGTTTTAAGCAGGGTTTTTCCGGCTTGGTCGATGCGGCACACCTGCTTCACCAGCGGGGTGGGCATCAGGGCGTTGGCGTAAACACCCGTCTCGGTTTGGTTCATTGCCATGAAGCGCTCTACCTGCCGCTGCCGCGCCCCGATCACCCGCTGCCGGATCACCTCGCTGCTCTCGGACTTCCGCTCGGCGGTCATCTCGTCGAACGACACCGGGTTCACCTCGGTGTGAATGTCGATGCGGTCGAGCAGCGGGCCGCTGATCTTGCTCAGGTAGCGCTGCACCGCCGCGGGCGAGTCGGCATGGGCCGAAGTGGGGTCGTAGAATTCGCCCGACGGACTGGGGTTCATGCTGGCGATGAGCATAAAGTTGGCGGGGAAGGTGACCGTGCCGCGGGCGCGCGAGATGGTGACGGCCCGTTCTTCGAGCGGCTGCCGCATCACCTCCAGCACCGAGCGCTTGAACTCGGGCAACTCGTCTAAGAACAGAATGCCGTTGTGGGCCAGTGAAATCTGCCCCGGTTGCGGAATGTTGCCTCCGCCCACCAGCGCGGCGTCGCTGATGGTGTGGTGCGGCGCGGCAAACGGCCGCTGCGACACCAGCGCGTCGCCCGACTGCAACTTACCGGCCACCGAATAAATCTTGGTGGTTTCCAGCGCTTCTTGCAGCGTGAGCGGCGGCAAGATGGTGGGCAGACGCCGGGCCAGCATGGTTTTGCCCGAACCGGGCGGACCCACCATGATCACGTTGTGGCCCCCGGCGGCAGCCACTTCCAGCGCCCGCTTGATGCTCTCGTGGCCCTGCACGTCGGCGAAGTCTACCCCGAACTGGTTGCTCTGCTCCGAAAACACGTCGCGGGTTTCGTGCCAGGTGGGGGTGATCGTCTGCTTGCCTTCCAGAAAGTCGACCGCTTCGCGCAGGGTGCGCACGCCGATTACCGACAGGTCGTTGACGATGGCCGCTTCGATGGCGTTCTCCTGGGGAAGGATAAAGCCCTTGAACCCGTTCTTGCGCGCTTCGATGGCGATGGGCAGTGCGCCACGGATGGGACGCAGGGAGCCGTCGAGCGACAGTTCGCCCATGATTACGTAGTGCTCGGCCTCGGGCGTGGTGACTTGTCCCGACCCGGCCAGGATGCCCAGGGCGATGGGCAAATCGTAGGCCGAGCCTTCTTTGCGAATGTCGGCTGGGGCCAGGTTGACCACGATTTTGATGCGGGGCATGGCGTAGCCGGTCTGCTTGATGGCCGTCTCGACCCGCTGCTCGCTCTCCTTGATGGCGCTGTCGGGCAGGCCCACCAAGAAGAATTTCCTTCCTCTGCCCACGCTCACTTCCACGGTGATGATGTGCGCGTCGACTCCGAACACGGCGCTCCCGAAAGTTTTGGCTAACATACGTTGCTGGTTTGATGGTGTGAAACCGCCAACTTCGGAAGAAATGACTGCTTTCCCCAGCAGGAAGCCCCGGTTTGGGCAAGCATGTAGGAAATTAGGGGAGATAGGCGTTACTCATCCTTCTCAAACACCTTTTTCACGTTGCGGCCAAACCGCTTGAAGGGCTTAAATACCTTCCACTCGCCTACCGGGGTGCGGTCGGAGTGCTTGTCGCGCAGCTTACGGGTTTTTTCCTTTTCTTTCTGGCGCTTCGTTTTGGCTTTATCCTTGATCTTGGCCCGCTTGGCCTTCTCGCGGTCTTTTACCTTACTTGTTTTAGCCTTGTCGCGGTCGCGGCGGGTGCGGCGGCGTTCGCGGTAGCGCTGCCGGTCTTCGCGCGTTTCCTTGCCAATCACGTAGCGCACCGACAGGGCGGTGGAAAAGTCGATGCGACTGATGTCGGTTTGCTCGTTCGACACCGTGCGGAAGTGGTACGATGGTTTCAGGTCGCCCGCCACGGTGAGCGGCATAAAGGGCAACTTAAACTCAACGCCTAGCAGCAGGTCAGGTCCCAAAATAAGCCCTCCGGTGTTAGCGCCCCCCAGATGCGCCCCGCCGCCCATATAGGCGTTTAGCCCCCGTCCGATGATCGGGTAGTGTTTTTCGAGCAACAGCGTGCCGATCATGGCGTCGGAGTTGCCCGCCAGGATGCCTTCTACGGTTACGGTTTTGAACACCCGCTGCTTCACGGTGATGCCCAGCATGCGGCGGTCGATGCGCGCTCCGATGGCGGTGTTGTAGCGTTGCGCTACCGCCGGAACGGTGAGCCCGATGATCAAAAGTAGACTGATTAGTGACTTCATAAACCGCTCTTAGAACGAGAGAGCACTTGCAATATTCTGCCCAAAGTGTTGTATTCCCTTCTTACATAAGCTAAGTTTCGCCCCAAAGTTCAGTAACGGGAAAAATGAAATTTAATCAATTAGCGTTCAAGCGGTCTATTTTGCTTAAGGACACAGAATTGAGCGAAGACAGACCATACATCGATTTTATGATTGATGGAACTTCGCTCTCGAGTCATTTAGGTGGAATCAAAGACTTAATTAGTCCTTATGGATGGGGAAACAACAAGGACTTTGAACTTTCGTATGCAGAGAGATTAATGAAATTTAAGAGGTCAGAATTCCCTAATGGACTTCAATCAGCCTATGTTTGTGCTCGCTGTGGTGACGAAGGGTGTGGAGCAGTTATGTTTGATATAGTTAACCACGGAAGTTATGTTGAATGGTGTAATTTTGTTTACAGCGACGGGTATCCAACTGACTCTAATCCTGAAGAACCAATAGAAATAAAGCCTTTTTGCTTTGAGATTGGCAGTTATCAAAATGCGATAAAACAGCTTGAGGCAATGATTAAGTGATGATAAACGCTTCAACCTGCTAACCCTATTTTTCCTATTACCATGATCTCGTCCGGTTCCATGATGGCCCGCTTGCTCAACTCCCTGCCGCAAACCGGCACGGTGGTGTGGATCGGGGTGCGCCCGGCTCGTCGCGCCGAGTTGGTGCCCGTAGCATCCGTGTGCGCGGAGACAGAAAGCGGTTTGGAAGGAGATCACTACCAGGGGAAGCTAACCGGCAAGCGGCAGGTCACGCTTATCAACGCCGAACACCTGGTCACCATTGCCTCGATGCTTGGCCGACCTGAAGTGTCTCCCGGCCTGCTGCGGCGCAACATTGTGGTAAGTACCTAAGCGAATATATTCGTCACTTTTTGATGTTTGTTTTCAAAGTTGATCTGATACTTTTTACCAAAGTCACGTAAGATATCTTCTAGTTTCTGATCGAGTCTTTGTTGCGATTGTATATCCTCATACTCGATCCACTCGTATTTGATCTTCCGCCAAAGTATCTCTATAGGATTCAGATGAGGACTGTAAGTAGGCAGGAAAAATATGTAGAGATCCTGCTGCTTCCACGCCTGTATCTTAGCCTTAAACTTCTTGCTATGATGAATAGGTGCGTTATCTAACACCACAACGGTAGGTTGAGTAATAGTGGTAGAAAAGTCCTCCAGACAGGCAATCACTACCGCACTGGTCATACTACCTTTAAAGCCATAGCATTGCAATTGGTTGTCTGTATTCATCAAACCAAAAATCTGTGTCCCCTTTGTTTTAGCTGGGGTAATCTCAATGTACTTCCCTTTGGGTTGCCATCCATAGGGTACGTAACCTTCCAGGTTGAATCCGCTCTCATCGGCGAAACGCAAATCGATATAATCGGCCTTATATAGCTCAATAAGCTGTTTCAGCTGCGCTAACTTCTCTTCATACTCTTGCTGATTCTGCTTTTTTTTGAGACTCTTACGAAAGCGTTTCCAAGAGTAACCCAATCGCTTTAGAAAACGCCGCAGCATATGCCGAGTCACTTCAAAACCAAGCTCCTCGCTGAGTTGATGCGCCATTGCCTTCAAACTCCGAGCGTGTCTTATCGCTTTTTTTTTACCTTTTCAACCATGACCTGATCCTGAGTGGACAGCTTGGATTTTACCCCTCGGCCCGGCAGAATCATCACCCCAGCTAAACCGATAGCTTGCCAGCGATTCATCCAGGTGTAAATGGTTCGGCTACGGGTGTGGTGTAGCTTGGCAATTTGCTTAACTTGCCAGCCTTCATCACTGAGCAGCAAGGCTTGACAACGCTGACGCACATGAGGCTTATTGTGATGCTTGTAGCCCTCTTCTAAGGTTGCTCTTTCGCTTTGAGTTAATTCTACATATCGCATAAATAGATAATACAACAGTCTTTCCTTAAAGTCAAATAGTGCCGATTATTTATGCATACCTACTTAAAAGGAATTAACTTACTGGCCCTCAAGGACAAAACCTTTCGGATCGGCCAAGCCGTGCTGGAAACCACCGGTGAGTGCCACCCCTGCTCACGCATGGAAGAAAATCTGGGCCCCGGCGGCTACAACGCGGTGCGCGGCCACGGCGGCATCACCGCGCGGGTGGTGGAAGCAGGAATGATTAGGGTGGGAGACCGGGTGGAAGTTAGATAAAATTGCTCAATTGCTCAATTGCTCAATTGTTAAACGATCCTGTTAACAATCGAACAGTTGAGCCATCGAACCATTAGATATATGCAAGACAACGATAATCAACTCCAAGCCACTTTAGGACCGGTACTGCTGTGGGGCATGGGCGTGGGGCTGGTGATCTCCGGCATGTACTTCGGCTGGAACCTGGGGCTGGCCGAGGGCGGCACGCTGGGCTTGGCCATTGCCACCGGCTTCATCATGCTCATGTACGTGACCTTCACCTTTAGCTACACCGAACTGGCCTGCGCTATTCCGAAGGCGGGCGGGGCCTTCGCCTACGCCGACCGCGCGCTGGGCCGCGACCTGGGCTTTGTCGGTGGCATGGCCCAGATCATCGAGTTCGTGTTTGCCCCTCCGGCCATCGCGGCGGCCATCGGCGCTTACTTTCATTTGTACTTTCCGTCGGTGTCGACCCTCACGGTGGCCATCGTGGCCTACGCGCTGTTCACGCTGCTCAACGTGCGGGGCGTGCGGCTGGCTACCACTTTCGAGCTGGTGGTTACGGTGCTGGCCGTGGTGGAGTTGCTCATCTTCGCCGGGGTAACGCTGCCGCACTTCGAAACGGCCAATCTGACTAAGAATGCGCTGCCCAACGGCTACTCCGGGGCGTTTGCGGCCATTCCGTTCGCCATCTGGTTCTTTCTGGCCATCGAGGGGGTCGCCAACCTGGCCGAAGAAACGGTGAACCCCCAGCGCAACGTGCTCCTAGGCTTTGGCTCGGCTATCTTCACCCTGATCGTGTTGTGCCTGCTCACCTTCTTATCGGCCGTGGGCGTGGATGGCTGGGAAGCGGTAGTGTACCCGCCGGGCAGCACCGAACCCTCCGACTCACCCCTGCCGCTGGCGCTGTCGCGGGTGGTGGGCGACAACAACTTTTTGTACCATCTGCTTATCACGGTGGGCTTGCTGGGGTTGGTAGCCTCGTTCCACGGCATCATTTTGGCGGCCGGGCGCGCCACCTTCGAGTTCGGACGGATGCGTTACGTGGCTCCGGCCCTGGGTCGGGTGCACGCGCGTTTCCGAACTCCGGCCAACGCACTGGTGATCAACATGGGGGTGGGCATTGTGGCGCTGCTCACGGGCAAAACCGGCGAGATCATCACTGTGGCCTGCTTCGGAGCGCTGTCGCTCTACGTGATCTCCATGATCAGCCTGTTCGTGCTGCGCCGCCGCGAGCCGGAGCTGGAGCGGCCCTTTCGGGTGCCGTGGTACCCGGTGTTTCCGGCAGTGGCCCTGGTGATTGCAGCGGTGGCACTGGTGGCCATGACGGTCTACAACCCCGGGGTGGCGTTGGTTTATTTTGGGATATTAATTGCGGCCTACGGGTATTTTAAGTTTTTTGTGAAGCGCAAAACGATGAGTAAATGATAACCACTCGCATTCTTTACATTGGCGCCCACCCCGACGACGGGGAAGTGTACGGCGGAGGCACCGCTACGCTGTGGGCCCGGGCTGGGCACGCTGTGAAAATGATCTCCTTGACTGACGGCCGGGCTGGGCACCATCAACTGTCGGGTGCCAAACTGGTCGACCGGCGCAGTCGGGAGTCTATCGTGGCAGCGCAGCGGCTGGGCGTGGCCTACGAAATCTTGGACAATCCCGACGGACAACTCGAACCCACCCGGTATAACCGGAACCTGCTTATCGGAAAAATCCGTGAGTGGCAGGCTGATATCGTGGTGACGCACCGGCCGAACGACTACCACCCCGACCATCGCTACACCAGCCAGTTGGTGCAGGACGCCGCCTACCTGGTGATGGTGCCCAACTTGGTGCCCGAGGTGCTGCCGCTGCGGAAAAACCCGGTCTTTTTGTACTTCGCCGACCGTTTCCAGAAGCCTACACCCTTTTCGCCCGACGTGGCGGTGGACATTGACGAAGTCTACGATCAAAAACTGACCGCCATGCACGCCCATACGTCGCAGTTTTACGAATGGCTACCCTGGATTGAAAACAACCCGAACGAAGTGCCGGAAGCGGACGCGGCTCGTCTGGAGTGGCTAAAGCAGCGCTGGCCCTTCGGGGTGAACGAGCGCACCCGGGAGGCGCTGGCCAAGTGGTACGGGGCGGATAAGGCCCAAACGGTGCAGCACGCCGAAGCGTTTGAGTTGTGCGAGTACGGTTATCAACCCAGTGACGAAGAGATTAGGCAGTTGTTTCCGATGATTTAATGGAGATCGCTCTCAGAGCAACTTCATGATGAGCAGGTGCACACGGGTTGTTCGCAGGCGTGACAGTGGGTCACTCAGCTGCAAAAGACAGTATAAACAGGTAGTGGGTAGCAATGTAGACTCTGGCGCTCAACCGAGCAAAAAGTCGTTAGTCAGGCGGGGAGATAGAAAGCGCATCACTGACCTCCGAATAAGCTGTTTCTCACCAGGAACCGCCCCCTTAGCTTGATTGGCACCCCTTCACCATTCAGTAGCTCGTTGGGCGTGCCGCCTCGTTCAGCATGAAGGTGCAAGTGAGGCTGACTCGTGTTGCCGGAGTTGCCTACCTGTCCCAGTACGTCGCCTTCTTCCACGTCTGTGCCCGTCGTCAACTTAACACTACCCTGCTTCAGGTGGGCAAGAACAATCTCGGCCCCTTCGCACGCAAGGACGATGTGGTTTCCAGCTAGGTTGCTCCGGTCCCGTTCGGGTGGACGGAAATCCGGTAATCCGTCCACCGCTCGCACAACCGTACCGGAACACGGACTGTAGACGGTATCGCCGAAGATGGCGTACCCCATTAAATCATTTGGAGCCAGGCCGGAGGCTCGGTTCCCATACCCATTAAGGCGCACGATGTCCAGCGCAAACTTCTGCGGTTCGTGGGCCTGATGGTTGTTGATTAAACGAGCGTTTCCGCCACCCCCGACGTAGTAGGTGCCCCCCCTGAGGGGGTAGGCAAGTTGGAGGGCCTTCTTAGGAGCGATGTAGCCCCGAAGCGCAACCAGACTTAATCCCAGGAACACAAGAGAGAGAATTGCACTCACGACCAGCCCCGATGCTCCCGGACGTTCCTTTTTTGGTTCTATAAGGGTATATGCTTTGGAAGCGGCCACAACGAGCAGCAACGGCCATGCAAAGCGGAGATAGTAGCTGGTGAAGTCCCACCGCGCCGTGAGGAAAACGAAAAGAAGAATAGATCCGACGGCAAGGACGTTGAGGAACCACGCTAACCGATTTCCGAAACGCCCTCTCCACAGACCGATCAACAGGAAGATCGGCAGAATGATTTGAAGCCCAAGCTGGAGGATCATCTGATGGGAATTTGCATGGCGGCAGTTTACATAACTATCAATTATGTCGAAAGGTAGCAATTACAGATTAAGCGCCAATATTAAAAATGATTACATAACCCGCTTCATCACTTTCTACCAAACACGGTTTCCTTACTGACGCCGAAAGACGTAATTGAAGGTGCGCCCTTGCGTAATGCGGCCGCCATCGTTGCGGGTGAACTCGAGGGTTTCACCATAACCGCCATCGTCGCGCACCCGGCGAAACGTATCCCCCTCCAAGTGCTCAAACACTTCCATATTCTCCGAAGGATCATCAGCAGGTAGGCTCAGTACAGCAAGACGTCCCTCCCAGGGTGAGATATAGTATTCCTCAAGATTGTCAGCCCAATGGTACGTTCCGGCGTACTCAGTGAGGCGCTCGCGCGGCAAGCGATGTTCGGCGTTTGCCGGAACCGCCTTCGCCTTAGTCACCAACTTCATCAACCCCTGGGTATACGTTCTGGGGTTAACGCCCGAGGTGTTGCTCATCACTACGTAGGCGATTTTCGAGGCAGGGTGCAACAGAAAGTGCGACATATGTCCGGGCAGGTGCCCCCCGTGACCCACGAACGTGCTCTCATCTGGCCCTTTTGAAACCGCAAAACCCAGCCCCCACGTTCTCTTCCAATCGGCATCGGTAAAGTGAACGCGGTGCATCTGACGGAGTGTAGAGGGCCGGAGTACTTCGGGCTCAGCCGCAGCATCGTAAAGACGGAACTGCCAGCGGGCGTAGTCGGCAAGATCGAGCACCGTCGAGGAGAGTCCGCCCATTGAGGCGATCCCCGCGGAGGGACTATTGCTTAGGCGGTGGTACGTACGGTCGCGGGTAACCGGCGAGTAACCCACCGCGTGCGTCTTACCATAGTCCGAAGCGGGGTAGGAGGCAACCGTGCGGTCAAGTCCCAGCGGATCGAGCACATGCTGCCGGAGGTAATCGACGTAGGGCATGCCCGACACCTCCGATACCACTTCACCCAGCACCATGAAGGCGACATTACTGTACTGAAAATAAGTGCTGGAGGGGTAAAGCGGGGGCGCGGTGCCCAGTTCAGTGCGCATCGCCTCACCAACCGGCAACCGGGCAATATCCTCCCAAAAGGCGGCTTCAATCTCACGAGTGAGTCCCGAAGAATGCGTCAACAACGATCGGATAGTGATCGGGGCGTTGTCGCCGTCGTGGGGTGGGGGCTGAAACCAAGGGAGCACATTGGCAACGCGATCATCGAGCCGGAGCTTACCAGCGTCAACGAGTGTCATAGTGGCTACGGCGGCAAACGTTTTTGAGATTGAGGCAATATGAAACTGCGTATCGGGTGTGAGCGGCGTGTTAGCCTCAACGTCAGCGTGACCGAAGGCCCCCGACCAGACAATATCCTGATCACGGACGATAGCCGCCGCAATGCCCGGCAGGTCGTGATAGTCCTGCTCGGCCTCAAGCCAGACCTCGGCCAACGCCAGGGCGTCGGTGAGATCGACCGAATCGGATTGGGCAACAACGGTTGTTCCTGCAGCAACCAAGAGGTTGAAAACAAGCAGGCACTTTGTAAAGGGGTAAGGCATGGCAAAGGAAGATTTTTGGGTGAAGTGGTTAGTTTTTTATTTTCCTTTTTAATTGAAAATATTGTGAGATTACCGAAGAAAAAGAGATTTGTAATGTAGAGAAGAGTGGGTATAAAATCAACGCTCTCCTGGTGCAGACGCTAACTTTTCATCATCAACTGCAACTCATTCAGCTTCAGCAGTGCCTCCACCGGCAACTTGATGCCATTTTCTGCATCCATTCCGTATCAACCCAAATCAGGGGGAAACAAGCCCAATCGTATCCACTGCCGTCGAGCGTTTATTTGAGGTAGACTGTTCATTTTCAGACAGATCGTGGTAGCTCTGCCAATAGCCGTTGCTCCCACGACCCGGCCAGCTTCATGGTTAACCGTAAAGTGTTCTATCCATCGGTCTTGTCGGGGGTGAAACAATCGAACGGTTTGGTCGGTCTCGGAGTCTTTCGCTTGCGTATGAGTAAACTTATGAAGGTTACAGGATCGGCAAGCGAGCGCCCAATTATGATCTGCATCAGCTCCATCGCGGGCCAGTGGAATGATATGTTCTACCTCAAACGGAAAGTTGAATACTACTTCCGGAGCACCACAGTATTCACAACGATGCTCGGCTCGATAAGCTACTTCCGCATAGCGAGGATTCATTCGGTCGCTTCATTAACTAGGGCAGCAGATCTGTCTTCAGACGCTCGCATCTCCAGTTCAATCAATGTTTCCAATTCTGTCTGCTCCTGCTCACTCAGACTTTGACCGTTATCTCGAGCGGTCCGCCAGCGACTCATAAGCGCCCGAAGACGCTGTTGCTGTTCCGCACTGAAGAAGCGGTCAGGTTTCTTATTCTGGATGATAACGATTGTTCCACCCTCACCATCAGCTAGTTCCACATCAAGCGCATCTAGTGCCTGGCCTACGGTTTTGCCATTTGTTTGTTTGTTACCTGACACAGCATTATAAGTAATCGTGCCGTTTTTAGCAGTAACTGGTATAATCGCTACCTTCGCCATTGCTGTGCTGTTTGTTCAGCGGAAGATACGAAGGTTCTCAGCGAAAACCAATATGGGTTATTTTCTCATCATCAACTGCAACTCATTCAGTTTCAGCAGCGCTTCCACCGGCGATAGGGTGTTGATATCGGTGGCCTGCAGCAACTGCTGAATTTTCGTCCAGCGCGGGTCGGCCTCGAACAGGTTGAGCTGAAAGTTGTTTTTAGGCAGATGCTGGAGTTGATGAGGGGCGGGGTCGTTGATCTTATCCTGCTCCAGGTGGCGCATGATCTCGGCCGCCCGCAGCACCACCGGCTGGGGCATCCCGGCCAGCTGGGCCACGTGAATACCGAAACTATGCTGGCTGCCACCTTCCTGAAGCTGCCGCATAAACAAGATTTTGTCGCCCACTTCCTTCACCGCCACGTTGAAGTTCTTCACCCGGGGCAAGTCCTCGGTGAGTTGGTTCAGTTCGTGGTAGTGCGTGGCGAACAGCGTCTTAGCGCGGCACTGCGGGTGGTTGTGTAGGTACTCCACCAGCGACCAGGCAATCGAGATGCCGTCGTAGGTGCTGGTACCCCGCCCGATCTCGTCCATCAGCACCAGGCTGCACTGGCTCAGGTTGTTGATGATGCTGGCCGTCTCGATCATCTCTATCATAAAGGTCGATTCGCCCTTGGCCAGATTATCAGAAGCGCCCACCCGGGTGAACACCTTGTCGACGATCCCCAGCGTAGCCGCGTCGGCCGGAACGAACGAGCCCATTTGGGCCATCAGCACAATGAGGGCGGTTTGCCGCAGCAGGGCCGACTTGCCCGCCATGTTGGGGCCGGTAATGATCATTACCTGCTGGGTGTCGGCATCCAGGTGGATGTCGTTGGGCACGTAAGGTTCGCCGGGCGGTAATTGCCGCTCTATCACCGGGTGCCGCCCGGCGGTAATGGTCAGGGCGTCGCCGTCGGTGAAGGTGGGCTTCGCGTAGGTGTTGTGCCGGGCCACCTGCGCAAACGACGACAGGCAGTCGATGGTGGCCAGCAGGCGGGCGTTCTGCTGAATCTGCTTCACGTACTCGGCGGTGGCCGCCACCAGTTCGTTGAACAGCCGCTGCTCAATGACCATCAGCTTTTCTTCGGCCCCCAGAATCTTTTCTTCGTATATTTTTAGTTCCTCGGTGATGTAGCGCTCGGCGTTTACCAACGTTTGCTTCCGAATCCAGTCGGCGGGCACCTTTTCCTTATGGGCGTTAGATACCTCCAGGTAGTAGCCAAACACCTTATTGAACGAGAGCTTCAGCGAGCCAATGCCGGTGCGCTGCACCTCACGCTCGCGAATTTGCGCCAGGTAGTCTTTGCCCGAGTAGGCCAGTTGCCGCAGTTCGTCCAAAGCTAAGTCAATGCCGTCGTTGATCAGGTTGCCCTGGTTGCTCACCAGCGGAGGCTCGGGGTGCAGCTCCCGCTCGATGCGCTCCAGCAAGAAATCGCAGGTGTGCAACTGGTCGGCCAGCGTGGCCAGGTGGTCGATGCCCGCCTGCAACAGCAGTTTTTTGATGGGTTTCACCGCTTGCAATGCTCTTTTCAGTTGGGCCATCTCGCGCGGGTTCACGCGCCCGGCCGCCACCTTCGAGATCAGTCGCTCGATGTCGCCCAGCGGTTTGAGCAGTTGCCGCAGTTCGTGGTGCAGGGTCTCTTGCTCCACGCAAGCTTCCACGGTACGTTGCCGGTTTTCAATGGCCGCCCGATCTTTGAGGGGCAGCACCACCCACTTTTTCAGCAGGCGCGCTCCCATTGGGGTGCAAGTGCAGTCAAGCACATCGATCAGCGGCACACCGCCTTCCTGCTGGGGGTGCAGCAACTCCAGGTTGCGGATGGTGAACTTATCCAGCCACACGTACTGATCGGCCTCAATGCGCCCAATCGACGAGATGTGCTGCACGCGGTGGTGTTCGGTTTCTTCCAGATAGAACAGAATAGCCCCCGCCGCCACAATACCCTCGGTGAGTCCATCGATACCGAAGCCCCGCAACGAGGGGGTGCTAAAGTGTCGGGTAAGTCGTTCGTAGCCGTAGTCGTGCGTGAAGAGCCACTCGTCGAGGCGGTAGGTGTTGTACTCGTCTCGGAACAAACGATCGTACTCGGCGCGGCAGTTTTTGCAGTACAGAATTTCTGAAGGAGCAAAGCCCTGCACCAGTTTTTCAATGTAGGCGGCCGAACCGCAGGAGGTCAGAAACTCACCGGTCGATACGTCGAGCAGGGCGATGCCCAGGCGGTCGTGGTTGAAGTGCAGTGCCGCCAGGTAGTTGTTGTGCCGCTGGTCGAGCACGGTGTCGTTGAACGACAGCCCCGGAGTGACCAACTCGGTCACGCCCCGCTTCACGATACCCTTCACCAGTTTGGGGTCTTCGAGCTGGTCGCAGATGGCCACCCGGTGCCCCGCCCGCACCAGTTTGGTCAGGTAAGTATCGAGCGCATGGTGCGGAAACCCGGCCAGTTCTACGTGCGAAGCCGCCCCGTTGGCCCGTTTGGTGAGCACAATGTCCAGCACTTGGCTGGCGGTGATGGCATCTTCACCAAAGGTTTCGTAGAAATCGCCCACCCGAAACAGCAGCACCGCCCCCGGGTGCTTGGCCTTGATGGCGGCATACTGCCGCATGAGGGGAGTTTCGTTGCTACTCGTCTTTTTCTTGGAGGCGGGCATGAAGAATGATTTTAGGCTGGTTGAATCTTACAAAAATAAGCATTCGTGGCCAATGTTCTAAAAGCAGCAGCAGGTGGGCTTAAAGACTGCCGAAGAATCCCTGAGCATCGCTGGCTAGGATTTGTCGTGAGTATTGGTGGGCATTTCGTAGGATAGTTGTATTTTCGTCGTCTAGAAAACAATTGCCATGAGAAAACTCAAGAACGAAGAGCTTAACCGTCCGTCGGTTGAAGAGTACCAAAAGCAAACGAAACGCCCCATTGTGCTGGTGCTCGACAGCGTGCGGAGTATGAACAACGTGGGTTCCACGTTTCGCACCGCCGATGCGTTTGCCGTGGAGAAAATCTACTTGTGCGGCATCACGGCCACCCCGCCGCACCGCGAGATCAACAAGACAGCCCTGGGAGCCACCGAATCGGTGGCCTGGGAGCACCGCGAGAAGATTACCGAACTGATCGAAGAACTGCGTGAGCAAGGGTATAAGATCATCGCCATCGAGCAGGCCGACGAGAGCGTTCCCCTTCAAGACTTCATGCCCTACCACGATGGCAAGTACTGCCTGATTTTTGGCAACGAGGTGTTCGGAGTAGACGACGCGGTGGTAGAGTCGGCCGACACCTGCCTGGAGATTCCGCAGTTTGGCACCAAGCACTCGCTCAACATTTCGGTGAGCGTGGGAGTGGTGCTGTGGGACTTTTTTAAGAAGCTGGAAGACTGACACTAAGGAATTTCTTTCGTATCCACTGGTGTATATATTTTATATAATGTATATATTTGTCTCTACTATTCATCTTGATGCGTAATGAAGAAAATAATAGATGTAGAAGAATCTCTATTAGTCAAACTGAAGATTGTTGCGGCCTTTGAGAACCTAAGCGTCAAGTCGCTTATGGAGTTAGCGGTTAAACAATTTGTAACGGAGAAGGAAAAAGAGCGACTCAATAGTATGACCGATGAGGAAAAGGAAGATATAGGTTTGCTGTTACTTATGCAGCAGGTTGACAAAACCGACACTGTTAACAAAGAAGAGTTTATGAAAGCATTGCGTGAATGAAAATCGTTTACACCAGTGCTGTCACTAAAGACGTTCGCAAGATTAAGGACCAAAGTCTCATCGAGCGAATAACCAAAGTCATCAACCAAATAGAAAATTCTTCTTCGTTAGACGAGCTATCATCGCTCAAAAAATTGTCGGGTCACCCCGCAGCGTACCGTATCCGAATTGGTTCGTATCGTCTAGGCTTTTACTACGAAGACGATCAGATTGTGCTGGCCAGATTTCAAAAACGCAGCGATATATACCAAGTTTTTCCGTGAAACTCGCTTTTTCGCGACATCCGATAGTGCTGTTACTCCGCTTGGCGAACGTCATTTGTTCAAAAGTCAGGGCCGCAATTTGCCAATTATCCGTACCTTCGTGGCATGGAAACCAACGTTAACCCCTGGCAAACCCGTAGCCGAAAGCAAGTCTACGACAATGCCTGGATCAGGGTGCACGAAGACCAGGTGATCAACCCGCGGGGCGGAGCGGGTATCTACGGCTGGGTGCACTTCAAAAACAAAGCCATCGCCATTGTGCCCGTCGACGAAGACCTGAATACCTGGCTGGTGGGGCAGCACCGCTACACGCTCAACGAATACTCCTGGGAGATTCCGATGGGCGGCGGCCCCAACGAACTGGACCCCCTGGAGTCGGCCCGACGGGAGCTCAGGGAAGAAACCGGCCTGACGGCCAAAAGATGGGAGAACATCATGCGCATCCACACCTCCAACTCAGTCACCGACGAGGAAGGCTTTATCTTTCTGGCGCAAGAGCTCACCGCGGGCGAAACCGAATTCGACGAAACCGAAGACCTCCGCGTTCGCAAACTACCCCTGGCCGATGCTCTTCAGCTGGTGCTCAATCAAGAAATCACCGACGCCATCAGCATCAGCGGCCTCTTCCGCGTCGCCCGAATGTTCAATCTGTAGTTGCTGGTCGTCGTTTTTGGGGGTAGACACTGATTCATTTCATCGTTCACCCATTCACTACTTTCTCCTCCTTCACGTATCCCTTACGCTTTAGGATAGACGCAACGAATTTCCGCTCGTTATCGGTGTTGAAGATTCGGAAGGGGAGATAAATGAGCTGGGCTTTGGAGACGATGAGCAGAAAGTAGTCTTTGCCAATGCGGGCCTTCTTAATCATACTCCACTTAAGGGGCATGCCCTGCTTGGCACTTACCTTGATCAGAATCTGCTGACTGTTAATTTCGTAGCTAAGCCGCTCGAACAACACCTTATTCTGCTCGAGTTGCGTTACCCCGGCAAACTGAACTACCCAGAACAGCACGTAGAGCACCAGCGCGATGAGGGGGCCGATAATCCACCACCACGAAAAAATAAAGAACGCGCCGCTCATCAGCGCCAGCGCGATCAAAAATACCCACCACTGCTCGCGCAGGATGTTAACCAGGGCTAGTTTGATGTAGGTGCTGTTATCTAAAGTATGCTTTCGAGTCTTGACAATCATTCGTGCTTCGCTTGAATCCGGGTGCAAGTATACTGGTTTCCCCAGAAACTTGCTAACCCTCTTGAGCGACTAACGTGATTGGAAGGTAGCGCGAACTCTCAAAGCTGATCTTCAGCGGAAGAACGCTTGAAATCGTGTTTCCCCCCGCTTTTTTCTATTAATTGCGTTTCACGAATAACAATATCGGGCGACAGCGCTTTGCACATGTCGTAGACGGCGAGGGCCGCCACGCTGGCTCCCACCAGGGCTTCCATCTCGACCCCGGTTCGTCCGCGCACCGCCACGGTGCAGTCGATGCGCACTTCATAATTATCGGATAATGATAGATCGATGCGACAATCTTCTATCGGAAGCGGGTGACAGAAGGGAATCAGATCGCTGGTTTTCTTCACGGCCATGGTGCCAGCAATGATCGCGGTCTGAAACACCGGACCTTTGGCGCTGTAGAGTTCTGACGACCCGCCGGAAGAAGCGCGCAGCGCGGCTACAATCGGCTCACTCAGGACAACCAAACTACGGGCAAGGGCGCGACGGGCTGTCACGTTCTTCTCAGACACGTCGACCATGGTCGGTTGCCCCTGCGGGTCGACGTGAGAAAGTAGTTCGCTACCGGAGAAAGATTCTTCCATACGGATAAGTTTGGTCATACTGTGCGTTTACGCAGCTGTAGAAGCAGCGCAGATTTGGGAAATTTCCCCAAAAATAGGAAAAAAAATACCCACCTCGTTTCTCCAAAAGTCTCAAAACCAATCGCTTCTCGCATTGGCATAGATTTTATATAACTATTAGCAGTTTAACCAACATTTATAGCAATGAAAGTAGAGCATATAAAAGTTTTGACTGGTCTAGTAGCTTTAGCGTTAAGTGCCCTGGCGGTGCCCATCAGCATCTTAGCGTAAATTTTTACGACAACTTCTCTAGCAAGGCGCTCTAACGAGCGCCTTTTTTTGTCTATTTGCGCATGATCACTTCTCAACGGGCAACTTCAATCGTTCAAAGTTGCCTACTGCCTTTGGGCGACGAACGCGTGTCCCTTGGCCAAGCGACCAACCGGGTGCTTCGGGCCTCGGTGCTCGCCGACCGCGATTTTCCCCCGTTTGATCGGGTTACTATGGATGGAATCGCCTTTGCCGGAAACGCGCTGCCCAAAAGCCAGGCCCTAACGGTAGCGGGTGTCCAGCACGCCGGTGAACCACCCCAGACGTGCCCCCCCCAGCAGTGCTTGGAAGTAATGACCGGCGCCGTGCTTCCGCTCGGTGCCGACACCGTGGTGCGTTATGAAGACGTGGAATTTACTGAGAAGAGCGGAAAAAAAACGGCGACGCTGCGCGTGCGGCCCGACCGGCCGGGACAAAGCGTGCACCGGCAGGGGGCTGATCAACGGCGCGGTGACGTTCTCCTAAAACCGGGCACGCTGCTGCGGGCCGCCGACGTTGCGGTGGCCGCTTCCGTCGGCATGACGCACCTGCGGGTGAGCCAGCTCCCCCGCGTAGGCGTTGTGTCGACTGGCGATGAGCTGATAGCCGTAGACAAAGTGCCGCTACCGCACCAAATACGGCAGTCGAACGCCTACGCGCTGGAAGCGGCCCTGGCGACCCTTGGCGTACCGGCCGTCCGCTATCACTTGCCTGACGAGCAGACGACCGTATACACCGGCATCGCCCAAGCCCTAAAGCAGCACGATCTGCTCCTGATCAGCGGCGGAGTGTCGCGCGGAAAGCGTGACTACGTCCCAGAAGCCCTGAGCGCGGCGGGGGTTACCGAGCGTTTTCACCGCGTGCAACAGCGGCCCGGCAAACCCCTGTGGTTCGGGCAGCGCCCGCCCGACAAAGTGGTTTTCGGACTGCCGGGCAACCCGGTGTCGACGCTGGTGAGCTTTTACCGCTACGTGAAGCCCTGGTTACTAGCAAGCAAGGGCCAAACTCCGACGCATCCCCTCCGGGCGTCACTCTGCGAACCGGTAGAATTTCTTCCTGATCTCACTTACTTCCTTGGGGTACGGGTGCACGTGGCCGACGACGGGCGACTGATGGCTACTCCGCAGCCAGAAAACGGCTCGGGTGATTTCGTTAATCTGGTCAACTGCCAGGGCTTTCTAGAACTACCGGCCGGACGCGCGCTGTTTGCCGCCGGAGAAGCTTTTCCGTTGTATCTGATTCGCGATTTATAAGCAGCTACTGTTCTTTGGGACGAAAGGGCTGGATCACCGCTTCGTCGCAGACCAAGAAGGGACCCTCCAGCAGGTCGATGCAGTAGGGCACCGCCGGAAACACCGCATCAAGGCACTGCCGAATGGCGCGGGGTTTGCCGGGCAGGTTGATAACCAAAGTGCGGTGGCGAATGCCCGCGGTTTGCCGCGACAGAATGGCGGTGGGCACGTACTGCAAGCTCACCTGCCGCATGCGTTCGCCAAAACCCGGTAGCAGCTTCTGGCACACTGCCTCCGTGGCTTCGGGCGTCACGTCGCGCCGGGCCGGGCCGGTGCCTCCCGAGGTGATGATCAGGCAACAACCGTCCCGGTCGGCCATACGCTTCATGGTGGCTTCCAACTGGTCTTGCTCGTCGGGAACTACCGCGTACACTGGCTCCCAGGGAGAAGTGAGGTAGGCGTTGAGGGTTTCCACGATGGCCTGCCCCGGCAAGTCGGCGTACTCGCCCCGGCTGGCCCGGTCCGATACGTTGATGATGCCAATCTTGGCGGGCGGCACTGGTTGGAGATTAATCATAGATCAGCTGAAATTCATTCTACCACCACTAATTTCTCCTGCCGGGTTACGGTTTCGCCAAACGACGCTAATTCTAGTCCTAATTCACGGGCATACTTCACGAACGCCTCGGCCCACTCCGCCTCCACCGCCACCAGCAAACCGCCGCTGGTCTGTGGGTCACACAGCAGGGCTTTCTGCGCCTCGGTAAGCTCGCTGATCTGGTGACCGTAGCTGTCCCAGTTGCGGTGTGTGCCGCCCGGAATGCTATTCTGCGCGATGTAGTCATCCACTACTGGCAGGCGGGGCACCCGGTCGGCGTGGATAACCGCACTCACCCCGCTGCCCGCGCACACCTCGCTCAAATGGCCCAGCAGCCCGAAGCCGGTCACGTCGGTCATGGCGGTCACGTACGACAGTGTTCCAAACTTCACGCCCGCGTCGTTGAGTTGCAGCATGCTCTGTCGGGCCAGCTCCAGGTCTTCTTCTCGCACCAGCCCCTTCTTCTGGGCGGTGGTCAGGATGCCCACGCCCAGCGGTTTGGTCAGAAATAACTGGCAACCCGCCGTGGCCTGGTCGTTACGCTTCAGGTGCTTGATGGGCACCCGGCCCGTCACGGCCAGTCCGAAAATGGGTTCGGGAGCGTCGATGCTGTGCCCGCCGCCCAGCATGATGTGAGCGCGGGCGCAGGCGGCCCGACTCCCCTGCAGCACCCGTTGCGCCACTGCCGCGGGAAGCTGATTAATGGGCCACCCCAGAATGGCGATGGCCACCAGCGGCTCACCGCCCATCGCGTACACGTCGCTGATGGCGTTTACCGAGGCAATCTGCCCGAAGTCGAAGGGATCGTCCACGATGGGCATGAAGAAGTCGGTGGTGCTGATCACCGCCTCGCCGTTGCCCAGGTCATAGACCGCCGCGTCGTCTTTGGTGTGGTTGCCCACCAGCAGCCGCTCATCCCGAAAGGGGGTGGTGTCGTTGGCTAGAATTTCTTCCAGCACTTTCGGGGAGATCTTGCAGCCGCAACCGGCCCCGTGGCTGTACTGCGTGAGACGAACGTTATTCATAGATGGGGGAAGTACCCTTGGTTTCGGTGGTCGAAAAATCGTTGACTGTTTCTAAAATCAGATCCGCATTTCGGTCGGCGTCGCCTACCGAGGTGGATACGCGAACCAGCGGACCGTGGTGCGATTTCTTTAGGCATCGTTCGTAGCTTTTGTCGTAATAAGCCAGAAGATACCCCGCGGCCTCGGCCCATTGCCCGTCGGTAAGGGCTTGCAGCGTCTGCTGGGTGCGCAGTCCCCCCAACCGCTTCTGGATGGTCACCACCGCCCGCTCCAGCTCCAGCCGATCGAGCGAACCGTACTCCTGCACCAATCGCTGAATGCGCGCGGCGCGGGGCACCTCCAGCACCACCAGCGGACGCGCCTTCATTACGTTCCAGAGCTCGAGCGGAAGCTTCACCTGCCCAATGCTGAACGACTCATCCTCGATCCACACCCGGGCGGTGGGGTCAAGCTGTTGCCAGACGTGGTGCAGGTCGTTCTGAAACTGCTCGGTGGTAGGTTGTTCTCCCTGCCCGATGCCTCCGAAGGCCGACCCCCGGTGACGGGCCAAGGCTTCCAGGTCAATTACCTGCTCGCCCCGCGCTTGCAGAGCCCGCAAGACGGCGGTTTTTCCGCTACCCGTAGCCCCGCCCAGCACCATCAGCGGCGGAATACTCCGGAAGCTCGCCAGCGCGTGGTTGCGGTAGGCCTTGTAGCCGCCCTCCAGGGTGTGGGCCGTGAATCCGGCGGTGGTGAGCAACCAGGCTACACTCTCGCTGCGCAGGCCGCCCCGCCAGCAGTGCACCAGCACCTCCTTGGCGGGGGCCAGGTGACGCGCCCGCTCCACCAAGCTGCGCATCTTGGGACCGACCAGCTCCAGCCCCACCAGCAGCGCTTCGTGCGAGCCGATCTGCTTATAGGTGGTACCCACCTGCGCCCGCTCGCGATCATCAAAGAGGGGAAAGCAGTGCGCTCCCGGCAGGTGACCGGCGGCATATTCGCCGGGCGAACGCACGTCGAGCACTGACCAGTGGGCCGCGCGCTCCAGAAATACGTCAGTGGTAAGTTTCATTGCTTCACCCTTCGGTCGGTAAAAAAGTCATCCCCCCAGCGGTCGCGCAGCAGTTGACTCAGCTCCTGGCAGGTGGATCGGTATTCCGGCTTCTCGGCCAGGTTGCGCAGCTCCAGCGGGTCGGTGGCGTGGTCGAACAGCATCCGCGCCTGGGCCGCTCCTTGTTTATCGATGTATTCGGTATAGTACAAATCACCCCGCACCACCGTGACTCCGTCGTGATACTTCGCGATGGCAAAATCGTCGGGGGTGGCCTGCCCCTCAATGAGGGGGACAAAGCTCTCTCCATCTAGGTGCGCAGGCAGCGACAGACCCGCCAGTTCGCTCAGACTGGGATAAATATCAATGTATTCGGTGATGGCGTCGATGCGCTTTGCTGATTTTCCCGGCGCTTTCACCATGAGCGGCACCTTTAGCGAAGAGGCAAAATTACAGTGCTTGCACCACAATTGATGGTCGCCCAAGTTCCAGCCGTGGTCGCCCCACAGCACCACAATGGTATTTTTATCGAGCTCTAGTTCTTCAAGCGCAGTAAGCAGCTTGCCGATCTGGGCGTCGGTGTAGCTCACGCAGGCGTAGTAGCCCCGGATCAGGTGGTGGGCCATCTCGTCGCTCACCGGTCCCTCGGGGGGGATGCCCGCGTAACTGCGTAGCTCCCCGAAGTTATGAAAAGCCTCCCGAGGCGTGCTGGCCGGTTGCCGGTAGTTCTCCGGCAGCGAAATGGTGGCAGGATCGTACAAGTCCCAGTACTTGCGGGGGGCGTTAAAGGGCAGGTGAGGTTTCAGAAAGCCAACCGCCAGGAAGAATGGTTCTCCGGCCTGCTTCAGCTTTTTCAGGTCCGCGATAGATTTTTGGGCGATCTGCCCGTCAAAATAGGCCGTGTCGGGCACGTCGACGTTTTCGTAGGGGTAGCCTCGACTTTTTCCCTGGTTCAGCGTGATATTTTCTTCGGCCAAATAATTTCGCCAGGAGGAACCCGACGCTTGGGCCGGACGCCACACTTCGTGCCAAGCTTCCCGGTCGTCGTCGGCGTGGTGATAAATTTTACCGTTCGAGATGGTGGTGTAGTTGTTATTCTTAAAGTGCTGCGGCAGCGAGGTCACGCCGGGGTAGTCTTGCTCCAGGTAAGTGTCGTAGCCCACAAAGCGGTGCAGGCCGGGCCGCACTCCCGACAGCAAGCTGGCCCGCGAGGCTCCGCACACCGGCACGTTGCAAAAGGCCCGCGTGAAGACCAAACTCTCGGAGGCTAGTTTATCAATGGCCGGAGAGTGAATATGTGAGGCACCGTATACATTGAGTTCGGGACGAAGATCATCCACGGCAATAAACAGTATGTTGGGTGCGGCTGGCGGGGCAACGGGTGCCTCCGTCAGAAACCAAGCGCGAAGCAAGGATAAAGCAAGGAGCGGAAGAATTGAAATCACGGCTGGGTTCAGGGTTGAAAGGTTCTATGTTATGGGTCGCTTGTGCATTGGTAATATGGTAAACTTCCTTTTTTTATCCAACTGCAAAACCTATTGCCTTGGGCTAGCTGGGTTTCGCACACCACAAGGTCGTTTTTTGGCGATGGCAAACCCGCATTAGTTATTTGTCTTTGGTATCACTAAATTTGCGCCTCCATGAACACCGTTCTAGAAACTAACTTTACGCTCCCTAACCAAACCCGCTTCTACCGAGGCAAGGTACGGGACGTGTATTTTCTGAACCAGCAGATGGTGATGGTGACCACCGACCGGGTATCCGCCTTCGACGTGATTCTGCCGCGGGCGATTCCTTTTAAGGGACAGGTACTTAACCAAATTGCTAACCACTCCCTTATTTCCACCGCTGACATCGTGCCCAACTGGGTTACCAGCGTGCCCGACCCCAACGTGATGATCGGACTGGTCTGCGACCCCTTCCCCATCGAGATGGTGATCCGTGGCTACTTGGCGGGGCACAGTTGGCGCGTGTACCGGGCCGGAGGACGTACCCTGTGCGGAGTGACGCTGCCCGAAGGCTTGCGGGAAAACGATCCGCTGCCCGAACCCATCATCACGCCCACCATCAAGGCCCGCGAGGGGCACGACGAAGACATTTCGCGTGAGCAAATTCTGGCGCAGGGCCTGGCTTCCGAAGAAGATTACCAGCGGCTGGAGCAACTCACGCGCCAGCTCTACGCGCGCGGCACCCAACTGGCGCGGGACCGCGGGCTGATCCTGGTAGACACCAAGTACGAATTTGGTAAGCTAGAGGACAAGATCCACCTCATCGACGAGATTCATACGCCCGACTCCTCGCGTTATTGCTACGCCGACGGCTTTGCCAAACGGCAGGAGCGGGGTGAGCCGCAGAAGCAACTGTCTAAAGAGTTTCTGCGACAGTGGCTCATTGGCGCGGGTTTTCAGGGGTTAGACGGGCAAAACGTGCCCGAAATGACCGACGAGGTAGTTGATAGCATCTCTGACCGCTACGTGGAGCTTTACGAGCAGCTGCTGGCCATGCCTTTCGCCCGAGAAGAAACCCCTAACCTATCGCAACGCATCGAGCGAAACATATTAAACGCCTTATAGTTTTTAGTTATCAATCATTCCTAATCGCACTTCGCGCATGAAGTATTCCATAGACAAAAAAGAACAGTATACCCTGGTGGGCCTTGAAGAAGACAAGCTCGACGCTTCCGTAGCCCCCGAGCTCAAGTCAGAGTTGATCACCATGCACGCCGAGGGCACCCGCAACTTGATCTTGAACATGGGGCAGGTGAAGTACACCGACTCTTCCGGGCTAAGTGCCCTGCTGGTGGGCAACCGCATTTTTCGCGAAGACGGCGGCACCTTTGTGATGGCTGCCCTGAACGACCACGTGATGAAGTTGCTCAAGATATCTCAGCTAGACAGCGTGCTTTCTATCGTGCCCACCACCGAAGAGGCAGTCGATACGGTGTTCCTCAACCAGATTGAGCAAGACCTGGGCAGCGGCGACTCTGACCAGAAAGAGGGCGCAGATTGATCGTTGGCTTTTCAACTAAAAATACTAGGCGCAAACTCGGCTACTCCGGCCTTCGGGCGGCACCCCACCAGTCAACTGCTCACCGTAGAAAACTTTCACTGCCTGATCGACTGCGGCGAAGGTTGCCAGATGCAGCTCATCCGCTACCGAACCAAGCCGAGCAAAATCACCCACATCTTCATTAGCCACCTGCACGGCGACCACTTCTACGGACTCATCGGCCTGCTCAACACCTTTAGCCTGAGCGGGCGCACCGAAGACCTATTTATTTTCGGTCCGCCCGGCCTGGCCGACGTCATTCGGGTGCAACTGCGGCAGTCGCACACGGTGCTCAAGTACCCCACGCACTTCACCGCCCTGCAAGCCGACGCCTCGGAATGCATCTACGACGGGCCTTCGCTGCGGGTAAGCACCTTGCCGATGGACCACCGCATCCCTTGCTCGGGCTTTTTGTTTCGGGAGCCTACCAAGCCCCGCCGCATCGACAAGGAAAAGCTTTCAGACGACCTTTCGGTGGCTGATTTTCTGGCCCTCAAAGAAGGAAAAGACCTGCACCACTCCGACGGCACCCTGCGTCACCGCAACGAGGACCTGACGCTGCCGCCGCGCCGGAGCCGCTCGTACGCCTACTGCGCCGACACGCGCTACCAGGCCTCGCTGGCCGATGCGGTTCGGGAAGTGGACCTGCTGTATCACGAGGCCACCTTTATGCACGCGGAGGCCGAACTGGCGGCGGCGCGCTACCACAGCACCACCGTGCAGGCCGCTACGCTGGCCCGGGAGGCCCAGGTGGGGCAGCTGCTCATTGGTCACTACTCTAGCCGTTACCGCGATCTGAATCCGCTGCTAGCCGAAGCGCAGGCGGTGTTTCCCCGCACCCAACTGGCCCGGGAGGGGCACGATTACCCCATCGCCGACTAACGTACCCAACCCTCAATGGCTTCTCCGTTAGCGCACCGCAAAAACACCTTGTTTATCATTCTGAGCGGCATCTTTCTGACTAACGCAATCGTAGCCGAACTCATTGGGGTTAAAATATTTTCGCTCGAGGGCACCCTAGGGCTGCCGCCCGCCCAGATTCCGCTGCTGGGCGACTTTGTGCTGGACTTTAACCTGGCGGCGGGGGTGGTGATCTGGCCGGTGGTGTTCATCACCACCGACATCATCAACGAGTACTACGGCAAGCGCGGGGTGCGGCTGATCAGCTTTTTCACGGTGGCTTGCATCAGCTACGTGTTCGTGGTAATCTATGCGGTGACCGAGCTGTCGCCCGCCGACTTCTGGCTACAGATAAACCGCCAGGATGCCGACGGTCAGCCCTTTGATATCAACTTTGCCTTTGATAAAGTATACCGGCAGGGGCTCGGAATCATCATCGGCTCGCTGGTGGCCTTCGTGGTGGGGCAGTTGTTGGACGTGGTAGTGTTTCACCGGCTGCGGCGCCTTACCGGAAAAGGCAAAATTTGGCTTCGCGCCACCGGTTCCACCCTGGTGTCACAACTGATTGATAGCTACGTGGTGCTGTTCATCGCCTTTTACGTGTTTGGCAACTGGCCGATAGAACAAGTAATCGCGGTGGGCATCGTCAACTACACCTATAAGTTTGTGGTGGCGCTGGCGGCCACGCCCCTGCTCTATGTAGCCCACTACGTCATTGATGGTTACCTGGGTGAAGAAACCGCCGAAGCAATGATGGAGGAAGCTAGCCAGGATGCCGCCGCCTGAGGTTGTCGCATATAATTGCCGTGGCCACGCCCACGTTCAGCGATTCGGCCCCCCCGTAGCGCGGAATGTGTAAATACTGGCTGATGCTGGGCTCCAGCGCCGCGTGAATCCCCACCGACTCGTTGCCCAGCACGATGATTCCCCCCGGGCGGGGCGGAGCAAAATCGTGCACACTGACTCCCCGGTCGAGCGCGGCCCCGTAGACCGGCCCGGTTGCTTGTTGCAGATAATCCTCCAGATCGGTATACGCCACCGATACCCGCAAAAAGGAGCCCATGCTGGCGCTGATCACCTTAGGCGCGTAGGCGTCGGTGGTGGCGGGCGAGCCCACAATTTGGCGGATGCCGTACCAGTCGGCGATGCGCAGGATGGTGCCCAGGTTGCCCGGGTCGCTCAGGTCGTCCAAAGCCAGCGCGTAAGCACCGTCCGAAGGCAACTGGGCCGTTACCGCCGGAATAGCCACCACCGCCAGAGCGCTTTGATTGTTTTTGAAGGAACTCAACGACGACAAAGCGGGTTCGCTCAATTCTGCCACGGCAAAGTCATTTGCCCGTTGCAACAGCAATTCGTGGTGTGCTCGCAAAAACAGTTCGGTGGCCGCCAGCGTTTCTACTTTAAAAGGCGATGCGAGCAATTCCAGTACGCTTTTTGCCCCTTCTACCAAAAACAATCCGTGCCGGTGACGGTACTTCTTTTGATGAAGCGATTTGATCAGCTTCGCCGTTTTTCTACTAATCATAAGCAACCTAATTAACACCCTACAGCGTGAGTACTAGAGCGATTATACGCCAATTTTCGGTTTTTTTCATTATTGTTAGCACGGTGGGGTGCGTGGGTACCCGTTACCTAGGCGAAGGAGAGTATCTGTTGCACGAACAAGATATCAAGGGCGCCAACAAGGTTGATGAAGGCGCTCTTGATAATTTTTATCGGCAAGAACCCAACAGCAGTTTGCCGCTGCTGCCGGTGTACCCGTTCGTGCAGCTTTATCAGATGGGCCTGAAGCGCTACGACAAAGGGGAGCTTCAGCAGGAAAAAAAGGAGGTCACCCAGAAGTACGATCAAAAAATTGAGGCCGCTCGAGCCGAGGAGAAGACCAACAAAGTGAAGCGGCTGGCTCGGAAAAAAGAAAAGAAAATTTCTAAAATTGAGCGTGATCTCAAGGAGGGTAACCTGCTCATGCGCTGGGGCGAACCGCTGGCCATCTACGACAGTAGTCTGGCCGAAACCACGCGGGCGCAGATGGAAAGTTACCTGCATACCAAGGGATACTTCAACGGCACCGTGGCGCACGATGTGGCAACAGACGGAAAAAAAATCACCTCGATATACACCGTTCAGGAGCAGATTCCCTATCGCATCGATACGGTGGTTTATCGAAGTGATGACAAGGCACTTCTTTCGCTCATCGAAAAAGATGCGGACGAGCGCGTGATTCAGAAGGGGCAAGTGTATGATCAAGACAAGTTTGGCCAGGAGCGCGAGCGCATCGAGAACCTTCTTAAGGACCAGGGGTATTACGATTTCAGTCGGCAGTACGTAGACTTTAGCGTAGACTCTACCGTGGGCAATCGCGAGGTGAAGGTATATGCCAATATCAAAGTGCCCGCCAAACGGGGCTATCACAAGGCGTTCAGAATAGATTCCGTTATCTTCACCACCGACGCGGATATGCCCGGAGTGGGCGAACGGCAGACCGGCGCTTATAACAACATCACCTACCGCTACTACAATTACCAATATTACAAGAAAATTCTTGATCGACGCATCTTTCTGTATCCCGACAGTCTCTACTCCCGAGACGCCACCCTGGAAACCCAGCGGCAACTTTCAAACCTGAACACCTTCAAGTTCATCAACATCAACTACGATACCTCCGGCGGACAGTTCATCGCCAACATCTACGCCAGCCCGCTTAAGAAATTCCAGACGGCCAACGAAATCGGCCTCAACGTGAGTCAGGGAATTCCCGGTCCGTTTATCAATGCCTCACTCCAGGTGAAAAACGTTTTCGGGGGCTTGGAAATTCTTGAGATCAGCGGGCGGGCGGGCATCGAGGGCGTGCCCCCTGTTACCGAGGTCGGAGGGGTGGGCGCGTATAAAAGCGTAGAAATGGGAGGCAACCTAGCGCTTACCTTTCCGCAGTTTGTCTTTCCGCTGCCTACCCTGCTAAAATCACGACTGGGGCGGCTAAACCCCAAGACCCGGGTGCAAACCGGCTATAGTTTCACCAACCGCCCGGAGTTTATTCGCGAGAATTTCAAAACTACTCTTTCCTACAACTGGCAAAAGGGACAGCGCGTCCTCTACAGCTTTACCCCCATCGACATCAACTTCATCGATTCAAAGATTCAGTCGGAATCGTTTCAGGCCAAGCTGGATAGCAGTTTACTGATCTATGGTTTTGCTCTTAACCGGTCGTTTGAGCCTTCTTTTGTGTCGAGCATGAATTTCACGACCATATTCAACTTCAACGACTACGGCAGCAGTCAGTTGGTCGAGGGTGCGGTAGGTGCCCCTACGTACTTGAAGCTATACGCCGAGGCCGGTGGCACCATTCTTAATTTCCTTGGCACCCAATTGTTGGAAGAGGCGAACTTAGAATACTTTAAATATATCAAACTAAACACCGATTTTCGGCAATACATCAGTGTGGGACGCGACAACACCTTGGCCTATCGTTTCAATGCGGCAGTGGCGATTCCCTACGGAACTGATTCGCTGGCTTTGCCCTACGAAAAGTACTTTTTTGCGGGAGGGAGCAACAGTATCCGGGGTTGGCGCCCCCGCCGCTTAGGTCCGGGGGGCGCTCGCCCTCCCGAGACCAACGGCGAAGGCTACTTCGAGTATGAAGTTGAGCAACCCGGCGAAGTGCTGCTCGAAACCAGCGTCGAGCTGCGCAGCAAACTGTTTGGCTTTGTAAATGGCGCCTTCTTCGTGGACGCCGGTAACGTATGGCGCTTGCAAGACCTTCCCCCCGACCCTGCGACCGACGAACTGCGTCCCGGCGCCGCCTTTGGCCTCGATACCTTCTGGGATCAAATTGCGATCGGATCGGGCATTGGCCTTCGGTTTGACTTTTCTTTTCTTATCTTTCGCCTCGATTACGGTGTAAAAGTTTATGATCCTGCTCGTGACGTGGGCGAACGGTGGATTAGTCAGAAATTCGGAGTGTGGCAAGAGATTATCAACGGCCGACCTTACATCGGAATTGGGTATCCTTTTTAGGCTATACCCTATTCTATTTACCCTTCTTAAGTTTATTATTTGCATTTTTTTGATAAATGAGATAAAAGTTACATCTTTAGCAAAGAGAATGTACCTTATGCAACCATTTTTTATCATTGTTGCTCTGGGCCTTACCACGGTAAGCACGGTGGCCCTAGGCCAGCCCACCGTCGTTTTCCACGATGACTTTGAAGCAGGAGCCTTTCGGTCGGATTGGCAGTTGCATCCGGCCCGGCAGAATGGGGTGGTGGAAGTGTTTCCCAGTGCTACGCTTCAGGGACAGTACGCCGCCCGCTTGGGCAAGAGCACCGATGGCGATTACGCCCTTAACAAGCTGGACCTAACGCTGGATCTCTCTACCTACGCCGACGTTGAGCTCCGGGTGTCACTGGCGCATCAGCACGATAATCCCCACGCGCAGGACGGCATCTACCTCAGCGATAACGGGCGGGATTTTGTTAAGGTCTTTGGCTTTGCGTTCGATGCCTGGGACGCTGCCGGGGGGCCACTCCCGCCCCTCAACCTAAAAACACTAGCCGCCCAGCACGGCATGAAGCTGTCTGACCAGTTTGTGATTCGGTTTCAGCAGTACGGCGATCACGATTTCACGGGCGGGGCCGATTTTAGCGACGGACTCTATCTGGACGACGTGATCGTGCAGACCGTGCCCGCTGATTACGCGCCGTTACCCTTCTCGGACGATTTTGAGGAGGGGGCGTTCTCGCCCTACTGGTCGGTAGGCAATTCCAGCAGCGGCTCCAAAAATACTTCCGAAGTGGCCATCAGCCCCAGCGGTTGGGTAGGCGTGTTTTTGTCCGATGATTCCGTGCAACGACACTTGGTGCGGCTGGGCAGCACGGTGGACAAGCAGTGGAACACCAACGCGCTAGACCTTCGCCTGAATCTATTGGGGCAGCAAGACGCCGCTCTAAGTTTTAAAATACTGAACAACTACGACGAAACCCACCCGCTCGACGGCCTTTTCTTTAGCAGCGACGGGGGTCAGCGATTCGTGAAAGTACTTGATTTTGACTTCGACGGTTGGAAAGCCGGGCAGTTTGGCCAACTGCCACCGTTGTCGGTCGACGAGCTCGCGCGCAAAGTAGGCTTGTCGCTCACCGACCGCTTCGTGATTCGGTTTCAGCAGCACGACGACGACGACTTTTCGGGAAGCCGCTTCACCAGCGACGGATACTTCCTAGACGACGTTCGGGTTGTTCCTCAGACTGAAACCTACGCATCGCTTCCGTTTGCGGAAGATTTTGAAGGACTCTCGTTGCGTTCCTGCTGGCGTTGGGCCACCCCCCACTATGCCGATCTGGTCACGGAGGTGAAACCCAGCGGCGTAGCAGAGGTTGTCTTCGTGGACAGTCTTCAGGGCCAGGCCGTCCGCCTGGGAAGCCGGGCCGACAAATGCTACGTGACCAACGCCCTAGACTTGCACTTGAACCTACAACACGCGCAAAATCCGGAACTGACGTTCTGGTTGCGTGATCACTACGACGAGACGCATTCGCAGGACGGAATATATTTCAGTGATGATGGGGGCGCTAACTTTGTTAAGGTGAACGCTTTTGACGGCGACCGCTGGGGCGATCACGTTTTTGGGCGGTACGCTCTTGATATCCGGCGGTTAGCCACCGCCCACCAACGCCGACTCACCGCCCGCTTCGTGATTCGGTTTCAGCAGCACGACGACGACGACTTTGAGGGTACCCGCACCAACAGCGATGGCTTCTATCTGGACGATATTCGGGTGAGGGAACCGGAGGTCGTTTACCACAATGCTTTGCCATTCACCGAAACCTTTGAGTCAGATTCGTTAGGCTCTTACTGGCGGCACGGCGATTTGACCACGACGGCTCCGGCCACGACGGTGCTACCCGATGCGACAACCAGTTTGATCGACTCGTTGAGCCATACCGGCGAGCGGGCGTTGCTGCTGGGCAAACTCACCAACGGGTATCCTACGGTGAGCGCTCTGGATGTGTGCCTGAACCTGACGCGTCAATCAGCGTTGGAGCTCAGCTTTTGGTTGTACAGCAAACACGACCAAGCCGATCCGGAAGACGGTATCTGGCTTAGTGACAACGGGGGGCAGTCGTTTAAGAAAGCGTACAGTTTTGAGTACCCTCGTCCCGGAGAATACGTAGCGGTTAAGCTATCCCTTGATTCGTTAACTGCCGAAACCAAGCAGCGCTATTCCGAACGCTTCGTGATCCGCTTTCAGCAGCTGGGCGACCGGCAAGCAAGCGGTTCTGGAACTCACTCTCACGGAATTGTGCTTGATGATATCATGATTGGCAACCCCCTGGTGGCGGAACCCGTATCTCAAGCGAACGATTCTACCGCACGCACCAACTAGTCGTTACCAGCCCCTATTATGTTCAAAGAAACCGTCGCCACCTGGTTCAGCGGATTGCAAGACCGCATCTGTTCTTCTCTGGAAGAGGCCGACGGCAGCGGCACCTTTTGTGAGGATGCCTGGGAACGCCCCGGCGGGGGAGGCGGCCGGGCCCGGGTGATCACCAACGGACGGGTGATAGAAAAGGGAGGCGTCAACTTCTCGGCGGTTCATGGCCCTACCCCCGCTTCCATCCTGACGGCGCTTCAACTGGAGGAAGCAGAGTTTTACGCCACCGGAGTGTCCATTGTAATGCATCCGCGCAGTCCTCAAGTGCCCATTATTCACATGAACGTACGCTACTTTGAGATGAGCAACGGGGTGGCCTGGTTTGGGGGTGGCATTGACCTCACTCCCCACTACGTAGACGAAGAAGACGCCCGTTTCTTTCATCAGGCCCTAAAGCGCGTATGTGAACGTTATTCCGCTGAGTATTATCCCCGCTTCAAGGCCTGGGCCGACGACTATTTCTACATCAAACACCGCCACGAAACGCGCGGCATTGGCGGCATTTTTTTTGATCGTTTGTCCGCCACCGAAGCGGTCAGTCTGGAAAACCTGTTTGCTTTTGTGCAAGAGGTGGGCGCAGCGTTCGTACCTATCCACACCCATCTAATGCAGAAAAACCGCGATCTACCGTACGGAGAGGCCGAAAAATCGTGGCAGCTTATCCGGCGGGGCAGATACGTAGAGTTCAATTTGGTTCACGACAAGGGTACCAAATTTGGCCTGGACACCAATGGACGCATCGAGTCCATCCTGATGAGTCTTCCTCCCTTTGCCGCCTGGGAATACGCGCATGACCCTCCCCCCGGTACTGCTGAAGCCCAAACGCTCGCCTTACTCAAAAAAGGGATCAATTGGGCCGACAGGCACGTAGGATAAATCACTCCTTTACTTATTTTTCCGCGCTGCTTGTCACTTGGCTTCAATTGGTACACCCCTGGTTGATCCAAACGTTAGTAAGATTGCCAATTGTTGTGGTTATTTGTACTTATTAGCTATTTTTTATAATAAAGACAAACACCTATGACCCGTTTTGCAACCATTACATTCTTGTCGGTCGCTCTACATTCGTCCGCCTTATTTGCCCAATCGTCGGTTAAAACCGGAAGAGAGCTTTTTGAGGAAGGAATGTACAAGGAGGCCATCATGAAGTTCAACAAAGCCATTGAGGAAGATTCACTCAACCTACAGGCTCACTACTTTCGCGGCAAGACCAAAATGATCTTTGAGGATATGCACGGGGCCATGAAGGACTATAATACGGTGCTGGAGATCAATCCGGAATACGCCGACGCTTACTACGAGCGGGGCAACGTGAAGTCGGGCTTGCAGGACTACTACGGGGCCATTGAAGACTACGGAGCCGCTATCTCGTTTAACCCCAATTTGGTAGAGGCTTACTACCACCGGGGGCAAGCCCGTCGGGAGTTAGAGGCTTACAAGGATGCCATCAACGACTTCACCAAGATCATCGAGCTCAACCCCAAGGGCAAGGATGCTTTCTACCTGCGCGGCGTAATCAAGATCGAGCGCGGTTTGTTACAGGAAGGGTGCTTGGATCTGAGCAAAGCGGGCGAACTCGGTGATCTGAAGGCTTACGAAGTGATTCGCGAAGTTTGCAACCGCAAGACTGCCCTGAAATAGCGAAAAGCCGTAGTTGCTACCCACGATGGGGCAACTTATTCTAACGTAATTTCTTCGGTGCCACGGCAGTATCGCTTCAGCAAATTTTCGGCTTCGCCGTAGTTCATCCGTTGGGCTTTCGTCCACCAGTCGCAGGCTTCATCTGACTGCCCCAGTTGGTTTAGTATCTTACCTTTCAGCAGATAGGCCCCTCCGGCCGAAGGCCCGGTTTCCAGAAACTTATTGACCTCCGCCAGCGCCTGAGAATAATCTTTCAGTTTGTAGTGACAGTAAGCCTGCCCGTAAAATCCCTGCCGAAAGTTTTGGTTAACGGTCAGCAAGCGCTCAAACTGCTGCAACCCTAGCGCGTATTCGTCTAAGCGGAAAGCGTAAATCTCTCCGATCGCGTAGTGCAGGCTATCGTACTCGGGCCACTGCTCCAGCGCTTGCTCAAACGCCGCAATGGCCGGGTGATAGTCGGCGCTCTTCTGCAAGCACTGCCCTTTCAGATAGAGCAGTTGCACCCGCTCGCCGCGGGACGATGCGCGTTCCAGTCCTTTGTCGGCGTACTCGATAGCGTAGTTGTACTGTCCGTACTTGTTCATTAGGATATTGCCGGCCAGCAGACAAGCTTCCACGTCCTTGGTGCCAAAGTCAATCACGGACCGGTCCAGGCTATTGAGGGCGGCATAGTACTGACCATCCTGAAAGTAGGCTAAGCCTTTGTCGTAGTGATACTCGGAAGAATAGCGGGTGAGCGAAAGGGGCACAAACAGCACCGCCGCCGCAATAATCAGCAGCAGGGCCGCCATTGCCCACTGGGTTTGTTTTGAGTATACCACCGGATGATAGTACCGGGGATAATAGTACCGGCGGCGCTGCGCGTGGCGGCGGATATCCCAGGTGGTGCTCTGATGAGCGGCGGTTTGCCCGTTTAGGTGCAGCAGCAACGACAGATCGTAGGTAGCTTTTTTGTTGCCATTAGAAAGCACTTCGTAGGCTTCACCCACCAACTTGAACATATCCTCCTTGGCCCGATCGCCCCCGTTCACGTCGGGATGATACGCTTTGGCCAAGCTACGGTACGCCACTTTGATATCCGCCGCGGTAGCGCTGTAGTCAAGAGACAGAATATGGTAGTAGTTTTTCATCGCAAACACTGTTTTTAAAAGCCAAGAAGCTACCTTAGCTTATACTTGCGTCCCGGAAGCGCCCGCACAATCTGCTTAAACTCCAGACCCAGGAGCACCGATGCCAGTTGGTTCACCGTGATGCACGACGCGCGGCTAATATCATCGGTGATCATTCCGCTGGGTTGTTCGGCCAGCATGCCCACGATCACTTTTTCTTCGTCGCTCAGGTCCATCAAGGCTTCTTCGCTCGGATGACGGCGTGCTTTGGCAGTCTGGCTGGTCGGCAAATCCCAGTTGAGGATTTTGATGATATCCTCGCTATCGGTAAGTAGTCGTGCCTGGTGTTCTTTGATCAAACGATGGCACCCCCGTGCGTATTTTTGGTGCAGACTACCGGGAACTGCAAACACCTCGCGGTCGTAGTCGTTGGCCAGGCGGGCGGTGATCAGGGCTCCGCCTTTTTCGGCGGCCTCCACCACCACCACGGCATCAGAAAGGCCCGCGATGATGCGATTCCGCGCCGGGAAGCGGGGCCCGTCGGGCTTGGTTCCTAGGGGACTTTCGGTGAGCAGTCCGCCCTGCTCCAGCATCTGCTGCGCATCGTTGCGGTGCACCGCCGGATAAACAATGTCCAGTCCGCTCGCCATCACGCCCACGGTGGGTAGCCCCGCGCGCAGGGCCGCGCGGTGCGCCGTGATATCGATGCCGTAGGCCAGTCCGCTCACGATAAGCACTTCGTGCTGGGCCAACGAAGCGATCAGATCTTCGGTGACCCGCCGTCCGTAGTCGGTGGCCTGTCGGGTGCCCACCACGCCGATGATCTTAGGGTGATCCAGCGAGGCGCTGCCCCGGTAGAAAAGCACAATGGGAGCGTCGTAGATATGCCGCAGGCGCTCAGGATACTGAGAAGAGGCCAGGGTGATCACCTGAATGCCTTGGTGGGCACAGCGTTCCACCTCGCGCTGCGCTTCGTCCAGCAGGCGATGACGCTGGCTCAGGTGGTGCTTAATTTTGGGGCCAATGCCCGGAATGCGTTCCAGATGCCGAAAAGAGTCAGAGAAAATTGCTTCGGCCGAGCCACAGTGGTTGATGAGTTGCCGGGCGATCACTCCTCCTACCAAGGGAATCATGCTAAGCGCTACGTAATAAGCAGCAGCGTCAACGGTGGTAATTTCTTGGTACTTGGCAGTCCCCGACATAGCGTACGTTATTTATCCAGTTCTTGGCGCATGCCGACCAGAAAAGCACGAACTTCCTGGAGCGATTCGATCACCTCCATTTTATCTTTGGCTCCCTTAGCGCCGTTTTTGAGCGTATTTTTGGCTCCCTGCAGGGTGTAGCCCTGATTTTTGACCAAATGATGAACAACTTTTATCTTATTAATATCATCCTTGGTAAATTGCCGCTTTCCGTTGCGATTTTTTTGAGGTTTGATGATTGAAAACTCGCCTTCCCAAAAGCGAATTTGCGAGGCCGCAATGCCCAGCTGGTCGGCCACTTCGCCAATAGAAAAATATTTCTTTTCAATTTCTTTTTCCTGGTATGCCATACGGGTTTGGTTGAGTAGCAATCTTGCTAAAGTACGAAAATATTACTTAAATTACATAAAAACGTATAAAAATGTAAAAGCCACCAATGTTTTATTGCGGAAAGAAGAAGGGAAGTTGAGCAAAAACAGGTAAGATTAATTTTTCGGGGGTTGCCCTTGCTACAAACCCATGTCTTCCACGATGGCGTCCATCTTTTCGTCTAGTTTTTTCCACTCGATAATAAAGTCTTCGATGCTGTCCATAGCGGCGTTCACGCTGAAGTAGAATTTGATCTTGGGTTCGGTGCCGGAGGGGCGCGCCGATACTTTGGTGCCCTGCTCGGTGATGAACTGCAGCACGTTCGACTCCGGAAACTCGATGGGCTTCTGCTTGCCGGTGGCGGTGTCGGTTTCCATCCCTTCCAGGTAGTCGATCACCTGGATAACCGGCTCTCCTAGAATGGTTTTCGGGGGATTTTTTCGCAGGTTGCGCATCATCTGCTTGATTTCTTCCACTCCACTCTTTCCCTTCTTGGTAAAGGAGACCAACTTTTCACGGTACAGGCCGAACTTATCGTACATATCCAGCAGAAAGTCGAACATCTGAAGGTCTTGGTTCTTCACAAAAGCCGCCATCTCGGCAATCATGGCGCAGGCCGACACCGCGTCTTTGTCGCGCACGAAGTCACCGATCAGGTAACCGTAGCTTTCCTCGCCGCCCCCGATAAAGGTTTGTTCACCTTCTTTCTCTTTGATGAGCGCCGCGATGTACTTAAATCCGGTGAGGGTGTCGTAGCAATCTACCTGAAAGTGCTCGGCAATCTTGCGAATAAGTTCGGTGGTGACGATGGTTTTAGCCACGAACTGCTTACCGTTGAGCTTTCCGGCTTCTTGCCACTTCAGCAGCAGGTAGTAGACCAGCATGCTACCGGTTTGGTTGCCGTTGAGAATCTCGAATTCTCCTTGTAAGTTCTTCACCGCGATGCCCACCCGGTCGGCGTCGGGGTCGGTGCCCATCACCAGGTCGGCATCAATCTCCTTAGCTTCTTTCAGGGCGATGCTCAGCGCGTCGCTTTCTTCGGGATTGGGATACACCACCGTGGGGAAGTTGCCGTCGGGTTTGGCCTGCGAAGCCACCACGTGCACGTTGGTGAAGCCGAGTTTCTCCAGCGCTTTCGGCACCAGGGTGATGGACGAGCCGTGAATGGGAGTGAACACAATTTTCAGATCGTGCTGCGCTTTGATAGCGTCGGGCGACAAGCTGAGGCCCTGAAGGGCGTCCAGATACTGTGCGTCGATGTCGGCTCCAATCTCCTGAATTTTGGCGTCATCTTTCTCAAACTTGATGTCGTCGATGCTCTCGATGTCCATCACTTCGTCAATCACGTTCTTGTCGTGCGGAGGTACCAGCTGGGCACCGTCGGCCCAGTAGGCTTTGTAGCCGTTGTACTCTTTGGGGTTGTGCGAGGCGGTGAGCACCACGCCGCTCTGGCAGCCCAACGTGCGGATGGCGAAAGAAAGCTCGGGGGTGGGCCGCAGATCGTCGAAAAAGTAGACCTGAATGCCGTTGGCCGAGAACACCGCCGCCGTCACTTCGGCGAAGTAGCGGCTGTTGTTGCGGCTGTCGTGGGCGATGGCTACTTTGATTTCCTGGTCAGGATAAGTATCCAGCAGGTAGTTGCTGAGACCCTGGGTGGCCATCCCGATGGTGTATTGGTTGATCCGATTAGAGCCTACGCCCATGATGCCCCGCAACCCTCCGGTGCCAAACTCCAGGCTCTTGTAAAAGGCGTCGGTGAGGTCGTTTTCTCGCTCGGGAGTGAGCAGTTGCCGAATTTCGGCTTTCGTTTCGTCGTCGACGACGCGGCTGTTGAGCCACTGGTTCGCCCGTTCTTTACTGGTGGTTTCCATAGTAGGTTGGGTTAACGTGAGGTACGCGAGGTGGGTAAAAGTACGGGATAATTTACAAAATACAACGCCGTTTATAGTTGCAACTCCGGCGAAATGTTAAGAATTTAGGGCCCGAATAAACCCTCTGTTTTATGAACGTTGACGCACTGGATAAGGCCTTGTCCCAACTGGTAGAAAAAAAAATAGCCCTCAGCCACCTCACCTACAATGACGATCAGTATGACCTGATCGAAGAGGAGCTTCACAATTTGGAAGATGATCTGGTGGAAACCTACGGCGACCACCTGGAAGACATGCTGGCCGACGTGCACGATGAGTTGTGCCCGGACAACGACGTGTTGCTGCCGATCGCTTACATCGCCAATGGTTACGAGAAGGTGGAGCAGAACGGCACCACCACCTACCGCGCCACCAGCGGCGGAGTGATTGTGGACGTGGACGAATACCCCAAGCAGCTCACCCGGCTGGTGTTGGTGCCTGCCCCCACCCGCCTGGTGCTGCAGGTAGGTCAGAAGAACGAAGAAGTGGTGTGGAAAGCCGAATAATCAACCTGTTCTTCGGAGGTTCGTGTCGACACGAACCTAATAAATTTAATTGTCACTTATGACTGAGTTGTATCCCCTGACGTTCACTCCCATCTTCAAAGAAAAGCTCTGGGGCGGGCAAAAAATCAAAACCGTGCTCGGCAAAGCGGTAGGCGACCTGCCCAACTGCGGGGAGACCTGGGAAATTTCGGGCGTGGCGGACAACTTGTCCGAAGTAGCCACCGGTCTGCTGGCCGGACAAGATTTGCTATCGCTCATTCGGCAGTATCAGGGGCAGCTGGTCGGCGAGCGGGTTTATGAACAGCACGGCGATGAGTTTCCGCTGCTGGTAAAGTTTATCGATGCGCACCAGGATTTGTCCATCCAGGTGCATCCCGACGATGCGCTGGCGCAGAAGCGGCATAACTCATCGGGAAAAACCGAGATGTGGTACATCCTGCAGGCCGACCCCGGCTCCTCGCTCATCGCGGGCTTCAGTCAACCGTTGGATCGTGAAAAGTATTTGCAGGCCTTTGAAGATGGCCGACTGTTGGACGTTCTCAACCGAGAACCGGTGCAGGACGACGACGTGTTTTTCTTGCCTGCCGGGCGGGTGCACACCATTGGCAAGGGGCTGCTGCTGGCCGAAATTCAGCAAACCTCCGACGTCACCTACCGCATCTACGACTTCGACCGCCGCGATGCCGACGGTAACCCGCGCGAGCTGCACGTGGAGCAAGCCCTTGATGCCATCGACTATCAACACTACGACCACTACAAAACCCGGTATGAGCCGCGCACCAACGAACCGGTACAACTGGTTGCCTGTCCCTACTTCGAAACCTACCGGCTGGATTACCAGCAGGACTTCGAGCGAGACTATACAAACCGCGATTCGTTCACCATCTACGTGTGCACCGAAGGGCAGGCCGAACTGCACTGCGCCGGGCAGCGTTATGAATTGAAAAAAGGCGATACGTACCTCATTCCCGCTAGCGTGCCGAAGGCGACGATCTCTACTACTGGCGTTAATTTGCTAGAATCGTACGTACCTCAGTAGGATCATGATTGATCGTAGGACCATGATGAATCACAGGACCATGATGAATCATGGTCGTACGATATTTATACTGCATGTACGACAAGCCCGACCGCACCGTTCGTTACTGCCACCTTGGGGTCATCGATTATCAGCGAGCCTGGGACTATCAGGAGGCGCTGTTCGCCAAAACGGTGCAGCAGAAGGTCGATAATCGAAAGCACAACCAACTGCAACCCACCACCAACTTTCTATTGTTTTGCCAGCACCCTCCGGTGTATACGCTAGGCAAGAGCGGTCGTGAAGAGCACCTGTTGCTCAGCGAACCCGAGTTGCGGGCGCTGGGAGCGCAGTTCTACCGGATCAACCGCGGCGGTGATATTACCTACCACGGGCCGGGACAGTTAGTGGGCTACCCGATTCTTGACCTGGATCACTTTTTCACCGATATTCACCGTTACCTGCGGTTGCTGGAAGAAGCGGTGATTTGTACGTTGGCCAACTACGGCTTGGTGGCGGGGCGTATTGATGGACTCACCGGGGTGTGGCTGGACCACGAGCGGCAGACGCACCCGCGAAAAATCTGCGCGCTGGGGGTAAGAGCCAGCCGCTGGGTGACCATGCACGGCTTCGCCCTGAATGTGAACACTGACTTGCGCTATTTCAACCACATTGTGCCCTGTGGCATTGCCGACAGAGCGGTTACGTCGATGGCGCAGGAGCTAGGGCAAACGCAGGATATGAAGGAGGTAGAAGCCAACCTTCGCCGTCATCTAACGGCGCTGTTTGAGATGAAGCTAGTTTCGCAGACGGTTGTACTTGGTTAGAATATTAGAGATAATTCTGATAAATTTCTAAGATTCGTGTCGACACGAGCTTCCGGTAAGAAATTATCAGAATGATGTTTATTAACAACAGACAGATGAAAAAAGACATTAAATTTCCGAAGGTTGAGGGGGTGTCGCTGGCCATCGGGCGGCAGCCCATCGCCGTAGCTAGCACCTACGAGTACCGGGTGTACATCATCAACGAGAACGACTTTCCACTGTCCAACGTGATCATCAATTCTACTGGCTACGACGACACTCGGAAAACTTCTACTCTGCGTCACTTTCTAGAGATATTGGAGCCGCACAGCGCAGCTCCCCTAGAGTTGATTGAAACGGATTTGTTCGCGCTGGTTAACCAGTTCTGGGTGAGCTACTACCGCGGCGACAAGGTGTTCGACAAGAAATTTGTGTTTCTGCCCGAAAGCATCACGGATGAGAACTTTCGGTATATTGAGGCGTTGGAACTGGAGGGAGTGCTACACGCTTGAAGCGTCGTCGGAGATAAGACCAAGCAGCTCCTGCACCTCGTAGGCTTTTTCGTACTCGTCCAACTTCTCAAACGAGTTAATCAGGTTGCGCAGCACCCGCCGCACAATGTCTACGTGACTACAAGGCTGATAAAAAATATCGTCGGACGACAGTTTGAGTTGCTTAAGATAGCTGTCGATATCCTGCTCGGTGAAAATCAGTCCGCGATTGAACGCGTTGATGTAAAACTGCAGTTGCTCGGTTTTGTAGGTCAAAATGAACAACTGCGGCAGGTTCACTCCGTACACGGGCAGCTTGAGGCGTTCGGCCACCAGCATATACACCACGCACAGCGAAATGGGGTTGCCCTTGTGCGTTTCCAGCACCCGGTTGATCATGGAGTTGGCCGGAGCGTGAAAATTCTTGGTGTTGGCGCTAAACTTAAGTTTACTAAAAATAACGCTGTTCAGAATCTTGATCTGATCAAAGGGGTGGCCATCGGCCTTGTGTTCCAGCCAGGCTTCGTAGTAGATTTGCTCTAGTTGCTCCCGAATGGTGGCCAGGTTGATGTCGGGATACTGATAAGTAGAAACCAGCCACATGCCTTCTAGCAAATCAGGGTTCTCTTGTTGGTACCAGGTCCGCAGGCGGTTTTTGAGCGCATCGATTTGTAAGGTATGAATGAGTTCTTCAATGCGGCGTTGCACTCCGGGATTAAAGCTGTTTTCCCACTCGTGCTCTAGGTAGGGAATGATGGTGTTGCCGTACGAAATGATCTTTTCCTCTACGTGGGTGAGCACTTCGGTGTCCTCATCATCAAGCAAAGCTACCAGCGCTTTCAGTTCTTTTTCGTTCATAACGGTAGGGTGGCCCGGCGTTAGTTTTCAGGATTGTTCTCGATAATTACCTCTTCGTCAGCCTCATCGCCGGTGATATTCTTTTCTTTGTCCCTTCGGCCGAACACCGAGAAGCGCACGTAGCGCCCCGGCCGGTCGCGCAGATCCACCAGCAGTTTATCTAGGTTTTGGGCCGAGCGATTGAGGTTGGTGTAGAGTTCGTCTTCGTTCACAAACTTGCCCAGTGTGCCCTCGCCCTCGTTAATCTTGGCAGTCACCTCGTCCAAATTCTGCGCAATGCGGTCGAGCTTGGCTAGGGTTTGGCTGAGTTGCAGATTGTTGAGGCTGTCCACGGTTTGGTTGAGCTTGGCCAGCAACGGGGGCAGGCCTTGTTCTTGGTCGCTCAGCGAGTTGGTGAGCAACGTGAGGTTGGCGATGGTGGTGTTGAGCCGTTGCTCGTTGTAGCGCAGCATGTCGCTGGCCCGCTGGGTGGCAATAGCAATCTCGTCGACGGTGCGCGACACGGTGGCGGTGTCGCCCACCAGCATCCCGATGATATTGGCCATCGTATCCCTGCCATTCACGCCAATGAGTTGGTTGAGGCGCGCCAGGGTAGAATCGAACTTTTCGGCAATGGGCAATGCCTTGGCCTGCACCAGTTCCCCAATGGTCTGCTCTTTCGATCCCTGAAGCGTATCACCCGGCGAGAGGGGCTGTGTGACATCACCGGGATCGAGAATAATGGTTTCGCCGCCCAGGATGCTGCTGGAAGCCAGGATAGCCCGAGCCGACCTGCCCACGCGCACCGACTGGTCGACCCGAATGGTGACCAGCAAGTGGTTTTCTTGCTCTTGCATCAACCGGATCTTCTCTACCTGCCCCACTTTGAGGCCGCTGATGATCACCGGATTGGAGGTGGTGAGTCCATCGAGGTTGTCATACACGACGTAGTAGACGTTGGAGCTAGAGAGCAGTTCGGAACCCCTGAGAAAACGGACGCCGAAAAACAGGATAACCAGCGCTACGACGGCCAGCAGCGCTACTTTGAGTTCTTTAGATAGTCTCACACAGAAACGGGTTAATACGCGATGAGAAGTTGATGGATAATTGCCTTTAGGTATACTGCCTTCTTTGCCAATTGGTTTGCCATTCGCACTTAAATCGGGAAATAAAACCAGGCGCGCTAGTTGATGTTGTCTTCAATCTCGTTTTTATAGTCGCGAATGGCCCGGAAGATGGCGGAAGCTAGGTACGTCTGCCCCAGCTTGTCGTTGAGGAAGCGCTCCTCTTTTTCGTTGGTCAAAAAACCGGTTTCCACCAGCACGCTGGGCATCGAGGTGCGCCACAGCACCAAGAACCCCTGCTGCTTCACTCCCAAGCTGTGGCGCCCCACGCGCGTTTTAAACTGAGTTTCTATTTTTTCGGCTAAATATAGACTATTGGCCAGATACGCGTTCTGGTACAGCGAAAAGATGATGTGCGATTCGGGCGAGTTAGGATCGTAGCCCGCGTAGTTTTCGTGATAATCTTCTTCCATCAGGATCACCGAGTTTTCGCGCTTGGCCACTCCCAGGTTACTTTCTATTTTGTGCGTGCCCATCACGTAGGTTTCGGTGCCGCTCACTTTTTTGTTAGCCAACGCATTCGCGTGAATGGAAATGAAAAGGTCGGCCCCGCTCTTGTTGGCAATGTCGGCCCGTTCGTCCAGCGGAATAAAAGTATCGTCCGAACGGGTATAGATCACCTCCACGTCGCTCAGGTATTCCTCCAGGATGCTGCCCAGCTCCAGGGCGATGCTCAGGGCGACGTCTTTCTCGCGCGAAACTTTGCCGTGGGTGCCCGGGTCGTGCCCGCCGTGCCCGGCATCAATCACCACGCGCTTCACCTGGTATTGCTTCACGCCGGTGGGGTTGACCGTGGCGCCCAGCAAAAAAAAGGAAAAACCAATGATCGCGATAATATTCTTCATACTGCTTCGGTTGTTAGAGTAACAAACGATAACTTCGCCCAAAATTGACATTTTTTCCGCAAAACTGAAAAAAGCCTTGCACTATTTACCATACGTGCGTACTCTTTTTATAGTATGTATGCTTGCGTCGAATGTGCAGGCCCAGGATATCGAGGGCACCCTGCCATCGGCCGACTCGCTGGGCATACTAAATGACAACGATACCATCCCTCCGGAAGTGGCGCTGGACTCACTATCGAGCGACTCGTTGGCGGTGGCCGCCGACACGCTTCGCCCCCAGCAACAAGGCGATATCGAAACCACCATCAAGTATACCGCCGACGACTCCACCCTCATGGACGCCCGCGGCAAACGGGTGCTGCTCTACGGCAATGCCCAGGTCGATTACGGAGAGATTTCGCTCAAGGCTGATTATATCGAGCTCGACTGGACCACCAACATGCTCACCGCCCGCGGGCGCGAAGACTCGACTGGCAACGTGGTGGGTTTACCTATATTCAAGGAGGGCGCCACTGAGTACCAAACCCAGGAGATTCGCTATAATTTCAAAACCCGCAAGGCCTTTATCACCGGGGTGCTCACCAAACCCGAGGCCACCGAAGGTTTCGTGTACGGCGAGGTGGTGAAGAAAAACGAAAAAAATGAGGTGTTCATTAACCGTGGCTGGTACACGCCCTGCGACTGCGAACCGGGCGAAATACCTGATTTATACATTCGGTCGCGGCAGATGAAGGTGGTGCCCAACAATTTGGTGGCCACCGGTCCCTTCAACCTGGTGATCGCCGATGTGCCCACCCCGCTGGGTTTGCCCTTCGGCATTTTCCCCATGCCCAGCAAGCAGAATTCGGGCATCATCCCGCCGCAGTACGGCGAGGAGCGCCGCCGGGGCTTCTTTTTGCAAAACTTTGGGTACTACTTTGACGTCAGCGACCGGGTGAACCTGACGCTACTGGCCAGCGTGTTCGCGAAGGGAAGTTGGGGTTTCCAGGTGGCCTCGGATTATTATAAGCGCTACGCCTACCGGGGCGGGCTCAACTTCCAGTTTAACCGGCAGGTGGTGGACCCCGATAGCGAGAACGTGAGAAAGGCGCGAGATTTTAAGCTTAATTTTCGGCACGCGCCGCAAACGAAAGGAGTGAGTCGGTTTAGTGCCAACGTGAACGCGGCCACCAGCACCTTCATCCAGAACAATCCCTCGCCCAACGTGATGCAGAATCTGCAAACCAGTTTCACATCAAACGTTTCTTACTCTACTTCTTTTCGCAATACTCCCTTTAACCTGACCACGAGCGCGCGGCACAGCCAGAATTTGCTCAGCGGCCTGACCACCGTACTGTTGCCAGACGTGTCTATCAATATGAACCGGATTTATCCGTTCAAAAATTTGGTAAAGTCGAGCAGCAGTTGGATTGCAAAGATCAACGTGGGGTACCAGGGGCGGGGCAGTAACGAGTTTACCAATGATCGTATTGGACGCTCGGTAATCCCATTTGACCAGTTATCTGACCCCAATTCGTTAGCTGACAGCGTACTAGCCATCAATGCCAGCAACTTTGACGATATTCTAAGTCGGACCAGAACCGGAGTGCAACACTCTATTCCTATTTCCACCTCTTTCAACGTGCTCAAGTTTATCACCGCTTCGCCTTCGTTTCAGTATCAGGAAGTGTGGTCGTTCCGGCGGTTTAGTTATAATTATGACCCGGCCACCGAATTGGTAGATATTGATACCTTGGCGGGCTTCAACCGGGCGTCTTCGTGGAATGCTAGCATGGGCTTTAGCACCCGGGTGTACGGCACTTATTACTTTGGCAAAGGCAACGGTAGAATCCAGGCTATGCGCCACACGTTGGTGCCCTCATTCAGCTTCAGCTACAGCCCCAACTTCGCCGAGCGCTACACCGAAGGGGTGCGATTGGCCAACGAAGAGTATATTGTTAATGGTATTGACCGAAACGTAGTCCGGGCTCCGCGTTTCGACGAATCGGTATTTCGTGCTCCAACTTCAGCCCAGAGTGGTTCCATTGGGTTTTCGTTGAATAACAACCTCGAGCTGAAGGTACGCAACGACAAGGACACCACCGAGAATGCCGAAGCGACCAAAAAAGTGCCGATCTTTGAAAACTTATCGCTGAGCACTGGCTACAACATCATCGCCGATTCGTTTGCACTCTCTAACATCAGCATTGCGGCCCGTACCCGGTTGTTTAAGAATAAAGTGAGCATTAACGCTTCGGCTACCGTGGATCCTTACATTTACGTTCCTAACACTAGCCGTCCGCAAGAAACGGATGCGAACGAAGCAATATATGATAACTTCGTTCGCTACGACCAGTTAGTTCTTGACCGTAGACCAGTAGTTTTAGAAAGAAGAATGAATGGCGTATCAACCTTCGATACGGTAGCGGTAGAAACCAGTCGGTTCGGCACTCTTACCCGGGCAAACATTGCCCTGAGTACCAATTTGAACCCCGAAGCCCGCAAGAAAAAAGAAGAACGGGCGGAGGAAGCGAGCATCACGGAGGATGATTTGGACTATATCAACGCCAATCGACGAGATTACGTCGACTTTGATATTCCGTGGAGCCTCAACGTGCGCTATAGTATCACCTACACCGACAATCCCAGGCGACGCTTGAAAACTCCCGGAAGGCCTCGGCTGGAAGATCAATATAACCGTCGTGATCCGAACGACCCAATTACCCAATCCTTGGCTTTCAATGGCGATCTGAATCTTACGCCCAAATGGAAAATCGGTTTCACGTCGGGCTACGACTTTCAGCAGGAAGAAATTACCCAAACGAGCATCAATGTGTTTCGTGATCTGGATTGCTTTAATTTTCAATTTGATGTGGTTCCTTTTGGGCGCAATCAGTCGTTCTACGTGCAGGTGAACGTGAAGTCGTCTATTCTGCGCGATCTGAAACTACAGCGCCGCCGCTCGTGGTGGGATTCGGGCTTTTGATAGCGGCTACCCAGCGGGGATTGCAAGGGAGATGAACTAAGATTATTGAGCGTAAAATTTAACCCATCTTGCGCTTCACTGCTTCCATATCATCCTCCAGGGCGATAATCCGTTTGAACCAGTTACCCGCCAGAATAGTCATCAACTGATCAAAGCGATCCGTAATAGTATCAACCCGTTCATTGACCCGCTCAAACCCTACTCTCATCGTATTCTCAAGGTGGTCGATGCGCTGATTGGTCAGTAATTGAGCTTCTATTAACTTGATCTGACCTTCTACTAACTTAGCTTGTCCCTCTACTAACTTAGTTTGGCCTCCCACCAAGGCGCTCAACAATTCCTCATGCCGGTCTTGCTTACGCAGCATGTCAGCTAATAATTCTTCAATAGATCGCTGGTTCTTCATGATTATCTTCTTCTGATTCTCAATATAACGAGAAACGAAACATTAATTTTTGAACGTCAATCATCCCACCTTGCGCTTGATTTCCTCCACTTCGTCCTCCAAAGCGATGATGCGCTGAAACCAATTGTTGGAGAGCACCTCGATGAGCCGCTCGAAGCGATTGTTAAGGCTGTCCAGTCGCTCGTTGGTCTGCACGATTGACTCCGCCATTTTGACCTGCGTCTCCATCATTCTGCTCTGTGTCTCCATCATTCGCTCTTGCATATCGAGCATCTTGGATTGCACGTCCACTATTCTGGACTGGCCCTCCACTAAAGCTCCTAACAAGGCTTCCTGCCGGTCTTGCTTGCGCAGCATATCAGCCAGCAACTCTTCGATAGATCGTTCATTCTTCATGGTTTCCGTCGTTTAGACTTCAATATAACGAAAAACGCCAGATTTAGATACGCTTGCAAACCACTTGTTACACCGTGGTGGACGGGGCAGTCTCTGCCTCTTCGGTCTGCAACTGCTTGTCGTACAGATATTTGTACACCCCTCCTTGCGCCAGCAGCGATTCGTTGGTGCCCTGCTCCACAATCACCCCATCATCGAGCACCAGGATTTTATCAGCGAGCTTGGCCGACGACACCCGGTGCGAGATAATCACCGTGGTGCGCTCCCGCATGATCTCCTTCAGGCTGTTCAAGATCGTGTTCTCGGTTTTGGTGTCTACCGCCGACAGCGAATCGTCCAGAATCAGAATTCGGGGGTCACGCGCGATGGCGCGGGCAATGGACACCCGCTGTTTCTGTCCGCCCGACAGCGTGACGCCCCGCTCGCCTACCCGGGTGGCAAAGCCGTCGGGAAAATCCTGAATGGTGGCCGTGAGGTCGGCAATGTCGGCGGCCCGTTCCACCTGCTGCGGGTCCGGCTCCCTGGCGAAGCCGAAAGCCACGTTGTTGAAGATGGTATCGGAAAACAAAAACACGTCCTGCGGCACGTAACCAATCTGGCTGCGCAAACTGCTTAGATCATACTGCCGAATGTCGGTGCCGTCGATGAGCACCTCGCCCTGGGCCACGTCGTACAGGCGGGGGATGATGTTGGCAATGGTGCTTTTGCCCGAACCGGTGGTGCCCACAATGGCGATCGACTGCCCCGCCCGCACACTAAACGACACGTCGCGCAGGGCCTCGATGCCCGAATCAGGATATGCGAACGTCACGTGCTTGAGCTCGATATCGCCCCGAATCTCTTTCTCCAACCCGGCTTCGGACACGATATCGGTTTTGGTTTCCAGAAACTCGTTGATGCGTTTCTGGGAAGCAGCCGCCCGCTGCACGATGCTGGTGATCCAGCCCAACGAAGCCACTGGCCAGGTGAGCATATTCACGTAGATAATAAACTCGGCGATCACGCCCGCCGAAATGGCCCCACTAATCACCTCGCCTCCGCCAATGAACACCGTGATCACCGAACTGAGGCCCACCAGTGCCATGATGAGCGGAATGAACAGCGCATTCACCCGCGCCAGGCTAATTGATTTATCTTTGTAGTCGTCGCTCTCTCGCTTGAACGTGCGGGCCGAGTCCGATTCGCGCACAAAGGCCTTGAGCACCCGAATACCCGAAAACGCCTCCTGCACAAAGGTAGAAAGGCTCGACAGACTTCGCTGTATTTCTATAGATTTGCGGTTGATGATGTTGTTGACGTAGTAGATGCTGAGGGAAAGCAACGGCAGGGGGATCAGCGTATACAAGGTGAGGCGGGCATTCACCGAAAACATGTACGGAATCAGGATCAGGAACAAGGTAAACAGGTTGAGTCCGTACATGATCGCCGGGCCCAGGTACATCCGAACCTGCGACACGTCTTCGGAGATCCGCGCCATCAGGTCGCCGGTGTTCTGGCGGCGGTAGAAACTCATCGGCAGCGACTGGTAGTGCGCGTACACCTCGTTTTTCAGATCGTATTCAATAAGGCGCGACACCACGATGATGGTCTGTCGGGTGAGGTAGGTGAAGAAACCCCGCAGCAGGGCCAGCGCCAGAATAGCCACGCCGTAGATCAGAATGCTACCACCGAAGACGGCGTAGATGTTCTCCTGCAGACTAAACCCGTCAAAGATGCGATAGAGGGCGATGTTCTCCTCCACCAGATTGATGACGCGACGTACAATCTGGGCGGGAATGATCGCCAGCACGTTGGATACGATGATAAACAGCAAACCGAGAAGTAAACGGCGCTTGTACTTGAAGAGGTATTTGTTGAGATAGCTGAGTTCCTTCACGTTTTGTTAAAACGGCATCTTCTCTAAATGGTTCTTCGTCGGTGACTTACGGCAGAAAAAATTACCTTTGCGTTTCAAAATCTTTTTAGGGTTTGCTTTGTTAAAAGCCACGCACCTGCACGTTCTTTTTATGTTAAACCGCCGACTTCTTAGGATCAGGGCCATGCAGCACCTGTACGCTTACCAGCGTTGCCGACAAGCAAACTACGAACTGGCTTTCGATTTCATTCAAGAGTCATTCGCTCCGGATCTCAACAGCATGGAAGTGCAAGACCGCGAAGCGCTGGCCCAGCAGCGAGAACAAGCGAGCGCGTTGCTCACCGCCCGCCTGGAAGGACAAATCCCGGCTGCGGATGCTGGTCGCCGCATCGAGCAGACCGTGGACCAGGCGCTGCGCACCTACCGGGAGCAGTGTGGCCAGGACCAGCGGTTTTTGCGCAAGCAGATGGTGGCCCGCACCGAGAAGATTGGCGACTACTACCGGCGATTTTTGGTATTGCCCGAAGCGCTGCTGCAAGAAGCGGGGCGCGAAGCACAAAAAAAGTCCATCAACTCCAGTACCACCGATTCGTCCGGTGGCACCCAATCGCTCACCAATTTGATCAACAATCGGCTGCTGGCCGCCGTGCGCAACAGCGACGCGCTGCAGGAGGCGGTTCGCCAGCAACATCTATCTTGGGAGGGACACCGAACCGAGGTACGACAGTTGCTAAAGGCGGTGCGAAACGATTCCGATTACCAAGCCTATCAGGCGCTGGCCCAACCAAGCACGGACGAAGACGTGGCCATCGTCCGACACATCGTGAACGGCTTGGCCCTGAACCACGCGGCGATTATCAATATTTTTGAAGAGGACGGGGTGAATTGGGAAGAAGATAAAAAAATTATTAAAAACCTGACGAATCGCACCTTCAAATCGTTGAAGAAGGGAGACGACGGCATAGAAGTAGCTTCGCTTACGCCCAACTGGGAAGATGATCGCGCCTTTTTTGAGGAACTTTACGAGCAGACGTTGCGCTACGACGAGGAATACGAGCAGTTGATCAGCGAAAAATCTAAGAACTGGGCAGCCGACCGGATTGCCAGCGTCGACAATGTGATTATGAAAATGGCGATCACCGAGATGGTTCACTTTAGCAGTATTCCGGTAAAGGTAACCATCAACGAGTACGTAGATATATCAAAATTGTATAGCACGCAGAAGAGTCGGCAGTTTATCAATGGTATTCTGGACGTGGTGTCGCAAGAACTACTGAAACAGGGGCTCATTCGCAAGAGCGGGCGGGGCCTACTGGACAATTGACGGCTACATGTAGGATAATTTTTTCTTTTCATTAGCAAGGACTCATTCCCCTTCGTAAATTTACCCGAACTCATACCTCTTAGATACATGAACAAACTAGGTGGCTTTTTGCTTTTCTTCACCGGAACGCTCGCGGGCATGACGGTCGGTTTTCTCTACGCTCCCGACTCGGGCATCAACACCCGCGATCGGGTCACCTTTCGCCTGGAAAAGTATCGCTTCAAGCTGGAAGAGCTGATCAATGATCTGGTTCGAACCAAAAACACCTTGCCCGAAAGCGTGGCAAAGTCCGACGGCGAGAAGGTGATCAACGAGGCCAAGGAGAAAGCCAAGCAACTGTTAGATGACGTAGAAAATTTGTTAGACCAGATAAAGAAGTAACTTACCGTGGCGTTAGCCGCTTTAAATAACACGATGATGAACTTTAGATTAATTCCCATTGGATTGATGACCACCGGTTGCTTATGGCTCAGCGGGTGCAACAACAACGCCGCCCTGAAAGATCGCGTGGCCGATCTGGAAGCCCGCACCACGCAGTTAGAAAACGGCACCGCTCTTCAGACCCAGGCGGTATCGCTGGCCGAGCCCTCCGAAGGGGCAGAAACAGCGGCTCCGGTCGGGCTGGCCACCACGGTCAGTTTCGCCGAGACCACCCACGAGTTTGGCACCATCGCTGAGGGTGACGTGGTGGAGCACACCTTTGTGTTCACTAACACCGGCAACACGCCATTGATCATTCAGGATGCGCAGACCACCTGCGGTTGCACCGTGCCCAAGAAGCCCGAGGCGCCCGTGCCCCCCGGCGAAACCGGTGAAATTCAGGTACGCTTCGACAGCCAGGGCAAGGCCGGAGTACAGAATAAAGCGGTCACCATCACGGCCAACACCGAACCCGCTACCACCCGTTTGTTCATTAAAGCCAACGTTACCCCCAAGAGCGAACCGATTGCCGGTCCGGTAAGAAAATAAGAAAAATTTTATGTCAGCCTTTATTCTACTACAAGCCGATGCCGGTCAGAGCGGCATGATCGGCAATTTCATCCTCATCGGTGGAATTGCCCTCATCTTTTACTTCTTCATGATTCGCCCGCAGCAGCAGAAGCAGAAAGCTCAGCGTAGCTTCATCGACACCATCAAGAAGGGCGATATGGTGGTTACCATCGGCGGCATGCACGGCAAGGTGGTGGCCATTGAAGACCACAGCGTGGTGCTGGACGTAGACCGCGGCGCCAAGATCAAGTTCGACAAATCATCTATTTCTCAGGAAGCTAGCAAACAGTACGCTATTAAGTCATAAAGTGCATTGAGCAAACGCAGGAAAAAAGACCTCCCCCTTTGGCAACGACTAGGCAACCGCTTGTCGGCGAAGGAGGGCAACCTAAAAATCGTTCTGCTTTGCCTGTTGGCCGCCACCACCTTTTGGTTCTTTAGCGCCCTCAACAAAACAGACTACACCACCCGGATTGATTATCCCGTTGAGTTCTTGTATCCTGCCGACAGCACCTACCTGCTGAGCCAATTGCCCGAAAACATCAGCGTGCAAGTGAGTGGGGGGGGGTGGCATCTGCTCCGTAAGACCCTTTTGGTCAACAGCCGTCCCGTGCAAATCACGCTCGACGAACCCACCCGGGTGAAGGCTATTTCCGGACAATCGCTCACCGAGGAGGTGGAAGCCGTGCTGGGTGACGTCCGCCTCAACTACATTGTCACCGACACTTTGCGCATCAACATCGACGGAGTGCTGGAGAAGCAGGTGCGCGTGGTGGTAGATAGCAACAACGTTGCCCTGGAAGAAAACCACTGGATCACCTCGCCGATCGCTTTGCGCCCCAACTTTGTCACGCTGCACGGCCCCGCTTCGGTGGTGAGCCAGGCGAGCGACACCCTGGTTGTCAATCTTCCTGAGCGAGAGATCGACGAACGTTACGCGGCCACGGTCCCTCTTCGTTACGTCAACACCATGGTGCAGGTGGTTCCACCCGAAGCGCAGGTATCCTTCGACGTATCGCCGTTCGTTAATTTCAAAAAAAGGGTGCCCCTCACCACCAATAACTTCCCCGGCGATTCGTCGGTCTACCTGGGATTGGATCAAGTGACAGTCAACTTTTGGGTAAGGGAGTCGCTGGCCAACGAGAACCTGCTCGATAGCACCTTTTTCACGGTGATGGCTGACCTGCGGGACGTCACTGCCCGAGACAGCACACTGGTGCCCGTGGTGCAGGAGCATCCGGAGTACGCCCGCCGGATCAGCATCCGGCCCGCCAAACTGAAGGTTCGGTATGGCTCCTGAGCCGCCGCGGGTGGGTATCACCGGAGGCATTGGCTCCGGAAAGACTTTCGTGAGCAAAATTTTTGAATTTTTAGGAATCCCCGTATATTACGCAGACGCGCGGGCCAAATGGTTACAGGAAAACGATTCGGTTCTGGTGCAGCAAATCCAACAGGTGTTTGGCCCCCAAGCCTACGACGCAGCGGGCCGCTTGAATCGTACTTTTCTAGCTAACGAAGTTTTCTCTTCCGACACGAAGCGAAAGACAATCAATGATCTGGTACACCCGCGGGTAGCCGAAGACTATCATCGGTGGGTCCGACAACGAGGGCATTTTCCTTATACACTCAAGGAGGCCGCCTTGCTTTTTGAAACCAATGCGCACCAACAGCTCACCCTCATTATCAATGTAAATGCGCCCGAAGCCATTAGAGTTGGCCGGGTACTACAACGCGATCCGCAACGGTCGCCGCAACTGGTTAAACAAATTATTGCCCAGCAACTGGATGATCCCGAACGCAGTCGACGCGCTGACCACTCGATAGACAACAGTGGCAATGCGCTGGTACTTCCGCAGGTGCTCACCATCCATCATCATTTAGTTAACAATCAAGTCGCTCAATAAATACTCGCTCAAATTTATGAACTTAACTAGGTACAGAAACGAAGTCTGGAAACAGATAGACTTCGCGACGGACCTCCCGCACGCCAGATACGAAGTTTCTAGCGTTGGGAGGGTAAAAAGCTACGCCGTCGATAAGGAGAATGGCAAAATTATGAAGGGCTCCAACGTGAATGGGTACCTATCGGTGATGGTTCGGTTCGACAAGAAGGTGTCGCAAACCCACTACATCCACCGCCTGGTGGCTCAGACGTTTTTGCCCCAACCCACGGCCGACCAAAAATTTGTGGTGCACCTCGATTATGACAAGCAAAACAACCACCGTTTCAACCTGAAGTGGATGAGCGACGAGGAATCGCGGTGCCACAACAACCGAAACCCAGCGATTTTACGAAGCCGGAGCACGGGCTACAAGCTCACCGAATCGGACGTGCGGGTAATTAAACGATTGTTGAAGAGCAACAAGACCCGGCTCAGCATCATTGCCAAGCGGTTCAACATCACCCATACCCAGCTCAACCGCATTCGTTCGGGCGAAAACTGGGGTAAGGTGTCAATCTGAAGGCCAGGCTTCGCGCAAGGCTACTACAGCAGGTCAAGCGGTAAAGAAATCTGATCGATATAGAACTTAACGCGGCTGTGGTTAGTCTTGAGCAACTCTGTTTTCTCGATCTTATCCAGCTTATGGTTGTAAAACACCTCTACGTAGTAGTTTTGAAACAGATACAAGTTTATCTTATAACCATAGTAGCGAATGGCAACCACAAACGTGCCCTCTCGATACAGCGTATGAATCTGGTCGGGCAACGGCAACAAGAGAAACTCAGCAGCAGGCATACAACAAACGGTAAACGCTTACGCAGTTACTTTAGCTAAAATACCAAGGGTGTCTTGGGTAGTACGAAGGTACAAAAAAGCCGCTTCTTTTGAGTCAAGAAGCGGCTAACTTATTAGAAGTGGGTGAAAGACGGGACTTGAACCCGCGACCCCTGGTACCACAAACCAGTACTCTAACCAACTGAGCTACATTCACCGTATGAAAAGGAAGACAAAATTAGGTAACCGGGGGCATTTTGCCAAGAAGTTGCCGCTTTTTTTATGCTCAACCCGGGTACTTGATGCTAACGAAACGAGTACTCGGCTTTTACCGGAAAATGGTCGGAGAAGTTCACTTCCCGGTAGGTAATGAAGCCGTGGGCCTGCAAGGCTTCGCTAAAGAACTGGTTATCAATGCGCAAAAAAAACAGCTTTCCGTTATAACTGAACCCAAAGCCGCGCCCCGCCTCCTCAAAGGTGCTGGCCAGTTGGTTACGAAGCGAGAAATACGTATAGCTATACGGCAGGTCGTTGAGGTCGCCGCACACCACCACCGGGTGGGGGCTGGATTGAATGTGGTTTAGCAGCGCGTCTACCTGATGGGCGCGGGTGGTGAACCCGTTCTTGAGCTTGCGCGCAATAGAAGGATACGCCCCCTGGTCGCTGAGCGCGTTTTCATCGATGCTCATCGAGCGCAGGTGAACGTTGTAAACCCTTACCGGACCAGCCGGAGTGCGCAGGTCAACAAAGATCGCGTACTGTAGCGAATCTCGGGGCATGCCTACTTCACCTCGGTTTACGATGGGAAAACGGCTAAAGATCGCCAACCCGAACTGGGCACCGATGCGATTGGTGAGCGAGGGGTTCACGTAGCTGTGGTAAGCACCCTGCTCCTGCAACTGATGAGTCGCATTGAACACCGCCGACGCGTCGTCGTTGTAAAACTCTTGCAAACACTTCACGTCCGCGTTTTCTTGGGTAAGCCAAGCCACGGTGGGCCGGGGAGTGTCGCGCTGCCGGTGCGCGTAGATATTGAACACCCGCACGTTGTAGCTAAGCACCGAAAAGGTGGGCGAAGTGCTTTCGGGAGGGTTGCGCCAAACAATACTGGCTTCAAGGTAGGGGTATCCTACCAGCAGCGCCGCCAGGGGGAACACGGCCTGCCAGCGCCGCTTCATCACAAAAAAGATAAGCAGTAATAGGTTGGTGATCAGTAAGAAGGGAATGGCCAGCGAGAAAAAGCCCGCTAGCCAAAAGGTGGCGGGCGACACGTAGACGCTCAGGTAGGCCACGAGCGTAGCAGCCAGCAAAATAAGAGGAAGCGCTTTCGTCAAAAGTAGACCGATTATACGACCGGGGTTTGCGGAACCGTCGGCACGTCGCCGTTGTCGCTACGCGAACAACGCAAATTTTGCCAGAAAGAAAAACTCCCTTATCAATATTTGCGCACCCGCTCGCCGCTGTGCCCGACAATTAGCGCAAAAACCGAAGCCGGTGGCCCATTGATGGTTCGAGTAACGATCCGTTTTCGTAGACCAACTGCCCCGACACCCAGGTGTGCGTGACCCGCGATTGAAAGCGCTGCCCCTCGAAGGGCGACCAGCCGCACTTGGCGCGCACGTTCTGGCGGCTGACCGTCCAGGGAGCATCCGGGTTCACCAGCACCAGGTCGGCGTAGTGGCCCTCGCGCGCGAAGCCCCGCCGGTCGATCCGAAACAGCACCGCCGGATTGTGACAGGCCTTCTGCACAATGGTTTCCAGCGAAAACACTCCCTGGTGAAACAGCTCGAACAGGGCCACCAACTGATGCTGCACCAACGGTCCGCCGGAGGGTGCCTTGAAGTAGGTGTTTTGTTTTTCTTCCAACGTGTGGGGCGCGTGGTCGGTGGCCAGCACGTCGATGGGTCCGTCGATCACGGCTTGCCGCAGTGCTTCGCGATCCTGGGCGGTCTTCACCGCGGGGTTCCACTTGATCAGCGTTCCCATCTCTTGATAATCCTGGTCGGTGAACCACAGGTGGTGCAGGCAGGCTTCGGCGGTGATGCGCTTGTCGGGCAGGGGAGTCTGCGCATCGAAGAGGGCCAGTTCGCGGGCGGTGGAGATGTGCAGCACGTGCAGGCGGGTGCCATATTCTTTGGCCAGCGAAACCGCCAGTGACGAAGAGCGGTAGCAAGCCTCCGCACTGCGAATCACCGGGTGCAGCTCGATAGGAACGTCCTCACCGTACTGCTCCCGGTACTGCTGCATGTTGCGGCGGATGGTCTCTTCGTCTTCGCAGTGGGTGGCCACCAGCAGTTCGGCCTTAGCAAAGACGTTGCGCAGCGTTTGCTCGTTGTCTACCAGCATGTTGCCGGTGGAGGAACCCATAAATATCTTGAGGCCGCATACGGTGCGCGGGTCGGTATGCAGCACCTCGTCCAGGTTGTCGTTAGATACGCCCATGTAAAACGAGTAATTGGCCAGCGAGTGACGGGCGGCGGTAGCGTATTTGTCAGCCAGCAGTTGCTGCGTCAGGGTATTGGGCACCGTGTTGGGCATCTCCATGAACGAGGTGATGCCCCCGGCCACCGCCGCTCGTGACTCGCTGCGGATGGTCGCCTTGTGGGTGAGGCCGGGTTCGCGAAAGTGCACCTGGTCGTCGATGAGACCGGGCAGTAAGTAATTACCCTGGGCGTCAATGGTGTGGTCGGTAGACACTCCCGACAGGTTGCCGTCTAGTCGGGTGATAAGAGCGTCTTCGATGAGCAGGTCGGTAGGGCGAACGGAGCCTTCGTTGACCAGGCGGGCGTTGAGGATCTTGGTGGTCGGCATGGCTGGTTGCTGGTTGCTGGTTGCTGGTTGCTGGTTGCTGGTTGCTGGTTGCTGGTTGCTGGTTGCTGGTTGCTGGTTGCTGGTTGCTGGTTGCTGGTTGCTGGTTGCTGGTTGCTGGTTGCTGGTTGAATTTACGAAAGTCGAGGGACAAAGAACAAGGACAGTTGCTACAAGCCGCTAGTATCCAGCATCTAGTAACTTAGCCACTTAGCAAGTCATCCCGCCACCGGATGCTGGCTAATAAAGGAAACGGCCAAATCGTTGAATATTTGGGGTTCTTCCACGTTCACCACGTGACCGCAGTTGTCTACCACGCTCAGCGAGGCATGTTGGTGCAATGCTACGGTCTGGCGCACCGGGGGCAAGAACATGTAATCGTGTTCGCCCATCACGTAGAGGGTAGGCACCGGTATCTCCTTTTCTTTGAAGTACTTGAGCAAAGGATTCACCTCGTAGGTGAGATGATACCACCGTAGAAACTCCTTTTTGTACAGACGGCGGGCTTCGCGCACAAACAGGTTCCGGGAGAAAGCATCACGTTTGCTAGGCATAATCACCCAGGCGAAAAAACGGTATAGCCACATGTAGGGCACGAACCGCTTCATGCAGTGGCCGAAGAACACCAAAAAACGAGAGCGCACGTTTAACCGGGTGATGGCACCACACAGCACGATTGACTTGAGGCGCTCGGGAGCCAGCTCGCCGATGCTGCGAATGATGATCGACCCCATCGACACTCCCACAAAATGAGCCTGAGGGATTTTGAGATGGTCAACCACCTCCAGAATGTCGGCGGCCACGTCGCGGAATGAGAAATCACTCTCCACGTACTCTTTGAGAAGCTCACGAGAGCGTCCGTGTCCGCGCAAATCCACCAGCAACACGTTGAAGTGCTGCTTAAAATCCTTGATTTGCCGATACCATACCGAGGAGCTTCCGCCCGCCCCGTGGACGAAGACCACCCAATCTCTGCTCTTTTCTAGTACGTACTCTTTATAGTAAAGCATCTTTTCATTAGAAAGTGGTTTAATAACCACATTTGTCGCATTGTGTTCTACCAGACCGTCGGTCGAGCAAAATACGCATTTATTGAGTAACCATAAAGTAAGGCGGCATTTGCGCTGATAGTTTTCGACTATAGCAAATCGACCAGGCGGTAGTAGTCGAACATGGTTTTGCGAAACGCTTCGCGGTCGTCGTAGCGGTCGAGCAGCTTCTCTTGCTCGCCGCGCGCGTTGGTCACGAAGAGTTGCTGCCCCCGCTGAACACTTCGGTACAGTTGGCTGGCGAACGCAAACTGCGCTTCCTTGTTTCCCCGCGCCCAGCGGTAGGTTCCGGTTTGCTGGTTCACGGGGTCCTTCCAGGTGACCCGAATAGAATCCAATCCTTCTAGGTAGGCATTGGGCTCCACCAGCAGGTAGGCTTCGTCGTAGCGCCAGTTGCTGGCGATGGCCAGGTTGATGACCGGATAGTCCTCCGCCCGACTGCGGTCACCCAACCGGAAAATGTTGAGCTTGGCCGCCACCATTTCCTCCTGATCGTAGTAGATCTGCCGGACGTTCTTAAAAAATAGCTCTGAGGGATCGGAAGTAGTAAACTTGGCCTTTTGGTCGTCTACCGGCGTGTCCTTATCAAGATTGCAGGCGGCCAAGCTACCCGATACAATGAGAAAAAGTAGTATTTTCATGGCAACCATCCAACCACCAAACCAAAGTAATGGTTTCTTTATCCCAAGGAAATGACCCACCTACCTTTTTCTGTTCGCCGGACCGTTCTTGTTTTACTGTTAGCATCAGGGGCGTGTGATGCGCCCGAAGTGCCGCTTGATGCCTTCGGCGGATATTCGGCCATTGAGCGGGAAGCCACCGGCTGGTTCCGAGTAGAAGAGGTTGATGACCGCTGGATGTTTATCACTCCGGCGGGGCACGGCTATTTAGCGCTGGGGGCCAACCATACCGGTCGCTACCTCAAAGAAGCGCATCAATCGAGCTCCCTGTACGAACGGGTGGCGGGCGATTCGCTGCGGGCGCAAGAAGCGATGTACCAGGCGTATCGCGCGGCGGGACTCAACGCGGGGGAGGCTTACCTGCCGCTCGACCCGTACCTCAAAGAGCGCCTACCCTACATCGCTCACCTCGACTACCCCGGCAGCAAGTTTGCCTTCGATGTCTTCAACGACTCAGTGCAAACCGCCTTTCGGCAGTTACTCATCCCCGCCTGCCGCCGCCTGGCCAACGATTCGCTGGTGCTGGGAGTGGCCTTCGTGGATCTGCCCATCTGGGACTCCCGCCGGGTCGACTTCTTTCGTTCGCTGCCCGCTACGGCGCCCGGCAAGGCGGAGTATCTCCGTTTTCTGGAAGAGCGCTACGCAGACGATGTGCAGCGGTTCAACAAGGTCTACGGCACGCAGTTTCCGGACTTCGCCGATCTTCAGTCGGCTACCGAATGGACGCTGGATACGACGCAACCAACAGTGCAGGAAGATGACGAACTATTTATGGGGCGCATTGCCGAGGCACTGTATCCGCTGCTGAAAAATATTGTGCGCGAGGGGGCTCCGCACCACCTGTTTATGGGCGAACGCTACGTGCTGCGCATGGTGCCCGAACCGGTGTTGCGCGTGGCCGGGCAACACGTCGACGTGTTCTGCACCCAAGCGCTGATTTTGAGTCCGCAGCGGCCGCCCGAGTGGCAGGTGTTTCAGCAAGCCGGTTTCGACAGCACCTTTGCCATCGTGCAGAAGCCGATGCTGGTCATCGACTGGGCCACGCCCTTCAGTTTGGATTCTACCTACGTGAATGACCGCGGCACGATCAAAAGAGAGGTTGAGGCTGCGGAGGATGTGGCGAACTGGGTAACCGCGGCCCTGGAGCGACCCTACATCGTTGGGGTGTTTAAGTGCCAGTTCATTGGCATTCACGGCAACGACCACTGGTTTCCGGAGGGGCGCATGAAGCGCACCCTGTGGCAAGACGACGGCACGGCCTTTTCGGTGATGACCGAACGGGTGGCCCAAGCGCACCGGGCGGCATTACAAAGAGCCTACGCGTCGGTGGTGGCTGGTGAGGCTGCGCCCTAGTTTTTTCGGAGCACGAGCGTGCTTTGCGCGTGTTCACCGGCCACTAGTTCGGTACGCATCGGCTCGATCCAGGTAAGCGAACAACGCTCGGTGAGTTGATTGATCAGACCGGGCGTAAGCAAGAAACGGGTTTCCGCGTCCGGCGCCGAAGGCTGGCGGCCAACTGCTTTCGGATGCAGCGGGTTCTCTTTCACGCGCGCGTTCATGCGGATGAACAAACTGCCGGACGGCTTCAGCACGCGCAGCAGTTCGTCGGTCATTCGGAAAAAGTGCGTTTCGTCGCGGGCGAAGTGCAGCACCGCCACGCAGAGCACGGCGTCGAAGGCGGCGGGTGGAAAGGGAAGTTCGGTAACGTCGCTCTCGATAAACTTTTCGGGGTCAAAAGCGGGGTTCCACGAGCGGCCCAGCAGGCGCAGCAACCGAAGCGCCGCCAGATTGGCATCAACGCCCCACAGATCGAAGTTGTTGCGCACAAAGTAGGGCAGGTTCCGTCCTTCGCCGCAGCCCGCGTCGAGCACGCGCATGTGGGGTTCGTAACGGCCTTTGAGAATTTGATCCAGCAGGTGCAGGTCGGGGTTGCCCAGGAGGTGGTTAAGTTCGGGATAGAGCAAGCGCTTAGGCTTTGAAGAAACCGTCTTCCAACCGTATCGTGTGGTCTTCTAGCTTGTCGTGTTTTGTTTGCAGGTAGCTGAACATTGTTTTCAAGTCGGTATTTAGCTGATCTACCTTCCCATTCAGGCCTTCCACTTTACCGTTTAAGGTTGCTATCTGGTTGACCACCTGCTCGAGAATCAGGTTCTGCTTTTCGTCACTTTTAACCAGAAGGGTAAGTAGTTCACTGTGCTGATCCTGTTTCTTCAAAGATTCAGCTAGCAACTCTACAATTCTGTCCTCATTCTTCATTTCTTAAACTTTTTCGTTTTAGATTACCAGCCAATATACCAAATAATTTGTCAAACAACCACCTTGAAAAACGTGATTCTATGCCCACTCCCTTCCACCTTGCCTTCCCCGTATCCAGTTTGATCGATACGCGTGCGTTTTACGAAGACCTGCTCGGTTGCTCCGTCGGCCGCACCTCCGAACGCTGGATCGACTTCAACTTCTACGGCCACCAGATCACCGCCCACCTGAAACCCGAAGAAGTGCATCTGGCCCAGCAGAACGAAGTGGACGGCGACCAGGTGCCGGTGCGCCACTTCGGGGCCATTCTGGAGTGGAGCGATTGGGAAGCCCTGGCCGACCGCCTCAAAGCAGAAGATATTGAGTTCATTATTGAGCCTCATGTGCGCTTCCGGGGCGAAGTGGGCGAACAGGCCACCATGTTCTTCCTCGATCCGAGCGGCAACGCGCTGGAGTTTAAGTCTTTCCAGGATCAGGAGCAGATTTTTGCCAAGTGACTATGGCTTATCAGAAGCTCGGTATAACCGTTGCTATTCTTGGTGTTTGCGCATCGTTCGCCCCCAGTCAAGGTATCTTCCCTGCACTAACGACCAAAGACAGTATCCGCGTGTTCACCGATTCGGTGCTAACGTTAGCCGAAAGTCGCTCTTTGTATAGCGACCAGCTTGACTGGAAGTCCTACCGCGAAGCGTTTAATGAAAAGGTGCTGAACGAAGCTCGTTTTTCAGACATTCTGCCTCATTTCGTTAGCCTTTGGGATACGCTAGGTGATCATCATTCCGGTATCGGACACGCCGACAAATGGTACGGTGCCTCGGGTGGGTTGGACACGACAAGTATGAGCAAGAACTTGATTTGTGCTTTAGAGAAAAGTGATACGTGGGCGGTTCAAACGGCAATCTTATCCGATAAGTACGGATACGTTGTTGTTCCTACGATCAACACCCAGGACGATTCGCTTGCTACTCAGCGAGCCGCCGACGCCCTTCAGGATTCTGTCTGCCGCATTGCGCAGTTGGGAGTAGACGGATGGATTGTCGATCTGCGGCGTAACCTGGGAGGCAATATGTACGCCATGCTCGGTGGAATTCACCAATTAGTCGGTGAAGGCACTTTCTCTTACTTGTTGAATGAAAGCGATAGCATTTATTCGTACTGGGGAATCAACGCAACGAGCGTTTACGAAGGTGAAAATGGACAAGTAGCTTTGCCACAACCTTGTACCCTGCTTGATTCTTCCTTCAAAGTAGCCGTACTGGTTGGCCCGCTAACCGCCAGTTCGGGAGAGATAACTGCCTTGGCATTTCTTGGCAAGAAAAACGTTACGATTATTGGTGAGCCCAGTGCCGGTTACATGACGGGCAATGAGTTTTACCGCCTTCCCTTTGACGCCTATATGACCCTAGCCGAGGCGTACGAAACCGATCGCCATAAGACAAAAATGACTCGTATTGAGCCGGATATATTGGTAGAGAAGGGTGATGATTTTGATAATCTGTACCTCGATATTAAGATTCAGGCGGCGCTCAAGTGGCTAGAAACGACCAAGCGCTGATTGTTACTCCACCCCCAACACCACCTCCCGCTTCGGCAGCGTGATGCTCCACATCCCAACCAACTGACCCACCGTGTCGGGTGAGGCGAGAAACCGATGGGCCAACGAATCGGCTAGTATCACCGGTTGGGTGTAGAGCAACGAGTCGCCCGCTAGGCGCTGCACGTTGTCGGCCAGCGGGTCGCCCTGCGTAGCACTGTAGCGGTAGGCATCCCAGAGTTGCTGCTCGTAGGGGCTGAACCGGGCGGTGTCGCTCCGGTGATCGATCCACGCTATCCGTGCCGAAGTGGTATCGTAAGACTGCTGCGCCAGCCAAACCGCCAACGAAAGCGAATCGACCGCCGAGCGGCGGTTGAGCGACGAAGCAAGCAGATGATTCGCTAGCGTCCTTCCCTGCCGATAAGTCTCCTCCATCAGTTGGTTGGGCATCACCCGCTTGGGTTCGCGCTGCTCCATCTCGTTGAGCACCTGCTGATCGATCACCGAGGTGTTGCGATCGCCGCAGGCGGTGAGAACCAAACACACGAAAAGAAACCCTCGTTTCATGCTTCAGTTTACTCGATTGGGCAGGGGGTCGCCGTTGAAGAAAGCAACCAAATTGCGTTCGGCTTCCGCGGCCATCGCGATGCGGGCCTCGATGGTTTCGGTGCCAATGTGCGGGGTGAGCACCACGTTATCCAGCGCGAGCAACTCGTCCGGCACCTGGGGTTCGTCGGCAAACACGTCGAGTCCGGCTCCGGCCAGTTTGCCCTCCTGCAAGTGATGAATCAGTGCTTGCTGGTCTACCACCCCACCCCGGGCGGTGTTGATCAGGTAGGCCGACGGTTTCATCCGGTTCAGCTCTGCTTCGCCCAGCAGATGGTGGGTGCTTTCAGTGAGGGGAACGTGGAGCGAAACCACGTCGGCTTCCGACAACAAATTTTCCAGAGGCCGGTATTCGGCCCCTATTTCTCTTTCCATCGCCGAGAACAGGGCGTGGCGCTGGTGGTAGATCACCTGCATACCCGACACCACGGCCCGCCGGGCCACTGCTTTTCCGATGCGTCCCAATCCCACCAAGCCGAGGGTCTTGCCATAGAGCGAACGGCCGGTATGGGCTTTGAGCATCCCCCACACAAAATCCTGATTATGGCGCAGTTGCCGATCGCAAAAGGTGATGTTGCGCAGCAGCGACAGCATCAGGCCGAACGCAATTTCAGCGGTGGCTTCCGTTACGGCGGTGGGAGTGTTAGTGACCGGAATGTTTTTGGAGGCCGCGTAATCGGTGTCGATGTCGTCGTACCCGGCCCCGTAGTTAGCAATGATTTTCAGACGCTCGGCCCGGTCAATCACCGACTGACCTACCGCGGTATTCACCGCCAGATAGGCGTCGGCTTTAACAATATATTGCAAAATCTCTGCCTCGCTGAACGCGTCCGCGTCGGTTGGATGGATGAGGTCAAAGTGTTGGGACAGCGAGCGAAGGCTCGGCTCGGGCAGGATATACGAAATGAGTAGGGTTGGCATAGCAGGAAGTTGTTACTCGATAACTGCAGAATCCACCACTGGTTTAGGCAGCGTCCTAAAATTTCGGTTGGTTACAAAAACCGAAGGGGCACCTACTAATTTGGTGTAGATTTTGTCATCTTCTTAATGTTAAAAGATGTACCCCAACCATAGGGTGCATTCTTACGTATAAATCTTACTTACACCTAACCCGTTTTCGCTATGCCTACCAACCCACTCCGCCCCCGGCCGTCTTTTTTCACGATTGTCCAATCTCTCTCTTTCGTTGCCATTTTCTGTTGGTTGTCGGCCTGCGATGACGAGCCTACTTATGAGGTGGCTGAAACGAGCTACCAGCACGATATCTCGCTCAACCAAGCCTTCATCAGTACGGCTGATGTGCGCCGCAGCATTACCCTGGTGGGCGACCGCTACCGGGGCGGCGGAGAAGGAAACGCTATTCTTCGCTTTGACATTGTGGACGATCCCGCTAAGGCAAACGTGTTGTTTACCTGCCTGACGCTCAGTTTCTACGAAGACCTAGCCCGGGAGATCGACGCGGCCCAGCGCGCTGCCGGAACCGGGGGCAACACTTTCCGCTTGCCGATCGCCGACAACGGAGGCAACCTACGCATCGAGTCGCTGCCGAACGGACCTAATCTCAATGAACTCATGAACATTAAGGGCACCGAAGACCGGCCCTTCCGCCGCGTGCATATGGGGTTTTGGGGTCAAAATGATGCTCCTGAGGATTTGCTGCGCGCGCGCCATTCGGAGGTGATTTTTGAGGCCGCGAATAGCGGAGAAACCGTGCAAGATGCGCTCAACGGTGCTTATGACCTACTGGATATGTTTATGGCTAACAACGACACGCTATACGCTTATCTGCACGCTCAGGAAAGCAGTATTGAAACTGCTCCTGAAACCACCACTGTTATTCACGATTAGGACTGAATTCGGTTATTCGTTGGTTTGAACGCGTACGAAATAGCGTATGAGAAACAAAACCTTGATAGTATTGTCAATTGGTTTTCTATCGCAGACCATCATCTCTTGCTGCAATTGCGGGGACTCTTCAACCTATGAGAACTACTATTCCGGTGTTACTGTAACCCCCTACAATAACTCCGGATTCTATCCGCAGATTGCTATTGCTACCGATACGGTTTACAGAAATGCGTTCGGACTTGGCATTCAAGTAAATTTTGAGTCCAAACTGTATTCAGATCAGACATTAGGGTTTGGATTTAATTCAGCTATGGCACTTTCTTGCGATTGCGAAGGTGACGAATACATCTACCCCAATCCGATTGACTTCATGGAAATTTTTGTGACCAACCAAACGGATGGGCAGACAATAGACGTATCCGATCATTTTCAGATCTATGGGTATACGGGCGAGCTAATGACTTTAAATGATTTTTTTGCTCAGCGAGAAAGATGGCACGATGGGTTTCAAATCGAATTAATAAACTATAACTCAGTTCCGGAAAGTGCAATTTTTAAAGCAGAAGTATTTCTTGAATCCGGAAAGTCGTTTGTTGGACAAACCAATGTCGTTAATTTTTTCTAGGCCAGAGTTGTTAGGCCGTGTTGACATCCAAGCTTGGACGGTGTTTTTGGCGCGTTTTACGCTCGCTCTGCGTTGCTTTCGTTGACCGATGCGCTGCATCGCTCGCCTCAAGCGCCTTGAACAAACGAAAAACACCCTCAAAACCCCTCGTCAACCTGAATGTCAACACGGCCTAGGGTAGCTCTCCTCTTTGCAGCTAATGTTTTCTTAACTCGAAGGTCGGCTCGCCAACTAGGGGGGAGCTAGCTACTGCGACCACTCCGTAGGCTCCCGATCCCAACGATGGTTTTTCAGCTCACCGAGCAGCGACTCAGGAAGCGGCGTGCTTTTGCTGCACCCTAGATTGGCGCGAACGTGGTCGGCCTTCCGCATGCCTGGAATCACCGTGCTCACCGCCGGATGGTGCAGGATGAACTTCAGCGCCGCTTCGGGAAGCGACGTATCGTCGGGTAGCACGGCCTGCACTGCCTCAGCGTGCTCAACACTAGACTTTAGGTTTTCGGGCACGAAATAGGTAGCCCGCCAGTCGTCTTTTGGGAAAGTAGTATCCTTGGTGATGTTGCCGGTGAGGGTGCCTTCGTCGAAGGGCACCCGGGCAATCACTCCGATGCCCAGTTCTTCGCACAGTGGAAAGAGTTGGTCTTCCGGGGCCTGATCAAAAATATTATAGATCACCTGCACCCCATCGATAAGTCCCGTTCGCAGCGTTTCCAAACTGTTGTTGGGTTCCCAGCGGTTGATGCTGATGCCCAGCGCCTGCACTTTGCCGGAAGTTTTAAGCTTCTCGGCAGCTCGCTTCCACTCCTCACGCTCAGCCCAGTGGTCTTCCCACACGTGAAACTGCAACAGGTCGATGGTTTCTACTCCCAAATTTTTCAGGCTCTTTTCGGCGTACTCGAGGATATAATCGTACGGAAACACTTCATCCAGCGCAAAGCTTCGTTGCGAGGGCCAGATGCGGTTTTTGGGCGGCACTTTGGTGGCGACGTACAACTGTTGGTCAGGGTGCCGCCGAAGGAGCTCACTCAGCAGCCTTTCGCTTTTGCCTTCGCCGTAGGCCCAGGCAGTGTCGAAGAAGTTGCACCCCAGTTCCACCGCCAAATCGAGCGAGTTCTCGCTCTGCTGATCATCCGAGCCGGTCCAGCCCGCCATGCCCCACATGCCGTAGCCTACTTCGCTTACCGACCAGGAGGTTTTACCAAATTTTCGATACTTCATTGGATAGAGATTTAACGTTAGTGTGTTTCGGTTAGTTAATCAACTCAAGCTGAAAGTGTTTAATCGGGGTTGTTGGATGTTGGATGTTGGATGTTGGATGTTGGATGTTGGATGTTGGATGTTGGATGTTGGATGTTGGATGTTGGATGTTGGATGTTGGATGTTGGATGTTGGATGTTGGATGTTGGATGTTGGATGTTGGATGTTGGATGTTGGATGTTGGATGTTGGATGTTGGATGTTGGATGTTGGATGTTGGATGTTGGATGTTGGATGTTGGATGTTGGATGTTGGATGTTGGATGTTGGATGTTGGATGTTGGATGTTGGATGTTGGATGTTGGAATTTACCAAATCAGTATCTAACATCTACTATCCATCATCTACTATCCAACATCCGGCCGTCTAGAAGGTCATCCAGCATTTAGTAAAAAGCAAACTTCTCACCTCAAGTAAGATTTTTCAGTATTTAGCACGGTCGATTTTGGTACTATCCCACCGTTCTTTTATACGATACCAATAACCCTCTTGCGTCGTGATGGAAAATTGGTCAGATTTGAGTTACTTACTGAGCATTTGATCAAACTAATGAACTAAAGTACATCGTTTTTTGATAGTACACCGAGGCTAATTTTTATACCACGACCCGGCAAACCATGTCCGAACGCATCCACCAGACCATCCTTACGCAGCTCAAACGTTTCCTTTCTCCCCACATTTTGGCAACCAGCCTGTTCTTCGTTTTTATTTACGGCGGAGTGCCTGTCTCGGTATCCGACGCAGAAAATTTGGCTTTCGACGATACCAATCTTTCCCGCATCCTGAGCAGTGTCTCAAACATTACCAACGAGGCCTCTGACACCGAAGAGCTAAGCGGCCTAGACCAGGCCCTGCAACAGTTCATTCAAAAGCAGGGCGTGGTTGGTGCCTCGGTGGGCATCGTGAAAGACGGACAATTGGTGTACGCCAAGGGGTTCGGCCACGCCGACCTAGACGCGCAGCAAACGGTGGATCCGCACCACCTGTTTCGCATCGGTAGCCTATCGAAGCTGATCACCACCGTGGCCATCATGAAGCTGCGGGAAGAGGGAAAGCTTTCGCTCGACGATGCGGTGTTTGGCGAAAAGGGCATTTTGAACGCTCCGCTGTATCAAAACATCAAAGATCCGCGCCGGGCAGAACGAATCACCGTGGAGCATCTGCTTTCGCACACCGCCGGGTGGAGCAAACGCACCTACGGCGATCCGATGTTTATTCCGCTTAAGATTGCCGAAGAGATGCAGGTTCCGGCCCCGGCCAACCTTGATGATATTATTCGTTTTGTGTTGTCAAAGCGCATCCCCTACGCGCCCGGCATCCGCTACGACTACTCTAACTTTGGGTTTTGTCTGTTGGGCAAAGTGATTGAGGCGGCTTCGGGCGAGACCTACGAGCGCTACGTGCAGAACCACCTGTTGGCTCCGCTGGGAATTTACGAAATGCGCCTAGCCAAGACCCGCCCTGAAGACCGCTTCGAGAACGAAGTGCGCTACTATGATCTCTCGCCCAACAACATCCGGCCGTCCATCTATGGAACCGGCGAGGTGGTGCCCACCACCTATAGCTTCAATGTGGAAGCACTGAGCGCGGCCGGAGGCTGGGTGGCCACCCCCACCGATCTGCTGCGCTTCTTAGTGGCCGTGGATGGCATGAGCAGCGTGCCGGACATTTTGTCTAACGAGTCGCTGCTGGCAATGATTGAACCGGCGAGCGGCCGACCCTATGGTTGGCGTGGAGCGAGCGTGGGCGGCACCTGGTGGCGCACCGGAACCCTGGCGGGCACCACCGCCCTGATGAAGCGTTTTGATAACGGCGTTTCGTGGGTAGTGCTCACCAACACCAGCAACCGGCGCAGCAATTACTTCAACGGAGGCTTTAGCTACGTGCTTCAGAATGAGCTGGCCCGACTTAACGAATGGCCCGACCACGATCTTTTCTCCGTAGCGTATTACTAGCAGCAGCTGCTTCTGATGGCTGGCTCCTGCATTGAAACAGATTTCTAGCACAAACAATAGAATTTTGTTGCTGAAATTGCAATTCCGACGCCATTTTATCAGCTTTTATTGGCTATATTGAGCGACACAAACTAACCGCGCGCTCATGGAACCCGTTATTGCTGTCTTCGATATAGGCAAAACTAACAAAAAACTGTTGTTGCTAAACCGAGACTACGCGGTGGTTTGGGAAACCAGCGAGCAATTTGCGGAGACCAAAGACGACGACGGCGACCTGTGCGAAGATCTGAAAGCGGTCAGGCAATGGTTCAAGCAGTCGTTCAAAGAAGTTAAGAGAAATAAGGACTATAGCGTCCGCGCGGTAAACGTTTCCGCCTACGGGGCCACCGTGGCCAATCTCAACCAACGCGGTCGCCTAACCACTCCGGTTTATAATTACCTAAAATCCTACCCCGAACCGTTGGCTGAGCAATTCTACGCTGCCTACGGGGGACGCGAAGCCTTTAGCATCCAAACTTCGTCACCGACCATGGGCATGCTCAACACCGGACTGCAACTCTACTGGCTCAAGCATCACCGCCCCCCGGCCTTGGAAGAAACCAGCCGCACCCTGCACCTGCCGCAGTACTTTACCTATCTTTTGCACGGCAAGATGTACAGTGAGATGACCAGTTTGGGGTGCCACACGGGCCTGTGGGATTTTGAGCGCGACCGGAGTCATGATTGGGTGTATCAGGAGAAGCTCACGTCGTTGCTTCCGCCGGTGGTGCCCACCGCGTCGTACGAAGAAATCACCAACAAAAACCGCACGATGCTGTGCGGAGTGGGGATTCACGACAGCTCAGCGGCGCTGGTTCCTTATCTGATGGGCTACGAAGAATCCTTCATGTTACTATCGACGGGCACCTGGAGCATTACCCTCAATCCCTTCAACGATGATAAGCTCACCGCTGCCGAGTTGCGCCAGGACTGTCTGCAGTACATGAGTTTCCGGGGCACTCCGGTGCGGGCGGCCCGCCTGCTGCTCGGCCGGGAGCACAACCATCAGGAGGCCCAAATAGCGTCTCATTTCAACAAAGAAGCCCACTACCATCATGACATCCAACCCGATGCAGACCTTATCAATACGCTCCTTGGTGCTTCAACGTCTCTGCCTCAGTTTTACCCGCAGACCATGCACCAGACGGGGCCGCTGCCTGATTTCACCGGTCCCGAAGCGAACCTTTCTCGCTTTAGCAGCTACGAGGAGGCCTATCATCAGTTGCTCACTCATCTGGTGAAGTGGCAGGTGATGTCACTGCGCCTGGCACAGGGAGCCACGCCTGTCCGTCAGATATTTGTCTCGGGAGGATTTTGCCGCAATTCGTTGTTTCTGAGGCTGCTGGCGAGCTTTCTTCCGGAAACGCGGGTTTGCACTGCCCAGTTGGAAGAAGCCTCGGCCCTGGGAGCGGCGTTGGTGCTGCATCGGCACTGGAACCGTGACCGTTCGGCCGACCATCTGGTGAATGCTGAGCGAGTGCTTCCGCTGCCGTTGGATCAAGTCCCTCAGCTCGCGCCGGTGGGTTAACGCTACGTTGCGTTCGTGCAGCACTTCGAGTATCCTAAAACCGTAAGTAAAAGATTCCATAAACAGACATTTTGCTTAAACCGATAAGCATAATTTGCTTATTTTTGCTAATATGAATAAGCAATAGGTAGCAATCGACGCATCCCACTGTGGCTCTTCGGCATGTTGTACTGACGCACCGTTCCTTACTCCATCCTGAGCGAATCTACCGGGTTAGCTAAGGCCGCTTTGATCGTTTGAAAACTAACGGTTAGCAGAGTGACCAGCAAAACGACGGCAATGGGCAGAGCCAGCAGCCACCAGTGGATTGCGATGCGGAAGGCATAATCGGCTAACCACTTTTCCGTAGCAAAGTAAGCAACCGGCAAGGCCAGAAAACTGGCAACCAGCACTAACTTAACGAGGTCTTGCGAGAGCAGTGCCACCACGTTGCTCACCGAGGCACCCAGCACTTTGCGGATGCCAATTTCTTGGGTGCGTTGCATTACACTATAGGAAGAGAGGCCAAACAATCCCAGGCAGGCGATAAATATAGCGAGCCCGGAAAAAAGCCCGAAGAGCACCCCAAACCGCTGGTCCTCTTGGTACTGGGCATCAAAATAGGTGCTTATAAAATAGTACTCAAAAGGGTCATAAGGATACACTTGCTTGTAAGCGGTGCCAATGTTCGCAACGCTAGCATCCACACGGTTAGCACTTACCTTGATACTGTAGTAGGAATCAAGCTTATAGGCTGGGTCGTTCTCAGCGAATAAGAGCGGACGAATCTTGTGGTGGAGACTGTGATGGTGGTAATCCTTAATCACTCCCCGGATTTTGCGTTCTACATTCCGGCTATCTCTGAATACTTGTCCCACCGCCGCCGCCGGTTCCGGGTATCCCAAAATTTCAGCAGCCCGTTCGTTGATGACAACGCCGCTTTCCGTATCAAAGCGACCGGCCAGCAGTTCCAGATCGTAAACGTCGGCGTAGTCACTGTCGGTAACCAACACGTCAATCTGGCTATTCTGGTAGGTCTCTCCCAAGGCTATCGAGTGGATACTATTTTTCTCACCGGGAATTGACCAGGAAAGAGACGAAGTTTCAATTCCGGCGTTTTGCGATAGCGCTACTTTGAACGCATCCTCGGTGGCTTGCTTATCCTTCCGCTGGTCGTGTTCAATCCAGGTTTCAGTGCGATTGACCGGTCCTCTCACCACCATCACGCCTTCCCGCTCAAAGCCCGGATCGCTGGACCGCATGTACTGCAATTGCCGGACAACTGCAAAGGTGAAAATAATAAGGATGATAGACACGCAGAATTGAAATACAACCATTCCCTGGCGTAATCCTTTCCCGTGCGCAGCATAAGTCAATTTGCCACCGAGGGTTTTTATAGGACGAAAGCCAGATAGCACAAAGGCCGGATAAAAACCGGAGATGAGCGTGCTTACCGGAAACAATAGAAGAACCCACCAAAAATCTCCGATACGGCTATTCACTTCTTTTCCGAGCAGTTGGGTAGAAAAAGGCATGGCAGCCTGAACAAGAATAATTGCCAAACCAAAGGCAGCGGCATTTAGTAACAGCGACTCGAGCAGAAATTGCTTGATGAGTTGCGAACGTAGTGCTCCCATCACTTTTCGTAGGCCCACTTCCTTGCTCCGGACAATTGCCTGGGCGGTTGTCAGGTTGATGTAATTCAGCAGAGCAATGAGCAAAATCAGTCCGGCGATCAGCGAGAGAAAAGACACATAGTTGGCGTTGCCATTCACTTTCAGCTCGTCTTGCCAATGAGAATACAGATAGATATTCCGCAGAGGCTGCACGCTAAAACCTGTTTCGATTTGAAACTTCTCGGGAGCGTGCTGGGCGACGAAACTGCTAATCTTTTGCTGAAAATTGCGGACATCGGTCGCTGGGTTCATTTGCACGTAGGTGTACACCCCGTTACCGTCCCACGAGCTAACCACTTCCTTACCCCAGCCGGTGGACAGCGTGGCAAAAGATACCAGAAAATCGTACTGCAGATGAGAATTGGCCGGAGCGTCGCCCATGATCCCGGTGACCACCAGTTGGAAGCGGTCAAACTCATTGAGGTATTCTAATGTCTGACCGATAATGCGGTCATTTTCCGCCCATTTGTTGCCGAAAAGTTTGCGGGCGGCACTTTCGGATAATACCACTCGATGCGTCCCCGTTAGCGCCTGCTTTTGATCGCCCCTGATCCAGGGAAAAGAAAACATCTCCAAAAACTCCGGGTCAGTATAAAATCCCCAACGAAAAGTTTGTTTCGTCGGCTGATCCTGCCAACTGAGGGTACTGCTGGCGGCCGGTCCGCTCCACGGCAGAATAAGCCGGGTGGATTTGGTCACTTCGGGAAAATCCTTTTGCAGCTCCGGACCCAGCGGTGGGGGCACCAAAAGGCTTTCGTCGCCGGTTTGATCGTCCGTAGTGCTTATCCGGTAGATAGTATCGGCATTCCGGTGAAAATCATCGTAACTCAACTCGAAGCGCACGTACTGTACGATGAGCAGACAAGCGGCCATACCGATGGCGAGGCCCAGGATGTTGATGAAGCTGAACGCCTTGTTCTTTTGTAGATTGCGGACGGCGATGGTGAGGTAGTTGCGGAGCATGAATTTGGGCTAATTTGTTTTCAGTAATATGTTATATTTGAAGCATGGAGACGATCAAGATTACGGTAAAGAGTAAGGAACATGCTGAGCTACTTGCGGTACTAGCAAAAGAGTTAAATTTTGTTACTTCGGTTGAATCTTCTCAGGATAAAGCGGTACCTGCCATCCCGAAAGGCAAGTTTACGTCTGAAGAAGACTTTCTATCTATGTGCGGTTCGTGGAAAGACCGAGATGTTTCTGTTGAAAAAATAAGAAAGCAGGCATGGCGGGAAATCAAGCGGTAGTATGCGACACCAACATCATCATAGAACTGTTCAAAGGTAATGAAGAGGTAAAAAAGAACTGCCTTGAAATTGGGGTGAACAACTTGTGCGTCAGCACCATCACGGTGGGTGAGTTTTACTATGGCACATTGAATAAAAAAGAGATGCCATTGATCGAGAAACATCTCAAGAAATTTTCTATTCTTGCTATCAACGAGTCGGTTTCTGATATTTTCGCTGATCTGATGCGTAAGTACTGCCTGAGCCATCGTCCTTTCATTGGTGATATGCTGATTGCCGCTACCGCCCTGCACCATGATCTTGAAATTTATACGCTCAACCAAAAAGACTTTCATTTTATTGGTGGTTTGAAATTATATCCCTTAGAATCTTGAATCATTCGTACCGCAACGAGTCTACCGGATTGGCTAAGGCGGCTTTGATGGTTCGAATACTGACGGTCAGTAAAGTAACCAGCAAAACGGCTACTATCGGCAGAATTAGCAGCCACCAATGGATTGTGATTCGGAAGGCATAGTTTTCCAGCCACAAGCTTGTTCCCCAGAAAGCAACCGGCAGGGCCAACGCACTGGCAATGAGTACCAGTATGAAAAATTCTTGTGAAAGCAGCCCGACCATACTTTGTGCTGAGGCGCCTAACACTTTGCGGATGCCTACCTCTTTGGTTCGACGCACGATTGTGAGCGAGGCAATTGCGTACAGCCCCAAGCAGGCAACAAGAATTGCCAGCAAGGTGAACACCCCAAGCAACTGACTAAACTTTTGCTCGGCTTGATACTGCTGGTTGAACAAGTCATCCAGGAAAAAATACTCAAAAGGCACGTCGGGAAAAACTTTTTTCCAGGCGCTTTCTACCAAACCAATGCTCTCTGCGGCGTTTTCGCCATCGATGTGATTGAACTTGACCGACAGGTACTTCAAAGGCCAATAGTCAGTGGTGTAAACTACAGGATAGTTGGCAGACTTAAAGGAAGTAGCCCGAAAATCTACTACTCCCACAATGGTGCCCTTACCCGCCAGTTCAGTTCCCCAGTGGATTTCTTCACCAACTGCTTCCGAGGGTTCGGCAAAGCCTAAGGTTCGCAAAGCTTCCTCGTTTATAACAATAGCTTCCTTATCTGTGGGTAAAAAATTACGACCCACCACTATATTGGCGCGAAAGGTGGGAAGGAAACTGCGATCAATCCGGGAAAAGTAGAGCGATACCCGTTGCTCAGGGTCTTTGACATGCTGAAAAATAGGGCTATTGATTAAGTGCTCTCTGCCAGGCACGTCGGTCGAGGCGGTCACCCCCTCAACGTTGTTATAACTCGCTAACTGATTTTTAAGAACATTTAGCCCGCTAATAAATAGAGAATCCGATCCCGGAGGGCCGAAAGGTGTATTGGTATTAACAACCAGCGTATGATCCATGTTGATACCCAGACTCTGCGTTTTCATAAACGACAACTGCTGATACACTACTAAGGAACCCATCATGAGGGCAATAGACGTGGCAAACTGAAAGATGACCAATGAGCGTCGGAGATTGAAGAAAGATTCTCGGGAGGGAGTACCCAACTTGCCTTTTAAAGCGCGCACAGGCTCTAAGTTTGCAATGACCCAGGCGGGGTACCAACCGGCAGCGAGGCTCCCTCCGAAAAGCAGAAAGATCGCTATTGTCCAGAATACCAATTTTTCCGTAAGAGTGAGCGATGTACTTATCCCCGCAAAGTCCGAAAAAGATGCATACAGCAGTTGAACGATAGCCAAAGCAGCTACCACCGCCAATAGGTTAATAACCAGCGCTTCCACCAAAAACTGTCGGATAATCTCGGACTTCCCCGAACCGACGGCCTTACGGACACCTATTTCTTTGGCCCGATCAATAGAACGGGCGGTTGATAGGTTGACATAATTGATGAATGCGATCAGTAGAATAAATAGGCCTACCCCTAAAAGCGAGTACACAATACTGGCCTCACCATTAGGTTCGGTTTCTCCCTGAAGGTGTGAATACAGGTGAATATCGGTGAGTGGCTGAAGAGAAAATTGTGAGGCCGTATTAGCACGCCCCACCTTGTGTTTTTCAACAAAGTCGGGCAACTTGGCTTCCAACGTCTGGGCGTTTGCCTCAGGAGCCAGTAAGAGGTAGGTGTAGAAACCGTCCCAACGCCAGTTGTTTTGGTCTTTTTCCTTGCTGTCTATCGGTTGCCAAGCAAACAGAAAATCCGGCTTGAGATGCGTATTAGCCGGTGGATTTGTAAACATCCCAACTATCTTATAGTCTTCGGCGTAGTTGTGACTTATGGTTTGACCCACCGGAGAAGCATCACCGAAGTACTTTTTGGCGACGGAGGCCGAGATTAGAACGGTATTAGGCAACAGTGCTTGAACGTTACTCGGTCCCTCCACAATAGGCAATGAAAACAGGTTAAAAAAATTGCCTTTGACATGATAAACGTTTTCCTCGGCGAAACGCATCGTCTCGTCGTTTTCGGTTTGATACGTGACAATGATATCCGATTCGGCACTGATTTGAAATAAAGTAGTGTAGTCTAGAACTTCCGGATACTCGTCCATCATCGCCTCACCAGTCGGAAGGAACGACTGCGCTTTTTGGTACTGCAACTCACCGTTCATGTAACGATCGTGCTGCACCCGATAAACGCGATCCGCCTTTTCATGAAACTGATCATAACTCAGCTCAAAATGCACGTACTGCACAATGAGCAGGCAGGCGGCCATGCCGATGGCGAGTCCTAGGATGTTGATGAGGCTAAAGACTGAGTTCTTTTTCAGGTTGCGGACGGCGATGATGAAGTAGTTGCGAAGCATAGAAGTTGACGTTAATTTTTTATATTTATCAGTATGAAAGAACAAGACGATGCGCCTCAACTGATTCTTGATAACATTGACCGGATCAAAGCATTGTGCGGAGCCTATAATGTAAAGTCCCTGTTCGTCTTTGGTTCAGTTTGCAACGGTAAATTCAACGAAGAAAGCGATGTAGACTTTTTAGTTTCTTTCCATCCTATGGACTTTGGGGATTATGCTGATGCTTACTTTAGACTGGCAGATGAGCTTGAGCATCTCTTTAGCAGACCAGTAGATTTGATCACTGATAAATCGCTCGCTAATCCATATTTTATTGCGTCAGTGAATAAGACAAAAACTCAGGTTTATGGATGATGAGATTAAGAAATATTTATTTGATATACAAGAAGCCATCAGTTCTATTGAAGAGTATTTAGGGGCCACCAGAGACTTTACGGTTTACAAATCCAGCAAAATGCTCCGACGAGCAGTGGAGCGAGAACTTGAAATAATAGGTGAGGCGATGAACCGGGTTAGCAAACTTGACGCAACTATCAAGATATCGGCCAAGCATCAAATCATCAGTATGCGCAATAGGGTAATTCATGGGTACGATAAAATAGATGATGAGATCGTTTGGGGACCATTGTTCGTCATTTGCCAAGACTAAAGACAGAGATAGAAGAATTGCTGACTTAAAGAACCCTTTGTATTCATACTTAAGAGATCGTCAGCTCACTCACACCGCAAGTAGATAATCTTGATCTTCAAGGATCGAAAGTAGGGTCGTGCTTTTCTAAAAAGGAACGAACGATATCCATTTCGTATGTACAATTGCTGATGTGGTCCAACAGGACATCCTGGTTTTCTAGTAGATAAGCTAGTAGCATTTCTTTCTGATAGCGCTCGTAGCCACCAAAACTAAATCCTGCGTGGCCAACGTTACGAAAGTGAATTCTACTGTACATTTCGGAAGCATCCTGAACCAAATCTGGACTGAAATGTCCAATACCACCGGTGAGGGTAGCGGCTTGCCAAGCCCCTTCCTGCATCACAAAGGTGTTGACTCCCTGACCGTAGCCCCGACCCGCGCCGTACAGGGTGTCCTGGTGAATGATTCCGGCTTTCACGTCGCTGATTTGTCGATTCAGTCGCTCCAGATTGCGCCGGTCCAGTTGGATTACCCGTTCGTACAAATTTAGGTTGGCCCGCGTTTCGGCGATAATGTTAGCCAACGATTGAGCCGCTACCTGCTCGGCCCGGCGCTGTTGCCACCACGAATTGATGCCGAACGCCAACAGTACCGCTAACACCACCGGGGGCACCTCGATGGCCATTTTGCGCAAAAACATGGGCCAGCCGCGCTGTCGCCGCCTCACGTCTTGCTGATGCGCTAGCGTGTTGTCCGTTAGGTTCTCACTGTGGCGCAGCAGTTCAGCGAGGTAGTCGTTGGTCCGATCTAGTTTTTCATCCACCGAAGGCGCGGCATCCGCATTGGGCAATGACTCGTCCCGCTTTGGGGGTTGCTGCCGGTGAGGGGCGTTTTTGTTTAGTTCAGACATGGAAAATTACTCGTTACGTAAAGAATCGGCGGGATTGGCTAGCGCGGCTTTGATGGTTTGGAGGCTAATGATGAGCAGAGCCATTAGCAGCACTCCGGCTCCGGCCAGGCCAAACACCCACCCACTGATGTTGATGCGGTACTCGAAATTTTCTAACCACCGCTGCATCAAATACCAGGTGATGGGCGTGGCCAGCAGCAGCGAGAGGATGACCAGCTTCACGGTGTTCTTGGAGAGAAGCGCCACAATGCTGCTCACGCTGGCTCCCAGCACCTTGCGCACCCCGATTTCTTTGATGCGTCGCTCGGCCGTGAACATCGCCAGCCCGAGCAGTCCCAGGCAGGCCACGCCGATGGTTAACCCGGCTAGTAGCTGAAACAACGAGGCCATGCGACGTTCGGAGGCGTAGAGTGCGTCTAGTTTTTCGTCCAGAAACGCGTAGGTAAACGGCAACTGCGGAGCCAATTGCTGCCACTCCCCCCGTAACTCTTCTATTGCCTGGACCGTGGTGCCCGGTTTGATACGCACCAGCAGGTTTTCGTATTCGTTAGACACGTGCGACATGATTGCCATCGGCCCGATTTTTTCTCGCAACGAGCGGAAGTGAACATCCTGGATGATTCCGGCCAGCTCGTAGCGGCGGGTGTTGACATCGATCATCTTGCCGATGAGTTCGTCTTCGGGGCGGTCTTGCCAGCCAAAGGCGCGCAGCGCTTCTTCATTAAGCAAGATTTGCTGATTTTCTTTCGTGAGGTTGGGCGAAAAGTTATGCCCCTTGAGTAGCTTGATTCCGACCGTAGCCAAGTAGTCCTCGTCAGCCGCGTAGCGCGGAATGCCCACCGCTTCGGTTTGCCCGCGCTCAATAAACTCCACCGGGGTGAAGGCGTCGTGGTTATGCGGCTCGCCCAGGTTGTTGTAGGCCAGCGAGGCCCGCACCACCGAGGGTGAGGTGCTCACGAGCTGCTTCAGGGTATGCCGCTTCTTGCCTAGCTTGTCCACGTTCTTGATCACCAGCAGCTGTTCTTTGTCGAAGCCCAGAGCCTTATTTTGCACGTAGGCCAACTGCTGGCCGATGAGCAGCACGCTGATGATAAGTCCCGAAGAAATGGTGAACTGAGCCACCACCAGGCCACTGCGCAGCCGCGCGCCCTTGGTTCCTCGGCTAAGTTGGCCCTTCAGCACTTGCGTCGGCTTGAACCCACTGAGCATGAGGGCCGGTACCCAACCGGCCAGCAGCCCCAGCACCACCGCCAGCCCCAGAAGCTGCGCCGCGGCGGTCCACGTGATGCCCGAGGGCACAAACGACTCGATCAGCGGGCTCCCGAGTGATAACAGAATCTGCACCAGCGCGAGCGCGAACAACGCCGCCACCAGGCACAGGGCAACCGACTCGGTCAGGAACAGGCTATACAGTTGCGCGCGCACTGCGCCCAGCACCTTGCGGATGCCCGTAGATTTGGCGTGCTGCGCCGACTGGGCGGTGGCCAGGTTCACGTAGTTGAAGACCGCGATGAACAACAGCAGCAAACCGATGGTCGCAAACATATAAACGGTGCGAATGTCGCCCTGCGGAACAACGTCATTGATGTGCGCGGAGTGTAGATGAATATCCGGCAGCGGTTGCAGATGATACTCCATAATGTCACCCGCAGCCTTGAAAGCCTGATAACTTTTGCCGAAGCGCTGCTCATAGACCGGGTTCAACAAGGTATCGGTAAGGGCCACCATCTGTTCTTGCAAGTGCTGCGGATCGGTTTCTTCCTCCAGCAAGAAGTAGGTCGTCGGCCAATTCGCCAGCCAGCTCCACAGCGGATAATCCTCTTTCGTGTAGTCAATAGAGAGCAGCGCGTTGAAGTGAAAGTGGGCATTGCTCGGAAAATCTTTCGCCACCGCCGTCACCTGGTACAGCGCTTCTTCTCCGAAGACCGTCACGTACAGCGATTCGCCCAGGGCGTCGGTAGCCTGACCAAAGTACTTTTCGGCCGTCGCTTCCGACAGTACCACCGAGCGGGGCTGGGTCAGGGCCGTGGCCGGATTACCCGCCAGCATTTCGGTGGTGAAGAGCCGGAAAAATCCGGAATCGGTGATGTAGACCCGTTCTTCGTTGAAGGCGGCCTGCTCGGTGCGCAGGATCGGGTATTCGCCAAACTGGGTGTAGAGGCGTACAGCTTCTTCAATGCCCGGCAGTTGCCGCTTCATGGTGGGCGCCAGCGGTTCAGGACTGCCGTTGTCTTCGTAGTCCTGGCCCACCTGAAGCACGCGGTAGATACGGTCGGCCCGTTCGTTAAACTGGTCGTAGCTCAGTTCGTGCTGCACGTACAGAAAGATCATCAGCGCGGCGGCCAGACTCACGGCGAGTCCGACGATATTAATCAGGGCGAAGGCCTTCTTGCGAACGAGGCGGCGGTAGGTAATTTTGAGATAGCTGCTGAACATAGCGGTTTGGTTGGTTGGGTAATGGTTATTTTTTTCCTTTCTTTTGACAGCAAACGGCCGCAGAAAGGTGATTACGTTGAGGGCGTACCGTGCCCTGGCCTTTCTCACTCCGTACTTTTCCACCCACCGCTGGTAAAGTTCGTGCAAATCTCCCTCGACCTCCGGCAACGCATCCGGGTCGCCGAACCGGTGCAGGAGGCGGGTGGCCCAGTGGGGTGGTGAGTTATGTTGACGACTACTCATTTCTCAGACTGTCTACGGGGTTAGCCAGTGCGGCTTTCACGGTTTGAAAACTCACGGTGAATAAAGTAATCAGCAGAACCAGCACTACCGGCAGCGCCAGAAGCCACCGACGGATTGTGATATGAAAAGCATAGTCGGCCAACCATTGCTCTAAGGCCCAGTAAGCAACCGGCAAAGCCAGAAAACTGGCAACCAGCACCAACTGAATAAAATCTTTAGAGAGCAACCTGACAATGCTGGATACCGAAGCACCAAGCACTTTGCGGACTCCGATTTCCTTCGTACGTTGCAGAGCGGTGTAAGACGAGAGTCCGAACAAACCCAGGCAGGCAATGAAAATGGCGAGTCCGGAAAAAAGGTTAAAGAGTCCGTAAAACTGCTGATCAGCCTGATATTGTTGATTGAAATAATCGTCTAGAAAAAAATAACTAAACGATTCATCAGGATAAATTTCTTTCCATTCATTTTGAGCGTACTTCACCACATCAGCTAGCTTTTCGCTTGATGTTGCTCCTACATCCAGGGTCATATACTCCCATCCGTCGGGTTGCAGGTAAAAGATAATGGGTTCAAAATTGCTTTTTAGAGATTTGTGGTGATAGTCTTTCACGACACCGACAACTTGCTTCACCCCGCCAAATACCGCAATCTGCTGGTCAATAGCATCTTCTACCCGGGTGAAGCCCAAACGCCAGGCCGCCGTTTCGTTGACGATCACCGAATGATCGTTGGTGCCAAAATCAGGAGCGTTTTTGTTAGCCGAGGTGATTTCCGTATTGCTGATGGGTTGAGCTTCCGAGAAAAATCTTCCGGCCAGTAGTTGCTGGCCGAACGTAGCCATGTAGTCGTAGTCTACGCCCATCACGTGGTAGAACTTTGCTTCTTCCGGTCGGTCTCGTCTTCGCACGTAACTGTTGCCTCTGATCTCGGTAGCTGGTACGTTGCGCGAAAGTGTAACGTGCTGTATCAGGTTGTGCCTTTTCAGAGATGTTTTGTAGGCGTGGATGTTGGCAACGTTCTCCGCTCTACTGTTCGCAAACTGAGGGCCCTCAACGACCAGCTTCTGTTGAATGTCTACCCCCAGTTCGTGGTTTTTCATGAATGATAACTGCTGCCCGACGGTGAACACTACCATGATGAGAATAGCGGCCGTAGTGAACTGAAAAACCACCAATCCCTTTTTCAACCAGCCGCCCCGCCCCGATGAAACAACCTTACCCTTCAGTGCTCTCACGGGCTGGTAAGACGAAAGAATAAAGGCCGGATAGAGCCCACTCATCATCGTTCCCCCGATAAGCAATGATACAGTCAGGACGATACTCACCGGCTGCGTCAATAGGGTAGTATCCATCTCCATTCCCGTAAACTGCGCGAAGTAGGAGAGGCTTCCTTGAAAGAGGATAAATGCTAGTAGGATGCTTATTCCGTTCAGAAAGGAGGCTTCCAGCAGATGCTGTAAGATGAGTTGCTTCCGGCTAGCCCCTACTACTTTTCGCAAACCCACTTCTTTGGCCCGCTCAATGGCTTTGACCGTCGATAGGTTCACGAAGTTAACCCAGGCAATGGCGAGAATGCAACCAGCAATTATTAACAGTATGTACACCGTTTGAGTATCTCCGGGAGTCTCTAGCTCATTCATCAGGTCGGACTCTAGATGAATTTTTCCGATGGGTTGTAATACCATATTAAACACAAAGCCCTGTTCTTTCCGAAATGGGGCGTGTTGCTCTACTATCGGCATGAAGGCCTTCTCCAACCGGTGAGAGTCACCGCCCGGTCTCAATAGAAGGTAGGTATAAAAAGTCTCCCACCCCCAAAGATTTTCTGCTTCCTCACGGTAATCCGTGCCCGCATCATCTTTCCAACCGTAGATGGTAGGATAGGATATCAAGAAATCAAATTTCAGATGAGAATTCTTCGGCGGATCGGCGATCACTCCGGTGATTAGCAAATCTGTTTTATTAAGGAAAGATCGAGACTGAATGCTTTTACCTACCGGGTTCACCGCTTGCCAATCACTGCCAAAGTACTTTTCTGCCACCGAAGCAGTAATCACGACGGTATTAGGATCCGTTAGGGCGTGGGCGGTATCTCCTACCAGCAGCGGAAATGAGAAAACATTGAAGAAAGAAGCATCGGTGTAGAACACGTTTTCCTCACTGAAAACCGTCGAAGCTTCGCCATTAAGGTAAGAGAAAACTCCCGGCTGCTGATGCAGCCTCACAAAAGCTTCTACCGCATCAGGAAAGTTTTCTTGCAACGCTTTTCCTACTACCGGAAAGGTGGTCGCTGATTTAACTTCCAGAGCGCCGTCCTTGTACTGATACAGAGCAGCCCGGTACACTCGATGAGCCTTTTCATGAAACTCATCGTAGCTCAACTCAAAACGCACGTATTGCAAGATCAACAGACAAGCCGCCATACCGATGGCCAATCCCAGAATGTTGATGAGACTGAAAACTTTGTTCTTCTGTAAGTTACGAACGGCGATGATGAAGTAGTTGCGAAGCATAGCGCTAGGGTTGGTTGGGTAGTAGAATTTATTTTCTTTCTTCCTAATAGCAAAAGGCCGCAGAAAGGTGATCGCGTTGATGCCGTACAGCCACCGAGCTTTCGTTAGGCCGTACTCTTCCACCCACCGCTGGTACAACTCATACAAGTCTCCCTCAATTTCTAACAACTCATCCGGGTCGCCAAACCGGTGCAAGAGGCGGGTGGCCCAGCGGGGTGGTTGTTTCTCTTTCATCATCCCTCAATGTGATATAATGTCTGTTCCACTCATCTCATCCTGATCATCCTTTTTCATTCGCTTATCCTGCCTATCCTGATACACCCTTCCACGCCACCCGCGGAATCAAATCCCACAAGCGGTTGCGCATGGCCCGACTTTCCTCGAGGGCCTGCTTGCCGTAGGCGGTGACCTGAAACAGGCGCTTGGGACGCCCACCCCGGGCCTCGGTATCTCCCCCCCGGCGCGACGACAAAAAGCCCTTGTCTTCCAGTCGGTTAAGGGCCGCGTGCACCGTGCTGAGCGTCACGCTCCGACCGGTCTGCTCTTCAATAGCATCCTTGATGCTCACCCCGTAGGCATCATCGTATAAGACGCCCACCGCCAGCAGCACCAGCTCCTGAAACTCGCCTAAATTAGTCCCTTTCATTGGTTGTTTCGTAAATGACGATTTGCAATGCACAAGGAGAGTGCCAAAGCGAAAAAGCGACTCCAAAGCGCCTACAACCCCCTAGTCTGGTTCTCGACTGTTCAGAACCGGACAGAAGGTGTCCGATATCGGACAAAGATACTCGTATGAATAACGTTGGATGAGCCTGATGCAGTTATGTACTACGCCATCTTGCTTGAAACAGTAAGCAGTCTCCGTAAATTTTTGCTCATTCAAGCCAGCATAATTGGTCACAAATTACTCCGTCCTCAGCGAATCTACCGGATTGGCCAGGGCCGCTTTGATGGTCTGGAAACTTACCGTAAGCAAGGCGATCAGCAGCACCACTAGCACGGGAACCACCAAAAGCCACCAGCTTACGTCGGTCCGAAAGGCGTAGCCCGCAAGCCAGCGGTGCAACGCCCAGTAAGCCAGCGGCAGGGCTAGCGCACTGGCAATCAACACCAGCTTCACAAAGTCTCGGGAGAGCAACGCCACGATGCTGGGCACCGTGGCTCCCAGCACCTTGCGGATGCCAATCTCCTGGGTACGGTGCTGCGCGGTGTAAGTAGCCAACCCAAACAAACCCAAACCAGCAATGAAGATAGCCAGCCCCGCAAACAAAGTGAACACCCGCCCGAACCGCTGGTCGGCCCGGTACTGCTGATCAAAAAAATCGTCCAGAAAAAAGTAAGTCACCGGATTGCCCGGAAAGAAACGCGCGTACTCCGCCTCAATCCGGTCCACCGTTTTGCCCACGTCGTTGGAGCTTACCTGTAGCGAAAAGTAGTTATCAGACACGTAGCGGTCGTTGAACAGTAAGATTGGGTCGTAGTTGTTATCCAGCGAGCGTTGGTGGTGGTTGGCGATTACTCCAATGATCTCGCCCTCAAAATCAGTGCCCCGCCACACGTACACCCGCTCGCCCAGGGCCGCCTCGGGCGAAAAGTAGCCTAGCAGCGCGATGGCTTGCTCGTTGAGCACCACTGTTTTTCGGTCGGCCGGACGGTCCGGATCAAAGAAACGTCCGGCCACCAGTTTCATGCCGTAGGTAGACAAAAAGTCTTCATCGACTCCCACAATGTAAGTCACCTTGAGGTCGTCGCTAGAACCGGCGGCCCGTCGGAAGTCGGTGGGGGCTTTGATTTCTTTGCCGGGAATCTCTGATGACACCGTTACCTCTCCTACTGCGGCATCCTGTTGCCAGGCGGCCTTCAGCGCTTCGCTTTTGCTCAAAAAGGTGGAATCGCGCAACGAAGGAGCCTTCACCACCAAAAGCTGCTCTTGATCAAAGCCCAACGACTGGCTGCGCATGTAGTTCAGTTGCTGATAGGCTCCCAATGTGCCGGCCATCAGCACAATGGACACTACGAACTGAAAGACGATCAACCCCTGCCGCAGCGTGATGCGTAAACCACTGCGCGACGCTCCGGCATGGTAAAGCTTCCCCTTGAGCACTTGCAACGGCCGAAAGGAGGAGAGCACCAGGACGGGGTAGCCTCCCGACAGCAAAGTACCCATCAACAGAAAGCCCAGCAGTATCCAACCAAACGGAGCTTCTAACCACCAGCCAAAGGCGTTGTCGAGATTCAGACCCGCCAAGTGCTGGAAAGCAGGCCACGTTCCCTGCACAATCACCAACGCTACTAAAACAGCCAAGCCGTTGATGAAAAACGACTCTAGCAGAAACTGAACCATAAGTTCGCGCCGGTGCGCACCCACTACCTTGCGGATTCCTACCTCGCGGGCTCGCTCGGTTGCCTTGGCGGTGGATAAGTTCACGTAGTTCACCCAGGCAATCAACACGATCAAGCACCCAATGAGCACCAGAAACGCAATTGTGCTTTGGCGGTTGTTGCTTCTGATTTCCTTGAGGTAGTTAGAATGAAGATGAATATCCGCCACTGGTTGCAGGAAGAAGCGGGTGGTGAAACCGTACTGCTGCTCAATGGCTGCCATGTGCTGGGCAATGAATGCCGGAAACTTCGCCTCCACGGTGGCGGGGTCGGTACCGGGGGCCAACTGCACGTAGGTATAATACTCGGGCCACTTCCAGTTAAACTCCGCTTCTGAGTTGCTGTCTAACCACCCCATCGTAGCTCCGGAAATCAGCAGGTCAAAGCGTAGGTGGGTGTTTTCCGGCACGTCGGCCAGCACTCCGGTGACGGGCATCGGCGCGTTGTCGCCGCCAAGGTACAGGTTGCGGCCTACTGCGTCGGTGGTGCCAAAGTACTTTCGAGCGGTGGTGGCGGTGAGCACCACGGTGTTCGGCTCAAGCAGGGCCGTAGCGGGGTCGCCCGCCAGCAGGGGGAACGAGAACAGGCGAAGAAAAGCAGAATCAGCCACGTAGCCGTAGTCCTCAATGTACGTTTCTTTCTGCCCCTGCTCCCCCAGCACCTGCACGGCCAGGGTCTCCATCCAAATAGACACCGGAAAAAATCGGGTATAGTTGGTAACTTCGGGAAACTCCTCTGCCAGCGTGCGGCCCACCGCCGGGTGATTGGCCACGCTTACGTCGGCCTCGTCGCCGAAGATTGAGCTTTGCAGTGCCACCCGGTATAGTCGGTTACCCTCCCGATGGAACGTGTCGTAGCTCGACTCGAAGAAAACGTAGCGCATAATCAACAGACAAGCCGCCATGCCGATGGCGAGTCCCAGGATGTTGATGCTCGTAAAAACTTTGTTTTTGAACAGGCTGCGGAAAGCAATTTTAAGATAATTGGTGAGCATGATGGTTTGGGGTAGTGGATCTATCTTCTGAAACGCATTGTGTAACTTGGGCTACGCCCTCAGTAAACTCACTGCCCCACCGCGGTAGCCTTCCTAAAGTCCCGCGATTCACGCGATAGCATCGCGTTGGCTTCTCGATCTCCTTTAAACTTTTCTTTTTCAGGGTTCCAGCGCAGGGGGCGACCCAGTTCGTAGGCGATGTTGCCGATGCTGCACACCGTGGCGGTGCGGTGCCCCACTTCAGCCGGGCAAATAGGCTTCGTGCGGTCCTTGATAGCATTGAGCCAATCGCGGTAGTGGTCTCGGCTGTGGTACAAGTGGATCTCTTTCTCGCCGATCTTTTGGTCAGTAAGTCGATCGGGCACGTCCAGGAAGGACCGACTGGCCTCGATAGTACCCTCCGAACCCACGAAGCGAATAGCGTTGCCCCGCCCAAAATCTTCACGGGTCATCGGAATGCCACTGGCGTATTCGTAGGTGAGCACCGGATAGTCTTTTCCGTCGGGTGGCGTGACTGTCACCGGGCCGCTGTTGTCCATACCAAGCGCCCACTGAGCGATGTCGAACATGTGCGCCCCCCAGTCGGTCATCCCCCCGCCGCCGTAGTCTCCGCAGTAGCGCCACCGGGCCCATCCGTCCCACTCAAGCGGCGGAGCAAAGTAAGAACTGTAACCGCGGGCGGGAGCCGGGCCGAGCCAAAAGTTCCAGTCCAGATGTGCCGGGATGGGTTCCGTCGGCTGATCACACGCATCGGGTGGGCCGCCCACGCTCACCACCACCCGCTGGATAGCACCAATGTAACCGTTGATGACCAGTTCGGCGGCCCGGTGGAAGTTTTCCATAGACCGCTGCATGCTGCCGGTCTGGAACACGCGCTGATGTTTTTCGGCGGCGTCTGTCATCGCCCGCCCCTCGGCAATGGTGAGTGACAAAGGCTTTTCGCAGTACACATCCTTGCCCGCTTCGCAGGCCTCGATAGACGGGAGGGCATGCCAGTGGTCGGGGGTAGCTATAATCACGGCATCAATTGCCGAGTCGGCCAGTAGCTCACGATAATCGGCGTAGGTGGCTAAGCCCTGGTAGGTGCTCTGATCGGTTTGGTTCGCGTAGTAGCTTGCTACGTCTTGCTGAAAAACTTGCAGTTTCTGGTGATCCACGTCGCACCCGGCCACAATTTGTGTTTCGGGGATGGCCACAAACCGCTGAAAAAGTGTTCCACGGGCCTGTTTGCCGGTGCCAATGTAGCCCAGCGTGATGCGGTCGCTAGGGGCAACGAAACCCGGTCCACCCAGCACACGACGGGGCACGATGGTGATGCCCGCCAGCGCGGCAAACGAGGTGCGAAGAAAAGTTCGGCGCGTGCTCGGGGAAATGTCTGGGAGAGAAGCTGAAGTGGTCATATACTGTGAGGTCGGCAGGTGACAGACGCTTACAATATACGAGGAGAAGAGAAAAATGTCTAATGGACGCTCGCTTTTCCCGACTGCTCCTGGAGCAGGCTGTCCAGTGAGTGGTCAATGTCCTCCAGCGAGTTGATAATCTGCCGTAGATCGTTCATCTTGCGAAGCTTCGAGAATCGCTCCCCATTTTTCAGGTGCTTGGTTTCTTGCGCCAGATGGTTGAAGTCAGACCGTAATTGGTCCACTACGCGCTGCACGTCGTTATGCGTTTCCAACACTGAAGAATTAGTTAATGACATTGATTAACGGCTAAAAATAACACTTAGCAATTATAATTTACGAACTTTTCTACGCTTTTGTTTGACAAAAACGTAACAAAACTTATCATTTGAAGAATATACCGAAGCAAATTACATTTTTCTAAGGATATTCTTCATTTAGTGCCTTTATGATTTTAGTGCTTGCCAAGTCAGGAGAAACAATACCACCGTTCTAATACTACAAGCGGCCGTTCTTATCCAATTGGTGGTTACCAATCGTTCAATAATTTCTGGGTCATGGCCCTGGGAAGCCAACTTGCCATGCAGCGGCGAAGAAACGAACATGGTGGTTGCCCAGATAATCACTACCATTGCGGTGGCTACGTAAATTTCAGTAGGCGGTGGCGGCTGGCGCATTATAAGGAAAACCGTCGCGGCCAGTTCGCTAAGCATCAGTGGAATAACCACGTAGGAGATGGTGCGCATGTGCTGCTGCTGATACGCCGGAAAGCCCTCAGTTCCCACTCCCAGAAATCCCGGATAATGCACCACCTGAATGGTCCAGATAAGCCCGGTAAGCAGGGCCGATAGACTGAGATTGATGAAGATTAACTCGTTGGTACTGAGCACAAAAGAATAATTTAAGCTTCCAACAGCATTGCTTCCATCGCTTGATAAGCCTGCTGCTTAAGGACAGGAACGTCTTTGATAGTGAGGTTATCGATCGCGATGGGCTTCCCGAATTTTACCGTGATTATTCCGGGTCGCACGTAGGCGGTGCCCGGACGGAACAGGTTGCCCGCGTTGATTACCACCATTGGCAACACCGGCGTTTGCGTCTCAATGGCAATCCGGAAGGCTCCGTCGTAGAAGGGTCTCAAAGGAGCTTCGGAACGGTTCATGCTTCCTTCGGGAAATATAAAAACGGACACCCCACGCTGAATAAGTTGCTTGAGCGCGGTGATGCTGCGGTTGCGACTACTGGCGTCCGAACGATCTACGATGACGCAAACCGTACCCACGATCCAACCGAGTACGGGTATCTTGAGCAGTTCTTTTTTCCCGAGCGGACGAAACTGACCGGGAATAAACAAGGGGAGGGCGGGCACGTCTAAAAAAGAAGTGTGGTTGCTCACGTAGATATAGGCAGCGTGACGATCAGGTCGGTTTTGTCCTAACACCCGGTAGCGCACTCCGGTGAACGTGCGGAAAATAGTAGCCCACACCTTGAGGCCAAAGTAGCTAACCGGGCGGGTTATTTCTCCGGCCACTGCCGGAAGCAGAATGAGGGGCAGCAGCAGCAGCATGGATCCGATGAAGATGAACAGAACCCAAGCAGAGTACAGGATGCGGACGATTCTTTTCAAAGGATAGGTTGCTCAGCTTCTAAAGAAACAAAAAGCCGGAAACACAAACGTGTAACCGGCTTCCAATAATCAAAATATTAACAACTCTAAATCAAACAAACTCTTGTCTATCCCAGCTTGAACGTGATCGGGATGATCATGCGAACCCGCACTGCTTTGCCGCGTTGCTTACCGGGTTTCCATTTGGGAGCGCTCTTCACCACGCGTACTGCTTCTTCATCGCAACCGGCGCCAATTCCTTTTACGGCTTTCACATCAGTGAGCGTGCCATCTTTGTCGACCACGAACTGAACAAATACTTTTCCTTCGATGCCCATGCGACGGGCCTGCGAGGGGTACTTCATATTTTTGCTCACGAAGGTATAGAAAGATGACAAACCTCCTTCGGGTTCGGGCTGGTCTTCAACCACCATGAAAATCTCGTCGGAAACTTCTTCTTCGGGAGCTTCTTCAAAAACCATCTCCTCGATCTCAGTGTCCTCGGTCACTTCAATGTCCAGATCGATCTCTATTTCCTCCTCAATCTCTTCCTCATCGGGGACCTCTATGATCTCCGGAGTTTGAATTTTGGGGGGCGGGGGCGGGGGTTGCTCCGTAGGCGGAATCTCCATCACGTCCTCAAAAGTGTCGTCCACCGAACCGAGATCAACCAGCGCGCTGGCGTCGTACGACTTCCACTCAAAAGCAAGGGTAATCACGGCCAAACTGATCACCAAACCGATGGCAAGGTGTAATCCGGTCTTGCTGGTAAGATCCGCATTGGGGGTTTTCTTAGCTTCCATATAAATTAGTTATAAATCATTGCAGTGTAACAATACAGTGCAATTAACAATTTTTTTAGCAATTCATCAAATTCTTTCGATTAAAAATCAAGCAATTATAATTTATATAGTGCAAAAAAGAATAAAAATCCTGCAACAACACCGCTCACGTTAGCCAACATATCCGGAATTTCGAACATTCGCTCGGGTGAAAACAGCTGTAGCACCTCTACCGAGATGGCGTAACTTATTGACAGTATAAACGCGTAAAGCAAGGCTTTGCTGCGCAACGAGGAATAAGCCGACTGTTTAATAAAACCCACCACCATCAAAAAAGCGAGAACCATAAACAGAAAAGCATGCACCAATTTGTCGATGCTAAAGAGGGAATCTTCTAACTTCGGCAGATTTTGCCCGGGCAACAGCACCAAAACCGCGATTAGCAGCGCCCAAATAAAGGTATACGCATTGTATCGAACGAATCCAGAACGCTGTTCCACTACTGACCAATTACCGATTGATAGCCTTTGGCATCCAGCAGTTCGTCCAGCTCATCCGTGTCTTTGATCGATAACTTCACCATCCACCCTTTTTCGTAGGGGTCTTCATTGACCAGCTCGGGGGCCGCCTCGAGCTCCGGGTTTAGCTCCAGCACCGTTCCGCTCAGCGGCATGAACAGGTCCGACACCGTTTTCACCGCCTCGATGGTGCCGAATACTTCGCCCTGCGCAATCTCGTCGCCCACGGTTTCAATTTCTACGTACACAATATCGCCCAACTCGTTCTGCGCAAAGTCGGTCACTCCCACGTAGGCTTCGTTGCCCTCAACCCGAACCCATTCGTGGTCGTTGGTGTATTTTAAGTCAGCAGGAACATTCATGATGGTACTCGTTAGGTTTGCGTGGCTCAAAAGTACGCCCTTTTTGGGAATTCGGAAATGGAAAACCCGCATTGTTTTCTCGGTCGATCACCTCACGTTTTGCGAAGGTGGATTAGTACCACGGATGGAATCGGCGCCGAAGGTCTCAGCAATTCTCGGTGGCTTACCACCGCTTTCTGCCGGAACCGATAGTGTTCAAAGAAGGCTAAGTCGCAGGTTTTTACACAAAATAATAGCCACCGCCGCACGTTAAATCAGTACCTCAAAGCACTAGAACCATGAAATGCGCACTTCCCTTGTTTGGCAAAATGTTCGTGATCGCTTGTTTGCTCAGCGCGTGTGACCGCTCCGACAATGCCAGCGACGCCTTCACCGGAAGGCAAACCGCCTACCCAATGGTCTCTGCTTCCGAGTATAACATCCAGGGGACAGCCACCTTTCGCGAAAAGATTGGCGGCGACCTGCAACTCACCGTGCAGCTAGAAAACACGGTGGCGGGCGGGCAGCACCCGGGGCACCTGCACTACGGCACCGTCGACGTGCCCGGCAGCGAAATGGCGCTGATGCTAACGCCCGTGGAGGGAGCCACCGGTACCAGTGTCACCACCTTCAATCAACTGGCCAACGGCACTCCGTTTGACTTTGACGATCTGATGGGGTTTGACGGTAGCCTGAAGGTGCATCTGGACGGGGGGGCGAACAAGGACGTGGTGCTGGCCGGAGCCAACATTGGGCAAAACACCGCCGCCCTGGCTGATGATATTGCGGTGTGCTCCTCGCCTTCGGGTCAGTAGGGGTGGCTGCCCACCAAGGACGCTACCAATTTGTGCGGCAAGTAGCTTTCGTCGGCTGCGTGGGCGTACTATTCGCCGTGCTTCCGAAAGTCAGCCCCGCCCAAACTTCCTTCGAGTTCGTAACCGACGTGCCCGTGCTGGTGGCGGGTGATAGCCTGCGCAATCCCTGGGCGGGCGGGCTCAACGCCGGTCAGTATAGCCCCATTGATCTGAACCAAAACGGTGAACCGGACTTGGTGGTGTTCGACCGCACTTCCGGCAAGTTGAACACCTTTATCCGTCAGGACGGACACTATCGCTATGACCCGGCCTACGAAGCCCTGTTTCCGGACGACCTGCGCTACTGGGTGCTGCTGGCCGACTATAACTGCGACGGGAAGCAGGATATTTTTACCCACGCCAGCAGCGGTATCCGCGTGTTTGAAAACACTTCTGATACCCAGCTTGCTTTCACCCTGGTGGCGGATCCGGTGATGACCGAGGGCACCTCCGGCACCTTCAACCTGCCGGTGAACAGCACCGACCTGCCGGGCATCGTCGACGTGGACGGCGACGGCGACCTGGACGTGCTGACGTTTGATTTTGCGGCCGGAGGCACCATCGAGTACCACCAAAACCTGAGTCAGGAAACCACCGGCACCTGCCAGGAACTGGTCTTTCAGCGGGCGACGCGGGCCTGGGGCGATTTTGAAGAATGCTTCTGCGGTTCGTATGCCTTTGGCGAACCCTGCTCGGCCGCTGGGGGGCGCACCGAGCACGTGGGCGGCAAGTCGATTTTAACCTGGGACACCGACGGCGACGGCGACCAGGATCTGGCCTTTGGCGACGAAACCTGTACCAACTTGGCGTTCCTGAAGAACGAAGGCAGTCGGGAGCAGGCGCTGTTTCTGGCCGCTTCCGACACCTTCCCTACGGCGGTGGCAACGGCCAACGAGTTTGTTTTTCCGGCGGGCTACCGCGCCGACGTTACCTCTGATGCGTTTCCCGACTTGATTATTGCTCCCAACGTGTTTTCGAATATCCAAAACAGCATCGATTTCACCCAGTCCAGCTGGCTGTACCGCAACCGGGGCACGGCCGCCCAACCGCGTTTTGAACTGACTCAGAAGGACTTTTTGCAACAAGAAATGATTGATGTAGGAGCCAACGCCGCTCCGGCGCTGGGCGACTACGATGGCGACGGCGACTACGACCTGCTGCTCGGTGCCGAAAGCCAAGTGGGGCAGGCCCGTCTGCAACTGTACGAAAACGTGGGCACCCGCACCAACCCGGCGTTCCGACTGACCGATACCGATTACCGGGGCTTATCCGCCGAGGGTTACACGCTGCTGAAACCGTCCCTGGCCGACATCAATGGCGACGGAGCGATTGATTTGCTGGTGCAGGCCGGGGGCGACGGCGTTACCGCCCGGCTCTTCTACCAGTTGAACCAGTCGGCACTAGGATGGGATTTTGCCCCGGGTTTGCAACCGCTCGAGGGCTCTCCCGTCAAATTTGATACTCCCTTTTTCTACGATCTCAACCAAGACGGGCGGACGGACCTGCTGATCGGGCGGGTGACGGGTCGGCTGGAGTACTACCGCAACGAAGGGGGAAATCCGATCACGTTCACGCTCGTGACCGACTCGCTGGCCGGTATCACCCGAGACCCTTTTAAGCGCACGCTGGCCCCCTGGGTGGGCGACCTGAACGGCGACGGCCGTCCCGAACTGCTCACCACCGACGGGTCGGGTGTGCTGCGGTTGTACGAAAATTTTATGGACGACACCCAGTCCCCGACCGTTACCACCCAACTGATCCGGTTCGGCGAAGGCGAGGCGCAGGAATCTCGGCTGGGCGCGCGCAATTGGCTGGCGGGGGCCGACCTCTACGGTACGGGACAACCGGTGATTGTTTTAGGCAACGCGCAGGGAGGAGTGTACTTACTCAAAAGCTTCGGTGACGGCACCCGCCCCGCCCCCGACGAACTCATGCTCACGGTTTTTCCCAATCCGAATACCCAGGACGACGCGTTGCGCGTGCGCGTGAACCAACCGGCCCAACTGCTCATCTACACCGTGCTGGGGCAGTTGATTGATCAAACGGACCGGCTCAACCCGGGCTTAGTTCATACGCTGGATAAAGGAGGTTTAGCCGACGGAGTGTACATCGTTAAAGCTGTTGACTTTCAGGGGAATACGGCGGTGCAACGCCTACTTGTGCAGTAGAATTATTTTGTTGTAATTGTAAGAAATTTTTGTGTAAACCCATTATCTTGCTGGGAATCTTAGCACTACAAATTTGGTGTTCCCCTGAACAAAATCCCATGCGTAAATCCGCCGTTTTGCTCATCACAATTACTATGTTCAGCAACACTATTTACGGACAGTCAGAGCAGGACAGTCTTGAAAGAGTGCGGAAGAATGCAGTGCAAGCATCCGCAGGATTTGGCAGGGTTATAGCTGCCTACAGCGTCAATTACGAAAGACTAATTGTTCAGTTTGAAGACAATTCTCTGATAGGGCTTTGGGGCAAAGCGGGCGTAGGAGGATGGGCAGAATATGGCAACAATGGGGGAGATTATCAGCAGCTTACGGTGGGTCTATTAACTGGCAGAAGTAGTGGGCATCTTGAGCTAAATTTTGGTGGCGCTCGAATGTACAACCAGCAAGGGTTTGAAAACTACTGGATGATTAATGATCCGCAGGCAAAGCCTGTAAAATCAAACTACGTTCGCCTAAGCCCAGTGGGCTCGCTGGGGTATCGGTTCCAGAAACCTGATGGTGGCATCCTATTTCGTATTGGGCTGGGCTATCCTGAGGGAATATTCATCGGACTAGGAGCTAGTTTCTAAAAGTCCGCGTTGCAAAATTACGAGTGCTAATGATTCCTGAGGGCATCAATCAACTGTGCTTTGCTCATGCTCGATCGCCCCTCGATACCGAGTTCCTTCGCCTGCTGATACAGTTCTTTTTTGGATCGGTCTTCGTAGTTTGAGGCGTGTCCGCCCTTCACCCCCGTTTCGTGGCGATCCGAATTGGCAATGCGGGCGGCTTTTTCCTGGCTGTAACCTTTGTCGCGCAAGGCTTCATACACCTCGTCGTCTTTGATGGAAGGTCCGTGGTCTTTGGCCATGATAATAAAGTTTAAAAAGTAAAGGTTATTCTAATAATTTTCCTGGAGGCTCGTGTCGACACGAGCCTCAAGAATTTATCAGAATAAAGTTTAGTATAAAAGGAGAAAACTCGAGGCAATTGGTTTTGTTAACGATCCGCGCCCAAAAAATTGAGTTCAACGTACACCGGAAGATGGTCCGACCCTACATCATCGCCCACTTCTCGCCGAACCACCTTCCAATCGTTGCTCACCAAGCAGTGGTCCAGCGTAATCATCAGGGGGTTGAACGAATAAGCGGGCCAACTGCACTGGAGCCCGAACCCGCGTCGGCTGTCGGTCAGTTGGAGATGCTGCTTAAATTCCTGAAAGATCGGGGTAAAAGAGGTGGTATTCAGATCGCCAATGACTAGCAGCGGATCGTCCGCTGTTTCAAAACGGGCCGCAATCTGCCGCAACTGCTCGTTGCGCCAGCGCACTCCCTGCGGGTCGCTCGGCGACATGGGGTGCAGGGCGACCAGCCGCGCCAACTGGTTGCCCACCCGAAAGCGAACCGTGGCGCTGGGCAGTTGAGTAGGCCCCCAAGGAATAATCTCCTCATCGTAGATTGGAACCTTGCTCAGTAGCCAAATACCAAAATTATCTTCTCGCCCCGCGTGAAGCTGATAGGGATAGTCGGTGAGTTGGTCCGACAGTGCGACAAACCAGCGGGGAGTGATCTCTTCAAGCACCAAAATATCCGGTTGGTAGTGATGAATCTGGGCTGCCACTGCTTCGGTGTCTCGGTTAGAGGATAGCACGTTCATCAACAGCAGGCGCACGGAGGGAGGGTCGGTGGTCAGCAAAAGGGAAGAATCCGTAGCAAAGTAGAGCGGAACAATAAAACTCAGGTTGACAATGAGCACGATGAACGAGGCCAGCACCAGCGTTTTTCTTTTCAACAGGATAAAGACGAGTCCACTAGCAATAGCCCCCAGCGCAAACTGAAGGCGAAAGTGCGAAACGATATCCAAAAAGAAACCGAAGTCCGCCCCAAAGCCTAGCAACGTGAAAAGACCAATGACGCCTAAAAAAGCAATTCCCGAGAAATATATCCTTCGCTTCACGGATCACACATTGAATCCGGCGCGAAGCAGCGTCTTGTATTCGGGATGCCGCCTGATGTAGGAGGCCACATAGGGGCACAACGGCATGATCTTGAGATCGTTGCTTTTGGCGTACTCCAGGGCCGTATGGGCCAGTTGCGTAGCGATGCCCTGCCCCTCCAGGTTCTTAGGAACCTCCGTGTGGTTGTAGACAATCAGGCCGGTTACCAGGGTATACTCCAGCACGGCCGTCTGCTTATCGACGTGCGCCTCGAAGCGGTGGCGGGCCTCGTTGTTGGTGATGTTCAAGGGTTCGTTATTTGTTGCCATATTCTAATCTTTTCCTCTAACAATGGGGCTATACCACCAGAAAGTCATCCTGCTCATCCTAATCCATCCCGCCCATCCTGATCAAAAATCAAGGGGATCATACTTGCGGAAGTGCCCGTTCATGCGGATGCGTTCTTTGGTTTCTTCCATTTCGCGCAACACCGGAATGGTGCTGCGCAGGTGCTGGATGATCACCATCTGCCGCTCGCTCTCCCGCTCCAGTTGCAGCAAGGCGTACTTTTGGTCGAGGGACAAACCAATCTTATGCGCCACATCGAACGACATGATATCGTCGGCCACCTCCACCCGGTCCACCATGCTGATCACCGAAAAAAGTTCTTGGATGAGTTCGATCATCTCGGGGCGTGAGTGGCTATCGGCGTCGTACTCGTTTTCTAAGAACACCACTTCGCCCCCGGCATAGAGCTTGCCCGCCGTCGGATTATCAAACGAAACCACGCGGAACGCCCGCGTCGCTTGGGTGCTGATGTCCAGACGCCCGTCGTCGTAGCGCTCCACCACTTTCGTCACGATCACTTCGGTGCCGTACTCAATTTGGTTCTCTACGTAGGCCGGTAAGCCGAAGGGCGCGTTCTGCTCTAAGCAGTCGCCGATGAGTTCTTTGTAGCGATCCTCGAAGATGTGCAAGTTCAGGGTTTCGCCCGGAAAGGCAACCAGGTTGAGCGGAAAAAGGGGTAGATAGGTTTCCATGATGATGCGATGATCTCTTGCGAGTAAAAAAAATGGAGCGGTGGGCCAAAGGTACGACAAGAAGCGGGGCAAATCAGCTACCGTATTCCTTGAAAGACGTAACAAAGCACTGTTAATGTAATCATTCAAAGAACAAACAAAATTTTTTTGAGCACAGTTATTGCAACTGTTTACCTACGCGCAGAGTAGTCTGAGCGTTTGTTTAAGGTTGATAGTGGGCCCCGGTTGCTTAGTCGCTTCCGGGGTTGTTTTTTGTCACTGGCGAATCCATTCTGGGAAGGCTGTTTGAAGAGACGAAGCAACTAAAAAATCAGCACCCCCAACGACGCTCCCACCCGGTACGTCACCCCATCGAAGCCATGATCAAACGGGGCATCGTGGCGGCGCACCACGCCCGAGTTGGAGTTAAGCCAGCTGTTCTTGAGCACCGGCCCGGCAAACAGGTCAAAGAAGAGCGGACTGTTGTAGAAAAAACCCTTCACCCCCAGCAAACCGATCACGTCCAGCCGGTGCACGCGCTCCTGTTGGTCGGCAAACCCAAACCGAAACAACGACACTCCGTCCTCGGTGAAGGGCACCGGTTCATAAGCGGTATAGTCGAGCCCAATGCGGTGGTAGCTCAGCCCGTAGGCCAGATACAGTTTGGACGGTCGTCGGTCAATGAGCCGCACGGTGTATTTGTCCAGCACCTCCAGGCCAAAGCCCCTCACCTGGGTTTCACCGTAGTCGTCGGGTTGCTGCGCCACCGCGGGCACCCCGGCGTACTCGTAGCGGCGTGTGCGACCGGAATACAGGTAGGGCGACACCGTGAGGCGATGCATCTGGTTCCCCTGCACCAACGGCATCTCCAGATCGATCCGAATAGCCTGCTGAACCAGGTACTGCGGCACCACCGCCACCGAAAACGTCGTGCGGCTCAGGCTGTCCTGAAGTTGGGCTTGAGCAGGGAAACTCAGCAGCAAACTGAAAAAACCAATGATTAGAGGTCTTGTCATGGCTTGGGCACAAAGGGGAGCTCACTGGCCAGCCGGATGGTATCGCCTGAGTAGCGATACTGGTACAAGCCGTCGTCGCCAATCACCATCAGGTGGTCGCGGTAGGGAATCACGTCGTTGGCCTCGATGCGAAAATGATACTTCTGCACCAGGCTGTCCACGTTGGTGATGTCGAACACCTTGAGGCCGTCGTCGCACACGAAGAGCTCGTTGCCGTCTACTCCCAGGCCTTTGGGATGCGTCATGGGGTAGGTGCGGTGCAGAAACGGGTTGCTCAGGTCGGTGATGTCCACAATGTCCAGTTGGTCGGTGAAGTTGCCGCACACGTTGTTGATCGAGCGCAGCGTCACGTAGGCGTAGCGCTCGTCGGCCACCACCGGGTCGCAAGCCACCACGTGCACGTAGTTCGACAGGAAACGGGGTTGGGTGGGCTGCTCAATGTCGTAGATGAACATGCCCGACTGCGAACCAATGAACAGATTCTCTTGCCGCGGGAAGATGGTTTCAATCTGCGCTCCTACCGTCACTTGGTTCACCTTGCGGGGCTGGTTCACGTCGGAAACGTCGTACACGTGCAGGTCGTTGCGATCCACGGTGTAGAGGTGGTCGCCCCGGATGGCGAAGCGGGCCAGCGAACCGCCCTGTCCGGTAGCGCCAGGTTCGGAAGAGAAGTCGCTGTTCACGTCGTCGCTACAGGCGAACAGGCCACTCAGGGTCAGCAATAAGAGATAGGGATAATTTTTCATGGTTCGGTTATTTTCTCCACTCGATAATGATCATGCCTTCGGCCCGGTTCTGGTACACGTCGGGGATTTGCCCCAGATCGGGCGGCAGCAGCACCGGGAAGGCGTCGCGCACCCGCGAGATTTCGCGCACGTTGGTGGGATCCGACACATCGATGCCCACCAAGTCGGTGGCGTTGTCGGCAAACAGGGTGGTTCCTTTCACGGCCATGTCTACGCAGCCCGGAATGCGAATAAAGCCTTGGTTAATGGGGCGGGCGGGGTTGGCGTTGTCGATCACGTGCACGCCCTGAAACTTTTCACTGATGAACAGGTAGGTGCCGTAGGCGTAAATCTTGGCCGGGTCCTGAATGTCGCGCGGGGTCTGTTGGGCGATGGCCTGCTCCATCACGCTGCGCTCCATCATCACGGGCGAATACGCAGTGTAGGGGGGCGGGGGCGGGTCGTCCACCCAATCAATACAGCTGCTGAGGATACCGCCGCCGAGCAGCAAGCAACATCCGGAAAGCAAAAGTTTGTTCATAGCAGAAAAGATTATGGTTTCGCGTAATAGACCCGACAAAATCTTGGAGGGTTGGAATCGACCGCCAAACTTTTTTTCGTACTTTTAGCCTCCCCTAAAATTAAGGACACTTTTTATTACTCAACCGGGTTGTCATTGCCGTATGCCTATCACGAAAGAAGTAACCGCCCCCGAACGCCCTGCTCCCGCCCACCCCGCTTCCGACCAAGAGGTGATCGAAATCTTCGGCGCCCGCGAGCACAACCTCAAGAACATCGACCTCACCCTGCCGCGCAACCAGCTGATCGTGATCACCGGCATCAGCGGCAGCGGCAAGTCGTCGCTGGCCTTCGACACGCTCTATGCCGAGGGGCAGCGCCGCTACATGGAAAGCTTCTCGGCCTACGCCCGCTCCTTCATTGGCAACCTGCAACGCCCCGAAGTGGACAAGATCAACGGCCTGAGCCCGGTGATTTCTATCGAGCAGAAAACCACCTCCAAGAACCCCCGCTCCACGGTGGGTACCGTCACCGAAATTTACGACTTCATGCGGCTGTTGTTCGCTCGGGCGGGCGAGGCCTACTCCTACCTCACCGGCAAGAAGATGGAGCGGCAGTCGGAAGATCAGATTATCGACTACATCCTGGAAAACTTCGACGGCCAAAAGCTGGTGCTGCTGGCCCCGGTGGTGAAGGGGCGCAAGGGCCACTACCGCGAACTGTTCCAGCAAATCCGCAAGATGGGCTTCGCCAAGGTGCGCGTCGACGGCGAGATACTGGACTTGGCTCCCAAAATGCAGGTGGATCGCTACAAGGTGCACGACATTGAAATTGTGGTCGACCGCATCATCGTGCGGGCTGAGGATCAATACCGCATCACTGAGTCTATTAAGACGGCCCTGCACCACGGCAAAGGCATTATGATGCTGAGCGACCAGGACGGCAACGTGCAGCACTTCTCGAAGTTTCTGATGGACCCCGAAACCGGGCTGGCCTACGACGAACCGGCACCCAACACCTTTTCGTTTAACTCGCCCTACGGCATGTGCCCCGACTGCCACGGGCTGGGCGTGATTGAAGAGTTCGCGCGCGAAGCGATCATTCCCGACCCCAAACTGAGCATCAGCCGGGGCGGCATCGAGCCGCTGGGCGAGTACCGCGACATTTGGGTGTTCAAAAAGCTGGAGGCGGTGCTCAAAAAGCATAAAGTGAAGCTGAGCACTCCGATTAAAGACATTCCGGACGACAAGCTGGAGATTATTCTGCACGGAGAACCGGGCAAGGTGGCGGTGAAGTCTACCAAGTACCCCGGCACCGACTACCACACCGAGTTCGAGGGCGTGGTGGGCTACCTGCAAAAGCAACTGGACACCGGCAGCGACAAGATGCAGAAGTTCGTGAAGCAGTTTTTGTCGAGCAAAACCTGCCCCACCTGTCAGGGCTTGCGCCTTAAGCAAGAATCGCTGCACTTCAAAATCGCCGACCGCAATATTGCCGAGCTGGCCATGCTAAACATCGACGAACTACAAGCCTGGTTTGCCAACGTGGAAGAGCGCCTCACCGCCCGGCAGAAACTGATCGGCACCGAGGTGCTCAAAGAAATCCGCAAACGCATTGGCTTTCTGGTCGACGTGGGCCTGACCTACCTCACGCTGAACCGTCCGCTGCGCACCCTATCGGGCGGCGAGGCCCAGCGCATCCGGCTGGCTACGCAGATCGGTACCCAGCTGGTGGGTGTACTCTATATATTAGACGAACCCAGCATCGGGCTGCACCAGCGCGACAACGTGAAGCTCATTCAGGCGCTGCAAGATTTGCGCGACCTGGGCAACACCGTGATCGTGGTGGAGCACGACAAAGATATGATGGTGAACGCCGACTACATCGTGGACATCGGGCCAGGCGCGGGCCGACACGGGGGCAAGGTGATCGCGGCCGACCCGCCACAACAGTTCCTCGAGAACGGCGGCACCACCGCTCGCTATCTGAGCGGGGCGCTCAAAATTGCGGTGCCCGCCGAACGGCGCAAGGGTAACGGTAAAAAGATCACGCTGCGGGGCGCCACCGGCAACAACCTCAAGAAGGTAACCCTCAAGTTGCCGCTGGGCCAGATGATCTGCGTGACCGGCGTGTCGGGCAGTGGCAAATCCACGCTCATCCACCGTACGCTGTACCCGTTGCTCAGCCAGCACCTGTACCGCTCACAAACCAGGCCTGATCCCTACACCTCCATCAAAGGCATGGAGCACCTCGACAAGGTAATCGAGGTGGATCAGTCACCTATTGGGCGCACACCTCGTTCGAACCCGGCCACCTATACGGGGGCGTTCACCGACATCCGGGCGCTGTTTACGCAACTGCCCGAGGCTAAAATTCGGGGCTACAAGCCGGGGCGCTTCTCCTTTAATGTGAAGGGCGGACGCTGCGAAACCTGCGAGGGCGCGGGGCTACAGCTTATCGAGATGGACTTTTTGCCCGACGTGCACGTGCCCTGTCCCACCTGCAAGGGCAAACGCTACAACCGCGAGACGCTCGAGATTCGCTTCAAGGGCAAGTCCATTTCCGACGTGCTGGATATGACGGTGGAGCAGGCGGTAGAATTCTTTGAGAACCAGCCGCGCATTCTGCGCCGCATTCAGACGCTGAGCGAGGTGGGGTTGGGCTACATCACGCTGGGGCAGCACGCCACTACGCTGTCGGGCGGCGAGGCACAGCGCGTGAAGCTGGCCACCGAACTGTCGAAGCGCGACACCGGCCAGACGCTCTACATTCTAGACGAGCCCACCACCGGGCTGCACTTCCAGGACATCCAGCACCTGCTCGATGTGCTCAACAAGCTCACCGACCGCGGCAACACCGTGCTGATCATCGAGCACAACATGGACGTGATCAAGGTGGCCGACCACGTGATTGATCTAGGTCCGGAAGGGGGGCAGGGCGGGGGCACCATTGTAGCCGAGGGCACTCCCGAAGCTGTGGCAGCGAGCGACCAGGGTTACACCGCGAAATTTTTGCGTGAAGAGTTGGCGGCGGGGTGAAATCCAGGCTCATCTCCACCTTAAATCGTCATCCCGGCCGCCGTGGAACGGAATTTCTCGAAACGAAGTGTAGAGAAATGTCCGCCGACGCGGCGCGGGGATCTCCCCAATCCAGCGACTAGAACACTGGACATAAATCGCAAATTTCGTCTTCGTATTCAGGGCTCCGGCTCGCTGCCGGGCAACGGCGTCCGACGCTCGATGGCTATCGCTTTAGTCGGAACGATGGTAGCAGGAGTGATATTTTTTGCTAGAAAGTGGCTTTCTAACCCTAGAAAGCACTTCCTACAGCAATCCTCCTCATTGACTTTCGCCTTTTTCCTTACATCCTACCACCTCTTCGGCAGCCCCTTTTCACTAAGAAATGCTTAGCAAATTCTAGCCAATGTACTATGATTTTGGGCATATGCTCCCGATTCTGCCAACCCAGTGGCACTTTGTCAGTTTCATCTTTCCCGGGTTTCTCATCGCTTTTTCGTGAATCCTACGCACGTACCGTAGCCCGCCCATCCCCCAAAAAAAATTTTCAATATCCCGCATAGCTTGCAGCCGCAATGAAGCACCGACTTTGGCGCTCATCGCATAACGCTCAAGTTTATGTTTTCTCAAACCATTAACGTAATGCCTATGAAAAATTTCCCGCGCAGGGCGATGGGCGCCTTTGGTGGCCTCTTGTCGCTGCTCATGTTTCTGATGTTCAACCCCCCAGCGCAGGCGCAGGACCAAACGGATGCTAGCACCGATGCCAGTGGTACGGTAAGTACCGACGGTGGCAGTGGCGGCGGCTTGCTATCGGAGATCACCTACGGCGGCAAAGTGGGCCTCACCTCGAGCGGCTTCTACAAAGGCTTCGCCGAAGGACGACCGCACACCGGGAGTGTGACCGGCCTGATGGTCGGTGGCTTCGCCAGCTACTCCGTGCTGGACTTCCTCGACGTATCGGCTGAGTTGCTCTACCTGCAACAGGGCGGCACGCGGGTAGAATTCAAAGAGTCGACCGTAGCAGGGCTTCCAACCGCGATCACCGGCAACGTGAAACTTCACAACATAGAGTTTCCGGTATTGCTACGTGCTTCGTTGCCCAATTTAGGGATCGGTATCAAACCCCAGCTGGTGGTGGGGCCTTCGGTAGGATACAACGTAGCAGCTATCCAATCGCAAGACGTGACCCACTTTCTGACTTACTATTCTGATGATGTGCCAGGAATTGAGTCAGGAACGTTTTCTACTACCGACAGCGGCACGGAAAACGTGCGCTCGGAGTACCAGACGATGCAGTATGGGTTGAACATCGGATTAGGTGCTGAATTGCCCGGTGAGGCATTCAACCTGATCTTCGACGCCCGCTATCGGTACGGGATCAACCCGGTGAACAACGGCTTCGACGCCAACGACCTGTTGCGCGACGCCGCAGACTTACGTTCTAACTCCTTTGTCTTTTCTATTGGAGTCGGCTTCTAGTAATCAAATTATCAATCACTCTAATCAATCAATCAATTAAATCAAACAAACCCTTTTAACAATGCAAAACACACGAGTTAGAAACTTATTCTCAACCATTCTAGGTGTAGGCGTAGTAGCCGGAGGCCTGGTACTGTCTTCGTGCGAAGACGAATTCACCGAGCAAGACGCCATCCGAGCGCAGCAGGAAACCCTGGCCACCCTGGAAGACCAGGAAGCTAAGAACGACGCTGCCGCTCAGGCGATGCAAGATTCGCTGAACCGCATCGGTGCGAAAATCAATTACACGGTAACCGTAGTAGCCGACGGAGGTTCTGCCAACACGGGGCGTACCGCTGCTACTGCTTCGGCGGAAGGAGCTACCGTTATCCTGATCCAGGGCGGAAAGACCTATACCGAAACTGCTGCTAAGGGCGGCGTAGCCACTTTTGTAGGTTTGCTACGTGGCCAAGCAACCGTTACTATTGAGGCGGCTGATCATACCCCAGTGACTTACACCACTACGCTAGGTTCTGCCAACACGGAAGAAAACAACGTAGGTACGATTATCCCGGTATTTCCGATGACTGAAGCGGCCGGTGCTACGGTAGTGAAAGGTAAAGCTTGGGCTGAGTTAAATACGCTGAACGACATGCCGGAACCTGCTGAGGGAGCAATTGTACGATCTACTGTTAGTGTGACTGATGCGTTAACTTCTTACCGACCAATTAATGCACCTATGTATGGTAACATTGAGACTGCTACCTACACTGGTTTCACGCAGGAAACTACCGTAGACAGCGCAGGAAACTATACGCTGGTTATTCCTAACGGGAACGGGAGTGATGGACAGGGATTCCAATCAAAGATTGAGTTTTTGCCCTACGAAGCGGAGCAGACCTACGTGATGGAGCAAGGAGACTCATTAGTAGTGATGAAGGAAGTAGTAGTCTTTGATCCTAACGCTGGCACTACCGGAGGAAGTCACATTGATACGGATCTTCCTAGCGTGTTCGTTAAGGTTGGGGCTCCTACTGGTAACGCTTCTGGGCTAGAACTAGTAGCTGAAGCAACGCGTACACCGCTTTTATTGAACTCTAGGGTACTTGTCGACAGTGGAGGAAAGGGCTATACTAATGGTGACCGCTTCGATTTCTCAGCCGACAAGGATGGCAATGCTGCGTATCTGACCGTTAACGTAGACGGTTCCGGAGCTATCACAACTGTCGGTATAAACAACAACGGAGCTACCTACGATGCTGCCCCTACTCTGACTCCAGGAGCCAATGTTACAGGAACTGGTGCAGCTTTAGTGGTTAACTTTTCAACAGTCTATAACATCAAGATAACCAACGGCGGCAGTGGTTATTGGGAAGTGCCAAAGGCGGTACTGACTTACGATTTCTACAACAATGGTGTTCTAGTACAAATTGCGGGTAAAGATGACCTGAGCGCTAACATAATTGCGGGCAAGATTAAGGCTTTAACTTCAGACGGAGTTGTTAAATCCATTCTCTCTGCAACTGCTCCTAAGATCAATATCGCTCCTATGGAAGTCAGGCAGGCAGTAGTTAATATGGATGAGTATTCTATCACCGAACAAGGACGCATCGTAGGTGCTGGAGGTGGTGCGCGTGTCAATCTCTGGAATGCATCCCGCGGTGATGGATACGTAACTAATCCTACTGTTACGTTTAAATCAGTGACTGGTGAAACCACGGCGACTGGGGTTGCTTACGTTTATAATGGCGAGGTTGAATATATCACTATTACCAATCCTGGTTCTGGTTTTGTTAGTGAGGTCAACACCAAAGGGCACAGTGTGGCATCTCCGAAACAGCACAATGCCTCACCGACGTTCAAGCCGTCTACGGTGGTTGAGAACTACAACTTCTTCTTCGGAGCTGGCATAACCAAGCAGTAAGCCCTGAAGTATTAAATAATCAGAAAAGGCTTCCCTAGGCGTTTCGCGCGGGGGAAGCCTTTTTTGGTTTAGCACTTTTCCAGATTGGATGCACCTCTTCTTCCCAGTAACGCTACCTCTCCAAGCGGCAACAAGGTCCTTTCAGGATGACAGGAGAGGAAAGAAAAAAACCAGTGTCATTCAGCATTCCATGCCGGGCGTCCCACGCGGGGCGTCTTGTGCGGGAAAAACTTCTTTGGTTGGGGGGCTTAAAACAATACCTCGTGGTAATCTTCAGACTTCATATCATTCACCTTTCTTGCGACGTGGTCGACCTTTGCCTTTATGCGGGGCCATGAAGTTGTCATAAGCACTAAAATAACGTCAGTTATTCTAGGTTTCTAAAAATAATACAAAATCAAGCGGCATGTAGCAGTCGGCCACGATCTTCAAAAGCAATGATTCGCGGATGCTGATCGGCAAAGGTGTAAGCCAGCAGGGCAGCAAAGCTCGACTTTACTAGTGAGGGTAAGAACCCAAAGGGAAGCGGAGTAGTATATTGAAATGACCAAAGATCAATATGCTATGTTCCGTTTTCCAATTGAGTTCTTGCGATTAATGGTACCATTTAAGATGCTATTTTCCAAATCAGTGTTCAAGCTTGCGGTTCCTCTGCTCAGCGGAGCTATTCTTACCACGGGTAAGCGCACGGTAACTTCGGCTCTGCGTGTGGTAGGCTTGAGTGAGGAGCGCAACTTTCCCAAGTATCACCGGGTGCTAAGCCTGTCTAAATGGTCAGCCCGGAAAGCGGCTAAAATATTGCTTGGGCAGTTGCTAGATTGCTTTCTGCCTGCCGGTCCGGTGGTGGTAGGCATTGATGAGACCATAGAACGCCGATGGGGTCCCAAGATTAAGGCGCGAGGTATCTACCGAGACAGTGCACGTAGTAGTCGTACTCATTTGGTTAAAGCCAGCGGTCTGCGTTGGATGAGTGTGATGTTACTAGTGCCTATCGGTTGGGCCGAACGCGTATGGGCTTTGCCGTTTCTAACGGTGTTGGCCCCTTCTGAGCGATATCATCATCAGCAAGGCAAAGCGCATAAAAAGCTTACGGATTGGGCCCGGCAGATGCTTCTACAAGTCAAGCGGTGGTTACCCAGTCGCTCATTGATTGCCGTGGGGGATAGCAGCTATGCCGTTATAGATATGCTAAACGCTGTTAAAGAGCAACTATGTGTAATTACCCGCTTGCGTTTGGATGCCGCTCTCTATGAACCGGCACCACCCCGGCGGCCGGATCAACCAGGGCGCCCCCGCAAGAAGGGCAAGCGTTTACCGACCTTACAGCAGTATCTGCATGATGAAGAATTGCCTTGGCAGAAGATTGTAGTTTCTCAATGGTACGGTAAGAAACAACGGGTGTTGGAAATAGTCTCGGCTACCGCCGTATGGTATCATAGTGGCAAACCAGTGTTACCTCTTCGCTGGGTACTTATTCGCGATCCGGAAGGCAGACTCGAACCGATAGCTCTGCTCTCTACTGACCAAGAATTGTCTGCCCAAGATATTGTTAGCTATTTTGTGCGACGTTGGTGCGTAGAAGTTACCTTTCAAGAGGGAAGAGCACATCTGGGTCTAGAAACCCAACGCCAGTGGTCTGACTTAGCCATTGCCCGTACCACTCCGGTGCTACTGGCGCTCTTCTCTATTGTTACTCTGCTGGCAGAAAGGCTGCATCAACAGAAAAAACTACACATAGCTACCGCTGCTTGGTACCGCAAGAGGCATCCTACCTTTAGTGATGCCTTAGCTTCAGTAAGGCAGTATTTATGGCAAAAAAGCAATTTTTACATGTCCCAAAAAGATACCGACATGGTGAAAATACCTGAAGCACAGCTCAGGCTCTGGCAGCAAACTATCGCCTGGGCCGCTTAGTAGTAAAGCCGAGCAAAGACGTTGCATAGATAGTTAATAGGGGCCCGATGGCGAGTATGCTCTAAATCAATGAGACCTACGCACTGGCCAAAGACTGACTCAATGAGTCCGCGATGACGATGATAATAAGCGTCCTTTTGATGGACAATAGCATCTTTCTTTCCGTTGCGGCGCATCTTGGCCCTTAGGTCTACCCCTTTGCTAAGTAACTCTTCTTTCAGGGTGCTCAAATAACCTTTGTCGCCGTATACTTTTCCTTCTACTTCTTTGAGCAGGTAGTTCAACACCTGGTGATTGTTGTCAGCTACGTTGCCTGCCGTGAGCAGAAAGTTGACTAGCTGTGCTTCCCGGTTGATGACTACGTGCATTTTGAAGCCGTAAAACCAACCTAACGTGCCCTTGCCTTTGCTGGCCCAATCAGCCATCACTTTGTGTTGTGCTTCTCGTTTGATGTGACAAGCTTTCAAAGGTTTGCTGTCAATGTAGTTTTCTGCTAAAGCGGGCTGGCAACGGCTTTTGAGCAACAGATAGAGTTCCAGCACTACGTGCGGGATCAGGGCCACAAAACGTTCGTAGCAAGGGGCATCAGGAAGCCAGCTTTGAAAAGTCTTCAGCACATCTTGGCAGTAGAAGTATTTGAAGCATTTGCGTCCCGAATGGTGATAAGCAATTAGGGTCGTTATGACTTCGCTTCGCGCAAAGCCAGAGTGGAAGGCGGGGACAGGCAGGCCTTGAAGAGCCGTTTGCTGAGCTAAATCCAGTAGGAAGTCATCGGTTTCTACAAAAATTTCCGTTAGTTTTGTTGTTGTCAAGATTTGCATAATTCTTTGTTTTGTACAATGAAGATTTCGTTCCACTGCAAATCTTGACTTTTTTGCTCTTTCAAGCAACATAAACCCCTAGTAATCAGATATTCCCTGAATAACTGACGTTAAAATAGCTAGATTTCTGTCAGTAAGATTTTGCTGATGTGGATACTTCATGATCCAGCACCATCTCCACCTGCGCGCGACTGACTCCCGGAAACCATAGCAAAAATTCATCAATGGAGGCTCCGTCCCGTAGGTTTTCAAACAGCGCGGCCACCGGTACCCGGGTTCCCCGAAATACCCACACTCCGCTCACTTTGTTCGGATCACGCTCAATAGCCGCAAGGTCCTCCCACTTTTCCATAAAACATGATTTGAATTCTTAAGGAGACCAAAGGTACTAAAACCTTTTTGATTGGTGAAAACCCCATTCTGGCCTTAGGCTACGCGCTCTGGGTTAAGCGCAGTGCGCGGCACGGGGTGCCCCGCACCCGGCGTCCTAAGACCCAATAAGATTAAAGAGGGCTTAGCCACTGAACCTTCGTCACCAATTCCATAGCCCACGGATTAATCCGTGGGCTATGGAATTGGTGGAACGAGGCTCTTTGTAATCTCATTCTGGTTTTCAATCCGGTCTCAAATCAAATATTTCAGTATCTTCGCTGGGATGAAACCCTTCCTGATCTCCGTTCTATTCTTGTTGGGATTGCTCATTACGGGTAGTCTGCTGCCCGGCTGCAACTCCCGGCCCGCCGAGCAGTCTGCCCTGACAATCCCCACCGACTCGGCCACCGTAGCGCACGGCAAAGAACTGTTCGTGAACAACTGCTCGGCCTGCCACAACTTTCAGCAACAGGCCATCGGTCCGGCGCTGGCGGGAGTCACCACCGAAGTAGAGGCCCCCTGGTTATACCACTTCATCCGCAACGCTCCGGCCATGATCGACAGCGGTGACGCGCGGGCGGTGAAACTGTACGAAGCGTATCAGCAGTACATGCCGCCCTTCACCCGCCTCGACAGTAGCGCGGTGCTGGCTATCATGGGCTACCTGCACACCCAGCAGGAGACAGCTCCGGCAGTCACCGCGGCCACTCTGGAGAACGTGCTCACCGATCCCATCCCCACCAAGATCAAACGCTCGGGAGTGGCCCTGGTGCTGGAACCGGTGGCGCAGGCTCCCGCCACGCGCCCCGAACCGCCGGTGGCCCGTATCAACAAAATGCTGATGCTGCCCGGCGAATCGTCGCCCGGCGAATCGTCGCCCGGCGAATCGTCGCCCGGCCAGGCAAACCAACCCGAACGGATGTTTATTCATGATTTGCAGGGCATCCTCTACGAGGTGCGGGACGGCCAGTTTCGTCCCTACCTCAACCTGCGGGAGCAGCAACCAAACTTCATCGACAAGCCCGGACTGGCCACCGGCTTCGGTAGCTTTGCCTTTCACCCGGAGTTCTACGACAACGGCCTACTCTACACCACCCACACCGAACCAGCGGGGACCGCCCCTGCCGACTACGCCTTCGACGATAGCATCGACGTAACCTTGCAGTGGGTGGTCACTGTATGGAAAACCGACGATCCCACGTCAGCAACCTTCCGCGGCACGTCGCGCGAACTGCTGCGCATCAACATGGTGACGGGCATCCACGGCATGCAGGAGCTCACCTTCAATCCTACTGCCACACCCAGCGACGAAGACTATGGCTTGCTGTACCTAGGCATTGGCGACGGCGGAGCCACCCTGCACGGCCATCCCGAACTGTGCCAAAACCTGAGCCGCCCCTGGGGCGCCATCCTGCGTATCGACCCGCGGGGCAATAATAGTTCTAATGGACAGTACGGCATTCCGCCCACGAACCCGTTCGTGCAAGACGGCGACGAGCAAACCCTGGGCGAGATTTGGGCCTACGGCTTCCGCAATCCGCACCGCATCAGCTGGGATACGGGTGGGGAGCACGCCATGCTGATCTCAGGCATCGGCGAGAAGAACGTGGAGGAGCTGAACCTCGGGCGGGCGGGAGCCAACTACGGCTGGCCGCAGCGCGAGGGCACCTTTCTGATCGACGACCGCGGCGACATCTCGCTGCCCTACCCGCTGCCGCCCAACGACGACGAACTGGGCTTCACCTACCCGGTGGCGCAGTACGACCACGACGAGGGCAACGCCATCTCGGGAGGTTTTGTGTATCGAGGCAACGCTGTTCCGGCTCTGCGCGGAAAATGCGTGTTCGGCGATATTGTGACCGGCCGCTTGTTTTCGGTGGATGCCAACCAACTCAAACTGGGGCAACAGGCCGAAATTCAGGAGCTGGGCCTGCGGGTGGACGGGCAACCCACCACCCTACGCGAGGTAACGGGCATCAACCGGGTAGATTTGCGCTTCGGACTGGGCTTTAAGAACGAACTGTATCTGTTCACTAAATCCGACGGGCGGGTGTGGCGGGTGGCAGGGACAGTTCAGGAAAACGAATCGGCAAAGGCGGGAATTTAGAATTAGTGGTGGTTTTCGTAGGAACATGATTAATCATGTTCCTACGATCATTTTATTCCGGGGGCGTATCGGGCGCCGTGTCATTATTCTTTTCCTCTGGTTCGTCGGGTTCTTCTTTTCGTTTCCGGCCGACTTTGCGCAGGGCTTGGTCGATGATCCACTCCAGTTGTCCGTTGGTGCTGCGAAACTCATCGGCCGCCCATTTCTCGACCGCTTTCATCATCTCGGGGCTCACCCGTAGCACAAAGGGTTTCTTTTTAGCCATAATCTGGATGCTGGATGATTTTCTGGGATGAAGAGATACTGGATGATTTTCTGAGGGGCAAGATGCTGGCGGCCGCCGCGCGGATACTTTCTGCACAGCGAGGATATTTAACTGAATAGCCAGATGTTGGGTCGCCAGTATCCAGTATCCAGCCACTAGTGACCAGCATCCGGCTACCAGTATCCAGTTACTGATGCAGGGTGCCGGTATTTACGACAGGGGTGGCGTCTTTGTCGGAACACAACACTACCATCAGGTTGCTCACCATGGCCGCCCTTCGGTCTTCGTCCATCTCGATGATTCGCTTGCGCGAGAGTTCGGCCAAGGCCATCTCGACCATGCTCACCGCTCCTTCCACGATTTTTTCGCGGGCGGCCACAATGGCGGTGGCCTGCTGTCGGCGCAGCATGGCGCTGGCGATTTCCGAAGAATAGGCCAAATACCCGATGCGCGCCTCGATAACTTTAATGCCCGCCATTTTCAGGCGATCACTTAGGCGGCCTTCTAGCGCGTCGTTCACCTCGTCTACGCCCGACACCAGGGTAATTTCGGGGGTATCGTTGAAGTTGTCGTAAGGGTACGAGTTGGCCAGTTTGCGCACGGCGGCATCCGACTGCACCCGCACGAAGTTTTGGTAGTCGTCTACCTCGAAGGCGGCTTGGTAGGTGTTCTCTACCCGCCACACCAAAATCACACTGATCATGATGGGGTTGCCCAGCTGGTCGTTCACCTTCACGCGTTCGCTGTCGAAGTTGCGGGCCCGCAGCGAGATTTTCTGACGGGTATAGAAGGGGTTCGTCCAGAAGAAGCCGTTTTGCTTCACCGTTCCGCGGTACTCTCCGAATAGCGTCATCACGCACGAACCGTTGGGATCTACCATAAAGAAACCCCGAAGCAAAAAGAGCAGCGTGAGAACGGCAAGGATAAGCAGAAACGGCACCTCAAGCACAGCGATGGATAGGATGCCAACCAGAATAGTGAGCAAGACGGCAACCGCCATCACGTAACCCGACATTGCATTAATTTCTTTTTCGTGTTTCATAGCAAACAAGTTTGATATTAATTTGATATCATAAAGATATTAAAAATAACTGAACTTCCTATTTTGATGTACTTTGTGGGCTGTTTAATAATAAATAAAGGAGGTTTCGACTTTTAAATTATAGTTATTCTAACACATAATATAACTTATAAAGTTTTACGATAAATATGGACAGGTATATGTTTGCATTTTATCAGAAAAGTGTACTTTTGTTATACTTATGTACCATGTATCATTTTAACCTAAATTGTAATGAAAATTCCTACTTATCCTACCCTACCTGGGTCCCTCCGTGCCTACTATTGGCTTAAGGCCGCCGTACTTCTGACGCTGTCTTCGCTGAGCGTGTTGCCAACCCTGGCGCAAACCTCTAACCCTATTGAAATTCGCCTCCAACCGGGTGAAACCACCACGCAGCCGATCACCGTAACCAATCCGAGCGATGCCTCGGTGAACTTTCAAACAAAGTTTAGAGAAACACTTAGCTCTCAGGAACGGCGCACGGTACCTCCCGCCTCGTTCGACGACCTGAATGTTGTTTACTCCACTGGTTTTGAAGATTATGACGTAGGAGACTTAGGTCTTCAGAAGGGGTGGCTAGACGTTGTGCGAGCTAACCCAGACCTTACGTTTACTATAATGCCGGTAGATGGCACTATAAGTACCGCCGATCCGCTGAATGGGAACAAACATGTGGCTTATGGTTCCCAAGATACCACTTATATTTACGATAGTTTTAGCCCCATGATAGAAGCTGAACAGACCAGCCCAATCAGAAGCGTAGTGGCTAACATGAGACTTACCGGGCTAGAGGGATCTCAGTTCGACATTGGTACCTATCGAAGGATTCCTGGTCGGGATGGTAAAAGAGAACCAGACGCTGACCTTCATGTGGCTCTCCCCCACTGGCCTAACGTAGTTGGTTACATTAAAAATGAGCCAGGTTATGTAGGAGGAGCGTATTTCAATCGGTACTCCAGCCAGTTTGATAAGGAGAAGTACTTTGAGGTGATGATTGTAGCCAACAGAATCACCAAAACGGTTGATTTGTACTTCGATGGCCGACGCATCGCTGAGAAGGTTCCTACAATTCACGGGGTAGTTGATGGTATAGTGATAAGGGGCTGGAACAACAATTTTTATAACCCGCAGTCTTTTGGCCCGGTCGGTCCCTCGCTTCACATAGATGACATCACCATCGCCGACGGTGACGCCTCGGCTCCCACCTGGATTAGCACGATCACTACTTCCGGAACCCTGCCCGCGCAAGGCGAACGCACCCTTGACGTATCCGTTAGTGCACAAGATCTAGGCCCCGGCACCTACGAAGCCGAAGTGCAGGTACTGGACGAGGCCTTCGGTACCGTCTCTACCGTGCCCGTTACTTTAATCGTGGAGGAGCCTCCGGTGAACCCAGTAGTAGAAAAACTAAACCTCACCTCCATGTGCTCGGATGATCCCGACGAAGAATTACGATGGCGCATCCGCAATCCCAACGACTTCGACGTGGAAGTGATGTGGCAAGTGTACGGCAGTACCCAAAGTGCTACCGTGAGCGCTCCGGCAGGCGACTCGTTCTTTTTCACCCAAACCGAAGCGGGCGCCAATACTACCATCATTCGTTGGAAAGATGAAGAAGGCAGAAACCGACAGAAGGTCAAGGCTTCCGGAAAAGCGGCCTGCGATCCGGCCAACGCCCGAGTGGCCTCCAACCCCAAGCTGAAAGTTTACCCGACGCCCGTGAGCGATCAACTGAACGTGGCTGTGGAAGGAACCACCGGCGGCGCCCTGAGCATCTACGACCAAACCGGAAGGGTTGTGTACCGGGGTTCTATCTCGCCTGACAGCCCTCTGCAACTCAACGCGCAGGCGCTGCAACTTCAGCCTCGACGGTTATACGTAGTGTCGGTTCAGACTCCGACGCAGCGCGTGGTTCGAAAAATAATGATGGAGTAAATTAACTCTTCACTCACTATCAAGGCCCCCCAGGATCATCTGGTGGGCTTTTTTATTCGCTTCTGATCAAACCTGACGGAAACACCACCACGCTCTCATTGCCATCTTGGCCTACCGCCGCCACTCCGAAGTAATAATTGTCGATCACCACTCCCTCCAGCGTGTGTTCAGTCACGTCGCCCACGAACCGAGAGTAGGTCCACTGGGGCGCGGTGGTCTCACGCCAGTACACCTTGTAACCGGCCAGGTTGGGAGCGTTCACCTTTTCCCAGGCCAGCATAGTGGAAGGCTGCACCGCTCCGCCAATGCGCACGCTGTCGGGGGCGGGGGGCGCGGCGGCTAGTCCGGCCAGGGTGATGGCGTTCACGGCGGTGAGTTTTTTGGCATAGGCGAAGTTCACTCCCTCCACCACGTCGCCGTAGGCAATGCCGTTCTCGGTGCGAATGTCCTGGTGCTGCCGGTTGTAGTTCTCGTGGGCTTCCATAATGCGCACCCCGGCAAAGCCCAGGTCGTTGAAGGGACGGTGGTGTCCGCCCCGCCCGAAGCGGTCCAACCGGTAGATCATCATCGGGTTCATCTGCGGCATATACTGCTCGGTCATTTTGTGCACGTAGCGCGCCAGTTGCCGCGAAATGCCATCGACCTCGCCCCCGGTGAAACGACGGAAGCGGCGCTCCTGCTCCGTCTCGGTGGGAGGCACCGGCTCCGAGAAAATACGAAAGCTGCGGTTGTCAATCACCCCGTCCACCCCTTCGATGTTACCAATCATATCATTGTTGAGCACGCCAATCAGTTGCCAACCGTTTTCCTGGGCGTAGTCGGCCAGCCCCTGCCCGCCGTAGAGCCCTTGCTCTTCGCCCGACAGCCCCACGTAGGCAATGCTGCTGGGGAACTCGTACTGCGTGAGCACCCGCGCCGCCTCAATAGTCCCGGCCATGCCCGAGGCGTTGTCGTTGGCACCGGGCGCATCGGTCTGATAATCAGTAGCATCTGAGGCCCGCGAATCAATGTCGCCCGACATCATCACCAGGCGGTTAGGAAACTGCGTGCCCCGCTGGATGGCCACCACGTTCACAATATCAACGTCTTTGATGATGCGTTCGCCGGTGCCCTTCGGCACAAAGTTGCGCTGGTAGAACACCTCCAGGCAGCCGCCGCAGTCTGCCGAAATTTTGTCGAATTCAGCTTTGATCCACCGGCGGGCCGCCCCAATGCCCCGGGTGTCGGAGGTGGTATCGGATAGGGTGTTGCGGGTGCCGAAGTCCGCCAGTGTACGGATGTCCTGTTCGAGTCGGTCGGCCGACACGCTGTCGATAATGCGGTACATGCGGAGATCAGCCTGGGGCGGGGCCTGGGCTGGCACATCAGTGGATTCTTGGCCGTAGGTAGTGAAGTCGTAGGCAGTGAACGTGAGCAGTGCAAAAAGGAGGAAGTAGATGCGCATCATGGGGAAGTTTTTGACGTTTCTAACCGCCGAAGAAAGATAAAGTTGTTACTTTATTTTAACTAACGTTAAATAAAACGTATATTTGCCTTATGCCTAAGCACAAGACCGACCGAGAAACTATCCTCCGAAAATCGCTTACCGTATTCTTGCAGAAAGGATACTACCACACCAAGTTTTCGGACTTAGGACAAGCCTGCGGTCTGGAGAAGTCGCACTTTTACTATTACTTCAAAAACAAAGAAGACCTGATGTTAGCGGTGCTGGAGTTTACCTATCGCAACGCCAAGCAACACATTTTTGACAAGGCGTATGACGAACGTTACTCGCCCAAGCAACGACTGGAAAAGATGATGCAGAACGCGGTACGTTTGTACGCTTCCGCCCCCCGCGGCTGCCTGATGGGCAACACGGTGCTGGGCACGGCGGGCCACGAACCTGAGTTTCAGCAGGTGTTGCGGCAGTATTTCGATGGTTGGGTGACGTCGCCAACGCATCTTTTTAAGACGCAGCACGCTACAGCGAAAGCGCAGCGCCTGGCCCAAGAGTCGGTGCAAGAAATTCAGGGAAGCGTGATGTTCGTGCGTTTGTACGATGATCCTAGCTATCTGGAAGATGCCACGCAGCGAGTAATAGGTCGATTGATGGCAGAAAAAAACTGACCTGCAAAACCCATGAAACAACTAACCTACCTCAAAAAAAATACCCTGCAGTGGTGGGACGTGCCGGAGCCGGAGCTACAACTTCCTACCGACGTCATTGTGAGACCGCTAGCGGCCGCCCGCTGCGATGCGGACAAGATTTTTCTGTTCAACAACATCACCCGGCCGATGCAAGTGGGCTTGGCCCTGCACTACCTCGACCCGGTGACCGTCGATCTGTTGGGGAAGAATCCGTTTTAGGGACCCATCCCGGTGGGGCACGAGTGCGTGGCAGAAGTGGTTTCGTGCGGTGATGCCGTGTCTGCCTTCCAGCGCGGCGACAAGGTCATTGTTCCGTGGGCAATCTCCTGCGGCAGTTGCTCGCACTGTCTGTCGAGCCTCACCTCAAAGTGCCTGGAAGCAGGGGATACGTTTATTTCCGGCTACGGTTTCGGCGAACCAATGGGTTCATGGGGCGGCATGGTGAGCGATTTACTACGGGTTCCCTACGCCGACCATATGCTGGTCCGACTGCCCGCGGGCATTGATCCGGTGTCGGTGGCCAGCGCCAGCGACAACATCCCGGACGCGTGGCGGACGGTGGCTCCCCTGCTGAAGCAAAAGCCCGGAGCCCCGGTGCTGGTGGTAGGCGGCGCGGCCCCCAGCATTGGATTGTACGCGGCTGGGATTGCCATAGCGTTGGGATCCGAACATGTGACGTACGTAGACTATGACCTTCGCCGTCTGGAAATTGCGCAGGCCCTTGGCACTCATCCCGTACCCATACCGAATAGGAAAAGACAACGGAAAAGATGGTACCGACAACACGCTCCCCGGCGCAGTGGTAGGTATCTTATTTCGGTAGACGCGAGCGCGCGTCCGGATGGGTTGCGCTACGCGATTCGTTTGCTGGCGTCCGGCGGCACCTGCACCAGTGTCGGCTTCTACTTCCAGAAAGGAACCTCTCTGCCGCTGATGCAGATGTACACCAACGACGTTACCTTCCGCACCGGCATCTCTCACCCGCGCGCCGACCTGTCTGATGTGCTGAATTTGATTGAGCAACGCATGTTCCGCCCCGAACTAATCACCACCCTGCTGGCTAATTGGGAAGACGCTTCGGAAGCGTATTTAGAGCGCACCACCAAAGTGGTCGTGCATCGTGCTTCGGCGTTCGTTTAATTGTGGAGAATTCGAAGTTTAGTTAGCTTCCACAACCGTTTTCTCTTCTATCTTGCTTTCGTCCCAGGCCAACCCAAACCCCGGTTTGTCGGATAGCGCAATACGCCCTGCCTTCGGCTGCAATTCGTCTTGCTCGAAGTAGTAGTAGCCCTGCATTTTGTCGTACAAAAACTCTCCCATCGGGCACACCGCGGGCGACTGACTAGCCACCACGTGCAGGGCCGCGTGCAGGTTGTGGCCGTGCGGAATCACCTGCGCCCCGTAGGCGGAGGCAATGGCGCATATCTTGACTAGCTCCGACACTCCTCCGCACCATTCAGGGTCGGCCTGTACCACCGTAATCGCCCCAGCCGCCAGAAAGCGGTGCGCCTCCCAGCGATTATAAAAGTGCTCACCGGTGGCCACGGGCACGGTGGTTTGCTGCCCCAGTTGCACAAAGCTCGTTAGTTGGTCCATCAGAAATGGCTCCTCAATCCAGCGCGGGTGATGCGTTTCCACCGCCTTGGCCCAGCGCAGGGCGTAGGGCAAATCCCACCCGCTGAAAGCATCAAACATCAGGTCGGTATCTTCGCCAACCGCTTCCCGAAGAAGCTCCACCATCTTGATGTTGAACTGAAGTCCATCATTGCCATTGCCCGGACCGTAGGGAATGAACCATTTTTGCGCGGCAAACCCCTTTTCTTTAAAGTTTTGGGCAATTGCCTGAATGTCTTCCGGCTGCACCGAGCGACCGAGCGTACTGGCGTACACGGGCACTTCAGCGCGGGTGGGTCCGCCCAACAGTTGGTACACCGGTGCCTCAAAATACTTGCCGCGTACATCCCACAACGCGTTGTCCACCGCACTAATCGCCATCATGAAGTGGCCGGTGCGGGCGTGGCGGTTCAGCCGATACAGTTGGTCCCACACCTGCTCACCCGCCAACGGGTTCTTCCCCAATAAAAACTTTTTGAGCTGCCGGTTGATCACCGGCACCACCTCCGCATCAATCGGACCGTACAATCCTTCCAGCCCATCGCTGGTCTTGATGGTCAGGTAGTAAGCGGATTGCGTATAAGTAGCTTCTTTGGGCTGAACCGGCCGCTGGTAGGGTGGCGGTTGCTGGCTGGGGTAGATATGAATAGGATTGACCGACCCCTGCCAGGCACTCTTCTTTCCGGTGCGAGTTGCTTCCAATCGGTGAGTGAGCACGTTGGTGATTGCAACGTCTTGCACCGCTTGCTCTGGTAACCGTTTTTGCGCAAGCCAGTAATGTGGTTGCCAGGCGAATAATCCTAGCGTGGCCAATTGATTACGTAGGAAAGCGCGCCGGTGCATAGGTATTTTCAGCTAAGGTATCTAATCCACGTTATCGTGCAAGAAACGGTTGTTGCCCACAATGTTGTTCTCGTCGTCCAAGCTGTAGCGCGACACGTTCTGGTCGTTCGAGGGCGGTGTGCTGTACAGGTGCACGTTCTTGCGCAGGTAGGCCGGTTGCGTGAAGTTTTCCTTCTGAAACTGCTCCTGGCTGCTGTCGGGCGAACTGATGCTCTTGCGGCCACGTAATTTCATCTTTCGCTGGTAGGCCTCTTCCATCAGGGTCTTCTTTCGGGGACTTAGCTCCCGCTGAAACAGGTACTCCTCTTCTTCGGACGGGTCGGATGATTCCTGGTTAGACCGGCGCCGGTTAGACTCGGAAGCAAACCGTTCGTCTTCATCCTGATCATCCAGGCGAGAACGGTTGGATGGAACGGGGGACTCATCGTGGTTTTTCGTCGGACCAATTTCCCACGAGCGGTCGTAGCGATCGGCCGAAGGCGCGGGAGTATCGATCTTGTCGTAGTCGTCCGGGGTTTCTTCGGAAGAAGCATCATCCAGCGGCTCGCGGCTGCCCCAGCGGTAGGCGGGGTTGGGTGACTCCGGGTGCGCCGAGTCAGACGACGGGGTGTTGCCCGAAGACTCACCGTTGGACGGCACTCCGTTGGACGACGGACGCGCGGCCGACTCGCTGGTCCAATCGGTCTCGCGGCGGGGTGACGGAGGGGGCAATGCGGCGTCAGGCTCATCGGTGTTTCCGTTGTCATTCGGATTCGGTATGCGCTCGGCCGGACCCATGGTGTGCTTCGGTGGCTCTTTCTCCGGACGAACCCGACGGTTAGACTCCAGATCAATGACCCGTTTCACCTCCACCTCATCTTCATCAGAAAAATTGCCTTCGTTGGCTCCCTTAAAACCGGTAGCGATCACCGTGACCATCACACTTTCCTGCAAGTCTTCGTCGATGCCGTGGCCGAAGATCATCTCGGCATCCTGCCCGCACTCATCGTGGATAAACGAGGTGATCTCGTCCAGCTCTTCCATCTGGATTTCTTTCTTGGTGCCCGACTTGATCGACAGCAGGATTTTCTGCGCGCCGCGGATGTTCACGTTGTCGAGCAGCGGCGAAGATAGGGCCATCTCGGCGGCGCGGCGCGAGCGCTGGTCACCTTCGGCGCGGGCCGACCCCATCACGGCGGCCCCGGAGTTGGCCATCACGGTTTTCACGTCCTCAAAGTCCACGTTGATGTAGCCCGGCAGAGTGATGATCTCGGCGATGCTCTTGGCCGCCGTGGTAAGCACGTTGTCGGCCTGCGCAAAGGCGTTCGACAATGTTAGGTTGCGGTATACCTCGCGCAGTTTGTCGTTGAGGATCACCAGCACCGTGTCGCAGTTCTGCCGCAGGTCGGCCAGCCCCTGCTCGGCCAGTTTTATTTTTTTGCGCCCCTCGAAGCCGAAGGGTTGGGTCACGATGCCGACCGTGAGGATGCCCAGTTCTTTGGCCACCTTGGCAATCTCGGGAGCGGCCCCGGTGCCAGTGCCGCCGCCCATGCCCGCGGTGATAAACAGCATGCGGGTGTCTTCGCTCAGCACGTCACGGATGTCTTCTTTGCTCTCGATGGCCGCATTCTTGCCCTTTTCGGGGTTGGCCCCCGCCCCCAGTCCCTGGGTAAGGGTGCTGCCGATCTGAATTTTGTTAGGAACCGGACTGCTGTGCAGCGCTTGCAAATCGGTGTTGCACACAAAGAACTCTACATCTTTGATGCCCTGGTTATACATGTGGTTCACCGCGTTGCTGCCGCCGCCCCCCACGCCAATCACCTTGATGATGGACTTGTTCTGGGGCGGTAATTCGAAGGAATACGTTTTATCTGACATAGTGATCAACGTTTTGGTACGTTAGGCTCCTGCGTTACACCAGGGTAAAAAATAGTGTTCTGGGAGACAAACTTAGGTTAATATTCTTTTTCGTTAAAATCGTCAATTAAGATTCTCTTGGTTTTTTCTAAGATTGACCGAAACGAGAACCCTCCCGGGCGCTCGGTTCGGTTGATTTTTCCACTGCTCACTTTTCGCTTCACGTAGTCAAGGTTGCGCTCGTCGAGGGCCTTGAACCCGGCCAATACCAGTCCCACTCCTGTGGCGAAGGTGGGCGACTTGATGGCCTCGGGCTTGCCCCGGCCCAGATACTCATTTGGATAGCCCACCCGGGCATCTGAGGCGCACATCAGTTCGCATAACTCTTTCACCTGCTTGAGCTGCGAGCCACCGCCGGTCACCACAATGCCGCCCGCTAGCCGGTCTTCGTAGCCCGAAGCGATGATCTCAGCGTGCACCAACTCAAAAATTTCCTGCATGCGCGCCTCAATGATGTAGGCCAGATTCTTCACGGATATCTCGCGGGGCGGACGGTCGCGCAGCCCGCGAATAGAAACGATCTCGTTGAAGCTGGCCTCTTCGGCAATGGCCCGGCCGAACTTCACCTTGAGCAGTTCCGCCTGTTCGTCCAGCACCGAGCACCCTTGTTTGATGTCGGCCGAGATAATGTCACCGCCGAAGGGAATCACCGCCGTGTGCCGAATGATTCCTTCGTGGAAGATGGCCATGTCGGTGGTGCCCCCCCCAATATCAATGAGGCACACTCCGGCTTTTTTCTCCTCCTCGCTGAGCACCGACAAGCTGGAGGCCAGTGGTTCCAGAATGAGGTTGTCAATCCTGAGTCCGGCCTTCTGCACGCATTTGTTCAGGTTGTTGATGGCGTTGGTCTGGGCGGTGATGATGTGGAAGTCAGCCTCCAGTTTCACGCCCGACATGCCGATGGGGTCCATGATGCCCTCTTCGTAGTCGACGATGTAGTGCTGGGGCATCACGTGGATGATCTCGCAGCCGGGAGGCGTCACGATGCGGTACATGTCGTTGGTGAGTCGCTCCACGTCGGCCACGGTGATCTCGTCGTCCTTCGAGTTGCGGGTGATGCCCCCGTGGTGGATGGAGCTGCGGATGTGCTGCCCGGCAATGCCCACGTTCACCACGTTGATTTCTACTCCGGACTGCTCTTCCGCTTCGCGCACGGCTTTCTGGATAGCAAACACCGTTTTGTCGATGTTGCTCACGATGCCCCGGATCACGCCGTCGGAGACAGCTTTGCCCATCCCGAGCACCTCCAGGGTGCCGTACTGGTTTTTTTGCCCCACAATAGCGCAAATTTTGGTGGTCCCAATGTCTAGTCCGACGACTGGTTGATCTTCTTGCGTAGTCTTCATCATTATTGACAGACGATTTGGTTTTGATACTTTAGGCTAACTTGTTCGTAGTGGTTCCACCCTTGCCGGGGCAGGACTTGATCGTAAAAAATCGCTAACTTATTAAATTTTTCGGGTACTCGATCGGCCCGTCCGAAGGCGATGCGCTGCTTGCCCACCTGGGGGTACAGGGTCACTTCTCCCCGTTTGTCGATATCTATTTGCGCAATTTGGGCGCGCCAAAACTCATCTTGCTCCACGTAGCGCACCAGTTCCAACACCTGCGCCCGCGCCGAATCTTCTTGCTCATCATTGCCTAGCAACGTAGTCACGTAATCGCCGCTGAGCAGTGCCACGCGGGCGGTCCATCGGTCTGACAGGGGCAGCACACGGCCGTCGGCTCCCAGGTAGGCATCCGGCCCTCCTCCACCCCGCTTGGCTGATGCCAGAATTCGGGCGATGGGGCGGTTCTGTTGCGCTTGCACCACCACGGTGCCCGACAGGTCGTGGTAGGCGTTCACCTGCTGCACGTAGCTGTTGCTGACCACGTTTCGCTCAAGCATTTTCAGATCAATGTCCCGGAGGCGCACGCCTTCCAGCGGAGTGGTTTGTTGCTGCGTCACCAGTAGGCGAATGTCATCGGGAGTGATGAAGGCATTCCCATCGGTTTGCACCTCCACCACCAAACGCTGGCACACACGCTGCCGTTGCCGCAGCTCCACGAACGCCACCGCTCCCAGCAGCAGCAGGACCGTGAGCAAGGTTTTTGCTATTTTTTTGAGACGCATCATTCGGCGGTTCTTAGTTTTTTAGTTTTGACGAGCGACAGCACTTCTTCGGCGATTTGCTGCGCCGCTTCGGGGCGGGCCAGTTGCCCAATATTCTGCTGAAGCGCTCGCTGTCGTGACGGGTCGTTCAGCAGCGCAATGGCCTGATCGATGAGTTGCTTCGGAGCGTCGGCGTCCAGCACCATCAGGGCGGCGTCTTCTTTGACCAGGGCCTCGGCATTTTTGCGCTGGTGGTCTTCGGCTACGTTGGGCGAAGGTACGAAAATGACCGGCTTTCTTACCAGCGCTAGTTCGGAAATCGCCAGGGCTCCGGCCCGCGAAACCACCACGTCGGCCACAGCGTAGGCCAAATCCATGCGCGTGAGAAACTCGCGCAACTGAATGCCGGGGCGGTGATCGACGGCGGCCAGTTGCTCTCCCATGGCCTGGTAGGCCGATTTGCCGCTCTGCCAGATCACCTGCACGCCCTGCGCGGTGAGCTTCTCTACGCCCGCCAGCACACTTTCGTTGAGGGTGCGGGCCCCCAGGCTTCCGCCCACCACCAGCAGCGTGGGCTGGTCGGCCGAAAGCCCGAAGTACTCCAGCCCTTCCGCCCGTCGGCGGTCCACCCCTTCGGCCGCCAGCGTCACAATATCGTGCCGAATGGGATTGCCCGTGAACACCAGCTTGTCTTTCGGAAAGAAGCGCTCCATACCGTGGTGCGCCACGCAGATTTTCTGCACCTGGTTGGCCAGCATCTTGTTGGTGAGCCCGGCGTAGGAGTTTTGCTCCTGCAACAGGGCCGGAATCTTCTTCAGGCTGGCCGCGTACAGCAGTGGGCCGCTGGCAAAGCCCCCTACTCCCACCGCCACGTCGGGCCGAAACTTGGCCAGGATGCCGAACGACTTGACTACGCTGGCGATGACCTTCAGCGGAAAGGCCAGGTTGTCGGCGGTTAGCTTGCGCTGCAGTCCACTGATCCACAGCCCTTCGATGCGGTAGCCCGCTTCGGGCACCTTTTGCATCTCCATCCGCCCCTGGGCTCCCACGAAAAGCACCTCTGTATCCGGACGCATCGCCCGCAGGGCGTTAGCAATGGCAATGGCCGGGTAAATGTGCCCGCCGGTGCCGCCGCCGCTGATGATGATCCGATATGGTGGGTTATCCTGTGACACTATTCGTTATAAATTGTTATGTGATCTTCTGAACAAACAGATATTAGATAGTGGATAGTGGATAGCAAGGGGTATCCAATATCTAACATCTACTATCCAACATCTAGCCATCCTGAAAATCATATCGTTTCGTTTTTCGTGGTACTTAAAACAATTCCTAACGCCACGCCGGTGAACAGCAGCGACGTTCCTCCCATGCTCACCAGCGGCAGGGGCAATCCGGTAACCGGCACCAGGCCCACCGCCACCGACATGTTGGCCATCGCCTGAATCACGATGGCAAAGCTCAGCCCCGCCGACAGCAAGCCCCCGAACGCCTGCTGGCTCAGCGATACGGACCGCATGCCCCGGTAGAGCAGCACCAGGTAGAGCAGGATCACCGCCACCCCCCCCAGCAGTCCGTATTCTTCCACGATGATGGCGTAGATGAAGTCAGAATAAGACAATGGCAAAATATTGCGTTGCTCACTCTGGCCCCAGCCCTTCCCGGCGATGCCCCCCGTGGCGATGGCCACGTACGATTGTTGCGTCTGAAAAGATACCTGCTCGTCGTTAACGTAGGTAGTCAATCGGCTCAGCGCGGTTTTGCCCCGCTGCCCCAGCGACGCGGCCGCCATACCGACCAATCCCCCCGCCAGCAACAGTGCAAACAAGTAACGAGCGGGCACGCGGCCGATGAACATCAGCAGCAGGCAGGTGGCGAACAGCATCGCCGCCGACGAAAGGTCGGTCAGGGCAATGAGTCCACAAATGGTTCCGCACCACAACAGCAGGGGCAGCATGGTACTTTTGAAATTGTGGATCACCTGTTGGCGCCGCGACAGCATCCCCGCCAGGTGGGTGATCAGTGCTAACTTTGCCAGATCAGACGGCTGAAAGGCCTGATCGAGCACGGGCAGCACTAACCAGCGCGACGCCTCGTTGATGTTCTCACCAAATTTCCAGGTGTAGAGCAACAGGGGCACCGACAAAATCAGCGCCAGCGTAGAAATGCGCGCGAAGTAGCGGTAGTCGACCCGGTGGGTGAACCACATAGCGAGCAGACTTAGCAGTAGCAAAGAGACGTGCTTGAAGAGGTAGTATTCGGTGTTGCCGCCCCGCACCCGGTAGGCCAGCGAACTGGCCGCACTGTAGACCACCAGGATGCCTAACGCGGACAACGCCAGCACTACGAACCAGATCACCGGATCGCCCTTCAAGTATTTGCTAGACCACGCTCGTACCATCGCTACCGGATTTTTAGGGTGACCAGGGTGAAAATTGCTAACATAATGCCCACCAACCAGAAGCGCGTGACAATCTTCGCCTCGGGCATGTTCATCTTTTGGTAATGGTGATGCAACGGAGCCATTTTCAGCAAACGCCGCCCCGCCCCGTATTTTTTTCTAGTGTATTTAAAATAAGATACTTGTAGCACCACCGACAGGTTCTCCACCAGAAAGATGCCGCACATAATGGGAATCAAAATCTCTTTGCGCACCGCGAACGCCAGCACCGCAATCACGCTACCGATGGCCAGGCTACCGGTGTCGCCCATAAACACCTGAGCCGGATAAGCATTGTACCACAAAAAGCCGATGCAGGCTCCCACAAAGGCGGTGGTGTAGACCACCAGTTCGCCCAGGTCGGGGATGTACATGATGTTGAGGTACTGCGAAAAGAGCAGGTTGCCCGACACGTAGGCGAAGATCGCCAGCGTGAGGCCAATGATGGCCGAGGTGCCCGCCGCCAGGCCGTCGAGGCCGTCGGTGATGTTGGCCCCGTTGGACACGGCCGTGATGATAAAGATCACGATGGCGATGTACACGATCCAAGTAAGTTCTTCTGGCAGATCAACCAGCCCGAAGGTGACAAAGGAGATGAAGTTTTTGTAGTCGGCTTCGTTGTTTTTGACGAAGGGAATGGTGGTTTTGGTGTCGTGCACGTCTTCGTAAGCATCGGCGGGCAGGTCGTCCACCACGTCGCCCACGTCGGTGATGGTGCCCACAAAGTCCTGGTCGAACTCCCGCACCACCACGTCTTCGTGGAAGTAGAGCATGGCTCCCACAATAATACCCAGCCCGATTTGCCCGGCCACCTTAAACCACCCGGCCAAGCCTTCTTTGTTTTTCCGAAAGGTTTTGATGTAGTCGTCCAGAAAGCCCACGGTGCCCATCCACAGCGTGGCGATGAGCACCAGGATCACGTAAATGTTCTCGAGCCGGGCAAACAGCAACGTTGGAATCACCGTGGCGGCGATGATGATGATTCCGCCCATGGTGGGGGTTCCTTTTTTCTGCAGTTGCCCCTCCAGGCCCAGGTCGCGCACCTCTTCGCCCACCTGCTTGCGCCGCAGGATGTTGATCAGCTGCTTACCAAAAGTGATGGTGATCAGCAGCGACAGGAGCGTAGCCATCCCCGCCCGAAACGAGATGAACTGAAACAGGCTCGCCCCCGGTAGTTGAAACGTACGTTCTAAATAAGCAAAGAGGTAATATAGCATGTTGGATGTTAGATATTGGGGTTGGATGTTGGATGTTGGATGTTATTGGCTACTGCCTACATCCAACATCCACTATCCAACATCAAGCTCGGCCTTGCGCGCCGCTAAATAGTTCTTCAATCACTTTTTTGTCGTCAAAATCATGTTTCACTCCGTTGATTTCCTGGTACGTTTCGTGTCCTTTACCCGCCACCAGCACAATGTCTCTCGCTTGGGCCATCGCGCAGGCGGTTTTGATGGCTTCGGTGCGGTTGGTAATCGACCGCACCTTTTTGTAGGCCGAGGCTGGTACTCCCTGCTGCATGTCGTGGATGATTTGCTCCGGGTCTTCGCTGCGCGGATTGTCAGAAGTCAAAATCACCCGGTCGCTCAGGCGGGCGGCGATGGCGGCCATCTCGGGGCGCTTGGTTTTATCGCGGTCGCCGCCGCAGCCCACCACGCAGATCACCGTTTCGTTTTTGGTGCGCACGTTCTGAATGGTCTTTAGCACATTTTTGAGCGCGTCGGGAGTGTGGGCATAATCCACAATGGCAATGATTCCCTCCGGAGAGATGATCTGCTCGAAACGACCCCGCGCCGGACGCACCGCCGACAGTTGAGTGAGCACCTCAGCGGCGTCTTCTCCCAGCAGCACCGCCACCCCGTAGGCCGCCACCAGATTGGAGGCATTGAAGTCGCCGATCAGGTTGAACCACACCGGCTGCGCGATGGTGTCGCGACTGCCCACCTCCAGTTCCAGCCCCTCGAGCGTATTGGAAATCACCTTGCCCTTGAAGTCGCTGGCGCTTTTGAGCGAATACGTCATCCGTTGGGCCTTGGTGTTTTGCAGCATCACGCGGCCCCGCTTGTCGTCTACGTTCACCAGCGCGAAGGCCTCGCGGGGCAAGCCGTCGAACAACATTTTTTTGGCGGCGATGTAGTTTTCAAATGTCTCGTGGTAGTCCAGGTGGTCGTGGGTGATGTTGGTGAACACCGCCCCGGCCAGTTGCAGTCCGCTGGTGCGGTGCTGGGCGATGGCGTGCGAGCTGGCTTCCATGAAGGCGTGGGTGCAGCCGCGGCGCACCATCTGCGCCAGCAGGGCGTTGAGTTGCACCGCGTCGGGCGTGGTGTGCGTGGCCGGGATCACCTCGTCGTTGATCTTGTTGTTCACCGTCGACAGCAGGCCGGTGGGGTAGCCGAGCCGGATAAACAACTGGTGCAGCAGCGTGACCACCGTGGTCTTGCCGTTGGTGCCCGTCACCGCCACGAGTTGCAGCTTTGCCGAAGGGTTGTCGTAAAAATTGGCGGTTATAATACCTAGCGCCTCCGCACTGCTACCCACCTGCACGTAGGTGACCCCAGCGGCACGCTCCTCCGGCAGTTGCTCGGCTACCACGGCAGCGGCTCCCTGCTCGGTAGCTTGCGCAATAAATTGATGTCCATCAACCTGGGTGCCGGATACCGCTACGAAAACACAGTCCTTCTCCACCCGCCGCGAGTCAAACACCACGGAGCTGATCTCGATCCCGGTATCGCCCTCGGTGGCGAGTAGGGAGACTTTGTACAGTATGTCTTTTAGTAAGGGCACACCTATTTATTTAGTAACCGTTGATACGTCATTCCGGAAACGCCGTAGCGTAGCGAAGGGGTTGTCCGGAATCTCCCGCTACGAAGAAGAGAACTTAATGTGGGGGGGATCAGATTGCGTCGCCGTAGCAGGGGATTTTGGACATTTCCTTTCACTTCGTTGCAGAAAATTCTGGACCGCGTCCCGCCGCGTCCACGGTGGATCGGGCATGAACCCGGCGGGGTCCGCCACGGTGAATGACGTAAGTTATATACACTGCTCTTTTTCATATCTCTTTAAAATGATCTTAACCTAATTCCAATCTCACCCGCTCCCCCTTCACTGCTTTGCTTCCCGCTTCTTTCGATTGCTTCGCCACCCGTCCGGTGCCGGAGTGTTCTACCCGCAAGCCCTGGTTCTCCAGCAAGTACAGCGCGTCGCGCAAGGTCATCCCCTCCACATCCGGTATTATTCCTTTTTCTTGGTGGTTATCGGTCCAGATCACCTCATTGCCGCCGTGCTCGGTGCGGGTCCACTCGGTTTCGTCGCGGCTGCGCTGCGGAATGTCCAGCGTGTGGCAGATCAACTGCAGGTCGCGGCGCAGCCCGGCCTGAATGACGGGTAGCACGCCTTCTTCCCGGGCAAACTGCCGGGGCAACGGCTTGTGCAACTCCAGGTCGGTGGCGTAGATTTTATCAGCGATTTCTTTGAACACCGGGGCGGCCACGTCGCTGCCGTACTGCGGCACGCCCTTCGGATGGTCGATCACCACAATGCAGCTGTACTTAGGAGCGTCGGCCGGAAAGTAGCCCGCAAAAGAAGTATAATACTGCTTGGTGTAGGCGCCGTCGACAATCTTCTGGGCCGTGCCCGTTTTGCCGGCAATAGCGTAGTAGCCTTCCCGGATACTGCTGGCCGTTCCTTCTTCCACCACGCGCTCCAGCAGGGTTCGCACTTTTGCCAGGGTGGCCGGTGAGCAAATCGCGTCGCACAACACCTGGGCGCGGAACGTTTCCACCGTTTGGTTCACCCGTCTGACACTCTTCACCAGCAGCGGCTGCACCATCACGCCGTCGTTGGCCACCGCATTGTAAAACGTAAGGGTCTGCAAGGGCGTAAGCTTCAAGCCGTAGCCGATCGACATCCACGGTAGGGTCACTCCACTCCAGCGGGGGTCGGTGGGGGTGGGCACGTCGGGCAGCCCTTCCCCCGCCAGTTGAAGCTGCAGTGGCTGCGTGATTCCCATTTCCTTGAGGTGCTCGATATAGCGATCCGGTTTCAACCCGAAGTGGCGGTTCACCAACTGGGAAATGCCGATGTTCGACGAGCGGGCAAAAGCATCGGCCAGGGTGATGGTGCCGAAGCCGCCGGTTTTGTAGTCGCGCATCGTCTGGTCGTAGAACTTATACGTGCCCGAGCCGGTGGCGACGCTGTCGCTCAGGTTCAGCGAAGTTTCTTCCAGCAGGGCAATCACCGAGGCCAGCTTGAAGGTGGACCCCGGTTCGGTGAGTCCGCCCACGGCGTGATTATACACCTCGGCGTAGCGTCCGTTTTTCCGCTTGCTCAGATTCGCCATTGCTTTGATCTCGCCGGTGCGCACCTCCATCACCACGGCACAACCGTAGGCCGCCTGGTGCCTCTCCAGCGCGGCCAACAACGACGACTGGGCCACGTCCTGCACGTTCACGTCCAGGGTGGTTTCAATATCGAGTCCCTCCTGGGGGCGCACCTCGGTGCCGTCGTACACCGGCTTCCAGTGATTGCCCGACATCTTCTGAAACAAACCCTGCCCGTCGGTGCCCGCCAGGTAGCGATTGAAACTGTACTCCAGCCCGGCGCCCCGACCGTTCTCGTTTACAAAACCAATGGTGCGGGTGCCCAGGTAGGCGAAGGGTTGGTAGCGCACGTTCACCCGCTCGAACACGACTCCGCCCCGGTAGCGGCCCGCCCGAAAGAGCGGCCAGGTTTCTATCTCCTTCTTTTGCAGATGGTCAATTTTTTTGGAGTTGAGCAGCAGGTAACGCTTCCCTTTCCGTCGAGCCTGATCGATGTTGCGCCGGTAGGCGGCCGCTCCCTGATTTTTGAAGTGCTGGGACAGCAGCAGACACAGGGAGTCGATATGCTGGTCGTAGAGTTCTTCCGAAGCTACCCGCGGGTCGAAGGCCACCCGGTAGTGGGGCAGCGAGGTGGCCAGCAGGCTACCGTTGTTCGAGTAGATGTTGCCGCGTACGGCGGGCACGCTGCGGTACTGCACGCTCACGTCCTTGGCCAGCGCCAGCCACTTCGGCCCGTCGATGAGTTGCAGCTGTACGATCCGAAACACCAACAGCCCCGTAAAAATCAGGGCTAACAGGAAGGCGACGCGCACCCGGAGCAGTATGGAGTTTTTGACGTTCATTCGGGGAGGGGTACCAGTAATTTATAGGGAGGCGTGGCACTTTCTTCCAGTCCCAGGGTCCGCGCCCGTTTGGCCACCTGCGACTGCTTGCTTTCGTACATGTAGCTTGCCTTCAGGGTGGTGTAGTTGGCGCGCAGGTCCTCCACCTCGCGCTCCAGTCGGTCCATCCGGCGAACCATGCGCTCGGCGTAGTGGTTGTTGCCGATGTAGAACATGCCAACGATGGTGAAGTACAGAATGTAAGGGACAAAGCGCGTGGGCAGGCCCCGCTCGAAAGAGGTGTCGATGCGAAAGACGCGCTCCACCCGTCCGAACAAACTTCCGGCAACCGAAGGCTGGGCGGAAGGAGCAGGGCGGCGGCGCTTGATCCGGTTGGGTTTCTTGGTTAGTGTTTTCATAGTTTTGTAGTCGATAGTCCATAGTCGATAGTGCGTTTCAACTGTCGACTGTGGACTGTCGTCTGTCGACTATCGACTGTGGGCTCTTTTCGGCGATTCTTAATTTAGCGCTCCGGGCCCGCGGGTTTTCCTCCAATTCTTGGAGGGACGGAGTGATTGGTTTTCGGTTCACGGCCACCAGCGGTTTGATCACGTTGCCGTAAAAATCTTGCTGTACTTTTCCTTCTAGGTTGCCGGTCTGGATCAGGTTTTTCACCAGCCGGTCTTCCAGCGAGTGGTACGAGATCACCGCCAGCCGTCCGCCCGGCTTCAGCAGCGCGGGCACCGCCCGCAGCATCTCCCGTAGTACGTCCAGTTCTTCGTTCACCTCAATGCGCAGCGCCTGAAACACCTGGGCGTAGTACTTTGATTCTCGCCCCCGAGGGGCCAGGCGATTCAGCACCTTTTTGAGTTCTTCTACCGTGCGCAGGGGTTGGGCCACGCGGGCGGCCACCAGCGCTTGCGCCAGGGTACGGGCGTTGCGCACCTCGCCGTACATGCCCAGGATGCGGTGCAGTTCGGCCTCGCTGTAGGTGTTAAGAATCTGCTGCGCCGTGCGCGGTGCCGAAGGGTCCATCCGCATATCGAGCTCGGCTTCAAAGCGAGTGGAGAAGCCCCGGTCGGGCACGTCGAACTGGTGCGACGAAACGCCCAGGTCGGCCAGGATGCCGTCGACGGTTTTGATGCCGTGCAGCCGCAGGTACTTGCCCACGTGACGGAAGTTGGCCGCGATGAAGGTGAAGCCCGAGCCAACAGCGTCGAGCGCGACGGCATTGGCGGCGGCATCGGGGTCCTGATCAAAAGCGATGAGCCGACCACCGGAGAGCCGGTCCAGGATGGCACGGCTGTGCCCGCCGCCCCCGAAGGTGAGGTCGAGGTAGGTACCGGCCGGGTTGTGCACCAGGGCGGTTAAGCTCTCATCCCGCAGTACCGGTCGGTGGTAGGTCATTGTTGCTAGCGCTTCCATACAAATGCTTTTGTGCCATGTCTGAGTAGTCGTCCGGATCGTCCAGGACGTACTGATCGTACAAGTCCGGGTTCCATATTTCCAGTACCTTGCCTGCTCCCACGATCAGCATTTCTTTTCGTAGGTGGGCGTACTGGGCCATGCGCTGAGGAATTCTAAACCTCCCCTGGTTATCTAGTTCTACGTCTTCGCTTCCCCTAAAAAAATTCCGCTGCAACTTACGGTGCTCCTGGTTGAAGCGGTCGAGCGCGTTGATCCGTTGCAACTCTTCGTGATAACTTTCCTGGGTATAGATGATCAAACAAGGGTCCATCCCCCGCCCCAGCACGATCTCCTGCTGCGACGACTCGGGCATGCGCGCTTTGATGCGAGCGGGGAGCAGCACGCGCCCCTTGGCATCCATATTGCACAAGCACTCTCCGTTGAAGGTAGCCATCTATTTGACATCGCTATTTCCATATACTAAAACAAACTTAGGGATATTTACCACTTCCTCCCACCCTTTACCACTTTTTTTTACAATTTTTTGTCACAAAAAAGGGCTCAGAAGCAATTTTGAAGGGGTATTCTTATAAAAAGTACAAATTGACTCTTTTGCTATGTCACTTAGATATTATTGTTTGTTAGCGATGTTATTGTATTAAGGTTTTTAACTAATTGTTGTTATCAATACGCCTGGCTGCCTGTCCTTTTGTCAGCTTACTTCCCCTCCCTAACGCCACATCCGGCGGTTGCGTATGTTTGTGGTGAACACTATCCGGTGAGCGTTGCGTAGCCGATATCCCTCCTCCCTTCGCTATTGTGCACCCCGTTGCGTACCTTTGGTTTTTACTTCACTGCCAACCTATGCCTCCTTATCCCGTTCGTTTTCTCCGCCTGGCCTTCGCGCTAGGCACGTTGTTCTCCTGCTCAACCTCGCCGCAATCTCCTTCTGACCAAGCGCCTTTGCCAGTGGGGACGTGGCGCGCTACCCTGGCCCTGCAGGGGCAAGAGCTTCCGTTTTTGCTGGAGCTGGAAGGGAACGAGGTGACCGGCTACGAGGCCTACCTGCGCAACGGCCAAGAAGCTATCCTTATCGACAGCGTGGTTTGGTCGGGCGATTCGCTGCGCCTGACGATGCCGGTCTTCGACACCGAAATGGTGGGGCGCGTCAGCGATGGTCGCTGGGAGGGAGCGTGGCGAAAAAACTACGCCGACAACTACACCCTACCCTTCGTGGCAATGCACGGCGAGAACTACCGCTTCGTAAAAACATCGAGCCAGTCACCGGCCGATTTTGACGGGCGATGGTCCGTTCAGTTTGCCGACGACACCCTGCAAGCCGTGGGAGAGTTTACCCAGGACGGCACCCGCCTGACCGGTTCTTTTCTGACCAGCACCGGTGACTACCGCTACCTGGCCGGCAACGTGGAGGGCAACCGAATGATGCTGAGTGCCTTTGATGGTGAGCACGCTTTCCTGTTCCACGCCACGCGGCAGGAAGACGGAAGCTTGCGCGGCGACTTCTGGTCAGGACGCAGCTACCATACCACTTGGACCGCCGAGCGTGACGAGGACGCGGTCCTGGCAGATGCCGACCAACTGACCTACCTCAAAGACGGATACGACCGCCTGGCGTTCACCTTCCCTGACCTGGACGGGGAGCCGGTTTCGCTCGATGATGCGCCGTACCAAAACAAGGTGGTGCTGGTGCAAATCTTCGGCACCTGGTGCCCAAACTGCCTGGACGAAACCCGCTTCTTAACTCAGTGGTACAACGCCCACCAAGATCAAGATGTGGCCGTGATCGCGCTGGCCTACGAGCAAAAAGACGACTTTGACTATGCCGCCGCCCGGGTGCGGAAATTAATTGATAAGCTCGACGTGCGCTACGATTTTCTGATCGCGGGCACCGCCGACAAGGCCGCTGCCTCGCGCACCCTGCCCATGCTCAACCGCATCATGTCGTTCCCCACCCTCATCGTGCTCGACCGCAACCACCGGGTGCACCGCATCCACACCGGCTTCAGCGGCCCCGGCACCGGCGCGCACTACGATGAATTTGTGCAGGAGTTTGAGTCGACGATGGCGGAGTTGCTGGAGGAGCCGAAGGCTAGCCGCCATAGCCGCTAACAGCTTTGTGGATGTAATGATGACTTTCTCCGTAAAAAAATCCATCCAGCATCCCTACCCAGAATATCATCCATCATTTTCTCCAACTCGCTGCGTAGCCGTTGATGGTGTTGGTAATAGGACCGGTCTGGCCCGTAGCCACCTCCAGCCACCACACCTGCGCCCCGCCGCCGTCAAGGTTCAGTGAGTAGATGATGAACGCACCGTCTGGCGACCAGGACAGGTTATTTATCAGGCTTCCATGATCTACCCGTAGGAGCTGTCTCCCTTCCCCCGTAGCAATATCCAAAAGTTTAATACTGTAGATGCTTTCTGCTTCACCGTCGATGACCGCGCTGCCCGACCCTCGTTCCGCAAACACCAATTGGGTTTCGTCCGGTGACCAGTCCATCGCCTGCAGCAGTACGTCGCTGGCCCAACCTTGGTAAACCACCCGAGTGCTAATGTCGTTACCGGAAACCTGCGCTACGTAAATCTGGCCACGGTAGTAATAGGCCAGTTGCCCCGAAGCTGACCACTTTGGGGCAAAGCCGTTTACCTCCTGGTTAATAATTTCGTAGGTGGTGGCGTCAATGATATATAGGTAGCAAAGATCGTCGGAGTTGAGCTCAAACTGCGGCGAACGGTTGCGACCGCACACGCTAAGAGCTCCCCGGTTTCGCACCGGGTCCCAGTCCACACTCCGCACTTCTACGTCCAGGGCCGCTACATTGTCGAACGAATTGAAAAAGAGAAACGTGCCGGGCTCTCCGACCGTCCGGTAGACCAGCTCCTGGTCGTCGTTGGTCACGTTATACTTGATCAGGTTGGTGCCGCCCCCGGGCACGATGGTAGGATCGGAGGTCACCTGGGGATTGAATTCTTTCTGAGACACGGTTACTTCGGTGTCGCTAAACCAGCGGGGCAGCCCTTCTGTCGTAGCGGCGGGAATTTGGTCATACACCACCATGTCGCTGCCGTTGGGTCGCATCGAGGCCACCGTCTGATCTTCGGTAGCCGTGTTGTAAAAAAGTAGTCGGCTATCTCCCGCGTAGTTTCGCAGGGCGTCGGGCATGGGCGAGGGCTGGGTAATGGCCCGAAAGCCATCGGTTACCCGCACGTCGTCCAGGTAGACGGTGGTGGCACTGACATCATCCGTGGCATCGAGCTGGAACGAAAGAAACAACGAGGCAGGGTCCAGTTCTTCGAGGTTAGATTCGGAGACCAGCAGGGTTATTTCGTTCCAGGTGCCGGTTTGCCCGGCTCGTTGGGTAATGTAACTCACTTGGTAATCGGTATAGTATCGGTATTCGTCGGGCGGGGTGTTGCTCAGGTAGATGTTGAAGCTATAGGCCGGGAGGTACCCATCGACGCGAACCTGGAAGGAGATGGTTAACAGTTCGGGCATTGTGGTCAGCGAAATCTCCTGGGTAGCGGTGGCGGCCACGCTGAGGCGTGTTTCTTCACAGGTGCTTTGGGTGTCGAAGACCAGCACCCGGTCGCCACTGGTGGCCTCGCCGTAGGACTCGGCGCGGGCACTTCCGCAGACGAACCATCCGTCATTAGTTTCAATATCTCCGTTAGTGAGCAGGTTGTCAAGGGGCTGGGTGTCGGTGGGGATCAGGCTCTCGTCGTAGGCGGATACGCCAGGACCCAGTCCATCGGGCCCGTCGTTGTCAGAAGAACAGCTTAGCAGAAAGCACAGCAATAGCAGGGGCAAGGATAGGTTTTTCATCGTTCCAAGGTTTAAAAGTTAAATAATAGTTTTCTCTAGGGCAATTTTGATCAGCGAAGCGGCGTTGGTCACCTTCAGCTTTTTCATCACGTTTTTTCGGTGCGTCTCCACCGTGAGCGGGCTGATGAACAAGGCCTCGGCAATCTGGTGGGTGGTGCGCCCATCGGCGATCAGGCGCACAATTTCTTTCTCCCGCCGGGTGAGGCGAGGCGTTTCGTGGTTAAACACCGAGTCGGCCAGAATTTTCTGAATCTCCACGCCAAAGTAGTAGTGCCCCTCCCGAATTCGGTGGATCGCTTGTGTCAGCTCGTCGGCCACCACGTTCTTGAGCAGGTAGCCGCTCACCCCGTGCTTGATCATCTGATTGATGATGCTGGGTTCGCAGTAGGTGCTCAGCCCCAGCATTTTGACTTCCGGGTGCCGTTCGTGAATGATTCGGCACATCTCCACCCCGTTGATATCGGGCAGATTCACGTCGAGCAGCACCACCTCCACCGGCTGGGTCTCTAAGAATGTCAGGGCCGCCTGGCCGGTGGTAAACGAAGCGGTGATCTCAAGCTGCGCATCGCCACCCAGCAAGGCCTTTAGCCCCTCGATGACCAGGCGATGATCGTCGACCACCACCACCCGAATTGTTTTTGGATCAGACATCGACGTGGATGGTAACGGTGGTGCCCTCGGTGGGTGAAGAATGCAAATCCATCTGGCCGTTCAGGTACGCCACCCGGGTACGAATGTTGGCCAGTCCCATACCCGCGTTCCGGTGGCCAAGCTCATCGGCCCGGAAGCCTACGCCGTCGTCTTCTACGGTGATGTCTAACGTGCCTTCTTCGCGTATGTATTGCACCAGAATTTCGGAGGCCTGGGCGTACTTAACGGCGTTGTTGATGAGTTCCTGAATGATCCGGTAGATGGTCAGGCTGGTGTTTTCCTCTAGGTCGGTGTCGGAGCCGTAGCACTGCAGAATGATGCGGGTGCCTGGGCGGTTCAGGCTACTACAGTAATCCTCCAGCGCGGCTTTCAGGCCGTAGCGTGACAGCGTCTCAGGAGTGAGATTGCGGGCGATGCTGCGCAGCTCGACCAGCGAGCCGTCCAGGTTCTCCATGATCTCCTCGATCTGGAGGTCGGCCGATCCGTTGCGCCGGTCTTGGTTGAGTTTAGACAGCTTCAGGCTGATCCCGGACAAGCGTCCGCCCAGCCCGTCGTGCAGATCGGTGGCCAGCCGCTTCCGTTCTTTTTCCTGGCCTTCCATTAGTGCCGAGACTACCCGAGCTTGCTGCTCGTGCTTCAGTTGCTTCACCTCGTCGACGCGGCGCTGTTCATTGGTCTGGGTCTGCTGTTGTAAGTGCCGATACGCTCCGTAGCCCGCCAGCAAGACCAAGGCCAGGGAACCGGTAATGAGCAGGGTCAGATACTGTTGCGAGCGTTTCTTTTCCAGGGCGAGCGCTACTTCTCCGTGGCGGCGCTCGAGTTCGGCAATCTCCTTTTCTTTCTTTTCGGATTGGTAGCGAAACTCCAGTTCATTGAACTGCGCCTGCGCGGTGCTCAGGTCAATACTGTCCTGCAAGCGAACGTAGTCGTCTAGGTAGGCATAGGCTTGCGCGTAGTTCTTCTCCCGCGCTTCGTATCCGGCTAGGTCTTGCAAAACTGACAACTCGCGGTCCGAACGTTGATCTTCTTGGGCTCGGTTGAGGTACCGCAAGGCGTAGTGCTTGGCGCGTTCGTAATTTCCCAGGGCTTCGTAAGTTTCAGCGTAGTGCTGAAAGATAGCTTCGAGATAAGATACCATTCTGTTTTCTTCAACCAAAGCCCGTGACTGATTGTAGTAGTGAAGAGCGGCCTGATATTCTTTCTTCCCGAACATATACTTCCCGCGCGCCAGATAATACAAGTGCCAATCAATGGTTTGCGGAGCGCGGTTCAGCACTTGCTCAATGCGGTCTAGCACCTTTTTCATTTGCTTAAGCGAGTCCAGTTCGTAGAGACAAAGTGAGAAGATCAGGCGGTCCTGAATGAACTGGGTACTAGTGGTGTCTTCATACAAGCGACCACTCTTTGAAAAGTAGGCGTAGGCCTTGTGATAGTCTTCTTCGTTGGTGAAGGTGATGCCCAGGTTTGAGTTGATCAGGGCCAGAGTATGGGTGTCGCCCGCTTTTTCCGCTACCGGTTCGGCCTCCATCATGTAACGTAGCTCCTCTTCGTTTCGGCCCTGCCGCCCCAGCGTGGCACTCAGGTTGAAGGTGCTTTTCGCCCAGGCTTTCATGTTTCTCACCGAAGAATCTTGCACCAGCAATTTTTCGAACTGACGCTTGGCTAGCCCGTAGTGCGCCTTGGCCTGCTCCAGCGCGTTGTAGTCGAAGTAGCCCCCGCCGAGCGCCAGGTAGGCCTGCCCTACTCCGTAGGGGTTGCCGCTGCGCTGAAAGGTGGTGAGCGCCCGCCGGGCGTAGTCAAAAGTCTTAATCGAATCAATCCCGCTGTAGGCCAGGGAGAGATCGCATAGGGCAAAACCTCGCTCATCGTCGGTAGCGGCCGCCGCCAACCGCTCGTTCAGTTGCTCCGGTGTCCGCCCCTGGCCCGCCGCCAGCAAGGGAGGTAAAACGAAAGCAAAGAAGAGCAAGCGATAGCGCATGGGCAGAAATTCCTGGATCGGCATCCCGAATATACCAAGAAAGAACGGCCCGGTGAAAAAAGGCGGTGAATATACCCGGAAACCGGTAGAGACGCGTGGCTTTTACGGGGTAGGAATTGGCAGATTTTAATCCGAACTTGGCTTGCTACATTGATAACCTAACCGCAATCCCATGAGTCTGTCCCGTCTTCTTACCGCGTTTGCCCTCCTCAATATTTTTACCACTGCCTGCCAGCACCAGCCGAACGAAACTGCTGATACCTCCGAAAGCAAGGCCACTCCCGCGGTCAGCACGTCGTTCGAGGCTTCGCCCCAGCCCGTGGCAGAAACGGAGGTGACCACCCTGAAGATCGGCGAGCAAGCTCCCGATTTTAACTTACCCGGTGCCGATGGAAAAAACCACCAGCTCAGCGATTTTGCCGATGCCCCGGTGCTGGCGATTGTGTTCACCTGCAACCACTGCCCCACCGCGCAGGCCTACGAGCAGCGCATCAAAAATCTGGTGACCGACTACCAGAGCCAGGGGGTAGCCGTAGTGGCCATTTCACCAAATAGTCCGCTGGCGTTGCTGTACGGTGAGCTGGGCTACTCTGACCTGGGCGACACCTACGAAGACATGCAGAAGGCGGCCGAAGATCGCAACTTCAACTTTCCGTATCTATACGACGGCGACGACCACGCGGTGTCGTTGCAATACGGACCGGTGGCCACGCCACACGCCTTTGTCTTCGACCGGGATCGCAAACTGCGCTACGTGGGGCGGCTGGATGCTTCGGAGAAACCAGGCACGGGGCAGGCCGAAGACGTGCGGGCGGCCATCGACGCGGTGCTGGCGGGGGAAGAAGTGCCCACGGCCACCACCAAAACCTTCGGCTGCTCGGTGAAGTGGGCCTGGAAGGATGAGTATAAAGAAAAAGTATACGAAGCATGGGACAAAGCCCCCGTCTCGCTAGAGGAAATCGACGAAGCAGGAATCGCCAACTTGTTGAAGAACGACACCGACAAACTGCGGCTCATCAACGTGTGGGCCACCTGGTGCGGCCCTTGCGTGCTGGAGTATCCCGACTTCATCGAGATGCAGCGCATGTACGGCGAGCGCGCCTTCGAGTTCGTCTCCATCAGCGCCGACAAATCAGCGCAGAAAGACAAAGCGCTGGCCTTTTTGCAGAAAAAGCACTCGGTGCTGGACAACTACATCTTCGCCAAAGACGACACCTACGCCCTGATCGAGGCCATCGATCCCGACTGGCCGGGAGCCTTGCCCTACACGGTGCTGGTGGAACCCGGCGGCCAGCGCATCTACAGCCAGCAGGGCACCGTTGATCCGTTTGAGTTGCGGAAGATGATTGTTGAGCACGAATTGATGGGGAGGTACTATTAAGCCAGCCCCGCATGCGTCAGACGGCTATCTACAGCACCGCAAGAGCCGTCTGACGCATGCGTGTTCTACTGCGCCAGGTTAAACCGCAATTGCGTACCAAACTCGGTGGTCGTTCGGCGGAACGAGTTGGTGATGCGGGGCGTATTGATCGTGCGGGCGAAGTAGAGTTGCAGGTTCAACCGATCGTTGATGCGGTAGTCGACCGTGGGCCGCGCCTGGAAGTTCACGTTGCCATTGGTGATGGTGTTGTCGCCCTCCTCGCCGTCTTTGGCCAACTGCCGCTGCACCGTCTTGGTATCCTTAAAGGCCATCGCCATATTAAACGTAATGTCGTTGTCCAGCGCAACGGTGCGACCCTGCACCCGGAAGGGCAACTTGAGCCCCTTCTTGGTGAAGCCCACATTCAGCGTGATGGCCTGGCTCTGGAGCTCCGTCACCTGGGCGTTCGACATGTTCAGCGCCAGGCTGCGCTCCCGGTCGTACGATACCCGGCCCGACAGTTGCCCCTTGGTGCGGATGTTCAGCCCAATCAGCGGCGCAAAGCGCTCGGTGATGGTCACCTGCTGCACCACGTACAGGGGCACGAAGAACGAGGAGTCGTTCACCTCGTAGGCAATGGGATAATCCGTCGCTCGGTTCGACAAATTAAAGCCATCGGTATACTCCTGGGCGTTGGTGTAGTTGCTCACGCTGTAGTTCGAGGTGTAGGCGTGCGACAGGGTGAGCGTCGGAAACACGTCGCTCAGGCTGGGAAACAAACGGGGCAGACCGGCGTAATCAACGCGCCAGTTCGGCAGCGGCAGCGTGGGGAAGGGACTCAGATCAATCGTGTTAGCGTCTTGTCCCGAGTAGGCCGCCAGGAAGGCCGGAATGAGCACGTCCTGCGAACTGCGCTGGTACTGCGCCGTGTCGATGGAGTTCTCTCGCTCCAAGCGGTTCAAGATGATCTCGCGGTTGGCCTCGAAGTTTGTAAAGGTTTCCGAATTGTCGTTGCCATCGTCGCGGCTGAAGGCCGTGCGGATGGTGAGGTACGACACGTTGTAGTTGCCCGACCGCACCGGGTTCAGCGCCGTATAGTCCCCTGCCTGCACCTGGAAAATCTCCTGATAAGTCGATTGTACCGTCTTTTTTAAGTCCACCGTCAGCCGGAAGTCGCGGAAGGGCTCGACGATCGCCTGCACCCCAATGTTCTCCAACTGGTTCTGCTGAAAGGGCATCGTCAGGGCGCCGCCCACCAGCCAGTTGTTCTCCACCGCCGTGCTACGGATGCCCGGGTCCTGGCTGCCCAGCAAAAAGGGCAGGCCGGGTGCATTGAAGCCATCGTCGAGCCCGAACACGTAGGGCGTGGGGCGGAAGCCCGGCAGCAGCGTGCCCTCGCTGAACGTGTAGGTAAGGTTGATGGTGCGCAGCGACATCAGCGCCCGGAAAAAGCCTTTCACCGCCTTCAACTCGCGCTTGGGCGCCTCCTCCTGGGTGCTGTCGCTCGGCGCGCCCACCGTGCGGGCCGGACGGCCGCGCGCCGAGCGACCACGCCCCCCCCCGGCGCCGTTGATCTCGCGCAAGAACTTGATCTTGTTGTACAGCCCCACCATGTCCACCTTGCCGTTCAGGGCGCGGTCGCGGTTGTTCTGGATGGTGTTGCCAATGGTGTCGATGGGATTGACCGCGGGCTCGCCGGGCCGAAACGGGTCCGGTTGGGCATTGGGATCGTAGGGACCGGCCTGCCAGGTGTAGTTGGCTCCGTAGCGCGCGTCGGCGCTGAGCCAGTCGGTGAGCGGAATCTTGTCGAGCGGCACGGTGTAGGTGGCCGTCAGCGACTGGTCGAAGTTCTTGATGCGGCCCATCTTCTTGAGTTGATCCAGCACAAAGGTGCGCTCCACCTCGGTGTCAATGGCCCCCTCCACCTCATCTTCCGGTTCGTCGATCAGCGACAGGGCGCGGGAGTTGTAGTCCAGGGCCAGGTTGCGCGTCAGGTTCCACTGCAGGGCGTAGACCCGATCAAAGGTGAAGGTCTTCTGAAACTGGGGCTCGGAGTTGAAGGTGGTTAAGGCGTTGTTGCGGTACTGCGACTTCACGAAGCTGCGCGCCACGTCGGCCCGCACGTTGATGCTACTGGGAGTGGGCGAAAAGTTGAAGTCTTTGATCAGCGCCAGCCAGGGCGAGTTCAAAAAGCCCACGTTGGCGAAGGGCTGGATGGTCAGGTCGGGGAAGGCGTAGTTGTAGCCGACGCCACCCCGCACCAGCCGCCGCTGGAAGTCGGCAATCTCGAAGCTGCTGGCCACTTCCTCGCTGTACTGATACGAAAACGCGAAGTTCGACAGGTCGAAGAAGTAGTTCTTGGCTTCCTCGTTGGTTTTCACCTTGCGCACGTTGGTGAAATTGAGGCTGCGCTCGCGGCGCTGCCCGGTCACCACGTCCAGGTACGCCGCGCGCTCGTCGGTGCCCTCAGAAGTCTCGATGGCGTTGAGGGTGGCCTCCAGCGGAATGTCTTCGTTGCGGGGGTCGAACTGCGGGGTGATGCGCTCGCGCTCCAGGCTCACAAACATCGGAATCTGCAGGCCAAACTTCTCGGGGAAGAACTTATCCACGTTCACGTTGGCCGACACGTCGTAGGCGGTGCGCTCCTCGCGGGTGCGCTCTGAAATCCTCGACTGCAACGCCCCGAAGCCGAAGGTGGAGTGCTGCACCGAGGCGGTCACGTTGGCAAAGTCGGCCAGTTGGGTGTTCACCCGGGCGTTCACCGCCCAGCCGCCCTGCCGGTCGAAGTCACCCACCCGCAACTCGTTGGCCCACAGGCACACCGACTGCGGAGCGCGGTCGGCCGTGCGGGGGTTGCGCACCCCGATCATCATCACCTGAATATTGTTCAGGTCCGGGCTGCCCAGCACCCTCACGGTGTACTTTTCGCCTTCGCCCCGCTTGCCCTCAAACTCTAAATCTTTGGAGAAACCTGTTCTATTACGCTCGGCCTTGAGTTCGTGTAGCCAAGGGAGCTCAATGTCCATCTCGTTGGCCTCGGGCCACACGTCGCGGGGCGTGCCGCTGCCGGGCGGCGAAACCGTCAGGGGGATCTCCACCTCGTAGTAATTGCGGGTCATGTCGTTGCCGATGCGCAAGAACGCACTGGTGGCCCCGTCGGTCAGGGTGCGGCCCTCGGGCGCTTCGGCGTGCAGGAAGAGCCGCAGGTTGCCGTAGTTGATCAGGTCCAGCTGTAGATTCTTAAACACCGCCCGGGCATCGCCGTCGCGCAGGTCTTCGGTGCACAGTTGGATCGACTGCTCGTTGAGGCGGCGGTTGATGGGCGAGGTGTTGTCCAGGTCGCGCACGAAGCCGGGCGGCACCACGTAGGGCGAAGCGCTGGTACTTCCTTCGTCCAGCGTGCTGTTCTCCTCGATGTTCACCGTCGAGATGGTGAAGCCCGGATCGTAGTCTTCGCCGTATTCGGTCAGGGTTTTCTGGTTCAAATCGCGGGTGAAACGCCGCCATTGGCTACCCACAAACTGGAACTTAGCGAAGCGCAGCACCACCGGCTCGCGGAAGCCCGTCAGGTAGGTGCGCAAGTAACGGATGGTCTTGAAGTCCTGAATATTACCCTCAACCCGGTCGGGCTGCCGAATGGGAATGCGGAAGAGATACCAGTCTTCTCCGGCCCCAACCCCGTTGGCAACGGTGGTCTTGTCCACAATGTAGCCGTTGCCCACCCGCAGTTGTCCGGGGCGTAGGTCCACTTCGTACTCGTAGTACTCTTCCAGCGTCGACAGCGTGTTGTCGCGGTTCAGGTCTTCGTTGTCGGGCTCGTTGCCGTTCGAGGGTATGTAGGCCGGGTTGTCGCTCCTTCCGAAGGGGGTGTTGTTCTCGGTGCCGTTAAAGTCCTTATAGCGCTCCACGATCTGCGCTTGTCGGCTGTCGTATTCGTCGTTCAGGTAGTAGCGGAAGTTGTCGGCCGACGGGTCGGCCCGCACCGCATCGGGCACCGTTTGACCGCCGTAGTAAAAGTTCAGTTCTTCTTGCTCGCCCTCGCCGTTCCGCACCCCGTCGAAGCCCACGTCCTGATTTTGACGCACCTCGGCCGAGACGTTAGAAAACGATTCGAGCAGCAGTTGAGCGTTCGGCGCGCGCCCCGCTTCGCTCACCACCACGTCGGCCGAAGCGTACTCATCGGGCAGGCCCTGCTCAAAGAAGTGCCGATTGTCGGGGATCACGTCTTCCGACACGCTGCCCAGGTTGAAGAAGAGCTTGCCGCCGGTGGCGTTGTTGCGGTTCACGCGCCCGTCGCGCACCACCCCGTTTTCTCCTTCCAGAAAGGGGTCCAGCATCCAGAACTCAATGTACTCAATGTTGATCTTGTCGAAGTCCACGTCGGCGGTGATGGCCCGGGTGATGCCGCCCCAGTGCTCGGTGGGATCACCGGCCAGGGTGCCGTCCTGGTTCAGATCGCGGGTGTAGTTAAAGGGGCCCCGCTCTTCGGGGAAGTAGGCCAGGTCGAACACGGGCAGGTTGATGTTCTGCTGCTGCTCGGCCTGCTGGGGAAACACATCCTGGGGAATAACGCCTCGTTCATAGTGGTTGGTAATTCTGTCCGGAATGTTATCGGGTTTTTGCCCGGCCCGGTTGATGTAAAACAGGTTGTCCACCACGTACCAGGCCAGCTTGGCGCGCTGCGCTCCTTCGCCCAACCGACCGGGCAGTCCGGCTTCTTCGCCGATGGGGCGACCGCCCACGCGGGGAGTGGCCGCCAGCTGCCAGTTCTGCCAGCCGCTCAGGTTGTAGGGCGTGGCAAAGTTCTCGAAGTCGTCGATGTACGAGGTGCCGTCGCCGTTCACCACGTTGGAGGTGCCCGGAATGAGCTGCGCAAACTCCGCGCTCACCCCAAGTGACGAGGGCTCTTTGGTCTGGATGAGCGGCAGGGCGTCGACCAGTTTGGTCAGGAAGCGCGACTCTTTGCGGTAGTTCAGGTCAAAACCGTACTTGGTGTTCCTGGTGGGTTCATCGCCGATGCTGGGACGCGTGATGGTGGGCCGCTCGTTGAGGTGCAGAATGGTGGCCCCCAGGTTGATGTCGTCGTTCACTTTGTAGTCGAAGCGGGTGCCCAACAGGGTGCGCTGCTGAAAGCTGAACAGGTCGGCCTTCTCGAAGGTGACCCGAATCTCCTTGCCCGAGCTGAGCACCCCGCTGTTCAGGATGGTGACCCGCCCCAGCTGGTAGTCTACCGTGAAGTCGGTGCCCTCGGTGAGGGGCGTGTTGCCCGCGATCACCTGCACCGACCCTTCGCTGATGTTGATGCCCGGTAGCATGATCTCGTTCGATGAACCCGCCAGGAAGCTACCCACCAGAAAGAACTTGTCCTTGTTGGTCTCCAGCGAAGCGTCGTTCTGAGTGCTGTTGTAGAGTTCGTCGTAGACGTATTTCTCTACCAGGTTTTCGGCGTTGGGGCCAAACTGTCGGGCCAGGTGGCTCCCGAAGGGCTCCAGCACCGGGAAGTAGACCACCCCCTGGTTCGGATCAATGGTGACGCCCTCCACGAAGTCGAAGTTGCCGTCGCCGTTGCCCACCGGGTCATTGTTGGGGTTGAGCCGGTCCAGCCCCAGCAGCCCCACCAGCTGGCGGTCGCGCACGTTGTCGGGCCCTTCGTTCAGGCTGGGGTTATCGATGCCCGCCCGGTCGTCGCGGTACACGATGCGCAACTGAAAGCCCTCGCGCGTCACCTGGTTGGCGTTGAGCGCGTACACGTTCTTCATCATCAGGTCCCAGGTGGGCACGCTGGTGTTGATCTTGGTGGGCCGCAGCAGCTTCAGAAAAATGGCCTGGTTGTCGTCCAGGCTCTGGTAGTCTTCGGTGAGTTCACCCACCTGGTAGCGTTGCCCGTCGATGGTATACTCGTAGGCCACGGCCAGCATCTCGTCGTTTTGCAGCTGTCGGTTCAGCGTCACGTAGCCCAACTGGCTGTTGAAGGCATACTCCTGGGTGCTCAGCTTGCGCACCGAGGTTTTGATCTCGTAGTCGGTGGCGCTCACGAAGTCGGGGTAGCGCTGTTGCAGGTCGGCCTCCAGGCCGTCGGGGGTGCGGCTAAAGTTCTTGAGCGTGGCGAACAGGTCGTTGCCGTTGTTGGCGGTGGGCACCGGGCTTGGCCCTCCGGCAAAAACTTCATCCCGATAGATAGCACTTTGGTACCCCTCGCCCAGGTCCATAAAGGCCCCCGCGGTGCGCAGCGTCTCGGTGTTGCCCGTGCGGTTGAGCACGTACACCTCCACCCGCGTCACGTTGAGGCGCGACTGCACCTGGGGCGGGGCGGCCAGCCAGCGCTCGTAGTTGTCGCGGAAGAAGTGACCCAGAAAGAAGTGGCGGTTCTCGTCGTACGCCGAGGAGCGCACCTCAAACTCTCTACTCTGCGAGCCGTTCTCGATGGTGACCGCGTCGCTGCTGCCCCGCTGCACGGAGGCCACGCTGGTGACGAACAGCCGCCCGAACTGCAACTGCGTCTTGAGGCCGAACAGGCTTTGTGAGCCGGTGATCAGGCTGTTGTTCACCGGCAGGTTCACGTTGCCCAGCTCGATCTTCTTGATGATTTCGTGGTCGTAGCCGGTGTACTCCACCTTGATGTTGTTCTGAAAGTCGAAGGAGTTGTTGTTGTCGAAGTTGGCCGTCACGGCGAGTTTATCGCCGATCTTGCCGATCACGTTGAGGCTGATCTGCTGGTCGAACTCAAAGTTGCCGTTGCGCTGCTGCCGCACCGGGATGGCCGGGTTCTCCACCCGCTGGAAGCGCCCCCCGAAGTCGAGCGTCACAAAGCCGTTGGGGCGAATGTCGACGAACGAGCCGCCGAACAGTCGATCAAAGATGGGCGTGGTGTAAATGGGCGGAATGAGCCGCTTGCCGCTCACCGCACTCTCACCGTCCAGGGCCGACGAGCGGCCGCGCCAGTAGTCCTGCAAGGCTCTTCGATCCTGGTACTGCTGGTACTGATCGAAGTCGAGGTAAGAGGGCGCCCGGTAGTCGAGCCCGTTGATGCGCTCGTAGATCGAGTAGTTCACGGTGGAGTCGTCGACGGTGATGTCGGTTTCCACCTGGGTGGGGTCGCGCGGGTACAGGGGGGTGCGCGGCGCGGGGTTGGAGAAGGGGTCGCCGTAGCGGTCGGGCTGCCGGTAGTTGGGCTGGGCCGAGGGTTGGTACCCCCGGTTGTCGGGGATGGTATCTACGGCTAGCACGGCTTCCTCCGGGGTGGTCGCCGCGGGGGGCGTATCCGGAGAATTGGCGGGGTCGGTTGCCGGATCAGTGACGGTAGAATCGGCGGTGGTGGGCGGGGCGTCCTGGGCTGCTCCGGCCCGGACCAACCCCAGCAGTAGCAGCAGACTGAGTCCCAGCAGCCGGGTCAACCCGTGATTTACTTTAGCCGTATGTAAACGAAACCGGTACGTAGAAAGCACGAAACAAATTTGTGGTGATCACGTGGTTTTTAGCGCCAGTTTGATGAGGTCTTCCAGGCGCAGTTCAGTAGACTCGTTCTTCTTTTGCCATTCGCTGATGGCTTTCTCGATGCTTTTTTCGGCCATGTTCCGGCTGATGCCGAGCGTGACCAAAGCAGACAACGCCTCGTTGCGAAGGGTATTGTACGCCCCCGCTCCTAATCCCCGCACCCGCTCGGGTGAGGCCCCGCTGCTCAGCATATCCTTCTTGATGCGGTCTTGCAGCTCCAGCACAATGCGCTGCGCCGTTTTGGCCCCGATGCCCTTAATCCGTTGAATGGTCTTGATATCGTTTTGCACGATGGCGGACTTGATCTCTTCGGGATCCATCGACGACAGAATGGTGAGCCCCAGACTAGGCCCCACCCCCGAGATGCTGAGCAGGTCCAGGAACAGTTTCTTCTCGTTGGCCTCGGCAAAACCGAACAGCAACTGGGCGTCTTCCTTCACGTAGAGGTAGGTGTGCAGCAGGCAGGCCTCATCGGGCCCCAGGGCGTTGAAGGTGTTGAGCGAAATGCGGACTTCGTAGCCCACGCCCTGCACGTCGATGATGACGAAAGTAGGTTCTTTGTGAGCGAGTTTGCCGCGTAAGTAAGCGTACATGAACGAAGGGAAAAGTTGTTGGGCACAAAGTTGCGCAATGATACTGAAACGGCGGACAAAGTTATCGAATTTTCTGAGGGATGTTGGTTTTCGCCCAGAGGATTGCTACTGGCCCGAGGCGGACGTTTTTTCAAAACTATCTCAAGAACGTTGATGAATATTTTTAGACAATGGCTGCGCAGCCCATTGCTTTGGGTTTTCGTAGATGGATCATCCGACAAAATTGCGGGCTAAATCAGCAAAAGTTGCCCGAACCATACATTATTAGTAGGGTCCGCAGCCCGCGAGCGGGTCCACCGGTTGCGCTTCAATGAACGGTTTGGCCCGATAGTTTTTGCTTTCCGCCCGTTCAGAGGGCCGAATCTACGCCCAGGAGGCTGCTCCGCAGTCCTTCCGACAACCGGCTGAACGACCGAGGAGGTGCTCCGCAGCCTCTCCGACGAGTGATTGAACCACCGGGGAGCTGCTCCCCAGCCCTTCCGGCGACCCAATCTACGGCGGCGGAGGTGCTCCTCAGTCCTTCCGAGAAGCGTTTGAGCCACCGCGGAGCTGCTCCTTACCTCTTTTTCAAACGCCCTGGAAGGTGCTTCCTGGATTTGTTTATCCCCCTGGCCTATGGGAAGCAGCAGTTCATGCGCCTTAATTATTACACCTTAGTACTCGCTGGAAGACTTACGCTATGACATTTGCCTTAACGCTCAATAAATGGACAATTTACGGATAGGTTAATCTTAGAATATAACAAATTTTTAGGCATAAAATAATTTATCCCGAAACGTGGGTTATCACTGGAATTTCGCACTTCTTCGCATAATTTTTATTTCATCCTCAACCTCTCAAAGCTATGAAGCATCTTATTGGTTCTTTCGTAACTGGCCTTTACGTAGTCCTGCTCGTGGCAGGATGATTTGGAACAGGACGCTGATCTTGCTCCTACCATTCCACCGGAAATTGTTTACGATTCTTTGTTCGTTTCTTTTACTGAGGCACAAGATAGCTCAGCAAGTTACATCTTCTGGTAGCTTTGACGCTCCTGATGTAGAGTCAGCCAGGAAAGGAGGTAAGACGAACAAGAAGGTAAAGAAATCGAAAGCCTTTAAGGATAGAAAAGAAAGAGAAGCTTTCTATTTGTTTGATTATGGGGACGGCCAGGGTTTTACTATTATCTCGGCAGACCAGCGTATGACTCCAGTACTGGCTTATAGTGATAGTAACAGTTTTGATCTGGATACTTACCAGGACAATCCGGGGGTGATGATATGGCTAGAATCACTTACAGATCATATTACCCGTCTACGGGATGATGCGTCTTACCGAAATAGCTATTTGGGTAGTACCACTGATCGCAAAAATAGTGTAAATGGAAGAACAGCCCACGGGTGGAGTTCTACCACAAATAGTATAACCACTAATTTAATTGATGATCCGTGTGAAAGGCCCGGTTCAGATTGCGGTGGAGGGGGTAGTACTCCAATGCCAATCCAAACATGGCAAGCTAGAACGCACCGTTTCTGGGGGCAAGGATGCGGCTATAATGACCTTAGTCCTCGAATAGTAAGAAGCGATGACTGTGATCGCGCTCCGGCAGGCTGTGGTCCGGTAGCAGTTGCCCAGGTATTACATTACCATCGCAATCGCTTCGGCAGCATGACCTATAACGGTGTTCCTATTAACTTCAATAATATGCCTCCTTCTAATCCTCCCCCCAGAAGATTTGGTCAATCTCCGGACATAGCTAGATTGATGGGTTTCATCGGATCGTGGATTATTATAGATTATGGAGCTACCTATGGTTTGGCTTTGCCTAGTAAAATTCCTGCTTTCTTAAACTCTTTGGGCTTTTCTTCTAGTTTAAGTGACTTAAACCATACTACAGTAGCCAACGAAATTAAAGCCGGGAGACCGGTCATCTTGAAAGCTAAAACCCCTTCATTCATCATAAGTTTTAATCAGCATATATGGGTTTGTGAAGGTTACCGCTACAATCCAAATAATGGAGCAAAGTACTATTATATGAATTGGGGGTGGTATGGAGACCACAACGATTGGTACTTGATTGATGACTGGACACCCGGTGATAATGAGTATACTAAAGGTAGACATATGATCACTGTGAGGTAGAATGTATCTAGCGTATACGTTAATGGTTTGCACATTAAACATGCTTATAATATGAAGTACCTAATAGTTTTCTTTTTCGCTAGTGTATCTATCATCTCCTGTGAGACCCCGGGGGCGGAAGTGGGCCCCACACCATTTGCAGCCTATATTTATACCAAGGAGGGGGTGAACTACTTGGATCAACACCAGGATGACTCTGTTATGGTGTATCACCTCAAAGGTGGACAGAAGATCTACTCCACTGTTAGGGTATGGACTAACACTGACTCTACAATTCTAGAAGTGGTCAATGACTTTCAGCATGATTCAAATCTTCAGGACTACTATCTTCAAGTAGGTGATGATATAGATACGTTATTGATTAAAAGAAAAGGATTTGAGTTCCAAGAAGTACGTTTCAACAATAAGCCCGTAGAATGGCGCTATAAGCCAGAAATTCACTTTTTCATCACCAAAGAGTAAGAACATTATATTCAATTAGAAAGCCTTTAGTTGATCTCTAGGGGCTTTTTTACGACTTATCTTGCTAGAGCATTTGCCAAGCTCGCTTTCTGCACCTAATCCCCACGGATCGGCTACGACTGGCGGGTTGCGCCTACAGTTTTATAGCTTTGGTATAGTACTATTGCTGACCTAGGTGGCAAGTTCCTTCCAGAACGAATAATAGAGAGAAACTGCTTATCCGATGTGCATTTCTCCGCGCAATTCTGCTACTTAGGGGCAACCAACGCCTGCCATGACCAGCGACCTTACCCCACTCCTCCACCACGCCCTCGTCGACGAGGTGAAGCGCCGCATCATCGGCGAATCGGTGCCCCGCATCAAGCAGTGCCTGGGGCAACTGAGCACGGACGAAATCTGGCACCGGCCCAACGAAAACGTGGTGAGCGTGGGCAACCTGGTGCTGCACCTGATGGGCAACCTGCGGCAGTGGGTGCTCAGCGCACTGGGCGGGCAGCCCGACCACCGGCAACGTAACCGCGAGTTTGACCATACCGACCCGCTTTCGGCGGACATACTTACTCAACAGCTCGACGCCCTGATGGCCGAGGTAGCGGCGGTGCTCGACCGGCTCACCCCGGCCGACCTGCTGGCCACCTACCGAGTGCAGGGTTACGACGAAACCGGCGTAGCCATCCTGATGCACGTCACCGAGCACTTCTCTTACCACACCGGGCAGATCACCTACTTTGTGAAGGCGCGCAAGAACGTGGACTTGCAGTACTACGGCGGGCAAGACCTCAACCAAACCGCATGAACCTCGCCCGCACCCTGCTACAGCACCGCTGGAAAGCCTTTCTTCGTTCGCCCAGCCTGGGGCAGCGTTTGGTAGGGGCCTTTCTTCTGGGGATGGTTGTGCTGCTGTTAGGCGTGAGCCTTTTTGCCCTGGGGCAGAACCTGGATAAGGTGTTCGCCCAACTGCTCCCTAACCGCGACCCGGTGGTGGTGATTCACCAGGGAGTGCTGTATTATTTGCTGTTTGATTTGGTGGGACGCTACTTTGTTCAGGGGATGCCCGTAGCCAACATTGCCGCCTACCGGCATTTGCCCATCCGACGCTCCGCGCTGGTGCGCTTTGTCCTGGGGCAAGTGCCGCTCACGCTCTTTAATGCCCTTCCGTGGCTGGTGGTAGGGCCGTTCGTGGTTACCCTTATCTACCCACAGTTTGGGGGCGGGGCGGCCCTGGGGTGGCTGGTGGCCTTTGGAGCCTTGCTGCTAATCAGCTCATATCTGGTTTTCTTCGCGCGCTTGCAAGTGGCCGTTCGGCCCGCGCGGGTGCTAATTGCGCTGAGCCTGCTTATGCTGTTGCTGCTGCTCGACCGGTCCGGGGTAATTCCTTTATCGACTTTTTCTAAGGAAGCGTTTGGAGCATTGGCGATAGCCCCGGCCTGGGCGGCGGTGCCCGCGTCGCTGTCCGTAATCCTGGTGGTTGGCATCGGCCGATGGATGAGCCGGGGGTTCTACCTTGAAGACATCCCCGCCCGCCCAGCTTCCACCGGATTGCAGCGGTTAGAATCTGCTAGGTTGCGGCAACGCTACGGAGTAGAAGGCTTGTTGCTGCTAAACGAGCTTAAGCTGATTGCCCGCCACCGTCGTTCGCGCACGGTGGTCGTCTCGAGCCTGCTTATCATCATCGCCTACGCCTTGCTATTTTACCCGGATGAAACCGACGTGCAGCTTGGTAACAGCAGCCTTATTTTGCCGGGGGTGGCGATTACCGGGAGTATCATGCTCACCTACGGGCAGTTTCTGCTAGCTTGGGAAGGAGCGCACTTCGACGGGATGCTGGCTGCCAATGTTTCGGCGCGTACCTACCTTAAGAGCAAACACCGGCTTCTGTCCTCGTTTTGTTTGGTCAACTACCTGCTCACGCTGCCACTGGGAGGGCTGGGCTGGCCCATTCTGGTGGTCAACAGCGCGTGCTTTTTATTCAATTGGGGAGTGAGCAGCTGGCTGGTGGTCTACTTCGCCATCAGCAACCGCGAGCGAGTAGATATGAAATCAGGCAGCCTATTCAACTGGCAGGGGGTCAGCACTTCCCAAATGTGGTTGTCAATTCTGATACTGCTCATTCCGGTGCTGCTGGGGTCGTTGGCAAACTGGTGGATACCGGGCGGAGGGGTGATTCTGATCAGCGGACTGGGATTGCTGGGCTGGCTCACCCGTGGGTACTGGCTACGCGAGATTATTCGACGCTTCCGGCAGGAAAAATACCCCATGGCGGCCGGGTTCCGGCAGAAACCAACCTAACCTATGATTGAGATCACCCAACTAGTCAAGAAGTATAAACAGCAAGTGGTGTTATCAGTTGAGCACCTGCACGTGGCCCCGGGCGAACGCCTGGGCGTAGTAGGCAACAACGGCGCCGGTAAAACCACCCTGTTCCGCCTGCTGCTCGACCTGCTGCGCCCCACCACCGGCGAAGTGCGCAGCCAAGGGGAACCCGTGTACCAGTCGGACCACTGGAAAGCCTACACCGGTTCGTACCTCGACGAGGGCTTTCTGCTCGACTACCTCACTCCCGAGGAGTACTTCTCGTTCGTCGGGCAGTTGCACGCACTGTCGGCGGCGGAGTTAGCCCCCCGTCTGCATCCCCTGGAGGGGCTGTTCAATCACGAAGTACTGAATGGTAACAAGTACATCCGCGACCTGTCGCAGGGCAACCGCAAGAAGGTGGGCGTGGCCGCCGCCCTGCTCACGCACCCCACGGTGGCTATCCTGGACGAGCCGTTCTCGAACCTGGACCCCACCACCCAGATTCGTCTAAAGAATTTGCTGCGGGCCACCGCCGAAGAACGTCAGACCACGTTGCTGATCTCCAGCCACGACCTGAGCCACGTCACCGAGGTGTGCAACCGCATTGTGGTGCTGCACCGGGGCCGGATCATCCGCGACCTGCGCACCGACGAAACCACGCTGCCCGAACTGGAGGCGTTCTTTGCGGAGGGCAACGATGCAGGGAAGAGCGTTGACGCTGGGTAGCCCGAACCAGCTGCCGGTCACACATAACCACCGAGCACTTCGTTCACCAACAAAACTGTCAGTCTGGCGCTTGGTATATCGCCATTCTTTTTAAATTGTTCACTATGGGAAATCTTAACGTCAAGCTCGTCGATAGCCAAGAGGATCAGAACCAAAATACGCGGTGCATCCTGCGCGATCTCAAGGCTTTTGAGCAGATGCTCGACGGTGCGTGGTTCAACGAAGAGCCTATTCACATTGGGGCCGAGCAGGAGTTGTGTCTGGTGGATGAACACTGCAAGCCCGCGCCGATGTCGATGGCGGTGCTGGAGCGCCTCACTTCCGATGGCTACACCACCGAGCTGGCTAAGTTTAACCTGGAGTTTAACCTGGATCCGTTAGAATTTACCGGCTCTTGCTTCAGTCAAATGGCGACCAACACCGAAGAGAAACTCAGCGAGCTGGCGGCGCTGGGCGAAGACATGAACTTCCGCACGGTGATGACCGGCATCTTGCCCACCCTGCGCAAGTCGGACCTGGAGATGAGCAACCTCACGCCGCTCGACCGTTACCACGCGCTGGTGAAGGCCATCGGCAAAATGCGGGGCAGCAAGCACGAACTGCACATTCGGGGCGTAGACGAGCTCAACGTGAAGCACGACTCGGCCCTGCTGGAGGCCTGCAACACCAGCTTTCAGGTGCACCTGCAGATTGCGCCCGCCGAGTTTGTGGCCAAGTACAACATCGCGCTGGCCATCACGGCCCCGGTGCTGGCTATTGCGGCCAACTCGCCCCTGCTGTTTAACAAGCGGCTGTGGAACGAAACCCGCATCGCCTTGTTCCAGCAGTCGATCGATACGCGCGCCGTATCGGAGCACCTGCGCGACCGCAGCCCGCGGGTCACGTTCGGCAACAGTTGGCTCACCCGCTCAGTTATCGAACTCTACCGCGAAGACATCGTGCGCTTCCGTCCCATGCTGATGTCGGACTGCGAGCAGGACGTGCTGGAGCAGCTAGGTGAGGGGAAAACTCCCGAACTACGGGCCCTGATGACGCACAATTCTACCGTGTACCGCTGGAACCGCCCCTGCTACGGGGTGAGTCCCAACGGCAAGCCGCACCTGCGCATCGAGAACCGCATTTTGCCCGCCGGTCCCAGCGTGCCCGACGAGGTGGCCAACGCTGCTTTCTGGGTGGGGCTGATGGAAGGCTTCGGCGATGCCTACGACGACATCACCCGCTGGCTGGAGTTTGACGACGTGCACGCCAACTTTGTGGCGGCCGCTTTTTCGGGACACGAAACGGAGGTCACCTGGATGAAGGGGCAGAAGCTGCCGGTGGCCGAACTGATCGAAAAGGAGCTGTTGCCCCTGGCCGAGGCGGGCCTTAAGAAACGCAAGGTAGCTCCGGCGGACATTGATCAGTACCTGGGCATCATTGCCGAGCGCAACCGTACCCGCCAAACCGGCTCAGGCTGGTTGCTGAAGTCGTATCACAAGATCAGCAAGGAAGTGATGCACGACGAGCGGTCGGCCACGCTCACCTCGGCGATGATCAAGCACCAGCAATCGGGCCGCCCAGTGCACGAGTGGGAGCTGGCCACCCGAGACGATTCGGTGGCTTGGTCGCCCACCTCGCTGCTCATCGAGGAGTTCATGACCCGCGATATTTTTACCGTGGAGAAAGACGACATTCCGGAACTGGTGGCCAATATTATGGACTGGCAGAAGGTGCGCTTTGTGCCAGTGGAAGACAAGAAAGGACGGTTGGTGGGGCTGGTGTCGGTGCGCAAACTGGTGCGTTACCTGATTGGCCGCGCCGACGGCACCGAAGACGGTGCGTGCACGGTGGCCGACCTGATGATTGCCGACCCGATCACCATTGCGCCGGACAAGACGGTGATGGAAGCCATGCGGGTGATGAAAAAGAACAACGCCGCCTGCCTACCCGTGGTGAAGAAAGGCAAACTGGTGGGCATCATCTCCGAGGGCAACTTTTTGAACGTGACGGCCAGCCTGCTTGACGCGCTGGGCGAGCGATGAAAGGAAGAACCAAATTTCTTCAACTTCTCGGCAATCTGACGATAGCGAAAGCCAATCCTTCCGGAAGCTTTTCTATGGGTAAGTTCAGTAACTTGCTAGGCAACGGCACCGGGCGGTCCTTTGGTCTGCCGGATCACCACCACCATGCGGTCAGAATCTATGTCCTGTACCTTGGTAACGCGCCCTATCCGTGTGTCCTTTACCACAGTTAAACCGTAAAAATAACTTTAGGAATGCAAAGCGGTTAATTACGTACGACCAATCATGAAACTCATGTGGAAAGAGGAAAACAACGCACTAACCAGAGACTTTGCGTTTGCTGATTTCGTAGCCGCCTTCAGCTTCCTGACGCGCGTAGCGCTGGTAGCCGAAAAGATGAACCACCACCCGCACATCACCAACGCGTATAACCAAGTAACGCTTTCGCTCAGCACCCACGACGCAGGCAATACCGTCACCGACAGGGACCGGAAGTTAGCCAAGGCGATTGACAAGCTGGTGGAAGTTGGATAGTGGATGTTAGATATTGGATGACTTTTGGACGGAGGGGATCTTAGATCTATTATCCAATATCTTGCCCCGTAGAAAGACATCCACCATCTAATATCTAGCCGCCTAGAAAGTCCTCATCCCATGTCAGCATTTCCCGAAACCGCCGCCTTGTTCCTGGTACCCACGCCCATTGGCAACCTGGAAGACATCACCCTGCGGGCGTTGCGTATTCTGCGGTCGGTTGATGTGGTGCTGGCCGAAGATACCCGCACCTCGGGCAAACTGCTAAAGCACCACGGTGTGCCCACCAAGATGCAGCCCTACCACGCCTTCAACGAGCACCGTTCGGTGGCGGCGCTGGTAGCGCGCTTGCAAGGGGGCGAGCGCATGGCCCTGATCAGCGACGCGGGCACCCCGGCCATCTCGGACCCCGGGTTTCTGCTGGTGCGGGCCTGCCTGGAGGCTGAGGTAGCGGTCGAGTGCCTCCCCGGAGCCACGGCCTTCGTGCCCGCTTTGGTGAAATCAGGTTTGCCCAGCGACCGCTTCGTGTTCGAAGGATTTTTGCCTCCCAAGAAAGGTCGGCACACCCGCTTGCTGCAACTCGCCGAAGAGAGCCGCACGCTCATTCTCTACGAGTCGCCCCACCGGCTGGTGAAGACGCTGGGGCAACTGGTTGAGTATTTCGGGGAGCGACGCGCGTCGGTGTCGCGAGAATTAACTAAATTGCACGAAGAGACGCGAAACGATACCCTTGTCGCGTTAGCAGAACACTATACCACCACTCCCCCCCGGGGCGAAATCGTGATCGTTGTTGAAGGCAAATAGGCTCCCGTTTCCCCAAACCAAATACTACCTGCTTCTGCTTTCCGTCGGTAGCGCACTGCTATTCTGGCTAGGCTGGCCGGTGAAGCCGTTTCCGTTTTTGCTGTTCGTGGCGATGGCTCCGTTGTTCGCCATTGAGAAACGTGCATCCTACGAGCATTACCGCCATCCGGGCCGCGTGTTCTTCGGCTACACCTACCTCACCCTGCTGCTCTGGAACCTGCTCACCACCTGGTGGGTATACTACTCCACCGCCGTGGGGGCCGTGTTTATGCTGCTGGCCAATGCGTTACTGATGAGCGTGCCCTTCGTGCTGTTTCGCCTCACCAAACGGGCGGCGGGCGAGGCCTGGGGCTTCTTCGGCTTTGTGCTCTACTGGGTCACTTTCGAGTACGTGCACCTGAACTGGGACGTGTCGTGGCCCTGGCTCACGCTGGGCAACGGCTTCGCCTCCTTTCCGGAGTGGGTGCAGTGGTATGAGTATACGGGCGTGTTCGGCGGCACGCTGTGGCTGCTGCTGGCCAACGTTGCCTTCTACTACGTGTTTTTGCGCGACGGGGCGCTCTGGCTGGGAGTTGTTCGCTGGCGCAGCCTGACGTACGCCCTGTTGTGGATTGCGCTACCCATCGTTTATTCGTACGTGATCTACCTACGCTATGAGGAAAAGGGCGAGCAGGTAGAGGTGGTGGTGGTGCAGCCCAACATCAACCCCTATACCGAGAAATTCGCCGATGGCGATGCCTTTATCCCCTACGCCGAGCAGGTGAATCGTTTCGCGGCCCTGGCTGAGCAGCAGATCACGCCTCAAACCCAGTTTGTGCTCTGGCCCGAATCGGCCTTCGACGGCGCCTACTGGGAGCCCACGTTTGCGGATACCGATGTCTACCAACGCATCATGGCGTTCAAAGAACGGAATCCCCAAGCATCGCTAGTCACGGGCATGACCTCGCTGATTCGCTACGATCTGCCGAGCGAGGTCACGCCGACGGCTCGGTACAGCGAAGACATCGGCTCGTACGACGTGTTCAATACCGCCTTCTTCGTGCCCGACCGAGGTGCCCCCGTGTTTTACCATAAATCGCGGCTGGTGCCCGGCGTAGAGATTATGCCCTACCCCAAGCTACTGGGTTTTCTGTCGACGCTCATCTTTGATCTGGGCGGCACCTCGGGCGGCTTCGGACGGCAGGCCGAGCGCACCGTGCTGTATAACGCTGACTCGCTGGGCGGCGCTCCGGCCATTTGCTACGAGTCGATCTACGGTGACTACCTCACGCGCTTCGTGCGCAACGGGGCCCAGATGATCTTCATCATTACCAACGACGGCTGGTGGGGCAACACCGCCGGGCATAAACAGCACCTGCACTACGCCTCGTTGCGGGCGATTGAAACCCGGCGCAGTGTGGCCCGCTCGGCCAACACGGGTATTTCGGCCTTCATCGACCAGCGAGGAGATCTTCATCAGGCTACCAAGTATTGGGAGCAGGATGTGATCCGGGGCAGCATTCGGGCCAATAACGAGCTTACCTTTTACGCCCGACACGGCGACTATCTGGCCCGCACGGCAGCCTGGCTGTCGGTGTTCGTGCTGCTGGCCGCCCTGGTAAAAGGCAAAATCACGTAGCGACGGATGGCGCGGCCACCGTTGCAATCCGTCGCTACGGTACATTGTTACATCAATATTTCAGGCTATGAACCTAGAACACATTCTTCAACAGACCGTTGCCATCACCAAACAGGCCGGAGACTTTATGCAGGAAGAAGCCCGCAAGTTTCAGCTTTCTGCTATCGAGTACAAGGGCAAGAACGACCTGGTATCGTACGTAGATAAGGAGACCGAGAAAATCTTGGTAGCGGGCTTGCGCGAACTGCTGCCCGAAGCCGGGTTCATCACCGAAGAGGGCACCACCGACGTGGGGCGGGCCGAGCGTTACAACTGGGTGATCGACCCCGTAGATGGCACCACCAACTACGTGCACGGCTTGCCCCTGTACTCGAGCAGCATCGCGCTGATGGACGGCGACGAGGTGGTGCTAGGGGTGATCAATGAACCCAACCACGGCGAGTGCTTTCACACCGTAAAGGGCGGTCCGGCCTACCTGAACGACACGGTGATTAAGGTGTCGTCCGTATCTGAACTAGCCAACAGCCTACTGGCGACCGGGTTTCCGTACTCAAAATTTAAGAACTTGCCCGTGTACGTAGAGATTGTGCAGGACCTGATGCAGTGCACCCACGGCCTGCGCCGGATGGGCAGCGCTGCGGTGGACCTGGCCTACGTGGCCTGCGGTCGGTTCGAGGGCTTCTTTGAGTACAATCTAAAGCCCTGGGACGTGGCGGCGGGAGTGTTTCTGGTGCAGCAGGCCGGAGGCACCGTGACCACCTTTAGCGGTACAAGTAACTACATTTTCGGAGGAGAGTTGGTATCCGGTGGGACAATCCATCCGGAGTTCCTGGAACTGATTCAGCGGTACTGGTACCGAGGGAAGAGCCACTAAGTAGGCAAGTTGATGCCGCCTTTCTTAATTAGCTCAGCCACCGAGAAGCTATACTGGTCGAGGATGGTGACGGGTTTGTCCCAGTCTTTGGTGATCCAATCCTGCTGAGGATAGGCCACCGTCACTTTCCGGTTGGCACTAAAGAGCCAGACCACCTGCTGCACGCCGAAGGCAAACAACTTCTCGGTTTTGGTGTGGTAATAATCGGCTGGAGTATTGAAACTGCTGGTGTCGGCTTTGGTATCTATTTCAATGGCTACCAGCGGAGGAATGTCAAAATACTTATTCTTGAGCGGCGTACGCTGAAGCATAGATTTTTCATAGATGGCAATGTCAGACGACAGATTATTGCCCCGCTCAAGGTGCAGACCAATTTCGTTGGTGATAATCTTATACTGGTCACTCTCTATGTGCTGGTACAAATGCTCCAGCACCGCCGAGACGATAATACCTTGCACGTCACTGCATCCCATAATGTCTTCCGGTTTTTTTTGGTTGGCCAACACGTCGCGGTAGCCCCGGTAATAAATTGGTTTCCCGTCCATTTCCTCGTACACCAGCACGTCGGGAACCTTCTCGGAAAGAACTTGGTCAGGAACCGGTATGGTTGTAGTTTCGATCATTGTTTACTTCACTTCTTCGTAGTCAACGTACTCTCCACCCTTGAAATCCTGGGTGCTGCGCGCTTTCTTGTCTTCCGGGGGAATATGATCGACGTGGATACGGCCGTCGGGCGCGTGTTGACGGCGTTGCTGCTGTTCGCGCCGATACTTAGGACCGAACTGATTCTTGCGGGCGTACTCCTGCTGCATACGGCGCGCGTGCGCAATTGGAAAGAATATTTTGAGCACAAAATTGCTCGCTTTATAAACGATGTAGATAAACAGGATGGTGATTAACAGAAACTTCAGCATAACAAACAAAGGGTTGCGGAAACGGACGCCGGTTCCTAAAATACGCAAATAGCAACAAATTGGCAACTCAGGGACTGAACCTATTCGCTACCGTTCGTATTCAATCAACGTTATTTCGGCAGGGTTGGTTTGCTTCGCCCGACCTCACTCAAAATCTTCGTACAATAGGTACTGCTGGCGCTTAGCCCGGTAGGCATCCAGATCGGCCTGCCAGCTTTGCGCAATATTTGCTTCGGTTTGGCCCGCGGCAATCTGCTGCTGGAGGGTTTCATTGCCTGCCAGAATTCGAAAGGTGGCCGTCAGAAAGAAATCCTCATCCGAAATGCCGCCCGCCCGGGCCTGCTCGTGCGCCCGCAACACGTACTTCAGGGTAAAGTGGTCTAGCTGATCCACCTCTCGCAAGTCGGCGCCGTAGCAGCGCTCGTTTTCGTGCTTTGGATTGCTCACTACCCCCGGAATAGCCCGCGGCACAAACGTAAACGTGTCGGCGGCGCTGTTCACCTCGGCGAAGGCGCGGTTCGGGTGTCCGTACCCCTGAAAGGGGAAATCGGTGCCCCGCCCCAGCGTAACCACCGTGCCCTCGAGCAAACACAGCGCCGGATACAGATTGACCGCCTGATCGTTGGGCAGGTTGGGCGAGGGGCGCACCGGCAAACTATAGCGGTCGCGGTGGGAGTAGTTCGCTACCGGGATTACCGTGAGATCGGTCTGCGCACTATCGGTGAGCCAGCCCTCGCCGTTGATCATGTTCGCCAGTTCGCCCACCGTGAGGCCGTGCACCACCGGAATGGGATGCATGCCCACAAAAGATGCTACCCCCGGCTGCAAAACGGGTCCGCCCACGTAGAAGCCGTTGGGGTTGGGCCGGTCGAGCACCAGCATGGCCTTGTTTTGCTCGGCGCAGGCTTCCATCACGTAGTGCATGGTGCTGATGTAGGTGTAGAAGCGCGCTCCCACGTCCTGGATGTCAAAGATCACCAGATCAAGGCCCTCTAACTGCTCGGCCGAGGGTTTCTTATTTTTGCCGTAGAGCGACACGATGGGCAGCCCGGTGGCGGGGTCGGTGCTGTCGTTGATGAGGTCGCCCGCGCCCGCTTCGCCCCGGAAACCGTGCTCCGGAGCGAAAATCTGCTTCACGTTCACGCCCCGGGCCAGCAGCGAGTCCACCAGGTGGGTTTCATGGATCAGCGAGGTGTGGTTCACCACCAAAGCCACGGCTTTTCCGCGCAGCAGGGGCAGATATTCGTTGGTCTGGTAGGCGGCGGGGCGAATGGGTTGATCGGCGGCTTCCGCTGAGTCAGACGCGCGCGACGTAGTTTGTGACTGGCAGGCGGTGCTGATCACCAGCAGTAGGCTTAGAATAACGTTCTGGTTCATAAAATTTACGCGTTGCTTTTGCTGACCGTAGGGTGGCCAGAAGACCAAATGTATTGCAAATCCGCGAAATGTTCGTGTACTTTACCCGCAACCTTCCGGCCAACTCGTTCCTACCGCCTAATCCACTTCCGCTCGCTTGAACCTTCCCTACTTCATATCCAAAAAGATCAGCCAGGCCGAAAGCAAATCCTTTTCGTCGACCATCAATAAGATTGCCATTGCCAGCATCGCGGTGGGTCTGGCCGTGATGATGATCTCCTTCCTAATCCTCGATGGATTTCGCCAGGAGGTGAAGGATAAGATCTACTCGTTTAGCGGACACATTCAGGTGACCAAATACTCGCTCGACAACTCCATGCAGGAGGAGCCGATCTCGACCAACAACCTTTTATACCAACGGCCCGAGCACTTCAGGCAGGTGGACCACGTGCAGGTGTTTAGCCACAAGGCCGGTTTGCTCAAAACAGAGGATGAGGTGCTGGGGGCGGTGATCAAAGGAGTGAGCACCGACTTCGACAGCACCGGTTTCAAGCGCAACATCAGCCGGGGGCACTTCATCCGGTTCGATAGCAGCGGCTACTCAACCGACGTGCTCATCAGCCAGAAGATGGCCAACACCCTGCTGCTCGACACCGGCGACAACGTGCGGATGTACTTTATCGATCCGCCCAACAACCGGATTCGCAAACTGCACGTGCGGGGCATCTACGACACGGGCATTGAGGAGTTTGACGATCAGGTGATTCTGGGAGACATTCGCATGATTCAGCGACTCAACGACTGGCCCGACTCGCTGGTGGGTGGCTTTGAGGTGTTCTTGAAAAGCGGCAAGCAAGTGGATCAGGCCGAGCAGGCCCTGCAGGACGAACTGGACTACAGTCTGTTTGTAGAGAAAGTGAGCGACAAGTATGTCCAAATTTTTGAATGGCTAGATCTGATCAACAACAACGTGGTGGTTTTTCTGGCGCTCATTCTGTTTGTGGCCTGCTTCAACATCATCAGCATCTTGCTTATTTTGATTATGGAGCGCACTCAAATGATTGGCATTCTGAAGGCGTTGGGTGCCAAAAACCGGCAGATTCGCCGTATTTTCACCTACAACGGTCTGCTGCTGGTGGTGAAGGGCATGCTCATCGGTAACGTGATCGGCATTGGCTTCGGACTGTTGCAGTCGCACTTCAAGATTATCCCGCTCGACCCGGAGAACTACTACATGAGCTTCGTACCCATTCAGTGGGATTTTCTGACCATCGTGCTGCTCAACCTGCTCACTTTCGTGGTGGTGGCCTTGGTGCTGGGCATACCAACCATCGTGATTTTGCGCATTGATCCAATCAAGGCCATCCGATTTGATTAACCGTAAAAACATGCCGCGTCCACGGTGGATTAATCGCGCGGCGACCGTCATGTTCCTACGGTTAATCATATTCCTACGACCCTGCGTATTTTTGAAACATGCTGCGCACCTTCATCAGGATCACCCCGCCGAAGGCTTCCCAGAAGATTTTGCTTGACATTTTCGACACTCCCCGCGTGCGGTCGGTGAAAATGATGGGCACCTCGGTGATCCGGAAGCCGTGCTTCCAGGCGTTGAATTTCATCGATATCTGGAAGGCGTAGCCGACGAACTGCACCCGATCAGGGTCAATAGCCTCCAGCACCCGGCGGCGGTAGCACTTGAACCCGGCAGTGGCGTCGTTGACGGGCATCCCGGTGACCCAACGCACGTACTGGCTGGCAAAGTATGAGATCAACACCCGCTTGATGGGCCAGTTCACCACATTAACTCCCGTCACGTAGCGCGAACCGATGGCCAGATCGTAGCCCTGCTCGGCGCAGGCTTCATGCAGGCGCACCAGGTCTTCCGGATTATGCGAAAAGTCGGCATCCATCTCGAAGATGTAGTCATAGCCCTGCCGGATGGCGTAGCGAAATCCCGCAATGTAGGCCGTGCCCAATCCCTGCTTGCCGGGCCGCTCGAGCAAGTGAATCTGATCAGGATAGGTAGTTTGTAGTCCGCGCACAACGTTGGCGGTGCCATCGGGTGAGTTATCATCCACAATCAAGACCTCAAAGGCCACGGGCAACGCAAAGATGGCCTCCAGCAACAGTTTGATGTTTTCTTTCTCGTTGTAGGTGGGGATGATGACCAGGCTGCGGTTGGAGCTCACTAACTAGCGATTAGGATAAAAGGCCAAAAATAGCCAGCTTTCGCCGATAAAAAAAACGCGTACCGGCCACCGCAAACCCACCAATGAACGCTGCTGCCAAGGGAGCTCCCTGCATTTTTTTGGACCGAGACGGGGTCATCAACCGCGACCGGGTGAACTACGCCTACCACCTGTCTGATTTCATGATTTTACCTCGGGTGCCCGAAGCGCTACGGCGGCTCAAAGCGGCGGGCTACCTAGTAGTGATCGTCACCAACCAGTCGGGCATTGCCAAGGGCATTTATACCCGAGAGCAGATGCAGACCTGCCACGATTTCATGAACATGGTGACCGGGCACATCATCGACGCCATCTACTACGCTCCCTACCATCCGTCGGTCAGCGAATCGCTCACCCGCAAGCCCAACAGCCTGATGTTCGAGCGGGCGATCGCTAAGTTCAGCATTGACCCCGCCCGGTCGTGGATGGTAGGCGATAAGGAGCGCGATCTGATTCCGGCGCAGCAACTGGGCATCCCGGGAGTATTGATTGATGAAACCCAACCGAAAACGACAGCCCGCCTAACAGTGAACAGTTTGTGGGATGCAGCGGATTGGATTCTAAAAAAAGGCGCTCGGTAAAGGCGCGGTCAAGTGTGTGAATAATACTGTGGGCTATGGGTTTACGACCGTAACGAGCGGCGCAGTAGTTTATTAGAGGCGGTGCGGGGCAGCGACGGTTGCGCTACCAGGCGTTGTATGCGAAATAAAGGATTGAGCTGGGCAGACAATACTTCTTGCAGTTCTTTTTTCAGGGCATCCGCGGGCATCTCCGCGGCCGCCACATAATGCACCACCAGTTGCTCGGGTCCTCCGCCGGGTGGGGCCACCGCTACCGCGGCTGATTCTTGCACGGCGGGGTGCTGGTTGAGCACCTTTTCGATCTCCACGGCGCTCACCTTGATGCCCCCCAGGTTCATACTGTCGTCGGTGCGGCCTCCGCTGCGGTAGAACGTGGTGTCACCCACCCGCCCCAGCACCCGGTAAGTGTCGCCGTGCTTGCGCAGCGGAGTGCCGTCGTCCAGGGTGGGCATACCGGCGTAGTATTCCTGGTGATGATCGCGGTTGAGCAGCCGCTGCGACAGCCCGATGGCGGGCGGCACGATGAATACTTCTCCCGACTGCTCCGAAGAAAGCTGACCACTGGCTTCGTCGCGGAAGCGCAGTTCGGTGCCCAGCGTGGGCGTGGTGAAGGTGGCGGGCGCGGCGGGTTGCACCACCGCGCCCGTCAGGTAGCCGCCGCCGATCTCAGTGCCGCCGCAGTATTCTACGATGGGGGCCCGAAAGCCAGTGAGCCACATCAGGTAGAAGTAGTCGTCGGCACTCGAAGGTTCACCGGTGGAGCTGAGCACCCGCACCGGCCAATCGTACTCTTCCATCGCTTGCGTGCTGCGCCACACCCGCACCAACGAAGGGATGGTGCCCAGCACGGTGACGCTCACGTCCTGCATAAACCGCCCAAACGCCGGGCTGGCCCCCGACCCCACGAACAGGACCAACGTGGCCTTATTCATCAGCGCGGCGAAGATCGCCCAGGGCCCCATCATCCAACCCATGCCGGTGGTCCAGGTGAGCACGTCGTCGGCGTGCACGTCATGGTGGAAGTGGGCGTCGGTGGCGCCCTTGATGGGCGTGAGGTGCGTCCAGGGAATGGCTTTGGGCTCCTGGGTGGTGCCCGACGAGAACAGAATGCTGATCAGATCATCAGGACTCGCCTCGTGATAGGTTGCCTCGGGCGGCCCCAGAAAGTCGTCCCAGTGAAGATCGTCGGGCCGCAGGGGGACATCGGCCGCCGCTACTACCACCGCGCGCGGCGACTGGGCTTGCTTCACCCGGTCGTAGACCACCAGTGGTTTGTTATTATAGGAGTAAGCCGCCACGGTGATAAGCAGCTTGGTTTCGGCCAGTGCCAAGCGTCGCTCCAGCTCCCCGGCCGAAAAGCTGTCGGCGATGAGCACCGCCACCATGCCCGCCCGGATAATCCCCAGATAGGCGGCCACCGCTTCGGCACTCAATGGCATATACAAACCGACTCGGTCGCCGGGTGCCAAGCCCCGCGCGGTGAGTCCCGACGCCGCGCGTTGCGTCAGGGAGTCGAGTTCGCCGTATGTCCAGCGCTGCTCGTTGCCCGCCTCGTCGCACACCACCAGGGCGGTCTTGTCGGCCGGGGCTTGGAAGCAACTCTCTCCGATGTTAAGCTGCGCCCCCGGCAGCCAGCGGGGGTGTTCGGGCCCTGCCGACAAGTCGAGCACCTGCTGGTAGGGCTGACGAAACGCAATGTCCAGCCGGTTGATGGCCGTTTCCCAGAAGGCCGCTTTGTTTTCTACTGACCATCGGTAAAAGTCGGCGTAGGAAGGTAAACCAAGCGCCCACTGCGTTTGCGTGATGTTGGCCTGCGCCACCGTGGATTCGTCGGGCCACCAGGCCACGGGTACCGCTTCGTCGGCGAAAAGGGCGCGGTGCTGCTGCTGGGCTTCTTCCAACGACCAGGAGGAGCCGTGCTGTTGAACCAGTGCCTGCCACCGCTGGGCTTTATCGTGCATTGCTGAATTGGGAGAAGTCATACGAGTAAATGTAGTATCTTACGGGGAAATTGGCACCTTGTCTAACAAAACCGTATGCAATTCTATAACTTCATTCCGGAGCGTAGCGGTAGCGAAGACCCGGAATCTCCTGGTTTATTGTCGCGAACGAGCGGTCTATCATGCGCTGCCTACAAAACCGCTGCAACCTTTATTATAAGGCCAGACATCATGGAGTTAGCGCCATTCTTATCGTCATCCACCGTGGACGCGGTCCGGCCGAAGCGACAGCGTAGAGCCGGAATCTCCTCCTTCGTAGCAGGAGATTCCGGGCATTTTCTTCCGTTGCTCTACAGAAAATCCCGGAATGACGGCTCTGGCTGGTCGTTTTTCAACGCCAATTATCTACCTTCACCCCTTACAAAGGCAACGTAGTATATCCTGGACGGTGTCCTCACCAGCCGCAAACACAGTGCATTATAACCACCAAAGTAACCAACCTTTTAATAAAACCTATGACCTCTTCTTTCCAATTTTCGCTAGCAAACGGGCTAATGCCCCTGCTGTTTTCTGTTCTGTTGCTCACCGCGGCCTGCACCGCTGAGAAAAAACGGGTGGTGTTCTTCGGTGATTCTATCACCCAGGCCGGGGCCGAACCGGGCGGCTACATTGCCGTGATGAAGACGCTGGTGGATACGAGCCAGTACGAACTGCTGGGCGCGGGCATCAGTGGCAACAAGGTCACCGACCTGCAGGCCCGTATCCAGACCGACGTGCTGGATAAGAATCCCGACGTGGTGGTGGTCTACATCGGCATCAACGACGTGTGGCACTTCTACAAGTTTGAGGGCACCACCGGCATCGAGGCCGACGCCTACGAAGCCGGACTGCGCGACGTGGCGCAGCGCATCCAGGCGCAGGGCGCTACGGTGCTGTTCTGCACCCCCACCGTCATCGGCGAAGACGTGGACAGCAAGTCGGAAGAGAACGTGCGCCTGACACAATATGCCGACATTGTGCGGCGCGTGGCCGACGACACCGATAGCCAACTGTGCGATCTGCGCCAGGCTTTTGACGACGAGTTGCGCGCCATCAACCCGGGCCTGGCCTACCAGGGCGTGCTCACCACCGACGGGGTGCACATGAACGAGGCGGGCAACCGCTTCCTGGCCGAGCGCATCCGGGAGTGCTTGCCTTGAGGGGTGGGGTGGATATCCCCATCCCACGGATCAGCCTGCGTTCGTAATCAATGCCTTCTCTGACGTCATTTTGGAGCGTAGCGGTAGCGAAGGCCCGGAATCCCCTGCTACGAAGGAGGGGATTCCGGGCATTTTCTTACGCTATGCTACAGAAAATCCCGGAATGACGGTACAGATGGATATTTTTACCCTAGTCATGGGCTAATCCCTGGGGCTACTACTGGACGTACATTGTCGCTGCCCGCCTAGGAGTCCCTTTCAGGTGCCCCCTAGGGTGCCCGTTGAAGGGAAGACGTCCACCCCACTTTTCCACGGCACCCGCCGGGTCGCTCGATAGAGGACCCGGCGCCAACCGGCAGACAACCCTGCCTTGCCCGAAGGTACGCAGCCCGCCAGATATCCGGATTCTACCGCGCTCTTCATCAAACGCTACTACAAACCAAGCCGCATTTCACACCGAACAATCACGTACGTACCATATCGCCACTTTCACGCGTCCGCACGCGCTTTCTTTGGTCACCTTTTTGCAAGCGTGATTGCTGAGCACAGTTTGCCATGACGATGAGCAGTCGTTTACGTAACGTACTTCTTCCCCGCCCCAAAGCGCAACCCGCGTTGGTAGGTAGTCTCCGCACCAAGCCCCACCCTCTCCCGCGCTAAACTGTCCACCCACCTTCACCTTTTGCGCTGACTCACGCAACCCACTACGCACCCGCCCGGTTCTTCCGGTCGGGTTTGTTGTTTTAAGGCATAAAATGCCGCGGAGAAGTGCCAAAAACGCTGCTCAGCTTTTATTTTTTTCTCCCGAGAACTTCGAAAGTTCTCCGTAGAAGTTCTCAAAGTGCTCTTAAAGACTTCAAACTGCTTACCATCATTTTTAGTCCTAGGGGTGCTTTTTGGCCATCAATGGCAACGGCTTCTGGTAAGTTGACCGTTAGTGGATAGTTATACCAAAGAGGTTTAGACCCAGCTCCCGGTGGTTGCTTGATTTTCTCCCTAAAACTTAGTAGTATCGATGCATTGCTTATCGTTTTAGTCACTGAGAATAGTCTATCCGTATGAAAAGAAGCGTTTGTGTGATTGGGGCCGGGCCGTCGGGCATCACGGCGCTGAAGAACCTGCTAGACGTGGGCCTGGACACGGTGGCCTACGACATGAACGACCGGGTGGGCGGCAATTGGGTGTTTGATGAGCAGGAGGGCCACTCCAGCGTGTTTGAAACCACCCACATCATCAGCTCTAAAACCCTGTCGCAGTACGCCGACTACCCCTGGAGCGAGCACGACCCCGCCACGCCCGACTATCCGTCGCACCAGCAACTGGCCAACTACTTTCAGGCCTACGCCCACCGCTTCGGGCTGTTAAACCATATCCGGTTCAACACCGAGGTGATCCGGGCCGAGTACGTATCGGACCAGCGCTGGGAGATCACCGTTCGACAGGAAGGCGCGGAGACTATCGAAGTGTTCACCGACCTAGTGGTTTGCAACGGGCACCACTGGAATCCGCGCTGGCCCACCTATCCGGGAGAGTTCACCGGTGAGTACCTGCACTCGCACCAGTTTAAGCGGGCCGCCCCCTTCCGGGATAAACGGGTGCTAGTGATTGGGGGCGGCAACTCGGCCTGCGACGTGGCCGTGGAAACTAGCCGGGTGAGCAAGCGCACCTGCATCAGTATGCGGCGAGGCTACCGCATCATTCCTAAGTTCTTCTTCGGGCAGCCTTCGGACGTGGTTGCCGAGAAAGGGGCCCGGTTGCCCGTGAAAATCAGAAGTTTGGTGAGCGACCTGATGGTGCGGTTCTTCACGGGGAAAAACACTTCCTACGGGCTTCCCGAGCCCGACCACCGCTTCGGAGCCACGCACCCCACCATCAACGACGAGCTGTTGTACCGGATTCGGCACGGCAAGGTGGTGCCGAAGGGCGACATTGACCGGTTCGCGGGCAGCACCGTCCACTTTAAAGACGGCACCGCCGAGGCATTCGACAGCGTGATTGCCTGCACCGGGTTCATCATCACCCACCCGTTTTTCGACAAGTCATTCATTGATTATTCGGAGGGGACCGTTCCGTTGTACCTGAAGATGATGCACCCTGAGTACGCCAACCTGTTCTTTGTAGGACTTATTCAGCCCCTGGGGTGCGTGTGGCCGGGGGCCGAGTTGCAAGCCAAGCTCATCGCCCGGCAACTGGTGGGCCAGTGGAAGCGTCCTGATAACATCCGTTCGCTGGTAGACCAGGAAATAAATCGACCCCACTACCGTCAGTTAAACACTCCCCGCCACACCATCACGGTCGATTATCACGTGTATGAGCGCGAACTTCGCCGACAACTAGCGCAAGCAAACCGGGCGCTGGTGCCTGACCCCGCGACGGCATGAAAACGATTTTCATCACTGGCGGTGCCCAGGGCATTGGCCGGGCCACGGCTACCTTGTTTCATCAGAAGGGCTGGCAGGTGGCCTGTTTCGACCGGGATGCTGCTCGATTGGAAGCGTTCGCCGCTGCCCTTGACGGATTGCACCCCTACGTGGGCGACGTGACCGACGCCGCCGCGGTAGACGCTGCCCTGCGCGACTTCACCCGGCGGTCAGCAGGGGCGTTAGACGTGCTGCACAACAACGCGGGCGTGGTGGAGGTGGGCGAGTTCGATCAGGTGCCCCTCGAGCAGCACCGACGGGTGATCGACGTCAATCTAACGGGCCTGGTCACCGTTACGCACGGGGCGCTTCCCTACCTGAAGCGGTCGGGCCGGGCGGTGGTGGTGAACATGAGCAGCGCCTCAGCGCTCTACGGGCATCCTGAGATCGCTACCTACGCCGCCACCAAAGCGGCCATCCGCAGCCTGACCGAAGGCTGGAGCATCGCTTTTGCCAAGCACGGCATTCGCGTCACCGATCTGTTGCCGATCTACGTGAAGACGCGCATGGTGAGCGACTACCACCACCTGTACCGCAACCTGGATGCGCAGCGGGTGCGCCTCACTCCCGAACAGATTGCCGCGCGGGTGTGGACGGCCGTGCACGGGCAGCGGCTGCACTACCTGGTGGGCACCGACACCAAGCTTTATGCGGCCCTGCTGCGGTGGCTGCCCCGCCGCTGGGCTCCGCCGGTGGTGCGCCGGGTGCTGGGGTACTACGAGTGAGGCCGGAATTTCAGCGGAGAAAGTCGGCCATTGGTAACCAGCCCTACGGCGCTTCCAATCGGTAGGTATCGGTGATTTGGGTGTCAAGGGACCGAGATAGCCACAGGAAATCGTTTTCACGGTGAAAGCGATACCTTCCGGACAAGATAAGCGAAAAGTCGAACTCAGTGGTCCAGGCGGTGGTATTCACGAATTCAACCGAATCGGGACCGACCAGCCGGTAGGTTCCTCCACCAATGGCGGGGTACTTGAGCTCGCTACTTTCGCCACTGAACTTCCCATCGCGCAGGACGAGCGTCACGTTTGACTCAACAAATTTTACGGAAGAATTCGACCGGTCGAACGTTCCTTCGTAAGCACCGTCAAGGAGGCTCACTTCGGGTTCATCGCGGTTGCAGGAAGCCAGTCCTCCCACGAGGATCATCAGCATCAGTAGATGTTTCACGGATTGTAGGGTTTGCTTAGTAAAACACCACGCACCACGATTTGGTTGGATGGGGTGCGCTCAATAATTACTCCTGAAAGCGCAGCAGATGGGCGGCCACCTCCTCCACCGAATCATACAAGCCCGTGTTTAGGTTGCTCAGCACGCCGCGCGACTTCATCCTCTCGATCACGGGGTACACCGGGCGCTCGTGCGTCCAGTAGTGCGTATCCAAAAACACCATCGGGCTGGCGTAGTCGTGGGTTTCGTAGTGGTTCTGGGCCAAATCCTGAAAGATTTCTTGCATCGTGCCCGCACTGCCGGGGGCGAACACCACGCCGCCCTTGGCGATGGTCAGCAGTCCGTCTTCGCGAATGCTGTTGGCGAAGTACTTGGCGATGTGGGAGGCGAAGGGCGTGGGCGGCTCATGACCGTAGCCCCAGGTGGGAATGCCCACGCTGCGAAACGCGCTGCGCGGATGCTGCCCCAGCACCTCGAAGGCGGTAGTCAGCCACTGCGGATCGTCGTAGTAGGGTGCTCGACTCAGGTGAGCAATGGCGTCGGCCAGGGTGGTTGCTGACTGCCCCGCCAGCCAGGCTCCCAGGTGGGTGGCCTCCATCGCGCCCGGTCCGCCGCCCGACACCAGGAGAAACCCTTGCTCCGTCAACCACTTCGACAGGCGGGCCACCTTGGCGTAGGTGTCGCTGTCGCGGCTCAGCCCGTGGCCACCCATCACGGCCACCACCTTTCGTTCGGGGTAGTGCGCCAGAAAGTCTTGCAGCGCATCGGTAATAGAGTGGTCGTGCAGGCGCTGGGCCAGGGTCTCCATGATGCTGCCGTACTCTTTGCCCACCCGCACGAAGTGGTCGTAAGTGACCTTGTCCGGGGTGCGCTGGTAAGAATCCGGCTGGCGGGGGTCGTAGTCCTCGTATAAAATGTGACGGGTGTAGAGCGACTTAGGGTAAGGATTGTAGGGCACGTCGAGGTGCGGGAAGATGTAGTTGTGGCGGTAGATGTGCTGCAACAGGCGGTCGGTGAAGGTGCACCCCAGAAACAAGCACCCGCTGATGCGCTTGGTCAACAGTTGCGTTTCGTGCGGTGCCAGGTCCAGCGACTGAACGGCTAGGTTGGTGAGGGCCGGTTCGGTGAGGACTCGGGAGAGAGCTTTGGGGGTTTCTATTTCTTCCATACCGGTGCAAATTAGTGGTTGTAGCGCGCTTTTCTTCGTCATTGCGTAGGAAATGTTTTGTGCTTGTGCGCTAAAAGTGGCTTATGCTTGAAGGGGTTTTGGTTTACGTACGTCGGGTTCAGAGAACCCGTTTACTTTGGTCACCAAGCCGGAGGCTTGGCGCCAGGGTTGGTTTAGCGTAGCATAGGAATTCAATTGGATATTTACGCAACGACGGACTGGAGGAAGAAGCCATTAGCGAGAAAACGCAGTTTCCCCTGGAAACCGTCCGGAAGATCCTTGCTGCCGGATAAATTGCGCGAGACACTGAACCAAGTACCCGCGCTCGTTGTCTTTTTAGCATGAAAAAACGCGTAGTTATAGGCTTATCGGGCGGAGTGGATTCTTCGGTGGCGGCGCACCTGCTGGTGGAACAAGGCTACGAGGTGATTGGCCTGTTTATGAAGAACTGGCACGACGATAGCGTGGTGATCAGCCGGGAATGCCCCTGGCTGGAGGATAGCAACGATGCCCTGATTGTAGCGCAGAAGCTGGGCATTCCCTTTCAAGCCATCGACCTGAGCCGGGAGTACCAGGAGCGCATCGTCGACTATATGTTCTGCGAGTACGAGCAAGGGCGCACGCCCAACCCCGACGTGCTCTGCAACCGTGAGATCAAGTTCGACATTTTCCTGAAGACGGCACTCAAGCTGGGGGCCGACTACGTGGCTACCGGACACTACTGCCGCCGCACCGAGACCCGCGACGCCGCCGGAAACGTGACGCATCATCTGCTGGCCGGACGGGACAAAAATAAGGATCAAAGCTACTTTTTGTGCCAGTTGAACCAAGCACAACTAAGCAAAGCGCTGTTTCCCATCGGAGAGCTAGAGAAGCCCGAAGTGCGGCAGATCGCGCGGGAGCAGCAACTGGTGACCGCCGACAAGCGAGACTCGCAGGGGCTGTGCTTCGTGGGCAAGGTGCGTCTGCCCGAATTCTTGCAACAGAAGCTAATGCCCAAGCCGGGCCGCATTGTGGAGGTGCCCGCTGATGCGCCTATCTTCGAGCGGGCGCTGGTGAGCGTCGGCACGGAGGATTACGACGACCTACCGGAGCTTACCGCCCCCTATTCCTACACGCCCGAACTGGGCAAGGTGGTGGGGCAGCACAGCGGGGCGCACTACTTCACCATCGGACAGCGGAAGGGACTCAGCGTGGGCGGCACGCCGCTGCCGTTGTTCGTGCTGGCCACCGACCCGCACGAGAACGTGGTGTACGTTGGACAGGGCGACGCCCACCCCGGTTTGCATCGCACGGGACTGTTCATCCCGTCGGACGAGGTGCACTGGCTGCGCGAGGATTGGCGGTTGTCGGTGGGAGCGTCGGCCCACTACCAGGCGCGCATCCGCTACCGACAGCAGTTAGAAGCGGTTACCCTGCACCAGCGGGCCGAAGGGCTGTATCTGGTGTTTGATGAGCCGCAGAAGAGCATCGCGGCCGGTCAGTTCGCCGCTTGGTATCAGGGCGAGGAGTTAGTGGGTTCTGGAGTGATTGCGTAGTGTTTTTGCACGGAACAAAGTGGGCTTTGCTTACGGGCACGGGGTTCGGAGAACCCGCTTATACTGGGTCACTGGGCTAGAAGCCCAGCGCCAGGTTGGTGGTTTATTCTCTCAGTTCCTCAATATCAAAATCATCAGAGGTGCCATATTCCACCAGTTTGCTTAAGTGGTAAGTATCCAGCGATAGCAAGTCTTTCACCAAAAAGTCATCTTCCAGCACCTCCAGCACAGCAAACTCCGATATGTCCCCGTAGTTGGTTAGCCGGTAATGCTTCCCAACCCGTAGATTATCGAACGACATGGTGAGCGAGGTTGGCTTCTTCATCGGTCGCGGTTTTTAACGATCAGCAGGGTGATGGCAGCGCCCAGCAGGGCCGTGCCGGTGACGGCGAGCCAGGGATCGGGCAGCACGAAGTCGGGTTGGTTACTGTCCTTCCAGCCGCCGCTTACCTTGCCCCACTGCGGCATGGGCTCAAAGAGGTTGCCCGTGGTCGGGTCGGCCGGTTCGTCGCGAAAGTGCCCGTCGGCGATCATTTTGCGGTAGCGTTTGTCGAAAGTAACGGGAGCCACCGAACGAGCCAAGCGCATGATCTTGCCCATGCCGCCCACAATGGCTTCCTCCTTCGGGTGCTTGATCATAGAAATGATGGCTTTCGCCACCTGATCGGCCTTGATCCGGGGCTTGGGAGCCTGAACCTCTTGGCCGTAGTAGTTGCCGGCTTGGTTGAAGATGGGGGTATCGATCACCGCTGGGTATATGGTGCCCACGTGGATGTCGGGCTCGTCGGCCAGTTCCTGGGCCAGGCTCAAGCTCAGCCCCCGAATAGCGAACTTGCTCAGCGAGTACCCTCCGGTGTAGGGTTGCCCCACCAGCCCCACCACCGACGACACGTTGATCAGGTGACCGTGCCCCTGCTGCCGGAACTGGGCCACGGCGGCGCGGGCTCCGTAGATGTAACCAAACAAGTTCACCTCTAACAACTGCCGCAGGTCTTGCGTAGGGATTTCATCGAAGCGGCCGAAGAGCGAGACGGCGGCGTTGTTGAGCCACACATCTATCTTCCCAAAGCGCTCGATGGTTTCTTGGGCCAGGGCATCGACTTCTTCTTCTTTGGTCACGTCGGTGGGCCGCACCAGCACGGCGCTGCCCCGCTGGCGGCACAGTTCAGCCACCTCGTCGAGTGCTTCCTGGCGGCGGGCCGCCAGCACGAGGGAGCATTGATAATTGGTGGCCAAAGCCAGGGCGGTGGCGCGCCCGATGCCACTGGAGGCGCCGGTGATTACGATGGTTTTGGAGGATAACATAAGAAGGTCAAAAAGTTGGTTACACTCAAAGAATGCATCTTACCGAAAAATGTTTTAGGAATTCAGCGCGAACAGAGCACCTTCCTGGCAAGTCGTTCGCCGGTTTCTGAGCAGAAAAGTTAACTTACCGTTCGCCGGTAGCGGTCGAACTCCGCTTGGTTGACGGGCGGGTCGGTTACAATTTCCAGTAGCTTGGCGTGATTATTTTCACGGCCGTAGAAGTCGGCCAAGTAAGTAGACAAGAGCGGATACATCCCGGGTTCCGTGAGGTCAATCTGATGGTATTCCATACCGAAGTCTTCGGCCGTCCGCCGAGCGGATAATGCCTGGTGCGTCTCGAAGTACTCTTCCAACTCCGGTTGCTGTCGGGGCCCGTCAATGAGGCGAAAGATGCCGCCCCCGTGGTTGTTGAGCAGCACGATCCGCAGGTTTGGCAGGAGATAATTGTGCCAAAACGCGTTGCGATCATAAAAGAACGCCATGTCACCGGTGAGCAACACGTTAGGCCGCTCTGAAGCCAGGGCCGCACCTACGGCCGTGCTGTTGCTACCGTCGATACCGCTGGCACCTCGGTTAGAAAATACTTCTACCTGAAGCTGCTGGTCCGATAAGCCAATCAGGTTGGCGTAGCGCACGCTCATGCTGTTGGCCAGGTGCAGGTTCACCGCGTCGGGCAGGTGGTGCAGCACGGTTTGGAGGGCTTGAAACTCCCCGACGTGCTCGGTAGATACGGCGGCAAACAGCGTATCGATTTGCTGCTGCGCTTCGGCTTCTCGGTGCTGCCACCCCTGATAGTAGGCTAGCTGCGAAGCAGCCGGTTGGGCAAGCTGCGGTTGAAACTGAGAAAAAAGATGAGCGGGTTCGGTGTGGATCACCCGAGTGAGCGCAGAAAAAGTATCGGCGGCGCTGCCCGTCGGTTGAATGTGCCAGTGAGCGGCGGGACGGTGGTTTCGCAAAAAAAGTTTGAGGTTTTTAGTAATCACCGAACGACCGAAGGTGATGAGTAGATCGGGGGCCAGCGCATTATCGGGTCTGGCCAGTATCACGTCCGCGTGTTGCACGGCCGAAGCAACCGGGTGTAGGTTGGAAATCACGTCGGCCACCACGGGTACTTGTTGGGTCTGGACAAAGGCAGTTAGAGTAGAAACTATCTCCGCGCTCATTTCGCTTTGTCCGCCCACGATAAGTTTCCTTTCGTAATGCTGCCAGTCGTCGGCTAGTTCCTGCGTGGTGACGTTGGAAAGCGTAGAAAGCGATGGCACTGGCGCAATCACCTTGACGTTCTCGTCGAACTGAATTGATTCATCGGCAGTCGGGTAGAAGGGTTCGCGGATAGGCACGTTGAGGTGCACGGGTCCCGGCGGATGCGCCCGGCTCAGATTGACTGCTTCGGCTACCTGCCGAGCGGCGTAGCGCACGTCCGCTTCGGTTTGTCCCACGGGCAGTTCGTAGCTGGCTTTCACGTGTGCCCCGTAGATGCCTCGCTGGCGAATGGTTTGCCCGTCGAGCTGGTCGATCCACTCGGGCGGCCGGTCGGCGGTGAAGATGATCAACGGCAGTTGTTGGAAAAAGGCTTCGGCCACCGCCGGGGCGTAGTTGTAGGCCGCCGAGCCCGAGGTGCACACCAAGGCAATTGCCTGCCGCAGTTGCTGAGCCATGCCTAACCCAATAAAAGCCGCTGAGCGCTCATCACTCACAATTTTGGTAGTGATGTCCGGGTGGCGGACAAAGGCTAGCGTAAGCGGGGCACTGCGCGAGCCCGGAGAGAGCACAACGTGTTGTACTCCGAGATGAGCGCAGATTTGAGCGGCGTTGATAATGGAGGATAGAAGCAAATCGGTGGCGTTTGCTTGGTAACTTAGGAAAATAGTGGAAGGTTTAGGTAAGCTACAAACAGAAAAAGCCGATATCCCGTGATACCGGCTTTACGTGCTAGCACTTGTTGTCTCTTAACGATGGTTCAATACATCCTGCATCTTAGGATTTCTTAGTTGACTTTGTGCAACTCTACCGTTCTCAGCGTCCTTCGGATAAATGGTAATTATCTCCTGTGTTTGCTCTGTGCTTGAAGAAGTAGTTTGCTGATAAAGTTTACTAGCGTACTCTTCAAAAGAAATAATGTTATCAACTTCTATCAGCTCGAGTCCGCTATAAGATAAGTCGGCCATTTTCTCTCCTAATGAAGGATGTAGGTCTTTGATAACTTTAGGAAGCTCCGGCGCAACCAACTGAATATTATCTTGGTTACTTCCGTATATTGACCAGTTTATAGAGCTAAATGTACCTCCTGAAGAGTAGTCGCTCCACCTCCAGTACGCACGTACATAATCACTTGGATAGCTTACCGATGCGCTGAAATTGTCACGATTAGTGCTAACGACGGTAGCAGACAACGCTTGAGGAATATTGTAGGTATCAGGCAGGTTGTCAACGTCTGTACGATGATAGCTAAAATTACTGTTGCGTACGAACAAAGAGTAGTCAAACCCACTGAAAACTTCCTCAGGTTGATAGACCAATAATTCTTCTCCTTCCTCTATATTTGTAATGGACGCAATGTTAAATCCTTCCTTTTCTTTAGTGTAATAACCCTTGATAAACATTGATGCGTAATCAAATGAAGGTGGTAATTTAATTTTCTTCACGGATTTCATAGGTCTAAAATCGCGTTTGTCCAACTCATAACGGCTATTAGCTCGCACATCATCAAGTAACGTATATCTAGGCGTTTTACCTCCCGAAAAGTCTGCTGCTATATAGACACGGGCGGGATCGCGGTGCATGTATAAGTTGTATTCGACTCTCGAACTATCTCCAAATGAATGAAAGTTTACATTATCGGCTCCATCAGGAGAGTTAGCTGCAAAACTAAAATGATCTGTACCGTATGTTGTAAATTCAACAGCAGCGTCTCCTACTGTTGTCTCATTTTCTATGTAGACAGGACTTTCTAATAACCATTCGCCTGGCGATATATTATAATAGGTATTCACAGTAGCGCTACTATAATATGATTCGCTCTCACTATAGCGAACGTTTACCAAAGTAACAGTTAGTTTATCGTCGATAAACCCATCCGGTCGAGTAAATACCAAGGTAACACCATTCTTCAATCACGGCCTTTTCATAAAATGTCAGTATGTTTAAAAAAGAGTGTTGCAAGCGTTGGATTACACGCTACATCTTCCTGCATTGCTTTCAGATAGCCCTTTTTCTGTTGCCGTAGCAGGTTTCCGGCTACCGATATAATACTGGCTAAAGTTTTGCTGCGGGCTGGTTCTTTGCATCGGATGCGATCTTCGCGGAAGGTAGCGTCTCTGACCCAGTTATCCGCCTCAATGCTCCAATGTTGACGAATGGCTTGAGAGAACTCTCGGGGGACTATCTGCTCCAGGGAGGCATTAGAGAGATAATAACTAGTTTCTCGGCTCACTTTGCCGGTTCTGCATTGCGTACTTTCTCGCTCTACTACCACCAGGGTAGCAAACTTTGAGCTATCCCATTTTTGCTCAAAGCAGACGGCATGGGTGGGATAAAAAGAAGCTTTTCGCTCTTCTATGCGGCCGTGGCCTTTTTCTGAACTCTGATGTTCGGCTACCGGGGCAGTAAGTTTAACATGATCTTGTAAGTCTTCTAGCAACATGGGCTGGTTGGCTTTCACCTGGGCGATATAAGTACCTTGAGCATTCTGGACCATTTCTAAAGTTTGGCTTTGGGTATGTAATGCATCAAAAGTCAAGCATTGACCAGCTAAAGCATCTTCTTGCAAAAATTCTCTCACGCAGCTTATTTCACTGTCTTTAGCCCCGTGATAAAACAATCCTGGTAGGCTGATGCTACCTTGATGTAGCAAAGGACGTACGATACATAATCCCCTTTTCTCTCCCAGTACCCCATCAATGGTGCCTCTGAGTTCTTTTCCGTCAAAGCTAATCCAGCTGTTGGCAGGCAGCAAACAGGCTTGCCAACCAAAATAACGAGCATGAAAGTGTTGATAAGCAGCCGCATTCACCAGGGCCAGCAGTCTGCGCAATTGCACATCGGAGACCGTATAACTGACCGATAAGCCCAATAAAGAGCATAGGCAATCGTGATGTCGTACCAAAAACCGGTGAATCTCGGCGATGAGTACCTTACCTGCCATAGTTGCTAACAGTGCCCCAAACAACACAAAGTACAGATCATGGCGTTTGCCCCGGTTATCGCGTGGATCAATCACGTTAGCTTGCAGATAGTAGTAGTAAGTCCTACATTCGTTTTTTTAAGACAGGGTAGCATAGTTTGTTAGGGGTGTACGACAAGATGCAGGAAGTTATTATATTGAGGCAAAAAGACAATGCTATGATCGACAAGGAGAAAGCCACCGCGATGTTTTTAGAGAAGTTAGAAGCCTGGGAGAAAAGCCAGGAAGGGCAAACCAGCGGCTATGCTTATGAGAAGAGTTATGAGCAGTTCATTGGTTCACTCTCCGAAGAACTACTACAAGAGAGCATGGGGAAATTGCCCAGAGACCGCAATCAAAAAAAAAGCTTGTGACAAAGTTTGGTAGCATCACTGTGCATAAAGATCATGTATTAGCCAATCAAGCACCGTTTCAGATAAGTGCTTACTTACAAGAACTCGTCTGTTTGGTAGGCCAAAGTGTGGTGTTTTCAGAAGGCAGTATGCTGTTGGAAAAACTGGCTGGGGTTCAGATCAATGCTAAGCAGATAGAGCGGATATCTCATTTTTATGGGCAGCTAGGGCAAACGCATCAAATGACAAGTACCTGTTTAAGATAGTCATTGTTGAGGGAGGCACGGTACCTTCTTTTCTTTTTACTGAGCCTGTCTTTCATTTGGGTGATTCGCTGCAAAGCGATTTTACGCAGGATATTGAGGTTCTCTGGGGCATTCTGTACCCGGGCACGGGAATTATCCTCGCCGAAAGTGACGTCCAGGTGCCAATGTAACTGGTTTTCAATACTCCAATGCCCCCGAACCAGTTTATTAAAGTAAGACGGATCACTCAAGGTGGCATTGCTTAAGTAATAGCGGGTTTCATAGGTAGTTCCTTTGCTGGTCTGCCGACTGGCCTCTATTCTAACCAGATGTCGCAGGTCTTTCCACTGTGAATAAATTTCGTCCTTCTGTTGGGTCTCACTGAGCTTGATGAGGGTGCACTTTCGGGTCTCATAGCGTCCGTGATCATACTCCCACTCTTCATTGAAACAAGCGCCATCGTTGAAACGAAAACTGTCCTCTATCTGCTCAAAAGTTAACTTTTGATTCTTTTTGAGGGAGAGAAGGTATTCAGCTTGTTTACCTACAATCTTGCTGGCGATCTCTTTTTGACATCCAATAGCATCGATGCTAACGGTGGCTCCCTGTAAATCTAGCGTATCTAAAAGCTCAGGAATCGCCCTGATCTCATTACTCTTATCTTCTACTTTAGCTTGGCCTACGCACAAATTGTTCTCACTCACCCAGGCACTCAGAATATAGAGTCCGCTATTGCCTTTACTAGTGGGAGAGACGCCGCGTAGCTTCTTGCCATCCAAAACCACTTGCTTCTCGTTCAGGGTATCCAATAATACTTGCCCATCTTCACACAGACACTTTTGTAAAGCTTTCGGCTCGATGCGTTGTAGTACCCGGTTGAATGTGTCGTGAGAAGGAATGCCATCCGGCAGCTCTAGTATCGTACTTAACCAATCGTAGCGTTGGTGGGCAAACTCTACCATATCTTCAAAATCCTCCCCGTTACAAATTAGCGTACTGAGCGCGATGAACAGAACATCAGATAACTTGTGGCTACAACGGTTCACTACTCGGGGGTCCGGAACCTCAGAAAACAACTCTTGAATGCTCTTTCTCATCTTCAAAGATAACTATTCGCTGCCTATTTGCCCTTTGATGCGTTTGCCCTAATGGGCAGCAGTTAGAGCAAGAGAGCCTGGATCAAGGGCAAGATCATGCCGGTTGGTTAGAAGAGGAGGTGCATTATGGCATGATGGACGGGGGCATGGTTTTGACCAGGGAAGAAAGTTGGAAAGAGCTTAAACTGGGGCGGGTGTTCGCTAAAGAAGCCTTACTGCCAGAAAATGAACAGCGTAACTTCATCCAAAACTCCCGCTATGTGGCCCACCTAGGGGAATGTGAGCCATTCTTTGAGAAGCTCTCTTTGCTCACCGACAGATTACCCAATATGGTCTGGCTTTGTGACGGGGCCCGCTGGATATGGCGCTGGGTAGAAGAGCAATACCCTGATGCGGTGCAGATACTGGATTATTTTCATGCCAAAGAAAAGCTCTGCGAGTTTGCTAAAGAAGCCTTCTCTGATGAGCAGCAGCGAAACGAATGGATACAGCAGCAGGAAGATTTGCTCTTCGGGGATGCGGTTAGCCTGGTGATCGCTAATGTGGCTTTGATGAGCCTAAAAGGGAAGGCTAAACAAAAACAGCAAGCACTGCTGAGCTATTACCGCAATCATAAAGATCGGATGCAGTACGGCACTTTTCGCAAACAGGGCTATCTGATTGGTTCAGGACCAATAGAATCCGCCATTCGCCAAGTCATTCAGCAGCGCTTGAAACTCTCTGGACAACGCTGGACCATGCAGGGAGCGCAACAAGTGGCTAACTTACGGGTAGCTCAGAAAAGCAACCAGTGGTATAGAGTCCTACATGCTATTGAAAACTCATGCTAACCTGCATCTTGTCGTACACCCCTGGCGGACTAGGCCAAGAGCGTTGTCAATCTTTTTAATATTGCTTTTAAATCGCTTATCCGAGGTAACCCAGCTACCCCCGGAAGCCAAGGCGCTACCATATACAACTAACTCATAGGTTCCGGTACCGAACTGCGCAACCAGCGTACCACACGAGGTTGAGGAATTATCTACTCGCAAATCTAGCCGATCCGAAGAATTCGTAGTCTCCCACGAGATCGTAGGAGCATTTGAGGAAGTCACACCTACGTTGATAAAATTGCTTGTGCTAAGCTGCGAGCGGAAGCCATAAATGTCGCAGCCGTTTACCGCACCCTGCCGTCCGCCAGATTCACCCAAAGCCGTAAAACGACTGGATGCTAAATTACTACTAGTAGTTCCAATACGGGTTAAGATAAGATTATCGCCCCGAACATCTAAAGGTGCATTTGGATCGTTTGTCCCTATCCCCAATCGATTATTTCGCACATCGACAGTGATACGTGGTCCAGAACGTGGTCCAAGTGAGATATCATCATCTGCTAAAAGTACTAGATCATCAGGGGCATCAAATACGAGATCTTCACCTTCACTTTGCGTAAAAATACGAGTATTTTCTAATCGGATTTCAGTAGCATTGATAATCTGTGCACGAGTCCTTCCAGCAAATAGCGCGGTTAACAATAAGATTAGAGTCAACAGATTGAGAGTCTTCATTCGCATAAGTAGCTAAGAGTTACAAGCCTACTCTATGATATGGTTTTCGGCATCCCCATCCACTTTGGTTTTTATCGCAAAGAGTAAGACAAACTTCCATAATTTTTTTGTATCATTGGTACAATAACGTCCATCTCATTGTACTACAAGCACCTATTTTTGAACCACTACCAGTAGACATTTTGTACCTATGGACGGAGAGATCATTCGAAAACTGCGTGAGCTGCGCGGCTATAAACAAGAATACGTTGCTACCAAACTGGGTATCACCATCAAAGCCTATAGCAAACTAGAAAATGGCCAAACAAAGCTTACGACTGACCGGCTCCGTGAAATTGCTAAAATTTTAGGATTTAAGCCGGAGCTAGTCATCAACTTCCACGAAGAGTCGTTCTTCGCTGGAATAGACCCCATCGCCAGAGAGCCTCTGGAAGAAACCGGAGATCACAAGTGTCGACGTTGCGGACAACGTATCCAATATCTGGAAGAGGAAGTAAAATTCTTGCGGTGCTTACTCAATAAAATCAGTGGCGTGTCGCCTTAGTAGTAGAGAAGTTAGTCCGTGCAAATTTATAACTCATTTGTTGCCTATTCTCTGGTTCACGCTTGCCGTGCACTTTCTGGTTGTAGGTTAAGCGTAGCGGTCCTACGACCCAATTGAATCAACATTCTACAGAGAAACCGCAAACGAAAACCATTACCCCTTCACCATCCGTCCAATAGATGGTCAGATTGCCAACTTCTTCGGTCAACCTTACATCCAACCACTTCCGCCCTCTCTACTTCGTCGATCCTGTTCAAAGCCCCAAATGCGTAGCAAATTGCCCGGCAACCGGAGCGAAAAGATAGAATATTGACCCAATTTACCGCAATAGCCGAGCAAATAACCTCAACCATCGAGTTAAAAACCCCGCCGTTGAACCTTTGAACTCCAAAATCCGAGCAATGAACTCGGAAGACGACTCTTTTACTCCAAAGTTGAAGTTCCGAACTCCGAATTCTACGGTATAATACGCGTTTAGCCAACTAAAATTTGGTTGTGAGTTTTACGGTAGTAGCATTCGCACAGTAAGTTTATTGCCGAACATACCCAAAAAGCACCTGCGTAAGGTTTCGTTAAAATCCGGCTTTACAGAACAAGACCGCTACCCTACTTTTGCTAATAGTAGTCAACCAAAATATACAAACCCATGATCAATGACAATTTAGTAGCCGTAGAACTCACCACCGAAGAAGTGCAAAAGTCCGTGAAGAAGCTCAAGGAATTGCAAAGCACGCTTCAGGGCCAGCTCGTGGCCCTGCAGCCCCGGCAGCGGCAGGAGTTGCCCAAGATGAGCGACAAAACCATGCCCTTCGTCGAGAAGGTGATCAGCTACGCCGACTCGCGCCCCGAGTTTGTGCCCTTCTACCTGTCGGTGGAGGAAATGAAAATCGACTTCCAAGCGGTGAACGACCTCAAGCAAATCCTGCGCGAAGCCCAGCAACTGTGCACGGCGCTCAACGACACCATCATCCTATCGGGCAGCGAAGCCTATACCGCCGCCCTGGCTTACTACAGTTCGGTGAAGCAAGCCGCCGCCAACAACGTGCCCCACGCCCAGGCAGTGTACGAAGATTTAAGGAAGCGCTTCGAGAAGAAGTGAAGGTACGAGTGACGCGTTGCAAACGCGCCCCATAGATGCATCTCGGGCGCGTTTGCAACGCGTTCGTTTACGTAACCCATTTGCACCTTCCCTCGGACTAATGCGTTCGTCTGAATGCCATTCGTTCTTGGGCATAATCATCGGGCACGCGTTCGTTTCCCGTTCATCCGCCACCCGCTATAACCTGCACCCATGTCCGAGAAGTATAAGTTCTACAACCCCGACGAACTGTACTTCATCACCACCACCGTGGTTCACTTCATCGACCTATTCACCCGCCCCGCTCTCAAGCACATCATCGTTGATTCGCTACGCTACTGCCAGCAGCATAAGGGGCTGGTCGTTTACGCGTGGTGCCTGATGCCCTCGCACCTGCATGCAGTGATAAGTCGCCAAGGCACCGCCACCCTGGCCGAGATCATGCGCGACTTCAAAAAGTACACCAGCAAGCAGATCGTCGCCACCCTGCCGCAGATCAACGAAAGTCGTCGTGATTGGCTCCTGAGAGCTTTCGCTGGGGCGGGCGAATCCAAGCGACGAATCCAAAACTACAAGGTCTGGCAGGATGGCACACATCCCATCGAACTCTATAATGCGACGCTGCTACGACAAAAATTAGATTACGTCCACGACAATCCGGTAGTAGCAGAAATCGTAGATGAGCCGGAAGACTACTTATACAGTTCGGCCCGTGACTACGCCGGGCAATTAGGCTTGCTGCCGGTAGAAATGGCGTACTGAAAGGTGATGAAGTAAGAAAGAAACGCGTTGCAAACGCGCCCCATAATGTGTGGAACGCCCCATAGACTAACTATCGGGCGCGTTTATAACGCGTTCGTTCACTATCGTCTTGGCTAGGTTCGAAGCAGTCAATAAACCCACCGCACTAACGTCAGGGTGAGCACCACAAGTACCAGGATAGACACAATATTGAGCAACAAGCCCGCCCGGGCCATCTGTCCGATGCGGACGTAGCCACTGGAGAACACCACCGCGTTGGGCGGGGTAGAGATGGGCATCATGAAAGCGCAGCTCGAGGCCAGGGTGACGGGCACCGCCAGGTACAGCGGCTCAATGCCCAGTCCGTCGGCAATGCCAAACACCACCGGCACAAAGATCACCACCAGGGCCACGTTGCTCATGATCTCAGTCATAAACAGCATAAAGGCGGTGAGCAACAGCACCAACCAAACCAGGCTGATACCCGACTGGTGGGCAATCCGGTCGCCTACCCACTGCACCAAGCCGGTGGTTTCCATCCCTTTCGCCAGACACAAACCCCCGCCGAACAGCAGCAAGATTCCCCAGGGCAGGCGGGTGGTGCTTTCCCAGTCCAGCAGATACTCCGCTCGCCGCACGCTCACCGGCACGATGAACATCAGGATACCGCCGCCCATCGCGATCAGGGTGTTGTCCAAATAGTCGTGCCCGAGCCAGTGGTTGATACTGGTTTGAAATACCCACCCCAGGGCGGTGAGTCCGAACACCAGCATCACTCCCCGTTCGGCCCGCGACATGGCGCCCAGCGCCCGCAGCTTGTCGGCAATGAGCGCACCCGAATTCGGCAGGGCGCCCAGCCGGTGCGGAAACAGCACCCGGGTCACCAGCCAGTAGGTGCTGCTGAGCAAAATGGCGCAAAACGGAAGGCCAATCAGCAACCAGCGACCGAAGGTAATTTCCCGTTCGTAAAACTGCTGCAGGTAGCCCACCAGCACCACGTTGGGCGGGGTGCCAATGATGGTGGCGGTGCCCCCGATGTTGGCCGCGTAGGCGATGCCCAGCATCAAACTCAGTGCAAAACGACGGTACCCCACTTCTTTCTCCGTAGGTAGCGACTCTTTGAGCAAGTCAATCACCGACAGCGCAATGGGCAACATCATCACGGTGGTGGCGGTGTTGGATATCCACATGCTCAGAAAGGCCGTGGCCAGCATAAAGCCCAGGATGATGCCGTTGGCGTCGGTGCCGGTGCGGCGAATCAGGTTGAGGGCAATGCGGCGGTGCAGGTTGCGTTTTTCCATCGCCAGGGCAATCAAGAACCCGCCCATGAACAAGAAGACAATTGGGCTGGCGTAGGGGGCGGTGGCTTCGCCGATGGTGAAGATGCCCAACAGCGGAAACAGCAGCAGGGGCAACAGGGCCGTCACGGGCAGGGGCACCGCCTCGGTCATCCACCACGTGACTAGCCAGGCCGCCACGGCAATCACCCGCACCGCGTCGGCATCTAGTCCTTCCACCGACAAGAAGGCCGTCACCAACCAAAAGAGCAGGGGGCCCGCGAGTAGGCCAATAGTTTTAGGAGGAAGCATGGCAGACAATAAAGGTTATTCTGATAAATTTCTATAAACATCCTCGCGCAGATTCAATTCCATTGCGGCTGCATCCACAGCGGCTGCATCCACAGCGGCACTGAATCTGGGCGGGCTACATAGGCGAACCCAACGTGGGCCGCCCAGCGTGGGCCGCTCTGTCCGCCCCGTTGGGTTAGAAACCCACTTATAATTAGGCACAGGACTAGAAGTCCTGCGCCAGTATTAGGAAGCATGACAGACAATAAAAGTGCAAACAGTAAAATAAAGCAATATTTACGAACGGCCCGATACTTTTGCGCATCAAACCCAGTAGCGCACCCCCTGATCTCTGCCCCTGGTTTCACATTTCACGGCTCACATTTCTCCTTTCCCCTCATTTGTCTATTTTTGTGAAAAAACTAACCCCCGATTCCATGAGCGTTTTAGTCAATAAAGATTCCCGCGTGATTGTCCAGGGCTTCACCGGCTCCGAGGGCACTTTCCACGCCGAGCAGATGATCGAGTACGGCACCCAGGTGGTAGGCGGGGTCACTCCCGGCAAGGGCGGGCAAACGCACCTCGAGCGGCCGGTGTTCAACACCGTGCAGAAGGCCGTGGAAGAAGCGGGCGCCAACGTATCGATCATTTTTGTGCCCCCGGCTTTTGCGGCCGACGCCATCATGGAAGCCGCCGACGCGGGCATTAAGGTCATCATCGCCATCACCGAGGGCATCCCCACCAAAGACATGATGATCGCCAAGGACTTCCTGAAGTCGAAGCGCGACGTGACGCTCATCGGACCCAACTGCCCCGGAGTGATCACCCCTGAGGAGGCGAAGGTGGGCATTATGCCGGGCTTCGTGTTCAAAAAGGGCAAGGTGGGGCTGGTCTCTAAATCAGGAACGCTGACCTACGAAGCGGCCGACCAGCTGGTGAAGGCTGGGCTAGGTATCTCAACGGCTATTGGCATCGGCGGCGACCCGATCATCGGCACCTCCACCAAAGAGGCGGTGCAGTTGCTCATCGAGGATCCCGACACCGAAGCGGTGGTGATGATCGGCGAGATTGGCGGGCAGTACGAACCCGAGGCCGCCCGCTGGATCAAGGAGCAGGGCAATCCCAAGCCGGTGGTGGGCTTCATTGCCGGGCAAACCGCCCCTCCCGGACGCCGCATGGGCCACGCCGGAGCCATCATCGGGGGCGAAGAAGACACCGCTGAGGCCAAAATGAAAGTGATGGAAGAATGCGGTTTATTGGTGGTGAAGTCCCCGGCCGACATTGGGGAGACAATGGCGCAGGCGTTGAAGTAAGCTACTCGTTTCGCACGAACAGACCTAGCTGGGTTCGCCTTTAGCTCCCTTGTAGCGCTCTTTTTTGATCTCCGTCACCTCGTCGGGATCGCCGTTGGCGTTCACAAACTGCACCTGCTGCCGCGGGTATACCGCCTTGATCTTCCCCTTGTGCTCCATGCGATTGAGCTCTTCCATGATCTTGAGCGACAGCTGACTCTTCCACCCGCGGCGCTCGCGGGCTCCCACCAGGTAGCGCACAATCACGTCGGTCCACGACTCGTTGAGTGAGATGTAAATTTGAGGGCGGGTATCAATGCTATACTCCAGATTTGCATCTTTCAAAATGCGTTCGTAGCGCTCGGCGGGTTCTTTCATGTAATCGCCCAGCAGGTCGTTGGCCACCCGCTCGATCACCTCCATCGACACCGACAGGTTCGATTCGTTGGCTACGGCCACGGCCAGTTCGTCCCACACGTAGGGAAAGTCGCCGGTGAGGTTCACCACCGTGCCGGTGAGCACCTCGTTGTTGGGGAAGGTCACCAGCCGACCGGTGGGCTGCTCGGCCTGCACAAAGCCATCGCGGTAGGGAGCGCCGATCTCCCACACCGTGGTGGTCAGAAAGTCAATCTTATACACGTCGCCAAACACCTCGCCCACGCTAATGCGGTCGCCCACCCGGTAGTAACCCTGAAACGAGTTGAGCAGCCAGCCGGTGAAACTCTCGATGGGGGTTTGCAGCGACCATGACAGGGCCAGACCTACCAAACCTAACGAGCCAAGCAGCGCCCGGATGTCGCCCGCCACCACGCTGATGGCCAGACCGATGGCCAGCAGCCACAGAGAAATAGTGGCTAGGGTGATAATGGCGCCGGAGTTTTTCCAGTCGCCGATGGTACGCCGCAGCAGGGCTTGCACCAGTTTCACCAGTCCCCACGCCAGCAGCAGGGCCACCAAGGCCACCAAGAGTTTGGGCAGGTTGGCGTAGAAACCATTCCAAAGGTTACGCAGGGTGCCTACGGCCTCGTCTTTGGCGGCACGACCTACGTCCTTTGGTTGCAAAGCAGCGCTGTCTTCTTCCGCAGTTTCTTCCGAGGGGATAAGTTCTTCAGTGGCTACTTGGTCGATGATGGCCACTGAGTCGGGAATTTGCTCCTCGGTGGTAGTTGTGTCTTGGGAGTAACCGGCTTCGCTAGGGGCGAGTAGCAGCAGCAAGAACCCGGTGATGGCCACGGTAAGGATGGATGCTTGCGCAAATCGTTTGAGTCGATTCTGGGCGCCCTGCACCACAGCACCCCGGCGTCGGCGGGCTGAGGGGTTGCGCCTTCGGCGACGGCGACGCGTGGCGGGCCGATCGGCGGTGGAGCGGCGGCGGGGAGAAGGATGATTAGGGACGGCGGGTGACTGTTTTCGGCGGCGGCGATAGGGCATAGGTACGGCGGTGAAAGTTTACGTACCTACTGTAATCAGTTTAGCGGGCCGCTTGTTTCACTAGGCTGTGTCTGGTAAACGCTTTTCTCGCCGAAGGGTATTTATCAGACACAGCCTAAATGAAGTTGAGCACCTGCTTGGCCTTCCTTTGTGCTTCGCGGGGAAAAATTAGCAGCGACTCGCGCACAATCAGCGACAGCTTTTTGATAGCCGTGCGGTTGGCCTTGACCCGCAGTTCACGGCGCGACAAGCCCTGGTTGGCTAGGGCGTAGTAGTTCTTGGTGATGTAGCCCACGCGCAGCGTGAGGAAGGCATTGCCGGTGCCTTGCAACAGTGAGGAAGATAATGTGCCTAGTCCGGGAATCACTCCCAAAAAGCCTTTGCTCAGCATTGGAAAGATTTCGGCGAACTGGGTGTCCTCAATACCGTCGGCAATTAGTGCGGCCGACAGCACCTTGGTGTAGGTTTTTACCAGCTGCGGATAAGTAGGGCGATAGCCGTAGTGGCTGATCAGTTCTTTGAGCATCCGAAAGTTAATGGCCAGCACTAGAAAAGCATCCAGGCGACCGTTCTGCGACAGGGCGGTGGAGACGAATACCTGCTTGGCGTGCCGATGCACAATATCGTCCATCTGATCGAGCCGAGCGTCGAAGATTCTGCCGAGCGTGTCCGATGGGTCTTGGTTGCTTTTGATCAGGTCGCGCAGCGCTGTCTTCTCTTCTTCTTCTAACTGTCCCTGACTGAGGAGTTGCTTGGCTACCTTGGTAGCTACTTTGGCTCCGGGGTCCTTTTTGTTCTCGTCTAAGAAAGCACTGGCCTGAATTTCGGGCAGTGAGAATACCGCGAAAAGCGGACGAATGATCAGAAAGTAGAGCAGCAGTACGGTGATACCGTAGAATACGTAGCTAACGATAGGGTGAATCTCGGCCAGGTTGTCGCCGATGGTCAGGATGTTACCGACAATGATCAGCGTAAGGATGAACAGGACTCCGCTGCCGATGAGTCCCCAAAAAATAAATGACTTATTTTTCATACGTAAGTGGTTGTGCCCACTTAGTAAGACATCATTGGGGGCGATTTAGTTGCATTTTGTATATTATCGGTGGGTGTAACAAGCTGATCGCACAATGGACAAGCTACTGATTCTTATGGCCCTCACCGAGATTATGGCCAACAGCAACCCCGAACTGATGGAAATGATTGCCGACGGGGCGGTCAACCGCCAGATAGAGGCCGAACGTAAGGGCAATTGGTGGGATAAGTTGACTGGATGTTTCTAAAAAAAAGCTTCATCGGCTAATAGCCAATGAAGCTTTCATAGTAGCGGGGGCAGGACTCGAACCTGCGGCCTCCGGGTTATGAGCCCGACGAGCTACCAACTGCTCTACCCCGCGGTGTATCATTTAAAACGAAGCACAAAAGTAAAGGTTACGTTGGTGAAAACAAATATCTTTGTGGGATATTTAAACGCTATGAGCACTATGCACCCAGAAAGCGAACCGCTGCCCGACAAAGCTGAGCATGACATACAATCGGATGCGGCCCAACCGGATGCGGCTCAACCGAGTGCGGCTCAACCGGATCAAAGCCAGTCTGCTGGAGACACCCCTGGCCCGACCCAGCAAGCCGGGGCGCATCGGGCGGGCTTTGTGAGCATTGTGGGCAAACCCAACGTGGGCAAATCCACCCTGATGAACGCCCTGGTGGGCGAACGCCTGTCGATCATCACTTCCAAGGCGCAAACCACCCGCCACCGCATCATGGGCATCGTGAACGGAGAAGATTTCCAGATTGTCTACTCCGACACGCCCGGTCTGGTGAAACCGCAGTACGAGCTGCATCAGGCCATGATGCACTTCGTCGACATTGCCCTGGAAGATGCCGACGTGATTCTTTTTGTCACCGACCTGTACGAAAAGTACGAGGCGGAGCCCGGCGGAGACGACGCCTACGTGCAGAAACTAATTAACTCGGAAGTACCGGTGGTGCTGGTGATGAACAAGATTGATCAGGCCAAAGGCAGTCAGGCGCTGGACAAAATGACCTACTGGCAGGAGATCGTGCAGCCCGCTGAGTCGATTATGGTGTCGGCACTGGAAGGACTGAACGTGGGGGCGGTGCTGGAGGCTATTCTGCAGCGACTGCCCGAGCATCCGCCCTACTTCGACAAAGACCAGATCACCGACAAGCCCGAGCGCTTCTTTGCCGCCGAGATCGTGCGCGAAAAGATATTCTTGAACTACAAGCAAGAGGTGCCCTACAGCAGCGAGGTGGTGGTGACGGAATTCAAAGAGGACGAGCAGATCATCCGGATGCGCTGCGAGATCTACGTAGAGCGGGCCAGTCAGAAGGGAATTCTGATCGGCAAAGGTGGGGCCGGACTCAAAAAAGTGGGCATACAGGCCCGGGCCGACCTGGAGAAGTTCTTCGGCAAGCAGGTGCACCTGGAACAACACGTGAAGGTGGTGCCGAATTGGCGACGCGAACACCGCAAACTCCAAAACTTCGGTTACCGCTCGTAGCAAATTTTTGCTACATTTACCAAAGCGCTTATCATTGCTATTTTTTACAATCAACCAATCTAACCACCGTGTCAAATATCGTAGCCATTGTCGGACGCCCCAACGTGGGCAAATCTACCTTCTTCAACCGCATGGTGGAGCGGCGGCAGGCCATCATGGACGACGTGAGCGGCGTGACGCGCGACCGCCACTACGGCTACGCCGAGTGGACCGGCAAGCACTTCACCGTGATCGACACGGGTGGCTACGTGACCAACTCCGACGACATTTTTGAAGAAGCCATCCGCAACCAGGTGCAACTGGCCATCGACGAGGCCACCGTGATTTTGTTTATGGTCGACGTGGAAACCGGTATCACCGACCTGGACGAAAGCTTCGCCGCCCAACTGCGGGGCACCGAGAAACCGATCTATATTATCGCCAACAAGGCCGACAATTCCGAACGCAACTACCTGGCCGCCGAATTCTACGGCTTAGGCCTGGGCGAGGTGTTTTCGGTATCGTCGGCCAGCGGGGCGGGCACCGGCGACCTGCTCGATCGGGTGGTGTCGCACTTCGATACGGACGATGCCGAAGACCCCGAAGCGGGCATTCCGAAGCTGGCCATCCTGGGGCGACCCAACGTGGGCAAGTCCTCGCTGCTCAACGTGCTGCTGGGCGAAGAGCGCAGCATCGTGACCGACGTGGCGGGCACCACCCGCGACGCGCTCAACGCCCGCTATAATTTGTACGGCAAAGAATTTATTCTGGTGGATACGGCCGGACTGCGTAAAAAAGCCAAGATTTCGGATAACATTGAATTTTATTCCACGCTGCGCAGCGTGCAGGCGCTGCAGGATTCGGATATCTGCATCGTGATGCTCGACGCCCAGCGCGGCATGGAAGCGCAGGACATGAACATCGTGCAACTGGCGCACAAGAACAACAAGGGCATCCTGATTCTGGTGAACAAGTGGGATCTGATTGATAAGGATACCCACACCGCCAAGCAGTTTCGGGAGCATATTTACGAGCGTTTGGGAGAGTACAACTACGTTCCCATCCTATTTACCTCGATGACTACCAAGCAGCGGGTGTATCAGACCATTGAGAAAGCCGCCGAGATTCACGAGAACCGGCAGCGTCGCATCAGCACCTCCAAGCTCAACGATACACTGCTGCCCGAGATTGAGCAGAAACCGCCGCCCTCGGTCAAGGGCAAGTACATCAAGATCAAGTACGTGACGCAGTTGCCGGTGTACACGCCCACGTTCGCCTTCTTCTGCAACCACCCGCAGTACGTGAAGCAGGCCTACACCCGCTTCCTGGAGAACCGCATTCGCGAGCACTTCAACTTTGAGGGCGTGCCAATTCGGGTGTTTTTTAGGAAGAAGTAAATAATCATTTGTTGTAAACCCAAAAGTTATGAACCTAGAAAGCCCGTTAAACAAAACTCAGCTCGAGATACTAAATATGTTTTCCCAAGAACTGGCAGAAGAAGATTTGGTAGAAGTTAAACGTATCTTTATAAAGTATTTGTCGGAGAAGGCTAAAAAATTAGCCGATCAGGTTTGGGAAGAAAAGGGGTGGACGAATGAAGATATGGAAAGGTTGTCGCGACAGCACGTGAGAAGTTCGTCGAAGCAGAAGCCATGAACATTGTTTTGGATACGAATATTTTGCTGGTCTCTATCTCTCCTCGCTCCAAGTTTTATCCCATCTTTCGGGCATTTGAAGAGGAACAGGACTCTTTGTGTGTGACCACCGACATTCTGATAGAATACGAAGAAATTTTACGGAGGCACGTAGATAAAGTGCTCACTACCGTAATACTTCAGATCATAGAAAACGCCCCCAACACCAAGCTGGTCAGCAGATATTACAAATGGAATTTGATACCCAACGACCCCGATGATAACAAATTCGTAGACTGTGCGGTAGCTGGAAACGCCAAATATATTGTTTCGCACGATAAGCATTTTAATCACTTACGCACTGTCAAATTTCCTAAGATCACGGTGGTGGGTGCAGAAGCGTTTATGCATGAAATTATAGACCCCAACGTTTAGTCTCAAATTCACTGATCCCAGTTTGTTACGATAATACATGAAGTCGACTTACACCCGCTTTTTAGAAAGCCGCATCCGCGAGCATTTTAACTTCGAGGGAGTGCCGATTAGAGTGTTTTTTAGGAAGAAGTAGGGGTTTAATCTTGAGGTGGGGTGAATTCCCAGACTTCAACAGGCCCTCCGTCATACCCTGGTTGTTGACCGGCATAAAAGAATGCTTTTTGTTTTCCGCTCACTATATCTATGCCATTTTCCCAATTTTTAGGCAATTCTATATCTTCATCTTCCCAGAGATCGTGGATAGTATCGTATTTTTTTAGGTAAACGTCTCTGTAAGTTGCCATAAAATATAGGGTATTGTCAATGGAGAAGAAACTGCAGTTACCATAACCATGATGATGAAGCGGTAATTGTTCGGTAAAATTAGCTTCTTCTGTCCAGCGATCAGCTACGGGGTCATAAGACCAATAATCATCGGCAGTAAGCCGGTAAAAAGTCAAGTTTCCTCCCCCCAAATATACCTTTCCATTAAAAGCAATACTGGCTGCACCAGAGCGAGCAGCAGGAAAGTCCGTTTTTCTGCTCCATCGGTCGGCCAAAGGATCATATTCCCAAAACTGTTTAGAATCTGTACGAGGATAACCATTTTCTTTATTAGGGTCATCATAATATCCACCTACCACATACCCTTTACCGTTAGCGACGAAACTAGTTACGTCATTGGTGTTTTCACCGAGAAAATCGGCCTTTTTCGTCCATTGATCAGTTAAAAAGTTATACTCCCAAAAATCTCTTTCTGCTTCCCGAATATATTCTCCTGCGGTGAATGTACTGTTACTTCCTGAACCGATAAAAGCTTTGTTATCTATGATAAATATCACAAATTCGGATCTGTGCTCGCCTGGAAATTTAGTTTTAGTTGTCCATTGGTCTTTGCTAACATTGTATTGATGAAACATCATATCCTGATCAACAGTATAGATCTCGTCATTAACAGAAAATCTTTTCCCCCTTCTACCTAAAGTGATATCAGCTTTTCTCTGCCAGGGATTGAAAGCAGTGGTAATTTTGAACATTTTGCTCATAGCACCAATCCGAACAGTTGCCGTTGCACTTGTCTCATACTCAGTGCTGGCGTTCAATCTGATCGCTATTTCGTCCCCGTCCTTCACGCTAGTTTGATTACTGGAAATCACCTGTTCGTTAACAAGCAGTATACCTTCATCTAAACGAATAGGTGTTGCATGCGGCAATCCGGTGAGCGTAATAGTTTCCGAAGTGTACAACGAATCTCGTTTAGCAGTCTCAATTATCGTAAAGTTAAAATCATTAGGAGTATAGTCGTCGGTAGTCACTGAAAACTGACGAGCAAGCGTGTTGATTGTCAGCTTCGCTACCGAAGGCGTAGCATACTCTGGGCTGGAGCGGAGAACAAGCTTCACACGATCTCCGTTGCCCACTTGGATGGAGTCGGCGGTCACCTTCTGGTCGTTCACGATGAGCGTTCCGCCTTCTACACGAGCGATTGATTTTCCCCCATCTTTCAACCCGCTAATAGTAATTTCATTAGAAACCATCAGCGTATCCACCGCCACATCCACCTGCGCCTCAAAAGTAAAGTCATCCGGCGTATCATCCTCATCTTTGTTCAAAAAGCCGTCCCCGTCGCTATCTACGTACTGCTCGAAGTTAGGAATGGTAGCATCCACCCCCAGTTCTTCGTAGCGGACTTCCAGGTGCTGCCGGATGTCAGTCAACCTCAAAGCCATAGCATTGACGCGAATCTTATCTCGCGTACTTTCGCTATCCAGTACCCCATCTTCACGAATATCGGTGATAAAGTTCGCCAGCAGCTCCGAAAGTTCGGCGACAGAGTTATTCCCCTGCAAAATGGCCGAAACTGCCAGCAGAATGGCATTGTCTTCACCATCTTGCGAGATATCAAGTAGTTCGGAGGCCATCATATCAGCTTTCTCGATGCCGAAGATGGCTAGAATTTCCCGTTGGGCTTGCTGCTTGGCTGTTGTGAAGCTTTTTTCTTCTTCCTGCATCAGGTAAGTTACCCGGTCTTTTTCCAGGTGCGAAAGCAAATTGACGTTCACGCTGCTGGCGTCTGAAACATCCGCCAGAGCAAATAAGGTGAGTTACGCGGCCGACTTCTCGCCGCGTACTTCATCAAAGTAAAAACCTTCGGCGATTAACTGCACAAAATCGGATTGCAGCTTAACGTCTTTGAGGCTAAACGCGCCTTTGTTGTCGATGATCTGCGTGGTGAAGTTCTTGCCGGTAGCCACTAGCTTTTGGTCCAGTTCGGATATGGTGATGGCGGTGCCATTGATGAAGGGACCTTTCTGCACGTAGCCCGCAATAGAAACGGACTGTTCCGATTGGGTAACTTGTTCATCGTCTTGGCAGCCGAAAAGGAAAATAAAGGCTACCGCGGGGAGCAGCTTAGCGATTTGAGCAGTCATAAGTTTATCGTCTGAATGAGTCAGTAAAAGTACCGACCGACGATAAGACTATTCATGCGGTTTTTACGGAAGCTTACGGATGCAAGAATCTCGGGAAAGGTGGTGTTTCGGTCGGGGGCGCAGCGGCAGCGGTCGGACGGCTATCTTCTGCATCGCAAGAGCCGTCTGACCGCTGCGCGCTGCGTACCCTCAACGCTGATGCACCTCCTCATAATGCTCTTTCAGCACATCTTCCCCCCAGTCGTTTTTCAGATCGCGCACGATGGTATGGATGTGGTTGGCGTTGTTTTGGGTGTTGTCATACTCAATCACGAAGGTGGGGCCGTGCAGGCGGTAGTAGTGCGGGTCGCCCATCTCCAACCCTCCGGCCCAGGCAAAATAGACGTTGTCCAGGTCTTTCTTGATGGGAGTAAGGGCGGCTTCGGCCACCTCGGCGCGGTGCACGTTATAGTATAACTCCAGCAATTGCACCAGCTTATCCTGTTGCGCGGAAGACATATCAGAGTAGCGCAGACCTGCTGGCTCACCAATCTTGGCGTAGCGTTCGGTATCTGTCACAATTTCAGGGTAAGCCTCTTCGGCAATCATCGCCTGGCCAAGTTGCTCCTCGTTGAGTAGTTTCACCAGTTCGCGTCCCAGGTCTTCTTCGGGTTGCAGCACCCGCCAGCCCTTTTTGGGTCCGACCGGCACCTTGCCGGGGTTCGCCCCGAGAAAGGTAGGAGTAGCCGAGACGATTCGGTTGTCGATGGCGGTGTAGTTGAGTGACAGATGATGCCCCTCTACGCGCCAGCCCCAGGCTTGCCCGGTGGTTGGCCCGCCAAAGATTGTAAACGAATAATTCATCGGATCGCGGCGGGTGTCGTTCGGCGGACGGTTCTCTACGTAGCGCAACACTTGTTCCAGTTCGCGGATGTTCTGCGCCGTTTCGTAGCCCGCTTCGCTCAGGCACAGTTGCATCAATTGCAGGGCCGCTGCCTGCTGCGCTTCGGTCATGCTCTTGAGCGGAACGCCCTGCCGTTCGCGCGGGGTGAAGTGCCAGTTGTAGCGCTCCTCGTCGTCGAGTGGATACGTGGCGGCCGATTGTTGCGGATCGTCTAGCAGATCCAAAAAGTGCTGAGCTGCATTGGCGAGTTTCTCTTCGGCGGGGGGAGTGCTCAGACCAGCGGTGCAGGCAGTGAAAGCCAAAAGGGCAAGCCAGGGGGTCAGTGATTTCATAGTGTCGGTGCGTTGGGTGTAGCGTCAGGATGAAGATACGGGAAAAAGGGGACTTGTCAAGTTCGCTAGTCTAGCATTGATACCAACGCAATCACCCCCACACCTTCGTTCCCTCCGTACAATTCTGACAGATGTCGATTTTGCTCCGAGAGCGCAGCAGCGTTCGCCGGAAGCGCTGGTAGGGGGCGCTTCGCCAAATCTCGGCGAAAGAACGCTCACTCACGTCGCCCAGCGTATGGTGCGCATCCTTGTCGAAGCAGCAGGGCACCACCTGCCCGTCCCAGGTAATCACCGCCGAGTGCCACATCTTCCAGCAGTGGTTCAGCAACGGATTCTTGATAGCGTAGGTTCCTTCCGACGTTTGGCGATAGCGGGAATATTTTGTTAAGGTAGGAATCAAGTCGGAGCCTTGCTCGTAGTCGTAGATCTGGGCGGTCTTCAACCCTACGGCGTCCACTCCCAGTTGCTTGGCCCAGGTCTGTATTTCACTGATCTGATGCTCGTTGGGACGCACCACCAAAAACTGAAACACCACGTGGGGCGTGCGCGAGCGCAACGCTTTCTTCCAGCGAATGACATTTTTGGTGCCCTCGATCACCTTTTCCAGCTTCCCCCCTACCCGGTAGGCCTGATAGGTTTCCTGCGTGGTGCCGTCGATAGAAATCACCAAACGATCCAGCCCCGATGCCACCGTTCGCCGGGCGGTGTCGTCGGTCAGGAAGTGGGCGTTGGTGGAGGTGGCGGTGTAGATGCCCCGGCGCGAGGCGTAGTGCACCCAGTGGAGCAACTGCGGATGCAGAAAGGGCTCGCCCTGGAAGTAAAACAACAGGTAGACCAGTGTGCCGTGCACCTCGTCGATGATTTTCTCAAACAGCGCGTCGCTAAGCTTGCCGGTGGGGCGGGTAAACGAGCGCAAGCCGCTGGGGCACTCGGGGCAGCGCAGGTTGCAGGCCGTGGTGGGTTCGATGGACAAACTGATGGGCATCCCCCGGTGGTGGGGTCGTCCGCTAACGCGCGAGGCGTAGTAGCTGGTGAGCACCCGGGCGGCGTTGTGGGCGCGTCGCGGAGTGAGTCGGGATAAGAGGTTGTAGTGGTCGATCCAAGCACTCATTCTATCCGGAAACTGTCTAAAATCTTCTCACCGGTAGGTCGGGAAGCATCAAACTGGTCTGCTTCGGCGGTGAAGGTGAGCACGTAGGCTTTCTGGTCCTCAACCCAGTAGTGCTGCACAAACTTCAGATCGTAGATGCCCTGCTGGCCCGTGTAGACCATCTTTTGAAACGCTAAGCCATTCTCTTCCCCCCTTTCGCTAAGCAAAATGTTGGCGTTGCTAACCATCGTTTTGATCTGGTCTTCAGAAATGGCGACGTACTGATCAAGATCCAATTCGTAAGCCGATAAATCTTGCACAATGAGGTTGACGTTCTCCTTAAACTGATCTTCGGCTGAGGAAAGCGGGCTTAACAGAATAAATCGCGTTCCCATCTGTTGCGACTGGTCGAGCGTCCACTCCGCGGGATAGCGAATAGTATAGTTATCTTCGGTCAACGATTGCCCCTCCTGCTCCGCCGGTTGCTCAGTATCTTGTCCGTAGCCAGCGTAATAGAGTATGAGGACCAGTAGTCCGGTTAAACTTGTTTTTCTCATCAGTTTGGTGTTGGTTACGGTTGTATTGGCAGGGTAGAAGCCCTTCGGCAGCGTTCCCCCTTCTGGGGCTTGGCCCGATGGTTGCAAGATACGCAAAACTTTAGCAGAACGATGATCCTAGTTGCCGACAGTGGCTCCACCAAAACCGATTGGCGTATCATTGATGCGCACGGAAAGATTCATCAGGCCAAAACGGCCGGACTCAACCCGTACCACCAGTCGAGCGACGAGATAGCCCAGGTGCTGGATCAGGAACTGCTTCCTCAAATCACCGTACCCGTGGAGCAAGTGTTTTTCTACGGAGCCGGGTGCGCCAATCCGTCGGTCAACCAAACGGCGGTTCAGGCCCTGGCAAGCATTTTCTCTGCTGCCCAGATACAAGTGGAAAGCGATCTGCTGGCGGCGGCGCGGGCGTTGTGCGGTCATGAAGCGGGCATTGCCTGCATCCTGGGCACCGGGGCCAACTCCTGCCGGTACGACGGCCAAACGATCACCGACAACGTGCCGCCGTTGGGCTACGTATTGGGCGACGAGGGCAGCGGATCGTACATCGGCAAAGAACTGCTCAACCGCTACCTGAAGCGCGACATGCCCGAACCGCTGCGTAGCCAGTTCGCCAAACGCTACGCTGTCACCACCGAGGCGGTGCTGGACCACGTGTACCGGCAACCGCAGGCCAATACCTACCTGGCCAGCTTCGCCCGGTTTGCTTTTCATCACCTGAAGCACCCCTACATCATGCGGATGATGTACGAAGGCTTCCGGCAGTTTTTTGAGAAGAACGTGCGTCCGTACGAAAATTATCAAACGCATAAAGTCCACTTCACCGGCTCCATTGCCTTCTACTACAGCAACGTGCTACGGCAGGTGGCCAACGACCTGGACTTTAGCGTGCAGAACATCGTGGAAAGTCCCATTGCCGGGCTCACGTTGTATCATCGCTCCTGAAAGCAAGGACCAAATGCGCCTGCGTCACCGGGCAAAACCTTAGGTCAGCGGATTTGCTTCCGAGGGGGCAACCCAATTATCTTGAACTACGGTTGAGAAGCGTCGGTCGGACCCTTGGGTCAGGGCGGACGCTTTTTCTTGCTGAGTTGCCAAAACGTTCCTTTTTTTGCTTCTTCGCACCCGTACCTTCATCTTCTCCTTATGTCCACCACCGAATCCGCCTCGCACTACGACCACCTGGAGCAGATGTCTGTTCGGGAGCTGCTGGAAGGCATCAACCAAGAAGACCAAACCGTGGCCCAGGCGGTGGCGAAAGTCATCCCGCCGATCGAGAAGCTAGTGCAGGGCACCGTGGCGCGCATGAAGCAGGGCGGACGCCTGTTCTACATTGGGGCGGGCACCAGCGGTCGCCTGGGCATTGTCGACGCCTCGGAGTGCCCGCCCACCTACGGGGTGCCGCACGACTGGGTGGTGGGCATCATGGCGGGGGGCGACGCGGCCATCCGAAAAGCGGTGGAGTTTGCCGAAGACGATCCGGCGCAGGCCTGGCAAGACTTGCAGGAGTATAATATCAATGACCAAGACGTGCTGGTGGGCATTGCCGCCTCGGGCCGCACGCCCTACGTGATCGGAGGAGTGACCGAAGCGCGGAAGCAGGGCATCCTCACCGGTTGCATCACCTGCAATGCCGGTAGCGCTCTGGCCGCCGCCGTGGAGATTCCCATCCAGGTGGTGGTGGGCCCCGAGTTTGTGACGGGCAGCACCCGGATGAAGGCGGGCACGGCGCAGAAACTAGTGCTCAACATGTTGTCAACGGCCACGATGATCGGGCTGGGCCGGGTGCAGGGCAACCGCATGGTGGACATGCAACTGAGCAACCACAAACTGGTGGAGCGCGGCACCCGCATGGTGATGGAAGAACTAAACATTGACCAAGCCGAAGCCGAGCGCCTGCTGCGGGCGCACGGTTCGGTGCGGCGGGCGGTGGCGGCCTATCAGGGTTAGTTACTATCAATTAGATTGGAAGATACCCCAAGCGAGAACAAAAAGCAATTGCCGTACTGCTACTGATTGCTGATGCACAAAACCACAACGCGCGGAAACAATTTTTCGCCGCTTTTTGTCGTGTACTAGACATCTCAAACAGGTATATGCACCAGATAGAACCCTTTCACCGCTGGAATAAGTACTACGACGTGGCCACCGACGAACGCTCGCCCTACTTCGGCAAGCAGTATAACTACGAACTCTACACCAACACCATCTACGGCTACTACATTGACCCCGCCTGGGACTATATCGGATCCGAAACGCTGTACATCAAAATTCTGTACGCCGACTACAAAAAGGGCTTCGGCGTGATCGAGCTGATTGGGGAGTGGAACGACGCACTTAACAACGACATTATGCACCTGAAGCGCAACATCATCGACCACCTGACGCAGCAGGGCATTCGGCACTTTGTGATGGTGGGCGAAAACATCCTGAACTTCCACGGCTCCGATGATTGCTACTACGAAGAGTGGTTTGAGGACGTGGAGGACGGCTGGATTGCCCTGGTGGGCTTTCGCGACTTCGTGCTGGACGAGATGACGCAGTACAATATCGATTCGTACGTGAACTACGGGGGCAGTCTGCAGATTGCCAACTGGCGCACCCTACAGCCCCTGCACTTCTTCGAGCTAGTAAACTCGCTGATCGTCCGGCGGTTGTCGTTGCCTTAGCGGCAGCGCGCAGCGGTCGGACGGCTCTTGCGATGCTGAAGAGAGCCGTCCGACCGCTGCGCTGCGCTACCGCGCGGCAAACAGCCGGTCGGCGAAGTCGTCGAAGTGTAGGGCATCCTGGTACAGCCGGTCAGAATAGATGCTAGCTTGCACCTTGATGTAGCTGGGGCGATCATTGATGAGCACATATTCTACGGCCACGTTGCCGTACAACTGATCAATGCTGCCTGCCTTGATGTCTCCCCGGTGCAACGGGGGCTTCAGGTAGTACTTTTCAATCGTTTCCACGTAGGTTGCCTTATCCTTGATGCGGCGGTCGGCGTTCACTACCCGGTAGCCCATGTGGATCACCTGATCTTTAAAGAACTCGAACAAGTGCTGAAACTCTTTGACGGACACGCGTGGAGCGTACGACACGGCGAAGCCATTGGCGTAGGCGGTGTTGAGCAGGTGTACCGCCAGCTCGCTGCTGATGTTGGTCTTTTTGTAGTAATAGGCCTGCGCCACCTCCTGTATCAGCACCTTGCACTCCGGCTGATTTCGCCAGGCTTCGTAGGCCACCTGGTCGCGCTCGGGCCGTTTGAGCACCTCGTGCACGTCGACCACCGGTTTGGATTTATCATCGGGGAACAGCTTGCGCGAGATTTTATCGAAGAAGGTCATGTAGAGAAAGACGGTATGCTATAAAAGCCGTTTCCGAACAGAATAGTTTGTTGCGAGGCCGCATTTGCCAACCGCAGGCCGTATCTTTATACGAACGAAACGCGTATGAAGGAATTTCTAAACCAGATTCATCCGGTAGGTGACGCCACGCTAGAAGCCTACCTCGCTCACTGGAAGCCCTACGAAGTGCCTAAGAAAACCGTTATGACCGCCGCAGGGCAAACCGAGCGCTATATGTATTACGTGCAAGAAGGAATTCAGAAGGCATTCTGCCTTGAAGGACGCAAACAACACATCGTTGCGTTCACCTATCCCCCCTCCTTCAGTGGCATCATCGATTCGTTTCTTACCCAATCGCCATCAACCTACTACTTGGAAACCATCACCGACAGCCGGTTTCTGCGGCTTTCGTACGACCAGCACCAGCAACTAATGCAGCAGCACCGCCCGATTGAGACGTTGTTTCGCCGAGCGACCGAGGTGTTTTTGGTGGGCATGATGCAGCGCTATTACGAACTGATGGCCTTTGACATTGAAACTCGCTTCCGCGCCTTTGCTGCCCGAAGTCCCCATTTGCTGAACATGGTTTCGCAAAAAGACTTGGCCTCGTACCTGCGCATTGATGCCACCAACCTTAGCAAACTACTCGGCAGTGTGAAAATATAGCATCTTGGTACAGACCAAGAAAGAATAGCTCCCGTTGAGTGACCTTTGTTTCATAATCAATTGTTCACCACATCAATCGATCATGAAACCTTCTTCTCAAACTCAAAAATGGTTAAATGCCAGTTTGTATCCCTTCAGAAGCAACTATGTGCAACTGCCTACCGGCCGTATGCATTATCTGGATGAAGGCAAGGGCGAGGTCATTCTCTTTGTACACGGCACCCCCACCTGGTCGTTTTTGTTTCGTAACTTCATCAGAAAGCTCGCGCGCGGTCATCGCTGCGTTGCCGTAGACCATCTGGGGTTTGGCTTATCCGACAAACCCGGAAATTCGGAAGGCACCCCGCAAGCCCACGCTCAGAATCTGTCGACATTGGTTAAAAAGTTAGACTTGAGAAACATCACCCTGGTGGTGCACGACTTCGGCGGGCCCATCGGTCTCGGCTGGGCCGTTGAGAATCCGGATCGAGTGAAGCGAATCGTGCTGTTCAATACCTGGTTGTGGGAAACGAAGCACGAACCGGCTGCTCAAAAAGTGGATCGAGTCATCAACAGTCCCTTGGGCAAATTTTTGTACCTGCGCATGAACTTTTCACCAAAAGTGCTTTTGAAGAAGGGCTTTGCCGACAAGAAAAAGCTAACCAAACAAATTCATAGGCACTACATCCAACCGTTTCCCGACAGAACGTCGCGGCAATCGCTGCTCAAGCTTGCTCAGTCACTGGTCGGCTCGTCTGGCTGGTACCGGCAACAAGGAGACAAGTTAGATGCGTTAGGCGATAAGCCTCAGTTGATTCTTTGGGGGATGAAAGACACGTTTATTACCCCCAAATATCTGAATCAGTGGAAAGCCCGGTGGCCAGAGGCAACAGTTCGGAAGTTAGACTGTGGGCACTTCGTGCCGGAAGAGAAAGCGCAAGAAGCGATAAATGAGATTAGCCGTTTTATAAGTGAGCCGGAAATGGTGAAGCAAATACGTTGACAACTTGATCGTTTACTCCGAATTCGCTACGTTAAGCCGCCATAAGTTGATTTAATGAAACTCCAGAAAGCCAAAGTGCTGCAGCAAGTGCAGCACGAGATCGACGAAGCCAGCCACCAGGTTCGCCAGCTTCAACAGCAACCCGCCAACGCCCTGCGTCACCACCCCCGGCCCGACGCGTGGAGCGCCCTGGATTGCGTGGAGCACATGAACCTGTTCTACGATGACTACCTGCCACGGGTGGAAGCAGCAGTGCGAGACGGGGCGGCCAGCACCGAGTTGACCTATTCACCGGGCTTTTTCGGAAAGATGATGATCGCGAGCCTCCGCCCGCAGCAGGGCGAGCGCCGGATGAAGGTTAAGACCTTTAAGAAAATGACGCCCAAGACCGACAACAAACCAGCCGAACCGGTGTTTGCCGCCTTTTTTCGGCACCACACGCATCTGGCAGAACTGCTTGCCCAAGCCGCTCCGCTCAACTGGAACCGGGTGAAGGTGGCCTCGGCCATCGGCCCGATCCTGCGGTTCAAACTAGGCGACTGCTTTCGAATAATGTTGGCCCACACCGAGCGGCACCTGTTGCAGGCGCAGGAGGCCCTGGAAAACAAACTAAGTTAGGGGGCGGGCATGGTTGGTGAAGACACCAACCAAAGGGGGATTGTGAGGTTAGCTCACCGCCACGTTGAGGTAGTGCACGAACGGAATCATCGTCTTAAAGATCGTAAGCGCCTGCTCGGGAAACTGCGCGTCGGTCACTTCTTGGTCGGTGAGCTTGCGTAGCACGATGTAGTCTTTGAGTTTGAGCAGGGCAATGTAGGGATGGTCAGGGTCGTAGCCCTTCGGGGGGCGCTTGAGGGAGTCGCCCTGAATTTCGCCAAAGCATTGCTTAAAGTCCGAGGCCGAGGCGATGGTGCGCAGTTCCGATGCGTTGTAGTCGATTTCCTGGCGTACCTTAGCCAGCGCCTCCTTGGGCGGTTGGTAAATGCCTCCGCCGATAAACGACTCGTCGTGGGGCTGCAGATGCAGGTAGTAGGCCGCGTTTCCTGATTTGCGCCCCCCTTCGGACAGTGCCGCCCCGAAGTTGATTTTGTAAGGCGACTTGTCCTTCGAGAAGCGAATGTCGCGGTTGAGGCGGAAGAGGCACTTCTTAGGGTCTAACCCCCGCATCCCCTCATCTTCGGCCTCCAAACCGTGTAGCAAGTACGCGATGAGCTCGACAAACGATGCCCGGGCGGTTTGGTAGTCGTCGCGGTGCGTATCCATCCATTCCTTATGGTTGTTGGCCTGAAGTTGCTGGAGGAAAGTGAGTATCTGACAAGTATCCATCGGGAAAATTAAGAAGTTACAAAAGCTCTACCACCGTTTCCATCGCCATGCCCCGCGAACCCTTGATCAGCACGGTACTGTCCTTAATCGGGTGCTGCCGCAGGTGGGCTTCTAAATCTGCTTTGTTCGAGAAATAGGTGCTTTGCGGACACGCCTCATGCGCTACCTGCATCAGTTCGCCGCAAAATAGCACCCGCTGAATGCTTCCCGGAGCCAACAATTCGCCCAGGGCGCGGTGCTCCACTTCTGCTGTATCGCCCAACTCGTACATATCGCCCAAAATTACCGCCTTTTGCGTCGCTTGCATCGCTTCCAGGTTGCGAATGGCCGCCTGCATCGAGTCGGGGTTGGCGTTGTAAGCATCTAAGATGATCGTGTTAGTGCCCTGCCGCACCACCTGCGACCGTTTATTGGCCGGTTGGTAGGAGCGGACCGCCTCGTCGGCCGCCTCCGCGGGCACATCGAAGTACTTGCCGATGCACCGGGCGGCGGCAATGTTCTCGAAGTTGTAGGCTCCCACCAGCTGCGTTTCTACCGGCGCACCGCCTTCCGCTTGGTACACCACAAACGGGTCGGCCGATAGCAGGGTGCAGGTAAAGTAATCGCCCGGCGCGGGATAGTAGTGCGGTTGGGTAAAGCGTTTTCCCATGTTGTGCAGCAGCGGGTCTTGTGAGTTGATAAATACCGTGCCGCCGGTTTTGCGTAGGTAGTCGTACTGCTCGCTCTCGCCCCGGATCGCGCCTTCCAGTCCGCCGAAACCTTCCAGGTGGGCCTTGCCGATATTGGTGGTGAGGCCGTGCGTGGGGTGCGCAATCCGACACAGCGCCGCAATTTCTCCCACGTGATTGGCCCCCAGTTCGATAATGGCAATCTCGGTTTCGGCGGTGAGTTGCAGTAGGGTGAGCGGCACCCCGATGTGGTTGTTGAGGTTGCCGCGGGTGGCCAGGGTTTGGTATTTCTGACTCAGAACCGCGTGCAGCAGCTCCTTAGTGGTGGTTTTCCCGTTGGTGCCGTTGATGCCGATGACCGGAATGTTGAGCGTCATGCGGTGGTGGTGGGCTAGGTTCTGCAGGGCAACAAGCGCATCGTCTACCAGCAAACAGCGATCATTGTGCTGATGCTCTAGCTCGTCGATCACGGCGTAGGCGGCTCCGTTCTCCAGCGCCTGCCGAGCAAACGCGTTGCCATTGAAGCGGTCGCCCTTTAGGGCAAAGAATATACTTCCCTCGGCAATGCTGCGCGTATCGGTGGATACGCTGCCGCAGGCCAGGAACTTTTCGTGTAGGGCTTCGGTGGTAAACATAAAGAAATCAGATGACCAATCGCCTAAAGTTTAGCAGGATTTCTTTGATTTGCAACAGGCTGGTTGCTGGTTGCTGGTTGCTGGAATTTGCGCAACTTGTTTTTAATATCCAATATCCAGCATCTTGCCACTCAGAAAATCCATCCAATATCCAGTATCCAGCATCTTGCTACCCAGAAAATCTTCCAGCATCTACAACCATGCCTACCATCCTCAGCGTAGAAACCGCCACTCCTACCTGCTCGGTAGCCCTGCACCGTGATGGAGTGCTGCTGGGGTTGCAGGAGGTACACCTTGAGAAGTCGCACTCTTCACTGTTACATCTGCTGGTAGACCATCTGCTAGACTACGCCGACGTGACCCGTGAGGAGCTGTCGGCCGTGGCGGTGTCGATGGGGCCGGGTTCTTACACCGGACTGCGCATCGGGGCGGCTGCCGCCAAGGGCTGGTGCTACGCGCTGGATATTCCGTTGATCGGGGTAGACACCCTGCAGGCGATGGCCTACGGAGTGAACCGGGCCAATCCGCACCGCGCGTGGCTCTGCCCCCTGATCGACGCCCGCCGCATGGAGGTGTTTTGTCGATTGGAAGATGCCGAAGGCAATGCGTTGCTGCCCACGCAGGCGTTGGTGATCGACCAGCAGTCGTTTCAGGAGCAACTGGCCCAGCACGAGGTGTGGTTCTTCGGCGACGGCAGCGACAAGTGCGCTCCGGTGGTGGGCATTTCGCCGCACGCCCACTTTCTGCCCGGCGTGCAACCCTCGGCCCGCTGGGTGGGTGAGCTGGCCCAGGCCAAGTTTGCCCGACAAGAATTTGAAGACCTGGCCTATTCGGTGCCGCACTACGGCAAGGCGTTCTATACGACACAGCCTCGGAAAAAGTGAGCTGGCAAAGAAGTGAACCGATTAAGGGTTCAGCGCGTATCATAAAGTATGAATGACTTATCGGAACCCATCGTCAACCGCGTGGCGCAAAGCGGTCTAATCACTTTCGATTTGGAAGACTATTACCCGGAGGGAAAACGGGTGGTCTACGATCTGAAAGACAATTTGTTTCAGGGCATGATCCTGCGCGAGCGCGACTTTCGGGCGTTTGTGAAGCAACACGACTGGGCACAGTACCACGGGAAGTACGTGGCCCTCACCTGCTCGGCCAACGCAATCGTGCCTACCTGGGCCTACATGCTACTCACGATCAAACTAGAACCCTACGCCCGCCGCGTGGTCTTCGGGTCGCTGGACACCCTGGAGGCGGTGCTATTTCAAGAGGCCCTGCAGCGGGTGGATATCACCCAGTTTCAGGACGCTAAAGTGGTGGTGAAAGGATGCGGCAATCGGGCTGTTTCTCCCTTCGCCTACACCGAAATTACCCGACTGCTTCGTCCGGTGGCGGCCAGCATCATGTACGGCGAGCCGTGCAGCACCGTGCCGCTCTACAAAAAACCGAAGGGCTGACGTACGCATTTTTGCCGTAAATTACACGTGTTTCTCAAACTATTTTTTTTCACTAAAGCGATAATTTATTACATTGACACTAACCAATTGATTGCCCAGCACTTGCGCTCATTGGAAGGTGCCGTTTCCTGTCGTTCAACCCAAAATCTTGGGAAGTCAGTTTAAAAATTTGGAGAAGCTTGGCTATATTCGTAGCCTACAACGCTATCGGCGCGTGGCTCCTGACTGCCGTCACTAGCAAACTAACCTTATCACTAAGCGCTCCGATGACATCTACTACTACCCTAGGCAACCACGTGGTTCAATCGAGGCACATCGGGCTGGCTATTCTCAACTATCACAACAGATTTGTAGAAGTCAACGACACATTTTGTCAGCTATACGGCTACGCGCCCGACGAACTGCTGGGGCAGCCCGCTTCGGTGCTATTGCCCGAACAGTATCTGGATCAGGCTCGGCTGTCGTACCAGAAATTTGTGAAGGGCGACACCGACCAGGCCTTCCGCTACATTCAGCGCAAGGACGGCACCGCGCGCTACGTGCACCAAACCCTGGAGGAACTGCCCGGCGAAGACCAGTCCTTCCGGTTGCTCAGCCTAATTGCCATCGACAAGGAAGGTCAATCGGCTCCCAAACTTTCGCAAGAAGTCTCGGAAGTGAAGGCCTGCGGTGAGGTGGGCATGCTGCAGTGCACGTTGGACGGTGAGCTGATCACCGTGGACAGCAACGCGAAGAAACTGCTCGGCCTAACCACCACCTCGGTGCTCGACCGCGAAGTGGTGGTGCTGAGCCGCGGCACCTCCCAGCGCATGTCGCTCATTCGTTTGCTGCAAAAAAACACCCTGCTCACCAACCAGGAGGTGCTTGTCGAGCACGCGCACTACGAGCCGGTGTGGCTGCTGGCCAACGCCCAGATGCACCAAGATGCCCAGGGCAAGCGTTACTTTCTGGTGTGCCTGGTGGATATCAGCGCTCAGAAGGAGCTGGAACAATCGCTGCGGGAGCAAACCGAAGACTTGGAACAGGAAAACCACCGCCTGGAGCTGTTCACCTACCGGGCCACGCACGACCTGAAGGCTCCGCTGGCTTCGGTGCTGGGTTTGATCGATATTCTGCGCATGGAACAGCAGGAAGAGGAGCGGGAGGCTTATTTGCAGATGATGGAAAAAAGCATCCATCGGCTCAACGATCTGATTCGGGACATCGTCGACTACGCCAAGAACGTGAGTGAAGCCGTGCGGCACGAGAAGATTGACTTCCAGGAGATGGTGGCCGACGTGCTGGAAAGTTTGGAGCATATGGAGCACGCCGAAGCCATTGAGAAGACGATCACCATTCACCAAACCCACGAGTTTTACTCAGACAAACACCGGCTCAACCGGGTGCTGGAAAACCTGGTTAGCAACGCCTACAAGTACAGCAGCACGCACCGCCGCGACGGGTTTGTGCAAGTGGAGGTGAAGGTCACGCCCAGCAAAGCCCACATCCAGGTGCGCGACAACGGGCAGGGCATTGATCCGGTGCACCACGACAAGATTTTTACCATGTTCTACCGGGCTTCAGAACAAGGAACGGGTTCGGGCCTGGGCCTGTATCTGGTGAAGGATACCGTAGAACAGATGGGTGGCACGATCACCGTCTCGTCGGCCGTGGGACAGGGCACCTGTTTCACCCTGGACATTCCGCACAGCCAACCGGCGTCTTCGGGCCAGATGAAAATCGGTTTTGCATCGTAGGGTCGGGTCGCGACCCGACCCTACGATGCAAATCATCACCCTACCGCAATTAACGTGCGTTTGGTTAATCTTTCGTATCTATGAAGGTCACGTCATTGATCATCCTGATGCTGATCGGTCCCCTATTTCCGGCAGCAGCCCAAGTACCTACCCCCGAAGCGGTGATCGGCTTTCGGATGGGCGAAGACTACCAAATTGCCGACTACCCGCAGATCGTTGATTATCTGACGCAACTGGATTCGGCCAGTGAGCGGGTGCGGATGCAGCAAATTGGCACCTCGGTGCTGGGCAAACCCCTCTACGTGCTCTTTATCTCCAGCGAAGAAAACCTACGACAGCTTGACCGCTGGAAAACGATCAGCGGCCAGCTGGCGCGGGCGCGGATCACCGATGAAGAAGCGAAGCAACTAGCGCAGGAGGGCAAAGCCATTGTGTGGATCGACGGTGGTATTCACTCTACCGAAAAGGCCGCTACGCAATTCCCCCCCGAGCTGGCCTACCGGGTGGCCACCGAAGAGACGGCCGAGATGCAGAAGATTCGCGACAACGTGATCTTTATGCTCATGCCCAACATCAACCCCGACGGACTCGACATTGTGGCCAATTGGTACCGACAGCAGCGGGGCACTCCCTTTGAAACGACGAACCCGCCGGTGCTCTACCACCACTACGTGGGGCACGACGACAACCGCGACTGGTTTATGAACACCCAGCCCGAAACCCGGGCGGTTACTAATCTACTTTTCAACGAGTGGTATCCGCAGATTGTGCACAACCAGCACCAGACCGCCCCGCGCTGGGCCCGCATCTTTATTCCGCCCTTCTCGGCGCCCGTTAACCCCCACATCCATCCGGGCGTGGTGAACGGGGTGAACCTGGTGGGCAGCGAAATGGCGACGCGCTTCGCCATGGAGGGCATGCCCGGCGTGGTGTCGGACGTCACCTTCACCATGTGGTGGAACGGCGGACTGCGCACCGCGCCCTACTTTCATAACCAGGTGGGTATCCTCACCGAGACGGCCCACGCCACGCCTACGCCCCGCTACTACGCCCCCGATTCGCTGCCCAAAACCATCGGTAACGGCATTGCCACCGACGGCACGGCGATCAACTACCCTGATCCCTGGCGGGGCGGCGAGTCGCACTTCCGCGATGCGGTAGACTACATGCTCACCGCCGCGCTGGCCACGCTCAGCATTGGGGCCGACCGGCGCGAAAAATGGCTCTACGGCATGTACCGCATGGGTCGCGATGCCATCGAGCGAGCGGATGACGTGACGGCCTACCTGGTGCCGCCCGCGCAGCACGACCGGGGCGAAGCCTACAACCTGATCAACATTTTGCAACAGGGCGGCGTGGAGGTGCACCGGGCCGAGCAGGCATTTAAAGCAAACGGACAGTCGTACGAAGCGGGTACGTTTGTGCTCTACGGCGCGCAGGCGTTTCGTCCCTACCTGAAAGATTTGCTCGAGAAGCAGGAGTATCCTGACTTAAAACAATATCCGGGTGGCCCGCCGAAGACACCCTACGACCTGGCGGGGTGGACATTGCCCCTGCAGATGGGCGTGCGGGTGGACACGGTGCACGGGGAGTTTCAGACAGAGGCTTCGCCGGTAACGGCCCCGGTAGCGCCTCCGGCCGGGATGGTGGCCCGGCAGGCCGACTACGGTTACGTGCTTTCGCCGAACGACAATGCGTCGGCGAAGGCTGTCAACACATTGCTGGCGGAAGGAGCCAAGGTGCACTGGCTGGGGGCGGACGAAGAAAAGTATCCGGCCGGTTCTATCGTTATTGAGCGCGAAAGCGTTCGCCCGGAGCAACTGCAAACGCTAGCCGATTCGCTTGGACTGACCTTTGCCGGACTGCGTCGGGCACCCCGGGGCGCTTTGCATACCCTGCAGCGCCCCCGCATCGGATTGTATAAATCGTGGGTAGCCAACATGGACGAAGGCTGGACGCGCTGGCTGCTCGACGAGTACAATTTTGACTACGATACTCTGCACGATGCTGACATTCGCGCCCTTGACCTGTCGGCGTACCACGCCATCATCCTGCCCGACCAATCGCTGCACCGGATGTTACACGGGCACCCCCTATCGGCCATGCCCGAACCCTACACCGGCGGGCTGGGATTGGAAGGGGCGCTGACGCTAGCAACCTACGTGAAAGGGGGCGGCACGCTGATTGCCTTTGACGAAGCCAGCGACTTTGCCATTGAGCAGTTTGGACTGCCGGTGCGAAATGTGGTTCATGATGTGCCGAGTAAGTCGTTTTTCATTCCTGGCTCACTTATTCGCACCGTGGTGGATACGCAGCACCCGCTGGCCCACGGCATGGCCGATACCGTGGCCGCGTCGTTTTCGCGCAGCCGCGCCTTCGAGGCGGTGAAGCAAGACCGGAAGGGAGAGGGGGGCACCGAGGAGATCAAGAAAACCCCGCCTCCGCCGGTGACGATGGTGGCGCGTTACGCGGATGAAGACTTGCTGATGAGCGGCTGGGAAGTAGGAGCCAAGAAGCACATTGGACGCAAGGGAGCGGTGGCCCAGGTGAAACTAGGCGAGGGGCAGGTGATGCTGTTCGGCTTCCGCCCGCAGTTTCGGGGCCAACCACGAGGCACTTATAAACTGATCTTCAACGCGCTTTACGCTAGCACGGTGAAGGATTTACCGGGGGCGCAGGGGCGGGGCACGGTGGCAGAATAAACACTACCGAAATTGAAACCATGAAGAGAACGTTGCTCGCCACGTCGCTGCTTTTCCTAATCAGCCTTCCGTCCTTTGCCCAAGAACGTTCGCCACACGCGCTGTTCGGTTCGGTGGGTATGGGTGCTGTTAACGATGGCGTGGTCGTTGGTCAGATTGGACTAGCTGTTGGTATTGGTTACCAGCGTACACTGGGAAAACCCTGGCTCCGGCTGGTGCCAAGCCTAAACTTTGCTTCCTATACCAACCGCCTTACCCAAGATGTGCCGGACGCTTTCCTAAACTCTACCAGCCTAAAAGTAAATCTGAATGCTGATGTACTAGCGGCCGGAGCCTTCTCGGTGATGATAGGGGCCGGCCTTATTGGTAACCACCGTGCAGGGCTGCTCGGCACGGGAGGAGACCCGGGACGCCAGTCTTCAGAATACGTTAGCCGTGTGCACTTGGCAGTAAACGGGCTGGCGGGCTTTCGGCTAGTTCCGGCCGCCTCGCGCGTTAGTTATGAACTCATATCGTTTGGTATAGGGCTAGGCGGGGAGCGCTATGGGGCAGAAGGAGTATTCGTTCAAGCACGGGTACTGTTTGACGTGAATTGAGCGCCAGTGAAAGTATCATCTCACCGCAACCACCGGAGATCAAACGTAAAGTTCGGCAGGATGTCCTCACCCGAGACGGTCCGTTGAAAGCCCTGATGCCGCTCGACGGCTTGTCCGGGTCGGTAGATAAACAAGTCTTCCGTAATTGGCTGAAACAACCAACCCAAACGCACTCCGTTCTCTACCCATTCTTCCATCTTCTGCTGAGCAGCAACCAGGCTATCGGATTCTGAGATCAGTTCTACCACAAAATCAGGGCACAGGGGCGGAAACTTCTTTTGCTGTTCAGCGCTCAAACTGTCCCAGCGCGATTGTTCTATCCAGCAAGCATCCGGCGAGCGCGTGGCGCCGTTGGGTAGCTTGAAGCCGGTGGATGAATCAAAGGTTTCTCCTAGTTGATATTTACGGTTCCACGTTTCCAGTTCGTACAAAACGTTCTTGTTGTGCTTGCCGGTGATTCCGCCGGTGGGTGACATGATAAGTATTTCTCCGTGAGCGCTTCTTTCCATTCGCACCGCGTCGTTCTCCTGACAGAAGTCGTAGAACGCATCATCGGTGAGCGACCACTGCTTCGGCAGCTTGAGGGTGAACGTTTCCATTGTTCAATATAGCGAGTGGTTACTGGTTTTTCAATTCAATCCTCGGGTTTCTTCTTCGCCAGACTAGCGTACCCAACCACTGGCTTACGGTCGCAGCAACTCCTTTAGCGCCGTTTGCCGCAACGCGGTGTTCTGCTGGTCTACCGCCCGGCGCAGCGCCCAGCGACTGCCCACCAGTACCGCCACTTTGCGGGCCCGCGTGAGGCCGGTGTAGATCAGGTTGCGGTACAGCATGGTGAAGTGCTGGGGCAGCAACGGCAAAATTACCGCGCCAAACTCGCTACCCTGTGACTTGTGAATGGTGATGGCGTAAGCCAGCTCCAGTTCGGGCAGGTGCTCACGCTCGTAGGCCACTTCCTTATCGTCGGCGAAGGCCACCACCCCGCTCATGCTCTCGTTGTCCAGCCGGATGATCCGGCCAATATCGCCGTTGAATACGTTAAGTGTGTAGTTATTGCGCCGCTGAATCACCCGGTCGCCCTCGCGAAACAGCCGCCCGCCGATCTGCAACTGCGCCTTGCCCGCCTGCGCTGGATTCACCGCCTGCTGGATGGTGTCGTTGAGGTGATGGGTGCCCAGGCTGCCCTTGGTCATCGGACTCAAAATCTGTACTTCAGTATCGGCTCCGTAGTACTTCGGGATGATCTCACGGTAGAGCTTCTCCACCATCGCCACCGCCGAGTAGCCCCAGTGCAGCGACGAGAAGGGGTGCACCCGCTGTAGCACGGCCTTCAGTTCTTCGCTGTGCTGCTCGGCCACCGCCAGTTCGTTGATATCCACGTGTTTGAACTTCTCCGGAATGGCCAGCGGCTGCCGCGCCAGGTAAGCTTCGGCGGTTTCGTTGGGCTCTTCCAGTAGGCTGGCCTCCAGGTCGGGCAGGTGGTCGGCCATACGCTTGATGCGTCGGATGAAGCGCAACTGCTCCTGAGTGGCTTCTTCGGAGTCCACAAACAGGCAGTCGTGCTGCTGCCACAGGTCAGGGGTGCGGAAGGGCGAACCCACCTCGGGCACCTGCCCGGCGTTGATCTGGTGGGCATAGCGAATGATCTGCGATTGCTGCGCCTGCCTAAACACCTGGGTGAGCCGCGCCACGGGTACGGTGTGCGAGCCAATTAAATCCTGCAGCACGTTGCCCGCTCCCACCGAGGGTAACTGGTCGGCGTCGCCGATGAGCAGCACCTGCGCCCCGTCGGGGATGGCCCGAAACAGCGAGGCCGCCAGGTGAATATCGAGCATCGAGGTCTCGTCGACGATCAGGAAGTCGCCCGCCAGGGGCACCTCTTCGTTGTGGCGAAAGCCCCCGTAGGCGGGGTTCCAGTCGAGCAAGCGGTGCAGCGTTTTGGCTTCCTGGCCGATCACCTCGCCCATCCGTTGGGCAGCCCGCCCGGTGGGGGCGGCCAGCAGCACCTCCTTTTTCATGGCGCGCAGCAGGGCCACAATCACGCGGGTGGTGGTGGTTTTGCCGCAGCCCGGTCCGCCGGTGAGGATGCTCAGCGGCTCGCTCACCGTGCGCCGCACGGCGTCTTGCTGCTCGTCGCTCAGTTGCAGTTCGTGCTTGGTGCAGTAGCGACTCACCCACGCCCGAATGCGTTGCTCCGACGGCGGACTCGACAGGCCGGTGCGCACCAGCTGCTGCGCCCGCTGGGCCACGTAGGTTTCGTCGTGGTACAACGAGGGGGCGTAGTAGGCGGTGATCTTCTTGTCGTTCTGCCGCAGGCGGCGGGTTTTGAGTTCGTCAGCCTGGGTCAGCGTAGCCAGTTCGTGTAGAATGCGCTCTTCGCTGCCAATCGACAGCAGGCTTTTGGTTTGCTCCACAATTTGCGCCTGCGTCAGGTAGCAGTGGCCCTCCTCGCGGGCGCTCTGCAGCACGTGGCTGATGCCCGCCTGGATGCGCTCGGTAGCGTCTTGGGCCAGCCCCATGCTCAGCGCCACCCGGTCGGCCGACAAAAAGCCGATGCCGTAGATGTCCTGCGCCAGCCGGTACGGGTTGGCCTCCACGATGCGAATGGCTTCCTGACCGTAGGTCTTAAAGATTTTGACGGCAAACAGGGTGCTAATGCCGTGCGACTGCAGAAACATCATCACCTCGCGGATGTGCTGGTGCTCTTTCCAGGCGCGGGCGATAGACACCAGCTTGCGCTCGGCGATGCCCTCCACCGCGGTGAGTTGATCGATGTCCTGCTCGAACACCGCCATCGTATCTTTGCCGAAGTGCTTCACGATCTTGCGGGCGGTTTTGGGCCCTACGCCCTTAATAAGCCCGGAGCCCAGGTACTTTTCCAGCGCGTGCGCTGAGGCGGGCTTTTGCTCTTCCACCCGCTGGGCCTTAAACTGCCGCCCGTAGGTAGGGTGGTTCACCCACTGCCCGTAGAAGTCCATGGTGGCCCCGGCAAATACTTTGGACTGGTGCACCGTGACGGCCACTTCCTCCTGCGGCTTATCGAAGGGAGTGATCTTGAGCACCGACCAGCCGGTTTCCACACTGTGGAACGTTACCCGCTTCACAATGCCCGAGACAGACTCGGGAGGGGCGGATGGGGAGGTGAGGGGTTGCATGGGCGAATACGATTATCGCAATATTAACAAATCCGGGGCGAGTCAGCGTTCGTCCCGCCCAAATCCTTCTGCTTTTCTCCGGGCGACGTAGTGGGTCGAGCTACTTCTTACAAATATGGAATAGGATTCCATATTTGTAAGAAAGCAGGTAAGGGGTTTATCATCCGTTCGCTCGCCGTGCTTTGTCCAGGAAACTTTGCGCCACTGACTGAAGAACAACCGGGCAGATACGGCTAGTCTCAGCCAATATTCTTTTTAACTTATTGATAACCAAGCCATTGTAGCGCAATCAACAAAAGAAGTTATCAAAACTTTCAATAATTATTGAAAGTTTGAAAATGTTTGTTTAGCTTTGTTATATGAGATTAGAAGACGCCAAAACCGAATTTATTCAGACCTGGGGATCGCTGGGAAGTGCCTGGGGGATTTCGCGCTCTATGGCGCAGATTCACGCGCTGCTGCTCACGAGTGCCACGGCGCTGAGCACCGAAGAGGTGATGGAAGCCACCCAACTGTCGCGGGGCAACGTAAACATCAACCTGCGGGAGTTGGTCAACTGGCGACTGGTGAGCAAGCAGAGTAAACTGGGCGAGCGCAAAGAATTTTTTTCGGCCAACTACGACATCTGGAGTGTGGCCCAGAACATCGCGCGCGAGCGCAAAGAGCGGGAGCTGCAACCGGTACAGGCCCTTATTCTTGAGTTAAAACAGGCTTCGCTGGAAGGCACCGAGGAGGAGGTGGCTCACTTTAAAAAGGTTATCAACGACCTGCACGACTTTGTTAGTCAGATGGACCAGCTTTCTGAGTTGCTGCTCAAACTCAACGATAACACCTTCTTCAAGAAAATGATCAAAATGATGCGCTAAAAAAATTTGACCCAAACTTTCATTAATTTCTAAAACTTTAATTATGTTAAAAAATAATAAACTGTTAATTGATCAAGATTGTCCCATGTGCGCTGCCTACGGGGCTGGTTTCACCAAGTTTGGAATGGTTGATGCCCAAACGGTGCGTCCCTACCAGCAGGCCGACGAAGCGCTGGCGCACCAGATAGACATGAACCGGGCTCGCAGCGAAATTGCCCTGTTCGACGCGACCACCGCCCAAACCGTCTACGGCATCGACGCGATGATCGCCATTGTGACGCACAGAAGACCCGGGCTAAACCGACTGCTCCACCGGTGCTGGCTCTAAGTTCCGCTTCGCGTCTTGTACCGCTTCATTTCTTATAATCGAAAAGTGATCTATCCGGCCGCACCTCAACCGGGTCTGCGCAACTGCACTCCGCCGGTTCACTCAACCTACCGTTGGCTGTACATCCTTTTGGTTGCCCTATTCACCGGACTGGTACTCAACCGCTACGCTGCGCTAATGACCGCGGAGTGGGGTTTAGTGCCCAGTTCCTGGCGCGAATATGCCGTCTGCTTCGGACAAGTTTTGTGGCAAGGCGCGGCCATTTTAGCAGTTGACCCGAGAAAGTCGCTGGCCTACCTGGGGAATATGTCGACGGTTTCGTTGGGCGGAGCCATCGTGTTATTGCCCCTGCTGTTGCTCAGCACTTGGATGAGCGTATCGCCCCTGGTGCTGCTCGGGTATTTTGCGCTGGTGGTAAGTTGTATGCTCTTAGAGCACCTGAGACGGTGCCGTCTGCTGGAACTATCATTGGCGATGACCGGCTCGTGGGTAGCGTTCCGCACGGTGGTTTTAGGACTGATGTTAATTTCACTTGTATGAAAAAGCTACTGATTGCCGGAGGAACCGGTTTTTTAGGGCAGTCGCTGGAGGCTTACTTCCAGCAACGCAAGGATCAGGTGACTATCCTCACGCGAAATCCGCGGGCCGAAAATCACCGGTACTGGAACGGCGAAAGTTTAGGAGAATGGATTGCCGAAGTAGAAGAAGCCGACGTGGTGATCAACCTCACGGGCAAATCCGTAGACTGCCGCTACACCGAAGCGAACCGGGCCGAAATCCTTCGCTCGCGGGTGGCAAGCACCCGAGTGCTGGGCCAAGCCATCGCGGCCGCCGACCGGCCCCCGGCGGTGTGGCTCAACGCCAGCAGCGCCACCATCTACGTACATGCCGACCAGCAACGCATGACCGAAGCTGACGGAATTATTGGCGATGATTTCTCAATGTCAGTGTGCCAAGCCTGGGAAAAAGCTTTTTTTGGATTCGATTTACCAGAAACCCGGCAGGTAGCCCTACGCACCGCAATTGCCCTGGGCAATGGCGGAGGAGCATTTCCGAAGATGAAAACAATCACACGTTTGGGCCTGGGGGGACGACAAGGAAGCGGTGAACAATGGATGAGTTGGATACATATCACCGACTTTTGCCGAGCGGTAGCGCATATTATCCACCACGAAGACATCAAGGGACCGATCAACGTGACGGCTCCTTGCCCAATGCGCAATCGGATGTTTATACGTCACCTGCGGTCGGCGCTGGGAGTGCCGCTTGGGATACCCCAGCCGGTAGCCCTGCTGGAACTAGGAGCGTGGCTGCTGAGCACCGAAACCGAACTATTGCTTAAAAGCCGAAACGTGTATCCGGAGCGCTTGCTAGCGTCAGGATTTGAGTTTCAGTTTACTAATGCGGAAGAGGCTATTTTGGATATAACCTAACTTTCATGCAGATGCAATTAGATTAAAAACTTTGCCTTTCGGTTTCTGGTCGCGCCCATCCCGGTATGTGATGTTATTAGTGTCAGTGAGGGCTTCTTGCTTCTTCTTAATTTTTACTTCAAACTTCATATCAAGCCCCTTTTGTATTTTTGCCAGGGTTTTGAAATTAACAAGCTTATCACCTCTAAACAGTTGGGTAAGTACCTAGGCGAATATATTCGCCACTTTTTGATATTTATTTTCAAAATTGATCTGATACTTTTCACCAAAGCCACGTAAGATATCTTCTAGTTTCTGATCGAGTCTTTGTTGCGATTGTATATCCTCATACTCGATCCACTCGTATTTGATCTTCCGCCAAAGTATCTCTATAGGATTCAGATGAGGACTGTAAGTAGGCAGGAAAAATATGTAGAGATCCTGCTGCTTCCACGCCTGTATCTTAGCCTTAAACTTCTCACTATGATGAATAGGTGCGTTATCTAACACCACAACGGTAGGTTGAGTAATAGTGGTAGAAAAGTCCTCCAGACAGGCAATCACTACCGCACTGGTCATACTACCTTTAAAGCCATAGCATTGCAATTGGTTGTCTGTATTCATCAAACCAAAAATCTGTGTCCCCTTTGTTTTAGCTGGGGTAATCTCAATGTACTTCCCTTTGGGTTGCCATCCATAGGGTACGTAACCTTCCAGGTTGAATCCGCTCTCATCGGCGAAACGCAAATCGATATAATCGGCCTTATATAGCTCAATAAGCTGTTTCAGCTGCGCTAACTTCTCTTCATACTCTTGCTGATTCTGCTTTTTTTTGAGACTCTTACGAAAGCGTTTCCAAGAGTAACCCAATCGCTTTAGAAAACGCCGCAGCATATGCCGAGTCACTTCAAAACCAAGCTCCTCGCTGAGTTGATGCGCCATTGCCTTCAAACTCCGAGCGTGTCTTATCGCTTTTTTTTTTACCTTTTCAACCATGACCTGATCCTGAGTGGATAGCTTGGACTTTACCCCTCGGCCCGGCAGAATCATCAACCCAGCTAAACCGATAGCTTGCCAGCGATTCATCCAGGTGTAAATGGTTCGGCTACGGGTGTGGTGTAGCTTGGCAATTTGCTTAACTTGCCAGCCTTCATCACTGAGCAGTAAGGCTTGACAACGCTGACGCACATGAGATTTGTTGTGATTCTTGTAGCCCTCTTCTAGGGTTGTTCTTTCGCTTTGAGTTAATTCTACATATCGCATAAATAGATAATACAACAGTCTTCACGCAAAGTCAAGTTGTGGCGATTATTTATGCATACCTACTTAATATAACTGGGCGACGTTCCAATAATCTTAGCAAGATCCTTCTTTTGATTTTCTTGTTCTCCATGACCCTCGCAATTTCGCTAAGAAACTGAAACATAATCATCGCCGCTTCGTGCTCAATTTCCTCGTGTTCGTCAGCGAATGTAAGTAGATCGTCAAAGGCCTTTCGTATTTCATCTTTATTATTCAAATTCGTATTCATAGCTAGCTACTTTTTCTATTGTATTTATTTCCTTTTGTCTGAGCTTTTGGCTCTTTTTCTTGAACCTCAACTCAACCATAATATTTTTGGTAGTGCCAACCTGGTGGTTTGTATTAATTCTACCTAATCCATTATCCCTTCCAACTTCAGCAAGAAAGCATACTCTAGCGCGGTTTCCTTGTAGCGCTGAAAGCGACCCGAGGCTCCGCCGTGACCGGCTTCCATATTAGTCTCTAGCAACAACAAGTTGTCGTCCGTTTTCTTGTCCCGCAGCTTGGCCACCCACTTGGCCGGTTCCCAGTACTGCACCTGCGAGTCGAACAGGCCGGTGGTCACCAGCATATTCGGATAGTTTTGCTCCGTCACGTTGTCGTAGGGCGAATACGACAGCATGTACTCGTACGAATCCTTGTTCTGCGGATTTCCCCACTCGTCGAACTCGCCGGTGGTGAGGGGGATCGACTCGTCGAGCATGGTAGAAACCACGTCTACGAACGGCACATCCGCTACGATGCCGTTGAACTGCTCGGGAGCCATATTGGCCACCGCCCCCATCAGCAAGCCTCCGGCACTGCCGCCCTGTGCGTATAAATGCTCCGGTGAGGTGTAGCCCTGCTCGCTTAGGTACTTAGCACAATCAATAAAGTCGTTAAAGGTGTTTTTCTTCTTGAACATCTTGCCGTCTTCATACCACGCGCGCCCCAGGTCTTGTCCGCCCCGCACGTGAGCAATGGCCCAGGTAAAGCCCCGGTCGAGCAAGCTCAGGCGAGCACTGCTGAAGTACGGATCGCTAGCGATCCCGTACGAGCCGTAGGCATCCAGCAGCAGGGGAGTATCGGCTCCCTGGCGCGCGCCTTTCTTGTAGACCAACGAAACAGGAATCTGTTTGCCGTCGCGGGCCGGGGCGGTTAAGCGTTCGGTCACGTACTCTTCCGGATTGTGCCCGCCCACCACCTCCTGCCGCTTCACCAGGGTTTGCTCTCGGGTTTTCATGTTGTAGTCGTAAACCGAAAGCGGCGTGGTCAAAGACATGTAACCATAGCGCAGCGTTTCGGTGGCTAGCTCGGGGTTAGTGCCTGACATGAGCAGGTAGGCGGGTTCGTCGAACCGGATATAATGCTCTTCGTTGGTTTGCCGATCGATGACCCGCAGCTTGGGCAGGGCGTCGGCTTTTTCGGTGAGCACCAGGTAGCGGTCGAACACCTCCATATTATCTAAGAAGACGTCGGCGCGGTGTGGAATCACCTCCTGCCACTGTTTCTTATCCGTGGCGGTTTCGGGCGTGACCATCAGGCGGTAGTTAGGAGCTTCCCAGTCAGTGAGCACGTAAAACCGGTCACCCACGTGCTCAACTTGGTAGCGGAGTTTCTGCTCACGGGAGGTGAACCGCCGAAACTCCCCGTCGGGCTGGTCGGCCCGCAGCAGGTGATAATCATTTGCCAGCGTACTTTGTTCCACCACCATGATGTATTCGCCGGACTTTGATCGGGTGACTCCAATGTAGAACGAGGGATCTTCCTCCTCGTATTTCAGCGCGTCGTTGGTGGTTACTTCGCCCAGGCGGTGCCGCCAGATGCGGTTCGACAGCAGCGTGACGGTGTCTTTGGTAGTGTAGAAGTACGACTGATTGTCGTTGGCCCAGGCCCCGCCGCCCTCCGCATTGGGAATCTGATCAGACAGCAGTTCGCCGGTTTCCAGGTTCTTGAACCGAATGGTGTACTGCCGTCGGCTCAGGGTGTCTTCGGCAAAGGCCAGCAGTTTGTTGTCCGGGCTTACGGCCAAGCCCTCGGCATCGTAGTAGTCGTGCCCTTCGGCCCGTTGGTTGGCCTCGAGCAGCACCTCTTCGGGAGCATCCAGGGTGCCTTTTTTGCGGGCATAAATGGGGTACTCTTGCCCCTCGGTGAAGCGCTCGTAGTACCAGTAGCCATTCTTGAAGTACGGTGCCGACTCGTCGGTGGGGTCGATGCGCGCCACCATCTCGTCGTAGAGTTGCTCCTGCAAGTCTTTGGTATCTTGCAGTGCGGCGGCGGTATAGGCGTTCTCTTCTTCCAGGTACTGCACCACGCGTTGCGTTTGCGCGTCGGGCTCGGCCGCGAGCTTCTGCTGGTCGGTGAGCCGCATCCAGAAGTAGGGGTCTACGCGGGTATCGCCGTGCTGGGTGAGCACCGAATCTTGTTTTAGGGCAACCGGTGGAGCAGATCCTTCTGATGAATCGGAAGATTCAGAACCAGTGCCGCAAGCCAGCAAGCTGCCCAGTGCGGCCGCGCTAATAATTTTTACGAGATTGTGCATAACAGTAGTAGCAGATAAAAATTACCGTCAAATATACGGCAAGGGCGTGATTTGTAAAGACAATTGTTTGTTTTCCTCCTTAGCGTAGTGCCTGACCAATCCCCGGGGGGGTGCTTGGTGAAACAAGGGCTCACCACCTAAGCTCGCTGCCAACTCACAAAGCGAAAAAGATAAAATTGACAAGCTGACTTAGCAAAATTGCGATAAATTGTTAACTTGACTTAACAATTATTGCACTATGGATAAATTATTGACCCGCTCGCACCGGTTGGTTGCCCAGGCAGCCACCTCGTTTATCCGCAACCCGGGAAACAAAATCACCTGGGACTGGCGGTTGACGGGCATTTTGGGTGCGCGCGGAACGGGCAAAACCACGCTGTTTCTTCAGCAATTGGCCACGCGCTTTAGCAGTGAAGAAGCTGTATACATCACTTTGGATGATATTTACTTCACCAACAATCGTCTTACCGATTTCATAGAAGCATTTCGAAATGTGGGAGGAAAGTATTTTTTTATAGATGAAGTGCACAAGTACCCTACTTGGGCCCGCGAGCTTAAAAACGCGTATGACTACTACCCCGAACTATTCATCTTCTTCACCGGCTTCTCAGCGATAGAAATCCTGCGTCAGGAGGTGGATTTGAGTCGGCGGGCGGTGGTTTACGAACTGCCGGGCCTTTCGTTCCGAGAGTATTTGCTGATGCGACACAATCTGTCTTGGGAACCGCTTGCCCTGGAAGAGATTACACAAGAACACGCCCCGCTGGCACTGGAGATGACCACTTCTTTTCGACCATTTCAGTATTTCAAAGATTACCTCGATATAGGGTACTACCCGTTTTTTCTGGAAAATGAAAAATATTATCACGAACGGCTGGAAAAAACCATTCGGTTGGTGATAGACACTGATCTTAATTTTATTGACGGCTATGATCCCAAGAATGCCCAAAAGATTTATCAGTTGCTGTACATCCTGGCAACAAATGCTCCGTTCAAGCCCAACGTGACGAAACTTAGCGAGAAGATCGGCATTTCGCGCGCGACGCTTGTGCAGTATTTACATTTTCTGGAAAAGACTCGACTGATCAACAGTTTGACGAGCGTTGGCAAAAGCATCAGTACGCTGCAAAAGCCTGACAAAATCTACCTAAACAACACCAATCTGGCGCACGCGCTGGCACCGCAGCAGGTTGACATTGGGTCGCAGCGGGAAACGTTCTTTTTCAATCAGGTCAAAGTAAACCACCAAGTAAGCCTGCCCACACGTGGTGATTTTTACGTTGATGATCGTTTCACCTTCGAGGTGGGGGGTAAAGGCAAAAGCGCACGGCAAATCGCTGAGGTAGCGGATAGCTACGTGGTGGCCGATGACTTGGAAGTGGGCCACCGGAATAAGATTCCGCTTTGGCTATTCGGTTTTCTGTACTGAACTGCCAATCAGGGGTTCTTAAGCTACTTGCGGTTGCTATCTACCCTGAACAAACACCGCTTCGCCGGGCGAGGCAAAGTCACGGGCCGCATCATCCACCACCAGCACCCAGTCTTTCTCGACATTGGGCGTATTGAAGGTGCGACTGCCGTTGCTTTTCACGTCTCCCAGGTTGACGCTGTCTCCCGTACGTGGGTCGAACCACCACACGTGCGCCCGTCGGCCCGACAGCTTTTTCAGATCCACGTTCACGCTGGCGTGCTGGGGCAGATATACCATCAGAAAGCCGTCGCCCCGGGCGGCCCGCACCGGCAGAGTGCCCTCGGCGCTCACCACCAGCGTGGTGTCGGGCACCAGGGTGGTGAAGGGGCGCGACTCGAACAACTGTCGCATGTAGCCCATCTGTTCGGAACCGGGGTGCTTCAGCGCCTCTTTCCAGGGGGTGCGGGCCGAAGAGATGGGTTCGCGGCCCGGTTGCCACATCTGCCAGATGTTGTGGTCGCCGTAGGTGTGCCCCAGTGCTCCCGACAACATCGACCAGTAGGCCAGTTTACGCACGTCGTACTCGTCAAACCAGCCGTTCTCAGGTTTCCAGTCGATGGGATGGTCTTCGTAGTTGGGTTCACCGTCGAGGTTGGGTTTGGTGGGCGCGCGCTCGTAGTTGGCCAGCGTCCAGCGATAGTTCTTCTTATTGCGGCTGCCGTGCCCCGACTGAAACATATTAAAATCTAGCCAGTCGTCGTTGTGGAAGAACTGCGCCGAGTTATAGTCGCCCTGCGGGTGGTAGGTCATCAGGTGCTGGTTTTCGTCGCCGGTGGCCAAGCCTTCGGCCATGGCTCGAACGATAGCAAAGTCGTCTTCCTCTTCGGGATTGCGGTCGCCTCCCAGAATCCAGATGATGGGTTCATCACGGTAGCGTTTGCCCAAGAACTCACCGAAGGATCGGGCGTTGGCCGGGGTGAACACCTCGGGGCCCACGCCCCACTTTTTGTTGAACTTATCGCCCCAGGTGGGCAGCATGCCGATGTACAGCCCCAGTTCTTCGGCTTTGTTCACAATGAAGTCGACGTGCTCGAAGTAGGCTTCGTTGGGCTGGGTAGGGTCGTTGTCGATGAGCGGCGTGTCGCCGTAGGGGTTGGGAGTGTTGAGTCCGTCTAACTCCGCCAGCATCACGGCCTGAATCACCGTGAAGCCTTTATCGGCCCGGTCTTGCAGGTACTGCGTGGCCTCTTCCCGGTTGAGGCGATGAAACAACTCCCAGGCGGTGTCGCCCAGCCAGAAGAAGGGAGTGCCGTCGTCGTGCACCAGGTGGCGCTGGTCGGCCGATACTTTCAGGGATTGACTAAGGGTGGGTAGAGAAACGGTGAGTAAGAAGATGAGAGCAACGGTGCGTAGCATAGGATGTAGGTTGTAAATAGTGCCACCGAAAGTAGTAATTTTCTGCTATTTGCAAAAATAGCGTTCGAGAAGCAAAGCCGTTCCGCCGTACACCGGATGCATCAAATGCTGATTCGTAACAGCAAATTATTTACGTTTTTGCTGTTCTAAACCAGCATATGGACGAATTACTTACTAAATCGCAACGTTTGCTAACCCGCACTGATCTGGGTACCAGCGTAGTTTGCTGCGGCCGGTCAACTGGCAGTGGCGACTTAGCGGCGAAGGAAGAATAAAAAGCTGAAGACCGGGGGCCAGACTTGGTTGGCAACGGTAAGTTTGGTACGTTAGGGCAGTAAACGTAAACCGATGATTCGCGTATTTGACTATCTTTCGGAGCTCGATGCCTTTCTGATTGCTGACGACTTCAAAGCAATCGCCGACGAACTGGGACTCACTGAATGGCACGAGGCCGTGTGGATAGGCCGCTATCTAACGCTAGACAATGACTACGGCGAACATATTTTTGATAACTGGGAACTGCGAGAAGCGCGTCAGAGCCAAGCTGCCGCGATGGGAGTAGAGGCGGACTACCTGATGATCGTTGATCCTACTCGCTTTCAGAACGGCCAAGCGGATTGCCGCCCGGACGGCCCGTGCCACACCGACGAAGAGCGGAAACGCTTCTGGACCGATGTGCTGCGGTCGTTGCACCTGAGTCTGGATACCATCGTTGCCGAGGCCCGCCGGGCCAACGAACGACGAAAGCAATCCGGGTGGGACGAACCAATCAATGATTTAGAGGAAAAAATTGTGCGGGTGTGGGAAAGGTTCGGAAGTATAGAACCCGGGGGCGGAAGATCGCAGTCTGTATAATATATAATAGAGGATAGGGTCTACGTGAAAAACTCTAAGCCCTGGACGACCTGGAGGTAGATAGCGGCAACCGCATTTCCCTGTGTTTATGCAGAGGACACACGAGAGGCATTTGTAGGATAGAGACAAATCGTAAGACGTATAAAAGGTGCTAAAAGACTCAGAAATTTTAGTGCATAAGGTGGGATTAGAAGTTGTCTATAGCTTTTTGTCAAGTCAATAAGTTAACTTACCTTTCAAAATCGATATACAGCAGTTAGCTTGTTATTTACTATTTTAACTGTCAAGCTACAATGGTCCATAGCGTTTCGAGATGAGCTTTAATAGCTCTGAAAGGCAAAAAGGTATCTTTCTGAGAGGGTGTCTTATTCATTGGTGGGTTCGATACAGATCCCGAACCCTACTAAACTTTATGACGCCCCTCAGAAAATGCGATCACCGAGCACCGTCGCGTAAATCTCTACTGACTATTGAAACTAGTAAAACAACGAATATGGGAGGCCAAACTGTAGAAGTAGAAGAAGAAAGAGAAACGACTTACGCATGGAATGGTAGCAGAACAACAGGTCACACCTGGCGCATAATCAATGGTGATGCCTTAGGGAAGCTACAAGATTTAGATGATGAATCTGTTAATTGTGTAGTCACCTCGCCCCCTTACTTTTGGTTGAGGGATTACGGAGTTGACGGTCAAATTGGTATGGAAGATACGATAGAGGAATATGTGTCTTCAATGAATACTATCATGACTGAAGTGTACCGGGTACTGAGGAAAGATGGACTCCTATTTCTAAATATGGGTGATACTTATTACTCTGGAAAAGGAATGTCTCACGGAAGAGATAAAAAAAGTAGTAAGCGAAGGTTTGGATTGAGAGCGGTTGATAAGAGTGGAGGAATGGGTATAGGCATCCAGCGAAAATCCATTTTAGGTATTCCTTGGCGAGTTGCTATGGAGATGGCTTCAAGTGGTTGGGTATTGAGAACCCCAATTATTTGGCATAGAGAAAATCGTCTGCCAGAGCATGTACGGGATAGGCCAAGCAGAAGCTATGAGTATGTTTTCATGTTTGCGAAAGATCGCAAGTATTATTTTAACAAGCAGCCTCTGATAGATCAAAAGGTTGAGGAAGATATGTGGACCATTGCTGCCAAACCAAAATCTACAAACGGTATTGATACTGCACCTTACCCTGATGAGCTAGTGAAACGTTGCTTGGAAATTGGATGCCCCTTTGGAGGCATCGTCCTTGACCCCTTTGCTGGAAGTGGGACAACCGTTAGAGTTGCCTTAGCAATGGGCCATTCAGCCATAGGAATAGAATTAAATAGAGACTTTTGCTTATACGCAGTTGAGCAGCTAAGTAGCATACAGTAATGTTTCTCAAACCGAGTCAGATATTACAGTCAGTAAACACATTGAAGAAAATGGTGCATCCATTTTTTGGGATTACCTTTCTTACTTGTAAAAGAAACCAGCTACCAGTTGGTGAAACTAGAGAGTTCGCTCTTGACAAAGAAAATGAGCGCTTTTTAAACGAAAACCATAAAATTAACCCAGAGTCTAATTTTTACTTTCAACCCTATAAGTCTACTAGCGATTGGTTGAGGTACGATTATGCATCATCTGGACTTCAAGCTATCAATACTCAAACTTTTGGGGGAGCCTTTGAGCACCCAGCAAGAACTCAAACGTGGGGATGGATTGAAGATTATGTTAGTTTCTTAAAAACTAAACTTCCTAGAAATCAGCTTATACCTGCGTTTGATCTATCGGTATGGCTTTACAAGTACGAAGAATGGGAAGCAGGAGCTACCAGAAACAAAGTAATAGAGAGGTTCGTAAAAGACTATCATCTTACACCCGAGGAGCTTGACTTATTATTTGATCAGTCATTACCTACCGAAACTAATTTGTTTCAGGAAGAGAAAACGAATTGGCAAGATTTACAAGATAAACTTCCTGCTGCTCCAGACGCAGAACCAGAACAGGGTGGTACGTTAGCATATTTAAAGATTGAGGGTACCGGTCCCTCAGATGAGCTTACGCTCGAGCCAGCGGAGCGACTAACGCTAATTACTGGTGATAATGGATTAGGAAAGTCTTTTCTATTGGAATGTGCATGGTGGGCACTGACAGGTTCTTGGGCCGGTGACCCAGCATATCCAAATAGTTAATCAAAAGCACAGATAGCATTTTCAGTACAGGGTAAAAGCTCAAAAGCAGAAGAATTCAGTATCTCGTATGATAACAGTAGTCAATCATGGCCCCATCCGGGTGAACGTCCTACTATTCCCGGTCTTATTGTGTATGCACGAGTTGACGGCTCATTTGCTGTCTGGGATCCTGCTGTTTTAGGAAACAATGGTCAAGAATTACGAGAATTGGTTTTTTCTGGCGAGGAAGTATGGGATGGCTCTACCGGTAGGATAGAGGGATTAATAAGAGATTGGGTAAGGTGGCAGGATAAACCATCCAAATATCCGTTTGACACTTTTACAGACGTCTTAAGACAATTGTCGCCACCTGACTTAGGGATATTAACTCCTGGCGAATCGGTAAGAGTTCCTGATGATCTTAGAGAAATTCCAACAATAAAGTTTCCCTATGGTCAGGTACCTATTATCTATTCGTCAGCGGGGGTTAGAAGGGTCATTACTCTTTCCTACTTGATTGTATGGGCATGGAATGAACATCGGATAGCTGCCGAACAAAGGCAACAGGAACCGCAAAGACGGCTGGTAATATTAGTCGACGAACTAGAAGCCCATTTGCATCCTAAGTGGCAACGATCTATTCTCCCCGCGCTATTATCGATTGAGGCCACTCTATCCGAAGATTTGAATATACAGTTCCTTATTGCGACTCACTCTCCCTTGGTAATGGCATCTTCGGAAACCACTTTTGATGAGGATAAAGATTTGTTAGTTCATCTCGACTTATCAGAGCAAGGCACCGTAAGCTTAGAAGAAATAGACTTCATCCGTTATGGCGATATTTCGTCCTGGTTAACATCGCCTATTTTCGAGTTAAAGTATGCTAGGTCTAAAGATGCAGAAGTCGCTATTGATGAAGCAAAACATTTACAACTACAGAATTCGCCTCCGCCTGAAGATGTCAAGCGCATTACAGAGAAGCTTAAAAAAGTGTTAGCTGTTGACGACAAATTTTGGCCACGTTGGGTATTCTTCGCCGAGAAACACGGAGTGAGTTTATGATACCGGTTTCTTTAGAATCTGAGCCTGCTAATTTCGATTCAGAAGTCAGACAACCAGGATTAGCTTTTTTAAGAAGCAATCCCAATCCTAACAGCAAGCAGTTCAGGAAGAAAAACTATTGGAAGAATATATCTCAAGAGCTTCATGACGCATACCGAAGTATATGCGCTTATACTTGTGTCTTTATGCCTGATCCCGGCACAGTTGACCATTTTATTCCCAAGACTATAAACCCAAAATTAGCTTACGAGTGGAGTAATTTTCGTTTGTCTTCACCCCGTGTAAACAATCACAAGGCCAATTCTGTAGATATAGTTGATCCATCCAATATGGATGAAGGATTGTTTACAATTGACTTTCCTAGTTGCTTGGTAAGGGTGAGCAATAGTTTCGATGTGCAAACACGTCAGCAAGGAGAAGATACTATCCGTATACTGAAACTAAATGAAGATGACCACTTTGTACAGACGCGATGTCAAATAATGCTAGATTACGCTAGGGGTGAGGTGACACTAGAATTTTTGAGAAGAAGGTATCCGTTCTTAGCTTCAGAGATTGAGAGGCAAAATATTCAAGGCACCGTTAGCGAAATCTTTAAGCTATGAGAACTGATGGTGGAAGCAGCTAATATTTTACTGACCATACTAAAAAGTCATCCGCTATCTCTTAAAGAAGTAGAAGAACTCAGCCGAAGAGTAAAAGCATCGGCGGTCCACTGTGGCAATAGCCGGTTGAACCAACCGCTGTCTTCGGATGACTGGAACTTGGTAGATGATATATCTGACCAATTGTGGTACGGTGCATATGATCTGGATGATAAAATTCTCGTTGGCTTCCAGTTGTTTGAGTTGCTCCCTAGCTATTGGCATACCCTCACTCCCTATTACGATCACGTTAGAGAGAAAGCACTGAGCAGCGAGCAGAAAGAAACAGTATGGCGAAAGTTCGTACAGTATCTGGCCGATGAAGCTCACTACGCTGATCCGGTAGGCTACGTACTTTGGGTAGATTTCTTTGAAGACCCCGAAACTGTGCGAGAGACTTGGCACGGACTTATTAGTCACAATCAGAAAAAAGAATCACTCCGCAAGCTTATTGAGTCCGCTGGTCCGGTGTCCTTTGATTTGAAAGAATCGGTTTACCGAGCGATGCTAAAAGATCAACGTAACCATCCGGCGATATTTCGTAGTCTGCTGGCTAGCGCATACGATGTGTACGGGCAAATCGATAAAGGGAAGGCCCGACACTTCGTGGCAAAACTAAAAGTAAACAAAACGACGGAAGACTTCCGTTTGCTTACGGAAAAGCTAAACTCTACCGCTTAACTAATATTGCCGTGACCTATCGCCGTTTCTACAATCGCTATGAAGCCTGGCAGCATCATTGTCAGCAACACGCGGCTCTCATTGAGAAGCTTCAGTTGCCGAATTGGGTGTTCGCTAGCCAGCCAAACTTTCGGCGGTTTGCTACCACAGGTCAGATAGACGCGGTATCGTCGTCAGTCTATTGTTTCGACCAACTCGAGGACTCTCTTTTTTGGGATTTGTTTCACTTCATTCAGACTTACTTCGACATGGATGCCATACTCTTCGATGCTTTTGAGCTTACTCGTCTTCGTCGATGACCTTCAAGCCTGGTTGTAGGCTATGCACCCCAGCTGGAAGACGCTATCGATAAGCGTTATGCTCGCTGTAGTTTCTGTTCGATCTTCCATCTCCTTAAACCACAACTAGCTCCAACGTATCTGGACAGGATACTTTACAAACTCACCATCTTTACTTAGCAGAAGCAAGTTTTCAGAGATACTTTGCGCTATCATAATTCTGTCAAAAGGATCTCTGTGGTGATACTCAAGTGTCATTAGCGTTTGTAAATGACTAAATTTGATAGGTAGAATGGTTATATCATTCTCAAACAAAAAATTGGTAATCTGATCGAAGTCCGATGCCAGTTCTAATCTTCCTAAACTGCTTTTTATAGCAATTTCCCAAATGCTGGCAATACTAATAAAGCATTCGTTCTCTGAATCGGTTATTAAACTTTTGACCTTCTTAGGTAGATGGTTATCACCATTAATAAACCAGATGAATGGGTGGGTATCAAGTAATAGCTGCATTACATGTAGTCCTTGAAGTCATCTAACGGATCGTCAAAATTATCCGCCATCTTGAAGAAACCCTTTGCGTAGCCGAACTTGCGGTCTTTCTTTTTTTTAGTTGCGTAAGATTTCGTCTCCAGGAACGCGACAAAATCGGCTACTTGTTTTTTTAAATCCTCCGGTAAAGAGTCTATCCTACTGTGTAGTTGAACGTCTGACATAGTTGAAATACGTTTTTCATTGATGATCTTCGTTATGCGAACCAAGTGCTTCCTCATCACTTGGTTCTTTTATCATCTTCTACCGCGGCGGAAACAGCTTCTTCAACTTTTCCTTGGCCTCCTCCTTCACTTCTTTCTTAGCCTCATTGGCCTTTTTCTCTGCTTCCTGCTTCAGGCGGTCGGCTTCGGCTTTGGCCTTGCGCTCGGCCTCTTCTTTTTCGGCCTGGAGCTTCTGCTTGGCTTCCTCGGCGCGGCGGCGGGCTTCGGCTTCAGCCTCCGCTTTCTTTTGGTCTACCTCCTCCTTTAGCTTTTCTTTCTGCTCGGCCACCTTCTCTTTCACGGCGGCCTGGGCGGCTTGCTTCACTCCGCCTTCGCCCGCTTCGGCTCCGCCCAGCCCCACCTTCGGGTCGTCGTAGGTGCCCCCCAGGCTCAGGTTCAGCAAGATGTCGGACGATACGTTGCCGCCGTCGCCCGTAAGCTTGGCGATAGCGCTGTTCACAGCTGTGCCGACGCTGCCCGCGGGTACGGTCATCTTCAGGTCATAATCCAGCGAACCGTCGATGCCGTTGCTTCCGGCAATCACGGTCTTGAAATTGCCAACGTTCACGTCGAAGGGCTGCACGAACACGCGCCCGTTCTTGATCTCGAACTGGATTCGGGTATCCCGCAGGGCAATGGTTTTGGTATTGCTCAGCTTGGTCACCGCCGTGATCGCGCCCACCACCTTGGAGTCTTCCACCGCGGCGTTGGCAATGTCCAACAAGCCCTTTCCGCTGATGCTATTGAGCAGCGGCGACATATCGGGTTGCAGCAGCCCGGCGATGGAAAAGCGGGTAGACAAATCGCCGTTCATGTTCTGGGCAATCGGAGCCAGCGCCTGCACCGTGTTGAAAGTTTGGTAGGACTCTCGAATACCCAAATCCTTGATGTCCAGGTTGAAATCAAAAGCCGGTCGTTCCAGGTTGCGGGTGTCGTAGGTGCCGTTCATGGCAAACTGCCCGCCCAGCGAGGCGAAGTCCAGGTCGTTCATCCGCACCACGCCGTCGCGCACCACAATCTGCCCGTCCATATTGTTCAGCGTCATGTCGTCGTAGCGCACTTCGGCGATGTTGGCGTTCATCACAAAGTCAATGTTCTTGGGCACTTCCACCACCGCCAGCGTTGCCGTATCTTCTTCGGCGGGAGCCGCTGCTTCCTCCTCGGTCATCCACTCGTTCAAATCAAACTTGCCCGACTTCATGTCCAGCTGCCCGCGCAGGGTTTCGTTGTCGGCCAGGGCGTAGCCAATGTAGTTGGCCAGGTAGCCCGACAGCCGCAGGTCGCTCTTACCGATGGTTCCTTCGTAGTTGTTGAGCGCTACCCGCTCAGGGTTAAACTCCATCTGCGCCTGGCCGATGGTCATGCCCTGCGGCAGGTCGGCACTGACGTAGTTTAAGTTGCTTACTTGCAGGGTGCCACTGGTGGGCAACTGGGCGTAGCGCTCGGCTTCCACGTCCGACATCTTACCCTTTGTTTTAATGTCGGTTTGGATAACCCCCGCTAGTTCGGTGTCTTCCAGCGGATAAATCTGGGTGATCTTTTTCAGATCCAGCGTACCATTGGCGGCCAGGTCCCAGGTATAATCGTCCAGGTTGGTCACCACCAGGTCGGCGTGGAAGGGCTCGTCAGCCAGCGTCATGTCAAAGTCATCAACGCGCACGGTGGTTTCGGCCAGGCGACCGGTTTGGTTTTTCACCGTAGACGTAAAGCGCATGTTTTCCAGCGGCGGGTAGTCGCCCGATTTCACGTAGCCGTCCCGCAGGGCCATGTCCATGTCAATGGTCGGAATCCGGTTCGTGGCACTATCGTACACCCCCTTTGCCACCAGATCGAGCGCATACGTCCCCTTGAGCTCCAGGCTGTCCATGGGGTAGAGTTTCATCATGTCGGCCAGGTTGAGCTTGGCGCGCACCTCGGTGTCTATTTTATAGGTAGACAGTCCTTCCAGCAGAAAGCGCCCGTCGATGGGGTTGTTGCCCAGGTCGGCGTGGAACGTTTTCACGTTCACCACCGTGTTGTCGATTACCCCGCTGGGGTTATCCACCAGCAGGTCGACCGCAATGTTGGTAACGGGAGTGGGCAGGTCGGGATACTGAAAGCGCGCGTTTTCGGTGAGCAGCTTGAGCTGAAAGGTGGGCATACTTTCTTCGTTGTAGGTGCCGCGGGCAAACCCACTGAAGTCGAAGGTGCCCTCGGTTTGCACGTCTTCAAAGCCTTCCAGATACATGCCGGGCACCAACGATAGCAGTCCCTTAAAACTATTGTCCTTCGCCGCGAAGGTTAAATCCATCTCGATGTCATCGCCGGGCATGGCCACCGATCCATCGAGGCCCATCGCAAAGTCGTTGACCCGGAAGGTGTTTTCCAGAAAGGTATACTTTGCTTCGGGCAGGTTGATGTTGAGGTCGGCATCGGCGGCGATGTGTTTGTTGGTAAGGTATTCCACCCCGTCGTAGTTCACGCTCATCGCGTCGATCTCAGTGTTGGTTTGCATGTCGAACACATCTAGGGTGAAGTCGCCGCTACCGGTGTGGTTCATGTCACGAATAGCCATCAGCATCGGCAGGGTCAGGTCTTCGTACACCACGTTGGCGTGGTTCACTTCCCAGTGGTCAATGGTGAAGGCTACCGCTGAGGCGGTGGTGTCGGCCACCACGGTGGTATCTTCGGCGCTGGCAATGGCAATGTCGTAGTTGGCCCGACCATCTTCCAGCACCTGCACGTGCACGTTGGGCTCGTTGAGCGTGATCCCGCTGATGCGCGGCTGGTCGCCAAAAATAATGCTGCCCAGGTCGACGGAGATGTTAAAGGCATCTACCGCCAGCAGGGTATCCCCGGCAAAGGGTTCGCGGTTCACCACTCCGAAGTCGCCCAGCGACACGGTGGCATCCGGGAAGTTTTTGATGAGCGACAGGCTGAAACGGTCGATGTCGTAGTAGACGTCGGCGTTCACGTTTTCGGCAATCGCCTGGTCAATGGCTTTCTGAATATCGTCCTTAAATAGGATCGGTAGAACAATTAGGGCAACAACGATGATCGCCAGAATGGCTCCGAGGATGATGAATAGCTTCTTCATAAGGTGGTTTGAGATGAGGCCCGAAATATAGCAAACTTGACCAAGGTAGCAAGACCGTATACCTGACGAGGTGCGTCATATAAGAAAGACGCTTCTTAAACGTAAACGTCCGAGAAAAGGTGTAGGAAGAAAAAAAATATTGTTGCCCGAAAGGCCCAGCGCCAACAAAATAGTAAATTTAGTGGATACCTCCCAGCTTTCGCGTCCGGAAAGGATTTCCTGGACGGGATTTCTTCGTAGCTTTGTGCCCGTTATGAAAGTTAAAACCGCTCTTCCGGACAAGAAACGCATTCGGCAGCACGAGCTGAAAAGAAGAACGCTTTTTGGCCTGAAGGTTGCCCTATTGCTGGCGGTGGTTTACGTATACGTGGAGTATCATCCCTGGCTGCGGGCGCAGGAAGCCCTGGTGCTGCGCTCCGCCAAAATGCTGCTGTTTTATCTGTCCGCCAATTTGCTTGTTTCACTCGGCCGAACGCTGCTCGTCTATTTCTATCTCAAGGGCCAAAATCCCCAGCCCAAGCAGAGCAGCGTGGTGCTGGCCATCAACCGCATTGCCACCCTGCTCAAGCGCGGTGCCCTGGTGGTGGCGGCGTTTCTGCTGTTCGACCTCAAGTGGAACGACTTCTTCTCTACCTTCAGCCTGGTGGCCGTGGCCACGGTGCTGGTCACCAAAGACTACATCGCCAACACCATCAACGGGCTGGTAAACATGATGTCGGACCGGCTCTCGCTGGGCGATCACGTGAAGATCAACGGGCACGAGGGAAAGATTGTCAACATCACGCTGAGCAACGTGTATCTGGTGGACGATGAAGACCACCTGACAACCATCCCCAACAACACCGTGTTTGCGGCCGACGTGATCAACTACGGCAAGCAGCGGGCCGGGCGCGTGGCGGTGCCCTTTGAGCTGAAGCGCGAGCAGGGGTTGGCCGACTGGGAAGCCCGTTTGCGCGAAGCGATGCGCCCCTACGAGCAGTGGGTGAAACCCAACAGCTACGAACTGATCGTTCGGGAACTCACCGCCGAAAAGATCGTCTGTTCCTTTGTATTCACCCTGCTGCGCCCCAACTACGAGCGCGCCCAGGAGATCAGCAAGCACCTGCTGCGCACCCTGGCGCAGGCCGAAGTGAACACCAGCATCCCGGAAGAGCGATAATTGCAGCGTTTCCGAACCGAAACCGAACCTATTTTCGTACCTTTGCGCTTTCATTGAGAAATTACCTCGTTTTATATGCAGAACATCCGAAATGTGGCCATCATTGCCCACGTAGACCACGGCAAAACTACGCTGGTGGATAAAATTATTTACGCCTCTAAAATCTTCCGCGACGACCAGGAGATGGGCGAACTGCTGCTCGACAGCAACGACCTGGAGCGTGAGCGGGGCATCACCATCGTGTCAAAAAACGTGTCGGTGCGCTACAAAGACGTCAAGATTAATATCATCGACACGCCCGGTCACTCCGACTTCGGCGGGGAGGTGGAGCGGGTGCTCAAGATGGCCGACGGCGTGATCTTGCTGGTGGATGCCTTTGAGGGTCCCATGCCGCAAACCCGTTTCGTGCTGGGCAAAGCCCTGGCCCTGGGGCTCACTCCCATCGTGGTGGTCAACAAGGTGGACAAGCCCAACTGCCGTCCCGACGAGGTGCACGAGCAGGTGTTCGACCTGATGTTCAACCTCGACGCCACCGAAGATCAGCTGAATTTCGTTACGATGTACGGTTCATCGAAGCAGGGTTGGATGTCGGACGATTGGAAGAAACCCACCGACAGCATCTTCCCGCTGCTCGACGCCATCATCGAGCACATTCCGGCCGCCCAGCGCCGCGAGGGCGTGCTGCAAATGCAGATTACCTCGCTCGATTTCTCCTCGTTCGTGGGTCGCATCGCCATCGGACGAGTGTATCAGGGCAAAATCAAGGAAGGCGACATGGTGGCGCTGAGCAAGCGCGACGAGAGCGTGAAGCGCACTCGGGTGAAGGAACTGTACGTTTTCGAGGGACTCGGCCGCACGCGCGTGGAGGAAGTGGAGAGCGGCGATATCTGCGCCGTGGTGGGCCTGGACGACTTTGAGATCGGCGACACCATCACCGACGCCGAGAATCCGCAACCCCTGCCCCGCATCGCCATCGATGAGCCCACCATGAACATGCTCTTCACCATCAACAACTCGCCCTTTTTCGGTAAAGAGGGCAAATTTGTGACCTCACGCCACCTGCGCGAGCGCCTGTTCAAGGAGATGGAGAAAAACCTGGCCCTGCGCGTGGAGGCCACCGACAGCGAGGAAAAATTTCTGGTCTACGGCCGGGGCATTCTGCACCTGTCGGTGCTGGTGGAAACCATGCGCCGCGAGGGCTACGAGTTCCAGGTGGGTCAGCCCCAGGTGCTGTTTAAAGAAATTGACGGAGTGCGCCACGAACCCATTGAGACGATGGTGGTCGACGTGCCCGAAGACGTGGCGGGTAAAGTCATCGAGCTGGTGACCCAGCGCAAGGGCGAACTGCTCATCATGGAGCCCAAGGGCGACTTGCAGCACCTGGAGTTTGACATTCCGGCTCGGGGCCTGATCGGACTACGTAACAACATGCTGACGGCCACCGCCGGGGAAGCCGTGATGTCGCATCGCTTCAAGGAGTACGCCCCACACAAAGGGCCGATACCGGGCCGCATCAACGGCTCGCTCATCTCGATGGACACCGGAGTGGGCACGCCCTACTCCATTGACAAGTTGCAGGACCGGGGCATTTTTTTCGTGGACCCCAATGAAAACGTGTACGCCGGGCAGGTGATTGGCGAGCACACCCGCGGCAGCGACCTGGTGGTGAATATCCTGAAGGGCAAAAAGCTGACTAACATGCGCGCGTCGGGCTCCGACAACAACGTGCGGGTGGTGCCCAAGAAAGAGTTTTCGCTGGAGGAAGGCCTGGAGTATATTCAGAAGGATGAGTACCTGGAGGTGACACCCGGCTCGATGCGGATGCGCAAGATTTATCTGGATGAGAACGAACGCAAGCGCTACGCCAACAAGGTGGAGCAGGGATAAATAGGGTTTGTATAATCGATGAGCGAGTGATATTTATCCCTTAATGATAGCCCTTATGTCTTTTAACAGAACGGCAATGTGGGTTTGTATAATTTGCCATACTTCTTCTGCATCCACACCGAAATAATTATGGGCTACGATGTTTCTGAAGCCTCTAATTTTAACCCAGGGAATATGCGAATGCTGATCTCTTAACTCTTGACCTAGTTTAGCCACACTTTCACCTATTACGACAAAGTTCATCAGCACTGCGTCAAATGTTTTAAGATCGACGTAGAACTCGTCGGCACTTGATACGTTTTCAGTAAAATCCAGTATCTTCTGAGCGGAATCAGCAATAGCCAGAAGATTTGCTTGATCTTTTTCAGACATAGATGACCGAATCAAGAATTTGCTGCCGGAAATACGGTTTGATGTACTTTTCCCGGCACAGGTCTACTTTTTTTCCGAACGCTGATTGAACTGCTTCTTTAATTGCTTCCTTTTTTTCGGTTAAGGCATCGGTGTTGGGGGCAAACTCGATTAGCAGGTCAATGTCGCTCTCTTCCGTTTGTTTATCGAGGGCGTAGGAGCCAAATAGGCCAAGTTTGATGATACCAGAGTTCTGGGCAAACTCATCTTTTTTTTCCTTCAGATAAGCTAATATTTCTTCTCTTCGAGGTCTCATTTTGACGCTATTATAGATTCGTTTTGCTGCCTTTAAGTCTAATATGTTCCATAGATTAGGATATGCAAGCATTACAGAACCTAACATAAATAAAAGCCAAAATGATACCCCAAAAGGGCCCGGCTCAAGTATAATTCTCTTTAAAGAAGTTAGAGGGTATATAGAGAGAGCACCAAAAAAGATGTACATCGCCCAGGCTTTAATTTGAGACCATTTGAATTTTTTCTTTAACTTTATAATCACACTTTCTCCACTACTCTCAGCAACAAGAAATTTCTTCCCAGTAGCGTAGTCAAGCAGGTTCTCAAGAGGGCGTTTCTGTGAAAGAAAGAAACGCACTACAAATTCTTCAACTCGGATTCCCGACAATGCTTCATACGCCCGCTCTAACGAGTCACCAGACATACCTTTCCATCGATTCTCGGCCATAAACTCTTCGGCAAACTTATAATCGTCCCGTAGTCTCTTCCTTCTTTCTCTTTCGAAATTCCAAAACCATTTGAATAAGAGAGTGATAGCGACCGAGATCAAAACCTTTGGTATGAGGATCATATAATTGTTTAACTCTTCCATAAAATTGCTTTACCTACTCAAATACAAATTCCTTTCACTATAAATATCCAGGAAGTAGTCATCCATCAAATCATCAATAAAGTAGATCGCTTCGCCGGTGGACTTCATCTCGGGACCTAGCTCCTTGTTCACGTTGGGGAATTTGTTGAACGAGAACACCGGCACCTTGATGGCGTAGCCCTGCTTGTGGGGTTCGAAGTTGAAGTCGCGCACCTTCTTCTCACCCAGCATCACCTTGGTGGCGTAGTTCACGTAGGGTTCGCGGTAGGCCTTGCTAATGAAGGGCACCGTGCGCGACGCGCGGGGGTTGGCCTCAATCACATACACCTTGTCGTGCTTCACCACAAACTGAATGTTGATCAAACCCACTGTGTTTAGCGCCAGCGCAATCTTTTTGGTGTGGGCCTCAATCTGCTGCATCACAAAATCACCCAGGTTGTAGGGCGGCAGTACCGCGTAAGAGTCGCCCGAGTGGATGCCCGCGGGCTCAATGTGCTGCATGATGCCAATGATGTACACTTCTTCTCCGTCGCAGATGGCGTCGGCCTCGGCCTCAATAGCACCCTCCAGAAAGTGGTCGAGCAGAATCTGGTTGCCGGGCATCTCGTGCAGGATGTTCACCACGTGCTCTTCCAGTTCGTGCTCGTTGATCACGATCTTCATGCTCTGCCCGCCCAGCACGTAGGACGGACGCACCAGCAACGGAAATCCAATCGTCTTGGACAGCTCTATCGCCGACTCGGCATCGGTGATGGTGCCGAACTCGGGATACGGAATGTTGTTCTCCTTGAGCAGCGTTGAGAAACTGCCCCGGTCTTCGGCTAGGTCGAGCGAGGCGTAGTCGGTGCCAATGATTTTGATGCCGTAGCGGTTCAGCTTTTCGGCCAGTTTCAGGGCGGTTTGCCCGCCCAACTGCACAATCACGCCCTCGGGCTGCTCGTGCTGGATGATGTCGTAGATGTGCTCCCAAAACACCGGCTCAAAGTAGAGCTTGTCGGCAATATCGAAGTCGGTTGATACAGTTTCGGGGTTGCAGTTGATCATAATGGTTTCGTAGCCGCACTCCTTGGCCGCCAGCACCCCGTGCACGCAGCAGTAGTCGAACTCGATGCCCTGCCCGATGCGGTTGGGCCCCGAGCCCAGCACCACCACCTTCTTGCGGTTCGTGGGCACCGACTCATTTTCTTCCTGAAAGGTGGAATAATAATAGGGCGTTTGGGCTTCAAACTCGGCCGCGCAGGTGTCCACCAATTTATAGACCCGCTTGATGCCCAGCTCGTTGCGCTTCTGGTACACTTCGCTCTCCAGGCAACTCAACAAATGGGCAATTTGGCGGTCGGCGTAGCCCTTTTCTTTGGCGGTGCGCATCAGTGGCTTCGGCAAAGTGTCGAGCGTGTGCTTCTCAATTTGTTTTTCCAGCTCGATGAGCTCCTCAATCTGCCGCAAAAACCACTTATCGATTTTGGTCAGCTTCTGAATGGTGTTGAACGAAATGCCCAGTTTAAAGGCATCGTAGATGCGGAACAGACGGTCGTCGCTGGGGTGCTCCAGTTTGTGCAAAATCACCTGCTGGTTGGTTTCTTCCTTGCCGTCGGCCCCCAGTCCGTTGCGCTTGATCTCTAGCGACTGGCAGGCTTTCTGCAACGCTTCCTGAAAGTTGCGCCCGATGCCCATCGCTTCGCCCACCGCCTTCATCTGCAGGCCCAAATTCACGTCGGCCCCCGGAAACTTGGCGAAGTTCCAGCGCGGTATCTTCACAATCACGTAGTCGAGCGCCGGTTCGAAGAAGGCCGAGGTGGTGCCGGTGATTTGGTTTTTGAGCTCATCCAGCGTGTAGCCGATGGCCAGTTTGGCAGCTACCTTGGCAATCGGGTAGCCGGTGGCCTTCGAGGCCAGAGCCGAGGAGCGCGACACCCGGGGGTTGATCTCGATGCCGATGATCTGGTCGTCGGCCGGGTTCACGGCAAACTGGATGTTGCAGCCTCCGGCGAAGGTGCCGATGCCGTTGATCATCCGCTTGGCCAGATCGCGCATGCGCTGGTACACGGTGTCGGGCAGCGTCATGGCCGGAGCCACCGTGATGGAGTCGCCGGTGTGCACGCCCATGGGGTCGAAGTTTTCTACCGAGCAGATGATGATCATGTTGCCCAGTTTGTCGCGTAGCAGTTCCAGTTCGTACTCCTTCCAGCCCATGATGCTCTGCTCCACCAGCACCTCGTGCACCGGCGAGGCGTGCAGTCCGGCGTTGAGCGCCCGGTCGAAGTTTTCAGCCTTGTTCACGAAACCGCCGCCGTAGCCGCCCAGCGTGTAGGAGGGGCGAATCACCAGCGGAAAGCCGATCTCCTGGGCGATCTCTTTGCCCTGCAAAAACGAGGTGGCAATGCGCCCTTCGCACACGTCCACGTCGAGCTCCTTCATCTTCAGTCGGAATTTCTCGCGGTCTTCGGTGGTCTCGATGGCGCCCACGTCTACTCCGACCATGCGCACCCCAAATTTTTCCCAAATCCCGGCGGTCTGGCAATCGATGGCCAGGTTCAGGGCGGTTTGTCCGCCCATGGTGGGCAGCACGGCATCGATCTGCGGATGTTCCTTGAGGATTTCTACGATGTACTTTTTCTCCAGCGGTTTCAGGTAGATATGATCGGCCGTGAGCGGGTCGGTCATGATGGTGGCCGGGTTGGAGTTGATCAGCGTGACCTCGATGCCTTCTTCGCGCAGCGAGCGGGCGGCCTGGGTACCCGAATAGTCGAACTCGCAGGCCTGGCCAATGATGATCGGGCCGCTACCGATAATGAGAATAGATTTGATACTAGCGTCTTTGGGCATGGACGGGAGGAGGTTAGTTGGTGGATGTCTTTCTGGGTGACTGGATGGTGGATAGTAGATATTAGATGATCTGTGAATCTAATATCCATCATCTATAATCCACTATCCAATCAGCAAATCGGGCGAATTTAGGGGATATTTGGTTGGGATGCGAATGATGCGGTAGGTTATTGCCTATCTTCTTCAACAGCTTGGTCTGCGAATACTTCGCAAGGCCGCTTCAGGATGAAGAAAACGCAATTTAACACCGTGAATTTTAGCCCCTTCTTCACTGGTCTTCTTAGTTGACAATTGAGTTTTGCCGTTTTGCTCGCCTCAAACGCTAGTAGGGTGTAAACCCTTTAAATCTTAAAATAATGAAAGAAAAATCAGTAATTACCTTACTAGAGCGGCAAAAGGAAAGAAATGAGCAGGCGTATCGAGCTGTCTTCGCTAGCCTTAACTTGTCCGGCATTCCTAACTTTCGCGGCCTATCGCCAACTAATTTGACGGATCATCACTTGTTAGTGAAGGCTGGCTTTGAGTCGGAATCATTGGTCGACAAGCTTTCAAAAAATGAGCTACGTGTCATTTTGTTTCTGGCGCAGCAAGACATCACCAAATTTTATCTGGAGGACGATCTCAAGCGAGTTGCTTCTTGGTACGGACTAAAAAAGATACGAACCAGCGAATATCAGGGAGAGCATCACCGCCACTTTGCAGATGATCTAAAAAATTTCCAGGCCAAGCTACCGGAAGCAGATGCGAAGGAATCTTTCGGTTCCTATGCTTGGAAATACCAATATTATCTGCTCGGTACCAATTCCGCTTTGTGTGGACACGATACGTCGGCCAAACATGCCCCCCTGCTGTTGTTCTCACTGGGCAAAGGAATTTACTTTCTGGTGGGCACCCGCGACCTGTGGGTTTCCCCGGCCCGAAGGTGGTTGTATCAACCCCTAAATAGTCCCAAACTAAGCAGTGCGATCATCATTATAGTAGCTGCCTTATTAGGGGCACTACTACCCAGCAAAATTGCCTGGGAGGTTGTCTGGTTAATTGCTTATCTGGCGTGGTTTGTCTACTTCACACACGGTATGCTATTTTCTGACTGGAAGATACTCTACTCTGTGCCCCGCTGGCTAAGAAAAATTGTGAAAACCCTCATCCCCCGCTAAGCTATGTTTGACAATCCAGAAATTAGAGCTATTATCGACCTGTTATTCTCCTTATCTATCATCTTCTATATGATCGTAAGCTTAGTGGATACCATAGAAAGTTATAAGGCCAGAAAGGCTGTCTTTCGCAAGATAGCCGAGCTGGAGAAGCGGCTTGAAGAGCTGGAAAAATATTTCTTTTAATAACCAAAAGTAAATTATATGATAGGAATTATTGAGAAACTGTTTTCGGATGTTGTATCAATTGAGAATAAGTACAAAGAACAAAAAGACAAGGAAGATGAATTTAATATCTTTCGAGTGCTAAGGTTAAATGAAAAGGAGATAATTCATTCCAGGCTAATAGCTGCTTTACTAAATACCAAAGATGAACATATGCAGAGAAATAAGTTTTTAGATATTTTTGTGCAAATAGTCTCAGAGAAAATTGGATTAGATGATAGTAAAAGGACAACTTTACAACTCGAACGGTCCTTTGCTAAAGCCGAGCATGGGATAGGGAAGATTAGGAAAAATTACACTGAAGGAGGTAGTATTGACATTATTCTGTTTGATCATAATAATACCCCTTACATAATTATAGAGAACAAGATTAAAGAAAACCCCAAAGAAGAAAAAAACCAGTTATTGAGATATTATAACTATGGAAAAAATTATGGCGCTTGGCTTTTATACCTAACGTTAGATGGAAGGGCGGCTACTGATTACAGCACTAATAAAGGCAAATTAAGCGCCGATAAATATTATCGTATTTCGTACAAAAATACAATAGTACCTTGGCTTGAAGAATGTCTCACTAAAATAGACATAAATTGCAACATCCGGTCCACCGTACAACAATATATCTCATCATTAAAAGACACCATGAAAGAAGAAGAAATTGAAAATCTGTTTCGTAAAAATAAGGAGTATGTTCAAAATATTGACGTAGATATAATTAAGAAGTCTTACAATAATCTGATATCCAGTATGAAAACGGATTTCTTTAATGAATTACGCAAACGTACACAGCTGGAAAATAAGATTGGGAGGTGGAAAGATTATACGATGTATTATAGAATAGACGAATACGATGAAAAAGATGGCAACTATGTTCACTTAGGGTTTTATCTGCAACTAGATAAACAAAATGAAGATTTGATTTATGAAGATAGTAAGTTTGATAGCCTACGTAGTTGTGTTTGTTCCATAAACGCTAATGATAGAAAAGACCCAGGATGGAAACAGAATGAAAATTACATTGGATGGCTTGTATCAGAGCACCTCGACGACTTTGCAAATAATTTAAAAAAAAGATACGAACCTCCGCAGTCGCAATTTATACAAAAACTTGTAGATGAAGTCTTAAGTGATTTTAAGCCTATCATAGATGCGGTTCAAGACAAAATTGAACCTTTTCCTGTTACTTCTGAGTAGTGTAATCTTAATATCCTCTTCCCGCAACGAGGTAGAGTTGCCTGCAATTTTAAGATAACTCTTTTTGAGGATTATATCACATATTGTAAACCATGCGCTATGATAATACTTGCGTGGGAAGACGCACTGCCCAACCCTAAAAAACCAATTTTTCTTAGGTAAATCTTATTGATTGCTTCCAAAAAAAGACTTCGCACGTGGTAGGAGTCATTGATTCAAGCAAAACAATGACTCCTACCTTATAAGCCTTACATATTTAAGTCAAAATATCACTAATAACATAGTATCAACCTATGTTTCGAGAGAAAAAATGCTATAAAACATGGTCGAAATGCCTGTAATGTACTATTTATGTAGAAGCTACCTATTTTGCGTCATTGATTGCACCGAAACAATAACGTATAACCCGGTTTGAATCCAATCTTCGAGTAAAAGAGAAATTCCTTCGCGACCTTTGCGTTGTGCGACCTGCTATTCTCTTAGCGATCTTTGCGTGAAATATTAAATAGCAGATAATCATTCCGCCAAATAGAAAAACAACAAAATACTTCGTAAGTTCGCTGCTGTTTGCTATCCTACATTTATCAGCCTTCCCTCTGCTGCTTTCGCTCTGCAATGAAGCTACTTTTATCGCGCTACGCTTTTTTCTTTGGCTGTTCTCTTGCTTTCTCTTCACTACTGGCGCAACAGGCATCTCCTCCCGAGGTTCGCATCGAACGAGCCACTTCCCCCATCACCCTCGATGGCATCGCTGACGAACCTGTCTGGCTCGAGGCCGACGTAGCCGGAGATTACTGGCAAACCTTTCCGATGGATACTTCACTGGCCACTGCCAAGACGGAGTTTCGGATGACCTACGACGATAAGTTTATCTACATTGCCGCCGTCTGCTATAAAACCGCAGAAAGCAATTACTTCGTCACCCCCTCCCTGCGGCGTGATTTCCGAGGGTCAGGCATCGATTTGCTCACCTTTATTTTTGATCCGTTTCAGGATCAAACCACCGCTTTCCTGTTTGGCATCAACCCCTTTGGGGTGCAGCGCGAAGGGCTGGTTGCCAACGGCGGGGCCAATTCCGAGGACTTCGACCTATCGTGGGACAACAAGTGGTATTCGGCCGTGCGGGTCTACGATGATTACTGGCTGGCCGAACTGTCCATTCCGTTCACCACGCTGCGCTTTAAGGAGGGCAGCACCACCTGGAACCTCAACACCTTTCGGCAAGACAGCCACATCAACGAGCGCTCGATCTGGTCGCGCGTGCCGCGCAACTTCTTGCCGTTTTCGCTGGCCTTTCCCGGTAAAATGCAGTGGGATGCGCCGCTGGGCAAGCCGGGGGCCAACGTTTCGCTCATCCCCTACGTGGCGGGCAACGCGAGCCGAAACTACCTGGCAGGCACCGCCGCCCAAACGGGCCTCAACGCCGGAGGCGATGCCAAAATTGCGGTGACCCCATCGTTGAACCTAGACCTGACCATCAACCCCGATTTTTCGCAGGTGGAGGTGGACCAGCAGGTGACCAACATCGACCGTTTTGAAATCTTCTTCCCCGAGCGGCGGCAGTTTTTTCTGGAGAACGCCGACCTGTTCGGTAGCTTTGGCTCCCCGCGGGCGCGCCCGTTCTTCTCGCGCCGTATTGGTGTAGCCATTGATTCAGTCACCGGAGTGAACGTGCAAAACCAGATTTTGGGCGGAGCGCGCCTGAGCGGACGGATGAATAAGCAGTGGCGCCTGGGGCTGATGAACATGCAAACGGGCCGCGACCAGCGCATCAACCAGCCGTCGGTGAACTACTCGGTGGCGGCCGTGCAGCGGCAGGTGTTCGCCCGCTCCAACATCGCGGCGATCTTCGTCAACAAACAGGCCATGGCCACGGGTGAGTTTGGCATTGCGCCCAACCAATTCAACCGGCTGGCCGGGGTAGACTACAACCTGGCGTCGGCCAGCAGCACCTGGACGGGCAAGGCCTACTACCACCGCTCGTTCGACCCCCAGCAGTCTGACGACACTTATTCGCACGGGCTAAACCTGCTCTACAGCACGCCAAACTGGGAGGTGAACTGGGAGCACCAGCTCACCGGGCGCAACTTTAACGCCGAGGTGGGGTTTGTGCCCCGCACGGGTATCCGGAGCGCTTCGCTCGCGGGGCAACGCATGTTCTATCCGAACTCGGCCACCGTGAACCGGCACGGGCCGGGAGTGCAGCAAGAAGTGCAGTGGAATCCCGCGGGCGTCACCGACCACAGCACGGCCTTGTTCTACGACGTGCGTTTCTTGAACACCAGCACCCTGCTGGTTTCGCTAGAGCACGCCTACGTGCAGTTGCTGCGGCGGTTTAACCCGTCCGGGCGGGGCGAAAGCTTTGGGGTGGGTCAGGATTTCTCGGCCAAGGGTGTATCGGCAGAGTACCAGTCGGATACCCGGCGGTTGCTGGCCTACGAGTTTGAAACCTACCACGGTGAGTACTACGGCGGTTATCTACACTCGTTTCAGGGCGAGTTCAACTACCGCTGGCAACCCTACGGGCTCATCACGCTTAACCTGAACTACAACCGCATCCGGTTGCCCGAACCCTACGCCACGGCCAACCTGTGGCTCATCGGCCCGCGGCTCGACCTCACCTTCACGCGTAGTTTGTTCTTCACCACCTTTGTGCAGTATAACAACCAAACCGACAACGTGAATATCAACAGCCGCCTGCAGTGGCGCTTTCAGCCGGTTTCTGATTTGTTCGTGGTGTATACGGATAATTACTTTCCCGAACCCTTCAACGTGAAGAACCGGGCGCTGGTGGTGAAGCTGAACTACTGGTTGAATTTGTGACAGTTAGCAACCGGCTTTCCGTATCATTGCAACCTCTCGTATCGTTCGGCCAATAGCGCCAAGTATCGTTCTTTCATCGGTGTATCCAGAAACGATAGGCTGATTAGCTTCTCTAGTGCGCTTCGTTTGCTTTTTAGGTTTTGTTCTTCAGCAAGAAGTGTTTTGTCAGAGAGTCTCATTCGCTCTTTGCCGTAGTAGTCAAACAAAAGCTCCTGGCTAATTTTGCTCTTTTTACCTGCCAGCGGCAACGCCAGTTCCTCTATCACCCCGCCCACGGCAATGGTGGTACTCAGCAGATCATACGCTGGACTCAACTCGGTTTTGTTGTTGCGCGTAATGAGACTGAAATTTTTCAGATGCATATCTTCATTTCCCGTGATAAAGCAGAAAAGAGTTCTCCGAAAAAGCTTCTGCATTTCCAGCACCGGAAAGGTGCAGTGTGTCTTAACTACCGGCAGCAGCTTTTCCATCGACCAATTGTATTTGGTATATCTTGTATTGCCGGTTAGTTGCGCAAAGTCTTCGAGCGGAAGCTTTTTGTTTCTGCCGTAGCGATCAAATCGCTTAACAAAGTAGCTCAGGCTACTGTCTTTGGCGTATACTAAACCGGTCAGCGGCACCTCTATGCCGTAGACCGCGGCCATCTTCATGGTAAGGTCCTCGTTTTCAGGTACCTGGAGAAAGGTGTCGCTCGGCGGTTTGAGAATAAACGTCCCCCCTTGGTCTACCACCGCAAAGCCTTGATGCTTCACCGACAGTTTAATGCTCAGCTTAGGTTGCACTCCTTGGATAGACATTTTGGCGGCACGGGTAGCGGCTTCCCGGCGTTGTTCCTGCGCGGTGAACGGCAAATTCTCGAGCGTGGTCAGTTTTCTGGATAGTCTGACCAGTCCTGAACTGCTATAGCGACTATTTCCGCAGATTTCGTAGGTAATCGGACACCTATTCATCCGACTGTTCCAATGACACAACCGTAACGGCTCCTACCAAGTCGGCACCCGTTGCGACGAGTTGTTTAAAATAGTCGTTCTTATCGATTTTGTGCACTTTCAACAAGCCTTCCAGTTGTACACCCTCGGGCAGTAATCCTTCGAAGAAAGGGGGAAACCCCTCGAACGTATACGGAACTGATCTTACGGGCATGATCAGCGAAATGGCCGGGCCCTGGTAGTCCGCGTTGTACTGAAACGCGTAGCTACGCGGATTTTCTTCGCTAAGAACGCCAGCATTAACAGCATGCATCTTCACCAGTGCGCTTCTCATAATCGTGCATCAAGGGGCTTGTAAATTTTATCGCTATGTTAAGGGCCTGAAGAACAGCAACGATGGTGGACCACCGAGCATTTTGTTTGCCGTTTTCTAGGTCATAGATGGCCGTCTTGCCCACTCCGGCGAGGTCGGCCAGCGCTTTCCTACTTAAGTTAGCCTGCTTCCGGTGATAATAAATAACGTTGGATAAGCTATTTTCTACCGCCATAGCGGTAAAAATACAGATTTTAGTCAGAACAAGAAAGTGCAGCTCAGCGTAAGGCCTATTTTTGCCGGTATAACGGTAATTATATCCTGCCAAATTATGATCACCGCTTGGTTAGTACCGAATCTTTGTACGCTACCACCGTTTTTCCACCACCGTGAATCTGCAAGCCAATCATCTCATAAGCCGGGTCGGTCGGGCAGCGATTTCATGACTGGCAAATTAACCATGCAAATCTAACATTAAATGTTAGATTTGCATGGTTATGATTAAAAGAAGACTTGCTGAAAAAATTGTAGAAACGCTCCGGCGTAGCCCGTCGGTTGCTCTAATGGGTCCGAGACAGGTTGGCAAAACTACGTTAGCTTTGAGTGTGTCAGCAGGAATGGCCTCGGTATACCTGGATCTGGAAGACCGGCTTGACCTGCAAAAGGTAAGCGATTTTGCTGCTTTTCACGCTGAAAACAAAGATAAGCTCATCATCCTGGATGAAATTCAACGGTTGCCTGAGATATTCTCTCTGCTGCGCGGAGTCATCGACCGCGAACGTCGCCAGGGAAACCGGACCCGGCAATTTCTGTTTCTAGGTTCCGCCTCTATCGACCTGTTGCAGCAGTCGAGCGAATCACTGGCCGGGCGAATTGCCTATCTGGAACTCTTTCCGATCAATTGGCCGGAGTATGCGGATGAGCGTTCGGCAGATGCAACTGCTTTAAATACCCTCTGGCTGCGGGGCGGATATCCGGAAAGCCTGCTAGCCATCTCCGACGAAGACAGCTTTGATTGGCGAAAAGACTTTATCAAAACGTACCTGGAACGAGACGTTCCTCAGTTGGGCGGACGCATTCCCGCGGCAACCCTAGAGCGGTTCTGGATTATGCTGGCGCACCACCAGGGAGCAACGTTGAACGCTGCTCAATTCGCCAAAAGCCTGGAAGTATCCGGGGTGACCATCGGGCGTTATTTAGACTTAATGGTAGATTTGCTGCTGGTGCGGCGGCTCAAACCTTGGACGTACAATGTGGGAAAGCGACTGGTTCGTTCTCCTAAAGTTTACGTGCGAGACAGTGGGATTACCCATGCCTTACTAAATATTCCGAAAGTCAATGATCTGCTGGGGCATCCGGTGGTCGGAGGAAGTTGGGAGGGATTTGTCATTGAGAATATTCTATCAGTCTTGCCTACGGGCGTACAACCCTATTTTTACCGCACCCCCGGCGGGGCCGAACTAGATTTGATCTTGGAGTTTGGAGTATCGGAACGCTGGGCCATTGAGATCAAGCGCAGCATCTCGCCCTCGTTATCCCGAGGATTTTATACCGCTTGTGAAGACATCAAAGCAACCCGTAAGTACGTCGTCTATTCGGGGCAAGACAGTTTTTCGCTGGGGCAAGACGTGCGAGCAATATCACTGTTTGCTTTGATGGAGGAGTTACCAAGAAACCGTTGATGAAGGGTTAGCACGATAATAGTCAACGATCTATCGTTTGTAATCTCGTACTAAGCCTGTTAACCGGTCTAAGTCCGCTTGCGTATGCAGGCTACTCACGATCACCCGCGTGATAAGCCCACTGTTAGGGTGCGGATACGGGAAGCTAGACAGCACGCAGTCGGACGCAATGGCTTCAGCCAGCCCGTTGTCGGCGGTGTAGAACACGGGGTACCGCTCGATGCTGCGAAAGAGCGAAAGGTTTTCGGTATGCCGCCGGAAGTGAGCTACGTTAGCGAAAAGTTGCTGCCGGGCTCGCTGGTAAAGTGGTTGGGCGTGCCCGAAAGCGTACAAATACGCCGGGGGCAACGGTGAGCCAGCCGTGAAAAACGGACTGCCGCGTAGCGCTTGAACGAAAGACGCGGGCCCTAGCACCACCCCGCCGGGAATGCCGAAGGCTTTACCCAACGAACTTACCACCACCACGCGCACGTTGGATTTTGCCTGCGCCCGCAGCGTCGCGTATAACCCTTCCCCAACGTAGCCAACCACGCCCAAGCCGTGCGAATCATCTACCAGCAGGGTAATCGGGCAGTCTTCCGGCAACCGGTTCACCCACGTAAAATCATGGTACCGGGCAAACAGGGGGTCAATAGAGTTAGCCACAACCACCGATTCGCCCCGGTGTTGACGCACCTGATCAACGATGGTATTCGTCCAGGCGGCGAAGTCTCCGTAGGCGGCGTCCGCCTCGTTGCGCCACACCGCCGGATGGGTACCGGGGGCATAGAAAAAATTTGGTTGATCATGCAACCGTTGGATAGTCGCCTGTCCGGCTTGGTAGCCCGATGAAAAAGTTAGCGCGGCCTGGGCTCCGGTTAGTTGAGCAAGTAGCGCCTCGGCCTCCTCGTATACTGCCAGTTGCACATTCGATGAGCGTGAGCTGGAGTAAACCGTGCCGTAGCGCGCCATTCCTTCTTGCAACAACGCCCGAAACGCTTCGTCGTGGCCCATCCCCAGATACGACGTTCCGCTGAAGTACAAGCGCTCGTGTCCGTCAGCGACGATGGTGCGGCCGGGAAGGTGGTGGGTGATCAGCATATTAGGTTTCGGAAGAGAGCAACTGCGCCCCGGTGCCATTCACCGCCGGAAATTTTACCCCCGTTTCGGTCACCGTCACCCCGGTGGCCACGTCTTCGGCCAGTAGCAGCGCGCCGTCCATATCCACGTAGTCGAGCAGCGGGGCCAGGTGAGCAATGGCCGAGATGCCCACGGTAGATTCGGTCATGCAGCCTACCATCACCTTCAGCCCGTGCTGTCGGGCTTCGGCAATCATGCGGCGGGCGGGTGTGATGCCGCCGCACTTGGTGAGCTTGATATTGACGCCGTGAAACAAGCCAGCGCATTTTGCTACGTCGCTTTCCGAAATACAGCTTTCGTCGGCCATCAGGGGCAGTACGGAGTGCTGCATCACTTCTTTCATTCCCGCCAGATTGTCGGCAGGCAGGGGCTGCTCGATGAACTCTACGCCCAACTTCTTCAGTGCGTGGGCGTTGTTGATGGTTTCTTCCGTGCCCCACGCGCAGTTGGCATCCACCCGAAACACGGCATCGGTGTGCTTACGCAGTTCTCGGATAATGCCCAAGTCTTCGGAGGTGCCCAGCTTGATTTTGTAGATCGGCCAGCGGGTGTCGCGCAGCTTGCGCACCATTACCTCGATGCGGTCGATGCCGATGGTGTAGTTGGAAACGGGTGCCTGCGCCGGGTCTAGGCCCCAAAGTTGATACAGCGGCTGGCCCACTTTTTTGCCGTACAGGTCGTGGGCGGCAATATCAAGGGCACAAAGAGAAAACGGGCTATTGCGTAGCTGCGGTTGAAGCGTTTGCCAGAGGTGTTCGGGCGTGCCCACCTCCCCGGCGGGGCGCAGTTCATTGGCCAAGGCGTAGTTTTCTATCACTTCGCGCAGCGATCCGACTTCAGTTTGCATCTTGGCAACCGACACCCCGTAGTAGTTATTTTCAGTGCTTTCGCCCAGGCCGGTCACTAAATTGCCTTGCGTATCTTCGTCGGACAACTGCACGATCAAGACACCCTGCTGGTCGCGTGATTCGTAGGAGATCCGAAAGGATTCTCGCAGTTTCAAGGTGAACGGGTAGAGGGAAAGGTGCATTTCGCGCGGGCGAAAAGAGTGGTATGGCAACTTAGCAAGAAGCCGTTCTAAAACCTAATAAAGAGCAAAAGGATCCAGGGTAATTACCGCTAAAGTTTGGAAGACATCAATACCCTTTATGCGAATCAAGAGTAAAACTAATAAGATGCTTAAAACAAGTCTTCAACGCCATTTCACCAGCGTAGGGATTAATCCCTACGCTGGTGAAACGCGCTACGTGAAGGTTAAACAACGCTTTCTTTCAACCCTTGATTCGCATCCTTTAGTAGCTCTCATTCTGCTCCACACTGGGGTTGGCCGCAATCTCGCTCTGGGGAATAGGAAATGCCAGCACCGGATCGCCATACGGAATGCCTTCTTTGCTGAACGTCTGCCGTGGGTCTACGTAAGGAATACCTTGCCCGGTGCGCATCAGGTCGAAGAAGCGGTGCCCTTCCATCGCCAGTTCTTTTCTTCTTTCCAGCAGCACGTTGTCCAGGGTAGCTTCGGTGTATAAAGCAGCCCCCCGGTTGGCCGGAATCTGATTCAGCACTGTTAATGCTTCCGGTGAGCTGGTTCGTGCCAGGGCTTCGGCGTAGTTGAGGATCACCTCGGCATAGCGAATCACCTTGATGTTGTCGGTATAAAGCGGCGTAGGGTACTTGCCCGTCATGCGGATCACGGTGCTGTCTTTCGTATATAGGTCTTTGCGCACGTCCGCATCCTCATAGAGGTCGTATAGATCATTGGTTACTTCAATGTCGCCGTAGGTGGTGGCCTGGTACATGAAATACAGGCTATTGAAGGTCAAGTTATCCGTTTCGGTAAATGCCAGTTCGAAGATAGAGGCCGGAGCACCGGTGGTTCCCCAGGCCTCCACGTGGTTCGTGGCATCTGTCAGACGGTAGGCACCGCCATCGATCACTTTTTTAGCGGCGGCAGCGGCTTGATCGTATTCTTCGGTATACAGATAGTACCGGGATTGCAGGGCGGGCACGGCCCAGGTGGTGATTTCTGCGGCTGGCTTACTTTTATTCAAAGCCGGGTCCATGATGTCAGCCGCCGTTTGCAAATCCTGACCGATCTGCTCCCACACGGCATCTACCGTCGCCCGCTCCGGGTAGGGATTGTCGTTGCTAAACGTGGTGATGATCGGCACGCCCAAATTGCCTCCCGTGTTTTGCTGACCATACAGGCGCAGCAAGTCCATGTGCCCCAACGCCCGTAAGGCATAGGCCTGCCCTTTGGTATACTGCACATCGGCACTTTCGTTGTCTTCCACTTCGGCATTGATGACAATGTTGGCGTTGGCAATCACTTGGTAGATCTGCTCCCAGGTATTAGTAGGATACCCATCGGTGGGATTCAAAAAAAACTGCCCCGTAGTTACATACCGGCCGGAGGCACCATTGCTGAAGGCATTGTCGGAGCGTACTTCGGCAAAAATGATGTAGTCCTTACCATAATAATCCGAGGCATTCATCCGGTCATACGCCCCCAGCACAATCCCTTGCAGGTCGTCTAGGGTGTTGATACTGGTGGCTACGTCTTTGGACGTGCTGATTTCGGGTTCCAGGAAGTCTTCTGAGCAAGCTCCTACGCTCAGGGTAGCGAACAGGAGGATATAGCAGTAGATCGTTTTCATGTCTTGCAAGTCATTAAAGGTTGTTAAAAACTGACGACGAGTCCTAACGCGTAGGTTCTGACCGGAGGCGCATTTAGGTTCAACTCGCCATCGGAGCCTACTTCCGGGTCAAATTCCAAATCTTCGTCCGCTACGTAGGTCCATACATTGTTGCCTTTCAGATAAATATTAGCACTACTCAACCCGATTTTGGAAATTAAACTAGCAGGCAAATTGTAGCCAAGGGTCAGGTCTCTCAGGCGCAGGTATTCACCGCTGTACATGCGACGGGTGGAGTTGTTGTTGGAATTTGACGTATTCCCGAACACATTCCGGGGATTTTCGCTGATGTCGCCGGGTTGCTGCCAGCGGTCGTACAGATCGGCGTAGCCGTTGGAAACCGTGAAGTTAAACGCGCCGTCGGATTTGGTGAAATACCCAAAGCTGTCGTATACGTTGTTGCCGGTGGAGTAATACAAGCTGGCCGTTAGGTAGATTCCTTTAAAATCAAACCGGTTGGTGAGTCCTCCGTAAAAGGTAGGAATGGGACTACCGTGCACAGTGCGTTCGGCATCGGCATAGTTGGAAGTGGTCTCACCGCCGGTTCCGCTGATAAACCACGCGGGGGCACCCGTAGCCGGATCTACTCCGGCCCAGGTGGGCACGTCCCAGGCGTAGACCGGTTCGCCTTCCGTGACAATCGTTCGGCCGCCCACAATGCCAATTTCTTCGCCAGTATCCGGATTCCGGGGCAAGCGGGTCACCTCGTTTTGCACCGAAGTGAAGTTGACCCCGAGGTTCCATCGGAAGGCCGTTTCCCGCAGAATGTCAGTGTTCAGGCTCACTTCCCATCCCTGATTCACCATCTCGCCCACGTTGCGGGTTTGGGTATCAAAGCCACTGGTGTAGGAAAGGGGCACGTCCAGCAGCAGGTCGTAACTTCTTCTGCGAAAGTATTCTACCGTGCCGGTGAAGCGATTGAAAACTCCAAAATCCAACCCGAAATTCAAGGCCAGGTTATTCTCCCAGGTCAGGTCGGTGTTGCCAAACTGGCTGGGATACACCGCAGCGCTGTTGCCGTATCCACCACCGTAGTTGAGCAGGGCCTGGTACTGGTTAAGGTCGATACCCGCGTTGCCGGTTTTGCCGTAGGAAGCCCGCAGTTTAGAGGTGTTGAGCCAGCCACTGAGGCCTTCCATAAACGCCTCGTCCGAAAACACCCAGGAAGCACCCACCGAGTAGAAGGTGCCCCAGCGGTTGCCCGGCGCAAAGCGCGAGTTGCCTTCCCGCCGAATGGTACCGTCAAAAAAGAGATTGCCTCGATACGCGTAGTTAACAACTCCTAAGATAGAATTGATCGCCCAATCTTCAATATAGCCAGAGGCAAAATTGGGCGTCCCGACCGAGGAAGGATAGTACAAGCCATCGGCGGCAATGTCGTATCCCCCGCCGCCCGTGGAGTAATAGTTGTTCTTTTGGGCTTCGTACACCAGCTTGAAATCCGCCTGGTGCTCATCGCTGATCTGCCAGCGATAGTCTAATCGGTTTTTCCAGTTCCAGTTAAAGTTGCGGTTCACGTAGGTATACGAAGTGCCGTTTAGCACGGCACCGTCGCCGTAGGCCCGGCCTTCGTAATACAGTTCCTCGTTGATCAGGTAATCCAGCCCAATGGTAGAATTGAACGTCAGATTATCAGTCAGTTTGTATTCCAGGTTGGTGGAATTGAAAATCTTGGCTTGCTCCCGGCTATAGATGTTGTTGTTGGCAACGTAGAGCGGGTTGTAGTAGCTGTTGGAAAGGTTCAGGTTGGGCGTGCCGTTGGGGTTGAGCGGTTGGTTGATAGGATGCAAGAATATAACGGCGGCATCCGGATTACCGTACCAGGAGGCATTTTCCAGTTGCCCTTTCTGATAGGCATAAGAAGCGTTGGTTGAGGTGCTCAGGGTAAGTCTGTCCGACAAGGTATTATCATAATTGAGTTTGCCGGTAGTGCGGTTATAGTCGGAGCCGATGTTAACGCCGTCTTGCTGAAAATAACCCAGCGAAGCATAATACTTACTCTTATCATTACCACCCCGCACCGACACGTCATAGTTCTGGGTAATGGCATCGTCATTAGTAACCACGTCGCGCCAATCCGTATCAGTGGTGCCGTCCCAAGTATGGCGTTGAGACGCTGGTGGTGGGTTCTCTGCATTAGCAATAGCTTCATTGTATAACTCCCACCATTGTGCAGCATTCAGCATATTGGGTCCGGCTACGGCCCGTTCCACCGTGCCCCTTTGGGCCGACAAGGAAATGACCGGCTTACCCGCTTGCCCCCGTTTGGTGGTGATGATAATGACCCCGTTGGCGCCGCGCGCGCCGTATAAGGCCGTGGCGCTGGCATCTTTAAGGACCGAAATGCTGGCAATGTCGTTGCTGTTGAGCGACGAGAGCACACTCAAACCGCCGGTAGACGTTGAGTTATCAAATTCTCCGGTAACCACGGGCACCCCATCAATGACAAACAGCGGGTCGTTGGAAGCCGTGATGGAGCTGATGCCGCGGATGCGGATGTCCTGCACCGAGCCGGGCGTGCCGGAACTGGATGAGAGTTGCAAACCGGCCACGTTGCCCTGAAGTGCCTGGTCTACGGTAGTAAAAGGTTTGTTCTCAATGGTCTGCGCTTCTACCGTGCTCACCGAACCCGTGAACGCCTCTTTGCTGCGCTCTCCGTAACCGGTGATGACCACTTCCGAGAGTTGCTGCAAATCGGGCGACAGGGCCATGTCTACGGTGGTGCGCCCATTTACGGCTTCTTCTGCGGTGACAAAGCCAATGAAAGAGAACTGTAGCACCGGGTTTTCGTCCGTCACGTTCAGGCTGTAGTTGCCTTCGATGTTGGTGACCGTGCCTGCGGTAGAGTTTTTCACCAGCACGTTGACACCGGGCAAGGCTTCTCCACTTTCCTGAGAGGTTACTGTACCGGATATGCGGTTTGTTTGCGCACTGACCAAGCTGGTGTAGCCAACCAGTACAAAGGTGAACAGTAGAATTCTGTGCATGTCGATTAGGTTTTTAGTGAAGGACAATTAGTTAAGAATCTACATCCGGGTCGGGCAAGGACAAAATGTCTTTGACAGGCACTAGTAGATTAAAAAAGTTCTTATCCCTGAGCAATTAAAACAAATTTGTTGTGTGATGCAAATCACGTTGCAAATATTGCGAATAACTATTCTTGTAAAATAATTTTTGGTTTCAGTAATTATTTATCAAAATCAAACCGCTGGTAATCACTCTCATCCGGCGGTCCGGCAGTGATCAGTATAAAAGGAGAATCAGCCATCGTCATCACGATGGAAGAAAATGTAAACCCTCCTCCCTGGTTTGCCCTACAGATCGGATTCTTCGGATGGTCTTTGGATTGTAGGGTTTCCGTAATCAACGTTGCGTCTATATCCGAAGCGCTGGCTACTCGTTTTTCTACGGCTTGCAAGCGGTAGTAACTATTGAAATCAGTAGGTTTTTCTTCAGCGGTTAGGCGGGGATCGTACTGCTTGAACCAGGGCTTAATATCGTCGTTGACCATCGGGTGGTTGGTGTGGTACACCGTTCCATTTTCATTTTTCGGATCAAACCGCACCACCTTGTTTGCCGATGCCTCAAAGTCATAAACCTCCCCCCGGATGCCTACGATATAATTCTGACCGGAGGCGTGTTTCACGGTTTGAATAAAGTTCAGCATATCCTTCTTATCGGAAGAATCAATGAGTTTTCGGATGACGAAAGCCACGGGCAACCCGGTGGCCGAAGCTTCCAGTTGCATCAGCGTGTTCACGCAAACCCCCATGCCCATTTCGTTCATGCCGTTCAGCGCAATCAGTCCGGGATAGGTTAAAATCAGTCGCTCCGGCGTGTTTTTAGTCTTTTTCAGCCGCATCAGCACCTGAAAGCCATCCGTGTAGGCTTCCAAATCCATGTTTTGTGAAATGTAGCCCGGATTTCCTTTCGTAGCCGGAACCCCCACCGCGCTGCAATGATGGTTGTCTATGTTTTTTACCGTGTTGACGTACACCCAAAACTCATCCAGGAGATTGAGCACCAGTACGTCCTTGAAATCCTGGCTGGCTCCATCGGCAATACCCCGGACTTCTTCGTATAAGTCGGGCGTCCACTGCCGGATTGCCTCCTCAAAGTGGGCGTATTGATAAAATTCTTCCAATGCTTCATCCGCGTCTTTTTCCAATGCCGCAGCGGTGTTTTTTTTCCACGCTTCAAGGATCGCCGCAATTTCGGTTTTGAGCGCTTTGCCGTGTTGCAATCCGAGTTCGTAACCATCCCCCCGGAAGGTGACGGTTTTGAGCGTTCTATCCGCATTCTGGGCCAGGCACGTTCCGGACACCAGTAGTCCGATGAAAAAGAGTAGGTATTTCATAGTTTTGTTGTTTGATGTATGCATTAAAAGGGTCGGATTCGGCGAGCTTCCCGGGCGGCTTCTTTCCAGGCATACTCGTAGTTATCGCTGAAGTAGTAATATACGGTATTGTTGGGTAACAGCAGAATTTTGATTCCGCCGTACCCTTCTATGGACGGAATGAGCTTATCATCCAAAGAATCCAAAGGTTGAAGCCAAAAGCCATTGTCGTACCTTGTTCCCGAAGCGTTAGCGGACAAACCCGACGTTTTGCCTGTATCCATGATGCTGGAAAATAGGTCTTGGTCCAACATTTCCTGGCGGTCGATGCGTGCTCCGTTGTTTAAAAACTGTCCGATTTTAGCAACATCATCATGGTGGTAGATAAGACCGTATCCTGAGAAAGGCTGCGCGATTGAGTCATACGTTCGCTGGGTTATCTTACTTGTGGGACTTATGCCGAGTGGCTTGAAAATGTCTTCTACGATGATGTCTTCAAAATAATCGGCTTCCGGGTTATCGGTTTTTTGCCGCAAATAAGCATTCATGGCGGTGCCTAAGATATACGTATCCGACGTATGATAGACCAACGAATCGCCGGGGGTTGCCTTTCGGGAATAGTAAGCGCAGGAATAGGCAATCTTGCTTTCGTGGTCTTCGGGCATAAAAAATTGGTTGGTATGCGATGCCCCTTCGTCTTTGAAAGGGGTAGCCGTCTCATAATTACCGGTGGTCATATCCAGCGCATTTTCCATCGTCACATCCGACCAGTTGCCATTGTTACATTCAGAGACTAAATTTCCAACAAGCGTGGTGCGGCTTCCCGGATACAGTTTTTCCATTCTCATCAGTCCCATACCCGCGGAAATGCTCTTGGCTGTCGAGTAAGAGGGCACGTTCAGCACCTCACAAAAGGGATAGGTACCCAGTCGGGTTTCGCAGCCGCCGACGTAATTGATGCTATCGATCACAAACCCATACAGCGTCATGTGCTCGGGGGTCACCTCCTTGGGAGCACTAAATTGATTGGGTTGAGCGTTCGGATAGTCTTTGCTCAATTCGGAGATCGGCCGGGTGGGCATACGGCCGGTGACCTCAGCCACGTAATTCTGCACATGCTCTTCTTGGGCAGGAATGGAATAGGGAGCATACGTTGCCGCCACGGTTCCCCACATATCAAACTTAAAGTAGCCACAGGTTTCGCTGGCAATTTGGTAGGCTACGGATGATGTAGTGCCATCATCTTTGAACAGAAACGTCAGGACTCCATTGTGTAAGCAGTTTTGGTTTTTTTGTTTCAAGGTGAAAGGAATGGCTACCCGGCTAAACCCCTGGTCGTTCGCTTCGTCCCAAACCCGTCCGGGTTCCAGAATGTACTCCCAGGTGGGATGTTCATTCTCTAAGTACCCTCTTTTTAGCGGGACGATGTGGGAGCCGGTTTGAACGAATTCATAGTCGAAGGGCGGAAGGTGCCTCCGCTCACTATCAACACTGTCTGCATAATCGAATATATCTTTAATTTCCCGGAACTGTCCGGAGGTAGCCAGGTTGCGCAGCGTTAACCGGCCTTCAAAAGTATTGGAGGGGAATGCGGCATGAGCCGGTACCGCGTAATGACTAAAGTCCACCGTGGCATCCTGGCTGCCATCGTTAAGAAACGCGTACGTCAACTCAGTCCGGTTCACGTTCCCGTCCCCCCGCACCGTCTCCAGGTTAGGATTTGCTTCTTCATTCGTTGGCTTGGAAGCGTGGCAACCAACCATCACCAGCATGACGGCCAACCATTCAATAGGGACTTTCAAAAATCTTGAAGATGGATGCATTTATTTCAAAGTTATACCAGGATAAATAGGATAGCGCTGGATAGTCAGGATACAATAACTCTTTGTCAACGTATTGTTTGATTTAAAAAGCGCAGTTTCCATAGCATAGTAGGATTACTATTAAGCATTACTTCCCAAAGTCTTCTGCGCGATATACCACCTCACCATTAAAGAGTGTCATCAGGCATTTCATGTTCTTGATTTCATCGGTCGGCACGGTGTACAAGTCACGATCCCACACGGCCAGGTCGGCGTGTTTGCCTACTTCTATCGAGCCAATCTTATCGTCCAGAAACAGCTGATGGGCCGCCCAGATGGTCACGCTCTTTAGGGCCGTTTTCACGTCCACCGATTCTTCCCGGCCGAAGGGATCATTGTCGTAGGTGCCCAGCGCGGGTTGCCGGGCAATGGCCGCCCAGATACCGTATCGGGCCGCAAAGGGCGTAACCGAATAATCAGACCCATTGGCCCAGATGATACCCATTTTCTTGAAAGTAGCAAATGGATTCAGTCGCTTGGCACGTTCGCCGAAATTCCCCGCGTAGGTATCTCCGATCCACCACGTAAACGTAGCCGAAGGTTCGGGATACCCGGCGTCATAAGTTGCTTGGAGCTTTTGCATCGTTTCCAAAGCTTGTTGCGTCGGGATGTTGGCATGAATGATGCCGTGCCGCAACCCCCGGGTCGGTTGCGCTTGCAACGCTTGCTGGTAACTGTTCACAACCATGTCAATGGCACGATCACCAATCGCATGGGTGCTCACGTGCACGCCCGCTTCGTGACCCATCCGAATCATGGCATCCAGGGTGTCGGGGGCAATGTTGGGGAAGCCATAGTTGCCCTGATCGGTTTCTGTCAGGTTTTTGTTCCATTCATCGTACAGCCAGGCGGTGCGGGCCCCGCCGCTGCCATCGGCAAACAGCTTGATGCCCCCGGAAATGAGCTGGTCGTGGCCGATGCTGAACGTATCCGGAACGGACGACAGCTTACGGATTGCATCCGCCATAGATGCCTCGGACTTGCCACCTATCCACAATCCAAACACGCGAAGGCTTAAATCACCTGAGTCCAGTACGTTTTGGTACGCTTGCCAACGTTTGTCGGTTAGCGTAGGGTCTTTAATCCCGGTCATGCCTTCTTTGTGAAGGGCTTTTGTCATGTGGATAATCCCGGCCTCGATGTCTTCGACGGTAGCGGCCGGTAGCCGTTCGTAGATCAGGTCCATCGCACTTTCTTTCAGCACACCCGTAGGGTTTCCTGCCGGGTCTCGGTCGATAATTCCTTCCGGCGGATCGGGCGTACTGCGGTTGATGTTTGCTAGGCGCAAAGCCGCACTGTTGGCTACTCCGTAGTGTCCGGTGGTATGCAGCAACCACACCGGGTGGTCGGCCGACACTTCGTCCATATCGCGGGCGGTGATTAGCCGTTGCTCTTCCAGTTTGCCTTCGTCCCAGCCCACTCCCCGGATCCATTCCCCTGGCGCTACGGCTTTCACCTTTTGGGCGATCAGTTCTTTCACTTCGGCAATGCGCTTAACCTTCGGATAGCTCAGCTCGATCATGTTGGGCACACTCCACGGACTGGCGCTAAAGTGAATGTGGGCGTCCAGCAGGCCGGGAGTGACGGTATGGTTATGCAGATCAATTCGCTGGGTGGCTTCTCCGGCCAAAGCTTCTATTTCCTGCGTAGTACCAATGGCCGTAATGACGTTTTCTTTGATGGCCAGGGCTTCGGCGATTCGGTCGGTGCTATCGACGGTAATGATATTGCCCTCGACCAAAATCAAATCCGGGACCTCTTGCTCTGCGGGAGCGCTACACCCGATCAAGGCAATACCCAACGGGCCAAGCCTTATTGCATTTACAACAAAAGTCATTATAACAATTTTATAAAACGCCCTCGCGAGGATTTTCCAAATCGGTGCGAGCCATATTTGCGGACTCTGTCCGCTAGAATTCAATCTTTTCATTTTTCAGAAAGAACTTCGGTCAGTGCCGATTCAAAAACGGCCAGACCTTCATCAATTTGTTCGTCGGTGACCACCAGCGGGGGAATCCACCGGATGACGTTTTTGTAAGTGCCACAGCTTAGCAGTAGCAGCTTTCTTTTGATACAGGCTTTTACTACCCGAGAAGCAATATCGGCAGCGGGCGATCCATCCGCCCGGGAAAATTCGGTAGCAACCATAAGTCCGGGACCACGCACGTCACCAATCATAGGAAATTTTTTCTGTAACTCCTTTAGTCCTTGGGTGAGTTGCTCTCCCCTATCAGCAGCGTTTTTTACTAATCCTTCTTCCCGGATCACGTCTATGGTGGCCGAGGCAGCCGCTCCGACCAGCGCGCTGCCGCCCCCGTAGGTGCCGCCGTGCGTTCCGGGCGTCCATTGGTCCATGATGTCGGCGGTGGAGGCAATGGCCGAGATGGGCAGGCCGCTACCCAGCCCTTTGGCCATCACGATAATATCGGGCTTCACCCCGGCGTGTTCAAAGCAGAACAGCTTTCCGGTACGGCCAAACCCGGTTTGTACCTCGTCTATAATCAGCAGGATGCCGTGGGCATCGCACACTTCCCGGAGGTGGTGCAGAAATGCCGCGGGTGCGGGCACGTAGCCCCCTTCGCCCAGCACCGGCTCGATAATAATTGCCGCCGTTTCATCCGGGGCGGTTTGTCCGCAAAGCAACAGGTCCAGTTGTTTTTTGCAGAAATCGATGGTGGTGGCTTCGTCCCATCCGTAGTAATAAGCGTAGGGAAACGGGGCCACGAAGATTCCTGAGGGTAGGGGTTGGTATTTGTGCCGGTAAACGGTTTTCGACGTCGTCATGGCCATTGCCAGGTGGGTGCGACCGTGAAAACTTCCCTGAAAAACGATCACATTGGGACGCCCCGTGGCGGCTTTAGCCAGCTTCACGCTGCCTTCGGTGGCTTCGGCCCCGCTATTGGCAAAAAAGAAACGGTCGATGTGCGGGGGCGTTACTTCGTTCAATTTGGCCGCCAGTTCTACGGACGTAGGAGGGATGACGCAGTTCATCTGCCCGAACAACAACTGTTGCGCCTGTTCCTGAATGGCGCTCACCACCCGCGGATGGCAGTGCCCGGTATTGACCACCCCAATGCCCGACGTGAAATCCGTATACCGTTCGCCTTCCGAATCATACAAATAGATGCCATCTCCCTTCACGGGTTGCAGATGCGTCAGATGCGTCCAGACCGGGGCCAGTAGGGCGGTAGAATTCATTGTATCCGATACTATCATCCTTGGTTTTTTTGTGTTTTACTGTTTTAATAAAGCATCCTTGCGCAGATTCTGTATCCACAGCGGCACCGAATCTGTGCGAACCTATTGGCAGTCTCTGACTGCCCTCGTTGGGGTCGGAGACCCCCGTATCTAGGTCACAGATCATTCCATGACGGGCACGGAGGCTCTGCGCCAGTTTTCGTCTAATCTTCCGGTTAGTCCGCCATATGATGTTGCATGCTCACGTTCATGCTCGTTCGGCCGTAAGACCGGTGCGTCCACCCGTAGAAGCCGATGCCGACCAGCGACCAGATTGCCACAATAGACCACTCAATAGCATTGAGGGCCGACGGGTTTCCCGGCAGGTACAGATACACCAGCCCCAGGCTCAGCAGAAAAGCCAGTATACCGACCCATCGGCCCATCGTCACCCTAAACGGACGCTCCATTTCCGGTTCATTTCTCCGCAGCACGTAAAAGGACAGGGAAACCAGGCTCCAGGAAATGACGATGCCCAGGCCACCGGCGTTGACCAGCCAACCCAGGGCCTCTTTTCCAAAAAACGCGGCCAGCATCGAGGTCAGGGTCACAAAGAGGATGGCAGTGACCGGCGATTTGTATCTAGGATGCAGCACGGCAAAAAACCGGGGCAGCATACCGGAATGGCCCATGGCATAAATTGCCCGGGTGGCTCCGATAAAGAAACTGTTCCAACTAGTGATGATACCGGCCAGTCCGGCGATGATCAGCAGATTCTTGGCCCAAACCCCCTGGTATATTTTTTCCATCGCGATGGCGGGGGCCAACAGCGTGCGTTGCAGTTCGTCGGCCGTGAGGGTAGTGCCCACGCTGTAGATAATGGCGGCGTACCACGCCACGGCCAGCAGCACCGAAAAGATGAGCACCCGGCCAATCTGGTTGAAGGGCAAATTGACCTCCTCGGCGGCCTGGGGGATCACGTCAAACCCAACGAACATAAAGGGAGTCATCACGATCACCGACAGTAGTCCTACCGACATCTTGCCGGTATCTCCCACTTCGGCCGCGCTAACGGCGGCGTTGGCTGAAAACATGCTTCCGAAAATAAGCATCAGCCCCACCGCCAGAATCAGGGTGGTAAAGACCGTCTGCACCAAGGCGGCCGATCTCACCCCGATAAAATTGATGCCCCCGATCAGCAGGGAACCGGCCACGCCAATCATGACCCAATCGGAGTAAATGGGTTTCCCGTTGAAAAACCACAGCGGTTCTTCCTGAGAAAGCGGTATCAGGTTTTGCATGACCACGGGCAGGGCCACCGCTTCAAAGGCACACACCGATACATAGCCCAGAATGATAAACCAGGTACATACGAAGGAAGCATCCAACCCCAGCCCGCGGTAGCTGAAGACGTGTTCGCCGCCAACTTTTGGCATCGCCGCGGTAAGCTCGGAGTAGGTAAGGCCCACCAGGGCCACGACCACTCCCCCAATTAAAAAGGCAACCACGGCACCCACGACGCCCGCGGTGAGTATCCATTCGCTGGTCAACACCACCCAGCCCCAGCCGATCATGGCCCCAAAGGCGAGGGTGAAAATATCCCATTTCCCTAATACCCGGTTAAAATTAGAATCCTTCATTCTTGAGACGTTGATTCAGCAATTTTCCAGTTAACCGGCGGCTTCCAATCCAAAGGATGAAATTCAAGTGACAGCGGTTTCACGATCTTCTGATGATCTTTCAGTGCTTTTTCCATTTTTGCCAGGATGGTAGGATGCGATGCAGCCACGTCATTTTCTTCGGATGGGTCTTTGTCCAAATTGAAAAGTTGCCCGTTGTTCAACTTCCACTGTTTTTCAACAACCGCTTCTTTTCCCAGGAAAAAGGTTCTGGACGGCAAGGGTTTTCCGGCAAAGGCAGCGGTCAGGTTGATACCATCCACGGCCGGTTTTTCAGCACCTACCACGTTGGCGATGGTCGGATACACGTCGATGTACCCCATCACCTGATCATTCGTTTTGCCCCCTTCCCATTTTCCTTTCCAGTATAGGAGAGAAACCGAACGTACCCCTCCTTCCCACTCTGTCGCTTTTTCGCCTCGCAGGGGCAAATTACTTCCGCCATAGTCAATATCGCCGCCATTGTCGCTTAAAAACCAGATAATGGTATTTTCTGCCAGTCCCCGGTTATTAACTGCTTCCATGATCTTGCCGATAGCGCGGTCCATGCCGGTTACCATGGCAGCATAGGTTTGCCGGGCGGTGTTGCCTCTTCCTCTCTGTCCGTAGTCAGGGCTGTTAAACTCTCCCATTTGCGCGCCTCCCGCTTCAAAGTCTTTCATGGGCTTTGCGGGATCAAAACCGTGTTTTTTCAAGTCCTCCTCTTTGGCCTGCAAAGGGGTGTGCGGAGCGTTCAGGGCAACGTAAGCAAAAAAAGGCTCCTCATCAGATTTTTCTATAAACTCAACCACCTGTTTCGCCACCAAATCAACACTATATCCGGTGTCTGTGCTGTTTTTATAATCCTCATGCCAGTCGTGGGCACCATCTCTGAAGTGCGTAAAATAATCTATGGCACCATTGTAATGCCCGTAAAAAGTGGTGAACCCACGCTGCATAGGATGGTACTTCACGTCCGAATGACCCAAATGCCACTTACCAAACGCGCCGCGATTTTTATATCCGGCATCGACCAGCAAGTTTGCCAGGGTATGCTCTTCCGTAGGCAGCCCTCCCAGTGCCCGGGGCCCCACCACGTTTCTGAGTCCAAACCGGTCCGGATATTTGCCCGTCATAAGGCCTGCCCGCGTGGGACTGCACAGCGCCCCGACGTAGAATCGTTCTAATGCGATTCCTTGATCGGCCAACTGATCAAGGTGAGGCGTGCGCATTTCCGGATTGTGAAATCCCACATCGTTCCAGCCCAAATCATCCACCAAGATGATGACAATATTGGGTTTTGTCTCTTTGGTTTCATTTTGCCCGTGGGCGGTATGAGAGCTGGTCCATATAAAAAAGACAAGCAGTTTGCATAATATATAATAGCTCGTCTTTTGGTGCATCAATGTCATTGATTGTGTACGAGTTACAGGTGATAAGACGGATAGCGGTGCAAAAAAGCCTATATGATTAGCTCGGCTTTACTACTAAGCGGCCCAGGCGATAGTTTGCTGCCAGAGCCTGAGCTGTGCTTCAGGTATTTTCACCATGTCGGTATCTTTTTGGGACATGTAAAAATTGCTTTTTTGCCATAAATACTGCCTTACTGAAGCTAAGGCATCACTAAAGGTAGGATGCCTCTTGCGGTACCAAGCAGCGGTAGCTATGTGTAGTTTTTTCTGTTGATGCAGCCTTTCTGCCAGCAGAGTAACAATAGAGAAGAGCGCCAGTAGCACCGGAGTGGTACGGGCAATGGCTAAGTCAGACCACTGGCGTTGGGTTTCTAGACCCAGATGTGCTCTTCCCTCTTGAAAGGTAACTTCTACGCACCAACGTCGCACAAAATAGCTAACAATATCTTGGGCAGACAATTCTTGGTCAGTAGAGAGCAGAGCTATCGGTTCGAGTCTGCCTTCCGGATCGCGAATAAGTACCCAGCGAAGAGGTAACACTGGTTTGCCACTATGATACCATACGGCGGTAGCCGAGACTATTTCCAACACCCGTTGTTTCTTACCGTACCATTGAGAAACTACAATCTTCTGCCAAGGCAATTCTTCATCATGCAGATACTGCTGTAAGGTCGGTAAACGCTTGCCCTTCTTGCGGGGGCGCCCTGGTTGATCCGGCCGCCGGGGTGGTGCCGGTTCATAGAGAGCGGCATCCAAACGCAAGCGGGTAATTACACATAGTTGCTCTTTAACAGCGTTTAGCATATCTATAACGGCATAGCTGCTATCCCCCACGGCAATCAATGAGCGACTGGGTAACCACCGCTTGACTTGTAGAAGCATCTGCCGGGCCCAATCCGTAAGCTTTTTATGCGCTTTGCCTTGCTGATGATGATATCGCTCAGAAGGGGCCAACACCGTTAGAAACGGCAAAGCCCATACGCGTTCGGCCCAACCGATAGGCACTAGTAACATCACACTCATCCAACGCAGACCGCTGGCTTTAACCAAATGAGTACGACTACTACGTGCACTGTCTCGGTAGATACCTCGCGCCTTAATCTTGGGACCCCATCGGCGTTCTATGGTCTCATCAATGCCTACCACCACCGGACCGGCAGGCAGAAAGCAATCTAGCAACTGCCCAAGCAATATTTTAGCCGCTTTCCGGGCTGACCATTTAGACAGGCTTAGCACCCGGTGATACTTGGGAAAGTTGCGCTCCTCACTCAAGCCTACCACACGCAGAGCCGAAGTTACCGTGCGCTTACCCGTGGTAAGAATAGCTCCGCTGAGCAGAGGAACCGCAAGCTTGAACACTGATTTGGAAAATAGCATCTTAAATGGTACCATTAATCGCAAGAACTCAATTGGAAAACGGAACATAGCATATTGATCTTTGGTCATTTCAATATACTACTCCGCTTCCCTTTGGGTTCTTACCCTCACTAGTAAAGTCGAGATAAGGGAGCTTTGAAATAATAACCTACCCAACAAATCTCCGTCACCGTTTCTATAGCCCAGGAATTAATTCCTGGGCTATAGAAACGGTGGGACGTTTGGGTGCATTTAAATTCCTACGCTTCCTAACAATTGCTCTTTGATGTGCTCACCTTCAACTTAATGGCCAATAAAATGTAATTTTTGTTTAAAACAAATCACGTTAAAAACATTTTTTTGATAATTGGCTGTTAAATGAAAGAAAATTTGTCCAGGAGGATGATTACTGCAAATTTTGAAGTGTATGCTACTTAACATACGTTGATCAGCAGACGTGTGCAAAATCTTCCGTAGCTGATCACCATTCGGGTGTATTTACTGTATTTTCTCCAGCGCCGCTTGCAGGTCATGGATCAGGTCGTCGGCATTTTCTAGCCCTACGGAAATGCGCATGTCGCCCAGCGAAATGCCCATCGCGCCAAACTGCTCCGGGCTGAGCTCTTTCAGGTAGCTGATGGCAGGCGCATAGACCAGGCTTTCGTGCCCCCCCCAACTCACGCCGATTTTGAACAGTTGCAGGCTGTTGAAAAACATTTTGATCTTGTCCAGGTCTTCGGTAGCCAGTTGAAAGCTCATCAGCCCGGTATAGCCGCGCATCTGCTGTTGCCCCAGCGCGTACTGCGGATGGCTGGGCAGACCCGGATACCGCACTACCTTGATCTTCGGATGGCCTTCCAGAAAACGGGCTACCTTCAGGGCGTTTTCCTGGTGCTGACGCAGGCGGATGGGCAAGGTGCGCAGGCTACGCAGGATGAGCCAAGCTTCAAAAGGCGCTGTTTTGGCCCCTATCCACTCGTACTCGCGCGTAGCGATGGCGTCAATGTCCCGAGTTCGGCCCATCACTACGCCCGCCACCAGATCGCTGTGCCCGCCAATGTATTTGGAGCAGGAGTGCACTTCCAGGTCGATGCCCATTGACAGCGCAGGCTGAAAGATAGGCGTCGCCCAGGTGTTGTCAACGATGGTGCGGATATTTCTGCCGCGTGCCAGGGCAGCCACTGCCGCCAGGTCTTGTAGGCCGAACACGGCAGAAGAAGGACTTTCCAGGTAAATCAGGCGTGTGTTATCTTGTATAGCGGCTTCAAATTCTTCCACCCGGTCGCCCTGCACATACGTGAGGGTGAGGGCCATCTTTTGCTTCAGATAGTTGCTCAGCAGGTTGTTGGCCGGGCCGTAAATATTTTTGATGGCAATCACGTGATCGCCTGCGTTGAGGCAGTGCAGCACGGCGGCGGAGATGGCGCCCATGCCGGAGGGAAAAAGCTGGGCCTTCTCAGCGCCTGCCAGCAGCGCAAGTTTTTGTTCGGTAACCAATACCGTAGGGTTTTTTCCACGCGAATAAATGAAGTGATTGGTTCGGTCTTCAAAAGCCGCGTCAATGGCCTCCCAGCTCGCAAAGGTAAACAGAGAGTTTTGAAACAGGGGCGGCACAACTGCGCCTTCATAGGCACTTCGCTCTTCGCCAAAGTGCATCAAAAGGGTTTCTAACGATAAGTTTTTATCCATGTTTTTTATGTCATCGAGCCGCCAGCATGGCGGCTTTACGTTAAGGTTGTTGATTGTTTCATTGCCGTACACAAATAAACTGCTGGTAGTTGTTGACATATTGGGGGAATATTCTTAGTTGCTGCTTGATGAAGAACTGAAAAGCTCTAAGCCCTATCTGAAAGAAGGAATAGGCACTGATGCGATCTTTTCGTAAGAACTTTGGCAAATACCCTTGTAGTTTAGCTTGAAAAGTAGCTAGGGCGAAGACCAGCAGAAAAGCAATGCAAACCACCATCAATAAGACATTGAGCCGATCCGGGTCATCAATTTTGACTTTGTGGATATTGAAGCCTCTGGATTTGATATCCCCAAACAGGGTCTCTATGCTAAAGCGACGGCTATAATAGTCCATCATATCTTTAGCCCAACTCAGATTACTCACCAAGTAAATAGGTTCATCGTGTTTACTACTGTGCCAAACTAAACAGTTGATCGGTCCGTAGCATTCTTGGGTAAAACGCACGTCTTCTATGAGCCAATGATCGTGTCCTGGCATGGGGTAGAGTTGTCCGATAGCAAAAGTTTCCCCCTCGTCCGTAGTGATGGTGTTGCTCTTAGCGGTTCTCAAAGCATATTTCCAGCCTTGTCTCTCACAGAAAGCTTGTAGTTCCCTACCATCAAACTCTCCGTCGCCTAGTAGTACCGCTTGGCTATCCTTAGGTAAAATAGCAGCTAGTTGTTGAAGTACTTCCAAATGTAGTTCTTCGCTCATATGTCCTTTCTTCCCTTTTCTCACCAACCAGCAAATTGGCAGAGAGCGTTTTCCCCACACCACACTGACCATCAAGGCCATGCAACCTTTTCCTACTTCCGAACCATCAATGGCAATCAGGAGCGGTCCATGCTTAGCCACCCCTTGTAGTAGTGGCACTATATGAGGCAGAAAAAAGCTCTCATAGTCACTATACTTGCTATCTAGCCAGCGTTTAGCTTGCTTCACCCGGCTTTCTGTGTCAGTAGCCCCAGGCATCTCAGACCCTAGTCGGCTCAAAGAACTCTGTCCACTTCTGATGATCCCATAGAGCATCTTGGTTAAAGTCAGCACGCGGTGGTGGTTGGCTTTGCCATTCAATTGCTTGTAAACGCGGTTCAATGTTTTTTTATATCTTTGAAAATCATATCACTAGATCGGTAATTGAGTATGTGTAGCAACTACAAAATTGCCGATCTTTTCCCTTCTTTAAAAATCCAAGCCTAACCCACTATCTTTTTGTGTACGGCAATGAATTGATTGTTGAGGATTTCGGTCTTTGGTTTGCGATCTACCGTCTTTTCATAAAAACATCCGATGCCGGTGATGGCCAGCACCGGGGCTACCACTAGGTTGATGAGCGAAAGCAGTTGCCAGTGCCAGTAATCGCTGAAAGGTACCTGTAAAGTAGTCGTCATAAAAATGGTGGTTGCCGTCCAGGGGATGATGCTTTCTACCATCGTGCCGTAGTCTTCAATAGAGCGCGAAAGCACCTGGCGCGGAATGCCAAACTTATCGTAACGCAGCTTAAAGGCGTCGCCGATGATAAAGCTGGTGGCATTCTGGTTGGAGGTGATCGCATTGGCAAAAGCCGAGGCAAACAGCGAGGAGATGACCACCGCCGGACGGGTTCGGGTGAAACCAAATACTTTGTCTACCATCGTCGGCATCACCTCGATCATGTCCATCGCACCAATGAAGATCAGTACCATGATAGAAAAGATAATGGGTTCGTTGAGCTCATACAATCCGCCCCGGTTGAACAGCGCCGGGATGTTTTCAGGCACGACCGCCAGCCCGTCGGCCATCTGCACCTCAAAGCCGGTGTAGGCCGACTGCATGATGTCTCCTGCCGAATAGGGCTGAAAAATAGCCGCCAGCCCGCAAGCCACCACGGAAGAAGTGAGCAAGGTAGGCAGGGTAGCCACTTTTCTCAGCGAGCCATACAGTACAATGAGGGGCGGAATAAGCAGCCACCCGTTGAAACGAAACATGCGGCTGATGGTCTCCAGAGTGGCTGCAATCTGCGGGTCGTTGACATCAGTTTTGGCAGGCGGGTAGACAAATCCCAGCACAAAATAAACAACTCCGGCGATCAGGGCCGAAGGCAGCGTTGTGTACAGCATCGAGCGGATGTGCGTATACAACGATATCTCGGTAGCCAACGCTGCCATGTTGGTGGTATCCGATAGGGGCGAGAGCTTATCTCCGAAGTAAGCACCACCGATGATCGCACCCGCCGTGATGCCCAGGTGAGCCTCTACCGCGCCCGCTACCCCAATCACCACCGCGCCAATAGTGCCTACCGAACCCCAGGAAGTGCCGGTGACTAAAGAAAAGATGATAGGGGTGAAGAACGCCAGAAAATAGATGTAGGCCGGGTCAATCAGGCGGATGCCGTAGTAAATCAGCATAGGAATGGTGCCGCTCACAATCCAGGTGCCGATGATGACGCCGATGGCAAACAGAATGAGCACTACGGGAAACCCCTGCGCCAGCTTGGCGATAAAGGCCTTTTGGATGTCTTCCCAGAGAAAGCCCAGCCACATCAATTCGCCAATGGTAAACACGGCAGCCAGCAAAAAAACCATCTCCAGCGGAAAAGCAGGCTGTCCATAAAACTGCGGGCGCAGCACCAGTCCGTAGGCAATGATCAGTATCAGGAAAAGCAGCGGAAGCAGGACGAAAATAAACCGTACCGGTTTTTTCTGGGGTGGTCTGGGCATCATGATTCATATACCCATTTGCTGCCCACCATGGTGCGCTCAATAGGGATGTCAATGATGGCCATCGGGTCTGCTTGGGTAGGGTCTTGGTCCAGTACCACCAAGTCGGCTAGCTTACCGGCTTCCAGCGAGCCTTTGAGGTCCTCTTCATAAGAAGCATAAGCTCCGTGGAGAGTACCCACTTTGATGGCTTCTGCTACGCTTACCTTCTGGCTGGCTCCCCATACGTTGCCGTTCATATCGGTGCGCGTCACGCTGGATTGCAACGCCATCATCGGCTCAAACGGGCCGGGCGGATAATCCGAGGCTTGCGTCACCTTGATACCGGCATCCAGAAAGCTGCGCACAGCAAACATACGTTCCAGCCGCTCTTGACCGTAGTTTTTCATCTTCTCGCCATGAAAGTAGACGTAGGTAGAAAAAGGCGTAGGAATGACGTTCAACGCTTTCATGCGTTGGATGATCTCATCGTTGATCACCGTGCAATGCTCCAGGCGGAAGCGGGGATTTTTGCGGGGACGTTCTTTCTGTAATCGTTCGTATACGTTGAGCGCTTTGTCAATAGCCACATCTCCATTGGCATGGATGCCGATCTGCCAATCGGCCCGGTGCGCTTTGATGGCATACGAATACAGTTCTTCTTCGTCCATCACAATAATGCCATAGTCATCGGGGCGACCCACGTAGGGTTCCGACAAAGCGGCAGTGCGCTCGGAAATGGAACCATCACAGGTGAGTTTCATGCCACCGGTGCGCACCCACTCGTCACCGAATCCGGTGCGGATGCCTGCCTGTATCATTTCATCAATATGGCTATAGCCAATCATACAATAGATACGGGCCGCAAGCTCCCCGGCATGATAAGCATCCTGAAAAGCCAGCAGATACTCCGGCGAGCCGTAAGCATCGGTCACGGAAGTAACGCCGGTTTTAGCCATCATTTGGGTGATGAGTTTGATGGCTTCCTGGTTATCCTGGCGGGTAAATTCGTTAGGGATGAGCCGTTCCACGGCGGTAGTAGCAGTTTCTAGCAGTTGCCCGTTGAGGGTTCCGTCGGCATGGCGACCTATCTTTCCGCCATCAGGGTCGGGCGAGTCGCGGGTATAGCCCGCTAGCTCCAACGCTCTAGAGTTCACATAAGCCGAGTGGCCTCCGCGGTGACTGATGTAGACCGGGTGGTTGGGCGCCGCTTCGTCCAGGTCGGCCCGGTTAATCAGGCGGCCTTCGGCTGTTTTGGTATCATCGTATTTGAAACCAAGTACCCATTTCCCTTCCGGGGTGTTTTGGGCTCTTTGGTGGATAGCGTCCCGGATGGCTTGGATAGAACGCAGGTCAGCGTCTACATTGCGCAGGTGGGCTCTTCCCGAATAGGCGGGGTGCGAATGCGCATCGACGAAACCGGGGGTGATGGTTTTGCCGCCGATGTCTATCTTCTGGGTGGCGCCGGTGGCCATCCTCAAAATTTCATCATTGCTCCCGACGGCCATGATGCGGTCGCCGGAAATTGCCACTGCCTGCGCTTTGGGTTGCGCAGGGTTGACGGTGATGACGTTGGCATGGTGCAGGATAAGGTCGGGGTACGGCTTCCAGAAGGCAGCCAGAGAAAGAGGACCTAAGGTAGCTAGAAATTGTCTTCGGTTAATAGTTTTCATATATTTCGAATGCTTGGATGAGTGGTGTGTTTTCCGGGGTAAGGGTAAAATGTATCCGCAAATTCTTTTTTTCGCCTTCCAATATGAAAGAGCCTCTAAGCTGATTCTCTGCTACCAGATCATGAACTTTAATGATATTTCCTGCCTGTTCAAAGGCATTCGCTGTTTCTTTCTTCAAAGTATCCAGGGGAGTGTCCAGGAAAAAGTTTTCGGCAAACAGGCCGCTCGTTTCAGCGTTCTGCCAGTCAGGTAATATCTGCAACAACTCCTGCTTCCGCTGTTCTAGAATCGGCGAAACCGGTAGTTGCCGGGGTTGCGGATCAGCCAGTGCAAACAGCGTGTCCATCACGGTAACGTTGATCGCACTGGTGGGAGCGTAGGTGAGGTTAGCGAAACACACTAACCCAATGCCGTACTCCGGCAAGATCAGCCAGTTGCTACCAAAGCCCGGCAAGCCCCCGGTATGCCCTACCCGCACCCGGCCTTCGCAGTCCTGTACCCAGCCCAGCCCGGCGTAGTACCCGGCCACGGTGGGACAAAGTTCGTCCTCTGAATTTTCATGCGCAGGATTGAAGTAGCTGATGCGCTGCGGCTGCTGCATCTCGCGCAGCGAGCTTCGCTTGAGCACTTCCTGATCCCCTTCGTCGCGGGGTGGCCAGGCGGCCTGGTGCAACGCCACGTAACGGCTAAAATCTTCCAGGGAAGTCCACAACCCACCCATGGCTCCGAAGGCTCCATCATGCAGCAAAGGCTCTTTTTGCCATCCTTCTTCGGCCCGGCGATATCCCTGAGCCAGTTGGTCGGTCGGCACCTCGGCATATTCCCAGTAGGTATCATCCATGCCGAGTGGCTCTAAGATATTCTCATGAATATACTGCTGGTACGGCTGCCCGGAAACCCGGGTGATGATGCTGCCCAGCAGCGTAAAGCCCAGGTTGCTGTATTCATAGGCGACGCCGGGCACGTTGGAGAACGAAATACCCGCTTCCAGCAGTTCAATAAATTCGTCGGGAGAATCGGCCAGTTGGCGGTCGCCCCAAGGGTTGTCTTCCGGGAAGCCCGCCGCGTGGGTCAGCAGGTGCCGGATGGTGATGGGCGGGGCATCCTGAGTGAGATGAGTTACTTTCTTTAGTTCAGGCACGTACTGCTGCACTGAGTCATCCAGCCGTAGTTTTCCGGCATCCCGCAGTTGAAGAATGGCCAGCGCGGTGAAGCTTTTGCTCATCGAGGCAATGCGAAAGACCGACTGCGTGGTGACGGATGTCTTTTTGTCCACCTCGGTGTGACCGTACTGGCCGGAGTGCACCAGTTTTCCGTCTACCACCACGCCAAAGACGAAGCCGGGGAAGTGGTTTTGCTCAGCGTACTCAAGGTACATTTTTTCAATCACCGGAAACGCTGCCGCGATCTTTTGCATCCGAACCGAGTCGGTGAAAGCTGGTGGTTGGTAGGAGGGATGGTTGGCTACGCCAGGTGATTGTGCGTAAGCTGATAATCCCACCAGGAAGAAAGCGAGGATCAGCCACTGGATTTTTCCGAAACAGGGGTTTGGATAGGTCATGTGCAGTACGTTTGAGCTAGTGCAAGGACGGCCGGTCAACATGAGTGGATAGTTGTTGGGTTGGTGAGGACACCGGCCTAGAATGAGATTACTGATCCGCGTAGTAGGCTTCGATATCTACCCCACCCCAAAGGACGTTTAGAAGTAGAATGCCGTCTGGCAGAGGTTCATAAAAAATCATGTAGCTTCGAAAAGGTCTTGATCGTATCAACCTACCCAGTTCAGGACGGGCAACCGCACTTAATGGATTATCAGCCAATAGTTGTAGTTTGTCGTAAAGATCACCTACGAAGTGGTTAGCGGCATTTAGATTATCTTCAGCAATGTGAAGTCAAATGCGGTCTATATCTTCTTCGGCTTTCGGCGTAAACTCAATCCTACCCATTTGCTATATCGGGGTGTCGGTCGTGGATACGCTTTAAGAGTTGATCTTTGGTCAACGCTTCCGGCTTACCCGAACTACGGCTTTCTTCAATCTTGGCTCTTATTCCTTCAAGATCATTCAGGTATCCGTTTAGCTTCGTGGCTAAGGTGGCCTGTGCTCCCTCTGGCAAATCTTCCAGGCGAGATATAACGGTTTTCATGTCATTGTCCATAGACCAAATATAGCAGATTACAGGAAACAATTCGAGGGTACTTTGTTGCGTATTTCATCATTTATCAGCGGATAGATTCATTATGTAGTCGTAAACCGTCTTGGATATTTCAGCCAATTGTTCGGTGCCTCTGTCAAAATCCTTTAGATTCTTTGAGAGCAGCACTAACACATAAGCGCGGTCATCGGGCAAATACACAATAGCAGCGTCATGATGAATTCCCGATATGAACCCTGTTTTATGAGCCACGCTAACGTCTTCGGGCAGATAGCGGGGAATCATATCGTTGAACTGTTGCTCTTTTAAGATATCGATCATCGCGGCACAGTCTTCGGGGGTACCCGCCGTATTGCTGGCAACTGCTTTCATAATCAGCATTAAATCCTGGGCGGTGGTGGAGTTACTCAATCCTTGATCGTAGGCTTTTTGATCTTCCACTCCCCGCAAAACTTCCATGTGGTGGACACCCAAATCCTTCATCGTAGCGGTGACTTTTTTGGCATCGACCCGTTCAATCAAAACGTTGGTAGCCAGGTTGCTGCTCACGGCAATCATGCTGTGCATCAAATCTTTAAGGGCTACCCGGGTGCCCACTTGTTGGTAAACAACGTCATCGCTATCGTCGGCAATGTCCATACTATACAAACTGCCGTCAACGATACTTCTAAATTCGTTTTTTAGTAGAATGGAATCATCCAGATCAATTTTGCCTTGGTTCGCTTGCTTAAAAAGCTCGATCATGACGGGCACCTTCATGGTGCTGGCGGCATGAAATTTTTCGTTTACGTTGATGAATAAACTGTCTTTCGGATCAGATAAATTATAAAAGCCCACCGCTACCGTACCTTCAATGGAATCGACTTGAGACTGGACGGTATTTTTTAAAACTTCTGGCGGTGATTTTTCCTGACAGGAGCAGATAAAACAGAGTAGTGATAGGGCGTAGGCACTTTTGGTGATGAATGCAGGCATCTTGATGCTGTTGATGGTTTCACTAGTCCTTGAAAATCTGGTTTGAGGCCCGGTCGTCCGGTTCCGATTTAGTAGGCGTACGCAATACCTTCCAGAAGAAATACCCCGTAAATCCGGTGACAAACACCACGGTGGTCAGCATGATCATCAGCGCAGCAGGATTCATACTTTTTCGAGTTCTTTTTTGGTGTTTCGTTGGTACGCCAGATAAACCAACCCGGCCAAGATAACGAAGACGGCTACCAACAGCAAGCGGGTGGCGTTGGCAAAGAATATCTGGTTTTCCAGCAGTTGGATCTGCGCCGGGTCGGTGGCTACGGCCAGTTGTTCCTTCAGTCCGCTGTTCATTAGCTTGCTGATGATTGAGCTGTTGTCTAGCTCCCAGTTTCCGGCGAAAGCAGCGGCCCAATCTCCGCCCTTAGGGGTCAACAGCGAGCCGATAAATACCCACAGCAGCAACAGCGGAGTCACAAACTTGATGATAAATTTATACACCCCGGGCACCCGGATATCCGCCCCGGCGGTGATTTCGCGCCAGCCCTTTTTCATCCCAAATACCCAGGCAAACAGGATCGACTCCAGCAGCGCGAAGACGACTAACGCCACCGTGCCCGCCCAGTAATCATACTCATCGAACACCCCGTAGCGAAAGAACAGCACCGTGGGCATGCCCAGCAGCAGGGTGATCAGTCCGAACGACCAGGCGGCCGGTTTGCGCTTCCAGTCGAATTCATCCTGCATAAAACTCATCCAGGGCGTGCCCATCGCCAGCGAGGAGGTGATCCCCGCGAAGAACAGCAACCCAAAAAACAGCAGGCAGGAAATCGCTCCCAGCACTTCTCCCCACTGAAAGAACAAGTAGGGCAGCGTCTTGAACCCCAATCCTAGGCCACCCAGTTGCACCAGTTCCGTCACCCGCTCAATGCCCAGGTACCCGATGGCGATGGGAATGACGATAAAGCTACCGATCACCACTTCCACAAACTCGTTCATCCAACCGGCCGACATGGCACTGAGCGCAATGTCGTCGTTGGCCCGCACGTAGGCCGCGTAGCAGTGTACCGTACCCATCCCCACCGACAGAGTGAAGAAAATCTGCCCGGCCGCCGCCATCCACACCGCGGGCGACCACAGATCGTCATACTGCGGAGTCCACAAAAAGTTGAGTCCCACGCTGCTATCGTACACCGCCCCGTTTTCTCCGGCCTTCAGGGTGACGCCCTGAAAGGCCAGAAACAACCCAAACACGATCAGCAGGGGCACTCCTACCTTGGCCACCCGCTCGATGCCCTTGGCCAACCCCTGCGACAGGATGTAGGTGTTCAGCAGCAAACAAATCACAAAAAACACGATCGGTTCGTAGGGAATACCCAGCGTAGACACGCCCAGGTTCACGTACTCGTTGAAGAAGGCCGCCACTCCTTCCTGATCCAGGCCCACGAAGGTGCCACTCACCGAATGCATCACGTAGGACAGCGTCCACGACTCCAGATAGCAGTAGTAGGCCGCAATCGCCAGGTTGGTCCAGATGCCGAACACGCCTACGTACTTCCAGATCCGATTTTGGTGCATCTTGTCCATCGCCAGCGGAGTGGTATGGTGTCCGAACGTGCCGCCGAAGCGCCCGATGGCCCACTCGATCCAGAGCAACGGGATGCCGATCACCAGGAAGCACACCAGGTAGGGAATGATAAAGGCTCCGCCCCCGTTCTGCACCGCCTGCACCGGGAAGCGCAGGAAGTTGGCCATGCCCACCGCATTGCCCGCCATCGCCAGGATGAGTCCGACCCGCGAACCCCATGCTTCTTTTTCGGTACTCATAGGTTAGTTGAATGAACGAAGGGTTGGATGATTGAGTGTTAGGGGCTAGGTGGTTTGACGGCTTGCATGGTGCCTGAGGGCTGTTCGTTGAGGAGCCACTGCCAGCGGGCGGGTTCTCCGGGAGTAGCCGGAAGTTCCTCCAGTATCCATTCGTCAATCTCGCCTAGCATCAGGTAGCGGCCGTCGTCCAGGGGCACCAGCGGACTGCGGCTCTCACCCCGGTCGTAGAACAGTTGCCCGTCTTCTACGTACAGTTTGCGATTCTCTTTAGAATTCCCGAACCGGTAAGTGCCCGTCGGCTTTTCCAGGACGGTTGCATCTCCTTTCTTCACCTTCGCTCCGGACAGCGTCGCGTAGGCTTCGTCCAGGTAAGGAGAATAGCCCAACATATCCGCGATTTGCGGGGCCAGTCCCCAGGGATTGGCTTCGGCACTGCCCCGTCGGCCCAGGTTGGTGAGCACGATGACGGTCAGGCTGTCGTCGGGCATCCGAATAATCTCCGTTCCGGTGATGCCGGTATGGTCCATGATCAACCGATCGCCCACGCTCCAGGTTTTCCAACCGAATCCGTAAGGGTAAGGTCGGCCGTTGTTCAGTGGCATGGGCGACCACATCTGGGCTTTGCTTTCGCTTGTGAGTAGCTGGTCGGTGTAGAGCACGGAGTCCCAGCGGGCCAAGTCGCCCACGGTAGAAAATATTCCGTAGTGCGAGGGCACTTCGTAGTTCCACACCCGGCGGATGTTGACCAGCTCTCCGTCTTGCAGCGTGTAGCCCCGCGCTTCTCCGGGATGGATGACTGCCTGGTCGAGAATGTAGGTATCCGTCATACCAACCGGATCAAAAATCCTGGTTTGCATAAACTCCCGGTAGGGCGTGCCACTGGCCTTTTGCACGATTAGTCCCAACAAAAAATACCCCACGTCGCTGTAGGTATATTGCTCACCCGGAGCCGACCGCAACGAATCGGTCCGAGCGGCCCGGTAGGCTTTCTCCGCCGAAATGTCAATGCCAATCGGACCAAACGACGGATCATCGAAGCCGGAGAAGCCGTGGGCCATGTCAGGCAGTCCGGAGGTGTGCGTCAGCAAGTGCCGAACGGTGATTCCCCGCCAGTATTCCGGTGCATCGGGCAGGTAGGTGTGGATGCTTTCGTCCAAATCGACCTTCCCCTCCTGCACCAGCAGCATAATGGCCGAGGCGGTGAACTGTTTGGTGATCGAAGCCAGTTCAAACACGGTCTCTGGAGTTACGGGCGACTGGTGCTGCACGTCGGCCACGCCGTAGCCTTTCTCTTTGAGAATGCGACCCTGATAGCAGACGGCCAGGGCTAGTCCCGGTATGTGCCGCTGCTGCATTTCAGTTTCCACGTAGCGGTCGATAGCCGCAGAGGCAGATGTATCTACGGATATTGGCTGGGCTTCGGCTATCGAGAGCAGCCATCCCGCAAGCGACCAGAGACAGAGAACAGAGATACTTTTTTTCATTCGGTTAGGCGGTTATATTTTTTCAGTAGTTCTTGCAGCCGCTCGTGGGGCAGTTCGTACACCGTGTTGCCGTTGAAGCCGGTCATGGTTTCGGCAGCCACCAGGGCGTTTAGGATTGCTTCTTCGGTGGCCTGGGCAGTGGCGTGAAACAAGGGGTTCATCTGGTCGTTGGGCAACATGCTAAGTTGCTGGGTCTCTTCGCGGTTGGCGGCCCCGGGATTGGCGGTTGAGAATGCGATAAAGATATCTCCGGAGCCGTTTCCGCCGTATCCGCCTACTTTGGCAATGCCAATCGGCACCCGCCGGGCCATTCGTTTGAGCTGGTGGGGCAACAGCGGCGCATCGGTGGCCACCACCACGATGATCGAGCCGGTTTCTTTGTCCGGAACGCCGAAGGTGACTTTGGGCATCAAATCCTGAATCTCTTGGCCCACCGGCACTCCGGCCACCGTCAGGTCCTTTCGGTTGCCGTAGTTGGCCTGCACCAGTACGCCCAAGGTGTAGGAAGCATCTCCTAGCTGCACAATTCGGGAAGCGGTGCCGGTGCCGCCTTTGAAGCCGTGGCAGATCATGCCCGTGCCTCCGCCCACGCCGCCTTCTTTCACTGGTCCGGATTGGGCTTGCTCCAGGGCTTGCACGGCGTGTTCCGACTTCACGTGGAAGCCGTTGATGTCGTTGAGCACGCCGTCGTAGGTTTCGGCCACCACCGGCAAGGCCCAAAACAAATCGGGCAGGCCGTTGAGTGGATCAAAGAACTTGTGCTCGTACTGCCAGGCGATCACGGCGTCCCGCACGGTGCCCACGCTGTGGGTGTTGGTGATCATCACGGGTCCTTCCAGGAAGCCGGATTCTTCGACCCAAGTGGTGCCGGTCATTTCGCCGTTGCCGTTGAGGGAGTACCACCCGGCCATCACCGGATCGTACTTTTTTCCGCGGGGCAGAATGGCGGTCACCCCGGTCCGCACCGGACCTTCGCCCACTTTCAGGTCGCCTTTGCCCTCGACGAGGGTAACCAATCCTACTTCTACTCCCTCCACGTCGGTGATGGCATTGTTGGAGCCGGGGGTGCCCTCAAGCGGCACGCCCAGGTCGCGGGCCCGCACGGCGTCTTGCGCGTAGCCTTCCGATAGCAAGCCGGATGAGGTCACAACGAGTAGAGATAAAAGGGTGCGTAGCTTTAGCATAGGTTGGCGAAGGATGAAATAGGTTGTTGTATCGCAGCGAAATAGGTGATGGTTGGTAATACGAATAACGGGTTCAGTAAAATTGTTCTCAGATGAAATTATCCGCTATTTTACCAGCATAGGGCTTCAAGCCCTATGCTGGTAAAACAAGCGTAGTTGACTGTACACAAAGCTTTTCTTTTTCTGCCTGTTATTTACATTAGTAGCAAGCTTCGTCAGCGATGCGCAGGGCCTGCGACAGGATATTCAATCCCTCATCAATTTCTTCTCGAGTGATGCAGAGCGGCGGCGCGATAAAGATATAGCTCCATTTTGAAAAAGTAAACATTCCTAATGCTTTGAGCTTGGCGGCTACCTGCGGCATCACTCCCTGCTCGGCCGGTTTGGCATTGAAGGGCGCCATCGGCTCTTTGCTGTCGCGGTTTTTGACCAGTTCCAGGCAACCCAGCAGACCGGTGTTGCGGAAATCGCCGATGCTGGGGTGCTGATCCTTCATCGCCTCGATGCGTTCTTCCAAGTAGCGGCCCATCGTGGCGGCGTTTTCAATCATCCCGTCTTCTTCGTAGATGCTGATAACTTCCAGGGCAGCCGCGCAGGCAACGGCATGACCCGAATAAGTCAGTCCCAGCATCAGGGGCGTGTCATCAAACTGCTTCGCGACGGTGTCGCTGACCATCAGTGCTCCCAGCGGCAGGTATCCCGAGGTAATTCCTTTGGCCATCGCCATCATGTCCGGCACCACCCCGTGGTGGTCCACTCCGAACCACTTACCCGTTCGCCCAAACCCACTCATCACCTCGTCAGCAATGAGCAGGATGCCGTGGCGGTCACAAATTTCCCGCAACGTAGGCCAGTAGCCGGGGGGTAACTTCAAACAGCCCGAGGTGCCCGATTCGCCTTCCATCAGGATGGCCGCGATGTTGTTGGGTCCTTCGTAGGCGATGATGCGTTCCAGTTGGGCAACACATTCTTGCTCCCAGCCCTCGTAGGGCGGGTGCCGGTAGCCGTAGGGAATCTCTACGTGCACGAAGTTGGGAGCTTGCTGGGTGTCCATCGGCAGTTTCCGGGGGTCGCCGCCCGCCGACATGGCCCCGTAGGTAGCGCCGTGGTACGAGCGGTAGCGCGTGATAATCTTGTGGCGACCGGTATACATCCGGGCCAGTTTGATGGCATTTTCAATGGCGGTGGCTCCGCACACCGTGAAGAAGGCTTTGTTCAAATTTCCCGGACAAATCTGCGCCAGCTTTTTGCCCAGTTCGCCCCGCACGCGGGTGGCACACGCGGGCGTCACGTAGCTCACCTGCTGCATCTGCCGAACCACCGCGTCGGTGACGCGCTGATCGCCGTGCCCGATGTTGACGTTCATCAGGCCCGACGAAAAATCGAGGTAGCGCGTTCCGTCGTAGTCGTAGAGGTACACGCCCTTGGCGCGCTCGACGTTGATGGGCTTGATGCCTTTCTGTTTGGACCAGGAAAATAAGGTGTGATCTAGGTTGTTGTCCAGAATTTTGTCCTTTTCGGGGGGGGATATTGTGTCGGTGTTCATGGGTTAGGGATTGTTGTGGAGACGCGATGCATCGCGTCTGTACGACTTTTCTTATGGGGAGATTAGCTCATCCAGTTGGCTCCGGCTTCGGGGTTCCATTTGGTGGTGATCTTTTTGAGTTGGGTCCAGAATCCGATGGAGCTTTTGCCGGTGATGTCCAGGGCACCGAATTTGGAGTCGTTCCAGCCGCCGAAGGAGAAAGGTTCGCGGGGTACGGGCACCCCGATGTTTACCCCGATCATCCCGGCACGGGCCTGTTCCATCATCTGCCGGGCGGCCCCGCCGCTTTGGGTGAAAACGGCCGCCGCATTGCCGTAGGGGTTGTCATTCTCAATTTCTAAAGCTTCGGGCAGCGTAGAAGTGCGCATAATGGCCAGCACCGGCCCGAACACTTCTTCCCGCGCAATCGCCATGTCGGGGGTGACCCCGTCGATAACGGTCGGCCCCACGTAGAAGCCTTCTTCTTTGCCTGAAACGACAACATTGCGTCCATCTACCAGCACCCGCGCGCCCTGCTGTTCCGCTTCGGTGATGTAGCGTTCTATCCGTTCTTTGGCTTCTTGGCTGATCACGGCTCCCAGTTGTTCACCGGGTATCAGCTTCCGGGCTTCTTCACAGATCCGCTCCACGATAGGGTCCACTTTGCCCACTCCGACCATCGCCGAGGCGGCCATGCAGCGCTGCCCCGCGCAACCGGTTACCGAGGCCAGAATGTTGGTCGCCGCCATCTCGGGATGCGCATCCGGCAGCACGATCATATGGTTTTTGGCTCCGCCCAGTGCCAGCACCCGCTTGAATTGGGAGGTGCCCCGGGCGTACACGAGTTTAGCCACCCGCGTAGAACCCACGAAAGAAATGGCCGCAATTGCCGGGTGATCGCAGATAGCCTCTACGATGGTTTTATCACCGTTGACCACGTTGAGCACCCCATCGGGCAAGCCTGCTTCCCGCAGCATCTCGGCGACGCGCACCATACTGAGCGGCACTTGCTCCGAGGGCTTCACGATCATAGCATTGCCCAGCATCAGCGCATTGGGGATCGTCCAGTGGGGCACCATGCTAGGAAAATTGAAAGGAACAATGCTGGCTACCACTCCCAACGGATGATGCTCGGTGCGGCACTCCACCCCGCGGCTCACCTCCAGCACCTCGCCCCCCACAATCTGCGGAAGCGAGCAGGCAAATTCGGTGAGTTCGATGCTTTTCTCTACTTCGGCTTTCGCTTCGCCGTAGGTCTTTCCGTTTTCTTCGCTTACCAATTCCGAGAGTTCGGCCAGATGTTCTAGCAGCAAACTGCGGTACTTGTAAAATACCTGCGCTCGTTCTTTGATGGGAGTAGCCGCCCAGTCGGTGAATGCCTCTTGAGCTGCTTTTACCGCGCTATCTAAGGTGCCGGAAGTGGCCAGAGGCACGGTGGAGAGCAGCGAGCCATCACGAGGAGAGAATACGTCTATTTGTTTTTCTTCATCGGAAGAGGTAAACTGTCCGTTGATAAAATGCTTTACCTCTGCATGCTTTAGCGAAATAGTTTCCATAAGATTCTTTACCGGTATTTTACTCAAAAGATGAATACGCAAATTTTTTTCGGGTTCTGCTAACTAATGCAAATATTGCAATAATAATTTATAATAAATAAAATTTGGCTTTATAATGAATTATTTAAGTAAATTTAATTACGCTAGCATACATTCGGTAGTGTGATTCAAGGTGCTTTCATTAGGATGTGAGTATATTGTTCGTCACCAACCCCGATAGTATGGAATCTTCCGCGACCAGTCCCCTTCCCAAAATAACCTTAGACGATCTGGATTTTAGTATCTTGGCCTTGTTGCAGCAAGACGGCCGTATGTCTTTCACCGAAATTGCGGATAAGCTGGGCGTGTCGATTAGCAGTATCAGAACGCGCGTTAACAAACTTATTGAGGATAGAACCATCCAAATTGTTGGCCGGGTTGATCCCGAACGGGTGGGCTTTCATGCGTATGCCCATATCAAAATCTCGGTTCGTCCGGCTAAACTCATTGATCAGGTGGGCCAGCAGTTACTAGAATTCAGGGAAGTAAGCTTTTTAGCCGTTACCTCGGGGGACTTTGATCTGGAAGTGAATGTGATGTGTCGGGACAACAATCACTTACTGGAATTAATCAATCAGCGAATTCCGGTAATCGAAGGGGTGTTCCAGACCAAAACGGATATGTACTTTAAAATACTCAAGTACGCTCAGCCGGATTTAGACCTGCTGAGATTTCCGCACTAAACGTTACCTTAAGTACCTAAGCGAATATATTCGTCACTTTTTGATGTTTGTTTTCAAAGTTGATCTGATACTTTTTACCAAAGTCACGTAAGATATCTTCTAGTTTCTGATCGAGTCTTTGTTGCGATTGTATATCCTCATACTCGATCCACTCGTATTTGATCTTCCGCCAAAGTATCTCTATAGGATTCAGATGAGGACTGTAAGTAGGCAGGAAAAATATGTAGAGATCCTGCTGCTTCCACGCCTGTATCTTAGCCTTAAACTTCTTGCTATGATGAATAGGTGCGTTATCTAACACCACAACGGTAGGTTGAGTAATAGTGGTAGAAAAGTCCTCCAGACAGGCAATCACTACCGCACTGGTCATACTACCTTTGAAGCCATAGCATTGCAATTGGTTGTCTGTATTCATCAAACCAAAAATCTGTGTCCCCTTTGTTTTAGCTGGGGTAATCTCAATGTACTTCCCTTTGGGTTGCCATCCATAGGGTACGTAACCTTCCAGGTTGAATCCGCTCTCATCGGCGAAACGCAAATCGATATAATCGGCCTTATATAGCTCAATAAGCTGTTTCAGCTGCGCTAACTTCTCTTCATACTCTTGCTGATTCTGCTTTTTTTTGAGACTCTTACGAAAGCGTTTCCAAGAGTAACCCAATCGCTTTAGAAAACGCCGCAGCATATGCCGAGTCACTTCAAAACCAAGCTCCTCGCTGAGTTGATGCGCCATTGCCTTCAAACTCCGAGCGTGTCTTATCGCTTTTTTTTTACCTTTTCAACCATGACCTGATCCTGAGTGGATAGCTTGGACTTTACCCCTCGGCCCGGCAGAATCATCAACCCAGCTAAACCGATAGCTTGCCAGCGATTCATCCAGGTGTAAATGGTTCGGCTACGGGTGTGGTGTAGCTTGGCAATTTGCTTAACTTGCCAGCCTTCATCACTGAGCAGTAAGGCTTGACAACGCTGACGCACATGAGATTTGTTGTGATTCTTGTAGCCCTCTTCTAGGGTTGTTCTTTCGCTTTGAGTTAATTCTACATATCGCATAAATAGATAATACAACAGTCTTTCCTTAAAGTCAAATAGTGCCGATTATTTATGCATACCTACTTAAATATGCTTTTACGACTACCCGCTTTCGCTATTTTACTAACAATAGGAATACTAAGTTCTCCCGCCGCTCGTAGCCAGGATACCACCGCTACCCGCCTGCTACGGAACCCCGCCATCAGCCAGGATCACATCGCCTTTGTTTACGCCAACGACCTGTGGGTGGCCCGCCACGATGGCTCCGAAGCGCGCCGACTCACCACCCACCCGGGCCTGGAAACCGATCCCTACTTCTCGCCCGACGGGCAGACACTGGCCTTCACCGGGCAGTACGACGGCAACATCGACGTCTACACCGTTTCGGTGCAGGGCGGCGCGCCGGTGCGGATGACCTGGCACCCCGGCGAAGACTTGGCCCGCGGTTGGACGCCCGATAGTACTGGTCGTATCTTGCTGGCCTCCGACCGGGCTCGCGCTCCGCTGGCCACCAACGATCAGTTCTGGACGCTCGACCGGGCCGGGGCGCTGCCGCAACCCTTCCGGGTGCCCCGGGTCACGCTCGGGCAGCACGCACCCGACGGCGAGCGGTTTGCCTACCAGATGGTGAGCGCCTGGGAATCAGAGTGGCGCAACTACCGGGGCGGGCAAAACGGGCCCATCCGCATCATTAATCTGGAAACGCTGGAGGAAGAAAAGGTGCCCTGGGACGGAAGCAACGACAAGAACCCGGTGTGGATCGGCAACATCGTCTACTTTTTGTCCGACCGAAACTACGCCATGAACGTATGGTCGTTTAACCCGGTGAACAAGCAGGTGGAGCAGCAGACGTTTTTCACCGAGTTCGACTGCAAGCACCTGGCCAGCGGCGGCGGCAAACTGATTTTTGAGTGCGGCGGCTACCTGTACCTGCTCACTTCAACGAAAGGAGAACCCCAGCGCATCAACGTGCGCATCGACGGCGACTTCGCCTGGGCCCGGCCGCACTGGGCCGAGGTGCACGACGAGATCCGGGAAGCGGGCGTATCGTCCACCGGGCAACGGGCCGTCTTTGAGGCGCGGGGCGACATCTTCACCGTACCCGCCGAAGCGGGAGCCATCCGTAACCTCACCCAGAGTTCGGGCGTGGCCGAGCGCAGTCCGGCCTGGTCGCCCGACGGAGAACACATCAGCTGGTTCTCGGACGCCAGCGGCGAGTACCAACTGGTGATCGCCGACCAGTACGGAGAAAACCCCCGAACCATTGCGCTGGATAGCCCCACCTTTTATTACACTCCCGTGTGGTCGCCCGACAGTAAGCACCTTAGCTTCACTGATGCCAACCGCACCCTGTGGGTCGTCGACGTGGCCAAGGGTACGGTTACCAAAATAGACAATGAAGGCTTCGCCAATCCGGAGCGGACGCTCTATCCCGCCTGGTCGCCCGACTCCCGCTGGCTGGCCTACCCCCGGCAGCTTGATAATGAGTACAACGCCATCTTCGTTTACTCGCTGCGCGACGAAAAGAGCTACCAACTCACCGACGGCATGTCGGACAGCCGCGCGCCCGCCTGGGACGCCGACGGCAAGTACCTGTACTTTTTGGCCAGCACCAACTACGGTCTCAACGTAGGCTGGCTCGACATGAGCAGCATCGAGCGTCCGCTTGATCGGGCCATCTACGCCGTGGTGCTTTCAGCCGACGACCCTTCGCCCGTGCGCCCGAAGAGCGATGAAGAAACTGAAGACGAGAAGGAAAAAGATTCCAAGAAAGCACCTCAGGTAGACATTGACCTATCGAACATCAGTCAACGCATCGTGGCGCTCGACGTTCCGGTGCGCAGCTACACTTCGCTGCAAAGTGGCGAAGCGGGCACGGTGTTTTTCACCGAGAGCATCGCCAACGAAGAGGGGCTCACCCTGCACCGCCATACGCTGGAAGACCAGGAAACGAAGCAACTGATGAGCAACGTTCAATCGTTTCACGTGACGGCCGACGGGCAGCAGTTGCTCTACGAAACCAACGAGCCGCAGTGGGGCATCCTAGAAGCCAGCGCCGACCCGGAAGCACTGAAAAACGAGAAAGGAACGATCGACGTGAAGGGAATGCGCGCTTACGTGGACCCCCCGGCGGAGTGGAAGCAAATCTTTCGCGAGGCCTGGCGCTACCAGCGCGACTACTTCTACGTGCGCAACGTGCACGGCCTGGATATGGACTGGGTCTACGCCACCTACGCCCCCTGGGTTGATCACGTGCGCCACCGCTCCGACCTCACCTACGTGCTGGACATTCTGGGGGGCGAAACCGCGGTGGGCCATTCCTTTGTCCGGGGCGGCAACTACCCTGAAATAGACGAAGTGCCGACGGGCATGTTAGGGGCTGATTTCACCGTTGCCGATGGCTACTACCGGATCGCCAAGGTGTATAACGGTGAGAACTGGAACCCTGAACTGCGCGCTCCGCTGAGTGCGCCGGGCGTCAATGTGCAGGCGGGAGAATACCTGCTGGCCATCAACGGGCGTCCGCTAGACGCTACCACCAACGTGTACCGTTGGCTGGCCTATACCGCTGACCAGCCAACCCGCATCACCGTGAACGCCACCCCGACGATGAAGGGAGCTCGTGAGCTCACGGTGGTGCCGGTGGACGACGAAGCCGCCCTGCGTCGCTTCGATTGGGTGGAGGGCAACCGCCGCCGCGTGGATCAGCTGTCGGGCGGGCGGCTGGCCTACGTGTGGTTGCCCAACACGGCGGGCGGCGGCTACCGCAACTTCAATCGCTATTATTTTGCCCAGCAAGACAAGGCGGGGGCCATTATCGACGAACGCTTCAACACCGGCGGGTTCGCCGCCGACTACATCATCGATCTGCTGTCGCGCGAGCTGATGGGCTACTTCAGCAATCCAATCGGCGACAAAACGCCGTTTACCAGTCCGGGAGCCGGAATTTGGGGTCCGAAGGTGATGCTGATCAACGAGATGTCGGGCTCGGGGGGTGATTATTTGCCCTACATGTTTAAGAAGAAGGGCATTGGGCCACTGGTGGGCACCCGCACCTGGGGCGGCTTGGTGGGCATCTGGGATGTGCCCCCGCTGGTAGACGGCGGCACCATCACTGCACCTCGGGGCGGATTTTTCAACACCGAAGGCGCGTGGGACGTAGAAAACATCGGAACCGCTCCTGATACCTTGGTAGAGCAGACACCGCGTTTGGTGACCAATGGTGGTGATCCGCAGTTGGAGAAAGCGGTGGAGGTGGCGCTGGAACTGCTTGAAAAAAAACCGGTTCAGTTGATGGCCCAGCCGCCCGACCCGGTGCGGGTGCGGCGGCCGGAGGAGGGAGAGTAAGCAACCTAGTAGCTTTAAACGAACGCGTTGCAAAGGCGTCCAGCGTGGAACGCCCGAGGGGCAAGAAAAAGAACGTTTGCGTGAAAACTAAAGAATAGATGCTAGGGGTAGCGGCGTTTCATATGCATAACCCGAAGAACGCGGATGGTCGTAGGGTTAGGAATATCATATACGATAAAGTATTCTTCACCAGATACAATCCATTCGTGCGTATCGGGAACACGACCTTTGTGACCAAGTAGGGGAAAGGTGTTAAGAATGCGTACCGATGTAATGATGCGGTTGACGAGCCTATCAGCGTATACCGGACTATCTTTAGCAATATGATCCCGTATGCTCTAATATCTGCTAACGCCTTTGGAGTATATTCAATATTCAAAACCGAGTGCTTTCCAAACTTCCCGTTCAGAAATCATTTTATCAGGGTTATTATCTGCCCATTGTTTAGCTTCGGTGATTTCTTTGACTGCCCAATCATGATACTGCCCGTCAGTCATGGTTTCTGTTTCCTTAAGCGTGTAAGGCTTTTTCTCAGCGATCTTGTTCATAAAGCTAATATAGGGCAAACTCGTCAATTTTCTAAATAGATCGTTAAACCTCAACCCACTCTTCAGCTAGCTCCCGTTCCGACAAAGAAAATTGCTTGATGTTGGCCGGGTTGATCAGGTCACCAAGACTGGCTACGCCCGCTAGCCATTGCTCTTCGGTGACCACGGCGATCTTCTCGAAGTCGGTGTAGTGCTGAAAGGTTTTCTGGGCATCCTTCATGAACGCCGCAATAGAATCGTAGCCTTCCAGGTTTTTCACCTCCATCAGCAGCCGCAGTTTCCCCTGCTCTTTCAGACTTTCTTCCATGACGTTGGCCGCCTGATCGATATCGGTTTGCTTCACTTCGCCGTCGATGACCAGGCGAATCACGTGGGCGGCGGTTTTTTTAATGGTTAGCATCGTGTTTTGGTTAAAAAGTGGCTGCGTAGGTACAGAAGCTAAACGAGCTATCCGGCAATTAGTTAACGTCAGTTATTCTGGAAGTTGCTGAATGAGAGGGCGTTGAGTTGCGTAGAAGCGTAAAAAAGTCAAGATTTGCAGTGGAATTAAATCTTCATTGTACAAAACAAAGAATTATGCAAATCTTGACGACAACAAAACTAACGGAAATTTTTGTGGAAACCGATGACTTCCTACTGGATTTAGCTCAGCAAACGGCTCTTCAAGGCCTGCCTGTCCCCGCCTTCCACTCACGCTTTGCGCGAAGCGAAGTCATAACGACCCTAATTGCTTATCATCATTCGGGACGCAAATGCTTCAAATACTTCTATTGTCAAGATGTGCTGAAGACTTTTCAAAGCTGGCTTCCTGATGCCCCTTGCTATGAACGCTTCGTAGCCCTGATCCCGCACGTAGTGCTGGAACTCTATCTGTTGCTCAAAAGCCGTTGCCAGCCCGCTTTAGCAGAAAACTACATTGACAGCAAACCTTTGAAAGCTTGTCACATCAAACGAGAAGCACAACACAAAGTGATGGCTGATTGGGCCAGCAAAGGCAAGGGCACGTTAGGTTGGTTTTACGGCTTCAAAATGCACGTAGTCATCAACCGGGAAGCACAGCTAGTCAACTTTCTGCTCACGGCAGGCAACGTAGCTGACAACAATCACCAGGTGTTGAACTACCTGCTCAAAGAAGTAGAAGGAAAAGTATACGGCGACAAAGGTTATTTGAGCACCCTGAAAGAAGAGTTACTTAGCAAAGGGGTAGACCTAAGGGCCAAGATGCGCCGCAACGGAAAGAAAGATGCTATTGTCCATCAAAAGGACGCTTATTATCATCGTCATCGCGGACTCATTGAGTCAGTCTTTGGCCAGTGCGTAGGTCTCATTGATTTAGAGCATACTCGCCATCGGGCCCCTATTAACTATCTATGCAACGTCTTTGCTGCCCTGCTGGCTTACACCTTTGCCGATCAGCATCCGCGAATCATTGCTTTTGAAGATCGTGGCCGACTGCTACATGCCGCTTGATTTTGTATTATTTTTAGAAACCTAGAATAACTGACGTTAGTTAGAAAGTTGGGCGATGCATCACCGCTTGCCCTTGTGCCGTTGGTAGATGCGCTCGCGCCGCCGGTACGAGAAGTGCCCGGCCACCACGCCGACCAGCGCCGCCACCAGCAGGCGAACGCCAAAATCTAACCAGCTAAAGCGACTCCACACAAAGTCTAGCTCGATCACGTAGAACACGGCGCCCACCAGCGTCCACATTAGCACCCCGTGCGTAAGCACGTAGCGCCCCCGGCGCTGCCGGGTCACTTCCCAGCGCCGCTGTGCTTGTTCATCGAACGATGATCCTGGTAAAGCCATTTCTTGATTGCTTTCGCTTGAGGGGTTGTTATTGTACGGCCGGTTCCAGCAGCGTGAGCGTCTTTTTGTCCGCATCCAAGCGAGCCCGCACTCCCACCGGCAGGGTGGCATTCTGCTTGATGTGCCCGAACGACAGGCCATAGAGCACCGGAATGCCCAGCCCGACCAGCCGGTCGTACAGCACCTGGGCTAGCGAGAGCGAGGTGCTTTCGTCTTCGGTTTCGCAGTCGCTGAACACGCCCAGCACCACGCCCGCGGCCGCGGGTAGCTTATCGGGATCCAGTAGCAACTGGGTGAGCATACGATCAACGCGGTAGGGAGACTCTCCTACTTCTTCCAGAAACACCAGCTTGTCGCGCAAATCAACATCGTAGGTGGTGCCGCACAACGAAGTGACCAGCGACAGGTTGCCGCCCACCAGCACTCCTTCGGCGGTGCCCGGTGCCAGGGTAATCAGCGGATCAACGACCACGGCCGGAGTAGCGGGCGCTTGTCCGTCGGCCGTGAGAGGCTCCACCAAATCAGCCACCGGATTTTCGTAGGTGAGCGACTTACTGGGATTCATCAGCACCTCCCGGAAGCAGCGGGTGGTGAAATCATTATAATCGGAGGTGCCCATCGGGCCGTGGAAGCCCACCAGGTTGGCTTTTCCGTACAGGGCGTAGAGCACGGCGGTGATATCGCTGTAGCCCATGAAAACCTTGGGGTTGCTCTTAATCAAGTCGTAGTCGAGGTAGGGCAGAATGCGGGCGCTTCCGTACCCTCCGCGGCCGCAAATGATGCCATCGATGGTGTCGTCGGCAAAAAACTGGTTGATATCATCGGCCCGTTGCTGGTCGGTGCCCGCCAGATAGCCTTTGCGCACCAGCATATTGGGAGTGTAGCGCACGCTGAAGCCCAGCGCAGCGAACCGCTCGACGGCATCACGCAACTGAGCCTCGGTGAGATAGGTAGCGGGAGTGACTAGCCCAATGGTGTCACCCGCCTTGAGTCGGGGCGGTTTGCGGGGCTCGACTACCGGGGTTTGGGCAGAAGCCGGGAGGGTGGCAAGCGCGGTAGCCGCCGCCAGTCCACCCATGAATTTTCTTCGGTGCATCAACGGGAAAATTGTACGGAACGGGTTGAGAAGACAAATTGCAAAAATCGCTCGTAGATATCGATTAAACTCGTAATTTTGTGGCGAAATGAACAATCGGATGATGGGTGTAGCGTTGCTTACATCACAAATCCTTCCTTGCACTAGTTACCAACCATTCCTAATCTCAACTTTTCACAAGCACCTTACTATATCCCTATTATGGCAGGAAAGATCACTTTCTCGATGATAAAGCCGGACGCCGTGTCCGCAGGCAACACCGGCGCAATCCTTAAAATGATAGAAGAAGCCGGTTTTCGCATCGTCGCGATGAAGAAGACCGAGCTTACCAAGCGCAGCGCCGGCAAGTTTTACGAAGTGCACAAGGAGCGCCCGTTCTACGAAGACTTAACCACCTACATGTCGTCGGGCCCGATTGTGGCGCTGGTGCTGGAAAAAAACAACGCCGTGGCCGACTTTCGCAAGCTCATTGGGGCCACCAACCCCGCCGAGGCCGAAGAGGGAACCATTCGCAAACTTTACGCTACCTCAATCGAAGCCAACGCCGTGCACGGCTCAGACGCCGACGAAACCGCCGAAAAAGAAGCCGAATTCTTCTTTGAGGATGAGGAGATGTACTAAGGAGCCATAGCCACCATTCTGATAATTTTTTATCCCGGGCTTGTGTCCTGATAAGTCTGGGTCAATTTATCAGAATATCCTCTGTTAACCGCCCACCAATCACTGCGGCTGCCCCTTAGGTTTCCATCTTAGGTTTTGGCGTAGGCTCCGGTTGCTCCTGGCCATCGCTCTGAAAGAACACCCGACGGATCCACTTGGGTAAGAAGATCGCTCCGAGCAGCAGGTAAGGATAATACGACAACAGTCGCCACAGAATATTGGTCACAAAGGTGTAGTCGCCCAAAAACTCAGTGAAGAACTGCGAGAAGAAAAACTCAGCTGCGCCGCTGGCTCCGGGCGTGGGCGACACCAGCATCACGATCCACATCATCAGGTGGCGCGAGAAAATCAGTAGATGGGTGCTCCAGTTTAGCTCCACAAAAGCGGCCACCAAGCAGTTGAGCATGGCGTAGCGGGCGCACCACACAAAAAACGTCACCGACAAGATGGTGGTCCAGTACTTGGCCCCTTTGTCGCGCAGCTGACGCGAGGCCAGAATCACCTCGTCGCCGTGGTTGCTCAGGGTATAGCGCCACTTCCGTAGAAAACCAATGGAGCCAATCCTTATCAGAAACCACTTGAAGCCTCGGGGGCGAATCAGCAGGGCATAAATCATAACGGCGGTGTAGGTGGCAATCAGCAGGTAGCTAATCAGGAACAATACCTGAAGGCTGTCTCCCAGGGGCAGTTGCATCTCGCTCGCGGGCGGAAACAATTCGTCTTTTGAATAGATCAACGCTACCGGAGACATCAGTAGAAAAAAAGTGTTGTCCAAGATAGAGGTAAGCATCACGTAGGCCAGCGCTTTGCCAAACTTGATGCCCTCTTTCATGAGCACTAGCACCACGATGGTGGTGCCGCCCACCACCGACGGCGTGATGGCCGAGGCAAACTCCCAGAGGATGATGATGTACAAACTACTCTCCCAGTTGATCTCGTGGTTGGTGAGCACCTTGATGCGGTATACGTAGCCGGAGTCGCGCGCCAAGATCACCAGAAAGGCCAGCAGCAGCGGAAGCCACCGGGCATCCAGAATTAACTTCAGCTTGTCGACCGTAACGTCGGGATCGCTCAGAAACAAATATACCACGATCGCCAACCCAATAAAGACCGGAATCCAAATCTTGTTCGGATTGAGGGTTTTTACAATCTCCTTTGGGTTAATCTCCATCAACGGCGCGTGCGGCTTCTGCTAAACTGATCCAAAAATTGTTGTAGCCTTCGCCAACGCGAAGGGTAATGTCTCCCATTTGCAGCAACTCTAATATGGCCAGAAAGTTAAAAATTACCGCCATCTTGGTACGGTCTTTCTGAACAATGCTTACAAAAGACACCGATTCGCTCGCCTGACGCAAACTGGCCAAGATGAACAGGCGCTGACTCTCAATAGTGTAGGGATACTGCAGGACCTGGTGCGGTTGCTCCTGCTGTTTGAGCTCGTAGCGCTGCGTGACCCGTTGCAGTACCTTGAGCAGTTTGTAGAGCGACAAATCCTGCAGCTCGGCTTCTTCGTTGGCCCCCGCCGATAGCATGGCCAGCTCGCTCGCCACGTTGCCACGGTGGTAGCGCAACCGCCGCGCTTCTTCCAGACCAGCCAGTTCCTCTACCACCGACTTATACTTTTTGTACTCAAGCAAATGTTTCACCAACTCTTCGCGCGGGTCAACTTCTTCGCCCACCTCATTCACGACCGGCCGAGGCAACAGCATCTTGGCTTTGATGCGCATCAGCGTGGCCGCCACGAGTATGAACTCGCTGGCCACTTCAATGTTTAGTTGCTCCAGCTCGTGCAGGTAGCCCAAAAAGTCGTTGGTAATCGTAGAGATAGGAATATCGTGGATGTCTAGCTCATCGCGCTCAATGAAGAAGAGCAACAAATCGAAAGGGCCTTCAAACAGGGGTAGTTTAATCTCAAAGCTCACGATACGACGGTTGGTGGAGAAGACAAACCGGGCCACGTTGGCCATGCCGACCCGGCTTGCGGGGTTGAACGAAATTGCTCCTGGGTTGGTTGATCGACGAGTAGTTAAATCGCAGAAGCGCAGCAAATTTATCATATATTGCAGGCAATCCGCCCAAAAATCAGGGAAAAGACCGGCGACTACTTCAGGGCTGAGGAGTTAGAGAAGAAACATTCGCCCATTTGCACGGTTTTTTATACGTCATTCTGAACAGGTGTATTATGATGATCCAACCTGGCCCGCTGCTGGCCCAAGTCAACGAGCCTTCTGATGTTAGAAAACTAGCTCCCGAACAACTGGTTCGTTTGTCCGAAGAACTTCGGCAGTTTATTGTAGACAACGTCTCGGTGTACGGCGGTCACTTTGGAGCTAGCCTGGGCGTGGTAGAGCTCACCGTGGCCCTGCATCACGTTTTTAACACCCCCTACGACCAGCTGGTGTGGGACGTGGGCCACCAGGCCTACGGGCACAAAATCCTCACCGGCCGACGTGACAACTTTTCTACGAATCGGCTTTACAGGGGGCTATCGGGCTTCCCCAAGCGCAGCGAGAGCGCCTACGATACTTTCGGCGTGGGCCACTCCTCTACCTCTATCTCCGCGGCCTTGGGCATGGCGGTGGCTTCGCAGTACCAAGGCATCCACGACAAGCAGCACATCGCCGTGATTGGCGATGGGGCCCTCACCGGAGGCATCGCCTTCGAGGCCATGAACCACGCGGGCGTGGCCAACTCCAATCTGCTCATCATTCTGAACGACAACTGCATGTCGATCGACCCCAACGTGGGAGCGCTGCGCGACTACCTGACCGACATCACCACCTCGCAGACCTACAACAAGGTGAAGGACGACGTGTGGAAACTGCTGGGCAAGGTGAGCAAGTTCGGCAAAAGCGCGCAGGAAGTTGCCTCGAAGCTAGACACCAGCATCAAAACCTTTCTGCTGCGCAACAGCAACCTGTTCGAGTCGCTCAACCTGCGCTACTTTGGTCCCGTCGACGGGCACGACGTGAACCACCTGGCGAGCGTGATGGAAGACCTGAAGAAGATTCCCGGACCCAAGATTCTGCACTGCCTCACCGTGAAGGGAAAGGGTTACCTGCCCGCCGAGAAGAACCAAACCCAGTGGCACGCGCCCGGCAAGTTTGATAAGCTCACCGGTGAGATTCGCAAGAAGGTATACGATACGCCGCAGGCCCCCAAGTACCAGGATGTGTTTGGCCACACCATTGTGGAGCTGGCCGAGCAGAATGACAAGATCGTGGGCATCACGCCCGCCATGCCGTCGGGTTCTTCGTTGAACATCATGATGAAGGCCATGCCCGAGCGGGCCTTCGACGTGGGCATTGCCGAGCAACACGCCGTCACCTTCTCGGCCGGATTGGCCACGCAGGGACTGATTCCGTTCTGCAACATCTACAGCACCTTTATGCAACGGGGCTACGACCAGGTGGTGCACGACGTGTGCATCCAGAAGCTGCCGGTGATCTTCTGCTTAGACCGGGCCGGGGTGGCCGGAGCCGACGGACCCACCCACCACGGGGCCTACGATTTGGCCTACCTGCGCTGCGTGCCCAACATTGTGGTGTCGGCCCCCATGAACGAGGCTGAGTTGCGCAACCTGATGTATACCGCTACGCTCTACAAAGACGGCGCCTTTTCCATTCGCTACCCCCGCGGGCAGGGAGTGATGCCTAACTGGCGCACCCCGCTGAAAGAAATCCCGGTAGGGCAGGGAAGGTTGGTACAGGAAGGAGAAGAGGTAGCAATCCTGACCATCGGCCACATTGGAAACTACGCCGTTGCGGCCTGCCAAACCCTGGCCGACGAAGACGTGTACCCCGCCCACTACGACCTGCGCTTCGTGAAACCGCTGGACGAAGACTTGTTACACGAAGTGTTCGGTCAGTTCAAGCACGTGGTCACGGTAGAAGACGGTTGCCTGATGGGCGGCATGGGCAGCGCCGTGCTGGAGTTTATGGTAGACCATGGTTATTCGGCTTCGGTGAAACGCCTGGGCATCCCCGACCGGGTGGTGGAGCACGGCGAGCAACCGGAACTGCACCGCGAGTGCGGCTACGACCCCAACGGCATCGCGCAGGCGGTGCGGGAGTTGCTGGGAGTAGCGGTGCTGAGATGAAGCGGTTATTTTTATTTCTTTATCAGCTTTGGTTTTGTACCTTCACCCTATCGCCAACCGGATCTTCTTATGACTGATCAAATAAAACACGAGTGCGGCATCGCTATGATTCGCTTACGCAAACCCCTTCAGTACTACATCGACAAGTACGGAACCCCCCTTTACGCCGTGCGAAAGCTGTATTTACTCATGGAAAAGCAGCACAACCGGGGGCAGGACGGGATAGGAGTGGCCAACATCAAGATCGATGTGGAGCCCGGCTCGCGCTACATCAGCCGCTACCGCTCGGTATCGGACCGGCCGATTTCGGATGTGTTCAAAAAAATCAACCGCAAGTTTAAGAAGGCCCGCAAGGAGTGGGGCAGCGACGCGCTGCAGGACGGGCTGTTCTTGCAGAAAAACGTGGCCTTCACCGGGGAGGTGTGGCTTGGTCACCTGCGCTACGGCACCCACGGCAAAAATTCTATTGAGTATTGCCACCCCATGCTGCGTCAGAATAACTGGCGAAGCCGTAGCCTGGTGATGGCGGGCAACTTTAACATGACCAACGTCGACGATCTGTTCGATATCCTGGTGAGCCTGGGGCAGCACCCCAAGGAGAAAGCGGATACGGTGACGGTGATGGAAAAGATCGGTCATTTTTTGGATCAGGAAAACCAGGAGCTGTTCGATCAGTATAAGTTTACCCACACCAACCAGCAGATCACCGAGATTATTGAGGAAAACCTGAATTTACAACGCGTGCTACAGCGCTCGTGCAAGGACTTCGACGGCGGCTACACTATGGCCGGGCTGATCGGCAGCGGCGCTTCGTTCGTGGCGCGCGATCCCGCCGGCATTCGCCCCGCTTATTACTACGCCGACGACGAGGTGGTGGTGGTGGCTTCCGAAAAACCGCCTATCAAAACGGCCTTCAACGTGCCCTACGACGAAATTAAGGAGATTGAGCCCGGCCACGCCTTGATCATTGACAAGCAAGGCCACTTTTCGCAGCAGCAATTCATCGAGAAACTCGAGAAACGCTCTTGCAGCTTCGAGCGCATCTACTTTTCCCGAGCCTCTGACCCCGACATCTATAACGAGCGCAAAAAACTGGGCAAGCTGCTGATTCCGCAAATTCTGAAGTCGATCGACTATGACTTGCAAAACACCATTTTCTCGTACATTCCCAACAGTGCTGAGACGTCTTTTTTGGGCATTCTGGCCGGATTGGAAGACCATTTGAGCAATGAACGCATTGCGGCCATCCACGAAAAGGCTAAGGGTGGCGAGGTGGATCAGGCTTATTTAACAAAATTACTGTCTTTTCGCCCGCGCGTAGAGAAACTGGTGGTGAAAGACGCCAAGTTGCGCACCTTTATCACCGACGACATCCACCGCGACGACCTGGTGGCGCACGTGTATGATACTACCTACGAGGTGGTGCGCAAGGGCGTCGACAACATTGTGGTGATCGATGACTCGATCGTGCGGGGCACCACCCTGGAGAAAAGCATTCTACAGTTGCTCGATCGACTATCGCCTAAAAAGATCGTGATTGTTTCTTCGGCCCCGCAAATTCGCTTCCCCGACTGCTACGGGATCGATATGTCGAAGATGAACGATTTTGTGGCGTTTCGGGCGGTGCTTCGCTTGCTCAAGGAGAGCGGGCTGGATAATTTGGTAGACGACGTGTACGATTTGTGCGCCAATGAAGGTTCGCTCAAGGGCGCGCCCAACTTTGTGAAGCGGCTCTACGAACCGTTTACTTACGAACAGGTCTCAGAAATGATTTCGTTGATCACCCGCCCACCTGACCTGGTTTCGGATTACGAAGTGGTGTATCAAACGGTAGAAAACCTGCACCAGGCCTGCCCCGACCACCGCGGCGACTGGTACTTCACGGGCAACTATCCTACCGAAGGAGGCAACCGGGTGGTGAACAAGGCGTTCGCCAACTTTATGGAGGGACGCGCGGTGCGGGCGTACTGATCCGGAGTTGCGAGGCTTAGCACCTCGCCCTGCTTGTGCATCTCCATTTCTTTCAAAAAACGCTGCTCAAAGAAGCGGGAGTAGGTCTTGATCTGCGGTTTGATGACGTAGGGCGGTAGCCAGTGTAACCAATATAATCGCCACCCAACCTAAAAGGTGTGCTCATCCTTCACCTCCGAACGGAAGTATTCATCGTGGGGCGGACGCGGTAGCGACGGATTCAGCGCCCACAGTCCTTTTTCGTCGTATCCCACCCGTGCTCCCAGAAAATGATCCCAGCCCAGGTGGTCTTCCAGGTAGGCTTTCCACGCGTCGAGCTGCTCCACGGTGGCCACTCCGTTTTCCGTGTCCACCCCGTAGCCCATCGTCCAGCCGGGCAAGGATACCACTGGGTGATCGCTTGTTCAGGGAGTTGCTTGTTTTGTGCTAGGGCAGTGCTCATCATGGCGCAGCAGAGGAGAAGGAGGCGAAGGATTGTCATAAGAAGTAGGCAAATCAAACCATCGTGCCCCATGATGAATCATGGGGCACTACAATAATCACGGGGATACGAAATTATAAGGCCAAAAAATTTCTCAAAATCGTCTCTCCGTCCCGTCCGCTCTTTTCCAAATGGGGCTGAATCGCGTAAAAATTGTCTTTCTCCAGCGCCACGCTAAAGGGCAAAATGTAGTCGTTGGTAGCCGTGGTATGCTTGCTCAGTTCGGCGTAGTAGCTGTGCACGTAATAAAGGTAGGCAGTGTCGGGCAGATTGCGCCCGAGCACGCCGCCGGTCACCGTGATATCGTTCCAACCCATGTGGGGCACCTTGCGCTCGGGCGAAAATCGCTTCACCGCCACGTCGAAGATACCCAGGCAGTCGGCATCGCCCTCGGTGGAGTGGCGGCACATCAGTTGCAAGCCCACGCAGATACCCAGCACCGGTTGGGTCAATCCTTTAATGACCTGGTCCAGGCCGCGTGCGCGCAGGTAGCGCATGGCCGAGCTGGCTTCGCCCTGTCCCGGAAAGATTACCTTGTCGGCCCGGCGGATTTCGGTGGGATCGTCGGTGAGCAGCGGCTCCAGCCCCAGCCGTTGCAGGGCGTAAACCACCGACTGAATGTTTCCCGCGTTATACTTAATAATGGCGACGCTCATAGCGGGCAAAAGTAGGTAGAATGCGCGAAGGGAGCAACGGCTTACCGCCCCATCGTCATATCGTCGCGCATGTTGCGCAGGTGGTTGATCAGGGCGGCTTGCCACGAGACATCGGCGTCCCAGGCGTTGCCCAGATACACGTCGCCGGTGTAAATGTGCTTCACATAGTACTTGTAGACCGGTTTTTGATTCGTCCCCCCGGACCCTGCTAAATAGCCCAGCATCTTCTTGAGGTTGTCTTCTCGCGTGTGCAGGCGCCGCAGAATGAACTGGTAGCCCTCCTGCCGCAATTCGTCTTCATTGCGGTTGGCGTCCACCAGCGCGTATTCGTAGGGGTAGGGCTTCATGATGCGCATCAGGGCTGAGTCTTGCTCACCCCCGAGGCGCGGAATCGCCAACTTATCCAGCTTCAAATCCTGGGCAAATCCCTCGGCCCGGTTGCCCCGAATCACGTTGCCCGCTCCCACAAAAAACTCCGGCACATCGATCACCAGAAAGTTTTGTTTTTCCAGACCGCTGCGGCGCACCACGTTGTCGAGCTGACGCGCCAGCGTGGCCGGAGTGCCCGCCACCAGCTGAAAAGCTCTTTTTTCCCGATTCACGTAGGGATTCTCCGTATCAAAGCGCGCGATCAGCAGCACGTACTCCTTGGCGGACTGGTCGTGGGCCAGATAGATGATGTTCTCGACGTAGCGCTGGTTGAGTTGCTTTGCCAGTTGGCGGGTAGCATCGGGACCCGCGCTGGCGTCGGGCCAGTAGTAGTAGGCCACCGCATCGATGCCCAGGTCTTTGAAGGTGCCGTGCACTTCGCGGGCCAGCTCTCGCCAATCGCCCTGGCGGCGGCCCGTCGCATCGATCACGTCGACGAAGACCACCGATTTGGCGTGCAGCAGTTCCGGCGGAAGCTGGTCGCCCACGGTGGCAAACCGAAAGGCTTCGGGCAGGTTGGTGCTATCGGATTGCGCGTGACCAAAGGTGATTGAAAGGGAAAAAGCCAGACAGAGGAAGAGATAATTCATACGGAGCGGGGGTGCTTACTCGCGAAATAAACGTTTTTTCGGCACAAAAATTCTTTACCGAAGTTAGTTTCTTGCTCGCTTGGGTGTGGTGCGCCGCTATCTTAGCCGTTGTATCGAATCACCTAATGTCTCCCCCCGCGTCGGCGGCCCAGTTGCCGCACCATCATGCGCTGGAAGTCTCGCTCAGCCCTGAGCAATTGCAGCACCTGCGAAGGTGACAACACGGTCAGCAACTTTTCGGTAGCTGCTTGTTCCAGGGCAAGTTCCCGACGTTTGAGGTCAAGGTATTCTTGAATACGGTCTTGCGCTTGCGCGTCGGTGAGCGAATCGCCGTTGGTTGCTCGTTGCAACCGTATGCCTTCCCGCCGCAGGGCCATGCGCTGTTCGCTTATCTGATGGTACACTGGCCAAAACCGCTCGGCCTCTCCGGGCGTGAGTGATAGGCGCTCGGTGAACAGCGCGATGCGGGCGCTTTGTAATTTTTCGCCCCGCGGATGCTGAGACCGCGCGGTCGTGCTTATCATCAAACCCATGAGGAGCAGCAACCACGGTACTACGGTACTAATTGTCTTCATTGTCTGTATCATCAAAAAGAAGTTCGTTGGCCGAATCACTTGTGTCAAATTCTTCCAGCAGTTCCGCTTGCTCGGCTTCGCTTAGCGCTTCGGCGTTCATCACGTCCACCTCGGTGAGCAGCAGGTAGTCTACCAGGGTTTCGGTGGACACCTCGGCCAGCAGTTGCTCGGCCGACGAAACACCGGTTTGAGTAGGCATCGGAGCCGTCGGGCGGGTCACCAACCAGGCGGAAACGGCGGCTATGGCAAAAATGCTTACCACAGCGTAGGCCCAGCGGGGGAACAAGCCCGGGGCCGGTTGCTGCGGCATAACGCTTACCCGCTGTTGAATGCGCGCGGGCAAATCGTTGAAATAACCCTCGGGAGCCACGAAAGGGTGCGGCGGTTTCGGTTTATCGGGTGGAAATAGTTTCATAGCTACTGCGTTTGCTGTTGAACGTAGGTTTCGACTTTCTTCACCGCGTGGTGGTAGCTGGCCTTCAGGGCGCCCACGCTGGTGCCGGTGACTTCGGCCATCGCTTCGTAGGTCATTTCTTCAAAATACTTTAGGTTGAACACCAGCCGTTGCTTATCGGGCAGCGTGAGCAACGCTTTTTGCAACATCCGCTGCACCGCGTCGCCGTCGAGGTGTACTGATTCGTCAATCTTGTTGGATAGTTCGCGGGTTACCTCGGCGGCCGGAACGAACAGGCGGCGGCGTTTTTTCTTCAAAAACCGCAGGCATTCGTTGGTAGCGATGCGGTAAATCCAGGTGAACAGCTGCGCTTCGCCCTGAAACGTATCCAGGTAGTTCCACACCTTGATAAACGTTTCTTGCACCAAGTCGTCGGTATCGTCATGATCGATCACCATCTTCCGAATCAGAAAGTAGACCCGCTCTTGGTACTTGCGCACCAGCAGGTTGAAGGCGTAGTTCCGGCTATCGGGCTGCCTGAACATTTCCAAAAGCTGCTCATCTTCCAAACTGCTTACTGCGATCACGAAGGGCTGATTTGTGGTGCGATGGTTTATTAGAGCATTGAGCGGCCCGAAGGTTTAATAAGCCGCCAAATAGTTTTTTTGTCGCTTCCTCTTAAACCATTCTGCTGGTTCGGCCTCCAAGGGGGTATATGTTTAACGAAAATAAGACAACAATGAAACGATTTTGGATGATCACCTGCCTGATGGGGACAATAGTTACCGCGCAGGCCCAAACCACCTCCGAACGCGGCGGCACACCTGGCGAACGGGCCGATAAGCTCACCGCAAAGATGGCCGAAAACCTCGATCTCACCGAGGAGCAACGGACCGCGGTGGCCGAAATTAATTTAAAGTACGCTAACGAGGCCGCTGACTTCCGAGAAGAAACGCGGGAGCAGCGAGAAGCGGCCCGGGCCACGATGAAGGAAATCCGGCAAAACCAAGAGGCGGCCCTTAAAGAAGTGCTCACCGAAGCGCAAGTACTAAAGTACGAAGCACGTCGCGATGAGCGGCAGGATCACCGTCGCCGAAAAAGACGCGGCCGACAGTAGGATAATTGGCGCAGATGAAAAGGCGAATCTGCGCCATTGCATATTTGGCTGTGGCTTTAGTCAATCTAAAAAATCAACCTCCATAATTCCTACTTGGCCCGCGTAGTTAGGGGCACTTGAATAGACGTAGTCTTCAGCAGCGAAACAGATGCCCGCCTTCACGGGGTTTTGGTGAAGATAATCTAGCTTTTGCTCTAGTATTTGGTTGGTTTCCAGTATGATTGGATGATTGTCATGCGTCCACACCCGCATGTTTTCGTTGCAACTGCTGCGCTGCCCTTCACTCTCAAAAATCCAGCGCATCCAGTAACGGCGGCTTTCAGTCGGCTCCACCAACAAAGCTTGGTAGAGTTGTCGAGCGGTAAATCGCTTGAGGTCGCGGATGATAGCACTCAATTTACCACCCGCTCGGGCAGAAGCAATTAAGTGCACATGATTAGTCATGATAACGTACGCATTGAGGACAAGCCCTTTGTTTTTTACGCAAAACGCGAGACTATCCATGAAAATGTCTTTGTACACCGGTCGAGTAAATATATCAGCCCACTGGATGATCGTAAGCGTTAGAAAATGGGGCTGTTGATTATCCAGAATGCGGTACTTGGTACTCATGTTTTTAAATTCCGGTTAGAAACCGTGTTTACTGGTCACACTGGTGCAGAGCACCAGCGCGAGGCAAATAACACAACTATCTAACCAAACCCCTAGCGCAGATTTTCCAAATCTGTGCTTACAGTACCTAGGGACTCTGTCCCGCTAACTAATCCAAAAAACGTTCAGTAAGGTCCGCAAACGCATCGATGCGGCGGTCGCGGAAGAAGGGCCAGATGCGGCGCACGTCTTCCGAGCGCTTTAGGTCAACGCTCACCACGCTGGTTTCCTCTTCAGCAGAGGCCCGGTACAAAATTTCTCCCTGCGGGCCCGCCACGAAGCTGTGCCCCCAGAACCGGATGCCGTTGGTATGCCCCGACGGGTCGGCTTCGTGCCCCACGCGGTTCACCGCTACCACGGGAAGGCCGTTGGCCACCGCGTGGCCCCGCTGTGAAATCACCCAGGCGTCTTGCTGCCGCTGCTGTTCGTCAGCCGGGTCGGTTGTCTCCCAGCCGATGGCGGTGGGGTAGATGAGCAGGTCGGCTCCGGCCAGCGCCATCAGGCGCGCCGCTTCCGGGTACCACTGATCCCAGCACACCAGCACGCCCAACCGACCCAACGAAGTGTCGATGGGGCGAAAGCCCAGGTCGCCCGGCGTGAAGTAAAACTTCTCGTAGTAGGCCGGATCGTCGGGGATGTGCATCTTACGGTACTTGCCCGCTACGCTGCCGTCGCGCTCCAGCACCACGGCGGTGTTATGATAGATGCCGGGAGCGCGCTTCTCGAACAACGAAGCCACAATCACCACCCCCAGCTCCTTCGCTAGCGACCCGAACCGCTCGGTGGATGGCCCGGGAATGGGTTCGGCCAGATCGAAGCGGTCGGTGTCTTCGGTTTGGCAAAAGTAGAGTGAGTTGTGCAGTTCGGGCAGCACCACCAGCTGCGCACCCTGTTCGGCACAGCGGCGGATGTTGCGAATCAGTTTTTCGATATTTTGCTCAATATCAGCGGTGTTGGCTTGTTGGATAAGGCCGATAGAAAGGTTGTTCATAGTGATAAGATTTGCTGGTCTCTGCTTCTGATTTTAAACAATTGGTCAAGTAGCATCAGTTTCGTTAATAGCAACTTCGTGGTAGTTTAGCCACTGTTTAACTTTTCCGATGTACATCTTCAGATAGTTTTCAGTTAAAAACACGTTGGACCAATCGAACCGACATGATTGCACGCCCAGATAAAAGAGCCAGATGGCTAGTCCTGCGTAAGGAAGTAATCTTTGCTCTTCCTCGGAAATGGGCATCACATCTCGGTAACTCTCCAGAAAAATTTTTGCCTTAAGTTCGTACTGTGTTTTGTCAGCTTCAATGTGAAACAACTGCATGCAGAAATAGGCTACGTCCAGAATAAGCCATCCGTTACCACAAAAGTTGAAGTCGAATAGGGTTATTTTATCGCTATCAAGAATGCTCATGTTGTCGTACCAAACGTCCAGATGCACAATTCCGGTTCTTATACTTTCACGATTTTCTTGAGAAAACAAAGTAGTCAGATGTTCACTGGCATTTTTCACGAAGATCATTTCTGGCAAAGACTCCGAAAAATACCGGCTGGCACATTGGTAGGGCGATTGTACTAGCGTTTCCAGGGTATACTCAATTCTGTTTACCCTTTGGTTCAGGGTTACTTTATGCATTTCTCCCATAAGTGACCCTACCGCGGCACACGTGCTTTCGGCCATATACCGGATCTTTTCGCCTTCCGCGAAGGAGAATAGTACCGCGTAACGTATTCCCTCCGGCGCGCTAATTCTCTGAACGTACTCTCCCTTTTTGTCCGGGATAGGGCAGGAAACGCTGACTCCGGCTGCTTTCAAAATATTCAGCACCCTTATCTCCTCTCCTATCTCTAATTCAGTTCGCCAGCCAAAACTATAAACCCGAAGAGCATACCGCTTCCCTTTTTCTGAAACGAAGTAGGTGTGATTAATACCAGTTCGGAAGAGTCTGCAAGTAGTGCTTCCAGCTAGAACGTACTTTTCCTTCACCCACTTTCCAAGGTGTTCTGCCGAAAGTGTAGAGGCAATTGTTGGGAAAGTAGTCATTTAATGCTTCTTTTCGGTTGCCGATACTGATTCGCCCGCAACCCCTGGGCAGCCATTGTCGCCGTCTGCGCAATGCGCTTCGCTCGGGTTTCGGGCCGTTTGGCGTTAAATATCCACTCCAGAATGCCCCGCCGCGCGGAGGGTGGAAAAGCGTTCCAGTGATCAAAAGCAGCACTGTTCTCATCAAAGGCCTTTTGCAGGTCCGGCGGAACTACCAGATTTTCTACTTCGTCCAGGGCTGTCCAGGTACCGCTTTGCTGCGCCGTTTCCACCATTTTCAGACCGGCGGGAGCCATGCGGTTTTCTGCTATTAGCTTTGCTACTTTGTTTTTGTTCACGCGGCTCCAGTTGCTCTTCGGGTTGCGCCTCGAGAAAAACTGGTAGTAGCTTTCGTCGTCTCGCTTGTTGGGCTTGCTGTCGACCCAGCCAAAGCACAGCGCCTCATCCACCGCTTCGTCGTAGTACACGCTCGGAATGGCGCTGCCCTTGCGATAGATAATGAGCCATACGCTGGATGTTTGCGCGTGGTTTTCTTCCAGCCACTTCCGCCACGCAGCGCCATTTTTAGCGTGGAAAGTGGGAACGCCATCTGCTCGTTTCATCAACAGCATTTTTTGAAGCGCATATCTGACAAAGATAAAAAGTTTGGCTATTTTAAAGTGATGAAAGTGAAAGACGTTATAAAAGAGTTAGAAGCAGACGGTTGGAATCAAGTACGCCAGAAGGGGAGTCATCTACAAACAAGCACAAATTGATCTATCATGAAGGGGTATTTAGTAGTTATTGAGAAAGGAAAGACTAGCTATGGCGCATACGTACCCGATTTACCGGGTTGTGTGGCGGTTGGTGAAACTGCGGAAGAGGCAGAACAACTCATTAGAGAATCGATCTCGATGCACCTTGAAGCCATGCAGGAGGACAACGAGCCAATTCCTGAGCCAGTTTCGTCACCTATTCGGGTCATGGCCTAAATAACCATTCTCGCTGGGTACTGCATCGTCACGCAGTGCAGCGAGCCGTGCTGGCGAATCAAGGCTTGGCAATCGACGCCCACCACTTCGCGGTCAGCAAACGCCGTTTGCAGTTGCGCTTTCGCTACGGCATCCTGTGTGGTACCATAAAAAGGTAGCAACACCGCCTCATTGATGATTAAAAAGTTAGCGTAGGTGGCTGGTAGGTGCTTTCCGGCGTCGCCCCACGCGGCTTCCGCCATTGGTAAAGGAATCAGGCGATACGGCTGCCCTTCGGTCGTTCTAAATGCTTGCAGTTCTTCTTCCATCCGGCGCAGCGCTTCGTAGTGCTCATCGGCCGAATCTACGCATTGCACGTAGGCGATGGTGTGAGCATCGCAGAAGCGCGCCAGCGTATCAATGTGGCTGTCCGTATCGTCGCCCGCCAGATAACCGTGCTGCAGCCACAGCACCCGCTGCAAGCCGAAGGTTTCTTTCAAGAACATTTCTATCTCACCCTTGCTCAGCGAATCGTTGCGGTTGGCTGATAGCAGGCAGGCTTCGGTGGTGAGCAAGGTTCCCCGCCCATCCGACTCAATACTGCCCCCTTCCAGCACAAACTGCTTTACGTTGCGGTAATCCATGTCGGGAAACGCTCCCTGCGCGTATAGTTGACGGGTGATCTGATTGTCCAGATTGGCCGGAAACTTCAGTCCCCAGCCGTTAAACTGAAAATCAAGCAGCACCGGATTTCCGGCTTCCAGCACCGTGATGCCGCTGTGGTCGCGCGCCCAGGTGTCGTTGGTAGAAATTTCGTAAACACCAATGCGGTCCGGCGAACAGTGCTTGAGTTGAGTACGTACTTCGTCTGCATTATGGCAAACCACGCGCAAAGGTTCGCGCAGGGCTATTTCGTAAGCAATCCGTTGAAAGCACCGCGCCACTTCCTCTAGGTCGGCCTGCCAATCGGTGGCGGAGTGGGGCCAGGTGAGTTGCACCGCCAGTTGCGGGTGCCACTCGGCAGGGAGCACTATGTTGCTGTTCGTATCCATTCGCGTTGCTCACTTGGTGGATTGGGGAGGCGTGGTCATCAACTGATTCAGTTCATTAGTCACCACTTTAATGTTGTCTTCTTTGGGTAACACATAACACTGTTCTCGGTCTGCCCGTCGATCTGGCGAAGTACGCCACTCGTGGGTGCCATCGGCAAAAATTTGATTGTGTCCTTGGCATACCTGGGTAAAGTGATCATCCAACCCGCGCACCGCAATGAGCACGGCGAGCAGATCGGCACTGTGGTGCGTAGGGCCCTTCGCCCAACCGGCTCGCGCAAAGAACCAGGCGTAGGCTTGCCGGACAATATTGTTTTCGTCAGTCTGAGTAGGCAGGGTGCCGCCGGTTTGGTACAAATTAGCCAATTGAGGGCCTCCTCCGCTAAACAGTATGGGCGTGGGCCAGTGTTCAACCACGTCTACGGTGGCCGCGGGGTCGGGTTTCCAGTTGCCAAACACTCCGGGGTCGGTGTCTTTGGGAAACCGCCCGCCCATGCACACGTAGTGCTTCACTTTTCGCCGCACCAATTCACTACCGTTGAGCGGACTGATGCTGTCGGGCGGGGTGTGCAGCAGGCGCGCTAGGTTGGTTAGGTAGCCCACCGTCACGATCACCACGCTGCTATCGGGCTGGCCCGCCAGAATTTGTCGGTAAAGCAATGCCGCGTCGGGCAGCGAATCAGCCGTAGTGATCGAGTGTGGATAGGCTTCAGCTACCGACTGGGCGTAGACGCTTTTTCGGTTAACCGCTTTGCCTTTGGGCCCTCCGATGGGCAGGTCCGGGCGGCCGTAGAAAGTGTTGATCGCATCCAGGCAAGGGGCACTCCAGGGATTGACCGAAGAAACCATGGTCGCCAGAATTTCGGCTTCGCCCCGGTCGGCCAATACGTGGAGAATGGCCGTCGCGGCCACGTCGTCCACATCCGACTCCATATCAGTGTCGTAGATGATTTTCACGGGCTGACCCGCCAGCGCCAGCGGGATAAGCGCTACTCCCAAAAGGATTATAAAACAGTACCGGCTCATCACGTTATAAGTTTCAGGTAGATTAAGGTCGACAATAACTTTCCCTTTTTATTTTTTTCCTACTCCCTTACCAAAAATTTAGGTTCCTTCGTAATTTCACCGGCCAATTTAGCCAACGACACAACCCATGGGAAGAGCTTTTGAATACCGACGCGCCGCCAAAGAGAAACGCTGGGGCATGATGTCCCGCATCTTTCCCAAACTGGCCCGCGCCATCACCGTGGCGGCCAAGGAGGGCGGCACCGATCCCGACATGAACGCCAAGCTGCGCACGGCGATCCAGAACGCCAAGGCGCAGAACATGCCCAAAGACAACATCGAATCGGCCATCAAGCGGGCCGAGGGCAAAGATGCGGCCGACTACGTGGAAATCAACTACGAAGGTAAAGGCCCACACGGCGTGTTGGTGTTTGTGGAGTGCGCCACCGACAACAGCACCCGCACGGTGGCCAACGTGAAGGCCTACTTCAGCAAGGCGGGCGGCGGACTGGTGCCCACCGGCTCGCTGGAGTTTATGTTTAACCGCAAAGCGGTGTTCGAGTTCGAGCTCCCTGAGGGTAAAAACCTGGAAGATTTGGAGCTGGAACTCATCGACGCCGGACTCGAAGAACTGGAGCAAGAAGACGATACCACCTACGCTTACGCGGACTATACGCAGTTTGGAGCACTTTCGCAAGCCTTTGAGGATCAGAGCATTGCCATAGAAAATGCTTCGCTGCGCCGCGTGCCCACCACCCCGGTGGAGTTCAGCGAGGAGCAACTGGAAGACATCGAGAAAATGCTCGATAAATTGGAAGACGACGATGACGTGCAGGCGGTGTATACGAACATTGCGTAGGGTCCCCACCCCCAGCCCAGCGTTGAAACGCTGGGCTATGGAGGCTATTTTTCTTGACGATCTTCCACCCCGTTGCTCAACTCCACGCCGTTTTCAGCGGCGCGCCGGGCAATGTGTAGGGTGCGCGTGGGGTAGGCAAACTCCACTCCCATCCGCTCAAATTCTTCGTATACTCGAAAATTAATCGCCTGCTGCACGTCCATGTACTTGCCATAATCTCCGGTCAACACGTTGTAGACTACCTCGAAGTTGAGGCTTGACTCACCGTATGACGCAAAGTGCGCTCGGTCGAAAAGTACGGTCTCTTCGTGCTCGTTCTGAGCCTCCACCGCCGCGCGTAAGACCGCCGGAATCTGCTTTACCTGTTCCAGTGAGGTTTGATAGATGACTCCCAGCTTGAACACAATTCGCCGCCGCTGCATGCGCTTGTAGTTGTGAATGCGCGAGCTGGTCAGGTCGCTGTTCGAAAACACCAGTTGCTCGCCCGACAGGCTTTTGAGGCGGGTAGTTTTGATGCCGATATACTCCACCGCCCCCATCTTGTCGTCGACGATAATGAAATCACCAATCTCGAAGGGGCGGTCGAAGAAGATGACGAAGTAGTTGAACAAGTCGCCCAGGATATTCTGCGCGGCCAGGGCCACGGCGATGCCGCCCACGCCGAGTCCGGCAACCACCGTGGTGACGTCGTAGCCCAAGTTATCGAACAGAAACAGCAACCCGATTGACCAGATGATCACGTTCACGATGATCATGATGCCGCGCAGCTGCTTCACCTTTTCTTCGCCCCCCTCCTTGCTGCGGATGTAGGACTTGAGCAGCAACATCAAGGTATTGGCAATAAACCGCACCGCATAGAAGGTGACCACCACCGTGGCGGCAATGCGCAAAATATTATCTATGCGCGTGGGCAACACCAGGTAGCGCAGCCCCAGGTACACCACGGCGAAGTACAGCACCGGAATGCCAAAGCGGTTGATGCTCTCGATCACGTAGTCGTCGATGTTGGTGTTGGTGCGCTCCGAGAGCTTACGCAGGCGGTTGTTGACCACGCTTTTGAAAATGCGCACCGCCACAAATCCGAGCACAACGATGCCCAGCGCGATCAGGTAGTTGCGAAGGGTGTTCTCGTAGTATACCTTCTCAAGCAGCGTTTCAAAATGTTCCATAGGGACTTGTTTGAGGCCGCATGTTAAAGAAATACGGGTAGAAATCATCGTTCTTTCCCATGTTTTGCGAAGACACGCCCGGGGGTAGCGGTTGAACTTCTCAACTTACCTTGGCTAAAGGCATCTACCGCGGCGTATAAGCCTACCGGTCTGGAAGAGTTAAAAGCCGCCCTTGACAAACATCATCCGTTGGGATGAATCACAAAGTGCACAAAGCTCGTTATCTTTGATAAAAAGAACGCCATGACCGCAACAACGAAGCTTAAGGATGACTTACACCAACTCATTGATCAGATAGAAGACCAGGCGACCCTCCAGGCCGTGCATACCTTACTGGCTCCCCGAGCCGAAAAGCTCTACAGTGTGCAGGGCAAAGCCCTGGATCAGAACCAAGTAGAGGACATACTAGAAGAAAGTGAATCCGACATTGAAGCCGGACACACTCTTTCTCATCAGGAACTGAAAACGCATATGCAATCGTGGCGCGAGAAACACAACGCGAAGTAGTTTGGACCAGAGCCGCTCAGGCTGACTTACAAGCGATCTACGAGTTTAATATTCCACTGCAAGGAGAAGAAAAAGCTTATCAGTTGGCGGAAAGCATCCGTCAGAAAGCCGACGTGCTTTATCAACCTGTGATTGGCAGTACGCGTCTTTTCAGTGAACGGTATCCGCAACGGAACTATCAAAAGCTGGTTATCAAACCCTACGTACTTATTTTCCGTCAGATTGGTCAGATAGTCTTCATCAACCGTATCTTTGACAGTCGGCAAGACCCTGGCAAGTCAGGCTTAATGTCTTCGGGGCGGTAGCTGTTCCACTGATGCGGTTTCATAGACGGTCAGATTCCCCATCACTCACTCCGCAAACTATCCACCGGGTTAGCCAGGGCGGCTTTCACCGATTGGTAGCCTACCGTGAGCAGGGTGATCAGCACGGCGAACGTAATGGCCAAAGCAAACACCGCTACCCCGATATTGGTACGGTACACGAAGCCCTGCAACCAAGTGTGCATCAGGTAGTACGACACCGGCACGGCCAGGGCAAAGGCCAGCAGCACCAACGCCATGAAGTCTTTGGTGAACAGGGCCAAAATGCTGGGCACCGATGCCCCCAGCACCTTGCGCACCCCGATCTCTTTGGTGCGCAACTCGGCGGTGTAGGCCGACAAGCCGAACAAGCCCAGGCAAGAGATAAAGATAGCAATCAGGGCGAAGTAGTTGAACAGCTCGCCGGTGCGCTGCTCGGCCCGGTAGAGTTCGTCGAAGCTCTCGTCCAGGAAGCGGTACTCGAAAGGGTAGGCCGGGTTCATCTGCTTCCAGGTGGTTTCCACGGCGGCAATTGCAGCAGGCAGATTATCGGAATCCACTTTGATGTAGGCTTTGTCGCGCCAGTTGGGCGACACAAACAGCACCATCGGCGCAATGGCCTGCCGCACCGACTGGAAGTTAAAGTTTTCGGCCACGCCCACTACGGTGCCCTCCACGCCGTGCACCGAGAACGTCATGCCCACCGGGTTGTCTACCCCGATCTGCTTCACCGCTGCTTGGTTGAGGATGAAGGCGGTGCTGTCGGCGGTGCGCTCGGACGAAAACGCGCGTCCTTCGGCCATTTGGATGCCGAAGGCGTCGATAAAGTCCCGGTCGACCGACAACTGGTTGAGCAGCATGCCGTCTTCGGGCGCGCCCGGCCAGTCGGCTCCGGTGGTCGTGCTCGACACGTCGGTGAGGTTCTGGCTGGCCGAGGTGACGTACCGGATGCCGGGCTGCTCGAGCAGGCGGCTCTTAAACGACGCGTAGTTGCGCCCGATGTCGCCCGACAGGGGTAGCACCAGCGTGTTGTCTTTCGAGTAGCCCAGCTTCTTGTTACGGATAAAGCTGAGTTGGTCGTTGATCACCAGCGTGCCCACGATCAGGATAATGGACAGGGCAAACTGCAGCACCACCAAGCCTTTGCGGAACAGCGCGCTGCCGCGGCCCACTCGAAACGTGCCCTTGAGCACCTTGGCGGGCTTAAACGACGACAAGAACAGGGCAGGATACAGCCCAGCGAGAAGTCCGGTGAGTAGGGTGATGACGGCCAACAGCCCCAGCACCCGCCCGTCGAGCAGGTGCAGGTACACCTGCTTTTGCGCCAGTTGGTTGAACACCGGCAACGCCAGTTTCACCAGCAGGGCGGCCAGGGCCACGGCGATGAGGGCGTACAGCAGGGCCTCGCCCAGAAATTGTCCAATCAGTTGCCCCTTCACGGCCCCCACGGTTTTGCGCAGTCCGATTTCTTTGGAGCGCTTGATGGAGCGGGCGGTGGCCAGGTTCATAAAGTTGATGCAGGCAATAATCAGGATGAACAGCGCGATGGCCGAAAAGATGTACACGTACTGAATGTCGCCGTTGCCGCTGATGTCCATACTATAGTTAGAGTACAGATGAATATCGGTCATGGGTTGCAAAACAACGTAGCCATCGCTCTCCTCATCCTCAAACTTCTTGTTGAGCACGCTGGTAATCTTGTCGCTCACTGCCTCGGGCGAGGCCCCGTCCGCCAACTGCAGATACGTGTAGTAGTTGAAGTCACTCCAGTTATCGTCGCCGATGCCCCGGTTTTGTGCGAACAGCTCAAAGGGCAGCAGGTAGGCAAATCGCAGGTGCGAGTTTTCCGGCATATCGGCGTACACCGCCCGCACCGTCACGTCGTCGGCGTTGTTGAGGCGCAGCGTTTGCCCCACCGCCGGTTCGTCGCCGAAGTACTTGCGCGATAGCGTCTGCGACAGCACCACCGACTTCGGGTCGGTGAGCGCCGTGGCGGGGTCGCCTTCCGTGAAGCTGAAGCTGAACATGGTCAGCATGGCCGGGTCGACGTACGCGCCGTCGGGTTCCTGAAAGGGCTGCTGCGCGTGGGTGAACAGCGCCTGCGCGACTAGGTTGACGCGGGTGGTACTCTGGATTTCGGGAATTTCGCTGCTCACCAGCTCGGCGAACGGCGCGGGCGTGGTGGTGTAGGCCACCTCCTGGTCGGCCACGTTGCCCATTACGACGGTTCGAAACAGTCGGTCGGCGTTGGCGTGGTAGCGGTCGTAGCTCAGCTCGTCGCCCACCCACAGCAGAATAATCAGGGCGGTGGCGATGCCTAGGGTGAGGCCCCCGATGTTGAGCAGGGAGTATACTTTATTGTTGACCAGGTTGCGAAAGGCAACTTTGAAATAGTTCTTCAGCATGGCTAGGGAGGTTTTGGTGGCGAAGTGGTTTTGGCTAGCTTATTGTTGCGTGATGATAACTACAAAAGATCCGACAGAGAGAACTATTCTTCCCACTCGATCCGGCGTTTCTCGAAGGTAACCGCTTCCGGGCCGCCGGGGTAAGTAACCAGCACTATTTCCATGATGTAGTTCCAGCGCTCCAGCGAATCCAGCTTCAGAAAGGCCGCTCGGTCTTCGGTTTCGGCGTCTACATCGGGGTTCCACGAAAGGGTACGTTCTGGTTTATCCGTCATTCTTAGGAAACATAATGGCTTTGATCTTTTCCCATAGCGATAGCGGCGAGTCACTCGAAGTGGTCGTATCATCGTTCACATCACCTTTGATGGTTTCTGCTTGTTTGATCTGCCGTAGGTTTTCGACGTCCGATAAATCTTTGAGTCTACCCGCCGCTATTTTGCTCCTGATCAAATCATCATAATGAAAAAACTTAACCAATATGCCTTCTACTTCTTTGATCTGTACCCTTTGAAATGCTTCATCGAAGGTAATCCCAGCGATACGATTGGTTAGCTCAATATGCCCCTTTTCGTCTCTCTCCCCCAGGGTAAACATCGTAATTTCATCGATTTTTCTTTCTTGATAGTCGTGCGGATCGTAGCCAAATTCCGCGATAGCAGCAACCAGTTTCTGCTTGTTCTCCGTGGTAGAACCAATAAGTATATCAAAGTCACCGGTGCTACGATGATATCCATGCAGGTTAACTGCAACTCCCCCGATGAGCAAATAATCGACCTTATGCTTGTTAAGCAACTGCAAAAACTCTCGATGATCCGGGTTGAATAATACGTCATCCATCAGTCTTCGCCATCAATTCTACGATAAAAGTCATTAATGCTTTCGCCGGGTCGAGCCACGTATACTTGGATATGCTTGATTTTCTGCGGACTGCCGTAGCCGGGGATCATTTGGTAATTCAGGCGATACATTTCGCTGAGCCGCTCGGCCGGACTCATATCAAGAGTATGGAGCTGACCAAACAGTCGCTGCTCCGCAAACGAATCAAAAAACACAATGGACTTCTTCTTTTTAGTCATGATGCTCTGGGTAGGGTTTTCGTTGCTCCGTCAATATAATAACTCTGAAATAAATAAAGTATTTTCTGCCCTGCTTCGTCTCCCCCAGTACGCATGGAACGTAGCCAAACTTTGATGCCCAAACCCCCTCCGCCCACCGTTCGGCAAGTTGTGAAAGAGTACGGCACCCGCCTGTTCCGCTTCATCCGCGGCCGGGTGGGCTCCGACCAAGACGCCGAGGACATCCTGCAGGAGGTGTGGTACCAGCTGAGCCACTCGGTCAACATCGAGGAAATCAGCCAGATCAGCGGCTGGCTCTACCGCGTGGCCCGCAACAAAATCACTGATACTTATCGCAAGAAGAAACCGGACTCGATCGAAGACTATGACTATAACGACGGCTTCGGCCTAAAGGACATTTTGCTGGCCGACGCTCCCACTCCGGAGGCCGAAGAACTGAAAGAACTGTTCTGGAGCGAACTGTTTGCCGCCCTGGAAGAGTTGCCCGATAAGCAGCGGCACGTGTTCGTTGAGAACGAGTTGGAAGACAAGACTTTACAGCAGATTGCCGACGAGACGGGGGCCAACCTCAAGACGGTGATTTCGCGCAAGGGCTACGCCGTGAAACATTTGCGCCGCCGCCTGGCGGCATTGTACGACGAATTTTTATCTTACTGACATGATGAACCCCCGAAGACGCTACCACGGACTTTTCTTCCTGTTTATTCCCCTACTCATCGCGGCCCTGGGCGGGGCGGTGATGGGGCTGTGGAACGCCATCTTGCCCGAGGTGCTAAATGCCAAGCCCTTGTCCTACTGGCAAGCCCTGGGATTGCTGCTGCTGTCGCGCATCCTGTTCGGAGGCTTCCGCTTTGGCGGAGGCAGCCCGCCCTGGAAGGGCAGACGGCGAGGCCGTTGGTCGAACCTGAGCGACGAAGAACGCGCTCGCATGAAAGAAGCGTGGCGACAGCGCTGCAATCGTTCGTGACATTTCAACGCATTTTGCCCGCCAATCTTACTTCATATGAGGTTGCGCGAAACAATCAACTACTAATTGCAATTGCCCTCTAAAATATCCTGCTGGGTTGGGTTGTTGGCGTTGTCGGAGATGGCATAACTACCGGTAAAATTGCTTTCCACAAGTGGTTGAATACCACAAAAATTAGTCAGACTGGCGTGATCTTTAATTTCTACACTTAAACCCACCGAACGAACGTTGCTAAGCCCATCAAGGTTTGTCAAGGCGCCATTATTAGACATAGCCAATTTATAAGTGATCGTGGAAAGACTTGGCAAATTAATATCAGTTAATCCATCATTACTAAAAACAAACAAGTTTCCTACACTGGTAAGCCCCCCTAATCCATCTAGATCTTTTAAAGCTGGGTTAGATATGATAATTAGAATATCCGGAATCGTTGTGATTTGATTGAACCCGTTAAGCTGAGCTAAAACCGGATTTCTCGAGATATCCAGCAGCCCACCTATTGAAGATAATTTACTTAGCCCATTCGTGTTGGATAGTGCGTCGTTATTGGCTAGTGTCAATGAACCACCAACGGACGAGAGATTACCGAATGCATCGAGGTTGGAAAGCGCAGCGTTATCGTTAATATCTAAATTTCTACCTATAGAAGAAAGGTTACTGAAACCATTGATATCGGATAGCGTGGCGTTGCTCCAGATTATTAAAGTCTCGGAAATGGATGATAGTTTACCGAATCCACCGATACGGTAGAGTTGAGGGTTGCCGTTGACGGTGATAGATTGCCCGACGTGCGTAATACTTTCAAAAGCATCGAGGTCTTCCAGAGCATTATTTATCTCTATCATAATTCCTCTTTCAACGGAAGAAAGGTTGTTTAGCCCCTGAATGTCAATCAGTGTTTCGTTATAAGAAATAGTTAGGTCACCGCCCACGGAGGATAGCTGATCTAAACCAGCTAAACTAGTGAGTGCATCATTATCTAAGATAGCTAAACTACCCCCAATCCGAGTAAGGCTGCTGAGCCCCTCAAGAGAGGTGATTGGAGAAAAGCCTGATTCAGATTCGATTCTTAGGTCACCGGTGATTTCTACTATCCCCCGGTCGGTCAGACTGTCTACTTGTAGTTGACTTGACAGCGTTAAATCGCCTTCTAGCGTTCCATCAAAATCTACATCATTTTCCTCTTGACAACTGAAAAAAAGAGGAATCACACACAAGCATACTACTATTCGGTGCATAATCAGTACTTAAAGGTGAATAGTTTAGGACGTAATACTATACAAAGCTGAATGAAATCAGCATTTTTCGTTGAATTATTATTAACGTTTTTTATTTGACGCTGTTGCCAGAAATAAGGGTTGAAGCAATAATTACTTTTTACGCTCAAGACAGAAAAATTTTCGCTTTACCCTTCGCGGAGATCACCCGAGGTCGTAGAACCGCCGGGCGCCGGGCGCTTCGCTCATCCTACAACCAGTTCCTGCTCTGCTCGCACCAAAGTGAAAAAAACTTTTGATCATTTAAAGTAATTCTTTCGCCCCCCCGTCTACCGCTTTGAAAATAGTATTCACCTAAACCTTAAATCTTATGTACAATCCATCTTTCAAACCCCTGTTGTTCGGGCTGGGCCTCGGCGTCGTGCTGTTCGTGCTGCCCTTCTTCCTGCTGAAAGCGGCCCTGCTGCTGCTGGTCTTCGGAGCGCTGTTCCGACTGAGTCGTCGCTTCTTCGGGGGCCGGTCGTTGGGAGCCCGACGTGCGCCCTGGGGCGTGAGTTGGCACCCCGTGTGGACCGATACCATCCGGGCCATGTCCGACGATGAGTACCAGTCGTTCCGGCAAACCCTGCGGCCCGAGCAGCCCGGCGTGGCCCGAACCACCGTTCAAATTCAGTAATTCATTCATCTTAAACCCAATCACCATGTATCAATACAAAACCCGCGGTAGACACACCGCCGACCAACACCGCCGTCCGTTTATCGACGCCGAATTCAAAGAAGGCATGCGGGGCGGCTTCTTCCGCCGACCCAAGTACAACGTGCCGCTCAACATTGCCGAAACCGGCACCCACTACGAGGTGCACGTCTACGCCGTGGGCTTCGACAAAGCCGATATCAGCGTCACCGTGGAAGACGACGTGCTGATGATTCGCGGCAAGCGCGAGATTGATCAGGACAACCCGCCCCGCTTCCGGCGGCAGGAGTTTCCGGTGAAGCACTTCGAGCGCGTGGTGAGCCTACACGGACAGGTAGATGTTGTTAAGATCGAGGCCAAGCAAGAAGGCGAGGTGCTCAAGATCACGCTGCCCAAATTACCCGAGGCGCAGGCCTCTTCGCAGAAAATTGATATTGATTAAGACCACTGCACGCGTTGAAACGCGCACTAACTTTTGTTAAATAACTCCGAAAAGGCAACCCACCGTAGTTGCCTTTCTTAGTTTCCTCAAGACGAGTTTGGGCACTTCTCAGCCGGGTCATCCATCCTGGTAATCTGTCAGGGCGAAGCCGTAGTCTGCGGATGCTGGTCGGTGATCACCACGGTGGGTTGCGCGCCGAACAGGGTAAGCCAGTGCGCTAGCAGGCGTTGGTAGTTCTGCTGGGCGTCGTAGCTGTCCAGGTCGCCCAGGGGCTGGCTCACGTAGACGTTGCCGCCGTGGGTGTAGGTAAACGTGCTCTTACGGTGCCCTCCCAGCGCCAGCACGCCCGCGTGGAGGCCGGGGGGAGTAGGCAGATAGGTAGGAGCCAGGCCCCGCGACCGCCGCAGCACAATGAGCTGCCGGGCCACCGCACTGTGCTGCACCACCGAATCATCCTGGGGCACCACAATCTTCCGGGGGTTGGTCAGGTAGTAGTCGGCCAGCCGGGTGAGCGCCTTGGTGGCGGGGTCGGCGAAGATAATGGGCGAGCCGCTAAGGTTGCCGCTGGTGGCGACCAACGGGCGGTTCATTCTTGTTCCCGCGTCCGTCAGGTGGGCCGGGTCAGAATGGGCCGAATTAGTTCGTGATACTCAGCCTGCCCCCGGGGGGTGAAATGAGGAAGGAATTGGGCCCACACCGTGGCTTTGAAGCCGGTTTGTTCTATTTCCGGCTCACCTTTCACTCCCTGGTAGAAGGCCCAACCGGTGATAATAAGAGCGACGGTATCGGCCACCGCCGAGTACGCGTGGGTTTCGCCGGGGGGGTGCATCACCCCGCGCTGCACGTGGTACTCAACGCGCTTGGTGAGTTGGCTGGTGAGGCAAGACAGCAGGCGCGCCCGTGCTTGAGCCGCCCCGGGCACCGAGGGGGGCAAATAGGCCGAAAAGTAAAAAGTATAGGACGCATTGAACGCAAACCACTGCGAAAGCTGCTGATCCAGGTCTAGCAGGGTGGGCAGTTGCCGAAAGTGTTGCAGGATGTCCTTTATTTGATGCGCGAGTTGATCATAGACGGCCAGAATGATGGCTTCCTTATTTTTGAAGTGGTAGGCCAGGTTGCCTACGCTCACTTCGGCCCGGTCGGCAATTTGCTGCAAGCGCACCGGGGCCACGCCCTGGTCATGGAACAGATCGGCGGCGGCTTGAATGATTTTTTGTTTGGTATCGGACATCCGATTAGCTAACGTTTTACCCGAATTTCATTGTTTTGTTGTTATCAGCAACGTTTGTTGGATTCAGCAAGATTACTTAATTAGCGTTGAACCGAAACAGGCTGCTGTCGACCGTGAGGGTGCCCCGCTGGTCTTTGGCAGCCAGCCTTCTCATGTAGTAGGCGTGCGTTTCGGCCTTGCTCCGGCAGTTGCAGGTGGTGATGCGCCGCTGAATGAGCCGGTAGGGGTTCTTATGGTGGGCGAACACCAGGTGCACGTCCCACTGCCCGCGGTGGTACACCAGGTTTTCGATCACGGCCGAATCTTGCAGCCAGCAGTCGTCGAACAGCAGGTTGAAATCCAGGATGCTGCCCACCACCTCGGTGAAGTGCTGGTTGTTGAGTAGGTCGAGCAGCTCCTGATAGGCCCGCTCATCCAGATAAAAATTCTCATTCATAGTAAATAAAAAGTATGGGAATGCTACTAAGTTACTTTTTTATCCGAAAAAGCCCGAAGGAAGCCGGAGTATTTTTGTTGTTCTCAACGGTAAACATTTTTTCGGATGGACGCTTATTGAGGTGCTAATTTTTTGCAAGACGCCAATTTTTTTATCTATGCTTCGCATCCTTATCACGGGCGGTAGAAACCCTACGGCCCTGGAACTGGCCCGTCTGCTGCACGGCCCGGCGGTTCAGATCTATCTGGCCGACAGTCTGTACTTTCCGATTGGGCGGCACTCTCGCTACGTGCATCACTACGTGCGCACCCCTCCCGTGGCGCATCACCCCCAGGAGTATATGCAATGCCTGCGTACGGCCGTGCAGCGGCACCGCATCAATCTGCTTATACCCACCTACGAAGAAACTTTCTACATCGCCCGCTACCGCCACCAGCTGGAAGATTGGTGTACGGTGTTTTGCGACAATTTTGCCAAGCTCAAACTACTGCACAACAAGTGGGATTTTGTTCATCTGGCTGCGGATTGCTGCATCAAGGCGCCACCCACATTTTTGCTGCAGAGTCCGGAAGACGTAAGTCTTTTGCAAGACGACGCGCCCTACTACGTATTCAAGCCCGTGTACTCTCGCTTCGCCACCCAGGTGCTGTTGCGCCCCGACCGGCAGCGGTTAAACCTGCTGCAACAAGCGCACTATCCGTGGGTAGCCCAGTGGTTTGTGCACGGTCAGGAGTACTGTAGTTACACCATTGCTCATCACGGCGAGGTGAAAGCGCACGTGACCTACGAGCACCCCTATAACCTGGGGAAGGGTTCGGGAATTTATTACCGGGCGGTGCAGCAGCCGCTCGTTGAGCAGTTTGCGCGAGAGTTTTGCGAAAAATACCAGTACCACGGCCAGATAGGGTTCGATTTTCTTTGTGACGAGCGGGACGGCAAGTGGTACGTGATTGAGTGCAATCCGCGTACGGTAAGTGGGTTACACCTGTTTTCATCTGCTGACCAATTGCTGTCGGCCGTGTTGGGAGAGAATGAGCAACCGTGCTACCCTGGCAACCCGCTTCCCCGCGTGAATTTGCTTACCTTCTTGACTTATAACGGGTGGAAAGCGTACCGAGAAAAGCAGTTGTTGCGCTGGGGGCAGGATTTGCTCAAGGCGCAGGACGTTATCTTCCGGTGGGACGATCCCTGGCCGATGCTGACGCAGAACCTCACGCTGCTGGAGTTTTGCTGGTTCAGCCTGAAATATGATTTGCCCCTTTCGGATGCCATTTCGCACGATATTGCCTGGGACGGGCTGCTGGAACCGCCCTTGGCCAAAGCTTCGTGACGGGGGAAAAGCAGGTCTGCTCGCGAGCTACCTGGCGAAAACCGGGAGCAAAGTGAACAATTGTGCGCGAAGTTTTGCAGATTAGCTCCTCGTATCAACCTCACCTTGTCTGCTATGAATTTGCTACATTTTCTTATGAGCACCGCCGTGCTAATCCTACTAGGCTGCCAGTCCAACGACCAGGCGCTTCAGGAAGCTGTTCCTGCGCTGGCCGACACCGAGTGGGAGCTGGTGTGGAGCGACGAATTTAACTACGAAGGGGCCCCCGACCCAAGCAAGTGGGGCTACGAACGGGGATTTATCCGCAACGATGAACTGCAGTACTACACCGCCCGCCCGGAAAACGTGCGGGTGGACGGTGCGCATCTGATCATCGAGGCCCGCCGGGACAGTGCCGTGATTGACGGTGAAATCCGGGAGATCACCTCGGCCAGCGTGACCACGCGGGGCCAGCAGGCGTGGCAGTACGGCAAGGTGGAGATCAGCGCGAAACTTCCCAACGGTTTGGGCACCTGGCCCGCCCTGTGGATGCTGGGAGACAATGTATCAGATGTGGGCTGGCCCTTGTGTGGTGAAATTGATATTATGGAGAACGTAGGCTACAATGCTGACACGGTGTTCACCACCATCCACACCGAAGCCTACAACCATACCCGGGGCACCCATAAACTCGAGGGCACTCATTTGCCAAGTGCTGACAACGAATTTCATACCTACGGCATCGAGTGGAGCGCCCAACAGATTGACTTTTTGATTGACGACAATCGGGTGTTCACGGTGACCAAACAGGCGGGAGACGGCGTGGAAGAGTGGCCGTTTGACCAACCGTTCTACTTGCTGATGAACTTCGCCTACGGCGGGGCCTGGGGCGGAGTGCAGGGCGTGGACAAAAGCAGGCTTCCGCAGCAGTACCTCATCGACTACGTGCGGGTGTACCAAGCTGAAAACTAAGACCAATGCGGGGCTACCCTACCACCGCACGCTGACCATTGCTCGCTAATAAACGGCTAGGCGATGCTGAGAAGTGGACCCGCTGGCGTGCCGGATGCGAACCACGTACAGTCCGGGTGGCAGGGTTGCCCGGGATTGTATCTTGCGCTGCTGCGGGCTGATCGACTGTTGCCGAATCGCTATCCGTTGCCCCTGCAGGTTGAACAGCCTCACTTGGCTATCGGCCGGAATACCGGCGATCACAAAGCTGCCGTTGGTGCTGGGATTGGGATAGAGCAATTCGGTTGGTCTCTCGGGCGAATTATCACTGAAATATTCTTTGGAATGGCCCGCCAGCGCCCGGGCACTGGTTTCTATTTCTGGGTACAGGCGGTCTGCCGGAATGATCTGCTTGCTTTAGCTGGCACTCTTCCACAGCAGCCTACAAACCGCCTGGCCACCATTCTCAAAGACCATTACGGTCGGAAGCGTCGTTTTTATTGAAGCCGTTGGCGGTTTCCCACGCATCGGCCATGCCATCATGGTCGCTATCGTAGTTACTGGCTCTATGCGCAGAAACGTAGTTTGGCATAACCGGTTTGTACAGCGGAATTCGCCCCCCACCACTTTCTACGTCATTGACGATTGACGCGTCTATTTTATCTAATGAGGGGAGGCGTGCACCTACCCCGTTCAATATGTCAGTATAGGCTTGCTGAGCAGAGCTGAGTTTTATGTTGGTAACGTCTTTGATTAAGGATTGCGCTCGATAAATTTCGTTTGCGTCATTACAATCGGGTTTGCCTATGCATTTATTACTTGAGGTGATTTTCCAGCCATTGCTACCACTGGTAGGACCAATGTTACCGGCCACGTAAAACCTTGATGAACTATTTAGATCACTGGTAATAGTGATCTCATCAGAATTGCTCTGTGGGCCTGGTTTATAGTAATTGTTAAGGTAGTTTCCCGTTGAGGACAACTTACTCCATTCTTCACGCCAAGTGTTAGGCTCTATGTAAGTGGCGTGGGTGCCCCAATTATAGATGAGATTGTTGGCAAACTCAAAGGTATTTCCACTGGATTGTATGGGGCTTCTTTCGTTGTTATGAGCGAAGAGATTATGATGCATCGTGAAGTTATAGGTCATGGGCCCTACTCCAAAAGTCTGTCCACACATACGGGGATCAGTACCTGAATCCCATCCGTTGGTATTGCATTGGGTGTACTCACTCAAACCAGCAGCCAGAATGTTCCAGGAAAAAGTAATATCTTTAACATTGCCTAAAGGACCTGATTCATCATAGCCCCAAGTAATTGAGTTGTGGTCAAAGACAATGTTATAAAGAGGTTCATTGTGCTGAAAGCCGTAGGGCCAATTAGGCCAAATTTTAATATTAGAACCGGAGCCCCCGGTAGTTTCACTACCCGCTATCTCATTAAGTGAACGAAACTTTACGTACCTTACTAACACATCATGAGTATCTACAATTAACATTGCTCCTCCGGCGGGTACGCCGTTGGTTGAGTATTCACCAGTGATAACAATTCCCTCACCCGGAGCAGTCTGTCCCGCTATATAGATGTAAGGGTTGCGCAGCACAAGTGGACTCTGAAGATCAATAACACCACCTACTCGGAAGATTACAATCCGAGCACCGGTAGCTTCCAGCGCAGCACGCAGGCTTCCACTGCCTGAATCGTTTAGGTTAGTAACCTCGATGATTTCACCCCCCCGACCATGCGCGGTGGTGGTCCCCCCCCCTCAGCCCCTGGAAATGCGGGTATTTGGGCACTAGCAGTACCTGTTGCCACTAAAAAAGCAAACAAAACGGTATATCCTTGTCGAAGACTCATCATAGCGTATTTTGGGGTTGAGAAGATTCAGTTGTTTTGAATTTGTGAACTCGAGCTAGAGTGTGCAGCCTAGAATAGCCCTTAACTGTATGCCAACCTAATAGTGCATTCGTCTACTTATAATAGACTTACGCATAGTTCATTGATCAGCTTTGCTATGAAGCGTACGGAGAGCGACCGGTGAAAAGAGCAGACCGGGAAATGGACGAGAGAATAGTATAAAAAAAATAGGCAGCTTGGTAAGCATTGCCTTCAGCAAATTAGAAAAAATTTTCTAGATTCAAATCGGTTGGGTGAAAATAACTTAAAGCGAGAGAAACGCCAGGGCACTTCTCTCGCTTATGCTCGGTCTTCGTTACTGCACCAGAAGCTTAGTCTGCATTGTTCCCCGCACCGTGCGCAGCGTTAGAATCAGCACCCCGTCTGTCAACTCCGCTTTCGGAATGCTGACCCGTTGCTGCTGATCGAAGTGCCGTTCCAGCAGCAGGCGCCCCATCATGTCGCGCACTTCCAAGTCACCGGTGGTGGTATCACCTAGCCGCACCGTTAGTGCGTCGGCCGTGAGCGGGTTAGGATACACTTCTACACTGAACGGAGGCGTGAGCCGGTCGGGCTCAGCCCGGCGAGCATTCATCATCGTCGGTTCTTGGTAGCTCACCAGCAGTTGGGGCGATTGGGAGTTGTTGCCGTTGTAATCGTAGGTGCGCGCGGCCCGCTTGTTGGCCGTGCTGGCCGTGACCTTAATCACCAAATGTTGGTTGGGATTCCAACCACTGCGGTTCACCACCTCCTGGACGAGGGCCGACAAGTCAGGCGACGGGTACGTTTGTCCGTCTGTCCAGGCACCCGGCGACCAACTCACCGAAGCACTGGTCATGTTGCGCGCTGAAAGATTTCGGTTAGAAGCGCCGAAGGCCGAAGCGTCGTTCGACGTCTGCGCCGTGAAGGTCAGCGTGTTGGCTCCCGCGCTGTTGCCCTTGGCCGTGAAGTTGATCACCGCGCTGCCAATGGTGGCCCCCCGCGGCACGTCGAGCGCGAAGCGTACCGCGCAGATATCCGTGCTGCGAAAATCCAGATCGTCGCTGGATAGGTCCACCGTTCCGCTGCCAATGGTTTCTTCAGCATCGTCGTTGGTGCTACTCACGCTAACGGTAACATCAGACGAAGCACCCACCTGGGTAGTGAGACTCGCCTCGTTGCTGTAGGCCGAGTTGTTACTGGCCGTGTAAGCCCGTACTCGGTAGGTGTAAGCCGTGGCGGGAGCCAGTCCGTTGTCGCTGTAGGCAGTAGCATTGGCAGTCACGGTGGCAATTTGCGCGTACGCTCCGCTTCCGGACTTGCGCTCGATGCGGAAACCGGTTTCGTCGCTGCTGTTGTCCTGCCAACTGAGGCTCACCTGATCAGCCGCCGTAGCGGTGGCACTGAGATTAGACGGAGCCGTGACCACGGGCGGATTGTTATCGCCGCCGCGGTAGGTTCCCGGACCGTTCTTCAAAAAGCCGTATACCATCGCGGCCACGCCGTTGTTCTGATGCACCGTGAACTCGCTGGTGAACGGCGACGAACGCAGGTCGTACCACCGCTCGTGACCGGGCCACTGTTTCACGTTGCTTGGGGTGAGCGTTTTATTGGCCCATTTATGGTTCCACGGACCCACCGGGCCGAGCGATAGTTCGTCGTGCCAGGGTCCGTAGGGGATGATGCCCTTGCGCGGTGTTTCCTGTCCACTGTACCACGAATCCAGGTGAAAGATCTCTCCGGGACTGCGGTCACCTACGCCCGTGAGCCAGGTCATGTTCAGGGGGTTGGTGCCCAGAAAGTAGTCGCAGGTAGTTTGCAAAAACAGCTTGTAAGCCGCTAACTTCCCGGTATCGGTGCCCAACTTGTTGGCAATGGCGTAGCCCATCACCCCGTCGTTCACCATGGGCGTGGTGCCCTGTCCCACCAGCATCGGGAAGAAATAGTTGCCCGCCCAGCGGCACGCCCGCTTGTCCACGTGGTAGAGCATATTGAAGTCGGCGGTATACTGAACGGCTCCTCGCAACAAATCGGCGGTGCCGGTGTCTTTGCTGCGGTTGTCCATTAACGAATATATCCAAGCCGGATAGCGGTTGTCTTTGTCCAGCACGGTGGTGGTCGTCAGGGCCTTGCTCGCTACGTCCGAAATCAGCTGGGTGTGGTACTCCGCTCCGCCCGTGAGCCGGTACAGGGCAGCACCGGCGTACATGCGATGATTCAACAAATCCAAATCACCACTGAATCGAGGTGTCTCGTCGCCCGGTAAGGTGTTGTTTTTCGCCCACGTCCAGGCCTCCTGCGCTTCCTGCTGCCAGTTGATTCCTTCGGGATCAGCGAAGCCACCCTGCTCCAGAATCCAGGCGTACTGGGCCGCCAATCCGGCGTAGGTGTAGGTCATGAAGGGGTCTTCGCCCGACACCACGTACAGGCGCTCGGTGTCCTGCCACGAGCCGATGGTGGTGCCGTCGGCCAGTTCGTCGCCGCCCCACAGGTCGCCAAACACGCGGGCCCCGCCCACGCCGCCCGTGCCGTACCCGGCGTCCAGAATTGCCTGACGCGTACGGTGGTAGAAGCGAATCAGCCAGCGGGCCTCGTCCAAAAGATCAGGCAAGCCGTTGCCACTTTCGGGGATATTGAGTTGCCCGTCGTTGAAGTTCTGCGGCGCCACTTCGTATAAGAATAGCAAGTTAGCGGGTACCCGGGCGTGGGTAGAATACGCGTCCCAGTCGCCCGCGTCCTGATACCAACCCCAGGTGTTGATATCGCCCTTGATTCCCGCTTCCCAAAGGGGCTTGTCGTTCGGGTCATTGTCGCTCTTGGTGGCGTCGGGGTAGCGGAACGAAGTGTACTTCAGCTGCCCGCTGAATCCGGGCGTGATGTTCGGGTTGTGCGGCGCCGGGCGGGGTTGGTCGGTGTAGGGTGCTTCCAGGGCAATGCCGCTGCGGTTTTGATACAGCCCCTTCATCGTCCAGTAGAACACTTCATCGTAGACGTTGCTGTTGAGCTCGAAGGGAAAGGAGCAGCCGATGCCGTCGACCGACAGCACGTAGGTGCCGGTGCCCCCGAAGCCCGAGAAATTGCACTCGTACACCTCGGCCCCCAAGAAATTGCCGTCGGGAGTTTGGTCGGTGTAGGGACTTTCTTGGTTGTCGGCCGCTTTGCGGAACGTGAGGGTGCCGGTGAAGTCGGCGTTGCCGGTGGCTTGGTTGATTAACTGAAAAGACGCTCCGGCATAACTTGATAAATCCAGTCCGCCCCGGGTGCCCATCCAGTGGTACACGTAGCCGTACTTGGCGTTTCCGGCCGGGTCGTAGCCCACGTTGTTGACGTGCACGGCTTCGGTACGGCTGCGGTTATCGTCGTAGGTGAGAGAAAAGGAGCTTCCGTTTTTAGCCAGGCTGCCCAGGTCGACGGTGTAGGTCTTGCCGGTTTGCATAGGCTCAGGAAGGAACAGGTAGACCCAGTGCTCTTTGGCGTGGTCGTTGGAGGTGTTGGTGCAGCCCACGCCGGTTTGGTACGACTCGCACAGCCACAGGTAGGCCGTTCCCTTCGACTTCCGACTTAGGTCGTCGGGAGCCACTCCGCTGGCGTAGGCCGGGTCGTCGGCACTGCGGATGGTGTAGCTGTTCAGTTGATCGGCCAACGCTACGTTGAGGGGTACATGAAAGAGTTGATCATCTTCTCGCTTCTCTCCCAGGTCGTGATAATCTACGTAGCCGTCGTCGAAGTGCACCATGATAATTTGGTTGGTGAGCGGAAGCACCTCCACCACGTCGGATGGTTTGGCTAGGTTTGGCAACAGTATTAAGGAAAACACGCCAATCAGGCTCAGCCAGAAGCAACGCTGACGCGGCGATGTTTTGCCGGGCTTGCCCAAGAAGTGGGGCTTTTTTTTGGAACTTGAGTGAAGTTGTGTCATAAGAATGGGGTAGAAGGTTTGAATGACTAGAGAACTGCCGCCCTGGCAGGCCACGTTGTTGCACAAAAAGAAGAAACAGCCTAAGACATACGACAAGCTAAAACTAGGTTAAAGATTGCCTCATAAAAGGATTTTTATCCGATTTGTACCGCAAAGGGACAAAGAGAGCAATTTTTTGGTCGCGGATTATGCACTAGGTTATCTATTTTTTGACGTATATTATCATCACGCAATACTTTAATAAACTCTAGCTCAATTCGCTACTTTATAATTCCTTCACCATATTTTCTTAAATATTTTAGGATATTTGAATGGCTTGTTGTTTTTTACAAAAATTATTGCCGTATGCGTTCTTGGTATTTTATTCTTTCCGCTCAGCTATCGCCAGACTGGCAGTAAGTTACATTCCGAACGCCATGTTCTTTTCCTGAAATTTTTTTTGGCTTTGTTAACCAGTTTATTATTGAACCAGACAGGGGTATTCTTATAAGTCGCTTGATCAAATATTGTATTATTCAAATAACAGTCTTGTTTGAATCATCCCGAAAGTGAGCTTATGAAGTATCTTTATTGGTTGCTACTGGTCAATGCCGCCTTACCCTTCACCGGTTACGCACAGACCTCTCCGCTCCGATTTCAGTCACTGTCGTTGTCCGACGGGCTGCCGCACAGTATCGTGAACCATGCCACGCAAGACAGCCAGGGTTTCATGTGGTTCAGCACGCACGGTGGCCTGAGTCGCTACGATGGCTACGCCTTTAAAACCTTTGTTCCGCAAAGCGACGACCGAAACGGACTGCTCTACTACGAAGTGGAAGCCGCCCAGGAAGACGCGCATCAGAATCTTTGGATACGCTACTCGGCCGGGGGGGTGAGCCGATATAATATGTTGACCCAGGAGTTTAGTCATTACCCCCTGCGGGCCGATTCGGGAAGCGTCGCGGGTGATTTTGCCGCTAACCGAAACCGGGAAAACGTCATGTTCGTGGATCGGCAGGACCGCGTATGGTTCCGCACGGTGCGAGGCTTGTGCCGCTATGACCCAACCACCGATGGGTTCATCACCTACGCGCACCGTTCGGGCGATACCACCTCACTGGCGGGAAATCACATCAACTACCTGATGCAGGATGCGCAGGACCGGCTCTGGGTGGCTGCCGATGGTGGCCTGAGTCGCTTCGATGAAACCACCCAAACGTTTGTCAACTACGACGTGGCCAATAGCGGACTGGGTCACCAATCCGTGTTATCGCTCCACGAGGATAAACGGCACTTTTTATGGGTGGGAACCGCCGACGGGCTAAGCCGAAGTGAACGCCCCCTGGGTTCTTCTTCGTTGCGGTTTGTTACCTACCGCCCGGTGGCCCAGCCGATGCACCACACCAACGCTATCCACCAGATTGTTCCCCACCCCGACGGCAGCCTGTGGCTAACCACCAACCGGGGCGTTGTCCGAGCTGATCCTAGCGCCACCGGAGTGGCCTTTCAGGTCTACCTAAACGGGCCGGAGCGCCTAGACGTGACTGGGGCACACCTCATTGCCGCGGTGTATCACGATAGCCAGGGAACCACCTGGGCCCACGCCCGGCCGGGCAAACGCGGACTGTTCCGCTACCTTCCCCAAGAAAACCGGTTTGTTTCGCTGCCCGCCGCCCACCAAACGCACCCGCCGCCCACCGATGCCATAGCGCACATCTTTGAGGGACAGCAGGACATTCTTTGGTTATGTACCGAGCGATCAGGAGTGCTGAAGGTAGACTTGCAGGCCCAACCCTTTGTGCACTACCAACCCGACTCCCTACTGGACAATGATGCGTACGCCATCAACCGCCTCGGTGATTGCCTGTGGATTGGTACGATCAGCGGCTTATACGCCCATCATCTACCTACCGGAATCACCAAAAAAATTCCCTACGGCGATGGCAACTCCCGGCCCGACTACCCCAAAATTGTGGGTGCCCTGGCCCACGACAGCGCTCAGCATCGCTTATGGATCGGCTACTATGACTACAAAGTGAGCCGTTTGTCGATTGATGACGGCTCCGCCACCCACTACCACTACCGCGACAACCGTACCGACCGCTACCGCCCCTGGTCGGTGCGCACCATCTGCCAGGACGCTTCGGGCCGAATTTGGGTAGGCGCCGTCACCGGTGGACTCCACTACTACCATCCGGAGTCAGACCGGTTTTACGAATATGAACTGCCGGTGGCCAACCTGCGGTGGATCAAAGCGCTTCACCTTCAGGCCGATAGCCTACTGTGGATTGGCACCATGCAGCAGGGGGCCCACCGCCTCAACCTTCGGTCGGGCCGCCTCACTTCGTTCGACCGAACCACCACGCTCCGCTTTCCCTCTGACGACGTGGCGGCCATCGCTAGCCTGGCGGGCCGGGTATGGATTGGCACGGCCTACGGGTTGGCCGAAATTGACGCGCACGATCAGGTAGTAAACACCTACACCACCGAGGACGGCCTCAGTGGTAACAACATCAAAGCGCTGGTGCCTGACCGCCAGGGCCGACTTTGGGTGAGCACCAACGACGGACTTTCGTGCTTTGACCCCACTGTGGGCACTTTTTCCAATTATTACACCAACGACGGTCTGCTAAGCAACGAATTCAATCAAGGGGCAGGCTTCGCCGACCAGGAAGGCCTCCTTTACTTTGGGGGAAGCCGGGGGGTAACCGCCTTCGATCCCGACCTGATCAAACCAACCCCAACCCAAGCCCCGCTTCGTATGGTGGATATTCAGATCAGCAACGTGTCTTTGAATTCGGGAGATACCATTCAGGGGCGTATTCCCCTCGTTCAAAATCCTACCTTCACTTCCAAAGTGGTGCTGCCCTACCGCGCCAGCAACGTCATGTTTCAGTTTGCCACCCTCAACTACCGGTCGCCCCTGGCCAGCCGCTACGCTTACCGCTTGGAGGGGCTGGACGAGCAGTGGAACATCGCCGATGCCTCCCACCGGCGGGCCACCTACACCAACCTTTCGCCGGGCACCTATCGTTTTTGGGTGCAAGACCTTCATTCAACTGCCCCCGCTGCTTCGGTGGAGGTCACCGTGTTGGCACCCTGGTGGGGAACGACCTGGTTCCGGGTGCTGATCGGATGTTTACTGATCGGACTTATGGTAGGTTGGAACCGCTGGCGGCACGGTGACCTGGTTCGGCAACGAGAGACCCTGCGGCAGGTAGTGAGCGCGCGCACGGCCAGCCTGCAACGGCAATCCCACGAATTGCTCGCCGCCAACCAAGCGTTGCGTAGAAAGCAGCAAGAGGTGGCGGAGCAAACGCGCCTGATGCAGCAGATGGCCGAAGCCGTGCACCGCAGCGACCAGATGAAAATTCGCTTCTTCACCCAAATGTCGCACGAGTTTCGAACGCCCCTTACCCTGATCTTAGGTCCGCTCCAGATGGGACTCAGCAGCAAGCACCTGCCCCGCCCGGTGGCCCAGCAACTGCGGCTGATGAAAAGAAACGCCGAACGGCTCTTTCATCTTATCAATCAATTGATCGATTTGAACCGGGTGGAAGAAGGAATGATGCGCTTGATGGTGACAGAAGTTGATTTGGTGGAAGAAACCCGCCGCACGGTAGAAACCTTTGCCCCAATGGTTCAACAAACCGGCGTGGCGCTGCGCTACGAAACAGCCACCGCCCGACACGAGGGATGGCTAGATATTGACAAGTACGACAAGATTCTCTATAATCTGCTGTCTAACGCTTTCAAGTTCACTCCCGAAGGGGGCCAGGTGCGGGTGTCTAGCCGCATCGAGTCTACCCCCGCGGGGAATTTTTTGTGTCTGAGCGTACGCGACTCGGGAGTGGGCGTACGCCCGGAGGACCTTCCTCATTTGTTTGATCACTTCTACACGGCGCAGACTTCGCCACCGCACCAACCCGGTAGCGGCATCGGGTTGGCCCTGGTGAAGCAGCTGGTTACCCTGCACCGCGGAACCATTCAGGTGACGTCCGACTCCGCTGGCACCGCGTTTTCTCTCCGACTGCCGGTGGGCGGCCAGCAGTTTCAGCCGTCCGAAATGGCTCCGCCCCCCGTTGCTTCCCGCTTGTCGCAACTGGCACCCCCCACTCCGTTGCCCGGCGCAATAACTACCCCTGCGCCCGCGGATAGCGGCAAGCCCCTGCTGCTGGTGGTAGACGACAACCCGGATATGTGCACGTTCGTCCGCCTGGCCCTCACTCCCCGCTACGAGGTGGTGGAAGCCTACGACGGAGAGATGGCCTGGGAGCGCCTGGCAAATCGCATCCCCGCGCTGGTGATCAGCGACGTGATGATGCCGCGCCTGGATGGCATAGCGCTTTGCCAGCGCATCAAGGAGCACCCGGCCACCTCGCCCATTCCGGTGATTTTGCTCACCGCCAAAGCGGCCGAAGAAGATGAGGTAACCGGCTTACGGTGTGGTGCCTGCGACTACATCCGCAAACCCTTTAGCGGGGAGGTGCTGCAGCTCAAGGTGAAGAACATCCTGGCCACCTACGCGCGGGTGAAGCGGCAGATCAGTCGCGGTGAACACCGGGCCGTGGAAGCGCAAGCCATCCACCCGAGCGACCGGGATTTTCTGGACCAAGTGACGGCGCTGATCGACGGCAATATTGCGGAGAGCACGCTGACCGCCGATTTTTTGGCCGACCGGCTTTCACTGAGCAAATCGCACCTGTACAAGAAAATTAAGGGATTATCGGGAGTGTCGGTGCACGTGTTTATTCGCAACCAGCGCATTCGCGCCGCGGCGCAGTTGTTGCAACAGGGCAAACGGATCAATGAGGCTGCCTACGGCGTAGGGTTTAGCAGCCAAAGTTATTTCACCCGTTGCTTTTCAGACTTCTACGGTAAGTCACCCCGAGCCTACCAAGCTGAGTTTTTGCTCTCCTAAAAAAAGTGCCGAGCCGGGCTTCAGCGCTATCCCTGAAGGAAAACGCGCTCGTTCAGGCGGGTCAGCGTTGCTTCCTTGTACTGGCTATCGATTAGCAGTGAGATGTTAAACTTGCTGCCGCCGTACGACAGCATCCGGATCGGAATGTCGTCAATGGCATCCACCACCCGCTTTAGAATGCCCACTTTATAAAAGGGCATGTTGCCAACTACGCAAATAATGGTATTATCAGTTTCCACTTCCACCTCTCCGTATTCTTTCAGGTCGCGGATGATATTTTCCAGGTGATTCTGGTTGTCTACGGTGAGCGACACCGCCACTTCGGAGGTGGTGATCAGGTCGATGGGCGTTTTGTAGTACTCGAACACCTCGAACACTTTGCGCAGAAAGCCGTGGGCCAGCAGCATGCGCGACGAGCGAATCTTGATGGCCGTGATGCCATCCTTGGCGGCCACCGCCGTGATGGTGCGCTCCCCCTCCCGGTCAGAGATGCGGGTGCCCGCCGCCTCGGGAGCCAGTGTATTGAGCAGGCGCACCGGAATGTTGGCGCGCTGCGCCGGACGAATGGTGAAGGGGTGCAGAATCTTGGCTCCGAAGTAGGCCAGTTCAGCCGCCTCATTAAACGACAGCTCCGCAATGGGGTAGGTTTTCTTCACCACCCGGGGGTCGTTGTTGTGCATGCCGTCGATGTCGGTCCAAATCTGAATCTCCCGGGCGCGCACCGCCGCCCCGATGATCGAAGCGGTGTAGTCGCTGCCGCCCCGCTGCAGGTTGTCGATGCGGTTTTGGCTGTTCAGGCAAATGTATCCTTGGGTAACAAAGATAGTTTGATCGGGATGCTGATCGAGCAAAACGCGCAGTTTCTCCTCAATGTGCGCTTCGTCGGGTTCGTTTTCGTCGTCGATGCGCATGAACTCCAGGGCGGGTAGCAGCGTGGCCTCGGTACCCTGCTCGTGCAGGTAGGTGGCAAACAGTTTGGTAGACAGCAGCTCACCCTGGGCAAGAATCTCTTTTTCAAGGTCCACGCTAAAGGGCTGCTGGGTAGCGTGCCGCAGCAGCGCAAAGTGCTCATCCAGAATGGCTTCCCCCGCCTGGCGGGTTGTCTCTTGCACCAGCAGGGTTTCGGCGTACGAACGGTAGTAATGGTGAAGCGCGTCAATGCGTTTACGTGCTTCTTCGGGCTGCCCGTCGCGCAGGGCCGTTCCAATCTGCACCAGGGTGTTGGTGGTGCCCGACACGGCGGAGAGCACAACGATCTTGGGACCTTTCTCCCGAAGAGTGAGTTGCCAAACGGCGTGCATCCGCTCGGGACTGCCCAGAGAGGTACCACCGAACTTAAGAATTTTCATAGACCAAATTGAAGCGTAAAAGGAATGCTAGTACCATAACCCGAAAAGAGTTGGTCAGTGTTTCGCTAAAACGCTAACATTTTGATGGCGGTGATGGCGGCTTCGTGGCCCTTGTTGCCGTGTTTGCCGCCCGCCCGGTCCTGGGCCTGCTCCAGCGTGCTGGTGGTGAGCACCCCGAAAACCACGGGCTTGTCGAACTTCAACCCAACGTCTTTCAGTCCCAGCGCCACTGCCTGGCACACGTACTCGAAGTGAGGGGTTTCGCCCTGGATCACGCAACCCAGGCAGATCACGGCGTGCACATCCTCCTGACTGGCCATCTTCTGCGCGGCCAGCGGAAGTTCGAAGCTGCCGGGCACGGTATACGCTAGGACGTGATGATCGAGCACCCCGTTTTCCCGCAACGTGCTGCGGGCACCGTCGGCCAGGGCGTGGGTGATCTCCTCGTTCCACTCCGACACCAGCAGGGCAAAGGTTTTTCCTGACACGTCGGGCAGATGGTCGGTGGCGAAGTGGCTGAGGTTTTTGTAGGTGGTGGCCATGGGCTAAGGAGGAAGCAATGATCTGCGGTGTTCTTGTGCTGCCAGTGGTTTGTGGTACTGCCAGTGGTTCGTGTCGACACGAACCACTAGGACAATCAGCTATCTATCCGTTACCATTGCTCATGGCCTGTAGCCGGGCGTGCTGCTTCTGGGCTTCCTGAAACTCGTTCGACTGCGAAAACTCATCCACGATCCGTTCGTACGCCGCGGCGGCCGCGGCCGTGTCGTTGTTGGCCTGGTGGGCTAAGGCTGCCTTGCTGAGGTACTGCGGAGTGAAGAACTCGTTTGGCTCGTGGTCGGCTGCCTTTTCGTACTGGGCGGCCGCCTCGCCGTACTGCTCCAGTTCCATGTGGGCGTCGCCCACCAGCGCGTAGGCCTTGGCCTGCACCAGCAGATCCGACGCGCTAAAGTCGTTCAGGTGGTCAATGGCTTCCTCGTAATCCCCCTGCTTCAGGTAGATCACTCCGGCGTAGTAATGCGCTAGATTGGCCGCGTCGGTGCTTCCGAATTCATCGATAATCTCCAGGAAGCCGTAGTTGTTGCCGTCGCCGTTCAGGGCCAGGTTCAGGCTATCGGCCTCGAAGTAGAACACCGCCTGAAACATCTCTTCCTGCGCGGTATCGTTCTGGTTGTCAAGGTAGTAGCGGTAACCGAAGAAACCCCCGATCAGCAAAGCGACGGCCAAGGCCAGCCCGGTGAGCAGTCCGGCATTCTTCTTCACAAAGTCTTCGGTACCCGTGAGCCGCTCCCGCAGCGCGTCAGGGCTCTCCAACAGTTCGCTCGCGTCGTGGTGTTCTTCCTGCTGGGACTTGGGTTTTCTTGTTTTAGGACCGGTTACTCGATTTGCCATCTTCTTGGGTTTTTGAGGGTGCGAATTTACGATAGTTTTTCCAAACAGAAAAACAGTAGTAAACGTTTCGCTGGATGATCTTCAGAATGGCCAGGATACTGGCTACCAGCAGCTAGAAGCTAGCAGCTAGTAACCAGTATCATGTAATTAGTCCAAAATATACGGATAATCCTTCTGCACGTACACGTCCTTGAGCGCTTCCGAAGGGTCGGGAAAGTCCGATTCGTCGGCAAACTTAATGGCTTCTTCCACCTGCTCTTTCACCTTCTTTTCGATCTCTTTTAGGTCTTCTTCGCTGGCCATCTTGTTCTCCAGGATAGACTTCATGCACTGCACGATGGGGTCCTGCTGCTTGTAATCCTCCACTTCTTCTTTGGTGCGGTACTTACCGGGATCGGAGATAGAGTGTCCCTTGTAGCGGTAGGTGCGCAGCTCGAGCAGCGTGGGGCCGTCTCCGGCGCGGGCGCGCTCAGCGGCTTCGGCCACGGCGTGGTGCACGTTCTCCACCTTCATGGCGTCCACCGGAAACGAGGGCATGTCGTAGGCTTCGCCCAGCGTATACAGATCCTGCACGTTGCTGGTGCGCTTCACCGAGGTGCCCATGGCGTAGCCGTTGTTCTCGATCAGAAAAATCACCGGTAGCTTCATGGTCATGGCCATGTTCAACGTTTCGTGGAAAGCGCCCTGCCGCACCGCACCGTCGCCCATGTAGGTGGCGCACACGTGGTCGGTGCCCTGGTACTGCTCGGCAAAGGCAATGCCCGCCCCCAACGGAATCTGCCCGCCCACGATGCCGTGCCCGCCAAAGAAGTGATTTTCTTTGTCGAACATGTGCATGGAGCCGCCCTTGCCCTTGGAGATGCCCGTTTCTTTGGCAAACAGTTCGGCCATCACCGCTTTGGGGTCGGTGCCCAGCGCGATGGGGTGGGCGTGGTCGCGGTAGGCGGTGATGTATTTGTCGCCTTTTTTGAGGGCGGTGACGGCGCCCGCCGCGCAGGCTTCCTGCCCGATGTAGAGGTGGCAGAAGCCCCGGATTTTCTGGCGACCGTACTGCTGTCCGGCCTTCTCCTCAAAGCGGCGCATTAGGTACATGGTTTCGTACCACCACAGATAGGTCTCTTTAGAAAACTCGGCTTTTTTCGATTTCGGCTGCTTTTTTTCCTTTGTATTGGTCGCCATAATGGGGTAGGTGAATATAGAATAAACGAATGAGAGAATGATTGAATATGTACATGGTCAACAGTCGATGGTCTATAATCGACAGCTAATGTTGACTATGGACTGTTGATTGTAAACTACCGTCTGTCGTCTATCAAACATCTTTGGCCCGGCAAGGTTCGCAAAGTAGCACAAAAACCTTCAACTAGAAACGAATGTGGCTCGAAAAGATAGCACTGCTCAACTACAAGAACTACGCGGAGGCAGCGATCCAATTTTCGAAGCACATCAACTGTTTTGTGGGTGAAAACGGCAGTGGCAAAACCAACTTATTAGACGCCATCTACTACTTGTCGTTCACCAAAAGTGCGTTTAGTAGCACCGAGCAGCAGAACATGCGGCACGGTGCGGCGCTGTTTTTGGTGAAGGGCACCTTCTGCAAGCACGATGAGCAGCACCACGTGCAGTTTAGCCTGCAAACCGGACAGAAGAAGGACGCCCGCAACAGCCGGGTGCCCTACGAAAAGCTCAGCGAGCACATCGGGCTATTCCCGGCCGTGCTGATCTCGCCCGACGACACCGATCTGATCCGCGAGCGCAGCGAAAACCGCCGCCGCTTCTTCGACAGCATCATCTCGCAGATTAACCACCCCTACCTCGACGACCTGATTCGCTACAACCACGTGCTGCGGCAGCGCAATAGTTTGCTTAAGCAATTCGCCGAGCGCCACACCTACGAAGGCGATCTGCTGGACTCGTACAGTGACCAGCTACTGACCCTGGGGCAGACGATCTACGCGTGGCGGCGAGCATTTGTCACCCAGTTTGGACCGCTGTTTGAAAAGCACTACCGCTACTTGTCCGAAGACAAGGAAGCAGTCACCATTCGGTACGAAAGCCATTTGACGCAGGAAAATTTTCGGAGTAATTTTTACAACGCGTACCGGCGCGACCTGGCGCTGCAACGCACCACCCAGGGCACCCACCGCGATGACTTTGTTTTTGAGATCGGTGGGTATCCGGTGAAAAAATACGGCTCGCAGGGACAGCAAAAATCGTTCGTGATTGCCCTGAAGCTGGCCCAGTTCGAGATCATCCACCAGGAGACCGGCGTGAAGCCGCTGCTGCTGCTCGACGATATTTTCGATAAGCTCGACGACCACCGCATCGCCCAGCTCACCCGCCTGGTGGTGGACCAAACCTTCGGGCAGTTGTTCGTCACCGACGCCCGCCCCGAGCGCACCCGGCAGATGTTTCAGGAGATCGAGGTGGAGAAGAAGTTCTTTGTGGTTCGGGGAGGGGAGGTGATAACTTAAAGCACGTTTGCAAATACGTAAACATTTCTTATCTTGGTGCTATTAAATGAGAGTTATTGCAAAGCGTACTTTACGGGAATTTTGGCATGTGCATCCAGATTCCCAATCTGCTTTGGAAGAGTGGTACGTTACTGCTTCCAAGGCCGACTGGAGCAATCCCAATCAAGTCACAGATGCTATTGCTAATTCTCGTTATCTGCGCGGTGATCGCTTTTCTTTCAAAATCAAAGGAAACCACTACCGCTTATTAGTCGAGATAAACTTTGCTTTTAAGATAGTGTATATACGCTTCATAGGCACGCATGCCGACTACGATAAAATCAATCTTTCCAGTATATGAGCAATACGATATCAGTTCTTAAACCGATTAAAAGCGAAGAAGCATTGTCGGCGGCTTTCGCTCGCTTGGATGAGATTATCCAGGCCCAACCGGGTACCCCCGAAGGTGAAGAACTGGACTTACTAAGTGAACTAATATGGGCCTATGAACAACGGCATCATCCTATTGAGGCACCCAACCCAATAGACTTACTGAATTCCAAACTAGCGGAAGATGAAATTACGCTAGACGAACTTAAAAAAGTAATACCCAACCGTTCCACAAGATCACAAGTGCTTAACAAACGTCGACGAATAGCCATAAATGCGGCTTTAGAAATGGTTGATCGCGGATGGGTACCGGTCGAATCGTTTTTCAATACTTCCTACTGGAGCTCGTTTGCTGATTGACTCCCTTTCTCCGTGATGTCCGTTATTTCTGCGCCGAGTCGGCTTTGATCAGTATCAATGCGCAAAGGCAAAAAACACCAGCCAGATCATCACCAGCACGGGTAGCAAAAAGGGGATCGAGTAGCGCAAAATATACCCGAAAAACGAAGGCATCTTGATGCCGATCTGCTCGGCAATGGACTTCACCATAAAGTTGGGACCGTTGCCAATGTAGGTCATGGCCCCAAAGAACACCGCCGCCACCGAAATGGCCGTCAGGTCCAGGATGCTGTCGCGATAGGCTCCGTCCGAAAAGGCCAGCACGTCGGCCTGGCTGCCCACATCGGCTCCTAGCGAGGCCATGGCCGCCGCCAAGAAATTGAGGTAGGTGGGCGCATTGTCCAGAAAGCCCGACAGCAACCCGGTGCCCCAGTACAGGGTGTTGTGGGTGATCAGCTCCGCTCCGGCCTCCGACTTGGCAAAGGTGCCCACCAGCTCCAGGGCGGGCATCATGGTGCCGAAAATGCCGATAAAGATAAAGGCCACCTCCCGAATGGGCTCAAAACTGAATTCGTTACCTTCCAGCGCATCCTTGCTGGCCAGCCGAAACGACAGAAACGCCACCGTGAACATGATCAACTCGCGCACGAACGAGAACTGCTGTCCGTCGTAGGTGATGCCCGGCACCCAGTCGAACTTGTTGGGATCGATAAAGACGGCGCCAATCACCACCGCCAGCCAGAGGAAGTTGCGCTTGCCTACCAATGATATCTTGTTGGTATACTCCTCATCCACCACTTCGTCGGGGTCCACGTTCGCCTGATGGCGTCGGTCAATAATGTAGAAAATAACGGTGAGCACCGCGGTGGCCACCAGCCACTCCTCAATGGCGTGCGTAAAGGTCCAGAAGAAGGGCACGCCCCGCAGAAAGCCCAGGAACAGGGGCGGGTCCCCAATGGGCGTGAGTGATCCACCGATGTTACTCACCAGAAAGATAAAAAACACGATGTGATAAGCTCGAATCCGGTCTTTGTTGAGCCGAATAAAGGGGCGGATCAGCAGCATGGAGGCCCCGGTGGTGCCAATCAGGTTAGAGATGACCGCGCCAATCACCAAAATACCCGCGTTCACCAGCGGCGTGGCCTTTCGGTCTACTTTGATGAGGATGCCGCCCGAGGCAATGAACAGCGAAGATAGCAGGGCAATAAACTGCATATACTCGGCCAGGGCGTGCACCGGGGCGTGCTGGTTATGGATCACAAACAGATAGTACACGACCACCAGCACCGCCAGCGACACCGCCACGATGGGGTAATGCTTGTGCCAGAAGTGCTCGTAGAACAGCGGCCCGGTGGCAATCATGAGCAGCAGCGCGGCAAACGGAATCACCGTCCAGGGCGGAGCCACCGTGTGCGCTTCGGCCGCTTCGTGCAATTCTTCGCCAGCGTCTTCGGCGTGACCATCGTGGCTATCCTGCGGGGGAGCGCCGTGATCCGCTTGCGCCAGCCAAACTTGGGCAGCAGGTGCTTCGTAAGAGGATTGAGCCGCCACCGGTCCAACGCCCGTGAATAGCAAAAAAGAAAACAGAAAGAGTACCTTTACGTTCATCAGACGCGGTTGGTTAGTCGTAGTGATGCAGCCTCGTTGATCGACTGCCTCTATAATAATGATGCCTTCCCCGCGTTTTGTTCACCTAATCGCCGGGCGGCCAAAGATAGCATAATCCTTGGGTTGGCAGCAGCAAAATATCAAGGAAAGCGCTAAACACCAACAAACGCCCGGCTTATACTCCGGTTTCGTATGCACCTCGCCATCGACATAGGCAATACCCGCATCAAAGCCGCGCTCTTCGATGGAGACGATCTTCGGCAGACCTACCGGTTTTCCGACTGGTCGGCCCTGCTCCCGGTGGTCGACGAGCACGCGGTGACCCGGGCAATTGTCTCGTCGGTAGGTTCTCTCCGTGAGGTGCAGGCCCTGGGGCGTCGGCTGCCCATTCCGCTGCTGGTGCTCGACGGCACCACGCCGCTTCCGTTTGTCAACACCTACGAAACGCCCGCCACGCTGGGCACCGACCGCCTGGCCGCCGTGGCGGGTGCGCAGCAGCAGCACCCCGGGCAGAACGCCCTGGCCATCGACGCGGGCACCTGCATCACCTACGACCTGATCGACGCGCGGGGCCACTACCGGGGCGGGCTGATCTCACCGGGCGTAGGCCTGCGCCTGCGGGCCATGCATACCTTCACGGCGCGGTTGCCGCTGGTAGAGGCCGACGATTCACCCTTCAACCTCACCGAACGCCGCACGGCCACGGCCCTGCGCAGCGGCGCGGTGGGCGGCGCGGCGGCAGAAATCAGCCAAATGATTCGGATGTATGGTGACAAATTCTCAGATTTGCGGGTGGTGATCAGCGGAGGCGACGCCTTTTACCTCATGGATACCCTCCGTCCCGAACACCCGGTCACGGTGGTGCCTCACCTCATCCTGATCGGCCTCAATCGTATACTCCAGCACTATGTTCAGCAGAATCATTAGTACGGCCCTGGCCCTGGGCTGCGCCAGCCTCACCGCCACCTACGCCCAGGTGGGCATCACCCCCTACTCCACCCAGGGCGTTGGCAACCTGACGCGGCCCGGCCTGGTGCACAACCACAGCATGGGCGGCATTGGCGTGGGCACCGGCAGCGGGCTCAACATTAACTACGCGAACCCGGCCATGCTCTACAAAAATACGCTGTCGTCCTTCGACGTGGCCTTTTCCTTCGAGCGCACCACGCAGCGGCGCAGTAACGAAAGCGCCGTTGTCACCCAGGGTGGCATCAACTACGGGGTGTTCGCCTTTCCCCTGATCGCCAACCGCTGGTCGGCTGCCCTGGGGGTGATGCCCTACAGCACGGTGGGCTACCGGCAGGAAGAAGAGCTGACCGACGGCAACGGCCCCCCTGCCCGGCGGGTGCGCGAAGGCAGCGGCGGACTCAACTTGGTTTCGTTTTCGCACGGGGTGCGAATTTATAAGAACCTGGCCGTGGGCGTGCGGTTGGGCTACTTGTTCGGAGGGATCACCGAAACGCGCAGCATCGCTCTGACGGGCACTTCGGGACTCACGTCGGTCTACGAAGACCAGCTTTATTATTCCGACGTGCTTATCGAGCCTAGTATCTACTTCGGGCAGAAAATCGGCAAGCGCACCTCGCTGAACCTGGGCGTGGTGTACCAACCGGCCACCCAGGTGCGGGCCACCAAAGACGTGACCTTCAGCAGCCAGGTGCCGGGAGCCCGCTCGCCGGTGCCCGGACAAGACATTCCGACGGACCCCCGACAACGGGAGGTGCGCCTGCCGCAGAAGCTGAGTGCGGGCCTATCGATTGACCAGTACCTGAAATATACCGTGGGGGTAGACGTCACCTACCAGGCGTGGGAAGCATTTGAGTCGTACGAAACGGGGCAGAACGAGGGGATGCAGAATAGTTTTGGCCTGGCCGCCGGAGGACAGTACATTCCTGATGCTACCTCGGTAAATAGCTACCTGGCCCGGGTGGCCTACCGATTGGGGGGCCACTACCGCAACCTGCCGTTTGCCGTGAGCGGGCAGCAGATTACCGAATTTGGTATAGATTTTGGTTTATCCTTACCCGTGAGCAATTTATCGAGTATTAACCTGGCTTTTGAAGTAGGCACCCGAGGAACCACCGAGCAGGGTCTGATTCGCGAAAACTACGCGCGGGCCACCCTGGGGGTAACATTTAATGATCGTTGGTTCATTCGCCGCAAGTTCGACTGATGAAGTGCTATTGTTAACGGGTTACACCCTATTTTTGATTAAATTCTGGAAAGCATTTTGATAAAAAGATAGCAAATCCGGATTACTTTTGAACCGCAAAGCCCCCTTTTTTCGTTAAACAAGGTACCGAATCTCATGTAAGGTTTAACAAAATTTGGTCAAGTTGCGTTATATTCGCGGTTGGTTCAGGTGATATGTTACCTAATTATCGGCGCTTTTCGGCGGCAACCCATTAACTTCATGTATAACCAATAAATAAAAGCTAAACAAGATGAAATACACCGTTCATTATAAGTCCTTTGGATCACTGCTATCTCTGTTTTTGATCTTCTCCTACGCGGCCCACGCGCAGGGCGGCTGGAACTGGCCGGAAGACAAAGCAACGGCTCAGGAAAAAGTGGTACTCTACACCGACGCCAAAAAGCAAAAGAATTACGAAGCGGCGGTGCCTCCCCTGCAGTGGTTACACGAAAACGCTCCTGACCTCAATTCGTCGATCTACGTGAACGGGGCGGATATCTACGAAGAACTGGCGATGAAGGCCAAAGATCCGGCACACAAGCAAGAATACATCGACAAGACCTTGGCCATGTACGACAAACGTATTGAGTACTTTGGTGACGGCAAGGAGTCTGACATTATGAACCGCAAGGCCAGCTCGGCCATGAAGATGATGTACAAAGACAAGGAAAAGTACGATCAGCTTCAGGAAATTTTTCAGGGAACCGTCGAGAAAACCAACGGCAACTTGGCCTACTACAACCTGGTGCCCTACATGACCATCGCCAAGACGCAGTTTGAGCGCGGCAAGATCGACGAAGCGCGGGTCATTGAGATATACGATGAGATCGCGGGCATTGCCGACAAGAAGGCCGCCGCCGGAGGAAAAACTGCCTCCAAATACAAAGACGTAGGCGAAAATGTGGACAGAATTTTTGCCTCTACCATCACCGTAAGCTGCGACTACATCGAAGAAAAGATGCTGCCCAAACTGCAGGCCAATCCCGACGATGCGGAAATGGCTAAGAAGATCATCGCCCTTTCGCTGGCTTCTTCCTGCACCGACCGCCCCTTTTTTATTGAGGCGGCTGAGGCAACATTCAACGCCGAACCTAATCCCGGTTTGGCGAAGACCATCGGTTCGCGCAAGCTAGCCAACGGCGAGGAAGCAGAAGCGGACAAATGGTTCAAGAAAGCCATTGAGCTGTCGAGCGACGACGAGCAGAAGAGTGAAATCTACATGGATATGGCTTCCATCAACCTGAAAAACGGTGATCGCGCCCAAGCTCGGGATTACGCACTGAAGTCGGCTTCGCTGAGCGGTGCCCAAGCGTCTAAAGCCTACACCATGGTGGGCAACATGTACATGAACAGCGCATCACAGTGCAAAGGTGGCAAAAACGTGGTAGAAGATCGCGCGGTGTTCATTGCTGCCCACGATATGTACGCCAAGGCCGGCAACCGCGAAGGCATGAGTAGCGCCAAAGAGCAGTTCCCCTCCAAAGAAGAGGTATTTACCTATAACAAAAAGGTGGGCGAAAAGGTGAAAATCGACTGCTGGGTAGGGGAGACGGTTACCATCCAGACCCGCGACTAAGTCAATCATGATTCGTTCTAAGCCATTTTCGGTGATCCTGCCGAAAGTGGCTTTTTTGTTGACCCTTATCCCATCATCTTATGTGCCGCCGTTGGCTTATTGGATTAGGCATGATGCTACTGGCCGCCGGTTGCCACGATGAGCAAACCAGTGCCGATGACTTTAAAGAGTACGAAGGGCCCTCGCTCGAGGTAACCGACGCTCAGTTTCTGTTCAGCGACTCGGCGGTGGTGAAGAACAAGATCACCGCCAAGCGGCAACTACAGTACGCCAACGGAGACCTGGACTTTCCTGAAGGCATTTACATTGAAACCTACGGGGAAAACGAGGCCGTCACTTCCACCATTGTGGCTGACCGGGGGCGATATGAGCAAGAAAAGAACGAATTTACCGCCGAAGGCAACGTGGTGGTGAAAAACCTGGAGAGCGGCGAAACGCTCAAGACCGAAGTGTTGCACTGGAACCGCAACGACAAGCAGGTGTTCACCGACCGCTACGTGGAAATTATTTCTCAGGAGGAAGTGATTATGGGCGAGGGGCTCACGGCCGAAGAAGATATGTCGTCCTACCGCATCCTAAAACCTACCGGCTCCTTTTCAGTTAACTAAGGTATGCGCGTTCCCGATGCTGTCATCCTTTCTCTGTGTGCCACATTATTTGTGATAGGGGTGCATCAAATGATCACCGTAGGCTTCGTACATTCCTACTGGCTCATTATGCTCTCGTCGATCCTATTGTTGTGGTACAAGAGCCGCCGCCCGGACAATCCCCCGGCGGTGCCACCGAAAAAGAAGGCGCCTCCGCGAAGAAAAAAAGCCTCCCGATAGCGCATGGACTACTCGGAAGTTATTGTGGTAATTACCTGCCTACTGTTCTCAGCCTTTTTCTCGGGAATTGAAATCGCCTTTATCTCGGCGGATAAGCTGCGCATTGAGCTGGCGAACAAAAGCGGCTTGCTGTCCGGGCGTTTGCTGGCCGACCATCTGAAGCACCCAACCCGCTTTATCGGCACCACGCTGGTGGGCAACAACATTGCCCTGGTGCTCTACGGTATTTTTATGGCCAACCTGCTGGAGCCCTGGCTCGCCGTTTACCTGCCGGAGTGGGCTAATAACGACATCGCTCGGTTGTCGGTGCAGACCATCGTGGCCACTTTCCTGGTGCTGGTCACCGCCGAGTTCACGCCCAAGAGTGTATTCATGATCGATCCCAACAGTTTGCTAGCCTTTTTTGCGCTGCCCTTTCGGATTATCTACGTACTGCTCTACCCGGTGGTCTACCTCATCGATAAGGTGTCTAAATTCACCATCGTGCGGGTGTTTCGCTTCAAGTATCAGGAAAACAACCTGGTGTTTGGGCTCACCGACCTGAACGACTACATCAAGAATACGCTGGTTGACGTTCCCGTGCCCGACAACGCCACTTCTCAACCGACACCGCGCGTGGATACGCACCGGGTAGACACCAAAATTTTTAACAATGCCCTGGAGTTTAAAACGGTGAAGGTACGGGAGTGCATGATCCCCCGCACCGAAGTGGTGGCCGTGGATTTATCCGACAGCATTGCCGAACTGGCGGAGGCGTTCGTGGAGAGCGGTCACTCCAAGATTGTGGTCTACAAAGAAACCATCGACGACGTGATCGGCTACTGTCACTCGCTGGAACTGTTCAAGAAACCTCAGTCCATTGATCAGATTCTGGCGCCCATCATCATTGTGCCCGAAACCACGCCGGCTAACGAGCTGATGATCCAGTTCATCACCGAACACCGGAGCCTGGCGCTGGTGGTGGACGAGTTCGGCGGCACAGCGGGCATCGTGAGCATTGAGGATATTATTGAAGAAATTTTCGGTGAGATTCAGGATGAGCACGACGATGAGGACTGGGTAGAGCATCAGATTGATGCGCACAACTTTCTGGTGAGCGCCCGACACGAGATCGACTACCTCAACGAGAAGTATCAGTGGAGTTTGCCCGAGGGCGATTATGACACGCTAGGCGGCTATATTCTGTCGATTACCGGTGAGATTCCTACCAAGGGCGACATCATCCCCGCCGATAGCCTCACCTTCACCGTGATGAGCATGAGCGACAACCGCATCGACACCGTGAAGCTTACCTTGCCCACCACCAAAGCGCCCGCATAATATCTTGCCGCCGGGCCCGTTTCGCTTAAAAACTGTCCGTTTGATTTAGCCAGGATTCCGCGTATCTTTGCTTTCCTTTTGGCAACCGAAAACCGATTCCTGTCCTTTATATCACCTAATACTGAAGTTTGTATGTCATTAATTAGTAAAATTCGTGAGCGAACCGGCCTGATTGTCGGTGCCGTAGCCATTGGTTTGATCCTGTTCTTGGTGGGTGGCGACCTGCTGGGTCCTAGCTCTCAGCTGCTGGGCGGGCCGGACAAAGAGATTGGCGAGATTGCCGGAGAAGAGATCACCATTGATGAGTACCAACAGGCCGTCAACGAGATGGAGGCCAACTTCTACCTACAGACCCGACGCAACCCCTCCGAAGGCGAAAAGAATGGCCTTCGGCAGCAAGCCTGGGACAAACTCATTGCCGACGTGGCGTTTACCAAGCAGTTCGACAAATTAGGCATTAAGGTGACCGAGCAGGAACTGGTTGACATGGTGCAGGGTAACAACATTGCTCCCGGCATTTTGCAGTCGTTCACCAACCCCGAAACCGGGGAGTTCGACCGCAACCAGCTGGTGGGCTATCTACAGAACATGCCCCAGTTGCCCCAGGAACAGCAGATTTCCTGGCGGATGTACGAGAAAAACCTCAACGAAAGCCGCGCCCGCCTTAAGTACGAAGGGCTGCTCCTCAACGCCAACTTCGTCACCACCCAAGAAGCCAAGCAGCTGTACGAAGGAGAAAACACCATCGCCTCGGTGAAGTACCTCTACGTGCCCACCCTGGCTATTCCCGACTCGACCGTGCAGGTCAGCGACCAGGAGCTCACCGCCTACATGCAGGAGCATCCCAAAGAATTTGAGCAGGAAGCGGGGCGCGCTATCCAGTACGTCACCTTCCCGGTGGTTCCCTCCGAGCAGGACGTGGCCGCTTTCGAAGAGGAACTAGACCAGCTCAAGCAGGAACTGTCGGAAGCCAGCAACGACTCTATCTTCGCTTCCATCAACACCGACGGCGACCCCGCCCAATCCTTCCGCCGCTACCGTGCCGACGAATTGCCTAGCTACGTGGCCCGGCAGGGCAACCTCAGTCCGGGCGCCGTGGTGGGTCCCATCCAAGAAGGTGAGGTGTACCGCTTGTACAAGGTGTCTGACGTGTTGGAGGATACCGTGGCCAACGCCCGTGCCCGGCATATTTTGTTCCAGACTGACGAAGAAAACAAATCGGAGAAGCGCAAAGAAGCCCAAGACGTGCTCCGGCAACTGAGCGACGGCGCTGACTTTGCCGCGCTGGCGCAGGAGCATAGCGACGACGGCTCGGCTTCCCGCGGTGGCGACCTGGGCTGGTTTCCCGAGGGACGCATGGTAGAGCCCTTCGAAGAGGCGGTGTTCTCGGCCAAAGAAACCGGCCTGATCAACCGATTGATCGAAACCGAATACGGCTATCACATCATCGACGTGACCGACCTGCCCACGCGCCAGATGTATGAGGTCGCCACCATCGAGCGAGAGTTGTATCCCAGTGATGCCACCCGCGACCAGGCCTACCGGCTGGCCGACCTGTTTGATAGTCAGGTAGACGACCTTGAGAGCTTTACGCAGCAGGCGCAGCAAGATTCGCTGGAGGTGCAAACCGCCGAAGACCTGCTGCCCAACGCCGAGAACGTGCCCGGACTGGGCGAAGCCCGGCAGGTGGTGCGTTGGGCCTTCAAAGACGCCTCGGTGGGCGACGTGTCCGAAGTGTATGAGCTAGAAGATGCCTACGTGGTGGCTGCCCTCACTGGCAAGCGCGAAAAGGGCACCGCCCAACTCAAGGATGTGCGCGAGCAGGTGCTGGCCAATGTGCGCGGCCGGAAAAAAGCCGAGCAGATCGCCGAAAAGCTCCGGGAGTTGTCGGGCAGCCTGGAAGAGCGCAAAGAGGCTTACGGGGGCAACGCCAACGTGTACACGGCCGATGAACTCAAGCTGAGCAGCAATACCCTGCCCAACGTAGGTTTCGCTGCCCAAGCAGTAGGCCGGGCCTTCGCCCTGAACGAAGGGGAGGTTTCGGAACCGATCATCACCGAGAACGGAGTGGTGGTGATCGAGTTGCAGTCCATCACCCCCGCCCCCGAGATTGCGGACTACGCTACCTATAAGGAGCAGTTGCAGCAACAACAGGGGCCGCGCACCAGCACTAACATTGCCCAGGCGGTGCGCGAAGCCGCCGACATTGAAGACGAGCGTTATAAGTTTTATTAGAATAGAAGCTACACCGCACGTAATCCTCCGCGGCATCCACCAGCCCGGCCTTCCAGGCCGGGCCTTCACCGGATTGTTGTAGATACGCTGCATTTCAGGCCGCTTTCTATGTTCCTATACTCTGATGGCAGAACCAGCGGAAGAAGCGCGTGACAAGACGAGGTGGCGAAACGTTGTTGTAATCTTGCTTATTCATCTTTGAGGCATTCTACCGGGTTCACTCGCGCCGCTTTGATGGTTTGAAAACCCACACTTAGCCAGGCAATGAGCAAAGCCATCCCTCCGGCCCCGGCGAAGTACCACCATTCTAAGTCAATGCTAAAGGCGAAGTCTTGCAGCCAACGTTGCGCAATGAAGTAGCTGATGGGTAGGGCAATGACAATGGCTATCAGCACCATCTTCGTAAAGTCGCCCGACAAGAGACGAACGATACCGAAATCGCTGGCTCCCAAAATTTTGCGAATGCCAATCTCTTTCAGCCTTCGCTCAGCGGTGAAGGCGGCCAGGCCGAACAAGCCGAGGCAGGAAATGAGAATGGCTATGCCAGCGAAGTAGCGGGATAGGGTAGACACGCGCTGCTCGGCGGCGTAGAGGGCTTGGTAATTTTCATCCAGAAATTGGTAATCGAGGGGAAATCCCAGACTATAGACTTGATAGAATTCCTGAAGCCTGTTGAGAGTCTCTTTTTCCATCCCGGTTTCTAACTTAGCCATAAACCTATTCGTACGTTCAGGCCATAGCGTGAACATTAGGGGTTTGATATTTTCATGGAGCGATTCAAAATGAAAGTCTTTAACCACACCAATGATTTGCTTATCATCGCCCCAAAACGTAAAGATTTTACCTATAAGTACCTGCCCACAATTAGCTATAATTAAACTGATAGTCTGCGAAGTTGATTTTGATCTGCTGACCAGTTGCAGCTAGTGCTCGGTCTACTGAGTAGAAGAGCGTATCGGCTGACTGATAATCCTCGGGTCTAATGCAGCCCTCTTTGAGTTCCTTCCAGTAGCGTTCAATGATGTTTAGATGCGGACAGTAAGGGGGCAAATAGAATAAAAACAGTCCTCGGTGCTGCCAGCAATCTATACATTGGCTTAACCTCCGGGCTTTGTGAGCACTCGCATTGTCTAAAACTACCACCGTAGGCTTAGTGATACGCCACGATAAGCTTTCTAACTGCTCTATGATGAAATTCGCGTTGATGTTCTGCGTAGTGGTCTGATAGATCAGTTCATTGCTCCGACTCAGTAGTCCGAAGACGTTAAGTGCCGCCCCCCGAGTGACTTCTATTCCTAAGTTTTCATCAGCAAACTGCCAGCCGTAGGGAACATAGCCTTCTGTTGAAATACGGGTTTCGTCCCCGTAGTACAGGTTGATATGGCCAGCACAGCTTTGGGTTTCTATCATCGCCAGGGCCTCTCTTCTTGCTTTATACAAGGCTGCATCAGGTTTTCCTTTGGTCCTTCGTCGGATGCGCTTCCAGCGACCGTTAATTCTTTTAAAAAACGCTTTAATGTCTTCTCACTAAACGTCTTCTGAAGTTGCTCCTCCAAAATGACTTTAGCTCGCTTTAAACGCTGACGTTCTTGTTGCACTACCTCACGCACCTTTTGCTCATCGGTTTGCGCGTCCAATATTGCCTTGCGCCCCCTACCGGGCAGGGTAGCCAATCCGGAAATGCCCTGCTGCTCGTAGCGCGTCAGCCAGTTGTTCACCGATAAAAGGTTACTACCTAAAATAGCCGCCACATCTTTAGAAGTACGACCTTCGCTTTTTAGCAGGATCATATGACAACGCTGCCGAAACACCGCCGTCTTACCTTCCCGGTAACCTTGCAACAAAGTAGTCCGTTCTTGTTCGCTCAGTGCTATTATACGTATCTTGCCCATCTATTGTCTTTTGACTACAAAACTAACCATTTATACGCAATTGTGTCTCGGTACTTAGGATCTTTTAATCCCATATGCTTAATAGCAGCTTCATTAAAAATGATCTTCGTGTTTTCTAAGCTGAAGTCTATGGAAAAAGTTCTCCCTTCTTTCATCTCTATATCCAGGGTTTCCATCATCTCAAAGTTGACTGCTACATTTTCAAAAGTAGTGTTATCGTTCGGGTCTTTTCCTTCCCACTCAAATCCATGGACACCCCAGTTATGACCTGTCATATCATGTCCAATACTGGAGGCGCTCACAATGCCAGGTATGCTTCTAATTTCTGAAAGAAAGCTCTCCAGATGATTTTCTTCAGATAGCTTTCCTTCTCTTTTAAACCAGATGATATTTTCTTTGTCATAACCTAAATTTCTAGATTGCACGTATTCTATTTGTTTGTATACCACCAAAACAGAGACAATTAACATTACTGAAATAGCAAATTGAAATACCACCAGTCCCTTCCTTGCCCATATTTCGCCTACCGAATTATTAAGTTTACCTTTCAATACAGTTATAGGATTGAAACCGGAAAGATACAGTGCCGGGTAGCTACCAGCGATAAGACCTGTGAGTAAGGTGATACCAAGAACCGATAAGATAAGGGTTACATCAAAATCAATGGTAAGTTGCTTCCCCGTGATCTGATTGAATTGAGGAAGAAAAAGCACAACCAACAAGATAGATAGCAGCAGTGATAAGAAAGTCATCAACATAGACTCTCCGAAGTACTGAAAAATAAGTGTTTTTCTTCCTGCCCCTATGGCTTTTTTTATCCCCACTTCTTTTAATCTTCTGGAGGCTTTGGCCGTAGATAAGTTCATAAAATTGATGCAGGCAATCACCAGTATAAAAATCGCAATAATAGAGAACAGTCTGACGTACTCTATTCTACCCCCTGCCTGCACCCCATTTTCATAATGGTTGTATAAATATTTTTCTGAATAGCGCTTTAGGAATGGGGTACGGTGGGTAACTTCGTTATTTGTTTTGATCTCAATATAATTGGCAATTTTGTTGTTAAACTGGTTAATGTCAGTACCGGGTTTTAAAATAAAGTACGCAGAAGCGGACTCATTATACCATTCTAAAACTGATGGATACTTGTCTTTAAATAGCTCAAAAGACAATACAAAGTCGAATTGTTCAGAAGAATTAGGAGGGACGGTTTTAAAGATACCAGAAATGAGGAATTGCTTTTCATGTTGAAATTCTACCGATTTACCTATGATATTTTCGGCTGTATTAAATAATTTCATGGCCAAGTCTTCAGAAACCACTATGGAGTTCTTATCAGCCAACACCTGGTTTTCATCTCCTTGGATAAGGTGGTAAGAGAAAACATTGAAAAAGTCCCGGCCTACGTATTGTCCGTTTGTTCTGATGTTATTTTCATCAACAGAAAGGGTAATATCCTCAATAGGATCTCCGGTGGACGTAGCATATTCAACTTCAGGCATTTCTTCCGCCAGTGATTCAGCCATAAGTCCCGAGGTAGATGGATCAGTCCAAATGTCATTGGCTTGTTGTTTATGTTCCATCACTTGAAAAAGCTGACTATTTTTTTCATGAAACTTGTCAATGCTCAATTCATCATTCACCCATAAGTAAATTAATAAAGCACAGGCCAGGCCAGAGGATAAGCCAATCAGGTTAATGAAGAACGTACTTTTGTAGCGTTTAAAGCTGCGGAAGGTAAGAATCAAGTTGTGTCGTAGCATAGCGCGATGATTTAAGGAATGGTATATTTTGAATGATCGAATAATCCCGGGCCGAAAGAGCAGTATTACATCTAAGGTCAACCGGATATTAGCTTTTCTATTACCTTTCTCCTTTACCCGTTCTTCGTACAATTCCAGCAAGTCTCCCTCAATGTACTTATGCAGTTCCGGGTGGCAGAACCAGCGGAAGAAGCGAAGGAGGAGTTTCGGGGGAGAAGGGTTCATACCGGCTTAGCTTAGGTTGTTCATGTCCCAGGCTATCTTCGGAATCGCGTCCCACAACGTGTTGCGGGTGGCTCTCACGTACTCCAGGGCCTGTTTGCCGTAGGCGGTGATCTCAAAATACCGCTTAGGCCGACCGGCGCGCTCCTGGGTAGTCTCTCCGGAATAGGAGCGTAGATAGCCTTTGTTTTCCAATCGTTTTAGGGCCGACTGTAGGGCACCGACGCTGACCGAGCGATCCAGTCGCTCCTCAATTTCCTTTTTGATGGATACCCCGTAGGCTTCTTTATACAGTACGCCTACGGTGAGCATCACCACTTCTTCAAATTCGCCGAGCTGAAATTTCTTCATGACCATCGTTAACTTTTCAAGCGGCGATACCTCCGTAAAATTTACGGTAATGGTTAGGCCGACCTAATTGAATCCTAAATGTAGTGTTAATCGCAATAAATTCCTAACCGTAGTATAAACTATTGATCACGAGGATATTCTAGCGAGAGGTTTCACAAAGTGTTATTCCACCCTTTTCGATGGTTAATTCACTACTTTTACCTCATCCACCAACCACGCCCTCCGGTGAAATTTCTGCGCCTTATTCTATATGTGTTGCTCACCGTAGCCGTTCTGTTCCTCCTCCTCTTCAAACCCACCCCCCCGGCCACTCCGTATGACCAGTCAGCCTACTATCAGACCACCATCCGGCACTTAGACAGCACGTTTGCCCACCTGCCAACCGCCCCTCCCGACACCCTCTACGCTGGTTGGGCTCGGCAAAACATCACCCCCCGGCAACCGACCAAGCTCATGGGCTACGGCTGGAAGGGCAACTTCGAGTGGGTGCGCGACTCGCTCTGGGTACGCACCCTGGTGCTTCGGCAGGGCTCGCTCACGGTGACCCTCATTAGCTACGACCTGATGCTCACGCCCCCCGCCGTGGCCCAGACGGTGCGGCAACGCTTGGCCACCCTAGGAATACCATACTGTTACTTCACCGCGGTGCATACCCACCACGGGTTTGGCGAGTGGCAAACCGGCCCGGCGGGCACCTTCATCACCGGGGGCTATAACCAGGCGCTGGTCGATACGCTGGTGAACCAAACTGTGGTCAGCGTGCAGCGCGCCCAGAAGCAGTTGCAGCCTACCCGCCTGCGCTACGTCCAGTACGATCGCGCTGGTTTGGTGAGCAACCGACTGGTGAAGGGCGGCCCGGTAGACCCCTACCTGCGGACGTTGTGCCTCGAGCAGGATTCGGCCACGGCGGTGTTGGCCAGCTTTGCCGCCCACGCCACCTTCCTTTCCTCTCGCACCAAAGCCCTGTCGGCCGACTACCCCGGCGCGGTAGTACGGGCGCTGGAAGCGCAGCCCGACGTTGACTTTGCTCAGTGGGCCGCCGGAGCCGTAGGAAGTCATAGTCTGCACCGCGAGGTTGATGAAACAATGGAAGCCTACGCCCAGCGGTTGCTGAGTCCGATGATAGAAGATACCACCCGGGAAGAAGGAGCGACCAACCAGCCCATGCGCTTCGCGGAGGTGCCTATCGACCTGCCCGAGCCCCAACTGCGTTTGTTTGCCGGGTGGCAGGTGCGCCCCTGGCTGTTCCGATGGTTCTTCGGCGACATCTCCCCCACCCTCACGCTGCTGCAGTTGGGTCCGGTGGTGCTGGTGGGCATCCCAGCCGACTTCTCGGGGATGTTGTATCCGGCGATTCAGACCAATGAATACCAGGTGACGGTCACCAGCTTCAACGGTGACTACATCGGCTACGTGATTCCGGATGCGTACTACCAGCTGCCCCACCGCGAGGCGCGCGAGACCAACTGGTACGGTCCTCATACCGGAAGCTACTTGGTCGATCTCATCAACCGAATGCTCCGGCAGCTACCGGTTAGCGGCAGTCCATCGCTCACTGCGCCAACAAGTAGCGACGGCAGCGCGCCCGATACTCCGACAAATCGTTGACGGGTCGGCCCGTTTCCTTGGCCGCCTCGTCCCAGTGCCGCATCCGCAGGCTTAGAACGAACAACTCTTCCTGCTCAAAGGCCTGGGCCTCGGTGGCGTCCATCGGGCCACCTTGCAACGCCAATGTCTGCCGACTGGCTTCCGAGAGTTCGTCGTGGTAGCCGGGTTGGGCGAAGGTCAGGTAGCGCTTGGCCCGCACGTGGTTCTCGATCAGGCGGGTGAGCCGGTTAGAGAAGCCGCGTTGCCGCAGGAAGTCGCTGCCCAGTTGAGCGTGCTCCGTGGCCCCGTAGGCCCCCACCGAAGCGTCTGCTGGCGTGGGCAGGGCCGCCGCTTCTGCCCCCGCCGAGGCGTATAAATGCCCGATGTCGTGCAAGAAGGCCGCCAGCACCACCTCCTCATCGTAGCCTTCCCGGTCGGCCAGTTGGGCCGACTGCACCATGTGCTCGGTTTGGGTCACTGCTTCGCCGTAGGCTTCCGCCCCGTAGCGTTCGTACAAGGCGAAAAGTTCGTTGAGCGTGGCGTCTACTTCACTTTCATACATAGCAAAATTAAATAATGGAAGTATCGCTAGGATCAGCCGATAGCCACGGCGGGCTGGCATCCGGCGGGCCACTTCCAATTTCCTCAAAAGTAATGGCTGCGCATTGGTTCTCCCTCAAAAACTACGTTATGATTTTGTTAAGTAATCAGACCTTGGGTCTCTCTCACTTTGATGAAGAAACTCCAGTTATCATCGAAGAGTCACGCGCCGGTTCCTAATGCATCACATTTCTATAACATCCATGGATCAGCGAACGAAATGTAAGCTGGCTTACATTTCGTTCACGATGCACCGGTTATGATTGCGGGGTAGACCAAATTTTCTAACCCCTTAAACAACTAACAATGAAAAGACTACCGCTATTTTTCGCTCTGTTCGCTCTGCTATTCGCCAGTTGCGATGAAGATCAAGACGGCACCATTGATGCGCTGGAACCCACAATTCTCACCGTGACGCCCGCAGCGGGCCCGGCAGGTTCGCACGTGACCGTTTCCGGACTCAATTTTGCCGCCTCGTCCACCGTGAGCATCGGTGGGGTGCCCGCTGATGTATCCACCGTAGGCCGCACCGCCATTGCCGTGAAAGTACCCGCCGGGCTTGAGGTGGGCAAATCCGAGATTGTGGTCACCACCAACGGCAGCAACTCCGACCCCTATCCGTTCACCGTCACCGAAAAGGACGCGAAAGAACCCAACGCCACCACCTTCCGCGTCACCATCGAGAACGTAGTCACTCCGCAACCGTTCTTCCAGAGCGGCATCTTCAACACTCCGGTGGGAGCGTCAACTCCTGGTCCGGCCCTGCCCGGCGATGGTAGCGCCTACGAGTTCTCGTTCTACGCGGGCCCCAGCACCGTGCCTGGCACCACCACCAAGCTGTCGTTCGCCACCATGTTCGTGGCCTCCAATGACCTGTTCTTCGCTCCCTTGGGCGGCGGCATTACCCTCTACGACGATCAGGAAGATCCCATCAGCGGCGACATCACCGACCAGGTGTTCTTGTGGGACGCGGGTACCGAGGTGAATGAGGAGCCGGGCGGACCCAATCAACCGCCTAGTCAGGCCGGGCCCAACACCGGAGACGATGAAAACGGGGTGGTACTGTTGCTTGATAGTGTGAACACTGAGAAGAACGGACTGGTGGTGCCCAACGTAAAAACTTGCTACCCACTGGTGAAGGAGGCCATCAAGGTATACATCAGCAACGACGGCCCCAAGTTCACCGTGCGCATCTACAACCTGTTGGGCAACACCGACGTGCCCGGCCCCCTATCGCCCGGCGTCTACGTGGTGCACACCGCCGACAATCCTCTGTTCATCACTAACGAACCTGATTTTGGCGACGGACTGGAGGCCATTGCCGAAGATGGCAACGCCGGTCCGTTGGGTGCCTCTCTGGCCGCTCGCACCGGCCTGATTGTTCCGTTGTCTCCTGGGGTGTGGGCCGTACATAAAGAAGATGTAATGCCCTTGTTCACCTCGGGTGAGCCCGACCGCGGCTTGGGATTAGAAGGCATCGCTGAAGACGGCAGCGCGGCGGAGCTAGGCGGCAACCTGCCCGGGGTGGCCGGAGTAGGCTCCAGCGCCGTGTTCAATACTCCGGTAGGCGCCGACATGCCTGGCCCCATCGGACCCGGCGGAAGCTACGCCTTCACGGTGATGGCCAAACCCGGCTACAACCTGTCGCTGGCCACCATGTTTGTGCAGAGCAACGACTTAATCTATACCTTTGAGGACAATGGCCTGCCGTTGTTCACGGATGGTCAGCCGATCAGCGGGAACGTAACCGATTACGTGCTGCTCTACGACGTGGCCACCGAGGTGGACCAGTTCCCCGGAGCGGGACTCGATCAGGTGATTCGCCAGCGCACTCCCGATGCCGGTGCTGCCGATGACGATGACCGCCTGAACCGAGTGACGGCTGATGGCCAAACCCCGGCAGCGGATGGTTTCGTGTATCCGAAGACCAAATCGGTTATCAAGGTAACTATTGTGCCCGAGCCCTAGAAGCTTATCACCCGCGCTACGGAAGAGCCTACCAATAATTTTGGTGGGCTTTTTTTATTCTCTCAAATTCTCTTACGTTTGGCTGAATTTTCGCAGACACTCTTTCTCCGGTAAAAAGGGCCCCTTGAAATAGCACAGGGGAAATTCAAAACAAGACTTTGTCAATATTTAGTCGTTTGGTACCCTTATTGCTGCATAAAGTTCTGTCTGAACGACAGCGTGCTTTTATCTTATAACTCTAAACAAATAATAACCCCATTTTTCTATGAAGAGATTATCCTTGAGAATGACCCTGGCTTTAGGAATGCTAATTCCTATCTTTTACGCCTGTAACAAAGACGATGATAATGGCACCCCGGCGGGTCCGACCATCACCGCTCCCGCTGATGCTTCCGTGGAAACGGGATCTTTTGTTGATTTAACGTTTGCTACCACAATTCCGGGCGGCTACGCCTCAGCTACGGCTAGCGTGGAACCTGCCACTGCCGGTACGGTTAACGTAACTCCACCGGCCGACGGGGCCACCAGCGGTGATATAGTGGTTCGCTTCACCGGCGCCACCGTGGGCCCGGCCACCGTGCGGCTTGCGCTGGTTGATCAACTCAACCAAACGGCCGAGGCCGAGGTGAAGGTAGCGGTACTTGCCGTAGGCGCCCCGCCGCCGCCAACCCCCGACGTTACGTACTTATCACCGGGCGATACCATCGCCAAACGTCCCGAACTAAGCGTTTTCCTACAGGCCCTTACCGCCGCTGAACTGGTGACTGCGCTGAACCAAGGCGAAAAGATCACCATCTTTGCTCCCAATAACACGGCTTTCGCCGACTTGCTCACCGACCAGGGAGCCGCCGATCTGCCTGCTTTATTGGCCCAGTTGAGCAAGGCCGGTCTTTCTAACGTGCTGCAAGCGCACGTCATCGCCGATTCGTTGCCCGTTGATTTGCTGCAATCTCAAGCATATCCTACTCTGAACGCGAATGCAACGGTTAATATCGTCAAAACGGGAGGCAATGTTACTGTGAACGGAGCTGCGGTGGTCACTCCGAATATTCTCACTACTAACGGTGTGATTCATATTATAGACTCAGTGATCAACCGCCCGCCCCCGCCGGTGGCCGAAGGAGTGTTCACGGTAGTAGATACAATTGCCAATCGCGATGATCTCAGCAGTCTGGAAGCGGCACTGGAAGCGGCAAACATTATCGAAACCCTGCGCACCGAAGGGCCCTTCACCGTATTTGCGCCTAATAATGCTGCCTTCAATGCGCTGATTGCGGCCCAAGAGGTAAGTGATCTCGACGGACTGGTCACCAAGCTGGGAGCTGATGCCGTAGCGTCAATTTTGCAGGCCCACGTGGTGCCGCAGACCATAACAGCCGCTGACATCAGGGACAAGGATGTGTATAACACCGTTAGCGGGGCTACCCTTACGGCCACGGTAGACGTGAACACCGGCGCGGTGCGCATCAACGGGGCCGATGTGCTGGAGACGGGCCTTATCGCCGAAAACGGGGTAGTCCATGTGATCGACTCGGTGGTGAATCTGAGTGCTTCCAGCGACGGATCGGGGGGGTTCACCGTTACCATTGAGAATGTGTCAACAGAACCTCGTTTCTATCAGCACGGTGTGTTTAGCACCCCGGTTGGAGCTACTGCGGCCGGACCGGCCGTTCCCGGAACGGATGCTACCAACGGCGGAGTCTACGAATTCACTTTCAACGCGGGTCCCGTCCTCACCGCGGGGCAACGCACCCGGCTTTCGTTTGTCACCATGCTAGCCGCTTCCAATGATTTGTTTATTGCCCCGGGGCAGGATGGTATCGAGCTTTACAACGCGAACGTTCCTATCACTGGCAATATCTCAGATCAGGTATTCTTATGGGACGCCGGTACCAGGAACAACGACACCGATGCGGACGATAATGCTCCGGTTGCCTTGTATAATGGAACCGCATACCCAGCCGCAGCAAGCTTGGTGGACGTGACCATCAGCAACGTGGGTACGCTGTTCACGGTGCGCATCGCCAACAAAACCGGCGATCCGGCCGTACCTAATAGCGATCTCTCTCCCGGAGCATGGGGCGTCCATACCGTCACCGCCCCGATCTTCGGTACCGATCGTGGTGCCGGTTCTGATGGTTTGAAACTCCTGGCCGAAGATGGAGACCCAACCGAACTGGCTGCGACTTTCGACCGCAACGAAGGCTTTGCTGTGCCCCTGTCGCCCGGTGTGTTTGCCGTACACGGCAGCCAGGTGCGTCCGGTGCTTGTGACCGGCGAAGTGGATCGCGGCGTAGGTTTGGAAGCTTTAGCCGAAGACGGTGATCCGACGGCTCTGGCAACAACGCTGGGTCAAAACACTGATCTGAAAGCCAGCGGTACGTTCGGCGCCGCGCCTGCCATTGGGCCGGGGGGAAGCTATTCGTTCACCATAGACGCCGCCGAACCCGGCGACCACCTGACCATTGTGACCATGAACGGGCAGAGCAATGATATCATTTATTCTACTCCCGAAAATGGTATTCCGCTTTACCGAACCAACGGACGGCCATTTAACGGAAATGCTAGTCGGCTGATGGTGGCCTACGACGTAGGTACTGAGGCTAACGAGTATCCGGGAGCGGGACTGAACCAACCCATTCGTCAAGCGGCCCCCAACACTGGTCCAATTGATCCGGATAACACCGTGCGCTTTATGGTGACTAACGACATCAGTCCCGCGAGCGATGGGTTCATTTATCGTCCCGTGGGAGAAAGAATTCGGGTAACGATTACTCCTAACTAGATCCCGAAAGACTTCTTTAGAATTAAGCACCGGCTACCATAGCCGGTGCTTTTTTTATTTCATTTCCGCCTCATTTGCCGTATGTTTAAAGGAATTTTACCTTGAAAAAAGTGGTAACTATAAACGGATTGTTTAAGGAACACTTGACAAGCCCTTTAACCATAAGCATTTAAGTCAACCTTTCTGCATGTACCTAGTTTCTGAATGGATACTGATAATCAGTTAGTTAGACTTTGCGAGTAACAAATGGGTAACAATTAGCAACGAAGGTTCCACTATTTGCCGTTAGTGTGCATCCTTCGCCCTGGCGCGTGATGCCGCAATAACATGCAGGTGGTACCGGATTGCTTACGCTGTTGGACGGTGAGTGAATAGATAGTACAGTACTACCCTATCGGCCGGTGAGTGATGAGCAGGGCACCAAAAACAAAACCCCAGCTAGTGGCCGGGGCTTGTTCAATGAAACGTGAATGTTTGCTATTTGGCGTTGGCTACCGCTCTCCAGTCAGGTTTGTAGCGTCCTAGGTACCGCCCGGTGTCGGAGAAGCCGTTTTCGGCTTTTTCGGGGTAGAACCCGCCGTCGAGGAACGGTATCTCCGTGCGTGCGAAGCTGCCTTTGCCGAACTTTTCGGCGAAAGCGTTGACCTGATCGGCGAACTCCTGGATCTCAGCTAATCGTTTGTGCTGGGCTGCGGTGCTGCAATACCAACGATGCTGGTCTTTCTTCGCCTCGACAACACTTTCGTTAACTTTCACCGTGCCGCCGTGTAGCTCGTAGTTTGCCAAGTCAAACGACAAAAAACGGTTCGCGTTAAAGACGGCATCGACAAAATCTTTCGTTTGCGGTGGCAGCTCAACCAAGTCCATCAGTTTCTCGCGGGAGAGGACTAGCCCGCCGATGGTGGTGCCGCTCTGATCAACAATGTAGTTGCGAACTAGCCGCTCGATTGCTGCCGGGCTATCGGCTCGAAACCGTTCTAGCTGGTAGATGCTGGTGAGCTCCGGAAGCACCTGAATTGCTTTGTAGGTTCTAACCAATTGGCGGACGCGGGGTAGCTCTTCGGCTAGTTGTCGGTCAATCTTGTCAATATGCCCGGTTTCTTCGTGCAAAAGGATTCTTTCAGTTTTCATTTTTGGGGAATTTAAGGGTGAAATTTTATTGTTTTTCTTGTCTGGCAAGGTAGTCTTCCCGTTCAAAGCTGGACATTTTTGCCCAATCATTTGGCAGAGGGGGACGCTCTTCGCCTTCGGGGTCGGACACGCGGTGCTCCGGAGGGATGGTGTATTCGTAACCCTTGTCAATGTCGAGGGTGATTCCTGCTTTCCGGAGTTCGTTTTTCAGCCAAATGAAGTCGCCGAGGTAATGAGGGAATCCAAGCGCGTCCACGTTCGGAACGGTGTCCTTCGTGGGTTGCGGCCAAGAGCCGGTTTCTTTATTCCAGTCGGCGGGGCCACGGTGAACCGTGTACGGGGGCTGGCCGTATTGGTGCACCACAAGCTTTTCCGGGAGCTTCCCGTCTTTTTTGAGTTGAAGGAAGTTTCGCAAAACGTGGTTTTTTTGCAGTGTGTCCATTGATCGTTCTTGCATTTTTGTTGAATTTATTGGTTGAAAATTGATTGAAAATTAGTCTTCGCTGTCGGCTGCTTCGCTGAAGGCAATCCGGAAATCTTGGATGCCTATTCGGTGTTCTTCCGGGACGTGCTCCACGTCTCCACCCCAGCAGAGAATATGGTGATCGGGCCCCTTTGCGGCCAACAGCTCGTTAAAGCGTTCCGGTAGCATCGGCCAAAGGTTGCCAGCAGCCGGAGGATAATTCTCGTACGGAAAGGCAGGGCCAACGCCGTCGTAATTGCCTACACCCGGCCAAACGTAGTAGGGGTACTCGCCTGTTTGGTGGACGCTGCCCACGTCGCGTAGCTCGTGCAGATGCTCAATGAGCAGCAACGCCTCGAGTTCTGTTTTTTCTTTCGTGTTCATGATGCTTCATTTTGAATTTTAGATTGAATTTGAATGATTCGGGCTTGCCGCTCCTCCGGAGTGAGTGTCATTAGCGTTTCAAGATCGGTCGGCGGGGCCGTTAGCTCAATCGCTGCCAGCCGGGGCAGGAAGTAGGGGGCTAACTTGGTGATGAAGTTCAGCCGATCTACCGGGGAGACTTTGGCAAAGTCTGCTTCCAGTCGCTCGGCATTGCTGAGTACCAACCGCTCGAAGGTCTCCCGGAGTTGCTGGTTCGTCTGTTGCTTCTTCCCTCGGCCTACCGCGGCCTGATTGCCGGGGGCGAAGGTGCCTTTACGTGTTCGTTCCATCGTTATCATTTCAGGGTGAATACCGTTATTCTTTTCCGTTAATCGGTCTTGGCTTTGGTGAGTAGCCGCACAAGGTCTTTCTTTTCCTCGTGGGTGAGTCTAGATAAGTCGGGCCTTGGCTTTTCCGCTTCTACCGCTTCCGTCCGGCTGAGCTTCGGCAAACTGTACTCCAGCAACCGGAGCCAAACGTCGGTGCGGTCTTTCGGCGATAGCTTCTTTAGATCATTTACCACCTGTTCGTAATTGTCCGCGAGCAAGCGTTCCACCTGTTGGCGGAGGCTCTGCGTAACCCTGTTGCTTGCCCCTTTCGGTCGGCCTGCGTTGCCCGGCATAAATCTTCCTTTTTCATCTTTTTTCATTGCTTCATCATTTTAAGTGTCAGTTCCGTATTTATCCGTAGTTATCGGAGGTGTGCTAACTGCTTTCTAGGGATTAGACTGCTTCGTGAAATTGTACTTTTGGATTGTGCTGCTTTATTTGTGTCGGGTTATCTGCTGGATTTACTTGCTTGGTTGAGACTAGCCGGATTAACACACTACTTGAACTGTTAATTTGGCTAGGATTTGGTTTTTCAGGGTCGGTTAATTTGGCTAGTGTTTTACCGGTTTTCGGTGATAGCTCCCGCATCTTGTCTTTGCATTTTTCTAAGATTATAGATTGTATCGAGTTGGGTACGTGCCTCGCTATCAGTGCACGGTAGCGTTGCCGGTGATAGTCGTGGTTCTTCGGGCTTTTAGTCTTCATGGCTTCCCACCATTTGGGGTTTTCGTAGTCAGCTAATTTCCGGCGTTCTCCCGGCCTCAAATCCGTGTGACGTAGTTCGGGTTCGATCAATAGCAATTCGTCGATTCTCGCGGCTAGATTTGCGGATAAGTAGGGCCAGGCGTCCGGGTTGGTTAAGTCCGCCAAAGTGTGAATGCCTGCTGCGTTCAGGTCGTGCATTTTAGTATGCTTGATTTCGAGCCGGAGCACGGGGTCGGGCAAATTGTACTGCTTCCCTTTGTCGTAGATTTTCAGGCCGTACCGTTGGTGGTAGCAATCAATACCAAGCGGTTGCCGGTTGATACCTCGCATTCTGCTAAAGGTCTGCCCCCGGTGGGTCAATACCGAGCGTACGAAGGTTGCCGGACTTACTGGCAAGTCACGGATGTTAACGCCAAATTCAAGGTTTTGCAGCTTCGCCTCCTCCGGGTCAATGCCCAACGCCTCGAGTTCACGGATAGCGGCCACCACGTCGGCGTGACTAAAATCGTCGTGGTTCTTGCCGTTGCGGGCGAACTTGTGGAGGGAACCGCTCAACACGCAGAATGCCGCCGATCTGATTTCAAAGAGCATCCCTTTGTAACTCGCCGTACGTGGGTACTCCAGCACGTCGCCCGTCTGTTCCGAGAACTTGCCTTTGAACTCGAGGGCTGGGTTTGATCTGAGGCGTTGCATCGTATCGGAATCAAGTCGCACCTTAACAAAATCTATCACGTCGTAAGACCATACAACATGGCTCGCTTGCGGGTTGCCGGGTTTGCCCGTTCGCCGACGACAACAATTTTTCCGGCATCTTCCAAGTTCTTCAAAGCGGCGGTGAGATTGCTCGGAAAGGTGCTTAACGCCATCGCCAACTCGCGGTTGGTCATCGGCCCGGATTCTGCAATGACTGCCAAAACTTGCCCTTGCCGCCTGCCGATCCGCCCGCGTCGTTCTTCGTCGTGGTAGCTCGAGACCTGCGTTCCGGAGGCCTGGATACGCTTCGGGCTGCTGCGTTTTTTTGTCAGTGGAGCGGTTTGCTCCCGTTCAAAATTCATCGTAATTTGCATCGTTTTTCAATTATCGTCTTTCAAAGAATTGCCCCGCCCCGCCCGGTTGGGGTTTTTCTTTTAGCTTAGAATCGTTCGGGTAGCTGCGTTCGTCGCAATCGTATCGGCGGTTTTAATCGGTTGCGCTTTCATGAATTTGATAAGCTCGCCCCGATCAAATTTGACGTGCTTGCCGAATTTGTAATGTGGAATCTGGTTCGCAGAGGTCATTTTGTAAAGAGAACTGCGGCTTAGCCCGGTGATGCGTTGCGCTTCTTCTATTCCAACCGGCGCAAGCTCGGGGGCCTGAACTTTTAAGGTTGCGGTGACCGCGTCAACGATAAGCCGCGATAGATCGGCCTTCGACATCGAGATTAAAACTGTGCTGTTTTCCATAGGGCGTATTTTTTTTGAGTACCCTACAAAGAAACGGCGAACAGAGCTTCCGAACCTTCCGAAGCTTCCGCACGGAAGCAAATGCAAGCAAAAAAATTAGATGTCGCTTAAAAGTGCCAGTAATTCGACTCTTACGTCGTCGGCGGTTTGTGTTTTCACGTTGCCCCTAAAGACTTTCTCCGAAGCGTTGAGGCCTGGAAAGTATGCGTTTGCTAGTTTGGCTACTGTTTCCGAACCGGGATTTGATACCCAGCCTTTGACTCGTAGCTCATCGAACCATACGCCGACGATGCTTTTCTTTTGGGGGCTTCCTGCATACTCGTTCCGGTCGTCAATAATTGGGCCCTTACCTAACTGGTTGAGCACGGCTATACACGGCTTTATCTTATTAGGATCAAGGAACAGTTCTTCAAACGTCTTCGCCTCTGGTCGACTTTCCGACAACTTATTGTCTACCCCCTGCAACCACGCTAAATACCTACCATAAGCCCATGCGTGCGCGTATAGCCTGTTGTACTCACGCCCTACCAATACTGGTTCTTCGTGCTGGGACACCTTTAGGTGAGCAGTGCGCAATTCGTCAACATGAAACCTATTCCAAAATAGATTTTCGTGCCTTCTAGTTAGTCCCTCTCGCCACTTTTCGCAGCCATTCAGCAACCAATAAATGATAGTGGCTTCATCCTCTTTTGCCTTCTTTAGTAGCAACCCTTTTGCGCTCCGGTTGATCTGGTCAAAAGATTGTTTGAGATCATTTAGAAAGCCCTCAGCAACGATTTTTTGCATACGTCTATCACCCTCTATTCGCTGGTTTTCTGCTTTTACCTCTTCTTCGTATCGCTCCTCCGGTGAAAGGGATGCTAACCACTGTCGTTGCCGCTCGCAATGCTCCAGATGCTCGTCTAACTCGCTTTTTCGCCTGTTATCCATTGCCGCCTCCCTTCATGTTAAGTGATGGTATGGCATCTACCGCCGCCCGCTTGCGTTGATCTATTACCCTTGCGTAAATCTGTGTCGTCGAAATGTCCTTATGTCCTAATAGCTTACTTACTACCGCAATGTCGGTGCCGTGAGATAGCTGCAAGGTGGCGAAGGTGTGCCTCGCTGAATGAAAGTGAATAGGCTTGTCTATCCCCGCCCGTAGCGCCCAAATCTTTAGATGTTTGCCGATCATGTTGGAATGTGCAAACGTGAAGATTCGTTTACCCGGTTGGCCCGGTTCCCCTAGTACCTGAATGGCTTGCTCTGATACGGGTAGGTGCTCGTATGACTGCGTTTTGATCTGTTGATAGGCAAGGTAGTGCCCGGAGGCCTCTGAGTGCTTTATGTCGCCCCAACGCAAGGCCGATACGTCCGACCAACGTAGTCCGGTAAGGCACGAAAAGAGGAAAGCTCGGCGTACCCCTTCGTGGTCGCACTTGACCACTATCATTTTTTGCAGTTCTTCAAACGTGAGGTAACACCTATCGCGGTCGGTACGCTTCTTACGTTCTACCTTCTCGGCCGGATTGCTGGCAATGATTTCCTTTTTGACTGCCTTTGCTAAAAAGTGACTGAATTTGTTCAGGTAGTCGTACGCGGTGTTACTTGCCAGTTCCTCGAGTAGAAAAATGTAGAACCGTTCGCACCACTGCTTATTGATTTCCCCAAACGTTACAGTATCGCTTTCAGCAAATGCCCTTACCTTTTTGATTATAAGGTGGTAAGCCTTCCGGCTGGTAGGTCGCTTCTCATCGGCCACCGATTCGGCAAAGGCTATGAAGTTGGCTTTACGTTTGAAGGCGGGTACGTGGTCGTGGGCACCGCTTTGCAGTTCTGCCTCCCGGTTGGCCCGGATGTTATTAGCTGTCTGCTTAGCGTCTTTGTTACTCTGTCTCTCTATTGGCGTTCTGGCGGGCTTTACAATACGTATGTCTAAGAACTCATAACTCCGCCTGCCTTTGTGGTAAATGTCAAGGTATAGACTTAAATTACCGTCCTTTAGCTGTTTCTCCCGAAGCTTTACACTCATGATACTACTGGTTTTTGTTACTCAATCGTTTTTGTTACCCAAAAGTAACAATAAAGTAACAAAGTAACAGCAAGTAAAGGAAAATAAAAGAAACGAAAAGAGGGCAAAAAGTGCTTTAGAAAAGCAGTAGACAATGATTCACTAACTAACGGAAAAGAACGAATAAATGTACCTAATCTTCGATACCGAAACGACCGGCCTCCCCCGCGACTATAACGCTCCCGTCACTGACCTGGACAACTGGCCCCGGGTGGTGCAACTCTCCTGGCAGCTGCACGCCGCCAACGGAAAGCTGCTCAGTCAGCACGATTATATCATCCAGCCCGACGGATTCACCATTCCCTTCAACGCCGAAAAGGTGCACGGCATCTCCACGCAGCGCGCCCAGCAAGAAGGCCTTCCGCTGGCCGAAGTGCTCACTAATTTCAACCAAGACCTCGACCGCACCAGTGTTGTGGTGGGCCACAACGTTGACTTCGATATCAATATCACCGCCGCCGAATTTATCCGAGCCGGTTTGTCCCGGTCCGGAGATGACAATCCGGTGCTGCAATCTGCTAAGATTGACACCAAAGACGCGTCTACTGACTTCTGCAGAATTCCGGGCGGGCGGGGCGGCAAGTACAAGTGGCCCACCTTATCCGAACTGCACGAAAAGCTTTTCGGCGTGCGCTTCGACGGGGCGCACAACTCGGCCTACGACGTGGACGCCACCGCCCGCTGCTTCTTCGGGCTGATCGAGCACCGGGTCATTCCTCCCCACACTCCCGAGGTGGCTCCGGAAGACATCCGCTACGAGCGTCCTAACCTGGAAGATGCCACCGCCATTGCCGATCCGTCGGCAATTGAGCAAGCGTCGGCTGTGCCGGTGCCCGCGGTGCCGGTGCAGGATATCAAAACCGCTCCCTTTAGCCACCTGCACGTGCACTCACAATTTTCTATTCTGCAAAGCACCATCGGCCTGAAAGAACTCATCGCCACCGCCAAAGCACAAAATATGCCCGCCGTGGCGGTGACCGACTTCGGCAGCCTGTTCGGAGCCTTTAAGGCCGTGGCCGAGGGGCGGCGGCAGGGCTTGCGGGTGATCATTGGGTGCGACGTGTACATGGTGGCCGACCGTCATCAGAAGAAATTCACGAAAGACTTCCGCGATCACCGTACCATTCAGTTGCTGCTGGCCAAAAACCAGGCAGGCTACCATAACTTGTCCAAGCTCTGCTCGCTAGGCTACATTGAGGGCTACTACGGCGGCTACCCCCGGGTTGATAAAGAACTCATCAAGCGGTACGCCTCTGACCTGATCGCCACCACCGGCAGTTTGTCTGGTGAAATTCCCGACTTGATCCTCAACGTGGGCGAACACCAGGCCGAGGAGGCTTTTCAGTGGTGGGTGGATACTTTCGGCGATGACTTTTACGTGGAACTGCAACGCCACGGCCTGCCCGAAGAGAACCGCGTGAACGAAATTATGCTGGGCTTCGCCCGAAAGTATAACGTAAAGGTGATTGCCACCAATAATGCCTACTACTTAAACCAAGAAGACGCCAGCGCCCACGACACCCTATTGTGCGTGAAGAACGGCGATTGTCTGTCGGTGCCCAAAGGCCGGGGGCGGGGCTACCGCTTCGGCTTCGCCAACGATGAATACTACTTCAAGTCGGAGGCTGAGATGAAAACCTTATTTCACGACCTGCCCGAAGCGATTACCAATACCTATGAGATCGTAGAGAAGACCGAAGAACTCACCCTGGAGCGCAACATCCTGCTGCCCCGCTTCGAGATTCCCGAGGGCTTTGCCGACCAAGACGACTACCTGAGACATCTGTCGTTTGAGGGAGCCAAACAGCGCTATCCCGAAATTACCTCCAAACTGGAAGATCGCCTGAACTTAGAGCTCAAAGTCATCAAAGACATGGGTTTTCCGGGCTACTTCCTCATCGTGCAGGATTTTATCAACGCCGCCCGCCGCATGGGGGTGGCCGTAGGGCCAGGGCGGGGCTCAGCCGCGGGCTCGGTGGTGGCCTACTGCACCGGAATCACCAATATTGATCCTATTCTGTACGATCTGCTTTTCGAACGCTTTCTGAACCCCGAACGCATCAGCATGCCCGATATTGACATCGACTTCGACGACGAAGGACGACAGGCGGTGATCGACTACGTGGTGCAAAAGTACGGACAGAACCAGGTAGCACAGATTGTTACCTTCGGCACCATGGCTCCCCGCATGGCCATCCGCGACGTGGCGCGGGTGAGCGAACTGCCCCTGGCCGATGCCAACCGGCTGGCGAAACTGGTACCTGAAAAACCCGGAACCACCTTTGAGCAGGCCTTAGCCGAGGTGCCCGAACTCAAGCAGATCAAGCACGGCAACGACAAGCAGGCCGAGGTGGTGACCCTGGCGCACAAGCTGGTGGGTTCGGTGCGCGGCACCGGCATCCACGCGGCCGGAGTGATCATCGCTCCCGACGACCTGCTGGAGTATATGCCGGTGAAAACGGATAAAGACTCCGACCTGTTCATCACCCAGTTCGATGGTTCAGTAGTAGAATCGGCCGGAATGCTGAAGATGGACTTTCTGGGGTTGAAGACGCTTACCATCATAAAAACCGCTCTAGACAATATCAAGCGCAACCACGGCATTGACATTGACATCGACAAAATTCCACTCAACGACGAGAAGACTTTTCGCCTCTACCAACGGGGCGACACCATCGGCACCTTTCAGTTCGAGTCGGAAGGCATGCGGCAGTGGCTGCAAAAGCTCAAACCCACCGACATTGAAGACCTGATCGCCATGAACGCCTTATACCGCCCAGGTCCCATGCAGTTTATTCCGAATTTTATTGATCGAAAACATGGGCGGGAGAAGATTGAGTATCCGCATGAACTGCTTCAACCAATTCTTAAGAATTCTTACGGAATATGCTTAACCGGTGATACTCGGGTGTTTGACGCGGAAACAGGCACGCCCTATCGTTTGGATGAATTGCGCAATCGTGCAGGCGACTTCACAATTCAAGGAATGGACGCCGAGGGGCAACCTACTACCGCGCGGGTGACCCACTGGTTGGACAACGGCACACACCCGGTGTTTCGACTAACCTTGCGAAACGGCGCCAAAATCAAAGCGACTGCCAATCATCTATTTTATACCGACCATGGATGGAAGCCTTTAGCATCGCTGGAGGTGGGCAGCTATATAGGCACCCCCCCTAAGTTGCTCGCTCCTACCCAAATCAACCACTACAACCGGTGCCGATTGCGCGTGTTGGCCTTTCTGATTGCCGACGGTAGTTTGGCCAGTGGCACTTCGGTAGATTTTGTCAACCATGACCCACAATTGATCAATGCCTATACGGAAGCGTTGAGGACATTTACCGATGTACAACCAGTTGTCGTTGAACAGGTTAGAAACGTAAAGCGCATCGGGGTAAGAAGTAATCGAAATCGTAGAGCAACCACTAGTCTACTAACCTGGATGCGCGAACTAGGTTTGAAACAACCCGCTACTCAACGTAGGCATCCATGTGGGGTACGCAGCCACGAGAAAACGATTCCCTCGTTTGTCTATGGTCTCGCTAATGAAGATATTGCCTACTTCCTGGCAGGCTTATGGGACTGCGATGGACACGTGGGAAAGAAACTTTGCCACTATAAAACCATTTCCGCTCAACTCGCTGCTGATGTGCAAACCTTATTGCTACGTTTGGGCATTCCATCCGTGATCTACCGAGCGCCTTATCAAAACCCAATACGAACTGATCAGACTTCGTACCAGGTCACCACCTACGAACTGAATAGCTTCGCCGCTATTGTTCAACCTTTCATGGTTTCTCATAAGGGGCAAATATCCATTATTGGCGACTCGCTTAGAAATAACTCTATCGAACGACAGCCGTTTCTTGAAGAAGTTAAAGAAGTTACCGGTTTGTCGGCGCGTGGTTTAATGAAGGCCTACGACATTGATCGGCAGCATTTTCAGCGCAAAACGCCTCGTATCAGCACAACCATTGTAGAGGCGCTGCTTAAACAAGTTGCTCTGCCTCATACTAAAAAATCCCTCCCTATCAGTTGGCAAGAAATCGTTTCTATTGAGGCCTGTGATAGCGAGCCAGTATACGACCTTACGGTGGAAGGAATACATAATTTTGTGGCTAACAACGTAATTGTCCACAACTGCATCTACCAAGAACAAATCATGCAAACCGCCCAGATTCTCGGTGGCTATTCTCTGGGGGGGGCCGACCTGCTGCGGCGGGCGATGGGCAAGAAGAAGATCGAGGAGATGAACAAGCAGCGGGCAGTGTTCGTGCAAGGGGCTAAGGAAAAGCACGGCATTGATAAAGCCAAGGCCGAAGAGGTGTTCTCGATCATGGAGAAGTTCGCTCAGTACGGCTTCAACCGCTCGCACTCGGCGGCCTACTCGGTGGTGGCCTACCAAACCGGCTACCTCAAGGCCAACTACCCGGCCGAATACATGGCCGCCGTGCTCACCCACAACATGAGCAACTCCGACAAGGTGACCCTGTTTATGGACGAATGTAAACAGCAGCGCATCAAAGTGCTGGGGCCCGACGTGAACGAAAGCAGCTTCTTCTTCGGGGTAAACGCTCAGGGACAAATTCGTTTCGGGCTGGGCGCCATCAAGGGGGCGGGTGAAAGCGCCGTCACATCTATCATTGAAGAACGCGAGAGTGGCGGCGCGTACCTCAATATCTTCGACTTCGTGAAGCGCTCGAACCTGCGGGCGGTGAATAAAAAAACGCTGGAGAGCATGGCGATGGCCGGGGCCTTCGACTGCTTCAGCGACCTGCACCGACGGCAGTACCTCTACACGCCACCCGGCGACACGAACCTGCTCGAGAAAGCCGTTCGCTACGCTGCTACCCTGCAACACGAAGAACAGGCCGCCCAGGTGTCGCTCTTCGGCGGACCCCAGGGTCTGGAGATACCCCTGCCCCGGGTGGAAGACTGCGAACCCTACAGCGAGATCGAGAAGCTCCGGATCGAGAAAGAAGTGACCGGCTTCTACATTTCGGGCCACCCGCTGGACCAGTTCCGCCTGGAGATTGAGAATTTCTGCACCTGCACGGTGGACAAAGTAAACAACTACCAGAACCAGGAAATCGCGGTGGCGGGCATCGTGTCCAAAAGCATCGAGCGGCAGCGGCACGATGGCAAACCCTTCGGACTGGTCACCATTGAGGATTACCAGACCTCGCTCGATATGGCTTTGTTCGGCGAAGAATACCTGAGCAACCGCCACCGCTTGTCGGTGGGGCAGTTTGTGTTTGTGAAGGGGCGCGTGGAAGAGCGCTACAACCGCCCCGGCGTGTGGGAGCTGCGCCCCAGCACCGTGCAATTGCTCAGCGAACTGCGCGAGAAAATGACGCGCGGTATCCGGATCACGCTACCGGCCGCGCGACTGGATGCGGCACTGATCCATCGACTGGAAGAACTCACCCACGCCTTCCCCGGCACCTGCACCCTGAAGGTGTGTTTGCAAGACGAGCAGGAAAACATTGCCGTAGAACTGCTCTCTCGTCGGTACAAAATCAACCCCGACAACCAGCTGTTCGATCAGCTAGACGAACTCAAGGACGTTACCTATGGTCTGGCCACAGGATAGGGCAAAAAACGTCTAAAAGACAATCGAATTCCTCGCACCTTCCCTGCATTCTCTGGTCTGCTGGCGATAAGCAAGCGTGCACTATTTCCCCATTTTACCCTCCTCCCAATTCGGGACTACTGTCCCTTTTTCGACTGCTAGCCAACCCAACAAGAAGTCGAAATCTTCAAATTTCGCCCGTTCATTACCTAGCTAGGCTTTTCGCCCTCTCTGCTATTTTTTCCCAAAAGACTACCTCTACTTTTAATCGGTTGCCCCTGCAGCAGGAGCGGTGTGGGTAACCAAGAAGCATTAGTTACAATAGTTATACGTTTCGGCAAATTAATCATAATCTAATTGTAGAATGTGATTGAGAGGTACGGTTTTTCCGTGCCCAAACACACCAATCACCTCTCGTCAGGATGAGCATAGCAAGTAATGATATGGCAAACAAGAACACAAGCATGGTACGAAGAGCAACCAAAGTAACGGAAAAAGTTTTAATCTGGGTTTTTCTGCTGCTACTAGCCTGCCCCTTAGCGCAGGCTCAAAGCGGCCCCGGCGGAGTGGGAAATTCAGCTGGGAGTAGCGGGCAACCGGAAAACTTAATCTGGCTCGATGCCAGCGATCTTTCCTCGTTCTCTGACGGAGACAGTTGGAGCGATAAGTCTGGTAACGGTTACAATGCCAAGTACAGCGGTGCTGCGACCTCATCACCTACTTGGGGTAGCAGTGTTGTTGGGGGGCAACCGGCACTACAATTTGACGGCTCTAACGATTACCTAAGAATATTGGATGATAACGGAGGAGCCAATCGGCTGGATAGCAAAACTACGCTCTCAATTATTTCGGTTTTTAACTCAGGTACAACAACGCAGAGAGCTATTATATCGAAGAGAAGGGGCACCGGGGGTAGCGATCGTTCGTGGGCATTATTCACCAATAATGGTTCTTTTGAGTTGTGGGGCTACGCTGGTCCGGGTAGCGTGAGTGGTGGCAATGTAAGAGAAACCGACGTAGGCTCTGTCATTGGTTCGTACGTTGCTAGTGGAGCTAGTCTGAGCATGTTTGTCAATGGAAATAGCGTGGGTACTAGCACGAATGGGTCGATCAACGATTTAGACGACAACGTAACCATCGGTAGATTTGATGAAGGTGACGGGAGATATTTTGGTGGTGATATTGCTGAAATATTAGTGTACAGTGATCCGCTAAACCAGGCACAACGGATCATTGTGGAAAACTACCTCAGCAGCAAATACGGAATTTCTCTTGCTGCTAATGATGTGTACGCAGGTGAAGTCAACGGTTTTTTGCATCAAGTAGCGGGTATTGGTCAACACGCTGGGCTCACGCACCCTGAAGGGGGGTCCGGAGGTTTTCTACTGCGTATGAACAACCCGGCCACGTTCACCGACGGTGAATTTGTACTAGCTGGACACAACAATACGCCCAATGCCGCCACCACCGCGGATGTCAGCGCACCCGTACAGAAACGCTGGGCGCGCAGTTGGTTCGTAGATGCTACCGTAGATGCTACGGGTACTGTGGATACCGAGATTTCATTTGACCTAAACAGCGAGGGCATCAATGGGGCTGCCGCCGGTGTTGCCAGCAACTACGTACTACTTTACCGAAGCTCCAACTCGGGTAGTTTCGCGGTAGTCCCCGGTACGTCGGCAAGTGTTAGTGGAAGTCGCATTTCGTTTCCCGTCACCAACCTGAACACCGATGGCTACTATACCCTGGGTTCCTCTGATGAAACAAACAGCCCCGTGACCGGAGTAGGAAACAAAATCTGGTACACCTTGAAATCAGGCAACTGGAACAATCCCGACGTGTGGACACTCGACGGCGGCACATCTCCCGTACAGCAACCCGCAGGAGGAGGAGTACCTGGCCCAGCCGATCAAGTGGTCATTACCAACGCTAAGGACGTCACCATGACGGAGAACGATTATGAGGTGGCGGGGGCTACTATCTTCGGTACCTTAGACGTTGCCAACACCACGGGCCACGCCCTGACCACCATTAGTGGCAACGGACGCATCTCGATCGCCGGTTCACCCACCGGGGCCGACAATTTCCCGGCAGGAGATGCCTCCGCGTTTGCAGCAGCCGGACAGGGCACCGTTCGCCTGTACGGACCGGGAATCACGCTCGATGCGCACACCTTCAATGACATGGAGCTGTTTATGAACGCCAACACCGCCGTAGCTACGCTCCTAAGGAACCTAACGCTCAACGGAAATTTATACATCAAAACCGGCAACCTACGCATCAACGACAATAGCGCTACTACTCCTTTACGATTTAACGTTGCCAAAAATGTAATCATCGACAACGGCGCCTCTATGTCGGTGGGCACGGCTAATGCTTATACCAATCGCATGAATGGTACCTACGGCGATTACCACGAGAGCTTCCACGTGATGCGTGTGGTAGGTGATTTTACTAACAACGGACAGGTACGCTTCACCAATCAAACGCAACCCGACTATGACAGTCACCCCAATAACGGGGCGGTGTCATTGGTATTCACTGGGGCAACCAATCGTCAGTTTAATTGCAACGGAGTCACTGACTTGTACAATTTGGTGGTTGACAAGGGCAGCCAAACCTACGAACTGGTGCTGGATGTCGACGAAAAAAACCATTTTGCCCTGTTTGGGCAAAACGACGACGACTGGAACACCGCCGGAGGGAACGAAGCCAACCCCGAAATGCAGAAGGCGCTATGGATCAAAAACGGCACCCTACGGCTCACTGGCAAGGTGTATATTCCTACCCTAACCGAAGGAAGTCGTGACTGGACCATCGGTGAAAACGCTGCCTTGGTGCTAGATGAAGGAAATGTATTCGTAGCTGCTACGGCCCGGACCAACGGCAACGCTTTGCACCCCACTATTGATTACACGGGTTTGTCGTATACTAGCGCTGCGGGGTTTGACAACGGTAATGGAAATCAGGGAGTGTATATCAACGGCACCCTGCGTGTCAACGACGGTTTTTTTACCACAGGCTATTCTCATGGGCTAGTCTATCGGGCCGAATCTCCCAACAATCGTTTGGAGATTCACGGGGGGGAAGTGCGCGCTGGGCAGTTTCGCATTAGTGGTAGCGCCAACCCCGCCAATGCCAAAATGAGCTATATTCAGCACGGAGGAACCCTCCGCCTAACAGATAATCGTACCAATGCCGCCATCTTCGATCTGAAAGCTGCTCAGAGTAGCTTCACCATGAAGGGAGGGGAAATTGTTATCGAAGATCTATCCGAAGGAGCCATCAACGCCATCGAAATTGCCAGCCCCCCTTCTAATATTGACGTGACGGGCGGAACCGTGGTCATCAATAATACCTCCGGAACCCAGAGAGTAGCAGTCATTTCTACTACCGGTCCTTTTTACAACTTTATTATTCGCAATAATCGCGATAGAGCAGTGCAACTGAATGCTCCGCTCAGAATCAACAACGACCTTATCGTTGAGAACGAAACCTTCGATGCTAACGACCAAGATCTTACTATCGTGGGCGATATGGAAGTAGCTAGCACAGGGGCGTACGCCACCGGCGACAATACTACCACGTTTATTGGCGGAGCCGATAGCGAGATCAAGTTCGACAACACCACCGGCGTGCAAACCATCCAACGCCTTACCCTCGACAAGAGCGACCCGGCCCTGGTGTTGGATATCAAAGGAACGCTATCTACGCTACAGACCGACGGTGAGCTTCGAGTAACGCGGGGCAAACTGCAACACGGTGCCCGAAACATCCACGCCAAGGGCAACGTGCACAACAGCGGAGTGATCGGAAGCAGCAGCACCGGCGCGTTGGTGCTCAACGGAAGTGCAGCCCAAACGGTGACGGCCGAAACCGGAGTGTTTACGAACGTAACCATCGACAATGCCAACGGAGTGGTGGCGGCCACCGCCCTAGTGGCGAACGGTACGCTGGCGCTGACGAACGGCATTCTGGACATCAACACCCACCGGCTCAGCCTGCAGGGCAGCCAGGCGGCAATCACCACCTCGGCCACCTTTGACAATACCCGGATGATTCAAACGGCGGGCAACGCTTCGGACGGGGGGCTGGAACTGTACGCTGATACCAACGAAACCCTGCTGTTTCCAATTGGCACCAACGCCAACGGCACGGTGCGCTATACTCCCGCTACCACCGCTCTGAGTGTGGTAACCGACGACGGCTACGTACAAATTAGCACCGCTGACCGTACCCTGCACACCACCAACCCCTTTGGAGACGCTTTGTCATACTACTGGCGGGTACGCCACCGCGAGTTCGGCACCTTGCCCACGGTAGAACACCAGTTTACCTATGCCAACAGTGATGTGGTAGGCACTGTCACCAATTACGTGGGTGGGAAAGTACTAAGTGGAAATCCGTTCACCCGCAGCGGCGAAGATTTTAGGGATGGTAATGCTGATAATACAATAGATGCTAGCGAAGGAACAGCTAATATCAACTCGGTAAACGAGACGACAAATCTGATTATTTTTAACTTCAGTGGATCAGTCGCTCCGGTGACTAACAATCCAATTAATTTAGGCTTTCAATTGGAAGCAGCCGATTACACAGCCGGAGAAAGCAGCCGATTTGTCGGAGCCCCAACTATATACTACAACACCGACGTAGGCAGACGTGATTGGGACAATGGCACAAAATGGACTAGCAATCCTGACGGCGCCGACGATGGCGTCAACGCCTTCCCCGGGGCCGGTGACGTTGCTATTATCAAAAACTACGGACAGGACAATGGCAATGCGTGGGTAAACGCGAACATTGATATCAGCGTAGCCAAACTCATATTCGATAATTCATTGGGGGGATGGAGTCCTCGCTTGTGGGTAATAAAAAGGGATGCAACGCTGGATTTGGGCCAAGTCGAAGGAGCCGGAACCTTCTACTTAGAAGTAACCGCCGCTCAGAGTCCTGTTTTTTCTGATGGAACTGACCTAGGTTCGTTCGTTAACGAAAGTGCAAGTGAATTTAACTTTAGAATAGATGATGATAACCAAACCGTTAATTTGCCAACCAATATTAGGGTGTACCCTAGACTACGAATAGAGGGGGGAGATGGGGACAATGATGACAACAATCGAGTGCTTCAGACGTCCGTTCCTATCACCGTCAGGCGAGATGTGAGAATGGACCGTTCTTCTAGATTCAGGACAAACCACGATATTACAATAAGGGAGGATATGCGAGTTACTTGGCAGGGTAACCGCACTACCCTTGAAATCGGTGATGACCGAGAAGTAATTGTTGACATACAGGGGAATCTATCGCTTGAGAACGGGCAGGGGAATGACGACTCAAGGATATTGGTAAAGAATGACAATCAAAACGGATATTTGCACACCCTAAGAGTGGGAGGTGATATCACCTTAGAAGACGTTGGAAACGGGTCCTCAGTGTTTGATCTATACAACGGCGCCGCGCCTAACAACAATGCGATACTGGAACTGAGCGGCGAAGGAAAACGCTCTTTTACCAATGCTTCTACCATTTCGCCGGAACTGTACCGCATCGTGATGAACAAAGGCATCGACACTGCTTCTACCTTCACGATGAGAAACACATTTGCGCTGCAAGGCACCAGCACCGGAGCCACCAAAGCAGTAGAACTGCAAAACGGTCTGTTGATCTTCGACCACCCCAACTTCGGTAATACCGGCTCGCGCATCGACCTAGCTGACAATACCACCGATCCGTTCTACATCCCGCCCACCGCCGGTTTGGAGATTCGCCAGGGACGATTGAGAGTATCGGGCAGCGCTAACATTCTGCTAGATGGACTGCTGCGAATTAGCAATACCGGTCACCTGGACATGGGCTGCGGAGGCGGTTGCGATCGGCACATCGAGTACGGCTCATCGGGCAAGGCGACCATCGAGGTCACTGGCGGCTGGCTCGACGTTGCTTCGCAGATTCGCCGCAGTCCCACCAACGATGCCGGAGTGCTCAAGTTCCGTCAAACCGGGGGCACCGTATCAGTGGGGCGGGGGGGCGCTAAAAATAATCTCTACGAGAACCGTGGGATGCTGGAAGTACTCAACGCGGGCAGCGAGTTCACCCTCACCGGAGGTGACTTCACCATCTACCAGCAAAATGGCAACAACCCTACTGTGGCCGCGCTGATTTTAGACCCTGACTCTTATAATCTCACCGGCTCCACCATCCATATCGGTGGGCAGCCGACGCAGCCGGACGGCACCAATAATTTTACCCCGGCCGACCAGGACAACGTAGGCATTGATGCTAGCATCCCGCTGAACGACGTAGTTATCAATGACCACCGCAGTACCCCAGCGCGCATTGTGGACAAGGCACTTACCATTGCGGGAGACTTAACTATTCAAAGCAACTCAACGCTGGATGCCAACGGCCTGACGCTCACCTTGCTGGGCAACATGAACGTAGACGACAACTTTACGGCCAGCGGGAACGAAACTGTTTTCAACGGAAGCGCGGTGCAGGTGATCAACGGAAAGGCTAACTTCCACAATTTGACCAAGACCAGCGCGGGCTTGCTAACGCTGACCAATCCGGTGACTACCGTCATCGGCGTAGCAAACGATCTCACTATCGCTTCGGGCACACTCAATGATGGGGGCAACACGGTAGCCCTGGCTGGTGACCTGATCATCGACGGTGCACATGCCAGCGGTGCCAACGGTGATGGGATTTCTTTCGTCGGCACGGCTCAGCAAGAACTGCGGCGCTCGTCAGCCGGGAACAGTTCTCTGGGACGAGTCACCATCGACAACAGCGCCGGAGTGGCGGTGCCCGAAGGAGATGGCTACAGCTTTACCCTACAGAATGAGCTTCGTCTGTCAAAAGGAGTGTTCAACATCGGAAGCAACCTGTTGAGCCTGACCACCAATGCCGAGATTGAGGCCGTCAATCCATTTGGCGATAACAACATGATTGAAACCAATAACTCGGCCTTTGACTTTGGAGTGCAAAAGTTCTTCGCCGCCAACCGCACGGCCGATTTCCTCTTCCCCATTGGGCAAGGAAATTATACTCCTGTGCGAATAGACCTTTCCTCGGATGGTAGCTATTCTTTCGGCAACACTGCCGGAAGTATTCGAATAGCCCCCGTTAACGAAATGCACCCCACTATCAACTCAGATGCGAATAAAACCCACCTGAGCGACAACACTACCCTAGACGATAGGGCGAACGTGCTGCAGTATTACTGGACCATCGACGCTGACAACATCAGCACCAGTTTCAAAGGAAACCTTATTCTGGAGTACGATCAAGAAGATCTAGTGCGGGTAGAGGATCCGGATTACACCGAAGCCGACTACATCACTGCCGTCTTGCTAAGCGATAACAACGCAGCCGCCAATATCACGAAGACTTCCGGCATGGTAGACGACATTGCCAATACCCTGAAGTTTGCCTTTGATGGAGTTACCGACCAAGGCATCTCAGGCGATTATTTTGCCGGGATTGATTTGGCCATTCCTGATCAAATACCTATCTATACCACCATACAGAGTGGCAACGTGGATGCGGCTATTTACGATACCAACCCTCCCGGAGGAATCCCCAACGGAGCTATTGTGGTGGTAGATGCTGCTCACACGCTAACGTTTAACCAAGAGAACGTTCGCTTCTACCAAACCGAAATTCGGTCCACCGCCACGCTTGATCTGGCCAGCACCAGCATCCACAGCCTGGGGCAACTGAGTGGGCAAGGGACGCTAAGAGTAGAGAACGACGCCTCGCTGGGACTGAAGCAGGGAAGCACTTTTTTTGACTGTGGACAGGGTACGCTTGAGTACAGCGGCAACAGCAATTACAATGTGCTCGCCAGTATGCCCACGGTCAACCGGGTGCGCTTCACGGGCACCAGTGCTCGCATCTTGCCAGCCAACAACGTGGTGGTTTGTGATGATATGATTGTCGACGGACCGGTGCTGCGAAACGAAAACAATATCAATGTCACCATCCAGGGCGATACCTACGTGACGAGTGGCTCTTTTGAAACCGGTAGCGGCAACATCGACCACCAGCAGAATCTCAATATTAATGGCGGAACTTACCGGGCGCAAAACGGCGGCAACGACATTGTCCGTGAAGATTTGATACTAAGCGCTGGAACATTCAACGGGGGTACAACCGGAAAAGTGACACTGTTGGGCGATCTGACCCACGGCGGGGGCATCTTCACCGGTGGCAGCGGTACGGCGCTCTTCGTGCTGGGCGGCACCACGCCTCAAACGGTAACCGGCAACATTGCTGGGGTAAACGACTACTTCCACCAGTTGGAGATTAACAACAGTGCCGGAGCAACGCTCGCTAACAACGTAGATGTGGCCAAGGCCCTCGTCCTCACCGAAGGCTTGATCACCCCGAACGCCACCTTCAAGCTTCGGACAACGGCTACCACCAGTCAAGGGAAAGCAACTTCCTATGTAAACGGAACTCTACACCGCGACATTGCCAGTGGCGCGGGCGGTTTGTTGCACTTCCCGGTGGGCAAAGACGGGCGCTGGGGCAACATTGCCCTCTCAAACCCAGACGGGGCGGGCACTTGGCAGGCCGAATATTTCAGCCATGACCCCAGCAACGACGGCCTTAACAATGATGACTTGAGCACCGATCGGGATGATCCTACTATTCAAGTAATTAGCCAGTTAGAATACTGGTCGCTACTGGAACCCAGCGGTAGGAGTGCCCACGTGCACCTGCGATGGGACGATAAGAGCAAAGTATCACCCGTACCCACCGAACGCGACAACCTACGGGTGTTGCAGTGGGACGGAACGAGTAAGTGGAAAAACCGAGGCAACACCATGTTATCTGGCGACGAAAGTTACGGAACCTTTCGTAGCAGCGCCTTGGCCAACCTCAGCCAGCAGTACTTCACGCTAGGATCCACTTCTCAGAGTAACCAACTGCCCGTAGAACTAATCAGCTTCACGGCCGACGCTCAGGAGCAAACCGTGCAACTGGTATGGGAAACCGCCACGGAGATCAACAACGACTACTTTGAGGTGCAGCGCTCGGTGGATGGCATCAACTTTAAGAAAATCGGGGAAGTGGCCGGCAACGGCAACACCGTGGAGGTGATCCGCTACGAGTTCGTGGATCAGATGCCGGTATCGGGAATCTCTTATTACCAACTTAAGCAGGTGGACTTTGACGGAGCGTTCGAGCATTCGGACAAGATCAGCGTGGAGTGGATCAACGCGGGGTTTGTGGCCGGATTTGTAGAAGTGAACCTGTACCCGAATCCCGCTCCGCAGGGTCAAGCGAAGCTAAAAGTAACCGGCCTCCGGCCCAATAGCACAGTGACCTTCAAACTGCTGGATATGTTCGGAAAGCCCTTTATGCAGCAGGTGCTGGAAACGGATATGCTAAGCCAGCAAGGATTCATGATCCAGCCTCGAGCGCGACTGGCCACCGGAGTATACGTAGTGAGCGTGCAGCAGGGCAGCGAAGTGCACCAGAAAACCATGATCGTGCGGTAGAGCCACTGAAAATTGCTCTTCAATCTTTCCAAAAGGCCGGACGAAACATAATCGTTCGGCCTTTTTTAGTTAAAACAGAGCGATGGACAGGCCAACCTTCCAATTATTACCCCCGGGTCCCTCCGATTGAAACAGGTCAGAAAACATGTACTGACCGTGCAGATGAATGCCCCGGAAACCTAAGCGGGCGGTCGCTCCGTAGCGCAAGGGATTCAGGTTGAAATCCTGCCGTAACTGCTCGGTGCGTCTTTCTCCCTGCGCTTCGTACTTGATTTTGGTGTAGGAGCTAAACAGGTAGCCTATTTTGCCGCCCAGGGCTACCATTAGACCCCGCTGGTTCTCTTTGGTGTAGAACCTGAATTCTAACGGCACGTCTACGTAGTGCGTCATCAGCTTCGACTTGATCACGTTCTGATATTCGTTGGCATCCAGGGCAACGATCCTGGCACTGTCAGCTCCCAGCGGATACTGTACCGTCACGTTCTGCCTAAAAGCGTAGCTCTCGAACCCTACTCCCAACCCCGGATGAAACGAAAACTTTGACTCTCCGATGGGCATATCGTACAAATACGATATACCGACTCCCTTCGATTTCCAGAACCGCAGACCCGTGTTATCAGGAGCGTTCTGCAGAAAGTTAAAACCAAAATCCATCACCAAGGTGCCGGGCAAATTGGGCTCCGCTCCGGGAGGGGCCGGACGGACGGTGGTCGAAGGAGAGGGTGTAGCCGTGCTCGAAGAAGTATCTTGAGCGTGCCCCAATGTGGAGACGACAAGTGCCATTAAAACAATAACGAGTGATTTCATAAGGGAAAGATTAATCGATGGTGCGTTGGCAAAAATGAGGCTGAGCAGTCTGCTCAGTGCTTTGAATGGGCGGTGCTATGGCAATTGAATTGCGGTACGTAAAGTAGAGTAAACTCAGACGTGGGCTTTTTCACTTCAAACTTCATCATTCCTTATTCAGCGTTCGATATTCAAAAATACCGAACGTTGAGGTATGACGGGCTAAGTTCACTAGCCCGCGCAAAGGTTAGTGATACTACGGCAATCCGGGGGCAATATTATGAATTAAATTCCTTTTGTGCATACGCGGCCAGTTCCATCAGCCACGCCACCCCCACGTGAATGAGCACGCCGCCGAACACCGAGCGGCTCTGGTAGGCAATCACTCCCAGAATATAACCGCCAAAGACAGAACTGATCGTTTCCCCCGCCGGTTTGCCGAAGTGCAAAAAAGCGTAGGTAACCACCATCGGCACCACCGCGGCCCGCCCCAGCACCACCGCCATGCCCAGCACCAGGTAGCCTCGAAACAGCAACTCGATCGACACAAAGTCCCAGCCGTAGGCCAGTTCGTAGGCCATCGCCGGAATCCAGTCGGGCAGGTTAAGAAGTGAGGCAATGTCGTTTTCCACGTAGCGAGGATACGTTCGTAAGAACCCCGCATCGAACGAGGCAAGCGCAATGAGGGGTACCATCAGAAGCAGCATCAAGGCGTAGGGTTTGGGATCAAAGCCCTGAAGGGTCAATCCGTAAAAACTTCCTACCCGATGGTCTACCCAGCGATAGAACAGGTACAGAGGCAGCAGCGCGGTGAACAGTCCCATCAACTGCTTGGCAAAGCTGATGCTGTAGCGCCACGTTTCGGGCGGCAAATAGGTTTGGATAAAGTAATTGTGGTAGTGAAACGATTTGTCGAAGCTCAGCACGGCCAGTCCGAACAAACTGCGCAGCCAGAAGCCCGGCGTAGTCCACCACTGCCAGTGGCCCCGAAAGCAATTGTAAATCAGTACAGTACTATAGTAGGCAAAGGCGTAGAGCAAAAAATAGTAAAACGCCCGGATGCTTCGCCCGTAGTAGGCGTCGATGACGCTATCCTCAAAATCGTAGTGGTAGTTGAGCGCGATGGTCACGGTCAAAAATACGCCCACCGCGGCGTAGTAGCCCGGATGAAAATCATCCCGCAGGTGCTCTCTTAAATAGCCAATAATTTTTTTCAAGCGCGACCCTGGTCAATGAGGCGGCAATATAGCAGACCGGCGCTACTTCCTAAAACGATCAAGACTTCCGGGCGCGCACCATCTCGGCCTTGCCGGGCGGACCCTCCAGGATTTCTACCAGCAGACCGAGCGATTTCAAGTCGCGTTTGAGCTGCCCCTTGGCCGAGTAGGTGACGAAAATCGCTCCGGGAGCCATCCGTGTAGCCACCCCTTGCAGCACCGGCAGCGTCCACAGTCCGGGCTGTTTGTTGGGGGCAAAGGCATCGAAGTAGATCAAATCGTAGGCATCGGGCCTAGCCGGAAAATCCTGCAGCGTGCTTTTGGTCTTGTGCAGCACAAAATTATCCAGCAGCGGCTGGTCTGCTTCCCACGGAGCCCGATGCAGGGCGGCGAAGTGGGGAGCCAAGGTAGGATCGTTGAGCAGCGCCAAGTAGTTGAGGCTATCAATGGTCTCTTCATCCAGCGGATGCGGCTCGAGCGTGGTGTAGTGGAATGATAAACCATTCTGTGCGCGGGCTTCGCGCCCGGTGAGAATGGCATTGAGACCGGTGCCGAAACCAACCTCCAGGATACGCACCGCCGTGGCCGTAGGATGCTGGTCTATCCAAGCGTGCAACCCGTGCCGAATAAACACGTGTTCCGACTCCCGCAGCGCGCCGTGTCGAGAGTGATAGGTCTCATTCATCGCTACGTTGAGCAGACTGTGCGAGCCGTCGCCGGTTTCAATGAGTTGTACAGGGTTCATGGTATCATAACAGTTTTTGCCCTCGATGATTGGTCAAAATTTCGCTTTCTGTTCGGAAAGCAACTGCTTTTTAAGGGGAATAAAAATACGCGAGATATTTGTTTGCAATCATCCACCGGGAGAGGGATATTTGCGCGCGATCTAAAAGCAGCTATTTTTTTGATACTCATGAAAGCAGTCCACTATTTTTTGACAGGCAAGCGAATTTCTATAGCCCTGCTAATGACCACCCTACTGCTAGGGACCGCTTGCAGCGAAGATGAAGCCCCTTCAGAGGAGACAGATGCCGCGCAGCTGATGAGCCAGTTGATGGGTGAGTACCAGGTCGAAGGCATTTACGGAACTACCGCAATTGATCCTTTCACCCTTTTGGTCGAAAAAGTCGATAACACCACCTTATCGGTTCGTTCGGGCAGTCCGGCCACTACCCTGCCGACCTTTTCCATCACCAACTGGTTCATTGGCTTTCAGGATGCCAGTGATCCGGATGACTACATCATCTTTACCGATGCGGTCGGTCCTAACGATGGGACGGTTTCTCTGGCATTTCCCGACGCTGAGATTGCTGTTTCGGTTGAAATTCAGCAGGCCAGTTCTTCAACTACCCGTCTATTATCCCTAAGCGGTACTAAAATTCGGTGATGGATCGGCCCATGGTTCAATTCCGATGCACCAGCACCACTGCGTGCGCCGCCACTCCCTCCTTTCGACCTACGAAACCCATTTTTTCGGAAGTGGTGGCCTTCAGCGAAATATCTCCCTCCGGCACGCCCATCACCTCGGCCAGGCACGCCTGCATGGCCGGAATGTGCGGGTTTACCTTCGGCACCTCCAGGCACACCGTGGCGTCTACGTTCCCTAATTCGTAGCCATGCTGCCGCAGCAGTTGCATCACTTCGCGCAGCAGTAGCTTGCTATCAATGCCCTTGTACTGCGGATCGGTGTCCGGAAAGTGGTGTCCAATGTCGCGCAGGTTGGCCGCGCCCAGCAGCGCGTCGCAGATGGCGTGAATGAGCACGTCGGCGTCGGAGTGGCCCTTAGCACCGTGCGTGTGTTCCAGGCGCACGCCTCCCAGCCAAAACTCTCGGCCTACTTCCAGTTGGTGCACGTCGTAGCCGTAGCCAATGCGTAGGTTCATGTCAAAAGATTAGTTAGCGTTGGTTATGCCCTGGGTTTTGCTAAACGTCCACACCCGGTCGGGCGTCACCACCGCATCCAGGGCAACGTCTTGACTGCCAATATCATCAATAGCGACTACCGGAGCAAACAGCGATAGGCCAATCTTCCGAGCATCCGAACGGCACCCGGCCAGAAAGCGGTCGTAGAAACCTTTTCCGTAGCCCACCCGGTGGCCCCGCCGGTCGAAAGCCAGCAGCGGCACCAGTACCCAATCAATGCTCGATGCCGGGCACTCCTGGCCACCAACCGGTTCAGGAATGCCCCAGCGGTTATTCTCTAGTGGGGTCTCCGGACACAAGTCGTGGTGCGAAAGCGTATTGTCAGTGTCACCGCAGCGAGGAGCCAACACGCGTACGCCGGGCATCGTCCACAGGCGTCGAACAATCGGCCAGGTGTCTACCTCCCGCTGCCGTTCGTTCGGCAGAAAGCAGTGCACGGTGCCCGCAAAATCATGGGCCGCCAACAGCCGTTCGACGAGCTGCTGGTTCTTCTGCCGGTACGCTATTTCCGAAAGCGCTGCGCGACGAGCCCGGTAATCCTGACGTAGCTGAGATTTTGTCACCCGAACAAAGGTTGTTGAAGCCAATAGTTTTCTCTATCAACTCATTTACTCCTCGATCAACACGTTGAACCGCAAATCAAACGGATCAAATTTTTCTGACAGTTCATCAATGAACTGCGGATTGTTAATGTGATACGTCAGCAAGTTTTCGTGCCGCTCCTGTAAGCCTCCTTCGGGAAAAAGCTTTTCCTTGAGCGACTCCAGTTGCCCAACCGCCGTTTCTTGTTTCTGTTCCTCAGCTTTTTTGAGTCGTTTTTCTATATTTTCTAAGCTTTTAAACGCCTTGCTCGATTCGGCCCCGATAAATCCCTTCAGGCTACCGTCTACGGCCAGCACTTTTTCTTCTACTTGCTCGTACACTTTGGCCAACGCCGCCTTCTGTTCGTCGAGCGATAATGAGGCGTCAGCATGGTTCTCTACAAAGTCCTTAATAAGCGTATCAGTATCCTGAAACAATTCAGCCGCTTCTAATCCTACTTTTTGCAACTTCTTCGCGTTGGATTTGCTCACCACCAACGCAAAATTGCGGGGCAGTAGAATAGGAAATGGCACCTGATAGTGATCAAACACGGGCTTGAGTTGCAACCAATAGGCCAACTCGCCCGGCCCGCCCACGTATCCCAAATTGGGCAGGATCATTTCTTGGTACAGGGGGCGCAAAACCACGTTGGGACTAAACTGCTCGGGATGTGTTTCCATTGCTTGCCTTAGTTCTTCTTCCGAAAAGCGCTGGTCGGTGTCGTTCACCGCAAAACCATCTTCATCGCGCACCAGTCGCTCACGCTGTTGGTTGGTGAGATAGAACAGGTTGATGGGCCGGGGATGCACCTGCGTGCGGTAGCCCAGTTCATCCAGGCGCTGCGATGCTTCTTCCACTAGCTGCTGCGCCGATTGATTCAGCGCATCGTCCTGCATCGCGGGCACGAAGTGACGTTTCAAGGTAGCATCATCGGCGTCGAGCACCAGCAGTCCCCGAGCGCCGAAGAGTTCGTTCACGTAGCAGCGGGTGGCGGCCGCCAGGGTATCGTGCTCGCGGTAGGCTTTCTCAAACAGCGGCGCCGCTTCGGGCAGCGATGAAAGCACTTGGTCGATGCCGTCCGGCTTGAACCGCCCCACGGCGCCCTGCTGCTCGGTGTTCCACTCGTAACGCTGTCCAAACAAGTGAAAATGATTGATCTCAGCAAAGTCATGGTCTTCGGAAGCCATCCAGTAGACGGGTACAAAGCAGTGGTCAGGATACTGTTCGCTGAGTTGCCGACACGCGTTGATCGTCGTCACCAGCTTATAGATGAAGAACAGCGGACCCGAGAAGATATTGAGCTGGTGACCGGTGGTGATGGTGTAGGTTTGATCGTGCTCCAGAGCGTCAATGTTTTCTCGTACGACTTGGGTGGTTTCCAGCCCCTGGTATTGCTCTTTGAGCACCCTAACCAAGTCGTTTCGCACCTCAGGGATGAGTTGTTTTTCAGTGAGTTGCTCAGCGAAGCTAGTTCGTTGGGGTGGGCGATGGTAAAAATCGCGAAGCGTCTCTTTTTGAGCGAGATAATCTAAGAAAAGCGGGGTGAAGGCGTTGGTTTGCGAGAAGTCTATTTTTTCTACGTTCATAAAAAGGCGCGGTAATAGCTGTTGAGCCGTCAAAGTTGTAGCAACACTGCAACTTTTAGAACGCGGGGAGCAACCTAAGGTTTTGAACCGGTCGAGCCGGATCTGCGCAACCCGTTTATCCGTTTTTCAAAGAGGTACCCTAAGTCGTTTATTTGCTAACAATCAGTACATCCCCGCGCATCCGGCGCATTTTTCACCTTTTCAATGCGCTTATGGCGGTATGTTTGACGGTCGAAGAATCACCACCAAACGTACTCAATCGTGAAACGAATTTTTTATAAAAACCTGTTGGCCGCGGCGGTTGTGACCAGTGCCTCAGCCGTTTCGTTTGCCCAATCGGACGTCAACGCTTTTATACGGGCCGGAGCCGACGACGCCACCACCCTGCTCGGTGCCTACGCCGCTCCGCTGGGCAAGTCGACCGGCGCTAATCTCAACGCCGGTTGGGTAAACGCGGCCGCCCCGCTGAAGCCCAAACGTTTCGAACTCAAACTGGTGGGTAATGCCGCGTATATCCCGAAAGCCGAACGGACTTTCAGCTTAGATGCCCTCGGATTCAACGTGCCTGCCACCCGGGAGGTAGACGGACGGACGATCACCGAAGTATGGCAGTATAAATTCAGCCAGGCACCCACCGTGTTTGGCGCTACCGAAGATCAAAAACAAGAAACCATTCGGAAGGTGGTGACCTACGAAAACCCGGTTTCGGGCTTTGAGGAGAAGGCCACGGTGGCAGAACTGGTGCTGCCCGACGGTCTTGATCTGGCATTCAACCCCCTCACTCCCGCCATGCAGCTGAACGTGGGCGTGCCGATGGGCACTGAGGTAATGATCCGGTTTTTGCCTACGACCGAAATTTTACGGGATGAAGTAACGGTCGACTACGGCGGTCTGCTGGGAGTAGGACTCAAACACGATATCAAGCAGTGGGTGCCTTACCTGCGCCAGTTGCCGGTGAGCTTTTCGCTGGCCGCCGCCTACAGTAGCACTAGCGCTTCTCTTGTATTGCCTACCATCCTGCCGGAAGCCCCAACTGGCTCCACCTTCGCCGACTCTACCCAGGGCAACACCAACTACCAGGGGCCCTCGGTGACCGATGCCGACTACAGTGGGCAAGGCGCTGACTTTCGGGTGCAGGCGTGGAACGTGAACGCCCTGGTATCGCGAGAATTCACGCTGGTTAGCGTGTACGGGGGACTGCGTTACGCGCACTCCGTCACCACCCTAAACCTAACGGGTACCTATGGGATGGCCACGATTCCCTACTACAATCCTGAAAACGCCACCGATTCGAACAATCGGCGCCTCACGTTGGTCAATCTCACCGATCCTATTGAGATCAGAACGGCCCACGGACAGGCCAGTCTAGTGGGTGGATTTCGCTTTAAACTCGGTTTCTTGGCACTGTCGGGTGAGGCTACCTTATCGCGCTTTTCTACCGCTTCGCTAGGTATTAGTGCCGGGTGGATGGACCTGGTACCGGCTCAACAGGGCATAAAAAAGAGCTTGAACAGGTGGTAGGCAAAAATAATCCGTAATTTTACGCTCTGGAACAGAAAGTTATCATGGAGTTTTTAGTAATCGCTTACGACGGTACGGACGAAGGTGCGCTGGAACGTCGCATGAAAGTGCGGGAAGCGCACCTGGCCCTAGCCCGCCGCCTCAAGAAAGATGGGCACCTGATTGAAGGAGGAGCCCTGCTGAATCCGGAAGGAAAAATGATTGGTTCTACGCTGTACGTACGTTTCGACAACGCTGAGGACCTGCATCGCTATCTGGGCAACGATCCCTACACCACCGGCCACGTCTGGCTGCGCACCGAAGTGTATCCGATCAAACTGGCGAAACTGGATTAGATGATGGGAACTGGCTACTAGCGGCTGGATGCTTGTACATTGTAAATATTTTGAACCTCTCATTTTTCCTAGCATCTTAGCCATCTAAAAGATCATCCGTGCGGCGGCCGCCAGCATCCAGTAACCAGCAACTAGTATCCAGGAAACTAATTTCCTTCAATTCGCGTACCCTCTCTGATAGTGTACCCTCACCCAACCATGAGCAACATCACCGAAGAAATCGCCAAACGACGTACCTTTGGCATCATTAGCCACCCCGATGCGGGCAAAACTACACTCACCGAAAAACTCCTGCTGTTCGGTGGAGCCATCCAGACGGCCGGGGCCGTTAAATCAAACAAAATCACCCAGCACGCCACCTCCGACTTCATGGAAATTGAGAAGCAGCGCGGCATCTCGGTGGCCACTTCCGTGATGGGCTTTATGTACAAAAACGGCGGCGACCCCGTCAAGATCAACCTGCTTGATACTCCCGGTCACCAGGATTTTGCCGAAGATACCTACCGCACCCTCACGGCCGTCGACAGCGTGGTGATGGTGATCGACTGCGTGAAGGGGGTGGAGATCCAAACCGAAAAGCTGATGGAAGTGTGCCGCATGCGCAACACTCCGGTGATCGCCTTCATCAACAAGCTCGACCGCGAAGGAAGAGACCCCTACGATCTGTTGGAAGACATCGAAGCCAAGCTCGATATCAAAGTGCGGCCGCTGAGCTGGCCCATCGGCATGGGTAAGAACTTCAAGGGAGTGTACAGTCTCTACAACCAGAGTTTGCTGCTGTTTCAGCCTAGCAAGCAGAAATTGCACGACGAAAGCGTGCGCATTGACGACATTCACAGTAAAGAACTAGACCGCTTGGTGGGCGAAAGCTACGCCCGGCAGCTGCGCGAAGACGAAGAGCTGATCACCGGCGTGTACCCTACCTTCGACATGCAAGCCTACCTGCGGGGCGAGATTGCCCCGGTGTTTTTTGGCAGCGCGGTGAATAACTTTGGCGTGCAGGAGATGCTGGATACCTTTGTGAAGATTGCTCCCGCCCCCAAGAGCCGCCGCACCGACGAGCGGGAGGTGAAGCCCGACGAAGAAGCGTTTTCGGGTTTTGTGTTCAAGATTCACGCAAACATCGACCCGCGCCACCGCAACCGCATTGCCTTCGTGCGGGTGTGCTCGGGCAAATTTGAGCGCAACAAGAACTACCACCACGTGCGCCTCAACAAAAACTTCAAGTTCTCGAGCGCTACCGCCTTTATGGCGCAGGACAAAGAGATTATCGACGAAGCTTTTCCGGGCGACATTGTGGGACTGTACGACACCGGCAACCTGAAGATCGGCGACACGCTCACCGAAGGGGAAACCGGTCACTTTGTGGGTATTCCCAGTTTTTCGCCCGAGCTGTTCAAGGAGGTGGTGAACCAGGACGCCATGAAAACCAAGCAGCTCGACAAGGGACTGCGGCAACTTATGGACGAGGGCGTAGCGCAGCTGTTTACCTACGAACTGGGCTCGCGCAAGGTGGTAGGCACCGTGGGGGCGTTGCAGTTTGAGGTGATTCAGCACCGCCTGAAGCACGAATACAACGCCAGTTGCTCCTTTCACGGCGTGAACCTCTACAAAGCCTGCTGGATTCACAGCGACAACCCCAAGAAGCTCAAGGAGTTCATTGCTTCTAAGGAACGCTACATCGCCAAAGACAAGGACGGCAAGTACGTGTTTATGGCCGAAACCAAGGCGTGGTTGCAGATGGTGCAGGATAACTTCCCGGACATCCGGTTTCACTTTACCTCCGAATTTTGATCAGGATTGACGAGATTTGTTCAGGATGGACAGGATGACCTGCTTGGTGGATAAAACGAAATGTTTCAACTTCACTTTCCAGGGCGGTGTCTCCACCGTCCTTACGGGTTACTTCAACTGCATCAGTCTGAAAATGACGGCTCTTCTATTTCTTCTCATCTATTGCATTCCGTGTCTTTAACTGCTGCGCAAATCCTCTACGAAGACAACCACCTGCTGGTGGTGAACAAACCGGCGGGCCTGCTGGTGCAGGGCGACCACACGGGTGACGTGCCGCTGGTGGAACTGGGAAAGGCGTACATCAAGGAGAAGTATAACAAACCGGGCGACGTGTTTTTGGGCGTGGTGCACCGGCTCGACCGGCCGGTGAGTGGGGTGGTGGTGCTGGCCCGCACCTCAAAGGCGCTGGCCCGGATGAGCGCCCTGTTTCAGACGCGCGACGTAGAGAAAACCTACTGGGCCCTGGTCGGGCAGGCGCCGCCCACCGATGCCGAAACGCTTGCGCACTGGCTCACCAAAGATTCGAAGAAGAACAAGGCCAAGGCGCGTACGCAAGCGGGAGCCGACAGCAAACGGGCCGAACTGTCGTATCAATTATTGTTGCAATCGAAAGACTCGTTTTTGTTGGAAGTGAAACCAAGTACCGGCCGACCGCACCAAATTCGGGTGCAACTGGCCGCCATCGGGTGCCCCATTCGGGGCGATCTGAAGTACGGTTTTGCTAAACCCAATTCTGATGCCAGCATCAGCCTGCACGCCCGCCACTTGTCATTTGTTCACCCGGTGAAGAAGACGCCGCTGCGGCTATCGGCCCCGCTGCCCGACGAAGCCGGGTGGCAAGCGTTCTCATCGCTCACCTAACGGCCCATGCTCGAGAAACTAAAGGAACGCTGGGGAGTGACCAGCGTCGGACAAGTAATTTTGATTCTGATCGTGTTTGCCTGCACCGGGTTTTCGGTGCTGTTCATCAAGCAGCCGCTGTACGACCTGGCGGGCATCACCGCCCAAACTTCGCCCTGGATTCGTATTCCGTTTTATCTCCTTACCGTTTTGCCCGCCTACCAAGTGCTGTTGCTGGCCTACGGCTTTGTGTTCGGGCAGTTTCGGTTCTTCTGGAACTTTGAGAAGCGGATGTTCAGCCGGATTAAAAGTTTGTTTTCTTCGCGGCGGTCAGAGTAGCTACCGATGGCAAGCAAAGTTTTCGGGTTGCCAGAGCCCACCTACTTCGGCGAGTAGGTTGTGGTTAATGACCCGTTACTGCGTCAAATGGTCGGAACGCGCCCACAAGCTATTCTCAAAGAGGGGTTACTTCTCCGTCTTTCTTCACCACGTAAGCTTGCTTGGCTTTTTCGAGGATGGCTTCCTCATCATCTGAATAGGCCTCCACAATTTCGTAGGGTTGCCCGTCCAGATGCTCTTCCAGCCGCCGGATTTTCACTTCGTCTTTGCAGGCCTCTCCCACAATTTTGTAGGTATCATTCTTGTACCGAACCCGGGTGCTGAGGTGCGCATCCACCGGAAACAGTTCGTACAGCGGGTCCATGTACACGTCGAGTCCGCCGCTGATGCAGAATATCTTGACGCCTTCCTGGCGCAGTTCGTCCACCCGCTTCAGTAGTTTTTCGTTAAAATAGCGCGGGTACTCAATCGACCAGTACTCAGCAGCGTACTGCTTCACCTGCTCGGGCGGCAGGCGGTTCAGGTAGTTAAAAAAGTTCTCTTTGAACTGAGTTTGGTTCACCAGGCGCAGGGAGCCCAGCAGTTTGAAGAGCAGCAGGTAGTAAATATCTACCAATTTGTAGCTGTTGCGAAAGCAGATAAACCGGAAAAACTCTTCTTTGGATTTCTTGCGATACAGCGTGCCATTGATATCAAACACGGCAATTTTTAAGGGTTTAGGCATGCCGTAGTCAACGCGGCGCTTGGTGAATTGTTTGCCGAGCCAAGGAAGCAGTGCGTGTTTCGTGAAGTTACTGTTTGGCCCAGCGCTTCCAGCTGCTGCGGCTGTTCTTCCGGGGGTCAAAGAGCCTGGGCGTGTTGACATTCAGACTAACGAGGGATTTTGAGTGTGATTTTGGCTTGATCAAGGCACTTGAGAAGGGCGATGCTGAAGCATCGGCTGCCGAAAGTAACGCAGGGCAAAGCCGGAAGCACGCCAAAATCGCCGTTCAAGTTTGATTGTCAACACGCCCTAGTATTGACACTTGCAGCACAGGTACCATCAAAAATTGGCCGAGGTAAGGCTATTATGATTATCGGGCCACGTCAAGTGGACAAGACTACCCTGATTTTGAGGTATCTTGAGGGGATTAATCACAAGGGAGAACTTCCGGAATTTTGTAATAATCTAGGGATACGCCCCTCAAAACACTACGACACCACAATGCCCAACTGCTCGGCGATTTCCATTTGGGTTTTTTTAAGCAACTGGTGGTTCTGCAAGATTTTTAGCTGAGCGGCTTCGTCCGGTTCGTTGAGCAGCCCCTGCCTGGTTTCTTGCAGCAACTGGTTCAGGTAAACGTACTTCAGCTCCAGAATGCCCCGCTCGATCACCTGGTGCAGCACGTCTTTCTCCTGGGGCACATGGATTTTGTAGCGCAGCTCCCAGTTTTCGCTCAGCACGTAGTGGTCCACCACCATGTCAATCACTTCCTGGGCAATGACTTCATCGCCTTCGCCGATCAGACGCTCCTCAGTCACCGCCACCCCCTGCTCGGTCAGCGCGCGGTAGCGGGCGAAAATTTGCGCGTACATCTCCGTCTGCAAAGTGATGTCTTCCAGTTCCGAGAAAATGTAGTCACAGACCTTTGTTTCTTCGTCCACCGGGTAGTCGCCGTAGAGCACCAGCAGGCGGGTCACGCCCTTCTCTTTGTAGTAGACCGGCGGACGGCCCACCTCGGCGGCGGGTTCGGGCAGGTTGGGCGGGGTACCGTCGTTGACTGATTCGGCGGGGCTTATTCCGGGAAACGCTTCGGACGGCGAATTTTGGGAGGCCCGCCGCGCTTCGCTTCGCTGCTGCTGGAGGTGAATTTTGTTGAGTTCGGCAAACAGCACGGCCTCGTCCATGTCGAGGCGCTGGCTGGTAGTCTTCACGTACACCTGCCGCTGTATGGGGTCGGGCACCTTGGCGATGCTGCCCACCACCTCGCGGATCAGTTCGGCCTGCCGAATAGGATCCGACTGCGCCTCCCTCTGGAAAATGGTTGTTTTGAAGGCGATAAAGTCTTCCTGGTGTTCGGTGAGGTAGTCGCGCAACTCGGTGGTGCGCAGCTGGCGGGCCAGGGTGTCGGGGTCTTCGCCCTCGGGCAGCACCACCGCCCGCACATTGAGCCCGCCCTCCAGCAGCATATCGATGCCCCGAAACGAGGCCTTGAGTCCGGCCGCGTCGCCGTCGAAGAGCACCGTCACATTTTTGGTGTAGCGCGCGATGAGGCGAATCTGCTCGTGAGTGAGCGAGGTACCCGACGAGGCCACCACGTTTTTGATGCCCGCCTGGTAGAGCGAGATCACGTCGGTGTAGCCCTCCACCAGGTAGCAGGTGTCTTCCTGGCGGATAAACTGCTTGGCCTGATAGAGCCCGTAGAGCACGTCGCTCTTGTGGTAGATCGGCGTCTCGGGCGAGTTGATATATTTCGCAATTTTCTCACTTTTATTGCCCAAGATGCGCGCACCAAAGGCCAGCACCCGCCCTGAGATGTTGTGCACCGGAAACATCACCCGCCCCCGAAAGCGATCGTAGGTGCGCTCTTCTTTGCCTGCTTCCGCCTCCTTCTTCACCACCAATCCGGCTTTCTCCAGCAGCGTTGGGTTGTGCCCCTTAGCGGTGGCTTCCTTAAGCAGCCCGTCCCACTGATCAAGACTATAGCCCAACCCGAACTCCCGGATGGTTTCTTCACTAAAGCCGCGCTCTTTGAAATAAGAAAGTCCGATGGATTGCCCCTCCTCGTTTTCCCACAGCATTTGCTGAAAGTAGGCGTTGGCAAACTTCATGACGATGAACAGACTCTCGCGCTCGTTCTGCGCCAGCAGTTGCTCGTCGGTAGGGGCTTCTTCGGCGATCTCGATGCCGTACTTTTTGGCCAGATGCTTGATGGCTTCCAGGTAGTTCATCCCTTCCACCTCCATCAAGAAGGTGATGGCGTCGCCCGCTTTGCCTGAGCTAAAATCTTTGAAGAACCCTTTGGACGGTACCACGTAAAACGAAGGAGTGCGCTCCTGGTTGAAGGGACTCAGTCCGCGGTAGTTGCTGCCCGATTTTTTCAGGTTCACGTAGTCGCCCACCACCTCCAGCAGGTCGGCCCGGGCCTTGATTTCGTCGATGGTTTCGCGGGGGATCATAGGATCGGTTGAATTTCCTGAATGTGCGAATCGATGGGGATGATATGAATTTTGGCGCTATTGTCCATCAAAAAAAAGTAGCTCCCATTTTTTCCGATTTTCTTTCCCCCAATAGTCTGTAGAGTTTCAAGCGGTAATGCAGCCGTAGTTGTATAATGCTTGGTACTGCGGCGAATTTTGGTAAGGTTCGGGGACTATTCCGAACTCGCTAAAAAATCTATGCAACAGATGTTCATTGCAATATTGGGTTTTAATGCTTGAAAGGGAAAACGTTTTTCTTTCTTGTGCTGTTTGCGGCCAGGCGTGTGCTGCTTTGGCCAGTGATACAGCCGTTAAACTAGCATTTACGTGGGTGTGTATCTTTTGCTCGCTACGCGCTTGGCACTCCGTCAGGCCAGTATGCTGTTTGGCATCTCGGTAAAGGAACTCAATCTGGAAACGCAAGCGATAGCATTCCAGCACTTTAGTCCCATCCATCGTGGGATCAGTAGCAAAGAAGGCTTCGGCTCTCAAGGTGCCATCTTTTTTGGTGATATGCACGATGACACACTTCACTAGCCGATGCAATGCTCTCACATAGATCTTTCCTTCATAAGCTACCGCGTTGTCTTCAATCAGGCACGGGGTGAAGTGGGCCGGATTGAGTCTGAGCCGATCTACTCGCCCTTCGTATTTGGACGGTCTGCCTCTGCGTTTGGGCTGTGGCCCTAGACAAGGATACTGTAGCACTGCGTTGCTAGGCAACTTACTGATAAGTGTGAATCCCTGTGCGGTGACTGTGTTAACAAACGGCTCTCTCCAAAAATAGCCATCCGCTACAATGGTAGAAGAGATCGCTTTCAAAGTATCCGTCTGATCTGCCACCAAGCCAGCATAATAGTCTAGTAGCGAATCGTAGCGGTCTTGTCCAATGGTTTGCTTGGCATACAGGTGCATGGCCGTACGACTTTCTAATCCTACGCTGGCAAAGCCGCTGATCTCAAGGCCGTACTTGGTGGCGTTGGCGCAGCCTGACCAAAAGTAGCTGGCCCCTGGTGTATGCTTACCACTCTTGGGTAGATAGCTGGGGTCAAAGGCAATGATGCGTTCCTCTTCGGGCAACGATAAGATTAACTCCTCGTTGAAGTGCTCGAAGGCAAACTCGCTTTCGTAGCGCACCCGGTAAGTGGCTTCGTTGAAAGAACCGTAACGCGACAGGTTCTCAAAGTTATGGCGACCGCGAATAGTCAATAGTAAAGGCATCAAATGAATCATAAAGTTCTTCTGCCACTTGCCAATGTCTGGCATTTTATCCAATATTAGTGCTGTGAGTGTTTTTACATTCATAGGTGGAAAGTCTTCGTTTTGTCGTTTCGCAAAACCAAAACTAGACTTCCGCCTTTTTAATTTAATCTGCCCTAAAAACTCTACGGACTATTGTTCCCCGGAAAACAGGCTCGGAGGGCAAGACATACTTGATTAGCGTATCGGTCCGGCTGCTGGCTCTGAGTTTCTTGCTCGTCTCAACCCCCAGGGCCCAGGCGGTGAGTCCAATGAGCATCAACACAGCCAGTGTATAGGCAATCATCCGGTAACGCTTGAACCACGAATAGCGGGTGAACCCCGTGTTCACGTACATATGCACCCGGGGGTAGTCGCGCTCTAAGAACAGATCGAAGCGGTAGCCGCCGTAACCGGCAACGAATATCATCAGAAGCATTATCAGGGTGATTGGGCGACGAAATGGCACCAGCAGGAAATCCAATATTTCGGCATACTCAAAAATGTTGATGCCAAACGCCCGGTAGTACAATGCCTCGTATACCATACCAATCACAATTAGGCTCAGGTAACCGGTGGCTAGTACCGACTGAAGCCATTCTGTTATTCCAGCGTACGAGTTTGTACTCGGGATATCTTGTTTTTGGGGCACGCGATAAGGTAAATGACTGGGCTAAAAATAAGTATTTACTTCCTCATTCATCATTCCTTGCTCGATATTCGATATTTTTGCGCTTCACGATTGAATTATGCGAAAATCATCCGGGGCAATCACCGCTCCCGCCCCAAAAGAAGTAGGGCAAAAAACCGTGCTGCCCATCCTGTTCGCCATCAGTCTGGCGCATCTGCTCAACGACACCATGCAGTCGGTGATTCCGGCCATCTATCCGCTCCTCAAAGACAATTATCAACTTACCTTCACCCAAATCGGACTGATCACGCTGGCCTTTCAGCTCACCGCTTCGCTGTTGCAACCAGTGGTGGGCTACGTCACCGACCAAAGGCCCCGCCCCTACTCGCTGGTGGTAGGTATGGTGTTTTCGCTGGCGGGGCTGCTGCTACTGGCGCAGGCGGCGCACTACGCCTTCATCCTGCTGGCGGTGGGCTTGGTGGGCATGGGTTCGGCGGTGTTTCACCCCGAGTCGTCGCGGGTGGCCTATCTGGCCTCGGGCGGCAAGCGGGGGCTGGCGCAGTCTATCTTTCAGATTGGCGGCAACGCGGGCGGGGCCATTGGTCCGCTGCTGGCGGCGATCATTATCATTCCCTACGGACAGGGCTACGTAGGCTGGTTCGGGCTGGCCGCGGTGCTGGCCATGATCGTGCTTACCCGAGTGGCCGGTTGGTATCGGGAGAATCTTCAGCAAAGAAAAAGCCGCCCCCCGTCGACCGAAGCAACCACTTCGCAGCTGCCGCGGCGCACGGTGAACATCACCATTGGGTTGTTGCTGGTGCTTATCTTCTCCAAATACTTCTACCTGGTTAGTCTCACCAGCTACTTTACCTTCTTTTTGATCGATAAGTTTGCCGTGTCGGTGCAGCAGTCGCAGGTGTACTTGTTCATCTTTTTGGCCGCGGTGGCCGTGGGCACCCTGATTGGCGGACCGCTGGGCGACCGCTTCGGGCGCAAGTACGTGATCTGGTTTTCTATCCTGGGCATTGCTCCGTTCACCCTGCTGCTGCCCTACGTTGATTTGTTTTGGACGGTTACCTTGTCCGTTTTCATCGGACTAGCCCTTTCTTCGGCCTTTCCGGCAATTTTAGTCTACGCCCAAGAGCTGATGCCCGGCAAAGTGGGTATGATCTCCGGCTTGTTCTTTGGCTTCGCCTTCGGCATGGGCGGACTGGGCTCTGCGTTGTTGGGCAAACTCGCCGACGTTACCAGCATTGCCTACGTGTTTGAGCTGTGCGCTTTTCTCCCGCTGCTGGGGATAGTAGCCGCCTGGCTGCCGAGCGTAGCGCCGCAGGAAGAATAATGAGTTGACTGCCACTACATTGGCACCACAACGCAGGCAGCGTACAATTTTTGTCGAAGAGGATGAGATTTGCTCAATTTCACGGGCAATGCGCGGCGCATATTCAATTCTTTGCTACATTTAGGGTCCGATAGCCTCACCAAACGTCTACGCAATTCTTTAATCGTATGGTCCTAACCCAAGCATTTTACCCAGCCAAGCTAACACCAGTGTCGGTCTGGAACAAAGTTACCGGGCAAAAGCAGCAGCAAAACGCCCTGATCGAAATCAACAATTTGTTGGCCGAGCGGCCGTTACTTGACCTTCGGGGTGCCGACGTGCAGGCCATTTTAGACCGCTACGAACTCAACCTGTTCCGCGATTTCACCGACGGCTCACTGCGCGATTTGTACAAAAAATACCTACGCTACTGTTTCGACGACAACCATCTGGATGCCGAAGAAACCAAGCGTCTGCGGCATCTAAAGCGCCTCCTGGGGCTGAGTGACAAGGCGGTCGCCCTGGCCAACCACCAAATTTGCGAAGAAGTGTACGCCCGTAGTCTAGACGAGGCGCTGGAAGACAAGCGTTTGCATTCTAAAGAACTAGCTTTTTTGCACCAACTTCGGCACTGCTTGCAACTGCCACCCACGTTGGAGAATCAGGTGCAGCAGAGCAAAGCCGCCGACATTATTATTCGTTTCATCAAGGGGGAGGTAACCGAGCAGCCGCTTAGTGCTGCCGAGGAAGAAGAACTGTTGGTATTGACCGATCACCTGAACGCCACTCCGCAGTGGGACGAGCGCAGCCGTGCCGAACTGATTAAGTATCGCCTGCACTGGCAGATCGAGAACGAGGCGCTGCCGCACATCTTCGTGCCCCTCACGTTGCGCCCCCAGGAAACCTGCCACTTTCTGTGCGACGCTGTCCGCCAAGAAGCCGTGCATCAGGGAGCACGAAGTGCCGAAGCCACTCCTGGTCCCTTGCCAGACACGTTGCGGCACAAATTGGCCAACGGCACCTACTGGCGCAACGCAAGCACCGGCGCCATTCATCTGGCGGATGATGCCTGGAAGAGCAGCGAACCGGGTAAACTTTACCTGACCAACCAGCGCCTGATCTTCCGCAATCCCGAAGTTGAGATGGTGGTGTACCTCGACAGCATTGCCGATTTCGACCACTACCGAAACGGGATTTTTCTGCACCCCACCAAGGGAAAGCCGCTCTTCTTCGCCACCCCTAACGGAGCCGACATTGCGGCTATGATTCTAGGACGCATCTTGCGGGAGCGATAGCCCGCTGCACTCTTCGCCTAGCCCCCCCTCGATGGTTAACGTATCCGGCGTCACCTTTCGCTACACGGCGGCCGCCCCCGTGCTGGCGTTTCCCGACTGGCAGGTGCCCCCGGGAGCGCACTGCCTGCTGCTGGGCAATTCGGGAAGCGGCAAAACCACCCTGCTGCACCTGCTGGCCGGGTTTCTGAAACCCACTACCGGACACGTCGTGGTGGGCGACCAGAACCTCACGGCCCTGTCCGAAGCCCAGCTCGACCGCTATCGGAGCCGATCCATCGGGCTGGTGTTTCAGCGGCCGCACCTGATCGCTTCGCTGTCGGTGACGCAAAATTTGGAACTGGCGCAGTACTTGGCCGGACTCCCGGCCCAACCTGACCTGGTTGCCGAAACGCTGGCCACGCTGCAACTCTCCCACCGGAGTCACGCCCGGCCCGCCGCGCTGAGTCAGGGCGAAGCCCAACGCGCCGCCCTGGCCCGCGCGCTGCTTAACCGCCCCCGCGTCATCCTGGCCGACGAACCTACTTCCAGCCTGGATGACGACAACTGCGCCCGGGTGCTCAATCTGCTGCGGCAGCAGGCCGAACGCTACGAAGCCACCCTCATTATCGCTACCCACGACCAGCGCCTGAAAGCACAGATGCCTCAGCAACAAATCCTACTCGCGCCATGAACCTGTGGACCCTCAGCAGCAACTACGCCCGCCACCGCCCGCTCAACACCGCCCTCAACGTGGTGCTGCTGGCCCTGGGCATCGCCACCATCACCGTGCTGCTGTTGCTGAGCCGACAGGTGGAAGACGCACTCACCCGCAACAGCCGCGGCATTGATCTGGTGGTGGGGGCCAAGGGGAGTCCGCTGCAGATCATCCTCTCCAGCGTGTTTCACGCCGATTTCCCCACCGGCAACATTTCGCTGGCCGACGTGCGGCCCCTGCAGCGTAACCGCCTCATTAAAAACATGATCCCACTGGCGCTGGGCGACAGCTACCGGGGCTTCCGCATTGTGGGCACCAACTATGATTATCCTGAGTTATACGAGGCGGAGCTGCAACGGGGAAGTTGGTGGAAAGTGCCGTTGGAAGTAGTCCTGGGGGCCCAGGTGGCGCAGCAACTGCAACTCGCTCCGGGCGATACGTTTCACAGCAGTCACGGCCTGGCCGACGACCGGATCAACGTGCACGATGAGCAAGCATTTCTCGTGAGCGGAGTGCTCAAGCCCACCGGCAGCGTGCTGGACAACCTCATCCTGACGGCGGTGGAGAGCGTCTGGGCGGTGCACGAAGCGCACGCGGACTCGGCAGCTCACGAAAGTCGGTTTGTGCAAGACAGCATCACCCGGCGGGGTTTGCCCCCGGCTGGACTGCCCCTGGTTGGACTGCCCCCGACTGGACAGTCCCGGGCTGGACAGCCGTCGAGCGAAGCAGGGCAGGAGATCACCGCGCTGCTGTTGCAGTACCGCTCCCCGATGGCGGCCGTGCAGTTGCCCCGCTTCATCAACCAGCGCACCAATTTGCAGGCGGCCTCGCCTCCCTTCGAGATGGCCCGCCTGTTTGCGTTGGTGGGAGTGGGAGTGGATGGTCTGCGGGCCTTCGCCTACGTGATCATTTTGATTGCCGCGCTGAGCACCTTCATTGCGCTCTACAACGCGCTTCGCGAGCGGCAGTACGACCTGGCGGTGATGCGCTCGCTGGGTGCTTCCCGCAAAACGCTCTTACTGCTCATGGTGCTAGAAGGCGTCATTATTTCAGCGATGGGTGGCGTGCTGGGGCTGTTGTTAGGTCATGGGTTTATTGGCCTGCTCACGCAGTTGATGCCGCAGTCCGGGTTGGGGCTCACGGCCCTTCGGCTTATTCCGGAAGAGGGCTGGCTGCTGCTGGGCAGTGGGCTGGTGGGGCTGGGGGCGGCGCTGCTCCCTGCGGCCGCCGCGTATCGCACTAACGTTGCTCAGGTGCTAGCGCAAAAGTGAGGCGCTTGATCCACCTCTTGACAACTCAACTTAGCCCTCGTGCTAATACAAATTGTACAAGATAAGCCGCAGTTCGTTTGAAATATTTTGGTATAACTACCCTTTGATTGTACAGAAGTCGGTAAAAATCGATATTTCTTTGAAAATCTTTGGTGCAAATGTATTTTTTACCTTAATTAGGTGTTTATATTTGTTTTCGGTGGGGAATCGCCAAATTAAGTTAGGCCGATTTGTACGTTTATCTAATGATTTCATACGCAAGCTAACCAAACCCCATACATTTTATGAAAAAAGTAGAAGCCATCATTCGCACCTCCAAGTTCGAAGAAGTCATGGAAGCCTTAGGCGAGGCCGGCATCACCTTTTTGTCGTTTTACGACGTGAAAGGACACGGTCTGGAGAAGGAATATCAAACTTATCGCGGCACCACCTACGACACCGGCTACATCCCCCGCACCAAATTAGAGATCGTTATTTCTGATGACTTCCTGGAAAAAACCGTCGCCACCATCATTCGCACGGGTAAAACCGGCAAGGTGGGTGACGGCAAGATCTTTGTCTCCACCCTCGATGAAGTGTTCCGGATTCGGAACGGCGAACAGGGCTCCGGGGCCATTAACTAAAAGAGGTCAACCACCCTCGCTCTTCTGTTTTTACTCATTTAACCGTAACCATTTTAACCGTCTGATTCATGGAACAACTGTTTACCACCAACAATTTGTGGATGATGGTCGCCACCATTCTGGTGTTCATCATGCACCTGGGTTTCGCTACCCTGGAAACTGGTCTCACCCAGTCTAAAAACACCGTCAACATCCTCTTTAAAAACGCCACTATCTTGCCCATTGGGCTACTGACCTACTGTCTGTGGGGATTTAACCTGATGTATCCGGGCGAGGATTTTGCCGGAGGCTTGTTTGGGTTCGCGGGCTTCGGTCTTAGTTCTCCCGAGGGCGCTGATGTGGGAGCCTACAACGAAGGCTATACCTACTGGACGGACTTCATCTTCCAGGCCATGTTTGCCGCCACCGCCGCCACCATTGTTTCCGGTGCCGTGGCCGAACGCGTCAAACTCAATAGCTTCCTAATTTTCACCGTGCTCTACGTCGGTATCGTTTACCCCATCACGGGCATGTGGGACTGGGGCGGAGGCTTCCTGGAGGCAGGCTTTATTGCGGGCGCCGACGGGGCCAACGTTGCTTTCTACGATTTTGCCGGGTCCACCCTGGTGCACTCCGTCGGCGGCTGGGCCGCCCTGTCGGGGATTATCCTGCTGGGCGCTCGTCATGGCAAGTACGTCGACGGAAAAATCCGTCCGATTCCCGGACACAGCATGCCGCTGGCCACCATCGGAGTGTTCCTGCTGTGGTTCGGCTGGTACGGCTTCAACGGCGGGTCGGTGCTGAGCGCCAATCCGGGACTGGTATCCCTGGTGTTTGTCACCACCTCGATGGCCGCGGCCGCCGGAGCCATCGGCGCGCTCATCACCGCGCTCATCGTGGTGCGCTCTAACGATTTGACAATGGTGCTCAACGGCATTCTCGGCGGACTCGTCGGCATCACTGCCGGGGCCGACGTGATGGGTGTCACCGATGCCATCATCATCGGACTGATTGCCGGAGCCTTGGTCGTGTTGGCCGTGGTGGCCTTTGACCGAGCCAAACTAGACGATCCGGTGGGAGCCACCTCGGTGCACCTGGTGTGCGGCATCTGGGGAACCCTGGCCGTAGGCATCTTCGGAGCCAACGCGGGCGTGTCGCAGTTTCTTACCCAGTTGATTGGCGTGGTTGCCGTCGGCATCTTCTGCTTTGCCGCCTCCCTGCTGATCTTCTACGTGCTGAAAGCCACCATCGGCCTCCGCGTATCTCTGGAAGAAGAAGTGGAAGGACTAGACATCGGAGAGCACAAAATGCGGGCGTATCCTGAAACCGCACAGAAGGCTCGCGAAGAAGTTTATTCGTAGGTGCCCTGCCTCAGCGAGGCAAATTTAAAAAGACCGTCTTGGCAATCTGGCCAAGACGGTCTTTTTTATTGCAAGAAGCAGTAGTTTTGGTAATTTGTGGGTCCGTGCAAATAGCCTACCACCAAAACGTTCTTCAGTGTCTTCGTGTAAAACATTTTTACTGAGAAAACAGAAGGGTAAGCGAATGCAGAACCAGCGATATGGCAACTACACCAATACCGGTTCGTCTTTCTTGCGGGTGGGGCCGTCGATAGGAAGCGTTACGCCCGGGGGCAAATCCAGGTCGGGCAGTTCTAGCTCGAAGGGCAGTCCGCCGTCATTGTTCGAGTTGCTGGATCGTTCGTCTTTGATAATTTTTAGCAGCACCAGCGTGAGCGCCAACAGAAAGATGAAGAACAAAATGATGTAGTCGATAGTCATAACACAATTGCTTATTCGTAGAAAAAAACCGCCCCGCGGCACCCAAGAATGCGGTCCGCATTCAGGTTTAGATTAAATCAAAAACTGAACCTAACTTCTTCGACCGCCGGTTTTTACTGGGTGCCAAAAAACTCACGAAGCGGACTAGTCTCCATCAAACGCGCCGTTTTGAGGTTTTATGTTGATAATGCGCCTAAAACTTACCCCCTGCCACCTCTTTTTTTCCCTCCGCGGTGGACTGGTCTCTCCAGGAAATCCTTGGGGGATACTTGGTTTAATTAAAAGGAAAGGGCATTTTTGTAACTACTCAATTCCAACCTATAAATCATCACTATGGAAGTTCAAGGAAAATTGCTGGAAATATCCGATACGGTTCAAATAAAAGAAACCTTTAGAAAAAGAGATTTTGTCTTAGAATACTCCGACAACCCACAGTATCCTGAGTACGTGAAGTTCGAGTGCATCCAGGATAAGTGCGATATGCTGGACAACTACGCGGTGGGTCAAGACGTGACGGTGAGCTTCAACCTGAAGGGGCGCAAGTGGGTTGATCCTCAGGGGGAAACCAAGTACTTCAACTCGCTGCAGGCCTGGCGCATGCAGCCCGCGGGTGGGGCTTCTACTGCTCCCAACGACGCTGCCGCGGCCGGTTCGAGTACTTCTTCCGCTCCGGCATCGTCTCCGGCCTCTTCGAGCGGCTCGAGTCCCGTGATCTCGGCCGGTGAGGGCGAAGAAGACGATCTTCCCTTTTAGTCAGTCACTGCCAAGGCATCCGCCCCCCGACGGGTCCCCCTATGGAACTTCTGAAACAACTGTGCGAAGTACCGGCCCCGTCGGGTAACGAGGTAGCGCTCAAGAATTTTATTGTGGCTTACGTGCGGGAGCACCAAACGCAGTGGCGTTCGCTCCCTACCCTGATTGAGGGAAAAGATTTGCGCGATTCGCTCATCCTGGCCTTCGGCAAGCCGCGTACCGCCGTGCTGGCACATATGGACACCGTGGGCTTCACGGTGCGCTACCACGACCAGCTAATTCCCATCGGCAGTCCCAAAACCGAAGACGGTTATCGTTTGGTAGGAGCCGATCACCTGGGACCCGTCGAGTGCGAACTGGCCGTCTACGAATCGAAGAAGGTGCAGCAACTGCGCTACCAATTTGGTCGTGGTCTGGCCCGCGGCACCGAACTCACCTTTGCCTGTGATTTTCGGGAAACCACCGATTTCGTGCAGACCTGCTACCTGGACAACCGCCTGGGAGTGTACAATGCGCTGCAACTGGCCGAAACTTTAGAAGACGGCCTGCTGGTGTTTACCTGCGGCGAAGAACAGGGCGGCGGGTCGGTGCCCTACTTGGTTCGGTTTATTTACGAAGAGTTTAACGTGACGCAGTACCTAATCTCGGATGTGACCTGGACTACTGACGGAGTGGTGGCTGGACAGGGAGCGGTGGTGTCGATGCGCGACCGCATCATTCCGCGCCGTTCATTTCTTAACCAGGTGATCGGTTTGGCCGAGGTCTCGGAAATTCCCTTTCAGTTGGAAGTGGAAGCCACGGGGGCCAGCGATGCGCGCGAACTGCTGCAAGCTCCCTACCCCATCGACTGGTGCTTCGTGGGCGCGCCGGTGGCCTACGCTCATTCGCCCAACGAGAGGGTGCACCGCGCCGACGTGGACAGCCTACTAGCGCTATACCGGCACCTGCTTCAAGAACTATAGAATGCGCATCAAAGACCGCGAGTTCAACGAATTTATCTCGGAGCAATCCATTCAGAAACGGGTGCGGGCGCTGGCCCGGCAAATTGATCGTGATTATGCCGACACCCCGCCGGTGTTGGTGGCCGTGCTCAACGGAGCTTTTGTGTTCACCGCCGACCTGATTCGCTGCATCAGCGTTCCGTCGGAGGTCACGTTCATCAAGGTGAAGTCGTATCAAGAAATGCAGTCTAGCGGGCAGCACAAGGAGTTCATCGGACTGGAAGTATCTCTGCGTGACCGCCCCGTGATCATTGTGGAAGACATTGTAGACTCCGGCAACACCATCCGGTATTTGACGCAGCAGTTTAGTGAACAATCACCGCGCAGCATGGCGGTGGCCACCCTACTGTTTAAACCCCAGGCCCTGGTGCACGACGTCAAACTTGATTACGTAGGCTTTGAAATTCCCAACGATTTTGTGGTGGGCTACGGACTCGACTACGACGGGCTGGGCCGGAATCTGCGGTCGATTCATGCGTTGTCAGCTAACCCATAATGGTTCCCCTCATCCCATTCGCTTAATAATCGTCAGGAACATTTTGTCCATCCAGCGGTCGGGCAGCACCTTTTGCAAAAACAGAATGATCTTGGCTCCTTTGCCCGTGGCGTAGCGCGTTTTAGGACGGCGCGCGTTCACCGCCCGGCGGATCGTTTTGGCCAATACCACCGGGTCGGACGCCTGCTTATCGCCTTTCTCTAGAAAATTAGCGTGCTTTTTCACCAGTTCCCGGTACGCCGTATCGCCGGACACTTCGCGCAGGTTCTGGCGAGCGATCGTGTTCCACTCGGTTTTGATCGCGCCCGGCTCAATCACCACCACGTTGATGTTAAACTGATACAACTCCAATCGCAGGCAGTCGCTCAGGCCCTCCACGGCAAACTTGGTGGCGTGGTACCAGCTTCCGTGCGGCTCGGCAATCTTACCGCCGATTGAGGAGATATTAATAATCGTGCCCGACCGCCGGGTGCGCATCGTTGGAAGCACCAACTGGCAAAGCCGTGCCAGTCCGAAAACGTTGACCTCAAACTGGTAGCGGGCCTCGTCCATCGGGGTATCTTCCAGCGCACCGTAGGAGCCGTAGCCCGCGTTGTTGATCAGCGCGTCAATACGGCCCTCCACGTCCATGATCTGGGCAACTCCCGCTTGCATAAAATCGTCTTTTGACACGTCCATTGCCATTGTCTTGACGCCCAGTTGTTGGATGTCGTTCATCTTCTCTGTGTTCCGGGAGGCTCCGTAAACCGTGTGTCCGTCTTGCAACAGCAGACGCGCGGTGGCTTTTCCAATGCCAGAAGATGCCCCGGTGATCAATATTACTTTTTTCATGTTATATTTCGTAATCCGTGCGAAGCGACGTAAACTTGTAATCTTTCAAATCAATCTACTATGCTTAACCTCGTTTTGTTCGGTCCTCCGGGTGCCGGAAAAGGTACCCAGAGTCAAAAACTGATCGATCACTATCAGCTTACCCACATTTCTACCGGCGATTTGTTCCGGAAGCACTTGGGTGAAGGCACTCCGCTGGGCATCCGCGCCCGCACCTTTATGGACGTGGGCAAGCTGGTGCCCGATGACCTGGTGATTGATATGGTGGACGATAAGTTGAGAGAGGGGAAGGACACGCAAGGAATCGTCTTCGACGGCTTTCCCCGCACCATTCCGCAGGCCAAGGCCCTGGATCAGTTTCTGAGCACTTACAACAGCCGAATCGCCGGGATGATCGCCCTATCGGTGCCCACCGAAGAACTGGTGAGCCGCCTGCTGCACCGGGGGAAGACCTCGGGGCGGGCCGACGACCAGAACGAGCAAAAGATCGCCACCCGCCTGGAAGTGTACCGAAAAGAGACGCTGCCCGTCGCTCGTTACTACGAAGACCAGAACAAGTACGTCGAAATTGATGGCGTGGGTGATATTGATACAATCTTCCAAAAAATCGTGGCAGCGGTAGACAACTGGCGCACGTAGTCCCCGAACAAACCGCATTCTCTAACCTCCCGCGCATGGCCGTCAACTTTATTGATTACGTAAAATTTGAGGCCCGCTCGGGGCGGGGCGGAGCGGGCTCGGCGCACCTGCGGCGCGAGAAGTTTGTGCCCAAGGGCGGGCCCGACGGTGGCGACGGCGGCCGGGGCGGACACATCATCCTGCGGGGCAACGCCCAACTCTGGACGCTGCTGCACCTCAAGTACCAAAAGCACGTGATCGCCGAACGCGGCGAGAACGGCGCCAAGCAGCGCAAAAGCGGGTCGCAGGGGGCCGACGTGACGCTGGAAGTGCCGCTGGGCACGCTGGTCAAGAATGCCGACACCGGCGAGGTGGTGGCCGAGATCACCGAAGACGGCCAAGAAGTGATTATTCTGGAGGGGGGGCGCGGCGGCTTGGGCAACGATCACTTCAAATCGCCTACGCAGCAGACGCCGCGCTTCGCGCAGCCCGGCGAGCCCGGCAAAGAGCAGTGGTTCATTCTGGAACTCAAGGTGCTGGCCGACGTGGGCCTGATCGGCTTCCCCAACGCGGGCAAGTCCACCCTGCTGTCGGTGCTCTCGGCCGCGCGCCCCGAAATTGCCGATTACCCCTTCACCACCCTCACCCCCAACCTCGGGGTGGTGGCCTACCGCGACTATCAGTCGTTTGTGGTGGCCGACATTCCGGGTATCATTGAGGGGGCCGCCGAGGGCAAGGGCTTGGGCACCCGCTTTCTGCGCCACGCCGAACGAAACGCCATTCTGCTGTTCGTCATCGCCGCCGACACCCCGGATATCAACGACACTTTCAATACGCTGTTGAGCGAACTGGAGGCATACAACCCCGAAATGCTAGACAAGCAACGACTGCTGGCCATCTCTAAAGCCGACTTATTAGACGAAGAACTGATGGAAGCGCTCGAGCAAGAGATCACCGTTGATATCCCGCACTTGTTTATTTCATCGGTGACGCAGTACCACGTTTCGGAGCTCAAAGACCTGCTGTGGCAAACCCTACACCAATAAAACTGTCATAATGTCACGTATTTTTGCTTGGCAAAGTAGTTGCGCCTTGCGAAAGTGATTTGTTTAAGAACCAACGTCGAACAACCGTGAATAAAGAACCACAAAATTATACTGATTCGTCGGCCGAAGCCCACGAAGAAGAACCAAAGGCGACCGGACAGTCGATGACCGATGAAGTTCTCGAGGATCATGCTGAAGAGGAAACGAGTGAACCGCTTGTTGAAGAGGAAGTGGATGAAGCCACGCAGCTCAAAAACGAAGTGGGTGCCGCTAAGGACAAGTACCTCCGCTTGTTTGCTGAGTTTGAAAACTTCCGACGGCGCACCGCTAAGGAGCGTCTTGACCTAATCAAAACTGCCGGAGAGGGCGTACTCTCCGAATTGATTCCGGTGGTGGACGATTTTGAGCGTTCGCTACAGATTTTTAAAGACAACGAAGCAGTAGCGCCGATGTACGAAGGCATCCAGCTCGTCCACGGCAAGCTTACTAAGGCACTCGCTCAGAAGGGACTAAAAGCGATGGAGGTGGAAGTAGGCAGCGACTTCGATCCCGAGTACCACGAAGCGGTCGTGCAAACTCCCGCTCCCAGTGAAGAATTGAAGGGAAAAGTGGTAGACGTGATCGATAAGGGATATTTTTTGGGTGACAAAGTGTTACGATACGCAAAAGTAGTTATTGGATCATAGGCGCATGGCAAAGAGAGACTATTACGAAATTTTAGGACTATCGCGCAACGCGACTCCCGAAGAACTCAAAAAGGCGTACCGGAAGACGGCCATCAAGTACCATCCGGACAAAAACCCCGACAATCCCGAAGCAGAAGACCTGTTCAAGGAAGCAGCGGAAGCTTACGAGGTGCTGAGCAACCCGCAGAAACGCGAGCGCTACGACCGCTTCGGTCACCAGGGCGTGGGCGGCGGTGGCTTCGGCGGTGGCAGCATGAACATGGACGATATCTTCTCGCAGTTCGGCGACATCTTCGGCGGCGGTAGCGCCTTCGAGAGTTTCTTCGGCGGCGGTGGCCGGGGCACGCGCCAACGCCGGGGTTCTAACTTACGCATCAAGCTTAAACTGACCCTGGACGAGGTGAGCCACGGCGTGGAGAAGAAAATTAAAGTAAAGCGCTACATCTCTTGCGATGTGTGCGGCGGCAACGGGGCCAAAAATGGCACCGCCCTGCAAACCTGCTCCACCTGCAACGGCTCCGGGCAAACCCGTAAGGTGGTGAACACCATGCTCGGGCAAATGGTGTCGACCAACACCTGCCCCACCTGTAGTGGTGAAGGAAAAATCGTGAGTCAGCGCTGCGACAACTGCCACGGTGAAGGTCGCCTGATGGAAGAAGAGGTGATTCCGGTGCAGATTCCCGAAGGCGTGGGCGAAGGCATTCAGCTTTCCATGTCGGGCAAGGGCAACGTGCCCAAGCGGGGCGGAGTGCCGGGCGACCTGCTCATCGTGATCGAAGAGGCCGAAGACGAAGACCTGAAGCGCGACGGTAGCAACATCGTGTACGACCTGCACCTTAGTTTTGTGGATGCGGTGCTGGGCACCGACGTGGAAGTGCCCACCGTAGACGGTAAGGTGAAGATCAAGATTGAGCCCGGCACGCAGAGTGGCAAGATTCTGCGCCTGCGTGGCAAGGGGATCAAGGACATTAATGGCTACGGCAAGGGTGACCAGCTCATTCACGTGAACGTGTGGACGCCCCAGAAAGTCAGCAACGACGAAAAGCAAATGCTGGAAGAACTGCGGCAGTCGCCCAACTTTAAACCACAGCCAGGCAAGGGCGACAAAGGCTTCTTTGAGCGCATGAAAGAGTACTTCTAACCAATATGATCGATACCCTTTTTTCTTTGGAAGGCAAGACGGCGGTGGTGACCGGCGGCACCGGGGTGCTGGGCACCGAAATGGTGCTGGCGCTGGCCGCGGCCGGAGCCCGGGTGGGAGTGCTCGGTCGGCGACAGGAGCAAGCTGAGGCCATGGTGCAGCAGGTGCTAGACCAGGGCGGACAAGCCCTTGCCCTTCCCGCGGATGTGCTTCAGATTGAGTCGCTACAGGAAGCCAAGGAAACAATTTTGGAGGCCTTCGGCACCATTGACATTCTGGTGAACGCTGCCGGGGGCAACCAGCCCGGAGCCACCATCGGACCCGAGCAAACCATCTTTGATCTGCAAATTCCTGATTTGCAAAAAGTAGTTGATCTTAACCTGATGGGTACCATCTATCCTACGCAGGTGTTCGGCCAGGTAATGGCTGAGCAGCAGCGGGGAGTGGTGGTTAATATCTCATCGATGGCGGCCTACCAGGCAATCACCCGGGTGATGGGCTATTCGGTGGCCAAAACGGCGGTGGAGGGCTACACCCGCTGGCTGGCCGTGGAGATGGCCCAGAAGTTTGGCGAGGGCATCCGCGTGAACGCCATTGCCCCCGGCTTTTTCCTGGCCGACCAAAACCGCCGTCTGCTCACCAACGAGGACGGCAGCCTCACCGAGCGCGGACAGCAAATTATTGATAACACTCCTTTCGGGCGGTTTGGTGAACCCAACGAACTGGCGGGCACGCTGATCTGGTTGTGCTCCGACGCCTCGCGCTTTGTCACGGGCATCTCGGTGCCGGTGGACGGCGGATTTAGTTGCTACAGCGGGGTGTAGGGCAACGCTAGTCGCTGAGTTTCTCTTACAAAACGGGTTGGATTTCGGCCAACTCTTGTCCGATCTGCTGAAGACCGGTAAGAATTTTACGCGTTTGAGCCGTCGAAGGCTTTTCGCTTCCGCTACTGGTCTGAACCAGGCTTTTAACGCAACAAAAACCCTAAAATTCGTGTAGTATAAGCACAACCCTAACCCATTTATATGAACATTCACAAAGAAGGCCGCATCCTACTGCTAGTACTCTTGCTGGTGCTGGCCGCCATTTACCTAGCCATCGTTTACTTTTTTCCGGAGAACAACCTGCTTCAGAACGGGGTGCTCGTCGGAAGCATCATTTTCTACTTTATCATCCTGCAATTCTTCCGCAACCCCAAGGTAGTCATCGACCACAACGAGCAGCAGGTGCTGGCCCCCGCCGACGGTAAGGTAGTGGTGATCGAAGAGGCCGAAGAAAAAGAATACTTTCACGAGCGGCGCTTGCAGATTTCTATTTTTATGTCGCCCATCAACGTGCACGTGAACCGCAGTCCGGTGGCCGGAGTGGTGAAGTACTTCAAGTACCACGCTGGTAAGTACTTGGTGGCCTGGCACCCCAAGTCGAGCTCCGACAACGAGCGCACCACGGTGGTGGTGGAGATTCCGGACGGCCCCGAAGTGCTGTTTCGGCAGATTGCCGGGGCGATGGCCCGCCGCATCAAGTGGTACATCAACGAGGGCGACCGGGTGCAGCAGGGCGCGGAATTTGGGTTCATCAAATTCGGCTCGCGTGTCGACGTGTTTCTTCCGCTGGGGGCCGAGGTGAAGGTGAGCGTAGGCGACAAAACCAAGGGCGGCCGCACAGTGCTGGCTGAGTTAGGATAGAAAAGGCAGGCTATTCCGATGACGAAAAGCGAAGCGGTTTACTGCCACAATGTCGCCACCTGCGACGATTGTTCCATCGCGGGGTCGTTGGTACGAGGATAAAGCTGTTGGTAATCCTCAAATTCTGCCTCCAGATGAGCAGTCTGAGATACGCTCATCGAGGTGGTGTCTGCTGCGTCCTCGTTATTGTAAGTTTGCTTTTGCCGTAGAAACTGGGCAAAGTCAATAATCTGGCGTACCGCTTCTTCAGGTAAATCCTGCACTTGTTTCAACAAGGTTTCTTCTGACTTAGTGGGCTTCATTATAAAATCGATTTTACGACTATAATATATACAATTTTTATCTTTCAAAGAATGCGCGTCGATGTGTTTCTTCCGCTGGGGGCCAAGGTGAAGGTGAGCGTAGGCGACAAAACTAAGGGCGGCCGCACCGTGCTGGCGGAGTTGGGTTAGAGAACTACTTTCCCCGGTTGTTCACCACCTCCAAATACGCCGCTAAAAACCGCTCGTCGTTCTCATCGCTGTCACCGTACTCCGCGCGTAGCTCGGTGAGGCGCTGGTGCATTTGCTCCTGCACTTCGGCGTACGTGGGGTCATCGTAGACGCTGTTCATCTCGTTGGGGTCTTTTTCCAGATCGTATAGCTCCCACTCGTCGATATCGTAGTAGAAGTGGATGAGCTTGTAGCGGTCGGTGGCCACACCGTAGTGCCGCTTCACCATGTGCACCGAAGGGTATTCGTAGTAGGTATAGTACACCGCGTCGCGCCACTGATCGGTTTCGCCGCTCACCAACTGGCGAAACGATTTGCCCTGCATGGCAGAGGGCACAGCCACGCCCGCGTAGTCCAGCAGGGTAGGCGCCATATCCAGGTTTTGCACCAGCTTGCTGATTTCCGTACCCGCCGCAACCTCTTTCGGATAGCGTACCAGTAGGGGAGTACGAAACGATTGCTCGTACATAAAGCGTTTGTCGAACCAGCCGTGCTCGCCCAGGTAAAATCCCTGATCGGAGGTGTAGACCACAATGGTGTTTTCGGCCAGCTCGTTTTCTTCCAGGTAGTCCAGCACCTCGCCCACGCCGTCGTCGACCGATTTAATTGTGCGCAGGTAATCTTTGATGTAACGGTTGTATTTCCATAGGGCCACTTCCCGGGCATTATCACCGGCGAAGTCCAGTTCCCCGTTCTGGACGTAGGCTTTCTTGAAGGCTTCGTTCTTCGGATCGTAGGCCGCCTTCCACTGCGCGCGCTGTTCGTCGGTGAAGCGGTCCAGTTCCTGGTCAAAGCCCGTGCTGTCGCCGTTGGGGTCCACCACCATCTTGAAGTCGTGGCCCCACTGCGCATGACCGTCGATCTCCATTTCCTGCTCTTTGGCAGCGGTGCCCCGTCCGGCGTAGTTGGTGGCATCGTCGAAGTAGTTAGCGGGGGGGGTAAAGGTTTTGTCGTCGTAGAGTGTGAGGTTTTCGGGGGCCGGTTGCCAGTTGCGGTGGGGAGCTTTCTGGTGATACATCAGGCAGAAAGGTTTGTCCGGGTCGCGCGTTTCGGTGAGCCACTTCATGGCCTCATCCGTGGTGATATCGGTCACGTAGCCCTCGAAGCGCTTCTTTTCGCCGTTCACCAGGAAGTCGGGGTTATAGTAGTGGCCCTGTCCGGGCAGCACCATCGAATAGTCGAAGCCCTGCGGCAGTCCGTCGAGGTGGATTTTGCCGATCAGGGCGGTTTGGTAACCGTTGGCCTGCAACAACTTCGGAAAGTTATCTTGGTCCCAATTAAAGGGCTGCACGTTGTCTACCTTGCCGTTGATGAAGCTGTGCTTGCCGGTGAGCAACACCGCCCGACTTGGGGCGCAAATAGAGTTGGTGACCGTAGAGCGGGTGAAGATCGCGCCTTCCTGCGCGATGCGGTCGATGTTAGGAGTTTCGTTCAAGCCGTGGCCGTAGGCGCTGATGGCCTGGTAGGCGTGGTCATCGCTCATGATAAAGACGATGTTGGGCCGGGACGGACGGTCGGCGGCTTGAGTGGGTTCGGACTTCGGACTGCACCCGGCAGCAGCAATAAGCAAATAAGCAATACTGATAGTCAGCGCATTTTTCAGGTTCATTGTCAGTGGTTATTAAGTAAGAATTATTGGTCTATCCTTCCGGCTTCCCGGACATTTTTTCCTTTAACATTGAGAAGATCATCGCCCAAATCTTCCCGGGCTTCTTCGGCCAGCTCCTGCAGCATCTGCACCACCTCGGGATAGCCCGCTTGCACGTCGTAGCGCTCACCGGGATCGCGGCGCAGGTCGTACAGCGCCAACTCGGTTTTCACCTGGTGCGTGTCGCCGTTGACTCCGCCACTGCCCGGCAACACTCCTTCGTAGGTGCGGTGCTCATGCGGGAACACCAGCTTCCAATGGTCTCGTCTGACGGCCTCCAGCGCACTGCCCTGATAATAATAGTAGAACGTATCGCGGGGTTTGGCCCCAGCCCGGCCCTGCATCAGCGGAAGCAGACTCACGCCATCAATTTTCTTCTCCGGCAGTGCCACGTTGAGCATATCGGCAAAAGTAGGCAAAAAATCGATGGTGGCGGCCAACCGGTTGCAGATCGTACCAGCCGGAATCTGAACGGGCCACTTCATGATGCAGGGCACGCGCTGTCCGCCCTCAAAGCTAGTGCCCTTGCCCTCGCGCAGCCCTCCGGCCGAACCCGCATGATCACCAAAGTTGAGCCACGGCCCGTTGTCCGAGGTAAAGATCACCAAGGTGTTGTCGGTCAGACCGTTCTGCGCCAACGCTCGCACAATCTCACCTACCGACCAATCGATCTCCATGATCACGTCGCCGTACAAGCCCTGCGCGCTCTTTCCCTTGAACTTATCCGATACGGCCAGGGGCACGTGCGGCATCGAGTGGGGTACGCACAGCAAAAAGGGACGGTCTTTATTTTTATTAATGAAAGCGACCGCCCGTTCGGTGTAGATCATCGTCAGTTGCGCCTGATCTTCCAGAGTTTCAATGGTTTTAAATACGGTATCCTGAGCCATGAGCGGCAGCTCGGGGTAGCTGGCCTTGCGGGCGTGGGTTTCCGGGGTGGCCAGTTGCATGTCGTAGGTCCACTTCCACATATCGTTCGAGTAAGGCAGGCCTACGTACTCATCGAAACCCTGTTGGGTGGGTAAGAAAGGAGCCCGGTGCCCCAAGTGCCACTTGCCGTACATCGCGGTTTGGTAGTCACCGGCCCGCTTCACCAGTTCGGCAATGGTTTCCTCATCGGGGTTGAGCCCCACGGTCGCGTGCGGGTTGAGGGCACCGCCGATGCTCACCCGGTTGGAGTAACACCCGGTGAGCATGGCCGCTCGGGAGGCGCTGCACACGGCTTGGGCCACCTCGAAGTTGGTAAACCGCATCCCGGCAGCCGCCAGTTGATCGAGGTGGGGCGTCTGAAACCGGGTGGCCCCGTAGGTGCCCAGGTCGCCGTAGCCCAGATCATCGGCGTAGATCAGGATGATGTTAGGGCGATTGGCTTCCCGGGTTTGGGCACAACCACGCTGCTGAAAACAAAGAAAGCCTGACAGGCTCAAAAAGATCAGCGCAAAAAGACGAACAAGACGCATGCAATAGTCAGTAAAACGGAAAAGAGGGGCCAACCAGCGTCGAGCAATAGCGCTACGTTGATATTCCGAATTTTGCTCCAAGATAGCATTTAAATTGACTTGCCGCAGCAGAATGCGAACCAGGTCAAACCAGCGGTGGCCCTCCGTGACTAGCTCGAGACGACGCTCCAGCCAATCTGAATCAATTGTCCGGAGGAAACGCTTACTTCACGCGCAGCACCAAACGCCGGTACCGGGTTAGGGACGGCTTCCCCTGGTCGGTCACCTGGCAGATCAGATGAATCGTGTCCCCCGCCCGGGCCGTGACGGGGACCTCAAACGTAATTGTTGGTTGGTTAGCGTTCGGCAACGGGACGCTTTGGGCGTAAGAATCGGCGTCGGTATACTGCCACCAGGCGTAGCGGAGCGCGTCGCCATCCGGATCGGTGGATGCTTCCGCACTTAGCTGAAGCTGCTCGCCCGGGCGTACCTCCTGGTCTTCGTCGACGTTCAGTGCCACTCGAGGGGGATGATTGGCGTGGGCGTAGGGTTTAACGCACCAGTCGGCCCGAGCGGCAAAGTCGCGCTGGTAGTCCGGAATCCAGCGGTAGATCGTCTTAAAAAGGTCGGCATCGTCCTGAGCACTTCGCCATAAACTGTCATCCCAGAAGAAACGGCCACCCCAGCCGCCCCAGGCAGGATTCTGCTCGGTCCTCAACCCGTTCGGAATCAGATGCATAAACGCCGGAGAGTCGCCCTCAGAAATAAAATCGCCGCTGGTTCTGCCACCCCCGTACAGATGATCGTGGTAGATAGCTAGCAGGGGGCCGTGGTTCAACAACAAGTACTCATTCATCCATTCGCCCAAATAATAGTCGCGGTACGCTTCGGGCACCCGCTTTTTCCAGGGGTAGCCGATGCTCTCAAACGACGTGCTGAGCAGGGTGGTTAGCTGGGGCCAATGCGGGGCAATGTACGTCTCGTAGGTTGAATCTTGCAGCAAGATCAGGAACAGGCGCGCCTTGTCCATCACCTCCTGCTTCCGGTCGGGATGTTTGTCTTCAATGGTTTTTAGGGCACGGGCAATCGTGTTAGACCCACCCCACGCCTGCAACCACACCGGGGAAGGGTCCGGATCAAGCAACACCTCGACGATACGGTTCGAACCCGGAGTTTCCTTGACCATATCACCGGCCGACTCCGTGTTGCCTTCGTACACCCGTTGCTCAAGGTATGCCGGATCGGGAAATGCGGGATCGTGCGTAAGCAGGTTGGAGTGCACCGCCGCGTAGGCCCGCAGGTGCTCCGCTATCCAGGATGTCTCGTGCCACTGATGGGCGGCGACGGTGTCGTTCCCCTTCCAGTGGAACTTGGAGCTGGAGTGGATAATCCCCTGCACGTCGAACTCGTTGGCATAGAGCAGAAACCGAACCATAGAACAGCGGTCGTCGAACTCACCGTCGGTGGTCACAATCACGCGGGGCTTCGCCTCCGACTGACCGTGGGCAGTGGTTGAACAAAGATACAGCAGCAAAAGGATGCCAACGCCAAAGAAACGTTTTTGAGAGAAAGTCATGGTGTACTTATTCTACTAGCAACACCAGCGCATCGTGCGCGGCAACTGCTTTTCCGGTATACGCACCTTCATAATGCCCCAGATCCCGGTGGCCCCCCACGTCTCGCACCCGGCGCTTCCCGGTTAAGCCAATCTCCTCTCCGGTAAAAGAAATATCGGCCGCCTGGTCGCTGCGGTTGAGCAAGGCCACCGCTCTTCGGTTTCCCGACAGTTCTTTCACCCAAACCTCCAGTTCACCATCATCGCGAACTCTTCGTCCCTGTTTCGCTAGCGAGTCTTGGTTGATCGCTATGATTTCCGGGTTGGTAAGGATCTGGGTGATGCTATCCTTCATGGTGCGCAGGTCGTTGCCCGCAATGAGTGGGGCGGCCACCATGCACCACATGCTAAAGTGGGTACGGTACTCCAGGGTCGTCATCTTGGTGCTGTCAATGCCACCCCACAGCCGTTCTTGCGTGGTGTTGCCCACTTCTAGCATATCCGGGTCGTTCCAGAAGCCCGGACGCGCGTAGGGCCACAGGTCGGCCGTGCTTTCCAGGCAGTAAAGCATCCGGTCCCAGTTGTCTTTGATGTCGTCGCCCGAGCGGTGCAGGTGGGCCACGTCCGTTACCCAGGGGAACGATTTGCTTCGCTCGCCCGAGCAGGTGCTGTGCACACTATAAACGATGGGGCGGCCAGTATTTTGCAGACAGTCGCGCATCAGTTCGTAGGCCCGTTGGCAATCTTCGGCGGGAGTGTTGGCAGCTTGCTCGGGCGTGCCCGGGTAGTTGCACCAGTCGTACTTCAGGTAGTCTACTCCCCAGGCGGCGTAGTCGTTGGCATCGGTTTGCTCGTGTCCGTAGCTGCCCATCAGCTTCTGGCAGGTGAGGCGACCGGGAGCGGAATAGATGCCGAACTTCAAGCCTAGGCCGTGAATGTAATCTCCCAGGGCTTTCATACCACTGGGAAACTTAGCGGAGTTGACGATGATGTGCCCCGTACTATCGCGCCGGTCGGTCATCCAGCCATCGTCGATGACAATGTACTCATAGCCTGCGTCTTTCATGCCGGAGGCCACCATAGCGTCGGCAATGGCTTTGATCTTGTCTTCGGAAACGTTTTCGCGGAAGCAGTTCCAACTGTTCCAGCCCATCGGAGGAGTGGGAGCCACTGAGGCGGAGGTTTGGGCGAAGAGCCAGACTGGGAGTAACCAGCCGAGGATAGCGATGCGTAGTGTTTTTTGCATGATGATTGAAAAATCGGATAGCCCAAGGTTCGTGCCACCGCGGCCCGGTCGACACGGGTACGCGATTAGCGCATTGATGTTCTATAGGCTTTTGTACTTCGAAATTCATGATTCCTTACTCGATATTCAATATTTTTTCAATGTCGAATATCGAGTAAGGAATACCGAATGATGAAGTATAATACAAGTTACACGTTCGCTAATCATACACCGACACGAACCTTGGAACGGGCTACCCGCAAATTAAGGTTTTGTAAGGAAGTTCGTAGGGCGGGTACGAACTTTTTATTGTCTAATTATATCCGGGATTTTGAGTGATGTTAGTAAGGTCTATCTCCGTCTGAGGAATAGGAAACACCTCGTGTTTTCCGGCAACGAAGCCGCGTGACTCCAGCGCCTCAGCCAGCTTTCCGGCCCGCTTGAGATCAAAGAAGCGATGACCTTCAAAGCTGAATTCCACGGCCCGTTCGCGCAAAATAACGTCCCGCAGTTGGTCCTGGTCGCTGATGGTCACCGGGGGTAGTCCGGCTCGTTCTCGCACTTGATTAAGAGGCACCAAGGCTTCGCCGGTCTGGCCCAGTTCGTTCAGTGCCTCCGCTTTGTTGAGAAGCACTTCAGCGTAGCGCATGATGATAACGTTAACGGTCTGCAATTCGCCTACCCAAACGCCTCCTGAAGTGAGGTCCGCGTCCTGTTTAACGTACTTCAGGATGTGCGCATCCACCGGGGGATTGGCCGGAATCTCATCGTTTTCGTCAATCGTTCCGTCACCGTTGATGTCGTAGGTATCTCCCTCGCGCTGATCCAAGAGCACGTCGTCGCCGCGTCGCCGGTCTCCTTCCTCAAACGCATTATCGATAAATTCCCGATCGGGCTGCATAAAGTGCGACCACGAAAACACCGGCCCATGAAAGATGCTGCGGTTCACTTCGCTTCCTTCGGTGCGCCAGATGTTTTCTACCGGACTCCCCGAAGCATTCATCACCTCCAGGATAGACTCCTGCCCACTTTCGGCCACTCCGTTGAAGAGATGCGCGTAGACCGGTTCCAGGGCGTAGCCCGTCACCCGGTTGGCCGCTTGCACTGCTTTCTCATAATCCTGAGTCCAGAGATACACCCGCGAGAGCAGCGCGTTCACCAATCCACTGGTGACCCGGCCTAAGTTTCCTTCGTCGTAGCTGTCGGGCAACACGGGCAACGCTTCGTTCAGGTCGAGAACGATCTGGTTCCAGATGTCGCTGGCGGGCGCACGCTCCAGCGTTCGGGACTCTTCCAGCGTGAGCGTCGTGGTCACCAGCGGGACGTCACCGAAAACCGTCACCAGGTTGTAGTAAAACAGCGCCCGCAGGGCCTTGGCCTCGGCCACGTACCGCTGCGCCCGTTCGGCATCCATCCCCGGAATATCGGCCACGTTATGAATGACGTCGTTGGCCCGTTTGATTCCTTTGTAGCCCGAATACCAGTGGTCCATAATATACCGGCTAGCCGAATGCCAGTTGTAGCCATCGAGTTCAACAAAGCCGGTGCCCACCCGGCTAAAGTCGCCGTGCAACTCGGCAATGTCGTCGGCCGCCGACGAGCCCAGCGCAATACGGGTAAGGATGTACTGGCCCTCGAAGCCCAGCACGTCGTACACGGCCGTCAGGGCCTTTTCGGCGTGTTCCGGCTTTTGGAAGAAGTTGGCGTCTACCAGTCCGTTTTTATACTCCTGCTCCAGAAATTCTTCCTGGCAAGCGTTGGAGAGAACGAGTAAAGAGGTAAGAAAGATGATTCCTGCTATATTTTTCATGATCGATAGGTTTTGATGATTAAAAGTTGACGCGCACTCCCAGGTGGAATGACTTGGCCTGAGGATATAAATCGTTGTCGATACCCGCGTTGAGGTTGCTCCCGCGGTAGTTCCCGATGATGGGATCAAAACCGCTGTAACTGGTGAGCGTAAAGAGCCGCTGGGCGGACACGTAGACCATCGCATCCGAGATTTTGGCCTTGGAAACGAACGCCAGGGGCAAGCGGTAATTCACCTGCACGTTGCGAAGCGTCAGGTAGGAGCCGTCTTCTACAAAGGCACTGGAAATGCGCTTGTTCAGGTTAGGATCACTGGCGATGCGCCGGGGGATGGTGTTGCTCGTGTTGGGTCCCGACCAGGCATCAAGCACCGCGGCCGACTTGTTGAAGTTGGTTTGGCCCGATGCTTCCAGGTTGCGCCGGTTGGCGTTGTAGATGTCGTTTCCTTCGCTTCCGGTGAACAACAGGGACAGCTCCAGGTTTTTGTATCCCAACTTCAGGTTCACCCCGTACACAAAGTCCGGAATGGGACTTCCGATTACGGCGCGGTCTTCGGCGGTGATCATGTTGTCTCCGTCCAGGTCGCGGTAGCGAAAATCTCCGGGAGCGGTTTTTTCGCTCTGGTAGGGCATGTCATCCTGCCCCAGGGCGTTCGCCGCATCCACCTCGGCCTGCGTCTGAAAGATACCGTCGGCCACGTAGCCATAAAACTCGCCCAAGCTGCTGCCCACCACCGTTCGCGACACGTTGTTGCCGTCGATGGTCATGCCCCAGATCTGTTCGTTCTGGCCGATGTCGGTCACCCGGTTGTTAAACGTTGTCAGGTTGCCGCCGACAGAATAGCTAAAGTCGCCCAAAACGTCGCGATACTCCAGCTCTAGTTCAAATCCTTGGTTGGTCAGTGACCCGGCGTTAGAAATGATCTCACCCAGGGTGATGTTGCCCACGCTGGCGCTGATGCCAGTCACGGCGGGGATCGGCAAGCCCAGTAGCATATCCGATACGTTGGTTTCGAAGTACTCGGCCGTGAGCAGGAACCGGGAGTCGAACATTTCCAGGTCGATCCCGTAGTTGATCTGCTCCGAGGTTTCCCACTTCAGGTTGGGGTTACCCAGTTCATCGATGGCCAATCCGTTGGCAAACGAACCGTCGTTGCCCCCGAAAGCGTAGAACACGTTCTGTAGTCCGGCCAGAAAGCGGAAGTCTCCGATGTTGTCGTTGCCTACCCGGCCGTAGCTCACCCGCAACTTCAGATTGTTGACCAAACCTTCGGGAAAGAACCGCTCGTTAGAGATATTGTACGCTCCTGATACCGAAGGAAACACCCCCCAGCGAGAATTTTGCCCGAACTTAGAAGAGCCATCCCGGCGGATGGTCCCCTCCACGTAATACTTGGAAGCGTAGTCGTAAGACACCCTTCCGAAGTAAGAAAGCAGCGAAGACGCGCCTTTGGTCTGGTCGATAGAGGCGATTTCCGAACCTTCGGAAGAAACAACTTTTATCGCATCGTCGGTGTAGCGGGCCGTGCCTCGCAGCAGATCGTACTGGTTTTCCAAAGCCTCAGTGCCGACAAGGGCCGAAATGTGATGATCTCCGATGGATTTGTTATAGGACAACACGTTGCTCAGAATCCAGGTGCTGCTCGTAGAAGTGCCGGTTCGCAAGCTGGTGATCGCACTGGAAACAATGCCTTCGTCGTAGGTAGGGGTGTACTCCTCGTTCTTTTCGCTTCCCAGGTTCAACGATAAGCTGGTTCTGAAAGAAAAGTCTTTCAGGAAATTGACCTGCCCGTAGATGTTCCCCACCATGCTGGTGCGCGCGTCTAGCCGGGTAGGATCCAGGATGTCGGCCACCGGTGTCCGGCGGGGCTGATAAAAGGAGGTGGGCGGACCGGCAAAACTACCGTCGGGGTTGTATACCGGAACAGTGGGAGGAGCCAGCAGCGTGTTAGACAAAAGCCCTCCCACCCCACTGCGAACCGCCAGGATCGTGTTGCTGTTGGTGTGGCTGATTAGCAGGCTATTGCCTACGGTGACGTGATCCGTCAGTTGGTTGTCCGTGTTGATGCGGGCAGAGTAACGCTTGAACGAGGTGCCCAGCAATGTGCCGTCCTGGTCGAAGTAGTTGAGCGACAAGAAGTATTTGTGCGCCTCGTTGCCTCCCGACAGCGAAAGCTGATGGTCTTGCATGGGAGCATGCTGCACGAAAACCTCATCCAACCAATCGGTGCCCTCGCCCAGCGCACCTGGTGCCGGGAACAAGTCGACGGGATACTGATCCGAGGCGGCCCCAAAGATCGGCTCGCCCCCGTCGCCCACCACGGTTTGGTTCACCACGGTAGCGTACTGCTGGGCGTTGAGCACCTCGAAATTACTGGCGTTCACCAGGTTCTGCACCCCAAAGGAGCCGGAATAGCTGAGCTTGGGCTGGCCCGATTGCCCCCGCTTGGTCGTGATGAGCACCACCCCGTTGGCGCCGCGCGCCCCGTAAATGGCGGCCGACGAAGCATCCTTGAGCACTTCTACCGAGGCAATGTCGTTCGGGTTGATCCTGGCCAGCGGATTGTAGTAGTCAGAACCGCTGCCGCTCATCTGCACGCCATCCACCACGTAGAGGGGTTCGCTGTTGTTGATGCCTCCGATGCCCCGGATGCGCACCGAAACCCCGCCGCCGGGCTGTCCCGAATTGGCATTGACAAACACCCCGGCCGTGCGCCCCTGCAGCGCCTGGACAAAGTTTCCGGAGATGGTTTCGTTCAGTTCTTCTCCCGAAACCGAACTGATGGACCCGGTGAGGTCTCTTTTCGGTTTGGTGCCATAGCCCACCACCACCAGCTCTTCCAGCGCCTGGATGTCAGGGTCCAGGCTGACGTTGAGGGTGGTTCGGTTGCCCACGGTAACTTCTTGCAAGACGAAGCCTACCGAGCTAAACACCAGCACGGCTTCCGGGCTCGGAACGTCAATGCTGTAGCGACCGTCGATGTCGGTCACCGTGCCCGTCGCTGTTCCCTTGACCACTACGTTGACTCCCGGCATACCCTCTTGTTCTTCTGAGGAGACTACTTGCCCGGTCACTTGAATAACCGGCTGGTCGGGCACTTTTGCTTTTTCTCGGGAGCCATTTGCCATCGTGGTTGGGGCGGCAGCGAAGAGGATCGGAAGTAGGAACAGGGCGAACCGCCTGTAAGGAGATGGCCCCGCCAGACGGAGCAACTTTAGGTCACTAGTTTTCATGTGGTTATAGGTAAAGTGGTAGATTCGGAAAAACGTATCCGCCGGTCGATGAGCACCGGACTCCGGCGGCACCAACCGGCGCGTTGGGCAAGCTCCTTACGGAGGCCCGTATAACTTTTGGTAGCCGAACAATCGTCCGGATCGAGGAGCAATTTCAACCAAAGGGCTGGGTCTGGTCATCGCTACCGTATCTCGATGAAGTTGCTGGCCGATGCTGGCCGTTCGATATGAAGTTGCGCCCGTTGGGCCTCAAACACCTCTTTCAGAAGCTTCCATTCGGTAGCCAGCACCGCTTCGTCCAACGGCTCCCCGGCAGCATCCACCGGGTTGATGAGGTAGAGTTCCGAAGGTGCCAGACTGGCCATCAATTGCTCCAGATCGTAGTGCTGCACCGCTCCCGGCACGGCCGTCCACAGGTACCGAGGATCATAGTACCGGGTGTTGATAACGCTTTGGTAAGACACCAGCGGGTTGATCAAAATGGTCTTCCGGATACTTTCCCTATGAAATGGCGCAAAGTGCAGATAAGAAGAGACCGCCTCATCCTTCACCACGGCCGTTATGGAATCGGTCGGCAGCTCGGAAGCGGTTTGCAGATACCGTAGCAGAAGGTGCAGGTCGCTGGCCTGAAAACCGGCAATGGACTTACCCACCAGGTTGGCTCCGACCCACAGGTTATACGAGTACCCCTGGATAAAGGCGTCGCCCCGGGGCGGGCTCTTCAGCTCTCCCGTGCCGATCAGATCGGGCGCCACAATGGCGTAGCCCTGTTGCAGATAGCGCTGAATCTGCCCGCGGTCTTCCAGCAGCTCTTGCTTGCCCTGCGCACTCACGTACAACAACGTGGCCCGGGGGCGGGTGGTGGTGGACTTGATGACCACGAAGGGCAAGGGATAGTCCACCTCCTTGCTTTCCAGGAAGTATTTTTCTATCTGATACGCTTTCTCTTCAACCTTCCCGGTAAACACCGCGGCCCCCAACGTGCGCGTGGTGTCCATCCCCGACAGCGTATAGGCCTTGTCCAGCAGAGCGGGCCGTCGCTTCATCAAGTCCGGGGCGGTTTGGATGGCTCGCTGGGCAATCAGGTTTTCCGCCACGTGTCGGTTCAAATCGAAGACCGACTTGCTGTTATAAGAAGTGGCTACCTGGCCCGTGGGAGTGATCCGAAGCTCCTCACAGGATAGCAACTCCCGCGCAACGTCCGAAGGATCACCGGGTAAATTCAAGTGCTTCTGAAAGAAGCGGTACATGGCTTCTCGATTGGGGCGGGTCGAGGCGTGGAAACCGGTTGACTCGACCATGGTCAGGTGATCCGGTTGGCCAAAGCGTTGGTACACGTCCTTCACTTCATCAAAGGTTTCCCTAGCTCCCTGAATGCTGAAAAAGTCTTCGGTGGTGGTCACCATTAGCGTGGGTTTGGGCACCCGCACGCTCAGAAAGTCAGGGTGATCCAGCCCCAGCTTGAGCACTTCGTAGATGTTTTGTTCGGCGTCTTGCGGACCGATAGACTCGAACAGGCGCCGGTGGTTGGTGATGTAGCACTCCGGGGCCGCCGCGTAGATCCGTTCGTCCACGGCCGCCAGCACCGCGGTTTGTTGCCCCCCGCCCGACCGGCCCGTCATGCCAATCCGGGCCGGGTCTACTTCCGGACGTTGGGCCAGGTAATCGAGAGCGCGGATGCCGTCCCACACAAAGTAATCGTTGATGGAGTAGCCCGCCAGGAAACACTGTCCGCCCGCGTAAGAATGTTCGTGCGTTGTTCCTCCTATCTTAGATTGGTGGGTTGTGCTGTCCAGGTACTGCGTTCGTTCGCCCTGGCCGATGGGGTCGATGGTGAAGACGACAAACCCCTTTTCCACTAGGTTCAGGATGCTGATCTGGTACACGTCGCGCCGAAAAGCCGTGGGGGAGTGACCGGTGGCGTAGAACACGGCGGGCAAGGGAAACGCTTTCCCGGACGGTATAAACAAGCTGGCGGTCACGTAAAAACCCGGGTGCGACTCAAAGACCAGCTTCTCTACGGTGTAGTTGTCTTTGATGACGGTGCCGCAGGCTTGGGGGTTCAGGTCGTGTTTTTCAAACTTCGCTAACGGGGCCTTCAGTTGGGCCTGCTGTTGCTGTAAATACCTTTTCCAGTCTTCAACCGAAGAGAGTTTATCTACTTGTACTGAGCGATCATCGATACACTGCCGGGCCAAATGGTCAATGTGACCATATAAGGAGTGAGGCAGGTTGGTGTGGGCCATCCACGTCTGGTCCGAACGATAGTTGGGTTTAAACACTGAATAATCCGACTCCTGCGCGTGCGACAAAAAACCAGAGAAGATGAATGCCGCCCCAAGGACTAATCTTTTCGCTAGATAGCGGTGCGGTGAAGTAGTAGTGATCAATGGATGAAAATGACGGTGGCGTAGCGTATACAAGCGTACTAACCGGCTCACCAAGTGGAAAACAAGGGGGTTGGTGAAACCAGGAAAGCAGTGACGAAAGACAATATTTCAGGAGAATAGAAATACTGTCTGGCAGTACATTAGGTAATACAATGTACAAACCCGGTTGAATAAGTCAAATAGAACACCAATATTTATTTCAAAATGTATCCATCGGGGTGCCTCGCAGTTCGCACCGGCTCGTGGTGGTGGAGCCCTGCGGACCGGGCACCTGCACGTTGAGTTGAATATATAGTTCTCCGTCGCGCCGCGTGCCGGTGCCCGACAACTCCACTTGTCCCGTAAGGCCAGTGTTCACCTTAGTCAAAATGATCGTCAGGCTATCGCCCTGCACCGTGGCGGGCACCCGCTGCCCGTAGCCGCCCAGGTTAACCAGCGTGCGTTGATCAGGCTCGTTGGCGACCGATCTTACTTCCAGGGTGTAACCGGGGTTGGTGGCTCCGTCGCAGGTTTGTGCCATAGCGAATTTACCTAGCAAGGCGTTGTCTTGAGGAGTATCTTCCCGGCACCCCCCGGCAGCGGAAAGTAGCGTCATAATAAAGGCGAAGAATAGGTTCATAGGTTGCTGAAGTGTCTTTGGATAAGGTCAGGCAATATAAACGGGTTTGGGGAGAGAACGTAGTGCTGCTCATAAAATTCCTAAAAAGTTCCCCAGCCATGGCAAACTTAGCAAAATAGTGTAGTTTTAGAGCGGAAATACTTTTACCTAACCTTAACTCTTTCATGAAACACTTTACTAACCAAGCCTATTGCCAACGCGGTTGGTGGGCTCCCCTACTCACGGTGGCTTTGCTGCTTGCCGTGGGCTTCACCCCCAGCCAGGCGCAAATGAAGATGCGCCCCGGCGTGATGGACACCTGCTACGCCTCGCCGGAGATCATGAACACCAAGGTGTATGCCGATCACATGCTGGCCGAGTCGCCCCAGTTGCAGCAGGCCCGCACCGCCGCCGACGCCGAAGTGCCGCCCGTTAAAACCGCCGAGTTCATCGTGAACTACACCGGCTTCACCCCCGAAGCCGAAGCCGCCTTTCAGTACGCCGTTGACATCTGGGCTACGATTCTGGTGTCTGATGTGCCCATTCGGGTGGATGCTAGTTTCGGACCCTTGCCTCCGGGTGCATTGGGTGGTGCCCGTCCGGCGACTTATTTCACTCTCTTTGGCGATCCCGGGTCGGATGTTAAAGCCGAGACATGGTATCCCTCTGCGTTGGCAGATGCTTTGGTAGGGGCAGACATATTTACGTTGATCGCCGATAGTTTGGCCGAGACCCCCGACATCGTCACCGTATTCAATAGTACCACTGACTGGTACTACGGTACTGATTTAAACACTTCTTCCGATCAGTATGACTTTGTTACTATTGTACTACATGAGTTGGGGCATGGGCTAGGTTTCATTGGAGCGGGAGCGTCAGTAGATGACTCTACGCAGGTAGGGACCGTACGGCTTGGAACACGTCCTGCTATTTACAGTCATTTCGTGGAAAACAGCGGCGACACCGCGATCTTATCGTTGCCCGACTCGTCGAAAATACTGGGCGAGTTTCTCACCAGCAACGACCTGTTCATGACCGGTGAGAATACGGTGGAAGCATATGGAGGTGAAGAACCCAAGATCTATGCTCCAAGCGAATGGAACCAGGGCTCTAGCTACTCGCACTGGGACGAGCAAGCCTTCCCCGCTGGAGACTCCAACTCGTTGATGAGCCCGCGCGTTGGCTTTGCCGAATCTATTCACCGCGTAGGCGACATCACCAAGGGCTTGTTCAAGGACATGGGCTGGACGCTCAACGAAGAGCCGGTTACCCTGATCAGCCTGCGCCATACCGTGAAGGCCGGAGTAAATGGAGCTTGCTTGGGAGGCACCCCCACCACCGACGAGGTGGGCGTACTGCCCGGCGGCACCGCCTGCTTGTACTACACGGTGACCAACGTGGGCGACATTCCGCTCACCCTGCACAACTTGCGCGACACCGAGTCGGGCGTGATCTTGTTCAACGTGCGGCAGGAGCTGGCCCCTGGCGAGTCGCTCACCGTGACCCGGCAGATCAAAGTGCAGGAGCGCGACCTGCCACTTACGAATATTGCTACCTGGACGGCCTCGCAGCCGGGCGTGACCGGGCAGGTGTCGGCCACGGCGGTGGCCAAGCTATTCTACGCCCCGGTGGCCAGCATTCGCCCCACCCGCGAGGTGTCGGTGAAGCTGGAACCCGATGCGCGCAAGACCCGCAACCTCAGCATCGCCAACCGCGGTGGCTCACCGCTCGTCTACCGCACGGTGATCCGCGAGACTGATCGCTCGCTGGAAGAACGCGTGGCCGAGAGCCAGGCGGCGGTGGCTGAGTTAAGTAGCACGCCAAGTGTTTCTAGCGAGGCATCGTCGGTGGCCGCATCGCATACCGTTGAGATGTATGGTTCGGGAGTGCCCGCTTACCGGAATGAAGCCCTGCGGGTGGTGGAGTTTGCCACCGACTTCGAGGAGTTTGACGTGGGGCCGCTGGGTACGCAAAACGGATGGTTTGCTACCGACAGCCTGGCGCAAATCTCGGAAGAGAGTCCCTTTAGCGGCAGCAAGCACCTGCGGATGCTCTCCGACAGCACCAAGGCCGACGATTTCACGTACAGCGTGTATTCGCCCATCATACGTGGCGGCGACGAACCCTTCTCAAGCTTCGCGGTGAAGCTGAAGCTGAACGGAGCGGCGCAGTACCGGATCTTCCCCTCGAGTTTTTCGGATGTTACTGGACCAGCAATTGGCGGAGCCATTCGGATTGAGCCTGACCGAAGACTGTTGGTTTTCGATCCCACGGCGGGTTACGTGTTCACCGGATACGTGCTGCCCGAGGGCTACGTGGATCTAAAATACGTCAATAGTCGAGTAGACGGCACCTTTGACTTGTACGTCGACGATCAACTTCTTGTTCAGGACATCATTTCCTTTGAAACTGACGTAGACCTGGTAGAAGTACGCTATTACGGAGGAACCAGCGAAGCTAGCCTCGACATTGATGACTTTGAACTCATCGACGGCGACGCTGCCGCGCCCAGTTGGGTATTTGTGGAGCCTTTTGCTGATACGGTGGAGGCCCGCAGTCGCCTCAACGCCGATATCATCTTTGACTCGGAAGGGTTGGAACCGGGCGTGTATCAAGCTGAAATTACCGTGCTCACCAACGACCCGTTCAACCCCTCGGCCACCGTGCCGGTGAAGTTGACGGTGAAGGGAGACCGCCGCCCGCCCGTGGTACAGCCACTTTACTTGCGAGAGTTGCTGCTGGTGAACGCTGAAGCCAACCGCAGCATTGCGCCCCTAAACGACGGCGACGTGCTGGACCTAAGCGTGTTGCCCGCGATCACCATCGAGGCCGTGCCCATTGAGCGAGACTTCAAAGGCAGCATTGTTTTCTACATTGATGGCGAACGGGTGCAGCGCGAAAACTACGCTCCCTACGCCCTGGCCGGTGACAATCCGCGCGGCAACTACAATCCGTATGACTTCGCCCCGGGAAGTTACGAGGTGACCGCCGTAGCGATTGTGAAAGACGACAAAGGGAAAGAGCAAACCGACTCGCTGACAGTGAGCATCCGGGTGGTTGAGGGAGATAGCCGTATGCTGGCGCGCACTGGTCAGGGACTGGAAGGAGCCAAGATTAATCCGGACGGGCTGAGCTTCCAAGCCTACCCTAACCCGGTGGCGCGCACGTTCTCGGTGCAGAGTCCGGACGCCGCCGACCCCATCGCGCACTACACGCTGATCGACAACCTGGGCCGTATTCTGGTTTCCAAGGCAGTGGATAATCAAAACGCTTTGCGCGTGGACATGACCCCGCACCTGAACCAGATCAGAAGTGCGGGCATCTTCTACCTGCAGTTGATGACCGTAGAGGGCCGCTCAGAGACGATGCGCTTGCAGTTGGAGTAGCCAGGTAGGATTACTATAACTTTAGAAGCGTGCTTGGCCCTTGATGGCTGGGCACGCTTTCTTTTTTGGGGGGATGCCTTCCATAGCCCACGGACGGTCGCCGCGCGATTAATCGCGCGGCGACCGTCCGTGGGCTATGGAATCGCACAAAAGCTAAACAAACCTTACGCGCGTAATTTCTTCGTTCACTGGCTACGGCACCGAACCCGCCCGACCTATAGTTTTGCAGAAACAGATTCACTAAACCCCTTTTCCTATGATCAAGTACGCCCTGTTTTTGAACAAACTCACCCCTGAGCCCTTCGACTGCGCCGCCCGCGTGGTGGACGTGCCCGCCTTTGGCCTGGACCACATTGTGAAGATCGCCACGCAGGAAGGCAAGACCATGACTGAAGAGGAAATGTACGCTGCCTACTCATCCATTGAGAAAGCCATGATCGACATCATCAGCCAGGGCGGCAGCGTGCAACTCTCTATCCTCAACACCTCCTTCACCATCAGCGGCGTGTTCGAGGACGACCAGGAAGTATTCACCGAGGGCAAACACCAGCTTAACCTCAAGATGCAACCCGGCGACGGTCTGGTAACGGCGGCCCGCAAGAACCGCCTGAAGCGCGTAAAGGCCAAAGAATACGCTCCCGAACCCGCTAAGCTAGAAGACGTGGCCAGCGGCACGGTGAACGAACTGCTCACGCCCGGCAACATGGCTTGCCTGAAGGGCACCGACCTGAAGTTCGACCCCGAGCAGGCCGACGAGGGAGTATACGCCGTCAACGACCAGGGAAAAGCCATGAAGGTGGAGCACATTGCCCGCAACATGCCCGGCGAACTGGTGTTTTTGGTTCCTGCCAAGCTGGGCAAAGGCCCCCACTGGTTAGAAGTGCGCAACCGCAACTACCAGGCGCTGAGCACCGGCCGCCTCAAGCACGCGTTGGTGGTGAAGTAAACGACGGTGGAGCGGTAGCTTCGTCACCGTCTCCCCAACAGATCATCAGCCGGTTCGCCTCTGCGCGGATCGGCTTTTTTGTTGTCTCTCCCAGGTCAGTGCCTTCACTGACCTTTACTCAAACTGTTACCTATCCCCCCCGGTTGGCGTCCTCCCAGGTTGGTGAAGGCACCAACCTTCACTCTCTCGCATTGCTATCCGACCGTAGTCAACCTCTCTTGCTCACCGTAGTCAACTTTCGATGCTGACCCTGGTGGATGTCGCATCCTGACTAGGGTCAACCCTCGATGCTGACCGTAGTCAACTTTGTGTTCTGACCAGGGTCAGACTCTCCCGCCCACCCAGGTGGTCGTCCTCTGCTATCCTGGGGGGTGGACTCCCGCTCGCCCAGGGGGGAGGGAGTCCGCCTAGTAGTAGGCAAGCGCTTCCTCTACCGGGTGGGGAGGTGATGGGTACGGGGGGCAGGATGCCAGGGGGTGTGTAGTGGTGCTTTCGGGGGGGGTGGTAAGCCGGAGGTTTAGCGGATAGGACACCCGAGCATTTTATGCTCGCGCGAGATCGCGCGATTCGAGTGATTTGGTTTATGGATAGGAAATAACTGTTCGGGGGCGGTTTGCTTCCAAAGTGAGTAGGTAAGGATTTCAGCAGTAGGGTTGCTTTCTTGCTTTGAAGAGGGTAAAATTGGTGATATACCTTACTTAGTCTTATGAAGCTACTATCAATTTTCTTCTCGCTTGCTTTTGCACTTCCTTCCATTGCCCAGACTTCTATCCAGCAGGTGGATCGCACGGTAGAAGCATTTTTGAAGCGGTGGAGTATTCCGGGTGCCTCCGTGGCTATTGTCGCCAACGATCGGTTGGTGTACGCCAAAGGGTACGGATATGCCAACAAGAGAACGCGGAAGCGCGTAACCCCAACCCACTTGTTCAGAATCGCCAGCTTGTCGAAGCCAATCACGTCCTTCGGCGACGTTGACCTCTTTGATAGTTACCGGTGAGGCTGATTGATAAGTCAACAATCCCCCCTTTCAATTCAATCCTCCAACAACCACGTCACCATCTCGGGAAAGGCAATCACCAGCCCCAAAAAGATCAGCTGGATGATGATGTAGGGCACGATGCCCCGGTATAACTGCCGGGTGGTGACCTCGGGTGGGGCCACGCCCTTCAGGTAGAACAGCGCAAAACCAAACGGGGGCGACAAGAACGAGGTTTGTAGGTTCAGGGCCAGCAGAATACCTACCCAAATAAGGTCGATGCCCATGGCGGCGAAGATGGGGGCCACCACCGGCACGATGATGAAGATGATCTCAATGAAGTCAATAAAGAAACCGGCCACAAACACCACCACCATCACGATGGCCAGAAACGCCATCGGCGATAGATCGGCCGCCTCGATCAGACTCACCAGGTAACGGTCACCCTCCAGTCCTCGAAACACCAGCGCGAAGGCGGTGGCACCCACCAGGATGATAAACACCATGCAGGTGAGGTGGGTGGTCTCGCGCATCACGTCTTTCAACACTTGCAATGTGAATTTACCTTGAAAGATGGTGAGCAGTCCGGCCCCCAGCGCGCCCACGGCGGCCGCTTCGGTGGGAGAAGCAACACCGGCAAAGATCGAGCCCAGCACCGCCACAATCAGCAAAAACGGCAGCACAAACGCCCCGATCACCTGCTTCATCACCCCTCCTCGTCGGAAGGCCGCTACCTCTTCGGCGGGCATGGCGGGGGCCCGGTGGGGGGTCACCACCGCCACCCCCACGATGTAGAGCAAGTACGCGCCCACCAGCGCCAAGCCCGGAATGAGCGCGGCGGTGAACAGGTCGCCCACCGGCACGTTGAGCACGCTGCCCAGCAGCACCAGCACCACCGAGGGCGGAATAATCTGCCCCAGCGTGCCCGCCGACGCAATGGTGCCGGTGGCCAGTTCGGCGCTGTAGCCTCGCTTAAGCATGGTGGGCAGACTGATCAACCCCATAGTAATTACCGTAGCCCCCACGATGCCGGTAGAAGCCGCCAGCATCGCGCCTACCACCACTACCGAGATCGCTAAGCCGCCCCGCAGCTTGCCGAATAGCAGCGCCATCGTCTCCAGTAGGCTTTCGGCCAGGCCCGATTTCTCGAGCATGATGCCCATGTAGATGAACAGGGGCACGGCCAGCAGCACGTAGTTGTTCATGGTGCCGTAGACCCGCAGCGCCAGCAGATAGAAGAAGTCGGGACCAAACACCGCCAGCCCGAACAGCACCGACACTCCACCCAGGGTGAAGGCCACCGGAAAGCCAAACAGGATCAGGATAAAAATAGATAGAAACAGGATGAACGGGAGCACGTCAATCATCATCAGTGAGGGTGAGCAGCGATTGAAACAGCAGCGACAGGGCCTGAAGCAGCAGTAGTAAGAAGCCCACCGGAATAGCCGCTTTCACTACGTAGCGGGCGGGCAAGCCCCCTGGGTCGGGCGAGCCTTCGTGCATGCTCCAAGCGTTGAGCGTGAACTGCCAGGATTCTATCACGATCACGTAGCAGAAGGGCAGCAGAAACAGCAGGGTGCCCACCAGGTTGACCCAGGCTTGTTGTTTTGCGGTGAATTTCTGATAAAACACGTCGACGCGCACGTGGCGGTCGTGCTTCAGGGCGTAGGCCGCGCCCAGCAGAAAGATGAACGAGAACAGGTGCCACTCCAGCTCTACCACGCCCGCCGACGAGGTGTTGAACAGGTAGCGGGCCGCCACGTCGAAACCAATCAACAGCACCAGGGCGGTGGTGAGCCAGGCAACTCCGCGCCCCACGGTTTCGTTGAGCTGATCAATGAGGCGGACGAGTCGTTGTAGTATTCTTCTCAAAGTAGTAGCTATATCTCTTCGATAACTGATTCTCCGGTGGACTGATCGCCGCAGGTCCATTGCCAAGTTTCGTGGAGTCGAATCTTATTGTTACTCATCCGTTCGGGCCAGGAGTGACACATCCCGGTGAGCAGCTCTCCTTGGTGGTTAACGTGGTGGTAGCGCATCTCAATGTTTCCCGCTTCGTCAACCAAGCCTATGAGATGGCCCTGCACGATGGCTCCACCGGCGTAGTCTGCGGTCACGATGTTGCCGTGCTGCTGGTACGTAAAGATCGTATCACCTGAGGTCTCTCCGTTCGGGCTGTTGCTCACCGCGCTGAACCTCTTGCCGTGGTAGTTCATGCTGGTAAGGTTAGTTAAGTATATGACAAAAATAATTACAGAAACACAACGTCATTCCAGAATTTCACGCAGCGCTAGCGAAGGGAAATGTCTGCCGCCGTGGAACGGGAATCCCCTCAAGTCGAAAGCAAAAGCGACCCTTATATATCGTAACGTTCGTCTTCGCAACAGGGAGATTCCGGCCCGCCGCTACCGCTTTGGCTTAGGCAGCCCCGCCGAATGACGATTTATAACTTACTTTGAACGAATACTTAATCTGTGCGTTTGTGCGTATTGGTCCAGCAAATATATCTTAATTCCAGTGAAAAGAAATGAATCAATCAGCGACCAGCGCGTGGTAGAGATTTTGACTGAGGCTTTTGCCGACAACCAGAGCATTAACTACGTGGTGAAGCAAGACCGTCAGCGCCCCTGGTACCAGCGTTTCGGATCTGAGGTGTACGATGAACTTAATTTCTCTTATCCGTTGTATCTACTGCGAAGCACAACAGAATCTAGTCAATGAACTTCGTTAGGGCGAATGATTGTTATGCCAAGTCAAGATAAACGCTATGGTTAATCAAGAAAAGGAACAAATCAGCTAATAATTACTGCGTGGTGGGCATTTGACCCAGGCTTTTGCCTATATGCCTTAGGAATGAAGTATACTAAGATAAATCGAGTGGATCGCCCTAATGCGGTCTCATTCAATGAGAAAGATTATTACGTAGTGCTGACTGCTATGCACGCTGACCATTTTGGTGACAACTTCGGCAGCGATTCACTGCATGACGTAAAAGCTGTGGATGCACTCAGAATTTTATCAAAGTCAATCGCTGCCTTAATACTGGGAAAAAGAAATAAGTACTTGGCTTTAGGTCGCCATAACCGAATGGTGTACAATACGTTTTTCAGGTTAGAGCAGAATAGATTGTATTTATTATCATGCTATCGGTGCGGCCGTAGAAACTGGATTGAAGACTATGAAGACTACGAACAAAAACCCAGAAAAGGAGTACGTTGACCCTATTCTAATTGAGGAAGGCTTTTTCAAGGATGAAGAAGACTATGTCCGAACAATGAACAAAATGTTTGAGGGTTTGCGACAAACGACTAAGAAGGAGACGATGGCAAAGCAGAGTAAATCATTGCACCGCAGCCCCCCTAAGAAAAAATAGTACAAGAGCCAAAAGATCGTGTTAGAAGCAACCGACACCCTAGAAGATACTAAGCAGGATATCCGCCAAGCCACCCCGGCCCAACTCAAGGAGTTCCTCACCGACATTGGCGAAAAGCCTTTCCGCGCCAAGCAAATCCAGGAGTGGCTGTGGCAGCGGTCGGCGACCCGCTTTGCGGAGATGACCAACTTGTCCAAACCGCTGCGCGAGCGCCTGGAAGCGCACTTTGTGATTCGTCCGGTGACGGTGCAGGAGCAGCAACTGAGCAGCGACGGCACGGTGAAGTTTATATTCCGCCTGCACGATGGCCACCTGGTGGAGGGAGTGCTGATTCCGACCAAGAAGCGTATGACGGCCTGCATCTCTTCGCAGGTGGGTTGCTCGCTGAGTTGTAAGTTCTGCGCCACGGGCTACATGGAGCGCAAGCGCAACCTCGACGCAGCCGAAATCTACGATCAGGTGGTGCTCATCCGCCAGCAGGCCGAACAGCGCTACGACCGCCCCCTGACCAACGTGGTATACATGGGCATGGGCGAACCGCTACTCAACTACGCCAACGTGCTGCAGTCGGTGGATCACATCACCTCGCCGCAGGGGCTGGATATGGCCTCCTGGCGCATCACGGTGTCGACGGCGGGCATTGCCAAGATGATCAAGCGGCTGGGGGATGATGCCGTGAAGTTCAACCTGGCGCTGTCGCTGCACGCGGCCAACGATGCCAAGCGCAGCCAGATTATGCCCATCAACGAAAGCAATACGCTGGAAGCGCTGCGCGAGTCACTGAGCTACTTTTACGACAAAACCGGTACGCAAATCACGCTGGAGTACATTGTGTTCCACAACGTGAACGACACGCTGGAGGATGCCCGCGAGCTGTGGGAGTTCACCAAGCGCGTGCCCAGCAAGGTGAACATCATCGAGTATAATCCGATCAGTGAGGCGGACTTTACCAACACCGAAGCCGACCGGCTGGATCAGTTCGCGGCGTTTCTGGAAGGCAAGGGCGTGACGGTGAACGTGCGGCGCAGCCGGGGTAAGGATATTGACGCCGCCTGCGGGCAGTTGGCGATCAAGCAGTGATAGCTCAGTGGGATTAGGCTTAATTGCGAACTACAACCTCTCGTACGTTACTAAGATCCGTAGGAATTTCAATGCCTGACTTTTGAATCTCAGCCGCAAAAGGATTTGTGCTGCTAAAGTCAGATTCGTCTATAGGATGCGGCTCGATTCTTAGGTCTACATTTCGCCGGGTTCTCATCAACTGCATTTGAGTTGAAAAGAAATCTGTCATACTCTCAACGACCAACGCAATATCTATATCACTGTCTTCCTTCTCTAGCCCTTTAGCACATGAGCCAAACAGATAAGCCTTTTTGACTCTTATGTCTACCGGAATTTGCCTGACGAACTTAATAGCTGTATTTATAACTGATTGCTTAACCATTGTTTTAATGTTTCGATCCTACCAATCCAGGTGTCAGTATACTCTTTGGTACACAATTTATAAAAATCTTGCTTGTAGTTATCGTACCTCGCATTCAAGTTGAAGGTCGTTATCTTGTCTAGCCATTCCTGTTGTGCATCGGTCAAATCCAGTCCGGCTTTCGTAGCCAGTCTCAGTAGATCATGCGTGAAGGGAGCATGTTGCGACATTTTACTCACAAAGATTGCTTTCAGTGTCTTCCCAATCACTAGATGTCCCATAATAAAGCCCAACTGTAATCTCTCGAAGCGATCAGATGCTGCATGGTTGTATAATTCTTGTCAGCTGAATCCAACCAATGCTGAACAATCTTCTCTGTATCCTCAATTTTGTCGCTCATCAGTATCAAAGATACTAAACTCTACCTATTTGTTGCATAAGGAATCGACGCCGCCCGTGGGCAGTTGGCCATCAAGCAGTGATAGCGACGAACAGTCTCTGCTGTTTTTCAATAAACAATTTCCAGCACTTCCAGCGCTCTCACCTCATTGCCTAGTTTCAGTTGGGCCACTTCGCCCACTTTCTTGCCCGTGATGGCCCGGGCAATGGGCGACACAAAGGCGATCTTCTGATGGTTGACATCTGCTTCGTCCACTCCCACAATCTGAAATTGCTGTTTGATGCCTTTTCCTAGCACGTTGAGCGTTACCCTCGCTCCGAAGCGCACCTCGTCCGGTGACCCGGGTTGGCTCAGCACCTGCGCTGAACTGATCCGCTCGGCCAGAAGCTGAAGTTTGCCGTTGACCACCGCCAGTGCTTTGCGTTGCTCCGCTTCGTCTTCTAGGGCCAACCCGGCTTTTTCGGTTTCTAGCTCCTTTCTCTCGTCCAGCAACTGCTGTCGGCCAGCGGCGGTCACGTAGTTGGTGGCTCCGGGGGGAAGCGCCGCCCGGGGCGGGATAAAGGGAGCTTCCTCCTGATCTTCCTCTTTTACAAACGCTCGACTCATGGCGGGTTGATATTCGTTGAAAAAATGGCCCCTGCCCTGCGAACGACACGGGAGGCTACAGGGACAACGAAAGGACGAACGGAGTAGTTTGAGCCAAGGGAAGTAGATTAGGCAGTTGTGAGATGCACTTCTACTCTCCTTTAGAAACAATGTATCCGTACTTTTCAAGATCACGTTGGCCCTTTACAGACTTCAGCGCACCGTCGGTGATCACGTAGCGTTGGTCGCTAACGGCCATCACGTTCTGGTACTGGTGGTCGGTGAGGATAATGCCCTTCGTTTGGGATTGGTACCGAATGTGCGGGATGATCTTTTCCACTAGCACCGGCGACAAATACGAAAACGGCTCGTCGAGCAGCACGAAAGCACCTGGCGTATACAACACGGTGATGATCTCCGCCAGCTTCTTCACCCCTCCGGAAAGCTGGCCGATTTTATGGGCTGCGTAAGCGCCTGTTTCTTCCACTTCCTGAATGCGACTAAGAGCAGGTTCCAGCCGAAAGGTTTTGACCAGATCGTTGAAGGTCAGATAGTCCATCGCGAACCCATCCTGCGGTAGGTAGTGGACAGCTTGCGGAGTCTTGAAAAGTTGCTCCACGTAGCGGCCGTTCAGGCGCACCGACTGGCTTTCGCCGCGCAGGGTGCCAAAAATGATTTTCATCAGGCTCGACTTGCCCGAACCGTTGCGCCCCAGCAGCCCAACCACGTCGCCGGTTTCGCACTTCAGGTACACGTCCGTCAGAATCTTCCGACCGCCAAAGGCAAGACTTACACTATCAACTTCCAGGGTGTTCAATAGGCGATAAGGTGGGCAGTGCCCAAAATGATCAACGACAAGGCTGTATCTATGATAAACGATGCAATGAGCAGGCTTCGCGTGCTGAGCCCGAGGTTGTGGAAGAAGTACAGGTGTTTCTTGCGGCTCCAGTAGTAGGCGAGGCTAATCCCCGCGAAACCGACCACCTTCACCCAGAAAATAAATACGTAGCTAATGGCTCCGTAGCGCAGCAGCAGATCAGCGCTCACCGCGGTGAACAGCAAATTGTAGATGGTGTGCTCGCGGAAGAGAAAGGGAAGTGCATGAATCCGTTTCTTCATGAACTAACAACGAATTTTCCTTATTTTATTCTAGCGCATTTTCCTGTTAACCCCTTATCTTGCTTCCTCCTAACCATCTACGCCCATGAAAACTAGCATCACCGGCTTACTCTTGCTTTTTAGCTTTACACTTTTCGCCCAAAACGCCGATTCGCTCTACGTGCGCGTGCACTACGAGAAGCGGGAGATGACCTTCACCATGCGCGACGGAATCAAGTTGTTTGCCAACGTGTATCTGCCCCAAGACACCACCCAGCAGTACCCGGTGCTGCTGCTACGCACTCCCTACAGCGTAGCCCCTTACGGAGCTGACCAGTTTCCGAACCGCCTGGGTCCGTCGCCCTACCTGATGCGCGACGGCTACATCTTTGTGTACGAAGACGTGCGCGGGCGCTACCGCTCCGAGGGGCAGTATGACAACATGCGGCCCAACCGCAGCAGCGAAGACGAGATCGACGAAAGCTCCGATACCTACGACACCATCGAAGAACTGCTCAAGCGGCTCGGCAACCGCACCAACGGACGGGTGGGGCAATGGGGCATCAGCTACCCGGGCTTCTACACCATCGCCGGGGCGGTGGACGCCCACCCGGCGCTGAAGGCTTCCTCGCCCCAGGCTCCTATTTCTGACTTCTTCTTCGACGACTTCCACCACCAGGGCGCGTTCTTGCAAAGCTACTGGATGACCTTTCCGGTGTTCGGGGTGCAGCACGAGGCTCCTACCGACACGGCCTGGTACACGATGGTGGATGCGGGCACGCCCGATGCCTACCAGTTCTACCAGGACCTGGGGCCGCTCAAGAATTCCGAAAAGTACTACGCCGACAACTTCTTCTGGCAGCAAGTGGCGGAGCATCCCAACTACGACGCTTTCTGGCAAGAACGCAGCATTCTGCCGCACCTCAGCAACATCAAGCCCGCCGTGATGACGGTGGGCGGCTGGTTCGACGCCGAAGATTTGTACGGTCCACTCAACATCTACAAAACCGTAGAGCGCAACAACCCGGGCACCTTCAATATGCTGGTGATGGGCCCCTGGAGCCACGGCGACTGGTCGCAGGAAAAAGGCCAGCAAGCGGTGGGCAACATCTACTTTGGCGACAGCATCTCCACGTTCTACCAGAAAGAAATTGAGTATCCGTTTTTCACGCACTTTCTGAAAGGCGAACCTCAGTCAGGCGGTCCTGGTCCGCAACTACCCGAGGCTTACTTGTACGACACGGGAGTAAAAGAATGGAAGAAGTTCGACACCTGGCCCCCGGTTGATGCGCCGCGCTATACCTTTGCGTTTCGTACCGGTGAAGCCCTGCAACCCGACGTGCTAGTCATCAACGAAGAGCCCGACGACCGCCTCACCTTCGAGTACGTAAGCGATCCGGCCCACCCGGTGCCCTTCACCGAAGACGTGAAGATCACCTTTACGCCCCGCAAGTTCATGACCGACGACCAGCGCTTCGCCGCGCATCGTCCCGATGTGCTCACCTTCGTGACGCCGCCGCTAGAAGAAGACCTCACGCTGATGGGCGAAATCATGGCCCGGCTAAAAGTATCTATCTCGGGCACCGACGCCGATTGGGTGGTGAAACTCATCGACGTGATGCCGCCCGACGCCGAAGACAGTCCGACGATGCAGGACCACCTGCGCATGAGCAACTACCAGATGCTGGTGCGCAGCGAGGTGTTTCGGGGCCGCTTCCGCAACAGCTTCGAGCGGCCCGAACCCTTTGAGTCCGACCGCATCACCGACGTGAGCTTCCCGCTACAAGACGTGCTGCATACGTTCAAAAAGGGACACAAGATTATGATCCAAATTCACAGCACCTGGTTTCCCTACATTGATCGCAACCCGCAGAAGTACGTAGATAATATCTTTAAGGCGAATGCTGAAGACTTTCAGGTAGCCACGATGCGGATGCACGGCGGCTCAGTAATTGAAGTGGGCAAGTTGGATACGGAACCCGCCTCGGTGCAGGTGCCTAACAAATAAGAAGGCCATTTGGGCCGCTTGCGGGCAAAGGACCTTCCAAACTTATTGAGGACAACCGGGTTTATCAGCATACACTTATTCGCTAGCTAGTGCGCATTACTTTTTTTACCCCCGTTAAGCAGGGCCGCCGGGCGGTGGCTCAGGGGTTTGACCAAAGCTTGTTCAAAAAATTAAGTCCTCCGTTTCCCCCCGTGAAGCTGATTCGCTTCGACGGGTCGGAAAAGGGAGATGTGGTAACTTTAGAGCTAAATTTTATCGTCTTCAAGCAACTTTGGGAGAGTCACATTCTGGAAAGTGGTGAAACCAACCAAGAATGGTACTTTGTGGACGGTGGAAAGAAGCTACCGTTTTTTCTACAGTATTGGGAACATCGACATCGAGTGGTGCAAACGGGCGTTCACGCCACCATCATCGACGACATCACGTTTAAATCGCCGTTCTTTCTGACTGACTTTTTGCTGTATCCGGTGATGTGGTTGCAGTTTTTGTACCGCAAGCCCATCTACAAACGGGTGTTTGGATAATCATGTTATCCGCTAGTTTTTCGTCACTTTGTACGCCACCACGCGGTTGTCGTTGAAGGTGGGCACCAGCAGTAGGTCTTCCGAGGGAATGTAACCAATGTCGGCCGAATTGATCTCTTGGGCTTTGGTGTCAAGCAGTTTCTGGCTGCTATTATTCTCTGGATCCACGTAGTGCACCTCTCCCTGCCAGGTAGAAACGATGTAGTTGCCGTCTTCGGTCTTGATAATGCCGTCGGCCGAGGGGATGTTGTCGATCCAGTGGTCTTCCACCCTTTTGTCGCTCATGTTGATGGGGGCCAGAAATCCTCCTCCGGCCGAGGCCAACAGAATGCGGTCATCCTCAGCCAGCAGACCGTTGGGGCGCTGCAGGGTAGAATCGCTCATCCAGGTGGTGACCTTTCCGTCTTGCAACTGGATAATTTTATCGGTATCCGAGTCGGTGGCAAATACGGTACCGTTGCTGCTGACCGTGATATCGTTCAGAAAGCTGGCTCCCTCCACTGAGTACTTCTCCTTCACCTCTCCGGTGGCTAAATCAATGGCCGCAATTTGGGTGATATCGGTTACGTACAAGGTGTTGTCGTATACTCCCATCCCCTTTGGGTCGTTCAGGCCCGTAGCCCACTTCAGGGTGGTCACCGAACCGTCGGGCGACAGTTTTGAAATGAAGCCATCGCCATCTTGCCCTTCCTTGTTCATTCCGCCGATGTTGGCCACATAGATTGCGTCGTTGTCGGCATCGTAGAGCACCGATTCGGGAGTTTGCATCACGGTGTCGGTGGCCCAAGCTTCCGTAATAGAAACATTCATGGTAGGCATCTGCTCGGGGGTAGTCGCATCAACCGTAGTCTGGACGGTTTCGGTGTTACCTCCGCAGGCGCTTGTTAAAGCTAAAAGAACGGGTACTGCGTAAGCGATAGCATTTTTCATAAGGGGGAGACAGTTAAGGTTAGTTAAGTATAATGGAGAAGAGTCGGAACGTTTTCCGCAAGCACCAGCGCGAAGACTTCTTAGCCGCCGTAGTGCATGTCGGTTTCCCACTCGGTGAGGGGCAAGGCTTCGGCATCCCGCACGCCTCCGGCCACCACTTCGCTCACAAAGATGCTGTGGTCGCCAATGGTGATATCTTCGCGCACTTTGCACTCAAAGTAAGCGGGCACGTCCTTCAGAATAGGAGCCCCCGTTTGTCCGTCCTCATAGGCAAAGCCATTAATGGTGTTTTCTTTCACGGTAGTGTCCTTAGCGAAAGGGCCCGGCATGTCTTTGTTGTACTTTCCAACAATGTTCACCGCGAAAATACGGCTCTTCTCAATGGTTTCGTGCAAATCCGACTGCTTCTTGACGGCAATGGTGACCAAACTGGGCTCAAACGAAGCCTGACTCACCCAACTTACCGTTCCGGCGGCCACGAAGTCTTTATCTCGGGTCGACATTTCTTCGCTCGACTTGCGGGTGGTGACAATATAAAAGCCGTAGGTTATTTTCTTTAGGGCTCGGGATATCTCAGAAGATTGATCGGTGCTCATGTATAAGTTGATTATTGGTTCAAGGTATACAAAGCCAACTACCGGAAAGCGTTCTTGTTTGCGCAAGCGGCCAGGATAATCACCCAAACGCAACTTAAAGAGTAAAGAAGCTTGCGGGAAGTGAGATTACCGATAAATATTCTCTAAATACTATCCAAGATCTCCGGCCGCCCGAAGAACGTACTCCGCCAGTTCCCAGGTACCGTAAAGTACCAGTCCGATGAGCCCGACAAAAATGACGACGACGCTCACGAGCACCCCCTTGCCACTGCCGCGGTACTTACCCTCTTCGTGATAGCGCTTGAGCATGCGCACGTTGCGCTGGTTGGCTTTATAGGTGAAGTCAAAGATATTGCCGAGGATAGGAATACTACCAACGGTGGCGTCCAGAATCACGTTGCCAATCATCAGCAGCACCAGCTTGCGGCTAGCGCCAAACTTGGCCATGTAGTAGATCAGCGAGCCCGATACCGCCAAGGACGCCGCGTCACCCAGGCCAGGCACCAAACCCAAAATCGGGTCGAGCCCGAACCGGAAATCCGTGCCGGGGACTCGGAACTTAGAGTCCATCAGGTGCGTGATTTTATCTACCCATTTGAGTTCCGGTGCTCCCTCCGTGGGCTTTCGTCGCTTCGTAGCTGAAATTTTCATTGCTAGAAATGTTGGTGTATCTCTTGTTAAAAGCAGAAAAGAGAGGTTTTTGTTCACTGCCGGAAACCAACTGCAAAACTATGATAAGAAACGCACAGGCGTCGATCAATAACTTCTACTCACCAGATGGATCGCTTTTTGGCAACGATGCCGCACAATTTTGCTCCGGAAGGTTGGTTTCTTTTGGGCTACCATTTTATTTTGGCACATACCGCTTTAGCACGCTCTGCCAACCGGCGCCGTTCACGGTTTCAAGCAAGGCTCGGTTGAAGGGCTCCCGCAGCGGACTGTCGGCAGGCAACACCAGGGCGTAGCGCTGCGGACGCACCTCGGTGGCCTCTACCTTCACCGATAAACTGTTGTCTTCGTTGACCCAGTAGCGCAGCACGGGCGTGCTGTGCGCGAAGGCTTCTAAGTCTCCCTCTTGCACGGCTTTTAGTCCGCCCTGCACCGAGTCGTAGGGCTGAAACTTGATGCGCTCCTCGCGCAGGTACTCGGCGGCGTCGGTGCCCTCGATGCTGCCCACCTTCATCGAGCGCAGTTCGTTGGGCACGTTGATGCTGCCACCCGAACCCAGTCCTACGGCCGACACCAGCGAGGCGGTGAGGCTGGCCGTGACCCCCATGGCGATCACCATCCACAGCAGGGCCACCGCCCGTCCCCAGAAGGTGATGGGAGCCTTGTCGCCGTAGCCGATGGTGGTCATGGTGACGCCCGCCCACCAGAAGCCGGCCCCAATGCCCTGCCAAAACCGGCGTTCACCCCCGAAGTTGTCTTCGTTGCTGCGGCGCTCCAGCAACCACACCGCCGTGCCCACGATGAGCAACAAAATTGACAAACCCAACACAATGCGGAAGAAACGCTCGGTGAAAATACCCTTCAGGATGCTGCCCATGCTTTGGGTGGTGGAGCCTGCGATTCCCAGGGTGGTTTGGAAGTAGTCGTGCGAGAAGTCGACCCGCTGCTCATCTTCGGCGGTCACGGTGCCCAGCAGGGCCAGGTCGAGATCGCCGCGGGCCACCTGCGCCACCAGCGAATCGGGCGGCACCTCCCGAAATTCATAATCGATGTTGAGTTCGTCACTCATCTCGCGCCACAGTTGCACGCTGATCCCGTCCCAGAGTTTGTCTTGGTCTTTAATAACAAAAGGGGGCATCACGGCAATGCCGACCGTGAGGGTGCTGTCGACAGAGAGGGTATCGGATTGAGCTACGGCCTTGCTGGATAGAGAAGCTACTGAAAAAAATATCACGAAACGAATGAGGTTGCTCATGGACAGAAGTGTAGGGAATGGATAAGAGACTCACTCGTTTTCCGGTACTGGTCTTGAAAACACGTCGCTGACGTTCATACTAAATCTCGGAATAGCCGGGTCGGCCGAACAAACGTCTCCTTCGTGGCAGATGGTTACTTCTTTTGGGTCGATATACACCCAAACCTGCTTCTGCTCGGGGTAAATGTACCAGACTATCTGGGTGCCCGCCTTAAAATACTCTAGCATCTTGGCAATGTTCTGCCCCCCCGAGTTAGAAGGCGACGATACCTCGATGACCAGCGCCGGGGCTTCCTCCGCCGTTTCGGGAAAGTTGATCTGGGCCGGAGATAAGTAGGCGGCATCCGGACGGCGGTAGGTACCCAGAGCGCTCAGGTAGCAATCAGCTTCTCCCATGATACTATTGCCTTCTCGAAAGCTCGCAGTTTTCATGTGCTCTCTTATGATGTTGTTGATGATGTAGCGTTCGTTAGCTTTCATATATTCCTCTTTTTCTACCCGTCCGTTGTTCCATTCGTACTTGAATGTGGTTTTATCCAGGTATTTGCGCTGGAAAGCCTCGAGCGAAATGGCTTTTCTCTCTGCTTTTTTATTCTTTCTGCTGGGTTTCTCTGCAACTGTCGTCATATTGCTGATCGTTTCGTGAACAAATCGAAAAGTACAAAATAAAGCGTAGCTATGGAAATTATCCCCGCCATCGACCTCATCGGCGGCAAGTGCGTCCGGCTCACCCAGGGCGACTATCAGCAGAAGAAAGAGTACAGCAGCAACCCCCTGGAGGTGGCCCAACGCTTCGCCGACCACGGCATCCGCCGCCTGCACCTAGTGGACCTCGACGGGGCGAAGCAACGAACTGTTGTGAACCTAAATGTACTGAAGCAAATTGCCACCCACACCGCGCTAGCGGTCGACTTTGGGGGCGGGGTGCAGTCGGATGAGGATCTGCACAGGGTGCTCGAGGCCGGAGCGCAGCAGGTGACGGGTGGCAGCATTGCCGTGCGGCAACCGGAAGTTTTCATGCGCTGGCTAGACCAGTACGGAGCCGATAAAATCATCCTCGGGGCCGACGCCCGCGACCGACTCATCGCCATTAACGGCTGGCAGGAAAAGAGCACCCTGGATGTGATCGACTTCATCCACGACTACCAGCAGCGGGGCGTACGCCACGTGATTTGCACCGACGTGGCCAAAGACGGACTGCTGCAAGGACCTTCGCTCGGGCTGTACGAAGAAATACGGGCCAAGGTGCCGTCGGTGCACCTCATCGCCAGTGGGGGCATCACCACCGTGGACGACCTGCGGCAACTCAAGGCCAACGGACTACACGGCGCCATCATCGGCAAAGCCCTCTACGAGGGCACCCTCTCGCTCCCGGACTTGACAGAATTTTTATAACTTGCGGGCTGGATGATCTATGGGGGTGGCAAGATAGTAGATGTTGGATAGTAGATATTGGATATCGACTATCCAACATCCAACATCCAACACCTAGCCCCCTAGAAGATCATCCAGTATCTAGCCACCCAGAAAATCTCCATGCTCACCAAACGAATTATTCCTTGCCTCGACGTGAAAGACGGGCGCACCGTGAAGGGCATCAACTTCGTGCAGTTGCGCGACGCGGGCGACCCGGTGGAGTTGGCCAAGATCTACGCCGACGAAGGAGCCGACGAACTGGTTTTTCTCGACATCACGGCCACAGTGGAAAAGCGCAAAACCCTGGCCGAACTGGTGCGAAAGGTGGCCGAACAGGTCAACATTCCCTTCACGGTGGGCGGGGGCATCAGCACGCCGAAAGACGTGGAAACCATGCTCTACACCGGGGCCGATAAGGTGTCGATCAACTCGGCGGCGGTGCATCGGCCGGAGCTGATCGACGAACTGTCGGCCAACTACGGCAGCCAGTGCATCGTGGTGGCCATTGACACCCGCCGCGTAGACAACCATCACGTGGTGCATACCCACGGCGGGCGCACCCCCACCGAACGCGAAACTTTCGCCTGGGCGCACGAAGTGCAGGAGCGGGGCGCGGGCGAGATCTTGCTCACCTCAATGGATCACGACGGCACCAAGCGCGGCTTCGCCAACGACATCATGGCCCGCCTGTCCAGCGAACTTAGCATTCCGGTGATTGCCTCGGGTGGAGCGGGCACCAAAGAACACTTCTACGAGGCGTTCACTGCCGGAAAAGCCGATGCGGCGCTGGCTGCCAGCATCTTTCACTTTCGGGAGATTCCCGTGCCCGAACTCAAACAATACTTGGTTGAAAAAAACCTTCCTATCCGCATGTTATGAGCAACTCTTACGATTCTTCCGCCCCTGACCTTGGCTTTCTAACCCGGCTGATTAATATTATCCACGAGCGCAAGCAACAAATGCACGACCCCGGAGCAGCAGCATCATACACGGTGAGCCTGTTTCGCGATGGTCTCAACAAAATTGCCCAGAAAGTGGGCGAAGAAGCTGTCGAGCTAATTATTGAGGCCAAAGACTCGGACGACGAACGCTTCAAAAACGAAGCGGCCGATTTAATTTTTCACTTACTGGTGCTGCTGGAAGAAAAAGAAATTCCCCTGGCGGATGTTATTGGCGTGCTGGAAGCACGACATCGTTGATTGTGCGGCGCTTGCCGTAGCGCTACGCTGCTCACCGCGCCGCAGTGGCCTTCCGCTGCCCAAGCTGGTCGGTGACGTAAAATGCGCCCTGCTCTATCCAGAGCGCGCGGGCTACCCCCGGGGAGGCTTCGGTGGGCTGCCGCACGTCGATGGCGTACAGTTTTTCCTCGTAGAAACTCGTGAGGTCCGGCATCATCGTGTGGCCAACCACCAGCCGTTCGGCCTGGTAGGTCTGTAGCACCCGCTCAATGTGCCGCTGCGTGATGTTGCCCCCGAAGTAACCCCGGTACCACAGCGGGCCGTTGTTACCCATCATTAACTCACCCTCTTGGTCAACGTCAGCCACTCCGAGGTGCCGTCGCACGCCGCGGTTAATCTGCTTGAGCGTCAGGCCCGAATCTTCTACCAAATAGCTGATGCCGCCGTGGACAAAGAGCGTGTTGCCAATTTTTTCTACCGCATTTTTCGTACGAATCCACTGCCCTAGTTCGGAGTAGTTACTAAACAGCTCGTAGTACTGCACCCCCAGTTCGTGCGCCAGCCGGGGGTATTTTTCTTTCAGGTGCCGCTCGTCGCCCCGCAGGTTCATCTCTTCGTGGTTTCCCAGGATAAAGTGCACCCATCCCCCCTGCGCTGCTGCTTCTAGCTCTAGTTTGTAGATGAGCCACAGGCAAGGCAGCACGTTAATGTCCCGGTCGAACAGGTCGCCGAGCAGCACCAAGTGGCCGGTGCCGAAAGTCCAGTTGAAGTCTTCGTCTATCACACCGTTGCCGATCAGTAGCTGCTGCAAAGCGTAGAAATTTCCCTCAATGTCTGACACGGCCAGCAAGCGTTCGGGCAGATCGTACTCCGTGGGGGGAATGGTCAGGTTCTTCTGAAGGGTGAAGGCAAATGAGGTAGGAACTTTGCTATCGGTGTAGCAGGTAAAGTCCAGGGCTTGCCGCTCCGAGAAGGGCCTTTCTTCCCGCAGAACCACGGGCTTTCCCTCGCGGGTTTCCCCCCGGTGAATCATCATTCGGTCGCCCAGGTACGTGATGTACGGACCGTCGTGGTACAGCGTGGAGGGGGAAGTGCGAAGCCCCAGAAAATTTCTTATGTCTTTGTTTTTTCCTAGTAAAAGAACCCCCACCACCACCAAGACCAGCGCCGTAATAACAGAAGCAAGGGTAAGTAACATACGGGCGTTAACGAGAGGCAACTACAAAATAGTGCACCACCTAACGATAAAGTAGTGTGAGCAAGAATGTTGGGCGGGTTAGGACGTGAAAGGGGACAGTCCGTAACTCGCCCGATGTCAAGGTCGATTAAATCACGTTGGTCTTCCCCGGAACCGGCACGGGGTAGTGGCCTTCTACCGGCATCACGGGTGGGTTGGCGTCGAAAGCGTACTGCTGCGGAGCCAAGCTGATTTCCGAATTAAGCGCTTCGTCCCAGGTGATTTCTTTCCCGGAGTAGGTTACCATGCGGCCCAGTAGAGAAGTCATGGTGCTCTTCGCTCCGTTCTCCGCGTCGGCCAGCGGTTCACCCCCCTCCACGATGTTGGCAAACAAACGATCATGTTCTACTTGGTAAGGGTTAGGATCATTCTTGCCCCGGTGACGCCACAGCGATTTGCCCTTCAGGTCGGTGATTTCGGTATTGCCGTCGGTGCTGGCGCGCCCCTTGGTGCCCACAAACGTTTCGGCCACCTTGTTCATGCAGCCTTCCGTGTGGCGGCACTGGCTGTTGATGATGGTGCCGTCGTCGTAGTGAAACTCCACGTAGTGATGATCGAAAATCTGTCCGTGGTCGGGTCCGGTGCGCACCTCGCGGCCGCCCATGCCCTGGGCCCGCACCGGGTAGGCCTGCTTGGCCCAGTTGGCTACGTCGATGTTGTGGATGTGCTGTTCCATGATGTGGTCGCCGCACAGCCAAGTGAAGTAGTACCAGTTGCGCATTTGGTACTCCATCTCGGTTTGCTGGGGTTCGCGGGGCCGCACCCACACCCCACTGCTGTTCCAGTACACTTGCCCGCCGGTGATGTCGCCGATCTCCCCGTTGTGCAGCCGTTCCATCAGTTCCAAGTAGCTGGGCTGGTAGTGGCGTTGCAAGCCCACCACCACGTTAAGCTTTTTCTCCTTGGCCTTTTTGGCGGTTTCCAGCACCTTGCGCACGCCGGGGGCGTCCACGGCCAGGGGTTTTTCTGCGAACACGTGCTTTCCGGCGTTAATTGCTTCTTCGAAGTGCAGGGGGCGGAAGCCGGGAGGAGTGCACAGCAGCACCACGTCGGCCAGGGCAATGGCTTCCTTGTAGCCATCAAAGCCCACGAACTTGTGTTCGTCAGGCACGTCCAAGCGCCCCGACTCACCGTGCTTTTTTTTCAGGTTTTCGTAGCTCTCATCCAGGCGGTCCTTAAAGGCGTCAGCCATCGCTACCAGTTTCACGTCCTGCGAAACGGACAAGGCTTGGTCGGCCGCCCCGGTGCCGCGTCCGCCGCAGCCAATCACCGCCACCCGTAGGGTTTCGTTACCGCCCACGTAGGCGCTAGCCGCTACGGGTAGTTGACTAAGCAGTATCCCACCGGCCGTAACGGCCGCCGAGTTGCGAACAAATTTTCGTCGGTTCATTCCTAGTTGGTCATTCATAGTGTTTAATTTTTGGTTGAGACGCCGTTGAGACGCCATGCATGGCGTCTGTACGAGATAAATATTAAAATTATAAGTCCTCAATTGGTTCTAGCCAGTATTTTTGCTGTTCTTCGGGCGCGGGTGGGTTGGCCGGTCGCACCAGCCGGATGCCCACCCAACGCGCATCGGTGTGCCACCAGCGACTCTTCGGAATCTGCGGATCCTGTTGTTTCCACCGCGGGCTCGACGGCAAGCGGGCGGCCGAGCGCAGCACCTCCGGGTCATCGTCATACGAGCCGCCCCGGGCGGTGCGCGGGTACAACTCGGTAGGCCTATTCCACGGGTTGCGGGCCGCTTCGCCGGTCAGGGTGGCGTAAATGGCCGGGTTGTACTGGTCCATCGTCCACTCGGCCACGTTGCCGTGCATGTCGTATAGTCCCCAGGGGTTGGGTTTTTTGGTGCCCACTTTTTCGTAGCCGCCGTTGGTGTTGCCGTAGTGCCAGGCGTAGTCGTCGAGCTGGGCCGGGTCGTCGCCGAACGAGTAGGCGGTGGTGGTGCCCGCCCGGGCGGCGTACTCCCACTCGGCCTCGGTAGGCAATCGGTAGAAAACGCCGGTTTTGGCGGTGAGCCACCGGCAGAACGAGGTAGCCGAGTAGTGCGTCATGCAAATGGCGGGGTAGCCGTACTTGCCCATCCCGAAGCTCATGTCGAGGTAGGGTGGCGTGGGCCGCGACACCGCGTCGACGCTCGGAATATTGGCCGCTTCCAGTCCGCCCGATTCCTGGGCCAGTCGCTTCTCTAAATCCTGAAAAGCAAACACCTCGAACATGTCCCAGGTCACTTCGTACTGCCCCATCCAGAACGAATCGACTGCGATCTCTGTCTGCGGCCCTTCGTCGTCCTGGTGGTTCGCCTCGCTCTCCGGACTGCCCATCAGAAAGGTGCCGCCCGGAATCGGGACCATGTCGAAGGCAATGGTGGTGCCCGGAATGGTTTGCGCGTAGGACACGAAGGATTGGGAGGAAGCTTGGTCGGAAAAGTGGCGCTCGATGTGACTCTGAAAAATGACAAGGGCCGCCCCCGCCAGGGTCAGCACCCGGTTGAACGGGGTAAGACGAATAGGAATGAGCGTAAGCACCCAGGAAAGGCGATGCGGAGGTAATCTCATGAAGCAGTGTAGTGTGGTACGGCGGGGAAAGAGCTTTCTAAAAAAGGGTTTCTCCCCGCATCCGAGCAAATCAAAGTCCTACAATGTATCGCTTTTTTAGGATTTTTGCAGCAAAAAGGTCTGTATTTTATCCGTTAGGCCTACCGTACTTCGATTTGTAACGTTACATTCTCGTTTTCTACTCGCAGCTTGGTATCCTCAAACGAGGGCGCACTGAGTCGGGCGCCCCGGTTGTCGTTCGAGAAACCGTAGTCTTCTACCGGAACGCCCAGCAGGTTTTTGTCCAGCTTACCGTTGCTGTTTTTGTCGTGATACACCGCCACGGCATAATCGCCCGGCGGCAAATCTTGGAAGACTACCTTTAGGTCGTTGTCGGCCGTGATGTTGAGCACTTCGCCCCGGTAGGGTTCGGTCTCGGGGAAGTCCTTGCCGGAGTTATACAGGGCTACCTGGAGCTTGCCCTTGCGTTCTTTCACTCCGGAAACATCGATGGTCAAACTGGCGGTGGCGACGGGCGTAGACATAAGCGGTTCGTTAGCGGACGGCTGACCCACTGGAGATAGCCAAGCCAGGGTGATAAACAAGAGAAAGTGCGTCATCAGTGGTTATCGTTGTTGGGTAAAACGCATTGCGCGAACGGTACCCGTTAACTACGTCGGCAGTTCTACTGTTTTGCCGGTTTTGAAAGATTCGTCGGCGGCCAGCACCACCCGTAGGCTGTTGATGGCGTCGGCGTGGTGCTGCGACAAGTCCTGGTCTTCAGCAATGGCCCGGTAGAAGAACTGTTGCTCCAGATCGCACAACTGCTGGTGGTCGGGCTCGTCGGCGGTGCTGATGGTTTCGTCGGGATGGGAAAACGCTCCCTGGGCGTTGCGCTCGGCCCGGTGCAGCAGCAGCGCGTTGGTCTTGGAGTGCGAATCAATGTCATCAGAGTCACTTTGCACTCCGCCCTTGATACTCACCGCGCCCTTCGGGCCGATCACGTCCTTCACAAAAAAGGCGGTTTCGCTCATCATCGGTCCCCAACCCGCTTCGTACCATCCTACTGAGCCGTCCTCGAAGGTCACCTGCAACTGTCCGTAGTTATACATATCGTCGGCAATCTCATCGCTCAGCCGAGCCCCAATGCCACTCACCCGCACCGGGCGCGCCTGCGTCATCAGGCACATCACGTCCACGTAGTGCACGCCGCAGTCTACAATGGGCGACATCGACTCCATCAAGTTGCGGTGGGTGCGCCACTGCTCGCCACTGCTCTGCTGGTTCAGGTTCATGCGCATCACCAGGGGTTTGCCCAGGGTTTGGGCGAGCTCGATAAACTTGCTCCAGGCCGGGTGCACCCGCAGGATGTAACCCACCACCAGCTTTTTATCCAGTCGTTGCGCGGTAGCCACGATTTTTTCGCACTGCGCCACCGTGGTGGCTAGCGGTTTTTCGGTAAACACGTGCGCTCCGGCATTGAGGCTCTTCGTCACGTACTCGGCATGGGTATCGGGGTAGGTGTTGATTGAGACGGCATCGGGCTGAGTTTGGGCCAGCGCATCGTCGAAGTTATCGAATTGGGCCAGTCCGCCGAGTTCTTCGGCCAGTTTGCCCCGGCTCTCGGGACCGCGGCTCACCACCCCCACGATATTGAACTCCGGCATTTTGTGGTAGGCCCGCGCGTGCGAGGCTCCCATGTGTCCGCAGCCCACCACCAGCACGTTAATAGGTTTTTGTGGCATGAAATAGCGATTGTTAATAAACCTTATTCTGATAATTTTCTGGCTCGTGTCGACACGAGCCATAAGAATTTATCAGAATACCCTTTAATGAAGAAGTAATGATACGGATTTTTTACGAAACGTAGGGAAAGTGATTAGTATTCAGCGGAAGGCAACCGTTTTTGGTGTATCTTCGGTTAACTTTTGTTAAAAGCGAATGGTAAGAACGGCCGTAGCTGTTACAAAAATGTGATACTCTACCGGCAATCTTTTAGCAGCCTGCTCGGTTATCACCCTAACAAAGTGGCAACTCTTTAAAAACGAACGAATGAAGATATTCTTAAAGTACGCTAGCTATTTGATGGTTCTGCTGCTTACGGTTAGCCTGTGGAGCTGCCAGGAAGATGAGGAGGTGGTCGTTCCTCAGGAACCGACCCCGGCGGTGGCCATCACCGATAATGGTCTCCGCGACACCACCTTCCGCATCATGCAGGAGTGGTACCTGTGGAACGATCAAATGCCCGATGTGAATCCGGAAGATTACGCTACTGCTAAAAGTTTGATGAAAGCTTTGCAATTTAAATTAGATAAGTGGTCATACATTACCGAAGAAAAGGAGTACGACGATTACTTCAAGCGGGGCGAATACCGCGGCTACGGCTACGGTCCGGTCTTCGACGAAGCGGGTGATCTACGGGTGAGTTTAGTCTACCAAGATTCTCCCTTCGGCCGGGCGGGCGTGGAGCGGGGCTGGATCATCACCAAGATCAACGGGCTGCCCATCACCCGCGATAACTACTCGAACGATCTGCTGGAAGCATCCACTAACACCTTTGAGTTTCTGACTCCTGCGGGCATCGTGGTGACCGAGACGCTGGAAAAAACCACCGTAGGCATCAACACCGTGCTAGATTACCGGGTGCTGCCAGTGAACGGTCGTCCGGTGGGCTACCTGGCCTTCAACGGGTTTATCGAAAAGTCGTTGGACGAACTCAAACCGGCGTTTGAGGAGTTTCAGCAGGCGCAGATCACCGACCTGGTGCTCGACTTGCGCTACAACGGCGGCGGGCGCATCGACGTGGCCGAGTATATCGCCACCAACCTAATTGGCACCCGCGGTACCGACCGGGTGTTTGCGCAGGACTCGTATAATCCTACCATCCAGAGTGCCATTAATGCTAACCCTGAAACGTTGGCACTCACCACCCGCAAGTTTGCCGCGCCCGACCATCCGCTCGACCTCAACCGGCTGGTGGTGATCGCCTCGGGTCGCACCGCGTCGGCCAGCGAACTGCTCATCAACGGCTTGCGTCCCTTCATGGATGTGCTGATTGTGGGCGAAAACACCTACGGAAAACCGGTGGGTAGCCGACCGTTTCGCTACGAAGGCTACGCCATCAGTCCCATCATTCTCAAGATTGTGAACGACAATGGCGAAGGCGAGTACTACGAGGGTTTCGTGCCGGACGTGCTGGTGGCCGACGACCTGAGTCGCAATTTCGGTGATTCTCAGGAAGCTCGGTTAAAGGAGGCACTATATTTTATCAAAACAGGTGCGTTCAGCGATGGGAACGCCCGCCGTGGCCCTTTTGCTAAAAGCCAACCAATTGAGTTTGAAGGATTTCAACAAGAGATCGGTACGCTGTAGCCTGGCGTTCTGGTACGGCTCCCTTACTGGCCCGATGGCTCAGCGGGAGGAGGAGTGAGGCCGAGCGCCTTGATCACCAACGAAGTCACGTCGGCTTCTTCCGGCCGCTGGGTGTGGATCAAGAAAAGCTTCCCTTCTACCTCGGGCGAGAACACGTAGGTGTAGCCGTTGGCGCGGGCGACCGAGTCGATGGCCTGGTCTACCTTCTGCCGCAGCGGCGATAGTACCTGCATCTCCTTGAACTGCAACTGATACTGCGCGGTTTTTTGCTCCTGGGTAATATCTTGCTGTAGCGTGCGTAGTTCTTGCTCTCGCTGCGCCCGCACCGTGTCACTCAGGTTGGGCAACTCTCGCTGTAGTTGAGCCGCCTGAAACTCCAGTCCCTGCCGCATAGCGTTGAGGCGATTGCTCACCTTGCGTTCAAATTCGGCGATGTCGCGCTGGGCCGCCTGCGCTTCCGGTAGTAATCCAAGAATATAGTCTGACTGCGCAAATCCAATTTTTGCTTCCTGCGCCCGGGCGTCGAACGCTAACCCACTCAGCAGAATCAGACCACTAATAACCAACTTTTTCATACGAGAAATTTTTAACTCCGAAAGTAAGGAAAGCCTACCCATTCCCCTAACGCACAGCAATTATTTAACGCAATTTAACCAAAGTTGGAGCGACGCGCCCTAGTCCAAGCGTCGACGATTTCGAGCAACTCACCGGGATGATGCACGATGGCGTAGGGTTTGGCCTGCGCTAGGGCAGGGACGTCGTTGGCTCCCCAACCCACCGCCACGGCGTCCAGGCCGCAGGCGCGCGCCGCCTCCACGTCGCGCACTTCGTCGCCAATGTACAGGGTGCGGGTGGCTACCAAACCCTGCTGCCGCAGCACCTGCTTTAGGGTACGTTGCTTGCCCAGCAGACGGCGCGACGAATACACGAAGGCGAAGTGATTTATCCGCTGCGTGGTTAAAAACGCGCGTACGTTATTCACCGAATTGGTGGTGACAATGCCCAGGCTAAAGCGCCGGGTGAGTTGGTTTACGGCATTGGGTATAAACTCAACGGGTGCTACCCGCGGCATTTCGCGGTGCAACTCAGTCCGGAAGCGGCGGGCCAGGCGGGGCAACTGATACCAGGGCACCCGTAGCCAGCGAACCACCTCGCGGGCGTGCAAGCCGCGCAATGCTTCAATATCTTCTTCGGCCACCCGTCGGTACCTGTATTCGGGCGCGAGCCGGTTGCTCAACGCCAGCAGGTGGGGCAGCGTGTCAGCCAGGGTGCCGTCGAAGTCGAAGATCAGGGTGGGTCTAGGGGACACGAGTTCTAAGGTACTAACTATTCATCAGCAAACCAACCAAACCGGTCCACTCACTAGTCTAGTCATGCATTGAACGCCGTCACCCACTCCAGACCATATCGGTAAGGTTATTTTGCTCTGCTTCGTTTCCCTTTTCACATCTCACATCTCATTTGGCAATAGTCGTTCGCGCAGCAATAGGGGTTTGAGCTTGCGGCGGAAGTTGAGTTGCTGTCCCGAATTAGGATACTCGATCAACTGATCATGAATCACGTTGAAGCCGCTGGCGCGCAGGTCGGTCGCTATGGCTCGGAACACTACCGCCGACACCAGCACGATGGGCGTGCGGGGTGAATCTAGTTTGAGCAAGGTGGCCATCAGTTGCGGCAGATTGTCGCGGTAGGTTTGGGCGCGGGAAGCCGCGGTGGTGCCCGGCAGGGGCTCGTCGTGGGCATGCAGCAGCAAATAGCCCTCTTCCTGCAAGCGTTCCAAAAAGTACGCTTTCTGGGCCCGCACCTGCTTGATCGTGTCGAAGGCCGCCACCTCTTCGGGAAACAGCACCTTGATCAGCTCCAGAAAGAAACTATCTCCCCGGCGCACCTGCTCAAAGTAGAAGTAGCGATGCCGGTCGTAGGGCGGCGGAGCCTCGGTGATAAGTATCAGTTTAATTCGGTCGGGAGTATATTTGGCGCGGGCTTGTTGGTAGATGTTCGAACTCATTGGTCAGGAAAAAGACGACGGTGGTCAAGTAAATTTTGTGTTAGCAATGCGATGACTTTTCTTGGAAAGAAAAAATTATGCGACAGACTTTCTTAATCACTTTACTGCTGCTCTTGTTTGCTACGGCCTGCCGATCGCAGTCACCCGAACCGGCTTCGGATGGGGACCCCATCCTGGCTTTTCTGATCGCCCATCCTGATAAGTCATCAATACAACTCGTCAGAAATGATACGGTGCTGGCCGATTTTCACGCCGACCGCGTGATGCCGCTGGCCAGTACCGTGAAAATCATCATCGCCATTGCGTACGCTGAGCAAGCAGCGGCCGGTACAATCAATCCCGATGAACTAATTCCGCTGGACGAATTAGACCGGTTTTACGTGGCCAATACCGACGGTGGGGCACATCCTGCCTGGCTCAGCGCGGTCAGCGATCAGGTGAAAGACAACCGCGTAACAATTCGGGAAATTGCCCGAGGAATGATCAATTTCAGTTCTAACGCAAACACCGAGTGGCTCAGTCAGCGGCTGGGGTTAGAGAAAATCAACGCCCAACTTGAGCGTCTGGAAGCCAGAGACCACACGCCCGTTTACTACCTGGTGTCGTCGCTGTTTGTAGGAAAAGAACGGTTTCCGGGGATCACTGGCCCAGCCCTGGAAGAGCAGCTTCGGAACTTAACGACGGCAGCGTATATTCAAACGACGAACGAGGTTCACCAAAAGTTACTGAATGATCAAGAGTACAAAGATGACTTGGGAGACTTGAGTATGAACATCCAACGGGTATGGTCCGACCGCTTGCCCGCCGCCACCACCGCTGATTACGTTGCTGTTTTGAAAAAAATTAATTTCCGCACCTTCTTCAACGAATCTGCGCAGCGGTATCTGGACGAGGTGCTGGAGGGCATCCTGGCGAATCCGGCCAACCGGCAGTGGCTGGCGCACGCCGGGATGAAGGGTGGGTCTACCGCCTTCGTGCTCACCAAAGCCCTGTATGCCACCGATAAAAACGGTAATCAGACAGAGTTAGCCTACTTTTTTAATAATTTGGAGCCAGAAGAAAACGTATCGCTTCAGGCCGATATGAACGAATTTGAACTGAAGATTCTTACCAATCCGGCTTTTCGGGATAGCCTACAGCAAGCCTTGTCCAATTAGGATGCCTTACTTTTTTACTCGCGAGAAGCTCATAGACGCTTTGCCTCATCTGCTCGGGTGGGGCCTTGTTTTGTTGATGCTCAACGTAGGCAATTTCGAGTGGCAGTTCGCCAGCACCGCCGACGGTACGCTGCTGACTTACTCACTCTACGGCAGCGCCTTCAACGCTCTGGTTTTTTATGGCAACGCGCTCTGGTTAGTCCCTCTGAAAGAAAAGTATGGTTGGTCCACTACGTACTGGCTGATTGGTATCGCGTTGTTGGTGGTGCTCTCGCTAGCGGAGGGCGCGATAGACTACGTCTACACCACTTCGCTCGAGTTGATACCGGAAGCTGAGCGAGCGCGCTACCCCACGCTCACTTTGGTTTGGATTTTTAGCGTGTCGGATGGTATGATCCACGTTGTTTATTGGCTACTCTCTTTCGCCTACGTGCAGTTTCGCCAACTACAACAGTTCCGCCAGCAACAGGTTGAACTGTCGCAACAAAAACTCACCACCGAACTCCGCTACCTCCGCGCTCAGATCAATCCGCACGTGCTATTCAACGGTATCAACAGTGTGTATCACCTTATCGACGAGCAGCCTGACCGGGCCAAACAAACGTTGCTCACGTTCTCTAATTTGCTGCGCTATCAACTGTACGAATGCCAAACCGATCGCGTGCCGCTGGGCAAAGAGTTGGAGCACCTAATCAACTACATCACGCTGGAGGAGACCCGCAAGGGCGGGGACGCGGTTATTGTATGGGACGTGCAAGATTGCGACCCGGCGGGCCAGATTGCCCCCATGTTGTTGCAACCCTTCGTCGAGAACGCTTTTAAGCACCTTAGCCATCACGAAGATGCTGAGCAAAACCGCCTGCAACTTTCGTTGGCCGTAGACCAGGGAGTGCTATCGCTGAGCGTGGAGAATACCGTGGCGACCACTCCGCCCCCCCCATCAGGTGCGGCGGAGGGCGGGGTTGGCTTGGCCAACGTGCAACGGCGGTTGCAGCTTATCTATCCGAACCGGCACCAACTGTTCGTTAGTCAACCGCCGGGGATGTTTCACATACACCTCATCATCACGCTATGAAACCACTGCGCTGCCTGATTGTCGATGACGAGCCTCTGGCTCGGCAGGGGCTGGAAAAGTACGTTGAGCAGATCGACCTGCTGACCCTGGTCGGCACGGCTAAGAATGCGGCGCAGGCGAACAGTCTGCTGCACCAGAAAGCCATCGACCTGCTCTTTCTGGACATTGAAATGCCCGGCTTGTCGGGCTTAGAATTTCTGCGTACGCTTCCCAATTCTCCCTTCGTGGTGTTCACCACCGCTTACCCGCAGTACGCGCTGGAAGGCTACGAGTTCAGTGCGGTAGACTATCTGCTCAAACCCATTTCCTTTGAGCGGTTTCTTAGATCTGTGAACAAAGTTTGGCAACTGCACCAGCGTATGGATGCCAACAAACCGGACTATATCTTCGTGAAAACCGACCAGCGGCTGGTCAAATTACGTATCGCTGACGTATTGTACATCGAGGGGCAGCAGAACTACGTATTCGTCTATACGCTGTCGGAAAAGTTGATGGTGCTATCTACGATGAAGAATTTATTGGAAACCCTGCCTGAAGCTACCCTGTTGCGGGTTCATAAATCATACGCCGTAGCGGTGAACCACGTGGATGCCATTGAGGGCAACGAAATCATTATCGGCAAAAATCGCATACCCCTGAGCGTACGAATGCGGACGGCCGTGGTGGAACGACTGACGCGGGATCGGACGTTGAAGTAGCGAAATTTTGGTTATATTGATTTCTCTAACCAAATGTCACTGAACATTTTGTTATGCAGGACAAAAATAAAATAATAGCTCTACTTGGTCAATACTTGCCTTCCTTTCAAGAAAGATATTCTTTGGAGAGCGTTGCCTTATTCGGGTCCTATGCACGGGGCGAACAACGTACAGACAGCGATATTGATCTACTAGTAAAGTTTTCTCGGCCGGTAGGCATTGAAATCGTGGATTTAGTAATGGAATTAGAAGATATTCTGGGACAACACGTCGACGTTGTCACTTATGATGCCGTAAAAAATCGTTTGTTTCATCATATAAAAGACGAGTTGGCTTATGTCTAAGCGAACCACTTCTCTATTGCTCGAAGACATGCTTTTAGCGGGTGAGCGGGTCGCAACCTACACGAAAGACATGTCTTACAGTGAATTTATAGCTGACGTAAAGACAACGGACGCTACCGTAAGAAACATTCAAATACTGGGCGAAGCTGCTTCACAAATACCCAAAGACTTTCAAGCGCAATATCCGGATATCGAGTGGAGCAAAATTATCCGTTCCCGCCACATCCTGGTACACGCGTACTTTGAGTTGGATTATGGTATCATCTGGCAAATTGTAAACAACTACCTACCTCCGTTGACCGAAAGATTACGCATTATCGTGAAGGAATAAAGGTTTATTCTGATATTCAAAGCCAAGAAGCATACATCAAGATAACCTAACTCACCCTAAAAAAACAATCACCCCAAGGGGTTGTTTCATTTTCGGCTTTAGTCATCCTATACCGTCAGCAACTACGCCTACCGATCTCTAACCAACCTCACTGACCTACCCAAGCGTGCATGAAAAAATGGTTCTTTATCGGAGGAGGTCTCTTGCTAGTTGCCGCAATCGTTATCTTGCTCTTCCCCTCGCTCATCGGCAAACCGCCGGAAGAAGACCCGGCTGAGAAAGAAAAAACTACCCTGGTAAAAATAGCCGAAGTAACCGAGTCCGAATTCGCTGACTTTGTGGAAGCGGTGGGTTCTACCTTTGCTTATGAATCAGCTGAAATCACCCCGAACGTGACCGAAGTAGTGGAGAAAATCAACTTCACCGACGGTCAGGCCGTGCAAAAAGGCGATGTGATTGTGGTGCTGCGCTATTCTGAAGAGAGCGCCCAACTGCGGTCGGCCCGAGCCCGCCTGCAAGAACAGGAGCGGGAAATTGAGCGGCTATCGGGACTGGTCAAAAGCGGAGCCGCTGCGGTGTCGGCCCTCGATGCCCGCAACACGCAGAAGCAGGTGGCCGAACAGCAGATTCAGCAGTTCCAGGCCCAGATTGCCGACCGCATCATCCGGGCACCCTTCGACGGAGTGCTGGGCCTACGCAGCATCAGCGCGGGCTCGCTGGTGTCGCCCCAAAACGTGATCACCACCATCGACGACCTAAGCACCATGCGGGTAGACTTCACCGTTCCGGAAGTATATCTGGGCCAAATCAAATCAGGCATCCCCATCATGACCAAATCCGAGGCGTATCCCGACCAGACCTTCCGGGGAACCATCGCCGAAATTGACACTCGGGTAGACCCTGCCTCCCGGTCGGTGCGCGTGCGGGCCGAAATCCCCAACGAAGAAGGCCTGCTTAAGCCCGGCATGTTGCTCTACGTGGCCCTGGCCCTGGAGAAAAAACAGTCGCGTACCATCCCCGAACGCTCGCTCATTCAGGATGGCGACAAAAAATTTGTCTTCAAAGTGAACCAGGACAGCGTCCGCAAAACTGAGATTGCCCTGGGAAGAAGAAAGCCCGGTTACGTGGAAGTAACTTCCGGGCTAGAACTGGGCGATTCGGTGGCTACTTCCGCGCTCCAGGACCTGGAAGACGGCATGGTGGTTGAAGTGAGCGGCACCTTTGAGCAGCCTTCCGAACCAACCGAAACGATCAACCTCGAGGGGCAACTGTCCGAATGATGACCGACCGCTATCTTTCCGCCCTAATCCTACGCCCATGAAACTATCCGACGTTTCCGTTAAACGGCCCGTGTTTGCTGCGGTGCTCAGTTTGCTAATTGTGGCCTTCGGGCTGGTGTGTTACACCCGGCTGGTGGTGCGGGAGTACCCGGACATTGAACCTCCCATTGTGTCGGTAGAGACCAACTACTTGGGCGCCTCAGCCGCCGTGGTAGAAACCCGCATCACCCAACTGGTGGAACAACGGGTGAGCGAGGTAGAGGCCATCAAGCAGATCACCTCCAGCAGCGTCGACGGAAGCTCAGAAGTGACCATCGAGTTCAACCTGAGCCGGGACATCGACGCAGCTGCCAACGACGTGCGCGAGGCGGTGTCTAACCTGCTCGACAACCTGCCGGAAGAAGCCGATCCGCCGGAGATCAACAAGGTGGACGCCGGGTCGGATGCGGTGCTGTACCTGAACCTGACTAGCACCGAGATGGGCATGCTGGAACTCACCGACTACGCCGACCGCTACCTGGTCGACCGCTTTTCGGTGTTGCCGGGTGTGGCCCGGGTTCGCATATCGGGCGGCTCTCGCTACGCCATGCGCGTATGGATCGACCGCGAAGCCCTGGCCGCCCGGCAGCTCACCGTGGCCGACGTGGAGAATGCCCTTCGGCAAGAAAACGTAGAACTTCCGGCGGGCGCGCTCGAGTCGCTGGATCGGCAATTTACCGTGCGCTTGAACCGGGAGTTTCAAGAGGTAGAGGACTTCAATAACCTGATTGTCAGGCGAAACGAAAATGGCCACCACATCCACCTCGGTGAAGTGGCCCGGGTGCAATTGGGCGCTGAGGAGCACCGCACCAGCTACACCGGCAATGGGAAGATGCGCGTAGGCCTGGGCATTATCAAACAATCCAAATCCAACACCCTGGAGATTGCCGAGGCCGTGAAAGAGGAAGTGGAAAGGATCAAACCCACCTTGCCCGACCATATGTCGATCAGCAACAGTTACGACCGTTCGCTGTTCATCTCCGAGGCCATCTCCGAAGTGTACAAAACGCTGATCATTGCGGTAGTGCTGGTGGTGCTGGTGATTTATGTTTTTCTAGGAGACGTACGGGCCACGATTATCCCGGCGGTCACCGTGCCCGTTTCGCTGGTGGGCACCTGCATCGTGTTACTCATCTTTGGGTATTCTCTAAATTTGCTGACCTTGTTGGCCCTGGTGCTGGCTATTGGCCTGGTGGTGGACGACGCCATCGTGGTGCTGGAGAATATTTACTCCCGGTTGGAGCAGGGCGAAAAGCCGCTGGTAGCCGCCTACCAGGGAGCCCGCGAGGTGGGCTTCGCCGTGATCGCCACCTCGCTGGTGCTGCTGGCGGTGTTCATTCCCATCACCTTCTTGTCGGGCGACATCGGCAAACTATTCACTGAATTTGCGATGGCCATGGCCGCTGCGGTGTTCTTCTCCACCGTGGTGGCTCTGTCGCTGTCTCCTATGCTTTGCTCCAAAACCCTGAAGTATAAGCAAAGCCGGGGCAACTTTATCACCCGCGGGGCCGACCGGGCAATTAAGTATCTGCAAAAAGTGTATCGATCCAGTCTGGAGCGGTTCATCACCCGACCCTGGATCAGCGTGGTCATCATCGTGTTGTTTCTGGGAGGCTCGGTGGCCTTGTTTTTTATCATTCCCAAAGAGTTTATCCCCAAGGAAGATCGGGGAGTGTTCTTTATCAGCACCCTGGCCCCGGAAGGGTCTACCTATTCGTATACCAAATCCTATATGGACGAAATTGAGGACCGACTGATGTACCTGCACGACGAAACCGGGGAAGCAGGCACTATTCTGGTGAGGACGCCCCAGGGTCGGGGTTCCAACATCCAATCCTTCAACGACGGCTTCGTGATCGTGGTGCTGTCGGATTTTTCCGAACGAAGGTCCGCCTGGGAGATCATGGACGAGGTGCGGGAGAAGCTCTCGGATTTGAACGGGCTGCAAATTTCGGTCATCATGCGGCAGGGACTAAGTTCGGGTTCGGGCAAGCCGGTGCAGTACGTGCTGAGCGGCGACAACTACGCGGAGATTGCCGAATGGCGCGATCAACTGCTCGATGAGATTGACGACTACCCCGGCCTGATCGACGTCGACTACGACTACAAGGAAACCAAACCACAGCTCAAGGTGAACATCAACAAGCCCCGAGCCGCCGAACTGGGAGTCTCCATCGTCAACGTGGGAAGAACGCTGGAGACTCTGCTCGGCTCCCGGCTGGTGACCACGTTTATCAAAGACGGTGAAGAATACGACGTGATTATAGAGTCGGATTTTGAGCAAAAGCGGATGCTCTACGACCTAAAAAATATCTTCGTCCGCTCCGAACGCTCCGGCGAACTGATACCGTTGTCTAACCTGGTGACTCTGGACGAATTTGCCGATTCCGGCACCCTGAACCGCTTCAACCGGATGCGCTCCATTACCATCGAGGCGGGTTTGGCCAACGGCTACACGCTGGGGCAGGCCCTGGATCATCTGGACGAGGTGGTGGCCGAAACGCTGCCCGACGAGGTGACGATAGGCTACAAGGGCGAGTCGCTGGACTATAAAGAATCTGGCGAGTCGGTAATCTTTGTGTTCATTCTGGCGCTGATTGTGGTCTACCTGGTGCTGGCCGCCCAATTTGAAAGTTTCATTCATCCCTTCGTGCTCATCCTGACCGTGCCGTTTGCCCTGCTGGGGGCGCTGCTGGGCCTGTGGATTTTTGGCCAGTCCATTAACATTTATAGTCAGATCGGTATGATCATGCTGGTGGGGTTGGCCACCAAAAACGGCATCCTGATCGTGGAGTTTATCAACCAGTTGCGCGACCGGGGGCAGGACTTTGACAGTGCGGTCATTGATGCCTCGGTGATGCGACTGCGCCCGATTCTGATGACGGGTCTAACGACGATTATGGGTTCGTTGCCGCTCATTATCTCGTTCGGGGCGGGCAGTGAGACCCGGCTTGTCATTGGTATCGCCATCCTGTTCGGAGTGCTGATTTCTTCGCTTTTCACCATCTACACCGTGCCCGCCATGTACAAACTCATTGCTCGAGGCACGTCTAGTCCCAATGCGGTGGCCGACGAACTGGAGAAATCACTAAACGAACGAGAGTTAAATCCTGCTTGATTTGATTGGTCTGAAGAAGTCTTTCCAGGTTCTGTTTGTTTTAATCGCTGTCGGCTTAGCCTCCTGTAGTTTAGTGCCGACGTTCGACCGGCCCAGCAACGATGAATATGGCGATTTTAAGTACCAAGCCTTTGCCGACTCTCTGGCCGCGGTGCCCGTCGACACCGTGTGGTGGAAGTACTTTGGCGATACCACGCTGAATGCCATCATCCGCCAGGTATCGGTCAACAACAACGACCTGAAAGCGGCCCTGCACAACGTGGAGCAGGTGCGCACCCTGGCGCGGGTGGATCGATCCTTCTTGCTGCCCGAACTAGAAGTTGATGTTAACACATCGCGCACCGTGGTTTCTGAAAATGCCGTTCAGCAGTTCCAGTCTAACGAATTTACTAACTACTCACTACTGGGGTTGGCCCGCTACCGACTGGACCTCTGGGGAGCATTACGAAACACCTACCGGGCCTCGGTGATCGAAGCAGAGATTAGTTTGCTGGAATATTACAACCTGCTGTTGGCCCTCAGAGCCCAGGCGGCGTCCGACTACGTGAACATTCGTCGGATCGATACCCAGATTGCTTTGTACGATTCCACCATCATTCTTAGGGAGCGGTCGGTGGAGATTGCCCGGCTTAACTTTGAGGCGGGAGCCTCTGACGCACTGGATCTGGCTCGGGCCGAAACCCAACTGCGTATTGCCCAGTCGCAACGCTGGACGTTCGTGAACCAGCGCGCCCGCTTCGAGAATTCGCTGGCGGTGCTCACAGGCCAGGTCCCCGCTGATTTTGCCCTGCCCGATAACCGCCTGGAGGCGCTGCCGCCCGCAATTCCCGTCACGGTTCCGGCGGAGGTGCTCGCCCGACGGCCCGACATCTGGATTGCCCTTAAAACGATGGAAGCCGAAAACACCCGGATTGGAGTGGCCCGCGCCAACCTTCTTCCCGACGTTGTTTTGTCGGCCAACACCGGTTACCAGGGCCGCTCGTTCGAGAACCTGCTCACTCCCCAAAGCTTTGCCTGGACGGTGGGTGGCGGGCTGTTGCAGCCGGTGTTCAACTATGGGCGCAACCGGGCGTTCGTAGACGCCGCCTACGCCCGCTACCGACAAGTGGCTGATCTGTACCAACAGTCGGTGCTAACAGCGTTCGAGGAGGTAGAAAACGAGCTGGCTACCTTGCGGTATTTACGCAATCAGTACGAACGGCAGCAGCAAACGGTGGAAGCCGCCACCCGCGCCCTGGACTTGGCCCGCCAACGTTATGAAGCCGGTTTGGTGTCGTATCTGGAGGTGGTGGATGCCGAGCGCACCGCCCTGCTCAACGAGGTGGATGCCGTAGCCATTGTGGGCGACTTGTACCAAAGCACCATCAACCTGAGTCTGGCCCTAGGCGGCAGCTGGCAGGCGGGGGAACAGCCCTAAATTGAGCCATCAATTTCCTGAACGTTGAACCTAAGAAAACCGTTAGATTATATAACGAATCTGTTTCTGCCAACCGAAAATGTTATGAGAGAAACCGTTGTATCGGATATCATGAACTCGCCTCGGGCCCCAATGATTCTGGAAGAATTGCAGCAGGCCTGGGCCGACGAGCAAACGCGCCGCCAACGGTTTTATGAAGAGATGAATGGGCGGCATTCCGCTGAGGAGCAGAAAACCGAATTTATTCAAGGCGAAGTGATTGTCCACTCCCCGGCTAAAAAACGTCACCTGAACGCCGCCGGAAATATTTATACGCTGCTCAACCTTTTTGTAGAACGACACCAACTCGGAGAGGTGTTCACCGAAAAAGCGTTGATTCAGCTTACGCGCAATGACTTCGAGCCGGATGTGTGCTTCTTCAAGCAGGATAAGTCGAAGCAATTTAAGGAGGATCAACTGTTTTTTCCCGCTTCCGATTTGGTGGTAGAAGTGCTTTCTGAGAGTACCAAAAAACGCGATCGCGGCATTAAGCTGGAAGATTATCAGCTCCACGAGGTGGAAGAATACTGGATTGTCGATGCGCAGCAAAGAACCGTGGAGCAGTATCACCTGGAGGCCCAGCAGTACCAACTGATCACGAAGGCTTCCGAAGGACACATTCGTAGCTTCGCGGTGCAAGGTTTACAACTTCCTATCCCCGCTATTTTTGACAAAGCCCAACTGATGGAGTTTATCGGATCGTTGTTTTCTAGTTAGCCTTATAGCTGCGAAATGCATACTGGGTGATGGCCTAGTTTTTCATCAAGCGCTTAATCTATCTCTTCTACCAATGCTCCGTACACCAGCACCCGATAGCTGCGCACCAGTTCGCTGTAGTGGGCAAAGGGGTACACGTTGGTATAAATCTGCATCACCAGTTCGTTGGCCGGGTCAATGGTATACTCCGAGCAGTACATCCCGCCCCAGGTCAATGCTCCGGGCGGAGCCAGGTCGCCGTAGCGGCTATCGGGAGTGATAATCTGGAGTCCGAACCCAAATTTGTCGTGCCGGTCCCACACTTCGTGGGCGCCAATCTGGTTGCGGGTCATCAAACGCACCGTGAAGGGGCTCAGCAGGCGGGTGCCCTGGTATATTCCTTCGTTTAGAATCAACTGCCCGATCTTGGCGTAATCGGCCGCGGTGCTCACCAGTCCTGCCCCTCCGCTATAGAAAGTCCGTTCGCCCTGCCGGGCAAAGTTTTGTAAAAGCGGATCTGGCTGCACCGCCAGGGTGGCGTCCGTCCGTTCTTTTTTAAATAGCGTCACCAAACGTTTCTCCTTGTCCTTCGGCAGGTAAAAGTACGTATCGTCCATGCGCAGCGGCGCAAAGATGCGTCGCTGAAAAAACGTGGCAAGCGATTGTCCGGACACCACCTCCACCAACCGGCCGAGCACGTCGGTACTGAGTCCGTAGGTAAATTGCTCGCCAGGGTCGTGGAGCAGTGGACGCGCCGCAATGCGGTCAACCACTTCCTCTAGCAGGTCATCGTCGAGCGAGGCGAAGAAGGGCATCTGAAATTCCAGGTGGTCTTGCAACGGATGTTCGTAAGCGATACCCGAGGTGTGGGTGAGCAAATCCCGAATGGTGATTGCGCGGGCGGCGGGGCGGGTTTCGTAGGCCAGGGTCGTTGAATCGTGCGAAACGAGTACTTGGGCGCTGTCAAAAGCGGGAATGTACTGGCTGATGGGGTCGTCCAGAAGAAATTCTCCTTCTTCGTAGAGCATCATCACGGCAATGGTGGTGATCAGCTTAGTTTGCGAAGCAACGCGCCAGATGGCATCTTCGGTGAGCGGTCGCTTGCGCACCGCATCGGAGGTGCCGTAGACTTGGTTGTGTACCACCGCGCCCCGGTGCACAATCAGGGACTGCGCGTGCGGTATTTTGCCGGTTTCTACCCACGATTGCAGAAACGCGTCGATGCGCTGAAGACGTTCGGCAGAAAAAGGGAATTGTTGGGCAGAATCACGGGGGAGGGGTTGAGACTGGGCCATAAGCGTCGACGACAACAGCATCCACCCCCCGAATAATAATGGTCGTAGCATGGTGATCGCACAAATTAATCACCCGTCAAGATATCATTATTTTTCCAAATCCGAAGGAAGCACCTTCAGCAACACCGAATAGGTGAGCAGAGAAGTGGGAACCGTGCTAGGGGTGAACACCGGAAGTTGTGCCAACAGGCCGAGCAAGCCCTGCCGGAGGTCTTTTTTGCCCTGGGTGCGCAGTTGATTACGCTGCCCGGCGCGCCACAGCTCCAGCAGGGGCGGGTCTTTGGCCAAAGCGTTTTGCAGCGTCTTTTTGTAGGATTCGCCAATCCGCGCGATGCGGTTGAGCAGGTGCTGCCGGAGCGCGTCGGGCTTGTCGCGGTGGCGGGCGTAGCCGATGTTCTGCCAGTGGGCGTACATGAAACTTTCTACGGTGATGATGCTGGCATCCGCCTCCGCCTTGGGAAGCCCCAGTTGCTTCCTAAACTGCCTGATAAACATTTCTTCCTCTTCGCTGATGATGTTATCGGCGCTCACTACCAAAACAGCCAGTTCCAGTAGGTATTTTTTTAGCACCGACGAAGAAATTGCTTCCAGGTTTAGCTGGTCGATGGTAAGTTTTTGCTTGAGCAGGGCCTCGCTGTTGGCTTGCATCTCTTCCGAAAGCAGCGCCGCTTCCCGGTAGTAGGCCAGCAAACGCTCCTCTTCTTTCTCGATGGTTTGGTTGGCGTAAGCCGCCACAATCATGGTCTTTAGCAACAACAGGCGCATCTGTTCGTGCTCCTGGGCAACTTGCTGCCGCACGTCCTCACTGGAACCGGTCATCCATTGGTTGAAAAACAAAATATCGATAAACAGCAAGCTGCTATTGATGAACACCGTCCAGAATTTGCCTTCTTTCTGCGGGTAACTGGTGCGGCTGTCTAAAATGTGCTCCGTGAGCTCTAGGCCCCGGCGTTCGCGGTAGAAAAGTAAGCCTTTGTATTTGGTGTCCAGGTTATGGTATACCGATTTGTAGTAAGTACCCACCCGAAAAGCGGCTTCCAGAAAGGCGTCGGCCACGTCAACCTCGCTTTCCAGCTGCTGGTAGCGATCGGAGGTGAGCGCGCTGTAGAGCAGGCTTTCCAGCAAAATGATCTTGTTTTTATCCTGCACCGGCAGTTGGTCGGTTTTCACGGCCCGCAGCAGCGATTTGTAGGCGTAGGGAAGCTGGGTAGGGTAGCCATACAGCAGGCCCGTTGGCTGGATGAGTTCGTAGAGCAACTGCTCCGGAAGTTCGCCTGAGGCCTTCATTGCCGTGACCCGTTCGTATTCCCGGTGCAGAGCATGGTGGTTGCGGGTTTGAATGTAGCTTCTCAGCCAGCCTTTCTTTTGAAAATCCATAACGCAGTATTGATATTGGTGGTAGAAGCACGAAGGTACGCGACCGCTATCGTTTAAAGTAGCTGATTTGGGGGGTTCCTCTCAATGTGTACATATTTCTGGTAAATTGCGGAGCCCTAGCGCTTGGTACTTGAAGAAACGCGAAAAACTCATCGACTGGGGAATACTTTCGCCATCACGAACGTTTATCTTTACGTAATGTCCAAACCAGAAAAGTCAAAATTTGCTAAGCAAGTCCAGGTTAAGAATCGAAAGGCGCGGTTCGAGTACCACTTTCTGGATACGTACGTGGCGGGGATAGAACTCACCGGCACCGAAGTGAAGTCTATCCGAGAAAGCAAGGTATCGTTGCAAGAAGCTTACTGCTACTTCAACCGCGACGAACTGTTCGTCAAGCAGATGCACATTGCTGCCTACACCGACGGGACGCATTTCAACCATGATCCGGTACGCGAGCGCCGTTTGTTGCTCACGCGCAAGGAACTGAACAAATTACAGGATACCCTGAAAGAACAAGGGCTCACGGTTATTCCTGCGCGCCTGTTCATCAACGACCGGGGGTGGGCCAAACTAGAGATTGCGGTGGCCAAGGGCAAGAAGTTGTACGACAAGCGAGAAGATATCAAGCAAAAGGACACCAAGCGGGAGCTTGATCGGCTTAAGTTATGAGCACCGTTGGCATAGACGAGTAAATATTTTATATTTCTACCTTTTTGGAAAGTATTTCGCTGAAGCTAGTGACCTGATATGAAAGGAAGTGTATTGTTGCTTAACCAGGATTACAGTCCGATTACCACCTGCTCGATGGAGCGCGCGTTTATTCTGGTTTTTCTTGATAAAGCTGAATTGCTAACGCATGCCGAAGACGAAGCCATTCGTACCGTGGATCAAACCTATCCCATGCCGGCCGTCATCCGACTGTTTCGTTACATCAATTTGCCGTACCGGGGAGTGGTGCTCACCCGACAAAATGTGTTCAAGCGCGACAAGTTTGCCTGTCAGTACTGTGGTTCGCCCAAAAGCCTCACGCTGGATCACATCATCCCTCGCTCGAAGGGTGGGAAAACCTCATGGTCGAATCTGGTCACCGCCTGCCAACCCTGCAACACCCGCAAGGGCGACCGCACTCCCGACCAGGCCAACCTGAAACTGCGGTCTAAGCCCCAAAAACCTACCTACATGATGTTCTTGCGCGATCACGCGGGTGGCATGCGCAAAGAATGGCAACCGTTTCTGGTCAGCTATCGCAAGTAAAGGCGCGACGCGTCGCGCCTTTTACGATAAAACCTCCTTCACTCGTTCGGCGGCATCCTTCAACAAAATGGCCGAATACACCTTGAGGCCGGAATCCTGAATAATCTGGGCACCTTCTTCGGCGTTGGTGCCCTGCAGGCGCACGATGATGGGCACGTCAATGTCGCCGATATTCTTGTAAGCTTCCACCACCCCGGTGGCCACCCGGTCGCAGCGCACGATGCCTCCGAAAATATTGATCAGAATGGCTTTCACGTTAGGGTCTTTCAGAATGATCCGGAAACCGGTTTCTACCGTTTCGGCGTTGGCCCCACCGCCCACGTCCAGGAAGTTGGCGGGCTCTCCGCCCGACAGTTTAATAATATCCATGGTGGCCATCGCCAATCCGGCACCGTTCACCATGCAGCCCACGTTGCCGTCGAGCTTCACGTAGCTGAGGCCTGATTTGCTGGCCTCCACTTCGGCAGGATCCTCTTCGGAAATGTCGCGTAGTTCGGCCAGTTCGGGGTGGCGGTATAGGGCATTGTCATCAAGAATAACTTTAGCGTCTACGGCTAGAATCTTGTCATCAGAGGTTTTAAGCACCGGATTGATCTCAAAGAGCGAAGCATCGGTGCCAACGTAGGCTTGGTACAAAGAACGGACGAACTTCACCATTTCCTTAAACGCCTTTCCTTCTAGCCCCAGCGCGAAGGCCACGTTGCGTGCCTGATAGGGTTGCAAGCCGATGCCCGGATCAATCCATTCTCGGGTAATCTTTTCCGGATTATCTTTGGCTACTTTTTCAATATCCATTCCTCCTTCGCTCGAGACCATAATCACGTTGCACCCTTTGGCACGGTCTAGCAGCACGCTCAGGTAGTATTCTTCGGGTTCTTTCGGACCCGGATACTTGGCGTCTTCGGTGATGAGCACTTTGTGCACCCGTTTTCCTTGGTCACCGGTTTGTTTGGTAACGAGTTGCATTCCTAAAATCTGTTTCGCTAGCTCCTTAACCTCCTCCCGGCTTTTCGCCAACTTTACTCCCCCTCCTTCACCCCGCCCCCCGGCGTGAATCTGGGCTTTTACCATAAACCATTCGGTGCCGGTTTCGGAGTTTAGCTCGCGGGCTGCCTCTACGGCCGCCTCCGGGGTATCAGCCACGATGCCCTGTTGCACTTTTACTCCGTAGCTCTTCAGTAGGTTCTTTGCCTGATATTCGTGAATGTTCATCCTGCGCGTTTTTTTCACGAATGTATCAAAAAATCGTTTTAGTTGTCGCCTTCCTGCCAAAAAAAGGGAACACTAGGCGGGTCGGCGCTTCGTTGCTAAAGAAAAGAAATGAGCCACTATCGCCGAAATTGTGTTATCTAGTGGCCCGGAACCAGACCAACACACGTGCTTATGCTGAAGGCAGTTGACATTGTGAAAAGCTACCGCCATCTGACGGTGCTTAAATCCATTGATCTGTTTATTGAGCAGGGAAAAATTATTTCTATTGTGGGGGCTTCGGGAGCTGGTAAAAGCACCCTGCTGCACATTCTGGGCACCCTCGACCAACCCGACCAGGGCAGTGTGTACCTCAACGACGTGGACCTCACCCAACTGCGGGGCAACGATTTGGCCGAATACCGCAACCGCAACATCGGTTTCATCTTCCAGTTTCACAACCTGCTGCCTGAGTTCACGGCTTTAGAAAACGTGTGCATTCCGGCCTACTTGGCCAACAACAAGAGCGAGCGAGAAATCAGCAACCGGGCCGAACATCTGCTCAAACTCCTGGGCATCGGCGGGCGCATGCACCACAAACCCTCCGAAATGTCGGGCGGTGAGCAGCAGCGGACGGCCGTGGCGCGCGCCCTGATGAACAACCCGCTGGTGGTGTTTGCCGACGAGCCCAGTGGCAACCTGGACTCAAAAAACGCCGAGGAGTTGCATAGTCTGTTTTTCCGGCTGCGCGACGAGTACGGACAAACCTTTGTCATTGTGACGCACAACGACGAACTGGCCAACATGGCTGATCGTAAGCTGGAAATTAAGGACGGTGTCATCACCACCTGGGAGCGGGGTGTTGCTAGTGACGGGCAGTAGCCAGTTGGTTTTCTCAGGTCCTTTTTAGACTTCTGTTCTTGCGTGACGCACGCGCCGCTACGGCCGCTTCCCCAGGGCCGCAACCATTTTCCGAATGTGCTTTTCGCCGCCGAGCATATTTTCGTACGCTGCTACCACGCGGTGTTCACCGTCTAACAGATAGGTGATGCGTTTGGTCATTCCTAGCAGGGGAATTCGGGCCCCGTACAATTTGCTGACCTTTCCGCCCGGGTCGGCCAGCAGCTCGAAGGGCAGTTGGTGGGTTTCCTTAAATTTATGGTGCGATTCAAGCGTATCCTGGCTAATCCCTACTACGGTAATGTTTAGGCCGCGAAAGAACGAAAACTCATCCCGAAAACCGCAGGCTTCTCGGGTGCACTGGCGCGTGAAGTTTTTCGGATAAAAGTACAAAATGCCCGGACGATCCGCCCACGTTTGGCGAAGATGAAAGTTTTTGCCCGCCGTGGAGGGTAGCGTGAAGTCAGGTGCTATTTGATGAACTACCAAAGTCATTGTTCTTTATATGTAATTTTATTGTGAAAGAGTGCAACGGAGTGTGCATAAATTTAGCCGTTAAAACGAAATAATTAGCTATAATCGGTACATTAGCGAGCAAATACAACGAATAGCACGTTTTCGGTGCTTGTGACTTTCGGTGCACCTCCAAAAGTTGTACTTTTGCCGCTAAACTAATTTTTATAAACGGATGAGTCAACAGGGCAATGCTATCTTGATCGTTGAGGACGAAGAGAATCTGCGGGGACTTTTATCTAAAATACTAAGCTTAGAAGGACACCAGGTATACGAAGCGGGTGACGTGGCTTCGGGTAAAGAAATTCTACGCAACGAACGCATCCTGTTGGTGCTCACCGACGTGATGCTTCCCGACTCGAACGGGATCGAGTTCACCAAATACGTTAGAAAGGAGTATCCGCTGGCCGAAGTAATCGTGCTAACGGCCTTCGGCAACGTGAAAGACGGCGTGCGCGCCATGAAATTAGGAGCCTTTGACTACCTGACCAAAGGCGACGGCGACGACCGCCTGCCCATTGTGGTGCGCAAGGCGATGGAAAAGGCCCTGCTCAACCACCAAGTACAGGAAATGGAATTTCGCCTCGATGCCAAGTCGAGCTTTGGTAAGATCATCGGCAAATCGCGGGCGGTGCACCAAACCATCGAGCTGGCCAAAAAAGTGGCCGTCACCGACACCACGGTGCTGCTGTTGGGCGAAACCGGCACGGGCAAAGAGTTGCTCTCCGAAGCCATTCACCTGGCAAGCCGCCGCCGTAAGGGGCCCTTCATTCCCATCAATTGCGCGGCAATTCCTAAAGATTTACAAGAATCTGAGCTGTTCGGCCATAAAAAAGGAGCATTCACCGGAGCAGTGGCCGACAAGAAAGGGTACTTCGAGGTGGCTGATCGGGGCACTATTCTGCTCGATGAACTGGGCGAGATGAGTCCCGCCCTCCAGGCCAAGCTCCTGCGCGTGTTAGAAACTAAGACCTTTAACCGCGTAGGTGATACTCAACCCATTCCGGTCGACATCCGCGTGATTGCGGCCACCAACCGCGACCTGGTCACCGAAGACAACGAGTCGTTTCGCCGTGATCTGTACTACCGCCTGAGTGCCTTCACCATCGATCTTCCTCCCCTGCGCGAGCGTAAAGACGACATCGACCTGCTAGTGATGCATCTGATCAAAGAAAACGTGGAACGCACGCACAAAGAGATAGACCGCATTGATCCGGATTTCATTAATCAACTGAAAAAGTACCATTGGCCAGGCAACATACGTGAACTCAAGAACGTGGTAGAGCGCGCCGTGATTCTGGCCGACCGCAACGAACTGACCGTGGAGACGTTACCGAAAGAGATTTTGAACGGCCAAGCGGTGCCCAAACCTCAGGAGATGGCACTGGTCGAAGCAACGTCTTCTTCGGATGGCTCGGTAGACGCACCCCTTACTGCTGACGTGCCCCTGGCAGGCAAGGGCACGGTGGATCTGAAATCGGTGGAGCAAAATCATATTTTGCGCGTGCTAGGTATGGTAAATGGCAACAAGTCCGAAGCTGCCAAGCGACTGGATATCGGACTGGCCACGCTCTATCGCAAACTGAAAGAGTATAAAATCAGTACCTGATAGCCGCTGAAATTCTCAACTGTGCCGTTAGTATGATAAGTGCTTATCATATTGACAGCTAATACGAGCGATTTTCGTTAGTTTTAGCCAATGTTCCTTGTTTGACCAATAATTGTGACACTTACCGTGAAGAAGAAAAAGCTACTTCGTCCCTTTAGTTTCTACCGGTATTATAAGTCCATGAGGATTAAGGCGCAAATTGTGTCGGGGTTTTTGTTCATCTTGCTGCTCACTTGCGTGCTGGCGGGGGTCACGATTTACTATTTGAGTAACCTAGGCACGGCCTCCAACCGCATCCTGGAAGACAATTATCGCGCTATCAAGGCCACCGAAGGGATGGTGGTTTCCTTGTCAAAGACCGACCAGATTCTCTCAAAAATTTGCCTAGGGGTTAATTACAACGATTCTACGCTGCTCACCATCCTCAACAACGAGCAGGAGGTGCTGGCGAATCAGCTGGCCACCGGTCGCAACAACCTGGAAGGAGAAGAAGAAGATAGCTTGTTTGCTCAGATTGAAGCCACCTACGCTAATTACCAAAAAAACATGCAGCTTTTCGAAGCTACCGATGATCATGATCGGGTGGGGCTTTACTTTTCGGTGCTCCAGCGGCTCAACGAAGTGATGCGTGAAAAGTGTGTGCATCTAGCTTCCATCAACCACGCGCAGCTTAGCCAGGAAGACGCCATTGCGCAGGACTTATACTTTCGCTCTAAAATATACGTGTTTTGTATCGTAATTCTGGTGCTGGTGATTGTGATTTGGGCACTGTTTCAGGTGCCTCACGAAATTGTGAAACCCATCACTGATATCACCGAAAAAATCAAGCGCATTGCCCAGGGCCAATACCAGCAAGCTATCGACGTGGATTCTCGTAGTGAGCTAGGCGATATGGCCCGCGCTTTCAACTCTATGTCAATTAAGTTACAGGAATTCGAAAAGCTAAACATCGAGGAAGTGCAGACCCAGAAAAGCCGGATGGAATCTATTATTCGTAGCATGGGCGATGGGCTGATTATTCTTGATGAACAAGAACGGATCATTCTGGTGAACGACTCCAGCACCCACATTCTCAATTTTGATGAGGAGCAACTGGTGGGCAAGAAGCTAACCGCGCTGGAAGAAGATAGCCAGGTGATTCGCGAACTTTCTAACTCGCTGCGGCACGACACGGCACACCTCGACGACCGCTCGAAGGTGATGAAAGAAGAACGGCACAACTTCTTGAAGGTGAAGCGAGAAGGAAAAGTGTCTTTTTATACCAAAGAGATCGTAAAGGTCTACAGCGATGAAGTGCAGAAGCGGTTCATTGGCTATATCATCATTCTAAAGGATATCACCTCGTTCAAAGAATCGAACGACGCTAAGTCGAAGTTTATAGCCGTGGTTTCGCACGAACTAAAAACTCCGCTGTCGGCGCTCAACATGAGCCTGATGCTGCTGCGCGACACGCGCTTCGGTACGTTGAGTACCGAGCAGGATAAGATTGCCGCTTCCATGAAGCAAGAAGTGCACCGCTTGGTGAACATGGTTACCGAACTGTTGGACCTTTCAAAAGTAGAGAGCGGAAAGATCAACCTGGAGAAGAAGCAGGTGTCGCCCGCTATCTTGGTAGAGTACGCCGTTGCTCCGGTGCTAGCCAAGTTCGAAGAGAAAAACATCCGGATTGTGAAGCACATTGATGAAAATATGCTTGACATTCGGGTGGACCCTGAGAAGGTATCTTGGGTGCTTATCAACTTTATGACCAATGCCATTCGCTACTCCCCCGAAAACAGTAAGGTGATTCTTGAAACCCACCAGTACGATGACCGGATCGAGTTCTCCGTCTATGACTTCGGTCCGGGCATTGCCAAGGAAAACGCCCAGCGCGTTTTTGACAAATTTGTGCAGTTGCCTACCAACGGGAGCAAAAACAAGCACGGACTTGGCCTGGGACTGGCTATTTCCAAAGAAGTGGTTGAGGCCCACGGCGGCACCATTGCGGTAGAAAGCGAAGTGGGTCGAGGCAGTAGATTCTACTTTAGCATTCCGACGGAGTCGGATGGCTTGCCGATAAAAGTATCTCTTCCCACCCTCGAAGAAGCGATTGTCTAGCAACCTCGCGGTTCCTTTCGCGTAAACGCTACCTTCACCTTTTTCTCAACACCCAACTATGCACTTATCCAAGGGGGTACGGTATATGCTCTTGGCCACTTTCTTGTTTTCGTGCATGAACGTGCTGGTCAAGCTTGTTTCCCACATCCCGGCAGTAGAAATTGTGTTTTTCCGATGCGCAGTTTCTTTGGCCATGAGCTACGCCGTGCTCAAGGCGCAGCGCGTGTATCTGTGGGGCAACAACCATCGCCTGCTCATCGCTCGCGGACTTTCGGGAGCGGTGGCGCTGGTGCTTTACTTCGTGCTGTTGCAACAAATTCCGCTGGCTACCGCCGTTACCCTGCAATTTTTGTCACCCATCGTCACCGCTTTCTTGGGGGTTCTGCTTTTGGGCGAGCGCATGCGACGCTGGCAGTGGCTGTTTTACCTGCTTTCGTTCGGCGGGATGCTGATCATCAATGGCTTTGATGCCCGCGTCAGCACCGTCCATCTGTTGATGGGGCTGGTGGCCGCCGTGGGTTCGGGACTGGCCTACACCATCATTCGCAAACTCAACCAGCGCGAGCATCCGCTGGTGATTGTGCTTTACTTTCCGCTGGTGACCATGCCCATCGTTGGCCTTTACTCAGCATTTCACTGGGTGATGCCGCAGGGGTGGAACTGGGCCGTTCTGCTCGGCATCGGCACGCTTACCCAGTTTGCGCAGTACTTTATGACCAAGGCGTATCAGGCCGAAGAGGTGTCTAAAGTGGCTAATCTGAATTACCTGAGTATCATTTATGCGCTTAGCTTCGGATTCATTTTCTTCGGAGAAACGTTTAATTGGATGACCTACGTGGGCATGGCCTTGGTGATTGCCGGAGTGTTGCTCAACGTGTGGTACAAACAGTGGGCAATGTCCCGCCAGAACGTTCGCCGTGCCCAACGGCCGGTGCGTAGCTAGTTCTATAACCGTTTAAGTCTTTACCCCCGTGAACTTTACCCTTACCGCCCAAGACGTAAAAAGCAACGCCCGGGCCGGTGAAATCACCACCGACCACGGAACGATCCGCACCCCTATCTTTATGCCGGTGGGCACCGCCGGAACGGTGAAGGGAGTGCATCAGCGGGAGTTGGAACAAGACATCAACGCAGAAATTATCCTGGGAAACACCTACCACCTGTACCTGCGTCCCGGACTCGAGTTGCTGGAAGCGGCGGGCGGGCTCCACGGTTTCAACGGCTGGTCGCGCCCCCTGCTCACTGATAGCGGAGGTTACCAGGTATATTCGCTGGCTGACAAACGCAAGATCACGGAACACGGCGTCACGTTTCGCTCGCACATCGACGGTAGCGAGCACACCTTTTCGCCCGAGCGGGCCATCGACATTCAGCGGGTGATTGGAGCCGATATCATTATGGCCTTCGACGAGTGCACCCCTTTTCCGTGCGCCTACGACTACGCCAAGGAATCGACGCAGCGTACGCACCGCTGGCTGCACCGCTGCGGCGAACGCTTCGATGCCACCCCGGGAAGGTACGGATACCAACAAGCGCTGTTTCCCATCGTGCAGGGCAGCACCTACGCCGACCTGCGCACCCAGTCGGCCGAGACGGTGGCAGCCCTGCGGCGGGAGGGCAACGCCATCGGTGGGCTTGCCGTGGGCGAACCGGCCGAAGAGATGTATGCCATGACCGATTTAGTGTGCCGCATTCTTCCTACTGACCGACCGCGCTACCTCATGGGCGTGGGCACCCCGGCCAATATTCTGGAAGCCATTGCGTTGGGAGTAGACATGTTTGACTGCGTGATGCCCACCCGCAACGCCCGCAACGGCATGCTGTTTACCACCCAGGGGATTATCAACATTCGGAACGAAAAGTGGAAAGACGAATTGTCGCCCATCGACGAAGTGTTGGGTGGGCACGTGAGCACCTTCTATTCCAAAGCGTATCTGCGGCACTTGATTCACGCAAAAGAAATGTTAGGCGCACAAATTGCGAGTATTCACAATTTAAGCTTCTATCTTTGGTTGGTCCGGCAGGCCCGGAAGCACATTGAGACGGGAGATTTCGGGACATGGAAAGATCGAATGGTTGCGCAGGTGATGCAACGGCTTTAGTAATAGATGAAAATTATTGACCAGTACGTACTCAAGAAGTTTCTGGGCACCTTCATGTTTGTGGTCCTGCTACTGGTGTCGATTGTGTCAGTCATCGATTTCACCGAAAAGAACGATGACTTTCTGGAGCACAAACTAGGTACGCTTGAAATTCTAAAGTATTACCTGGATTTTATCCCGTACGTAGCTAGCCTGATCACCCCCATTACGGTGTTTATCGCAGTAGTGTTTGTTACCTCTAAATTGGCGGGAAATACCGAAATTATCGCCATTCTGAGTGGTGGAGTGAGCTTTCTCCGCTTGCTATTCCCTTATTTTCTGGGGGCCTGCCTAATTGCGGGCGTCAGCTTCTGGCTCAACGGATGGATCATTCCCAACGCTAACAAGAGCCGTATTGAGTTCGAGCTCAAGTACGTAAAGTCTCCCTTTTACTTCGACGAAAGCGATATCCATATCAAGGTGGCCCCCGAAGCTTACGCTTACATGGAGAACTATAATAACAATTCTGAGGTGGGCTATCGCTTCACCCTGGAGAAGATCAGGGGAAACGAAATGCTGGAGAAATTATCGGCCCGACGCATCGAGTGGGATTCTACCAACACCCGGTGGAAACTAAAGGATTGGACGCTACACACCTTTTCGGGAGAGGAAGAAACGATTCGGAATGGCTCAGAAATGGACACCACCATCAATATCCACCCCGATGATTTTGGCAGTACCTATCAGATGTTCGAGACCATGACCTTGCCCGAATTGGATAGTTACATCGCCAAGCAGCAAGAGCGGGGCGGAAACAACATTCCTATTTACCGGGTAGAAAAATACATTCGGTATATGTCGCCCTTTACCGCGGTTATTCTCACCTTTATCGGGGTGATCATGTCCGCCCGCAAGGCCCGGGGAGGCTCGGGATTTCAGATTGCCCTAGGATTCCTGATTGCTTTTGTCTACATCATCTTTTTCATTTTTTCAAGAAGTTTGGCCGAGGTAAACTCCATCAATCCGCTACTGGCCGTGTGGCTACCTAATATCGTCTTCTCGGCGGTGGGGGTGGTGCTCTACAACACCGTTCCACGCTAATGGCTCAGCTCAAGCACTATTTACTACTGCACTTGGTGGTGCTCATTTGGGGTTTCACCGCTGTCTTGGGTCTGCTCATCAGCATTCCGGCGGTAGAAGTGGTGTTCTACCGTACGTTGATTGCCGCAGTGGCGCTGGCGGTATTCTTGCTAATTGGAAGAGTATCGTGGGTTTTACCACGAACCACGACAATTGCTATCTTAAGCACCGGGACACTCATCGCCACGCACTGGATACTGTTTTTCGCCGCTGCGCGGGTGGCCAACGCTTCGGTGTGCCTGGCCGGGATGGCCACCTGCTCGCTGTGGACCAGCCTGTTTGAACCCTGGATGACGGGCCGGAAGATCAGGGTCTACGAAGTGGGGTTAGGGCTACTGGTTATCGTGGGATTGTACGTGATCTTTCGGTTTGAGTTTGACCACGCGTTGGGACTGATGATGGCCATTGGTTCGGCCATGCTCGGAGCAGTGTTCACGGTCCTGAATGCTCGCTTTGCCCAGCGTCACGATGCCTACGTGATCACGTTTTACGAGATGCTAGGAGCCTGCCTGAGTGTGGTGCTGTTTTTTCCGGTATACGTGTCTCACCTGAGCGAAGCGGGTGCGCTCCTGCTCGTTCCGAGCGCCACCGACTGGTTATACCTCATCATTCTCTCGCTGGTATGTACCCTATACGCTTTTTCGGTTTCGGTGCACCTGATGCGCCACGTGACCGCCTTTGCGATGAACCTCACTAACAACCTGGAACCCATCTACGGAATCTTACTGGCGGTGCTGATTTTCGGAGAAAAGGAGGCCATGTCGGTACCCTTTTACGTGGGCACCGCAGTCATTTTGTTGTCGGTATTAGCCTATCCGGTGATCCGTCGCGTGCAACGCCGCCGCGCCCTAAGCACCGAATTGATCTCTTGATCAAGTGGTGGTAGTTGCCTGAAGTAGTTTGCCGACCGCTATTTCTTCTTCCGCCCACCACCACTGCGGCCCTTTTTCTCGGGGGTGGCTTCGGCCAAAGTTACGCACTCTTCAAGGGTTAGTTCTTCGGGCTTTCGATCCTTGGGAATTTTTACGTTTTTCTTGCCCGCTTTAATGTAAGGGCCATAACGTCCCTTAAGCACCTGAATATCAGGGTTTTCGTCAAAGACTTTGATATACTTTTCGGCATCCAACTTTCGTTTGGCCTCAATCAACTCAACGGCTCGTTCGGTTCCGATGGTCAAAGGGTCGTCTTCTCGAGTCAGCGAAGCAAACTTGCCCTTGTGCCGAACGTAAGGGCCAAAGCGCCCGATAGCCGCTACGATCTCTTCCCCCTCGTATTCGCCCACCTCGCGGGGTAGTTTAAATAGCTCCAGGGCCTCTTCTAGTGTGAGCGTCTCAATAAACTGCCCCTTGCGCAGGCTAGAGTACTTGGGCTTTTCCTCACCGTCGGTTTCGCCAATCTGCACCATTGGCCCAAACTTGCCCAGGCGGGCAATCACCGGCAGACCGGACTTGGGATCGTCGCCCAGCCGTCGGTCGTTCTGGATGGTGGTGCGGTCCACCTCACCGGTGCTCTCAATCTTTGGATGAAACTTACGGTAAAACTCGTGTAACATGCTCTCCCACCGCTTCTCTCCCTGAGCGATCTCGTCGAACTCCTTTTCCACCTCCGCGGTGAACGAGTAATCCAGCACGTTTGAGAAGTATTCGGTCAGGAAGTCATTCACCACCATCGCAATGTCGGTAGGAAACAGCTTTTTCTTTTCGGTGCCGGTGATCTCGGTTAGGGTTTGGGTCTCCACCTTGGTGGTGGGCATTTGCAGGGTGAGTTGTTGGTACTCCCGCTCCTTTCCCTCTCGGTCTTCTTTCTCCACGTAGCCCCGCTTCTGAATGGTCGAGATGGTAGGAGCGTAGGTTGAAGGACGGCCGATGCCCATTTCTTCCAACTTCTTAACCAAACTGGCTTCCGTATACCGGGCGGGCGGGCGCGTATACGTTTGCCTGGCCTGCATCATGTCCAGATCAAGCTCCTGGCCTTCCTTGAGAGGCGGCAGCATACCCTTCTGGTCATCGTCCTCCTCGTCATCCGACGACTCCAGATATACTTTCAGAAAACCATCAAACTTAATCACTTCGCCGGAGGCAGTCAGGGTGAGGGGACTGTTGGAAATAGCAATGGTGGCGGTGGTTCGCTCAATCTGGGCGTCGGCCATTTGCGAAGCGATAGCGCGCTTCCAGATCAGTTCGTACAAGCGCTGCTGCTGCCGGTCGCTGCTCACCTCCTTGGCCGAAAAGTCGGTGGGCCGAATGGCCTCGTGGGCTTCCTGCGCCGCAGCGTCTTTCTTGGTTTTGTACTTGCGGGTTTGCAAATATTGTTTGCCGTAGCTGCCGGTGATCTCGCCGCTGGCACTTTCTACCGCCTCGTCAGATAAATTCAACGAGTCGGTTCGCATATAGCTAATTTTGCCCGCTTCGTAGAGGCGCTGCGCCAGGGTCATGGTTTGCTGCACCGAAAAACTCAGCTTGCGCGAGGCTTCTTGCTGTAGCGTGGAGGTGGTGAAGGGCGGAGCCGGGGACTTCTTCACCGGTTTCATCTCCAGCTTTTGGATAGAGAAGTCAGCGGTTTTGCAAGTATCCAGGAAAGCGTAGGCCTCTTCTTCGGTGTCAAATTTCTTGGGTAATTCAGCCTTAAGCACGCTGTTGTTATCCAATTTGAACTCGGCCGTGACCCGAAACGACGACTTGGTACTGAAGTCAGCAATCTCACGCTCGCGCTCCACCACCAGGCGCACGGCCACCGATTGCACCCGACCGGCTGACAGCCCACGTTTGATTTTCTTCCACAGCAAGGGAGAGAGTTCGTAGCCCACGATCCGGTCTAAAATGCGGCGCGCCTGTTGGGCGTTCACCAAATCGATGTCGATGCCCCGCGGCGTCTGGATGGCGTTGAGGATGGCCTTCTTGGTAATTTCACGAAAAACGATTCGCTTGGTGCGGCTGTCGTCTAGGTTCAGAACTTCTTTCAAATGCCACGAAATCGCCTCGCCCTCACGGTCGTCATCACTGGCTAAGTAAATTGTATCAGAGATTTTCACTAGCTTTTTAAGTTGAGCGATAATCTCTTTTTTGTCGGGAGACACTTGGTAGGTAGGCTTGAAATCGTTCTCAATGTCCACGCCGGTGTCATCCTTGGGTAGGTCACGCACGTGGCCGTAGCTAGACGTTACTTTGAAATCGGAACCTAGGTATCCTTCAATAGTTTTGGCTTTGGCCGGTGACTCAACAATTACGAGGTTCTTGGACATAATGAATGGGTTTGCTCGGTTATTTTGTGGTAATTTGCCGGAGGTAGGTTGGGTTAACTTCCTGTTTTATTCTCAGTACCCTCTGGAGGATGCTCTACGTGGGTTGCCCATCGTGGGGCGCCAAGTACTGTACTAATACCTTGTTTCCCAAAACAAAGTTCTATTAAATGGTACAGACCGTAGCAAATACAAACCGCGCTCATCGTTAAACTGCACGCTTTCGCATGACCAAAGAACTATTGTTAGTACGCCATGCCGCTGCCGACGAAGCAGAAAGAGGCAAAAAAGACAGCGAGCGAGAGCTCAACGCCAAGGGCTATCAGGACGCCACCCGCCTAGGACATTATTTGAATGGACGACAACAAGTTGTCGATTTAATGCTGGTAAGCACCGCGCAACGGGCTCGAAGCACCGCTGAGATACTTGCCGAACAAATGCATTATAGCGGACGCATCGACTATTCTGACGAGTTATACCAGGCCTCGGTGCGTTCGGTGCTCTCGCTTATCAATCAGCAAGCGGAGGCAATCAATCGCCTGATGATTGTTGGGCACAATCCTACGCTTACGTATTTGGCAGAGTACCTCACGGGCGAGCCGGTGAGCAGTTTGGCTCCCGGTGGGCTGTTTCTGCTGCAAATTCCGGTACCCTGGGCCGAAGTCTCGCAGCAAACCGCTACGCTAGGTACCTATCTTGATCCTGACCAACTTCGGAAGTGACCTCAAAAGATCCTAAAACATTAACGCGTAGTCTTGGCGAACACTTAGGGGCGTAAAAAAGACCAGTCCCGCATCCAGCAGATCCACCGTCAGCGTGACCGCCGGATGCTGTCGGATATGCTGCCACGCCCGCCGCATCTCTCCTGACCAATAGATATCGTCCACCACCACGATGCTGCGCTCATCGGTTTTGGCCACCACCTGCTCAAAATACGCTATGGTTGGCGCATAGCGGTGGTTCGCGTCCAAGTAGGCGAAGTCTACCCGAGGTAGTTGCTGGAGCAAATCTGGAAGGGTATGGTCTATGTCTCCCCGCACCAGGTGAATGTTGTGATGCGCTAATTCGCTGAAAACTTGTTCGGCGCGGTCAGCGATGGCCTCCCCGCCCTCCAACGTGTATACTACCCCCAATGGGCGGGCGGTGGCCAGATAGAGCGTGGTTATTCCGAGCGAAGTACCTAATTCCAGTAGATAATTCGACGCATTGTACGTTGCCAAACGATACAAGAGTCGCCCAAGCTTGGCTGAGCTCAACCCGTGCCGAGCTACGCTGCTCACCGGTCGGGTCGATTGTGCCGACACCCGTGAGGGGGCTCCCAGGCTGCTGATAGCTACTTGGTCGGTACACCGGAGCAGACGGTGGCGAGCGGCCTCAATCGGCTGAAAGGCCGAGTGTGACGCATCCTTTTTGATGACGTTGCAGTACAGGTCGTACACAAAAGGCGCCTGTAACGAGTGCTCGTTGAGCGCGTGCAGCCAGTGGTGCAGATAGCCACGAACCAACGAAAGCTTGTCTAAAAAAGTAGGCACCGGGGGTTAGTTGGCCCGGTAGGGGGCCATCATCGTAAATTCAGGAATGACCACCTCCAGCTGATGGTCGTCCATGATCCGTTGCATCAGATAAGCACCCTTCATCTTGCCAATGCCCGATTTCAGGTTGCAGCCCGACACGTAACGGTGCGTGTTTCCCGGTTCTAGCACCGGTTGCTTTCCAATGACTCCGTCGCCTTCTACCTCACGTTTAGGAAAACCGATGTCGTGAATATGCCAGTGGCGGCGAAGTAACTTTACGGTGTGTTGGCTGTTATTTTCAATGGTAACCTGGTAGGTAAACACGTAGTGGCTCTGGCTAGGACTAGAATAATCGGGTTGATATTCTGTTTCTACCGTTACTTTAACCCCTTCCGTGATTTCTGTTACCATCGTTTGATTTGGCTCTTTCACGGCTAAAGTTAATTATATGTTTAAGATAACCTATTTAACCGAAAAAAAATGAACGTTAAAATTGCATCCTCGTGGAAAGACCGGCTCTCGGGTGAGTTTAGCAAGCCCCAATTCTTGAGTTTGGTTGAGTTCCTCAAGTCCGAGTACAAAAACCATACGGTATATCCGCCCGGGCCAGAGATTTTTCGGGCCTTTGATCTTACTGACTTCGATGAAGCTCGAGTGGTTATTTTGGGACAAGACCCCTACCACGGTCCGGGACAGGCCAACGGCCTGGCGTTTTCGGTGCGTGAGGGCATGGCCAAACCACCGTCGCTGATCAACATATTTAAGGAGATCAAAACCGAGTATGATCAGGAAATCCCTAACAGTGGTAATCTAGAGCGCTGGGCCAAGCAGGGTGTGCTGCTGCTCAACTCGACTCTCACGGTGCGCGCTCGGCAGGCAGGCTCTCACCAGAAGAAAGGCTGGGAAGAGTTTACGGATGCCGTCATCCGCAAAGTCTCTGAAGAGAAGGAGCACGTGGTATTTATGCTATGGGGCGCCTACGCGCAGAAGAAAGGGGCCGTGATTGATGAAAGCAAACACTTGGTGCTCAAATCAGCTCACCCATCGCCCTTCGCGGCTGATCGGGGCTTTTTTGGCAATGACCATTTCAAGCAGGCCAACGCCTACCTTCGAGAGCACGGCAAACCGGAAATTGAGTGGTAATAATTCGCGACTGATAGTTCGGGGTCAATAGGCACTGATCCGACTGTCGCGAATTATGTGTAGTGCACCTTGAAGCGCTCAATGTTTTGGTCGGTGCCGATGATAATCATCGTGTCCCCTTCCCCAAACTCCAGATCACCGTGCGGGTTAAACGTGAAACCGGCCGATTGATGCCGAAAGCCGATCACCGTGGCCCCGGTATGCTGGCGGATGTTGAGTTGCCGCAGAGTCTGGTGCTGATATTCTGCTTTGATCTCCTCAAAGGTAAAGTCTTCTAACTTGAGGTGCTCATTGCTCACTCCCGTGAGGATATTAAGAAACTCAATCACGTCGGGCTTCGTAATGAGGCGGGCCATGTGGATGCCGCCGATGGCGTCGGGCATCACCACCTGGTTGGCCCCGGCCCGCAGCAGTTTTTTCTCCGAGCTCTCTTCCGAGGCCCGCGAGACAATAGTTACCTTAGGATTGAGCTCTCGGGCAGTGAGGGCAATAAACACGTTGTCGGTGTCCTTGGGCAAAGTAGTGATAATGGCCTCGGCCCGGTCGATGCCCGCCGCCAGCAGGGTGTCGTCGGCGGTGGCATCACCGATGATGTACTGGAAGTTGACGCTATCCGGAAAGTTTTTGATCAACTGCGGATTTTGCTCCACCACCACAAACGAGCGGTTGCTTTGCAGCAATTCCTCGCAGGTGCGCACCCCGTTTCGGCCAAAGCCACAGACAATAATATGATTGGATAGTCGCTGCACGCGTCGGCTGGTAATATATTTTCGAAAAGTTTCTCGAAACTCTCCTTCCACGATAAAGGCCGTAAGCAAACTGATGGCGTAGGCGAAAATTCCGAGGTTAAAGATAATATAAAAACTGGTAAACAAGCGCCCGGCATCCGACAGGGGCTTCACTTCTGAGAATCCCACGGTAGACAGGGTGATTACCGTCATATAAAAGGCCTCTACGGACGAGTACCCTTCTACTAACATGAATCCGACTTCCCCGATTATCAAGCTCACAACCAGCAGGCCTAGGCCGATCACGAGCCGGTTTAGGGTGATTGTTCGGAGGCGCGTGAAGATTCTAAGATTCCTCATTGATTTCTAAAATTCGTATAAATACACAAACTTTAACATCAGTTTTTGCTATGTTGCGCTACTTCGCTGATTGTCCCTGACGGAGATGGGATGCGCAAACCGTTGGCACAGTTTTGGTAAACAACTCAGTAAAGTTGGTAAACGTATATGAGTTTTCAATACACAAGATGGTTTTGGTTGATCGCATTCTGCCTTTTTTCGCTGGTGGCTTCGCCTGCTAGTGCGCAAAATGAGGTGATCAACAACGTGCGTGATGCGCTGAAAACGGGTAGTTCGCGAGAACTGGGCAATCACTTTAACAACACCGTCGAAATTAGCATCAATGGAGAAAAGGCTAGTTACAGTCGCAATCAAGCGGAGTTTATTCTCAAAGATTTTTTCAATAAGTATCCTCCGCAGGGCTTTCGATACGTGCACCAGGGTTCTTCGAAAGAGGGACTGAAGTACACCGTAGGTACCTACACCCACGACCGGGGCGAGTTTCGGGTGTTTATGCTGATCAAACAGTTTGGCAGCAGCTATATGGTCGATAAAATTGATTTCAATCAGGAATAGTTGCGGTGACCGACCCCGTTTTGTCGTACGTTTTTGCTCCGCAATTCTATAATTAACGCCCTAGAACTTGCTCCAGTAACGATTTAGCTGCAGTTACCACCTGGGGTAGCCCGTCCACCTTCTTTCCGCCCGCCGTGGCAAAAAACGGCTGACCCCCGCCGCCTCCTTGAATGTGTTTAGCCAGTTCTTTCACCAGCTTTCCGGCGTGTAGGTCATGCGTCTCCACCAGCGTTTCGTCAATAGCAACGGCAATCTGAGGCTTCCCGGTCACGTCGGCCGCCAGTACCAGCACCAAGTTCTCCTGCTGGTTTTTCAAATCAAACGCTAGTTTCTTCAAGGCATCAGCGCTGGGCAAGTCAACTTGCTCCACGATGACACTGGCCCCGTTCACCAAATACGCTTTCTTAAAAAGATCGTCTTTGAGCCCAGCCGCTTCCTTTTGCTGCGACGTTTCCAATTGCTTTTGTAGCTGGTTTCTGTCGTGTAGCAGCGTCTCGACCGCTTTTTTCAAGTCATGAGGCTGCTTCAAGAGCTCCTGAATCTCCTGAATGAGTTGTTCTTGTTGGTCCACCAGCGCCTCGGCAGCATCCGCAGTCACCGCTTCAATGCGGCGCACACCCGCCGACGTGGAGCCTTCGGAGGTGATTTTGAACAAACCGATATGTCCGGTCGCGGCCACGTGCGTACCCCCACAAAGCTCCACCGAGTAGGCGGGATCGAAGATGATCACGCGCACCCGGTCGCCGTATTTTTCTCCGAACAAGGCCATCGCTCCCAGCGCTTTGGCCTCGTCGATGGGCACGCTGCGCCGTTCTTCCAAAACCAGGTTTTGCCGGATTTTCCGGTTCACCCGTTGCTCTACCTTTTTAATTTCCTCATCGCTCAGCTTCGCAAAGTGCGAGAAGTCGAAGCGCAACAGTCGGTCGTTGACCAGCGAGCCGCGCTGCTGCACGTGGTCGCCGAGCACCGCGCGCAGGGCGGCGTGCAGCAGGTGCGTAGCGGTGTGGTTGTTCTGCGTGCGCTGCCGCTTGTTGGCGTCTACCACGCAACGAAAGGTGCTCGCAGTGTCTTCGGGCAACTGCTCGGTGATATGAATAATCAGGTCGTTGTCTTTTTTGGTATCGATCACGCGAATTCTTTCGCCGTCGGCTTCCAGGTAGCCCGTGTCGCCCACTTGTCCGCCACCCTCGGGGTAAAAGGGAGTGGTATCGAGCACCACTTGGTAGTACGTACGGTCTTTTTCGCTCACTTTCCGATACTTCACGATCTGGGCTTCAGCGGTAAGGTGATCGTAGCCTACGAACGTGACGGGCGCGTCGTTCACTACCGTCCAGTCGCCGGTGTCGGATACCGCCGCGGCGCGCGACCGCTTCTTCTGCTGCGCCATTTCCTGCTCGAATCCTGCTTCATCGACGGACAGATCCTCCTCGCGGGCGATAAGCGCCGTTAGATCAAAGGGAAAGCCGAAGGTATCGTACAACTCGAAGGCCACCGCCCCCGGAATGACGCCCGACGCTCGGTATTCCTGATTGATCTGTTCCATTTTGCGCAAGCCCACCTCCAGGGTTCGCAAAAACGATTGCTCTTCTTCCTGAATCACCTTGGCAATAAAGTCTTGCTGCTCCTTAACGCCCGGAAAAATAGTGGCAAACTGTTCAGCCAGGATGGGCACCAATTCGTACAGAAAGGGCGCTTTGAAGTTCAAAAAAGTGTATCCGTAGCGCACCGCCCGCCGCAAGATCCGGCGAATCACGTAGCCCGCCTTATTGTTAGAGGGCAGTTGCCCGTCGCCAATGGTGAAGGTGATGGCCCGAATGTGGTCCACAATCACCCGAATGGCGACGTCGGTTTCTGCTTTTGCGCCGTAGGCCACTCCCGCTCGCTGGCTCACGTGCTCAATGAGCGGAGCAAACACGTCGGTATCATAGTTAGACGTTTTGTGCTGGATCGCCATCACCAGCCGCTCGAAGCCCATGCCGGTGTCGATGTGCCGGGCGGCTAGCGGCTGCAATGCCCCGGACTGCTGTCGGTTGAACTGCATAAACACCAAGTTCCAGATTTCTACCACCCGCGGATGGTCCTGGTTTACTAACTCTCGGCCGGGCACCTCGGCAATCTCGTCGGGCGTGCGCAGGTCAATGTGAATCTCCGAACAGGGGCCGCAGGGGCCGGTGTCGCCCATTTCCCAGAAGTTGTCTTTCTTCGAGCCTAGCAAAATTCGGTCTTCGTCGATCCATTCTTTCCAGTAGCCGTGGGCTTCTTGATCGACAGAAAGGCCATCATCCTCGTCTCCCCCAAACACCGTGGCGTAGAGCCGCGCCTGGGGTAGTTGATATACTTCGGTTAAGAGCTCCCAGGCCCAGGCAATGGCCTCCTGCTTAAAATAGTCGCCAAATGACCAATTGCCCAGCATTTCGAACATGGTGTGGTGATAGGTGTCCAGGCCCACCTCTTCCAGATCGTTGTGCTTGCCCGACACCCGCAGGCACTTTTGGCTGTTAACCGCCCGGGAGTAGGGGGGCGGTTCGTTGCCCAGGAAGTAGTCTTTAAACTGATTCATGCCCGCATTAGCAAACATCAATGTGGGGTCGTCTTTGCTAACGATGGGGGCGGAGGGCACGAACTGGTGCTGTTTTTGTTCAAAAAAACGAATAAAGGCTGACCTGATTTCCTGAGAATTCATGGGATGTAATTTTTGCTACGGCTTCACCGGTTTTGCCAGTACGAAAACCACTAACTTGCTAGTTAGGAAATAATTTGACTGTTTTTAGGCATTCGTTGCCTTAAAAGCGTTAAAAGTAAAAAGGTCCGACAAAAGTAGGACAAATCGCCAAAGATAAGCGTCAGCGATGCCGAAAATCAAGTATTATTACGATACGGAAACCTGCAAGTACGAACGGGTGCGCACCAGTCGTTGGGATGTGTTCCTGAACGTGCTGGGCTTTGTGGTGTTGGTGTTGGTCGCTGGTATCTGTTTGGTGATCGTGTTCGATACCTACTTTGAATCGCCCAAGGCGGCCAAACTAAAAAAGGAAAACGAAGAATTGCACTTTTACTACGACATGCTGGGCAAGGAAATGGATCGCGCCAACCAAATGCTGAATTCATTGCAGGAGCGAGACAACAACGTGTATCGAACCATTTTTGAAGCAGAACCTATTCCTTCCTCGGTGCGCAGCGCGGGGGTGGGTGGTGTGGACCGTTACAAAGAATTGCTAGAGAACGGACTGGATAGTGAAGAGTTGATTGCCAACACTTTTCAACGCATCGACAAACTTGACCGGCAACTTTACATTCAGACGAAGTCGTACGATGACCTGCTGACGTTAGCTACCGACAAGTCGGATATGCTGGCTTCGCTGCCCGCCATCCAGCCGGTGTCAAACAAAGAGCTGCGCCGCCTGGCTTCCGGCTTCGGCATGCGGGTGCATCCGATTTATAAAGTGAAGATGATGCATCCGGGCATCGACTTCTCAGCCCCCCAGGGTACCCCGGTGTACGCCACCGGAGCGGGAACAGTAGAAGTGGTTAAAACTTCGTTGTCAGGCTACGGCAAGCAGGTGATCATTAACCACGGCTTCGGCTACCGCACCCGCTACGCCCACCTGCAAGACTTCAGTGTGAAACAAGGGCAGAAAGTAGAACGTGGTCAAAGCATTGGCCAGGTGGGCAACACGGGCACCTCCACGGCTCCTCATCTGCATTATGAAGTGTTTCGTGATGACGAGCGGGTGAACCCCATCTACTATTTCTACCAAGACATCACCGCCGAGGAATACGAAGTGCTGGTGCAGTTGGCTTCTATTGAGAACCAGTCGCTGTAGATAGACCAACTTTGAGGAATGATCGCTATGAAATATCATTAGTAGCACAACAATCGCAATTCCTTGCGATCATCCGGTCACCCACCATTCCCTTTTTTCCAAGTCGCAGTATTTTTTATCGAAGCTACTACGCGAGTAATTTTTTGCCGAAATTTTAAATCTTATGCTGGGCAAGCGGGCTATTTTTTGCGTACCTGAGCATAAAATAGTCACAAAAACTTATGCGGATGAAAAAGTATCTAATAGGCTGCTACGCAGTTGTCAGTGTGCTCTCCTTGGCCTCCTGCCAAGAAGACGTTAATGAAAAAGCGCCGGTAGTCATTGGTATCACTTCACCCCAAGCAGGGGAAAAGGTATGGCTGAACACTTCGATCAAGGTAGAAACCTCGAACGCACCGGTAGGCACTAAAGTGATGTTTTATCTGGACGACGAATTGCTTGGTGAAGATACCGATGCTCCCTATGAACTAATATTTGACTCGAGGGACTATGAGGACGGAAACCATACGCTACGCGCTGTGGCCTATGACGAAGCGGGAAACCAGACGAAAGCAGAACAGCAGATTGAAGTATCTAACAGGCTATTGAAGGTTAGAGTAGAGGAAGGCCGTTACGAAATGAATAATTTTCCACGAGAGTGGATCATCATATCAGATGCCGAAGGTAATACGCTACAGACTGAGGAATTGAAGAATCACGGCCTTTTCATAAAAAAGAGAGGGTAGCAAAAAGCTGTTAATTTTGATATTCCACTATCAAACTAACAAACTATGCTACCCTGTCTTAAAAAAACGAATGTAGGACTTACTACTACTATCTGCAAGCTAACGTGATTGATCCACGCGATAACCGGGGCAAACGCCATGATCTGTACTTTGTGTTGTTTGGGGCACTGTTAGCAACTATGGCAGGTAAGGTACTCATCGCCGAGATTCACCGGTTTTTGGTACGACATCACGATTGCCTATGCTCTTTATTGGGCTTATCGGTCAGTTATACGGTCTCCGATGTGCAATTGCGCAGACTGCTGGCCCTGGTGAATGCGGCTGCTTATCAACACTTTCATGCTCGTTATTTTGGTTGGCAAGCCTGTTTGCTGCCTGCCAACAGCTGGATTAGCTTTGACGGAAAAGAACTCAGAGGCACCATTGATGGGGTACTGGGAGAGAAAAGGGGATTATGTATCGTACGTCCTTTGCTACATCAAGGTAGCATCAGCCTACCAGGATTGTTTTATCACGGGGCTAAAGACAGTGAAATAAGCTGCGTGAGAGAATTTTTGCAAGAAGATGCTTTAGCTGGTCAATGCTTGACTTTTGATGCATTACACACCCAAAGCCAAACTTTAGAAATGGTCCAGAATGCTCAAGGTACTTATATCGCCCAGGTGAAAGCCAACCAGCCCATGTTGCTAGAAGACTTACAAGATCATGTTAAACTTACTGCCCCGGTAGCCGAACATCAGAGTTCAGAAAAAGGCCACGGCCGCATAGAAGAGCGAAAAGCTTCTTTTTATCCCACCCATGCCGTCTGCTTTGAGCAAAAATGGGATAGCTCAAAGTTTGCTACCCTGGTGGTAGTAGAGCGAGAAAGTACGCAATGCAGAACCGGCAAAGTGAGCCGAGAAACTAGTTATTATCTCTCTAATGCCTCCCTGGAGCAGATAGTCCCCCGAGAGTTCTCTCAAGCCATTCGTCAACATTGGAGCATTGAGGCGGATAACTGGGTCAGAGACGCTACCTTCCGCGAAGATCGCATCCGATGCAAAGAACCAGCCCGCAGCAAAACTTTAGCCAGTATTATATCGGTAGCCGGAAACCTGCTACGGCAACAGAAAAAGGGCTATCTGAAAGCAATGCAGGAAGATGTAGCGTGTAATCCAACGCTTGCAACACTCTTTTTTAAACATACTGACATTTTATGAAAAGGCCGTGCCAGATTGAGGGTGATACCTACGAATACAACCAGGACAATGAAGCTGGCAGAACCATGCCCGAGGGTAAAAGCTTAGGCTTTGTCGCGCAGGATTTAGCCAAAGTGCTACCTGATGCGGTGATGGAGGACGAAGAAGGCTTCTTGGCGGTCAACTATGATGCGGTAATTCCTTTATTGGTGGAAGCCGTGAAAGAACTGGATAGCCAGGTGCAAACGAGCAAAGACCTACAGCGAGAGATTGCTGATTTGCGGGCTGAGCTAAATGAATTAAAGGGTATCGAAGGACTCGGAGAAGTTCAACTATTCCAGAATACTCCTAATCCGTTTAATGTAGATACGCGCATCACGTACCAATTGCCGGAGAAAGCCCAACAAAGCGTTTTGTACATCTACGATATGCAGGGCAAGCAGGTAGCCGTCTACAACAATTTAAAATCCGGAGTGGGAGAAGTGTTGATTCAGGGGGGACAATTGGAAGTCGGTATGTATCTCTATACGCTAATAGCGGACGGCAAAGAAGTAGGCACGAAGCGAATGATCATGACGCAGTAATACCAGCTACTCTTGTCTAAGCGCGTCTCGGCGCGCCCTTTCTATAACTGTCTTTCTGGCGCGCGTTTGCAAAGCTGCGTAAAAAGACAATAGTTTCATCTCTCGGGCGCGTTTGCAACGCGTCCCTTTTTCACATTTCTACCAGCAGCCCCCCGGTTGGCCGACGTAATTCCGCATTGAACTATACCGATGATCTTCCGACTCATCTACGATTTCTGTTGCTACCGGATTGTCGTGGATCTAGTTAGATGTGAGGTTGGCGGAAGAAGCGGTAACTAAATATCTATTGAGCAATTGTTGAAGCGGATGATGGTTTTAGTTGGAACGCGCTACAAGCGCGCACCAGATGTAAAAATTGCTATTAGCATGTGCATAAAGGCAGAGGTTAGGTTGACTTCACAGCTTTTTCTATCTTGCCTGTCAGAGTATTTTCCTGACCTTTCTTATCGCTATGCGTCATTGGTATATCGCTTTTTTGTGCTTTCTGTCTGCTGTTGGTTGTCGACCAGCCGAATTGGAAGACGATCTTGTTTTTGATGCCCTTGCTTTAGTCAATACATCGCCTGAAGGAACTGCCGATGTGCTTGGCGAACCTGACACTACCTATTACCGCACTATCTTTGGCAAGCGGTACTTCGTTCAGTACTACAACCAATACGGAATAGAAGTCCGACACTTGAACGGACTGATTAATGGGGTGATTGTCAACGAACCTTACCCGCTCAAGTTTGCCCCGGAGACCATCACTAAGTTTGGGATTGACTACGTGGAACCTACGCAGTACGATTCGTTGGCGATGATCATGTGGAAGAATATTGAGGGAATCAAAGTAGTTAACTTTTATCTGCGGGGAGTGGCCAAGCCCGACTCGGTGGAGCACAGCTACCATATCTATTTTAATATGGATACTGCGCGTAGCCAATAAAAAAGGGTGCAGTATCAACCAGCACCCTTTCCTGTTCTGTCAACTATTTTTGTCTATTCTATCAAGTAAGTGAAGCCGACTGAATAATCTCTTCCGGCGGTATACTGATCAAAGACGTACTCGACGCCTCGATAGTCAAGCGTTTCTTCATAATCTGGGTTGAGCAAATTGTTTGCTCGTATCCGTACACTCAGCCGCTCGTTGATCTGCTTCTTCACACTTACGTTGAGTTCGGGGCGGGGCTGTTCGTAGATAAAAGGAAGCGAAGTGGTAAAGTAGGCTAACCGTTCGCCAAACACATTGAAGACAATGTTTCCTGACCAGCCATTCTCGAAGTTGTTATAGTCTAAATTGGCGTTGACTACGTAGGGAGATTGTCCGTACATATCCCGAGTTTCGTCGGCATCAGGGTCAAACGATCGGATGGCGTTGAGTTCGTCCGCCTCCAAGCTGACTTGTGATCGTACATAGGTAGCGTTTAGTCCTATCCTAATTGGCTCAAAACCCGCCCCCAGAAAGCCCAATCTCTTTCTTATCTCCACCTCTATGCCTGCAAGTTGTCCCTGGTCTACGTTCTCGTATTTATACTCTCGCGTAGTTCCACCAGCATCAGGGTTAATGGTGTTCTCGATAGGATTGTCAAAACGCTTATAGAACAAGCTAGCTGATATGTATTCATTGGGATTTGGATACATCTCCCAGCGGATGTCATAGTTGTCAATGAGAGTACGATCTAACTCGGCGTTACCGATCTGATTGAAGTCACCGTAGAAAGCAAAGGTGACCAAAGGGGCGAACTCTCGGAACGTTGGACGGGCAATGGTTCGACCGTAGGAGCCACGCAGGTTCATGTTTTCTACTAGTTCATACGTAAAGTTTAAAGCAGGGAGAATATCACTAGTTTCCAAGTCACCGGTAGTCCCGTCAAAAGCTTCTAATGACATGTCCGTTTGTTCAAAACGCGCTCCGCCTACCAGTCGTAGTTTATCAGTAACCGGGGCATCAATCATCAGATAGCCTGCGTATACTAATTGCTCGGCGTCGTAATTGTTGCCGTCCTGTGAAACTTCGTCAACAAAGCTCAATTGATTGCCTTCGCTGTCGTAACCTAGGTTTTGATCGAGAAACAAGTTGTCTACGTCCCCAGTATAAAGACGATTTTCAAGGAAGTATTCAAAACGTCGCTCTCGGAACGAACGCTCTCGCTGCGTATATGCCCCTCCGGCCTTGATTTTTGCTTGGCGCTCATCCCCAATAGAAATAGGTAAGGTGACATGTAGACGATTATCCCAGTTGGTCTCTTGCATGTCTCGGAAATAACGTCCGGGGCGGTTCACATTGGATATTTGTTGGGTACTGTCTGCGCCATTGATCTGAACGCTGCTTCGTAGGAAGCGGAGGTCAGGTTCATCCAAGTAAGTGTCAGTGTAAGAGGACTGCCACTCAACCTTAAGATTGTTGATACTCGCCACATTGTGCTCGCCCTTTAGCAAGAAGTTGGTTAGACCGCGTTCGGTCCACGACAGCACGCGGTTGCGGAGTAGTAGGGTTGAATCTGGACGTTCGGCTAAACTAAAACCCTGCTGGACGCGAGCTACGTCTGTACTTGCTTGGTTATGCAATACGTTGAGGCTAAGTTTGCTATTAGTGCTTAGCTTATAAGATAGGTTAAATAGTCCTCCAATACTTACTTCTTCGCTTGAAGCAGCATCGTTAGCCGTAAACAACAAACTGCGCTCCAAAGTGGTAGCCGAGGAAGGAATATCATCGTAGCGGTTCACCTGCCCGTCTTGATAGAAGTCATAGCTACGGCTATAGGTTAGCCCTAATACAAATCCCAAAGGACGACCCAAAAATTCTTTCTGGTTACCCATTGAAAAACCTAGGCTGTGGTTAACAGGTGGAGCACTGCGGGTAGGAGAGAATTGATTGCTTTCGAAAGAACGTGAGACTTCATTCACCTCTTGCGGACTAGCGTTCAAAGCGTTGGGTGAAGGGAAGTTCTCGTTGGTATACTGGCCAATAACCGCTGGTAGCTCGCGGGTGCCATCATCAACCGCCAACCAATCCAGGTTACCGCCTTCGTAGGTTAGATAATTGCTGTTGAAGGTTGCCTGATCATTAATCCCAGCTGACGCTGAGACCTGCATGGTAAAACGGTCAGGAAAGTCTTTAGTCGTCACGTTTACCAATCCACCGGCAAATTCACCAGTAAGATCAGGGGTAAAGGTTTTATAGACAATGATGTTATCAATCATGTTGCTAGGAAACATATCCAGTTGCACTGAGTTGCGATTAGGGTCCAAACCTGGAATGTCAGCACCATTAAGGATAGATTTGCTATAACGGTCGCCTAATCCTCGTACGTACACGTACTTTCCTCCTTCCACGGTGACCCCGGTTACCCGAGCCACGGCTGAGGCAGCGTCGCTATCTCCGTTCCTAGAGAACATATCGGCTGAGATAGCATCCATTACTGAGGGAGATTTTTTTTGAAGCGTAAGCAGTGCTGATTCACTGCTTCGAATCACTTCGGCAGTTACAACTACTTCTTCTAATCCAATGGTTTCAGAAGCGAGTCGCACCTCAAAGGCGTTTACTTCATCGGCACTTACTTTTACTCCTTCAACAGTCTTGGGCTGATAAGATACATAAGACACCTGCACGTCATACGAGCCGGGTTCTAAGTCGCCAATGGCAGCTTTTCCATCTAAGTCGGTCACCGTGCCCTGGGTAGTACCGGCAATCACTACAGTGGCGCCAATAAGTGCTTCTCCGGTTTCGTCGTCATAAACTTCTACTCGAATTGTTCCTTGCTGGGCTATCACGCTGCTCACCAGAAGCAGGAGTGGCAATATTAGTATAAACAGACGCATAAAATGAATAAGTATGGTTATAATAGGCAAATCATAAAAACCAAAAAATAGGGCAACGTCATAGCTGCCCTACTTTATCAGTACTACAATCAATTGCTTACTGTCCGAGAACGGTCCACATTTTCGTCCAGTTAGCAAAATACGGCGAAGCCGCTGCGGGATCAACCGCCCCCTTGTAGGTTTTAGCTTCAAGACCACTACCTTCCGGCAGAGCGGTCAAGCTAGTGGTTACTTCGGCAGCCGACGGCTTAAATTTGTCGGTACCGGTTCCAAAGGCAGGATTAACGAGCGTATTTGCATCTGCTAAGGCAGCTTCTACTTCTGCTTCCAAAGCGGCATCTGGCTCTTGGCTGATCTCAAACAGGTTAGCAAAGTTTGCCACATCGGTGACACCGTTGATATTGTAGAAGATGTTTCCACTGATCACAATAGTTCCTTCATCAAAGCGGTCATACGAGCTACCACCAGTGGTGGCATCGATATTTAAGGTAGTAAGTCGCTCAATATCAATCGGTGCATCGTGATTGAAGGCAATGCTATTGTAGATACTTCCAGCGAAATTGTCGCGCATGTAAATCGCATCAGACAAGTTGGCTGCTCCTTGGTCATCATAGAACAACGTTAAGTTAGCCATTTTCGGCGCAGCAAAAGGAGCAGCATTTTCGTTGTTACCAACGCCGCCATCAAGCTCCATACCGCGTGGATCATCGCTTTCCAGCGTGTTGCCGGTGTGCCAAACGATAGCATTTTGAATAGACCCACGGTATCCTTCGTCTACATCAATACCGTCGTCACCAGGATAAGCGATTACTAAGTTGTCTACGTTAACCGTGCCTCCGAAGAACTCAATACCATCATCTAAGTTAGCCCACACTTCTACGTTGTTGATGGTAGTACCAGTTCCTACAGAACCTAACGTTAGACCATTGATCTCGTTGTTAGCACCAATCAAGCTACCTCCGTGGCGGATAGAAACGTAGGTAAAAGAGCCAGAACCATCAGCGTCATTGGTTCCTCCATACTGACCACGAATCTCTTGAGTGGGAATCCCTTCAATGCTTTTCACTCCTTGCACATCGTTATTGTTTGATGTCGCTCTTCCAAGGATAATCACTCCACCCCACTGCGCGTTAGCATCGTCAGGCACAGAACCGTTTAGATCATCAGCTTCACCAGTGAAGATAATAGGAGCTGCTGCAGTACCGTTCGCTTGAATAGTGCCTCCGCGAGCTACAATTAGGGCACTAGCACGAGCCCCTTGTCCGGGTCGGCCTTTAATTATAGTACCAGGTTGGATAGTAAGCGTCTGTCCTTCGTTTACGAAGACAAAGCCATCCAAGATGTAAGTGTTATCGGATGTCCAGTTAGCGTTAGCTCCTACCCCGTCGGGCGAAGATCGTACGCGTATGATATTCGGCTCACCTGGGTCCACGCTAGGCGCACCAATATTGATTACCGAATCAATCACGTGGATCACTCCGTTACCGGTGATGATCTGTCGGATTACTTGGGCGCCATTAGCAAACACGTTGGCACCTTCTTTAGTAATTGTGATAGTTTGTCCACTATTTAGAGTGTTATACGCCTGCTCAGCAATTAGATCGGCGGGTAGCGAATCGCCTACTACGTGTGCCGTTAGGATACCCGCCAAAGCGTTTTCACCGCCCAGCGCTGTCACCAGTTCGGTAAGGTTGTTTGCGCCGTCGGTATATTTTATTAGCGAGTCAAAAGCCGCATTGCTCGGAGCAAAAATAGTAGCTTTATCGGCACCGTCCAGCGCAGCAGTGAGTTTGGCGACGTCTACTGCGGTGTTGAGGCTACTTAACACAGTGATCGTATCCAATGCACTGCCTCCCGTAGCGGGACCAGCGGGCGCCGGGGGAGCATTTTCAGTTACGGTGAAAACTATGGGCTGCGAAGTTAAACTGTTAGCAGTAACTGTGACGTTGGCGGCCCCAGCAGCTACCCCAGCAGGAACATCTACTTTAATAGAAGTGGGAGTGTTTCCGGTTTTTACCGGTGCGTTAGTACCTCCGAAGCTCACAGTAGGAGAGGTGCCAAAGTTAGTTCCAGTGATAGTAATTTCCGTCCCTACTGTGCCAGTATTAGGAGTAAGACTTGTAATTGTCGGAGCAACTGGAGTGGGGTCTGGAGTATCATCTTCCCCATTACAGGCGAAGAAGAGGGAGGCCATTAGGCCCAGCATGAACAAAAAGTTTAATGATAATTTTTTCATAGCTTGTTTTGAATTGTTAATAATGCTAATTTTTCTTACGCGAATGGTACATCCATTACACCCTGCAAAATTGAGCATTGATTGTTAACTCATCGCGTATTCGATGTTAACAAATTGTTAAGAAAGTTACGGCAGTGTTACCCCAATGTTAAGAATTGACATTGGCGGGAAATGAATAAACTATTCTGATAAACAAGCAGTTATCAGCTACTTTTCAAAAAACAAAGGCCTGGGGCGGCAAAGTCAACGTAGTAGCCTCTGACGCTACTTTAGGTTAAAACCCAAGGATGAGACTACCCGAAAATTTTGCTGAATGGCGTAGCAGAACCAGAGAAGGGCCAGCCCTACAACAATTTGACGAGCGTAACGATCACGGCGGCCTGCGCTACCAGAAATCCCGCAACCTTCCAGGCCAAGTTTCCTATGGCTTTCTCCATCTGAGCTTCGGTAACGGATACTTTGGCTAAGTGCTCAATCTCTTTCTTAAGCATTTCTATATCGTGTTTAGTAGCCAAATCTGGCCAGTACTCAATATATACTCGTTAAGGGATAGATTGGTGATTAGGGAAGCGTTGAAATCGTAGTGTTAGCAGCGATCTGATCTGTTGTTGATAGTGCGCATCGGTATTCACTTTGTTCAAGGTATCCAGAATAGCTTGTTGAAAGCAGGCGAAGTTTTCATAATAGATTGCCGTGAGGCATTTCTGTTTAACAAAACGCCAAAGGCGTTCAATAAGATTAAGGTTGGGCGAATAAGGGGGTAGGAATAGCAAGGTAATTTTGAGGTGTTCAGCCCATGCCTTAACCGCTTTATTATGTTGGTAGCGTGCGTTGTCTAAGACCAAATACAACGTAAGTGTAGTGGGATAGGCGGCTCGCAGCTGCCCCAAGAAGCTAATCAACGTATCGGTGTTGATGCGGGTAGTGTTACTTAGGTAGTGGAGTTGCTGGGTGATAGCATCCACCGCACCGAGTACATTGAGACGTTGCCGCCCGGCAGGGGCTTTGATAAACACGCGGGCAAAGCTCCAAAGCCATCCCAGAAAAGGGGCTAACACAAAATGCGCCGCGTCTACGAACAACACATGCGCTTTTCCCTGGTGGGCTTGCTCTAGGGCAGGTTCCAGCACCTCAGCCAGGTAGTTGTCTTGCCGTTCAGGGTCTGCTTTGGCTGGTATATGCCCGGTCTTATGCCGATGGATGCCTAACTTATGCAGAAAGCTACGTATCTGAGGCAGTGAACGTTGTTGGCCACTCAACTCGCTTATGCGCTGCTGGGCTTCTTTTAGACTAGCAACTGGTTGTCTCTGAAAACTCTTAGCAATCAACGCAGCGTAGGGCTGTAGGGCGCTTTGCTGACCGCCGTAGTGTAGCTCACACAAAGCAGCCCTGCCCCCTTGAGCATATTGCTGACAATAGCGAGTTACCGTATTGACATGGATGCCTACGATACGAGCAATCTGTTGATGGCTGTATGCACCCAGCCCTTTTAGGTACAAAGTATACATCCGTTGACGAACCAAAGCGTTATCATGATAGAACTTTTCGTAACTTAGCTGACGCAGTTCAGCTTCACTGATCTGTAGGGTAAGCATGCGTTTTAGAGTTTGGTCACTTCAAAACTATGCTTACTCTTTCTCTCTACAAAATCACTATTTCATCCCTTAACAAGTATAGCGAACCAGCTCCATGGCTTCGGTACGACCGATTTTATCAGCAAGCATATCCTGTAGTTCCTGCAGGTTGAACGCACTAACCAGGGCAGTATTGGCGGATAATCTGCGTGAGGTACTCATCATCCCAACCTGCTTTTTTTCTTCTTACTCTGATGCTGTGCTTATCGTCCATCTGTTTGAGCAACTGCAAAGCCAACTTTCTGAGCGTATTTCGGTTCTCAACCCCGTTTTTGGTATTGGTGCGACACCGGTCTTCCTCAAAACTCACATCCAAGTGCCAGTGGAGCTGATTTTCTATACCCCAATGCTCTCGGACTTTGTGATTGAAGTAAGCTGGTGTCTGGGCTTGGTCACTGAGGTAGAATCGGTATTCTTCTTGCCGTTTGGTACCGGTTTCTCGCACCGCGTGCACCATAACAATAGACTGAATGTTCTTCCAGGCCAGTGTCTCTTCCAGTAGGTCAGTGCGTTGGCATACGTAGCAGGCGGCCGCCGCGCGGTGCGGGTTTCTATGCGTCCGGAACCGAAATCAACTTGCTGGTCGTTAAGCATATCCGGGTGATAACGCACCATGTAATCCTCTACTTGCTCAAAGGTGTTCTTCTGGTTCTTTTTTAGGGAAAGTAGATAATGACCCTGTTGATCTACAATCTGCTCAGCAATAGCGGGTCCGTTGACTGCCGCATCAATACTAACCAAAGCCCCTGTCAGGTCAAGCTCTTCTAACAGGGCAGGAATAGCAGTTTTCTCGTTGCTCTTCTCTTCCGTCTTAGCTTGCCCCAAAACAACCTGCTGCTCACAGGCCCAGGCCGTTACTATACAAATTCCACTATTGCGCTTGCCCGCTTGAGCAGTGGCTCGCAAAACTTTGCCATCTACACTGATATGGTGCTCTTCTACAAAATCGCACAGATAGCGGGAGTGTCGGTAAAGACAAGCGGCAAAACTACCCTGATCCACCGCATTGAGTACTCGGGTGATCGTATCGTGTGAGGGAATACCGTTGGGAAGAAACAGAAACTGCCGCAAAAAAACCTCTTTGTTTCTGCCGTATTCCTCAATCTCTTCGTCCGAATCACAACCCGACAGGGTAGCAAATAGACTGAGCAGCAGAATATCAGAGAGTAGATGCTGCTTGAGTAAGGTGTCTCGGCGAGGATCGGGCACCTCAGAAAACACAGCAGATAGTTGAGTAGATACTTCCATAGCATTAACAATCCTTTTCTCAAATATAGCCCTATCTTACCCCATTAGTGCGTTCAACCTGTAGTTCCTGGGCGTTCATACTTATGATGCAAAAGTTACGTTATCTTCTACCTTTTCCTTCCAAACCTGCTCAAATGACTGTTGCGTAATTTTGTGGGGTTTGAACTGTCGGTCGGACGCAATGCTATGCAGTGGGGGAAGTGGCGTTTCCGACAGAAGCGTTCCGCCCTGAGTGACCTTGCCGGTGGCATGTCCAATCCGACCGTTTCGAAACACTTCTATCTTTCTTATTTCGCGGCGACGATCATCTATTTCTGAATAGATAATGCTGGGTTCATCGTCCCACTGGTGAATCCATTCTATAAGTATTCCATAGTAATTAGGTTAACGTCAGTTATTCAGGGAATATCTGATTACTAGGGGTTTATGTTGCTTGAAAGAGCAAAAAAGTCAAGATTTGCAGTGGAACGAAATCTTCATTGTACAAAACAAAGAATCATGCAAATCTTGACAACAACAAAACTAACGGAAATTTTTGTGGAAACCGATGACTTCCTACTGGATTTAGCTCAGCAAACGGCTCTTCAAGGCCTGCCTGTCCCTGCCTTCCACTCACGCTTTGCGCGAAGCGAAGTCATAACGACCCTAATTGCTTATCATCATTCGGGACGCAAATGCTTCAAATACTTCTATTGTCAAGATGTGCTGAAGACTTTTCAAAGCTGGCTTCCTGATGCCCCTTGCTATGAACGCTTCGTAGCCCTAATCCCGCACGTAGTGCTGGAACTCTATCTGTTGCTCAAAAGCCGTTGCCAGCCCGCTTTAGCAGAAAACTACATTGACAGCAAACCTTTGAAAGCTTGTCACATCAAACGAGAAGCACAACACAAAGTGATGGCTGATTGGGCCAGCAAAGGCAAGGGCACGTTAGGTTGGTTTTACGGCTTCAAAATGCACGTAGTCATCAACCGGGAAGCACAGCTAGTCAACTTTCTGCTCACGGCAGGCAACGTAGCTGACAACAATCACCAGGTGTTGAACTACCTGCTCAAAGAAGTAGAAGGAAAAGTATACGGCGACAAAGGTTATTTGAGCACCCTGAAAGAAGAGTTACTTAGCAAAGGGGTAGACCTAAGGGCCAAGATGCGCCGCAACGGAAAGAAAGATGCTATTGTCCATCAAAAGGACGCTTATTATCATCGTCATCGCGGACTCATTGAGTCAGTCTTTGGCCAGTGCGTAGGTCTCATTGATTTAGAGCATACTCGCCATCGGGCCCCTATTAACTATCTATGCAACGTCTTTGCTGCCCTGCTGGCTTACACCTTTGCCGATCAGCATCCGCGAATCATTGCTTTTGAAGATCGTGGCCGACTGCTACATGCCGCTTGATTTTGTATTATTTTTAGAAACCTAGAATAACTGACGTTAATTAGGTTAGCAAGCTTCCTGAACGTACAATTATATCTTCTAGCAGTAGAGGCTCAGTGCTCTTCACAATATAAACGTTCTGCCGACCTTTTACAACCAGCAGGCCATCTACCGTAATTTCGATGAAGTGCGTATACTAAGTTGTCAGTAAAAACAAATTACAAAACGTCTAGGCGACCCCGTCATTCCGGAATTTTGCGTAGAGAAACGAAGCAAAATGTCCGGAATCTCCTGCTACGAAGGCAGGCATTCCCTCGTTTAAGACACGTTTTCGTCGTTGTAGCGGGAGATTCCGGGCCTCAGTGCCCTCGCTCCGGACCGCGCCGCGGCGGCCGCGTCCACGGTGGATGACGTTTAAAATTGTAAATAATTCTGACTTGGTACTTAAGAATTCCGTTTAGTCCTTTCTCATCTGTATAGTGATAGAAGGTCACTGATTAATTGGCATCTTGCGCAGAATCTTTTCAATGATATCACCCGTGCGCACCCCGTCGGCCTCGGCCTCGTAGTTGAGCAGGATGCGGTGGTTGAACACGTCGTGGGCCACCTCCTTGATGTCTTCGGGCAGCACGTAGTCGCGCTGGTCGAAGAAGGCTACTGCCTTGGCGGCAATGTTGAGGTTGATGCTGGCCCGGGGCGACACTCCAAACTGGATGTAAGGAGCAATGTCGGCCAAGCCGTAGTTCTTGGGGTCGCGGGTGGCAAACACCAGCTCGATGATATACTTTTCGAGCGAGTCAGAAATGGTGACGGCGTTGATCTCGTCGCGGATAGCGAAAATGTCCTCCTTGGTGAGCACCGATTCCACGTCACTGCTAAACGACATATTGGCCATCCGGCGCATCACCTCCAGTTCGTTTTCCTTGCTGGGGTAGTCCACGTGCACCTTCAGCATGAACCGGTCCACCTGCGCTTCGGGCAACGGGTAGGTACCTTCCTGGTCCACCGGGTTTTGGGTGGCCAGCACCAAGAAGGGGCGATCAAGCGGATAGGTGGTTTCGCCGATGGTGACCTGCTTCTCCTGCATCGACTCCAGCAGGGCCGACTGCACCTTGGCGGGCGAGCGGTTCACCTCGTCGGCCAGAATCAGGTTGGCGAAGATGGGGCCCTTTTTCACCTCAAAGTCGCTGCGCTGCTGGTTATAGATCATGGTGCCGATCAGGTCGGCGGGCAGCAGGTCGGGCGTGAACTGGATGCGCTTGAAGTCGAGGTGCAGCACCTTGGCCAGGGTGTTCACGGTGAGGGTTTTGGCCAGACCAGGCACCCCCTCGAGCAGAATGTGTCCGTTGGTGAACAGCCCAATGAGCAGTCGGTTCACCATGTATTGCTGGCCGACCACTACTTTGCCCACTTCGTGAAACACTTGCTGAATCTTCTCCTGATGCGCCTTCCTGGTGGTATTGTCGGTTGTGAGTTCCATAAAAAGTGAAGGATTGAATGCGTGAAGGATTGAGTAGATGAATGACTGAACGATAGAATGATTTGCTATCCATTCAGTCCTTCTATCATTCAATCCTTCTATCTAACTAACAAGTCTGCAAAGATAAACGTATAATTAGAAAGAAAAATAGATCAGGATGAAAGGGATGATAGAGGATTATCAGGATGATACTTTATAACTAAGGCGATGGCTTATCCCAACTTTACCTTATACGATTTGCGCAGCAACTTTGGCATTCGTGACTGGGTGCAACCATTTTTTAGGGATGTGGCCCCGCTGCCGATGAGCAATTGGTTGCGCGATACGCTGGCAATGACGCAGCAGATGCCACTTACTAGTGAGAAAGCTAAATCCGAATTGATTGTTACTCCGATCTTGGTAGAGCTTCGGAAGCAGATTATTGATTATTACAAAGAGGTGTTGGTAGAGGAGAGTTAAGCTCAACAGCTAAACTGAGGCCTCTCGCTCCCCTTTCTTCTGCTGATAATTGGCAAAGCGCTCAATACCCAGCACCAACAGAAATCCTACGAGCATAAACAGAATGGCTTGCCCCAGCAGGGCGTCTTGCCCAGTGAGTTGCTCGAACTGGGCGGGCAGCACGTTGCGCGTCACGAAGGGCACTTCTACGCCGTGGCTGTCCAGGCGGGTGAGCACCGCCTCCTTCCAGGGCCAGATTTTACCCAGCGAACCGATCATGAAGCCTGCCAGCAGGGCCACCGCCACATCGTGGTACCGATCAAGCAGCCAGGAAATTACGCGAGAAAAGGTAAGAATCCCTACCACGCAGCCCAAACCGAACACGGCAAGCACCGCAAAATTGCGCTCGTTGACGGCTTCCAGAATGAAAGCGTACTTGCCTAAGATTAGCAGAATGAAGCTGCCTGAGATGCCCGGCAAAATCATGGCGCAAATGGCCAATGCCCCCGACAGAAACACGAACCACAGGCTGGTGGGCGTTTCGGCCGGAGTGGCCAGCGTGATGTAGTAGGCAATGGCAATCCCCACCACCGCGGCCACCACCACGCTAACGGACCAATGGTTGATTTCTTTGGCCACCAGGTAGGCCGCAATGATAATCAGACCGAAGAAAAACGACCAAAGTTGAATAGGGTAAGCTTCCAGCAAAAAGCCAATCAGTTGGGCCAGCGTGAGGATGCTCAGGAAGACTCCCGCAAACAGCGTCACCAGAAAGTTGCCGTTGATATGCTGCCAGAAGTCTCTAAACCGTCCTTTGAACAGCAGTTGCAGTGCCTCAGCGTTGACCGAGGCAATGGAGTCGAGTAGGGTTTCGTAGATGCCGGTGATGAAGGCGATGGTGCCGCCCGATACGCCGGGCACCACGTCGGCCCCGCCCATGGCCATGCCTTTTAGAAACAACGTGACGTACTGGCGGGGGGTGCGGGGGGATTCGTTCATATTATAATGCGCGATAGAGACGCGATTCATCGCGTCTGTACAATATGGGCGATTCATCGCGTCTGTACGGTGTGGATTTTATAATGCCATGCCATTCATGCCCAGAAAATGATTGAAGGTGTCGCCTCGCAGGCCGATGCGGATGGTTTCCAGCGGAATCACCTCGTTGGGAGCAATATTGCCCACGTTCACGTTGGCACCCAGCAGTTTGATGAACCACACCTGTTGCTCTTTCTGAGGGGCCTCCCAAATAATTTTCTCGCTGGGGATTTTGGTTAGTATTTCCTGCACCAGTCCCGAACGCACCTCGCCGGTGGAGCGGAACAGCCCCACGGTGCCTCCTTCGCGCGCCTCGCCGATCACCTTCCAGGCTCCGGCTTCCAACTCGGCCTGCATCAGTTCAATCCACCGGTAGGGCGGCATAATCTTGGTTTCGTCCTTCGAGCCCACCTCCGAGAGCACGGTGACCTGCTCGCACAATTGGCGGATGTACTCGCATTTGCGATCGTGCGGCAGCTCGATAGACCCGTCGGACACTTCGGCAAACGACATGTTGAACTGATCCAGCGTGCGGCGGTAGTCGTCGAACTGGTGGCGGACAATGAATGCCTCGAAGAGCGTGCCACCAAAGTAGACCGGAATGTCGGCGGCGTGGTACAGGGCCACCTTCTCTTTCAGATGGGGGGTGACGAACGAGGTGGCCCAACCCAACTTCACCACGTCGACGTAGCCACCGGCCACGCTGATAAAATCTTCCACTTCGCGCAGGCTCAACCCCTTGTCCATTGCCATGGTGTATCCGGAAACGCGCGGTTTGGCAGTGCGCTCCGGAATATTATTGAGCGAGTAGTTCATTTACTTTCGGTATTGATCGATGATTTTGAAGAGCGCCTTCTGGGTTTCTAGCTTCGGAAAAAATTCGTATAGAATCTCGTGCTTATCAAAGTCCAAAGTTAACGCATTTTCCAGATAATGGAAGGCCTCCTTGTATTTACCGGCCGAAATGAGGTACGCCGTCACGTAGTAGAACAGGTCCGGATCGTCGGGCAGTTCGTCTAGTCCGCTCATGGCAATGGCAATGGCCCGGTCATAGTCGCCCTGCTCATAGAACACGTACGACCAGTCCATCCACACCTCGGGATCGTCGGGCGCCAGCAGGCTGGCCTCGTGGTAGGCTTCCATACACGACACCATATTGCCCGTGTAGTATTCGGCTTCGGCCAGCGTGAACCAGTAGCGAAAGTTACCCTTGTTGAGCTTGATGGCTTTTTTCAGAAAGTGAATCGACTCGTAGAAGCGGGTTTGCTTGATCATGCTCGACCCGATGCCGTACCAGGCTTCGTCGTACAGGTAGTCAAGCTTGGAGGCGCTGCGGTACCAGCGAATGGCCTTTTCGTACTCCTCCATCTTCTCGTAGGCGGCCCCGATGCAGCAGTAGGTTTCGGGGTTGGGCCCCTCAAGCTTGTAGGTTTTGTTGTACGCCTTCACCGCCTTGGCGTACTTTTTCAAATTCATGTAGGTGTTGCCCAGGTTGAAGTGGGCCGAAGCGAAGCTTTCGTCGATCAGGATGGCGTAGTCGTAGGCTTCCACCGCTTTCTCGAACTGCTCGAGTTTGTTATAGACGATGCCCAGGTTATACCAGGCATACTGCGAGTAGGGGTCTTCGTCGATGAAGCGCTGGTAGTAGGCAATGCTGCTCTCCAGTTCGCCGATAATGTCCAGGCAGTAGGCCATCTCGTACATGGCCTCTTCGTGGTGGATGTTCTCTTCTATCGCCAGCTTGTAGTGCTCAATGGCCTCGCGGTACTTGTCCACGTTCTGGTAGGCCATGCCCATGCTATAGTAGGCTTCGTCACGGTCTTCGGTAAATTCCAGCAGGTGCTCGAAAGCGGCAATGGCCTCGCGAAACCGGCCCGTGGCCAGCAGGATGTTGCCCTGCAACGTAACAATCTCGGCGTCGTTGGGCTGCAAACTGCCCGCCTGCTCCAGCACCGACAGCGCCTCGTCGTAGCGTTCGAGGTTGGTCAAAATTTGCCCCTTGTCGACCAACAACTCCGCTGAGTAGGGATACTGATCGTAAGCCACTTCGCAAGTTCTCAGCGCCTTTTGGTTCTGCCCTTCGTCCAGGTAGTGGTCAATGATTTCGAGGTAAACGGGCAGGTCTAAAAATTGCAGGGTGTTGTTCCTGAGCTGGGTCTCGAACCACTTGGCTCGCTCTTTCCCTTCTTCGTGCTGTTTAAATCGTTCGTCCATGCCGATAAATATAGAAAATACTGGGAGGATGCCCAATTCTTTGTCGCTCCGCAACTATGATTGTACCATTTGGTTTTTCTTCACCAGTTCGTGGCAGCACCAACGCACGGTGTTCTCTAACGGATTAAACGTGATACCAGTCGCTTGTTGCACCTTGGTGCTGTCAAAAACGTGGGTATTGTTGGCAAGTTGCTGCAAATCGTTGGTGATTAACGGCGGGCGTCCGGTGAGCCGCGCTCTCAGCGAATCGGCCACACTGGCCAGCGGAATTAGATTAGGATTTACCCGAATGGTGGGCGGTTTTTTGTTAAACGACTGAGCAATCATAGCAAACAAGGCGGCGTACGGAATGCTGTCGGCACTGGTGATGTAACGTTCGCCCGTGGTGCGTGACTTCAGCAGGCGCATCGCCACGGTGGCCACGTCGCGCACATCCACGTAGTTAGCCAGTCCGTCAATGTAGAAACGATTTTCGTCCCAGATATATTTAAAAATCTTCGTACTGCTTTGGCTCCACTGCCCCGGCCCCAGCACCAGCGAAGGGTTGATGATCGCTACCGGAAGTCCTTCTGATGAGGCGCGCCACACCTCAAGCTCGGCCAGGTGCTTGCTACGGGCGTAGGCCGTGCCGAATTCTTCGGGGTTCGCCGGGTGGGTTTCGTCGATCCGCTTTGCGTCTTTTCCCCGGCCAATGGCGGCCACCGAACTCACGTGCAGAAAGTACGCTACCCCTTGGCAAAGGCTGGCGTTCACCAGGTTGGCCGTGCCTTCCACGTTCACCTTGTGCATCCGGGTTTCATCACGGCCGTCGTACGACACTAGCGCCGCGCAGTGGATCACCCCCTCCACTCCCACCAGTTGTTCGGCCAGGGCCACGGTATCCAGGACATCTCCTTCCACCCAGGTGATCTGATCCGCGATATCGGACACCAACGACAAATCGCTGGTAGCCCGCCGCAGGGCGCGTACCGCGTAACCGCTCTCGATAAGTCGGCGGCAGATAAAACTTCCAATTAAACCGGTGGCTCCGGTGACGAAGATGGTCATAGTGGTGTTAGGTAGCGGGATGAACGACTTGGGGATCAGTAGGCTTGAAACGAATGCGCTGGCAAGTTAATTCATTCGGGCATTTCCCTCCCATTTGTTGAACCCCAAAACTCGATTTTCGTTATTTCTGTTGTTATGTCACAAACTACCCTCCCCGATTCGGCGGATCAGTCCGAAAAAAAGGTGAAACCGCGCGAAGGATTTAAGCGACTGGTCGGCATTTATGCGTTTATCGTTCCTTACAAAGGACTATTTTCCATCGGTATTGCGGCGCTGCTGCTGTCGAGTGTTATGCTGTTGGCCTTTCCCTATTTATCCGGACAATTGCTGGACGTGGCGGCGGGTAATGATTCGGTCTTGTCGGACAACATCACGGTGATTGCACTGGTGCTGCTTGGCATTTTTGTGGTGCAGAGTATCTTCTCGTTCATTCGCGTCTACTTCTTCGCCCAGGTCAACGAACGGTCCACCGCTGATATCCGGCTAGCGCTGTACACCAAGTTGATGTCGCTACCGATGATTTTTTTCGACCGCCACCGCACCGGTGAGCTGATCAGCCGCATTACCTCCGACGTGTCGCTGTTGCAGAACACCTTTTCCGTCACGCTGGCTGAATTCCTTCGGCAGACGCTGACGCTGCTGGTCGGAGTGGGCATCATCGCTTTTATGGCACCCAAGCTTACTGGCTTCATGCTGGCCACTTTTCCTTTTCTGATTGTGGCAGCTCTCTTCTTCGGACGCTACATCCGTAAGCTATCCAAGCTTACCCAGGATCAGTTAGCCGCCAGCAACGTGATTGTGGAAGAAACGTTGCAGGCCGTGCAGGCGGTGAAGTCATTTACCAGCGAGTGGTTCGAGATTCGCAAGTACAACAAAAGCTTGAACGATGTGGTGAAAACAGCCTTGCGGACAGCCGTGTTTCGCGGGCTGTTCATCTCGTTCGTGGTATTCGTACTGTTTGGCGGCATCGTGGCGGTAATCTGGTACGGAGCCTTGTTAGTGCAAGAGGGAGTAATTTCTATCGGTGATTTGGTCTCATTTATTTTGTATACAACTTTCATTGGGGGATCAATTGCCGGGTTAGGCGATATGTACGGTCAGTTGCAGCGCGCCTTTGGAGCTTCGGAGCGAATCTTGTCTATTTTGGAAGAAGAAAACGAGCTTGACCCGGCGGCGCACTACCAGCGTCGGCCGGAGTTGCCGATCCGCGGCAGCATCAGCATTGAAGACGTTTTCTTCTCGTACCCAAGCCGTTCGGATGTTACCGTTCTTAAAGGAATTAGCTTTTCCATCGGACAGGGCGAGAAGGTGGCCTTGGTGGGGCACAGCGGAGCGGGCAAGTCGACCATCACGCAATTGCTGCTGCGTTTCTACGAGACAGACCAGGGGCGTATTCTGGTTGATGGTGAAGATATTCGACGACACGATCTCACCGCCTACCGTCAGCACATTGGCATTGTGCCCCAGGAGGTGCTCCTCTTCGGCGGCACCATTAGCGAAAACATCGCCTACGGTCGGCACGGGGCCTCCGGGGATGAGATTCGCGAAGCGGCGCGCCTGGCCAACGCCCTGGACTTTATCGAGTCGTTCCCCGAAGGCATGGAAACTCTGGTGGGCGAGCGCGGCGTGAAACTATCCGGGGGGCAGCGACAGCGCATCGCCATTGCTCGGGCTATTTTGAAGAATCCTAAGATTTTAGTTCTGGACGAGGCTACTAGCTCCCTCGACGCCGAATCGGAAAGTTTGGTGCAGCAAGCACTGGATACGCTGATGGAGAACCGCACCACGATCATCATTGCGCACCGCCTGGCCACCATCCGCAAGGTAGACACCATCTACGTGCTGCGCGACGGCCAGATTGTAGAATCGGGCAGCCACGATGAACTCTACCAACTGGACCAGGACTACAGCAACCTGGTGAAGTTGCAAATGCAGGAGAATTGATTGGTTTTAGGTTCAGGGTTGAAGGTTCAGGGTTCTAGGTTCTGCGTTATGTAAACTCAGAACCTAGAACCCTGAACCCCGAACATAGACTTATTTTCCTTCTGCCAGGGCGTACCAATCTATTTTTCGGGAAAAGTACATTACCAGGGCTAACACGCCGAACAGACCAATGCTGCCGATCAGTAGCGCGTAATCCTGCAACTGTAGCAGCGTGAACACAAAACCGTAGAGCAACACCAGGAGTAGCCCGACCAGGGCGGTGAGCCGTTGCTGTCTGAAAATACTGTAGCAGTAGAGCGTGATCAGCGCAGTGACCGCCACACTGGACAGCAAAAACGCCGCGTTGAAGCTCAGCTGTTCCGAAATAGCCACCAATAACGCGTAGAAGATGCACAGCGCCAGGCCCACCAGCAGGTACTGCACCGGATGAATGCGCTTTCGGTTGAGGGTTTCCACGAAGAAGAACACCAGAAAGGTAAGCGCAATAAACAAAATGGCGTACTTGGCCGAGCGCATGGCCTTCTGGTACTCATCTACCGGCCGGAGCAGGTTTACTCCGAATCCGTAGCCCGAGGCTTCGGTAGACACTGCCGCCGCTACTTCCATCGGACGATCATAATAATAGTCTCCGGCCGCAGAAGAAACATTAGTTGAGGCAAAACGATACTGGCTGCCCTTCCAGGCCTGCGGGAAGTTGCGGTTGAGGTGCAGCACCTGCCAGTGGGCGGTGAACCCGCTTTCGTTCACGGTACGCTCGTCGGGCAAAAAGGCTCCGTCGAAGCTGGGATTGGGCCAGTCGGACTGCACGGTAACCTCAGTGGTGCGGCCCAGCGGCATAAATTGCAGCGACTGACTGCCCTTCAGGGTGGCGTCGAAGTTGTAGGCCAGGGTGCGCCGGGCCGAATCGAGGCGAACCGGAGTGCTGATGCCCGTGGTGAACAGATCGGTAGACCCCACGCCCGGATCGAACGGATCTTCTTGCTGCTGCCACCGAAGTGTGACCGCTTCTTCAATGCCGCGCAGGTCGCTGATGCCGATAGACACGTAGGCATCGTCCCACTGCACGTTGGCGGCGTCGAGGTTGAGCAGGGCAATGTCGGGATACGCAAACTGACCCGCACACTGAAGGTGCGTGGTGTAGACCACCACGTCGTAGATGCCCCGGTAGCGGGTTTCGGGCGATAACTGGGCCTGCACGTTGAGCGATTCGGGCAAGAAGTGGGCATACTCAGTGGCGGTGGTCACGCGCCCTTCGTTGTCCTTGAAGTAGGTGGTGTAGGGCAGCGTGAGCACCGGCCCGGTGATGGTCTGAGCCTCGCCCCACTTGCTGCTCACCTCGCGGATGGCCGCGTCGCGGTATGAGCTGCGTTCGCGGATCAGGTCCTCGATCATGTAGGCCGGGATCAACAGCAACAGCACCAGGATGGCGATAGAAAAGATGCGCAGCATGATCGAGTGGCGCGTCCAGTCGCTAAAGCGTTCGTAAAAAGTTTTGGTGGTCATGGGTAGTTTCTCGTATTCTGCTTAGTTTGATAGGAGCTAGTTGTCGACAACTTGCTTGATATTACGGCGGTTTCATAACAACAGGCTCCATTTTGCGTATATTAGGGCTATGAAGACCAAGAAAGGAAAATCAGATAAAGACCCAAGTGGGTTCAACTTTGTGCAGATGATTGAAGACAAAAAGCGCATGCTTGAAAAGGCTGAAGGAAGGAGAAAGCTAGTACGCAATCATCAATCTGAAAGGACCGGTGAGTAGTCTTTTTTCCTCTTATCCTCTCCATCGTTCATCACCTACCCTATTTTCGTTGGCTACGGATCATGCAATAGTTTACGAAATTAATTTTGTTCCGTTCGGTCAAGTCTCTATCAATGTAAGTGATAATCTTATTGAGATAGACAGTTTCCAGCTTGTCGTTTATCTGGTCAGCAATAGCGAACTACCTACTGATATTAAGACAGAATTCCTTAAAAGTGCGCGTTCGTTTAACAAGTAGTTTAGATAATCTGCCCATATGACTCCCCTCGCCCTCATCCGAGAAGATAAAGTGCCCATCGATCGCCGCGTACCTATTACTCCGGCGCAGGCCGCCGATATCCAGCGGCGCTTTCCGCACGTCACCGTTTTTTGCCAAAGCAGCGAACGGCGCTGCTTTCCCGACCAAGACTACCGCGATGCGGGCATCGAGGTGGTCGACGACGTGAGTCACTGTGATATCCTGATGGGCGTGAAAGAAGTGCCCATTCCCAACCTGATTGCCAACAAAACTTACCTGTTTTTCTCGCATACCATCAAGGAGCAACCCTACAACCGGGAGCTGCTGCGCACCATCCTGCAGAAAAATATTCGCCTGATCGATTACGAGCGGCTCACTGACGAACAAAGCAACCGGGTGGTGGCCTTCGGACGCTTCGCAGGCATTGTGGGGGCCTACAATGGTCTGTATACCTACGGTAAGAAGCTAGGCCTGTACAACATTCGCCGGGCCAAAGACTGCTTCGATATGGACGACATGCGCAGTGAGTTTGGCAAGATCACGTTACCGCCGATCAAGATTGCCCTGACCGGAGGTGGGCGGGTGGCCAACGGCGCTGTCGAAGTGCTCGAGGGCGTGGGCATCCGCCGGGTGTCGCCTGAAGAATATTTAACGCAAACGTTTGCCGAACCAGTCTACACCCAACTGGAGGTCACCGACTACAATCGCAAGGCCGACGAAAGTTCGTTTGCTGCCGAAGAATTTTATCAATATCCTGATCGTTTTGTGCCGGGCTTTCAGCCGTTTGCCCGAGTGACTGATTTGTTTATTGCCGGAGCCTTCTGGGACCACCGGGCACCGGTGCTCTTTCATCGCGAGGATATGCTGCAAGATGATTTTAGCATCCGGGTAATTGCGGATATCACCTGCGATATCGATGGCTCGATTCCTTCTACCAAACGGCCCTCTACCATCGCCGACCCGGTGTATGACTATGATCCTCAACAAGACCAGGTGGCCAACACCCTGTTTCAGAATTCGGCGCACGTTTCGGTGATGGCGGTAGACAATCTGCCGTCGGAACTGCCCCGCGATGCTTCCGAATCGTTCGGCGAAAGCCTGATGCAACACGTAATGCCTGGTTTATTGGGCGACGGGGACGCCGAAATCATCGAGCGGGCTACGATCACGAAACGAGGGCACCTCACCGAAGCGTACTGGTACCTGAGTAACTACGTGGCCGGTTCGGCTGGTTAGCATTATTTTTCGTACCGCAGCCACCGCGCCCCGTAGGCAGGCAACGCAATGCTGTCGCCCAACGAAATGGTTTCGTCACTCACCGCATCGCTGGCCCGTTGGTACTCATAGCCGTCGAAGGTCAAATCCACTGATTTTGCTTCTCCTTCATTGAGCAAGAAGTAATGGTCAGCCTCGGGGCTGGCCAAACGGTAAACAATTGCCTCTTCGCAACGAAAAGGAGACGCTAGACTTCGCAGGGTGTATTTTCTCAGCAAATCTTCCATTGCGACGTTGCCCGGTTTGAAGCACGACCGGGCCGCTTCGTATCCCAGAATCACCGCCGTACCCTGACCCAATTGATGCTCCGTGATGGCTGGTTCGCTGTTGCCAAAAGCTACCAGTGCCTTGGCTTCGGTTGGCTGCAAAGAACCGATCGACCCCATCAGTTTTTCCTGGTTCAAGAACCAGTCGCGGTTAAGTCCTGAGAATTGATATTCTCGCAGCACCACCCCGAACAACTCCTCGAAAGGCGAACCCTCCCCCCGGGGCAGCAGGGCCGAATAGGTATCCATCCACGCGCCGGGCATGTCGAGCACCAATCGCCCGCCCTGCTTCACGTACTCGGTGAGAACAGGAAGCAGCTCTTTGTTTAAAGCGATGACGCCGGGCAGATAGATCACGGGATAGCGGGGAGCCAATCCGGCCCGCAGATCGTCGGGAGTCACGTGCTCGAAGGGGATATCTCCGTTGATTAGCGCGCGCGATACGCCTACCCGGGCCTGCATGGGCCGGTAACGCAGGCTGTCCTGCCCCTTAAACGACATAGCGGTCCACATCGCTTCATTGTCCCAGTCGAAGAACACACCCACCAGGGGTTCTTTGTGCGCGGCCCACAGCTCCTCGCGGTAGCGCTGCATGCCCTGCGCAATCTTACCAACCGCCACGGCCCGGTCGGTCACCTGGTTTTGATGATCCAGCAGCGCGTATTCTCCCACTTCGGCTCCGGCCGTGCGGATGCTCCAGCTCCACAGCCCCCAACCCTTGAACCCCGCCGCCAGCATGCTTAGCGTGAACTGCTGCATGGTGCCCGCATCCACGGTGAAGCCCTTTTTGCTCTGTCCAAAGCGCTCGCCGCCGAATTGCTGTGGCCCTCCGGAAGTCTCCCAGCCGCCGCTCCAGCCGCCCTTAAACATATCGTTGATGTAGCTGGCCTGCATGTACAGCGTAGGTCCGAGTTCGTCCTGCACCTGGTCGAAGTGCCAGGTGAAATGAATAGAGGGGTAGAAGGAGCCCGCGTCACGCATCACGTCGGCGATGCCCGGAAAATCCACTCCGAAGTAGGCATGCGGACGAAACAGCCCTAACTCGCCCCCGGCGCGAAAGGGAGCGTTGGCGTCGAAAGCATGAAAGTCATCCACTTTCTTTTGCAGCACTTCCAACCCGTGGTCGGCTTTGAAGCGCAGCATGTCGCGGCGAATGCGGTATTCGCGGTGGTTGTACTGCTCCCATCGCTGGGCAAAATCCTCCCACGAAGTAAAGGCTCCGCCCGCGGCTTGCAGGCCGTGGTGGTGCTGGTTATAGGCGTGGTTCAGGGTGTCAATGGATCCGTAGGTTTGCTGTGCCCACTGCACAAAAAGTTCTTTGCCTTTGTCGCTCAGTTCGAGCCCCCGGGGCCCCACGGCAGGGTCGTAGGCGGTGCTGCCCCCCTTAGGAGCCTGCGCGTCGCCAGTTTCTTTTTTGTAAGCGATAATCTGTTCGATGCGTCGCTTGAGCACCTCGTTTTGATGGGCAATCATTTTAGGATGCCGCCGCACTTCTTTCATGCTCAACTTTTCGGACAGCCCAAGTTGTTTGATCAGCGCGTCGGTGATGGGTTCCCATCCGCCCTCGCCGTACCACCAGGGAATGATGTCTTCTTCCAGGGCAATTAGCTGAATTTGCTCGTCCGTCCAGTCGGGCAGGGCCATAATTTGCTTGAGGTTGGTGAAGCCGAGGGCTTTCATCTGGCGGAAATGGTCGCGTATTTCCGCTTCGCCTTCGCCCGGACGCTGGATGTACACCACTCCGGCGGGCACCGGAGCGATCGTCCTGAACTTCTGCTGCTGGGGTGAATCGTGCAGTTGATCATAAAGGTCGTGCCGGAAGTCGTGCCCCGATTGGGCCAGAATTGTTGAGAAGATGGTCAGTGAGAGGAGGAAAGCGAAAAGCAGCGGTCTAATATACATAGTGGCGCAGGTTTGAGGCAAACTATAAAAAATGCTTCGAAGGATCGCCCGGCAAAGCACTTATTTCAGCTCTTGATACACCGGAGTGAGGTCGGAGTAGTCAACCATGTAACCTTGTTGCCCATCGGTCACGGTCATTTTGCCCTTGCCGGTGGTGACGTACGGACTCTGATATGCGCCCCCGTCAGCCCAGTTGGCGAAATCTAGCGCCTGGCCGTTGATACTTCCGGTGCAGCGAAGTTCTTCCGGTTGGTACTGCATCCGGAGTGCTACCCCGGCGGCAGTTTGATACTGGAGTTGCTGCGCATTGGCATCTACCGAAAGGGTGCTTTTTGCACTGATGGCACTCGCAAAATCTTCCAGGCTACCAAACGCTTCTTGCTCGTGCACTTCCAGGGCGTAGCCCGAAAACGCACCGGGAACCACCAGCACGTGGTTATGAAGCAGTTTGGCAGCCCGCTTATCTACCAGAGACGCCGCTTCTATCGTTTTGGCTTCGGTATCCAGCCAGTAGTAGTTGGTGTTACTGAGAGTCACGACCAGGTAGGCGGAGTCGGCGTCTATAAAAACTTTACCGTCCTGTTCCAGGATTTGGCTCACCGCGCGGGGTACAAACAGCCAGGTAGCGGCTTGATACTTTGCTCGCTGAAAGAAGTAGCCCAGCGAATCCGGATCGGGCTTGTTCATCAACCGCAGGGGCTGGTTGGCTATCGATCCTTGCCGACTGGCCTGTTCGTCTGTTTTTTTGCCCCGGGTAATCTTGGTGAGGGCCGAAGCTATCAGCATCACGTTTTTGTGCTGCAGCGTCTGGGTATAGGGACTGTAGCCACCCGGCGCGCGGTGGTAGGGCTGCAATCCGCCGAAACTTAGGGGGCCGTCTTCGCCCTTCACCACCAGTGACCAACTGATCTGCTGGTTGGGATTGTCTACCTGGGTAATGTATACGCTGCCCAAGCCAAAGCTTCTGCTACCGTAGAAGTATTCCTGAAAAGCGTTGGGAACGTCCATGTGATAAAAAGGCCGCGCAATTCGGGCCTCGAAGGGTAGCGCAACGTTCTTGTGCAGAATGTTGTAAATGATTTGGTTCGGACGATACGACGAAGTGATCTGGTGCAGCGAGGTATGGAACTTGTCTTGCTCGCCCCGCGAACTGCCGAACCAGTGATGGAGCAGTTCGCGCATCTCTCCGGCGTAGTTCAGGTCGTAGGAACCGCGCTTTTGCGCTCCGGCAATGGCTCCGTCGTATACCTTGAGCGCATAGGTAGCCAAATAGTAATCTAACGCGAGTTTGGCCAGCGCTCTGGTTTCCGGGTCGGGCGAGAAGTCGTAGAGGTTCAGAAAAGCCTCGATAGAATGGGGATAATAGATTTGCGAATCGTACTCTCCATTGCCAGTGGTCAACGTCTTGCGCACATAATCTTTCAGCATAAAGCTAATCTTCTCTTCGGCCTCGGCAATTGGATAGCCGGAAATTTCACTGCCGGGCGGAAAAAGTTGGGCGTAGAGCAGCCCCGAGGTGCGCCACATGGCTTTGTGGTTCTCGGTGCCACCGTCTTTTTTGTTACCCCCGAGTAATTTGCCCACTTCCCCCACCAGATCGTGCGGCCGGGACAGGTCAAGATACTGCCGCGCGGGGCCATCCGAGGGGCGGCGCACTTCGCGGTAGTTGGCCACGGCTTCGCGAAAGTCAGCGTGCCAATCGGGGTCCATTTCCTGACCGAACAACGGGTAGAAGCGCGCCCAGTTTTTGGCCGCAAAATGATACTGCTGGTTCAAGTTGCCCGGAATGCTCAGGTAGGCGCGCGCCGCCGTGTCTGCCGGATGCAGCAGCAGGTGCGCCGTGGCCGGGGGCAAGTCGTATTTCAGCGGATCGCCTCCGAAGCGGATAATCTGACCCTCCGGTCCGCGCTCCTTAGGGCCGAAATACCCGGTTTCGCCCTGCACGTAGGTCCTTCCGGAGTAGGGCGACGTGATGGTCTCGCCCTCTAGCGCCCAACGGAGCACCGGCAAACCGGTGTCGGGACATGAAGAGGTGGCTTGACTTCTCTTGCCAAAAGGCTGCGCAGCAACTTTAAGGAGCTTACCTGAAATTCTTTGTTGGTAACCCGCCTCGTCCGGATAGCTATCTGCGGACCAAGGTTGCTGCGCCAGCGCGACCGCCCAATTACCTAACAAAATATACAGGAGCAAAGTAGGACACATGGAAGTCGCAGTGGTTGGGTTAACCGACCGGTTGCGATCCAAACGCCCTAATCGGCATTAGTTGGCCAAGAAGAAGGGCGTGTTACCCGTTCATCGAGATCAAGAACTCGTCGTTGTCCTGGGTGCCTTTCATGCGCTGCAGCAAGAACTCGATGGCCTCACTGGAGTTCATATCGGACATCAGCTTGCGCAGGATCCAGATGCGCGATAGTTCTTCTTTTTCCATCAGCAGGTCTTCGCGGCGGGTGCCGGAAGCCGGTACGTCGATGGCCGGGTAGATGCGCTTGTTGGCCAATTTGCGGTCGAGCTGTAGTTCCATGTTGCCCGTACCTTTGAATTCTTCGAAAATCACCTCGTCCATTTTCGAGCCGGTTTCGATCAGCGCGGTGGCGATGATGGTGAGCGAGCCGCCGTTTTCCACGTTGCGGGCCGCGCCGAAGAAGCGCTTGGGCTTGTGCAGAGCGTTGGCATCCACCCCACCCGACAGAATTTTGCCCGACGAAGGCACGGTGGTGTTGTAGGCGCGCGCCAGTCGGGTAATAGAATCAAGCAGAATCACCACGTCGTGGCCCGACTCCACCATACGCTTGGCCTTTTGCAGCACGATGCTCGCCACCTTCACGTGTTTTTCGGCTTGTTCGTCGAAGGTAGAGGCAATCACCTCGGCATTCACGCTGCGGGCCATGTCGGTGACCTCCTCGGGGCGCTCGTCGATGAGCAGCACAATGAGATAGACTTCGGGGTGGTTTTCGGCAATGGCGTTGGCCATTTCTTTGAGCAGCACCGTCTTTCCTGATTTAGGCTGCGAAACGATCATGCCACGCTGCCCCTTGCCGATGGGCGAAAACAAATCCAGGATGCGGGTAGAGTAGTGCCCGGCCTTGGTGGACAGGTTGAGCCGTTCGTTCGGAAACAAGGGAGTGAGGTACTCGAAGGGAACGCGGTCGCGGGTTTCTTCGGTGGTTTTGCCGTTTACCGATTCTACGCGCAGCAGGGCAAAGTACTTTTCCCCCTCTTTGGGAGGACGAATCTGACCGCGCACTGTGTCGCCGGTTTTCAGGCTGAACAGCTTGATCTGCGAGGGCGACACGTAGATATCGTCCGGGCTGGCCAGGTAATGGTAGTCGGAGGAACGCAGAAAACCGTAGCCATCCTGCATCATCTCCAGCACTCCTTCGTTCACGATCAGGCCGTCAAACTCCTTAACGGGCACCGTCATGCTGTTGTCGTTGCTCTTGTTCTTCCGCTGGTTGTTGGTATTTCCGAAGTTATCGTTGCGGCGGTCATCGTTGCGCTTATCTTCGCTTCGTTTGTCTTCGTTTCGGTTGTTGTCGCGGCGATCGTCGTTTCGGTTGCTATCGCGACGGTTTGACTTGTTACCGTTGTCGTTGCCTGAAGGACGTCGTTCGGTTGATGCGCGATCATTCTTCTGGTTTTGAGATCGGTTGTCTTCGCTCTTCTTATCGCTAGCTCCCCGGTCGTTGTTGCGTGGCTCCGTCTTTTTGCTTCCTCCTTCCACTTCCACGTTAAACGATTCCATCAGCTCGTTGGCCGAGGTTTTGGCCGATCCGTTGGTGTCCGTTTCTTTATCATTGCTCTTCTCTTCACTATCATCGCCGTCGTCGGTTTCGGTGACGTTGACCCGTTTGCGGGCGGGAGAGGGGGACTTGCCCTGTCGGTTATCAGCCAACGGCCTTTTGCTATCTCTCTGTCTGGATTCGTTATTTTGTTCGGATTCTTCGGCTTCCGCAACGACAACGGGGGCTTTTTTCTGCGGAAGCTTGTCTTCGGGAAGCACCGCTTGCTGGTCTAGAATTTTGTAGATCAGATCAGCCTTATTTAGTTTTTTGTAATTCTTCAAGTCCAACTCCTCCGCAATTTCGCGCAGCTCAGAGAGCAGTCTCACTTGTAACTCGTCAATGGTGTACATAAGAAAAATGGTAAATGATCGATCCGGCAAGGACGCCGGATTAGGGGTGAGGATAAAATTTCAAAAGGGAAATGCGATGAAAACGTAGCGATAGGGAATGGGCTCCCTCCCGCTTTCAAGGAATGCTGACGCAATAATAGGTTAAGAAATCCTAATTATCAAGAAAAAAAATTATTTTGCGCCCGCTTAAGCACTTATTAAAACAGGTTTAGGCGGTTGTCCGTTGTCCGCTCTACTTATTACTAACGATTTACGCATCAGAATGTTACAGACCACCCACATCGCTGAGAACCGAGATTTGGTAGAAAAGGGACTTACTCGGCGGGGGTTTACGCAGACCGGTCAGGTCATTGATCAGTTGTTGCAAACCGATACCCAACGGCGGCAAGCCCAGGGCGAACTAGATCAATTACTGGCGCAATCGAACCAAGCGTCAAAGCAAATTGGCGAACTGATGCGTCAGGGTAGAAAAGAAGAGGCCGAAGCTGCCAAGCAGCAGACTTCTGATCTCAAGGCGCGGAGCAAGAACCTGACCGAGCAGCTTCGGGAGCACGAAAATTCGCTGCAGCAGCAGCTCTACCAAATTCCTAACGTGCCGCACCCCAGCGTGCCCGACGGTCGATCAGCCGACGACAACGAGGTAATTTACGAATACGGCGCGCTACCCGAACTGGGCGAGGACGCGCTGCCCCACTGGGAGCTGATTGAGAAGTACGACATCATCGACTTTGCGCTCGGCAACAAAATTACGGGAGCAGGCTTTCCGGTATACAAGGGGGCGGGCGCCCGTTTGCAGCGGGGCCTGATCAATTTCTTTCTGGATGAGGCGCGCGCGGCCGGATACACCGAAGTGCAGCCCCCCCTGCTGGTGAACGAGACCTCGGGCTACGGCACGGGGAATTTGCCCGACAAAGAGGGACAGATGTACGAAGTGAGCGACGGTCTGTATTTAATTCCGACTGCCGAGATACCTATCACCAATATGTACCGCGACGTGCTGCTAAGACAGGACGAACTGCCTATCATGAACGCCGGTTACACCGCTTGTTTTCGCCGAGAGGCGGGCTCGTGGGGAGCCGACGTGCGTGGCCTCAACCGATTGCACCAGTTCGACAAAGTGGAGATTGTGCAGATCCGCCGACCCGAGCAGTCGTATACCGCCCTGGAGGAGATGGCCCTGCACGTGCGGCAGTTGCTCGAAAAACTAGAACTGCCCCACCGGGTGCTGAAACTCTGCGCCGGTGATTTGGGATTCACCGCGGCCCTTACCTACGATATGGAAGTATACTCAGCAGCCCAGCAGCGATGGTTGGAGGTGAGTTCGGTGAGTAACTTTGAAACGTACCAGGCCAACCGGCTTAAGCTGCGCTATAAAGACGAAAACAACCAGAACGTGCTGCTCCATACGCTGAACGGCAGTGCACTGGCGCTGCCCCGCATTGTGGCCGCGCTGCTCGAAAACAATCAACAGTTAGATCATGTTAAAGTACCGGAAATACTTGTTCCTTATACCGGTTTTGATCGGATCACCCAGCGGATGCGCTAGCTACTAAACTAACCTATGGTAACAGCCCTTTATGTGCTGGGCAGCTTTTTTACGATTGCCACGCTGCTTCCCCTTATTCGAAGCGATCACTGGCTCATTCGAGATTTTGACTTTCCGCACGTACAAATCACCTTTTTCAACGCTGTCACGTTTGTTGCCTTTCTGATCTCGGTTCCGCTTCAGGGACTATGGCCCATTGCTTTTTTGGTGGTGCTAGCCGGCTGTCTCATTTATCAGTGCTACATCATTTATCCCTATACCTATGTGGCCCCCGAGCCGGTGAAAAATAGCGAGCAATCCGTTGGTGAAAACAGCCTGGGCCTGATGGTCACCAACGTGCTAATGACCAACCGAAACGCGGAGCAGTGTTTGACTATCATACGCGATGTTGATCCTGATATATTGCTGATGGTTGAAACCGATGACTGGTGGTGCCAGCAGATGCAACCCCTCAAGGAAAAAAACTACCCCCATGCGGTTGAATATCCCTTGGATAATACCTACGGGATGCTGCTGTACTCAAAGCTGCCCATTGCCAATTGTGATATCAAATTCTTGGTGAAGCCCAAGATACCGTCTTTTCACGTGCAGGTGGAGCTGCGTTCGGGTCAGATTGTTAACCTGCACTGCGTGCACCCCGAGCCGCCGAGCCCCACCGAGAGCGAAACCTCCACCGAACGCGATGCCGAACTGCTGATCGTAGGAAAAGATATTGCCGACGCCAACCAGCCTACCCTGGTGGCGGGCGACCTTAACGATGTGGCCTGGTCGTACACCACGCGCTTGTTCATCAAGATCAGTGAACTGCTCGACCCGCGCATGGGCCGGGGGTTTTTCAATACCTTCAATGCCAAGTATCGGTTGTTGCGCTGGCCATTGGATCACGTATTTTTATCGCCGCACTTTCGATTATTAGACATCAAGCGTTTGCCGTTCTACGGATCAGATCACTTTCCTATTTATTTATCCGTAAACTACGAACCCCGGTCCGACAACAACGAGTTGCAGGAAACCGCTAATGAAGAAGAGCGCGAACTGGCTGACACCAAGATCAGGGCTATTTTGTAGCCTACAGTACTGCGGAGAAGGTGACTATCTCCTGGTTGATGATTAACCGAAGCACGTACAAAGCCGGTTCAGCGGAGCGGTCGAGCAGGACTAGCTCGTGAAATCCGTTGGGTAGATCAGCGCTGCTGGTTTGCACCACCTGCCCTACCGCGCTCATCACTTGCAGAGTCACGTAGTTGCGTTCGTCTTTTAGGTGCAACAGCACGGCATCCGCCTGATGATGCAAAACAAAAGAGGCCCCAGCCGACCGGCGGACGGGCGAAACGGGGGGCGTAGCTGCCGGAACAGGATCATTGGGCGGCGGTTCCCCGAGTGCCAACCAAGTGATTCTGGAGGTTTCTCTGCTTGGCTGATTAACCTTGGTTTGGGCGTGCGCCGACCAAGCTAAGCACAGGATGGCAAGAATTAGTGAAACTGGGCGGGAAATACGCATCCAACAAAACTACTTTTGTTATATGCGTTATAAAAATTGTTTAACTTCACTTCTCTCGGGTGTAAGTAATCCTGAAAAAGAGAGGAAGACTAAAATTGCGGCTGTTTATGCATATTATTGGAGAAATACCGCATCCTACGTGTAAAATCACGCTCTTCTCATGGAATGCGAAGTATTTAATCAAGCTAGAACGGGGCTTGATCGAGCAAACCTTTAAGGTGCCGGAACTCGAGGTGACCGGTGACCAAGATATTGAAGAAATGTTAAAGGGCGATTTTCTACAGGAGGCACTGCTGCGCTTCGACGAAATGGACGCTTCGCTAGGCCGCGCCCTGACCAAGGTTAGCGGTTGTTGAAATGCCCGCGAAGACAAGTACTTGGCCGCGTTTAGGCACGCTCCAGCACCACAAACGCGTAAGGGTGGGGGTTCTTTTCGTCGGCCGGGTGTTCGTCGCGCTTCACTTCCCGCCATTGCGTTTGGTCTATCTCCGGAAAGTAAGTATCGCCTTCAAACTCCGCTTTGATCTCGGTAAGGTAGATGCGGTCGACCTGCGGCAGCGTGAGCTCGTAAATCTGTGCCCCGCCCAGAATAAACAATTCCTCTTGCCCGTTTTGCTCTCCCAGCAGAAACGCTTGTTCCACGTCGTGCACCACCAGGCACCCCTCCCGGTAATAATCAGGCTGGCGGGTCACGATGATGTTCAGGCGACCGGGCAGGGGTTTGTTCACCGATTCGTAGGTCTTGCGGCCCATCACCACAAAATGCCCGGTGGTGGTTTCCTTAAAGTACTTCAGGTCGGCAGGCATGTGCCACACCAGGTCGTTGTCTCGGCCAATCACTCCGTTGTCAGACCGGGCCACCATAATGGATTTAATCATAAAGAGTTTCCGCGTAAAAATTCATCAATCGGTAAGCGCCGCTTTCCTTCCAGCTGCAAATCGTGCACGGCCACTAGCGTGTCGCGCGCCTTGATATGCAGATAGCTTTTGTTGTCGGTGACGTATTCGCCAGGGGTCAGTTGGTCTTCATCGATACCCGTATCCGCTACCATAAACAGTTTGCAGCGCAGTCCGTTCAGCGTGGTCCAGGCCGCGGGGTAGGGCGCCAAGCCGCGCACGAAGTTGCGAACGGTTTTGGCGGGCTGCTGCCAGTCGACGCGGCAGGTTTCCGGTTGCAGTTTGGGAGCTTCTTTCAGCTCGCCCTCCTCGGATTGGGGAGCTAGCGTATAGTTGCCCGCGGCAATGGCCCGCACGGTGCGCACCACCAGGATTGCCCCGCGGCGCGTCAGCCGTTCGTAGAGCGTTCCGGCGGTGTCGTCGGGATGAATGGGCTCGCGCTCCTGAAACAAAATGTTGCCGGTGTCGATGGCGTGCTGGATCTTGAAGGTGGTGACGCCGGTTTCGGTTTCCCCGTTGATGATGGCCCAGTTGATGGGCGCGGCCCCGCGGTACTGCGGCAGCAGCGAGGCGTGCAGGTTAAAGGTGCCCCGGGGCGGCATGTCCCACACTACATCGGGCAGCATCCGAAAGGCCACCACGATTTGTAAATCGGCTCGGTAGCTTTGCAGTTCTTTCAGAAAATCCGCAGACTTTAGATTAGGGGGCTGCAAAATGGGTAAATCTTGCGACAAGGCATATTCTTTGACGGGCGAATGGCCCAGCTTGCGCCCCCGCCCCTGCGGCCTGTCGGGCGCAGTGATCACGGCAACCACCGCAATTTCCTGCTCAACCAGCGCTTGCAGCGAGGCCACCGCAAACTCGGGAGTTCCCATAAAGATAACGCGCAACGGGTTGTCGTTCATAAGGTATATTAAAGAACTAAGGCGTGAATTGTTTGTTGGAAGTGCTCGGACCACGAGCTGCTCGGATTAGCACGCTATTTGTGCCTTGATCACGTATAAATACTGCTTATGAGCAGTTTAGTAGCGATAGAGTAATTGCAGCGGGCGCACGCCTGAACAATATTATCAAGGTATACGATCGGTGGAGTGGTCGCATTGTGGGGTTACCTGATTTTTTGCTGGATGCCCCGTCTGCTTCGGACTTCGGATTTCTCTTGCAGTTGACCACGGCCCCCGCTCAGGAGGCGACCCATACGTTTATGGTGCGCTACGAACTGGACAACGGCGAAACGTACGAATTTACCGCCCCGCCGGTCACGCTCACTCCCTAGTTTGCCGCCCTCTGGCACGTAAGAATCGACTAAGGTTCAGGGGCAATTAGCGGAAATAAAGCACCAGTCAGGCCCATTTCTTGCCAGGGCTTTACGGTAGCGGTCGATAGAATCGCCTTGTTAAGCCTTGACACTTATGGAAAAGATCGTAAAGATGCTCAGTCACCAGGACCGAATCCTCGGAAGAGTTTTCTCCGGCGGCAGCCAAGTTTCTCCGAAAGACAAAGTAGGAAAAGTGCTGGTGCACGAAATTAAAAATGGATTTTTTGAAAAGAAACTTGTCAACGACGCTTTGGTTCCATGCCAATTGCACCTTCCCTTCAACGTGTTTCATGCGTTCAGAAAAACTCCCTTCAACTAAATTTCTTTCCGGTACGCCCAACGCGCATTGCAATATTTTTAAAAATCTTCTTACGCTTTAACGGTACGTTTAGCTAACAATCGGTGAGCAGACGGGTTGATCTGATACTTTTTTTCAACCCTAAACTTTTTAACCGATGAAAGCCCTTGTGTATCACAAACCCAAGCACGTGAGCGTCGACACCGTTCCCGACCCCACGATAAAAGACCAACGCGACGCCATTATCCGCGTCACTGCCACCGCCATCTGCGGCTCCGATTTACACATCTACAACGGACTTATTCCCGACACCCAGAACTTCGTGGTGGGTCACGAGTTTATGGGCGTGGTGGAAGAAGTGGGCAGCGAAGTGAAAAACCTCAAGGTGGGCGATCGGGTGGTGGTGCCCTTTCCGGTGAGCTGCGGACAGTGCTACTTTTGCCAGCACCAGCATTTGCCCACCCAGTGCGAAAATTCTAATCCGGAGTTCTACGGCCCCGAGGGCGACATCACCAAGGGCAAGGGCGGCGGCCTGTTCGGCTACACCCAGCTCTACGGCGGTTACGACGGCGGTCAAGCCGAGTTCGTGCGCGTGCCCTACGCCGACGTGGGGCCCCGCAAGGTGCCCGACAACCTCACCGACGAGCAGGTATTGTTCTTGACCGATATTTTCCCCACGGGCTATACCGGCGTGGACTGGGCCAACGTGCAGGGCGGCGAAACGGTGGTCGTTTTCGGTTGCGGTCCGGTGGGCATTATGGCGCAGAAATCAGCTTGGTTGCGCGGCGCGGGGCGCGTAATTGCGGTAGACATTGAGCAGTACCGCTTGGATAAAGCACACCAAACGGCCAACGTGGAGTTCATTAACGGAGCCGAAAACAACGTGGCCGAAGTGGTGCGCAGCATGACCGACGGCCGCGGTGCTGACGTGTGCATTGATGCCGTGGGGATGGAGGCGCACCGGACCATCGTGGACAAAACGCTGCAAACGCTAGGCGGACAGGCCGGTACCGCCGACGTGATTGTGAACGCGTTGGACAGCGTGCGCCGGGGCGGAGTGGTGTCGGTGGTAGGGGTGTATGCCTCTAACTACAACCAGTTTCCGCTGGGCAAAATCTTTGATAAGGCCATTACGCTGCGGGCGGGTCAGGCCCCGGTACAGCGCTACATCGACCAGCTGATGCAGCACGTGCAGCAGGGCGACATCGTGCTGGACGACATCATCACCCACCGCCTGCCGCTGTCGGAAGCCGAACACGGCTACAAAATCTTCAACGAGAAAAAAGACGATTGCGTGAAGGTGGTGCTGCAACCCTGAACATCTTTAAGAAAGTGAGGTTCTTAAAGCAAAAGCTCGAATCAGCGACCTCATCAATTCTATCGGGTGTTAGAGAGAGGCGATACTGGACACTAGCGACTAGCAGCCAGTATCCAGCCTCCAGATCATAAAGCGTGCGTTTTTTACGCAATAATTTAATTTCAAATCCTATAACACATTACAAGACTATGGCCGATACCACCATTAAGAAAGTAGATGGAACCCACTCGCCCACCAAAGGAGCGGAGAAATTTTTAGCTTCCGGCAAAAACGTTGCTATGCGCCTGTGGGAAGACGAGCAACCCGGGGCCGACAAGCCTGAGCACAGCAGTCCCTATGAAACGGTGGGCTACGTGATCAAGGGCAAGGCTGAGTTGCATTCCGAGGGGCAGAAGGTTATTTTGAAGGCAGGTGATTCGTACTTGGTGCCCAAGGATGCCAAGCATACGTACAAAATTTTGGAAGCCTTTACCGCGGTGGAAGCCACTTCGCCGCCCGCGCAGGTGCAATAATGCTGAGCGAGCACGCCCGCCGAAAGAAGAAGCGTTAAGTTACTAATCAATCGTATTTTTTGGGTATGTAAATTACTACCCGAGATTTGGATATCAGCAGGCAGACGGGTTTGGGGTTGAATTGCCGTTTGACGTTCCGAGTATAAACTACATAGCAGTAAAACTAACTGAAGGTAGACTTGGGGAGAGCAGTGGAATGGTAGTGTACTTGAGAAGTTTGCGGGGTGAGATTATTAGAGACCACTTTATTTGTTCTGGTAAGATGTTTTTATCTCTGATTGTATTTGATTACTATATTTTCATAGTTACTTAGATCGCATTCTACGAATTTAGCATTTGAGATATCCTCTCCTCCTTGAGGGTAAACATAATCGCTATCTTCTTCATCCTCTCTCCACCAGTATTGACAATGTTCATACAATGTGCGCTCAAGGGTTAACTTATTAGATGTTATTGTATCGCTATAAATGAACACATTATTGAAAACACCATTTATACCGCAGTTATCTTGAGTGGCAATAAATAGTTTTTTATCAGTTCTAAATACTGATATTACAGAGGTTTTACTACATTCTTTTGACCACTCACCTACCTTAATGACTTTGAATGTATTGCTTCCTGTAGGCTCAAGTAAAATTCCTGAAATTAATTCAGTGTCAAAAAACCTATCGTCCTCTATGAAGCAAATTACGTATTGACCGTTTGAGTTAGTCCAGTTTTTAAATCCAAAAATTCCGTGATGAAGCTGCATATGAGGGTAAACTCGACTAAATAAACTCTCTAATGGTTCACCATTTAACCTATCAATTGGGTCACCAATTCTAAGAAAATCCTGATATTTCAGATATCGATCAGGACTACTTCGTTGAATATCATCGGCAACATCTTGTGCTGGAGCGATGTGACAAAGGAAAATTAGGAATACTGATAATAACCGCATAAGTAAATAGCAATGCTTTCTGATAGAGGGTATGATTAAGGCTTACTTGGGAAGGGAGCACACAAAGTATTTGAGCAAAATTCTTGCTGGATAATTGCATTTTGTTAACTTTTTCTTTTACTTTGTGCTTCAAAGTACTTTCTATTATGCAGCAAACTGATTATCTAAAAGACATCACCGAGATTCGCTCCATCATGGAGCGCTCGTCGCGTTTTATCTCACTGAGCGGACTCTCGGGCGTGATGGCGGGGGCGTACGCGCTGGCCGGAGCGTACGTGGCCCACCTGATTGTGCAGGGTTACCGCGCAAGTCCGCACGAGCACGTGGTGGCCTACCTGATGACCGATGCGGCGGTGGTGCTGCTGCTGGCGGTGGGTACCGGGATTTTCCTGACTACCCGACGCGCCCGAGCGCAAGGGGCTACCATTTGGGATGCTACCGCCCGAAGACTGCTTATTAATTTGCTCATCCCGCTGGTGGTGGGTGGTCTGTTCAGCCTAATTTTGGTGGCGCGCGGTATGCCGGGCATCATTGCGCCCAGCATGCTGATTTTCTACGGTCTGGCCCTGGTAAACGCCAGCAAATACACCCTGACCGACATTCGCTACCTGGGGTTCGCGGAAATTGGGCTAGGATTACTTGCTGCCCTGCTCCCGGGTTACAGTTTGCTTTTTTGGGCGCTGGGTTTTGGGGTACTTCATATTATTTACGGCACCCTCATGTACTACACGCACGAACGGTGAATTACTTATTAAACAACTTTGACAAAGCGTTTGAGAACAAAGTGCGCTTAGGAGTGATGTCGGCCCTGATGGTGAACGACGCACTGGACTTCAACCGACTGAAGGAACTGCTGGAGGTAACCGACGGCAACCTGGCCAGTCATCTGAAGGCGCTGGAAAAGGTAGAATACATCAATGTGGAAAAGCAATTCGTCGGTCGGAAGCCCAACACCCGGTACTCGACCACCAAAATAGGTAAAAAAGCTTTCAACGATCATCTAAACGCATTGGAAGCGCTGCTTAAAGCCCAGAAACAACAGGCATAAAAAATTTGCTAATTAACTTTGTAATTCAAAGTACTTTTATACCAAACTATTAATGTATCATGAAAGAAGAAATAGTAAACAGTTTAGACAATCCTCACCAGCTCGAGAGGCTATACAGAAGCAATGAGGCAACTTTTAAAAGCACGTTTAACTCACTTTATCCTGAGTTAAGAGATTGCCAAATCGCCAGAATCTGGAACGAACGACTCAACTATGAAGGTAGCAAAGACGCTCGAGATTCAAGCCATGAACTTACGTTTGTGATTATTGCTTCCCTGGCGGCCGGACTTGTAGCAAAGCTTCCTAAATTACTGGAAATAGATCCAGACTACTTCTATCCCAGAAACATTGCCTTCGCAGTGTTGCCCTTGCTCATCCTCTATTTTGCCTGGAAACAAGAAATAGCAACCAAAAGTATAATCGCTGTCTTGGCCTTGCTGCTGGCTTCGGTAGTTTACATAAACTTGCTGCCGGGCGGCGACACGAGTGATACATTGATGTTGGCCTGTATTCACCTTCCGTTGTTTTTGTGGTCAGTTTTAGGGTTCACCTTTGTGGGGGGCAAACTAAAAAACCACCAAGGAAGAATTGATTTTTTAAGGTACAATGGTGATTTAGTAGTGATAACGACTATCATCCTTATAGCAGGGGTATTGCTTACTGTCCTTACCTTAGCACTCTTTTCTATTATTGACGTCCGTATTGAAGAGTTTTATCTTCAGTACGTTGTGGTTTGGGGACTTGCTGCTTCGCCGGTTGTTGGGACTTATTTTGTCCGAACCAATCCTCAACTTGTCAGTAAAGTTTCGCCGATGATCGCTAAAATATTCACTCCGCTGGTACTAATTACCCTTGTCGCTTATTTGATCGCCATGATAAGCTCGGGTAAAGATCCGTACAGAGACCGAGAATTTTTGCTCATTTTCAACATACTTCTTATCGGTGTAATGGCACTAATTCTATTTTCAGTGACAGAGACTTCTAAAGGCTCAGAGAGCAAAACGATGAAGTTGCTGCTGTTCTTGCTTTCTATAGTTACCGTTATGGTCAACGGAATTGCTCTTTCGGCGATTCTTTTTCGCATACTGGAGTGGGGAATCACCCCCAATAGGTTGGCTGTTTTGGGGAGTAATGTTCTTATTCTGACGCATCTACTTATTGTCACTTACCGACTGTATAAAACAGTTAGAGAAGGCCAGGAAGTGAAAAAAGTGGCTCAATCCATAGCTGTATTTCTACCAATTTACAGTTTTTGGACCATTCTGGTAACGTTCGTATTTCCTATGATCTTCGGTTTCAAATGACACTATGCTCCCCAGTTTCACTAAAATGCTGCGCAGTTTTCGGTACGCCGGTCGAGGAGTAACCTCGGCGGTGCGCCGCGAAAACAACTTCCGCTATCATCTGCTGGCCACGTTAGGAGCATTAGCCACCGGCTGGCTCACTGCGTTCACCTTAACCGAGTGGTGCATTGTGCTGATGCTGATCGGCATGGTGTATGCCTCGGAAATTTTCAATACCGCCATCGAGAAACTGATGGACAAACTGCATCCGGGACTAGACCCGGACGTAGGCATCATCAAAGATTTGGCTGCCGGGGCGGTGCTGGTGAGTAGCATTACCGCTGCGGTAGTGGGCAGCATCATTTTACTCGGAAAACTAGGATACTTATGAAAAAAATACTGTTTTGGGGGCAGCAACTTCTTGCGATTGCCCTGTTGATATCATCGTTTGCCTTCGTGCTACCGGCTTGGTTCTACGAACTCGATTTGTTGCAGTCGTTTGCTGCTCATGCGCTGGTCGGCTACGTACTGCTGCTAGGGCTGTTTATCCTGATTCGAACGAAGCGCTTGGCAATGGGTGCCGGAGGGGCGGGGGTGATACTGCTGCTGGGCTTGCACTCCTACATCCTTCCGCCCACCCTGCCTCCCTCCGCTGATGGGCACCCCTTCACGGTGGCGCACTTCAACGTGCTGGCCACCAACCGGCAGTACGATTCGGTGATTGAACAAGCGCTGGCTTCGGAGGCCGATCTGCTGTCGTTTCAGGAAGTGGCTCCTCACTGGGCGGATCAGCTCACCCAACGCTTGCGCGATGCGTATCCCTACTACCAGGTGGTGACCGACCCCTGGGATACACGGGGTATTGCGATCTTTTCGCGTTACCCGCTCAAGAACGTGCAGACGCACTACTGGACCAAATCGCCTAATATCACCGGCGACATTGATTTGAGCAGTCGAGTAGCGTCCAACGAAAAATCCGGAGATACTTTGGTACACTTCGTGGCTTCACACACCCTGTCGCCCCGGAGCGAGAGCCGCTACCGGCGCCGTAACGAACAAATTCGGCACATTGCTAACTATCTAAAATCGGTAGAAGGTCCCGTGCTGGCCATTGGTGACTACAACGCAGTGCCCTGGAATCGGTCGATTGTGGCAATGAAACAGGAGGCCCAGGTGTTCGACAGTCGGCGCAATTTTACCTCAACCTACCCGGCGCGTTTGCAGGAGGGCGGCTTACCCATCGACTACGTGTTTCATTCCGAAGACTTCACCTGCCTGGATTTCTACGCCGTATCAGCCGAAGGCTCAGACCACCGGGGGGTGGTTGGCCGGTACCGATTGCGGCCGTCGGTGTTGTGATTAAGGGTAGAGACAGATTGCAATCTGTCTCTACCCTTAATCCCGCGCGTACAACACCTTCCCTCCCACGATGGTGTAATCTACCTTGGTCGATAGGATTTCATCCTCCGGCACCGTCATGATGTCTTTGGAAAACACTGTGAAGTCGGCCAGTTTGCCCACCTCAATCGAACCCTTTATATTTTCTTCAAAGGCAGCATAGGCCGGAAAAATCGTGTAGGACTGCAGCGCTTCTTCGCGGGTCATCTTTTGGCCGGGCTCATAGCCTCCTTCGGGTTCTCCTTTCAGCGTCTTGCGCGCTACCGACGCGTAGAAGCTGGGCAGCGGATTGAGCGGCTCCACCGGCGCGTCGGTGCCGTTTGCGATGATCGCTCCCGAATTAAGCAGCTTACGCCACACGTAGGCTCCCTCCTCGATGCGGTCTTTGCCCAGCCGGTCGATGGCCCAGGGGCGGTCGGAGGCCATGTGGATGGCTTGCATGGCGGGGATCACCCCCATCTGTCCGAAGCGCGGAATATCGGCGGCGCTGATATGCTGGGCGTGCTCGATGCGAAAACGGGCGTCTTTGGCTTCGGTAGGATGCTCGGCAAAGGCGGTAGCGTACTGATCGAGCACCTCCCGGTTGGCCCGGTCGCCAATGGCGTGGGTGCCCACCTGAAAACCGGCTTGCAAGGCTTTCACCGACACCTCGTAGACCCGCGACATGGGCGTGGTTTCGTGGCCGTACGCGCCGGGCATATCTTCATATTCATTAAGCAGCCAAGCCCCGCGCGAACCCAGCGCCCCGTCGCCGTAGAGCTTCACGCAGCGCAGCGTCAGGAAGTCATTGCCCAGCCCCACCTCCGGTCCGCTCTGCCAGTACTGCTCCAGCAAGCTGGTATCGCGCCCGCTGAGCATCACGTACAAGCGGGTTTTGAGCGCGCCCTCTTCGGCTAGTTGCTTATAGAGCGTTATCTCTTCTTGCGGGGCACCCGCGTCGTGAAAACTGGTGATCCCGTTCTCCAGACAAGCCTGCATGGCCAGTTCGGCCACGCGCCGCCGTCGTTCGGGTGTGTCTTCCGGAATGTGCTGGGCGACTAGTCCCATCGCGGTTTCGTTGAACAGTCCGGTGGGGTTGCCCAGGTTATCGCGAAATACTTCTCCGCCTTCCACGTCGCGTGGTTGTAGGCCTTCCTGGTCGATGTTGGTCACCCCGGCCATCTCCATGGCTTTGGCATTGGCTAGCGCCGCGTGGCCGCTGGCATGGGCTAGGTAGACGGGGTTGTCGGGCGACACCGCGCTGAGAGCATCGTGCACCGGAAAGCCCTGCACCAGGGTGGCGGGCAACGAATCCCACTTGTCCTGGTGCCAGCCGCGTCCGATGATCCACTCGCCGGGCGGAGTGTCGCGCACGGCCCGTTTCACCTGCCGGATGATTTCATCGTAGCTCCGGGTGGCCATCAGGTCGAGGTTCATCTGGTTGGCTCCGACACCCGAGAAGTGGGCGTGCCCTTCGATGAAGCCGGGGGTCACGGTCTTGCCGCGCATGTCGAGCACTTCGGTGGCCTCGCCCACCCAGGCCTGCACGTCGGCATCGCTACCCACAAAGGCAATGGTGTCGCCCACAACGGCAAGGGCTTGTGCCCGGGGGTTGTCTTCATCAACCGTGTAGACGGTGGCGTTGCGGAGGATCAGGTCGGCGGTGGGGGAAGAAGGTTGGCAACCCAGCGCGAGCAGGGTGAGCAGTAGTCCGAGAAATAGCTTTAGCATAGGTTATGGAAAGGTAAAAGATCGAAGCGCTAAAAATACGGGTTGAAACGTTCCGGGCAAAATGCGGAAGTATTCTGCGGGCTGAGGGAGGTTGGTGTAGGCTGCTTGGAGAGTTATATCTAAGATGCCGGAATAGGATGAAAATTACGCAAGCAATTTATCAGTCTGTCTTAAAATGAAAAGCTAATGTAGAAAATAATCCGGGCTTAGCACAGAGTAGCCATCGGGACATCTTCACCACTTTTTGGCAAGCTATCCACAAAATCTGTTCAGAATAGACCAGTTTAAAAATTATCCTTATTTTGGGGGATAAAATCATCAGCAACCTACACCCTATGAAAAGAAGAGACTTTATTCGCACCTCGGCAGCCGCCGGTTTGAGCCTGCCGCTGATCTCATCAGCCTTTGGCAAGATAAGCCACCCCTACGTAGACCAGATCGGCCTGCAACTCTACACCGTGCGCAACCAGATGGCCGAAAGTCCGCTGGCAACCCTCAAGGCCATCAAAAAAGCGGGCTATGCCCAAATAGAAGGCGGTGATCCGACCAATGAGCAAGCAATGATCGCTATGGCCCAGGACGTGGGACTCTCCTCCCAAAGCTCCTTCTTCCCCTGGCCCTACCTCACCGGACGGTGGGACCTGGTGGAAGCCGAGGGCATGAAGCCCGCCGCGAAAGACTTTGCGGGAGTGATAGAGAGCGCCCAAAAGCTCGGCCTGAACTACCTGGTGTTCGGCTACATGCGCAAGGAAGAGCGGCAAACGCTAGACGATTACCACCGCATCGCCGAGCGGCTGAACCAGGCCGGGGAGCAGTGCAACGCGGCGGGCATCAAGCTGTGCTACCACAACCACGCCTTCGAGTTTGAACCCATCGACGGCACCGTGCCCTACGATATTTTGATCAACGAAACCGACGCCGACAAACTGCACATCGAGCTCGACGTGTTCTGGTCGAGCCTGGCCGGGCACGAACCCCTTCCACTCATGAAAAAGTTGGGCGACCGCATCACGCTGCTGCACCTGAAAAACAAAAAGTTAGGCACGCCACTGATCTACGACGAAAGCACCGTGCCCGCCGATGCGTTTCAGGAACTGAACGACGGAGTGATCGATATCGAGAAAATCTTGCTGCTCGCCGAAAAGAACGGCGTAGAGCAGTGCTTCGTGGAGCAAGACCAGTCGCCCGATCCCATTCAGAGCATTTCCCAGAGTGCCGATTATCTGCATTCGGTAGAAGATAAACTGTAAACCATGAACGACACCAATCACCGCCGAAAATTCTTAGCCACCACCGGAGCCGCCGTGGCGGGCACTCTGGTCGCACCCCGCCCGGTTTTCTCAGCCCGACCAAAAGCCAAAATGCGCGTCGCGATGGTCGGCACCGGCACCCGGGGCATCACCATGTGGGGCAAAAGTGTGCGGGAAGAATACGGCGACAATGTGGAGTTTGTAGGGCTTTGCGATACCAATCCCGGCCGCTTGGCTTTTGGCAAGCAGTTTATCGGAGCTACGTGCCCTACGTACACCGATTTTGCCGAGATGATGCGCACCGCTAAGCCCGACGCCCTGATCGTGACCACCGTGGACGCCACGCACCACGAATATATCGTGAAGGGCATGGAAATGGGCGCGGATATCATCACCGAAAAGCCCATGACCACCGACGAGGAAAAGTGCCAGGCCATCCTGAACGCGGAAAAGAAAACCGGCAAGAAAGTAACCGTCACCTTCAACTACCGCTACTCGCCCCATCGCCAGAAAATCTACGAACTGCTGCGCGAAGGCGCCATCGGCACCATCACTTCGGCCGATTTCCACTGGTATCTGGACGTGTATCACGGGGCTGACTACTTCCGCCGCTGGCACCGCCGGTGGGACAAGGGCGGCACGCTGTTCGTGCACAAGGCTACCCACCATTACGACCTGCTCAACTGGTGGCTCGACTCCGAACCCGCCGAGGTATACGCCTTCGGCAAGCTGGAGCACTACGGCGAGAATGGTCCGTTCCGCCACTCGAACTGCCGTCCGTGTCCGCACAAAAAAGACTGCTCGTTTTACTGGGACATAACCCAAAGCGAGTACCTGATGAACCTGTACGCTAAAAACGAGGGGTACGACGGCTACCTGCGCGACGGCTGCGTATTCCACGAAGACGTGAACATTTATGACAAGATGGCGGCGACAATTAAATATGCCAACGACGTGCCGGTGAGCTACTCCCTCACCACCTACTCGCCCTACGAGGGCTACCGCATCGCCTTCAACGGCACCGAAGGGCGGTTAGAGGCCTGGATCAAGGAGCGACAGCCCTGGGAAGAGGAAGACTACGACGAGTTGCGCCTCACCAAGAACTTCGGCGAGACCGAGCTGATCAAAGTGTCCCACGGCGGGAGCGGTCACGGCGGCGGCGACGCCCGCCTGAAGGATAAAATCTTTAAGAACCCCGACCTACCCGACCCCTACAAGCAGTCGGCGGGCACCCGTGACGGGGCCATGTCTATTCTGGTGGGCATTGCCGCCCGCAAAAGTGTGGAGAGCGGCAAGGCCGTAAAGATCGCTGACCTTACTTCCCTAACGCCAAAAGCGAAGCGCGCCTAGATGAGGATTGATCGGAAAGGGGCGGAGTTGATGGTGGTGCTACTGCTTGTGCTGCCCTTCAGGGCTCAAGCAGGACAAGTAGATACCGTACGCATCTACAGTGCGGCGATGCAGCGCGAAATTCCCGCGGTGATCATTACGCCCGATAGTTACGCCACTTCCGATACCAGCCAGTACCCCACGGTGTATCTGCTGCACGGCTACAGCGGCGACTACCGAGATTGGGTCGTGAAAGCCCCGGAACTGCTCGCCCTGGTCGATCAGCACCAGGCGATTATTGTGTGTCCCGACGGCGGCTACAATAGTTGGTATTTAGATAGCCCACTGCAAGACAGTAGTCAGTACGAAACGCACGTAGCGCAGGAGATAATAGCATTCGTGGATACGACCTACCGCACCATCGCTGATCGCACCGGGCGGGCCATCACGGGGCTAAGCATGGGCGGACACGGGGCCTTGTTTCTGGCCCTGCGCCATCCTGATACGTTCGGGGCGGCGGGTAGCATGAGCGGCGGAGTGGATTTAACTTACGACACCGACGCCTGGGAGATCAGCGAAAAGCTGGGGCGCTACGAAGAGCACCCGTTGCGCTGGGACTCGCTGTCGGTGGTTAACCTAGTGGCACTACAGCCGCCCGACAGCTTAGCGATGATTGTTGACTGTGGTACCGATGATTTCTTTTTTGAGATCAACCAGCGACTACACCGCACGTTGTTAGCGCAAAATATTGCCCACGATTACATTGTCCACCCGGGAGGCCATACCTGGCCCTACTGGCGTAATGCGGTGCGGTATCAATTGCTGTTTTTTGCGGAATACTTTGAGCAGCGTTAGCGCTCATCAAAAGGGTCAAATACATCATTTATGTTTTGATGTTTTTCGAGTAGAGAAAGAAGATCATTTCTGATTTTCCTTAATACACCTTTCGAGCGGTCTTTAGCACTATAAATTGAAGCGTGAGCGGGATTATCTTCTAAAGCTTCATCAATCACCATCAATGCGCGACTTCCTTCTTCGTCTCTTAAGTCTCTAACATCAAGGCAACTAAATTTACAGATTAGGGCAGATTTTCTCTTTTCAGGTATGCGGTCCTGCATCCGCCTGATTTCTTCCTGAATCCTCTCTTTGGATGCGTATTGGTAGCGATCAACACTCAATCCGTTTTCTGCTAAATCCAAGGTAGTAATTGCTGCTGGAAGAACATATCCACCTTTAAAATGTTCTGGGTGAAAATGCCATCTGAGTAAGTCTTCTTCATCCTTAACTACGCCGGGAGAGAAGCTAGATTGCGATATCTGCTCACCGCTTAAGGAATACTTCATGAAAACTTTCTATGCTATAATCAGAGGTGCTATCTCCTCTGGAACTAGGTCAGTTAGCCTCAAATCATCTTTAATAATTTCTTCTCCGGAAGCCATTTTGGCATACAGAGAATACACCCCTTCGCCGAAAAAGCCAATATCTAAAAGGAAATTATTATTTTTCCAATAAAAGTTTATTTCTCCATCGGCAGCTAAAGAGATATAAGGTTCTAGAATTTGATTTTTAGTAATCATAGAAATGAAGCTTTCGGCTTCGTCTATGGCCTTCCTTGACGGTGGAACTCCATTAAAGCCGTCCCAGCCCTGTGGGTAGGAAGCAAATTTTCGTACTTCCTTTATCATCTTGATATCTTGGCGTTGAATATTCAAGATTTGATCTCTTGTGTATGGTTCTATTGTTGGTCTGGCAGTATCCCCCCTACCTACTGGTTGTGCTGGCATGACATCACTTAAGTGCAGGGATGAGACTATGAAAGCAGCTCCAAATACTGAAACTCGGCCTGTACGAAATGGAATCGTAGAGCTTGTTAGCTCTTCAGAATCAAATTTGGAGACAGGAATATCGTTCAGAGAAGGCACAGTTGTTTCCAGTTCAGATGACAGTATCATACACTACCTAAGTTTATGTTTGTCTTCATTTTGTCATTTAAAAGCGAAGAAAGCACACTTTTGTTCACAATATGCAAAGTATGCATTATTTGATCTAGTTTTGTGTTGTCCTTATCTTCTTCCTGCTGGCTCAAATACGAAAAAATGCTGTCTAAATTGCTTCCAGCCCTTAGAATAGCGTTGTGCTCTATCGTAACAACTGGTTTTTTGCTACCTGAAAAATTTGCATACGTTCCATCAATATTTATTTGATTGAGACAGGGTAGATTTGTTATTCCCACATCCTCGAACCAACCAATATGAGAGTGCCATAGTGGACTAGAAGTAAAGAGTTTTTTTGCGAGTAAATCTGTTTCTTCTGAAAAAAGATAGGATAGTTGATAATCATTAACCGCATCATCATACACGAATCTATCAATGTACTTAATTCCCATTGAATTAACAAAGTTTTCAGAACCTTGAACCTTCTCAAAAGCCGCCTGTAGATACCTCTTAGCCTCCTTCCAGATAGTTTCCCACCTTGTATAATCTAGATTATGAACAGAGATTGTATTTTGAGTTGTTCTTAACATCCATTCCAGAGTGCCATCGGGTTTTATTCTTTGCAGTTCTACACCACTCAACTCCTCTTCTAAAAAGCCAGAGGGTTTTCCATCCTGCATAGCAATTGCTGTCTTCACAATGTTCTTCGTTTCTACTTTAGGTAGATCGTTTCTTAATTGCGAAGCAAGATTGTTTACAAATCTTTCTCTCACATCTTGGTTGAAGACAGGCGCAAACTCGAAGAATATCACACACTCAACTATAGCGTGAGCACTGTTGATAGGTTTAAAAGGTGAATCTTGATTCATAGCTAGTTCAACCACTTGCATTGTAATTAGTGCGAATATATTAAACAACTGTGAATTACCAGCTTCAACTCTAAAACTTATACCCCACCGTCACCAGCACCATGCGCGAGTCGCGCTTGTAAGTGAAGTACTGCCGGAACCGCTCAGTCTCAGCGCTGCTGCCGAACTGGTAGGTGTTGAACACGTCGCGCACGCTCACACTCACGCTGCCCTTCTTCCCCAAAAAATTACGCCGCACACTGGCGTCCAGATAGTAGCGCGCGTCGTCGAAGCCCTGCGCCTCCGCTTCGGGAGATTCGTAGTTACCGGTAAACTGCAAATCCACGCCGCCCGGCAGCACGAAATTAGACACCAGCTTGGCGTTCCAGGCCAGCGCGTCGTTGGTGAAGTCGGCGTCCAGGTTGGTGCCGTCGATGAGCGCGCGGAAAAGCGAGTAGCTCACGTTCACGTTCCACCAGGGGGTGAACTCCGTGGTGTTGATGAGCTCGATGCCGTAGGTGGTGCCGCTGGTCAGGTTCTCCGGACGGCGCTCCGACACCCCGTTGTCGGTCACGTTCACCACCCAGTCCACCAGCCCATTGGTACGGCGGTAGAACAGCGTGGAGGTGAGATCAACTTTCTCAAAACTCATCTTGTGCCCAAACTCCAGCGACTGAATGTACTCTGGTTGCAGGTTGGGGTTACCGAAGCGAACGTTGAGCGTATCGGCAATGTCACGGAAGGGGTTTAACTGCCAGGAGCCGGGCCGGTCGATGCGACGACTATACGTCAACTTGAGCGACTGCCGCTCGTCCAGGTGATACTGGGCGCTAAAGCTGGGAAAGGGGTTTAGGTATCGTTGCTGGTTTTCTTCGCCGGTGTTGTAAAGCTCGGTATCCACCACGGTCTGCTCCAGGCGCACACCTGCCGACAAGTCGATTTTCTCAAATGTATGGCTGTAGATGGCGTAAGTAGCGTACACCTGCTCCTGATACCGAAATCGATTACTCACCGCCGTGTTATTCTGCCACTGCTGGGTGCCGTCATCATAGTTATCAAAGTCGAAATCGGTGCTGAGGCTGCGCAGAATCGTTTTTGCGCCCACCTCCAGTTGGTTGCCGTTCGCAAAGGGATGCGTATAGTCCACCTGAGCCACCCCGATGCGGTTGAGCTCGTCGGTGCTGGCCCGCTGCCGGTCGGCGGGCACTTCGCTGCGGGTGCCGTCGTCGTTCAGCGACTGCGTAGCGGCGTTCTGGGACTCTATTTCATCACGGTGCGAGTAGCTGGCCAGCGCACGAAACTCCTGTCCTTCTTCATCAAACACCCGCTCGTAGATCAGCGAATTGTCCAGGGTGTAGTTTTCTTCGGTCTCCACGTTATCGCGCACGTTGTAGAGCGTTCGGTTATTCGTATCCGTATCAAACTGCTGGCTACGGGTAATCTCCGAGTCTTCTTCACCCTTGGTTTCAAACACCCCCTCATAGGTGAGTTTGCTCTTGTTGAAGTAGTAGTCGATGCCGTAGTTGGCGGTGTGGCTAAAGTCATCGCGCGCCACGTCGCGGTCCTGCGAAAGCAGGGTGCCGTCTTCGCCGAAGGTCTCGCGTTCCACGTCCGCGTCGGCAATACTGGGCCAGCGGCGGTAGCTGTAGCCACCGTAGGCATTCACCCGCCCCTTTTGGTGACTAATCCGGGCCGAAGCGTTGGTGCGCATCCAGCTGCCCACGGTAAGTTCCACGTTGCCATGGGTGCCTTCGTCTCCGCCCTTTTTCAGTTTGATGTTGATCACCCCGCCGGTGCCTTCGGCATCGTACTTGGCGTTGGGGTTGTTGATGATGTCGATATTCTTGATGGCGCTGGCCGGAATCTGCGACAGGTCGCCGCTGAGGGCCGAGTTGCGCCCGTTGATGAGCACGTTGGTAGAGCTACTGCCCCGCAGGGCAAGTCCGCCATCTTGCCCCACGCTCACCGAAGGAGTGTTGCGCAGTACGTCGAGCACGCTGCCGCCCACGTTAGAGAGGTTTTGCTCAGGCCGGATGGTCATGCCCTCCAGCGTGGTTTCGATGGGCTTCACCACCTTGGCGCCTTCCACCACCACCGCGTCCAATTCGATAGCTCGCTTGGCCATTTCTACCGTGCCCAGGTCCAGGTCCTGGTTAAGCTGAACTTTAGGAACCTGGTAGGGAGCGTAGCCCACGAACCGGATGGCCAGGCGGTAGATACCCGCGGGTACGTCGCTGAGCGTGAAGTCGCCCTGGGCGTTGGAGGTGCCTCCCTGGGCAACGGCTTTTTCGCCCTGAGCGTATAGGGCCACGTTGGCGAAGGGCACCGCGTCGCCCGCATTATTCACCACCGTTCCGCTGATCTGATACTGGCCTTGAGCCCATGCCACGCTCGGAATAATCGTCCATAAAATTATTAGTAGTCGTCTCATCATACCCGTTGAACCGGCAACCGGAGGGATTGTTGGGCGACTTGCCGGGCGCTCTTTCTTTTCTGCGGATTTATTCGCTGCTTTGGGGCATCAGAAACCTACTATGAAGCTAACCGCCCCCACCATCGGCCTGATCGCCGGACCGCTCAGTTTTGTACTTATCCTCACCCTGGTGCATCCGGCCGACATGAGCGAGGAGGCCCGCCGCGTGCTGGCCTGTACCAGCTGGATCGCTTTGTGGTGGATTACCGAGGCCATTCCGATTGCCGCCACTTCGCTGCTGCCCATCGTGCTGTTTCCGCTCACCGGCGCGCTAGACGTGCGAAGTACGGCCGCATCGTTCGGGCATCCCTACATCTTTTTGTACGCCGGGGGCTTCATCATCGCCATTGCCATCGAGCGGTGGAATTTGCACCGCCGCATTGCCCTCAACATCATCAACCTGATCGGGGCCGATATTAAGAGCATTATTCTGGGCTTTATGGTGGCCACCGCCTTTCTGTCGATGTGGATTTCTAACACGGCTACTTCCGTGATGATGCTGCCCATCGGCACCGCCATCGTGCTGCAACTCAAAGATAATCCGCAAACCGAGGAGAACGAAACCACCACCTTCGGCAAGGCGCTGATGCTGGCGATTGCCTACAGTGCGTCGATTGGCGGCATGGCCACGCTGATCGGCACGCCGCCCAACCTGGTGCTGGCCGGGGTGGTGCAGGAAACCTACGGCATTGAGATCACCTTCGCCCGGTGGATTTCGTTCGGCCTGCCTCTATCGGTGCTGCTGCTGGTCATCTGCTGGCAGTACCTGGTGCGGTTCGCGTTTACCTTTCGGCAGAAAGAGTTTGCGGGCGGCCGCGCCGAAATCAAGAAGCATCTCCATAAATTGGGAGTGATGTCTTACGAAGAAAAATTGGTGCTGGTGGTGTTTGTGCTCACCGCGCTGGCGTGGATCACCCGTTCGTTTCTGTTGCAAGCGCTGATTCCCAACCTCGATGATACGATTATTGCCGTGGCCGGGGCGTTGGTGCTGTTTGTGCTGCCCGCCCGGGCCGAAAAGCGGGCGTTGATCAACTGGGAAGAAGCGGTGCAACTGCCCTGGGGCGTGTTGTTTCTGTTCGGGGGCGGCTTGGCCATTGCCGAGGGCTTTCAGAGTACCGGTTTGGCTACCTGGATCGGCAGTCAGATGTCGCTGGTGCAGGGTATCAACATCGTGCTGCTGATGCTCGTGCTGGTGGCGGCGGTCAATTTCCTGACCGAGATCACCTCGAACCTGGCCACCACGGCGATGATTTTGCCGATTCTGACCTCAATGGCGGTGGTGCTCGACGTGCATCCGTACCTGCTACTGGTGGGGGCCACCGTGGCCGCTTCCTGCGCGTTTATGCTGCCCGTAGCCACGCCGCCCAACGCGGTGGTGTTCGGCGCGGGCTACCTGACCATTCCCGACATGGTGCGGGCGGGCATCTGGATGAATGTGCTGTCGATCATTTTGCTGACAATTCTGTCGTACTTCTTCTTGCCCGCGGTGTGGGACTTTGTGCCGAAAGGGTTTCCCAAAGGTTTTGGAGAGATTCCTGCCCGCCCATAGCTAGGGCGTGTTGACAATGTGTCTCTCTTCTTGCAGAACAGATTTTTATCGCTAATATTATTGCCATGAAAAGATACGTGCTTGGAATAATCGCCAGTGCTTTTACGCTCTCCGTTCACGCGCAAACCCAACCCTGGCCCTTTGCTCAAACGAATGAGGACGAACTAAGCATTATACTGCTGGGGGATAACAATTTTCAGCACCGGAAAAACTCCGAAGCGGCCCTCAAGTATCTCATCCCCACGCTGCAACGGGCCGACTTTAATTTTCTCAACCTCGAGGGGCCCTTTGTCGGCGGCACCGATGATACGACCAAAACTGATATTCCGCACAAAAACTGGCGGTACTCTAGGTTGAACGCACTAATGGGGTAAGATAGGGCTATATTTGAGAAAAGGATTGTTAATGCTATGGAAGTATCTACTCAACTATCTGCTGTGTTTTCTGAGGTGCCCGATCCTCGCCGAGACACCTTACTCAAGCAGCATCTACTCTCTGATATTCTGCTGCTCAGTCTATTTGCTACCCTGTCGGGTTGTGATTCGGACGAAGAGATTGAGGAATACGGCAGAAACAAAGAGGTTTTTTTGCGGCAGTTTCTGTTTCTTCCCAACGGTATTCCCTCACACGATACGATCACCCGAGTACTCAATGCGGTGGATCAGGGTAGTTTTGCCGCTTGTCTTTACCGACACTCCCGCTATCTGTGCGATTTTGTAGAAGAGCACCATATCAGTGTAGATGGCAAAGTTTTGCGAGCCACTGCTCAAGCGGGCAAGCGCAATAGTGGAATTTGTATAGTAACGGCCTGGGCCTGTGAGCAGCAGGTTGTTTTGGGGCAAGCTAAGACGGAAGAGAAGAGCAACGAGAAAACTGCTATTCCTGCCCTGTTAGAAGAGCTTGACCTGACAGGGGCTTTGGTTAGTATTGATGCGGCAGTCAACGGACCCGCTATTGCTGAGCAGATTGTAGATCAACAGGGTCATTATCTACTTTCCCTAAAAAAGAACCAGAAGAACACCTTTGAGCAAGTAGAGGATTACATGGTGCGTTATCACCCGGATATGCTTAACGACCAGCAAGTTGATTTCGGTTCCGGACGCATAGAAACCCGCACCGCGCGGCGGCCGCCTGCTACGTATGCCAACGCACTGACCTACTGGAAGAGACACTGGCCTGGAAGAACATTCAGTCTATTGTTATGGTGCACGCGGTGCGAGAAACCGGTACCAAACGGCAAGAAGAATACCGATTCTACCTCAGTGACCAAGCCCAGACACCAGCTTACTTCAATCACAAAGTCCGAGAGCATTGGGGTATAGAAAATCAGCTCCACTGGCACTTGGATGTGAGTTTTGAGGAAGACCGGTGTCGCACCAATACCAAAAACGGGGTTGAGAACCGAAATACGCTCAGAAAGTTGGCTTTGCAGTTGCTCAAACAGATGGACGATAAGCACAGCATCAGAGTAAGAAGAAAAAAAGCAGGTTGGGATGATGAGTACCTCACGCAGATTATCCGCCAATACTGCCCTGGTTAGTGCGTTCAACCTGGCGGTACTCTAATCCGGACCAGGTAGCAGCGATTACCGCCGCTCCCATCGATGCGGTAGGAGTGGCGAACAACGTGACCTATCCCTGGCAGGCTTTGATGAAAAGTTTGCACGTACTCGATAGCGTAGGGGTGAAGTACGCGGGAGGCGGGAAGAACCTTGCGGCGGCGCATCGGCCCGTGATTATCGAGAAGAAGGGACTGAAAGTTGGCTTCATGCAGTACGCCGCGACCGTGTTTCCCTACAATCATGCTGCCACCGAAAGCCAGCCCGGTATTGCCCAGATCAAGGTGCATACGGCGTATCAGCCGCCCCCCAATCTTGATAAACCGGGACAGCCTCCCGTGGTAATTACCTGGTTGGATGAAAACTCCAAACAACGAATGATCCGCGATATTCAGTCGTTGGATAAGCAGGCGGATATCGTGCTCGTTTCTTTCCACTGGGGGGTTTCCGGCACCACCCAGCCCGTATCCTATCAAACCGATATTGCCCGGGCGGTAATCAATGCGGGAGCCGACGTAGTGTTTGGTCACGGGCCGCATCGCTACCAGAAGATCGAGGTTTATAACGATAAGCCTATCTTTTACAGTTTGGGGCAAGCCGCTTTTGATGATCGGCGCAGCAACCGTTGGCGAAGGTTTCGAGAGGGGCTTTTGGTGCGGTTGAGCATAGAAAATAAAGAAATCCAATCGGTTGATTTGGTGCCTACCTGGCGGGATGACGACAATTTTGTCAGGTTGTATAATCCCAACGCCGGCCAGGGCCGCGAGTTGTTTGGAATACTAAAATCAGTGAACGATGACGGAGCTTCTTTAGAATTGACGGAGCATACGATTCAGATCAAAAGCTTTAACTAATCTCCCGCTAACACTCACAAAGTAGCATGACATACACCAAGATATCAAAGAGAGCAATCCTTAGTCTTATCTTTTCCGGGGCCCTGATCACTTCTGCCCCCGCCCAGCAGTATCTGGACTACCAACTGCGCCTGGAGCCGGTGTGGTCACGGGTGGCCGATGCGCTGGGCGAGATCGGCTCGGTAGAAAGCGCCGAGTTTTCGCCCGACGGCAAGTACATTATCAGTGGTACCAAGTACGACAACTCGGTCATTATGTGGCGCACCTCAGATGGCACCGAACTGTGGCGGAAATACGCGGCTCAGGAAGTTGAACGGGTGGGCTGGTCGGCCGACGGCCAGTACGTGGCTGCCGCTAGTGAAGATTTTCTGGTGACGGTCTACGAGGCTCAAAGTGGCAACGTAGTGCATCAACTCAAGCATACGCAAGGCATCGACGGACTCACCTGGTCTAACCAAGGCAGCCTGCTGGTGAGCGGGGAAGAAAAGACCACCGATGAAGATGGCACTACCCACGGCATGATCCGGGTGTACGATATGCCTGCCGGGAAGGAAACTAAAACCGTAGATTTTGGCAATACCGTCAACGAACTGTTTTTTTCTCAAGACGATCAGTACCTGCTAGCCGTGGGTCATGGTGCGGTGAAGGTATACAAAACCGCCGATTGGTCATTGCAGCAAACACTGAAGCCCGACTACTTTACGATTTTCACCAGCGGAAGCTTCTCACCTGATAGCAAGCACGTGATTGCCGTGGGGCAGGGCGGCACCTCGCGGGGCAACACCTACCTCTGGGAGTGGCAAAGCGGCGAACTGCTCAAGATGTTCAACCACACCGGCAAGAAGATCGAGTCGGTCTCCTGGCATCCCAACGGGCAATATATCGCCCACGCCGGACACGATCCCTATATCTACGTGTACCGGGTAGCGGATATCCTGAAATTTGGCAACGATGCCATTCCCGTAGCGCACCGAACCTGGGCGGGCGACCATGCCGAGTACATCGACTTCAATGCCGACGGCAGCTTTCTGGTGAGTGCTCATCAGAACGGCCTGATCAAACTTTGGGTGTGGATGGGTGAGGATGCCGGAGTGAACGCTCGGCGTCATCAGCAGGTGAAGAAAGAACAAGATAAGGTTCAGCAGTAATTTTTGCCTATTCTTTCTGGAACAATGTGAGGTACTGATCAAATACAAACAATCGATTCCGGCTTTGACCGGTCATCTCTACCAAGATAGCTTCCCGCTCAAAGTCTGCGGCTAAGTCATTCGCTGCCTTTTTGCTAAGACCAGTAATTTCTTTGACATCACTGACGTGTACTATTGGTTTGACAAAAAGTTGGTTAAGCAAAGTAATAGCTGAATGTGCTTTGCGTCCGAAAGTAGCAGTCATTCCCGCTTCTAAGGATGACTTTAGCTTTATCACTTGCGATAGCGTCTGTACCGCCTCGGTCGCGGTTCGCTCAACGCCTATCAAGAAATACTTAAGCCACTGAGCCATGTCGTTCCTCGTGCGCACAAACGTTAAGTTATCATAATACAGGCTTTTGTTTCTTTCGAAATAAGATGATAAGTAGAGAAGCGGTTGATCCAGTATTCCGCTGCTTACTAGAAATAGTGTGATTAAAAGCCGCCCCACTCTGCCATTGCCGTCTAAGAAAGGATGAATAGTCTCGAATTGGTAATGGGCAATGGCAATGCGTACGAGAGCAGGAACGGCAATATCTTGGTTATGAAGCAAGTATTCCAAGTCTCCCATTAGCGAGGCTACGTACTGGTGATGAGGTGGTACAAATACAGCGTCTGCCGGACTGCTACCACCAATCCAGTTTTGACTAGTTCTAAATTCGCCTGGTTGCTTGTTAGCCCCTCGCACACTGTCTAGAAGAGTGGCGTGGGTTTGGCGTAATAGTCGGGATGATATTGGCAAAGTCTTTAGTGCACTAACCGCTTGGTTCAGCGCTTTAATGTAATTGTTTACCTCTTTCCAATCATTTCTACGCTCGGGCTGGATATCCTCTTCGGGAAGAAGCGCTTCGTCTATTTTAGTCTGTGTTCCCTCAATACGGCTTGAAATCACTGCCTCTTTGGCTACATGAAGTTGAATAAATAAGTCGATGTTGGGCACTAAATGAGCAAACGAGTTAAGTTCCCCGAGTTTCACCGCCGCTTTTTCTAACAAAGCGTTAATTTGAGGGTCCTTCCATTGCCACTGCTCGTTAACAAATGAAGGCACAAAATAGCTGTAACCACCTACACCCTTTTCCGTATGTCCTGACCGGTAGTCCTCTAAAGAAATCATAATTAAAAATTACTGTAGCAATAAATCATAACAAAATATAGTTTACTTTATCATTCGAAAGTAAACTAAATAATATTTTAGTTTACTTTCGCAATACTCCGTGGGGTTTTAAATTAATATGCTATAGGATTTAGATATTATATTGTAATTTTTACTGATCTAAGCCCTAGTGGCCGCTGTTTTTCGAATAAATGCCCGGTTTGGGGCTTATTCCGAATTGTACTTTCATTAACCGTCTAATTGTATAGTAGACACGCTGTTATTTAAGTGCCTTGGAATCAGTATTTTATAAAATATATCAGGTAGACAAAAGTCCACGGAGTATTGTTTCGCGCAGTAATAGTTTTTACTGTATCACTCTAACCTCCCCATCACCGCTTCCACCACGTCTTTCGTCCCGGCCGTTCCTCCTAAATCCGGCGTCAGCACCTTTCCTTCTTCGGTTACTGCTTCAATGGCGCGTACAATGGCGTCGGCCGCTTCTTGTTCGCCCAGGTGCTCCAGCATCATCGCGCCGGTCCAGCAGGCGGCAATGGGGTTGGCGATGCCCCGCCCGGCAATGTCGGGCGCGCTGCCGTGCACGGGCTCGAACATGCTGGGAAACTCCCGCTCGGGGTTGATATTGGCACCCGGAGCAATGCCCATGCCGCCCACCACCGCCGGACCCAAATCCGATAGGATGTCGCCGAAGAGGTTGCTGGCCACCACCACATCGAACCAGTCGGGGTGCTGCACGAAGTGGGCCGCCAGGATGTCGATATGAAACTGGTCGGTCACCACCTCGGGATACTGTTCGGCCATGAGCCGAAAGCGCTCGTCCCAGTAGGGCATGGTGTGGATGATGCCGTTCGATTTGGTAGCGCTAGTCAGGTGCTTCCGGCGCGACTGCGCCAGCTCGAAGGCAAACCGCATCACGCGGTCTACGCCCCGGCGGGTGAACACGCTTTCCTGCACCACCATTTCGTAATCAGTTCCCTCGTGCAACCGTCCTCCGATCGACGAATACTCGCCTTCGTTGTTCTCGCGCACAATGTAGAAGTCAATGTCACCGGGGTTCTTTAGTGGCGACGTAATCCCCCGGAGCAGACGCACCGGACGCAGGTTCACGTACTGCTGAAAGGTGCGCCTAATCGGAATAAGCAGTCCCCACAGCGACACGTGGTCGGGCACGCCGGGGAAGCCTACCGCTCCCAGAAAAATCCCGTCCGAATCGCGAAGCCGCTCCAGGCCATCGTCGGGCATCATCCGGCCGTGCTTCGCGTAGTGCTCGCACGAATAGTCGTACGATTGGTAGGTAAGTGAGAATCCGCCCAGCGCCGCGGCTTTATCCAGTACCCGCACGGCGGCCGGAATCACTTCCTGACCGATGCCATCGCCGGGGATCAAAGCAATTTGGTAGTTCGACATATGAGCGGAGATTGTACGGTAAATTGAACCTATAAAATTGTGTGCGTCTTGCACCAATCTATCCGGACCGCAACGTTGCGACCCAACAATTTTCGTGCGCCCGGTTAAGCACACTCTAAACCAGGGGTTACTCTACTGCTAGCACCACCGCCGAAAAAGGCGGCAGAGGCACAGTCAGGGTGTTTCCTTTCAGTTTTGCCTGGTCATAAACAGTCGGTTTCACCTTTTCAGGTTTGTCAAAGGTGTTGTGATCGCGGATGTTGCCCGACGTCAGGATACGGCCCCCAATTTTCTTGGGTGCCTCTCCGTCTAAGGTAACCGACACCACCTGAGGGTTCTTGGCGTCGATGTTGACCAGCGAGAGGTGCATCACCCCGTTTGTGTCTCGCGAAGCCGAGGCCGATACGGCGGGCAGCGACGCTCCTCCCACGGTGTAGTCATTGCCTTCCACCTCCACCGGGAGCAAAGCCGCATTCTGATGAACCTTATACATTTCCATCACGTGGTAAGTGGGAGTCAGCAGCATCTTTTCTTCATCGGTCAGGATGACAGCCTGGAGTACATTCACCGTTTGGGCCAGGTTGGCCATCTTCACGCGCCGACAGTGCTTGTGGAAGATGTTCAGGGTAGCCCCGGCGAGCATCGCATCCCGCATCGTGTTTTGCTGGTACAAGAAGCTGGGGTTCGTGCCCTCCGCTACGTTATACCACCCTCCCCATTCATCAACCACCAGGGCTACCTTGCCCGCTGAATCGTACTGGTCCATGATGGCCGTATGCTTGGTGATGAGCTCATCCATAAGCAGCGCCTCTTGCATTGTGCCAAAATACTGCGCTTCCGAAAAGGCAACGTCGGGCCCTTTGGCCGACCAGTCCAACACCGAGTAGTGGTGCAGCGCCACCCCTTCGAGCAGATGGTGGGGGATGTCGCGCATCAACACTTCCGTCCAGTGATAGTCGGCATCGCTGGCCCCGGAGGCAATCCGAAACAGACCTCCGCTGTTGGTCCAGTCCGACACAAAGGTGGCGTATTTGCGGTATTCGTTGGCGTAGTATTCGGCGGTCATGTTGCCCCCGCATCCCCAGGCTTCGTTGCCGATGCCCCAGTAGCGCACCTCCCAGGGCGCATCCCGACCGTTTTCCTGACGCAGGTCTGACATCGGGCTTTTGCCGTCGAAGTTGACGTACTGCACCCAATCGGCCAGCTCCTGCACCTCTCCGCTGCCGATGTTGCCTGCCAGATAAGGCTCCGTGTCTAGTTCTTCGCACAGGTTCAGGAAGTTGTGGGTGCCGAAACTGTTGTCTTCGGTGACCCCGCCCCACCAGCGGTTCACTAGTTCCGGCCGCTCGCGCTCGGGGCCGATGCCGTCTTTCCAGTGGTAGGTATCAGCAAAACATCCTCCTGGCCAGCGCAGGTTCGGGATGTTTAGTTTCTTAAGGGCTTCAATAATATCCCGGCGGACCCCGTCGACCGTGGGAAGTTCGGTGGTGTCTTCTCCGACGTAGAAGCCTCCGTAAATACATCGCCCCAGATGCTCAGCAAAGTGTCCGTAGATATGGCGGCTGATGGTGTCCTGGGTTTGCCCCGTCTGAACCGTGACGGCAGCCGACGGCGCCTGAGCCTCGGCCGGATGATAAAGCCAAGGGCAGAGCCAAAGAGCTACTGCCACAGATTGTCGGTTCAGAGTTCGTGCGACCATAAGCATGAGGGATTGATGTTAGCAATGTACGGTTGTTGAAGGCACCAAGATGGCCTTGCCAAACCACCCAAAAGGCAGCCCTGCGTAAGGTACTAAATCTGTGGAAAATGTGATGACTCGGGCTTTCGTAGAAGAAAGAAATTCTACCAAGGTTGGTACAGTCGGCTAGTTCTTGCATCTTACCAATACATCTAAAAATACTACCGATGAAGCAGTTACTGACTTTACTTGCACGCAGTACCGCCTGGAGAAGCTCTCACCCTACGTAGACGCCCAGAGCATCCGCGTGCGTGCAGCGGGTGAACTGATGATCAAGTCGGTGTTTTACCAGCGCAATTATCTGGACAGCACCCAGCAAAGTGCCGAGACCCAAACCTTAACTAACCGTCTGGAAGAACTGCGCCGACATATTGCGCAGCAGGAAGCCCGCCTGGCGGTGCTGGAAGAGGAAGAAGCCCTGCTAATCGCCAACCGCACCCTGGGCGGCAGAAACGAACCGGTGACCACCGCGCAGTTAGAAGCGGTGGCCGATTTCTTCCGGGAGCGGCTCACCGACCTCAAGCAGCAGCAAACCAGCCTGCGCTTCGCCATCGAAGACCTAAAAAGTGAGCAGCAGCGCCTGCAACAACAGCGTAACGGATTGAGTGCCGAGCGTACGGAGCCTTCGGGGGAAATTATCGTTACCGTCCGGGCAGAAAAACGAGAGACGGTGGATTTGGAAGTGAGCTATACGGTGGCGCAAGCGGGCTGGTATCCCACCTACGACGTGCGCGTGGCCAATGTGACCAGTCCGGTACGGCTACTCTACCAGGCCAACGTGCAGCAGCAGACCGGCGAGGACTGGAACGAGGTGAAGCTGACGTTTTCTAACGCCAACCCGCAGCAGAACAGTACCCGACCGACGCTCAATCCTTGGTACCTAGATTTCTACCGCCCCAGCCGGATACGGGGCGTTGCCCCGTTGAGCAACCGGGGACTTTCCGTAGGGCAGGTGCGGGGACGGGTTACCGACGGCACGGGAAGCCCAATTCCAGGAGTGAACGTGCTGGTGCAGGGAACCACCGTGGGCACGGTATCCAACCTGGACGGACAGTACCAACTGGCCCTGCCTCAGAACGCTCAGTCGCTGGTGTTTTCTTTTATCGGTTACGCCTCGCAAGAAGTACCCATCTACGGGGCCGAGATCAACGTGACGCTGGAAGAGGATATTCAGGAGTTATCAGAAGTGGTGGTGATTGGCTATGGCGTTCAATCGGTTGAGCAAGCTGATGAAAAACGAGAAGAACCACGTCAGAAGCCCGTTCCGGTATCCTCGGTGGTGCAGCCCACCACGGTGAGCTTCGCGGTCGATATTCCCTATACCATCCCTAGTGACGGCGAGAACTACACGGTAGAAATGCAGGATTTGTCCATCCCCGCGTCCTACGAATACTTTACTGCTCCCAAGGTGAGTAAGGAGGTATTTCTTACGGCTCTGATCACCGACTGGGAGCCCTACAACCTGATGGCGGGCGAAGCCAGTATCTTCTTCGAGGATACCTTCGTGGGCCGCTCGGTGCTCGACGTGGACCAGCCCGACGACACGCTCACCGTGTCGCTGGGTCAGGACCGGGGCATCAGCGTGTCGCGCACCCGGGTAGACGATTTTAGCAAGAAGAACTTCTTCGGCACCACGCGCAGCGAGCAGGTAGGCTACGAGATCGCGCTGCGCAGCAACAAGGCCCAGGCGGTCAATATTGTGGTGGAAGACCAGGTGCCGGTGTCGACCAACGAACAACTGCGCATCAGCGTTGAGGAAACCTCCGGTGCCGACTACAATAAAGCCACCGGACTGCTCCGCTGGTCGCTGGAGCTTCCGGCAGCCGAAACCAAAAAGCTACGCTTCCGCTACGAAACCAAGTATCCCAAAGATAAGCGGGTGGTGTTGGATTGATGGCTTTTCCGGATGAAGATTGAGAATCTATTGTTTTATTGCCCGGTTCTTGGCCGTTGCTATACGCAAACACGGGACAGTAAAGCCAACAGTTTATCACAGTTACGCTATTTTGCTGCTTTGCTGCATCGTTGCTAGCATTACTTGCTTTAGAAATCCTCGCAGACTGAGGTCCTCATCCAGTTCGGGCCAGTGAACTCCGGTTCGGCTGATCTCGTAGTGCTGAAGTTGCTCCGGGGTGGCATTGCGCAGCCGTTTGAACTGGCTGATAGACTCCTTGATGATCATCTTGTTGTTCAGCACAATCAACATCAGATCAATCTCTGGGTCAAAGAAAAGCCGTTGAATCCGCAGGCCCTCTTTGAAGATCATGCTGTCAATTGGGTCGAACTTAGTCGTTGTCTTCAAAGTACTCATACCATCGTTGGATAAAATAGTCTCGCTGTTCTTGTACGATCTTTCTAATCTGCTTTTTCTCCTGACTTTTGAAGTCTAAGAGATATTCTTCTTTCAGTTCGGGTTCCAGCCAAATCTTTCCATCTCCTTCTCCTTTCTTAATGTGAACGTGGCAAGGTTCATCGCCTTCGGCAGAGTAGAAGAAGAACCGGTAGCTGTTTTGCTCGTAAATTTTCGGCATAGAAGAACAAGCTTAACTGCTCTAAATCTACGAAACCTTCACTCATCGCGCAAGCTCTCCACCGGGTTGCGCGTGGCGGCGCGCAGGGTTTGGGTGCTGATTGTTAACAAAGCAATCAGGAGGATAGTAGCTCCCGGCAGCGCGAAGAACCACCAGCGAATCTCGGTTTGGTACGCGAAGTTCATCAGCCACTCGGCCACAAAATAGTTAGCAACCGGCACAGCGATGAGCAACGCGATGACGACCAGTCGGACGTAGTTTCGGACGAGTAATCCCAACAAATTAGGCACCGAGGCACCCAACACTTTGCGAATACCAATCTCCGGGGCACGCTGCGAAACCGTGTAGGACGCTAAACCAAACAGACCCAGGCAGGCGATGAAGACGGTGAGGGCCGAAAACCCGGCGAACAGGCTGCCTTGCTTCTCATCCTTCTCGTACTGCTGCTGAAATTGCTGATCTAAGAACTGGTAGTCTAACGCGGTTTTTCCGACAATGTCGTTCCACGTCCGATGAATGGCTGCCAAGGTTTGCGATACGTTTTGGCTACTGATCCGAAGCAACATATAATTATCCGGTATTGAGTGGCGAATGACGATCGGCTCGATGACGTCGTGCAGCGAAAGCATATGAAAGTCTTTCACCACGCCAATCACCTCATCCTGCCATTCTTCGGACGACAGTTGCCGACCGATGGCATCGTCGACGGTCCATCCTACGGATTTAACCAGCGCTTCGTTCACTAGCACTCCGGCGCGGGTTGTGTCTTTCGGGTCACGCACGGAAAAGTTTTGCCCGCTCACCAGTGGGATGTCGAGCGTAGCCAGAAAGTCATGATCGACCCACAGTTGCTGGAGGATGCGATTCTGGGTACCGTCTGGGCCTGCTACGTGAAACGAATTGACTTCCGGTTTTTTGCCCGGAGGATACAAAGCGGTAGCAAGCTGTTGCACTCCATCGTGCTGTAGTAAGGCTTGCTTGAGCGGCACAAACCGGCGGTGCGCCTCACTGCTGAGCGGAATAGTGACAATTTGTTCGGGATTGAATCCCAGGGATTGGCGATTCAAATAGTGTAGCTGCTGGTAGATCACCCACGTGCCGATCAGCATCGTGATAGAAATAACCAACTGAAAAACGACCAGGCCCTGCCGCAGCGTAAACCCGGAGGTTCGCTGACCGGGATGACCACCTTTCAGCACCTTAGCCGGGTTATAACGGGAAAGAAAGAAGGCGGGATACCCTCCGGCCACCAATCCGAGGATTAGTACAAACGTTATCACAAATCCTAGAGTGGTAGGCGTCGCCAGTGTGTCGAATCGGAGGCTTTTTTGGGTAAACTGGTTGAAAGCCGGTAATAGAGCAGTCGCCAGCCCAATGCCCAACAACACGGCCATTCCGACGATCAGGTACGACTCTACCAGAAACTGACCGATTAGCTGGCTTTGTAGTGAACCCAAGGCTTTCCGTACTCCTACTTCTTTGGCTCGTCGCAACGAACGGGCCGTTGCCAGGTTCATGTAGTTGATGCAGGCAATGAGTAACAGCAGCAACGCGGTGACAGAAAAGGTGTAGAGGTAATTCATATTCCCGTCGTTCACCCGCAGTTCAAAGTCGCGCCGGGAGTAGAAGTGAATGTCGGTGAGTGGTTGCATTACAAAATCGGCACTTCCGTTCATTTCAGCTACTCGTTCGGCTAGATGCGCTTGGTATACTCCCTCGAGGGCTTCCCGAAACGATTCGGAAGAGGCGGTCGGAGCTAGCCGCACGTAGTTAGCCCAGTTCCAGTCGCCCCAGGAGGTGATTTTCTCCTTGTCCCAAATGGACACCAGCGCCTGCGGGGTGAAGTGCCCATTGCCCGTAACGTTCTGCATCACGCCCGTAACCCGGTAATTCGCGTCGCCTTCGCCCGGGAGCGTTTGTCCCAATACTTCCTGACCGGGAAAGTAGCGGTCGGCCATCCGTTGGTCGATGACAATGCAATTTGGTTCTTGCAATGCGGTTTGGGGATCACCAGCTACCAACGGGTACGTAAATACGTTAAACACCGTCGCGCTGGCGTAAAAAACGTCGGCCTGAGCAAACGTTTCGTCGCCCTTGACAACGTTGAAATCGTTGATAGGACGAATGATCGCGTACTGCTCAATATCAGCGTAGTCGCTGGCGAGGGTGGGAGCCAGCGCCGCGGGGGCTACGGCTACTTCCCGGTCTTCGCCGCCTACGTTCACGTCCATCGCCACCCGGTAAATGCGGTCGGCGTGCGCGTGGTAGCGGTCGTAACGCAGTTCGTCGGTTACGTAGAGGAACAATAGCAGAGCACTGGTAACGCTGAGGCTCAACCCCGCCACGTTGATCAGGCTGTAAACCTGCTGTTGACGAAGCGTGCGTAGGGCGATAGTGAGGTAGTTTCTAAGCATCTGGCTTCCGTTGCACGGATAATATCTTGAAATTTTCCTTTCCTAATACCTCTATCGTATGCGGAGTGCTGGCCGGAATGACGATCATGGTACCGGATGCCACTTCCTGTTCCTTTTTCGCAAAAGAGATACGGGCGCGTCCTTCCAGCACAAAAAGCTGCTCGTAGACCGGGGTTCCCTGGCGTTCTTTCCGAAAGCCCGGCGCGGCCCAGATGACATGCGCTTCCGAATAGTCGTCGCTGATAACGGGCTCGTCGTGAAACATATCAAAACTGGCCGGAGGTTGTAACTGATCCAGCGCGACAAAGTCTTGTGCGGCGGCGGGGAGTGAAATAAGGACAAGGCTGATCAACGATAGCAGGATAGATTTCATAGTTTCAGGGATTGGATTTAACCTCAAGGAACCCTTCACTCTCCAGAAAACCCAGCTTTTTGCAGTGACCCGTCTTTATTTTGCAGTGAATGACATATCCATTGCGCTGCTTTTTGTATTGCTTCCCCCAAAATTATATCAAGCCGAAGCTCTCGGATAAAAGTGCTTGATATCACCGCGCGAGATCGTATGTTCGGCTTGCCAAGTATCAAGCTGACTTTGCAGTCCTACCCAAAACTCAACACTGGTCGAAAACGCCTCGGATAGACGTACCGCCATTTCAGAGGAGATGCCTGCCCGTTGATTCAGAATAGCGGAAAGTTGCTTACGTGATACTCCCAGACCCGCTGCGGTTTCAGTGATTGTCAGACCAAGTGGTTCTAAATACATATTTTTGAGTATCCTTCCCGGATGCGAAGGTTTCATTCCCATTTTCGGCATAACACGTTCTATTTTGTTAGTGGTAATCCAGATAATCCACATCAAACACGTCCCCATCTTCCCAACGAAAGATAATCCTATAGTTACCAGTTACTTTTACGGCACAAAAGCCCTTTAAGTCACCCTTCAACTCGTGGAAGCCAGCACCAGGCGCGTTCATGTCTTCTTTAGTAGTCGCTACATTAAGTGCTGATAGTATGTCTTCTATTCGGTTAATCTGCGCAGTCGGTAACTTAGAAACATTGCCCTTTTCAAAAAGCAATTTTAACCCATTAAAGGTTATTCTGATTTTTTGTTATGCCTAATACTGGCGCAGGACTTCTAGTCCTGTGCCTAATTTTAAGTGGGTTTCTAACCCAACAGGGCGGACAGAGTCCGCATGTGCAATTAGCACAGATTCTGAGAATCTGCGCCAGGATGCTTTACTGAAATTATCAGAATAACCTTTATTGTGTTTGATTGATTTGATCACACGTAAATGTAACCATGATAGTTACAAAACCCAAGTATTTTATCTTAGTTTCACTCATCTCGCAAACTATCCACCGGGTTACGCGTAGCGGCTTGGTAGGTTCGCCCGCTCACGACGAGCAGGGCCATCAGCAATATTGCTATACCAGGGATGATATACATCCACCATTGCACAGGGACTTGATAGGCAAATCCTTGCAGCCATTCTTGCAGTAGATAATTGGCTAGAGGCACGGCCACCACAAAAGCCACCAGAATTAACTTGACATAGTCTTTGGATAGCAACAGCAGGATGTTGCTCAGGGAGGCTCCCAATACTTTGCGGACGCCAATCTCCTTAGAGCGTTGCGCAACGGTGTAGGAGGTGATGCCAAACAGGCCCAGGCAGGCAATCACGATGGCCAATCCCGAAAACATCAGCAGCATCTTCTGCATCGTGTTTTCGGCTACGTACATCTCCTGCAGGTCGTCGTCCATAAAGCTGTATAACATCTGGGTTCCGGGTAACAGAGCACTAATCTTGTTTTCAATTTGGGCCACGGTTTTCTGAGGATTCATGGTTTCTGTCCTGATCAGTAGGGTGCCCACCCAGGTGGGACGATACTCAATGAACAATGGTTCTACCTCGTAGCGCAGTGAGGCAAAATTGAAGTTCTTCACCACTCCCACAATTTCACCTTGCGCTCCGTCAGCTGTATTGCTGGCCAATTTCCCGATTGGATTTTGTAGGTTGAGTACTTCTACGGCCTTTTCGTTCAGAATGAACAGGAGCGATGTGTCGGCGGTAGGCTGAAAGTTGGTTCCCGCCACGAGTTCCAGACCCAGCGTGGAGATCAATCCTTCGTCGGCCCGAATGCAACGCATAGAAATAGAAGAAGAGTTTTCCTCCCGAGCGCTATCCAACACCTGCAAGCCCTCTACACTCAACCCGTTTCCTAACACTTCTGAGGTGTTAGCGGTGCTCACTACACCCGGAATACGGCTAAGTTCGTGGCTGAATGCCTCCCGATGCTCCACCGCTTCTTCCCACAACGGTCCGTACAAACGGACAGAGATAAGCTGATCTTGATCAAATCCCACGTCTTTGTTCTGCAGATACTCCATCTGTTGGCTAATGACCAGCGTGCTGATCAGGATAAAGATTGAGATGATGAACTGAAAAACGACTAGCTTTTGCCGAGCTTTCAGCAACCAGGAGGAAGGCAATTGGTTTCCCTTGATGGCTTTCAGCACTGAAAACCCTGAAATAGCGAAGGATGGGAGGCCGCTGGAAAGCAATACAATCATGACTACAATACTTCCCAAAAGAAGCAGGTTGTTTGCTTGGAAGAAATCGGTTGGCTGAATAGACAGTTCGGTGACACTATTGTAGAAAGGAAGCAGGACGATACACAGCAGTAGTGCCAGCAAGGCGGATAACCCCGTGATTACGAATCCTTCGCTCAAAAACTGCCAGAAAATATGCGACCGGCCCGCTCCGTTCACTTTTCGGACACCAATCTCTTTACTACGTTTGATTACTTGCGTAGAAAACAAATTAACAAAGTTGACGCTGGCCACCAACACAATCAGCAACGCCAGGGCCGAAAAGAGGTAGATGTATACCATGTTACTGTTTTTGCCCATCTCCTGCTCTCGGTTACCATCCAGGTGAATGCTGGTGATAGGATGCAACTCGTAGAAAGACTGCCTTCGTTCCACCTCTTCTAGATCACCCAGTGTCTCGTGAAATTGATAAGAAAACTCTTTTATGCGTTCACTGGCGTCCTGCATGGCGGACTGATCCCTAAAAAGCGCGTAGGTGTACACCGACATCCAGCCCCGCGATTCCTGGGAGTCATCGGATAACCAGGCAAACTGCGTGGGCATAGCAATCAGGTACTCAAAGTTGAAATGCGTATTGGGCGGCAAATCTTGTATCACGCCGGTTACTTCTAGCTCATCCATCCCACCAAACTTGATAGTTTTGCCTTCGGGGTTTTCGTCACCAAAAAGCTTTTGCGCGACACTTTCAGTCAGCACGATGGTGTGAGGGCGGGTTAGAGTTTCGAGTGGAGAGCCGGATAGCAACTTTAGATCAAGCATAGCAATTGCCGCCTGATCGGCGAAGTAGCCATTCCCCACCGGTACGTGCCGGTTGCCGTACATAGCCACATCAAAGGGGCCGCGCTGCCCGAAGCGGGCGGTTTGCTCAATGGCCGGAAATGCTTTTTCCAGTTCAGCGGCCAGCGGCAACGATGACTTGGCCCATTGATGCAAAGACGCACGGCCGATGCGTTCGTGCTTGGGAAAACCTTTGTCATACGAAAGCTCTTGGCGGATATGCATCAACATCATCAGGCTGGCCGAAATGCCAATCGCCAGTCCCAGCAGGTTCACCAGGGCGTACGTCTGGTTGCGCCGCAGATTCCGAAGAGCAATGAGCAGGTAGTTTCTAAGCATCATGGCAGTAAGTTGTTAATGAAGACGGATGATACGCTATGCGCTTGTTTCCACCAAGCCTTTTGCAGTAACCCGTCCCTATTTTGCAGTGAACGACATAGAGCTTACCAGGAAGCAGGAGTCAAACGGCAAACTGACTGTGCTTACTTTCCTTTCTCGCCTCAGATGAGTATCTTACCCAAAAAAAGTGATGGAAACGTTAGTAGTTGATCAAAACCCACTGACCGCCGAAGCCTATCTGGAAGCCGAACACCAGGGCATCCGGGAAGAAGACGGCAAATACGAATACCACAACGGAGAACTTGTACTGATGGGCGGAGCCAGCAAAGAACACAATCGAGTTTCGGTTAATCTAATCTTGTTGATAGGGTCTCAGTTGGCTGAAAAGCCCTGCGAAGTGTTCCATTCGGACATGCGCACCTTTGCTGCCGATGCCAATAGCTACTTCTACCCGGACTTGGTTGTCTGCCAGGGTGAAGCGCAGTTCAAGGACGATGCGTTTGATAATCTGGTCAACCCAGCGCTGGTCATTGAGATACTGTCTCCCGCTACCAAAACCAAAGACCGGGGCTTCAAGTTTGAGGCCTACCGCAGCATTGCCACGCTCAACGAATACTTATTGATTGCCCCCGACGGTTTGATGATAGAGCATTACCAGCGGCAACAGCCTAACGAATGGAAGTTGACGATCTTTCGGAACGCCGAAGATACGCTCGCTCTACTGGATGGGATGGTTACGTTGCGTTTGTCCGACATCTACCGGAACGTCATCAGAAAATAGCTTCACTCATCGCGCAAACTATCCACCGGGTTGCGCGTGGCAGCGCGTAGGGTTTGAGAACTTACGGCCAATAGCGCCAGTAGTAGCATCACCGCGGCAGGTAGCCCGTAGATCCACCCAGTTAGCTCAATACGGGTGTGGTACAAGGCCAGCCACTCCTGCGCCAGGTAATTAGCCACCGGAATGGCTATCACCAGAGAAACGACCATCAGGCGGACCGTGTTGGTCGACAAAAGCCATATCAACTGGCTCACGGAGGCTCCCAGCACCTTGCGCACTCCAATCTCCTTGGTGCGCTGCTGGGTAGCGTAGGCGGCCAAGCCTATCAACCCCAATCCGGCAATGAACAACGCCACCCCCGAAAACAGTCCGAACAGTTGGCCCAGCCGCTGGTCTTGCCGATAAAGCTGATCGTAGGTGTCGTCCACAAACGCGTAGTCAAAGAGCATGTCAGGATTCAATGCTTTCCAGCGGGCACGAACCAGCTCCAGGGTAGCCGACACGTCGTTCGTGTTCACTTTCACCAGTACGTTGCTCAAATAGGTGCCCGACTGAACCACAAACGGCTTAGGCGCTTCCTTAAGCGACTGAAAGTGAACTTGGTCGGACAATACGCCAATCACCTCTTTTTCAAGAAATTTGTATTCGTTGGTCTGATAGTTTTGCGTCATCACCTTCACGGTCTCTCCCACCGGGTTCTCAAGCCCAAAGGCGGTCACTGCCTCCGGGCTCAGAATGACCGAGCGGCGCAGGTCGGCGGGCGAGTCCCGATGAAAGCTTCGGCCTTCGGTGACCCCTACGTTTAGCAGTTCAAAGAAATCGGCTTCCACCGAAAAGCCGTTCATGTCCAGGTCTTGGGCCAACGAATCGTCTCGGACAAACCAGGAGCTGCTGTAGTGTTGCAAGGGGGCGCTCGTCACCCCCACCACGCCCGGCACCCCGGTTAGTTCGTTTTTGATGGTCGCAAACTGCTCGTAGGTCACCAAGGGGTGCTCAATCTTGATAAGTTGCTGCTGGTCGAACCCGAGGTTATAGTGGCGGATAAACGTTAGCTGACGCCAGATAACCACCGTGCCAATAATCAGCAAAGCCGAGGTAGCGAACTGAAAGATGACCAGCGCTTGTCGCAACCAAGCACTTCGCCCCCCGGGAGATGTCGTGCGGTTGCGCAGCGCATCTACGGGACGAAAGGCCGTGATTGCTACCGCCGGATACAAAGCTGCCATTACCGTAGTGAGTCCTAGCAAAGCTACAATGGCCAGCAGCAGATGCGGGGTTTCCCAGAGGTTGAGCGATAATTTTTTGTGGGACAATGCATTGAGCGTGGGTAAGGCCAAGTAGGCTAGCCCGTATCCAATCACCGTAGCGGCGGTGGTAGTGAGCAGTGACTCACCCAAGAACTGCCCGATTAACTGCCCGCGCAACGCACCACTCGCTTTGCGAATCCCTACCTCCTGGGCGCGCTCCATCGAGCGGGCGGTGGTCAGGTTGATGTAGTTGAAGCAGGCGATGCACAGAATGAGCGCCCCTACCGCCAGGAAGCTATACACGTAGCGAATGTCGCCCTGCACGCCCTCGGATGCGCCAAAATCCGAGTGCAAGTGCACCGCCGCCAGTGGCTCCACGGTGAAATGCCAAATGTCGGCCGGTGCATCGTAACGGTCGGTAATTGCCTCGATATCGCTCATCAGTTGCTCCTTGGTGTAGCCCGGTTCGGTGAGCACGTAGGTAAATCCGGATCCGCCTAGCCAACCGTTGTCAGCGGTTAGGTGCATGTTTTCTTGTCCGGCGGTAGAGGTTAGAAAATCGAACTGAATAGAGGAGTTGCCGGGGGGCGCGGCCACCACTCCGGTAATTTCGTACGTGGTGCTGTCGGTGAGCCGCAGTTGTTGCCCCAGGGGTGAGCTTTCGGGAAAATATTTTTCGGCCATCCGGGGGGTGAGCAGCAGTGTATGCGGACGGCTCAACGCCAGCGAGTCGACTCCGGCAATCAGCGGAAAGTCAAACATCTGCAAAAACTCCGGCTCAACGTGCAAGAACTCTTCTTCTATTATCTCACCCTGATGCCGCACCAGCACCTGCTGTCCGCTCCACTCCGCATCGGCCGTCAGTTTCACTCCCGCTATTTCCTCTTGCAGATAATCGCTTAGCTGCGTAGGCGTATTGATGTAAAACTTGTCGTCGATGTCGATCTTGTTGGAAATCCGAAACAGTTGGCTGGCGTTCGAATGAAAGCGATCATAGCTTAATTCGTCGGCGACCCAGCAGTACACCAGCAGACTGGCAGCGGTGCCCAGGGCCAGTCCGAGCACGTTGATCACGGCGAAGGCCGGGTGTTTTCTAACATTGCGAAGGGCCAGGGTGAGATAGTTCTTAAGCATAGTGAGGGAATGAATAATGAGCAGTGAAAGTATCACAGTCCGAGATTTCCCTCAAGCTTTTTGCAGTAACCCGTCTCTATTTTGCAGTGAATGACAATACCCTTAGCGAATTTTGCGTTTTTTCCGCACAACGACGCACTTACCTATCATCCAATAAGCTTATCATACTCAGCATGAGTGCCGATCCAAACCCAAATAAAGTCATTGCCGTCTTCAATGGCGAGCACTCAGTAGTAGCGCCCAACCCGAGCGGACCAGTAGTCACCAACCTTTTTGAAATGAAGGGAGGGATGTTTGGGATTGCTTATAAGCAGTGTAAAGTTCTTACGGGCTAGATTTTGAATATCCTCGCTTAAGCTATCAAAACGTTTCCAAAACCGAGGAGTAGTGCGGTGCATTTACAGTTCCTTTAGCTGACCTTTTTTCTTGGCAGCTACTGCTTCTTCACGTAAAAAATTAAGCTTGCCTGACGCAGCATCTCTCTCTATCTGCTTATCCCAGTCCTGCCAATCTTTCTCAGCGATCCACTCACGGAGATGCACAAAATCCTCATATGATAAAGTCTCAATGTCAGTCTTGATATGATCTACTTGTGCCATGCTGAAAATTACGTAATCTTTTGGGAAAAGTTGTTGTGCCGACTGGCTAGCGTAATAGTGGATTGTTATCTAATTAACTATGTGGTAAAAACCTACCCTGTTGCTAGCGGAGGCGCTAATTTATTTTCCCAAACATTGCTCACTCATCCCGCAGGCTCTCCACCGGGTTGCGCGGGGCGGCGCACAGGGTTTGAGTGCTGATGGTTAGTAGGGCTACCAGCAAGCAACACATCAAAAGTTTTTGTTTAACGAAAAACTAGCTGTTATTTCGCTACGAAAGCCGGACCAATCCGCTCTGATTAATTCTCCTCTGTCGTCAACAAGTTTAGCGTCTATATTTTCGGCAAGCCGAAGGCCACCTCCCACATTTAATGCCGCGCCCAGACGGACTCCTACACCTAAAAAGGGTAACACATTGAGTTTTGACTCAACAAGAGGCTCTATTAAAAGGCTAATTGAATTTATATCCGTGCTTAACAAATCAGATTCTTCGCCTATCTTAATATACTCTTTAAAATTGCCATAAGTGTAGCAGGCACTGCTTCCCAACGAACCCTCTATCATGAGTTTTTCCTTTTTCAGGAAATTTGTGGCAGCGAAAAGTCCAAAGTTATGCGCACTTACTACAACGTCAAAACCTAATTCGCCCGAATAGTCTCTGTAATGTGTTCGTCCTCCTGTAGATTGGTGACTATAGCGGATACCTATCTTGAGGTTCTCAGTAGCAGAAGCAAAATGGAAGCCTATATAAGGTCGATTAGGAAAGTTTTCGGTGATACGTAAAGGTATATCGGAAGCAGTTAGCTGCGCTTCCAAGCTTGTCTTCAAATCGGACATGCTGTAAGTTGCGTATCCTATGAATGGCTCTATGACTAGCGACTGCCCGCAAAGAGGAGTGAAAGATAACAGGAAGAACAGTAGAAGGTAGATGCGGCTTTGCATAACTAACGGAGTTTAAGATCAAGTTTAGCATCAAGAGCATACAGGTGCCCATTGTAGGCACCAAAATATGCAGCTACAAGAATGTCTCTCAGTACTGATCCGGTGGCCGGGTCAATTACGTAGTAATGCCCATCTCTACTGCCACCAATGTAGCCCGTTATTGGATCGTAAGTACATCCTACGAAGAGAGTAGCATCAAAAGAGTTGACGATTGATTTGTCTGAAGCCATATTATAGACTTCTATACCGTCCTGGCGAAACATAATCAAATCGCCCTTATAAGCTGTATCGAAGAATACAGCTTTAGTAACGCCTTCAAAAGTCTTTGTCTGCTGAATTACTCCGTCCCTAAGGGTATGTAGCTCGGTTCTGAAAGTATAATGCACCGCTAAATACTTCCCGTCCGGTGTTTGGTGAGTTGCGTGCACTTCTTCGTAGCCCCCTAGCGTACGTTGAGATACAGGCTTTTTATCTACTACATCGTAGATATACAATGCAGTCGGTGATCGTCGGTCAGTAAAGCATAGATAGCGGTCATCGCCTAAGGAAAGACTTCGGGGAGTTATCTTTTCTCCGTATACTGTTTCCGGATCGAGAACTGGAATTATATTACCTTCTCTGTCAAGCCTTGCTATGCCGTTAGAATTCGAGAAATAGAGATATTCACCTTTTGAAGAAGGAGCATACCATCCCCAGATTCCATCATTTATTTCTTTTACGACAGAATCACCTTCTAGAATTGCTGCGTAATACGAATTAACTTTAAATCCGAGACGCGGATTCAAGGGTGCGTGCACGAAGTCACCTAACATTCGCTGGCGTTTTTCTCCTACGCTTATTTTCGATTCAGAGAAAGCATACACTTCTGAAAATTCACCCTTTCTGTATTCTGATATAGTGAATAGTATAAGATGGGTTGTCTCTCCAAAAGGAAGCGTAGTGATGATTGCAGAAGTATCACTTACTACTTCAGATTCAAAAAATGTATCAGCATTGTACCCGAAGCCCTTTAACGTATACTTTCCAAAGTTTCTGTGAAACAGTGGTCGGTTCCAGTATACTGTAACGTGACCAAGTTCATTGGTAGTTTGCTTAACAATTTCAGAAGTTGGAAAAGTAGTGTTATACCTTGCTATAGGCGAAGGATCATCAGGATTTGTAGCAATATTTTCAAGAGTAATTCTTATGTCACCGCCGGTATAGACGGTGTCTACCAAACGAGTTTGATGAGCGTTTGAGACTCTATAAGACCATGTTTCTCTTCCTGCGGCGAGTTCGACAGTAATTAACTTTTCCGTAGGAACATTGCTTTCTTCCCATTCTATGATCAGACGACCATCCTCCGGATAAGCTGCTGTAATATTGACAGGCTGAGGCGGCTCAAAATTGATCAAGAAAGTCCATTCTTTACTCCAAACCAAACCCTCGGCTCCGAGTTTATCGGCTATACTGCCGGTCCCAGTATTAGTAACCGCCTCGAGCCGCAGTGAGTGGTAACCTTCTTCGTAGTCGTTGGCATGCAAAACAAAGTTGCCCTTAGAGGTATATAGCAGGTCGTGTCGATGGTCGTCGACGTAAACCGTTACAAGAATTGTATCTTCGTTGGCTACGTCTATATCATATTCTACCCGTGCGGTTCTTGCAAATACCTGAAATGTATCCGAAGTGTTTGATAGGTATATGTCTCCGACTTGTACAGAGGGAATTTGACTTAGCTCAATAAAGTTTTCAAGTTCTGGCTCGAATGTACAAGCAGCCGACAACAAGAGTAGAAGTACAGCAAATATAGTATGACGCATTAGGGCCTAATTTTGAGGCAAATTAGGTCTTCGGCAATTTTGGTATTGATGTTTATTTAGCACAATACTACCTTAGTAGTAAATTGGCTGAGAAAGCATATTTTGTAAAGAACAGTTTAGTAGCTAGAAAGGTCACTCGAGACAGCAGACGGGTAGTAGAACCTCGAACAGTATAGAGCACCAGAACATTAAGTTGCCACACCGTGCAATAGGTTCAGGTAGCTTTTTACGGCACTGACCAAACCTCATTCCGCATACACCTTTACCCTTGCGCTAATTGCTTCACTCCATCCCGATAGCTTCGGCTGCTGCGGAGCGTTATCCCGCTGCTCAACACTACCTCGTACTCACTGCCGTGCTCCTGCGGTAGCAGCGCCTCCACGTACCGGCGGTTGACGATGCTGGACTTGTGGATGCGGACAAACTGCTCGGACGGCAACCGTTGCTCCAGGTGTTTCAGGCTATCGCGCAGCAAAAAGTAGCGGTCGCGCACGTGCACCTTCACGTAGTAGTCGTAGGCTTCTACCCAGATGATGTCGGCATAAGAAACAAAGTGCACCCGCCCGTCGGCTTTCACCACCAGTTTGTCTTTGGTGGCGGGACTTTCTTCCCGAATCAGGGCGTGCTGATCGGCGGTTTTGGGCGGCCGGTCTTGCAGTAAGGATTGCAGGGTAGGGAATCTCTTCGCCCGAATGAGTTGCTTGGCGTGGTTCAACGCCTGATAAAAGCGTTCGTCGGTAAAGGGCTTGAGCAGGTAGTCAATGGCGTGCACCTCAAACGCCTTCAACGTGTATTCCTCGTAGGCAGTGGTGAAGATAACGGCGGGCGGCACGGCGAGCGACAGGCTGCGCAGCATCTCAAAGCCATCCACCTGCGGCATCTGCACGTCTAGAAACAGCAGGTCAGGTGCCAGTTCGTTGATGGCCGAAATTGCTTCCAATCCGTTGGCGCACACGGCGGTGATCTCCACGTCCGGATCACCGGCGAGCAGCAGCGCCACTCCCTGGCGGGCTTCCGGTTCGTCGTCGACGATGATGGTGGTGAGTTTCATATGCTTCAACGTACCAAAATAGTCGATTTTTTCGTAAGTTTAATGTCAAGAATCACTCATCATGAAAGATCAAGATACGTTGGTTGAAGCATTGCATGCCTCGCCTGATGCCCTGCTTATCATTGAGCGCATCCAGTGTGCTATTCGCGAAGAAGCCAGTAAGCGTCATGAATATTACGACTTGATTCACGAAGACCATAAGGCTGAGTTTATCAACGGCGAAATTGTGTTTCATTCTCCCGTACGCAAAGCGCACTGGCATGTTTCTACCCGACTTCTGACTCGGCTTAACGTACACGTTGAAGAGCATAACCTGGGCATCGTCGGCTCTGAGAAAGTAATGATTACCTTATCGCGCAATGATTATGAACCGGATATCTGTTTTTTCAGAAAAGAAGTAGCTGACCAGTTTACCGATGAGCAATTGCGGTTTCCGGCTCCGGATTTTATCGTTGAGATTTTATCAGAATCTACCGAAGATCGCGACCGGGGCGTTAAAATGCGCGACTATGCCGCGCACGGTATACCTGAATACTGGATTGTAGATTCGGCACAACAAGCCATTGAGCAGTATCTTCTGCATGAATATCGCTACCGGCTACACCAAAAAATAGCGGAAGGACACCTAACCTCACAGGTGATTACGGGATTCAGTGTTGCCATGAATAGCCTGTTTGCCTGAAGAAGCGTAGTGCCCGTCTAACGGCAATTCCATCCGCACCAGTAGTCCGCCCGCTTGCTCGCGCATCTGAAAGCGGAAGTTGCCCCGGTACAAACGCATTAGCCGGTTCACGGTGTTACCCAACCCAATGCCCTGGTGGCTGTGCAGGTTCCATCCGCCGAGCAGCGGCTGTCCGCTGTTGAAGACTTCCAGCACCAGCCGCGACCCTTCCTGCCAGGCACTGATCTTCAGTTGGGCCGCTCCCAAGCAGTGGGCGATGCCGTGCTTAAAGGCGTTCTCTACCAGCGGTTGCAAGATCAAGTTGGGCACCCGCGCCGAAAGCACGTCCGCAGCGACGCACTGCGTAACCCGCAAGCGATCCTGGTAGCGGACTTTCTCGATGGATACGTACTGATCCACCAGCTGCAGCTCCTGCTGCAAGGTGACCCACGGTTGCTTTCGGTCCAGGTGGCTGCGCAGCATCTGGCCTAGGCTGGCAATCATCGCCACGGCTTCGTCTCTTCGATTGCCGCGCACCATCATGGCGATGGTGTTGAGGGCGTTGAACAAAAAGTGGGGCTGCAACTGCGACTTCAGCGCTTGCAGCTGCGACTGCGTTAGCTGGTTCTGCAACTCCAGGGCCCGCACGTGCTCGTCGCGAAACCGCTGTCTATGGTCGAGCATCAGCAGCACAAACAGGACGACGAAATACATCAACACGCCGTAGAGCATATCGGGAAAAGTCTGCTGCCACAGCGGGATGAGCTCCTGCCACGTTTTGGTTTCGCGGGGCAGCCACAGGCGCTCGAGCAGCAGCCCCGCCACGTAGCTCAGGGTTTTATGGAGTATGCCGAAGCCCAGGGCCGCCAGACTGTGGATCATCCAGAAGACCGGCGGTTGCCGGGCGGGTCGGCGGCGGGTGAGCAGGTAAAGATCAAATACGAAAAAGCTGAGCATCCAGAACGTGAGGTAGGTAGCCACGGGATATCGCACAACCTCCTCCCACCCGAACGGATGGCCTGCGCTCACCGTACGCGCGTAGTGCTGGGCCAGGGCCACGGCGGCTAATCCGCTCCAGAACAAAGCGTTGAGTAGCAGAAAGTGCTTCACCTGAAAAAGACGGGCCAGTCGGGACATGCCGTAAAGGTAGGCAAACCGTACTGAATCCAGCATGAGTAAGTGCGCGAGGCAATCCGGTTGGGTGAGCAAGTAAAACAGATTTGTTGTATCTTTGGGACGTACCCATCATAACTGATATGGAAGATTTGCCCAATGGAGACTTCAACGATTGGCAAGACATCGTCAAGATCCTGGCCGAAGATATTCGGGAAACCAAGAAGCTCACTAAGGAAATTGCCGAACTAAGCGCCGAAACCCGCGAGATGGTGCTTGAGGCCCGACGTAGCGCCGATGCGGCCGTGCAAAAAGCCGATGCTGCTTGGGAGCTGGTTGTGATCACAAGAAATCAGATCACTCGTCCCTGGTATAAGAAACTACTGGGCATGGAGTAATCTATCTGCCCGAAAGCCCTTGCCTAACTCAAATTACCACGTTTACAACCCCTTTTTTCAACCTACCAAGACCGGCGCAGCCCCGGCATTGATCACCCAACCTACATTATGAAAAACCTACACTACGTGGCCCTGGCCGCCTCCTTATTATTTACCGTCTGTTTCACTTTTCCCACCGCCAATAGTCCTACACCCGCCGCCATCGCTGACGAGTCGCAGCGGGCCAACGAGTTCTTCGAGCGCTTCTACAACGAATCTATTGACCGCGACCCGGTGATGCAGACCTACTTGGGCATCAAAAAAGACTACGACCAGTGGGACGACCCCACGGAGGAGTTTGCCCAGATGGAGCTGGGTATCACCAAAGAAGACCTGCAATGGCTTAAGGACTCTATCGACTACGATGCGCTGAACCCGGCCACCCAACTGAGCTACGACTTGTTTGTGCAGAAGGCGGAAAACGAGCTGGCCGACTTCAAGTACCGCTACCACACCTACCCGGTGAACCAGATGTTCGGCTTCCACTCCCGGGTGCCCTCCTTTTTGATCAATATGCACCAGGTGGGTAGCCAGGAAGACGCCGAGGCCTACGTCAAGCGCTTGCAGCGGCTCCCAGCTTACTTCGACCAGCTCATCACCAAGCTGCAAACCACCGAAGAGAAGGGAATCTTGCCGCCCAAATTCGTTTTCCCCCGCGTGATCAGCGATGCACAGAACATCATCACCGGGCTGCCCTTTGCCGATAGTGGCGACAGCAGCGCGCTCTTTCAAGACATTCACCAAAAAGTGGCTAAGCTAGACGTAGACGAGGCCACCAAGCAGGATTTGCTGCAACGCGCCGAAAGCGCCCTGAAAGAGTCGGTGCAACCCGCTTACCAGAAGCTGATTGCCTTTTTGGAAGAGCAGGAACAACGGGCCACTAACGACGACGGAGCCTGGAAGTTCTCCGACGGCAAAGCCTACTACGCCAACGCCCTGCGCCGCACGACCACTACTGATCTTACGGCCGACGAGATTCACCAGATTGGCCTTAGCGAGGTGAAGCGTATCCACAACGAGATGCGCGGCATCATGCAGCAGGTAGGTTTCGCCGGTGACTTGCAGGAATTCTTTGCGTTTATGCGCGAAGACCCACAGTTTTACTACCCCAACACCGACGCGGGCAAACAAGCCTACATGGACAGTGCGACAGCGATCATTGATAACATGCGCGACCGACTGGATGAGTTGTTCATCGTGAAGCCCAAAGCCAACATGAAAGTGAGGCGCGTAGAAGACTTCCGCGAAGAATCAGCCGGAAAAGCATTCTACAACCGACCGGCCCCCGACGGTTCGCGCCCCGGTATCTACTACGCCAACCTGCACGACACCAAGAACATGCCTAAGTACGAGATGGAAGCGCTGGCTTACCACGAGGGCATTCCCGGTCACCATATGCAGATCGCCATTGCCCAGGAACTGCAAGACGTGCCCAAGTTTCGCAAGTACGGCGGCTATACGGCCTACATTGAGGGCTGGGGGCTGTACTGCGAGAAAATCCCGAAAGAAATGGGCCTATACCAAGACCCATACTCTGACTTCGGACGGCTGGCGATGGAGCTGTGGCGCGCCTGTCGGCTGGTGGTCGACACCGGTATCCACGACAAGCGGTGGACGCGCGAGGAGGGCATTGCCTACTACCAGACCAATACCTCGGCCAGTGAGCGCGAGTGCGTGCGTATGGTGGAGCGCCACATTGTGATGCCCGGTCAGGCCACCGCCTACAAGATTGGCATGATGAAGATTCTGGACCTACGAGCGAAGGCTAAGGAGCAACTCGGCGAGCATTTCGACATCCGGCAGTTCCACGACGTGATTCTGAAGCAGGGGGCGCTGCCGCTGGATGTGCTGGAGAACCAGGTGAACCAGTGGGTGGCTTCGCAAACATCGGTTAATCGGAAGCCTTTGGAAGGAAATGATGCGCAGCGTACTGGCGGAAGGCGATAAATGGGTTATCGAGGTTGTTGGCGTCTTTGACGAAATCTTCCTGTAGTCCGGTCATTTTAACTATCGCCTCTGAATTGCCCAGTTGGTGTTCGTAGAACCGACTTATTAGTTTTTTCTCTAAGTCGTCCCACAGCTTCTTGCGTTGATCCTTCAGATCATTTCGGTTCAAGTGGCAGACTTCTATAGTATACTTTACTCGCGCGTCTTCCGAACGGATGCTGCCGTCTTTCTCAAAAGTTAGCTGCGTACCGACTGTTTCTTGTTCCGGGCAAACGAGTTGATTGCCTTCCCGCTCGTTGTACGCTCTGGTTAATTGGTGTATTTGATCAGAAATTGGTTCATCTTCCGCTATAGAAACCCGTTCGCGGAGCGTTTTAAAGTGATCGCTCTTATATTGGTTACAGACAGGGCAAACCGCTAGCAAGTTATCTCAGGAGTATGCTAACCAGTAGTAAATCCGCTTCGGCCGAAAGTGCTCTACGTGAAACTGCTCGATGCACTGCTCACAGAAGGCGCATTTTCCGCGGTAGAGCGCCTTCAGTCTGCTTTTAACATCGCGCCCTTTGTAACGGTTATTGTACTTGCCTTCGTCGATGTACCGTCCCACCTCAATTAATTCGTCTCGTCTTTGTTGGGTAGTTGCGTTATTGAGCGAAGCCGGAACGTTCTTTGAATCTTTATTGATTTTGATCATCACCTACGCTACTTCGCAACCACTTTATCCAATTCTTGCTGAATGAGCGATATGATATCGTCTTCAGTCACGTTGTTGCGATCCTGGATACGCTGGGAGATAGCCTGATGAATTTTACCGGCTAGATAGTCGTCACTGGTATCCAGTTCCTCTCTGCTTTCGTCAAAAGCCGCTGGTCGTGCGTCTTCTAACCCAAATAGCGGAGAAGTAATGATACCATTCGCCATCAGGTTGCTGATAGAGTCTACTGCTTCAGTCACTTTGGTAACTCCTTCTTCTTTGTACACCTTATAAAAAGCAGCATCTTTAGAGGCTCCCATAATTACAATCGGACTGTGCGTGGTGAAGATAAATTGAATAAGCGGAAACCAGCTACGCAACTTACGAACGATCATGTATTGCCACTTAGGATGCAGATAAACCCCGATCTCGTCTACCAGAACGATCCCCCGAAAGTCCTGAATCCGGTTGACGTACGGTTGCCGTTCTGACAGGCGGGCGATCAGATCGCTTACCCAAATAATAACGCTCTTGTAACCGTCTGATAATTGCGAAAAGCTCACTTCGGTGCCCCGTTCGTTAAAGACTACGCGGTCGGGCGACACCGTAATGCTTACGTTTCCGTCCAGTAGCTCTCGTAAGATTTCCTTTGCCATCGTCAGGCTAATGGGCGGCCCTTCGTCGGACTTTTCGCGGTAGTCGATGTTCTGCAACCACTTTACCGGGTTTTCCAGACACTGATCGTGACTGAACAGCGTTAGGTAGCCGTCTTCTTCCTTCTGATCAGAATCGTTGCGGAAGCGGTTGATTCCGTAGGCAAAAACGTGTTGGTATGGATGAGGTTGTTTGTTTAGTCCGTCGGTAAATCGGTATTCTTTTTTACCCGTATCAATAACTTTGATACTAAGATTATCTTGGGTAGGATTCGCAGTAATAAAGTCACGCACAACATCGTCGTTCACTCGGTCATCTTTCAGCCCGAGCAAAATTGCTTGCAGCAGCAGCGTTTTACCGTCGCCGTTTTCGCCCACTAAGTAGATTTCTCGTTGCTTGGTTAATTTGGTTAGCTTGATGTGCTGTAGACTGAAGTAGTTCTTGATCTCTACTTGTTGGAGGTAAGGGATGCTATCTGGCTTGTCGTAAAATATTGAGCTTCGACTCTTTTTATAATCTACCTCCCGCCTCACCAAATCCAAGAGAGCGTCAATATCAGAAATTTGATTAAGAACAATAGGATGAAAGTTTCTTGGATAACTCAAGGAACTATGTACTTTCTTCGTTGCGATTAATACACTAGCTCTCGTTGATTTAAGCTTACTTATAGCCTTACTATACCTGGAACTTATAAACGCGACGATATTGCCTTTGTGTGGAGTCAAGGGGATTTCATCATAGCGTTCTAAAAGATAAACCTGGGCTAGACCTTCAATGTATTTGGTGCTTATTAAATTCTCCGCTAACCATTCTATTGATTTTTGATAAGAGTCGAAAAGGGAATCTACCTCTTTTGGGTAGATAAATTCATCAAACAAATGATCCATATGCTTGCCTGATACCGAAGGCCAGATTTTTGCTATCGCATCAAGAAGCTCTGCTTCAGAATAGTTTTTGATGTAAACCGCCACTTTCTCCTGGAAGGTGAGTTCACCAAAGTTATCTGGCTTGTCCCACAGTTCGTTGAAGATAACCTGGTTATTAAGTTGCTCCTTAAAGATTTCTATCAGAAAGTAAGGATCAACAAAAGCGACGTTCTCCCCCTTTCTAATAATCTCTGCCAACAGCTTATACGACTTGAACCCTTTCGGATTCTTCGGATCAGACAGGTACTTTTCTAAGTTTTCCATACCACTTCGGTATTCGGTGTTCCTCGTTCATCATTCGATATTCTTATAACCTCCGACTCAACCGGTACTGCCCGGCCCCAATAAAGATTAGGCTAATAAACAGAATAGCTGACTCCACCGCGTGCGAATAGCGCACGAAGCCGTCGCCCTGCGAGATATGCATGATGGCAGCCACGATCATGGTGAGGATCAGTAAGAAGCAGGCGGGCACCCAGAAGATGCCCAGCACCAGACACAAACCACCTATAAACTCGGCAAACCCGGCCATAAAACCCCAGAAGGCGGGCAGGAAATCGATGCCCAAGTTGCTCATCGACTGCCCCACTTTTTCCCATTGTTCGGGCCCGCCCATCAGTTTGGGCGCGCCATGCAGCATAAACATGGTGCCAATGCCAATGCGCAAAATTAAGAGACCAAGGTTGAGGTTGATTGCCATGAATTGAATGGTTGAAGTATTGAATGATAGAAGGTATACCAACTAGAAGAAAGAACACCCTCCAATTGATATAGTTTTCATGCTACAACCGAGCGCTACCCTCAACCTTGTACTTGCTCCCCACCGTCTGGTAGATTAAAAAACCGAGCACCGGCAACAGTGTGACCACCGCCACCCACCCCCAGCGTGCGGCGGGCGACCGAAAACGACTGCGGGCAATGTTGATAAGCCCAGCCAGCCACATCCCAACCACCAAGGCCAGCAGCAACACCAGCAGCGGAGTGCGCCAACCGTCTACCGCCCCCAGGGCCATCAGTAAAAGTCCCTCCATTCATCTCCTAAATTAAGGGTTTGAATATCGAATCATGAACCGGGCGCCGGGCGCAAGGAATGATGAAGGTTGAAATACCAAAAAGCCCTTATCCTTCCTTATAGCGCCTTCCTAAAACTAGATAGACAATTACCCCCAGCACCGGGGCCAGTGTCACCACCACAATCCACAGCAGACGGTCGGTGTCGTTGCGGAATTGGCTACGAATAATGTCCACCAAGGCAACAATCCAGGCTAAAACGGGTAGCAGCAGTAAGAAGAGGATAATCATTACCTCCCACCCTCCTAGACCACCAATAAAAAGCATACACAGTTTCATTACAATTCATGTTATGAGGTTTGCGCTTATTAGGGTGACACGACCTGTAGACCGAAAATCTTCTTCGTATGGAGGGGATTCCCGGTCTACGCCGGGGGCCGGGCCCGCTGCTTCGCCGGGAATGACGGTGAACTGGGTGCCTCCATCTCAGTTCACGTTATCATACTCATTCGTAATGCCCCCGGTGAGGCGTAGCAACTCGGTTTCCGACTCAATCAGATCGTACTTGGCTTGCAGGTTGTTTAGGGCCGTGTTCAGGTAGTTCACCTGAATCTGCCGATAATCAAATGAATTGATGGTGCCCGTGCGGAAGCGCTCTTCGGCCAAGCTCAGGTTCAAGTCGGCACTTTGCACATTCTGTTGCGAAATGCTGAGCAGCTTCTGGCGCACATTGTACAAATCGTAGGTACTCACCAAGTCGTTGCGCAGGGTTTGCTTTAGCTCATCGATCTGCAGTTGGCTGATCCGCTCCTGGATGCGCGTATTGCCTAAAGTCCGTCGCACCCGCCCGCCGTCGAAGAACAAATAACTCAGGGTGAGCCCCCCGGCGTAATTCAGAGTACGCGTCTGCGTGACGGGGTCCTCGATGGGCCGCAACAGTTCGGCATTGCTCAGGTCTTGCCGACTCACGCTGTACGAGCCGTTCAGATTTAGGCTAAGCTGGGGATACAGTTCGGTTTTGGCTAGCCGAGTTTCAGCCTGGGCAATCTCTAGGTTAAGGTATTGGTTGCGTAGGTTGCTGTTGCTGGCAATCATTCGCTCGTAGAGGTCTTCCACTTCATACTCGCTAGGCGTCACTTCCAGGCTATCGGTGAGTTTGTACCTTTCGCTTACCTCTTGTCCCATCAGCAAATTGAGGTTGCGTAAGGCATTGATAGCGGTGATCTGCTGCGTCACGTAGTTCGACGAATCAGTTAGAAATGCATTTAGCTCCTGCAGCACATCGAAGGTGACCGCACTGCCCAGTTCGCTGCGTAGCTTCACGTAGGCGTAGCGGTCTTTAGACAGCTGAAACACCTTGTTCAGCACCGACAGTCGTTGCTGTTCCAATTGCACCAAATAGTACTGGGTGATTATGCCCTGTACGGCATTCTCGATCACCACTTGGGCGTTGCCCTCGCTGAGCCGTTCTAACGCTCGCAAGCGCTCACGGTTGGCCACCACCCGAAAGCCGTCGAACAAAATCCAATTCACGCCCACAAAAGGCGTGATATCATTAGAAATGCTAAGGCCCTGTAGAAAACTGGCGGGATTGGTCACGTCCCGAAAGTTGTTGTTTTGCGACACGTTGAGCGAAATCGTCGGCCAGCGTCCGGCCGCGCCCCAGGTGTTGTTGGTACGGGCAATCTCCACGTTTTGCTGCTCAATGCGAATACCGAAGTTCTCGGCCAGTCCCACCTGAATGGCATCGGAAAGCGACAGCGGTTCCCGTTCCTGCGCCCACAGGGTGGTTAGCGGTAACAGTGACAGAACAATGATGAATAGAATAGATTGCATGCTTGGATGGTTATTAGATTCAAACGGTCTATTCGACGCGGTAGGAATATGACGGTCGCCGCGCGATTAATCATTTTCCTACGGTTAACCCCTGCTGGGGCGCGTTTGTAACGCGTTACAAACGCGCCCCAGTATTTTGGGTATTAACCAATCGTTCCTACGTGCGTTGCAAACGCCGTTTCTCGCGCACCGCCGGTTCCACCCCCTCGTGGTCGGGCATCATCCGTTCCTCGTCGGGATTCATGTAGCGCTGCAGCTTCACCCAGCCCTTGTTGAAGTATAGTTTGAGGTCATTGAAGGTGAGGATGATCACCGGGAAGAACAGCAGGATCATAAAGGTGCCGAACATCACGCCGTAGGCCACCGAAATGGCCATCGGAATGAGGAACTGCGCCTGGAAGCTCTTCTCCAGAATGAGCGGAAACAACCCGGCCACGGTGGTGATCGAGGTGAGCAGGATAGCCCGAAAGCGCGCCTTTCCGGCATCAAAGGCCGCTTCTTCCACCGTGAGCCCCTCGCGCAGGTTCTGGTTGTACTTGTCGAGCATCACCACCGCATCGTTAATGATCACGCCCGACAGGGCAATCATGCCGTAGGCACTGAGCATCGAAATGGGTTGTGCATGAATGAAATGGCCCAACGCCGCGCACACCAACCCAATGGGGATGAGCAGCAGGATGAGTATTGCCTGGTAGAGCGAGCGAAACGACAGCGTGATCACCAGCACCATCATGATAAAAGCCACCGGAAACACCTTCGCGAACGAATCTACCGTGCGGGCCGAGCGGCGTTGCTGCCCCTCGAATGAGTAGGTTACGCCGGGGTACTTGGCCAGAATGGGCGGCAGAATCTCGGCTTGCACCTTTTCCACGATGGGCGGCACCGGTTCGTAGGGGTCCACCAGGTCGGCCTCGATGGTCACCTCGCGCTTGCCGTTGAAGTGGTTGATGTTGATCACACCCCGCCCCACCTCATAATCGGCCAGTTCGGTGAGTGGGTACTCGTTGCCCTGCGGATCTTTGATCTTCATTGACTCCATCTGCGACACGCTTAGCCGGTCTTCTTCGGGGTAGCGCACCCACACCCGCACCTCGTCGGTGCCCATGATCAGGCGCTGCGCCTCCTCGCCGAAGAACGCCTGCCGAATCTGGGTGGTGATGTCGGCCTGCGAGAACCCCAGGAAGTAGGCCTTGGGCTTCAGCTCCAGTTGCAACTCGCGCTGCCCCGAGGCGGTGTTATCTTTCAGGTCTTTGAGCGATGAGATTTGCGAGATCGCTTCCTTGGCTTCTTCCTTGGCGGCCATCAGATCTTCCAGGTTGTTGCCGAACAGCGCCAGCGAGAAGGGCGTGCCGAAGCGGTTCGATCCGCCCACGTTGAACTTTTCGGCCACGGGCACCGGCCCGATCTTCTGCCGCACCTTGGTGGAGATGTCGAAGCTCGATATATCCTCGATGCCCTCCATATCCGCCAGGTCCACCCGCAGGTGCCCCGTATGGCTGCCCCGCTCGGTGGCTCCGCGGCCGCCGCTGCTGCCCACGTTCAGGCTCACCGTTTCAATAAGCGACTGGTCGTTGCCCCGCTCCTGCTTGATTTCCTCGTTCACCGCCCAGATGGCTTCCTCGAACTCCCGTAGATATTCTTCGGTGATATTCTCTCGAGTGCCCGGTTTTAGCACCAGCGACACCTCAAAGTCGTCGAAAGGAATGGAAGGGAAGAAGGTGGTCTGGATGATGCCACCCTGAATCATGCCATACACGAGCATAAAGAACACGATAGGAAACGCAAACGACACCCATCGCCAGCGGATAAGCACCTTAAGCACTCCGCCGTAAAGGTTATCACGAACGTACTTGATGCCCCGATCCAGTCCGCCTCGGATGCGGTCTTTCTTGGGTGCAACACCGGGTTTGGCCACCTTGCCCGCCGCCAAGTGCGAGGGCAGCACAAAGAAAGCCTCTACCAGCGAGAACGCCAAACAGCCGATCACCACGATGGATAGCTCGGTGGTGAATCCATCGTTATCGAGCACCATGAGCGGAATGAAGGCGATGATGGTGGTGAGCACCGAGGTGAACACAGCGGGCAGCATCTCCACCGTGCCGTCGATGGCCGCTTGCATGGGGTTTTTGCCTTTCTCAGCGTGGGTATGAATGTTCTCGGCAATCACAATGCCATCGTCTACCAAAATGCCCACCACCAGGATCATCCCGAACAGCGACAGCATGTTGATGGTGACACCCGCCAGGTTGGCCACGATAAACATACCCAAGAACGAAATAGGAATACCCAGGGCCACCCAAAACGACAAGCGCAGACTCAGAAACAAGCCCAAAGCCACCAGTACCAGGATAAGCCCGACCAACCCGTTGCTGGTGAGCAGCGCCACCCGCTGTTGCAACAAGCTGTTGAAGTCGAAGGTGGTGGTGAGTTTGAACTGCTCGTTCTGCGCGTTAAACGTGTCCATGTAGCCGTCCAACCATTCCGAAATCTCCTGCAAATCTTCTTCGGGCAACTTCTCCACGTTGACCGTTACGGCCAGTTCGCCGTTGGTGTAGGAGCGGTTGGGGGTGTCGGCAAACTGCATCTTAATGGTGGCGATGTCGCGCAGCAGCAGGTTGCTGCCGTCGGTATTGGCCCGCAGCACGATGCGACCGATGGCCTCCGGAGCGTAGGTCTGGGCGTTGGCTCGGATGCGGATTTCTTCCTCGGCCGTTTTAATCGAGCCGCCCGACACGTCGCGGTTATTGAAGCGGACGGCGTTGGCCACCTGGCTGAAGGTGAGTCCGTAGCGCGACAGGTTGTCTTCGGGCACCTCGATAGAGATTTCCAGGTTGGGATAGCCAAACACGGTCACCTGCGAGATCACGCCTGAGTTGAGCAGGTCGTCTTCCACCATCTCGGCCTTCGCTTTCAGGGCGCGCAGGTCGGAGCCGCCCGATAGATTCAGGAACGCGGCGCGCGAACTGCCTCCCATGCGGTCTTTGGATACCAGGGGTGGTTCGGCGCCCACCGGGTAGCTGCTGATGCCGTCTACGGCGTTCTTTACTTCGGCCAGCACCTCATCGATGTCGTAGCCGTCGCTGGTTTCGATGTTGATGGTGGCGGTGTTTTCTGAGGAGGTAGAAGTCACTTCTTCAATGCCCACGATGCCCTTCAGGGCCTCTTCGATCTTGATGGTGACGCCCTCCTCCATCTCCTCGGGCGCCGCGCCGGGGTAGGCCACCCGCACGGTGATCTCGTCGGGCGGCAGCTCGGGGAAGAACGACATCTTCATGTTGAGGTAGCCCAGCGTCCCGAAGATGATAATGACCACCAGGATGGCGTTGGCCCAGATGGGGTAACGCACGAAGAATTCTACTACTTTTCTCATGTGGAAGGCTGGTTTTCAATGTTGACCGTGTCGCGCTGGTCTTTCTTAGCGGCCGGTTGAGCAGACATCACCTCGGTGGTGACGCGCATGTTCTCGATGGCGTTGGAGGGAGCCTCCACCACCAGGCTGTCGCCCTCGGTCAGGCCGTTGGCTTCCAGCGGACTAATCAGCACCTGGTCCTGATTCACCTTCTGCACGTTCACCTTGCGGGTTTTCAGCACGCCCTTCTCCACCACGAACACTTCATCGTCGTTCACCAGCACCCGGCGCGGAATTTCCATAGCACTTTCCAGCCGCGAGCCGGGAATGATGGCGCGCAGGTACAAACCATCGTACAGTCCGCTGTCGGGCCCGGCGTCCACCTGGATGTAGACGTTAATCGACTGGCTGTTCGGATCCACAAAGTCAGCGATACGCGTCACTTCACCGCTCCACGAGCGGCTGCCGTCTTCGGAGGTCACCTCCACGGTGCCGCCCTCCTTCACCCATTTCACGTTGCTGACTTCCATCGGAACTTCCAGCTCCAGTTCGTCGGTGCGGATAATGGTGGCGATGGTGGAGCCGGGGTTCACCACGGTGCCGGTTTCCAGGTTCACCGTGGCGATGCTGCCGTTGTAGGGAGCGTAGACGTAGTACTTGCGCAGGTTCTCTTCGGCACTCCTGATGCTGTAGTAATCGCGCAGGATATTGCGGGTGGCCAGAAAGGTCTTCACCTTGCTGCTACTCACTTCGGGCAGTTCTTTCAGGGGTTTATCGATCTCGAGGCTCTCAAAGTAGGCTTGCCAGGCCGCGTAGTCGTCGGTGAAGTCGATCTTGAAGTCGGGCAGGGCCGAGGCGATCAGGTTCAGAAACTCACTCTTGCGCGACTGCAAATTGAGCCGCACTTCGGCATCGTTGATGCGGTAGAGCAGTTGCCCCTGGCGAAAATTGACGCCCGGTTTGAGCAGCACGCTGCCCCGGAACAGGCGACCGCCCACTTCGGCGATCAGGCTAAGCGGCTGGGCCGAGGTGATGCGCCCATAGGCCACCACTTCGGTGTCGAGCTCGCGGTAGGCCACCTGGTTTACTTTTACGAAATTGGAAGAAACCACCTTGGGGCGCTCGGGAGGCAGGGTTTTCATGCTGGCGAACTGCCGCATCAGCAGATAGCCCCCCAGCAAAATGAGCACGAAGACGCTCAGGACAATCAGCTTTTGTTTATTCATCGGTAAGGTTGTGATCGGGAACAGGAAAGGTAGGTAAAGTAACGGATAAATACGGCTGAGGGTACGGAATAGTTAGGTAATGTTTGGCAATAGGCTTCCGTAACGAATCAGATAACGCACTGGGGGGGCACCCGTTCTCCTAAACCCGTTTGTGCTCCCGAAAGTTTAACCCCCCCTACCTCCCGGGCCGTCTCTATTCTTCCGTCCGTTCCAACCAAATCGCTGCCGATCGGGTCTTAGAAGCTCACCATTTGATGCGATAACTCCATGAAAAAAGTAGTATATATTTTGTTGATCAGCGGTCTGTGCGTGCAGTGCTCGGACGATCAGGATGCCGCCCCCGCCAACCTACCTAACCTAGCTCCCCTGTCGGGTGAGGCCCGCACGCTGGTGGAGACCAGCAATGGCTTCGCCCTTGATATCTTCCGGCAGGTGTACCAGGCCAACCCCACCCAGAATGTGGTGCTCTCGCCCCTGAGCATCGATGTCGCTCTGCACATGGCGACCAACGGGGCCACGGGCGACACCAAAGCCGAGATGAAGCAGACCCTGGGCGTAGCCGACGCCAGCGATGAGGAAATCAACCAAGCGGCGCGCGACCTGAGCGCCCAACTGCTGAGCATGGACCAGAAGGTGACACTCTCGCTAGCCAACAGCATTTGGTTTCGCGACGAGTTTACCCTGCAAGCTGGTTTCGACCAGCTGATCCAAACCTACTACGACGGTCGCATCGAGGGGCTGGACTTTAAAGACCCCGGTACCAAAGACCGCATCAACGGCTGGGTGGCCGACAAGACCCAGGGTAAGATCACCAACCTGCTGGAGGAAGTGAAAGACAACGATGTGATGTATTTGATCAACGCCGTCTACTTCAAAGCCGACTGGCAGTATCGCTTTGATCCGAAGCAAACGCAGGACGCGCCTTTTTACCTGGAAGACGGCGGGGAGATGATGGTGCCTACCATGTTTTCGGAAGGGGTGAAGCTGCGCAGTTACTACGGTTCTTCGTTTCAGTTGCTGGACATCCCCTACGGCAACGGGCAGTTTAGCCTGGTGATTCTGCTGCCTCACGCTGGCGAAAGCGTTGCGGAAGTAATGAACCAACTCAACCCCACCGATCTCGATGCCTGGCTAGCCGAAGCCGACACCCTGACCCCCCAACTGTACCTGCCCAAGTTCAAGACCTCTTTTAAGATGGATGCAAAGGAACCGCTCGCGGCATTGGGAATGAAGCTGCCGTTCGGCCAGCAAGCTAATTTCGGTGGGTTCTTTAGCCAAGGCCCCGTCGGGAGGCTCTACATTGATCGAGTGATCCACGAGGCGGTGATTGAAGTGAACGAAGCCGGTTCGGAGGCCGCCGCGGCCACGGTAGTAGCAGTCAGTTTTCTATCGCTAGGAAGCGAACCACAACCCGCCTTTGTGCGGGTAGACCGGCCGTTTGCCTACTTCATTCGGGAGCGGCACACCAAAGCTATTTTGTTTGCGGGAACGATGATGAATCCGGGGGCGGCTCAGTAATTATTTTCCGGATCCGTTATCAGTGCTTTTATGCTGCCCCGGCGGTTGCCAGGGTACGGCACCACCCCGTTGCAAATGCTCCTGCATTAGTGCGTCGAGCTTGCGCCCCACCTCGGGGTACTTCTCCAGCACGTTGTTTTGCTCCTGCGGGTCGTCTCTTAGGTTGTATAGCTCGCGCGGAGCAAACGGACTGTTCTGCAGCAGTTTCCAGTCGCCCAAGCGCACGGCGTTGATCATCTTGCCGCCGTAGGTGATACCGCCCTCGCGGCGGGTGAAGAACAGGGGGCGGTCGGGCTCTTGCTGCTGCTCGCCCAACAGCACACGCAGAAAGCTGCGCCCTTCTATCTCGGAGGCAGCGCGCGCTCGGGCCACCTCCAGCAGGGTGGGGTACAAATCCATCGATAAGTTTATTTGCCCCGAAACCGTTCCCGCCGAGATCATGCCGGGCCAGGTGAGGCAGGTGGGCACCCGCAGTCCGCCTTCGTACACACTTTGCTTGCCGTCGCGCCACGGGCCGTTATTGGCCTCGCTGGGCAGGTGCCCGCCGTTGTCGCTGCTAAACACGATCAGGGTATTTTCGTACTGCCCGGTTTCTTTCAGGGCCTGCACCACCTGCCCGATGCCATCGTCCATATGCTCAATAAAAGCTACCAGTGCCGCGCGCTTCTCCGACAACCTGGGTTCGCGCTCTTGCACCCGCGCCAACCAGTTCGAGGGGGGCTGCACCGGAAAATGGGGGGCGTTGTAGGCCAGGTACAGGAAGAAGGGCTGCTTCTGCTCGGCCCGCTGCTTGATGTAGTCGACCGACCAGCGCGTGAACAGGTCGGTGGCATGGCCCGCCGGGTCGATGGTGTCGCGGTTGTGGCGCATGTAGTTGATGTCGTGCCGCCGGTGGGAATAATAGTCGTCCATCATGTCGCCCAGCCAGCCGTGAAATTCGTCGAAACCCCGCTCGTTAGGGATGTTGGGGCTTTCCAGACCCAGGTGCCACTTGCCAATGAGGGCGGTGTGGTAACCAGCTTTTTTGAGCGGAACCGGCAGCAGCACCGCGGCGGGGTCCAGGTAGCCCCAGCTGTTGTCGGCGTGGGTGCGGATCACGCCCGGCACCCCTACGTAGTCTTGGTAACGACCGGTGAGCAGGGCCGCGCGGGTGGGTGAGCACACCGGGCAGTTGGCGTAGAAATTGTCGAAGCGCATGCCCTCGGTGACCAACTGGTCGGTGTGCGGCGTGCGAAGGTCTCGGGTGCCGTAGTACGACACGTCGTGGTAGCCCTGGTCGTCGGTGAGGATGAGCAAGATGTTGGGCTGAGCCGGAGGAGTGGCTCCGCCGGGCTGAGCGCGCAGTGCCCTGAGCGGGAGCAGGGTGACAATCAGAAAGAGAAGATAAGACGATCTCATAGGCAAGGCAGTAAGGCAGGTGGTTAAGTAACCAAAAATATCCCGCATTGGCAACGTCGAGGTTCTAGGTTCGGGGTTCTAAGTTGAGCAAACCCAGAACCTAGAACATTTGAACATAGAACCTAGCCACTCTGAAAATCAGTATATTTTGATCTTTCCTTAGAAGTTGATGCGCTTCTTCGTTCCTTTGGCGTTCTAATTGCAAGCCCTGTTGGTATGAGAAACGTACTTGTGCTCGGAGCCGGTCGATCGGCGACCGCCCTCATCGATGAACTCAGCCGCAGCGGTCAGCAGCAGGGTTGGACCATCACCGTGGTGGACGCGGTAGAAACCACCATTGCTGCTTACGCCCAGCGCTACGCCAACGTGCAGGCCATCACGCTGGATATCTTCGATCCCGCTGCCCGCGGGCAATTGTTGGGGCAAGCCGATCTGGTGATTTCCATGCTGCCCGCCCACTTCCATATTCACGTGGCCATCACCTGCCTGGAACTGGGCAAGCACCTAATCACCGCTTCCTACGTGAGCGATGAGATTCGGAAACTGGCTCCGCAGGCCGAAGCCAAAGGACTCATCTTTCTGTTCGAGTGCGGTCTTGATCCCGGTCTGGATCATATGTCGGCGATGCAGGCCATCGACCACATTCGCGATCAGGGAGGCACCGTTGATTCATTTCAGTCGTTCTGCGGCGGACTGATGGCCCCGGGCTCCGATGACAATCCCTGGCGCTACAAGTTCACCTGGAATCCGCGCAACGTGGTGCTCGCCGGGACGATGGGCACCGCGCAGTATCTGTACAAAGGGCGCTACAAGAACATTCCGCACCACCAGCTTTTTAAACGCCTCACCGAGATTAGCGTGCCGGGCTACGAGGAGTTTGAATCGTATCCCAACCGCGACTCGTTGCACTACCGCGAGTTGTACGGCCTCTACGATGCCCAAACCATCCTGCGGGGCACCCTGCGCCGTCCGGGCTTCTGCTCGGCCTGGCATGCCTTTGTGCAACTGGGCCTCACCGATGATCGCTACGAGGTGCGCAACGTGGAGAACATGACCTACGCCGACTTTGTGCGGGCCTATTTGCCCTACAGCGAAGACGATCTGAAAACTAATTTTAGCCGCTACCTGGGCGAAGATATCAACTCCGAACGTATGCAGCGCATCCGTTGGCTGGGCCTGCTCGAAGAAACTCCCATCGGCCTAAAAAAGGCCACTCCCGCCGATGTGATTCAGAAGCTGCTGGAAAGCAAGTGGACGGCCAAGCCTGACGACGAAGACATGGTGGTGATGCAGCACCAATTTGGGTACCAGCTAGACGGGGAAACCCAGCAGTTGACCACCTCGCTGGTGGTTACCGGGCAACTGTCGGGCCTCACGGCGATGGCCAAAACGGTGGGCTACCCCATGGCCGTGGCTACGCGTTTGATCCTGAACGATCAGGTGCGGCGAAAAGGACTGCTCATTCCGATCCACCGGGAAATTTACGAGCCTATCCTCAAGGAGCTTCCCCGTTGGGATATTCATTTTACCGAAAGCAAAGGATCACTGTCGGCCCCGAAAAAGCCTCGCCTTTCGGCCGCGGTTGTTTAGGAACCCGGCTGCGTTTGGCTCGAAAGCGGGGGAATATGCTGGGGGTGTAGTATATTGCAAAAAGCTGACAAACTGTGTTTTAATCCTACTAAAATCTAAAACTATGGCAATCAACACCCTGCCGGACCTGCTCGACAAGATGTGGGCCGACTATGCCGCGATGAACCCCCAGGCCCTGAAAATCTACCAGCTTTTTCAGGAGCAAGGCGATGACGTGCAGAACGACCACATTGCTCTGCGCACCTTTAATGACCCGCGGGTGAGCATCAACGTGCTGGCGCAGCCCTTCCTCGACAGCGGCTATGCCTACGGACAGGACTATCATTTCGTCGAGAAGAAGCTCTACGCCAAGCACTTTCAGCATCCTGACGCGGCGTACCCGAAGATTTTCATCAGCGAACTGAAACTGGAGGAGCTTGACGAAGCGTTACAAACGACCATTCGGGAGCTTATCGATCAGATTCCGGAAGGACAGCCGCAGGAGTTTGACTTCTGCTCGCAGGGGCGTCCGTGGACGGTGAGCTATGAAACGTACGAACGCTTGCGCGAAACCAGTGAGTATGCCGCCTGGATGGCGGCCCACGGCTATCGACCCAACCACTTCACGGTGCTAGTGAATGAATTGAGCACGCTCAACGATATTGTGGCGGTAAACGAGTTTATCAAAAGTGCGGGCTTCGCACTGAACGACAGCGGCGGAGAGATCAAGGGCTCGCCCGAAGTGTTTCTGGAGCAATCGTCGACCCTGGCCGACACCGTGGAGGTGGACTTTGCCGACGGGCCGCAGCGGGTACCGGCCTGCTACTACGAGTTTGCCCAGCGCTATCCGTTGCCCAGCGGCGAACTGTATCAGGGCTTCGTGGCCACCTCAGCCGACAAAATTTTCGAGAGCACCGACAAGGGTCAGTAGTTGCAAATTCGTCAAAAAGGAGCTACATTGGGGGTTCCTTTTTGTGGTTTAACTTAATAATGCAAAAGGTCCGGTGAATTCGTTTTCATCGGACTTTTTTGCTTTGGCGTTACTGTTTCACTCTAAAGTAAATTGTGACGTTGGTGATGCCGACCAAATAGATGAGCCACCGCGTATAGTTGGCGGTTTTGACACTTTTTATGCCCATCTGGCTGATCAAATCGTCTATCCCGACTCAGCCCGTAAGTATGGGGTTGAAGGAAAGGTGTTCGTTCGGTTCATTGTTAGTGATACTGGCAACCTAGGGTGTGTGAAAGTTACCGAAGGTATCGGCTACGGGTGCGACGAGGAAGCCATTAAGCTGAAGTGACGCCTACTATTGGCGCTCGAAACAGGATTTCATCATAGAATTACAATCTTACGCAAAATCTCGCTTCAGCACCGCTGCGAGCGGTTCGGGCTTGTTGCCAGTAAGCTTTTCCACATTGTTGGTCACCCCTTGCACCTTGCCGTGCTTGATCATGCCGTAGACCGGAATCATATACTCAGCCACCATCGGGGGGGCTCCGGCGTCGGCCAGCACCTTCCGGTAGGTGGCCTCATCGGGGTTGGCGTAGGTAACGGGTTCACCTATGATCTTCGAGAGAAGTTCCGCCACTTCAAAGTGATCGTAGGGCCGGGGGCCGGTAAGTTCTACGGTCTGGTGCCGGTACGCATCCTCGCGCAGCAGCGCGACTACGGTCCGCCCGATATCCACAGCCGAAACAAAAGCGGTTTTACCCTCGCCCGCGGGCACAAAGATCACCTTGCGCTGCTCAATGTTTTCGCGCTCGTAGTTGCCAAAGTTCTGCATGAAAAAGCCCGGTCGCACCACCCGCCAGTCTAAGGCGCTCTGCTGCAACTTCTCTTCCATCTGTGCGTGGAAGGGCAGTTCTTTCAGGTCTTCCATGCCATAGGCCGATAAATACACAACGCGTTGTGGCCCCTTTGCCGCAAGGTAGTCCGCAAAAGGGGCCACGAGATCAAACAAGTTTGGATACATGGGCGGACCGAGTAAGAAGACTCCATCGGTGCCTGCTGCTTCTTTAAACGTATTGATGTCTTCATAGTCAAAGTGAACTGCTTCTATCTGATCGCCGATGCGATGGTTGCCGAACTGTTCGCGGCTCTCCTCGGGGTGCCGACTGGCGGCTTTCACGTTTTCTCCCTGATTTAGTAATGCTTGTATCACTGCGCTTCCTACGGTACCGGTGGCCCCGGTCACAAAGTATGTTGCCATAATTATTTGGTTTAGAGTAACTAATTTTAGGGTAAATTTGGGCGATTACGTACGGAAACGCAAGTAGGCACCTTAAAGTAAGGTAGTATCCTAAAAGTTACGAATGCTAAAAACCAGTGAGTTATGACCAAAGAAAAAGAGCGTTTATTAGAAAAAAAGGATTATACGATCCCTTTATGCCCGGTGATGACCACCCTGGAAGTGATTGGCGGCAAGTGGAAACCGGCCATCTTGTGGGAACTACGCCAGCACCGGATACTGCGATTTGGGGCCCTGAAAAGAGCGCTATCGAACATCACGCAAAAGATGCTCACCCAGCAATTAAGGGAGCTGGAAGCGGATGGCATCATCTACCGAAAAGTATACGCTGAAGTGCCGCCTCGGGTAGAGTATACCCTGACCGACTACGGCGATAGTCTGACCCCCATCCTCAATGAGATGGCCCACTGGGGAATGAGTCATCAGGAAGCAAGTCAGAAAAAATAATAGCACAAAGGCGCAACCTTATTGCCTCACTGTTGTATATACAATAAAAACAGCAACCCTATCCGCAGGCTTCATTTACCGCAGTGTGGTGGGTGCTATTGTATCTACTTTAAACCAATCTCATATGCTTTTCGAATCTTTTCAGCTAGGCAGTTTAACCCTACAAAACCGGGTCGTAATGGCCCCGATGACGCGTTCGCGCGCCACCGATAACGTTCCTAACGACTTGATGGTTGAGTACTACCAACAGCGCTCGGGCGCCGGACTTATCATCACCGAGGGCACCGCTCCCTCGCCCAACGCGCTGGGTTATCCGCGCATTCCGGGCGCTTTTTCCACTGAACAGACCCGAGGGTGGAAGCAAGTGACCGAGGCCGTGCATCAGGGTGGCGCTAAGATTTTTCTTCAGCTGATGCACACCGGACGGGTGGGGCATCCCCACAACCTGCCGGAGAAGGCCGAAGTGATCGGCACCACCACCACGGCTGTGGATGGTGAAATGTATACCGATCAGGAAGGCCCGCAAGCCTATCCTTCGGCTCGGCTTATGAATGAGGACGATATTCAGCAGGCGATTGAGGAATACGTAGTGGCAGCAAAGAACGCCATCGAAGCCGGGTTCGACGGCGTGGAACTGCACGGGGCCAACGGCTACCTGATTGAGCAGTTTCTGAACCCGAATGTTAATGAACTGGAAAACGAGTACAACGGATCGAAAGAAGCCCGCGCGAAGTTCGCCCTGGAAGTGGCCCAGGCGGTGGGCGAGGCCATCGGCTTTGAGCGCACCGGCATCCGTCTGTCGCCCTACGGCGTGTTCAACAACACCGGTCCGTTCGAGGGCGTAGATGAGGCGTATGAATACCTGGCCAAAGAACTGGGTAAGCTGGGCATTGCTTACATCCACTTGGTAGATCACACGGCAATGGGTGCGCCGGAGGTGCCTCGCTCGGTCAAGGAAAAAATTCGGGATGCGTTTGGCGGTACCATTATCATCAGTGGCGGCTATGACAAAGAACGGGCCGAGCAAGACCTGGCCGACGGGCTGGGTCATTTGGTTGCTTTCGCTCGTCCGTTTATTGCCAACCCGGACTTGGTGCGGCGGATGAAAGAAGGAGCGGAGCTTGCTGAACCCAACCAGGACACGTTTTATACTCCGGGCAAGGAGGGGTACACTGATTATCCGACACTAGAGGAAGCGGCGGTGTAGAGACAGTAGTAGACTTACAATTAAGAAAGCCCGGCGGATTTTGTCGGGCTTTTTTAATCTTCTACCTTCCGAGTCGATGCTTCAGAATATCCCGCTTTGTTGTTCCCAGATTTCTCTGGTGATCAGCCATTGCAATGTTTTCTTTTCTGCTAATAATCAGATCATTATGGTCATAGTTTACGACGCTTTTAGATACGTTAATAATGTACTTCGAAAACTTAACAGGAGAATGTTTACCCCCAAGCAGGATCACGATCATCATTTCATGTTGATTAATTGAAAGCTCTTCGTCTCCAGACAATTCCTCTTTACGAACGATAATTCTTTCAGAATGTACTGCATGAAGACCGAAATGGAGAGTCTTAACAAGATTTTCTATCCTCAAATTATGCCCATCTTGGGAATATAACTTTGTAGGGTTCCTATTCTGTTGCCACCCATAAAATACTCCCGGACCTACGGTAGCATCCAGCAAGATATCTTCTTCGTTTTGGAATTCAGAAAAGTTACAGATCATTATGTCTATATCAAGAATGAAACTGGAAGTTTTACCTGTACTTTTCATCTGTTTATTGGTGATCTTCAAATAAGCTTCAATGTTAGGATACGTAATCCTTCTCATCAATGCTTCCACCAAATAATGCGGAGCCGGTCTAGTTTGTCCGTCTAGTCTAGCCCAGTAGATGTTTTTATATTGATGCGGGCGGTAGTTGCTCACTTGCACCTCAAAAACGTATACATGCTGCCCGTTGTCGCTGAGGATTTTTACCGCTATTCCGGTAGGCAAAGGCGTGATCGTATCAGAAATTGTATTAATCAGTCCGTCTTTCTCCTTCAGTTCGTCGACTGGAGACAGCGTATCTTGAAAAATTTCCTCTTTCTTCCCGTCTATTTTTTTCCCTTCGGGTGCTCCCCAAATTAGAATACCACCTTCCGAGTTGAGCAAAGCGCATAGGCCTTCAATTACTCCCACAAGCTTGTCTTTAAAATTTCTTCGTCCGGCAGCGTATGATTTGAATTCAATCCGGGTAGATTCCTCCTTCGCTTCTTTGAAGAAATCTTCTATATTTTGGTACGCTAAATCGTTTAGCGACTTACCAAAGTACGATTTTGCGTAATCCATCCTACAGGTTTTCGTTTACATCTTGGCGACCAAGAATTCGAACGATCGCTACTGTTTCATCTTCAATTCGATAGTAGATTGTATCTGCACCGCAAACGCTCTTCCGGTAACCTAGTTGTTCATCTGCCTCAGGATACTGATAAGAATTTTTAGCAATAGCCTCGAAGCGGTCGAAAAATGCATCGTAGCAACTGTCGGCTTGCTTTTGCCCAAATGTTTCTAAACCGTACAACCAGATCCGGTAGAGATCGTCTTCTGCTTCCTGCGAGACCCTATAGTTTGTCATCGCGTTGCGCTCGGGCTTTAAACTTAGACAACATTTCGTGACGGGTGTTTTCGGTCACTTCTGTAAAGCCACTTTGCTCACCTTTGATGAGTTGCGCCCGGAGCCATTCGGCTTTCTGCTGCTGGTGTCTGGCCTGGCGAATTAGGTCATTCACTACTTCACTCTTGCTGGAAAACTCTCGACTCTCTACCTGAGCAGACAGCCAATCATCGTTGGGTTCGGTAAAAGATATGCTTTGTCGTTTCATAGGTGCAATATTACACCAAAAACGCACCAAAGCAAATCACTAAATATCAAACCGAATACCCTGCGCCAACGGCAACTCCGTACTGTAGTTGATCGTGTTCGTCTGCCGACGCATGTACACCTTCCAGGCATCCGAGCCCGACTCGCGACCGCCGCCCGTATCTTTTTCGCCCCCAAAAGCTCCGCCGATCTCCGCTCCCGATGTGCCTATGTTGACGTTGGCAATGCCGCAGTCCGAGCCGCGGTGCGACAAGAAGGCTTCGGCCTCCAGCAGATTGGTGGTGAAGATGGCCGACGATAGTCCCTGGCTCACTGCGTTGTGCAGCTGGATGGCCGCGTGCACGTCGCCTTCGTATTTAATGAGATACAGAATGGGCGCGAAGGTTTCTTCCTGCACAATGTCGTAGTGGTTCTCGGCCTCCACCAGCGCGGGCGTCACGTAGTTGCCCCCGGCGTGCACCTCGTCGTTCAGCACCTCGCCTCCGATTAGCAACTTGCCCCCCGCTTCCTGCGCAATTTCCAGGGCCTTCGTGAAGATTTGCACCGCCTCCTGATCGATGAGCGGCCCCACCAGGTTCTTCTCATCCAGCGGGTCGCCGATAGACAGCGAAGGGTAAATTTTGAGCAAGCGCTCCTTCACTTCCTCGTAGCGCGATGTGTGCACAATGAGGCGGCGGGTGCTGGTGCAGCGCTGTCCGGCCGTGCCCACTGCCCCGAACACGGTGGCTCGAATGGCCATTTCCAGGTCGGCATGCTCGGTAATGATGATGGCGTTGTTGCCGCCCAGTTCCAGCAACGCGCGGCCCAGTCGCGCTCCCACGGCCTCGCCCACCCGGCGGCCCATGCGGGTGGAGCCGGTGGCCGACACCAACGGCACCCGCCGGTCGTGCGCCATCAGTGAACCAATTTCGGCGTCGCCGATGATGAGGTTGAAGATACCCTCCGGTAGGTCATTATCCTTCAGCACCTGCGCCACGATGCGCTGGCAGGCCAAGGCGGTGAGCGGAGTTTTCTCCGAGGGTTTCCACACGCACACGTTTCCACTCACGGCGGCCAGCATGGCGTTCCAGGCCCACACCGCCACCGGGAAGTTAAAGGCCGAGATGATGCCCACCACGCCCAGCGGATGATACTGGTCGTACATGCGGTGCTGCGGCCGCTCGGAGTGCATGGTGTAACCGTATAACTGCCGAGACTGCCCCACGGCAAAATCGCAAATGTCGATCATCTCCTGCACCTCGCCCAGGCCTTCCTGGTAGATTTTGCCCATCTCGTAGGTCACCAGCCGACCCAGTGCTTCCTTGTGCTCGCGCAGTTGGTTGCCAATCTGCCGGACGATCTCGCCCCGTTGCGGAGCGGGCATCATGCGCCAGGGGGCGAAGGCCTCTTGTGCCTGGTTGATCACCTGCTGGTAGTCGGCTTCGGTGGCCAGGTTCACGGTGGCAATGAGCGAGCCGTCGGCCGGGGAGTGAATAGGGCGAATGTTTTCATCTTCCGCCGGGCCGAATTGCTGGCCGGTGCTGTAGGCCGGGTTTTGGTCGTGGATATTAAGTTGTTCGAGGGTGGATTGAATGGTGGTCATATTTAGATATGGTGTACGGGAATAGAGATAAATAGAAGAATCTAGGAGGGCAAAGGTAGGAAGAGTTCGGGAGGATTTTCAGGATGGGTACGCTAATTGTACGGTTCCTCTGAAAAAGAAATGCACTATGAAAAATTGTTTGCTCACCTTCGCCCTCTTGGCAGGATGTTTCACTGCCGCCCCCGCCCAGCTCGCGGGCACGTCCTTCCCTACAATAGAAACCGAAACGGTAGAAGATAAGCTAGTCACCCTGCCGCAAGATGCGCGGGGCCGGATCACGCTGGTGGCAATGGCCTACTCCAAGAAGGCCGAAAAGGATTTGAGTTCGTGGCTTAGCCCGTTGTTTAACACCTTCATCAAGCAAAAGGTGAGCGACGGCGGACTGTTCGCCAGCTTCGCGCACGACATCGATGTGTATATCGTGCCGATGTTCACGGGCATCAAGGCGGCGGCTCAAGGGACAGCCAAACGGAAGGCCGCCAAGAACCTGGATGAGCGCTTAATCCCTTACGTGTTGTTCTATAAAGGAAAGCTCAAGCCGTATAAAGAAGCGTTGGAGTTTGATAAAAAAGACGTTCCGTATTTGTTTCTAGTGGATCAGGATGGCCAAATTGTCTATGCCACGTCCGGCCCTCACTCGAACAAGAAAATGGCCACTATTGAGGAAAAGATAGATACGCTGTAGAAACAAGTGTAGCATCTCCAAAAACCTTTCCCCCACTTTTTGATTAAAATAAGAAGTAGCAGTATCGTTGAATTGCAACTAACTCTTTCCACTTCTTATTTTATGAAACACATTGATATCAACCACGAACAAGTTCCTGCCTTAGGATTAGGCACTTACTCGCTCAAAGGAAAAGTCTGTCAGGAGGCCGTGGCCGACGCCATCGAGGTCGGCTACCGCCACATCGACACCGCCCGGATGTATGAGAATGAGCAGGACGTGGGGCAGGGCATCCGTAACTCGGGCATTGACCGGGACGAACTGTTTGTGGCAACCAAGATTTGGTATACCGACCTGAGGCGCGACCAGGTGCTACGGGCCACCGACGACAGCCTGCGTCAACTGCAAACCGACTACGTGAATTTGCTCCTTGTGCACTGGCCCTCGGAGCAGGTGCCCCTCCAAGAGACGCTGGACGCACTCAAGGAGGTGCAGCAACAAGGAAAGGCCCGGCTTATTGGGGTGAGTAACTTCCCGCCCGCGATGCTGAAAGAGGCCTTTTCGCTGGCTCCGGTGGTGTGCAACCAGGTGGAGTATCATCCGTATCTGGGGCAGAGCGCGCTGATCAACATGGTGCGCGAGCACCACGCTATGCTTACCGCTTACTCACCCATCGCGCAGGGAGCGGTGCAGGAAGACACTACGCTGCGCGAGATTGGCCAACGCTACGGCAAAACACCCGCCCAAGTGACCCTACGGTGGTTGATGGAGCAGGACAACGTGGCGGCCATTCCCCGGGCCAGTAGTCATAAGCACCGGGCGGCCAACTTCGATATTTTTGACTTTTCACTCACCGACGAGGAGATAGAAGCCATTCACGGCCTGAGCCGCCGCGAACGGCTGATAAACCCGCACTGGGCACCGGTATGGGATGAGGTGTGAGACTTGACTTTCTACGGGGCTAGATGGTGGATACTGGCTGTTGGATGCTGGCGGCCGCTGCGCGCATAAATCTCCATAAGCTTGAACGCAAACATGAATATTGATCTGGCAACGTACTATGCTCAGCGGGCCCGGGAATACGAACTGGTTTACGACAAACCGGAGCGCCAAGCCGACCTTGACTACGTAGCTAACTATCTAAGAAAGACTTTTGCAGACCAAAGCGTTTATGAGATTGCCTGCGGAACGGGTTACTGGACGCAGCATATTGCGCAAACTGCCTGTTCGGTAACCGCTACGGATATCAACCCCGAAGTGCTGGAAGTTGCCAAACGAAAGGCGTTTCCGCGGCAAAATGTGACCTTCGACGTGGCGGATATTTACGCACTGCCTGCCTCCAAACAGCCATTTGACGCTGGTTTTGGTGGATTCATCTGGTCGCACATTCCTCTGATAAAACTGCCAAACGTTATCGCTTCATTTCACCAAACCATTAAGAAAGGGGGACGAGTGGTGTGGATTGACAATTGCTACGTTCCTGAAAGCAGCACCCCGATCACCGAGCGAGATGATGTCGGAAATACCTACCAAAGAAGAAGGTTACGTTCCGGCGAGGAACACCTTGTTCTTAAGAATTTTCCTTCGGAGGAAGAATTGCGGAGCGCAGTTGAGGATTGCGCCTCTAACGTTCAGATTATTCGCCTAAGCTACTTTTGGATACTAACCTACGTTGTTGATTAGGCACTTTTCATCATTTCTTAGAGTAAAAAGGCCCTTCCAGGGTGACAGGGGGAGTGAGTGACCTTCGTAAGAAGTCCTAATGCCTCACAACCTTACCAAACCAATAAGTCACCCGCGCAGCGATTGCCAACATCTGACCACGTAGAAAATCATCCAACTCACACCTTCACCCACCCTTGCTGCTTGTCGCTCTCGATAATCTTTTCGCACAGCACCAACTCGCGCAGTCCGTCGGCGAAGGTGGGGTATGTATTCGTGCTCTGCTTTCCGGCCGCCACGGCGGCGTACACTTCCTTGAACATCTGCTTCGACGTATCAGGGAAGCCTTCGTTGTGCCCACCCGGAAAAGAAATAGCGGACTTGGCCGCATCGTGCACCAGGCCGGGGTCGCGCAGCAGCACCTCGTTGGCCTTATCACGCTTGCCAATCCACACCTCGTTGGGCGCTTCCGAATTCCAGGCTAGGGTTTCTTTGGAACCCGAGATTTCTAACTTCAGTTGGTTCTTGCGGCCAGCCGACACCTGGCTCACGGTGGCCACGCCCCTGTTGCCGTTGTCGAAGCGCAGCAGCACGTTGGCGTGGTCTTCGGTGGTGATGGGCACGTCCTGGTAGTCTTCGGGCTTCAGCGTCATGCCCCCGTAGGTTTCCACCAGTTTAAGGGGCTTCTTGCGTTGCTTATGCACGGTCGAGAAGTCGGCCAGCACTTCAGTAATTTTTAGTCCCGAAATGTACTCCACCAAATCGAGCAGGTGCGAACCGATGTCGGCAATGGCCCGCGAGTCGCCCGATTGCTCAGGCTCCAGCCGCCAGTTGTAGTCGGTATCGTAGTAGAGCCAGTCTTGCAGGTAGGTACCGATCACCGAGTAAATATCGCCCAGTTCGTCGTGCTCGCGCATGGCGCGCATCTGCCGCACCAGCGGATAGTAGCGCAAATTGAAGTGGATAGCGTTGATCAAACCGGTTTTTTCGGCCAGCGCCACCAGTTCTTTGCCCTGCTGCGAGGTGGTAGCCAGCGGTTTTTCTACCACCACGTGCTTTCCGGCTTCCAGCGCGGCCTTGGCCATGTCGAAGTGCAAAAAGTTGGGCGTACAAATGTGCACGCACTGCACTCCGTCGTGCTTGAGCAATTCGTTGAAATCACCGTAGGACGCACCAATGCCCAGTTGATTGGCTTTTTGGCGCGTGTGTTCTTCACCTACGTCGGCAATGGCCACCACGTCGATATTGGGCAGGCGACGCAGGGCTTCGATGTGGGCCGGGCCGATGAAGCCAAGTCCGGCCACCGCTACTTTGATCTTTTCCATAGCAATTAGGTTGGTTGGTTAGATTACTGTTGGGGCTTCAATACTAGCAGGTTCCGGGCAAAAAACCAATTGCTCGCCAGGTGGCTTTTGCCATTGACCTATCAAAACTTCACTTCTTGCTTTCCTCCCGTTAGCTTCAATGACTCCCCCTGCCAATTCAATTCGCCGGTCAGACCAGGCGGCAGCGTCACTTCCCCCGCCAGACCGTCTTTTCCCCGCCGCGTAAACTTCACGGCAATCTCGCCCTGCGGATGGGGCATGCCGCCGGAAACGGTTTGCAGATAACCCAGGGCCGGGGCAATCTTCACCGCCGCAAAGTGCGGAGCGGCGGGCCGAATGCCGCACACAGTGGCCAGAAACTCGTAGTTCGGACTCGCACTCCAGGCGTGGCAATCGGAGCGGGTGTTTTGTTCGTGCTCGGCAAAGGTGGTGAGTCCCTGGGCCAGCATGTCTTTCCAGGTGTCGAGGTGGTTCACGAAGTAGTCGGCCTGCCCCAGCTTTTGCACCGCCCGGGTCAGGTAGAACCGGTAGTAAATGTTGCACTGCACCAGCGACGAATCGTTCAGTAGTTTTTCAAGGAGTGCCGCTTGCTGAGCTTCGGGCACCGCGTCGGTCAGGATCGCCATGATGTTGGCGTGCTGGCTGAACGAGGTTTTTTCAGGATCATCGGCCAGCAACTGCCGCCCGGCGTCGTAGCTGGTCTTCACCACGGCTTGCTTGGTGGCTGCTGACAGGTTTCGGTAGTGTTGGGCCTGGTCGATTTGGCCGTAGTACTCAAACAGCTCAGCGGCGTAGTCTAGCGCGTAGACCCACTGGAGCGTAATGAGGGTAGACTGTCCTCCTTCGGCTCCGGGCGGTACGCCCCGCGGGAAACCCTCGGCCACGTCCACGTAGTTCCACCACCGCAAATCGGTGAGGATGCCGTTGTCGGCTTGCCGCGCCTCGAACCACTGCAACACCGCCTGGATGCCCGGCAGAAACTGCTTCACAAAGGTGGTGTCGGAGCGGTGCTGGTGGTAGTCGTGCACCATTGCCACCCAGAACAGAGAATAGGGCGGAATGTACTGGGGTTGCGCCGAGGGATAGCGGCTCATGGTGATACCCTCGGGGGCGCGCGAGTGGTCGAACTGCCGCAGCGCGTTGCGCACCAGCCGGTCGTCGCCCGACACGTAGAGCGAGATGAGCGCCTGAATGCGCGTGTCGCCAACGTACTGCAACTGCTCGTAGTAGGGGCAATCCATGTAGGTTTCGGTGGCGCACAGCCGGGCCGTTCGCCAGCCCACGTCCCAGATCGTGCCGGTGGTTGTATCGTTGCTCTCGAAGAAGGCCACTTCTTCAAAGGGATAGTTGCTGTAGGTGCCGAAGAAGTCGTGCAGGGTGAGCGGGTCGTCGCCCGTTTCGATGTCCAGTTCCACGTAGCGGTAGGTGCGGGTCCACAGCGGCTGAAACACGCGGTTGGCTCCCCCGTCGGGTTCGAAGATATCGTAGTAGCCTAGCATGTGCTTTCCGGCGGTTTCGTTGCGGTTGCCCTTCCGTTCCTGTTCGTCGTACAACGCTTCGGCGTAGGTAATCTTGATGGCGCTGCCCCGCCCGCCACTTACCCGAAGCTCAGGATAGCCCGCTACCAAGTAGTTTTGATCCAGCAGCAGGGTGGCGGTGGTGTTGGCGGGCACCGTCACCGGCTGGTCGCCGGACACAAATCCCGAATCTACCGTCATTCCCTCGGAACGGACCACCCGTTTGAACCGCTCGGGGTGCTCTTCCATCATCGGAATGGCGCGGGGCAGCAGATTATGGGTGCCATCGCCGTAGCCGTAGACCAATCCGTAGGGCTTGCCGGTGCCCAGATCGCGCGGTGTCTGCCAGGCTTTACCTTCCTGAAACGTAGCCGTCTCCCACCCCCAGGGGTACTGGTCACCGCGTAGGTGATCGGTGGCTCCCGTGGCGTAGTAGCCCTTCACCGTGAAATCCTGCTGGGTGAGCGGCCGGTAGGCTTCGTTGTGCAGCACCCGCCAGGTGTCAGGATGCGTGTCTACCGCCGGCTGTTGGTCCGGATTACCCTGCAGGATGAAGCCGGTGCGGTACGAATGCTGGGCCACCGGCCGGTGCTCGCCGAAGTTCCACACCACCGCCGCCAGGGTATTTTCGCCGGTGGTCAGCAGGTCGGCAATGTCGTAGCTTTCGTAGGGCCAGTGCAGCAAGTCGCCCCGCGCCGGACCGAAGCCGACGGGGATGCCATTGACGAACAGGCGGTAGCGGTTGTCGGCCGACACGTGCACCACGAACGAGTCGGGCGCGGTAGGCAGGGTGAATGCGTGACGAAAGTGATACACCCCGTAGTCGGTGAGCGAAGCGGTGGAATGGGCAATCCAGCGCGCCGACCATTCGCGATTGAGCAGGGCATTGGGAACCGAAGCCGGCTGCGCGAACAATTGGATACGCAGGAGCGTAAAAAACGTGAAAAGGACAATTTTTCGGAGCATCGTTCGTCTGAATAATAATGTGAACCGCCTAATCTCAGGCTAAAAACCGTTTGTTATGGATCAATCAGACTCTTTTACCCTGGCTTGCCGGTCAATTGTGCAAGACCGTTGCGCCGAATCAGAGCAGCGGTTGCTGACCAATATCCTACAAGCGCGTCAACTGCTCCATTACCCCCGTTTGCTCACCGGTTTGTTCGAGCAGGATAATCTGTCGTTCTACGATCTGTGCCCAATAGACAGCTTCGAGCGAGTGAATTAAAGGTTCTAGGTTGAAGAGTTCTAGGTTGAAAGGTTCTAGGTTCATAAAACTTTAGAACCCAGAACTCCGAACCTTTAACCTATCGTACGAAGGCTGCGGGCAACCCTCCGTCTACGTTGATCACATTGCCGGTGCTTTTGTTGAGCAATCCCCCCACCAGCGCAAAAACCCCATTGGCGATGTCTTCGGGCGTGATGGTCTCGTTGAGTAGCGTACGCTTGGCGTAGTGCGCGGGGAGATCTTCAACGCTCACTCCGTAGGCCTTGGCGCGCCCTTCGGCCCAGCCCCCGGCCCAAATGTTACTGCCCTGAATCACCGCGTCGGGGTTCACCACGTTGACCCGAACTTTGTCTTTGCCCAGTTCGGCGGCCAGCAGGCGGGTCATGTGCAGTTGCGCCGCTTTGGCCGTGCCGTAGGCGGCGTTGTTAGGCCCCGATACCAGCGCGTTTTTGCTCACAATATTCACAACATCTCCGCCCAATCCTTGCTGACGCATCACCGCCGCCGCGGCCTGGGTCATCAGAAACTGCCCCTTCACCATCACGTTGTGCTGCACGTCCCAGTCGGCTTCGCTGGTGTCTTCCAGGGTTTTGGAAATAGACAAACCGGCGTTGTTCACCAAAATATCCACGCCGCCGAAGGCCAGGCAGGCTTCCCGGAACGACTTGGCAATGGCGTCGGGCTTCGTCACGTCCATCGTGGTGGCAATGGCGGCGTCTTTTCCGTAGGCTTTCTTAAATTCTTGCAAAGTAGTTTCCAGGCGCTCGGCGTTCATGTCGGCCAGCACCACGCAGGCGCCTTCCTGCACAAAACGCTCGGCGATGGCCCGGCCGATGCCGCCGCCGCTGCCGGTGATCAGGGCTACGCGACGCGACAGCGGCTTTTCGGGCGGCATGCGCTGTAGCTTGGCTTCTTCCAGCAGCCAGTACTCAATGTCGAACGCTTCTTGGGTGGGCAAGGCGGTATATTCGGATACGGCCTCGGCTCCCCGCATCACGTTGATGGCGTTGGTATAGAATTCGCTCGCTACCCGGGCCGTCTGCTTGTTCTTGGCAAAGGTGAACATGCCCACTCCCGGCCACAGAATCACCACCGGGTTGGGGTCGCGCATGGCGGGGCTGTCGTCGTGCCGGTGGTTTTCGTAGTACTCGGCGTACATGGCCCGGTACTCCTGAAAGGCACCGTGGAGTTCTTCTTTCAGCGCCACCGGGTCGGTGAGGTCGCGGTCGGCGGGCAGGTCCAGCACTAGCGGACTGATTTTGGTGCGCAGGAAGTGGTCGGGGCAACTGGTGCCCATCGGTGCCAGTCGGGCAAGGTCTTCGCTGTTCACAAACTCCAGCACCCGTTCGCTATCGGCAAAGTGGCCGATCATGGTCTGGTGGCTCGAGCACAAGCCCCGCAGCACGGGAGCCAGGGCGGCCGCCTGCTTCTGCCGTTGTTCTTCGTCCAGAGCTTGCACCTTAGTGCCGCCGAACACCGGGCGTTCTTTTCCGGCGTGTTCCTCAATATAAGCCGAGGCTTTCTCGATCACCTCCAGGCTGTTGATATAGCAGTCGTAGGCATTATCGGCCCAGGTGAACAGCCCGTGGCTGCCCAGCATGATGCCGCGAATGCCCGGGTTATCCTCTAAGCACTTCTCTAGTTGCAAACCCAGGTCGAAGCCTGGCCGTTGCCAGTCGACCCAGCCGATCTGTCCCTCGAAGAGTTCTTCGGTGATGTGCTGACCGTCTTTGGCGGCCGCAATGGCAATGGCCGCATCGGGATGTAGGTGGTCGATGTGCTTAAAGGGCAGAAACGCGTGCAGGGGGGTGTCGATGCTGGGGGCGCGGGAATCCAGGTCGTAGAGACAGTGGTAGAACAGACCCACCATCTCGTCTTCGTTCTCCAGGCCGCGGTAGCGGTTCTTGAGGGCATGAAGCCGGTCTACGTACAAGCCCGCCAGGCCGTTGCGTTTTAGCGAACCAATGTCGCCACCCGACCCCTTGATCCACATCACCTCGGTTTCTTCGCCGGTGAGCGGGTCCTGCTCGATGGTTTTGCAGCTGGTGTTGCCACCGCCGTAGTTGGTGATCCGCAGGTCTGCTCCCAGCAGGTTGGAGCGGTAGAGCAGCAGGGCGATTTGATCGTCTTGTAATTTTTGCGCTTGCGCATCGTCCCAGAGGTAGTCGACGTAGCGGAAAGAAGGTTGGTTCGTAGGCATGAGAAAACTGTTAAGTCGGTTTAGATATCAAAATGAAAGAAATTGTCAGCACACGTTGCAACGTACAAAACCAGGCGTACAGTCGCAAAGCCCTTCGCTGACTTACGGGGCACACATCACAAAGCTGAATGGGTTTTTCGAGTCAAATTTATGCTGGTTTAAAAATCAGGATCAAGCTCCAGGCGTTTGGTCAGCTCACGCACGTGCAGGTACTTGTCAGCGAGGTAATTTAGCTTTTCGGCCGGAGTGTACGGACGGCGCTGGTGCTCTTCGCGCGTGACGGTGGCCGACAATGTGATATTCGGATTGCCCAGTTGCGCCCGCAGCCGCTGTAGCAGTTCGGATTTAATGGCGTTCAGTGAGTCTTCTTCCAGAAGATTCGTCAGCGTGAGCGGAATGGTGACGCCGTCGTCGGCCAGGGTGATAGGTTGGTTGAGCACGTGGTATGCGCTGTCTTTGCCCGCCGCCCGCTGCTCGTCCGCGAAGGCTTTCCAGGCTTCCCGCAACTTGGTGAGCGAAACCGGAAGCGCCGGGGTAGTAACAGACGTCGGGGGGGGAGGCGGTTCGGATAGCGATGCTGCCGCTGCGGACGGTTCGGGCAGCGCTGCCGCCTGGTCGGTCAGCTTAGGAATTTTGACCGTGCTTTTATTTTTGAGAGCGCTTAGCGCCGGAACCGGCTTCACCGTACCGTTAGTAGACGGGGCAACGGTTGGGTTGGCAGATAAAGAATCTGCTGGCTCAGCTTTTTTTTTCTCGGCTTCGGCGGGGGGCGGAGGGGCCTGCGCCACCCGGGCTAGGTTCACCGCCGCCTGGATATAGGCCATCTTCATGAGCGCCAGCTCCACGTGCAGGCGCTGGTTCTTGCTGTTCTTGTACTGCAAGTCGCAGTCGCCCGACAGGCTCAGCGCGGTAAGCAGAAATGACAACGGAGCCTCCTCAGCCTGCTGCCGGTAGCGCTGCTGCACGCTCTCTGAAACCGGAAGCAAGCGAATGGTTTCGGCGTCTTTGCAGACCAGCAGATTGCGGAAGTGCTCGCTCAGACCTACAATAAAGTTGTGCCCGTCGAAGCCCTGACGAAGAATGTCGTCGAAGGTGAGCATCACCTGGGGTAGGTTTTGGGTCAGCAGGGCGTCGGTGACGCGAAAGTAATAGTCGTAGTCGAGAATGTGCAGGTTCTCGATGGTGGTTTGGTAGGTGATCTTCCGCTCGGTGGAGAAGGTCACGATCAGGTCAAAGATCGACAGCGCGTCGCGCAGCGCCCCGTCGGCCTTCTGGGCAATCAGGTTTAGGGCTTCGTCTTCGGCGGCAACGCCTTCTTGCTGCGCAATCTTACGCAGATGCCGCACCATGTCGCTGATCTGGATGCGGTTGAAGTCAAAAATCTGGCAGCGCGACAAGATGGTAGGGATCACCTTGTGCTTCTCGGTGGTGGCCAGGATAAACACCGCGTAGGGCGGCGGCTCTTCCAGGGTTTTCAGAAACGCGTTAAAGGCCGCGTTCGAGAGCATGTGCACCTCATCGATAATATACACCTTGTGGGTGCCCTGCTGCGGCGGGTAGCGCACCTGGTCGATCAGGTTGCGGATGTCATCCACTGAGTTGTTAGAGGCGGCATCCAACTCGTAGATGTTCATGGCGTTGGTCTGCTCCTCACCGAAACCATTGATCTGCCGGGCCAGAATGCGGGCGCAGGTGGTTTTGCCCACTCCGCGCGGACCGCAGAACAGCAGGGCCTGGGCCAGTTGGTTGCTATCGATGGCGTTTTGCAGCGTCGTAGTGATGTGTTCTTGCCCCACCATCTGCTCGAAGCCCATCGGGCGATACTTGCGCGCCGAAACCACAAAGGTGTCCTGTTCCATGCCGGGCAAGTTACCAAATAATGCCTACGATTGAAATGATTTTTTGTAACTTACCGGTTCGGGTGCGCCCCGGTTTGTAAGGTCTTTCACGCAACCACCTCCTATGTCCGACACTGCTCGCCAGCCCACGCTGCTGGAGTCCATGATCCCCATCTTGTTTCTGGTGCCGCTGCTGTTCGCCAATGTGCTTATTTTCGAGGGCGACGCTACCTACGGGCCCAACCAAATTGCCTTAATTTTGGCCGCTGCCGTGGCGGCACTAGTCGCCTTGCGGACGGGCACCCGCTGGGAAACCATGCAAGACGGGATGGTGAAGAGCATCAGTTCAGCCATGTCGGCCATTCTGATTCTGCTGCTCATTGGCTCCCTGGCAGGCACCTGGATGCTCAGCGGCATTGTGCCCGCCATGATCTACTACGGTTTGCAGATTCTGAATCCCACCATCTTTCTGGTCGCGGCGGTGGTTATCTGCGCGGTGGTGGCGGTGGCCACGGGCAGCAGCTGGTCCACGGTGGCCACGGTGGGCATTGCCCTGCTGGGCATCGGCAAGGCACTGGGCCTGTCGGAGGGCGTGATTGGCGGAGCGATTATCTCCGGGGCCTACTTCGGCGATAAGATGTCGCCCCTGTCCGATACCACCAACCTGGCTCCGGCCATGGCGGGCACCGACCTGTTCACCCACATTCGCTACATGACCCTCACCACGGTTCCTTCCATCACCATCACCCTGATCATCTTTCTAGTGATGGGCTTCACGGCCGACGAGGTCACCTCTTCGGCCGGAGTAGAGGGGGTGCTCACGGCCCTAGATAGTGCGTTCACCATCAACGGCTGGCTGTTTTTGGTGCCGGTGGTGGTCATTGGCATGATCATTCGTAAAGTACCGGCCATTCCGGCCCTGCTGGCGGGTACGCTGCTGGGAGCGCTGTGCGCCCTGGTGTTTCAGCCGCAGGTGCTGCGCGAAATCTCCGGGGGCGTGCCCGGACTAGCCGGAGGCTACACCGCTGTAATGCAGGCTATGTTTGCTGATATCGCTATCGTGACCGACGATACGATGGTGAACGATCTGCTGGCCACGGGCGGCATGGCGGGTATGCTCAACACGGTGTGGCTCATCATCTGCGCGATGGTGTTTGGCGGAGTGATGGAATCGGCCGGGATGCTGGCCCGCATCACGCAGTCGATTGTGCAGTTTGCCCACTCCACCGGTTCGTTGATTGCCTCCACTGCCGGTACGTCGATCTTCTTCAACCTCACCGCTTCCGACCAGTACCTGGCCATCGTGGTACCCGGACGCATGTACGCCGACGTGTACCGCGAGCGGGGGCTCAAACCCGAGAACCTCAGCCGCACGCTGGAAGACTCGGGCACGGTCACCTCAGTGCTTATCCCCTGGAACACCTGCGGAGCCACGCAGGCCACGGTACTGGGGGTGGAAACGCTGGTGTACGGTCCCTATGCCTTCTTCTGCTACATCAGCCCTCTTATGACGGTTTTGTTTGGCTACTTGAATGTTAAAATTGCGCGTTACTCGAAAGATGAGGTAGCAGAACACCAACTAGAGAGTGCGTAGTATGAGGCAAAAATTTTGTTAGAATGGCGGTGCGATTAATTCCTCCTTATGTTTAGAAAAGATATCACCAAAGAAGAAATCAACGAACTGCCGCTGCGCAAGTACGAGGGCCCCATTGAGGTGGTTACTAGCGAAGAGCGGCAGCAAGCGGTGCTGGAAGAACTTGCCGCGCACGCGGCGGTGGGCTTCGATACCGAAACCAAACCAGTCTTCAAGCGGGGCGTTCATCACGACGTATCGTTGGTTCAGTTAGCAATTCCGGGCAAAGCGTATCTAATTCGGCTTAATCACGTTGGGTTCACGAATGCGCTTAGCGCCTTTTTCGCGGACGAACGCATTAAGAAAGTAGGGATCAGCATCAAGGACGACCTGCGCCACCTGACCCAACTAGCCGACAAGCATCACGTTCGCTTTAAACCGGCCAATATTCTCGACCTGAACGATGCGGCCAAGCAACTCAACGTGCCGCACATGGGCGTGAAAAAGCTCACCGGCATTTTTCTGAACTTCCGGGTGTCGAAGGGGCAACAAACCTCCAACTGGGAGAACCCCCGGCTCACCGAAAAGCAACAGCGCTACGCCGCCACCGACGCCTGGGTGTGCCTAGAGATTTATCAGCGGTTGGAGAGTTTGGGGAGAGTTTGATCTAAGTGATTAACTACCCATTGGCGTGCTCCTTAAAAAGGGTGTATATCAAGATGTCGCAATAAAAGCCTACCTTGATAAAGGACAAACGTAAAGCTATGACAAAGGAAGAATTTTTGGCTGTTGCCGCCTCCAAGTACGATCAAATCTGCCAGCTAAAGCAGCACGACAACTTCTACGATTATGAGGTAGGATTTGAGCAGGTGATGAATGAGATGGGTCAGCAGATGCTGGAAAAGTCATTGGGGCAGGTGCCTGCCGACCGTAGGAAGAAAAAAAAATGATGACCCGCTACGGAAAAATAAGTATTTCAAAGGCTCATACGTACATGAGTGCTTCGGATGGGTATAGTGTCAGCCCCCGCTGGCGGGAAGTGTTAGTGTTTCTAGGGCAAGAAGCCTGTTATGGAAAGGGTGCTGAGGAGTTAGAGCTGCTGTTTGGACTTCCGGTAAGCCCAGCCCAGATACATCGCTTGACCAATGAGTACGGCCAGCGTATTGAACCCTTTTTAGAGCAAGAGGTAGTCCCTGAGCCGGTCGGTGAGGGTGAAGTAGTCTATGCTGAGGTAGACGGTAGCATGATGTTTACCCGAGAATCTGGCTGGCAAGAAGTAAAGGTAGGCCGCACTTTCCGGGCCTCGGACTGTATGCTGGAGAGTAGAGCGCGCGGCATGATCCGCAGTTCTTGCTATGCCGCCCACTTAGGTAACCACACTGATTTTGAAACCAAGATGGCTTTCCTGGTGGATTGCTATGAATCTTTGAACGAGCGCTTGGTTTTCCTCACCGATGGTGCCCCCTGGATTGCTAACTGGGTAAATGCGCACTATCCCAAGGCTACCCTAATTCTAGATTTGTTCCATGCCAAAGAATATTTGAGTGCTTTTTTGCAAGGCTACTATGGCAAACAAAACCATCAGTCACGCTTTGAGCAGTGGTCAGCCTACCTGCTCAACGAAGGGGGGCAAGCTCTCATAGAACGTGTTCATGCCCTACCCCAGGGCAACAGTGCGCAACAAAAAGCGCGTAAAAAACTGCTCAACTATTACACTACTAATGCTTACCGTATGTGCTATCCTACTTATCGGAAAGCTGGCTTACAGATTGGTTCGGGAGCTATTGAAGCGGCTCATCGCACCTTAGTACAAAGCCGACTCAAACGTTCGGGGCAGAGATGGTCGCGCTGGGGAGCACAGAACGTGCTCAATCTTAGGGTACTCAACATGAGCGGACGATGGCAACAACTACAGCAAATCCTCAGAGCCGCTTAGCGACATTTTGATATGCACCCCTTAAAAACTTCTCCGTCTTTTTTTACTGTATTTTGAAAAATAATAATACCTTGATGCCTACCTATACCATATTTTTAAAGGTAGCATGAACGCCAGGGAGTTAGCCAGTAAAAATTTCACCTCACCATCTGATTCGCTTTGGGGTCAGTTCAAGGCAGGTTCTCAGGAGGCTTACGCAGTTATCTACCAGCGCCATTTTTTCTACCTGCTAGACTATGGTAGAAAGATATGCAGCGACCGGGAACTGGTACGAGATACTATTCAAGACCTATTTATCGAGCTGTGGGACAGCCGAGAGCGCTTGTCAAATACTTCCTCCGTTCAATTTTATCTGATCAATGCCCTCAAGTATAAGCTATACCGAGCACTGGCCACAGAACCGTATCCGCGACTTAATAGTGAAGCAGTTGCTATTGAACTTCCCTGGGAAGATGATCAGGTCGAGGAAGAAGTGAGTCAGGCGCAGCGAAAAAAAATTCACCATGCTTTGCTACAACTGCTAACAGCACGCCAGCGAGAAGTAGTTGAACTGAAGTTTTATCAAGAACTTACCAGCGATGAAATTGCGGCCACCATGCAAATCTCCAAGGAGGCCGTGTACAACACCTTGTCCAAGGCGATGAAAGTGCTCCGGCAAAATCTGAAACGCGCGGCGCTGTCGCTGGTTTTCTTCTAGACTGCTCTTTCTCTGCATCCTGCCTGAAGTTTCTTAAAATAAATTTTCCAAAAGTGATGAGGTTTGCTTGAGGCCGGTCATTAGTAGATAAAGATCATCTACAATGCCTGACTACCGTAGCTTCTCCGTGGAAGAGTTCGTACGAGACCCGTTCTTTCAGCAGTGGGTTGTTCAACCGGAACCGGTACACCTTGCGTTCTGGGAGCAATGGATGAGCGAGCACCCTAGTCAGCAGGAAACCGTGGACCAGGCTCGTGCTATTGTCACAACCCTGAAGTTTCGCCCCGAACCGCGGGACAATGCCGATTTTATTGCTGCGTGGGAAGCAATTCACGAAGCTACGCAGGATAAAGGGCAAACAGCTTGGCCACAACGCATGGCATACTCGAAAAACGCTCATACGCTACAACTTCGACAGATAGTTCTTGTGGCAGCCGGTTTACTGGGAGTGGCATTCTTCCTCTACCTTTATTGGCAGATTATTGCTCCCCCTCCCCAAATCACCCATACGACCACCTACGGCGAAACGAAGCGATTGATCCTTCCGGACGGCACGCTGGTAATGCTTAACGCAAACTCTACCCTTTCGTACGCCGATGCGTGGGAGACAAAAGCTGGTTCCGAGACTCGATCGGTGCAGTTGGAGGGCGAAGCTTTCTTTGAGGTAACAAAACGACAAACCTCAGCGGGTAGCCCAATTAAATTCACCGTCGACGCGCAAGGTTTAAAGATTGCAGTATTAGGAACTGAGTTCAACGTCAACCAACGCGGAGAAGCCGTGCAGGTGATGCTCACCGAAGGACAAGTACAACTATACAATCCCGAGAACACGGTGAACGTAACGATGGCCCCCGGAGAACTGGTAGAGTACTCAACCCAAACTAACCGGGTGGCGCAGACCAAAGCGAATGCCGAAGTCTACACCGCTTGGCGTGAAAACCGCTACGTGTTCGAAGATACGGCCCTGGAGGATATTCGAGACCTCATCGAGAATAATTACGGCAAGGAGGTAACCATCGCTTCACCTGCGCTGCTCACCCGAGAAATCACCGCAACCATTCCGAGTACGAAGCTGGCCGTGCTGCTCACCATCTTAGAGGAGACGCTCGGCATTGATATCGTTCAGCAAGGAAACCAGCTTATCTTCCAAAATCGAAACCATTAATCGTATCACTTAACCAAAGGTCACATGAAGTTAAATCTATTGCTCACAAAATGCCTGGGAATGCTGCTGGCGCTGGGTTGCTTGGCAAGAGAAGCCCAAGCCCAAAAGCTGGTAGCGCACAACCACCCGGCGGCGGCGCAGACATACGCAGCGCACCAACAGACTACGCAATCGCTAGAGCAGGTATTAGACCGTTTGGAGAAACAGTATGGGGTCAACTTTGCCTACGAGCGTCGTTTGCTGACGGATAAAACCGTAGCGGCGTCGCAAGACAGCGCCGACCAATTGGAAGTGGCGTTGCGACGCGTTCTACGCCCCCTGCAGTTGACTTTCACTAAAGTAGATAATGTATACGTCATCCAACCAAACAGAGTCCGCGACACCTCAGTAAAGAAAGTAGCCCCTCGCGCTCCTGATCACACGGGATTTATAGCTGATTCTGATGCCCCAGGCACGATAGAAACGTTACCAGACCGGCTCACGCAAACGACCGAGCAAGTCATCACCGGCCAGGTGACGGACTTAGCCACTGGCGAAACCTTGCCGGGTGTGAATATCGTGGTGAAGGGAACCACCATTGGTACTGTCACCGATATTGATGGCAACTACCAACTCACCGCCCCCGATGATACCGAAACGCTGGTATTTTCGTCGGTAGGCTATGTCAGCGAGGAGGTAGCGATTGGCAACCAAACAGTAATCAATCTGGCGATGGCTCCGGATATTCAGTCGCTTTCTGAAGTCGTGGTAGTAGGCTACGGAGCGGTGAAAAAGAGCGATCTTACCGGTTCGGTTTCTTCTATTTCGCAGGAAGAAATTACGGCGTTGCCCGTCAACGACGTGCAGCAGATTATGCAGGGGCGGGCCCCCGGTGTGCAAGTCATCCAGAATTCTCATGCGCCCGGAGGTGGACTAAGCGTGCGCATCCGCGGCGCCAACTCGGTGCTGGGAGGCAGCGACCCGCTCTACGTAGTGGATGGTTTTATCGGCGGCGTAGGACTCAACAGCATCAATCCCAACGACATTGAATCCATTGAAATCTTAAAGGATGCCTCCGCCACCGCCATCTACGGTTCGCGCGGAGCCAACGGCGTGGTTATCATCACCACCAAACGAGGCAGCAAAGGCAGCGATGCCATTAATTTTGATGCCTTCTACGGTGTTCAAGAGGTAGCCAACACCATCGCCGTGATGGACGCCCGGCAGTTCGCCGAAATCGCTAATGCCCGCGTACTCAACGATGGCGGCACCGAAGTGCCCTTCCCCGACCTCAACAATCTTACTTATGATACCGATTGGCAGGATGAGATTTTCCGAACCTCCCCTATCCAAAACTACGCCTTGTCGGTTAATGGAGGCAATGAGACTACCCAATACTTGGTTTCGGCCAATTACTTTGACCAAACCGGAATTGTAGAGAAGACCGACTTCGTGCGGGGAACCGTACGGGCTAATATCGACAAGCAGATCGGACGCTTCAAGCTTTCGAACAGCTTTCAGGCCAGCCGGGTAACCGAGAACGATATTCCGGAGGGTCAGGATAAAGGCCCCGTTGCCTCTGCTCTGTCAGCGTATCCTACCCGGCCGGTGCGGGAAAACGGGGCGTTTGCCCAGATGGACATTCTGGAATACAACGGGTTCAACGACCCCATAAACAACCCGGTAGCCGAAATCACGCAGCGGCAACGGGAAGCGAAGACCACCCGTTTGTTTAACGTGATGTACGGAGAGTATAAATTACTGGAAGGGCTTACCGCTAAAGTTTCTCTAGGGGTGAACTACTCCAATAGCCGCCGGGACAATTATACCCGCCGAACTATTCCGGGCAACAATGTCAATGGGGTGGCTTTTATAGAAAATAGGGAAACGATTGATGTTCTTAACGAAAACATTATTAATTATAGTAAGACCTTCGGAATCCACTCTATTAATGCGGTGGCTGGATTCACCTCACAGCGTAATGAATTCAGTTTCTTCAACGCTGGTTCTCGAGATTTTGTAACCGACGCACTAGAAACTGGCGACCTTGCTTCGGGAGCTACGATTGACGTTCCTAACTCTGGGGGCGCTATTTGGAGCCAGCAATCGGTGCTGGGTAGAATCAACTACGTGCTTCAGGATAAGTATTTGGCTACTGTTACCGGCCGCTACGACGGTTCCTCGCGCGTGGCTAAGAAGAATCGCTGGACGTTTTTCCCGTCGTTTGCCCTAGGATGGCGGGTGAGCGAAGAGCCTTTCTTGGCAAATTTTGACGCCCTCTCTAATCTGAAACTACGCGCCAGTTGGGGACAGACCGGCAACGACCGGATTCCCTCGTACCTGTCGCAACAGCGCATTGGTTCCAATACCTTCTCTTCAGGTGAGCAGATTGTGGTAGGACTGGCCCCCCTGAACTTGCCCAGTTCGGAACTGGACTGGGAGGTGACCGCCCAAACTAACATAGGACTAGACCTGGGATTTGTAGACGAGCGGATACGATTAACCGCCGATTATTACATGAAAAACACAACTAATCTGCTGGCCCAGGTCCAACTACCCCTTTCGGTAGGATTTAGCAGCGTGATCCAAAATATTGGAGAGCTCAGAAACACTGGAGTAGAACTGGGATTAGGAGGCGATATTTTGGTTGGTGAATTTCAGTGGTCAGTGGAGGCTAACTTTTCGCGCAATCGCAATGAGATAGTAAGTCTCAAAGATGGAAATGATGTTTTCGCCGAGAGTTTGCCAGGAGGGGCTTCAGCGGGTTCGTTTCATATTGTCCGGGAAGGTGAGCCGCTGGCTTCTTACTACGGTTTCGTTGAAGCGGGACTAGACGAAGCCGGAGATATCACTTACCGCGACCTGGACAACAATGGCGAGATCAACAACGAAGACCGGACTATTTTGGGCGACTTCTTCCCAGACTTTATTTACGGTTTAAATTCTAACTTTTCGTACAAAGGAATTGATGTCAACGTATTTTTTCAGGGTGTGCAGGGAGTGGACGTGATCCGCCTGGATCGTTTCCGCAATGCCAACTCGCTGACCCGAGGCTATAATCAACTCGTGGAAGTAACTGACTTCTGGACTCCTGAAAATACGGATGCCCGCTATCCTCGTCCTCGCTCAGGAATAAATTTTCGAGGAGCCGATACCTACGTAGAAGATGCCTCATACCTACGATTAAGAAATATACAGATAGGGTATAGCTTTCCGCTGGCCACTATGGGAGTATCCTGGTTACGTAAACTGAAGATATACGCTAGCGCTCAAAACTTGCTCACGCTCACCGAATACACTGGATATGATCCTGAGGTCAACACCCGAGGGGGGGGATCAGATTTGCGTCTTGGGTTAGATTTGTCCAGCTACCCAGCGGCTCGAACCTACACGTTTGGTATTAATCTCGGCTTTTAATAATAAGAATATGAATCTCAAAGCAATAACGGTGAAAAAGATACTACTGATAGTGCCACTCGCATTAATTATGAGCTGCGAAAACTACCTGGATGAAGAGCCAATTGACTTTTTATCTGAGGAACAGTTCTACCAAACCGAAGATGATGCTACTGCCGTGGTAAATGCTGCCTATGAGCCGCTTGCCACCAGTGGTTACTATGGTCAGCAGTTTTTCGTGCAGGTGGAAATGAAAGCTGAATACTGCTTGGGAAGAGGCTCGCACCAGCCCCCGGGAGTGTATAAGTTAGACCCCCAGAATACCGACCGAATTGCTGGTATATGGCGCTTGGCCTACTTATCTATTAACCGGGCCAATGCCGCTATCGCCAGAATTCCAATGATAGAAATCAGCGAAGACCTAAAAACTCGCACCCTGGCCGAAGCCCACTTCGTGCGGGCTCTCAACTACTTCAACTTGGTGCGTTTGTGGGGACCGGTGCCGTTGCAAGAAGAAGAGATCGCAGCAATTGTTGACTTCTCCTTTCCCCGCAGTCCGGTAGATGCAATCTACGGATTGATCATCGAAGACTTACAAATTGCTGAGGCCGGACTGAAACTAAAATCTGAGCAAACCGCGCCCACTGAGCTGTTTCGGGCCACGGTCGGAGCAGCCCAACTGCTGCTGGCCGACGTATACCTGACCCTGGAGCGTTATGAAGAAGCCCGATAAAAGGCCGAAACTGTGATCACCTCCGGTGAATACTCACTAGAGGCTGAGTTATCGGATGTCTACGACGTAAATCAAGAAACCAGCTCAGAAGACGTATTCTCTATCAAGTTTGCACGCATTGAAGGGTTGGGTAGTTCGCTGCCGGTTTATATTCACAACGTCAACGCTGGCTATTCATCCGCCGGATTCAGAACAATTCTGGGCAACACCAATTCGTTTCTGTCTACCTGGGATGCCAACGACCGGCGACGGAATTTGAATCTGTATTCCACTCCGGAAGATTCCGCTTTTCTGACTGCTAGCGAACCCATCTTGTTCAAAAAATACATCGACCGGGAAGCACAGGGCGACCATGGAAACGACTTCCCGGTGTATCGGTACCCCTACGCCTTATACGTTTACGCCGAAGCGGAACTACGCGGTAACGGTAGTTTGTCGGCACAGGGATTAGAATACATCAATATGATTCGGAGAAGGGCCTACCGAAAGGACATCAACACGCCTGACCCCTCGGTGGATTTTGCAACTGGCCTATCGTCGGAAGCCTACCTGAACATTATTTTTGACGAACGAGGAAAAGAGTTTCTGCTGGAAGACAAGCGCTGGTTCGATATGCTGCGCTACAATCGGGTAGAAGAACTGCTGATTGCTTCCGGATTTGAGTACAATCCTCGGGTGTTGCTTTGGCCCATCCCGCAGGAAGAAATTGATAACAACGAAGCCCTAACGCAGGCCGACCAGAATCCGGGCTATTAACGTTACCTATATGCATTACTCACGATTACTACTCCAGGCCAGCCTTCTGTTTCTATGCATGAGCTGCCAGCCTTCTGAAAGTGGAAAACACACAACAACCTCTTATGACCTGGTGGTCTACGGAGGCACCTCGGGAGGGATCATTGCTGCGATCCAGGCAGCCCGGATGAACCATACCGTACTGCTGATAGAACCTTCCTCGCACCTGGGAGGGATGACCACCGGCGGATTGGTATGGACCGATTACGGAATAGAAGAAACCATTGGCGGGTTGGCAGCAGATTTTTATAGCCGCATTCGCGATCATTACTCTAAAGAAAGTGCCTGGAAAGTAGATGATCCCTTCCGGGAAAGTATTATGAGCCGGAGTGAACAATTTATGAAAAGTTTTGAACCCCACGTAGCCGATAGCGTCTTTAGAAGCATACTAAAAGAAGCCGCTATAGAAGTGTTGATGGGCGAAAGATTGCTTTCGGATGAGGGAGTGATAAGAGAAGGCAACCGCATCAAGGCCATCCGTCTGGAATCAGGCAGCATTTACTCAGGCAACATGTTTATCGACGCCACCTATGAAGGCGACCTGATGGCCCAGGCCGGAGTGAGCTACCATGTAGGGCGAGAACCCAAGAGCCAGTACCATGAGAGCCTGGCAGGCGTGTTGGGAGAGGAGGTAGGCTACCGGCAACCTAAGAAATATTTCGGCAAGGAGGTAAATCCTTACGATGATAACGGCAATCTTTTGTTTGGTATACAAGAGGTAGCGATGGGCGAGCCGGGAGCAGGCGATGATAAAGTGCAGGCCTATAATATCCGGCTGTGTCTTACTACGGATAAAAACAACCGGATTCCTATGGAAGAACCCGATAACTACGATCCGGCAAGGTACGAACTGCTGGCCCGCTACATGGCCACCAAAGACAGCCTCGTGCTCCAGGATTTGATTAAGATATCGCCGGTGCCTAACCAGAAAACAGATATCAACGACGGATGCCCGTTCTCTACCGATTACATTGGTGCCAACTGGGATTATCCGGAAGGAAATTACCAGACACGGGAAGAAATTATTCGCGACCATTACGTTTTCACTCAGGGCTTACTTTACTTTATCGGGCACGACTCCCGCATACCGGAAAGCGTGAGGCAAGAGATGCTCAGGTATGGGTATCCTAAAGATGAATTTGTGCAGAACAAGCATATCACTCCGCAAGTATATATCCGGGAAGCCCGACGTATGATTGGCGAGTACGTGATGACTCAGCAGGATTGCCAGGAAGATACGATCAAGGAGACCTCCATCGGTATTGGCTCGTATGGGGTCGATAGCCATCACATCCAGCGTATTGTGACAAAAGAAGGAGAGGTAATAAATGAAGGTAATTTCTTAGCGCATCATCACCCGTATGAAATTCCCCTAGAATCTATTTTACCCAAACAGGAAGAATGTGAAAACCTGCTGGTGCCCGTCTGCGTATCCAGCTCGCACATCGCGTTTGGTTCTATTCGGATGGAGCCGGTTTTCATGATCCTGGGACAAAGCGCGGCCACTGCCGCTGTACAAGCCATAGAAGACGGGGTGGCCGTACAAGAAGTGAAGTATAAAAAACTACAACAGCAATTGCTCAAGGACCAACAGCAGCTTACCCTAAGTGACAAACAAGTAGCCAAAAAATGAAGCTAAATCCGAAGAAAACCACTTTTTTGTGGCTTGCCTGCCTTATTATTGCCTGTTTCAATCCTTACATTAAAGCACAGTCATCTGAACATGATATCGTCATTTACGGAGCTACCTCCGGTGGGATCGCCGCGGCTATTCAGAGCTCGCGCCTGGGCAAATCGGTGCTGTTGCTTGAACCTACCCAGCGCATTGGCGGACTCACCACCGGCGGGTTGGGCCAAACCGACATTGGCAACAAACAGGCCATCGGAGGTATTTCTCGGGAGTTTTATCAGAACATTCGCAAACATTACGACGACTCATCCAACTGGGCATGGCAGCGACGGTCCGAATACATCGACGGCGGACAAACCCGCACCGTAGCCGGAGAAGACGCCATGTGGACCTTTGAGCCTTCGGCGGCGCTAGCCGTCTACGAGCAGATGATCGCGGCCGAAGAAATTGACTTGGTACGCGGCGCCCGGCTTGAGCGAGCGGGCGGGGTCAAAAAAGAAGGGACAAGAATTACGCAAATCACGACGGAAGACGGCAAAACCTACACAGGCAAGGTGTTCATTGATGCCACCTACGAGGGCGACCTAATGGCCGCCGCCGGGGTAAATTACTTCGTGGGCCGCGAAGCGAACGACGTGTACGAAGAAACCTACAACGGGGTGCAGTTGCTTGGTGGCCACCAGTTTCCCGACGGCGTGGATCCCTACGCTACGCCCGGTGACCCAAGCAGTGGCCTACTGTGGGGCATCAGTTCAAACGAGTTGAAAAAACGAGGCAGCGGCGACACGCTGGTGCAGGCCTATAACTTCCGGATATGTCTGACCGATGAGGAAGAAAACCAAGTGCCGATCACTAAACCGGATAACTACGACGCTACGCGCTACGAACTGCTGGCCCGCCTGTTTGTGGCTCAGCCCACCAAACAAGACATCAACCAGTACTTCATTTGGAGCAGTATGCCCAACAACAAAACCGATATCAACAACCGCGGTGGCTTCTCTACCGATATGATCAACGAAAGCCATGCGTACCCCGAAGCCAGCTACGCCGAACGCGAGGCAATCATCAAGGCCCATGAAGACTATACTAAAGGATTGCTCTATTTCTACGCCAGCGATTCGCGTGTGCCCACTGAATTGCAGCAGGAGGTGCAACGTTGGGGTTATCCCAAAGATGAGTACGAAGCCAACGGTCACTGGTCGCCCCAACTCTACGTGCGCGAGGCCCGCCGGATGATCGGTGAGCAGGTGATGACGCAAGCCCACTGCGTGGGCGAAGAAACGGCGGAAGACCCAATAGGGATGGCGGCCTACACCATGGATTCGCACAACTGTCAGCGTATTATTGTGGAAAAAGACGGAGCCGCTATGGTGAAAAACGAGGGCAACGTAGAGGTGGGTGGGTTTCCGCCGTATCCGATTTCGTACCGATCTATTATTCCCAAATCCGAAGATGCCATCAACCTGCTGGTGCCGGTGTGCCTGTCGGCCAGCCACATTGCCTTCGGCTCCATCCGGATGGAACCGGTGTTTATGGTGCTGGGGCAGTCCGCTGCCACCGCCGCGGCACTGGCCATTGATAGCCAACAGACCGTGCAAGAAGTTAGCTATCCGGATTTGCGGAAGCAGCTGAAGATCGACCAGCAGGTTCTGAAACACGATGCCGGGGCAAAATAACCATACCCTTTACCCCGGACTTGTGCCCTCACAAGCCCATGTCAGTTTACCAAAGTATCCTCTAACGCAGTCAGTCAGTCTACTAATCATTAATTTTCCCTACTTGTGAGAAACCTACCCGAAATCCCTTGGTACGCTGCTTTGATGGTCGGCATCCTTTCTTTCGCCCAGTGCAGCAGTCCGCCGAACGCGGCCACTGACGAATCGGCCTACACCGCCGACGTGATCGTCTACGGAGGCACTACCGCGGCCGTCACTGCTGCGGTGCAAACGGTCCGGATGGGAAAGTCCGTTATCATGGTATCGCCCGATAAGCATCTCGGTGGACTTTCGGCCGGGGGGTTGGGCTGGACGGATACGGGCAATAAGGAAGTGATCGGTGGCTTGTCGCGCGAGTTCTACCAGCGCATCTACCGCGCCTACCAGCAACCCGAGGCGTGGCGGTGGGAAGAGAAAGAAGACTACGGCAACACCGGGCAGGGCACCCCGGCCATCGACGGGGCCAACCGAACGATGTGGATTTTTGAGCCTCATGTGGCCGAACAAGTTTTTGAAGATTTCGTGGCCGAAAACGACATCGAGCTCTACCGCGACGAGTGGCTGGATCGTGACAATGGCGTAATCACAAAAGACGGTCGGATCGTTTCGTTCACCACGCTGAGCGGAAAAGTATTTCGCGGAAAAATGTTTATCGACGCCACCTACGAGGGCGACTTGATGGCCACTGCGGGCGTAAGCTACCACGTGGGCCGGGAAGCCACCAGCATCTACGACGAGGAGTGGAACGGCGTGCAAACCGGAGTGCTGCACCATTCTCATCACTTTAAAGGTAATATCAGCCCCTACGTGATTCCAGACGACTCAACCAGCGGGCTGCTGCCCCTGGTTTCGGCCGAATATCCGGGTGACTACGGCGCGGGCGACGACAAAATCCAGGCCTACTGCTTTCGGATGTGCCTGAGCAACCATCCCGACAACCGGGTGGCATTTCCCCGCCCCGACGACTACGATTCTACCCAGTACGAACTGCTGGCCCGGGTGTTCGATAGCGGTTGGCGCGAAACCTTTAATAAGTTCGATATGATTCCGAATCGGAAAACCGACACCAACAACCACGGCCCGGTGAGCACCGACAACATCGGCATGAACTACGACTACCCCGAGGCTTCGTACGAACGCCGCAAAGAGATTATCCAACAGCACGAGACCTACCAAAAGGGACTCATGTACTTTATTGCCAACGACCCGCGGGTGCCTGCCGAGGTGCGGGAGGAGATGAACCGGTGGGGGCTAGCGAAAGATGAGTTTACCGACAACGGCCACTGGCCGCACCAGATCTACGTGCGCGAAGCGCGCCGGATGATTGGTGACTACGTGATGACTGAGAACGACATCCTGGACAAGCGAGAAACACCGCGCTCGGTCGGTATGGGTTCGTACACCATGGACTCGCACAACGTGCAGCGCTACGTGAAACCCGATGACTATGTGCAAAACGAGGGCGACATCGGGGCCAAGGTGCCCGAACCCTACGAAATCTCGTACGGCGCGCTGGTGCCTAAGCAAGAAGAGTGCGAAAATCTGCTGGTGCCGGTTTGCGCCTCCAGTTCGCACATCGCCTTCGGATCAATCCGAATGGAACCGGTGTTTATGATCCTGGGGCAAAGTGCTGCCACCGCCGCCGTGCAGGCCATCAACAACAAGGTGGCGGTGCAAGAAGTGGACTACGAAGCCCTCAAACAACGCTTGCTCAAGGATGGGCAGCGGCTTACGCTGGCTGATAACGTGGCGGCTGATCAATAGACGGTTACTGGTGCGTACCTTTCACGCTTCTGGACGACCTGATTGCAGAAAAGAAGCAGCTAGGAAGGTGGAAGGATAAAGATGATGTGGAACAGTTAGAAAGGATTGCCGCCGACCGGGACAAACCAACACAAAAGTAGTATCGGTTACAGCAAAGAAAATCACACGAGCCTTACCCTTGCTCGTACTCCTTGATATCCGACAGATCAAAGTCATTCATAAATGCGGTGGTGAAGTCTCCCTTCCTGAACTTTGGGTCGTTCATCAGCTTGATGTGAAAGGGAATGGTGGTTTTGATGCCCTCGATGATAAACTCCTGCAACGCCCGGCTCATGCGGGTAATGGCTTCCTCGCGCGACTGCCCGCTCACGATGAGTTTGGCGATCATGGAGTCGTAGTTGGGCGGAATGGTGTAACCGGCGTAAATATGGCTGTCGATGCGCACCCCGTGGCCACCGGGCATGTGCAAATTAGTAATGAGCCCGGGCGATGGGCGGAAGCCCTGCGCGGGGTCTTCCGCGTTGATGCGGCACTCGATGGCGTGCATCTTTGGATAGTAATTATTGCCCGAAATTTCTATCCCGGCCGCCACCTTGATCTGCTCCTTGATCAGATCGTAGCTGGTCACTTCCTCGGTGATGGGGTGCTCCACCTGGATGCGGGTGTTCATCTCCATGAAGTAGAAGTTGCGGTGCTTGTCTACCAGAAACTCAATGGTGCCCGCTCCTTCGTAGCCAATGGCTTCAGCCCCCGCAATGGCCGCCTTGCCCATCTTGTCGCGCAGCTCGGGTGTCATAAAGGGCGAAGGCGTCTCTTCCACCAGCTTCTGATGCCGCCGCTGGATAGAGCAGTCGCGCTCTGACAGGTGACAAGCCCGGCCCGTGTGGTCGCCTACGATCTGAATCTCGATGTGGCGCGGCTCCTCCACAAATTTCTCTAAGTATAAGGCATCGTTGCCAAAGGCCGAGCCCGATTCGCGCTTTGCATCGTCCCAGGCTTTCTTGAACCCGGATGCGTCGTGCACGATGCGCATGCCTTTGCCCCCGCCGCCCGCGGTGGCCTTCAGAATAATCGGGTAGCCAATTTTTTTGGCAATGGCCAGTCCTTCGTCGATGGTGCCCACCAGCCCGTCGGAACCGGGCACCGTCGGCACGCCCGCCGCCTGCATGGTGGCTCTGGCGGTGGCTTTGTCCCCCATCTTGTTAATCATCTCGGGCGATGGGCCGATAAACTTGATCTGATACTCGTCGCAGATGCGCGAAAATTCGGCATTCTCTGACAAAAAGCCGTAGCCGGGGTGGATGGCATCGGCATTGGTGATCTCGGCCGCCGCAATGATGCTGGGAATGTTAAGGTAAGAAAGTCGGCTGGGAGGGGGGCCGATGCACACGGCTTCGTCAGCAAAGCGAACGTGCAGACTGTCCTGGTCGGCGGTGGAGTAGATCGCTACGGTGCGGATGCCCATCTCGCGGCAGGTGCGAATGACGCGAAGAGCAATTTCGCCCCGGTTGGCAATAAGTATTTTTTTGAACATGGACGTGACGGGTTGGGTAGCAAAGCCGGAACTCCGCTATCGGATGGTATCGCCTGGCGGAACAGCCAAAATACTGATTTTACGAAGGGTCTACCAGGAAGAGCGCTTGGTCGTACTGCACCGGCGAAGCGTCGTCGACCAGTATTTCTACCACGGTGCCGGAAATCTCCGATTCTATTTCGTTGAAGAGTTTCATAGCCTCGATCACGCAAACGGTTTTCCCGGCACTCACCCGGTCGCCCACTTTCACGAACGGATCTGACTCAGGACTAGAGGCCTGATAGAACGTGCCAATCATCGGAGAGGTGATGGGTACGTAACGATTTTTCTCCGAAGGGGTGGCCGCGCCGTCGCGGCTGGGGTCAGAGGCTTTTTCCGAAGCGGCAGGATAGCTAACGCTGGGAGAGATGGGGGCCACCAAACCGGTAGAATCGTGGGGCATGGTCACGCCGGGAGTTTGAATGATGTTCTGCTGAACCTTGGCGGGCATGCTCTTTTTCACCTTCAGCGTGAGTTCTTCGGTCTCTATTTTCACCTCCTCGAGGCCTGATTTGGCGATGAAGTCCAGTAGCGATTGAATTTCTTGGTAATCCATAGGGGCGGGTAGTTATTTTACGCGTTCGGAGTAGGACTTGGTGCGGGTGTCTACTCGAATTTTTTCGTCTTGGTTGATGAACAGCGGCACCTGAATCTCGGCTCCGGTATCCACGGTGGCCGGTTTGGTGGCGTTGGTGGCCGTGTCGCCCTTCAGGCCGGGTTCGGTGTAGGTAACCGTCATTTCCACAAACGCGGGCAACTCGCAGCCCAGAATGGTTTCGGTTTCGTCGTGCACAATCACGTCTACCGCTTGCCCGTCGGTTAAAAACTCAGGAGCGTTGATCTGCTCTTGCTGTATGACAGATTGCTCAAAGGTGTTGCTATCCATAAAGTGATAGCCCAGGTCGTCTTTGTAGAGGTACTGATAGGGTCGGCGCTCAATGCGGGCAGTGGTGATTTTCACTCCGGCGTTAAAGGTGTTCTCGATCACCTTACCCGAAGTGAGGCTCTTGAGCTTGGTGCGCACGAAAGCACCGCCCTTGCCGGGCTTCACGTGCTGAAATTCTACGATGGTGTATAAATCGTTGTTATACTCCATGCAAAGGCCGTTTCTAAAGTCTGCAGTGGTTGCCATATCATTATCGGAAGAGACGCGATTAATGCGTCGTTGAGACGCGATGCATCGCGTCTTTACTAATGCTGTCCATCATATCCCCATTTCATGTAAAGGGAGCCCCAGGTGAAGCCGCCCCCGAAGGCCGCCAGGATGAGGTTGTCGCCCTTCTTAAGCCTTGATTCGTAGTCCCACAGGCAAAGGGGAATGGTGCCGCTGGTGGTGTTTCCGTACTTTTGAATGGTATACATCACCCGGTCTTTTCCCACGCCCATGCGTTCGGCAGTAGCGTTGATGATGCGCATGTTGGCCTGATGCGGCACCAACCACGCAACATCATCCGACGTCAAACTGTTTTTTTTCATAATCTGCGCCGTGACCTCGCTCATGTGTTTCACGGCGTGCTTGAACACCGCCGCGCCCTCTTGGTACACGAAGTGTTCTTTGGCCATCACGGTTTCCAGCGAAGCTGGGCGCATACTTCCTCCTCCTTTCATGTGCAGGTGCTTGGCTCCGCTGCCGTCCGAACGAAGAATCGCGTTCATCACGCCCAGGGGCTCTTCGGTGGGTTCGAGCAGCACCGCTCCGCCGCCGTCGCCAAAGATGATGCAGGTGCTTCGATCTTCGTAGTTAATGATCGATGACATTTTATCAGCTCCGATCACGATCACTTTTTGACAGGTACCCGCCTCGATGTACTGCGCCCCGGTGGTGAGTCCGTATAAAAAGCCCGAGCAGGCCGCCTGCAAATCGAAGCCAAACGAGTTCACCGCGCCGATGCGGTCGGCCACCAGGTTGGCCGTGGCCGGAAACGACATATCGGGGGTGGTGGTGGCGCAGATGATCAGGTCGATGTCGGCCGCCGCGGTGTCGGTCTTGGCCAGCAACTGCCGCGCGGCTTCGGTGGCCAGCACCGAGGTGCCCTGGTCTTTTCCTTTCAGGATGTGCCGTTCTTTGATTCCGGTGCGCGTAGTGATCCACTCGTCCGAGGTGTCGACGATGGTTTCCAGTTCCTTGTTGGTTAGCACGTAGTCCGGCACGTATCCGCCCACTCCGGTAATCACAGCTCTTATTTTGGTCATGCCCGCAGAATATTGTCGGATGCTATTTACCGAAAGCGTCGCGAATTTTCAAATGAATATTGGATTCGGCCATCTGCATCGCCTGCCGCAGCATGTTTTTAATGGCCACTTCGCTAGACACCCCGTGTCCGATGGTGACGTTGCCGTTGATCCCTAGGATAGGGCTGCCGCCGATGGCTTCGTAATTGAGCTTGGTGAAAAAGGAATCCGAAAAACCCCGTTTGTGCAGCAAGTCGTAAATGGATTCGGCCATTTTCAGGATCACGTTGCCCACGTAACCGTTGCAGACCATCACGTCGGACCTCGAAGAAAAGACGTCACGACCCTCGATATTTCCTACAAAGTTGATGCGCGAAGTTTCTTTAAACAGCTGATACGCCGCCTGGGTCACTACGGTTCCTTTGCTTTCTTCTTCTCCGAGGTTGATTAGGGCCACTTTGGGTTGAGCGATGCCGAACACGTGCTGGGCGTAGAGGGAGCCAATCTCGCCAAATTGCACCAGCATTTCGGGCTTCACGTCGGCGTTGGCGCCCACGTCCAGGATCACCCCGTAGCTACCGTCTTCGCGCGGCGCAAAGCCCGCAATGGCGGGACGGAGCACGCCGGGACAAGGTTTCACCGAAAACATGGCTCCCACGTGCATGGCCCCGGTGTTGCCCGCCCCGCAGAACGCGTCGATAGCACCTTCGGCCAGCATTTTGAAGCCCACTCCAATGCTAGAGTCAGGCTTTTGGCTAAACGCTTTGGTCGGGTGCTCATCCATCCCAATGGTTTGGGAAGCGTGAGCGATCCGGATGCGTGAGGAGGTGATTCCTTGTTGCCGGAGGGCCGGTTCGATAAGCGCCTCGTCGCCCACCAGCACCAACTGGTCGTGTTCCGAGAAAGCATCGACGGCTAGCGCGGCTCCGCCCACCGTCGCCTGGGGAGCGAAGTCACCGCCCATCACGTCTAGGGCTACTCGCATACGCTAGGCGACCTCTTCTTTCTCCATCACCACCTTGCCCCGGTAATAGAGCTTACCGTCGTACCAGTGCGCACGGTGGTAGATGTGCGGCTCGCCGGTGGTGGGACAAACGGTGATTTGCTTGGGGGTGGATTTGAGGTGCGTGCGGCGTTTGTCGCGGCGCGATTTGGATATTTTCCGTTTGGGATGTGCCATGAGCTTTGGTGATGTCTACGTTATTCTTTTTTTAATTTTTTAAGCGCCTCCCAACGCGGGTCGGCGATTGTTTCTGCTGCTACGTCGGAGCCCGGTTCGGACTGAGAAGAGAAAACAATCTCCCCCTCCACGAAAGGTTGATCGTCGTCAGCGTATTTAGGGTGCAACCGCTTCATCGGAACCGCCAGCGCCACAAACTCGTAGATCGGCTGAGCCACGTTGATCTGCTGCGTGTGCCGGGTGATTACGATGATTTCATCGGTTAGCTCTTCTTCTTCCTCTCCGTACTGATAGACTAACGTCTGCGCGGTACGGAGGGGGTAATCAAACTCCTCCAGGCTTCGGTCACAAACCAGCGTGAGGGTGCCATCGATCACGAACCGGGCTATGATCAGGGTTTCCTGCTTGTCTAACGTCACGTTGGCCGTTAACTGTCCCTTTTCTAGCTGGTTTCCCTCAAAATGAGCAAAAAACGACTCGTCAATGGCGTATTGATACGCATAAACTTTGTTGGTAAGCTTATAAATATCAATGGCGAAATCTTGTAAATTTGTCACGTCTACCCCCGCTTTTCTTTAGAGTCGGCAAAGTTAATGATATAATTCTAATAACGAAAGGTTTGCGATGAATAAGCGGACAGACAGAACGAAGCGTGCGGGAACCTTTTGCTGCCTGATAAACTTACATGGGGCGGTTATTTCGTCTGATCCGTAAAATAAATAGTCCGCTGGTTGGTTACTGGATTGAGAAGTTGTGATTATGATACGATACGCCAGTCTTATGGTTGCGGTGTGCCTGCTAGGAGGGCAGTCTGCGGGAGCCCAAACGTCCGCATCGGCCACCGCCCCGGAACCGAAGCCGCTGTTGCTTGATATGAATATGCAGATCGAGGCCACCGAGGCGGTCAACGATATGTATAATTTCAAGTTCGCGCGCGCCGAACGACAGTTTCGCTGGATCAAGCAGGAGCATCCCACCCACCCGCTTCCTTACTTTTTGCTCGGACTCAGCCAGTGGTGGAAGATCGTCCCTAATATTTACGAAACCCGTTACGACGATCAGCTATTGGCCTACATGGACACAGCCACCTTTTACGCCGAGCGTATGCTGGACCAAAACGAACAAGACCCCGAATCGGCCTTCTTCTTATCGGCCGCCTATGCCTTCAAGGGGCGCTTGCACGCCGAACGGCGCGACTGGCGCAAGGCGGCCGGAGCGGGCAAAACATCGCTCAAATACCTCGAGATTTGCAAAGGTAAAGAGGACTTCAGCCCCGAATTGCTGTTTGGCGACGGGCTGTATAACTACTACGCCGAGTGGATCAGTGAAAACTACGCCATTTTGCGACCCGTGCTGATGTTCTTCCCCGATGGAGATAAAGAGCTGGGCATTAAGCAGCTTAAAACCGTGGCCAACAACGCGTTTTACACCCGCACCGAGGCACAGTACTTTCTGATGCGCATCCTCACCGAGGAACAAGACGACCCCCGCGAGGCCTTTCGCATCTCTGAGTACTTGTACCAGACCTTTCCGGATAACGCTTACTTTCACCGCTACTACGCCCGTCAGCTCTACTCCCGCGGACGCCACCGCGAGGCCGAAGCCCAGGCTTTGGCCATTATTGGCCGGATCGACAGCGAAATGATCGGCTACGAGGCCACCAGCGGACGTTATGCGGGGTTCTTCCTGGGCGAGATTTACAAGATGCGCGGTGAACTAGACGATGCCAAAACCTACTACCAGCGAGCGGTTGATTTCGCGCGAGCAGTAGACGCCGACGAGTCGGGCTACTACCACTATTCGTTGCTGAACCTGGGCGAGATCGCCGAGAAGCAGGGAGAAAACAAAAAGGCCCGCGATTATTACAAGCTGGTGAGGAAAGAGGCCAAGCGCAGCAGCCGGGTACACGAACGCGCGCGCGAAAACATCAAAGCCCTCCGTCGAAGTTAAAGGTTCTGGGTTCGCTGTTCTAGGTTCTGAAGTTCTATAGACTCAGAACTCCGAACCTAGAACTTCTTAACCCAGAACTTAGAACTCCGAACCTAGAACTACTTAGAAGGATCGTGCCCCCAGTTTTTAAGACTATACGCCCAGTTGGTGTCTTCCGTATCTCCCGATGGCTTTTGCGCCTGGTGCCTGCTCACGTACGAATTCACCTTCTGCATATGGTCGTAGTCGGCGTCGGTAAGGTCGCCCTTCTTCTTCCGCTTGATCTCAATAATTTTCTTGGCCGACTTTCTTCCTTTTGATTCGCCGTCGCCACTATCCTGGCCTACGGACTTGGAATCATCAGTCTCCAGCCAGTCTTCTATCTCGGAAGGTGACATGTTCACATTGTCCTGAAACTCCTGGTAAACTTCATCGTTGGATTTGCTCATAATTAAAAAATATGGGTTGACAGAAAAAAAGTAAAAGCGTTGGTGGCAAATTGCCCTGGCTCTCCTTCAGTAACACGCCAACCGGGGTCAATTGTTTACCACTAAGCTAACAAGGCCCCATCGTACGATAGGTTGTTTGCTAGTCTGCTCAACTCACCCGGGAATCAGGTAACATATCCAATGAGAGACGGTTGTAGTAGTAACCCCTTATGACCAACTCCACTACTGCTATGTCCGATTCAAAACACTACGATGCCATTATCATCGGCTCCGGCCAAGCCGCCAGTCCGATGGCCAAATATCTCTCCCAACAAGGCCTGCAGACCGCGCTCGTCGAGCGGCGCTACCTGGGCGGCACCTGCGTGAACACCGGTTGCACGCCCACTAAAATGCTCGTTGGTTCGGCCAAAGCCGCCTACGATGCCCGCGACGCCGAACGCTTCGGCGTGCACGTTTCCGATGTGGAAGTAGACTTTTTGCAAGTGATGAAACGCAAGGATGATATGGTCATCCACTCCCGCAAAAACCAGCAAGAAAGTCTGGGCAACACTAAAAATCTGGAGATTATCTACGGCGACGCCCGCTTCGAAGATGACAAAACGCTAACCGTGGCCCTAAACGAGGGCGGCAATCGCACCATCACCGCCGACCGCATCTTCATCAATACCGGAGCCGACAACTTGGTTCCCCCGGTGGATGGCCTCGATCAGGTAGAAATTTACGACAATCGAACCATTATGGAGTTAGACGAACTGCCCGCGCACCTGATCATCGTGGGCGGCGGCTACATCGGGCTGGAGTTCGGGCAGATGTTCCGCCGCTTTGGTAGTAAGGTGAGCATTTTCCACGCTCCCGACCGCATTCTGGACATCGAGGACGAAGATATCTGCGCCGAGATGACCAAAATTTTGACCGACGAAGGCATTGACATTTATACTAACTGTAAAATCACCAAAATCAGGCGCGAAGGGAAAAATGTAGTTTTATCGGATGAGCGGGGCGACGGTATCCAGGAAGATCATCGTTGCAGTCACATTTTGTTTGCCACCGGCCGAAAACCCAACACCGAAGGACTGGGGCTGGAAAACACCCGCATCAAAACCGACGACAAGGGCCATATTAAGGCCAATAACAAGCTGGAAACCGATGCTCCGGGCGTGTACGTGATGGGCGACGTGAAGGGCGGTCCGCAGTTCACCCACGTGAGCTACAACGACTACATCATTCTGAAGCAAAACCTCTTTGAGGGCGGCAATGCCACTACCGAAGCGCGACCCTTGACTTACACCGTGTTCACCGACCCGCAACTTGGGCGGGTGGGGTTGAACGAGCAGCAGGCCAAAAAGCAAGGTGTTTCGTACCGGGTGGCCACGATGCCGATGAGCAAGGTGGCCCGCGCTCAGGAAATGGGCGACACTCGGGGGCGGATGAAGGTGCTGGTGGGCGATGATGATCGTTTGCTCGGAGCCTCGGTGCTGGGCATGGAAGGCGGCGAGCTAGCCGGAGCGTTCTTGTTTGCGATGATCGGCGGGGTGACCTACCAGCAGCTGCGCGACGCCATGATTGCCCACCCCACGCTGTTGGAATCAGTGAGTAAATTGTTTGCCGACCTATGATCGTGAACCAGGCAGAAGCGGGCTGGGAGATTATCTTTCAGCGGGCGCACGCGCTGCTGGCCGGCAAAATTGCCATGCAGTGGAAAGCAAGTGAGCGTCCTGAGCCCTGGACCGACGTGCTGTCGGCCATCGTGGACCACGACGACGGGCAGCGCGATTGGCAGGGGCGCACGCACCTTACCGAAGCGGGCGCGCCGCTCGACTTTGCCTACCAGGAACTTGATCTGCCTCAGGCAAAACGAACGGTGAACAACGCCCGCTATCGCTCGCGCTGGATTGCTCTGCTCACCTCGATGCACACCACGACGCTCTATGAACGGCTGCGGAATAGTAGCAGAGAACTGGATGAATTTCTGGACGAACAGCAAAACTACCAGCAGAAGCTGCGTCGTAGCGTGGGCATTCGAAAAGAGAAAGCTGAGGAGATGTACCGCTTAGTGTTTTTCTGTGACGCCTGCTCGCTGGTGTTGTGCAAGGATGAAGTGCCCGGCAATGGCAACCGCCTGGAGTTGGCCACTACCCCGAATCAGCAAATTGCCTACATCTTTCAGCGCGACGAGCAGCAGTTGGTTATTGACCCCTGGCCGTTTGAAGAATCCACCTTCACCGTAGAGGTAGATGTGTTTCGGCTCCGGCAACTTTCTTTTAAAGATGATCAGGATTTATACGAAGCACTAGACCAAGCCGAAGTGATCAGCCGAGCATGGACGTTTGCGCGGTAGTTGCGCTTTTGCCATATTAGTAGTTTAAATGAAAAAGCAGTATGGAAGTGATTGTAGAGAAAAAGCCTGAAACCATTACGATACCCGAATATTTGGTATACGAGGTGCTGGACGGCCAGCCTATTCCTTATCGCGGATTTAAAGAAGTGCTCAACAAAGAAAAAACCCTGGAAGGTATTATGGGAAGCAGTGGATTACAAGCATTTATCGTTTCTGATGTACTACGCTTTCTCTTTAAGCATCTTGCTGAGGATAAATACGATATTGCAACCAATGAAGCTGGGCTTCATTTAAGTAAGAAAAACAATTTAGCTACTGACATTGGTATTTATACGCTTGAGACATTGCCCCTGGAAGCAGTCAATGACAGGTATCTGGAAGTGCCACCCCTCATCGCTATCGAAATAGACACCAAAGCCGACTTGAGTGGGTTTGCCGAACCGCATGACTATTTCAATAAGAAAACCAGTAAACTACTTGAGTTTGGTATAGAAAAAGTAATCTGGATCACCACTGCCAGCCGGAAGGTGATGGTTGCCACCGCCGGTCAGGACTGGATCATTAGCGATTGGCATAAGCCCATTACGCTGGTGCCCGGCGTGGATTGCAACTTAGCGGAGTTACTGGCGAAACGAGGAGTTAGGTAAAATATGAAATGTGAGATGAGAAATATGAAACTACTGATGGTGCTGCTGCTCGGATGGATGATTGCTGGCTATAGCGGATTGGCTTTTGCCCAGCATGAGGCCACGGTCAAGCAAGAAAAAGCGGCGCTCAAAAAAGCTAAAAAGATACGTAAGCGCATTTTGCGGGGAGCGGATTTCAGCAAAATGGCCCAAAAGTATACCGACGACCCAGGTTCGGCCGTCACGGGCGGAAATCTAGGAGCGGTGGATTGGGGACAGTTTGTTCCGGAATTCGAAGAAGCAGTAACCCGATTGGAATTGGGCGAGCTATCCGAGCCTGTCCGTACTCCGTTTGGGTATCATATCATTCAGCTCATCGATCGGGATGAGGAACAATTTCACGCCCGGCATATTCTGGTTAAGCCTTCGATCGAATCGCCGTAAATACTAAATCTTCCAAATACGTATAGGTTTGCTGGTGCACGTCGCTCCCCTTTTTGATCTCAGTTAGAGAGGGCAAGTGTTCGGCGAAAAAAGGCTGCAGATGCGCTGCCTCCAAAACAGTGCTCACCAGCGTGTGGGGATAGGCATAATCAGGGTTGATCTCGCTCACGATCTGGGCGATCCGCTTGCATAAATCCTTGTAACCCCGGAACAATCCTTCCTTATTGTCTTCGTCTACCCGCTTGGTGAGGTAGGTTTTGTTAGATTCGGCCACCACCACACGGTGCAAAACCGCCTCGTTGATGTGCGCAAACGTAGGGTCCTCCTCCACCGGTCGGCAGATGGTTTGCAGGGCCAACTTGAGCCGCTCCGGAGCGTCGGGCACGTTGTTGGTTCGGTAGTCAATCTGGTACTCCATCCACTTCCAGTACCAGGCAATCAGATAAATCAGCAGCTTGTGCTTGTTGTCGTAGTAGCGATACACCGACGCTTCGGTGGAGCCGATGGCCTGCGCCAATTTTTTGAAGGTGAAGTGCTCGAAGCCCAGTTCATCAATCATCAGGATGCTGTGGCGGACAATTCTAATGCCTAGTTCGGTGTGCTGCGGATCGCGCAGAAAGTACTTGTCGTTGAGTACGAGTTGGATCATAACGGTTGCTTCAAGGGGCGAAGCTACCGCTTTTTTAATAGTATGACTATTGAATACGATGAATTTGCTCGAGAAGAAAAGGAATCGTAACGCATACGATTCCCTTTGCTGAACGGACAATAATAAAAAATGGACTGGGCTACCGCCCGCCGCAGTTTGGTTGTTAGAATTGGTAGTGCTGGGCTACCCGAAACGCGGCTGAGGCATCCTGGTCGGCAACCTGGTTTGGATGCACGTGGACGATTTTATAGAAGGGTTGCTGGTTGTAGTGAACTTCTAGCGAGTAGCGACCAACCGGCATGGCCGAAAAGTCAATTTTTTCCTCAATACCGTTTTGCGCATCAAGCGTCAGCAAAAGAAAAACTTGTTGATGGGCATCGGTTACGCGAATGATGACCGGGTGTTCGCTGGGAGGCACCACAATCATGGCGCACCGGTGTGGCGCCGCAACGTGCCAGGTGGGCAACGTAGCAGCGAGGCTGAAAGAAGAAAATACTCCTAAGCCGACAATTATTAACAGGGTGAAGCCAATGTTTTTCATAAAAGGTTGGTAAGGGTAAAAATAAATTCATTCATTGCTGAGCGTAAGTGAGTTCGGCCTAGTGTTGAATCGACTAGCCGACCATTCTTGCAGATACTTTTGTTCTTCGTGAGAAAGCCAACGCAACGCTTTTAGGTATTCCTTTTGAAACAGCCGCTGATCGAAGTGAACCTTCTCTAAAATAAGTTTGCAGTAATCTAGCATTGATGGACGCATAACTATAGATTTATGAGTGGAACTAAGTAGCCATCGACAACTCACCTGGGTGAAGTTAAACACCCAATTTTAATAGTATTACTATCTAATACGAATGTTATACTGTAAGGTTGTTTCTTTGCCTACTTTTTAGAAATTTTTATTTTGATACCCCAAAAATTAGCTGATTACCCAGTTTTAAGCTACTAACCGCACTTTTTATTTATAGCAACCGGTTGAAAACTGGTCTATCCTGTAGATCCGTTTACGATCCTCAGTATTTTATAAGCACCTCGACAAACCTATCCTCGCCATGAAAGACTGGATAATTACCTCCTTCGACATCGTTATTCCCACCATTGTATCAGCCATTCTGATTTACACCCTTATCATTATCTACACCCGAATTTTCGGACTGCGCAGCTTCTCTAAAATGTCGAGCTTCGACTTTGCCATGACCATTGCGGTGGGTAGTCTGCTAGCTTCCACCATTGTAACTAAAACTACTACAGTGTTGCAGGGTGGGGTTGCCTTGTTTAGTCTGTTTTTTTTGCAAACCGCTATTGCTTTCTTGCGCCGAAAGCTTAGTTGGTTTAGTAAGGCAGTGGATAACCAACCTATATTATTGATGCACGGCGAGCATATCTTACGGGATAATCTTCGCAAAGCCTACCTGAGCGAGACTGACCTACAGGCCAAACTTCGGGAAGCCAATGTGCTCAACTACCAGCAGGTGAGGGCGGTTGTGTTCGAAACCACCGGCGACATATCGGTGCTTCATGCCGACAGCGACGTACGTCTTGATCTCCATCTACTGAAGGGAGTTAAGGATGTCGATCTGCTGAAAGGGTAATTACTACCCGCCCATCTTACCGGCGCTAATGACCTTAGCTAATTTTTATCAGGCGACCACATCCGGTTTCCATCTCAATTTCGTAGGTGAATAGTCTCCTCGACTATGCGACCGGGGATGAGTTGATTCTAATTTTTTGTCTAAAGGCAGACATATGCATTAGCATTTTCTTATTTTTACTAAGTATTTTTTGTTTAGCCGTTAGCTTTTTGCGTATTTCAGATAAGTTAACCAAGATTAATCTGGTTTTATCACGCATAACCGCTATTTGCGCTACTCCTATTTAGCCGCTTCAACTGCCAACCTATGAAAGTTGTCCTCAAGCAATGGGCCCAACGACAGTTACGCTATAACGCTTACTTTCGCCGGAAGCTGCGAACGGTGCAGCAGGAAGAAGATTTGAATCCTGCCGAGATAGCTTGTCGGCGCAACGAACGGTTTCAAAAGCTGGTTACCAGCGCTTACCAAAAGTCTTCGTTCTACCGCACTTTGTACGACCAAGCCGGGGTGAACCTCCGCCAGGTGCAAACGGTAGAAGATATCGACCAGCTCCCGATCATCACCAAAACGGACCTGCGCGACCACGTGAACGATATGTTCATCGGCCAGCGGTTCAACCAGACGAAAGCGTATACCAGTGGCACTTCGGGCTCGCCATTGCAGGTATACCGCGACTACCGATCAATGATAGAAGAGTGGGCCTACCAGTGGCGGCAACGCGTCAACTTCGGCCACCAGCCCGGCATGAAGACGGTGGTGTTGCGGGGGGATTTGCGCCGGGATCAGCTCGAGCGTTACGATCCGTTTACCCAGTCGCTCTATCTGTCTAGCTACCACCTGCGTGAGGAACGGGCCCGCTGGTATTATGACAAGATCAGGGCTTTTGCTCCGCAGGCCATTTACGCTTACCCCAGTTCGGCCGAGTCGTTGGCTAATTTGTTCCAGTCCTTGGGCAAAATGGTGGTAGTGCCGAGGATTTTCACTTCTTCCGAAACCTTGTATGATCACCAGCGCACCAAGATTGAGCAAACCTTTTCTGGCCAAGTGGTCGACTGGTACGGCAACGCCGAACGCAACGTGGCTCTTGAGCAGAGTGCCGACGGCTGGTACGATGAACTGCCCCTATACTCGATCAATGAGTACCACGACCAGTACATCGTGGGTACCAGCCTGATCAACTTCAGCCTGCCCTTGATCCGCTACCGCGTCGATGATGTGATCCGATTAGACCCACTGAATTGCGACAACCCGCTTGGCTACCGACGGATCAAATCCATCCAGGGGCGTAACGACGACGTGCTGCTGCTGCCCGACGGAAGCCGGGTGAGTATGATCTGGGGAGCTTTTGACCGGGTGCCTTACCTCAACCGTGCCCAAATTATTCAGGAAGAACTAGACAGGTTTCATCTCAACCTAGTGGTGTGCCCCAAGTTTGATGGACAGCACGAAGCTTTGTTACGCCAAAAACTAGCCGAGTTTGTGGGGCCGGAAGCGTGCTATACGCTGTCGTACGTAACGGAAGATCAAATCATCAAGGCCCAATCCGGAAAGTATAAGCTCATTGTTAATCGCTTGCTGGGCCAGGGTCAACCTACCCGCGATACTGCCCTCTCCTGAATAACCTTTGGCTAACGGCGGTTGTCTTCGTCTTCCAACATACTCAGGTAACTGTAGTAGCGGCTTGTATCAATCGCTCCGCGCTCTACCGCCTCGCGCACCGCGCAGCCCGGCTCCTGCGCGTGAATGCAGTTATGAAACCGGCACGCTCCTAACAAATCGCGCATCTCCGGAAAATAATGCCCCAGTTCGCCGTCCTGGATGTCCATGAGCCCCAGCTCTTTGATGCCCGGAGTGTCGATCACAAAAGTGGCGGGGCTCACTGGAAACATCTCGGCGTAGGTGGTGGTGTGCACCCCCTTGTTGGCAAAGCTCGATACCTCGGCGGTGCGCTGCTGCGCCGTGTCGGGAGCAATTCGGTTGAGCAACGTCGATTTCCCTACTCCCGAATGGCCCGAGAACAAGCTTACTTTTCCGTTGATAATTTCCTGAACTGGTGGCACCGAATCCTTAGAAAGTGCCGAAACCGCCAAGCACCGGTAGCCAATGGAGGCATAAAGCTCCATGAGTTCGTTTTGCAAACGGTGTTGTTCTTCACTCAGCAGATCGGTCTTGTTGAAGATAACCACCCCCGGAATTCGGAACGACTCGGCCGACACCAGAAACCGATCAATGAAGCCCAGCGAGGTGCGCGGAAACATCAAAGTGGCAACTAGAACCGCCTGATCAAGATTGGCCGCCAGCAGATGACCGTGGTACGCTTTGCGGGTCGACTTACGGATAATGTAGTTCTCGCGGGGCAGAATGTCAGTGATTATTCCCGTGTTCTCCTGCGGGTCCTCAATATCTACTGTCACCCGATCGCCCACGGCAATGGGGTTGGTCACCTTCAGGCCCTTGATCTTAAATTTGCCCCGCAGGCGGCAGGCGTAGGTGTGCTCGTCGACGAGTACCTGGTACCACGAGCCGGTTGATTTCATGACCAGTCCTTCCATAAGGCTAGGGGAGTAGATGGGTGGTTACGTACTGCACTATTTCTTCGGTAGCCCCGCGGTGCTTGGCCACAAACTGGCGGGTGAGGTCAGCTACCCGTTGCCGTTGCGCCTCGTCTTGGCGAAAAACTAGAAACTTACGGCGCAACTCCTCGCTATCCGCCACGGTGAAGGCCCCGCCTAGTTTCAGCAACGCAGTGGCCTCGTTCACGGAGCGATAACGGCGGTTGCCAAAGAAAATCGGCATGCCGAAGGTAGCCGGTTCCAGGATGTTGTGCAAATTTTTGCCGAAGGCACCACCGACATAGGCGAACTCTCCGTACCGATACAGCGAAGTGAGCAGCCCCACGTTGTCCACGAGCAGCACCCGGTAATTAGCCACGGTTTCTATTATTGCCTGTGAATAACGAACCGTTTTGTTGGGGAGGGCGGCCTCGATACGAAGCAGTTCCGCCTCCGTTATCTGATGCGGAGCAATAACAAACTTCACTTCGTCGGCGAACTCCCGCATCACTGGCAGCAAGACATCGTGGTCGGGCGGCCAACTGCTGCCTACCATAAAGATGGGTTCTCCGCTTTTAAATGCTTCAGCTATTTTCACCTGAGGGGCTTGATCCACCAACGTGGCCACCCGGTCGAAGCGCGTATCGCCGGTCACGGTGGCTTGCGCTATTCCAATGCCGCTGAGCAGCCTTGCGGTGGTTTCGTTCTGCACAAAGTAGTGCGTGAACAGGCGCATGGCGCGCCGATAAAAGCCTCCGTACCACCGAAAAGCAACGTTCTCTGGCGAAAGGAGCGTGGACACCGAGAGGATCGGTACTCCTTGTCGGCTGAGCGCCCGCAAGTAGCCGTACCAGTACTCATATTTCACAAAGAAAGCCACAGTAGGTTGCACAAGCCGCACGAACCGACGGGGGTTGCGCCAGCCGTCGAAGGGTAGGTAGCTCACTACATCGGCTTCGGCATAATTGTGGCGCACCTCGTAGCCTGAGGGAGAGAAAAACGTGAGCACAATCTGCGCCTCCGGATAGCGGGCGCGCAGTGCTTCCATGAGCGGACGCCCCTGCTCAAACTCACCCAGCGAAGCGCAGTGAAACCAGAAACAAGGAACCGTAGAATCTCGCCGAGCGGCAAATTGCCGAATCTTGTCAAACACGTCCCGTTGTCCGGCCAACAGGTGATTGATTCGGGCTGAAAATAGGGCTGAAAAGTGCACTCCTGCTTTAAGAAAGCCTATGATGATGTAGTATAAAAGCAAACTGGCAGTATTTTTATCAAATAGGAAGGATAAGACTGTAGTTAACCTTGTCCAAGAATCACAATTTCCTTCAATTGTTATCACAAAATCTGAAAAAGTGAATGACAGCTGCCCAATTCAGTCCCGCAAAGTGAGAAAAAGCACCTTGTAGGCTTCGCCCCCCCTCTCGTTTTTTGTTAACCGCAAAACCCGACACTTTTAGGGCTATTTCATGAATCACCCTTCTCCATGAAGATTCGCCTTTTTATTCGGAAAAACAGCATTTACGTTGCCGTTGCGCTCACGATCTGTTTAATCGCCCTCAGTTCGCTGCTCACCTTTTTAGGCAAGTACGAAGCTTTGTCTTTCAATAATCTGAAAGAACAGACAGAGGAAACCAACAACAGGATCAATAAAATGTTCTATTACGTGACTCAGATGGATACGGGGCTGAGAGGGTTTCTGATTACGCCAGACGAAAAATTCCTGAAACCCTACTACGGCGTGGATGAAGTGTTTCAGGCCAACTCGGATACAGTAAAACTGCTTATTGAGGAGCATAACTTCCCCAATATGAAGAGTTTTGTAAGCGCAGATCAGGCAATAGTCGGCTACTTCCATCTACTGCAAGAGATAATTACTCTAAAACAACAAGGTGACACCGAGGCGGCGTTGGCGATATATAATCAGGACCCAGGGTACGAAGTCTGGAAAACCTGGAACGATTTCGCTACCGAAGCCTTTGCGTTCGAACAAGCCCGCTACGAAGAGGCGAAGACTCGCTACGAGAATCTACTGAGCATTGCGTCTATCATGCAGGGCCTACTCCTGCTATTCGGTATTCCTACTCTAATTTTTGTCATTGTTCAGAATTGGAAATCCGGGAAACGTCGCCAGCAACTCTTTCATGACTTGTCCGATAGTCAGCGCCGTTATTTGTTCGCTAGCCAAGCCGCTCAAGACCAAACTGATGAGCAGGGGGTAATCACCCGCCTGATCCAAAGCCTGGAACAAGCCGCTGCCTTCATCAAACAGATCGCCCAGGGCAACTACGCCGTTCACTGGGAAGGACTCAGCGAAGACAACCAAGCCGACAACCAACAAAACCTGGCGGGGGCTCTCGTCCAGATGCGTGAGCAGATGAAGGTCGTTAAGCAACAAGACCGGCAGCGGTTGTGGACCACCGAGGGCCTCTCCAAAGTGGCCGAGATTACCCGCACCCACCAGCAAGAGGTGCAGCAACTCGCTGATGAGTTGCTCTCTTACTTGGTCAACTACACGGCGGCTAACCAGGGTTCGTTGTTCTTTCTGCAAGAAGATATACTGGGAGAGTTATCGCTCAGCCTAGCGGCCTGTTACGCCTACGACAAGAAGAAACACGGTGAAAAGACCGTTAAACCCGGACAGGGACTGGTGGGGCAGACGTTCTTGGAGAAGAAAACCTTGCACCTCAAGCGGGTGCCGCCCGACTACGTGCAGATCACCTCGGGACTAGGTGAGGCCACCCCGACCGCCCTACTGGTGGTGCCGTTGACCTTTAACGGGCAGGTGCTGGGCATCCTGGAGATTGCTTCTTTCCAGCCGTTTGCTGCCCACCAGATCACGTTCCTGGAAACGGTGGGCGAGGTGATTGCCTCGGCAGTGGCCACCGTACGCATGAACACCCAGACCCAGCAGTTGCTCTCCCAGTCGCAGGAGGGCACTGAGGCACTGCGGGCGCAGGAAGAAGAGATGCGTCAGAACATGGAGGAATTGCAGGCCACCCAGGAAGAGATGCAGCGCAAAGCCCAAGAATACGAAGCCGTTATCCAAGAACAGGAAGCGAAAATCCAGAAATTGGAAAACCAACCTGGGTTCTAGGTTCTAGGTTCTAGGTTCTAGGTTCGTGGTTCTAAGTTCGCAAACCTCCAGAGCCTAGAACCACGAACCTATAACTTGGCAGAGCGCCACAATCTCACTCCCTCCCGCTCGTTCATTCTGTATTGCCCCTTCAATTCTACTCCTGTGCTGAGAATTGGCGCTTTGTCGCTGCTTTTTCTGATCAACGTTCCTCTTTTCGCTCAGGGGGTGCGCGGATACGTATATACCGCCGAGCAGGAGCCGCTGTCCTTCACCACCATCTACATCCGGCAACTGGAAACTGGCACCACCACCAACCAGGAAGGCCGCTACGAAATCAAGCTAGCTCCCGGACAATACGACCTGGTGTTTCAGTATTTGGGCTACAGCACGGTGGTGCGCTCGGTGACCGTGGCAGACAAATGGCTGGAACTAGACGTTACCCTGCCCGAACAGGTAGTGCAGTTGCGCGAGGTGGAAGTGCGGGCGGGCAAAGAGGATCCGGCCTACACCATCATCCGCAAGGCCATCGCCAAAAGTAAGTTTCACCGCCTGCAGGTGCAGCACTACTCCGCCCGGGTCTACGTGAAGGGGGCCGGACGCGTGAAGGACGTGCCCTTTTTGCTGGAGCGCCGGATGAAAAAAGAGGGTGTCGATTCTTCTACCGTCTTTCTGTCAGAGTCGGTGAGCGAGGTCACCTTCGACCAGCCTAACACCGTCACCGAGCGCGTGATCTCCATCCGCAGCATCGGCGAAGGCAACAACACCAGTCCCACGCCCTTTATCAACGGCAGCTTTTACAAACCCACCGTGGCGCAGGCCATTTCACCGCTCTCGCCCCGCGCCTTTGCCTACTACCGCTTTCGCTACGAGGGCAGCTTCGAGGATCGGGGACACACGGTGAACAAAATTCGAGTGATTCCCCGCTCCCGCGGCGACAACGTGTTCGACGGCTACATCTTTCTCATCGAAGACTTATGGAGCATCCACAGTTTGAACCTGTTCACCTACCGGCAGGGATTCAAAATACAGGCTAACCAAATTTATAATCCGATTGCCGAGGCGGTGTGGTTGCCGGTGACCCACCGCATTGAGGTCACCGGCAAGGTGCTGGGCTTCGACCTGGAGTATAAGTACCTGGCCACCGTGGCCGACTACGCCATTGAGTTGAATCCTGACCTGGAAAGTGATTTTGAGGTGGTAGACGAAAAGGTGGATCAAGAACTGGCCAAGGCGTTGGCCAAGGAAGAAAAGTCGGCCGCCGATACGGCGGAGGTTTCGCCGGACCCGAAAGCCTTCAAGCAGCAGCAACGCTACACCCGCAAGCAATTGAAACGGGCGCTGCGCGACTACGAGAAAGAACTGGACCGGCAGGAAGCGGCTCCCGAAGTAGTGTCTGATTTTAACTTTGAGGTGGACTCTTTGGCCTACGAAAAGGACTCGGCCTACTGGGCTACCGTGCGGCCGGTGCCCCTCAACACCCGCGAACGGCAGAGTTACCGCAAGCTCGACAGCCTGGCGGTGGCCGAAGAGAATGAGAATCCTGACGACGACAAGACCGATAAGAAGCGCGGTTCCGTCGGCAGCCTGCTGCTGGGCACCACCGTTGACCTGGGACAGAAGAGTTCGTTCCAGTACGTATCGCCGCTGGGCGAACTGCGGTTTAACCCGGTGGAGGGAGCGCACTTCAACGTGCCCTTCACCTACCGCACCGAACTGGATAGCACGCATCGCTTAGAAATATCGGCGGTGCCCCGCTACGCTTTCGCCCGCAACAAACTAATCGGCAAAGGCGCGGTGAGCCTCAGCTATCCGAGCGCCGAGCGAAGCGGAAGCGTATCTCTGGAGGGCGGGCAGTTCGTCAGTCAATTTAACGAACAAGAACCCATTAGTTCGTTGGTCAACACGTTCACCGCGCTGGTGCAAAAGCGCAACTACGTACGGCTCTACGAAAAAGACTACGGACGCCTTACCCTCGATCAGCCGCTCAGTCCGCGGCTCACACTCACCGCCACGGCCGAGTGGGCCGAACGGCGGGCACTGGTGAATCAGACCGACTACTCGCTGCGCCGGAGAGAAACGGCGGAGTTCGCGCCCAACGCCCCGACCAACATCGAGCGGCCCGACACCCGCTTTGCTACGCATCAGGCGCTGTGGGGAGCGGTGACCCTGGGCGTTGAACCCTGGCAAAAATACTACGTGCGCAACGGCCAGAAGCGGCGCATCGAGCACTCGTCGCCCTTTTTCCGCCTGACCTACCGCACCGGCCTGCCCAACGTGCTGGGCAGTGACGTGGACTACGACTTGCTGGAGGTGAGCGTGCGCCACCAGTGGCGACCCGGCGCGCGCGGTCGCCTGGATTATCTGCTTTTCGCCGGGGCTTTTCTGAACAACCAGCAATTGTACTTCATGGATTTCCACCACTTTGCGGGCAACCGGTTGCTGGTACAGGAATCTGATCCGGTGGGCAGCTTTCGCCTGTTGGATTATTATACTTTCAGTACGCAGGAGCGTTATGGGGTGGCGCACCTGCACTATCAGTTCCGCAAGCTGCTGCTCACCCGCATCTTCGAGGTGCGCCTGCTGGGACTGCAAGAAAATGTATTCGTCAACTACCTGAAAACCAGTGCCTCACCGCACTATACCGAGGTGGGCTACAGCCTTGACAATATTTTCCGTTTCTTCCGGGTGGAGGCCGTGGCGGGCTTTGATAACGGGCAGTACCGCGACTTCGGCATTCGCATTGGAATTTCTACTAACTTGGGCAACGCCATCGGATTTTAGGGCGTGTCAACATTCAAGCGTATGCCCCAGATCAAACGAAAGAAAACTGCTTACCGCATCAGTGCCGCCCTGCAACAGTATTTGCACGAGCACGGACGGGTTACGCCGGTGCCGATCACCTACCACGACCTGCTACGCTACGACAACACCGTGCCGCTTTACGACAATCGGGGCAACGACACGCTGTGGGTCACGGTTTTTTACCCGCAGCAGGACATGGATGGCATCTACTACGCCCTGAAGATGATCTACTCGATCTTGAAAGCCGACGGCGACATTTCGGTGATGCAACACCTGTCGGTGGATCGGGTGGATTTGTGCGTATACGGCAACACCCGGCCATTTCGAGTGCGCATTGTGAACCAGATCAACGACAACTTCGACTACTTCTACATCAAGTACGCCGACGCCTCGCGCATCTACGGTCTGGAGCTGGAGCATATCTCGTCGCCCAACCGCCTGACCTACACGGTGGCCGACCAAACGCTGATTGAGGAGCACATCGCGGGCATACCGGGCGAGCAGTTCTTCAAGGAATTTTTGCACAACGAGCGGCAAAACCTCACGCGGTTGGCTAAAGAATTCGTTAAGTTCAACGAGCGCTGCTTCGTGCGGCTGCTGGGCGATATGCACTCGGCCAACTTCGTGGTGGACGTCACTCCTGATTTCGACGAATTGCACTATCGCATTCGCGCCATTGACTTTGATCAGCAATCGTATGAGGGGAGCAAAACCATTTACCTGCCGCAGTACTACAAGCAAAACAACCCGCTCATCGAGGTGGGTTTGCGCGTGATGACGTCCGAAAGTGTGCGTCAGTACCAGAAAGAAGAACATGCGCTGATTGCCAACCGCCTGCGCTCGTCGCGGCACCAGCTTAAAGAATTGTTAGACGCTATGGCCCAGGATACGTTGGCTCCTCCGGCCCACGTGGCGCAGTTAAAGCAGGCACTGGCCCGACACCACCGAAACGAAGACTTTTTGCGCTGCGAATCGATGGGCGATATTGTGCGCACCAGCCTGTGGTCGTCATTGGGATAGGGGGAATTCATTCGCCGGTTGTGGTGTTATTTTTCTAAACCGAATTGTATGTTACCCAAAGTTGATATTGCCTCGTTCAAGGAAAAGCTAGACCAGCAGCACGGCTGGCCTACTTTGTATATGTTCAAATTTATTGTGCCCAGCGGTAAAGAAGAAGAGGTGTTTGCGCTGTTTCCCAAGAATCAGCTCACCACCAAGGCCTCGCGAAAAGGCAACTACGTGAGCGTGACGGCCAAGGTGATGATGCGCTCCAGCGAAGACGTGATGGCCAAGTACCGCGCTGCCCATAAGATTGAAGGAGTGCTGGCGCTTTGATTGAGCTCTTCAGAACCAAAGGCGTTATCTAGTCTCCGCCACCCTATTAATCCACGCCGTAGCAGATGGCCGCCGTGCGGGCTCTTCCTGGATGACGGGAGTGGCAGCCACCAAAAACATTGTCATTCAGCAGGAACCCGCGCGGCGGCCGCTTGCTACTTTAACGTCAGTTATTCTGGAAGTTGCTGAATGAGAGGGCGTTGAGTTGCGTAGAAGCGTAAAAAAGTCAAGATTTGCAGTGGAATTAAATCTTCATTGTACAAAACAAAGAATCATGCAAATCTTGACGACAACAAAACTAACGGAAATTTTTGTGGAAACCGATGACTTCCTACTGGATTTAGCTCAGCAAACGGCTCTTCAAGGCCTGCCTGTCCCCGCCTTCCACTCACGCTTTGCGCGAAGCGAAGTCATAACGACCCTAATTGCTTATCATCATTCGGGACGCAAATGCTTCAAATACTTCTATTGTCAAGATGTGCTGAAGACTTTTCAAAGCTGGCTTCCTGATGCCCCTTGCTATGAACGCTTCGTAGCCCTGATCCCGCACGTAGTGCTGGAACTCTATCTGTTGCTCAAAAGCCGTTGCCAGCCCGCTTTAGCAGAAAACTACATTGACAGCAAACCTTTGAAAGCTTGTCACATCAAACGAGAAGCACAACACAAAGTGATGGCTGATTGGGCCAGCAAAGGCAAGGGCACGTTAGGTTGGTTTTACGGCTTCAAAATGCACGTAGTCATCAACCGGGAAGCACAGCTAGTCAACTTTCTGCTCACGGCAGGCAACGTAGCTGACAACAATCACCAGGTGTTGAACTACCTGCTCAAAGAAGTAGAAGGAAAAGTATACGGCGACAAAGGTTATTTGAGCACCCTGAAAGAAGAGTTACTTAGCAAAGGGGTAGACCTAAGGGCCAAGATGCGCCGCAACGGAAAGAAAGATGCTATTGTCCATCAAAAGGACGCTTATTATCATCGTCATCGCGGACTCATTGAGTCAGTCTTTGGCCAGTGCGTAGGTCTCATTGATTTAGAGCATACTCGCCATCGGGCCCCTATTAACTATCTATGCAACGTCTTTGCTGCCCTGCTGGCTTACACCTTTGCCGATCAGCATCCGCGAATCATTGCTTTTGAAGATCGTGGCCGACTGCTACATGCCGCTTGATTTTGTATTATTTTTAGAAACCTAGAATAACTGACGTTACTTTAGAGAAGAAGAAACACGACTTGATGTAGTGTTATTTGAGGAATCATTGGCCTCCTGCTGCGCTTCTGCTCCACGCCGTAACAAGTTCCCTACGGGATGACAGAAGTGGTATGCTTACGTTATCTTGCGGTTAGGAAGAAACTATTACAACCTGGATGAAATGATTTATTCCTCGGCTGTCCCTGGCCCTTCCGGAAACAATTCAGTGATGACTCTTTACTTTCCGGAATCGTAAAAGTCTCACTTTCTTAGGTTCATAACTCCTTCCGGATCCTAATTTTACTTTGCTACACCAATTAGGTTCCTTTCTAAATCCTTCTTAGCTGCTTCTTCCAACTCAAAGTTCTCTCGCCCTTCTATTAATAGGTCATAAGGAATTTCCAGGTACTTATGAAGGTTGTAGATGATCTTCATAGTCAGCGGTCGTTTTCCGTTCAGATACTCGCTAACGCGGGTCGTTCTCCCAAAAATCGGAGCTACATCCTTGTTTTTCAGATTCATTTGTTCCATGCGAAACTTGATGGCTTCTACCGAATTGTTTTGTTCATCTACAGCATGGTGTTCAGTTTCATAAGCTTCTATTAAGCTTGTCAACTGCAACAGATGCTCCTCTTCGGATGACCCCTTCTTGATAGAATCTTGCATCAGCTCGTAGGCCGCACTTAGGGCTTCCTGATAGTCAGCCTCATTTTGAATAGAATTTAGAGTCTTCATAGCGAGTTGCTGTTACGTTTATTTTATCGTATTCTGAGTGGGTCAATACATCAACGATAAATAAGTAACAAGTTCCCTACGGGATGACAGAGGCAGGTGGGATAATAGACATATGTCATTCAGCAGGAATCCGCGCGGCGGCCGCTTGCTACTTCAAAGAGGAAGAAATACGAACTGATGCAGTGATGTTTGAGGAATTGTTGGTCCCCTGCCGCGCTTTCGATCCACGTCGTAGCAAGGTCCTTCCTGGATGACAGGGGCGGTGGCGCTTGGTGAGATTAGTTCTTGCGGCTTTTCCAGATCGGCAGTTTTATGAGCTCGTATATCAGCATTCAAACTATCTACTAACCGACTGCAACATCCGTCCATGCCGCTCGCCTGAAATTTCTTCCTGCTCCTTTGCTACTTTTCCGTTCACAATAACCAACTCGAAGCCCCTGGCCAATTGCAATGGGTTTTCGTAGGTGGCCGTGGCGTGTACCTGCGCCGGATCAAACACCAGCACGTCGGCTTTCATGCCGGGGACAATGCGTCCCCGATCAGCGATTCCCATGGTCTGGGCGGGCAATGCGGTCATTTTGCGCACGGCTTCGGGTAAGGTGAGCAGGCTATCTTGCACCACGAAGGTTTCAATGATCTTGGCAAAGGTACCATGTCCGCGCGGATGACGCGCCGTCGGGCTGCCGTCGGAGCAGATCATCACCGTTGAGTCCGTAATGAAGCGCGCCTGCAGCGAATCGTTCATCACAAAATAGGCTCCCGACGCCCCGCCCGGTTTGATCTGGTCGATCAGAATATCTTCAAAAGGCTTGTCCTGTTCGGTGGCGAGTTGGGCCAGCGTTTTTCCGGCATAGGGAGCGGTACCCAGCAGTGTGGCTTCCGGTCCGTTGCGCTGGTTTACCTTATCGCGCAGAAACGTCGCCAGTTCGTCGCGCCGCGTCGCCACCACCCGCGCAAAATCGTTCGGCGGCTTGGCCCATTCGGGAAACAAAATACCGATGCCAGTGTAACTGGCGGTATACGGATACACGTCGGCGCTCACCACGGTGCCCTGCTGACGAGCACTGTCCAGCAGTTGTAGAATCTCTTCGGCCCGGTCGCTGCCTTTTCCGTAAACGACTTTAAGGTGCGAAGCGTGCACGGCGCAGTGTTCGCCCTGTCGCAACAGTTCGCGCAGCGAGGCCTCCACCGCCGCGTCGTCTTCGTTGCGCACGTGGCTGGTGATCAGCTTCTGGCTCTCGCCCACAATGCGCGCCAGGTAGTCCAGCTCGTAGTCGGGAGCGTACCAGCCAGGCACGTACTCCAGGCCGGTGGTCATGCCAAAGCATCCGGCGTCCAGATTGTCGGCCAGCAGTTTACCCATGGCTTGTAGTTGGACTTCGGTGGGACGCGGATTATAGTTGATGCCCGACAGCAGGCGCAGGGTGCCGTGTCCCACGAACATGGCAATATTGACGCCCGGCACGGTGTCGGCCACCTGTTGCATCCAGGTGCCCAGATCAGGAACGGCCGGACTGGAACCGTCTTTGCCCAGCGCGATGGTGGTGACGCCCATCGCCAGGAAGTTTTGGAAGCCAGGCGTGGTGAGCGGGTCGCCGTGGCTATGAGGATCAATAAAACCGGGGGTAACCACTTTTCCAGTGGCATCAATGGCGCGCTTCACCGCAATCAAGCTGGGGTCGATTGAGCCGATAAAGGCAATGGTATCGGCCCGGAGCAGCACGTCGGCGCGGTAGCCGGGTTGCCCGGTGCCATCAATCAGGGTGCCGTTTTGGATCAGTAGCGTGAACGTCGACGGGTCTTGGATGCTCAGAAACGTTTCAAAGTCCGAGGGGGCGGATTGGCACGCCGCTATAGCAATCAGGAAAAACAGCAGTGCGCGCATCGGTGGGTGGCCTTGGTGGTTGGTGATAAGGAGCCGGCAATAAAGAAATTTTCGAGTAGAAATAGAAGGCCTAAAACCCGTACGACAAGCCCACGTTCACGGCGTTTTGCACCTGCAGGGCCGGACCCATACTCCCGTCTTCCCGTTCCACGTTGATATCATCATCGTAGATGAGTTGCAGGGCCACGTTAGCCGCCAAAAACTTATTGACTCTGAGTACCACAACGGTTTGAGAATTCAGATCAATGTTTTCCGGTTGCTGGTAGGCCGAAAACAGATTCAGATTAGAACTTACGGTCACGTTTTCTACCAAACGCTTGCGCACCACCAACGTGAGGCTGCTCCCGATCTCGGCCCGCACGTTCTGGCCCTCGGTACCGTACAGGTTCAGCGCCAGCAGTTCATCACTAAGCACAAAAGTGAACTTTCCCGAAAAGGGCGACAGGGTCACCGAAAAATAATCGCGGGCCTTGTCCTTGCGGTCTTTGGCGTCATCATCTTCATCCTCTTGCCCGTTGGCCCGTCGCTTGAGCAGCACTTTCTTGCGGGTGGGCGAATAGGTAACGCCCAGCGAGGTGATCAAAAAGCCCGGGGACAAAAATTCCGATGTCTGGGTAGCGTTGCGCACCGAGTCATTCACCTGCTCGTAGCGAAACCCCTGGGTAAGCTGACTGCGAAAGTCCAGCAGTGCCGACAGGTAGAAACGTTTGGCCAGTTTGCGGCCGTAACGCGACACCAGCAGCAGGTTGTCATTGGTCTTCACGAAAGCGTTTTCGCGCCCGCCAATTCTGCCAAGGCCGTAGCCTAGCTCCAGGTTGTTTTCCCAGCGCCGCCGCACCGTGTCGTCGTATACCGCAAACAGACTAGCCACCGCGCCCAGCGACAGAGAGTTCTGCCCTCCGCCCGCCCAGTTGGCCGATGATACCTGCTGAAAAGTAGAATTAAAGGAGCCACCCGCGTTCCAGTACTGCGGCACCGAATCGGTTGCCCCCCCCTGGGCCCAAGCAGCCAGGGAAAGCATCCAGCCCAACGCCGTGAGTGTGCATTGTTTCATACAAATAAATAGAGAGGTGAAGGTAATGAGCGCACAAGGTATTGCTAAGCAAGCGGCAATTCCAAAAGAAATAGACTCAAGATGGGTCGCCGGATGTAACTAGGCCTTAATATCAATGCCCTCCAAAGCGTGCTGAGTGAGGGGTTTGGTAATGTACTGAATCACCGATTGGTTGTTCACAATTTTATCAATGTCGCGCTGGTTGTCAGAACTAGACAAAATCACTACCTGACAGCGCTCCTGAACGACGGCCGATAGGTTCTCAAATTCGTAGAGAAACATAAAACCGTCCATTACCGGCATATTGATGTCTAAAAAAATGAGGCGGGGCAACCGATTTGCGTCGTCAGCATGTGCCACCAAGTACTCCAGGGCATCCTGCCCCGAGTTTTTTACTTCGACCTGTTCGGCAAACTTGGTGATCTCGATGATCCGTTTGCTGATGAAATTATCAGTGTCGTTGTCATCGATCAACATTACTAAATCTATCATCGCATCATCGGCAACAGCCCAGCGTCCACTCGACGCTAATTGTCGGAAAAAATTGATTTTCTTAGCCGTGAAGGTTATACTTAATCCAGTAAAAAAAAACCGGGAACGCAAAAGATTGAAGAACAGGTAATATTTACCCGAAAGTTGCAGACGCAGCGCCCAAGTTGAGGAGCAAATGAGCTACTTGTATACCTTCAACTGTTCGCCCGCCGCCAGATCAAACCCACTTTTGTTGTTCCACTCCATCAGGTTCTGAATGGTGACCCCGTGCTGCCGGGCAATCTGAAACATGGTTTCTCCGGCCTGCACCTCGTGCATCACCAACGCTTGCTGCGCCACCCGTTGGGCCTGCTCTTCCGGGGGGGTAAGATACAGCGTTTGGCCTACGTGAAGCGGTTCACTCACTTCCAGCGTGTTGTATCTAGCCAGCTGGGTGGCGCTGAGTTGGTAGCGGCGGGCAATTCCGTAAAGCGTTTCGCGGGGGGCCACCGTATGCGTACGGCGACTGGTTTCCTCGTTGCCCCGCCACCCGTCGTCTTCGGGGACGGCACCGTAGGCTGGTTCGGTTTCGGCTGCCCGGGGCGAGTCTGCCCCCTCATTGGCCAGCAGCACCGGCACATCGGACGCGGGCTCTTCCGCAACCAAGTTGTCGTCTGAGTCGTTGGGGTTGGCTGACCCTCGCGGCGACTCAGCGGGCTGCTGCGCTAGCGAAGGTTGAGGGCCCTCGTTGGGCACCGCCCGGTAAGTAACCGGCACCTGCTGCGGACGGATAAAGCGCAGCCACAGCACCAAGCCTGGCTTCAGCGCATCTTCCCGCTTCATGCGGTTGTTGCGCGTGAGTTTATTGAGTTTCACTCCCAAGCGCTGAGAAATGCTCCACAAATTCTCGCCCGGCGCCACGGTGTGGTAGTGGGCCGGAGCCCGATTCTTTTTAGGACGCAGGTAATATCCTTCTCCTTCCTGCACTCCCGCCCGCTTGCTGGTGAGGTCGTTGAAGCGCACCAGTTGACTGGACGAGATGCCCGCCCGCTCCGCTAAGGTGCTTACGTCTTCCCCCTTCTTGGCAATGATTCCCGGGATGCCGTTAATGAGTAATCGCTTTTCGCCTCGAAAGGTCTCACCCTCCTGGATCACCGGAAACTTTTCCGTATCCCGCTGCTCATCGAAGTAAGTGGGATTGCTCAGCCCAACCACTTGAGTGATCGAGCGCGCCGCTTCCGGATGCGCCTTGCTGCGGTTGCTCTGGTCTCGGTCGGCGTTTTGCTGCTCGGGCGAACCGCGCTGGGCCAGCAGATCGTCGGCCGGAATAGCGTTGTAGCGAGGAACAATCACCGGAAAGGGTTTGGTGGCCGGAATGCGTCGTTGCCGAAGCCATAGGTTGTAAGGCTCCAGATACGCTTCCTCTAGGTCAAACTCGCGCGCCACGTCGGCCAGGGTTTTGTCCGCTCCCTCGGTATAGGTAACCAGTTGCACCGGGGTGTCCATAGGTTGACCCACGGCGGGTTCGAAGGCCAGTTTGTGCGCCAGATACTTGAGCACGTACCAGTGGGTGTTGTCCCGCAAGCGCATCTTCCGCGCGCCGTAGTTTGATTTGTCGGCCTTTTTGAGTGCTCCGCCCGGCCCTTCGTAGTAGGCCATCAGGGCGTAGAGCCAGTTGTCGAAGTAGGCGTTGTTGCTCTTGAAGTAGCGCGCCGCCCCCCGCGTAGCGGTGATAATGTTCATCCGCTCGTCGACCGCCCCGTTCACCAGCAGCCCCACTTCCTGCGCGGTGCCTTCCTTGAACTGCCAATAGCCCACGGCCTGCGAAGAAGATACGGCATCGCCCACCAAAGCGCTTTCCTGAATCACCAAGTACTTGACGTCGTCGGGCACGCCCTCTTCCCGCAGCACTTCTTCAATGAGCGGAAAGTAGGCGTTGATGCGCTCTGCCTTGGCGTTGTAGTACTTTTCGTAGCGCGTGAGTGCGTCCACGTCGGTCTGGATCTTCTTGCGGGCATCGCTCGACAGCTCCAGTCGCATATTGGCAAAATCCACTACCTCGGGCACCACCACCCGCTGCTGCCCCCGGGCAACCAGCACAAACGAAAAAAGAAGTACGGTGGCAACAATGCAGCGGATGAATGAGGAAGAATTGGCCCGGCAGCACGGATAAAAGGTCATAGGTTGGTAGGGTCTTGTTTGATCAGTAATAGTAGCCCGTCTCGAAGGGGAAGCAGCACGTTGGTCACTCGGGCGTCGTGGTGCACGTAGTCGTTGAAGTCCCGGATGGCTTTTGTTTTTCGATCCGGTTCTTGGTTAATCACTTTGCCTCCCCACAGTACGTTATCAACGACAATAAGTCCATTCTCGCGTACTTTATCAATGATTAACTTGTAGTAGTAAAGATAGTGGTCTTTGTCAGCATCGATAAACACTAGGTCAAAAGTTTTATCTAGTAAAGGAATCACCTCTCGGGCTTCTCCCCGGTGGTAGTGGATGCGGTGCCCTACCTCCGATTCATCAAAGTAAGCCCGCACCCGATCCTCCAGTTCTTCGTTGCGATCAATGGTGTGGAGCAGACCGTCGTCGGGTAGCGCTTGCGCCATCCAGAGCGAGGCGTAGCCCGTGAAGGTGCCAATCTCCAGCACCCTTCGGGCCCGCGTGAGCCGCACCAGCATAGCCAGCAGGGCGCCCTGTGCCGGTCCGGACAGCATCTGCGGCATCAGCACTTGCAGGTGCGTCTCGCGCCGAATCTTCGCCAGCAGAGCGGTTTCGGGCGTACTATGCGCGGCAGCGTAGGCTTCCAGCGTTGGGGTAGCGGGTTTCACAATGATTGTTTGGTAAAATAAAACCTCGTAGACGCATCATTCATGATGCCCAAACGATTCTTGATTGAACGACCCTACCGTTCTAATTCCCCAGCAAATATTCCTGAAAGAACAGCGCAATGGCGTTGTATTGATAATCGCGGTTGCCTTTTTTTTGAAAACCGTGCCCCTCGTCTTTGGCCAGCAGGTACCACACCTCGCTGCCGGTGCCGCGGATCTCTTCCACCATCTGCTCCGACTCACTGGCGGGCACCCGGGGGTCGTTGGCGCCCTGAATCACAAACAGCGGGCTTTTGATCTTCTCGGCGTGGTTGTTGGGCGATATCTTTTCTAAGTACGCCCGCATCTTCGAATCCCGCTCGTCGCCGTACTCGGCCCGCCGTAAGTCGCGCCGGTACTCCTCCGTATTCTCCAAAAAGGTCACGAAATTGCTGATGCCCACCACGTCTACCCCACACCGCAGGCGGTCATTGTAGTCTACCATCGAGGCCAGCACCATGTAACCTCCGTACGAGCCGCCGTACACGGCCACCCGATCATTGTCCAGCTCCGGTTGCTGTTCTACCCAGTCGAGCAGCGCCCCGATGTCTTTCACCGACTCTTTGCGCTGGAAACCGTTGTCGAGCTGCAAATACGACTTGCCGTAGCCCGCCGACCCGCGCACGTTGGGCGCCACCACCGCAATGCCCATTTCGTTAACCAAATAGTTAATGAACGACGAAAAGTACGGCACGTACTGCCCCTCAGGTCCGCCGTGAATGTAAATTACTACCGGCGTGGGGCCGTTGGCATTTGCCGGACGAAAGTAGAAGGCCGGGATTTGGCGGGCTTTCTGAATCGTAGAGTCGTAGCTAGGAAAGGTAACCAGCTCCGGCTCCACAAAGGTTTCCGTGTTCAGCCCGCCCACCTCGCTGTTGGTCCAGCGCGTTAGGCGGTTGCCATCGGCCAAATCGAGCACGTAGGCATCACCGGGACTTTGGGCACTTCCGATGCTGAGGGCGAGTCGGTCGCCTTCGGGGTGAAACACTAGGCCGTAAATCTGGCCCATCGGTAGGTTACTTATCTTCTGATACGTTAGCCGTTCAGGATCAAGCAGATACAATTGGTTGATTCCGTTCTCGTTGGTCACGAAGGCCATCCGGGTGCGGTCGGCATTGGTGGCGACGTCTTCTACGTCCCACGGAATATCACTGGTAACCGGGGCAAACTCCTGGGTCGTCAGATCGTAACGCATCAGGGTGCGAAACTCACCATCCCGGTTGCTGATGGTGAACAGGCTCGATCCGTCGGCGCTCCAAACCCCTCCGGCGTAGAAGGCGACCTGGGTGGTATCGTTGATCGGAGTCAGTGCCCCGTCGGCTAGGTTGAGCACGTATACGTTGGCCTGCGCCGCCGAAAGGTACTGCGTGACCAAAAGCCGCTGGTCGTCGGGCGACCAGTCGGCCGTTGACCAAGCCCCGTTGCCCTTGCTCACCAGCAGCGTAGCTTCTTCCGGGTTGGTCATGGAGGTTCGGTAAATATCGAAGTCCTTGCCGGTGCAGCGGGTGCTGGTGAAGGCAAACTGATCGCCTTGGTTCGACCAGGTACCGCTGTAGTTCACCGACTTACCGTCGGACAGCATGCGGTAATCGCTCGTTTCTTCATCGTACCAAAACAGCTGAGAAAACTCATTACCGCCCTCGTCTTTGGTGAACAGAAAGCCAGAGTAGTCGGCGCTGGGGCAGTAGGAGCCGTCGCTCACCGGTTCGTCGAAGAAGCTGATCTGCTGCCGCATGCCCATGGGTTGGCTCACCAGGTGCAACTGGGTGGTTTCGCCGAAGCGGGTGCTGATGAGCAGTTGCTCGCCGTCGGGGTGCCAGTCGGCCACCGAGGCGGAGCGCACATTCTGGTACTGCTGCTGGCGCTGGGCCAGGGTGTCGGGAACTTCGGGAATGTTTTCGATCACCAAGTTGCCCTGCTCGCTCTGTTGGGCCGGGGTGGTAATGGATAGCAGAAGCCCTGCGCCAATTAGGAACAGAAAATGGTTCATAGTAAAAGACATCAAGGTTAGGGTACGGTGCCAAAAGTACTATTTTTTTGGGAGTCCGCTACCCCCCACATTAGTTGATTGCTGGGTCTATCTGATCTGGGCTTTTAGTACGCTTCCGTCTCAATTTGGGAATACTTAGTGAATTAAAGAATCAGCACCCTCCAGGCACTCCGCCCTAAATGGATAAAATACTTACAATCTTACTTACCCAAGGTTTTGCTGCACTTCGCCGGAATCTTCTACCCAGATCGTCCTAGTTTCGCTCGTTCGCGTTATTCCCCCCGCAAGGCGGCTTCTTGGCTTCGTTTGATGGGAAAAAATCCCGCAGATTTCTTCAAAAGGCATGTAAGGTGCGGTTCGCTGGCCAGTAAGGCATCATTCTTACACGAAGAGGGAGTCTATTGTAAAACTCAGTACGTATGCGCTCTCTTTATCGTCCCTCTCATTTTTGTGATGCCTCATTCACCCTGGGTATTGCAACTTGCCTGATTTCACTGCTGTTCCCAAGCGTTGCCCAAGCGCAAACTGGCCCCGGCGGGGTCGGAAATGCTACTGGTGGCACAGGCCAACCTCGAAATGCTGTATGGCTAGACGCTGGCTCGTTGAAGGTAGCCAATGGTACCACGATCACTTCTTGGATAAACCGGTCAGGCAACAACCTGGTTTTTACCACTACCGCCAACAGCCCCAATGCACCCCATTTTGTTACCACTGCTTTAAATAGTCGCTCAGTGATACGTTTTGATGGAAGCAACTCTGAGCGTTTGGTTCTGCCCCTCTTTACTAGTATGCCTAATCAGGCTGTAACTTCTATCATTGTTACCAAAGAAAACACTCTAGAACCCCATGGTTCGTCATTGCTGTCCTACGCGGTGACTGGCACCCACAATGAATATCTGCTGTTTAATAGAAATGATAGTGGCGTTGGTATACTAAAAACTTATGTAAATAACATTGAAGTGGGCAGCGGTAATTTGGCTGGTGGATTTAGGATATTTACCGCGCAATGGCGGGCCAGCGATGGAACGACTGTACACCGTTTAGACGGAAATACAGAAAGCAGTGACTTATATAGTACATCTCCTCTAACTAGCGGGGGCACATTGGTTGTAGGTGGTGAGCAAGATCAACCAGATGGTGGATATGAAGACGACCAAGATTTAGACGGCGATATCGCTGAAATAATCATGTATGACGGCTATCTTAATGATGCTCAGGTCGCCATAAGCGAAAATTATTTAAGTGCTAAATATAATATTGCCATCATCAACGATCACTACGCCGGAGACATCCCTGCCAACGGCAACTTCGACTATGATGTTGTTGGGGTGGGAAAAGAAAATGATGCCCAACATACCCAGGCACAGGGCGATGCACTACAGTTAATAGCTGATGCTACCACGCTGGACAATGGCGATTACCTACTGGCTGGGCACGCCAACACCTCCCACGGCAGCGCCACCACCAACCTGCCTGCCGGGGTAGAAGAGCGCTGGGCCCGTAGTTGGTACGTAGACAAAACCGGGGCGCTGGATGCTGACATAAGGTTTGACCTGTACAAAGCCCATTCTGGTAGGATCTTCTCTAATAATATGAGTAATTATGTGCTGCTACGCAAAAACGGTAGTACGTATGAAGTGATACCAATAGCTAATGGTGATAAAACGCTTGATAATCAAAGTCGGCTCACTTTCCGGATCAGTGACGGTGAGCTTACGGATGGTGAGTATACGGTGGGCACTTTGGATGCCACCATTACTCCAATAGCCGGTTTCCAACTTGACACGCGTGAATACTGCGCGTACCGGGCGAATTTTAACGATCAATTACTGCCTGACTTCTTGGAGGTAAGTGCCCCTGCTTCGGCAATTACAAATACTACTATTACTTACTCCGACCACCACGCAAAATGGGGCACAGAGGCGGGTAATGATCGTCGTAAGTATATCCGCACTAAAGACGCCTCACTGTTTGACAACAGCTTAGTATTTGAAGTAACGGCCAAAACCCCCAGCACAACCGCTCACGCGGCTTCCTCCACTCCCTTTGTAGGGTTAGGACCGGGTAACGTTGACCCAAGTGCCTCTCAAGAGCCAGCGCCGCCCAGGATAGGCATGCATTTTAGACTTGATGATCATCTCAGAAAGCTTTATTTCAACAGCAGGCGAGCAAACAACAGTGTTGCTTCTTTTGGAGAAAACAAATTTTCTGAATCACTGGACAAGACAGTTCGCTTCCGCATTACTTGGAAGGCTGACACCAAGCAAGCGCTGCTTGAGTTCGACTATGAATACAATGGCACTTTTGTGGCCGATGTTCACCGAATTTTTGATGGCAGCAACAATGGTTTTGATGCCACCAACATGGCCGTCTACTTTGGTGGAGGCAAAGGGATTATTTTTGATGATTTCGTTTTACGCGAAGACTGTAATCCCGATGGCGACGCCACCAACAACAACACCGATCTGGATTCCGACAACGATGGTATTCTTGATACAGTAGAAGGATGTATTCCGGTTGAGCAGACCATCAATGCCGGAGACGTAGTCACTCCTGCTATACTAGACCGTGATCTCAATGACTTTGAACTCACTAAGCTTCAGTCGCAAGCTGTTGGTGGAGATATATTTTTCAACGCTGGCACCTCCTTTAGTCCAACAGAATGCTCCACCCGCGGTGATGTAAGCACCGCCACTGCTGCTGAGTATATTGTGCGGGGCTACGAACTTAGTGTGCCGGAGTGTGTGCAGTCCGTGGAGGTAGACATGAATTGGACGATAGAAAAGAAAAGCGGTCGCGATGCTTCAGCCAGAGATGGCGGATTGACGGTAATGGATGCTGAAAGCGGTGAGATTCTAGTACCTTTTATTAAAGATATTACAGATACTCCCAAAGGTGCCCCTAGTTCTCATAATTATACCCTCAATTTCAATACCTCTGGCGAGATAACCCGCGTGCTGATCATCCCTGCCCTGCAGAGTCAAGATGGCGGGGGAGGCACTCCCAGCAAAGGAATTTACCGATGGCTCAGCGACATTACCTTTACCACTACCGTCACCCAGGTAAGCGATGAAACTTGCTACGTGTATACTTGTAATCCTGACCGTGACGGCGACGGCGTGCCCAACCGCCTCGACCTGGACAGCGATAACGACGGCATCCCCGACAACATCGAGGCGCAAACCACGCTAGGCTACGCTGCGCCCTCGTCCGATAACAACAACAACGGCTTGGCCGACACCTACGAGTCGGGCACCACCCTCGGACTAACCCCCGTAGACACCGACAGCGACGGCACTCCAGACTATCTCGATGCCGACAGCGACAACGACGGGATAGCCGATTTTAGGGAAACCGGCGGCGGCTACGGTTTGGCCGTAGGCGTGAACGGATTAGCTCCCGAACGCGAAACCGCCGACGACTACACCGACGTGAACGGCACCTACAGCGACTTTCCGGTCAACGACTTCACGGACGAAGACAACGACGTGAACACCGGCGGCGACGTAGACTTCCGCGATGCGTTTTCTGATACCGATCGCGACGCGAAGAGTAATACAATAGACCTAGATAACGACAACGACGGGATACTCGATAGCCTTGAATGTACTGGCTCACAAGCGGAACTAAGTTTCACAGTCAACGATATCAAAAACAATGATCAAAGTTCAGTTACCGCGAGTGGTGGCGGATTGTTAAAAGCTACTACCAAAACCGTTGACGGCGGTCCGGGGACCTCCGGGAGCACCCACGACGTTCAAATCTCTTACCAGGCGCAAATCACTAACCCCGACCAAAGCTACCTTAGCGCTTGCACTATGGCTTTTGATATCAAAGAATTTGATGATGGGCTACGACTAGATATCAACGGAACCACCGTGCTTAATTTCAACGGCCTTCACTGGCGCGACTTCTGTGAGTTTGGAGCCGGAGGGCGCTTTGACTCAGAAGGGGTTAACGAAGTGGGGTGGACTCCCTGGACAGGCGAAGGAAATGCTGAGCTAGTGGTAAACAGCGGTTCTGTTCAGCTTTTCTTGGATACTAACGTTCCCGACGTAAGAGAGGATATTATCCCCTATTTAACCAAAAACTTAGGTAGTGGAACAGACGCATTTGTTTATAGACCGGTTGAATTCGACTGTGCTGATGCGGGAGGGGTCACGTTAGATTTATACAACGCGAACCAAACTACCAATACCAAACTAAGAAAGGTCACGGCTACTGCCAGTATCTACGCCTGCAACGATACCGACGGCGATGGCGTACCCAACATGTACGATCTGGATAGCGACAATGACGGTATCTACGACGTGGTAGAATCCGGTTCAGGCGTAGCGCATACCGACGGATTGCCCACCGGACCCATCAACGCCTTCGGTATTCCACAGTCGGTAGATGGCGACAACGACGGAACCATCGACTATACCCTAGCCAACAGCGACGGTGATCTTATTAAAGCCTATGACTTCTTGGTGCTGGATGCCGATGGTGACGGTTGCAACGATGTGCTAGAAGCGGGCTTCGCGGATAGCGACGACGACGGGATGCTAGGAAGTGCTCCGGCGACGGTTACAGCTTCTGGCATCATTCAAGGACAAGGAGGCTACAGTGAGCCAACCGACGGAGATACAAACGGAAGTTACGATTACACCGAAGCGGGCACCGCTGTACCAATTACCACCCAACCTACTAATCAGTTTGTGGCAGAAGGTGGAACCGCCACATTTGTTGTAGTAACGGCAACAAACAGCGAGATACAGTGGCAACAAAGCATAGACGCCGGGGCTACATTTGCTGATATTGCGGGAGCTACTGGTCCTAACTATTCAGTAGCGAATGTATCCGCCTCCGATGAGGGTATCCTGTATAGGGCGCTTCTTACCTCGCCAGCCTTCCTTTGCGAGAAAACGTCTTCTACGGAAGCTTCGGTAAGTATTTCCCCGGACACTGATGGAGACGACATTATTGACTTGCTTGATGTAGACGATGACAATGACGGCATCCCCGATGAAGAAGAAAACCAAGCTTGTGCTTCGGCAGGATCTCTGGTAGATGAGATTATTCTGTCAGAAGATTTTGGAACGGCGACAGGAATCAGACAAGCTTCACCTTACATTAACTACCTTTTCGAAGACGGAACCAATGGAGGTCCTGCAGGTAATCATCTCGGTGATGGAGAGTATACTGTTTTTGAAAACATCACGGCTACGGCAAACTGGGCGGCTTCTCTCTGGCAAACCCAGGGTGACCATACCACTGGCTCGGACCGAATGCTGATTATTAACGCTAAACAGGACAACACCCTTCATTTTTATAAGCGGGAGTTAACCAATGTGAAGGCGGGCATACCGTTGCGCATCTCATTCTGGGCGATGAATTTGGATACAGATATTCCATCTAATAATGGCAGATTAGAGCCAAACATTAAGGTCTCAGTCGTTCGCAACGGAGTAACGTTATTTTCAGTAGGAACTGGGTCGGTCGCACGAGAACCAGACGGTGCTACTAATGCATGGAAAAATTATGTCTATGAATTTACCCCCACTGAAGAAGACAACCTTGAACTTATGATTGAAAACAATGCGGATGACGGTTTCGGAAATGATGTAGCCCTGGATGACATTGCGGTGAAGCAAACCTTCTGTGATTTTGATAATGATGGCGTACCGAATCAAATGGACCTGGACAGCGACAACGACGGCCTCTACGATATCTACGAAGCAGGTCACAGCGTCTCCTCGACGGATGGAAGCCTCACCGGAGAAGTAGGTACTAACGGTCTGCTTGATGCCTTGGAAACGACAACAGACAGCGGTAACATCAACTATAGTCTATCTGATAGCAATACCGATGGCACCTCCGATTTTATTACGCTGGATGCCGATGGTGACGGCTGCAACGATGTGATCGAGGCGGGCTTCGCGGACAGCGACAACGATGGCATGATTGGTAGCGGTGCGCCCACCGTAGACGCGCAGGGGCGTGCTGTTGGTGGCAACTACGCCGCTCCGGTAGATAATAACAAAAATGCCACTCCTGACTTTCAAGAGGCTGGCTCATCTCCCTCCGGCAGCGTTCCTACGGCTACCGTTTTGGTCTGCCCCGGCTCCGAAGCTACGGCCCTGTATGTAACCGCTACCCGCCCGTACACTACTTACCAGTGGGAAGTGAGCGAAGATGGCGTTAGCTATACCAGCGTCACCGACGGGGCAGCGTACAGAGGAAGCCAGTCGGATACTCTTCGGATTGCGGGCGACATCACCCTAAGCGAAAACAAGTATCGCGTGGTGATCACCGACCTAAGTTTCGTATGCAACAGCACCACCTCCGATGAAATCACGCTGAAGATATATGACTCACCGAATGCTGGCGGCGACGGTACGCTAGAACTATGTGACGTGTCGCTGCCGGTTGATTTGTACAGTGGCATCGTTGGGCCTCACAACACCACCGGCACCTGGAGTAGCACCTCGCCCGACATCGACATCAGCAATCCTGAGCAGGTAAGCTTTGATCAAAAGGGGCTCGGGCCGTTCTCATTCACCTACGTGGTGGATGCTACCGTCACCTGCCCGGCCGACTCGGCTACGGTGCAAGTCGTCCTGGATCTGGCTTGCTTTAGCGTGGTTGGAACTCCTGACTTGCTCGTGGTGGACGAAGACAGCGTATTGTCCGCCCAAGTGCTAAACAACGACCGCGATGCCAACGGCGGCGGCTTGCGCGCACTGCTGCTCGTGCAACCTGCCCACGGTAGCGCCACTTTATCGCCCGGTGGCCAATTGATCTATACTCCCGAAGAAAACTACAATGGGCGGGATACGCTTGTCTACCGCGTGTGCGACCAAACGCTTCCTACTGCCTGCGATACCGCCCGCGTGGTGATCACAATTAACCCCGTAAACGATGCTCCCGTAGCGGTAAACGACGCGGTCATTATCACCTACGATGAAGTGGCTGCCGGCAACGCATTGGACAATGACTATGATCCTGATGGCGGTCTGCTGGGAGAGGTTACCTCGATGGCTGCTCCGGCCCACGGCACCGTCACGTTAGCCGCCGACGGCAGCTATACGTATACACCGGATAAGTACTACATCGGCCCCGACCAGTTTAGCTACTGGGTGTGCGACGTTCAGGATCCGGACCTTTGCGCGAAAGCCGAAGTCATTATCCAGGTGCGGGCCGGACTGATCGAGATTCCCAAAGGTTTTTCTCCCAACAACGATAACAACAACGACCGCTGGGAGATCAAGGGCATTAGCGCCTATCCGAACAACTCGGTGACCATCTTTAACCGCTGGGGCAATGCGGTTTACCGTACCCAGGGCTACGATAACCAGCAGAACGTATGGGACGGCACGGCCAACCAAGGCCTTATCGTCGGGGGCGGACAGTTGCCCGAAGGCACCTACTTCTACGTGGTTGACCTGGGCCCGGAAGAGGGTCCGCAGAGTGGCTACGTGGTGCTGATGCGGTAGCAAATTATCCCCCGCTAACGGGTTGCTTGTTGTAGCCGGTTTTTTGTAGATTGCCGCCTACGCCACTTGCTTGGCTAGGGTATGCGCTCATTCTTCCGCTCACTTTATCTCACACGCCGCTTCTTCACTGCCCTGGGCATACTGGTGCTTTTGTTTGCCTTGAGCTACAGTCTGCCTCCACTGTGGGGCATGGCGCTTGTGCTGTTCTGGGTGCTGGTGGCGCTGCTAATCATCGATCTGTTCTTGCTCTACCAAACCCGGGGGGTCTCGGGCCAGCGCATCACTCCCGATAAACTCTCTAACGGCGACGAAAACCTGCTTCGTATTGTCGTAGAGAACCACTACCGCTTCCCCGTTTTTATACGCTTGCTCGATGAGCTTCCGGTGCAGTTTCAGGAGCGTAATTTTCGCGCTGAACTTTCTGTGAAGCCGGGCGAGAGCCGCACCCATACCTACGCCGTGCGTCCGGTGAAGCGGGGCGAGTACCACTTTGGGGCGGTGAATGCCCTGGTTAGCTCACCCCTGCAGCTGGTGCAGCGGCGGTTTCGCTTTTCAGAACACAAGACCGTACCGGTGTATCCGTCGTTTATCCAGATGCGCCGCTACGAACTGCTGGCCATCTCGAATCAACTGACTGAGTTTGGCATCAAGAAAATCCGGCGCCTGGGACACAACCAAGAGTTTGAGCAGATCAAAGAATACGTGCCCGGCGACGACTACCGCACCATCAACTGGAAGGCCACCGCCCGGCGCGGCGGACTGATGGTGAACAATTACCAGGACGAACGCTCGCAGCAGGTCTACGCCCTGATCGACAAAGGGCGCACCATGCAGATGCCCTTCGAGGGGATGAGCCTGCTCGACTATGCCATCAACGCCAGCCTGGTGATCGCCAACATCGCCATCAAAAAGGACGATCAGGCGGGCTTGGTCACGTTTCAGCACCAAGTGCAGACGGTGGTGCCCGCCAGTAGGCGCAGCAAGCAGATGTACCTGCTCATGGAAGCGTTGTATCACCAAAAAACCGCTTACAAAGAGTCTGATTACGCCGCCTTGTATACGGTTGTGCGCCGCCGGGTCACGCAGCGCAGCCTGCTGTTGCTGTTTACTAATTTTGCGTCGCTGTCGGCCCTGGAGCGGCAGTTGCCCTACCTGCGCCAACTGGCGCGCGATCACGTGTTGGTGGTGCTGTTCTTTAAGAATACCGAGTTGCACGGCCTGTTGCAGCAGCCGGTGCGCACGGTGGCCGACGTGTATCAAAGAACCATTGCCGAAAAGTTTATTTTTGAAAAGAAAGTGATCGTTGAACGCTTGCAGCAGTTCGGCATCCACGCCGTACTCACCACGCCCCAGCGGCTATCGGTGGACACGATCAATCAGTACCTGGCCCTAAAAGCGCGCGGACTTATCTAAATCATATACCCTCTATGAACAAGCTCAAATCTAAAACGAGTTACCAGATGCGCCGAAACCTATCGCGCATTAAGAAACTTGACCCTCGCAACCTGATCGACTTCCTCCCGCTGCTGGGGAAAAAACCGAACACCTACAAACTCAGCCAAAACGTAGGCCTGCCCCCCGGAACGCTCGTCTACACCGGAAAAAACGTCGACGAAAAGCCCGAAATCAACCTGTATCGCTACGATGAGGAGAAACTGGAAGAGTTTCAGAGCGAGTCGTTGGTCGATATTCTGGCGAAAATGGACCCGGAAAGGGCCAATTGGATCAACATCAGCGCGTTGCACAATACTAACCTGATTCAAGAAGTGGGTGACCACTTCGATTTGCACCCCCTGGTGATGGAAGACATTCTAAACACCGTGCTTTCGCCCCAGTACGAAGACTATGATGACTACTTGTTTATTACGCTCAAGATGATGAGTGTCGACCCCAAGCACCAGTCAATTGAGCAAGAGCACATAAGTTTCATTCTGGGGAAAACCTACCTTATCTCGTTTCAGGAACGTAAAAAAGATGTATTTGAGCCGGTGCGTCAGCGGCTGGAAGCGTACAAAGGGCGCATCCGTAAGCGCGGCATCGACTACCTGCTCTACGCACTGATCGACGTGATTGTGGACAACTATTACACCATCACCGAAGAATATGGCGACCAGTTGGCTGAACTGGAAAATGACCTGATCTATCATCCGCAAGAAAGTGCCATTGAGCAAATCACGCACTACAAACGGCAACTCATCGAGCTACGCAAACATATTTACCCGTTGCGCGAGGCTCTTACTACCTTAACCAGCCAGGAAGTACTGATCGAGCAGCAGACGCTCCGTTTCTTCAGTGACGTGTCGAGCCACATCGACCACGTCATCAATACTATGGAGCAGCAGCGCGAAACGCTGACCAGTTTCATGGACTTGTACATGACCAATCTGAGCAACAAGATGAACAACGTGATGAAGACGCTGACCATCATTGCGACAATTTTTATCCCGCTTACGTTTGTAGCGGGCATCTACGGAATGAACTTCGAGAATATGCCCGAGCTGCACTATAAATGGGGCTATCCGATCGCGCTGGGGGCAATGCTACTCACCGGGCTGGTGATGTTCGTATACATGCGCAACCGGGATTGGTTTTGACAGGAAAATTACTTTTACCTCAAAATAAACAGCTTCCCTACCCCGGTGCTCACCGAACGATCTTCGGTAGCAATTCGCAGTTCAAAGTTAGTTGGCCCCTCAACGACCGTGCGGTATAGATACATTCCATCGGGCAATAGGTTACCGAAGCGGTCGCGGCCGTCCCAGCGGTAGCTCACATTTTCGCTTCCTAACTGCAATTCTCCGAAGTCCTCCGTGGTAATTTGTCGAACTACCTGCCCGGTCACACTCATAATCTGCACCGTTAATTGCTCGGGCACCATTGTTCCGGTTAGGGTGAAGGTGAAATTCGTATGGGATGCAAGCGGATTTGGGTAGGGATAGAAGCAGGTGATGGTGGCCTGACTGACTACCTCAAAGCTAATTTCGTAGGGCTGCGCTCCCGAAGTGTTGCCCGAAGCGTCTTCGGCTTGCACGCGCAGGGTGTAGGCCCCGTCTTCTAGGTCGGGCTGAAAAGTAAGCGTGAAAGGATCTTCATCGGTCGCTGAAGTGAACGTTACATGGTCGGCCGACAGGCGCACTCGCTCAAAATCAGCGGTCACCGTATCAGCCCCCCCGTTTCTGCGCAGGTACAAATTGATCCCCGTCGTATCCTGCTTGCGTAAAATAGGGTTTTCGTCGCGCAGCACCACCGAAATGAGCGGGCGGGGCGACACCACGTCACCATTGCTGATGTACTCGCCGTCGAAGGCCACGTCCAGCACCGGATGGGTACGGTCGGGAATGACGGTGAAGAAATTGGGCAGGCTCGTCCGGTTGTTATGATACGAGTGTTCAGGCAACAGGCGCGGATTCACGTTGACCGACAAGTCGTTGCCCCCCGCCCGGCCCACCGTGGTGGTGGTGATGCTGAACGTGGCGGTGTCTCCCGCCGGTAGCGGAGCAATACGCAGCGTATCTGTCTCTGCCGCCTGCGTAGCTTGGTTCGTAAACGTATAAGCTACCGCTAGCGAATCGGTGAAGTGGTAGGCCGAAGCGTTGTAAAATTCAAAGGTTGCGGTGAAAGGTTCGCCCTCTGCCAGCGTAGTTTTGTCTGCCGCGGTGCGCAGCAGCGTCCCCTCGGGCATCCCGATGTAATGAACCAGCCACTGCTTTAACTGGGTCGGCGTTTGGTCCGTTGCATCCTCAGTCTCGAACCGAAATCGTAGGTAAGGATACTGCTCCGCGCTTATGGTTGAAATATCAACGGTTGACGCCAGAACATTATCTAATAATACAGTAGTTTGACCTGCACCGCCCTCTCCGATCAGCGACAACTTCACGCTGTCGGCTGGGTCGCTGATTACTTGGGTTTGCAGACTGCTCCACGCCGAGGCCGGACCGATGCGGGTTGAGAGAATACTTCCTCGCTGGTACTGGCCGGTGATTTGCTCATTGAGCATTACGGCTTGATCAATGACCGACTGACCGCCGGTGGTATCGGCTCGAACCACCGTGGCACTGCCGGGAGCCGAATTCTTTCTTCCTAAGATGATCAGCGGCTCGCCGCTTTTCAGATTTTGCATCTCGGCCGTGTCCACTCCTATCTCTCGCAGCTTAGCGAGCGTGGTGGCACTCCAATCAGCGTAATCCAGCTCACCGATAGAGAACAAGAATACCGGATCGCCTTGCTTCAGTTGGTCGATGAACTGATCAAGGAAACCGCCGGTGGCGACCTGCCCGTTGCTAAAGGTATTGATCACCTGCGGCAACGGCCCGCAACTGTTGGGGTCTCGGCGGTCGTAACCCGGTCGCAGCAGCGGCAGGTAGGGCAACAGGCTATTGCGGTCGAAGGCCATGCCGTTGAACGAATTGTCGCGACACCGCTCTCCACTGTTACCGGTGATGATAAAGTTTTTGTCATTCACCAGCACCGAGGGGGCTTCTTTCGGATGCTCGCTGCCGTAAGCATTCACCTCCACGCTCAGTTGGGTTTCGGTGAACCGCCACTGCCCGTCGTAGGTGAGGCCCGTTATTTCATCTTCCAGAAATTGCGCGGTTTGCCGCTGAATCCATCCGCTGGGGCTGCTGGCTACGTAGGTGAACGAACTAGGTGTCCACTCATCCACCTCGCCCACCTGCGGAGTGGCATACCTGGATCGCCAGTAATATACGGTGCTGTCGACCGTCACCGGCAAACTAACCAACCATTGCCCCAGGGCGGTGGCCGATAGATTGGTCTGTTGCTTCAGCGGACTATCAAACCGGGCTGAGGTATCTAATTCTACTAAAAACTCGCGGGTTTGGTCGGTGGCCAGCATCTGGGGCAAGTTGCCGGGCTGCACCTGCAGACCGACCGTCGATTGGCTCACCAAGGCATAGTTATGAGGAAGCAAGTTTACCGTGCCGCTTACCGGGACGAAATATTCTAGCGTGGCGCGGTTGTTTTCCTCGTTGAGCTCTGAAACGCGGTTGGCCTCGTCTAGGATCACCTCAAACTGGTTGTTGCCCGCGCTTTGGTCGGTTGGAGTGGTTATTTCTGCCGAAGAAACCACAAAGCGTAGGGTATCCTGAAACGCCACGGGTGGAAAATACCGCGGCCCGTAGGTCACGGTGGTGCCGTTGCCCAGAGTACGATCAATCTGCACCGCCAGCGAATCGCGACTGGTGCGGCCGAAGTTCCGAACCACCACCTCAACCGCAAACGAATCGGAAGAGGCGGTAACCGGTCCCGGTTCAAGCGGTTCAACCGATAGGCGTTGGTCACTGATCTCATAATCAGGTAAGCCTCGTCCAAACAGCGGGATGGACGGATCGCCCTGTAGCACCATTTGCTGCACATGGGCGGGGTACGTCTCCCATGAGTTGCTGGCGGCTAGCAGACGTCGTCCGGCTTCTATTTTTGCCCGCCCGATCGATTGGTCGATCCAGCCACTGTCACCCAGGGCGGTTTGGTAAAAACTGTCGGAATAGCGCTTCAAAACGCTGGATATTCCGGTGGCGCTGTTGGCGATCACGTGCAGTGCTCCTCGGTTGGGAGTGCTGATCCAGTTTTCGCCGAAGGTGTACGCGCTGCTAAATATATTGCCCGCGTTGCAGCCGTTTAGCAAGATCGCCGGGTACTTTCCCTTGTTGCGGTAACCCAATTCATCGTTAGAAGCCCAGCCGATGTCAATATCGATGCGCACGGCCGACGAGTGACCAAAGAAGGTGATCAGCGCTACGCCTTGGTTCACTTCTTCCGAGACGTTGATCAGTTCGGTGGCATTGTCGGTTTTTTTAGAAAGTGTAGACACCTGTCCGCCTAAAAAGTCGCCGGTGGCCACCTGCTTGAAATCGTTCACGTAGCGGCCGAAGGTGGCAAACTCACGGGCGCTTATTCCGCCGCTGATGTGGAGCAAGCGTTTCTTCCACAAGGCTTCCCGAACGTCGGCCGCTTTATAATCTTCCGTCAACGAGCTTACTTCCTTTTCCTTTACTTTATCCAGGTAACTGGCCACCTCGGCCGCATCGCGCGCGTTGATTCGTCCGGTGGCAATGCCCGGAGTGAAGCCGTCGCTGTCACCCAGTCCAGCCGTGAACACTGCGTCCGAACCCGGAAATCCGCCGGTGGGCACGTAATGCACCGGTTCTTTGATGCCAGAGTCGCGCCGGTGGTAATCGTAGTTGACGTTCAGGCCCTTGCCGATCAGCAGCAGGTACTCCGGCTTCCCTACAGAAAACAAGTAGCGGCAAAAGCGTCGAATAGCAACGGGAGAAGCCTCGCCGTAGCTAAATTGGTCGTAGAGTTGGTCAATGTCTACGAACTGAGCACGGTGACTGCCTCCTTCGGGCGAGTTGCGGTAGGCCTGATAAGCGGCCACCGGATCGCTGTATCGTCCGCTCGGCTGGTGCAGGGCCGCGTGGCTAATGATCCAGAAGGTGTTGGTCGGATCAATGGCGGCGAATTCTACCTTCTTCGGAACAGCAGGTTTTCTCGCCTCACCCAACAGCAAGCGGCGGGGAGAGATTGTATTGGGTACTACCGCGCTTAGCTGTCCGCTCCTAGTAGCTACAATTTGCTCGGGCGCGTTGGGGTTGGTAATGTCTAGCAATGACGCATTGGCGGGCGGATTGTTTACCGCTACGAAAGACTTACCAACGGCGTTGGCGGGCAGATTCATTGTCAAGTCTTCCTCTTCAGCATTGGGCACCTGCGCGTAGGTCAGGCGGGCGTACGATAGCGATACGTTGTCGGCCTTTCCGCTCACTCCGTTCACGGTGAGGCGAACCACAAGTTGCTGCGCTCCCACATCAGACCATTCCAGCGACTCGGTGAATTGGTAGCTGTCGTAGTAGTTAAAGGTGACGTCGGTCAGGGTGCGTAGTGAACCTGCGTTGGGGCCCACCCGCACGGTTACGTTATGTGGCAAGTTGTTGCGACCCGCCAGCACCAGCGTAAGCTGGGGGCGGGGTCCCGAAGGCACGGGATCAACCACCCGAATCGGATAGTCGGCCGTTTCGCCTTGCTTCAAACGCGTACCGGTCCAGCCTTCTCCGTAATCAAAGTCACTGAGGCGCGCCGTGATTTTGGTGGCTACTCCTACCGGATACTGCCGACCGGCCGAAAACTCGGTAGCAAACCGTTGCTCTTCTTCCTTGAGATGAAACGGCTCGGCGGGCAAATTGCTCACGTTGTTTTCGGAGAAAGTAACCATCCGCCGTCCGATTCCGGCATCTAAACGCCAGGTGAGAAAGTAGGCCGTGGTATCTGAGTACAAATTGTGGTAGGGGTGGGGCTGCGCTTCCGGGGCCACGTAGAGTTCGGCATCGAGCGTGCCGTCGTTTTGCCGTCCGTAGAACAGGATCGCGTCGGCAGGGTCGAAGCGGGCGTCCTGTTGCCCCTCCACCACGATGGCTTGCTCTTGCCCCCGAAAGAAGAGTTGCACCCGTCGGGGATCCACGCCCGCCATCGGGAAACCCGCGGCTTGCAGGTCGGCGTAGGTCAGGCGATAGATGCCGGTTTCGCCCACGGTCACTTTGTAGTACTGCTGGTTGGGTTTAATCCACTCGTTGCCGAACGATTGAGCAGTAGCCAGCCGGACGGATCCGATTGTGAGCAGGGCAAAAATCAACCAACAAATGCGCATGGGAGAGGCCATTTAGTAGCAACCTACCCAGGAGCAGTAACTTGTACAAATCAGGAGGTGGCAGTGCCTCCGCTGGTCGTGTAGGGTTGGTGCGCACCGCGCGTTGCTGAGAAGACTTTTGGCTAGTACGCTTCGTTAGCAATTAAATAATTTGCCGAATAAGTAGGGTGGAACTGTGACTGGGTAACTTTTTTCCGAGTAGCGCCGCGATCATCAGCTGAGTGTTTGGCGTTGGTACACGCGTAAGAAAAAGCGATGACTTATGAAATGCCGGGGCAATCAACGTTACTGTTCACTGGCGGACACCAACTGTCCGGTACTGAACACCAGCGTTACCCGCCTACCCGTTGCAGAAGTCGTTTAGACGGTTTTTTTGATTGGCACGCTTTTTCAACAGGTTGTGGAACAACTATCCGTGCTTCATCTCTAACGCTTCGCCCCATGATCAAGAACTACTTCAAAATCGCCCTACGCAACCTGGTGAAACAGCGCTTCTACTCAGTAATCAACATCCTCGGGCTCGCCATCGGCCTCACCACCTGTCTGCTCATTACGCTGTTCGTGCTGGACGAGCTGAGTTATGATCGCTTTAACGAAAATGCGGATCGCATTCATCGCGTACAGATAGCTTACCAACTGGGGGGAAAGGCAGGAAATGGTGCAGTTGCCCCGGCTCCGTTGGCCCGAACAGCGGTGGAAACCTACCCGGACATGGAAAACGCGGTTCGGTTTCGCACGCAGGGCGGCTACACGGTGTATCGCGGCGAGCGTGCCTACCGCGAGGAAGCGGTCACCTTTGCTGACTCGTCGCTGTTTTCAGTATTCACCCTTCCCTTGTTGCACGGCAATCCGCGCACCGCTCTGGCGCAGCCCAACACGCTGGCGATCAGTGCTACCTCGGCCGAGAAATATTTCGGCACCAACTGGGAGCAATCACCGCCGCTGGGCGAAACGCTGCTGGTGGGGCGCGACAAGGAGCCATATCAGGTGACCGGCGTTTTTAAGGATATCCCGGCGAATGCGCACTTTCACTTCGGCATGTTTCTGTCGATGCCCTCGCTAGAAGAAAGTAAGGAGGAAATCTGGTTGAACAATAATTTTTACACGTATCTACTGCTGCGTGAGGGCACCGATGTTGCGGCGCTGCAAACTAAGCTAAACGAAACCTTTGAAACCTACGCCGCCCCGCAGATCGAGCAGTACGCCAACACGAGCTACGAAGAGTTCCTGGGCGGGGGCAACTATTTTAAGTTCTTACTACAGCCCCTCACCGACATCCATCTGCACTCTGATTTGGAAGCAGAGATAGAGGCCAACGGCGACATTCGCTACGTCTACATTTTTTCGGCCATCGCCTTGTTTGTGCTGCTCATTGCCTGTGTCAACTTTATGAACCTGTCTACCGCCCGCTCGGCCGGGCGGGCCAAGGAAGTGGGCATTCGCAAAACCCTGGGCTCGGTGCGGCAGCAACTTATCGGTCAGTTTTTGGTAGAAGCGATGCTGATCAGCTTTCTGGCCCTGCTGCTGGCAATCCTGCTGGCCGAGGCGGCGCTGCCCTTTTTCAACGACCTGGCTAATAAGCAACTCGTCGTTCGCTACCTGCACCCCTGGTACTTCTTGCCCCTGCTGCTGGGAGCAGTTATCTTGATCGGGCTGCTGGCGGGCAGCTACCCGGCTTTTTTCCTGTCGGCCTTTCGCCCGGCGGCGGTGCTCAAGGGCAAACTGGCCGGAGGCATCAACCGCAGTTGGTTACGCAGTGGTTTGGTGGTGCTTCAGTTTGGTATTTCCATCGTGCTGATCACCGGCACGGTGGTCATTTATCAGCAACTCAACCACATTCACAACAAAAAATTAGGCTACGACAAAGAGCACGTGCTGGTGGTGCACAACACCTACTACCTGGGCGACCAGGCCGAAACCTTTAAGAACGAGGCCCTGCGCGAACCCGGCGTGGTGGCGGCTACCCTGACGGGTTATTTGCCTGCCGAGGCTTTTAGTAACAACAACAGCGCTATTTTTCCGGGCAAAAACCCCGACAGTGACCGCACCACTAGCATGCCCTGGTTCTACGTAGATTACGACTACCTACCGACGATGGGCATGCAGTTGGCAAGCGGACGCAACTTTTCGCGCAATTTTGCCACCGACAGCAGCACGCTGATTATCAACGAGGCGGCGGCGCGGTATTTTTTCGACGATGCTGATCCCATAGGACAGGAGTTGAGCGCCTTCGGGGAGGTTCCCGGCAGCTTCGAGACCTACACCGTGGTGGGAGTGGTGCAAGATTTTCACTACAGCACCATGCGCGAGAAGATCATGCCGATGGTTATCGCCTTGCACGGTAACATCTCGGCGCTGTCGCTGCGGGTGCAGCCCGACCAGGTGCCATCGGCCTTGGCCGCGCTGGAGGCCCAGTGGAAGCAATTCGTGCCCGACCTGCCCTTTGAATACTCGTTTCTGGACGAGCGCTTCAATGATATGTACAAGTCAGAGGCGAAGTTGGGTATCATTTTCACCGTGTTCTGCTCGCTGGCCATTTTTATCGCCTGCCTAGGCTTGTTCGGTCTGGCATCGTTCACCGCCGAGCAACGCATGAAGGAGATCGGCATCCGCAAGGTGCTGGGCGCATCGGTAAGCAGCCTGGTGCTGCTGTTTTCCAAAGACTTCACCAAACTGGTGCTGGTGGCGTTGTTGATCGCAATACCCATCTCCTACTGGATGATGGACCGCTGGCTCGATGATTTTGCCTACCGCGTCACGTTGGGAGTGAGCACCTTCCTGATTGGCGGCGGCATCGCGCTGCTCATTGCCTGGCTCACCGTTGGTTTTCAGTCGGTGCGCGCCGCCGTGGCCAACCCGGTGGACTCGTTACGCAGCGAGTAGTTTACCAAAAAGCGCTTGGAAATTTCGTTCAAGGTTCTGTATCTTGGGTATTTGGTATATTCAATACAGCGACCATGCTACGTAACTACCTGATCATTGCCCTTCGCAACCTGCGTAAGCAACGCTTCTACGCGGGGATCAACGTGCTGGGCCTCAGCCTAGGCATCGCTAGTTTTCTGCTTATCTTGCTGTACGTGGTGGATGAGCTGCGCTACGACCGCTTTTATCCGCAGGCCGAACACATCTTTCGGGTTGGTTCGTTTGACAATACCCTAGGAGAAAACAACCGAATGGCCCTCACCGCCAATGCGGTGGCGGGCGGGATACAGCGCGAAATTCCTGAGGTAGAAGCCGCCACGCGGGTATATCGGGCGTGGGAAACAGTACATTTCCAGGACAAAACTTTCGTAGAATACGACTGGCAATACGTTGATAGCAGCTTTTTCTCCGTGTTTGGTTACAAACTGCTAGAAGGGAGTGCCAGCACTGCCCTACGAGCTCCACATACGGTGGTAGTAACCAAAAGTACCGCTCAAAAGTATTTTGGCAGTGACTCGGCACTAGGCAAAACGTTGTTAATAGGCAAAGCGCAAATCCCCTTTCAGGTGACGGGAGTGATGGATGATCCTCCCGTGCATACCCACCTTGATTTCACCATATTGGGGTCTATGCTCTCTACCGAAGACAGTTTGGGCGAATACTGGAATTACTACGCGCTCTACACCTACGTGCGGTTGAATGAAAAGGCAAAGCCCGCGGTTTTTGAGGATAAATTGAAAATACTAGCCGACAAATACGTACGTCCCAGCCTGATTCAAGACAGTGGCATTCAACTGGAAGCCAATCAGAAAACCGAAGAGGTGTTTCGGTTCATGCTACAGCCAGTCACGGACATTTACCTGCACTCCGACTGGATATATGACAACTCGTCAAGCGCAAGCATCGATAATTTGTATATTCTTCTGGCCGTGGCGCTGCTAATATTGCTGCTGGCGTGCATCAATTTTATGAATTTATCTACGGCCCGTTCGCTAAGTCGAGCCAAAGAAGTGGGAGTCAGAAAAACCTTAGGCTCCCAACGAGGTGCCCTGATGACGCAGTTTTTGGCCGAGTCTATGCTGATGAGCGTGATGGCCACCGCGCTGGCCTTGCTGTGGGTGGGGCTAGCGCTGTATCCTTTTAATGCCCTATCGGGCAAAGATTTATCCTTTTCAGTGCTACTTCAACCTTGGCTGATCGCGACCACCCTGGGTTGTATACTGGTGGTGGGCGGATTGGCGGGCAGTTACCCGGCTTTCTACTTGTCCTCGTTCCGCCCCGCCGAGGTGCTCAAGGGTGGGCAACGGTCTCTTTTGAAGGGGCAAACCATTCGCAACGTTCTGGTAGTCTTCCAGTTCACGATGTCGATTGCCCTGGCCATTGCTACGCTGCTCATGGATCAGCAACTCACCTACGTCCGGTCGAAGCAACTGGGTTTTGACAAAGAGAACGTGCTCATTGTGTCAAATGCGGACTATCTGGAGCAAAGCACCAACTCCTTTTTGCAAAAAGTGACCACAATGGCAGCCGTGCAGCAAGCATCCGCATCAACTTCCGTTTTTCCGGGGGTCAGTGAAGTGAATTACTTTCGCAAGCAGGGTGGCGACCAAGATTATTCTCTAAACGCAATGGGAATAGACGAAAACTTTATTGCTACCTACGGAATGACGCTGCTGGAAGGTAGAAACTTCTCGCTCGCCTACCCCGCCGACACGGCCCGGGTTATCCTGAACGAAACCGCCCTACGCGTATTCAGCCTGGAAGAGCCTATTGGAAGCTTCATTACCTACTACAACGAAGGAGAGTACATTCCCTACGAAGTAGTAGGGGTGGTAAAGGATTTCAACTACGAGTCGCTCCACCACGCCGTGGAGCCGTTGGCTTTCTTCTTTGGCGATAGAGAAAAGCCCTACGTATCCATCCGCCTGGCTTCGGGCAACCCTCAGGAAACAGTGCAGGCGGTGGAAAAAGCCTGGAAAGCGGCCGCTCCCAACGCTCCGTTCGACTATAGCTTTCTGGATGAAGATTACGACAAGTTGTTTCGCGCCGAACAGCGTTTGGGCAAGGTGTTCACGGTGTTCACCACGCTAGCGATGATTATTGCCTGCCTGGGACTGTTGGGACTAGCGGCTTTTTCGGCAGAACAACGCACCAAAGAGATTGGAGTTCGCAAAGTCATGGGAGCTTCTTCCTGGAGTGTGGTGTTGCTGCTTTCTCGAAATTTCACCTCCTTGGTGCTGATTTCTTTTGGAATAGCCGCAGGACTCGCCTACATCTTCGTAGGCCGATGGCTGGAAAGTAACTTTGTTTATCACATCACCATTGGGGCTAGTGCCTTTGTCATATCCGGTTTAGCCGCACTGTTGGTCGCCTGGCTCACGGTTAGCTACCAATCGTTCCGGGCAGCCCGCACCGACCCGGCAAAATCTCTTCGCAATGAGTAGGAGACAACCGTTGATTCTCAGTCCACCAACTGCGTGCGGGCCGCGTGAAGTTTTTGAACCAACTTTTCACTATACCCTACCATGGTTTCTACCTCCTGGGCACTGATTAACCGCAGGTGCCGAAAGATCAGGATCTGACGGCCATTGCTCTCTAAATGGTAAATGTCTCCCCGTTCGAAAAAACGAACCAGCGCGGGTGAGAAGAACTTACGAATGCGCGTTTCGTCCGGACCCTGCAGCAAGAATTTACGGGAGAACTGCTCATGCTCCTTGAAGTCAATATCTTGCTGAGCAGCCAGCAACGACATACGATTTAGGAAAGATTCTTCTTCCAACGAAAAAACTGGCACCTCAAAGGGCAGCGAAAGCACTTCTACGGTAAGACGGTGCGTCTCGAAAGTGATGAAAGCATTCTTAAGGGTAATGTCGCAGATCTCCCAGCGAACACTGGAGTCTTGGTAGTTGCCCGTTAGCTGGTTCTTGGTGAAATCTACCGGATGGGTTTTGAAAAAAAGGAACTGATCCAGTTGACTCACGTTCCAGTGGATGTTCGGGTCATAGTGCCACTGCTGAGCGCGGGCCAGCTGCTTGAGGGCCATTTGCCGACGGGTGAGCCGCACCTTGAGCGGCTCGGGCACCCGTAGCACATGCAACGCGTGCGGATGGTGCGACGAGGTTTCGTGCGTATCCAGCCCAGTGAAGTGAAACTCTCCGCCCTGCTGACTGTATTTTTCGGCGTACTCGTGGATGTACTCCAGCACCGTGAGGTCGACGATGCGGGCATGAGAGAAGTCTAGAATGACGTGCTTGTCGTTGCCCAACTTCCAGATTTTGCTCTGGAGTTGTAGCATATTGAAAAAATTAATCACGCCCTTCAGTTTGAACAGGTAAGTTTGCCGCTGCTCCTGCACCACCTTCACCGACAGGTGCCTGAGGTAGCGCATAAAGAGCGGAAACGATAGTCCCGAACGCAGGTAGTGCACCAACAGCGTGAATCCAATCCCAATCAACAGACCCGGCACCAGTCCGAAGGCCAGGCCAGCAAGCAGCGTCACGGTCAGAATGGTCACCTGCTCCCAGCCTTGGTGGTAGGCGCTCTTAAATACGCTGGGTGAGACGAGCTTGTAACCGGTGAAGATCAGGATGACGGCCAGGGCTGCCATCGGAATCATTTGCAGCAAGGGACGAAACCCAAGCACGAAAACCAAGACCACAATGCCCAGAAAGAAATTAGACCAGCGTGTTTTAGCGGCGTTGTTGATGTTTACCGAGCTGCAGACGATGGACGTGGACACCGGAATGCCTCCCAGCATGGCCGAAACCACCGTGCCCAAACCGATGCCAATCAGATCATCGTTCAGGTTGGTCTTTCGCCGGTAGGGATCCAGCTTGTCGATCGCTTTGGCACTCACCAATGATTCTAGCGATAACAATAGGGTAATCAGCACCACCATCACCCAAAATATAGGTTGATCCACCTTCGAGAAATCAGGAAACACCAGTCCTTCGGTGAAATTTTTGGGGATCTGAATCAGGTAACTAGGGTCAACCAGTCTTTCTAACCCAGCCTGCGGCGCGCCCCACTGCAACAGGGCAAACACCGGAACCGTAATGAGCAGCACCCACATGGGGGCGGGCAAGTACCGAACAAATTGGTTCTGAATCTTTGGGTACCCAATCAGAATCAATAAGGCCACCGCGCTGGTAATGGTCACTAGGGGGTTCAGCGCGAGTACGCTGCGCGGAATATCCATCAGAATAGCCAGAGGCTGATGCGCATCCGAAGCCACCCCCAGCGCTACGTGTACTTGGGTGCCGATGATGATCAAGCCAATAGCCGCTAACACGCCGTAAATCACGGCCGAGGGTACAACGTGTCCCAACTTGCCCAGGCGCAACACCCCCAGCATCACGTGAATGACTCCCGAGATAGCAAAGGCCGCCATCACGTAGGGGAACCCGGAGGCAAGGCCATCGCTCAAACTCTCGGAGGCCACTAACGCCGCCACAATCAGCGCCTTGGCCGGGCCGTTGATGCCAATGTGTCCTCCCCGAACAAAGGTGGTTACCAGTCCCCCCACCACCACGCTGATGAGTCCGGCCATGGGCGGCGCGCCCGAAGCAATAGCAATGCCCAAAGCGAGGGGCAACGCCACCAACAACACACTCAACGCTGCCATCAGATCGTTCTTCCAGAAATGGCGCAAGCCTTTCCATCCGGAACCGGGAGTATGACTGAGGGGGGTGGCTAGCATGCAGAATTTGGGGTAAGCGGATAATAATTTAATCAAAATAATTCGATCTGCGTCCGCAATGCGCGGCCAAAGCAACTTTGTGTTCAAAAAGTCTGAATTTATGTCTTTATATTACCATGAATTGACTATTGGGTTTTTCGTTTCAATCAGTTGATCAGTTTGACTCAGATGCGTTCTAGCGCCCAAACGGTATCGATCCGCCCAAAAACGTCAGGCACATTGCTCGAGCAAAACACTTTGGTACAAAATTTTCTTAAGATCAAAGGAATGCCTTACTTTGTCACTATCTATTTTGTTCAACCACTACTCGCTTATTTGTGAACACAATGCAACACAACCACCACGCAACCGCGTCGGCCCAGCGTCGCTTCACTGCCGCCCTTGGCCAGCTACTCATGCTTGTTCTCCTAGGGTCTTTGGCCTTCGGTGCCGGAGGATGCAAAGCTAAGAAAGAAGCCCGGGCCGCGGCCGCCGCCAAGGCCGAAACCATCGCCAAAGCACGCGCCGACCTGTTGTCAGTAATCAACGACCAGGGCAGCATGACGCTGGAGGAGAAAGAAGAAGTGGTAGCCCGTATCAAAGACATGAATCTGCAAGACGCTGAAATTCAGAACCTGATCGACCGCGCCGAAGCCTCCATTGCCGAAGAGCGCGCGGCTGGCCAGGCAAATACGGCAACCACGGATTCTTCGAGCGGTAGCGGTGAAGTAAACGCCTCCAGCATGAACAACACCCTGCGCGACATCGCGCGAGCCTCGGGCAGCGACGCCAACTTTAAAATCCGAGAAGCTATGGGCATGTTCGCCTCCCCCGACACCCCCGTGCTCATTATTATTAGCCAGGATGGCGACCAGGTAGATTATGATGAGCCAACGACCATCAAAAAGTATCTGGATTACCTCAAAGATACCCGAAACGAGCCCGCTACCGTGAAAAACCTAGAGTTTGACGCTAACGGCAAAATCAAAGAAGTTGAACTTACCAAAAACTATAACCGATGATCCAGCGCTCCCTACTACTTATTCTCAGCCTGGCTCTGGCCACCCCCGTATTGGCCCAGAGCGAAATCAGCCGCGAACGCAAAATTGCTATTGACTCACTCGCCCTGGAAAAGGTGCGCGACCTGAGCAAGTACATCAGCATCGTGGGCGACAAAGACACCCCCTTCTCCGAGGCCAACCGGGTGATCGACCGCGCCGAAGAGTTGTTCGCCACTGGAGCCGAAATCGGGGTATCTTCCCTTAGCTCTGATGACGTAACCTACTTCGATATTCGCCGCTACTTTGAGCATTTGATGGCGCTAAACTACGACCAGGTAACCATCAAGTGGTACGACATTCAGTACATCAGCGACCTGGAGCAGCAACCAGACGGCAGCTACGTGGGCGTGATCACCATCTACCAGCGCTTCGAGGGCCGCTCAGACGATGGCCTGGAGTATAAAGACACCACCAAGAAGGACATCACCGTATTTGTGCAGAAGAAAGAAACCCAGATCGGTGGACGAACCATCGACTTCTGGGATGTGCTGCTGGGCGATATTCGCGTTGCAGAAACCACCACGTAATTCAATTTATGGGAAGGGAAAAAACCGGCACCGACCTGAGCAGTAAGATAAATCAGTGGTTTGCTTATCTACTGCTCGGCGGGGCGGCACTAACGCTGGTTTTAGCGGCAGCACAACCGGTTCGGGCGCAGGGAATCGGCGAGTACCTGGGAGGTGAGGACATGCTCTACGCCGAAACCAAGCAGGTGAACCAGTTCTTTCGGCGCTTCAACGGCGAAGAAGACGGCGAAGGCAACCGCTACTATCCCAAAGATCAGTACTACCGCGATTCTCGATTGCGCAAAAAGTATCTGGAGCTTCTTTTTGACGAGCAAAACCCAAACCTGTCGGGCGCGTTAAAAAAGGAGTTTATCAACCGGATTAACGATCCTGCTAAACCGGTGTACCTCAATTTCCACGGGGGCAACTGGTTTGCTGAAGTGAAAGCCCGCTTCGAGTACAAGGGCAAAGAAGAAGAAGCCACCCTGTTTTTGAAGTTGCAAGAAGAGAAAGTGGGCTCCAAGTGGATTTTGACCAAGTGTTATTTTGCCCCTTTTGCCCGGCTATTCGTGAGTGACACCACCGGCGGCAAGGAGTTTCTGCATCCGTTGAGCCACGAGCTCGACTTTATGAATCTGCGCAAGGCGTTTCAGGACAATAAACAGAAAATTGATCAGTTTACCGAACGAGGCTACCAGCCCGATTACCTTTCTATCCTGCTCTACGAGCTCAAAAACTCGAATCTGCGCTTCAAAACGGTTTCTACGGTCAAATTTCACTTCTTCCAGGTAGACGGTTGGTACTTTCAGTTGGCCCGGTTCAACCGCTCGGGCTACAACCGCGGCTGGCTCATTGCTGACCTGACAAAAGTGACTCCGGCAGAAAAAGCACTACTGACAAACTATATCTACTACGAACGATGAACTACCGTTGGCTACTCCGCTTGAGCTACCTACTATGCCTGGTTGGTTGGTCGTCGGGATTATTGGCCCAAAACCAATCTGCCGCCGAGCTTAGTCCCGCTCAAATTGAGGAATACAAAGCCCAGGCCGGTCAACTCGTATCGTTTCTGCAGTACATGATGAACGTGCTGGGCGACAAATCGGCCACCACGCAGGATAAGGAAACCGTTATCCGCCAAAGCTACCTGAAGGCTTTCCGCGATGCCGAGGTGCAGATTGAAGACGATCTGGACGAGAATCGGACTGTGGTCACCAACAAGAACGTGCAGGCCTATCTAAAGGATATTGACTTCTTTTTTAAGGAAGCTAAGTTCGAGTTTCTGGTAGACGACATCAGCTATTACGTGGCTGAGGGCGGACGGGTATTCTTTCGCGTCACCGCCAACCGGAACCTGCAGGGAGTTACCATCACCGGCGACACCGTGAACGCTAGCCAGATCCGCTACATCGAGGTGAACCTTGACCCCTCGGCCAAGGGGCTAAAAATCGCCAGCATCTACACCACCAAACTCAGCGAGCGCGAGGAATTGGCTAGCTGGTGGTCGGAAGTGCCGGACGCCTGGCGGGACTACTTTAAAGAACGCCTGGGAGCTTCGGCCTACGACTCGGCGGATTACCGTATGCTGCGCGAGATTGTGCGCTTCACCGAGGTGGACGTGACCGGTCGCTCATCTATTTGGGACTTGTCGCCCTTGAGTAAACTCGTGGACCTTAAGTATATCAATATATCGGGGACGCGGGTAACTGATCTGGTTCCCCTGCGCAACCTGACCAAGCTGGAGGTGCTCAACTGCAGTCAGACAAATGTAGTAGACCTAGCCCCGTTGCGCTACGCTACCAGCTTACGCGAATTGGTGTGTGAAGAAACCAAAGTGGCTGATCTTGGCTTGTTACCTGGCTTTCCAAAACTGGAAAAGCTGTACTGCAGCGGCTCACCCGTGCGGACATTGGCAACCATTGCGGGCCTGAAAGATCTCCGCTGCGCTAATACACCGATTGCCAATCTGTCGCCCCTGGCAGGCATGGCCGCCCTGGTTTCTCTAGACTGTTCTCAAACCAGCGTAAGCGACCTTCAGCCCCTGGCCTCCGCCACGCAGCTTCGGGTCATCAATATCGAGGGCACCGCCGTGAGAAATTTGGCACCGCTACAGCAGTTAGCCAGCCTACAGGTGTTGCTCTGCAACAACACTCCCATTGAAGAACTCAGTCCACTAAGCGGATTGCCCGCCCTGGAAAAGGTGTACTGCGACAACACGGCCATCACCCCGGCCGAAGCTAGTCGCTTTATGGCCGCTAACCCCAAGACGCTGGTTATCTTTGAGTCGGGGCAGCTACAAACCTGGTGGAATGCCCTAGACGCCGAGTGGAAACGCATCTTTGCTTCGTATATTCAGGTCGAAGGAGAAGTGACCAAAGAGAAACTAGCCCAGGTGGCTAACCTCACCGAAATTGATGTTACGGGAAACAAAAGCATCACCACCCTGGCTCCCCTCACTAAATTGGCGATCCTGCAAACGCTAAAGGTTGCCCAAACCAGCATTCGTAGTCTGGACCCCCTTCGGGATTTGCTCAACCTGGAGCACTTAGACTGCAGCAATACGGCAATAGATAGCCTAAGCGCACTCAGCAACGCCCGGAACCTCCGTATCCTCAATCTGGACCATACCAAAGTGAAATCTTTGTCGGCCTTGCGCGAACTCTCGGGGATGCAGCGCCTGAGTTGTGAAAATACCCCCCTACCGGATATTGCTATCCGTAGGTTTATCGAGGAGCATCCCGAAACAGTAGTTATTTACAAAAGCAGCAAGCTTAGCCTGTGGTGGAATGCCCTCCCGCCCGCCTGGAAAAATTTATTAAAAGAACAGGTAACAATGAGCGACATTCCCAATCGGGAGCAACTGCACGAAATTGCTTTTATCAAATCGCTGACCATTCCCGAAAATAGCAGCATCAACTCGTTGGAGCCACTATCAGAGTTTGTGCGCCTCACCGAACTGGCGTTTTCTAATACGTCGATCAGTAATTTGGAACCCCTCCGCCCCCTCAAAACCCTACGGGCCCTGATCTGCTCCCGTAGTCCGATTCGCAGCCTGGACCCGCTTCGCAATTTGTCGTCCCTCACCTACCTCGACTTCCAGAACACCCCCGTAGAAGAGCTTGATCCGCTGGAAAATTCTATTGACCTAGAAACCATCAAGTGTTCGGGCACGCAGGTGGATGACCTGAGGCCTTTGTCGGCGTTGATCAACCTGAAAAGGTTGGAGTGTTTCAACACCGACGTGAAAAAGCTAAAACCCCTTAAGGGCCTGTATCAGTTAGAAGAACTGCACTGCTACAACACTCGGGTCTCGAAACGGCGCGTGGACAAGTTCAGAAGCTGGCACCCCAACTGCAAGGTGGTTTATTACTAGCGGGGGCGAAAAAGCAGCAGAAATTTGCATAACCAACCCAAAAAAGTTATTCAAGTGAGGTGACAAAGAACTGGATATACAACCTAAAGGTGTTTGTTCGGCAACAAAAAAATATAGGGGTTTGTCTATCCAGACGTTGCCAGCAATGCAAAAAAATGAAACGACAAACAATCATATTAACGATTATCCTACTGACTCTTTCGGCCTCTCAAGTCAAAGCAGACAGTTGGATTGACCCCAACTGGAAAGAAATGATTGACAGTTCAGATGTCATCGCTCTGGTTGAATACACGTCAGAAGGTGATTTTAGAGCAAAAGCTAGACCTCTGACCATCTACAAAGGAAAGCTAAGCACAAATGAAATTTGGATTTCAGGATTCAGCAACAGATATGGACCTGTTGACAATATGAGCCCAGGAGATAAGTACATTGTTTTTCTCAATTTCTCTGAACCATCTGAGAGAGCTCTTCAGTATTGGGAGGAACAGATCGAAGAAGAACCCGAGTTGACCGATTATTATAAAGCACTCAAAACAGGAAATGCTTATTATGTTTGGACACCAACATCTGGAGACCTTAGAGTAGAAGGGAAAACCGTCCAATACGACTTGCTACAAACATCATATCACAGCAAACAGAATTATTATCCTCTTGCTGAGTTCGAAACATTTTTGAAAGCCACTACACAGACTAATAATGAAAAATTTAATAAAGGAATACTAAAGAAGGTAAAAAGTAATGCAACCAAGGAGATTTCTGCACAATACTTAATGATGTTGTACCTGAGTTCATTTAAGTCTTACGACTCAGTTTTTCAAACAATAGCAAACGAACAACAACCAGAACCTTGCTATGCACTTGCTCAACTGCTTGGTGAAGTCAAAGATGAAAAATCAAGAGATATTCTGGTACAACTCCTTTACAATAAAAATAGTGTTGTTCAAGGTGAAGTGGTGAGACAGCTTTCAAATGAGGACCCTGATTTTCTTGGTCCCATTCTTCTTTCTCATTTAGCTTCAGCCGGAGAAGGCGGCATTTATCCTTCCAACCTAATGGATCCAGTGATGAACAGAGTAGACGGTGGTAAAATTGAAATAATCAGAACACTCGGTGAAATCAAGTATAAACCTGCTGCCAAATCTCTTTTGCCTTTGCTTGAAACAGAAGAAGACTACATTTTCGAATTGGTAACAAATGTACTTATCCAGTTAGATAACAAGGACTTCATACCCTATATCAATGACCACCTGAAAAAGAGAACCAAGCCTATTATTTTTGAAATCTGCCAAATTATTACGGACTACGACCTAAAAGAATGCAAACCAGCATTAATGGAGTTCATTTCAAATCATAATCGGAATGACCATCCAAGTTATGAGTATGCAATTTCTACTCACATGGGACTGGCTCATTTTGACGACCAAGAAACAAGAGACTTCCTATTAAACGATTTCGAGAATCTACTTAACAATAATGACACAATCGAAAGCGGCAAACTCAAAAATTGGATAAGAGAATACATTGAAACATTCAAAAATTTAAAAAGCAAAGAAGCAAGGCTGCTTATTTATAACTCTCTTTTTAAGTGGTTCGGGTATAACTATGAATTTGCTATTCATCCTGAATTATTCGCAATCAAAAAAAGCATTGAAGACTCAATAAGTCAAAAGGCTTTAACCATCCTTGAAGGTCATGACGTTGCTGAAATACAAACTATAGTTTTCATTAACAACACTCCAGAATATGGTGACAACTTCATTCCTTCTTACGAACAAATAATTTTGATAAGACTTGAGCCCACAAAAATGAAGTTTAACGGGAATGATGAAATCTGGAGCAAGCTAAAAAATGCAAAAGAAAAGCTTAGTGAAGAGTTGAATATTTCAGTCAAGCAAATCAGTTCAAGAAGGGGCTCTTATGTCTCTAACCTTGACGACAGGTTCGATGTAGACATTGATTGGTCACCAATGAACAAGTTCTACAAATACGCAATAGAGCTACCGAATGAAAATGACTTATTATTCTTAAAAACATTAGAACAAAGTGGCTTTGCAACGGATGACTTTGACATAAGACAACTAGACAAAACAATTAAAAAAATTGAAGATAAACTAAATAAATAAAAGCACATGTTGGCAACAAGGTGTATAGTGCATAGCACCCCCTGCGGCACAAAAACAAACCATTATGGAATTAAAACCTATTAATATGCGCCAAAAGGGCTTGGTCAGGATCATCGGTGGAAAGAGCCGAGTCTCAGAAATTCTCAATCAAAAAAAGATTGACCGTGGATATGATCAGGGAACTTGAGCAAATACTTCAGATTTCAGCATCGGTCCTTGTCACTGATTATCAACTTGTTGGAAAGTAACAACGGATTTTAGCTTGGCGCTGATAAAAAGCAAATCTCAAGCTCTCCTGCCCTTCTTCACCGCCCCACCTGATTCAAATCCACCAGTTTGATCTCAACCCGGCGGCTTTCTTCGGCGCTGGTGGCTTCGTTCGAGGTTTCACCGTAGCCCAGGGCAATGATGCGCCGCCGCACCACCCCGCGCTGGTTGAAGAAGTTAAGCACCTCGGTGGCTCGTTGGTTAGACAACCGGCGGTTGGCCTCGGCATCACCTTCGGGCGAGGCATAACCCGAAATCTGAATGCCCAGATCAGAATGATCCTTAAGCGTTTTGAGCACTTCGGTGAGCGTCGTGGTATATTGGCTATCAACAGCGCTTTTCCCCACCTCGAAATACACCTTGCGAACCTCTTCCAGCATCCCGTGATTGAAGTTGGTGGGAGCCACGCGCTCATCCTGCTGGTTGATGGCCGCCATGGTCACGTAGAAGGTAGGCAGCGTATAAATAGTCTCATTGCCCACTTTTTTGGCCACCAAATTGTCTTTCCCGGTTTCATCGTAATAATACGCAATGCGGGCTGCCTCAATTTTGTCGTTCACCGTTTCGTCAAAGTTAACGTTTTCTATCGGGTTGGTTTCGTGCATCAATCCCAGTAGGTACTCGTACGCTTGCTCGTCGCCCGCGGCGATGATCGACTCCATCAGCGCGTAGGTATCCACGCTGTCGTTTTTCACTAGCATGGTTTCGTTGGCAATGCGGGCGGTCGATTTTTCTTCGTTCTTGGTATCATAGAACGCGTTCTTCACGCTAACCTCCTGCCCCACTGTCACGTCGAATTGCTTGATGGGTCGTAGGGTGATTTCTTGGTATAGTTCGTAGAAGTACTGCTGGTTGGGCAGGTTAATGTTCACTGTGTAGGGCAAGTAGCCTTCCGACTCTATAATTAGGTCATAGTTTTTTCCCGGAGGCAGGATAATCAGATACTTGCCGGTGGCCGGGTCTGGGCGGTACACATACTGCACCTCTCGGTTGGCATCCACGTCGACTACTTTGATTTTCGTGGGAACGGGCTTGAGTTCGTCTTCCCCCACCAAAATTTTTCCTTTGATAAGGGTAATCGGAATGTTGGCCTCGTGGGCGGGCATCTCAAAATAATAAATGTCTTGTCCGCCTAAGCCGCCTTTGCGTTCGGATGAGAAGTACCCAATCTTGGCATTGGCCGTCAGGGTGAAGTAGCTATCGTTGGTCGGCGTGTTAATTGGGTAACCCAGGTTGGTCGGCGGCTGCCACTTGCCTCCTGCGAAGTAAGTTTTGAAAATGTCGGTGCCGCCCATGGTGTTGTGACCGTTGGAATTAAAGAACAGTGTGCGGCTGTCGGGGTGGATAAAGGGAGCGTCTTCGTCGTATTGGGTGTTGATGGTGGGACCCAGGTTTTCGGGAGCTCCCCACTTGCCGTTGGGTTGCTTCTCCGATTTGTAAAGATCTAAGCCGCCGTAGCTATCTTTTCGGTTGCTGGCAAAATAGATCGTCTTGCCGTCGGGAGTGATACTGGCGGTGGTTTCTAGATACTGCGAGTTGATCGGGCTGCCCAGGGTGACCGGATTTGACCACCCGTTGGCCTCCTTATGTATGGTGTATAAGCTTCCGGTGTTATTAGCTCCGGCAATAAACACCAGCATGTCTTGTCCATCGGGCGAAATACCGGCGGTACCAATGTGCGACTTAGACTTAACGTCGATGGGCGCGGCCGCACTCCAGACGCCGCGGCTGTCGCGCTGAGCAGTGTATATTTTTTCGGTCGTCTTTCCCTTCTCTTCGCGCACCGCGGTGTAGGCCAGCATACTCTCATCGGCCGTAATCAACGGATTGTATTCCGTGAACTTCGAGTTAATGGCCTTGAAACTATTAATAACGATTCCCTTGTTTTCGGCTATTAAAAACTGCGCGTTCTTGCACACTTCCAGCAAGCGGCTTACTTCCTTTAACTCCTTGTCGCCAGCGGCCAGCGTCTTTTGGTAGATTTCCAGCTGCCGGGTAGCCTCATCCACTTTGATATCCTTGTGATACATCTGGCCCAGATAATAGTGGACCTGATCAGGAATGTTGGCCTGCGCTTTTTGCTTAAGGGCGCTTTCCAAATAAGGAATAGCCCGATACTGCTCGCTCAGCGAAGGGGCTTGGGTATAGCACACTCCGAGTCGGTAGTGCACCATCGGATCGGAAACCCCCTTGTCCACCGCTTGCTGATAAAGGGGCAGCGCCGCTTCGTAGTTTTCGGCCAGGGTGAAAAACTTATCCGCTCGGTCTACTAAGGCATCGGTTCCTCCCTGGGCCCAAGCACTGGTGCAGGTAATGAAACAAAAAAATACCAACAAAATAGCGGGTAAAAAGACACAACGCTCACAATTCAAACACTGCTGCGTTGGGGATACTGGGTGGTTAATGGCCATAACTTTCCGTAATTAGCTTTTCTCAGAATATACTGGGAACTATTGAGGGGTCAGCGCAGGGCTATCCTGCTGCCTAAACCTTACGGAAAGCTACTTATTTGGGGGAAGTGGATGAATTCAATTTGAACCGGAGAAGGACTAATGTACTATACGCAGCCAGATAGCAACCGGAGTGGCTATCTCGACAAAGATTAGACTGACTGTCTTCGCTAGAATTTCGGACAGGGCAAGCGCATGATGCTGCGGGGTGGTTTGCGGGGGTCGCGCAGCGAGAAGTGATAAGCCACCGAGATTTCGTGAGCACCACCGCTGCGGATGCCTAAACCCGAGACGGTGTAGTCGAAGCTGTAGCCAATGTTGAGGTCGTTAATAATAAACCCGACCAGGGCAATCACCGACTCGTTGTTGGGCAAATCGCGCAACTGGCTCACTGGCAAGCCACGGTACCACAAACCAAACACCAGGGGTTCGTAGTTGAGGTACGCGCCCACGTCGAGCTGATCGAAGTTGCCCTGCCGCTTGTACTGGAAAGTAGGAGTGATACTTCGTTCTTTTCCATCATTATTATAGCCCGCCTGCCGAAAGCCCGTGGGCAACAAGAAACGGTATCCGCCGTGGATAGATGACTTCATCGCCAGGCGACTCTCGCCCCCCACCACTGATTGGTTCGGGGTGGTGACGTGGTGGGCGGCGTAGCCGATAAAGAAGTTCTCGTTATAGAGCAGTCCGCCCAGCGATAGGTCGACGAACGAACGGCTCAAGCCAGTATTGAGGGGTTCTCCCGTGATGTCGGTGATTAGTCCGTTTTCGTCGAGTTGGTCGCCGAAGATCAGGTTATCGAAGTTGAGATCGCGGTTATAAAACGTCACCTCCGCACCGGGGCGAAAGGTAAGCCATTCGGCAATCTGCAAGCGATACGAATACTGTAGTCCGGCGCTAACTGACTGCAGGCCACTCAGCCCTTCCCGGTCGCCGTTCACGATAACGCCGATGCCACTATTATACTGCTCGAAGAAGTGGTCGAAGTAGACCGATACGGTGGTGAAGTTGGCATCCAGTGAGGGCCACTGGGTGCGGAAATTTAGTCCGGCGCGGCTTAGCTCGGCCGATCCGGCGAACGCCGGGTTCAAGTAGAGTGGGGCCGCGTAGAACTGCGAAAACTGAGGATCTTGCGCGTGCGCAGGCGACCAAGCCAGTCCTGCACCAAAAATAAGTATAAGTAGTAAAACCTTTTGCATGAACGTAACCAATCACCTGTTTGTGTAAAAAGCGACCGGAATGACATTTTATTGTCGCAGGACGCCACTAATCGATTCAAAGATAGGTAGTTCGCTAACGAATAATGACAAGGTATCGATATAATAAGTTACAACGACATGAATTTACTGCCTTTCTACCATTGCCCCACATTTCTAATTATTGTGGTCTCTTCTCTAAAATTCGTACTATAAACCGGCTTCGTATCGTTATCAGTTCCCGAGCAATCAAGAGGCAAACCCAACCGGCGTGCCAATTGCTTACATTGGGCATCAAACCCCCGGTTTTTTCGTTACCCTGATACGCATATCTTCGCGTAGTTACTAATAAGAGTGTCTCTATGTTAAGCACCCTACTTTCTGGAAGAATTAGCGCCTGTGCCCTTATGTTTTTGTGTTTCGTCGGCCCGCCGCCAGGATGGGCGCAGGGCGACCGAAGCGACGGCAACTGGACCGTGGGCGGCACCCAACTGCCCTTTAACCCCGGCACCAAATCTCTATCCGACACCGGAACCCCGCTGCCCAATCCGGTCGGGCTGGGCGGTAGCGCCGTGGCCAACGATCCCGTTACCGGCGAACTGTTGTTCTACGCCAGCGGAGCGGGCATCTATGACGCGCAAGGAAATTTGCTGCAAGCACTCGGCGGCAACGCCGACGCCAACCAGCCGGTAGCAGCGGTACCCGTACCGGGCGACGACCTCACCGACGGAGTCCGTCAGTACTACGTATTCGCCAACGAGGGCGGAGCAATTCGCCGCTACACCGTGTCGGTCAACGTGCAGAACGCCCCCGTGGCCACCGTGGCCGGTCCTACAAACACTGGCATCGTCGGAGCGGCTGACGCCCTGACGGTGGTGCCTAATGCCGACAACAGCAACTACTGGGTAGTAACCCAAATCGACGGAACCGGCGATTTTTCGGTCTACGACGTGGCCGGAGAAACCGCGACTCCGTATCCCGGAGTGTCTCCCCAGGCCATCACGGCCACCAACATCTCATTCAGTGCGGCTTCCGGTCAACTGGCGGTAGCCACCGCGGGCCAGAGCGTGCGCCTGCTCTCCATTGATCGCAGCACCGGCGCGCTCACCGAAACCAATGACTTTGCCGTGCCCGGCAACGAAGCGGTCTACGACACCGAATGGTCGCCCGATGGCACCAAACTGTTCGTGAGCACCGGGGCCACCGGCAACGTGTACCAACACGACGTGGCCACCGGCGTTAACCTTCCTATCAACAACCTGGTGCCGGGCATAGGCAATTACGGACTCCAACTGGGTCCTGATGGCAATGTGTATCATTTGTACGAGGCGGCGGCGGGTGAATACCGACTGGCGCGCATCAACAATCCCAATGCGTCGGGGGCTACGGGGCTCACCGTGGATTCAAACTTACTGGGCGGAGCCAATCTGGGTGGGCGGCAATTCTCGTCTACCGCCAACTCCAGTATTGACTTCTCTAATGTGAGCCTTCGTCCTACCCCCGTGGGACAGTGCCTCAACAACCCGGTGCAATTGGTACCTAACATTGTGCTTAACAACAGCACTTCGCAGCCGGAGAACGGCATCCCCGAACCCGACAGCGTGGTGTGGATCATCGACGGACAGCGCTTCGTGGGCTTTAGTCCCACGCTGATTCCCGAGCAGGCTCCTTCGGTACAGGTCACTGCCTACTGGGACGATGATTCGGTGAGCGCTTCGGCCACCCTTTCTTTGCAGGACTTTGATTTGCAAGTGCCACTCGTGCAGGATACCACCATCTGCCCCGGCGATGAGGCAATACTTAAAGCCGAACCGGAAAGTGGCGGCGGGCAGGGTGGCCAAACCGGAGGACAGAGTGGTGGCGGCAATTACACCTACCAGTGGAGCACTGGCGAAACCAGTCCCGAAATCACGGTGGATGAAGCAGCCGTGTACTGGGTGCTGGTCACCGACCCCAGCACGGGATGCACCGCCTACGCCGAGTCGAACGTAAAGGAATATCGCGTGGAAAACCAAACCTACAACGAGTGGTACTTCGGCACCGGCGGCGGCATCAACTTCAACACCCTGTACGATGATCCCGACGACCCCAACGACGGGCAAATTACTCCGGTGGGCGATGGTTCGCAGAGCGCCCCCGAGGGCGTAGAGGCGGTTTCGGACCCCAACGGTGATATTTTGTTCTATACCGACGGCCAAACCGTGTGGTTCGTGGGGCGCGACCCCGGCACCGGTGAGAAGGTGCATACCGTTATGCCTATCGAAGGCAACCCGCCCGCCGGTATTGGGGGCGATCCGCAGGCCACCCAGGTAGTTTCTATTCCGGTACCCGGCACCGAAGCCCTGTACTACATCTTTACCACTACCCGCGTAGAGGATGGCTCTTACGCCCTGCGCTACTCCATTGTCGATCTGCGCGGTTCGCAGGCTTCGCCCGGCCCCTCGGTGGTGTCGAGCAACAATCTGCTGTTCGTGAAGAGCACCGAGCGCATTGCCATTCAGGGCGGCAACGGCGGCAACGCCACCCTGGTGGCCCACGAGTACGGCACCAATAACTTCCGCGCCTACCCCATCACCGCGCAGGGCATCGGCAGCCCGGTGATCTCGTCAACGGGTTCGGTGCACGATATCACCAACCCCAACGACGGCAAGGGCTACATTAAATTTGGCGGCGACTCCACCAGTGCGTTGGTAGCGGTGGCCCTGGACGACCGCGTCGAGCTATTTAACTTTGATACCGAAACACTGGAGCTTAGCGAGCCGGTGACCATTGACTTCACCGGTCTGGGGAACCCCTACGGCATTGAGATGGCGACCGACTCATCGGGCAACACGGTGCTGTACGTGTCTACCGACAATGGCATCTACGGAGCCACGGTGCAGCGGCCGCTCAACGAGGGGCAGACCATTCCGGTGGTGCTGGTAAACGACACGGGGGGCAACACCTACGGCGCGATTCAGCGCGGCCCCGACGGACAAATCTACGTCGCCCAACCCGGCGAAACGAACGTTGGCACCCTGTCGCCCAACCCCAACGATCCGGCCAACTCCGGCTTCAACGCCGCGGCGTTGCCCGACGGCCTGCCCAATGGGGCGGTGAGCGGCTTCGGTCTGCCCCCCTACGTGAGCTTCGGTGGCAACTCCTTTCCCGACCCCAGCATTACCGTGGACGAGGCGTGCGTGGGCAACGACATCAACTTCTCGGCCCAGGGGCGCGACGACGTGATTGAAACCTACGCCTGGACCATTGAGCGGGTAGATGCCAGTGGCAATTTCCTGTATAACGTCGGCATTGATTCGGCTGATGCCCAGAACTTCACGATGATGATCGACTCGGCCGGTTCGTACGTAGCCAAAGTTTTGCTGAGCAACGACTGCGAGCCCGACACCACCCTCACCCAAACCTTTGAGGTGACCGAGGGTGTGGAAACCACCCTGCCCGCGAGTGCGCAACTGTGCCAGGGCGGCATCGACATAACGGCGGTAGAGGGCATTGACGTGAGCGACTTAAGCTTCGCCTGGACGCTGCGCGGCGCAGTGGGCGGTGGCAATTTGCCCGCCGAGAACACCATCCGCGTGGACGAAGAAGGGTACTACTTCGTGACCGTGACCAACGCCGAAGGCTGTACCAGCGAGGACTCTATTTTTATCGTGGACGAGCGTCCTCGCATCGAACTTCCGGGCGACACCACGCTCTGCGTCGGCGACGAGCTTCGGTTAGACGTGCGCGCGCCCAGCATCCGCGAAACCCCGCCCGGCTATGAGTGGGTGATTCTGGACGAAAACGGAGCTACGTTGCAGACCAGCAACGAACCGGTGTTGGAGGTAGACGAAACCACACCTGACCCGGGCACCTATCAGTATACCGTGACCGTCACCGACGAATTCGATTGCTTTATCCGCGACACCGTCGCCATCACGATTAGTCCGACGGTAGAGATAGCGCTGGCTAAGGTTGATCCCCTTGCCTGCGCCACTGACGACGGTTCTATCACCCTGACTTTCCCAAACGGCGAAGACCCCACGCAATACTCGTACCGGTGGAGTGGACCCGACGGATTCACGAGTACGCAGAAAGACCTCGATAACATTGGTTCGGGAGTGTACTCGGTAACGGTGACCGGCTTGAACAACTGTCCGGTAACGGAAAGCATTGGCTTGGATGACCCGGCTACCTTTAGCGTGACCAGCGCCACTCCGGAACCCGGTTGCGATGATACCGGTGAGATTATCGTGGCACTTAGTGGCCTAACTCCCACCTCGACTCTGCTGCCGATTGAAGTTCGGGTAGTAGGCAACGAAGGGTACGAAGCTACGCTTCAGGTGTTTGCTGATCAGTTTGTGATCACCGACCTCGCTCCGGATACCTACAACTTCTCGATGACTAGCAGTGACGGATGCGTCGTTACTGCCAGCGCTATAATTGACGAACCGGAAGAGGTAGATTTTGATTTTGCGCAGGACGTAGTCACCGGTTGCGGTGAGGTTACGCTGTCGGTCAACTATTCGCCTACCTCCGGCGATCAATGGTCTTTTGAGTGGATTGACCCTAATGGCACCACGGTGCTGCAAGGACCTAACCAATCGTCGCTCACCACCTCGGTGTCGGGCACCTACCAAGTACGCGTAACGGACGATAACGGGGGCAACGCCGTGTGTCCCGCCACTAAGGACATCCCGGTGTTCGTTGATGAGTCGTTCTTAATCAGCCTGGAGGAAGTGGAGCCGGACAACAGCTGCGAGACCGGCGAAAAGCAGCTTACGGTAAACTTTAATCCGGAAGAAGTAGCGGATCGTGAACTAAGCTACCGCTGGGAACTCAACGGAACGCAACTGCCGCTGGTGACCAGAACCATCACGGTGACTGAAACCGGTGATTACCGGGTAACCGTGCGCGACCGCAACTCAGCGTGCTTGGTAAGCCCCAATGAAGCGCTCCCGGTATTCGTAGGACAACCCCTGTCAGTTGCTTTGTTCTACGGCAATGCCTGTGCCGATGGCTCGTCGGTGCCACTCTACGCCGGAGTGCGAGCCACCGGCGTTGATAGCCTAGTTTTCCGCTGGTTTGGTCCCAACGGGCAGGCGTTACCGCAGGGAACTGGGCGGGGCGATACTCTTTTGATCCGCCCTGATTATCCCGAAGGGCAGTACCAGGTGGAGGTGACTTCGTTTATCCAAGAGCGCGAAAGCTGCCAGACCACGGCCACCGCTGACTTCTCCCGCAACCCGGTGCCCACTTCTAACCTTGGCTTAGGACCATTTGTGATTTGCCCCCGCGACCCCAATGACAGCATTAATTCTGTCACCCTGCGGGTAGACGACAATCCGCTTTCCACCATTAACTGGATAACCCCACTAGGCACAGCCAACAATGCTCCGGATATTGTGGCCGACCGGGGCGGCACCTACATTGTGGAAATCACGAATGAATTTGGTTGTACTATTATAGATTCAGTGGAAGTGATCGAGGACTGTGCGCCCCGCATCACCGTTCCCAACGCCTTCCGACCGGGCGGAGTGAACGCCGAGTTCTTCGTCTACCACAAGTACGTATCAACCGACAACTTCGACGTGAAGATCTACAATCGTTGGGGCGAAATTGTGTTCCAATCGAATGACCGCGATTTCCGTTGGGACGGCACCTACAACGGTCGGCAGGCCCCGCTGGGCACCTACCCCTACGTGGTGAAGTTCAAGGGAGATACGGATACGGCAGAAACGGGTAGCACCATTCGTGAGCGACGGGGCGGGGTTACCATCATTCGGTAGCCCTGGTTTAGGGAGCCGACCTGCTGCCGTTGTCTAGAAAGCAATCAGTTGGTCGGCCTGGGTGTCTAGCACTTCGCGATAGATACGGTGCGAGAACGCTCGTCCGTCGAAGTATTTTTCAATCACCGCCAGTTTAGGTTTCAGCGCCAGCACGTGCGTACCCAGGTAGTTGAGCACGTCGGTGAGGTGGCTCAGCGCGATGCTTCCGCCCTGCGTACCCGATGACACTCCCACCAAAGCACATTTTTTGTCCCGCATCGGACTAGGGTAGGTCAGTCCGTCGATAAAGGCTTTCAGGATGCCCGGAAAGGAGCCGTTGTATTCAGGCACAATAAACACCAGCTTCTCGCTTTCGGCAATCATCGCGCTCAGCGCGTTGAAGGCTTCGTTCTGACCGTTGTTTTCGTAGAGAGCAGTGGTCAGGAAGTCAGCCGGAATCTCGTGCAAATCCAGCAGTTGACTAGGTACGTCTCGCTGCGTGAGCAAATTCTGATAGTATTCGGCGACCTGCCGTGATACCGCCTCGGTGCGGTTGGTGCCTACGATGATAGTGATCATATTGGTTAGAACGGAGAATGGTTCGTTGGGTTAGCAAAGCACCGCCGTTCGCTACGCCGCTTCCTGCTTCTGCTCCCGCATCTCTTCCAGCCGCTTCTTGCCGTAAGCCACCCGCGTGATGGCCACGTACAGCACTGGAACAAAGAACACCGCCAGCAACGTGGCCGCCACCATGCCTCCGAACACCGTCCAGCCCAGCGTGCGGCGCGCCACCGCTCCCGCTCCCGAGGCGAAGGCTAGCGGCAACACTCCCAAAATAAAGGCCATCGAGGTCATCACCACCGGCCGCAAACGCAGCTTGATAGCATTGATGGTGGCTTCTACCAGTTCTTGCCCCTCGTGCAGCCGGTCTTTGGCGTATTCCACAATCAGAATGGCATTCTTGGCCGACAGCGCAATCAAGGTAATCAAGCCGATTTGGGCGTATACGTTGTTCGACAGCGAGGGAATGAGCGTGAGCGTCAGGATGGCTCCGAAGGCTGCTACGGGCACCGACAGCAAGATAGAGAAGGGAATCGACCAGCTTTCGTACAGCGCGGCCAAGAACAGAAACGAAAAGATGATCGAGATACCAAAAATATAGGCCGCCGTGTTGCCGCTCTTCACCTCCTCGCGCGTCAGCCCCGAAAACTCATAGCCGTAGCCCGAGGGCAACGTCTGCGCCGCCACTTCCTCAATGGCGGCAATGGCCTGCCCACTGCTGTATCCCGGAGCCAGTTGCCCGTTGATCTCCGCCGACCGAAACAGGTTGAAGTGAGAAATGGCCGGAGAGCTTTCACTGATTTCGTAGCTGATAAAGGTACTCAGCGGAATCATGTCTCCTGCCCCGTTGCGCACGTAGTATTCTTCCAAGTCGCTGATCTCGGTTCGGTAAGCGGTGTCGGCCTGGGCCACCACGCGGAAGTTGCGGCCGTAGCGGGTGAAATCGTTCACGTAGCGGCTGCCCATCAGCGTTTGCATGGTGGTGAAAATCTCGGTTAAGGGCACTCCCAATCTTTTGGCTTTCTCACGGTCTACCTGCACTTGGTATCCCGGAGTGCTGGCCGTAAAGAACGAGAATGCCGACGCCACTTCCGGCCGCTGGTTTAGCGCCCCCAAGAAGTCGTTCATCACCTGGGCCAGTTCTTCTACCTCTGCGTTGGCCCGTTGCTGCAACACCAGTGAGAAACCGGCCGACGTGCCCAAACCCGGAATGGGCGGCGGCGCGATTACCCGAAAAGTAGCTTCCTCGATGCCACCGAACTTCTGCTGTAGCTTCGTGGCTAAATTCTCGGCCAGCAGTGAGTCGGCGTCCCGATCGGCCCAGGGCTCCAGGTTGCAGAAGATGGTGCCCGTGTTCGAGCGTTGGGTGAAGTCGATGACGTTGAGGCCGGGTAGCGCCGCAAAACTCTTCACCCCTTTGGTGCTCAACAGCACCTCCATGGCTTCTTGGGTCACTTCCAGGGTGCGGTCGGTGGAGGCGGCGTCGGGCAGTTGGTAGGTAACAAACAAGCGGCCCTCGTCTTCAGTGGGCACAAAGCCGGTTGGTTTCTCCACAAATAGCCACACCGTGGCACCGAAGAACAGCAGCAGCACGATCAGCACCACCGGGGTGTGGGCAATGCCGGTTTGCACTCCCGAGCGGTAGCGGTCCACCACGGATCCGAACCCCCGGTTGAACCACGCGAAAAAGCGTTGCAAGATGTTCTTGCGCTCTGAATCGTCGGGCGTGGGCTTGAGCAGAATGGCGCACAGCGCGGGGGTGAACGACAAAGCCAGGAAGGTGGAGATGAGCACCGACACGGCAATGGTGATGGCAAACTGTTGGTACAATCGCCCGGTGATGCCCGGAATAAAGCCCACCGGCAAAAACACCGCTGCCAGAATCAGCGAGGTGGCAATAATGGGAGCGGTAATATCCTTCATCGCGGATAGCGTGGCTTCTTTCGGCGATTTCCCCTCGTTATCCATCAACTGCTTCACGGCTTCCACCACCACAATGGCATCATCCACCACAATACCAATGGCCAGCACAAAGCCGAACAGCGTTAGGGTGTTCACCGAAAAGCCGAGCAGCACAAAAAACGAAAAGGTGGCGATGATCGATACCGGGATGGCCAGCACCGGAATGAGCGTGGCCCGCCAGTCTTGCAGAAACAAAAAGATCACCAGCACCACCAGCAGCAGCGCAATCAATAGGGTCTCAATCACCTCGGCAATGGATACCTGCACCACCGAGATGGCCTCAAACGCCACTTCGTAGTCCACGTCGGGCGGAAAATCAGCTTTCAGTTCCTCCAGGGCGGCAAACACTCCCTCGGCGGTTTCCAGGGCATTGCTGTTGGGTTCTTGCCGCAGAATCAGGAAGGCGGCCGGTTCACCGTTCAGGAAGGCCGCTTGTCGGCTGTAATTAAATTTTCCTAACTCTATTCGGGCTACATCTTTCAAATACACCAGCGCTCCGGTTTCGGGGTTGGCCCGCACAATGATATCCTCAAATTCACCGACTTCTACCAGCCGTCCCTGCACCGAAATGGTGTACTCGAAGGGTTGCCCGGTGGGTTGCGGCGGCACGCCCACCGTGCCCGCCGACACCTGCACGTTTTGCTCCTGCAGAGCGCTGATCACGTCGGTGGTCGTCAGGCCGTACTGCGCCAGGCGGTCGGGATTGATCCACACCCGCATGCTGAAGTCTTCGGCCCGGGCAAACAGGTCGCCCACACCCTCCACGCGCAGCAGGCGGTCACGCACAAAAATCTTGGCGTAGTTATCTAAAAACGAGGTGTTGTGGGTGCCGTCGGGCGAGTATACGCCAACCACCATAAACAGGCTGGAGCTGCGCTTGCGCGTGACCACCCCCAAACGGGCCACCTCCTGGGGTAGTTGCGGCTCGGCGGTCGACACCCGGTTCTGCACGTCCAATGCCGCAATGTCAATGTCAGTATCAATATCGAAGGTGATGTTCATCGACATGTTGCCGCTGCTGGTGCTGTAGGTAGTGATGTAATCCATACCCGGCGTGCCGTTCACCTCCACTTCCACGGGGGTGGTCACGGTTTCCTCCACCGTATTGGCATCGGCCCCGGTGAAGTTAGCCGACACCGACACCACGGGCGGGGTGATGTCGGGGTACTGACTCACCGGCAGGGTATAGAGCGAGATCAGGCCCACCAGGGTGAGCACCACCGCGATCACCATTGAAAATATAGGCCGGTTAATAAAAAACTTCGAGATCATAGATCGTCACTTGATATACTAAAGGTTATTCCGATAAATTTCTACAAACATCCTCGCGCAGATTCTGCGTCCACAGCGGCTGCATCCACAGCGGCACTGAATCTGTGCGGGCTACATAGGCGGACCCAACGTGGGCCGCTCTGTCCGCCCCATTGGGTTAGAAACCCGCTTACAATTAGGCACCGGCTAGGCGCCCCCGGCTAGGCGCCCCCGGCTAGGCGCCCCCGGCTAGGCGCCCCCGGCTAGGCGCCCCCGGCTGAAAGTCCTGCGCCAGTATTACTTGTAACAAAAAATCAGAGTAACCTTTACCGTATTGTCCTTAGTTAGCAAATATGCGTTCCCAGAGCGAGCTGACCAATCCACCGATCATAGTCGACAGCCCCTTCAATTCAGTACTGCTACTCGCTCTGCGCTGTCGTCGGTGGACTATCGACGGTGGACTCGTTGCCTTGCTTCACCTCTACCTTCGCTCCATCTTTAAGCTTCTGAATGCCACTCACCGCAATGCGTTCTCCTTCTTCCAGTCCGTCTTGCACCACCGCTTGCTCGCCCACTTGCCGAACGAGGTTGACGCGCCGCTCTTCCACCTTACTGCTGTCGCCCAGCACAAACACGAAATACTCGCCCATCTGCTGGTTGACGGCCCGGTAGGGAACGGTGAGTTGAGGTTCGTCGCTGCGTTGCCGCACCCGCACGGTGCAGTTCATACCCGCCCGCAGGTAGCCCTTTTCGTTCGGAATCTCCAGGCGGGCGCGAATGGTGCCCGTCTGCCGATCCACCGCCCGGTCGATGAGCATTAGCTTGCCGAAGGCGGGATAGTCCGAGCCGTCGGGCAGCCGAATGCTGAACACCGAGTCAGTGGGCTGCTCGAGCAGTTGCGTCAGGCGGGGCAGTTGCTTTTCGTTTACTTCAAAATCCACCGCCATCGGGTCAGTAGTTGATAGCGTATTCAGGGTGGTTTGCCCGGCGCTCACCAAGTCGCCCAATTCCACTTCGGTGATGCCAATGGTGCCCGTGAAGGGCGCGGTGATTTGGGAGAACCGCAGGTTGGTTTGGGCTACATTGGCGGTAGCCTGGGCTGCCTCTAGCTGGGTCTTAGCGCTTTCCAGCTCCGTGAGTGCGTTTTCGTACGCCTGTTTCGCGATAGCGTCTTGCTTAAACAGGCGGGTATAGCGTTCGGCGTCGCGCTGGGCTTGTTCGTAGTTGGCTTTCACTTCGGCCACCCGGGCCTGGGTCTCGCCGTATCGCGCCTGATACACCCGGGGGTTGATTTCGTAGAGCTGCTGCCCCTTGGTCACCGTTTCCCCTTCGTCGAACAGAATTTTGGTCACCTGCCCGGTGACTTCGGCGCGCAGTTGCACCTCTTCGAGCGGCACCACCGTGCCGGGATAGGTTTGATACGAGGTGATGGTGGTTTTCCCTACGGTTTGCACCGTCACGGGTGCGGGCGGTGGTGCGGGCGGGGCCGATTCTCCGCCGCAGCTTGCCAGCAGCCCAACCATCGTCATTAATAGTAAGTACTGCTTCATGGGCGCTATTGGTTCGATGCGTTTAGTTCGTCCAGCGGCACGGTACCGGTGGCGCGTTGCAGGTCGACCTTGCTCGATAGCACCCGCAACAAGGCGTTGCTGGTGTTTAGCTGGGCGCTGCGCAAATCGGTTTCGGCCTGGATCACTTCCAGATAAGGTATGATGCCTTCATCGTACTGCAATTGAATCACTTCGTATACTTCGCGGGCCAATTGCTCATTCTGCTGCTGCAACCGCCAGTTGGTGAGTGCCCCCCGATAGCCAGCTGTCGCCTGAGCGTATTCGGTTTCAATCTGGTTCTGCAACTCGGTGCGGGCGTAGGTCAGTCGTTCGCCTTCCAGTTTAGTGGCTTGCAGATTATAGATGCGCGATGCGCCCCGCAGTAGCGGAATCGACGCGCGAAGGCCCACCTGCGAACTGGTGAACGAGCGGTCGTAGAGCGGTTCGAAGTTATCGTTGAAGTAGCTGAACTGGTAGTTGTAAAAGACGCTAAGGATCGGCAAAAACCCCCAGCGGTAGCGGTTCACGGCAGCCGCCACCAGCCCGGCCTGGGTTTCTAACTGACTGTACTCGATGCGGCTACGGTAGGAAGGCGACTGAAGGGTGTCTACGACTACTTCAGACGGAATTTCGTCGGAGTTAAAGGCAATTTCCAACGGTTGATCAGTTGGGTAGCCCATGCGTTGCTTGAGCACGGCCCGCCGGTAGGGCAGGTCGGCCTGTGCGCTGGTGAGTTGGGCTTGCGTGTTATTGAGTTGGATGGTGGCCTGCTTATAATCCACCGGATCATTGATACCGTTTTCGTAGCGGATGCGGGCGTCGCGCACGTTTTTCTCGAGCCGCTGTCGGTCTTCGGACAAAATCTGAATCTGATCCTGCGTAGTGACCAGATCAAAGAAGGCTTTGCTCACGTCGACGTAAAGGTCTACGCGGGCCGCGTAGGTGCTCTGTTCGGCCTGCCGCCGAGCCAGGGGAGCCGCCCGAACCGCCGCGAGCACCTCGTTGCTAAACAGCATCTGGCTGGCGTTTAGGGTAGCGTTCGACTGGTACTCTACGCCAATCTCACGCACCACCGGGTTTCCCGACTCGTCGGGAAACACAATGTTGGGCTTGTCCACATTGTCGATCAGCGCCCCGTCGACGCTCACCTGTGGCAACCAACCCGACAGACTACTGGCCACCTCCTTGCGCACGATCTGCTGGTCGATGACGCGCTGCTGCAACAGCGGGCTGTGCTCCAGGGCATAGCGCACGCAGGCTTCCCGGGTGAAGGCGGGCGGAGCATCATTCGGCTGAGAGTAGGAAAAGGCGGGAATAAGGATCAGCAGCAGCAGCCCCAGTATTCTCCAACGCGCGGTATCGTGCATAGTGGATGAACCAATACTATACGATACTGATAAACGCTTCACTTTGTTGCGTATCTTTCCAAAATTGGTCGGCACTGGTCGGACTGCTCTTTCTGGGGCGCAAGAGCAGTCCGACCAGTGCCACCCACGCTTATGAACGCTAACTTCGCTTCACCTTCACCGCAGGTGCTCACCATTGGTTTCCTAGCCGGGGGCTTACTGCTCTTTCACCTGTTAGCCAATGCGTTTACGCCCTACGGCTACTTTCGCGACGAGCTGTATTATCTGGCGTGCAGTCACCGACTGGCGGCGGGCTACGTGGACCACCCTCCGCTTTCGATATGGCTACTGGCACTCGTCCGCATCTTGCTTGGCGACTCGCTGTTCGCCATTCGGCTGGTTCCGGCCTTGGCGCTGTCGGGCACGGTGGTGATCACCGGTCTGATGGTGCGGCACCTCAAGGGTGGAGCACGGGCCATTGGGCTAGCCGGGCTATCGGTGGCCCTCGCCCCGATCTTTTTGGCCATGGGCACCTACTACTCCATGAACAGTCTGGACATTCTGCTGTGGTCAGCCGCCGCCTACGGTGTGCTGCGGATAGTCGATGATCCTACCCCGCGCCGCTGGATGGTGCTTGGAGTAGTCATGGGACTGGGTTTGCTCAACAAGGTGGGCTTTCTGTGGTTCGGCGCGGGCCTGTTGGTGGGTTTATTGCTCACGCCCGCCCGAAAGCAGCTAACCACTCCCTGGCCTTACGTGGCCGCTGGAATCGCTTTTCTTCTCTTTTCGCCCTTTGTCTTCTGGAACGGGCAGAACGACTTTGCCCATCTGGAATTTATGCGCAACGCCGTGCTGAACAAATACGAGGGCATCACCCGGACTGATTTTCTATCGGGGGTGGTGCTGATCATGAGTCCCGCGACCGCGCCGGTGTGGGTGGCGGGTCTGTTGTATTACTTCCGGGATGCGCCGGGCAGAAAGTACCGGGTGCTCGGCATCATTTTCCTGACAACACTACTTATACTCTTCATCAATGGGCACAGCAAGCCGGAGTATCTGGCTCCGGCCTTCCCGATGCTGCTGGCCGGGGGCGGGGTGACGCTGGAGCGGCTCGCGCAGCGGGAACGATTGCGGTGGGTGCCCGCGGTCGTTGCCCTGTTGCTGGTTTCATCGCTGGCTCTGGCCCCGCTGGTGGTGCCGTTGCTACCGCCACTCGCGTACGTGAGCTACGCGACGGCCATTGGTTTTCAGGGTCCTAATAGCGAGGGCAAAGCCACCGCCGAACTGCCCCAATTTTTCGCCGATATGCACGGCTGGGAAGCACTAGCCAGCCGTGTTTCTCGGGTGTATCAAGCACTGCCCGAGGGTGATAAGAAGCAAGCGTCGGTGTACGTGCAGAACTACGGCGAGGCCGCCGCCCTGGAGCACTATCAGAGAAAATATGACTTGCCGCCGGTAATAAGCAGCCACAACAACTACTGGCTATGGGGCTTCGGCGATTCTGAGCCGGAGGTGATGATCATCGTCGGAGGAGAGCGAGTAGATCACTTAAAATCATTTGAGCGGGTAGACTCGGTGGCCGTGCACCAGGCGCCCTACGTGATGCCCTACGAGAACAACCTACCGATTTTTGTGTGCCGGGGACTGCGCGCTCCCTCTCCCGAAATCTGGCCCGGCAGCAAGCATTTTGATTAACCAGAGCCGCGGCTGCACGCATTGGTCCGACGGCTCTTTCTGGGTGCAAGAGCCGTCGGACCAATGCGGAGCGAGCGGCTCAGAAGATACCAGCAACCTTATCGTCACCCATCACCTGATATGACTGCTGGTAGAAGGCGGCTGCCCGGTTGGGGATATTGACGAATTGATACGCTAGTGCCTTATTAGCCAGTGTGCCGTCTCGCAAACCCGCGTAATCCCGAAAAGAAGAAAACTCCCAATCTTCTAACTGCTTCACCAGCTTGGCTCTCAGTGGATTTTGGTGGATATAGTGGAAGCAGACAAAAGGGTAATCCGGATCGGCACTGCCCGTTAGGGACTTTGCTTTCGTCTTCTGCTGAAACAATGATCCGGTACGCCTCTCTTGCCTGTTGATGGCCTTGGTGTAAGAACTCAAGAGAATAGCAATCGCGCGATTCAGCGGCTGCACAACGCCAACGCCCCTGGCCAAGCCGGGAACATCAGATTCCTGACGACCCGGCAGCGCTTCCGGACAATGAACAATCAGGTGAAAATGGTTGGGCATGAGGCACCAAGCAAGAATGTCGCAGTGCGGGGTGAGTCCTTTCTTGATTTTCTTGAGGAAGAAGAGGTAGTTCCTTCTACTAAAAAATATCCGTTGCTGGTTGTTGCCTCGGTTGTAAATATGGTAGATGTCGGCAGGAGCGAAATGCATGGTGCGTCACTGTTAGCGGGTGGGGGGGCGCAAGGTGTCGGATGGCTCTTTCTGGGTAGAAAGAGCCGTCCAACACCTTGCAGCCTACCGAACCACCATTCCCAGAACTTCGAGCTGCTGCGGTTGATCGTCGAAGGCCAGTTTAGCGGTTTTGTCGAAGCGGCGCATCCAGGTTTGCAGTTCGGTGAGGGCCTGCTGCCGGGCTTTGGTGAGTTTTTGGGGCTGACTCAGGGCCTTCTTTTGCAGGGCTAACACCTCCTGCACCCGCTGTTGTAACTTGGCGGCCTGGGCCAGTTCTTTAGGCGGCACGTGGTACTTGGTCATCATGGCGGCGGGCACGTGGGCGTAGAAACGTTTGATGTGGCGCAAGCAGGCCGCCGTTTCACGCGGTGCGGCGGCACTTAGGTTCAGCGTATCCTGATACTGAGCCTCACGGCGGTAGGCCAGACGGGCGGTGTCGGCGTGAATCCTAAACAGGTACAGTAACTCCTCTTTGGCCTGTTGGAGCAACTGCGTGGTTTGGTACTGAACTTCCTGCGCCTGCTCGCGTTGTCGGGTTAGCGCTTCGATTCGCTCGTAGATGGCCAGGGCTTCTTTGATAGCCTTTGCGTCGTAGGTGAATCGCTCTAGGGCGCCCAGCAGTTCGGGCGTGTTCAGCGCATTGGTGAGCGCGATGAGGGTGCGCTGGAGGAATTGATCTTGGTTCTTTTTCATAAGGGCAGTAGTAATGTTGGGACCGTAAAAATAAGCGTATCCCTTCGCAATGCGTAGCCCGATGATTGTCGAAGGGTACGTAGGTACGGGAAACCAGTTTTTTGACCACTGTTTCGGCGCGAACTGCTTTTATCGCGGCCTAGCCGCCAAGGATGGCTTCTCTTTTCCACGTAAGAAAAAGCGCGCGGGCCCACTGGGCGGCCGCTCCCGGCGCAACCGCCTCGCGGCGGACCGGCGGAGAAGTCTCGTTCGGTTATGCCGTCATTTCGCGAGAGAGGCAAACGGCCTCGACAAGCCGTCGCGCCTCGCGGGGGGAGGCGGGGAGGGGTCGCCGAACGGCTGCGTCAGAAGTAGGGATGCCGGCAGGGCCTGAGTCTCTGTGGTTAGCTCGGGAGTTAGGCAATCGGTACCGCAGTTGCATCCGTAGAGTTACCGGCCTGCGGCCTTGAAACAGGGGATTCCGGATAGCACGCTTCGCTATCGCTACAGGCGCTTCCGGAATGACGATAGATTGATCATTGCTGCCCTTCTATAGCGTTCAACCTTACGTCCCTCTGGCTCACCGGGCAGTTAATACAAATCACCGCACTACCGCCAACCTATGCTCCTTCAGAACGTTTATCATCCTTATGAATAACTCTCCTGATACCGCTGGCAACACCTTGTTCCCGGTTTTCTTTAAACTGCACCAACTCGACGTGCTCATCGTGGGTGGCGGTTACGTGGGCCTGGAGAAACTGGAGGCCATTTTGAAGAACAGCCCCGCCGCGCGCGTCACGCTGGTGGCCGCCGAGGTGCTGCAACCGAATATTTACTGCCTGGCCGAAGCGCACCCCCACGTGCGGGTGGTGGAGCGGGCCTTCCGGCGACGCGACCTGCGCGACCGCGACCTGGTGTTTCTGGCTACCAACGACCGGGCGCTGCACGAGCGCATCAAAAAGATTACGCGGCAGCGGCGCATCATGACCAACGTGGCCGACACGCCCGACCTGTGCGACTTTTACCTGAGTTCGGTAGTGAAAAAAGGCGATCTTAAGATCGCCATCTCTAGCAATGGCAAGTCGCCCACGCTCACCAAGCGCATTCGTGAGTACCTGGAGGCGGCCATTCCCGACGACGTGCAAACACTGCTGGATAACCTCAAGGAGGTGCGCGACCAACTCAAGGGCGACTTCGAGTACAAAGTGAAGAAGCTCAACGAAGTCACCGCCGACTGGCTTAACGATCCTACCAATGAACGTCATCACTAACCCATTACGCTTCGAGCGCACCATGACCGCCTTTGACGCGGCCAATCGAGAAGACCCGCGCTTAGATTACGATGAAGAGGGCAACCTGGTGCCCAAAGAACTGCTTTATGCCCGGCGGATGAGCTCCGTGCTCGCCAAGTTTGCACCCGACGCTTCGGAAGCGTTGCAACTTGCTGCCCGCTGTCAGCACATCCGCCGATGGACGGTGCCCCGCGATTCGTATCCGATGGACCGAAAGGGTTATCTACGGTGGCGCACTCACCTCAAAAAGTTTCACGGCGAGCAGGCCGCGGCCATCATGCAGGCTGAAGGCTACGACCCCGAAACCATTACTCAGGTGGTGGACCTGCTTAATAAAAAAAACCTGAAGCGCGACCCGGAAATGCAGACGCTAGAAGACGTGATTTGCCTGGTGTTTTTACAGCATTATTTTGCCGACTTCCAGAAGCAGCATTCGATAGAGAAGGCGGGACCGGTAATCGTAAAAACTTGGAAGAAAATGTCGGATGCCGGGCAAACGGCGGCCGTGTTGGCAGCTTTTTCAGGCAGAGAAGCGGAGCTTATCCATCAAATTCTTAATGACCCGGATTACTAAATTCTTATGACTGACCTGCTACGCGACGCTTACGATCCCGAACGCTTCCGAGCGCAGGGACACCAACTGATCGACAGCCTGGCCGATTACTTGGCCAATATGCAGCACAACCCGCGCATGGCGGTGCTCCCCTGGCAGTTGCCCGACGACCGGTTGGAGAACTGGCAAGCTGATTACCAAAAATCTCCCGACGGGCAAGTGAACCAGTTTTGGGACGTGGTGGTGCAGCAATCAATGCACCTGCACCACCCGCACTATGTGGGACACCAGGTGGCGCCGCCCGCCCCGGTGGCCGCTCTGGCGGGGCTGGTGAGTGCTTTTCTCAACAACGGCATGGCCGTCTACGAGATGGGGCCGGTGTCATCGGCCCTGGAACGGGTGGTGATTCGGCAGGTGGCCTCGATGATTGGCTATGGCCCGACGGCCGGGGGTTTGATGACCTCAGGCGGAACGCTTTCTAACCTAACTGCGCTGCTAGCGGCACGACAGCATCAAGTAGAAGGTGCCTGGCAACAGGGAACTACCGAACCGTTGGCTCTGCTAGTGTCGGAAGAGGCGCACTACTGCATCGACCGGGCGGTGAAGGTGATGGGCTGGGGCGAAGGAGGCATCGTGAAGGTGCCTACCGATGATGATTTCAAAATACAGGCGGAGCAGTTAGAAGTTTGCTACCAACAAGCGCTGGCAAACGGACGCCGGGTGATCGCGGTGGTGGGCTCGGCTTGCACCACTTCTACCGGCTCCTACGACCCTCTTGATGCCATTGCCGACTTTTGCGAGCAGCATGACCTGTGGTTCCATGTAGACGGGGCGCACGGGGCCCCGGCCGCTTTCTCGCCAGAGTTTCAATCTTTAGTGCAAGGTCTGGAACGGGCTGATTCTATCACCATCGACTTCCACAAGATGATGCTCACCCCGGCGATTACCACCGGCTTGCTGTTCAAAGACGAAGCGCACTCTTACCAAACGTTCGCTCAGCGGGCTAGCTATTTGCTCAACGATGCCGAGGGCGAGTGGTTCAATTCTGGCAAGCGCGCCTTTGAGTGCACCAAACGGATGATGAGTCTGCAGGTTTATTCTATCCTGCGCACCTACGGGCCAGAGATCTTCATCGAGAACGTGAATTATCTTTACGGCTTGGCTCGTACCTTTGCCCGGATGATTGAGCAGCGCCCCACACTGGAGCTTGCGCTGGCTCCCGAAGCCAACATCATCTGTTTCCGTTTCGTGGGCAACGGTTCAAGTTCCTCCGCATCAGACAGTGTCCCCGCACTTAATCAGTTGAACGCTGCCCTTCGTCAAGAGATGCTAGAAGATGGGAAGTTCTACCTAGTGCAGACCCAACTGCGCGGTCGTCAGTATTTGCGCACCACCCTAATGAACGTGTTCACCACCGAAGCGGTGCTTGGCGAATTACTGAATGAAGTAGAAGCAGCAGGCGAGCGGATCAGTCACCAACTTGCGTAGTCCTCTCCGCAAGGATCACGGTTCTTTCTCGGTCAGTGACTTTTGCATTAACCAGTCAGTTTGTGCATCTTTTCCAATCATAAAGGTGTGCGTGCCAAACTTAGTGAAGCCCCACTTCTGATAAAAATCGATCGCTGACGGGTTGTGCTCCCACACTCCCAGCCAAAGAACTTGGTATTCTGCTTGGCGAGCATAAGCAACGGCGGTTTGCATTAACTGGGCACCGATGCCCCGGCCTACGGCTCGCTGTTGCACGTATATTCGCTGCAACTCCAGGGCTTTACAGTCCCGCAGGGCATCGGGGGCGCTTCCCCGGCGTAATTTGAGATATCCGATGAGTTCTTCTTGCAAATAAGCCAGGTAGAAAGCGGAGCTTGGATCGGACAATTCCTGCTGGATCGTAGCTTCGCTGAAAGCTTGACTCACGTACGCATTCAGGTCGGCGGGGTTGTTGTCCTTAACAAAGGCCTCTACAAAAGTCTGTTGGCTCAAAGCAGCCACCACGGCACTGTGCTGAGCAGCGGCAGGGATAATATCAATCATATACTCTTTCTGCTATCAGCAACAATCTACGCAAAAAACCAGAAATCCCTACTGGGTTGCTTGCCCCACGCCGTCAACTGTTGCCGAATCACTGTCCGTGCATCCGGGGCAGTCACTATAACTATAATTTGAGGGCTTCCCAGTTGAGGAATGGTATCGTAGTGATTCATTTGCATGCCGTATACATCTCTGCCAATCTTGCGCGGGTTGTCGCACACCCAATGGAAAGTATCCTTGTACGTGAGCAGCCGCTTTGCCAGGTCTTTGCCGTTGCGCCCGGCGCCCCATAGCACCAGCGGCCGGCTTTGATCACGATCGAGTTCGTAGAAGTAGCGCAGCTTCAGGTCAAAGTATCGGTTGTCTTGATAGCACTCCCAGGTTCGGGAGATGCGGTCGGAGCGGTCGCGCCAGTAGTGTAGTACTTTGTCCAAGCCAACAATGCGCAACTTCTGTCGGTAGAAGCGGAAGCACAGATCGTAGTCTTCCGGATACACTTCATGGTCGAAAGCCCCCACGGCATTCAGATCATCGCGATGGATGAGCCAGGAGTGCGAGGGGATGACACATTCTTGATAAATTTCTTCATAGTGGGCACCGCGGCGGGCCACATCGTTGAGCCAGCGTTCGTAGCGCCGAAAGCCGCCGCCTACTTCCCCTTCGTCCACAAAGTGTTCGGTTCCTCCAGCAATTACGGTGCCCGAGCCGTGCTGTTGCCAAGTATCCACCAGCACCGCTAGCTTGTCGGCAGGCATTCGGTCGTCAGAATCCATGCGGTTGATCAGTGGCCCTTGGCTGTGGCGGTAGGCAACCTGTAGTGCCGGAATAAGCGAAGGCCGATTGCTATGGTATACTCGAATCCGGTGATCGTGAGCGGCATAGGAGTGGAGAATGTCAGGAGAGCGATCCACCGAATGGTCGTTTACCGCGAGTAGTTCCCAATTTTTGTAGGTCTGCGCCTGAATGGAGCCCAGGCACTCGGCCAAGTAGGGCTCGGTATCCTTCACGGCCATGACGATGGAGACGAGTGGATTCATAAAAAAAGCCCTTCCTACAGGTGCAGAAAGGGCTTTAGAGTAGATTTTGTGGTGTAATTTCTATATGCTGGTTCACCTCTATTGAACAGCGTTGCTCTCCGGTAGCGTAGAATACAGTACCTTCAGAGCGTTGGCTTCCTGTAATTCTTCCTGCACGTCGGATACAATCCCCATACGGGCCTCTTCGTCCACTTTCAGGGCCATGGTGATTTGGTTGCGCTCGGCTTCATCGAGCTTATCGCGCTCTTGGTTCACAAACTGAACAATGGCTTCGGGCTCCACCAGCACATCGTTAGTCTGGATGCGGGGCTCCGAACCGTAGCGGTTGGTATCTTTCGGTTTGCCGATGTAGATGTAGCTCACCAGTGATTTTTTCTGCATTTTGGTGAGTTGTTCGGCCTTCGGAATTTTCTGATCTACCAAGATATCTTGCTCGCGCAACACGGTGGTTACCATGAAGAAAAACAGCAACATAAAGATAATATCCGGCAGCGCCGAGGTGGGAATATCCTGACTAGCGGATGACTTTTTCTTAAACTTTGACATGATGTATTAAAGTTTAGGTTAATAATTTCCGGAGGCTACGCAGTAGTGACTTTACAAAGTCATTACTATTACCGCCTTTCAGAGCACATCAACCGTTGTTTATTGACTAGCTTCGGTAGCCTTAGAAGGTTTGGCAATTGAGATAGCCATTGGAATCTCCTTCCGGAGCTCGTCATAGCGGTCTTTCATGCTGGGTTCAAGATCGCCATCGCGGATTTCCTTAGGAGTTAGATTGAGTCTTTCGGCGTAAATTTCGTAGTAAGCGCCCTTTACTTCATCGTATACCTGAATGTATTTTTCGTAGCTAGTACCTCGATCGGTTTTGAAGGATACAATTGCCTTTTGCGGATTTTCAGACGATTCCGGATCGCGACCGTCGTTGAGCACGAAGGTTTTTACCATGTCCTGTAATGGACTAATGTCATCCATGGGTTCGCCTTCCACCAGCATGCGGTCTTCTGAGTTGAGCAAAATCTTAAATAGATTTCGCTCATTGAGTTTTATATCCGGCGGCGGCTCGTTCGGATCGGGCTTGGAAGGAAGTTGAATGGCCAGACCCTTGTCTGACGCGATGGTGGTGGTAACCAGGAAGAATATCAACAGCAAAAAAGCAATGTCGGCCATTGAGCCAGCGTTCACTTCGGCGGCTCCTCTTTTTTTACGTGCCATATTAGTTAAATATTTTAGTGATTTCAGTAACAACAATACTAACCAGGGCTAGCAAGATGAGGATGTACATGGTGATGAGTGCTCCGCCGATCATTTTGGAAGTAACCGCCGAGGTAACGTTGTTCTTAATGTACAGCGGCACCACTTCATTGCCAGCGATAGAATATCCGATAAAAAACAGCACCGCAATGGCAACCACTCCAACGAGAGCGCCCAGCAGCGCCCGGGGGTTGCCAAACGACTGGATGAGCGGCATCAAAATGGCCGCCAGAACGGCAACGCCTAGCAAGATATAGGCCGCGTACAGTCCGTAGGTAGAAACAAATTGATCCATGAGAGTATTAAGTTTACGATCAAGTGAGTGAAAGGGAGGGCATTTTGCAGTGCCCCCCCGAAGAGGGTTGTGTAGGATAATAGTCGTTAGTCGATGCGCGTGGCAGTGGTGGTGTTGCCGCCGGTCACTCGGTGCTTTACCAGCATGTCTACCAGTGAGATAGAAGCATCTTCCATGTTATTGACCAAACTGTCGATTTTAGATACGCAGTAGTTGTAGAACAACTGCAGAATAATCGCCACAATCAAACCGGCCACGGTGGTCAGCAGCGCCACCTTGATACCGCCCGCTACCAGTGAGGGAGAAATATCACCGGCTGCTTCAATGGCGTCAAAGGCACCGATCATCCCGATTACCGTGCCCATAAAGCCCAGCATGGGGGCAATTGCGATAAAGAGCGAGATCCAAACCAATCCGCGCTCCAGACGGCCCATCTCAACGGAACCGTAGGAGATAATTGACTTTTCTACCATATCTACTCCTTCCGACCAGCGCAGCAAGCCTTGGGTAAAGATAGAGGCCACCGGCCCGCGGGTGTTGCGGGTCACGTCTTTGGCAGCTTCCACTCCACCGGTGTTGAGCGCATCTTCTACGTTGGCCAACAATTTTTTGGTGTTGGTAGAAGCCAGGTTGAGGGTAATAATCCGCTCAATGGCAATTGCCAGTCCAAGAATCAAACAGATGAGTACCGGAGACATAAATTTCCAGTCTCCTTCAATAAACTTAGATTTCACGTTCTGGTGAAACGACTGATCTTCCGCTTCGTCGACCAAGTCCATGTCGGCCGCATCTTCTACATTGGAGGCGGCCGTGGTGGTTTCTTGTTCCATGTCGGTAGCGGCCTCCTCCATCATGGTGGTATCAGCGTCAGGGTCGGCATCCTGAGCGAACAATACATTGGTCTGGCCTAGGGTTAGGCAACTGGCTAGAAATAGCAAAGCAAATAACTTTTTCATAGGAATACAGGCGTCAGTGTAGTGTAAAAAGAGTTTATGAATAAAAGGTTAGTGGTTACGCGATTGTGACACAGCGGAGAGGGCGGGATTCGAACCCGCGGTACCCTTGTGGGGTACACTCACTTTCCAGGCGAGCACCTTCAGCCACTCGGCCACCTCTCCCGAGGCTTTCACTGCTTTGAGTTTCACCCGGATAGCAAAGAAATTAATAATCCCCACCATTTGCAAGTTTTGGCAATTCATTCAACTAATATAATCGATTCCGTTCGATAAATGGCGAGCGAAGCAGAAATATTGTTGCTAAACTCGAAAATTAGCGCCTTTAAGTACCAAATCTCCAAGCAAACCTATGATAAACTACCGCGTAAGGTATCATCATTTTTCCGACAACTCTCTGGCGTTATGATTTCTACTTCTCAAAACCTTACTACGGGCCGTGGCCCCAAAAAGCTTCCGTTATTAGTAGGTTTCTCCTCGTAACGAGGCAGGCAGCAGCTCCCTGATTCGCTCCGGATTTGTCTCGTTTCCCAGCAGGAACATCATCTTGGTCACCGCTGCTTCGGTGGTCATGTCTTTGCCGCTCACTACTCCAATGTCCTCTAGGCGTTTGCTGGTTTGGTAGCGCCCCTGAATGACCCGCCCCCCGCTGCACTGGGAGATATTAAGCACCACCAAGCCCCGTTCGGTAGCGTCGGCCAGACTGTCGAGCAGAAAGGCGTCGGTTGGGGCATTGCCCGAGCCGAAGGTTTCTAACACCAGCCCCCGCAGATCAGAAATTTGCAGAATGCTTTCCACCACCCGCCGACTAATCCCCGGAAAAAGTTTAAGCACGGCCACGTTGGTGTTGAGTTGTCGGTGATAAACGAGTTGTTTGTCTAGCGCGGCGGGCCGAATGGCGGATAGATTATAATCGATGAGCACTCCGGCTTCGGCCAGCACCGGGTAGTTTTCTGACTCGAACGCATCGAAGTGGATGCTCTGTCGTTTGCTGCTTCGGTTGCCTCGCAATAGCAAATTGCCGAAGTAGATGCACACTTCCGGAACAATAGCTACCTCATCATTCTTTTCGCTGGCGATCTCCAGGGCGGTCACCAAGTTTTCGTGCGCATCGGAGCGGGTTGATCCGATGGGTAGCTGAGAACCAGTAAAAATCACCGGCTTGGTGAGATTTTCCAGCATAAAGCTGAGCGCTGAGGCGCTGTAAGCCATGGTGTCGGTACCGTGCACGATCACGAAGCCATCGAAGCGGCGGTAATTTTCGTACACGATGTAGGCCATATTTACCCAGTGCTCGGGACGCACGTTGGAAGAGTCGATGAGTTGCGGAAACGAGATCACGGTAATGTGAATGCTGAACTCTTTAAGCGAAGGCACTTTCTCCACAATTCGTGAGAAGTTAAAGGGCTCCAACACTCCGGCTTGGTCATAGGTCATGCCCAGGGTGCCTCCGGTGTAGATAATAAGCACCGCCGCCCGAGGCGTTCCCGAAAACCCGGTGTTGACATTAACGATTTTGTAGTTGGTCTTCATGGAGAAAATAGTCTCCTAAAGGTAAACGTTTTGGCAGAAACTGAAAGGGTAGATCAGCACTTTGCAGCCACCAGGAGCAAAAGCCTCTTCGCTATCTGGTGGGCCGTCCTCATGGTGCTGCTCGCTGCTGTGCAGGCTCTTCGCCTTTGGTGCCGAACAACCGGCGGGCGTTCTCGCTCGTTTGCTGGGCCACTTCTTCGAGATTAACGTCCCAAAATTCGGCGACGCGTTTTGCGACCAGAGGTAGGTAAGAAGGCTCGTTGCGCCGCCCCCGGTGCGGCACGGGGGCCAAATACGGACTATCGGTTTCCAGCACCACCCGCTCCCGATTGAGGTGAGGAATCACCTCGCTCATTCCGGCATTTTTGAAGGTGGCCACTCCGCCCAACCCCAGATAGAAGCCTAAATCGGCAACCCGCTTGGCCTCTTCGGCAGTGCCGGTGAAGCAGTGAAACACGCCCCGTAGTCCGTCAGCCTGTTCCTCTATCAACGCCACAACGTCGTCGAACGCATCGCGGGTGTGCAGCACGAGGGGCAGGTTGTGCTTTTTCGCAAAAGCGATTTGTACGCGCATTGCTTCTTGCTGCTGCATTTTGAAGGTGGTGTCCCAGTAATAATCCAGCCCAATTTCACCCACCGCCGCAAAGGGGCGCTTGTTCAGCCACGCCTCCACTTGGTACAGTTCTCGCTCGAAATCGTGCCTCACGCTGCCGGGATGGAGCCCCATCATTGCTACGCACTGCGCCGGATAACGCAACTCGCGCTCCAGCATGGCATCTATTGAAGCATGGTCGATGTTGGGCATATAGATTGTGGATACTTCTGCTTCCTGACAGCGCTCCATCACGTCTTGAATGTCTTCGTCGAACTGCTGATCGTAAATGTGGGCGTGGGAGTCTATAAAGGTCATACTGGATACTGGATACTGGATACTGGATACTGGATACTGGATACTGGATACTGGATACTGGATACTGGATACTGGATACTGGATACTGGATACTGGATACTGGATACTGGATACTGGATACTGGATACTGGATACTGGATACTGGATACTGGATACTGGATACTGGATACTGGATACTGGATACTGGATACTGGATACTGGAACGATCAATCGGAACGCTTCGTTGGGTCCAGGGTTGAACTATTTCAATAGAAATGCCGCCCTTTCCACTGCAGTCCGGTAGGAAGCAGGTAGTAGAACAACGACATTAGCGAAAGCGCTGAAACGTACAGTTCAAACCCCAGAAGATACCATAAGGTTTGCTTACGAAGGGGGCGCGGCAGGCGAAGCTTTCGAATTATTAGAAGAATGAACCCGCCCTGCGAAACCGCCTTGGCCGCCCACAACCCGCCGGCTAGGGCCAGGTTTTGTCCGGCAATCACGAATATAAAGGGCAAGAATAGGGCCTGTAAAACTAAAATACCTACCAAACAAACAGGAAGTTGCAGGGCCCCGCGCATCCAGCGCTTGCGTTGCTGAAGCAGTTCGGCGAGGCTCCCCATCGGCTGCGTCATCACCAGGGTGTCGGCATCGATGCAGTTGCGAAAGCCGTAGCCACCGGCTACCGTCTGGTGCAAAATCTGAAAGTCTTCAGTGATGGAAAAAGGCAGGGTTTCGTACCCCCCGGTGGCTTCGTAGGCTTGCCGACGCAGCAGCATATTGTTGCCCAGGGTGGCTACCGGAATCCCCAGGTCGCTGGCCACCTTCACCATGCCCAGCGCCCACAACCAATCGATGCGCTGCCACGCGGCCCCCGCACCCCGGCCCGCCACCACGGTGACGCCGGTGACGATTCCCACCGAACGACACGGAGAGCCAGCCCGTCCGCGCCGCACCATGGTCCGAGCCCAACCCGGCGTGACGCGCACGTCGGCATCGGTGATGAGCAGCACGTCGGCGGAATATTCCGATTGTGCACTAGCCTGAACCAAATGGGCAATCACGTTGGCCTTGGCTCGTGCCTCACCCAGTTGATTGATCACATCAACCACCCGCACCCGGTCGTCACGTTCAGCATACTGCCGGGCAATGGCCAGGGTTGCGTCTTCTGACTGGTCGTTGCCTACCCAAACGCTCCAGCGGTCGGCAGGGTAGTCCATCGCTAACAAGTGATCTAGGCAGGCGGATAGATACGCTTCCTCGTTGCGTACCGCCAGCAATACGGCAATGCGGGGATAGGCGGTCTCGGGCGCTTCCCAAGAGCGATAATTGAATAACCAGAAAAGAATCAATAGCCCGTTAACAACCACTACCGTGCTTGCCAGGATCACGGTCACCAGTATCATTAGAGGGTGGCGAAGGTGTAACCCGCTCGGGCGAAGTGCTCTAGGTAGCGCGGCAGCACGTAGGTTAGATTTCGCCGGGCCTTCAGGCTGTCGTGGAAGATAATAATGGTTCCCGGCTGGGTGTGTCGGACGCACTTGCGCAAACAGGTCTCGGCGGAAAAGTTAGCATCGAAATCACCCGACAAAATATCCCACATCACCAGCGTGTAGTGGGCCGTTAGTCGCCTTATTTGGCGAAACCGAACCTTTCCGTAGGGAGGGCGAAAGAGGGTAGAGGGTTGTTTTGCGAGGGGGTGATGCTCATGAAGAGCGTGGGCGCAACGATCAATATCCCGTTGGTAAGTCGCAGCATCAGTTCGCCAGGCGTTTAGATGATGGTACGTATGGTTTCCCACTGCGTGGTGGCGCCGTAGCGTTTCTTGGTACAACTCCGGATAGCGGTCCACGTTTTCGCCGACGCAGAAAAAAGTGGCCCGCGCATCGAACTGAGCCAGCGTGTCCCATACCCAGGGAGTCACCTCGGGTACCGGCCCATCGTCAAAAGTCAGGTAGAGGCGGGGTGGAGCGGGGGGCTCGTCTTGTTTGTCCCACAGCAAGTCGGCGTAGATTCGCTTGAGTAAGGAGGGGGTCTTAAGAAAATTCATTCCGATAACAGGGCAGCATTCACCTTCATCGACACGAAGGTGATGTCATCGTCGTAGGCTTCGCCCGCGCGAAAATCAACCAAGGTGCGAAACAAACGATGGTGCAGCGTGGGTAGTTCCTGGTTGATGTGCTGCTCCAGATACTCTTGCAGGTGCTCCGTGCCAAATTCTTCGCCCGCCTCATTAAATATTTCGGTAAGACCGTCGGTGTAGGCGAACAGCAGAAAATCTTGCAGATTTTCAACCTTCCCTTCGTTGAGGAAGGGCAGCGGCTGAAAGCTGCCCAGCATCACGCTGCCCTGCTCCAACAACTGGGTTGGGTGCTGTCGGCTGATCAGCACGGGCGGGATGTGTCCGGCGTTCACGTAGCGCAGCGTGCGCGCTTCCTGATCGTAGATCGCCACGAAGAAGGTGATAAAGTTTTCGCCGTTGGCGCTCTGCATCACCTGGTAGTTGAGTTCGTAGATGATCTTCTGCAGGTTGGTGGTTTGGCGGACGATGGTACGCAGGGCGGCCTGGAAGTTGGACATCAGCAGGGCGGCGGGCACCCCTTTGCCCGACACGTCGGCGATGCATACCAGAAACTGACCGGGCGAAAGTCGCAGAAAGTCGTAGTAGTCGCCTCCGACGGAATGATGCGGCTGGTAGCTGGCTTCCACCTGCAAACCCGGTTCGTGGGGCAGGTTTTTGGGAAACAGAAACTGCTGCACCTGCTGGGCGATTTCCATTTCTTTGCGCACCGCCTCCTGGGCCAGTTGCTGACGCGCCAGCTTTTTGTTCTCGATGGCCACAATAATGATATTGCTCAGCGCCTGCACGAAGGTGGTGCCGCTCTGGTCGGGCGCGGCATCGTCTTCCTTGCGCAAACCACTGGTGAACACCAGGGCCAGCATGCGCTCCTTGTGCGACACCGGCAGAGCAATGTCGAACTCATCGAACAGGCCCGGATCAGGCAGGTCGCGAACGTAGGTAATGTCTCGAATAGGCAAGAAATGTTCATTGAGCATCACCCGGGCAAAATTGACTTCGGTGCCGAAATTGGTTTTACACTCCCACAAATCGGCCCGCCCCGTTTGCTCAGTGAGTACGTAGAGAGCCAGGCGCTTGATGTTGAGGTTGGCGCGCAGCGTGAAGTTAAAAATTTTATAGAGTGATTCTTCGGGCAGGTTGTTGTTGATTGCTTGGGTGACCTCCAGCAGGGCATTGAGCTCAAGCTCTTTAATTTCGTACTGATTGATGGCCAGGGATTCGGTCTGCATAGCTGAAAAAGTAGACGGCTTACAAAGTTAGCATATTTACGCAAAATAAAAACCGGCGGGCGTTAGTGTCCGCTGGTGGAAAACAAGTGTACTATGTCAGCTTCTTACCGAATCACGCCTGCTGCGCCTGCCGAACCGAGTAAAGCGCTACGGCAGCAAAGCCTAGAAACAACATGGTATGGAAAAGCAGCAGGCCAAAATCGCCCAGACGAACGCCGGTATAGATGCCATAGGCAAAGTAACAAGCGAACAACGCCTCCAACAAAATCAACGGACTTAGTTTTGTTCGGGCGTACACGTTACGCTTCAGTTTCTCGCGCGCATTGGTCACATTGAACTTGGGCGTGCGCAGAAACGGTGATTTCACGCCGAGCAGCCCCTCAACCACGGCCACGGCATTGTGCAGCGACAAGCCCATGCTGATGATCAGGAACAGCGGATAGTGCATCAGATAGTATCGCCAGGGCTGCCCCGCCCGCACCCGCCGGGTGGCTACCCAGTAGAAGAACCCAATGGAGAAGAAGCCCAGAATAAAGACTCCACCCAGATTAAAAATCCATTCGTAATGCGCATTGGCCTGCTTGATAAACAACATCGGCACGCTCAGCAGGGCGGCCAGCAGCAGAAACAGAAACACCGACGAGTTGAACAAGTGAAAGACGGCGTGCACCCGGTTCCACCAGCGCAGCGGGCGCACGTTTTGCTGGCTTGTCACCCGAAAAGCGTGCTTGCGGGCGCACTCGGCCGCGCCCTTGTTCCATCGAAACTGCTGCGACTTGATGGCGGGCATCAGCACCGGAAGCTCGGCGGGAGCCTCCACATCCTCTAAGTACAAAAATTCCCAACCCCTAAGCTGGGCACGATAACTCAGATCCAAATCTTCGGTGAGTGTGTCGGCTGACCAGCCTCCGGCTTCTTCGATGCACGCCCGTCGCCAAACGCCCCCGGTGCCGTTGAAGTTGATCAAGCTCCCGGCGTGCCGTCGCCCGCCCTGCTCAATGGTGAAGTGCCCATCGAGTCCGAACGCTTGCAGGCGGGTGAGCAGCGAGTAATCCTGGTTGATGTGCCCCCAGCGGGTTTGCACCACCCCAATGGCGGGGTTGGCGAAATAAGGGACGGTTTTTCGCAAGAAGTCAGGGGAGGGCAAAAAATCGGCGTCGAAAATTGCTACAAATTCGCCCCGGGCGGCTTCTAATCCGTGAGCCAGTGCCCCCGCCTTGAAACCGGTGCGCTGCGCGCGGCGGACGTGGTGGATATCTACCCCCAGCGCTCGGTAATGTGCCACCTGCCGGGCAATGATCTCCACAGTTTCGTCAGTAGAATCGTCAAGCACCTGAATTTCCAGTCGATCAGCCGGATAATCGAAGGCGGCAATGGCTTTAATGAGCCGTTCCACCACGTAGCGTTCGTTGTAGATGGGCAGTTGCACGGTGACCGTGGGCCAGTTTCTCGGATCGGAGGCCGAAAGCGGTTTTTCCTTCAGACTGCGCAGATAGTGCCAGGTGAGGTGGAGCTGTCCCAGGCTGAACACAAAGATGAACAGCAAGCTGAGTAGGTAACCGACAACAATAGCAATTTCCATAGTCGATAGTCGATAGTCAACGGTCGATGGTCCACAGACTATAGCGTAAAAAGTTATTAACTGTGAACCATCGACTGTCGACGGGTGTACGACAAGATGCAGGAAGTTATTATATTGAGGCAAAAAGACAATGCTATGATCGACAAGGAGAAAGCCACCGCGATGTTTTTAGAGAAGTTAGAAGCCTGGGAGAAAAGCCAGGAAGGGCAAACCAGCGGCTATGCTTATGAGAAGAGTTATGAGCAGTTCATTGGTTCACTCTCCGAAGAACTACTACAAGAGAGCATGGGGAAATTGCCCAGAGACCGCAATCAAAAAAAAAGCTTGTGACAAAGTTTGGTAGCATCACTGTGCATAAAGATCATGTATTAGCCAATCAAGCACCGTTTCAGATAAGTGCTTACTTACAAGAACTCGTCTGTTTGGTAGGCCAAAGTGTGGTGTTTTCAGAAGGCAGTATGCTGTTGGAAAAACTGGCTGGGGTTCAGATCAATGCTAAGCAGATAGAGCGGATATCTCATTTTTATGGGCAGCAGTTAGAGCAAGAGAGCCTGGATCAAGGGCAAGATCATGCCGGTTGGTTAGAAGAGGAGGTGCATTATGGCATGATGGACGGGGGCATGGTTTTGACCAGGGAAGAAAGTTGGAAAGAGCTTAAACTGGGGCGGGTGTTCGCTAAAGAAGCTTTACTGCCAGAAAATGAACAGCGTAACTTCATCCAAAACTCCCGCTATGTGGCCCACCTAGGGGAATGTGAGCCATTCTTTGAGAAGCTCTCTTTGCTCACCGACAGATTACCCAATATGGTCTGGCTTTGTGACGGGGCCCGCTGGATATGGCGCTGGGTAGAAGAGCAATACCCTGATGCGGTGCAGATACTGGATTATTTTCATGCCAAAGAAAAGCTCTGCGAGTTTGCTAAAGAAGCCTTCTCTGATGAGCAGCAGCGAAACGAATGGATACAGCAGCAGGAAGATTTGCTCTTCGGGGATGCGGTTAGCCTGGTGATCGCTAATGTGGCTTTGATGAGCCTAAAAGGGAAGGCTAAACAAAAACAGCAAGCACTGCTGAGCTATTACCGCAATCATAAAGATCGGATGCAGTACGGCACTTTTCGCAAACAGGGCTATCTGATTGGTTCAGGACCAATAGAATCCGCCATTCGCCAAGTCATTCAGCAGCGCTTGAAACTCTCTGGACAACGCTGGACCATGCAGGGAGCGCAACAAGTGGCTAACTTACGGGTAGCTCAGAAAAGCAACCAGTGGTATAGAGTCCTACATGCTATTGAAAACTCATGCTAACCTGCATCTTGTCGTACACCCACTGTCGACTACCGGCTAATTTATTTCCAATACCTTATAATTGTCCAGATAATTTTATAGCCCGCCATGATCGTTCCTTTCACCGTGCCCGACACCTTGGATACTCCGATGCGTTGCCGATAACGCACGGGCACTTCAGCGCAGCGCAAACCCTGCTTGGCCGCTTTTAGTTGCATTTCTACCGTCCAGCCGTAGGTTTGATCCTGCATGTTGAGCGACAAGAGTGCGGGGTAGCGGATCGCCCGGAAGGGACCCAAATCAGTAAAGGTTGCCCCGTATAGCCACCGCATCAGGCGGGTAGCCAACCAGTTGCCAAACACCTGCGGCACGGTCATCGATCCCCGCTCACGGGCTCCTAAGGCGCGTGAACCGATCACCAGATCGGCTTCATCGTTTATGATAGGAGCCACCACCAGCGGAAGCTCTTCGGGATGATCTGAGTAGTCAGCGTCCATGAACACCACAATGTCCGGTGGTTGTGCTTGTTGCTCCAGGTAGGCGATGCCGCGCAAACAGGCAAAGCCGTAGCCTTGCCGGGTTTCTTGCAGCACGGTGGCGCCTGCTTTCTGAGCATGTTTTACGGTATTATCGTTTGAGTTGTTATTCACTACCACAATCTCTTGCACCCACTCCCGAGGAATGTCCCGAATCACCTTACCAATAGAATTTTGTTCGTTGTAAGCTGGAATAATGACCTTGATAGTTTGTTGCATGGGTAGTCATTGGTTCCTAGCCCGCTTTCCGTGAATCGGTGAACGATCAGAAACAAGGGGGTCAACAACAAGCAGTATAATATTGTGTAACAATCTGGGGCTTCAAAGGTAGCAGACATTTTTCAAACAAAAAGTCATCCGCTAGACGTTAGCCTGCCTTTGCCTCTACTAATTCGGTGGTTGCAGGTAGGCTAAACCAAAAGGTGGTTCCCTGCCCCACCGCACTGCGCACGTGCAGTTCGCTTTGGTGTAGTTCTACAATCTTCTGAGCAATCGCGAGCCCAAGTCCCAGTCCGCCCTTACTTTGGCTACGCACCTGTCCGCTGCGGTAAAATCGGTCGAAGATGTGGTTTAAGTCCTGTTCGGAAATTCCCGCGCCGGTGTCGGTCACTTTCAAGCACACGCCTTGCGGAGCGTTGGGTGCCACTTCAACCACCACCTGACCTCCGACAGGAGTGTACTGCAGGGCGTTGGAGATCAGGTTTTGCAGCACCCGCTCCATGAGGCTCACGTCGGCATAGACCAACGGAACGTTATCGGAGCGTTCGTAACGGAGCGTAATCTGATGTGCCTCGGCTTTCGGACCAAATTGTAACACGATGTCGTGCACCAGTTCGCTCACCGAAAATGTTTCAGGTTTCGCCTGAATTTGCTTGGCTTCAAGCTTCGACAACTGAAACAGTTCAGACACCAGGTTGCCCAAACTTCGGGTGTTCTTGAGGATGGTTTCCAGGTAGCTCTTTTTCTCGCTTTCGGTGAGCAGGTGGTCTTTGAGCAGAATGGTTTCTACGTAACCTTCTACCGAAGCCAGCGGAGTGCGCAGGTCGTGCGAGATGTTGGCAATCAGCTCGCGCCGCAGTTCGTCGTTTTGCTTGAGTTGTCGCATCGCCGCGTCGATCTCATCGGCCATGGTGTTGAAGGCTGCGCCCAGCTCACTAAGTTCGTCGGAAGAGCGTACGCTTACCCGGGCCGAGTAGTCGCCTCGTTCCATGCGGCGCACCGCCGTGACGATTCGCTTCAGGTCGCGCGTCACCAGAAAGATGAGCAGCAGCCCGATCACCATCACCACGCCTAACGTGATAAGTAAAGCGCGTCCCACAATTTTAAAAATGTAACTCTGCCGCACCGACGCTTCATCGCCGTACACGCTGTCGTTGTTTAGGGTGATGTAAAGATAGCAGTGCAGCGAGCCGTCGCTACTGGCTAGAGCCGCCGCCGAAAATATTTTGGGGTGCGTGGGCTCGCGGGGATCGTCGTTGTAAATAGGTAGCGGGGCCCGTTCGTGAATGAAGTCTTCGATGTGTTTCACGTTCACCGAATCGAGTTTCACTTCGCCCGGCTCAGCCGAAGCGGTTAGAATTTCGCCCCCGTGCCCCACAATGTAGAGCTTGATGCTGGGGTTGATGATCATGGCAGCGTGAAACAGTTCCTTTAGCTTAGCTTCCGGGATTTGATTGGTCGCCGAATCGATTTTCATCTCCTGGGCAATGGAAGCCGCTAGGGCCCGGTTGCGCTGCTGCGTTACCTCGGCCACGTATTCACCGGTAGACCCCAGAATGGTGTAAAAGTAAATTGCGCTCACAGTGAGCAGCAAAGCAACGAAGAGCAAGGACAGCTTGAGCGGTAAGCTGTTGATACGGAAGATGTTACGCAACCAGTTCATCGTTAAATTTATAGCCTACGCCCCACACCGTTAAGATGTAAGTCGGGTGGGCCGGATCGTTTTCTATCTTGATGCGCAGCCGGTTGATGTGCGAGTTCACCGTGTGTTCGTAGCCACTGTAGGAATAACCCCATACCTTACTGAGCAATTCTTCACGGGTGAACGTTTTGCCGATCTGCTGCATGAAGAGCTTGAGCAGATCAAACTCCTTGGCAGTGAGTTCCACCACGTTGCCGTTGAGCACCACCTTATGCTTCACCGGATCAAGGGTGAGCCCTTGGTAGGTATAAATCTCGGGCACGGCTTCGGCTTCTTGATTGAGCGTGGTGCGGCGGAGACGGGCCTTTACCCGGGCGGTGAGTTCGCGCACGCTAAAGGGCTTGGTCATGTAGTCGTCGGCTCCCAGATTAAGCCCCAGCACCTTATCAATCTCTTCTGATTTTGAAGTAAGCATGATAATCGGCGTGGTCACCCGTTCTTCGCGGATGCGCTTGCACACCTCTAGTCCGTCCATGCTGGGCAGCATAATGTCTAAGATAATCACGTCGTAGCGATGGTTCACCGCATGATACAGCCCATCGATGCCGTTGGCAGTGATATCGGTTTCACAGTTGATATCGCGCAGGTTAATCTTGATCAGGGTAGCAATGTCCTGATCGTCTTCAATGACTAATGCCTTTCGCTGCATGGTAGTGGTGGCGATTTGGTTAGTATCAAGCCCCGTGAAAGAAGTACTATCATCAAATATATCCATTTATCCGTAGGAATGCACTAGTTCGGGCAGGATGCTTTGCAAAGCGCACAGCACCTCGGCTGGCTCAGCGCGTTGGGTGTAGTCTTCGTTTACAAAGGCATAGTGCACCTGGTAGTTGATGTCGATCACATAGGTGGCGGGCAGGGGCAAGCGCACCAGCACATCAGCGTTGCGGGCCGCCAGGTTGAGACCTAGACTGCGATAGAGGGCTTTCACGGGTTCTGACAGAGCAACAGCAATACCGAACCGGTGGGCAATCTCACTGTTGACGTCGTGCGCCACAGGGTAATCGAGCCCGTTTTTGCGAACGGTTTGGGTGATATTTTTTGAGCGCTCGGGAGTGATAGCGATCAGTTGCGCCCCCTGGCGTTCTATTTCGGGCCGAGCGTGGTGCAGGGCTTTGAGTTCAAGATTGCAGTAAGGACACCACCCGCCGCGGTAGAAGTTGAGCACCACCGGACCTTCGTTGAGTAAGGTGTAAAGAGAAACTTGGCCTTGGCGCTCCAGATTTAGCGTCACGTTTTCTACGGTGTCGCCCACCTGCAGGCTACGCGCCCGAATACCTTGTTCGCGGAGCGCAGCGGTGAAATGGTCGAGTACTTGAAGCAAGCGAGGCGATGTTCCGTCGCAGACCAGGCGGGAAAGCGCGTTTAGTTCGTTTTGCAGTGACATAGCGGGGCGGGTTTGGATGATTGACTAAAGGTAAGCCTGAATCGTCCAAGAAAGCATCACGGAAGTATCACAAGTTGGTGAAGGTTAGGTGACAGATGCCAGGTTAGGTTCTGTAATTATCAGCCTTCGTTGGCCGGGTCTTTGAACAGGACAGCGGTAAAAAAGATGGCTGACAAATTTCAGAACAAATACCGCATTGCCTCAACCCGATTGCCCTGTTGGGATTATGGCCGTCGAGCCGCCTACTTTATTACCATTTGTACCCAAAAACGACGGCATTGGTTTGGTGCGATTCGTAACGGAAAAATGCATTTGTCAGGAATAGGAAAAATTGTCGAACAGGAATGGGTGGAAACCCCTGATATACGACCCGATATGAATTTGGAATTGGGGGAATTTGTGGTGATGCCCAACCATTTCCACGCGATCGTTATTATTGGCGACAACCGGTATAATGGCAATGACGGTAGAGACGCGATGCGTCGCGTCTCTACGCCCGCGCCGATCCCACCACCCATCGTTACAATCCCGGATCATCAAAAAACCGCAAATCAATTCGCCCCCCAATCCAACAATTTGGCATCCATTGTTCGGGGGTTCAAATCGGCGGTGACCAAAAACGCCCGTTACGTTCAACCCAATTTCGCGTGGCAACCGCGGTACCACGATCACATCATTCGGAACGACACATCGTTCCACAACATTTCGCGATATATTAGGAACAACCCTTCACAATGGCAGAAGGATAGGTTCTACGACAAAACGATCTGATCACAGCAGGCGGATTAAAAAATTGGAATAACATATTTTTTTCGCTGCGGCTGTGACAAATCGTTCAAAACCCGCACTAACTTTATAGTAGCCAACCTTCCCGGAATGTCCACTACCAAAAAAGCCTTCGTGCGACAAATATTTCCGCATCAAGGTCTCATTCGCAGCCTTTGCACGGTTTATTTTACCGACGAAGAAGACCAAAAAGATGCGTTTCAGGATGTGTTACTACAACTATGGAAATCGTACGGCACCTTCCGGGGCGAATCTTCGCTGGTTACCTGGATATATCGCGTGGCACTGCGCACCCTCGTAAACAAAGCCCGCTGTCAGTCCCGGATGCGCACCTGCCCCTACCGTCCGGAGTACGAAGTGATCAACCCTTCGGAACAAGAAAGTGCGGAAATCATTCGCTATGCCCTAAACCGGCTATCCCCGGCGGACAAAGCGCTGGTGCTCCTGTATCTTGACGGTTACCGGTACCAAGAAATCGCTGAGTTGCTTAGCCTTTCGGCCACCAATGTGAGCACCCGCCTCGACCGGATCAAGCAAAAACTAAAAGTGATCATTACCCAAGAAGCGTCATGGAATTAGAAGAACTACGCACCCACTGGCACGCCCTGCGGTCGGTCGGCAGTGAGGGTTCACTGTCGGAAGAAGAACTAGGCGCCCTGTTGCCCGACAGCCGACCGCTTTTTCAGCGCATCTTACTGAAGACGTCGCACTACGTGGGAGTCTACGGACTCCTGTTTATCTGCTGTAGCGGATGCTGACGGCTAACTTCACGCTAGGATACATTTTCTGGAATCCGGATCCAATACTTATTGACTTCGGATTTTACGCCCTGCGGTGGTACGGCGTTCTGTTTGCCAGCGGTATTGTCCTGAGCTACGTACTGGTGCGCAACGCCTTCCGAAGGGCTAACTTAGCCGACCAATTGTTTGATAAGTTCGCCATCGCTATTGTTATCGGAATGTTCGTAGGCATGCGGCTGGGGCACTTTTTGTTCTATGAGCCAGCGGCTTTTGTGGAACAGCCGCTTGAAATTTTTCTACCGGTGAGTTTCACACCCGAGTTTCGTTTCACGGGCTACCAAGGACTAGCCAGCCACGGCGGGGCTATCGGCATTCTGCTAGCCGTAGGTTGGTTCGTTCGCAAGCATCGGGCGGTTTCTCTGGCATTCGCGCTCAACCAATTGGCGTTGGTGGCTCCCCTGGCCGTTGGGTTCATTCGTCTGGGCAACCTAATGAACTCTGAAATTGTTGGACAGCCCACCACGGTGCCTTGGGCGTTTGTTTTTGCTTCGGTGGATCAATTGCCCCGTCACCCGGCGCAACTATACGAGGCCTTGGGCTATTTTGCTATCTTCGTACTGCTGTCCTTCCTGCGGCCCAAGTTCGAACTTAAGCAGCAAAGTCGGCTGTTTGGATTGTCTCTAATTCTGCTTTTTGGATGGCGGTTTTTCGTAGAATTTTTCAAGGAAAACCAGGTAGCGTTCGAGCAAACGCTGTGGCTCAATATGGGGCAGCTGCTTAGCTTGCCTTTTGTGATCGGGGGGATGCTTATCTGGTATCTCAGTCGTCGTAGTGGAACCGACAGCTATAGATAGTGATTTTCATTCTTCTAGCAGCTTGCTGCTCACGATATCACCCGACCTCATTTGGCTTATGGATTCGTATAAGCGATCAGCGTTCTTTCTAGAACTTAGCAGATGCATTGTTTCCACCATTGCGTTGTATTCCTCCAGAGAAATAACTACCGTTCCTTTGCCACTTCCTCGCTTAACAATAAGCGTTTCCTGATTATCCTCTACCTCATCCAGGTAGGACTTCAGTTTGGTTCTAAATTCTGTATAATTAGCCGCAATCATAGTTAAGTTACTATTTAAGTACTTATAAAATAACGTGAATAACGCAAACAAAGTTTGATGAATAGCAGCTACCTCCGAGTTCTGTCATACTCCTAGCTCATGGGAACCTTCCCCAACTCCATTGGTTATAGACTAAACCAACGAACCACTAACAACCGCATTGTTATACCCCAACAACATTGAGTCGAAGATTGGCTTCGACGCTATCAAACGGTACTTGAAAGACGAGTGCAGCAGTTCGCTGGGCACCGCCTACGTGGATCGCCTCGAGTTCTCGGCGGACTTTGAACTGGTGAGCAAACTCTTGTACCAGACGGAAGAGTTTCGCCGTATCCTCACCAGCGAAAGTAGCTTTCCGTCGGCGCACTTTATCGACGTCACCGCATCGCTCAACACTGCCAAAACACCCGGGGCCTTCCTGTCTGAAGAAGAATTTCACAACCTTCAGTTGTCGCTCACCACGCTGTTTCAGTGCCTTCGGTTTTTTCAGCAAAACGCCGACGACTTCTACCCACACCTGAAAGAACTGAGTGGCGCGGTTACTTTGCCCGTCAGCCTGCTCAACGGCACCAAGCAGGTAATCGACGAGCAGGGGCAGGTGCGCAACAACGCCAGCGCCGAACTGAAGCAGATACGCCGCGCGTTGCTCAGCGAGCAGTCGCGCCTGCGCAAGGCGCTCGACCAAATCTTGCGCAACGCTCAGTCGCAGGGCTTCACTCCCGACGACGCCAGCGTGACCATCCGCAGCGGGCGCATGGTGATTCCCGTGCTAGCCGAGTACAAGCGCCGCGTGAAGGGCTTTATCCACGACGAATCGGCCACCGGGCAAACCGTGTTTCTGGAACCCGCCGAGGTGCTGGAGATCAACAACGAAATTCGCGACCTCACCTACCGCGAGAAGCGCGAGGTGGTGCGCATCCTCATGGCCCTCACTGACACGCTACGTCCCCACCTGCCCCACCTTCGCACCGCCTATCATTTCCTGGGAATGATCGACTTCATCCGCGCCAAGGCCCGGCTGGCTCTACGCTTGGACGCTCACTGCCCCAAGCTAGTGAAAGCGCGCGTGCTGAATTGGACCAAGGCTCGCCACCCCTTGCTTCAGCTTTCCGAAACCCACCGCTCGGTGGTGCCGCTCAACATTGTTCTCAACAATGAGCAGCGGATCCTGGTGATCTCAGGACCCAACGCCGGGGGCAAGTCCGTTTGCCTGAAAACCGTAGCGCTGCTGCAGTACATGGCGCAGTGTGGCTTGCTTATTCCGTTGGCCGAACACTCGCAGGTGGGTTTGTTCCAGAGCATTTTTATTGACATTGGCGACGAGCAGTCGTTGGAGAACGACCTGAGTACTTACAGTTCGCACCTCACCAGCATGAACTACTTCGTGAAGTTTGCGGACAAGAAGACTTTGGTGCTTATTGATGAGTTTGGTACGGGCACCGAACCACAGTTTGGCGGAGCCATTGCGGAGGCCATTCTGGAAGATCTGAACACCAAGCGCGTATTTGGGGTCATCACCACGCACTACTCCAACCTCAAGGAATTCGCCGACCGGGCCGAGGGGGTGGTGAACGGCGCCATGCGCTACGACGCGCTTCGCCTGGAACCTTTGTTTGAACTGGAAATCGGCAAGCCCGGCAGTTCGTTTGCCCTGGAGATTGCCCGAAAGATCGGATTGCACGCCGACGTGCTGGAGCGGGCCAAGGAAAAGGTCGGCGTGGCCCAGGTGGAGTACGAAAAAATGCTGGTCGATCTGGAAGCCGAACGCACCCGCTACCAGGAGCTCACGCAGAGCCTGGCGGCCAAGGAAAAACGCATCTCTCAAACCGCCCAGGAATACGAAGAACTACGCGACCACGTGCGGGGAGAGAAGAAGGATATCCTTAACCGCGCTAAGCACGAAGCCAAGCAGATTCTTCAGGAGGCCAACCAAACCATCGAGAACACCATTCGCACCATCAAGGAGCAAAACGCCGAGAAGGAAGCCACCCGGCAAGCCCGGCGGGCGTTGGAAGATAAAAAGATAGACCTGAAACCCGACCAGCCGGTGCGAAAGCCCCAAACGATCCCTTCGGACGAAGTGGTGGGCGGAGAAATTCAGGTGGGTGATGCCGTGCGGGTGAAGGACAACGGAGCGATCGGCGAAGTGCTCTCGCTGCGGGGCCAGCAGGTGGAAGTGCGCATTGGGGCGCTCAAGTCGATGATCAAGCGCAACCGGCTGGATAAGGTGTCGTCTCGAACCCTGAAGCGGGTGCAGAACACCACCGAACGGCCTGCCCAGCAACGCTACGACCTGCACGAGAAGTTCACGAATTTTAGTCCGCGCCTCGACGTGCGGGGTCAGCGGGCCGAAGAAGTGATTCCGCGCCTGATGGGCTTTGTGGACGAAGCAGCGATGGTGGGTTCGGACGAACTGCGCATCGTGCACGGCAAAGGCACCGGGGTGCTGCGGGAGGTGGTGCGCAATTATCTGCGTACGCACGAGCGGGTGGCTTCTACCTACGACGAACACGTGGAGCGGGGCGGGGCCGGGGTCACCATTGTTCGAATGAAATAGCCACGGACAATCATCCGTGGCTACCAAATTCTTTAGCTCTCCTAAGAGCTATTCTTTCTTATCTAGCAAGAACGTGTAGGTTCCTCCGATTTCAGCAATGCGCGAGTTGTCAGTCGGAATGCTCGAATCGGAAGCAACCTCTACCACCATTCGGAGTTGATCATCCGCCGTTAGAGCGAGGTCAATGGGAGTGCCATCGCTTTGAGTGGCCTGCACGGAGACACCGGGGGAGAAAGTAGCGTTTTCCGGTAACGTGAGCGTTCCACTGTTAGGAAACACCAGCGTATTGGTGTTTTGAGCCGTGTAGCTCAGCTCTCCCGGAGTGTTGGTGGTGTTAATGGTGATTTCGAAGGCGGTGAATTCAGCAGCGGCCGGGCCCCCGGTCACGTCGCCTGGTTCATTCTGAACCCAAGTGGCAGCAATAGCTTCACCGGGCACTCCGTCGGGAGTAGGCTCTTCGCCACCGCCGCAGCCCAGGGTTAACAGCAGGGAAAAAACGGCTACCGTGGCCACTAGTTTGTTGGCGTACTTCATAACATTCATTGTTTATCGTGACAAATATAGGGTATCTACTCTTGTTCCGGCAAAGTGCCTGATTTTATTGATAACAGAACGTGAAAATCCGGGTAAATGGTACACTCGTTCACTTAAACCCCATAACGTCCACAACCTCCTCACAAAAATCGTACTCGTGCGGTTGGTTCGACGCAATAACGATGAGCCGTTGGCCAAGCACGCCCTGAATTTCCTGTCGATACCACTGAGAATTTTCAGCATCCAGATTAGTACAAGGCTCATCGAGCAGCAGCAGTTGGCTGTCCGAATAAAGGGCCAGTCCTAGCTTAAGGCGCTGTTTCATACCCGACGAAAATTGGTAGATATATTTGTCGTACGCCTGTTCTAGGCGTAGCCTCTGCGCTATAGTGCTGATCGATAGCGAATTTGTCGGTTTTTTTAGCTCGAAGTGGAACGCCAACAGTTCGCGCAAAGTAAATTCCTCAATGAGTTCCTGATACGGTGCGGCCAGCGTCAGGTGCCGATACACCATTTCTTGCTCGACCTTGTGCTGCCTCTGCTGGAACGAAAGTGTGCCCCGCGAGGGCAAAACCAACGCCGAAAGCAACATGAGCAAAGTGGACTTTCCGCTTCCGTTGGGCCCCGTCAGCGCATATGTTCGGTTTTCTTCAAAGGTGAAGGTGACTTCCCGGAAAACCCACTCGTGCTGAAATTTCTTACCAACTCCTTGAAGGATGATTTGCATTATTGATCAAACCCGCGGGTGATTCCCCGTTCCGAACCTCGAATAAAGCGAACAATCTCATCCCGCTCCCTGGAAGCAGGCATAGTCACCTCAATGTGATCGAGCGAAGCCGTGTTGTTCATTCCTTTCAGGTAGACCAATCGGTATATTTCCTGGATTTCGTTGATTTTTTCGTTAGAGAACCCTCGGCGGCGCAGGCCAATGGAGTTGATACCGCTGTAGCCCAGCGGTTCGCGGGCGGCCCGAATGAAGGGCGGCACGTCTTTGCGCACCAGCGACCCGCCCCCCACAAAGGCGTGCGCCCCGATCTTAACGAATTGCTGCACGGCACTCATGCCACCTACCTGCACGTACTCCTCGATCATTACGTGCCCGGCCACCTGCGCCACGTTGGCCAGAATGCAGTGGTCACCAATCACGCAGTCGTGGGCCACGTGCACGTAGGCCATCAGCAGTACGTGGCTACCAATCACGGTTTTATAGCGATCTACCGTGCCCCGGTTAATGGTGACGCACTCGCGGATCACCGTGAAGTCACCAATCTCAGCGGTGGTGTCTTCGCCGTCGAACTTCAGGTCTTGCGGAATCGCCGAGATCACCGCGCCCGGAAATATCTTACAGTTCTTGCCGATGCGCGCGCCCTCCATAATGGTCACGTTGGAACCGACCCATGTGCCTTCGCCGATGACTACGTTCTTATGAATGGTGGTGAAGGGTTCAATCACCACGTTGTTGGCAATTTTGGCTTCGGGATGGATGTAGGCGAGGGGTTGGTTCATGCGTCTTTACGTACAATGCTGGCGGTCATGGTGGCTTCCGATACGAGGGCATCTCCGACAAACGCTTTGCTGCTCATCTTGGCGATGCCCCGCTTGATGGGAGCGAGCAGGTCGCAACGGATGGTGAGCGTGTCGCCGGGCAAGACCATCTTTCGGAATCGGCAGTTTTCGATGGCCAAGAAGTAGGTCCAGTAGTTTTCGGGGTCGGGCACGGTGTTGAGCACCAGGATACCGCCGGTTTGCACCATGGCTTCTACCTGAAGCACGCCGGGCATCACGGGGTTGCCAGGGAAGTGCCCCTGGAAGAAGGGCTCGTTGATGGTCACGTTCTTTACGCCACAGACGGTGGTGTCGTCCAGATAAAATATCTTGTCCACCATCAAGAACGGAAAGCGATGGGGCAGCATCTGGCTTACCTGGTTCACGTCCAGAACGGGGGGTTGCTGGGGGTCGTACTGAAGGACCGACGAGCTATTGGACTCTCGAATGGCCTTTTTGATGCGCTTGGCGAAGGCCACATTGGCGGCGTGTCCGGGACGGGCGGCCAAAATTTGCGCTTTCAGCGGCCGACCCACCAGTGCTAAGTCGCCCACAATGTCGAGCAGCTTGTGGCGGGCGGGTTCGTTCTTGTAGCGCAGTTCCACGTTATTTAGGATGCCCTCTTCCTTCACCTCTATATGAGGTTTATTAAAAAGGTCGGCCAGGTAGTCCAACTCACCTTTTTCCACTTGCTTGTCCACCACCACGATGGCGTTGTTCAGGTCGCCCCCCTTGATCAGGTTGTTCTTGTGAAGCATCTCCAGTTCGTGAAGAAAACAGAAGGTGCGACAGGCAGCGATTTCGGTGTTGAATTCCTTGATGTCATTCAGGGAAGCATGTTGGCTTCCGAGCACCGGAGAGTTGTAGTCGACCATCACCGTGATGCGGTAGTCGTCGAGCGGGAGGGCGGCAATTTCTACGTTGCGAGCGGGTTCGCGGTAGAAGATTCCTTCTTGCACCTCAAAAAAGTTGCGCAGGGCGCTTTGTTCTTCCGATCCGGCTTCGACCAGGGCGTCCACAAATTGCTTGGAGCTGCCGTCTAGGATAGGAGGCTCGGGCCCATCGAGCTGAATGAGCACGTTGTCGATTTCGGTGCCCACCAGGGCCGCCAGGGTATGCTCCACCGTGTTGATACGGGCTCCGCTCTGCTCGATGGTGGTGCCCCGCGACAAATCTACCACGTTATCGACGTCGGCGTCTACCGTGGGTTCGCCCTCAATATCGGTGCGCTGAAATTTGATGCCGTGGTGGGGAGGCGCGGGCAAGAAGGTCATGTTGGCCGACACCCCGGTGTGCAGACCCACTCCGGACACGGTAACCGACTTAGAAATGGTATGTTGCTTCAGGTTCATCATCAGGAGTGGCTCACGTCGCGCCAAATTTAGCAACTTTTTGTTCAAGTTCTTTGATGCGTCCCATTAAATCGGGAAGCTGTTTGAAGGCGGCGTAAGCGCGCAGATAGGTTTTGCGGTCGAAGCTGGGGCTTCCCAGCTCCACGCTGCCGCTCCGGGTCGACTTGCCCACGCCGGCCTGCGCCCCGATGGTGGTGCGGTCGGCGATGTGCAGGTGCCCCACCACGCCCACCTGCCCCGCCAGCACGCAGTGCTTGCCAATGTGCGAGGAGCCGGAGATGCCCGTCTGCGCCGCGATCACCGTGTGCTCGCCCACCGTCACGTTGTGCGCAATCTGAATTAAATTATCCAGCTTCACCCCGTCGCCAATTTGGGTAGACCCCAGCGTAGCGCAATCGATCACGGTGTTGGCCCCGATGTCTACGTGGTGCCCGATCACCACATTGCCAACCTGGGGAATGGTTCGGTAGCTTCCGTTGGACTGGGGGGCAAAGCCAAAGCCGTCGCTGCCGACCACCGTGCCGGAGTGAATCACGCAGTGCGAACCGATGACCGTGCCGGGATAAATCTTCACTCCGCTGTGGATCACGGTATAATCGCCCACCGTCACCCCGTCACCCAAATACACGTGCGGATACAGCTTCACCTGCTGACCGATGCGGCAGTGCTCGCCCACGTACGAAAAAGCGCCCTGATACACTCCATCGCCCAGCGTGGCCGACGCAGCGGTGTGAGCCGGAGGCTCCGTGCCGGACTTGGCGTGGGTGATCAGCTTGTGGTATTCTTCCAGCAGGGCGGTGAACCCCAGATACGGATCGGTGACGCGGATCAGCGTGGTGTCGAGGGAGCGCCGGGGTTCAAATTTCTTATCGACCAACACCGCGCTGGCGCGGGTGGTATAAATGGAGGGCTCGTACTTGGGGTTAGAGAGAAAGGACACCGCGCCCACCGGAGCGTCTTCTATTTTTCCTAAGGCGCTGATTTTAGCAGAGCCATTACCCTGCACTTCTCCGTCAAGAAGCTGGGCAATATAGTCGACGCTAAATTCGATCATGAATGGTTAGGTTTAGTGCGTAGGCTGCGGCAATGCAATAGACTTGGGCCAGCAGAGGTAATGCTTTTTGACCAACCGGCTCATCGCTTTGATGTTGGGCAGATCGGAAGCCTGAGCTATATCAAAAATCTTGCCCTGCTTGGTTAGAATTTGGATTTTCTGCGCGCCCGAAAGATACGCGGCGTTGCTGATGGTGCCGTGCATTACAAAGTGCGGAGTTTCTTCCGGCGACAGCGACAGGGATTGCTCGACCACTTCTTTTAACTGTTCAACGGCGTCTGCCGTAAAATCCTCATTAGATAGCTGGATGCGAAACAGTTGCCGTTGCAACAGCTGGTGGCTAAGCGTCGAGAGCACGCGGTCGGGGTGGTGCTGCCACTGCTTAAGCGCTCCCCACACATCATAATCGTCCAGTGATAGATAGTCGTTCAGGTAGTTGGGGTGCTGAGCGAGTTCGTTGCGCGTGATGTCGCGGGTTAAGAACAGCAACAAGGCGGGCGAAGCCAGCAGAGAGTGACCCTGCGTTAACAACCACTTGGCTCGCAACACCACCGAAACCAGCATTTTCTCGGCGCTCACGCTGGTCTTGTGCAAATACACCTGCCAATACATTAGCCGCCTTGCGTTCAGGAAGTTCTCGATGCTGTAGATGCCCTTTTCTTCCACCACCACCCGGTCGTCGCGCACGTCGAGCATCTTGATGATGCGATCTGCCCCAATTTCTCCCTCCGACACCCCGGTGTAAAAGCAATCGCGCTTCAGGTAGTCAAGTCGGTCGATATCCAACTGGCTAGATACCAACTGGTGGAAAAACCGGCGCGCGTAGTTATCGGTAAAAATTTGGTAAGCCAGGGGTACCGCCCCGCCCAGTTCGTCGCCCATGCGTTGTATAATGAGCCGCGACAGGTACTCGTGCCCTACGCCGGGCAGCAGCACGTACTCGAGCGCGTGCGAGAAGGGGCCGTGGCCAATATCGTGTAGCAAAATGGCGATGAGCACCGCCTCACATTCCTCGTCCGAAATCTCCTGTTTTTTGTTGCGCAGGCTGTCTATGGTGTTCTGCATCAGGTGCATGGCCCCCAGTGCGTGGTGAAAGCGGGTGTGCAAGGCTCCGGGATAAACCAAATCGGTTAAACCCAGTTGCCTGATTCTGCGTAACCTCTGCAAGTACGGATGCTCAATGATATCAAATATCAGGTCGCTCGATACGTTGATAAAACCGTAGACCGGGTCGTTGAAGACTTTTCGCTTGTTCAAAACAAAGGGAGAATTTGGTAGCTTAACGAGTCGGGAGTTCTATGTGTTTAACATTTGAATGAGCACTTGCTCAATGGTTCGACAGCTCGGTTGCTGCGCTTAACCATCGAGCCATCGAACCATTTTCGCAGCTATTGCTCATTTTCCTACGAGCCTCGCTAACCAAAACTATATGCAAAACTACTCGATTCTGTGGGCTGACGACGAAATTGACTTGCTCAAGCCGCACACGCTTTTTTTGGAGAAAAAGGGCTACGCCGTCACCACCGTCAACAGCGGAGCCGATGCCATCGATAAGTTCGAGAACAACCACTACGACGTGGTTTTTCTAGACGAAAATATGCCAGGCATGACTGGGCTGGAAACCCTTGACTACATCAAATCTTCCAAGCCCAATGTGCCGGTGATCATGATCACCAAGAGCGAGGAAGAGATGATTATGGAGCAGGCTATTGGGGCCAAGATCAGCGATTATCTCATCAAGCCGCTCAATCCCAATCAGATTCTGATTGCGGTAAAAAAACTCCTGGACAACAAGCGTTTGGTGAGCGAGAAAACGAACTTAAGCTATCAGCAGGACTTCCGCAACCTGAGCATGGCCTACACGGAAGATATCAGCCACGAAGAATGGGTGGATATTTATAAGAAGCTGATTTTTTGGGACTTGGAAATCGACAACACCGAAGAAAAGAGCATGGCCGAGGTGCTCGACACCCAAAAAGACGAGGCCAACGCCAACTTCACCCGCTTCATTAGCGAGAATTACGACCTGTGGCTCAACCAAGTGGGCGTGGACAAGCCAGTGTTATCGCACGAGCTAATGGCCAAAAAGGTGTTTCCGCACCTCGACGACGCGCGACCGCTGTTCTTCATTGTGATCGACAACCTGCGCTATGACCAGTGGAAGGTGATTGAGCCCATTGTGCTGGATTACTTTACGGTAGAAGAGGAAACCGCTGCGTACTCCATCCTGCCCACCACCACCGCTTACTCGCGCAACGCCATCTTCTCGGGCATGCTGCCCACTGACATGGAGAAGTACCATGCCGACATCTGGTCAGGAGAAGATGACGATGAGGGAAAAAACAACCATGAGTACGAGTTCTTGAAGCGGCAACTGAAGAAGAAAAATTTGAACGTGAAGTCCTCTTACCATAAGATCACGCAGACGCAACAGGGGAGGCAGTTGGTGGATAATTTTAACAATCTGCTTAACAACTCCTTGAACGTGGTGGTATATAACTTCGTGGATATGCTGTCGCACGCGCGCACCGACCTGCAGATGATCCGGGAGCTGGCTCCGCACGAGTCGGCCTACCGCTCGATCACCAAGTCGTGGCTGCTGCACTCGCCCCTGCTGGAGCTGTTCAAGCGCATTTCGCGCGAAAACGCCAAGGTGATCATCGCCACCGACCACGGCACCATCCGGGTGAAGCACCCCGCCAAGATTGTCGGCGACCGCAACACCAATACGAACTTGCGCTACAAGCAGGGCAAAAACCTTAACTACGACAACAACAAAATTCTGGCCGTGAAGCATCCCGAAGAGTATTTCTTACCCAAGGTGAACGTATCGACCACCTACGCTTTTGCCACGCAAGATTACTTTTTTGCCTACCCTAATAACTACAACTACTACGTGAACTACTACCGCGACACCTTCCAGCACGGCGGCATCTCGCTAGAAGAAATGATTGTGCCGGTGGTGACGCTGAACCCCAAGAACGGGTAGTGTGCACAAGATAAGTACAGACGCGATTAATCGCGTCTCAGAACAGATGGAACCCGAACAAACCCTTTCTTGCTCAAACCTGGCTCATCTTCCCGCCGTCGCCCGACAAATCATTGATTTTGCTCAAGATACGACGGTTTGGTTGTTCTACGGAGAGATGGGAGCGGGGAAAACCACGCTAATCAAGGCCCTGTGCCGCGAGTGGGAAATAGAAGACACGGTGAGCAGCCCTACCTTTGCGCTAGTGAACGAGTACCAGCGGGCCAATGGTGAGCTCCTGTATCACTTCGACTTCTATCGCATAGAACAAGAAGATGAGGCCGTGGACATTGGTGTAGACGAATACTTTTACTCGCAGCGGTATTGTTTGGTGGAATGGCCTACAAAAATTCGTAATTTACTTCCGGAAACGTATATTCGTATTGATCTTTGCGTGAACAAAGACCAAAGCAGAACCATATCCCTGTCCCGCCATGAGCAACCCGGTTACGTCTGAAGTAAAGGAATTGGCCCAAGAACAGGCGCTCTATCCCCAGGAGCAACTCGCCAAAGTAAAGGAAGAAGACGCCTCACTGCTGCTGGGCATTCCAAACGAGATCTCGATGCAAGAAACCCGCTTGCTGCTCACCCCGGCCTCGGTGTCGGTGCTAGCGGCCAACGGTCACCGGGTGTTGATAGAAGCCGGAGCGGGCTTGTCTTCCAAATTCACCGACAACGAATACAGCGAAGCAGGTGCTAAAATTGTTTATTCCGCCCAAGAAGCCTACGATGCCAACATCGTGCTTAAGGTGGAGCCGCCCACCCTCAAGGAGATAGAATTTCTAAAGCCAGGTTCCACGCTCATTTCGGCGCTACAGCTAGGCAACCGCACTCCCGAATACTTTAACGCCATCAATAAGAAGAAAATCACCGCCTTAGCCTTTGAGTTCATCGAAGACAAAGTGGGCGGTATGCCCGTGGTGCGGGCCATGAGCGAAATTGCCGGAAGCACTGTGATCAACATTGCCGCTCATTACCTGAGCAGCGTTTCCGACGGTAAAGGTACCATTTTGGGGGGCATCAGCGGGGTTCCGCCCACGCGCGTGGTTATTCTGGGAGCCGGTACGGTGGGCGAGTATGCGGCGCGAGCCGCGCTGGGCATGGGAGCCCAGGTGCAGGTGTTCGACAATCAGTTGTATAAGCTGCGGCGCCTGAAGCATGCATTGGGTCAACAAGTATATACTTCTACCCTGGACATATCTACCCTGAGCGATGCGCTAGAAATGGCCGACGTGGTAATCGGTGCCATCCGCCCCGAGAAAGGCACCAACCGCTTGGTGGTCACCGAAGAAATGGTAGCCAACATGAAAGCCGAATCGGTGATCGTGGACGTGAGCATCGACCAGGGCGGCTGCGTGGAAACTTCGGAGATCACCACCACCAGCAAGCCGGTGTTTCGCAAGTTTAATGTGATTCATTATTGCGTACCCAACATTGCTTCGCGGGTAGCCCGCACGGCAACCACCGCCTTTAGTAATATTTTCACGCCAATCTTGCTTCAGGTGAGCGACGTAGGCGGAGTGGATGAGATGATCTACCACCATAAGTGGTTTATGCGCGGGGTGTATACCTACCGAGGAAGCCTGACCAACGCCGCCATTGCCCGCAAGTTCAAGCTCACCCACCGCGACCTGGATTTGCTCATGGCCGCTCGGTTGTGAGTAGCGGTTCATAGTGGTTAATACATGAAGATGTGTATTCTATAGAGCGCTATAATTTGATGTATACTTTTTTCTAAGTACCCGACCTGGTTTAAGTATAACTTTTTTCGTGAGCAAACTGTCGATAGAATGCATAGTACCTCAAGATACCAGTTTTAAGCCGATGAGTCCCTTGGCTCTATTTGTTATATTTATTTTCGGTCGGGTACTTATGCTATTCTATCTAATCTCGTTTGTAAATATTCTTCCGTCAGTAGTGCCAATCACTAAACGATTATTTCTACAATCTATTGATAACGGTTTAAGATCGGCGTTCTTAATTTTTAAGTATGCTTTATCTATTGTTTCACCGTTCTGTGTTGAAATCAATTCTATAGCACCATTTGCTAGGGCAATAGCCAACTTATCGTCTCCTAAATCAGAAAAGGAAGCTACGTTTGAGCTCAACGTTCTGAACCAAATTTCTTTTTGAGAGGCCATATCTATCGCGAACAGTTCAATTTTACCGTATGAGTTCCTATTTGACCTATAAATTGAGCCGCTCATTATAATTTTATCTTCAGATTTGATTCCGCTTAGATTGTTATAGTGCGAGGGTTGTTCTTCTATTTGAAAAACTTTCTGAGTTTTGAGAGTTACTGGGTTGATGGAAAAAAGACACTTATTCTGATGTTGATTTTTAGGGGAGCCGACTAGAAAGTACAAAAGGCTAGAATTATCAATTCTTAGGTAATGATTAAATAAATCATAATGACCGAAACGTTTTGAAAGCACCTTATCAAAAGATTTATTGAGCACATAATCCTCTCTATTTTTGCTCGAGTGGTCAATTTGCCTTGCAAGAAAAAAATCGTTATAAGACTTACTAAGAGAATGATTAAAATCCCCTTTATGCTCAATATGTTCCGTGTTAAGATTAATTTCATAGAGACTGGTTGTGTACTCAGAATCCCATTCCCTACTCCATAGGTTGACAAGAATCAAGTCTTTGTTTGAAGTCAAGCGGAATACCTCTACGCAATCTCCTTTTTTAGGTAAAATAAACTCTCTGTTCTCTCCTGTATCCAAATTTATTGTTTCAATAGTCGATTCATTTCTTGCGATTACTACAATATAATCATTCAGAAACTTCGTATCCCAAATTAGATTCCTGTTATTGAATACTTTACCCGAATCAATTGATATTTTTGCTATCGTATCGATTATGTTCTTGTATTTCGATTTTGCTGCTTCCAAATTAAATACATTCTCAAACGGCTTAGTAGCTACCAGAGATATGTTCATTAAATCGTACGAAGTATTGACATCAAAATCAAATTCGTAAGTCTCAATCTTTAACTCATTCTCGTAAAGGTCATCCGCCGGACTTACCTCTATGGCAATCATTCTTCCATTTTCAAGAAATTTACATTTGGTAAATTCTCTGTTGTCGTTTATAAGTTTTGTAATTTTATTTTCTTCATAATTCCAACAAAACAGATTTCCTTCGTAGTATGCACCGCCATCGTAATTTCCTGTCGCCACTAATAGAAACGGCAAGCCTGGGTGAAACGCGATATCATTCACTGGATATTCTAGGGACTCTATAAAATTAATTAACTCTAAATTATCTTTTGAATAAAGGTGTATATGTTCTCCATAAATACTTACTTCTCTTGCTGACCACTGTGTGTGGTATGAGTTAGGAATTGCTATTAGACCCTTTGCATCATTTACAAATAGGTGATACGGCTTTGTGACCTCTTTAAAGGCTGTATCATTTGATATTTCTTTGAATTCTTTCATTGCTTTCCGCTTATATACAACAAGTGAGTGAAACATCCACCAACATACTGAATTGGTCAGGAACGAACTATTTCATTAATTGTAGGGGCATCCAACCGCGGCGTAGCGCCGGGTTGAGAGGCAACGTAAGCTCCCACGGCGCAGGCGTAACGCAGGCATTCGGGCGGAGGGTCGCCCCGCAGCAGTTTGCTTAGCAACGTTCCTAAAAAAGCATCGCCGCTGCCGATGGTGTCGGCCACGGTAACCGAAAAGCCCGCTTGTTCCCAGCGTTGCCCTTTGTGCCACAGTTGGGCTCCCTGCGCGCCCCGGGTGATGCACACCGTATCCAACTGAAACCGCTCGGCTAGTTGGCGAACGGTGTCTTCGGTAGGCTCACTCCCGAAGTACCACTGGGTTAGCAGCGCAAATTCTTCTTCGTTCAGTTTGAGCAAGTCGGCATCCTCCAGTAGGGTAGTGATTGTTTCCTGGTCGTAATGCGGAGCCCGCAGATTGATATCCAAGGCAGTGCGCGGAGCCAGCGCCAGCAACTTTTCCAACGTGCTTCGCGAAGTGGCATTCCGAGCGGCTAGACTTCCGTACACGAGCAGGTCGGCAGTTTCTACGGCCCGAACTGCCGCCGGTTCTGCCTCGATAAAATCCCAGGCCACGGGTTGTAAGATATCGTACTTCACATCATCCGATTGCGTGACATCGGCCAGCACCTTTCCGGTGGCATGCTTTGCATCGGTCTGAATCAAATCGGTGGGTAAGCCTCGTTCCGAGAGGTAACGTTGCAGCGATTTTCCTGCTTCATCCGACCCTACCCGAGAGATAAACTGAACGTCGACGGCTTGCTGCCGCAGGTGCAGCGCCACGTTCATGGGAGCGCCCCCGGGGAAACGCCCATTGGGCAGGTGATCGTAGAGCATTTCGCCGAAGCACACAATGCGGAGGGCGGGCTCAAACGGTTTCATCCTGTGGGTTTTCGATGATCTCAATGTCTTTGAAGCGCACGTCCATGTCCATACCCCCGTGCAGTTGCACTCCGATGTAGCCCTTTTCCCGGCCGGGGTCGTCCTCGAGTTCGGCGGTTTTTTCTCCGTTCACGTAGACCGTTACGTCTTTTCCTATGGCCACCACCACCATTTCGTTCCAGTCGTTGGGTTTGTACCAGCGCTGCACGTCGGCCGGGTCGGGTTGCACCACCCAAGCGCGACCGCTGGTTTCGTAGAGTCCGCCCGCGTCTTTTTCCGGATCAATTTCGGCCTGAAATCCCGCCACGTTGTAGGGTTCGCCTACTTTTTCTACCCGGAAGTAGAGCCCGCTGTTGCCCTGGTTGGCCTTGTAGACCACCCGCAGTTTGAAGTCGTCGTATTCTTTCTGCGTCACAAGGATGCCGTGCCGTTCTTCGCTGGCCGGACTCGTGCCCACCAGCACGCCGTCTTCCACGTGCCACTCGCCGCCGGGCAGCACATCCCAGCCCGCAAGGTCTTGGTGGTTGAACAGCGGTTGCCAGTTTTCCTGGACAATCGGACGGGTAGCCGCCACGGTGGTATCGGCCGCTGTGGAATTGGCGGCGGTTTCATTGGAGGTGGGTGAGGAGCAGGCTGCCAGCAAAGCAAACCAGAGAAGAAAGTAGGTGCGTTTCATAACTATTTGGATGGTTGTGGGTTAAGGAATCATGCGAAGGTAACCACTTTTTGGTTGAGAAGAGCAATTCCCTCTCTCCTGGCTATCCCAAGCAATCCTGTACATCCTGATAAATTAATTTCTACACATCATGCCACAACGCGACACCAACACCACCGGTAAACAAGAAAAGGGCAACCCTTCGGCCAGTCCGGGCAAGAGGGGTGTACGACAAATTTCCCTTTAGGGAAAAGTTTGTAAATTAGGCCAAAAAACGATGGACTTCAAAACACAAGCGAGCCAGCTACTGAACAAATACATAACGGAATGGGAATCAGACCCTAGGCGCCTGGAGAGCGCCTATGATTATGAGGCCAGCTATGCCAGGATGATGCAAAAGTTTGAGAAAGAACTCTTGCAGGCATCATTAGGCAAGGTGCCCAAGAGTAAGAATGCAAAAAAAAAGTCCACACCCGGTTTGGGAAGCTAGCGGTTTGTCAGGGTCATGTTATGTCTAAGCTTGCTGGGACGAGTAACATCAGCCCTCTGCTGCAAGAAAGCATGTGCTATGTCGGACAGGCGTTGGTTTTTACCGAAGCCGAAGAAGTGATCAACCATCTGAGCGGTGCCCAGGTGAACGCCAAGCAGATAGAGAGAGTTTGCCATCAATACGGGCAATGGATTTTAGACGAGGATGAGCAGACCATAGAAGAACAGGTATACAAAGAGTATCCCGCCGAGCGAGTGGATGAAAGGCACTACGTGAGTGTAGACGGGGCTATGTACCTGACGCGAGAGGAGAGCTGGAAGGAGAACAAACTAGGCCGTATCTATCGGCAAGATGACCGGGTGCAGATGAGCAAAAAGCGTACTGCTTTACTGAACTCCACCTATGTATCGCATTTGGGGGAGCACGGCGATTTTATCACCAAGATGGACTATCAGCTAGAGAATCTCAATAACTTGGTCTTCATTGCCGATGGTGCCCGCTGGATATGGAAGTGGGCAGATAGCACCTATCCAGAGAGTACACAGATCGTGGATTTCTATCATGCCAAAGAGCATCTGTGTGCCTTTGCCAAAAGCTATTTCAGCGATGAGCAACAAGGCCATGAGTGGATTGAGCAGATCAGCGAAATGATGATCACTCAGGGCATCAACCCGGTTATTGCTTCTCTACAAACACTTCCTGAACAGAAACAAACGCAGGGAAAACGCAACAAACTGCTAACCTATCTAGGTAAGAACCAGCACAGAATGCAATATCATGACTTTATTGAAAAAGGTCTGCTTATTGGATCGGGGGCAATAGAGTCAGCCCATCGCGATGTACTGCAAGAACGAATGAAACTATCCGGGCAACGCTGGACACTAGCGGGCTTTGAGCAAATGGCCCAACTCAGAGTGGTCTACAAAAATAAAGAAAACCATAGAATCACCCAGTTATGCAAAAACGCCGCTTAATGGGAAATTTGTCGTACACCCGGCAAGAGCAAGGCTCAAATCAAAGATTTCAAAGAGGGGCAGGACCTGGAGCACGAAGAGGAACTGCGCGAGGAATTTCTGGACGAGGACGGCAACGTAGATCCCAGTAAAGCTCCGTTGAAAAACCCCAATCGGAACACTGACAAAACGCAGACCGACCAACCCAGCTACGGAGGAGGGCACTAGGGCGTGTTGATACTTAATCTGAACGACAGTTTTGGACCTATTTTCGCCCACTTTGCGTTGCTTTCGGTGGCCGATGCCTTCACATCGCCCTTCTCAAGTGCCTAAATTGACCGAAAATATCACCCAAAATCCTCCGCTAGCTCAAATGTCAACACGCCCTAACCTGATCATCGGTAATTTTAGGTTGCGTATCGTTTGTTTTGATAAGGTTGCTTATCTTGGACCAAAACAAATGCTATGGCTAACATTACTACCTTATTGTTCGACGTGGGCGGGGTGATCCTGACCAACGGATGGAGTCATGAACTGCGCGAAGCAGCGGCGCAACACTTCAGCTATGATTATGACTCGGTAGAAGAACGTCATCAGCAAATTGCTAATCCGTTCGAGTGCGGGCAAATCAATCTGGATGATTACCTAAACCAGACGGTATTTGCCCAACCGCGGTCGTTCACCAAAGCTGATTTTATTCGGTTTATAGAAGAGCAATCGCAGCCGCATGCCCCTTCCCTGGCGGTGCTGCAACGGCTGGTGGATCAGGGCAAGTATCAACTGGCTACTGTGAACAATGAATCGATGCATATCAATTTGTACCGAATTAGGACCTTTGGGTTAGCGCGTTATTTCAGCGCGTTCTTCAGTTCTTGTTTTCTAGGCATCACGAAGCCTCATTGCGAAATCTTTCAAAAAACGTTGCACATTCTGCAAAAGAGCGGAGATGAATGCCTTTTTATTGACGACCGAAAGGAGAATGCAGTGGCTGCTCAGCAGTGCGGTATCAACGCCGTGCACCTGCCGCGGCCGGGAGATTTAGAGAAGGTGCTGCGGGAAGCGGGAATAGAGCTTTAATCAGAACTAAGAAGGGTGAGCCAAAAGGATAACGTTATCTAAGTTTTGTTCCTTTGATTAAAGCTTTTTCTATTTTTCTCAAACGCTTGATACTACTCATCGTCCATCACTGGACCATTTAATAGCAGACTTTCCCACTCATCATCAGCAGTTAAGTTGACTTTATTCAGTATTCTATCAATCTCCGTCTTCAGTTTGTTTATATCGTCAGGAGGTAGCTGATTAATGAGATCAATGAGTTGTTTATAACCTATGTTTAATTCTACTTCCATAGTATCATGTTTTTTGGGTGCGACTAAATGGCTAATTACATTTTCATTGCCGTACACAAAAAGATAGTGGGTTAGGCTTGGATTTTTAAAGAAGGGAAAAGATCGGCAATTTTGTAGTTGCTACACATACTCAATTACCGATCTAGTGATATGATTTTCAAAGATATAAAAAAACATTGAACCGCGTTTACAAGCAATTGAATGGCAAAGCCAACCACCACCGCGTGCTGACTTTAACCAAGATGCTCTATGGGATCATCAGAAGTGGACAGAGTTCTTTGAGCCGACTAGGGTCTGAGATGCCTGGGGCTACTGACACAGAAAGCCGGGTGAAGCAAGCTAAACGCTGGCTAGATAGCAAGTATAGTGACTATGAGAGCTTTTTTCTGCCTCATATAGTGCCACTACTACAAGGGGTGGCTAAGCATGGACCGCTCCTGATTGCCATTGATGGTTCGGAAGTAGGAAAAGGTTGCATGGCCTTGATGGTCAGTGTGGTGTGGGGAAAACGCTCTCTGCCAATTTGCTGGTTGGTGAGAAAAGGGAAGAAAGGACATATGAGCGAAGAACTACATTTGGAAGTACTTCAACAACTAGCTGCTATTTTACCTAAGGATAGCCAAGCGGTACTACTAGGCGACGGAGAGTTTGATGGTAGGGAACTACAAGCTTTCTGTGAGAGACAAGGCTGGAAATATGCTTTGAGAACCGCTAAGAGCAACACCATCACTACGGACGAGGGGGAAACTTTTGCTATCGGACAACTCTACCCCATGCCAGGACACGATCATTGGCTCATAGAAGACGTGCGTTTTACCCAAGAATGCTACGGACCGATCAACTGTTTAGTTTGGCACAGTAGTAAACACGATGAACCTATTTACTTGGTGAGTAATCTGAGTTGGGCTAAAGATATGATGGACTATTATAGCCGTCGCTTTAGCATAGAGACCCTGTTTGGGGATATCAAATCCAGAGGCTTCAATATCCACAAAGTCAAAATTGATGACCCGGATCGGCTCAATGTCTTATTGATGGTGGTTTGCATTGCTTTTCTGCTGGTCTTCGCCCTAGCTACTTTTCAAGCTAAACTACAAGGGTATTTGCCAAAGTTCTTACGAAAAGATCGCATCAGTGCCTATTCCTTCTTTCAGATAGGGCTTAGAGCTTTTCAGTTCTTCATCAAGCAGCAACTAAGAATATTCCCCCAATATGTCAACAACTACCAGCAGTTTATTTGTGTACGGCAATGAAATTACATTTGTAGTCAATCTAAAATCAACTGGACATACTTGCTCTTTCCTTTCTGTTCTCCTCTAAAAATACTTTATTATAGTTGTCGACGAGAAGTAGTTAAATTACAAACCGATACCACTTCTGCTCGCTTTTGCTCGACTCCACCACGTTCTTCACGAAGGCCATACCGCGCACGCCATCGGCGATGGTGGGGAAATCAGAGGCAAACTCTTCGGGTTCTCGGCCGTCTAGGCGCGCTTGCAGCGTGAGCGCGAAGTTGCGATACACGTTGGCAAAGGCTTCCACGTACCCTTCGGGGTGCCCGGCGGGCAGTCGGGTGTTGAACTGCGCGCGGTCTGACAAATAAGCGTGATTCCCGCCGGTGCGGTAAATTTCTACGGGGCGGTCGGGCCACTTCACCAGCAGGGTGTTGGGGTTCATCTGGTGCCACTCTAACCCGGCTTTTTCGCCGTAGACGTAGATTTTAAAAGCATTTTCTTCGCCCACTGAAATCTGGCTGGCGTGCAGCACGCCCCGGGCTCCGTTGTTGAAGCGCAGCAGCACGTTGCCGTCGGTGTCCAGCTCGCGTCCTTCTCCGAAGGCGGTCAGGTCGGCGCAGAGTTCGGTAATTTGCAGGCCAGTGATGTATTCGGCCAGGTTCTCGGCGTGGGTGCCGATGTCGCCCATGCAGTTGCTGATGCCCGCCTTGTCGGGGTCGGTGCGCCACGAGGCCTGCTTGCTGCCCGACTTCTCGAGCAGCTGACCCAGCCAGCCCTGCGGATACTCCACCACCACCTTGCGGATGTTGCCCAGCGTGCCGGAGCTCACTAGGTGCTTGGCCTCCTTCACCATTGGGTAGCCGGTGTAGTTGTGGGTGAGGGCGTAGAGCAAACCCGTGCTATCAACCAGTTTTTGCAGTTCCTTGGCTTCTTCCAGGGTAAAGGTGGCGGGTTTGTCCGACACCACGTGGAAGCCGTTTTCCAGGGCGAGCTTGGCCGGGGGAAAGTGCATGTGGTTGGGGGTGACCACCGACACGAAGTCCATGCGCTCGTCGTCGGGCAATGCTTTTTCTTGCTCGATCATCTCCTGGAAATTGCCATATATTCGGTTGTCGGGCAGGTAGAGTTCTCGGCCCGACGCCAGAGATTTTTCGGCGGTGCTGCTAAACGCGCCGCACACCAGTTCGATGTGTCCGTCCAAGGCGGCCGCCATGCGGTGTACCCCTCCGATGAAGGAACCCTGGCCGCCGCCGACCATGCCCATTCGAAGTTTTCTGCTCATGCTACTGTGGTTTAAGTTGTGAAGTTGGTAAAAAAAGAATAGCTTTCTGGATTAGAAAATCAGCCTATTCACAAAACAGCGTGTCCTTCACAAAGTTATAAATTTGTCGGTCATACGCTACCATCCTTCATTTATCTAACCCTATACTTCTGACCCCCTTATGAAAACGTACTCCTGCTTACTTACTTTGGCGTTGACCTTTGCCCTTTCAATCGATCTCTTTGCCCAGCAAATGATGAAAGAGGGTGAGTATAAACCCGAAGATACCGAATTCTACGAGCCTAAAGTAAAGAAAATCACTCCCGGCGAAAACAATAAACCTCCTTCCGATGCCATTGTGCTGTTCGACGGCAAAGATTTGTCGGCCTGGGAGAGCGCCAAGGACGGTAGCAAGGCTCCCTGGACGGTGCAAGATGGCCACTTCACGGTGAAGCCGGGTACCGGAAACATTAAAACCAAGGAGGATTTTGGCGATTTTCAGTTGCACATCGAGTGGCGTTCGCCGCAGAAGATTGAAGGCGAAGGGCAGGGCCGGGGCAACAGCGGCATTTTTTTGCAGGGACTCTACGAGGTGCAGGTGCTCGATTCGTACGAGAGCCCGACCTACGTGAACGGACAGGCGGGCAGCATCTACAAGCAGCATCCGCCGCTGGTGAACGCCACCAAACCACCCACCGAGTGGGACGTGTACGATATTATTTACACTGCGCCTAAGTTTGATGAGAAGAACGGAGCGCTGCTGGAAGCGGGCTACGTGACGGTGATGCACAACGGCGTGGTGGTGCAAAACCACTCGAAGCTGCAGGGCACCACCGAGTACATTGGCACGCCAAAGTGGGTAGCGCACGGCGACGGCCCCCTTGTGCTACAGGACCATAGCAACACCACCAGCTTCCGCAACGTCTGGATCAGGCCGTTGTAGCGATCAGGCCAGGGTTATTTTAAGTTTTGGGCCTCTATGAACCGAAAAGGCCTTTCACGTTCAGCGAAAACCCCTCCAGCACTTGCGACGTGATCTCACCCTCTTCTACGGCAAAAGAAGCTAAATCGTACTCGTTGTTCTGGAGTTGGTAAACCTCAATAGATTGATGTTTAGGGTCCACGATCCAGTATTCGCGCACTAGGTGCTGACGATAAATCTTCATTTTGTCACCTCTATCATTTTTCATGGTGGAGGGTGAGAGTATTTCTACGATTAAATCGGGGGCACCTTCTACGCCATTGTCCGTAATAATTTCTTCACGAGCTTTTGCTACAAATAGCAAATCGGGTTGTAAGGAGCTGTACTCATCGAAAAAGACATCAAGGGGTGCGGTTAATACCTTCCCTAATTTTCTTTTTTTCACAAATGAGTGCAAACTGGCAAATAACTCGCCTAGGGCTATTTGATGCTTTGGATTAGGGGCACTTTTTTTCACGATTTTTCCGTTGATTAGTTCGTAAATAAACCCGGGCTCCACGTCCATCTCCAGAAAATCGGCTACCTTTATTTTTTCGGCTACTGAACTTTCCATAACTAGTAATTTTTCGTTTGTACTTGTATCAACTTCTCACTAAATTAAGCATTTACCCCTTGGAAACAACCACTTCTCGCCGTCCGCTCACGGTAAAAATAGTCAGCGGGGTGATTGCAATACTTTTTCTTCTGTTTGCAGCCTTCCAGCACAACGATCCCGATAGTTTCTCGTGGATGTTCCTTTACAGCTACGTGGCTATTATGGCCATCATGGCAGCATTTGGCAAGTATAATTACGGCCTGTTGGTGCCCGGCATTGCTATTTTTGGATTGTATTTCATGTACCTGCTACCCAGCGTGTACGAATGGGCTACCAGCGACGCCAGCCTGATCACCGGGATGAGCCCCGATCGGATGTATGTCGAGCGGTCGCGTGAGGCGTTTGGACTACTAATGGGCTTGGCGGGCCTTGTGTATATTTTTGTTAACCGGCATCGCTTGGCATGAGCAAGTTGGCGAGCGTGGTGGGGGCGGGCATTGCGGGTATCGCTGCGGCTATTCGGTTGGCGAACAAGGGCTACCGGGTAACGGTGTTTGAAGTAAACAGCTACCCCGGCGGTAAGCTCTCGGAGGTTACCCAGGACGGCTACCGCTTCGATGCGGGGCCCTCGCTGTTCACCATGCCCGAACTGGTGGAGGAACTGTTCGAGCTGTCGGGCGAGCGCCCCAAAGATCATTTTCGTTACCAGCGCCTGGCCGTCAACTGTCACTACTTCTACGAAGACGGCACCTTCGTGGAGGCCTTTGCCGAGCCGGAGAAGTTTGTTCGGGAGCTGGCGCAAAAGACGGGCGAAGCGCCGCAGAACATCCAACGGGCACTGCAACAAAGCGCTTTCTTGTACGATCATCTGGCAGAGCTGTTCATGAAGCGCTCGCTGCACCGTTGGCAAACGTTCGCCAATCGGGCGGCCCTGCGGTCGTATTTGAGTCTGCACCGCCTGGACTTTTTCCGCACCATGCATCAGGCCAATGCGCAACGCTTCACCGACCCGCGGGTGGTGCAGTTATTCAACCGCTACGCTACCTACAACGGCTCCGACCCGCACCAAACGCCCGCCACCATGAACATCATTCCTCACCTGGAATTCGGGCGGGGGGCGTTTTTTCCGGAGCGAGGCATGTACTCGATCACCACCAGCCTGGGCAAATTGGCGCAACGACAGGGGGTGCAGTTTCACTTTGGAGCGCGGGTTGAGCAGGTGTTATTAAAAGGAAACCGGGTGCGGGGGCTTCGGGTGAACGGTGAAGATCAGGCGGCCGATGTGGTGGTGAGCAACATGGACGTGGTGAGCACCTATCGGAACCTGCTTCCCCAGGTGAAGCCCCCCGTTCGCCTGCTGAACCAACCCAAATCGAGTTCAGCGCTGATTTTTTACTGGGGCATTCGGCAGACTTTTAAGCAGTTGGATCTGCACAATATCTTTTTCAGTCAGAACTACTGGACGGAATTCGAGCACATCTTCCGGCACCGCAGCGTGCACTACGACCCGACGGTGTATCTGAATATCACCTCGAAGTACAAGCCCAACGATGCACCTCCCGGTTGCGAAAACTGGTTCACCATGATCAATGTCCCGAACAACTCGGGGCAGGATTGGGACAACCTTATCGAGCACGCCCGAGAAAACATCATCGCCAAGCTGAGCCGCCGATTAGACACCGATGTAGCTCCGCTGATTGCCACCGAGAGCATCCTAGACCCGCGCAGCATTGAGCGCAAGACCTCCTCATCGCAGGGGGCGCTGTACGGCAACAGTTCTAACAACCGCTACGCGGCCTTTTTGCGGCACGCTAATTTTAGCCGACGGTTCAAAGGGTTATACTTCTGCGGAGGCAGCGTGCACCCCGGGGGAGGCATTCCGCTGAGTTTGTTGTCGGCCAAGATTATGGCCGATCAGGTGGTAGGGGTTTAGGAGGAGATGGTTCGTGAGAAACGAACCTGAAAGAGTGACAAAAGCGGTTGGTGAGGACACCAACCACTGGGTTGGGATTAAAAGTTAGGCCGAAGCACTGGCTACCGCAGTGCCCTGGTTCACCAGTTGTTGGTAGCGATCGTAGCGTTGCAGGATATCCCGTACGTAGTTCACCGGTTCGCTGCCCCGGCAGTAGCCCGATTTCACCACGGGGTCGTTGTAATAATCCGGTTCTGACTTGAGCAGCAGGAAGTGCGCTACGTCTTCCCAGCGGGCGGGGTCTTTGCCGTACTTGCGCGCCAGGCGACGGGCGTCCAGCACGTGCCCTTGTCCGGCGTTGTAGGAGGCCAGCACAAATTTGCGCCGTTCTTCAGCATCGGGCACGTACTTCGTCCAGATTTTATCTAGCCACGCTAGGTAGGCCGTGGCGGCCTTCAGGCTCTGCGTAGGGCTTAGCATGTCGGTGGCACCGTACATCTCGCCCGTGGCGGGCAGCAGTTGCATCAGTCCCTCGGCCCCGGCCCACGACTTCGCCTGGGCATCAAATTTAGACTCCTGGTACACCTGCGCGGCGAGCAAGCGCCAGTCCCAGCCTAGCGTATCAGCGGCCTGCCGGAGCAGTTCGTCGTAGGGAGAAATATACGCTCCGGCCACGCTCGAGTAGTCGCTGCGCACCCGCTTGAGCATGGTCTTCGGGCTCTTGAAGTACTTGTTGTAAATCACGTAGTAGTCGGTGCCCTGCTTCATCTCATGAATCCAGTCGTTGACCGCCGATAGCAGTTCAGGGGCGTTCTGGCGGGTGGCCCAGGCCACCTTCTGGGGAAAGCTCACCGGCGTTCTTACGTCGATCGAGGAATAGTACGTGGCGTTCACCAGCGCAATGTCTTCGTCGGCCACGGTATAATCGATCTCCCCGTCGGCCACCATCTTGATGAGCGTCTCGGTGTCCGCTTCCTCTTCTACAATATCAATGTCACCGCCGATCTCTTCGGCCAAATTGGTGAGTCGGGCGGCGTAGGCGGAGTTTTTTTGCACGTGCACCTGCTTGCCTTCCAGATCTAACGGATTGCGAACCAGCATTTTATCCAGACGGTGCCGCTTGATTTGCCGCCACTGATTAGGCAAACGCTGCACCAGCACCTGCTTCACTTCGTTGTGGTGTTCGGTGAAGGCCACGCGCCGCTTGCGGGGGGCAGTCACCGTGAGGTTAAATGCAATGATGTCGCCTTCTCCTCGGTTCAGCATTTGGAAAGCTTCCTCAATGTTGTTGGTAATTTCAATATCTAGCTCGAGGTCTAGAGACTCTGCCAGGCGGGTAAGCAGTTCGTATTCGTAGCCCATGGGCTGGCCCCGGTAAATAAAGTAACCAGTAGAGCTGTTGTTCAAGATGGCAGTTAGGCGACCCCGTTCGTTTAGTTGCTCAAGATCCAGAGACACCGGCGCCACTAAATCGTCCGGTTGCTCTGTCTGACTCGGCAATCGGGTTTCTTCGTCGGTACATGCAGTAGGCAAAGCCAATAACAGAATAGCCAGGCCCCACTGGGGAAAGCTACGTAGCATGCTATTGTTAATGTTTCTCATGATACCGTTGTTAATAGTTAACAAAAAAAGTAAGCGGCTTAGGCGACTAATTTTTCCAGAACATTTAGCATAGCCACCAAGGCTGTTTAATAATACTAATACTAAATTATACTTTTTTTATGACTTATGCAAGTTTTTAATGATTTTACGCTTTTTTCAGGAAAAATATGAACTATCGCAGTAAACCATTATGGGCGTTAAGAACGCATGCCGGACCACATAGGTTTCGCTGCTTGCCCTATTGGTAAAGCTGGCGCACCGCCTAATCGGCTAACGTGGGTAGCGCATACTGAAAGCAGTTGCCGCGGCGGAGGACTCCGGAGGTTTTTATGAATAACTACAAACAGTTGGCCACTTACTGCGCTATTTTTCGGTGAATTGAGGGTGCCTACTCCCGCAGCAGGTCGGGACGTCGCTGCTGGGTGCGAGCCACTGATTGTTCAAATCGCCACTCCTCAATGTTGGCTTCATGGCCTGAGCGCAGTACCAGAGGCACGGCCCAGCCTTGGTAGTCGGCCGGACGGGTGTACACCGGCGGGGCCAGCAGATTATCCTGGAATGAGTCGGTGAGGGCGGAGGTTTCGTCGTTGAGTACGCCCGGCAGCAGGCGAATCACGGCGTCGGCCAGCACGGCAGCGGCCAGTTCGCCTCCCGACAGCACGTAGTCGCCCACGCTGATCTCACGGGTGACGAAGTGCTCACGCACGCGCTCGTCTACTCCTTTATAGTGTCCGCACAAGATGATAATATTGTTCAGCAGCGAGATTCCGTTGGCCATTGGTTGGTTGAGCACCTCACCGTCCGGACTCATGTAAATTACCTCATCGTAGGTTCGCTCAGCCTTGAGTTGACTGATGCAGCGATCAATTGGCTCAATCATCAGCACCATGCCCGCTCCGCCACCAAACGCATAGTCATCAATCTGGCGCTGCTTGCCCACCGCGTAGTCGCGCAGATCGTGCACCCGCACGGCAACCAACCCCTTGTCTTGCGCTCGTTGCAGGATGGAGTGAGAGAACGGGCTTTGCAGCAAAGCCGGAACGCAACTGATGATATCTATTTGCATGGAAAAGTAATTTTTGTCAACACGCTCAAAAATAAGGCGAAAAAGGCAGCTTCTTCTTCCGCCAGTGAAGTTAGTTAGCTGCTTCGCTTGGGAGGAGATGAACGAAATGACGTGCTGGGCACTATGAAATATTTTTCATTCTGCTTGAGAAGTTCGCATTTTTACAATGCAGTCACCAATCGCACCGGCTACTTTTGTTCCCAACAATTTGCAGTTATTCTCACGAGGGCTCTATGCAGATGGCAGCTGGTCGGCTAGTGCCCACTGGTTAACGCGTTGGCTTGATGATAAAGAGCGCTGTTCAGGATGCGTATTTTTTGTGCTACTGTCCCTTTTTTAGTATTTCTTTTTATTGGACTTAAGTTCATAAAAACCTTATGAAGCTACCCAATACGCATTTATGGCTTCCTCATTTGGCAGTTTTGGTCTTGCTACTAGGGTTCTCAAGTGCCCAAGAGAGCCATGCCCAGGACCTGCAATCTTCATCCACGGGGGAGTCATCGTTGACGGAGATCAACGGGTTGGTGGTGGATGAGACCATCAGCAAGGTGGGGCGCGACTTCTACGAGGTGTTCTACAGCCAGTGGGAAGCCCCCACCAGCGAAGCGAGCTACACCATCTTTATCAAAGAGTTGCCCCAACTCGGACAGGGCAGCCTGGTGAGTGTCTACCTGGACGACACTGAGCTCTTCGCCCAACCCGTGCAGCCGCGCTACGACGTGGTGGAAGCGCTGGCCGAGTACGCCGTGACCCTGGTGAGCAGCTACATCATCAACTACGAACAGATGTCCCAGCAACTGGGCAACCAAGACCAGCAGGGCAGTGGCATCTTCTGAGACTACTTTTTCATCCAACCTTGGTTAGGGGTGAAAAACGGTGGGTTTAGTCGGCAACGGCGGCCCATCGTTCCCTAAGCGCATTAATCTTACGAACCTAAACCACCTAAACCTATGCACCCAACCAAACTATTGCTCACTATCCTACTGCTCAGTAGCAGGGCTTCCCTGTTTGCCCAGGACTTTGTCTACCAGCCCGTGAACCCTGCTTTCGGGGGCAACAACTTCAACTACGGCTGGATGCTCTCCTCGGCCCAGGCCCAGAACAGCTTCACCGAAGAGGAAAGCGATGACTTCCGCAGCCGCTTTGATCGCGATCCGCTAGAAGACTTTGAGCAGAGCCTGAACCGGCAGATTCTCAGCCAACTCACCCGCCAGCTCACCAACAACCAGTTTGGCGAAGGCGGCCTGCAAGAAGGGCAGTACGAGATCGGCAACTACCAAATAGACGTGGCCCCCGGAGCCGAAGCCATCCAGATCACCATTCTAGACATCAGCACCGGCAGCCAAACCACCGTGAGCGTACCTTATTTCTGATTTGCATCACCGTACAGACGCGGTTCACCGCGTCTCAACGAAACGGACGTGATGAATCCACCGTGGACGCGGCACGCCCCTACGAAAACAACCTACCCAATGAAACGACATCTCACTTTCTACTACTTTGCCTTGATGGTGGGCACACTATCTAGCTGTTCCACCTACTTCCAGCAACCCTTGCGCCCTACGTCTGCCCGGCTGGGGGCTGAATCAGGCTTCTACCAGCAACTCAAGGCCCTGCCTGCCCCGCAGGAAAAGGTGGTGGCCGCCGTCTACAAGTTCCGCGACCAGACCGGACAGTACAAGCCCTCGGAGGTGGGGGCCAGTTGGTCTACCGCCGTCACGCAAGGGGCTACTTCCATCTTGCAACGCGCCCTGGAAGAGTCGGGCTGGTTCACCACCATTGAGCGCGAAGGGCTCTCTAACCTGCTCAACGAGCGCAAGATCATCCGCAGCAGCAGGCAAGCCTTTGACCAGCAGCAGGAAGTGCCAACGACGGACAACCTGCCCCCGCTGCTCTTTGCGGGCATCCTCATTGAAGGGGGCATCATCTCTTACGATGCCAACGTGCTCACCGGCGGGGCCGGGGCGCGCTACTTCGGGGCCGGGGGCAACGTGCAGTACCGACAGGATCAGGTCACGGTGTATCTGCGGGCCACTTCCACCAGCAACGGCCGTATTCTAAAGACCATCTACACCTCTCGGACGATTCTTTCCCAGAAGGTGGACGTGGGACTGTTTCGCTTCGTGAGCTTTCAGCGCCTGTTAGAAGCCGAGACCGGCTTCACCCACAACGAGCCTTCCGAACTAGCCGTCAGGGAAGCCATTGAGAAAGCGGTGCACGGACTGGTGGTAGAGGGCATCCAGGACGGGTTGTGGCAGCTAGAGAACCCCGAAGAGGCCAATGCTCCTAGTCTACTCTCCTACCAGCAAGAAGCCGAAGCAAACCAAGACATAGACTACCTGGGCCGAAGGTTCAACCGCTATGAGCGCAGTCGGCTGAGCGTGGGGGGCAGTCTGGGCACCTTCCGCTACGCCGGAGACTACCCCAACCCCATGTTTCAGCCTTCGGGGGAGCTGCACCTGATGATGCAGACCAACCCCTGGCTCTCGGTGGGCCTGAGCGGGGGGCGGGGTAGACTGGCCGGAGAGGGCTTCTACCAGGAGAGCTTCAACTTCTTGAACCTCACGAGCCAGTGGCGCCTGTCTACCGAGCGGCGACTGAGTCCCTATCTGACCCTAGGGGCGGGCTGATGAACCGCAGCGGGGAAGGGCTTAAGCAGAGCTATCCGCAACTCATCACCGGGCTAGGTGCCGAGTACCTGATCAACAACCAACTGGGCATTCAGGCCAGCGTGCAGTACCACTACACACTGAGCGACGAGCTAGACCAGGTGCAGCAGGGCCAATACAACGACTACTTCTACTCAGCCAGCGTCGGGGTCAATATCTACTTCGGTAGACAGATAGAGTAGTCACTGGTGGCTGGTGGCTGGTGGCTAGTCAGGGGACCAGTGACCAACATCTAGCATCCAGCAAACAATGACCCAGCATCCAGTAACTTTATTTATTTCCTTAATTTCTAACCCTTTAATTTTAACACCCATGTTTACCAAACACAAATCAATCATCATCGGCGCGGCCTGCTGCGCTATTAGTTTCACCGGCTTCGTCCAAAGCGGTTTCGCTCAGTTCAATAGCACCAACGATGAGGTTTTTATAAAACAAATCGGCCAAACCAACGATGTTGAAGTATCTCAGGGAGCTACCGGTGGCACTTCACTACTCAACAAGGCTAGCGTTTACCAGGAAGGCAAAAATAATAGCGCTTTTATAGCTCAAGGAGCAGAAAACGGTTTTGCCGAAGAGGGCGTAGCTGATCTGTCTCAGATAGGCCAGGGCAATGCTGCTGAAATCAATCAGGGAACCGAAGGTGGCACTTCGTCACGGGGCACGGTGGTTCTGAATCAAAACGGCCGCTTCAACACCAGCGCTATCAATCAAGGTAATGACGCTGCCCATTCGGCGGTTGATGAGGCCACCCTAGAACAAAACGGCGAAGCCAACGAAGCGGTGATAGATCAAGGAAACCGCAATGGCTTTTCGGCGGCCAACATAACCTCACTCACCCAAACTGGCCGTGAGAACGTCGGCGAGATTCGAGTAGGCAATAGCGGCACAGCGTTAGGCAACAAGTTGGTGGCTAACCAGTCGGGCAATCGAAACAGCGTGCGCCTCTACCAAGGCTACGAGGGAACTAGCGATGCATTTGAAGAGGTAACTACCATCAGTCAGCAGGGAGACGACAACTACGTAAACCTAGACCAAGGCACCTTCGGGGGGGGCTCCATAGGAAACACCGCTACTGTCACCCAGGTAGGGGACCGCAACGGAGCCGACGTGCTTCAGGGAACCGGCAACCTGTTTGGCACCACCATTACTGACACGGAAGCCGAGTTTAGCTTATCTACGATCAGCCAACACGGAGAAGACAACCGCGCGCTTACGATCCAGGCCAGTGAGAATAGTCAGATAGATGTGACACAAAACGGCAATAGTAACGTTGCGCATGTCGCTCAGGGCACCGCGGTAGTCTTGCCCTAATGTTAAACCCTACTTTGTCTTTTATCAATTTTCTAATCTTTAATTCTTATCATCATGTCAACCAAACCACTTATCATTGGCGCGGCACTCTGCGCCATCAGCTTTGCCAGTTTCGCGCAGAGCCAGAACAACGAGGTGTTTATCAAACAGCTAAACACCGGCAATGAAGCCAGAGCCCAGCAGGGGAGCGAAGCTCAGAATAATAAAATAACCATTCGCCAGAAAGACCACGGCAACAAAACCACTGGGCTTCAGCAGGGCAACGAGGTGCGCAACAACGAGGCGCTTAGCGAGCAAAGTGGGCAAAGCAACGTGGGCAAGATTACCCAGGGTGGATTTGAAGCGCTATCGGTGGGCAACAAAGCCAAGCTGGAGCAGTCGGGCGGCAACAACCGGGGAACGATTGAACAGGGCGGCGACAACAGCCTGGCTTCGCGAGACAACCAAGCCATCCTGACCCAACACGGTCACCGCAACGGGGCCGTTATTGAGCAGGGCATCTTCGGGGGCGATGCTACTGACAACCATGCCACCCTCACCCAAAGCGGCAACGACCACCGCGGCACCATTCAGCAGAGCACCGGGGTGGTTCGCGACAACGAGGCCACGCTCAAGCAAGAGGGCGATGGTCACGGAGCCGATATCTTGCAGGGCGCCCGCGGTGAAGCCTATAACAACCAGGCACTCTTAAACCAGCGCGGTCACGGACAAATGGCTGAAATCCGCCAGGGCACCTCGGAGGGCATAGCGCGCGATAACGAAGCAACGCTCAAGCAGTCGGGAAGCACCAACCAAGCTACCATTGTGCAGGGCGAAGAGTTTGTGGAAGCCAGCAACAACACGGCCACCCTGTCCCAAGATGGCAGCGGCAACGAGGGCGAAATCTACCAGGGCGACGATTTGATCATCTCACTCACCGGAGAGGAAGTGGGATTGGGAGTGACCATCTCGATGAACAACCGGGCGACCCTCAAACAATACGGCGACGATCATCAGGCGCTTATCGTGCAGGCGGGCAGCAACCAGGTAGCCACCGTAGAGCAGCGAGGCACGGGAAATATGTCGGAAGTGATTCAGGGGGTGACCCTGCCATAGGGCAGATAACAGTAGCTCGCGAACAGAAGCTGCTTACGGCTTCTGTTTATTCTATTTTCTAACCAGAATGGCTCTGACTTATCAATTTCCGAGCTTTTCACAACTTTCATTCTATGAAAAATTACTTATTAGCCAGCGTGTTCGCAGTTTGTGCGCTTGCGGCCCACAGCCAAAACAACCAAGCCGACATCCGGCAAACTGGCTCCGGCAACACCAATACGGTGCAGCAAACCGGTATGAACGAGAAGCTCACGCTCATCCAGGGAACCAAAAGCAACACCGCCGTGCAAACCAATGCGGATATTGTGATGGAAGGCAACGCCAACGAAGTGTACATCAAGCAGGTTGGCTTCACGCATCAGGCGATTGTTAAAGCGGCGGGAGAGCATAACGACGTGGACATCAACCAGCAAGGGTCCACCAACTTGGCTGATGTAGAAATCACGAGTAACCGGACTCCTACGAACAACCACCTGGACATCCACCAAGACGGCAAAAAGAACGAAGCCTACATGGGCATCCAGGGCGGTGAGAACCACCGGTTTAAGATTAAACAGGCCGGGGGGGGAAACTACGGCTTGATCCGGCAGTATTATTCGTCGGACAACATTTTTTCTATCGACCAAAACGGCCACGACAACTGGGCAGAGATTCGGGAAGAGAGCGACTTGGCGGGTGACCAAGCCAGCGTTAAACAGGTTGGCAATGACAACCGGGCAAACGTAGAGTTCAACGATAGCGAACTCTACTCGTCGACCCGCGACAACAAAGCCACAGTGCGCCAAACCGGAAACGGGAACGATGCAACCGTTCGGGTGCGGGTGGTGGCTGCCGGGGATGAAGACTTTGGCCCATTTCCTGATGAAATTGCCAACAACGAGGCCGAAGTTAACCAGCATGGCGACGACAACATCGCGCTGCTCTGGCAATATGGCTCCGACAACTTCGGCAAGATTCAGCAGAACGGCACTGGCAACGACGCTTCGCTCACCCAGGCGGGCCTCGGCGACAGGGCCACCATCACCCAGATCGGCAGCGGCAACGTGTCGGTGGTCGCCCAAGGAGTAGCCTTACCATGATAGCGAATAGTCCACAGTCGATAGTCGACAGACGCCTGTGGACTGTGGACTATCGACTACTAACTACCCAACCATGCAAATCATCTTAACCATCACGGCCGTTGCCTACGGGCTTGGCTTAAGCATCGTGCTGGCGTTTGGCTTTGGCTTGTTCACATTCTCTCACAAGCATCCCGTGCTAAGCCCAGAAGAAAAGCCTGACCCCTAACCACCCTAGTACCGTAGACTGTCGGCTATCGACCGTGGACTAATCTCGTAACCAATTTTCTTTTCATATTTCTTAACCAATTTAATTTTATCATCATGACAAAAGTAACCTATGTAATCGCGGCGTTCTGCGCCATCAGTTTCGCTGGCTTCACGACCAGCAGTTTTGCCCAGAGCCAGAATAACGAAGTATTTATCAAACAGCTCGTCGGAGCCAACCAGGCGGATGTCGAGCAGGGGGCTAACGGAGGACTTGCTGCAAGCAATTCAGCATCAGTCTATCAAAAAGGTGGCGGTAACGAGGGGAATATCTTTCAAGGATATGGAGAGGGTAGTCAGTCGGTGCTCAATGCAGTTACCGCCACGCAAACCGGAGATGATAACTGGGCAGATATCACGCAAGGAAGCAATGCTGTATCAGGTTTTAATACTGCTACCACCACGCAAACCGGAGATGATAACTGGGCGGTTATCGATCAAGGCATCGCCGGTGGACAATCGACTTATAACACGGCTATCATAACCCAAAAAGGGGATGACAACGAAGCTATGGTTTATCAAGGCGATGATGGTATATCGTTTTCTAACGCAGCAACGGTGACCCAAACTGGCGATGCTAACGATGCTCAAGTTTATCAGGGTGAGGAAAAGGGTGTTTCCGCGAGGAATACCGCTACGCTGGCTCAAACTGGCAATAGCAACAATGCTGATACTTACCAGGGCGATGATGGCGGCTCAGCCGAGCAGAACACCATTAAGTTGACGCAACACGGAGATAACAACAATGGGCGCATTTTCCAGGGCGATGATGGCACAGCTCAGGGGAATACCGCTACGCTGACTCAACGCGGGGACGACAATGATGCGCGCATGTTCCAGGGAAGCGGACAGGTGTTTGTTCGGCGCGGTCCGAACGATCCTGAGTTGGTCATTGCTAATCCCAGTGCTACTACCGCCCTGCGGAGTGAGGCCACCATTAGCCAGCACGGCGACGATCATTATGCGGTGTCTATTCAGGCCGGTACTGATGATATGATTGATATCCAGCAAAGTGGTCATGGCAGCTTCGCCCGCGTGGCGCAGGGTACGGCTATTCCGCGGTAGTTTTACAACCCTTCGCCGAGCGTAGCCGGTTCGGCGAAGGGTCTTTTTTGCTTGCTATTGATAACAGGCTTTTTTCTTTTCGTCGCCACCAAGCTTGCTTCCCGGACGGCCCGGGAAGCTTTTTCTCACTCATCAACCCTTATTACACATGAAGTATCTATTCACCACCGCCGCGCTGCTGCTGTTTGGCATCGCGCAGGCCCAAAACAACCAAGCCGACATCCGGCAAAACGGCACCAACAACACCAACACGGTGCAGCAGACGGGGAACATTGGAAGACTAACGCTCATCCAAGGGACCACTGCTCAACCTTCTTTTGGAGCTTCCGCCACCGTCACTATGAACGGCCTCATCGATGAAGTTTTCATTCAGCAGTTGGGCAGTAATAACACAGTTACCACCAAGCAAGGAACCGAAGGTGGAGAATCTTCCAACAACAAGATCGTTATTAACCAACGCGCCGCCGCCGGGCAAGTGGAGGTTTTGCAAGGAGTAGGAAATGATAGCGAAACCTTTGGCAATAGTGCGGTAGTCGAGCAAGAAGGTAGTTCTAACAAGGGCACCGTCCGCCAAGGTATTGAAGGAGATGCTATTGCCAACCAAGCAACCATACTGCAAAAAGGTGGTTCTAATAAGGGCACCATCCGCCAAGGTATTGAGGGAGATGCTAATGGCAACCAAGCGACCATACTGCAAAAGGAAAGTAGTCAACGATCCAGCGCAGCTATCAATCAGGGCGTGGACGGCACCAACAGTGGACCCAACATCGCCACCCTCACCCAGGGGGCAGGAAGCGATAACAGTGCAACGATCAATCAGGGCGTGAACGGCTTCGTTGCTGGATCTAACACCGCCACCCTTGCCCAGGAAGAGGGAAGCGATAACAGTGCAACGATCAATCAGGGAACAAACAGGGGCATTGCTTTTGATAACACCGCTACCCTTACCCAGGGAGGAGGGGGCGGCAACGAGGCGACTATCTTCCAGGGTAACTTCGGTTTGACCGAATACAGTACCGCCTCGCTTGTCCAGAGTGGGGAGGACAATGAGGCAGTTATCCAGCAGGGCGCTGGTGGAGACAGCGAAAGAAACGTTGCCTCGCTTACCCAGACTGGCGACGAAAACGAGGCGAGTATCTCTCAAGGCGCCGGTGGAAACGGAAACGGAAACACCGCCACGCTCTCCCAGGATGGTGACGAAAACGAAGCAGCTATCGCTCAGGGCGTTGGTGGCAATAGCGATGCGAATATTGCTGCCCTCACCCAAGAAGGCAACCGCAACGAGGCAACCATCAACCAGGGCTTTGGGACGACCACCGCCGTGGGAAATAATGCTACACTTGCCCAGGATGGTAATGACAACAAGGCAGATATTTTTCAGGGTTTAAGAGGGGGTACCGCCGAAAACAATGAAGCTTCGCTTACCCAAATTGGCAACGGTAATGATGCGGATATCTTTCAGGGGGCGGGATTCATAAGGTTCAGAAAGGCAAACGGAACACTGGTTGAACTCACCCCCACCGAAACAGAATCCTTCCGCAATGAAGCGACCATCAACCAGCAGGGCGATGGTCACTATGCCGTTACTATCCAGGCCGGTTCCAGCCATATGGCTGATATTCAGCAGAGCGGTATGAACAACTATTCGGTGGTAGCGCAGGGTGTGGCTATTCCGTAGTAGTTTCACCGCCCTTCGCAAAATATCAGTTTCTGCGAAGGGCTTTACTTACCGTTGGATCATCCTAAATGGACCTTTTGGTAGGATAGCTTAAGATAGCTACCTTTCCCAAAGACGGTTGAGCCAACTGCCCCTTGTTTCTTTACTACTCAATCTCTACGCTATGAAACTATTCATCATGATTTTGCTTCTTTCCCCCACCTTGCTACTGGCCCAAGCCCCCGCCGATGTGGAAGAAGAAATTCTGCGCAACCCCTCGGCCGCTTTCGCCACCGGCCCGGTGGGCACCACCGACATCCGGCAAGACGGCTCGGACAACCAGGCGATGGTGCAAACCCAGGACAGCTACGTACGGGTGCAGCAGACCGGCGAGGCCAACATTCTGCAAGCCACCCAGCAGGGCACCAACGGCCAACTGCGCATCACCCAAGACGGCACCAACAACCAGTACGCGGGCACCGTGGTGGGCAATAACAACCGCCTGGACATCACCCAGCGCGGTGAAGACAATCGCATTGAGCAAGACCTAGTGGGCAACGAGCTGCGCTACCGTGTCACCCAAGAGGGGCAGGGCCATGAGCTGATCCAAACCGAGCACGACCCGCTGGCCCCCGCCTACGAGGTGCACCAGCAGGGGCAAGGCATGCAAATTACCATTGAGCAGGGCTTTGTGGGTATTCCTGCGCAGGACCCTTAGCTATTTTCCTCACTTCGACATTCATCATTCCTTGCGCCCGGCGCCCGGTTCGATATTCAAGCAATATCGAATGTCGAACAAGGAATCTCGAATGATGAAGTGATAAAAAACTGTACTACTAATCACATTCCTTCACCAGCCACCTAACCCAACAATCATGAAAACCCTATTCACCCTTTTTATCGCCACTTTCTTGATCTCCCAAACCACCCCCGAGCACCGCGCCTGGATTGATGCCCAGCAAACCGACGACATGCTCACCGTTCGGGGCAGGTTTGCCAACGACAGTGAGCGAGACGCCACCTTTCGCTACGAACTGGTCACCACCAAGCAAGGCCCATCGGGCAGCTCCAGCAGCACCCAAGCGGGTAGCTTCACCGCCCCGGCCGGGCAGGAAGTCTCGCTCTCCAATACTTCCATTAACGTGACCCAGAACGACACCTATCTGATCGAACTGAAAGTTTTTTCGCAAGACACGGTTTACCTCCACGATAAAATAGAGCATCAAGGGTAAAACAACCCAACCAGATCCGGCCGCTGTTGCCGGTAGGGTCGCTACCTATACGCTATGAGACACATCATCTTCGCCTTCATTATTCTGCTACTTTCTGCCTGCCAAGAGACCACCATCAACCCGGTGGCCGTGGGCTCCCTGCAGGGCAGCGTCACCAGCACCTTCGGGGAAGCGGTGGCCAACGCCCGCGTAGAAACCTCGCCCGCTTCTTCGGTGGTGCTTACCGACAGCATGGGACAGTTTGTCATCGAGGGCATCAATGCGGGTGAGTACACCGTCACGGCCAAACTGGCCACCTTCCGCAACGAAACCCTCACCGTCACCGTGGCTGCCAACCAAACCACCCAGGTGGTCTTCTCCCTGGAGGCCCGCGCCTCGTCGCTAGGCAGCCTGTCGGGCACTCTGCTGGATGCGGTGAGCAACCAACCCGTAGCCAGCGCCAGCATCACCACCAACCCGCCCAGCGTGGCCCTGATCACCAATGCGACCGGGCAGTTTGCCATTGACTCACTAGCAACGGGCAACTACACGCTGATCGTTGAGAAGTTTGGCTACACCACCGATAGCGTAGCGGTGGCCGTGCAAGAGAACAAAACCACCCCGGTTACTATGCTGCTCACCCCCGCCGACGTGACCACCGTCAACGTGCCCGCCCAGCCCCAGCCGACCATTGCCGCCCGCGAGCAACCGCTAGAACTGACGCTCCAATGGGTGGTTGAGCGCCCGCGGGCTGAGGCCCAACTGCGCTACGAGGTGCTGCTCTACACCAGCAACCAACCCGAAGCCCGAGTACTGGGCACGGGACTCACCGATACCAACCTGGAGGTGAGCGGCCTGGACTCGGCCCGCAACTATCTCTGGCAGGTGATCGTGCACGACCAGGGCCGACGCACCGTGGGCGAGGTGTGGACCTTCCGGACGAGGTAGGAACATGATTATCGTAGGAACATGATTAATCATGTTCCTACGATCATTTTTTCTATCTTGCCGCCTCACCAAAATTAATCACCGCGATGCGCAAAAAAATAGTAGCCGGTAACTGGAAAATGAACAAGACCATAGAAGAAGGAAAAATTCTTACTTCGGAAGTCGTTCATATGATTGAAGCAGAGCTGCGCGACGACGTGCAGGTGGTGTTGTGCCCCCCTTTTATTCACCTTCCGGTGCTGCACGGTGCCACCCAAGGTAGCGCGCAGGTGTCGCTTGGGGCACAGAACTGCAATGAGCACGCCGCCGGGGCCTACACGGGTGAGATTGCTGCTAACATGCTGGCCTCCATCGGGGTTACCTACGTCATCTTGGGCCACAGTGAACGGCGCGAATACTACGGCGAGAGCAACGAACTGCTGGCTAAAAAGGTCAACGCTGCCCTGGAAGCAGGACTTAGCCCGATCTTCTGCTGCGGCGAGCCGTTGCAAATCCGCGAGCAAGAAAAGCAGGCTGCGTACGTGAGCCAGCAGATTCAGGCCAGTTTGTTCCACCTGTCGGCCGACGATTTTGCGAAAGTGGTGATCGCCTACGAACCCATCTGGGCCATCGGCACCGGCAAAACGGCCTCGGCCGATCAGGTGCAGGAGATGCATGCCGCCATCCGCAAGCAGCTGGTCGAGAAATACGGCGAAGCCGTGGCCAACGACACCTCCATCCTCTACGGCGGCAGCGTGAAGCCCGACAACGCCCCGGAACTATTCGCCTGCCTCGACGTAGACGGCGGCCTGATCGGCGGGGCCTCCCTTAAGTCGCGCAACTTCGTGGACATCGCCAAGTCCTTTTGAATACGCAAGGTTAGTGCACCCCCGCATACCTCCCCCTACATTTCCTAATCTCAGGTTTGTGTCTAGGGGCAATTAGCGAACTCAAAACGCAGGTGATACTTCATCATTCGACATTCCTTGTTCGACATTCGATATTCTCTAATGTCGAATGTCGAACCGGGCGCCGGACGCAAGGAACTATGAGTATCGAAATACAAAAGCATATAGAACATCGACCCACTAATTGCGTACTTGTGCCCTCATGAATCAACACTACATCACTGTTCAGGTGACTTGTCCGCCCGATTTGATAGACCTGCTCATCGCGGAGTTGGCCGAGTGCAACTATGATAGTTTTCTGGAAACTGAATCGGGCTTTGAGACCTACCGCGCAGCTGATGCCTTTGACGAAACCGAACTTCAGCGCGTACTGGGCAAATATCGCACTCGGGCCGAAATCAGTTACACCACGCAGACGGTGGAGGAGCAGAACTGGAACGCCGTGTGGGAAAGCAACTTCGAGCCGATTATCATCGAGGCGCAGTGCCGGGTGCGGGCCTCCTTTCACGCGGCTGAGCCAGCGTATCCTTACGATATTGTGATCAACCCCAAAATGTCGTTCGGCACTGGGCACCACGCCACCACCTACCTGATGCTGCGCGAACAACTCAGCCTCGATCACCACGGCAAACGCGTGATGGACGCCGGGTGCGGCACCGGCATCTTGGCCATCATGGCCCACCAGCGGGGCGCGGCTTCGGTGCTGGCCTTCGACACGGACTCCTGGGCGGTGGAGAATAGCCGAGAGAACTTTGATCTCAACAAGGCCTCGGCCATTCAACTCTTTCAGGGCACCGTAGCGGACGTCAGGCTTGGTGGATTGTTCGACATCATCCTGGCCAACATCAACCGCAACGTATTACTTGACGAAATGGCGCAGTACGTTCGGCACCTCGCTCCGGGTGGGCAGTTATTGTTGAGTGGCTTTTACGAAGAAGATTTGCCATTGCTACGGGAAGCAGCTACGGCGCAAGCATTAACCGAGGTTCGGGCTGACAGCCGGGAACGGTGGGCGTTGTTGAATCTTAACAAATCAGAACAATAGGCTAACTGCTAATCAACCAATGAGTTCTTGCACCCTCACGTTTAACGGTAATTGGGTAGCATTCACGGAGTCTTCGCGCTTGAGCGTTTCCACGGACTGGTAGCGATCTCCGTCGGGTTGCCGATACACCTCCAACTGTCGCTTGTTTACGTCTACAATCCATACTTCAGCAATACCCGCTTCGGCGTAAAGGGGTAGTTTACTATTACGGTCGTAGCGGATGGTACTGTCTGACACCTCGATGAGCAATAACACATCAGCCGGAGTAACACCTCCTTCGGCGTAGTAGTCGTCGCGAAACGGCAAAATTTTAATATCCGGTTCGGGTTCGGAACGATCGCCGATGCGTACCGGGTTTTGCACATCTACGATAGCCTGTGGGGCCAAACGTGTTAACAATGTCGTTAGACGGCGGACAATGGCGGCATGGTGGTTTCCAATAGGACTCATTTGAATAATTTCTCCGTAAATCAACTCGACGCGATCATCTTCGTGCAGAATACCCGCCTCAGCCATACGGTGGTATTCGTCTACCGTGAAGCGGCGCGGAGCAATGGGAGCTTCGGAAATCATAGCAGATGAAGTTTAGCGAAAGATACGTAAAAACTAGTACGATTTCCCTTGTCTCGCAAGTATTTTACTAGGTTAATCCAGACCGTGCCTACCGCTTATCACCGGCGAATTATTATGGGCCAAACCTTACACCTACGCATAATAGAGGCTTTCCTGCCCCGGATAAGTTTTAATATCGGTAAATTTTTTTACGGAAAAAACGTTATCCCCCAAACCGGTGTATATCTTATGCGAGCAATATTTTTCATTCTCATATCCTTGACAATCACCCAGATAGCCTGGGCGCAGCGCTACGAACGGGTCGACAGCCTAACCTACGGCGACCAAGTGCAGGCCTGGGCCGCCCGGTCGAGCGACAGCACCACGATCAATTTTGGTCGACAGTTCGCTAACTTCTGGACGAGCGGTCCACTGACCGATACCCAAAAAGAGAAGTTTGAGGGCATTACCGCCAAGATGCAGGCTAAAAATTACAAGTTCCAGCCCTACATCGTGGACTTGCACCTCACTCTGCTGAGTGCCGTCGATTCGGCTAAACTGTCGTCCTCGTCGCTGGACGATCTGCTGAGTATGATCGACCAATCCGTTGATCACTACGACCGGCGGCAGGTGGGCATGTCGCTGAAGACACTTCTCACGTTTTTTCAGCGCAACGCACTTTACCTTTCTAACTATAACTCTTTGTACGCTACCGCCAAGAGCGTATCTTTCGAGTTCATTGAGCCTGCCGCCGCGGAGGAAATCAGCAGCGAAGCCGAACTGAGTACGGGAGAAGATGAGTTCTTGAATCAGGAAACCGAGCCGGAAGCGGCAACCGTCGACGATTGGGGTGCCGAAGAAGAAAGCGACTGGAGCGATGGCTGGGGCGGCGAAGACGATTGGGGCACCGAAGAGGAAGGACTTGCCGAATCAGCCACCGATGCCCCGGCAGAAGAAGAAACAACCGTGCTCGATTATATCATTGAGGAGCCCGTGCAGCCGGAGATCACTGGGGCCGTGATGCGCTTCGACCAACTGTCGCTCACCTTTTCTACGCCCTTCGACTCCGCTAATCTAGTGAACACCAGCGGGGCGCTGCTGCTAAAAGATTACCTGCTGGTGGGCGAAGGGGGCGAGTTCGACTGGGTGATGACCGGGCTGAGTCCCGACTCGGTCTACTGCACACTGCCGAAGTATAACTTCGACATCCGCAACCCCCGGCTGAGTGCTGAAAAAGCGCAAATGACCTACGTAGGCAAAATTAAGGAGCCGGTAGAAGGCGTGTTCCAGTTTGCCAGTCAGCGCCACACCCGGCCGCAGGACGCGCGTTATCCCCGCTTCAAGTCCTACAACAGCAACATTTCGGTCGACGTGTTCAACAATCCGGCGATAAACCCGCACCGCGTCAACTGCGTGGGGGGATTTTCGATGCAAGGGGCGCGGGTCAGCAGCACCTCGCTACTGGAAGGCGAAACCACCGTCGAAATTTGGGAAGCCAATAAGAAGAAGGTGCGCACGGTTTCCAAACAGTTCATCATTGGCGACTCACTCATCGAGAGCAACCGGGCTACCGTGGCTATCTACCAGCGCAGCGACTCCATTTATCATCCCGGAGCTCAATTCAAGTACGTTATTGACTCTTCGCAGCTGATTTTGCAGTCGGGCAAAGGAAGTTTTAAGCGCACTCCTTTCGTCTCATCTAATCTCAAAATGGATATCCACACTGACTTGGTAGAGTGGAACATGCGCACCGATAGCCTCAACGTATCCACGCTCACCGCCCGCGACAAGGTGCCGGTGCTGTTCGAGTCGCACGAGTATTTTGATGAAGAATCGTTCAATGATTTGGCCCGCATGTACGACTTTCACCCGCTCATTATGGCGGTGGGCCACGCGCGTAAAACCCAGAGTTCTTCTTTTTATGCCGACGACCTGGCGCAGGCCATCCGGCAGCAACCCAAGGTGGTTCGGGCGGCCATGAAGGATTTGTCGGAGCGCGGTTACATCGACTACGACGCTCAAACCGGCTACCTCACCATCAAGCGCAAAGGATTCCATTACATACTTTCCAAAAGCAAGCAAAGAGACTATGATGATTTATTAATCGCTTCGTACGAAACCAACGGGCCCAATGCCACCATCCGACTCGATCAGGAGGAGCTGGACATTCGGGGCATCGAGAAGTTCAACATCACCGACATCTTGAACGTATCCATCAAACCCGATGACAACCAGGTGACGATGCTCGGCAACCGTGATTTCCGCTTCAACGGCACGCTTTACTCCGGTAACTTCGAGTTCGTAGGCAAGGATTTTACCTTTAGCTATGACAGCTTCAAGGTGGATTTGCCGCAGATTGATTCTATCAGCTTTTTGCTGGCTGATGAGAACGGCAACCGCCGCAAGGTGGACAACACCCTGCAAAGTTCTTCGGAAGATGGCAAAGAAAAGACCTCGGGTACGCTTTATATCAACGATCCCGACAACAAAGCGGCCCGCAAAAGCCGTCCCGACTACCCGCGCTTCAACGCCGAAACCGGCGCCATTGTGTACTTCGACTCTAAAAATATCTTAGATGGCGCCTACGACAAGTCGGTGTACTTCGTTATTCCGCCCTTCGCCATCGACAGCTTGAACAACGCCGACCCCTCGGCCATCGGCTTCCAGGGGACGCTCTACAGCGGCATTTTTCCGCCCATTGAAGAGGTGTTGCAAGTCCGGGCCGACAACTCCATGGGGTTTGTGCATGAGGTAGCCTCCCAAGGGTATCAGCTGTACGATGGGGCGGGGATTTATCATAACACCCTAACCCTGGATGCTAAGGGCCTGCACGGGGAAGGAACCATCGACTTTTTAACCACCAACCTAGAAGCCGAAGACTTCACCTTCTTTATGGATTCGGTGACTACCGTGGGCACGGTGGCCCAGATTCAAGCCGGGTCCGTTGGTTCGGCGAGTTTTCCGCAGGCCTACGTAGAGAATTATCGCCTCAAGTGGTTGCCTGAGCAAGACAGCATGATCATCTACAACCAAGCCAAGCCTTTCGACTTATACGATCAGACGGCCTCGCTGGACAGTGTGCTTATTGTGACCCAAACCGGTTTGCTGGGAGCCGGAACCCTGGCTACGCGCGGCTCGGAGGCCTTCTCGGAGGACATGCGTTTTCGGGAAACCAACTTCTCGGCGCGGAATGCCAACTTTGAGATCAAGTCAGACAACCCCAAAAAACCCGCTTTGGCCGGTGAGGACGTACGGCTGGAGTTTGATCTGAATGCTAATCTAGCGGATATCAGTCCGGAAGGGGAAGGCGTGGCGGCTATTGAGTTTCCCTACGCCATGTTCCGCACCTCGATCACCAACGCCCAGTGGAACCTGGACGATGAAACGGTGCGGATGAGCAAACCCGCCGACGTGGCCATCGAGAACTCCTACTTCTACGCTACCCGTGAGGACCTGGACTCGTTGGCCTTCAGTGCCGAGGAAGCGATCTACCGCATTCCATTGCAGCAGTTAGACGTGTCGGGCGTGCCCTTCATCACCGTGGCCGACGCCAAGATCACTCCCGAGAACAACCGGGTGCAGATCTTAGAGAATGCCAAGCTCGACCGCTTCACCAACGCCACCCTAGTGATCGACACACTCAATGAGTATCACAACTTATATAACGGAACCATCGATATTTTGTCGCGCAACGAGTTTCGGGGAAAGGCCACCTACGAGTTGGTATCGGCCAGCGATACCTTTGCCATCGAGTTGACCAGTTTTGAGCGGGATAGCGTGCAGCAGGGCCGCCGCGCCTACACCGTGCACACCGTGGCTGATGGTCAAGTGAGCGAAGACCAACACGTGGTCATCTCGCCCGGCATGCTCTACCGCGGCAAGGTGAAAATGCACGCCGTGAAAGAAGCCCTGGAGCTGGACGGAGAGGTAAAACTAGACTTCAAAACGATTCCGGGTTATAACACCTGGATCAGCTACAGCAGCGACGCCGGACAAAAGCAGTTAGTATTCGACTTCGACAAAAGCGAAACCGACAAGGGTGATCCGTTGGTCGCTGGACTTCACGTGAGCGGAAAAGACAATAGTTTGTATACGACCTTTGTCACCGACCGCCGTTCGCCGGATGATTACGACCTATTCAAGCCCACCGGTTTGCTGTCCTACAATGAGGAAGAACAGGAGTATATTATCCGTTCGCCCAAAAGAGACCAGCCCGATGCGTTGGCGGGCGAGGTGTTTACGTTTAACGAGAATACGCAAACGGTTCGTTTTGAGGGCCCGCTCAACCTGATGCCCGGCCCGGAAGAAGGAGTAGCACTTACCACCGTTGGCTCCGGGCAGGGGCGGTTAGACTCCAGCACGTTTGCTATTGATGCCTTTATGTTGTTTGACATCGACTTGCCTGGGCAGGCGGTAGAACTGATGGGCAAAGACCTGAACGCAGCCATGAATCGAGCCGGGGCCCCGGCGGCCAATACCGATCGCACCCGTTTGTTATACAAAATCGCTGAGTTGGTAGGCGACGAAAAAGCCAAGGAATACGATCAGGCCTCGGCGACTGAGTATACTTCCGTACTCTCGATTGATCCGCGCCTGGAAAAGACCATTGGCCTGTCGGACGTGCAGTTGAGCTGGTCGCCCGAACAAAAGGCGTGGTACAGTACCGCATCGCTGGGTATCTCTAGCGTGGGTTTTGAAGATATCAACGCTCGCGCTACCGGGTATCTGGAAATCAAGCCGACCGAAACTGGTAACATCCTCAACCTGTTTATTCAGGCTACGGCCGACTCCTGGTACTATTTCAGTTACCAAAATAATAGAATGGCCATCTGGGCTTATAGTGAAGAGTTTTGTGACCTGATTGGGGATAAATCTAAGATTGACAAGGCGGGTTCGGACGATTTTGCGTTTTACCTCAGCGACATCGCCGAAACCTTGACCTTCGTGAACCGTTTCAGAAAGACGTATCTCGACATCGACGAGCCTTATAACTTTGACGTGGCTCCGCCCTTGCTCACCGAACAAGAGCGAACCGAAGAGAAGAAGGAAGAGGCCCAGGATGGATTTTAGGGCGTGTTGACATATAAGCTTAGACGGTGCTTTCTGACTGTTTTTGCCCTGCTTTTCGTTGCTTTCGTTGGCCGATGCCCTCGCATCGCCCGCCTCAAGCGCCTTAATCAGAACAAAAACATCCTGAAAAGCCCTCGTCAATCTATATGTCAACACGCCCTAGACCGTCGCTTTGAAATTTCCCAAGATTTTTGTATTATTCTACTTTTTAATTAGCATAACTTCATGTCTACGCTCCTTATTTTTTTTGCTATTGTTCTTGCTTACCTATTAGGATCTATCCCCACCGCTGTCTGGTACGGCCGCCGTTTTTTTGATACCGACGTGCGTGACTACGGTAGTGGCAACGCTGGGGCCACCAACACCTTTCGGGTGCTGGGCAAGCGGGCGGGCACCGTGGTGTTACTTATTGACATCCTAAAGGGAAGCGCGGCCACGATGCTGGCTTTTGGGTTGCTGCACGTCGGCATAATTTCCTCCTCGGCCATCACCGAATATAAACTGCTGCTCGGTCTGGTGGCGGTGATGGGCCACGTGTTTCCGGTGTATACTAATTTTAAGGGAGGGAAAGGCGTGGCTACTCTTCTCGGCATGACCCTGTCAGCTGAGCTGTGGGTGGCGCTGGTGTGCGTCGCTATCTTTTTAGTTACCCTCTATATAACCAAGTACGTGTCGTTGAGTGCCCTGTTGGCCACCCTGTCGTTTCCCTTGTTGGTGTGGCTGGTGCCGCCCTTCATCACCGACGAACCATTGCTCATTATTTTCGGCTTTGTGATGTTTGTGGTGCTGGCGCTCACGCACAAGAAAAACATCATCCGGCTGGCGTACGGTACCGAAAGCCGCACCTATCTGTTCAGGCGAAACCGTTCTCGTCGCGAGTAACAATCTCCCTCTAATGTCCGGAGAAACCTATCCGAGGTTCGTTCGTTTTATTAGGGATTCATCCTTCCAACGAACCTTTTCTATGACCGCTCAAGCCTACGTAGACCAACACCAAGAACGCTTCCTAGAGGAATTATTTGAACTGCTCCGCATCCCCTCGGTGAGCACCGCTGCTCAGTTTAAGGGTGATGTGCAACGAGCCGCCCAGTTTGTCCGGCAGAAACTAGAAGACGCGGGCGTTGATCGGGCTGAAATTCACGAAACGGATGGGCACCCGATTGTGTATGCCGAAAAAATGGTTGACCCTGAAGCCCCCACGGTGCTGGTGTACGGCCACTACGACGTGCAACCCGCCGATCCGTTGGAGCTGTGGAACTCGCCGCCCTTCGAGCCGGAAATTCGCGATGGGAAGATTTACGCCCGCGGCGCCTGCGACGACAAGGGGCAGATGTATATGCACATCAAGGCTCTGGAAACAATGTCCGCCCAAGGCAATGTACCCTGCAACCTTAAGTTCTTAATTGAGGGAGAAGAAGAAATTGGTTCTAACCATTTGTCACCCTTTGTGGAAGCCAACCGCGAGATGCTCACCGCCGATGTGGTGCTAATTTCCGACACCGGTATTATCAGCAACGAACATCCCTCGATCACGGTGGGTCTGCGGGGCATGAGCTACCTGGAAGTGGAGGTGACAGGTCCAAACCGCGATCTGCACTCGGGCATGTACGGCGGCACGGTGGCCAATCCGATCAACGTGCTGTGCAAAATGATCGCTTCTTTGAAGGACGATCAGGGCCGGATCACCATTCCGGGATTTTACGACAAGGTGGTAGAACTAAGCGAAGAAGAACGACAGGAAATTAACCGCGCACCGCACGACGACGAGGAGTATATGCGGGAGCTAGCGGTGGACGAACTGGCAGGCGAGGCGGGTTACACCACTCCCGAGCGCATTGGCATTCGCCCTACGCTCGACGTGAACGGCATGTGGGGGGGCTACACGCAGGAGGGAGCTAAAACGGTGCTGCCGTCCAAAGCCTACGCCAAAATCTCGATGCGCCTGGTGCCCAACCAGAATCATAAAGAAATCGACCGATTGTTTATTGAGCATATGCAGAAAATTGCCCCGCCCACGGTCAAAGTAAAAGTCACTTCGCATCACGGCGGGCAGGCGGCGGTGGTGCCTTCTGATTCGGTGGGGGTGCAAGCGGCCAGCCAGGCGTTTGAAGAGGCCTGGGGCAAAAAACCCTTTCTCACCCGCGAGGGCGGTAGCATTCCGATTGTGTCGTTGTTCCAGCAAACTCTGGGCATCGACTCGGTGCTGATGGGCTTTGGTCTGGACGAAGACGCTATCCACTCGCCCAATGAGAGCTTTGGGGTGTTTAATTACCTAAAGGGCATCGAGACGATCACGCTGTTTTACAAGCACCTCGCGGAGTTGCGGAAGTAGCAACTTTGTCCTAACTTATACACCTATAGCTCGGCTTTACTACTAAGCGGCCCAGGCGATAGTTTGCTGCCAGAGCCTGAGCTGTGCTTCAGGTATTTTCACCATGTCGGTATCTTTTTGGGACATGTAAAAATTGCTTTTTTGCCATAAATACTGCCTTACTGAAGCTAAGGCATCACTAAAGGTAGGATGCCTCTTGCGGTACCAAGCAGCGGTAGCTATGTGTAGTTTTTTCTGTTGATGCAGCCTTTCTGCCAGCAGAGTAACAATAGAGAAGAGCGCCAGTAGCACCGGAGTGGTACGGGCAATGGCTAAGTCAGACCACTGGCGTTGGGTTTCTAGACCCAGATGTGCTCTTCCCTCTTGAAAGGTAACTTCTACGCACCAACGTCGCACAAAATAGCTAACAATATCTTGGGCAGACAATTCTTGGTCAGTAGAGAGCAGAGCTATCGGTTCGAGTCTGCCTTCCGGATCGCGAATAAGTACCCAGCGAAGAGGTAACACTGGTTTGCCACTATGATACCATACGGCGGTAGCCGAGACTATTTCCAACACCCGTTGTTTCTTACCGTACCATTGAGAAACTACAATCTTCTGCCAAGGCAATTCTTCATCATGCAGATACTGCTGTAAGGTCGGTAAACGCTTGCCCTTCTTGCGGGGGCGCCCTGGTTGATCCGGCCGCCGGGGTGGTGCCGGTTCATAGAGAGCGGCATCCAAACGCAAGCGGGTAATTACACATAGTTGCTCTTTAACAGCGTTTAGCATATCTATAACGGCATAGCTGCTATCCCCCACGGCAATCAATGAGCGACTGGGTAACCACCGCTTGACTTGTAGAAGCATCTGCCGGGCCCAATCCGTAAGCTTTTTATGCGCTTTGCCTTGCTGATGATGATATCGCTCAGAAGGGGCCAACACCGTTAGAAACGGCAAAGCCCATACGCGTTCGGCCCAACCGATAGGCACTAGTAACATCACACTCATCCAACGCAGACCGCTGGCTTTAACCAAATGAGTACGACTACTACGTGCACTGTCTCGGTAGATACCTCGCGCCTTAATCTTGGGACCCCATCGGCGTTCTATGGTCTCATCAATGCCTACCACCACCGGACCGGCAGGCAGAAAGCAATCTAGCAACTGCCCAAGCAATATTTTAGCCGCTTTCCGGGCTGACCATTTAGACAGGCTTAGCACCCGGTGATACTTGGGAAAGTTGCGCTCCTCACTCAAGCCTACCACACGCAGAGCCGAAGTTACCGTGCGCTTACCCGTGGTAAGAATAGCTCCGCTGAGCAGAGGAACCGCAAGCTTGAACACTGATTTGGAAAATAGCATCTTAAATGGTACCATTAATCGCAAGAACTCAATTGGAAAACGGAACATAGCATATTGATCTTTGGTCATTTCAATATACTACTCCGCTTCCCTTTGGGTTCTTACCCTCACTAGTAAAGTCGAGTATAGAAACTATTCAGATAACCGTTCGTTCCTCTGAGGGCGCGGATGCCCTAAAAAAACTTTTAAAATCTATGGATTTTATAGCGTCTGTCGATAGCATTGAAGATCCGGACCGCGAAGCTTGGCTGAGGTTTGCTGATGCCAATTTCAACGCCGCTTATGATGATGAGCCGGATTATACCGCTGATATGATTACAAAATCTAATCCCGACTATAAGCCGCGAGTAACGTTACAGAAGGGGAAATAGTTTTTGGTAAGTTTCCGCAATCTAAAAAAGGAATCATAGAAGATGCTAAAGTCTATGAACACAAATTTGGACAGTATACATCAACAACTCTTTGCATCTCAGCTAGGTTCTGTTGCGCTTGCTGACTTTAAAGAGTAATTCTCACAAATTGATTCTTTTCCTCAAAAGGTCAGGATCACGTTTCTGATGCAATACGGCGATTACTTCTGCTTGTTTATTCGGTTCATCTATGGCGTAGTAGATTGCATAGGGAGTTCTACTTACTAGCGCTCGTCGCACAAAGAGTAGGTGATCAGGAAACAGATACGGATTACGAGCAAGCAATCCGGTGATATACTCGTAGCGAACAAAGAACGTTTCGCCTAATCCTTCCTGTTGCTCTTCGTACCACTCGATAATTTCTTCTAGGTCAAGCTGCGCTTCCTTGAGGATTACCACCAAATAGCTATCCATTCCAGCCATATTTTTGACGAATACGTTCACTCAATTCTTCTGATGAGGAAGCCGAATCAGGGTTGTCCTGATATGCCTGATAGCGCTTAGTCAATATTTCTTCTAGCAATATATCATATTTTGTATCGGTAGCAGCATTTCCAGCATACTTATAGAGCAAGTAATCGACGTACTCTAGTAATTCCAAGCTAGCTTCTTCCGGTAGCTCCTTTAGTTTTTCGTCTAGTGCTTTTATGTTAGTCATGTCACGTTCGTTTTAGACGAAAGATACGAAAAACTAAAATAACTTCACATCCCTCAAAGCTACCACCTCGTTGCGGCTGTTGATCATGCGTTTGCTGCGCAGATAGCGGTTTAGGTTGGGTTCATCGTAGTTTTCCGCTTCGGGGTCTACGCTGCTCACGCGCACGTAGGCTTCCAGGCCGGGAGCGTGGATAAACTCATCGTTGCCGATCCACATGCCCACGTGCGTCACGCGTTCGTTGGTGCTGTCGGTGGCGGCCCGTCCGAAAAATAGCAGGTCGCCGGGCCGCAGTTGGTCAAAGTTTTTGGTTTCGTCTATCAGTTCTCCGGCGTGCACCTGCTGCGAGGCATCGCGGGGCAACACGTGGCCGTTCATAAAGTAGATCGTCTTGGTGTAGCCGCTGCAATCCACGCCCTTCGATGATGTGCCACCCCACAAGTAGGGCACTCCTATCAGCTGCATCGCAGTAGCCACCAGCGTCTCTTCGGTGGCCTCAGCGTTGGCTACCCATTCGTCATAAGGCAGCGCATCGTCTTTTTGCACGTACCCCTCCCGACCATCGGGAAATCGCACCCAGTAGGCTACCCGATTTTCCCCTTCCAGCGCCATCACGTTGCCCATCACCAGATCAGAAACCGGACTGTCGAATGTTTCGTCTTGGTAGGCAAAGCCATAGGGAGCAGTGAAGATCAGCTTGTCGGTGGCTTGCCAGGCGGCGTAGGTAGCCGTGTCCATCGGCACAAAACTGCCCTGCATCCAACTGATGTATTTATCAGGGGTTTGCACCAGGTGCCAGTTGCCTTCCTTCTTGAGCAGTCGCAGCGGAGTGCCCATCGTAGCCTGCGTGGCCAGTTCGCCCGAATGTTTAGGCTGCGAACGGATGTTGGCGACCGAGATGGTGACCACGCCCAGGGTATCGGCGCCAAGTGAAGCATCGGGCAGGATACGGATGCTGTCCACGTAGGCGATGTTTTCTTCTGCTAGTTGTCGTAGCAACTCTCGTTTGGCCGGTGGTTGGTCGGTCTCACCGGTCAGGACGACGGTGGTGTCTTGGACTTTGGCTTCTACCGCGAAGAGGGCAACGCGTTTGTCAGGAGCGTACTGGTCTTTGGTGGTTTGTATAGCTTGTTCCACCCAGGTTTGCGATGATGAAATTGGTTCTTCGGAAGGGGTTGCGCAAGCAACAACCATAACTAAAAGGCAATAATATTTCATTGAGATTGATTTTTGACTTTCTGCTTGATCTCTGCCATTACTTTGCCAATTATCTCTTTGACAATTTGGTTCATTTCTTCAGGAGTGAGTTGTTCGTGGTAAAGCCTCTCTATTTTTAAGCTGTCAGTGCCCGTATCAACAATGTATTTATACTCATTAAAGAAAAAAATTATCAGAGCATCTACAGCGAACGGTTCTCTAGTTTTTTTAAATCCCTGCCATTTGTACTCATACCGAAACGACTGAATCTCTTCACTTTCTTGTCTGAGTCTGCCATTTAACCAATTCTTTTCGATAGCTTCCCAGTCCTTAGTAGCTACCATCAGCAATGGCTTGTCGCGCCCTCTTGCGTATAGAATTCTATCACAATGTTTAAAGAATAAATCGTTTAGCTGGAAGCACTTCTCTTGTAAAACCTGGAAGAGGGGAAAAGCTGTATTTTTAATTATGTTGTAAACTATTGCCCCAGATACTGCTTGCTTAACAACCTGATCCCCTTCCAACCCCTTCTTAAACAACGCAATTTCTTTATCCACATCTTCCGCTTCCACTAACGATTCGCCTCTAGCTCCTTTTAGGTAAATCGTAAGCGAGCGTCGAAGCAACTCTCCGAAATACGTTATTAATGGTTGGCACTCTCCCGCATCGGCTTGACTTAGCACCTGATAATAGTTTCCCCGGTCATCTTGCTTCACCACCACCGGGGGAAACCGGTACCGCATCAAGATCAGGTTCGTTAACAACCGAGTCACCCGGCCGTTGCCGTCATCGAAGGGATGAATAGCCACAAATTCGTGGTGAAACAGACTGACAATGACCAGCGGATTCACTTTATTATCCTGGCTCACCTGCTGGTACCACTCCATTAAATCCCCCATCTTGGCTGGGGTTTCCTCCGGGGTAGCGTAGTAGTGGATTTCACCCGTGGCGGTTTCCACGTGGTTGGGTTCCTGCTTATACTTGCCGAGATGAATGGTTTTCTTCGTAAGTAATCCACTTGGAGACTTTACCTTGATCTCATAAGGTTCCACCAGAACCATTTTGTGCAGACTTCGAATATCCGCTTCGGTGAGGGGGCGGTCGTCCTTCACCATCCCGAGCAGAAAACTAATAGCTTCGTTATGTCCTCTAATGTCCAGGTGATCTTTGAGCGGTTTGCCTTTGGCGGTAAGGCCATGCATCAAGAAGGCCACCGTTTCGCCGTAGCTCAATGTATTTCCCTCAATGGCATTGGAATGATAGTTCCATTCCAGCCGCAACTTCTGCAAAATGCGTTGTTCAACTTCAGGGGGCAGCGGACGTAGTTTATCTATTTCGCTTCGCAGGCGATCTATTTCTTCCAGAATTGGAAGGTCGCTGAATGCTGATGCTACGGCCGGTTGTATCATGGTTCACCGATCATAATCCACCCGAAACCTACTTAAATCTGGCTGCACTTCTCGTTCCCGTTGCCGTTCGTAGGCCAACACCGCCTGCCCCAGTTTGGCAAAGAAGGGCAGCCCCACTTCGTCGTATTCATACTGGTTGTCGTTGTAGATTCGGTTTTCGTTGACGTGAATCACGGCGGTGAGCATAAACTCTACGTTGTTTTCAAAGTCCACCACATAGGCGTTGTCGGTGAGGTAGCCGTACGCCTGCCCAATTTTGTTGAAAATGCGGATGTCGTTACCTATTTCGTCTTTGTTATCACCAAACAAGAAGAACTTAGCGTAGCTATCGTAGTAGTTCTCGGTGGTGTCACTGACGTAGTCCGGATAGGTTGTTTCGCGGGGCAGTTGCGATAGGTAGCGGTACACAAACTGATAGTCTTCGTCCGTCAAGTTGAAGTGTTGTTGTTCGGGTACCGCTTCGGGAAAGAGCACCGATTTGAGCATGTCCTGCAAGATGCGTACCGACAGCGTGTTGTTGCCGCTGAAGTCTTTGGGTTCGTTGATCAGCGTATCGTTGCGGTAGTAGCCTACCCCTTTGGTGGTGCCCGTGATGTCCAGATCGTAGCTGCGCGCACTTTGAATAAGGTCCTGCTGATACAGAACCTTGGCGTCGTCGTAGAACTGAACAGGGTTGGTGTGCTGATTCTCGTCTACGGTATTGAACACCGACAGCCGATGTGCAATTTTGAAGTTATCGTAGCCCTTAGCCTCGAGCTTGTTATTAATGTAGTCTTGGCCTAAAAACTCATAGAGCCGATTGTACGCGTCGTTGTCACTCACGACGAAGATTTTGCGCACGTACTGAGCTACCGAAGGTTTAAGGTTTTCGGCCGTCGAGTCGTATTCTACCCGCGTTTGCCCGCTATAGGCGCTGTCGATGCGCAGCGGAGTATACTTATCTAACCCCTCTACCCCTAGTTCATTGATCTTTTCCAGTGCTAGCAGGGCAACCGGCAGCTTCACGGTGCTCGCCGGGTAGAAGTAAGTATTGCTATCGATGCCGTAGTAGTGCGACATAAACGACGGGCGGTTGGCCGAGTCCCGGTTGATTTGGGTATACAAAATCTGTAGTTCGTAGCGACTGGGGTGATTGATCACTTCGTCGACCACCGTATCGTTCTGCTGCGCGAGTAGCTGGTAGATGAAGTTCTGATCGTCGGCCAGTGAATCTAGCGGTTCTGTTTCTGCTATTTCGGGCGAAGAGCAAGCGAAAAGAAGAGCAGAAAGTGCGATTGGGAGGATTTTCATAAAGCAAGCGCGGGGTGAGACGCGACGCATCGCGTCTGTACTACGGATTTATTGTATCATACGTGCAAGGCCCGGTTCTCCGTTGCCGCCAAACTGGCTTCTTTCATCGCTTCGGCAAAGGTGGGGTGGGCGTGCGACATGCGGGCGATGTCTTCGGCCGAGGCGCGGTATTCCATCGCCACCACGGCTTCGGCAATCATGTCGGCGGCGCGGGGGCCAATCATGTGCACCCCCAGCACCTCGTCGGTTTGCTCGTCGGCCAGCACCTTCACCAGTCCATCGAGGTCGGCGCTGGCGCGGGCGCGGCCCAGGGCGCGGAAGGGAAACGAGCCGGATTTGAAAGCGCGGCCCTCTTCCTTGAGTTCTTCTTCGGTGTAGCCCACGCTGGCCACCTCGGGCCAGGTGTAGATCACGCTGGGGATGAGCCGGTAGTTGATGTGGGGCTTTTGTCCGGCCAGGGTTTCAGCCACAAAAACGCCCTCTTCTTCCGCCTTGTGGGCCAGCATCGGCCCCTTGTCGATCACGTCGCCGATGGCGTAGATGCCTTCGACCGGCGTGCGAAAGTGGTCATCGACTTCAATTTTACCTTGCTTATTGGTCTTAATGCCTACTTTGTCCAGTCCTAAGTTTTCGGTGTAAGCGTGGCGACCTACGCACACCAAGCAGATATTGCCCTTCACTTCCACTTCTTCCCCGTCCTTGTCCTCCGCTTTCACCACTACCTCTTCGCCCTTGTTTTCTACCGACGTCACCTTATGCTTCAGCTTAAAATCGAAGTCCAGCTTCTTGAGCACCTTCGTTAGTTCTTTAGAAAGACTCTTGTCGATCAGCGGAGCAATGCGGTTCATATACTCAAATACGGTAATTTTCGCCCCTAGGCGCGCGTAGACCGAGCCCAGTTCCAGCCCGATGTAGCCTCCGCCAATGATAATCATGTGCTTGGGTACCTCCTGCAACTCCAGGGCTTCGGTGCTGGTGATCACGCGCTCCTTGTCAATCTCGATGAAGGGTAGGGTGGAGGGTTTGGAACCGGTGGCGATAATGGTGTTTTGGGTAGTAAACGAGGTTTCCTTTCCGTCGCCATCGGTCACTACAATGGTGTTCTGGTCTTTGAACGAACCCATGCCGGTGTGCACGGTAATTTTGTTCTTTTTCATCAGAAAGGCCACGCCCTCGGTGGTTTTCTCTACCACGTCGCGCTTGCGCTGAATCATGGTGGGCATATCCACCTTAAGGCTTTTCAGGTTGATGCCGTGCTCCTTAAAATTTTCGTGCGCGTTGTGGTAGTGCTCGGTAGAATCAAGCAGCGCCTTAGACGGAATGCAGCCCACGTTAAGGCAGGTACCGCCCAGTTCGTTATACTTCTCTACAATAGCGGTCTTCAGGCCCAGCTGCGCGCAGCGGATGGCGCATACGTAGCCCCCGGGCCCCGAACCGATTACGGTTACGTCAAAATCCATACTTATTTTTTGGTTTAATGTTGTAGTTGTTTACGATTACGATCAAAGATAGTAAACGACGACGATTTTGCTATGTTTGGTGGGTTTTCGGACTTTTAAAGAATCCTAAAAATCGTGTTATTGCTGCTCATTCATCCGCTCAACCCCTGCTTGGCGGTTTGCTTCGGGCTGGCTATTTTTTCGCCATACATCAATAATCAAAATGCTTCTTTCCTTCGTACGATATGGTGCCAGCCTGCTGCTAGTGGTCACTAGCTTTACCCTTTCTGCTCAAGACAAAACTGAAGTCGAACGCGGGGCACCCGCCGCAGAAGTGCCCTCGGCTGCCCGCGATTGGTTTCACGAAACCTACCCCCGCACCAAGCGGCTTCGCTGGTATCTGGAAAGGTCTTCTGACGGAACGAGCTACGAGGCGAAGTTTCGGCACCGCGGGGCGTGGCACAGTGTGGAGTTTGATAAAACTGGAGCCCTTCAGGATATTGAAATCAGGGTTGACATGAGCAGCTTGCCCGAACCGGTGAGGCAAGGGATGGTGACCTACTTTGATACCACTTATACCAAGTACCGCGTCCAAAAGATTCAGCAACAGCTCACCGGCACCCCTGAGGCGGTGCGAGCGGTTATCCAGAACCTGCCCGCTAGCGAAGTGACCTACCGCTACGAAGTGGAGTTCTACGGCAAGGATGACCAAAACAAGGCGCTGTGGGAAGGATTATTTGACGATCAGGGTCAACTACTGCAAAGAAGAAAAATTGTGCTGCGCCCCACCGATAACCTAAACTACTAGATGAAATGGTTGCTGCTGAGCGCGTTGTTGTGCCCTTCTCTTTGCGCTCTGTCCCAAAACGTAGTCTACACTGGCTTCTTCCCCGAAGTAGCCCTCACCGGCTCGGTGAGCGACCGAGTGCAGCTTACCTTCAAGGTAGAATCGCAGCATCGAAGCTACGACAACCGCGCTTCGGTGGGCGAACGCTGGGAGTACTTTCACTATCGTACCGACTTGCAAGGCTTCGTCGCGCTGTCGCTAAACCCCTTCTGGAAGGTGTCGGGTGGCTACCAGTACCGGCTCGAAGGCGGCAGCGGGGCCAACACCCATCGCTCCATCCAGCAGATCGCCTACGTGCAGGGGCTGAGGCGCTTCCGCTTGGGTCACCGCCTGCGCACCGACCAAACCTACCACCCTGACGAAGCCGTCGAGCTTCGTGCCCGCTACCGACTGTCGGTCGAGATTCCCTTGGTTGGTGAGTCGTTAGACCCCGGTGAGTTTTATCTGCTATTGTCCGGCGAAGTAATCTACGGGTACCAGGGAGGGGATAGCGAGATTGAAAACCGGCTGGTGGGTTCGTTAGGGCGTTATTTCAGCAAACGGGCGAAGCTGGAAGTTGGGCCAGACTACCGAACGGACCGCTACATTGCGGAAGGCTTTCGCACGCGGCTGTGGCTGAAGGTAGGTGGGTACTTTAGTTTGTAGGAATGAGTAGTTCAGCTACCGTATAGGCTTCGTTTTTTTGCTTCTTAGTAACATAAATGTTACTTTTATCTTGCTAGGCGATGGAACGAAAAAGAAGCAGTCAAAAGATATTGCAAATGCGAAGAAACTCTGGAAAGAACACAGAGCCCGAAAGAAAGAAAAATAGATATGGCACTGACCCGTAGTTTTAAAGACACGATCCGGAAGCGTGCAGCACGCGATCCTGAATTTAGAGAAAGCTTATTGAGAGAAAGCGTCGAGTGCATGCTTGCCGGTGACGTTGACACTGGCAAGAGTATTCTGCGCGATTACATTAACGCTACTATCGGATTTGAAGACCTTGGAATTCGCATTGGTAAACCATCTAAAAGTTTAATGCGTATGCTTAGCCCTAGTGGCAATCCAACGGTTCCAACCTCTTTGAAATCATTGGAATGCTAAAAGAAAATGAGGGAAGCAATTTTGAAGTGCATACGATTCACTGAAATTATGGCAGCTTCATAATGGGGCTCCGGTTTGAGTGTCCGGCAAGTCCTGTGGTAGCTTAATTTCGGAGCGAGCGAACACGTTAGAAACACGCCTAATGGCAGACTTTTTATTGCTTAGATTCCCAACAACAACCGCGTCGGATCCTCAATCAACTCCTTGATACGATACAAGAAGCTCACTGACTCGCGACCGTCGATCACGCGGTGGTCGTACGACAAAGCCACGTACATCACGGGGCGGATGACGACTTCGCCGTCCACGGCGACCGGACGCTGCACGATGTTGTGCATGCCCAGAATGGCCGACTGTGGCTGGTTGATAATGGGCGTGGAAAGCATGGAGCCGAAGATGCCGCCGTTGGTGATGGTGAACGTGCCGCCGGTCATCTCGTCAATGCTCAGTTTGCCGTCGCGCGCTTTGGTTGCCAAACGAACGACTTCTTTCTCGATCTGATCGAACGACAACTGGTCGGCATCGCGAATCACCGGTACTACCAGGCCGCGAGGCGACGAAACCGCGATCGACACGTCGCAGAACTCGTTGAAGATAAGCTCGTCGCCATCGATCATGGCGTTCACGGCGGGCCACTCTTGCAGGGCCTGACAGGCGGCTTTGGTGAAGAACGACATGAAGCCCAGTCCGACCTCATACTTTTCTTTAAATGGTTCTTTGTACTTCTTCCGCAGCTCCATCACCGGTTGCATGTCCACCTCGTTGAAGGTGGTGAGCATAGCCGTCTCGTTTTTGGCCGCCACCAAACGCTTGGCGATGGTGCGACGCATCGAGCTCATTTTCTCGCGCCGTTGCTCACGCTCGCCCGCCGAAGTAGGAGTAACAGCCGGTTCTTTCGTCGTAGCTTTTTCTTCTTTGGGCGGAGCAGTGCGCGATTCGGGTTTCGCTTCCGATTTTTGGGCCTTTTCAGCGTCTTCTTTGGTGATGCGCCCGTCGCGACCGCTGCCCTTCACCTCTTTGGCATCCATGTCCTTTTCAGCCAGAATTTTGGCCGCGGCGGGCGACGCGTGCCCGGTAGCGTAGGTTTCCTTGTCCTGTCCGTTGGTGGAAGAAGGGGCCTTGGCTTCGGTTTTCTCGGACTGGCTGCTCTTCTCGGCGGGTTGCTTTTCTGCGTTTCCTGCTCCGGTTTCTATCTTGCAGGCCAGCGCGCCGACTTCCAAGGTGGTTCCCGCTTCGGCCACGATGCGCAAGGTGCCCGCCGCCTCGGCGGTAAGCTCGAAAGTGGCCTTGTCCGATTCAATCTCGGCGATCACCTCGTCCATCTCCACCACGTCGCCGTCGGCCTTCATCCATTCAGAAACCGTCACTTCGGTGATGGACTCGCCCACGGTGGGGATTTTCATTTCCACCACCTCACTCGATTCGGGTGCGCCGTCCTCATCCTCGTCTCCTCCGGAGGCCACCGGAGCGGATTCTTCGGGTTCCTCTTCCTTCGTTTCGGCTTCTTTTGCTTGCGAGGCTTCTTCCTTGGAGCTATCGGCTTGGCCGTTGGTTTCGATCTTGCACACAACCGCTCCTACTTCTACGGTTTCTCCCGCTTGAGCGATAATTTCCAGGGTTCCGGCCTGCTCAGCAGTGAGCTCGAAGGTGGCTTTATCGGATTCCAATTCGGCGATCACCTCATCCATTTCCACTACATCACCGTCGTTTTTAACCCACTCAGCGATGGTCACTTCGGTGATGGATTCGCCGACAGTAGGAATTTTTATTTCTAAGCTCATGCCGTTATGTTTATCTTTGTGTGTTGTATAGATGTGTGTTACATTTTGTAAACGTACGCAAGCCCATCGAGCAATGTTCTCAAACCGTTGGTGGCATGGCTGTCGTTTTTGTTTACGGTGAACTTGAATTTCTTGTTGGTATCACCTAACTGACGACTCAGCTGCTTAAATAACTCGATTTCGTAATCCCACCCCCCGGCAGCCAACGTCACGTACAGCGGGTCTTGTCGCATATCTATGCTTTTGTTCTTCTGAAGGTAGTAATCATCCCAAAGAATGGCTGGACTCGCTACAATATAACTATTAAAAATGCTAGGTCTGAATGTGTAGAAACTCATTACTGCCAGTCCTCCGTTAGGTCTTTTACCTCCTCAAAGTTTGACGGAACTCTTATCCATGCTTCAACCTTCTCGCCCAAAATTTCTGATAATAAAAATGCTCGGCTACTAAAGCTTAAGGAAATAGTATCAATCTGTGACTTTGCAGGCATGGCGAAGACTACGATCGCAAGCACGATAGCTATTTCTTTTCCAAATTTTACCATACATTATCACAGCATTATTCTTTAGAAAAAGGTCAGTCTAAGCCATTGCTTTACTAATAATTTCTTCCTGCTCTTTAGCGTGCAGTTTGTTGTGACCCACGGCAGGAGAGGCACTAGATTCGCGAGAAATCAGCTCAAAATCCACCTGACGATAGGTGCGTAGCATGTAAGCCCAGTAACCCATATTCTCGGGCTCCTCTTGCACCCAGTAGACCTTCGCTGCTTTGTACTTCATCAGCAGTTTGGTGACCTGCTTCGTTGGGAAAGGATGCAATTGTTCCAGGCGAATGATGGCGATTTCCTTACGCTGGTCCTTCTCCTGCCGTTCCTGCAGGTCGTAGTAGATCTTCCCTGAGCACAGCAGCACCTTCTTCACCGACTTGGCGGGCTTAGCGTAGGTATCGTCAATAACTTCTCTAAATTTTCCCTGCGTAAATTCCTCCATCGGCGACATCACCTTGGGGTGGCGGAACAACGACTTGGGCGACATCACCACCAGCGGCTTGCGGAACGGCCAGGCCAGCTGACGGCGCAGCGCGTGGAAAAAATTGGAGGGTTCGGTAATGTTGGCTACAATAATGTTGAGGTCGGCGCTCAGTTGCAGGAAGCGCTCGGGGCGGGCGTTGGAGTGCTCGGGGCCCTGCCCTTCGTAGCCATGGGGCAGCAGCAGCACCAACCCGTTCATGCGTTGCCACTTGGTTTCGGAAGTGGTGATAAACTGATCAATCATCACCTGCGCCCCGTTAGCAAAGTCGCCGAACTGCGCTTCCCACACCACCAGCGCGTTAGGATTGGCCATCGCGTAGCCGAACTCAAAACCCAGGGCGCCGTATTCGGACAACAACGAGTTGTAGATATGAAACTCGCCTTGGTCTTCGGCAATGTGGGCCAGGTTGGTGTAGGCCTCATTGGTTTCAGCGTCGTGAATCACGGCGTGGCGGTGCGAGAAGGTGCCCCGTTGGGTGTCTTGCCCGGCCACCCGGACGAGCTTGCCTTCGGTCAGAATGGTGCCGTAGGCCAAAAGTTCAGCCGCAGCCCAGTTGAGCACCTTCTCTTCAAAGAAGATTTCTTCACGCTGCTTGAACTGCCGCTCAATCTGTCTGATCGGCTTGAACCCCTCCGGCAGGGTGGTCAGTGCCTTGGCCACCCGATCAATAACTTCCTGGTCCACTCCCGTTTCGGGCGACTGCTCAAAGTCTCTTTCTTCGGCCCGCCGCAGGTCGCGCCACTCTTGCTCCACGTCCTGGTAATAGTAGGGCAGGGGCTGCTGCTTCACCATGTTCAGCCGATCTTGCAGCAAACTCCGAAACTCAGTGTCCATCTTTTCGGCCAACTTGGCGTCCACCTCACCCCGCTCAATAAGTTTCTTGTTGTATATCTCCCGAGGATTCGGGTGGTCGGATATGATGTTGTACAGCGAAGGTTGGGTGAACTTCGGCTCATCGCTTTCGTTGTGCCCGTGGCGGCGGTAGCACACCATGTCGATGTAGATGTCTCGGTTGAACTTCTGGCGAAACTCCACGGCAGCCCGCACGCAAAAGACCACGGCTTCGGGGTCGTCACCGTTCACGTGCATCACGGGGGCGTCCACTACCTTGGCCACGTCGGTAGAGTAGACGCTGGATCGAGCCTCATCGAAGTCGGTGGTAAAGCCCACTTGGTTGTTGATCACAAAGTGAATGGTGCCCCCGGTGTAGTATCCCTTTAGTTGCGACATCTGGGCGATCTCGTACACAACACCCTGCCCAGCCAGGGCGGCGTCGCCGTGGATGAGGATCGGCATCACCTGGTCATAGTCGCTGCCGTACTGCCGGTCGGCCTTAGCGCGCACAAAGCCCTCCACCACGGGGTCTACTGCTTCCAGGTGCGAGGGGTTGGGAGTGAGTTTGAGGTTCACCTTGTTGCCCGAGGGCGTCGTTACCTCAGCCGAGTACCCTAGGTGGTACTTAACGTCGCCATCGCCGTGCGAGAGGTTGGGTTCGGCGGTTCCTTCAAACTCGTTGAAGATTTGCTCGTAGGTTTTGCCCATGATATTAGCCAGCACGTTGAGCCGCCCCCGGTGGGCCATGCCAATCACCACTTCCTTCACGCCCCGGGCCGAGGCCGCATCAATAATCGCATCAAGGGCCGGAATGGTGGTTTCGCCACCCTCTAGTGAAAAGCGCTTTTGCCCCAGGTACTTGGTGTGCAAGAAGCTCTCGAACACCACCGCTTCGTTGAGCATGTACAAAATCTGTCGCTTCTCTTCGTCCGACGGGTCATACTTGATGCTTTCCTGCTCGGCCTTGTGCTTCATCCACTCCACGATCTCGCGACTGCGGATGTAGGTATATTCGAAGCCAATGGAACCCAGATAGATTTGGCGAAGCCGATCCACAATCTGGCGCAGGGTGGCCCGCCCGATCCCAATCTCGTTGCCCGCCTCAAACTCCTGCTCCAGATCAGCTTCGGTGAGTCCGTAGTGCTCGATGCCCAGTTCGGCGTGGCGGTTCACGCGCTCGCGCACCGGGTTGGTTTTCGACGCTAGGTGCCCCCGCCGCCGGTAGTTGCGAATGAGCTTGCGAACCCTGATTTCCCGAGTATCAATCTCGCCTTCAGCAACCGTGGTGGCTCCGTTTGCGTGACCATTCCCGTTGAACTTCTGTTGCGAAAAGTTGAAGCCCTCGAAGAACTTCTGCCAGCTTTCGTCGACCGAGGCCGGGTCTTGCTGATAAGATTGATAAAGGTCGTCAATGTAGTTGACGTGGGCATTTGAGATATATGAGTACTGATCCATTACCGAAGAAAAGTGTGGCGCAAATATAAAGAGAGTTTACGTACCGTTGAAGCGCTTCTTACAGAACGTCTCCCATAAGAAACCATAAACGGCTTCTATAGTTTAACCCTTAATCCAGGGTTAAGTTGTCCGTGCTCACCTCCGTTGCCTAACCATTTTGCCATCGAAGAAAGAGGAGCTAAAAAACAGTTGACTTGAGCTCCTCTCCTTAAGGTGCTAACGAATCTTTGTATCCTTTAATTGGCTGCCTGCGCTTGCTTTTTTTGTGAAATATAAGCGTTGCCCCCTTATCGTTTTCTCGTAGTTAATTTTAAATTTGAGGCCCGCTAAACTTTACTGATAACGTAGCATCGCTAATTCCCTCCCCTTGAAAAAGAAGAAGAACGTCGGACCTTTATCAATTCTTGTGTTTCCGGTAGTTGCGAGCATTGCCATATACTCTACGCTAGTCACTTACCCCACCAGCTATTCTCTCCCGACAGCCTCTCCCGACAGCGTGCTTCTGGCCGCGATGGTCCCCACTACTCCGGCCGTTCCCGAACCCGAATATTTGTTTGGAATCAACGTGGACTCTCTGGAAGTAGTCGAGGCAACCATTCAACCCAATGAGTACTTGTCCCAAATCCTGCGGAAGTACAATATCTCCCTGGGCCTCATCGATCGCGTTGCCAAAAAATCACGTCAGGTGTTCGACGTGCGTAAGATTCGGATGGACAAGGATTATACTGTTTTATGCCGCGCTGACTCAGCCCACACGGCCCAGTACTTTATCTACGAACCCAACCGCCTTGACTACGTGGTGTTCGACCTCACCGACACGGTCAGCATCTACCAAGAGCAGCACAAAATTGATACGGTGACGCGCGAGTTCGCGGGCATCATTGATTACTCAATCTATCAAACCCTGGCCGACGGCAACGCTCCGCCCGATCTGGCCTATCAGTTATCCGATATTTATGCGTGGCAGTTGGACCTTTTCAAGGTGCAGAAGGGCGACCGCTTCAAGATGATCTACGAGGAGATTCGCATCAAGAACGAACCCGTGGGCGTAGGGAAGGTGCTGGCCGCGCACTTCGAGCGCGATCAGGAAAGTTACTACGCCTTCTACTACGACCAGCAGGGCCGCACCGACTACTTCGACGAAGAAGGCAACAGCCTGCGCAAAGCTTTCCTGAAAGCCCCGCTGAAGTACAGCCGCATCAGTTCCCGCTTCTCGAACGACCGCCTGCACCCGGTGCTGCATGTGCACCGTCCGCACCACGGCATCGACTACGCCGCTCCCACTGGCACTCCCGTGCGGGCCGTGGGCGATGGCAAAATCATCAAGGCCAACTACAGCGGCGGCGCGGGCAACTACGTTAAGATTCGGCACAACAACACCTACACCACCGGCTACATGCACCTGTCGAAGTACGGCGAAGATATCAAGGTGGGCAAGCGGGTGAAACAAGGCGACATCATCGGCTACGTGGGCAGCACCGGCATCTCTACCGGTCCGCACTTAGACTACCGCGTGTGGAAAAACGGGCGGGCGGTGGATGCGCTCACCATCGATATGCCTCCTTCCGAGCCCATCAAACGCGACCACCGGGTGGCCTACGAAGCGGCAATGCAGGTGATGACCGACCATCTGAACCAGATGCACTACCCCAAGCGGCAGTTTGTGCTAGCCGAAGCAAAGACCAACGTGCGGGTGGTGAACATTGACGAGGCAATGATGTAAAGCGGTGCTAACGCCTTTCAGCGAAGCACGTATTAGAACACAACCCTATGAAACCTTTGCTAGCCGCGCTTAGCGTCTTACTTTTTGCGTCGTCTGTCGGGTTTTCTCAGACTTTCCCCGAGTTGCTCGAAGCGCAGCGGCTGGCGCGCCTACAGCCCCCGAGCGGTCCGGTCACCGCGGTGCTCGATACCGATACGTATAACGAAATTGACGATCAGTTTGCGTTGGTCTACGCCCTGCTCTCGCCCGAGCAGATGACCATCGAGGCCATCTACGCGGCTCCTTTCCTGAACGATCGCTCCGAAAGCGCCGCCGACGGCATGGAGAAGAGCTACGAGGAAATCCTGCGGCTGCTCGATAAGATGAATCGCCCCGCCGACGGGCTGGTGCACCGCGGGTCGGCCGGGTTTCTAACGAGCCTGGATGAGCCTATCGAAAGTGACGCCACCCGCGATTTGATCCGACGCGCCCAAACGGCTGAAGGGCCGTTGTACGTGATCACCGTGGGCGCCCCCACCAACGTGGCCTCGGCTCTGTTGCTGGAGCCTTCTATCGTCAACAACATTGTGGTGGTGTGGCTGGGCGGCAAGGGACTCAACTGGCCCAACGCCCGCGAGTTCAATCTGCAACAAGACGTGCTTGCTTCCCAAGTGCTGTTCGATTCGGGCGTCCCCCTCATTCAGTTGCCCACCCAACCCGTTACTTCGCACCTGCTCACCACCGTTCCCGAGGTGGAAACCTACCTGGAAGGGAAGGGTGAAATTGGCGATTACCTGGTGCATATTTTTAAAGACTATCACCAAGAACACTACGCCTGGTCGAAGGTGATCTGGGACATTTCGGCGGTGGCTTATCTGATCGATGCCAGTTGGTTCAACACTGAGGTGCGCAGCACTCCTATCCTCACCGATGAGCTTACCTACCGCTTTGATAACAACCGCCCGCCCTACCGGGTGGCCACCTACGTGCACCGCGACCCCATCTATAAAGATATGTTCCGGAAAATAGAAAAAGCTTTTTAACTCCTCCAAACAACCTAACTCATGAAGAACATCAAAGGACCTGCCATCTTTTTAGCCCAGTTTATGGGTGACGAGTACCCCTTTGACACCTTGGAAAACGCTTGTCAGTGGATGTCGGACGCGGGTTACGAGGGGGTGCAAATCCCTACTTTTGACCCGCGCTGCATTGATCTGCAAAAAGCCGCCGATAGCAAAGATTACTGCGACGAACTCAAGGGGGTGGCCCAGGAAGCCGGGGTGGAAATCACCGAACTCTCTACGCACTTGCAAGGGCAACTCGTGGCCGTGCACCCCGCCTACGACCTTATGTTCGACGCGTTTGCCCCGGCCGAGGTGCATAACGACCCCCAGGCCCGCACCGCCTGGGCCGTAGACCAGATGAAAATGGCCGCCCGTGCCAGCCGCAATTTTGGCATCGACGTGCACGCTACCTTTTCCGGGGCATTGGCTTGGCCGTTTATCTATCCCTGGCCCCAACGCCCCGCCGGACTCATTGAAATGGCCTTTAAAGAACTGGCCGACCGCTGGAAGCCAATTCTGGATGTGTTTGACGAAAACGGAGTGGACGTATGCTACGAAATCCACCCAGGTGAGGACTTGCACGACGGCGCTACTTTCGAACGCTTTCTGGAGGCCACCGGCAACCACCCGCGCGTCAAAATCCTCTACGATCCCAGCCACTTTGTCTTACAGCAACTGGACTACCTCTCTTTCATCGACATCTACCATGAACACATCAAGATGTTCCACGTGAAGGATGCCGAATTCAACCCCACCGGCAAGTCAGGCGTCTACGGCGGCTACGAATCGTGGGCCGACCGACCGGGCCGCTTCCGCTCCACGGGCGATGGGCAGGTAGACTTTGGGGCGGTGTTCACCAAACTGGCGCAGTATGATTATGACGGCTGGGCCGTGGTGGAGTGGGAAGACTTCATGAAACACCCCGAGCAGGGAGCCACCGAAGGAGCCGAGTTCGTGAGTGCGCACCTTATTCAGGTTACCGAACGTGCCTTCGACGACTTTGCCGGTGGGCAGGTGGACGATGGTACCAACAAGAAAATTCTTGGACTATAAAACTAGCATCTGAACCTTTCATAATCATTATAATAACATCCTTAAACCGAATAACTATGATACGCATAACCGACAACCTGCTCCCCGCCCTAGCGTTCGGAGTGTTCATCAGTGGCTTAGCCGCCTGCAGCTCCAATCCCGAACGGGTGACGGCCACCGAAGATGTCGAACTGATCGACGCCCCGGAGACCGCCGAAGCAGAGGGCGAGTGGACTGACCTGACCTCGCTAGACGAGTGGCGCAACTTCAAGGCCGATACCATTGGTTCAGCCTGGGTACTGGAGGATGGCGTGCTCACCCTCACCGGCAAGGGCGGCGGCGACTTGATTACCAAAGAACAGTACGACGATTTCGCCTTCGAGATGGAGTGGAAGATTTCGGAAGGGGGCAACAGCGGCCTGATGTTCCACGTGGCCGAAGCCGATACGCTGGGTGCCACCTACCATACCGGCCCCGAGTACCAACTGCTGGATAACGAGCGCCACGCCGATGCCAAGATCGAGAAGCACCGCGCCGGAGATAACTACGACCTGCAAAAGTCGACCGTAGAAACCGTGAAACCGGCGGGTGAATGGAACGAAACCCGCTTGGTGGTGAACAACGGGATGGTAGAACATTACTTAAACGGCGAAAAAGTAGTGGAGTACGAGCTGTGGACTCCCGAGTGGGAAGAGATGGTGGCCAACAGCAAGTTTGCCGAGTTCCCGGCCTATGGACTAGCCAAAACCGGCCACATTGCCCTGCAAGACCACGGCAACGAGGTGTCGTTTCGGAATATTCGGGTGAAGCGGTTGTAGTCGGGCGCAACTCATTGTGCTGCTACTATCCTAAACCCGCCCCTCCGGCGGGTTTTTCTGGTTGTGGTTTTGCTGCTATATCACCCGGCAAGACGCTAACTGCCGACTTTTGATCGACTTATTCCAACATTTTATAAAATTATACGTATTTGCTTATCATACTGTCTACAAAACTTCTATGATAAGGTCAATTCTTTGTTCGGTGTGGCTAATCCTTTTGTTAACCATGCTGTGTAGGGTTGGATACGCACAAGATTCATCCAACAACACTCCTCGAAAATTAACGCAACAGGTCCGGTGGCTAGAACGGCAGGGTTTTCCGGCGCGTGACTATCAGTGGGGCGATCCGGAGGTGAACCAATATTTGCAGCAAGCCCTAAAAGCCAATGAGCAAGCCAACGGACGCCTTCTGGGTGGATACGGGTTGGTGGGCATTGGCAGTGTAACTGCTTCGGTAGGTTTGGTGGGGCTGTTTTTCGCTTCTTTAGAGGGTATACTTGCCAGTCCGGATCTCGCAGCCGAGAAAACCCGCTATGGCATCATCACTGGTATCGGACTAGGAGCACTAGTCGGCGGGGTTGTTGCTACCGCAAACGGAAAAAACAAGAAGTGGGAAGCCAAACGGCACGTGTTTTCTGCCATTCTTCAGCATAACAGGCAACCGTAGGATCGCGCTGACCTTCCGGGATGACCTCACAAGAAGCGACTTCTACCCGGGGACAATCGTCCTTTGCGAATCACCGATTCTGTCTGCTTATTCAGCTTAGTAACCTCTCTCCTAGGTAATGTCTTATCACCTAGATAGGAAATCGGCCCGTTGCCTACCTAGGCTTCGAGGCAACAGCTACGTAGGCGGCGGGTCTTTACCCACGTAGCTACCGTACCGTTGCCCAGCTAAGCAAAACAAACCGCTTATGCGAAACTAATTTTGTCATCTTCTTGGTTTCTTACGCTGATAGGCACTACATTCCGTGCTCTGTTCAATTTAGTCAACTCACTTCCTGATCATGCGTACGTTAGCTATTTTTTTGTGTCTTTCTCTAGGCTTTTTAGGGCTCTTCTCCTGTCAAGACGAGCGCGAACGTAACGTTTTAGTCTTTTACCAACCCACCGATGGCAACGCCCCCGCCGGAGTGGACGTGATCCGCCAAGTCGGGCAGCAGCAGCAGTTTCAGGTAGACACCACCACCCAAGCCACTGCGCTTAGTGAAGACACACTAGCCAACTACAGCGCGGTGGTGTTTCTAGGGGCCTTGGTTGATTCACTGGATGTGCGGCAGCAAACCAGCGTGGAGCGCTTTGTGCAGGCGGGTGGCGGCTTTGTGGGCGTGGCCTCTCCGATTAGCACCAAGTATACTTGGCCCTGGTACGAAGGACTGCTTGGTCTGCGACCAGCGGGAGCACCGGAAAGTCCCGAATTTTCGGAGACGCCGGTAGAGCTGATGTCTGCCAAAGAGGAGGCAGTCAAAAAAGAGGATGGCATCAACGTTCTTGAGCGGGAGTACGACGGAGGAAACGTTTTTTACCTGAACGGCGAAAAAGTGTCGGCCGACTTGTCCACGCCCCGCGAAGCGGAACTCATCGCCGAAGGCCTTGACTTTGCCATTGGCGACAACAAACTGGACTACCAACAGGCTCGTTCGCTGCCCGTGCCCGACGAAAACCGTTTTGTGAAGCACGTGCTGGTGCCCGGCCCCCTGGAAGAACCCACCGAACTCACCGTGCTGCCCGACGGCAAAGTAGTATTCACGCAACGCAAAGGGGCGGTGATTCTCTACGACCCCGAAACCGAATCGCACAAGCAGATTGCCCAGCTCGACGTGCATACCAAGTTTGAAGACGGCCTGATGGGTATTGCCCGCGACCCCGATTTCTATCGCAACCACTGGATTTATATGTACTACTCACCCGCGGGCGACGAGCCGGTGCAGCACCTGTCGCGCTTTCTGCTGCTGGGCGACAGCCTGATCATGTCGTCCGAAAAGCTCATCCTCACCGTCGACGTGCAGCGGGAGCAGTGCTGCCACACGGGTGGCTCCATCGCCTTTGGGCCCGACGGCAACCTTTTCTTGTCCACCGGCGACGACACCAATCCCTTCGAGTCCGAAGGCTATGCTCCCATCGACGAGCGCCCCGGCCGCGCCCCCTTCGACGCCCAGGGCTCCTCGGGCAACACCAACGACCTGCGCGGCAAGGTAATCCGCATTAGGGTGAATGACGATGCCACTTATTCTGTCCCGGACGATAACCTATTTCCAAAAGACGGTTCGGGCGGACGGCCCGAGATCTATACCATGGGCACCCGTAACTCCTACCGCATCAGCGTGGACCAGGCCACCGGATGGCTCTACTGGGGCGACGTGGGCAACGACGCGCGGGTAGACAGCGAGCGCGGCCCCCGTGGCTACGACGAGGTGAACCAGGCCAAAGCAGCGGGTAACTTCGGCTGGCCCTACTTCCGCGGCAACCGGGCCTATCCGGACTACGATTTTGCCACCGGTCAAATTGGTCCTTACTATGGCCCCGCTGCCCCGGTGAACCGGTCGCCCAACAACACCGGCGCCGAAGTGCTGCCTCCTTTCCAGGAAGCGCTGATCTGGTATCCCTACGATGTATCGCCCGATTTCCCTTCGTTGGGTGAGGGCGGACGCAATGCGATGGCCGGGCCGGTGTACCACTCCGAAATGTTCCCCTACGGACCCAAGCGCCTACCCGAATACTACGACAACAAAGTGTTCATTTATGACTGGATGCGCGGCTGGATCAAAGCGCTAACGCTGGATGCGAACGGTGATCTGGTACGCATTGAGCCTTTTCTAAATTCCGAAAAGCTTAACCACCTCATCGACCTAGAGTTGGGCCCCGATGGCGAGCTTTATTTGCTGGAATACGGAAGCGACTGGTTCGCGGCCAATCCGGGGGCCATGCTGTCCCGCATCGACTACTCCGAAGGCAACCGCCCTCCGGTGGCCCAACTGGCGGCGGATCAAACCATAGGCGCTCCGCCCTTCACCGCTTCTTTCTCCAGCGAGGGCAGCTTCGACTATGATGCTGACGACGAACTTAGTTACCACTGGACGTTTGAGGGCCAAGAGGTGCAATCGGAAGAGGCCAATCCTGAGTATACTTTTGAAAAGGCGGGCAAGTATCCGGTGCAGCTAACGGTGGTGGATCAGGGCGGAGCGAGTACGAGCAAGACCCTGGAAATTGAGGTAGGCAACGATCCGCCCGCCGTAGACATTGTGCTGGCTTCCAACTCATCGTTCTACTGGGAGGGCGTTCCTATCCAGTATCAAGTGAAGGTGGATGATCGGGAAGACGGTAGCTTGACCAAGGGCAGTATCAAGGCCCAAGCCGTAGATTTTTCCTTTGATTTTGTGCCAACAGCGAACAGCACCGACGATTTGGGTCACAAGGTGGTAACCGACGGATTTGCTCTCATTGAAAGCAGCGGTTGCAAAGCGTGTCACTCGTACGAGAAGCAGTCGGTTGGCCCGGCCTACCATGCGGTGGCCGCCCGCTACGAGCGTACTGGTGAGACCACCAGCATGCTGGTGAACAAGATTCTGAAGGGCGGCAAAGGCAACTGGGGCGAGCGCGCCATGCCCGCCCAAGCCGTTTCGGAGCAGGAAGCCGGGCAGATCGTAGACTATATTCTGTCGCTCGACGAACGATCATCACTGCCCCTCGCCGGAACGCTGGATCCTGAGCCACAACCTGACAACCTGAGCGGACAGTACGAAATGACCGTTAAGTATACGGATCAGGGCGGAGAGGGCATAGGTCCTTTAACCCGAACGAAACAAATCGTGCTGCGCGACCCAAGAGTGCAGGCCGAAGCTTTTGATAAGAAATTTAACGCCCGCGTCCGCAATGCTTCCGAAGAGCAGTATTCGTACGTAGACCAGATGAAAGAGGGCAGCTACTTGGTCTACGATAACGTTGACTTTCAAGACGTAACTGCGCTTGCATTGCGTGTGGCAACCACTGCCCCCGGTATGAAACTCACGGTTAAACTCAAAGATGGGAAAGAAATTGGCGCAGTCGAGTTACCTGACACAAAAGGGGCAACAAATTGGACTGAGGTCAGTATGCCAATAAACGATATCCCCCCGGGGCGTCACGAAGTGCATGTGGTGACTTCTGTTCCTGACGGAAGCGCTGAAGGTTCAGGGACTTCCGTAGATTGGATTTACTTTGAGCACAAAGCTTCTCGCCGCTTGGCTAGCGCTAGCGAGTAGTCTGCTTAGATAATCATGCCCGCGGCCAGGGTTTCGTTGCTAAACTCATCGATGAGGATTAGGCTACCCGTGGTGCGGTTTTTCTGGTAAGGATCATACAGCAACGGGGTGGTAGTGCGGATGCGGATGCGCCCGATGTCGTTCAGGCCAATATTCTTATCATCTTCGCTACGGTGCAGGGTGTTGATGTCTACCTTGTACTTCACTTCCTTGACAATGCAGCGTCCTTCCTGGGTGGTGTGCCGCAGGGCGTACTTGCCCCCCGCAACCAGCGCCTTCTCGTGCAGCCAGCACACCATCAGATCGATGTCTTGCCCCACCGTAGGTTGGTTATCCGGCTTAGCCAGCATATCGCCCCGCGTCACGTCCAAGTCATCGCTCAACCGCATGGCCACCGACATGGGCGGGTACGCTTCCTGTAGCTCACCATCAATAGTGTCGATGGATGCCACCGTGGTGGTGAGTCCCGATGGCAGGGCAATCACCTCATCTCCTGGTTTAAACACCCCCCCGGCCACCCGCCCGGCGTAGCTGCGGTAGTCGTGGTACTCATCCGACTGCGGACGAATGATGCGCTGTACCGGAAAGCGCGAGTCTACCAGATTGTAGTCACTACTCACCTGCACGTTCTCTAACGTGTAAAGAAGACTGCCTCCACCGTACCAAGCCATGTTTTCAGACTTGTGCACCACGTTGTCTCCTTTGAGGGCGCTGATCGGAATGTAGATGATGTCGGGAATGTTGAGCTTGGAGCTGAACTGGGCAAAGGCTTCTTTAATCTTGATGAACGGCTCTTCTTCGTAATCCACTAAGTCCATTTTGTTCACGCACAGAATCAGGTGCTGGATGCGCAGCAGTGAGGCAATGAAGGCGTGGCGGCAGGTCTGCTCCACCACTCCGTGGCGGGCATCCACCAACACAATGGCTAGGTTGGCCGTAGAGGCCCCGGTCACCATGTTGCGGGTGTACTGAATGTGGCCCGGCGTGTCGGCGATGATGAACTTGCGCCGGGGGGTGGCAAAGTAACGGTAGGCCACGTCGATGGTGATGCCCTGCTCGCGCTCGTCGCGCAAGCCGTCGGTAAGCAGCGCCAAATTCACGTGGGCGTCGCCCGCGCTGGTACTGGCTCGTTCCACAGCATCTAGCTGATCTTCAAAAATGGCCTTGCTATCGTACAACAGCCGCCCGATCAATGTACTTTTGCCGTCGTCTACGCTACCGGCGGTGGTAAAGCGCAGCAGGTCCATGTTCAAATACTGTTGGCTGGTTGGTAGGTCAAGTTCTTGAGAATCCATGGTGAGAGGTGAGAGGTGAAACTTTAAGAAAAGGTAAGATATGAGAGACGAGACCTACACTTTGTGCTTGGCTTTTATTGATACGAAGATGGCTAGCAGCTCCTCGGTTTCCTGCATCAGAGCGCTAACGCGTTGGTCTTTACTGATAATTTCCCCTTCGGTGAGCAGTTCTAGCCAGTAAAGACTTTCGTCGGCTTCTTCAATGACAATGCCTAGTTTGGCAATGAACTTTTTCTTGCTTCTGCCTCGAAAGGCAGCCCGCGTATTAGCCCCCACCGAAGTACCCGAACGTAGCAATTGCCTTCCGATCACCCTTCCCACCTCACTTTCAGGCAAGGTAGAACACAAGCGAATCACCGATAGCGCATACTCCTTAATTCGTCGTTTCAAGTCTATATTCATTATATCTCTTCGTTCAATTTCTCATTTCATATTTCCCCTCTCACACTTCTTATTTCACATCTCAAAAATATCCTTGCTTCTTGCGGTCTTCCATCGCCGCTTCCGACCGCTTGTCGTCGGCCCGCCCGCCCCGCTCGGTCACCTTGGCGGCGGCCACCTCAGCAATAATAGCTTCCAAGTTGCTGGCCGACGAGGCTACCGCCCCCGTGCAGGTCATATCCCCCACCGTGCGAAAGCGCACCTGTCGCTCCTGATAGGTCTCATTTTTGAGCAAAGTGATGAACTCCGACTGGGCCAGCAACGCCCCGTCGCGCTCCACCACCACCCGCGGGTGCGAGAAGTAGATGGGCGGAATGGCCAACTGCTCGGCGGCAATGTACTGCCACACGTCCATTTCCGTCCAGTTACTCAAGGGAAACACCCGGAAGTGCTCGCCTTGGTTCTTGCGTCCGTTGAACAGGTTCCACAACTCGGGACGCTGCTGCCGGGGGTTCCACTGCCCAAATTCATCGCGGTGCGAGAAGAAGCGCTCTTTGGCGCGGGCCTTCTCTTCGTCCCGTCGGGCGCCTCCGAAGGCGGCGTCTACCTTGAGTTCTTCCAGGGCTTCCAGGAGCGTGATGGTCTGCAAACCGTTGCGGCTGGGATTAGGGCCCTTTTCTTCCATAGCGCGGCCCTGGTCGATAGAATCCTGTACGTAGCGTACCTGCAAAGTGGCCCCGAGTTGATCGACAAGCTCGTCGCGAAAGGCAATGGTTTCGGGGAAGTTGTGGCCGGTGTCGATATGCAGCAGGGGGAAGGGCAGCTTGGCGGGCCAGAAAGCTTTCTGCGCCAGTCGCACCATCACAATAGAGTCTTTGCCGCCCGAGAACAGCAGCACCGGACGCTCGAACTGGGCGGCAACCTCTCGCATGATGAAAATGGCTTCGGACTCTAACTGTTGCAGGTGGGTGAGATTGTAAGAGATCATAGGGCGGTGAGGTCTAGAATGGTGTTCACTAAAAGCTGGTGGCTTTCTTCCAAGGATTGTTGGTCGGTACGAAGTCGCAAGTTGGGATGCATTGGGGGCTCGAAGGGGGCGCTCACCCCAGTGAAGTCGCTGATCTCGCCCCGGCGGGCTTTGGCGTAGAGTCCCTTCACGTCACGCTGCTCGCACACCTCCAGGGGGCAGTCTACGTACACTTCAAAGTAATCGTTGCCGATGACCAAGCGGGCCAGTTCGCGCAGGGCCTGGGTGGGGGTGATGAGCGAACAGAGCGTGATCACTCCTGCCCCGGCGAAAAGCTTGGCCACCTCGGCGGCGCGGCGGATGTTTTCTACCCGATCCTCCTGACTAAAACCTAGGTTATTGTTGATCCCAGTGCGCAGGTTGTCTCCGTCTAGCAAGGTGGTTACCTTCTGCTGCGCGTGCAGCGTGTGTTCGGCCGCGCGGGCCAGGGCGCTCTTGCCCGAACCGGACAAGCCCACCAGCCAGATCACCCGGCCCCGTTGACCTAGCAAGGTTTCCTTCTGCTCCTTGCTCACCAACGTGTCAAATATCGGGTGCAGATTGCTCATTCGTTCACTGTTTAGAGGAAGTTTTTGACCGGCGGTGCAAGGACCATCAAAAATTGACACTGAATGGTCACAAAGTTAACCATTACGAATTTATCATAACAGCGTTGCCGATACGAATCGATCTTTCCCTTGCATATCCTTTCGTAAAACCACTTTTTCGAATCCTCTATCTTCTATTAGCGTAACCGTTTCTTTTCCTAACGCTTCGTTAATTTCCCAGTAAACCTTCCCCCCCGGCTGCAACCAGCCGTTTCGGCACCGGTGCGCAATTTGTTCGAAATACCGCAGGGGCCGTTCGTCACTCACAAAAAGCGCTCGTTTGGGTTCGTACGCCAGAACCCGCGCCTCCATTGCCAAGGCCTCGCTTCGTCGCACGTAGGGGGGGTTGCTCACCACTATGTCGAACGGGGCAGGAACCAAAAGTGACTCGTGAAACAAATCACCGGTGATAAAAGCAACCTCCGACTGGTGCGTAGCGGCATTTTTTTGCGCTGTTTGCACCGCGGCAGCACTTATCTCCAGCGCGTGCACGCGGGGGCGGTTCATTTCCTTCGCCAAGGTTACCGCAATGCACCCGCTGCCCGTTCCTATATCTAGGACTTTGAGGCCCGCTCGCGGATTTTCTTGTTGCACCATCGCCACCAGTTCTTCGGTTTCGCGCCGAGGAATAAGCACCTCGGGCGAGACGCTAAACTTCCGGCCGTAAAAATAAGCTTCTCCCAGCACGTACTGAATGGGTTCGTGGTTGAGCAACCGGATTATCGCTTGATCAATGCGTTGTTGCTTGATTGGCGAAACTTCTACACTGTTATTTAGTAGCAAATCCGTACGACGCACGGACAGATAGTGCTCCAGTAACCAAGCGGTTACTGCCGATGGGTCGTTCCCTTTGCTGGAAGCAGGCACTAGTTTTTCCCGAATCTGGTTGTGTAGTTCTTTTAATTTGTGTACTTGGTTCATGACCGACCACTCCTTGGTTGCCCAAAGATGCTGATTTATGAATGACAAAGCCAAAACAAACGCATCCGTTTCGTTTCTACGCCGAGCACTAGACCTGGCGGCGGCCAATCAGGGCGCAGTTTATAAAGGTCCTTGGCTGGGGTGGGTTGTGGCAGACAGCGAAGAAATAGTTGATGAAGGATCTACCAAAACTGAACTGTTTGGTCTTCAGGATAACTCTTCAGAGAACCGCACGCTGTTCTTAAGCGTTAATCCGTTTGCTACGGCTCAGGAGCTCGATACTTGGTGCGCTTCGCTCGCTCTCAACAAATACTTTGTCGCTACCGCCCCGGAGAGTCCGGTGCAGGGCGAGGCCCTTGACCTCAACCGTCGGTTTCTGACCTGGCAACAGCAAAAACGCCCCTACATTATTCTGAAGTGGGCCGAGACGGCCGACGGTTTTATCGCTCCGGCCCACCCCAATCCGTACTGGATCAGCAACGCTCACGCGCGCCGACTGGTGCACCAGTGGCGATCGCAGGAGGCCGCCATCTGGGTGGGGAAAACTACTTGTTTCTGTGACGATCCGCAACTCAACGTGCGTTTCTGGACCGGAACCAATCCCCTTCGGATAGTCATCGACCCGCCACTCCAGTTGAGCCCGCGACTGCGCATTTTTGATCAATCGCAACCCACGTTGTGCTACAACGCCCGCAAAGCAGAAACTCATCCGAACCTGGAGTTTGCGCAAATTCCTGAGACGAACTCATCGTGGAAGGAGAGAATTCGTTTCATGCTGGACGATCTGTACGCGCGGCAAATTCAGTCAGTACTGGTAGAAGGGGGGGGCACGCTGTTGTCCTTTCTAATTAATGAAGGGTGGTGGGACGAGGCGCGGGTGTTTCAAGCTCCGGTCAATTTCGAAGGGGGACTTTCGGCCCCTCGCCTTGGCGATCAATATCGCATCAGTGAGCAGCCAGTGAGCAGCAACACCTTAACCGTTTATCGGAAATACTAGGGCGTGTTGACATTCAGACTAACGAGGGATTTTGAGTGTGATTTTGGCTTGATCAAGGCACTTGAGAAGGGCAATGCTGAAGCATCGGCTGCCGAAAGTAACGCAGGGCAAAGCCGGAAGCACGCCAAAATCGCCGTTCAAGTTTAATTGTCAACACGCCCTAGAAGCTGAATAAAAAGTAGAAGAACAACACGACCCACAGAATATCCACAAAGTGCCAGTACGCCGTTAGCATTTCCAACTTGATGCGTTGGTATGGGTTGGTTACCATAATCAGGCGCTTCACCTGGTCGCGCGAAACGTTGCTTACCTGCGTGTAGGTTGCGGTCAGAAAAACTAGGCCCGCCGCTAAATGGATCACGTGTAACCCAGAAATCAGGTAAAGGTACGAACCCGACGCCTCTCCCGACAGGTAAATTTTAGACTGGTTGAGCTCGTACCAACCCACGTACTGACTAATAGTAAATCCCAAGCCTAAGACCAGGGTAAGACCTAGCGACTGTTTCAGTGCCTTCATATCATCGTCACGAAAAGCTCCGAGCGCCTTGGAAATGGAAAAGCTGGAGAAGAGGAGCAGCGCCAAGCTTACGATAAACGCTTTGGGAAAACGGAAATCAATGAAGGTATCTTGATCGGTTTTCATCGTGTAGGCGACTATCAAGAAACCGAATAGCAAACAACTTCCAAAAATAGCCAGGTAGAGCAACGTTTTGTGCGGATGCAGTTTTTCCAACCTTTCGATTACGTTCTGCTGATCGGCTTTTTTGGCGTTTCTGTTCTGATTTTGCATGACAGTGTCGTGGGTAAACCGGGTTGCTCTTAGTGAAACATATTTATTAGTGGGTAGTTCTGATAATCTGTAATTTATCTCCCACCAAAAGTAACCGGCCGCGCGTGCAGACGAAGGATTTACTCGCTCAATACACCCAGGACAGTTTCATTCAAACCCTTTCTTCGCTAATAACCGATCCTTCTTCCCAAACGGTTCATATCAAGGGACTTACCGGTAGCTTGGATGCGGTGGTCGCCAGTGCCGTGTATCAAATTCGTCCGCAGATCCAGATTTTTGTCGTCAACGATAAAGAAGAAGCCGCCTACTTTCAGAACGACTTGCAAAACCTGCACCACAATCGGCCGGTACTGCTTTATCCCGCTTCTTTTAAAAAGCCCTATCACTTAGACGAAACCGAGAATGCCAATGTGTTGATGCGGGCGGAGATTCTGAACATTATTTTAAATTCTTCTTCCCACGAGCACCTGATCGTCACCTACCCGGATGCGCTCGCCGAAAAGGTGGTTAACCAGCAAGCCCTTCAGAAGAACACCTTCTTCATTCGCGCGGGCGAGCGCCTCGACACGCAGTTTATCAGTGAACTGCTGGTCAACTACGATTTTGAGAAAACCGACTTCGTCTATGAGCCAGGGCAGTTTGCCATTCGGGGGGGAATCGTGGATATATTTTCGTACGCCAACGAGATGCCCTATCGCCTGGAACTCTTCGGCGACGAGGTAGAGGCCATTCGCACCTTCGACGTGGCCTCGCAGTTGTCGCAGGAGACCATGTCGCAAATTAGCATTATTCCCAACGTGCAAACCCAGTTTCAGGACGAAGCGCGGCAGTCTTTTCTGGATTTCCTGTCGCCCGAACACGCCCAGGTGTGGTGCCGCGACCGGCAGCAAACCGAGGATATCATCGGCGCTTACTTTGCCAAGGCCGAAGAAAACTTCGGTGCCCTGATGCAAACTGCGGGCAACACCCAGGTGGTTTTCGGGCCCGATGCGCTCTTCGAAACCCAGGCCCATTTCGCCGAAGACCTATCGCGCTTCACCGTGGTGGAGTTTGGCAACCGATTTCACACCCCTACCGAAGCGGCATTTGCCCTACAAAGCCAGCCCCAACCTTCGTTTAACAAGAACTTCGAGTTGCTTGCGCAAAACCTGAAAGAAAATTCCGACCAGGGGTTCACCAACCTGATCGCCTCCGACTCAGAGCAGCAGATCGAGCGGCTTCGCCGCATTTTTGAGGAAATTGATTCCGAGGTGGTCTTCGAACCGCTCTATACTTCACTGCGGGCCGGATTCGTAGACTCCACGCTAAAAATAGTCTGCTATACTGATCACCAGCTCTTCGACCGCTTTCATCGCTACAAAACCCGGGGCGTGCGCAGCAAGTCACGCGCCCTCAGCCTTAAAGAGTTGCGCGAACTGAAGGTAGGCGATTACGTGGTGCACGTTGACCACGGCGTGGGTCGCTTTGCCGGATTAGAGAAAATGGACATGAACGGCCGCGAGCAAGAGGCGATGCGGCTGGTGTACCGCGACGACGACCTGCTGTACGTGAGTGTGCACTCGCTGCACAAAATCTCCAAGTACAGCGGGCAAGAAACCGGTCCGCCCGCCATCAGCAAACTGGGCTCGCCCGAGTGGGACAACAAGAAGAAACGGGCCAAACGCAAGGTACAGGACATCGCCAAAGACCTGATTAGCCTGTACGCCAAACGCAAGGCGGCCCACGGAACGGCCTTTAGTCCCGACGGTTTTTTGCAGGCCGAGCTAGAATCGTCTTTTATGTACGAAGATACGCCCGACCAGGCCAAGGCCACCGAAGACGTGAAGTACGACATGGAGCAGCCGCACCCAATGGACCGCCTGATTTGCGGTGACGTGGGCTTCGGCAAAACCGAAATTGCCATCCGGGCCGCCTTCAAAACCGTGACCGAAGGCAAACAGGTGGCGCTGCTGGTGCCTACCACCATCCTGGCCATGCAGCACTACCGCACCCTGCGCGAACGCCTGTCCGATTTCCCCATCACGCTGGAGTACATCAATCGTTTTAAGTCCACCAAAGACATTAAGGCAATTCTGAAGAAGGTGGCCGAGGGCAACGTGAACATTCTGATCGGCACCCACCGCATTGTTAACAAAGATGTTGTGTTTAAAAACCTAGGCTTGCTCATTATCGACGAAGAGCAAAAGTTCGGCGTCAAGGTTAAGGAACGTCTCAAAGAAATGCGCGTCAACGTAGACGTGCTCACCCTCACCGCCACTCCGATTCCACGCACCCTGCAATTTTCGCTCATGGGAGCGCGCGACCTGAGCATCATCGCCACCCCGCCGCCCAACCGCCGCCCCGTTACCACCGAACTGCACACGTTCAACGAGGTGGTCATCCGCGACGCAATCAGCTACGAACTTCGCCGGGGCGGGCAAGTTTTCTTTGTACACAACCGGGTGGGCGACATTGAGTCGGTGGCTAACATTATTCTTCGTCTGGTGCCCGATGCGCGCGTGGCGGTGGCGCACGGACAAATGGACGGTGCAAGATTAGAGAAAACGATGGTCATGTTCATCGAGGGCGAATACGACGTGCTGGTTTCTACTAACATCATCGAATCGGGCCTGGACATTCCCAATGCCAACACCATTATCATCAATAATGCCCACATGTTCGGCTTGTCTGACCTGCATCAGATGCGGGGTAGGGTAGGGCGCTCCAACCGTAAAGCCTTCTGCTACCTGCTTTCGCCACCCACCATGGGCCTCACCGCCGACGCCCGCAAGCGCTTGTCTACGTTGGAAGAATTCTCAGAACTAGGCGACGGCTTCAAGGTGGCCATGCGCGATCTGGACATTCGGGGCGCTGGCAACCTGCTGGGGTCCGAGCAAAGCGGCTTTATCTCGGACCTGGGCTTTGAGATGTATCACAAAATTTTAGATGAAGCCATTCAGGAGCTTAAGGAGAGCGACTTCAGAGAACTATTTACCCGCGAACTAAGTGAGGTGACCAAACCTTTGGTGCAAGACTGCTCCATCGAGACTGACCTGGAGGTGATCATTCCGGAAACCTACATCAGCAGCACCACTGAACGCCTGCGTATATACTCTCAATTGGATAACATTAAAGATGAACCCGCGCTTCAGGAGTTCAAGATTATGCTAGAAGATCGCTTTGGCCCGCTTCCCGAACCGGTTCATGAGCTAATCAATACGGTTCGTCTGCGGTGGCTGGCCGAGCAGTTGGGCTTTGAAAAGTTGATCCTGAAAAGCGACCGGATGAAGTGCTACTTTGCCCGAACCGATGACCCGCAGTACGTGAACTCCGACGTTTTTGGCAATATCTTGCAGTACGTGCAGCAGCACCCGAAACGTTGCCAGATGAAAGAAACTAAAAAACGCCCGATTTTGTCTATCGACAACGTGCCCCACGTAGACGATGCAATCACCATTCTTTCTGAGATTTTGAGGAGAAATTAATTTTACCGCATAATTTGTTCTTCGTTAGGGCGTTTCACAATCGACTCAATGTATGCGCTTTGCTGCGTTCTTTTTTATTTCGTGGCGAACCTTACATCCTAGCTATTTTGGTCACTATTGGTTGTTATTCGCGCGGGAAGTAGTGACTTTAGTGTTTCAATAAACAGGGCAATCTTAGCTTATTTATATATTTTGTGTTTATCAGCCCACAGTATTATCCGATTAATAATAAAACAGGTTATGAAGCAATTGTTTAGACACGCGCTCAGTGCGTCATCGGTCGCTCTTGGAGCGGCGACCTTGGTTGCCTGCAGCAAAAGCCAGCCCACCAGCATGAACCCCGGCCCCTCTAGTGCCAAAACGGGGATCGAGTATAATGTGGAGGGCAACTTCACGCTCCAAGAATACGAAGGCCAGCCCGAAGCCCCCGATATGGTCTACATCGAAGGAGGCCGCTTTGTGATGGGTAGCTTCGAAGAAGACTTGATGGGCTCGCGCGACAACCTCGAGCGAACCGTGACGGTTGCTTCGTTCTATATGGACCAGACCGAGGTTGCTAACATCCACTGGTTAGAGTATTTGTTTGACGTGCATCAGGACTCCACCACGGAGTTTTATCGCTCAGCCCTGCCCGATACCACGGTGTGGCGCCGCGATTTGGCCTTCAACGATCCCTACGAAAACCACTATCTTCGCTATCCTGGTTTCCGCTTTTTCCCGGTGGTGGGAGTGAGTTGGCGACAGGCCAACGACTACTGTCGCTGGAGAACCTCGGTGGTGAACGAAAAGCTGGCCGAAGAGTCAGGCTTAGACGTTTCGGTGCCTGAAGGCGGACGCATTCCGCTTGAAAGCGGCGTAGTGCTGCCTGATTTCCGTCTACCGACCGAAGCCGAGTGGGAATATGCAGCCAAGGCCCTGATCGGAACGCAGTATCTGGACGAAAACCATACCAATCAGCGAATTTATCCTTGGGACGGTCACGCCACTCGTAACCCGTACGGAAACAAAATGGGTTACTTTTTGGCCAACTTCAAACGCGGTCGCGGTGATTACGCCGGTATTGCGGGCAAGCTGAACGACGGAGCCATGATCACCGATTACGTGTACGAGTATCCGCCGAACGACTTTGGTTTGTACAACATGGCTGGCAACGTGAACGAGTGGGTGCTGGACGTGTATCGTCCGTTGTCTTACCAAGATTTTAGCGATCTGAACCCGATTCGTCGCGACGGCACTGAAGATCCGGAAAGCGGCTACGATAGTGAGAAAAACCCTCGCTTCACCGGTGATTACAATTCGCTGGTAACCAACGAACTGCGCGTGTACAAGGGCGGCTCTTGGGCGGATGTGGCCTACTGGCTATCCCCCGGTACGCGTCGCTACATAGAGCAAGATTCGGCCACTGCGAGCATCGGTTTCCGCTGCGCCATGATTCGCGCCGGAACGAATTACTAAGCCGTTTTCTTCCTAAGGCATCACAAGCCCCGCCAGCAATGGTTGGGCTTTTTTTATGCCCCTATTTTTTCTTTCCAAATTTCTTCCAAAGAACCAAAAAACGACTACCTTTCCGCAAGAATACCGTTCTTTGAAATGCTTGCTTTACGCATTCGGCAGATAATGTGCCTGCTGACGGCTACCGGAATCCCTGCCGGTTAGCTACCTGACCCATTCATTTTCCTTTCTGCCCGGCTTTTCATTCATTATTTCATTTACCTCAACCCACCACCTCATGAAACTTAAACCTTTACCGCCCTCTGCTCTCATTGTGAGCAGAATCGCTCTTGTAGGAATTGCCTTGCAGTTCTGCCTCAGTAACGCGCTTTCAGCCCGAGGAGGCGCTATCGATCCAGCCGTGGTTGTTTCGGGCACCGTTACCACCGCCACCGACCAACAAGGACTACCCGGAGTCAACGTGTTGGTGAAAGGCACCACCCAGGGTACGGTCACGGATGTGGAAGGCAACTACAGCATCAATGCACCTAATGCCAACGACACCCTGGTGTTTTCGTCCATCGGCTACATTCTTCAAGAAGCTCCGCTGAACGGCAGAACCACCCTCAACATCACCCTGCAAGAGGATGTGCAATCGTTAGATGAAATTGTGGTGATTGGCTACGGTACCCAAAAACGATCCGACCTTACCGGAGCGGTGGGTTCAGTCAACGTTGAGCAGTTGCAAGAACGTCCCGCTGCCTCGCTGAACCAAGCCATCTCCGGCCGGATACCAGGAGTGCAGGTAAACGTGAACTCGGGGCGCCCGGGCGGACGCACCAACGTTCGGATTCGAGGCTTTAGCTCCATCAACTCCACCAACAACCCCCTCTACGTGGTGGATGGGGTGCAACTGCCCATGGGCAACCAAGCCCAGGCTAGCCAAGCGATCGACTTTATCAATCCAAACGATATTGTTTCGGTTGAGGTGCTTAAAGACGCTTCTTCTACCGCCATTTACGGAGCCCGAGGCGCCAACGGCGTGATCCTGATCACCACCAAAAAGGGGAAGGCCGGTGAGGGGAGAATAACCTACTTGGGTGAAGCTAGTGTTAACACCATTGGACCCAATCGTCCGGAAGTGCTCAATGCCGAACAGTATCTGGCCGTGGAAGACCTGGCTTGGGCTAACATGGAAAAGTTCGATCCCGAAGGATGGGCCGAAGGCCGCTGGGCGTATCTAAATCCGGCACTACGCCGAACCGATCCGCGCGTCTTCGATAGCAACGGCCGCCCACTGTATGATACCGATTGGTTTAAAGAAGCCACGCAGAACGCAATTTCTCAAAACCACCAACTTGGCTTTAGCGGCGGCAACGAAAACACGACCTACTCCTTTTCGCTGGGCTACCGCGACGATCAGGGATTGCTGTTGAATTCGTATCTGAAGCGCTATTCGGGCCGCTTGACGCTGGATACCCAGGTGAAAAAGTGGATGAAGATCGGTACTACCCTTAGCTACAATAACCAGTCGGAAAATCTGGTGGATATCAGTGATCAAGTGCCCCGGCAGATGGTCGAGGATTTTCCTTTCCTGCCCGTGCGCTATGAGGACGGCACCTTTGCCAACAACCGCGATTATCCGTTTGCCGAAGGCACCATGAGTTCGGTGCACCGCCTCAACGGCCGCACCTATATCTTGAACACGCAAACCGTGCTGGGCAGTGTGTTCGCGAACATCCAACTAGCCGAAGGACTGGAATTTAGAACGGTGCTCGGAACCAACGTGGTCACTCAGGAAAGAAATGACTACTTCACCCGGACGCTAGACCCAGGTGGACAAGGGGGCGCAGCCACCAGCAACCAGAAAGAGACGTTTTGGTCGTTGGAAAACTACCTGACCTACAACAAAACCTTTAATGAGATTCACTCCTTTACCGGGTTGTTGGGGATTTCGTGGCAGGAAACCAATTTCTTCCGCATCGACCAGGGGGTGCGAACGTTTGCCACGGATTATTTCTTGTTCAACAATATGGGAGCAGGTAGCAACAACCTAAGCGTGAACTCTAACGCCCGCCGCGAAGCACTGAACTCCTACTTTGGCAGGATCAACTACAGCCTGATGAACAAGTACCTGGTCACCTTCACCGGCCGGGCCGATGGTTCGTCTAAATTCGGAGAAAACAACAAGTTCGCCTTCTTCCCCTCGGCGGCCCTGGCCTGGAGAATATCTGAAGAGGGTTTTATGCAAAACAACCGCATCATTTCTAACCTGAAGCTGCGCACCAGTTACGGGCTCACGGGTAACTCTGAAATCCCTCCCTATTCTTCGCTGTCGCTACTGAGTTCCAACTATGCCGCCGTGATCAACGAATCGCGCGTGAGTGGCACGGGGATCAACCGACTAGCAAACCCTGATTTACGCTGGGAAAGAACGGCGCAAACCGACGTTGGTATTGAAATAGGCCTGTTTCAGGGCCGAGTGGCCATTGAAGCCGACTATTACTACCGTCTCACCACCGATATGTTGCTGGATGCTCCTGTTCCTCAAACCAGCGGCTACGCCACAATTCGCAAAAACATTGGCTCGATGGAGAACCGGGGCGTAGAACTGGCGCTAAACACGGTAAACATCGAAACGCCTAATTTCTCGTGGAACACCATCTTCAACATTTCTATGAACAAGAACAAGGTGCTTTCGCTGGCCACCCGGGCCGATATTTTTGGAGTGGGCGGCCCGGGTTTCACCAACGACACCAACATTATCCGCGAAGGTGAGCCAGTGGGCTCGTTCTGGGGCTTACGTCGATTGGGAGTGTGGGGCACCGACGAAGCCGCCGAAGCGGCGGAGTTCACCAGCTACCGAAACGGATTAACCATTCTTCCCGGTGACATCAAATACGAAGATGTAAACGGCGATAAGGCCATCACCGACGCCGATCGGATGATCATCGGCAACGGCACCCCTGACGGCTGGGGCTCGTTGATCAACACCGTTCGGTTCCACAACTTCGATCTGACGTTTGATATTCAATACATGTATGGCAACGACATCATGGACATGAACCTACACCCCAGCGAAGATCGCCAGGCGCTGGCCAACAGCTACGCTACCGTGCTGGATGCTTGGACCCCTGAAAACCAGGATAGCCAGATTGCACAAATCAGGGACACTCGGGCTGGCTACGTCACCAACGTGGATACCCGGTGGATCAAAGACGCTTCTTTTATTCGGGGGAGGAACCTGGTGATCGGCTACAATTTCTCACCCAGCGTCGCCCAGCGACTACGGTTGAGTAACCTTCGGCTGTATGCTTCTACGCAGAATTTCTTCTTGGTGGTGGATGATGAGATCATCGGAGACCCGGAGGTTACGCCCATCCGCGGTGGCGACAGCAATAATGCCTTCTCGCAAGGCATGAAATGGCACGAATACCCTAAGCCAACCACCTACCTGCTAGGTGTACAAATCGGTCTTTAATCCCTAGAACATCTAACCTTAACGCACTATGAAATTTCCTGCATTTCGTTATATAAGCAAGTTTTTGTTCGGCGGCGTGTTGCTGCTGGGCGCTAGTTGTTCCGACTTTCTGGAAGAGGAAGATCCTTCCAACCTCACTCCGGAGAGCTTTTACACCATTCCAGATCACGCCGAAGCTGCTATTGCCGCCGTGTATGATAACGCCCGCTTCTACGGCGGCGGGGCCGGTATCTTTTCGTCGAATTGGCAACTGTTGGAAGCTCCCACCGGCACTTCTACGACCGAAACGGCCCAAAATTCTGATTTGAACAACCTCTACTCGCTCACTTGGGACGGAAACACCGGGCACATTAAGAACTGGTGGCGCGGATTGTACCAAACCATTGCGCAGACCAACCTGGTGCTGGAGAAGGTGCCCAGCATCACCCCAATGGAGGAAGCGCAGAAAACCAGAATTTTAGGCGAAGCGCGTTTCATGCGGGCCTGGGCCTATTTCTACGCCGTGCGGCTGTGGGGCGACGTGCCGCTGGTGCTCACCCCACAGTCGGCTTCTTCCGAAAACTTCTTCCCCACCCGGGCACCCCAGCAGGAAGTGTACGACCAGATCATTGAAGATTTAAAGGTAGCGGAAGCTGCCGGATTGCCCTGGACCGATGCAAGCGGCAGGGTTTCCACGGCCGCCGTCAAATCTCAGTTGGCTCGGGTGTACCTGACCATGGCGGGCCAGCCTCTCAACAAAGGGGCAGAATATTACCAATTGGCTGCCGACAAGGCCAAAGAGGTGATCGACAACGCCGGACCCATTGAGCTGTTTGACACCTACCGCGAGGTGCACGACGAGCGGTTGGGCAACACCAAAGAGCATATCTTCAGCTTGCAATACAACGACTTGGTGTCGGGCAACCCGATGGGCAATATGTTTCCTAACTTTAAGCCGGTGACGTATCGTGGCCCTTCAGGCACCGGTAGCACCGTGCCGACGGTTTCTTTTTATGAGTCGTATGAAGAAGGCGACATTCGGGCTGTTGACCAGGAAGGATACTTTTATACGACCTACTACACCAACGGTAGCGAAGAACCCTTCGATTTGGGGGCACCGTACATCTTTAAGCACTTCAACGTGATCGCTAACGGCACTACGGGTGTACCTGGCACGGCCAAAGACAACCTGAATGTGCCTATGATTCGTTTTGCTGAGGTTTTGCTGTTGTATGCCGAGGCGCAGAACGAGGTGAGTGGCCCTACGCAAGAAGCCCTAGACGCTCTGAAGCAAATCCGCGACCGCGCGGGCCTCACTACTCCTGACCTGGGTGCTTTTGACCAGGCTAGTTTTCGAGAGGCCGTTTGGAAGGAGCGCTGGCACGAACTGTGCTACGAGGGCATTACCTGGTTTGACATGCTGCGCCTCAGAAAAGTTTACAACTCGCTGACGGACGGCTTTGACGATTTTGTGGGCCACGTTAACCTGAGTTCTAACCAAGCTTTGCAAGAAAAGCATCTGTTGTTTCCTATTCCTACCCAGGAAATCCTCAACAATCCAAACCTGACGACGCAAAACCCCGGATACTAACTCGTTGATTGCTTCACTAAAAGCTCAGTCTCGCAAGGATTGGGCTTTTTAGTAATCCTGATACAGATAATTACTAATGCTGATCAGGTCAGCAAACACTCCGGCGGCCGTTACTTCTGCCCCGGCACCGGGGCCCTTCACCACCAGCGGACGCTCTCGGTAGCGGTCGGTCGTGTACGAAATCACGTTATCACTTCCTGACAGGGTATAGAACGGATGCGAAGGACCGGTGGCAACCAAGCGCACCGACGCTTGCTGATCTTCCAACGTAGCAATGAAGCGCAACCGCTGACCCGCCGCTTCGGCCTGCTGACGGCGCTCTTCAAACAAATCGTTATTCTCTTGTAGCACCTCCAAGAATGCTTCCACGGATGCAGCTTGCTGGCAAGCTTCGGGCAGAATGTTTTCAATCGTTACGTCGCTGAGTTCTAGCGGCACGCCAATCTCACGGGCTAAGATCAGGATCTTACGCGCCACATCCAGGCCGTTCAGGTCGTCGCGCGGGTCAGGTTCGGTAAATCCCCTCTCCCGCGCCTGCCGCACCACCCTGCTAAAGGTAGTTCCTTCGGTAAATGAATTGAACAAATACGACAAGGTGCCCGACAGCACTCCTTCTATTTTATGCACCCGATCGCCGCTATCCTTCAGATCTTGCAACACCCGAATCACCGGAAGTCCGGCACCCACGTTCGTTTCGTACAAGAATTTCACTCCCGCCTGCATCGCTCGCTGCTTTAGCTGCTGATAGTCCGCGTAGGATCGTGAATTCGCCAGCTTGTTGGGAGTCACAACGGATATCGCGGATTGCAGCACCTCCGGGTAAAACTTCACTACTGCTTCGCTGGAGGTGCAGTCTACAAATACCGAGTTGGGCAGGTTCATCTGCTGCATTTGGGCGACGAACGAGCGGATGTTACTTGCTTCTCCTTCGCTTTCTAAGATTTGTCGCCACTCACCCGGGGCAATGCCATCTTCGTTCAAAACCATCTTTTTGCTGTTTGCTAAGCCCACAAAGTTGATGCGCAGCAAACGGTTCTCCAGCAGGTACGCATCCTGCTGGTTGATCTGCTGCAGCAGTGTTCGCCCAATGAGGCCGATCCCCACCATGAAGACATTCAACGTTTTTCGTTCGGACAAGAAGAATGCTTCGTGCACCGTGTTCAGCGCTTTCGATAGGTTGCGCTGCTCAATGACGGCGGATAGGTTCACCTCCGACGACCCCTGGGCGATGGCGCGCACGTTGATGCCGTTGCGACCCAACGCACTAAACAATTTGCCCGAAATACCGGGGGTTTGCCGCATGTTTTCGCCGATGATCGCGATGATCGAGCGCTCGGTTTCAGCGAAGGGGGCATCCACTTTGCCTGCTTCAATTTCGGGGGCGAACTCTTCTTCCATGGTGCGTTGCGCGGCGGTGGCATCGGCCGGACTCACCGTGAAGGTAATCGTGTGTTCCGAGGAAGCCTGGGTGATCATGATCACGTTGATCTTCCGCTGCGCCAGGGCCCCGAATAACCGCGACGAAATGCCCGGAATTCCGATCATGCCGCTCCCCTGCAGCGACAACAGCGCCACCTCTTTGATGGAAGAGATGCCCTTCACCGCCGGGGTTTTGTTGGTTTTAAGCGATTCGTTGATTATTGACGAGTACGGATCTCGACTCACTACCGTGCCGGGAAATTCACGGTGGAAGGTGTTACGGATGCGTAGCGGAATATTTTTGCTCAGCACCGGCAGCATGGTGGGCGGATAAATCACTTTAGCCCCAAAATGTGACATTTCCATGGCTTCAATGTAGGAGATCGCATCCAGTGAGAAGGCTGCTGATACCTGCCGGGGGTCGGCCGTCATCACCCCGTCTACGTCGGTCCAGATTTCAATCTCCTCGGCATCCAGCGCCGCGCCGATAATGGACGCGGTGTAGTCTGACCCGCCCCGCCCGAGTGTGGTGGTTTCTTGATCAGGCGTTGCCGCAATAAATCCGGTGACGACCTGCAGGGACGTATGCTCGGTGAAATAGTCTTTAATTTGGCGGTTGGTTACGAGAAAATCAACCTTGGCAGCATTAAAATCCTGATTAGTGGTGATGATGCGACGCGCATCCAAGAACTCGGCGGCTACGCCCCGTTCGCTAACGTACTGACTGATCAGGTAGGCCGACAGGCGCTCGCCGAAGCTAGAAACCAAATCCAACGACCGCGCTGAGCATTCGCGCAGCAGGAAAACTCCGTGCAACAGATCATCCAACTCGTTGAGTAGCGTTTTCAAGTAGGCAAACACCCGGCTTTGCGTTTGCACTCCAATAAGGGTGCGCGCGGCGTTGAAGTGGTGCTCTTCTAACTCCTTCAGCAAATCGGTGTACGCTTCGTCTCCGGCGGCGGCGCGCTGGCTCAGGGTAATCAGCCGATCCGTGATCCCGCCCATGGCCGACACCACCACGGCGCAGTGCGTGCCACGCTGGTGATACTCCTCAATGATGTCGGCTACTACCGTGATGCTATCGGCGGACCCCACTGAGCTGCCCCCGAACTTAAGAACTTTCATGCGCTGACGGATTAATAAGCGGGCAAGATAGCAAAATCTGCTGAGCGACAATTACCCCGTGAGCTTTCTATTTCTCACAAAAGTATCTATATTTGCACCCCTGAATTAAAAATTGATTTTATGAAACGTACATTCCAACCCTCACAGCGCAAGCGCAGAAACAAGCACGGCTTCCGCGAACGCATGGCCTCGGCGAGCGGTCGGGCGGTGCTCGCTCGTCGACGCGCCAAGGGAAGAAAGAAGCTGTCGGTATCTAGCGAAAGAAGGCACAAGCAGTAAGCCTTCTTTTTCTTCTCGACTTCGCCAACGAACCTTACAGCCAACACGTTTATTTTTTTTGCTTTCCTCCCCAAACCTTTCACTAAACAGCTTTTTCTGTAAGGTTGACTATCCATGCTGCCGTGCGGAAAACTTTCCCGAAGCGTGAACGCCTCCATCAGCAGAAACTGATCAAAAATTTGTTCGATCAGGGAAAATCGTATAACTTTTTCCCGATCAAATTAGTCTACCTCCCCTCCCCGGAAATCGCGCAACATCAAGCCCTCTTCACGGTGCCCCGGCGCAATTTCAAGAAAGCCGTCGACCGAAATCGCATCAAGCGACAGATGCGGGAAGCCTACCGATTGCACAAACACCAAATACCTTACAGCCCGGACAAAGATGTTCACTTTTTGCAAGCATATATCTATATTGCTAGAAAGCAAGCCCCTTACCAAGCCATCGAATCAAAAATAAAGGGAATTATTGGTCGTTTAATTGAAGTGAAACTCTAAATCACATTTGTCGCTTATGAATGCTAAAAGATTGGGTAGATTGTCATTTGTTGTTGCATCCATTGCTTTGGTCACCTTATTCGCCTTCCGTGGTCCGGGCGATCACTACTTCGCTATTGCAAAGAACCTGGATATTTTTGCCACCCTATTTAAGGAAGTCAACACCTATTACGTAGACGAGGTGAACCCCAACAAACTGGTGAAAGTAGGCATCGACGCGATGCTTAAGTCACTAGACCCCTACACCAACTACATTCCGGAAGACGATATTGAAGACTACCGTACCATGACCACCGGACAGTACGGCGGCATTGGAGCTATCATTGGCAAGCGCAACGGACGCAACATGGTGTTGATGCCCTACCGGGGCTTTCCGGCTGACAAAGGCGGACTCAAAATCGGTGACGAAATTGTGCGCATCGGCGAGGTGGACGTCGTTGGCAAATCGGTAGAAGACATTAGCAAGCTTTTGAAGGGCCAAGCCAACACCGACCTTACGATAACCATCAAACGCTTTGGCGAAGAATACGAACTGCCGGTATCTATCAAGCGCGAGCGCATCACGGTCAACAACGTTCCCTACTCAGGCATGGTAACCGATGACATTGGATACATCAAACTAAGCAACTTTACTACCGGAGCCGGACGCGAGGTAGAAAAAGCACTGAAGCAATTGAAAGAAGACGGCGCTAAGAAGATCATCTTCGACGTGCGCGATAACCCCGGCGGGCTGCTGAGCGAGTCGGTGAACGTCTCCAACACGTTTATTCCCAAAGGCTCGGAAGTGGTGAGCACTAAAGGAAAAGTGAAGGATTGGAACAAAACCTACCGCGCGCTGGATAGCCCGGTGGATACCGAAATCCCGTTAGCAGTGCTCACGAGCAGCCGCAGCGCTTCGGCGGCCGAGATTGTGTCAGGCGTGCTGCAAGACTACGACCGGGCGGTACTCGTCGGAGAAAAAACCTTCGGCAAAGGCTTGGTGCAGGCTACTCGTCCGCTCACCTACAACTCACAACTGAAAGTAACCACCGCCAAGTATTATACGCCCAGCGGACGTTGCATTCAGGCCATTGATTACAGCAACCGCCACACCGACGGCAGCGTCGGACGCGTGCCTGATTCGCTGAAGACGGCCTTCCAAACCGGCCGGGGTCGTTTGGTCTACGACGGCGGTGGTATCAAGCCGGATATCCTGGTGAAATCAAAAAAATTAGCGCCCATCTCGGTGAGTTTGTACGCCAAAAGCTTAATCTTTGATTATTCTACCAAGTACTACTATGATCATCCGCAGGCGCCCAAGTCCAATGAATTTGCGATGAGCGATGCCGAATACGCTAAGTTTGTGGAGTGGATCAAAGACAAGGACTATGATTACGTGACGGAGGTAGAGCAAACGATCGATGACCTTACCGAAATCTCTCAGGACGAGAAGTATTACGACAACATTAAGGAGCAGATTGCCTCGTTGCGCCAGCAGGTGCAGCACGACAAAGAATCTGATCTGACCAAGCACAAAGAAGAAATCAAAGAGTTGCTAGAAGAGGATATTGTATCGCGCTATCATTTAGCCGAAGGGCAGATCGAGGCCTCTTTTGACGATGATTTGATGATGCAGGCGGCCATTGAGGTGCTCAACGATGCTCCTCGTTACGAAAGCATACTACAGGGCGAAAAGTAATTATTGAGCGAGACAACCCTTTATACTGAATTAATAATAGCCGGTCTGGGAGGTGGATTCCTGGCCGGCTTTTTAGGTATTGGCGGCGGCATCATTTATATCTTGGTGCTGCCTGCGGTCTTGCTGAACGGGGGGGTTGCCGAGGCCGAACTTGCCCAATACGTGATTGCTAATTCTATTTTTGGCACTACGGTTGCCGCCTTCACCGGAAGTCTCTCGTTGCTTCGGACAAAAGACTTCTACTGGGACGAGGTGATGCTGGTGGGATTTAGCGCGGTTGCTACCGCTTTTTTGCTGTTGTTCACTTTTGTGAATACCCCTTTATATTCTAAGCAGTTGTTCACGGTGGTCACCGTCTTCTTCCTAATTGCTATTTTGCTCGGAGCGATTTCGCGCAAGTACGGCAACCTGCTATTCCCTAAGCCAGTGGCAAACGCGCAGCGGTGGTATCTGATCACCGGCGCTACCTCGGGAGCGATGAGCGCCCTGTCGGGCTTGGGGGGCGGCACCATCACCGTTCCCATGCTCACCGCCGGGCTGCACCTGGACATCAAACGGGCCAAATCTATCTCTCTAGGAGTAATTTTTATCGCTTCGCTCGGTATCACGGTTTATAACCTTATCGACCAACCGCAAACTACCGTTTTGCCCGGGCAGTTTGGCTACATTGTGCTACCTATTTCGGGAGTTCTGTCGCTGGGCGTGCTATTAGGTTCACCGCTGGGGGTTTGGGTGGCTCGGCGAATTTCCTCCAACATCATTAGCTGGTGCTTCATTGGATTCGTGCTGATGGTAACCCTGAAAAAAGTGCTTGAGTTGTTTTAGGCCCCCAACCCACATCGTATTTCTCCCCTATGAATCTCCTTCAACCGCTCGCCGGTAGGCTTCGTTAATCGTATCCAGCGCTGCTTCCAAGATGGTGTCGCGTCCTTCCTGCAGATCTTCTTCGGACATATCCACCCGCACATCGGGGGCCACGCCGAGTTCGATGTTTTCTCCGGCCACCGTGGTGGTGACGGTAGAAGAGAAGCGGTAGGTCCAGCCGTTGGGCAGTTCTCGGTTGATGGGCAAGCCGCCGCCACCCCCGGTTTGATCGCCCATAATTAAAATATCAGGCCCCAAACTTTTCATCGTTTGCACAAAAAAATTGGTGGCACTGTAGCAACTGCGGTTGGTAAGCACAATTACCGGTGCCTGATACTGAAAATCCCCCTTCGGCTCCACATATTTTGGGATGCGTTCGGTGAGATCGTTATGGCCCGGACCATCTTTGTATTGCCAGTAGTGCACCAGTTTCTTCTCCTCAGTAAACCGGCCTACCATTTCTTCTACGTTGCTCAGACTGCCGCCCCCGTTGTCGCGCACATCGATAATGAGGCCTTTCACGATGGTGGTATCGCCGTTATCTACCCGGCTCGAGTAGCGCGACAGCACGTAGTTGAAGACCGATTCGTTCACCTTGTTTTCGAAGCTCCGGTAATAAACGTAGCCAATCGAGTCGATGAGTTGGTGACGAAACGGACCCGAGATTTGGTGGTCTTCGCCCAGGTAGTTCCGCTCGATCAGGCGATAATCGAAGTTTTGCGGGTAGTCTAGGTACCACTCCCAGTTGCGGGACAAGTCGAATCCGGCTTGTAGGTTCACGTGGCCGTCTTGCAAAACGAAGAGCATATCTGCCAGCACATTGAAGAGCGAGTCGTTACGCATTCCGTTTTCTACCCGGGGCCGATTCTGTGCGTAAATGGCGTCCCAGTCGATATTGCGAATGTCAAAGGAAGCGTAGTTTTCATCCACCTCGGTCCACAGCGAATTAAAAACGTCTACCGCATTATCCTGATACTCTTCGCGGATAAAGGCTTCTTCGCAACTGCCGGTGAGAATGAGTGACATTAGCCAAATCATTCTTGGGAACAAATAGTTATAAAGCCGTATTCTCTGCATAATGTTTCTTGGTTTAAACCTTGTCTGTTTCACTTCCCGCTTTCCAATCCATTTGTGCGTGAGTCATGCTCCGTCTAAATAACGCATAAAGAGTGTTTCCTATCGTTGCTAAGATACGGTTTTTCGCTGTTGACTGGTAGTTCTTAAGTGGCACTAGCACAAAATAACCCTTGGTTACCCGGTCGCATTATGCTATCTTCAATGTGAAAGTGAAATGCCTTTTTAGTTATGAAACAGATTACCCTCAATATTCCGGACAATCAATATGCTTTCTTTCTAGAACTGGTGCAACAGCTGGGACTGGAAAAGGTGAAAGAAGAAACGATAGATTCTCAGCAGGAAGTTCTACAGGGCATCGCCCGGGGTTTGCGGGAAGTCAAGCGCATAGAAGAAGGTAAGATGAAAGGAACTCTGCTTAAAGACTTCTTAGATGAGCTATAGTGTTGTTCTGGCCGATCACTTCAAGAAGGAAGCCAAAAGGCTGACCAAAAAATACCGGTCTTTGAAAGCTGAGTTGGAAGCGTTAGGCGATGAACTGGCCGAAAACCCTACCACTGTACTCCACTAGGCCATGATCTCTACAAAGTGCGTCTGGCTGTTGCTTCCAAAGGGAAAGGCAAGTCTGGTGGGGCTAGGGTCATTACGCTTATACGAATAGTACAGCAAACAGTTTATATAGTCTCTATCTACGACAAGAGCCAGCTACAAAACCTCTCCAAAGAGCAGATACAAGAACTGCTGCGACAAGAAGGCTTGGAGTGAGCAAGCTCATTTGCAGGACTAAAGTCGTTTGTGCTAAGAAGCGCGTGAACTGTAATTACCTTAATTATTTCTGCTGTTAGAGAATGATCTTCACGATCACAAGTCAAAGACTTATCGGCAACGGCTCGCACACGGCTTGTGGCAGTTTTCGGAACGCGTTCCTATCAATCAGACTGATACCGGCTACGAAGTGTAAATCTTGCGTTTAACTTGCCATGCGCTACGTTAGCCACAAATTCTTTTATTCTAAATTCATTTCAAAAAGTCTTTCCTTTTCTTGGTCAGTCACTGATTCTACGAATACAGCTTTATATTCATATTTTCTGAGAAGTTTATCTTTCACAGTTTTTTCAATCTCCTTTAGACTAATTGAGTCTGTGTTCTGTGGTTGGATTAAATCAATTGTTAACATCGGATATCCGCCTTCTTCCCATAAGTCCAAGTCGACTCTTTTTGAATCAGTTATTGTCTGTAGGCTAGCTTGAATGGTTGATTCCTTTACATACTTCCCGCTATGAACTGGATCTCCATTGAAAGTGTATACCCATTCACCAACGGGGATTCCATCATCATATTCAAATGTTGACACATGATTTCCATCGTACGTACCTCCAATCGGTGTTACGCATTTATATTTACCGTTAAGTGGCTCTCCACTTTCCGCGTAAACATACAGACCGTTTATTCTTTCAATCTTATCTGGTTCAATCGATTGTTTACAGCCAATCAGGGTCAGGAAAAGTATCGCGAAAAAGGCTTTATTTAATTTCATACTCATTGTGGCTAACATATAAGTATCATTTCAACTCAAAAATTAAACATCGTAGCCAGCGTAATATTGTGAGAAGCCGTCTGCACCATCCGGGGCTCGCTGTAGCGAAGGTAGTTCCAGGTGTAACTCAGGCGCAGTCGATTGGCGTTTCGCAGGGCGTACTCCAGCGCCAGGGTGTTACTATAGCGGAAAAAACGGTTAAGCGTAGCGAATCGTCCGCTGCCGACGAATTGCCGTAGCGGTTCGTCGCGCTCATCATCTAAAAACTCAGGAAAGCGCGTGGTGCCGTAGGAAGGGCGCACTGCAAAGGTGAGCAGGGGCACAAAGGCCGAATAAGAAACCAGAAACCGACGTTTCCACAACCGAAAGGGATACTCCAGTGTGGTCTGCGGACTCAGCGAAAAGTAGAAACTATTATTAAAGGCGTTGTTCGAAAAGTTCTGAAATTGCCACAGCGTCCACAATCCGCTGAAGTTACCGCCTACGTACCAAAGCAACCGCTCGTGCGGCTGAGGCAGTTGTTTTTCGTAACTGTAATTTCCCTCAAAACGAAACGAATTTACGTCGGCGGCGGCAAAGTCAAAGGCCGTCATTTGTCCGTAGTCAAAACGCACGAGTCCGCTGTGGCGGGCGGTGGTGTCGCGGTTGGCCCAGGTCAGCCCACCGCTCACCGAACCAGCGTGGCCCCAGTAGCGCAGCGCCGAGGAGCTTTCGTCCAGAAACTTGGGCAGCGTATAGCCCACTCCCAGCGTTATATGTCGAGATTGGAGGGGGCGGTTTTGGGCCCACGCGCTACCGAACAACGAGAAGACAAATCCTACGACGATCAAACATCGGGCAAGGAACCATAGATAACAAGAGGAGTGATTGCGGCGCATAGTTCTTATTCAAACATTCAATCCTTCAATCAGTCGATATGGATATCTATTTGATTCCGTAGCAAATCCTCCAGTGATTCGCGCTGCCGAATGAGTTTGGCTTCGCCCCGGTGGATGAGCACCTCGGCGGGGCGGGGTCGGCTGTTATAGTTAGAGGCCATGCTGTATCCGTAGGCTCCGGCGTTTTTAATGGCCAGCACATCGCCCGGCCGCACCTCAGGCAGCGTTCGGTCGGTGGCAAAGGTATCGGTTTCGCACATGTAGCCTACCACGGTGTAGGTTTGGGGAGCACCATCGGGATTGGATAGGTTCTCGATGGTATGGTAGGCATCGTACATCATCGGACGGATGAGATGGTTCAGACCGGTATCAATGCCCACGAAAGTGACGTTAGGATTTTTTTTGACCATATTGACCCGCGCGAGCAATTGCCCGCTCGCACTCACGATGAACTTGCCGGGTTCAAACCATATGGTGAGCGGACGGCCGTACTGCTTGGTGAAGTCATCAAAGATCGGTAGCAGTTGCCGTCCTAGCTCTTCTAAGTTCGTGGAAGGGTCGCCCGCTTGGTAAGGTACTTTGAAGCCGCTACCCAGATCAACAAAATCCAGTTGGTCGAACCGCCGGGCAACCTCCAGCAAACGTTCCGCTCCTTGTACAAAGGCATCAATATCTTTAATATCAGAGCCGGTGTGGATGTGTACTCCGTTAACGTGAATCTGATGTTCTTCGACGATCGCCAGAATGGTGTCAAGCTGCGCGAACGGAATGCCGAACTTAGAGTAGGAGTGGCCCACCGAAATCTTACTGTGGCCCCCCGCCATCACGTTCGGATTGAACCGCAGGCAGCAGGGCACCGTGCTTCCGTATCTTTCGCCAAATTGCCTTAGGAGCAGCAAATTATCAATGTTTATTTGCACGCCGAGTTCCACTCCTTCCGCAATCTCGGTAAAGTGCACTCCGCTCGGGGTATACATAATTTGTTCAGGAGCAAAACCAGCTAATAGACCCAAGCGCGCTTCCTCAATGGAAACCGCGTCTAGCCCGATCCCTTGCTGTTTGACCAATTTCAGAACAGCCTGGTTGGTCAGGGCCTTCGCCGCGTACTTGAACCGCACCCGGGAATCGTTGAACGCCTGCTTGAGCACGTTGATCTGGGAAACAATCGCTTCGGCGTCGTACACGTATAGGGGGGTGCCAAATGTTTGGCTGATTTCTAGCAAATCCACTTCCTGAACGGTAGGAGCGGAGGCGGGAGCACTGGTTATTGGCATAGGATAGTTTTTTGCGCTTAGCAACAAATATAGCAAATTAGCCCGCGGTGGCTAACGTTTCTCAGCAGCTTTGGCTTTTGAGATTTGTCTTCCCGTTCATTTAGTAGGACCACCGCAGGCCATCGGCACTGATAAAACCACGGAAATCACTCAAACCTCCGTAGTTTCGCTCGTAGCTCCCACCGACAAACTATTTCGTTATGACCCATTTTGATCCGGCCACCACTTTCACGGAAAAGGCCGAGCACTACCGCACCTTAGCCAAACGAGCCGGACAACGCTTCAATCAACTCTCGGTGGTGCGTACGCTCGCGTTCGTAGTAGCCCTGGTGGGCTGGGTGTACCTGGCGAACGCCCGCAACGACAACGGTTTTCTTCTTCTATTACTGCTCTTCGCCATCGGTTTCCCCTGGCTCATCCGGTATCACAATCGCCTCCGCACGCGGCGCAACCAGTTGCTCACCCTTCAGCGGGTGAATGAGGACGAACTGAAGCGCCTTAATTTCCAGCTGGCCGACTTTGACCAGGGCACTTTTTTCCAGACGCCTCAGCATCCCTACACCAGTGATCTGGATGTTTTTGGTGAGCATTCGTTGTTCCAGCTCATCAACCGAAGTGCTACCCAGTCGGGAAAGACTACCCTGGCGCAGTGGCTGTCGAACCCCTCGGCGAAGCCCGAACTGCTGGAGCGGCAAGCCGCGGTGCAGGAGCTTACCCACCTTACTGATTGGCGCCAAACTTTCCAGGCCCACGGACTGCAGCACGCGGCCTCGGAAGAAAACTTATCTACCCTGCTGTCGTGGATGAATGAGTCGCCCGCCCTGCCCCGCCGCGGACTTTACACCGTTTTGTGCTACGGACTCGCTCTGCTCACCACCGCGACGATTGTTCTTTACTTCACCACGGGCTTGCTGGGCTACGGGGCGCTTTTGCTACTGGTGGTCAACGGGTTTATTTTATGGACGACGGCGGAGGTGGCGCTGGCAACGCACCGTAAAACCACGCAGAGCGTAGCGGCGCTGCGGGCCTATCAGCAGATGTTTGTCAGCGTAGAGAAGCAGTCGTTTGCCACCGAATCACTGCGGCACGCACAGGCGCAGTTGCACCACCAAGGAGCGCCTGCTTCGCGTCAGATCAGCCAGCTACGCTACATCTTGGATAATTTTGACGCCCGTGCCAACCTGTTTTATCACATTTTCAACCTGATGTTGCTGCTCGACGTGTTCTGGCTGCTGCGGGCCGACCGCTGGAAGCAGCGGGTGCAGGGCGACGTTGCCCAGTGGTTCGAGGGCATCAGCCGGGTGGAGGCGCTGAGCAGCCTGGCCAGCTTCGCCTTTGCCAACCCTACCTTCGTTTTCCCCGCCATCGCCGACCAACTGTTTCTGCTGCGGACCAAGGAAATGGGGCACTGCCTGATTCCGCCCACCCAACGGGTAAGCAACGACTTCACCACGCAGGACCGGGGCACGACCACCATCATCACTGGTTCCAATATGTCGGGCAAGAGCACCTTTCTGCGAACCGTAGGGGTGAACGTGGTACTGGCCCTGGCCGGAGCGCCGGTGTGCGCGGAGGAGTTTGAGGTTTCGGTGTTGCAGGTGTTCACCAGCATGCGCACGCAAGATTCGCTGGAAGAAAACGTGTCGTCGTTCTACGCCGAACTGCGTCGGCTGCGGCAGTTGTTAGACATGCTAAAATCGCCCGAAATCCCCGTGTTGTTTATGCTCGATGAAATTCTAAAAGGAACCAACTCGAAAGATCGGCACCACGGGGCCGCTTCGCTCATTAAGCAGTTGAGTAAGTTAGAGGCCACGGGCTTCGTCTCCACCCACGATTTGGAGCTAGGCAGGCTGGAGGATACGTTGCCGCGGGTGAAAAACTACAGTTTCACGAGCACTATCGAGCAAGATGAAATTCATTTCGATTATCACCTGCGCGAAGGAGTCTGCCAGAGTTTCAATGCCAGCCAGCTGATGGCCCAAATGGGTATTGCCCTGGAAGAGTAGACGCGGCGTTTCTCTCGACCAGGGCAATGATGTCGGCCAGAATACCCACTAGTCGGCGGCGACCAGCTCGGGTTTGGCCAGTAGGTCTTTGACGCCGAACGCTACCCGTCGGTTGCTCTGGTGCTGCGCGGCCGTACAGGGCACTCCGTCTGAGCATTGATTAACCAATTGCTGCTCTCCCCAGTAACTGTCTGCTAGTCGCTCCTGAGCAATGCCCTGGTCGATGAGGTAGTTCACCACCGCTGTCGAGCGGCGCTGCGATAAGGCTTCGTTGTACTGATCCGTTCCCCGGCTGTCGGTGTGCCCCCCCAATTTGATGCGCAGCAAAGGATGCTGCTCCATAACCGACGTCAGTCTTTCCAGCGTTGCTTGGGCGCTAGGACGAAGGTTGTCTCGGTCAAAATCAAAGTGGACGTTTTCAATCATGGTGATTGATCGCAGGGCGAGCCCTCCTTCTTCAAAAACCTGCTCCACTTTTTCTAGCAGCCCCACCGGTTCGGTACTACCCTCTTCGGTTCGGCTCAGTAAAATTCTGCGCCCTTCGGCTTCCAGGTAGCATTGTCCGTCTTCCTCACCCCACTGGTACAAGCGCTGGTTCAAACTAGCTAACACGTCACCGTCGTCGTGGTGGCGGTCGAAAATTACTACGTCCATCGCGTCAAAATCGGTCACTTCGTTAAACAGGTAGATTTTCACTACGTTCTCCTGATCCTTTCTCATGCCCTGCGTATTGATCGGCGGGTGGTTCCAGTGTCGGCCGTTCAATTCGCCCGAAAGGTCGTACAAAGCATCCTCTGCCGCGATCAAAGAAATGCGTCCTAGCGAATCGGTTACGCTTACCAGCCGCTCGTTTGCAACCAGCCGCTTCAAGAACAGCCGAATCCCGGGAATAGGTTGGTTGGTGAGTCCATCAATTACTTGCACCGCCAAAGGAATTCCGCTGGCCCCTTCCTCCCGCACATTAAACGCGTAGATGTCATCCTGCCCCGCCCGGTGCGACGATACGTAGCCCGATTGCCCGTCGGGGCGCAGGATCAATCCGAAATCATCTTCGGACGTATTAATCGGGTATCCTAGGTTCTGCACCGCGGAGGTGTCGCTTAGCGAAGCACCCACTTTGAACACGTCCAATCCGCCCAGTCCCGGGTGGCCGGTGGAGGCAAAGTAGAGCGTTTGGTCGTTGTGTAGGAAAGGAAACATCTCGTTGCCGTCGGTGTTGACTTGTTCGCCTAGATTAGTGGGTTCACTCCAGGTTCCGTTATAGTAGTGGCTTACGTACAAATCGGTGCCGCCGAAACCGCCGGGCTGATCGGAGCAAAAGTACAGGCGAGTGCCGTCGGCCGAAACCGCCGGATGACCCACCGAATACTCCGCCTGGTTAAAGGGCAGGGCTGCCGGGGCGGTCCATTCGCCTTGCTTGTTTTTCTCAGCGTACAATAATTGCAATCGGTTGAAGTAAATTTCTTGCCCGCGCTCTTTCTTAAACGAGGGGTTGTTGGTGGTCAGAAACACCTTGGTGTCGTTGGCGAAAAACACCGCCGGTCCCTGGTGCAACGACACCAAGTGCTTCGCAAATAGGCGGTGCGCCGTGTCGGCAGGTTGTTGCTGGTTGTCGAGCGTCGAATGGTAGTAGAGTTGGAGATACGTACTCATGTCACGGTGATAGATTTTTTGGCGACCGTCTGCCTTCCGGGCCGAGGCGAACACCAGGCCTTGTTGATAAAAAGCTGGGCTAAAGTCGGCTTTGGGACTGTTGCCGCGCATCGGCTTCACGGCAAACCGCGCTGAATCAGTGTAGAAATTGGTGCGCTGTTGCAACCCTAGTTGCAGGTTTTGCGCTGCCCGGTGATCAGGCACGTTGGCTAAGTAGTCGCTGAGTACTTTTTGAGCCAACGCAAGCTGATTAGTACGTACCAGGGTCTGCGCATAGTGCCAGCGATGAGTCGCCTCCACGGGGGCCGCTCCCGGATTCCACGAAGCATAGGCGTAGTGCCGGGCCGCCTGCGTGGGGTTGTTGAGTTCGTAGTAGCTTTCGGCGGCTTTTAGGTGCACCCGGATGTTGCCTTCTTCCCGAACCAACAGTTCTTCGTACAAGTCAACCGCCGACTGAAACGACTGTCGCTCGAACAGGTAGTCGGCGCGCTGCTCTTTGCGAGACGGCCCCGGAGCTTCTGATTCGCTAGCTTTCGCCGGTAGCACGGCACCAAGGGCGACAAGAAATACAATGTAGATATACTTCATAACATTAAAAGTATCGGGGTGACAGAACAGATTCTTTGGATAGCTTGATGGTATAGTTGAGCATCAACTCGTGCGAGCCCGACTGCACCTCGCGCAGTCCGCTCACGGTGTAATCGTAGGCGTAGCCCACTGCCAGTGCCGGACTGATCTGCAGCTGCACCAGGGCATTTAAGGCATCAAACGAGCGGTAGCCCAATCCTACCCACAGGGTTTCCCGAACCAGCAAATTGGCGTTGAAGTCCGCTTCTATTGGGGCTCCGGGCACTGACTTCACCAAGAAATTGGGCTTCAGCTTTAGATACGGACTCAAGTCAAAGACGTAGCCGCCGGTCAGGAAGTAGTGCCTCACCAGCTGGGTCTGCTCGTTTATTGCTTCTTGCGCTAACTGATGATCAAAGAGTTGCGGTACCGAAAACCCAAGATAGTAGCGATCGGTGTGGTAGTATAAACCCGCTCCTACGTTGGGCAGCAAACCGGTGTTTAAATTTTGTCCGAAGACCGGATCAAGCGCATCTCCCGGAGTAATGATTTGCAGCGAAGTTAAGTTGGTGCGCGCCTGCGTAAACCCACCCTGCAACCCCAGCGCCAGTTGCCCCTGGCCCACTGGAATGCGGTAGGCGTAGGAAGCAAACACTCCGTGCTGCCGCGACACGTCCTGGTCGTCGCGCGATAGCAGCAACCCCACCGAAGCCCGGCTGAAGCGGATCGGGGCGTGCGCCGCGAAGGTTTGGGTGCTCGGGCTTCCCGGCAAGCCGTTCCACTGCTCGCGACCCAGCGCGGTGAGGCTAATGGCCTCGTGACTACCGGCGTAGGCGGGATTCAGTGCCAACCCGTTGAACATATACTGGGTGAACATAGCTTGCTGCTGGGCGTAGGCGGCCGACGTACCTAGCACGAATGGCAGGATTATGCCAACCACCCAGCGCCGTATCAGTGTTTTTGCGTAAAATGTATGCATAGCTTGTTTTGTTTGCGTTGAACCTCGATTACGGGTGAACGATCACGTACCCTTTGTGCAGCGGGCCACCATCGCCGCGGTTGACGATGTAGTAGTAGGTACCAAAGGGAAGGCCTCGGTTGCTGGCCAGCGCTCCGCCCTGGGTTTGTCCGCTCCACCGGCGGGTCGTGTTATCGTACCCGGTGGTCCGGTAGACCAATCCGCCCCAGCGGTTATACACCGCCACCTCGTTGTTGGGAAAGCACTCGATCCCCCGGATGTACCAGAATTCATTGTTTCCGTCACCGTTGGGAGAAAACCCCTGAGAGATGGCAAAATCTTGGTCGCACTCGGTGGTTTCCTCTACCTTTTTTCCCTCACCTATAGCGGTGGTATCCTTCGGAGTTGGGATTTCTTCTACCGTCGGCACTGGGATTGTTATTGGGTTTTCTGCGGTTACTGTATCCGGCACGACGGGTAGCGCTTTTACGTGATAGACAAGTTGGACCTTCCGCGGAATGCCCGCGCGGTTGTTGACGTACACCACCAGCGTGTCGTTGCCGACGTAGTCAGCCGGGGCGGTGTAGCTAAGGCAACGGCTGGTTAGCTGCCTGGCTTCTTCAGTATGGATGCTTCCGTTTACCTCCGTAATTTTTGATTCTTCATCACAACTCACTATCTCCAGGCAATGCTCGTTGGTGGTCCCCTGCATCACGGTGTCTACCACGTACAAATCCGTGGGGAGCAGATCGCGGGGATCCAAAATTTCTAGCAAAGAGGTGAAGCCCGCTAGATATCCGTAGGAAGCACCGAATTGGTTACCCGCCAGGATGGATAGGTGAAACGATACGTTTGATTCTACAACTAAGTGCCCGGGCAGCAGGGCGCGGTTGCTCAGCGAAGCGGCTTCACCAAACGTGATGGTGGCCCAGTCGGGACGGCCGGGCACCGGATTGACGGTGGCATCAAAATCGGTATAGGGTAGTCCGTTGATGGTGAGGGTGGTGGGCGTATCAAACGCTTTGCGGGGAGCGGCAATGTGAATCACGTTGTGGTAGGCGGTATCGCCTAGCTTGCTGTACTCGATATAGCGGTTGCCCGTGCACTCGATGGAAGGCACCAGCACCATCCCCAATTCTTGCCGCCGGATACCCGAGAAATGGTATACGTAGGCCTCTTTGCTCGTCTCAATGTAGTGCGGAGTGCCAATGTCACTGGCCCCGCCCGGTAGCACATAATTAAAGTATTCTCCGGCGTCAATGGTAGCCACCGGAGCTGCGTTGCCGTCTACGTAGACTGCGGTTTGGTCTTGGGTGCCAATAATGGTCGCGTAGTCGGGGTTGATTGCACTGGTATTGGCGGTTGAGCCTTTAATGATGATATACTGCCGACCAATTGAGTAGAACCCGGTTCCCTGCAAGGGCACCAGCTGATCTACCCCAGCGTCGGCATCCTTCGAGTCGATGAGCTTCTGGTGCTGGCCTCCGGACAACACCGCCACGGGTTTGCTGGCGGTGATGTGCGAACCCGTCAGATTGTTGGCGACATTATCAGAATTGGGCCCCTTTGATGAGGTGTTTCGCACCAAGTAGGTTTCGTGCTTATTCAGAGTTACCTCTACCTGGGTGCTTCCCCCAAACAGCACCACTCCACCGGGAGGAGTGATAATGACTTTGGTGTCATCTTCAGTAGCCATCACCGAAATGAAGTGCAAATCGTTTTCGCCAAACTCGGTGCCCAAACCTTCACCATCGCGAATTAAGGTCTGCGACCCTGCGTAGAACTCGGTTCCTAAAGCATGCCGTCCCTTAAGCGTCACAAAAAATTGATTGAGACGGGAAACGCCCTGGCAGTAGGCTCGTACCGGCACGTCAGAGTGGATAAGCAGTCCTTTATCCGGTTCGGCCGTGTTCGCTTTAAAAGTCATTCCTTCTAAAACACCAAGTGGCACAATCCAGGGCTGACCCGCGTTGACGGTCTGCGTAGCGATGGGAGCGCCGTTTGCCAGGGTGATGGTGACCTGAGCCGTGGCAAACTCAGTGTTGATCTGCATCTGCACCGGTACTACCCGTGAGGAGGCACCGCGGTTTTCCCATACGGGAGGCATCCAGTGAATGGTGTCCGTTTGGGCTCTAACGTAGGTAGCATTACCGAGCAGACATAATAAACCGGCCAGCAAACCCCGGGCGCGCCCTTCCCTTATAGCAGGCACCCACTGACCGTTGAAAAACGTTTGGCAAGCGTTTATGATAAGAAATTTCAAATGTACTTTTATATCTTTCATAAGTACTTTTTGAAGTATTACTATCCAAAAGTACAACAATATTACATAAAAGTATAATTTACTGGAATTTTTTTGTTATTGCCTTGAAATATTACAAGCAGGTAGACGATTCGGCGCTATTTTTCGGAGAAATAGTACACCAAGGCGAATCCAAGCGTTCGATTCCGCACGTACTGTACCTCGCTAGCGCTTCCTAATCCGTCGCTAATCCGAACCTGCACTCCGGCATTGTCGGCAAAGCGGTACAGAATGCCCGCTACGAAGCACAGATCAAAAGATCGGTAGCCAAGGCGATCCGTTCTGACTCCGGTTGTGTTCTCCTGCCGAGCTTTAATCAAGTAGTTGGGAGATAAGCCTCCGAACAGATATACTTGGTCGACAATGCGCCCTTGAATTTCTACCGGAAGCTCCAGATAGGTAAGCCGCCAAATTGAAAAGGGTTCGTACTCACTGCTGCGGCTTCCCTTGGCACTGTAAAGCATACCCGCTTGCGCTGAAACTGCACCCGACAGCGGCAAGGCAACCTTGACTCCTCCCAAAATTCCCGCTTGGTTATAGCCCCACAGCCCGTCGCCATCAATCTGGGCGGCGTTAAGTCCAATAACAGCTTGGGCCTGGAATGATTGGGCAAGCATGGTTGACCACTGGCCGATGGACACGGTGATTGTGATAAAAACAAACTTTAGCATCGACAGGAAGAGAAGGTTAAGCAGCTGAACACTCTTGGCAGGCAAAAGTATCGAATCGGGCGCCGAGCGTATCGAGCAAGGAATGATGAAGTGAAAAAGTGATGGTCAGAATTTGGGATTCGATCACGGTTGATAATAGGCTCTACTATTTACCGAGAAAGGGAGTTAGTGGTTTAGCAGATTGATATTAAATGCGTAGTTGCAGCTTTCGCACCCGTTCACCTTCATGGTGGCGATGCCCACCACCTCGCCCTGCCGGTTCATCACCGGGCTGCCGCTGCTACCGGGTGAAATGGCCGCATCTACCTGAATAATGGCTTGGTTTCGCCCCTGATAGTCACGAATGGAAGACACGATACCGCGCGAAGCGGTGCTCTCGAGACCCCGGGGGTTGCCCAGCACCACGATATCTTCGCCCTTCATGGGTAGCATATCACCCAGCGACAAATAGGGCATATGTTGTTGCGTAGCCACCTGAAACACCACGTAGTCAAACTTTTTGCTCTGGTACATGATGCGCTTCACTGGGTGCTCTTGTCCGTCGGTGGTGCGAATGCGCCAGCTTCTGCCCTTTTCGAACACATGGTAATTGCTCACTCCCACGCCCGATTCTTCAATAAAGAAACCCGTTCCTTGTCCGATTCGCTTGCCCTTGCGATCGTAGGTGTGCACCACGAATACGCAGGGTTCAGCGTGCGCAATAATTTCAGCAAGCGATTTTTCATTCACCGGAACCACCTCGTGCATCGGAAGGGTGGGGGTGGGGGTGTCCATTACCACTTTCTCCGAAAGGGTTTTGTTCACCGTTGGCCGGTGCTCTTGGGCCTTCTGGGCTGATCGAGAGCAACTCTGGCAACCGGAAAGTAGACATGACAACGCAAGCGCCCAGATCCAGTGTTTCATCGTTGAGATAACGCAACATTAACCAATTTCGCTCACGAACCAAATAATTTTTTGAAGATTCCCGCTTCCCCTTGTTTGGTGAGACGCCGATTGAGAGTTTGTAGTTCTGCTAAAACCTGCTGTTGGGTCTCGAGATTCTCCTTCTTGTAAGTAGCGAAGTCCCGATACAGATCATCAATGCGCGCCAGTTTGCCAAACACGTGCTTGTTTTCTTCGTAGGTTTTGAGCAGTTGATTTTCTTCCTGGGCCGACAGGTCACGAATCGCCCTGATTTTGTGCTGGGTGTGCTCCATCAGTTCTCCCAGGCTTTTGTCTAACACGTCGTCTACCTTCACCACCGCCTGCTGGATCAGGTGTCCGCGGCTTTCCAACTCCGAAAAGTGAGACGCGATAAAGTGGTGCAGCCGGTCATTCTGGTCCAGCGTCTGCTTAATCTTTTCGGCAATGGTCTCCAACTGGTCGGTGCGGTAGAGAAAGTGGTTTACCTTTTCGTTGAGGGCGGCAGTGTTCTCCACGAAGTGGTTCATCTCCGTGAGGTAGTCGCGAAACTTTCTCAACTCATCTCCGCTTTGGTTGAGCGTCTCAAATAAATCTACGTTGACGTTGGTCAGTTGCATCACGTCCACTTTTTGCAGCGCTTCGGCAATGCGCTCCTGCGCCTTCAGCGTGTCGAAGTTCCGGTCGAGCATGCCGCGCAACGACGCAATGCTGTCGGCAAACCCGTGCTGAAAGCTGGTAAGACTCGTTTGTAGCAGTTGCAGACTGTGGGTTGTATCCTGAAACAGGCTGGGCAGCAACTCAATTTGCACTAAGTTGAACAGCTCATTTTGGCGTCTCAATACCTCCCGCCGGGCACGGGGATAAGCCCACCCCAGCACGAAGATCACCAGCAGTGCCCCGGTAAGCACCGGCACGATGGTCCACTTCACACTGGTAAGAAACAGGGCGGCGGTGCTGGCCAACGCCAGGCGGTCGATGAGGGCGGCGGGCAGGTTGGGCAAAAACAACAGTCCAATGGTGCTACCCAGCAGGGCGGCGGTTAGTCCAATGAGCAGGGGGAACCACGCTTGGTAACGCAGGCCCCGCTGGCTGTCGTGCCCGTAACGCTCGACTAAACTCTGAATAAGCCCAAAATCAACCACCGCTCCCCGGCTTCGAATCAGATAGCCGTTGAGGCCAACGATTAAGCGGTGCGCCCGGGGTTGGTCGTTAGCTTCGGCGTGCAGCAGTGGGATTTTAACCACCCGCTCGTTAGGAGGGGAGGCCCCTGATTGGGTTCCGTACTTTTGGGCCAGCGCCTCGGCAGCCTCGTGGTTAAGCTCCGCCATTGGAACAGAAGCGGTTTGCACGCTGAGTTGGTCCGGGGGCGGAACGCTGCGCTGGAACCGATGCAGTTGGTACCACAGTTGGCGCACGTACCACGCTTGCCCCAGCAAGGCAACGCCTACGCAGACCGCTACGCATGCCTCCAGGTTACTCATAGCGGATGCGGGCTTTCTGGTCAGGCTTCACCACCCACTTGTCGCCCTGCCGCAACGCCTGACCGGGCCGCACGTTCACAATTCGCTTCGCTCCGGGAAAAAAAGAATTGGTGCTCTCGCACACCGGATCAAGGTAGCTGTTGGTTGAGCTGAGCGCGTCTTTTACCGCTTCAGAATCGTCGGACACGGTAAATTCTGCCCAGTGATTTCCATTTTTCTGCGTGACCACAAACTTATAGATTGAGGCCGAGGGACGAAACTGTTCCGACATAGAACTAGCGTTGAAGGTGCCATCCTGGTTGGGAGTAGACAGATAGTATTCTTCTCGTTTGGGTAAGGTTGGCGGAGGAGAGGGGTTTCCTGACGGCGGTGGTGGGGGTGAAGTAGCGGCGAGTTGCTGCACTTGCTCCTCTAACTTGGCAATCCGGGATTTCAGTTGTTTGGCTTCCTCCGCAGAGATTGGGTCTTTTTTGAGAAACAGTCGAGAGGTCAAGTCTTCAATTCGTTTGCTGTGGTTATCAACGCGGGTGTCGAGCCGTTTCACGAGTCCCAGCAGGTACAGCGCCAGCAGCAACAGCACCGCTACCGCGCCCAGTGAGATGGGATTGATCGCGTAACTAAACATCCCGCTTGTTTCTCGCCCGTCTTCCGCCGAAACCATCGGCAGGGTAAACCCTCGCTGATTGGCAACTTCAGCGTCTGAACTGCTTTCGCCCGATGTTGTATCACTTGCTAATGCAGTAGCTTCTACCGGTTCAAGAAAACCGGACGCTACTTCATCCGCCAACTGTTTCTTCGTTGCCTGCAACGTGGTGTAATCGGCATCGCTTTGGGCTCCTAGTGCTTCGGGGCTCACCGCGGCGATGCGCTCTTGCAGAATTTTGGTGGCCTGCTCACCGGTCCATTCGTTCTGATACGTTTCTTTGGTCTGAACGAAAGGGTTGTAGAGGTTGATGGCCGTCCCGCGCCAATCGTGACTGAGCAAGAATAGGCGCACCGCCTCGCTGGGGGGCGGATTGGATACACTGTAGTTTGAGAGGTTGTAGGTTTCTTTAAACAGGCGGTAGCCCTCCTTTTCGGCGGTCATGTCGGGCCGAAGGCGCACGTAGTCCTGCATGTAGGCGTCCACCAGTCGCCAACCGGCGTAGTCCACCAGGCGAGCAAAATCTTCTCGGATCACGGTGGCTTGAAGCGTGTTGGCTAGCAGCAGAAGAATGAGTAAAAGCGTGGGTTTTCGGTAGTGCATCGGTTATTTGTTTGGTAGACCGCCTATCAGTTACAGAACCGGGTTTGATCAGTTTTCCACCTCGCTCAACTCAGTGGCAATCTTGTAGGCCAGCCGGTTGAGCACGCCTACCAGTGGATAAAAGAAGAGCGTTTCCTCCACGTTTACGTTTTGGTTGCCCGCCAGCTCGTTCAGTTTCATTTGGTGCCCCGACTTGAGGTACTCCATCAGATCGGTGGTTAGCCACTTTCGGTAGCTATCTAGGTAAGTGGGATTCACCCCGAAGTGGTGCGAAAAGTTGTATTCGCTGTGCACCTCGAACAGCACCCGCAGATACTGCTCCACCTCACCCACCACCCGCGATAAGATGCGGTCATCAACATCCGGGTACTTGATAGATTTTTCAGGAATGATGAACTGCTGTCCCGCGCCCAACAGCACCTTTTTGATATGGTCGATGTCTACCGGATTTTCGCTCAGCAGTCCGCCCTTGCAGGTGATCTCCTTGGGCCGCTCGTATTGCACTAGTTCGATATGTGCGGCACTTTTCTGAAATACCTTTTCAAAAATCTTTTGGGTGAGCACCGTCAGGCTGTCTAATCGAAGGTTGCTATCGGTGATGTTGATCACCTTGGAGCCCCGCCCGCTGAACAGAATGTGGCGCGGCATTTCCACGTTGGCCGCCTTCATCAGTTGGGCCAAATGGTAGATAATGGCTCCGTAAAAAACCACGAACAGAATTTTGAAGTCCTCGTCTTCCTTTAGCAAACTGCTAAACGATACGGGCAACAGCTTGGCGTAGCGGTCGCTGTTCTCTAGCTCAAACAAGAAGCTGATGGTTTCTCGCGAGTTTTCTCGCAAGTAGTCGGCCGTATTGGGGTCAACAATGGTAAGCGTCTTGTCGATCAGATCGGCGTAGCGCTTCACAAACCCGTTGGTGATCGCCGAGCCGTTGAAGCCGTCGCCGAACAGGGCGTTGGCTGCGAAACGAAACGAGGTGAGCAGCACCGGCTGGTTGTTTTGAAACACCACAATGTCGGTGGTGCCGCCCCCAATATCAATGCCTACGGCGGGCTTATCGGCCGCGCTGCGCCCCATTTTGCTTTTGTAAAAGTAGAAGGGCGCAATGCTTTCGGAAAGTTTGATCGGATCGCGCTCGGGAGTGATGTAGCGGTGGACCAGTTTGGTCCAGGTGCTTTCCAAGCTGCTCCGTCGGTTGGGCAACATGCTGGAGGGATAAAACCAAATAATCCGCGTCTTCGCCAAGCTGCCGCGGTTCAGTAGCACCTTGTTGCGAATGAGCAGCAACAAATTCTCGAAGAACGCTTCTACCCGCCGCCGGTCTTCGGTGTTTTTGGTGTAGTTCGACCACTTAAGGTCGCTGCTGATGCGCACATTGCCGTTGATGGGCCGCTTGCCGTAGGCGAAGGGAATGTTGAAATCGGCCAGGGCGTAGGTGGCCTGTTCCAGGTTCAGGTTTTTGCTCTCGCCCAGCACGGTACGCTGCGGAAAGTAGTGCTCGTAGCCCGGGCCCAAGTGGCGCGGCAAAAACTCCTGCGGAATCAGGTCACGGATCAGCGTGGCCCCGCTGCCCCCGAAGTCGGCACTTTCGTCGGCAAACTCCGGGTCGTGCAGGGTAGCAATCTGCACGTCGTCGTCGGTGATGTCGAACGGACGCGGATCGCGGTCGTTCACCTGATACTCGATGTGGGTGTTGGTGGTGCCGAAGTCGATGGCGAAAGTAAACGTATCGTTGCCGCGGTGGTACTCGGGAAACTTCGGAACGATGATGCCTTCGGCCACCTGGTTTTTCACCTGGATGTAGTCAAACTCATCTTCCAGCACGTAGTACTGCGAGGTGGCCCGATCCTCTAACTGTTTGTTGCTGCGCTGTTGCTGGGCCTCGATCTTGGTTTCTTGATTGTCCTTATTCTGAAAGAAACGTAACTGATAGCGGTGGTGCTTGTTGTAGGGACTCACGTCGCGGTCGATGAGTTGCACTCGGTAATGCACGGTTTCGGTTTTGCCGTTGGTTTTAATAAAGGGATACAGGGTAATGCCGAACTGGTTTTCGATCACCACTCCCTTATTATTTTTCTCATCGGGAGTCAATCCGTCCCCCTCACTGATAGAAGACAGGTAGATACGCTCCAGGGTGATGTAGTCCTGCTTCACCGGAATGCGCAGCGTGACCCGTACTCCCCCGGCCGCGCGGGGCTCCATCTCGAAAAACTTTTTGCCTCCGGCCACGCTTTCTTGCAGGTCTTCAGCGTCAAAGTAGTCGAAGAAAGCTCGCTTTAGGGGCAACACGAAGCCCTTTTGATCCTTGGTGCGCCCCACGTTACCGTCGAAGAACTTCTGTTCGTTCACCGGGTACACCAACCGAATGAGGTAGGGCTCCAGAAAATCACTGACCGTCAGGTAGGGGTACGAGATCACCTGCCCCGGCAGTTTGCGCTCATCCAATGGCTCGTCCATTTGGTAAGGAACGGCCACGTGACTATCCCACGCATCGTTCACGTAACGGTAGGGCTTGTTGAGCTGATTCTGAAGCACCAGCGGTGGGGTAGGGCCGGTGTACTTCGGTGATTTGATTGCAAAATCGCTTGCGGTAGCAATGGAGCTGATATCGATCTTCTTCTTCCGCAGCGGAAACCCCAGCAACTTCACCAGATCGCCCGACTGCCCGGTGTCCAGTTCGGCGTAGTGGTCGTAGAAGTCGGTGATGGTGAGCTGTTTGATTTCGTTGTAGAGCCCCGCCTGCTCGGTGCTCAGGATTTTCAGGTTGGCGTCCAGGTATTCGGCAACCTCGGGAAAGCACGCTCGGAAATCGGGTTCGCCACTCCCGGCCGATTGGAAAAAGGTGAGCAGGGCGTACCAGTACTTCTGGTAGCTCGCACTGCGGGCGTAGAGTGGAGGATAGTCGTTGCTAAACAAGCGGTTCTTTTCCATCGGAATATCCACAAACGACAGGTCATTGGGAGCCGAAAAGAACAGGGTGGAGGGCGAAGTGCCCCCGATTACTTTGTAATTGTAGAGCAAAACGTGCAGCCGGTCTATTTTGTCAAAGTTGTAGGTTGCCGCATCTTGCTCTAGATAGAGTTGCAATACCTCGCCCAGGCGGCGGTGTTGCCGGTTATCGGACGCCAACAAAACTTCCAGATCGCGTTGTCGGTCCCAGGTGATAATTTGGGTTTGCTCCTGCAGGTACTCAATGTTGAAAAACACCTCGCCCACGTCGAAGCACTCGGCCACCAGTTTGCGGTCGACTTTGTTGCCCAGCAGTTGCCGGTCTTTTACTACATTCTTGAAGGCCGTGCGCACCAGGTCGATGCGCGCAAACGGACTGGGAATGGAAGTGGGAGGATGGTCGGTGTTGCCGCCCTCGGGGTCACTGATGGCATCGATCTGCCGTTTGCCGTAGGGATCGGCCGGGAACCAGTGTTCGCCGTGGGTAAGCTGGTGATAGGTGAGTACTTTCGGCATGTTAGATTGACTAAACTTCCGCTAAAGGTAACAGGAATACGGACATTTAGAAAACGCTCATACAAACGGTTAATGTAATTGACTACACAGCCAAGTTCTTGAACGGCATGCCAAGCTAAAGGGTGATCGATATCGATTTGAAACTTTACCCACCAATAACCTTTATCATCCGCACCCGAAGAGATAGAGGTCTCAATAGCTGGAATTTTTTCTAGAAACTCAATTAACGTTTTGAATGCTCTTGCGTCCATTTCAGCTATTAGAACGTTTGCCCGAACTGAAAACGGCAAAGCCACTGGCGGCTCTGCCGTGTTTTTCATTATCCAATTAAGATTGTGAATCTCCTAGTTTAAAAACTCAAATACTCCCGCTACTCCTTGACCACCGCCCACGCAGGCGGTCACCATGCCGTACTTCTGCTCGCGACGGCGCATTTCGTTAATCAACTGAATGGTTAGCTTGGCTCCGGTGCAGCCCAGCGGGTGCCCCAGCGCGATGGCCCCGCCGTTCACGTTCAGTTTGTCCATATCGATATCCAGCACCCGGCCCACCGCCAGCGCCTGGGCCGCAAATGCCTCGTTGAGTTCAATTTGGTCAATAGCACCCAGATTTAGTCCGGCCAGTTCCAGCGCTTTCGGAATGGCCTTCACCGGGCCGATGCCCATGATGCGGGGATCCACTCCGGCCACGGCGTAGCTCATCATCCGGGCCTGCGGTTCAACGCCCAGTTGCTTCATCATCTTCTCTGACATCACCAGCACGAAGGCGGCTCCGTCGGAGGTTTGCGAAGAGTTGCCGGCCGTCACCTTGCCGCCCTGCCGAAACACCGGCCGCAGTTTGGCCAGCGCTTCCATGCTGGTGTCGGCGCGGGGTCCTTCGTCGGTGTCGACCACAAATTCGCGCTCCTGCCGCTTGCCTTCTTCATCCACGTAGGTTTCGTGCACGGTGATGGGAACAATTTCCTCTTTGAAGCGGCCGTCTTTGATCGCGTCTACGGCACGCTGGTTAGAGCGCAAGGCAAATTCGTCCATGTCCTCGCGCGAAATGTCGTAATCTTTGGCCACTTCTTCGGCGGTGAGGCCCATGCTGGTGTAGTATTCGGGATGCTCCTTGGCCACCTCAAAGTTGAGGGCGGTTTTGTGACCCATCATCGGCACCATCGACATCGATTCGGTGCCTCCGGCAATGATGCAGTCGGCCATGCCCGCGTGCACCCGGGCCGAGGCAACGTTAATGGCCTCTACTCCGGAGCCGCAGTAGCGGTTCACAATCATGCCCGGCACCTCTTTGCCTAAAGACATTAAGGAGATCATGCGGCCCATTTGCATGCCCTGTTCGGCCTCGGGCACGGCATTGCCCACGATCATATCATCGACCATTTCGGGGGTGAGCCCTGCTACGCTCTTCGTTAAATGCTGAATCACTTCAACGGCTAGGTCATCAGGACGGGTGAAGCGAAATCCGCCTTTTTTTGCTTTGCCAACGGCGGTGCGAAAGCCGCCAACGATGTATGCGTTCATAGTGCTTAAAGTTTGTTGCTGTATGAGGTTTAGACGCAATATAAGAGAAATTTGTTCGCGTTGCTTGGCTTGTTTCAATTTGGCAGCGGCCTACGCAAACCATAAACGATAGCATGGCCGGGTTTGACGGGCAGGCGCGTGAATGGATCATAGTGCTTGGCTCGATTTCTGAGGAACAATAATCGCTGTCATTTAGCTTCTCCTTTTATCCAAAGCAAAGGCTAGCCTGTTGAACCACGATATGAAAGAACGATACCTACGCATTCTTCATTTGCCAACTGGCGCTACCGAACATCAGATTAAGCGCGCCTATCGCCGTTTGGCTAAGCAGAATCATCCCGACCGCTCTAATGATCCCCACGCGCACGAGCGCTTCGTTGAAATTGCCGAGGCTTACCGGTTTTTAACCAAACCTGATTTCACGCCGCCGCTCCCTACTCATGATCGTAATCATTTTGACGACGAGTACGAACGCCGTCGCCAGGCGGCGCGGCAGTTCGCCGATCAACAAGCTGAGGAACGACTCCGGCTTCGCCTAGCAGCCGCCCTCCGGGTGAACCGCGTGCTGGTGGTGGTCGTTTCTCTAGTAGCAGTCACCGAACTTTTGTTCACTTTGGATCATCAGTTGCCCCCTCGAGCGTTTCTTAATCGGGTAACTTCTGTATCCTACGGGCATCAGGCAATGACGGGCCAGCACGTGCGGGTGCATTTTCGACGGCAGGTGCTTTCGGCCAACTACGAGAACATCAGTCGGGTTCAGCCGGGTGACCAAGCGACCGTGGTCGTCACTCCCTGGCTCAGGATAATCTTGTGGGTGGAATTTGGAGCGCCCAACGTTTACCGGGTGAAACCCGCCTACGGAGTGTACCAAGGCTACCGCTTTTTTATCACCTGGATACTGATTCTGTGCTTGGTTTTTGCTTTGCTCCCGATGCGTAGCGATAACAAAGTGGTCGCCGGAGCGACCGTCTTACTCTTTTTTGCTTTTCAATTGGGGCTTCTGTGGTAGTACCCGGCGGTTGTGCCCGTCACTGCGTCGCCGCCAGTGCCGCGATGCTTACCTCCCGGGCGCCGCCCTCCAGCAGAATTTTAGCGCCCACTCCCAGCGTTGCCCCCGTGGTCATCACATCGTCTACCAACAGTACGCGAAGACCGGCAACCGCGGCGGCATCAGCCACCTTAAACCCCTGCGCCACGTTTTCAGCGCGCTCCCACCGGCTTTTGCGGGTTTGCGATTGGGTATGCTTTGGCTTGGTCAGCACCCCAGCACTCCAGGGTATTTCCAGCACTTTTGCCATTCCCTTCGCAATATGGTCGCACTGGTTGTAGCCACGGCGGCGTTGTTTGGCTACGTGCAATGGAACAGGAACCAGCAAATCAACCGATTCGTAAAGTCCGGCGCTCTTTATCGCGTGAGCAAACCACATCCCGGCTAGTTCGCCGACTTCCGGACAGTTCTTATACTTTAAGTGATGCAGCAAGCGCTGCACTCCGCCGTGCTTGGCGAACTTGTAATAGGCCAGGGCGTGTTGCACCGGAGCAAAGGTGTAGAGTTGCCGTCGCAGCGCTTCGGGTGGAAGTTGCTGATCGAAGCGGGGCAGTTTCTGGACGGCCGCCATCGCCACGTGCTGCTCGCCCCGGGCCAGCGGGGCGTTGCTAATCAGGCAGCAGCGCGGAAATAATAACGAAACAAAATCATTTAGCACAAGAACGCGTATAGTAACTACATCCCAAGATACGCGGTTTGCGAACGCTCGTATAACTCGTTTACGGTTTGAGCCCACAGAAGTAAGGATTTTGGGCAACTGGCGGGATACCTGGCTTGATTAACCTTTTCTATGTATCAAAAAGATTTATCACTTGAGAGGCAGTGGAGCAACTTGCTGAACGAGTTGGAAGTGCGCATTGGTAAACGCCCTGCCGACCTCAACGCGGTGCTTTTTCTGATTGGGGTGCAGGAGTTGGGTAGGGGGCTGCAACGTTTTTCTAAAGAAGAAAAGCAAGACCTGATGCACATTGCCATTTGTAAGGTGCTGTCGCTGTCCGGGTTTTACGAATTGGAGGGCACCGACGAAGCGGGCTGGCCCCACTGGAAACTGATTAAAAAGTTGCCGCATTTCGATTTGCTGGAGCAAGAGAAGTTGCTTAAAATGCACACCATCGATTATTTCACCCAAGAGTTCGACCTGGCCCTGTAGATGAAAATCATTTCCTACAACGTGAACGGCATTCGCGCGGCCATCCGGAAAGGGTTTCTGGGGTGGCTGGCGCAGGAAAATCCGGACATGATTTGCTTGCAGGAAGTGAAAGCATCTCTGGAACAGGCTAATCTGGAGGACTTCACCGCGTTGGGCTATCACGTGTACTGGATGGAGGCCACCTCGCGCAAGGGATACAGCGGGGTGGCGATTCTGACCAAGCACCGTCCGGAACACGTGGCTTACGGTTGCGGTACGGCGGTATACGACCGGGAGGGGCGGATTATTCGGGCCGATTTTGCCGGTTTTTCCCTGATAAGCGTCTACATGCCTTCGGGAACGATGGGCGACGAGCGACAGCAGTTTAAAATGCAGTGGCTCAGCGATTTTTATCAGTACATCGATCACCTAAAACAGGAAAAACCCCGTTTAATCATTAGCGGCGACTATAACATTTGCCACCGTCCGATTGACATCCACGATCCGGTGAGAAACAGAAACTGTAGCGGATTTTTGCCCGAGGAACGAGAATGGATCACGCAGTTTATTGACTCGGGTTTTGTGGATACGTTTCGGCACTTCAACGACCAACCGCATCAGTACAGTTGGTGGAGTTACCGAGCCGGGGCCCGAGCCAAAAATCTGGGCTGGCGCATCGATTACCATATGGCGACCGATCCGCTGCAAGGCGCGCTGACGGGGGCCTCAATTTTGCCGTCGGTCATGCACTCGGACCACTGTCCGGTGGTGCTAAATTTGCAGACGAACTAAAGAATTATTTACGCTCAAAAGAACCACAACATGGCTCAAGCATCATCCGATTTCAACCGCATTTTACAGCAACTGCACCGATACAAGCGCAAGTTTTACTTGAATCAACTGCTGAAGGGCAGTATCTACTTCGGAGCGATTTTACTATCGGTTTATCTACTGTTGAATTCTATTGAGTACACCGCCCGATTGAATTCTATTGGGCGGGCTGCTCTTCTGGCTCTGTTCGTGTTGGTTTTCTTCTTCTTCCTGTATCGATGGGTGCTGGCCCCGCTGCTTCGACTTGCCTTTCCTAGTCGACAGATGAGCGACGAAGAAGCTGCCCGACGGGTAGGCAGTCACTTCTCAGACGTAGAGGACAAGTTACTTAACATGGTGCAGCTGAACCGCGCGAGTTCTCAGGCCGACAATTCTCTGGTGCTAGCCAGTATTGCTCACCGCATTCGGCAGCTTTCGGTGGTGTCATTTCCGTTGGCCATCGACCTAAAAAACAATCTGCGCTACCTGCGCTACCTGGCTATTCCTACGGCGGCCATTGTGGTGTTGCTGCTGTTTGTTCCCCAGTTCTTTTCAGAAGGCACTACCCGCATTGTTAATTTCAGGAAAGACTATCGCCCCGAAGCGCCCTTTTCGTTTGACGTAGAGACCGGATCGGCGATTGCCTTTAAGAACGAAGACTTTCCGGTACGGCTTCGGCTAACCGGACATTCGTTGCCCGACAAGGTGTACCTCAGCGCTTCGGGACGGCGGTTTAGAATGATCGCCAACCAGGCAGGAGTGTACGAACACGTGTTTCAAAACCTGCAACGCAACACCAGTTATCAGATTGAAGCGGCTGGTTTTTCTAGTGCAGCCTACGACATCACGGTGGTGGATCGCCCCAACCTAAAAAACTTCAACGTTTTTCTCGACTACCCGGATTATTTGCAGCGCCAGGATGAGCGTCTGCAAAACGTGGGCAACCTTCAGGTGCCGGAGGGCACCCAGGTTTCGTGGCAGTTTGGAACCCTGGCGGCGGATAGTGTTACGCTTACCTTCGAAAAGAGTCAGGAGCGGCACGCCTTGCCGCCCAATGGTGACAAATCTTTTTCTTTTAAGAAACAAGCCCTAGCAGCTGATCACTATCAAATTGATCTCAAAAATCAGTACAGCAGTAACCAGCAGAAGATCCGCTACTTTCTGGATGTGATTCCGGATCGCCGTCCGGAGATCACTCTGGACCAGTTTCAGGACACTACGCTCTTTCAATTTTTGGTGCTGGGCGGCAACGTTTCCGACGACTACGGACTGGCCCGTCTGGCTCTGTTTTATCGTTTTGAGTCGAGCGATGACCCATCGGACGCTCCCCCAAAGTACCAAGCCTACGATCTGCCTCTGGATCGTAAGCTAAATAACCAAAGCTACTATCACCAGTGGAAGGTGGACACGCTGCAGTTGAAGCCCGGAGACAAAATTCGGTACTATTTAAAGGTTTGGGATAACGATGCTATCAACGGTTATAAGTCAGCCAAGACGGCTTCTTACGTATTCCAGGTGCCCGATAAGCAAGTTATTAAGGAAAATTTGGATAAGTCTTCGGCCGATACAGAGTCGCAGATCAGTAAAACCGTGCAGCAGGCCGAGCAACTGGAGCAATCAGTCGATGATTTGGAAAAAAAGCTTCGGGGGAAGAAGGATCTCAACTGGCAGGATAAGGAAAAGCTGGAGGACATTCTTAAGCAGCGCGAAGCGTTAGAGAAACAACTTAAAGAATTACAGAAGCAAAACGAATCGCTGAACCAACAACGTGAGCAGTTTGATGAGCGCGACGAGAAGATGCAGAAGCAAATTAGCCAGCTGCAAAATCTGATGGATGAACTGCTGGACGAAGAAACCAAGAAAATGTACGAAGAGCTGCGCAAACTTCTGGATGAACAGCAGGATATTGATCAGGTTCAGGAAAAACTTCAGCAGATAGACGACCAGGAACAAAACCTAGAGGAAGAACTGGAGCGGGCCCTTGAGCTTTTCAAGCGGATGAAGTTCGACATGAAGCTGGATGATGTGGAACAACAGTTGAGCGAACTGGCCGAAGAACAACAGCAATTGGCCGAAGAAACTGAAAACAAAGAGAATCAAACTGATTCTTTGAGCCAACAGCAGGAAGAACTAAACAAAGATTTCGAGGACCTCCAGCAAGACATGAAGGAGATGGAAGAAATGAATCAAGACCTAAAAAACCCATCCCCAATGCAAGACATGTCCGAAGATCAGGAGCAGACTCAACAGGAGCAGCAAAAAGCTAAGGAAGCCTTGGACGAGAAAAAACGAAGCAAAGCACAGAAGTCGCAGCAGAAAAGTGCCCAGCAGATGCAGCAAATGGCGCAGAAGATGCAGCAAATGCAGCAAAGCATGGAAATGGAATCGTTGCAAGAGAATATGGATAACCTGCGCAACATTCTGGACAACCTGATCACCCTATCTTTTGATCAGGAAAAGGTGATGAAAGACTTTCGGGAGGTGCAGCAGAACGACCCCCGCTTTATCGACCTATCGCAGGAGCAACTTAAGCTCATGGACGATGCTCAGATCATTGAGGACAGCCTGTTAGCCCTGGCCGAGCGGGTGTTTCAGATTCAGTCGTTTGTGACCCGCGAGGTGAAGGATATGAACAAATACATGGAGGGTAGCGTAGAATCACTGCGGGAGCGACAGCAGTACAAAGCCATTGGCGAACAACAGTTTGCCATGACTTCTATCAATAACCTGGCGTTGTTGCTCAACGATGTGCTCGGTCAGATGCAACAGCAAATGGCCGATGCGATGGGCAACCCCCAGCAGAAGCAGGGCAACACCCGGTCGAATATGAACCTAAGCGAATTGCAGAAGCAACTGAACCAAGAAATTCAGGACTTGAAAAAGAGCGGTAAGTCAGGGCGCGTTTTGTCTGAGGAACTGGCTAAGCTGGCGCAGCAGCAGGAGAAAATTCGGCAAGCAATGCAAGAAATGCAGGGCGAAGAAGATTCGGAGGGGGGCGGGGGCTCTGGGGATGAGTTAGCCAAAAAGATGGAGGAAACCGAGCAGGACCTGGTGAATAAACAGCTCACCCAGGAGCTTATTGAGCGTCAGAAGCAGATTATGTCTCGCTTGTTGAAGGCCGAAGAGTCGATGCGCGAACAAGAATTGGATAATCAGCGCAAGGGAGAAACTGCCGAAGAAGATTACGAACAGCGAACCCTAGAGCGCTTTGATGAGTATATAAAACTGAAGGAGCAAGAAATCGAACTACTGAAAACGGTGCCGGTTAGACTCAATCCTTACTATAAAAACGAAGCCAACGAGTATTTCAAACGCCTTAATTGACATGGATGCTATTTCAATTCAGATACCTTCGTTGACCGACAACGTTCGTATGATAGAAAGTTTTATTGATAATGCGAAGGATGCCTATCACCTGACGGATGACATCTACGGCAATATCATTGTTGCTGTTACCGAATCGGTAAACAACGCCATCCGGCACGGTAACCGAGGTGACGTTAAGAAAAATGTTCACCTTACCCTTGAGTTGAAAGACAGCGCTATCGTTTTCCACGTTCAGGACGAAGGCAGTGGCTTCGACTTTCATAATCTTCCTGATCCTACGGCTCCTGAGCACCTTGAGCAACCGGGCGGGCGGGGCATATTTCTTATGAAGCATCTGTGCGATGAGGTTTCTTTTCATAACCAGGGCTGCACGGTGGAACTAGTTTTCTACATTAACGGATGATTCACTTTTTTGTGGAAGACGTTTCTTTCTCCCTTACCGACCCGCCGTCTGTGAACCATTGGCTCGATGCAGTAGCTAGATCCGAGGGTGTTACCATCGCCGAACTTAATTATATTTTTTGTTCCGATGATTACCTTCTTTGTCTCAATCAGCAGTATCTGAATCATGACTACTATACGGATGTTATCACGTTTGATCATCGGGATCATCCAACCGAACCTATTGCGGGTGATGTCTACATCAGTTATGATCGGGTGGTAGACAACAGTAGTCAGTTTAACTTTTCAGTCTCCCTCGAATTAAATCGGGTGATGGTTCACGGACTGCTTCACCTGCTTGGTTACGGCGACGATACTGAATCTGGGCAGCGACTCATGCGACAGCTTGAAGATCAATACCTCAGTGATTTGCGTGAAATTCTTATTTCACGCTAGTGTTCCACGTGAAACATTATTTAATACGATGCAAGAGTACGACGTTATAGTAGTAGGAGCAGGGCACGCGGGCAACGAAGCGGCCGCTGCCGCCGCAACCATGGGCTCCAGGGTTTTGCTGATTACCATGGACATGACAAAAATTGGCCAAATGTCCTGTAACCCCGCGATGGGGGGAGTAGCTAAAGGACAGATTGTAAGGGAGATTGACGCACTGGGTGGCTATTCGGGGATTGTGTCCGATAATTCTACGATCCAGTTTCGTATGCTGAATCGCTCTAAGGGTCCGGCCATGTGGAGTCCGCGCACGCAGAACGACCGCGCCCGCTTCGGAGAAGAGTGGCGGCTCGCCTTAGAACGCATTCCCACGCTGGATTTTCGGCAAGAAATGGTAACAGAAATTATTGTAGAAGATGGAAGAGCCACCGGCGTAAAAACGCAGCTCGGACTGGAAATTAAGTCACGCAGTGTGGTGCTTACCAATGGCACGTTTCTGAACGGACTCATCCACATCGGGGATCGACAAATGGGAGGAGGACGCTCGGGCGAACGGGCATCACAAGGACTCACCGAACAACTGGTGAGCCTGGGGTTTGAGTCAGGTAGGATGAAAACCGGAACTCCACCCCGCGTAGATGGCCGCACCCTGGATTATAGCAAAATGGAGGAGCAGCGGGGGGATGAGAATCCGGGTAAGTTCTCCTATACGGATACCAATCCCGTGACAAACCAGCGCAGTTGCCATATCACCTACACCAACCCGCGGGTGCACGAAATCTTAGCCACCGGCTTCGACCGATCACCCATGTTCAACGGGCGCATCCGGGGACAAGGCCCGCGGTACTGTCCGTCAATCGAGGATAAGATCAATCGCTTTGCGGAGCGCGATCGACACCAGATCTTTGTGGAACCCGAAGGCTGGGATACCATCGAGGTATACGTTAATGGCTTTTCTACCTCTCTGCCCGAAGAAGTGCAACTGAGTGCCATCCGCCACGTTCCCGGGTTCGAGCAGGCTAAGTTTTTCCGCCCGGGCTACGCCATTGAGTACGACTACTTTCCGCCGACTCAACTCAAGCTATCGCTAGAGACAAAAGGGGTAAAAAATCTGTTTTTTGCCGGACAGATCAACGGAACCACCGGATACGAAGAGGCCGCCGCCCAGGGCTTGATGGCTGGCATCAACGCTCACCAAAAGGTGAATGACCAGGAATCTTTGGTGCTGAAACGTTCCGAAGCCTACGTTGGAGTACTCATTGACGACCTGATCACCAAGGGCACCGATGAGCCCTACCGCATGTTCACCTCGCGAGCCGAGTTTCGACTACTGCTGCGGCAAGACAATGCGGACCTTCGCTTGAGCCAGCAAGCCCACCAGCTCGGGCTGATCGACGATCAACGGCTGGAAAAGGTGTTCGACAAACAAAATGCGGTGGCGCAGGTGATGCACGACATCCAGCAGATGAAAGCTGCCCCCGATGACATCAACGAGCATTTGGATGCCCTGTCTACGGCTACCATCAAAGAAAAGATATCCGTGAAACAGCTGCTGAAACGTCCGGAGATTTCTATAGATACACTAAGGTCGTTAGACCCAAAGCTTAATGATTACTTTAACGCATTTGCCGCAGATGGCCTGGAACAAGTAGAAATTGTCACCAAGTACGAGACGTACATTGATAAAGAACGCCTTCACGCTGAGCGGGTAGAAAGCCTGGAAGGGTATCAAATTCCGGCCTCGCTTGATTATACTGCGATTCCCGCCCTTTCCTCAGAAGCTCAGGAAAAACTGAAAAAGGTGCGACCCGCAACCCTGGGACAAGCGGCCCGGATTAGCGGGGTATCACCCGCCGATGTATCGGTGGTAATGATTTACCTCGGCAAATAAAATTCAAGGAGATTTAAGGAGGCTGAAGCCTGTTCTGTGAAAACAAAACAGGCTTTTTTCTGGGCAAGCAATGAGCCCATTCAACGTTCTGATTTAAACAACCACAACCTCATGCGTACGAATCAGATTTGGCCGCTCATTGGCTGCATTACCCTAATTCTTCTCGGATCGTGCGCCCGGCAGGGAGTTCCTACGGGGGGTGAAAAGGATACCATTCCTCCAACCCTGGTGCGCATGATTCCCGAACTAGAGGCGGTAAATTATACCGGAGATGAAATTGAGCTAGAATTTGATGAGTTGATTGAGGCTCGTAACCTCAAAAAGGAACTTATCATCACACCCCCGGTAGAAGAGTATGACTTCTACATCAAAAAGAACAAGCTATATATTAAGTTAGAAGAGGATTTGCTGGATAGCACTACGTATACCTTCAACTTTGGGGAAGCAATTCAGGACTTATCCGAAGGAAACAAAGCAACAAACGCCGTGGCGGCGTTTAGTACCGGCGACTACATTGATTCATTTAAAGTGCAAGGCACCATTCGCCAACTACTCACCCAGCAGCCGGTGGAAGAAGCGATCGTCACCCTGTACGATACGCGGGACACGCTGGATGCCTTCACCGGCCCACCGCGGTACTTCGCCAAAACCGACGAAGAAGGAAACTATACCATTCGGTACATAAAACCGGGACTGTACAGAGTCTATACCTACGCGGATGCAAACAGTAACCTGAAGATTGAGACCAACAAGGAGCCGTACGGATTTTTGGCCGATACGCTGTTCATCGGGGTTGTTGACCCGGAAGTCCGTGCGTTGGGCGATTCTGTTCAACAACCTGATCTGGCCGCCCTTGATATACCCATTACCCGAAAAAACGCGGAGCCCCTGGTGCTGCAAAGCAGTCGATCCACCGGTCAGTATTATGAGTTCAAGTTCAACAAAGGACTGAGCAGCTATTTGTTAGCGGTTGACCCAACTGATGTAGAGAGTAAAACCAAGCAATTAGTAGACTCGCTGGTGATCAATACGACGGACAGTACGCGCTACCTGTATCACAATTTTCAGGATGAACAAAAGTTGATTCGGGTATACAACACCCTGCGGCAAGATAGCCTGCGAACCGTGCTGACTGCCATCGATTCTACCGAACAAGCGGTGCGCGATAGCGTGTTCTACGTGCGGTTTGCCAGCAGTCGTCGGAAACCCGAAGCACTAACAACAAACTTTTCGGTGGGCAGCGATGCGGTTGAAGACTCTATTGAAAGTCAGATTCGGTTCAATAAACCAATAATCAACGTTAAAACCGATAGCATTCTGGTGAGTTACGATACCCTGTATTATCTGCCTATTGATTACGCCACGGCCCTCAATTGGAATGATCAACTCGATCAAGTAACCATTACAATCCCCATTGATCGTGCTCAACTCATCGACAGTGTGGTATTTTACCAACAGCGAAACGATAGTGTGGTGCGGGAGCAACGGCAGCAACAGTCAACGGTTTACTTGGATAGTCTGCGCTCCGCTACCAACCTCGAGGACCAGCGAAGATTGCTACGTACGTTGCTCAACGCCAGTCGCGATGCCACGGTGCAGCGGTTGCAAGACTCAGTGAGCACCCTAGAAGACAAAGCGCAGGTGGCTCAACTCATCCGCAACACCGCGGATACGCTGGTAATTCGGCCGACACCACCCACCGTACGGCCCGACCGTCGCGCCGTCGGCGAGAATTTGAAAGCACTCAACTTCTACGCCGCCCCCGGCAGTTTTATGAGTGTGGAGCAAGACAGCAGTGAGGCGATCATCCAACGCTATACCTTTAAAAATCCTGAGAAGTTAGGGACGCTAAGCGGTAGGGTGGACGTCCCCTACGAGAATTACTTCTTACAGTTGATCGATAAAAGTTATAAAGTAATCGAAGAGCAAAAAAACCCCGTGGCCTACACGTTTAGAGGAATTCGTCCTGATACGTATCAGTTGCGCATTCTGGTAGATCGCAACAATGATGGGGTCTGGCAAGATGGAAACGTGCTGCGCAATGAAGAGCCGGAGCCGGTATTTTTGTTTCCGAAAGAGATCGTGGTGCCCGAAAACTGGGAGATCAACGACGTGGACGTGAACACAACCACCTTATTCACCGCATCGAGTGAATAAGATGTTGATAACTCGATGATAACTGGTGAATAGCAACCCGGTTATCCACTCGAATTGTTTCATGGGTTGTTAAACGGAAGTTACTCACTCGAAAAGCTTAGTTATCAACAAGGTTATGCACACTGACAATCTCAACAAGAGTTATCCACAAATTAGTTAACATTTTTAGTAATTTAACCTAACTTGCTGATTGACAGCTTACTAATTGTGGATAAGTATGTTCATAACTTGTAAATAATTAGTGGAGTTATTCACACAAGCAAATAATTCACCGGTGTGGAAAAGGTTATCCACATATTCACCAACTAGTAGTTAGTAATAGTTTCGAAAGAATAATAAATTAATAATACATTAGGTTAGTGCATAACGTAGTTCCTAAACAATTCAGAAATATGAACCACAAAATAACATGGGTTATCATCCTGCTAACCTGGGCTAACATGACCGGATTACGCGCTCAAGACGCCGAAAAGGTGGCGTTAGCCCAGCAATACGACGATCAAGGCGAAGTGGAAAAGGCAAAAAGCCTCTACGATGAGCTGGTTCGTAAAAAAGACAACGTTGCGCTAGTGCACACCCGCTACGTTCGTCTGCTGATCGATAATGGTTACCTGGAAGAAGCGAGTAAGTACATCAAAAAAACCGTACGGCAGTTTCCAGACAACATGGTGTACCGCCTGGATGCGGGAGTGATTAGCCTGCGTCGGGGCGAAGCGGAAGACGCGGAACGCTACTTTTCGGAAGTGATACAAGAGGCCATGAATGACCCGTACAAAATTCGGGTGGTCGCCAGTCACCTGGTGCGCAACGATTTAATCGACCGGGCCATTGCGGTGTACCAGGCCGGACGGGCCGCCGGTGACGACGACGGACTCTATGCCCTGGAGTTGGCGAACATCTACCAACGCACCAACGAGCGAGACAATATGATTGAAGCGTACCTCACCTACGCCGATGAGGACCCGGCCCGGATGGGTTACGTGAAGAACGTGCTTCAGAGCGCGCTCACCGAAGAAGGTGACTTGGATAGCCTGTCGGTCATGTTGCTCGACAAAGTGCAGCAGAGCCCCAACAATCCGCTCTACAACGAACTATTGATTTGGGTGCAGCTGCAGCAGAAAAACTTTTACGGGGCTTTCATGCAAGCCCGAGCCCTGGACCGACGCAACCGCACCGATGGCGATCGAGTGATGGAAGTGGCTGGTATTGCCCTGGAGAACCGCGACTACGAGAACGCGCTGAAGATGTACGACTACGTGGTGGATAAGTATCCCCGCACTCGAAACTATGCCGTGGCGCGGCGCAATAAGATCAGCGCTCGTGAGCAACTGGTCAAGAATCGCTTCCCCGTCGACCAAAAGGAGATTGCTACGCTCATTAGCGACTACCAGGAATTTATCGACGAAAGCCGCAAATCGCCCGTAGGACTGAACGTGACTACCCTGGAAGCCATGCGCAGCCAGGCAAACCTATACGCATTCTATGAAGACGAGAAAAGTGCGGCCATCGATATTCTAAAGCAAGTGGCCGATCATCCCAAGGCCAGCGAGGAGTTGCGGGCCCAGTGCAAATTAGATATGGGTGACATCTATTTGCTGTTGAACGAGCCCTGGGAGTCAACCCTGCTCTACGCCCAAGTAGAAAAAGCCAACAAAGAGGAGCTGGTGGGCTACGAAGCAAAACTGCGCAACGGCAAGCTGTCGTACTACCGGGGTAACTTTGAGTTGGCTAAGGGGCACTTGGATGTGCTGAAAGAAGCCACCACCCGCGAGATCGCGAACGACGCCATGAACCTTAGTTTACTGATCCAGAACAACACCGCCTTTGATACTACCGGGTCGGCGATGAAATCCTACGCCGAAGTAGAATTGCTGTTGTTCCAGAATCAACCCCGGAAGGCTCTGCAGCAATTAGATAGCATGCTACGCTTGTATCCACAACACCCCCTCACCGACGAAATATACTGGCTGGAAGCCAAGGTGAACTTACGTTTAGGAAAATTTGAACAATCGCTCAGCGATTTAGAAAAAATCATTGCTTCCTATCCTCAGGATATATTAGGAGACGACGCGCTGTTTATGGAAGGGAAGATTTACGAAGAGCAGTTAAAAGATGAAAACCGAGCGATGGAGCTATACACCAAATTTTTAACCGATTATCCGGGAAGCATTTACGTGGCCGACGTGCGCAAGCGTTTTCGCAAGCTGCGGGGCGACTTCAATATAAATAACTAAATCGCTTGGTACAACATTCATCATAAGACAATGAAACGAAAATGAATATTTGTTCAAAATTGTCGCTTTGAAACAAAATATTCAGCGTCGGTAAAAATGGTCAGTTATTAGATAAAAGTGCGGATTTTTTAAACGGAATTGTTATTTTTATGAACGACCGTTTGAAAAATAATGATCAAAGGCCTATGGTAAAGACAGTAAAAGCCATTGATGTTCTTCGGGATAGATTTGGGTATCAACAATTCCGATTTGAGCAGCAGAAGATTATTGAGAGGATCATGAACCGGCAGGATGCGCTGGTGCTAATGCCTACCGGCGGGGGCAAGTCGCTGTGTTATCAGATCCCGGCCCTGATGCTGCCTGGACTGACGTTGGTGGTTTCACCCCTTATTTCGTTAATGAAAGACCAAGTGGATGCCTTGCGGGTGAACGGCATTGCGGCCGCTTACCTAAATTCAAGCATGGCTCCCGATGAGCAGTCTGAGGTGATTCAGTCGCTACGAGACCAAGAAATCAAGTTGCTCTACGTGGCTCCAGAACGCCTGATTGGCTCAGAGAATCGGTTTCTGTCTTTCTTGAAAGAGCTGAACGTGTCCCTATTAGCCATTGACGAAGCGCACTGCATCTCGCAGTGGGGTCACGATTTTCGGCCGGAGTACAGCATGTTGTCCGAAGTGCGCCAAACCTTAGGAGTGCCCACCATTGCCCTGACGGCCACCGCGGACCCACTCACCCGGAAAGACATTCTGGAGCGCTTGCAGCTTAACAAGCCGCAGGTGTTTGTGTCCAGCTTCAACCGGGCCAACATCACGTATCAAGTAACTCCCAAGCGAGGCAGCTACAACAAGCTGCTGGACTTTCTGGCAACCCGTCGCGAAGAATCGGGAATCATTTACGTGCTATCGCGGGCCTCCACCGAAGACATAGCTGACCGACTGAACAGTGATGGTTTTCAGGCGGTGCCCTACCATGCCAAACTGTCGGCCGAGGTGAAGGAACGGCATCAGGAAATGTTTCTGCGCGACGAGGTGAAAATTGTGGTGGCTACCATCGCCTTCGGCATGGGCATCAACAAGTCGAACGTACGCTACGTGGTGCACATGGATGTGCCGAAAAACATTGAAGGCTACTACCAGGAAACGGGCCGGGCGGGTCGCGACGGACTACCGAGCGACGCCCTGCTGTTCTACTCCTACGCCGACATCATGAAGTTGCAAGGTTTTGTGGAAGTAGACGGCAACGAAGCGCAGAGCGAAATCATGCGGCGTAAGCTGCAGGAGATGGCCAACTTCGGCGAACTGCGCACCTGTCGGCGTAAGTACTTGCTCAACTACTTCGGGGAAGAAGCCTCCGACGAATGCGGCAACTGTGACGTATGCCAAACCGACTACCAAAAATTCGACGGCACCGTGATTGCCCAGAAAGCTTTGTCGGCCGTGGCCCGTCTGGACGAACGCTTCGGAATCACCTACGTGATCGACTTTTTGAGGGGCTCCAAGTCCGAAAAAATTTGGGATCAGCACAAGCAGCTCAAAACCTACGGAGTGGGGTCCGACCTGAGCAAAAAAGACTGGCGCCGCTACCTGGACGACCTGCTGCATCTGGACTACCTGCGCAAAGATGACGGGCAGTTCCCAATCCTGAAGCTTACCGAAAAAAGCGGACCGGTGCTGCGTGGCGAAGAACGGGTGATGCTGATCGAGAGCGTGAGCGAACGCGAAGAACAAACAACGATGGGCAATCAGCAGCCATTGGAAGAAGAACTGCTGAACCAGCTCAAGGCGCGCCGTCTACAGTTGGCCCGCGACGAGAACGTGCCTGCTTACGTGATTTTCTCCGATGCCACGCTGCACGAGCTGGCCACCTACCTACCCCTGCGAGAAGAAGACTTACCCCGCATCAGCGGTTTTGGCGAAGTGAAGATTGGCAAGTACGGCGCGGCGTTCCTGGAGGTGATCCGGAGCTACGCCGAAATGCACGGCCAGGAGTCGCGGATAGAGAATGCGCGTCGGGCCAGTCGTCGCGCTACGCGTTCTGCGACGCGGGTAAGCGATACCAAACAGGCAAGCTTCGATCTATTTCAGGAAGGCCGGACGGTAGAAGAAGTGGCCCAGACCCGGGGTTTCACCACGAACACCATCTACGGCCATCTGATGCCCTACCTGGCCGACGGTAAAATCGAGGCTGAGCAACTGGTGGAGGCTGATCGGATCGAGCAGATTAAGAAAGCCATGGCGGTGCACGGCCAGTCATCACTCAAAACCCTAAAAATGGCGCTGGACGAATCCATTAGTTATGATGAGATTCGGGTGGTGTTGACGGCGGGGCGGGCGTTGAAAAGCAGATGACTAAACCAGAACTGTTGAAATTCGTACACCATTTAAAATTCAAGAAAGTGACAAGTAAGGAACAAATTAAGGCACTGCTAACAAGCCATTGGATAGAAATTTGCGCTTTTGGGGTGAAAGAAGTTGGTTTGTTTGGCTCCTATGCACGTTCCCAACAGCATGAGACAAGTGATATAGATTTGTTAGTTGATTTTCAGGAGGGGGCTGAAAACTTTGACAATCTAATGAACCTATACGACTTCCTTGAGAAGGTTTTTAAGGATGAGAAGGTAGAGATAGTAACCAAAAATGGACTTAGTCCTTACGTTGGGCCTAGTATTCTGAGAGAGGTAGAGTACGTCTAAACCCGAACTAGCGTATTTGCAGCACATATTAGAGGAGTGCAAATACATTATGTCAGTTGTAAAGGACGAAACGAAAGAATCTGAAATATTAAAAGACGAAACAAAAAAACGAGCTTTAGTGAGAAGCTTAGAGGTTATTGGAGAGGCTACCAAGAAGATACCGGCAGATATAAAAATAAAATGGTCTGCTATCGCATGGCGGAATATGGCTGGTATGCGAGACCGATTGATTCACGATTATATGAGTATTAACTACGCTATTGTCTGGGATGTAGTGAAGAACAAAATTCCAGAAGTAAAGCTCCAGATAGAGGAAGTTATTAAGAAGGAAAAAAATACCTGACAATAGAAGCACCAATGCTCAAGAACACAGCAGGGCTTATGCAAATTGTTTGGGGTATGCTTTAAAGAGTGAACAGGGAGATTTTTAGCTACTCCACCCCACTAGACCTGAGCATCTCACCCAGGTTAATAGTGTGGTCTGGCAAAATTTCCACAGACTTGTGCCAGTCGCGAATGAACCAGTCCTGCTCGGGCTCGGCAATAATCACTTGCTGCGTAGCCGAAAGAATCCAGATGATTTTTTTGACCCCGAACGCGTGGAGTTTTTCTGTTTTCTTCTTCAGATACGTTTCCCATTTCATAACGCTTAGATCAGCTTTCGTATCTATTTCTACGGCGACCGCCGGGGGAATCTTAAAGTAGTGATCGTCGTACTTGAAGTTCTTGAGCATAGATCTATTGTAAATAGCAATGTCGGAGGCTACGTTGTTTCCTTTTGCCAGATGTAAACCAGCTTCATTGGTGAAAAACTTGTACGCCTTCTGATCAACTTGAGTATACAAATATCTAAGCAACACATCAATAATGGCTGCTTGCAAACTGCTACTTCCCATAATATCGTCTAAAGTTTTTTTCTTATCCAGGACATCCTGGTAACCACGGTAATAGATAGGCTCACCGTCCATCTCCTCATAAATGAGTGAGCGGGGGATTTTCTGGGAAGTAAGCTTTGATTCTAGGGTGCTTTGCATGGCGTTACAGTCTACCGTCAAAATAGCGAATCGACCACTCGTTTACAATTTACCCCGCCTAATTAGGCTAAAAGGAGGTAAATCTCAAAAAAAATGGGAAAGTGGGACGTATTGGATTCGAACCAATGACCTCTGCCCTGTCAAGGCAGCGCTCTAAACCAACTGAGCTAACACCCCATGAAGGATTGAAGCGCCAATATAAGCACTTCCCCGCAAATTGTAAGAACATCATTCATGATGTTCAGACAGAATTTCATGACAGACTCCTACTTACCTCCAAAATCGAGCGAAAACCGATCCGCATCCAAATGCACCGGAAACCGCTCACGCTGTTCTTGTAGTTCTTTGTACGAAATTGTCACGATAAGCAGCGCTTCTTCATCCACCCGGCGCTCCAGAATATCCCCCTCAGCGTTCATCGCCACCGAGTTGCCGTCGTAATCAATTCCGTTGCCATCGGTGCCCACCCGGTTCACGCCCAGCGCGTAGCTCTGGTTCTCAATGGCACGGGCGCGCAACAGCGTCATCCAGGCATCCGAGCGCACGGCGGGCCAGTTGGCTACGCTCAGCAGCAGATCGTAAGCTAAAGTTCCGTCGTCGGTCACTTGGTTACGACACCACACCGGAAACCGCAGGTCGTAGCAGATCAGCGGACATATCCGCCATCCTTTCCAGGAAACGATCAGTCGTTCGCTGCCCGGCGTGTAGACCGATTGCTCGTCTGAGAGCCGGAACAAATGACGTTTGTCGTAGTGAGCGAAGCTGCCGTTGGGTTCCATCCACAGCAGTCGATTATAAAAAAGGTTATTTTCACGGACGATGTAGCTGCCCGTCAGCACCGCTTGCAGCTGAGCCGCCATCTGCCGCATCCACCGGAAGGTGCGGCTGTTCATCGGCTCGGCCAGGGTGGGGGCGGCGTTGGTGAAGCCAGTGGTAAACATCTCGGGCAGCACCACCAAGTCGGTCGGCCCGTCTAGCTGCCACAGCTTTTCTTCGAGCATGGCCAGGTTGGCCTCGATACTATGCCAGTGCACCGCGGTTTGCACCAGCGTTACGCGCAAGTCAGCTGGGGCGCTCATGAGACTAATTGCTGAAGTGTGGCCCGCACTCCCTGCTTCCCGAACTGGGCCAGGTGGTGCGCCACCCGATCCGGAAAATTACCCAGGCGCAACAAATCCTGCTCCCAGAACGAGTCGTGCCCCAGCACTTCGTGCACCAGTTTATGCAACGCTTCCACATCGGTTAGCGCAACGCTCGACCAGCGCTCGTAGAAGTAAGCCGCGGAATCATCGCGAATAGGATAGGGTTCGCCCTGAAACTCCCCGTAGTAGTTGCCGTCTTCTTCGCGCAGGGGCCGCGTGAACAGAAGGTAGGCGGCAAACCCGGCGCACATTCGTTCGGGCACCTGGCCAAATTGGTCATAGTAGCGGCGGAGGGTGAGTCCGTTGCGCATGTTCATCTTGGAAGTATACTGCAGCGTGATGCTGATGAGCTGGTGGTTGATAAAGGGGTTGCGGAAGCGATCAAGCACCGCATCGGCAAACTCGCGGGCCATCGCCGAATCAATATCCAGCGAGGGTACAATCTCGTCATGGATGGTCTGGGTGATGAAAGCACCCATCACCGCATCCTCCAGGCAATCGTGCACGGTGTTTAGTCCGCACAAGAAGCCCGCCGCCACGCTGATGGTGTGCCCGCCGTTGAGGATGCGCAGCTTGCGCTCGCGATAGGGAGTAATGTCAGGCGCGATGACAATGCCCGGATCGGTGGTTAGAAATGGTACCCTATTATATAGGAGTGATTCGTCGCCTTCAACGGCAAAAAAACGGTACACCTCGCTCACGGTAAGCAGCCCGTCACGGTAACCCAGCTTTTCTTCGATGGCTTGTTGCTTGGCCTCATCCGGCTCGCCCGGCACAATGCGATCCACCAGCGTATTGCAAAACAAATTGTGCTCGGTCACCCAAGTTACGAATTCGTCTTCGAGTTGGTTAATCTCCGCTAGACGAAGCACGATATCGCGCAGTTTGCTGCCGTTGTCGATAATCAACTCGGTGGGCAGCATCACCAAACCGGTTTCGGCCGTACCCCCCAGTTGCTGAAAGCGCTCGTACAAAAAAGCGGTGAGTTTGCCCGGAAATGATTGCGGTGGTTGGGCCGACAAGTCATCGTCTTCGTGCAGGGTGATGCCCACTTCGGTGGTGTTAGACGTAATCACCGTAATGTCAGGATTCGCCGCGCACTTCAGCACCTCGGGCCAGTGGTCTACGGCGGGCAACGCCCGGCTGATTGAGGCGTTGATTAGGTACTCCTGCTGCGTTTTACCGTCGGCAAAGCCCTCGACGCAGAGCGTGAACAGACCGTCTTGCTCGTTAAGCAGTGCCCCCCGCCCTGAGTTGGTATTGTTCACCACCACGACCCGGCCCTGAAAAACGCCCTGCCGATTAGCTTGATCGATAAAGTAGTTGATGAACCCCCGCAGCAACGCGCCCGAACCAAACTGAACGACGCGTTCAGGATGGTAGAACTGCCTGGCCGTTGGCAGGTGCAAAGTAGACAGATTAGCGTGTGCTTGGGCCTCTAATAGGTGATGACTGAGAGGAGCGGGCATGAGAAAGGTCATTAAAAGTTAAAATTCTTGAGAATATATGAACAAAACAAAATAGGAACTTTTAAAAATTAAAAATACAAGAATACTATAACTATTAAGCAGTCTGCCTTTGTGAAATTTATATAAAGTTGAGCTATACATTTGGATTACTAAAAAAAATTGGTAAACTTTCAGAATTGATTGCCTACGTAAGGTAATGCTATTTGTTGTACAACGTAATCTACATTATCAATGAAACACTCTTACTCACTACTAAGGCGGATACTGTTAGCGATGGTATTTCTCACCGCCACGGGCTACGCTTACGCACAAAGTACCGTGGGCGGAACAGTGACCGACGCCGAGGACGGCAGTGCTATCCCTGGGGTCAACGTACTTGTTAAAGGAACCTCTACCGGTACCATCACCGATGTTGAGGGCAATTACAACGTAACGGTGAGCGGCGAAAATCCTACGCTCGTCTTCTCTTCGGTTGGTTTTGCTACCCAGGAAGTGGCCGTCGGTTCCCAAACGTCCATCGATCTAGCCATGCAGGCCGATGTGCAGGCGCTAGAGGAAATTGTGGTTACCGGTTATTCCTCGGAAGAGCGACGTGACGTTAGCGGAGCGGTATCAACGGTCAGTAGCGAAGAATTAGCAGCGGTACCCTCTGGAAACGTGGAGCAGCAACTGCAGGGCCGCGTGGGCGGGGTAACGGTAATCACCAATGGACAACCCGGCTCCAACAGTATTGTCCGAATCCGTGGGTTTGGCTCTTTCGGGGGCAATCAGCCGCTTTATGTGGTGGACGGTGTTCCGGTGGGGTCTATCGATTTTATTCAACCAGGGGACATTGAGTCAACTACCGTACTGAAAGATGCCCCCTCGGCCTCTATTTATGGGGCCCGTGCCGCAAGTGGAGTAATCGTTATCACCACCAAGAAAGGCTATGATGGTAATTTGCGGGTTAACTATGATGGAACCTTTGGGGTAACCTTGCCCGGACAGGTGAACAACGTTCTGAGTCCGCAGCAGCAAATGGATGCTATTTGGGAAGCGAAGCGCAACACCGCTGCTCAGACGGGGGTGGCGCCGGGCACTGACGAGTACGTTGACATATTTAAAAGCACCCAGTTCGGTGAAGGAGACACTCCTCGCTTGCCCGATTGGTTAATGGTGGGTGACCAGTTTGGGGTGGTTGGTGATATTGACTTAGATGCTGCTGCTAATTATAACAATGACCCTGCTGCCGGACCTTTGTATCTGGTAATGCCAGCCAACAAGGCAGGCACCAACTGGTTCGATGAGATTACGCAACCGGCGATCTTGAATCGTCACCTCCTCAGCTTTGCCGGAGGCAGCGAGCGGAGCCAGTATTACCTCAGCCTGGGGATGTACAATCAGGAAGGAATTCTGCTTAACAGCAGCTTCGAGAGGTACAGCTTTCGCTTCAACTCTCAGCACAATGTATTCAAGAGGTTTCGAATTGGCCAAAACTTACAGGGCACGTATATCTCACGCCGGGGGATTGTAGGAAGTGGCAATGGTCTGGGAGCAGCAGATGATGAGAACGATTACCTCCAGGCGTTCCGGATGCCTGCCATCATTCCGGTATACGACCAGTTCGGCGGCTACGCCGGTACCGCTGCTAAGGGATTTAATAACCCACGAAACCCGGTAGCCTCCCGTGAACGACAGAAGAACAACAGCGGATTTGGCCTTAATTTGTTCGGCAACTTTTACGCCGAGCTTGATTTGTTGGAAGGGTTAACGTTGCGCAGTAACTTCGGCGGATCGTTTGGGCAGGGATACTACAACTTCTACAACTTGCCTTCCTATGAAAATTCGGAGAATAACAGCACCTACAGCTACGGGGAAGGCGCTAGTTTTGGCCGCGACTGGATCTTTACCAATACGGCTCGTTACGAGAAAGACTTCGGGCCGCATACGCTTAGCTTACTTGCGGGAGTAGAATCTTTGCAAGTTGGCTTTGGACGAAACTTAAACGGAAGCGGGCAGGAGCCGTTCTCCCGCGACCTCGACTACATTACTTTGTCTAATACAATAAACCGGGTAGTTAACAGCGGTTACGGATTGGGCGTGAGGTTTTTCTCAGTATTTGGATCGGCCAAGTATATCTACAACGATAAGTATATCGTCAATGGGGTGATCCGGCGCGATGGTTCCTCCCGATTTGGTGCCAACAATCGGTACGGTGTTTTTCCGGCAGCTTCCGCGGCGTGGCGTATCTCCGAAGAAGGCTTTATGGCCGGAGCAACCTTTGTGGACGACCTGAAGATTCGCGGCGGCTGGGGGCAAATGGGTAACTCTAACAACGTGAATCCTGACAACCAGCGAAGCCTGTACGCTTCTAACCTTGGCCAATCTTATTACGACATTGGCGGAACCAACGGAGAACCGGTGGAAGGATTTTACCGCAGTCGCATTGGTAACCCCAACGCGAGGTGGGAAACCGCGGTGACCACCAACGTCGGAATGGACGGAACATTTTTAGACGGACGATTGGATGTAATTCTTGACGTTTGGCGCAAGGATACCGAAGATCTGCTGTACAACCTGGAAACCCCCGCGGTGGTTGGCCCCGAAGCCAATGCCCCCGCAGTGAATATTGCCTCTATGCGTAACCAAGGCATAGACCTTCAAATAATTACTCGGGGAAATATCACCTCAGAACTCACCTACCGGGTAGACGTGACCGGATCGTTCCTACAGAACGAGATCACCGGTATCGCTCCGGACGTTGAATTCTTCGGGGGCGGCAGTTACCGAGGAATTCAGCCGCTTCGCAACCAAGTAGGCCGCCCTATTTCTTCCTTCTTTGGTTATCAGGTAGTAGGTCTTTTTCAAAATCAAAATGAAGTGGATAATGCCCCGGCCCAGGATGGTAAAGGAGTCGGCCGGTTCCAGTTCGCAGATAATAACAGCCGTGGAGATGACGGAGAACTCACTGGAAAACCGGATGGCGTGGTTGATGAAGCGGATCGGACGTACTTGGGTGACCCGGTACCCGATTTCACCGGGGGGGTTAACCTTGAACTAAGTTATCTGGGCTTTGATTTCACCGCCTTCATGCAATTGACACTAGGAGCCGATATCTTCAATATGTCCCGCTGGTATACCGACTTCTATCCCTCATTCACGGGAGCAGCTTACGGTAAGCGGGTGCTGGATGCATTCACCTTTGAAGAGGGTGGTAACACTACCCCAATCTTCGAAAATATATCCAACTTCAGCACCAATACGCAGTCTAACTCCTACTACGTAGAGAACGGCGATTACGCCCGATTGGCCAACCTGCAACTAGGTTACAACCTGCCGACCAGTTTCTTGACGCGCTACAGCGTCGAGCGGGCGAAGGTCTTCGTGCAAGCGACCAACTTGGTTGTAATATCCAATTACTCGGGACTAGACCCAAGTGTGGCGGGTGACGCAGATACCGGATTTGGCATTGACGTAGGAAATCCCCCAATCCCCAAGGGATTTAACGTAGGGCTTCAAATGACATTTTAAACTATTTTCTTAAGGAGGGCGTTGCTCTCCTGAGAATTCTTATAACACAAAACATGATGAACAATCTGCAAAAAGTTACAACAAAGAGACTGGCGTTGATTCTGGTGGCAGGGCTAGTCGTATGGCCAATGGCTTGCAAAGACGAGTTTCTCGAAGTGCCTGCGACCGGCCAGGTAGCAAAGGAGCAACTAGCTAGCTTAGCCGGCTTGGAAGGACAATTAATTGGGGCCTATGCTGCCTTGGATGGCATTGGTGGGCAGTGGCACGGCGGGGCGGTCAACTGGCTGTGGGGCAGCATCCGCGGGGGCGATGCCAACAAAGGTACCAACGCGGGTGACTTCAACTCAATGAACCCAATCGAGCGCTTTGAGGTGCAATCTACCAATAGTGAAGTAAATCAGAAATGGAGTGCCACCTACGAAGGAGTAGGCCGCGTCAACCGTTTACTGGAAGTTATGGAAACCGCTGATGGAGTATCCGAGGAGGCGAAAAATCGGATCAAGGCCGAAGCGCTCTTTTTACGAGGACACTTCTACTTCGAATTGCGCAAAAACTTCGGGATGGTTCCTTATATCGACGAAACAGTTGACTACGCACTGGGAGCTGAGGAGGTCAAAAATGACACGGATATTTGGTCTAAGATAGAAGAAGACTTTGTGTTTGCTGTTAATAACCTCCCTGAGACGCAGAGTCAAGTAGGAAGAGCTAATAAGTGGGCCGCTAAGGCGTATTTGGGCAAGACGTATTTGTTTCAAGCAAAGTATGCTGACGCAAAAAGAGAATTTGACGAAGTGATTGCCGATGGGGTTACTTCCGATGGCCAAGCCTACGGGTTGTTCCCCGACTTTGAAGATCTGTTTACGGTAGCCAACGAAAACTCTCAGGAGTCAATATTTGCCTTTCAAGCCACCGGAGGTGCCCAGAACGTAGCAAACTCGCTACACGAATTAGCAATGGCGATGCCCTACAGCACGGCTGCTGGTCAAGAAGCTCCCAGCGATTGTTGCGGATTCTTCCAGCCGAGCTTCGATCTCGCCGCTTCGTATCGTACCACCGCGGACGGATTGCCCTTATTAGATGGGTCCTACCGCACGGGAGCCAATGAGCTAAAAACCGATCAAGGGATTAAGTCAGATGCTGCTTTCACTCCGGACGAGGGACCACTAGATCCTCGCCTAGACCATACGATTGGTCGCCGCGGTCTTCCCTTTCTGGATTGGAACATTCATCCTGGGTTTAACTGGATTCGCGATCAAGGCTACGCCGGACCCTATACTCCAATGAAGTATAACCTGCGTAAGTTTGAGTACGACACACGCGATGCCAGCGGCTGGACTCCCGGCTACGCAGCTACTAACTTTATGATTATTCGTTTCGCCGACGTGTTGCTAATGGCGGCCGAAGCCGAAGTAGAGCTAGGAAATCTTGAGCAAGCGCGAACCTACGTGAATTTGGTACGCGCTCGGGCGGCTCGTCCCGAAACGTTCACCGCCGCCCGCACCGGCGATGATCTGGATGAGGATTTGATCGACGAGGCTACTGGTCTACCGGTACCCGCCGCCAATTACGTGATTAGCACTTACGATCAACCCTGGACCGATCCGGCTATTGCCCGCGATGCCGTTCGCTTCGAGCGTAAGGTAGAGCTGGCAATGGAGGGGCATCGTTTCTATGATTTGGTGCGTTGGGGCACAGCCGAACAGTTCCTCAATTCTTACCTACAGTACGAAGCAAGCAAGATTCCCTCGCACTTCGATGGAGCTACGTTTGAAGCCGGAGTAGACGAACGTCTTCCTATTCCCCAAAACCAGATAGATTTACAGGGCGCGGAAATTTTAACTCAGAACCCCGGGTTCTAAAGAATACATGCATAGCATATTATTAAAACCAAGCCAGATTCCTATATCTGGCTTGGTTTTTTTCGTAGAATGCGTGAAACTACTACCACTCAAAGAGTGAAATTTGCCCAATGAAACTAGTAGAAGCTGTTCTTTCTGGAGTCATGCTGGTTAATGTGACTGGTTGCCAAACGGCCCCAAGCACCCTCTTTCGCCTCATTCCGCCCGAAAAATCTAACATCACCTTCGCCAACCGCATCACCGAAAGCGACACGCTGAACATTCTGGTTGAAGAGTATATCTACAATGGCGGCGGAGTAGGCGTAGGCGACCTCAACAACGACGGTCTGCCCGATTTGTACTTTACCGGCAACCAGGTAGACAACGCGCTGTATCTCAACCAAGGCGACATGGAGTTTGCCGACATCACCGCTGAGGCGCGGGTAGCCGGAAACGGACAGTGGTGCTCGGGCGTCGCCCTGGTCGATATCAACCAGGATGGCTGGCTGGATATCTACGTGTCATCCACCCTCAACAAAGATTCGCTGCGTCGGAAAAATCTGCTCTACGTGAACCAGGGATTGAACGAAAATAAGGTGCCCACCTTCACCGAAGCGGCGGCTGACTACGGCATCGCCGACACCGGCAATACCACCCAAGCCGCTTTTTTCGACTACGACCGCGACGGCGACCTGGACCTATACCTGCTCACCAACGTGATCAACGCCAAGGTGCCTACCAACTACCGCCCTAAACTGGAAGATGGTTCGGCGGTGAGCACCGACCGACTCTACCGTAACGACGTGTCCCCCCCGGGGGGGGGCCAAGGGGGGGGATTCACGGAAGTAACAAAACAAGCCGGAATTCTCATCGAAGGCTTCGGCCTGGGGATCACCGTCACCGATATCAACCTCGACGGCTGGCCGGATATCTACATCACCAACGACTACATTACCAACGACCTGCTCTACATCAACAACCAGGACGGCACCTTCACCAACCGGGTGGCCGACTACCTGAAGCACCAAAGCTACTCGGCGATGGGCTCCGACGTAGTAGACATCAACAACGACGGACGGTCCGACATCATCGCCCTGGATATGCTGCCCGAGTCCAACCTACGGCAAAAGCAGATGCTGGGTGCCAACCGCTACGTTACCTACCTCAACAACGAACAGTATAACTTCCAGCACCAGTACGTGCGCAACACCTTGCAACTCAACAACGGCCCGGGTCCGGAAGGCTACCCGACCTTTAGCGAGATTGGGCAACTGGCAGGCATAGAAAAAACCGACTGGAGCTGGACGCCCCTGGTGGCCGACTTCGACAACGATGGCTACCGCGATGTGATCATCACCAACGGTTTCCCGCGCGACGTGACCGACCGCGACTTTGCCAACTTCCGAGCGGGACCCGCCGGGGGAGTGGCTAGCCCCATGATGATGCACGACTCTATTCCGATCGTCAAAATTTCTAACTACGCCTACCGCAACCGGGGCAACCTCACTTTTGAGGACCAAACGGAAGCCTGGGGAATGTTCCGTCCGTCGTTCTCTAACGGGGCCGCTTACGCCGATCTGGACAACGACGGCGACCTCGACGTGGTGGTCAACAACATCAACGATAGCGCTTTTGTGTACGAGAACCGGTTGTACAACGGAGCAAAGTCCGACCATCACTTTCTGCGGGTAAAGCTCGCGGGCAGCGCTGGCAACCCGGGTGGGGTGGGGGCCAAGGTGCTCATTCGCTACGGTGGTGGGCAGGTGCAGTACTTTGAAAATGCTCAGTACCGGGGCTACCTCTCTACCGTAGAGGGACGCGCTCACTTTGGCTTGGGCGGTCAGTTGCAAGTGGATACTTTGCAAGTGATTTGGCCCGACGGGAAAAGCCAAACTATGTTTAACGTTGCCGTCGACCAGGAAATCACGCTTAACTATCAGGAGGCAAACGATACTTCCGCGCCGGACATCAACCAAGAATTATCGCCTACTGAATTATCGCCGCTGCTGCAAGAAGTGGCCGCCCGGCGGAGAGTTCGGTTTCGTGCAGCAGAGCGCGACGTGATTGACTTCAACTTACAGCGCACTCTGCCGCGCAAATACAGTCAATTGGGACCCGGCCTGGCGGTAGGCGACGTGAACGGCGACGGACAAGATGATTTTTACGTGAGTGGCCCCGCCGGTAAAGCGGGCACCTTCTTCATGCAACAGGCCGACGGATCGTTTCAGGAGGATAGCACCCGATTCATCACACCAAACCCAAACCGGGAAGAAACCGGCGTATTGCTTTTTGATGCGGATGGTGACGGGGATTTAGACTTATATACCGCCAGTGGTAGTTACGAATTTCAGGACGGTAGCCCCGAACTTCAGGATGTGCTCTACCGAAACGACGGACGCGGGAAGTTTGCGGCCGATACAACTGCTTTGCCAGCAATCAAGACCAGCACCGCAAGCGTACGCGCGGCCGACTACGATCGGGACGGTGATTTGGATTTGTTCGTGGGCGGGCGCGTGATATCCGGAAATTACCCGATGCCTCCCCGCAGCTATCTGCTGAACAACCAAAATGGAAAGTTCATCGATGTTACTAAGCAGGTTCCCGGATTGTCGACGGTAGGCATGGTGAGCGACGCGTTGTGGACCGACGTGGATACCGATGGTTTGGTAGACTTGCTGGTGGTGGGCGAGTGGATGCCGATTACGTTTTTCAGAAACACCAGCCAGGGCTGGGAAAACGCTACTGCTACTACAGGCATCGCGCATCAAACCGGTTGGTGGAATAGCCTGACGGCCGGAGATTTTGACGGCGACGGCGACACCGACTATCTGGTAGGCAATCAGGGACTCAACACCCGGTACCGCGCCTCTCAGCAGGAGCCATTGCGCGTCTACGCTAAGGATTTTGATGACAACGGTAGCGTCGATCCGGTGTTGGTCGCCTACGGTCGGGCCGAAGATGGCAGTCGGGCTCCCTTCCCCGTGCACGCCAAAGATGACTTCACGTCGCAGTTCTTGCGGGTGCGGCGGCAGTTTCCTACCTACGAAAAATACGGCTTGGCCACCATTGATAATATATTTGATGAGTCGGAACTGGAAAATGCCCGCATACTCGAAGCTACCACCATGACGAGCAGCTACCTTGAAAACCAGGGCGGCGGCAAGCTAAAAATTAGTGCCCTGCCCACCGAAGCGCAGTTTGCTCCGGTCTTCGGCATGCTCACCGACGACTACAACCAAGACGGCCATCTGGACGCACTGCTGGTGGGCAATGAATACGGTATGGAGGTGTTTGCCGGGCGACACGACGCACTAACGGGGGTGTATCTGGCCGGTGACAGTGCAGGCAATTTCCGGGTAGTGCCGAACGCCGAAAGCGGTTTCTTTGTGGACGGTGATGCCAAGGGAATTGCGGAAATTCAGGGAGCCAACGGCACTCCCTTGGTGACGGTGACGCAAAACCAGGATAGTTTACTCCTGTTTGCTCCGTATTCTGACACTTCACTTTCAACCCAAGTCATTCGCTTAGAACCCACCGACGCCTGGGCGGAGATTACTTTAACAAGCGGCAAAAAGCAACGGCAAGAGTTTTATTACGGGTCTACGTACCTATCACAATCTAGCCGAACATTGGTAATTGGCGAAAACGTAGCCTCAGTGGTGATTTATACCTTTGGGGGACAAAAAAGGGAAGTGGGGGAGGATTTGTGAATGATGACTGGCAGTTAGCTCTCCAAAAAAACATCCTGGCTATCCTTGAATAATCCTGCATATCCTGATCACAACGACACCCCCCGTTTCCACGGGATAAAGTCATCCTGCCCCAACCCAACTGCCTTCGGCGTATAGTCGCCACTAGCCGTGCGAATGATGTAATCCAGAATTTCTTCTCCTTTCGTTGCAATCGTATCTTCTCCGGTAATCACCGTGCCCGCATCAATGTCAATGATATCCGACATGCGTTGGGCCAGGGCGGTGTTGCTGGAGATTTTCAACGTAGGGGCCGCGGCGTTGCCGGTGGGGGTGCCCAGCCCGGTCGTAAACAAAATCACCGTCGCACCCGACCCGGCCAGCCCGGTGGTCGATTCTACGTCGTTGCCCGGCGTGCAGAGTAGGTTCAGACCCGGCTTCGTCACCGGTTCGGTGTAGTCCAGCACATCGACCACCGGCGAGGTGCCGCCCTTTTTGGCCGCTCCGGCCGACTTGATCGCATCGGTGATCAGTCCGTCTTTGATGTTGCCCGGCGAGGGGTTCGCATCGAAGCCCGAACCCACCGCTTCAGCGCTGGCGCTGTAGGCCCGCATGATGCTGACGAATTTCTCCGCCGTGGCCTCATCCACGCAGCGGTCGGTCAGTTCTTGCTCCACCCCGCACAGCTCGGGAAACTCCGACAAGATCACCGAACCACCCAGGGCCACCAGCAGATCGGCCGCGTGCCCCACCGCGGGGTTGGCCGAAATCCCCGAGAACCCATCGCTACCGCCGCATTCCAACCCGACCACCAACTTGCTCAACAAAGCGGGCTTTCGTTCTAACCGGTTGGCTTCGGTAAGCCCGACGAAGGTTTGCTTGATGGCATCCGCGATAAAGTCGCGTTCCGATTTGCTTTTCTGCTGCTCCAGCACGTAGAGCGGCTTGCTAAAATGCGGATCGCGCTTATTGATTTCCTGTTGGAGGGTGATCACCTCGGCATTTTGACAGCCTAAACTCAGCACCGTGGCTCCTGCCACGTTGGGGTTGGTGATGTAACCGGCAAACAACGCGCACAGCGTGGTCGAGTCGAAGCGGGTTCCGCCGCAACCACCTTCGTGCGTTAAAAATTTGATGCCGTCCACATTGGGAAAAGCCCGGTTGCTCTGAATGTCTTCGGCCGAAACCACAATCTCTGAAGCCAGCAGATCGTTGGCCGACGCGCCGTTGCGGTGTTGCTGCACCAGGGTTTGCACATCAAAATCGTAGGCTCGCGAGTGGTCGTAGCCCAAGGTTTGAATCAACGCTTCGCGAATCAGATTGATGTTGCGGTTCTCGCAAAACACCATCGGAATAAATAGCCAGTAGTTGGCGGTCCCTACGTCACCATTGGCCCGGGGATAGCCCTGAAAGGTAGTCTCGCGCCAGCGACTTACATCGGGAGCGGGCCAGTCGGGGCGGGGTGCTTGTTGGGCGCCGTAGCCCTGGGCATCGTGCCGCAGGTTGGTGATAGTGACCGGCTCGCCCCGCCGGACAAGGGCGGTGGCTTTGCCCACTAAAACCCCGTACATATACGCCAGATTGTTGGGAGCCAGATCGTGGGCAGCAAATTTATGCTTCGGCGGCACGTCGTGCTTGATCTCGTAGGCTTCGCCCTCACAAACCACGGTTTCACCCGCCCGCAAATAGTCTAGGGCAACAATAAGATTGTCTTTCGGATGGATTTTAAGAACTTTTTGCCCCATGAAATCTAGAATTTACGACAAACAAAGAAAGGCAGAGGCTAAATGCTTCCAGAATGAAAACTAGGGAGTAAGAGGCGGTTTCTTCGCGGCGGTAGGATGGTTCAGCCGACCGGCAAACACAATAACTCCCGAGTGATTTTCCCGAATGAAAAACAGGAAGGAACGATCAACGTGCACTGGGTTGGCCTGATTAATGCCCCGCGCCTGGGTAATGGTGCTGGTGGTTGCTTCGGTGCCCGCCTCGTTCACGGTAATCAACGCCCGGTGCAGCACGTCTGACAAATAAACCGGAGTGGCCGGATCGACGAACAACTGATTAAAATTGGCACTATCGCTAAAGGCGATGCCCATGCCCAAGCGCGACAGGGTTGGCTTAAGCGAAGCCTGATAGTCAATGGTGAACCTAGGAAGATACAGACTGCTATTCACCGTGTCCATCTGCGATAAGTAGCTTCGGAAGCTGGTTGCGTCCAGACTATGAACTAGGTGAAGCAGGCTATCTTGGTGGCGCGGCATCAGCAGGGTCATGCTGTACTGTCGATTGCCGTAGGGAATGTCAAGAATCGTTTTACTGTCGTCCTGGTAGAATCGATACTGCGCCCGTGGGGCAACCATCATATCGGCGGTGATCTCGGTGCCGTCCGGCAAGTGAAAAGTACCGGGAGCAGTATCCTCGTTTCGGAAAGGAACGGTCCAATCGCCCGCGAACTGCACGGCACTGGTCACGTACAGGGAAGCATCCGGGTCAAGTTCGGCCACAAGATTGTCCATGCGCCCGTCGGTTTGCTCCTGCACCCACCTGTTAATAATATCGGGCGATTTACGGCGGCCAAACGCCAGATCACCAACGTGCGCTTGGTAGTAAGCGGACAAAATATCTTCGGACAACGGCTGGGCGTGGAGCTGCCGGTCGTACCACAGGGCTGTGGCTAACGTGAAATCCACTTGATGGTCAAGTTGCTGCAAAAAGGGAGTGAGTTCGCTGTAAGCCTTGTTGATTTCGCGCGGGCTAGTCACCTCGTGCCCGAGTCCGTCGTGCAGGCTACTGAGCGTCGTGGATGCCGCGCCGTTGAGCGTCATACTCAGGGCTAGGTTGATGCTGTAGGGCGACAGAAACACGTTGTCCTGCGGGCGATGCTCGGCCAAATCGCGAATCAGATCAAAGGCGAAGGTGTTGATAGAAGTGATTAATTCACTTTCGGGAACAGAAAGTTCGCGCAGCACGGGCTTTTCGGTGGCGGGTGAGACGCTATCGTTCTGACAAGCCCCCAGAAGAAGAGCAAGAATCAAAAACCTAGCACAAAGCCCACAATACTGCATTAACATTGGTTTAAACCACGCGAATCTACGTAATTAATACTGGTGGCAACGTTCAATGTAGTAAATTTTATTCCTTTGAAAAAATTTACTCTTAGCCATAGGATGAACTATTCTTCTTCGTACGACCTAAAAATGTCTGAATCAAAAGAGTGCCAGTCAACAGAATCTCTTACAATATTCAGCGTATAACTACCATACCCTTCTTGGTGTGACTGATATATTTTCAATTTAAGAGTATTGCCACTGATATCGATTGACTCAATAGATTCGCCCACTCCGCTGTCATGATGGATAATTGCTGTGTCTTGTGCAATATCGTGAGTATTGCTTAGAAGCTTAATGAATGACAGTGAATCATTGTCCACCATAAGTACTGATGCAGAAATAGATATAAGAAACTAGAAAGGCGTAGTTTTGTGGTATGCGGTATATTAAGGAAATAAGCGAAGCAGAGCGTGAGGCTCTGCAAGCAGGCTACAAGAAAGGCAAAAGTCATCAGTTTCGTACTCGTTGTCAGGCGGTTCTTTTATCAGCGCAAGGCTACAAAGTGCAGGAGCTATCTTCATTGCTAGGGGTGAGTGACTTGAGTATCTACAAATGGTATGACCGCTTTGAGGCCGGAGGGGTAGCGGCATTGCAGAACCGGCCGGGCCGAGGGCGTAAGCCCCTGCTACGTATTGAGAACCAAGCCCATCGGCAGATGGTCAGTGAACAGATTGAGCGGGACGCTCAGCGTTTGAAGGTAGCCAAAGTCCATATTGAAGAGCAGTTGGGTGCCCCGTTGAGTGAGAGCACGCTCAAGCGTTTTTTAAAAAGCTTGGCTACCGTTGGAAACGGTTTAGGAAATGGCTCAAACCATTACAAGACCCTGTAGAATATGAGCAAAAGAAGACTGTTTTACAGATGCTAATACTACTAGATGAGTTGGGCTACCTTCGCCTGTGGTATGGTGACGAAAGCGGGTTCTCTTTGAGTCCCACCGTCCCGTATGGTTGGATCAAAGAAGGCCAGCAGGCAGGCATCCTTTCCCAAAGAAGTACGCGTCTGAACGTGTTGGGCCTGTTAAGTACGGCCAACCAACTCATCAGCTACCCCTGTGCGGGAAGCGTGAATACAACCTTTGTCATAGAATGCCTGGATGATTTCGCCCAGCAATGCGGTGAACAACCTAAGGTAGTAGTACTAGATAATGCTCCTATGCACCGCAGCGAAGCTTTTCAAGCCAGACTAACTCATTGGCAAGCCCAAGGTCTCTATATATTCTTTCTACCCCGCTATAGCCCCCACCTCAATCGCATTGAGAGACTCTGGAAACAGATCAAATATAGCTGGCTGAAAGCCGAAGATTATCTCGGTCTTGATAACCTCAAGCAGGCCGTTACGCACATATTGGAAGGCTTTGGTACCACCTTTAATATGAAATTTGACAATCAGCTAAACCTAGAAAAACTTATACTTAAATCTGGTTGAGTACTTAACATAGCTAAAATCATCACAACCCGTCAAACCATCATCATCTGCTGCATTCATTGAGAAGTTCTCTGTTAGAAGTATACTAACAGTATCTTCTCCTAGATTTAAATTATTGTACCGTTCAGTTATTTCTAGCACGTTACGACCAAACAAGATAAAAGTATCTCTTTCATATTTGACCTTTACGTAATTTGCAAAATGGCAATACTTGTCAGACGGAGAGTGAGGTAGTTTACTTTGCGATTTTTGAAGAATGCGTACTTGCTTTAGGGTATAGTTTGACAGAGTATCGACCAACTCATTATCTTGATTGTATATGTTATAGACAATAGGCAGCAAAATGCCTTCTTTACTGTAGTTCACTAATGATATACGTACCGTGGAATCCTTTTGATCGAGTTCTATGGCCCTCCTATCCGTGCTATTGACTCTTCGTTCTATTTCCGTAGTATCTGACGTGCTTTCTAACTGTGTTAGATTAGCTTTATTCGCCGCTCTTTCGCGATTAACACATTTTGTAAAAAGGATTAGTACGAAGCAAACTACTAAAAGCACTTTCATAATCAAGGGCTTTTCCGTAGTCAACTGATAGCAAGTTATCATTCCTACTCTAATAAAAAATCATCTCATACGTAGCCTCAAACACTTCATCAGGTGCCAGCGAAAGAATCCCTTCTTTCTCAGTGAGCACGCCGCTTGCTTTGGTAGCATCGGCTAAACCGTGCCAGGGTTCAATGCAGTAGAAATCAGCCCCCACCTTTTGCCAGATGCCCAGGTACGGAAAGCCCGGAAACCGAACCGTCACCATCGGCTGCTGCGTAGATTGGCGCACAATGCTAATCGCATCGGAAGCCAGATCGGCAAACACCAGCGCATCTTCCTCAAACAGCGAAGGGGTCAGGGCTAGCTCCTGCTCATCTTGCAACACGGGGCGGGTTTCGCCGGTGCGCAGTCCGTTGCTAAGCAGCTGGCGGGATACCGTTTCCCGCTGTTCGAAAAGCAGATAATACGTTTCTTCGCGGCCATCCACCTGCGACGGACACAAGAACCCGGGGTGGCCACCGATAGAAAAGGGCATTGCTGACGAATCGTGGTTGATTACCCGGTAGGCGGTGGCTAACGTGTTGTCGGTGAGTTGGTAGGCAACGTTGAGGGCAAAGTTAAAGGGATACTGCTCCGTAGTTTCCGGACCAGCGGTAAGTCCCAGGGTGATTTGATCAGGCGCTTGCTCAATCACCTTGAACGCACGATCGCGGGCGAAGCCGTGCTGGGTCATGCGGTAGGTGTTGTCTCCCCAGCGATACTGATCGCCCTTGAGTTTGCCCACGATGGGGAACAGCACCGGGGCGTGGCGCGCCCATACATCGGGATCGGCCGTCCAGATGTATTCTTGCCCGGTAGTTGGGTTGCGGACGCTCTGCACCTCGGCCCCTTCGGTGCTCACAGTAATGGTAAGTTGATCGTTCTCGATGATATGCTGCATGGATGTCAGGGGGTTGTTGAGATGGTAAGCACAAGAACAGGGTAGTAGAATGCGATGGTTTCCTGGAAAAGCGCCTCACGTATGCATGATGCTTTGGGAACAAGGGCTGAAAAAATCAAGTTTGCGTCGACAACGATCTTCATCGCTTGACGCCTCTTAAGTAATTATCTCTATTATCTTTTCCTCCAATATACGAAAAATAGCAAAAGAAGGTCTACCTCAATTATACTGCACGTAGTGCCGCCACTTGTCCAGCACAGCCCGGAAGTCTTCCGGCAACTCCGAATCAAACTGCAACGAAGCTCGGGTGACCGGGTGCACGAAGCCGAGGGACTTAGCGTGCAGCGCCTGCCGGGGCATCAGCTTGAAACAGTTCTCCACAAACGATTTGTACTTCGAGAACTTGGTGCCCTTCACCACCTGGGCCCCGCCGTAGGTGGCATCGTTGAACAGCGGGTGCCCTAAATACTTCATATGCGCTCGAATCTGGTGGGTACGCCCGGTCTCCAGGCGGCACTCAATGAGCGATACGTAGCGCAGCGTTTCCAGCACCCGGTAGTGGGTCACCGCCCGGCGACCCACCTCACCCTGCGGAAAGGGGGCCGTCACGCGCCGGTCTTTGGGGCTGCGCCCTAGGTTCGCGTCGATGGTGCCCTCCTCCGCTTCGGGCAGCCCCCACACCAGCGCCCAATAGGTGCGCTCAATGCTGTGGTCGAAAAACTGCCGGGCCAGTCCGCGCATGGCCGCTTCGCTCTTGGCAATCACCAGCAGGCCCGAGGTGTCTTTGTCGATGCGGTGCACCAGCCCCGGCCGTCCGTCGTTGCCCTCCATGGTGGGCAGTTGCCGAAAGTGGTGCACCAGGGCGTTCACCAGGGTGCCCGACCAGTTTTGGTAGGCCGGATGCACCACCATGCCCGCTTCTTTGTTCACCACCAGCAGATCGTCGTCCTCAAACACAACGTTGAGGGGAATGTCTTCGGGCAGCACCTCGGTTTCGCGGGGCGGCTCGGGCAGGGCCACCACCACCTCGTCGCCCGACTTCACCCGGTAGTTGGCCTTCACTTCCTGTTCATTCACGCGTACAAAACCATTTTTGATAGCGTCCTGCACCTTGTTGCGGGTCACGTTGGCGATGAAGTTGATCAGGTACTTATCCAGCCGGGGCGGTTCGTGCTTGATCACCGCCGTGAAATGGTAGTGCTCAAAGAGTTCGTCGGATTCTTCTTGTTCGTCCATGCGTTTTTGGGTAGTATCGCGGGTGCCGATTGAGACGCCATGAGACGCCTTGAAAGGCGTCTGTACGATAAGTTAGGGCAAAGGTACGTTTTTCTGCAATGATATGGAGGATGGGTTGGTAAGTGCTCCGCCGGTGCAGCGGGTGGATGATCCTTGGCTGATAGCCCAGGAAATACAGCTGAGCGTGCTGCGGTTGGATTTGGTGCATCCCACCGTCAGCGGCAACAAGTATTACAAACTAAAGTACAATTTGCAACGAGCGCGGGCCGAAGGACACGCCACTTTGGTTACAGTGGGCGGCGCGTACTCGAACCACCTTTACGCCACCGCCACCGCCGGGCGCGCCTACGGATTCCGGACCATCGGAATAGTGCGCGGTGAAGCCTGCGAGCCGCTCAATCCTACCCTGCGGTTTGCGAAAGTCCAGGGCATGCACCTCCATTACGTGAGCCGGGAAGCGTTTCGGCAGCGGGGCGAGATGGGATTTCAGGAGGAGTTGCTAGCGCGGTTTGGCCGTCACTATTACCTGCCCGAAGGAGGAACCAACGCCCAGGCGGTGCGCGGCTGCACCGAAATTGTTCCGGCCGAACTACCTTTCGATGGCGTAGCCTGCTGCGTGGGAACGGGTGGCACCCTGGCCGGAGTGCTGGTGAGCACCGCTGGGCGCGCCACCGTGCTGGGGTTTCCGGCGCTGAAGGGCGATGCGTTCCTGCGCGAAGCAGTGGATCAACTCACGCTGCAGTACAACGGGCAACGGTACGAGCACTACCGTCTGGTGGAGGATTACCACTTCGGCGGCTACGCGCGGGTGAAGCCCGAACTGATCAACTTTATCAACCGGTTCTTCCGAACAACCGGCATTCCGCTGGAGCCAGTGTACACGGGCAAAATGCTGTACGGACTGTACGAAATGATTCAAATGGGCCAATTTCCGTCCGGCAGTCGCATTCTGGCCATCCACAGCGGTGGTTTGCAGGGCATTGCCGGATTCACGGCCTTTTCATAAAATGTCAGTATGTTTAAAAAAGAGTGTTGCAAGCGTTGGATTACACGCTACATCTTCCTGCATTGCTTTCAGATAGCCCTTTTTCTGTTGCCGTAGCAGGTTTCCGGCTACCGATATAATACTGGCTAAAGTTTTGCTGCGGGCTGGTTCTTTGCATCGGATGCGATCTTCGCGGAAGGTAGCGTCTCTGACCCAGTTATCCGCCTCAATGCTCCAATGTTGACGAATGGCTTGAGAGAACTCTCGGGGGACTATCTGCTCCAGGGAGGCATTAGAGAGATAATAACTAGTTTCTCGGCTCACTTTGCCGGTTCTGCATTGCGTACTTTCTCGCTCTACTACCACCAGGGTAGCAAACTTTGAGCTATCCCATTTTTGCTCAAAGCAGACGGCATGGGTGGGATAAAAAGAAGCTTTTCGCTCTTCTATGCGGCCGTGGCCTTTTTCTGAACTCTGATGTTCGGCTACCGGGGCAGTAAGTTTAACATGATCTTGTAAGTCTTCTAGCAACATGGGCTGGTTGGCTTTCACCTGGGCGATATAAGTACCTTGAGCATTCTGGACCATTTCTAAAGTTTGGCTTTGGGTGTGTAATGCATCAAAAGTCAAGCATTGACCAGCTAAAGCATCTTCTTGCAAAAATTCTCTCACGCAGCTTATTTCACTGTCTTTAGCCCCGTGATAAAACAATCCTGGTAGGCTGATGCTACCTTGATGTAGCAAAGGACGTACGATACATAATCCCCTTTTCTCTCCCAGTACCCCATCAATGGTGCCTCTGAGTTCTTTTCCGTCAAAGCTAATCCAGCTGTTGGCAGGCAGCAAACAGGCTTGCCAACCAAAATAACGAGCATGAAAGTGTTGATAAGCAGCCGCATTCACCAGGGCCAGCAGTCTGCGCAATTGCACATCGGAGACCGTATAACTGACCGATAAGCCCAATAAAGAGCATAGGCAATCGTGATGTCGTACCAAAAACCGGTGAATCTCGGCGATGAGTACCTTACCTGCCATAGTTGCTAACAGTGCCCCAAACAACACAAAGTACAGATCATGGCGTTTGCCCCGGTTATCGCGTGGATCAATCACGTTAGCTTGCAGATAGTAGTAGTAAGTCCTACATTCGTTTTTTTAAGACAGGGTAGCATAGTTTGTTAGTTTGATAGTGGAATATCAAAATTAACAGCTTTTTGCTACCCTCTCTTTTTTATGAAAAGGCCGTGTTGCCGGATTCAACGAGCGCTATCAGTCTAAAAATTTGTGTATCTTGTCGTGATAAAATTGCACGCCGCTCCATTTCTTCGGTGAAGTCCAGTGAATTATTTAAAGATTGTGGTTACCCGCAGCGGATTGCTTGTATTAACCTATCAAAAACCAAACCTATGAAAGCTAAATTTATTCTCTCTCTCCTGCTTACCCTCTTCGTCTTCACCGCCTACGCACAGTGCGACAACACGTTTTACCCAATGGAAAAAGACCACTACTACGAAGTGGAGGTCTTTAATAAAAAGGACAAGCTACAAGCCACCAGTCAGTATACCATTGCCGCGGTAGCGGAAACCGATAACGGTTACGAAGCCACCGTGAATAGCAAGACGTTAGACAAAAAGGGCAAACTAATCGGGGAAGGCGACTTTGCCGTCATTTGCGAAGACGGGCAGCTAAAGATGGATATGCAGCGGCTGTTCACCTCACTTACCCAGTTGCAAAATACCCAGGGCATGAACTTTGAAATAGAAGGCAATCACATCACCATTCCCGCTTCGCTGAGCGTGGGTGAAGTGCTGCCGGAGAGCACCACCACCATCAAAGCGAGCATGGAGGGCATGGCCATGACTATGAATACCACCACCGTCACCATCCGAGACCGCACCGTGGCCGCCCAGGAAGACATAACCACCCCGGCCGGGACCTTCCCCTGCTATAAAATTACCTACGTAATGAGCGCAACCATGGAGACGATGGGCATGGGCCGCGAACTGGTCTACACCGGAACGGAGTGGCTCTCCGAAGGAGTGGGTATGGTGCGCAACGAGCAGTATGACAAGAAGAATAAACTGTCTTCTTATTCGGTGCTGACGGTGTTTAAGTAGGTGACTTGTGAGGTTTACTGGCTGACGGATGAAGATAATGGTAGATCATCCGGGTAGACAATGACGATCTATTGCCGTAACTTGGGCGAAAATACTGATCGCCCCATGCCGCAGATTCAAGACGTTACCCGCTACCTCGAAACCATTGCCCCGCCTGCCTATCAGGAAAGCTACGACAACTCCGGCCTGATCGTCGGCGACCCCCAGGCGGAAGTGAGCGGCGTTCTGGTGAGCCTAGACGCCATTGAATCGGTAGTAGACGAAGCAATTACCAAAGGCTGCAACCTGATCGTGTCGCACCACCCCATCGTGTTTCGCGGACTCAAAAGCCTGACGGGAAAAAGCTACGTCGAGCGCACGGTGATCAAGGCCATCAAGCACGACGTGGCCCTGTACGCCATTCACACCAACCTCGACAACGTGCAGCACGGAGTGAACCGCCGCATTAGCGAGCGACTGGGGTTGCAAAATGTGCGTACTTTGGCCCCAAAGACCGATACCTTGCAAAAGCTGGTAGCGTTTGCGCCGTTAGCCGATGCTGACAAGGTGCTTCGGGCACTGGGCGAAGCGGGAGCGGGACAAATCGGGAACTACCGCAACTGTAGTTTCCAGACCACGGGCACGGGCCGCTTTCAGCCGAACGAGCAGGCGAAGCCGCACCTTGGCGAGGCCGGAAAGACGGAGCAGGTAGCCGAACAGCGCATCGAAGTGATTTATCCGGCGCATTTAGCCAACCAAATCCTGACGGCCTTGCGCAGCGCCCACCCCTACGAAGAAGTGGCCTATTACCAACAGCCGCTGCTGAACCACAACCAGGAGGTGGGCTCCGGTATGGTGGGCGAGTTGCCTGAGCCGTTGTCCGGCGCGCAGTTTCTGGCCCATCTAAAGAGAAGCATGCAACTGCCGATGGTGCGGCACACCCGTTTGCTAGACAAACCGGTGCGTCGGGTGGCAGTTTGTGGGGGTGCCGGTAGTTTTCTGCTACCCCAGGCCCGGCAGCAGCAGGCCGATGCGTTCGTCACGGCCGACTACAAATACCATGAGTTCTTCGACGCCGACGGACAACTGATCATTGCCGACATTGGTCACTACGAGAGCGAAGTGTTCACAAAAGACCTGCTTGGGGATTTTTTGTCCAAGAAATTTGTTAATTTTGCAGTCCATTTGGCAAAAGTCAATACGAACCCCGTTTTCTACGCATAACTTATCTATGGAAAGTACCACCGCCCCGCAAAAAACCGTAGCCGAAAAGTTAGATGTCCTGCTGCGCCTGCAGACCATTGACTCTGAGTTGGACGATATTAAAAAAATTCGGGGCGCTTTGCCCGAGGAAGTAAGCGACCTGGAAGATGAGATCGCGGGCTATCAGACCCGTTACGATAAGTTTGAAGGCGACGTGAAGGCGCTGGAAGAAGAGATCGATGGCTACAAGAACGCGGTAAAGGAGTCGGAAGCGCTCATCAAGAAGTACGAAGAGCAGCAGATGAACGTGCGCAACAACCGTGAGTACGACGCCATCACCAAAGAGGTGGAGCTACAGCAACTCGAGATTCAGATTTCCGAGAAGCGTACCCGCGAGGCCTACGCCAAGATCGAGCAAAAAAACGAGCAAGTCAGCAGCACCAAAGAACTCATTGAGCAGCGCCAAAAAGACCTGGAAAGCAAACAGCAGGAGCTAGACAAAATTGTGGCCGAGAGCGAGGCCGACGAGAAAAGCCTGCTCAACAAGCGCGAAAAGGTGGCTAAGGAGATTGGCGATGCCGACCGCAAACTGCTAGATTACTACGAGAAACTACGGGCCAGTTTGTCCAATGGCTTGGCCGTGGTAAAGGTGGTGCGCGCCGCCGCCGAAGGCTGCAACATCATCATTCCACCCCAGCGCATTGTAGAAATCAAGGACAAGAAGCGCATTATCTTCGACGAATACTCGGGCCGCATCCTGGCCGATGTGGAAGAAGTAGAAATAGAAGAGGAAGAAAAACCCAAACGCGGTCGCCGCAAAGCCTCCTAATCGCACCCATTCAGCGATCGAAAAGGCAGCTCATCGAGCTGCCTTTTTTTGTCTATATTGCGCCCACACCACCCGTGCTGCTTGTGCCCACCGCCGTTCTGTACCGCTACCGCCGCCTCCTCGCGTGGTTGTTCGCGGCCCCCCGCGACTTCGAAAAAAAAGCACCTCCTTTGGCGGCGAAACCAGCCAGTCGTTTAGTCCCCGCCGACGGCTACGAAACATTTATCGAGCAACTGTTCCGCACCCACTACGCCGCCCTCTGCCGTGTTGTCTATCCCATCGTGCGCGACCAGGATACTGCCGAAGACATCGTGCAGGACGTATTCCTGAAGATCTGGCGCCGCCAAATTGCCTTAGATACTGAACAGTCCGTGAAGGCCTATCTGTTCCGGGCGGCCATCAACACCGCCCTCAACTTTTTGGAAAAAAACCGACGCACTGCTCCCTGGGACGATACGCTGGCAGAGCAGCACGGAGTCAACAGCACCGAAGATAATATTGCTTACCAAGAAACCAAGCAAAAGGTGGCTAAAGCACTAGAACAACTTCCGCCCAAGTGCAAAGTAGTTTTTTCGCTCAGTCGGTTCGAAGAAATGAGCTACGCCGAAATTGCTCAGCACTTGTCTATTTCCGTCAAGGCCGTGGAGAAGCACATGGGAAAGGCCCTGAAGATTATGCGGAAGTACGTTTACGAGCGATAAGGTTAGGCTCAGCAAAAAACAAAATTATTTTCTGTTTCGGAGGTAGGGTCACCTACCGGTTGCCGGTATTACTAGTAGTTGATCAACCATATGGAACCCACGGACGACGATTTCTGGATAAAAGTCGCACGTTCGGTTAATCTTACTGACAAAGAGGCACGTTCCTTTCTGGATCATCAGTCGGATGATCCCGAGCGTGAGAAAGTGCTGGCGGAAGTGCGTCAACTGTGGGAACAGAGTCAAAATCCCAGCGAAGCGTATCAGCCGGACGTGGAACGCGGGTGGCAACGGTTGCAGTTTCTCCGCCGGAGCGAAGAGAACCACTACCGCTCGGATTCGGTAGATAAAAGCCGTTCGGTAGACTATTGGCAATTCGTACGAGTTGCCGCATCGGTAGTGTTAGCAATGGGCATCAGTTATGTTCTGTGGCAGCAGTGGGCGGGGCCGAAAGAAGTTCGGCTAGCCACCACCGACCAGAAACAAATGTTCTATTTGCCCGATAGCAGTCAGGTGTGGCTCAATCGAAACAGTGAACTGATGTATAACACTGGTTTTAACCAAGATAACCGAGTGGTTTATCTGGCGGGAGAAGCATTCTTTGAGGTGCGTAAGGCCGAGGGGCGTCGATTTGCGGTGTACAGCGGCTTGGCCAAAACGGAGGTGATCGGCACATCGTTCAACCTAAATGCCTACTCCGACGATTCGGTCGTGGTGCAGGTGGTGAGCGGAAGAGTGGCTTTCTCGCCTCGGGACGAAGACAATGCCATCTTTCTGTCTCCCGGTCAGCGGGGCCTACTGCTGGCAGAGCAAAATGTGGCGAAACGCGCTTTGGTGGGTGATCCGAACTTTCGGACGTGGCAAAACAACCAACTGCTGTTCGACAACACGCGCCTGACCAAAATTATTCAACTGCTGGAGCAGCAGTACGGAGTTACGGTCGAACTAGCCGACCCTAACCTAGCCAATTGCCGCTATACCGCTTCGTTTACTAATGCTTCGCTGGACGAAATCCTGGAGGTTTTATCGGAGATCGGAGATTTAAATTACAATGAGGTTGGCAACCGGGTGATCCTTTCCGGAACCGGCTGCCCCTAGAAAAATATTTGTAAACGTACCAACGCAATCCCTATGAAATGGTCTGTCCTGATCACCCTGGCGGTGGCGTGCCTAAGCTTTCGTCCTCTGCCGCAACCCGACCTTCTGGAGCAACCGGTTACCCTCGACTATCAGAAAGCTTCGTTGCGGCAAATACTGCACGACATCAGCACCGAGTATCAGATCAAATTTGCCTATCTGAACAACGAAATGCCCGAAGAACGCACTTTCAGTATTCAGGTGCAGAACCAGGCACTAAGGCTCGTGCTAGAAAAACTACTAGCGGACACTGGCTTAGCGTATCGGTTGATAAACGGGCAAGTGGTGCTGAAGAAAAAAGCGGAGCCTTCGTCGGCGTCCCCTCCGTCGCGTGAGGAACCAAAAGACGAAGTCATTCATAAATCGCCTCCAAAAGATACTACGGCTGCCGTACCGTCAGCTCTTGACAAGGCTCGCCCTCCTACGCAGGCGACACCCGCTACCAACAATGCCGGACTTCAGGCGCTTTCGGTGAGCACGCCCGTGCCACGCGTAGTCAAACCCAATAGCTTGCCCAAGGAGCCGGAACCGCTTCCCCCGCCAACTATCCCGACCCTAGCCCCGGTTGCCGTGGATACGGCCACTACGAGCTCAACCACGGTGACTACCAAACGTTTTTCAAGAAAAGAGAAAAGGCGAAAAAAGAGTAGCGCTGAATCTAAGCAACCAAATGAGTTTGGTCAGAAGGTCAGTGAGCACATACGGCGTGCGATAGACAAATTACTGCCTATCTCCCCTTCGGATTCGTTTGATTACATACGCCGACCTTTTCATGTAGGATTAATCTATCCTTTGAGCACCAACGGTCTCCAAGCGGGCCGAACCGTCAACCAGGTATCTTTGCACCTGTTCGCCGGTTACGCCGCCGGGTTGGACGGAGCGGAGTTTTCGGCCTTTGGGAACATCGAAAACGACTTTGTGGAAGGGGCGCAGTTTGCCGGATTTTTCAACTTGGTCCGACGGCGGGTAAACGGACTACAAGCAGCGGGCTTCGTCAACGTCAGCGGGGGTGATGGGCAGGGCGCCCAGCTAGCGGGATTTGTAAACGTAGGGGCCGGAACTACCAATGGGCTACAGGCGGCGGGTTTCGTCAATATAACTACTGAGAGCGTGCGGGGGGCTCAGTTATCAGGCTTCGTCAATTATGCCCGTAGCATCCGAGGACTACAGGCTACCGGCTATGTCAACGTGGCATCGGGCGATGTGCGCGGAGTTCAGCTAGCCAGCTTTGTAAACTACGCCCGTTACGTGAAAGGGGTTCAGATTGGCCTACTTAACATTGCCGACAGCATCGATGGGGTGCCCATTGGCCTGGTGAGCTTTGTGCGAAAAAATGGTTACCGCCACTCTGAAGTCTGGTATAGCGAAGCGCTACAATCAAATCTAGCCATCAAGATGGGGGTGTCTAAATTCTACAACATGCTAATGCTCGGCGCTCAGTTTGCCGATACTAACTTCCGGTGGGGCGTCGGCTACGGAGTGGGATCGCTATTCCCGATCACATCCACCACAAGTGTGAACCTCGACATTTTTGCCATGCAAATACACGAAAACAACCAAGGTTTCTTTAATGCGTACGCCCTAAATCTGCTGAATACGGTGCGACTTAGCCTAAACCTGCAACTGGCGAAGCACCTCACCCTGTGGGCCGCTCCCACCTTCAACGTGATGGTTTCGCAGTACCGGCAGCCAGATAGCCAAGTCATCGGAAGTACCATTACTCCTTCCTGGACAACTTTCAACCGCACCTTCAACGGCCAAACCAATGTGAAAATGTGGCCCGGCTTTCAGGTTGGGGTTCGGTTCTAACCTCTTTTCACTATCGTCTGAACTTCAAACCAAATGAGAAATAACTGTAAAATTACGTCCGCTTCAGTCGCGCGTAGCTACGCCCAGGGTTGGAAAACCGCCCTCAAAACGTGTAACGACAGCCAGCAGCAAAAGGGGCTACATTGTGCCTGCGTGCTACTGCTGCTGTGGTTGCCCTCGGCCACCGTTGCGCAAACGCTCACCCAAACCATCCGAGGAAGAATTGTCGACCAGGAAGCACAGTCTCCCCTGCCGGGTGCCAACGTGCTGGTACTAGGCACCGACCCGCTGCTGGGCAGCAGCACCGAGACCGACGGCAGCTTTCGGATCGAACGCGTACCTGTGGGTCGGCATACTTTAAAGATTAGCTGCATTGGTTACGAAGACGCCCAGATTCCGGAGTTGATCGTTGGCTCCGGCAAGGAAGTGGTTCTAACGATCCGGCTTACCGAATCGCTCACTCAAATGGAAGAGATCGTAGTAACCGCTGAATCAGAGAAAGGGAAACCCAACAACGAACTGGCTTTTATCAGCGCGCGCTCGTTCACGGTGGAAGAAACCAAACGCTATGCGGCCAGTATCAACGATCCGGCCCGCATGGCATTATCGTTTGCCGGAGTGGCCTCAACCGACGATGGGTCAAACAACATTGTGATTCGGGGCAATTCTCCTCGGGGGGTGTTGTGGCGTCTCGAGGGCATTGAGGTGCCCAATCCGAATCATTTTGGAGAAGAAGGTGCCTCGGGGGGCGGGGTGAGCATGCTGAGCGTAAATACGCTGGATAATTCCGACTTTTACACCGGGGCCTTCCCGGCCGAGTACGGCAATGCGGCTTCCGGAGTGTTTGACATCAAACTGCGCAAAGGGAACAGCGAACAGAAAGAATATGCGCTACAAACTGGGTTGCTGGGGATAGACTTCGCCGCCGAAGGGCCCTTCAGCCAAAATACCAAAGCTTCTTATCTTGTTAACTACCGTTACTCAACCCTGGCCATCCTTGGTGCGCTGGGCATTGAGGTGGTGGGCGACGCGATTCCTAATTTTCAAGACCTCACCTTCAAGGTGCACGTTCCTACGCAGCGGGCGGGGTCATTTTCTCTTTGGGGACTAGGAGGACTCAGCCGACAGGCAATGAAGGATGAAATCGATCAAGAATCGTTTCGCTACGATATGGGCACCACCGGATTGTCGCACGTCTACTTCTTCGGAAACGACACGTACGCCGAAACCACGCTCTCATACGCCAAAACGGTGAACAGCTTTCTCGAGCAAGAACCTCCGAATCGATATGTATACGACGAAAAGTTTATGAAGCACTCACTCCGAGGTTCCTGGCTGCTAAACCATAAATTTAATGCCCGGCACACGGTGCGCACGGGCCTAGTTGTTAGTCGCTTAGCTTTCGATTTGTTCTCACAGACGAATCAAAGCGACACCACCACCATTAATGTGGATGCCAGCGGATCAACCTACTTGCTGCAAAGCTACGGACAGTGGAAGTGGCGGATCAACGAACAACTCACGCTCAACGCCGGACTGCACCACATGCACTTCGCCCTCAACGCCAATGCCTCGCTTGAACCTCGAGCCGGATTGCGCTGGGAGTTCACTGCTCGGCAAGCACTGAATCTGGGATTTGGAGTACACAGCCGGTTGGACCCACTGGTGAATTACTTTGCCACGTTCGTTCCGAGTGGGTCAGCGCCGCCAGAGCAGCCCAATCGACAACTTGAACTCACCAAAGCGCGCCACTACGTGGTGGGGTACGAAAACCGCTTGCGCGACGACCTACATCTAAAGATAGAAGCCTATTATCAGCAACTCTATGACGTTCCGGTTGGTTTTTCGGGAGGCTACGATGCCCCCTGGTACTCCACCTACTCCATGATCAACTATGAAGATGGTATTGTGAACGTTCCGCTGAGAAATAACGGGAGTGGCAGAAACTACGGGGTGGAACTAACGCTTGAAAAGTTTTTCACCAAGCAGTACTACTTCATGCTTACTGGCTCACTGTTTAATTCTAAGTATGCTCCCCTGGATGGCCAAGAATATAGCACCAGATTTAACGGTAACCACGTGCTGAATTTGCTGGGAGGAAAGGAATTTCAACTGGGAGGCAGCAGTAGCAAAGTGCTGGCGGTTAACCTACGCGCTTTATGGGCGGGAGGGAATCGGTATACGCCGGTAGATTTGGAAGCCTCGCAGCAGAGTGGCAGTGCCGTATACCGGTGGAACCAACGTTACGCCGGACAAGTAAAAGACTACGTCCGGGCCGACGTGCGCGTAAGCTTCCGTCGCAACCGTCCCCGATACACCAGCACTATTTCGTTAGACATCCAGAACGTCACCAACCGGCAGAACGTGTTTAGCCAATACTACAGTAGTTCAGCCCAAGACGTCGTGAGTAGTTACCAGGTGGGCCTGATTCCAGTGCTTAATTACCGGGTTGAGTTTTAAGTAACCTGCCATTTTCTTATTCTCCTGAGATTGCTTAAACCGTACTTCTGTACAGAATAGCACAAGTAACTTATGTTGGCAACTGATTGGATCTGTCTTCTGTCACTGAGCCGCTTTCTGCTCTTATTTTGCACGCGTGTTTAGATGCAATACCGGGAAAATTCAAACATTACTTTAGAGTATAGACTCAATAGTACAATTTTTATGGATGTACTTACAATATTACATTAGTATAATGCAAAAAAATAACGGACGAATTTTAGATAAGGTACAAAAGTTGAGTGTGACTTAGTAAAGTGTAAATATACCACAAATTATTCGTACCACTAAAACCGTCTAGTAATGAATACCCCTTCTCAAACCACCGAATTCAGTGCTCACCTTTCCTGGGCCGGGATGCGCCGCTACTTGCAAGAAGCGCTATCCGCAGAGAAATCGCAACGCGTAGAACGGCACCTTCACCACTGCCCCCGCTGCTCATCGGCCATCTTGGACTATATTCAAGCCGAAGAGCCGGAGCACTACAAGCAGTACACAAAAAAATTGAAAGGAATCATAGCGACGGGCCAGGCCGAAAAGAAGAACGTGCTCTCATCGTTTCAGATGAAGGCCATTCGTACCAGCACGGCGGTGATAGCTCTGCTCATCTTTTCTTTCTTTGCCATCAAAACGGTGATCAACAAGCAGGCCGACTATCCTTTGCCTTCAGAGTCGCTGGCAGTGGCCGAGAAAAGCGAGAAAAGCACTCCAGTGCGCCGTCGCCCCGTAAAAAAGGTAGCCCAGAAGCCTACCATAACAAAAGAAGAACCGCAAAAGCCTGCTGAGGTGGTCAAAAAAATCACCCGGGTAACGCGCCAGGAGACACCAGCGGCTAAAGCCCCGACCGTGGTTACCAAAACTCGAGCGACTACCCCCCCCAAATCACCTGCCCCCGCCGCTGAGGCTCCAGAGCAGCAAGCGTCACTGCAAGGTGATTCCCAACCCCAGGTTAAGAACGAAGACTCCACTTCCGCTACGCAGGAGGAGACTCCGACTCAGGAAGAAGTTGCAGAAGCCCCCGCGCAAGAAACCACCAGCCGAAAGCCTTTGCCCACCCTGCAAAAACTCGACGCTACCCAGGGGGCGGAGTCGGTTACGCCCATTGGCAAAAGTAGCCCCGCCGAAATGCCAATGCCGAGCAACCAAATTCTCGAGCGGTAGCCGATTATACTGATAAAAACCAGACAGCGCAGGCGAAAGTCTGCGCTGTTTCTTTGTAAACGGGGCTTCCGCCTGCTCGACCCTGGCTGGTTCACCAGCAACATAAGCCGACAGAGCACCGTTGTATCAAGCGTACTGAGCAACCATACGTATGAGCAACCACGTGCTAATCACCGGCGGCAGCGGCCTGGTAGGGAGCCGGCTGACGGAACTTCTGCTGGCCCAAAATTATTCGGTAAGTCATCTGAGCCGGTCGCCGGGCAACCCTTCCTCACCCGTCACCACCTACCAGTGGGACATTAAAAAGCAGTCCATCGATCCCCAAGCACTGGCGGAGGCGGATTACGTGATCCACCTGGCAGGAGCCGGAGTGGCCGATCAGCGTTGGACAGACGAACGCAAGCGAGCAATTCTGAGCAGTCGGACTGAGTCAACCAAACTGCTGCACGATGCCATTGCCCAGGAGCCATCTGCCATCAAAGCGTTCGTTTCTGCTTCGGCCATTGGCATTTACGGAGCAGATAGTGGGGAAAAACTGCTTACTGAAGAAAGTGCGGCGGCCAGCGATTTTTTGGCAAACGTCGTGGCGCAGTGGGAGGCCGCTGTGGATGCTGTTGAAGCCTTGGGAATTCGTACGGTGAAATACCGCATCGGCATTGTGCTCAGTCCGGACGGTGGGGCCCTGCCCCCCATTGCCCGCACGGTACGCTGGGGCGTAGGAGCGCCTCTGGGCAGCGGTGAGCAGTACCTAAGCTGGATTCATATCGATGATTTGTGCCGGTTGTTCATTCACGCTTTAGAAAATGAAGATATGACCGGGACATACAACGCCGTGGGGCCGCAACCAGTGACCAATGAAGCGTTGACCCGGGCGGTGGCACGGGTGATGCACCGTCCGCTGTGGATGCCCAATGTGCCGGGGTTTGCCCTCAAGTTAGCCCTGGGCGAACTCGCCTCGGCGGTGCTGGGCGGCAATCGCGTGAGTAGCCAAAAAGTAGAAGATGCAGGGTTCCATTACAAATTTGACAAAGTGGACGTAGCCTTGGCAGACTTGTTGAAGTAAACTAAGCCCGAACTTATCCCCGTTTGTAAATCGTTACCTAGCCGGACTCTCTAAATGAGCGCACTGTAACAAAAACAACTGCGTTCGGTAAATTTGCTCTGTTCCTAAATTGTACGAGCTTCTGGAAGTAAGGAAGCTCTAAAACCACAAAACATAATTTGTTAATGCAAGAAGTAGCCAACAACAGCACCTTACCCGCTAAGATTGCGGACAATGGCGTCACTCCTGAAGAGGCGCGTATTCATCAGGCTTTTAAAGACCGCGACTGGAACGAGATAAAAAGCCACGACTCGTGGGCGGTGTTCAAGATCATGTCGGAGTTCGTGGAAGGCTTTGAGAAGCTCAACAAAATCGGACCCTGCGTGACGATATTCGGCTCGGCGCGCACTCCCAACAACCACCCCTATTACAAAATGGCGGAAGAGATTGCCGGGATGATTGTAGACCACGGCTACGGAGTGATCACCGGCGGCGGCCCGGGCATCATGGAAGCGGGCAACAAGGGCGCCAAAGGAGCACAGGGCAAATCAGTAGGGATCAACATCGTACTCCCCTTTGAGCAGAGCAGCAACATCTACATTGACCCCGACAAACTGATCTCTTTCGATTATTTCTTTGTGCGAAAGGTGATGTTCATGAAATATTCGCAGGGCTTCGTGGTGATGCCGGGCGGCTTCGGCACGCTCGATGAACTATTCGAGGCCCTTACCTTGATCCAAACCAAGAAAATCGGTAGGTTTCCTATTGTTCTGGTGGGCACTGATTACTGGAAAGGGTTGTTGCACTGGATAGAAGAGATTATGTTGAAACAGGAGAAAAACATCAACCAAGTTGACCTGACGCTTATCAATTTGGTAGATACTGCCGAAGAGGCGGTGAGCGTGATTGATGACTTCTACGCGAAGTACCTCTTGTCGCCCAACTTTTAAAAATGTTCAAGAATATTCAGGCACAGGTAGCCTTTCAGTTTGTTCTCATCTTCTTGTTGATTGCCTACATTGGGTGGCGTGAGTACGCTGACAGTCAACAAGTCAGCGTGCCCCAGACCACCCTGATGGCTGAGCCTACCGGGAATCCCATTCCGCCAACGGAGCTGCCGGATGCGCCGCCGATTCCTTCGTACCAGGCGATGATTATCCCCACGCCTACTGAAGTGGTTTTTGCGGGCGAAACCGTGTCGTTAAGCGATCCTGACCTGCGCGAGCGCCTTGACCGGGAGCTGCACGTGAACGCCAACTGGCACTCCAACACCATTCTGCTGATAAAAAAATCCCATCGCTGGCTTCCCCTCATCAGCAGAATCCTCGCTGAAAATGGGGTTCCTGACGATTTTAAGTACCTGCCGGTGATCGAAAGCGGTCTAGTAGAAGACGCCCGCTCCCCCAAGGACGCCATCGGATTTTGGCAACTGCTCAAGGGAACCGCCAAAGACTATGACTTGGAGGTGAACAACGAGGTGGACGAGCGCTACGACCCGGTGAAGTCGACTGAAGCCGCTTGCAAGTACCTGAAGAAGGCCTACGCTAAATTTGGCAGTTGGGCCGATGTGGCCGCTTCCTACAACATCGGCATTCGGGGATTGGAAAGGCGGCTAGAGGAACAAAACGTGGATTCGTACTTTGATATGCTACTCAATGAAGAAACAGCGCGCTACTTTTTTCGGGTAGTGTCCATTAAGATGATCATAGAAAACCCTGAGGGCTACGGCTTCCACGTTGCCGAAGACCAGCGCTACGTGCAGCCGGAATTTGATACCGTTACCGTGACGGAATCTATTAAAGACTTGGTCGCCTTTGCGCAGAACCACGGCATTTCTTACAAAATTCTGAAGCGCCACAACCCCTGGCTGCGCACCACCAAGATCACCGTGCGGCGCAAAACCTACCATATTCTGATTTCTAGGGATCCTGCCGAGCAGTACAAAGCCATTGGTCGCCCGCGGATTAATTCTTGAGTAGCAGTAAAGAGGTTCAGAACCTGGTAGCTATGGCTTATAAGAAACAGAAGCAGTATCGTCTGCCGGACCACGATTATGCGCAGGCCGGTGAATATTTCAACACGATTTGCACCAAGGACCAAGAGCATTTTCTGGGTGAAGTTCAGCAAGGTGTTATGGTGTTGTCTGAGGTAGGCAGGATCGCCCAAACCCATCTATTAGAAATCCCTGATCGTTTTAGTAATGTTGTATTGGATGAATGGGTGGTTATGCCCAATCACATTCATATGATTCTGATTATTGTTGGTGATCGTAGGAACATGATTAATCATGTTCCTACGATTAATCATGTTTCTACGGTAACAACCAACAAATCCGGTATCCTCAATAACCCAATGGAATTGCCGGTTGATACCATCGGCAAGATGATGCGGTGGTACAAAGGACGCGTTTCGTACGAATGTAGAAAATCAGGCTTGGAGTTCAAATGGCAAGCCCGATTTCACGATCACGTTATCCGCGACCGGAGCTCGCTTGACAACATCCGGCAGTATATACAAGACAATCCGCTATGCTGGGAGGAAGACGTTTTGAATTCGGGTTCGAGGGCTCACCAGGAAAAGTTTGATAGCCATCCTGATAAGTATCTGCCTCCATCCCGGTAAATTCCGCGAGCATCCTTACCTTTGCCCGCTGCAAAACCTGCCACCATGAAAATATTTCTAACGGGCACCAGCGGTCTGCTGGGCAGCAACGTGCTGATTGCTCTTCAGCGCCAAAACTACGAGGTGAAGGCCCTATTTAGAAACGAAGACGACGCTAAGAAGCATCGTGAGGTTAAAGACATCGAGCTGTTTATGGGCGACATTACCGATGCGGCCGCCATGCGGCGGGGCGTGGCCGGGTGCGACGTGATTATCCACGCGGCAGCTGACACCGGTCTGTGGCCCTCACGGTGCCGGGCCTACGAGCAAACCAACGTGCAGGGCACTGTCAACCTGATCGAGGCTGGGAAAAAAGCCAATGTGCAACGCATGATCTCGGTGAGCACCGCCAACGCCCTGGGGTTTGGCACCAAGGCACAGCCGGGCAACGAAACCTCGCTGCCGCAATTCGCGCAATACGGGTTAGGCTACATGGAAACCAAGTATCTGGCCCAGGAAATTCTGCGGCGCGAAGCGCGAAATGGGTTTCCCGGAGTGGTGGTGAACCCCACCTTTATGATCGGTCCGCACGACCACAAGCCCAGTTCGGGACGCATGGTGCTGGCGGTACACGAAGGCAAAGTGCCGGGCTACCCGGTAGGAGGAAAAAATTACGTGTACGTAGGTGATGCCGCAACCGCTATTGTGAACGCTATTGAGCAAGCCCGCATCGGGGAGTGTTATATCTTAGGAAACGAAAACCTGAGCTACCAGGAGGCCTTCACCAAAATTGCCCGGGTGGTGGGAGTGGCCCCACCCCGGTTTGGCATTCCACCCTCGCTGACGAAAGCGTTTGGTCTGTTCGGATCAATTTACGGCACCCTTACCGGAAAAGCGCCCAGCGTAAGCTACAAAATGGCGCGGGTGTCGTGCGATGGGCACTATTTCACCGCCGCCAAAGCAGTGCGTGAACTGAGCATGCCCCAAACCCCTATCGACGTGGCAATTCAGGAGTGCTTCCACTGGTTTCAAGAAAACGACTACTTACGGCAAAAGGATTGACCAATAGATTGGTAGAACGATTGAATATTGCTATCATTCGGCTTTTATTCACCCTATTTCTCTATGGCTCAGTTTCAGTTAGCTCCCGTACGCACCACGCAGGAAAAAGAAGAATTCCGGCAGTTGCCCTACAAAATTTACCAGGACGATCCGAACTGGATTCCTCATATCCGGCAGGAGGTGGAGGCGGTGTTTGACCCGAAGCAGAACACTTTCTTTACCCACGGCCAGGCCGAGCGGTGGATTATGAAGGACCAAGCGGGAGCCGTGGTGGGACGCGTGGCGGCGTTTATCAACGAGCGCAAGGCGCATACTTTTTCGCAACCCACCGGCGGCATGGGTTTCTTCGAATGCGTTGATGACCAAGAAGCGGCCTTCACCCTGTTTGATCGGTGCCAAACCTGGCTGAGTGAGCGCAGCATGGAAGCCATGGACGGGCCGATCAATTTTGGCGAAAACAACAAATACTGGGGCTTGATCACTGAAAATTTTGCCCTGCCACCGTACTACGGACAGAACTACAATCCGCCCTACTACATCCGCTTCTTCGAGGAATACGGGTTTCAGGTCTACTTCAACCAGATTATCTTCCACCGTTCCTTCCACGACTTGCTGCCGGAAATCTACCAGCGGCGGTCCGATCGCCTAAAGGCGCAGGGCACCTACGAACTGCGCTATTATAAGAAGAGCGAGTCGCTGACCTACGCGCGGGCCTTCATGGATATTTATAACGACGCCTGGCAGACCCACGATAACTTTAAACCCATGACCGAGCAGCAGGCCATGACCTTGCTCAAGCAGATCAAACCGGTGGTGGACGAAGACATGCTCTACTTCGTGTACCACGAGGGCGAAGCGGTGGCCTTTATGATTGCTCTGCCCAATATTAACACCATTTACCGCCGGGTGGGCGACAATATGAATTTGTGGGGCAAACTCAAATTTCTGTACTATCAGAAGACGCTACCAGTGCGTGAGGTCTACGGAGTGGCCTTTGGGGTGAAGCAAAAGTACCAGATGCGGGGCATCGAAGGATTGATTTTTGATGACATCATCGACATCGTGCAGCGCACGCCGGACTATAAATACGACAATTACATCGTGACCTGGGTCGGCGATTTCAATCCCAAAATGATCCGCGTAATGGAAGCGTTGGGAGCGAAGCAGGTACGCACGCTAAGCGCCTACCGTAAGCTATTTGACGAAAACGCGGTGTTTGAGCGCTCGCCGATCATTGGAGCAAAGAAAGAAAAGTGACCAGTTACTCTCGGCGCGTGATTTTTTCATTGCCGGGTTTCTTTCGGTTCTGCCACAGTTTTGTGTAAAAATACACAATAGCAATCACGGCCACCAAAGCAAGAATCCCTAGTATCACGTATACGGCAGGAACGGAAGCGGCTAACAGAGTAGCGAAAAATAACATCAGAAAGTCCATAATGAAAAGTCAAAAAAGTAGTACGTCTACCAGGTGAACCCAAAGCGAAGCAATTGGTTTGACAGGCACAAAAAAACTAACTTTCAGTGAGTCTACTCCCAATCTTCACTCTCTAACAGGAAGATGGCTTCTACCCGCTGACCGCAAATAGTAGCAATCTTTAGCGCGAGTTGACAAGAGGGCAAGAACTTGCCCGTTTCGATGGCATAGATAGTTTGGCGCGACACGTTCACCTTAGTAGCCAATGCTTCTTGGGTTAACTTAAGTTTGGCCCGTTCCAGGCGCAGGGTGTTCTTCATAGATAAATTACCATCAACCCTAATCCGACCAAGACCAGTAAGGTGACTGGCACCAAATACAACAAAATCTGCTTTCGGTAGGAGCGGAAGTTGTCGCGGGCGCTATTGTTGGCGTAGAGGCTGGCCGCGTCGGAGTAGAGCCCCCAGTGAAACACCACAATGTAGAGGGCAAGCAGAAGGCATACTAGTACTCCCGCATCCAAAGCAACCGGGACACGGCCAAACACATCAATGCTGGCGAGACTGATAAGGGAAATGCTAAAGATTGACAGGGTGATTCGGTAAGCAGCGTAGCGGATGGCGATGACCCGCTCATCGTCTTGCTTTTCTTTGCTAAAAGCGATGAAGCCTAGTCCAAGGGCGATAATTAGTATCAACAGATCAGTAGCCCGACTGGGGGAGAAAAAAGCGTCAGCGTCGAGCCACTGAGCCGCAATGAGAAAAGGCAGGCAAGCTAAGGTTAACGTCAGTTATTCTGGAAGTTGCTGAATGAGAGGGCGTTGAGTTGCGTAGAAGCGTAAAAAAGTCAAGATTTGCAGTGGAATTAAATCTTCATTGTACAAAACAAAGAATCATGCAAATCTTGACAACAACAAAACTAACGGAAATTTTTGTAGAAACCGATGACTTCCTACTGGATTTAGCTCAGCAAACGGCTCTTCAAGGCCTGCCTGTCCCCGCCTTCCACTCTGGCTTTGCGCGAAGCGAAGTCATAACGACCCTAATTGCTTATCACCATTCGGGACGCAAATGCTTCAAATACTTCTACTGCCAAGATGTGCTGAAGACTTTTCAAAGCTGGCTTCCTGATGCCCCTTGCTACGAACGTTTTGTGGCCCTGATCCCGCACGTAGTGCTGGAACTCTATCTGTTGCTCAAAAGCCGTTGCCAGCCCGCTTTAGCAGAAAACTACATTGACAGCAAACCTTTGAAAGCTTGTCACATCAAACGAGAAGCACAACACAAAGTGATGGCTGATTGGGCCAGCAAAGGCAAGGGCACGTTAGGTTGGTTTTACGGCTTCAAAATGCACGTAGTCATCAACCGGGAAGCACAGCTAGTCAACTTTCTGCTCACGGCAGGCAACGTAGCTGACAACAATCACCAGGTGTTGAACTACCTGCTCAAAGAAGTAGAAGGAAAAGTATACGGCGACAAAGGTTATTTGAGCACCCTGAAAGAAGAGTTACTTAGCAAAGGGGTAGACCTAAGGGCCAAGATGCGCCGCAACGGAAAGAAAGATGCTATTGTCCATCAAAAGGACGCTTATTATCATCGTCATCGCGGACTCATTGAGTCAGTCTTTGGCCAGTGCGTAGGTCTCATTGATTTAGAGCATACTCGCCATCGGGCCCCTATTAACTATCTATGCAACGTCTTTGCTGCCCTGCTGGCTTACACCTTTGCCGATCAGCATCCGCGAATCATTGCTTTTGAAGATCGTGGCCGACTGCTACATGCCGCTTGATTTTGTATTATTTTTAGAAACCTAGAATAACTGACGTTAAGGTTAGTACGAAGCCTACTTTTTTATTTGAATGGGCCACCAGTGGATAAGGGGTGAAGACTTTTGCCACAGTATGTAAAGTTTTGTTTACAATAGTAAACAAAAGCATTCACATGGACAAGAAAAGCTAGGCTATTTTGTAAACTGTAGGGCTTTTCCCGCTTCTACTATTAAAGTGACCAACTCTTTAGAACTTACATTTTTAGGATGATATACAACAAGCCGAATATCTTCATCCAACCGAACCAACAGTTCATAGTAGGCACCCCGGTAGTTGCACCGCATCACCCGCCCCCTAATTCCTTGCTCAGTGTCAGGTAATAAAAAAACATGCTCGGGACGAATGCCCACCCACTTGGTAGCTTGCAAAGGATATTGAGGAAACCACTGGCGAAACTTTTTAACAGAAACCAAACTGCACTCCCCCATCAGTTGAGCGACGTAGGGGTCGGTCGGCTGCTCGTAAATTTGCTGCGGGGTGCCCTGTTGCACCACTTCGCCCCCTTGCAGCACCACCACCTGGTCGGACCACGCCAGCGCATCCCGAGCGTCGTGCGTGACGAACAGGGCAGTGCCCGATGTTTCCTTCAAAATATCAATTACCTCGTTCATCAACTGGTTTTTCAGGGGTGGATCCACCTGACTGAAGGGCTCATCGAGTAGCAAAAGGAGTGGTTCTTCGGCCAGTGCGCGGGCCAGAGCCACCCGCTGTTTTTCGCCTCCGGACAAGGTCGCCGGAAGCTGGTCTTCGTGCCCCTGCAACCGAAAACGCGCGATGAGTTCGCGGGTGCGACTTTCGCGGTAATCGCGGCGATAGGCGCGCATGGGGTACGCAATATTGTGGTAGACACTCAAGTTGGGCACCAGCGCAAAATCTTGAAAAACCGTGCGGATGTCTGGGTGGCCGGGCACTAAGTTACGAGATGGTCCGGTCACCGGTTGCCCGGATAGTAGAACTGTGCCTTGCTCGGCGTCTAAGATGCCGCTAACCAAACGCAAGAGGGTTGACTTTCCTGAACCACTGGCCCCCACAATAGTGCAAATCTGGCCTGAAGGCACCGAGAAAGTAACGGAGCGAATGGTGTAGTTCGAAAGAGCTCGGTCGTAGCGGTGGGTGAGTTGATCAACTTGAAGGAGCGCGGGCATACGCTCCCTAACTGCCAAAGATGGCGCAAAGTTACCGGAAAGAACTAAGCACCGCCAGCGGTTCGGAAAACTGTTGGTTGAAGTAGTTGATCAGCACAATCTGATCACCCACGTGATAGGGCTTTAGTTGCTGTGATTTCATATAGTCGGCAAGTGCCGGATTTTCTTGCACCAGGGCCGGAAGCAGTTCTCTTTGAAAGGCGTGGGCCCGAACCATTTTTCCGCGATAGTAAGCAAAGTAACGGAACGCCACTACGTGCGGGCTGCTGCCTGGTGGTGGGTGAACCGAACACTGGTTGGGCTGGCGTAAGTAAAGCACCGGGCCTTCGGCCACCACTTCGTAGAAACTGCGAACTGCGTAAATGGGGTGGGGGTGCTGCTCGATGGCAAGAAAGCGATGGATGATATTGTCCTGCGGATTGTAGTAGAAAAAGCGTTGCACCTGCCGGGACGTGAGGGTAGTGATCGTTTGACCGTCATCCGAGCGTAAAAGCACCATCTGATGCGAAGCGTTATAGTGAATCTCTCCACTAAGCACTTTATTGTCTACTAGCACAACCACTCCGTCGTTCCAATCGGCTTGGTTGATAGGCAGGGGAGAAGCCGCCGCACTTGGCATCGCTAAGGTGGCCCACCAAGCACTGACGATAGCTAGCACGAAAAACAGAGATCGAGATGATGGAGCGTTACGCATAATAAAGCAGTATCTAACTGCATATACTATTTCTAGCGCCTAAAGGTTTAAAATATGGTAATCAGGTAGGCAAAAAGCTTATAGAAATTACGATACTGTCAATGTAAAAAGGAGATCAAAATAAAACACGCAACCATTACTGATTGCGTGTCTAAAAATATGTGATTTATTATTGCCTGAACTCAGTTCTTCTCAGAATCTTCTTCTGTTTCGTCTGTTTCAGACTGGACATCGTCTCGGTCACGAAGTTTCTTGTCGTCTACGTGGCGGTTTAAGAACTGGTTGATTTTATCAACGTCGTAGTTTGTCTTGATCTCACCAAAGGTATCTATCTTGATATCAAAGCCATCCAATTCAGGATTCACTTTGGGAGTCTCTCGCTTGCTTAATCGTTTGCGTCCCATAGCTAAAAAGTTTTGTTGTTTTCTTACTTATACTTATACGTTTTTGCTAAGCTTTTGTTGGGCTTGGCGAATCCGAGCAACCACTTCATCACGCCCTAACACCGCAATGATCTGCATCAAATCCGGCCCTCCGCTTTCGCCAGTTAGGGCCAGACGCAACGCGGGCATTATTTTACCGAGCTTCACTCCTTGTTGCTCCAGTACCTGAACCAAAACTTCCTTGGCGGCCTCAGCTGACAGCGGATTGGCAGCGTTCGATAATGCATCGACGTAGGCGCTCAGGGTAGTGGCGGCTTCTTCGGTCCACTTCTTACTCGCGGTTTTTTCGTCGTAATGTTCCGGAGGCTGATAGAAATAGCGGGCGCTGGTCCACAGTTCCGACGGGAAGGTGATCCGCTCCTTCATCAGGGCGCTCACCGCTTCGGCCTTCTCTTTGCTGCTATCAACGCCTGCTTGTTCAAGCTCTTTCATTAAATAATTCGCTAGCTCATCATCAGACTTGTTTTTGAGGTACTGCTGATTGAACCAGCGGGCCTTTTCGATATCAAACTGGGCCCCGCCTTTGTTGATGCGCGCCAGACGGAACGAAGCCACCATCTCTTCCCGGCTAAAAAGCTCCTGCTCATCGCCGGGGTTCCAACCCAACAGGGCCAGGAAGTTGACCACCGCTTCGGGCAAGTACCCAGCTTCTCGGAATCCGGTCACCAGTTCTTGGCTAACCGGGTCGGTCCAGTTGATGGGATACACCGGAAACCCAAAACGGTCGCCGCTACGCTTGCTGAGTTTGCCGTTGCCATCGGGGTTCAAGATCAGGGGCAGGTGCGCAAACTGAGGCATATCCTCTTCCCAGCTTAGGTAGCGATACAGAAGCACGTGCAACGGAGCAGAAGGCAGCCATTCTTCACCGCGAATCACGTGGGTGATCTTCATTAAGTAGTCATCCACCACGTTGGCCAAGTGGTAGGTGGGCATGCCGTCGGACTTCATCAGCACCTTATCGTCGAGCGTAGACGACTGCACCACCACCCAGCCGCGGATGCTGTCTTCCAGGCGAACTTCTTCTTTTCGGGGAGTTTTGAGGCGAATCACGTAAGGTTCGTCCCGGTCCAGGCGATCCTGAACTTCGGCGGCGCTTAGGGTCAGCGCATTCTTCATCGTCATGCGCGAGATGGCATTGTACTGAGGCTGGGCTACTCGGGCATCTTTCAGCCGCTGTCGCATGGCTTCCAACTCTTCGGCAGTGTCGAAGGCATAGTACGCATGCCCGGCATCCACCAGTTGCTGGGCATATTGCTGGTACATCGCCTTTCGTTCGGACTGCCGGTAGGGGGCATAGTCGCCACCCGCGCCCACTCCTTCGTCGGGATGAATGCCGCACCACGCCAGCGCCTCCTCAATATAGGCTTCGGCTCCCGGAACCAGGCGGCTCTGATCGGTATCTTCAATGCGCAGGATGAAGGTGCCTTGGTGCTGCTTGGCGAACAGGTAGTTGTACAGGGCGGTTCGGACGCCACCAATGTGCAGTGGGCCGGTGGGACTGGGAGCAAAACGGACTCTAACTGGTTTCATAGTTCTCTAAATGGTTTGAAACCCTCATCTTTAGATGAGAAATATTTCAATACTTGACGTATTTTGTGTATGTTAGTGGTGTGAAACTGACCGCCAAAGTCCACCTTCAACCCACTGCTGAACAAGCAGAATTGCTGCTGCAAACCATGCAGCAGGCTAATGCCGCATGTGACCGCATATCGGCTTGGGCATGGGAAAATAAAACCGCCCGGCGGCCCGGCTTTGGTCAGTACAAAATTCATCACGGTACCTACCACGACATTAAAGCTTCTACCCGTCTGTCGGCGCAAGTGGTAGTACGCTGTGTGGCTAAAGTTGCTGATGCCTACAAGCTGGATAAAAAGACTCAGCGAAGCTTTCGCAAGTACGGCTCTATTAGCTACGACGCTCGTATTCTGTCTTGGAAGTTCGATAGGTGTATTGCTTCGGTCTGGACGGTAGAAGGACGACAGAAAATACCCTACGTGACGGGTGAGCATCACGCCAAACTGTTGCAGTATCAGCAGGGGGAAAGTGACCTTTGTTACATTAAAAGCAACGGGGCCGCCCGGCGGTTTTACCTGCATACCACGTGCGAAGTGCCTGACACGGAAGAACAGTTGAGCGAGGATATTCTGGGCGTAGACTTGGGTATTAAGAATATCGCCACCGATTCGGACGGGAAAGCTTACGAAGGCAAGGCCCTGAATGAGCTTCGCCAGACTCGTGAGAAAACCCGCGCTTCGTTGCAATCTCGTGGCACCCGCAGTGCTAAACGGGTTCTGAAACGTATTTCTGGTCGTGAGCGAACAACTACTAAGATTGCAAACCACACTATTGCCAAAGCACTGGTTGCTAAGGCCAAACAGGAAAGCAAAGCGATCTGTCTCGAGGAACTCAAAGGCATTCGTCAGACGACGAACAAACGGCTTCGTAGGAGTCAACGAGGATTGCATAATCGCTGGAGCTTTCACCAACTTAGAATGTACATCGCCTATAAAGCCAAGCGTGAGGGCGTTCAAATGCTCTATGTACCGCCAGCTTACACTAGTAAAACGTGTAGCTGCTGCAAGCACGTAGGTAAGCGAAACGGTGAGGCATTCAACTGTACAAACTGCGGATATGCGGGGCATAGCGATCATAACGCTGCCGAAAATATCCGTAGCTGGGGCCGATCCGTAAACCGGCCCGAAAAATCGGTATTGAATTGTATTTGGCCTGTGCCTAAGCATATTTCAATATCAGGTTTAAAGCCACCAGCTTCTAGCTGGTAGGTGGTTTACAAGCGTATAACCGATGCGTGGGGTTTAGGTTCCGGGACAATGAGGAGTAAAACGCAAGATGATTCATCGACTGACTTCCTGATCCACCACTTCACGCAGCAGGCGGCGGCTGATCACCACTTGCTTGTTGAAGTTCAGCAGCGCGACTGCGTAGTTGATAAGCCCCACTCCGGCCGAGAGGGCGGCGTAGTGATACAGGCGTTCGTAGTGCGCCAGGTAAAACGCAAAGCTTAGGGTAACTGCCCACCAAAACACCAGGAAAGCGGTGGTCATGGTGAACAAACGGTACCGAACAAAGAGCAAACAACCCTGCGAAGTGGGTTCTATCACCCCCGAAATGAAAGGAAGAAAGTTGTTGGGCCGGGTGATCTTCTGCGACAAGCGAAACGAATCTTTGGCCACCTGCCCGTTGAAAACCGCGGTTGAGGCGGTAGGGGACACCGCAGAGCGCGGATCAGAAGCCAGCGTAGCCGCTCGCAACCGGCGGGTGACCTCGACGGCTGACAGGGACGACACCAGGGTTTCTTGCGCGGTAGGCCAGCCTCGCATGGGCTAAACGATAGCGATGCACGATATCTCCACGTTCACATCTTTGGGCAACCGGCTCACCTCAACGGTTTCTCGAGCCGGTGGATTTTCCGAAAAATACTGTCCGTAGGCGTCGTTAATAGCCGAAAACTGGCCCATGTCGCGGATAAAGATAGTGCACTTCACCACCTGAGCAAAACTGCTTCCGGCGGCTTGGAGAATGGCTCCCAGGTTTTTCATTACCTGTTGCGTTTCTTCGCTAATGTTCGTTTGAACCACCGCACCGGTGGCGGGGTCAATAGGAACCTGGCCCGATACGAAAAGCATGTTGCCCGCTTGCACGGCTTGGCTGTAGGGACCAATGGGAGCGGGGGCGTCGGCGGATTGGATAATTTTTTTAGACATGACAGTCAAATTTGTTGTAGGTTGATGCTGACAAAGGTACGGATTTTTGGTTCTCAGCGAACCGGCCATGACTTCAACCCCCCAGCAATGAAAATATTATCCGCCGAACAGACCCGACAGGCTGATGCCGCCACCGTAGACCGAGCGCGTATCTCCTCTCTGGAGTTGATGGAGAAGGCTTCCCTGGAATTTATCTACTGTTTCATAGAAACCTTCCCTACCAAGCAACGCCCGGTATACGTGTTCTGCGGGCCGGGCAACAACGGGGGCGACGGACTCGCCATTGCCCGACTATTGGCCGACCGGCTGTATCAGGTGCAGGGGTGGGTGGTGACTGCTGGGGGAAACGTGTCGCCCGACCACGCGGCCAACCGCCAACGCTGGTCGGGCGAACCTCCGATTGAAACCATCACCACGGCGAACGATATCCCTGCCCTGCCCGAGCAAGCGGTGGTGATCGATGGCCTGTTTGGTTCCGGGCTGTCGCGCCCGGCCGAAGGGATTTTTGCCGAAGTGATCGCCGCCATCAACGCTTCAAAGTCCACCGTGGTGGCTATCGACGTGCCGTCGGGTCTGTTTGCCGACCAAGCAACCCCCCAAGGAGCCGCGGTGGTGCGGGCCACGCATACCTTCACGTTTCAGTGGCCCAAACTGGCGTTTCTGTTGCCGCAAAACCAAGCCTACGTGGGGCACTGGCAGGAGCTTGACATTGGACTGGATCCGCAGTTTGTGGCGCAGGCAACCACCAATTATTATTACACGGATGAAGCGGCGCTGGTGGGGGTTAGAAAGTCCCGAGCGCCACAATCGCACAAGGGGAACTACGGAAAGGCCCTGCTCGTTGCCGGAAGTTACGGAAAAATCGGAGCCGCGGTGCTCAGCGCGAGCGCCTGCAAACGGGGAGGCATCGGATTGCTCACGGTGCACGTTCCGGAGTGTGGGTATCCGATCCTACAGACTGCCGTTCCCGAAGCCATGGTGACGGTTGATGCGCACAAACACCACTTTAGCGGTTTGGATGCCGGGCTGTTGGATGCGTACGACACCGTGGGCATTGGTCCGGGCCTGGGCACCGCTTCGGAAACCAAATTGGCCCTGCACGGTCTGCTACTGGCGGTGAGTGAACGCCGCCTGTCGTTGGTGATGGACGCCGACGCGCTCAACATCTGCGGCGAAGACCGTACGCTGCTGCACCACCTTCCGGAGCGGACCATCCTCACACCGCATCCCAAGGAGTTTGAGCGGCTCACCGAACCCGCCCGCGACGATTTCCATCGGCTGGAGCTTCTTCAGGAATTCTGTCAGACCTACCAAGTACACGTGGTGCTGAAAGGAGGCCCAACGGCCGTGGGCGCTCCGGATGGCAGGGTACATTTTAATAGCACCGGCAACCCCGGCATGGCCACCGGCGGCACGGGCGACGTGCTCACGGGCTTACTCACCGCGCTGCTGGGGCAAGGCTACGCGCCGCGGGAGGCCGCCCGGCTGGGAGTGTACGTACACGGATTGGCGGGCGACTTGGCGGCTGAACAGCTTAGTCTTGAGGCCCTTACCGCTTCGGATCTGGTAGCATTCTTTGGAAAAGCCTTTCAGCAGTAACGTGAGGAAAACAAAAAAGCCCCACAAATTTCGTGGGGCTTCTTGATTGTGTAGTGTAATAATCATCAGACGTTCATCAGCGACTCGCGGCGGCGCATCTTGCCCGCCGGGATGCCGAACATCATTTTGAAGCGTCGGCAGAAGTAGGCGGTGTCTTTATAACCCACCTCTTTGCCAATTTCGCGAATGCTCTTCTTGGTGGTACGCAGCAAACTCACCGCTTGCTCCATCCGTTGGTACTCAATGTAATCTTGCGGGTTGATGCCGGTGAGCATTTTGAAGTACTGCCCCACGTAATCTTCCGAAACGTTGGCCACGTTCGCCAGCACTTTGTTGGATAGATCTCCGCCGATGTTTTCTTTGATGTAGGAGAAGATATCGATCAGGCGAGGGTCTTTGAAATACGTACTGTTGGTAGCCAGTTGCTCCACAAACATCTTGGTTTCCAGAATGTGACGCACAATTTCAATCACCAACCGTTCGGTGCTGATTTTGATGATGCGATCTTTGCCCGGAGTATCAGAGTTGTTCTCCGTGGTAATCTCCTGAATGAGCTCGTCTATCTTGGAATTGTTTTCTATCTCAAATGGAGGGATATCCAGCGAAGCGAAGAAATTGACTGAATCGAAAACTTTTGCCTCAAAGTTGATGAAACTGTAGTTTTCTGCTTCCAGTTTGGTAATATCAGTAGTTTCTAGCGATTGGAAGTAGAGCTCCTTATTGTTGGTGAAGTCATCGTTAGACAAGCTAACCGGGTCGCCTGACCCGTAGATGAGCGACAGCATCTTGCCGCCGGGAATAAACAAAACGCTTCCGCCGTTCACCGCCTGCTCATCCTCACCGTAACGAATTTGCCCCCGGTTGAGCACTAGAATCGTGTTTTCTACGTCGTAATAATTCTGAATTTTTACCGGCTGCAAGATTCGGATGTTTTTCGACTTGATAAAGCGGACGCTTAGTGATTCGATGATTTTGTTGTAATCTTCCATTCAAGTAAAATATAGTTCTGTGTAGTTATGCAGACTGACTCATCGGCTTCACCTAAGTCGACGCTCAAAAATACGAAACATATGTAACTTTACAAATAAAAACTATCAACTTGTCAGAAAAATGACTAAAACGTAGTAAATAAGCCAGAAAACTTACATAATGAGCAATTTACTTCAGTATTTCTCGCGAAATTACAATTTTCTGAATCTCCGAAGTGCCTTCGTAAATTTGCGTAATCTTGGCATCACGCATCATTCGCTCCACGTGATACTCTTTCACGTAGCCGTATCCGCCGTGCACCTGCACTGCTTCGGTGGTGACATCCATCGCTACCTGCGAGGCGTAGAGTTTGGCCATCGCGCTGGCGTTGGCGTATGACAACCCCTGGTCCTTTAGGTCGGCCGCCTGTAGGCACAGCAAGCGAGCCGCTTCTATTTGTGTGACCATGTCGGCCAGCTTGAACTGAATGGCCTGGTGCTCAGCCAGCGTTTTTCCGAACGATTTGCGCTCTTTGGCGTACTGCAAGGACAACTCGTAAGCCCCCGAAGCAATCCCTAGCGCCTGGGCGGCGATACCAATGCGTCCGCCGTTGAGCACCGACATGGCAAACTTAAATCCAAAGCCGTCTTCCCCAATGCGGTTTTCTTTCGGTACCCGCACGTCGGTGAACATGAGGGAGTGGGTGTCGGAGCCGCGAATGCCCATTTTATCCTCCTTTTTGCCCACCACAAACCCGTTGTAGTCTTTCTCGACAATGAGGGCGTTAATGCCCTTGTGCTTCTTCTCGACGTCGCTCTGGGCAATCACTAAATAGACTGATGCACTACTGCCGTTGGTGATCCAGTTTTTGGTGCCGTTGAGTAGGTAGTGGTCACCGTGGTCAATGGCGGTAGTCTTTTGCGAAGTAGCGTCCGATCCGGCCTCAGGTTCGGATAAGCAAAATGCCCCGATAATTTCGCCCCGCGCCAGCGGTTTCAGATACTTTTCTTTCTGCGCTTCGGTGCCGTAGGTTTCTAAGCCCCAGCACACCAGCGAGTTGTTCACCGACATGCACACCGAAGCCGAGGCGTCTATTTTAGATATTTCTTCCATCGCCAGCACGTAGGACTTGGTGTCCATGCCGCCGCCGCCGTACTGTTCGCTCACCATCATGCCCATAAAGCCCAGTTCGCCCAGCTTCTTCACCTGTTCGGCGGGGAAGCGCTGTTCGTTATCGCGCTCGATAACGCCGGGCAGCAATTCGCTGCGGGCAAAATCACGGGCGGCTTGTTGCACCGCGCGGTGTTCTTCGCTTAGTTGAAAGTTCATAGAAATTTATTATGCATGCCGAGTAGTTGGGCAATATAATAGCGAGAAGCTAGAAAAACAAAACCCTCCTTGAGGGAGGGCTATTTGCGACAAATAAGTATAGCTTTTGTTTTGTCAATCTTTAGGCAGGAAAAGCACATCCTTTTATGTTTATGGCAGACTAGGGCTGTCGCCCAATCGGTAGAAGAGCTTTAGATGCAGTAATATCATCTCATATCCATTCTCCGGTCTCGACTGAGCGTCTTTTTCGAATTTACTAAGGAAGGTATATCCGGTCGACGGCCCTGCCATTAGTAAAAAGCGAGAGCCTATCGGCTGGTATAACCCAAACCCACCCAGTAGCGTCGCGGTGATATCCTCTAGGCTTCCTCTTGTCACTACATTAAACCTCCCATCATAGGTGGCATTTATTTCTCGCTTGTACCGGTACAACCAATCAAGAACCACTCCCCCGGCAATGTATAAGTTAGTGTTTGGTTTGTTAAATAACAAGTGGTTGAATGAGATAGGTACGGTAAAATATCGGTATTTCCACCGCTCGGTTCTAGTCCCTAAGTCAACTCGCTCATACTGGTTAGTAGAAGTATTAAAAACAAGCCGGAGATCGGGTACGGGTTCCTGGGTTTGATTTACAGTAGTATAGCTTAGTCCTACATTCCAAAACAAGCGATTATTAGTGTACCTTAGCGCAGATACTCCGCCGCCGTACATTCGCCAGAATGCTTGCTGTAGTCCCGCAGAAGAACTTTGTGGTGCTTGACGAACTTGTGCTGACAAACCAATAGCGCAACGCGTTGATACGGTAGAGACATTACCTATGGGGGTAGTTGTTTGTCCGTTGGTAGAAGCGATTAATGTAGTACAGCAGATTAACAGTAGCCAGATTCTAGTCATAATCAAAGTTTGCAGAACTTATGGATCATTGGGTGTCAAAATAAAACACTCCAGAAGCCTGAATAGGATTTGCTTAACAGTAACAGCTTCATTGTTACCTGCAACGATCACGATAAAACAGTGAGAGATAACGGCATTGGCGTCTCGATGAACTCAAGTCACTACAACGACGAAAAGTTGATCGACCATCTAAAAGAAGAAAACGCTTTCTTACGTGATGAGAATAAGCGGTTAATCTCAGTAATAGAAAAACTAAGCCAATCAATAAAAAAGCACCCCGAAAGGTGCTCCTTATGTTTCCTCACGCGACCGAAACGGCTAGTCCCGGCTGCCCATCAGCACCGATACCCAGTAGAGCATCGCCACAATGGAGCCGAGCGCGGCCACTACGTAGGTCATGGCGGCCCACTTCAGGGCATCCTTGGCCATGCCGTATTCGTTGGGCGTGGCAATGTTACGCTCCTTGATCCAGGCCAACGCCCGTCGGCTCGCATCGAATTCTACCGGCAGCGTCACCAGCGAAAACACGGTGATTACCCCGTAACAACCAACAATAATCATCAGGGCGGTTTGAACAAACGCGCCGTCAAATCCGCCACTACCGCCACCCATGAACATACCACCCACCAGGAATAGTCCTAGCACCGCGTAATTGAGAACGCGCGCGCTCACGTTTTGCACGGGAACCATGGCCGAACGAAACTCGAGCATGCTGTAAGCCGTGGCGTGTTGCACCGCATGGCCGCACTCGTGCGCCGCAATAGCCGCCGCCGCGGCTGATCTTCCCTGATACACTCCTTCGCTCAGGTTCACGGTCTTATCGGCCGGATTGTAGTGATCAGTGAGGCGGCCAGGCACTGAAATGACTTGCACATCGCGGATGCCGCGGTCGCGCAGCATTTGTTCGGCCACCTCTTTGCCGTTCATGTCGGTGTTCCACTGGATCTGCGAATACTTTTTAAATTTACTTTTAAGGCGGTAGCTCACCCCAAAGCTGAGGATAGCAATGCCAACGAATAAGAGAATATACATTGTATAAATAATAGTTTATGTTGAGTTAAAGTAGCAACCTACTGTGCCCACTTTACGAACAAAGGGTCGCAAAAGTTGCTTGTTTACGCTATATCAACGAGGAAAAGGGCACGAAAGTTTGAGCAGAAAAAGCTACTTGAGCAACCACGGATTGGGTAGCTACTAAAAAAAGTGGAAGTGACCACTCGCGAGCGCTCCGCCGGAGACCCGCTAATAAACCGGGGTGTTCAAAGAAGCCCCTGTCGGTTGCTTCCGTGGAGTGAGCACCGAAGCCAGTACGAAAGCAATGGCTCCGAACACGATGAACGACAGCGTCTGCAAACCGTGCACCAGCGTGGCGAACAGCACGCCGTCGCTTTCTGAAACTCCGTAGAGCACCAGCACGCCACTGACCAGCGCGTGAAAGGCGCCAAATCCCCCCTGCACGGGCGCGGCCATACCGAAGCTACCCATTACCAGCACCGCCAGCCCGGCCCAGGGGGTTAAGTTCTCGGTTTCGGGCAATGCAAAAAACACTACGTACGACATCAGAAAGTAACACGTCCAGAGCAAAACAGTGGATAGCCAGAAGCCGGTTTTGTTCTCAATGCTACCGATGCTTGCCAGCCCCCGGGCCAACTCGCGCACGAAGGCGCTGATCTTTTGAAACAGCACACTGCGCTTGAGTTGAGATTTGTAAACGCGTCCCACCGCCCAAAAAAGCCCAACGAGCAGCAGTAGAACGCCGCCAAAGACGTAGATCGAGAAAATCGCTTCCCCCACATTGTCTACCTTATCAGACGCAAAACCGGTGATAAATCCGCTCAAGCGGTCAAATTCAGCAATAAACAGCAGCAGCGTAACCAGCAGCAGCGTAACCAGGTCGATCAGACGCTCGGCCACCACGGTGCCAAGGCCGGTGGTGAGTGGCACGTCGTTGAGGCGTTTGAGCACTCCGCAGCGGCTCACCTCGCCCAAACGAGGCACCAACAGGTTGGCAAAGTACCCAATGGCCACCGCCGTGACCGTGCGCAACCCCGTGAGGTGCGGGTAGCCCAACGGTTTCAGCAGCAGGTTCCAGCGGTAGGCGCGGGTGACGTAGCTAATCAGGAAAATGGTGGCAGCCACCAGCACCCAGCCGTAGCGCACCTCCTTGAGTTTGGCGAGCAGGGCGTCGGCGTCGATGTCGTGAAAAACGTACCACATCAGGCCGCCCGCGATGAGCAGCGACACGGTATACTTGAGAGCGTTCTTCACGATAGGGGATTGGATGAGTTTGAGGAACTAGCGGAGCAAGCGGTTGTTTTCGTCGGGGAAAACCACCGTCGGTTCAAAGGTTTTGGCTTCTTCCCAGTCCATGGTGGCGTAGGAGATGATAATGATCACGTCGCCCACCTGCACCTTGCGGGCGGCCGGTCCGTTGAGGCACACCATACCACTGCCGCGCTCCCCCTTGATCACGTAGGTTTCTAAGCGCTCGCCGTTGTTCACGTTCACAATTTGCACCTTTTCGTTGGGGATCAGGTTGACGGATTCTATCAGGTCTTCGTCGATGGTGATACTGCCCACGTAGTGCAGTTCGGCTTGCGTGACGCGCACCCGGTGTATTTTTGATTTGAATATTTCTACGTTCATTGGGTTGTTGTATGCAATCATTTGGCCAACAAATTGAAGCCGTAAGTAGGTTCCTGACGCGCTTTGTCATTCAACCAACACATTGTCGATCAACCGCACTGCCCCCACGTAAGCTGCTACGCAAATCGCTACCTGCCGGGCTTGCGTTAGGGTGGCAACCAGCGTGAAGGTGTCGGCATCCACCATTTCCAGGTATTCCAGCCGTATTTCCGAGTCCTCTTGTATATGACCAACCGCGGTTTGTCGAGCGTTGGCCACCGACCCGTCATTCAGCAAAGCGGTGCGGGCAAGCGATAGGGCCTGGTACAGACGCGATGCCACTTGTTGCTGCTCGGCCGAAAGCAAGCGGTTGCGCGACGACAGGGCCAGACCCTCGGGCGTGCGCACACTGGGCACCTGCACCAGCTGCACCGGAAACAACAGGTCGCTCACCAACTTTCGGATGATGGCAAACTGCTGCAGGTCTTTTTGCCCAAAGTAGGCCCGGTCGGGTTGCACCACGTGGAAAAGCTTGCTCACCGCCGCGCCCACCCCGCCGAAGTGACCGGGGCGGTAAGCTCCCTCCAGCATCCACTCCAACGAACCAAAGTCTATTCGCACGCCGTCGGTCAGCCCTTTGGGATACATCACCGCGTCGGTGGGGCAAAACAAACTGTCACAGCCTAGCTCCCGAAGCAGCGCGGTGTCTTCTTCCAGGGTGCGGGGATAGCGAAGCAGGTCGTTGGGGTTGTTGAACTGGGTGGGGTTCACGTAAATGCTGCATACGGTGTGGTCGTTGTCGCGCAGCGAACGCTCGATCAGCGCCCGATGCCCGTCGTGCAACGCGCCCATGGTGGGCACTAGGCCGATCCGCTCTTTTTGGGCGCGCCGCTCGGTTAACCTGGCGCGTAGCGGGGCAATTTCAGCGTACGTTTGCATTATCCGAAGGTTGATTGGTTAGGGGAGGAGAAACGACCGCAACGATTAAAAAGTGGAAATATGACGAAATTTTCGTATTTTTGCACGTGCATTTCTCACCTCACTCATCAAATCCACGATACTATGTCTAAACTACGCGTCCTCTACGTTGCCAGTGAAATCAACCCTTTTCTCCAAACCTCAGAAGTGGCCGACTTTGTGCGGCAGCTTCCCCAAGGAATGCAGGAGCGCGGCATGGAGATCCGCATTCTGGTGCCCCGGTTCGGTCTGATCAACGAGCGTAAGAACCGACTGCACGAAGTGGTGCGGCTGTCGGGCATCAACATTTCCGTAGGCAACGAAGAAAAGCCGCTCATCATTAAGGTGGCGTCCATCCCCACCGCCAAACTACAGGTCTACTTCATCGACAACGAAGACTACTTTCACCGCAAATCGGTGTTCTTCGACAAGGAAAACAAATTTTACGAGGACAACGACGAGCGGGCAATTTTCTTCTGCAAGGGCGTGATCGAAACCGTGAAGAAGCTGGGCTGGGCCCCGGATATTGTGCATTGCAACGACTGGATGACCAGCTTGATTCCGATGTATCTGAAAACTACCTACAAAAATGACCCGCTCTTTAAAAATACCAAGAGCGTGTTCACCGTTTACAACAGTGAGTTTCAGCACACCTTCAACAGTGACCTGATCGACAAGGTGAAGATGATGGACATTGAGGACAGCATGCTGAGCAACCTGAAGTCGGGTGATTACGAAGGCTTTATCAAGGTGGGCGTGCAGTATGCCGACGCCGTGCTCAAGGGTGAAGAAGACTACAGCGAAAGCCTGGCGCACCTGCTGGAGGAACTCACTGCCGAAAAGAAAATTGACACCATCGAAAAAGACGAAAACCTCCTTGACTCATACTACAACCTGTATAACGACCTGGTGGGATAGCCGCGTCAGTGGATACCTTTGCCGCCGAGCAGACTGGCCAAGAGCAATTAAATCGGGACTGATCCTCGCATTGGTCCCGTTTCTTTTGGCTTGTGAGAACGATAATTTCCTCAGTCTTCCGGCCGACCCTTCGCAGCAAAACTTGGACATTCGACGCACCCGCATTCCGGTTTCTTTCAAGATTGTGCGTTTCGATTCGTTGGAGACTTCACCTACTTCACGAGATAGCAAGAAGCTATTGGCTGGAAGCTTTCAAGATAGTGAGCTAGGTGTAGCAACAGCCATTAGCTACATAAACTTCAATGTGGGGTCACGAGCAACAGTAGGCGATACCGCCGCTTACGAATCGTTGGTGCTTGAGTTGCTGTACGAACGGTCCTATGGTGCGCCACAGGTAGCCTCGAACCAAACGTTGAATATTCGTGCTTTAGATCAGCAGTTAGCGAGCTTCGATAGCGTGCCGTCTTATTACAATAGCAACACATTAGCAGTGGAAGAGTCTATAATAGGAAACGCAAGTATTTCTACCAATTTTACCGGTGAAGCGGACACCCTTCAGTTTCGACTGAGCGATGTGCTTGGACAAGAAATATTCAATCTAGCGCAAGCAGGAGATAGCACTGTGATATCAGATTCTCTGTTTAGCGAGTTCTTGCCGGGGATTGCTCTAACGCCTAACACTAGTGGTTCTATCAACAGTTTCAGTCCAGGTGGAACTCGCCTAATCTTGAATTTCACTAATGCTAAGAACGAACCGAAGCAGTATACTTTTACCATTAGAAGGTTTTTTAACCACATAATGCCCGATTTTTCAGGCACTACTCTAACTGAGTTAAACACTTCCGATAATGGAACCATGCCCAACGATGGAAACTTGTATCTACAGTCTGGAACCGGAGTGGCACCACGCATTGGGTTCGACTCGTTGATAGCCTTCGTACGCAGCCAGACAACCGACCAACAAAGCATCCTCTTAAACCGGGTTGACTTTAACGTGGGGCTAAGAAATGAGCAAGATACGCTTAACGCTCCCGCAGCTTTATTTATCTACAGTCTTGTTTCTGACAGTCTGGGAGTTTTGCGCCGCTTCCCCTTATTGAGTGCGCAGAACCAATTTTTAGGATATTTGGGTGTGCTAGACCAAAGTGCCCCAGGACAAGCTTCTGCCGCCCCGTTGGATGGCACGCAGTATTCTCTTCCAATCACGAGTTACCTGTCGGCACTGGTAGAAACTGATACGCTCGATCAGCGCTTGTATTTGTGGTCTAATAATTTCGATTCTTCCCTGAGTCACTTCGTTACCTCCAAAGACAGCATCTACCTGGACGTTCAATACACAGTGCTCACCCGTACGGATTGAAGCCGTGACGCTTTCCGAAACCGTTCAGCGCACTTTTGGACACCGCCTGCGGGTGCGGGTGTGCGGCCTGTGCTTTTCGGGGGATGATCTGCTGCTCATTCGCCACCGAGGATTGGGGAAGTTGGGTTATTTGTACGCTCCGCCCGGCGGAGAAATGCAGTACGGAGAGCGGGCCGAGGAAGCCCTAATTCGTGAGTTTGCCGAAGAAACCGGGTTGCGGGTGCGGGTGCGCGAGTTCTTGTTCGTCCACGAATTTTTGGAACCGCCGCTGCACGCCCTAGAGCTGTTTTTCCGGGTAGAGACGGTGAGCGGCGAACTGCGGCGGGGAAAAGACCCCGAGTTGGCCGACCATGAGCAACTCATTGAAACGGTTCGGTTTATGTCGCCCGAAGCGGTGGCACAAACGCCTAGCGAGGCCCGGCACGCGATGATCAACCACTGCGCTCACTCGAAAGATTTATTATCGATGCGGGGATATTTTTAATTTGCTAATAAAACGCGAAATTAGCACTTTACTTCTCTGTTTAGTATTTTCACCAATAAGCATACTCACTAACCTATGAACCTGACCAGAATCATGACCTTTGCTTTCCTGCTCATTGCCGGAGGGCTCGCGTACTACCTGTACGATCGCGTTAAGTTTAGTATTGAAGAAGAGCAGCGTATCGCCCAGATAGAGCAACAAGTTATTGGGAAGTTGCAGTTTCTGCGAGACGCAGAAATCCTTTACGAGGACGTGAACGGGCAATATACCAGCGATTGGAACAAACTGCGGAGCTTTATTGATACCGGAACGATGTACATCACGCAGCGACGCGAAATAACCAAGCTGTTAGACTACGGAGCGGAAGAGACCACCATTGAGATTGATACCCTGGCCAGTATCCCGGTAGAAGACTCTCTGTTTAGCAATCCCGCTTACCGCAAGTACGACCTGAACACGATGGAGAATATTCCTTCTACCAACGCTAAATTTGAGCTTTTTGCCGACCGGATTGATCGCAACAACGTGCAGGTAAACGTTTTTGAAATAAAAGATACCCAGCCAGTGAATCCGGCCCGCCGGGGTGAAGAAAGCATCAAAGGCCCCCTTCGCGTTGGTTCCCGCACCGAAGTGACGACCTCGGGCAACTGGGAATAATTTAGTAACCTCTTGGAGCATCCTACCGGCTACAATTTAGTACGTCAAGTAAAAGACAAAAGGTTTAGCATTGATGACATCACCCACTACAACCTGCTGTTGCTGGTGGGGGAAGGAAATTTTCAGCTTTGCGTTGTCGACGCGCGTGAGAGTGCGTGCCTGATCGTTGAAGAATACACGTTGCCGAAAGAATTCCCCCCCGAGCAGCTAGACCAAGCAGTGATGCAGCTCTTCGAAGCGCATACCTTTTTGATGGCGGGCTACTGGCAATCGGTGAAACTAGCGATCCGAAACGGCACTTTCACCGTGGTGCCTGCCTCCTTCTTTTCGAGTAGCAAACTGATCCATTATCTCACCCTAAGCGTGGGAGTTGAAAGGGTTCACGATGGCCAATATTACTACGAGCACACCCAGTCGCAGGCCGTGATGGTGTTTGCGGCTCAGAAAAAGCTGGTAGAACGCATCCGATCTTTCTATCCGTCACTAACGGTGCCCGTGGTGCACCACGGCAGCACCCTTATCGAAGGCATCCAGAGCAACCGCGACTTCACGTATTATCAAGATATGTACTTGCACGCCGGGCAGGGTAAACTAAGTGTGGTGGTGACTCAGGATAACAACCTGGTGCTGTACAACCAGTTCTCGTACGCTTATACTCAAGATCTGGTGAAGTATACCCGGGGAGTGATGGAGGAGCTGAGGATGGACCCCAACGAAAGTCGAGTGACCCTGTGGGGCAACATACCGGAGCGTTCGGCTCACTTCCAGACGCTGTACCGCTACGTGAGGAATCTTATTCACGGCAGCCGACCGTCTTTTTTAACGTTTTCCAACACCTTTGACGAACTACCTGACCACCAGCACTTCGATTTATACAGTTTACACGTGTGCGAATCATGAAGCGCATTGCCATTTTTCCGGGTTCTTTCGACCCCTTCACCAAGGGACACGAAGATATTGTGCGCCGCGGGCTTCATTTGTTTGATCGCGTAGTGATTGGAGTGGGCCACAACAGCAAAAAAAACCGGTACTTCCACATCGACCGCATGCTAAATTATATCAACGCCACTTTTTCGGATGAGCCGCGGGTAGAGGTGATCACCTATGATGAACTCACCGCCCAATTAGCCAAGCGCTACGAAGCCCGCTACCTGCTCCGGGGGTTGCGCAACACTACGGATTTTGAGTATGAAAACAGCATATCGCAGGTAAACCGCTACCTGAATAACGATTTGGAGACGGTGTTTCTCATCACCTCGCCGCAGTACGCGCACATCAATTCATCCATCATTCGCGAGGTGCACCGCTACCAGGGCGACGTGAGCGAATTTCTACCCTATACCCTGTAGGGGCGTGACGCGTCACGCCCCTACAGGGTATCCTCCTGTTCAAAATAGCGACGCAGCACGTACCGGATTGATACGTAGGAATTGTAGAGTGCCTGCTGTGCCTCCGCGTAGCTCATCCACCGCACCTCGGTGATGCCTTCGTCAGCCTGACCCTGCATGGCCGAATCGTCCGTGCACTCCATTGCAAACCAGTGGGTCTTCTTTAAAATCTTGCGTTTGTTACGGGTGTAAGTATGCCAGGTATGGCAAATCTTCGGTCCGCCCAGCACCCGAACATTACACTCTTCCTCCACTTCACGCAGTCCGCCGACCAGGGGTTTTTCCTTGCGGTCAAGTTTTCCCTTGGGTAGATCCCATTTGCCCATTCTGAAGATGAGTAGCAGTTGCCGGTCCTTGACCACCACCCCGCCCGCGGCCTCAATGATTTTAAATTGCTGTTTCACCCCATCAATGGCGGCCCGTCGATCATCTACCAGAAAGGTGATGCTGTCGAGCTTCTTAACCCTTTTCTTCGTAAAAGCGTCCAGGCATTGTTTGATGTAAAGATCGGTAGCGTAGGTAACCAGAACGTCATCCTTCAGCTTTGCTTCGGTTAGTTCAACCTGTCGCGCGTCTACAACCCGATCAAAGGAAGAAAAATCAGAAAATTGCTGCGCATCAAGAATCTCGACCGGGGTGTCGTTGACAAAAAGTTTCACGGGCAAAAAGGGATTGAAAAATAGGGCAAGTTATAACTTTATGCCCTTGGTATTGATTATAGGTAGTACACTAATACCAAACTATACAAATTTATGGAATCTCATTTCGAAAAAGTCAAAAAGTTTCTCTTTGATCTGGGTTTCGACCTGCAAGCAGAAGACACCTCCGAAGAATTAGTGGTAGTCACGGACGAGGACAAGGGAATCAGTAACCTTATGATCGATTGCGAAGGCGAAATTTTATTGCTGGAGCAGTTCATTTTTCCGCTAAAAGACCCAACTAACGCCGAAGTACTCAAGCGACTGCTCCACATCAACTTAAACATTGTGCACGGGGCCTTAGGGCTGGATGATGAAAACCGGGTAATCTTTCGAGACACCTTGCAACTCCAGAACTTGGCTCCCAACGAACTGGAAGGATCGATCAATTCGCTGGGACTGATGATGGCCGAACACGCGGAAGAGTTTATCCGGTTCGCCAAAGGATAATGAGGCATAATTACTAAATCGTAAACATTTATCAACAATAACCACCATTCGTTATGAGCATTTTCAGAAGATTATTTAAAGTAGGCGAGGCGCAGGCCAACTCAGCCATTGATAAAATAGAGGACCCGGTGAAGATGAGCGAGCAGGCAATTCGCGATCTGAAGGGTGACCTAAACAATGCGCTGGAGAGCTTAGCCGAGGTGAAAGCTCTGGCCATTCGCACCCGCCGTGACCAGAAAAACTACCAGCAGCAAGCCGGTGACTACGAAAAAAAGGCGATGCTGCTGCTGCAGCGGGCGCAACAGGGGCAACTCGATCCCAACGAGGCGGACCGATTAGCCACCGAAGCATTGAGCAAGAAAGAACAAGCCACGCAGCAAGTGGTACGCATCAACGATGAGGTGCAGAAGTACGATAAGATGACCAGCAGCCTGGAAACGAAAGTGAACCACTTGCGCGGGCAGATTTCTACCTGGGAAAACGAATTGAAGACGTTGCAGGCGCGCGCAAAGGTGAGCACCGCCACCAAAAAGCTGAACAAGCAACTGGCGGGTATCGACTCGTCAAGCACCGTAGCCATGCTCGAGCGCATGAAAACCAAGGTGGAAGAAGAAGAATCGCTAGCCGAGTCATACGGTGAACTGGCGGCGGCTCCAAGGACCGTGGATGCGGAGATTGAGAAAGCCCTGGGAGAGAGCAGCCACGCCGGGTCAGATCAGCTGGCTGCGCTGAAGGCCAAGATGGGCATCAGCGGCGGGGACACCAAGCAGTTGGAGTCGTAGTCGGTCAACATGGGGCAGTTCTCGGTACTTATTTTCTGTTTGGTCATCATCGGCATTGCTATGTATCTTTGGCAACGAAACAAGGCGAAGAAGCCACTCAAGGAAGAGAAGAAAGACGCGCTTGAAACAGAACTACGCCTGGAAAACGTGCAAGCGGGTGGGCTAATCCACCTGATGAACGTGGGGCCAAACCTGGAAGAGTACGACGTGCAAGTCTTGTCGCGCAGTGTGTATCGGGAGGGCGAAAACTACGAATGGTACGAATTAGAAGGCGACAACGGTCGGGGTAAAGTGTGGCTCAGCCTACAGCACGACGACGGACTGGATGTCAATATCGTTACTCGGAAGCTCAAGTTGCGGGACATTCCTATTGAGCGAGATGACCTGGATCGTATGGATGAGGCCGCCGCCGGGCAATTTGACTTTGAGGGCAAAACCTACTACTACGACCACTCAACCGAGGGTTCTTACTTTCAGGACGGGCGGGTCGAGGCTGACAATGAAGAGTTTTTCTACTACTGGGAGTTCGAAACAAAGGATGAAAGCCAGTTTTTAACGGTAGAGGAGTGGGAAAACGGCCGGTTTGAGGTGACGCTGTCGTATCCTGTCAAAGAATCGCAGGTGAAGGTGTACAGTTTGGGAGGGTAGCGTCAGATTGCGTCTGACGCTACGGCGGTTATTTCTTCCGCATTTTTTCCATTTGGTCCCACAGCTCATTGGGCACCGCCTCCAAGTTGTTAAATTCCCCGGCTCCCTGTAGCCACTCACCCCCGTCGATAGTCACCACTTCGCCATTGATGTAAGAAGCGTAATCCGAAAGCAGATACGCCGCTAGGTTCGCGAGCTCCTGATGGTCGCCCACCCGTTTCAGCGGTACCCGCCGGGCAGGGTCAAATTTATCCACCAAATCACCGGGCAGCAAGCGACTCCACGCCCCTTCGGTCGGGAAAGGCCCCGGCGCAATGGCATTGGTGCGGATATTATACTTCGCCCACTCTACCGCTAGCGAACGGGTGAGCGCCAGCACTCCGGCTTTGGCGCAAGCCGAGGGCACCACAAAACCCGAGCCGGTCCAGGCGTAGGTGGTCACGATGTTCAGGATCGTGCCCGCCTGTTTTTGATCAATCCAGTGCTTGCCCGCAGCCAAAGTGAAGTTGTAGGTGCCGCGCAGCACAATGTCAACGATGATATCAAAAGCCCGATGCGACAAGCGTTCGGTGGGGCTAATAAAATTGCCCGCTGCGTTGTTCAATAGGCCGTGAACACTTCCCCATTGACCAATGGTTTGGGCAATCACCTGCTCGATTTCATCATAATTGCGCACGTCGCAGGCTAGGGGCAGCACCTCACCGCTCGTGCTGTCCGTGAGTTCTTGGGCGGTTTTTTCAAGCACGTCCAACTTGCGGCTGGTGATCACCACCTTCGCCCCGAGAGTGAGCATATATTCGGTCATAGCCCGGCCGAGCCCGGTGCCCCCTCCGGTAACAATAATGTGCTTGCCCGCGAATGCGTCTTCCTTGAGCATACCTTCTAAACGTTGCATAATGAGATGGTTTTGGCGAATGTTAGCGGATCACTACGCGCAGCAGCATACTTTCCAGGGTAAGCCCGGGGCCGAAGGCCAATCCCAGCGCGCTTTTGTTCTGATCAGCCTCGCCAAGGTCGGCAATAAGCGACTGAAGCACAAACAGAATAGTGGGCGACGACATATTGCCGTACTGCCGAAGGACTTGGTAGGCGTGGTGGTTATCCTTTTTTTCTAAGGATAGCACCTCTTCAATAACTTGCAAAATACGTTTCCCGCCGGGATGGATGGCGTAGTAATCAATCGAGGCTCCGGGCAGGGTGGGTTGATGGTCTTCGGTGTGATGCGTTAGGTGCTGAAGCAGGCGCTGAACAATTTGCTGAATCTGTTCCCGAATAATTTGGGGCACGTAAGACGATAACCGCATTTCGAAACTGTGGTTGCCAATCTGCCAGGCCATATCTTTTTGTCCATCAGGAGCCAGGTCACAATAAAATCGGTCTAATTGCAACTGAACGCTGCTCAGATTATTTTCACTGCTCACCAGAGCCGCCGCCGAGCCGTCGGCAAATAAGGCATTGGCCAGCAGGGTGTCCTCGTCGGTTCCCTTCTGAAAATGAATGCTGCACAGTTCGGTGCACACCAGCAACACCTTGGCTTCAGGATAAGCCTTAACGATGCTGTCGGCAACTTTGAGCGCGTTGAAAGCTGCGTAGCAGCCCATAAAGTTAACCGCGGTTCGTTGGGTGTGGGTATTCAATCCAAGCCGATGAATCAACTCAATATCTACTCCGGGAGCATACATGCCCGTGCAGCTCACGTAGATCAGGTGGGTGACATCCGACCGACGGATCGTCGGAAGTTGATCGAGGCAGTTGGTAGCCGCGATGTAACTCAGCCGAATGGCTTCCTGCTGATACAACTGCATGCGTTGCCGAATGTCCGGAAAAGGCTCGAGGTCAGGAGTAGTGGGGAAAAAAGTAAAGCCGTCAGTTCGCCCGTAATCAGCCAGCACCGAGTGGCGGTAGGCAATACCCGAAGCGCGATAGAGCGCCAGCAGCCGCCGTCGATCGTTCGCCTTCAGTTGCAGGGTATTTGCCATAAAGCGGGCAATATCGCTCTGGGCAATCTGATGATCGGGCACCGCCGTGCCAATGGCCGAAATGTAGCTGCTCATGGTTTATATAAAGCCGAAAAAACGCAACTTGTTTTAACGCAAAAGGTGTTTAAAGGTTCTGGGTTCGTGGTTCTAGGTTAAGGGTTCTACAAACTTAGAAATCAGAATCTAGAACCTCCATCTCGATAGTTTCAGTATGGCCAAGACAAAAACGATATACGTTTGTCAAAACTGCGGTGCGTCTTCTCCCAAGTGGGAAGGAAAGTGTTCGTCGTGCGGTGAGTGGAACACCTACGTAGAGGAAATTATTGCCAAAAGCACCGCCCCAACCGACTGGCAACAAGCGGCTGGTCCCGCCAAGAAGACGGCGGCCCGCCCGATAAGTATCATCGATATCACCTACACCCAGGAGAGTCGCACCCGCACCGGCGACGCCGAACTGGACCGCGTGCTGGGCGGAGGCATCATGCCCGGTTCGCTGGTGCTGATTGGCGGCGAGCCGGGCATTGGCAAATCAACCCTGATGCTACAAATTGCGCTGTCGCTACCCCAACAGCGGGTGCTCTACGTGTCGGGCGAAGAAAGCGACCAACAAATCAAGATGCGCGCCGAGCGTCTGCCCAAGACGCAAGGAAGCAAGCAGCTCGCTGACTGCTACGTGCTGGGCGAAACCTCGGTAACCGCTATTTTTCAGCAAATCGCTACGCTAGAACCTCAGATTGTGGTCATCGATTCCATCCAGACGCTGCAATCGGATCGGGTGGAGTCGGCGGCGGGCAGCGTGTCGCAGGTGCGCGAGTGCACCGCCCAGCTGATGAAATTCGCCAAGGAGAGCAACACCCCCGTGTTTCTGATCGGTCACATCACCAAGGATGGCAGCATTGCCGGGCCCAAGGTGCTCGAGCACATGGTGGATACCGTGCTCCAGTTTGAGGGCGATCGCCACCTGAGTTACCGCATTTTGCGCACCACCAAAAACCGCTTCGGTTCCACCTCCGAACTGGGCATCTACGAGATGCGCGACACCGGCCTGCGGCAGGTCACCAACCCCTCGGAAATACTGATCTCGCAGCGCGAGAGCGATCTAAGTGGAGTCACCATCGGGGCCACGCTCGAGGGCAACCGACCGCTGCTCATCGAGGTGCAGTCGTTGGTGAGTACCGCTACCTACGGCACGCCCCAGCGCAGCTCGACGGGCTTCGATGCCAAACGCCTCAACATGCTGCTGGCAGTGCTCGAGAAGCGCGTCGGCTACCGGCTGGGTGTGCAAGACGTGTTTCTGAACATCGCGGGCGGACTCAAGGTAGAAGACCCGGCCATCGATCTGGCGGTGTGCGCTTCGCTGGTATCCTCTTTTTTGGATGTGCCCCTGTCAGGACGCGTATGTTTTGCGGCTGAGGTGGGACTAGGGGGAGAAGTTCGGGCGGCCAACCGCATCGAGAGTCGCATCAGCGAAGCCGAAAAGTTAGGCTTTGAGGAAATTTACTTATCTAAGTACAACCTAAAGGGCATAGATACCAAGAAGTACGGTATTCAGGTGCGGGCCTACAGCAAACTAGAGGAAATGATTGCGCAACTGATGCCGGAGTAAGGGTATCGATGATCATAGTTCAGAAAACAGAAGCATGATCGCTACGAGCAGGCCACGGATCAAAATTTGTTGCATCAGCAGTGCCACCGAAGCTCAGAAGGCAGTTCGGTACGGTGCCTCCGCCTTAGGATTGGTTGGGGCAATGCCCAGTGGCCCGGGAGTGATTAGCGACGAACAGATCCGCACTATCGCTCAGGGAGTGCCGCCGCCCGTAGCAACGTTCTTGCTCACCAGCGAGACCGATGCGGCAGAAATTATCCGGCATCAGCAACGGGTTCAAACCACTACGGTGCAGATCGTGGATGCGCTAACCGAGGGCACCTATCAAGAGATTCGCGCCGCGCTGCCGGGAGTCAAATTAGTGCAGGTGATTCACGTGGTGGACGAATCTTCGGTAGATTACGCGCTGGCGCTGGCCGAGCAGGTAGACGCCCTGCTGCTCGACTCAGGAAATCCGACCCTGGCGGTGAAAGAACTGGGCGGCACCGGGCGGGTGCACAACTGGCAACTGAGTCGGCAGATTCGGGAACAAGTGAGCAAACCCATCTTCTTGGCAGGTGGACTGCACGTGGGCAACGCGCAGCGGGCGATAGAAACCGTGGAACCCTTCGGGCTGGACCTGTGTAGTGGCGTGCGCACGAACGGGAGGTTGGACTTGAGGAAGCTGAAAGCGTTTTTCGAGGCGGTAGAGAAAGCGTAGTAAAGACCAGAACTGGCGTCAGTAGATAGCGTTCAAAACAACTCACTTGGACTGATCGTGAGAAATTCGGGCCAAGGAATCCCCGCTTTGCCCACTAGAAACACTTTTTGAGGAGAGAACTTATCACGAAACGCCTGCATTCCCGAGGTCTCACCGGAGGAGCCGCTCTTCACTTCCAATGTAGTGGGTTTCGAATCGTCCGGCGAGCGATTCGGTCAAACCCTGCTGCAATAGCAAGCGAGAGGAGCCAAGCAGTACTACTTTCACCTTGCTTTTTGTTCGGCTGTCTTCATCCCAGGCTTGCTTCACAAACTCGCTCCAGTGCTTGATTTTTTGAATAAACCAAATTACCATCAGTTATTGTCCTTATCAATGAGCGGTCAGATGCTTATAATCGCGCACCACGGTGAACAGAAACTGCAGCGGGCGCATATCCGATTGCACCTCCAAGGCGAGCTGCACCCGCTGGGCGGTGGCCCACACCGGTTCGGTGTTGCCCGAGTCGCGGTGCGCCTCGATTACCCGCTGGATAGTATCAATATCAGCGTCGGTGAGGCGAGTAACTTCCGGGAAGGTGGGCCGATAGTCTTCGTCAGTGGCGAACACGGGGGTGGTTTCTTGCCCCTTCACCTTCACCACGGTGGTGCCCGCGGCCAAATCGCCCAGGCGCTGGTCGCGGGTGGTGATGGCAATACAGAGCACCGCGATGCCCCCACCGAAGATGTTCATATCGATGAGCCGAAGAATCCAGCGCATGAGGTAGGCGCCCATGCCGGGAGAAGAACCATCGAGCTTCACCACCTTGATCTTCATCTGCCGCTTGCCCACGCTTTGGCCGTCGAGCAAGGTTTCGCACAGCAGGTGATACATAAACGCGGGCAGCGCCAGCAAGATGACGATGGTCAGCGAAGGCTCTACCGAAACGGAGGCGAACAGCAACCCCAGCACCGTAACGTAAGCAATGATGATCAGCAGGTCGATCAAATAAGCCAGAATGCGGTCGCCAATGCCCGCCAGCACGTACTCGATGCGCACGTTCTGGGTGGTTAGCACACTAATTTTTTGCATTTGAGCAGAATGACTTGAAACTTCGTCTGAGATTTGAGGCAGACGGTTAGTAAAAATACGGGAAAAATGGTTTACTTTTCGTAAAACTTGCCCCGATCATGAGAGAAGCGGCCTTTGTGAAGCAAAACGAACAACGCTGGGAACAGTTCGAGGCACTCCTTCGTCAGCCTCGGCAGGCCGATCCCGACACCCTGGCCGACTACTTTGTTCGTCTGACCGACGATCTGGCCTACGCCCAAACGCACTATCCGCAGAGCAATACCGCCCGCTACCTAAACAACCTGGCCGCGCAGGTGCACCAGGCGATCTATCGCAACAAAAAAGAAGACCGCGGCCGCGTGAGCCGGTTCTGGAAGACAGAGCTACCGCAGTTGTACTACGAGGCCCGCCGCCCGATGCTCTACGCCTTCCTAATCTTTGTGCTCTCGATGGGAGTGGGAGCTTTGTCCACCGCGCACGACGACACCTTTACCCGCCTGATCTTAGGCGACGCCTACGTGAATATGACGCTCAACAACATCGAGCGGGGCGACCCGATGGGCGTTTATAAGGACAAGCAGCAGAGCGATATGTTCTTTGCCATCACCTTCAACAACGTGCGGGTGTCGTTTCTGGCGTTCGTGCTGGGCCTGCTGGCCTCGGTGGGCACCGGTTTTATGTTGTTCTATAACGGAGTGATGGTGGGCGCGTTTCAGTATTTCTTCTACCAAAAGGGCCTGTTGCTCACTTCGTTCTTAACCATTTGGACGCACGGCACCCTGGAAATTTCGGCCATTGTGCTGGCCGGGGCGGCCGGTTTGGTCATGGGCAACAGCTTGCTGTTTCCGGGCACCTACCCACGGGGCGAATCGTTTCGGCGTGGTGCCCGCCGGGGGCTAAAAATGGTGATCGGACTGGTGCCCATTTTCATTACGGCGGGCTTTCTGGAAGCTTTTGTGACCCGCCTCACCGAATGGCCGATGGCGGCTAAACTGGCGATCATCGGTAGTTCGGCCTGCTTCATTGTTTACTACTTCATTATCTATCCATCAAAACTAAACCAACATGGAACTGAACCAAAAGATTGAATTCTACGAAAAGCGCGACTTTGGTGAAAAAATCAACGTCACCTTTGCCTTTTTGCGGCAAAATTTTGCCCCCCTCGCCAAAAGTATTTTGTTCATTGCCGGACCCGCCATTCTACTCATTGCGGTGGTGGGCGGAATTTATCAAGCTACGGTAATGGATACCACTTTGGAATCAGGTGCAGTTGATTACCTTCAGATAGTGTCGCAAGGCAGTCTCACCTCGTTTTTGTCCATCTTTGTATCAGCCCTGCTGGTCACGGTGGTGTATGCTTATTTGGTCTTGTACGTAGAACGGGAAGACTACCATAGCATCACGGTGACTGAAGTGTGGGAACGCGTGAAGCAGCACTATCTGGTGGTGGTGGTTAGCTCGTTCGTGTATAGCGTGTTGGTGGTGCTGGGGTTTATGCTGCTGATCATTCCGGGCTTCATTGCCATTGCCGCGTTGTCGTTTCTCTTTATCATTCAGATCAAGGAAGGCCTTAGCCTGGGAGCCGCCTTCAGTCGCTGCTTCAAACTGGTATCCGACAACTACCTGAGCACCCTGGGGCTCATTTTGGTGATGAGCATACTGATCGGCATCATCAGCATGGTGGTGATGCTTCCGTTCGGCATTGCGTTGGGAGTTCCTGCTTTTTTTACCCTGTCGCAGGAGTCGGGGCTTGAAGATGCCGGGGGGATGATGAAAGTGCTCTTAATTGCTTTTCAGGCGCTCAGCTCGTTATTGTCTTATCTGCTGTACACCATTTTGCTGATTGCCGTAGCCTTTCAGTACGCCAACCTGGTGGAGAAAAAAGAAGCCGCCGGGCTGCTGGAAAGCGTGAACACCATCGGGCAAACGGAAAGACCAAAGCACGACGACGAAACCTACTGAATTGATATTAATGCAGTGTCGCTCAGCCGGGCGTTATACTTGATGGAAAGCGTTGATGAAGCGTGAAGCGAACAAAACCTCAGGCCCGTGTCCTCACCAGTCGCTAACCGAAAAAGAGGCGACTCCGGATAGATTGGTATCTCGAAAACCCTTAAAAATTCTTCCGTCATTCGGGTGGCCTGGGGTGAAAATTGGAATTTTCGGACTAATCCTGCTCTTCAGCTCCGGCGCCGCAGCCCAGTCAGGCGCTTCAGCGCTACGTTTTAATGACTCGGTACGTGTAGAGACGCGGGCCTTTTCGGAAGAAACGATTCGCCGCTTCCAGGAAGACGGAGATTTCGACTACGGCATCCGGCGCAAGGCTACTCTTTCGTGGTGGGAACGCTTTAAGTACTGGTTGTCGCAACAGTTCGCCCGACTCTACCACTATACCTACTTTGGCACGATCTACGACATCTTGTTTTACCTGTTTTGCTTCGCGGTGCTCACGTTCGCCATTCTGAAACTCACCGGCACCAGCGTGACGAAGCTATTTTTTAACAATGAGCGCGCTCCGCTAGCCAACGTCCCGGCGCAGGAGAACATTTACGCCATTGATTTTGACCAGGAAATTGCGCAAGCCCAACGTGAAGGTGACCACCGGCGGGTGATTCGGCTGCGTTACATCTACGCGCTACGAAAACTCGCCGATTGCCAACTGATTCGCTGGCGACCGGGCAAAACCAACCACGACTACCAGGCCGAACTAGCCAACACCGCCCTGCGAGAACCGTTTCAGCGCTTGAGCTACTACTACGAATACGCCTGGTATGGTAATTTCCCCGCCGACCAAGCAATGGCCGAGCGGGTAGAACGCCTCTTTCGGCAAATAGAATCCTCTCCCCAAGCGCTGGCATGAAACAAGAATACCGCTACGCTATCTATTTGGTAGGAGCCCTGCTCCTGTTGGTGCTGGTAGAGTATCTGACTCCCAAACCAATCAACTGGGCGTTTACGCTGGAGCAGCGCGACAAATCTCCCTACGGCACCTACGTGCTAGGAGCGCTGCTCAAAGACGTATTCCCTGGCCAAACCATCGAGCCATCTCAAAACAGTTTGTTCGATCTGGAAGATGAGAATTTAGCGGAAGCCAACCTGCTGATTATTGCCACCGAGTTTGATCCCGACTCGCTTGATGCTGCGGTGCTGCTGGAGCAGGTAGATCAGGGAGCCACTGCGCTGATCGCCGCCAGCTTCTACCGGGGCTACTTCGCCGACACCCTACGGTTGGAGGTGGACACCCGCTTGCTCCCCACCCTGCCTGAGCCGTCGGATACCTTGCCTCAACGAACCTACGACCAAACCTACTTCACCGTCTACGATTCGGCGCGCACCACCGTGCTGGCCCGCGATGGCGACAACCGCCCGGTGCTGCTGCAAATGCGCCTCGGTGCGGGAACCTTGCTGTTGAGCAGCCTGCCCTACCAGTTCACCAACTACCATTTGCTGCGCGAAAACGGGCAGACGCCACGGCCCGGATGCTGTCGTACCTGCCGGTGCGGGACGTTTACTGGACGGAATATTACCAAACCGGCCGACGCGAAGCCACCACGCCGCTACGCTACGTGCTGAGTCAACCGGCGCTGCGCTGGGCGCTCTACCTCACGCTGGCGGGACTGCTGCTGTTTATGGTGCTGGAAGCGAAGCGGAAACAACGGGCCATTCCGGTGGTGCAACCTCCGGCCAACACCACGCTGGAGTTTGTGGACACGGTGAGCAAGCTGTTCCTGCGCACCCGCGACCACAAGAACATCGCTGACAAGCAAATCCACTACTTCTTGGATGAGTTGCGCACCCGCTACCGGCTGGACACCAGCCAGTTGAACGAAGCTTTTGAAGAACGATTGGCGCACAAGTCCGGTAAACCGCAGGCAGACGTGCAGGCTTTGGTATCGGCAATCCGAGGGGCGCAGATGCGGGATACGCTGTCGGCAGATGAGTTGGTGGAGTTGTGTCGGAAGATTGAGGGGTTTGGGAAGAAAGCTACTTCGACGTAAATGCTTTCTCCCTTTCTCCTATACAAAGCTGCACCCGAACAAATATAAATGTGGCTCAGATTCAGTCAGGCCCACAAAGTGAAAAAACAAAATGCGTATTCTCATTCCGCTTCTATGAAGGAAGGAATTTGTGCTTTCCGCAATATATCACCTAGATGGCTGGTAATACCTACATCACCTACCAGCGTTACACCTTCTCCGGTATCCTTAATTTTATCTAGCAATTCTCGGAGAGACTCAAGCCCTTCCTCTACTCTAAAGCGGCGGTATGACTGGGCTTCCCCTGGAAATATAGTACGTCCAGAACTCATGGATGCACCTCTGTGGAGCTGGACTATCCAAGCATGCTTCCCATCGTATACCCATTCTAGACGAACGGGGCCTAATATCTCAGCTGCTTTATTATATAAATCCTTTACCGATTTGGTAACAATATCAGGAATAGCGGTTCTCAGGGTCTTGCCAATCATAAATTCATCTCCATACCCCTGGGTACCTTCTATAGTAAGGGTTTGCTCCGCAGTAGAAATAAGCCCCCCGGAGTACGCTGCATTTACACCTGCTTGAGCCAAGATTGATGCAATTGAATCACCCTCAGGGTCTTCCTCAACCATAAGGCGATAGGGGTCAGTCCAACCTCTCAACGTAGTGAACTTACCTGGCATTTGCACCGTCGGAGCCGTTCGTATCCACGTTTCACCTGTCTCTGTAGGGTAACCAAAACGAAAAGGAGCGATACGTCGTGAGATGCATGTGGCTTCCGGAACAGGCATTCCTATAAGATGGGCTATAAGAAGTCCATACACCTTGTCACCAAGAAATTGACTGAAGCGATTAGGCCACTGTATTTCAGGTTCTGTAGGAGTATGCTGATTGTCCTCGAGTTCCCAAATGATTGTGTGAGAGCGATGTACTCCGCGACGGAGAGGGTGTATACTAAATTCTACACGAGTAGTTAGGTCATAGTCGAGTTCCGGCGTAAATCCGTAAACGGTGCTGAGCAGTTTCAGTCCGAGTTGACGCGGAAGTGCCGCCGTTCCACCTTGCTCTACCGCACGAGGTGTGTCATCAGGAGCGAACTCAACAAGATTACCCAATGCAACCCCTGATACTCCTCCATCGTGGATGTCAATTGTTTCGTTAATAATCGTATGAAGACCTTCTCCAGCAAGTCTGCGTACGTGGTCAGCGGCCTCTTTCACATTAGTGATGCCATAAAAGAAGGGACGCTTCTTGGGGGAGGCCGGATCGTAGCTACGGACATTAACAGACTGTTCTACCGACTCGGTAAGAAGAGCTTTGATGGCTTCTTCCAGGGAGGCAAAGCTGTAATCAGACTCATAGTCAAAAATCCGCGCATACCGCTGGGAAAGATCAGGAGCAAAGCTAACAAACTGGGCGACATTGGCCCGATCAGCCAGATGATCTAAGATAGCGTCCTTGTAATGCATATTGTTAGACTTTGATGTGGGCTTCGCTCAAAGTATTTAGTAGTTCTAATACTTCTACGTGAAAACTGGTAGGATGATTACGTTCTTTAAAGTCAGAGGCAGCATCATTAATCTTTTTCCTACCAGCGGCAAGATCAAGCAACTCACCACGTTCGTCGTAGACGGGGAGACCTAGCCGGTGCGCTACGTAAAACTCATAGGCGCATCCGTTGCTATAGGCCCAATCGTCCACAAAATAAACGGCTCGCGCAAATCGTTCAATAACGTGCTCCCAAAACGAACGCCAATCTTCTTGAGTCCAATCGGGAATATAGGGTAGCGCCGACGGATCAATCACTATCTCGTTACTATGAGCACGAATGGAGTGAACCACCTGTTGCGCGTGCTTACGGTTAGGAACAATAACCGATTGACGATGATCTTCACGAAGTGCCTGCTTTGTGCTGTCTACGTCAGAAGCGGTAAGCTTGTGTTTAGCAAGCCAGGCTAAAAACCGCTGTCCTGAGGTGATTGGCATGCTACAGTACAGGGCTCGCTTCCCATCAAGGACACTAGCGTAGGTACTCAGTAGAAGTTCAGGCACAAAGTTGTCCATTGGTTGTGTCTATTGTTGAGTAGCAGTATCTAAAGGTATATTTGAAGAGTTAGTTGGAGGAGTAGGTGGAAAACTGCCTTCTACTATCTGTTTTAAACTATCAATTTTTTGAATCAAAACCTGAATTTCTGTGCGCATCAAGCTGTCCTTAAGGACGCTTGTATTAGATGTCTGGGTATTGACCAAATTTTGCTTAGGTCCTGTAAACCAAATCCGATTTGACCATTCGGGATAGCAAACTACAAAGACATTAAAGAGTATGAATAATACTGGTAAAACTAATATCATCCACCCAAATTTTTTGAGTCTGTCACGGACGTGTGGGCGATTTGAGGTTACAATATTTTGAGTATCTTCTTCACTAGAATTCTCTCTATCATAGCGGGTCTCGAACTTTGTAAATAAACTGACCTTGATAGGAACGCTTTTATTATCTGGCCTATCGAGCGTTCCATGCTTGTTAAAAGTGATTGTTTTTCCTTCTATCACCCTTTTCTCATCAGAGAAAGTAAGTTTGTTGAGGCTTTGCTCAATATTGTAAAGACGTATGGCTGTTTCATCACCGTAAGAATTCATTGGTACAAAAGTGACATAATACCAAAAGATTAGTGGGATGATAGCCAATAGACCAACTAATCCAAGGGGCAAAGTACTGCTTCCGAAAGCAAGAATAGCCGCTGATAGGGCCGCCACATACTGAAAGATTTGCCAGATAGCCTTGTAGATGTTTTCGTAGCGATCCGCAGCCATCTTATACTCCTGTTTGAGCAATTCGATTTTTGCTTTCTCAGAATCAGATAGTTCAGTATCTTCTGAGGAGTCCGTAGGCATAACTATTGGGCTATTGCAACTAAGAAAATATCACTTTACGAATCTAATGTACCAATTGATAGTGGATCGAACAAGTGATCAAAGACGATTTTAAGCAGCTTGTGCAACTGTAAATCTAAAGTTATCTTGCCTTCAACGAGGCATGCCTAACTATAACTCCTCTACCCACAGTACAATGAAAGTGCCCGCTCCGCGTAAAAACCAGCGATAAGCATTATCTTTGCCCACTATGGAAAACCAACCTCCCCAAGAATCTACCTTTTCCTCTCGCCTCGATCTATCCTCTCTCCAAGAAGGAGTTACTCAAATTCGACAACAACTCGGCACCTGGATCGTCGGACAGCAGGGAATGATCGACCTGATCCTGACGGCGATTTTGGCCGACGGGCACGTGCTGCTGGAAGGGGTGCCGGGCGTGGCCAAAACCCTGACCGCCAAGCTGGTGGCCCGTATGATCTCGGTCGACTTCTCGCGCATTCAGTTCACCCCCGACATGATGCCCTCGGACGTGATCGGCACCTCGGTGTTTAGTGCCAAGACTTCGGAGTTTGAGTTTCGACGGGGTCCGATTTTCTCCAACTTGGTGCTGGTGGATGAAATCAACCGGGCACCCGCCAAAACGCAGGCCTCGCTGTTCGAGGTGATGGAGGAGCGGCAAATCACCGTCGATGGGCACACCTACCGCATGAAGCCGCCCTTTATGGTGCTGGCCACGCAGAACCCCATTGAGCAAGAGGGCACCTATCGCCTGCCCGAAGCGCAACTCGACCGCTTTCTGTTCAAAATCGAGGTCACCTACCCTTCGCTAGAAGAAGAAACCCTGATGCTGGAACGCTTCCACCAGCGCAAGAACACGGTAGATATCAGCGCGGTGACGCCCGTGATTTCGGCTGAGCAGTTGCTGAGCTATCGGGAGCAGGTGCGCGCGGTGCACGTAGAAGAGCCGCTGATCCACTACGTGGCCCGCATGGTGCACGAAACCCGCCAAGCGCCCGAGCTTTATCTGGGAGCGTCGCCCCGGGCTTCGCTGGCCATCCTCACCGGTGCCAAGGCCTACGCCGCCCTGCACGGCCGCGACTTTGTCACCCCGGAAGACATGCAGCAGGTGGCCCCCTCGGTCCTCATTCATCGGGTGATCTTGACTCCGGAAACGGAGATGGAGGGCCGCCAACCCGCGGAGGTGCTGCGGCAATTGGTAGACCGGGTGAATGTGCCTCGGTAGCAAAGTTGACCGAATGCGGCGCTTTTTTTGAAGTTTCGGTCGGGAGACACTACCTTGTGGATATTTTTGGCAACCATATGACGCGCATAAGGGCTTTACCGACCTTCTTACTGGCTCGCACGGCCTTCAGAGCGATTCTCTGGGGAGGGTTGTTCGGAATGAGCCCCCCGGCGGCGGCGGCTGATACCCTGGACAGTTTAACCTTCGCTTTGCAACAGGCCGTCTCGCTGGAAGACCAGGCTGACGTGCTGATCGATATTGCCCGTTACTACGAACCTATCTACGCCGACTCGGCCCTGCGATTTTCCCGACGGGCCCTGGCCGTTTCTCAACGGAGCGCCTACGACCGGGGAATTGCGCAGGCTTATCTGCAGATCGCTTCGTACTACGGCGGGGTGCCCCACTATAACTTTGACAGTCTGGATCGCTATTTCTCGCTCTCGCTCACCATCTACCAAAGCGGTGGCGACTCGCTGGCAATGGCGGACAGCTACTTTTACCTAAGCAGCACCTGCTACGAAAACGATAACTATCCACTGGCCCATAGCTACGGAGAGCAAGCTGCCAACTTATACCTTCGCCTCGGTGAGGAGCAGAAGCGGGGCTACGCCCTGGCGCACCTGGGCCGGGTAGAAAATTACATGGGCAACAATGCCCTGGCCATGAAGTACTGCACCGCCGCTCAGCGAATTTTCGACGCGATCAAACAAGAGAACGAGAAGGCGGGTCTGTTCAAGACCATGGGCAGCGTGAACCTGGACCTTAGAAATTACGATAAGGCAAAAGATTTTTTTCTGCAATCGATCAGCCTGTCTCAAAAGTACGATAATTCTACTACGCTTTCGGATGCCTACGTGGGCATGGGGCAGGCGCTGCGGGCTACCCAGGAGTACGACGATGCGCTCAATTACTTTAACCGTTCGCTGGCCTTGTACCAGCGCGGAGACAGTAAAATGAGCAGCCTAGGCACTAGTTATGCGTATTACCACATCGCTAAAACCTACGTGCTACAGGGCCACAATGAAGAGGCGCTGAGTCTGCTCGACGAAGTGCTAGGAACCGCTGAACAGTACGGCGACATCTTGCTACGCGCCCGCTCGCTGCTAGAGTTAGGCAAGGCCTACTACAATCTGAAAGAACTAGACCAATCGTTTACCTACCTGAACGAGGCGGCTCAGCAGGCCCGCGGACTCAAGGGAACCTACGCCAACGTGATTCTTCAGGAATGCTACCTTAACCTGGCTAAGTACTATAACCAGGTGGGCAACCTGGAAGAGGCCTTGGTCAACTTTCGCCGTTACAGCCTGGAGCAGGAACGTATGTACCAGGAACAAGCCTCGCGGCAAGTGGCCGAAATGCAGACCGTGTACGAAGTGGACGAAAAAACCAGTCGGATTGAATCGCTACAGCAGTTAAGTAAGATAAGAGAGTTTGAGGACGATCAGCGCAAGCTGGTTAATTACGTACTGATCTCCGGTATTTTGTTTTTGTTTGGCCTGGGATTGGTTTTCTACAGCAAGTACCGACTGAAAATCCAGGCCAACCGCAAACTGGAGAAGCAGAAAGCGTCTATCAATCAGCAGCGACAAAAAATAGAAAAACAGCGCGACGAGATTGTGCTGAAAAGCCAGTTGCTGGAAGAGAACAGCCGCGACATCAAAGCCAGCATTGAGTACGCCCGCCGGATACAGATGTCGCTCCTGCCGGCCCGCAACGAACTGAAGCACCTGTTTCCCGAATCACTGATCTTTTTTCAGCCCAAAGACATCGTGAGCGGCGATTTCTACTGGCTGCACGAAACCGAAGATACGGTGATTTTGAGCGTGCTGGACTGCACGGGCCACGGGGTGCCGGGAGCGTTTATGACCGTGCTGGCCAACACCATTCTCAATCAGCTGGCCCTGGAAAACAAAATGACTTCGCCTAACGTGGTGCTCACGCTGATGGATACGCATATTCGAGAGGCGCTGCGACAGCAGGACGCCGAAAATCCTAACAACGACGGATTAGATATGGCCGTCTGCTTTATCAACCGGCGCACCCTAGTGATGAGCTACAGCGGTGCCCAAATGCCCATGTATTATTTTAAGCAGGGTGAATTGCACCAACTCAACCCGGATCGTTATTTTATCGGAGGCGCTTATTATCCGGAGAAGTGCTTTGCCAACCAAACCCTGCCGTTGCGCTCGGGCGATGCGTTTTACCTGGCCTCGGACGGGTTTCAGGACCAATTCGGTGGCCCGAAGGACAAAAAGTTTATGCGGCGGCGCTTCAAAGAAATGCTCACCGTGTTGCAATCGCAGAGCGTTGCCCAGCAGCACCAGCAGATAGAACACATCTTTTATGAGTGGAAGGGCAACCAGGTGCAGACCGACGACGTGCTGGTAGTGGGTGTGCGGGTGTAGTTTTATGTGAGTACAAAGATGCCAATGAGCGCTTTGAAACCCGCTGATCTTCCCCTAGCTTTGGGTGCACTATTTAACACTACATGAAAAACACCTGCCTGCTCGTTTTAGCGCTCACTTTTTTTAGCTATCTGCCCGCCCAAGCCCAGTACCTGTTCAACTTCGGCATCGATGTGTATAAAACCGACAACCGCAATCCGGTGGAGTTTGTGCGCAAGGCGCAGTTCAGCGCCGAGCTCAATTACTTTTTGATCCGGCAACTATCGCTGACGCTGGGGGTGGAAGCCTGGACGGACCAAGGCGTGTTTTTTCTGCCGGGCGCGCGTTTTTATCCGGTAGACCCGTTCTTTTTCCGCTTTCGGCCGCTGGTGGGCCGCGAGGTGGATTATGCGCTGGGGTTTGGTTACGGACGCCAACTCACCGGCCCCTGGCGGCTGGAGGTGATGACGGACTACTACTTTGAGGATAGTAACCTAGCGCTAAGAGTGGGGGTGGGTTATAAGTTGTGACCTAAAAAAACCACGCAACGGGAGTTGCGTGGTGTTCTTTTGTTCTAGAGGGCAAAGTAAATGAATAAAGTTAGCGCCTGGAAACTAATCAATAGATGTTTGATCTCAGAAACTCTTTGTCATTTTGTTTTGCTCGCAATAACTTTTCCTTTGATCGTCATCGTGCCATACTCTTCTTCCAAAGTGATATTGTATTCTAACTGTCCGTCGACTAGCTTACCATTGCCTGCATAATCATAAGTAATAGTCTGACCATCGATCTGCTCACTGTAGATTTGTTCAGGAATCACGAGAGTGTTTCCGCTCACTCGAGCTTCAATAACATCTCCGTCCGATACCATGAGTATTTCTCCTTCTGTATTTCCCTTGGATATTGTCATGGTACCAAATCCGCTATCTTCATACTTATCTCCTCCAACGTAAAGAGTAAATTCGTAAGTTTCAGACCATGTGCCTACGAAGGCATCACGAGAATCAATAACTTCCTCATCCTTACTACAAGAGAACAAAGTTGCCGCCATGCACATCAGCATGGCCATTGAAAATAGTTTCTGTAAATTTTTCATCAATAAAATTTTAGAGTTGTTAAAATTAATAGTACAATTTCATTGCCGTACACAAAAAGATAGTGGGTTAGGCTTGGATTTTTAAAGAAGGGAAAAGATCGGCAATTTTGTAGTTGCTACACATACTCAATTACCGATCTAGTGATATGATTTTCAAAGATATAAAAAAACATTGAACCGCGTTTACAAGCAATTGAATGGCAAAGCCAACCACCACCGCGTGCTGACTTTAACCAAGATGCTCTATGGGATCATCAGAAGTGGACAGAGTTCTTTGAGCCGACTAGGGTCTGAGATGCCTGGGGCTACTGACACAGAAAGCCGGGTGAAGCAAGCTAAACGCTGGCTAGATAGCAAGTATAGTGACTATGAGAGCTTTTTTCTGCCTCATATAGTGCCACTACTACAAGGGGTGGCTAAGCATGGACCGCTCCTGATTGCCATTGATGGTTCGGAAGTAGGAAAAGGTTGCATGGCCTTGATGGTCAGTGTGGTGTGGGGAAAACGCTCTCTGCCAATTTGCTGGTTGGTGAGAAAAGGGAAGAAAGGACATATGAGCGAAGAACTACATTTGGAAGTACTTCAACAACTAGCTGCTATTTTACCTAAGGATAGCCAAGCGGTACTACTAGGCGACGGAGAGTTTGATGGTAGGGAACTACAAGCTTTCTGTGAGAGACAAGGCTGGAAATATGCTTTGAGAACCGCTAAGAGCAACACCATCACTACGGACGAGGGGGAAACTTTTGCTATCGGACAACTCTACCCCATGCCAGGACACGATCATTGGCTCATAGAAGACGTGCGTTTTACCCAAGAATGCTACGGACCGATCAACTGTTTAGTTTGGCACAGTAGTAAACACGATGAACCTATTTACTTGGTGAGTAATCTGAGTTGGGCTAAAGATATGATGGACTATTATAGCCGTCGCTTTAGCATAGAGACCCTGTTTGGGGATATCAAATCCAGAGGCTTCAATATCCACAAAGTCAAAATTGATGACCCGGATCGGCTCAATGTCTTATTGATGGTGGTTTGCATTGCTTTTCTGCTGGTCTTCGCCCTAGCTACTTTTCAAGCTAAACTACAAGGGTATTTGCCAAAGTTCTTACGAAAAGATCGCATCAGTGCCTATTCCTTCTTTCAGATAGGGCTTAGAGCTTTTCAGTTCTTCATCAAGCAGCAACTAAGAATATTCCCCCAATATGTCAACAACTACCAGCAGTTTATTTGTGTACGGCAATGAAAGTACAATTATAGCATCCTGAATTTTATAATAATATTCATAATTCTAGCAAATATTACCCTGGTCACAGTTTTTTGCGTTTTAGTGCAATTCAACAAAGGCGCGTGGGCGGGGGTTGTTTTGGTAGAGTTACGTCTGCTCTTCTCTTTTACGATCTGTCCCCTATGACTTTTAAAAACACGCCTTGGCGCAGGAACCTTACGCTTCTCTACGCTTTTCTGCTTTTGTTTTTTTGCACGCAAACAGCAACCTACGCCCAGGAGGGAACGTACCAACTGCGCGCGGCTCGCGAAATTCCCCTGCTCGCCGGCGGGGCGGCAGGAGTTACCGCGAGCGTTTTGCTGCGGCATAAGCACAAGCCGCTTTCGGCCGAAGACATCGGTAAACTCAACGCCAGCGACATTTTGGCGATTGATCGCGGCGACGATAACTATTCAGAAGCAGCAGCAGCGACCAGCGACGTGCTGGTGCTTTCTTCGTTCGCGGCTCCCTTGGTCTTGTTGGCTTTTGAGGACGCGCGCAACGATGCCGGAACGCTAGGGCTGGTGCTGTTGGAAACCGTGATGATGAATGAAGCCCTGACGGGAATCACCAAAGCGCTGGTAAAACGGCCCCGCCCCTATACGTATAATCCGAAAGTCCCGGAGGCGGTGCGCACATCGCGCGAAAACACTTTCTCATTTTTCTCAGGACACACTTCAAACAGTGCTGCTCTTGCCTTTTTCACTGCTAAAACGCTCACCGACTACGTAGACCGTCCGGGGGTGGAAGCCATCGCCTGGACGACCGCGGCGTTGCTTCCGGCGGCTACCGGGTTCTTCCGCTACCGAGCAGGCAAGCACTTTCCTTCGGATGTGGTGGTTGGTTACGTGGTGGGAGCCACGGTAGGGATATTGATTCCGCAACTACACAAACCCAATCCGGCTGAGGACGGGGGCGGATCAGGCAACGCCAACAGTTTCAGAATGCCCGTGGTGCAGGAGATATTTAGCGTGACGCTGATGTTTTGAATTGGATAGTAGATATTGGTCGTTGGTCGATTGGCGGAAGTGGCAGGACACGCGCGAGATAATCAACCCAGCTTGGAACGTATCCACTATCTAATATCTAGCCGCTCAGAAAGTCATCCAATCACGCAAAGGTATACTCACTCACCAGGTCGTAGCTCACTCCGAGGCGGTCTAGCACTTCGGGGGGAGCACCCTGCCACACGTTGGGGCGGTTGCCGATATACTCTAGGTCATCCACCCCAATTTTGCTGGTGAAGAAGCCGGTAGCCACGAAGTTGCGGAAGTTGTTGAAGAAGTTGACTCCCTGGCTCATTTCAGGGGTAGCGCGCTCGGGATAAGCGATCTGATCGAGCATTTCTTTCTGCTGCGCTTCGCTACAGTCAGCAAATTTTTGTCCGAACTGTTGCATACACTGCACATCCAGCCAGCGCAGTCCGCCCCGCATGCCCACCTGGTGCCCGGGTTGGTCCTTCATCATAAACTCGATGAACTCGGGGGTTCCGGCATCCGAGGCGCTGCCCGAGCGCTCGTCGGCGGGGATAATCAGATCGCCCAGCACGGTCACCGTTTTCATTTCATGGTCGGTGAAGAAGCGCTCGTTCATCAGCTGCTGGTCGGCTTCGCTGATTTTGTGCGTGCCAGTGTGCACGTGGTGCTCTTCGGCGACTTCGGGTTGCGGTTCGCAGGCCGTCCAGGTGAGGCCCGCCAGGGAGGCTACACCCATCATTTTGAGGGTGTCGCGGCGGTTGATTTTGTTATTTTTCATATCATACACGATAGAGACGCGATGCATCGCGTCTGTACGAAATCATAGGGATCGTTTTTTTCGTTGGTCGGCGATGTATTCGGAGGTGCGCATGGACAGCGCCAGGATGGTCCAGGTAGGGTTCTTGTCGGCGTTGGTCACCAGCGATGATCCGTCGGCCACGAATAGGTTTTTGCAGTCGTGCGATTGGCCGTATTCGTTTACCGGCGCTTCGCGCGGGTCTTTGCCCATGCGGGCGGTGCCCACCTCGTGGATAATGCGGCCCGGGGCCAGCAGGCCGTAGTCTTGCTCCTTGCCCGGCTTTTCGCCCAGCACCCGGCCGCCCATCGCGTGGATAATTTCTTCAAAGGTATCCACCATGTGCTTGGCCTGGTTTTTCTCGTAGTCGCTCCACTTGAAGTTGAAGCGCAGCGCGGGAATGCCCCACTGATCCACTACGTTGGGATCAATTTCGCAGTAGTTGTTTTTGCTAGCCACCGGTTCGCCCCGGCCGGCGAAGCCCACAACGGCTCCGTAGTGGCGACGGTAATCGTTTTTAAGGGCCTTGCCGTAGCCGCCTCCGCCGCCTGCGCTTTGGTACCCTTTTTCTTGCGTGTACCAGCCATTATAACTGTGGATGTTACTACCAAACCCGTAGCTAGGCATGCGGCGCCCCCCCCCGGTTTCAATGTGATAGCCCCTCGGAAAATCGAGCTTGTCCTTTATATTGTCCTTCCACCAGGGCACGTACATGTGCATGCCACCGGTGCCGTCTTCGTTATACGGAATGCCATCCATCATCTGCGGAATCAGTCCTGACAGGCCCGAGCCGGTCGAGTCCATCAGGTAGCGGCCCACCAGTCCGCTGGAATTGCCCAGTCCGTTGGCGTGTCGGCTGGACCGGGAGTTGAGCATGATCCGGGCGGTGCTACAGGCGCTGGCGGCCAGCACCACCACCTTGGCGTTGATCACGTAGTCGAGGCCGTCGTCTTTGTTCACGTATGCCACCCCGGTGGCCAGGCCCTCGTCGTTGGTGAGCACCTCGCGGGCCATGGCGTTGGTGATCAGGGTGAGGTTGCCCGTTTTCATGGCGGGCGGAATCAGCACCGAGGGCGATGAGAAGTTCGAGTGCGTAGAGCAACTACGATTGCACTGCGCGCAGTAGTGACAGGCGGCGCGCCCGTTATGCGGCCGGGTCAGGATAGACAAGCGAGAAGGCAACACCGGAATACCCAGCGGGTCGCACGACTTTTTGATGAGCAACTCGTAGGCGCGCGGCTTGGGAGGAGGCAAAAAGATGCCATCGGGTTCGTTGTCCAAGCCCAGGGCCGGGTCAAAGTTGGCTCCGAAGACGCCCACCAGTCGGTCTACCTTGTCGTAGTAGGGTTTGATGTCGTCGTAGGTGATCGGCCAGTTGTCGCCCAGGCCGTCGACGCTCTTGCGCTGAAAATCCTTGGGACCGAAGCGCAGCGAGATGCGCCCCCAGTGGTTGGTGCGGCCACCCAGCATGCGCGAGCGAAACCAGTCGAACTCGGTGCCCGACGCTCGGGTATAAGGCTCGCCGTCAATTTCCCAGCCGCCGTAGGCCGCATCGAATTCTCCGAAGGGACGGTGGGTAGAAGCTCCGCGGCGCGGCGATTCGTAGGGCCAGGCGAACATATCGGCCTGGGCCGAGTCGAACATGGGACCGGCTTCCAGCAGCGCGACTTTGGCTCCTGCTTCGGTGAGCACCTTGGCGGCCATCCCCCCCCCGGCCCCCGAGCCCACCACGCAAACGTCGTACTGGGTGCCGCTTTCTTTAATTTGCATAGGTTGTGGTTTTTTGCCGGTTAAAGTAGGTAGGATGTTAATAGCGAGCAAAGAAAACGGGAAGTTTTGCGGGAGATTCTTTGAGATTATTCGCTTCCCAGACATGTGTATGAGCGTTGATCAGCGGAGGAACAATAGTGTGTCCACTTCCGTTGATGGTTACCGACGAACGGTAAACCTTGGTGGGTTTACCAATGAATACAATCCGCCCATTGTGAAACGCTACGTTTGTATTCTCAATGTAATCTTCACCGGTAAAAACGTTTACCCCTTCAATAATAGTCGGTTGCTCTTGGGCTATCGCCCACGGGGTGACTAGCAAAAATGCAATGAGCAGGAAGTTGTTGATTGACATACCGCATGATGAGTTTTATGAAAATTAAGGTTTTTGCTCTTAGTTTTCCTTTTCAAACTCCTTCAGTTCTTGCAAGAACGCCATGCCGTTGACTACTTCCCTACCTCCAATATTTTCTACTACTTTTTTAGCCCAGCGGTAGCGCGGTGGTTTTCGGCCAATTTCATAATTGAACCAAAGTACCCCGATCAGCATCGCTCCGCTAAACCGTAACTGGAAGGTGAACCAATTAGCATCAGCCTGCGGATAGAAGTCTACCCCGGTGAGCAGATACACGCCTAGAAATATGTAGGCCATGTAGCAGGGGCCCGAAAACATGAATAGCTGAAAGAAACGGAGGGTGTGCCGGTTCATCTTCTCAAGCTGTTGTTGAATGCTAACCACCGGTTGCGCGTAGTCAATCCGTTGTGCCAAGGCAATCTGGTGCATATTGCTTATCAATATAAGTGTGAAGAATACAATGAGTATCGCTGCTGAAACCGTGGGAGCCGTAAGCGAGAAGTGAGTCGCCATAAAAGTGTAGAGGGCACTGATGATAAGAAAGATGACACTGGCGCTGATTGTTCGGTTGATGATCAATCCGCGCAGGCGCGAGCGCACTTTGTCCAGTTTCATTTCCCGCAAGATGCGCCGGTTGAGGTGCAACTGCTGGTCGAGCTTCTGGTGGTAAGCGGCCCAGGTGTCTTGAAGTTGGTTGAGTTCCATAGGTTACGTTACTTTTTCGAATTGCTGTTTAAGCTTTCGTTTAACACGATTGATCTTGGTGGCTACGTTCGTTTGGGTGATCCCTAGAATGTCCGCAATCTCCTGGTAGGTCTTTTGGTCCAGATAAAGAATCATTAAGGCCCGATCAAGGGCGGGAAGTTGATTGATAAACTGGTATAAAAGTCGGACGTCTTCCGGTGATTCGCTCGATTCGGACTCGTTCGCCACCTCTAAAACTTCATTACTGAGCGAAGTGGTGGTGGCCTTCCTTTTTTTCTCCCGACGATAAAAAGAGATGGAGACGTTGAGCGCAATCCGGTATACCCAGGTAGACTGCTGATACGTTGGATCGTAGTTGCCCCATGACCGCCAGAGCTGAAGAATAATTTCCTGAATCAAGTCCTTCCGGTCTTCTTCGTCCCGACAGTAAGCGTTCGCCACCTTGTACACAATACCTTTGTGAAGGTCAAGAAATCCAGCAAATTCATTTCGATTGGATGCGGACATGATAAACGGATCGTCTTTTCCTCATTATTCGCTGAAGTACTCAAAAAATCACAAGAGGCGCTAATTTTTTTGAATGGCAGGGCTTGTTCAGAAAGTTGCTTGCCGCTAATGCTAACCTTCATTTTGCTGCTGCCGTTAGTAGCGTATGGCCCGTACCAAAGCATTCGACACCGATGAAGCCTTAGACCGGGCGTTGCGCATTTTTTGGCGCAATGGCTACGAGGGCACGTCTATGCAAGATTTAGTCGACGGAATGCAGATCAACCGGGCCAGTTTATACGACACCTTCGGCAACAAGGAAGCATTGTATTTGGCGGCTCTTCAGCAATACCAGCGGCAGAATCAGGAACAGGCGCAGCAACTTATTGAACGTCATTCATCGGTGCACGAAGCACTGGACGAGTTACTGGAGACGATGATTCAGGGCAGCCTGAACGATCCCGAAAAAAAAGGCTGCTTCGTAGTGAACGCCACCACCGGACTGGCCAATCGCTACGAGGAAGTTAACCGGCTGGTGTGCGACAACGAGCAGCAGATGGCATACACCTTCGCCGACTTGATCAAGCGGGGCCAAGAACAAGGCGAAATCGGTGGCGACCGCGACGCGCGTACGCTGTCATCCTACCTGTTTGCTTCTCTTCAGGGGTTGCGGGTGCTGGCGGTGACCAATTCGGATTTGACGCTATTACGCCAGGTGAAAGACACCATGTTATCAGCCGTGTTTTTTGCGTAGCAGGCCAACATCCGAAGGGGCTCGTTCTAGCTGAGCACTTTCCCAACCAATCATGGCCGTTTTTCGCACGCTGCCCCAGTGGTACTGTCCGATAACGCCGGTCGATTGAATCACCCGGTGGCAAGGAATCAAAAAGGCGACCGGATTGCTCCCTACCGCCGAACCCACCGCCCGGGATGCGCGCGGCTGCTTAATTTGACCAGCGATGCTTCCGTAGGTAGTCAACTTCCCCAGGGGAGTTTTGAGCAGCGTCTCCCACACCTTGATCTGAAAATCTGTTCCTCGCAAGTGCAATTTGATCCGAGAAAGCTGGCTCCAGTCGTTCGTGAAAACCGCTAGGGCGCTTCGCTGGAGGTCGTCGGCCTGATGCTGATAGTGGGCGTTGGGGAAAAGCTGTTGTAGTTCGCCCAAGGTACGCGACTGGTCGTCGGCAAATCCTAAGTAGCAAATGCCTTTGGTGGTTGAAGCAACCAGAATAGCGCCAAACGGAGTGTCCGCGAAACTGTATCGGATGGTAAGGTGCTCGCCTCCCTTCTGGTATTCACCCGGAGTCATGCCCTCAATATTGACAAACAAGTCGTGCAGTCGGCTGGTGCCCGATAGTCCGGTATCAAAGGCCGCATCAAAGAGGGTCGCCGTCCGGTGGTTGTCTAACATCCGTTGGGCGTGCCGCAGGCTAACGTACTGCAAAAATTTCTTCGGACTCACGCCCGCCCACTCGGTGAACAAGCGCTGAAAGTGGAACGGACTCAGACAAACCTGTTTGGCCACTTCGTCGAGCGTGGGCTGCGCTTTGAAGTTTTGGTAGAGGTAGGCAATGGCTTGCGCCACGCGCTGGTAGTTGAGGTTGGGTTCCACGGATTTATCTTTGGTATGCGGTAAAGATAACAGTTTAGCCAGAGCACGAAAATCCAGAACTTGCTGAATTTGGTTCGACAAAGGGTGGGACAGAGTAGGCTTATTCGCTATCTGAGCACGTTTTCAGGAGAGCAAAAAACATTTCGTCTTTTTTGGAACAATCATTCCGGAATGACGTAAGCTTATTTTAGAATGTTTATTCCAAATAATAAATTATGAGCACAATGAAAAAGTTAACAAACAAAGTAGCCCTGATCACCGGCGGAAGCAGCGGTATCGGATTGGCCACCGCAAAAGTATTTGCCGAAGAAGGTGCCGAAGTGATCATCACCGGGCGCAACCAAGAATCTCTAGACAAGGCCGTTGGTGAACTAGAACACCGCGTCACCGGCATGGTTTCCGACACCGCGCAACTGGCCGACATTGAGAAACTCGCTGCCGAACTGCGGTCGCAGGGCAAACAGGTTGACGTGTTATTCCTCAACGCGGGCATTGCCAAACTGGCTCCCATTGAGCAAACCGACGAGGCACTCTACGACGAAACCTTCAACATCAACGTGAAGGGATTGTATTTTACGATCAAACACCTATTGCCGCTCATGGGCGAAGGCACCTCAATTGTCATCAATGCATCCATCAACGCCTACATCGGCATGCCCAACTCCAGCGTGTATGCGGCTTCCAAAGCGGCGGTAATCAGCCTGGCCCGTACGCTATCCGGTGAATTGGTGAGCCGGGGCATTCGGGTGAACGCAATCAGTCCCGGACCAATTAACACCCCAATATTCGGCAAGATGGGTATGTCGCCCGAGCAGTTAGAGGCCACCGCCACCGGCATCCAGCAGCAGGTGCCGATGGGCCGGTTTGGCCGTCCAGAAGAAATTGCCAAGGCCGCGCTGTTTCTGGCGTCCGACGATTCTTCATTCGTCATCGGGGCCGAGCTGGTGGCTGACGGGGGGATGAGCACCTTGTAGGGCGAAGCTACGGGAGGCTGATCCGATGTGCCCCTGAGGGCGAGCTAGGCACTGTGGGGGTGATGGGTATCTAACCAAAAGGTCGGTTGGGTAGTTGTTGGGTGGGGAGACGCGATAAATCGGCGTCTGTACTGTCTGCCATGATGGAAATTGTCGCTAGTGTATTTATTGGACTCGGATTGGCCGCTTCGGTGGGCTTCCGGGTCTTTTTGCCGTTGTTCGTGCTCAGTGTGGCGCATCACTTCGGGCTGGTGCCGCTCAATAACAGCTGGACGTGGGTCGGGGGCTATCCCGCCATGACGGTGTTTGCCGTGGCCACTGTGTTGGAAACGCTGGCCTACTTTATTCCCTGGTTCGATAATCTGCTGGACACCATTGCCTTGCCCGGGGCCACCATTGCGGGCACCGCAGTGATGGCCTCTACCGTGATGGATATGGAGCCGCTGTGGCGCTGGGCACTAGCCATTATTGCGGGAGGTGGTACGGCCGGACTCATTAAGGGAGTGAACGCTCAGACGCGTTTGGCATCCACCGCCACCACGGCGGGCATCGGCAACCCGATTGTGTCGGCCACCGAAACCATGGCCGCTACGGGACTATCGGCTCTATCTATTTTTCTGTGGCCAGTGGCCGCTGTCGTGGTGGTTTTGCTGTTGATTGGTCTGTTCTTCTTCTACCGCCGACTGCAACGCTGGTGGCAGCGGTTGCGGGGCGGTAAACCGGCGGCGGCTACCATTGACCCCTAAACCATTTTTAGAATCCCGCGCACGTAACCCACCGATTCGGCCAAACCCGCTAGGGGGTCGTCGCTATCTTTTTCGTACTCAAAAGCCACCACTCCGTTGTAGTTGATCTTCTTCAGCGTGCGCAAGAATTTCGGAATATCGATCACGCCCCGGCCTACCTCCAGCGGAATCCCATCGCCCGTAGAAGTGGTAACATCCTTGAGGTGCACGTCGAACAGGCGATCCTGGTACTTTTCGGCCAGGGCAGACGGATCTTCGCCGATGCGCTGGGTGTGGCCGATGTCGATGCATAAACCCATGCGCGGGTCGAGGTTCTTTACCTTTTCGTAGGCCGTGGTCGGACTGGCGTACACATCGTCGCCCGGTCCGTGGTTGTGAATAGCCAGTTTGATATCGTACTCCTGAACCTTTTTGTTCACCCGTTCAAGCAGATCGTAGGCAGGAACGCCGATGATCACGCCCATCCCGGCCCGCTTGGCGTATTCAAACGCTTGGTCCACCTCTTCGGATGTTTTCATGTAGATCACCCCCGCTCCGTAGAGCTTTAAACCCGCCTTCTTAATTTTATCAGTCGCTGCTTTGATCTCTTGGGCCGAACTGTCCAGCGGCAGGTGCATGCTCTTGAGGGCAATGTTTGTCAGCCCTAGGCGTTGCGCCATTGCAACGGCTTCGTCCAGACCGAATTTATGGAAGGTGTAAGCTCGACTTTACTAGTGAGGGTAAGAACCCAAAGGGAAGCGGAGTAGTATATTGAAATGACCAAAGATCAATATGCTATGTTCCGTTTTCCAATTGAGTTCTTGCGATTAATGGTACCATTTAAGATGCTATTTTCCAAATCAGTGTTCAAGCTTGCGGTTCCTCTGCTCAGCGGAGCTATTCTTACCACGGGTAAGCGCACGGTAACTTCGGCTCTGCGTGTGGTAGGCTTGAGTGAGGAGCGCAACTTTCCCAAGTATCACCGGGTGCTAAGCCTGTCTAAATGGTCAGCCCGGAAAGCGGCTAAAATATTGCTTGGGCAGTTGCTAGATTGCTTTCTGCCTGCCGGTCCGGTGGTGGTAGGCATTGATGAGACCATAGAACGCCGATGGGGTCCCAAGATTAAGGCGCGAGGTATCTACCGAGACAGTGCACGTAGTAGTCGTACTCATTTGGTTAAAGCCAGCGGTCTGCGTTGGATGAGTGTGATGTTACTAGTGCCTATCGGTTGGGCCGAACGCGTATGGGCTTTGCCGTTTCTAACGGTGTTGGCCCCTTCTGAGCGATATCATCATCAGCAAGGCAAAGCGCATAAAAAGCTTACGGATTGGGCCCGGCAGATGCTTCTACAAGTCAAGCGGTGGTTACCCAGTCGCTCATTGATTGCCGTGGGGGATAGCAGCTATGCCGTTATAGATATGCTAAACGCTGTTAAAGAGCAACTATGTGTAATTACCCGCTTGCGTTTGGATGCCGCTCTCTATGAACCGGCACCACCCCGGCGGCCGGATCAACCAGGGCGCCCCCGCAAGAAGGGCAAGCGTTTACCGACCTTACAGCAGTATCTGCATGATGAAGAATTGCCTTGGCAGAAGATTGTAGTTTCTCAATGGTACGGTAAGAAACAACGGGTGTTGGAAATAGTCTCGGCTACCGCCGTATGGTATCATAGTGGCAAACCAGTGTTACCTCTTCGCTGGGTACTTATTCGCGATCCGGAAGGCAGACTCGAACCGATAGCTCTGCTCTCTACTGACCAAGAATTGTCTGCCCAAGATATTGTTAGCTATTTTGTGCGACGTTGGTGCGTAGAAGTTACCTTTCAAGAGGGAAGAGCACATCTGGGTCTAGAAACCCAACGCCAGTGGTCTGACTTAGCCATTGCCCGTACCACTCCGGTGCTACTGGCGCTCTTCTCTATTGTTACTCTGCTGGCAGAAAGGCTGCATCAACAGAAAAAACTACACATAGCTACCGCTGCTTGGTACCGCAAGAGGCATCCTACCTTTAGTGATGCCTTAGCTTCAGTAAGGCAGTATTTATGGCAAAAAAGCAATTTTTACATGTCCCAAAAAGATACCGACATGGTGAAAATACCTGAAGCACAGCTCAGGCTCTGGCAGCAAACTATCGCCTGGGCCGCTTAGTAGTAAAGCCGAGGTAAGACGCTAAGCCCAGCGTGAGCCCTTCGGCAGCCGGGCGGCTCACTGGCGAAGCAATAGCCAGCGGAGAAGATAAGGCGGCCGCTCCGACCGCACTCAGGCTCATCAGTTTCAGGAATTCGTTTCGGTTGTATTGCATGGGAGGGGAATGAATAGTAGATTAAACCGCAAAGTATACGAAGAATGCAGCAAAACACGAAGCGCTACCCACCGTAATATTCATTAGGTCCATTAACGCTAACCTGCTTATGAGCAATCCAAACCAAACCTGTTCTCACTTCAACCCGGCTGAGATACGCACCTCCGAGCGGTACGTATGCCAAGCGTGCGTGGCGAAGGGCGACACTTGGGTTCACTTACGCACCTGCCAAACCTGCGGCGGAGTGCACTGCTGCGACAGCTCCAAGAACAAACACGCCACCCAGCACTTTCAGCAGACGAGCCATCCGGTGGTTGTATCCGCCGAGCCGGACGAATACTGGGCATGGTGCTACGAAGACGAGCGGTTTATGAAGTACCGGCCCTAGTGCCTCACCAACTAACTTTCGGTCTTTGGAAGTCATTATCTGTTAGGCATGCGCACTATAATTTGCGTATATTGGGCCCACGATGAAAAAGGAAGAAACCGTTGATTACAACATAAAGGCTTCGTGGCACGCGATCAACCGCATGTATAACCAGACCGCGATGAAGAACGACTTCACCACGTCTATTGGCTTTGTTCTGCTGAATATCGACGCCAAAGAAGGGACGCCCGCCACCAAAATTGCGCCCGCCATTGGGCTGGAGTCGCGCAGCCTGACGCGGATGCTGAAGAGCATGGTTGAGAAGGGACTGATCGTGAAAGAACCCGATCCCCATGACGGCCGGTCGGTACGCATCCGGCTCACGCCGCTGGGAAAGGAAAAGCGCGAAATCTCTCGCCGGGCGGTGTTGGCTTTCAACCAAACCGTGAGCGACCTCATCCCGTCCGATAAGCTGGACGTATTTTTTGAAGTGATCAACAACATCAACAAAATCATCGACGAAGCATTTTATCCCACCACATTAACCACCCCATGAACAATCGATTTAACATCAAACGCGCCGCCGTGCTCGGGTCCGGTATTATGGGCTCCCGCATCGCCTGTCACTTTGCCAACATCGGCCTGGAAGTGCTCCTGCTCGACATTCCGCCCCGAGAGCTCAACGAAGCCGAACAGCAGCGCGGCCTGTCGCTGGATAGCCCGGCGGTGCGCAACCGTATTGTAAATGAGTCATTTCAGACAGCGATCCAGTCCAAGCCCGCCCCGCTCTACGACGCTTCCTTTGCCAACCGCATCACGTTGGGCAACTTCGACGACGACCTACCCAAAATTGCGGACTACGACTGGGTGATTGAGGTGGTGGTGGAACGGCTGGATATCAAGAAGCAGCTGTTCGAGCGCGTTGAGCAGCATCGCAACCCCGGCACATTGATCACCTCCAACACATCGGGCATCCCCATCAACCTGATGCTGCAAGGGCGCAGCGAAGACTTCCAAAAGCACTTCTGCGGCACCCACTTCTTCAACCCGCCCCGCTACTTGCGCCTGCTGGAGATCATTCCCTCCACCAAAACCGACCCGGCGGTGGTGGACTTCTTTATGCACTATGGCGATCTGTACCTGGGCAAAGAAACCGTGCTCTGCAAGGATACTCCCGCCTTCATCGCTAACCGCATCGGGATTTACAGCATCCTGTCGGCTATGCACACCATTGAGGAGATGGGCTTGCGCGTGGGAGAAGTAGACAGTCTGACCGGTCCGCTCATTGGCCGTCCGAAATCAGCCACCTTCCGCACCATGGACGTGGTGGGCTTGGATACCACTGTGAACGTGGCCAACAACCTGTTCGGCGCGTTGGAAAACGACGAAGCCCGCGAGGCGTTTAAGCTGCCCACCATTGTCAAGGAGCTGTACGACCGCAAATGGCTGGGCGACAAAACCGGGCAAGGCTATTACAAGAAGGTAAAAGATGCTCAGGGCAACTCCGACATTCAGGAGCTTAATTTTGAAACCTACGAGTACGGCGAGCGCAGCAAAGCCAAGTTTCCCTCGCTAGAGGCCGCCAAGGCGAAAGATAACATTAAAGAGCGCTTCAAAATCCTGCTAAACGCTTCGGACAAAGCCGGAGAGTTCTACCGGGCGCATTTCTACCAAGTGTTCACCTATTGCACCCACCGCATTCCGGAGATCGCCGACGAACTCTACCGGATTGATCAAGCGGTGTGCGCCGGGTTCGGCTGGGACTACGGCCCCTTCGAGACCTGGGACATGCTGGGCGTGAAAGAGACGCTGACAAAAATGGAGGAAGCGGGCTACCAGCCCAAGCAGTGGGTCTCTGATATGCTCGACTCCGGGGCCGACCGCTTTTACCGCGCCGAAAACGGCCAGCGACAATACTACGATATTGAAACCAAGGAATACAAAGTGATTCCGGGTACCGACGAACTCGTTTTGCTGGATACGCTGCGCGAAAACAAAATACTGTGGAGCAACGACGGGGCCAACATCTTTGATTTGGGCGACGGCGTGCTGGGCGTAGAGTTTCGCACCAAGATGAACACGCTGGGAGCCGGACCCATCGAGGCCATCAACCGCGCTATTGATATGGCCGAAAAAGACTACGTGGGGGTGGTAATTGGTAACGAGGGCCAGAACTTCTCGGCCGGAGCCAACCTGGCGATGTTGTTCATGTACGCCGTGGACCAGGAGTTCGACGAAGTGGACATGATGATTCGCCAGTTTCAGAACGCCATCATGCGGGTGCGCTATTCTTCTGTGCCGGTGGTGGTGGCCCCGCACGGCATGGCCCTGGGGGGCGGTTGCGAAATGACGATGCACGCCGACCGCGTACAGGCCGCCGCCGAAACCTACACCGGACTGGTGGAAGTGGGTGTGGGCCTGATTCCGGCCGGAGGAGGCACCAAAGAAATGGCGCTGCGCGTTTCTGATAGTCTGGAAGAAGGCGACGTGGAGCTGAACGCCCTGCAGAATACCTTCATGAACATCGCCACCGCTAAAGTGTCTACCTCGGCCCACGAAGCCTACGACCTGCACTACCTACGCCCCTCGGACCGCATCACCATGAATAAAGACCGGCTGCTGGCCGACGCCAAAGAGGCGGTGCTGGATCTGGCTGAGCAAGGCTACTCGCAACCGGTGATGCGGCAGGACATCAAAGTGCAGGGCAAAACCGGCATGGCCTTGTTTCTGGCGGGCATCTACGGCATGCACCAGGGCCGCTTCATTTCGGACCACGACAAGAAGATTGCCGAGAAGATCGCCTACGTGATGTGCGGCGGTCCGCTGTCGTATCCTCAAATGGTGTCTGAGCAGTATCTGCTAGACTTAGAGCGCGAAGCATTTTTGTCGCTTTCGGGAGAGAAAAAGACGCTGGAGCGGATTCAGTCTATTTTGCAGGGCGGAAAGCCGTTACGGAATTAAGAGGGACGATAGAAGAAGTTGGGCAAGAGCGCAACTGCTGTAAAGCGGTTGCGTTTTTTCGTACACGCTAGAGCCCGCCAATAGTATTTATAATTTTGTTAAAACGTATCTATTGCTATGAACAAGCACCCGAGATTCATCAATCCATTTACCGATTTTGGACGGTTCGCCGCGCGATTTAAAAGTGTAGCAAAGGCCGCGTACAACAGCAGAAATACCTGATGACGAGAAACAGCATCAATTCTATACCAAGCGAACCTTTGCGCAACAAAAACGCTTTAAACGGGTAGTTCAAGAAACCCTGCTTCGCTTCCCGCATGAACACGTTCTGCTTCGCTGTGCTGTATCTCTTCCTGATCGTGCCGCCCCTTGCCCAGCCGCGTGAGGTGTGCTTCACCATCGACGACCTGCCCACCGTGTCCTACAGCATTCAGCAGGCCGACTACCAACTAGCGCTTACCGAAGACCTACTAACCACCTTTGATCAGTACCAGATTCCGGCCATTGGCTTTGTGAACGAAGGAAAACTCTATCGAGACGGCGTCTTGGATTCAAATCAGGTGAACTTGCTGGGACGCTGGTTGCAGCACGGCTACGAACTGGGCAACCACACTTTCTCGCACATCAATTACCACATCACGCCCCTTGGCAAGTATTCTGAAAATATCATTCAGGGCGAACAGATCACGGGTCCGCTCATGCGGCAGCACCAGCACACGCTCACCTACTTCCGCCATCCGTACCTACGCATCGGACTCACCAAGGCGCACCACGACTCACTGCAACAGTTTCTAGCGCAGCGCCAGTACCAAGAGGCACCGGTTACCATCGACAACGACGACTACCTCTTCGCGAAGGCCTATCACAATGCGCTGGTGGCCGAAGATTCTGCCCTGATGCGGCAGATCGGTGACGAATACGTGCGCTACATGGAAGATAAGCTGGTACACTTCGAGCGAGCGGCGGAGATACTGGAGAAACGGCCCATCAAACAAATCTTACTACTGCACGCTAACCAACTGAACGCCGACTATCTGGACGAACTGGCCAAAATGTACCAGCGCCGCCAGTACACATTTATTTCTTTAAAAGAGGCCCTTACCGACCCGATTTACCAGCAGGAGATTACTGCCTACGGCGATTGGGGCATCTCGTGGCTAGACCGCTGGGCGTTGAGCCGGGGAGTAACCGATTTTTTTAAGTCCGATCCGCCCACTCCGACGCACATCATTCAAATGGCCGAATCAAAATGAGCACCTGGGCCATCACCGACATCCACGGCTGCGCCAACACCTTCGCCGCCCTGCTGCGACGCATTAATTTCACGCGGGAAGATACCCTCTTTCTGTTGGGCGACTATATTGACCGCGGACCGCACAGCAAGCAGGTGCTGGATGCTATTCTGGAACTGCGGGCGGCCGGACACCACGTGGAGTGCCTGCTGGGCAATCACGACTGGGTGCTGCTGCACGCCCTGGACGAACCCGATACCGAAGAAGCCTACAACTGGAAAAGCCGTTTTGGGGGAAAGGCTACCCTGCGAAGCTTTGGCGTCGCTTCGGAGCAAGAGATTCCGGCGAAGTATATTGATCTACTGGAGTCAATGGACTATTATCGAGAATATAAGGACCTGATTCTGGTGCACGCCGGGCTCAACCTGCGGGCCTCCAACCCGCTGTTAGATCGAGAAGCGATGCTATGGATTCGCTACGGCGACCGCCGGGTGAATCGCGACTGGCTGGGCGACCGGATTATTGTGCACGGACACACGCCCCGTGCCTGGCGAAAAATTCAGAAGCAAGTCGAGGAATTTACGAGGCGGCCGATCATTGGCATCGACAATGGCTGCGTGTACCAACGATCCGGAATGCACCACCTGTGCGCGCTGGAGCTGGATACCATGGAGCTGGTATTTGAGGGGAATGTTGATAAATAGTAATCGTCAGTAAGTTTCACCCTGAACAACGGCAGGCTTGGGCAGTTAGAAGCCATTGAACTCAATTCCCAGTCCAAACTAACCCTGCATGGCACTTTACGTACTCTCCCTGGGCGGATCTATCGTTGTTCCCGGCTCCATCGATACCCAGTATTTGACTAATTTCAAGGAATTTATCAATCGGCGAATTGCCCAGGGTGATCGCTTTATTTTGACGGTTGGGGGCGGGAAAACGGCGCGAAACTACCAGGCTGCTGCCGAGGAGGTGAGTGGGGTGGATGATGAAGAACGCGACTGGCTGGGAATCCACGCTACCCGATTGAACGCGCACTTGCTTCGCACGATTTTCAAAGGGCAGGCCCATCCGCTGATTGCTAAAGATTTTGATGTATCACTACCCGAATTTTCAGAACCTATTCTGGTGGGGGCGGGCTGGAAGCCCGGTTGGAGCACCGATTATATTGCCGTGCTGCTGGCGGAACGTTATCGGGCGCAATCGGTACTCAACCTATCCAATATTGACTATGTGTACGCCGAAGACCCCCGAGAAAATCCCGATTCCCAGCGCCTTGAGCAAATAAGCTGGGCTGACTTTCGCAAGATTGTCGGTGATGAATGGACTCCCGGCTTGTCGGCTCCTTTCGATCCCATTGCCAGCCAGAAGGCGGAAGCGCTACAACTGTCGGTGGCGATTCTGAACGGAAGAAACATCAAGAATATAGAGGCCTACCTGGCCGGTCAACCCTTTCAGGGAACCGTTATTCAGTAGTTGAGCACGAAAAAACGTGCCGCGAAGCAGGATTTTTACGCTTTGGAGAAAAATTGATTCTTAAGGCTCGTGTCGGCACGAGCCTCAGAAAAAATTATCAGAATAAAGTTTAATACTTCTAGCCGATCAGTTCACGCACTTTCACGTTGAGCGACAGCTGAGTAGCTGCTATCATGTCGTCGCGCGTTAAGGTTTCCATAAATTGGTAGCGCTCTTCGTTGGGCTGCCGGTACACTTCAAGTTGCTGCTTGTTCACGTCCACGATCCACACTTCGGGAATACCCGCCGTGGCATAGAGCGGAAGCTTGGTAGTGCGGTCGTAACGGAGCGTACTGTCGGATACCTCGATCAGGAGCAACACGTCTGCCGGAGTGACTCCGGTGCTGGCGTAGTAATCGTCGCGGAAAGGCAAAACCATGATATCTGGCTCGGGTTCGGAGCGGTCTCCAATGCGTACCGGGTTCTGTACACTCACGATGAAACTTGGTACTAAGCGAGGAGTCAGTAAGTTTGTAAGTCGACTTACAATCGCTGCATGAAAGTTTCCAATAGGGCTCATATAGATAATTTCTCCGTGAATCAGTTCGGTGCGGTCGTCTTCGTGCAGGATGCCCGCCTCGGCCATCTGGTGATACTCCTTCACGGTGAATAAGCGTCGGGCTACTTCGGTCGTCATAGTACAGTGTTTAGGTCTGGACAAGATAGACAAAAAACCGGCGGAGGTCAATCGGCAGCGCTTGTTTTCTACGAACAAAATGCGAAGGCTAGGCCGGTTCGGGTTGGGCTTGTTTGTCAGGAATAGCCGCTTGCAGCAGCCGGGCAATAATGTGGGTAAAACCAACAAACAGCGCCACCCCCAGCACGTTGAACAGCACGTGGGCGTGGGCAATCTGGCGCTCCACGCTAGCACTAGGGGCCAGCGCTTCTACTAATCCTACTAATTGTTCTACGAAGAACACGCCCAGCACCACCGTGCCCAGGTTGAACAGCAAATGAAAAACGCCGGTGCGGATGGCCCCCCGGCTGCGTCCGATGGTCGCCAGCAGCGTGTCGGCACAGGTGCCAATCTCCGCTCCCAGCATGATAGACACGCCCACTGGCAGGGGCATGATTCCCTGACCCGCCATCACAATCACAATGCCCATCATGGCCGACGACGACTGGATCAGCGCGGTGCCCACCGCCCCAATTAGCGCGCCCAGCCAAGGGTTGGTCAGGTTCTCAATAAACCGGGTGAAGGGAGGGTGATCCTGCAGCGGAGCCATCGACTCCCCCATCAGATGCAGGGAGAAGAAAATTAGCCCTAGCGAAAAGACAAACGTGCTCACGTAGCGCCAGCGGTCCGATTTGGCCAACACGCTTCCCAGAAAGCCCACCAGCAGTGCAATCGGGGCGTAGTCGTCGATGCTAAACGCACGTCAGTTATTCTGGAAGTTGCTGAATGAGAGGGCGTTGAGTTGCGTAGAAGCGTAAAAAAGTCAAGATTTGCAGTGGAATTAAATCTTCATTGTACAAAACAAAGAATCATGCAAATCTTGACGACAACAAAACTAACGGAAATTTTTGTGGAAACCGATGACTTCCTACTGGATTTAGCTCAGCAAACGGCTCTTCAAGGCCTGCCTGTCCCCGCCTTCCACTCACGCTTTGCGCGAAGCGAAGTCATAACGACCCTAATTGCTTATCATCATTCGGGACGCAAATGCTTCAAATACTTCTATTGTCAAGATGTGCTGAAGACTTTTCAAAGCTGGCTTCCTGATGCCCCTTGCTATGAACGCTTCGTAGCCCTAATCCCGCACGTAGTGCTGGAACTCTATCTGTTGCTCAAAAGCCGTTGCCAGCCCGCTTTAGCAGAAAACTACATTGACAGCAAACCTTTGAAAGCTTGTCACATCAAACGAGAAGCACAACACAAAGTGATGGCTGATTGGGCCAGCAAAGGCAAGGGCACGTTAGGTTGGTTTTACGGCTTCAAAATGCACGTAGTCATCAACCGGGAAGCACAGCTAGTCAACTTTCTGCTCACGGCAGGCAACGTAGCTGACAACAATCACCAGGTGTTGAACTACCTGCTCAAAGAAGTAGAAGGAAAAGTATACGGCGACAAAGGTTATTTGAGCACCCTGAAAGAAGAGTTACTTAGCAAAGGGGTAGACCTAAGGGCCAAGATGCGCCGCAACGGAAAGAAAGATGCTATTGTCCATCAAAAGGACGCTTATTATCATCGTCATCGCGGACTCATTGAGTCAGTCTTTGGCCAGTGCGTAGGTCTCATTGATTTAGAGCATACTCGCCATCGGGCCCCTATTAACTATCTATGCAACGTCTTTGCTGCCCTGCTGGCTTACACCTTTGCCGATCAGCATCCGCGAATCATTGCTTTTGAAGATCGTGGCCGACTGCTACATGCCGCTTGATTTTGTATTATTTTTAGAAACCTAGAATAACTGACGTTAAACGCATAAAGCTGGCTCGAAAAGGCCGTGCCGATGTTAGAACCCATCACCACCGCCAGCGATTCGGCAAAGCCCAGCAGCCCCGCGTTCACCAGGGCAATCACCATAATAATGGTGACCGACGAAGAGTCGATGGCAATGGTCGCGGCGGTGCCGGTGAGCACCCCAGTAAACCGATTTCGGGTGAAACGGGCCAGTCCCTCCTTAATGCGGTCTCCTCCCAACTGTTTTAGCGCGTCCGACAATAGGGTCACGGCGTAGAGGAACAGCACCAATCCGGCAGTGAACTCCAGGGCAATAGCCCAGCCGTCAATTTCAGAAGAAGACATACGACAAATTAGGTTACGGAAGCCGAAAGAAACATAAAATAATGGCAGTAGAAGACCACTCCTATGTTACCCTTTTGTTAAGCTTTGTTCGCTGCCTCATCGCAAGGTGTTGCCCAATGTTTTGACGCCCCAAGTCTACCCCCCTTTATCACGCAAACTCTCCGAAGTTGCGGTCGCCGTAGTAGATGCGTTCGTTGTAGGTGGCGTAGCGGCCCACGCTCTGCTGAAACGCCCGGTAGTTGTCGTAGATGCGCTGGCTCACCGCATCACCGGCCACCATGCCATCCAGAATTTCTTCGGTATACTGCTTGAACGTGCGCAGCACCGGCTCCGGGAAGCGGCGGTACTGCACTCCTTCTTCGTCGGCCAGCTTCTGGGCGTACACGCTGTTCAGCTTTTCCGATTCGGCAAACGACCAGCTGTTGAGCCGGGCGGCGGCGGCCTGCACAATGGCCTGTAGGTCGGTAGGCAGCGCCTCGTAGCGCGAGCGGTTGGCGAACAGCTCCAGGGCCGTGCCCGGCTCGTGCCAGCCGGGATAATAATAGTACTTGGCCACCTGGTAAAAACCCATCTGGTAGTCGTGGTAGGGGCCGATCCACTCGGTGGCATCGATCACCCCCCGCTCCAGATTCGTATAAATTTCACCTCCGGCCGACAGCACCGCCGTGCCGCCCGCCTGGGCAAACACCTTGCCTCCGATGCCCGGAATCCGCATCTTGAGCCCGTTGATGTCTTCGTTAGACTTGATCTCGCGGTTGAACCAGCCGCCCATCTGCATGCCAGTGTTGCCGCCCGGGAAGGGCAGTAGGTCGAACGGAGCGTAGGTATCGCGCCACAGCGCCCCGCCGTCGCCACTGATGAGCCAGGCGTTCATCTGCTGGGCGTTCATGCCGAAGGGCACCGTGGAGAAAAACTGCGCGGCCGGAATCTTACCCGCCCAGTAGTAGGCCGCTCCGTGCCCCAGTTCCACCGCTCCGTTGCTCACCGCATCGAACACCTCGAGCGACGGCACCAACTCACCGCCGCCGTAGACGGTGATCTCTAGCCGCCCGCCTGACATCTCATTGACCCACTGCGCAAACTTGTTGCAGCCGTCGCCCAGAATCGGAAAGTTGGGCGGCCAGGTGGTGATCATCTTCCAGCGGTAGGTCGCGTTGAAGTTGAGGTAGGGAGCTTCGGCCTTTGCCGCCGGTTGCTCTTCGGTGCACCCACTGGCTAGCAGCGCCGGAGTGGCAAGAGCGGCGGGAGTCTGAGCAAGAAAGCGACGGCGGGGAATGGGCTTCTTCATGACGCGAATTGATGAAGGAGCAATATAGAAGAAATATCACTGCTTCACGTATACCTTGTCTTGCTCGAGTCGGTAGGCATTCCTAATCATCGGGATCCGCTCGCTGATAGAGGGCATCAAATTCGCCTGGTCGATAATCAGATCGGGCATGTCGGAAGTCAGGTTGATATAGACCCCCGATAGGCTCTCGAAATAATTTAGATGGCTCAGCTGCTCCGAGGCGAATTGCCAGTTCAGGTAGGGAGTGGCCGGTTTGGCGTTCTGGTAGATGCTCAGGTTGTCGCCCAGCACCAGCACCCGTTTGTTCGCCACCAGGGCATCGTAGGCGGTGGGCCGCACCAGCAGGGCCTCGGTGTGCGCCAGGCGATTGATCGAGAAATAATCGAACAGCAGGGCGTAGCCGTTGAGGGGCAACAAAATCACCAGCAGGGCGGTGAGCAACTCCGCCCACCACCGGCGCTGGATGATGAGCAGATAGTGGGTGATGAAAAACGCGAACGGGGGCACAAAAAACAGCAGGTGAAACGGGGCCAGCTCCCGAACCCACAGGATAGCCAGTGCCGCCACCACCACGTTCACGAACATCACCTGCTGCAAGTGGGTCTGCTGGATGGTGAAGCGCCGGTACTTGGTGATTTTATACACCGAAAGCACAAAAAGTCCCAAAGCCACGGCCAAAATCACCAGCAACGACACTATTTTCACGTAGTGATGGTTGGCTAAGTGACCAAAAGCCAGCACGTACTGATACATGAACCCGGTAGCGGTCTCCATGATATAGAAGTAGGTGAGCGCCACCCCCAGGGGAAGCAACATTCCGTATAGCAACAGCAGCGACCGCCGGGGCGACAAACTGGCAAAGAGCATATAAGCGTAAAAGACCGGTACGATGAACAGCAATGTCGGCAGATGAAACAAGGCGGCTACGCCTACCAGCAAACCCGATCGCAGGATCTGCCCGTCGCGCAGCGTACCCTCAATCTTATCAAAGGTGCTGCGAAAAGCCAGCAATACCCCGGTGAGGCTCATCAACACCGGCGACAAGGTGTAGAAATCGAACGAAAAGCTCATGAGCAGCCCGTAGACCAGCGCGGGCACGTAGGTGCTCTCGCGGTAGGCCTTGCGGGCCAGCAGAAAGTCATTGAATACCAGGCTTTGGTAGATGGTGAGCAGCGCCGCCAGCACCGTATACACCCATCGCTGCCGGTTGAACAGGGTTTCCAGCAGTCCGTAAACCGCCGCCGACAGCGGGCCCACGTCGTCCCACACCCCGGCGTACAACTGGTGCCCCTCGGACAGCCGCTCGCCCAGCAGCATCCAACTGAGTTCGGGGAGCATCAGCGGCGCGCTCGATAGCCAGAAGGGCAGCCGGATGAGCAGCAGCAGGGCGCATACGCCCAGCATCCGGTACGGATCGTTGACTCTGAAAAAGGTTAGCATACGAAGCGCAAAAGAACTACTCTGCGCGCCCATAAACAAAGCAGTGTACTTTTTTATCAGGTTTAGTGTGATTTGTGCAGTGGCAGTGGTAAGTTTGTTACGCTATGAAAGAAAGTAAGCGACAGAAACAAGCCGCCGGACTCATCCAACGAGATTTGAGCGAGCTCTTCCAGCGCAACGCGGCCAGTTGGCTAGGCAAACCCACCTTCGTCACCGTCACCAACGTGACGATGAGCCCGGATCTGAGCGTGGCCAAGGTATACCTGAGTTTCGTGCTCGATGACAACCGCCCGGCGATGATGGAGACCCTGAACCAACGCAAGAGCGACGTGCGGCGCGTGCTCGGCAACCGCATTGGCAAGGCGGTGCGCGTGGTGCCCGAGCTGATTTTTTACCTCGACGAAAGCGCCGACTACGCCAGCCACATCGACCAACTGCTTTCAGAACTGGACATTCCCCCAGCCGAAGATGAACCCTAGCGTCCACGGGCGACAGTCCACGGTTAATAGTACCCAGTCGATGGTTTATGGTCGACAGTCGACGGTCAACGGTCCTCAGCCCTCGGCAGACTGTGGACTACGGTCTGCGGACCTTCGACCATTGTCTACTAACCGTGGACTATCAACCAGCGACCATCGACGGTCGGCTGTGGACTGTCGACTATCGACTACCCCATGAACTTCCCCTTCCTCGTTGCGCGCCGTTACTTCCGCTCCAAGAACACCAAGAACTTCATTCAGGTGATCTCGAACATTTCTATGGTTGGCGTAGCCGTGGGATCGATGGCGTTGGTGGTGGTGCTGTCGGTGTTCAACGGCCTGGAAGAACTCATCCGCGCTTCGTACAACACCTTCGACCCCGAACTGAAAATAGTGCCCGCCCGGGGAAAGACCTTCGTGCTCACCGATTCACTCGCCGCTCAACTGCAAGCTGTCTCCGGCGTGAGCCTGATGACCGAGGTGATCGAAGACAATGCGCTGGCGCGCTACCAGGACGCCTCCAAGGTGGTGACCATCAAGGGGGTGAGCGACAACTTCGTGGAGCAGCACCGGCTCGACCGGGCCATGATCTACGGCGACGTGGTGCTCAAAGATGAGCAGCGCAGCTACGCTATCCTGGGGCAGGGCGTGCAGTACGACCTATCAATTGCCCCCTCCAACGATTTCTACGCCCTGCAGGTGTTCAGTCCGCGCCGTGGTTCTTCGGGCAGCACGGGCTTCAACCCCAACCCAATGGCCAGCTACGTGCGGCGCAAAAACATCATGCCCGGCGGGGTGTTCGCCATTGAGAAGCAGTTCGACGCCAACTACGTGATTGTGCCCCTGAGCTTTGCCCAGGATCTTTTCGAGTACGGGAACGAGCGCACCGCCCTCGAGATAAAGAGCCAACCCGACGCCAATCCGCGCAGCGTGCAGCAGCAGGTTCAGGCGGTGCTGGGCGATGACTTCTTGGTGCTCAACAGCGATGAGCAACACGCCAGCCTGCTGCGCGCCATCCGCTTCGAGAAACTGTTCGCCTACATCACCTTTTGTTTCATTCTGGCCGTGGCCTCCTTCAACATCTTCTTCTCGCTGTCGATGCTGGCCATCGACAAGCGCAAAGACGTGGCCATGCTCTACGCCCTGGGCGCCACCCGCCAAACCGTGCGGCAGGTTTTCTGGTGGGAAGGAATCATCATTGCCCTCATCGGCACGGTGACCGGCCTCACCGTGGGTTTCCTCATCTGCTGGGTGCAGCAAACCTTCGGGGTGGTGTCGATGGGCATGCAAACGGCCATCATCGATGCCTACCCCGTGAAAATGGAGCTGAGCGACTTCCTCTACACCGCCCTGAGCATCAGTGTGATCGCGCTGCTGGCTACCTATCGCCCGGCGGTGATCGCCGCCCGCACCCAGGTGAAAGACTTTTTGTAATATCGGTTTTTTGGCTACATTGTACCCTGCCAAAAATCCAAACAATACCACAATCAACCTACCTAGCGCATGAAAGTGTCTACCGATAAACCCTTCAAGGTGATTTATTCGCTGTTTGCGCACGAGTATCTAGGCTATCTCTTTGAGTCGTTTGCGGTGCAACTAGACGAGCAGGCACGCTTCACCTTTGGGCACCAGAACATCTCGCATCTCAACGCCCACGAATTTGCGCAAGACCTGGACGAAGACGACTACCGCCTCATCGAGCTCATGGACAACATGCAGCAGGACGTGGTGATCCAGAAATTTCATAAGAAAAAGATCAAGCCCCACGACTTTTTCCTGAAAGTGTTCGAGAGCGACAGCGAACGGCAGCAACAGGTGCGCGATGAAATTGATCGCTACCTGGAAAACATCCGCACGCAAATACTTCCGCTGCTTCACCGCAAGCTGCTTTTTGAGATGAGCAACGACGGCGAGCCGGTGGGCAACCCCATCGAAATTATGAAAGAGAAGGCGACGGTACTGTTTCACTTTCGCCGCAACGAAGAAAACACCCACTACTTTCCCACCATCAAACACCGGGGCGAAAAGCTGGATTTTCAGTACAAAAACGCCTACATCGTGGGTAAAGAACCCGCCTGGATGGTGCTGGAGGGTAAGCTCTATACCTTCGAGAAAGACGTGGACGGCAACAAACTGGCTCCCTTTCTGAAGCGGAAGTTCATTGTGATTCCCCGCAAGGTGGAAGATGCTTACTACCGCAAGTTTGTGGCCCCGCTGGTGGCCTCGTTCGACGTGTATGCCAAGGGTTTCGATATCCGGTCAGAAAGCCACCGCCCCGAACCCCACCTCACCTTCTACGAAGTGCCGCCCGATGCGGCAGACACTTCCCTGGCAACCCGAAGCAACGTGTCGACGGCTGACTCCGTAGCCGAGGACATTGCCTTCGAGCTCACTTTCGAGTACGGAAAGCACCGACTCATTCCCAATCAGAACGAATCGGTGAGCGTAGTGGTGGAGAAAGAAGACGACCAGTATACCTTTCGTCGGATTGTGCGCGACATGGCCCGCGAGATTGGGGTGATGCACCTGCTAAAAGACCAAAGCCTGGATTTTCACCAGTGGCCCGCCGTGCTGAACCGCAACAAGGCCATCGATTGGATCAACCGTCACAAGTCGCAACTAGAACAGGCGGGCGTGGTGCTGCACCAGCAGAGCAACGGCAGTAAAAGGTATTTTTTGGGATACTCCTCTATCCAGGTGCAGGTGCGGGAGAACATCGACTGGTTCGACATCCACGCGGTGGTGCGCTTCGGTGATCACGAAATTCCCTTCAAGAAGCTGCGTACTTTTATCTTGGCCAAGAAGCACGAACTGCTGCTGCCCACCGGCGAAACGGCTATCATTCCGGAAGCCTGGTTCACTGAGTATTCGGAGCTGTTTGCCCTGGCCGAAAAGTCAGGTTCCGATGCGGCTGATACGGTACGTCTGAAAAAGCACCACCTGGCCCTGGTGCAGGACCTGCAAAGCGGCGAGCGGGCCAAGGTGACCATGGATCGCAAACTGGAGCACCTGCGCAATTTCAGCCAGATCGAAGATTTCCCGATGCCCCAGCACTTCCGGGGCGAACTGCGGCCCTACCAGAAGGCGGGCTATAACTGGATGCACTTCCTGAACCAGTACCGTTTTGGGGGCTGCCTGGCCGACGACATGGGATTAGGAAAAACCGTGCAGACGCTGGCCGTGCTCCAGCGGCAGAAAGAACAACGGGAGTTCACGAACGAAGGCCCCCGCACCTCGCTGCTGGTGATGCCCACCTCGTTGATTTATAACTGGGAGATGGAAGCCCGCAGGTTCACGCCGCAACTGAAAGTATTCATCTACACCGGCACCCATCGCGAGAAAAACGTAGAGCAGTTCGCCGACTACGACCTAGTGCTCACTTCCTACGGCATCGCCCGCCTTGATATTGATATCCTACGCACCTACTACTTCAACTATGTGATTCTGGACGAGTCGCAGGCCATCAAAAATCCCAACTCGGCCATCGCCAAAACGGTGCGCGAGTTCAATGCCCGCCACCGCCTGATCCTCACCGGCACCCCCCTGGAGAACAGCACCCTGGACCTGTGGTCGCAGATGACGTTCATCAACCCGGGCTTGCTGGGAACCAAAGCTTTTTTTAGGAACGAGTTTGTGGTGCCCATTGAGAAAAAGGGCGACACCAACAAGTCAGAAAAGCTCTATTCCATTATTAAGCCGTTTATTTTGCGGCGACAGAAGTGGCAGGTGGCTACCGAGCTTCCCGAGAAAATAGAAAATGTAACCTACTGCTCGATGACCGAAGAGCAGGAAGCCCGTTATGAAGAAGTGAAGGCGTTTTACCGCAACGAAATTCTGGATCTGATCGAAAACAAGGGCATCCAGAAATCGCAGATGCTGCTGCTGCAGGGGCTTACCCAACTGCGACAGATTGCCAACCACCCCCGGATGGTGGATGCGGAGTATCCCGACGGGTCGGGCAAGCTGAAGGACATGATGCACATGCTTACCAGTGCTATCAGCGAAGGACACAACATTCTGATTTTCAGTCAGTTTGTGAAACACCTGACGCTGGTGAGCGAACAACTAAAGGAACGTAGTATTGCGTACGCCTATCTGGACGGCAGCACCAAGAACCGGCAGGAGCAGGTAGAAAACTTTCAGGAAGACCAGCGGCTGCGCGTGTTTCTGATCTCACTGCGGGCCGGGGGCGTGGGGCTTAACCTTACCAAGGCTGATTACGTGTTCATTCTGGATCCGTGGTGGAACCCCGCCGTGGAGAAACAGGCCGTAGACCGGGCGCACCGCATTGGGCAAGAAAACCGGGTGTTCACCTACAAGTTTATTACCCGCGACACCGTGGAGGAGAAAATCCTGCGCCTACAGGAGAGCAAACTCAAACTGGCCACTGACCTGATCTCTACCGAAGAAAGCTTCGTAAAAAAACTAACGAAGGATGACATCAGTGCGATTTTGAGTTAACGTGTCTGTTGTCGGCAAGCATTGGGTTTGTTTGTTGTGCCTGGGGTGGTATGGCAGACAAATACCAAAACAAATACCGCATTGCCTCGGCCCGCGCGCCCTGGTGGGATTACGGCTGGAACGGGGCCTATTTTATTACGATTTGTACGCACAATCGCAATCATTTTTTCGGGGAAATTGTGAATGGCACCATACAATTGTCACCGGTTGGGGCGTTGGCCCACCAGTATTGGCAGGAAATCCCGAATCGTTTCCCATATGCCCAATTGGACGCCTGGGTGGTGATGCCCAACCACGTGCATGGCATTTTAATCATCCGTAGAGACGCGATTAATCGCGTCTCTACGGAAACGGAAACGACCGGCGGCATCACCGGCACCCACAACCCCATGTTGCACGACAACGTATCGCGCATCATTCGGTGGTACAAGGGCCGGACCGCGTTCGAATCGCGGAAAACCAATCCCGATTTTGCCTGGCAAACCCGGTTTTATGATCACGTCATCCGCAACCGTACCTCCAAGGATAATATTCGTCGGTACATCCGGAATAACCCTACCCGCTGGAAGGAAGACCGGTTTTACCCATAGGTACTCGGGAAGATAGACCCGTGATTCACGCATCAAAATCGCCAGATTTCAGCAAAAATCCCTAGCTTTACGCCGTTTTACCAGAAAAATCCATCCGCCCATTCATGCAAGCACTATCCGACCGAATCAAGAACCTCGAAGAATCGGCCACCCTGGCCATGGCCGCCAAAGCCCGTGAACTGAAGGCCCAAGGGCACGACGTGATCAGCCTCAGCCTGGGGGAGCCCGATTTCCCCACGCCGAAGCACATTCAGGAGGCCGCCAAGGCCGCCATTGATGAGGGCAAGTACTTCGGCTACCCCCCGGTGCCGGGCTACCTGGACCTGCGGCAGGCCATCGCCGATAAGTTCAAACGCGACAATCAGCTAGAATACACTCCGAACCAGATTGTGGTATCCACCGGGGCCAAACAGTCGCTCGCCAATGTGATCCAGTGCTTGGTCAACCCAGGCGACGAGGTGATCATCTTTGCGCCTTACTGGGTGAGCTACGCCGACATCGTCAAGCTGGCCGGGGGTGTGCCCGTGCTGATCACCGGCACCATCGAGAACAACTTCAAAGCCACCGCCGAACAACTGCGCGACGCGATCACTTCTCGCACCAAAGCCATTATGTATTCTTCGCCCTGCAACCCCACCGGCGGAGTGTTCAGCGAGCCCGAGCTACGCGCCATTGCCGAGGTGGTGACCCAGCACGACGACCTCTACGTGCTGGCCGACGAAATCTACGAGTATATTAACTTCGCGGGCGACCACGTGAGCATCGCCAACCTGCCGGGCATGTACGAACGCACCATCACGGTGAACGGCCTGTCGAAGGGCTTCGCCATGACGGGCTGGCGCCTGGGCTACATTGGCGCGCCGGAGTGGCTGGCCAAAGCCTGCAATAAGTACCAGGGGCAGGTCACCTCCGGGGCGAACACCATCGCGCAGCGCGCCGCCATTGCCGCCCTCACCGGCGATATGAAACCCACCCAAGAGATGGCCGACGCCTACCTGCGCCGTCGCGACCTGGTTCTCGAGCTACTGAACGACATTCCGGGAGTGAAAACCTACGTGCCCAACGGCGCTTTTTATATTTTCCCCGACGTGAGCCACTACTTCGGCAAGTCCGACGGAGAATCACCCATCAAGGATGCCGACGATCTGTGTATGTACCTGCTGGAGAAGGCCCAGGTATCGCTCGTCACCGGTGATGCCTTTGGCGATCCGAACTGCATCCGCTTGTCCTACGCTGCCTCCGACGAGCAACTGCGCGAGGCTATTCGTCGCATCAAAGAAGCGCTGGCACCGTTGCAATAGCCCCTTCCGAAGACGCCATCCAACCGGTTAGGGGCTCCCTGATTTTTGCTGATGAATTCATCGTTCGACCGCTTGTTTGCCACATTTACCCAGCACAAGGTGCTGATTGTGGGCGACGTGATGGTGGACGCCTACGTGTGGGGCCGGGTGGAGCGCATGTCGCCCGAGGCGCCGGTGCCCGTGGTGCGCGTGAACCGCCGCGAAAACCGACTGGGTGGAGCGGCCAACGTGGCCCTGAACGTGCAAGCCCTGGGAGCCACTCCCCTACTGTGCGCCGTGGTGGGAGCGGATGCCGCGGGCGACGCTTTTCGGCAGCTGCTGCGCGACCAAGGCATCGCCACCCACTATATCGTGAGCAGTGCCGAACGAACCACCACGGTGAAGGAGCGCGTGATTGCCGGGTCGCAGCAGGTGGTGCGCATCGACGACGAACACGACCATCTGCTGAGCGAGGCTGAACAGCAATCGTTGCTCACCGCCGCCGACCAGGCCCTGGCGCAGGCCGATGTGGTTATTTTTCAGGATTACGACAAGGGCGTGCTCAACAAAGCGGTGATCCAACACATTACGCATCGTGCGCAGGAAAAAGGCATTCCCGTGGCGGTAGATCCGAAGAAGCGGAATTTCTTACACTATCAGGGAGCTTCGCTCTTCAAACCTAACCTGAAAGAACTACGGCAGGGGCTGCACCAAGAACGGCTTGCCCTGCACCACGAAACCTACGCCCCCCTGCACAGCGAACCGGCCGCCATCCAGGAAGCCGCCGCCACGCTTCGTACGCTGTTGCACCATCAGATCACGCTGATTACCCTGTCGGAGAAAGGCGTTTTCGCGGACACCGATACCGACGAGGTTCACTTTATTCCGGCGCACGTGCGGCAGATCGCCGACGTGTCGGGCGCGGGTGACACGGTGATTAGCATTGCGGCGTTGTGTCTAGCGTCGGCCGTGCCGTTGCCCACCCTGGCCGCCCTGGCCAATTTGGGGGGCGGCATCGTGTGCGAGTACACGGGCGTGGTCCCTATCGATCGCGCCCGGCTACTGGCCGAGGCCCACGAACACCTCGCCGAATGACTAACCGTTTCGTGCGCTTGCGGTGGCTTTTGTTGGGATACGCTGCGTTGATTGCGATTGGAACAACTTTGCTTAGTTTGCCTTCGTCTGCCGCTGCCGATCCGCTTACGCTACGGCAGGCCTTGTTCACGGCGGTGAGTGCCGTTTGCCTGGTCGGGCTTACGGTGGTCAATACTGCCACGGACCTTTCATGGGGCGGACAGGTTGTGGTGCTGGGGCTCATTCAGATCGGGGCGTTGTTTTATTCGTTCTTTGCGGTGCTCACCGTCCGGCAGATGAGCGGCGGGGTGGCCGATACGGAAGGCACGTCAAGTTCGCCCCGCGACGTGCTCTTTCGCGTGCTCAAGATCACCGCGCTGGTGGAAAGCGGAGCTTTTCTGCTGATCTACTACACCGGAAGCAATGCTGACGGAGGAATCGGACACAAGGCGTTTGTGGCAGTTTTCCACGCCGTGTCGGCCTTCGGCAACGCCGGATTCAGCGTGCTGCCCGATAACCTTCATTCGGTGCCGCGGGCGTTCGTGCTGCACCTGGCAATTCTGATCACCTTCGGCCTGGGCGGAGTAGGCATCGACGTGCTCTACGATTTGTTCTCGTCCCGGCGGTTGCGGCAGCGTTTGGCCGACCCTTCGGTTGACTGGCGATGGGGAACCCGGGTTTCGGTGAACACCTCGATGGTGCTGGTCGGGCTGGGCGGATTGCTGTTCTACGCGCTGGAACAGCCCAACACCCTTCGCGAACTCAACCTCACTGAGAAACTGATAGGCAGCCTGTTTCAGTCGGCTACCGCGCGCACGGCGGGTTTCTACACCGTGGACATCGCGCAACTCACCACTCCCACCTTGGTGATGCTGATCGGACTGATGTTTGTTGGGGGCGGGGCCGGTTCCACTGCCGGAGGCATCCACACCGCGACGCTTCACCGGGCGTTTTCTCGGAAACCAGGGCAGGCCAGGAGGCGAACGGTGGCGGGGTGGGTGATCAGCTACGCCCTGGCAGTAAACGCCCTTGGAATATTCACTCTTTACCTTATCGAACCGCAATTAGACCTAGTATCGTTGCTCTTTATGCAGGTGTCGGCCTTTAGCTCCGTTGGTTTGAGTCCGATCGCGATCGCTACGCTGGGTTCGGCGGGGCAGGCCGTGGTACTGCTTTCTATGCTGCTGGGGCGGGTGGGCATTTTGGCTCTGATAATGCACTTGTCGACCAACGTATCTTACCCGCTGCGGGTGTCCCGCCGGTGACCGCTACACACCAGGCCTCCGGCCGACCAACGAACGCCTGCTAATCACTTCGTAACCTAACATCCCCAGCACCGCCCCGTACTCGAGCGCCGTGATCCACAGGTTCTCCGAAAAGCCCGTAGCCGTGTATCCGGCGTACGAGAAAAAGACCAGTCCCGACCAGAGAAGCGCGTAGCGGTAGGGCGTGAAGGCGGTGAACGCCAGCAAGGGCGTGACGTACCAGGGGTGCACCGTGCTCGACAGCAGCAGGAAGATCAGCCAGACCCAGCCAAAGGAAGCAAGCAAAAAGCGTTCACGTTCCAGCAGTGCGTAAAGCATGATCATTAAAAACGTGCTGATCGCCAGCCAACGTCCGGCCGATTGAATGATGTTGTAGCCTTTCTGATAAAACCCCACCTCGCGCACCAGGTAGTAGACACTAGCGTTGAACTCGAATTTCTGAAAGTATAATCCCACGCTGTTGCGCATGCCGGCGAGCAGTTCGGGCGTTACTAGGGGGAGAAACAGCGCAACCGTTGCAATGCCCACTACGGCGTAGAACAGTAGCGCCCGTTGCCAGCCCAACCGCCGCAGATAGAGCGGCAGAAAGATCAGGGGAACCAGCTTGGTGCACACCGCCAGGGCCAAGGCCACGCCCGACCACACGATTTTGCGCTCTCGGAGCAGGTAAACGCTGCCCAGCACGAACGTGATCATCAGCGCCTCGAAGTGCAGGTTGCCGGTGAGCTCGATGATCACCAGGGGGTTGAGCGCGTAGAGCAAAATGACGCGGGGCGGCGGGTGATAAGGGCGTTTTTGCTTGTTTTGGGCGGTTCGAAGAAAAGGAATGTCCAACAAGGAATGATGAATGATGAATGATGAAGTATTTGTTGTTTTACTTCGAAATTCGGTGTTCCCTGCTCGATATTTGATATTTTCTTGGCTCCTGCCAGGATATTCGCCCCTCAGCAAACGAAACAGCAACCACAGCGTGAGCAGTTCGGCCGCAAAAATCACCAGCCGGATGACGATGGCGCTGCCCCGCACCGAGGTGGGCGATACCCAGGCCGCCAGGGCAAACACCGCCTGGTTCACCGGGGGATAAACGGTGTAGTAGTCCGGTGAATTGAGCTGATCGTACAGCTCCTGATCAATGCCCACCGCAGCAACCGCCGTTTTACCCCGCATGATTTCGGAGGGCAAATACGCGAAAGGGTCGTAGCCTTGGTAGAGCAGGCGACCGTCCCACACGAAGCGGTAAACGTCGTCCGACAAATTGGGCATCATCGGGATCAGCAGCAGTCGGGCCAGTACCGCCACCACGAGCAGTTGCTTTACCTGTCGGGGCCTCTGCACCAGTCGGTAGCACAACAGGTAGGCTAGAAATGAGAGCGAGTAGGCAAGCAGAAGCGGGACGGTCTCGCTTCGCTCCACCAAATACGCCAGGCTAACCATGTTTACTAGGAAAGTAAAAGTTGCAGTAGGGGCAAAGAACTTACTTGCGGGGGGGCTCAGAGAGAAGATGTTCAAATGTATGTCTTTACGGGCCTGTGGCCTCTTTTCTTCCGGTTAACTTGGCAAACGCTAGACAGTTCTACTAGCAGTAGGTCAGATATCCGTAGTATGTTTCGCAACAATTTAGCCTAAACCTTACTTATCTGTATCTGTTTTTGTATCTTTGTTGTCAATTTATCATTTATTTTCTAAACCCAACGTATGAGATCATTTCTACTGAGTCTTGTTTTATTATTAGGAACAAGCGGGGCCCTTTGGGCTCAAGACCTCACCGTGTCCGGTACGGTGACTGGCGGTGAAGGCGAACCGATTCCGGGTGCGAACGTGTTGCTCAAGGGCACCACCATTGGCACCGTCACCGACATCGACGGCAACTACCGCCTGCCGGTTCCCGACGAAGCAGGCGCCGTGTTGTCCTATTCTTTTATCGGTTACGGCACCATTGAAGAAGAAGTGAACGGCCGTTCTACCATCAACGTGGCCCTGGCCGACGATGTATCGCAACTCTCTGAAGTGGTAGTGACTGGCTACGGCACGCAGATCAAGCGTGAACTTACCGGTAATATTGCCAGCGTGTCGGGCGAGCAGATTGAAAACATTCCGGTGCCCACCCTGGAACAGGCCATGCAGGGCCGAGCAGCCGGAGTGTTCATCGAATCGAACAGCGGCAAACTGGGGCAGGGCGTGAAGGTACGCGTGCGCGGCTCTTCTTCGGTCACGGCTAGTAACCAACCGCTCTACATAGTAGATGGTATTCCAATCACCTCAGACAGCCAGGCCGACCCCGACGCTGACTCCGACACCAACCCTTTGTCGGACATTAACTTTAACGACGTGGAGTCGATCGAGGTGCTTAAGGACGCTTCGGCGGCAGCTATCTACGGAGCCCGTGCTTCTAACGGAGTGGTGCTCATCACAACCAAGAAAGGAAAAAACGGCAAAACCACTTTTAACCTTAATGCCTTCACAGGCTTTAATGAGCCTACCAACCGCCGGGAGTTTCTAAACACCCAGGAGTACGTTGAACTGTTTACCGAAGCAGCCATCAATTCGGACATCGAAGAGGAGTTTGTGCAAAATCGTTTCACCCGCTACGGGGCGGGCGACCCCGCTTCCTGGCAAATTCCGGGCGAGCCGGGCTACGTAGACACCGACTGGCAGGACGAAATCTTTCAGCGCGGTGCCAACAATCAGGTGAACCTAAGTGCCAACGGCGGCAACGAGAAAACCCGCTTCTATGTGTCGGGCTCGTATAGCGACCAAGAAGGCATTATTAAGACCAACCGCTTCCGGCGCTACAGCGGCCGATTGAATTTGGACCATACTGCTACTGAGAAACTATCGTTCGGCATCAATTTCAGCTTGTCGCGCTCCATCAACGATCGCCTGCCCAACGACAACTCCTTCTCTACCCCGGTGCAGAGCATCGCGCTACAGCCCATGACTCCGCCCATCGATCCCCGCACGGGTGAGTTAAGCGGTAACTATACCCAGTACTACAATCCGTTGCTAGATTTTGCCTACGCTTCGCGGGTCACCTCGGTGTTTCGTACCATCAGCAACGTGTTTGCGCAGTACCAGATCGCTCCGGCGCTGTCGTTTCGCAGTGAATTTGGCGTGGATTTGTTGATCCAGAACGAGGAAAACTACTTTGGCAGCGAAACCGCCCGGAACAGCAGTGCTCCGAACGGACTGGGTTTCAACCGCTGGGTGCAGGTGGCCAACTACAACACCAACAACTTCTTCCGCTACGCTCCGACAATTTCCGAAAACCACAGCGTGGAAGCCGTGGTGGGGATGAGCTACCAAGAAAGCAGCACCGACGCTACGCAGGTAGAAGGGCAGCAGTTCCCCAGCAGCGCCTACAAGCAGATTGTCTCCGCCGCCGACATCACCGGGGGGGAATCTACCGAAACCGCCTTTAGCTTCTTGTCGTACTTCGCTCGGGTCAACTACGGCTTTCAGAGCCGTTATCTGCTCACCGTGAGCGGACGCGTGGACGGTTCGTCGCGCTTCGGAGCCAACAACCGCTACGGCTTTTTTCCCGCCGCCGCGGTGGGCTGGATCATCACCGACGAGGCTTTTCTGGTCGATAACAGTGCGCTGAGTTTCTTGAAACTACGCGCCAGCTACGGACTCACCGGTAACGCTGAAATCGGCAATTTTGGTGCGCTGGGACTATTCACCGGAGAAGGTGGATACGCCGGAGTGCCGGGCCAGCGCCCCTCGCAGATTGCCAACCCTGACCTGCGCTGGGAACAAACTGCGCAGTTTGACATTGGATTGGACTACGGATTGGTAAACGACCGCTTGAGTGGGGAAATTGATTTCTACGTGAAAGACACCCGCGACTTGCTGCTGAACGTGAATGTGCCGACCACCACGGGCTTCACCACGCAGCTGCGCAACGTGGGGCGGCTGCAAAACCAGGGATTCGAGTTCGTGCTCAATTCCCGCAATTTGGTCGGGGCGTTTCAGTGGTCGACCAGCCTGAACTTTGCCCGCAACCGCAATGAGATTACCGACTTACAGGGACAGGTGGTAGAAAGTGCCTTCCTGAACCGGGCGGTGGAAGGGCAACCCATTGGCGTGTTTTTCGGACCGGAATACGCGGGAGTGGATCCGGCCAACGGCGACGCATTGTACTACGTGAACGCTACCGATGCCGACGGAAATATTGTTGATCGCTCTACTACCAACAATTATAACAACGCTAACCGGGTGGTGATCGGCGACCCTAATCCTGATTACACGGCCGGAGTCACCAATAATTTCTCATACCAGGGTTTTGAGCTCAATGTTTTCTTTCAGGGAGTATTCGGTAACCAGATCTACAACGGCGGCGGCAAATTCCAGACCGCCAACGGCGATTTCTTTGACAACCAATCGCGCGACCAACTGGCCCGCTGGCAGAATCCGGGTGATATCACCGACGTGCCGCAGGCCCGCCTGTTCGGAGCCAACGGCACCGGCGAGTCGTCGCGCTACCTATCGGATGGGTCGTACGTGCGTCTGAAGACAATCACGCTAGGCTACAGTTTGCCCACGGCGCTTATCGAGCGCGCCAACCTTTCAAGATTGCGCATCTACGTGTCAGGACAAAACCTGCTCACCTTCACCGACTACACCGGTTGGGATCCGGAAGTCAATACGGACTACCTGGCGGGTAATATCGGACAGGGGAACGATTTCTACTCGGCACCACAGGCCCGCGCCGTTACGCTAGGAGTGAACATTGGGTTTTAATCAAACACGCTAAACATACGAACGATGAATTATACAAAAATACAATCAATAGTTGCCATGCTCTCGTTCAGCCTTCTGCTGATAGCCTGCGGTGACCGTTTGAACATTGAGCCGGAAAACTCACTGGGTTCCGGCCAGGCATTGAGCTCCTCTTCCGATGTAGAAGCGCTTCTGGTGGGGGCCTACGACATCCTGGGTGACGGCGACCTGTACGGAGGCAATATGCTGCGCGATGGGGAACTGCTGGGCGGCGACGACGAAGTCTTCTGGGATGGCACCTTTGTGGCTCCCGGCGAAATTTACAACAAGCGTATTCTGGCTAATAACGGCCAGGTGGAAGACACGTGGATTGAAGCCTACGAGGCCATCAACATCACCAACAACGTGCTGGCTAACCTAGGCGTGGTGGATGAAGATGAACAAGCGCGGGTTGAGGGAGAAGCTCGCTTTATCCGGGGAACGCTCTATTTTGAACTGGTTCGCTTCTACGGTCGGGCCTGGAACGACGGAGATCCGGCGGCCAACCCGGGCGTGCCGATCGTGCTGGAGCCAACTACCGTGATCGATGACGAAAGTTTTGTGACGCGGGCTACCGTGGCGCAGGTATACGAGCAGGTGCTCACCGATCTGCAAACCGCCGCTGACTTGTTGCCCGAATCCAATGGCTTCTTCGCCACCGTATACGCTGCCCAAGGCATGCTGTCGCGGGTGTACCTGATGCAGGGTCGCTACCCGGAAGCAGCCGCGGCTGCCAATGCGGTGATCACTTCCGGCGAGTACGCGCTTAATGCAAACTATGCCGACGCCTTTGCCAGTGAAAGCGTAAACACCGTAGAAGACGTTTTTGCGATGCAGGTCACCTCGCAGGACGGGATTAATAACATGAACACGTTCTTTGCCCCGCCTTCTAACCTGGGGCGCGGCGATATCTATATGCTAGAACCGCACTTAGCGTTGTATGAAGAAGGAGACGCGCGTTTAGCGTTCTTTTACTTCGACGAAGATCAGGAGCAAACCTACACCGGCAAGTGGACCGAGCAGTTCGGCAACGTGAACGTCATCCGGCTGGCCGAAATGTATCTGACCCGGGCCGAGGCCAACTTCAGAGCAGGCACTGCCGTGGGAGCTACTCCGCTGGCCGACATCAATACCATCCGCACCCGGGCGGGTTTAGCGCCATTGACTGAGGTTACCCTGGACATTATTTTGCGGGAACGCCACCTGGAGCTGGCCTTCGAGGGGCACCGCATTCACGACCTGAAGCGCACCGGACGCCCGGTGGGTGCGTTTCCCTTTGACTCGCCCAAGTTGGTGTATCCCATTCCCCAGCGGGAGCTGGATGCCAATCCGGAGTTGCAGAACCAGCAAAACCTGGGTTACGAAACAACGTAACGCATAAAAGTTAAAAGCAAGAAAAGGAACCTCAGCCACGGGGTTCCTTTTTATTTTAAGCATGCTTCAGCCGCTAAAAGCTAGACGAGCGGTTTTGAAAAGACTTTATTTTTTTCACGAAGGAAAAACCGCGCTGGCCGTTACGGTTTACGAAGCAGTGTGCGGAAAAAGCTGAAGAAAGAGACTCTAGGCTTCTTCAGCAAAATGAGATAGAAAGGCTAGCGAAAAAAACGAAAATTGCCCGCCATTTGCTAAATTACGGATGTTGACAACCTAGCCGACCAATTTGCCAATAAGCACAGAACAATCTATTCGAGAGGACCCCACCAAAGAGTAACCGCCCATGAAATTTTTCCGCCGAAAAGCCCGAACCACTTCCCCCAAGAGCATTGCCCGTGAGTGGCTCAACTCCCTCGTTTTTGCCGTGGTGGTGGCCACGCTGTTTCGCGGCCTGCTGATGGAAGCCTACGCCATCCCCACCGGATCGATGGAAAATACCCTGCTGGTGGGCGACCGGCTGTTCGTCAGCAAACTGCACTACGGCACGCGCCTGCCCAAAACACCGCTGCAACTGCCGCTGATGCACCAAACCATTGCGGGCACCGACATTCCTTCGTACCTCGACTGGATTCAACTGCCCTACTTCCGCCTGCCCGGCCTGGGCGAAGTGCAGCGCGGCGAATCGGTGGTGTTCAACTACCCGCCCGAGTGGGACCGCCCCACCGACATGAAAACTTTCTACGTGAAACGCTGCGTAGCGGTGCCGGGCGATACGCTGCAAATCGTTGATAAACAGCTTTTTATCAACGGAGAGGCGCAGCCCTTCCCGCCCGAGGGCCAAACCAGCTATATGGTTCAAACAAAGCAAACCATTCATCCCCGCATCTGGCGACAGCACCGGGTTGTCGACGTGTTTCCGACAACCGGAGGCTACCAGATTTTTACGAAACCGGCCACCGCCCAAGCACTGCAAGCCTTGCCGTTCGTCGAGGCGGTGCAGGAAATCACCTACGAACCCGGCACCGCCCGTTCCGATATGTATCCCCCGAGAAGCAAACTAACCCAGCATTGGACGCCAGATTTCTACGGTCCGTTGTATCTCCCCCGGGCGGGCGACCGGATCAGCCTTACTCCCCTGAACACCGCCCTCTACGGTCCGGCGATTGTCCATTACGAAGGCGTGAACGCCACGCAAACCGATGGGCAGCTACGCATCGACGGCAAAGGGGCCGATTCGTACGTGTTTCGGCAAGGTTATTACTTCATGATGGGCGACAATCGCCATAATTCCTTAGATTCGCGCATGTGGGGTTTGGTGCCGGAAGATCATATTGTGGGCAAACCGCTGTTTGTGTGGTTCTCAACCGATGAGCAAGCCGATTTGCTCGACAAAGTGCGGTGGAAGCGGCTGTTTATGCCGGTTGAGTGATTTTCGAGTCATTTTGTGACAAAGAAAATTGCTATTTTCGTTTATTTCGTTTATGTTGTCAGCGCAAGATAATCTATTTTATCATGAGACACATAGAAATAGAGAAACCCACTAAGGAAGAGCAGAGAATAGCTATGGAATCTTGTGATGCGCTAGCAGCGACGTTGAAGGGATTGCATTCAGCAAATCCTGAGATTGAAGTCGAGGAGACAAAAGGCAAGATTAGAATTCCTTTGAAAGCGCTAGAGCTTTTGGTTGATATTTTGAAAGCAACCAGTCAAGGAAAGCCGATCTCCATTATTCCGATAGCTGCTGAAATGACTACCCAAGCAGCAGCTGAACTGCTAAATTGTTCCAGACCCCACTTGGTCAAACTGCTTGAGGACGGACATATTCCTTTCACTAAAGTTGGGAATCATCGACGAGTAAAATACGAAGATGTGATTGCGTATCAAAAGCAAATGAAAGCAGAACAAAAGCAGCGAATTATTCAGATGATGGCCTCGGATGAGGAGCTAGCACTGTATGATTCATAGTGTTCAAAACAAGAGGAATCCGGATTTAGATCAGTACGAAGTTTTGGATAGATACCGAAAGATAGGTTTGGTGGATTCAGCCAACTACTTCCATTCCTTACTCTAACCTTATGCCCCAACCCAATTCCCGCCCCTGGAAGCTCTGCGTGGCGCTGGCCGTTATCCTATCCGCTCTCACCTTCACTCCTTTGGTAATTCCCGCCGGACAATTCCAACCCGAGCTTTTCGGCATGCCCTATACGCTGTGGGTTTCTATTTCGCTCACCATTTTACTCGTATTGCTCACCTACATTGGCACCCGGGTGCATCCCGGCCGCAACGCTGACGAACCGCAATGACAACTTGGGTATTCATTCTCGGAGCAATCTACGTGGGCATGCTGGCCTACGTGGCGCTTCGCTCCTTCAAAAGAAACAAATCCGCCGAAGATTATCTGCTGGCCGGTTCCAACATCGGCATGATCCTGGGCTTTCTCACTTTCGCGGCCACGCTGTTCAGTACCTTCACCCTGCTGGGCATGCCCGATTTCTTCCGGACCCACGGCATTGGTGCCTGGATTTTCCTGGCCGTCTCCGACGGCGCGATGGTGTTTCTGGTGCTGTGGTTTGGCTACCACCTGCGGCGCAAGGTGGCCCAGAAGGGCTTTCAGGGCGTGGCTGGCCTGATGCAAAACTGCTACAATAACAAACTGGCCGGATACGTGAGCTTTGCCGGAGTGTTTCTGTTTCTCATCCCCTACGTGGCCATTCAAATTCGGGGCATCGCTATTTTCCTCACCGCCGTGTTTCCCGACGCCCTGCCCTCGTGGGGGTGGTCCATTGCCATTGTGGGCGTGATGCTAACCTACAGCGAAATCGGAGGGCTCAAGGCCATCATGCACGCCGACGCGGTGCAGGGGCTCACGCTGCTGATCGTGACCTGGATCATTGGCATCAGTTGCGTAGCGCATTTCGACAACCTGTCGACGCTCTTCGACGAAGTGCAGGTGGCCAACGAAGCCCTGCTGTCGACTCCGGGACCCAACGGGCTGTTCACTCCGCAGTTTCTGTTGGCCTCGATGCTGGTGATTCTGTGTATTCCGATCACCCAGCCGCAGCTCACCATTCGCATTGTGATTATGAAAAACCTGCGCACCACCCACCTGATGGCCGTGGCGGTAGGCATCTTCGCCATCCTCGTCATTTTGCCCACGGCCTTTATTGGCATGTACGGGGCCGCGCGCTACGCCGATCTTTCCACCGCTGATTTTCTGTCGCAAGTGCTGCTCTACGAGCAACCGGGCTTCATCGCCGCCCTGGCCGTGGTCGGTTTGCTGGCTGCCGGACTCTCTACCACCGACTCACAAATTTTTGCCCTGGGCACCGAGTTGCGCTCGCTACTGCCGGGCCGCGAAAAAGCAGTCATGCGCATCACCAAACTGGCCCTTTTTGGTTTTGCCACCATCGCGCTTATCTTCTCGGTGCTAGCCAGCGACCAGCTGGTGCTGCTGGCCCGGGTGAGTTTCGCGGGCACGTCGCTGCTGGCTCCCATGATCCTGGCCGGAATTCTGGCGAAAAAGCCCCTAGGAGCAGAAATCATCTTCACCACGGCGCTGGCGTTGCTGTTGTTCTTGGCCTCCTTGTTAGGCATTATTCCCGACACGGTAGGGCCCATCCGCTTGGATCTGTTTCTACTGTTGGGGGTGGGATTGGCCACCGTAGCCTCTCACTACTTCCGACCATAAAATGCATTTTTCGGTATTTAACTGCATAATTTCTTAGTATCAACATCCAAAGAGTGCCAATTTGTCGTATATAAAGAAAAATAGCGACATTCTGACGGCTTAATGGCACTCAGCGATCTCGCTTAGGTATTGGTACATTGTTTGCCACCTAACTAATTATCTTACACTAAACGAGAGGATACGATGAAAAATGTGTTGAAGGATTTTGTTCATCAGATAGATGCTATAAATACGATCACGGGGGGGACGGTGGCCACGATGGTTAACCTGAAGAAAAGCGCTGATAAGTTGATAATTCAGGTCAATGCCCCCTCGGTAAACAGTGAATCATTTAATATTTACGTGCACGGAAACCAGTTGGTGGTGTACACTACCCTAAACGACGTGACCGCCGTAGCGGATGAGGATGAGCAATCGTCTCGCCACATGGCCCCCATTTTCAACCGCACGTTCAGTATACCACCGGCGGTCGATAAAGACCAGATTGATGCGGTGTTTGAACACGGGCAACTCAAGATTTTACTGCCCTTTGGGGCCGGTAACAACGTGCCCGCCAAGCGGATTGATATTCGGGAGTATTAAACGCGGCGCTTTGGGTGCCCTCAAGCTGATACAACACCAAGCCGGACATTGTCCGGCTTTTTTTGTAACTATGCGTCGTGAAATTCCCCTTCGTGTTTTCATTCGTTTCTGCGGTTGGCAGCTTGCTGCTGGGAGTTATACTGGGGGGATGCCAAAGCTCCTCTCCCACTAAAAAGTATCCTGCCGGGGGCTTCACTACCCTGGCTGCTTATCAAAAAGCCCGGCAAGTTTACGGGCAACGCGACAGCGCACGCGCCTTCGATGCTGACGTAGTACTTTCGTCCAAAGAGGAAGCAGTGAACCAAAAATTGTTGGCCTTGCAGCGCCAAATGATCCGGCAGTACCGGCAACGGCACTTTTTCCCCCCGGCTCACTACTTTTACCAATCGCAACGCGAGGTCGAGCGAACGCCGCTGTTCAAGATTTTGCGCAAGATGCCTAAGGGAGGCGTGCTGCACCTGCATCCTGAAGCGGCGGGCAATTTGCGGTGGGTGGTAGAGCATGCTTTGAAAACGCCCCAGTGCTACGTGTTCTGGCAAGACGATCACCCTACGCTGGTGAAGGGGCAGCTCGACTTCTTCAAACCCTCGATGGTGCCCAAGGGCTACTACAGTGGGTGGTCGCTCAACAAAACCGTGCCCCACTTCGCTGATTCGCTGTACGATCTGCTCACCTTTGATGCCCGCATGAATGACCCCCGCGTGGACGTCTGGCAGGAGTTTGAGCGGTGCTTCCAGCGTATTGGGCGCTTCATTCGCTACCAACCGGTGTTCCGCGACTTCACGGCGGCTACCTTTGAAACCCTGGCCGAAGACGGCGTTCAGCACGTAGAACTGCGGGCCTTTCTGGGCGTGGGACTGCACGACCTGGAGCACCCGCCGGGCTACTACACGGCCGACACGCTGCTGCGTTATTACCAGGAGGCGGTGCAACGCACGCAGAAAAAATACCCCGACTTCACGGCCAAGTTGATCTATACCAACCACCGCTTTCAGCCGCGCGAGGTAATCGATCGCGACGTGGAAAATGCCTTTCGGATGCGGAAAAAGTATCCTGAGTGGGTCAAGGGCTACGACCTGGTGGCCGAAGAAGACCGGGGCCGCTCCACCCGCTACTACCTGGACACCTGGCTCAAATTCGATTCGCTCGAGCAGGTGTACGGTATTGATTTGCCCCTGTTCCTGCACGATGGAGAGAGCGATTGGGCTTCAGTAGATAACCTCTACGACGCGGTGACGCTGGGCACGCAGCGCATTGGTCACGGGTTCAACTTGTTTTTGTTTCCTAGCTTGCAGGACGCCATCCGCGCCCGCAACATTGCGGTGGAGGTGAACCCGCTGAGCAACCAGATTTTGGGCTACGTGGGTGACCTGCGGGTGCACCCGGCGCGGGCGTGGTTGCAGCAGGGCATCCCGTGCACCATCAGCCCCGACGACCCCGGAGTGTTCGGCTACGAAGGAGTGACGCCCGACTACTGGGCCATCTTTCTGGCCTGGGAGCTGGACCTGGGGGCAATGAAAAAACTTTTGATGAACTCTATCACCTACAGCTCGCTCAGTGAGGCGGAGAAGCAAATCGCAATGCAGCACTGGCAGCAGCGCTGGGATACCTTTATCGACTATTGCCTGGAGTTGGAGACGGAAACATCTCAGTAAAGGTATCCTGTCTTGTGTCAAACCCCTATGCAATCTTATGAAACACACCTACCTGTTATCAGCCCTGCTGCTCCTAGTTGCCTGTCAACCGACAGCCGATTCCGACTCATCCGATACCGCCCCGCCTATCCCCATCAAGGTGGTGGTGGTCACCATGTTTGAACCCGGCAACGACACCGGCGACCGGCCGGGTGAGTTGCAGACGTGGGCCGAGCGCTTTCCGTTTCCCGACACGCTGGCCTTGCCCCAAGCTTATCGACACCTGCGCTACAACGCCGAGCGGGGCGTGCTAGCGATGGTGACCGGCGTGGGCAGTATCCGTTCGGCCGCCTCGGTGATGGCTTTGGGCATGGACCCCCGCTTCGACCTCACTAAAGCCTACTGGGTGGTAGCGGGCATTGCCGGGGTGGATCCTGAGGATGCTCCCACCGGCTCGGCGGTGTGGGCCGAGTGGCTGGTGGATGGCGACCTGAACCACGAGATCGACGCCCGCGAGATTCCCGACGACTGGGCTACGGGTATTTTTCCCATCGACCAGACCGAACCCTACCAGGAGCCGGTGCCCACCACCGACGGGGGCGAGGTGTTTCATTTGAATCCTCAGTTGGTCGAATGGGCCTACCAACTTACCGAAGACGTGGCGCTGGAAGACACCGAAGAACTGCAGCAGATGCGCGCCCGCTTTGTGAACTATCCGAAAGCGCAGGAGCCGCCACGGGTGATGAAGGGCGACCACGTGGCCGCCATGACCTTCTGGCACGGCGAAAAAATGAACGAATGGGCCAACCGCTGGGTGAAGTACTGGACCGGCGGGCAGGGCGAATTTGTGACCAGCGCGATGGAGGACACGGGCACGGCGCAGGCGCTGCACTTTCTGGACGCGGCGGGGCGGGTGGATGCCGACCGGCTACTGGTGCTGCGCACAGCCAGCAATTTCTCGATGCCTTATACGGGACTATCCGCGGCGCAAAGCATGCTTAACGAAAACCAAGCGTACTCGGCCTACCTGCCCTCGTTAGAAGCCGCCTACGGGGTAGGGAGCACGGTGGTGAACGCGCTGGTGGAGGACTGGCCGCAGTACGAAAATCAGTTGCCCGAGTGATATTACGAATTTTGTTTTATCCGTTTGCTTCATCTCCGTTATTTCATTGGGTAAATGTAAAGTTTACAACGGTTTGCTGAATTACTAAATCTTCGGTCGGAGGGGCCAAAAGTTTCAGGAAGCGGCAGAATTTCCGTACCATTGTACTTAAAAACTTACATCCCTACCTTATGAAATTAAATCTACGCAACTTCATTTTCTTGGCCTTTAGCCTGCTGACGATTCACGTTGCTATGGCGCAGGGCACCACCACCGCCAGCATGAACGGCGAGGTGGTGGACGAAAACCAGCAGCCCGTGCCGGGAGCCACCGTGGTGGCGGTTCACCAGCCATCGGGCACCCAGTATGCCAACGTGACGGGCAGCAACGGTTACTTCCGCTTAGCCAACATGCGCGTCGGTGGCCCCTATACGGTCACCGTTTCTTTTGTGGGCTACGAAAACGTGACCAAAGACGATATTTTTCTTGACCTGGGCCAAACCTACGGTTTGGGTATTGGTCTGCGCGAGTCGGTGACCCAACTGGCCGATGTGGTGGTTTCGGCCGGTGGCTTAATTGATGGTAACCAAACCGGGGCCGAAACCAACGTGGGCCGAGAGCAGATCATGACCTTGCCCACCGTAGAGCGAAACCTTAATGACCTTACCCGACTGACCCCCCAAGCGAACATTACCCAGGGTGGCTTGTCTATCGCCGGGGTGAACAGCCGCTTCAACGCGATCTACATCGACGGGGCGGTGAATAATGACGTATTTGGTTTGGCTAACTCGGGCACCAACGGCGGGCAGGCTGGTATCTCGCCGATTAGTTTGGATGCGCTGGAGCAGATTCAGGTGGTGGTAGCCCCCTACGATGTGACCCTGGGCGGTTTTGCCGGAGGCGGCATTAACGCGGTGACCCGCAGCGGAAAGAACTACTTCGAGGGGTCGGCGTATTATTACTTCCGCAACGAGAAACTGGCCGGAAAAACTCCCGGCGACATTCCCGACGACGAACGCACCCGCCTGGCTCCCTTCAGCGTGCACACCTACGGAGCGCGCTTGGGCGGTCCTATCATTCAAGACAAGCTGTTCTTTTTTGCCAACGTGGAGCTGCTGCGCGAAGAAGAGCCGTTTCCCTTTATCCCGCAGGAGTACGAGGGCAATGCGACGGCGGCCGATTTGAACGGACTCGCTGATTTTGTTCGCAACGAATACGGGTACGAACCGGGTGGTTATCTTAACAATACGGGTACCCGAAACAGTGATAAGGTGATTGCCAAAATTGACTGGAACATCAACCGAAACCACAAACTGTCGCTGCGCCATAGCTACGTATTTGGCGAAACCACCCGGCTGAATCGCCCCACCAGCCGCAACGTCTTCTTCTTCAACACCGGCAACGCCTTTCCAACCACCACCAACTCGTCGGCTTTAGAACTCAAGAGCACCTTTGGTAATAACTTCTCAAATAACCTAATTCTTGGCTACACCCGCGTGCGTGACGATCGGGATATTCTAGGTCAACCCTTCCCCCGGGTGATTATTCAGGACGGACCCGCTGAAATTGCTATAGGTACTGACAATTTTTCCTACTCCAACATTGTGTTTCAGGATGTGTACACACTGACCAACAACTTCAACTGGTACGCCGGACGGCATACCTTCACGCTGGGCACGCACAACGAGTTTTTTCAGATTGAGAATCTGTTCACCATTTTCTCTACCCCACAGTATCGATACGATAGCCTTAATGCTTTCCTGGGTGGCGCGCCGGGCTTTTTCTTATTTGGACACGAGCAGCGGGCGCCGGGGCAAGAACGTATTCGCCTGGGCGACGCCGCTAGTAACTTAGGCCCTACGTTTAGTGCCATGCAAATGGCTTTCTATGCGCAGGATGAGTGGCAGATGAACCGTAATTTCAAACTTACTCTCGGCTTGCGCGCTGACATACCAATTTTTCTGGAGGATCCGCCCCTTAACAACACTGAGTTTAACCAAACCACCGTTCCCCGTATTGAGGAGGTGTATGATCTTAAAGGCGCGCGTGCCAGTCAGACCCCAGCCACCCAAGTGCTATGGAGCCCCCGGATTGGGTTTAATTGGGATATTACAGGCAACAAAACGACCCAACTGCGCGGCGGACTGGGCATCTTCACCAGCCGGGTGCCCTGGGTATGGCCCGGTGGTATGTACATTCGCAACGGACTAAACAGTTCGTTTGTGCTGGGGGTGCAACCCTTTTACGCAACCCCCGACGAATGGCGCGACAACTTGGCTAATACCAATGCTGGGCCCTCGGGCGATGTAGACTTGTTCGTTCAAGACTTCAAGTATCCGCAGGTGTTTCGTACCAATTTAGCAGTAGATCAGGCCCTGCCCTTTGGCTTAGTAGGTAGTGCAGAGTTCATGTATACCAAAACACTGAACAATATTCAGGTAAGTAACGTAAACCTACGCCCCGCTACCGGTCAGCTCGAGGGTTCTGACAACCGTCCTACTTTTAACTCGGAGAGAACCGATCGTGTTGACCCTACCTACAACTTTATCGCACTGGTCGATAACACCAACGAGGGTTATACCTGGAATGCCACCGTGAAATTGGAGCGCCCCGCAGTCGACGGCTTCGGAGCTAGCTTGGCCTACTCATTCACACGGGCCGAAGCGCTCTTCGACGGGCGGGCTTTCATTAACGCCAACAATTGGCAACAGACCTTTAGCTTAGCCGGGCGTAACGACCCCATACTTAATCGATCTACCTTTGACGTGGGTTCGCGCCTGATTGGAGTTCTCTCGTATCGCAAGGAGTACTTAGGGTCGCTAGCTACCACCGTGTCGCTGCTCTATAACGGACAGGCGGGTGAGCCATTTACTTATGTGTACGGCAATGGTAATCGCCTCACGGGAGAAGAGCAGAACATCGACTACGAGCGCACTTTAGTCTACGTACCCGCCGATGCCAGTGAGATCACATTGGGTCAGAGTGGGGTGGTAGACTTTCAGCGTGACGAGGCTGGTGAGATTCTCTTAAATGATGCCGGTGAAAGAACTCCGATTTTTGGGGGCATCCCTCTCAGCGAAGCCGAGCAGCAAGCAGTGTATGCTGCCTTCAACGCCTATGTAGAAGGCGACGACTACTTGAGCGACCGCCGGGGCCAGTACGTGGTGCCCAACCGAACGCGCGCCCCCTTCGCCAGTGTATTTGATCTGAAAGTCTTACAGGATTTCTACATCACCACGAGCAACGGCCGTCGCCATACGCTGCAGTTATCGCTAGATGTCTTCAACTTGAGCAACCTGGTGGGCAGTTGGTTCGGTCAGAACTGGGGCGAGCGCTACTTTGTGGGCAGCGGCAACAACCGATACGTCTTTGAACTACTGCAGTTTGAAGGATTTGAGTATGAAGACGGTGGTTTTACCCGACGTCCCGTGTTTTCATTTACTGATCCGGGCGAGCCCTACGACGTGGCTCAGCAACCTGATCTGGAAGGCTCCCGCTGGGCCGCGCAGGTGGGCTTGCGCTACTCGTTCTAACCCGCGCTTACCGTCAATATCGTAGCCATCGGGTGGTTTCTTCGGGAATCGTTCGGTGGCTACGTTATTTGTTCACCATCGCCTTGCCCACTGGCAGGTTGTTCGGATCAAAGAATTGGTACACCACCTTGAAGTAGGGCTGGTCCGGTGCTCCCTGCTCTACCAGATAGTACTCTCCCCCGGCCCGCAAGCCGCGTTCGTCGTAGGCCGGCATCTCACGGTACACCAACTGCCCCTCCCGGTAAATCTGCTTCTCAGCCACGTTCTTCTGATCGTCGTAACGTACTATTACCTTTTCGTCTACCCGTTCGGGATAAAACCGCCGGATGCGCACTTCGGTCACCTGCCCGTAGCCGTTGTAGGTGAACCGACACTTCTTCACTGCTACCCCTTTGAGTGAGTATACCCGGGTTTTCACGCACTGGCGTTCGTCCAGGTAATAGTGCCAGGCCGAAGTTTCTTCGTACGCGAGGTGCTCCAGGGAGTAGGCCGCCACAAAATCAGCGTAACTTTTGTCGCCCACAATCGCTGGGGGTTGATCGTTGTAGGTTCGAGTAACGCGGCACGCCGCTTCACCATGCCGCCCCAGGCTATCGCGGTAGGGATACATCACCTCGGCCTCCACATACCGTTTCAGATACTCAGCATTCGGTAGATACAGGAGGGCCCAATCCCGCCAGGTTGCTATGGATGTCGGTATAGGTGGCTTCGCCCGACCCGTAGGTTTCTTCGGTATACTGCTTATCGAGTAGCTGAATGGCATCTACGCCCAAAGTTTGCGCCTTAGCCTGCAACTTACGGATCACCTGGTTGTAGGGCATGAAGCCGCCACCGTGCACCTCCACCACCCCGAGCGTCACGAACGGCTCATCGGGCGGGGCCTCACCCGGAAACAGTACAGCTACTTCCCGCTCGTGGGGTTCGGTGGGTAGGTTGGCCAATCGGTCGTAGGTGGGGTAGGTGGCCGGATAGCGCATGCAGCCGACAAACAACAGGCCGAGCGGGAGGAGCAATAGGACAGGTTTCATAGGATAGGCGTTTCCTGTGCCTGTTCAAATTATGCTCCAGTTTTAGCGGATGATAGCTTTTCTGACTATTCCTCGTACAATGCTTTCCCCGCCGCTTCGTACTTGTCACCCGCTTTCCAAAACGGTTTTTCCGGCAGGTTGGCAATGCGTTCAGCGGCCAGGGTAAAGGCTTCGGCGTACTTCTCGGTGTAGTTGAAGTTGAGCGTTTCGGCCTCGTCGCTCACCTGGTGGTAGTTTTTCATGATCTCGGCGTCGAAGGCGGTGGTGCCCGGCGCAAAGTTGACGGCCGGAATGCCCTTCTGCGCGAAACTCACGTTGTCCGAGCGGTCGTAGAGGTTTTGCTCGGGCACGGGGTCCTGAATAGCTTCCAGACCGAAGGCTTGACTGGCCTCAATAATGCTTTGCTCGGCGGTGGTGCGCTCCAGGCCGATGGCGGTCACCTTGGTGGTGTCGTTGTAGCCCGCCCCGTCGGTGTTGAGGTTGAACACCGTTTGCTCAAGGGGTACCAACGGATGCGCCACGTACCAGGCGCTGCCCAGCAGTCCTTTTTCCTCAGCGGTAAGGGCTACAAAAAGTACCGAGCGCTTCGGCGGGTGGGCGGCCAGATACTCAGCCGCGCTCAGCAACGCTGTGGTGCCCAAGGCATTGTCGCGTGCGCCATTGAAGATGCTATCGCGAGGGTCAGGACTGGCCGCCACGCCAATGTGGTCGTAGTGGGCCGACAGCACCACGTACTCGTTCTTTAGCTGCGGGTCGGTTCCCTCAACCATCGCCACTACATTTTTCACCGGTACGGTGGCCTTTTCCTTTTTAGCAATGGAAAGCACTGCCTGCTGGGTTCCGCCCGCTTGAAACTTGGTTAGCCGCTGGCCCTGCGGGTCGTTGAGCCACAGCAGGGGCGGCTTTTGGGAAACGCTGTCCTCATCGGCCCCGAGCGTCAGGCGTTCGGTATTGAAGTACTGCGTCAGCAACGTCCAGGGAATCTGATTAGAGCGGTACAGCTCAACCAGGCCCACTCCGCCCTGCGCTTCCACCCGGTCGTATTTTTCGCGCGTCATGTAAAAGAACGACTGCGGATTGGTCACCCCATCGCCGCCCGCCTTGGTAATCACAATTTTGCCCTTCACATCCACCCCCTCTAGGTCGTCGTCGGTGCCGTAGTCGGCGTATACTGCCGGTGCTTCCAGCGTGATTCTGTCGCCCGAAAGCACCAGCAGGTCGGAGCCAATCCGGAAAGTCTTTTCGCCGTAGGTGAGCGTGGCTTGCACCGGGGGTTTGGCCGACACCAGTTTTACCGGTTGGAAGTAGCCGTTGGCCCCGGGCACGGTATCCAGTCCGTAGCGGCGAAACTGCTCGGCCAGGTAGCGGGCGGCAATTTCCAGTTCGGGCGAACCGGTGTCGCGCCCCCGCAACTCATCGGCCGCCAGGAAGCGCAGATGCTGCTCAACCACGGCCCGCTTCACGCTTTGGGCTACGGTGTCCGGAACGGTAGATTGGGCCTGCCCGTTAACAATTAAAAGCCAAAAGAACGCGGCGAAGTACAAGAATTTTCTCATCAGCAGATTAGGTTGGGAAACCCGCAAAGTAGGCAAATTCCCCCCAAATCCGAACGATCTTGCGGGTCGGGATTAGATCTTCTTCACTTTGCCTACTCCACTGGTTGAGAGTTCTTTCACCACCGGGTCGCCCTTGTAGCGCACGCTACCCACGCCCGACGAGGTAATACTGATTTCGTCCTGCGCCTGCACTTCGGCGCTACCCACCCCGCTGTTTTTGATGGTGAGCCGGTCTACCTTTAGGTCAAAGGCCTTGAGCGAGCCCACTCCGCCGTTTTTGATATCGGCTTCCTGCACGGCACCGCGCAGCGTCAGGTTGCCCACCATACTGGCCTTGGCGTCGAGTTGGTTGCAACGCAGCTCCAGATCGGTGTTGCTCACGCCTCCGATATCTAGGTCAAAGGCGTCGGCGGTGAGAGCGTTGGTGGTCTTCACGTTCACCACGCCGCCCACTTCCAGTTCGTCGATCGAGCGCAGCGTGATGTACACGTTCTTCTCCTTGGCTTTTTTGATGTCGACGCCTTTCTTGAGCTTCACCACCAGGGTGTTGCCCCGGTTTTCGGTGATAATCAGGTCCAGCAGGTTTTCGTCGGCCTCTACGGTCACCGACTCGGTGTCGCCCTGCGTCAGGTACACGTTGAGCACGCCCCCGATGTCAATAGCGGAGAAAGATTCTACGGGGCGGTTTTCTTCCACCACGTTGCCGTTGCCGCTGATGTTCTGCGCGCAAGCGGCGGTGACGAAGGCCATGGTGAACAGGACAAAGAAGTACGAAAGGGTTTTCATGATTGTTGGGTTTTGAGTGAATAGACTGAATTGTTGAAAGAAAGTACTACTGGTTCTTCAGCAAAAAGGTGGTGAAATCTTCGCCATCTACCTCGGTATACTTAAAGTCTTCGTCGCCGTTGAACGACACGTTGTTCAGGTTGATGGGCTCTTCAAACTTGCTGTATTTGAAATTAGCCAGATCGTTAAACACAGTGCCCTCGAAGCTGGCTCCGGCCGGAAAGTCGGCGTACTTGAAGTTGGCTTCTCCTTCAAAAATGACTTGGGCAAAGGAGGTGTTTTTAGGAAACTCGGCGTACTTGAAGTTAGCATCCTCTACAAACACCACTTGCGTAAAAACCGGGGCTTCCGAAAACTCGGCGTACTTAAAATTGGCTTCTTCACTAAACGCGGATCCCCGAAAGTCGGCTACTTCCGAAAATTCGGAGTACTTAAACGCGCTCTCTTCCTCAAAGGTGCACCCGCTAAACTGCACATTTTCGTCGAAGTGCGCAATGTAGGTAGCATCTTCGCCATCGTCGTGGTAGTAGGCCAGCACCTGATCGCCGAAGGTGCAGTTGATAAAGGTGAGGCTTACCTCCACGTGGCTTTCGTAGGTGTCGTTGCTGCCCCCCAACCCAAACCAGCCGTCCGACGATTCAGTGCGCTTTTGATTATCAAGCTGGGTGAGATCGAGCACGCCCGCAATTTCTACGTCTTCGTAACGCACGGCTTCGCCCCGGTTGATCTGGGCAATGATGTCGGAGGCCTTAATGCGGGATTGGGCAACGGCCAACGAGGCAACGGTGGCGAGTAAGAACAGGGTGGCGGTGAGTCGTTTCATTGTTTCTGAGGTTAGGATGTGAATAGTATGGTATCTGGTTTCAAGGAGCGTGCCAGCGCTTAAATTGCTCTAAATTGCCGAAAAACGCGCTTTTATCCAATACGAAGTGTACGATTTCGACCACCACTGTTCGGTAACGGACAGTATAGGCCGCCCACGCCAACCGTTTCAAAACCGGGCGTACTTCTGCCGCCGCAGGTAGTATTTTCCCACTCCGAAGGCTACAATCAGTAGAATAGGCACCCCCAGGTTGATTACCTGCCACACCGTGGCTTCCCGCTCCACCTTCACCTTGTCTAGCGGCCGCACCCGGATGTCTTTGGTGCGGGCGCTGATCAGTCCGTCTTCGTCGGTGAGGTAGGCCAGCGCGTTCATCACAAAATCTTCATTGGCAAAGGTGCGCTCGGTAATCGGGTCGAAGCCCAGGGGGTACGGCTGGTTGTTCTGCCGATTCACCTCGTTGCGCACCAAATCGCCGTCGGAGCAGACGATCAGCTTGGTGGGCACGCTTCGTTCCAGAAATGATGCTTTGACGACCCTATCGGGTAAGATGCGGTTTTTGAACACCGACGTGAACGAGCCCTCCAGCAGGTAGGCCACCGCCTGCGGACCGTTGCGGAAGCGCTCGGGCTGGGGTTCTTCGCGCAGCTCGTTCAGGTCGACCACAACCGGGGTTTGCAGCACGCGGGAGTACTGCGAGGTGAACACGAGGGGGGTTTTGGTCACCCCGGCGGCCTGCACGGTGTCGATGCTGCTCACAAAGCGCAGGTACAGGGCGTCGAGGTTGCGCACGATGGGGTGCTTGCCGTAGCGGTTCACCGTGGGGAAGAAGGGCCAGGGCAGCGGCGCAATCTGCGGCTGTCCGCCCACCTCGCCCACCACAAACGGATACACGCCCGACTTGATATCCTGCACCAGCGTGGGGTTGATGCGCAGCCCGTAGCGAAACAGCAGATCCTCCAGCCCCAAGTCGAGCGGAAAAGCGAACGAACCGTTCTGCCCGATGCTGTCCCTATCGACGCGCAGCGGGTCGATGAAGAACAGCACCCGGCCGCCCCGCATGATGTATTGGTCGAGCTTGTACTGATCCGGCTTGCTAAACGGCTCCTGCGGCTGGGCGATAATGAGCGCGGCGTAGGGCGGAATCACATCTTTGTCGGGTAAGTTCAGTTCGTAGAGGTCATAAGTTTGCGACACCGCTTGGGTGAGTCCGGCCACGTCGAGGGGCGGCAGTTCGTCGTGCCCCTTGATGAAGGCAATCCGCTTGCGTTCGCTGGCCACCACCTGCCGGATGGCGCTGGCTAGTTCGTATTCCACGTTCTCGATCGACTGGTTGAGTGCTTCTTGCGGACTGGCGGATTGGTTGCCGTTGAGCAGCATGGCGGCGGTTTGGTTGCTGTCGGATTGTACGATAGCGCCCGGCAGCACCATCTTCTGGATGCGCCGTCCGTCTTCTTCAGCAAATACCCGGGTGGGCTGGATACCGGCCTGCCCCAGTTCCTGAATAAAGGCTTGCCGCTGCTCAGCGCTGGTGGCCGTGAGGGGATTCACGAAGCGATAGCGCAGGTGCCCGTCGGCGTACACCTGAAACTCGTCGAGCGTCTCGCGCACACTGCGTTGCAGTCGCCGGAAGTCGGGCGGCAGTCCGTCGCCCTCCAGGTAGACGGTCACCGTCACGTCTTGGTTCAGGTCGCGCAGCAGCGCCTTAGTGGCCGCCGAGATGCTGTAGCGCTGCTCTTCAGTGAGGTCGATGCGAAAGAAAAACTGCTGGGCCAGCAGGTTAAGGAAGAACAGCGCCACCACGCCCAGGGCGAGTTTAGACAGGTCGCGATTGCGGGTGGTGTGATTGAAAGTTTTGATGGTTGAAGGCAAAGGACGAGCAGTTTGCGTTGTGTTTGCTGTATAATTATGGATTTTGTGGGTCTAAGAGCGTTACTTCGGTAATTTTAGCAAAATCAGATGAGTTGAATGTAGCGATCAGCGTGATTCCGTGCGCTATAGCAATAGCAGCTATCTCGTAATCATGTATTTTCTTGCCTTTTGGATTGTATTGCTGTACGAGTGTTTTATGCTGACTAAACGACTTTTCGTTCGGATAAATGATTGTCATGATTTTCTGGAAATCTTGCACAGATTCCAGTGCTTGCTGGGGGGTGAGTGTAGGGCTATCACCCCGTGTGGTAGCTACCAAAAACTCACTAATGTTCTTTGTGGTAGTATACAGATCATTATCCACCTCATCAATAAAACGCTGGCTAACCGAGTGAAAAGCAGAGGTTTTGTCTATAGAGTAATAGAGCAGATTAGTATCTAATAGCATCTTACTCATAAGTGATATCTCGAAGATTTATTTGATCATACTTTCCGCCTAAGTCGTAGGTTTTAAGGTGTCTTGTACGGCGGCCCTGCTTGCTTTTGAGTTCCCTGATAAGTTGCTCTACTTTCTCTAATTCCTTTTCATTCAGTGTATCAAGCGACTGGCTAATTTTTTCTTTAGTATTCATTGTTATCTGTTTTGTAGTGACCTACTTTTTCAATCCCATTGTTTAGGCACATTCGGTTTTTATTCATACGGCATTACCGCAATTCTGTTTGCTGCTTTCTATTTGATAAATCGCTTACTTGACATTTTCTAAACCTATCTCGCCCATGCAAGTGCTTCTCTTCACAACGTAGCATCTTCTCTGGGTAGCTCGAGACTGCTTCGGCAGGGGAGTATCACACCCCAACGCCGCTCGAACCAGCCTGCTTGCTTTTTGCTTCCCAATAGCCTCACCGTCTGCCTCGCAGACGCGGCTACCGTATCTGAAATTACGTCATCCTGGCTTCTATTCAAACCGCCTAATCGTTCACTCATTCAATTACCATTTCCTACTGTTCAGCACCACCTGCGTGAGCAGCAGCATCAGCCCGATCACCGTCACAAAGTAGACCAGGTTGCGCGAGTCGATCAGGCCCCGGCTCATGGCTTCGTAATGATATAAGATACCCAACTGCGCTACGTAATAGCCTACCAACCCTTCTCCGTCCAGTCCGGCTAGGGAGCCAAATCCGGTGAACAGAATAAAGCACAAGAACACCGCCAGAATGAAGGCGATCACTTGGTTTTCGGTGAGTGAGGAGGCGAAAATGCCGATGGAGGTGAACACCCCGCCCAGCAGCAGCAGCCCAATGTACGATCCGAAAATCCCAGCCGAATCGAGGTTGCCCGCGGGGCTACCCAGTTGATACACCGAGAAGTAGTAGATCAGCGTGGGCAGCAGCGCGAACAGCACCACCGCCCAGGCGGCCAGAAATTTGCCGACGATGAGTTGCCAATCGGTGACCGGCTGGGTGAGCAGCAGCTCCATGGTGCCCGCTTTTTTCTCCTCAGCGAAGCTGCGCATGGTGATGGCCGGAACGAGAAACAAAAACACGTAGGGCCCCAGCGAGAAAAGCGTCGTCATCTCGGCGAAGCCGTAGTCGAGCACGCTGGTGTCAGGAAACAACCACATCAGCAGGCCCATGCCCGTCAGAAACACCGCCACCACCACGTAGGCAATCAGCGAATTCAGGTAGCTGTTGATCTCTTTATTGAGGATTTGTAACATACTGTGGTTCTAGGTTGAAAGGTTCTAGGTTCTGGGTTTATAAAATATCAAACCCAGAACCTAGAACTCCGAACCTACTGAGTAAGGTTTTTGAATATCTCCTCCAATGATCCCAGAGGTTGGTTCTCTGACGCGTTCAGTTGCCTCATCCCGATCAGCACGTAACGGTGTTGGCAGGCGAAGCGAAACACGGCGGGGCGCACGTCTTCCTCGCCATCGCTAGTAATTTGATACACCCCATCGCCCATCTCTTGCACCCCTTGCACTCCCGGCACCAGGCGCAGCGGTTCAACGTCAACGGGTTGGAGGAAAATTACTTCTACTATTGCCGTTGCGGTTGTTTCTGGCGAAGTGCTCCGTTGCAGGTCGGCCAAGGCTTTATCAACTACCACTTCGCCCCGGTGGATGATCACCACCCGGTCGCACAGCGCCTGCACCTCCTGCATGATGTGGGTAGAAAACACCACCGTCTTCTCAGCACTGATGCTCTTGATCAGCGCCCGGATTTCGGTGAGTTGGTTGGGGTCTAGTCCGGTGGTGGGCTCGTCCAGAATGAGCACGGCGGGGTCGTGCACCAGGGCCTGGGCCAGCCCGACGCGTTGGCGGTAGCCCTTGGAGAGCGAACCGATCTTTTTGTTCTGCTCGCGGGTGAGTCCGCACCGCTCCACCATGCGCCGCACTTGCTGGCCGAGTGTGGCACCGCGCATTCCATACATCCGTCCGATGAAGCGCAGGTACTCGTGCACGTACATGTCGAGGTAGAGCGGATTGTGCTCGGGCAGGTAGCCCAGGCAACGGCGCACCGCCATCGGCTCGGTCACCACGTCGTGTCCGCACACCTCCACCGTGCCCCGGGTGGGCGGCAGGTAGCCGGTGGCCACCTTCATGGTGGTGGACTTGCCCGCCCCGTTGGGCCCCAGGAAGCCCACAATCTGGCCGGGCTCGGCGAAGAACGAAACGTTGTTCACCGCCGTCTGGTTGCCGTAGGTTTTGGTAAGCGCCTGCACGCGCAGCGACATAAGGATGTGGTTTAAGCAGTGAAGTAACAACTCGAACGCCTGAATCGTTGGGGTCCGGTTTCGTTGACGCAAAATGAATAAGATCGGGCAGGAAAGAAAACGTTAGTACGGATGATTTCTTACACGCGGGTAGCGTAGGCCGCACGTTGCAGAGCGATTGATTGGCTACAAAGTCGGTGGTCTCTCTTAAAAAAAGCCCTCGCAAGGTCCAAATATACTCAAACGACCCGCAGATTGCCCCCGGGGGGGTAAAAAGGTTTAGACGAGGCCCAAGATAGGCCTCGCGAGGCCCTCGTCACCCCCCTCGAGGGCAAAAAAGAGTCGTGGTAGGCCCAAAAAGGTTTGAGCAAAACCATGTAGAGCAGAAAAGCAAAATTTTTCACCCTCAGGATGTTACCAATGGTCTTCGGCGCTTGCCTGTTTTGCTATTGTGGCCCCTTTTTCACACTGTAATTCACCGAAAACTTAGATAAGTTATACTAAAAATGGGTTTTGCTTAGTTTTCGCCATGTTACCTGACGCCCCCCAATCGTAGGGCGAAACGCTAGGAGGTTTCTAAAAAGCCGTTTACCTTGATTGTCATCGCCTATTATCAACACACCTAAACTTCTGCCTATGTCTTCTCTAAAGTACGTGTACCGCTTGCAGCGGATGGATGATTTGATTGCCCGCCGGGCCACCGGCACCCCGGAAGCCTTTGCGCAAAGGATGCATTTATGTCGCAGCGAACTGATGAACTGCCTGAACGAGCTGCGGCAGTTGGGGGCCGATATTCGCTACTGCAAAAACCGACAGAGCTATTACTACGCGGATAGCAAGCGGCTTTTCGTAGGTTATGTTTCCCTAGCAGATCCGAAACAGCAGGAGATAATAGCAAAATAAGTAGCAGTTTTTTGAAAGTCCAAACATAGTGGATGGGTGAAGCATAACTTGCCTTTGCTTCACTAAACTCTACTCAATGCACTAGCAACTACCAACAAACAGGAACCAGGCTTCCAGGAAGCCTCCCTGCTAAGCTACCTATCCGCTACAACGATAGGAAAGGAAAAGGCTACGTGCTTCCCGCAAAAGAATACCCGTAGCCCTAAGTCAACTATAAAATCAACTCAGCTATGAAACGCAACTTATTTCAAAATGTTAAATGGCGTCACCTGGTGCTCATTGCCGGGGCAGTGGGCTTGCAGGCCTGCTCGAAAGAAGAGACGCCGCTAACTTCTTCAACCACCGATCAACCCGTGGCTATGCGCCTCAGTTACGAACTAGAAGCGATTACCCACCGTGAGATCATCAGCGCCGGGCAAAATACCAACCTTGCTTTTCTGGATGAAATTGCCAGCGAACCGGTGGTGGATCGTCAGGCGATCAACATCTCAGTTTTTGAAGACGGTAGTGCCGACTATCTCATTGAAAAGCGGGAGCCGCAGCGCCTGAAACTGCCCTCCCCCTTTGAAGGCGTTCCGCTCGACGACACCCCGCCAATTGTTAAAACCAAAGTAACCGGCGGCATGGCCTACTTCTACGGCGAGCGAGATGAGCTATTGTATCAACACCCAATAGAAGAAGAGTATGCTTTCCTCACGCAGATGGACCAGCTAACCGGCGAATACAATTGGGAAGCAGCGGCTCGGGCGGAAGGGGCCACGTTAGAGCAGCGAGGCGAAGGAATTCTTCTGATTCGCCGACCCGTTGTTGACGAAGTTGATACGGAAGGAGCTGCGCTACGCAGCACCCCGGGACGCTACACTGAAGAGGTAGTTCTAAAAAGCCTGAATCTTTTGCTCAAAAGCAATCTTTTTGAAGCGGACGGTCAGTTGGTGAGCCGCATGGTGAATCGACATACTTATCAGGAAGATCAGGACCAGTGGGTACCCGAGCAGGTCTACTACGAGGAATACGGCACCGATGAAGCGACCGGTAGCCAGTACGTAAGCCGGACAACCTACTATTATGATAATTATTCCCTGCAAATTAACTAACTTACCACGACCATGAAACGATTAATTCTATTCATCGCGCTTGGCATAGCCACTACGGCGATTCAGCCCGCCCTGGCACAAAGACGCGACATCATCTGGGTGCACGGAATCAGTAGCAACGCGAACGCCTGGGATGCCTCGGCAAGGTTTTTTAACACAAACAGACAAGTTAGATCCAGCAACCAAAATTACGCTTCTCTAAACGGCGTTCGGAACATGGCCACTAACGTACGAAATGGAACCGGAGCGTTTGCGGGAACCCGAACCATCGGTATTGGTCACAGTATGGGGGGGCTCACGCTGCGTGAGATTCATGAGCAAACGGCGGCGAATCATATCGGCGGTATCATCACCGTGGGGTCACCACTCAATGGTGCTCAGATCATCAACTCCTTTCAGGACGGACAGGTAAGGGGGTACGTGTCGCACGGTGTGGATGAACTTCTGAAGGGCCCCAAGCGTCAGTTTATTATCAGCTATGTGATTGTTAGTCGGGGATTGAAACACTTTACCGGACGCGATTTAGGGGAGATTGTTGAGGACATCGTAATGGACGAAATGCCTCTTGATATTCTGGTAGGACCTAGCCCTAACGATATGCGTGTGGGAAGCGTTTACATGAATGCTGCCCGTAATTACAACGTTAGGGTGCCTAATATCAGCATCAACGGAAGCGAGCAAAGCCCGGTCCATTACCGGCTGGCCTCTACCTCGCAGGGCAACCCCGAACTGGAAATGCCGCAGATCATCCGGGATGCTCGGGCCGTGTATAACACGTTTTATATTGCCAATGCGGCTACCTTCTTCACCGTTATCAATGCTTTTCGGGCGGCAGGCTGGAAGGCCGGGCGCGATTTTATTGACAACGACTCAGAAAAAGGGTGGAACGTTCTAACGGGTGCGGTTCGCACCGAGTCGCGCCGCAGTTGCTCTAATGTATGGGTTTGCGGCGATGACTACTCATGCTACGATAACATTGTGACCTACGAAGATTACTTAGCTTGTGAAGCGCAGTGCTACCAGGAACAATGCCGCACCATCACGCAGTACTACAATCAGTCCAGTGATGCGATACTGCACCTGAGCACGCAGCTAGGGCAGCGCACCAACGCCACGACGAGCAACTGGAACCCCGACGTGACCTTTGAGGCGGTGGGAGCTAATCATAGCGAGTATGATGAGCACGCAGGTACGCGGCAACATTTCAACACTATATTTGATGCTGGTGGTGGTGCTCCTGTTTTTTTTAGAACACCTTGATATATATAAATGCTATGTCGAAATTAAGCTTGCCGATAGTTATCACTGTTATGTTTGTGAGTTCTTCCTGCGAAAAGCAGGAAGAAACTCCTTTTTCCAAAGATTCGGAAGGCGTCATTACCAGTATGCCCTATCAATGGAGAACCTCATTGAGCACAGAGGGCAATCTGATAGCGAGTTTTCTACGAAAAGACATATCTTATCAAGGCAACGTACTGTTTGCAAATCAGGAAGGTGAAGTTAGCAAGATGGCTATGTTATCCTCTACTACTGGTGAAATAATATGGCAGTGGAATGATTTATTTGAAGTAGATAGTAGATTTGATGTAGTTAAACAATATCAATCTGATCAATATCTGGCTTTTCAGGAAGGTACTAGATTCTATGTTATGGATCTTTCTAACGGAACCACAGTATATAAGGAGGAAAGACGTTACCATGCGCTAAACATGTCTGGTATAGAAGATAATTACTTCACTTCTGGTAACTTCTTGTTTAATGAAAATGGGCATCATGTAGGAAACGTTTATGCTGGTAAGATCAATCAATCTCATGACGAACTCCTCATTTCACCTTCTTATAGCCTAGAATATGTGGATGGAAATAACACGACAGGCGCTATTGGCTCAGCTGTCCCTTTTAAAGATGCTTCCGGAGATATTTTAATCACTTACGACTACGCAGATGCGCAGCCTAACTGGTTGGGAAACAATTACGTAGGACTATACAATTTCACTAAACAGGAATTAGTGTACGATAAGATGCCGCTAGCACTTAACGTAAACGTTTATGCAAGTGGTCCGGCAGTTATTTACGAAGAGAAAGCCTATTACGCACCTGCCAAAAGTATTATTTGTATTGATGTGATGACGGGTAAACAGGTTTGGAAGAAAAACTTTCCCGAAGGGTTTGCTTTCTCCGGCTATATTATCGCCGATGGCAAGCTACTAGTCAACTGCGAGGACACCTACCTTTATGCTCTTGATCCTGAAACCGGCAGAGAGTTATGGAAAGAGAAGTCATCAGGCACCAGCAGCAAGATGAGCCACCTGAACGGAGTGGTCTACTTCACCGGGGGGGGCGACGGGCTACTGCACGCCATAGACATTGAAACCGGTAAGCACTTGTGGCGTTTGCGCTCCCCTGATTTGGAAGTCAACAGTGGAGCCTGGTTTAAGCGAAGAGTAAGCGTATTGCCCCCTGAAAACGAAGGAGAGAGAGGCAAAGTAATCGTCAGTAGTTATTTAAGTGCTTTTTGTTATGAAGCAGCGCGGTAGTTTAATAGCTTGGGTAGCCTTCCTCGGTCTTCCGTTGATGGCTTTGAGTTGCGAAGACAATCGCTGTCCTCCTGACCAAATAGTGGGTGAAGTCAGCTTAAAGTCGGCGTCTAGAGATGCTCTACCCTCCACAACGGCTGGGAAAGTGGTTTTTGTTGATTCTATGCAGAATCAGCTTTCGTTCGAGACTGACGGACTGGAAACAAAACCAGACAGTATCGTAATTGCTATACCATGTGCTGGAAACGTATTCACCGGAGCTACTTACCACTATCTTTTAGGAGAGGAGTGGACACTAACTTATACTTCCTTACCAGATGGCGCGCTAACCATACGGTATCGTGTGTATACGGATGATACTAATTTGAGTTTTGAGGACAGTACTTTGGTAGATTATGTAACAGCAAGTATAAGCTCGAGCAGCACGTTTACTACTTCCGTTTGGGCCTATGCTTCAGACCGGGGACACAACGATAGCGTGAATGTTGATGATTACAAAAGCGAGGTGACGTTGCTAGGAAAAACGTATACTGATGTTTTCTATAAAACTTTTGATCGCTCCACTTTAATAGACAGGCCTGACATTTTGGTAACAGAACTCTATTATTCTAAAGTAGAAGGTATAGTCGCTTTTAGAACAAAAGACGATGACTATTGGGTATTAAAGTAGTTCACTGGGTGTTAGGGCGTGTTGGCATTCAGAATAACAAAAGATTTCAAGTGTATTCTTTGTCCGTTAGCTCATCTGAGAAATTTGGTAGGGAAGCCTCATATAATATATGAGAAGAAAGGAAAAGTGATCGTCAGTAGTTATCTCAGCGCCTTTTGTTATGAAGCAGCTCAGTAAGTTAATTGGATGCTGGGGGCTACTTGCCCTATTGAGCGCTTGCCGGGAGTGTCCGGAAGACGAGATCATCGGCGACGCCTACCTTACTACCGTTACCAAGCAAATAGTAGCCTTTACCGATGGGGCGGCAACCTACCGTAACGCTACTGGCAGCCGGATAAGCCTAAGCAGCTCCGGCCGCAATCCGAATGGCGATACCTTGAGGTTCGTCTCAATTGCATCAACCTGCGAGAGTGGTTGGTTTGATCACTCTTCTATTGGATTCTACGCTCCAAGCATACGAGCAACCTACGGTAACGATAGCATCGACATCACCCTGGAAGGTAGCATCAAGGGCATTGAGCAACCTAACCCCTACGATACGGTATTGATAGACGTATTATCAGTAGAGATTGATAACAGAAATACCGAGGGAAAGGTAAGGTATCTAAACATACCGGTCTCGCAGAGGAACAACGATCTAGGGATTTTAGACCCAGACTCTCTTTTCTGGATCACTCCGTATCGCCTGGTGCCCGACACCACGCTACTCGGAGTGTCCCTGACCAATGCCTACTACGCACGGAATGAATTTAACGGTGGTGAAGTCTTTATCACCGCCGAACGAGGGCTTGCCGCCTTCCAAATCGATAGCGTACTATGGGTACAAGATTGATCACGATGAACCGAGCGGCCCTGGCTTTGTTGCTGCTTAGCGGGTGCACGGCTTCCAACCCTAACTTCCTGGGAGGCGAGTTGCCGCTTATCCCAGTGCACCTCCCGGATACGGTGGCCTACAATAGCTGGGGCGTCTACGGTGCGGTCGGCAACATGCTCATCTACCCGCGCTACCCCCGCGGGGTGCGCAACCAAGCCCTTAGTGCGGGAGTGTACGGGCACAGCGCTCCCGCTTCCCCCGGTCCGTACTACGACTTTTTTCAGCGGGTCTCGCTCGTGTACGGAGCGCTGGCCTTTGCCGGACGCTACGAAGCCGACGAAATCCGGGCGGGCGTTAACCCTTACCCCTACTACGGTGGGGCCGTGTACGGCGCCCTTCGCATCTACCTGCTAGGAAACGACCGGTTTAGTCTGACGATGGAAACGGGGGCGAACTTGTTTACCGAGTGGAGTGAGTACCACGGCCGGTTTAACCACTACCCGGCCGGAAGCACCGCCCCGCCTACTATGGGCTCACTTTGGGTAGGCTCAGTGCAAGGCTCACTGGTGCCCCGCTGGCAGATCAACCAGCACTGGAGCGTAGAGGCCGCCGGTACCATCAGCGTGTCGAGCTACTATCCTTTGGCCTATGCTCAGCTCTCGGGGGCGGTGGGAGTGAGCCGTCGGCAGTTTACACTGTGGAGCCGGGCGGCCCTGCACACCGGCACACTTTCGTACTTAGGCCTACCCGGCTGGACAGTGAACACCGGGCTGAGCTATCACTTTGTCCGCCATTAACCTTCTTCACCCCCATCCAAATCCGGAAGTTTAAGCCGAAACGCATTTCACCCGCTATTCCGTCTCACTTATCTCACCGTATTTATTCACAATAACCGGCAAGTCTGTTATTTTCGCCCATAGTGTCCGACTCAATCCGGTTTATGCCTCTCCACCGCCTATTGCTTCTGGTTCTGAGCGCCCTTGGTACCTCTTTCTCGGTCCAAGCCCAAACTCTCCCCCACCACACCTACACCCTGGGCATCAATGCCTACCAGGGCTTTTTGCTGGTGCCCTCGCAAAACGTGGCGCAGTTCGCGCAGACGCGTCCCGTGGGCTTCGAGCTGTTCATCCAAAAGAATACCTACGGCTACTCCTTCTGGGAGCATCGCTACCGCTGCCCCGACATTGGATTCTCACTCACCTACACCGACTATCTTAACCCGGTGCTGGGCCAATCCATCGGCGGAACGCTCTACCTGGACGTGCCGATGGTGCGCCGACGACGCGTTTTGCTCACCCTGGGGCTGGGCGTGGGCCTGGGCTACCACACCAATCCCTACCGTCCGCCCATCGAAACGGGCAACATCCTGCTGGGTACGCCCGTCACCCTCACCATGCGCACGCAGTTGAACTACTCCTACGTGCTTTCTTCGCGCTGGCGGGCTAACCTGTCGGCCAAACTGATGCACTACTCCAACGCGGCCTACTCGCGGCCCAACCGGGGAGTGAACATGCCGATGATCAACCTGGGAGTGTCGCGGCGGCTGGGCGAATCGGTCCCTGCCTACGCTACCGCCGCCGAGGTGTTGCCCCCCGAACCATACCAGCGTATTAGCTATTATCTGGGCGTGAGCACCGGACTGAAGACGCTGGAGACCCAAGGGCAACTGCACAACTTCGTGAACCTGCACGCCTACACCACCCTGCGCCTCAGCGCCATCAGCGGACTCACCGGAGGAATAGACGCTTTCTTCGATCAAGCTACGCGGCAGTATGTTCGGAAGCATGTGCCACAAGAACGGCCGGACTACCGACGGGTGGCGCTGGTAGCCGGGCACGAGTTGTTTTATCATCGCTTGTCGGTGCTCACGCAGGTGGGAGTATACCTGTATCGTCCGTTTCGGAGCTTGTACTTGCCTTTTTACCAGCGCATTGGCGTGCGCTACGCACTCACCAGACACCTTATTGCCAATTTCACACTCAAGGTGCACGGCGGCCGGGCCGAACTGGTTGAGACCGGACTAGGCGTACGGTTTTGAGTCCGTAACTGGGGGCCGGGTTGAAGTAACCACCGGAGCAGCGGCGGGGTTGGTAGTCGCAGCAGGACGATCCGTTACCTCATCGTGCAATTGTGCTTGTCCCATCCGATACGCCGTGGGGTCCACTTTGTCGGGAGCCACCAACCGGCGCGAACTCGCTTCGCTGCCCGGCTTAGGCAACCCGAACAGCTTACGCTGCCAAGATTCGTTGCGCAGGGCAAGCACCAAAAAGAGTACCACCAGAAGGTATAGTCCGGTGACAATCAAAAACCCGTAGAACGGGTTATCCAGCACGTCGTTGAGAAACAAGGCGAGCGTGAGGCTGGCGAAAGTGAGCAGAAACAGGCCGAAAATTCCGGCCAGCACCCCTAAGACAATTTTAGGAAACAACTCCTTGGCCTTGGCTTTGATTTCGCCGGTTATCTTATCAATTTCAGCCTTAATATATACTCCGGGATGGTTGACTACGTCTACGTACTTGGCTAACACTTTTGGTACTTTCATAGGTAGGTATACTAAAAAATAAGTCTAAAATGCTCTTGTTACTAACGAGGCAATCGGTGGTTTGTTCGGTGGGTTGAATACTGATAGTCGGTTGACTACCTGCTTTGTAAAACTGCATCTCAGAGAAATAAAAAACAGATCATTTATTAGGGTCAATCACTTCTTTTTCCGGCTCCCGAACGCTCTCGTTTTCATCAAATGATACAAACATGTGGTCGGGAGAGTCTAACTCCTGATGCAGGTAGAGATTGGTTAACGTCAGATGAATTCCCCTTTCCTTCGCGTTTACTTTAAAATTTTCTATGATTTCGAGCACGTCTTCGTGTATGTAAATCGCATTCGTGGCATCAATTTCTACCACGGCGTTATCCGGGATTCTGTCTAACGTCTGCAAAATAGACGCTTTGTTTAAAAAGGTAACTTCCTGGGCCAATACGATCTTGATTTTCTTTTTATCTTTTATGTCTTCATCCCGCATCAGGTAAGGAATCTGGAAGCTATTGTAAAGTATGAAGATAATAGCTATGCCTAATCCGATCGCCAGACCGGTTAACAAGTCCGTAAAGACGATACCGATAATAGTAGCGATAAACGGAATAAATGTTCCTTTTCCTGCCTTATACATCTTTTTGAACAAGGAAGGTTTTGCCAACTTGTACCCGACGAGCAACAGGATAGCCGCCAACGTAGACAAAGGAATTAGGTTTAGAATATGAGGGATCAGGACGATGGTAGCAATCAACAAGAAGCCGTGAATGACGGCAGAAGCCTTGGTTCTTCCTCCGGATTGGATATTGGTAGAACTCCGGACAATGACCTGGGTGGTAGGTAAACCTCCGATCAAACCGGAAATGATATTACCGACACCCTGTGCTTTTAATTCTCGGTTGGTCGGGGTAACTCGCTTGTAAGGATCCAGCTTATCGGTAGCCTCTACACAGAGCAACGTTTCCAGGCTAGCCACCACGGCAATCACGATCGCCGTAACATAGATCTGGGGATTAGCCAGTGCTCCCGCAAAGTCAGGAAAGGTAAAGTTGCTGAAGAAGCTGTCAATGCTGTCCGCCACCGGAACATTGACCAGTTGATCTGCTCTGAGCGTTAACGAAGGCACAGAAGTGAAAAGTAGATTGAGCAAGATTCCGGTGATGACCGCTACCAGCGGACCTGGGATAAGTTGAAAGATTCTTTGTTCCTTCATAAAGCTTGTTTCCCAGAGCAACAGGATAGCCAGGGCTGTGGCGGTGATGATCAACGCTCCGGGACTGATAAAATCCAGCATATTGACTAATTCTGAAAAAGTATTTTCCCCATCGGGCTGCTGGAAACTTATATCTCCTTCAAAGTCCTGGTCATAGCCGAACGCGTGAGGAATCTGCTTGATGGCAATGACAATCCCGATACCGGCCAGCATCCCCGTGATAACCGAGGAAGGAAAATAGTAAGCAATGATACCTCCTCCGACAAAGCCCAGCACTAACTGAATGACGCCTGCCAAGACTACCGCCACCAAAAAAATCTCGAAGGCCCCTAGGTCCTGAATGGCGGTCAGGACAATCACCGCCAGTCCGGCGGCCGGACCACTCACCCCTAAAGAGGAGCCACTGAGTAATCCTATGACAATTCCGCCCACGATTCCTGAAATAAGTCCTGAAAACAGGGGGGCTCCGGAGGCCAATGCGATTCCCAGACACAAGGGCATGGCCACCAGAAACACCACGATACTAGCGGGTATGTCTTGGTTGAAATTCTTGAGGGGATGAAAATTGTTCGTTTGCATTGAGTTACTTATTTACTTTTAATGCCCGGAAGACAGGTGGTACGAAAAAGGACATCAGTTGTCAAAGGGGAAAGGGATCGTGCATCGGAAAGATACCCTAAAAGCGTACGGTATACCCAAACAAAAGTTAACTCCGGGGCACTGTAAGCTTTTCTACGACAATTAAATCAATTAAAGGATAAATTTGTTCAATGACCAAAGTAACTATAATTAATATGAGCGAAAGAATTCAGAAACCCGAACAAGAGTGGCGCGAAGAACTCACCCCGGAGCAGTATCGCGTGTTGCGCGAAAAGGGCACCGAGCGGGCGTTTACCGGCCAGTATCACGACACCAAAACCTCCGGCGTATACGCTTGTGCAGCCTGCGGACAAGAATTGTTCGACTCCGAAACCAAGTTCGATTCGGGCAGCGGTTGGCCCAGCTTTTATGCCCCGGTGTCGGAAGACGCCGTAGAAGAAGATCGCGACACCACCCACGGCATGGTGCGCACCGAGGTGCTCTGCAGCCGCTGCGAAAGCCACCTGGGCCACGTGTTCGACGACGGCCCCGCCCCCACCGGCCAGCGCTACTGCATGAATTCTGTTTCTCTGAAATTTGAACCAAAATCGTAGGTAGGTACGCGATTGATCGTGTACCTACCGTGCCGTATATATGACCTACGACATTATTGTTATCGGGGGAGGCATTGTGGGCCTGGCCACCGCGTTGCGGATCAAAGAACAACAGCCGCACCTCAAACTTGCCCTGCTCGAAAAAGAAACGCAACTGTCGGCCCACCAAACCGGCCACAACAGCGGGGTGATCCATTCGGGAGTCTACTATAAACCGGGTAGCCTGAAAGCCACCAACTGTATCCGGGGCTACCGTATGTTGCTAGACTTCTGTGATGCGCACAGTATTGCCTATGATTTGTGCGGCAAAGTGATCGTGGCCACCCGTGCTAAAGAATTGCCCGCCCTCGACACCATTCAGCAACGGGGCGAAGAAAACGGCCTGGAAGGCTTGCAGCGCCTCAACCAAGAGCAGCTGCGCGAGCGCGAACCCCACGTGAACGGACTAGAAGCGATTTTTGTCCCCCAAACCGGCATCATCGACTACGTTGCCGTGGCCCGGTGCTACGCCGACCGGCTGCGTGAGCAGAATGCGGACATTCGGCTGGGTGAGAAGGTCACCGACATCCGCGTACATCATCACGGCTGCACGGTGGTCACCTCGAAGGGGAGCTACTTGACCGAGCTGGTGGTGAACTGCGCCGGACTGTATTCGGACAAAATTGCGCAGATGACCCAGGCGGAGCCTATTGATCTCAAGATCATTCCGTTTCGGGGCGAATATTACGAAATCAGGCCCGAGAAAGAGTATCTGGTCAACAACCTGATCTACCCGGTGCCCGATCCTAATTTCCCGTTCTTAGGAGTGCACTTCACCCGTATGATTGGGGGCGGCGTAGAAGCTGGTCCCAACGCGGTGCTGGCCTTCCGGCGCGAAGGCTACCGCAAATCCGACGTGCACCCCGGCGAGCTGAGCGAAACCCTGCGCTGGCCTGGCTTCCAGCGGGTGGCGGCCAAGTACTGGCAAACCGGCTTGGGCGAAATGTACCGCTCGTTCTCCAAAGCCGCCTTTACCGAAGCCCTTCAAAAACTTATTCCGGAGATCACCGAAGACGATCTGGTGCCCGGCGAAGCGGGTGTGCGTGCCCAAGCCTGCGACCGCCACGGCGGGTTGCTCGACGACTTTCTGATCATCGAAAACGAGGTGGCCGTCAACGTGTGCAACGCGCCTTCGCCCGCTGCCACTTCTTCGCTCTCCATTGGGCAAACCGTGGCCGAACGGGTGCTTAAGCGGTTTGGGGTGGCCGTAACTGCCTCCAAATAACCGATTATCCACCCACCATGGCCCTGTCTTCCGCCGAACTTTCCCGCTACCGCCGCCACCTGACGCTGCCCGGTTTCGGACAAGTCGCTCAGCAGAAGTTAAAAGATGCCCGGGTGCTAGTGGTGGGGGCGGGCGGACTGGGCGCGCCCCTGTTGTCGTACCTGGTGGCGGCCGGGGTGGGCACGGTGGGTTTGGTAGACTTTGACAAGGTCGAATCCAGCAACCTGCACCGGCAGGTGCTGTTCACCGAAGACGACGTGGGCCGATTGAAAGTGGAAGTAGCGGCCGAGCGGTTGCGCCGTCAGAATCCGCACGTTCAACTGCAAATTCACAATACAAAACTGTCGTCCCATAATGCGTTGGACTTCGTTCAGGAATACGACATAGTCGCCGACGGCTCGGATAATTTCTCGACGCGCTACTTGGTGAACGACGCCTGCGTGTTGCTGGGCAAAGTGAACGTCTACGCCGCCATCTTTCGCTTCGAGGGACAGGTGGCGGTGTTTAACCACCCGAACGTCCGGGGGGAGCGCAGTCCCAACTACCGTGATCTGTTTCCGCAACCGCCGTTGCCGGGCACGGTGCCCAGTTGCGCCGAAGGCGGAGTGCTGGGCGTGTTGCCGGGCATCGTAGGCAGTCTGCAGGCCAACGAGGTAATCAAAGTAATCACCGAACTCGGCGAACCGCTGGCGGGGCGATTGTTTTTACTCGATGCGCTTTCGCTGGAGACGCGTACGCTTGCCATTGAGAAGAACCCCGACAATCCCCTCACCGGAATGCATCCCACGCAAACCACTTTGATGGACTACGCGCAGTTTTGCGGAGAAGTTGGACCAGATAAATTTTCTATGGATTTGCGGGAAATCAGCGTAGCGGAACTGCGGCGGTGGCAGCAAGAGCAACGGGATTTTCAACTTATCGACGTACGCGAACCGCACGAGCACGCCGCGGCAAACCGGGGGGGCACATTGATGCCGCTGGGGCAGCTTGAGCAGTTCGTTGCTCAGATTGCTACCGACCGACCGGTGGTGGTGTATTGCCAGAGCGGAGTACGAAGTCGGCGAGCGGTGCGCATACTGGTGCAGCAGCATGGGTTTTTGGATGTGTGGAGTCTAGCGGGTGGCCTGGATGCCTGGGAACAAGCATTCGAAGAAAGCTTTTCGCCCGAAGTCCGAACTCCTGGGCAAGGCTCGAAATTTGACTAAGAACCTTTGTGTTTCTACTACCTTTTGTATTTTAGCCCATCATGAACGACCTATCCCGCCTCTGCATCCACACCATCACCACCAAGCCCTGGAGCCTGGAAGAAGCCGCCGACCACTACGCCCAAGCGGGAGTGAGCGGCATCACCGTGTGGCGCGACGCCCTGGAGGGGCGCAACGTTGCCCAGTCGGGTCAGATGCTCAAGGAGCACGGTTTGTCGGTGGTTTCTTTGTGCCGAGGCGGATTCTTTCCGGCTACTTCGGCACAGAAGCGGCAAGCAGCTATTGACGATAATAAGGCCGCGGTAGACGAAGCGGCGGCGCTGGGTGCCCCGATGGTGGTGCTGGTGTGCGGAGCCGGCCCCGACCAACCGCTCCCGGTATCGCGGCAGCAGATTCGAGAGGGCATTGAGGCGGTGCTGCCCCACGCCGAGGCGAATAAGGTGACGCTGACCATCGAACCGTTGCACCCGATGTACGCCGACACCCGCTCGGCCGTGAACACCCTGGGGCAGGCCAACGATATGGCCGAGATGATCAACTCGCCCTGGGTGGGCGTGGCGGTGGACGTGTACCACCTGTGGTGGGATCCTACGCTAGAGTCGGAAATTATGCGCTGCGGTCGTAATGGCAACCTGTCGGCTTTTCACATCTGCGACTGGAAATCACCGACGGAAGACATGCTGCTTGACCGGGGGTTGATGGGCGAAGGCTGCATCAACGTACCCGAGATTCGCGGATGGGCCGAAAGCGCGGGCTTTGAAGGGTTTAACGAGGTAGAGATTTTTTCGCGGCGCTACTGGGAGATGGACCAAGCTGAGTTTTTGGCGAAGATTGTGGAAGCGTATCGGCAGCGTAGCTAAGTTGAAATCTTCTAGCTAGAACACATTGGCAGTTCGAAGGATCGCCAGGATTATCCCGACCATGATAGCGGTTTGTCCTAAAATGAACCAGTAAATTTTGTCGATTTTACTATCAATCTTGCTATTTGTGCTTAGCGATAAATTATCGATTTTGTTAGACAAATCGCTATAAAGCACCCGCAGCTCACGGTGCAGGTCTTCTTTGGTTGCAAAAATCTCCTTCAGGCGATCAATGTTCTGGTTTTCTAACGAAGCCACTTCTTCACAATAGTTTCGGCTTCCTTGTCGTCGAACCGGCTCAGCAGTGCCCGGTACAGGATTTCTCTTTTCATGCTATAAAAATACGGAAAAAGTAGTAATGAGACAATCATTCGTGGGTTTACCAAACGCTCCAAAACTGGGGTCGCTCAGCGCTTCAGTAACTTCCGGTTGATCAACGTTTCGATCACCGCTTCGCGGTAGTGCCGACTGATGGGAATCACCTGTTGGCCCACGAAAATCTGGTTGCCCTCTACCGAGGTGATTTTATCCTGGGCGACCAGGTACGACTTGTGGGGGCGAATAAACCGCTCGGTAGGCAAGCGCTCCTCTACGCTCTTGAGCGTGACCAACGTCATGTATTTGTCCTGCGTCGTGTGGATTACCACGTAGTTCTGCATGGCCTCCACCCACTGGATGTCCCGCACGGCAATCCGCTCGTACTTGTGCTCTACTTTGATAAAAAAGTAGTCGTCAGTGCCAGGCGGGAGAGCCGACTCGCTCGCGGGAGGTACTGCCGACGTACGGGCTTGCTGCTGCAACTGCCACTGGGCTTTGGCCTTGCCTGCTGCCTGATAGAACCGATCGAAGGTGATGGGCTTGAGTAGGTAGTCGAGCACATCGAGTTGGTAGCCTTCCAGGGCGTACTGCGGATAAGCGGTGGTGAGGATAACGAGCGGCGGATGGCGCAGGGTTTTTAGGAAATCGATGCCGTTGAGTTTGGGCATCTGCACGTCCAAAAAGATCAGGTCGATTTTCCGGGTGTCCAGTAGCGTACCCGCCTCCAGGGGCGACTCGCACTCCCCCACCAGGTGCAGAAAGTCCAAATCGTTCACGTAGCCCGCTAGCCCCTCGCGGGCCAGCGGTTCGTCGTCAATCACCAGGCAGTTAATTTTCATCCAGGTCGAGGGTTAGGTGCACAGAATACGTACGGTCGCGCTCATCGATGCGCAGGGTGTGTCGCTGTGGATAGAGCAGGGCCAGGCGGCGGCGCACGTTCACCAGGCCAATGCCGCCGTAGTGCACCGCCTCGCGGTTGTTAGCGATACCAGTTTCCTTGGAGTTTTCTACCTCAAACTGCAATTGCTGCGGCGACTGGCGCAACGCCACGCGAATGAAGTTTTCTTGTTGCTTACCCTTCGAGGCGTGCTTGAAGGCGTTTTCTACGAAGGGCATCAGGATGAAGGGAGCCACCTGCGCCCCGTTCACGTTCTCACTCACATCAAGCGACACCGACAAACGCTCGCTGTTGCGCAGCTTTTCCAGGGCCACGAAGTTAGACAGGTAGTGCACCTCTTTCTTAAGGGGAATGCGCGCTTCGTTGCACTCGTAGAGTTGGTAGCGCAGCAGGTCCGAAAACTTCGCCAGCGTATCGGACGCCAGTTCGGGATCTTTCTGGATCAGAAAGTGAATGGAGTTGATGGTGTTGAACAGGAAGTGCGGATTGAACTGCGCGCGCAAGAACTTGAGTTCGGTTTCCAGCTTTTCTTTCTCCAGCTGCTGCGTATGGCGTTGGCCCTTGACCCAATCTTTGGTGAGTTTAACGATCATCACAAAAACAATGGCTGTGGACGCCAACAGCATCATAATCCCCAAAAATTGCGGGTAGGTGCCTCGGAACCAACTTCCCGCCACGTTCCAGTCGCCGTTGATGGCGTAGTACATTCCCTGGTAGCTGAAGGTGGTAAGCGTCCAAGAGATAAGTAAACACAGCAAAAAGCCCAGTGCGTACCGGCCGTAGCGCTGCTTACGCAAAAACGTCGGAATGAAGTAGTAAATGTTCAAGTAGGCCCCGGTAGCCTGGGCAACGGATAGTACTACCACAAAAATCGCCGTGACCCACGTGAATATGTTTTCGCTGTTGAACAGCACCGTCCAGAACAACTGGTAGCCGACCCAGAACGGAATATGGTAGAGCCGGTAGCGAACCACGAAGCGGTAGGCGGCAGAAGCGCGAAGGGAAGCAAACGGAGATAGTTTCATCATGCCAAAGTTGCGCTAGAAAAAGTACGCAGAAAACATTCATTGACCAAATGCACCGGGCGGTTGACAAGACGCAGGTGGAGATGGATCAAGCGTGAATCGGGTAACGCTTTCGGCCTTCAACTTTCCAAAAACACATAACGTACTGAAAATCAGATTATAACGGTTTTCAAGTTTCATTTTGTCAACCCGCTGCTGCGCTTCGTCAACCAAATTTCTCGCTCTTCTCCGGTACCCCGTTCTTTGAAGCATTCATTCACCAAAACCCAACGATTATGAAAACGATAGTATTAAGCACCGCATTGATTGCCCTGTTCGCCTTGCCCACGTTTGCCCAGGTGAGCACCGAAGTACAAAAACTGTTCTACCGCGGCTACCTCACGGCCAGCAAAGCTCCCTGGGAGCAGGCCATCCAAAAGATAGAGCAAGACGCTTCACTGGATGAGACGCAGAAACTCACCGCCCGCACCGAAGCGCAAATCGGCCTACTCGTCTACGCCCTGGCCAACCAAGACGAAGCCACCTACGATGCGGTAGCCGATGACCTGGAAGAAAACCTGGAGACGCTGCTGGATCAAGACAAAACCGACGCCCGCTCGCTGGCCAAAATGGCCCGCCTCAACGGAGCGACAATGGCTTTCAACAATTGGAAAGCGATGTATTTGGGTCCGCGAAGCGAAAAGCTGGTAGAACGTGCTCTGAAAGCCGATCCGGAAAGCCCTGAAGCCTGGATGCAGCGCGGCGGCTCGCTGCTCTTTACCCCCGAAATGTTCGGCGGCGACGTAGACGAGGCGATAATCGCTTATGAAAAAGCCGTGCAGCACTACGAAGCCCAGCCCGATCACGCTAGCAACTGGCAGTACCTGGACGCCCTGGCCTGGTTAGGGCAAGCCTACCAGAAGGCTGGCCTCCCTGCGGAAGCCGCCGAAACATTCACCAAAGCGCTGGAAGTGGAACCTGATTTTGGTTGGGTAAAGTACAAACTGCTCCCTAAGGCGCAGGCTTCGGCGCAGTAGGGGAAAGTTTTTCAGAGCGCGTTGGGAAGATTTCAAACGCGCTCTGGAAATTTAGACAAAGTTAAATCCAACAGTGCCCCCATAATAAAACGATGGAAACGCTACACACGCTAAATATTGTATTGCACGTCTCAGCCGGAATAGTCGCGCTGGTGCTCGGATTAGCCGCTTTGTTAACCGCCAAGGGGGGTAGCGTTCATACCAAACTCGGAAATTATTTCTTAGTCTTGGTCTCAGTTGTTATCGCAACGGGTCTGATCGGTGTGTTCGTCTTCGGACGAAACACTTTCTTGCTCGTCATCACCGTCTTAACGGGCTACGTTTCCTTCTCAGGATACCGGGCACTGAAGTTCAAATCGAACGTGCCCCGAGTGTTAGACATTATCGTCGCCTTAGTCAGTCTATCTACCCTGGCCTACTTTCTCTATTTCTTCCACTCAATTGGAATGATCTGGTCGCCGGTTGTCATCTACAGCACGGTGGGGGCCATGTTTTTCGTAGTTCTATACGACCTCCTGCGGTACCTGATTCCGCGAGAAGTTTACGCAGCGCAACGGATTTGGCTTTATGAGCATATCTACAAAATGATCAGTGCTTTTAGTGGGCTGTTATCCGCCTTCGCCGGAACGGTGCTGAAACAGTATCAACCCCACAGTCAGTATCTACCCTCGGTTTTGGGGATGATCATTATGGTCGGATTTATGGTCTATACCTACCAGAATGGAATGAAAAAAGTGCAAAAGTATAAAGTGAAACAAACGACCGCCCCATTATGAAAATGCTAGCCTCATTACTCATCTTCACTGGCTTGTACATTTCCGCCCTCGCCCAGCAAACCGTATCCATCAACGGCCGGGTGCTCGACGCCACCACGCAAGAACCCCTGCCGGGCGCCAATGTATACTCCCTTTCCAACTGGAAAAACGGCGCCAGTACCAATGAACGGGGTGAATTTTCACTAACCCTTGCGAGCAACGACAGCCTGATGGTGACATTCGTGGGCTATCAGGAGCAAGTTGTGCCAGTGAATATCGCCCAACCGGACCTAGTTATGAACATGACCGCCTTCGCGCCGGACATGGAAACGGTGACCGTGCGAGCGTCTAGCCTGGCGGCCGAAGAGTTCAGCGTCAAAAAGATCGAGCAGTTGGAAATCTATACCAACCCCAATGCCAAGGGCGATCCGCTGCTGGCGGTGAATTCTTTACCAGCCGCCACCACGCTAGACGAGTCGGCCAATATCAGCTTGCGCGGTAGCAGTCCGACCCAAACGGGCATATTCCTGAACGACGTGCCGATCTACGACGCGGTGCGCTTCGCCCAACTCAACGGCATCGGCACCTTTAGCATTTTCAACGCCAGCATCATTCAAGCATTGCAGGTGTTTCCGAGCAATCCGCCGCTGGAGTTTGGCAACGCCTCGGCCGGACTGATCTCCCTGCAAACCGTAGATCGTCTTCCCGAACGAGCGAGCGGCAGCCTGGCGCTGTCTCCGGCCAACCTGGGAGCCTACGCCGCGCTACCGGTTGGGAAAAAGGCGGGCTTGTCGCTGTTTAGCAACTACCAACCTTCCGGCTTGCTCCAGCGAATCAATCGCCGGGCGCTGAGTGACCTCAAGCACTTTCAGACGCTGGACTTCGGGGCGCACTACGTGCACGCGCTGGGCGAGCGGTCTACCCTAAAAATATTCAACTACGCGGTGAGCGAGCAGTACCGCTTTGCCAGTCGGTATCCCTCGGGCGAGGGCACGTTTCGGCAGCGCAAGCAGCGCAACTTCACGGTGGCCAACTTCCGGACGCAGTACGAGCGCGCCACGCTGGCCCTTAACGGTGGATTCAGCGCCAGCCGAATGCGCTTCGCGATGGGCAACCTGGACATTGACTTGCGCAACCGCGACATTTATTTGTCGGCTAACTACACCCGCCGCTGGGAGACCTGGACGCTCAAAACCGGGCTCACCTACGACGCCCGCCGGGCCACCAGCCACGGAAAGGTGCCGGTGTTTGACTACGCCACCGCGCCGCAGCACCCCGCCTACGACTACCGGGCCACGCAAACCGCGCGGGTGCCCGAAGCCTACGCCTACGGCAAGTACCTGCCCAACGAGCGCTGGACGTTCGGGGGCGGAGTGCGCAAAAACCTGCCGCTGGCGGGTCAGGAAAGCTACGTGAGCTACCAATTCAATACAAACTATCAGTTGGATGATCGCCAACGCCTCACGCTGTCGGCCGGGCGCTACCACCAGTACGTGATTCCCCAGGGAGAAAGCGCCGACAATTTCTACCGCAGCAACCAGCTTTCGCTGGATTATGCGTACGAGAAGAAAGGAAAAACTCTGTCGGCGGCGGTGTTCGGCAAAAATACCCAGCGAGGAAGCGGACAGGACCGTATCTACGGAGCCGAGGTGGCCGCCGACGTGCGCTGGTCGCCCAAGCTGCGCACCCAGGTGTCGTACACGTATTTAAATGCCACGGTGCAGGACGAAGCCGGGTCGCACGCGTCATCCTACGATCTCAATTATTTTGTGCGAGGCAGCGCTTCCTACCAGTTTGCGCCGCAGTGGACGCTCAGCACCATCTTTTTGCACCGGCAGGGCACCTACTACGCCCCGGTGACGGGTCGCAGTTGGGACGACGATTTGCAAGTATACGCGCCGCAGTACGCTCCTATGGATCAATCGCTACGCTTGCCCGACTACAACACGGTGGACATCAACCTGGCCCGGGTGTGGCCGCTGTCGGAGAAGCTGTCGGCGGTGGCGTTCGGCAGTGTCAACAACCTGCTGAATAACCGCAATGTGCGGGCGGTAAACCATAATCGGGATTACTCAACGGAGTTTCACGAACTGTTTTCGCAGCGCACGGTTTACTTCGGGGTGGTGGTGCAGTGGCAGTGACACCGGGCATGATTATGTTTCAACGTTCCCTTTTGCGAAAAGTGAGTGCGCAGTACTAGAGCGACAGTAAAATCACTATTTCGTTGGTCGCAAGTGATACGCCTTCGGCTTGGTGAATGTGCGGATGCCCTGGTACGACAGCGTGGTGCCGATGCCCGAGTGGCCCCGGCCCGACCACGGCAGCGTGGCACTTACCCGGTCGCAGCAGTTCCAGTAGGCCGAGCCGCTGTTGATTTGGGCCAGAATTTCTTCGGCTACTTCCTGGTGATCGCAGTACACGGCGGCGGTGAGTCCGTAGTCGGTGTCCTGCATCAGAAATACGGCCTCCTCGTCGTCGGTCACTGACTGCACGCCGATGATGGGACCGAACGATTCTTCGCGCATCACCCGCATCTCGTGGTGCACGTTGGTGAGCACCGTAGGCGCGAAGTAGTAACCATCTCCTTCTATCGGCGCACCACCGGTAAGTAGCTCTGCCCCCTGGTCTACGGCATCCTGCACCTGCTGTTTGAGCGCGTCGAGCTGCTCGGGGCGGGCCAGCGGACCAATAAATACGCCTTCTTTTTCGGGATTGCCCACCCGGAATTGCTTTACCTCACTAACGAACGCTTCGATAAATGCCGGGTACAGCGCTTGATGCACGTAAATGCGCTCCACGGCGCAGCAGCTTTGTCCGTTGTTATAAAAGGCCCCTTCGGCCGCGGCTTGGGCCACTTTCTTGATATTCTGGTTGTCGGCCGAAACGTACAACGGGTCTTTGCCGCCCAACTCCAACTGACAGGGCACCATCCTCGGAGCCACCGCTTCGTAAATGCTGCGGCCCGTGCGGTACGAACCCGTGAAGAAGTAGCCGTCGAGCGGCAGTTCCAACAGGACTTTTCCGGCCTCGGCTCCGCCGACTACCACCTGAAAGGCATCCTGCAACACGCCCGCCTGATGCAGTAGCTCGCCGATCTTGATTCCGGTAAGGGTAGTATACTCCGAGGGTTTATAGAGCACCCCGTTGCCCGCCAGCAGGGCCGGAACGAACACGTTGACGCCCACCAGGTAGGGATAGTTCCAGGCCGAGATGTTGGCCACCACGCCCAGGGGCTCGTAGACGATTTTTTCGGTGAGGTCGTCGGTTTGTTGCACGGTTTCGTCGGCCAGCCAGCGTTCCGCATTTTCCAGAAAATACGCGATGCGTCCCTGCGCGCCGCGCAGTTCGTTGTGCGCTTGGTTGAGCGGCTTACCCATCTCGCGGGTGAGCGTGCGGGCCAGCTCGTCCGCTTCGGAGGCGAGTAGCTCCGAGAACTGCCGGAGGGCGTCCAGCCGTTCGGACAGTGGAGTAGCGGCCCACTCGATCTGCCCCTGGCGCACCTGGGTGGACTTTTTTTCAATGGTCTCTGAGGTATCTTCCTCAACGGTGGTGATCAGGGTGCCGGTGGCGGGGTTGGTGATGTTCATGAGGCTATAGTAGAGTTTTACGATACAAACGATGAAATTCAGTACGTGTTTTCGATGCGGTCAGCCCCATAACCCCATAGCCCAGTGTTTAAACACTGGGCTATGGGGTTATGGGGCTATAGAGGTGGTGGAACGCGCTTCCTACTTTTGGGTTTATGAGTAACTATCAACCAACTTAACAGTCATCGTTTGAAATGCAAAATCCCAAAAATCGCTCATACACCTTATTACCATCCATCAGTGGCGTTTGCGAATTAGCAAAGAACTCGGGGTGCCACTGCACGCCCATCACCTTGCCCGCTTCGGCTCGGTTCCACTGAAAAGCTTCTACCAAACCGTCTTCAGCCGAGGTAGCCAGCACTTCTAGATTATCTCCTAAATCCTTCACCGCCTGGTGGTGCACCGAGTTGACAGTGCGCACTACTTCTTCGCCCTGCAGACGGTCTAGTAAGCCTCCTTCGGTCAGCACTATTTCGTGGTGCAGTTGGTCATACAACACCGCGTCGCGGTGTAGGCGGGCGTCGGACCGCTGGGTGGCAATATCCTGGTACAGCGTGCCGCCGAAGTAAGCGTTCATTAGCTGAAAGCCCCGGCAAATGCCGAACACCGGCTTCTCGTGCTCCATGGCGTACTTCAGTATTCGCATCTCGTAAGCATCGCGGAAGGGGTCGCCGAGCCACGGGCCGATGGGTTCTTCTCCGAAGGTTTGGGGAGCCAAGTCGGCCCCCCCCTGAAACACAAAGCCGTCGAACTGGGCCAGTAGTTCGTCCAACATCGAGCCTTCCAGGTCAGGAATAAGCACCGGCAACACATGGGGGCGGTACAGGTAGCGGGCCATGTCGCGCTCCAGGTAGCACAAGTGCTTGGCCGAAAAGTAGGTGCGCTTCGGATCCGGATACATCAGGCAGGCCGTCACTCCCAGGTGGATCATAGCGCCTCGGTGTAGAGCCGGTGAAAATCGTCGCGCGTCACCGGCTTGGGGTTGTTGGGGTGAGCAAAGTCATCGACGGCCAAGTCAGTGAGCGTGTCGATATGCTCAGACTTCACTCCCACTTCGCTCAGGTGGGCGGGCAAGCCGATATTTTTAATGAGGCGGCGCACATCTTGTACCACGGCTTCGCCGGTATGCTCCTTGAGCCCCATCGCTTGGGCGATGTCTACAAAACGGTACTCGCTGCCCCGCCGGTTAAACTGCAGTCCGTAGGGCAAACAGACGGCGTTGGCCAGTCCGTGGTGCATGTCGAGCAGCGACGACAGCGGGTGCGCCATCGAGTGCACCACGCCCAGCCCCTTCTGGAAGGCCACCGCCCCCATCAGCGAGGCCAATAGCATGTCGGCCCGCGACACCGGGTCGGGCCGGTTCACGGCGGGTTCGAGCGCCCGCACAATCAGGCGAATGCCTTCCAGGGCGATGCCATTGGCCATCGGGTGGTAGTTCTTAGCCAGATAGGCTTCCAGGTTATGCGTCAGGGCGTCCATGCCGGTGGCTGCCGTGATGGCGGGCGGCAAACCGTAGGTGAGTTCGGGGTCGGCGAACACGCGTTGCGCCATCAGGGTGGGGTGAAACAGAATGCGCTTTTTCTTGGTGTCGTCTTCCGAGATCACGGCGCTGCGGCCCACCTCGCTGCCGGTGCCCGCGGTGGTGGGCACGGTCACGAACAACGGAATGGGCTCGGTCACGTACTGGTCACCACCCTGCAAATCATCGTAATCGAACAGGTCGCGGCGGTTGTTGATGCTCAACGCGATAGCGCGGGCCACATCCATCGCGGCGCCGCCCCCAATGCCCACAATGGCGTCGCCGTTGTGCTGCTGATAGGCTTCGTTGCCCCGCAACACGTCAGACTTCACCGGATTTTTAGAGATGTGCGCAAACACCTCGGGTTGCAGCCCCTCGAGCAGCAAGCCTTCGGCAATCTTGCGAAAGAAGTCCAGGTCGGCCACTTGGGCATCGGTGACCAGTAGCGGACGCTGGCAACCCTGCGCCTTGAGGTAAGGGCCGAGTTCTCGAACGGATCCTTCGCCGAAGCGGATCACGGTGAGAAAGTTGAATTGGTAGATCATGGAGGTTGCAAATGAGTGAGTAGTTGCGTGAAGTAGTTTTCGGTTGATTGTCAAAGATCGCTTCGGTCGGGTCAGTTCTTGCTTTATTGTTGAAGCAATCGTTTGCAGGAAATAAGCGTCTGATTGGTTCAATGCGGCACGACCTCGCGATTGCGTTTAAATAACCTCGAAGTAACGTTTCACTTCCCAGTCGGTGACGGCCTGCGAGAACTGCCGCCACTCCCATTCGCGGGTGCGCACAAAGTGATCAACAAAGTCGGCTCCGAAGAGTTTGGCGGGCAGCTCCGAATCTTTCATCGCTTGGTTGGCCGCGTGCAGGTCGGGCGGCAACGCTTCGGCCTCCTTGTCCTCGTAGCCGCTGCCGGTGGTGGGCGGCTGGTCGAGCGTGAGTTGGTGTTGGATGCCGTACAGTCCGCTGGCCAGGCAGGCGGCCATGGCCAGGTAGGGGTTCACGTCGGAGCCGGGCACGCGGGTTTCCAGGCGGGTCGATTTTTTGCCTCCGGCCAGGGTGCGCAGGGCGGTGGTGCGGTTGTCAACGCCCCAGGTGGCGGTGGTGGGCGCCCAGGCCCCTTCGGTGAGGCGTTTATAGCTGTTGACGGTGGGGGCGTACATCGGCAGAATGTGCGGCAAACAGTGCAGTTGCCCCGCCACGTAGCTGCGCATCAGCTCCGACATGCCACCGTCGGCCTGCTCGTCGTAGAACAGGTTTTGTTCCTTCTTTTCATCCCACAGGCTCTGGTGCACGTGACCGCTGCAGCCGGGCAGCTTGGCGTCCCACTTGGCCATGAAGCTAGCCATAATGCCGTGCTGCTGGGCAATTTCTTTGGCTCCGGCCTTGAAGAGCACCGCCCGGTCGGCCGACTCCAGGATGTCGCCGTACAAGATGGCCACTTCGTAGACGCCCGGTCCGGTTTCGGTGTGCAGCCCTTCCAGGGGCACGTCAAAGCGCAGCATTAGGTCGAACAGGTCGTTGAAGTACGGACTGTTCATCGAGCTGCGCAGCAGCGAGTAGCCGAACATGCCCGAGGTGAGGGGCTGGATACGCGTGAACGATTTCTCTTCCAAGCCTTCGGAGGTTTCGGCAAAGTTGAACCACTCGAACTCCTGCGAGAACTGCGGCGCGTAGCCCGCGTCTACGGCCTGCTGCCGGACACGTTTGAGCAAGCTGCGCGGACAAATCGTTTCCCCCCTCCCGCCGCTGAAGTCGCCCAGAAAAAAGGGTAGGTCATCTTCCCAAGGAATTTTTCGGTAGGTGCTCGGGTCCAGTTGGGCGTCTACGTCGGGGTAGCCGGTGTGCCAGCCGGTGAACTTCGCGTTGTCGTAGGCGGTGTCGATGGCATCCCAGCCAAACACCACACTACAGAAGCCGAAGCCCCCGTCGAGGGCCGATAAAAACTTGTCGCGGTGCATCACCTTGCCACGCAATACCCCGTCCATGTCGGTGACGGCCACCTTCACCTTGACGGCGGGATGGTTGGCAATTTCTTGTTTGATTTCTTCGGTGGTCATGAGTGGGTTCAGATTAGTAGAAAAAGATCGGTAAAGTACGGATTTTTGCGTAGGGATCGCCACCGACACTCAGAGGTTGATTTCTTCGTAAATCTGCCGAAGATTTATTGTGCATCCCAATACTTCTACTGTTTGGTCAAGCTGATCATATACTGCGGTTTGCCAACTGCCCTCCGGATTCTTCTTCCGAATTTCTACCCGAACCTGATCCGGCGCGACGAGCAGGTACTCGCGAAACGACTCCAAGGACTGGTAACAGCTGTACTTTTCTTCCTGATCGTACTTCACCGTGCCCTCGGACGACACCTCAACAATTGCTGAGGGATTGGTAAGGGCATAAGAACCGCGGGGCAGCTTGTGCCGCTGCGATTCGCCACAGATCACTGTCGCATCAGGATACACGAGCTTGTTACATTCCAGCACAAATACGCGAATATCACTGCTGTAAATGCGACAGCCTTTTTTCTTTAAACAGTTCCATAGTAAGTTTCGAATGGCCGATGCCACCAAATCATGCTCTTCGGTGACGCCCGACATAGCCACCACCCATCCGTCGTGGTACTCGTGCTTCAGACCGGTTTCATCCTCAAGGCGGATGTAGTCTTCGGTGCTTAGCTTCTCTAGTAAGTTCATCATCATTTCACCTTCATTCAATCCTTCTGTCATTCAATCATTCTTTTCACACCGACAGCTTCCACCCATTGTAGTACTGCGCAGCAACCATTGCTTCGGCGTCGCTATCGTTCTTAAACGTGCCCTTTGCCTTGTCCCAGTAGATTTTGCGGCCCAGGCGGTAGGCGATGTTGCCCAAGTGCGCCACCACGGCCACGTTGCTGCCGATCTCAATAGGACACACCGGCTGCTCGCGCGATCGGATACAATCGACGAAGTTTTGGGCGTGCGCGTCGCGCGGGTCACCGGTGCGGGGCTGGTAGGGCATCTTCTCCATCGCGTAGCGTTCGGTCCCGTCGTCGGCGCGCTTCATCACCGGAAAGATTTCCCAACCGCGGCGGTCGATCACCATGCGTCCCTTTTCGCCTACGAACTCGATGCCGTGGTCTTTCTGGTACGGTCCCTCCGGATTGATCATGTTGTGCTCCCAGACCATAATAAAATCGTCGAACTCGTAGCTAGCGCTCATGGTGTCGGGAGTTTCCATGGCGCTATCGGGATCGGCCAGTTTGCCACCCGAGGCCATCACGGCGTTGGGAGCGGCCACGTCCATGCCCAACAGCACCATGTCGATGAGGTGCACGCCCCAGTCGGTCATCTTGCCCCCGGCATAGTCCCAGTACCAACGGAACGAGCCGTGGAAGCGGTTTTCGTTAAACGGACGATCCGGGGCGGGGCCCAGCCACATTTTATAGTCGACCTCGGGCGGGGCCGCCGTGTCTGGTTTGGGTTGCACGATGCGGTCTACTCCACTGTGGTTCCAAGCCCGCACGAAGTTCACGCGCCCCAGTTCGCCGTCGCGAATGCGTTTCATGGCGGGCTGCCAGTGGGTGCTGCTGCGTTGCTGCTGGCCCACCTGCACCACGCGACCGTATTTTTTCACCGCGTCGGCAATCACCCGGCACTCTTCGATGGAGTTGGCCAGCGGTTTTTCCACGTACACGTCGAGCCCAGCCTGGCAGGCGTAGATGGTTTGCAGGGCGTGCCAGTGGTCGGGCGTGCCCAGCACCACCGCGTCGAGGTCGGGATGCTCGTAGAGTTTGCGGAAGTCGGTGTAGCCCTTCGGGCGGTAGCCCGTGATCTTTTCGGTGTCGGCGATGCGGCGGTCAAGCACGCGCTGGTCCACGTCGCACAGCGCCACGCACTTGACGCCGGGCACCCGCAGGTGCGACTGCAAATTGGCCCAGCCGATGCTGTTGACGCCCACCACGGCAATGTTCACCTGATCGCTGGGGGGCGCGGAAGAAGATCGAGCGAAGACGGTGGCAGGGCTGATGGCGGCGGTGGCCAGGGCGCTGCCGGACAAGGTTTTGAGAAAGGTACGTCGGGGGTTAGGCATTTTTTAGTGGGTTGGTGGGGGTAGACTGTATCAGTTGATTATCGGTAGGGACAGGTTGCAATCTGATACATAACTAGTGGGGCAGTTTTTTATCACTTCATCATTCGAAATTCCTTGTTCGGTGTTCGATATTCAAAAACATCGAACACCGAACAAGGAATAATGAATTTAGAAGTATAAAAAGCTATACGTATTGACATCACGCTAATCATGTACGCAATCTGTCCCTACCGATAATCCGGTTACGAATCATAATTCCTCAAAATACGCACACGACGGCTGCTTTGCAATAGGAATTTTGATTGATAATAACTACATTTAGGAAATTTATAGCAATGAGCATGGATCGAACGCACTTGGGTGAATTTGAAGAGATCGTACTGCTCACCGTCGCGGTGCTCTACGACGAGGCTTACGGAGTAGCGATCAAGCACGACATCGAGGAACGCCTAAACCGCTCGGTGAGCGTGGGCGCGCTGCAATCGGCGCTGCGGCGCATGGAAAACAAGGGGTTTCTGACTTCTCGTCTGGGTGAAACCACCCGGGTGCGGGGCGGCAAACGCAAGCGTTACTTCACCGTGTCGCCCTACGGCAAACAAGCGCTCACCGAGGCAAAAGAAACCCGACTGCAACTCTGGCGGGCCATCCCTAAAATTGCTTTTGATTTTTAACCGGCTTTCGCATGAAAGATAATCCTCCAACCTGGGCGCGTCGCTTCTTTCGCGCCTACTGCCATCCCGACTTCAGGGAAGACCTAGAAGGCGATCTGCAAGAGCTGTACGAAGAACGACTTCCGCACATGAGCCACCGCAAAGCCCAGGGGCACTACATCCGCGACGTGCTGCTGCTCTTTCGCCCCGCCATCATTCGTCCACTAACCCTCAACCGTTTAGTATCCAACCAATCTCCCGCTATGTACCGCAACTACTTCAAAACCGGCTTTCGCAACCTGCTCAGGTACCGAGGCTACGCCCTGCTCAACATTTTCGGACTGGCCATTGGTATGGCGGCCGCCATGGTGTTGTTCTTGATCGTTCGCTACGAGCAATCGTTCGATACCTTTCATCCCCAACACGACCAAATCTACCGCCTGGGCGAACAAACGGTGCAAAACGGTGAAACCGATGCCTATGATCTCACTCCGGTGCCGGTGGTGCCCACGCTGCTCGAAGAAATTCCCGAGGTGGTGGCGGGCACCCGCTTTTTTGCTCCCAACCAGATTCGCCTGCGCTACCAGGATCACACCGCCAACCCACTGGTGCACTTCGTGGATTCGGGCTTTGCCGAGCTGTTCGACTTTGGCGTGGTAGCGGGTGATCTTCGGCAGACCCTGACCACCGCCAACCGCATCGTGCTCACCGAATCGGTTGCTAAAAAACTGTTTGGCAACGCGGAAGCCGTGGGAAAAACGTTGGCGGTGGTCAACGACGAGCGTCAATTCACGGTGGGGGCGGTGCTGGCTGATCCACCGGCCAATTCTTCATTGCAATTTGAGGCTCTGCTGCCCTGGGCCAACGCTCCCGACTGGATGGCTAAAGACCCTACCTGGTACGATACCTTCATGATGGGCTTCGTGAAACTATCCGATCATGCTAGCCCGGCAGCGCTATCTGAAAAGCTACTGGCCTTCAAAACGCGCCACTACTCGAACGAAAAAAGTGCGGACATTCAACTGCACCTACGCCCCCTAGCTGACCTGCGCGCCTTCGACACCGACAACCAGCCGATCATCAACCTGCTGAGCCTGATTGCCACCCTCACCCTGCTCATCGCCAGCGTGAACTTTATGAACCTGGCAACCGCCCAATCACTGCTGCGCACCCGGGAAATTGGAGTACGCAAAGCATTGGGCTCGCGGCGAAGCCAATTGATCGGGCAATTTCTGACCGAATCCCTGCTGACCACACTGCTGGCCCTGGTCGTGGGCATTTTGCTCGTTCACGGCACGCTGCCGTGGTTCAATCGCTACTTCGACCTGCCGCTCACCTTCCGCTACTGGCAAAACTTGCCCCTATTGGGTGCGTTGCTCGGCGGAGGGCTGCTGGTTGGTTTGCTGGCGGGCATGTGCCCGGCCCTGTTCGTTTCGCGCTGGTCGCCGGTGGCTTCGCTAAAGGGGCACCGACACCGCGGGACGGGGCACTGGTTGCAACAGAGCCTTATTGTGGTGCAATACGTGGCCTCCATTGTGCTGATTGCCGGCACGGTGGTGATCTGGCGGCAAATCCAGTTTATGCAATCGCAGGATTTACGGTTTGACCAGGAGAACGTGGTTGGTTTTTCAGTGTGGTACGATAACTACGGCTTCGAGAGCGAAAAGCAGGCAACATCCGCGATTAAGACGATGATCGACCGACTGAAGAACGAAAGTGCGGTGGTGGACCTTGCTTTCGCCGAAAAATTACCTGGGCAATACGATCACAATTATAACAGCTTTCGGGATAGCCAAACCCCAACGCAGGAACCCATTAGTTTGCGGCAGGTGACGGTGGGGGAAGGTTACTTCGAGACATTAGGAATGAACATGATCGCGGGCGGTTTCCCCTTACCCGCGGTGGCTCCCAACAGCGGCTTCGCGGTAATCATCAACGAAACTGCCCTGAAAGCCTTCGGCTGGCAGGATATCAGCGACAAATCTTTGATGGCAAGCGGAGACAAAACGCTTTTTCCGGTGGTGGGAGTGGTAGAAGATTATCACTATCAATCGCTGCAGGAGAAGATTCAACCCATGATCCACTTTTGCTACCTCGGTGATGAGTATTACTACGGTCACATCGCCGTGCGTCTGCAACCGGGCCGCACCACTGAGGGTTTGGCCGTGCTCGAGGCCGCTTACCAGTCACTGAATCCCTACGAACCGTTTGATTATTACTTTCTCGACGCTGAGTTTGACAAGATGTACCGCACCCAGGAGCGATTGGGCTTCACCGCCACGCTGTTCGCCGGAATTGCAGTAGTACTCGCCTCGCTTGGCCTGTTGGCGCTGGCGGCCTTTGCTACCCAACTGCGTCGCAAAGAAGTTGGAGTGCGCAAGGTGCTGGGCGCCTCGGTAACGCAAATCATCGTGCTGTTGTCGCGCAACTTTGCCGGGCTAGTCGCCATTGCCTTCGTGGTGGCCTGTCCGATCATCTACTACGCTGCCGAGCGGTTTTTACAGGACTTTGCTTATCGGATTGGCCTGGGAGCAGACGTTTTTCTCATCGCCGGAGCGATTGCCCTATTGGTTGCCGGGCTTAGCGTGAGCGCCCAGGCGCTTCGCGCTGCTTCGGAAAACCCGGTAGAGGCGTTGCGGGATGAATGAAGCGTTGATCGCTATTCGGGTAACGTGCGGCGAATCGCTTTGGCGAACGGATTGTTTTCGGTATACTACCGATGATTTAATTAACCAGCTACAATGTTCAATGATGACCCTCAGCAAAGAGAAGAAGCATTAGTAGCATTCATAGAACACTACTGTAGTTCGCCCATTTTTGATGCGGTGGGTAAAGAGGAAATCAAAAAAAACCTTTCGATACGAGATGGGCACAAAGGAGAAACGCTGATACGGGAAGGGCACTATCATCCCAATATGTATTTCTTGCAAAAAGGAGCCGCTCGGGGTTACTATATCAAAGATGGTACGGAAGTGAATACCTGGTTTGCTTTTGAGAACGAATTAGTGGGTTCTTTTCAAAACTATCTAAATAACCCTTCCCAAGAAAGCATAGAACTGTTGGGAAACTGTCGTTTGGTTGTTATCCATCTTGCCCCGCTACAAAAGCTACTTTCATCCAATATCCAGGTGAGCAACTTTGTGCGGTTGATTGTTGAAGAGTATACTGCTTTTTTGGAAGAAAGAGTTTTTGGTCTACAGTTTATGAGTAGCATGGAGCGCTATCTTTATCTCCTTGAGCATGAGCCCGAAACCCTTCGACGTGTTTCGCTCACGCACCTTTCTTCCTACCTGGGGATCACCCGAGAAACGCTGAGCCGACTTAGGGCTAAAACCCTTTTGTGACATTTATCAAAGGAGCGGCGCTGGTTTTTTTCAACCTTTGCATAAAGACATGATTATGCAAAGAAGAGAATTTTTAAAAGCATCGGCGTTGGGCGCATTATCTTTGCCAGCATTCTCCCACGCAAAAGCTTCCGGTTCTGCCAAAAGAATTATTGTCGTGGGAGCCGGTGTGGCCGGTGCAGCAGCGGCGCAACAATTGCATGCTGCTGGGAATGAGGTTGTCGTGGTGGAAGCTCGAAATCGTATTGGGGGAAGAATCCATACCAACCGCGACTGGGGCACCCCCCTGGAACTGGGCGCTAATTGGATTAGCTACGCACATGATCCTAAAAACCTTATCTGGAAATTGAGGAGCGCGGCTGGAATAGAAACGCGAAAGACTAGTTACGGTAATGTCAAAATCTACGATGCTGACGGAGACAATCTCCGGAGGCTGCGGCTATTTCTATTCTACAAGAAGTTTGAGAAACGCAAGAAGCCTATAATCACCGAGTTGCTACGAAGTAACACGGATATTTCGGTGGCGCAGTGCCTTCAAGAGATGTTTGCTTCTGAAAAGCTTTCCACCATAGAACAAGTCCTGCTAGAAACCATCAAGAGCAGCTATGCTACTGACATCGGTGATGATCTTACGGATATTTCTACGCTGCAGTATTTGGTCAACGAGCAAGAAGCCGATGATGAACACCTGGTAGTGAACGGTTACGACCGTTTGGTCAGACTGCTTCTAACCGGCATCAACGTTCAGCTTAACCAGCCGGTACGCGAAATCAAGACCCAATCAAACCGGGTAGAAGTGGTAACCGATCATACTTCACTGGAAGGCGATTACGTTCTGGTGACCACCCCGATCAGTACTCTGCGACAGCGTAAAATAATTTTTCCGCCCCTCCCTGCGTTCAAGACCACCTCGTTTTCAAAAATCAGCACAGGATTATTCAATAAAGTCGTGATGCGCTTTACCGATAAGTTCTGGTCAGGAAATTCAGATTTCTATGCCTATCAAAACCAGCTACAAAAGTCAGCTCAGATTGTGCTCAACGGCCATCACTTTGCCGACCAACCCATACTGGTGGCTTTTCACATCGGCCAGTCAGGGAAATGGGTAGAAGAGCATTCGCCAGAAACCGTTGCACAACGATGGCAAGAGATGCTTCACCAGGCTTACCCTCATCGAGAAATAGCGCTTGAGAAAATCATGATTTCGTCTTGGTGTTCCGACCCCTACGCATTGGGTTCTTACGCCCATATGCCGGTAGGCACGGTTCCTACTGCTTTTGACGCAATCGCTGAGCCGGTGGGACGCATTCACTTTGCCGGGGAAGCCACCCTAGCCGCATTTCATGGCTACGTACACGGAGCCCATTTTTCGGGTATAAGAGAAGCCAACCGTATTATCCGCTACTGATATGAAACTACTTTATGTATGCTTGTTGGTCTCGCTAACAACCAATTTTGAGGCTAAGGCTCAACAGAAGAGGGTGGTCGATAAGTTTATCTTTACCGGTAGTACCAGCGTTGTGTTCCCCCGGAGAGGATTTGAGGCTGAAGTCTCTCCCGCGTTCAATGCCACCAGTGGGATAGAATACCAGCTAACTCCTCGACTACTGATACAGGCCACCTTCGCCTACAATCGTCATAAGTTTGCCTCCAGTCAACTGCATCCCAACATTCACCTTCAAAGCAATACGGAACTACTATCACTGTACCTCAACGGCCGCTTTTTGTTGCTGGATGCCTCCTGTAAAATCGATCCCTATTTAATATCTGGATTGGGCTGCGGTATTTTATCACAGCCCTCGATTCATCCTATAGACAAAGAAGAGCTAGCGATAGGTAGCGACAGTCGCAACGTGATGTTGTTCAGCGTAGGCAGCGGCATGGACGTGAAATTAAGTTCAACCCTAACATTGTACCTGGAATTTATTTACTGTCAGGCTTTCAACAGTTCCCTGCTTACTTACCTGCCCGTAGCGGTGGGCTTCCGAACGTACCCGGCTGACTTGTTGCGAAAAAGATAATGGGCCTCCAACGCAACGCATCAGGCCCTTACCCCTTTTCTCCATCTCCCGCCATCCACCGACCAAACCGCTCAGCAACAAACCCATCCCGCAGGTAATCAGGTAACCCGTTCAGCCACTCCCGGTACGCATCGGTGCCAAAGGCCCACACCACGTAGGCTTCGTGCACAAAGTTCAGGTACTCCACGATGCCCAGCAGCGACTCGTGAAACAGCGCTACATCAATGTCGGCCTCGATGAAGCGTTCAATCTCGCGGTGGCCCGGTGAGATGCGCAACCGTGATAACAAGTCAAACACCGTGGTGTAGCCGATGCGCCAGTTGATCTGCTGCCAGTGCCGGTCGTCGAAGCGCTTGAGCACCTTGCCCGTGCGGGTGCGCAGTGCGATCTGTTCGTTAGCCTGCACCGCTTGCCGCACCTGCTGCGCCCGCTGCCGGTGGGTGGTGCGCAAGAACTGCCCGATCTGCCGCTGCGCTTCCGGCTCGTTGGCGATCAGGTGCAGGCTGGGATTCAAGCGACCGTAGGGTAAGCGGCGCATCCGCGGCTGGTTCGGATGCCCGGTAGCGTAAAACGACACGGCTTGGGGATAAGCCCCCCGGGCAACTAGTTTGCCGCCTTCGGCAATGACGCGATCAGGCTGCCGGGCAGTGATGCCGTGCAGCCGCAGCACCGCCAGCAGACTTTCCTGCACGCTGTAAAACGCCTGCGGAAACGTCCAGTGCAGGGTATGCCGCAGGTAACTCTCGTTGGCGGCCTGGGCACTGCTGCGCAGGGTGTACTCGGTGTTCCAACTGTTAAGCAGGTGCTTCTGCACCGAAGCCATCACCGCCTCGTCGACCCGCGGCTCAAACTGCTGCAGGTACGGCAGTTCGGACAACTGATGCGCGTGCTCGTCGTGCTGAATATGATAATTGAGGGCGAAAAAGTGATTTAAGAATACCTGGGCCGGAATGGACTCGCGGGGTATTTCCAGGGTGCTAATTTCGCCAGATGCTACTGCTAATTCTGCCATAATTTTGCTCGATTTTATACTTAAAATAAGAACAAAAAACAGTTCGTAAAAAGTCCGGCGGGAAGGAATTTATTTAATTATTTATAGTTTTATAACATCCTGACTATCAGTAGTTTAAGATGCAAACAGTGCCTCGATGCGTTAACTTTTTATCAGTTTTCATCAGGGGTTTATTCTACGCCGGGTTGCCATAATCAGAGAAGTTAGGGCTGGCGGACGACCTCCTGCTTTGCCCGCTGGTGACTATCATTGTTGGCAACGTGCACGTCCTTGGTTTGCTCACCCGACACTTGAATAAGTACGTCGGTGGCTGCGGTGGGCTCCACGCCCTGCACGTCGGCCTCCCGCACATTGTGCAGCGCGATCACCGAATATGATGCAGAAGCCCCTCCGGCCCGGCCGCGAAAGTCATCGACGGTGAGTCTGCGAACATTGGTTACGGCCAGGGCACTTTGCCATTTTTCTTCGGCAGCTTCGTCCCAATGCACCCGCATGCGGCCGATGCTCAGGTCATTGGCATTCTCAACCTCCAGGGCGTGGGTAGCGCGTTTATCAGGTATAGTTTCGGAGTGCATGAACAACTGCACTTGGTCCAACGTGATGTTGCGGATACTTTCAATACCCAAACCGATGATTTTGCTGGTGCCCTGTCCGTGCGCGATGATGTTACTCAGCAGCACGTTTTCGATGCTTCCTACCTTAGAATCTTCCCGGCGCTTGAGCACCACCAGCCAGAAGGGGTCGGCGCTGCCCCACCAGTTGAAGTGCTTGCGGTTGAGCTCCATGGTGACGCTTGAGACGATCACGTCGCTTACCCGGCCGCCGTCGCGCACGATAATGCCCAGCCCCCGGTTGCTGTTGCTGATGACGCAGTTGGTGAACACAATGTGGCGGAAGTCGCCGTAGGTTTCGGTGCCGATTTTTAGGGCCGACGAGGTGGAGGTGAGCACGCAATTGGTGACGGTTACGTTGGCGCAGTCTTCGTAGCGGCCGTTGGTTAGGGTAGACTTGAGCACGATGGCGTCGTCGCCGGTGGCAATCACGCAATCGGACACAATCACGTCGCGGCAGCCGTCCACGTCGATGCCGTCGGCATTAACTCCGGCCACCAAACTGGACTGGATAAAGCAGTTGCGGATGCTCACCCGTTCGCACCACTGCACGTGCAGTGTCCAGTCGACCGACTCCAAAATGCGTACTCCCTCGATGGAGACGTCCTGGCAACTCACCAGGTAGATCAGTGAGACGTAGGGCGGCACCTTGCGGTACATCTTCATTTCCACGCCCGTCTGCCGGGCAATTTCCGTCTCTTCGGCAATAAAGCTATCAGCCGAACCCAAGTCTTGGTACACCCGGCGGGCTTGTCCGTGGATGCGCCCCTCTCCCTCGATACGGATGCGGTGCGCTCCTTCAGCGTAAAGCAGCACCGGCTGACGGGGGTTGTCATTTTTGTAGATGTTGAAGGGCACCTTGTAGTCAGCGGTGTCCTGGCTGGCGTAGAGCGTAGCTCCCGGATCGAGCCGTAGGGTCACGTTGCTCTTCAGCACCAGCGTGCCGGACAGGTAGTCGCCCGCGGGCAGCCAGACCACCCCGCCGCCCCGGGCGTGCGCCGTGTCAATGGTTTGTTGAATCGCCTGGGTGGCTAGGTCTGCTCGGTGGCCGGTTGCTCCCAAGTCGCGGACGCTAAAAACAGTTTGCGAAAAACCCGCGGTTGCGAATAGCATTATGCTTGTCATGCCCAGTAAAATTTGCTTGGAAAAACCAGTAGTGGCTATTTTCATTTATTGGGTTAGTTGAAATACTTGCAAAGCATCATTGTCGTTAGCCACCACTACCCTGGCTCCCTGCTTCCCTTTCACCCACGCCACCCCGCGGGCGTTGTGCGGAGCGTAGAACCCGCTCTCACGTAGCGGAACCGCCACCAGCGCTCGGGAGCCGTTTCCCAGCAGCAGTAGTCCCACCCCGGCATCATTGCGGGGCGTTTTGGTTTCTATTTCGTAGGTGTTGCCTACCAGCAGGGCGTCTTGTTGGCCGTCACCGTCCACATCGTGCACCGCAATGGCCCGCACCGATGCCACCTGAGCCAGCGGCGGCAGCGCCTCCAGAATGAATTTTCCAGAACCATCGTTGCGGAGATAGATGTGCTCAAAGGTGTGCGCCCGCCGGTGCAGTTGAGCTTTGCCCGGAAACTGCGTCAGCATCTCGGGCACCGTAGCCCGGGCGTAGGTGGTATAGTTGGGATACAGTTTTTTTACCAATGGCATCTGGGCCGATAGGTCTTCACGGCCCGCCACCGGATACAGTTTGCCCGCTTGGTAGTAGCCCAGTAGCAGATCACCGGTGCCGTTTTGATCAAAATCTCCGGCGAAGAGTTCTACCGGCTCCGCACGGGTAGGACGAAACCGCTGGTTGCGTCCGGCGTTGCCCAACACATAATCCTGGTTGCCGTCGCCGTCCACGTCCATGGAGGCAACCGACTGCCACCAACCGGCCGTTTGGGAGTGCGCTAACGCCGCTCCGTCCTGCTCCAACGTCACGGTGGTGTCGAGCTGCAAGACCCCCTGCCGATTGGTGTAAAAGCGAATGGGCATCCACTCGCCCACCACCAGCAGGTCGGGCCAGCCATCTCGGTTGTAGTCGGTCCACTGAGCGTCGTTGACGATGCCGGGCTGCTGCAAATCGGGCGCTTTTGACGCGGTCGCCTCCACAAAGGTGCCCCCCTGGTTTTCGAGCAGGTAACTCGGTGCCGGGTAGGGATAGCGTTTAGACGCCACCCCCCCGCCCACGAACAAATCCAGGTCGCCGTCCTGATCAAAATCTCCGGCTTCCACGCTGGCGGTGTTGGTGCGTAGGTCGGGCAGCGCTTCGTCAGCCCGGCGAAACCCACCCCGCCCGTCGTTCAGATACAAGTGATCCTGCAGCAAGACGGAGCCACTGTCGTATTCGTTGCTGCCGTGGCCCACGTACAGATCGAGGTCCTGATCCTGGTCGGCATCGAGCAGGCAGGCGCGCACGTCTTCGCCCTCCGCATCCCGATTCCAGGGCTGTGCCGCGGCCTTGGTGAAGGTGCCCCGCGCGGTTTGCAGAAACAGCTGCCCCGCCTGCCCCCGGGCCCCACCCACGAACACGTCATCCTGCCCGTCGCCGTTCACGTCGCCCGTAACCAGGGCCGGACCCTGCCGCGAAAACTGGCGGGGAATCAGAAACTCGTAGTCGAAGTCGTTGTAGGCTTTTTCCCGATGGCTAAAATTCAGGCCTACTTTGCCCGTCACTTCCTGAAAAAGCGTCGAGCGACGGGGGGCCGCCGGTCTTTCTGAGGAGTCTTCAGCCTGCGAATAGGCGACGGTGACTACCTGGTTGCTGGCTACGTTGGTGAGCACCGTGGTTTTGCGGTCGTACCACTCCACCCGCAGGCTGTCGATCGTTTCCCCGGCACCCACTCCAAAGTGTAAAATAGGCTCCACCGACGACTGGAAGCCTCGCGTCGGGCTAAGCTGCTGAAACTGAAGGCTACCTTCGTGATAGATCGTGACTTTACTGCCCACTCCGAAGGGATTTTGGGCATTCCCTTGCAACTTCACGCGCAGAAACCGCTCGTCGGACGAGGCCGAGCGGTTTTCGTAGACGCTGGCAAAGTTATCCAGGTTGTTGATCACCAGATCCAGGTCGCCGTCGTTGTCCAGGTCGGCGTAAGCCGCTCCGTTGCTGAACGTGGGCTCGCCCAGTCCCCAGGCCTTGGTTTGGTTCTCAAAAGTCAGATCACCCTGATTGCGAAACAGGTAGTTGGGCACCGGCTGCGAGGGCATGCGGTCCAGTTGCTGCCGGGCGGCCTCGGGACTCAAATTCACGAAATCGGTATTGAGCCGCTGCAGGTCTTCGCCCAGTCCCGAGATAAAATCGTTGTTGAGCACGTCCTTACGGAGTCCGTTGGTAATCAACAGGTCCTTGTGGCCGTCGTTGTCGAAGTCAGCCAGCAGCGGGGCCCAGCTCCAGTCGGTTTGCGCCACCCCCGCCATCCGGGCGATATTGCTAAAGGAGACATTGTTTTCTTTCGGCGAGGAACCCGGCGTCGGGCCGTTGTTCAGTTGCAGACTGTTGTACATGTACTGGTGGTGGTAACCCTGCTCTACAAGTTCGCTGAACTTGGCCCGGCTGATGCCCGCCATATTGGCCTTCTGCCGCTGCTGGTCTTCGGCGGCCATGTCGAGCACCACCACGTCCTGCCAGCCGTCGTTGTTGAAATCGGCCAAATCCACCCCCATGCTAAAGAACGAGGTTTGGCGAGTGGCGGAGTGGAGGGATTCCCGAAAGCCTTTGCCTTCCCCCCGGTTGAGGTAGAGATAATCGTGCTCGAAGAAGTCGTTGGCCACGTAGATATCGTCCCAGCCGTCGTTGTTGAGGTCGGCCACGCCCACGCCCAAACCGTAGCCTTCGGCGCTGCGCTGAATACCCATTGCCTGACTCACGTCGGTGAACTTCCCCGCGTCGTTACGGTACAATCGATCCCCGATAAAAGGGTCGCTCCCACCGGATTTCTGCCGCGGAATCTGTCCGTAGTACTCCATGCCGTGGTTGATGAGAAACACGTCCAGGTCGCCGTCGCGGTCGTAATCGAAGAAGGCGGCTTGCACCGAGTAGCCGGGGTCGTTCAGGCCGTATACTTTTGCTTGCTCCAGGAAAGTACCGTCTTGCTGATTGATATAGAGCAGGTTCTCGCGGTTTTCGGGTTGCAGGTTACCTGAGCGGCTCACGTAGATGTCCAGCCAACCGTCGGCGTTCACGTCGGCCATCGTGACCCCAGTGCACCAGTTGGCTCCTTGAACCGGGACAATGCCCGCCGCGATGGAAACGTCCTGAAACTCGAGATTGCCCTCGTTGCGGTAGAGCTTGTTGGCCACCGTGTTGCCCGTGAAAAACAGGTCGGTATCTCCGTCGTTGTCCACGTCGCCCGCGGCCACGCCCCCGCCGTTGTAGTAGTACTGATACAGCAGGATGTTGCGATAGCGGTCTTCCGGCAGCCGGTTCGCAAAGTGAACGCCGCTTTGTTCACGGGGCAGTTTCTCGAAGCGAGCGGTAGTCTGAGTCGTGGTATTGTCGGCAGTATCTTCCGGATGCGCGGGTGGGGTTTCGCAAGCGGCAAGCCATCCTATCACCGCCATCCAACCTACCCCAGCGAATCGAGCCATCATGTTACGTCAAACTTTTTGCCAAGCTACTGAAAAATAGAAAAGGGAAGAAGCCTGGCTGACCTCTTCCCTTCGTTAGCGTATTGAATCAATTGTACGCTTCGTTCACATTTACTTCATAATCAGGCACTTCAGAGTAGAACGGACTGTCCCAGGCAACGGGCGCCCCGCCCCGGTCGCCCGATGGAATGGGCAGGCGCAGTGCCTGCAAATAGAACAGTCGGTCGCCCTCAAAAGCCATCTCCTTGAACCGCTCGGTGTGGATGGCAGCTTCTAAATCGTCTCCGGCAAAGTCGCCGATGCCCGCGCGGTTGCGCACCACATTCAGGTCGTTGGTGGCTCCGGCCACGTCGCCGCTCTGCGCGCGGATGATGGCCCGCAGCAGATACATGTCGGCCAGCCGCAAAATGGGCAAATTGGTAAGGCGGTCACCCGCTCGGTAGTAGCGGTCGTTCCACACGTAGGGAGCGGTGGTGTTGAAGTTGCCGTTGGGTTCGGGATAGATATTTTCCGCCAGGGTGTCGGTTTGGACTGAAGGCAACAGGCGCAGGAACAACTGATTGAACCGCTTATCGGCCACTGCTTCGGCGGTGAGTTCACCGTTGGCATCTTCCCAATCGGCTTGCTGCAAGAAACTTTTGCTGGTGAGCATGTAGCGGCTTCCGTTCGACCCGGGACCACTGGCAAACCTATTGCTGGCATTATACTCCTGGAAACGACCGGGATGTTTCCAGTTGCTCGAGCCGCCCAGGCCATCGCCCGCCCACAGCGCATAGTACCAGATCACCTCGCTGCCGCGTTCTATGCCGGTTTTGTTAAACGCCTCGATGGGATCTTCTGCCAAGGTGTAGTCACCGCCGTTCTGGTCGATCACAAAATTGAGTTCGGCCAGGGCTTCGGCGTGGCGGTCGGGCCCCATGTGGAACAGCACCTTAGCCAGCAGGGCGGCGGCGGCAAACTTGTTGGCGCGTCCGTCGGCGTACGACGGGTCGTTCACGCCCTCTTCGTAGCGTTCGGGCAGCAGTTCTTTGGCCTGGCGCAGGTCTTCCACAATCAGCGCGTACACGTCGTTGGCCGAACCCAGTTCGGAGGTCTTTGCTTCGGCAAAGTTCTTGGCCTGCGTGGTGCGGAAGGGAATGCGCTTTTCGTCATTAGGATACGCAGGCAGATAGACGCGCGCCAACCAGTAGTAGGCGTAGGCCCGTACAAAGCGCAACTCGCCGTGAATGCGGTTCACTTCTTCGGGCCGCTTTTCTCCGGCAAACGGCTCACCGTTGTTCTCGGCGATGAAGTCTAGCGCTCCATTGGCGAACCCTACCGCGAAATAGCCGCTGTTGTACACTCCGTTATCGAAGAGTCCGATCTGCATGCCAGTGGTGCGGGCGTACATGTCTTCGGCGTCGCCGTCGGGCTCGAACCCTTCGGTGGGCGGGGCCAGCCGCACCCCGTCAGTATAGAGTTCGCCTGCCATGCGCCCGTGGGCAAAAATAGTGCGAAACCCGCCGTTGCCCGACAGCCCGTAGTAAGCCCCGATGGGGGCTTTTTCAAAGTCGGCCAGGCTTTGCCACGGGGCCTCCACCGGACGTTCCAGATCAAAGTATTCTTCGTTGTCGCAGGCTGATGAAAAGGCCAGCAGTACGATGGCGGACAAAATCGAACGTATATGTTTCATGTTGTGCATGGTTAGGCGATTAAAATGAGAAGGTGACTCCGGTGTTCCAGCTGCGCACTTGCGGCAGGGTGACACCGACCCAACCTTGCCCCAGGTTTCGACTCTGGGCATTTCCCAGGCTTACTGCCTCGGGGTCGTAGCCGTCGTAGCCGGTGAGGGTGAACAGGTTGTTGGCCGACACGTAGACGCGGATGCCGCTCATTTTCCAGCGATCCATCAGCGAAGCGGGCAAGCTGTAGGCCAGTTGCAAGGTGCGCATGCGCACGTAGTCGCCCTTCTTTAGAAACTTGTCGTGCACCTGCCCGTTGCGCTGGTTGTCGAAGCGTTCGTTTTCGGTGATGGTTCCGTCCTCGTTGATCACGTCGTAGCGCTGGTTCCAGCTCAGCTCGGGCCATTCGGCGTTGGAGTTGCTCTCGGTCCAGGTGTTGCCCACAATATCCTGCCGCAAAATGCCTCCTCCTCCGCCCACGTCAACCTGATTGCGCTCGGCCAGGTCGTAGATATAGTTGCCTCCCGAAAACACCAGCACTGCCGACAGTTCCAGCCCCTTGTAACGGAAGTTGTTGGTGAATCCGCCGAAAAAGGTTGGGAGCCCGGTTTTGTCTTTAAAGTCAAACAGATGGTCTTGTAGATTGGCTCGGGTGGCCGGAATAACGTTGCCGGTGCGCACCCGCTCGCCGGTTTCCTCAAAGCGCTCCAGGTCCATCTCGTAGATCAGTTCGTAGCCACCCACGGGATCAATGCCCGCGTATTCGGCCAGGCGGAAATAGCCAACCGGTTCGCCGACTTGAGTAACCAAAGGGCTGCCCGCTACGCTATAAATCTCTTCGTCTTCCTCTCCGGTGAGTTTCAGCACCTCATTCCGGTTGGTGGTCAGGTTGAAGCTGCTCGACCACTGAAACCCTCCCTGATCGATGTTGATGGTATTGAGGGTAACCTCCAACCCCTGGTTGCGCAGGTCGCCAATGTTGTCCCATATTCGCGGTAAGTTGGTGAAGATACCCGACGACTGCGGTACTTCCACCTGAAGAAGCAGGTCGGTGGCATCCTGCACGTAGTAACCCACCGAACCGCTGATTCGGTTCTCGATAAGTTCAAAGTCCAGACCAACATCATAGGCATTGGTGGTTTCCCAGGTAATATTCTGGTTTCCAATCCGCGTGAGCAAGTCCCCGGCCCCCACGTCGCCATAGCGTCCCCAACCGGCATAACCCGTTGTGGTAGCGAGTGCGTCAATGGCGGAGTTGCCCGTCTGCCCAAAGCTGGCGCGAAGTTTCAGGAATTCAATCGGCCCTAAATTCTGCATAAAAGATTCTTCGGAAATAATCCAACCGGCCGACGCCGCCAGGAAGTTGCCCCAGCGCTCTTCGGGGGCAAACACCGAAGAAGCATCGCGGCGGTAGCTAAAGCCCAGCAGGTAGCGATCCTTGAACTTGTAATTGAATCGCCCGAAGAAGCCCCTAAAGTAGAGCTCGCCGCCCAGCCCGTTCGACGCCCGCTGCAGCTCGCCCGGCGAACCCAAGTCCTGTGCCTCGCCAAAGAGTTGCTGCGCTTCGAGGTTTCTCCGGCGAGTTTGTTGTTCGGTAGACTCGGCCCCGGCCACCACGTTGATGCTGTGCAGCGTGCCAAAATCCCGGTTGTAGGTAGCGTACGCGTTGTAGTTCAGGCGGCGAAACGTTTCGGAGTTATCGAAGGCATACTTGCTGCCCTCGCGGACCACGGTGTTGGCCCACTCAATGCTGCTGACCTGCTGGAAATCGAAAGACAGTTCGGAACGCAAAGAGAGGCCCTCAACAAACGGAATTTTATAGTCCAGGTTGAGTCCACCGATGGCCCGGTAGGTTTCCAGATCGTTGATGTAGTTGTTGCGGTTGATGGTGGCCCGAAGGTTGCGGCCCGACAACGGATCAAACAAGATGGGATTGCCCTCGTCATCGCGGATGGTCGGATGAAAAATGGGCAGGATGGGCAGCGCCCCGGAGTTGGCCATGTTGTAGCCGCCCTGGGCAATGTTGGAGTTGCCGCTGGGTGCGCCGCCGTTGGGGGCCCGCTGGTTGTTGGTATAGCTCAGACTGATGCGCGAGCCCACCGAAAAGTTTTTCGCCGGATAAAAGTCCACGTTGGCCCGGGTGGCGTAGCGCCGCAGTCGGTTGCCTTCCAAAATACTCTCGTCATCCCGGTAGTTGGCCGACAGATAATAATTAGACTTTTCGGTTGCGTTGGAGGTGGAAAGGTTCACGTCGATGAAGCTGCCCTGCCGCAGTGCCTCGTCGAACCAGTTGGTGTTGGCGATCTGGCTGCGGTCCAGCACTGCGGTCGGGTCGCGCGCGTTGTTGAACAGCGCATTGGGTTCAAATTCCGGAAGGCCGCGGTTGGCGCGGGCCTGGTCCACCAAGCTAAGCCAGGTGGGTCCGTCCACAAAGCCGATCTCTTCCGGCCCCCGCACCACGTCGGTGATACCGTAGTTGATGCTCAGGTCGGTGGTGCCCTGCCCGCTTTTTCCTGATTTGGTGGTGACGATAATAACCCCGTTGGCCCCCCGGGAGCCGTAGATGGCCGTGGCCGAAGCATCCTTGAGCACCTCAATCGATTCGATGTCGTTGGGGTTGATGGTGGCTAACGGGTTCTGTGGTTCCGTGCCAGCGCTTCGTCCAAGACCGCCCAGTTCATTCCCTCCCTGGTTGCTCAAGATCATCCCGTCGATGATCCACAGCGGCTCGGTGCCCGATGAAATGGAGTTGGTGCCCCGAATCAGCACCCGGGTAGGCGCGCCGGGCACGCCTGAGCTGGAAGTTACCTGCACCCCGGCGGCTTGTCCTTGCAAGGCTTGGTCTAAAGAAGGCGCCGCTTTGTAGTTGCTCAGCTCTTCGGCCTTCACGGTAGCGATGGCGCCGGTCACGTCGCGCTTCATCTGGGTGCCGTAGCCCACCACCACCACTTCGGAGAGCGACTGAACGTCAGGAGCCATTGCTAAGTCCACGGTGCTTTGGTTGCCAATGGCTACCTCCTGGGTGGTGTAGCCTACCGAAGAAAACACCAGGGTTTCGGCGTCGTCGGGCACGCTGAGGCGGTAGTTGCCGTCGATGTCGGTGACCGTGCCCACTGTCGTGCCCTTCACCACGATGTTCACTCCGGGCAGTCCTTCGTTGTTTGATTCGTCCGTAATCCGACCGGTGATAGGGCGCTCAACGGCTGCCGGAGATGCTATGCTGCGCAATGGGCGGTTAGCGGTGGGTTGACCAAGCGAAGCGGCGCTGAGTTGTGCTGCAGATGCCTTACTTATCAACTGCGGTTGCGCTACTGTCGGCGCGGGCGCTAGGGCAAGCAGCCAACAGAGTGTGGTGTAACTCATTGATCGCAGTGCATCTTTCATAGGTAAGGAGGTTAAGCGATAAAATTAGACTGAAGGCGGCATTGTTAAAATAGTAGACCGGTCGCACCAGATCAAATACTTTTCGGCGTGCACGCTTCGCTGTGAAAGGATAACCCGACCGTTTGTCGTGGGTTGCCAAATTACCGGGCGCCAGGGTAAGAGGTTATGCCACTTCGGACAAATGCACTTGCCTGAGGCACCAATATGATGATTTATTAACAAATTGAAAAATTTGTACCCTTTCTTACTACTCACGTTAAGAACATTGAGCACAAGATGGGCTTGTTGCATCCAAAAACAGGCTCCAAAAGCGGCAACTCGATCAAGAAACGGACAGATGAGCAACTACACCAAATCGGCACTGGAGTCGTATACCAATACCTTACTCCACAAACTACTGCAGTCAGCTACAAACTGCTCATGCACCGGGGCGGTCTGGTAGGCAGTCTGGTCTTCCGGATTGGCAAATTGCAGCATCAGGTGATAAGAGTAGCTGTCGTCTACCACTTCGCGCTCGCTGGGAACCGGCTTGCCCAAGTGGAATCCTTTCACCAGTTTGATACCGCTTAGAGTTTTGATACCGGTCTCGAGCTTGCTTCGTTCTTCGGCACTATCTGGGTTGTTCATCCAGAAGTATACGTTGTGGACAAAGGGAGGATTTTTCATAGGTCGGGCAATGGCGGCACTGGCTAAGCTGCTTCCGGCGAGCAGGGCGGCGCATCGTTTTAAGAAATTTCTTCGTAGATGGATCATAGGGCGGAAGGTAGTGATTCTGTTGATCAACAAAAAATAGAAAATATCCCCGGAAAGCCAAAAATATGCGCCTTTTTTTGATTGCTTAGTCCTGGCTCAGGTCTGCCATCCGCGCCTGAAATGCTTCTTTGTAGGTCGGACCAATCGCTAATCGAGCTTCACCTACGTACACGTGGTTGTCCTGCACTTTGTCTACCCGAGCCAGGGAAACCGCGTACGGGCGTTGAATTTGAATCAAGTCCGCAGCCGACAATTGGGTCAGCGTGTCCTTGAGCGTCGAGCGCACCATCAACCGTCGATCCGCCAGGTGGTATATCACGTAGTTGCCGCTTCCCTCCAGGTAGCAGATCTCGTCGTAGCGCACCCGGTGGCGTTCGCGGCCGGTGTTGACAAAAAAGAAGGAAGGCGCTGGTTGCCGGTGGCTTAGCCGCTCCCGGACTTTGGTGACTGCCTCCAGAAAGCGGGGAAAGCCAAACGGTTTAAGCAGATAGTCGGCCACTTCCACCTCGTAGCTCTCCACGGCGTATTGGGCGTGAGCAGTGGTGAAGATAACCGTCACTCCGGCCTTTCGGATGGTTCGGATAAAAGTGAGCCCGCTCAGATCAGGCATGTTGATGTCCAAAAAAATCAGATCAATGGGGTTGGCGTGCACGTACTCCAGCGCCCGGAACGGGTCCGTAAAGGTTTCCCGGAGATTGAGCAACGGAATTTTAGCCGCGTGCGCCACAATCACCTGCAGGGCGTGCGGCTCGTCGTCCACGGCAATGGCGTTGATCGTCATGAGGATATACGTAGGATACCCCCGCGCTTTAGACGGGAGAGGACCGGGTCGCCGGGCGATACGTATGCGCTTTGCGCAATGACGCACTCCAAATGAATAAATTTCAAGTATGAGAAGTTTTTTGTATATTTAGGGTAGTGAAACTCACCGCCAAAGTACGTTTGTTGCCGACTGCCCAACAGTCTGAATTGTTGCTGGATACACTGCAAGAAGCCAATACTGCTTGCAATGAAATCTCTCGCCATGCCTTTGAGACCAAGACCTTTCGGCAGTTTGCTATCCACAAGGATTGCTACCACCGTATTAAGGGTTCTTTCAATCTGAGCGCACAAGCAGTTGTTCGTGCAATTAGCAAGGTGGCGGACAGCTACAAATTGGATAAGCGTACGCAACGCAGCTACCGCAAGTACGGGGCGACGGCCTATGACTCCCGCATCCTTCGCTATCTGTTTGACAAGCAACAGGTCTCTATTTGGACAACTGGCGGTCGGCAAAAGATTGACTACGTCACGGGAAAGCATCATGCCAAGTTGTTGCAGTATCAGCAAGGCGAATCTGATTTGGCTTACATCAAAGGTAAGTTTTATTTGTTGGCAACCGTTGATATTCCCGACACCAAGGAAGAAGACTTTGACGAAGTGATTGGCGTGGATTTGGGTATTACCAATCTGGCCGCTACCGACGACGGACAAACCTATGCTGGTAAAGACCTCAATGATCTTCGTGCTTGCCGCCAGCGCGTACGTAGTAGTTTGCAAGCCAAAGGCACGAAAGACGCTCGACGCGTCCTGAAACGGCTCTCTGGCCGAGAACGTACTACCGTCAGGATTACCAATCACACCATTGCCAAACAAATTGTTGCAAAAGCGAAAGCCGAAAAGAAGGCGATTGCTATTGAGGACTTGAAAGGTATTCAGGACAGGACTAACAAGCGCCGCGTCCACGGTGGATTGAGGCGCTCCCAACGAGGACTTCACAATCGTTGGTCTTTCCGCCAACTGCAACAATTTGTGACCTACAAGGCACAAAAAGAAGGTGTGCCCGTTTACGTGGTTCCTTCGCCCTACACTTCGCAGACGTGTAGTTGCTGCAAGAAGATAGGCAACCGGGTCGCCGGGCGACGCAATGGTGAAGTATTTAACTGTACAAACTGCGGAGTATTCCATGCTGATGTAAATGCGGCTAAAAATATTCGTAGCTGGGGCCGATCTGTAATCCGGCCTGAAAGCTCGACGCTGTATTGCTCTTTGTAGGGTATGCATGTGTGTCAGGGTTAAAGCTCCCGCGTTTCAACCGGGAGATGGTTACGCTAACGTAACGTCCAGTTCCACCCGATAAGTGTCGCCTTGGATTCCATGCACCAGTCGATGGCGGTCGGGATAGATCAGACGAAGTCGTTCCTGCACGTTGGTCAGCCCCAACCCACCCGGAGTTTCTTCCAAAGATCCAGTCCGCCGGGCATGCACCGTATTCTGGACCCGAAGGGACAAAACCCCCGCCACAAAGGCAACATCAATGTCAATGTTAGATACTTCGGTGGTGCTCACTCCGTACTTGAAAGCGTTCTCTACGAAGGGAATCAGGATCATTGGCGCTATTTTCCGGTGACCAACCTCAGTAACTTCCCAGTGCGTAGTCACCGTCAGCCGATCGGGAGTGGTGCGCAGCTTTTGCAGGTCGACGTAGCGTTCCAAATAATCTAGCTCCTGGCTGAGCAAGATGAGGTCCGCCTGGGCGTCGTGCAGACTGTAGCGCATCAGCGCTCCTAGTTTTTCAACTGAATCAGCCGTTGTCTCGGCCTTTTCGGCCAGGGCCAGGGCGTAAACGTTGTTGAGTGTGTTGAACAGAAAGTGCGGGTTCACCTGCGCTTTGAGCAGGGCCAGTTCCATCGTGAGCTTTTCGGACAATAATTGTCGGCGCACTCCCTCGTTGACGAACCAGTCTTTGATAAAGCAATAGGCAAACGACAGGTATACAATCCAGGCCGTTCCGCTGAACACAAACTTGTCGAGGTTTCGAAAATCGCGCAGAAACCATTTGTTGAACTACTGTCCGGCGTCAAAGGTCTCTCCTGTCCAGGCGAAGGAGGCCATAAAAAACAGGGCCTTCGCCGCACTGGCGGCGAGCAGTAGTAAGATTAGCAACACTCCGTAAGTGAGCCAGTGCCTTCGGTTGAAGTAGCGAGGAATGAGCAGCAGAGCGTTGACGTAAATAGGAATAACGGCGGTAACAAGAACGAATGAGAAACCGCGGTCGGGGAATAGTTGCATCCAGTCGGCGTTGATCATGGCACTACCGACGAGTACGAGCCAAAAGAGAACGTGAAAGGGCCACTCGTAGCGATTAAGGGCGGGAAGTGTGAGGTTCATGAGATTGGGGTTAAATGAACGATAGCCAAGTATACAATCCAGAGGCTTGCCACGAAAAAAAATGGGACGAAGGCCGTCATTTTTGACGTGAACCGTCCACTTACCGATTAAAAAACGCAAAAAACACCTCCGCAGCAATATATTTTTCGTTCAGCCGTCTATACCCCTACGATGGAACTACTAGCAATCACCCAGCGCCAGAACGCGGAGATCACGCAGACGGTGCGGCAGGAGCGGAGCCGACTACTGAGCTTTATCCAGCAACGCATTCCCGACCGCGAAGAGGCGGAAGACATTCTGCAAGACGTGTTTTACCAGTTCACCGAAGCCTATCGGACAATCCACTCCATCGAGCGGGTCACGGCCTGGTTGTTCACCGTGGCGCGCAACAAAATCACCGACCGCTACCGCAAGAAGCGTCCCGAGCCGTTTAGCCAGAAGCAAATTGCTACCGATGAGGAAGGAGCGAGCTTGCGCCTGGAAGACATCTTACCCGATGTGTCGGGCAGCCCCGACGGCGAGATGATGCGGGCCATGATCTGGAGTGCCATTGAAGAAGCGCTGGACGAGCTTCCTAAGCTACAGCGTGAGGCGTTCGTGATGCACGAATTTGAAGACAAGAGCTTCAAAGAAATCAGCGCCCAAACGGGTGTCACCATCAACACCCTGCTGTCGCGCAAGCGTTACGCCATTCTGCACCTGCGCAAACGCCTGCAGGCCTTGTATGACGAGTTGACCGATTGAGCCGGAGAAAACTACTGACTTTCGGTTGGCCTTCATTTATTTTTAGTCCCGGTTGCCTGCTGCGGCCCCGCCGGACTCTTGTAATTTGCTCGTTCGTATGAAAATTCCCCGAATAGCTAAAATAGTACTATTGGGAACCCTGGTCATCCTGGGGTGGTGTATGCTGCTTACGTTTCTTTGGAACCGTTTGGTACCAACGCTACTCAACGGGCCAACCATCGCGTGGTGGCAAGCGCTGGGAGTGTTGGCACTGGTCAAACTTCTGGTCGCTGGGTGGCAAAGAAAATCCGGGACTCGCCAGCGCCAGGCTCGTAAGAAGAAGTTCGCTGACCGGTGGAATCGCATGACTCCCGAAGAGCGGGCGCGTTTTAGGCAGAACTTCGCTCGGTGCTGTAGGCAGTGGGGTTGCACTGCCCCGGAGCTACTGGATAAACCCAGCGAGCAGAGTGATCATGATAGAGTAAAGACGGGTAATTAAATCAGGATACTGTTCTGTGCCGGTTCAGTCTTCATAAGGCCAAATACCTAGAAACAGCGAGTAATTAACGACCACATCGCTAACTACTCACTGTCTCTGAGTTAGTTGTAGAATCTCAGAACAAAGAGCGCTACTGTTGCTTCTTGTGCTGCTATTGGTCTAACACTATTTCTTTAGCAAACGGACTATCTGCACTTCGTTTTCGCTTTTTACTTGAAGAAAGTAAACACCGGGTAATGCTTGGTGTATATCCAATACTTTTTCAATTGCAGTAGTTGTCTCTTTGTAAACTTCTCGGCCTAGCGCGTCAACTATCACCAACTCGGTAGCGGAGTTTCGATTAGGAAGCAAAACCGTAAATCCTTCAGAAAACGGATTGGGATAGGCCACTACCTCTTCATCAAAAAACTTACTCTCATCCACACTTATCTTATCTCCTTTAGCAAGGGTTGATCGAGCGTTAGCGCCGCTGAACTCTTCTATCACAAAGGCATTCAAGACGATGGTTCTAACCCCATCGTTGGTACAGATAATTTCTAGCTCACCACTGCTGTTCGGTACCAGTCCTTCCAATACGGCCGTATTGAACTGGTTTTGAGCAGTATTTAGAAAAGCTTCCTGACCGTTCACGATAAACTTCTGCGGCCTGCTATTTGGACTGGAAGAGCTTCCAAAGAAGGTCAGCTGGTAGGTCTTGTTGCGATCTAAGCCAGAGAGGCCAAGGACGATCTGAGAATGGCTAAAATATAAGTTGGTGATCGCCGCATCCGGATAAACTCCTGAGTCATCGCCCGTCACATAACCGTCGGTACCCACCCCGTGCACGAAAGAGCCTCTGTTGCGGTGATAAACAGTGAGGTTTACGCCAGTGGGGTTGCCCGTACTATTGGTCAGATTAGAAAAAGTAACGTCTCCGGAAGAGGGTCTCTCATTAAGCGTGTACCAGTCTGCCGGGGGTAGGTTAGTGGCACTTCCGTTGCCCACTGAAACCTTCCACGTTTGCAGCGCAGTTTCTCCCCCCCCACCAGTAGTAGGCGGTATCACCACCGACGAGTAAGCGCTAAAGCTTTCTGCACCAAGTTGATTGCCACTAAGCGCTTGAGGGGTGACTCCCCATCGGACATAATACCCTTCATCGTCGGCAAGAAGCGTGTATTGCGCTCGGGTTGCCCCGCTGATGGGAACTTCGTTCAATCCACTGGCGCTTGCTGCCCGATACCACTGGTAGGTGGTACTACCCTCGTTGTCGTCTTCTGTATCGGAGTAAGTGTACGTTCCTGACAACTGCTTTCCAACAACGGCATTTCCGGTGATTGTTACGGCGTTGGCTTGCGGCGCCTCATTCACCACTGCGCCGTTCACAGTTACGTTGAGCTGATCATTGTCTGACTTACCTTTATCGTCGGTAACGGTGAGCGTAATGGTATGACTACCTACTGCCAAACTCACGGCGGCTTTAGCACCGGTGGCGAGTTGGCTGCCATTTTTGGTCCAGACGTAACTGACAATAGTACCGTCGCTGTCGCTTGATCCTGAACCATCCAAACTTACCGGCTCCCCACCACTGTTGTCGGCGTCTTCTAGCGTCTGGTCTTCCCCTGCGTCAGCTACCGGAGGATTGGAAACATCCACATCCTCTTTAAGAACGGCAGTAGGGATGAGTTGCTTGCTTATGCCGGGACCCTGGTAGCGTACTTCCAGCAATTGCCCACCCATACGCTCAAAGAATGTGACTGCAATAGGATAAGAACCCGCTGAAAGCGTGATGCGACCACTTTGCTCTTGTGGTCCATGAAGTCCGTCATTGTCGACCACTTTCTGACCATCTATAAACAGTTGACTACCGTCATCAGAGGAAGTATAGAAAGTATATTCTCCTGACGCAGTGATGCTGATAAATCCTTCATAGGAAAAAGCAAAATTATCGCTTCTGTCGCGCACTCCTAAAGTAAAGTTATCTACCTGGCCCGACTTCTTGGGTGATAAACCGGCAATGTCGTTCACGCTACTGAGGTCGTTCTGTTCGTAGTAGGCGTAATACAGTCCTTTGCTCAAGGTTTCTGCAGATACTTCGTTGCTAGCTGCTGACACGTTTCCTGCCAAATCTTTGGCTTTGACCGTAAAGCGGTATAGCCTTTCAGCAGTCACGTTTTCTAACGTAAATTTGGTAGCCGTGACCGACCCAACCACTTGGCCTGCGCTATATACATCGTAGCTGGTCACTCCTACATTGTCGGCAGATGCACTCCAGGCCAAGCTGATGCTAGTGCGGCTCGCATTGGTCACCGTTAAATTGGCAGGAGATGAAGGTGCCTGAGTATCGTTATCGGTGGTGCTGCTTGCGGAAGCCACTCCGGAACCACCATCCAGATTAATCGCTCTCACTTTGTAATAATAGGCAACGCCGGCGTTCAACTCAACATCAACGAAGCGGTTCGTGTTGGCGGCAGTCTTGCGTACAAGACTGAATCCACTGTTGGCAGCGGCGCTGCGGTAAATTTCGTACGCTGTTTCGTTGTTGGCATTGTCTTTCCAGTTCAGACTGATCTGCGTTTCGGAAGTTACCGTTGCGGTCAGGTCGGTGGGTGCTGCCGGAGCATTAGGGCCATTTCCTACCGTTACCTGCACCGGATTGGAAAAAGCGCTGGGGCATCCGCTTGTCTCGCTGACTGATACTCGATAGCTACCGGCGGTGCTCACGGTGATACTAAGGGTGGTGGCCCCGGTAGACCACTTATAGGCAGCGTACCCTTCGGGCGCGACGAGCGTCACTGTTGTTTTTCCGTCTAAAGCAGGCAGCGCAGTACTTGCCAAACCCACGGAAATTGCAGGGGTAGGAGTAGCAGCTTTAGGAGTGATGGTGACTTCCCCGCGCATGTTGACTTTTGCTTGCTCACTACTCCAGGCCGTCCACTGAGAACCTCTACGAAAACGGGCTTCGTAGACGCCGTATTCGCTTACGGTGAGATGGTGCTTGTTGGAGTTGGGGATTACTGTGCCATCTTTTCTCCACTGGTACTCGTCAAACCCGGCGGTAAGTCCCAGCTTGACGCTAAACGGTTCGCCTGGGCAGAACGCAGTCTCGTTATGGAAAACGTGAATGCTGGTTTTGCTGTAGCGGTTCAAGAAAGGATAAAAATCCTTGTTGTCGAATGTGCGGTTCCAGGTATCGTGCCCGGCCTCAGGATAATAGATTTGACGAAGATTACCACCCTCTGCTTTCACGGCTTCTGCCACCTTTAGCGCGGTGAAGGGCGATGGGTCGTCGTCCTTCCCACCATTAGACATCCAAATAGGAACTTCTACATAGCTCTTTATTAGGTCTGGCCGAGAGTATTTGATTGGAGCGCCTGAAATAGCAATAGCCGAAGCAAAAACTTTGGGCCACTCTTCAATGGCGTGCCAGGTTCCTTTACCTCCGGAAGACAGCCCGGCGGCAATCACCCGGTTTTCATCCACCTGATAATCGGCAATCATCTTTTGGATAATTTCTACCGACCGTCGTTGTACAGTGCTATTGGCCCAAAAGCCGTTGGCACTGTGGGGAAACAACACGTAACCGTCGAACTCACCCCGCAAGACAGCGTTACGAAATTTTTCGGCACCATGAATTAGCTGATGTTCGTTGTCCATTTCTGACTTATCGCCCGCCTCACCCGCACCGTGCATAAAGAAAAGAAGTGGATATTTCTTGCCGGGCTCGTTGAAAATCCATTCCATGGGTCCGGTAGGCTTGCCGTCTTGATCCACTTCAATGTCAATCACCACCCCTTTGGGAGTCATCAGACGAAACGGAATTGCGTTGTACATCAGTGCTGTGTAGTCTGACGTGCCTGGCTTCGAAACCACCTGCCCATTGACTTTATAGCTTCTCCAATTGTAGCGGTGCTTATGCCCCCAGGGGCCTATGGCATTCCAAGCAGGGCCCTGGTCGGGAAAAGGGACCTGGGCTAACGCAAACTCTTGTCCGATCAGGACAAACAACAGCGCATGTAGACAAATTTGTAGAGCTTTTTTCATGTTAATGCTGGGAAATATTGTATTTTTACTGGCTTGGGTGATATTAGTGTAAATATCTGTTTTTTTTTTTAGATCACCAACTGAAAGGGCTATAAGAAATGTTTTTTTTATAAAAAATATAAAGATTATTTTTTTCCAACGTTGTTAGCGTAATAAAAAGTCAGTTCAATGCACTTGTCCCATTCTTTAAGGTCAGAGAAGAACAAAGTTGAAGGATTTTTCTGGAATGATTGTCGCTGTTGAACTGAGGCAGGGTGGCAGAATAGTCAACTTAATTTTTTATCGCATTATTTTACCATAGATTTGTATCTTAATCCTGATGGTGTAGGTATGGAAGCATTGAGTTTACTAAAAAATGTTTGGCAACGGAAGTGGCTTATTTTAACCGTCACGGCGCTTTCCGGACTGGCTGCCCTTTTATTCACGATTACCATTCCTGAAACCTATCGTTCCACTGCGCAGTTGGCTACGGGTATTACCGATAACTCTGCCTTATCATTAGATGAGGGGGAGAACGCCAACAATTTTTATGCAGCTAATAACAAATTTAGCAATCTAATTGAAGACTTAACCTCTCGGCAGATCATTAGCCTGCTCTCTTACCAGCTAATTTTGCATGATCTCAGTGAAAAGCCTTTCCGTGACTTAAGTGATATCAGGTCCAATTACTCCAATGCTGCGCTCAAAGAAGCCGAGCGCATTTTTGAGAATAAGTTAGACTCTATTCAGGTGCTCACCACGATGCACCCGAAAGAAGAGCTGCTCATCAACTTGCTCAAAGAGGTAGGTTATGACTATGAATCTCTTAAGTCACAGATATTCGTAGAAAGGATTCCAAGTACAGACTACGTCAGGATTGCTTGTGATACGGAGCACCCTTTGCTGTCTTCGTATGCGGTGAACGAACTGGCCGACCAGTTTATCCGCTACTACGTTTTGATCAGGGGCGAGCGGTCAAACAACTCACTTCGGCTCCTTGCTGAATTAGCAGAAGAACAAAAACGTGATCTGGAAGAAAAAGTGAACGCTCTGAAGGAATACAAGTCTTCCAATCAGGTAGTTAATCTAAACTTACAGAGTGAGTCTATCATTGAGCAAATAAGAGATTTGGAGGTTAAGCGAGAAGAAGAGCGCAAAAAGGTAATCGGCCTCACCCGGGTGATAAGCAACATAGACCGGCAACTCACCAACCGCGAAGTTTCATACCTTACCAACCAAGCCACTATTATCAACCAGCGTATCTTCACTTTAAAACAAAAAATTAACGAGCTTAACGAAAAGCGGGTGACCGTGGCCGACACCAATCCTGAATTGGTAAAGCGTTTAGACGAACTGCGAGAAGAGCTTCAATTACAGATCAAGAGTTACACTGCCGAAAATATAAGCAGTCCGGCAATTGCTCGCCAAGAGCTGATCAACAACAAAATCAACAGCGAAGTAGAGTTAGAAATTGCGCAAGCTAGTATTGAGTCGTTCACCAACGAGATTAACCGACTGCAAGGAAACATTTCAGGTTTTGCTAGCAAAGAAGCCCAGATATCAGCCATAGACAGAGAAATTTCGCTCGCTCAAGAAGAGTATATGAACACCATTGATAAGCTTAATGGTGCGCGCCTGTCTTCTCGCAATGTAGGCAGTTCGCTTCGCCAGGTGGAGTTTGGGTATCCGGCAGATGAACCTATTCGATCTAACAAGCTACTTATTGTTGCCTTGGTGATGGCTACTACGTTTTCATTGTCGGTGATCAGTCTTATTATGCTAGAATACTTCGATACGACGCCCCGCAGCTTGGCCGCCCTGGAGAAAATCACTGCTCTTCCTAGCCTGGGCTATTTAAACCAACTGAAGTTCAAACCTACCATTGAGTTACTTTTTTCAGACGTTCCTAAAAAAGACCTCATTCTATTCAAGGAACAACTGCGCAAAATCCGCAGCGAAATTATGCAGGTTTCTCAATCCAAAACGCTCTTGTTTACCAGCCTTAAAGCTAACGAAGGTAAAACCACCACTGTGATATCACTGGCGTATGCGCTGAGTTTGGCACAAAAGAAAGTGCTCATCATTGACGCTAATTTCAAGAATAATCAAATCACTAGCTTGTTTTTTGCCAACAAAAATTTGGAAAAGTTGCATCACATGCCTACAGACGCCAAAAATATAATTTCGGGCACCGGTTTTAAAGGAATCAACGTGCTGGGCTGTGAAGGAGGAAACCACTCACCTTACGAAATTTTTACCAACACTGAGTTCACCAACGCGCTATCGTCGTTACAAGAAGCCTACGATTATGTACTCATCGAGTGTGCCCACCTAGATCAGTATGCCGACGCCCGAGAGCTACAAAGCTTCGTTGACAAAATGATTGTTGTGTTCAGTGCCCAAAATCCCATCAGTCAAGCTGATAACGATAGCATCGCTTACCTTAGAAGTTTAGACAAAGGGTTGCTGGGGGTTATTCTCAACAAAGTAGCCGCTAACCAGTCGTAGTTATGAAAAAATGGCTCTTTCTGTTTATTGTTATCCTCACATTGCGTGCTGCAAAGGCACAATCGGTGGATTATGAGACTATTATCCCTACTGATACAGCCTTGACTACCCTAGAAGATAGGCTACTACGGACTGCCTGGGAAAACTACCCGGAAAATGACGCGGCGATGAACCGCGAGTTTGCTGCCAAAAAGAACGTTACCCTTACCCGCTGGGCCTGGACCAACAACTTGCGAGTATTCTACAACGTGAATGACCGTACGCTTGAGGACGTGCAAGTGGGCCAGCCGCAGTATGGCTTAGGAATTGGCCTGAATTTAGGTGATTTCATCACATTACCGGTTAGAACCAACATTGCCAAAGCCAACCATCGCGTAGCCAAAAACGCCGTAGACGAACAGAAGCTCTACATCCGCCGAGAAGTGTTAACCCGTTATTACAACTACCAGAGCGCGTTGGCCATTCTAAAGGTAATTGACGAAGAAAATGAGGAGGTGTATACCAACTACCTGGTAATCTCGGAGAAGTTCAAGCAGGGCGAAGCAACCTTAGACAACTACACCATGGCCGAGAAAAATTACCACGAAATTCGCATTAGAAAAATTACTCAAGAAAATGAAGTAAAGCTGGCCAGACTCAACCTGGAGGAGATGATCGGCATTCCTCTTGAAACCCTTGAGTAAGCCATTGCGCTTGTTATCATTCTGACCTCAGTCTGCTGTGCCCCACTTATTCGCCCGCCGCCCCACCATTGCAACAGCAGAAGTAATACTAATCATTATTAGTGTAAGCATCCCTTTGTTTCTTACGCTACCTTATCGTATCAACATCTTTCTGTCGTGGGAGGGGGCGTACCGGCTGTACCTGGGGCAAGTGCCCTACCGGGACTTTGGGCTGCCACTAGGGTTTGGCTACTGGCTAATTCCTGCGTTATTTTTCAAGATTTTCGGACCTTATCTCATCAGTCTGGTTAAAGCTCAGGCTTTCATCAACCTGATACTGCTGTTCTCTTTTCGCTCAGTGCTTCAAATCTTTGGGATGCCGCCGCCCCGAAGGTTGCTGGCTTTGCTCATCTTTATCTTGTCTTACTCATTTACAAACTTTTGGCCTTGGTACAATCAGTCGGTTTTCGTCTTTGAACTGTTGGGGATCAATTTTATTCTACTAGCCATATTCAGGCCACCCGCAGGAAGGTTTAACTTCTATCCTATTGTGAGTGCTGTGTTTGTCTTCTGGGCAGTTTTCACAAAACAAGACTACGGAGGGATGGCCCTGGTGTTAACGTTGGGCCTGCTGGCCTACCACAGTATTCTGGAACGGCAAGTGAGAGAAATGGCCCTCTTTTTAGTCAGTTTTGCCACAATATCATTGCTCGTGATTCTTCCGTTTATTCCCTACAATTTTAATTATTGGTTTAACTACGGGCAGCCCCCCCACGAGTCACGATTGGCAATAGGGTACTTTCTCAATGCTGTTTTAGGCGAGTCGCCTTGGGAGAAGTTTTACCTATTGATCGTAGGGGTTATTTTGCTCGCCCGGGTCTCTAGCTGGCAGGCTTTTGTTACCGACAAGCTTTATTGCTCATTTGCGCTGTTAACGTTGGGGATGGTCGGCCAGGCCTTGGTCACCAAAGTGACGAGTCCTTTTCCGGTCGACAACCACGTTTATTTTCATGGATTCGCTGCTGCCTTTATCATTCATAGCGTGCGTTTGCCCCCAAAGGTTGAGCACCGGCGCTTCACCCTGGTGGCATTGCTACTGCTGGTGTTGTTCTGGTGGTCGGGGATGTACTGGACGTATACCAAGCGGTTCCTAAAAAAAATGAACGTTCCGGTCGCGGACGGGACTTTTACGACCGTTAAAAGAGATAACAGCTTTGTTGGGATGGCGGCCTGGCAAACCACTGACCTGCCTGCTTTCCGTCGTATCTCGATGCCCGAGTCTACTATCCAGGGAATCAAGCGTGTGAAGGCTTTAGACATAGTTCAAAATAACCCATCACTCCGGGTGCTTAATATGTCGGAGCTCACGCCCCTGGCCTATGAACTGCCCTACACGCCGGAGACCGGGGTGCCGCTGTGGTATCATCAGGGGGTGAGTATTTTTCAGCGAGAAATTGACATGTACTGTCGCCGGATAAGCGCGCACGAATATGACCTGGTGCTGTTTGAGATCATTCCCTATCTGGATAACTTCTACCCGGAACAGATACGAGATTGCCTTAAGCAACACTACCAACCGGTAGACACGTTTCTAGCCCCCCGCCGCCCCACCGATTCTCATATTGAGGTGTACGTTAAACCCTCGTAAAACCACAAATACTGCTGTTATGTCCAAAAAGGTTTTGTTGACGGGGGGATTGCTGCTATTGTTGAGCTTAAGCGGGTGGTTCTTGTACCGCTCATACACCCAAAACGATGGGCATATCATTTACACGCTGGATGATCCGTATATCCACATGACTTTGGCCAAAAACTTAGCACAACACGGCACCTGGGGAGTGAATGCAACAGAATTTTCTTCTTCTTCTTCTTCCATTTTGTATACCTCTCTTCTGGCCTTAATATTTGCCTTAACCGGGCCTTTTGTGCTGCTTCCTTGGGTGCTAAACGTTATTTTTGCCTGCACCTGCCTGTTCTTAACGTATAGAATTTTCGTTAATGAGCAAATCTCGCTCAGAGCAAGCGCATTCTTAGTGGTAGCGCTCATTGTTTTCACGCCTCTTCCTGCCCTCATCAGCAGTGGTATGGAGCATACGCTTCAAATTGCGATTAATCTCTGGTTTATTTACCTGAGCAGTATCGCGCTAAGCGGTGAACAAAGCGACCGCCGAACGCAAATAACCCTGGGGCTGTTGGCCATGTTGACCGTGATGGTCCGGTTTGAAGGGCTGTTTCTTATCGCCATTGTTACGCTTTTGCTCCTCCTTCGAGGTCGGATTATAACGGGAGCCATCGTTGCCGGGCTAGGCTTGCTTCCCTTTGTTGCCTTTGGGCTGTGGTCCGTAGCGCAAGGTGCTTATTTTTTGCCCAACTCTTTGTTGATCAAAGGAGAGAAACCGGCTTTCTCAATACCAGGCTTGGTGGCCTATGCCTTTGTGTGGCTCCGTAAGCTCTACTCCAACCCCCACCTGCTCATCTTATTTATCGCACTCCTGGGGTACGGTGCCTTCTGGTTAAAAAATGCTTACCATCGATGGGGTTTGCGTTTGTGCTGGTTATACATTTTGTTTCCGGTATTTGTGATGCACCTCACCTTTGCTCGCACCGGATGGTTCTATCGGTACGAAGCCTACCTGATTGTTGCGAGTCTGGTACCGCTGGCCTGGATGATAGATGATCTTTTTCCTCGTGTCAGGTTCACTCGATCGCTCACCTCGCTGGTGGCGCTCCTCGGCCTGAGTATTTTTTTGTTTCCGCTCGTCAAACGAAGCGCTCAGGCCTTCGCTGAAATTCCCGTAGCCAGCAAAAATATTTACGAGCAGCAGTACCAGATGGCGCAGTTTCTCCGTCAGCACTATCCGCAAGCCAGAATTGTAGCAAACGATATTGGGGCCATCAGCTTTTTCAGCGACACCTACATCTTGGATATGTATGGCTTGGGTAACACAGAATTGCTAACCCTTAAAATGAAGGGACAGCACGATGAACGCCATATTAATCAACTTACTCAGCGCAAAAACGCGCAGATTGCCATCATTTATGATGAATGGTTCGTAGGCAAAATTCCCGATTCGTGGCAGAAGGTGGGCGAATGGGAGATTCGGAACAACGTTATCTGCGCGTTTAGTACGGTTTCATTTTATGCGGTTGATCCGGATGAAAAAACTGAACTAGCGCGCCGGTTGCGAAAGTTTTCAGCACAGTTGCCAACTGATGTAGCGCAGCGGGGCTCCTATTTGAGTAGCGAATAAGTAGCCTCTGTCGGGAAATTATCCGAATATTTTATGCCACGACGCGTTTGGAAATCGTGAATCTGAATTTTGGGATCGTAAAACTGGTGATCAATCCGCAGAAAGAAGAGCCAAAAGTGGTTGTAGGTGAACCCGGCGCCTCGGCCCGCCGCTTCATGCGCGTTGTAGAGTGTAGACTTTAGCCTGCGATAGGCATTGCCAAAGGGTAATTCATTCATATCACCGCACACAATCACTCGGTAGGGACTTTCTTCGATAAATTTCAGCAACACCTCAGTTTGCTGACTGCGGGCTATCAATCCGTGCTTTATCTTCCGAGCATAGTCTGTTAGCTTGCTTACCCATCCGGCAGCGCGGGATGCCTCAAGGCCCATAGACTGAAGATGCACGTTGATGATCCTAATGGTGTCGCTGTCGATGAGCACATCAGCAAACGCTGCTTTGTTGTAGGCATTGCGGCTAAACAATAGTTCTCCGGCGTCAATAATAGGAAACCGGGAGAAAATAGTTACCCCTGCATCCCAGTTGTGCGCCCTTTGTGAATCGGCAAAAAAATAGTCGTATCCACCTTGTCGGCCAATGGTGGCAATGGTGTTGAAAATCGGTGAATCGTCGTGGTTGTAGAACTCTTGGATACACTTGATATCCGCTTCATGGCCAGCAAGCCACTCCTTCATGGCGATGGAAGATTGATGCATCAGGGCCGATTCATAGTTTTCTTTCCACCTTCCCTCGTTGTGAAAGAAGCTGGCATTGTAGCTCAGCACCGTAAAATGATTTTCTGCTACCGGTAGGTTTTTCTGCCCGTCGGGCTGATTTATCCAGGCAATCAATAGTACCAGCAATAGCCCGGCCGAAGGAATGCCTAAAGCTGACCTTCTGATTAATCCGTAAGCAGCGATTAACAGGTGAACGATGACAACCAGTGGAATGAGGTAACTGGCTAGCCCTGCTGGCCAATATACATGCGGGGGAACGAGTACACTGCCAAGAATAACCACACTGCCCAACAGTAGCAGGAATAGGACTCCCCAAGCCAGAACATTTTTGCGCAACATGGATAGCTTCTTGGTTTTAGGAAATTAGTTTCATCATTCTAATAAAAATTAGCGATATTTGAATCAAAGATAAGGGTAAATGACCAGGTGGACAACTGCGGAATTGTTTAATACTCAGGTAATCCATAACAAACGATTGCCCTGGATTGACTATGCCAAAGCAATTGCAATTATTTTGGTTGTATATCGCCACGTTCTTATTGGCTTCACGCGCGCTGATATTGAAATTAACCAGTTTTTGCTTCTTGCCAATGAGGTTGTTTATACCTTTCGTATGCCCTTATTTTTCATACTCACTGGTATTTTTATTCGCCGAAGCATCAGCAAAAGGGGCAACCGGTCTTTCGTCCGGAACAAAGCCATCACCCTGTTGTATCCATATTTTATATGGGGTGGTTTGCAAATCAGTCTGCAAATTTTTTTGTCTGACCACATCAATGCTGACCGATCATGGATAGATTATAGCTATTTGCTCATTCGGCCACGAGCCATTGATCAGTTTTGGTTTCTCTATGCGATGTTCAACACCTCGGTGGTGTTTCTGCTGGCCTTTCGTATATGGAAGGGGCACGTGGGAGGATTGCTACTAACCGGAATAGCACTGCATTACTTGTCTGCTTGGCTCGTTGGCATTAACGTGGTTTACGACGTCGCTTACTACTTTTTGTTCATTGCCGTTGGTGACTACTTAGCCTCGTTCATCTTTCAGGAGCAACGACAACCGGCTTTTGCATCATTTAGACTCACTCTATTGTTGCTGCCACTGTTTATACTTTCACAGTGGGTCTGGCTTCATTACGAAAAAGTGAACGTATTTGCTTTTGCCCTGATTGCCCTGGTTGGCTGCGCGTTGATGCTCAACCTATCATTTTTGCTGGCTCGATACCGAGTGTTCCCTTATCTTCGAGTTTTCGGTTATCACTCTTTATACATTTACATCATGCATGTTATCATTAGCGCTGCCGTGCGTGTGTTTTTGATTAAGGTGGTGGGCATAACCCATTTTGGGGTGTTGTTCGCCCTGTGTTTGGTTCTAGCGGTTGTGCTGCCTATTGTTACATACAATGCCCTGTTGAAGATGGGCTGGTGGTTTTTGTTCACTCCGCAAAAGCCACGGCCTCAGCCGCAACGCCTGACCCCCAGTTGATATGAAGTCAGCACTTCTTTCCGGCCCTATGCCGGATTTTCTGATTATTGGTGCCGGAAAAAGCGGCACTACATCGTTGCATCATTACCTCCAGCAGCATCCGGAAATCTTCATGAGTGAAGTGAAAGAACCTAATTTCTTCGCGCTGGAAGGGGAAGCAGCCGTTGATGCGCAGCAGGACCCGCACCAATTTTTTCATTATCCCTGGGCGGTGCGTGACTTGTCTCAGTATCAGGCTTTGTTTGCCGCAGCAGCCCCCACCCAACGCAAAGGCGAATCCTCCACCATGTATCTCTATCGTCCGGAAGCCATTGGCAACATAAAAAAATACGTCCCTGATGTGAAACTCGTGGTCATCTTCCGCCAACCAGCCGAACGGCTCTACTCTCGTTACCTGCACTTAGCCCGCGAAGACCGTCTGCCTACGCCTCGTTTTGAAGATGTAATGGATACTTCATCCCTATGGTGGCAACGAAACGATTTAATAAAAGAAGGATTTTACTATCGACACCTCGTTCGGTTTTTTGATGAGTTTCCGCACCAGCACATCAAGGTGCTGTTGTACGAAGATCTTCATGGTGATGCCGAAAAGCTGATCCAAGATTTATACCGCTTTCTGGAAGTTGACTCTGGCTTTACTCCCCAGCTAGGTACGCGATACAACCAATCAGGATTTATTAAGAACCGGTTCTATGATACGCTTGTCGGGCAGCAGAGTGTCATTATGGATTCGGTACGAAACCTGTTTCCTAAGGTGTACGATACGGCGCGGTCTAGTCTGCTGCTGCAACAGCTGCTAAACAAACTGCGGGCAAAGAACCTTCATAAGCCAGAAATAAGTGAGGCAATGTGGAACTACTTAACTTTTGAAGTGTACGGAGATGATATTGAGCAACTGCAAAGCCTTTTGCAAAGGGATTTAACGCATTGGCTAACCCGGTCTGCCTAATACTAGAAGCAACAAGTGGGCGATCATAAGCAGGAGAAATTGTGTCACTCACCTGTTTTCACCGACAACCTATCAAGATTGGGAATAGTGTCTTTGCTCCTTACTTTTTCGGGCGTATCATCAAATTCGATCATCCGAGATACCAAGGCAAATACTGCATAGAAGATTAGCCCAAGGGGCAGTTGGAAGACCGCCTTTTTGGCGTACAAGGAGATTGTAAGCGCGAAAAAGCCCGAAAGGTAGGCCAGGTAATAAATTTTCACTTTGGGGTTTTTGGCCCGGCGGTAGTTGGTGATGCCAACAAGCATGATGGTGATATAAGTGGCAAATTGAATAATCAACCCCACCCATCCCACTTCTAACGCGGTTTCCAGGTAACCACTGTCGGGCGGAAAGCCTGCCAGTTGATGCCCAGGGGCAAAACGATCTCCCAGAATCCCAGAGGTATTTAATCCGCCGCCTATCGGATGATGGTATATGTAGGGCTGAATCCGAGCCCGGTTGATATCGCGTACGTTCATTGAGGGATCGTCGCCCGGGAAGAAAGAAGAGCGCAAACGGTTAATTGTTGGGTTGTACACGGGACCGAACAGGATGCCTACAAACACCAGTAGAGCAGCCGCACCAATGAGTAGCGTTCTGGTTTGCTTGAGGGTCATGATCACGTAAAAGAAAAACCCAACCGGCACAATGGCGAAAGCAGTTCTGTTTCCTGAATAAATCATGGCCAGAAACATCAGGCAACCGCTCAAAAACAAAAGCAGCTTTTTTTTGTAGTGAAAAGGCCCTAGCGTCAGAACGAAGCACACAATCCCAGCGTAGGCCATGAACAATCCAAACACTGCGATATCAGACATAAAGGACCATTTTCGCCACCGTCCCTGGATAAAGTTGAGTCCAATGCGCAGTTCATTGCTGGTAACCCACTTCAAATCGTATGAGGGAAGGCCGACGTACTCTTGATACAGGCCATAAAGCGCAGCCAGCAACGCAATGAATAACCAAAACTTGGTGAACAAACTTACAAAATCCAGGCTGTCGAAAACGTATACCAGCACGGCGTAGGTGATCGCGAAGCCAATAATCCCGCGGGCCCCAAATAGCCACGCGTCCCACACTCCGTTGGGATTAAATGCCTGTACCAACAAATAGAGCGTCCACAGAAAGACCAGCAAGGTAATGGGATTTTTTGCCGGATTGATCACCTTGTCGTTAAAAGCAGATTTGCGGACGTATATTCCCAGAAAAATAGCCAGAAAGAGAACCTCCCGGGCTACGCCTAGGGGGAGTTCTTGTCCTAAGATTCGATTGATCAGAAAAATAAATGAAGAAAAAAAGAGCGTGATCAAGAAACCAGCCTTGCTGTTGGACAAGCACAAGGCCAATATTGGCAAACCGTAAATAGCCCCCAACAACAGGGCTCCTGCCACCAGCCCACGGCTAGCTACGGCATAAGCAACAACCACTGCCATAAGAAAAAAAAGGGCGTAACCTACCGGGTTGTTTAGCTTCTGCAGTACGGAAACTCGAAAGACCCATTCATACAGGTGATGCCTGGCGCCCCTTGAGCTGTTGGATGAACGCATCGTTTAACTTTAAAAGAACAGTACCTTGAGGAACAAAAACAAATAGATGGCCACTACAGTGAGATAGACAATGAGCCAGTGCACGCGGTCGGCAAGCGAATGGTATTTAGTGTGTTTCCGGCGTTTCATCACTCAAATTTTGGTTTGATGCAAATGTATTAATCGCCTGATAGATTTTCGTAACAGAATGCTCCCAGGTATGGGTTCGGGCGAAAGCTTGTCTTTGACTACGGGCCTCCGCATGGTCTTCATTGTACGCTTGGGTTAGTAGCGCAGCAAACGTGGCCTTATCCTGCGCCAAATATACATGTTTGGCAAAGTAATTCATGGCCGCAGTGGCAGTGGCCACAACCGGTTTGCCCATGCCCAAATACTCGTCGATTTTGCGCGGGTAATTGCCAGTCGTGGCGGCGTTCACCTGTTGAGGATTGATGCATACGTCAAGTTGACGAATGTATCGAGGCACCTCCTCTACGGCCTTGGCTCCTAAAAAGTGAATATTAGGCAGTTTATGAAGGCGACTTTTAGCGAAAGTTGCATCTTCAGGACCTACCAACACAAAATGGTAATGAGGCAGCGCCTCGGCGCAGTACAAAATCATTGCTATGTCTAAACGATTGGCCAGCAAGGCTCCAACATAGCCAATCCTGGGATGAGCGATAGACCTAATATCTTTTGGCTCGCCTAGGTCCTCAACTTCCAACAGGCTAAAATCGCAGCCCTGCCCCACGAAGAAACTCTGCGCATTGTGAGAGGCTCCATACTCCCTGAGATAGTGAGAATTGGCAAGCACAATGTCGGCTTTGCGCATCAGCTTATTTTCTAAGTCACCATGAGTACCAAAATAAGGCTGAGAGGTTAAAAAATCTCTAATGTAATAGACATATAAGGTAGGCGACAGCAGTTCTTGCAAGTAAAAGTAGTTTAGAAAATCATTATCATTGAAGACAATAACTTTGCCGAAACCGAGTCGCTCGAGTGCAAGGCTAATTTGAGCAGTGATTAGACGCGCGTTTCGCTGGTTCAGATACAAGTACCATGCAGGCCAACGTATCCAGTTGATTGATTCTAGCACCACGCTGGGATTCAGCACCCATAGGTTTGGCTGCACTTGCCGAAGGTTGTCTCCTGGGCTTTCTAAGGTTGCCCGGTAGTTTTTTATACGTTCGTGATTTCTGTTTCGCAGCAGTGTCCACCTGTCTAATGGACGGTTGACGTACAACACACGATTTTGTTGAGCAAGCTGTGCGGCAATGTTTTTGCAGTTGCTACCAATTTTTATATCCCAGGGCTGTAGCCCAACTATCACAAAGTCTTTGCCTTGCATAACGGTCTGCAACGTGAAGTTTACACTTTATGTCCCTTCAAGCCAACAACCCGTCGGCCTACACTAAGATACGTTTGGAAAATGTAAACAAAAACGTTCAAGATATTCACTCTCATCAAACGATACAGTACAACCTCGCTGGCTACTAGCCCAACCAAATAGGCAAGTAGCGTACCGATAGGAGCACCGATTACTCCGTACCTGGAAATGAAAAAGTAATTGAACCCTACATTAAGCAAAGCGTTGGTTAAAACCAGGTAGAAATTGATCGGAGCTTTCCCCAGTGCGTTCATTGTTATGCCGAACTGGCGGTTGAAAGGCAGCACCAGGCCGTAGAGAATGGTGACGTTTAGCACTGGCACGGATGCTAAGTAGTCTTCTCCGGCAACCACTAAAATAATAGGCTCGGCAAACAGAATTACCAACACAGAAACAGGAATCATCACCGCCAACACCAAGCCGACTGATTTCTCGTACAGACGTTTGGCTTCGGATAAACCATGCTCTTTAACACGCCGGGCAATCTGGGGGAAAACGATGGTTGTAATTGTTCCGGTGGGTATCTCCATTAGGTTGGAGAGTCGGAGGGCCGGGTTATAAATGGCAACCGCAGCAGGCCCTAGCAACCCTCCCAGCATAAAACTATCAATACTTCGCAGCAGCATAGAGCTTAAGTTGGTTCCCAAAGTATATTTTCCGTAGTGAAACAATTTATTCACCCACCCAAAATCAACCCGCTGACGCACCGAGAAATACTTCCGACCCGAAGCAAAAGTGACGCCGGTGGCAATCACCACTGCAATGCCCTCCCAAATACCCAACCAAATTAGATCAAATGACTGCTCATCTACATACTGCCAGAGTACATAGGCAAAAAAAATACTTTTGCGCGCTAAGGTACTGATAAAGGTACCCCGAAAGTCAAGATGAACGTTTTGAACAAAGTTGCAGTGCGTCATTAAAGTGAGTACAAACGTGCTCACAATATAAATGTAGATCAGGTAATCCAGGTCGGGGGCATCGAGAACTGAACTTATCAGTGGGGCAGTTAATGCCAACAAAATGCTTACTACGGCTGCAAATAGAAAGTTAAGCAGCAAAGAGGCTTGAAGGATTGCTGCGTAATCGCTCTTGGTCGTCTGGGAAGCGAATGCCTGCAAAGGATTGTAGATGAAGGCCATACGTACGGATTCAAGTACCGCGTAGATAGCGACAAAGAGGGTCCAGGTGCCAAAGGCCTCTTTGTCTAGACCACGAACCAGCAAATAGAAGGAAAAAAAACCAAAAAGGGCAACGGAAAGCTTACTTGAAAACGTGAAAAATCCTGAGTTGATCCAATAGGAGTTTTTTTTTGTCCGGATACTTTGCCAAAAGCGTGGATATCTCATAAAGCCGCTACCATTCGCTACTGGCAAATCCTAGTTCGACTAACTGTTGTCCGGCATATTTTTTAAATATACGACGCTTTTGCTCGCTCCAAAACTTCCATTTACCAGTGGGACTAAAGCTCTGGTCTTTTTCTACGGGTTGCCAGTTTACTCCCTCCTGGCTACCTCGAAAGGTAGAAGATCCCAACACCGGGGCATTGATCAGCCCTTCCCAATCGTAGTAGTTTGGGTCTAGACCAAGAAAATCTATTATCTTCTTCATTTGCGCTTCCGCTTCGGTGTGTAGGTGGTCGTAGCGAAGAAGTAAATAGGTGTCAGATCGACCGCTTTTTTCTGCCTGCTCTCTGAAACAATTTATTTCATCGACCCGTTGCGCCCACCGTTGGCACATTTTCTTGAAAACAGCTTCACCGCCCCACGACTTGGTGAAGGAATGCACGGTATCCCTTCCATCGCGGATTAACAACAAAAGTTTAGCTTCGGGAAACAAATGTGGAAGATTTGCTAAATTTCTTGCATCCGGGGCTTTTAGTAGCAAACGTTGTTCGGGTTCTATGAACTGGCTTATGTAATTTACTACGCCGCCGCCCAAAAAGCCCATCAGCTGTTTAGTATGGTGTTGAAGGGCGGCGTCTCCTCCTTCGCTCCACTTGGCCCAAGTAGCTATCGTCTTTTCACAGTAGGAGCAGAGCAGGTTAGTATAGGTAAGAAAGAAGTGCTCATCGGGTAGATTAGGTCCGCTGGGAAAGGTTAAGTGGTTATGGAGGTTTAGCAGATAGCTGAGAAAATTGGTACCGCTTCTTTGGGTAGGCGCAATAATATACACCAACCGGCTACTAGGATGAAATTGCTGACTGACAGCAGGATATTGGTTCCAGTGAGGATTAAAACGCGTAGGGGGATACAGAGGAGTAGGATGCGTTATCGGTTGAAAAACGTAATGCCCTTTCCCCCGCTTATCTAGAAGTTTTTGTGCCCAACCCTTCAATGTGTAGATAATCAACTGTCGCATTTTTTAGATCCAAAATTTGTTATAAAAATGCAATATTATGTTGATTTCCTTTGATTTTCAAGTTAAATGGTCGTTTATATTTGTTTAGCTGTAATGCAGCAAACCTTCTGCTCTAAAGGTGCTGTTATCCTTTAAAACAGAAGGTTTCTGTACTTTAAATATTTATGACCTATTGTTTGATTAGCCGCAATACGTTGCGTTCACCCGACTCTTTTTCTGTAGTCAGGTAAAATAGACCAGCAGTGCTTATGTATTTACTGATATCTAACCTGATGAGCGGTTGATTTGAGCTTAGAGACATTTTCTGTTCAAATACGGTTTGCCCTACAGCGTTAACCATGCGCAGTATTAGCGTCTCGCTTGGCATTCCTTCTACTAAAACGTTCAGAACATTCTCTACTGGATTAGGATAAGCGGCTATGCGAACATTACTGTTACCCAAATGTTCTTCTTCCTTCTTTTTTACGCCCGAGCTAAGAGCCGTACGTCCATTATCATTTCCGGAGGATAACACACTGCTTGGTATCTCCTCCTTGCTAATACCTGGGCCAGCATAACTTACTTTGAATATTTCTTCGCCATAGCGCTCAAAAAACGCTGCTTTAATAGCGTGTTTGCCTTCGTTCAAGTACACCTTGCCCGAATGCTCCTGAGCTGCATGCAAGCCATCATTATCTACTACCGTTTTGCCGTTTATATATAGCTTACTTCCGTCATCTGACTCGGTGTAAAAAGTGTATGTGCCGCTTTTACTAATCGTAATATATCCGGAGAAGGTGAAAGCGAAGCTATCGTCGCGGGTGCGAGGTGATAAGGTAAATGTAGGTACCGTTCCGCTTTTCTTAGGTTTTATCTGATTAAAGTTGGGAAGTTCTTCCCAGGTTCCCTCATAGTAATCGTAACGCAGACCGTTCCCGCTGCTAGGAGTTGGCGCTGGTGCTGGTTTCGGATCAGGCTTAGGGCTTTGTTCAGTTCCTTGGTACTCATACGCACCAGCATCAGGGGCTCCTACGGCTCGGGGCTTTCCGGTAAATTCTTTGTCGATGCCCAACCCTAAAACGCTGACTCCCTTGTTGATAGCCGACGAGTTTGCCTTTAACTGGTAGTTGTTTTTGTTAGGATCGACAAAATTTACGTCGCTGATGCTCCTCTCAAAATGGTTTCCCTTGAGCGTATAATTTTTTGCTGACTTAAGGATATGAATGAAAGCCCTATCCTTATTGGAATAGGTAGCATAGGCGCCAGGATTAACAATTAAGTTGTTGTAAAACTTATTGTCTTTGCTATCATCGGTATTGATTCTTAATCCTTCATTTTTAGGACTGATAATAGTGTTGTTGATAATCTCGTAACTGTAGCCGGGGCGGGTCGACTTGTCGCCAATAAACACACCGTCTTCGCCCACGTCTACAATCACGTTATTGAAGGCGGTGATGTTGCCAATGCCGAATATATGGATGCCTCCTCCGGTGCCTTGTTTGATAAAATTGTTGTACAGCTTTCCGGTGGTTCCTCCGCCCAGAACAATGCCTGCTTGCTGGTTGGGGTGCTTTCGGATGCCAAAATTAGTCACTGTGTTGTTGTAAATGAAGCAGTCCTTATCAGCACAACTCACCTGAAAACCATCCCACCCGGTGTTTTGCGTGATGTTGTTGTATACCCTGATGTTTTGGATAGAATGAGGATATACTTTCTTGGATTTTCCGTCACAATTGATTGTTTTGCCAGGATATCCGGAGTGTCCGATATACATACCCTCGCCGTCTATATCGTGCAGGTAGTTGTCGTGAATAGATACGTTCCTCATTGTGAAGCTTTCCCTCCAGGTGCGGGGGTCGCAGGTGGGCCGGGTCAGGATGTGCATACCAGCTCCTGGCACATCTTTCACTTCAATGTGATCCACCTCAAAATCGGTGGATAAGTCATAAATGCCTAAACCACTGTTGGCTCTTGTGCCTCCAACCAGGATGCCGTATTGATGATTGCGGTCGCCGGTGCCGGTAAACTTGAAATGTTTACTACCGGTGATCACAATCCCGTAATGCCATGTGCCATCTCCTACTGTTACTTTTCCGCCACAGTTTTTAATCGTGACCGGGTTGGCTGAGGAGCCCACAAAGTTTTCTAACTGAAGATACTGATAAAAACCGGCTTTGAGACAAACAACATCTCCTGGGCCTACTCCTAACTTTTTTCCGTCAACAGATTTGGTTTGGGAAGTGATCGTATAATCGCATCCGCAATCACCAGAAGCCTTGGCACCAGTTGCTGGCGGAGATGAAGATGGTTTAGGACCGTCGTTCTCTGAGGTATCGTCATCGTCATCGTCATTATCATCGCTATCGCTATCATCGTCATCTTTCGGTTCGTCTCCTTTATTCTTGTCTTCCTTTTCTTTTTCTTTTTCTTTCTTTGGCTCGCTCTTTTCTCCTTTGGTATGGCTCAATAGCCAATCGTAGATACTAACGTCATAAGAATCGTATCTGCTGTCGGTCGAGCTTGACTTCCCACTGAGATCGTACGTTCTGGTCCATGAGTCATGGCCCACTTCCGGGTAGATAGTAACTTTCGAGGAGGAACTTTCAGAGCACTGTTGAAGAAACTCAATAGGAATAATCGACCCGTTGGGGTTCACTGTGTCATCGTTCGCTCCGTGAAAGGCCCAAGCTGGAATTTTATTCAGTTTGCAGAGATTCTTTTCTTTAACAATTTGTCCCTTGCCGGCAATTGGAACAACTGCTGCCACTTGATCTTGATACTCTGCCAGGTAGTTCCAAATGCTAATGCCGCCAGCGCTCAGTCCGGTAAGATAAATACGATTTTCATCTACCCGATAAGTATCTTTGAGGTGCTCAATAAGATCATGCAACTTGGTAGGGTTGAAGAAACCTCCGAAGCTCTGGGGGGCAACAACAATAAAAGGTCGGCTAGCAGGCCATTTACCTTCTTCAATTAATTTTGCCGGACCGTATTTGAGCACCCGGCTCAGTTCAGAAGATCCGTTACCAGCCTCACCAATGCCATGCAGTGCTATCAGCAAAGGATGCTGCGCCTTTTTAGTGTAGTCGTTTGGTAAATATTCGTAATAACCGTAGGGAGACTTGACCTCACTAACGTTTCTAGGCACTAACTTTCCTTGTCCAACTACTTGGTAGTTAAAACTAAGCACACAAAGAACCACTGAAGATACTATTTTTAGTTTTTCAGCTATTCGTAGCAATTTTGACATCCGTTCTAAAGTTTGGTATTATTCCGAGCAATTCCGGCTCGCTAATACCTTGCCGTCCGATAGCAACATTTTAGTGAATGGCAATGAAATGATTTTGCTTTTAAGCTTATAAAGATGTTTTTGAACTATTTAATAGATATGACTAACAGGTAATTGGTTTGTTATGCAGGGGACTGATGAGCTTTGATTGTAATTATTCAATATTCACTAGTAGACAAAAAGAGCGTTTGGTTGATATGTTAAAATTTCTGTACTGATATCCTTACTACAAAATTAGTATCGTAGTATCAGAACATTTATATGATCATACTTACGCCTTCGGTGTTGATAAAACTTCAACGACAGAAAGAGCTTATCATATAGATAATTTTATCATTTTGAAAAAATAAAAATCCCAGCAAGAAGACGCAGTAGCGAATTCTTGCTGGGATGGTCGGTGAGAAACTTTGATTAGCCCTTCACTATTTTGAATTGCTCTATTTGGCCCTTACAAACCACTTCTACCACATAGATACCTGACTTTAGATTAGATACGTCAAGAGAGTAATCGTTGCCAAAGATACTTTCGTAACTGTCAGTCATCACCACGTGGCCCGTCAAATCTTTAACCAACAAATCAACAGATTCTTTTTCTAACGATCCTATTTTCAGATGCATACGATCAGTTATAGGGTTGGGATACACTTGTACGTTCATATCATGGCCCGCTCCGGGAAAATCGCCTGCTGCTGATGGGTGCGCTTCATCTCTCTGCCTGTTTACGTTCGTCTTCTGGCTATTGGCGCCAGCAACACGCTCAATCACCAGTGCGCTCAAGTATCCGTATTGAGCTTCCTGATCTTTTTGCACATTAATGTATATCTCTCCTTTATCATCAGACTTGGCCACAATAGATACGTTGTCTGTTGTGTTGCCCGAAGCGTTAAGCGACACGGTCTCCTCACCAATAGAGTAACGCGTAGTGCGGTTACCGGTGCCTTTGCGACTGGCAAAGAAAGTAAATTGATAAGAAGCAGTAGGCACTAATCCGCTTATCTTCAAAGTTTCCACGTTGTTTGTCCCCATCCAGTATGATGTTTTCATCACTACATCAGGGTACAGGCCCGAGTCGTCGGTTGTTATCTCTCCTTTGTCATTGTAGCTTCCGGCATATCCCTGCCCCCAGGGGGTTAAAATAGATACACCTACTGCTGTTTGCTCTCCTTGCGCATCATGAAGGTTGAGGAAGTCTTTTGTATAACGAGGATCAGCCGAAGTGTTATTCCATGGAGCTGGCGCATCTTGGTCAAAGTTGAAATTGACCAAAACTTTGTTGAGTGCCTCTGCCGGTGAAGGGACAGGAGATATCACTATGGGTTCGGACCGTTGTGAAAACATTCGTTCGGTAGGAATATCCTGCTTAGAAATTCCAGGACCTTCATACTTCACCTTCAACGTTTGTTTTCCCTTTTTTTCGAAAAACATAACTTTTATAAGATGCTGCCCTTCATCCAGATATACCTTTCCCTGTCTCTCCTGCAAGGCATGCAATCCGTCATTGTCCACTACCTGCTCATTGGCAACATACAGCAGACTTCCATCGTCAGAAGCGGTATAGAACGTATACTCACCAGCCACCTGGATATCAATATATCCTTCAAACAGGAAAGCGAAATGGTCATCTCGGTTCCTTGGCGACAAATCAAAGTTGGCCACTTGTCCGGTTTTCACAGGCTGCAAGGTGCTAAAGTCCGGCATCTTATCCCAGGCGCCTTCGTAATACTGATAGGTGAGCGAGTGATTTTGCTCAGGTTCGTTCGGAGCTGTCACTTCTACGATAACTTCATCCGAAGCGCTGCTTCCTTGATCATCGGATACAGTTAGCCGAAACGTATAAGTGCCTTCGACCAGTTCTGTTGCCTCACATATCGGCTGGTCGTCGGTGAGCAAATCAACTGATGGGCCGCCAACCTGTGTCCAGTGATAGCGCGATATTGATCCATCCAGGTCGTTACTAGCTGAACCATCCAGGACAGCATTATCAGGCAATAACACTTCAACATCGGCTCCTGCTTTGGCTATTGGTTTTTGGTTATCAAACGTTTTTGTCCCCTGGAACTCATAAGCACCCGCGTCTACTCCTGCGCCCACTCGTCGGGCTGAGCCGTCGTGGTCTTTATCAAAACCAAAAGCTGCCACATCGCTACCAATATCAATGGCTGAAGAAGTTGCTTGCAAACGAAAGTCCTGTTTTGCAGGATCAACGAACGATAGTTGATCAATATCTTTCTCAAAAATGTTATGAGCAATCGCGCAGTCTATCTCGTTAGTACTTAGGTACACGAAGGCTTTTGACGTTTTTGAATAGTCGTTGTATGATCCGGGATTAACAATAATATTGTTTGAGAACCGATTGTTTCTACTCGTTTGGCTATACATACGAATTCCATCTCGCCCGGGACTAACAACCGTATTGTTTACTACCGAATAGCTCCGACCGGCTTCGGTAGTCTTGTCTCCGATAAATATTCCGTCTTCACCGGCCTCCACAACCACATTGTTATAAACAAGATTGTCGCCTATGCCAAATATATGAATGCCTCCGCCTGTACCTTGATAGATGAGGTTGTTGTAAAGTTGACCAGTGCTTCCGCCTCCGATTACTATACCGGCTCGTTGAGAGCTCTTGTTTTCGCGGCCGTAGTCCTTCACAGTGTTGTTGTATATCTTGCAGTCCTCTACGGCGCAACTCACCTGAAAACCGTCCCATCCGGTGTGCTCTATTGTGTTGTCGTGCACCTGGATTCCCTCTATGGTGTGTGGGTAAACCGTTTTCTTTTCGCCATCGCAAGTGATGGTTGCTCCTGTGTACTTAGAATGCCCGATGTATAATCCTTCGCCGTGGGTATCGTGAATGTAGTTGTGATGGATATTGACATTGCGCATCACGTAATTGCCTTTTTGGCTGGCAGGATCGCAGGTGGGCTTCATCACTACGTGCATCCCGGCGAAACCGGTGTTAGATATTTCCAAGTGATCAATCTCGAAGTCGCTACTGTAAGTAGAGATGGCAAATCCGCTCGCGTTCTCTTTGATACCGTCTATCTTGATACCGTACTCGTAGCCTGTATCGCCGGTGCCAGTGAGCCGGAAGTGTTGATTGTTGTTCATCACAAACCCATAATGCCATTGATACTCTCCGATCTGTACTTGTCCGCCGCAGTTGATAAAAGTCAGTGGCTTTTCAGCCGTTCCACGGAAATTATACAGATTGAGGTAGGCGTATTTGCCTGCTTGCAAGCAAACCACATCCCCAGGTTGCACCCCCAAGCTCTCACCATTTACGTAGGTTTTTTCTGGAGTGATAAGGTGGTCGCAACCACAATCGTTATCAGTAACAGGGGCGGGTGCGGGTGCAGGTGCGGGTGCTGGCGCCGGAGAAGGCATGGGAGCGGGCGAGGGTTCTACGGGTGCTGGCTCAACGGTGACAAGCATGTCTTTATGAGCAGTAGCACGGGCTTCGTCAGTTACGGTAAGCCGAAAAACATAGGCTCCTTGCTGCAGTTCACTTGCTGTAAGTTCAGACGCGGCGAAGTTCGTCAGCGATGCCGCCGAAGGACCAGCCTGTTGACTCCAAGCATAAGATACACTTCCTTCGGCATCTTGCCCACTGCCAGTAATAGTCACCTCATTGGTAGGTAGCGTGATGGCTTTGTCTGATTCAAGGGTGACGGTGGGCAATTGATTGCTCGCTTCCCCTTTTGTGTGGCTCAGCAACCAGTCGTAAATGTTTGTGTCATAAGGATCGTAGTTGTTATCCGTTTTACTAGTCATACCACTAAGGTCATAAGTTCTTGACCAGGAGTCATGACCTACCCCTGAGTAAATAGTGACTTTAGAGTTAGCTGATGAGCCTACCGCACAACTGCGGAGGAAATCAACGGGAACAGTAGAGCCTCTCATCTTAACCGTGCCATCGTTGCTCCCGTGAAACGCCCAAATGGGCAACTCAGCGAGCTGGCAAATTCCTTCGTTTCGGATAATTTGTCCTTTACCCGCAATAGGCACTGCTGCCGTGATTTGGTTCGGATAGTCAGCCAAGTAGTTCCAAATGCTGATACCGCCAGCGCTCAGTCCGGTAAGGTAAACACGGTTTTCGTCTACCCGATAATCCTGTTTCATTTGCTCTATAAATGCGTATAGTTTGGCAGGATTGAAAAACCCGCCGGGGCTTTGCGGAGCAATCACGATAAAAGGACGATCAGCGGGCCACTTACCTTGGTTGATGAGCTTGGCAGGACCATGTTTCTGTACGCGATCCAAATCAGAAGAGCCGTTGCCTGCCTCACCTATCCCATGCAGCGCTATGAGTAAGGGAAAATCAGTGGTCTGTCCCGAATGATAGCCAACTGGCAGATGTTCCAAGTATCCCCAGTACGCTTGGGTGGTTCCTTGAGGATATTTTACCAAACCCTGTGCAATAACTCTGGTGCTTATAAGACCTCCTAACAAGATCATTAAAAAAACACTCGCTCTTATTTTAATACAATTTTTTCCCATATACATAGCATACACCTTTTTAGTTGAATGCTATATACTGTACAAGAAAAGTACAATTATATGAGCGATCTCATTCTGTTAAGAACCTCTTACTTACATTGTATCAAAAGAAAATTTATAGTCACTCATAGTTGCGACTAAGCGGCCCACGATCAAGCAAAAACGGCCTGATGCTAGAATAGTTAAACTTTATTTATTTGCAGAATGATAAACTATTCCTAGTCTGATAATTACAACTGCGCTTTTCTCCATACCATCACAAAGCCGCTAGTGAAGAAATGAGGCAAGCGATCGGCTAGCCAGCAATCTAGCTTCTGAAGCAAAACAAACCTTCTGGTTAGCAGTGAAAAAGGAAACACGTCTTCTATAAAATTAGTACTCTCAAACCGCTCTACTGTGAAGTCATTTCGCTTTGAGAGTGCATAAATTGCTTGTTTGCTAAAGAATTGAACATGATCTAAGTTATCAGCGTCAGACTGAACGGTAGCCCCTTCGTACTTCAGTATTCTTTTTACATCACTGAGTGATTTCCATAACCAGCTGCTATCTTTTCTCAATTTAAGGGTAGGGCGAGTAACCATAACTTCTCTAGGGCCCAGTCCGTTGGGCACAGTTACCAGCAGGATTCCCGTGTTCTTTAGCAATTGATGTAGTATCTGTAACAAATCGGAAGGGTTTTTCAGATGTTCCAGCACTTCGCTACAGATAATAACATCATAGGTCACATGAGTAGCAACGAGTTCTTCTGCGTCAGCCACCTCAAACACCACATTATCGAGTTGATTATGCCGTTGGGCTTTTTGAACGGCTTTTTCGCTCACGTCAATACCTCTGACTCGGTAACCTAGCTGTCCTAATGTCGTACTGATGATACCATTGCCACAGCCTACGTCCAGAATCATTCCCTGATCAGGGATCATTCTCTTGACATTATTCACTATGAAAGCCAAGCGTTTCTGATCAGCTACTTTGTTATAAGTGAGTAATTCCATTCGATGCCTCGGACGTTATTCTTTATTAAGCACTTGTTCGTACACTTCTTCGGTAGCTCGTACCGCACGAGTTACGTTGTATTCTTTAAAAACTGTTCGTCGAGCATTTTCTTCAACTGTTTTTCTCAACGTTTTATCTTGTTCAAGTCGTATGATGGCATCAGCCAAAAGCTGGGGGCACCGGGGTTCTATCAGTAAGCCATTTTTTTCGTGCTCGATCACTTCCTTTGACCCATTCACTCGGGTGGCAATCACCGCCCTGCCCGCTGCCATAGCTTCTAGTAATCCAATAGGCAGTCCTTCCCACAGCGAAGGCAGACAATAAATGTCTATAGCATTTAGTATAGTAGGCACATCCTGTCTAAAATCAGTGAGATGAACTGAGTTCTCTATTCCAAGCTGCTTGATTCGGTCTATTGTCTTTCTTTTCAGATCTCCTTCACCTACCATCAATAACCGCAGGTTGGGAAGTTTTTGAAGCGCTTGGTAAAATCCTTCTATCATCCCCAATGGATCCTTTTGATGAGTGATTCGCGCTATGAATCCTACTAGCGTTACGTTGTTAGGGATGTTTTGTTCACTTCTTATGTTTTGCAAGTTTTGGTGCTGGCTAAATTTTTCCAATGCCACCCCGTTGCGGATCACTACTGAGTTAAACAGCCCGAAATAACGATTTCCGGTAATGCGATCAGACTGAGAAACCAGGATCGTACAGCGGGCTTGGCGCACAAATAATCGCTCACAAGCAATCCTCATCTTTCTCAACCAATAAGGTTGACCATCGTGGAACGACCACCCGTGCACAGTATATACAATGGGAATACCTAGCTGTTTAGCGGTCCACAGCACGTTTGTGTAAGCACGGGTTCCATGAATGTGAACTAGGGCGATGTTTTTCTCTTTTAAGATATGTTTAACCTTAGCCCAAATGCTGAAATCGAACGCCTGCTCAGTAGGAATAACGTAACTTTGTATTCCTAGCTCGTTTAAACGACTTATCATTGGGCCATCAGTAAATGAAAGCACAATGGGATCAAACAACGACCTATTCAGATTCTCTAGTAAGCTGATTAAATGGGTTTCACCCCCGCCCACTTTTCCTTGCCGAATCACTTCCAGCACCCTGATTCTTCCGGAAGTTTTCATAAAAATTACTTTAAACTTTCGTGGCGGTTATCATCATTTCCTTGATACCTGCCAATCGCGATACAGCGTTGGTAGCGTGCCAGTAGAGATCGAAGTTTTTCTGCGCCAACGGTAGTAACTTATGGTAGCCCGCCCCGCGAATATATCGGTTCGCATTGATCTCAAAGCCTGTGGTCAACAGCAGATTATTGATCGTCTGAAAATTCCAGCAGTATAAGTGCTGGTTGATATCCAGTTCAAACCTACCGCGCCGCACATGTCGCTCGTAGGGAATCACCAAAACAAACTGCTTTCCTATTTTTAGTTTGCGATGAATATCTTCCAGCATAGTTTTAGGATGCGGATGATGCTCCAGCACATGGGCTGAAAATACCATATCGAAGCTATTGTCCGCCAAGTCATCCAGGTGATTGGTTGCCGCAATTCCTTTCTCTTTGCTAAACGCTACGCCAAATTCCGATACATCGTAGCCCACTGCGTTGGGTAAGTAATAGATATTCTGACCCAAGCCACAACCAAAATCCAGCAGTTTGGTGTTCTTATCTATTTTTGGAAAAAATTTTTTCAGAGCAATCCGAGCTCGGGCATTATAATACTGCTCGTCGCTGTGATTGCGGTGGCGAGTGCGATGATATCCTTCCTCGTAGTCAACACTTGATTTTTTTGTAGCTTCCATTGTGTTCCAGTCAATGTGTAGGCGCTTTTTGCTTCACTTCCCACCCTTCCGGCAGTTTCTCAGTGATTTCAACATTATCAAACTCTTGACTCTTGCGAGCCCCCACCTGCTTAGCCCAATCCGCCATCTTTCCAATGCCCTCTTCTAGCGAAACCGCATGAGCCAGACCAAACGCCTGGTGGGCTTTCTGATGGTCAGAATAAGCGTGTTGCACTTCGTTGCGGGCACGCAGATACTCAATGACCGGATCGATGCCAAATTTTTTGCCGATCACCTGAGCCAGTTCGTTTACAGTATACGGCTGATCGGCCCCAATGTTAAACACCTCATTGTATGCTTTCCGGATAGTCACCGATTGGCTGATCGGTATAGCGACATCATCGATATAGCTGAAGGCACGCGTTTGGGAACCATCTCCAAAAATCGTGAGCGGCGCTCCTTGCATGATCTGATTCATAAAGATACCGATCACGTTCCGGTATTTGTCACCGATATTCTGGTTTTCTCCGTATACGTTGTGCGGGCGGAACACTACATAATTAAGCCCAAACATTTCGTGAGCTGCTTTCAAGTCAAGCTCGACGGCATACTTGGATATTCCGTAAGGATCTTCCGGTTGAGGAACCATGTCCTCGCGCATGGGCAACTGACCCTCCCCGTATACGGCAATCGAAGAAGTAAACACAAAACATTTCACCTTATGCTTCACCGACTCATTGATCAGATTTATACTACCAATCAGGTTGTTATGATAATTGAAACGTCGGATGAAGTGCGAAAGCCCTTCGGCAGCGTAGGCAGCCAGATGGTACACGTAATCGAACTGATGTTCGGCAAAAAGCCGGGCAATCAGCTGCTGATCAGTAATTGATCCCTTGACAAACTGTGCTCCTTCCGGAACCTGATCCTCGAATCCACCGCTCAAGTCATCTAAAACTATTACTTGATGACCCATGGCCAGACAATGACGGGCCACGTGTGATCCAATAAAGCCAGCTCCTCCGGTCACTAAAGAATTAGTCATATAATTGTTATTTAAGTGGAAGCAAGCGGAGTTTTGATGTTCCAAAGCACACCGCTAACGAATGCTTTCAAGTGCTTAAATTGCCTTCGGCGCGAGTAGTTGATCACCGCTTTTGGTATGATGAAGCAAATGAGAAACAGGGTAAATATAACAAATTGGCTCTTTTCGCTATTTCTGCGCATGTATAAAATTCGGTTCCGGGTATGGTAATAGGCTTTGATGGCACTTTCTTTTCCCATCGTGATAGATTCTTTGTGGTAGATGGTGGCTTTGGGTTGGTAGAAAATCTTATAACCAGCCCGGCGTATGCGCGCCGACCAATCCCACTCTTCGTAGTAGATGAAAAACGTTTCGGCAAACATGCCCACTTTTTCTATTACTTCACGCTTTACCATCATCGCTGCGCCATGAGCTCCATATGTCTCACTCGGTGTATCATGCTGCCCCCGGTCCGGTTCACGACTGCCCACCGCGCCGGTTCGTCCGGTGAATGGATTCATCGGTTGAAAACCCGCGTACTGGATAATGTCCGGATGATCGTAAAACTTAATCTTTGGGCTCACCACTCCTACGCGTTCATCTTGTTCGAAGGGCATCAGTAATTGTTCCAGCAAGTTAGGAGTTACCTCCGTGTCGTTGTTAACAATAAGCACATAATCACCCTGGGCTTTCCGCATTCCTAGGTTGTTACCTCCCGTGAACCCTAAGTTCTTTTCGCTTAGCACTAGGCGAAGGTGAGGATAATTACCCCGTTCAATCTGTTTCGTAGGGTCTTTCGTAGATGCATTGTCAACGACAATGGTCTCAAAATTATGGTAAGTCAGCGCTTTGGTAGATTCCAGAAAGGCACAGGTAACCTCGGTCTGGTTATAATTGAGCGTAATAAGTGAAACAAGGGGCTTTTTCATCACCGCTTTTGATAGAAAACAGTGTTATCAACTTCAGTTTTGGTGTGCGTTGTGTGAATGAAGCTCTTATTGGCTCCCTTCATACGCAGCAGCGAGCGGAGCATGATAAAAAAAGCATGAGGCAATCTGCTTAGCGCTCGGAAAAAATTACGGTTAAAAAATCTGACAGGAAGTGCAATGAGCAGGGCTAACCCATAAGCAAGCAGCAGAAGCCACCAATAGTAATAAGGAATTCCCAACTGATCCTTTAGCACAGTGGCCAGCAATGAAATGAGCAGCAAGGCTCCGATGCTTAACATGCGAGGAAGAAACAAATTGTATAATACAGCAATGTTGAAGTAACTCACATTTCCTCGAAGCAGCGCTTTGGCACCTTTAACAAAATATTTTTTTAGGTAAATATATTGACTGGAAAGCCACCTGCGGCGTTGATTCTCAAAAGCTTGGGAAGTTTCTATCTTTTCGTCAAACACAAGCGCGTCATCCAAATAATGCACTTTCATGCCTTTTTCAATGAAAGCTAATTGCAACTCTTTGTCGAACCCCCCCACTGCATGAATATCCGCCAAGTGCCTTTTCAAGGCTTTAAACGGAAAGGCCATGCCGGAGCCAATGAGTGCCGAAGATAAGCCTAACGCATTAAATCCTTTTCTAAAAATGTGATTGTTGATCATCTCGTTGGCCGCATCTAGCACAGCGAAAGGGGTATTTTGATTTTTGGCTACTCGCCTCCCTTGGATAACCGAACAACCAGCGTGATATGCCTCATTAATCTTAGCCAGGAAATGAGGCTCAAGGACATTGTCTGCATCACTGATCACAACAATATCATAGGAGTCTAAATGCGCCAGCGCATAATTGAGTGATTTAACCTTGGTACTCTTCTCGAATTGAACTTCTAGTACTGTGACCGGATACTGTGCCAACGCAGCGAGGGTATTTTTCTGAAAACTGTCTGCTATGACAACTATATCGTAGCAAGCTTGCGGATAATGTTGTTTCGTTAGGTGTTTTATTACCGATAAGATAACCTGGTCTTCTTGGTAGGCTGGAACAAGCAACGCGATTTTATGATACTGGTCAGTGGAAGCAAATTTTCTATCACGCGCAAAAGCAGCTGCTAGGGAAAACACTCCCACGTACACTGAGGAGCTCAAAAAGTAGAAGAACAATACGTACTCTAGTACAACTAACATTCAAGGCTAGTATAAGCTTGGATAACCGAAACGAAGCGGCCGCTAGCTCTTCTGGAGCATCGCTGGAAAAGTTCTTAGTAAAATTTTCATGTCTAGAAAGAATGAGCTAGTCTTAGCGTATTCCAAATCCAAGGCGATCCTTTCAGAAACCGACATGTGATCTTTATTCTTGGCAATTTGCCACAAGCCCGTCATACCTGCCGGGGCCAAAAAGCGGTCGGCCCAATGGTCGATGGTTAATGTAGCCCCCTCATCCAGTGGCAACGGACGATTGCCTACCAGCGACATGTCGCCTTTTAGTACGTTGAAGAGTTGGGGGAGCTCGTCTAAACTGGTTTTGCGCAGCACATATCCCACTTTGGTAACTCTTGGGTCATTTTTGACTTTAAAAAAGAAGGGAGCTTTCTTTGAATCAAGATCGTTGTGCTTGGCGTAATAAGAGTTGAGCGTTTTCAGCCGGTCGCGCATTTGGTCAGCATCCGTCTGCATTGTCCTAAACTTGTAGAAATCAAATATACGGTAACCGGCCCCCGCCCGCTTAGAAGTATAAAGAACCGGTCCGCGAGATTCTAGCTTAATGGCAATGGTGATCAACAGAAAAACAGGAGTAGTTATCAGGATACAGAAGCTAGAGACCACTATGTCAAATATACGTTTAACTAAACTGATCTTAACGAAGTGATCTTCACTACTTTTATGACTCAGCTTCACCGATTTCAGTTTTTTGAGTTCTGCCAAAGATAGGAAAGTACGCCTAGTACCAACCTGTGATCGCCTCTCGACGTCTTTACGATCTAAGATTATCAGGTGGGATTGGTTAGATAACACGAGCTAGATTATTTAATTATAGGCATAGGAAGATGCTTTGACAAACTTTGGCTGTAGACATGCTTTCAGCACAAAGTCCAAAATGATGCGGGGATCAAAAGGTTTACTAAGATAACTGTCGGCTCCAATTCGTAAGCTTTCTTCTTCTACGTTTTCAACTGCATGTCCCGAAAGCACTATCACTGGAATAGTAGCGTGAATACCACTTTGGCGAAGAGCTTTAATAAAATCGTACCCATTTAATTGAGGCATTACAATATCTGATACGATAACATCAGGTACGTTTCCTTCGGATAGCCACAGCATTGCCTCCATACCATTTCTCTTAGTCTCTACCAAAAAATCGCTGCTTAGCACAGAAACCAAGATGGTTCGCATGGCTATATCGTCATCCACCACCAATACCTTTCCTTTTCGCTTTGCCGGAGCCTTTTGATTGTTCGTAGAAAACAATGATTTATATTGAAACATTAGTTTTGGGAGTTAATTAGTTAAAAGCACCTATAATGCCTGAGTAGAAAATATTAAAAAGATAAAATAAAACGATTGAACTTTGCTTACTCTAGCAAAGATAAAAATAACTTGTTTAAATGCAACAAACTTATTTTAACTATTTATTTTCTTACTTACCTTCTTTAGTAGGTTTTAACCGAGAAAGGTAATCGCGATAACCGAAGAATTGAATGAACTTCATCGCTCTGGATTTTGAGACGGCCAACCACCGCCGTGATAGCGTGTGCGAAATGGGCATCGCGGTAGTGGTAGACGGTGCCGTAGCCGAAAGCCGGTCGTGGCTGGTGCGCCCGCAACGCAACTGGTTCCACCCCATGAACGTCCGCATTCACGGAATCACCGCCGAGCGTGTGGCCCACGAACCGGAGTTCGATACCGTGTGGCAAGAGGCCAAGCCCTATTTCGAGAGCGCCAATGTGGTGGCGCACAACGCCAGCTTCGATCTGGGAGTACTGCGTCACGTGCTGACGCAGTATAACCTGGCCCCGCCCTTGCTGACCTACTCCTGCAGCTTGGCCGTGGCACGTCGAGCATGGAAGGGCTTGCCCTCCTACGGACTCAAAGCGCTGGCCAAGCACTTCTCCCTACCACTGAAGCACCACTCGGCCGAACCCGATGCCATTGCCAGCGCCGAAATTATGCTTCGCGCCCTCACTGAACACCGCGTGCAGCAGTTCTCCGACATCGCCGAAGTCTTTAACATCCATCTAAAAAAGTTTTCGTCAGATCAGCCCGCGGCGCGACAACTTCGGTCGCGCTACTAGTCGTTTGCATTACGTACGAAAAAAGTGAGACCGCGGATTTTCCTAAAGTTCGCCCATCCACCTGCATTATAAATTAAAGAGCAACCGTAGAGAATTAACTCTAAATAAAAAAGACGGGCAGAAACGAAAATTTACTATTAGCAAATTACTAAGTTTGTGCATGTCCATCGAAACGCTAAGCAAGAAAGTACGCAGCAGGTATCAGGTGGTGGTGGGACTGGAGGTTCATGTGCAGCTATCCACCCAGAGCAAAATCTTTTCGGCCGATGCCACCACCTACGGGCAACCGCCCAATACAAACATCAGCGCCATCACCCTGGGGCACCCCGGCACCATGCCCAAGCTGAACAGACAGGCCATCGAGTACGCCATTCGGATGGGACTGGCCTGCCGGTGCACCATCGCGCAGCGCACCGTGTTCGCACGCAAGAATTATTTTTACCCCGACTTGCCTAAGGGTTACCAGGTTATGCAGGACAAAACGCCGATCTGCTGCGGGGGTGAAGTGACCATTGTCACCTCCCAAGGCGAACGCCAAGTTGCGCTACACCATATCCATCTGGAAGAAGACGCGGGCAAATCGATGCATCTGGGCCAGGAGTCCGAAACGCTAGTCGATCTGAATAGGGCGGGCGTAGCGCTTATTGAAATTGTTACCGAACCGGCGCTGCGTAGCTCTGAGGAGGCCTCCACCTTGCTCACCGAAATCCGCCGCATGGTGCGTTACCTGGATATTTGCGACGGCAACATGGAAGAAGGTTCTATCCGATGCGATGCCAACGTGTCGGTAAAGCTGCAGGAAGCTGCCGAACTCGGGAAAAAAGTGGAGGTGAAAAACATGAACTCGATACGCAACGTGCAGCGGGCCATCGACTTTGAAGTGCAGCGTCAAATCACCCAGCTAGAAGCAGGAAAAGAGGTGGTTTCGGAAACGCGCACCTTTGACGCCGCGCAGGGCACCACCGCCAGCATGCGCACCAAAGAGGAGCTTAATGACTATCGCTACTTCCCCGAACCGGATCTGAGCCCGCTGGAAGTGTCGGATGCTTGGCTGGCTGATATTCGGAGTGCTATGCCCCAGCTACCGTACGATTACCGACGTACGTTTGTAGAAGAATACGGCCTGCCCGCCTACGATGCCGAAGTGCTCACTGACACCAAAGAAAGCGCCGAGTACTTCGAGGCGCTGTGTCAGCATACAACCCACTACAAAGCCGCCTCTAACTGGATGATGGGCCCCGTTCGCTCGTTCCTTAACGAAGGCTCCGCTGTGCTAAGTGACTTTCCGGTGTCCCCGCCGCAACTGGCGGCCCTGGTAGATTTGGTGGCCCGAAACGAGGTGAGCTTCGCGGTGGCTTCGCAGCGCTTGTTCCCCGCTCTTCTGGCCGCTCCCCAGCGTCCGGTGCGGCAGATTGCGCAGGACTTAAACCTTCTACAGGATAGCAATGTTGGAAGTTTGCAACCGTTAATTGATGAGGTGCTATCCACCTTTCCAGACAAGGTAATGGCGTATCAGCAGGGTAAGAAAGGACTACTTGGGCTATTTATGGGCGAACTGATGAAGCGCAGCCGAGGCAAAGCCAACCCTAAGCTGGCCAACGAGTTGTTGCGAAAATCACTGGAGGAAGCATAACCCAAGAAAGGACTGATGCATCCCCTTATTATTTACTGAATCATAATTTTATGAGATACTCGTTTTATATTGTTTTGCTAACTGCGGTAGTTGGCCAAGCCTGCACCCAGGGGCAGTCCAGCGGGTCGGGCAGCGCCGATGCGGTAGTATTAGAAGGCAAAATCAACTACCCAGTGGCTAACGAACCGGTGCTACTGGAAGAAATCGGGCCCACTGAGGTGGCCACGGTAGACACCCTGCGGGTGGCCGAAGATAGCACCTTTCACTACGAACTACTGGACGTGGAACCGGGGTTTTACCGCATCAACTTCTACGGACGACAGTACGTGAACCTTATTCTGGACGACGAAAGCGTACACGTGACGGCCGATGGAAATCAGCCCGACGGCCAAGCAACGGTAGAAGGGTCAACCGATACCGACCACTTCAACGCGGTGAACGAGATCATGCAAAACATGCAAACGCAAATCAACGACATGAACGCCGACTACCTGAAGGCCCGGGCCGACGGTGATACGGCGACCATGAATGAGATTGAGCAGCAGTATAAAGAGATAGAAGGCGAAAACAGCGCCAAGATCAAGAATAAGATCAAAGAGATGGGCACGTCACTAGCGGTTTTTTACGCGGTGAACTATCTGGATGCCGAACAGGAATTTTCTTTTCTCAAAGAGCTTGCCGATACTTTTCAGGCGGCCCGCCCCGATTCGCGCTATACCCAGCAGTTTGTGGAACAAGTAAACACGCTGAGCCAACTGGCGGTGGGCATGCCCGCTCCGGATATTGCGCTGCCCAACCCCGAAGGAGACACCGTGCGGCTGTCGTCGCTGCGCGGCAAGTACGTGATGATCGACTTCTGGGCGGCCTGGTGCAAGCCCTGCCGCATGGAGAACCCCAACGTGGTGCGCCTTTACGATCAATACAAAGACAAGGGCTTCGAGATTTACGGAGTGTCGCTTGACCGTACCAAAGATGCCTGGGTAGAGGCCATTGCCGATGACAATCTCACCTGGAAGCACGTATCCGATCTACAGTACTTTAATTCGGAGGCAGCGGCGCTCTACAGTATCAATGCCATTCCAGCCACGGTGCTGCTGGACAAAGAAGGGAAGATTATCGCCAAAAACCTACGCGGTGAAGCATTGGCAGCCAAGCTGGCCGAGATTTTCGGAGGGGCTTAGTCACATTGAAAGTTCGAACGAACGCGTTGCAAACGCGCCCGAGGTGTGAGAAGAAACAAGCCACGGGTTAGCGGTCGTTATTTTTCGGTGATGTTCTTCAGCAACTGCCGGGCATTCTGCGAGATCTGCTCATAATTTCCCGCCGCAATAGCTTTCTTATTGGTTAAGGCGCTACCTACTCCCAACGCACAGGCCCCGGCAGCCAGCCAATCGGCGGCGTTGTCTAGCGTCACCCCACCGGTGGGCATCACGGGCAGATGAGGCATCGGAGCCAGAATTGCCTTGAAGTATGATATTCCTAGAGCATCAGCCGGGAACACCTTCACCACGTCCGCGCCCCACTCCACTGCTTGCAGGATTTCTCCGGGGGTGAACGCCCCGGAAAACACCGGCACCTGATAGCGCAACGCGGTTTCGATCACCGAAGCCTTAGAAACGGGAGTAACCAGAAACTTGGCGCCAGCCCCGATAGCCGCCCGGGCGGTTTCCGCGTCAATTACTGAACCGGCGCCAATGACCACCGAAGCGTGGTTGGCGTAGCGCTCGATGTGCCGAAGCGCGCCGGGTGTTCCCATCGTTATTTCTATAGCCGCCACTCCGCCTGCGTGCAGTGCTTCTACGGTCGGCACCACCGCTTCGGCAGTGGCCAATCGCACAATGGCGACCACCTTTTGCGCTAGAATCTGATCGAGTACCTGTTGTTTCGTTGGCATTGGTTTATCGTTTCACGCGTCCGGAAGTGTTTCCTTCGGCCACCTCTAAGATTTCGGCTCCCGAGGCCACGTTGATGTCGCCGGGGATGGTGTGTTTGATGGCCGAGGCCGCCGTGGCAAACTCAATCGTCTTCGGCAAATCCCACTGCAGCGACAAGCCGTGCAGAATACCGGCCATAAACGCATCACCGCCCCCCAAGCGGTCTACCACCTGAAAGTGGTACTTCCGGCTGTGGTAGAACTGTTTCCCATCGTAGAGCACTCCGGCCCAGCCATTCTCACTGGCCGACGGATGCTCCCGCACCGTCAGCGCCACGTAGGCAAAGTCGGCCAACTCGAAAACCCGGGCGGCGCTTTCTTCGGTGGCGGCCACCAGGCTATCCCAGTCCTCGATGGTTTGTTCGGGCTGAATGCCAAACACGTCGGCGGCGGAGCCGATGTTAGAAAACAGCACGTCGATGTGGGGCAGCATTGGGGTGATGGCGCGCCGCGCCGCGTCATTATCCCACAGCGAACGGCGAAAATTAAGGTCAAAAGCCACGCGCACCTTTTGCCGATGCGCTTCTTCGATAGCCGCCCGGCAGGCCACGGAGCACGACTCCGATAGGGCCGGAGTGATACCGGTGGCGACCAACCAATCTTGCCCCGCCAAGATGGTCGGCCAGTCGAACTCGTCAGTTGCCGCCTCAGCGATGGCCGAGTGCTCGCGGTCGTAGATAATGCGGGTGGGTCGCAACGAAGCGCCGTGCTCAATAAAGTAGGTGCCCACGCGTTTGCCTCCTCGCTGCACAAAACGAGCGTCTACCCCGAACTCCCGCACGGCGTTCAGTGCGGCATCGCCCACCATGTGCTCGGGCAGGCGCGTCACAAAGCGAGCTTGGTGGCCCAGCAAAGCCAGCGAAGCAGCCACGTTGCACTCGGCCCCGGCGAAAGCCATATTCAACGCCGACGTTTTGGCAATGCGTTCGTGGTGGGTCAGGGGCGAGAGCCGTAACAAAATTTCACCGAAGGCAGTAATGTTCATAAGAAGTTCCGGTTGCGGTTGTCCTGTTGGGCGAAAATAGGCAAAAAGTAAACCATCTGCCGAAATACTTCTTTAAGGAAACAAACTATTCAACAATTGCCGTATGCCCGCCGCCCCTTCAATTCGTGTAGAGGACTATACCTACGATCTGCCCCCGGCCGCCATCGCCTCCGTTCCGCTTCCCCAGCGCGATCAGGCGAAGTTGTTGGTCTACCGGCGGGGGGTCATTAACGACCAGCAGTTTCACGAACTCCCCGACCAACTACCGCTCGGAAGTCAGTTGTTCTTCAACAATACCAAAGTGATACCGGCGCGCTTGCGCTTCCAAAAAGAGGCCACCGAGCAGGGACCGGGTGCTGAGATTGAGCTGTTTCTACTGCATCCCCGGCAGCCCAGTGCGGTGATGAGCCAGGCAATGACCGCCCGGGGCACGTGCGTCTGGCAGTGCCTGGTGGGCAACCGCCGCCGGTGGAAACCGCGGCAAACCCTGCAAAACACAGTAACAATTCAAGGAAAATCGGTGACGCTTAGCGCTGCGCAGGCTTCTGACGCTTCGGACGAAGTGGTTTTTCGGTGGAATGATGCTTCGTTTACCTTTGCCGAGGTGGTGGAAGCGGCGGGGCAGGTGCCGCTGCCGCCCTACCTGAACCGACCGGCTACGGATGCCGACCGGCCCCGCTACCAAACGGTTTACTCGGCCCACGAAGGGGCCGTGGCCGCCCCCACTGCCGGATTGCACTTCACGGACGCTACGCTGGAGGCACTGCAACGACGCGGCTTTGGCACCCACTACCTCACCCTGCACGTGAGTGCGGGTACCTTCCAGCCCATCAAGGAGTTGGACGCCACCCGGCACAGCATGCACGCCGAGCAACTGCTGGTGACGCCTGGAATTCTAGAGACTTTGCTGACCACGAAGGGGCCCATTGTGGCGGTGGGAACCACCTCGTTGCGTACGCTAGAAAGCATTTATTGGTACGGGGTGCTTTTAATGCAGCATCCGGAAGCGGAATTTCGCATTCCTCAAAACCTTCCCTATCAAACAGCCACCGCTAACCTGCCTACGCTACCGGAAGCAGTGGCGCAGGTGATCCGGCACCTGGAGCGGAACGCTCTGACGCACTTGGTGGGCGAAACCCAGTTGTTCATCTATCCGGGCTACCGGTTTCGGGTGGTTCAGGGGCTCGTCACCAACTTCCACCAGCCGGGGTCTACGCTGATCTTGCTGGTGGCCGCACTGATCGGCGAAGATTGGCGGCAGGTTTATGCGCACGCCCTACAGCACCACTACCGGTTCTTAAGCTACGGCGACTCGTCGTTACTGCTTCCGTAAGGGCTACTTCCGTAGCGGCTACTTCCCTAGCGCTAGGTTGGTTGCCTTGGAGGCACTTAGCACGTTGTAGTGAGTCACCATGAGGTACATGGATGCTTCCCGGTTCAGGCGGCGCAGGTGATTGCGTTTCTTGAAGGTTTTCATCTCCTGGGCGTAGGCATCCATGAGCGGCAACACCTGCCGCCGGAAGCTTTTGATGCGGCGCACCTTGTCGCCGGTGGTATAATACCACTCTTCCACCTCATACTCATCTTCGGCATCAAACACATCGTACTCAAATACCCGGCGCAGCAGCGTGATTTCCCCCGCCTCTACCACGTGGAACAACTTCTTTTCCATCCGGTCAAAAAAACTGTTCGAGCGATAATCAAAGGTTTGAAATCGCCGCACCCGATCGCATTCATCCACCACGGTGATCTGATCAATCATTGAGGCGTGGTAGGTGAGTTGCCGCCCGTCGTCGGTGGTGACGATGGCCGAGTTAATAAAGGAGTTGATGTCTACCACTCCGGTAATGACAGTTTGATTAGCCAGCAACACTTGGCCGGGCTGGGGCTCCTGAGCGTGCGCGGTCCAGGCTAGTAAGCAAAACAGTATGATTAGGTTGGTCTTTAGCATTGGTTAGAATTTTAGTGAAATAGTACATACGTCTAATAATGCAATTATATAAATATTTTCTATCTAATTATAGAAAAAGCCCTAGTTTTTTCATAAAAATAGTTCAATTCTCAGCAGAACCAGCATTTTACCATTTTGCTTTTTCACTAAAAATTGTTAGTAAGTGGTTTTTTGATCTAAATGGTACGGGCAAGCAATTGGCCAGAAAGGCTTCTCGATGCGGTATTTTCACGCTTGGTCTTCGCTCATACCCTGAGCTGCCCATCTTTTCAGCGTCCGTTTGGCTTATCCCGGATTTCCCGTTACTTTTAGGCAGCAACCTAATTTTCTTTTTTATGGCCAGTACCCGCGGTGCCGACCCTCGGCTGATTGTCGGTCTCATCTTTTTGTTGTTGGGACTCTACTTCCTGCTCAACAACTTCGACCTGATTCCTTTCGAGCTGCCCGACTACATCACGTCGTGGCAGGTGTTTCTGATCTTGATCGGCTTGCTGCTGCTGGCCAGTCGCGAACGGCAGGGCGGGGGCATTATTCTGATCGTGGTGGGGATTGTCTTTCTGCTTCCTGAATTTTTCGACGTGAGTGTGGGCGAGGTGGTGCGGCAGTTCTGGCCCTTGGCCCTGGTGGCCATCGGCGTGGTGCTGCTGGTGCGCCGCTCGCAGGAAAAAAAAACGACAAACAACTTTGAAGTCGGGGGGGACCCGGTCTGGATAGACCCAGTCCGGATGGACCGGGTAGAATTTATTGATGAGACGGCTATTCTGAGCGGCAACGACCGGCTGATCACCTCGGAATACTTTCGGGGCGGAAAGGTCACCACCATCTTTGGCAGTAACGAAGTCAACTTTGTGAATGCCCGTCTGGCCGAAGGGCAGCACGAGCTGGATGTGTTCACGCTCTTCGGCAGCACCGAACTGACCATGCCCCGCGACTGGAGCGTGACCGTTGACGTGACGCCCATCCTGGGTTCGTTTGAAGACCGCCGACGGCAAGTCCTTCTTCCGGGCAACCCCTCGCGGCACTTGACAATTCGGGGGTTGGTGCTGTTTGGATCGGGAGAGTTGATGAGTGTTTAAGAAGTTCTATCTTTGTTTACAGTAAGTATTATAGCTGATGAAAAGAAGCCAAATTTACCATACTGACCCCGACATTCTCGGTGGCACTCCCGTGTTTACCGGCACCAGAGTTCCTATTGATACATTGCTCATCTACTTACGCAAATGCAAGCGAATTGACGACTTTCGGGATGATTTTCCTACGGTGAGTCGCGAGCAAGCGGAAGCCTTGCTTACGTTGGCTGAGCGAGAACTTACAACAATTTACCCTTACGAAGGCACAAGTCCGCAGTACGAAGGGTTGCTAAAATTTGGCTTCACTATCGTTGATGTACAAACGAGAGTAGCTCAGCAGTATCCTACGCTTTGCCCTGGCCCCTTTAGTAGCGGCGCATATTAATCGTAAAAAGTATCGGTGTTAGTAGCACAGCAGTACATGCTCTAGGCTTCCTGTAGAAGCAGTTTCAACGGAGAATAATTCAACTTTGAAAAGTGATTATCATGGATGTTAAGAACTACATCGAGACACTAAATAACTTAACAATAAGCCCGGAAGAACTAATCAAAAACGGCTATCCGAAAGAAACAGCTCGAGCAAACTCTCTTATGTTTTCTTTGCCTGTTAAATCTGACGAATTCAACGAAAACAAGCCTATCGCATCCATCATAGAAAACTGTGACACCCAGTACTTTGAAATTTCCGCATTTAGATTTACAGAGATTGATGATATCGGCCCGTACATACTCTTCGGCGAAAAAGACTCAAACTATTTGGGCATATCCAAAGACACTGGCGAAATTCATCATATTTTGCATCCTTTTCATTAACAGTTAATCTACTCTTGTGCTAAAATTTATTTTCGCTTTATTAATATCTATATTCGCAAGCCAGACAGGTAAGTCGCAAACGTCTAGTGCTAATTCGATCTCCCATATAAGGCTTTCGTTTGAGATAGGTGAAAACTACTTAAATATTGATAAGCTAAATCAAGAATTGCAAGACCTTGATTTACTTCCTCTAAGTCCGAATACTGGAAACTTCGCCTTTCAACTAGGCCTTGGATACAATAAACAAGTCGAGGGCTATTTTGGGTTAGCATTGCTTTTTTCTAGCGCCTATGATGATACTATGAGTTTACAGGGATTAGGTTTCTCCTCATCATTAAACGGTGTTTACGTGGGAGCCGGTGTGCGTATCAACCCTTTAAATCTCTTCAATAATCGTTTAATTTTGTCCATTCCTCTTGAAATTAATAAAGCTTTTTATAATGTTGAATTAATTGAAGCTTACTCACAAAATGTGCCTGCGCATGTTCTGGTAGATAACTCACGCGTTCTGTTGGCTAGGTATGAAAATATTGTTGCACAGCCTGCTGTTGAACTATTCTATCGATTATTTAACGAGAATACCTCTTTCGATATAGGCCTCAAAGTGGGGTATCTGTATCATCTTTTTGCAAACGACTGGTCCAGCCGTAGAGGGATACAAATATCAGGACTGTCATCAATACAAAATGAAGGTAATTTTAACTTTTCTTTAAAACTAGCTTGTACTTTTCAGCCTTAGGAACAATCTACATACAAGTTTAAGTTAGGATTAGGGACTACTACAAACTTATCCTAGCAGGTGACATACACTCGTTGTCTCATATGAGCCTTAGTTGAGCCAATACATTAGCAAAAGCTATCTAAGAAACCTATCTTAAGCCTCCTACCGAAGCACTTCCAACGGCGGATTATTCAAAATGCTGCGGCTGTTCGACAAGCCAATCAGCATCGTCAGCGCAGTAATGATCAGATAAACCACCAGCACCGGACCCACCCGATGGGCTAAACGGCACCTCGAAGCTGAACTGTGCCAGCGCCCAGCTGCCCGCCATTGTAATGAGCATCCTGTTTCCAAAAAATAACAAAAAGCTTGAAATTGTGCAACCTTGGTTGTACAATTGTTGTATGAAAGAGTATATCGCCTACCAGGGTCAAGCGTATCAGATTGAATGGTACTACGATACAAAGGGTAAAAGTCAGGCGCTGGAATACTATCAATCGCTACCACCGGTCGACCGGCGAAAGGTATTACGTCTTTTTCAATTAATAGGAGAGATCGGACAGATTCGCGACAAAACAAAGTTTCGCAACGAAGGAGACAAAGTATATGCTTTCAAGCCGCAACCCCATCGATTCTTATGTTTCTTTTTTGAGGGTCAAAAGATTATTGTCTCCAATGCCTTTGTCAAGAAACAGCAAAAGCTGCCGAAGAATGAAAAGGACCGGGCGCTACGGATTATGATAAGCTACCAACAACGTATACAAGAAGACACCTACTATGAACAAGAAGAATAAGCCCATCAGCACTTTCGACAAAGAAATGCAAGATCCGGCGTTCGCCGCAGCTTACCGTGAAGAGTACCAGGAGTTGGTTTTGTCCGAGTTGCTCCTGGCTCTGATGGACGAAGACAGTATGTCAGTGCGACAATTGGCTAAGGAAGCGGGTTTGTCACCTACGGCCATTCAGAAGATTCGCTCCGGCGAGTCGCAGGATATGCGCTTAAAGAACTTTGTTGGTGTGGTGCAAGCCCTAGGCTACAATCTAGTGTTAGAAAGGGGAGATCACCGTATTTCGTTTGCGCCCCCTCCAAACCTAGTCCAAACGCTCGACTAGAAATGGCCATCAACCGCAAGAAATAGTCCGCTATGCCTCCTGCCGAAGCACTTCCAACGGAGGATTATTCAGGATGCTGCGGCTGTTCGACAGGCCGATAAGCATCGTCAGCGCAGTGATAATCAGATAAACCACCAGCACCGGACCCACCGACGGACTAAACGGCACCTCGAAGCTGAATCGCGCCAGCGCCCAGCTGCCCAGCAGCGCAATGAACACCCCGGCCAGCGCCGACAAGCTTCCCAAAAAGAAGTACTCCAGCGCATTGATGGTTAGGATTTGCTTGCGGTTGGCTCCCATCGTGCGCAGTAGCACGCTCTCCTGAATGCGCTGGTACTTGCTGATAATCACCGAACCAATGAGCACAATAACGCCGGTGATGATGCTGAAAAACGCCATAAAGCGAATCACAAACGATATTTTACCGATGATCTCGTCAATCGTTTGCAAAATCAGTTTCAGGTCGATCACCGACACATTGGGAAAGCCTTTCACCACGGCCTGCTGAAACCGGGCCGCCTGCTCATCGGAGGCCACCCGGGTGATGAGCACGTGAAACTGGGGAGCGCGCTCCAGCACACCAGTAGGGAACACCACCAGAAAGTTGGTCTGCACCCGCTGCCAGTCCACCGTGCGGATGCTGCCCACGTAGGTATCCATCACCGCTCCCTGCACGTTGAAGGTCACCCGGTCGCCCACGTCCACCTGCATTGACTCGGCCAGGCCATCTTCTAACGACACAAAAATAGAATCTCTAGCGGCACCTACCCACCGGCCCCGCAGCAGTTCTTCGGAGTCGATGAGCGAGTCGCGGTAGGTGGCACGGTACTCGCGGTTCAGCACCCAGCGATTTACTTGATCAGTGGTGTCTTCTTTGATCTGGGCAACGGTGCGGCCGTCGAGTCCCTCCAGCCGCATAGTAACCACCGGCACCTGCTGGAGAATGGGCAGCTCATAGGTGCGCGCCAGTTCCACTAGTGAGTCTTGCTGCGCCGTCTGAATGTCGAACAGCACCATGTTGGGCTGGTTCTCGCTGCTGCTGAGCTTCACCTTGTCGAGCAGCATGTTTTGGGTGAAGAACAGCAAGCTGATCAACGCGGTGCCCAAGCCAACGGTGACAATCAGCACCAGGGTTTGGTTGTTGGGACGGTAGAGGTTCGACAGGCTCTGCCGCCACAGGTAGCTCCACGAACTCGGAAAGTAGCGCCGCACGGCCCAAACCAGCAGTTGAGCGAGCCCCCAGAGCACGGCAAAGGCTACGATCATGCCCAGCGTGAAAAACAGCGCTTCGCGCACCCGCTGCAGTTGCCAGTAGGCAAACCCGCCCACCAGCAGCACGATGAGGGCAGCAATGCCGTAGCGCCAGGGATCGACGGTAACTGCCTCTTCATACGAAGCGCGGATCACGCGCAGCGGAGAAATTTTGCGCACCGCCACCAATGGCAGCAGCGCAAACAGCACCGAAATCACCACGCCGACCAGCACCCCTTGCAGCACGGCGGCCCACGAAACGGCCACGTTGACTTCCACGGGCAGAAATTCGGCAAACACCTGCGGCAGCACAAACTGCACGGCCGTACCCAGTAGCGCGCCCAGCACCGACCCCACCAGTCCCATCCCGATGATCTGGATCAGGAAGATCATAAATCCCTGCCGCCCTTGTCCGCCCAAGCAGCGCAGAATGGCCACCGAGATCATTTTTTCTTTCAGGTAGATGTGCACCGCACTGGCCACGCCCAAGCACCCCAGCAGTAGCGCCACGAAAGCTACTAAATTTAGAAAGCCGGTCAGGTTGGCGTAGTTGTCGCCGATCTCCTGCTTGCGTTCTTCCACCGTGTCGTAGCGCACCTCTTCGGTGTCGAGCAACGGCTTGAGTTCTCGCTCCACCAGGGCCTCCACGTCGGTGCCGTCGGCGAACTTCACGAAGCGTTTGTAGTTCACGCGGCTGCCCCGTTGCAGCAGTCCGCTCGCTGCCAGGCTGCTGAGCGGAATATACACCGGCGGGGCCACGGTGGCGGCAATGCCGGGCTGTCCGGGCACCTTGCTGATGCCTCCCGACAATAAAAACGTGCTACTGCCCACTTTGATGGAGTCGCCCACGATGGCGTCGAACTGAAGCATCAGGGTGTTGTCGGCCAGGGCGGTTTGTTGTTGCTGGAAAGAGCTTCCGGCCGCGGGCGGATTGGTTTCGATGGCACCGTAGTAGGGGAAATCACCCTGCAAGGCGCGTACTTGCACCAGGCGACTGCCGTCGTTCTTAGGGAACAGCACCATCGAGGCGAAGCTCACTTCTTCGGACTGCCGTTCGGCCAGCGAATCCAGGCGGTGCAGCACTTGGTCGGAAAAGGGGAAACGGCTTTCTACTACCAGGTCGGCGCCGAGCAACTTCTTGGCCTCCCCCTCAATGTCGCGCTGCATGCTGTCGCCAAAGGAGTTGATGGCCACCAGGGCGGCAATGCCCAGCACAATGCTGCTCATAAAGAGAAAGAGTCGGGAGCGGTTGCGGCGGCTGTCGCGCCACGCCATGGTGAAGAGCCAGGAGAAATTCATGCGGAAGGAATGTGTCGTTTAGCTTCTTCAGCGTCACTCAGCAGTACGATCCCTTCTGTCGCACAAGCGGATGCAAAGTCGGTGACATCGTAGGAAGCGAGGTAGGGAATCTTGTGCTGTAGGCAGGTAGCTAAGATCCGTGCATCGTTAGGCAGTAGGTTGTGCTTTTTCATCAGAGAAACAACCAAAGCTATATCACTCGACTCCGGCAAAACCGTAAAATCTTCTAAAATAGCTACGGGGTTATTCTGCTCAATGATCGCCCCAATACTATTGTCACGCTTCAGCGTCATGGGTGACTTGTTTCCCTTGAACCCTATGAAGTAAAACAGAAACTCACTTATGACGGTGCTGTTAATGGCCAAATCGCGTTGGCGCTTCAGAAGGTAGTTGAGCAGGGCTACCTTTCTATCTTTGATATATTCTACCAATACAGACGAGTCTATGAACACCTCTACTGCTTGTACCATTCTTCTTCGTCTATCTCTACGGTGCTATCACGCGCAATACCTCTAGCTTTCCGAAGAGCTTGCCACTTATTTGATTCTTCCCCTTCCTGATTGCCAGAAACTGTGGCCTTTATGGCAATTACTTTAACTTCTACTTCCAACCCTTCAAATTCTTCCGGCAGTTCTTCTACTGTCAGCGTTCGGTTGGTAATTCTTTGTTTTGTCTGATACGTTTCCATTGTCATAATGTCTCATGCAGCTTTTTGGCTGCTCAGTTCAAATACTTGCTGCGTAGTGCCTGTTACTGATCTGAACGTCTACCTTACTTAACAAGTTGCTAATGGTGCGGAATCGGTGGACCGCCAAAAAAGTTAAGTGGTCGCCGCGCAGAAGCTCTAACTTTCCAGGGCGCGCACCTGCACCAGGCGACTGCCGTTGTTTTTGGGGAACAGCACCATCGAGGCGAAGCTCACTCCTTCGGAGTCGCGCTGCATACTGTCGCCAAAAGAGTTGATGACCACCAGGGCGACGATGCTGCTCATAAAGAGGAGCAACCGCGAGCGGTTGCGCCACGCCATTGTGAAGAGCCGGGTAGTTCATACGAAAATTATATTGCTGCAAGTAGCAAATATGACACATTCTGCTATATTTGCCGCCCAGTATCCGGTCAGGATATTGTTTGTAGCAGCGAGGCTCTCGAGTAAGTTATTTAATAACTGTACTCTTTAGGTTTCGCCGCCCTTTTTTCACCTAACTGTCACATTAAGATATTTACGGTTAAAGAAGAGCGATGGTTAAAGTGTTTCTTCTGGTAGTGGGTGTGCTAACTTTCTCGTACGTGAGGGGGCAAACTTCTACCGAAAGCGTTGCTGGTGGGTCGATATCCGAGCAGTCGTATTTCAATGATACGCTGAAGAAAGAAGCAGTCGCAACGAGTGACTATATCGGGTTTTACCAAAAATATATCAGCGGTATTAGGGGTAGAAGCTGCCCCATGTATCCAAGTTGTTCAAATTATGGGCTCAAAGCATTTACTGAAACCAATTTTGCTTCTGCGTTTATTCTCACCTCTGACCGTTTGCTACGGTGTGGGCACGATCACGAGAACTATGCCCTAACCCTGCAGTCAGACGGATTTCGGCTTTTGGATTATCCTTACTATGATACTCCTCCCAAAGAGCTATACTACACGCGCAACGCGTATGCCTTCGCGTATTCTGATACAATAAAGAGCAACAATGATGACGCTGAATTTATTAAGAAACTAATCAACGGTGGGTACTACCGAGAGGCCTTGCTAGAAATAGCGAGAATAGAATTCCGTTCGACCACCTTTGATATTGAGCTTTTTATTAATAAAATTATTTGTCTGAAAGCATTGGATGAGTACGAAAAAGCTATATTTGATTATGAGACGAGATGCCCACCCGGGCATAAGCAGAATCCCGAATTATTATATCAGCTCTCCGTAATACAATACAAGTTAGGAAACTACGAACAATCTCTTCACTATGATTCGTTGGCGGTATCTTACTGCAAAGATTGTTTCTTTAAACCGAAGTTGGTTTCGCTACAGGGACTAATTTACGCCAAGCAATACGAGTGGCAAGCTTCTCGTAGCGCATTTGAATCTTTACGTGATTACGAAGGATACCAAGGTCTCAGTCAGGCAAACGTTAATATTTTAGAAAAAGAGAAGCAGTTTAGAGTTAAAAGTCCAGCCTTTGCGGGCATCATCTCAGTAGTTCCCGGGGCGGGGTACGCTTATGCTGGCCACCCCCAAACCGCCCTCACGGCATTACTGGTCAATGGACTACTGGCCTATGCTACGTACTCGAACATAAGGAATGAAAATTACGGGATGGCCATACTGACGGGGATTTTCAATCTAACCTTTTACGTAGGAAATATACAGGGAGCGGTCACGAGTGCGCGCCGTTTCAACGCAACGCAAAAGCAAGAGATTATCAACAAGTTAGAATTCAATACCAATCTATAGTAACCAAACTCCAATAATAATATGACTCGTAAAATCCTCAATTCAGTGTACGCAAAACCGGTGTCTCTGCTATTAGCAGCCTCTATGCTCTGCCTGTCGTTCAGAACGCCTGGCAACGCTCCGGTAGTGTTAAAAGCGGGTACTTCAATTCCGCTTGAAACGGTTTCAACAATCCAATCTGATTTAGTTACCGTAGGACAGATCCTTGATTTTAGGGTAAGACAGGATGTCATGGTTGACGACATCGTGGTTATTCCGGGCGGATCGATAGCCAAGGGGCAAGTAATGAGAGCCGAACGGCCCAAGGCTATCGGCAAAGAGGGGTTCGTTGAAATCCAAATTAAATCCGTTACGGCGGCAGATGGCAAAGAGGTAAATTTGACCGGTGGCAATGTCTACCAGGAAGGCGAAGATAAACAAACGCTAGCTATCGTGTTGGGTGTATTCGTTTGCATTCTGTTTCTGTTGATGAAAGGAAAAAATGCCCAAGTGCCCCAGGGCTTTCAGATAGAGTCTTCGGTGGCCACTACCACAACCATTGATACGTAGTATCTCTGAAGACAGCTTAATTCGTTTGTGCTATTCTAGGGCGTGTTGACATATAAGCTTAGACGGTGCTTTTCGACTGTTTTTACCCTACTCTACGTCCCTTTCGTTGGCCGATGGCACCGCATCGCCCGCCTCAAGCTCCTTGATTAGGACAAAAACAGCCTCGAAAGCCCTCGTCAATCTATATGTCAACACGCCCTAGTTAACCTTACGTTATAAGAGCAAAGTATGGCGCGCGTGAGCCAACCACTCGTACGTTGCGCAGTCACTATCGTACTAAGAAGTCAGCAAATAGCCTGACTTCTTTTTTTTGTGCTCACTAAAAGGCTAGCAACTTGTTATCTTTGCTCAATTATGAAAACTTTAGAAAATCTGTCAAACTGATTATTGCGCATGAGTACCCCTTCCGACACCAATACCAGCAGTCCGCAAGTCGCTGCGGCAAAATCGACGGCACCCGCCGCTACCTCCCGAGCCAAAAGCAACGGCTCGGCGGCCGACCGCATGGCTTCTTCCATCTCCTCGAGTAACTTTATCAGCCGCGACCTGAGCTGGCTACGGTTTAATGATCGGGTGCTGGACCAGGCCAAGAAAAAGAGCCGTCACTTTTTTGAGAAGCTCAAATTTATGGCCATCACCTCGTCGAACCTCGATGAGTTCTTCATGATTCGCATCGGCAGTTTGTATAACTACATCGACTACGGCCGGGAGCGCATCGACTACTCCGGCTTGCGCGAAAAGTCCTTCCGCAAAAAGCTGCTGCAGGAAACCCAAGAATTTTTCCGCGACCAAAACGACTACTACCGGCAGCAGTTGGTGTCCCAGTTCAAGAAAAACCACCTGAGCATCGTCAAAGACATCAGCCAACTCCCCGATGAGGAGCAGCAGGCCATTGAGGAATACTTCAACCTCACGATTTACCCGATGCTTACGCCCATGACTTTCGACAGCTACCACGCGTTTCCGACGCTGATGAACAAGCTGCTGGTGTTTGGGGTGGTGACCAAGAACAAGGAGAAGAAAGATAACAAGAAGCTTTCGTTTGTGCAGGTGCCCCAGAACCTGCCTCGTTTCTACGAGATTGACGACGACGACCACGTGACCTTCGTACCGATCGAGGAGATCATCCGACTCTACATCAGCCAGCTGTTTCGAAACATCACGATCTCGTCGGTGAACCTGTTTCGCATTATGCGCAACGGCGATTTCACGCTAGACGAAAGCGATGATTTAGAGGCCAGCTTCATTGAAGAGGTGCGGCGCAAGCTGAAAACCCGCAAAACCGGTCGCGTGGTGCGCATTGAGGTGGAAAGCGGCTACAGTGCGTGGATGATGCGACTGCTACAAAACCGGTGGAACATCGACCGCGACAACGTTTTTGAGGTTGAGCCTGACAGCCTGATCGATTTCACGGCCCTGTGGCAAATCATCAAGAACAGCGAATTTCGCAACCGCCTGCCCAAGCCGCACCCGCCGGTGCCCCCGCTCACGTATCCGGAACGCGATAACGAAAATATCTTTGAGGTACTCAAGGACCGTGATGTGTTGCTCCATCACCCTTACAACGACATTGATCCCCTGCTCAACCTGCTGGAACAGGCCGCCGACGACCCCAGCGTGCTGGCCATTAAGCTCACCATCTACCGCCTGGCCGACGACTCACGCATCACCGCGGCGCTGCTCAAGGCGGCTGAGAGTGGCAAGTTGGTGTCGGTGCTCTTCGAGCTGAAGGCTCGCTTCGACGAAGAAAATAACATGCGCGAAGCGCAGAAGCTGCATAAGGCCGGCTGCTTTGTCATCTACGGCATCAACCACCTGAAAACGCACACCAAGCTGCTGCTCATCGTTCGCAAAGAGCGCAACAAGGTGACGCGCTACGTGCACATGTCGAGCGGCAACTATAACGAACAAACGGCTAAGTTATACACTGATTTGGGACTGTTGAGCTCCAACGAGGTGTATGCCTACGACGTGGCCGAGTTTTTTAACGCTATCACCGGCCACTCGCAGCCCGCCGAGTACAAGTACTTGATCACTGCTCCCGACGGCATGCGCGAGCGCCTGATCGGCCTGATCCGCACCGAGGCCGAACACGCTAAGCAGGGATTGGCCAGCGGTATTGTCATCAAAATCAACTCGCTCGAAGACCGTTTCGTGATCGACGAACTCTACCAGGCCTCGCAGGCGGGCGTCACCATCAAGCTAATTGTGCGGGGCATCTGTTGCCTGCGGCCCGGGCGGCCGGGACTGAGCGAGAACATCAGCGTGCGCTCCATTGTGGGAGATTTTCTGGAGCACTCGCGCATTTTTTATTTCCATAACAACGACGCGCCCAAGGTCTACGGCGGCAGTGCCGACGTGATGGTGCGCAGCTTCGAGCGCCGCATCGAGTCACTGTTTCTGTTTGTGAACCCCACGGTGCAGCGGCAGATCATCAATATTCTGGCCTACAACCTCAAGGACAACGTGAATACGTACCTGATGCAGGAAGACGGCAGCTACGTGCCGCGGGAAAAGGGACGGGAACCCGCCTTCAACATTCACAAAGAGTTCTTCAAGGTGACCCGGGAGGAGGTGGAAAAAGTGCGGTTGTTTTAAGGACTAGGCGACTTCAGTTGGGGTCTAATTAGTTTCTTTGAATATCGAATGTCGAACAAGGAATGACGAATGTTGAAGTGGTGATACCTTGGCGGACGAAAATCCTCGTATCCTGTAAATTTGACCACGAATTTGGCTCTATTTTTCAAAAATCCTTACGTAGGCACGGTATTTGGATTTATTAACATAATCTGGCGGATTTGCCTAGCAAAATCGCCGCATTTTGTACCACGTAAATTCTGCACTCATGAAAACCTACATTAATATAAGCGCCCTTGCTCTGGCGATCAGTATGAGCAGTTGTGTTGCCCCGCCGTCCAATGGCGTTGCGCAATCGTACGCGGTTCAACCGGGGGCACCATTGCCGGGGGCGCAATCCTACGCGTCTTTTGATATGTTTTACCAAGAACTGGCTCCCTACGGCACCTGGATGGACAATCCGCAGTTCGGGCAGGTGTGGCTTCCGAACGTGGGCCGCGGCTTTCAGCCCTACGTGACGCGCGGTCACTGGGTGATGACCGAGTACGGCAACACCTGGGTATCGCACTACGACTGGGGTTGGGCTCCCTTCCACTACGGCCGGTGGTTCTTAGACGACTACTACGGCTGGCTGTGGGTGCCGGGCAACGAGTGGGGACCGGCCTGGGTGGCCTGGCGCTCGGGCGGCGGTTACTACGGCTGGGCACCGCTGTCGCCGGGTCTGAACGTGAACGTCAATATCAACGTTGGCCGCCGCATTCCCTACTCTTACTGGAGCTTTGCGCCCCAGCGCTACATTACAAGTCCTCGGATTTATGACTATTGCGTACCCCGTGGGCGGGTAGTAAACGTGATCAACCAGACCACGGTGATCAACAACACCTACGTATATAACGACCAGCACCGCTACTACAGCGGTCCGCAGCGCCGTGACATCGAGCGGGCTACTCGCCAAACTGTGCCGGTGCGCCGTTTGCAAGACTCGCGCCAGCCCGGAACGGCTACGGTGCGTGGCGGCTCGGTATCCATGTATCGTCCCGAGGTGCGCAGCCAAGGCGTATCCCGCGGGGCAGACGTCAATTCAAGTCGTTCGGTGCGAAGTAGCTCGCGCAACAACACTCCCACCCGTTCTTCGTACGATCGAAACGATAGGTCGGCCCCGGCGGTGCGTTCGTCACGCTCTCGGGACAATACCACCCGCTCGCAGTACGATAGTCGCTCGTCAGAACCGGCCCGCAGCTCGCGCCAACGCACTTCGCCGGATCGAAATGCAACGCCGAGCACTGCTACGCCGTCTCGCTCGTCGGGCAACAGTCGTTACGAGCGCCGCTCGGCTCCGGAGCGTTCGCCCGCGCGTACGGAAAGTCGGTCTTCGTCTCCCTCACGTTCGGCGAGTCCGGGCAGCAGTCGTTCAGAGTCGAGCCGTTCTTCGTCGTTCGGTCGCACTAGTGATACGCCGACCCGGTCGGCACCTCCGGCTAGCCGCAGCGAACCGTCATCATCGCCGAGCCGTAGCCGTTCGTCGGCTTCGCCCAGCAGCTCAAGCTCTAGCCGTTCTAGCGAGACCCGATCTGTACCAAATAGGAGTCGCTCTGAAACGCAAACTGCTTCGCCCAGCCGGGGTAGCAGCAGCCCGGGCCGGAGTCGGTCGTCGCGGCCTCAGCGGTAAACAGAAAGTAATGGGGAACTAAGAAAGTCAGTGAAACGACTTATTGTCAATTACGGCTGCGGATCGTCTGGTTAATCAAGCGTGAGTTTTGCACGTCGTTGCGCGAGAGTTTGCCTTCCATCGTTTGGGTGCGGCTCTTGCGCATTTCTTCGGTGTTGTAGAAATCGAACAAATTGAAGAACGCCTGATAATATGGATCTTTGAACTGGTAGTAGTTGTGGTGGGCGAAGATCATGTTTTTGGCCAGTTGAAGTTGCTGCTTGTTGAGCGGGTCCAGATCGTAATCAGCCCATCGGATTTCAACATCCAGTTGAGGCAAGGTTTGGTCAACTACTTCACCTGAGCCATCTTTCTAGTACAGAGTCTGCATCAGCGGACGATTAGTTTGCTTTAACCGTGTCTTTAGAGAGGGGCCCTTGAGCCGTTTCTGCTACTAAGTGTATAGTACAAGTGTACTAGCCCGTGTATTGGTAGCAGGACATTCTAGCCACCGCAGCTCAGAAAACTTATTTCGTTGTGCTACGCAAGTTTCCGGAACAATGACAGAGCGAACATTACTGCAATCTGAGAGGCTATTTTGTATCTAATCTTAACGTATAATCGTAACTCTTCCTTTTATTGTACTATTCAAGCATTCATGACTAAAAACGTAGAAGTAAGTACCAACCGGTAAGTTATTACCCTCCCAATTATTCTGATAACTTTCAGAGTGGTAGATCATTTTTCCCCACCGATTATATATGGACATTTCACCTCCTAAATATATCTTATCAAGAATAAACAGATCATTCTTACCGTCATCGTTGGGTGTGATTACGGTAGGGAAAAAAGTATTGTTTACATCTAGATATTCAACGTAGATCTGCTTGATGTTGGTACCGCATATGTTGGTGGCTGTGATGTCATAATACCCTGAAGTGGGTACTATAAAAGTGGAGTCGGTAGATCCATCAGGCCAGATATACGAATAATCTCCCAAAGATTTTAGAGTCACCGGCCTGTTAACACAACTCCGAACTATAGTTGGATAATCTAACTTCGGCTTTTCTTTGACTACTTTAATTTCCACTGCACTTTGGTATTCTCCACAACGGTTTGTGTGTCTCACAATGTAACTTCCTGGTTGAGTTATCTCACTAACAACTTCCTCTGTTTCAGCGACTTGCCATGTCGTCTCATCTAATGTATCTTGTTTGAGATGGTAGACGCTACCTTCGCATATGAATATTAATGTATCTGCTACGGGGCGAGCTCCGACCGTTACACTAATGGTATCTATAGAAACTTTGCACTCGTTATATGCTTGTAGCCAATAGTAACCTGATTGAGTAACAGTTATTACAGAGTCAGTACTTCCAGTACTCCAAAGAAACTTTAGATTGTCGCCACCAACGTATTTGGGACGTAATCGGATACTCTCGGAATCGCATTGAACGATGGCAAATCCTAAGAAAACACCTGCAGGGGAGGTGCGTTTGACATAAATAGTATCACTATAGTAGCAACTGTTATTATAACGAGTTACTACTAAAGACCCGCTATTGGTGATGTAAACAACAGAGTCACTGACACGCCCCATAGCATTAAGTTCAACTTCTAGGAGGCCCGAGGGAAGATGAATAGCTAATGTATCGCCACCACAAAATGTCGTATCATTTCCTAGGCTAAAAAAAAGACCTTCTACAGAAACCTGTCTGGTAAGAGTAAAACCAGTTCCGTCCTTTAATTTCACGTTTGCGTTAGCTGTATAAGTGCCAGCTGATACATATTGGTGTTCAATTGAGAATCGTCGTTCATCGTCAATTGTTTGAGCAGGGCTTAGATCACCAAAACTCCAGGATACCGAAGCTATTTGGTCTTTAGCGAGATTTGTAATGTTAAACGTTGCCTCTAGACATGTATTTTTAGGTTTAGCTATCAATTGAGGAGGTAGGTCTCTAAAGTAGGAGGTGATGAAATTAGGTAGCCCAAGCATGCTGACACGATCTTCCAGGTATACGTAATCAGGTTGGTAAGAGCAATTCTTTCCTGATAAATTAGGGGTTGCTATTGCACCGAGAAAATGCTGTAAAGGGCTAGCAATATAGATTATGCCATCTAATCCCAATTGCATGGCAGATATTCTATTAGGTGAATTTAGTACATACTCTGATTGATTTATCTCTTGTACGGATGACCCGTGAAGGTCGTATTGGCTGATATAGTACGATTCTTCATTGCCCGCTCCTACGTATAGTTTAGACCCATCCGGAGAAAACTCTACACCATACGGATTCCAATCATGTTTCCGCGCAGTTGATAAGCTGTAGGGAGAAGAAACGACTCCGGTTTGAGTATTAAAATCAAAAACTTCTACAATATTCTGATACTTCACGGCTACGGCAATCTGATCACCCTGAGGTGAGATTTTCATCTGACCCAAAGTATTTGCCCCCCTATCGTCATAAGCGTGTATAGTGCCGACTGAGCTAACTACAGGATCGTGACTAACACCCTCTTCAGTCACTACGTAACTGAGGAAAGAATCGGAGTTATATTTGTGAACTACCACCCACACATCACGCTGATTTCGGTGTATGGTGGCAGTCATTTTTTCTGTAACCCATGGGTCTAGAGGTACATCTTTCTCAATTAAAGTGTCAAGCTTGGTATCGACAAGTGAATAGTATAAGCCACCACCTTGGTTATCAATAGTGAACAAATAATATAGCCTAGAACTACCTGGCTTTGGCACAAACAATGCCCCTTGAGTACTAGATACGTCTCCTCTCAATCTCTTGTTTTTTTCCAGCATTAATTTTTGACTCTTATTCCATATTCTTGTAGAATTTGAGTGAAGTAAGAAGTTTCCCAAAGAGTCACTAATAGTAGAACTGGCCTCGTGGTTATTAATAGAATCACTTTTGATGAGCTTGCTCTGTCCAGAGCTAAAATCTAAACCAGCTGTACTAAAATACCAAGTGTTCGTTAAGTGTTGTCCTACACTAAAATGGGCAAAGAGTAGTAAGAAACAAGAAAAGAAAATTCGAAGCATATTCGCTAGGCTTGCACCGTCAACCATTACTTTGTAATATTTTAATGGTGCAGTAAAAGTAATTACTCAAGTTGGAAGAAAAAATTGGTAAATAGCTTCCGAATCATTCGTGTGGATTTTAGAACATAACGCTTCGCATTATAGGATTTCCACACCAAAATAAGGTCTGCCTGAATCTGCTGCCGGTCTTTGGTGGGAAGCCACTCGGGCATCGCCGGACTCGCCTGCACTTCACACCGAAGAAAAGACTTGGTTTCCGGTTTCGCAACTAGTAAAATTGAGACACCGTGCTCTTGATTTTCTATCCAGTGGGCGATGGCTGTCTGGGCAGGGCGAGCGTACAAATCGTTTTCAAAAACTGCGGTGACTGATAAACCTGTTTGGGTGCTGGCGTGAAACTGATCCATTGCCATCAGCACTTGCTTACGGCTAAAGTCCCGTTCTGTGACGAAGGCCAGGTCGTTCATGATCACTGCCGGTTGCTGGGCAAAAGCCTGAGTGGATAGCAGACAACTCATGATCCAGCCGTAAGTCGCGATGCCTCGCCAGGTGGTGAGCGGCAATCGTGGCGCGTATCTCATAGTAGTTGCTTCGGTGAGTGTTCAGGCGCAAAACTACCTGCTCTCGCTGGCACCGAAAACGCAAAACGCTCCAAGTATCGCTTGGGTAAGATTTCTGGGAATTAGAAAATCAGTCCTGGACAAGGCGGCCACTACTGGGCATCTTTGCCTGATTTTTCTCAAAAATACGACTACCGCTTTTCTGGTCTTCGAAACTTTTCCTACCTTGGACTGTTGAATAACCAAACGAACGTCTTTATGGAAACGGCTGTCAAATCAGACCTTGAGAAAGAAATTGAAGCGCTTAACGCGCAACTCACCGGCGACATGTTCAAGGACATGGAGATTCGCGACAAGATTCACAATCTGAAGATGAAGCTGACCGGCACCCGCCCGATGGACTCCCAAATTGAGTGCGTAGGATGCGGTAGTTGAAGGGTTCTAGGTTAAAGGTTCTAGGTTCTGAGTTTACATAGCCAAGGCTGCTTAACTCAGAACCTAGAACTCAGAACATCAAACTCTGAACCTAGAACCAGTATCAAGCACGTCTTTGGCCAGTTTCACGCGTAGCGATGCTCCTTCGTCGCTCACCACCACCACGCGCATCCCCTGCTCAATATAATCCCCCCGCGTAAAGGCATCATACAATTCATCGTTGATCATCACCTTGCCGCTGGGGCGCAGCACCGTAAACGCCACTCCCTCTTCTCCGATCAGCACGGGGGTTTGCGCCTTCACGGTGTAGCCTTCGCTGCGGGCCTGCGTGTGCTGCAGCGACACCCGCCGAAAAGCGGCACTCTCGGTGAAGCGGGCCCCTCCGAAAAACAGCAGCAACATTGCCCCCAGCAAACCCGCCAGGGTAGTGGTGACGGCCTGGATCACGTCCGAAGGATCCACAAAGAAGAAATCAAAATTCTGGTTGTTGAGCATGATCATGGTGAGCGACCCCACCACCAGCACCAGTCCGGCCACGCCCGCCACTCCGAAGCCCGGAATCACCAGCACCTCCAGGGCCAGCAGCACCGCCCCGATAAACAAGGCAGCAATCTCCCAGTTTTCGGCCAAGCCGTTGAGGTAGTGAGGCACCAGATACAAGGTTAGGGCAATCATGGCCGCCAGGATCGGGAAGCCTACGCCCGGCGTTTGCAGCTCAAAGTAGATGCCGCCAATAACGATCAGAATCAGGATGCCGCTCAGGAAGGGATTCAGAAAAAAAGCAATAATCTTTTCGGTAGCACTGATCTCAAAAACGCTTAGTTCGTAGTCATCTACCCCGTTGCGGGCCAAAATATCTTCCAGGCTGTTCACCTGCGCTTCGCAGAAGCCGTATTTGATGGCCTCGGAGGTAGAAAAGGTGATCACCGAACCCGCTTCCGACACGCTGTCGACCACCAGGTTTTCGTCGACCATGGCCTCGGCAATGCGGGGGTTGCGTCCGTTGGCCTCGGCGGTAGAGCGCATGATGGATCGCATGTAGGACTGATATTTATCGGGAGCCGCTTCACCGGTGCCGCCGTTCACCACCGTGGCCGCCCCGATGCTGCCACCGGGAGCCATGTAAATACTGTCGGTGGCAATGGCGATCAGCGCTCCGGCCGAGGCCGCATCTTTGTCGATAAACGTGTACACCGGCTTGTCGAACTCCAGCAACCGGGTGCGGATGTCGTCGGCGTCGTTGAGCGCTCCGCCGTAGGTATCCATGTCGATGAGCACCAGATCAATGTCGGCCTGCTCGGCGCGCTCTAGCGCTAGCATCACGTAGCGACTCATGCGCGGGTCAATTTCCGAGCGAATGTTCATCACCAGCACCTGCTTCCGGGCGGTGGTATCGACTGCTTGCACCTGCGCGGAGGATACGAAGGGCAATAGGGGCCCCAACAAGCTGATCAACAGAGCGTATTTCATGATTAACTAAAGAGTGGTAGGCATCTGAAAAACCGTCGTTTGCCGAAAAAAGTTGATATGAGTAGGTTTTTCCGCTAGGTAACTTCCCGCATCACCTCAAAGAGTTAGCTTTGGCCATTGTTCGAAACTTGGTGAAGGAAAACGTTTCCACGGAAAGCTTCCTCGAAAAAATAAAGCCCAAACTGGTCCGTTCTTTTAGCGAAGGTGGCTGTATCTTTGCCTTATCTACTGTAAACCAACCGTTCTGTCATGCTTTTTTCAATTGCTCGTTGCTTACTGCTGGTTATTAGCACCTTATTGGCCTACGGTAGCTACGCCACGACGTCGGCCGACTCGGTGGGTCTGGAGCGCAACCTAGGTGAAATTTTCGTGCTGCACCAGGTAAACGAAGGCGAAACCTTGTTTGCTATCGCTCAACGCTACGCTATCTCGATGAACGATCTGCGGGGGTTCAACCAGCAAGCTGACCTGCAGAAACTCAACATTGGCGACACGCTGCGCATTCCGCTGTTTCCGCAGTTGGCCAAGGGTGAGAAAGTGCGGCATTCGGTAGAAGAGGGGCAGACCCTGTTCTCGATCGCCAGAAAGTACGGGGTGGCCGTGAACGACATCCGGACTTGGAACGCCCTGGGGGGGCAGTCGATCGCTATCGGGCAGGAGCTGATTGTGTATCTGGATGCCCCGGCGGGCAACGCGAATGCCACCACACTCGACGCGAACAAATACGAATTGCACACCGTGAAAGAAGGCGAAACCCTGTACGCCATCGCCCGCGCCTATGATGTGCCAGTAGACGAACTGCGAAAACGCAACCAATTGGCGGGCGAAGGCATCCGGTTCGGGCAAACACTTATCATTCGCGAAAAAACGCTGGCGGGGGTCACCCCGGTAGTTCCCGTAGTGGAGGTTAGCCCGCCGCCCACTCCGCCCGTCCGCCGAGCGCGCATGAGTCGCTCTCAGGCGCTGGAAGCGGAGCGACAGCGCTTTGAGGGTATCAAAGAAGAGGAGAATAAAACGCTAGAGTCCATCGAAACCGAGACGGAAATGGGCTTCGCCTCGGTGATTGAGGGCGGCACGAACACCCGCAAATATTTGGCCTTGCATCGCAGCGCCCCGGTGGGCACCGTGTTGCGGGTGCGCAACGAGATGAACGACATGAGTGTGTTTGTGCGGGTGGTGGGCAAATTGCCCGACACGGGGGTAAACGACAAGGTGAATATTCGCCTCACCCAGTCCGCTTACGAAAAGCTGGGCGGCATCAACGAGCGTTTTCCGGTAGAGATTAGTTATTTAAAGTGAAGTCGCTATGACCAGGAACAGTACCCTACCCAGATACCGGTATATTCGCTAACTTCACAATAATTTAATACACTCTTTCGATAGCATTTTCTTCTTCCTTCGTACATTGTGCGCTTCTTTAATTTAGGAAGATGAGCAAGCTAACCGGCTACGCAACGAGCGCAGCATTGATACTCATTATCAGCGCTTGCCAACGGGAAGCGTTTCGCCCCGAGGCCATTGATCAGGATTACCTGACGCTGGGCAAGGGCGGCGGAATGACCAACCAGGTAGATACCTACTACGTGTTGGCCGACGGGCACGTATACCGGCACGATAACTTTACAAAAGCCTACCAACCGCTGGGTCGGCTCGACCGCACCACCCGAATTGGTTTTTTTGAAGAAGCCCTCGCCATCGACACTACCTTTTTTGGTTGCCAAGAACCGGGCAATCTTTACTATTTTCTTACTCTGCACACCCAAGACACGGTTCGGTCGTGCACCTGGGGGAAAAGTGGTTTCGATCCTCCCGAAGCCATCACCGCTTTCTATCAAGCTACGCAACAGCATATTAACGATCTCTGATGATGGAGTACACCAAAACCATTCTGACCGCCGCTTTGCTGGTGCTGCTTGGCAGTGCCTCTTTCGGTCAGTCCAGTGACCCCTGGGCCGTCAAAAAGCAACGCAATGGCATTGTTCAGCCACTCTCGTTCCCTTACCAGACCCGCAACGGAGCCACGGAGGCAGGAAATGCTAACGCTCGGGTTGCTTCTCCCCTACGGCAACCGTTATCGCTCAACCAGCGCTTGGTGCCAATTGGCCCGGCGGGGGAGCCACCCCGCGAGATACGAGGCACGCTTCCGACCGCTGCCAACGGACGAACGAATCTTGACCTGCCGGAGGCCGCGCAGCACTACCTGACCGAGGTGCGCTCGCTGATGCACATCGAGCTTCCGGAGCAGGAATTCGTCTCCCGGCAGCAGTGGAAGGACACTCAGGGCGCGCAGCATTTGCGCCTTCAGCAGCACTACCAAGGAGTGCCAGTCTACGGCAGCGAAATTATTGTGCACGCCGACCAGGCAACCACTGTGCAGGGCCTGAACGGAAGATACATCGCTAGTCCTACTACCCTCGACCCCGTGCCCACGGTGGACGAAGCCGATGCGGTTGCCGCGTCGCTGGCCCGGTTCCGACAAGAGGGGACGCTGCAATCGCTTACGCCCCAGCAGCAGCAACTGCTTAATTACACCGCGCCCTCAGCCGAGCTGACCATCTTACCCACCTGGGAGGCTTCAAAACTCACCCTGGCCTGGCGGGTGCTGGTTCGGCCTAATATGCTCGACCACTGGGAAGTGTTTATCGACGCCCACACCGGGCAGTTGATCAGCCGCACCAACCTTACTTGTACCTTCATGCCTGACATCGCCATGCCGAACAAACCAGCGGTGCATAGGCACGAGCCTGCTCACAGGACGTCGGTTGAGCCCACTGCTGCGCCGTGGCAGGAGACGGCGGCCGGAAAAGGCAGCGGCACCGACCTAAACGGCGTGAACCGCACCATGGAAACCTGGCAAGACGGCGGCTTTAGCTACCTGGTAGATGTCACTAAGGATATGTTCCGGGGAGGCAACCCCACGGCAATCAAGGACCTGGAGGGCGTGCTGATCACCTACGATGCTGAGCGCGTGGCCAAGCCCACCTCGGTCACGGTGGTGAACGCGCAGGGCACTAGCTTTAGCGACCCGGCCGCCGTGTCGGCGCACTACAACGCTTCGCTGGCCTATGACTACTTCCGCAACGTGCACCGGCGCAACGCCATCGACGGGCGGGGTGGCAACGTTCTGTCGATTGTTAACTTCGTGAACGACGACGGCAGTGAGATGGACAACGCCTTCTGGAACGGGGAGTACATGGTGTACGGCAACGGCGACCGCGGGTTCAAGCCCCTGGCCGGAGGCACCGACGTGGGTGGACACGAAATGAGCCACGGGGTGATCGGCAGCACCGCCAACCTGGTGTATCGCAACCAGTCGGGAGCCATCAACGAGCACATTGCCGACGTGTTCGGAGTGCTCATTGATGCGGAAGACTACACCCTGGGCGAAGACGTTATTTTGCCCGAAGTGTTTCCGTCCGGAGCTATGCGCGACATGGAAGACCCGCACAACGGCGGTGAAAGTCTGGATGACAACGGTTGGCAGCCCGATCACATGCGCGAACTCTATACCGGAGACGAGGACAACGGCGGAGTGCACATTAACAGCGGCATCCCCAACCGGGCGTTCTTCCTCATTGCCACCGAACTGGGCCGCGATCGAGCGGGCGCTATCTATTATCGAGCGCTCACCACCTACCTGACGGCTAGTTCGGAGTTTATTGACCTGCGGCAGGCGGTGATCAATGCGGCCACTGATTTGGAAGGTGACGCGGCGGCTCAGGTGGCGGCTCAGGCGTTCGATGCGGTCGGCATCACGGAGGGCAATACCGAACCCGACGGAGGGGGCGACGAACCCGGCCCGATACCGGACGAAGAGGACGACGAACTTCCTACGATCGCTGGCGACAACTTCCTGCTCACCGTGAATACCGATCCGGACGATGAGAACTCGTTGTACCTTATCAACCTGACCCAAGAAGCGTTTGAACCTATTTCAGTTACTTCCGTGAAGCGCAAGCCCACCGTGATGGACGATGGAAGTACGGCCTTCTTTATCACCGAAGACGAAACCATTCGCGGTATTGATCTAACCGAACCCTACAACGAATTAGTGATTAGCGATACCTCGCTCTGGGCTAATATAAGCGTGTCGAAAAATGGCCAGCGGCTGGCCCTGGTCACCAACCAGAAGCTGCCGCAAATTTGGGTACTGGATCTCACTAGAGAGACAGACAACTTTGTTGTATTTGATCTTTATAACCCCACCACCCAGGACGACATTGTGACCTACGACGTGCAGTATGCCGACGCCATTGAGTGGGATTACTCAGGAGAGTATTTGCTCTACGACGCCTTCAACCAAGTGGGGGTTGCCGGAGCGGAGGAGGGGGTAGAATATTGGGACGTGAACTTTATCAAGGTATGGGACAACACTGCCAACGACTTTGGCGACGGCACCATCAGCAAAATATTTAGCAACCTGCCCAAGGGAACCAGCATTGGTAATCCCTCTTTCTCAAAAACTAACCGCAATATCGTCTGCTTTGATCTATTCAACGAACTTGACGATTCGTACCTGATCATCGCGGCCGATCTGGAAACTGGCGAAACCAAAACGGTGTACGAAAACAACACGCTTGGATTCCCTAACTACTCAAACGACGACCGCTTTCTGGTGTTCGATACCTTCGACGAAGACGATGTGCCGAGAATCGCCCAGATTCCGTTAGCTGATAATAAGTTGGAAGCCGCGGGCGAACCCACGCTTTCCTACTCCGAAGCACAATGGACCACCTGGTTCAGCCAAGGCCAGCGCGAGATCAACAGTGCGGAGAACGAGCTACTCAGCTTTGCCATCGTGCACGGCGAAAGCAGCACCCCCGGAACCATCACCAACCAGCGCATTGTGATGAACGCTCCGGACGACGTGGATATCACAAGTTTGGTGGCTGATTTTAAGCACTCCAATGGCGCGAGTGTCTACGTGGACGAGTTTCGGCAAATTAGCGGACTCACCAGCAATGACTTCTCGAAGGGGGCAGTCACCTACCGGGTGATTGCCGAAAACGGCACCCCGCAGACCTACACCGTCACTATCAACCAGAACAATCCCAGCCCTCAACCGGACCCAGATCCCAATCCTGATCCCGAAAATCCGGATCCGGACGACGAAGTGGTGGGAGTGGAAGACGAAGCGGCGGAGGTTGGCACCGTGTATCCCAATCCCTTTGAGGAAGATTTCTACCTGAAAGAATCATTGGCTAATCAACCCGTCACGCTCACGCTGCACAACGTGCTTGGGCAAGCGGTGCCGCTAGTTCGAGTAAACGATCACTTTGAGGTAGCTTCATCGGCGAAGCCGGGATTGTACTTGCTTACCATCCAGCACGCGCAGGGAAGCGAAACGGTGCGGCTCATCAAGCGATAGCGCACAAATATCCGGCGATTTTTAAACAACTGCTTCCGGTTTGGTAGTTATGTAGTTTTTAACCAACCTAACGCATGAAGTTCTCCCGCTTACTTACCCTGGTGGCCATCGCCGGTTTCCTTACCAGCACCGCTTGCCAAAGCCGCAAAATTGCTTACGGAAACTCGTACTACTTCAAGGCTACGCCCCGCCCCGTCGAACCAGTGCCCGAATTGCAGGCGTCGGTGGCCCCTGACCCGGTAGCTTCGCGCGCCCTCTCGAACGAAACACTTTCTTCGAACGTTATTTCCCCGCCTGCCGCCCAGCGCGCCGAGCCGACGCTTACCCGGCGCGAAGCACGACAGGTCCGCCGCACCCAGCGCAAAGCTGTGCGCAAGCAACTGAAACAGTGGCTCAAGGACGAGCCCACTAAAGCCACCCAGCCGCAGGCAACCCAAGAGATGGAAGGGTTGGTACGCATCGGCATCATCACTGGGGCAGCCGGAGCGGTTTTACTGCTGGTAGGACTTATTGCCCCCAACAGCTTTTTGGTTGGACTGGGAGGAATAATTCTCGCGGTTGCGGTGGTGCTTATCCTGGTGAAAGTTCTCTAATAAAATTCCGACTGCCTCTCTTAGCTGTTTAACAATTAAGTAGCCGCATGACCGCAACGAAAACCAAAGGCCGAAAGAGTTTTTTACAGGTGGCATGGGACGTGTTATTTACGCTGTTCTATCCTATCCTGATCGTGTTTTCGTTGCTTTTTGTGGGGGTGGTCTACTTGTTTTCGGGTATTTCCTGGTTGCTTTCCTGGCTCTTGCCCCGCCGCCGCGAAACTGCCTCTGAAGCCACTGCTGTCGCCCGATGGGAGCCCTGGATCACTCTTCCCAGGGTCACTATTGAGCGCATTTTGATTGATGAAATTATGTTCGGTCCGGCGTACTATCAACTGCGCACCCTGCCCGCCTACGAAATGATCGCCACTCCGTACTTCGGCGACTTTTACCACGAATGCTTTGGGGGAGTGCTGTTGCAGCGGTGGAACACCGTGGTGCCGCGCGATCTGCCCGATTTTGATTTGTTGTTTTTTAACGGTGACAGCGGACAGTTGCACTATCTGGAAACTATCAAGGCCTTTGTCTGGCAGGCTGAACAAACCCCATCGGGCGTCCGCTTGACGTGGCAAGAAGACAAACAGCCCGGCGAACTGCTGCTCACCGAAGACCACGTGCTGCACGAAGCCCGACCGCTCGATTGATTTCCGAAGACCAAGCCCGCCTCCGGGCATTTTTAGAAGAGCAGGTAGATCATTACAACCGCCCCGCGTTCATCGCCAACGATCCGATCAGCATCCCGCACCGGTTCAAAAAACGGCAGGATATTGAGATTAGTGGATTGGTAGCGGCTACCTTAGCCTGGGGGCAACGCAAAACCATCATCAACAAGTGTAGCGAGTTTCTTAGCTACATGGATGATGCGCCCTACGACTTCGTACGGTTTCATCAGGAGGAAGACCTCAAGCCATTTCTTAACTTCAAGCACCGCACCTTCAACGCCACCGATGCGCTGTACTTTATTGCGTTCTTCCAAGAGTGGTATCAGCAGCACGACTCACTAGAAGACGCCTTCCTGACGGGAATAAATTCCGACAGCGAAGACGTAGGACCCGGTCTAATCGGTTTTCACGGCACCTTTTTCGGATTGCCCAACTTTCCAGCGCGCACCAAAAAGCACGTAGCCACCCCGGCGCGCAGATCAGCCTGCAAGCGGCTCAATATGTTTTTGCGCTGGATGGTGCGGCAAGACGACCGAGGCGTCGACTTCGGGCTGTGGCATCGGCTGCGTCCGGCCCAATTGGTGTGTCCCTGCGACGTGCACGTGGACCGGGTGGCTCGAGAGCTCGGTCTCATTACCCGCAAGCCAACCGACTGGCAAACCGCCCGGGAACTCACCCGGAACCTGAAGCAATTTGATCCTAATGATCCGGTCAAATACGATTTTGCCTTGTTCGGTCTGGGAGTGCAGGACGTGCTTCTGGAAAATCCGACAAAGAGAGATTAATTTTCCTCGTCGCCAAAACGCTGTGCCATGCGTCCGGCCACCATGCCGCCCAGTGCGTACCAGGCGACGGTCATCACCTTGGTAGAGAGGTGCCCACTGACGGGTTCTTCGGGAAGGTTAAGTTGCTTGGGTAACGTTAGCGCGGCCAAGCCTGCGCCTACGCCTAGCAACCGCCCCCGTGTGTTGGCCGTCTCAGGGTCGCCCAAACCCACCAAGCTGTAGTACAGCGTGTTGGATAGCAGATCGCCGGTAAGGGCCAACAAATACTGCGTGGTGCCAGCGGGGGCCGGACTGCCGGTTTGGTGAAAGGCCCGCGCGATCAGTCGGCGTCCTAGGATATCCACGCGGGGAGCGGTGGGCGCAAACTGCCGCACACTTTCGTGCACCACGGTAAGAAAAGCCGCTCCGGCGGCTCCGGATAACAATGCGTTGGTTAGTTTCATAGCGGTTGAAGGAAAAGGTGAGGGGAAAATCTTGGGTTGCTTTATAAGAACGCTTGGCGCCTACTCTTGTTCCATAAATGGATAACGAAAGTCCTTGGGCGGCGCAAAGGTTTCTTTGATGGTGCGGGGCGACACCCAGCGCAACAGGTTCAGTTGCGCTCCGGCTTTGTCGTTGGTGCCCGACCCGCGGGCTCCGCCAAAGGGCTGCTGGCCCACCACCGCGCCGGTGGGCTTGTCGTTGATGTAGAAGTTACCCGCCGCGTGCCGCAGTTTCTGGGTAGCCAGATCGATGGCGTAGCGGTCTTGCGCAAACACCGCCCCGGTCAGGGCGTAGGGTGAGGTTTGGTCCACCAGCTCCAGCGTCTCTTCGTAGCGTTCGGCTTGGTAAACGTAGATGGTGACCACCGGTCCGAAGACTTCTTCCTGCATGGTGGTTGACTTCGGATCTTGCGTTAGCAACACCGTGGGTTGAATAAAGTAGCCGGTCGACTTATCGTATTCGCCTCCGGCAATCACCTCCACCAGTTCGTTGGCTCGCGCTTCGTCGATGTACTGGGCAATGCGATCGAAAGCCGTTTCGCTGATCACCGCGCTCATAAAGTTGCTGAAGTCTTCCACGTCGCCCATCCCAATGTTTCGAACGTCTTCCAGCACGTAGCCTTTCACCGCTTCCCAGAGGTTGTTGGGCACGTAGACCCGCGAGGCGGCCGAGCACTTTTGCCCCTGAAACTCGAAGCTGCCCCGCACGATGGCCGTAGCCAGCGCCTTGGCATCGGCGGATTGGTGGGCGATGATGAAGTCTTTGCCGCCTGTCTCGCCCACGATGCGGGGGTACGAACGGTACTGCGCGATGTTGTTGCCGATGGTTCGCCACAACTGCTGAAACACCGTGGTGCTGCCCGTGAAGTGCAACCCGGCGAAGTCAGCGTGATTGAACACCACTTCGCCCACCGTTGGCCCATCGACGTTGATGAGGTTGATCACCCCGTCGGGCACGCCCGCTTCACGGAAAATTTGCATCAGCAGGTGGGCAGAGTAGACTTGCGTTTCGGCGGGTTTCCACACCACCACGTTGCCCATCATCGCGGCCGAAGTAGGCAAATTACCGGCAATGGCCGTGAAGTTGAAGGGCGTGATGGCCAGCAAGAAACCTTCCAGCGGACGATGTTCCACGCGGTTCCAGATGCCGGGGGGCGAAATGGGCGGTTGCTGGGCGTAGATTTCGGCCATGTACTTCACGTTGAAGCGCAAAAAATCAACAATTTCACACACCGCATCAATCTCCGATTGGTGGCACGTTTTGGACTGCCCCAGCATGGTGGCGGCATTCATCTGGTAGCGGTAGGGACCAGCAATAAGGTCGGCCGCTTTCAAAAAGATGCTGGCGCGTTGTTCCCAGGGCATGTTTTCCCAGGCGGGTTTAGCCCCCAGCGCCGAGTCGACGGCCTGCTGCACGTGCGAGGCGTCGCCCTCGTAGTAGTGGCCCAGTACGTGCCGGTGGTTGTGCGGACAGGTAAGCAGTTTTTTGACGTCAGTCTTGATCTGCTCGCTGCCAATGTACAAAGGCACTTCGACCTGCTGCGATTTGAGGGCTTTCAGGGTGGTTTGCAGCGCTTTCCGCTCGGCGCTGCCGGGGGCGTAGGAGTAGATCGGTTCGTTGACGGGAGTGGGCACCTGATAAAATCCGGTAGACATGCGTAGGTTGTGGTTAATGGAAAAATAGGTTGCTGGTACGGTAGATAACGGGGCCAGAGCAAAAAAATGATTTGCCAGGAAGCAGATTGTGAGGAGCTTTTATAAATATCTATCCCACCTCAACCGGTGAACCAACTAGCAATTCTACCGGGACTTTCAACAAATAAGAAATCATTTTTGATTACAGAATCCATATTAGCTTCTTTTAGGTCTTTTGAAGGTCACCGTAGCCGCATCGACTTTGTCGTATTCCTGGTGGGTGCCCACGAACTTAACGTATCCTATCTGGGCCTGGTAGTTGAGAGCAACGATAAGTCGATAAGACCCCTTAAGAATATTAAATAAGTAGGTATGCATAAATAATCGCCACAACTTGACTTTGCGTGAAGACTGTTGTATTATCTATTTATGCGATATGTAGAATTAACTCAAAGCGAAAGAACAACCCTAGAAGAGGGCTACAAGAATCACAACAAATCTCATGTGCGTCAGCGTTGTCAAGCCTTACTGCTCAGTGATGAAGGCTGGCAAGTTAAGCAAATTGCCAAGCTACACCACACCCGTAGCCGAACCATTTACACCTGGATGAATCGCTGGCAAGCTATCGGTTTAGCTGGGTTGATGATTCTGCCGGGCCGAGGGGTAAAGTCCAAGCTATCCACTCAGGATCAGGTCATGGTTGAAAAGGTAAAAAAAAAGCGATAAGACACGCTCGGAGTTTGAAGGCAATGGCGCATCAACTCAGCGAGGAGCTTGGTTTTGAAGTGACTCGGCATATGCTGCGGCGTTTTCTAAAGCGATTGGGTTACTCTTGGAAACGCTTTCGTAAGAGTCTCAAAAAAAAGCAGAATCAGCAAGAGTATGAAGAGAAGTTAGCGCAGCTGAAACAGCTTATTGAGCTATATAAGGCCGATTATATCGATTTGCGTTTCGCCGATGAGAGCGGATTCAACCTGGAAGGTTACGTACCCTATGGATGGCAACCCAAAGGGAAGTACATTGAGATTACCCCAGCTAAAACAAAGGGGACACAGATTTTTGGTTTGATGAATACAGACAACCAATTGCAATGCTATGGCTTTAAAGGTAGTATGACCAGTGCGGTAGTGATTGCCTGTCTGGAGGACTTTTCTACCACTATTACTCAACCTACCGTTGTGGTGTTAGATAACGCACCTATTCATCATAGCAAGAAGTTTAAGGCTAAGATACAGGCGTGGAAGCAGCAGGATCTCTACATATTTTTCCTGCCTACTTACAGTCCTCATCTGAATCCTATAGAGATACTTTGGCGGAAGATCAAATACGAGTGGATCGAGTATGAGGATATACAATCGCAACAAAGACTCGATCAGAAACTAGAAGATATCTTACGTGGCTTTGGTGAAAAGTATCAGATCAATTTTGAAAATAAATATCAAAAAGTGGCGAATATATTCGCCTAGGTACTTACTACCCGATTGTTAGCAATAATGCTGGCAGTGGCGTAGGTATTTTTTACGCCGTGAGGAGATTGCCAGGTTGCTCGCTTCGCAATCTGATACTATGCTTCTAGAACGTGTTGACAATCAAACTCGAACGGCGATTTTGGCGTGCTTCCGGCTTTGCCCTGCGTTACTTTCGGCAGCCGATGCTTCAGCATCGCCCTTCTCAAGTGCCTTGATCAAGCCAAAATCACACTTAAAATCCCTCGTTAGTCTGAATGTCAACACGCCCTAGCTCTTTTTGACAATGAGATTAATTGCTACCAAATTCATAAAGGGTGCTATACGCTATTATTCTCATTGGTAGTCGGCTAAAATAACCAAAAGTTTTCATACTGAAAACTTAAAGTGGGTGCTTAGTGCGCGGTTCATGAACACACCTTTCTAATAGGCACGTGAACAACCAAACGGCACCCCCTTTTCCGGTATCTCAGCGGGTAGCTTTTACATTTTTACTATCTCCACGGTTTTCTCGGCTCCCCCCTTGCGAACCGTGAGGCGGTATACGCCCCGGTTGAGGCTACTTAGATTGAACCCCATGGCTGATTCGGTGATAGGCTGTTGCACCACCTTTCGTCCGGACTTACTCTTAATGATGAGCGTTCCGCCTTGCCAGCGATCCAAGTCTACTTCTACCAATAACTGGTCAACCACCGGATTAGGATACAGCGTTACAGATTCACCCGCTATTTGTCGGCGGATGTCGGGCACGGCGCTTTGGTTCTTTTCCGGCTTGGAATCGGCCGAAGAACTTACTTGGGCAATCGCGGGTTTCTTTTCCTGTTTTTTAGCGGGCAGTCCGTCTCCATCACTTTGCGCGTAGGCACTGAACGAAAGAACAATAAGGCCCTTAGCGTACACGACTCGTAGAAGCTTTCTCATAACTATCACCTTTTATGGTATATGTTGTAATATAGATAGATAACACTAATTCAAAAAGCAGATGTCAGGGCATATGTTACATACTTCATCAGGTTGAAATCCCAAAGGTAACTGATTTGGGCACTCCCGGAGTCACCGGCCAGCGACCTCCCGCCTGAGAATAGTTAGGCTAAGCAATGCACCAACCCCCTCACCGTAACGGTTGCCGGTAGATATGCTTATTAAGCTACGGCTTTTGCCCGCTACTGAACATTTTCTGCCTGCTCTTGCGACATTTTGCTATGTCCCCAACGTTATGGTTGCGACTATGTCTACCCTTGCCGACCTGGAAGCTCCCCTGGCCGTGTGTTCCCTGCACCGGGCCGACGATAAGCGCAACCGTTGCTGGCTCACTGAGCGACACCTGGTGGTGCAGTTTCGGGGCAAAAAGCATGCTTTTGAGCGGGTGTTTCTAAAAACTGTCGCCATTGAGCAACGGCGCGCCTGGTTGCCCCTAATTGTCGGAGGAATTGCCGCTCCGTTCAGTTTGCTGGCGCTCCTGCTTAATATTTATAATTCTTGGGTGCTGATCTACTTGTTTCTGCCCGCCCTGCTGTTGCTGTACCTGGGCTGGTTGCCTTACTCGGTATTGGCGGTGCACGATGCCGTGAAGTCCCACGATTTTCGTTTGCCCGCCGTAAGTGCTAATTTACGCGCGTTCGTCCGTTTCGCTAACCGAATGATCTTGAAAGGAAACGATCCTGTTTACCACGTGGCCCGAACTGCGGACTGGAATCAGGCGCAGACTACCGGTTATTATGCTCCGGCTAGCCTGGCCGACGAGGGGTTTATTCACGCCTCGCAGGCCGACCAACTGGAACGCCTGAAACGAAGTGGACTGTTTACCGCCGACACCGCCTGGGTGGTGCTCACCATCGACCCGCTCAAGGTGCAAGCCGAGGTGCGGTATGAGCCAGGAGCTGATCCGCCGGGAGTCACTTCTCTCCCGAACGAGCTGTTTCCGCACCTCTACGGCCCGCTCAACACCGACGCGGTGGTGAACGCGATGCCTTTGTAGTTTTAAATCCACCCCCTTGCTCATGCAGTTAGACCGGCAAGCTACCCTAGAAGACGAACTGGTTCGCTTACGCCCGTTGGCCGAAGCCGATGCTGAAGCACTGTACGCGGTGGCCCAGGACCCCTTGATTTGGGAGCAACACCCCAGCAAGCGGTACCAGCGAGCGGTGTTTGACGAGTTCTTTCGGAAGGCCATTGCCTCACGGGGCGCACTGCTTATTCTGGACACAGCAACCGGTCAGGCCATCGGAAGCAGTAGATTTAATCAGGTTGCCGGTGTTGAGTCAGCGATTGAAATAGGCTGGTCGTTTCTAGCAAGAGTCTGCTGGGGAGGAGAGTACAACCACGCGGTGAAGAAGCTGATGATCGAGCACGCGTTCACGTCGGTAGAAGACGTTGTCTTTCACGTTGATTTGCAGAATATACGCTCTCAAAAGGCAGTTGAAAAGCTAGGGGGAACAAGAATTACTGATCCGAAGCATACGCATCTGATCAAGCAAGACCCAACCTACTGTACCTACCGGATAAACAAGAACGATTGGAAAAGCTAACCGAACCACCTGATCCGGTGCCCCAGTGGGGTATCTTCGAGCAAAGCTTCTACAGCGAAACACGCTACGAAAATCCCCTGCATGAGGTGCGTTCGTTTCGGATCAACTTCACCGCACCTTCAGGCGGGCAGAAGACGGTCCGGGGCTTCTGGAATGGTGCGCACGACTGGCGGGTGCGGTTTATGCCCGACGAAGTGGGCACATGGCACTACCGGACGCAGTGTTCTGACGCCGACAACGCCGGACTGCACGAACAGGAGGGGCAGTTCGAGTGCGAACCCAATGTCAGCTCATTGGCTCTCTATCGGCACGGAGCCATCGGGCATCGCGCGGGCGAGCGCTTTCTCCGCCACGCTGACGATACTCCCTTCTTCTACGCCGCCTGCACCGCCTGGAACGGTCCGCTGAAGTCAACCGAAGCTGAGTGGAACACCTACTTGGCGCACCGGGCCGAGCACCACTACACCGCCATTCAGTTCGTGGCTACCCAGTGGCGGGGCTGCGACATCAACAGCCAACTGCAAACTGCCTACACCGGACACCGCCGCATTGTCATTAACCCGGCTTTCTTCCGGCACCTCGATGGCAAGGTAGACCAGATCAACGCCCACGGACTGTTGGCCGCACCGGTGCTGCTGTGGGCGCTGCCCTTCGGAGCAGGCCGGTCGCTGAGTCCCGGCGCGCGACTGCCGCGCGATCAGGCCGCGCTACTGGCGCAGTATATCGTGGCGCGCTACGGTGGGCACCACGTGCTGTGGCTGCTGGGCGGCGACGGCTACTACCTGAACTTCTACGCGAGACGCTGGAAGCGCATCGGCCGCCAGGTTTTTGGCGGTGAAACCCAAGAGAGCGCTTCACCCGCCGTGGCGCTGCACCCCATGGGCCGCTCGTGGATCGGCGAAGCGTATGCCCAAGAGCCCTGGCTCAACGTGGTGGGCTACCAGTCGGGACACAGCACCGACCGGGCGGCGGCAGACTTTATCACCCGCGGTGCGGTGGCGCAAACCTGGGCGCAATTGCCCGCGCGACCTACCATTAATATGGAGCCCTGCTACGAAGAGCTTCGACCGGAGATCGACGCCGAAGCGGTGCGCAACGCTTCTTATCGGAGCGTGTTTGCTACGCCCCCGGCAGGCATCACCTACGGAGCCAACGGCATCTGGCCCTGGATCAGACCCGGCGAGCGCATCCTGAACCACGGGGCCCTGGGTCGGTCCCCCACGCGTTCGTGGCGAGAAAGTATTGACTTACCGGGCAGTCGGCAAGTGGGGTACTTGGCCAAATTCATGCAGCAGTTTCGGTGGTGGGAGATTTTTCCGGATGTTAGCTTGTTGACGGAGCAACCGGGTGATGCCAACTGTCTGCGGTTTGTGTCGGTATTGCGCAGCGACGATTACCGCACGGTGTTGGTGTATATGCCCGTGGGTACCTCGGTGGAGTTGCGCAACCCACAACGCCTTGCTTACCGGCTTCGCTGGTTCGATCCGGTAGAAAATCTTTATGAGCCAAACGAGACGGACGCTGATGAGGACACTGTGCAGCTGACTTCCCCCGGTGAGCAGGACACGGTGGCGGTGTTGGAAGCGTAAAGCGCACCGCTTGCTATTTATCAGAAGATTTCTTAACAGGAAAAAGCAGCCGAACGTTGGCCAACCGGTGTTTAGGAACGTGGATAAAATAAAGTATCATACTTCTTATTTCAAACCTCATGCTGTAACCCTCCCTGTCATCCCGTAGGGATCCGGGCCCCGGCGGCTTGTTACTCTGAGCAGTGATGCTACTTACACATATAAAAAGATTCCTACGGAATGACAGAAGGGGAAGTTATTTCTTTGTTGTTACTTATGTAGGTAGGTTCAGAGAACCTATTTACATTGGTCACAGTACCGGAGGTACTGCGCCAAATGATTAATAGACAATTTCCTACGTAGGTGATATCTCGAAGCCTACGTAGGAGATTCATTACTGATCGGGTATGTCCCTGATTAAGATGGGACGAGCCTTGCGGCGCTTCAGCGGAATACGGTAGAAGATAGAATAGTCGAAGCCGAAGCGTTCGGTACGGTCGCTGCGTCCGAAGCCCGGAATGTGGTAGGGCAGCAGGGTTGGTTCGTCGGAGAAGCCCTGCGCGAATTTGAAGCGCAGGTTATAGCCCAAGAATAGGTTCTTGACTACCTCTACCTTCACCCCGGCGGTCATCTCGGCCCAGGTAGCGGCTAAACCGTCGTTCTGCTGAGTCAGCACGGTGGTTCCCCAGATCTCATCAACTAACTCGTACGACAATTCATCGTTGATCTGCGCTCGTCCGAAGCGCAGTCCGAACAGCAGGATGCTGCCCGCGGCGTCGTAGTCGTTCGCTTCGCGGTCCTTGAGCAGGTTCACATCGACGCCCACCCGCAGAAAAGAACCCTGGCTGTCGTAGGTGTAGGGCGAGGCAAGGCGGTCGGGGTTGTTGCGCTGTTTGGTGTTGGCCACGCCGTATTCGCCCACCAGCATAAAGCGGCCGAAGGCCAGGTCACCCTGAAAACTGTAGCGCGTGTCGGCCGCGTTGGTGGCGGTGCGGATCAGATCGTTGAGCGTCACGCCCACGCGCAGCACCGACGGGCGAATATTGAACGCCCGCCGCGCCGTGGTGTCGGCTTCATCGGTTTGGGCATAACTCGGAACATTACTCAGAACCAATCCGACTAGTAAGGCGATAAGAAAGAAGTGTTTTAGGCTACGGGATGAAATCAACGATGCGTAGGTTTAAAGATACATCTACCGCCAACTCCCGGTTCTCGATCCGCACCGAGTCGAAGGTGGTGCCAGCGAGCGTATCGAGGTTAAAAAAGCGGGTTTGCGGGCGGCAGTGCTCGGCGAACTGAACGGCTTCCTGATCGTAGGTGAGCGTGAGCGTTTCGGTGCGCTCGGGTTGTTCGCCGTGCGCCAGCAGGTCAAAAACAAACTCCGTCCGGTCGGCCTGTGGGTTGATGGGCAAATCGAGTCGGCCAAACACCGTATCGTCCGCCATCAACACCCGCCCGGTTCCGTCGGTGATCGTGCGAATGAACAGACTGTCGGTGCGCACCAGCGTGTCTTGCTCCTGGAAGTTGAGCTTTACGGTATCGGTGTAGAAGAAATCCTGGCAGGTATAGATTTCCAGGTTGACCCCGCCCAACCTAGTCAATTCGGGCTCGATAAGGCGGAAAGAGTCCAACGTGGTGAGGCTTCCCTTGGTTGTGTCTACCTCCAGGTTAAAGAACCGTTGCGTAGGTCCGCAATCAGGCGAAATCAGTTGCTGCTCGCGTTGGTAGCGAAGCACAATCGTATCAGTTGTGCCATCTCCCCGTACCAAGTAAAAGGTAGACACGTCCTCTGAGGGATTCAGACACAGAATGTATTCAGTCCACTCCTCGCGCGTCGTGTCCCGGTATCCGCCACCTCCTACCGCCACTACTCCGGTAATCACTAGTTGGTCGGCGTTTCTTGTGGTGGTATCATCAATCTTAAAAAAACCTACCCTAACCTCATCATTGTTATTCGTTACACACCCCGGTTCATCCTCGCAAGCAGCTAAGCCCAGAAAGAGCACCATCGCCACCAGCGGCCAGCAGTTTTTTAAAGTAGTAAGGGGAAGAAGATTCATGCAGGAGGCAACACGCGGTCGGGCGAACGCCAAGATAACGAATCAGCGTCCGGCAAATTTTGTTAATTTTGTAGACATTTAAAAGAAGCCAACGATTTGAAAACCAAAGCAAGAAAGAAAGATACCGTCAACATCGTCACGCTGGGTTGCTCTAAAAACCTGGTAGACTCCGAAGTGCTGCTCACCCAACTGCGGGGCAACCAAATTACCGCCACCCACGAGGCCCCGCAAGACGACGCCAACGTGGTGGTGGTGAACACCTGTGGCTTTATCGACAACGCCAAGCAGGAGTCTATCGATACCATCCTGCGCTACGCCGACGCCAAGCAAGAAGGACTCATTGAAAAACTATACGTCACCGGATGCCTGTCGCAACGCTACAAGGACAGTCTGGAGGAAGAAATCCCCGAAGTAGACGCTTTCTTCGGCACTTTTGAGTTGCCCCTGCTGCTCAAGCGGCTCAACGCCACCTACCGGCACGAGCTGCTGGGCGAGCGCCTCACCACCACCGCCCGCCACTACGCTTACCTGAAAATTGCCGAAGGTTGCGACCGTCCCTGCTCGTTCTGCGCCATTCCGCTGATGCGGGGCAAGCACGTGTCTAAACCCATCGAAGACCTGGTGAAGGAGGCGCAGTCGCTGGCGCGCAATGGCACCAAAGAACTGCTGCTCATCGCGCAGGATTCTACCTACTACGGCCTAGACCGGTATCGCAAGCGCAACCTGGCTGAGTTGATGCAGCGCTTGTCGGACGTGGAGGGTATCGAGTGGATTCGGTTGCACTACGCCTTCCCGGCGGGCTTCCCGATGGATGTGCTCGACGTGATGGCCGAGCGGCCCAACATCTGCAATTACCTGGACATGCCACTGCAACACGGCTCCACGGCCATGCTGCGCCGGATGCGCCGGGGCATCACCCGCGAGAAAACCGAGGCGTTGGTGGATACCATCCGTGCCCGGGTGCCCGGCATCGCCCTGCGCACCACCCTGATTGCCGGGCACCCGGGCGAAACCGAGGCCGACTTTGCCGAGATGCTCGATTTTGTGGAGCGCATGCGCTTTGATCGGTTGGGCATCTTCACCTACTCGCACGAAGAGGGCACCCACGCCTACGGTATGTCCGACGACGTGCCCGAAGAGGTGAAGCACGAGCGGGCCAACCGGGTGATGGACGCGCAGCAGGGCATCTCCGAAGAACTGAACCAGGCCAAGATCGGCCAAACGCTGCGGGTGCTCATCGACCGCAAAGAAGGCGGCAACTTTATCGGCCGCACCGAAGCCGACTCGCCCGAAGTAGACAACGAGGTGCTCATCCCGGCGCAGGATCAGTATTTACGTATCGGGGACTTTGCGATGATTGAGATTACGGATGCTTCGGAGTTTGATTTGGTGGGAGAGGTGGCTGTGCCGGTACATCATTAGCAAAGACAAATAGTTAGCGGTTGCCTTTGCAAAAAATTAACGAAAGGAGTTAAGATGATCAGAAGGATTGAAGCTAAAAACTATCGTTCGCTCAAGTACATCGATCAGTCGTTGGGTGATTTCCACGTGCTGGTGGGGCCCAATGCTAGTGGCAAAACCACTTTTATGGACGTGGTAAGCTTCCTGTCAGATATTGTGAAGTTGGGTATTGATCAGGCCATTCAGCAGCGTTCGGCCAACTATAATGATTTAACTTTCTCTTCTGAGGGGGGCGATATTGAACTGGCCCTGGAAATAAACATTCCCAAAGACATCCAAAAATCTCTGAAAAACCGGTTTGATTTAATACGGTACGAAATGCGGTTTGGATTGAGCGAGGATACGCAGGAGCATGCAATAAAGGAGGAAAAAGTACTATTGTTACAGTCTGAGCTAGCCAACAAATCATCAGACATAGACCCGGACCAGCGAGAACTATTTCCAGAATATAAAACACCTCCTACTTCTATCCTGAACCGGAAATATTCAGGAGGGGCCGGAAATTCTTACCAGTTGGTTATTAGGAAGAAACCTCATGGTAACGATAACTTTTATGATGAGACTTACCAAGCATCCGGGAAAGGCTGGTTACCATCTTTTAAATTAGGAATTAAGCGATCTGCTCTGGCAAATCTACCAGCAGATGACACCAAGTTTCCCGCTTCTACCTGGCTGCAAGAGTTTTTGTTTGAAGGAGTACAACTTTTCATTCTGGACAGCCTTAGCATTCGTGAAGCAAGCCCCCCCGGGCAGAGTAAAAAGTTTAAACCCGACGGCTCTAACTTGCCTTGGGTAATTAATGACCTCAAAAAAAACGAGAAACAGTTTAGAAAGTGGATTGCCCACGTGCAAACGGCCCTGCCAGATATTGTTGACATTGATACGGTGGAGAGAGAGGATGACCGGCACCGCTATCTTCGGGTATTCTACCGAGGGGAGATTCGGGTTCCCAGTTGGTTGGTTTCAGACGGAACACTACGCTTGCTGGCACTCACTCTACCCGCTTATTTGCCAGACTTCACTGGAGTCTATTTGATAGAAGAACCCGAAAATGGAATCCACCCGAAGGCCGTTGAAGCAGTATTTCAGTCGCTCTCATCCGTTTACAACGGTCAGATTATGTTGGCGTCTCATTCACCGGTGGTCTTAAGTTTAGTAAGGCCTGAACAAGTTTTATGCTTTGCCAAAACCGAGGAGGGAGTTACCGATATTGTTAACGGTGCTGAGCATCCGGCACTAAGAAACTGGAAAGGCGAAACCAATCTTTCTGTACTTTACGCAGGCGATTTCGTGGGAAGAAGATACTCAGATATACGACTGGTTACACGTAAATAACTGGAAGAACACAGAGGAAGCGAAGCCTGCTCGTCCGAAAGAGGCGTTCGAAGCCGCGCTGAAACTGTCCAGAACGCCCCGGTCTTCTTCTGTTTACCGTGATATATCAAGCAAGGCTAGCTACAAAAAATGTCAGGATCCAGCGTTTTTAAAAATGTTGAACCAGATTAAAGAGTGGTTCACATAAGAAACAGACTTCTTAACTTACTTCGTAGACTATAAAACCATGAACAACCCCCGTCGCACCTTCCTGAAAACCGGTTTATCAGCCGGACTAGGCACCACCCTATTGCCGCATTTATCGGCCACGGGCCAACCCGTCTCTCCGGAAGCCCTCAGTGCCGACTACGCCAAGCTCGACGCGGCCCTGGCCAAGCCGGTACTCAAAAAAGAGCTGTTTGCTAACCCGGTCATCATCGAGAGCTGTGAGCTGCTCGAGTATCGGGGCAATTACCTGTGCCGGGTGCGCTCTACCGACGGAGCCGAGGGCTACTGCGTGGGCCACAACCTGCGCATGCCCCACCTGTACCCCATCCAACTGATGCTGGTGAACCCCTATTTTGTGGGAAAAGATGCCCGAGAGCTCGATCAACTCATCAACGGGGTGTTTATGCACCAGAACAACTATAAATATCAGGGTTACCCACTGTGGATTCCGGTGGCCACCGTAGAGATGGCGGTGCTGGATATGCTGGGACGCATCGCGCGCAAGAGCATGGGCGAGTTGATTGGCGACATATACAACACCGAAATCGCCATCTACCAGGCGAACAACAACCGGGGCAAGTCAGCCGAAGAAAGTCTGGAAAGTATCAAGGCCTTGCAGGCCGAGACCAACGCCAAAGCGGTGAAGTTCAAAATTGGCGGACGCCGCAGCAACCCCGAAGTGCCCGCCGGTCGCACCGAACGGCTTATTCCCATGATGCGCCCGGCCTTTGGCGACGATATCACCATCTACGCCGACTGCAACGGCAGCTACGGCGCGCCGGAAGCTATCCGCATTGGCAAACTGCTGGAAGCCAACGACATCGACCTGTTCGAACAACCCGTGCCCACCGATTGGTACGAAGACTGGAAGCAGACCGCCGACGCGCTCACCATCCCGATTGCCTCAGGAGGAGGCGAGGTGAGTTTGCGTAATTTTCGCTGGTTGATCGGTAACGAAGCGGTGCAGATGGTGCAGCAGGATTTATTTTACTTCGGCGGCATGATTCGCTGTATGCGGGTGGCCCGCATGGCCGAAGCCAAAGGCTATCCTTGCACACCCCACATTTCGGGCACCGGCCTGGGTTACATCTACATGATGCAGTTTGTGTCGGCGCTGCCCAATGCGGGTCCTTATCACGAGTTCAAGGGATTGAGCACCGAGGTGCCTTTTGAGTGCGCCACCTCCTCGCTGAAACCTGAAGACGGAATCCTGCACTTGCCCAAGGGCATCGGCAGCGGCGTAGAAATTGACCCGGACTTTATTGCGAAGCACCGGGTGCTGCGGGCCTGAGGTCATTCGCCCAGCGAATGGATTTTGTTCAACAATAGATGCGTGTTCGTTCAGAAATGCAAATAGCGGGTTCAAATCAAACTACGCGATTCTGATGAACCGGCGTAAGAACATGATTAATCATGTTCTTATCCAATTGCTTGCTCCAAATCTTCAATCAGGTCTTCCACGTCTTCAATGCCCACGCTCAGCCGAATGAGCGAATCGCTTAGATTGGTTTTGAGGCGCTCTTCCAGGGGAATGCTGGCGTGCGTCATGCTGGCCGGGTGCCCCGCCAGCGACTCTACCCCGCCCAACGACTCGGCCAGCGAAAACACTTTCAGCTTTTCAAGCGTGCGGAAGGCGTCTTTCTGCCGGTCGCCCTTGAGCACAAACGACAGCATACCGCCGAAGTCGCGCATCTGCCGCTTGGCCACTTCGTAGCCCGGCAGCGACTCCAGCCCCGGCCAGTAGATGCGCTCCACCTTGGGATGATCGTCAAGGTATTCGGCCACCTTGCGACCGTTCTCGCAGTGGCGTTGCATACGCACGTGCAGGGTTTTGATGCCCCGCAGCACCAAGAAGCAGTCTTGTGGACCGGGCACCGCCCCACAACTGTTCTGAATAAAGGCCAGCTGCTCATCTAAATTAGCATCTTTCACCACCACGGCACCCATCACGGTGTCGGAATGGCCGCCCAGGTATTTGGTGATCGAGTGCAGCACCATGTCGGCACCCAAATCTAGCGGATTTTGCAAAAACGGACTGGCGAAGGTGTTGTCTACCACTGACATGGCCCCGTTTTCTTGAGCTAGCTGAGCCATCGCGGCAATATCCACAATGTTCATCATCGGGTTGGTGGGTGTTTCCACCCAGATGAGCTTGGTCTGGGCGGTGATTTTTTCCTTTACCGCGTTGACATCGTGCATTGGCACAAAGTGAAACTTGATGCCGAAGTTGGCGAATACTTTGGTGAAGATGCGGTAGGAACCGCCGTAGAGGTCGTTGGTGCTAATCACCTCGTCGCCGGGTTTCAGCAGTTTGATGATGGCGTCGACGGCGGCCATCCCTGAAGCAAAGCAGCGGGCATGGGTGCCGTTTTCCAGGGCGGCCAAGTTTTTCTCTAGCACGCTGCGCGTGGGGTTCTGGGTGCGGGCGTACTCGTAGCCCTGGTGCTGGCCCGGCGAGCTTTGCACGTAGGTGGACGTTTGGTAGATGGGCGTCATGATGGCCCCGGTGGTGGGGTCGGGTTCGAGCCCGGCGTGAATCGTTTTGGTACCGAATTTCATAGGAACGTTGGTTCTGAAAACAATAAGGGTATGATACTATTACTATTTATTCGTACCAAAGTTGTCGCTCCGCTAAAATTACCGCGTGGCCCTTCGTAAACCCTTTCCCTGGAAATCGTTGCTGCTCACCCTGTGGGTTAGCGCAGCCCCGCTGGCAGTGAGTTCGGTGATTACCTACTACGCGCTTACTTACGAAGTTACTATCCGGCAGTTCGGCTCGGCAGCGTGGATCGCTGTCTTTGCGGCGGGTTGCCTCACCATGGGGCTAGCGCTCACTCCCACCACCTTTATTGCCCTAGCCAGTGGCTACTTCTTGGGGTTACCGGCAGTGGTAGGAGTGGTGGTTGGTTACACCGGCGCATCGCTGATTGGTTTTTCGCTGACCCATGCCGTGGATCAAGGGCAACTGATGAATAGCATATACCGCTGGCTAGGCGACGAGCGGGCAAAACGGTTGCAACAGCTATTGGCGGGCGTTGCTGATCATCAGTTTGGCATTATTGTGATGGCCCGGCTGTCGCCCGTGCTGCCCTTCGCTCTCATGAACGTGGTGTTGCCAGTGGCGGGGGTGCGCTTGCGCCCCTTTTTGGTGGCGGGCACGCTGGGGATGCTGCCGCGCACGGTGTTTTTCGTTTGGCTGGGCAGTGAGGCAAAAAACCTGCGCACGCTGGTGGAAGAAGGGGGCGAAGGACTGCTGCCTCGGTTGCTGTTGATAGGTTTGTTGGGGCTGTCGTTGTTGGGGTTCTTTTATTATGGACAGCGGATCATCAACCGAATACCGTAGCCCCGCGATTGATCGATCCGTGGCAGCGCGATTAATCAATCCGTGGCAGCGCGATTAATCGCGCTGCTACAGGTGGATCACCTCTTCATAGGCCGCGGCCGTTGCCTCCATCACGGCTTCCGACATGGTGGGGTGCGGGTGGATCGCTTTCAGGATTTCGTGGCCGGTGGTTTCTAGCTTGCGGGCGGCCACCACTTCGGCAATCATTTCCGTCACGTTGGCCCCGATCATGTGCGCTCCCAGCCACTCGCCGTACTTCTTATCGAAGATCACCTTCACGAAGCCCTCGTTGGCTCCGGCGGCGGTGGCTTTGCCGCTGGCCGAGAACGGAAACTTGCCCACCCGAATGTCGTAGCCCGCTTCTTTGGCCTGCTTCTCGGTGTAACCCACCGAGGCCACCTCGGGCCAGCAGTAGGTGCAACCGGGAATGTTGTGGTAATCAATCGGCTCGGGCTTCATTCCGGCAATGGCTTCCACGCAGGTGATGCCTTCGGCCGAGGCCATGTGCGCCAGGGCTGGTCCTTTCACAATGTCACCAATGGCGTAGATACCCTCCACGTTGGTGCGGTAAAAATCATCCACTTCCACCTTATCCTTGCGTTCGTTGAGTTTCACTCCGGCTTCTTCCAGCCCGATGTTTTCCAGGTTGGTGGCCACGCCCACGGCCGACAGCACCACGTCGCACTCGATGGTGGTTTCTTTGCCGTCTTTGTTGCCCTTCACCGTCACTTCGCAGCCTTCACCCTTGGTGTCGACCTTGGTCACTTCGGAGCTAGTCATGATTTTGACACCCGCTTTCTTGTAGATGCGCTCGAGCTGCTTTGACACTTCTTCATCCTCTAGGGGGATAATATTCGGCAGGTATTCAACGATGGTTACCTCGGTGCCGATGGTATGATAGAAGTAGGCGAACTCTACGCCGATGGCTCCCGAACCGATCACCACCATCTTTTTGGGCTGCTTGTCCAGCACCATCGCCTTGCGGTAGCCGATCACCTTTTCGCCATCAATGGGAATATTAGGCAACGAACGGGCGTGGCCGCCGGTGGCCAGGATGATGTGCTTGGCCTCGTAGGTGGTTTTCTTATCGCCCTCACCGGTGACCTCCACCTTTCCCTTACCGGCCAGTTTGCCGTGTCCTCTCAGGGTATCGATATTGTTTTTCTTGAACAGAAACTGGATGCCCTTATTCATTTTGCCCGCCGCCCCCCGGCTGCGCTGAATCATATCGTCGAAATTCACTTGGGCCTCTTTCACGTCGATGCCGTAGTCTTCGGCATGCTTGATGTATTCGTACACCTGCGCGCTCTTGAGTAGGGCTTTGGTGGGGATACACCCCCAGTTGAGACACACTCCGCCTAATTCGGCCTTTTCTACCACACCCACGTTCATACCAAGCTGCGCCGCGCGGATTGCCGCTACGTAGCCACCCGGGCCACTGCCAATCACAATCAAATCATATTTTTTATCTGCCATAGCTGTTTTAAGATTTGTGCAAAAATAAGCGAATTGCTTACATATGAAAACACCGGTTGGCGGGGAATGATTGCATTACGCTAAGTGGCTGGCTGCAAAAAAAGGCGACAAAGCACCCTGCTTCATCGCCTCAGAAATTTAAATGAATTAGACTTTTAAAAGGTTTGACCAATAGAAACCTGTACGTTAGAATTAGACCCCGAAGCCGACTGGAAAAAATCGTTGCCCAAAGCATCGGCAAAGCCTTGCTGGTAGCGCAGGCCCAGCGTGAACCCGCTATTGAAGGTATAGGTGCTACCTGCAATGAAGCCTACATCCACAAAATTCGTCTTATCAGCGTCAGCCTCTAAGCCTTCTCGGGTAATATCCAATCCTCCGAAACTCTGTTGAGCACCTAATAGCACTCCCAAGTAAGGACCCAACTCGAGGCGGAATCCGTTGGCTACCTCAAACTCACCCGTGAGCACCAGTTGCAAATAGTTGAGATGGATAGAATAATCATCAAAAATGTAGAACTCATCCGAACGTGCGCCCAAGCTAGAGTACATCACTTCTACTTTGCCGCTCAATCGCTCCGACCATAGATAACGTCCATACAGCCCCAAGTGAAGACCGGTTTGCGAATCAGGATTAAACGTTTCGGCATCGTTGAAAGTAGAAAAATTGAGTCCGGCTTTTACTCCGAATTCAGCCTTGCGCTCAAGATAATCTTGGACCTCGCTTATAGTTTGTTCTACCTCCTGGGCGGCTTGGTCAACTTCCAGGCTGTCTTGGTCTTGCGCTAAAAGAGAAGAGCCAGATACTAACAGGGCAATGACAGAATACATTAAAAAAAGTCTCATAGTAATTGATTTAAGTACCTAGGCGAATATATTCGCCACTTTTTGATATTTATTTTCAAAGTTGATCTGATACTTTTCACCAAAGCCACGTAAGATATCTTCTAGTTTCTGATCGAGTCTTTGTTGCGATTGTATATCCTCATACTCGATCCACTCGTATTTGATCTTCCGCCAAAGTATCTCTATAGGATTCAGATGAGGACTGTAAGTAGGCAGGAAAAATATGTAGAGATCCTGCTGCTTCCACGCCTGTATCTTAGCCTTAAACTTCTTGCTATGATGAATAGGTGCGTTATCTAACACCACAACGGTAGGTTGAGTAATAGTGGTAGAAAAGTCCTCCAGACAGGCAATCACTACCGCACTGGTCATACTACCTTTAAAGCCATAGCATTGCAATTGGTTGTCTGTATTCATCAAACCAAAAATCTGTGTCCCCTTTGTTTTAGCTGGGGTAATCTCAATGTACTTCCCTTTGGGTTGCCATCCATAGGGTACGTAACCTTCCAGGTTGAATCCGCTCTCATCGGCGAAACGCAAATCGATATAATCGGCCTTATATAGCTCAATAAGCTGTTTCAGCTGCGCTAACTTCTCTTCATACTCTTGCTGATTCTGCTTTTTTTTGAGACTCTTACGAAAGCGTTTCCAAGAGTAACCCAATCGCTTTAGAAAACGCCGCAGCATATGCCGAGTCACTTCAAAACCAAGCTCCTCGCTGAGTTGATGCGCCATTGCCTTCAAACTCCGAGCGTGTCTTATCGCTTTTTTTTTACCTTTTCAACCATGACCTGATCCTGAGTGGACAGCTTGGATTTTACCCCTCGGCCCGGCAGAATCATCACCCCAGCTAAACCGATAGCTTGCCAGCGATTCATCCAGGTGTAAATGGTTCGGCTACGGGTGTGGTGTAGCTTGGCAATTTGCTTAACTTGCCAGCCTTCATCACTGAGCAGTAAGGCTTGACAACGCTGACGCACATGAGATTTGTTGTGATTCTTGTAGCCCTCTTCTAGGGTTGTTCTTTCGCTTTGAGTTAATTCTACATATCGCATAAATAGATAATACAACAGTCTTCACGCAAAGTCAAGTTGTGGCGATTATTTATGCATACCTACTTAAGTTGAAAAATTATTGACTAACCCTACAACGATGTGTATCAAGAACGGTTTTTTATTTGGCGATTTGCCCCTTAAACTCGCTATCATTACCTAGGGAAACTAAGTAATTATCACTAACCTACTAAAGAAAGTAACAGTAAAAATGCCCGCCTAAGTCTGAGCTACCGATTAGCCTTCATTCCCTGATCCGGTGCGAACGAAAATAGCGAATGCAGAACAGAATAACAGCCGTAGAAATACCAATTTGCAGAAACGCCCATGCCGGATAATTTAAAGTTTCAGCATGCTTGTTCAGGCACATTAACCATTCTCTGGAAAAACAAGTTAAAGAAGTTGTTAACCAACAACCAAGTTTATGAAACGCTTGCAAGGACAAACCGCCGTCGTCACCGGTTCCAGCTCCGGACTGGGTCAGGGCATTGCCATCGAGATGGGAAAAGAAGGCGCCAACGTATGCATCAACTACCATAGCGATGAAGATGGTGCCAACGCGACCCTAAAAGCCATTGAAGAAGCGGGCGGGCAGGGCTTCACTATCCAGGCCGACGTGAGCGACCCGGCTGACGTGGAGAAAATGTTTCAAGAAACTATCGATACCTTTGGTACAGTGGACATTCTGATGAACAACGCTGGTATTCAAAAAGACGCCCCCTTTTTGGAAATGAGCCACGAAGACTGGCAGCGGGTGGTGAACGTGAACTTGTCCGGTCAGTTCTACTGTGCCCAGGCCGCCGCCAAGGAGTTTGTGCGCCGGGGCATGACCGATTACTCAAAAGCATTGGGCAAGATCATCTGCATGAGTTCGGTGCACGACATTATTCCTTGGGCGGGGCACATCAACTACGCCACCGCAAAAGGCGGGCTGCTGATGTTTATGAAAACGCTGGCGCAAGAGCTGGGTCAGCAGAAAATCCGGGTCAACGGCATCAGTCCGGGCGCCATCAAAACCGATATCAACGAAAGCGTGTGGGGCGACGAAGCCAAATTAAAAGAGTTGCTCACGCTCATTCCCTACCAGCGCATGGGCGAAACCGAAGACGTGGGCAAACTGGCCGTCTGGCTGGCCTCCGACGAGTCGGACTACGTGCACGGACAAACCATTTACATTGACGGTGGAATGACGCTATATCCGGGCTTTGTGGGGAATGGATAAACTGGTTGGTTCTAGGTTTTAAGTTCTAGGTTCTAAGTTCTAGGTTCTAGGTTCTGAGTTTAACAGATAACCTAGTGTTTCATCAAGTATTGTTTGACGGGTAGGTCAATAAGAGGTAACTTAGGGCCAAAAAACGATGCCTGCAAAATTATACCGAGTTCATCTTACTGATTCAGAGCGAGCGGGACTCACTTCATTGATCCAAACACGAAGTCAGAAATCTCAGCAAGTCAAAAGGGCCTATGTGTTGCTGGCCGCCGACGAAAACGGTGAAAAAAGTTGGAAAGACGAGCAAATACGACAAGCTTATGGGGGCAGCGTCCGTAGCGTAGAACGACTACGCGAGCGTTTCGTCTTGGATGGTCTTGCGAGGGCCTTGGAGGGTAAAAAACGTGAAGTATTCCGAGAGAAGCACTTTACCGGAGAAGTGGAAGCCAAACTGGTGGCCTTACGATGCAGTGAGCCACCCAGTGGCTACAATCTTTGGAGTCTGCAACTGCTGGCCGATAAGATGATTGAGCTTCGTTACGTGGAGCATATATCGCACGAGAGCGTGCGTCAGCTTTTAAAAAAACGTTATCAAACCCTGGCAAGTAAAGAGTTGGGTAATTCCTGAGGCTAGTGCTGAATTTGTACACCGGATGGAAGCGGTTCTATCGGTGTATGAGCAACCTTACGATGAGAAGCATCCTAAAGTTTGCCTGGATGAATCACCTAAGCAACTTATTAGCGAAAGCCGGAAGGGCTTTGTGGATAGCCAGGGGGTGCAGCATGTAGATTACGAATACCGAAGAGAAGGGGTCGCTGACCTTTATATGTTGGTAGAACCACTGGCCGGTCGCCGAAAGGTATGGGTAGAGGATAATCATAACCGCTTCACCTATGCCAGAATTATAGGGCAGATTGTAGAAGAACTTTATCCCGATGCGGATAAAATAACGGTTGTGGAAGATAATCTGAGTGCTCACAAATTAGCAGCCCTCTATGAGATATTTGATCCAGAAAGAGCGCGTGGTATCATTGAGAAGATCAATATTGTCAGAACCCCCACGCATGGCTCCTGGCTCAATGTTGCCGAGTGTGAACTGAGTGTCTTAACCCGACAGGGCCTCAAAACGCATGTATCTACCCGGCAAGAATTGGAACAGCAGGTAAAAGACTGGTAAGTACCTAAGCGAATATATTCGTCACTTTTTGATGTTTGTTTTCAAAGTTGATCTGATACTTTTTACCAAAGTCACGTAAGATATCTTCTAGTTTCTGATCGAGTCTTTGTTGCGATTGTATATCCTCATACTCGATCCACTCGTATTTGATCTTCCGCCAAAGTATCTCTATAGGATTCAGATGAGGACTGTAAGTAGGCAGGAAAAATATGTAGAGGTCTTGCTGCTTCCACTCCTGTATTTTAGCCTTAAACTTCTCACTATGATGAATAGGTGCGTTATCTAACACCACAACGGTAGGTTGAGTAATAGTGGTAGAAAAGTCCTCCAGACAGGCAATCACTACCGCACTGGTCATACTACCTTTGAAGCCATAGCATTGCAATTGGTTGTCTGTATTCATCAAACCAAAAATCTGTGTCCCCTTTGTTTTAGCTGGGGTAATCTCAATGTACTTCCCTTTGGGTTGCCATCCATAGGGTACGTAACCTTCCAGGTTGAATCCGCTCTCATCGGCGAAACGCAAATCGATATAATCGGCCTTATATAGCTCAATAAGCTGTTTCAGCTGCGCTAACTTCTCTTCATACTCTTGCTGATTCTGCTTTTTTTTGAGACTCTTACGAAAGCGTTTCCAAGAGTAACCCAATCGCTTTAGAAAACGCCGCAGCATATGCCGAGTCACTTCAAAACCAAGCTCCTCGCTGAGTTGATGCGCCATTGCCTTCAAACTCCGAGCGTGTCTTATCGCTTTTTTTTTACCTTTTCAACCATGACCTGATCCTGAGTGGACAGCTTGGATTTTACCCCTCGGCCCGGCAGAATCATCACCCCAGCTAAACCGATAGCTTGCCAGCGATTCATCCAGGTGTAAATGGTTCGGCTACGGGTGTGGTGTAGCTTGGCAATTTGCTTAACTTGCCAGCCTTCATCACTGAGCAGCAAGGCTTGACAACGCTGACGCACATGAGGCTTATTGTGATGCTTGTAGCCCTCTTCTAAGGTTGTTCTTTCGCTTTGAGTTAATTCTACATATCGCATAAATAGATAATACAACAGTCTTTCCTTAAAGTCAAATAGTGCCGATTATTTATGCATACCTACTTATGTGCAGCGTAACGAGCGAAGAAAAAAAGTAGATTGGCAGTTCACCACCAAAGATGCCCGGATAAAACTGAAAAAACTCTATCCGTCATTTAACACTTGATGGAACACTAGAACCCCGAACTCCGAATCCCGAACCTAGAACCCAGAACCCCGAATCTAGAACCCCGAACCTAGAACCTTTATGGAAGACCAACACTACCCTCCTATCGCCAATTACGGCGTCATCGGCAACCTACATACCGTAGCCCTGGTGGGCATGCACGGTAATATTGATTTCATGTGCTTTCCCCGCTTCGATTCGCCGTCAATGTTCGCCGCCTTGCTAGACTATAAGAAGGGAGGAAGCTTTCGAGTTAAGCCCGACCTGCACGAAGTGGAGCACAAACAGCAGTACTTGCCCGACACCAACGTGCTGCTTACCCGCTTTCTGGCCTACGAGGGCATGGTGGAGGTTACTGATTTTATGCCCGTAAGGGGAAAAGGGGGGGAAGAAGAGTGTGCCTTGGTCCGAAAGATTACCGTGATTCGAGGAGAGGTGGACTTCGACGTGGAGTGCGATCCTGAATTTGACTACGCCCGCGCCCGGCACCACACCGAACAGGTGGACAAGCACAACGTGATCTTCACCAGCCAGGGCAACGATAAAACTATTGTGAAGTTGGCTAGCAACATTCCCCTGCACGTGGCCGAAGACCGAGTGCAGGCTCATTTCACGTTGCGTGAGAGAGAATCGGTGTGTTTTGTGTTGTTTGCGGTGTCGGATCGTGAGAAAACCATTCCTAACCTGTTCCCCCTCGACGACTACGTGCACCGCAACTTCATCGAGACGGTGAACTACTGGAAGCGTTGGGTGGCCAAGTCGAACTTCAGTGGCAAGCGCGAAAGCATCGTCGACCGCTCGGCCCTCACCCTGAAGCTACTCACCTCCCGGCAGTTCGGTGCCCCGGTGGCCGCAGCTACCTTCGGACTGCCCGAAAAGGTGGGCGGCACCCGCAACTGGGACTACCGCTACACCTGGATTCGCGACGCGGCCTTCACCATGTATGCTTTTATCCGGTTGGGATTCACCGAAGAAGCGGGCGATTTCATGCACTGGATTCGCGACCAGTTCGAGAAAAACATCGACAAGAACAGCGACCTGCAACTCATGTACAGCATCGCGGGCGAAACCGAACTGGAAGAAACGGAACTTGACCACCTGGAAGGCTACCGGCAGTCGACACCGGTGCGCATTGGCAACGGGGCCCACGGGCAACTGCAACTCGATATCTACGGCGAGCTGATGGACAGCATCTACCTGTACGACAAGTACGGCGAGCCGATTACCTACGATTTTTGGGAAAAGCTGGTGGGCCTGATCGACTACGTGTGCGACAACTGGCAGCGGCCCGACCACGGTATCTGGGAAGTACGTTCCGAAGAAAAAGAGTTTATTTACTCACGGGTGATGTGCTGGGTGGCGGTGGACCGCGCCATTCGCCTGGCCGAGAAGCGCTCGTTTGACTATGATTGGAACAGGTGGCGCAAAACGCGCGGCGACATCTTTCACGACATCTATTATAATTTTTGGGACGAAGAACTACAAACCTTCGTGCAGTACAAGGGCAGCAAAAGCGTAGACGCCGCTAGTTTGCTAATGCCCCTGGTGCGGTTTATCAGCCCGTATGATCCCCGTTGGGTGGCTACGTTGCGCAAGATTGAGGAAGAACTGGTCACCGACACGCTGGTGTATCGCTACAACAACGAGCGCAACCACGACGGTATCGCAGGCGACGAGGGCACCTTCACCATGTGTTCGTTCTGGTACGTGGAGTGTTTGTGCCGGGGCGGCGAGGTAGAAAAGGCCCGCCTGTTCTTTGAGAAGATGCTCGGCTATGGCAATCATTTAGGTCTGTTTGCCGAAGAAATTGGACTGCGGGGCGAGCAGTTGGGCAACTTCCCACAGGCCTTCACGCACCTGGGGCTGATCAGCGCGGCTTTTGCTTTGAATAGGGAGCTGAAGAGTACGTAATAGACCAACTAGATAGACTACCAGAGCAAACTCTCGCTTTAAAGAAGGCACTAATGGCAGTCTTCCTGTTTCCATTCTTCAACAAGATGCTCGTTTCTGATGTACCAAGTGTTACTCTCGTAGCATTTGCCTGTCCCGTTCTTGTACCTAATGTAGTTTATTTCGTAATAGAAAGGGTTCGAGTAGTTATAAGAACCCTGGGTTCTTTTGCCGCAGTGGATTACTTCGTTTGCTTTCAGCAGGTGATAGGCAACATCTTCTTTCGAGCTACCCCCGGCACAATCCATCCAACTGATATTTTCTTCCATTTGGATGGTTTTGTCTTCAGACAAATAGCTATAGTAAGCCTGATCGCCTACGGACAAACCGCCATCGTCTTCAGCCAGTCGTTCAGGATCATCCGAAGCAAAAGGAGATGAAATAACAGTGTCGTACTTGATATTTGAAGAACGCAGAGAATCCAGCAGTTCTTTGATCCCCGCGATATCCGCTTCTTTCACTTTGCGATTTTCAGCCACTGTTTTCAGGTTTTTGCCTCTGATGATGTAGTGCCAAGCAGTATCTCTGTATCCTTCAGCGTCCGGCGGCACCTCCTTCTTCTGGTGATCAACCCATCTAAACATCCTTAGTGCTGTGGTATTAGAATCGTAATAAAACCTATTCTCTTGCCTATTGAAAATACTATACACAAAGTAGGGCCAGTCGCTATTCGGATAGTAGAAGTATTCTTCCTGTAAAGAACCAACCAACAGTGTGATCTTAGCTATTGCCTCACCTTTGACGCTACAAAACACGGTATCGTTGACGGTGATACGTTCGTAAAGGGAAAGATTATTTTGAAGATCATAGTAGTGCTTACGCACCTGAACTAGAAGTTCTTCATCAGACTGTCCGAAAACTGAAGCGGAAGCAGCAAGTGCTGCAATAAGAAAGGTAAGTTTTTTCATGAGCCAACTGATTGTCAGAAACACAATCACGTTGACAATATATGTACCAGCCTCCCCTACAGGTAGGATATATCCTTAGTATGCATCTGATAGGGTTTGGGAATCCAGATTGCCCTACCCTGTCAGCGGCAAGCAAAACATTAATCCCCGCCCATCATCACCGAAATCGTTTCTCCGTCGTGCGCGTTGCGAATGATGAAGACGGCTTCCTCTTGCAATCCTTTGCTCTTGCACCCTATTGCCCTACCGCTTATCTTTCCGGCATGTATCGTTACCTTCTCTTGCTCCTTTGCCTAGCCGCCTGTGCCGCGCCTGAAACCTCTGAAACTTCCGAAGCCCCGCCCCGGCGGCCCAACATTCTCTGGATTGTGGCCGACGATCTGGGCACCGATCTGAGTTGCTACGGCGATTCGCTGGTGCACACCCCCCACCTGGACCGGCTGGCCCAGCAGGGCACCCGGTACTCCAATCTCTACACCGTCACTGCCGTCTGCTCGCCGAGCCGGTCGGCCCTGATCACGGGCATGTATCCGGTGAGTATCAACGCCCACCAGCACCGCACCTACGACAAAGACTCGCTGCCCGAGCCGGTGCGGCCCATCACCGAGTACTTCCGCGAAGCGGGCTACTTCGTGAGCAACGGCAGCTTCAACAACTGGGATAAGTTTGGCAAAACCGACTACAACTTCATCCACTCTAGCGAAGCCCTCTACGATGGCACCGACTGGCGGCAGCGGGCCACGGGGCAACCCTTCTTCGCCCAGGTGCAGATTTTCTACCCCCACCGCCCCTTTCAGCGCGACCCGTCGCATCCGGTGAATGCCGATAGCGTACGGCTGCCGCCCTACTACCCCAACCATCCCGTGGCGCGGCAAGACTGGGCCTTGTACCTGGAAACCGTGCAGCTGGTGGACCAGGAAGTAGGCAAGGTGCTGCAACGCCTGGAAGACGACGGGCTGGCCGACAGCACCATCGTGTTTTTCTTCGGCGACCAGGGGCGGCCCCACGTGCGGGCCAAGCAGTTTTTGTACGACCCTGGTACCCACACCCCGCTCATTATCCGGCAACCGGGTGGGGCGGCCGGGCAAACTGACAATCAACTCATCAGCAACATCGATTTGGCTCCTACGGCAATGCAGTTAGCCGGTATCACGGTGCCCGACTACTTGCAGGGGAAAAGCCTTTTGAGCCCATCCGCTTCGCCCCGCCAGCACGTGTTCACCATGCGCGACCGCCGCGACGGCACGGTGGACCGTATCCGGGCGGTGCGTACTAGAGACTACAAGTACATCCGCAACTTCTACCCCGAACGGCCCTACACCCAGTTCAACGGCTACAAAAAGCATTCGTACCCGGTGCTCACGCTCATGCAGGTGCTGCAGCAACGGGGCGAACTCACTCCCGCGCAAGCCCGTTTCACGGCCGCCACCCGCCCCGCCGAGGAGTTGTATTACTTACCCGAAGACCCCTACGAAATAAATAACCTGGCCGACGACCCGGCCCACCGGGACAAGCTCGTGAAGCTGCGGCAGGTACTGGACGCCTGGCTAGCTGAGGTGGACACTGCTACCTATCCTGAAGACTCGGCTGCCGTGGCCTACGCCCAGCAGGACATGCAGCAGAACTTCAAGGAGCGCATGCAGCGAGACGGCCTATCGCCCGACATCTCCGACGAAGACTTCTTGCAGTACTGGGAAGAGCAGTTGATGCCTACGCAGCAAGAGTAGTAACAGCCATTCACTGTTGGATATGGTGAGTGCTGTTATCTCCGTAGCAACTCACCATAACCTGTTATCTGATCCTACGTTTCTCAAAGAGTGGTTTATCACTGATTGAGAAAAGACTCTGACAATATGGAAAGCGCAACGGTGACTAGATTTATGCGGCTTATTGCGCCCCTCAGCACAGAACTGAAACTAGAGATTCTGTCCGGGCTATCCGAAAGCTTGAAAGCAGACTTTTATACTAAGGAAGACAAAAGATCAGCACTTCTCAAAGAAGTAGCCGGAGCGTGGAGCGAAACGGATGACGACCTAGCTGAAAGGGTCATCAATAGTAGAACAATATCAGATAATAGATTGAGTCTTGACTAGCCCGAGGTATCTTCTGGACACTGACATCTGCATCTTTCTTTTACAGGGAAGGTACGATTTAGAAAATAAAATCAAGAAGTAGGTCTGAAGAACTGCTACATCTCGGAGATTACGGTAGCCGAATTAAAGTACGGAGCTGAGAACAGCAGTAACTATCAAAAGCATATTCAGGAAGTGGAAAAGATAGAAAGACTCTTCACCATTATTCCTATCTACGGAGCCTTTGACCGGTACGCAAAGGAGAAAGCGAGACTACGGAAAGAGGGTGCTTTGATATCTGATTTTGACCTGCTCATTGGTGTCACCTCTGTAACTGATGGCTTAGTAATGGTGACTAACAACGAAAAGCATCTAAAAAGAATAAACAGCATTCAACTGGAGAATTGGACTAAAGCAAAAGATAAGACCTAGCCGACGTGGCCTACGCCCGGCAGGACATGCAGCAGAACTTCACAAGAGTAGCTCTATCACTGGTCGTAGCGTCCGCTACGGCCTATCAATCACGTAGAGCGTCCGCTCGTTCTTCATTATGAAGCCAGTGAGCTACCTTTAGCTCATCCTCAATGTCCGATAGATATACTTTGTTATATTGATGGGTGTAAGTGTCTTTCATGATTCTCCCCTGCTTGTACATTTCCTGGGCCTTTGCCAAGTGAGATAAATACGGCTCCGTTCGCTTCATGGCTTTGTACACCAATGCGAGGTAGTACTGGTTCTCAGCGAGATCGTTTAGCGCTTCTTGCTTCCGAAAGGCTTGCTCGGCTCGTTCGTAATCTCCCAACGCTAACCGCAAGACCCCCAGATGAAGATAGTCGTATACTCCCACGTTGTACTCTTCGCCACTGAGCAGACTATCCATAATGGCTAGCGCTTTTTGTTGCTTACCAATAGCCTGGTAGCAGATCGCTCGGGCAAAATGCAGATGGTAATCTCCGTTGGCGGAGTAGCCAATGTCGTAATTTGTCAAGGTGTCTAGCCGCTCGATGTCCACAATGGCTCCTTGATAGTCGCGGAAGAACTGGTAACGACACCACCCCCGGTAGCCGAGATTACCTTTTGGATCGTGCGCTACGGCTTGGTCCATCAGGGTTTTCCAGGTTAGGAAATCACCGCTCTTTAGGTAAGCTACCGACTTTTCGCGGTAGGCATAGGCAAAGGTAGAATCAATGGCGAGTGCTTCATCTAAGATCTCCTGAAACTTTCGACTGAACTGATAGTAATCTCTTGCCTCTTCTGACTTCTTGCATGCCTTATACTTGAGCGAGTCGCCACGGTAGCGAAACGCCTCGCAGTTTGGTTGCCCCAGCAGGGGCACAGGTAGCGCTAGCAGCGCTAGATAGAGTAGTTTCATGGCATAACCTCGACCAAGTGTCCCGCTTCGATTTTAAAAATGAGGTACTGATAGTAATCCTGAGGGATACCCTGCCGCTCGAAATTACCCCAGCCATCCAACCGCTTCGTGATTGCTACCAGTTGATCTATAATCCGTTCGTCGAAGTCCATCGGGTTGTAGTCTCGATCCATCCCCATCCAGCGGAAGCGATCCGTTTCCCCCCCGCAATTCACCACAAACCGTACTCTAATAAGCCCGGTATCGGTTGTTTGCACCGGCGCGTAGTTCTCACTGAACGCCCGCAAAATGGCTTTCTTCTCTCCTACGTACGATAGCCCACTTCCCCAAAAATACTGCTTTACCGAATCCTCGCCGTTACATAGCTCGAAATCAGGGTTGTCCTTTGCCGCGTCGAACGTAATATCTCCTACCCAGCGCGAATAGGTAGGTATCTCGGTAGCCTCCTGTTCGGTGCCACAAGCGGCCGCCGTCACGGTGAGTAGACAAAATAAACCGTACTTGCTCTTCATCAGTAAATGCAATGCGGTCAGCGTAAGGTTAGTGAATAGTCCGTAATGCCCCCCCGGAACAGCCAGACCAAAGATAGCTTAGCGGATTGTATCTGCCAAAACAACTCCGCCCTGATCAAGTTGCTAAAGAATCAACGCTTAAAACCGATAGATAATCAAACAACTAACGATGGCAATTCTTGTAAAATGGGTACTGTCTGCCGTGGGCGTGCTAATTGCGGCCTACATTCTGCCGGGCGTGGCGGTGACCAGCTTCTGGACGGCCCTGATTGTGGCGGCAATTCTGGCGGTGCTCAACGCCATTCTTCGTCCCATTCTGGTGGTGCTTACCATCCCGATCACTATTGTCACGCTGGGCTTGTTTCTGCTGGTGATCAACGCGCTCATCATTCTGCTCACCGACTCGCTGATCTCCGGCTTTGAGGTCAGCAACTTCTGGTGGGCTCTGGCCTTTAGCCTGCTAATCTCCGTACTAGGAGCGCTGTTTGATGACGTCGCCGAACGCATTTGATTCGCCCGCTGGCTTTGCGTAGCTTTGAGTTTGTCCTTGCGCCCGAGCCGCGCGATGAGTAGGGACATTGTAACAAATTAGTCCTCTAATTATGCCGCCCACCAACTCGCTACTCACGCTGCTCGACCGCATCGAAGACTCTTTCGACCGCACCAAGTTTGCCATTCGGAAGAAACTGGATTTTATCAAGCCGGTGATGATCGTGCCCTACCGTGGCTACGGCAACGAGCAGGCGGTGACGCTGATGGGCCGGGTGCTGGAGGATACCGGCATGGTGAGACCCTCGCCCGACGACACGGTGTGGCAAAATCTGGTAGCCTCTTATAAGCGAGTGGCCAGCCGTGAGATTCCGTTTGTGCGGGTGCAGGGCGTGTTTCAGGGGCAGACTAGCGTGGCGAAAACCGACGAAGAAGGCTACTTTAGCCTTACCTTCGCGGTGGACGAGGCGCAACTGGAAGACGCTACCGCCTGGTATCCGGTGCAACTACGCCTGCTGGACGCGGTGGTGGAAGACCAGGGCGAAGTCACTGCCACCGGAGAAGTGCTGATTCCCGACCTCAAATCAGACTTTGGGGTAATCTCCGACATTGATGATACCGTGCTGGTGTCGGACGTGGGCCGACTGCTGCGAATGTTTCGGCGGGCCTTTCTGGAGAATGCCACGGCCCGCCTGCCCTTTCCGGGAGTGGCCGCTTTCTACCGGGCTTTGCAGGTGGGTAGCCTGGAGAAATCGCACAATCCGTTCTTCTTTGTCTCCAGCAGTCCCTGGAACTTCTACGACCTGCTCATCGACTTCTTCGAGATGCAGGACGTGCCGAAGGCCCCGGTGCTGCTGCGCGACCTGGGCCTGGACGAGACGATGTTCATTCAGCCGCCCCACAACGTGCACAAGCTGGGCAACATCCGGCGAATTCTAGAAACTTACCCGTCGCTCAGCTTTGTGCTGGTGGGCGACAGCAGCCAGCACGACCCGGAGATCTACCGGCAGGTGGTGGAAGAGTTTCCGGGACGGATTCTGGCGGTTTACATCCGCGACGTGACCCCCGACCACCGCGACGTGGAGATCATTCGCCTGGGCGACACGCTGCGGGAGCATCAGGTGGATCTGGTCTACTGCGAGCACACCGAAGACGCCGCCCGCCACGCCATTGAGAAACGCCTGCTATCGCCCGACCGGCTGCCGGAAATTCACCGCGAGAAAGAACAGGACGAGGATGAATAAAAAATAGGGACAACTGGTAAAAAACTCGCCCGTAGCAGTTACCTTTCGATGAGCAGCACTGTCTAATACGGCGGGTGAACGAAACTGCTAGAGCGCGTTTGTAACGCGTTGCAAACGCGCTCTAGCAGTGTAGCACTGTCTGCAGGACAAACAAAAAAAGCGTGTTCTCTACCTAACCGGCTGGTCATGGTTAATTCCTATGCTCCCCATCCCGCCCTGCGCGACTTAGTAGGAAGTATTCAGATCGCTACGATGAATTTCGCCGCCGAGCCTACGCTCTCTGCCTTCCACACATGTCGTCCTAGCCACACCCGCTGCTTATTCTTTTATCTGGAAGACGTGCTTAAGGTCAAGAAAGCTACCACCGGATTTGTACAACGCTCCCGGGGGCTCATCGTCGGCCCGCAGGTTACTATGGCAAGCTTGGATCTGGGTATAAGGTACAAGGCCGTAATGTTGAGTCTGACCCCGAGCGGCATGTACCGGCTACTGGGGGTTCCCTTGCACGAAATGGTAGACTGTGATTTTGACGCCCGTTTAATTCTGGGGCCAGCCATAGATGAATGCGTGGAGCAGATGATGGAAGCCAAAACCGACGATGATATTCAACAGGCGTTACAAGCGTATTTGCTGGGCAAGCTGTCCTGCTTAAAGCCCGCGCTTCCGTTCGACCGCGCCATCGCCGAACTGGTGAGCCATAGTGGCAATCTATCCGTTGATTTTGTGGCGGCGCAGTCCTGTCTAAGCCCGCGTCAGTTCGAGCGCCAGGCGCGGCAACGGCTGGGCCTGCCTCCCAGGTTCTACGCCCGCCTGGTGCGCTTCTCGCACGTCTATAAGTATAAGGAGTTGAACCCGAAGGCTTCGTGGATCGACGTTGCTATGCGCTTCGGGTATTACGACCAGATGCACCTGATCCGAGACTTTAAGCAGTTTGCCGGATTCAGCCCCAGGGGGTTGACCGAGGAGGCTATCGCCCACTCCGTCCGTTTCAGGGCACTGGACGATTGAGGGATAACACCGGCTGATGCTTTTTGTCGAAAGATGTCGGGTTTGTACTATGTTGCCGCCCTACCACTGTCCTATATTTACCATTGATTTCTGGTGAACGGTAGTAACCCTTCGTCCGAATACATTATTTTCTTGCGCCCCATACCCCAACCCAACCATGAAAACTTTTAAATTGCTTGCCATCCTGTTTTTTTTCGTCGCCTCAGTAGCTACAAAAAGTTTTGCGCAACCGGCCGGTGAGATCAAAGCAGCTACTCCCGTCCTTTTTCTGAAAGCCGAACAAGTAAAAGCCTTTGCCCTGGGAAGTCTGAAAGACCCCACTCTCGTTCCACTGGTCAATAGTCTGTAGAGTTTCAAGCGGTAATGCAGCCGTAGTTGTATAATGCTTGGTACTGCGGCGAATTTTGGTAAGGTTCGGGGACTATTCCGAACTCGCTAAAAAATCTATGCAACAGATGTTCATTGCAATATTGGGTTTTAATGCTTGAAAGGGAAAACGTTTTTCTTTCTTGTGCTGTTTGCGGCCAGGCGTGTGCTGCTTTGGCCAGTGATACAGCCGTTAAACTAGCATTTACGTGGGTGTGTATCTTTTGCTCGCTACGCGCTTGGCACTCCGTCAGGCCAGTATGCTGTTTGGCATCTCGGTAAAGGAACTCAATCTGGAAACGCAAGCGATAGCATTCCAGCACTTTAGTCCCATCCATCGTGGGATCAGTAGCAAAGAAGGCTTCGGCTCTCAAGGTGCCATCTTTTTTGGTGATATGCACGATGACACACTTCACTAGCCGATGCAATGCTCTCACATAGATCTTTCCTTCATAAGCTACCGCGTTGTCTTCAATCAGGCACGGGGTGAAGTGGGCCGGATTGAGTCTGAGCCGATCTACTCGCCCTTCGTATTTGGACGGTCTGCCTCTGCGTTTGGGCTGTGGCCCTAGACAAGGATACTGTAGCACTGCGTTGCTAGGCAACTTACTGATAAGTGTGAATCCCTGTGCGGTGACTGTGTTAACAAACGGCTCTCTCCAAAAATAGCCATCCGCTACAATGGTAGAAGAGATCGCTTTCAAAGTATCCGTCTGATCTGCCACCAAGCCAGCATAATAGTCTAGTAGCGAATCGTAGCGGTCTTGTCCAATGGTTTGCTTGGCATACAGGTGCATGGCCGTACGACTTTCTAATCCTACGCTGGCAAAGCCGCTGATCTCAAGGCCGTACTTGGTGGCGTTGGCGCAGCCTGACCAAAAGTAGCTGGCCCCTGGTGTATGCTTACCACTCTTGGGTAGATAGCTGGGGTCAAAGGCAATGATGCGTTCCTCTTCGGGCAACGATAAGATTAACTCCTCGTTGAAGTGCTCGAAGGCAAACTCGCTTTCGTAGCGCACCCGGTAAGTGGCTTCGTTGAAAGAACCGTAACGCGACAGGTTCTCAAAGTTATGGCGACCGCGAATAGTCAATAGTAAAGGCATCAAATGAATCATAAAGTTCTTCTGCCACTTGCCAATGTCTGGCATTTTATCCAATATTAGTGCTGTGAGTGTTTTTACATTCATAGGTGGAAAGTCTTCGTTTTGTCGTTTCGCAAAACCAAAACTAGACTTCCGCCTTTTTAATTTAATCTGCCCTAAAAACTCTACGGACTATTGACTGGTAGAAGCGGTGTTTAATTTTGACTACGATATAGCGGTCTGGAAGATCGTTTACACCTCCCGGGATATCGCCGGTGAGCCGGTGGATGTTTCCGGGTTGATCATTGTGCCACAGGGCTTGTCCAGCCCTGCCCCTGTTGGATCTTATGCCCACGGAACCATCTTCGCTGACAAAGAAGCGCCTTCCAGTATAGCCAATATACAAAACAATGATCAGACAGCGATTGGTCTTGCTTTTGCCACGGGCGGTTATGTTATGTTTCTCTCCGATTATCAGGCGCACGGTGAGAGTGAAGGAGATTTCTCGCTGTACGTAGCGCAGTTAGAAGCCAATGATATCATCAACGGATTACGGGCCACCCAAAGTCTTTGCCTGGGCAACGGTGTAGCTTTGAATGGAAATGTATCCTTGTATGGCTATTCCCAGGGCGCCCATGTTGTACTCGCCGCTCAGCGAGAACTTGAAAAGTATCCGATCGCAGGCGTCAATCTTCTTGTTAATATAGCAGGCTCAGGTCCTTACGACCTTTCTGGCGTGCAGTTACAGTTTCTTCTGGATAATCCTCAGTATTCCAATCCTGCCATCATCGCCGGCTTTGTAGAAGGCTATCAGCGTGTATATGGCAACATTTATCAAAATCCGAAGTCTGCTTACGCTTATCCTGAAATTCCTGAATTTTACAACCGGCAGCTTACCCGCGATGAGATCAATCTGCGGATAGCCGACCTAGGAGTAGATGCCTGGACAGAAATGTTTACGCCAGCCTTGGTGAGAGACTTAAAAACCAAACCTTACAGTCCGCTTCGGGCAGATTTAAGACGGAACAATGTGTATAATTGGCGTCCCAAAAACGATGTAAAACTTTGCTACTGCAGTCAGGACGAACTGGTGTCTCCGCTCAATACTTTTCGGGCATTGTTTAGCTTTTATCTGAAGGGAGCCTTCAATGCGAGGGTTGTTCCCCTGGGACCCTACGGTCACTTTCCCTGTGCCCAGTACACGACCCTGGTGGCGAAGCTGTTCTTTGACGCCTACAACGAACGACCCAACGGTTTGCTCGCCTCCGCCCGAAGTGCGGGTGAAGCAGATGCCCGCAAAATTTTGTCTACCCAGGTAAGCCTCACCGAGTACGATTGGGTAGGGCTGAATGATTTGTTGGGCCCGGTATCTTTACCTGACGAAACGCTGGAGCAGTATCCCGTCCAATCCAGTCTGCTGGTGTATCCCAACCCGGCGAGTATCCTGGCGCACTTGAGGCTACCCCTGATGAAAGAAGACGGCGTGGACGTTCAGCTGTATGACCATACCGGAAGGTTAGTGAAGCGCGTAACCGCCTTTGACGCTGATTTCACCCTGGACATCTCTGATGTTCCCGATGGTCTATACCTGGTCAAAGCAGGAGCTGATGAGGAATTAAGTATTAGAATGATTATACGTAAATAAACACTCGCCCCTTTCTCAATCTGATGAAAACCAATACGAGGTACCTTCCCAATCTAACGCCCCTGCGCGGCCTAGCGGCCCTAATTGTGCTGCTGTTCCACTTCGATTTGTTCATGGGCGGTCCCTTTGCCGGTGCTTTGTTCCAGCCCGATACCACGCTGTTCGTCAAAAAAGGCTACCTGCTCGTTGACTTCTTCTTCGTGCTAAGCGGCTTTATCATGTGCCACGTCTACGGCCGCTTGTTTGGCGAATCGGTGAGCCGCGACGGGTGGGGGCAGTTTATGAAGGCCCGCTTCGCCCGCATCTATCCGCTGCATATCTTCACGCTCGTCTGGGCGATGCTGCTCTTCGTCGGATTTCTTTACACCAATTTCCCGCTCAGCGAGCGCGAGCAATCGGTCTATAGTCTGGGGGCCCTTCCGCTGCACCTGGTGTTGGCGCAGGCGATGGGCTTCATCCCGGGCTATACCTGGAACAGTCCGTCGTGGACCATCAGCGTGGAGTGGTGGATGTACATGGGATTTCCGTTCTTGTACAGTCCTCTTGCGCGGCTCACCAACCGGGGTCGGGTAGCGGTGTTTGCAGGTTTGCTCGTTTTATACGTACTGCTGGTCTATGGTTGGAATGGCAGTTTCCCCCAGTACCCCTGGCCGAAGTCACTGAACGTACCCCCTTTTGTGGGCGGGGCGTTCGTGCGGTGTGCGCTAAGTTTCAGCGTCGGCATGCTGTTCTACGGACTGTTTCAGCAGGACTGGGGCCGGACATGGCTGGCCAATGGCTACGCGCTGCTAGGTTTTGCCGGGGTCATGGCCCTATCGATGCACCTCGGCTGGTCGGACTTGATCACCGTGGCTGCATTCCCGTTCATCATTCTGTCGGCCGCCTACGGCTCCGCAAACGTGAACAAAGTGTTGATCACCCGATCCATGCAGCGGCTGGGCGACTTGTCTTTTTCCATCTACCTGACCAACGAAGTCATTTTCAACACCGGGATGCTGGTGCGGCACGCGATGGGTTTATCGCGAACGCCAACGGATTTATCCTACCTCGAAATATGGCTTTGGTGCTTCGCCTGGCTGGCGGTGGTGTTGGTGGTGTCGGAGCTAACGTATCGTTTCGTCGAACTACCGGCCCGAGACGCGCTCAACGCCCGCTTCAAGCACTGGCGTATGGCCCGGATGGGCGGGCGGGCAGCCGCAACGAACTAATTCGGGTTAACAAACCTCTCAGCCTCTCACCAAAAAGACTTTAAAAACTTAAGTGGTTGCTTCATCTACTTTTCTTCCGCTGATCGTTTATACATTTCGTTTTCACCACCAACTTAAGCACTTATGAAACGCTATCCCTTCGTACTTCTTCTGTTTGCCCTGCTAAGTATCACCGGCTGGGCAAAAGGCCACTCTAATGAACAATTTGATTATCCGGAAACGCCTGTGCGGCCCGTCACCCACACCTACTTTGGCAAGCAAGTGACCGACAACTACCGCTGGTTGGAAGATGTGAAAAGCGCCGAAACCCAGGCGTGGTTCAAGGCGCAGAGTGAATATACCGACAGCATTCTTAACCAACTTCCGGGCCGCGACAGCCTGATTGCCATCTTTGAGTGCTACGACCAACTGAGCGTGGTGAGTTACCGCCGTCCGGACAAGCGCGGAGAACGGTACTTTTACCGCAAGACGCTGCCGGGCGAAAGTTGGTAAACTTTACAAGTGTGAAGGAAAATCAGGGGCGGAAACGCTGCTGTTTGACCCGATAGCCTATGACCAGACCAGGCAGTACACCATGAATACGTTTAGCCTCAGCCCCGACGGGCAGCACGTAGCAATTGGTTTGGAAGAGGGCGGCGGCGAGATCATGACCGTGTTGGTGCTTACGCAAAAAAAATTGCGGGCTCCTATATTTATTTTTAGTTCTAAAAAAAACGGCTGCAACCACCCGCGCACCCTGCTTTCCTGGATGGTCGCAGCAACATCGTCGACGATTCTCGCACCAACCCTTCATTCTGTTTATGCAACTCACCATCTCACATCTATCCAAGACGTACGCCCATGAGTCTGCTGGCGCGGTGCACGCCCTCAACAACGTCAGCCTCACCATTCCCAACGGCATGTTCGGGTTGCTCGGTCCCAACGGAGCGGGCAAGTCCACGCTGATGCGCACCATTGCTACGCTACAGGAGCCCGACAGTGGCAGCATTACGTTGAGCGCGGATCCCCGCCGGAACACCCCGCTGGGCGACATCGACGTGCTGCGCCAGAAGGAGGCTGTGCGTAAAGTGCTGGGCTACCTGCCGCAGGAGTTTGGCCTGTACCCCAACGTGCCCGCCGAAACCCTGCTCTCCCACTTTGCCTACCTCAAGGGCATCACCGATGGGGTCGTTCGTAAGGTGGCCGTAGAGGCACTTTTGCAGCAAACCAACTTGTGGGAGAGCCGCCACAAGAAGTTGGGTGGCTACTCAGGCGGCATGAAACAGCGCTTTGGCATTGCCGTGGCCCTGCTGGGCGACCCGAAGTTGGTCATTGTAGACGAGCCTACTGCCGGGCTGGACCCCACCGAGCGAAACCGCTTTCTGGACCTGCTCAGCGAGATTGGTGAACAAGTAATAGTCATTCTTTCTACCCACATCGTGGATGACGTGACCGAGCTTTGCAGCAACATGGCCATCATTGCGGGGGGTAAGGTGATGGCCACCGGCAAGCCCGCCGAGTTGATCAGCGAACTGCGCGGCAAGGTGTACCGCACCGTTTCCACGAAAGAGGCGCTGCCCACGCTGCGCCAGCAGCAGCACGTGATCTCTACCAAGCTGGTGGGCGGCAGTCCCGTGGCGCGGGTCTACAGCGAGGTACCCCTCAACGGCGACTTCACCCCGGTGGAGGCCAACCTGGAGGACGTTTACTTCGACCGGCTCCAAACCGGCAAAGCATCAGCGCAAGTCGGGACCGTATAACAACCCCATACCCGATGAAAACACTCACCATTATCCTCAAGTGGACCGGAATTGTGCTGGTCGGGCTGGCGCTGGTCGGACTGGTCGGCTACGCATGGATGTACCGGCAAACCGAAGCGGCCATCCAGAAAACCTATCTTGTGGAGACGCAACGGCTCTCCATACCGGGCGACTCGGCGGCCTACCAGCGGGGCAACCGCCTGGCGCATAACTGGGGCTGCAAGGGTTGCCACGGCGACGATCTTTCCGGCGGCCGGGCTTTTGCCGATGCTCATTCGCCCATTGGTATTTTGTACTCCGCTAACCTCACTTCGGGCGAAGGCGGGCTTCAGTACCACGACCAGGACTGGATTCGGGCCCTGCGGCACGGGGTCGGCCAGGACGACAAGTCGCTCTGGCTGATGCCTGCCCAACAAACGTCCCTGCTGTCTAACCAGGACCTAGCGGCGCTGATCAGCTACCTCAAAGCACAACCGCCGGTCGATAAAACCATCCCTCAAAAATCGCTCAAACCCCTGGGGCGGGTGCTGACTTTTCTGGATGAACTGCCGTTGCTGCCCGCCCGGATGATTGACCACCAGGCGGTTTACCCCGACGATGCCCAGCCGGCCGTCAGTGCCGCGTACGGTAAATACCTGGCCGTGACCTGTAGCGGTTGCCACGGGGCTGATTTTAAGGGTGGTCCGCCGCATGCGCCCGGAGAACCGGACTTCCCCGATATCTCTGCTACCGGGCGTCCGGGCACTTGGTCGGAGGCGGGATTTGTTGGCCTGTTTCGCAGTGGCAAAACCCCCGAGGGTCGCTTGCTGAGCCCGGCCATGCCCATCGCGCAATTCACTTTCACGGACGACGAACTAAAAGCCCTTTACGCGTATTTGCACCAACTGGAGCAACCAGGCAATGAGTAGCCCCCCCTACACCCTTAAACCAAGACCAGCATGTTCTTCGAAATATTCAAATTTGAACTGAGCTACCGATTCCGGCAACGTTCCACTTACATCTACTTTGGCCTGCTGTTTTTGGTAGGCTTCGTGTTTATGGCCGTTGAAGAAACGTTTTTTGGCCCGCCCACCGGCGGCAAGATTTTTAAAAACGCGCCGCAGACCATCGCGCAGTTGATGTTGGGCTCCGCCTTTGCCATGTTTATCGTGGCGCCCATCACCGGCACGCCCATCTTTCGGGATTTTAAGGAAGGTATTCACCCGCTGTTCTTTACCACGCCCCTCAAGAAAGCACCGTATCTGGGCGGACGCTTCCTAGGGGCGCTGGCAGTAACCTTTTTTGTGATTAGTGGGACTCCGGTGGGGGCCATGCTGGGCACCGTGATGCCCTGGAACGACGCGGCCCAGTTCGCCCCCTTCAACTTTGCCGCCTACTGGAAACCATTTATTTATATCGCATTTGTGAACGTGTTTTTCTGCGCCTGTATCTTTTTTGCCGCTTACGCCTTCACGCGCAATTCGCTGGTGATCTACGTGGGGGGTGTTACGCTGTTTGTGTTGTGGTCGATCTCCCGGCCGATGACCCAAAACATCGGGAGCGACTACCTGGCCGGGTTGCTGGAACCATTTGGTTTTAGGTCCTGGTGGCTGACGACGCGCTACTGGAGCATTGCTGATCAAAATGCGCAAATGGTGCCCATATCAGAGTTTATCCTACCTAACCGCCTGCTCTGGGGCGGCATCGGTCTGGCGGTGCTGCTGCTTTCCTGCCTCACCTTCCGCATGGGTGCGCCGAGGGTCAGGGTGAAAAAGTTGCGATCGACCGAAACTTCCCGGCAGGCGGAGATCTCGCTGCGACCGGGGCTGGTGCGGGCCGCTACGCACTTTTCCACCGCCACCCACCTGGGGCAGTGGTGGCAACTGGTGCGCCTGGGCTACCGCAACGTGGTGCGTGCCGTGCCCTTCCTGGCCATTGCCCTGTTCGGCGTGGCCGACGTGATCATCTCGGCCTACTACACCTGGCAGGGGGTAGGCAATACCTTTCCGGTGACCTACCAGGTGATCGGCCTTACGACCGGTACGTTCCAGCTCTACTTTCTCATCCTCACCACCGTCTACGCCGGGGAGCTGGTGTGGCGCGAGCGCGACCTGAAGATGCAGGGGCTGGTCGACACGCTACCGGTGCCCAACTGGGTGCCCTTCGCGGGCAAGTTCGTGGCCCTGCTGGGGGTCATGGTCACGCTGCTGCTGCTGCTGATCCTGACCGGCGTCGGCATCCAGGCGTGGAAGGGGTACTACCACTTTGAACTGGACCAATACGCCACCAACTTTCTGCTTCAATTGGCCACCGTTTTCCAGCTCTGCGCCCTGAGCATGGCCGTGCAGGTGCTGGTCAACCAGAAATACGTCGGCTACGCTATCATGGTGGTGTACCACGTCGCCTTCTTCATCGCGGCCGACGGTCTGGGGCTGGAGCACGTACTAATCAAATTCGGCAGTCCCATCGCCTTCACCTACTCGGATATGAACGGCTACGGCCACTTCGTGCGGCCGCTCGTATGGGTCAACCTCTACTACGGGCTGCTGGCCCTGCTGGCGGCGGTGGTCTCCAACCTGTTCTGGGTGCGCGGGGCCGAAACCAGCGCCCGGCACCGTCGGCGGCTGTTCGGGCAGCGCTTCTCGGCCCCGGCGCGGCTGGCGCTGGGCGGCACGCTGTTGCTGGCCGTGCTGGCGGGGGGCTACGTGTTTTACAACACCAACGTGCGCAACGACTATCGCTCCACCAAAGAACAGCAGGCGTGGCAGGCCGACTACGAGAAGCAGTACAAGCGCTACGAGGCGCTGCCGCAGCCCAAATTCACCGACGTCAGGGTGAACGTGGACATCTACCCCGAAGAGCGTTACTACACCATGCGCGGCACCTATCGGTTCCAGAACAAATCGTCGGCGCCGCAAGACACCCTGGTGCTAAACTTGGCTAGTGGCAAAGCCTACCAGTACGACCAACTGCAACTGAGCCGACCACATACCGCCGTGCTGCAGGACGATGCGCAAGGCCTGCGCGTGTACCGGCTGGCCCGGCCCCTGCTGCCCGGCGACACCATGAGCCTGCACTTTGACTATACCTACCGGCCGCGCGGCTTCAAAAGTCGGCTGACCGACAACGGTGTGTTTAGTAGGTTTGCTGTCGACGACGAAGACCGCATCACCCGCAACGGCACCTTCATCGACGGGGTGCCAATTAACCTGGGCTACCAGCCGTACGCGGAACTAGAGGAAGACGACGTGCGCAAAAAAAACGGCCTGCCCGAAAAAGAGCGCATGGCCCGGGTGGATGATCAGGAAGCACTGCAAAACAACTCGTGGACGCCCGATGCCGACCAGGTCAGTTTTGAGACGGTGATCAGCACCGCGGCCGACCAGATAGCCATGGCACCCGGCTACCTGCAGCGGGAGTGGACCGCGGGCGGGCGGCGTTACTTCCATTACCGGATGGACCGCCCCATCGCCAACTTTTACTCGTTTCTGTCGGCCCGCTACGAGGTTAAAAAAACCACGTGGCGCGACGCTGCGGGCCAGCCGGTCAGCATCGAAGTCTACTACCACCCCACGCACGCCTACAACGTGGACCGGATGGTGGAGGCGGCCAAAAAATCCCTGGACTATTACACGAAGGCGTTCGGGCCCTACCAGTACCGACAACTGCGCATCCTGGAATTTCCGCGCTACAAGGCATTTGCCCAGTCGTTTCCCAACACCGTCCCGTTTTCGGAAGGGATCGGCTTTATCAGCGACGTGCGCGACAAAGACCAGTTGGACTTTGTATTTTTCCTCACCGCCCACGAGGTGGCCCACCAGTGGTGGGGGCATCAGGTGGTGGGCGGCAACGTGCAGGGTTCCTCCATGCTTTCCGAATCGTTGGCCGAATACGCGGCGCTGATGGTCTATGAGCAAGAGTACGGCCGCGACCGCATGGCGGAAGTACTGCGCGAAGAATTAATGAGGTACCGGCGCGGCCGCCGCGAAGAGCGCAAGAAGGAAATGCCCCTGATGCTGGTGGAAAATCAGCCCTACATCCATTACAACAAAGGCGGCCTGGTGATGTACGCCATGCGCGACTACCTGGGCGAAGACCGCTTCAACGGGGCGCTGCGCCGGTTTCTGGAAAAAACCCGCTACCAGGCCGGGCCCTATACGAATGCTGTGGAGTTTGTGGACTACGTGCGCGCCGCCACGCCCGACTCGCTGCGGTACCTGATCCACGACCTGTTTGAGACCATCACCCTGTTGGAGAACAAGCTCACCGCGGCCACCTACACCGAGCGGCCCGACGGCAAGTATGAGGTGAAGCTGGTGGTGGAAGCGCAGAAATTCCGTGCCGACAGCCTGGGCAACGAGACCGAAATCCCCATCCACGACTGGATCGACGTGGGCGTGTTTGGCCCCGATCAGCGCCAGAGCGACTACTATGAGACCAGCGGCAAGCCACTGTACTTCCGGAAGCACCTGATCACCCAACCCAACACCGAGATCACGGTGGTGGTGGACGAAGCCCCCCACAAAGCGGGCTTTGACCCCTACAGCAAGCTGATCGACAAAGACTACGGTGACAACGTGAAGGTGGTAAAGCAACGCGAGGCGGCGCTGGCCGTCAATTGAAACGCATCCGCTTCCCAACGCGCTTTTTCTGCTGTCTTATGAAAAATAATCCATTCTTTTCCTCACCAAACGCATTCATGATGAAAACATCCGGCTTCACCGCAGCCTTCTTAGCGTTGCTTAGCTTTGCGAGCCTTTCGTTCGGACAGGCACCCCTGTCGCCGGGCGACCACATTGCGCCCGTCAACGGCATTGAACTGCACTATTTCCTCAGGGGCGAAGGCCCCGTTTGCCTGTTGCCGACCCCCGAGCAAGCTTCTACCTCTGACCAACCGGTGCTCATGCCGGTCAACTACGACAACGGTCACTTTACTGAGGATAAGCAGGTCACCTTCCGCAACTTCGCCAACATGTACGCCTTTGCCCTCTGGCAGGCCGGACACCCGGCTTTTCAGCCCGACATGACAACCGCCAAAGGAGGCAACTGAAGGAAACAGACTTAGGGCGCAGGGGTAACCTACGCCCCCTTCATCTAACCTACATCCCCTGATACTCCAGCGTGACCGAGCCGCCCGAGGTGTGCAGGTTCACCGGCACGCCGCCGCCGTTCACGCTGCCGTTGATGCTGTTTTTGTCCGACTCGCCCGTGAAGTTCACCAGCTTGGTGTTCACCCGGTTGCCCGACAAATCCAGGTCGAGTCCTTGTCCGCCGGGAATGGTGGCCGTGATGCCGCCGCCGCTAGTTTTCAGGGTCAGGTATTTGCCCAGCTCCTCCACGTCGGCGCGGATGCTGCCCCCACTGGTGTGCGCTTCCAGGCTGCCGCGAATGTTTTCCAGGTTGATGCTGCCGCCCGAGGTCTCCAGCGTCGCTTCGCCTTCGGCACCATCCACCCGAATAGAACCACCGCTGGTGTTGGCGTCGAGTTTGCCCTCGTAATCGTCTACGTTGATGCTGCCGCCCGAGGTGTGGGCCTGGGTGGTGCCGCTGAGATGGTCAAAGGTGAGGCTGCCGCCGCTGGTGTGAATGTCGTGCTGGCCCTCCACGTCGGCCACGCTGATGGAGCCACCGCTGGTAGACAAATTGCACGACGTGCTGGTGGGCACCATCACTTTAAAGGAGATGCTCACCTTGCTATTGCCCCAGTTGCTGCCCTTTCGTTTGGCGATTGCGCGCACGGTGGAGCCATTCTGACGAACGTCGATGGTGTAGTCTTCCAGGGCCTCTTCGATGTCATCATCATCGCTGCCGAACAGGCTCCAGCCGCCGTTGGGCTTCACGTACATCTCCACGGTGACCTGCTTGCCCGAGGTGCCCACCACCTCGATGCCCCCGCCGGAGGTGTTCACTTCTAGGTTGCCCGGACCAGTAAGGACAAAAGTTTTGGTGAGATAGGGATCGTCACCGGCGTGTCCCAGGATTGGAAGCAGCAGCGCGAACAGAAAATAACCGGAAATCTTCATAACAGTAAGGTTTAGGTTTATAACACAGTGACTATGCCAGTTCAAGCACAGTGCCAGTTATGTAAGGAGGTGATAATCAGTTAGTTGCGTAAGCATAGGCAGTCAACTACTGTTCGTATTCGCACACTGGTGTTCGGTTTCGTACACCCAAGAGAAATAAGTAATAAAGATCAAAAACTGTCACTAGTAGTATTCAGCCCACAAGCGACTTCCTCATTGGTAGTCAAACCCCCATCTTGGGCTCACTATCTTCTTATTAAAGTATGCAATTAGCGGTATCGGCTTGGTCAAAATTAGCGAGCGCATTCGCGAACGCGCGCGCGTCGCTGAATGCGCTCCTCTTCGAGGATGAAGCAAAAAGCCGAGTCCAACTCGTTTCGCTCTTCAGTACCGCGGCCAGCCTCATTGGTGCTTTCTATGCGGTGGTATATCTACTATTAGACACCGCCCCCATCATGGTCTGGGTGTCGGGCGGTTGTGCGTTGACCCTGCTAATTCCTCTGCTGCTCAATCGTTTGGCGTTCCACCGGGCCGCCAAATTTGTTTTTCTGGTGGCAGCCAACCTACTCACGCTGCTCTTTGCCTCCGCGCTGGGAAAAGACGGACTCGTCGAAGTTGCGGTGGTGATACTGATTGGGTACCCCTTTATCATTGCCGACAAGAAAGAAAAGCTACTGGTCCGCGTTGGCGTGATCTTGCCATTTCTGGTGTTTGCTGTCCTGGTTTGGTCCGACTATCAACTTTTCCCGCGGGTGCATCCCGAAGGAAGCTTGATAGGTAAGTACATTCGCTGGAGTATTTTTTTGTGCGGTATCGGGTTCAACGGAGTGATATATTGGGTGTTTACCAAGCAACACAGTCACCTTTCATCTAGAATGTTTGAGCAGTACTACGAAATGTCGATCAACAAGGAGCAACTGTTGCAGCACCAGGAAGAACTCATCGTGCTCAACGAGCAATTGGAGCAACACCGCCTCAACCTGGAAAAAGAGGTGAATGCCCAGACCAAAGATTTGCGCGACAGCAAAAATCGTCTCAAGAAATCGTTGTCCGACGTGGAAGCCGCCCGCGCCCAGGCCGAAGCCGCCAATCAGGCGAAGTCGAACTTCCTGGCCAACATGAGCCACGAGATTCGTACCCCGCTCAATGCTATTGTGGGTTTCAGCGAGATCATGCTTAACGAGATTGAGGCCGCCAACGTGCCTCCTAGCTTTTTGCAATACCTGGAAAACGTGCGGATGAGCGGAAAAAACCTCGCCGAACTGATTAACAACATTCTCGACTTGTCAAAAATAGAAGCGGGCAAATTTAACCTTTCTGTCGGCGCGGTGGCGGTGGAGGCGGTTTGCAGAGGGGTTTACCAAATCAACCGCATTAAAGCTTTAGAAAAGGGAGTGAGGTTTACTTATGCGAGTGCCGACGACATTCTCGGATGCGTGGAGACCGACCGCACCATGCTCAACCAAATCCTGATGAACCTGGTGTCAAACGCCATCAAGTTTACCGACGAAGGCAAGAAAGTGGCTCTTGCCCTGGAAGCGAATACCACGGCCAAAGTACTTCGGTTCAGCGTGACCGACCAGGGCATCGGCATTCCGCCCGAGCGGCAAGCGAGCATCTTCGAGCCCTTCGAGCAGGCCGATAATACCATCACCCGGAAATACGGCGGCACCGGACTGGGGCTGTCCATCACCCAGAAACTGGTGGATATTCTGGGCGGCACGCTTTCGCTGGAGAGCACCGTGGGGCAGGGCAGCACCTTCACGCTTACGCTTCCGTATACCGAAGTTGCCTGTCCGGACGTCGAACCGGAAAGGCGGGTCATGACTCCGAGCAACTACCACTTCACGGCGCAAAACAGCGTGTTGTTGGTAGAAGACAACAAGGTGAACCAACTGGTCGTGGTTGCCTTGTTCAAACGTCTGGGAATCACGCTTCACTTGGCCAATAACGGTGAGGAAGGCGTTGCGCGGGTAGAGGAGCTAAAACCAAATTTGGTGCTCATGGACATCCACATGCCCGTGATGGACGGCCTGGAAGCCACGCGCCAATTGCGCCAAAACCCCGCCTACCGCGATCTGCCCATTATCGCCATGTCGGCCGACGCGTTTGAAGAGCAACAGGCCGAAGCGCGGGCGGCGGGCATGAACGACTACACCACCAAGCCCATCGAGTTTGAGCGGCTGATTCAATTGCTGTCTTACTATCTGGAGGTGGAGTTGGAGGAGGTGTCCTGATTTTAGTACCTTGCCCTCCCGTTTGACTTACCACCAACACCCATGCGCTTTTCTGACTTGCCGGACATGCTGGGGGGCACGCTGCTGGGCAGGCATGATCTCCCGCACCCCGTGCGGCATCTGCTTACCGATAGTCGGCGGGGTGGGGGAGGAGCGGATACGTTATTTTTTGCCATCGACGGCCTGCACCACGACGGGCACCGCTTCATTCCTGAGCTTTACTCCCGCGGGGTGCGGCAGTTTGTGGTAGAAAAACCGGTAGACCACCCCTTACCCGAGGCGAACGTCCTGCAAGTGGATCACGGCATCACCGCGCTCCAGAATTTAGCTGCCGCGCACCGGCAACAGTTCACCATGCCGGTGGTGGGACTCACCGGTAGCAACGGGAAAACCATCGTGAAAGAGTGGCTCTACCAGTTGCTCAGTCCGCAGCAGGCGGTGGCGATGAGTCCGAAGAGCTACAACTCACAAATCGGGGTGCCCCTGTCGGTGTGGGGCCTCAGCGAGCGGCACCAGTTGGGTATTTTTGAAGCAGGCATCTCCCGAACCGGCGAGATGGCCCGGATCTCCCGGGTGATCCGCCCTACCGTAGGCATCTTCACCAACATCGGCCCCGCCCACGACGAAGGCTTTGCCAGTCGGACCCAAAAAATTCAGGAAAAGGCGCAGCTCTTTGCGGAGGCCGAAAAGATCATCTACCGCCACGATGCCGATCCGGTGCGTGCGGTGCTCATGGAAACGTATCCTGACCGAGAGCATCTCGCTTGGTCGCTTGATAATGCTTCCACGGCTGCTTACCGGGGGCAAACGGAGCGGCAGGGTAAGCACACCCACTTGCGGGTGCAGGAGGTGCGCGCCAACCGTGATTATTCGTTCGAGCTGCCCTTCCACGATGAAGCTTCGCTGGAGAACGTGCTGCACTGTATCGTGTTTATGCTGGACGCGGGCTACGCAGCGGACGTTATTCAGGACGGACTGCGGCACCTGCAACACGTGGCCATGCGGCTAGAGCTGAAGCAGGGAATCAACTATTGCCACCTGGTCGACGACAGCTATAGCCACGACATGGCCAGCTTTGGGATGGCGCTGGACTTTCTGGACCAGCAGTTACAACACGAGCGAAAGACCGTTATTGTGTCGGATATGCTGCAAACCGGCCAGCCGGAAGAGAAGTTGTACGGCGAAGTGCGGGAGCAGTTGGAGGCGCATCGGATCGACCGACTGGTGGGCATTGGCCCCCGGATGCGCGAGGCCACCCCTATTTTCGCGGAAGCCTCTTTCACCTACGAAGCTTACTTGTCTACCGAGCAGTTTCTTCGGGAGGTGAATCTGACCTCGTTTGGTCACGAAAGCATTCTGGTGAAGGGCGCGCGGCCCTTTGCCTTTGAAAAAATTGTGCAGCGCTTGCAGCAGAAGATTCACGGCACGGTGCTGGAGATCAACCTGGACGCGGTGATGGACAACCTGAACTACTACCGCAGCAAGCTGCTGCCGGGGGTGCGGGTGCTGGGGGTGGTGAAAGCCTTTTCGTACGGCGGGTCCGCCTTCGAGGTGGCCAACCTGCTGCAGTATCACCAGATTGACTACCTGATGGTGGCCTACGTCGACGAGGGCATCACGCTGCGCGAGCGAGGCATCCGCTTGCCGATTATTGTGCTGAATCCTTCGTCCGATAGCTTCGGCAAGATGGCCGACTACCGACTGGAGCCCGAACTGTACAGTTTTCGCCTGCTGCAAAGCTTTATCGACGAAATGCCCTACCTGCCCCACGTGCCACCGGTGCATCTGAAGCTCGACACCGGCATGCACCGCCTGGGTTTTGTGGAGCGTGAATGGGATGAATTGGTAAGCGGGTTGCAACAAAACCCAGCGATGCGCGTGGCTAGTATTTTTAGCCACATGGTGGCCTCCGACCACGCCGAGCACGACGCCTTTACGCACCAGCAGGTGGCGGCATTCGACCGGGGGTGTCGGCAATTGATTGAGGCCCTGGGCTACACGCCCATTCGGCACGTGGCTAATACGGTGGGCATGCTGCGCTTTCCGAACTACCAGTACGACATGGTGCGCCTGGGCGGCGGATTGTACGGCGTGGATACCTGGGGTGCCGACCCGCACGCGCTGCGTCCGGTGGCCCGGCTCCGAACGGTGGTGTCGCAGGTGAAGCAGTTGCGGGCCGGTGACACGGTGGGCTACAGTCGGCAGGGCGTGATTGAGCGGCCAACCGAGACGGCCACCATCGCCATCGGCTACGCCGACGGCTTCGACCGCCGCTTCGGCAACGGCCGGGCCACGGTGAAAATTCGCGGACAATGGGTGCCCACGGTGGGGCGGGTGTGCATGGACATGACGATGGTAGACGTGACCGGTTTGGGAGTAGAAGAAGGTGACGAGGTGGTAGTGTTTGAGGATCAGGAATCGTTGTGGCAACTGGCCAAACCGCTGGAGAGCATTCCCTACGAATTGCTCACCAAGGTGGGCGAACGCGTGAAGCGCGTCTATTACCGCGAGTAGCCCCGCGATTCATCGCAGGGCTGCTCATTGGTTGATCGCGGGGCTACCCCGCCGATACCCGGCCCGAACCGCTCACGCTCTGGTTCACCGTGGCGGGATTGCCCCGGTATTGGATATCGCCGCTGCCGCTTATCTTGGCATTGAGCACTTCCATGGCCGTGACGCGCACCTCACCCGACCCGCTCACGGTGGCCGTGGTCTGTCGGCTGCTCAGGCGGTAGTTGCTCACTTCTCCTGATCCGGAAACGGCAATGGTCTGCTCGTCTACGCTCCCCGCCAGACTCACGTTGCCCGAACCCGATACCGCGATGCTGAGCACGTCCAAATCCAGGTCACCGTCGCTGCTTACGTTGCCCGAACCGCTTACTTTGATCTGATCCACGTTGGGCACGGTGACCAACACCGTGAAGTCTTCGCGGTTGCGGACGTTCTCGGTGAAGCGAACCTCCCAGATACCATCCTTCACCCGGGTGGAGAGGATATCAATTAGGTTGGCCTGTCCTTCCACAATGATTTCCTGCGGAGAGCCTTGGGTAATGATTACGTTCTGGCTGCCCGAAACGGCGAACCCCCGAATGTCGTCCAAATCCAGGGTGCGGATCACCACCGGGCCGCTACCGCGTACGACGGGACCATTGTCTTCGCAGGCCAAAGTTAGAACGGAAAGGGCAGCGATAAACAGGAGGGGGAGAGATTTTCGAAATGAAGTTGTCATGAGATAAACAATTGAATGAAGAAAGATTTAATTCGATCTGCCTGCTGGCTAGTGCTAATACCGCCGAAAGCGCCGCTACCCTACCTTCATCTGCGTTGCTGAGAAAAAAATCGCAGGGAGAAAGAACGAAGGGGTTCGTCGCCCAAGTGCCATCTCAGTACAAAAACCCGAACAACCACAGCGGAATATTGCGCAGGTAGCCGATTTCCAGGTCGGCCGCCGCCACAAAGCCGTCTTTTGAGCCTGCCAGTTGCTGCTTCCCCTTGTTTTTTCCGCCAATCTCGGCAGTCCATTGGTGATCGATCAGGAAATCCCCTTGATTGGGGTACTGCACCGTATGTTTTACCTGAAGTTGATTATAGAAAAACGTTTCTCGCAAACTACCTACGTTAACGTTGCCCGGAGCGATTGCGTAGAAAAGGTTAGGATTTTGTAAGTATATCTTTTCGGGTTTTTGCATGGCGCTAATACCCTTGGTGGCACTACGCAGCAGGTAGAGCAACTCGGTTTCTTGCAGGTACTCTAGATACGCAATGATGGTGTTCCGGGCGACACCTACCTTCTCGCTTAGCTTCAGAATGTTAGGTTTGAAGGGGGATGACTCGGCCAGCACGTAGAGCAATCTTCTAATTTTTTCGATACTATTCAGGTTGATGTCAATCACGTAGGGCAAATCAATTTCTAAGATCAGGTTAACGATCTCGGCGAGTTTTAAATGATACGTGTCTCGGTTTTCTAGAAAGTAGGGATAATACCCGAGCTTTAGATACTCATTAAATGCCGGAAGCGGCTTAAGCTGGCGAACCAACTCCATACTAATCTCGACATGGTCGTTGAGCAACTCAGTCAATGGGAACGCAGGAAATTCGAGCTGATAGGCAAACCGAAGAAACTCTCGAAACGATAGCCCTGGCATATGGTACGTGACCGCTCGGCGGCTTAGATCCGCTTTGGAGCGATGAAGATGCAAGGCCGACGAACCGGTAAAAATCACCTTGAGATGGGGGTAATCGTCGTAGATGTTTTTCAACTCCACCGACCAGCGGGGATAGCGATGAACTTCGTCCAGCACTAACAGGGTGCCCCCGTTCTTGGTAAATTGATCGGCTAACGCTACCAGGGTATTGTCAGCAAAGTATATGTCGTCTAGACTAACGTAGAGTATTTGCTGATTGAGCGGAAGGCGTTGACGAATGTACTGGAGCAGCAGGGTGGTCTTGCCCACCCCTCGGGCTCCTTTGATGCCAACCATCCTATCGCGCCAATCTATCTGTTCAACGAAACTTCGGATAGGGCTAGCGGGGGCGGTCACTAGTTTTTTACGGAACTTTTCAATCAGTTCTTCCATAATGTTTTCTCTGTAAAGCAAAAATAGCATAATATTGCTTTATGGAGAAAGCAAAACGCGCAATATGCCCCTTGGAACTCTGGTAAACACCCTAGCCGTCGTAGCTGGCAGCCTGCTAGGATTGTTGTTGCAGCGCAAGTTTCCGGACAACATCCGCACCATCTGCTTTCAGGGATTAGGACTGTGCACACTATTGATTGGCGTGCAGATGGCCTTGCTGGTGGAGAACATTCTGATTCTCATCTTCAGCATCCTCATCGGGGGCATTGCCGGAGAAAGTCTGCGTTTGCATGATCGGTTGCTGCGGCTGGGCGATTGGGTGCAGCGAAAGGTACGCATCGGCAGCGAGCGCTTCACCGAGGGGCTGGTTACCGCCTTCCTGCTGTTTTGCGTGGGTTCGCTCACCCTGGTGGGCGCGCTGGAAGAAGGCCTTAACCACGACCCCTCGCTGATCTACACCAAATCGGTGCTTGATGGCTTCGCTTCGGTGGTGCTGGCCGCCACCTACGGCTGGGGCGTGCTGTTCTCGGCCGTGCCCCTGCTGCTGTTCCAGTCGTCGATCACCCTGTCGGCCGGATTGCTGGAGCCCTACCTATCCGAAACGGTGATTCATCAACTATCAGCCACCGGTGGGGTGATCATTATCGGATTGGGATTCAACCTGCTGGAGATAAAGACGCTACGCATCACCAACCTGCTGCCCGCCCTGCTGATTGCGGTGCTACTCACCTACTGGTCGATGGATTATTGGCTGCCTTGATCGGCTGGGCTTATCGGACAAGTACTTCTAAAAATACGTTCCAAACAATAAATTGCAAAGCAAAGCAAAATCAGTATAAAATAAGTCGATGTAGGATTTAAGCTAACTAAAAAATTTTACTTGGGGATTTAGTTAAAATATTATCAAGCCAAACGGCAACGTGTTGTCGATTTGGCAAAGGGTTGCTATTTACATAATTCATATTCACGAATCCTCAGTAAAGCATAAAATTTAATTCTTCTAAAAACCTGCCGAGCAAAATAATGTTTTGATAATTAGTGATTAATCAGTTAGGTTTGTAGGTGTACTTAAATTTTACTTACAAAACTGCTGAACTTATGAGCATGACCTTTACCCGCAACCAAGTCCCCACCGGGCGCAGTTGCCGCGTACCTCTCTTCCTCCTTCTGTTCTCCTTCCTGGGTGCTCCGCTGCTGGCCCAGTCCATCAGCGGGCAAGTCACCTCCGACGAGGACGGCGGCGCCCTGCCGGGCGTGAACGTGGTAGTGAAAGGTACCACCATCGGTACCATCACCGACATTGAGGGCAACTACCAACTATCGGCCGGAGAAGACGCCGAAACCCTGGTTTTCTCCTTCATCGGACTTCGAACCGAGGAAGTGCCCATCAATAACCGCTCTGCCATCGACCTCAAGATGAGCGACGACGTAGCCGAACTTTCCGAAGTAGTAGTCACCGCCTTTGGCCTGGAACGGGAGAAGAAGGCCCTGGGCTACACCGTGCAAGAAGTGGGCGGCGAAAAGCTGGCCGAAGCCAAGCAGGCCAACGTGGTCAACAACCTGTCGGGCCGCATCGCGGGCGTGCAGGTGACCAGCAACGGCGGGCCGGGCAGCGGCTCCAACGTAGTCATCCGCGGGCAGTCGTCGATCTCGGGCAACAACCAGCCCTTGTACATCATTGATGGGGTGCCCATGGAAAACTACCAGCAGCCCATCAACACCTCGGCGGGCGAAGAAAATGTGTACGGCGGCGGTCCTTCGGAAATCAGCCCCGACAACATCAAGGAAATCAGCGTGCTCAAGGGACCCAATGCGGCCGCCCTTTACGGGGCCCGCGCGGCCAACGGGGTGATCCTGATCACCACCAAAGACGGTTCCGGCTCGCGCGGCATGGGAGTGACCTTTAACTCCACCGCCATGTTTGAGCGCCCCCTGGTAGAACCCAACCTTCAGAACATCTACGGCGGCGGCACCGGCTACCGCACCTTCTACGTGGACGGTCGCAACGGCGTGGACGGCAACGGCAACGGCGGCACCTATGGGGTGGACGAAAGCTGGGGTGAGCCCATGGACGGTCGCTTGCGCCCGCAGTGGTGGACCGGCGGTGAGATCATCGACGGGCAGATTTTCAACAACACCGCACCCCTGCTGCCCCAGCCCGATAACTTTCAGCAGTTCTTCGAAACCGGTACCACCGTGACCAACAACATCGCGCTGGCCGGATCGAACGATAAAGGAAACTTTCGGCTCTCCATCGGACGCATGGATCAGAACGGAATTATCACCAACAACGATTTTCACCGAAACAACTTTCGCCTGAACGCCGGGTATAACTTCACCGATAAATTCAGGATCAACGTTTCCAGCGAGTATATTAAGTCATACTCCGACAACCGCCGCTACCAGAGCGGGGCGGAGTTTATCTGGACGCACCGCAACACCAACTGGGACCAGATTCGTGACTTTGAAAGGTACAATCCTGAAACCGTGATCCAGCCCATCGGGCAGAGCTACCCCTACGCCAACTGGCAGTATGAGTACTTCTGGAACCACTACTACACCCAGGAAAACTGGACGTACTCAAACGACAAGAATCGCCTGCTGGGTAACATCGCGCTCAACTACGAACTTACCGACCACCTGAGCCTGATGGTACGTTCAGGCACCGACTTCTGGATGGATAGCCGCGAGAACATCATTGCCGAAAAAAACGCGCGCTACTATCCCAACGGATCGTACTCCGAGGAAGTATTGAGTCGCCAGGAAACCAACTCCGACTTTTTACTGACCTATGATAATCAGTTGACGACCGACTTCTCGCTCACTGTGAACGCGGGCGGTAACAGCCGGGTGAACAACTTCAAGCGCAACTACACCCGTATTCAGGATTTGGCTATCAACAAGGTGTATAATTTGAGCAACTACGCCTCGCCTCCCATCACCGAAAGCCGCATTGAAGAGTACCAGGTGAACAGCTTGTTCGGCTCGGCCCAGTTTGGTTTTAAAAACTACCTGTTTCTGGACGTGACGGGGCGCAACGACTGGTCATCGACCCTGCCCGCCGAGAACAATTCATTCTTCTACCCCTCGGCCTCACTTAGCATGGTGCTGACCGATATGTTTGACATCCAGAGCGGCGTGCTGTCGTTTATGAAGTTGCGCGGCAGTTGGGCGCAGGTGGGCAACGATACCGACCCCTACCGCTTGCAGCAACTGTTTAACAGCGAAGGCCTGTGGGCCGGCAGCACCCCCGTGGTATCGGAGGATACCGAGATTGCTAACGCCGAACTACGGCCCGAGACCACCACCGGTATTGAGTTGGGCACCGATATCCGCCTGTTTAACAACCGGGTTGGGTTAGACTTCACCTACTACGACCAAACCACCACCGACCAGATTCTGGCCGTAGAGATTTCGCGGGCGACGGGTTATATCTACAAGCTGCTCAACGCCGGAGAGGTGCAGAACCGGGGCGTAGAACTGATGCTGACGGCCACGCCCCTGAAACTCAACAACGGGTTCACCTGGGACGTGATGGCCAACTGGGCCCGCAACCGCAGCCAGGTGATCGAGCTGGCCGATGGCCTGGACACCTACGTGCTCAACACCTACCACGTGACTTCCGAGGCGCGCGTGGGTCGGCCCTTCGGCGAACTGCGCGGCACCTTCTTCGCCCGCGACCCCGAGGGCAACGTGATCTACCGCAACGGGCAACCCGTGGCCGGAGTCAACGAAGACGGCAGCACCGTGAAGACGCTGGGCAACATCCAGGCCGACTGGACGGCCGGTATCTCCAACACCTTCCGTTACAAAGGTATCACGCTCAGCGCGCTCATCGATATCCGACACGGAGGCGATATCTTCGACCGAGGTACTTCGGTGGCCCGCCGCACCGGACAGTTGGCCGAAACCGCCATCGGCCGCGAAGAAGGCGTGATTGGAGTGGGAGTGAAGAACGTCGGCACCGCCGAAGCCCCGCAGTACGTGACCAACGACGTGGTGGTGAGTGCGCAGTCGTTCATGGGTAACCACCACCCGCGCAACATCAACGAGGTGGCCATTTTCGACGCCGGCTTTGTGAAACTGCGCGAGGTGACGCTGGGCTACAACTTGCCCACTGGACTGCTGGAGCGTACCAACTTCATTGAGTCGGCGAAAATATCAATCGTCGGACGCAACCTGGCCATTTTGCACCGCAACACCCCGCACATCGATCCGGAAGGCGACCGCTACGGGGGCAATTTGCAGGGCTTTGTGTACGGACAGCTTCCTCTAACGCGAAGCGTAGGATTTAACCTGAATATCACCTTTTAACTGAATGACTGAAGGATTGAGTGATGGAATCACCCCTTAGCTATTCCATCATCCAATCATTCTTTCCTTCAATCATTCACTATAAAACACACTATAATGAAAAAGATAACTTACCTAAGTACCGCACTCACCCTGCTGCTCGTGGCCTCCTGCACCAGTGATTTTGAGGAGATGAACACCAGTCCGAACCAGGCCACTGAAGTGTCGGTGACGCCTGATCTATTGCTGCCGTACGTCATTGAGAAGCCCATAGACCTGACCCGCGGCTCTAACGTGCGGAACGAACGGCTGAACCTGGACGGCGGCATGCTGTGGATTCAGCACTTCGCCCGGCGGGTGTACACCTACGAGGGCGATACCTACAGTCCTTCGGGCGATCTAGCCCAGAACACCTGGGAGAAGTTGTATACCGAAGCCCTGCTGAACGCGGAGCGCATTCGTCTGCTTGCCACCTCGGAAGAGCAGAAGAACGCGCACTACGAAGGAGTATCCTTGGTGATGCGCTCGTGGGTGTACTCGCTGCTGACCGATATTTTCGGACCCGTACCCTACTCGCAGTCACTGGAAGCTAAGGGCGAAGAAGAAATTCTGAAACCCGCTTACGATCCCATGCCAGTGGTGTATGAAGGGATTATCAACGACCTGGACCAAGCGGTGGCGCTACTGGCGCAGGATGCTGCCCCAATCGGAGGAGATATCTTATTTAGGGACGGTAGCACTCCAGTAGCAAACAGTGCTGATCAGACTGAGCAGATTTCTCGCTGGATCAAGTTTGCCAATTCGCTGCAGCTGAAGTTGCTCAACCGCGCTTCGTCGGCCCCGAGCTTCTCCATCGATATTGCCGCTAAGATGACCGAAGTGGCGCAGCGCCCGATTTTCACCAGCAACGAAGACTTCGCCTACTTGGCGCACTCAGCTACTCGCCCCAGCAACAACGAGTGGAACGAGGTGGTGGTGAACGGCGGCCGGGACGACTGGCGGGCCAGTGCCACCCTGGTAGATGCCCTCAACGCGCTGAACGACCCGCGCGTCACCGTGTTCTTTGATCCTACTCCGGAAGGTGTTTACGCGGGAATGCCTAACGGCTTGCCCGACGCGCTGGCGCTGGAGTTCACCGCCAAGGCATCGTTTATCGGAGCCTCCATGCGCGAAGCTACCACCCCGTCGGTGATTATGTCATACGCCGAACTGCAGTTCGTGCTGGCCGAAGCGGCCCTGCGCGGCGACGTGGCGGGTGACCCGAAAGCCTACCTCGACGAAGCCGTTGACGCCTCGTTTGGGCAGTTTGGCCTGGAGACTCCCAATGGCTACCTGGCCGGACAAGCCGCTACGCTAGAGAACATCATGTTCCAGAAGTGGATCGCGCTGTACGGACAAGGCATCGAGGCCTGGACCGAGTACCGTCGCACCGGCTTGCCCGACATCATGCGCACCGACCCCAACGCGGCCCTGCTCAACGACGGGGTGCTGCCCACGCGCCTGACGTATCCCCAGACCGAATATTCGCTGAACCGCGAAAAAATTCAGGAAGGCTTGGGTCTGCTGGGCGGAGATGACAACATGCGCACCAAACTGTGGTGGGCTCAATAAACCAACTGTATCAGGCGAGCCGACGGCGACGCATAAACCTGACCGTCGGCCGCTTCACTAAAACCAACGCACGAACATGAAAAAATATATCAAGTATACTTTCGCCATCGCCTTAGTTGCCTTCGCGCTGTCCTCTTGTGAGGACGTGGCCGACAATGCCATTCCGCACATTGCTTCGCCGGTGTTGCTGGAAACTGCCCAAATTGTTGCTGATTCACTGAACAGTGAAGTGAGAGCCACCTTCTTTGAACTGGATAAGACCGGCATCATGGACAACGCGGTAGGAATAGATTCTATCCCGATTGCCAACTTATCGATACAGGTGTTTGCGGGTGGTGGTTCTCTCGGAACATTCACTACGGACAACGCCGGGAGCTTTGTGGTGGCTTACAATCCCAGCGTGATTACCGATAAACTGGAATGGGCAGGAACCTACAATAACGTAGCCTTCCGAATCATAAAATAATCCGCATAGCGATTGCTAAAGGTTAGTTTTGTAGAACAAAAAGCTGAATTTATACTTATAAGTAAAATATTATTTTAAAAAGCATTGCTAATTCGTACTTTAGCGATACATTAACTTATACCCTAGAACATGACAAACGTCACTACAAATCGCAGAAATTGGCTGAAGCAAGGTGCTTTGCTGACCGGAGGTCTTATGAGCGCCCCGGCCCTGTGGGGACGCGCCGCGGCGCGTCCCCACAGCTCCCACAAAGGGGCTTTTGGTATGACTCCCTACCAGGGTCGTTACCACCTGACCGAAAACTTTCACATCGCTCCGCCCGACTTCTCGAAGGTGGAAGTGCGGCTGCTGGCCAACGAAAACCCCTACGGCCCGTCGCCCAAAGCGATCAAAGCCATCGCCGAGAGTGCCAGCAAGGGCAATCGCTACGTCTACAGCAGCTCCAAAATCATGGAAGAGATGATCGCCGAAAAAGAGGGCGTTACCCCGGAACACATTCTGCTGGCTCCCGGCTCCACCGACATCCTGGAGAAAACCGCCATCGTGGCCTGCATGAACGGCGGCAACGTGATCTCGGCCGACCCCGCCTACATGTCACTGGTGAACACCTCGCGCGGGGTGGGAGCCACCTGGAAGAATATTCCGCTCAAGAAAGACTACGCCCACGACCTCGATGCCATGGCTAACGCCATCGACAGCGACACCAAGCTGGTCTACATCTGCAACCCCAACAACCCCACCGGCACCATCACGCCCACCGACGACATCATGGCCTTCGGCCGCAAGGTGGCCAAAAAAGCCCCAGTGTTTATCGACGAAGCCTACATCGAACTGGCGATGGACCCCAAAGTGACCACCGCCGTCGGTTTGGTGCAAGAGGGACACGACGTGATCATTGCACGCACGTTTTCGAAGCTGCACGGCATGGCTGGCCTGCGCATCGGCTACATGGTGGCGCAGCCCGAGCGCGTGAAGATGATCAAAGACCTGGTGCGCACCGAAATGGGCATCAGCGTGACCTCCATGGAAGGCGCGATGGCCAGCCTCAAGGACCTGGACTTTCAGGAGAAAACGCAGACGCTGAATCAGGCGGCGCGGGAGTACACGATGGGCGAAATCAAGAAGCAGGGCTTCAAACCACTTCCTTCGTACACCAGCTTTATCTTGTTCCCGATTGATATGGCGACCGATCCGTTTATGACCGCCATGCTCGACAAAGGCATTGGCATCCGCACCTACGATCTGGACGAGCAGCCTTACTGTCGCGTGAGCATGGGTACCATGGACGAGATGAAACGCTTCACCAAGAGCCTGGCCGAGGTGATGGACGAAGCTTCGGTGTCGGCGGGCGGAGAATAGTCGGGCGTTTGAACCCAATAGGAGGACTACGTACCTAGTCTCCGGAAAAACTGAATATCGAATGTCGATTAAAGAATGATGAATGACGAAGGGAAATTGACAAGCGTGACCAAGAAGCGGCTGTTGATTTCAACATTCAAAATTCCTTGTTCTTTATTCGATATTCTTTAGCCAACCGCTTCCTTAAACTTTATTTTCTGACATTTTTTGACAACCTGGTGGTTGTTCCCAAACTTACTATGCCCGTTTATGAACCCTGCAATCGTTAAGACAATATCGCTGGTGGTGCTGATTCTGCTCGGTTACACCCTCCAGTCGAAGATCAGTACCAAAGAGCAGAAAAATGGCATCAAAACGATCATCCTAAGCATTGCGCTGCCCGCCACCATCTTTATTGCCCTGCTCAAGATTGAGTTTAGCTGGGAAATGGCGATGGTTCCGGTGCTGGCGCTGGCCTTCAACTTTGTCATGTTTGCCCTGGTTGACAAGATGCCCGCTATTCTGCCCGGTGTTTCGTCTGGCTCATCACAACACCGCACCATCAAGATGCTGCTGCCTTCCCTGGCCCCGGGCCTGTCGTGCTTTCCATTTCTGCTGGAGTATCTGGGCGAACACCCCCTGGCGATGGCCGCCCTGGCCGACGTGGGCAACAAAGTGTTTGTTCTGGTCATTTTGTACTTGGTGGCCATGCGCTGGTACTACAGTCGCAATGAGATTGATACCCAAAATACCTCGGATAAAGTGAAGGGACTGCTAGTTTCTTTGGTGCGCGAGCCGATCAACATGGTGCTGCTCATTGCGCTGGGCATGCTGGCCCTGGGACTTAACTTTGCGTCGCTGCCCGAGTTTTTGCAGATGAGCACCGACCGGCTAAGCCTGATGATGACGCCCCTGGTGCTGCTCTTTATCGGCATCTCGGTGAAGCTCAATTGGCAGCAGGTAAAAACCATTTTTTCGCTGTTGTTCGTGCGCTCCAGCATTGCTTTTCTGATCAGCGCCGTGCTGTTGCTGCTCTTGCCAACGCAAGACGTGGGCATTGCCCTGCTGATCGTCATTTTCCCGCAGAGCGCGTGCAGTTTCTGGCCCTACGCCCATGTTTCGGTGGTGAACGCCCTGGAAGAAGTGAACACCCAACCGGCCACCAACACCTTCGACATTGAGTTTGCCATGAACGTGCTGGCCTGCTCACTGCCCTTTTCCACCGTGCTGATTCTGGGCATTTGCACCGCGGGCGATTTCTTTGCTGCCCCCGTCAGCGTGTTAGGCATCGGAGCAGTCTTCGCCGCAGTGGCTTTGGTACCGGTGGTGGTGCAGCTATTCCGCAAGAAGCCGCAGATGGTGAACCAGTGATGTACCTATTGTGAACAGCGGGGTTCCCCCACGAAGGCCTTCTCCGCTAAGTGCTAAAATTTTACGGTTTGAATATATAATTCCAATTCAGTTAAGAAAATGTAAAAACTAACCTCAGTAAGAAGGGTATGTTTGATCTTTAGGGATGTCTGTCTAAATAAGCTGTTGCCCCGCCCCGGGGCGGCTTCTTTTTTTACAAACAACCAACGTACTCCTTCTATGAAACATTTCAACGTACTTCTCGCAGCGGTGGCCCTGCTTGGGCTAAGCCTTTCCTTGCGCGCCTCTGACATTGTGGAGGTGATCCCGCTGACCGACCGCATCATCATGGTGCACTTTGACGACGGCTACGTGCGTCACCACCGAAAAGGCGAAGCCCGTAGCAACGAATGGGTCATCCAGGATCCACTCAACGTTGCCCTAGCTATTCAACTCGGCTCCTACACCATCAGCAGCAGCGATGATGCCAACTTCGGTGGCGGCGTGCTTCCGGTGGACATTGGCCGCAAAAGCAAGGGCACCGACTTCACCTGGCTCTGTCAGAGCTATAGCGATAGCGTCGGATGCACCAACACCGACGCCGACCACGCCAAAGAGCACTGGATTTACCTTTACCTGGACAATCCGATGCAGGCGGGCAACACCTATACCATCAGCACCGGCGAACTAGCGGCCAACGGCAACAGCTACGAACTGCAGTACGACCCTAAGCTAGCCAGTTCTCGCTCGGAAGCTGTGCACGTGAACATCATTGGGTACGCCCCCACCGCCCCCAAAAAATACGGCTACGTATATCACTGGACCGGTGAGAAAGGCGGACTGGACCTTTCGCCCTACGCCGGAGCCACCTTCTGGCTGGTGAACACCTCGGACAATAGTGTGGCTTATTCAGGCACTATCGCTTTTCGAAAAGCAGCCAACAACGTAGAAACCGGCCAGCCCGACGACACTCCCGACGACAACTTCCTGGGTGCCGAAGTGTACGAAGCGGACTTTTCTGATTTTGCCACTCCGGGCGAATACCGGCTGGCGGTGGAAGGGATCGGCAGTTCGTTTCCCTTTGTGATTGATGACAACGCCTACTTTGAGCCCTACTACAACATCATCCGGGGCCTATACCACCAGCGCAGTGGCATTGCGCTAACGCAGCCCTACACGAAGTACGTCCGCCCCGCCCCGCATAACCCGAACGTCACTCCGGGATTTGCCGGAAAGTTGCAGTACACCACGTCGCGCTTCGTAGACTGGGAGGAAGAAAATCATTCGGACAACGACAAACCGGCCATCGAAGCGGGTATACAAGGACCGCTGGATACCTACGGTTGGTACCAGGACGCCGGTGACTGGGACGGTTACTTTTCGCACCTGCGTATCCCGAGTTGGCTACTTTTCCTGTACGAGTTTGCCCCCGCCAAATTTCCGGATAGCCAGCTTGACATTCCCGAAAGCGGCAACGGGGTGCCCGACCTGGTGGACGAAGCTGCCTGGCTGCCCCGCTTCTTCCACCGCACGCGGCAGGAGCTGATCGCCAAGGGCTACGGCACGGGCGGAGTGGGTTCTCGCGTGGCCGGTGACTGGTTTGGGGGCGACGGCGAAGGCGTGCCCTCCTACGAGGACGTGAACCGCACTTGGATTGTCTCGGGTGAAGACCCTTTCAGCACCTATAAGTACGCCGCCACCGCGGCGCACTTGGCCATTGCCCTGCAAAAAGCAGGAGCGACCGACCCCGGGGGAGTAGATTGGCAGCAGGAAGCCACCGAAGCCTACGCTTGGGCGAAGGCCAACACCCGCGACGGCGATGAAGAACCGGTATTTAATCTTCGGCTCAGTGACCAGCGCCTCTACGCGGCCGCGGCGCTCTACAAACTCACCGGAGAAGAAACGTACCACGATCAGGTGAAAGCCGACGCGGCGGGCATCAACAGCGGCACTGCCTTAGGCGAAGACCAGCGCTGGGGCGTGTACACCTACCTGACGATGGGCCCCAACCGCCCGGTGGACCCCGCGCTGTACGCTGCCCTGCGCGACGCTACCCTCAATTCTGCCGACGCTGTGCTCACCGATGTGGTAGAACGACGCGCCACGCGCTACGGGGGGAACTTCTTCTTCCCCATGCTGGTGGGCCAACCCACCACTCCGATGATCTTCGACGGGCTGATGGGCTTCATGCTCACCAAAGATAGCAACGCCGGTCGAGCCAATAACTACCTGGCCAACATCTACACTACCTCTGATTATTTCTTGGGCACCAATCCGCTGAACATGGTGTGGGCCACCGGCCTGGGCGAACGCCACCCCGACGAAGTGTTTCACCTGGATTCCTGGTACAACGGCCTGGATACGGAAGCCGACGAGGTGCAGACCGAGTTCTACCCCGGCCTGGTGCCCTACGGTCCCTGGATCAACGACGGTAAGGCGTTCGGTCCCTGGGACAACGACTGGGCCGGAAAGACGACGTTTCCGGCGTACGAAACCTGGCCCGGCCACGAGCGGTGGTACGATTTGCGCACCGCCCCGCTCACCGCCGAGTTCACGGTGCACCAGAACACAGCTCCGGCCGCCGTCACCTACGGCTTCCTGATCAACGGGCCCTTCGGTGACTTCAGCTCCGGCACCGAAACGGTGACCGCCGTGGAGTTGAGCCCTGACTCGCTAACGCTGGGACTCAATAAAGCCAGCCAACTCACCCTAACCACCACTCCGACCAACGCGGGCGGAGGACTGGTCTGGAATACGCTAGATCCGTCGGTAGCGACCATCGACCGCAACGGAGTGGTAACCGGAATAGGCCTGGGCACCACCCGAGTATCGGTGGCTAATGCCGACGGTAGCGTCTCCGATAGTGTTCTCGTGCAAGTAACGGCAACCCAAGCGGGCATCACCTTTGTAGTGGCTGATTTCGACGAGGTGATTCCAACGAACGGCGTGGTTGAACCCGGCAGAACCCAGATGTTCGCCGCCGGAGGCACCGCAACGTTTGCTGAGAATCCCAACCCGGACAGCAATAACGAAAGTGCGCAGGTGGTTCGCTTTGACAAAGAGGCGGGCACCTATAAGCTGATTGGGTTTAATTTGGCCGAACCGCTGTCCGCGACTCCCTTCAACACGCTGAGCTTCCAGCTGTACGGCACCAACATCACGCAAGTATTTGTGATAGCGAGTAACGGGGAAGGCGTTAATTTGGTAGAAACCCAACAATCGATTTCCGTCGCCGACAACACGTGGGGAACCGTAGAAATTGTTATCCCCGACGGGTCGGGAGAAAGCATTAAGGACGTGCTAATCTTCCCCAATCCCACCAACGGAGCCGAAGCAACCTTCTACGTGGATAACGTGAAACTTGTCGGTGACAACCTCGCCATGCCGGTGTCGGGGGTAGCCCTAACCGAAGACAGTGTGACCGTGCGGGTCGGAGAAACGGCCGCGCTAACGGCTACCGTGCTTCCCGAAGAGGCTACCGAGCGCAGTGTCGTTTGGCAGAGTAGCGATGAAAGTATTGCTCAGGTAGACGCGGCCGGGCAGGTGCGGGGCATCAGTCAAGGAGTCACCCTGGTCACCGTGACCACCGTGGAAGGATTGTTTGCCGACAGCGCCTACGTGACCGTTGCACCGGGCAGCCCTACCCGAAGCCTCATTATTGCCGATTTTGATGAAGTGATACCGACCAATGGGGTGGTGGAACCGGGCCGCACCCAGATGTTTAGCTCGGGTGGCACCCTGGCGATTGGGGACAATCCGGACGCTACGGCTGATAACCCCAGCGGGCAGGTGGCGCAGTTTGACAAACCGGAGGGCACCTTCCAACTGATCGGGTTCAACCTGCCGGAAGCAACTCCGATAGATGACTACCAGACGTTTAGCTTTCAACTCTACGGCAGCAACATCACGCAGGTATACGTGGCGCTGGACGATGCCGATGGCAATCGGGTAGCCGAAAGCTTTCAGAGCGTGAGCATTGATGGAGCGTGGGGCACCGTGACGCTGGACCTTCCCGAGAGTAGTGCCGCGGCGGTGAAAACAGCGCTTATCTTCCCCAACCCCAACAATGCCGGTAGCGCCACCTTCTACGTGGACAATGTGCGCATGGATGGAACCGCCCCCACTACTCCGGAAGTGAGCGTTGTGGTGAATCCCGAAACCATTACGCTGGAAGCAGGCGCAAGCGCTACGCTTACCGCCGAGGTGACCCCCGCCGAAGCAGCTTCGAACCCGCAGTGGAGCACCCGCAGCCCCAGCGTGGCGAGCGTGGACAGTAGCGGACAGGTCACCGCCCTCACCGCCGGAAGTGCGACTATCGTGGCGGTCTCCGCCGACGGCACCGCCTCCGACAGTGCGGTAGTCATTGTGGTACCCAATACCCTGGTAGGCGACCTAATCGTAGCCGATTTCGACGAAGTGGTTCCGACCGTAGGTATTGTGGAGCCCGGCCGCACCCAGTCGTTCGGCGCCGGGGGCCAGATTGCGATCGTGGCCAATCCGCAGGCCAGTGCTGCCAACCCCAGCGAACAGGTGCTGCGCTTCGACAAGGGCGAAGGCACTTATAAGCTCATCGGCTTCAACCTGCAGGTGGGCCGAAGCCTGAATCGCTACGAAACCTTTTCCTTCCAGGTGTACGGCTCGGTTCGTATCAACGAAGTGCTCGTGGTGCTAAACGACCCCACCGGCACCGAAGTGCTGGGCGGGATTCAGACCGTAGCAATCGACAGCGGCACCTGGGGTACGGTTACGGTGGAGATTCCCGAAGGAACGACCGGGAGCATGAAGGATATTTTGATCTTCCCCAACCCCACGATAGCGGCGGGGGGCACCTACTACTTTGACGATGTGCGCTTCAACGCGACCCCGGCAATCGGGTACCAGGTAGGTGATTGTACCCTGACCTCAGAAGATTTCCCTGCCGATTTAGCCGAAATTGTGGCGGTGAGCGAAGTAACCTACGCCGATTTCGCCACCAACCGGGGCACCTACGTGATTGGGGTGATAGCCGGTGTTCGCACCGATGGCCGGGCCGGAGCCTGGGAGGTGCACAACGATTGTAGCATTCAGCCCCTGCGCAAGAGTGGGTTAGCTAACCGCACGTCGCTGCTGCCGAACGTGCGGGGTGTGGAGTGCTTCCGAGGCTGGGAGTACCGACCAACGGGCATTAGTGAGGATGGGCAAACGATCTACGCCGAGGCGATCAACCCGGACGGGTTCACGCACCCGCGGGGCTGGACCGTGGAGCCGGGCACGGTGGTTGACGTTGAGTTTGCGCTAGGTGGCCCGTTCTACGGTCGGATCTTCGGAGCAAAAGGAAGTATTCTCTGCGACGATTTGGTGGTAAAGACGTTCGCGGGCAACTACTTTGTGATTCGCTGCAACGACCGTGAGAATGGTCGGAACGCTACGGTGAGCAACGATAAGGTAGCCGCTGATCAGTTGATAGCACCAACAACGGTTTATCCGAATCCTACCACCGGGTCGGTAGTTCTTCGTCAGGGTGATGCGTCTGGCCAAGCGGCAATGGCCCGGGTCATCAACGCCAGCGGCCGGGTGGTGCTGCATATCAACCCGAGTAGTGCGGCAGCAACCACCGAACTCGATCTGTCGCCCTTCGCCGATGGGTTGTACACCATCCAGGTACTGGATAACAACCGTAGCACCACGCACCGCGTGCTCTTACGAAAATAAGGACCGGTGCCTCTCAGCATTCCGGATAGGCAGCGAAGGCCTACTGGATCGCACGCTGACGCTATAACCAAGAAGTCCCCTTCGCGAGGGGCTTCTTTTTTTGCGAATAACTGCGGTATTAGTAATTTGTAATTGCAGCTAAGAAAATCCGTCATGTTTTAAAATATTTTTGTTGTGTCGGAATTTTTTAGAATATTGTGAGATGAAGATGGTTTAGCGCTATGCAATTGAAAAGAAACAATTCCAATGCCGCACTCGTAGAGCGTATATCCCGAGGCGATGAACGCGCCTTTCAGGAGATGTTTTATGCCTACAAAGACCAGCTATTTTCGTATTGCTGCCGTTTTACTAAATCGGAGGAGTTGGCCGAGGAAATTATTCACGACGCCCTGCTAAAGGTTTGGAATGATCGCCACCGGCTTGATCCCGCCCAATCTTTAATCGGCTACCTCTACACCATCACCCGTAATTTATCGCTCAATTTTTTGAAAAAGCTGGCCGCGGAGGAGGCGCTCAAGCAACGGGTGCGCTCCCGAACCCCGCAGTTTCACAACACTACCGAAGAGGCCATCGACTGCGCCAACCTAAAGCAGATTGTCAAAGTGGCTATTTGTCAGTTGCCCCAGCAGCAGCAGCGGGTGTATCGCATGAGCCGGGACCAGCACATGACGCACGAGGAGATCGGGCAGCGCCTCGGGATATCTCCCAACACGGTGAAGAACCACGTGATCAAAGCCCTTCGGGCCATCAAATCGCACCTTCGGGTGCATACCGATATCAGCCTTTTCGTGAGCTACCTGATCGCAAGCGCCTTGTTCTAAAAAAAAGTTGCCCACCGAGTAGTCCTCTCCCCCGACCAGGGTTGTAGTACTATAAAAGGCACTACTTTGAAAGAGCACGCGCAACACCTACTTAAAAAATACCTACAGGGAACCGCCAGTCCGGAAGAGCGGACAAAGCTGTTCGAGTACCTGCGCGCGTCGGGCAATGAAGACGTGTACCGCAATGTGATGGATCAGCTGTGGGCCGAACGGCCCGAAGAAAAGCATCTGCCCGACACAAAAGCGGCTGAACTGCTGCAACGCGTGTTTCGCTCGCCTAAAAAACGCCAAATTGCCCCCTACTGGTACCGCGTGGCCGCGGTGCTGGGCGGCCTGATGGTGCTGGCCAGCCTTTTCTATTTTATGACGCGTAACGAGCGGGCTACTCTATCTTACACCACCGATTACGGTGAAACCAAAACTGTCTGGCTGCCCGACAGCACCAAGGTGGTACTAAATGCCAACTCTTCCCTCACGTTTAGCGCGGGCGAACAACGTGCCCGCGAAGCGTGGCTGGTGGGCGAAGCCTTTTTTGAGGTAAAGAAAACATATCTATCCCCCGACGCGGCCCAACCGGTGAAGTTTGTGGTTCATACCGAAAATCTGGACGTGGAGGTGTTGGGCACCGCCTTCAACGTGAGCGAGCGGCGGGGAGCCACCCAGGTGGTGCTGGAGCACGGCAAAGTGCGACTGGCTACCAAAAACAACGAACGATTGGTGATGAAGCCGGGAGAGCTGGTTGCGTTGGCGTCTGCTTCGGCCCCGCTAACCACGCAGGTGGTGGATCCAAAAGATTATACGGTCTGGCAAGAAAAGAAGCTCGTGTTCAAGCGAACGCCGATCACCGAAGTGGCCACCCTTATGGAAGACTACTACGGTTGGGAGGTAATCTTATCCGATGACGATTGGGCGGACCAGCGAATCACGGGTTCCATCCCTACCTACGATGAAGATATCTTTCTGGAAATACTAACTGAGTCGATGGGTGTGCGGGCCATCCGCGACGGAAACCGGGTGACGTTGCAGAAAAGCAGTGAGCCCACTCAGTGAAAGAAAAAACAAACCCGGTCGCCTGCATTCTTGGAGGGACACAGGCCGACCGAATCTGAATAATAATGAATTGTTAAACCCTAAATGTAACCATGATGCAAAACTTTTCCTATTTTGTTCGCCAACGGCACTGGTGGATGTCCGGTTTGCTCATCGGCGGACTGATGCTATGGGGAACCCCCTCGTTGCCGCAACTACTCGCCAATAGCGAAGCACCAGTGGTGTCAACCGCTTCGGCCAAACAAACGCGTCGCTCGCTAGAGTCCGTGCTGATTGATCTTGAAGCTACCTACCGGGTAAGCATCGTATTTGATCACGCCATTGTTGAGAACAAGCAAGTAGAAGCCGACTTATTGGTCACCGACGACCTGGAGGCCTCATTGCGCCAGCTACTGCGCCCCTTCGGGCTGGAGTCCCGTGAGATTGAGAAAGGAGTATACGTGATCAAAGCCCCGGCGAAGCGCCCCAAGGAGGTTGACAGACTCAAGCAAGGTCCGGCATCGACTTCCTTGGTGCTTCCCGATGGCCAGCGCCCCCTGCCCAGCCGCCTCCCAATCGCTACGCCAACGGCGGTAGAAAAAACCATCACCGGCCAAGTCACCGACTTGTCTACCGGCGAAGAATTACCGGGGGTCAACATCCTGGTGAAGGGTACCACCATCGGCACCATCACCGACGTGGAGGGCAACTACCGCCTTACCGCCCCGGATGATGCCCAAACATTGGTGTTTTCTTCGGTGGGATACACCAGCGAGGAAGTAGCGATTGGCGATCAGACGGTAATTAATCTCGAGATGGCCCCGGACATTCAGTCGCTCAGTGAGGTGGTGGTGGTGGGATATGGTACGCAGGAGAAGCGCGACCTGACGGGGTCGGTGGCTTCGGTAGAATCGGCTGATATAGAAAATGTGCCATCGGCGAGCTTTGACAATATCTTACAAGGCAAGGCGGCCGGAGTGCAGGTGGTGCAGGGCACCGGTGCCCCCGGTGGCGGAGTGAGCGTAAGAATTAGGGGCAACTCTTCGGTGAGCCGCGGCAACAGCCCGCTCTACGTGGTAGACGGAGTGCCGCTCACCAACACGGGCAACTTGTCGCAAACCAGTAGTGAAGGCACCACCAACGCCCTGGCCGATATCAATCCCAACGACATTGAATCTATTGAGGTGCTGAAAGACGCTTCGGCCGCTTCCATCTACGGAGTGCGGGGAGGAAACGGAGTGGTGATTATTACCACCAAACGAGGACAGGCCGGAAAAGCTAAATTCAACCTTAACTTCTACCGGGGCGTGCAGCAACTCAACAACGGCCTCGACTATATCGGAGCGCGGGACAACCGGGAGCTGAGGCTGGAGGCACTACGAAATGCCGGAACGCTAGGACGTACCGAGCGCTACCTGGACTCGCTGAATATTTCCGGAAACCACGACGTGGATCATATTGCGCTGGTGTTTCGGTCAGCCCCCATCACCAACTTTGACGCTTCGGTGCGCGGTGGGTCCGAAAACATCAAGTATGCGTTGACCGCGGGTTATTTCGATCAGGAAGGGATCATCCCTAACGCGGGATACCGGCGCTATTCTACCCGGATCAACGTAGACTACAACGCTAGCGACCGGATCACGCTCGGCAGTAATTTGTCTTTTACCCGCTCCCGTACCAAGCTGGGAGGACAAGACGACGACGACCAAAACATCGCCTACGCCATCAATAACTTTTCTCCCTTTATTTCTCCCTACATCGACGGGAGGATACCCGAGTTGAGTTCTCATCCGCTAAACTTCCTGCTATCTTCTACCAACAATGCTTACGGCAATCGCCTGGTGGCTAATGAGTATCTGGAAATTAAAATCCTGGAAGGGCTAAAATTCCGCACGAGCTTGGCCATCGACTACGCGGGGGTGCGGGAAGAAGAGTTTTACCCCTCCAATCTTCGCATACGGGGTATACCGGAGCGCTCGGCTACTGAAGTGTGGAGCACCTCGCTTACCTGGATCAACGAAAACATCGTGACCTATCAGCGAGATTTTCAAAACCACAGCCTGGAAGCACTGGCCGGATACAGTGTGCAGGAAACCCGATCAGAGTTTATCAACGCCAACGTGAGCGGAGCCGCTACGGATGATATCATCACCCTGGGGGCCGGATCGGTGCTGGAAAGTACCAACTCCAACAAGACCGCCAACGGATTGCGCTCGGTATACGGCCGGGTCAACTACAAGTTCAATGATCGCTACCTGCTCACGGTCACGGTTCGCTCCGATGCTTCCTCGCGCTTTGGTAGAGAAAACCGAACCGCCGTATTTCCTTCGGCCGCCATCGGCTGGCGGGTATCCGACGAACCGTTCTTGAGTGGTATCCAGGCGATTGACAACCTAAAATTCCGCTTTAGCTACGGACAGATAGGCAACGAAAGTGGTATCGCTGATTATGCCTGGCAGGGAGCTTATTTTACCGGGCAAAACTACAACGGGGCACCCGGAATTGCGGCCGGAATCATACCCAATCGACAGTTGGGCTGGGAAACCCAAGTGCAGGCCAACCTGGGGCTTGATTTATCACTCTGGGAAGGGCGCCTTAATTTCACCGCCGACGTGTATAACAAACAGACCAATAATTTGCTATTCAACGTAGAAATCCCGCAGGTCACCGGGTTCAACAGTATCCTGAAAAACGTGGGAAAAGTAGAGAATCGCGGAATAGAACTCGGCATTAATGCCAATGTGCTTCAGCCCCAGCAAGCGTTTGGGTGGAATCTTGGTTTCAATATCGCTTTTATAGAAAACCGGGTGTTAGAGCTACCGGGTGGCAACGACATCACCACTCGATATAATGTTCTGCGAGAGGGTGAACCTATCGGAGCATTTTACCTCTATAACTATCAGGGAGTCTATGCTACCGATGAAGACGTGCCAGTGATCGACGGCGAAAGGTTAAGCGCTAACGGAGCGGCGTTCAGGGCCGGAGATGCTATCTTTGAAGACGTCAACAACGACGGTATCATTGACGACAATGATTTGAAAGTAGTAGGAAGTCCTATACCAGACTTCACCGGGGGCATTAACAACACCTTTACCTTTAAAGGCTTCGAACTATCAGCCTACATCAACTTTTCTCAGGGCAGTGAGATTCTAAACCTTACTAGATTTAGAGCCGATCGGGCAAACGGCAACTGGACTAATATTACCAAGTATGCCCTAGACCGCTGGCAGCAGCCAGGCGACCAAGCCGAATACCCCCGGCGTGAGAGGAGTAGCCCCACTGATAACGATCGGGACAATTCTACCCTGTGGTTGGAATCGGGCGATTTTCTGCGTCTTAAGACCCTCACCTTCGCCTACCGATTGCCCACCAGCTTGGTTAATAGGGTTCGTCTGAGCAACATCCGATTGTACGTCACGGGGCAGAATCTGCTGACGTTCACCCCGTACCGGGGTTGGGACCCTGAGGTTATAACCACCAACAATCGCCCGGACCGTGGCATTTCGTTCGGGGTCGATAATGCTAGTCTCTTTCCGCTTTCCCGGTCGGTCATCTTTGGTATTAACGTAGGCTTTTAATTGATTTCAACCCTTACTAACTACTATGAAACGTCTAATAATCTATAATTTTATTGGAGCTATTTTGATAGCCACAGGAGCCTGCGAAGTGCTGGAGCAGGATCCGATCAGTAACCTTTCTTCGGAAAACTTCTTTGAAACCGCCGAGCACGCCAACGCTGCGATCACCAGCACCTATGCCGCTCTTAGAAATACCTTCAACGGGGGGCAGGGCAACGTGCGGTACTCAATGTGGGGAGACCTGCGAGCCGATTTACTGACTACTGATGAAGGCAAAAATGAAGGTTACGATCGACTGGAAGATAACGAGCAAAATCCTACCGATCCGGTAGCCGACTGGTCAGATCTCTACCAAACGATTGCTCGGGCTAACGACATAATTGCTAATGTTCCGGGTATCGAAGACATTGATCTTACCGCAGAAGATGAGCGCGAGATACTAGCGCAGGCTCGGTTTCTTCGAGCCTTCTCTTACTTCTACTTAGTAAAGTTGTGGGGAGACGTTCCGCTCTCCCTGGAGCCTGTTAACTCGGCAGGTGATCCGGTAAACCTGCCTCGGATTAGCCGGGAGGTGGTACTAGACACTGTAGAGGCAGACATTACCTACGCGTTGGCCAGGCTGCCAACAACCTACAGTAGTAACAGTGATACCCGGGGGCGTGCTACTTCAGGCGCTGCCTACGCTTTGCAGGCCCACGTATATGCCTGGCAAGCCAACTGGGAAGCTGCCGCGGCTAGTGCGCAGCAGGTTATCCAGAACCCTCAGTACGAATTGCTACCTGGCGAGCGGTACGCCGACATCTTCGACGTAGAAAACACCCGCGAGAGCATCTTCGAACTGCAAATTGACCCCCTCAGCGCCGACGAGGGAACATCCTCATTGTTTATTGATTTTGGCACCGACGAGCAAAACGGTGGGCTGACGGGTGAATTAGGCATCTTTTTACCTTCTGAAAAGTTTGTTGACGGCCTAGAGGAAGGTGATTTGCGTAGAAGTACGCTAATTTTTGACGATGACGGCTTATTTCGCCCCCAGATTGTTAAGTACATTCGCCCCTTTAGCCGGGCCGAGCTCGGTACTTCCGTGCCGAATAGAGCGGCCGAAGCGGACAATAATATCATTATCTACCGGCTGGCCGGAATTATTCTGTTGCGGGCCGAAGCGCTGAATTACTTAGGCCGTACTGAAGAGGCGGCCGCCCTATTGAATCAGATCAGAGAACGGGCGGGCTTGCCCGCTACCACCGCCACCACCCAGGCGGAGCTCAAAGAAGCTATTCTTAAAGAGAGAGGCTATGAACTGGCCTTTGAGGGCCATCGCTGGTTCGACCTGGTGCGCAACGGGGAGGCACTCAACAAAATTGAGACGCTGACCAATCCTGATCGGCTACTACTGCCCATTTCGCAGCGAGAGATCATTCTGAATGAAAACATCAATTCTAACAACCCTAGCTACTAATCTTTTGCAATATGAAAAAGATGCCTATTTACAACGCGATGAGCTTACTCGTAGGCTCCCTTCTGTTTGTTTCACTATTTGGCTGCGACGAAAGTGACATTACCGGCTATCAACCCACTGGTATTGCCAGCGGCGTACTGGATGTTACAATCAACACCTTTGTGCAAAACGATCCGCAGTTTTCTACCTTTGCCGATGCCCTGCGCCGCACGGGGGTAGACCAGCAGTTGGAGAGCGGAGAGTTTACCCTGTTTCTGCCTACCGACACGGCGTTTAGCTCCTTTCTGGCGGATCAAAACTTAAGCTCGCTGGACGATATACCCAGCGACTCTTTGGAGATGCTGGTGTTGCACCATATCTTTCCGGGCAAACTGATGAGCCCCCGCGACTTTACCGATGAGCCCCAAGACTTTCAACCGCTGATGGGAGAGCCAGTAAGCATTGATCTGATTGATTTTCGTCCGGATGGTTTATTCTTCCTGGTGCGGGCTAATGGTACGGTGGTACAGACTTCTAACCTGGAACCGACCAACGGGGCAATTCACGTGCTGAAAGACAATATGCTGGGTTTTTAACCAACAAAACACACCGTCTGACCATCACGTCATTCCGGCGGGGCCGCCCCGGCCACCGCGGTGCGGAAATACCTGTAGCGATAGCGCCGGGCGCCCGGCGAAAGGTATTATCCGGAATCTCCCGATTTAAAGCCGCAGATGGGCAACATTACGGACGCAACGCACGGCATTAAAGAAGGGGATTCCGGGCATTTTCTTTCGCTTTGCTACAGAAAATCCCGGAATGACGGTATTGTTCACTATTCACCTACCACCAACCACCATGTCTCACCGAATCCTGCTTATCTTATCTCTATCCTTCAACCTCGCCTGTGGTCAAGAGGGCGCAACGCGTCAAGATGATACAACTCAACCAGAGGATGCAATCCGCCAAAATCTGTTTGTTTCCGGTACCGACGGCTACCATACCTACCGCATTCCAGCCCTGGAAATTACTACCAAAGGAACGGTGCTGGCTTTTTGCGAGGGACGAAAAAATGATCAAGAAGACACCGGTGATATTGACCTGCTACTCAAACGCAGTGAAGACAACGGGCTTAGGTGGTCAGAAGCCACCATTGTGTACGAAGTGGGAGGAGATGCCGAAGTAACCATCGGCAACCCTTGTCCTATCGTCGATCGTCAGACCGGACGAATTCACTTGCTCTTTGTGCAAGATTACCACCAGCTTTTTTCTACCTATAGCGATGATGATGGCTTGACTTGGTCTACTCCCCGGGAACATACCGCCATTCTGGATGCGTGGGATTATCCATTGGTGCTCATTGCCACTGGTCCCGGACACGGCATCCAGTTGAGCAGCGGGCGCTTGGTGGCCCCGGTTTGGATATGCGACCGGGAAAGAGAAGACCGCTACGAGAATACCACGAAAGATCGCATCCGTTCGGGAATGATTTACTCGGATGATCATGGGCAAACCTGGCAAACGGGAGGGTTGGTGCCCGCTGAAATCGCCATGCTGCACGAGGCTACCATTGTAGAGAGAAAAGATGGCTCTTTGCTCACCAATATGCGAACTCGCGCATCAGGGTATCGCGCGGTGGCCACCAGCACCGACCAGGGCTTAAGCTGGACCGCCCCGAAACTGGATCAACAACTGCCTGATCCTACCTGCCAGGGAAGCTTAGTAAGATTAAACGAAGAGGAGATATTATTTAGTAACCCAGCTGTTAGCAGTACCAAGGTCAGTAATCTTGGAGCTAGTCGCCGGAAGTTGACCCTCCGCCTGAGTGCCGATGGAGGAAAGACCTGGCCGCACGAACGGATCGTTACCGAGGGGCCATCTGCCTATTCAGACTTAGCAGTGACCAGTAATGAAGAAATTTTATGTTTATTCGAGAACGGGGAAGAAAATTATCGAGCCAAGATATCCCTTATCATTGCTGACCGGGATTGGCTGCTTTCGGGTACGGAAAACGAATAATGTATCATCAGTAGCTACCAACAAAGACCTCGTGCTAAGACTATTGATAGATGGATAAGCGTATAAGTTGTCAGGACTGCCAAACGTTTGTAAGTCGAGTGTTTGTCCACTGCGGATTGTCTGAAGCACTAGCAGCGCAGTGGGCTGACTTACTCGTGGAAACGTCTTTGCTGGGCATCGACTCCCACGGCATTCGGATGCTGGACCGCTACGTCCGGCACGTGCAGGGCGGGGGGATTGCTACTCACTTTGCACCCAAGACGCTCAAGGACCACCCGGCTGTGGCGGTGATCGATGCGCAAGCAAGCTCCGGCCACCTGGCGGCTTCCTACGCGATGGACGAGGCCATCCGCAAGGCCCGGAAAGCCGGAGTTGGCCTGGTTTCCGTCATTCATGCCAACCATGTGGGAGCTTGCGCGCTCTACGTCGCTCGGGCGGCGCAAGCTTCCTGCGTGGGCATTTGCACGGCCGTGAGCCGTCCGGGCATTGCTCCGTGGGGAGGCACTCAGCCCCTGCTGGGCCTCAACCCCCTGGCCGTAGGATTTCCTATGGCGGGTAAGCCCCCATTCCTGCTGGATATGTCCACCACCGTCACCGCCATGGGCAAAATCACCCGCGCCGCCGACGAGGGACAGCCGATTCCCGAGGGGTGGGCGCTGGATGACCAGGGGCAACCTACCACTGACCCGGAGCGAGCCAGAACCGGATCGCTGCTGCCCATCGGAGGACACAAGGGCTACGGCCTGGCAATGGCCATTGAGGCGATTACTGCCCTGCTGCCCGGCGGGAATTTGTCGATGGAAGTGCTGAGTTGGATCGCTCAAACGGCTCAGCCGATGAACGCCAGCTTTACGGCCATCGCCCTGGACATCAGCGCCTTTACGGAGCCGGATGCCTTTGCGCAAAAAGCCGCCGAATGGGCAGACACCCTTACCCAGTCGCCTCGCCAAACCGGGGTAGATCAACTCTACTATCCCGGTCAGCGGGCGGGCCTGACTAAAGAAGAACGCCTCCGATCAGGCATTCCGCTGGACGAGTATACCCTAAATATGCTGAATGATTTGGCTCAGGAATTTCAACTAGAATCTCTAAACCATCACCCATGATAATCACCGAACTTTACGAACTAGCCACTCCCACCTGCATGATATCGCAGTACTGGCCTACCTCCCGCGAAAAGGAGGGCGATACCTTGGCCGCCCTGCAATGGGTGCTGGAAGACCAGTTTTTTCGGGCGTTTCAAACGGTAGAGGTACCCTCCTCCGCCGAACGGAAAGCCATTGCCGAGTTGCTAGCCCCCAATAATCTTTACCTGGATTACTGTGTAGCCCGCGTGCTGAACGAGCAACAGGGCAACCTTTCTTCCCTGGATGAAGAGCAGCGCAGTCGATCAGTACAGATCGTCATTCAACAACTCGCTGATGCCCGCGAGATTGGGGCTTCGGCTCTGTCGCTGGTGCCGGGCAAACGGCCTGCCGAATGGGCGTTGAGAGAGCAGGCCCTGGAGGCGCTCCGGCAGTCTATGACCGAAATTATCAGCTACGCTACCGAGCACTATCCCGACATCCGTATCCTGCTGGAGCCCCTCGACGTGAAGGCGCACAAAAAACACTCCTTTGGCTATATACCAGATGCGCAACAGTTGACCGCGGCCCTTCAGGAGCAAGGTCTTTCGCTGTACATCAACGTAGACACGGCCCACTGCTGGCTCAACGAAGAGGACCCCCTCGAGATGCTGCAAGCCCTGCGGCCCCAGGTAAAAGAGTTTCATTTTTGCAACTGCGTGACCGATCCGGACAGCGAAGAGTACGGCGACAAACACATGCCCCTGGGCGAACCGGGCCGGATGACCCACGCTACGATGGCGCAGATGATTGCTCAAATGAAAGAAACCGGCTTTCTTAACCCCCAGGACAAGCCCTATCTGCTGTTTGAAGTCATCAAGCCTCCCCAAACAGACAGCCGAACGCATCTGCAACATTGTCGAGAATTTTTCACCGAATCGCTGGCCCAAGTATGACTTCCGAAGCAACTACCCAAACATTTTCTCCTGATGCCCTTCGCTCGTTCGTTGCCGAGGTGTTTGTTTCCTTGCGGGTGCCGGAAGAAGACGCAGTAAAGGCCGCCGAGGTACTACTGTACGCCGACCTGCACGGCATCGATTCCCACGGCGTAGGGCGCTTGCTCACCTACGTAGAATTGCTGCGTGCCGGTAAAGTCAACACCCGCCCCCAGGTGAGGGTAGTCCGAGAGCGAAAAAGTGCCGCCACCGTGGATGGCGACAACGGACTGGGCCTGGTGGTAGGACCTAAAGCCAACCGAATGGCCTTTGAAATGGCGCAGGACTTCGGTACCGGCTGGGTAAGCGTGTGCAACAGCAACCACTTCGGGGCGGCGGGTTTTTACGTAGCCGAAACGGTGCAACAACACGACATGATCGGCTGGGCCATGACCAATTCTTCCAAGCTGGTAGCCCCGCTCTGGGGAGCCGAACCTATGTTTGGCACCAATCCTATCGCCTTTGGCGTACCCGCCGACCAGCAACCCCCGGTCATCGTAGACATGGCTACCAGCGCCGTGCCCTTCGGCAAGGTGGAACTGGCCATGCGGCAGGGGCAGATGCTACCCCCCGGCTGGGGCATCGACCCGCACGGAGAACCGACCCAGGACCCGCAAGCACTCATCGACGGAGGAAGTTTGCTGCCTTTAGGCTCGGAAAAAGTTACCGGGGGGCACAAAGGCCAGTGTTTGTTGTCGATGGTGGATATCCTGTGCTGCGTACTGAGTGGTGCTAATTGGGGGCCGTTTGGTCCGCCTAGCCTGCTGTGGCAGACGCCGCTGGACAAGCAGGTAGGCAAAGGCGTTGGCCATTTTTTTGGGGTGATGGACATTGAGGCCTTCCGCGACAAAGCAGAATTCAAACAGCAAATGGACCAATGGATAGCAACCATCCGGGGAGCCAAGCCCCAACCCGGAACCTCCGGCCCGCTGATTCCGGGCGACCCCGAAAGGATTGCTTACGAGGAACGTTCGCAACACGGCATTCCGGTGCTGGAGGCCGTCGTGCGCGATCTGGAAAAAATTGCCCAACTCACCGGAGTCAAGTTAAATCAAGGCCTATGAAAGTAGCCGTATTATCCAAATCATTCGCCAAAGCCTCCGACAAACCGGTAGAAATGCTCACCCGAGCCGGGATCGAGGTGCTACGCCGCCCCAACGATGACCCGGCCAACGAAGCGCGGGTAGCCGAACTCATCGGCGACTGCGACGGAGCCATCGTGGCTGCGCAAGACCGGGTGGGCTCGCTGGTGTTCGACCGCTGCCCCAACCTGCGCGTGGTGGCCGACCACGCCGTAGGCTTCGACCGCATCGATATGGAAGAGGCTCAGTGCCGGGGCATTGTGGTAAAAACCTGCCCGGGTAACTACGAATCGGTGGCTGACCTGGCTTGGTTGTTTATCCTGGCTACGGCCCGCCACCTGCTTCCGGCGGTGCAAAGTGTCCAAGACGGGCAGTGGTCGCCGACCAGCTTTGTGGGCACCGAAGCGCTGCGCAAAACCTTGGGCATCGTGGGCTACGGGCAGATCGGTAAGGCCGTGATACGAAGAGCCCAGGGCTTTGAAAACGATATCTTAGTATATGACCCCTTTGTGTCGACCCTAGAGCCGGTTGGTGAACTCAATATTACCCAAGTGACGCTGCCGGAGCTACTAGCCCAGTCAGACGTGGTCTCGCTACACGTGCCACTCAACGAAGGCACTCAAAACCTGATGGATGCCGCCGCCCTGGCGGCGATGAAGCCCACGGCCACCCTCATCAATACCAGCCGGGGCGGACTCGTGGACGAAGCGGCGCTGTACGAAGCGCTTAGCAACGGCGCTTTGGCGGCGGCCGCCACCGACGTGTTTGCTACCGAGCCTCCGGGTAAGAGTCCGTTGCTGAATTTGCCTAACTTCTTGGCTACCCCCCACCTGGGCGCACAAACCACCGACGCCAACCTACGGATGGGCATGATGGCGGCCCAAGTAATCATCGATGTTTTAACAAATAAAGAGACTATATGAACTGCGGAAGAATAAGAAAACCGATTGCCGAAGGTTGGAACCAACTTACCAACCGGGAGCTGCACAATCAGGAACTGGCCTTGCTTACCCTAAAAAAGGGAGCATCCTATTCCCTCAGCACCCAGGACTGCGAGTATTCGCTGGTGATTCTGGAGGGTGCCGTGTCCTTTGCGGTGCAATCCGGACTCCGGGACACACTAGGCCCCCGAAAAAACGTATTTGAAGACCTGCCCGAAGGGTTGTTGCTGACCCGTGAGGAAGAAGTAACGCTAACCGCCATCACCGATTGCCAGCTAGGAGTGCACTACGCCCCCGCCCCCCGGAAATATCAAAACTACCTGATGAAAAAGGAAGATATTCGGGTCAACGAGCGGGGCGCAGACAACTGGCGACGCACGGTGCGCAAAGTCTTCTGGAACGACAACTCCGAAGGCAACGTGCTGCTTACCGGTGAGACGGTTACCTTTCCGGGCAACTGGAGCACCATGCCTCCCCACCGTCACCAGTTCTTCGAAGAAGGCAAAGAAATGCCCTACGAAGAAGGTTATCTGTTCAAATTCTCTCACCCGAAGGGTTTCGGCTTGATCTACCAGTTTGACGATCAGATGGATCAGGCTTTTAGCCTCAAAACCAACGACGTGGCCTACGTGGGCGGAGGGTATCATCCGGTGGTAGCCGCTCCCGGCTCCTACCTGTACCACCTCACCTGCATGGCCGGACCTAAGCGATTATCGCAGGCCCGGGTGCACGCGGACTACGAATATTTGCTACACGAACAAGGATTGGAAAACCAATTTACCCCGCACCGTTGAAAGGACTCGCTACCCTCGATATCGTCGTCGCCGTCGTATACGTGCTGGGTATTCTCAGCATTGGGGTGTACTTTTCGCGACAGCAAAAGTCGGCCAAAGACTTCCTGCTCGGCGGCAGGAGCATGAGCTGGTTTCCGATTGGCTTGTCCCTACTGGCTACCCTGACCAGTGCGGTTGGCTACATGTCGTTTCCGGCAGCGGCCCTGAAGTTTGGGCTTATCATGCTCTGGATGTGGGTCGCCATTCCGATTAGCTACCCCGTGGTCACGCGGTTGTTCATGCCCTTCTACCACAAGCTAAACGTGTACACCGCCTACGAATACCTGGAAAGGCGCTTTAGCCTGAGTGTCAGGCTGCTGGCCAGTGGCATCTTCATCCTGTGGCGCGTCACCTGGATGGGAGCGGTGATTTACGTGCCTTCGCTGATGCTCAACACCGTGACGGGCGGGCAGTTGCCCCTGGTGCCTTCGGTGATTGCGCTAGGCATGCTGTCTACCCTCAACACTACGTTGGGAGGAGTGAAGGCCGTGATGTGGGCCGACGTGGTGCATTCGCTGGTTATGTTTGCCGGGATGATCATCGCCCTCACGGTGATTGGGTACGCGGTGCCCGGCGGCTTGCCGGAAATATGGCAAAGCCTTGTCGAAGGGGGAAAAACGCAAATGTTCGATCAAATTGCTGGCTGGTCGGAAGCTAATGTATGGGAAAAAGGACGACTTTACGTGCTTGAGGAAATTACCGTCATCTCGCTGGTGGTTTCCTACTCTTTGCAGAAGATGGGTAATTACTGCGTAGACCAGGCGCTGGTGCAACGCTACCTCACGGCTAGGTCTTTGAAAGTGAGCAAGCAAGGTTTTCTGCTCAACTGTTTTTCGTATACTTTTTACATTGTGGCCATCACGTTGGTAGGCGTAGGCTTGTTTGTGGTAGCGCAATATCAGTCCTTTCCCGATACGCTGGCCAGCGATCAGGTATTCCCCTTTTTCATTGCCAACCTGATTCCGGTAGGCTTATCCGGACTGCTGGTAGCAGCGATCTACGCGGCCTCCATGTCCAGCATGGACTCCGGCACCAATGCTTGCGTTAGTGCCGTGATGAATGACTTTTACGGCAGACTTTACTTGAGAAGCTACAATCTGGATGACGGAGAGCAGTCGGAAGCTACCGACCGAAGGAAATTACTTATCTCTCGGATCAGCAGTGTGGTGCTGGGCATCAGCGTAACGATTATGGCCTGCTACATCGGTCGATTGGGCGATATCTTCACCATCACCGCTAAGCTCATCAACATGTTTGCCGGTCCGCTCTTTGGGGTGTTTATTTTGGGCATGTTTACCAAAAGAGCCAATGCCGTTTCCGTACTGATTGCCGGACTAGCCGGAGCGCTGGTGGGTATTTTGACTGTATTTGCTAAGCCGCTTGGGCTGGAAGTGTTTATGGTGGGCAAGCTATGGCCCCTGATTCTCTCATTTCTGGTCACCTACGGACTAGGGTACGGATTGAGCTTTCTGGTGGGATACAATCAGCAAGAGCGCCTGGAATGGACCTGGGGAAAAATCATGGCGCGGTGAGTAAATGTCCTGGTAGAAATAATAGCTTCGCACCGCTACGTAGCGAAGAAAATTTATCCGACGAAGTGCAATAGCCGGGGTAGGCTTGCTAATCGTTTTTCACCACTCTTCTCTTTTGCCCCCCCTATCCATGCGTCAAATACTAATAAAATTTTAATGAGAATTTGGGTTTAGCAATCCTTTTTAACACATTGTGAATTAATTGGGCTTTAAACTGTACTTTCTGTATCGTTTTGGTTTATGGTCACCAATACATTTACGTGGGTGCTTCCTGACTAATGCTTTTAGAAAAGATGGACAGTGGGTTGAAAGAAAATACGCAGTTGCTACAACAGTTTGCCAAGGGCGACGAGCAAGCGTTTAAAGTGCTTTACTTCCGGTTTTACAACCGGCTGCTGCTGTACGGTAGCACCATCACGGACCAGCGGGATACGGTAGAAGATCAAGTTCAGGAACTGTTCACTTGGGTATATACGCACCCCCAAGCGTGCCAATCGATCCGGAATATAGAGCCTTACCTGTACCTGGCTTTGAAGAAAAACATTCGTTCTGCTTTGCAAAAGGAGACGCGCCAACAAACCCAACAGGATCAATACAGCGACTGTTTAGAGCAAAGTATCTCCGGTATAGAAGACCAATTAATCCAGACCCATACCGAGGAGCAGCACCAACGCTGGCTCACCGAGCAGATGGATCAGCTTCCTGCTCGTATGCAAGAGGTCATCTACCTGCGGTATTATCGGTGTCTGGGTTACGAAGAAATTGCCAGCATCATGTCGGTTACCCCGCAGGTGGCCCGCAACTTTGCGGCGCGTGCTCTGAAGAAAATGCGCCAATCCTTGCCACAACTACAGCGCTTGCTCTCTGTTGTCCTGGCGCTAGTGGTAGCCGGATAAGCGATTCTCCACCACTTTCTGGTTGCTCGGCAAAATAAAATCAAAAAAATTCGCTTCGGGAAGGTTACACTCTCTGCGTTACGGCCTCTTTCTATAAACCGGGCCATGTGGCGCGGTGGCTTAACCAACAGCGTATGCCTAGCCATTATGTCCACTTCACTGCCGACGAGTTTGCCGTCGACCCCCCATTCCGGAGATGGTGTCTGTCTAATGAGGCCGACAGTGAGGCGTTTTGGCAGGTTTTTCTGCATCAGCATCCTGATAAAGCCGAAGCCGTAGCGCTAGCCCGTCAGATAGTACTGGAAACCGACCGACATTTCGGTAAGCGGAAGGCGAGCCAGCAGGAGATTGAAATGGCCTACCGGAAGACTTTGCAGACTGTCCAGCGGCAACGACCCGTCGTCCAACTGCGTAGCCGTAGGCAGTGGCAAGTGGCCGCTACGGTAGCGTTGCTCGTGGCCACTGCGGCCGTATTTGGCTACCTGACCTTTAGGCAAAACACTGGCCCTACGCTGACTGAATACCGCACTGATTATGGGCAGCAACAGACCATCTTGCTGCCCGATGGCTCTACCGTACAACTCAACGCTGACTCCAAGCTCATCCTGGACGAGGACTGGGACGCTGATACCCGGCGTGAGGTGTGGCTGGAAGGCGAAGCATATTTCTCCGTAGAAAAGAAGCCCGCTACGCAAGCCAAGTTTGTGGTGCACGCCGAGCAGTTGACCGTAGAAGTGCTGGGCACGCAATTTAACGTCAATACCAAAGAAGAAGCAACGCAGGTAACCCTGGATGAAGGGAAGATCAAACTATCGGCCGCCGATGACAACGAGGCTACCAGAGCGGTGACGATGGTACCCGGTGAGATAGCGCTTTTTTCTAATGTTACCCAAGAGATCAACATACAGCGTACGAATACGCGCCAGTATAGTAGCTGGAAGGATGGCTACCTGACCTACGAGGAAGCCCGTCTGGCCGAGGTGCTGGACGACATGCACCATACCTTTGGTTACACCATTGTCGTGCAAGACTCGCTACTGCTCAACGAGACCATTACCGGGGCCTTGTCGGCGCGCGATTTGGATGCGCTGCTGCTGGTGCTGGAAGATATTATGCCGAATATTTCATTCTCTCAAAAGGATAAGCAACTGATCGTTACTGCCCGAGAATAAATATGAAGCAACATTTTAACAAGTGACACTCGAAGAAGCCATCCTCGAAACAGAAAAGCTATGTACTACTTTTAATCCTCTAATTTCTACACGTATGAGCAAACTGAAATTTTACCTACTCTTTACTCTGCTCTTCTACTCCTGCTGGAGCGTATCGGAGTCGAACGCGCAAACGTGGGCAATGAATAAGACCTCATCAACGCAGGCGGAGAATGAGCAAGACAGCCAGGTTTCTATCATTGAGGCGCTCAATGAGTTGAGCCAAACCTACGAAGTGTTTTTTACTTACAATACGGCTCGCTTGAAGACTTATCAAGTGAGCACCGAGTATCGGCAGGCCAAAGACGTGAATAGCAGCTTGAAAAAGCTACTGGAAAAAAGCAACCTTCGCTTCAAAAAGCGGGGCAAAAACAACTTTGTGATTGTGGAAAAGGCTACCCAGCCCATAGGAAGATTGCTCAACGACTTTCCCTCACCCCCACCGGTCACTCCTCAGATTCCCCAACTATCGGATGCCCTGGAAAAAACCATCACCGGCACCGTGACCGACCTCTCCACCGGCGAAACCCTACCGGGCGTGAATATCCTGGTGAAAGGCACTTCTATCGGCACCATCACCGACGTAGAGGGCAACTATCGCCTCACCGCCCCGGATGATGCTGAAACGTTGGTCTTTTCTTCGGTGGGCTATACTACTGAGGAAGTAGCCATTGGCGACCAAACGGTGATCAACTTGGAGATGGCTCCCGATATTCAGTCGCTATCAGAAATTGTGGTCGTGGGGTACGGCACCCAGAAGAAGAAGGATTTGACGGGGGCGGTAGCGGTTGTAGAGAGTGCAGTCATAGAAAATCGCCAATCGGTTCAGTTGTCAGATGCCCTACAAGGCTCACTGCCCGGAGTGACGGTGACTCGGGGAAACGGAGCTCCCGGGGCTACCTCATCCGTGCGGGTGCGCGGAATAACCTCCCTTAACACCAACGACCCACTTGTCATCGTTGATGGGGTTCCAGGCATAGGCCTCAACGATATCAACCCCAATGATGTTGAAAATATTTCTGTGCTGAAAGATGCCGCCTCGCAAGCAATCTACGGTTCAAGAGCGGCCGCTGGGGTAATCTTAGTGACGACCAAAAGGGCTAAGAGCAACACCTTGGATGTAAGCTACGATTATGAATTCGGAGTGAGCAGCCCGACCACGTTGCCAGACTTCGCAGATGCCCAAACCTATCGCACGATTGCCAACGAACGCTCGCGAAACGACGGCGGTGGCATCGTCTGGGACTCGTTGCAGAACGTTAACTACGCGCAGCTAAACGCTGATAGCAGCGACTACTATCCTAATACCAATTGGCAGGATGAAATGCTTAACAATAGGAACACCACCCGGCAACGCCACAACCTCGCCGTAGGCTACGGCACCGACCGGGTAAAGACCCGGGGTTCGTTGAGCTACGTAACCGAAGATGGTTTGTATACCCATCGTAGATACGACCGGTTTACCTTTAGACTCAACAACAATATCAAGATCAGCGACATAGTTTCTACCACCATTGATCTGGGCTACAAGAGAAGCAATATCCAAGACGCTGCTTTGGATGATGTCATTAGCCTGTCCAGAAGGTATCCGGGAGTGTTTCAAGGTGTCCGTTCGGATGGGGAATGGGCTGAGGGAAAAGACGGAGACAATCCCCTGGCGCAGTTGGTAGACGGAGGAACGCAGGTGCAAAAATTCAACCAGTTGACGGGAATTTTCGGGCTTAGTGTTACGCCCCTTGAGGGATTAGAACTTAGTGCCCGCTTTTCGCCGGTCTTCGATTTCAACGAGTACGATGAATTCAACACTCCACCGCTGGTCCCCAGGTTAGGATCTACGGATCAGTTTTGGCCCCAGGGGCAAACCAACCTGGCGGTTAACCGCACGAACATGCTCACGATTACCACCCAGGCGCTGGCTACTTACACCAAAGAAGTGGGAGATCATCACTGGGGGTTGCTGGCAGGATACGAAGCTTTTAATACTGAGTATGAGCAGATTGCCACCGAAAGCAGGAACCTGAGCGTCGGCTTACGCTCTCTTGAGTTTGGAGACCCGGCCCTGACTACCAACCGGCAGTTTGCGTCAGAAAATGGGTTGCGCTCCTTCTTCGGAAGAATAACGTATGATTATCAAGGCAAATACTTAGTGCAAACCAACTTCAGGGCAGACGGCTCGACACGCTTCACTCCGGACGAGCGATGGGGCTATTTTCCGTCCGTTTCTTTGGGATGGGTCGTGTCGGAAGAAAATTTTATGGCTGGCATCCCGCTGTTGTCTTTTCTCAAAATAAGGGCCTCCTACGGTGAGGTAGGTAACGAACGGATCGGGGCGGACCGAACCGGAGCAAGACGCTTCTTCGATTTTTACCCCTACCAGGGCCTTTTTGAGCCTTTCAATACCGTGCTCTACCAGGGAGGTAACTTCGTTGCCGGACCCGCCGTCAACCAGCGCTTTCTGCAAGACCGCTCGTTGGTGTGGGAAAATACCCAAACCATTGATGTCGGAGTAGATATCGGGTTGTTTGAAGACCGCGTGTCGCTGGCGGTGGATTATTACCAAAAACAAACCGACAACATTTTGCTGGAGCTCGATATTCCCAACTACCTGGGTTATCCGCTCAACACCATCACCAACGTAGGGGCAATGGAAGTTAACGGGGTGGATATGGGAATCAGTTACCGAAACAACGTAGGCGATCTTCGGTACACCGTCAACCTGAACGCTTCGGTGGTCGGCAGTGAGGTGACAAGTGTAGGAGGGCGAGAAGATTTTACCATTGACGGCGGCACCAAAATCAATATCGAGGGTTCTGAATACGCTGAATGGTTTGGCTACGAAACCAACGGACTGTGGCAGAGCCAAGAGGCCATCGACGAATACGGAATTATCGCTTCGCCCGGCGATATTCGCTTAGTGGATCAGCTCACGCTAGACACGGACAACGATGGTATTCCTGATGCCAGGGATAGCGTCATCAACGAAGAAGACAGAGTACCCTTGGGAGCTTCCTTACCCAAATTTACCTACGGAGGAAGTGTTTCCCTAGGGTACAAAGGCTTTGACTTTTCCCTGGCCTTCAATGGAGTAGGAAAGCATACCTTACGAAAAGCCGGTCTCTTTGTACAACCCTTCGATCAAGGGTTCGGCAATATTCCATCGGCTACGCTAGAGAGCTACTGGAGCCCTTCTAATACTCCTGCTCAGAATGCAAGTGCCCAGTACCCCAGGTTCTCAGGAGTCTCGGAAATAAACAACTATGCCGTATCAGACTATTGGTTATTCAACGGGAGCTACCTGCGGATACAAAACATCACCTTGGGATACTCTTTACCGCAAAGTATCGTCGAACGCGTTCAATTACAGCAACTGCGTGTCTACGTAGGGCTGCGGGATTTCTTCACCATAGAACGAAATTTCCTGGACGGCTGGGATGCGGAGGTGCAAGATGCCGGTGCCTATCCGATCATGAAGACCGTCTTGTTCGGCATCAATGTGAAGTTGTAATCATAGACCTTTAAAATACTGATGAACATGAAAATTAACGTAACCTATATACTGATTTGTTTGCTATTGGCTAACTTCAGCTGCCAAGACCTGGACGTAGTGCCTAAAACCGGGATTTCTTCCGAAAACTTCTTTCGGAACGAAGCAGAATTGCAAATAGGGCTTAATGCACTCTATGAGAAGAATTTGTGGAAGGTAGACGAGGATTTCTGGACAGATGATATGCACCACCGGGGTGGAAACGGGGTTAATAACGACATTTCCCGCGCGAGGCTCAACTCTGAGTCTGGCCTTTCCGGGGCTTATTGGACCGACCTGTACGATGGTGTCAAGAGAGCCAATACGCTACTAAGCGAGATGCTAAAAATTAAAGAAACGGTAGAACCCTCGGCCTATAATCGGATTGAAGGAGAAGCCCGGGCGGTACGCGCCTATTTCTACAGTATTTTGTTAACCAAATTCGGAGATGTGCCGTTGATCACGGGCAACCCCACCGTGGATGAATCGCTGGATTTTATGCGCACCCCCCAAAACGAAGTACGGCAATTTGTCTACGACGAACTGGATGCGGCCGTTGGTCTGCTGGAGCCTTCCAACGAGAACCGGGCTACCGAAGGCTTTGCGCTGGGCATCAAAGCCCGCGTAGCCCTTTACACCGGCGACTATGCTACCGCCCGGGATGCTGCCCAGGCGGTGATCGAATCGGGCACGTATAGCCTTGACCCCAACTTTAGAGAACTATTTCTCAAAAGTGGAGCCAGTAGCCCTGAACTGATTTATTTTGTACCCCAGTCCATTGAGTTGAATGTAACGTCTAGCAACTTAGTCACACGCGACCTGATCCCGCGCAATGCGGGGGGCTTTGGCGCCCGAATGGCCACCTGGGAAGCCGTCGATATTTTTGAGGCCATCGACGGCCTTCCGATTGATGAGTCGCCTTTGTATGATCCGCATGATCCGTTTGCCAACCGCGACCCCCGAATGGCGCAGACCATAGTGCCGCTTGGGACCCCCTGGCTAGGCTACGTGTATCAGTCGCATCCGGACTCCGTGCAAACGCTGGCAGTGAATACCGGGGAAATTATCGGCAACAACGATTCGCGTGGCCAGTCTAATTTTGCGGCCTTCACCGGCTTTCTGTGGAAAAAAGGCATTGAACAGCGCTGGGCAGACGACCCGCGAACCGCCGATCCGAATATTATTATCCTGAGGTATGCTGATATTCTGCTGATGTATGCTGAGTCGCTGATAGAACTGGGAGAGAATTTAGCAGAAGCTCAAGATGCTATCAACCAGGTGAGAGCACGGGCGTACGGAACTGTGGTGGGCGACGTGGCCAATTATCCGGCCGTCACCGAAACGGACCAAGCCGGACTGAGAATCCGGCTCAGACGAGAGCGACGGGTAGAACTGATGCTGGAAGGCTTGCGCTATCAAGACCTTATCCGGTGGCGGATTGCCAAGAAAGCACTGGACCGGCTGTTGGTCGGCTTGCCCGAACCAGCCGAGCAGATTCGAAGCCAGTGGCCATTCAACGACCAGATACTGCCCACCATCGACGATGACGGAGTGGTAGTCTTGGATGCACCGGCGCTGATTGCCAACAACTACGCCCGCCTGTTACAGGATTACGATTTTGACGAAAGTCGGATGTATCTGTGGCCTATTCCGGCAGCGGACAGGTTGCTGAACAACCAGCTTGAGCAGAACCCCGGCTACTAGTTTCCTGACGTTCATTGACAAACAAAAGCGTATTGATGTTACAAACACGACCAACCGATAGGAAGAACAGCGTATTCTCAAGACAAGTAGTAGGGCTTATTTTGCTCATGCTCTTATCTCGGCTTTACTACTAAGCGGCCCAGGCGATAGTTTGCTGCCAGAGCCTGAGCTGTGCTTCAGGTATTTTCACCATGTCGGTATCTTTTTGGGACATGTAAAAATTGCTTTTTTGCCATAAATACTGCCTTACTGAAGCTAAGGCATCACTAAAGGTAGGATGCCTCTTGCGGTACCAAGCAGCGGTAGCTATGTGTAGTTTTTTCTGTTGATGCAGCCTTTCTGCCAGCAGAGTAACAATAGAGAAGAGCGCCAGTAGCACCGGAGTGGTACGGGCAATGGCTAAGTCAGACCACTGGCGTTGGGTTTCTAGACCCAGATGTGCTCTTCCCTCTTGAAAGGTAACTTCTACGCACCAACGTCGCACAAAATAGCTAACAATATCTTGGGCAGACAATTCTTGGTCAGTAGAGAGCAGAGCTATCGGTTCGAGTCTGCCTTCCGGATCGCGAATAAGTACCCAGCGAAGAGGTAACACTGGTTTGCCACTATGATACCATACGGCGGTAGCCGAGACTATTTCCAACACCCGTTGTTTCTTACCGTACCATTGAGAAACTACAATCTTCTGCCAAGGCAATTCTTCATCATGCAGATACTGCTGTAAGGTCGGTAAACGCTTGCCCTTCTTGCGGGGGCGCCCTGGTTGATCCGGCCGCCGGGGTGGTGCCGGTTCATAGAGAGCGGCATCCAAACGCAAGCGGGTAATTACACATAGTTGCTCTTTAACAGCGTTTAGCATATCTATAACGGCATAGCTGCTATCCCCCACGGCAATCAATGAGCGACTGGGTAACCACCGCTTGACTTGTAGAAGCATCTGCCGGGCCCAATCCGTAAGCTTTTTATGCGCTTTGCCTTGCTGATGATGATATCGCTCAGAAGGGGCCAACACCGTTAGAAACGGCAAAGCCCATACGCGTTCGGCCCAACCGATAGGCACTAGTAACATCACACTCATCCAACGCAGACCGCTGGCTTTAACCAAATGAGTACGACTACTACGTGCACTGTCTCGGTAGATACCTCGCGCCTTAATCTTGGGACCCCATCGGCGTTCTATGGTCTCATCAATGCCTACCACCACCGGACCGGCAGGCAGAAAGCAATCTAGCAACTGCCCAAGCAATATTTTAGCCGCTTTCCGGGCTGACCATTTAGACAGGCTTAGCACCCGGTGATACTTGGGAAAGTTGCGCTCCTCACTCAAGCCTACCACACGCAGAGCCGAAGTTACCGTGCGCTTACCCGTGGTAAGAATAGCTCCGCTGAGCAGAGGAACCGCAAGCTTGAACACTGATTTGGAAAATAGCATCTTAAATGGTACCATTAATCGCAAGAACTCAATTGGAAAACGGAACATAGCATATTGATCTTTGGTCATTTCAATATACTACTCCGCTTCCCTTTGGGTTCTTACCCTCACTAGTAAAGTCGAGCTTATCACATGATCGCTTTTCGTTTGCCCAAGCACCTGAGTTGCCCCGCCAGATCAGCGGCATCTACCCACATTTGGCTTATTACAACGATGAAGCTGAGTGTGGTACGGGTGCGGTAGTGCCCTGGGCGGATCGGCTCTGGGTGATCACCTACGGTCCACATTTGCCCAATGGCTCGTCGGATAAGCTCTACGAAATTACCCCTGATCTTCGGATGACGGTGCGACCAGAAAGTGTGGGCGGCACCCCAGCCAATCGTTTGGTGCATACCGAGAGTCAGCAACTCTTCATTGGTCCCTACGTGATCGATACCACCCGGCAGGTGCGCGTGATTCCTTATGCCAAAGCCCCCGGACGCCTTACCGGCACCGCCCGCCACCTGACCCAACCGGCTAAGAAAGTCTATACCGCTACGATGGAAGAGGGATTTTACGAGGTGGACGTTACCTCTCTACAGACCACCACGCTCTATCAGGATGCCAACGCAACGAGAGCGCGGCACGAGAACACCTCGATAAATCCGCAGGGAAACCTGCTGCCCGGTGCCCACGGCAAGGGACTCTACTCCGGGCAAGGCGTGCTGGTATACTCCAACAACGGAGAAGCCTCCGAAGCGGCCTTGAAACAGTTTGACATTGAGTCCGGAGTATTGGCTGAGTGGGACGGTGAGGACTGGAAGGTGATACGCCGCAACCAGTTTGTGGAAGTCACCGGTCCGGGCGGCATTTACGGGAACCCTAACCCAGAGACTGACCCCATCTGGGCCACCGGCTGGGATCATAAGTCGGTGCTGGTGGGGGTACGAGAGGCCGGTGCCTGGAGCTTTTATCGCCTGCCCAAAGCCAGCCATAGCTACGACGGAGCCCACGGCTGGAACACCGAATGGCCGCGCATCCGCGACGTGGGCACCCCCGAAGCACCAGATTACCTGATGACCATGCACGGCATGTTCTGGAAATTCCCCGCTTCCTTCACCGCCGGAAAGGCGGCGGGTATCCGCCCCCGCTCGGCTTACCTCAACGTGATCGGCGACTTTGCGCGATGGAACGACCAGATTGTGTTTGGCTGCGACAACTCGGCCCAGAAGGAATTTTTGAACAAACGCGCGGTAAAAGGCGAAATGGAAGGCCCGGGTCAGTCCAACTCTAATCTATGGTTCACTGATCCTACGCTGCCCGATCAATTAGGCCCCACCACGGCTGAAGGAGCGGTTTGGCTGCAAGAACCCGTAGCGGCCAACACTGCTTCCGAGCCCTTTCTCTTCGCCGGATGGCCCAAGCGTTCCTGCTGGATTCAAAATGCGGGGAAGCAACCCGTTACTTTCACCTTGGAAGTGGATCAAGCGGGCAATGGTTCCTGGACGCCACAACAAAAGGTCCCGGTAGCTCCGGGCACGGCGGTCCAACTGTCATTTGCAGCAGATGAAGTCGGAGAGTGGATTCGAGTGAAAACTAATCAGCCCACTACGGCAACCGTCCACTTTTACTACGCCGATCAGGACGACCGACCCGCACGGGCGGATGCTATCTTTGATGGCCTAGCCCAGGTGAGCGATCAAAAAGCCACTGCCGGGTTGCTCTACGGGCTGGGAGACAACCGTAGGGCGTTGGGCATGGCGGCCTGGACGTACGAAGGCACCGAAAAGAAAGCTTCGGGTTACTACGAACTCAACGCTGAGATGCAGCTAGTCCCCAACGATGACGCGCCGACTGAGGCTTTAATTAACAAGCAAATGGCCATTCCCGCGTCAGTGGTCACCGTAGAGCAATCTTCGGTGCTGGTGGTTGATGACCAGGGAAGAAGGTGGCGCTTGCCGCTCGGCGAGGATGCTTTTACCCCCTTGACCGATGCCGGGGCGCTTCGCATCGCCCGAGAGGTGGCCACCGAGCGGGACTTGCTCAACTGCCACGGCACCTTCTACGAACTGCCCGCCGAAAACGCCGACGGTTTTGCCAAGATTCGTCCCATCAGCTCGCACGCCTTTCGCATCCACGACTACGCCAGCTACCGGGGAATGCTCATCATGAGCGGCATCGACCCCAACCAAGGCAAAGACAATTCCCACGTCGTCGTTTCCCCAGACGGTCGGGCGGCCGTGTGGGCGGGGGTGATTGACGACTTATGGAAGCTGGGCAAACCGAGCGGGCGGGGTGGCCCTTGGAAAGACAGCAGGGTAAAGGCGGGACAACCTTCGGATGCTTACTTGATTGGCGGTTACGATCAACGCAGCGTGTCCTTGTCGCATCAAGCCAAAGAAGCTGTGACCTTCACCATCGAGGTTGAGCCCGTGGGACACGGCCCCTGGATGAGATATCAGCAGGTGAGCGTAGGGGCCGGAGAGACCTACGAGTACGAATTTCCCGAGAGCTTTCAGTCACGTTGGATACGCTTCACTACGGACAAATCTACGAAGGCTACCGCCTGGCTGGTTTATGATTAGATGGTTTTATCAACAAATCTGTCATCATCATGCTATGGCTGATAGGCAATGCGATAAATAACTCCGTTGGTATCATCCGACATCAGCAGAGAACCATCGCTGCGCAAGGCCAAGCCTACCGGACGCGCAAAATGAGCTGTGTTGTTTTCTACCAAAAAACCGGTTAGAAAATCCTCAAACTGCGTAGGTTCACCATTTTCAAAGCGGATACGTACGATCTTGTATCCTACGGGTTCGCTACGGTTCCAGGAGCCACGCATGGTCGCAAAAGCATCGTTCTGATACTCTCCGGGAAACTGATTGCCGGTATAGAAAAGCAATGCCATAGGGGCCGAATGCGCCTGATACCCGAGCACCGGTAAGGTGGTTTTCGACAAATACTGCTGATAGGTGGTATCCCCGGGCGGACGGTCTGCCGGGTTGTATTTGCCGTTGCCGTAAATGTAAGGCCAGCCGTAGTCTGCCCCGTCTACCAGCCTGTTCAACTCTTCTATTTGCTCGTTATCACCCAGCCAATCGATGCCGTGATCCAGTCCCCACAGTTCCTGGGTCTCCAGGTGCCAATCGAAGCCGATGGTGTTGCGCAGTCCGCTGGCAAAAATGCGACGGCCGCTACCATCCGGATTGGCCACGATCACCGTGGCGTTCTCTGCCCGGGTTTCGGCGCAGGCATTGCAGGTACTTCCTACGGTAATGTACATCTTGCCATCAGGACCAAAATCAATGGTGCGATTAGGGTGCTGTCCGCCGTCTGGCAGGTTTTCCAGGATCATTTGCGGCTCACCCAGCGTGCCATCAGTGTTGATGTCTGCCCGGTAGGCTTCGTTGACGGCCACAACGTACATCTGATTGTTGTAGATCGCCAAGCCGTGTGCTCCCTCGATGGTGGCTACCGTTTGGGTTTGTTCGGCCACGCCGTCGTTGTTGGTATCTTGAATCAGCATGACCACCCCTGCTTCTCGATCAGAGGCATACAAGTTCCCGGCATCGCTCACCACGAGTATGCGAGGTTTTCCTAGGTTTTCAGCAAACTTGGTGACGGCAAATCCTTCGGGCACCCGTAGTTGCTGCACGTTAGCATCCGTAGCGGGTACCAGTGCGGGTTTGAAGACATATCCTGCTACCTGAGCGGCAGTGGTTTCTTCATTGGTCTCAGGAATCATAGATTCCCAAAAGTTGTCGTCTTCGTTACAGCTCCATACCAAGCCGACCACGACGACGGCTGCAAAAATGGTTGTCATCCAACTTCTCATAAGTAATATGGGTTAAAAAGTATGTGAAAAAATGTGGCTAACGTTACACCTGCAATGGGGCCAAAAGGCCGGGCATTCGTTGATTTTAGCCGTTAGTTCGCTTACAACAGCAGTAGTAACCAAAGGTTTGTTGTTCTCAAAAAAAATTAGGTTGATGGCTGGAAGGAATCAATGGACTAAAATTTATACTCACACTCGCGAAGAAGTAACAGTACGAATAATCTACTGCTTTTGTGAGATACTAAATAGTGGTGTCAATAAGTAGGTTGATACACGGCCTTTTCATAAAAAAGAGAGGGTAGCAAAAAGCTGTTAATTTTGATATTCCACTATCAAACTAACAAACTATGCTACCCTGTCTTAAAAAAACGAATGTAGGACTTACTACTACTATCTGCAAGCTAACGTGATTGATCCACGCGATAACCGGGGCAAACGCCATGATCTGTACTTTGTGTTGTTTGGGGCACTGTTAGCAACTATGGCAGGTAAGGTACTCATCGCCGAGATTCACCGGTTTTTGGTACGACATCACGATTGCCTATGCTCTTTATTGGGCTTATCGGTCAGTTATACGGTCTCCGATGTGCAATTGCGCAGACTGCTGGCCCTGGTGAATGCGGCTGCTTATCAACACTTTCATGCTCGTTATTTTGGTTGGCAAGCCTGTTTGCTGCCTGCCAACAGCTGGATTAGCTTTGACGGAAAAGAACTCAGAGGCACCATTGATGGGGTACTGGGAGAGAAAAGGGGATTATGTATCGTACGTCCTTTGCTACATCAAGGTAGCATCAGCCTACCGGGATTGTTTTATCACGGGGCTAAAGACAGTGAAATAAGCTGCGTGAGAGAATTTTTGCAAGAAGATGCTTTAGCTGGTCAATGCTTGACTTTTGATGCATTACATACCCAAAGCCAAACTTTAGAAATGGTCCAGAATGCTCAAGGTACTTATATCGCCCAGGTGAAAGCCAACCAGCCCATGTTGCTAGAAGACTTACAAGATCATGTTAAACTTACTGCCCCGGTAGCCGAACATCAGAGTTCAGAAAAAGGCCACGGCCGCATAGAAGAGCGAAAAGCTTCTTTTTATCCCACCCATGCCGTCTGCTTTGAGCAAAAATGGGATAGCTCAAAGTTTGCTACCCTGGTGGTAGTAGAGCGAGAAAGTACGCAATGCAGAACCGGCAAAGTGAGCCGAGAAACTAGTTATTATCTCTCTAATGCCTCCCTGGAGCAGATAGTCCCCCGAGAGTTCTCTCAAGCCATTCGTCAACATTGGAGCATTGAGGCGGATAACTGGGTCAGAGACGCTACCTTCCGCGAAGATCGCATCCGATGCAAAGAACCAGCCCGCAGCAAAACTTTAGCCAGTATTATATCGGTAGCCGGAAACCTGCTACGGCAACAGAAAAAGGGCTATCTGAAAGCAATGCAGGAAGATGTAGCGTGTAATCCAACGCTTGCAACACTCTTTTTTAAACATACTGACATTTTATGAAAAGGCCGTGTAGGTTGATATTTGCTAATTGATAACTTAATAGGTAAATAGAAGCTTCACTGTTAGCACTGCTTTGTGATAGAGAAGAAAATGACGATCAGCCACCGGGAAACAATGACAGCAAATCCTCCGGTGTTAGACGCCTCTCCGCCGTCGCTGTCGGGCGCAGCCTGGTGGACCGCCTTTGTGCAGGGCGATGAATCGGCCTATGCGCAATTGTACAAGTGCTACTTTTCCGAACTCTACAACTACGGAGTGAAGCTTTGCGGCCAACCTGATTTTGTGAAAGACTGTATCCACGATCTGTTCATCGACCTGTGGAAGCAGCGCAAAAAGCCACCACGGGTCACCGCTATCAAGCCCTACCTGCTCAAAGCACTGCGCAACATCATCTTAAAGGCCCAGGCTCGTAGGTCCCGGTGGCAGGCCGTAAGTGACTCCTATACTTTTGAGATAGAGCCATCGGCGGAAGCCATCATGATTGATCGCCAGATCAGTCAGGAACAACAACAGCAACTCTACGAGGCGTTGAATACCCTCACGCAACGACAACGGGAAGCGGTGTTTCTAAAATTTTACAGCCAGCTTTCCTACGAAGAAGTGGCCAACGTGCTGGGCATTTCTACCAAAGCTACCTACAAGCTGATGGCCCGGGCTATTTCCTTGCTACGAGACAAGATGGTGCCCTTGGCTCTACTAGGGTTGTTATTTGCCAGCAATTCTCATTTTACCGTCATTCCGGACATTTGCATAGCGTAGCGGCGCAAATGAGCCGGAATCCCCCTCTTTAGTGCCGCGCACTGCGTCCTTAAAGTAGCCCGTTTGCGGCATTAAAACGGGGGATTCTGGATAGCTCTTTCCGCGGGGCGGCCCCCGCTATCGCTACAAAAGCTTCCGGATTGACGGCGTGTTTTGTTAAATTTTCCAAAGTGAGAATTGCTGGGCACGTTCTGCCGCATCCATCGTGAAGGCCTCCCCATCGTACTTGGCCAGCACAGAGGCTAGGGCTTCCCCCTGGCGTTCTGGCAAAGCCCCTAGCTCTTTGAGACTCTTTTGGAGCAGGGGATGCAACAATTTCACCCACTGGCTCACTTTACCCTGCGAGATAGAAAAGCTAGCCGCTTGGAATTGCTGCAAAGGGTAGTTCTTCAAGTAGCTCAGCAGGAAAAACAGTTTCTCCCCCACACTAGGCAAGGTCTGAGTAGGCTTACCGGGGCGAAGATTAGGCAGTTTGCGCTTCTTGCCTTCCAAGGTGTGATACTTCGTATACTTCATCCAATGGCGTTTGAAGATGGGTAATAGAATATCAAATTCTTCTACCGTTAGGCTAGTTAGAATGATAAACTGGTTCGGGTTTTGTCTGATCTTTTCATAGTCCATCCTCTTATAATAACCTTTTTAGCTACTTTTGCAAATGCCTCACGCGTACGCGCGCGGTCTGAAAAATCCTCTAATTAGGTCTAATAGTTGTGATCTTTTTCATGTCTGATCAATTTTAAGTGTTTAGGTTGTATTTTATTCTACAGTTTAGCATCTGTCTTCAGCCTTTGTATCAGCTTATCATGCATTTCTTGTTTCATAGTAGCGTGATCCTGATCGCTTGCCAGGTTGTTCCACTCATTGGGGTCGCTTCGGTGGTCATATAGTTCTTCACTTCCGTTTTCATACAGGGTGTAGCGCCAATTTTCTGACCTTAGCGAAAAATTGTGAGAGCGCACCTCACCATCAATGATCCATTCTCCATTGACTTTGGTTTCGCCATAAGTCGCGATCAAGGCTTCCTCCGGACCCTCCCAGGCTGCTTGCTTCGGATCTAATAGAAAAGGTTTTAGGGAATGGCCGTCTAAGGAAAATCCATTGGTAGCCTGGTTGGGATCATTGGGTAAATTACACAGATCATTCAACGTAGAATAGAGATCAACTAAACTTACCGGATGGTGGGTACTACTGCCTGCCTGGCTCACTCCCGGGGCCACGATGATCAGCGGCACCCGACTGGCTTCTTCCCAGTTGGTCAATTTGAAGTTGTAATCCTTTTCCCCCAGGTGAAATCCGTGATCGCTCGTAAAGACGATGATGGTATTTTCGGCATATTTGCTTTTGTCCAGCGCGTCCAAGACCTTCCCCACTTGCTCATCTACAAATGCTACGCTGGCCAAATAGGCCTGGAGAAATTTTTTCCATAGTTCCACGCCACCGGCTCTCTGGTAAAGATCAAAGCGGCTGAAGCCGTAGCGTCTTACGTAGTCTACAAACCCTTGACAATCGTCCAGGTCATTCTCCTTGTAGGGTGGCAATTGTATCGTTTCTAAAGAAAACGTATCAAAATACTTCTTAGGCACATACAGCGGCGTGTGGGGTCTGATGAACCCTACTCCCATCAAGAAGGGTTCTGCCTGCTCGCTCAGCAATCGGTCTACCGCCCATTGGGCTGATTTTTCATCGGGAAGGGAATCCCTATCCTGGGCATTGTTGTAACGGAACTGCTTTCCTCCCATATACCAACCCTCAAAGCCGGGATAGTCCCCTGCTTCACTAGGCGGAATGATGGGCACATCAGAAAGGGGACCAAAACTATGCTCAGCCCGGGCGGTCCACATTTTTGCATTGTGGTCTGGCATATACTGATCCAGATAGGCCATAGAAGGATGCGTAACCTGATGTGTGATTCCATTATAAGCGAAGGGGCCATACTCGGTTTCAATGCCGTACTCATATTGGCCATTTGCCTTAGTCCAGGTTTCCCTGAAATCCTCGGCAAAAGCATGTAATTTGCCAGTGCCATGTAGTTGGTAGCCGTTGGCCTTAAAATGTTCAAAGAGACTTACGGCATCTTTTAAAACTGCACTTTCTGACCAGTGATTAAATTCCAAAACTCCTGATTTATGCGGGTATATGCCGCTAAATAAACTGGCCCTTGATGGGGCACAGATCGGGTGGTTTGAATGGGCGTTGGTAAACAGCATCCCTCGGGAAGCCAACATTTTGATATTCGGGGTGATGGCCTGGGGATGACCGCCCATCCCTTCCACAGCATCGTTCAGATCATCACATATGATAAATAATACATTGGGTTGAGAAACTGCCTCTTTTTCATCAGACAGATTATTTTCATCGCTGTTGGGTGCACAGATGGTAAAAAATACCACCGTACTAAACATTACTGAAATGAAAGCTATATTTTTCAAGAGGCTTAAGGTTTAATCATTTGCGTAATATCGCCCAGGCACACTTGTCGGGTGTGGCCTACATAACCGTTAGGTACTACGTAGTTGCCACTACAATCCCGGGCAGGGTATCAACATTTGAGCAGCACTCATTATTACGATTTTTCAGCATTCCACCCATCCGTATAAGCGAAGCAGTAGAGGCAGAATTTGGTGCCTTGCATGTCGCCTGCTGCCCCTTTTTTCGATACTTGAACCGAATTATGCACCGACTGGCACGCACGGGGGTAGAACGAAAACCCCCCGTCCTCTTTTTTATGGACTTTGATCAGAAAATCAGACATATTATTTCCCGCTTCCTGGATGTCGGCAAAGCGATGGCTACCTGATAACTGTTGGTTGAGGTCTTTTATCACTTTCATCGCATCCCAGTTGATGGTCATGGGTGAATTCTCTCCTTCACCAAACTGACCGTTGGGTTTTTGTAGCTTCAATACCGAATCTAAAGCATTTTCTGCGTAGGGCACTTCTTTACCCACCGTCTGGTAGGCACTGATCAGCTTAAACAAACCGGCCATACCTACTTCCATTTTTTCGCAACCCTGCTTGATAGGAAGCCCGGTGTTGGCGTCCATCACGTGTTCTTCCAGCGTGGCAAAAGCCTTTTTGATGACCGGTTCTTCCAGAGATTTTTCGGAAGCAGGTAGGTTGTGCCAGTAGTGTTTAACTACTTTAGAAAAATGCTCTCCGTACAGCCAGGGGTTCTTCCAACCAAGACTCAGTATCCAGTCTCCGATATCCACTTGGTGTAAGTCTACGAAGGGAGCCTTACTACCTCTCGACTTGGGTTGGGCACCTAATATTCTGAGTGCGCTTTCGGCGGCGCCCGACATGTGGGCCCAGATATGTTCCCAAGAGTGGTGATCACCAGCCCGGTCCTGCTTGCTGACCAGGGGGTCAATATAATACAGCTCTTCGGGGTTCCAGGTAGACTGAAAAAACCGGATAGCCTGCTTCTTCTCGGCTTTGGGTACACTTTCCAAAGCACCCAGCATATCCAGTATTTGTATGCCCATGGCTGAGGATTCCAGGCCGAACTTTCGCTCCATCAGGATGTTGTACTTCCAGCGGCCCCAACCCTCATCGTCGAACTGGGTGGTTTTTAGAAATCGCAATACATCCTCCTTTTGTGATAAGAAATAGCCTTTGCTAGCTACTTCTCCTGAAGCGTAAGCAAAATGGCCAGGCCAAGGAGAAAAGGCATAGATAGCTCCCAGTCCTATGGATTTAAGGATTTCTCGTCGGTTCATGCTGTATGATTAAAAGTGTAAAAAATACTTTCCTGCCGGAAAAGGTTTTTCTTCTAGTCCAACTAGCTCTCTTAGCGCATCCCGGGTTTTCATTGCCTGCGAACAGCCGTCGGTGACGCCATAGCCCTGGTCCAGATTTCTGGCAAAACCACCGTCTGGCCGAACAAACTGACTGATATTATAGATTGCTATCCAGACAATCTCCTGCCGCTCAGTATCGGGCAAAGCCGCTAGTTGTGGTTGGATGACCCGGAGTAAATGCAGGGGGTTGCGTACCCAAGTGGCATCCTGGCAGACTTCTTCGCGCATGCACGTTAGCAGGCTTTTGTAAATGCGGTCGGCGCGGGGCATAGGCTGTCCAAAAGCTTCGTATATCATGCTCATTTTAAATGCGCCGGAAATTTGCACGTAGGGTAGCCCTCCTCCCCAGAGCCCCGTTGAGGAATGCTGATGTTCTTTCAAGTAAGCAAAGAGACAGTCAACAATGCTGCTGCGCAAAGGCTCGGGCAATTGATCCATCAGGGTACTTTGTGCCGACAGTATACTCCCGGCACTCCAGGAATGCTCCCAGGGCAAACTATCCAGCCAAACGCGAAAGTCCGGTACTGATTGCAAGTGCGCCATACCGGGCTGATCACTTTTTTCCCCGGGCAACGGGTACCGCGGTGTGGCTCCTAGCTTTTCCAATGCAGCTACCGAATAGCTCAAAGCGCGTCCCCGGCGCTCGTACGCGCTCCGCTGCTCCTGCAAATCCTCAAAGAAACCAGAGGCAGCGTCTTGATGATTTTGAAAAAAAACGATGAATTTTTGACATACTGCTTCAGGTAGTTCATCTAGTATACCGGCTTTATCCAACATGGTAATGCCCCGAGCAGTAGACTCTATCCGGGGCGTGCCTGCCCGAAGTTCTCCTTCTTTAGGTATGCTTTCGTAAAATCCCCCGGTTTCAGGGTCATAAAGACGAAATAGAAAGACGTACAAATTCTCATACAGCGAATCTATCATCTGAACTTCTTGCTGAAGTTCAGACCAGTGAACATTCGTTTGTCCGTAGGATTTGCTGCAAATGGGAAGAATACTCCAGCAAACGACTAAAAGCTTGTGGCTGTTTTTCATTTTTAGGGAGACAACACCCGGTCCAGCACATGGATGGCCCCATTGGTAGGCTCCAGGTTGGAGGTTCTGACTCGGTTATCGTTGGCGTATAAACGGAAGTCATTATCAATCCGCAACTGTATGGTTTCACCGGGCAAAAGCGTCTCAAAGGTTTCGTTGCTTTCCGTCAAGGCACCGGGTGAAAGCAATTTTTGGCCCAGCACATGGTATTGCAACAGCGTGTTCAGAGCTTCGGGAGTAAAATCATCCAGGGTCTGTTCTCCTAAAAACTGCGCAAAGGCCTCGTCATTGGGAGCGAACAGGGTAAAGGGGCCGCTACCACTCAGTGCTTCGTCCAGCCCTGCCTTGGCTACCGCCGCCCGTAGCGAAGTAAAGTTTTCGTTGGTCTGAATGAAGGTCAGCATGTCTACACCCAATTCACTATTAGGCCGGGGACCAGGCTCGTACTCAAAGGTCGGGTCGCAGGCGGCTGTAAGCCCTAACATGCCAATCAAGCCTATTGCGAACTGCTTTTTTATATGGTTGAAGGAAATTTTCATTTGGGTATATTTTGCGTTTTACTTATAAAAACTGTTCTGTTCAACAGCAGAATTTTGCTCGATAATATCTTCGCGAACCGGCCAGAGCACATTCGCCGGATCGTTGATGTTGTCTATTGTTTCCACGGCCACCCCGTTCCTTACCAGATCAAACCACCTTTTGCCTTCGGCCGCCAGTTCTATGTATCTTTCCTGCAAAATTGCTGCTTTCACTTCTTCTGGTGAGGTGGCAGTGGTATTGGCTAGCCCAGCGCGGTTTCTTATCTGATTGACGATAGCAGTGGCTTCCGCAGTCTGGCCCAGGGCATTGAGTGCCTCCGCTTTCAGCAACAATATATCAGCCACGCGATAAAAGATGATATTAGCATCCAGAAACACAAACTCGTTGGTGCCCGTGGGTGTACCAGGGTATTTTAGAAAGCGGGGCGCCTCGGTATCTAGGTTAAATGTAAAGTATTCCAATCTGAGATCACCTGGTTCCGTAGCATCTAAGAACTGCTGAGAAATGGCCAGACGGTCAAAGTTGTTGAAAGGCTGAGCCAGCGTCAGTGCCGCCGGGGCATGGTTACCTCCGGAACTGTTAGGATCTTGCAACTCATTGTTTTTAACATCAAACTGAAGTTCAAAGATGCTTTCCCGGGTATTCTTAGTGAAAAACAGGGTATTGTATTGGTCGGTAGGCAACAAAGCATACAAGCCATTATTGATGACCGCATCCGCTGCCACAATTGCCTGCTGAAAATAGGGGGCACCCCCGCCTTCCAGCTGGGCGATCCAGAGGAATACATCGGTTTGCAAAGCTTGGGCGGCCCCTTTAGTGGCTCGTCCCCGGGTTTCAAGTTCGCTGGTATAAGCGCTTGGTAGTAGTGCCACGGCCATTTCCAAGTCAGATTCAATCTGGGCAAAGATTTGGGCTTTGGGACTACGGGGTACGTCAAAGTCGGCAGAGGCAGAGAGGAAGGGTTCCGTCACCAGAGGCACATCGCCCCAGTTTCTGACCGCGAAGTAGTAGCTGATTGCCCGGGCAAAATATGCTTCTCCGAGATACTGGTTTTTCTTACCTTCCGTCAAACCGGGGATAACCTCAATATTGAAGAGCAACAAGTTGGCTCGGTTGATGATGTTATAGAGGGGAGCCCAGGTGCCAAAAGTAGAGGAAGCAGATAGCCGGTTGTCTAGCACCTCGCTCAGGTCAGCTACCACATTGCCCTGCGTTCTACTGAACACATCGGCCCGGACTTCTCCCCAGACCGAAGTCCAGATCAGGCCACTTTGCATCCCATCGTAGAGCGCGATGGCGGCCGATTCTACATCATCCGGGGTCTGCCAGAAGTTTTCCTGAGAAATCTCACTGACAGGCTTCAGGTCCAGTACTTCGCAGGCGCTTGACCCCATTAGTAGGGTACTAAGCAGACATGCTTTGATGATATAAGTATATTTCATTTTCATAGTGATATCGTTTATACTTAGAAGTTTTTTAAAAGCCCAAATTGACACCAAAGATGATACTCCGAGCCAGTGGATAGTATCCGTTGTCAATGCCATACTGTATGGAGCCTCCGTTGGCATTGGAAGAAGTGGATACCACTTCAGGGTCAAAGCCTTGGTAATTGGTGAAGGTCCTGAGATTTTGTACCGTGGTATAGAGCCGGGCACTCTTGAGCTTGATTTTGCTCAGAAAATCAGGCCTAAAGTTATAAGCCAGGGTGACGTTTTTTATTCTCAGAAAAGAGCCGTCTTCTATCCAATAACTGGAATTGTTCCTGCCATTTTTTAAAGCATCTCCGCGGATCACACGGGGCACCTCGGTAATGTCACCGGGTTCCCTCCATCTTCTTAGCACATCGGTACCGGGGCCCCCGGCGTTGCCCAGGCGGTGGCTATCGCGGTCGCGCCGGGCCTGGTTGGAGAGGTCGTTGCCATAAGAGAAATTCATGAACACATTCAAGTCAAAACCTTTGTAAGAGAAATTGTTGGTGAAGCCACCGGTGAAATCAGGATTGGCGTTGCCAATGATCACCCGGTCACTGTTGTTGATCACGTTGTCGCCGTCCACATCTAGAAATTCCACATCCCCACCCTGGTAAATGGTGCCGGTAGGACTGTCTAGCCGGAGTTCGTTCACGTTGTCGGCGTCGGTAGGAAACACCCTTAAGTACTGAAATCCATAAAAGGTACCGATGGCTTCGCCTTCCCGCAGTATGGCCAGCCCGGTCAAAATATCTTCCCCTTCCGGCAGTGCAACAACTTTATTTCGGTTAAACCCTATGTTAAAAGAGGTAGACCACCCGAAAGCACCGGTCAGGTTGTTGGTGTTCAGCGCAAATTCGAAGCCTTTGTTTTGCACTTCGCCTAGGTTGACCAGCGCTGAGTTGTAGCCGGAAGAAGCGGGCAAGAGAACATCAAACAACAAATTGTCGGTATTCTTTACGTAATAATCTGCCACCAGCGACACTCTGTTCCTCAGGACGGTAACATCTAATCCGATGTCAAACTGGGTGGTGCTCTCCCAAGATAGTTCCCTGTTGGGAAGTCCGTTGGATGCCGGGGCAATACCCCCCTTTCCGATGTAGTCGCTTCCGGTAAAATATAAGCCCTGGAACGTGCCGTAGAACGCTCGCAAGACGATGATAATCAGCAAGATCACTATAGTGGTAAGCAAAAGGATCATACCGTCAAGAACAATCTGATGTGCCGGGATAATCAGCAAATCGTGTACTTGAGCGAAACCTATGAAGGCCGGGTACATGACAAGAAGATTGCCGATGAGGAAGCCTGCCAATTTCCTGAAAATAGTCGTCTTCGCTTGGATCTAGGCTACTTAGGTTATCAGCCTGAAGGAGTGATCACGCTGCTGCCCATCAAGAAGCCTTACAAAGGCGAACTTACCAGGCAAGACAAAAAATTCAATCAGTGGGTGAGTCGCTACCGTGTGGTGGTGGAGCATGCCATCAGCGGGGTGAAGCGCTGTCGCGTTGTCAAAGAACGCTGCCGTCACTTTGCCGCAGACTTCCGAGATCGGGTCATGCTCACCTGCACTGCATTACACAATTTCCGGGTTAGCAGTTCGCAGCGAGGCTACAGCTAGCAGTGCTCGCGTGCAGGCGCGTGATACTAACAATTATTCCCTAATTAGGTCTATTCTCTCATTTCTTCTCATAGCTACCGCTTGCAGCGACGCAGTACTGGATATAGAAGAAAACAGCTTGCAAAAAAATGACCTGAACGAAGCGCGACTGCTAACCGACGATCTCCAAATGGCGTATGTGGCCGGACAACCAGCAAACCCCAATGCTTCGCAGGAGACAAAGGACCTGTGGTACTATCTTAACGTCAGTTATTCTAGGTTTCTAAAAATAATACAAAATCAAGCGGCATGTAGCAGTCGGCCACGATCTTCAAAAGCAATGATTCGCGGATGCTGATCGGCAAAGGTGTAAGCCAGCAGGGCAGCAAAGACGTTGCATAGATAGTTAATAGGGGCCCGATGGCGAGTATGCTCTAAATCAATGAGACCTACGCACTGGCCAAAGACTGACTCAATGAGTCCGCGATGACGATGATAATAAGCGTCCTTTTGATGGACAATAGCATCTTTCTTTCCGTTGCGGCGCATCTTGGCCCTTAGGTCTACCCCTTTGCTAAGTAACTCTTCTTTCAGGGTGCTCAAATAACCTTTGTCGCCGTATACTTTTCCTTCTACTTCTTTGAGCAGGTAGTTCAACACCTGGTGATTGTTGTCAGCTACGTTGCCTGCCGTGAGCAGAAAGTTGACTAGCTGTGCTTCCCGGTTGATGACTACGTGCATTTTGAAGCCGTAAAACCAACCTAACGTGCCCTTGCCTTTGCTGGCCCAATCAGCCATCACTTTGTGTTGTGCTTCTCGTTTGATGTGACAAGCTTTCAAAGGTTTGCTGTCAATGTAGTTTTCTGCTAAAGCGGGCTGGCAACGGCTTTTGAGCAACAGATAGAGTTCCAGCACTACGTGCGGGATCAGGGCTACGAAGCGTTCATAGCAAGGGGCATCAGGAAGCCAGCTTTGAAAAGTCTTCAGCACATCTTGACAATAGAAGTATTTGAAGCATTTGCGTCCCGAATGATGATAAGCAATTAGGGTCGTTATGACTTCGCTTCGCGCAAAGCGTGAGTGGAAGGCGGGGACAGGCAGGCCTTGAAGAGCCGTTTGCTGAGCTAAATCCAGTAGGAAGTCATCGGTTTCCACAAAAATTTCCGTTAGTTTTGTTGTCGTCAAGATTTGCATAATTCTTTGTTTTGTACAATGAAGATTTAATTCCACTGCAAATCTTGACTTTTTTACGCTTCTACGCAACTCAACGCCCTCTCATTCAGCAACTTCCAGAATAACTGACGTTATCTTAGTGGGTTAGGTACCGGCACATCAAACCGTCTGCTTTCAGGCCAATTTGCTGAATTCAGCACAAACATAGTGCCTCTCAACGACCCGGCTAATGAACTGAAGCAGGTCTTTGACGATACCGGAAAATGGCCGACTATCATCGGGTTCAAATACGATGGCCGTGTTGGTCCGCCCTACTGCATAAAACGAGCGAAAGAGTGCCAGGCGTTTCGCTGATATAGTGCCAATGATTTCGGAGCAAGTTGTGCCAATGATTTCGCTTCCGGAGTGCCACTTTTCCATGACTATTTCAGAACATGGCATCAAAAACGATGTCAGCCAAACGAATAGACCTCATGGATCTCCGACAATTGATTATCCTCAAACAAAAAGGGAAAAGCAATCGCAGGATTGCCGAGTACCTACACATTAGTCGCAACACGGTTAACAGTTACGTTCAGTTTTTGACTTCGCTAGAGCGTAGCTGGCAGGAGCTTCTGGATATGGAAGAAGCAGATTTTGAATCGCTTTTTCCGGTACAGACTAATTACGACCAGGTACTGTACGAGCAGTTGTGTAGCCACTTTCCCCACTATCAGAAAGAGCTTACCAAACCGGGCTGTACTTTGCTAACCCTATGGCACGTCTATCAGGAAGTGCATCCGGAAGGCTATCAGTACACGCAGTTTGTATATTACTTTCGGCAATGGCAGAAGCGTAAGAAGGTTAGCGGAAAGTTAGAACATAAGGCCGGGGAGAAGGTGTTCGTAGATTTCACGGGTAAAAAGCTCTCTATCGTAGATCGGACTACCGGTGAAGTTAAAACGGTAGAGGTATTTGTAGCCATTCTTCCGGCCAGCCAGCATACGTTTGTGACAGCCGTACCCTCTCAGAGCCGGGAGGACTTCATTGCAGCGATGGCCATCTGCCTGTCGTTCTACGGCGGAGTACCGGTAGCCATTGTCTCGGATAACCTGAAAGCGGCGGTGAGTAAGAGTTGCAAGTACCAGCCGCAAATCAACAAGACGCTTAAGAGCTTTGCCATGCACTACGGCTGTGTGGTTGATCCGGCACGAGCCTATCATCCGCAGGACAAAGCGCTGGTAGAAAACGCGGTAAGGTTGGTCTACCAACGCATATTCTATCCTCTAGGGGATCAGCCGTTCTTTTCGATCACTGCCCTCAACGAGCAGATTGCTGTATTGTTAGATAAATATAATCGATATCGGTTTCAGCATCTGCCCTACAGCCGCAAAGAACTCTTTCTGGAAATAGAAAAGCCCTTGCTCTCTGCCCTGCCCACCAGTGCCTATTGTATTCGTCATTATCTACGGGGAAAGGTACAGAAAATGGGACATGTGTTTTTCTCAGCCGATAAGCATTACTATAGTGTGCCCCACCGCTACGTAGGCCAAGAGGTCAAAATAGAGTACACTCGAGATGTTGTCGAGATATTTCACAATCGGCAACGTATTGCCCTGCACCAGCGAGATGGCAGGCCCGGTCGGTACACGACGATCAAAGAACATCTGGCCAGCACGCACCGCTACTACGCTTCTTGGAATGCCACGTTTTTCGCTAAACGGGGGGCAGCTATTAGTGCCAGCGTAGAAATGTATATCGCCAAACTCATCGGCCAGTATGCCTACCCTGAATTGGGTTACAAGCAAGCCCAGGGTATTCTCTCATTAGCTAAAGCCTACGGGGAGGAGCGACTTAGCCGAGCCTGCCAGATAGGGTTAACCGCCAGTCGGTACAGCTACCGGATTATTGAGAACATTCTGAAGAACCGGATGGATGAACAAGCGATAGAAGAACCACTCACCGACGATCACATTGCCCCCCATGCCAATATCCGGGGTGCACAAGCTTATCAGTAATCACCAAACCAACTATACTTATGAATCAGCAGACGACGATTGAAAAGATGAAACAGCTACGGCTACTCGGCATGGCCAGTACCTATCACCAGAGCTTGACTGAACACCTCTATCAGGACTACACCCAGGACCAGTTCACTGCCCTGCTGGTAGATCAGGAATGGGAAGACCGGCAGAACCGAAAGATCAAAAACCTCATCCGACAGGCGGGGTTCAGACTACCGGTATCCACGCATGACATTGACTATACCAGTAAACGAAAGCTGGATAAAAACCAGTTTGAACGGCTATTGGGTCTACAGTTCTTGCCACAAGCCGAAAACATCATCTTCACTGGTTCTACCGGGGTAGGAAAGAGCTATCTCGCACAAGCCATTGGCACATCCGCCTGTCAAATGCTCTATAAAGTGCAGTACTACAATACGGCCCGCCTGATGGAAGAAGTGAAGATTACCAAACTGGACGGTAGCTATATCAAGTTGCTCAAAAGATTGCAGAAGATGCACTTGCTGATCCTGGACGACTTTGGACTAAGTCAGTTCGATCAGTACGCCCGGCAAGCCCTAATGGATATCCTGGAAGACCGCTACGGAAAGGCGTCTACCATTGTCGTCTCCCAAATACCGGTAGCTCAGTGGCATGGAATCATCGGTGAAGGAACCATTGCTGATGCTATCCTTGACAGGCTCGTTTATGCAGCACACCAAATCCCGTTAGAAGGAGACTCACTCAGAAAAAAGAAAAAGTTAGTAGGCTAAGAATCAACCCTTATTTTTGTCATGGAAAAGTGGCACCCTTTGGAGCGAAACGACTGGCACGGTATCACCGAAATATGCACCCTACACATTTGAGATTGAAGCCGTAAACAATCAAGCAATTGAATACCACAATCTGGGCGGTATTGTTCACATCAACGCCAATCTGAACAATCCGGCGAATCTATCTTTCGGTCGCAACGGAGCGGTAGATATCAATACTCTCCTCTCTACCACCTCAGGGCCGGGCAATTCTAGTTATGATGCTCTGTACGAACAGTGGGACGAGATCGCGGTAGGACTCCAGGAACTGGAAGATTTGAATATACCAGTTATGTTCCGCCCCTATCCGGAGATGAACGGTAATTGGTTCTGGTGGAGCAGGCTAAATGCTAGCACTTCGCAATACAAACAGCTATACAAAGATTTGTACAATTACTTTACGAATGTAAAAGGACTCAATAATCTACTTTGGGTGTATGAGCCAAGTGCCCAAGAGCCTTCACGCACTGCATACTACCCGGGTGACGCCTTTGTCGATATTATCGGCTTCTCCGCATTTACCCAGCCAACCCAGGCTTTAAATAATTCATTTCTTCCGCTTACCGAATACAACACCCTTAAAGCCGCGGGCAAACCCATTGGCTTTACTCAATGGGGACCTGTCAAGAATTCATCTTCTGCTAGCTTCGTGCAAGAAGACAATATGAAGCTACTAGACGGTGGATCGGCACATCCTAATACTGGTATAAAGAATATTTATCCTGAAGTAGTATTCTGGATGTCCTGGTGTTGCAATTTCGCTATTCACCGGCATACCAATGATACTCAACTTATGAACGATCCATGGGTAATTGACAGAAGTGAGGTTAACATTACGGGCGGTGGAAGCAGCGGTTCTGTAAATAATGCAGGTTTTGAAGCGGGAAATCTTTCAGGTTGGACAGTCGGCTCCGATGCCTCAATTGTGAGTAATAATGTGAAAACAGGCTCATTTGCTGCTAGGCTAGGAACAGCAAGTTCGTATGGAAGTCTTGAGCAAACGGTATCTGGTCTCTTGCCCAATACCGCCTATGCCGCTTCAGCTTATATCAAAATGATTGACGGGCAAATCAGATTCAGGGTCGAGAATTTTGGGGGCACAAGCACTTCTATTACTTCGCAGGACGCGCAATATAAGAAAATGGTTATCCCATTCAGGACTGGCAGTGCCAACACCAGTGTTAATCTCAAAGCTTGGACCTCTACCGATGCTCCGAACTCTCATGGATACATAGACGATTTCTTCATCGAGCAAGCTTTCAATGTGAGAAACAACGGGTTTGAAAGCGGGTCACTAAACAATTGGATAATTGGCGGTGCTGCCTCGACAAGTTCTTCGGATGCCCGGACAGGATCATACGCGGCCAGCATTGGCAGCCCATCGACTAACGGCAACGTGCGACAGACAATCACCGGCCTTGCGCCAAACACTACTTACATCGCTACAGCGTATGTGAAAGCGGCAAGTGGTAGGATACACTTCCGGGCTGAAAACTTCGGTGGCTCCAATGTATCGAGTAGCACCACTAGCCAAAGTTACGAGCCACTGACGGTCACCTTCACCACCGGCTCGAACAATACCTCGGTGACCTTGCGGATATGGAGTTCTACTTCGGTAAACAACTCATACGGTTTTGCAGACGATGTTTTTCTGACCAATGACTGAACCATGAACATGAATTCCTACAGATGTCAAACAAATAACCTATAAAATTATGAAGAATATGGTTAAAGTATTGTTCTTGTTATCTGCGTTCATCTTCTCTGGATGTAGTTTTCTGGCAGAGGAAGATGAGGCTTTGGTCTTGTCTCAAGAAAACCTCCTGTCCAACACCCCGATGAATAGCAATCAACTTTTGCTCTTTGACAATTCTGATTCTTTTGACAGCAACAAATGGACAAAAGTCACCAAAGGAAATGGCACAAGCGATGCCAGTTTCTCGTGGCAGTGGCATGGGGGTGATCACGTGTATACCAATGAGGGTCACCTTACGCTGAAAATCACCAGATCAGGGAATAGGATCTACTGCGGAAGGATAGATTCTAAGGACCAGTTTGGATACGGATGGTATGAGGCAAGATTCAAAATACCCCCCTCTTGGAAAGGCGTGCAGGGAAGCTTCTGGACAAAGAACTACGGTGAAGGGGGCGGAAACAACGAACTGGACATTGTAGAGACGTATGGCTACAATTCTTCTTACGTTGCCACCGTTCACTGGGGAGCTGCCAACGGGGAGCCTGGTCATATATCTACCAACAAGAAGATTTCAACACCTCTCAATGAGGGTTCCTACAAGAAGTGGAAGCTTGACTGGCGAAGTGGTCATCTTAAATTCTACTACGAAGATAACCTTCAGTGGACCTACATCGGAGCAGGGCTGCCTCCCGACGCTCCTATGACCGCCGTACTTTCTACCGAAGCTTTTAAAGCCATCAAGGGGGATGTCAGTACGGCTACTTATCCTATGAAGTGCTTTGTAGATTAACGTCAGTTATTCTGGAAGTTGCTGAATGAGAGGGCGTTGAGTTGCGTAGAAGCGTAAAAAAGTCAAGATTTGCAGTGGAATTAAATCTTCATTGTACAAAACAAAGAATCATGCAAATCTTGACAACAACAAAACTAACGGAAATTTTTGTGGAAACCGATGACTTCCTACTGGATTTAGCTCAGCAAACGGCTCTTCAAGGCCTGCCTGTCCCTGCCTTCCACTCACGCTTTGCGCGAAGCGAAGTCATAACGACCCTAATTGCTTATCATCATTCGGGACGCAAATGCTTCAAATACTTCTATTGTCAAGATGTGCTGAAGACTTTTCAAAGCTGGCTTCCTGATGCCCCTTGCTATGAACGCTTCGTAGCCCTGATCCCGCACGTAGTGCTGGAACTCTATCTGTTGCTCAAAAGCCGTTGCCAGCCCGCTTTAGCAGAAAACTACATTGACAGCAAACCTTTGAAAGCTTGTCACATCAAACGAGAAGCACAACACAAAGTGATGGCTGATTGGGCCAGCAAAGGCAAGGGCACGTTAGGTTGGTTTTACGGCTTCAAAATGCACGTAGTCATCAACCGGGAAGCACAGCTAGTCAACTTTCTGCTCACGGCAGGCAACGTAGCTGACAACAATCACCAGGTGTTGAACTACCTGCTCAAAGAAGTAGAAGGAAAAGTATACGGCGACAAAGGTTATTTGAGCACCCTGAAAGAAGAGTTACTTAGCAAAGGGGTAGACCTAAGGGCCAAGATGCGCCGCAACGGAAAGAAAGATGCTATTGTCCATCAAAAGGACGCTTATTATCATCGTCATCGCGGACTCATTGAGTCAGTCTTTGGCCAGTGCGTAGGTCTCATTGATTTAGAGCATACTCGCCATCGGGCCCCTATTAACTATCTATGCAACGTCTTTGCTGCCCTGCTGGCTTACACCTTTGCCGATCAGCATCCGCGAATCATTGCTTTTGAAGATCGTGGCCGACTGCTACATGCCGCTTGATTTTGTATTATTTTTAGAAACCTAGAATAACTGACGTTAGATTATGTAAAGATATGGAATTAGGCAAAAGCAGAGGCAATGAAGTTTTTTTCATTGTCTCTGCTTTTTTAGCGTTCTGCTGGCTATTCACCCGTTGCAGCGAAGGCCAGAAGTCACCCTTGGCGGTAAAAGTGGTGGAAGTGTCTATACTGCCACCTCCCCCCGACCAATCAAACCTAGAGATCAAAGCAGTTATCCACATAGAAAATGCGACAAATCTGACAATTGAGTTGAGTAAAATAAGCACGGTCTTTTTGGTAGACGACCGCGCTTACTCTTCTTCTACCCATATTTGGACTACCCAGTACGCGCCGGAAGGCGGAATTTTAACCTTCTATCACGAAGACACCACGGTTTCGCAGGTATCGGACGTGCCCATAGAAAAGAATTTCATAGTGCCGACAAAAGCGTCTTTGACGCTGACTTGCCAAACCGGTGCCGTTGATTTTATCAACATTCCTATGAAAGAGAGCAAGTGGGTAAAGCTCAGTCTTTATGACAGCCACCAACAGATATTTAGAAACCAACTTCAATCAGTACAAACTCTATGAGAAGAAGAATATTTATGCAGCAGAGTGCAATGGCAGGAGCCGGACTCTTGGCATTGGGCCGCTCTATTTACCAAGCGACCGAGAAGATAGACCTCAGCGGCAAGCTACCAGTCAAACAACTCACCACCGGCCCCCATCAGCACTGGTTTGGCTACTACGACAAGCAGCAGGTCAGTGCAAGTGGCCGTTACGCTTTGAGCAATCAGGTAGACCTGTTCTTCCGCTCCCCCACGCCTCAAGACAACTTACAAGTGGGTCTGATTGACCTGGAGAACAGCAACAAATGGATCAAGCTAGGGCAGAGCAGCGCCTGGGGCTGGCAGCAGGGCTGTATGCTACAGTGGCTGCCTGGCTCTTCGGAAGAAGTGATCTGGAATGCCAGATTGGAAGATCAGTTTGTCAGCATCATCCATAATGTCAAGACTGGACAGCAGCGTATCCTGCCCAAGCCGATCTATACTTTGAGTCCAGATGGGCAGACTGGCTTTGGCATCGACTTTGCCCGCTTGCAGTTCTTCCGCCCCGGCTACGGTTACGCCACTGAAGATACCAGCGTGCCCGAAAAAGCCCCGGAAGATACGGGCATTTACCGCCTGGACTTGGCTAGCGGAAAGCATACACTGATCTTATCCTACGCTGACCTCTCAACGCTAGAGCGTCCGCTAGGCTCAACGACTGATAACTACCATTGGATCAACCACTTGTTGGTGAATCCATCGGGCAGCCGCATGATCTTCCTGAACCGCTCACGTCCGTATCCCACCCCGGAAGAATACCGCAAGGGCACGGGCAAGGATTTACAAGGCGATGACCTGTACGTGACAAGAGCCATCACGGTGAACACCGACGGCAGTGATCTCTACGCGCTCAACGATTCGGGACAGTTCTCTCACTTCATCTGGAAAGGCGATGACGCTTTATGTGCCTGGGCCGAACCGGAGGCGGCCCCACCGGAAGATAAGCAACAAAAAGCCTTCTACCTGTTCCAAGACAAAACCAAGCAGTACCAGGTAGTAGGAGAGGAGGCTATGACGGTAAACGGGCACAACACCTATGTGCCGAATACCAACGATGAATGGATCTTGAACGACACCTATCCGCAAGGCAAGGAGCGGATGCAGGAGCTCTACTTATATCACGTGCCCAGCCAGCGCAAAGTCATCCTAGGCAAGTTTCATGAGCCGGAGAAGTTTAGCGGGGAGTGGCGCTGTGATCTGCACCCCCGCTGTAATCCGCAGGGCACCAAAGTCTACTTTGATTCTACCCACGAAGGCGGTAAGCGCCAGATGTACGAGATAGACATTCAAGAGATTGTAAAAACCTAAACCTAACTATGTCAAAATTCTTTTTGCTACTGTCTGTGCTGCTGCCCTCGTTTCTGTCTGCCCAAACCACCGACAGCCTCATCACCCAGGACTGGCGCTTTGTCAAAGGCTATGCGTACAACATGCAAAAGCAGCCACCCTGGCAAGAGGTAAACTTACCCCACACCTGGAACGCCGAAGATGCCCTGGCCGGAGAGTTGGACTACTACCGGGGACCCGCCTGGTACGAGAAAGAACTTAGGCTGCCTGCTGCTTATCGAGATCAACGCTTGTTCCTGCTCTTTGAGGGCAGCAATGCGGTGACCGATGTCTTCGTTAACCACCAATTCGCTGGTCGCCACGAAGGGGGCTACACTGCCTTTTGCTTTGAGATCACCGAGCTAATCAAATTGGATACCACCAACACCCTGTCGGTCAAGGTCAACAACGCCTACGATGCCAGCCTAATGCCCCTGACCGGCGACTTCAACCACTACGGAGGACTCTACCGCCCGGTGCACCTGCTGGTGAAACCTGCTACCTGTATCAGTCCATTAGACTATGCATCCTCGGGAGTATACATCCAGCAGGACAGTGTCAGTGAGGCACAAGCCCAGATTACGGTCACTACCTTGGTATCCAATACTTTACCTACAGGTGCCTACACCGTGCAAGTGAAAGTACAGGACACCACCGGACAAACTGTGGCCCAGGCCCAGCAAGAACAAACCATCCAGGCTAACACCAATGCTTCGTTTACTCATCAACTAACCATAAAGCAACCCCACCTCTGGCAAGGTCGGCGCGATCCGTACCTCTACCAGACGGTTGTAAGCCTGCAAAACGAAGCCGGAGAAGTGCTGGAAGAAAGCATTCAGCCGCTGGGGCTGCGTTACTTTCACCTGGATGCCGACAGCGGCTTTTTTCTGAACGGAGAGTATCTGGACTTGCAGGCGGTGAACCGCCACCAGGACAGGGCAGGCAAAGGTTCAGCCATCAGTAAAGCCGACATGCAAGAAGACCTACAGATCATGGGGGAGATGGGCGTGAACGCCGTCCGTCTGGCCCACTATCCTCATGCCGACTACTTCTATCACTTGTGCGACTCGGCGGGCATCATTGTTTGGACCGAAATCCCCTGGCTGGGCCCTGGTGGCTACCTGGCACAGAGTTACATTGCCTCGGAAGATTTTCACCAAAAGGGCAAACAGCAGCTACGCGAGATGATCCGCCAGCGCTACAATCATCCCAGCATCGTTTTCTGGGGCTTGTACAACGAGGTGAAGCCCGACTGGGACGACCCCTACGCCTATATGCAAACCCTGGATAGCCTGGCCCACGCCCTGGACCCTGACCGCCTGACGGTAGCGGCTACCTTTTTGGACAATCGCAACAACGAGGTCACCGATGCCATCGGCTGGAATAAGTACTTCGGCTGGTACGGCGGAGAGCCTAGTGAGATAGGAGAGTGGGCCGACCAGATGCACCGGCAACAGCTCAACCGCCCGCTGGCCCTGGGAGAGTACGGGGCTGGAGCCAGCATCCACCACCATGAAGACTCGCTCATCGCTCCTGACCCCGGTGGGGACTGGCATCCCGAGGGCTGGCAAGCGTACTTCCATGAGCAGCACTGGCCGCAGTTGCAGGAGAGGCCTTTCCTGTGGGGCAAGTTCATCTGGCTGATGTTTGATAATGGGGCAGCGCACCGAAGGGAAGGCGACCGCATCGGCATCAATGACAAGGGGCTGGTCAGCTTTGATCGCAAGACCCGCAAAGACGCTTACTACTACTACCAAGCGCAGTGGAGCGAGCAACCGATGGTCTATATTGCCGACCGAAGATTTACCAACCGAGAGCAAGCCAAGACGGAAGCGAAAGTGTATAGCAATCAGTCTTCAGTGATGCTGTATCATAATGGCAAAAAGGTAGGTAAGATGAGGGAAAGTGAGCCAGGGGTGTTTCGGCATGCGCTTACGCTGAGTGGCGGTGAAAACCAGGTGAGCGTCAAGACTACTGGAAAGCAAGCATTGAGTGATAGCGTTACCTGGCAGTACCAACCTTAAACTTACCCGAGCATTGATTAACGCTGGCATTGCGGAGGCGGGCGTTCATGAGAGAGATAATTTTATAAGGTCTGTTGAAAGCCTCTTGAGAGACCTTGAAATGATTAGAAAGCTTGCGAATAACTGTTTTCGATAACCCTTTCTTGCAATTCAGCATATCAGACACATATCCTTTACTTACCCCTAACAAATCAACGAGGTCTTTTGCTCTCATTTTATGATCAGCCATTAACGAGTGCAGTAGTTGAATAGGATCCACTTCTTCAAAAGAATTATGCTCTTCATCCCATTTTTCAATCAATAGCGTAAGCAAATCGATTTCTTCCTGCGTATTTTCACCTTCGAGTCCATCTTCCAGTAAGATTTCCAATTTTTTACAATAGTCGTTGTACTGGCTTCTATCTCTAATAATTTTGTATTTTAAAGTTTCCGTCATTTTAGTAGATGTTTACTATATACTGTTCTTGCTTACTGCAAAGTTTGTCGTATTCGGCGTGTGTACCAATCCAGCAGACAAACAAATGTACCTGCTTTTCACCAAAGACATATTTACATATCATTCTGTAGTTGTTTCCCGCAATATTAAATATCACCCTATTACTCAATAGTCCGTAGAGTTTTTAGGGCAGATTAAATTAAAAAGGCGGAAGTCTAGTTTTGGTTTTGCGAAACGACAAAACGAAGACTTTCCACCTATGAATGTAAAAACACTCACAGCACTAATATTGGATAAAATGCCAGACATTGGCAAGTGGCAGAAGAACTTTATGATTCATTTGATGCCTTTACTATTGACTATTCGCGGTCGCCATAACTTTGAGAACCTGTCGCGTTACGGTTCTTTCAACGAAGCCACTTACCGGGTGCGCTACGAAAGCGAGTTTGCCTTCGAGCACTTCAACGAGGAGTTAATCTTATCGTTGCCCGAAGAGGAACGCATCATTGCCTTTGACCCCAGCTATCTACCCAAGAGTGGTAAGCATACACCAGGGGCCAGCTACTTTTGGTCAGGCTGCGCCAACGCCACCAAGTACGGCCTTGAGATCAGCGGCTTTGCCAGCGTAGGATTAGAAAGTCGTACGGCCATGCACCTGTATGCCAAGCAAACCATTGGACAAGACCGCTACGATTCGCTACTAGACTATTATGCTGGCTTGGTGGCAGATCAGACGGATACTTTGAAAGCGATCTCTTCTACCATTGTAGCGGATGGCTATTTTTGGAGAGAGCCGTTTGTTAACACAGTCACCGCACAGGGATTCACACTTATCAGTAAGTTGCCTAGCAACGCAGTGCTACAGTATCCTTGTCTAGGGCCACAGCCCAAACGCAGAGGCAGACCGTCCAAATACGAAGGGCGAGTAGATCGGCTCAGACTCAATCCGGCCCACTTCACCCCGTGCCTGATTGAAGACAACGCGGTAGCTTATGAAGGAAAGATCTATGTGAGAGCATTGCATCGGCTAGTGAAGTGTGTCATCGTGCATATCACCAAAAAAGATGGCACCTTGAGAGCCGAAGCCTTCTTTGCTACTGATCCCACGATGGATGGGACTAAAGTGCTGGAATGCTATCGCTTGCGTTTCCAGATTGAGTTCCTTTACCGAGATGCCAAACAGCATACTGGCCTGACGGAGTGCCAAGCGCGTAGCGAGCAAAAGATACACACCCACGTAAATGCTAGTTTAACGGCTGTATCACTGGCCAAAGCAGCACACGCCTGGCCGCAAACAGCACAAGAAAGAAAAACGTTTTCCCTTTCAAGCATTAAAACCCAATATTGCAATGAACATCTGTTGCATAGATTTTTTAGCGAGTTCGGAATAGTCCCCGAACCTTACCAAAATTCGCCGCAGTACCAAGCATTATACAACTACGGCTGCATTACCGCTTGAAACTCTACAGACTATTGTTACTGCTATTTCCTAATAAATCCGCGGAGTTAAAAGTCTGTTTTATGTCATTTGGCTGATACCAGCTTCATTGCCGTACACAAATAAACTGCTGGTAGTTGTTGACATATTGGGGGAATATTCTTAGTTGCTGCTTGATGAAGAACTGAAAAGCTCTAAGCCCTATCTGAAAGAAGGAATAGGCACTGATGCGATCTTTTCGTAAGAACTTTGGCAAATACCCTTGTAGTTTAGCTTGAAAAGTAGCTAGGGCGAAGACCAGCAGAAAAGCAATGCAAACCACCATCAATAAGACATTGAGCCGATCCGGGTCATCAATTTTGACTTTGTGGATATTGAAGCCTCTGGATTTGATATCCCCAAACAGGGTCTCTATGCTAAAGCGACGGCTATAATAGTCCATCATATCTTTAGCCCAACTCAGATTACTCACCAAGTAAATAGGTTCATCGTGTTTACTACTGTGCCAAACTAAACAGTTGATCGGTCCGTAGCATTCTTGGGTAAAACGCACGTCTTCTATGAGCCAATGATCGTGTCCTGGCATGGGGTAGAGTTGTCCGATAGCAAAAGTTTCCCCCTCGTCCGTAGTGATGGTGTTGCTCTTAGCGGTTCTCAAAGCATATTTCCAGCCTTGTCTCTCACAGAAAGCTTGTAGTTCCCTACCATCAAACTCTCCGTCGCCTAGTAGTACCGCTTGGCTATCCTTAGGTAAAATAGCAGCTAGTTGTTGAAGTACTTCCAAATGTAGTTCTTCGCTCATATGTCCTTTCTTCCCTTTTCTCACCAACCAGCAAATTGGCAGAGAGCGTTTTCCCCACACCACACTGACCATCAAGGCCATGCAACCTTTTCCTACTTCCGAACCATCAATGGCAATCAGGAGCGGTCCATGCTTAGCCACCCCTTGTAGTAGTGGCACTATATGAGGCAGAAAAAAGCTCTCATAGTCACTATACTTGCTATCTAGCCAGCGTTTAGCTTGCTTCACCCGGCTTTCTGTGTCAGTAGCCCCAGGCATCTCAGACCCTAGTCGGCTCAAAGAACTCTGTCCACTTCTGATGATCCCATAGAGCATCTTGGTTAAAGTCAGCACGCGGTGGTGGTTGGCTTTGCCATTCAATTGCTTGTAAACGCGGTTCAATGTTTTTTTATATCTTTGAAAATCATATCACTAGATCGGTAATTGAGTATGTGTAGCAACTACAAAATTGCCGATCTTTTCCCTTCTTTAAAAATCCAAGCCTAACCCACTATCTTTTTGTGTACGGCAATGAAATACCAGCTTGCATACTTTAGCTTTTCTAGCCAATCTTCAAAGGATTTTCTACTCCTTGCATGTCGGTTAGCAAAGTCCTCAATAGTTTGCTTCTTGATTAGGTGAACTTTCATTTTCTAAGCACAAATTTAACGTAAAAAGTTTACTTTTAGAGAACTTTTTGCAGTTTAATTTATCTTACTTGCATTGCTTACATTCTTATCCTGACTGACTACTTCTACCTCTTGTGCGACCGCATCGGTATCAACGACAAGGGACTAGTCAGCTTTGATCGCAAGACCCGCAAAGACGCTTACTACTACTACCAATCGCAGTGGGGCGAGCAGCCGATGATCTATATTGCCGACCGAAGATTTACCAACCGAGAGCAAGCCAAGACGGAAGCGAAAGTGTATAGCAATCAGTCTTCGTGATGCTGTATCACAATGGCAAGAAGGTAGGTAAGATGAGGGAAAGTGAGCCGGGGGTGTTTCGGCACGCGCTTATGCTGAGTGCCGGTGAAAATCAGGTAAGCGTCAAAGCTACCGGAAAGCAAGCTCTAAGCGATAGTGTAGATTGGTAGTATCAACCCTGAAAGTAAAACCATCCGTAGCTCTGGTGCAACGAAAGTAAATGCTTTTACGATGAAGAGCGCAGTCTTCCATTCCAAGGCGGCAGGAAGTAATGTAGCAGTAATAAAAAATTATGTTCAACCACCCTTAATAATCTCTATGTACACCCTTCACTCTTACCAAACCATGCTCGTGCCCGGCGTGCTGGCCCTAGCCCTGATAACCGGTTGCCAGTCGCAACCCTCGGAGACCACCTCCCAAGCAGCCGACACCGTCCTGACCGAACCGGCCCCCGTATCGCTGATCCTGGACACTGACATCGGACCCGACTACGACGACGTAGGAGCCATGGCCTTGCTGCACGCCCTGGAAGACCAAGGAGAAGCCAACATCCTGGCGGTGGTTTCTTCTAACCTGAATCCGCTGGTGGTGCCCACCATCGATGTGCTCAACACCTACTTTGGCCATCCTGATATCCCCATCGGTGCTCCCAAGACGGCCGGAGTTGACCTGCCTGCCCGGCAGCACTGGTCCGATACGCTGGTGGCCGAGTATCCCCACGACACAAAAAGTGCCTCCGAAGCTCCCGACGCCGTGCAGCTCTACCGCCAGGTGCTCTCCGCCCAGCCCGACAGCAGCGTGACCATCGTCACGGTAGGCTTTCTGACCAACATGTGCAACTTAATTGAATCCAAGCCCGACGAACGCTCTGCGCTCAGCGGGCGGGAGCTGGTTGCCCAAAAGGTGAAGCAGTGGGTGGCAATGGCCGGGAAGTTTCCCGAAGGCGTAGAGTTCAATGTAGAGAAAGATTCCACGTCCTCCCAGATAGCCATTGATGAGTGGCCTACGCCGGTGCTGTTCAGTGGCTTTGAGATCGGGGAAAAGGTGCTCACCGGCTTGCGTTTGATAGAAGAAGGCAATCCGGAGAGTCCGGTGCGAAAAGTCTACGCTATCAGCATTCCGATGGATGAGAACGACAAAAACGGGCGCATGAGCTGGGACCAGACCGCCGTGCTGGTAGCAGTACGCGGGGCCGCACCCTATTACGAAGTAGAACGAGGCAAGTTTATTACCCGTGCTGATGGTAGCAACGCCTGGGAGGATGATCCCAGCGGGCCGCACCGCAAGTTGGTAGAGAAGATGCCTCCCGAAGAGGTGGCCGCTCAGATAGAGACCCTGATGATGCACGAGCCACAACAATAGCATAAAGTTAAATCCTGTGTGTGATGAGCGTGTATAAAATTTCCAATGTCACTTTATCATTCATTATTCGATATTTAGAAGTTCGATATTTGAACCTACACTAAAGGTTATTCTGATAGATTTCTATAAACATTCTCGCGCAGATTCTGCATCCACAGCGGCTCTGAATCTGTGCGGGCTACATATGCGGACTCTGTCCGCCCCGTTGGGTTAGAAACCCACTTATAATTAGGCACAGGACTGGAAGTCCTGCGCCAGTATTATTTGTAATAAAAAATCAGAATAACCTTTACTATCTGAAAGCCTATGTTCATTCCTGCTTCCTATGCCTTGGCCGTTTTTCTGTGCGTGATCACCATGCTCTGCTGGGGCTCCTGGGCCAACACCCAGAAACTGGCCACCGGGCGCTGGGCCTTTCCATTGTTTTACTGGGACTATACTATTGGCATCGTGTTGCTGTCGCTGCTCTTTGGCCTTACACTGGGCAGCATTGGTGAAGACGGCCGGGGGTTTATAGAAGACTTGTCGCAAGGCAACACTCAAGCGCTCTTTTCCGCCTTTTTGGGTGGGGTGATCTTTAATATTGCCAACCTGCTCATCGTAGCGGCCATTGAGATAGCTGGACTGGCGGTGGCCTTTCCGGTAGGCATCGGCCTGGCTTTGGTGCTGGGGGTGATCATCAACTACGTGGCTACTCCGGTGGGCGATCCGCTGCTGCTGTTCGGGGGCGTAGCCTTGGTGGTAGTGGCCATTGTGCTGGATGCGCTGGCCTACGGCAAACTCTCGCAGGGACAGCAAAGCACCCCAATGAAGGGCATTTTGCTTTCGCTGGCCGGGGGCTTGTTGATGGGCTTCTTCTTCCGCTTTGTGGCCGCCGCCGTCTCACTGGACTTTGTCCATCCCGAACCTGGGCTGCTCACTCCGTATTCAGCCGTGTTTGTCTTTGCCATAGGAGTATTCGTTTCCAACTTCCTGTGGAACACTATTTTTATGTACAAACCCGTGAAGGGCGAGGCGGTGCGCTACGGCGACTACTTCCAGCAGGGCAACCCCCGACTGCACGCCATCGGCATCCTGGGAGGCATCATCTGGTGCATCGGCATGTCTTTGAGTATGATTGCCTCCGAGCAGGCAGGCTTTGCTATTTCGTATGGCTTAGGACAGGGAGCGACGATGGTGGCCGCCGCCTGGGGAGTGTTTGTCTGGAAAGAATTTGCGAATGCTCCGAAGGGCACTAGTACATTGATCAACCTGATGTTTCTCTTTTTTATCGCCGGACTAGCGCTCATTATCTTGGCGCGGGTGCTTTGAAGCGATCTGCAAATACTTATCTTAATTCGAAAACTACCGTTATGATGAGACTTAACCAATTGTTTTTGCTGCTAGTAACACTCTTTATCACTGTGTTATCTCCCACGGCTGCCACTAGCCAATCCTCCCCGGCCAGTCAGCCTACTCCCTACCCCCAGAACCGCGCGCCGCTCAAGGAGAAGCCTTACCTCGATCTGCCACTGGGCAGCATTGAGCCGCAGGGCTGGTTACTGGATCAACTGCATAGGATGCGCGACGGGCTCACCGGCCAACTGGACTCTATTTATCCTTCCGTAATGGGCAAGCGTAACGGCTGGCTCGGCGGGGATGGCGATGGCTGGGAACGCGGCCCTTACTGGATCGATGGACTGCTGCCCCTGGCCTACATTCTGAACGACCAGCAACTCAAAGACAAGACCCAACCCTGGATAGAATGGACGCTCACCCATCAGCGCGAAGACGGCTACCTGGGCCCGATTCCTTTTGAGCAAGAACCCGAACCCGAAGAAGGACTGCAACGCGGCATGCGGCGTGACTGGTGGCCCAAGATGGTGATGCTCAAAATCCTACAACAGTATTATGAGGCCACCGGAGATGAGCGCGTGATCACCGCGCTGACCAACTACTTTCGCTTTCAGCTACAAGAACTGCCTAACACTCCGCTGGATCACTGGACGTTCTGGGCCAGCCGCAGGGGCGGGGATAACCTGATGATCGTCTACTGGCTCTACAACCATACGGGCGACAAGTTTCTGCTGGACTTGGCTCAGCTTATCACCGAGCAGACCTTTCCCTGGACGACTGTCTTCTTGAATGAAGAAAACTACAGCGAGCCGGTGAGCCCCTGGCACTACGATAAGATGAAACGCTATCCGTTTGACTCTACGGAAATTGCCAACCTCAACGTGTCTGACTTCGGCGGTATCCACTGCGTCAACTTTGCCCAAGGGCTTAAGCAACCAGTGGTCTACTACCAGCAGGATCAGGACGAGAAGCACCTGAAAGCGGCCAAGAAAGCCCTGCGCGACGTGGAGCACTACCACGGACAGCCGCAGGGCATGTACGGCGGCGACGAACCGCTGCACGGCAAAGACCCGGTGCGGGGCGTTGAGTTCTGCTCGGTAGCCGAAGAGATGTTCTCGCTGGAAACCATGCTCACCATCACCGGGGACATGGAGTATGCCGACCAGCTAGAGAAGATCACCTACAACGCCCTGCCCACCCAGGCTTCGGATGACTATATGAACCGGCAATACTTCCAGGCCGCCAACCAGGTAGAACTCACCGATCAACTGGAGACTTCCTATCAGGCCGAAGACCATGACAACACCGACTTTGTCTTTGGCAAATTTACGGGCTACGTATGCTGCACCTCCAACATGCATCAGAGTTGGCCCAAGTACGTGCAGAATCTCTGGTACGCTACGCATGATGGTGGGGTAGCGGCCTTGCTCTACGCCCCGAGTGAGGTAAACGTGAGGGTAGCGGATGAGGTAGATTTGAAGATCACCGAAGAAACGGGCTATCCTTTCCGCGACGAGGTACGCTTCACCTTGTCACCGAGCCAAACCGCCACTTTCCCCTTTCATCTGCGCCTTCCGGCTTGGGCGGCAAACCCTACCATCACGATCAACGGAAAGCCCTGGCAAGGGGAGGTGAGTAACCAAACGGCTATTATTAACCGAGCATGGCAAGCCGGAGATCAAGTCACCCTGCGCCTGCCGATGGAGGTGAAAGCTTCTCAGTGGTACGACTTTGCCGTGGCCATCGAGCGGGGGCCACTGGTGTATGCTTTGAAGATCCGGGAGGAAGCCAAAACCCGGCAAGACGATTTCTACGGCACCTATCAGGAGATGTATCCCAAAGACAAGTGGAACTATGCCTTATTAGAAGAAGACGTTCAGAATCTTTCGGAAGCAGTAGAAGTGGTAGAAAAAGACTGGGACGCAGCGTATCCCTGGAACCTGGAGAACGCCCCAATAGAACTCAAGATGCGCGGCGTGGTGTTGCCGGACTGGAAGCTGGTGAACAGTACCCCGGTGTTTCCGGCCTGGTGGGGCAACCGTAGCGACCAGAAGCCGCCTTCCCCCGAACCAATCACGCTGGTACCCTATGGTTGCACCACTCTGCGCATCACCGAGTTCCCGGTGTACGGGTTGTATTAAAGCGTTCGCTTTCTTCAAGCGCCCAGGGAAGCGGTGAAACTAGGAAAATCTTCATACATTTTCTGTTTAGATCGCTACAATTGGAATATTATTTTTGGATTAGTTTTCCAATCTTGTCGTCCAATAGCCATCTACAATAACTTACCAAAACCTCTAATGAAACACATCCTTTTTTTCGTCACGCTGAGAACATTTGTTCTGATCATCGCATCAGTTGCCACCGCCCTCTCGGTCCCGGCAGCCACCTATTACGTATCCACTACCGGTCAGGACGATGCTGGTCGGGACGGTCTCTCGCCGGGCACTGCCTGGAAGAGCATCGCCTATGCTTTCCAACAAGTGCCCGCGGGCAACCATACCATCCAACTCGGAACCGGTACGTTTGTGCTTTCCCAAGCCGCCCCCCTGAAGAGTGGCTGGACGCTCAACGGACAAGGCCGTACCGGCAGCAACACCACCACCATCATCAACGCCAGCACGTTTGGCCCCAACGGAGCCATTTGTTTTCCCTTGTCGCAAGAAAAACAGGATTACCCGCTAGAGAACTACCTGCTGGGAGGCAATGGTCTAGAAAACGTCACCATCAGCAACCTGGTGCTCACTTCTCGTGCCGATCAGCCACTAGACGGGGCCATCATGATGAAGTACGCCAGAAACCTGGAACTCTTCAACCTGTCAGTGCGCGAGTTTCGCTGGAATGGTATCTACCTGCGGGAAGGAAAGCAGGTCAGAATACACCACAGCTCTTTTGAGGATGCCAGCTACACGCGCCTGTGCAACACCTGGGGCGGGGCGGTGCGCACCCGTTACATGAAAGACTTTGAGCTAGATCACTGTGCCTTCAAGACCACCAAAGGCGGGGCCTACGGGTATAAAGCATCAGGACACGAGAACGCTAGGATTCACGACAACATCTTTCACAACAACACCTCCCTGGGCCCTAATGACAACCGGCCCTTCGACCTGGAATCGGCCCATGAGTTTGAGTGGGGACTAGAGATTTACAACAACACCTTCAACGGCATGGTCTCGGTGCCCCGCGCCGGGGGGCAGGCCGACCCTTCTGACCGGGGGGACTACACCTACACGGTGCGCATCCATGACAACGTGTTCTACGGCTCAGGTGGGGTAGAGGGGCCGAGGAATTACCTGGAGATAGACCACAACTATTTTGCTAACAAGTGGGGCAACAACGGACGGGTCTACGAAATCCACGGGGGGGCGAATGCCGGGCCCACCACCATTCACCACAATGTAGCGGAGTGCTCGATGGGCTTTGTATTTAAGAAGAACGAGTTGAATGAGAACATCAGCATCCTCAACAACACGGTGTACCTTATGAACTCCACCCGGCACAACTTCCCCACCAGCTTTCTGGAAGTGAGCGGGCCGGTGAACAACTGGCAGGTCAAAAACAATGTGGTCTTCACGCAAGACAGCCCCAACAGCGGCACGGCTTTCAGCCGGGGCAGTCTGCCCAGCACCGGGATGAGTCTGAGTCACAACGTGGCCTGGAACGTGCCGGGAAGTCCGGCCGGAGTAACGTCAACCAACCCCGGACTGGCGCTCGGGGGGCAGAAACCAACCGCGTACTATGCTCCCTCGGGGGCGGGCAGCTACGTGGTGGACCGCGGCACCAACGTGGGTTTTCCTTATCAAGGCAGCACCCCGGATATCGGGGCGTACGAGTACCAGCCTGCCGCCAACCCCACGGGCATCATTTCGGGCAGCATTTACGAACTGGAGCCCCAGTGCGCTCCCGGCAAGCGGCTCGATGCCAAAGGGGCCAAGACCGCCAACGGCACCAATGTGCAAATCTATCAGCAAAACGGGGGCAGCAACCAGCGCTGGAAAGTGGTGGATGAAGGAAATGGCTACTACGAACTTATTCCTCAGCATGCTACCGACAAGCGACTAGACGTATCAGGAATGAGCAGCAGCAACGGGGCCAACATCCACCTGTGGCAGAACTACTCCAATGCCGCCCAGCGCTGGAAAATTACGGACCAGGGCAACGGCTACTACGAACTGGAACCCCAGTGTGCTCCGGGTAAGCGGCTCGATGTGGCGGGCATGGGTAGCGCCAACGGCACCAACGTACATTTGTGGCAAGATTATTCCAACGCGGCCCAGCGCTGGAAGTTCATCCTCAAAAGCAATAACGCCCGTACCATCAGCGAAAAAACCAAGAGTCGGGTAGAGGAAGCCCTGGTAGAACAAGACTTGCAATTTTACCCCAACCCGGCGAAAGGCCAACTGCAAGTAGCGGTGCCACCCGGTGCGTTGCCCACGCAGCTGCACATCCATGACCTGTTGGGTCGTTTGTGGCTAGAGAAAGTACTGTCAGAAAGTCAATCGGTTGATGTGCGCCGCTTGCCGCCCGGGGTATATACTATACACCTGCAGCAGGGGAAAGAGATACAAACTCAGAAACTGGTGATTGAACAATAATTTCTTTCACAAAAGTTTGTAGTATTGCTCTGCGGTCGAACCTTATTCTTACAACGTGTTATCCATGAAGCTCGCCTTTGCTAGTGTAGTACTACTGTTTTTGACTTGTTGCCAAACTCCGCAACAAGATACCACCACGGTTACCACTGATACTACTCAGCCAACTGCTGGTGAGCAGTGGAGTGCCGAAAAAGCCCAAGCCTGGTACGCCGAACAGCCCTGGCTGGTAGGGGCCAACTTCGTACCTTCCAACGCCATCAACCAACTGGAGATGTGGCAGGCCGAGACCTGGTCGCCCGACTTGATTGACAAGGAACTAGGCTGGGCAGCTGATCTGGGCATGAACACCATGCGCGTCTATCTGCACGACATTCCCTACCGAGAGGATGCCCAAGGCTTCAAGCAGCGCATCGATGAGTTTCTGACTATCTGCCAGCAGCACAACATCCGTCCCATGCTGGTGATCTTTGACTCAGTGTGGGACCCTTACCCGAAAGCGGGCCAGCAACCCGAGCCGGTGCAGAGCCTGCACAACTCTGGCTGGGTGCAAAGCCCGGGGGCTGCCTATCTGACTGATAAGAGCAAATGGCCTGAGCTGGAAGCCTACGTCATAGACTTACTCAGCCACTTTCGTGATGATGAGCGTATCCTGGCCTGGGACTTAGTGAACGAACCCGACAACGACAATGCCAACAGCTATGGCAAGAACAACAAGCAACAGGAACCGGACAACAAAAAGGAATTAGGCGTGGAGCTAGTTAAACGGGCTTTCGGTTGGGCCAGGGAAGCCAATCCTAGTCAGCCCATCACCTCGGCCCCCTGGAACGGGGACTGGTCAAGCCTGGAGAACATGAACGAGATGAACCACTTTTTGATCACGCATTCCGACATCATCACCTTTCATAACTACAGCACTCCGGAAGACTTCGCCCAGCGCGTGGCGTATCTTCAGGCATTTGACCGTCCGATGCTGTGCACCGAGTACATGGCCCGCCCGGAAGGGAGCACCTTTCAGGACATCTTGCCCATTGCCAAAGAAAACAAGATCGGCATGATCAACTGGGGCTTCGTGGCGGGCAAGAGCAACACCATCTACCCTTGGGACTCTTGGCAGCAAGCGTATGAGGCCGAACCACGGGTCTGGTTCCACGACATCTTCCGAGCAAGTGGCGAGCCTTATCGCCCGGAAGAGACGGCGTTTATTCGCGAGATCATCCAACCCTAAACCGCCCGGTCAATGCTCAAATTCCTCTGCCTTATTTCAGGTATCACCTTGTTGCAATTAATCGCTTTCTTCGGCCAGGCACAACCTATCTACACCGGTAATCCGATCATCGATCACTTCGAATCAGCCGATCCTCATATTGCTTTCGTCAACAACCGGTACTACCTCTACCCCACCGACAACACCCGCCAAGACGCCGGCTTCAGTGTATGGTCTTCTGAAAACCTAAAAGACTGGAAAAACGAAGGCAACATCCTGAGCCTGAGCACCGTGCCTTTTGCCAAGGGCCGCCCCTGGGCTCCCGGCTTTGCCGAAAGAAACGGAAAATACTACTTCTACTTCTCGGCCGACGACCGCATCGGGGTGGCGGTCAACGACCAACCCACCGGCCCCTTTCACGAAGCGTTGGGTCATCCGTTGGTGGAATACGAAAAAGATTTGTCCACCATTGATCCGATGACCTTCATCGATGAGGATGGGCAGGCCTACTTGTACTGGGGCGCGGTGCCCGGACTGTTTCGCCGCGATAGTGCCGACGTGATCATCAACAGCCTGATGGTTCGCAAACTTAACCGCGATATGATCACCCCGGAAGGCCCCACGGTCTACACCGTACGCTCTACCAATGAGCACATTGAGGGAAGCTACGTTTTTAAACGAGACGGCGTGTACTACCTGATGTATTCGGCCGGCAACTACAATGCTCCGGCCGACAGCTCCTACGCCTACCGGGTAGAGTACGCCACGGCTGATTCACCGCTGGGACCTTTCGTCCGGGCCCAGAACAATCCGATCCTGGTCTCTGACGGCAGCATCAACCTGGCCAGTCCGGGGCACAACTCGGTGTTGCACCTGCCCGGCACCGATGAGTGGTACATCGTCTACCACGCCCACCGCGGAGAGGTGGAGCGCAAAGTATTTATCAACCGCATGGAGTTTGATGCCCAAGGGCAGATCAGGAAAATAACGCCCGACCGGCAGGGCGTACCATCCCGTCCGATCCATGTCAAGCTGGCACTATCCGAACCAGGCCCGTTTCGCGCCGGGGATACCCTGACGATAGAGGCGACCTCCGACTGGCCGAAGGATGAGATCAAATCCGTTACCTTTTATGCAGGCAAACAGAAGCTGGCCGTCCTACGTCGGGCACCGTATCGCTTTGTTTGGAAAGCAATGCCAGCCGAATTTCACGCTATATACGCCCACGTCACGCATCAGTCGGGTGAGTTGGCGGTGTCTTCCGCCTGGAACGTGGACGTTGCTGAGCCAAACGAATGATGCTTAGCCAACCATTTTATTAAGTGCCGAATCAAAATTGATTACAATTTTGTACGTCATCCACCGTGGCCGCGGCGCGGTCCGGAGCGAGCATCGCGAGACCCGGAATCTCCCCAATCCAGCGACTGGTCCTTATCGCTGAATTGGAGGGATTCTGGCGGTACCCGCGGAAATATTTTCTTCCATTGCATTACAGAAAATTCCGGAATGACGTAAGGTAAGGAGTTCACTGGCTAAGCGAAATCGTTCCCGCCATTGGCGGAGGGCAACTGCGCAGCTTTGCCGATCCCGAAGGAAACATGCTGCAGGTAGTAGAGCGATGAGCGTTTATCGCATCTTTCAAGAGAGGCGGTTCGTCGGTAAATTCGTATACTTGTCAATCGCTACGTATCACCCTTCCGCAACCACCATGAGCCAGTCTTCCGATGCCACCTACTTTAACCCGCAGTTTCCCTCCATTGCCGACCTGAAGGCCAAGGCCAAGCAGCGCATGCCCCGCTTTGCTTTCGAGTACCTGTCGGGCGGGGCCAATGAGGAGGTGAACCTGGCCCGCAACAAGTCCGACATCCAGGCGGTGCAACTTATGCCAGAGTACCTCAAGGACTACGACGCTCCCTCGCTGGAGACCGAACTATTCGGACACCGCTACGCGGCTCCCTTTGGGGTGGCCCCGCTGGGCTTGCAGGGGCTCATCTGGCCCAACGCTCCCGAGGTGCTGGCCCGTGCCGCCCATCAGCACAACGTGCCCTTTGTGCTCAGCACCGTATCCACCAGCACCATCGAGCGCATCGGCGAGCTCACCGAGGGGCAGTTCTGGTTCCAACTCTACTACCCGGCCGAAGCCTCGCTGCGCGACGACCTGTTGAAACGCGCCACGGCAGCCGGGTGCCAGGTGCTCATTGCCCTGGCCGACACGCCCAGCTTCGGCATTCGCTACAAAGACATCCGTAACGGATTGGCCATGCCGCCCAAGATGTCGCTGCGCAACTTCGCCCAGATCACCGGCAAGCCGCGCTGGGCACTGAACACCCTGCGCCACGGGCAGCCGGAGTTTGCCTCGCTGAAGCCCTACATGCCCGACGGATTAGACCTGCAGCAACTGGGGCAGTTCATGAACCAGACCTTCGACGGTCGGCTCAACGAAGAGAAACTGGCTGCCCTACGCGAGCAGTGGCCCGGCAAACTGGTGGTGAAGGGCATTGTGAACGAGCGCGACGCCGAACGGGCCATCCGGCTGGGGGCCGACGGCATCATCGCTTCCAACCACGGGGGGCGACAGCTCGACGCGGGCGAGTCGAGCATTGCCCCCATGCGCAAGCTGGCCAAGCAGTACGGCGACCAAATCACCGTGATGATGGACGGCGGCGTGCGCTCGGGTCCCGACATCGCGCGCTGCGTGGCCAGTGGCGCGAAATTCACCTTTCTGGGACGGGCATTTATGTACGGCGTGGGAGCGCTAGGGGAGAAGGGCGGCAACCATACCATGAACCTACTGATGATGCAGCTCACGCAGGTGATGGACCAACTGGGCTGCGCCCGGGTTAAGGACCTGCCGCAGCACCTGATCGCCGCGCCCACACTCCCGTCTGATGCAGCGGAAGCTGGGTAAACCTGGCTACGGGTTGCGTCGTTGTCACGGGCATGGGTATAAATCCTCTGAAAAGATTCTCGCTGGTGGTCACCATTCGGGTGCTGCTGCTGCTGGCCACGGCGGTGGGCTGGGCTCTGATCCTGGGGCGGGCCGACCTGTTCTTCAATCAGGTTATTCTAAGCATTTTGATTCTGCTGCAGACGGTGGGTCTGATTCGCTACGTGCGCCGCACCAACTACGATCTGGCGAAGTTCCTGCTGGCCATCCGGCACGCCGATTACACCGTGCATTTCGGGCAGGAAAAAGACAATTCGTTCGGGGCGCTGCACCACGCCTTCCGCGAGATTCAGACCACCTACCAGCGCATGAACGCCGAGCGGGAGGCGCAGTACCAGTACCTCAACCTGCTGGTGAGCCACCTGAACGTGGGCATCATCTCGCTGCGGGGCGACGATGATATCGTGCTGATCAATCCCCCGGCCCTGGAGCTGCTGCAGATAGATACCTACCACCATTGGCACAACCTGGCCCGGCAGCACCCTCGGCTGGGGCAGGTTATCGACGCGCTGCGCGACGGCGAGCGGCAACTGCTGGAGCTGCCGGTGGGTGGCATGACCAGGCGGCTGACGGTGCAGGTACGCTCAGCGGTGCTGCTTCGGGAGCCCTACCGCATCGTTACCCTACAGGACATTGAGCAGGAGATCAACCAGAGCGAGGTAGAAGCCTACCACAAGCTGATCCGCATCCTCACCCACGAGATCATGAACTCCATCACTCCGATTGCTTCGCTGTCGGAGACGCTGCTGGGCATGCTGCACGACGAGGACGGGCAGCTACGGCCCTGGGAGAGCCTGGGCAAAGCCTACCAGCACGAATTGGCGCACGCCCTGCGCACCATTGGTCGGCGTAGCGATGGCTTGCTGCACTTTGTGGAAGACTATCGCCGACTGACGAAGCTACCGGCGTTGCGCCCCGAGCGGGTGGCAGTGGCCGAAGTGCTAGCCGCTGTGGGCCAACTGATGCGCGCCGAACTGAAGCCGCGCGGCATCGCCTGGCAGCAACGGGTAGACCCCGACAACCTTACGCTGTGGGGCGATGCGCGCCTCATTGAGCAGGTGCTCATCAACCTGGTGACCAACAGCAGGCAGGCCCTGGAAGCCACGGCCAACCCGCAAATCATGCTGCGGGCCTTCGCGCAGGACGAGCGCACGGTGGTGGAGGTGGCCGACAACGGGGCGGGCGTGCCCCCCGACAAGCTGGATCAGGTCTTTGTGCCCTTTTTCTCGACCAAGGCGCGGGGGTCGGGCATTGGGCTGAGCCTGTCGCGCCACATCATGACGCTGCACCGGGGCAGCATCCACCTGCACTCGGAGCCGGGGGAGCAAACGGTAGTATCGTTGTCGTTTCCAGCGCGGGCTCCTTCGGAACACCCGGCAGTGTCGCATTCGCTTACTGATTATTCAAATAAAGCATAACCTAGTTTCTGAGGGGAACCGATGCCTGGCGATTGCCTCTGCTCACCGACAAAGTTCAGTTTCTCCACTGCTTGCTCTACTTCATACATCTCTAAACTCAGCCTCAATACGCTTCTACCGCATCAATTAGCAACTCAAAATCTGTTTCCTCTCCGTTGCCAATCAAGAAGCCCATGGTGCGAATGGAAGCGATGTTTAGCTCAGGAGCGTCGGGCACATCTTCGCCGCGAAAGGTGGCTTCAAAGTCGGCGAAGGGCAGTCGGACGCGCTGCCATTCGTTGCTTGCTGTAAAAGACTGAGCGTAGGCCACACGGTCGGCGTCCGTTTCCAGCCGCAGCTGGTAGGTCTGCTGGTCGCCCCGCATGTGCAGTTCTATGCCCTGAAAACCGCTCAGGTCCAGGGTTTTCTTGTCGTAGAGGATTTGCGCAAAGCCGCCGTCATTTTCTAGTGACACGTGGCCACTGAACCGGGCCAGGCCCTGCTGCCCGCCTGCTTCGGAGACGTAGGTGACCTGACTGGTGGACACCCCGCCCATCACTACGTCGTTTTCGGTATGCCACTGCTGCACCCGCGGTTCATCGGAAAAATCGAATAAGGTCATGGTAAAAAGTAAGAAGGTGAAAATTGTCTGCATACGGGTGCTCAACCGGAAGCTAGCGAAAAATTAATTACCTTGGTGTAAACGCGCGGAGAAATAAGAGGTTGCTAGACGCATCAAATTACCAACGCTCTGCTTTTGCGAAACGCTGCCGTTGGTTTGGTAAAAATCATTTTAACGAATATATTGAGCACCTATGAATACCTTCCACATCAACCGCCGCCGCTTCCTGCAAACCGCCTCCGCTTCGCTGGCCCTTTCTACCCTGGGCCCTTCGGGATTAGACATTATCTATCAGGACCCGCCTATGCGGGTGGGGGTGATTGGCACCGGATGGTACGGCAAGAACGATATCTTCCGACTCATTCAGGTGGCCCCGGTGGAGGTGGTCTCCATCTGCGACGTGGATAAAAATATGCTGGCTGAAGCAGCTACGCTGATCGGCCAACGACAGAAGTCGGGCAAGAAGCCGCGCACCTACACCGACCACCGCGCCCTGCTGGCCGAGCGCGACCTGGATCTGGTGATCATCGGCACGCCCGACCACTGGCACGCCCAGCAGGCCATCGACGTGCTGGATGCCGGAGCGCACCTGTACCTGCAGAAACCGATTAGCGTCGACGTGCTGGAAGGCGAAGCCATTCTGGCCAAGGCGCGGCAGTCGGATCAGACGGTGCAGATTGGCACCCAACGGCGTAGCACGCCTCACCTGATGGAGGCCAAGAAGAATATTGTGGATGCCGGACTGCTGGGCAAGGTGTCGCACGTAGAGATGTGCTGCTACTACCACATGCGGGCCAACGGCAACCCACCCGTGCAGCCGGTGCCCGACTTCTTCGACTACGACCGCTGGACGGGCCCCGCCCCGCTGCGGGCCTTCGATGGGCTGCCGCACCGGCGGTGGTGGCGCACCTTTATGGCCTACGGCAACGGCATTGTGGGCGATATGTGCGTGCACATGCTCGACACCGTGCGCTGGATGCTCGATCTGGGCTGGCCACAGCGCATCAGCTCCGAAGGAGGTATCTACGTGCAGAAGGGGGGCGAGTCTACCATCAGCGACACCCAGACGGCTATTTTTGAGTACGACGGCCTGAACTGTGTGTGGCAACACCGCAGTTGGGGCACCCCGGCCGACCCCGATTATCCCTGGGCGTTCACGCTCTACGGCGACAAGGGCACCCTGAAGGGCAGCGTGACGCGCTATGATTTCATTCCCGAAGGCGACGGAAAGCCCGTTCACGGCGATGCCGTATACGAGCGAGAAAAGTTTCCCGAAGACCTCACCGAGAAGGATATCGAGCTGCACGCCGCTCCCGCCACCCGCCGCCACATGCTGGATCTACTGGCGGCTATTAAAGAAAAGAAGCAACCGGTGGCTTCCGTAGAGCAAGGGCATACATCAACCGCGGCCTGCATTCTGGCTAACCTTTCTATGCAAACCGGTCGGCCGTTGGTCTACGATCCGCAGCAGCGCATTGTGGTAGGCGACCCCGAAGCGACCAAACTACTGCGCCGCCCCTACCGCGAACCCTGGCAACATCCGGGGGGATAGCGTAGCTTGGTATTCTACTCCTTTTCGACTAAATTATTCAGCCATCCTCCAACCGTAAGCCTTATGAAAACATCCTATCTGATTCTGGCTCTTATCCTTACCGCTGTTTCTGCTGGTTTAGCTCAGAACGACTTTGGCGTTATGGAAATTGGTATCAAGGCGGGTCCTAATCTTGCCCGGGTGTCCCATCAAAACATCCCAGCCAGCACCCTTGATCCAAGCGCCCTCTTGTCTTTTCATGCGGGCATTTCCGGTATCTTCTACCTTGATAATCGATGGGCAATTGGTACTGAGATATTGTATTCCGGTAAAGGCTTCAACGCCGGGGGCAGCGAACGGCTTCACTACCTGAGTACGCCCTTATTGTTCTATTACACCCCGCTGAATAATCTCAGAATAGGAGTAGGGATCGAATCGGGGTTCTTGCTAGCCGCCGTGTCTAAAGCAGGAAATAGCGCATCTGATGCATCCTCATTCTATGACCATAACAGTGACTGTGGGTTTATTGGCGGGTTAGAGTACGCCCTTAGCGAGAGGGTGCAGGTAGGAGCAAGATACGTGCATGGTTTTGAGAACGTGATTGGAGATTCTCAACTGACGGACGAATCCGGTCGGCTTGTTGAGGGAAATCTACAAAACCGTGTTCTGCAATTCTACTTAGGATACCGACTCTTCAGATTCAGTGATAGATAGTTACTAAGTAGCTGCCCGATTTTATGAAAACGAATAATCTAGTGTCAATTAGCCTCTCCTGCCTGCTTCTCTTAGGCAGCATAGCTACGAACGCTCAATCTGGGCAGGGCAAAAGTGACATCATTGCCCCGGGTGCTGAGCTGCACCAAGTGGCGGCCGACTATAAATTCACCGAAGGTCCGGCGGTAGACGCGCAGGGCAACGTGTTCTTCACCGACCAGCCCAACAACCGCATCATGCGGTGGGCCACCGACGGCACCGTATCGGTATTTATGGAAGATGCCGGACGCGCCAACGGTTTGTTCTTCGACCGGCAGGGCAACCTGATCGCCTGCGCCGACGCGCAGAACCAGTTGTGGCAAATCAGTCCGGATAAACAAGTCACAGTGCTGGTGAACGATTTTAAAGGCAAGCGACTAAACGGCCCCAACGATCTGTGGGTCGACCCGAGGGGCAGCATCTACTTCACCGATCCCTACTATCAGCGCGACTACTGGAAGCATACCGAAAAGGAGATTGAGAACGAGCGGGTCTATTATTTGGCCCCCGACAAAAAGGCGCTTACGCCCGTGGCCACCGACCTGGTGAAGCCCAACGGCATTATAGGCACCGCGGACGGAAAGCAGTTGTACGTCGCCGACATTGGGGACAAAAAAACCTACGTTTATCAAGTGAACGATGACGGAAGCTTAACCAACCGGCAACTGTTTACTGACATGGGATCCGACGGACTAACGCTCGATAGCCGAGACAACGTGTACCTTACCGGCCAGGGAGTTACGGTATTTAATCAGCAAGGAGAAAAGATTGAGCACATTGAGGTGGACGAGGGCTGGACGGCCAACGTTTGCTTCGGCGGCAAAGACCAAAAGACGCTGTTCATCACGGCGATGAAATCGTTGTACACGCTGGAGATGCGGGTGAAGGGGGTGCAGTAGGAACATGACGGTCGCCGCGCGATTAATCCACCGTGGACGCGGCATGTTCCTACTGATAGCGCATCACCAACCAGAGCACCAGATAGATAATTACAGGTGAGCCAATGCCCAGCACAATGGCGATAGCAAAAAGCACCCGAAGCAGCGTGGCATCCCAGCCGAAGTAGGTGGCCAGTCCACCGCATACACCCAGCACTATTTTGTCGGAAGAAGGTTTTAATTTTTTCATTTGCTACCAGTTATTGCGCCAGTGATTACTATTTCTCGCTTCTTTTAGTATCTCATGTGTAGTAAATTTTGTCGCTTTAATTCGTCGGTAATTACGATAAGCAACGAAAAAGAAACCAAGCGGAAGAAGAGAGATCACCTCCACAGATTGAAAGGTTATATACTGATACGATACGTAAACTAACCCTAATACAGAAGGCACCAAACTTACAAAGATACCAGTTTTCAACCGTGCGATCTGCTGCTTCTGATATAGTTGGTGAATTTCCTCTTCATCCAAAAGACGGAACGCTGAAGTAATGCTTTGGTCCTCATAGCCTGCGTTACTAAGGTACGTTCTCATCTTTCCAAAGTCATAGCCTTCACTCTTTAGTCTTCTAGCTTTTTCTATGAGAAAGGTGTCCATCGCATCTCGGTTGACATTAGACTACCACCTCCTGCTGGTACTGCTCGTAGACGGACGTGATGCCTTCCCGAAGGCCAATCCGGTGCTTCCAACCGTAGCTGTGTAGCTTTCCTACGTCCATCAGCTTGCGCGGCGTGCCGTCGGGTTTTGACGTATTGAAGGTGAGTTCCCCCTTAAAGCCCACCACATCCTTAATCAGCAACGCCAGATCTTTGATGCTGATATCTTCTCCGGTGCCCACGTTCACTAGTTCTGCCTCACTGTAGTTTTCCATCAGGAACACACAGGCTTCGGCCAGGTCGTCAACGTGCAGAAACTCTCGCTTCGGACTGCCCGAACCCCAGATTTCTACCGTAGCGTCGCCGTTCTCCTTGGCCTCGTGAAACTTACGAATCAGCGCGGGCAACACATGCGAGTTGTTCAGATCGTAGTTATCGTTGGGTCCGTACAGGTTGGTGGGCATAGCCGAGATAAAGTTGCAGTCGTACTGCGCACGGTAGTTTTCGCACAGCTTGATGCCCGCAATCTTAGCGATAGCGTAGGGCTCATTGGTAGGCTCTAGTGCCCCGGTGAGCAAATACTCTTCCTTGAGGGGCTGTTCGGCCAGTTTGGGATAGATGCACGACGAACCCAGAAACTGGAGTTTCTTCACTCCGTTGACGTAGCTCTGGTGGATCACGTTGTTCTGAATCATCAGGTTATCGTACAGAAATTCGCCCCGGTACACGTTATTGGCGTGGATGCCACCTACTTTGGCAGCCGCCAGAAACACGTAGTCGGGTTTTTCTTCGGCGAAGAACTGCGCTACTTGCTGCTGGTTGCGCAAGTCTAGTTCACTGGACCGGCGGATTACAAAGTTATCGTAGCCTTTGCCCTGCAGGTTGCGCAGGATGGCCGAACCGACCATGCCACGGTGCCCGGCGATGTATATTTTAGCGTTTTTTTCCATGATAGGTGAGGTTGTTTAAATGATGTTCGGGCTGAAAGCCCTACGGATAGGCAGCACAGGACTTCCAGTCCTGCGCTATAGTGCTTGAATATAAGAAAGTGCTTTGCTACGAATAGCAACCGGATCAATGCGGCCTAAAAGGTGATTTCTATCGTATTTACCTTTGAAAATTTCCACGCAAGCATTGTCAAGTGCTTCATCGAAAGCTTCTTCTACAATTTCAGATAGCTCGTCGTCGGAAGCGTAAAAGCCTCCCGACTTTCGGCGTTTGTTCACTCGTTTGATGGCGCGTATAGAATTACGAGCAGACAAATCCCAGGAAGTTGTTGTGCGTGACTCGGCCTGCTGTTTGATTAAATGAACCAGTAAAATAACTGAGTAGCTATAAATCTTATTGAGCTTGTCTTCCTTGCTCATCTCTTCCAGTTCGTCTACCAGCGAAAGAGCCGCCGCATAATTCTGCTGCTCAATGTGCGTGCGCAAAGCCGTCAGTTCTTCCATGTCTAGTAAGTCTATCTAAAGAACGCTACGCTTGGGCAAATCATTCGTGGTAGTTAAATACCTTATGACCGCCCTTTAGCAAAAATTTATCGCGCTTGAAGAGTTCCAAATCCGATTGCACCATATCTTTCACCAGCGCGGGTAGGTCGTACTCCAGTTCCCAGCCGAGTTTTTCCTTCGATTTGGTGGGGTCGCCGATGAGCAGTTCTACCTCGGTGGGGCGGTAATAGGCCGGATCAACCTTCACCACCTCTTTGCCCTCGGGCAACTGGTAGTCGGGATGCGAACAGCTAACCACCCGACCCACTTCGTTTTGCTCTTTGCCCTCGAAGGCTACTTCAATGCCCAGCTCGGCGAACGACATTTTCACAAAGTCGCGCACGGTAGTGGTGATGCCGGTAGCGATCACAAAGTCTTCGGCCACCTCCTGCTGCAAAATTAGCCACATGGCGCGCACGTAATCCTTGGCGTGGCCCCAGTCGCGCTTGGCGTCCATGTTGCCTAGGTACACCGTGTCTTGTAGTTTGAGGGCAATGCGCGCCGCCGCCCGGGTGATCTTGCGCGTTACGAAGGTTTCGCCCCGGATGGGCGATTCGTGGTTGAACAAAATACCGTTGACGGCGAACATGTCGTAGGCCTCGCGGTAGTTCACCGTAATCCAGTAGCCGTACAGTTTGGCCACCGCGTAGGGCGAGCGGGGATAGAACGGAGTTCTTTCGCTCTGCGGCACCTCCTGCACCAGTCCGTAGAGTTCGGAGGTGGAGGCTTGGTAGATTTTGGTTTTCTTTTCTAAGCCTAGAATACGCACCGCTTCCAGGATACGCAGCGTGCCAATGCCGTCTACGTTGGCGGTATACTCCGGCGCATCGAAACTCACCTTCACGTGCGACATGGCGCCCAGGTTGTAGATCTCGTCGGGTTGTACCTTCTGCACAATGCTGATAATATTAGCAGAATCCGACAGGTCACCGTAGTGAAGCACAAACTTGAGGTCTTTTTCGTGCGGGTCCTGGTAGAGATGATCGATGCGGTCGGTGTTGAACAGCGAGGTGCGGCGCTTGATGCCGTGCACTTCGTAGCCTTTTTTGAGCAGCAGTTCGGCCAGGTAGGCCCCGTCTTGACCGGTTACCCCGGTGATGAGTGCTTTTTTCATAGTTTATACGTATTCGGTTAATCCTTTTTCTTTAATATCGTTCAAAAACTTCTTTACCATCTGCTCCTGGTCTTTGTCGCAGATCATCAGCGCATCGTCGGTCATCACCACAATGTAGTTGTCCAGTCCCTGCACCACACCGATTTTATCCTTCGGCACCTTGATAAAGCAGTTGGTGGTGTCGTAGGTCATCACCGAACCCTGAATGCTGTTGGCGGTGGTATCCTTAGGATGCTCACTATCGATCGATTTCCAGGTGCCCAGATCGGTCCAGCCGATGTCGGCGGGCATCACGTACACGTTGTCGGCTTTTTCCAGGATGCCGTAGTCGATAGAGATATTAATACAATTGGAGTACACTTTTTTTATGAATGCTTCTTCCCGGTCGCTGTAGTACTGCGCTTCGCCTTCGGCAAACAGCGTGTTGACCTCGGGCAGGTGCTGTTCGTAGCTCTTGCGGATGGCGGCCAGGCTCCAGACGAAGATGCCGGAGTTCCAGACAAAGTTACCGGCCCGCAAAAATTGCTCGGCGGTGGCCTGATCGGGCTTTTCTTTAAATGCCTGCACTTTGTGAACGTCCGCCGTGTCTTCAGATTGATCGAACTCGATATAGCCGTAGCCGGTGTCGGGCCGCAGGGGCTTGATGCCGAAGGTGATCAGGTAATCTTCTTGCGAAGCGAGCTCGAAGGCGCGTTGCGCCAGGCGGGTGAACTCGTCCTGCTTCACAATCATGTGGTCGGCGGGTGAGACGATGATGCTGGCTTCCGCATTTTTCTGCGCAATTTTATGAAAGGCGTAGGCCACGCAGGGGGCGGTGTTACGCAGCTCCGGTTCCAGCAAGATTTGGTCGTCGGTAAGCAGTGGCAGTTGCTCCTTGATCAGGTCATAATAGGCCTGATTGGATATGATGTAAATATTTTCGGGAGGACATACCGCCCGCAGGCGGTTGAAAGTGAGCTGCAACAGCGATTCGCCGGTGCCCAGCACATCGTGAAACTGCTTGGGAAACTGCTGTCGACTGATGGGCCACAACCGGGTGCCAACCCCACCCGCCATAATCAAAGCAAAATTATTTGCTTCCATTTGTATTTATTAAATAATAAAAATGACTAAAAGACGACGCAAATATACGGACATCGTGCTCGAAAGAAAAGCATTCCCCGAATTGTAATCAAATTCCCCCTCTCTTACCATAAGATAATGACTGCTAAGTTACTACCAAAAAACTACCGTTGCGAAGCGATTCTTTGTTGTAGACAAACGGCTGGTCTGAAATGCCCTGAAACATCTTTCCTCCCACCGCTTCCACAATAGCTTGTCCGGCGGCGGTGTCCCACTCCATGGTAGGGCCATGGCGGTAATAGATATCGGCCTTGCCTTCGGCGATCATGCAAAACTTGAGCGAGCTGCCGCGGGCGATGCTTTCGGTGACGCCGTGCTGCCGCAGTATCTGCTCTTCTTCATCGGAGGCGTGGCTGCTGCTGCGCACCGCGATGCGCTTTTCGGAAGACCGACGCACCCGTAGTGTATCCACTGCCCCACCCGCGGTTTGCTTGTAGCCACCTACTTCCAGATCGTCAGCGTAGCCCGGCTGCGTAGCAAAATACAGTTCTTCGGTCACCGGAGCATAAATCACACCCAGCACGGGGCGGTGGTGGTGAATGAGCGCGATGTTCACGGTGAACTGTCCGTTGCGCTTGATAAACTCCTTGGTGCCATCGAGGGGGTCCACCAGCCAAAAGTACTCCCACTGTCGGCGGGTTGCGTAGTCGGTCTCTTCTCCCTCTTCTGAGATTAGCGGAATGTTGGGGTAGTGCTTCTGTAGGGCGGGGGCAATCACCCGGTGCGACGCTTGGTCGGCCAGGGTGAGCGGAGACTGATCGGCCTTGAAGTCGACCACCTGCGAGAAATCCGCGTGGTGATACACCTCCAGAATGGCCCGTCCGGCGGCCAGCGCGATGTTGTTGATCGTAGCAATGGACACTTTCGGAAGCATCGGGAAGGATAAGGGTTGACGGTATCGGCTAAAAAACTTTATATTGCTGGCCACACTAACCACCAGCTACGCTTATGGAGCACACCGCCCGCGTAAAGATCGTCCTGCACGGAGGGGAGTTTGAGATTGAAGGCTCGGAAGCGTTCGTTAGCTCCTACGCCGACACCATTGCCAGCCTGTCGGAACTTCTGAAGAACGCCCCGTCGCACTCGAGTGCTACCGGGGGCAAAGAAAGCAATCTTAATCCAGGAAAGCAATTTGCTATTTTTGACTCAGAGGCCCCGCCCCCGGTGGATACCGTGCCCCTGGCCTCGCCCGACTCCTTTGGCGAACTTTACTACAAAGCTCCCAAGAGCACCAGCAAGTCGGATGTGGTACTGCTGGCTAGTTTTTTCGTGCAGTCGCACAACGGAGAAGGCACCTTCAGCACGCGCGAGGTGAACAAGCTACTGCGCGACCACGGCATCGATATGACCAACACAGCGCATTTCAATAAGCTGAATCAGGACTATAAAAAGGTGTTCAAAATGCGGCAGGGTCAGTATAAAGTGAGCGAAGAAGGAGTGGAGCATTTGCGGAGCATTTTGCGGTAAAAGAAGAAAGCGAGTTCTCTGAGCCCAGTGCGTGTAGTTTGCAACTTTACTCTCTGCTTAACCAATCGATTTTCCGCTTCAATGCTCCCTCGTCTAACAGATTTACCAAAGAAACTTGTGCCACTGATCCTAGCTTTCGCAGTCGGCGCGGGCGTGGTTGCCCCGGCCCAAACGCTTCCCCTGCGGGCCTACGGCGTGGAAGTAGGTACCTTGCCGGTGGGTGAGAATAACGCCATCACCGACGTGTCGGACGTGCGCGTGGGGCAGGTGACCCTCATCGAGGGCGACTCCGTGCGAACCGGGGTGACGGCTATTGTCCCCGGCGCCGGAAACATCTTTCAACAGAAGGTGCCTGCTGCCATTTACGTAGGCAACGGCTTCGGAAAGCTTGCCGGATATACCCAGGTGGAGGAACTAGGGAATCTGGAGACGCCCATCATCTTAACCAACACCCTTAGCGTCGCCGTCGGCATCCAGACCGTGATCGACTACACCCTGGACCAGCCGGGCAATGAAGCGGTGCGGTCGGTGAACGCGGTGGTGGGCGAGACCAACGACGGTTATCTCAACGACATTCGCGGGCAGCACGTGCAACCGGCCCACGTGCGGGCGGCCGTTGAACAGGCCTCCGGCGGGGCGGTGGCGCAGGGCAACGTGGGAGCCGGAACGGGCACGCGCTGTTTTGGCTTCAAGGGAGGGATTGGCACCTCGTCCCGTCGGCTGCCTTCGGAAGCCGGGGCCTATACGGTGGGAGTGCTGGTGCAGGCCAACTTCGGCGGGGTACTGCAAATCAAAGGATTGCCGATGGGAGCGCGTTTGCGGGATTACCAACAAGATGCGGACGGCTCTTGCATGATGGTGGTTGCCACCGACGCACCGCTGGACAGTCGTAACCTGAAAAGGCTTGCCCGACGCGCCATGCTCGGCCTGGCCCGCACCGGAGGCATCGCCTCCAACGGCAGCGGCGATTACGTGATTGCCTTCTCAACGGCGGATAGTTTGCGGGTACCCTACGAAAGCAGTAGCCCGCTGTTCAGCCAGCAAGTGCTGCGTAACGATGCAATGTCGCCCTTGTTTCTGGCCGTGATTGAGGCAACGGAAGAGGCAATCTATAACGCTTTGTTCGCCGCCGAAGACATGACCGGCCACCACGGCACCGTGAAAGCCCTGCCCGAGAAAGAAGTGATCCGGCAGTTGAAGCGGCATAATCTGATGGAATGAGTGGTTTTGACCAGGATCGAAGCTTGCGCTCACTGCCTGCTTCCGTTCAGGTAAACCCCAGTGTGTCGGCGGATAAAATTTACTTGGCCCCCCTGTTTCACCGAAAGATAGTTGATTGACATCCTCAAGCCGCTTATATTGAGCGCTTACCCTCCGGTCTATGAAGCGCCTATCCACCCTACTCATTCTCATTTCCTTCACTAGTATCCTTCAAGCGCAATCCACCTACCTGCACTGCGGCCGCCTCATCGACGGGAAAAGCGACCAGGTGCGGTCAGAAGTAACGGTCGTCGTCGACAGCAACCGCATTGTGCGCGTGGTGTCGGGCTACGAGCAACCCCCCACCGACGCCCGCCTGATTGATCTGAAAGAAAAGGTGGTGCTGCCCGGACTCATTGATCTGCACGTGCACCTGCAGAATCAGAGCAGCCGCGACAACTACTCAAAAGGCTTCCGCCTTAACGACGCCGACGTGGCACTGCAAGCTATCCCTTACGCCCGCACCACCCTGCTGGCCGGGTTCACCACCGTGCGCGACGTGGGCGGCAACGGGGTCAACATTGCGCTGCGCAACGCCATTAACGCCGGAGTTATTGAGGGGCCGCGCATGCTTACCTCGGGCAAATCCATCGCCACCACGGGGGGGCACGCCGACCCCACCAACGGCTGGCGCAACACCCTGATGGGAGATCCCGGCCCGGTCGACGGCGTGATCAACGGAGCTGATGAGGCGCGCAAGGCGGTGCGGCAACGCTACAAAGACGGAGCCGACCTGATCAAGATCACCGCCACGGGCGGGGTGCTCAGCTACGCCAAGGACGGCACCCGCCCCCAGTTCACCAACGAAGAGTTGCGGGCCATCGTGGAAACCGCCAACGACTACGGCATGCACACCGCAGCCCACGCCCACGGGGCTGAAGGTATGTTGCGGGCGGTGGAAGCGGGCATCACCACCATCGAGCACGGCACCCTGATGACCGAAGAGGTGATGGACCGCATGATTGAAAAAGGCACCTACTACGTGCCCACCATCACCGCGGGCAAATCGGTGGCCGATTCGGCGAAGATTCGGGGCTATTACCCGTCGATTGTGGTGCCCAAAGCCCTGGCCATTGGTCCGCAGATTCAGGAAACGTTTGGCAAAGCGTACAAGAGAGGCGTAAAGATCGCCTTCGGCACCGATGCCGGAGTGTTTGCCCACGGCAAAAATGGCAAGGAATTCGGTTACATGACCGAGGTGGGCATGCCCCCAATGGAAGCCATTCGGTCGGCGACCGCCGTGGCCGCCGCCGTGCTGGGTATGGAAGACGACTTAGGTACGCTGGAAACCGGCAAACTGGCTGACATTATTGCCGTAGACGACAACCCGCTGGAGCAGATTGGTACGCTGGAAAACGTGACCTTTGTGATGAAGGAGGGAACTGTATATAAGGAGTGATCTGCTCGCAAAGGTGGGCGTTAGGCAAAAGAATTGATACGTTCCTTCTTTATTTCTCCTTATCTGTTTACCTGTTGCCGGTTGGTCGGATTAACTAACGTATCAAACCAACCGGATTATCTATGCATTTACTTCGAACCACCGCCGCACTGTTACTAACCGGTTCACTGGCCTGGGCCCAAGACGTGACCATTTCTGATTTCACCAGCGTGAAAGAGCGCTACGACCTGTTCATCATCGGTGGCAATGAGCAGGGAGTGTTTACTGGCATCGGTGACGACTACTACTACAACGGCTTCAATAGTAAGCAGGTCATCAGCTATTACGACCTCCAGAAGGGACAACAACAAAGCAAGGTGCTCAAGCCGGAGAAGCGCTCGCGCGAGTATTTTTATTCGTTCTACTTCCAGGACCAACTGCACCTGTTGCAGTACGATGACAACCCTGACAACGGCAAACTGTACGGAGTTTACTTGGAAAGCTACGACGACGCCCTGAACCGCGTAGGCGAGGAGCGGGAGATCAGTCAGTTGTATCCGTACATTTTTAGCTTCAACGTGGGATCGTACTTCCAGAGCTACTTTTCAACCCAATACGGTAAAATGCGGCGGAGCTTCTTTTATAACCACAAAACCAGCGATAGTGAGCAGAAACTAGCGTTGCTGTTCAACTATAACTTCTTTGGTAATGCCGACGCTGAGTTCCACGCCGTGGTGCTTAACGAAAACTTGGAGGAAGATTGGAACGCTGACATTCAACTTCCGGACGACGTTGGGTCGTACCGTATGCTGGAAGACTACGCGGTGAGCAACGACGGTAAGCTGTATCTGCTACTAGCCAGCTTTGATAATAATAACTTCAAAAAAACGGCAATCGGCTTTGAGTATCTGCTCTACGCCTACGATCCTGCTCAGAAATCGGTGGAAGAAGTGTCCTTTGAAACAAACGGCAAGTTCATCATCAACCTGGGGTTGCAGTTGGATGAGAACCAGCAGCCGCTGCTGGCCGGAGTATACGCCGACGCCACCACCAATGATATTCTCGGGGGAGTGCGTATTGCGGGCAACAACTGCGCGGAATTTGCCTTTGAGCAGGCCGAAGTGTCTGAGATCAACACCAAGCAAGATAAAAATTACGCCGAAGAGTACACGGTGAAGAATATGGTAACCGAAGCAGACGGCAGCGTAGTGTTCTTCGCCGAGTCCTACAAGCGGGGCCCGATTCTGAAGCCAAGACTGGGCTTAGGGGGGCTGAGTCCCATTGATACCGATCTGGAAATGGGCGATATTTATCGGAAGATTCTAGCCGTGAAGATCAGTCCTAGTGGCGATCACTGGCTAAAGATTGTAGATAAAACCCAGCGATCCAGTGAAGAGCGCGACGTGCTTACCTCCTTCGCCTTTACGCACGACGAGCAGGGATACTACTTGTTGTTCAACAATAGTATCAAAAATATGAGCGACGTGTCGTTGGTGAGTATTACTCCCCAGGGGGACATCGCGCTCAAAACCTTGTTCGCTCGTTCCTCATTTCGCCTGCGGGCGGTACCCGCTTTCGCGGTGTCAGTCACTCCCGGACTACTTACCCTTCCGGTAGAGAAAAACAAAAAGCAGGCGGTGGCCACGTTGATGTTCTAGCTTAAAAAAACTTAAATTTCAAGTAAACACTACACGACTGTCGGGCAGCCGATATTTTTTGCCTACTTTTATACGCATCTTCCGGTTGAAAGTTGGAAGCAAATCCAATTCTCTACTTCTTTTCGTAAATAGTTGCATGTTTTTTGCAACTTATTTACTTTTAAAGATTGTATACTAATAAAAGTCAGGTCACCTCCACTAAACAGCTACTATGGGATAAACTTCTACGTTAACTAAAACCATATAGATAATGAAGAAGTACGAAGTCAGTGACAGCCAGCTTGTCGCTCTCTACAAGAGCGGGCAAGAGAAAGCGTTCGAGCAATTGGTAGAGCGGTATAAGTCTCGAATTTATACCACCATCTACCTTATTGTGAAGGACGAGTACATTGCTGAAGACATTCTGCAAGAAACGTTTATCAAAGTAGTAAATACCATTAAGTCCGGGCGCTATAACGAAGAAGGCAAGTTTTTGCCCTGGGTCATGCGCATCGCCCACAACTTATCCATTGACCACTTCCGGAAGGTCCGTCGTTACCCTACCATTATCATGGAGGATGGCAACAACGTGTTCAATACGATGGATTTTTCCGAAGATTCTGCCGAGTCGGTTCAAATAAAGAAGGACACCCATACGTTACTAAGGCAGTTGATTAAGGAGTTGCCTGACGCTCAACGGCAAGTGTTAACCATGCGCCACTACATGGACATGAGTTTTAAAGAAATTGCCGAGGCCACCGGAGTGAGTATCAATACCGCTCTGGGCCGCATGCGCTACGCACTCATTAATCTGAGGAAAAAAATGGAAAAACACAATGTTACGTATGATCCAAACATTTACCCTAGATGATGTAGTGCGTTATGCCTACCAAGAAATGGCCACCGAAGAAGCCGATCGGTTTCAGGAAGCCCTCGTGTTCGACGACGAACTCCGAGACATGTTTCACCGATTCAGCGCGGTCCGTAAGTCGTTAGACACGCCGCCGATGCTGAAAGAGCCCTCCAAACGGGTTACTAACCGCATTTTAGCGTACTCCCAAGCGTACGACATCGCGGCCCCTCACTGAACCTTGCTGCCCCGCAAGCCTGCCAGAAGCAGACAAATACTTGAGCAGCGATGACCAAAAAAGAGCGCTTCGGCGCTTTTATCCGCTATTTCTCCGAACACGCTCCGCAAGCCGAAACGGAATTGCGCTACCGCAACGCCTACGAACTGCTGGTAGCCGTTATTCTCAGTGCCCAGTGCACCGACAAGCGGGTCAACTTGGTTACTCCTGCGCTGTTTGATACGTTTCCCACTCCTGAGCGATTGGCGGCGAGCCACTTCGACGAGCTTCATCCTTACATCAAGAGCATTTCATATCCCAATAATAAGACCAAGCACCTGCTCGGAATGGCTACCATGCTGGTCGATAAATTTGGCTCGGAAGTGCCTGATACCGTGGAAGACCTACAGAAGTTGCCGGGAGTAGGCCGAAAAACCGCCAACGTGATCTCGTCGGTGATCTTCAACCAACCGGCCATGGCGGTGGATACCCACGTGTTCCGGGTGGCGAAGCGATTGGGATTGGTGACGCAGACCGCTAAAACACCGTTGGACGTAGAAGAACAACTGGTTCGTCACCTCCCCGAAGAATACGTGGGACGCGCGCACCACTGGCTCATCTTGCACGGTCGTTACGTGTGCGTGGCGCGCCGCCCGAAGTGCGAAACGTGCGGATTGACTGGTTTTTGTCGGTATTATGCGCGAACGTTTTCACTTCCTGATTCGTAGTTAGTTTTCCTCCTCCTCCACGTCAATGCTGCCAATTCCGGCATCCACGTCAATTTCCAGTCGGTATTCAGCACTTTGATACGCTTCGTTCGTGTACTCGTTGCCGTCTTTGATATAGCTCGGTGGCACATCCACCGATCCCAATCCGCCCGACACATCCAACCGCACCCCGACGTTGGTCGGCACCATCAGATTCAGTTCACCAATGCCGCCGTCGATTTCGGCGCGCAGGTTGTTCTTCCACGCTCCGCTCAGATCAAGCGTTACTTCGCCCACGCCTACGTTTAGGGTGAGTTCGGGCAGGGAGGTGTTGGCCAGCATAATTTCGTGCTCGCCCACCCCGGCGTCAATGTTCAACCGGCGCAGGGTGAGCCCCCGCAGGTCAAGTTCGCTTTCCCCCGCGCCCATGCGGCATTCCAGGGTTTGAAGCACGTCGTCGTTGAGCCGGATGCGCCATTCGTTGCGCTGCTTGTCTCCGAAGTTGAAGTTGAAGTCGTCGGTGAGGTCGGGTTGGCTAATGGAAAGCTGTCCCTTGTCGCCACTCGATTGGAAGTCAATTTCCGGTTTCCAGCTCTCTTGATTGTACTCAAAATCGGCTTCCATCAGTTGATCCGCCCCGCCGGTGACCAGCAGTTTGCCCGCCCCGATGGTGATTTGGGTGGTGAGGTCGTCTACGTCGTTGCGGGCCACGGTTTCGGTAAGGGTGCGCAACTCGGTGGGCTCTTCCTGATCGTTACCGGCGCGGATGCCGCAGGCGGTGACCGCTCCCAATAATGCTAGCGGAAAAAGGACGGAGGTAGAGAGCGTGGAATGCATTGCTAGGGGGTAGGTTACTGAAGTATTTTTCTTAAAGATACAAATTATTTCAACCCGCCGTTACGAGACCACAAAGCACCACGATTGATGGTCATCACTATCACCTTTAACCACTTTTAACAAACGGAATGCTGTGTTGCGCGTTATACACTCAGAAAATGTACGTTTTTGCCCATAGCTCCAAGGACACCATGACCCGAAAATCACTACGCATTCTAGCTCTCTTTATCCCAAGCCTGTTTATGAACTACGCATCCCAATCCGAAGTCCTTCCTCCTCCGGCGGTCGCCGACACCGCAAATCTATTATTAAAAGCCTGGACCGGCCCCTACGGAGGGGTGCCTGCTTTCGATAAGATGCAGGTCGACTACGTTAAACCGGCGCTGGAGCAAGGCATGCAAATGAGCCTGCAACAAATTGATAGTATTGCCAATAATCCGGAAGCGCCTACTTTTGAGAACACCATCGTGGCGATGGAAAAATCAGGGGAGGCGCTGGATCGGGTGTTCACCTACTACGGCATCTACAGCAGCAACGTGTCGTCGCCCGAGTTTCGCGAGGTGCAGAGCGAGATGGCCCCAAAGCTGTCAGAGTATTCCTCAAAAATATCACAGAATGAAAAGCTATTTGAGCGGATCAAGGCCGTGTACGAAGATGCGCAGCAGAACCCGCTAGAGGATGACCAGCAGCGCACGGTGGAGCTGATTTACAAAGATTTTGCGATGAACGGAGCCGAGCTTAGCCCGGAAAAGAAGGAACGCTACGCCGCTATCAACCAGGAGCTGGCCAAATTGTACAACCAGTTTTCGGACAATGTGCTGGCCGACGAGGAGGGTTACGTGACCTACTTGACCGAAGATCAACTGAGCGGTTTGTCGGAGCAGCTGGTTAAATCGTACGCCCAGGCGGCGGCCGACCGCGGCAAGGAGGGGCAGTACGCGGTGACCAATACCCGCTCGTCGATGGACCCATTCTTGACCTATTCTGATGAGCGGGCGTTGCGGGAGCAGGTGTGGAAGAACTATTACGCCCGGGGTGACAACGGTGATGCGCACGACAACAACCAGATTGTGGCCGAGATTCTTAAGCTCCGCAAAGAGCGCGTGGGTCTGCTAGGCTATGACAACTACGCCGAGTGGCGATTGCAAGATCGCATGGCGAAGACTCCGGAAAGAGCACTGGAACTGATGAACGCCGTATGGCCTGCTGCCATCGCCCGGGTAGAGGAAGAAGTCGCCGACATGCAGGCCGTAGCCGACGCGCGCGGTGATAGCATCACCATCCAACCGTGGGACTATCGCTACTACGCCGAAAAGGTGCGGCAGCAGAAGTACGACCTGGACTCGGACGAGGTGAAGCAGTATTTGCAACTAGACAAATTGACTGAGGCCATGTTCTACGTGGCGGGCGAGTTGTTTAACTACGAATTCATGCCGTTGGCCGAAAGAAAGGTGCCGGTGTTTCACGAAGACGTGCGGGTGTGGGAAGTGACGGATCGGACGTCGGGCGAACTTATTGGATTGTGGTATCTGGACCCGTACGCCCGTCCGGGCAAGCGTTCCGGGGCCTGGGCCACCACCTACCGCAGCTATACGAACTTTGATGGAGAGAAAACCGTGTTGGCCTCCAACAACTCTAACTTTGTGAAGCCTGCCCCCGGCGAGCCGGTGCTGGTTTCGTGGGACGATGCAACCACCTTTTTTCACGAATTTGGGCACGCGCTGCACTTCTTTTCTTCAGAGGTGCGCTACCCTACGTTAAACAGTGGGGTGCGCGATTACACGGAGTTTCAGTCGCAGTTGCTCGAGCGATGGCTGTCTACCGATGCGGTGATCAATCAGTTTTTGGTACACTACCAAACCGGCGAGCCGATGCCGAAGCAGTTGGTGGAGAAAATCAAGAAGGCCTCGACCTTTAACGAAGGTTTTGCTACCACGGAGTACCTGGCCTCGGCCCTGATAGATATGAAGCTGCACCTGGCCGATCCGGAGGATATTGATATTGACAAATTTGAGCAGGAAACCCTGGCGGCAATGAACATGCCCGACGAACTGGTGATGCGCCACCGCACTCCGCAGTTTAGCCACGTATTTTCCGGAGAGGGCTACGCCACGGCTTACTACGGCTATCTATGGGCCGACGTGCTCACTTCCGACGCCGCCGAGGCCTTTGCTGACGCACCCGGAGGATTCTACGATAAGAAGATGGCGGCCAAACTAATCAAGTACCTGTTTGCCCCGCGCAACGCGATGGATCCAGCCGAGGCCTACCAAAAATTCCGGGGCCGCGATGCGAAAATTGAAGCACTGATGCGCGACCGGGGGTTTCCAGTGAAGGGAGAGTAAGTTGAATTACTGTTGCTAAATCTTGTAGGTTTTTTTTGTTAGGTTTGTTAATTTTCGTCCTTAAATTCTAACAAACTACACCTATGAAAAACCTAGCTTCGCTTCTGTTTGTCCTCTTAATAGGATTGTTCGCATGTACATCGGATGATGATACCCCCCCGGAACCTACTACGCAAAGCACCGCAGTACCACTCTCAGACGGGCAATCAGTGAACGTTAGCTTTACCGGCGAGATTGATACTTTATTTTACAAAGTCGAAGTTGATGCCCCAGCGGTGGTTGAAGTTAGCGTTGAAGGAAACCCAAGTGGCATACGAGTGGAGTTACTGAGCGAGGATAACGTTCTGCAAAATGTTTTCGGGGCAGATTATGATATAGCCTACGGACCGGTAGCAGCGGGAACGTACTTTGTTCGCCTAAATGATTTGCTATCTAGCAACAGCGAGCAAAACTTTTCGCTGACTTACAACTTGGATAAATCGGATACTTACGAACTTAATAATACGGAGGAGACTGCGGCTGCTATCGAGTTAAACCTGCCAGTTAACGCTTACCTTAGGGATGGGGATGATGTGGATTATTTTCAGTTTGAACTAACTGAGCCTGCGTTCGTCGAGGTAGTGGTAGATTCTTTCCCTAAAGAGCTGGAAATATTGAGAGTAGAATTAACGAGTATAATCTCTGATCTGGGTTACCAAGGCGAATTTCCTGTGATGGCAGCTGGAGTGCTGGCCGCGGGTAAATACCAACTTAGGTTCTCTTCCTCATCTGGAAAAAGTAGTAAGAACCCCTACGCTTTTCAGGTAAATACCGAAGTGGTAGATGGCGTAGTAGGGAACACTACGTATAATTTAGCGACAACTTTAGAAAGTGGAAATGAAGCAAAGACTTTGATAGAAGCTGAGGATAAAGATAAGTTCTTCAAACTGTTAGCTCCTACTTGCGGAGTTATTGATGTCACCATCAATCCGGTGCCTAACGGAAGGTCGCTCCGGGTTTATTTACAAGACGAAGAAGGGCAAGACGTTGGCGATGCTGGGGTTAGTGCGAACGGCAGCGAGGGTGAGTCTATCTCGTTGAACTACTTCGCTACCGCCAACGGCACATACTACCTCCGCATTCAGGAGTCTTCGGGTAGAACTAGTTCAGAACCATTCACCGTAAGCTACAACCTAGACACGAGCGACGAATACGAGTGCAACGATACCCCCGCGCTGGCTGACGCTAACGATCCGCTGGTGCCCGGTCAGGAATACGAAGCCTATATTCGTACGGGCTCTGACAACGATTGGTATGCCTTCGTGATGGACAGTGTTGGAATAGTAACAGTAGAACTACAGACTCCTTCGGACATTGAAAAAATATACGTCAATGTATTTGATAGAGCCAACGACGATAGCCAAGTTGACTTTACAGAGGTAGAAGGGGGGGAAACAGGCATTGTGGTGGCTGGGCCACTGTTGGCAGGGACCCACTACCTAAGGTTCAATTCGTGGACCTATGATTGGCGACCTATTGGTGAGCAGAGTCGTAACCCTTATAAGTTTACGCTATCACTAGAGTATGAGGCAGATGAGATTAATAATACCTTCGCGCAGGCTATAGATGTAACTGGAATTATCGATCAGGGAGTTAAAGAAGGACGTATTTACCCTCAGAATCGAAGAGGCTATCAATATGAGATTGATGTGGATTACTATAAATTTACCGTTCAGGATACTGTTGCTTTGCGCATCTCAGTGACGGCGTTGAACTCTAGTTCTTATACCTACTTACGGTTGTACAACCAGCCCAATGACAATTCAGGGTCTATTATTGGACAGTTTGACAGCAACGCTTCTGGAAATAGGCAAAAAACGATTACTCGAGAGTACACCTTTGAACCTGGTGAGTACTACATTAAGGTCGAGAACAATGAGACTTCGGCGGAGCCGTATACTCTGAAAATAGAGACGGTGCCGTAGAGGGTTACAGTAGCGAAATCTAGCTTGCCAGAGCAGTTTTCGTTATTTGTTATCGAGACTACTTCGGCAGGGGGCGCATCTGCTTCTTAATATTGTTTGGTGCAGTGGGCTGACTTCCGGATGTTTTTCGAGGCAGGTTTCTGCCTCGTAGTGGCGGTTCACCTACTTCGTGCAGTACTTTTTGATGAAGAAGTCGGCGCGGCCGTCGCCCAGGGAGTGGGCTTGCTGCCAGTCGGTGCAGGCCCGTTGGTCGCCGAGTTGGTAGTGGGTCATGGCCCGGCCTCGGTAAAACTCCGCAACCTGATTATTTAACTCGATGGCGCGGTTGAAATCTAGCAGCGCTCCGGCGGCATCGTCTAACTGAATTTTGATGTTGCCCCGGCTGTAGTAAGCCTCGGCGTCCCGCGGTTGAAGCTCAATCACCTTGGTATAATCCGCGGCGGCACCTTTATAATCTTCCAGTGATTCTTTCAGGTAGGCGCGGTTAAAGTAGATTTGCTCCTGCTCAGGGTTGAGCTGTGCCGCTTGATTGAAGTCGCCTAGTGCTTCTCGATACCGGTTCAGAAAAGTGTACGCGGTAGCTCGATCTACGTAGAGCTGGGCATCGCTCTTGTCCCGGCTGATGGCCTGGGTGAGGTCTTGCACCGCTTCGTGGTACGCTTCTCGTTTCAAATGCGCTAGTCCCCGCCGCCGAAAGGCATCCGTTTCCTCCAACCCTTCGCCAATGGCACGATCATAATAACTGATGGCAATGGGATAGTTTTCCAGCGCGTAGTACGCATCGGCCAGATAGTGCAGGATGGTGACGGTGACGGTTTCGCTGGCCTTTTCCAGCGCCCGCAGGTCGTCTTTGGCGGGTTCGTACTGCTTGAGGCGAAAGTGCGCAATGCCCCGGTTTTCGTAGGCCCGCCAGTATTCCGGATCGAGTTCGATGGCTCGGTTGTAGTCCTCCACAGCGTCGGCGTACTGCTCGAGCATAAATTTGGTCTTACCCCGGTTGTTATAGGTCACCGCATCACTCCAGCCCAGCTTCATGGCCCGGTTATAGTCCGACAGGGCGGCTGGGTAATCTTTCAGCCGAAAGCGGGTGTCGCCCCGGGCCGCGTAGGCCGGAGCGTAGTTTTCGTCCTGACTCAGGCTCGCATTGAGTGCAGATAGCGCTTCCGGAAAATCGCCGCGTTCGTAGTGCGCAAACCCCAGCCGGTAGTGGGTGGCCGCGCTGTCGGCTCCCAACTCCACCGCCTGCTTCAAATCCTGAACGGTGGCCGCGTAGTCCTGAAGATAGAACCGCGCGGTACCCCGGTATGCGTGAACCTCGGAAGTGGTCAGCCCCAACTTGAGGGCCTCATTCAGATCGGCCACCACCAGCGGATAGCGGGCTTCGCCTGAGCCATCGGCCGCTCGTGTTGCCAAGTGATAGTAGGCGATACCGCGGCTCAGGTAGGTCCGGGCGTCGGTCACGCGCTGGTCAACGGCTTGGGTGAGTACCTCAATGGCGGTGGGGTATTCTCCGATTTCGTAGTAAGCAATTCCCACGTAACGTGGCACCTCGGCAGCGGATGCATCCAACGCTTGCGCGCGCTCCAGGTCGTCGATCACCCCCGCGTAGTCGCCCGCCTCAAACTTGGCGATGCCCCGGTTCAGGAAAGCTTTGCCGTAGTCAGCTTGTTGCTTGATGGCTTGGTCGTAGTCGGCAATGGCTTCGGCAGCGTTTTGCAGCAAAAATTTCGCTTTGCCCCGGTTGTTATAGATGAGGTGCGCTCGTTCGGGGTCGGTGCTGCCGCCGTTGGCCAGTGCCTGATCGTAGGCCGCCACCGCGGCAGCAGGGTTTTCGGTAAGAAAATGGGCGTTGCCCAGGTGATAGAATGCCTCCGGGTTCTTGAATCCTTGTTCGGTTGCTTGGGTCAGATCGGTCACGGCGGCGGGGTAGTCTTTTTGTTCGTAATAAGCGTTGCCCCGGTAGAAGCGCACCTCGGCGTTATCCACTCCGCCAACCACCGCTTTGGTCAGGTCGGCTACGGCCTGGGTCGGATCGTTCAACTGCGCGCTGGCGATGCCGCTCATGGCGTAGGCTTCCGCTGCGGTGAGTCCTTTGGCAAACGCCTGATCGAAGTCTGATCGCGCTGCGCGGTAATCTTTGTTCTGATAATGAATGACGGCGCGGTAGTGGTACGCTGGGGCTTCGTCTACCCCCATCCGAATGGCTTCGGAGAGTTTTTGCTCAGCGCGCGGGTACTGCTTGGTTTCAAACAGGGCGTAGCCCAGTAGCTTATACAGTTCGGCCGTGCTTACGCCCTGCTCACTGGCGCGGGTGAGATCAGCGATGGCCTTGGGGTAGTTGTTCTGCCGGTAGTAGGTGACGCCGCGCACAAAGTAGGCTTCGGTGAATTTAGGATTTTTTTTCAGGGCCTGGTCCAGGTCGAGCAGGGCCCCGGCCAGGTCGTCAGTTTCATGTTTAATCCGGCCCCGCTGGAGATACACGTCGGCTCCTTTGGCTCCGAGTTGCATTGCCTGGTTCAGATCGGCCAGGGCTGACGCCGGTTCGCCGTACGAAAGGCGCAGCATTGCCCGATGCAGGTAGGCGGTGGTGTCTTGGATGCCCCTCGAGATGGCTTTATTCAGATCGTCAATGGCCGTTTTTTCTTGTTGCTCGTACTTAGCCTTGCCCCGCCGCAAATAGTCTTTGGCCTCATCAGCCCCGAGGGCAACGGCTTGGTCCATCGCGGAAACGGTTGCTGCGTAGTCTTTCATAAAAAAGTGAGCGGATCCCAGATTCCGGTAAGACCGAATATCCGCTTTCCCCTGCTGAACGGCCGCGGTCAGATCGGGAATTGCCTTTTTGAGCTGACCCAATTCAGCCAGGGCGTTGCCCCGACAGTATAAAACCGCTTCGCTCGGGTCGGCCCGGTTTAAATCTTCTAGCGCGGGGGCATACTGCTCAAGGTGAAACTTGGCGATGCCCCGGGCGGCGTACAATGCTTTGTCTTTCTGTCCTTGCGCCGCGGCTGCCTCAAAATCGGTGAGCGCCTCGGCGTATGACTGCTCCTGAAGGCGAAGCGTACCCCGGTAGAAATACAACGGCGCATCGGCCACTCCTGCTGCCACGGCCTGCTCGATATGCGGTAGTGCGGCTTTGGGCTGATTCAATGCGATGTAGGCGGTGGCTAGTTTCCGCTGCATTTCGGCATCGGTGGCCACTTTGGTGAGCGCATCCACTGCTTTTTGGTACTCCTTTTTCTCGAAGTAGCCTTCGCCCAGCACGGTCCACAGCGGCTGATTGTCTGCCCCTAACGCTGCCGCTTGTTCCAGATTGGTTAGCGTCAAATCCGTCTTTTGCTGGGCGTGATAGGCGTATCCCAGGGTTTCGTAGAAGCGCTGATCCGGAGATATCTTGCCGGATTTGGCCTGCTCCAGATCACGGATGGCCTCAGCCGGATGCTTGGTTTCGTAGTGTGCGTAGCCGCGGTTGAGGTAGTCTTGGTCGCTGGTGGCGCCCAGTTGTTCGGCTTGGTTGTAGGCCGCGATGGCCTCGGGATACTGCTGAAGCGCGTAGTGCGCCTGGGCCATTCGGACGTAGGCTTCCGGCTCCTTGCTGCCTAGCGCGAGCGCTTTGGTGTAATCCCGAATGACCTCCGGCCACTGCTGGGTTTCGTAGTGCGCTGCCGCGCGATTGCTCCAGGCTTTGCCGTAGCTTTCCTTCCGGCGAATTGCCTCACTGAAGTCCGCCACTGCTTCGGAGTACTTTTTCGTGAGAAAAAGCGCCTTGCCCCGGTTGTTATAGACGATTTCGTCGTCCTTCCCCCGCTGCACGGCCTGCTGATAGTCGCCCACCGCTTTGGCATAGTCTTCGGTCTGAAAATAGGCGTTGGCTCGGGTGTAGTAGGCCTCGGCCTGTTCGTTTCCTTGCCCGATGGCTTTGGTTAGGTCGCTGATGGCGCTGCGGTACTCCTGATTTTCGTAGAACACGCGTCCTCGGTAGTAGAAAACGATTTGGTTGGATGCGCGCAGGGCCACCGCTTTGTTGAGATCTTCCCGGGCAGCACCGTACTTTTGCTGGTGGAAGTTTGCGATACCGCGTCCTTGATAAGCAGTGGCTTCCTGCGGATGCGCCATAATGTGCTGGGTGAAGGCCATCTTGGCCCCGGACCAATCGTGGTCGGCCAGTTTCTCTTCGGCAAGCGCCAGATGATCAACGGGTTCGGAAGGAGACTGCGCGCGCAGGGCGGTAGCGGTTAGTAGAAACGCGAAAAAGAAGGTAAACCGATATGTTTTATTCATGGGAGGCTATTCGTTATCATCAGCAAATCTACGGGCTGAACGAACGAATAACCGGTTGAAAGCCGGGGCTTTGGTACACTGTAAGATCAGTGAACGGATTTGGTTGGAAACAAAAAAAGCCAGGCAAGCTAGGCTCGTCTGGCAATGATTGTTACGGTGGGTTGGTTCCTATGCTTGTGACGCGTCGGCGACGGCGGCTTCGGCCTCCACGTGCACGTACGAACGATTTTGTCGTCCTTTTTTGAACACTACGGTGCCATCGGACAACGCGAACAGCGTATGGTCTTTGCCAAGGCCCACGTTAAGGCCCGGGTGGTGCCTGGTGCCGCGCTGCCGCACGATGATGTTGCCCGCGATCACGGCTTGTCCGCCGAATTTTTTCACGCCCAGCCGTTTGCTTTCCGAATCTCTACCGTTTTTGGAGCTACCCGCTCCTTTTTTGTGTGCCATAATTTGAATGATTGAAGTAATGAATGATTGAATAAGGGAATGCTTACTTATTCATAAGTTCTTTAGCCTGCGGAATCCAGTCGTCCTCGATCATCTCGCTGGTTACTCCGTCGATCTCCCCATCGAGCTTTTCGATTTCTTCGGAGGTCAGGTCGATCAGTTGCTGAAAGGTGTGCACGCCCCGGTCGTTCAGTTCTTGTTCAAACACCGGTCCGATCCCGCTAATCTCCTTCAGATCGTCTCGCTCAGAAGTGCGGTCGGAATTAGTTTCAGTCGTGGAAGTATCATCGGTTGCTGACTCATCCACCGGGGCGGGAGTGAGTTCCTCGCTGGCGGGAAGCACGTGCGCCGGTTCGGTAGCCGGAGTTTCTTGAGAGACAACTTGGGGAGAAGCGGGTGCTGGTGCTTCTTGCGAAGCAGCCTCAGAGGTAGTTAATTCGGGCTTCGGTTCTTCCTTTTTCTTCGGAGAAGCCTGCTGGCCGTCTCCTAAAATTTCGTCGATGAGCAATTTGGTGTACTGCTGCCGGTGACCCTGCTTTTTGCGGTAGCCTTTGCGACGCTTTTTCTTAAAGATGATTACTTTGTCATCCTTCATGTGCTCCACAATGGTAGCCGCTACGCGTGCTCCGGAAACGGAGGGAGCACCCACCTGCAGATTATCACCTTCGCCCATCAGCAGCACGTTGCCTAACTCTACGGATGACCCGGCCTCGCCCGCGAGCAGGGGAGCGTAAATATGCTGGTCGGGAGCGACCTTAAACTGCTTTCCGGCGATATCAACAATTGCGTACATGAGGTGCTTGCGTTATGTAATGGGGAATTTACTGTACCAACTTCTTGGGATAGTTTCTTGCTTAAAATTGAGGCGCAAATATACGGTTTTTTCTCTCTAGGGCAAACCTGAGCTAGTGATTATTCAAGATTGTAACTCAGGATGGGCGCTTGGGTGCCTGAGTACCAATTTCACCCTGAAATCGTTCGGATTTTCCGAACGGTTTTTAGGTCGATACGTTTTTCAAGCATATATTGGTGGGAATAAATTTTTGCTTTAACAAACGAGTGAAGAGAGAAATGGTAACTAGCTACCTGTCAATTTATTGCAAGTTTTTCAGATTGAAATTCGTTGAAGAGTCAACGAAAAGACTGCCTTAAAATGCGGGAAATGCTTTTTAGTTTTTCGCTTAAATAGACATATTTGTAGGCATCCCGTCGCCAATCGTCCGGTACAGAAACCGTCACGTTCGGTGACCCACTAAAGCATTTCATCCAGCCAATAATTATTAAGAAATAACTAATAATCTTTCCCTATGAGTAGTTCAACCGAAGCCTTAGAGCCCATTTTACAAGAAAACTCGAACCGTTTTGTTCTTTTTCCTATCGAGCACGCCGACATCTGGCAGTGGTACAAGAAATCAGAAGCCAGCTTCTGGACGGCCGAGGAAATCGACCTGAGCCAGGACATGAAGGACTGGAACGAGCTTAACGACGGCGAGCGGCACTTTATCTCGCACGTGCTGGCCTTCTTTGCGGCGAGCGACGGCATTGTGAACGAGAACCTGGCCGAAAACTTCGTAAACGAAGTGCAGTACACCGAAGCCAAGTTCTTTTACGGTTTCCAGATTGCCATGGAGAATATCCACTCGGAAACCTATTCGCTGCTGATCGATACGTACGTGAAAGATAACAAGCAACGGGATCACCTGTTTCGGGCTATAGACACCATGGACTGCGTGAAAAAGAAAGCCGATTGGGCATTGCGCTGGATCGACGAAGGTTCGTTTGCCGAGCGGCTGGTTGCTTTTGCGGCAGTAGAAGGTATCTTCTTCTCCGGCAGCTTCTGTTCTATCTTCTGGCTCAAAAAGCGTGGCCTGATGCCCGGTCTCACTTTCTCTAACGAGCTTATCTCGCGCGATGAGGGAATGCACTGCGATTTTGCTTGTCACCTGTATAACGAGCACCTGAAGCAGCAATTGTCGGAAGACGTGGTGCGCAAAATTATTACTGATGCAGTGGAAATTGAAAAAGAATTTGTGACCGACGCCCTGCCGGTGAGTCTGATCGGGATGAACGCCGAGCTGATGTGCCAGTACATTGAGTTTGTGGCCGACCGCCTGCTGGGCGAACTCAACTGCGCCAAAGTATACAACTCCAGTAATCCCTTTGACTTTATGGAGATGATTTCACTCCAGGGCAAAACCAACTTCTTCGAGAAACGCGTGGGTGAGTACCAGAAAGCCGGCGTGAAAAACAGTGCCAACGAGCAGGAGGCGCCCAAGTTCTCACTGAACGAAGACTTTTAGCGCCATGCAAATATCCGTAGAACTAACGCTCTCGCCCCTGCAGGATGATTTCGACGGGCCGATCAGCGCGTTTATCAAGCGACTTCGAGATTCAAAATTCACCGTACAAGAAAATCCGCTCAGCACCCAGGTGTACGGAGAATACGGTGAGTTGATGCCTTTTCTGACGGCCGAGATAGAAAAGACCTTTGCGGAGACGGATCACGCGCTGGTTTATATGAAGCTGGTGAATAGCAACCGAAGCGATTATAAACCAGATTTTTAAGTATCTCTCAACCAAATTGCCACAACTAAACCGAAAGAAATATGCTAGTAATCAAACGCGACGGTCGCCGGGAGTCGGTGAAGTTCGACAAAATCACCGCTCGGATTGAAAAACTTTGCTACGGGCTCGACACCAACTACGTGAGTTCGGTCGAGGTGGCCAAAAAGGTGATCGTGGGCATCTACGACGGGGTGACCACCGTGGAGCTGGACAACCTGGCCGCCGAAACGGCTGCCACGCTCACCGTCACCCACCCCGACTACGCCGTGCTGGCCGCGCGCATCGCCATTTCGAACCTGCACAAGGTTACTAGCAAGTCGTTCTCGAACACCATGAAGCGGCTCTACACCTACGTGGATCCGCGCACGGGCGAAAACGCCTCGCTGATTGCCAAAGACGTGTACGCCGTGATTAAGAAAAATGCGGCGCTGTTAGACTCGACCATTATCTATAGCCGTGATTATAGCTACGACTACTTCGGCTTCAAAACGCTGGAGCGTTCGTATCTCATCAAGCTCGACGGCAAAATTGTGGAACGCCCTCAGCATATGCTGATGCGCGTGGCGGTCGGCATTCACAAGGAAGATGTAGAATCGGCGATTGAAACCTACAATCTGCTGTCAGAAAAGTGGTTCACGCACGCCACTCCCACGCTGTTTAACGCGGGCACTCCGAAGCCGCAGATGAGCAGTTGTTTTTTGCTAACAATGCAGGACGACAGCATCGACGGAATCTACGACACTTTGAAGCAGTGCGCTCAGATCTCGCAATCGGCGGGTGGCATTGGGTTGAGCATTCACAATGTGCGGGCCACCGGTTCGTACATTCGCGGCACCAACGGCACCTCGAATGGAATTGTGCCGATGCTGCGCAACTTCGACATGACGGCCCGCTACGTGGACCAGGGGGGCGGCAAGCGCAAGGGAAGCTTTGCGATCTACCTGGAACCCTGGCACGCCGACATTTTTGAGTTCTTGCACCTCAAGAAAAACCACGGAAAAGAAGAACTGCGCGCCCGCGACCTGTTCTACGCTCTGTGGATACCCGACCTGTTCATGAAGCGCGTGGAGAGCAACGGACAGTGGTCGCTGTTTGATCCCAACGAATGCCCCGGCCTGTACGACACCTACGGAGAGGACTTTGAGCGGCTGTACGAGAAATACGAACGCGAAGGCAAGGCCCGTCGCACCATTCGCGCCCAGGACCTGTGGTTTGAAGTGCTAGAGTCGCAAACCGAAACCGGCACGCCCTACATGCTCTACAAAGATGCGGCGAACCAGAAGTCAAACCAGAAAAACCTGGGTACCATTCGGTCCTCTAACCTTTGTTGTATCGCCGGAGATCAGCGAGTGCCTACGCAAAAGGGAATGATGACCATCCGAGAGTTATACGAAGAAGGCACGGAAAATCTGGTAGTAGGGCGGGAGAAAATAGAAACTGCGTCTGAGATGTATCTGCCGCGCCCCAATGCTGAGATAGTAAATATCGTTACTCAAGAAGGATACACCCATAAGGTAACTCCCGATCACAAGGTTTGGGTAACTAACGTTGGTTGGCGTGAAGCACAATATCTGCAGTCCGGTGACCAAATTGCTATTCAGCAATTCGAGGGACTCTGGGGAGAGGGTGATTATGCGGATGAAGCTTTTCTGGCGGGTTTGATTGCGGGCGATGGTACTTTCACGACGGGCAACCAAACTAATGTCCACCTAGACATCTGGGGAGTAACCGCTGACCACAAAGAAGAAATTGAACAGGCAGTGAGTCGAGTAATCGAGAAGTATGAATCAGACTTTGATTATGATAATCTAACGGGGGGTTATCATGCGGCTACCTACGCGCCGTCGGTGAAACCGGTTTTCAGAATTTGTAAACAGAAACACAGTCGTGTCCGCAAGTATTGGTTAAGTTCCAGTATTCTCTGCAAGATACTAGCAAAACTAGGCTTCACGAAAGATACTAAGCTACAAATACCTGAGTTTGTCTGGAAAGGCAATCGCCAAACGGCCAGCCGCTACTTAGAAGGCTTGTACTTGGCCGATGCTACCGTGCAGGGAACTGACAATGGCGTAACCACTACGTCACTGGCTTCTACTAACAAACCATTACTGCGTGACCTACAGGTGTTGTGGGCAAATTTCGGAGTAAAGGCTTCTATTAATCAGATGCGCGACTGCGTCCAACAACTTTTACCTGATGGTAAAGGTGAACAAAAGTTGTTTGATTGCCGACCGCTGTATCGACTGCTGGTGACCTCTATCCAGGGTTGTAAAGTTGTAAATGAGGTTACCCAAATCGGCTATTACCGAAGGCATGCGGAATTTCTGAAAAATTTAAGTAAGGTAGGGTACCAACAGAAGATGTACGCAACTTTTGATTACTTGGAAAAGCTGCCTAACGAAGATGCATACTGCCTCATTGTTGATTCGGAAGAGCATTCCTGGACGGTAAACGGTATGATTACCAAAAACACCGAGATACTGGAATACACCTCGAAGGACGAAGTGGCGGTGTGTAACCTCGCTTCCATTGCCTTGCCTAAGTTTATCACCGAAGATGAGAACGGCAACCTACGCTTCGACCATCAGAAACTGTACGAAATCACCAAGGTGGTGACGCGTAACCTCAACAAGGTGATTGACGTCAACTACTATCCGGTGCCCGAGGCGAAGACCTCTAACATGCGGCACCGTCCGATTGGCATTGGCATTCAGGGCCTGGCCGACGCCTTCATCATGCTGCGCATGCCGTTCGAGTCGGATGAAGCGCGCGGATTGAACAAAGACATTTTTGAGACGATCTACTACGCGGCGATGGAAACCTCGATGGAGCTGGCGACCAAAGAAGGAGCGTACAAAACCTACGAAGGTTCGCCTGTGTCACAAGGCATCTTCCAGTTCGATATGTGGAACGTGACCCCCGACAGCGGCCGCTGGAACTGGGATGACCTTAAAAAGAAAGTGAAGAAGAACGGTGTGCGCAATTCGCTGCTGCTCGCCCCGATGCCGACGGCCTCGACCTCGCAGATTTTGGGCAACAACGAGTGCTTTGAGCCTTATACCTCGAACATTTATACGCGCCGCGTGCTGTCCGGTGAGTTCATCGTGGTGAACAAGCACCTGCTGCGCGACTTGGTGGACATGGGCTTATGGAACGAGAACATGAAAAACCGCCTGATCTCCGAGAACGGCTCAATCCAAAACGTCTCCGAAATCCCGCAGCACCTGAAAGACTTGTACAAGACCACCTGGGAGATTTCGCAGAAGACGATCATCGACATGGCCGCCGAACGGGGAGCCTATATTTGCCAGAGTCAGAGTCTGAACATCCATATGGAAGACCCGAACTTCGGCAAGCTCACCTCCATGCACTTCTACGCCTGGAAGAATGGCCTGAAGACGGGCATGTACTACCTGCGCACCAAAGCCGCCACCGACGCCATCAAGTTCACGGTGGACAAGCAAGCTTTGCAGAAGGAGCCGGAGAAAGTGGAAGCGAAGGGGTAACCCGCGTAAGCGGATTGAATCAATACGAACGTCGGCAATTTACTGTCGACGTTTTTTCATAGCAGTATGTACCCTTATCATGATCAAATTATTACCACCCAATTGACAAGCTAACTTTTCCCTGCTGCAAGTAGTATCACAACAAAATACGAGGCATCAGACAATGCCCGTGGCAAAATCTTTGCATAGCGTAAAACCACCCCCTTAGTCCCCCGCCCGCGGGGTATATGCTTCAGGGGCAAAAAAAACGTCCCTACTTATCCCCCGCGGGCGGGGGAGGTTTGCCGCACGGCAAACAGGGGGTGGTGGAAGAAACTAGCTATGAAAGCTGACAAATCCAACTTCTACGGGTACAACAGAAAATTGCAACCATTCGCGAATAAGCTCCGCAAGCGGATGACCAAAGCCGAAGCTTGCCTGTGGAAGTACGGCCTGCGAGCGCGTCAGCGGCAGGGCTACCAGTTTCGCCGCCAGCGCCCGGTGCTCCATTTCATCGCGGACTTTTTGTGTCTGCCGCTCAAACTAGTTATCGAAGTAGATGGAATCACCCACCAGTGGGAAGAAACCATCCGCCAGGATAAACGAAAAGATTATGTGCTACAACAAGCAGGATTCACCGTACTACGTTTCACCGACGAAGAAGTGCTCAACCATATCAATTACGTGATTACGGCAATCGACGAGACAATCGACCATTTAACAGCAGATAAAGGGTAAACCTTTACTTCACCAACTCTTTATTCTCAAGCAAGGTCTTCAACTGGCTAAGTTCATCGCGCAGGCGGGCGGCTTCGATGAAATCCAGCTCCTTGGCCGATTTTTCCATGTTTTTTTGCGTGGTCTGAATCAGCTTTTCCAGTTCCGGTTTGCCCATATAAGCCACCACCGGGTCGGCCGCTACGCTGGTTTCGGAAGGACCGGTGTAGGCCTTGGTCGGAGCTTTGCGCGAGTCGGCTACCTTGGTTTGTCCCATGATCGACTCGCGCGATTTGAGAATGGTCTTGGGAGTGATGCCGTGCTCGATATTATATTCCATCTGCTTGCTGCGGCGGCGGTTGGTTTCGTCGATGGCTACTTGCATAGAACCGGTGATTTTGTCGGCGTACATGATGCAAACACCATTTTCGTTGCGGGCCGCTCGTCCGATGGTCTGCACCAGCGATCGCTCGTTGCGCAAGAAACCCTCTTTGTCGGCATCCAAAATGGCTACTAACGACACTTCAGGCAAGTCCAGGCCTTCACGCAGCAGGTTCACCCCCACCAGCACGTCGAACTCGCCCAGACGGAGACCGCGCAGAATTTCCACCCGGTCGAGCGGCTTCACTTCCGAGTGCATGTAGCGACTACGTACTCCCGCCCGCTCCAGGTATTTTTGCAGTTCTTCCGACATCCGCTTGGTCAGGGTAGTCACCAGCACGCGCTCGTTTTTGTCGGCGCGGTCGTTGATTTCTTCCAGCAGGTCGTCGATCTGGTTGATGCTGGGGCGCACCTCGATGATCGGATCGAGCAGGCCGGTGGGACGAATAACCTGCTCCACCACCACGCCGTCCGATTCGCGCAGCTCGTACTCGGCGGGCGTGGCGCTCACGAAAATGATCTGGTTGATCATCGACTCAAACTCGTTGAAGGTGAGCGGCCGGTTGTCCATCGCGGAGGGGAGGCGGAAGCCGTAGTCGACCAAATTGACCTTGCGGGCGCGGTCGCCACCCCACATGGCGCGCACCTGGGGCACGGTGACGTGGCTCTCGTCGATCATCATCAGAAAATCCTCCGGAAAGTAATCGAGCAGGCAGAAAGGGCGCTGCCCCGGCTGGCGGCGGTCGAAGTACCGGGAGTAGTTCTCAATGCCCGAGCAGTAGCCCAGCTCGCGAATCATTTCTAGGTCGAACTCGGTGCGTTCCTGAATGCGCTTGGCCTCTAGAAAGCGTTTTTCGTCCTCGAACAACTGAATTTGCTCCACCAGGTCGTCCTGAATCTCGTAGATTGCTTTCTGCGCATTGTCCTTGGCGGTCACAAACAGGTTAGCGGGATAGATGGTGACGATGCGTTCGTCGGCCAGTTTCTTGCCGGTGTAGGGATCAATGCGCTGAATGGCCTCGATCTCATCGCCCCAAAAATAGAGTCGGTAGGCAAAGTCAGCGTAGGCGATGAAGATATCCACCGTGTCGCCCTTCACCCGGAAGTTGCCTCGTTTGAATTCTCCTTCGGTGCGGCTGTACAGAATGTCTACCAGTGCGTAAAGCAGTTTCTGCCGCGACAGATGATCACCTTCCTGCAGGCGAATGGCGTTTTTACCAAATTCGTCAGGATTTCCTAGTCCGTAGATACACGATACCGAAGCCACGATCAGCACGTCGCGCCGCCCCGATAATAAAGAAGACGTGGCACTAAGGCGAAGCTTCTCAATCTCCTCGTTAATGGCCAGATCCTTTTCAATATAAACGTTGGAGGTGGGAATGAAGGCTTCCGGCTGGTAGTAGTCGTAGTACGAGACAAAGTACTCTACCGCATTGTTCGGAAAAAACTGCTTGAACTCACCGTAGAGTTGGGCTGCCAAGGTTTTGTTGTGACTCAGCACCAGGGTCGGGCGATTTACCTGGGCCACCACGTTGGCCATCGTAAAGGTTTTGCCCGAACCGGTTACGCCCAGCAAGGTCTGAGCGCGCTCGCCATCGCGAAGCCCCTGTACCAATTGCTCAATAGCGACGGGTTGGTCGCCGGTGGGTTCATAGTCCGAAGTGAGTTCAAAATCCATAAGTAGTCAACGCGAAAGAGGCGGCAGAATGTTCACGGTGGGCTGCTTTTGTGCAGGAGGAACGCCGTATAAATCACACCGACCAATCACCACTTTATCACCACCTGAAACTTCACATCGGTTCGATGGTTGCCCGCAATGGTCTCTAAGCCAGTGCCCACCTCGTCCCGGTCGTAGAACGTGGTTCGCGCTACTTTGGTCCACAAGCTCAGGTGCCGACTAGCCCGGTAACGAACTAACAAATAGTTGCGCACCCCGCTGCCCGAGTAAGCCGGAATGGCAAACGCATAGAGTACGTCGTTCTCATAGACGTACTGCCGATTCACAAAGTCGGTATCAAAGAGCGCGAAGCGGGCGTCGGCTTTCCACCGGCCCAGCGTGACGCTCACGTCCTGGGCCACCGCGAAGCCCGGGGTGGTGATGCTGTTCAAAGTGTAGGTGCTGTGCTGCACCCGGGTGCGCAGACGAAACCGGTCGTTCAGGTGGTGCGTGAGGTGAGCGGCCAAGCTGCGCTTCACGCCGGGCAGCACCAGGCGCATCGCCAGGCTATCCTCATCCACGTTGATGGCTTTGCTTTCCTGTCGGTACTGTACCCAAGCTTCGGTGCGGGAGTTGAACGGATAGCTCAGACGCGTGAAAAACTCGTAGCCGTCCGAGGGGGCGTCTACCCGGTAGCGCAACCAGGGAAATTGGAAGCGGTCGTAGTAGGTCGCCACGGTGAGCCGCCGCCAGGGTTGCAGCTTCAGTCCCCAGTACATGCCCTGCTCGTTGATGCTGCGCGTGCCCTCGCTGAAGGCGTTGCCGTAGAATGCGTGAAAGTCCGGACTGTAGTGCCGCAGCAGCACCGCCAACTCAGCCACCGACGAAAGATACACGGTGGTGCCGCCCACGGCTCCCAGTCCACCACTTGCCGAGCGAGCCACCTCGCCGAACACGTGAACCGGGTGGGTGCGGTAGTTGAAAAACGCTCCGAGTCCATTATTTTGCTGTCCGGCAAACTCGTGCCGGTTGCGCAGCTGGTCGCTTCGCTGCCAGCGGTGACCAAAGCGGGTGTGCACGTAATTGAGTCCGATCTGCCACCGCCGTGCCGCGTCTCGAAAGAGCAAAGACGTTCCTAAAATTCGCTCACTGATTTGGTTCTGGGCAGTGCGTTCGTTGCCGGTGCGGTGTAGTCCGGTGGTTTGCAGCGCCTCGAACCGGCCCGAGGTGCTATCCACCCGCCCGTCTTGTCGCTGATGCGATACGAGCGTAGTGAGTTCTAACGAATGCTGGGCGGCGGGTAGAATCACGGTGGCTGCTACGCCTCGGAAAAAACCGTTCTCGGTGGCGGCGGTGTGCGGACGAACCGTGTTTTGGGTTTGCACCACCGTGCGCACCGGCTCGGCTCCTTTTCCTACCGCGAAACCGCTGCCGAACAGCAGTCCCTGCCCCGCCTGCACCCGATAATCGCCTACGGTAAGTTGCCGCAAGTGTCCCTGGTTTTCAACCTGCACGTGGGCGGTGTGGTAGTCGGGTCCGTAGCGCCCCGCCGCCGGGTTCCATCCTAACGTTTCGCCCGCGTCTTTCTCAACGGTAATACCCGCGCTGAAATCGTTCCTACGGCTCATGCGCCAGCGAGCGTACAGCTTGTGCGGCGATCCGCGGTAGTAATTCAAATCGCTGCCCTCGGCCAAGGTGTCGGCGCGGAGGTAACCTGACTTGCGTTCCAAGGTGGTTTCGTGGCGGGCGATAAGCAAATAATCGGCGTCGGCCAGCCGCGCTCGCCAGCTGAGTGCTCGTTCCGGTCGCGGGGCGGCGGTCACAAAGGGCAAAATTCGGAGTATGGTTGCTTGGCTCCAGCCCGGGATGTACGACAGCTCATTTACTGTCAGAAAATCGCCGTACAGTTCGCGTTGCCGAAGCAGGTTGTTGATTTGCCGATCCGAGAGCACGTAGAACTGACGCAGGTCGTCGGCGGTGGCTTCGTTCAGGTTGATAGGTTGGGCGTACCACTGCGCGAGCAACTCGTACTGCGCTTCGTAGTCGGTGTCGTCGTCTTGCGGATTAAACAAATCCTCCAGTAGCGTTTCCAGCGCTTCGTCGTAGGTTTTCTCCTGAGCAAAAGCACCACTCAGCGGAAAAACCAGGACGAGAACCCACCGTGCCCAGTGAAACCACGGATGGCCCTCCCGACCCAATCGAATACGTCGACAAGGAGCGCTACTGCTCATTTTTAAACAACCGATACGTGAGAGAAAATTGGTGCGACAGCCCCAGGCGGGCGTGGGTGCTCAGCGCGTAGTCGGCCTCCAGTACCCGGTGCTTCCATCCCAGTCCAAAAAACTGCCGCAGCTCCCGGCTGTTGAACCCCGTGCGCAGACTGAACATTTTCAGCGCGGTATACTCCACGCCCAATTTCAAAGTAGGGCGCTGCGTCACTTCGTGTTCCACCTCAGCGCTGACTAGCCAGGCGGCCACCGGACGGTACGACAGCCCTACTTGTACCAGCGTCGGAATGTTTTCTTGAGTCACCGCCGACAGCGTGGCCTGCGTCACGTTGAGGAGTTGCAGTCCGAAGATGAACTGCTCAGAAAGCTGGGCTTGTCCGCCCACGTCGATCACGGTGCGGAAGCGCGATCCGAAGCCCTCCGTAAAGTACTGATGCTCACTGAGGCGCAGTCCGAGGCTAAACTGTTCAACGCGGTGGCTGTAGCCCAGCGACAAGCGGTGGTGGCTGTGCAGGGCATCACCGAAGCGGTACACGCTCAGGCTTCCCGTGCCGTAACGGGTGGGTTGCACCAACCCAGCGGCCACCGCGTGCAGTCCTTCGCTAAACCCAAAGCGGTTTTCGTAGCCCGCGAACAGCGTCGGTTGCTTCACACTGGTCACGCCGCTGATGTTGGCGAACAGGGCTCCGGCCCCACGCATAGTCACCGCGGTGTGGCCCAGTCCGGCCGCTCGGGCTCCCACGGTGTGGGCCTGTGCCCATCCTTCCAGTCCCAACAACCACAGCGCTACGAGTAAAGAATATCTCATTTTTTGTCAAATAGTACAGAGGGGTAAAGATATCCCGATCTGTCTCCCCCGGAAAACCGCTAGCGCGTAGATTGCCACTGTTTCTTGCAGGTGTAGCCGCCAGAAAAAAACGCCAATAAACATGCTAAGAAGAGGATTGATCATGCTGCTGACCCTAATCAGCATCGCTGCCCACGCCCGGTTCACCGAAACCTTCGCGGACGGTGACATCAGCGCCAACCCGGCCGGAAGCGGAGAATCCCAAAAATTCGAAATAGCTAACCAGACATTACATCTCAACGAGGCGGTGCTCACTCTCCGAAATGCGCCAAGCGAAGGAAAAGGTAAGATAAAGTCCCCGGCTTCGCCGTCTCCTCACTTCGTTGCGGTGGCCCCTCAGTGGCAAGACGTGGTGATCAACGAACTGATGCCCGACCCCAATCCGGTGGCCGTCACCTTGCCCGACGCGGAGTTTGTGGAACTCTACAACCGCAGTACCCATCCTGTTCAGTTGGAAGATTGGACGCTGAACGACAAAGCCTTGCCCGAACATTTGTTACTGCCCAATGAGTACGTACTTCTTTCGGCGGCGGCCCATGCCTCCGCCTTTGCGGCCTACGGCGACGCCCGGGGATTGAGCAGTTGGCCCACCCTGCGCAACACCGGAAGCGAACTGGTGCTGAAGGACGCGGGCGGGCAGGTGATCGACGCGTTGCGCTATACCAAAGCTGAGGTGGCCGGGGGCTACTCCATCGAGCGGATTCGGTTGGAATTGCCCTGCGATGGGCGGGCGAACTATCAAACTACGACAAGTGCGGAAGGCGGTACTCCCGGAGCGCAGAACGCAAGTTTCAGCAACCAACCCGACGCCCAACCTCCGGCGCTGCGCCAGGTGGCGGTTTCCGACTCTCGCGAAATCCAACTGCACTTCGATGAGGCGGTCGCTCCGGCAAATTTGCAGATTGCGCTGTCGCCGTCGTTAGGCATCAGCAGTGTAGCGGCTGACCCAGCGGACGAGCAAATCGTTTTGCTACAACTAACGAAAGACTTGATCTCCGGCACCTTCTACGAAGTGACCGTCGGCAGTGCGCGCGACTGTTATGGAAACCAGGCCGAGCCACTGACCGCCTCCTTTTTGTACGATGACCGCGCGCCCGCCCTGTTTCGGGTGGCGGTGCGGGACACGGCCGCACTGGTGCTGGTTTTTGACGAGAAACTGGCTTTGGTCGGCGACGAGGAATACTACTTCGTCAACAACGGTATTGGCGAGGCGCGCGCCGTTGAACTGCTGAGCGACAGTTCGTCGGTGCTTCTGAAATTCTCCGGCTCACTTGATAATTACTTGGTCAACCAACTACAGATAATCGGGGCTACCGACCGCGCGGGCAACGTGGCCGATACGCTGGTTCTGGATTTTGAATTTGAAGATGCTATTGATTCCGTGTGGGTAGTGAGCGCGTACCAGATAAATGTGGCATTTGCGGTAGCACCCGCCGCTGCCTCGGCTGAACACAGCCTAAACTATCGTCTGGACCGAAAGCTAGGGGCTCCCAACGTGGCGGTGCGGTTGTCCGAGCGCGAAGTGCAACTGATCTACGACCGGCCGTTGGGGGCCAACAAACGCTACGAACTGCAAGTCAGCAATCTGCAAACGTCGGCCGGAGCGTGGCTATCTACTCCGATCTATCGGTTTGGTTACGACCAGAAGGCTCCGGCTCTGGATTCGGTGGTCGTAGTAGACCCGCGCACCTTGGTTGCCCACTTCAGTGAGGAGATGCAAGCAATCGCTTCGCCCACGGCCTTCACAGTAGACCGGCGCATCGGTTCGCCCGAAAGCGTTTCCCTGCTGCCCGGCGGCCGCTCGTTTCGCTTGTCGCTATCCCAGGACTTGGAGCCGGAGACTACCTACGAACTGTCGGTCGTCGGCTTGTCTGATCAGGCCGGTAACGTGATCAGCAGCACCAAAAAGAAAAGTTTCTTGTACGACCAGCAGCCGCCCCGCCTGCTGCGCTGGCAAGTGATTGCGCCGAACCAACTGCACCTTTACTTTCACGAGGAGTTGCGGGCTGCTTCCGCCCGTCCGCCGCTGCACTACACGCTCGACTCAGGTGCGCACCCCGACAGTGTAGCAGTTTCTCGTCTCTATCCGGGGCAGGTAACGCTGTTTTTTGCCCAGCCCTTGCTTGGCGAAACCACCCTGCAGATTGTCGGGATCGCCGACGCTTCCGGAAACAAACCAACTACTCCTATCGAAGTCACCATCAACAACCAAGCTCCCGCCCTGGGGGCGGCGGTGCCTTGGTCTGCGACCGAACTTCGGTTGGATTTTACGCGGGCGGTGGACGTCTCGATGATGGAGAACCCGGACAATTATCGCATCGGTGATGAGACGCCCGTGCAAGCAACGGTAACTGGTGCCTATCAATCGTCCGTGATTTTGACGAATCCGTCGCTCACGCCCAACCAAACGTATTCACTAACAATCAAACGCCTGGTCGACGCAAGTGGAGCCGTGGTCGAAAATATCGAGGCCGAAATTGTCTACGACACCAAAGTGGTGAGCGTCGTTCCCGACGAATCGGCGTTGGTGGTGGAGTTTGCGGTGCCGGTAGATTCTGCGGCTGCTACGAACCGCTTACACTATGAAGTACCCGAGATGGGCAGTCCGGTAGCCGCCCTCCTCACCGGACCGCGCAGCGTTCGTTTGGTGTTTGCTTCGCCCTTCGCGCTGCAAACGGTGCATTCGCTAAGCATTCAAAACTTGCTGGATCAAGACCGAGAAGTCATCCCTGCTTCGCAGCACCCGTTCGGACGGGGAGTGACTCCGGCTTACAATCAACTATTGATCACCGAAGTGATGGCCGATCCCTCACCCGCCGTCGGATTGCCCAAAGTGGAGTACGTGGAACTGTTTAACGCTTCCGACCAACTGCTCAGCACACAGGGGCTGCGGTTCTCCGACGCCAGCACCACCGTAGTGCTTCCTGCCACGTTTTTGGCTCCCCGGGAGCACGCGTTACTGGCCGATGAGTCTAACCGAGCCGCGCTATCTCCCTACGGGCGAACTATCGCGGTGAAGTCGTTTCCGTCGCTCAACAGCAGTGGCGACAGTTTGCGGTTGACGAACGAACAAGGGCGGGAAATCTTCGCATTGGCGTACGCCGACGACTGGTACAACGATGCCGAAAAACGGGGCGGCGGTTGGTCGCTCGAGATGGTGGACCCGCAGCGTCCCTGCGGCGAGCGCGACAACTGGACCGCCTCGGTAGATCCGTCAGGAGGCACGCCTGGTCGGCCCAATTCGGTGCAGCAGGCCAACCCCGACCGGTTCGGTCCGCAAGTGATTCGAGCGGTTGCGGTGAGCGATACGGTGGTGCAAGTGCTATTCAACGAGCGATTGGATAAGGGTTCAGTGGAATCAGCCAAGATCACGCTGAGCTATGGACAGTTGGTTCAGTCGGCCCGCTGGTTTGCTGGGCAGAAAGGGGTTGCGGTAACGGTGAATAAGTCGCTTCAGACCGGAATTACCTACTCGGTGGCAGTGCAGGGCGTGACCGATTGTAGTGGTAATCTGATGAACGAAGCGCAGGCAACCACCACCTTTGTGCTGCCCGAAGCGGCCGTGCCGGGCGACCTATTACTTAGTGAACTGTTGTTTCGTCCGCGCAGCGGGGGGGAGAAGTTCGTTGAACTCTACAACCACTCGAGCAAATCCATTGACCTAAAAGGCTGGTGGCTCGCCAACCTCGACGGCGATTCACTGGTCAACCCAAAAGTTATTGCTAGCGACCACTACGTGCTGGCTCCGAGTGCCTACGTGGCCCTCACCGAAGACCCGGCAACGCTCCGGGCTGATTATCCAGCTGCCGTCGACGAACGTTTGCATAAAGTTGCAACGCTTCCCAGCCTTCCGGCCGACCAAGGAACGGTACTACTTCTTAACCCAGCCCAAACGCAGATGCAGCGCTTTGAGTATTCGGCTGACTTTCATCATCCGCTGCTGGTCAACACGCAGGGAGTTTCTCTGGAACGCATCACCTGGGACGGTCCGGAGAACGCCGCGACGGTATGGCAATCGGCGGCTCAAACGGCCAACTACGCGACTCCCGGCTACCGCAACTCGCAGCACGTTGAAAACCCTGAGGTGAGAGCCGCGTTAACGGTAGACCCGCCGGTGTTTGCCCCCGGACACGCGGGCCACGCCGATTTCACCCGCATTCACTACCGCTTTGGCTCAACCGGAACGGTGGCCAACGTAATGGTCTACGACGCCCAGGGAAGAAAAGTACGCGATTTGGCCCGCAACCTGACGCTGGCCGAAGAAGGATTTTTGGTGTGGGACGGCACCGCCGACGATCAGCAGCGGGTGGGCATTGGCTATTACCTGATTTTTTTCGAGACGTTTGATACGCAAGGGCAAGTAACCGTGTTAAAAGAGAAAGTAGTGGTGGGCGGCAACTGGTAGTTCCGTCTCGCTACCCCGGTTAGACCAACCAAGCATGAAACGGCTTACCAAACTCATTCGCCGCGGCGAGGGAGAACAACTCGACTTCAAACAGACCATCTCTGATCCGGTCAAAATTGCCAAGACGATTGCCTCCTTCGCTAACACCCGCGGGGGCACCCTGCTGGTGGGCGTACGCGACAACAAAACCATTTTGGGGGTAGACCCGGAAGAGGAAAAATACGTGCTGGAAACCGCCGCCGGTTTTCACTGCGATCCGGCCGTTCCCCTCGTCTACCGAGAGGTGGAAGACGAAGAAACCGAAGCCATTGTGCTGGAGGTAACCATTGCCGAAAGCAAGCACAAGCCGCACTACACCGTCAATCGACACAACGGACGCTGCGTCTACATTCGGCAGCACGACAAAAGCCTACCAGCCAGCAAGTTGATGATCGACATGATGCGGCAGGGCAAGTTGCCCATTGGCCTGGGCGAACGAACGGTGCAGCATTTGGGGCACAATGAGAAGAAACTGTTTGCTTTTTTGGAAACTCACCAGCGCATTACGCTAAAGCAGTTTATGCACGTGGTGAATATATCAAAACGACGGGCGATGCGCACACTGCACGAGCTAACCATGCGGGGCATGATCCGCCTGCACGATCACGAAAAAGAAGCTTATTATACGCGCTAGTGGAGAAGGCAAAGACTGAACCGGGTGAAGCAGCCGGTCACGCAGCGCACTGAGAGGTGCCCCAACGGATGTTGCCCCACCGATTTTTGTCTCGCTACACTGCGCTCTACTGTTCCCTGGAGAGTGAAACCGCCGGGCAGTTCGGTGGCAGTGATCTGTTGCAAAAAGGAAAATTTGGCTAATTCTTCAGTCGTAACGCTGGGAGCGTTGTCTTCTATCGTTACCACCGTACCGGTTTCGTTGATTAGAAAGCTGATCTCAACGTAAGCTAACATCCTTCCCGTCCGGTGGCGCCGTAGCGCACTCTTCACGAGTTCTCCAACGGCTTGGGCGGCGGTTGGGTCGAAGGTGGGTAGCGGTTGTTCGTTGTCGTCATAGATTCTGATCCAGATATTGCGCTCAATGATCAGACTTTGAAACGCTTCCAACTCTTTTCTGACCGCCATCCGCAGATCTCCGTCCGCCGCTTCCTTTGAAAGGGCCCGATTTTCGCGTTCGGCAATCAGACGAATCTTTTCTATGATCTTGGTACGGAAATCTGTTTCCGGGGGCGACAGCTCGTTGTTCACGGTGAAATGCATGTTGCTTATGGTTCTGCGTTGATGAACAAAAAAAATGTTTTGCCCAACCATAAAGATAAATACTACCTGATTCTGAAACTCGAGGGAAATTTCACGAAGCCTACGCTGTAAGAGAAGTATCCAATTGCGCTAATCTACAAACCCTACGTTGGTCGTCTCAGCCTTTTTCAATACCTTGGTTCACCAACCTATTCTGCATAACCTATGAAAAATCATCCTTCCTCCGACCCAGCTCGCCGTACCTTCCTCAAAACCACGGGCTCAGCGGTGGTGGGTAGTGCCTTAGCCTTCGGCCTTGCCCCCTCCCGCGCAACTGCGACGGCATTTACTTCCAACAGCGACACCCTGCGCGTGGGCTTGGTGGGCTGCGGTGGACGCGGCACCGGGGCCGCCAACCAAGCCCTAAAGGCCGACGATAACGCCGTCCTGGTAGCTATGGCCGACGTGTTCCCCGACCGCATGCAGACCAGCCTGGAAAGCCTGACCCAAAGCCACGGCGACAAAGTGCAGGTAGACGAAGAGCATAAGTTTCTGGGGTTCGATGCCTACCAAAAGCTCATTGACGCTGACGTGGACGTGGTGATCCTGACTTCTCCGCCCGGGTTTCGTCCCGACCACATCCAGGCGGCGGTGGATGCCAAAAAGCACGTATTTGCCGAGAAACCGGTGGCGGTTGATATTCCAGGAGTAAAGAAAGTGATGGAAGCGGCTAAAAAGGCCAAGGAAAACCGCACTTCGCTGATGTCGGGGCTCTGCTGGCGCTACCACGAACCCAAGCGGGCCGTCTTCGGTCGGGTGCGCGACGGAGTCATTGGCGAGGTAACCTCGGTGTACAATACTTACAATACCGGCACACTGTGGCACAAAGACCGGCAGCCGGAGTGGACGGAGATGGAGTACCAGCTGCGCAACTGGCTCTACTACCCCTGGCTGTCGGGTGACCACATCAACGAGCAGGCCATTCATAGTCTGGACATGGCCTCCTGGGCGCTGGGCGATCGGAACCCGGTGAGCGCGATGGGCACCGGCGGGCGGCAGGTGCGCACCGATGACAAGTACGGCAACGTCTTCGATCACTTTGCAATTACCTACGACTACGGCGATGGCGTCAACTCCCACCACTTCAGTCGGCAGCAGTTCAACTGCGCCAATAGCTACAAGGTGGAAGTGCAAGGCACCCAAGGGCGCGCCCTGGCCGACTGTATCCGCGACCAGCATGAGATTGTAGCAGCCGAAAAGTGGCGCTACCGGGGCGAGAAAAACGACATGTACCAAACCGAGCACGACGAGCTCTTCGCCGCCATCCGCGCCGATGAGCCCGTAAATGACGGGGACATTATGACGCGCAGCACCATCCTGGCCGTGATGGGCCGCATGGCCGCCTATACCGGGCAGGTCATCACCTGGGAAGACGCGATGAATTCGCAAGAAACGCTGGGCCCCGAAAAATACAACTGGGATATGGTGTACGAAACGCCCCCGGTGCCCATGCCCGGAATAACGGCGCTTGGATAGATATGACTTGTAGGGCGGAGTGAGATATTGGATAGTAGCTATTGGTTTTTGGATTTAGCTGTTTCTAAATTTCATTGCCGTACACAAATAAACTGCTGGTAGTTGTTGACATATTGGGGGAATATTCTTAGTTGCTGCTTGATGAAGAACTGAAAAGCTCTAAGCCCTATCTGAAAGAAGGAATAGGCACTGATGCGATCTTTTCGTAAGAACTTTGGCAAATACCCTTGTAGTTTAGCTTGAAAAGTAGCTAGGGCGAAGACCAGCAGAAAAGCAATGCAAACCACCATCAATAAGACATTGAGCCGATCCGGGTCATCAATTTTGACTTTGTGGATATTGAAGCCTCTGGATTTGATATCCCCAAACAGGGTCTCTATGCTAAAGCGACGGCTATAATAGTCCATCATATCTTTAGCCCAACTCAGATTACTCACCAAGTAAATAGGTTCATCGTGTTTACTACTGTGCCAAACTAAACAGTTGATCGGTCCGTAGCATTCTTGGGTAAAACGCACGTCTTCTATGAGCCAATGATCGTGTCCTGGCATGGGGTAGAGTTGTCCGATAGCAAAAGTTTCCCCCTCGTCCGTAGTGATGGTGTTGCTCTTAGCGGTTCTCAAAGCATATTTCCAGCCTTGTCTCTCACAGAAAGCTTGTAGTTCCCTACCATCAAACTCTCCGTCGCCTAGTAGTACCGCTTGGCTATCCTTAGGTAAAATAGCAGCTAGTTGTTGAAGTACTTCCAAATGTAGTTCTTCGCTCATATGTCCTTTCTTCCCTTTTCTCACCAACCAGCAAATTGGCAGAGAGCGTTTTCCCCACACCACACTGACCATCAAGGCCATGCAACCTTTTCCTACTTCCGAACCATCAATGGCAATCAGGAGCGGTCCATGCTTAGCCACCCCTTGTAGTAGTGGCACTATATGAGGCAGAAAAAAGCTCTCATAGTCACTATACTTGCTATCTAGCCAGCGTTTAGCTTGCTTCACCCGGCTTTCTGTGTCAGTAGCCCCAGGCATCTCAGACCCTAGTCGGCTCAAAGAACTCTGTCCACTTCTGATGATCCCATAGAGCATCTTGGTTAAAGTCAGCACGCGGTGGTGGTTGGCTTTGCCATTCAATTGCTTGTAAACGCGGTTCAATGTTTTTTTATATCTTTGAAAATCATATCACTAGATCGGTAATTGAGTATGTGTAGCAACTACAAAATTGCCGATCTTTTCCCTTCTTTAAAAATCCAAGCCTAACCCACTATCTTTTTGTGTACGGCAATGAATTCTAAATTAAGCAAACATCATCGCTTTCCGGAAGCCAATACGTATCGCTATCTAACCCGCTGAAAGTTATCCAGTCCGGTTTGGAACGCATCCAATATCAAATATCCAGCATCTAATATCTTAACCACCTAGAAAGTCATCCACCATCCAACTATGCAACGACGTGATTTTATGAAACTAGGGGGAGCGGCACTGCTGGCTTCGCAACTTCCCGGATCGACGAAGGCCGCTTCCGCCGGTCCGAAGATGCCGATTAAGAAGAGCCTGAAGTACTCGATGGTAGAGGAGAAAATGCCAATTGCCGATCAGTTTCGGATGCTGGTGGACATTGGTTTCGACGGGGTGGAAATGGATTCGCCCAGCGACGTAGATAGAAACGAAGTGCTAGCGGCCAAAGAGAAAACCGGCTTGGAGATTCCGGGAGTAGTTAACTCGGCCCACTGGAAATCGCCGCTGTCGGACCCGGACCCGGCGGTGCGGGCCCGTTGCGTGGCGGCCACCGAAACGGCGCTACGCGATTGCCAAGCCTACGGCGGCACCACCGTGCTGCTGGTGCCCGGTGTAGTAAATGAAACCGTGAGCTACGCCGATGCCTACCAACGTGCGCAGCAAGAAATCCGTAAACTGCTACCCGTTGCCGAAGAAACCGGGGTGAAGATCGCGTTCGAAAACGTGTGGAACAATTTCCTGCTGAGTCCGCTGGAAGCCGCCCGTTTCGTAGACGAGCTAGAAAGCGACATGGTGGGCTGGTACTTCGACGTGGGCAATGTGGTGCGCTACGGCTGGCCTGAACACTGGATTACGGCTTTGGGTGACCGCATCCTCAAGCTGGATGTCAAAGAGTATAGCCGGAAGAAGCAGCAGGACGAAGGCATCTGGAAGGGCTTCGAGGTGGAGCTGATGGAAGGTGACTGCCACTGGCCTGCGGTGAACCAGGCACTGACCGACATTGGCTACGCAGGTTGGGCCTCGGCCGAAGTGCCGGGCGGTGACCGAAAGCGACTGCGTCAGATATCAGAAAAAATGGATGCTATTTTTGGATTAGGGTAGGGGAACGAAGGGTTACGGAACGTTGAACGTACTTCGCGTTGTTGGTTATCCTTCCAAAATTCTAATCAAATCCTCGTTGAGGTAGTAGATCTCTCTACCATCTTTTTTAGGTACCAAAATACGCTGCCGGGCCAATGCCTCCATGTAGCGCGTAAGCGTAGTGCGAGACGACTTTTCCAACCGCTCTCCGATCACCTGAGGCTTCGTGTAAGGCTGGCTAAAGATAGCTTCGTTAACTTCTTTATTATACCACTTATAGCACCATTTTTTGGACACAAAAACGCTATATGTCCAGTTTTTTGAATAAAATGGACACGTTCAAGTTCGGCGTTTGTGTTTGAGTAAGAGAGAATACAGTCTTGGAATACCTAAAATCAGCTAGCACACCCTACCGTCCATCCCCTTCCACCAACAATCCCCGCTCCTCCATCCACTCTTCGCAGCGCTCGGGCCAGGAAGAGAAGGCCGAGCCCCGGCTGCCTAAGCCTAGGCCGTGCCGTCCCTTCTCATAAATGTGCATCTCGACCGGGATGCCTTTTTCTAACAGCGCCAAGTAGAAGTAGATACTGTTCTGCGGCGGAACGCTGGTGTCTTCGGAGGTGTGCACCAGAAAGGTAGGCGGAGTATCTGCCTTCACCTGGGTTTCGTTGGATAGTGACGCCACCAACGCCGAGTCGGCAGCTTCACCCAGCAGCATCTTTCGAGAGCCCGCGTGCCGGCAGTCTTCCGTGAAGCTAATCACCGGATAAAGCAAGACCATAAAGTCGGGCCGACCGCTCACCCGATCAATGGGGTCGCTGGCCTCGGCGTTGCCCGCGTCGAAGTGCGTACCCAGGGTGGAGGCCAGGTGACCGCCCGCCGAAAAGCCCAGTACGCCAACGCGGCCGGGGTCTATCTGCCACTCGGCGGCGTTGGCCCGCACGGTGCGCAGCGCCCGCTGTCCGTCGTGCATCGGCACGGGGTGACGGTAGCCATCTTTCCCCAAGCGGTAGGTCACAATGTAGGCCGACACTCCGAATGAGTTGAGCCAGCGGGCGATCTGGTGCCCCTCGTGGTCCATCGCCAGCATCTGGTAGCCCCCGCCCGGACACACCACCACCGCCGCGCCCGTAGCAATTTCCTGGGGAGCCGGATAGCGAATGAGCGTCGGTTGATCGTGTGGAGCATTTCCCAGTGCGTCGGGCGCGCCCTCGGGCCACAGCAATAAAGTGTCGGGTTCGATTTGAGCCAGTAGTTGCGTAGTCACGAATGAAAAGAAAGCAAAGGTGAGCAAGGTTCGAGGTAGCATCGGATTCGCAGAATTTTGACGATCAGTACCCCTAAACTTACGTGAGTTGCACAGATATTGCAAACAGGTTGGTACACCTAACTCATTTTCAGATGAAACGGCTACTAATCATCAGCGGACTGCTGTTCGGTAGTTTCTGGGGGGTTGCTCAGGAAACCGCCCGCACCGAAGAATACTGTGAATTTACCTTGGATGCTGCTTTTGGTACAAGAGGCAGATGCGCCATTCGCTTGGATCAAGGACAACCCCCGGCCCCGTGGCCGCGAGGAGTGGATCGGCTGCGCGACGAGCGAGGGAATCTTATTCTGTTCAACTCGGCCGTGGATGCGCTTAACTATCTGAATGGCTACGGATGGAAGCTGGTGGATGTACGCAATGACAGTTCGGAAACTTATTATTTAATGCGTCGCACAATTGATCCGCAAAATGAACCAACGTCTAATTGAGTTAGCTACCGCTCGGGAGTAAGCGAGAGCAGCGAACTGAGATTGACGGATTCGTACCAGTGGGTGAGTTCTTTCGCACAGTGATAGGCATTTACTTCGTTCACCCGCTCGCCCTGCAAGCTATCAAAGCGAACTTCAACAAAGAACGTTCCGTCGTGGTAGAGGCACACTCCGTAGCGGGTCGCGCGCTCCGGCACAATCGTAAAATCTACCAAGCGGCAGTGGTGGTAGATATAATCGAGCTGCTGCTCGAGCGAAAGGGTAAGAAATTTTTGACAATCCATAAACAAAAAAGCGCATTATCCGCACAACGAAACAACCGGAATATCGCCAGACCTTACAATGTAGTATCGATTCGTCCTTCAATAGTTGCGGTTGATCGTGCTTATCCAACGGCTCGTCTACCTTAATTGTTACTTGTTGGCAGAAGACCGCACCTTGGAAGCATCATAACCACTTAAACCGCTTCCAATGAAACGTCTTTTTATCCTCTCTTTATCTTTACTGTTGATCACCCTCGGGGCCAGCGCCCAGACCACCTTCACCGGAACCGTGCAAGACGCCCGGGGGGAGGCCGTTGTGGGAGCCAATGTCTACCTGAAAGACACCTACGACGGCACCTCCAGCGCCGTTGATGGCTCTTTCTCCTTTGCAACCCCGGCTACCGGAGCGCAATGGTTGCTGGTGAGCGCGGTGGGGTTTCGCTCGTACGAGCAGCCGGTTACTAACAACCAGGATACGGTCTCAGTAGCCATCGTTTTGCGCGAAGCGATCAACAAGATGGACGGGGTCACCATCACCGCCGGGGCCTTTGCGGCCAGTGACGAAAAGCAGGGGCTGATGCTTAAGCCGCTGGAGATTGTGACCACCGCCGGAGCGCTGGGCGACATCAGCGGGGCGCTCAACACCCTGCCGGGCACCCAAACGGTGGCCGAAGACGGACGCCTGTTCGTGCGCGGCGGAGATGGTCACGAAACGCAAACCTACATGGACGGAATGCTCATTCACGCCCCCTACGGAGCCTCGGCCCCCGATGTGCCCACCCGGGGACGGTTTTCGCCCTTTTTGTTCAAGGGCACCACCTTCAGCACCGGTGGTTACTCGGCCGAGTACGGACAAGCCCTGTCGTCGGCCCTGGTTCTGAATTCGGTAGATTTGGCACCGCAAACCCAAACCGACGTGTCGGTGATGACGGTAGGCGTGGATGCTACGCACCAGCACCGCTGGGAAAATACCTCACTGCTGGTGCGGGGAGAATACACCAACCTGGCTCCCTACCAGGGACTGGTGAAGCAAGACGTTGCGTGGGAGCGCGCGCCGGTATCCGGGGGCGGGTCGGTGGCGCTGCGTCACAAAACCTCGGCCCAGGGCATGCTGAAACTCTACGGCTACGCCAACCGCGGACAGCTAGCGCTGCGTCGACCAACGATCAGCGGCGACAATTGGGACAACATTCGCGTGCAGAACGATAACCTGTACCTGAACGGCACCTACCAGGAAGCGTTCACGGAGCGCTGGTCAGTGCGCACCGGCGTGTCCTACACCCAGGACCAAACCGCTACCACGGTCAATAGCCAGCTTTTTGGAGAGAGCAGCACAGGAGTGCACACCAAAGCGACAGTTACCTACGATGCTTCGGAGTATCTGGCCATTCGGGGCGGGGGCGAGCATCAGTTCGATCAAGGCGTTCGTCGGTACCAACTAGCTGAGGGCGAGGTCGTGCAAGTCTGGGATGATCAACTCACCGCGGGGTTTGTAGAAGCCGACGTGTACGCCAGCAGCCGGTGGGTGGCCCGGGCGGGTGTCCGCGGCGAACGCTCCTCGCTCTCGCAGGCCGCCCACCTGGCTCCCCGGCTGTCGCTGGCCTATCAGACCGGATCGGCCAGTCAGGTGTCGTTGGCCTACGGCTCGTTTACCCAACGCCCCGCATCCAGCTTGCTTGTAAATAGCATCCGTTTGCGGTCCGAACGAGCCACGCACTACATCGCCAACTACCAGCGCAGTAAGAACGGACGCACCTTTCGGGCCGAGGCGTTCCAGAAGTCGTACCGCGACCTGGTGAAGACCATTGACCGGCAAGCCACCAACCGGGGCTACGGCTACGCCCGCGGCGTGGAGCTGTTCTGGCGCGACCGTAGCTCTATCAAAAACGCCGACTACTGGATATCCTACTCGCTGCTGGATACCCAGCGCGACTACCGCGATTTCCCGACCTTGGCTCCGCCCACCTTCGCGGCGCGCCACACCTTTTCGGTGGTCTATAAGCACTTTGTGCCATCGATAAAGACCCAACTGGGCGCCCGCTACTCCTTGGCCAGCGGTCGTCCCTACTTCAACCCGAATCATGATAACTTTCATAGTGATCGCACGCGTTCGTTTAATAATTTATGTCTGAACGCCGCCTATCTGATTCGTCAGCACATCATTTTGTACGCTTCGGCCACCAACGTGCTGGGCGCGCCCAATGTGTTCGGCTACGAATACACCTCTCAACCCGACGAGCAGGGCACTTACGCCCGGCGGGGGGTTGGCCCTCCGGCGCCCCGCTTCTTCTTCGTTGGCCTGTTTATCACGTTGAGCCGAGACGGAAAAACGAATCAGTTAGACAATCTGTGATCTACCCAAATTTCGTGATTGCGCACGTTGGCAACGCGTTCCGAACGCACGCTAACCATGCGTATACCCCAGCTAAATTATCTTATCCTTCACTCTTTAACCAATTACTCTCATGAAATCCTTATCTCTGATCACCGCGCTAGTTTTCGTTTTTAACCTGGCCTCGGCCGGTGCACCTCCCTACCGGCAAGCGATGGAAGAAAGCATTGCCCGCCTGGACCAAGCCTCCGATTCTGAGCAACTCTTGGCCGTGGCCAACCGCTTCGAGCGCATTGCCCGGGCCGAAAAAGACGAATGGCTACCCTGGTACTACGCCGCCTACGCTACCCTCAACCGCGCCATCGAATCCGGTGGAGCGAGCGAAAAAGATCAGCTGCTGGACCAGGCACAGCAGTATCTGGACGAAGCCACTGCCGTAGAGGACAGAGAATCGGAGCTGGTAGCGTTGCAGGGCTACGTGCACACCATTCGGGTGACGGTGGACCCGGCCAACCGGGGACCGCAATTGGCCCCGTTGGCTACCCAAACCCTGGGGAAAGCAGTGCAAATGAATCCTGACAATCCTCGGGCGCTGTACTTGCTTGGGCAGATGCAGTACGGTACGGCCCAGTTTTTCGGAGCCGACACCTCAGAGGCTTGTCGACTCATTGATCAGGCGGTGGCTAAATACGAAAGCGCAACGGTTGATGACGCACTGCTGCCCAGTTGGGGACAAGAAAACGCGCAACGTATGAGCGAACAGTGTAAGCAGTAAATAACAACTTTGCTTCTGGGGCGGTCCGGTCTGCGTCAAGCACAGAATAAGAAGATTTAGTATCTTTCCCCCCTTACGACCAACTATGGCTTACTATAAAAGGATTCCCTTCGTTGTTGGCTACTCGGTGCTCATTGGCACGTTGATTATAGTGCTCATGGTGCCCGCGTCCTTCACCACCTGGCACGGCATTCAGGAGATATGGCCCAGCGTACTGATGTCTATTGCCTACACTTTTACTTTAGGAGAAGGCAACGGTTATCTGGACGATTATTTGGATCGCTTGGTCCGGTGGGTGGATCAGCCTCTGAAGCGACTGGTTTTGAGCATTGCAGTGATGTTTATCTACTCAGCTACGGCCATTTTTATAGTTGAGTTTGTAGCGGGCAAATTGGTGTGGGAAACGCGGTGCGACTGCACGCTTACTTGGCAGGAGTATTACCTGCCAAATCTATACTTTCCGTTAGGAATCACGGTGCTCATCACCTCCTTTCTCAACAGCCGCAAATTTTTGCTCGAGTGGCGACGCTCGGCCATCGATGCCGAACGCTTTAAGAGTGAGTATCTGGCCTCGCAGTACCAGTCGCTTAAAGACCAGATGAATCCTCATTTTCTGTTCAACAGTCTGAACACCCTAACGTATCTGGTGTACGAAAACCAGGATCAGGCGGCGCAGTTCATCAAGAAGCTTTCCGACGTGTATCGCTACGTGCTCGACACCCGTGATCAGGAAGTGGTGCCAATGGAAGAAGAGTTGGCCTTTGTTCGCGCTTACGTTTTCTTGCAGAAAATCCGCTTCGAAGACGCCCTTCGGGTAGAGATTACGGTTCCCGACGAATCCACCCTTCAGGTGCCGCCGCTGGCGCTGCAAATGCTACTGGAAAACGCCATCAAGCACAACGAACTCTCGGATGAGCGACCGTTACGCATCACTATTTGCCTGGAGGACGATGCCTACCTGGTGGTGCAAAATAACGCGCAACCCAAAGAGAACCGGGAAAGCTCTTCCGGCATTGGCCTGGCCAATATTCAAGCGCGCTACGCCTACTTGTCCGACGTGAAGGTGGTGGTAGCAGAAGACCTGCAGCACTTCACGGTGAAACTGCCGCTGCTGCGAACCCAATCATTACCTGCTTCCCAAAAGATACCAGCCGCCACCCCAGCCCGCGCCTGATTCACAACCGTCACCGGCCATTCAATCATTCTACCCTCCAATCGTTCATTTCATGCAAGTTTTAATTATCGAAGACGAAAAACCCGCGGCCCGGCACCTGACCACCCTGTTGCAGAAGCACGACCCCACCATCGAGGTGCTAGCTCAGCTAGAGACGGTGAAAAAAGCCGTAGTCTGGTTCGGCGAGCATCCGGCTCCCGACCTGGTTTTTCTGGATATCCAACTGGCCGACGGATTGAGCTTTAGCATCTTCGAGCAGGTAAGCGTGACTTCCCCCATTATCTTCACCACCGCCTACGATCAGTACGCGGTACAAGCTTTCCGGGTCAACAGCGTCGACTATCTGCTTAAGCCCATTGGACCGGACGAACTGGGGCAGGCACTGGATAAGTTTCGGCAGTTTCACGGGGCCTTAACAACCCAGTCGGCAGTGCAACATCCGTTGTGGGATGCGGCGATGATGACGCAGATTCAGCAGGCAATCAGCACGATGAGCCCGCCCTACAAGCACCGCTTTGTGGTGAAAGTGGGCGAGCACATCCGGCCGATTTCGGTGACGGAGGTGCTGTATTTTGTGAGTCAAGACAAAGTTACGTTTATGCAGACCCAGCCGAACCAGAAAACCGCCGGACGGCGCTTTATCATCGACTACTCACTCGATCAAGTCGAGGCGACCATTGATCCCAATCGCTTCTTTCGCATCAGTCGGCAGTATATTGTGAGCCTGGACGCCGTTGAGGATATCATTACCTACTCAAGCAGTCGCCTGAAACTGGTTCTGAGACACTGCGAAGATACCCAGGTGCTGGTAAGCCGCGAACGCGTGAGTAGTTTTCGGCAGTGGCTTGACCAATGAGGGTGCGTACCTTCCTCAAAAGTGGGGATTTCTGTCCCTACCACTCCTATGAATGTTACTCATCAATCAACAAAGCGTATTTATAACTGTTTGAATTCCAGCAGAGTAGGTTAAATGAATAACAAGAAACGATGCAACCTAAAACTGGCAAATAGTTTGCAGATTGATTTCGCATAGTACCACAGGCTAAAGTTCACTTTTTCAGCTTTTGATTTTTTTGACTTTCACGCAGGCAGCCATTTTTTATGTTCTATTGAGTGAATAAACGTCGATATTTGACAGACGGGCGATGCGGCAGAGGCCGTATCGCTCTTTTTTTATTCTAATAAAATGCATAATATGCAGTCCTATTTCAACTAGACCAACCTATGGATACCAACACCATCATGCTGATCGCTCTGGCGGTCCTTATCATTTTGTCAGCTTTGGGAATTTGGCTGGCCAATCGAGGTAGCGGAGTAGAAGATCCGCATCGTGCCATAGACCCAGTAGCCGACGATGAGCCCTCAAAATTGCACGCTGACCCTACGGCGACTTCCACTACCAAGGTTGTCGACCGCAAAACCACTGCGGATACCCCAGTGACTGATAGCAAAACTGCGTCAGACGTCAGAGTAGTAGACAATACCAAAAAGACTTCGATAACTAATCCATCGCCTGATCTTAAAGACAGGAAAAATGTCAAAGAGGTGCGTGACGTTAAAAACCCACCGAAAAACAGTTAGTACCCCAGCACCCTGAGCATTGACTCGCTATCTTGTTCGGCAGCAAACAACCGGTAGCTGAGCGTTCCGTCTGCCGCCCGGCCGATCACCACGTGCTGGGGGGCCGGAATCAGGCAGTGCTGAATTCCTCCGTATCCTCCCAACGCCTCCTGATAGGCCCCGGTATAAAAGAACCCGACGTACAACGATTGATCGGTTTTTGGCAAAAATAACTCGTTGCGGTGTGCTTCGGTGTTGTAATAATCCATGCTATCGCAGGTAAGGCCACCCAGATTTACTTTCTGATACGATTGATCCCAGTGGTTGAGTGGCAGCGTCACGTACTTGCGGTTGAGTCCCCAGATGTCGGGCAGTTGCGTAATAAACGACCCATCGACCATATACCACAATTCCTTGTCGTTCTGCTGCTTCTGGTCCAGCACCGAGTAAAGCACCGCCCCGCTTTCGCCGACCGTATAAATGCCAAACTCGGTAAGGATATTGGGTGTCGGCACGTTATTTTCCTGACAGGTGGCCTGCACGTTGCGCACAATCTCATCCACAATGTAGGCATAGTCATACTTGAACCACAGCGAATCTTTCACCGGAAAGCCGCCCCCAATGTCGATGCTATCCAGTTCCGGACAGATTTTTTTTAGTTCACAATACTTATCCACAAAGCGGTCGAGTTCGCTCCAGTAGTACGACGAGTCGTCGATGCCCTGGTTCACGAACATGTGAAGCATTTTGAGGCGCGCGTGGGGATTCTCCCGGATGCGGTTCTGATACAGTTCGGTGATATCGCTGTAGCGCACGCCCAAGCGCGACGTATAAAGTTCGAACCGGGGAGTTTCGTCGGAGGCTACCCGGATGCCCACCTGATACGTACCTTCTACGTGCTGATCATAGTAGTCTATCTCGCCCAGGCTATCCAGCACCGGCACGCAGTTTTTAAAGCCCTGGTTGATCAGTTCGCTCACGTAGCGCAGGTACAGCTCCCGCTTGAATCCGTTGCATACAATGAGCAAATTCTGGGCAATTTTGCCCTGCTCATAGAGCTTTTGAATGATGGGAATATCATACGACGATGAGGTTTCCAATTGCACCCCGTTGCTCAGCACTTCATCGAGTACGAACGAAAAGTGAGACGACTTGGTGCAGTAACAATACTGGTAGTCACCTTGGTAATTATATTTCTCCATTGCCTGCTGAAATAGCTGACGTACGTACTGGATATTGCTACTAATTTTAGGGAGATACGTGAGTTTGGTGGGAGTGCCAAATCGTTCAACAACCTCCAGCAGGGGCACCCCATGAAACTGTAATCCTCCCTCGACCAAGTCGAAATCGTCCGTTGGGAAATCAAACGTTTGCTCAATAAGGTTTTGGTACTTCTTCATGCGAGCGATTAAAAAATTTAGTGGCTGAGAGGCAGGTGCAATATTCTCACAATTTTAACATATTTGCAAAACTGGATGACTTGCCGGATGGTCAGCTACTGGTTAACTGGTCACTGGCAGCCGCCGCGCGGATGATTTTCTTTGCGGCTAGAAGCGGTCACTGGCAGCTAGTATCCAGTAGCAAGTAACCAGCAACCAGTACTATGAACATCGAAAAAGCAGTACAGTTCGGCATCAGCGAAGCATTTAGCGCATTATTTGATCAAGATTTGCCCGCCGCTGAAGTGAGCCTGCAACCCACGCGCAAAGATTTCCCCGGATCACACACGTTCGTCACCTTTCCCTACGCGCGCGTCACGCGGAAAAGTCCGGCCGACACCGCCGAGGCCGTAGGAAACTATCTGAAGGAGAACACCACCGTGGTGCAGGATTTCAACGTGGCCAAAGGATTCCTGAACCTGGAAATAACGGACGTTGCCTGGATTGAAACGCTGCGTGAGATGGTGAAGCAACCCGCCCAGTCTTCTTCAAACGGACAGCGGGTCACGATTGAGTTTTCGTCGCCCAACACCAACAAACCGCTGCACCTGGGTCATTTGCGCAACAACTTCTTGGGCTACGCCACCGCGCAAATTCTGGAAGCGCAGGGCTACGCGGTGGTCAAGACCAACATCATCAACGACCGGGGCGTGCACATTTGCAAGTCGATGCTGGCCTACCAAAAATTCGGACAAGGCGAAACCCCGGCTTCATCCGGCAAAAAGGGCGACCACCTGGTGGGCGAATACTACGTGCGCTTTGATCAGGAGTGTAAGCGGCAAGTGAAACACCTGGTGGAGCAGGGCACGCCCGAAGCGGAAGCTAAGAAAACCGCTCCCCTAATGCAGGAAGTGCAAACCATGCTACAGCGGTGGGAGCAGGGCGACCCGGAGGTGGTGCAACTGTGGAAGCAGATGAACGGCTGGGTGTACGAAGGTTTCGACGCCACCTACCAAAAAATCGGAATCTCTTTTGATCAGGTGTACTACGAGTCCGATACCTACTTGCTAGGGAAGAGCGTGGTGGAAGAGGGCCTGCAGCAGGGTGTTTTCTTTCAGAAAGACGACGGCTCGGTGTGGATTGATCTGGCCGATGAAGGGCTGGACCAAAAGCTGCTGCGGCGGGCTGATGGCACCTCGGTTTACATCACCCAGGATTTGGGCACCGTGGAGCTGCGCTTCCGCGATCACCCGTTCGATAAAATGATCTACGTGGTAGGCAACGAGCAGGATTACCACTTCAAAGTGTTGTTTGCCATCCTAAAAAAACTCGGGCGCCGCTACGCCGACGGCTTGTACCACCTGTCGTACGGCATGGTGGACTTGCCCTCGGGCAAGATGAAGTCGCGCGAGGGCACCGTGGTGGACGCCGACGAACTAATTGATGAGGTGGTGGACGCAGCACGGCAACAGACCGAACAGCTGGGTAAGATCGAAGACTTCACCGAAGCGCAGGCAGAAGAACTGTACCAGATGTTGGGAGTGGGTGCCTTGAAGTATTTTCTGCTGAAAGTTGACCCTAAGAAGCGCATGCTGTTCGACCCCGAAGAGTCGGTGCAGTTGCAGGGCAACACCGCGCCCTTCATTCAGTACACGCACGCCCGCATCGCCGCCATTGGGCGCAAGGCCCAGGCTGATGGCATCGCCACTGATCAAGTTCCGGAAATAGCAAAGTTAGAGCCACCGGAGCAAGAGCTAATCGGACTGCTGAACGAACGATCTGCCAAAATAGCTTTAGCGGCCGGGGGGTACGCCCCTTCGGTGGTGGCTCAGTACGCCTACGATCTAGCAAAGTCCTACAACCGCTTCTACACCGAAGTGCCGATTTTCGGAGTAGATGATCCGAAGTTAATAGCATTTCGCGTGGTACTGTCAGCCACCGTGGCGCAAACCATTCGCCATACGATGGGGTTGTTAGGTATCGGGGTGCCAGAGCGGATGTAGGCGTTTGGACAAGAGCTTTTACTAAATCTACCAAAATTTAAGGTAGGTACTGCGTTAAAAACATTTAATTCAGGTTGATATAACATCCATGAGTAATGCAGATATCCGCTGGGAACAACGCTTTTCCAACTACCGAAAAGCACTATCGCAGTTAGGAGATGCCGTGCAATTGTCAAGCAAGCGCACTTTGTCTGATCTGGAAGAGCAAGGATTAATCAAAGCGTTTGAATATACGCACGAACTGGCTTGGGCCACCCTACAGGACTACTTCAAAGCGCAGGGTAATACACAAATACGAGGTTCCAGGGATGCTTTTCGTGAAGCTTTCAAGCAGGAACTTATAACCGATGGTGAAATCTGGATGGAGACTATCAGCAGTCGCATCAGCACCGTGCACACCTACGACGAAGCCACCGCTCACCAGATTGCTCGTAAAATTATTGACCAATACTATGATCTGTTTATTGCGCTGGAGAAGCAGATGGAAACACTCGTAGCATTGTGAAGTTTGGACTGAAAAACCATACCGTAGCGGCCATTCAATCCTGTCTGGCGCACTATCCGCACGTTGAGGAGGCGATACTGTACGGCTCGCGGGCAATGGGTACTTTTCGTTCGGGCTCAGATGTTGACCTTACGCTTAAAGGAGAAAAATTAACGCTGTCTGATGTGTTTCGTCTAGAAAACGAAATAGATGATTTGCTACTGCCCTATACCTTTGACATTTCTATTTATCACCAAATTAGCAATATCGATTTATTGGATCACATCAGGCGGCGGGGAGTGGTGTTTTACCGGAAAACAGACTCGTACCAATCAGTTGAACGATAAAGGCCATCAGCGCATTCGTGCAGAGGGAAGTGATGGCTATCTTGCGTATATTTGTTTGAACAAACTGTCACCGTGCCTTTAAATCCCTGGATATCCGCCGCCCGTCCGCGCACCCTGCCGTTGGCCCTGGCCAGCATTGGGATGGGGGCCTTTTTGGCCGCTTCGGTGCAGCAGTTTCGGTGGGAGGTGTTTTTGCTGAGTGCGCTGACCACCGTTTTTCTTCAGATTCTATCCAACTTGGCCAACGACTACGGCGATTCGGTGCACGGGGCCGATCACGTGGGACGAGAAGGTCCGGCGCGGGCCGTGCAGTCCGGCGTTATCACGCCGCAGGCCATGGGGCGGGCCATTGCCCTGTTTTCCGTACTGTCGCTAGCCAGCGGCATCACCCTGCTGGGGTGGGCGCTGCCCCGCAATGGAACCACCTTTGCGGTGTTTCTGGGGTTGGGAGTACTGTCTATTCTGGCGGCCATCACCTATACCTCGGGCGGGCGGCCCTACGGCTACGCGGGCCTCGGCGACGTGTCGGTGCTGCTCTTCTTCGGATTGGTGGGCGTAATGGGATCTTACTACTTGCATACGCTCAGCTTACACTGGGCGCTTCTGCTGCCCGCGCTCAGTTGCGGTTTCTTTTCTACCGCCGTACTAAACGTAAACAACATTCGTGATCTAAAAACCGATAAACTAGCCGGTAAGCGATCCATTCCGGTGCGCTTGGGCAGGCAGCGGGCGGTAACTTATCACTGGGCATTGTTAGGGCTGGGTACTCTGTGCTCGGTGGCCTACGCCTGGCTTAACTACGACGTCTACTACCAATGGCTGTTTCTGCTCTGCCTGCCACTGCTCATCCGGAACGGACAGGCCGTGCAGCACCGTCGCACCGCCGCCGAACTAGACCCGTACCTCAGGCAGATGGCCCTCACCACGCTGTTCTACGTGGTAACCTTTGGCATTGGATTGCTGCTATAATCTTACATCCGCTGGACTTCGCGCAATGATTTACGTATACCTTTCTATTCTATAACCAAAACTCAAACCGATTATGAAAAGCATTCTTGTTCCCACTGACTTCTCAGACCAAGCCACTTATGCCCTTGATTTAGCCTACGAAATGGCCAAGAGGAGCGGCGCTGCCGTTAAACTGCTCAACGTGGTGGAATCTCCCCGCGGCGAATCGTTCAACACCATGGGCGACGTAACGGCGAACGAGGGGGAAAATGCGATGTTTTTTGTGCAAATGGTGGAAGGCGCCAAGCGACGGCTCATCGAGATCGACGAAGACCCGAAGTACGCCGACGTATCGCTCGAGGGATTTGTGGAAGTGGGCAGCCCCTACGAAAGTATCTCTCGCACCATCGTGGACCACGCCGTAGACTTAGTGGTGATGGGTACGCAGGGCAGCAGTGGCCTGGAGGAAGTGTTTGTGGGTTCCAACGCTGAGAAGGTGGTGCGGCGCGCCGATTGCCCGGTGCTATCCGTGAAGGAACCGGCTCAGGCCAACTCGATCAAAAATATCGTACTAGCTACCAACCTAAAAGGCGACCATCAAGCCCTGTTCACCGAATTAACCAAGCTTCAGCAGCTCTTTGATGCCACCATCCACATTGTGCGCATCAACACGCCCGGCAGCTTCGAGAACGATCGGTATTATAAGACCGAGATGGAGAAGTTTGCCCAGCAGCACCAACTCACCAATTACACCCTCAATGTGTACAACGACAGTGATGAAGAGGACGGAATCATCTACTTCGCCGAGCAGGTCGATGCCGATATGATCGCGCTGGGCACCCACGGACGGAGCGGTATTCGGCGGTTGCTCAGCGGCAGCATTGCCGAAGACGTGGTGAACCATGCCAAGCGCCCGGTGTGGACATTTAAGCTAGCCTGATTGTGCTCTTTCCGCTTAAAAGCTTCACGTATGCCACTAGACTGTGGGGAATAGGTCGGGGTGTTACAGTTCTATATCTGCCAAGCCTTAATTTGTTGCTTAAGTGCCTTCTCAACATATTCCGGGCCGTTGTCATGCAGGAACTGAAGGCTATCTTTGATAAGCACCTGATCGCCAAAGCGGTTAGATAAAGCTTCTTGCAGCATCAATGCGATATCACATGCCTGCATATGTACCCCGGCCTTCCAGGCAATGATCGAGCGGTCACAGCAGTCCAGCACATAAGTGAAGCGCAGTTTCTGTCCGTTCCAGCACTTGATAGATGTGATGTCGCTAGCCCATCTTGTATTAGATTGCTCAACGGCTATCTTTCCGGTATGTGGACAACTTGCACCACGTGCTGGGTTTCGTTTTATCAATAAGCCTTCTTCTTTCATAAATCTGTCTACCATGTACTTGGACATTTCTAAGCCATAGTCCCGTTTGAGCACTGCCCTGACCCTGGGCACCCCGCTGGATACATCAGCAAGTCGCTGATTTGATTGAAAACCGGTTGTAGAAGGTTAGCAATTGACACCAAATAAAGTTCTTATACATACCCTCCCTCCGCATCCGCTAAAATGCGCACCACCAGGCCGTCCATCTCCTCCTGAATGGGCATCTGGCAAGCCAGACGACTAGCGTCGGTGACCTCGGGAAGCGTGTCCAGCATCTCTAATTCAGGCTCGGTGGCTTCTTTGTAGTGATCCTCACCCTCCACCACTTCCACGTGACAGGTAGCACACAGGGCCATCCCCCCGCAAGTAGCTTGCACCGGGTACTCGGCCGCTTTCAGCACTTCCATCAGCGTCAACTGAATGTCGGTAGGAATTTCTATCGCCCGGCGCACGCCGTCGGACTCTTCTACTTGAATGGTAATCATGCGTTGGATATTGGCTAGTGGATGACTTACGGTAACGGGCACATTAGCATCTCCTAACAACACTGAGCGCAAGATGTTGAATCTTGCATCCTGCCTATTCCATTTCATCCCGAAAAGCCTGATCAAAAACCAGTCACTCCGTTCACCGTCGTATACTTCAGACTTGCCTTCTTGCCCCCACTCACAATCTGGTAAGCACTGTGCGACATGAGTGCCGCCTCGTGGAAACCACACAAGATCAGCTTCAGTTTGCCCGGATAGGTGTTGATGTCGCCGATGGCGTAGATGCCCGGCACGTTGGTGGAGTAATCTTCGGTGTTCACGGCAATGGCGCTCTTGTCTAAGTTTAGTTTCCAGTTGGCAATGGGGCCCAACTTCGGACTCAGCCCGAACAGCGGAATGAAGTAGTCGGCGTCTACGGTGATGGCGTTCTTTTCCTTATCGGTAATCACGCAAGCGTTGAGGCGGCCGTTGCCCACGATGGAGGTTACGTTGGCGTTGAGTTGCAGCTTGATCTTATTCTGTTCGGCCAGCGTCATCACCTTGGCGGCCGAGTCGGGAGCACCGCGGAAGGTGCTGCCCCGGTGCACCAGGGTTACCTCTTCGGCAATTTCGGCAAGGTGCATGGTCCAGTCTAGCGCCGAGTCGCCGCCGCCCGCCAGCACCAGGCGTTTGCCGCGGAACTGCTCGGGATTTTTAATGATGTAATTGATGCCCTTGCCCTCATAGGCTTCCAGATTCTCTACCGCCGGTTTGCGCGGCTCAAAGCAGCCCAGCCCCCCGGCAATCACCACCACCTTGCAGAAGATTTCGGTATCTTCACTGGTTTGCAGACGAAACGATCCGTCTTCTAGGCGCTCCAGTTCCTCTACCCGCTCACCCAGGGTAAACGACGGATCAAAGGGATCAATCTGCTCGGCCAGTTGGTCTACTAATTCCTGCGCCAGCACGGTGGGGTAGCCCGGAATGTCGTAGATAGGTTTTTTAGGGTAGATTTCGGACAACTGCCCGCCGATTTGCGGCAGCGTATCCACCAAGTGGCAGCGCATCTTGAGCAGTCCGGCCTCAAACACGGCAAACAAGCCCACCGGACCCGCTCCGATGATGCACAAATCGGTATGAATAGTTTTTTCTTCGGTGATATTCAGCATGGTGCTTCTCAGTTTAGTCTACTCAACTTTCCAGGGCGGGCTCTTTCGATTTTTACCGCCGTAAAATAAAATTAGCTGGTTTCCGTCCGGGTCTTTCAGTCTTGCCTCTCGCCACAGCCAGCGTTTGTCATTTGGCATCTCCTCAAACTCGATGCCCGCCTCAGTCAAAACACCAACGCGTTCGTCAAGGTTTTCGCACTCGAAATAAACGTACATCCCGTCTCCTTGGGGCAACTTTTCGGTTCGGTGGATTGAAAACGTGGAATCACCGTCCGGACAAGCAAATCGAGCGTAGTGGGGCAGAGAACGTACGATCAGTTCCAAGCCGAGTTTCTTGTAAAACGGAACCGACTTGATCAGGTCTAAAGACGGAACGGTAATTTGATTCAAATTCATCTCTGGTAATCATACGCAAGGTACCCATAATTGTTTGTCATAGCAATAGTTAGTAGGGCAATGAATCGCAAAAGGCTGCCTTAAACCTCTAAATTCTTATAAATAGTGGTGAGCACGTGCTTGAAGTGCGTAAAATCTTCTTCGGTTAGGCTCTTCCAGGCGGCCTTGCGGATCTGGCTCACCTTAGGAATCATGGCTTCCACCCGCTCGGTGCCCAACGGGGTGAGCACCACCCGACTCTTCCGGCGGTCGTGCTCGTCGGACAAGCGCTGGGTCAGCTCCTTGGCGCACAACAAATCCACGATGCGGGTGAGGGTAGGGGTGCCCTTGAAAGTGGCCTCGGCCAGTTCGCTCTGGCTCTTGTCAGAGCTGGGATACAACTGCTTGAGCACCATCCACTGGTCGACCGTCACGCCGAAGTCGAACTCAGTAAACTTCTGCTGGGCGTACTGCTTGATGCGGCGGTTGGTTTTTTCAAGAAGAAAGGAGTACTCGCTGTAGATGTCGGGGGGAAGCATAACGGCGGGGATGAAAGTGAGAAGGCCAATATGGTAAAAAACTATCGAAGCGAGCGCGCCAGACTTCTCTTTCGCAATTTGCCATTTCTTATTGTCGAGGTCCGGTTCCGTGCTCGAGCAGTATCGAGTCATGAACAAGAAATGATGAATGATGAAGGGGTGCCAACACAGCTAGCGGTTTCTCCTCGGTAAGGATTTTATTCACCACAAAAAGTGATAACGAACTTACCACAGGTCATCCATCGACGGTGGCACCTGCTCACTAGCCCACGCTTCGTTCGGCTCCGGTCCCATCTGTAACACTAGCTCTCCGCCGTCCACAATTTCCCGGTGCCAGAGGTAGCTGCGGTCAAACGGCTCGCCGTTCAGCGTAGCCGATTGAATGTAGCGGTTCTGATCGGAGTTGTTCTCAGCGCGCAGCGTAAAGGTTTGGTCTTCGCCAACGAGAATCGATACTGCATCAAAGGTCGGACTGCCCAGCACGTAGCTCGGAATGCCGGGGGCCACCGGATAAAAGCCCATCATGCTGAACACCAGCCAGGCCGACATCTGCCCGGCGTCTTCGTTGCCGCTGAGTCCGCCCGGCGTGGCGCTGTATTCTTCCCGGATGATATCGCGCACCCAGCGTTGCGTCTTCCAGGGTGCCCCAGCGTAGGCGTACAGGTAAGCCATCTGGTGACCCGGTTCGTTACCGTGCCAGTAGTAGCGCTGCTCGAACATGCTGTCTAACTTCTGAATAAAGGGTTCTTTTCCGCCCATCAGTTGCATCAGTCCGGCCACGTCGTGGGGCACGTACCAGGTGTACTGGGCGGGCGAGCCTTCGGTGATAAAACTGGCGCGGGTGGCGTGCGGATCAAAGGGCGTGATCCAGTTACCGTTGGCGTAGCGACCCCGCACGTAGCCCGCGGTGGTGTCGAACACCTGTTGGTAGTTCTTGGCGCGGGTGCGTAGCGCTTGATAGTCTTCCTCATTGCCAACCTTCTTCGCCACCTGCGAGAGCACAAAGTCGTCGTAGGCGTACTCCAGCGTACGCGACACCTGCTCGCGCTGGTGAAACGAATCGGGCACCGAGTCTTCCAGCGGGATGTAGTTGTACTTCAGGTACGATTCCATGGCCCGACGGCCTTTGCCGCTGCGGTAGCTGGCCGTGTCGGTGTTAGCTTCAAAGGCATTTTTGCGCATCATTCGGTAGGCCAACTCCTGGTCGAAGTCGTCGATGCCCTTCATCCAGGCGTCGCCGATGGTGGCCGTCACGTGGTCGCCAATCATGGCCGAGGTGTAGCTGTTCCAGGCCGGGAAGATCGGCAGCCACCCGCCCTGTTCGGCTTTGGCCACCAGCGACTTGATCATGTCGGCCGAGCGCTCGGGGTTGATGAGTGTTTGCAGCGGGTGCACGGCCCGGAAGGTGTCCCACATCGAGAAGTCGGCGTAATAATGAGCCCCGGTGGCTTGGTACACTTTCTGGGTACCGGCGAAGCCCACGTAGGCCCGGTCCGCATCGCTGAATTCACGCGGCAGCAGCATGCTGTGGTACAGGGCGGTGTAGAACATCGTTTTCTGTTCGTCACTGCCTCCGGTCACTTGAATCTTACGCAGCTCGTTCTCCCACGCCTGCTCCGACTGCTGTCGCACCTGGGCAAAATTCCAGTGCGGAATCTCCGCCGCCAGGTTCTTCCTCGCCTGCGCCTCGCTGACAAAGGAGGTGCCCATCCGCACCCGCAGCGGCTGGTCGCGATTCGTCCAGCTCACGTATGCGCCCACCGACTGTCCGTCGCCCCGGACTTTGCGCACGCTGTCTTGCGGGGTGTTACCTTGCCACACCCCATAGGCGTCAAAGGGTTCTTCGAACTGAATAACAAAGTAGCCACTAAAGCCCGCCCGTTCGCCCCAGCCCTGGTAGATACGGTGCACCGGGTTGTAGCCCGCGATCTCGCGGCGTTCGGGATAAATTTCTATTGATCCTTCGCCCTCGTCGCTGTTCGGCTCAATAATCAGGTGCATCGCTCCAGCCTCCGAGGGACTGAATTGCAGTATCCCGGAGTGTGACACGCCCGTCACTTCCGCCCGGATGCCGTAGTCGTCGAGCGTCGCCGCGTAGTAGGAAGGCGTGGCCGTTTCGGTGTCGTGCGAGAAGCGGGAAGCGCGCTCGGTAGCTCCGGTTTGTAGCTCGCCCGTTGTCGCCATCAGTGTGACGCTGCCGTAGTCCTGCGTGCACGAACCGCTCATCCAGCGGCTGGCGCGGAAGCCCTGAATGCTATCATCCTGGAAGTAGTAGGGTGACAGGCACTTCTGCTCGGTGGCTCGGGTCTGGGGCGTCCAATTGGTCATCCCGAAGGGCACGCCCACAACCGGAAACGTCTGCCCCCGCAATTCGGAGCCCGACTCGCTGTGCCGCTGCGCACTCTCGGTGGTGGCCGGGGCCGTACCGATCAGGGGGTTAACGTAGGACAGGAGGAAATCAGAGGAGGGGGTTTGGGGAGCGGTGCAGGCGAAGGTGAGGGAGAGAAGAGTAGCGTAGAGCGTATTTGTCATAGGGCGGTGGTGTAGCAGAGGAGTATAAAATTTAACTATAACACAAAGACGAATATACGTTTCTTCCATAGCCCATGAGCGGTCCCGGTCGGGCATGACCGCCGCCGCGGTTAATTCATGGGCTATGGAAGCTATCCCAAATCATGCAACGCCAACAACGCTTCGTATTCTTCCTCAAAGCTACGCTGTTGATGATGTTGCTTCTGATTCCTGGTATATTGGTACACTTTTTCTAGCACTGACTCGCTTACCGAGTAGGCCGCATAACCGGTCTGCCAAGCAAACGCCCGCCCAGCTTTTTGAAGACAGTGTTGCGCTAGGCCTTCTTGCTGATTGACCCAGTGCGACGTGCTGCCCTTCACTTGTTTGATGACCTCCGCAATGGATTTCTGCGGACTGAGGAGAAACAAGCTGTGCACATGATCGGGCATTCCATTAACGACACGGACAGGACAACCGGAATCTTTTATTTGTTGTCGCATGTGATCGTGCACCGGTCGCTCGATATTTCCGTCCAGAAACGGCAACCGATTTTTGGTAGACCAAACCGCGTGTATCCAGATTTTATTGAATGAATGAGGCATTTCGTGTTGGATTTCGTCTCGCGTGTTCCATACGTATTAAACCGTTGAAACGGTTATGAGGTTTGTACAATCCCTATAGCCCACGAATTAATTCGTGGGCTATGGCGACGATGAGGCACGTTTAACGGTTTCAACCGTTTTTCGGCTGGTGTTGGGTTTGGTGCCGTGAAACATCCAAGATTTGTAGAACCGACGATCATTTTAGGTAGAATTGATTAATTACTGCGATCGTTGATAGGAATATATGCTCCTTGAAAGAGTAATTAGCCCACACCTTTTCCTCTTCTTTGCCCAAACCCCAAATTTTCCCTATTTTGAGCCTCCATTTTCACTGACACAACCCCATGAAGCAATCGCTATCCTTCCTGATTCTGCTGCTCATCAGCTACTCCACGCTGGCGCAGAACGACCTCACCGCCCGCGTCGACCAGCAGGCCAGCGTCCTGGAAGACAAGGTCATCGCCTGGCGGCACGACATCCACCAGCACCCCGAACTGTCGAACCGGGAGTTCAAGACCGCCGAAAAGGTGGCCGAGCACCTGCGCAGTCTGGGCATAGAGGTGCAAACCGAGGTAGCTCACACCGGCGTGGTAGGATTGCTCACCGGCGGACTGCCCGGGCCGGTGGTCGCCCTGCGGGCGGATATGGACGC
>CBDCHN010000011.1:1702500-1987500 GCA_965217305.1 Cyclobacteriaceae bacterium
TGTCACAGCCTACCAAATCCTGATGAACTCCGAATGCGCAGTAATTAACTCAGCAGTGAGGGCTAGGGTGCTAAGGTCCTAGTCCAAAAGGGAAAGAACCCAGACCAACGGCTAAGGTCCCTAAGTATAGATTAAGTTGAACTAAGGAGGTCTCGTTGCTAAGACAGCCAGGATGTTGGCTTGGAAGCAGCCATTCATTTAAAGAGTGCGTAACAGCTCACTGGTCGAGTGACGGGGCATCGATAATAAACGGGCATCAAATCTATCACCGAAGCTTTGGATTCACCCCCCATCCCCCCTCAAGGGGGGAACAAGAGGGGGGTGAGTGGTAGGGGGGCATTCTATACGGGTTGAAGGTGCGTTGTTAGGCGCATTGGACGGTATAGAAAAGCAAATGTAGGCATGAGTAACGATAATGGGGGTGAGAAACCCCCACACCGAAAGACTAAGGTTTCCTGATCAACGCTAATCGGATCAGGGTTAGTCGGGACCTAAGGCGAAGGCGAAAGCTCTAGTCGATGGACAACGGGTTAATATTCCCGTACTAGCTTCATGTAGTGATGGGGTGACGAAGGGGTGACACGCTTGCGTACTGACGGAATAGTACGTTGAAGGCTGTAGGTAGAATCTTTACAGGTAAATCCGTAGAGATTGCCAAAGGCTGATAGTACCGCAAAGCTACGGCTGCGCGGATAATAGCGGTAATCGGACTTCCAAGAAAACCCTCTAAGCGTTTAGCATGAAGCTACTCGTACCGTAAACCGACACAGGTAGTCGGGTGGAGAACACTCAGGTGCTCGAGTTAGCCGTGGCTAAGGAACTAGGCAAAATAGTCCTGTAACTTCGGGAGAAGGGACGCCTCCTGGGTCTGTTGTTAAGATAGACTCAGAGGCCGCAGTGAATCGATCCAGGCGACTGTTTAACAAAAACACAGGGCTTTGCCAACGTGAAAGCGGACGTATAAGGCCTGACACCTGCCCGGTGCTGGAAGGTTAAGGGGGGACGTTAGAGCGCAAGCTCAAAGCGTTGAACCGAAGCCCCAGTAAACGGCGGCCGTAACTATAACGGTCCTAAGGTAGCGAAATTCCTTGTCGGGTAAGTTCCGACCTGCACGAATGGTGCAACGATCTGGATACTGTCTCAGCCACGCGCTCGGTGAAATTGTAGTATCGGTGAAGATGCCGATTACCCGCCACGGGACGGAAAGACCCCATGAACCTTTACTATAGCTTCACATTGACATTGGCTGTTAGATGTGTAGGATAGGCGGGAGACTAGGAAGCGTTGTCGCCAGGCAGCGTGGAGTCGTCCTTGAAATACCGCCCTTCTGACCGTTAGTGCCTAACTCGGCAACGAGAACAGTGTGTGGTGGGTAGTTTGACTGGGGTGGTCGCCTCCTAAAAAGTAACGGAGGCTTCCCAAGGTTCCCTCAACACCGTTGGTAATGGTGTGTGGAGTGCAATAGCATAAGGGGGCTTGACTGTGAGGCCTACAAGCCGATCAGGGACGAAAGTCGGGTATAGTGATCCGGTGGTTCCGCATGGAAGGGCCATCGCTCAAAGGATAAAAGGTACTCTGGGGATAACAGGCTGATCTCCCCCAAGAGCTCATATCGACGGGGAGGTTTGGCACCTCGATGTCGGCTCGTCACATCCTGGGGCTGGAGAAGGTCCCAAGGGTTGGGCTGTTCGCCCATTAAAGTGGCACGCGAGCTGGGTTCAGAACGTCGTGAGACAGTTCGGTCCCTATCTGTGGTGGGCGTAGGAAACTTGACAGGCTCTGACCTTAGTACGAGAGGACCGGGTTGGACGAACCGCTGGTGTATCAGTTGTGCCGCCAGGTGCATTGCTGAGTAGCTACGTTCGGCAAGGATAAGCGCTGAAAGCATCTAAGCGCGAAACCATCCTGAAGATGAGGTTTCCCTGAAGGGTCGTCATAGACGATGACGTTGATAGGGGGCAGGTCTAAAGTCAGCAATGACAAAGCCAAGCCCTACTAATCACCCGAATGATCTTCCACTCAAGGGTAGTTTGTTGGACAGTAACACATCGCTAAGCGTTGGCAACAACAATAGCTAGTGTATGGATAGCAAACTCACCCCGTTGCAACTACTTTATTGTCTTCCCTATAAGCTTGCTCTTACCAATTGTCTCTGATCTTTGTTTGAATCAACCTAGATCATCACTTGTTCTTATTAACTAGTGTTGAGCGGTGGTTAGACAAAAAGATGAATGAAGCGGCAGCTAGCTGCTGCATCTAAAATCTAATACCCAAAACATCTAAGAGCCTTAAAAGTCTAAGGTGGCTTTAGCCCCGGGGATCACCTCTTCCCATCCCGAACAGAGCAGTTAAGCCCGGGCGCGCCAATGGTACTTCAACCGAGGAAGAGTAGGTCGCCGCCTTTTTTATTATCTTACCCATCTGCCTTCGGGCTGGTGGGTTTTTTATTGAAAAACCATGCGCCTAAGGTAGGAAAACGAGAAAAATTGATACGCTGAAAAATAAGCGGCTAAATTGTATCGCAGTTCCAAGCAATTGTTCTATATTTCGCTTCACTTATAAGTGGCAGAGTGCTAGTAAGTAAATCATCAAACTAAACAATCAGCTAGTGAAAAATTGGAAATTTGTTGCCCCCTTAATGGTAATGCTAACCCTGGTGAGCGCATCTGCATTTGCTGATCACTGCTCGCCTCCTGATATTCCGATCGACGGCGGACTATCGTGGCTGCTGGCGGCGGGTGGTGCCTTTGGCATTAAAAAGATCAGAGACGCTCGTAAAGGCTAATTAACAAGAGTAAATTTATTAACACAAGGTTTGTTGAGAGCGGATGCCTGCCCTTGACAAACCTTTGTTACTTTAATAGAACATGACAAGCTGGTGATGAACAGCAACAAAGCACTGTATCAATTTGCTGTCAAAGCAGCGGGGTTGTTCATTGTGTGGCAACTCGGCTACTATTTATGGCTGGCACCCCACACCACCATTGAGTCGTGGGTCACCAAAGCCACCGCTGCCACCAGTGTCACCGTGCTGCGATCATTCGGTTATGAAGCCGGTTATCACAACCACACCAGAGGAAACGTTTTCTTCAGCACCATAAGCATCCACGGCGAAGATCAACTGAATATTGGAGACCCTTGCAACGCGCTAACCTTGGTAGTTTTGTTTGCCGGATTTATTATCGCTTATCCGGGCAACGGTTGGTATAAACTGGGGTTCATCGCTTTGGGAAGTTTGGTCATTTTTGGTCTCAATTTAGTACGGTGCCTACTCCTGATTTTTAATTATCTCTTCCTAGAATCAAGCTTTGACTTTAACCACAAGTATACTTTCACAATAGCGATCTACTTGTGCGTCTTCTACTTTTGGATGCTGTGGGCCAATCGTCTGAGCAAACTGAAACCCGCCGGAAGAACGTGAGAGTGTTGGGATTGTCTTTGGAGGTGAAGGATAAGCAGGGTTTCTACGTTGCTTGTGCTTTATTTTTGCTACAATTCATCTATTTTCAGTTTCAAGATTCGCTCGTAGCCATCATTGATACCCATGCTCTACAACTCAAGAACGTGCTTCTTAGCCTTCCATTCCACGATCTAAAGGCGGCGGTTCGGTTTTGTAATATCATAGTGCACGCTCTTTTTTCCATTGTGATCGTTTGGTTTTTGCATAGGGATAGGCGCGATACGCTGTTAGTGACCTACCTGAGCATCGGACTGCTTCTATTTTATGTCGCGGTAAACGCAGCAGAAAAATATACCGGAGCTTTCGTCGCCCAACTAATCACGGTAAGAATAGGAGCGTTTCTGGCCTCGCCTTTTAAAACAATCTTTTCTATTCCTGCTCTTCTTCTCAGACATCCGGAGGTAGAAGAAGAAGCGCCTACTACGTGAAAGAGCATCACCGGTCATTCAATAAACTATGATTTAAAGGAATTGTTGGCTAATATTGACCTTTAACCCCAACCAATGGATTCCTCAATCATAGAAACCAGTGCCTACGCGCGGGCCGGTTTACTAGGTAACCCTACCGATGGCTACTACGGGAAAACGATCTCTATCATCGTTCGCAACTTTGGTGCCCGTATATCGCTGTATCCTTCTCCGGAATTATGCATTGAACCGCAGGAACCAGACCTGAACGTCTACCGCAATATGTACCACCTGGTGGATTCCGTGCATCTCACCGGCTACTACGGCGGGTCGCGCTTGGTGAAAGCAGCCATCAAGAAATTTAGCGAATATTGTGACCAACAAGACATCCGGTTAGGTAACAAAAATTTTACGATTCGTTATCACTCGTCCATTCCGCGACAGGTAGGCTTGGCCGGGTCAAGCGCCATTGTAACCGCCACCATGCGGGCGCTAATGCAGTACTACGGCGTGCGTATTCCGCGTGAAACGTTGCCCAGTTTGGTTCTGGCAGCTGAAAAAGATGAACTCGGAATCAACGCCGGGTTGCAAGATCGCGTGGCGCAAGTGTACGAAGGATGCGTATACATGGATTTTGACAAAACGTTGGTTGCTTCACAGGGCCACGGGAAGTACGAACCTCTAGACCCCAAATTGTTACCAAATTTATACTTAGCCTACAAAATAGATTTGGGCAAAGTATCAGGAACCGTACTGAATGATATTCGCGCGCGCTACGACAAAGGCGATCAGGCAGTGATTGATACCTTGGGCGAAATGGCCCAACTCGCTGCAGAAGGACGACAGGTAATTCTAGATCAGGACACGGAAAAACTAAACTACCTTATCAACCGGAATTTTGATTTACGATGCCAAATCATGAATATCTCCGATGAAAACAAAACCCTGGTGCAAACCGCTCGTGCCTGCGGTGCCTCAGCAAAATTCACCGGCTCGGGAGGCTCCATCATCGGGGTGTATCAAAACGACGAGGTGCTTAACAAACTAGTGGTTTCTCTCAAGAAAATAAACGCTCGGGTAATCAAACCCTACATTTTATAATATGATACGAAAAGCAGTGATTCCCGCCGCCGGCTTAGGCACCCGATTCTTGCCAGCCACCAAAGCGCAACCTAAAGAAATGTTGCCGATCATTGACACTCCCACCATTCAGTACGTGGTGCAGGAAGCGGTAGACTCAGGCATCGATGACATTCTGATTATTTCGGGAAAGGGCAAACGAACCATCGAAGACCATTTTGACCGAAACTTTGAGTTGGAATCTCGGTTGGCAGAAAAACAAGACGAAAACTTCTATAACGAAGTGGTCAGAATTGCCGACATGGCGAACATCCACTTTATCCGACAAAAAGAAACCAACGGCTTGGGCGATGCCATCTACCACGCTCGGCATCACGTTGGTGATGAGCCCTTTGCGGTGCTCTTAGGAGATACCATCATTAACTCGGTGATTCCCGTGACCCAGCAGCTTATCGACACCTACGAGCAGTACCGATGCACGGTAATCGCCGTAGAAGAGGTGCCCAAAGACAAGGTGTCACGCTACGGGATCGCCGGTGGAAAAACAATCAGTGACCGGTTGATGGAAGTAAATCAGTTGGTAGAGAAGCCCAATGTGGATGAAGCTCCCTCAAACTTGGCGATTGCGGGTCGGTATATCTTGACCGCCGAAATATTCAGAGCACTGGAGCAAACGGTTCCTGGCAAGGGGGGCGAAGTGCAATTAACCGACGCCCTGCACTTGCTCATGAAAAAGGAAACCCTGGTTGCCAACACCATCGAGGGAAAGCGCTACGATATAGGAAACAAGCTTGACTTCCTGAAAACCACCGTTGAGTTCGCCCTGCAAAGAAAAGAGTTCGCCGCCGACTTCTTGGCCTTTTTAAAAGAAGTGCTGAAAGAGCAACCGCGCTAAGACTTTATTCGGCATCCGGTGGCGGGAGTGGTGCGCAAGGGCGCTGACTGGTCCGCGCGCTGAGCTTTCAAAAACTCTCGCAGGTAAGGATGGTGCACATCGCTGGCCACCTGCGGGTTGTCGTCAATAGCGCCCTGGTAAATGGTTTTGAAAGAGCTTCGCTGCTGAGACAAAACGAAAACTTCGGGTGTCTTCTCGGCGCCCAACAGACGGGCCACGCGCTGAGCAGGGTCCACCAGAAAAGGAACCTTCCAATTGTTATCCTGAATAGCTTTCTTTAGATTAACCATAGCATCCTGAGGATGACTGGCGGGATCCGTTGGGTTGATAAGCACGAAACGAACCTGACTACTCTCAAACTCATTGATAAGATCGGTGATTCGTTGGTCATACAATTGCGCGTAGGGACAGTGCCGACTAGTGAAGATAATCACCACCGTTGGCGCAGAAGCATAGTCCTTAAGGGAAAACTCTCCTCCGGTAACTAAGTTAGAAAGGGTAAAATCTTCGATGTAGCCCGACCTTTGGCCAAAAGAAAGCATCACAGAGGTGATCACCAAAACAAAAGAAAGCATCAGGTAGCGCATAGTGTTTAGATAGCAAGCGACCCGCCTTGTCGGCAGAAAAGGTCAAGTCACCACGTATACAACACAATAACCGTCAATAATAGTGCCTTCTAAATTGAACCGAGCATTTTGCGCGGTAGAAATGATTTCGGCTTCAGCGCGGATAACGTCCCCGAAATGCAACGAGCGTATCCGAATTTGGTCTTTAAAACTAAGAAGCTTTCGTCCGTACAGTTTATACAACGCTTCTTTGATGCACCAACAGGCGCACAGGTAGAGAAGACGATCTCCGGCAGTTTCAATCTCTGCCGGGCTAAGAAACTTGTGTTGCGTGCGAAGCAACTTATCACTCGATGGCTCAATATCAATCCCCACCAGAGCATGGGCGTGCACCATGGCTATCCCGTAAGGATAAGCATTGGCTAACGAAATATGGTAGGCACCGTTATTAAGGTAAGGTTTGCCCTTATCGTCTTTGCGGATACCCGGTGCAGCAAGTCCAACTTTGTCTAAAATGGCGGCAAGCGCAGCGCGGCTGGCCAGCCACTCCAGTCTCTTGCGGGGGTGGCCAATCGTGTGCCATTCTGCCAAATCAGTCGTTGGCAACTGGGTATGCGTTATCAACTCGGCCGAAGTTTCTTCAATTTTCCAAGCCGCCCAGAGGGAATGATCGCTGATCCTAACCAATTTTACCAACGCCATAGAAAAAATGTTTCTGCACTAATAAAAGTAAATCATCATATCTGACCAACAATGTCTTCATTTTTTGCCAACAAACACCGAACGTTTCAGGGACACCGAGACAGCGTGTACACCCTGGTTCAGGAAAGCAAGCACCGGTTCTTTTCAGCCGGAGGCGACGGCCTGGTGGTGCGGTGGGATGTAAGAAACGGCGATCAGGGAACCGTGGTCGCCAAAGTGCCCGCTTCTGTTTACGCAATGCAGTACGGCAGCAAGAATAACCGATTGGTCGTTGGCCAAAACTATGAGGGACTGCGGGTGATTGATCTGGATAACGGACGAGAAGAAGGAGTGGTGAGTATTGGTAAAGCCGCTTTATTTGACATCATCAACGTTGATAATTGTCTGTTGGTGGCCACCGGAGAAGGCGAGATTGTGGTGATATCGTACGATACTCTGAAAGTCATTCATCGATTCAACGCTACCCCCCAGCGGGCCCGGTCCATTGCCGTTAACGAACGCGAAAAAGAGGTGGCCGTCGGCTTCAGTGACCATACGGTGCGCATTTACGACTCGACGAGTTACAAACTGAAACAGACCCTTGCGGACCATACCAATTCGGTTTTCGTGGTAAGATATACTCCCGACCACCGCTACTTGGTAAGCGCCGGAAGGGACGCTCACTTAAAAATTTGGGATGTCGCTAAAAATTATCAACTTACGGAATCGATTGTAGCACATATGTACGCTATCAATCACCTGGATTTCAGCCCCGACGGGCGGTACTTCGCTACCGGTAGCATGGACAAATCGGTGAAGATATGGGATGCTCACGCGTTCAAATTGCTCAAGGTGATCGACCGAGCTCGCCATGCGGGGCACGGCACCTCAGTTAATCGCGTGCTATGGATGAAAGATGATAACGAAACCTTGTTGTCAGCCAGCGATGATCGGACGATCTCGCTGTGGCGCTGGGGCGAAGCCGAAGAGAACCCGGCTAGGTAAAACATAAGCAACTGCTCAGTATGAATATCACTCCAATAGAAATACGACAAAAAGAGTTTGAACGACACTTTCGTGGCTATGACAAAGACGAAGTCAATGCGTTTCTGCACACCCTATCGCAGGCCTGGGAGCGACTGTTGCAAGAAAATCGCGAGAAAACCACCCGGCTAGAAAAGGCTGAGAAAGATATTGATAAGGTACGCGAAGTAGAGGGAGCTCTCTTTAGAACCTTGCGAACCGCCGAAGATACTAGTGCGGATATTGTGAACAAAGCCCAAAAGGAGGCCGATGAGGTTCAGCGGAAAGCAGAGCAACAGCGACAAGAAATTATTGAGGACGCCCATCAACAAGCCGCCAGCATCATCGAGGAGGCGCATCAACAAGTTACCCGATTGAAACAAGAGGCCGCGGAGGCAGCAAACCATCGACAACAAGCCCTGGCTCAGTTGCAAACCTTAGCGCAGGGGATCCTGAATCAGATAGGAGATGAAGTTTCGGCTTCTGAGTCAGCCCCGAAAAGCCGGGAAGAACAGGACGGTACGCCGCCTGAAATAACTGAAACATCGGGTAACGAAACGCTTACTGAGCAGCAAGATTCAGATAATCTGGCTGATCTCAGTGAACAAGAAAAACCCAGTGTTCCTGAAGAAGACACAACCGAAGGGTACGAACCAGCGTGGGCTTCGGATGAAACAGGGCCGAGGCCGGTCCGGTCTGAGTCGGCCAAGCTGAAGCGTCGGTCTTTCTTCGACGAACTAGACTGATGGCCATGGGAAAGATAACGCTAGAGGGAATAGAATTTTTTGCCTATCACGGCTATTATCAGGAAGAGCGAAAAACGGGCAACCGCTACAGTGTTGACATTTCGGTAGAGGCAAATCTTGAACAAGCCGCCGAAGAAGATAGCTTACCGGAAACCGTGAACTACGAGAAGCTGTACCGGATGGTGAGCGAAGAAATGCAGAAACCCTCAAAGTTGCTCGAGCACATCGGTCACCGACTTATTGAGCAAACGTTTCGTAATTTTCCGGAGATAGCCACGGTAGAGGTTAGCGTATCCAAATTTAATCCCCCCGTGGGCGGGGTGTGCCGTCGGGCGGTGGTCACCCTCCGACGGACGCGCGCGTAGCTATAACTTTATGAACAGATTACTATTAGTGACCAGTCTGTTGCTGGGAGTTAGTGTTGGGCCACCAGCCAAAGCGCAAAAGCTTGCCTACGCCATCTACGACTCTGCGGGCAGCCCCCTGCCCTACGACCGTATGCTGCAACAATTGTCTCGGGCCGACGTGGTGCTGTTTGGCGAATTGCACAACGACGCGCTCGTTCATTGGCTGGAGTTGCAAGTGGTGAAGAGTCTGTTTGCTCAGGATAGCAATCTGATAATCGGAGCTGAGATGTTTGAGACCGATAATCAGCTTTTACTAGATGAGTTTATCGACGGAACCATTGAAGAGCGCCACTTCGAGCAGGAAGCAAAACTGTGGAACAACTACGCCACGGACTATGCGCCGATTGTAACGTTTGCGCAGCAACACAAAATACCGGTGATTGCTACCAATGTGCCGCGCCGCTACGCGAGTTTGGTGGCTCGTGAGGGACTCAATCGCTTGGATAGTTTGCCAGACAATGCCAAGGTGTTGATGGCACCGCTACCGCTAAAGATAGACCTTTCTCTACCGAGCTATCAGGCGATGATGGAGATGATGGGGGGAAATACGAGTCACGGCACGATGAGCGGAGAAAGTATGGTCCAAGCTCAAGCGCTGAAGGATGCGACGATGGCTCACTTCATTCTGCTCAACCGCACCCGACCCGCCACTTTTTTGCACCTAAATGGGTCGTATCACAGCAATAATTACGAAGGAATTTATTGGTTCATTCAACAAAACAGTCCGGAGACATCCATCAAGACCATCAACTGTGTCTCTCAGCAGGATGTTACGCAGTTGGAAGCCAAATACAAGGGAGCCGCTGACATCACCGTGGTGGTGCCCGATGATATGACAAAGACGTATTAAAATTAGCCGAAAAAAGGAACATTATCGTAATTTTAGGAAGGGATTGTGCAAATTTTCCCCAAATAGATTTCTCTAGTTGATGACATTTTCCACATACGAGACCGCATCGTCCGAGAGGGGAGCGGTGGCATCGTCAGGATTAACGAACGGAATAGCCTCTTCAATAGCAGAATTTGCGGGCGTGGAAGAATTTTCTTCGGTGTCGCACGAGAGCGTAAACGCGAAAATCAGGGCGTAGAAGCCGAAACTGATCGCTAAGGTGAGTGAGCTATTGTAGAGCCTACGGGACAGACTGTTCTTCATGTGCTTTTACGAAAGTGAAGCCACGCGCTTCGTTTCCTTCATAAAAGTCAACTACCGTACCAAGCAAAAACAGAATATCCTTCTTTTCTACGTAAACCGGCAGGTCTGCAATGATATACGCCATATCGCCCTCTTTTTGATGATCAAAGCCGATGATAAACGAGGTGCCCGCGCAGCCCCCCCCGCTGGCGCCCACGCGCAGACCGTAATCAGTCGGAATGTTCTTCGTAGCGATGGTACGCTTGATCTCGGCTAGGGCGCGGGGGGTTATCTGAACGGGAATCATTTTCTAAACAAACTGACGGCAATGTCGCTGAATGGTAACAGAAATACGCATAAAATCATTTTTTAGCTACCTAGGTTTCCTCTAAGTTAGCAAAAACTTACGCACCCCAACGCTCAATGGATATCGTCATCGTCGAATTTGCCAAACTCATCATCCCCGCTGCCATCGTGCTCTACGCGATGTACTTGGTGGTCAAATCTTTTTTAGATAAGGAGATGGCGCAACGCCTCACCGATATTCGGGCGGCCAACGCTAAGGATGTCCTGCCGATTCGCCTACAGGCCTACGAGCGCATCAGTCTGCTTTTGCAACGGATATCGCCCAATAACCTTATTTTGCGACTCAACGACAGCAATTACTCCTATAAAGAGCTACAGCAAATTCTGGTGGGCCACGTGCGGGAAGAATACAACCATAACCTCTCGCAGCAAATTTACGTGAGCGACCAGGTGTGGGACCTGACCGCTAGCGCGGTGGAAGACGTGGTGATGACGATCAACCAGGGAGCTGATATGCTATCGAAAGATGCCCGGGGTATAGACCTGGCCAAGAAGGTTTTTGACATCCAGGGCGGCAAACAAGTAGACCCCATTGAGCACGCATTAAGCGTTTTAAAGCAAGAAGTACGAACAATGTTCTAGCAAAACTAGTAGTAGTAGAAGGATTTTTATTTCATTTAATTTTTACTAAACACGACATTGGTATGGGAATTTTTGATAAGGCAAACGACAGTTCAAGTTTCAAAAAAGCAAAACGACAGGCTTCGGGCATTCTGCAAGATCCTGAACGGTTGCGGAATCTGGTGAGCCAGTCAGTTAAAAAAATTAAGGACCTGCGCAGCAACAGCGACGAAATGCAAGATTTTCAACGGTACGTAGGCACCTTCAACCGGATGATCAAGGCTTACTCTAGTAAAGAATACCAAAAGACTCCCTGGAAAACGCTGCTGCTCGCCGTGGCAGGAATTATCTACTTCGTTTCTCCGCTGGACTTGATTCCCGACTTCATTCCCGTGATTGGTTACCTTGATGACATCTCGGTGCTGTTGTGGATCGCCAACTCGGCCAAAGGCGATCTGGAAGAATTTGAGGAGTGGGAAGAAACCTACGCCGAAACGGCATGACCCGCACAACAGTAATCACACTGGATCACTTAGCTGCTAGTCAATCTTACCAAGAGTACCAGCAGATGATTACTACGTTGCTGGCCGATGGTAAGACAACCGGTGATAATCATAGTGAGGCCATGCTTCACTATACCGAACTTAACCAGCAGCGAATGCAGCGGTTAGACAAGACGGCGAAGCTTACCGATGTGTTACGAGAAAAATTAGCGGCGGTATCTACCCGCTGGACGTGGTTGGTGCTCACCGAAGCGTGGTGCGGTGATGCGGCGCAAAGTATCCCCCTGATGGCCAAAATGGCCGAAAAATCGCCTCAAATAACGCTAAAGCTGTTGCTGCGCGATGAACATCCAAAGGTGATGAATGCTTATCTGACCAACGGTAGCCGCTCTATTCCAAAGCTCATCTGCCTTACCGAAGATCTGCAAGAAATGGGAACTTGGGGGCCACGACCGGCCGAAGCGCAGCAACTCATGAACGATTTTAAGCAACAGCATCCGGACGAAGACTATCAAGCACTGGCCAAAGAGATGCAGCGGTGGTATGCCCGCGATCGTACCCAAGCGATACAAAAAGAATTTGCGGAGTTGCTGACGAAGTGGACTTAAGCGACTTTTTGTGCCTAAAAATCGCTTGCCCTATCATTTGCTCAGTATTCTCCGCACTAATTTAATCCTTTTCGCTACTTTAGGGGCTTAACAAATATTACTCATACCTACACCACATGGCACAAAAGCACGCACTTATCGCCGGAGCAACGGGGCTCGTTGGCAACGAACTGCTGCAACAGTTAATTCGCGGACGTCAGTACCATACTGTTTCTATACTGAGTCGGCACGAAGTTGAAACCAGCAGCAAGCGAGTAGAAACCATTATTGTAGACTACAACGCACTCAACGACGAACAAATACCTGAGGTAGACGACGTTTTTTGCTGCCTAGGAACCACTATGCATAAGGCTGGTTCTGAGAGTGCTTTTCGCAAGGTAGACTATGACTATCCCCTTCGGGTGGCCGAGATCACGCATCGTAAGGGGGCACAACAATACTTGTTAGTGTCGGCAATGGGTGCCGATGCGTCTAGTTACATCTTCTATAACCGGGTGAAGGGCGAAGTGGAAACCGCCATTGCTAAACTAGGCTTCGAAGCGTTTCACGCTTTTCGCCCCTCGATGCTGCTTGGCGAGCGTACCGAAACCCGTATCGGAGAGCAGATTGGCCAGGTGGTGATGCAGGGCATGGCCCCGCTGATGGTGGGCGCGCTCAAGAAGTACCAGGCTATTCCCGCTGAAACCGTAGCCGAAGCAATGGTACACGTGGCTCGGAAAGAACTGAGCGGCACGTTCGTCTTCGAGTCGGACAAGATTCAGGCGCTGGTGCAGTACGCCTAGGGAATGATCGCTCTGCTGCAGCGCGTTGCTCATGCATCAGTCACGGTAGACGGTGCTCTGCTAGGATCAATTGACCAAGGGTTGCTCGTGTTGCTAGGTATCACCGACGCTGACACCGACGATGATATCGATTGGCTGAGCCGAAAAATCGTCAACCTGCGTATCTTCAACGATGCGCTGGGAGTGATGAACCGCAGCCTGCTAGATGTAGCAGGCGAACTATTGGTGGTGAGTCAGTTTACGCTCCACGCTAGCACCCGAAAGGGAAACCGACCTTCCTACATCAAAGCGGCGAAGCCCGAAGTAGCCAAACCCCTCTACAAAAGGTTTCTGACCGCCTGCGAACAATCGCTGGGCAGACCAGTAGCCGCCGGTGTGTTCGGCGCCAATATGCAGGTGGCGCTCACCAACGATGGCCCGGTGACTATCATTATCGATACGCAAGACAAGAAATGATCAGGATAGATAGGATGAATATGCAGGATGGTCAGGATACAGGGCGGAAGAAATCAACGGTGAATGATATCACCCTGGCGGAAATGCAACAACAGGTGCATGAATGGATCACCACCACGGGAGTGCGCTACTTTAGCGAACTCACCAATCTGGCGATCCTTACCGAAGAGGTAGGCGAAGTGGCCCGGCTCATGGCCCGGCAGTACGGAGAACAATCGTTCAAGGCTTCGGATGAGGGGAAAGAGCTTGGCGATGAACTCGCTGATGTACTGTGGGTATTAGTGTGTCTGGCCAACCAAACCGGGGTTAATTTAACCGAAGCTTTTCACAAAAATATGGAGAAAAAGTCAGAGCGGGATAAAGACCGACATCGACAAAACAAGAAACTTCAATGAACGCACCCGTTTTTTTCCTGCTCCTGCTAAGCATAGCGGGTTACTTGCCTCAATCAAATAGCCCATTTCCTACGCCTGCGGGGGTTTTGACCGATAGCCTACCGGTTGTACAGCTGGAAAAACCCTCGCTATTAGGAAAAATTGACCCCGCCTCCGACAGTGGCTTCGTGCCAGTCTCATTAGCGTATACTGATAAGGAGAGCATTTATTTGAGGAAACAAACCTACCAAGCGTTTGTGCGGATGGCGCAAGCTGCCCAGGAGGCGGGCATCACCTTGCGGATCATCTCGGCCACCCGCAATTTTAAGGCACAGAAGCGCATCTGGGAAGCTAAGTGGAAAGCTCTGAGAGAGAAAGCACAAAATTCAGGGCAGAACATTTCTCGGGCAGAGCAGCGAGCACTAAAAATACTAGAGTACAGTTCAATGCCCGGCACCTCGCGTCATCACTGGGGCACTGACATTGACCTGAATGCTCTGGAGAACCGCTATTTCGCGGCAGGTGAGGGGAAACGCGTGTACGACTGGCTCGTAGCCCATGCCGGGGCCTACGGATTCTGCCAGGTGTATACCGAACAAGGGAAAGACCGACCGGACGGTTACCACGAAGAGAAGTGGCACTGGAGTTACCTACCGCTTGCTCAGCAGTTTTTGCGGCAGTACAACGAGCAGGTTAGCTACGCGGATATCAGGGGCTTTGACGGTAGTTCAGTGGCCGAAAAGATTGGAGCCATTGAGAAGTACGTCAACGGTATTGCCTCGCAGTGTCAAGCTGAATTGACAGAAGCGCCCTAAAAAACTTTGGGGCCCACTATTTCGCAAAGCTCACCGCTCGCATCTCGCGGATGACGGTTACCTTCACCTGGCCGGGATACTGCATATCCTTCTCAATCTTGCGCGAGATATTAAAAGAAAGCGAGCCAGCCTGCTCATCGGTAACGGCTTCGGCGTCGACAATCACCCGCAGTTCGCGACCGGCCTGAATGGCGTAGCACTTGCTTACTCCCTCAAAATCTAGGCCCAGTGCTTCCAAGTCTTTTAGTCGCTGGATGTAGGAGTCAACCACCTCGCGGCGGGCGCCGGGGCGGGAGCCCGAAACCGCATCACAGGTTTGGATGATGGGCGAGATCAGGGCCGTCATTTCTATCTCGTCGTGGTGGGCCCCGATGGCGTTGCACACGTCGGGCTGTTCGCCGTATTTTTCGGCCAACTTCATCCCCAGAATGGCATGCGGTAGTTCCGGTTCTTCGGGCCATACCTTGCCGATATCGTGCAGCAGGCCCGCCCGTTTGGCCAGTTTAGGATTAAACCCCAGTTCTGAGGCCATGGTAGCGCACATGTTGGCTACCTCGCGCGAGTGCTGCAGCAGGTTTTGCCCGTAGGACGAGCGGAACCGCATGCGGCCCACCATCCGGATTAGTTCGGGGTGCACCCCGTGGATGCCCAGGTCGATTACCGTGCGTTCGCCAATTTCTACAATTTCTTCCTCAATGTTCTTGGTGGTTTTGGCCACCACTTCTTCAATCCGGGCGGGATGAATGCGTCCGTCCACCACCAGGCGGTGCAACGATAAGCGAGCGATTTCGCGGCGCACCGGGTCAAAGCCCGAAATAATGATTGCCTCGGGAGTATCGTCCACAATGATTTCCACGCCCGTGGCGGCCTCCAGCGCCCGGATGTTTCTGCCCTCACGACCGATTACCTTTCCTTTGATATCGTCGCTCTCGATGTTGAATACCGAGACGCAGTTTTCAATGGCGTGTTCGGTGGCCGTGCGCTGAATGGTGGCGATCACCACTTTTTTGGCCTCTTTGGTAGCCGATAGCTTCGCTTCCTCAATAATATCCTTGATCATGGCCGATGCTTGCGTGTGGGTTTCGGCCTCTAGACTTTCTAAGAGGTGCTTACGCGCTTCGGCCTCGGTCAGGTTGGCAGCCTTTTCTAGCAAGGCAGTTTGTTGCTGCTTCACGCGTTCCAACTCAGCTTGCTTGCGGCGGTTAGCTTCCAACTGTGCCTCTAGTGTTTCTTCTTTATCCTTTAGGGCTGCCTCGGCAAGTCGAACCTTTTCGGCTTGCTCATTAATGCGGCCCTCTCGCTGCTTGAGCTTGTTCTCGTTGGTGATGAGGATGTTTTTCTTGCGAGAAGTTTCTTCTTCGAAGTCGGTCTTCAGACGCAGAAAGTTCTCTTTGGCTTCGTATAGCTTTTCTTTTTTAAGGTTTTCAGCGCTGATTTCGGCTTCTTTGACAATGAGTTTGCCTTTTTCCTGAATTTTTTCTTCGCGTTGGCGAAGGTTTTCTTCACGTGCGTTAAGCTGATCTTCTTGTTGTGAAGCGGCTTTGTTGGAAAGGCTTTTTCCGACAAGGAATCCAATAGCTAACGCTACTACGGCGACTAGCAAGGGAATAAATATTGTTTCACCCATGATGTTAGTTCGTTAAACGGTTGATTGCGAAGCCTAACGAAACTACCGGGCGTTGATCAACGAGTGATGGTTTAGTACGTAGTACGCTGCTCTTTAGCGGAAACCGCTCGTCCTATTTGGCGGTTGAGCTTGCTGAGGCGGTCGGCGATCATTTGCGTTGTATCCTGTTGCAGCTTATCGTGTTCCAACTTTTGCACCAGCGCGTCGAAGGCAACCATGGCCAGTAGATCCTGCTTATCGGTGGTGCCATACTGTTCGCGGTAGCGGCGGACCTGCTCATTGATAAGTTGACTAGCCAAGCGCAAGCGTTCCTCTTCTCCTGCTTCTACCCGCATCGGGTATTCCCGTTCGGCAATTTTGATTTTTATAGAAAGCTCCCCCATCGTACGGTGATCTTGATGCACGTGCTATTGACTCAACTGGGCAATGCAGCGATCAATCTTTTTTATGTACTCGTTAATTGTACGCTTAAGTTCAGTAGTTTCGCTTTTGTCGGCTACTGTCTGATTCGCAATTTTATTGATTTTAATCGTATTTTGAAAGTGAGCGATCTGCTCATCCTTCCGGTTTAGCTCCGAAGCCAAGCGTATATTATCCTCTCTGAGCTGTTGAATCTCTGCTTGAGCATCCTTCTGTTGTTGAATAAATATTTCAACCTTGCGCTCTAACGCAACAATTTCGGACATTACAGAATTCTGGTGCTTTGTAGAGCCCTCAGTAGCGACTAGCATGGTTGGTTGTTAGTAGATTCAGTTAACGGACGGTATTAGTACTTCGGGAGGCGGACTGTGAAGCAACCAGCCCCTGATAACAATGACTATTTACGGATAGTAGCGTTTAGTTCGCGTTCAAGGGTGCTCATAAGCTTGTTCATGGTCTTTTCGATCAGTGTATCGGTCAGCGTTTTTTCTTGATCTTGCAAAGTGAAACTAAGCGCGTACGCTTTCTTTCCTTTTGCTAACTGCTCGCCCTCGTAAATATCAAATACGTTGATCTGACGAACCAACTGGTTGCTCGCTTGTTTAGCGATTTCTTCTACCTGGCTAAACGGAACCTGCTCATCAAGCACTAACGACAAGTCGCGGCGTACCTCGGGAAATTTCGATATTGGCTGGTATATCAGTCGTTCTTTCTGACTAGCGGAGCGAACGTGGGCAATCAAACTGAGCCAAGATACGATAGCATAGAAGACTGGTTGCTGAACTCCGGCTAAGTTAGCGACAGAACCACTTATCAAACCTACGTTCGCAAGAACTTTATTTCGGAAAACGTACTGCAGACCGTAGTCAAGACCAGGTAGTTCTACCATATTTTGGCTGGGAGTGTCTATGTCAAACCTATTAAAAATTTTTCGGATTAGCGAGGACAAATGATGAAAAGATACCGGCTCTTCGGGGTTCATCCAGCTTTCGGACTGGGCCCGGCCCGTCATAAAAATCGCTAACTCATTTGTTTCCACATACTTATCTTCGCTCTTTTGGTAGGTGGTTCCGAACTCAAAAAGCTTCAGGTTTTTTTGCTGTCGATTCACATTGTGAGCAATCACCTCCAGACCTGAGAACAGCAAACTTTGGCGCATCACGCTTAAATCTTCACTGAGCGCGTTCACCATAACCACCGAACGGTCGGCTACACCCAGCGCCTGGGCGTACGCTGGTTTAGTGAGCGAGTTGGTAACAATTTCGTAAAAACCATTGCCCACCAGCATCTCACTAATTTTTGCTCGCAGCATAGCCTCATCTAACTCCGGAAAACTTGCCAGATAGTCAGCCTTCAGGTGAGCGGCAGTCGGCACCTGATCGTAGCCGTGTATCCGAAGAATTTCCTCAATAATATCGGCCTCGCGTTGCACGTCCACCCGATAGGGGGGCACCGATACGACGAGTCTTTCCTCATTTTCTTCGCTTATGGAAATATCTAATTCGGTAAGAATAGTTTTGATCTCTGACCGGTCAATCACTTTCCCGATTAATCGATCCACGTGCGCGTACTTCACCGCCACCCGAAAGGGGGCAATCGGATTAGGGAATTCGTCCACGACATCAGAGGAAACTTGCCCGCCGGCAACTTCCTGAATGAGCAGAATGGCGCGCTTTAGCGCAAACACCGTCATATGCGGGTCGGTACCCCGCTCGTAGCGAAACGAAGCGTCGGTTTTGAGGGCGTGGTGCTGCGCGGTGCGCCGAATATACTCCGGGGTGAAGTAGGCGCTTTCCAGAAAAATATTCTTAGTGCTGGCCTTCACTCCCGACGCAATCCCGCCAAACACCCCGGCCATGCTCATCCCGCCCTCGGCGTTGCAGATCATCAGATCATCAGCTTGCAGTTTCCGTTCTTTTCCGTCCAGAGTTACAAACTTGCTTCCCGAAGGTAAGGTTCGTACGATCACTTCGTTGCCGATAATGGCGTCGGCGTCAAAAGCGTGCAGGGGTTGCCCTAACTCGTGCATCACGTAGTTGGTCGCATCCACCACATTATTGATGGGCGACAAGCCAATGGCTTTGAGGCGCCCTTTCAACCAATCGGGAGAATCTTGCACCCGCACACCGCTTAGCGTTACGCCACTGTAGCGCGGACAGGCTTTGGTATTTTCTACCGTCACTCGAATGAGGCGGTTGTGGTTGTCTACCCGAAATTCGTCTACCGACGGGAGGGTAAGTGGCTTTCGGTATAAGGCTTTCAGGTCGCGGGCGACCCCCAAGTGCGAGGCGGCGTCGGCTCGATTGGGGGTAAGCCCAATTTCTAGCACGGTATCAGACACCGCACGGAAGTAATCGGCGGCGGGGGTACCGTTGGGAACTTCAGTGTTGAGGACCATAATCCCATCGTGGCCCGTGCCGAGTCCAATTTCATCTTCGGCACAGATCATTCCGCGCGATTCTTCGCCCCGAATCTTGGCTTTCTTGATGGTGAATGCTTCGCCTTGGTTGGGGTGCAAAGTGGTTCCTACGGTGGCCACGACCACGCGTTGTCCTACCGCTACATTGGGTGCTCCGCAAACAATCGGTAACGGATTTTCTTCACCAATGTCGACTGAGGTGAATTGAAGACGATCAGCGTTGGGGTGCGGCCGAACTGACAGCACTTCACCGATCACCAACCCGGCTAGCCCGCCGGTGATCTGGTCGTAGTGCTCAATGCTCTCTACTTCCAGACCCGATAAGGTTAGCTTATCAGCAATAGCTTCGGCCGAATTGGGCAGGTCAATAAAATCACGAAGCCAGTTGACGGATATTTTCATAGTTGCCTCCCGTTTCGGGACGGCAAAAATACGGATTTTGGTGGGGCAACCGGGGGGATGGTAGGATTATTTTATCCTTCCTGCAGTAGCAACGCTTTCCCAACCGCAAAATCGTACAGTGTGAGCATCCGTACTTCGTAGTAGTTAAGCCAAAAATCGCGCAGCGACTCAATGTAACGGCGGCGCGCCTCGTCTTTTTCACGCAGCGCAATACTCAAATCGGTGATATCGATCTTGCCAATCAGGTAGCGCTGCTTCGCGATATCGTAGCGGCGTTGGGCAATATCGTCGGCCACTTCGGTGATCTTCACCTGGTCACGCTGCATGGCAAAGGTGCGCACTTGGGTGTACACTTCCTGCCGGAAATTGACCTGCTCTTGCTCTACAGTATATTGTTCTAGCTTTAGGATAGCTTCGGCCTGTTTCATCCGTGACTTTGAGCGACCCCAATCCAGCACTGGTACCCGAAAACCTAGCTCAACAATCTGCTCATTCTCTGGCTCATTATACACATCTGCAAAAGAGTTGCCCCGATCAGTGAGGCCGTAAGTCGCTTCTAGGTCAGCTCGGAAACCGTTCTGGGCTCGACTTCTAGCCACTTCCGATTCGGCTTCTTGCACCCGCCGCTGGAAGCTGACCATATCAGGATTGTTGGCGAGCGCTTGTTGTACGGCTACTTGGTCATCAATAGCGAACTGCGGAACACCGGCAGGCAATGCTACGGTGAGGGACTGCCCCTCGCCCAGCCCAACAAACGAGTTGAGCTCTAGCGTACTAGTTTCTAGCTCTAATTGTGCTTGCGCCACTTCTTGCCGTGAGTTCATCACATTGAGTTCTAAGTTAAGCAGTTGATCCTCAGTGATCCGGCCCAGGTTATAGCGTCCCTGTCCAATTTGAAAGATGGTATCGTTATTAGCTAAGTTTTTTTGCGCCAAGGCGAGGTTAACCTGCTGAAGCAGAACCGCAAAGAAGCGTTCGGTGGCATCCTGAGCAATCGCTTCGCGCTGCACTGCATAGTTTCGATTTGCTTCTTCGTAGTACAGCGGTTCAACCAGCCGATCCCATCGCAACTCGTTGAACCCAAACAGCGACTGTCGTAATCCAATCCGAGCGGGCCGACTACTGTAAGTGGTTTCGTCGTTGATAAAGTTGTCGAACCGCTCAACGCCGGAACTTATAAAAAGTTCCGTGCCAGTGACGCCTAGCGACTGGCTGGCGGTCAGATACACATCAGAGAGGTTGTTGGCCACTCGGCGAAAAGCAAACGAACCGTCCTCTTGTCGAATTGCTTCATTCGTACGGCGGAAGTTAGGCAACCTACCTTCCAAGGCCAATTGCGGGCGATAGTTAGAACGAAACGATCGCCACCGCCAGTAGGCGACTTCTTTACGGGTCTCAGCCTGCAAGGCACGGGGCGAACGATCTAGTGCCAATTGCACAATTTCCTCGAGCGTGAACTGCCGTACGTTGGTTGAAGAATCAGTTTGCGCGAAGCAGGGAAAGGCGAAGAAAATTGAACAATAAATAATGAATGTTGAGCACCAAACAACAAATCGGTTCTTTTTCACTTCGACGTTCAGCATTCGGCATTCCTTGTTAGATATTATCTTCAGAATTTGATCATTCATAGCGCAGCGAGGTGATGGGGTCTTGATTGGCTGCTTTGCGGGCCGGAGCAATCCCAAAGATCAGGCCTACGGTGGCCGCTACCCCGAAAGAAAGCAGAATGGAGGAAAGAGTGATGATGGTAGGAATATCAGCCAAGCGGGAAATTCCAACCGCAATAAGCATCCCCAGCAAAATGCCAATAAGCCCCCCGGTGATGCTAATAAGTGTTGCTTCCAGCAGAAACTGCCAAATAATATCCATTTTCTGAGCACCCACCGCTAGCCGCAGTCCAATCTCCTTGATGCGTTCGAGCACCGAGGCCAGCATGATGTTCATAATGCCGATACCGCCTACCAACAGCGAGATACCGGCAAGTGCCCCGAGTACCACGTTAAAGATTTGGTTGGTTCTTTGCTGCTGTTTGATAAGTAATTCCGGAATGGCTACCTGAAAATCAACCGCCCCGAAGTGCCGTCGCTCTAGCATGCGTGACATCACCTCAGCCATCTTGCTCAGCGTACCGGTTTCTTCGGCCTGCACCACCAAGCGATCAATCTGATGATAGTTGCGCTGCTCGGCAAAGGCATCCTCCGAAGGTTCCTCATCGTCGCTCCGCGAGCGTTGCTTGGCCGCCTCAATCCGGGCCTTGGTGATAAGCGAACGATCCCGGTAGCGAATCAGCACCGTGTTAATTGGTACGTACACGTCCATATTGTAATCGCGGATTCCCAGGCGATTGATGTTCTCATCGGTGATGATGCGCGGCTCGAGCACCCCGACCACCCGTAACCACTGATCGCCCACCTTAATCATTTTGTCCAGCGGTTCTTGCTCGGCGAAGAAGCGACTTTGAATTGCTTTGCCGATGATACACACCAAATCACCCTCTTGCCGCTGCCGTTCGGTAAACAGTTCACCCCGGGCAAGTTCAAAATTGGCGATGTCGAAGTAGTGGTTATCCACCCCCACTAGTTTGGCTGATCGGCGGACGCCATCTTTGATGATGTATTTGTCTAAAATCACTTCCGGACTCACCTTGGCAATACCGGGAACAATGCGTTGAATGCTGGCGGCATCGCGCAGCGACAAACCTGGCGAGAACTTCGTCTTTTCGGTTAGGGGGCTTTTCGTCTCTACTTCTTCTTCGGTTTGCTCAACTACGGGGGTAATGATAATGTTGTTCACCCCGACTAGCTTAATCTGATCAAGAATCTCCTGCTGAGCACCGGCTCCGATACCTAACATGGCAATTACGGCGGCCACTCCAAAAATGATCCCGAGTGCAGTGAGCACCGAGCGCATCTTGTTGGCAAGCACTGCCTCCAGGGCAAGGGAAAAGTTAGCGAGAACTCGATCAGTCATTCCCCCGTGCGGTAAGTGGTTGAGATTTCTCTAGCAGGGCAATGGGCTTTTCCTCGGCGCTTTTGGGGATAGACAGATACACCACATCGTCTTCCTCTAGTCCCTCGGTAACCACCACCAAGTCGCTCCCCTTCGCCCCTAGACCCACCTCCTGCCGCCGGGTAGAAAAACCATTTTTTTGAAAAACATAGGTCAGCGAGTCTCCCTGGTTGTGTACCGCTTCCAGAGGAACCAAGAGCACTCCCTCAACGTAGTCGGTGATGATCATGTTGCTGGTGGTCATGGCGGGGCGCAGGGTGGTGTCGGCTTCGTGCACCTCTACGGTAACCTCAAATACCTTGGCATCGGAGTTGGGGCGCTGTTCTCCGATGTTGGCTACGTGCGTTACGGTGCCGCTAAGTTGCTTGTCAGGAAAAGCATCTAGGCCCAAGTCTACGGTTTGCCCCTCTTTGATGCGACTGATGTCCACTTCGTTGACGTAGGTTTTAGAAACCATTGCCGACAGGTCGGGCAGGGTGGCCACCACCGGCGACCAAGCCTGAATCTGCGAACCCTTTTCTTTCTTGCGCCCGTTCCAATCGCGGTCGTAAATGACCATGCCGTTCTCGGGGGCTTTGATAGTTAACTGGGCAGACAGACTTTGCAAGAATGCCAAGTCGCCCTTTGCATCCTTGAGTTTTGCCCAGGCTTGAGCCATCTGAGAGGTGCTTTTTTCTGTAAGCAATTGATATTCTTGTTTCCCCTGCACTAGCGTTCGCTTGGCTTTCTCCAGATCAAGTTCGTTTTGCTTGATGGTGGCCGGGGGTTCAAATTGCGACTGTTCAAGAATGAGTTGCTTCTCTTCTACATCATACTCAGCGTTGATAAGTTTATCTCGCTGAGCCCGTAGGTCAATAGCAGTATCAATGCGGGTCTGTTCGTATTTGTTAAGGCTCTCTTCATAAGAGAGTTCTTCTTCGCGGATCTTTTCCAGTAATTCTGAGCGGTCGAGAGCAGCAATGAAATCGCCCTTCTGCACCACTTTGCCTTCGGGCACAATGTCATCGATCTTTACTTGATAAATCCGAGCTGATTGCAAGCCGGTGGGGCCCATCACGTTGACCGAGTTCTTGGCCTCTAACTCCCCCGATACGGTGACGTCGATTTTTAGATTATCCCGGCGAACCTTGGTGGTAATCTCAGCAGTTTCCTCTGTTCCTTGGGTCCGAGAAAAGTAGTATCCCCCTGCCAATAGAGCGAGTATTACAAAGGCAATAGCAATTTTCTTAGCCATGAGTGCGGTGGTTAGGTTATTCACGAAAATTATAAAGAGGAAGAGTATTCCTCGTCTAAGCACTAGTGTCCAAAACCCGCTCGGGACGGCGCGTGATATCCGTATTGATTTCGTCAGTTTCAATGAGTCCGTCTTTGAGCCGGATGATACGATGCGCGTAGTGCGCAATGTCGTCTTCGTGCGTCACCATAATAATGGTATTGCCCTGATCGTGCAAGTCCTGGAATAGCTCCATCACGTCATACGATGTTTTACTATCTAAATTCCCCGTGGGTTCATCGGCGAGAATGATGCTAGGGTTGTTAATCAGCGCCCGGGCAATGGCGACGCGCTGCCGTTGCCCCCCGGAAAGTTCGTTCGGTCGGTGGTCGGCGCGGTCGCCCAAGCCAACGCTGGCCAGAACCTGGCGCGCCCGTTCCTGACGCTCAGCGCGATTTACTCCGGCGTAGATCAGGGGCAAAGCTACGTTGTCGAGCGAAGATGAGCGGGGTAGTAGATTGAAGGTTTGGAAAACAAAGCCGATTTCTTTGTTGCGAATAGTAGCCAGCTCGTTTTCCGTTAAATCGCTGACGTCGTTTTGGTTGAGGTGATAAGTGCCGGAAGTGGGGGTGTCAAGGCAGCCAATGATGTTCATCAACGTTGACTTGCCCGAGCCGGACGGACCCATGAAGGCGACGTACTCACCGCGCTGCACCTGGATGGAAATGCTTTTGAGCGCGTGTACGGTCTCCCCGCCCATTCGATAGGTCTTGGCAATGGCCTGGGTCTCGATGATGGCTTTCATACGGGCGAGCGGTGGTTGTGATTGGCAGCGATAAGGTAGCGAAAAATACGGACGATTTCATAACGAATGAGTCTTCTCTCTAGTATAAATAATGCAATCAGAGCACTAGCGAAGCTAGACTTGGTTGATTTCAAACAAAAAAAGGGCTCAAATGAGCCCTCTTCAAATAAGTGTGTTACAAAGAAATATTGTTAATATTCCCAAACTTCGTGTTCTCTTTCTAGCAATTTATACTCGTAATTCAAGGATTTCAACAGCGCCTGTCGTCGGTCTCCCTCTACCATATCCACAATTCGCGAGTCATCGGGGTTGGAATACTTGATGATATGCGCGCTATACAACCGTAGATCAAACGCGTGCTCCAGATTGAGGTGCATGGCATCATTCTTAGGATTGACCCACACCGCAATTTCAGGATTCTCTTGAAAAACCCGAATCAAGTCTTTATAACGGAATGAAGCTACTTCTTTCAGCAGACCGGTGTTTGGGAAATTTTCCGGAGGCAAAATCATAGTAATTGACTGAACATCATAATACTGACGACCACGCTCTTTATCAAAGATAATATCTTCCATGATCTCGATCACACTCACGTCGCGGGGCGTGAACAGATAGCTTTCTTGGGCCGGAGCGGCATCCGCCACCGCCGTGCCTTCCGCGCCTTGTCCAGCGTCAGCGGGCTCATCGCCCCAGCCACCGCCCCAGCCGTCGTCGGCCGCGGTTTCTTCACCAAAGCCCATGGCCTTTTCCTCTTCGGTCAGCATCGGTGCATCGGTGGGGATGGTCATGTTTTCAATGAACTTCTCCTTCGACATTCGAGTCACGCACGAATCGTTGGTGTACGGATAAAGGGTGCCGTTTAGCACCGACTCAATAAGTACGCGCGTGATGCGTCGGTTTTCTGAAAAAAAGGGCTTGTTCTGCTTTTCTCTCAGGTCCATTCGACGCCACACCCGAGTTTTGTATAACTGATCAGATTCATGAATGGGGCGAACCGAATTGGGATTAAACCCATCAACGTCACCTACCTGCGCCTGCACCAGTGTGCTACTGGCTAAGGCCACCAGGGCGGCTCCCACAAATTTTTTAACATGCTTCATAACACACCTGTTTTAATCGTAAAAAGCAGGCCGAGCAAGCGCCCGGCCTGATAACTATGCTCTATTAGTTCAACGGAACCGTAACTACCGAGGAGCTAGCTCCAATGGATACGTTCTCAGTCTTTCCCTGGAAGTTCATGCGTTGTACGCGCTTGATGTCAATTACCAGCCGGTCGCCAGGCTTTGCCTTAGACATCAGCGAACTTAGATTTGCTGACTGATTGCTCAGATTAGCTTTTCCTAAAGGACGACTTCCCCGGGCCAACAGTACTTCAGCGTCGGTTACTCGGTAACGAGCGTCCTTGGGCAAGAAGGCAGCGAAACTTTCGTCCGGCACCGCCTTTACGGTGATGGCACGCAGTCGGTTAAGGGCTTCACCCTGTCGCAGGTTGATCGGCTTATTTCCCGGACCGAACACCTCAATGGTGGGGGTCGGGATTCGCTTCACTGCGAATTTCTCGGTACCGATGCGATTGCCACCGCTACTTACCGTCAGGGAAACCGTTTTTGCCTGAGGAATAATGGTTACCTCACCCGTTTTCTTGCCTTTGATTGCCGTGGCACCGTTGGCAGAAAAAGAAGGGTTGTAGGTAGTTCCCAAGGCTGGTACATTGATCTGTAGTTCGTTACCACAGTTCAAATACAGGGCCTGCACCGACTGAGATTGCACCTGGATCACCGGCTTGGTCACGAAGTAAGAAACGGTGTTTTCGTACGTTTCGGTTTTCCCACCTTGCTCTACGGTGATTGAAGCTTTGAACTTCTGCTCAGAGCGGTTGTCCTTATCGTACTTCGTTGCTGAAGCCGGGAACTCAATCTTACCCATGCCACCCTCAACGGGGATTTTCTTGCCATTGATGGTCATCACCGGGTTAACGGCGCTAGAAGAAGCGGCAATAAACAGATCAGCCTTATACTTGGTGCCGGCTGCCACAATGTTAGACTCAGGGCGAACCATCGCCACGATGTTGTCAAACTTCATGTCAGCAGCACCTACCTTGCGGGCTAGCGCATCAAGTGCCTCAGCTTCGCGATTCAAAACCTCAGTTTTAAACTGCGTCAGTGAAGCACGACCGGCAACCATCGGAGTGCTTTCGAAGGTGATTTCCGAAAAACTCTTCGCCTTTTGCTCAGGATTATCCTTGAAAACCGGATTTTCAGAAGCATCTAGCGCGATTTTATCAAAATCCTTGCCCACCGTTTTGGATAAGAAAGAGGTATAACCGTTCAGGTTTTCTTTCAATTCTTCCCCACGACCGCCGCGAATCATCAACTCAGCGATTTTGGCTTCTTCCTTTCCACCCTTGTAGTTTCCGTCTTCATCTAGTCCGCCGGTCATCACCACAAATTCTTCCTTCAGATTGTCCAGCATACCCAGGACTTCGTTAGTTTTGGCGCGAACCTGCTGCGCTTCCTTCAGGACGGCTACGTCCTCAGCCCGGTTCCCAGCGTCCTCTACGGCCGCCTGAATCCGCTCCACCGTGCCGCTGTTTTTCACCTTGGTGTTGACAGCCGACTGTTCCAGACTCTGATCAATGAATATAAACTTCTCCAGAATCGTATTACTTACTTGCAAGGCAAGAAGCGCGGTGAGTACCAGGTACATCATCCCGATCATCTTCTGCCTGGGAGTTTCTTTTCCTCCAGCCATAATTTATTTTATTATGTGGTTTACGATCAATTTAGAATTACGCACGCATGGCGGTCAGCATGTTGCCGTACACCTTGTTTAGTGAAGCGATGTTGCCGTTGAGCGACGAGAAGTTGTTCTTGAACTGCTCGGCATCTTTGCTCGCCTGGGCCACGTTTTCCATAGCACCGCTCAAATTCGTGTAGAATTTGTTCATAGACTTCAGGTGGCTATTGGCATCATGAAGCTCCATTTCGTATACCGCGTTCAAAGAGGCCAGGTTCTTGGTTACCGTCTGCACCTGCGTGTGGTACTCTTTGGCATCTTTACTCGCTCCAGCCATCTCATTCATGGCCGTTACCGTAGTGGCGTATGACTTATTCATGTCCACCATTGACTTAGAAGCCTGCTGCACGTTGGTCGCGTACTCATTGGTGGCTACTGCGGCGTTGCTCAGGTCACTCATTTTGCCTACCGAATCAGACAGGTTTTTCATGCCACGTCCTAGGCTGTCAATCAGTTCGGGACCTATTTTAGAGCTTTCTAGCATAGCGTCTAGCTTCTTAGAAGTAGAACCATTGCTGATTGCCTTGCGGCCCACTGAAGCTCCACCGGCCAATTCAGGGTAAACCAGTGACCAATCGGGTTCTTGATGACGAGGCTCAAAGGCACTCAGGAAGAAGATAATTGCTTCGGTAGTCAAACCAATGCCAAGCATCAGCCCGCCGCCTTCCAAGTGCAGGATTTTAAACATTGCACCCACGATTACGATTGCTGCCCCAATTCCGTAGATTTTGGGCATGATTGATCCGTAAAGAAGATCTGAGAATCCACCTTTTTTCTTGCTCATGTTTGTCGAGATTTAATTGATTTAGAGTTTGATTTAATTGAGTTCGTTTCCGCCAGAGCGACCAATGTAGGTCATGGCACATCGGAATCCGGTGTAGGCCGTCGTAGAGTCTTTGTGCTCGTAGCCTCGGGTTCCAGTTTGTAAGAAGTAAGAGATATCCTTCCAAGAACCGCCACGCACCACCTTTTGGGGTTCGTTGGGGTCGTTGTAAGTAGGGTTCAAGTCCCACACAATGGCAGTGGCGGCGGGGTTCCAGGCGTCTTCGCACCATTCGCCCACGTTGCCCGACATATCGTAGAGACCGAAGTCGTTGGCAAAGTAAGAGTTAACGGGAGCGGTGTAGGCAAAGCCATCGTCAAAATAGTTGCCGCGGCCGGGCTTGAAGTTAGCCAGCATACACCCTTTCGAGTTGCGAATGTAAGGGCCGCCCCACGGATACTTGGCGATTTTTCGTCCTCCGCGAGCGGCATATTCCCATTCCGCTTCAGAAGGTAGTCGAAAATTAGGCATAATGAACATGCCATTGCTTTCGCGGTAGCTATTGAGGTAAGAGGTGCGCCACTGGCAGAAAACCTGGGCGGCCTCCCAATCAACTCCTACCACCGGGTAGTTGTCAAAAGCAGGGTGCGAATAGTAGTAGGTTACCAGCGGGTCGCCCATGTGGTGCGTATAGTTACGCTGCCACACGGCGGTATCAGGATACAACTCGTCCATAACGAAGTTGGCGCCTTTGCCAACCAAGAAGTCGTACTCGCCTTCACCTTCTTGCAGTTCGTAGATGAATTGCCGGTACTCATTGTTGGTGATTTCGGTATCGTCCATAAAGAACGCTCCGATGGTGATTTGCTTGTTAAAGCTGACTTGGGTAGCCACCGGATCCTCGTCGGCTTGCCCCATGTGGAACGTTCCGGCGGGGATTCTCACCATGCCGTAGGGAGTAGGCATTCCGTCATATTCTCTTCCGGATACCCCTACCAGTTGACCGAAGTCTTCGCCCTTGCCGCCAAACAGGCCGCATCCTTGCAGGGCGAACAGTGCGGCCATCGAAAGAACGGCACTACTGTAGCGAAAAATTTTACACATAACACACATTGTTTTAAACATACACGTAAACACGAACACAAATATTGCGATAGTTGAGCAAATGAACCACTCGTTTTCAGGCAATTCACTGCGTTGTAACTTTTTATAATTTATTCGATAAATATTATAATTTTACTTTACAGTATTTTACTGTCTGAACCGAGGCGTACGAACGATTTTCTTGCCACTCTCGGAAGCAAACGGTAGGCTATAGCGTAGCATTACCTCGTGAGAAGCCGTTGCCTTTGCTTCCTGAGCGATAATGGTGTAATCAAAGGCGTACCCCAACTTGAGCGATTTTTCTTTAAAAAAGCTGTACCCAACCATTCCGACCAAGGCTTCTTGTTGTCGATATGACAGCCCCGCCCACATGGTATCGTCGTAAGTGGCAAGCACGCCCACATCGAATGAAAAAGTGTTTAAGTCGGACTGCACGAGAAACGAAGGCGTGAGACGCACTTTGTACGTAGGTTCATAGTCGAAACCACCGGTGACTACCATCAGGTTCTCTAACGGATTATTGAGCGTATCAATTCCAAAACTGAACTGAGTATCTAACAAATGCTGAAAACTAATGCCTCCGTAGTACTGCCGGGCACGGTAGAAGATACCCGCCGAAAAATCAGGACGTATCTGAGAGTCTTTTCCGGCTTGCCGCAGCGGGTCATTTTGGTCGACCCACAAGTATTCGTCGAAGTCGATGGTTTGAGAGAATGCTCCGGCGCGGATTCCTAGACTTAGTTTACCGCTTCCCACTCCTAGATGGTAGGCAAAGGAAAGCTGAGCCTCTTGGTTGGTCAGTGGACCGATGCGGTCGTTAACCACGTGCACTCCGAATCCGCTTCTCAAACCCAGAATTGGAGTGTTAAGGCTAATCACCTGGGTGCTAATGCCGCCGGCCAAGTCACCATTGGTGGGTTGGTAGCCCGCCCACTGAGTGCGGTGAAAAGCCGTAAAGGTGGTTACCCCTTCCACTCCGGCGTAGGCCGGATTGTAAAATAAGGTGTTAAACATGTACTGACTAAACTGGGCGCTCTGTTGAGCATACGCGTCCGCACCACTTAATAGCACGAGTCCAGAGAGAATAGACAGTAATTTTACTTTCATAAAGCGATACACTAACGCAGCCAAAGGTATAGTTTTGCAAATGACATTTTTTTCCTGATTTCAGGCTTTTCCATACAACGTATACTTATCGTTCTAATTGTATTAGAGGAGAAATGAGGGAGGCTACCGTTTTTTATTGGCTTCCTTCATGTATACTTCAATGGCGCCGGTCATGGAAGGGGCATTGGGAAGGGGAGCTTCAATATCGAGGATCAGCCCTGCTTCGCGGACTGCCTGCGCGGTGGTGGGCCCAAAAGCCGCAATGCGGGTGTTATTTTGCTTAAAATCAGGAAAATTGACGAACAGAGAATTGATACCCGAAGGGCTAAAAAAGGCAATCACGTCGTAGTTGACATCGGCCAAATTGGACAGGTCAGCGGCAACGGTTTCGTACATCACTGCTTCAGTATAGCGGTACTGATGCGTCTCTAGAAAGTCTGGTATATCATTTTTGCGGATGCTAGAGCAGGGAAAAAGATATTTTTCGTCCTTGTGCTTCTTCAGAATTTCAAGAAGGTCTTGCGCCGTCCGAAAGCCCGTAAAGATTTTACGCTTTCGAATGATGATGTACTTTTGAAGGTAATTGGCCGTTTGCTCAGAGATGCAAAAATACTTCATGTCGGCGGGCATCTCGATGTTCATCTCATTACAGATGCCAAAGAAATGATCTACCGCGTTACGGCTGGTGAAGATAACCGCCGTGTGCTGTAGGATATCAACTTTCTGTTTTCTGAATTCCTTCAAACCTACCGGTTTCACCTCGATAAACGGTCTGAAATCTACCCGGAGATTGTGTTTCTGAGCAAGATCAAAGTAGGGTGATTTGCCGTTCTGAGGCTCCGGCTGAGAGACAAGGATACTCTTCACCCTTAACAGTCGTTCTTGTGGAATATTCACGGCACTACTATTCATACGTAAACCTGATATTAGCAATTAATAATTGGTTACTATACTGGAAACGGATGTCTCGCTCTTCTCCGTCACCAAGGGAGCAAATCACGTTTTGTCCTAAGCCACTAACACAAAAAAGAAATACGAAATTCTTTCGTAAGAAACTATTAACCGACTAATAACTCTAATCCTACGGACAGGGGTATTATTTCGGCGGTGCAAATGTAGGAAAATAAATACATATTCTTTAGCGTACTATTTCTGAAGAGGCGTAGGTAAAGGATTAGTACTCGGGCCAACGCAAACGCTATGAATAGGTAGATTAACGCACCTACGCACGTCTGTTCGCGGACCGTGAGGTTGTAGTGCGCGCAAATTGCAAGCAGAAACACCCCTCCCCAAAACATCATGGATAGGCGCATAAAGTCGAACATGTGCAGGTACATGAACTGCTTCAGCTTAAAGAGCGAGCCAAACAGAACCACAATCAAGTACTTGATCCAAATGGTCGTCAGCACCAGTAGGCTCAGCAACAACCACCGCCACAGGTAGCTTCCCAGACCAATTGACGTGAACCAATCGGAGAAAATCCACTGGTCTGCGTCCGGGATCAGCACAATGAAGAGAAAAGCAACTACCAAGCAGTGCTGAATCAGAAAAAGGGTGTGGGGTTCACTTACCAGGCGCACGCGCAGGTCCTCTTCTCGGGATCGTAGCGTTAGTATCCTCGGGAGGTTGTATATGTTTCTGAACGTCTTCGGGTAGTGGTTGATTAGAGTAGCGTAGAACATCAGTATAAACACCAAGCCCAGCACGAAGAAGTTTTCTTTAGATGACAAAGGCCGGGGCAGATTAGGATGCGGTTGCGCTAGTGGGGCGCTCGTATTGTTCACGATTTGCAGTTCGACCTGAGCAAGTTGGCTAGCAGGTTGATAGATGGTAAGCAGTAAAGCGGGCTGCTGATAGACGCTACGCAGGCTATCGATTGAGTAAATGAGGCAACCAGGCCGCTCCACACTCGTAAGGATTTCCTTTTCAATAAGTAGCGATGTGCGGGCCGGGATGCAGCAACGCAATTGGTTTCCAGCATATTTTTCCAGGTCCAGACGGACACCGATAATAGAGGGATTGGCGCGGTCGCGGGCTACAAAAGGCACGTACTGATTGTGCTCATCGATGGTGAGCCACTCGAGGCGAAGGTCTTCTAACAGATGAAAGGGTGGGTCGTCAGACTGAGCCATCGCTGAGGCATTCAGCATGAGTAGGAAAGCAAATACAAACAATTTTCCCATGATGCTTGGCATTAGCTGCTACATCTAGTGCATAAATTATACCGCAAAGGTACTACTTAAGAAGAAGGTGAGGTACTGTTTCCGTCAAAAGTTGATACTCATTCTGATAATCATTTTCTTGCTAGAAAAGTATCAGGAAAAAAATAAAACTTTACCAAGAAATATTTTAGCAGACGGCGAATTGCACCGACTAACGTTTGCTTTAACAGCATCTTAATTTAATTAGCTACACTGACAGAAAGGTGTATAATTTCTGCGGAGTGTTGTGCAAAATACGGTGGTTTAAAATTTCAATCACCTTATTTAAAAAAATCGTTGGTATAAAACATGGAGGTGTCGATTTGTCCGAAATTGATAGGAGTGCCGACGGCATCCTTGAGCACTTGCGTATCAATCATCCACTCAACCCACGAGAGCCATCGCGTTCCATTCATAAAGCCCCATCGTTGGTCGTCGTCCAGAATGGCGGGCTGTAGCAAATTTAGCGATTCTTTGATCATTTCTTGGTTTTGAAAGTCAGGATGGCGGATATGGTTGCATAAAATTTCGGCAGCCCGGCCCGGATGGTCACTGACAAAACGCCAGCCCCTTTCCACCGCCCGGACAAGTGCCCGCAGCAGTTCAGGCTCTTGCTCAATAAGTTCTTCGTGGGCAACCAGGAGCGGAGAATAACCATACGGAATGCGATAATCACTCAGGTGGAAAGCATTGAAAGTAACATTGGCTTCGTACTTGGCTTTAGGCCCTTCCCAGGGCAAAAAAACCCAGGTGGCATCGGCGGTGCCTTCGGCCACGGTGCGCCACATTTCCAGTTTGTCGGGATTTGATATAACCAAGTCACCCTGTCCACCATCGGCTTGCACCAGCTGACGGACGATATCATCTTCAAACCGGGCTTGGTACGAGGCGAACGTTCTGCCATCGAGCTGCGCCGGGCGGGTGATGCCGCTATCGTTGCGGGTCACGACGGCACTGACGTCTTCTTGCAACACGGCGGCGATGGCTACCAGGGGCACTGCGTTGGGCAGCGTGTTGAAGCTGATAATACTTTCAGAGGGAGCCACTGCTACGTGCACCTGTCGGTCGGCCAGCTTTTTGGCCGGAGTGATAGCGTAGTTGTCTGCTTCCGGATTGATAAACGTTACGTCTAGCTGGGCTTCTTTGAAGTAGCCCTCGGCTTCGGCAATAAAATAGCCAGCGTGTAGGGTGTTGGGGGTCCAGTCGAGGGCAAGGGTGAGTTTCATGGGGTTGTGGATTAAGGAATCGACAGAGACGCGATGAATCGCGTCTGTACGGGGGTATAATTTAAAATTTCAGTCGTAGTAGGGCATATGCATTGAAGGGAGCCTGCACGAAGTAGCCGGGCACCAGCCCGCCGCCGGTGTCTATTGGCTGTCCGTAGGTGTAATATGCTTGATCCAGCAAGTTGTTTAAGTGTAAGCTAAATTCTTGGTTTTTCAGAAAGCGAACCGAAGCCCGAGCGTCTAGCACCAAGAAAGCCGGTAGCGTAAGGTCAGGACGATTGGTGGGCTCTAGAAACGACTCACTCACGTAGCGAGCGGTCAGCGCCACCGAAAGTAGATTATGCTGATACTGGAGCGTGCTGTTGACAATCCAAGACGGACTGATGATTGGTTCTACGTTGCGGTAGACTTGTTCTTCGTCTTCCGGATCGAACGTGTCGATGTTGCTCTGCAAGTAGGCAAGATTGCCCACCAACGATAGCGCAGGAACGAAACGATACTGCCACTCTAGTTCCAGACCGCGGCGGTAGCTGCTCGCGATGTTCTTTCGCAATTGCACAAACGCCTCAGGGATTGACTCACCGATAGGAGCAATTTCGTTCGTAAACTGCATGTAAAACAAATTCGCCTGTCCACTTAGTCGGCCATGATGAAAGCGAGCACCGGCCTCAAAATTATTGACGTACTCCGCTTTTACAGCGTCCATGTCCTGCACACTGGCCAAGTTGAACGAGTCAATTCGGGTAGAACCCAGAATATCAAAGCGGGTGGGTTCACGACCACTGCGGCCGTAGGATGCGTAGAGGTTCATTTGCGTATTCAACTGATATGTCACGCCCACTTTTGGGTTCAGGAAAAGCCACTGCCGGTTGGGAATGGAGGCGGGTTGTCCCAGAAAAGTCGGGTCGGCTTGCAGCCCCAATTCCACCGCACGTAGCTGCAGGTCGGCAAACAGCAGCCAGTCGTTTAGTGAGTAACTGAATTTGGCGAAAGCGCTGACCTCATCCTTGCGCGAGCGGTCTTGGTAATACGGATTGGCGTTATCCGGAATCACCGCTTCTAGATTTTCTCTTCGGAAGGTGTAGGCGTGCACTCCGCCATTCAGCTCCCAGCGGCCATCTTCGGAGGTGTGACCCACGGAGGACATCAGCCCGTAGTGATGATTGAACAGCGGATAGTTGAGCTGCGTGAACCGATCGGTGGTGGCGAAAGTGGTGTCTGATCCGTCCACGGAGAAGGTGTTCACTGGTTCTGAAAACCCGGCCGGAAAGTCACCTCCGGCGTTTCCGTAGTAGAGCGTTGACGTCCAAGAGGTGTTGTCCCCCACGAAGCGCGTGTACTGCAACTGCACCAGCGACTGCCCAAAATCGTCTATATCATTTTCTGATACGTAGTTGGTTTGGGGCCGCTGTTGAGTATCGGACAGGGCCGTTGGCAGATAGGCCAATCCGTTCTGACTGCGTCCGGTGAAACCGGTTATCTTTAGCAAGTCTTTCTCGCCAAAGTAGCCGCCGGAGAAAAAGAACGAATAGGAGTTGGTGCTGGTGTGGTCGCGGTAGCCGTCGGACAGCGTGCGGGTGAAGCGGCCGTAGAACGCGGTTTGGTTGTCCAGCAACCCGGTTTTTACCTCGCCGCTGGCGCGGTAGGTATCAAACGAACCGCCCATCAGTTGCACCTCCACGCTTGGCACGCTGTCGTTGAGATTGACCGACTCAAAATTGATTGAGCCAGCGTAGGAAGCGGTGCCGTTGGTGCTGGTGCCCACGCCGCGCTGCACCTGTACCGAAGCGATGCTGTTGCCAAAATCGGTGAAGTTGGAAAAGAACACGCCCTGGTCGATCATATCGTTGAGGGGCACTCCGTCGAGGGTGATATTGATGCGGGTTTGGTCGATGCCCCGAAGGCGCATTTGCCCGTAATTGCCCACGCTGGTGCCCGACTCAGAGTAGGCGAGCATAGCAGGCGTTAGTTCTTCCAGCACGAAAAGGGCATCCTGGCCTGCGTAAACCGCCTCAATGCCCTGCTGGTCAATCGTAGTCTGCGTAACCGGCGCTTGTTCGTCGGCCCGAACGGCTTGAATCACCACCTCTTCTAATGAAGCTTTTTCGCGAAGCGTCATGTCTTGGACAATCGTGTCTTCCTGAAGCGCGAGCGCTACCGTCTGGGTTTGGTAGCCTACGTAGCTCACCTGGATATCCGAAGCTATCGTTTCTAAACTCAATTGATAAAAACCCTGGGAATCGGTGGCTGTTCCTTGGGTAGTTTGGGGCACCACCACGGTGGCTCCCACCAGCGGTTGTTGTTGGGTGTCGGTCACGGTGCCTTGCACCACGCGTTGGGCCCACCCCACTGTGGGAAGTACAAAGCTGGCCATCACGCCAATCCAAAAAAATCGCATGTTGATTTGTAATTTGGTAAATAAACCGGGAGCTAGGGGATCGCCCCACCATATAGTTACCATACCGTATCCCTTCGCCAGCATTACCCGGATCAGGTTCAATGGGTATAATCTCAGCCCGCTGTTATAGGGCACCCCTTTACCGCAAATATAAGCAGAACTATGGTTTGAGCAAGCAATCGACTACACTAATTGCTGTGTTCAGGCGGACGTTTCCTCGTCCGAATACGACCGTATAGGATTTTTCGTGCAAAGCTTTTTCATACCGCGCAAACAGTTCAGGACGGTCGTGCGGGTTTTCGCGCTGGGGGTCGGGTTGCCAGGGGAGGTCGGGGCGGCAGAGCAGGTAATGGTCCACGGGGCGCCGGGCGAGTTGGTCCTCAATCCAGGGGTGGCAGCGGCCGTAGCGATAGTGGCTCCAGACGTAGATCACCAACAAACTGGTGTCGCAGATGAGCAGGGGTGGGTGGTTTTGAGCCGCTTTATCTTCCATCTGCGTTTGTCCCTGGGCAATCCGGAGCAAATCAGCTTCTTGGTAGGGCCGGGCAAGTTGCTCGATATAATTCCGGGCGTATTCCTCTACCCAGGGCACCTGGTAGTGCGCGGCCAGGGTTCGGGCCAGGGTGGTTTTGCCGCTAGATTCGGGACCGGTGACCACTACTTTAAGCATAAACAAGCGTTTTCTGCCACTGGTAATATCCGTAAGTGGCTAGTCCGAGGTAAAGGAAGTAGAGCAGCGACAGCAAATAAAGCTCTTTGTAGGCGTAGATGCCCGAGGCCACCGCATCCACCCCGATCCACAGCAGCCAGTTCTCGAGCTTTTTTTTTGCCAGCATATACTGCCCCACCAGGCTAAACGAGGTGGTGAACGCATCCCAGTAGGCTAGGTCGGCGTCGGTGTAGCGATCAAAGGCGTAGCCGATGGCTCCCGTTCCTACGGCTCCTAGCGCTAGCAGCACCAAAAGCGTGATAAGAGAAATTCTTGTCACCCGCAGGGCCGCGTTGTTGCGCCCTCCGTACAGCCATTCGTACCAGCCGTAAAAACCTAAAATAACGTAGACCCCATGCAGAATAAGATCGGAGTAAAGGCGGACTTCATAAAAAAGAATACCGCTCAACACCACACCTACAATACCCACCGGCCAGCCCCACACAATTTCTTGGGTATTGAAATACACCGCCACTAGCCCGAACAGCACCGCCAGCAACTCTATCCAATTGATTTCCATCGAGCAAGGTTAAGCAGGAAATTGTCAGGATTCAAGAGAGAAGAATTAGGGATTGATAGAATGAGCGAATGGGTTGGATTTAGGAACAGGGTGGGGATAGGTGGCGTTAGATGATTTATGGCTGGAATCTACCTTCATGTCCCCTTTTGCAAGCAGGCGTGCCATTATTGCGATTTTCACTTTAGTACGAACACCCGGCAGCGGGAAGCGATGGTTTTCGCGCTGGCGGAAGAGTTGATCCTCCGGCGCAACTATCTGGACGGGGAAGCGGTGCAGACGATCTACTTCGGCGGGGGAACCCCTTCTTTGCTGACATCTAACGAACTGGAAAGGCTGTTGGTGGCGGTTTATCAGCACTATCCGGTGACTGCTCAACCGGAAATTACGCTCGAGGCCAACCCCGATGACTTGAACCCAACTAAATTGAAGGCGATGCGTGAGGCCGGTATCAACCGCTTGAGCATTGGCATCCAGTCGTTTCACGAACCGCACCTGCGCTACTTGAACCGGGCGCACCGGGCCGACGAAGCCATGTGGGGCGTGCAGCAGGCGCAGGAGGCCGGATTTGATAACCTCAGCATTGATCTGATCTACGCTATCCCGGCCGCCGACCACAGTATTTGGGAGCGCGACTTGGCCCAAGCCGTGGCCCTGCAACCTCAGCACATTTCTTCGTACTGCCTGACGATTGAGGAAAAAACCGTGTTTGGTCGGTGGCAACGGCAGGGTAAATTGCGGGTGGTGAGTGACACCTTCGCCGCCGAGCAGTTCGAGATGCTGGTCTCGACCCTCACCGCGGCGGGTTACGACCCGTACGAAGTATCTAACTTTTGCCAGCCAGATCATTACGCAAAGCACAACACGAGCTACTGGCAGAACCAAAAATACTTGGGAGTTGGTCCGAGTGCCCATTCGTACGATGGTGAGAGTCGGCAGCACAACGTGGCCAACAATGCGAAGTATCTGCGGGAGGTAGCAGAAAGAACGATTCCTTTCGAACGGGAGGTGCTATCACGTACCGACCAAATCAACGAGCGGGTGATGATGGGACTGCGCACCAAGTGGGGATGCAATTTGACGGTGCTAAAAAACGAGTGGCACTACGATCTGTATAAGGAGCATGCCATTTACATCGACCAGCTTGTCAGGGAGCACAAGGCGATTTTGCAGGAGGGCCAGCTTATGCTAACCAACCAAGGAAGGTTGATGGCCGATGGTATTGCCGAACGGCTTTTTCTGATTGATCCGGCGTGAAAAACGGGAGTTGTTAAGCTTGCGAACGCTTCAAGTTCTCAGGGCGAGCGATTCTGGGGCGGTCTAAGACGACCAAGAACCTTCTTCCGCTTCCTTGGCTTCGCCCTCCTTTTGCCCCGTTACTTCTTCGTTTTCATCGAAGTGCGTTTTCTTTTTAGCCACCGCCTCGCGGTAGTTGAAGGGACGAATAATGAGGCGGGTGCCCCGATCGTAGGTGAAGTAGTTCCACGTCCAGTTGCCCAGGGTAACCAACTTCTGGCGGAAGCTAACCAGGTAAAGCAAGTGCACAAACATCCAGGCCAGCCAGGCGGGCAAGCCCGAGAATTTCATGCCGTTGGGCAAGTCGGCCACGGCGCGGTTGCGGCCGATGGTGGCCATCGTTCCTTTGTCAAAGTAGTTGAAAGGCTTCAGCGGTTTGTCTTCAAAGAGCGCTCTCAGGTTTTTAGCCAGACATTCACCCTGCTGCATCGCCACCGGGGCCACCTGCGGATGCCCTTTAGGATAGTCTTCGCACTCCATGTAGGCCACGTCGCCAATGGCAAAAATATCGGTGTAACCCTTCACCCGGTTGTATTCGTCCACCACGTAGCGGCTCTTTTCGGTTTTGGCCTTGTCCAGTCCCTTCACGATACGGCCGGTCACCCCGGCGGCCCAAATCAGGGTTTCGGCAATAATTTTCTCGCCGGTGCTCAACGTCACTTCGTAGCCATCGTAGTCCTTCACCATCGTGTTGAGCAGCACGTTGGTTTCGAAGCGCTCTTCCAAGTCCTTGAGCGCCTGCTTTCCCGACTCTTCGGACATCGGCGGCAGCAAGCGCTCCAGGCCCTCCACCAAGTAGACCTTCATCATCCTAAAGTCCAGATCGGGATAGTCGCGGGGAAGCACGTATTTCTTGAGTTCGCCCAGCGCCCCGGCCAGTTCTACGCCCGTGGGGCCACCCCCCACCACCACGAAATTAGTAAGCCGATCAATCTCTTCGGGATCATCGGAGGTGACGGCTTTCTCGAAGTTTTGCAGAATCTGGCTGCGCAGATTCAGGGCCTGGGGTACCTGCTTAAGCGGAAACGCCAGGTTTCTGATCTTTTCGTTGCCAAAGTAATTGGTATGGGTGCCCGTGGAGATCACCAGAAAATCGTAGCGGATGCGCCCAATGTTGGTGTTGATCATCATCTCGTCGGGACTGATAGACTCTACCTTCGCCATGCGAAAGAAAAAATTCTTGCGATCTTCGAACACCTTGCGCAGGGGCGCGGCAATCGAATCAGGTTCTAGTCCGGCGGTGGCCACTTGGTAGAGCAGAGGCTGAAAGGTGTGGTAATTGTGCCGGTCAAGCATCACCACCTGCACGTTTTTATGGTTAAAGTTTTTCAGCAGTTGAATACCGCCAAACCCTCCGCCAATCACCACCAAACGCGGTTGTCCCGTGTCGGGCAGTTGACTGGCCAGTTTGCGGTTGTGGGTGGTGTATTCGGTAGCATCATCAATAACAGCCATAGGGGTGCGGGTTGGTAGGGTTACACTACTGACTAAACGGCGGCTTCGGCCGGGTGTTTAAAAAACCAGCGGGAATAATAACAGCGATGAGCAACTTTACCTACGCTTCGTACCCCAAGTACGATCCCAACCACTTCTCTACCTCCGGCACGGGCATTCCTTTGCGCACCGCGTAGTCGTGCACCTGATCTTGATCTACTTTAGAAATGCCAAAGTAGCGCGCCTCGGGATGAGAGAAGTACCACCCACTCACCGCCGCCGTGGGGAACATGGCGTAGCTCTCGGTGAGGGTGATTCCGGTGTTTTCGGTAGCGTTCAGTAGCCTAAACAGCGTTTCTTTTTCGGTGTGGTCGGGGCAGGCGGGGTAGCCGGGGGCGGGTCGAATGCCCTGGTACTTTTCGCGAATGAGGGCCTCGTTATCCAATTGCTCGTCAGGAGCGTAGCCCCAGAACTCGCGGCGCACCCGCCGGTGCATCAACTCGGCGAAGGCTTCGGCCAAACGGTCGGCCAGGGCTTTCACCATAATGGCGTTGTAGTCGTCGTGGTCGCGCTCAAACTCCTTGGCAATCTCGTCGCAGCCAATGCCCGTCGTCACGGCGAAGCCGCCTACGTAGTCGTTCACTCCGCTGTCGGCCGGGGCCACAAAATCGGTCAGACTCAGGTACTCCTTGCCGCTGGCCTTCTGGGTTTGCTGCCGCAGATGGTGTAGCGTAGTCAATGGCTGACTGCGATCTTCATCGTATCCCGCAAACTGATACAGCGCAATGTCGTCGTCGCCGATGGCATTGGCGGGGAAAAACCCGATCACCGCTTTTGCCTGCAGCCAGCGTTCGTCAACGATCTTCTTGAGCATCGCTTGAGCATCACGGTACAGGTCACGGGCGTGCTCGCCCACCACCTCATCGTCTAAAATCTTCGGAAACCGACCGGCCAGCTCCCAGGTCATAAAAAAGGGCGTCCAGTCGATGTATTGCGCAATTTCTTCCAGCGAGTAATCCTCGAACACCCGGGTGCCCAGAAACTGCGGGCGGGTCACGTTTCGCTCCGACCAATCCGTTTGAAACTTATTGGCGCGGGCCTCAGCGAGAGGCGCAAAGTTTTTCTTTTGCTGTTTACCGGCGTGGCGGTCGCGCATCTGCTGGTACTCGTCGCGCACCTGCTGCGCGAAAGCGTCTTTGGCTTTTTGGTTGAGCAGGTTGCTCACCACCGGCACCGAGCGCGAGGCGTCGAGCACGTGGATCACCGGTCCGTGGTAGTGCGGCTCGATCTTCACCGCCGTATGAATTTTGGAGGTCGTGGCTCCGCCGATCAGTAAAGGCAGGGTAAAGCCTTCCTCTTCCAGGGCCTTGGCCACGGTCACCATCTCATCGAGCGAAGGAGTAATCAGTCCACTCAGCCCGATCACGTCGACGCCCTCCAGGCGGGCTTTGTCCAGAATGTCTTGGGTGGGCACCATCACGCCCATATCCACCACCTCGTAGTTGTTGCAGCCCAGCACCACGCTCACGATGTTTTTGCCAATGTCGTGCACGTCGCCCTTCACGGTGGCCATCAGGATTTTGCCCTTTGCCTCCTGCTTCGCGCCTTTTTCGGCTTCAATAAACGGAATCAGGTAGGCCACGCCCTTTTTCATCACGCGGGCGCTCTTCACCACCTGGGGCAGAAACATCTTACCCGCTCCGAACAAGTCGCCCACCACGTTCATGCCGTCCATCAGCGGACCTTCGATCACTTCGATAGGCCGGTCGTACTGCTGCCGGGCCTCTTCCACGTCGGCCTCAATGAACTCGGTGATGCCTTTCACCAGCGCGTGCTTGAGCCGCTCGCTCAGGGGCTGCTGCCGCCACACCTGGTCGTCTTTTTTCTTAACCTTGCCGTCGTCCTTGTTTTTTTCGGCGTAGTCGACCAGCCGCTCGGTGGCATCGTCGCGGCGGTCGAGCAGCACGTCTTCCACCCGCTCGAGCAGGTCTTTCGGAATGTCGTCGTAGATCTCCAGCATGGTGGGGTTCACGATGCCCATGTCCATGCCCGCGCGCTTGGCGTGGTACAAAAAGGCTGAGTGCATGGCCTCGCGCACCGGATTATTGCCCCGAAACGAAAACGACACGTTGCTCACGCCGCCACTCACGTGCACACCGGGCAGGTTTTCGCGCACCCACTTGGTGGCCCGGAAGAAATCCAGCGCGTTGCGGCGGTGCTCTTCCATGCCGGTGGCCACGGGAAAGATATTGAGGTCGAGGATGATGTCTTGGGGCGGAAAGTTGACTTTATGCACCAGCACGTCGTAGGAGCGCTGCGCAATCTCAATGCGCCGCGCGTAGTTGTCGGCCTGCCCGTCTTCGTCGAAGGCCATCACGATGACGGCCGCCCCGTAGCGCTTAACTTTTTTGGCCTGCCGGATAAAGTTTTCTTCGCCTTCTTTCAGGCTAATGGAGTTGACCACGCCCTTGCCCTGCACCACCTTGAGTCCGGCCTCGATGATGTTCCACTTGGAAGAATCGATCATAAAGGGCACCCGGGCGATGTCGGGTTCGGCCGAGATGAGGTTCAGGAACTTCACCATGCAGGCTTCGCCGTCGAGCATGCCATCGTCCATGTTCACGTCGATGATCTGCGCTCCGCCCTCCACCTGGTCGCGGGCCACAGCGATAGCCTCTTCGTACTTTTCTTCGGCAATCAGGCGGGCAAAGCGGCGCGAACCAGTCACGTTGGTGCGCTCGCCCACGTTCACAAAACCGGTGACCTCATTGATGATTAAAGGCTCCAGTCCGCTCAGGCGTAGGTCAGGCACCGCCGAGTCGCGGATGACGTCGGCTATCAATGAATCAGACCCTTCTTTTCCTTCAACATTCATCATTCCTTGTCGATATTCAATAGTGATCGATCAACGTTAAACAACCAAATTCTATCAAGCATCTACGCCATCTCCACCAACGCTTCTTTCGGCTGGCGCGGCCCGTACTGCTCGGCCAGGGCGGCCAGCTCCCGCAGGTGCTCAGCGGTGGTGCCGCAGCAACCGCCGATGATGTTCACCAGTCCGCGGCCGACAAACTCTTCCATTTCGGCGGCCATCTGCTGCGGCGTTTGGTCATACTCGCCAAACTCGTTGGGCAAGCCCGCGTTCGGGTGGGCCGACACCAGGCAGGTGGCGTGCTTTGACAACTCTTTCAGGTAGGGGGTAAGTTCTTTGGCTCCCAGGGCGCAGTTGAGACCCACGCTAAACAACTCGCCGTGCATCACCGAGGTCCAGAAGGCTTCGGTGGTTTGCCCCGACAGGGTGCGCCCGCTGGCGTCGGTGATCGTGCCCGACACCATCACGGGAAGGTTGAGTTCGTGGTCCTCCAGGTAATTGTTAACCGCGAACAGGGCGGCCTTGGCGTTGAGGGTATCAAACACGGTCTCGATCAGCAGGATGTCTACCCCGCCTTCGACCAGGCCGTGGGTCTGCTCGGTGTAGGCTTCCACGAGTTCGTCGAAGGTGACGCCCCGGAAGCCGGGGTCGTTTACGTCGGGCGACAGCGAGGCGGTTTTGTTGGTGGGGCCCAGCGAACCGGCCACGAAGCGGGGCTTGCTGGGGTCGCGGGCGGTGAAGTCGTCGGCTACCTCGCGGGCCAGCCGGGCCGACTGATAATTGAGTTCGTAGACCAGGTGCTCCAGTCCGTAATCGGCCTGGGCGATGCGCGTCGAACTAAAGGTGTTGGTTTCGGCAATGTCGGCCCCCGCCTCGAAGTACATTTGGTGAATGCCCCGGATGATGTCGGGCCGGGTAATCGACAGCAAATCGTTGTTACCCTGTAGTGGGTGCGTATGATTTTGAAGCGCTTCGTCTCGAAAGTCTGCTTCGCCCAGGCGGTGCTGCTGGATCATAGTGCCCATGGCGCCGTCCAGCAGCAGAATGCGCTCTTGGGCCAGATGGATGAGTTGCTCCTTGATATTTGTCATCAGTTTCTATGGCTACCGGTAAATTGTCAAATTTATGCAGAATTTGTAAACTACCTAAGCGTTTGTTTTATAAATCGCATCGTATATTCGGCAGCAGACAGCCTATTGTAATCCAGTGGGCCTTGAATTAGTTCAGTGCTACGCCTGCGCATTGGGTCGCACGAGCTACTTATAAGATGATAACTACCTTGTTTGGACCATGACGACCAGCGAATCTGTTGAAAGATCAGCCCGCCCCCGGCAGTGGATGCAGGGGCTGCTGCGCATCATGCGGGCGCAAAACCTGGTGATGCTGGCCCTTACGCAGTACTTCACGGCCTACTTCCTGGTGGATGTCCACGCTAGTCACCGGGCCTACCTGCTCGACGGACGATTGTTCTTGCTAGTATTATCTACGGTAATGATTGCTGCGGCGGGCTACATCATCAATGACTACTACGACGTGAAGATCGACTTCATCAACCGGCCCCGCGCGGTGGTGGTGGGCACGGTGCTGCGCCGCCGGGTGGTGATTGCTGCCCACATCACGCTCACGCTGCTGGGAGTGCTCATCAGCACGTACCTGTCGTGGAAGGCCGGACTCATCTACGCGGCGGCGGCGTTTTTGCTGTGGTGGTACTCGAATCGGCTCAAGCGCTACCCCTTGGTGGGCAACGTGAGCATCGCGCTGCTGTCGGGCCTGGCCATTGCGGTGATCGGACTCTACTACCGGCAGGAGCAGTTTTTGGTGTTCACCTACGCCCTATTTGCGTTCTCTATTTCACTGGTGCGAGAAATTATTAAAGATATGGAAGACGTGCGGGGCGATGAGACCTTTGGCTGCCGCACCCTGCCTATCGTGTGGGGAATTAGCCGTACGAAGTCGCTGTTGTACGGGCTGTCGGCCTTCTTTATATTTTTACTCTTTTTTATGTCCGGCACGCTGGGCAACCGCCCGCTGACGATCTACTTCCTGGTGCTCATTGTTCCGCTGTCGTACTTTATCACCCGCCTGGTGTACGCCGATACCAAACGCGACTTCACCTACCTGAGCAACTTTTGCAAGCTGCTGATGCTGGGGGGCATTCTGAGTATGGCCTTCTTTTAGTTGGTTCTAGGGCGCGTCGATCTGCACCGATAAACTCACCAATAGGTTAGCTTAGCCAAGCCCATCCGTTGGGCGAGCACCACCGCAAGCGCTGGTTTGGTGCTACTCTCCGTACAGCACGTGCAGCACGGTTTCGCCCACGGCTTCCAGGGTTTCGCGGCTGATGATGTCCAAATCGTCGGCGTGGGTGTGGTGGTAGGCGGCGAAGTACGATTCATTAGTCGGTTCGTACTCCACAATATCAATCATCGGGATTTTGGCGTCGTAGTTCACGTACACGTGGTCGTCAACAATCTCCGGACTCTCTTTAGTGACGAAGTAGCTGCCGTAGCCCAGTTGCTGGGCGGTGTTCCACACTTTCTTCACGATGCTGGGAGCCACCCGCTCCGAGACTCCCTCCCGGTAAAACGTGGCTTCCTTGGCGCCCACCATGTCGAGCAAGATGCCGTAGTAGGCCGAGTAGTTGGGCGCGTGCTTGTGGTCGGACCAATACTGAGAACCCAGGCACCACCACACCCGGTTGGTGCTTTCGGCGTCGCTTTTCTCTCCCTCCGGCTCGCCGTAGTCTTCCCCGTCGAACAAGATGATGTCGACGCCGACGCGCGGCACGGTGTCGGCTTGTTGCAGAGCGCGGGCCACCTCCAGCAGCACGCCTACGCCACTGGCTCCGTCGTTGGCCCCATCGATGGGTTGGTCGGTGCGGGTGCTGTCTTTGTCGGCGTAGGGGCGGGTGTCCCAGTGGGCCGCCAGCAAGACGCGCTTGCGTCGCTCGGGATACAGGCTGGCAATGATGTTGCTCAGTTGCAGCCGGGTGCCGTTGTAGGCTTCCGCCTCGAATTCCTGCACCTGCACGTCGGCTCCGTAGGTAGTGAGCTTATCCACCAGCCAGTTCTTAGTGTTAGTGTGCGCCGTGGTGTTGGGCACCCGTGGGCCGAAGTTCACCTGCCGGGCTACAAAGGCGTAGGCCGAATCAGGGTTGAAGTCGGGAGCGGGTAGTGGCGCGGGTCGTTGGATGGCTTCCCGTTCGGCAGAGGGGTTGGAGTTGCAGGCGGTTAGTAGTGCGCCTGCCAAAAGTGCAACGAGTAATTTGAGTGTGACCATAGCGTGGGCAAGTTAACAAGCTTTACGCTACCCAACGATTCTGGTGCCGGAAAAATGCGTTAAGCAACCTGCCGGGCCAACAATTTCGGTAGTTTGGCTTTTAGGCGGTTTAGCCTCATCCCGGTTTTTTAACCAGCGATAGCGGGACTTTTGGAGCGGGACTGGTGCCGGTCTAGCAGTTCGGTAATCAGGAGTGGGTCGGTGGTTTGTTGAAAGCGACGCGTCAATTCTTCGTCGCTTAGTGTACCGATTTCTTTAGAGATAGACATGGTAGTTTGGATAGTTGATGGCTAAGATAAATATTTCTTCCTTAAATCTGTTACTTTTCGCCAAACGGCCGTCTTTATACTAAACAAGCAAAAAACATGAAGATACACATGATCTTGGTGCTCGCCCTGAGTGTGCTGGCCCTACAGTGTAAGGAAGATGAACCAAAGGTAGTAAATCAGTTAGACCTCCTTCCGCCTGCTACCCAAACCGGCGAATACACCTTCGGTTGTTTGGTAAATGGGCAAGCGTGGGTGCCGAAGACTTCTACCGATATGGTGGCTATGTATCAAGCCGGAATATTACATATTGGAGGAAAAGCGTATCCAAAAGTTGGCGAACAGAATATATCATTCACAACTACCGAATCCGAAGCAATAGCTAGTGAGACTTTCGACCTTACTAACATTCCTGACAGCTTCGCTCGTTCGAACTGGTACACAATTGATGATGTCATTTGTCTTTACGATATGGAAGATACGCAGGAAGGCACTCTAACTATCACCCGTTTTGACCGAAAGAAATTTATTGTCTCAGGCACTTTTGCTTTTACAATGATCAAAGGGGACTGTGATACTCTCCGCGTGACCGACGGCCGCTTTGATATGCACTATATTCCTTAGCACTTTTCTTTTCCTATCCCCCAAATAATTCCTTTTCATGTAACACTTCTATGAAGAAGCACCTTTGCTGTTTAGCCCTGGCCGTGCTGTAGCTATGGGTACCGGCGCTGGCCCAAACCTCGGATGCCTTTCGCACCGAAATCAATGCCATCTTTCAAAACGTGAACCCTACTCCCATCAGCAGCGGCCTACTGTGGGACTACGGCCTGGAGATGACCGACGTGGTCAAATTCAACGGAGTACCCACGATCAGCAACACGCTCACGCTGGCCGAGTGGCAACTGCTCTACTCCTCGCTGTTCACCATGCGCTACAACAGCAACATCAGCCTGTCGACCCCGGAAAGCGTTCGCGCTTCGATCGAAAGTTACGGGAAACAATCCACCGCGCACAACATCGTAGCGCTGCACATGCGCTACCAAAAGTTTCGCAGCGATGCCACCAGCCGGGGCGTCACCATCGCCAACAACCGCCTCACCTGCGGCAACACCATCAGTCCTTACGATACCCGCTACGCCTTCGGGGCCACCCTTAATCATACGGTGCTGGAAGGCAACAACCATACGTTTATCTTCCGCTCCGCCCTATTCTATAACAAGTCGGGCAAAACGGTGAGCAGTATCCAGGCCGACTTTGGCGATGGACGAGGCCTGCGCACCATCGCTCAGAACAGCAACGTAACGGCCAGCTACACCTCGGAGGGTAAAAAGACCTTTAAGCTGAAAATTGCCTACACCGACGGCACCACCGCCGAGAGCCAGAGTCCCTTCTACGTAGACAAGGTTCAGGCAGTGGCCGCCCGCTATACTAATACTAACACCCGCACCCTGAACTTTCCGGTAGCCGGCTTCCCCGCTCCCCGGGCCTACAACGGCAGTGCTGCCGGAGCCACCGTCACCATTGAGTACGCCGGTACCGATCAGGTGCTCGATCGCCCCTTCATTGTGGTTGAAGGCATCGATGCCTGGCGAGTCGTCAGCCCTGGCGATCCCAGACGAAACTTCGATTTTAGAGACTTTATATTTGGGGATGGCCCAGGAGGTATATTTGTACCAGTAAACATTGACTACAACGGACAAACCCTCAACGATTTCCTAGATGAAAACGGTTATGACCTGGTGTTTATTGACTATAACGAGGGCACTGACTTTATCCAGCGTAATGCTTTTATGGTAGAAAACGTCATCGAGTGGGTAAATCAGGAGAAGGCACGACACGCTACCCGGCAACCCAACGTGGTGCTGGGCATGAGCATGGGCGGCTTGGTGGCCCGCTACGCCCTGCGGGATATGGAGAACCGCGGTGTGGCGCATAACACCCGCTTATATATCAGCCACGATGCCCCGCACCAGGGAGCCAACGTGCCGGTTGCCGCCCAGGCTGCCGTACTGCATCTGGCAACCACCAGCATTGGCGTGGGAGTGCCCGGTCTCTACTATTCTATCTCTCTAGCTAGTCTCAATGAGCAACTGAAGGGGGCGGCTGCCTTGCTGGAGACTCCTGCTGCCCGGCAGATGCTCCAGTATCAAGCAAATTTGAGCGGCTACAATCTAGGATTCAACAATAGTACGCACACCGCTTTTATGACGGAATACCGCAACCTGGGTTATCCGCAGCAGACCCGCAACGTGGCTATCTCGAATGGATCAGAGTGCGGTCGGGCGCAGGCGTTCGGACCCTACGCTACGCTGCTCAACATCGACGATGGGTTTAAGCTCAATTATTGGTTGGGGTTGGTCAGTTCGATTGCGGCACCATTCACCAGTATTGCCCCACAGCTTTTCTTGGGCGCCCCACTTACGACCCGGACTGACATTAAGGCCAACTTTGTGCTCAACGCCCTGCCCGACCGCCAGGCGCAACGGGTGTACAAAGGGAAAATATACATTGCCAAGAAGATTCTGTTCTTCGTCAACGTGAACCTGACCATTACCGATAAATCGCTCAACTCGTTGTCTACTATGCTTGCTCTGGATAGTTCTCCGGGGGGTATTTATGACATTGCGAACTTTGGGGGACTCCCGGAAACGGTATTTGGGGTCAACCTTAACTTCAATCAGGAACAGTTCAGTTTTATACCTACTTTCAGTTCGTTGGACATTGGTAGGGGCACCCAACCCATCTTGTCTACCGACTTAGCGCGAACGTATTCTCCTTCGGCTCCTCCTGCCGCCCCGAAAAATGTGCCCTTTGCTAACTTCTTCACCAACGTGCAAATCAACGAAAGGCACGTTCAATTCACCGGGGCCAACGGCCGATGGCTGGCCGACGAGGTGCGCAATCGTAATCCGCGATTTAACTGTAACACCTACTGCGCACTAAATCCCAGCATTGCCGGGAGTAGTTCGGCTTGTGGCAACACTACGTATACGATGAGCGGGGTGCCAACCGGCTTGCCCATTCAGTGGCGCGTCAGCCCGTTGCTGACCATTGTCTCGGGACAAGGAACCACCACTCTCACAGTAAGAACTGCCACCACCAGCAGTACCGGAGCCGGGTGGGTAGATGCTCTGGTAGGCACCAATGCGTGCGGGCAAATAACAACTCCCCGCAAGAACGTGCAGGTGGGAGGAGCGCAAGTGGGTATTTCAGGACCGGCTGCCGTTTGTCCGGGAAACGAATATACCTATACCGCCAACGTAGCTAGTGGAGTATCAAGCACCTATACCTGGACCTTTCCCAGTGGCTGGACGCGCGTGTCTCAGGGCACTAACACCATTCGGCTATACGTCCCCATCTACAATGCGCAATACGGAGCCGTTCGCGTAACCGCCAGTACCAGTTGCGGTACGGCGACCAACGGAATCACCGCGTACCCCAATTCTTACTGTGGTGGCTATCTAACAAGTGGGGAGTTTGTCATCTACCCTAATCCTGCCGACGAGCAACTAACCATTGAACAAGGTGGGGATGCTCTCAATAGCACAGAAGCAAATATGTCTTCCAACCAACTGTTCGGATTAAGTTCATCTTCAGCATCACAGACCCAAACGTTTAAAGTGGAATTGCTGAACAATCAACAGGTTGTGGTAGCCAAAGGAACTTCACAAAACAAGAAAATAACACTGGAGACAACCAGTCTTCCTCCGGGCACTTATTTTCTGCAAATTTATCGCGAAGAAACCGTGCTACAGGAACAAATTATTGTTCAGTAATCGAATTTTGACAAGCGGTTTTTTGTTTCTGAAATGTTGAGTCAAATAGCTTAGCGCATCTAATACGCTGTGAAACCATAGGAGTGATTACAAATTGAAGATTTGATTTAGCCAAGATATTCACTACCTTTGCGACAGCAAGCGTTTAGCAGCATTCAGAGGGGGCATTGTCCCCTCTTTTTTGTTCGCACTATATGGCCTTAGAACCTACGATCACCGATTGGACCAATGAACTCCTGGCTGAACAAGACCCAGCCCTGTTTCTGGTCTCCGTCGAGGTTTCGTCCGGAACTGGCACCCGTAAGGTGCGCGTGTATCTGGATGGCGATCAGGGGGTATCGATCGATACCTGCGCCGAGGTAAGTCGCGCGCTGGCGCACCGCATGGAGGAAGAAGAACTGATCGCCGACCCGTATACGCTGGAAGTATCGTCGGCTGGGTTGAGCCAGCCACTGACGCTGCGGCGGCAGTACGTCAAAAACGTGGGGCGCCACGTGAAGGTCACGCTGCAAGATGAAAAAACTGTGCAGGGCAAGCTGCTGACGGTGGCCGATGAGCAAATCACCGTGGCGGCCGAACCGGCGGGGCGCTTGAAGAAGAAGTCGGTAGAAGCTACCGAGATAACCATTGCTTTTAGTAACATCAAGAAAACCAACGTATTAGCCTTATTCAACTAGCTATGATGGACACGGCAACCCTGATTGAATCGTTTGCGGAATTTGCCCGAGGCAAAAATATTGACCGCCCCACCATGATTCGCATCCTGGAAGATGTGTTTCGCACCATGATCCGCAAGAAGTACGACGTCGACGACAACTTCGACGTGATCATCAACGCCGATAAGGGCGACCTGGAAATTTGGCGCTTCCGCGAAATCGTGGACGACAACTCCGAGGACATCTGGGAGCCGGACAAGATTAGCCTCACCGAAGCACAAAAGATCGAGCCTGATTTCGAGATCGGCGAGGAAGTGGCCGAAGAAATCAAGCTGGAAGACTTTGGCCGCCGGGCCGTGATGACCGCCCGCCAAACGCTCATCCAGAAGGTAAAGGATCTGGAAAAAGATATTCTCTTCGAGAAGTACAAAGACCTGGTGGGCGAGATCATCGCGGGCGAAGTGTACCAAACGCTGAGCCGCGAAACGCTACTCATCGATGGCGAGGGCAACGAGATCATTTTGCCCAAGTCCGAGCAGATTCCCAAAGACCGCTTCCGCAAAGGGGAGTCAGTGCGGGCCATCGTGCACCGCGTGGAGATGGTGAACGGCACACCGCGCATCATCCTGTCGCGCACCTCGCCCAAGTTTTTGGAGCGTTTGTTCGAAATGGAAGTGCCCGAGGTATACGACGGCGTGATCACCATCCGCAAAACCGTGCGGGAGCCCGGCGAGCGCGCCAAGGTAGCCGTAGAATCGTACGACGACCGCATCGACCCGGTGGGTGCCTGCGTGGGCATGAAGGGGTCGCGCATCCACAGCATCGTGCGCGAACTGCAGAACGAGAACATCGACGTGATCAACTACACCGACAACCTTGACCTCTACGTGACCCGCGCGCTGAGTCCGGCCAAGATTACCACCATCAAAACCGAACCCGACCGCATTTCGGTGTTTCTAAAACCCGACCAGGTGTCGCTGGCCATCGGCCGCGGCGGGCAGAATATCAAGCTGGCCAGTCGGCTGGTGAACTACGAAATCGACGTGTTTCGCGACACGGTGGGCAACGAAGATGACGAAGATGTGGATTTGGATGAATTTTCAGACGAACTTGATAGTTGGGTAATAGACGAACTCAAGAAAATCGGACTCGACACGGCTAAGAGCGTGCTTACCCTGTCGAAAGCCGACATTGTGAGACGAACTGATCTGGAAGAAGAAACGGTGGATGATCTGGTGAAAGTGCTGAGCCAGGAGTTCGAGTAATTTTATAATCAAGAAAAATAACGGATATTTGAGTATGGTAGAGGAAAAAACGATGAGGCTTAGTCAGATCGCGCGAAAGTTCAACATCGGTCGCAACACCATTGTGGATTTTTTAGCCGAGAAAGGCTTCGAAACTGATCGAAGTCCGAACGCTAAAATTCCGTCGGATCAGTACGAACTGGTGGCGCGAGAGTTTGCTTCGTCGGCCCAGGATAAAGAGGAAGCCTCGGGCCTCACCATTGGCATCAAGCAGGAGAACCTGATTATTGATAACGCCGGTGCCCAGATTAGCCGGGCCGCCGATCCGGCCGATGACGATGAGCTATTCATCCGGGGCCTAACGCAGGACAAGCGTCGCGAAACAACTCCGCCTCCCTCAAAGGAGAAGGAGAAACCGGTTGCTGCCCCGGAGAAGCCCGTCGAAACCGATCCGGAGCCAACTCCCGCCGCCGAGGCCTCGACCGACCAAGTGCCGACCACCGAAGCGTCGGCCGCCGGAGTGCCGACCACCGAAAAGCAACCCGCTGATGCCAAGCCCGAGCCTGATACCCCGGAAGAAGACAGTGCGCCCAAGCTAGGTCTCACGGTGAAGGGAAAAATCGATCTGGACGCGATCAATGGCCGGAAGAAGCCTGCTAGCAAGAAAGAAACGGCGTCTGAAGCAGCCAAAGAAGAACCAAAGAAGTCGGTAGAAACCAAAGAGGCGGAAGTTGCCCCCCCCGATGCTGCGCAAGAAGCACCCGCCGCCGAAGAGGTAGCGGCCAAGAAGGAAACAACGCCACCGGTCACCCCTGAAAAAGAAGAGGAGAAAGTGATCAACGCCAAGGCCGATCAGCTGAAGGGACTCACCGTACTCGGAAAAATTGAATTGCCCGCCGAGAAGAAAAGAGAACCCAAGCCAGTGGCCTCTTCCGATGCGCAGAAGAAGAAGCGCAAGCGCCGCCGCCGTATTCGCACCGAGGGCGGGGCCACCACCGACCCGCGCGCCCGCACGGGCACCAACGGCAAGGCCGGTGCCACTGGTGGTAAGAAGGGCAAAAAAGAAGAAATTTCTGACAAGGAAGTTCAGGAGCAAATCAAGGAAACACTCGCCAAACTGAGCGGGGGCAACAAGCGGGGCTCACGCGGGGCCCGTGCCCGGCAAGAGCGCCGTCGCGCCGACCGCAAAGAGCGGGAAGATCAGGCCCTGCAAGAACAGCAGGAGTCTACTATCCTCAAGGTGACGGAGTTTGTTTCGGCCAACGATCTGGCATCGCTCATGGACGTGAGCGTGAACGAGGTGATTTCTACTTGTATGTCGCTGGGCATGTTTGTCTCCATCAACCAGCGCCTCGACGCCGAATCTATCACGGTGATTGCCGACGAATTCAACTACGACGTGGAATTTGTCGACGCCAAAGAGGAAGTTGTTATCGATGAGGGAGTAGACGCGCAGGAAGACCTGAAACCCCGCGCCCCGATTGTGACAATCATGGGTCACGTGGACCACGGCAAGACCTCACTGCTCGATTATATCCGAAGCGCTAAGGTGACCGAAGGCGAAGCCGGAGGAATCACCCAGCATATCGGGGCCTACGACGTGATGACCGACAGCGGCAAGCACATTGCCTTCCTGGATACGCCGGGACACGAAGCCTTTACCGCCATGCGCGCCCGCGGTGCCAAGGTCACCGACGTGGTTATCATCGTGGTGGCCGCCGACGACAGCGTGATGCCCCAAACCAAAGAAGCACTCAACCACGCGCAAGTGGCCGGAGTGCCTATTGTCATTGCTATCAACAAGATTGATAAGCCCGGCGCTAATCCCGAAAAGATCAAGGAAGACCTGGCCAACAACAACGTGCTGGTAGAAGACTGGGGCGGCAAGTACCAGAGCCAGGAGATATCGGCCAAAACCGGGCAGGGCATCGACGAACTGCTGGAGAAAGTGCTGCTCGAAGCCGAACTGCTTGATCTCAAGGCCAACCCCGACCGCCCCGCCTCCGGCACGGTGATCGAGGCCACGCTCGACAAAGGACGCGGCTACGTGACCACCCTGCTGGTGCAAAACGGCACCCTGAAGGTCGGCGACATCATTCTGGCGGGCTCGCAGTACGGCAAGGTGAAAGCCATGACCGACCACCGCGGCAAACGCACCGACAACATTCTGCCCGCCACACCGGTGCAGGTGCTCGGTTTGGCCGGAGCGCCGCAGTCGGGCGACCGCTTCAACGTGATGGAGTCCGACCGGGAGGCGCGTGACATTGCCAATAAACGTGAGCAGATTCAGCGCGAGCAGTCGCTGCGCACCAAAAAGCACATCACCCTCGACGAGATCGGCCGACGACTGGCCATTGGTTCGTTCCGCGAGTTGAACATCATTGTGAAGGGCGACGTGGACGGATCGGTGGAAGCCCTGTCTGATTCGTTGCTGAAACTCTCTACCGACGAGGTGCAGGTAAGCATTATTCACAAGGGTGTGGGGCAGATTTCTGAGTCCGACGTGCTGCTGGCCTCGGCTTCCGACGCCATCATTGTCGGTTTCCAGGTGCGCCCCTCAAACAGCGCCCGGGGTGTTGCCGAGAAAGAAGAGATTGAGATTCGACTTTATTCTATTATCTACGATGCAATCAACGAGATCAAGGATGCGATGGAAGGCATGCTGGCTCCTTCGGTAGAAGAAGTGATCACCGGCAACATCGAAGTGCGTCAGATATTCAAGATCTCCCGCATCGGCACAGTGGCCGGTTGCTACGTGACCGACGGCGTGGTGAAGCGCAACAACCAAATTCGTTTGGTGCGCGATGGCATTGTGGCCTACACCGGTGAGATCAACCAACTGAAGCGCGAGAAAGACGACGTGGCTGAGGTGAAAGCCGGTTACGAGTGCGGTATTAGCATCAAAAACTTCAACGATATCAAGGTGGGCGACGTGATTGAGGGCTTCGAGCAGAAGGAAGTGAAGCGTTCGCTATAACCCACGATTTCAATCATAGGCCAAACAAACCAAGCGCGGACGTAACTGCCGCGCTTTTTTTATAGCATCGGATCTTGGAGTGTTTTCCGCCACTCCTCAATCCGCTCAGCCAAGTAGGCCACCCGCGGATTCTGTAAGTTGCTTTCCTGAAAAACACCCGCCGCATCGTATACGTTGGCCCACGCACTGCCCACCTGAATTTCCATCCGGGGGTTGGGCAGATAGTATCCGTGGCGCACCCGAATGAACAGGTGCTTGTTGTAGCGGTCGTCTCGCTCGATTTCGTTTTTAGATAAGATGCTGCTCAGGTAGGGGCGCTGTTTGCGGTAGCGCGGCAGCACGGCGTCCGGATAGCGCTCTACGGCCCGCAAGAAGTCGGCGGTCTCGAAGCCCGGAAAATCGCCGAGCGCTTTGTACGAAATAATTTCCGAAAGCAGGGCCAGCATATAGTTGAGCATAAAGTACTCCATCAAATGCTCATCCACCTTCACCAGCCGGTCGAACACCTTCACTTTGATGCTGCCGGTTTTGAGCAACGGGTACACCCGCGCCAGGGTCTGCTCGGCATAGGCCGGATGCAAGTAAGATTGCAAAATGGCCAGTTGAAGTGCGTTGCGCCCCTGGTTGTCCAGTGCCGTGTTGTCGGCTCCCACTTCTGAGAGCAACTCGATGATTTGCGGCGCTCCGGCCTGGGCAGCTACCATGAGGGGAGTTTGATTGTACTCGTTGCGAAAGTTGGGCCCGTACTTCCGAAGCTTGGGCGCAAGCTGCTGCGGCTTGTCCTGCGCGTATTCGTTCAGCAAACGACGCATCAGCTTCTGTTCTTCCTTGCCAGGCTTACCGTTGGCGGTGGGGGTGAAGGGTTTGCGCACGTAGGTGCGGCCGTACTGCTCAAAAAACATGCTGTCGGCCGGGCGGTACTTCAAATCAGACAATGGGCGAAACACGCTCCACGCGTTGTAGAGCAAAGCGTATTCAAACAGACGGTCTTTGGCTTTTTTGTTGAACCGCTCCGGGTTCAGCGCCTCGGCCTTGAGCGCCGGTAGCTGCTCAGGCGTGGTCACCTCCCAGGGTGGCGTCTCCACGTGCAGGATAGACTTTCGGATGGCTTCGGCCTGCTCCTCTTTGCCCTGTAGCTCCAGGCGGCGGGCCTCCTTTTGCCACTCTTCCTGCGACGACTGTTGCTGCTTCATTTTCACCTCCTGCTGAAAATCCGTCAGCTCCAGCAGGGCCAGCAGCCGGTGCTTGGTGCGCTGCTCGATCACGTAGAGGTTCTTCACCGCCCGGGTGATAGCCACGTACAGCGAGTTGATGTAGAACTTGTAGATTTCCAGCGACTTGTCGCCCTTGTCTTTCGCCCGCCCGTAGGTCAGTTCTCCCTGCAAATCCTGGGGAGTAACACCCTCGCAAATACTGAGAAACTCCCGCTCGTTGTTCGAGATAAAATTGTATAGAATGATGTTCTCATACTCCAACCCCTTGGCCTCCTGCACCGAAAAGAGCAGGGGCGTTTGGAAGTGCTTCCGGGCTTCCGGCTTGTCTTCTTCCCGCATCACCAGCACCGCAAACTTGGCCGACTGAGACGTTTTTTGGTTCAGTTCTTTCTTGTTCTTATCGGTGTCCTGGTAAAAGTCTACCGAACCCTGCCGGGTGGCCACCGAGTTGATCAGGTAGGTGCTTTCTTTGTCGATAGAACCAAAGCGGGCGTTCTTCGCGCGCAGCAGTTGGTTGGCCAGGTGCGTCACTTCCGGAGTGTTGCGGTAGTTGGTGGCCAGCACCCGGGTCAGGTCTTTCTTCAGGTCCTGGTGGTAGAACATCGTCTTCACGTTGGCCCACGAGAACGAGTTGGGATGCACAATCTGGTTGGCGTCGCCACACAGCAGAAAGTGACTCGGCTCGTGCAGCGACTTCAGGATGAGCAGCAGCTGCACGTTGGTGATGTCCTGCACCTCGTCGACCACCACAAAATCGTAGGTGGGCTGCACCTTTTCCTGGTAGTCGTAGGCCACCAGGTTGCTATCGTAGTAGCCGCTCTCCGGCAAAAAGCGAAGGTACTTCTCAAAGAGCTCGTAGACCGACATTCGCTCTTCGGTGGAGTAGACCGACTGCTTGATGCCCAGCGACAGGTAGTCTTGCTCACTCAGGTAGGGCTTGTCTGTCACCGCCCCGGTGAGCACGCCCTTAAACTCTTCGTAAAGCTGGTAGGTATCCTTGATCTTGTGCGACCGCTGGTAGCGCGAAACCCACTGGTGGAACGCCCGAAAGTTGATTTCTCTGCCCTTGGGCACCGCCAAGGTAGACAGATACTCCTGAAACGAAAGGAAGCTAACGTCCTGCTGGCTGTTTTCGTAGCGAAAGCTGTAGTACAGATCGCGTGAGTTCTCTACCAAGAAGTCGGACAGCGTGCAGTAGAGCACCGAGCCGGGCAGGGTTTTCATCTTTTCCAGCGTGAGGGCCGTTTTGCCGCTACCCGCCGAGCCGATGATGATGAGCGGGGCGGGAGTGCTGAAAATCTCTTCCTGCGCTTCGTCGAACGACAGGATTTTGTCGAGCACCCGAAAGTGCGGTTTCTGCTCGTTGACGTAGGTCACGGGCAGCACGTCGGATTCGGGCATTTCGGCGGGCGAATGCAGGGGTTGCAGTTTGGTTTCGTCAATTTCGGCCCCGTTCAAAAACCGGCTTTTGTCGTAGTCGTGGTTTAGAATAACCTCCAGCACGAACAGATACGTTTGGCCATTATAAGTGCCGAAGCGGAAGAGCAGGCGGTTGGTGCCGTCCAGGCGAGCGCGGTAGTAGGGCGAAGGGGCCATCTTGCGCACGTCGGCCGATTTAAAATCGCCTTGTTCCAGATACGCAATCGTTTTCTTAAATTGCTTCTTCACCGAAGCGTAGTTCAGTTGATCGTAGAGCAGCAGTTGCATAGTAGAAGTTGTAGTTAATAAACTTTATTCCGATAATTTTTCCAGAGGCTCGTGTCGACACGAGCCTCAAAAATTTATCGGAATAACCTCTAATGACTGGCAGTAGTGCTGGTAAACAAAGCGTCGAAGAAAATGGAAGCACTATTGCGAATGCTTAACGCCCTCGTTTGGCTCTTTGTTGGGCTTACGCTATTCGGGGTGTACCGTCCGTGGCTGGCCCTATGGTGGTTGCCGGTGAGCAACCGGAAGATGGTGCTGCAGCGCCACGGACTGATTACGCTGGGGCTGTTGCTGAGTTACGCTGTCATTTCTGCGGCGCATCGGGATAAATTTCCCCCTGCTTCACTACTATTGGCCAATGAACACTATCTGTTCTATCTGCACGGACGTATCGTGGAGGACCAAGGAGCCGGGGCAGTGAGCGAACGGTTCGGACCGTACGCGTACGAAGAAATTGTGCAGGTCTTCTCCGACCGTGGATTTACCGTGCGCAGTGAAGTCCGGGAAAGGAACACCGATGTTCATGAATACGCTGACCGCTTGGTCGGGCAGATCAAAGAACTGCTGGATGCCGGAACAGCGCCTCAGCGCATCACGGTGGTGGGAGCGTCGAAGGGAGCGGTAATCGCGATGCTTACCTCCACCCAGCTACAAAACCCCGAAGTTAACTTCGTGCTCATCGCCGGTTGCAACGACTGGGTGGAGAAAAACCTGGCGATTGATCTTTGCGGTAGGATACTTTCTATCTTCGAGAAGTCAGATGAAATAGGGCGCAGTTGTCAGTCGATTTTCAGCGCTTCAACGTGCGAACCCGTTCTCCGAGAGATAGAACTAACCACCGGTAAAGCACACGGAGTGCTGTATCAGCCCCGGCCCGAGTGGGTAGAACCTACCGTACGTTGGGCAAAACAAGCCCGGACAGGCCAATAACGTTGTGTCTTTCTCAATCATTGAGCTTATCGAGTTCTTTCTGCTTAATCTCTCGGTCTAACCGATTGTTGTGCATTTGCTGCCACAGCGTGATACACTTCATGATCCCCGCCAACAATGCGATCAGTCCTACCAACAGAGCAACTATCAAATTGACATCGGCCAACCCAATGTAGGCCAACAGCAACACAATGATAGCAATGTCGGTATCAAAAAAGCGTTCCATAGAGTTAACCTTATTTTTTGTAGTGGAAACGAAGGGAGATAACGACGACTTTTCCTTCTTCTAATGCAGTATTAGTAGAAACTATTTCCACAGCCGATCTACGTCTACCGGTTTGTAGTCCCCCTTTACTGCTTGCGCTACACCCTGTTGCAGGTGTTCAACGTTCGCTTCATCCGATAGTAAGTAGTCTGTCTCCTGACTGCTATCTTGCTTGAGCAGAACCTTTACCTGATCAAGCATACGCTGATCATTAATGTCCAATAACAACCTAATTAACTCTAATTTCTCCGTAGACGAACTCATCTTTCGGTAAGGTTAAATCAAAAAGTCTAAAAACAACCCCTTAAACCCCCTCTGCTTCCACTTCCTTCACCTCAGGCAGCATGGTTGTCAACAGATTCTCAATACCGGCTTTTAACGTCACCGTGGACGACGGACAGCCGCTGCACGAACCTTGCAACAACACTTTTACGACTCCGTCTTCAAACGAGTGGAAGCTGATCGCGCCGCCGTCTTGCTCCACGGCCGGGCGGATGTACTCATCCAGGATACCCTTGATTTTCTTTACGGTTTCGCTGTCGTTTTCGTCGATGCCGTTATCCTGCGCCCAATACTCGGGACTGAACAAGGGCTTCTCCGCTTCCAGATAGTCCTGAATAAACTGCTTGAGGTGGCCCTGAATCTCCATCCAGTCCACCGCTTCGCTTTTGGTCACGGTGATAAAGTTACTCATGTAAAACACCCGCTCCACGTGCGGCAACGCGAACAACTCCTGCGCCAGCGGGGCGTGCTGGGCGCTTTCGGCATCCGGAAAGTCGTAGCTCTCGCCCTCCGGAACCAGGATCAGATTGGTGACAAACTTCAGCGAATTGGGGTTGGGGTTGGCCTCTAGATAAAGATGAACGCGCCGTTGACCGGCAGCTACCTGACTCATAAATAAGAAAATTACGTCTGCCCGTAGGCAAACCGGTGAGAAAATGCGTAAGCTATCTTTTAAACGCAATAAGCGATAGCAAGTTCCGCTCGGGTCGGTTTGTTAATATGGCCAACAAACAGTTTCATTCGGCCACGAACTAAACCCCCCTACCAATTGTATGAGTAAGCGTGCCAATGATTCGCGCGCGGGCAACCCGCATAGGCCCGATTTGGGCGCTCATTTTGGGGACAGGGTGCCCGGCTAAGTCCCCCGGGCGTGATTTGTTTTTCCCGGATTTATTTTCACCTTTGTGGTTCAATTGAGGGGCAATGCCCCGGGGTGGGGGTGCAGTGGAACGCTGAATAGTTGTAATGCAGAAAATAGACGCTTTTCATAGTTTGCTGGCCATTCCGCGCCGGGTCGTCATCACCATGCACCAGAACCCCGACGCCGATGCCCTGGGTTCAGCGCTGGCGCTGGCGGCTTACTTAACCAAGAAGGACCATACGGTGCAGGTGATTTCTCCCACCGATTACCCGCAGTTCCTTCATTGGATGGAGGGACACCAGAACGTTATGGTGTTCAGCAACGGACAAGAGAAGCAGTCAACCTATCTTATTCGCGATGCTGACGTGATTTTCTGTCTGGATTTCTCGTGCCTCAACCGCATCGATGCGATGGGAGAGTTGGTGCGCAAATCAGACGCGGTGAAGGTGCTGATCGACCACCACCACGGCAAGGAGGATTTTGCCGACTTTGAACTCTGGGACACCACCGCCGCCGCCACCTGCGAGCTGTTGTACCAACTGATTGTGGATCTGGGTGAGCGCGATTTGATCGACGTTGACATCGCCGAGTGCTTGTACGCCGGAGTGATGACGGACACCGGCTCGTTCAAGCATCCCAACACCACCCAGCACGTGCACGAGGTGGTGGCCGACCTAATCGGCCTGGGAGCCGACGTATCCAAGGTGAGCAAGCTGATTTATGACAATAACTCCTTAGACCGCCTGCGCTTCATCGGCTTTGCGCTGAGCGAACGGCTGGTGGTGCTCAAAGAATACAATACCGCCTACTTTGCCATCACCGCCGAAGACCTAAAGAAGTTCAAATCGCGCACCGGCGACACCGAAGGGCTGGTTAACTACGCCCTGTCGATCAGTGGCATCACCATGGCGGCCATCATCATTGACCGCAGCGACGTGGTGAAGCTGTCGTTTCGTTCTATCGGTGATTTCGAGGTGAATGGCCTGGCGGCCGAACACTTCGAGGGCGGAGGGCACAAGAATGCGGCCGGCGGCATCTCGCACCTGCCCTTGTCCGACACGGTGGATAAGTTCTTGCGCCTACTCCCCGTTTACAAAAAGCAACTACACGAAAATCAAAAGAAACAAAAAGAGTTACACCTAACATGAAACAAGTGCATCACTCAGTATACTATGCCGCCGTAGCATTTCTAGGACTGGCCGCCTGCCAAGGAAGCAGCGAAGACGGCTACACCACCACCGATTCAGGCCTGAAGTTCAGGTATATCAACGAAACGGACAACCCCAAGCCCGACAGCACCAACACCTTGCTCATGCACATGGTGTACCGCACCGAAGACTCCGTCCTTTTTCCTGCTCCCGGGCAAGAAGGACCGGTGCCGGTGCCCCTCATGGGTGCTCCACCCACCAGCCTGGTATACGAAGCCTTCGGCATGATGAAAAAGGGCGACAGCGCGAACTTCCAGGTCACTCCTCAGGAGTTGTTCACCAACACCTTCGGGGGCCCCATCCCTCCCTTTATCGACTCTACTGACATGATCACCTTTGAGGTGGGCGTGTCGGAGGTGATGTCGGAAGAAGAGTTTCAGGCTTACCGCATGGAAATGATGCGCAAGCAGCAGGAGGATATGATTGCCGCGATGGCCGAGCAAAACCGGCTCGACAGCGCTACCATCGCCCAGTACCTGGAAGAAAACAATATTGATGCCGAGGCGACCGAATCAGGCCTACGCTACCAGATTACCCAAAAGGGCCGGGGAGTGCAGCCCGCCGCCGGTGATTCGGTGGTGGTGAACTACCGGGGCACCCTGCTCGACGGCACCGAGTTTGACGCAGGAACCTATGGCTTTATACTGGGACAGCAGCAGGTGATTGCGGGCTGGGATGAGGGTATTACGCTGCTCAACGAAGGCGGCAAGGCTATGCTCTACGTTCCTTCTCCGCTGGCCTACGGCCCGCAGGCCCGCAGCGCGGTGATTGGCGAAAACGCTATCCTCGTCTTCGACGTGGAGTTGGTGGACGTGAAAAGCAGCAACTAGTGCCGGGGCACTAGCCGCCCCTCCCATCGGCTAGTCCGCCCACCGTTTAGTAGGATAAAGAAAGATCGCCTAAGGGTTTTCCAACCTTTAGGCGTTTTGCTTTGTCTTATCCTAAACTATTCTTTACCCATTATGAGACACTGTATACAAAATCTGGTCTGGATTGCCCTACTGAGCACCACGCTGGGGGGTTGCCAGAGTGACGACGCCGACGTTGCTGATCCCAACCAAGCGCTTTTTGAAGAACAGCAGCAAACGATCACACAGTTTTTACAGGAGCAGAACATTGCTACCCAGCAAACCGCAACGGGCATTCACTACCGGGTGCTCACCGAAAATGCGGACGGCATTGATCCTTCTCCGGGTAATGTGGCTAAGCTGTACTACCACATTGAGCAGTTAGACGGCACGCTGATCGCCGAACAGGACTCTTCAAAAGGCGATCCTGTCACCTATACCTTTGCCTACAGCAGCTCGAACCCTAACCGTTTTCATCTCACCCTGCCCGTCGGGCTTGATATAATGGTTGACCTGATGCGGGAAGGCGAGGAGTACGAATTCTTTCTTCCCTCCGGCGCTGCCTACCTTGACTACTCGCTGCCTAACGTGATTTCCGCCAACGCGATCGTCCGCGCCCGCATCTCGCTAGATAAAGTGCTTACGGTGGCCGAACAGCGAGTCGTCGAAGATCAGAAGATCAAAGACTATGTTGCTGCCCAATCCCTGACCGGATTTGACAGTTTAGCCTCCGGAGTATATTATGCCACCACCCAAGTAGGCGATACCAGCGCTCAGGTGCCATCCACCAGCACGGTGGGAGTACGCTACACGGGGATGCTGCTCGACGGGACAGTTTTTGACAACAATACCGGGGCAGACGACAAGTTGCTAGAGTTTGCGGTGAATGGGCAAAACCTGATCGAGGGCTTTCTAACGGGCGTACGGCAGATGAATCTGAATGAAAAAGGTACGATTATTATCCCCTCGCACGCTGGCTACGGACAAGGAGTAGTGGCAATCCCCCAGATCATTGTGAAAGATTTGTTAGAGGCGAATTCGCCATTTCGTAACATACCACCCTACGCCATTCTGCGCTTTGACGTGGAGGTGGTAACAATCAGCCAATGATGGATATCTGCTTTACCACCAACAACACCCATAAGGTGCAGGAAATCAACCAACTGCTTGGCCCCCCGTTCCGCGTGCTCAGCCTGGGCGACATTGGTTGCACCGAAGAACTGCCCGAAACCCAGGATACGCTGGCGGGTAACTCGCAGCAGAAAGCCACCTACGTGCACCAGCGCTACGGCGTCAACTGCTTCGCCGACGATACCGGCTTGGAGGTGGACGCCCTGGATGGCCGCCCCGGAGTGCATTCGGCCCACTACGCCAGTGCCCAGCGCAACAGCGAAGACAACATGCAGTTGCTGCTGCGCGAACTGGGGAGCAAAAGCAACCGGTCGGCCCGGTTCCGCACGGTGATTACGCTGTGGATGAACGGCGCGATGCACCAGTTTGAGGGAACCGTGCGGGGCACCATTGCCACCGAACGCTCGGGCGAGCAGGGCTTCGGCTACGACCCGATTTTTATTCCCGAGGGCCATACCCGCAGCTTCGCCGAGATGAGCACCGACGAGAAGAACCAGATCAGCCACCGGGGGCGGGCCGTGCGAAAACTTGTACAATTTCTGGAAAACTACGTGGTCAGTCATGAATAGCCCCTACGTGGTGGGAGTGACTGGCGGCAGCGCCTCGGGCAAAACGCAGTTACTGCGCTGGTTGCAGAAGCTGCTACCTGCCGACCAGGTGTGCCTGTTCTCGCAGGATAACTACTATCAAGCCATAGACCGGGTAGACCGGGCGGTGAATCGCTCCACCAACTTTGATGAACCGGGCATTATCGAGGAGAAAGAGTTTGCCGATGATCTGCGACGACTCAAAGCGGGAGAAACCGTGCAGCGGCAGGAGTACACGTTTAATAATCCGGCCATCACCACGCCAAGAATGCTCACCTTTCACCCGGCCCCGATTATCATTGTGGAGGGCATATTCGTGTTCCACTTTCCGGAAATCAGCCGCCTATTGGATCTCAAGGTGTTTGTTGATGCCAAAGAGCATCTCAAGATGCACCGCCGCATCCGGCGTGACATAGACGAACGGGGCTTCTCGTTAGAAGACGTCTTATACAAATATACCCACCAGGTGGTGCCCGCCTACGAGAAATACATTGCGCCCTACCAGTACGACGCCGACCTGATCATCCCCAATAACCAGGAACTGCGCGCCGACGAGTGCCCGCTGGGGGCCGAGTTGCTGGCCACCTACCTGAAAGATATAATATCCCTCCCGTAAAGACGCGATGCTTCGCGTCTCCCCCTTCTTCCACAAAGACGCGATGCTTCGTGCCTCAATCGTACCGTACCCAACAGCGACAACCGCAACCAATCCTAAAGCCCTACCCCCGCTCCGCACCCTGCGAGCTTAAATCCCGCCCCTTTACTGACCGATTTCGTACACGCGGTGTCCGCTGGTGAACACCTGACCGAAGGGCAACCGGCAAATAGCGCCATTGCAGGCCGATTTTGGGCCTGGCACAGCGATTGAGCAGGGTAGTTGGGGCCGGAGGTGCTAAATTCCTGAACTATCCTCTTGTGTAGGTAGTGGGTACGCGCCACGGCGCGTACCCACTTGTTCACTACCCTAGTACAACCAGTAATTGCTCCACCAACCCTCCCTATGCTCCGCCACACCTTTCTGCTTATTTACCGCAACTTCCGGCGCTTTCGCAGCACCTTCTACATCAACCTGATCGGGCTGTCGTCGGGCCTGGCCTGTGCGCTGCTTATCTTTCTGTGGGTTAACGACGAGCTAAGTGTAGACAAGTTTCACGAGCGAGACGCGCAACTGTACCAGGTGATGGAGAATCAAAACCAAGTGGATAACATTGTCACGCAGGGGGCCACTCCGGGGCTGCTGGCCGAATCGCTGGCCGATGAAATGCCAGAGGTGGAGTACGCCGCGGCGGTAGCTCCGGCCGAATGGTTTGGCAACTTCACCCTGTCGGTAGGCGAGAAGAACGTGAAGGCACCAGGACAGTTCGCCGGAAAAGATTTCTTCACCATCTTCTCCTACAACTTGGTGCAGGGCAAAGAAAGCCAGGTGCTGGCCGATAAGAATGCCATTGCTATCTCCGAAAGCCTAGCCCAACGCCTGTTCGGAACTACTGAGAACGTGGTGGGCAAAACGCTGGATTGGCACATTTTGCAGTTCACCCAGCCCGTCATCGTCTCCGGCGTTTTTACCGACATCCCCACCAACGCAACGGTGCGACCGGACTTTGTTTTGTCGTTTGAAGCGTTCAAAGAGGTTAATCCCGGCGTGCTTAGTTGGGGGAACAATGGGCCTCATACGTTTGTGGTGCTCCGGGAAGATACGGACGTTGCCGCGTTTGATGAGAAGATTGAGCACTACCTCAACGGTAAATATCAAGAAGATGACTACCGCACCCTATTCGTCCGGTCCTACTCGGACGGCTACCTGTACGGCACCTACGAGAATGGGGCGCCGGTCGGAGGGCGCATCGAGTACGTCCGTATGTTTTCCATCATCGCGCTTTTTATCCTGGTGATCGCCTGCATCAACTTCATGAACTTGTCCACCGCCAAAGCATCGCGCCGCGTGAAGGAGGTGGGCATCAAAAAGGCCGTCGGCGCCAGTCGCAGCACGCTGATCACGCAGTACCTGAGCGAGTCTTTCCTGATGGCTTTCTTGTCACTACTGACCGCAATCGTGCTGGTTGGACTGCTACTCCCCCAGTTTAACGTGATCACCGGCAAACAACTGTCGCTGGACTTCACCGCCCCGCTGGCCTGGTCTTTTCTGGGCATCACCCTGCTCACCGGGCTGCTGGCGGGGAGCTATCCGGCCCTGTACCTGTCGGGCTTCAATCCGGTGGCCGTGCTTAAAGGGAGACTGAACAGTTCGGTCGGCGAACTCTGGGCCCGCAAAGGACTAGTGGTGTTTCAGTTTGCGCTGTCGGTTATCCTCATTGTCTCGGTGTGGGTAGTGTACCGACAGATCGATTTTGTGCAGCATAGGAACCTAGGCTACGACAAGGACAACCTGATTTCGTTTCCGATGGAGGGAAGTGTGGCCGAAAACCCGGAGACCTTCCTGGCGGAAGTGAAACGAATTCCCGGAGTCGTGAATGCGGCCAGCATGCAGCAAACCGTGGTAGGAAACGATAACACGACGGTGGGGCTCGGTTGGGAAGGAAATGACCCGGATAATGTGGTCGAGTTTTGGAACTTCAGCGTTGGCTACGGCACGATTGAAACCTTGGGTTTGGAGATGGTTGAGGGACGAAGCTTTTCCCGAACCTTCAGCACTGACAGCACCGCGATTATCTTCAATGAGACCGCCATTGCGCTGATGGGGCTCACCGACCCCATTGGTGCTACGGTGAATCTCTGGGGAAAAGACCGGCAGATTGTTGGGGTGGTTAAAGACTTTCACTTTGAATCGCTGCACCAGGCGGTGAAACCCGCCTTCCTCAAACCAGACTTTGAATTCGCGATGAACATTATTGCCCGGCTGGAGGCCGGGAAAGAACGGGAGACGCTGGCGCAACTGCAGGATTTCTACCAAACCTTCAACCCCGGCTACTCCTTTGACTACCAGTTCGTGGATGCCGACTACCAAGCCTTGTACGCCGCCGAGCAACGCGTTTCTACGCTGTCGAAGTACTTCGCCGGCTTGGCGATTCTCATTTCCTGCCTGGGCTTGTTCGGTTTGGCCGCCTTCACCGCCGAGCGGCGGCTGAAGGAGATCGGCATCCGCAAGATACTGGGAGCGAGCAACTTCGGCATTGTGCGCCTGCTGTCGAGCGACTTCACCAAGATGGTGCTGGTGGCCATTGCCCTGGCGTTGCCCATTAGCTACCTGGTGGCGCGGTGGTGGCTGCAGGATTTTGCGTTTAGTATCGCCCTGCAGTGGTGGTACTTCGCCGGGGCTGGACTGGTGGCGCTGCTGGTAGCCTGGATCACCGTGGGGCTACAAACCGTGAAAGCCGCGCGCGTGAACCCGGCCGAGTGCCTGCGGGCTGAGTGAAGCTCTACAATTTCTCTTCTCCGGCCTGTTCCAAATCTTGTTTAACAGTTGAAGCGAGTAGAAGCGCTTATTCTTTAGAAACTGTTTGAAGATGGACCGCAACTCAAGTTCATCTATTAAAGCCAATGAGATGATGGGTCCTGAATCGGCGATCACTAATCCATTCTTCATCTACCGCAGTTTCTGGTAGTCGCTTAACACTTCTTCGAAGGTCAGATCGGATATAGGGATTTTATGGTCAGCCAGTAGCGTCTCGAATTCAAACCCTGATACTCCAGCCACCTGGGCGGCTTTGCCGATTGAGAAGCAACAAGCCAGTGCCCGGCTTCTCTCCTCCGATCACTTCCAGTGCCTCATCGATCCTGGATAAGGTAGACTCCTCCTGACTCATCAATTCGTCGATTTGCAGTAAAAAAGCTGAACACGATCAGCGTACTCTCAAAAAGCGGTCTACCCAGACGGCGTAGCTTGAGTTCCATACGAGTGAAAGTAAGCTATTCTCACCGTCTAAAGCAAACGCTGGATGAGTCTTCTCCTCAAAGCTTCGCTTCCACAAAGTTTGTCATCATGGTGAACAGGTGCAGGCGGGTGTTGCCGCCGTAGATGCCGTGGTTGCGGTTGGGATAGTAAAACGAATCAAACTGACGGTTGGCGGCAATCAGGGCGTCCTGGAGCATCACCGCGTTCTGGAAGTGCACGTTGTCGTCGCCGGTGCCGTGGATGAGCAAAAAGTTGCCGCGCAACTTATCCGCGTGCGACAGCGGTGAGTACGCATCGTAACCCTCGGCGTTGAGTTGGGGCGTTTGCAGATACCGCTCGGTGTACACGCTGTCGTAAAAGCGCCAGCTGGTGACGGGAGCCACCGCAATGCCCGCCTTAAACACGTCGTTGCCCATGAACAAGGCCAGCGAAGCCAGGTAGCCTCCGTAGCTCCAGCCCCAGATGCCGATGCGGTCGGCGTCTACGTAGGGCAGTTGACCCAGATATTTGGCGCTGGCAATTTGGTCCTGCACCTCCAGTTTGCCCAATTGGGCATAGGTTGCGTGGCTGAAGTCGCGGCCGCGGCCGCCCGTGCCCCGGTTGTCGACGCAAGCCACTAAGTATCCGCGCTGCGCCAGCCCGTGAAACCACCCTTCCCGGTCGCTCATCCACGTGTTGTTCACCATCTGAGAACCCGGACCGCCGTAGACGTACATCAGCAGTGGGTACCGCTTCGTACTATCAAAGTCAGCTGGTTTGATTAGATAACCGTTGAGGGTTACGCTATTGCCCACCGGCACGGTGATCGCCTCGCGGGTGCCCCAGGTGTACTTCGCCACGGCTTCTTGCAGCGCATGATTGTCTTCGAGCGTGCGAATGGTTTTGCCCATTGGTGCCTCATGTAGCTCGACCACCAGGGGGTGCTCAACCGAAGAATATCGGTCTACGTAGTAACGGGCTTCGGGGCTAAAGTCTACACTGTGGGTGCCGGGTTCCTCACTGAGCCGCTGCTTCTTGTTGTCCTGCCAGTTGATGGAGTACAACTGCCGCTCGAGCGGCGATGCTTCGGTCGACAAGTAATACATCAGTTGCCGCTCCTCATCAATGGCGGCCAGTTCGCTCACTTCCCAGTTACCCCGGGTCACCTGCCGCACCCGTTTGCCCGCCACGGTGTACAGATAAATGTGCTTGTAGCCATCCTGCTCGCTGGTGTACACCAAGTGCTGCCCGTCGTTTAGGTAAGTTAGATCGTTGTTGTAGTTGATGTCAACATAAGTATCGCTCTCTTCGGTGAGTACCGTCTTGGCCGCACCGGTGGTGGCGTTGGCGTGCAGGATGTCCAGCCGGTTTTGCAAGCGATTCATCCGAATAACCGACAGCACGTTGTTGTCGGTAGTCCACTGCACCCGGGGCACGTAGATATCGGTTTCGTTGCCCAGCTGCACCGCTACGGTCTTTCGGCTCGGCAAATGATACACCGAAACGCGCACCTTGGAGTTAGCTTCGCCCGCTTTGGGGTACTTAAAACGGTCATCGTGTGGGTACAAATCGCCCCACAGCTGCATATTGTATTCCGCTACCGCTGATTCATCGAACGAGATAAAGGCCAGTTGGTCTCCCGCGGGCGACCAGTAGAAGGCTTTGGTGAACCCGAATTCTTCTTCGTAGACCCAGTCGGTGCTGCCGTGGATTAGGGCGTTGCGCTTTCCGTCTTCCGTCACGGCCGTAACCGACCCATCGGCTAGGGTGACGTAATACAAATTATTATCACGCACGAAGGCCACGTAGCTGCCGTCGGGCGAGAAGGTGGCGTACGATTGTTTGCCGCCCTCGGCCAGCGGTTGGAAATCGCCGGTGGTTAGGTCGTATACGTAGTAGTAGGCTTTGCGGGAACGGCGGTAGATCGGTTCCAGTTCGGTGGCGAACAGCACCTTATCCTCGCGCGGGCTCAGTTCGTAGCTGTCGTAGGCCAGGGCGGGAGTGTCGGGCGCGTTGCGGGGCACCAGCCGCCGACCGTTCACCAGGGTATCCACCGCTTCGCCGGTGGTGACGTCGTAGCGCAGGATGTGCTGGTAATAGACCGTGTCTTCCGATACCTGGGCGGTGTAGTAGTGTCCGTCGTTCATCCACCGGATGCTCGACACGGTTTCTTGCTGGAGCAGGTTGTCGGCAAAAATCGCCTCCAGGGTAAGTTTTTGGGAACCGTTGGTCGGCTGGGCCTGACTCGATACGATGAAAGTTAAAAGACAATGAGCGAGCAGAGTTAATTTCATGAAGTGATTATGCTGATACATACTGCAAAACGGGTTGAAAACTTAATCTTACCTCGATAGACTCATTTAACATAGCTAATCGCGATAAGGAAGCTTTCTATCCTGACGGACTTCACGTTGCCAAGCCACCGGATCAGGAATAGCTTTGGTGATCGTGTCCTGTTCTGCTGATTCTTCTAAGATTTGAGCCATTGCTTCTCCGTTGTTGCTCTGCTTCTGCTCAGGTGAACCTTCGGTAGCAAACCCCATTTTGGTGGCTAGGGCTTGAACCGGAGCAATGTCCTCATTATCGTTGTAGTACACGGTAAGACGCTTCATCGTTTTCGTATAAAGGTAACGTTTATTGCTTAATTTTTTACTGCTCATGCAGTAATGGCTAAAACCTTACGTGCGTAGGGCCGTTGGAATGGTCTAAAATTAGTAAGAGAAAAGCGAAGTGCCTATCAACTGTTGGTACTCTTTTTGCTTTATAATCACCAAACACTTTCCGTGGTGTGGTGTTAGAAAACTTTCACAACCCCAGCGGTTGCAATTTTTAGGCTCAATAGGATATCAATTTTTTTAACTACTTACCAGGAAGATTGCCTCTAATTGTCTTCGCGTCCCTCAAATCTTACATATCTATACTAAAACCTTCGGGTCTTGGTATAGTTTATGCGATTGTAATTGCCAGTGAATTATGAGCACAAGCAAGAAAAAGAGCTTTAGTCAACTAATTAACGAAGGTGAGCAGCCCGTGCTGGTCGACTTCCACGCCACTTGGTGCGGTCCCTGCCAAACGTTGAGCCCGATTGTGCACGAAACGGCGCAAACGTTTAAGGATCGGGTGAAGGTGATCAAAATCGATGTAGACAAAAACCAGGCGTTGGCCAATCAGTATAAGGTGCGCGGGGTGCCCACGCTGATCTTGTTCTGGAAGGGCCAAATCCTATGGCAACAGTCCGGCTTGATGACCAAGCGCGACTTGGCGGCCAAGATCAATCAAGCTTTAAATCGCAGTTATGCGTAGAAAATGAATGCCAGAAGGATTGAATGACCGAACGTTATTTAATCTTTTTAGCATTCAACCATTCTTTCATTCAATTATTCATTTTACACAAACAATTTATCAAACAAACAACAATTATGAGAAAAGTAACCAATTATTTATGGATGTTTATGATGGCGGCCACCGTATTGTTCGTCACCAGTTGCGGTGAGGATGTAGAAGTAGACCCAACCTTTGATCCTACAACTATTGAGTTTGAGAGGGGCGGGGAAGACATTGTTGACACCACTGCTGCTCCCGGCGAAACAATCACTTTTGACATCAACGTTGACTTTGACGAAGATAGAGGTACCCTTAACCTCATAGTGACTGACGATAACGGTGATGAAGTAGGAACTACTCGTCCGCTAACAACGGACCCTATTCAGGTGTTGCAAACAACGTACGAAGTTCCGGAAGATGCTTCTGGCACTATTGTGCTTACGGCTTCGTTGGAAGATGCTGATGGTACGGTTGTAGCAAGTGAGGATTTCACTATCAATATTGTGCCTCCTACTCCTTTTACTACATACAGCACTGTTTTGCTTGCTGCTCCTACTGGTGATGAGACGTCAAAATCATTCTTCAGCACTTCTGACGGCAAGCTGTACTCGTTTGGTGAAGTAGTGGGAACTGCTGACCCTGTATCGGAGGATATAGATTTCGGATATTTCTACGGCGGCTCTTTGGATGCTACCCTAAGTTCGCCTGATGAATGGCCTGACGACGCTAGTTTATACGGAGGTTTAGATCGATGGGGAACAAAAAATGATACCGACTTCCGCACTACAGCTCTTGGAGAAACCGAGTTTGATGCTTATGACAACGGTAATGACATTGCTGCTGAATTTGAAGCTAACTCCGGTACTGATGTCGGAGGACGAGTTTCAAACTTATCTGCCGGTGATGTGATTGCTTTCAGTACTGCCGACGATCGCTTTGGACTTATTGAAGTTGTGAGCATCACTGGAACCGATGGTTCAGACGGTAGAATAGAGATTAACGTTAAAGTAACAGATGAGTAAGTGAGTACTGATCACTTAAGAAAAAAGGCTTCCAATTTGGAAGCCTTTTTTATTTCCCCTTTCGCAACATCTCGCGTAAAAAAGCTATTTCCTCGTCTCTGTGTTTGAGGCTAGCTTCATACTGCTGTCGTTCCCGGTCAAAAGAGTTCTTCATCAATACTATGTTATCGCCTAAATTGCCCGACTGGTTGTTGAAAGTACTATTGAATACCTGTTTCTCGTCGAAATTAAGAATGGTGGCGGGGGTTACCTCTAATACTTTAGCAATTTCCTCTAGCCGCTTCACGGTTATATCTTTCGTCTCCCCGCGCTCAATTTTGCTGTAATTCGTCTGCACCATACCAAGCTGAGAAGCGACGTATTCCTGCGAATACCCCTTTAGCTCCCGAAGCTTTCTGATTTTGATACCAACGTGCATGAGCAACGATTTTTCCATAAAGAAAGAGGGTTAGGGAATAGTATAGAACTTTTTGCGGTGGTAAAATACGACTTTTTGAGATTTACTCCCGATGAGTTGCCACGAACTTGGTTCTAAGATACTATCGCGCGCTTATCAATGCATTCATGAAAGCAGGATAGATTTGGTAAAAATTATTGTGCCACCTAAATCTATTCAGTCATGAGAAAAAATTATGCTTATCTGTTATTCGCGCTGTTTCTTGTCTTCGCCGCTTGTCAAGAAGATGTCGTTGAAAACACATCAGACATAGACGCAAGCGAAAATGAAGCTGTTACTTTTACGTATGTATACAAAGGTGACAAATACGTAGAGATTCGTTCAAGTCCAGATGATCCATTTCAGAATGAGGTCATCGCAAAGGTGTTATCGACCGATACTTATGCTATTCATAATGATCTTAACCAGAAAGATAAGAACACTCTCTTTTTGTTTGATAGCAGCAAAGAGCTAAGAGAGTTTCTTGACGCATCATTTACAAACGCTAGAATAGACTGTAACTCTGGCAGTCAGACTGGGGGCCATGTGGCCAACCTTGTTCTGTACAGAGATAAGAATTACGAGGGTAGTAGAGGCAGAAGTCCTGGTTGGATTTTTGGTAGCGGTCCTTCGTTTCTATGGACAAGCTATACTGTAGATAATTACCCTACAACACCTGATGCCGACGGTTATCCTTATTTGCAATATGTTGGCAATCGTTATTATCCATGCACTTTAAACTTACCTTCATTAGGAGGAATGAACAATGTAACAACATCACTTGCATTCAGCCATAGACCTTATGCAAGTTCTACCTCTTCTCTTGACTTCAGAGCGGCTCAACAGAATCACAGAGCTGCAGTCGTTCTCTATAATAAAGAAAATTATGGAGGTGTAGCTTTATCTTTTACACTCAGGGGATACGCAACAGATCTAGTCATACCAAACATGGGCACAGGCTATTTCTATGATTTCTTTGGCATAAAATACGGCCCTAGTTGGAATGATAAAGTTAGTTCTTTGTATATGACCCTTTACTGATTGTTCTCATACCCTAATCCGGTCGTAGTATCCGCTACGACCTTTTTTGTTCTAGGGCCTTCATGGGCGAGTTTGAAAAGTTCCCTACGGGATGATAAGGGTGGTAGTTTGCTTTACTGGTTCGGGAACCAATCTGGTCGTAGCATGTGCTACGGCCTTTTTTGTTCCAGGAAGCACCGCAATGTATCTCCCTTCTTAAAGCAGTTATTCGGAAGAAGCTTTTTGCCCCAACCACGCCACCCTTACTCAGGGCAACAAGTTCCCTACGGGATGACAGGGGAGGTAACCTGCACCGTGATCTGGGAATTTATCTCCCTCTGTCAGAGGGTAGCAAAGCGTCCTCCGACCCATACGGTAACTCATCGGGCGCATTGGAACGAGTTCTCTCGCTCACCCAGATAGTAATTCTCAAAAGTGCCGATCTTCGGGTGGGCGTTTTTTGCTTCCAGGCAACTGCCCTACCTCATCTTTCGTAATAAGATAGTATATTGACCCGATAATACCATTTTCGTATGACTAGAATCACTATTGAAGTGACTCGCTCAGAGGACCAACGCTTGATTGAAGATCTGCTGAACCGTTTAGGGATTCCTAACCGAGCAGAAGAGGTAAGCCCCAATGGGAGAAGCGTTGCTCGCTTGATGCGAGAATTGGCTGATCGCCAGAGTTTCAGTGATATAGAAGACCCGGTAGCTTGGCAACGCGAAGTGCGGCAAGACCGTCCTTTACCTTTTAGAGACTAAATATGGTGCTTATTGACAGTAACATTATTATATACGGAAGCAAACCGAAGTATCAGTCTGTGAGAGATTATCTGGCAAAGGAGGATATAGCGGTATCAAAAATCTCTCTTATTGAGGCTTTAGGCTTTCATAGGTTAGAGGCAAAAGAGTCGCAAATACTCGAACAACTCCTTGCTAGTTGCTATCAATATAGCATCAACGATGAAATCATTCGTAGAGCTATTACCTTGCGACAACAAAAGAAGATGTCTTTAGGAGATGCCATCATCGCAGCCACTGCGCTTCAACACGAACTATTGCTAGTAACTGCTAATGAAGAAGATTTTAATTGGATTTCGGGTCTTGAACTCTACAATCCCGTTATTTGATTTTGTCTCTCTTCCTTTTCGGCGTGGAACACTGGGTGACAGAGTGGTTTAGCACCTCTATCTAGTCGTAGCATCTGCCACGACCTTTTTTGTTCCAGGGCCTTCGTTGGGGAGTTTGAAAAGTTCCCTACGGGATGACAGGGGTGGTAATTTGCTCTGTCGCTCCAGGGCTCTGTACCGTTGTAGCGCGCCCCTCCGGTCAGAGGGTAGCAACGTGTCCTCCGACCCATACGGTAACTCATCGGGCGTATTGGAACGAGCTCTCTCGCCCACCTAAATAGCAATCCTCAAAAATGCCAACCTTCGGGTGGGCGCTTTTTTCGCTTTGTCCCGGTTAGCTTTCACTAATTTTAAGGCCTCCAAGCTAATTCTTCACTAAAAAGCAGTACATTGACTAACAAATTTGACTTATCTATTGCTATGGAAGAATTGGAAATAGAAATGTACAAGGTGCTAACCGAAAGTAACTTTAGCGAACAGAATGCTGAAAAGGCGGTGGCTTTAGTCAAGAAACTTCAATCTGCCGCTAATAAAGAACTAGCTACCAAAGCCGAATTCGTCAGAGAAATATCGGCGTTAGAAGTAAGAATAAGCGAAAAGGTACGAGACAGCAAGGAAGATATGATGAAGCAGATGAATACAATTTACCAAAGACTTATTCTATGGGTTATTGGTACCGGGGTAGGCGCGGCTTTGCTTCGTTCGTTACTAGCTTATTTTCAGATAGGCGGCTAGTCACCCTCTTCATCTGGTCGTAGCATAGTATGTGATTAGCGTCTATTCTGCTACAGAAAATCATTCTGGTTGAAGGGTAGCAGAGCGTCCTTTGCCTATCTAGGTAAACCCATCCCAATCTGGTCGTAGCATATGCTACGACCTTTTTTGTTCCGGGGCCTTCGTGGGGAAGTTTGAAAAGTTCCCCACTGGGGCGCGTTTGCGAGGCTTAATCTGGTCGTAACATCCTTCACAGCCTTTTTTTGTTCCAATAGCGGTCACAAATGTGATTTTTTCGTATCTTCACAAACAACAAAATCATTAGAAATGAAAGCAATCAAAGCCACCTACAACGGTCAGCAGTTTCAGCCAGACGAACCTATTAATCTTCCTGCCAATAGCAAAGCTATCATATTGGTCATGAATCTAGCAGAAGAAACATGGTACGGCTTAGCCAGTCATAGTCTGGCCCGTGCTTACAGTAATGACGAACCGGAGTATAGTCTGAATCAACTAAAGGAACTCAATAGTGATTATGAGGGAGGCTGACGTTGTGTTAGCCCAGCTACCACAAGCCGACGGACAGCGGAAACTACGGCCGGTACTTCTTCTAAAACCTATGCCACCCTTTCAAGATTGGCTAGTATGTGGTATCAATTCGCAGTTAAGACAAGCAGTGGCTGGTTTTGATGAGATCATTGAAACAGGAGACAGCGATTTTCCGCAAAGTGGATTGACAATTTCTTCGGTGGTGCGCCTGGGGTTTTTAGCTACCCTTCCACCTAAAGATTTAGCGGGCAGGTTAGGGAATATTTCTGTTCAGCGTTACGAAAAACTTATGAGCAACTTGGTTATTAAACTATCCCAACCTCTTTATTAAAAGCATGTTCCTTCTGATTGGAGGGTAGCAAAGCCGTCCTTCGACCCCTGTAGATAATTCATCAGGCGCGTTGGTAATATGCTTGAACGAGTTCTCCCACCCACCTGGATAGCAATCCCCTTTTTTGTTCCAGGCCTTCGTTGGGGAGTTTGAAAAGTTCCCTACGGGATGACAGGGGTGGTAATTTGCTCCGCCGGTCTGGGACTACCCCCGTTCTAGTAGGAGAGTAGCAGAGCGCCCTTTGACCCGTATAGGTAACCCATCGGGTGTGTTTAAACGAGTTCTCTCGCCCACCTAAACAGTAATCCTCAAAATGTGAGACAAATCCGCTAATTTTTCGGCGTCTTGTATCTCCTGGATGACGGTTTTAATTTTCTGCTTAACAGTTTGATCTTCTTGATATCTCGTTCAAAGCTGCGACGTGCCTCAACCATCATTCGTCTAAGGCTTTCATGATTTGCTCTAGCGGAACCAACTCATCATCAGCCGTTTCAGCCATTGCTTGAATCAATCCCAAATCTTCCTGTTCCTCCTGCGTGAGCACCTTATTTTTGAGTCCCATCTTTTTGGCGAGATACTTTAGCAAGATCATATCCTCCTCGTCAGAAGCAGCAATAATAATACTGTCCATACTTGATAATTTAGCAATACATCATTCCTGGCAAGATATATCATTTTCCTGGGTTGACCTTCTATCTAGTCGCAGTATTTACTAGAAACACTCTCTGGTCGGAGGGTAGCAACGCGTCCTCCGATCCATACAAATCGGCCCCCCAATCTGGTTGTAACGTCCGCTACAACCTTTGTTAGCAAAACCCTTCCTGCTGCTGAAAACATGCCAGTTGCCGTTGAGCCTGGACAGAGCGCTCTTTATCCCTTCGGGACTTGACACAACGCCGCCTGCGTTAGTAATGGTCGTTAGAGCTTTGTACAAAAAACCTTAATAATCTTCTGAACAGTACAAACAAATTCATAGATCACTAAATATTTTGTACTATAGTGATAATAATTACAAATCTGGTCGTAGCATATGCTACGACCTTTTTTGTGCAGGGCGCTTCAATCTACGGTATCCCATCGATTATTGTCCTTTCCCAAATTCAGTTATCCGGCAACAAGCTTTTTGCCTCAACCGCGCTATCCCTACTCACTGCGACAAGCGGCCGTCGCTGCGGTTCCCTGCGGATGAGAGGGTGGATGGAAAAAGTCACTCCGCCATTGATGGTGCGCATTCCTATTTTTGGTTTTCTTTACAAACCACCTATCAGTATTCCGACAAAACTGCTATCTTTATCAGCGTATCAAATAGTGAGTTATGAACACCAGCGGGTTGAAAGCACAGATTAGCGAATTACTTAATACGGTAGAGGATGAACGTTTTCTGCAAAGCATCACCGCTATGTTAGAAGCATACGTAGCTGAAGAACCAATCATACTTACCTCCGAAGAAAGCACTGCTGTTGATAAAGGATTGCAGGACGCAGAAGCCGGACGGCTCGTGAGCCATCAGCAGATGAAGCAGAGCAGTCAGGCACGTTACCCCAGCCTCAACCCAAAGGCATGGAGATAGTTTGGACAAAGCAGGCGGAGCAAGATTACTACACGCAGATCGATGCGCTTCTTGAACGCTGGGATGCGAATATAGCAGACTAGCCTATCTCCTTCTGGCTGGAGGGTAGCAGAGCGTCCTCTGACCCGTGTAGATAGCCCATCGGACGCGTTTGAACGAGTTCTTTTGCCCACCCGGATAGCAATCCTCAAAAGTGCCGACTTTCGGGTGGGCACTTTGCGCTTCCGGGCAACTGCCGCACGCTGTTTTTCGTTAGAATACGTTAAGTTCATCCACCCATGTTGTTTAACGAGCAATTGCGCCCCTTATGAATGCCGCTACCAAGTACAAGATCGTTGAAAGAATCATTAATTCTGAAGATGAAGTCCTTTTAAAGGAAATCGATGCGCTATTGGATACGGTGGATGCCGATTTATGGGATCAACTTCCGGTAGCAACGAAAGCGTCCATCCAGAGGGGATTAGACGACGCTCAACAAGGGAAAACCCGTCCTCATCAGGAAGTAATAAATTGATATTAAGGCGAGTTTCACCAAGTAAGACCGGTAATGAACTACACGGTCGTTTGGTCAGCCGAAGCTGAGGTTACCTATACTGATAAGGTGTTGTATAAGCATGAATTCTTCCTCCCACTGGTGACAAGTTCCCTACGGAATGACACTTCCAATCCCATCCGGGCGCATTTACAGCGCGTTTGAGTGATTGCCCTCCTAAAACGGCAATCCTCAAAAGTGCTTACCCCTAAAGTGAACCCATTACGTTTATAAGCGACTGGTTGACCCGTTGTGCAATCCTTCCGTTTTAAGTATATTTACAATTTGGCCGTTCCCTTGGCCCGGTGAAGCTTCTGCCGGTTTTCGCACATCAATGGTTTAACCCTTACAACCTACTTTTTCAGATATGAGAACTTTAACTAACTTTTTATGGATGCTTGCCCTGGCAGCAAGCGTATTATTCGTCACTAGTTGTGATGATGGTACCTTGGGCCCAACTCCTGGTGATTCTATGACCCTCTCCACCAATGATGGAACCATCTCCGATGGCAGGGTGTCAGCTGCCCCAGGAACCCAGTTTGAGCTCACCGCCTCTTTAGGGCCCAATAGCAACGAAGAGATTAGCGTGGTGACCAGCAACGCTGTGGTCGCTTCCTTACCTGCCAACAGTACTTTCACTTCCGGCGGTTCAATTACCGTCACCGTAGGAGGAAGTTTCGGAGACGAAGCCACCCTCACGTTTTCGGGCGGTGGGGTCACCGAACGACTGGTTGTTAGCGTAGGATACAATACGGTGGCTGATGCGGCTTTGGCTACGAGCAACCTGAGCACTTTGGTGGCTGCCCTGCGAGAAGCTGATCTGCTAACCACCCTCCAGGGCAGTGGCCCGTTTACCATTTTTGCCCCCACCAACGACGCATTTGCGGCACTGGCCGCCCAGTTGGGGGTAAGTACCGGTGATTTGTTGGCCCAAAGCAACCTAGAAGACATTTTGCTCTATCACGTGATTAACGGACGGGCAGAAGCCGAGGACCTCGACAACGACCTAGTGGCAGAGACAGCGACTACCGATGGCTTGCGGGTGGTGTTCGCCCGATCGGGCAGCACGGTGATGGTCAATGATGCCATCATCACTAGCGCTGATATTGAAACCGGTAACGGAATTGTGCATATTATTGACGAAGTGTTGTTGCCCCGAAGAGCGGCAGCGTACGATGCCGTGCTTCTAGCCGCTCCGCTCAAGGACCCGGATAATGTGGTGGGCACGCGAACCTCCGAGACTTTCTTTAGTGCCGACAATGGCTTAACTTATTCCGTAGAGGATGTCGTGCGCGGGGCCAGTGTCACTTCGGCTGACATTGACTTTGGTTACTACTACGGGACCACAAACCGGGCTTCCCTGGCGTCACCGGCTGAGTATCCCAAGGAGATTTACGATCTGACCAGCACGGGCGCTAACTGGAACGATGTGAACGCAACGGCCTTCCGCCCGACAAATAACCTTACTTTAGAGGGTTTCAATGCGATCACCAAAGCTGACGCCTCCGTATTGGTGCGGGAGTATGACATTTCTAGCGGGGACGTAGGGCAGATCAATGACCTCGCGGCCGGGGACCTTTTTGCTTTCAGAACCGTAGACAATCGCTACGGCATCCTGCGGGTGTTAGAGATTGTCGGCACCGATGGCTCCGATGGAAGAATCAATATAGAAGTAAAGGTCACTGACTAGCGGTAGCTTAGTGAAATGATGTTTTTAGCAAAATCAGAATAAAGTTTAGTCAAACCAGCAGTTCGGTAAGCCGCCCCCGCCTTTCCAAACCCTTCCGAATGAGTTCTGCCCCCCCAAACTGAAAACCTACCTGCGTGGCGTAGGCTGCGCAGGCCGCGATCTTTCGGTCCGCCCAGCCTCCTACATCTACGCAGACTGCGGTATCATCAGCAGAAGCCGCCCGCTGCCGAAGCACTTCCCAACCCGGCTTTTGGTTGGCGGTCACCCGTTCGGGGTAATGCTCAGGGTGGCGCGATAGATAAGGTTCGTCGTACCAGCGCAGAAAACGGGAGCCGGAAAACCGTTCTTGCAAACGGTCCACCGCCCTCCGCACCCGCCGGTGGTCCACGTGGTTACCGATGCCCTCCGGAGAAAGAACCAGATCAGGTTTGATCTTCGCTAGCGCATTCTCTAATTGTTTGTACAATTCGGATTGAACCGTGTCCGCTTCCACAAAATCACCGAACAAGGCCGCCGCCGAGTGGTAGCCCCGGTGCGGCGCTTCGGGCAGATCAAGCCAGTGCGGTTCGGCACGCAACAGTGCGCAGGCGCGGGCGTCCTCTTCCCGACGCAACTGCATGTAATCTACCTCGGCCGACAAACCCTTGTCGAGCTGACAGGCCAGCGCGAAGCCGGTAGGGTGCGGCACTGAGCGGGTGAAGCAGGTCACCAAGTGCAGTGCGTGGCCCTGGTCGGCCAGGGCGGCCATCAGGCCGCCCACCGAAAACACGGCGTCGTCGAGGTGAGGCGATAGCAACGCAATCTTCATAGCAAATGAGGGTCCTGGCGGAACCGGCAACTCAGGTCGGCCTCCACTACGGTAGACTCGATATTGTATGTTCCTTGCCAAGCGTGATCAAGGTCAGTGTTGCGCACTTTCTGGTAAATGCCTTCTAATCGCTCTGCTACCACCGGCCACGAGTACTTGCTAAGCACTTCTTCGTAGGCCCGCTGCGCCAACCCTACCCGATAGGTTTCATCGTACAGCATCCGCTGCGTGGCCTGGGCAAGGGCATCCACGTCGCCGGGTTCCACCAACGCGGCGTTCACTCCGTCTTCCAGGCAGTCGACCACCCCCACGGTGCGGGTAGAAACAATGGGCAAACCGCTGGCCATAGCCTCCAAAATAGTATTGGAGAAACCCTCGGCGTAGGTAGGCGACACAAACAGATCGCCCCGGGCGTACACGCGGGCAGCTTCGTGGTAGGGCACCGCTCCCAGAAAGTCGGTTTGTTCGGTCATTTTCAGTTCGCTCACCAACCGGCGGGCGGCTTCGGCATCCGGACCAATGCCCGAGATAATCAGGCGCACCGACTCACCGGTGTCCAGCAACTGCCGCCCCGCGCGCACAAAGTCCAGCACCCCTTTGCGCTGGTCCACTCGCCCGTGGTAAAGGAGCCGGGCCGGTTCGCGCAGCGCTCCGATGGGTTGAGCCGGTTTAAACTGATTCACGTTGGTAGCCCCCGGCACGATGGTGAGGCGCTCCAGCGGAATGCCGTGATTGTGCACCACCTCGTTGGCAAAGCTGCGGCAACCGATCACTAGCGCGGTGGCGTGGTTGAGCACGGCCTGCATGGCCCGCCGGTGGGTGGTGCAGCACAAACCCACCCAGTGGCCGTCGCCTCCCTGAATGGACACCACGCTCGGAATATTCAACTGACGGCTGACCTCGAGTGCGGCCAGTCCGGTGGGGTAGCAGTACTGCGCGTGTACCACGTCGAAGGGCTTTCGTCGGTGGTGGCGAAAGGCTTCTTCAATCATCGCCTGGGTGTCGCCCTCGAAGTCGGCGGGAGTCTGGGCGTCGGCGCGTTCTTCACCAAACGAGCGCAGTCCGTGCACCTGCATCCAGGGTTCGGCGGGGGGCGGGCCGCCCCCGTAAATGCCCACGCCCCGCTCGTCTTGGCGGTACTGGCTGATCATCACCACCTCGTGGCCCCGCTCGGCCAGCGCCCGCGTCATGTTGCGTGCGTACACGCTCATGCCCGACACAGCGGGAAAGTAACGGCGGGAAAGGAAACAGATTCTCATGGCAATTAATAAAATAGTGCGCGTTTGTAACGCGTACGGTTTCAAAAATAACGAAGGGGCAACGCGCGCTACAAACGCCTCAGCGTTCGGGTTTTATGCCCTTTCCATTTTCTTTAGTACTTCAATCGTTTCTCCAATGGACTGATGGGCCCGGTGCGAGTCGCGCGACAACTCTACACAGATCAGTTTGTCGAATTCAATCTGCTGAAAGCGGCGAATAATACCCGCCACGTCCATGTCGCCCTGGGTCACGGGCAGGTGTTCGTGCACCCCCCGGTTCATGCCCTCGATGGCGGCAGTACCGCAGCTCTTTCCGTACGTACGCACGGCGTCGGCGGGGTCCATCTCGCCGGTCACCCACACGTGCCCCACGTCCAGGGCTAGGGTTAGACCATCGCGGACCGCCGTGGGCAAACTGGTTCTAATGCGCTCCAGATCGGCGATGGTTTCGATCTGCATGCCCGGCTCGGGCTCCACGGCCAGGGTCACCCGTTGCTGTTGAGCGTAGTCGAGCAGTTCGCCGATGCCTTCGGCGAGCCACTGGTTGGCCTGTTCGGACGAAACGGCCGACTGCCGTACCCCCGCCCAGAACGATACCGCTTCTGATTTCAAAATAGCAGCAATGTCTACGGCTCGTTTTAGAAACGCTACCCGGTGTTGGCGCCCTGCTTTTTCGGGATTGATGAGCGTAGGCTCGTGCTTTACTTTGGGGTTTAGCAAAAAACGCGCGCCGGTTTCGATCACGCTGCCCAGCTGTTTATCATCTAGCACCGTACGCAAGCGCTCGGTTTGCCGCTGCCAATCGTCAGCGAAGGGGTCCAGATGGTGCCAGTCGAGGGTGAGGGCGAGCCCGTCATAACCCGCGTCGGCCACCAGTTCGATGGCGTCGTAGAGGCGGTGGTTGGCGCAGCCGTTGGTGTTCCAAGCGTAGCGTAGGGGTTTTGGTGGCATAGTTTGAATCATTAGATTAACTAGAAGTACGTTGCGAAGCCCGAGATTGGGTTACGAACGCGCCCGACTGAAGGAGTTTATACTCTTTCTTGCTCAAAATATCCGTTTTCTAGCGCGAAAGGGGCCGCGTGCTCCGAGGGTTCTCGATACAGTGGGTACAACGGAGCCACCCGCTCGTCTAACCGCTCAACATCTAACCAGCACGGCCCGCCCACGGCTTCTTCCTGCGCATTGGTGAGTCGCACGCGTGCTTTGCCAGCCCCGGCCGTGCGACTAATCAGTTCGTCCGGTCGGTTGATCAGGCGTTGCACTCCCCGCGCCCCGAGGCGGTGGTAGCTTCCCAGTTCCATCTCCATGCCCGGCACGATTGCTTTAGTTACCTGCACCGGGTGGTCGGCGGGCGTAGCGGCAAAGTAATACGCCTCCATTCCTTCAGTGGCAATGCCCTGCCGCACGGTTCGCAGTCGCTCGCCGATATCCTCCGCCGCAAAACGAGGGAAGTCATCCGGGCTAACAATCTCCTTTTGGGAAAATACCGTGTCGGCTAGCCGCTGGTACAGTTGCTCGCGGCTCAGCGATAGCCATTCCACCATTGCCGCTAGGGCCTGGGGCTCTTCTTCTTCCAGTACCAGGGTATTGGTATATTTTTCGATGTAGTCCGGAGGGGCAATCTTGCTTTTTCGGTCGAACGAACAGTGATAAAAAAGCTTGCGGGCGTGGGAAGAAGCGCATTCCAGCACCGCTTTGTACATGGCTCGGTCGAAGTCTGGGTCGGCGGCCTCGCCGCAGGCGGTCACGCTGAGCGGAAACGGATCGTCGGAGCGGTCGTTGCCCACAGCGTAGACGCTCACGCATCCGCAGGTCAGGCGGGCCAGTTTGGGAATCACCGTGAGCCCCTTGGCCTTCATCTGGTCCATCAGTTGGCGGGTAGCGGGCGCAATGCCGTTCACGTCAATGACCTTACCCTGGTCCAGCGCCCGGAATGAATCGCAGTTGCCGTCCCGTTGCAGCAGTTCCAGCAGTCCGTGCAGTAGCGCCCGTTCGCGCGACTCACCCGCCCCGTCGCCGTTGGTGATGGCGGTGGTGAGTTGACCAGGATACGCTACGTCGGCCTGGATGTTGGTCACAAATTCGCTGGGCACCCAGGCGGGGGCATCGTCCGACAGTCGTTTCACCTCGGTCCACCGCAGGGGTGTGTCGGGCGTGTAGGGCGATCCGGCGGGAAGCACCATCGTAAGCGGATCAATGACCTGTTCAGCCCCCTGCCGTCGAGCCATTTCCCGGTAGCTACCCTTCTGCTGGGGAGCGGATAAGAAAGCCTCCGAGATCGCCATGATCTCATACATCTCCCCAAAGGCGCTCAACTGCGCCTGTAGTTCGCTTTCACCGTACCCAACACCGTTGTACAACCTTTGATAAGGCTTGGGAAGGAAAGTGACATCCACAATGGGCACTTCGAGGTAGTCGATGGGATCGATGCGAAAACTTTCCAGTTGGCCCACGGGCAGGGTATCCTGGTAAATTTGTAATATACTTTGTAGATAAGACTCGTTCATGGCAGTAGCTGTTTGATCGGCACCGGCTGGGTGTGCGGTTCGGTTTGTAACAAGTGGTTGATCAGCGCCATCGCCTGCCGTTGCGACACGCCCCGCCCGAACTCGAAGGGAGTGCACACGTGCTCGAAATCGAAGGTGGAAAACACTTCCTGGTAATGCAGCAGTTCATCGCGGGTAAGCGGAATGTGGTAGTGATAGCCCTTGTGGCAGCTCAGGGCGCGGGGCACTTCGTGCTCGTCAAAGTCAATCTTTAAGGCATCGCCCGCGAACAGAATTTTCCTCTCTCCGTCGTAGAGCGCCGTTTGCCCGTCGTAGTGTCCGCCCAAGCGAAGCATCACCCGCTGCTCGTCGAGCACCTCACGGTCATCGATGGGGCGATTCACCCGAAAGGCCTTGGTATGCTCCAGATCATCTTTGTGGATAATGAGCTGCGGCGAAAAAGCTTCTTGCAACTGCCACAACGCCCCGTAGCCGTGCGGGTGCGAAGCTGATAGAATACTTATCCCGCCTAGTTTGGTAATTTTTTCAAAAGCTTCCGGCGTGTAGTAAGGCGCGGCCTCGAAGGCAATGTTGCCTGTATCACGCTGGATCAACCAGCCGTGCGAGCCTAGCCCTAGCTGAGGCTCAGTCCAAAAATCCCACAGGCCGGGCAGCACCTCGCGCCAGTGGGTGGTATACTTTCCGGGCGCTTCGGCGATGGGCAGATAAGTGAAATCTTCGTCGGGCAGGGCGTTGCGCACGTCCATGCAGTTGGCACAGTAGACGGGCTCGCGGGTGTCGAACCAGAGAATCCAACTGCCGCAGTGGGTGCAAGCGTAGTGGGTTAGGGCCATAAGGTTTTAAGTTGAATGATGCAATTGCGGTTGCTCATCAGCGTTGGCTAACGCGTAGTGGAGCAGATTGTACAAGCGAAGGTCATCCTCGGGCATCCGTTGGGGACGTTTTCCTAGCAGAATTTGATCCGCGAAGTCGTTAATTTGATGCACGAAGGGCGATACTTTGGTGTTGAACGGCACCCGCTGCTCGCGCTCGCCGCTGGCTCGAAACAGTCGCAGGGCACCTCCTGCATCTTGTCCTAGGGTGTTTTCGGCCACCAGCATCCGTTCGGTGCCAATAATTTCCAGGCGTCGGCGCGGAAACGTTTCCGGCCGATTGTAGCCTACGTGCAGCGTGCCCAGCGTGCCGCGCGCAAAACGCAGCAGCAGCACTCCGCCGTCGTCCACCGCGTAGGAGTGCACGGCTCGTTGAGCGTACAGCGTCAGTTCAACAATGCGATCATTCAGCAAGGTTTCCAACAAGTCCAAGCCGTGCGGTGCCAGGTCGATGATGGCCCCCCCGCCCGCCTTGCGGCGGTCTACGCGCCAGTTGTCCGGTGCCCAATCAGCAGGCAACCAGCAGGCGTAGTCGATCTTCACCTGGGTGATGGTGCCTAGCAGCTGGTTCTGAACCAACTGTTGAATGACCCGATGGGCCGGATGAAAGCGCTGGTCGAAGGCGGTGGCGTACACCTTTCCGCTCCGCTGCGCCGCCCGCACCATCGCTTCGGCGTCTTCGGGAGTGGTGGCCATCGGTTTTTCGCACAGCACGTGCCGCCCGGCTTCCAGACACGCCACCGCCTGGGCGCCGTGCAGGTGGTTGGGAGTGGCGATGTACACCGCGTCGATTGAGGTTTGCTGAAGCATATCGGCCAAGTTGGTGAACTGCGCCACTTCCTTGGGCAAGTCAGCCATATCTGAGGTATGCGCACTGCACACCGCGGTGAGCACCACCCGCTCGCTTTGCCGAATGGCCGGTGCCATATAGTCGCGGGCTACCCAGCCAAAGCCCACAATGCCTAGTTTGAGTTGGTCTACCATGCGGGGGGAAGGTCTAACAAAATTCGGTTTCTGAACAAACGCGCTCGCTCTCCGGCTTCTAACGCTTCCCCGTTGTCGTTGGGCGAGGTGCTTTCCCGAAGATAGGAAGCATCCGCTTCGTACTCGTCTCGAAAGCGCTCGGTAGGCCACTGAACACTACCATCCGGGGCCAGCAAAGGATTGCGAGACAACGGGCAAGCCGGACAATCCAGCGGAAACGGCAAGGAGTTTACCTCGCCCTCTATCCACGCGACCGCTTCGGCTTCACGCAACTCGTCAATCGCTTGGGTCGAGGGCGCTTGCTGCCTTAGCCAAGCGGTGGTGAGCGCTCTGTCGTCATAAAATTGGACAGGGTCATTTGCCATTCGACCGTAGGCTTTGGCCGACCGCAGCGTGCCCGCCACGCCGTGGTCGACGGCATCGGTGTGCACGTGTCCTAGCGCTAGGGGGCCACCGGCCGCTAATCTTCGTAGCGCCAGCAGCACGGCTTCTTTATTCTCAAAAAAGTAGAAAGCATCGTGACAAAAAACCGTGGTCGGTTGCTGACTGCGCAGCGGCAACGCGTTGGTGTCACCGCAGACGAGCGTTCCCTTTGTTCCCAGATAGCGACGCGCCAGCCAGAGTTTAGAGAATACCAGATCGACTCCGACGGTGGCCACGCCGTTGGCTCGCAGCGTTCGCAGGAAATGGCCCATGCCGCAAGCAATTTCCACCACCGGCCGCTGGGCCTGCGCGGTTAGCTGCAACAGCGCCAGGCCCGACAAGAAGGTGGGCGTGGCCCAGCGGTGGGCAAAATAATCGGCCACCGGTCCGTAGTTAAGCATTTGCAGCGCAGTCCGGAGGCTAATGGTTGGATCGTCGATCAGTTCTCGCGTTGTTTCGGTGCTGGGAGGAGGCAACGGAGCAAACGGATCCTGATCCTGGAGCAAAACGGTGAGGGCTTCCTGCGTCCGGTTTTTCTGCAGCAAAGCAACGGCGGCTTCGCGCACGGAGTGCTTGGGCCGCAGGTAGGCAATGCCCTCCACCACCGGCCACCGCAGTTCGCCGTCGCTCAGTAGATTGGGGGCGTACGGGGTGAGCAGATTTCCGTTGTGCGGACTAATCAGTTCCACCGCGCGGGTTTGATCAACTGCTTGCTTAGACACTGTGCTTTCCGAAGTAGTATGCAAGGTTAAAGTATTATGCTCGGCGCCGTTGCCACACGTGGGTAGCGCTAAGTATTTCTGTTTGAAACTGCTGGATGGGCCCCTCGTGCACCAAGTCTAGTTCATCTAAAATATCTTCGTCTCTGACATTGGCTGCGCGGGTACGCCACTGCACGTCTAACACCCGGTCGAGCACGTCGGCCGCGCTGGCGGCTCGTCCCTCGGCCAACTGAAGATTCTCGTGCCTACCAATTGCCTCGCGTACCCGCTGCGCCAGGGCGGGTTCCAGGCCAGCCAACGCCTTATTCCGGGCCTGATCAATGATAGCCGGGAGCCATGCGTCCAACAGCACTTCTCCGCCGAATCCGCAGTCGGGCAGCACCGCGTTGTGCAGGTGGTGCGACAAGCCCGTGAGAAACGGCAAGCCGACTGGTGCTCCGAATGCCGGTGATAGCAACACCGCGAACACGGCGGTGATCAGGCAGTGGTCGGAGTGCATCTCCGGTGGCAGCAGCAGCAGGCGTGGTCGCCCCGGCTTGGTCGCTCCCGCTCGGGGTTGTCGGCCCAGCACGTCCACGAACCAGGCTTGCTTCTGAAAGTCGGTAATGGGTATCTTATCATCCGTTGCTTCCGCAAAGTATTCCTCAACCAGCGGAGCAACACTTCGAGAAAACAAGCCGCGCAGCGCGTTATCTACCCGCTCGTGCGTGCTGGTGCGCAGTGCTTTTTGGTAAATATCAACCAACGCTGATTTGTCTAGCCCCGCTTCCTGGGCAAAGTGCGCGTCACAACCCGGTAGCAACAGGGCAACAAGGGCCTTCGTGGTGATGGTGGCAGCAACGTGATCAACCCATTCTCCCGCCAGCAGTCGCTGCCAACTCTCGACAAAGAGCGCCGAGGCGATGCTCCGTGCGTAATGCGCCGGTTGCTGCCGCTTTAGGTCCTCCAGCTCGATGAGCAGGGGACGCAATCGTTGCAGTGCCCCCCCGTCGGCCGTGGGCGTTGTGGCTTCCATGGATCACTCCGCCTCCACAACCTCCGCCTCCGCGTCAACCGGGGCTGGGGCTTGCTCGCTGAGTCGGTTGAGCCACTCCAGCAAAATGGTTTGTTGCACGGGGAAACGGTGCTCGGGAATGCTGCCGTCGACGGTGAGTGGGGCCTTAAAAAATGCGCCCAGTTCGGCAATCGGACCACCCTCGCCGCACCGGTGGGCCAGATCCAGGCAGCGACAGATCTCAATGACCAGCGGGGCGGCCAGGATAGAGTCTTTGCACAGGAAATCGACCTTGATCTGCATCTTGTAGCCCAGAAAACCCGACACGTCGATGTGATCCCAGGCTTCTTTGTCGTCGCCCTTGGGTTTGTAGTAGTGGATGTGCACGATGTGGTTTTCTACCGGATAGTCCAGGCAGGCATCCAGCACGCTGCCCTTAGTATTGATTTTAGACCGTAACGACTCGGGTTTATCCAGGGCTTGTCCGTCGCGGTTGCCCAGAATGTTGGTCGAGAACCAGCCGTCGACGTGCAGGGCGCGGGCGCGCAGGGCCGGGGCCAGCACCGTTTTCACGAACGTCTGCCCGGTTTTGCCGTCTTTACCGGCCACCGGAACGCCCTTTTGCACCGACAGCTCGATCAAGGCCGGAATGTCAACCGCCATGCTGGGCGTGAAGTTGGCGTAGGGAATGCCCTGCTCGATGGCCGCGTAGGCGTACAACATGGCCGGAGAAATCAGCGGAGAGTTTTCGTCCAGGGCTTGCTCAAAGCCATCAATTGTCTGGAAAACAGCGTCAGAAACATCGACGGCGTGCTCGGTAGAGGCCAGGTTCATCACCACGAGCGAACCACCGACTTCGTCGGCAAACTCGAGCAAGTTTTGCTGGATTTGCGCCACGTGATCGCGCAGGGTGGCCCGGCTGGTTTCGCCGTTGGTCACTCCCGCGCAGAAGGCCTGGTTGGCCGTGGCCGACCAGGGGGTGATTGCCTGCAGTTCTTCTTTGATGATCGAGAGCTGCTCGTTATCGAGCACCTTGTGCCGTCGGGCAGCTTCGTACAGGTTGTCGTCAAAGAGGTCCCATCCCCTGAAGCGCAGGTGGTCGTAGGCGGTTAGGTTCAGGTGATCGAACTCGGCCAGGGGTAACCCCACTTTGCTCTGATCACCGCGGCGGATGAGCAGGCTACCGGCCACGGCAGTGGTGGCGACGGCTCCGCCTAGTCCGACAATGGCGATGCCTAAAATAGTAGACCCTTCGGGTCCGTTGGTGGTGTGTTGGTGCATGATTGTAGAGAATTATGAAGTGAAAATAGCGGTTCAAAAAATGCCTTTGTTGGTAGCGTACGGTTGGACGCTAACGACCAAGTATCAACTAAAAATAGTGTCCCTCTAAAGTTAAGCGGGTCGGCTAACGTACCAAAAAAATCGTTTAAACTTTGAATTGTTTGGAAAAATTGTTGCTGATAAACCAAAGAATCTCGAATTTCGACTTATATAGAAAAGTTATAAACTAGTAATTGAAGTAATTTTCAGGAACCATTTATAACGCTATGCCAGCGAGAAGATTTGTCTCAGATGAATTCAACAGTAGGTCTGCTCAACGCTGTTACGCTGTACTCCCACCAGCGCCTGCTTCAAATCTTCAACCAGATCGTCAGTGTCCTCAATGCCCACCGAAACCCGCAGCAGGGCGTCTTCTACTCCGGCCTGCCGCCGCTCGGCGGGCGTGAGTTTGCTGTGCGACGTTTGGGCCGGAGAGCAGATCAGTGATTCTACCCCTCCCAGACTAAGCGCCGGAGTGATGAGGCGCAATCGGCGCATCAGCGCCACTGCCTCTGATAAATCCGCTACCTCGGGCACGAACGAAAGCATGCCGCCGAAGCCGCTCATCTGCTCCCGAGCGACAGCGTGCCCCGGGTGATGCGGCAGTCCGGGATAGTGCACCGTGCGCACGGCGGGGTGTTGCTCTAAGAATTCGGCTACTCGCTGCGCGTTGTGGTTCTGCTGCTGCACGCGCAAGTGCAGGGTTTTCATACTTCGCTCGATCAGGGCGGCGGTGGTAGCGTTGATGCTCCCTCCCAGGTTGATGGCCCGCCGATGAATTCGTTCGCGCAGCGTCGCGGAAGTCACCACCGCTCCGAAGCACAGGTCGCTGTGTCCGCCTAGGTACTTGGTGCCACTGTGGATCACCACGTCGATGCCCAGCGCCAGCGGATTTTGGTTGATGGGCGAAGCAAAGGTATTGTCAATCACCGATATCAACCCTCGGTGCTGAGCCAGTTGGGCCACGGCGCGCAGGTCGGTGATCTTGAGTAGCGGATTAGAGGGCGTTTCCACGTAGATGACGCGCGTAGTGGGTTGCACCGCCGCGGCGAAATTGTTGGCGTCCGACGCGTCCGCCAACGTGTAAGCGATGCCGAGCCGTTCCAGTTCGGCCGTCACGAAGTGGTAGGTGCCGCCGTACAAATTGCTTTGCAATAGCAGGTGGTCGCCTGCTTGCAGCAAGGCCAGCAGCGTGGTGCTGATGGCCGCCATGCCCGACCCGAACAAAATCCCCGCTTCGCCCTGCTCTAGCGCGCAGAGTTTGTCCACCACCGTGCGCTGGTTAGGAGTGTTGTAATAGCGCGGGTACTGGTTTTCGTCGGTATCCAGGTAGCCGAAGGCCGACGAAGTGTACACCGGGGTGTTCACGCCGTGGCGTGGATCGTGGTGCTCGGTCCCGGCGTGCACGCAACGGGTAGCGGGGTGTTGACTAGGCATAAAGGTTTCTTTTGTGGCGCAATGTCCGATAAAAATAAAGTCGATCATTCATCTCAGAGACACTAGTTAGCCATACAGCAGTGCTTGAACTTATCACCCGAGCCGCAGGGGCAGGGGGCGTTGCGCCCCACGCGGCGGCGTCTCTTAAAAGGGTTGCGCAAACGCTTCGTCATGTTTTGGTGGTACACCCGGCGCAGCATGCGATATAACTCAGGGTGCTTTTGCTCAAAGAGCTTAGGCTGTTCGAAGAAGTACTCACTGGCCACCGCCAGAAATTCCTGCTCGTTGGTGGCGGCGTAGGCATCAATATCACTCTTTTTCTTGCGAATGCGGCCCATCTCGCGGTGCATCAGTTGTAGCCAGGGGTCAATATCTTTCTCGTTGTTCAGCACGGCGGGCACCCCGTCGATGCTGCCGTCCTGTTTGTCCAGAATGTGCACAAACTCGTGGATGCCCACGTTGTGCTTGCTAGTAGCGTTGTCAAAGCCCCGGTGCAAACTCTGCTTGCTCAGAATCATCACACCTTCCATGTTGCGCCCGCTGCCCACCATGCCGGTGATCACTTCTTTAGGATTTTCAGTAGAGAAATCACGGTCGAAGGCCGCTGGATACAGCAGCACCTCGTGCAGGTAGTGGTAGCCCCAGGTGGGGAAGGCAAACAACGGAATCACCGCACTGCTCGCCACCAGCAACCGGTCCAGATCCTCTACCGGTACGCGCACCCCGGTGATGCGGACCGACTGTAGGAAGTTGCGCACCTTCTTCTCGAAGCGGCGGCGCTCTGCCTCATCGAGGTTCTGATAGAAGTGCACGTGTTGCTCAAGCAAGGTGCGCCACTCGGCCGGAAATGGTTTTGGCACTTTGTAAATGGGGCGGCGCGCGTACCAGGCCCAGAACCCCAGGAAGCCGATCAGCGCAAAACCGAGTACGGTAAAAAATGATTCCACACGAAAAGAAGAAGAGATAAAAGAATAAGGAGCTAACCGGCGGTTACCGTAAAGGTTCACGGCGGCCGCCGGTTTCGTGACAGCGGCGGGGTCGGCCACCGACTTCATGCCCAGCCGTTGCTGGCAGAAATCAATGATTTCCTGCTGGGCGGTTAGGTAATCCTTCGATTTGATGGCGCTGCCAATAAAGTGGGTGCCGGGTTCACTAAGCGCCACCAGCGCGTGCAGCGAATCAGGAGTGCCCAACGTTTCGTGCATCCAGGGGTACTCATCAATCTCAACCCGATCGTCTTCTTCCCAGAAGCTTTTGTGATAGTACACGGTGAGCACCGGGCAGGTGATGCTGGCAAACGTCTCCTCGGTCATGGTGGTTTCCACCAGCACCTGAAGGTTCACCAGATCTTCGGCCGGGTAGATGGTGTCCCAGTACTGGGCGGCTATTGGCTCGGGATGGGTGATGTGGCGGTGCTTTCCCAGCGACACCGCGTGGGCAATCTCGTGTCCCCAGGGGGTGTTCAGCAGCGAGGCACCAAACTGGTCGTCGCGCACGTTGGGCGAGATGTTGATGAGCGCAAACACCGAATCGGGGTAGGTGGCGGCCAACTTCATGGCCAGGGTGCCGCCCGTGGAGGTGCTCAGGATAATCACCTTGCGACCGATGCGACGGCCGACGGCCAGTGCCTCCTTGGCTGATCGCCAGGCGGCCTCGGCGTAAAAGCCCCGCAGCGCGTCAGAGGGCAAGAGTCCGTGACCCGCCCACCGGGCCAGAAAAAGATTGGCCCCGAAGGCGTCGGCCACATTCACGTTGAGTGGGTAGCCGTCGCGGTAGCTACCCGCAAAGCCGTGTAGATACACCAAGCTGTACTCCGTCACCTGCCGAGAGGAATCATGCCACTGGATACGCGCCTGGTTGTCTTCGCGCACCGGAAATTGAGCTTCGGTGCGTGCAACGTAGTTTTCCAGATCAGTTAAGGAGGTGGGAAGCGAAGGCCAGAGCAGCGAATAGTCCGCATCGGTAGGGACGGGGCCGGCAAAGTAGGTGATAATGAGTAGACCCAGGATGAGCAGAGGAATCCATACCCTTTTTTTCACGACAAACTACTGAGTTAACGACACGGGAAGATAAGAGAATTTCTGCAAATCACCCTTTCTTTTTCACATATAGCAGGAAAAAGTTAAACTAATTCAATAAATAGCCTTCGTTTGTGCTTACTGAGGTGTTGAAAACTCGATACAAACTGTCATACAAGGGTTTATCATGCCACGCGTCAGGATAAGTAATTTCCGAAGGAAACGTTGATGAATTTGTCATAGGTCTGTTGGTTGATCAAGCTGCTACGCGCTGTTTCTTTTGATTCCGCACCAGCGTCACCGCGCCAAGCACCGCCAGGGCGGCGGCGAGTCCGAGGGCCACCGGATAAATAAGTTCGTTGTCCGACTGCTTCACCGCGATGGCAACGTAGGCCCACCCAAACACCAGTGGGTAAATCCAGTCACGGGTGGCGCGGGCCACCAAGAATGCCAGCAATGCTCCTACCACCGCCATGATCACCACCCAGGTTGATTCGCTGGCGGCCGGAATTTCCCAGCCGCTGTACTTCACAAACACGGCCAGGTTGGTGATGGTGGCTACCGAGATCCAGCCCAGGTACAAACTAAACGGCACCCGCACCCCGGCGCGCTCGCGGGCGGGCAGGGTGGTGTCTTGCGTCAGAATGATTTGCAGTTGAATTAGGGTGCCTAGAATAATGAGCATAAATACCACGCTCAGGGCAATCAGTTCGTACTGAAAGGTAGGCAACCACAGGCTATTGGCCAGCAGGTTCACCATCAGCCAGGGGGCCAGCCGGTCGTAAAGATTTTGGTCCTGCCGTGCCCAGAAGGCCTGATACACCACGTAAGCGCCCAGGGCTAAGTAAATGAGCCCCCAGATCGAAAAGGCGTAGCCCGCCGGAGTGAACAGGGTGCTGTACTTGTCCGACACGTCGCCCGTATCGCTATCGCCAAACAAGAAAGCGGTGGAGGCATAGTTGACAAACACGGTGATCAGATACAACGCCACCACTCCCCAGCGGCGGCCATTGATGCGGTTAAGAGCGTTCATAGTGCGGGACGGTTAGGCATTAATCTTGATTGAGGTGCTTAGTATTGCCAGAATAACCGTCAATGAATAGCAATTGTTAAGGCAGAATACTGACGTTGCCGGAACTTCTCGCGCTGCTTCCTTCTTACTTCCCCGTATGCACTTTGAACGACGCTCTTTGCTGGATTTATCCGCCGACCATCTCCCCGCCCGCTATCCCATTGCGCCCGGCAGTTGGTTACAGCTCGACCGCGCGCTGCCCTTTCTGCTGGTGTTTCATCAGCCCGCCGACGGGCTTGACCTGAGCGAACTGGTGCGGGGCGAAGCGGCCTACCTGGTGCTCCCTCACCAACAAACCCTCTCCGCGGAGGCGCGGCAACTCATTCGCTCGTTGATCGAGCAGCGCGCGGGCGACTACGGGTCTTTCCTGATTGTGGACATCCGCGTGGGCGAACCCACCGATCATGAGTTAAGCATCGGCTACGACCAGGAGGCGGTGGCCCCCCTGGCCCAGCAACTGGAAGCGGCGTTGGTTGCCCTGCCCGCCCTGCAACAGGCGCCGCCCGTCCGACACTACTCGAGCATTGCCGACCCCGTGGTCGACCGGAGGTGGTTGGAAGAAACCGGTAGCCTGTGCCTGCATCTCACGCTCCCTTCGGTCTATTTCCGTTCGGCGCAGAAGAAAAAGGTGCCGGTGCTGTTTCGGAAGTTTCGTCGCACTTTTTCGGAGGCGCTGCGACAGGTGGTCTACGATTTCATTCGGGTGCAAACCAGTTTTGCGGTGAGCAGTCCGGGCATGCTGGGGCGCAGTTCGGTCGACGAGGCGTTTCGGCGCGCCGACCAGCAACTGGCGGCCATTGAGCGGGAGTTCGACTTTCTGCTGCTGGTGTCGGCCATCAACAGCGAAGTGGCCTGGGAAGAATTTCAGCGGGGCGGCTTTCGCCGAATGCCCACCTTCTACTACCGCATCTTGCCCGTGGACCCCGAGCGGCTCAAGAAGCGGCTCTACGGCGTTGAGATCGACGAGGTGCACGATCCGGCCCTGTCGTTTTTGCTGCGCGACAAGCGCAATGAGCTCGGCAAGCAGCTCGACATGCTGCAGGAGCGCGGCACCGACGATTTCTTCTACAGCAGCATCCGCCTGTACCAAACCGTCGATGCCGACCTATTACAATTGGCCCGCCGCATTCTGGCCGAGGTGTTGGTACCGGACAAGGAAGAAGCCACCGTATCGCCGCAGGCCTTCGCTGATCGCGTACGCGCTGAGTTCGACTACTTCAGAACACTCGATTCCTCTTTCACATCGGAAATTTTCATTCAGGATGATGTGCCGGGCGTGCTGGTGTCGCGGGGACGGCTGTTTCTCACTCCCACCACCAGGGTGCGTCCCAGCCGCGTGGAGGCCCTGGTGCAGCACGAGATTGGCACCCACGTGCTCACTTTCCACAACGGTAGCCAGCAACCCATGACCCTGATGCGCTACGGCCTGGCCGACTACGACGAGTTGCAGGAGGGGCTGGCCGTGCTGGCCGAGTATTTGGTGGGCGGACTGGACGCCGAGCGACTGCGGCTGCTGGCCGAGCGGGTGATCACCGGGGCCAACCGGCTGGAGGGCGTGCCGTTTGCCCAGGCGTATAGCACGCTGGTAGAAGAGCACCACTGCGCCCCGGCGGTGGCCTTCGAGACCGTGGCCCGCATCTACCAGAGCGGCGGCTTCATGAAGGATATTGTTTACCTGCGGGGCTTCGTGCGCCTGCTTGAGTACTTGCAGCAGGGTCACGCCCTCACGCCGCTGTTGTCGGGCAAAATTGCCGTCAAGCACATCCCGGTGATTCAGGAGCTGACGGAGCGTGAGATTCTGCGTCCGCCCGCGCTGCTGCCCCGGTATCTGCAACGTGCCGAGGCGCAGCAAAAGTTGGCGGCACTTAAGCAGGGGTATGATGTGCTGGCGCTGGTGAAAGGATAGAAAGTGGGTATGTGGCCTCAAATTTGAATTAGTTTCATTGTACCGATTTGACACCTAACCCTACCCACGATGAAAACGCTCTTACCATTATTTCTGCTTACTACTGTTAGCAGTTGCGCACCCCGCATATTCTATTCCGGCGAAACGTTTCCTCCCTATCAGGCTCAGACCGTAGACGTGTTTTACGACGAAGACCAGATTGGGCAATCTTATCAAGTGATCGGCACCTTGGCCAACCGCGGTACGGCAGTTAACCAAAAGAAGGTGAAGCGAGCAATCATTGAAAAAGCCCAGGCGGTGGGGGCCGACGCTATCGTGTTTCACGATTTAGACATGACTGGCGAGTCTGCTCAGTTGGTAGTACTAAAAGCCAAAGCAGTTCGCTACGGATCGCCGCAGTAGCAAAGAACATTATAGCCTCAAATTGATTTATAAGAGAATATATCCCTCACAATCTTCTATGAAACTCGCCTTCATCGTCAACGACGTGGCCACCGAAACCGCCATCTACACCACGGTGCACCTGGCCTTCCGGGCGCAGCAATTGGGCCACACGGTTTACCTGGCCGGGGTAGGCGATTTGATTTACTTCCCCGAAGGGCACATGGGTGCCCGCGCCCGCACGGTTAGTCACGAGGTGGCGTCGGCTGCCGATTACCTGGCAGCACTACAGGATGTCCAGAACGAGGCAGTGGTGATCACGGCCCACGACCTGGACGTGCTCTGGATTCGCAACGACCCTTCGGTCGACATTGAGGCGCGGCCCTGGGCGCAGCTGGCCGGAGTGGTGTTCGGCAAGGTGGCCCTGCAGCAGGGAGTGATCGTGCTCAACCACCCCGACACGCTGTTCAACTGCCAGAACAAGATGTACTTTCAGAATTTTCCGGAGGTGGTGCGGCCCCGCACGCTGATCACCCGCCGCGCCGAGGATGTGCAGCGGTTCTACGAAGAGCAGAACCACCGCGTTGTGATCAAGCCCCTGCAGGGGTCGGGAGGCAAAGATGTTTTCTTGCTCAAAGAAAAGGCCACTAACCTGCACTCCATTGTGGACGCGGTAGCCCGCCACGGCTACGTGATTGTGCAGGAGTACCTGCCGGAGGCAGCCAACGGCGACGTGCGCCTCATCGTGATGAACGGGCAGGCGCTGCAGCACCAGGGCAAGTACGGAGCCGTGCGGCGCGTCAACGAGGATGACTTCCGCAGCAACGTGAGCGCCGGAGGAGAGGCCGTGGAGGTGGCCGTAGACAACACCATGCTGCGCTTGGTGGATCAGGTGCGCCCCAAACTGCTCCACGACGGAGTATTTATGGTGGGGCTGGACATTGTGGGCGACAAACTGATGGAGGTGAACGTGTTTAGTCCGGGAGGCATCTACGAAGCCGCCCAGGTGGAAGGCATCGACTTCTACGAACCGGTGATTGCGGCGCTGGAGCGCAAGGTGTACTACAAGAAACTGTACGGCGACCGCATTAGCAACCGGGAGCTGGCCGTAATGGATTGATGCCCTGTTTCCGTGAATTTTTTACTATCTTTATAGCGTACTAAGTCTAAAGTAGATGAACAGCACCAACGGTCAGCACGAGGGCAATGAGTTGCTTAAGCAACTTATCGATATTTCTCAGAACACGCTGGAAGCACAAAACATGCAGCTAGAAGTGCTCCTGCGTTTTGACCGCAACATGAATGTACTGGCCGACCGCATCGAGCGAACCAATGAGGTATTGGGCGAAAGAATTCTTCAAACCAATCAGGTACTAGGAGATAGAATTGACCAGGTTGCCTCAACACTTGGTGAAAGAATTGACCAAGTCGCCTCAACACTCGGTGAAAGAATTGACCAGGTTGCCTCGACGCTAGGCGGAAGGATCGATCAAACCAATCAAGCGGTTCAGGCGTTGGGGGGTAAACTGGACCAGACCAACCAAACGGTTCAAGCGTTAGGTGACAAGTTAGACCAGACCAACCAAATGGTTCAAACATTAGGTAATAAGCTAGATCAGACCAACCAGACGGTTCACGTGCTAAGTGATAATCTGAACCGACTGGTTGATATTTCAGAGAGAAACTTTAAACAGTCGGACGAAAACTTTGGCCTGATTGCCCGTCAATTTGGGGTGATGAACGACAAACTGGATCAAGTCATTGACCTGGAAGCGCGGGTGCGCAGCATTGAGGCTGATATGAAAGAAATTAAACGGAAAGTAGGCTAAGATAGTCTGTTTTTCTTCATGACATAGGCGAACCTATGGCGTTGAACAAAGAATTTCTTTGGCCAACCATTGACGCTAACACCGCCATGATTCTACTGGGGGTTGCGCTTGGTACCGTTTCCTCCTTTCTTCTCTACTACTTCTTCTACTATTCCCGGGAGACAATAAGAATCCTAACCGGATACTTCACGCATACCTTGCTTGTAGCGCTTACCCCCCAAGAAAACTTCTACTACAACCTGTTCTACGGCTCTATTGCGGCGGTGCTAGGCTTTTACGTATTCGCTCACTTCGTGCTTTCCGTCTCGATAAAACGAAAAAGCGGCCGCCGCCGGATTCGGCAGCGTCAAATACTGAATGACCTTTCTTTTGCGGGTTGGACTTTTCTGAGCGGGTTTGTACGCTTCACCTCGCTACTAGGAATATGGTTCCTAACTATCCCACTTCAGTTTGATATCAACTTCCTTACTGAGTTTCCGCTCCTTTTAGTTCTGATTCCGGCAGCACTCTTCCTCAATGCTTGGACTCTGATTGTTAAAACTTTCGGGGGGAAAGCCTACCGCTGGTTTCTGTACACGACGGTGTATGTGTCTATCCTCAGCCTAGCATATGCCAACGTTAGTCCGATTGATTACCAGCAAATCAACCAGAAGATGAAAGTGTACGGCGGCGAATGGGCCAACGGAATAACCGTTCCTCAGAGCGAGCGTTATGAAGCACTTCAAACCAGTCCGTGGCTTGCTATCAATATTTATTTAAACAATGATTCTACTCAATCATCAGATCTCGTCTTGGACTACGATTTTGTCAGGAATAAAATTGATTTGAATGAGGTGCAAAGCTACGTGGCGCAAAAACGAGTACTTTTAGATCGCCTGGACAGAGATCGCCTGGAGGCTATTCTGCGTATTGATAAGCGGGTGCCGCTCTCGGTCGTGAACCAGCTCAAGCAGGCGCTACGAAAGGCGGGGGTGATTCACATAAACTACTCAACCGGAGCTAAGCACTCAAAGTACCCCGCCTACCATCCTTCTTTCCACTATTCAGGAATTTCTGGGGAGCTGCCCCCGTATTATCTAGCGTTTGAGGCTTTTCTGGATTCGGCTGAGCAGCTTGATCCTACCAAATACCGCATACGGTTGGTAGAGTCAAATATGTACCGAGTGTTGGCCGGGAAGAAAACCAACCGGGTGGTGCTAAGTGTTGACCTCACCCGAACTTGTCTTAACGGAACGCCGCTACCTCCGGACAGTATGTTCACCGTCCTGTATAGATTGACCGAACGGTATGCGCCTGATTTCGTGATTAATTACGCTCCTGAAGAAACCATATCCTACGGTAGATACATCGAGCATCTCGATATCATCTATCGGGTAACCGGTCGCTTGCGCAACGAAGCAGCCTACGCGCGGTACGGCCACCCTCTCGACTGCTGGCAGCATCCGAAAGAGTGCGCAACGATAGAGGAAAAGTACCCGAAAAACGTTTTAGAGTGGACGCCTGAAGAAAGACAACTGATTAAACTGCTTAACCGAACTCCCAATCAAGCCGAGTAATAAACCCCTTTGGGTGCCTATCAAGTGAGATCAAGGGGGGGTAATCGACAAAATCCGTTGTTATGCGCTGTTTGTAAACATTTTTCATTACTTTTGCCCCCTCTTTTCGCCAGAAAACTCAGTTAGTCCCGTAAGTCATGAGTGAATTACTAAAGATTGTTCAGCAAGAATACCAGGAAATCCGCGCCAAACATCCCAATTTCCGGGCGGGCGATACCGTCAACGTGCACGTGAAGATTAGCGAAGGAAATAAAGAACGCATTCAGCAGTTTCAGGGCACGGTGATCCAACGCAAGAACGCCAGCACCAACGGCGAAACCTTCACCGTGCGTAAGGTTTCTAACGGAGTGGGCGTAGAGCGGATCTTTCCCCTGCTGTCGCCCAGCATTGAAAAAATAGAGGTGATCCGGAGCGGAAAAGTGCGCCGTGCCCGCATCTACTACCTGCGCGGACGACAGGGCAAGGCGGCGCGCATCAAAGAGCGCATGAAGCACACCCGCAAGTAGACGGCGTTATTTCCCCTTACCGCCGATTTACCCCCGACCTCCCTTCATCTTCTCGTAATCAACGTTGTCAGCAAGATTGTCGTCGGTATCCTTCGGTGCCTCGTCGGTGATCTTGGCCGAACCTTCGTAGCCCTCGTGTTCGTGATCTTCGGGCTCTTCGGCCTTGTAGTTCTCCTGGTCCACCCCGCCGTGATTGGCAAAACCTTGCCGACTGTAGTAGCCTACTAATTTGTCGATCTCTTCCCGGTCAGAATTTTTCAGCTTGTCTAAATCCAACTCCGGGGCGTGCTGAATTTTCTTGATGTTCTCTGCGAGCAACACGTTACCCGAGTTGGTATTGAACTCCAGCATGTGCCAGGGCAGGGCCACGTGGTCGCTGCCGATGCCCAAGAAGCCACCTTCGGCCAGCACCACAAACACCGGTTGGTTCGTTTCCGGATCAATGAATAAGTCCTGAATCACGCCTACCTTTTCTTGCCGGGGATCGTGCACCGTCTTACCGATAATGCTTTCGGTCGCCGATAGAAATCGCTTTACCATCATAGTATTTTTCGTTTGTCGTTAACAATAGATTGTGCCGGGTTAAACTGTCCGAAAAAGCAAAAGTTTCAGTTGGCAGTACAGTAACAGGAAGATAAGGGGCCATCAAAACCAACCGGAACCCTTGTTAGAGACGACCGGCCCCCAAGAAATACCCGCCGAACCGTGGTGAATTTGTCAGCTCCGTTTCTAATTGTCTCAAAATAGATTACCTTTGCAACCTTTTGCCAACGGACGTGTTCCGTTTAGCACCAACGTAACTTAAAACATGGCAGTAAAAATCCGTTTAACGCGTCGGGGACGCAAGAAACTGGCCATCTACGACGTGGTCGTAGCCGACGCCAGAGCGCCACGTGATGGCCGATCCATCGAAAGATTAGGACAGTACAATCCGAACACCAACCCCGCCACCATCGATATCAACGAAGACAAAGCGTTGGACTGGGTGATGAAGGGAGCACAACCCACCGACACCGTGCGGGCCATTTTGTCGTACCGCGGCGTGATGTTCCGCAAGCACCTGCAGGTAGGCGTGAATAAGGGCGCCATCACCCAGGAGGAAGCCGACCACCGCTTTCAGGAGTGGAGCGAGCAGAAGGAAGAGCGCGTGCAGGGCAAGAAAGATTCACTCGCCCAGAAGCGGGCCGATGCGCAGAAAGCCCGTTTGGAAGCCGAAGCCAAAGTGAAGGAAGCCCGCACCCAAGAGCGGTTACAAAAACAACAAGAACTGGAGGCCCAGGCGGTAGCCGCTGCCAAGGAAGCAGCCGGTGAATCTGATGAAGAAGAAACCGAGGAAGAAGTAACCGCTGAGGATACCGCGGCGGCTCCCGAAGAAGAGCCCGCTGCTGAAGTTCCTACCCCCGCCGAAGCCCGTGCCGAAGCGAAGGCCCCCACCGAGTCGGCCGCCCCTAAAACGGTAGAAACCGCCGAAGACGCGCCGGAGACCAAACTAGAAGCCGCCGCCGAAGAAGCGGGTATCGCTGATACTGCGGCTGCGGAAGCGCCTGCGCAGGAAGAGGCCACCCCCGCCAAACCGGAAGCCAAAGAAGAAAAAGCTCCTGAGGCTCCGACCGAAAAGCCCGCCGCCAAGGACAAGGACGACGAAAAAGCGTCGGAGCCCGAAGTGATGGCCGAAGAAACTCCCGCCGGAAAGTCGCAAGAAAAGATCACCGCCGACGCGCCGGACCAGGAAGCCTCGGCGGACAAGCCCGTGGTAGAAGCAGCGGCGGCTGCGTCCACAGCGGCTGCATCCGCAGGGGCTGGTGAGGAGGCCCAGGCCGAAGCAGGCGTGGTGGCCGAACCCACCGACCCCGCCACGGTGAAGAAGGAGAAGGATAAGAAAGAAGAAGACGAGAAAGCAACGGCCGCTGAGAAGAAAGATGAGGAGGCTCCGAAAGCAGCCAATTCTGATAAGGACGAGAAGAAAGAAGACGCGTAGCGCAATGCGGGTTGACGATTGCTATCAGCTAGGATACGTTATCAAGGCCCACGGACTGCACGGCGAGGTGAGCGTCCTGCTGGATGTAGACTTCCCCGACGCGTACGAAAATCTGGAATCAGTGTTCGTGGCCTCTGCTGGCTCCGAAACCCTGGTTCCTTTTTTTGTCGAGCACGTCTCCATCCGCCAGAACAAAGCTTTGGTCAAGTTCGAAGAGGTGGATACCATCGAGCAGGCCGAGAAACTGCTCAAAGCCCAGCTTTACCTACCGTTGGCCAGCCTGCCCCCGCTAGAGGGCGATCAGTACTACTACCACGAGATCATCGGGTTCACCGTGACTGACCAAGAACACGGCAGTTTGGGAACGGTGCAGGACGTGTACGAATCTACCGGGCAGGATATGATCGTGATGCAGTACCAGGAAAAGGAGGTGCTCATACCCATCAGCGACGACATCGTGCAGCGGGTGGATAGAACCGAGAAACTAGTTCACGTTACGCTTCCGGAAGGCTTGCTGGAGGTGTATTTAGCGTAGTTGGTCGAGAGCGACGAGCTAAAATCACCCCGCTCACAATTAGTCGGTCTTTCGTTTAAATATTTATAGTGATTATTGGTTGGTGGAGATAACCCAGCGGTTGTGCAGCCACACCGCCTTGGTGAGTCGGTTGTTGCCCTGGATATTGATAGGAATGGTCGCAAACATGAGTATGCTCCCGCCCAGAAAGGCAGTTAGTGCGGCATCTTCATTGGTGGCAATAAGCGACGGAGTCACCAACCAACCGGCCAGTCCAACCACCGTAAGCACCGCCGTGGTCTGTCGAGAACGGCGGAACTGCCTGAACTCAGTGAGGGCCATCGGCGAAAATTCCAGTTCTCGTTTCAACTTTCGAAAGCCCCACCCCACCGGATACGAACGACTGTCTTTGATGTAGCGCGTGCCCCAGAAGGTGGTACTTAAGTAGATGGCCTCTCGGTCGTAAGCCTCTACCGGCGAATCTACTTCTTCAAAGAATGTCTGCCCATTTGCCAGCAGCGGAAATACCAGCAGTAAAAACAACAGCAGTGAGTGGTGCATGGCTAGGCTATTCTTCTGTTTGCTAATACGATTGCGATCACCAACATAATATTCACTACAAAACTTACTATCATCACCTGAAAATAGTCAGTTTGATCATGGTCGTAGATCATGAAGACCATCGCACCATAAAAGAGCAGTAACCCAGCTAAAGATTTGAAAAGCGTATGATCTCTTGAAGAAACCACCGGCGGCAGGTAGAAAGTGGCTACCGGAATGAGCACGAACCAGAACAAGAAAAGTGAGAGTAAACTCCAACCTATCCATAGGGAATAGGGGACCAATATCACGGAAAGGGCCATAGGAATCACTAGTGTTCCGGTCAGTAGGTCTTTCATGCTAAAGCAGTTCGTCTACCTTACTCATCGCTTGGTCGTAATCCGGCTCGTCGCCCACTTCCTTCACCAACTCCGAATACACAATCTTGTTGTTCCGGTCCACTACGAACACCGCCCGGGCCGATAACCCTTGGAAGGGCCCTTCGGTGATCTTGGTGTTGTACTTCTCCACAAAGTCGCCCTCGCGGAAGTCAGAGGCGGTCACGATGTTGGCCACTCCGTCGGTTTCGCAGAAGCGCTTCATGGCGAAGGGCAGGTCGCGCGACACCACGATGCCAGTCACTCCCGAGCGCTTGCCCAGTTGCTCGTTGAACTTGCGCGTTTCGGTCTGACACACGCCGGTGTCGAGGCTGGGCACGGCAATGAGCACCTTGACGGCATCAAAATCAGAAAGCTTGGCCTCGCTCAGGTCATCTTTCACAAATGAGAAATCGGCGGCGGAGCCGCTGGAGGGGATGTCGCCTTTGATTGCAAAGGGCGTGCCTTTGATGGTTACTTGGGCCATAGGGAAGGTTCGGTTAGGAGTGAGAAGCGCAAAAAACTAGTGCACAATCACGTAGTTTTACGCGATCAGGGCCGTGAAGGTTAGCTGCTTTTTTCGCCGACCACCATTGGCGCATCATTTCGCTCAAGCACATTGTCTCTTTTTTATCGTTATTAACGTAGATTGCACCGATGAGCACTCCCAAAACAACCCAGAACGGTTACGAGCCTATTTTGGCCAAGCGCAAAGAGTGGCCCGTGGTCCACCTGAGCAAGCGGCGGAAAGAGTTCGTGGAGGAGGTGATTCGGATCAGTGTCGGGAAGATTACCGAGAAAGCGGCTTCTGCCGAGGCGCTGATTGATGAGTTAGAGGCAACGCTTTACAAGGAGAAACTGCGCATCCGCCAGGAACCCTGGGCGGTGGACCCCGACGACGAGGAGGCCTTTTGGAAAAAGGTGAAGCGCCGCCTGGTCAACCTATCACAAGAAGAACCCAACGGGCCGCAGCTAGCGCGGGAGTCAAATGACATTTTGCGTGATATCACCGCCCGCTACGCGCACGAAATTGCCAGCAACTTCCGCCCGTCGCGCTACCAACTGGCCCGCACCATTGTGACGTTCGGTTTCTCGCGCCTGCTCAACGCCTCGCGCGTGAAGGGGCTCGAGTCGTTCTATAGCAACCGCTACACGCTGCGCGACAAAATCAACATTGTGGGAGAGATTGATCAGCTGCGCAACCTGGCCCAGCGGGGCACTATTGTGATGGTGCCCACCCACTTCAGCAACCTGGACTCTATCCTGATCGGCTGGGTGATTCACGAACTGGGGTTGCCGCCCTTTATCTACGGGGCCGGACTCAACCTGTTCAACATCGGCATCTTCGCTTACTTCATGAACAGCCTGGGCACCTATAAGGTCGACCGGCGCAAGAAGAACGATATCTACATCGAAACCCTGAAGGCCTACTCGAGCCTGGCGCTGCAGTGGGGCATTCACAGCCTGTTCTTCCCGGGCGGCACGCGCTCGCGCTCGGGGGGCATCGAGGATCGGCTCAAACTCGGGCTGCTGGGCACCGCCATGGAAGCACAGCGCATCAACTACGCCCACAGCGAACAAACCGCCGGGATGCCGGCCAGTAAGCCGGCCGAGAAGATCTTCGTGGTGCCGGTGGTGCTCAACTACCACTTTGTGCTGGAGGCGCCCAGCCTCATCCAGGAGCACCTGCGGCGTGAGGGGCAGGAGCGCTACTACGTAGAAACTGACGAAGCTTCCACTTCTTACAAGATCACGCGCTTCTTGCTAAAATTCTTCACCCAGGGTTCCGACATCTCGGTGAGCATCGGCACCGCTATGGACCTGCTGGGCAACCCGGTGGACGAGGAAGGGCACAGCCTGGACCGGCAGGGCAACGTGATCAGCATGCGGGAGTACTTCTGCACCGAAGGTAGCATCCGGCGCGATGAGCAGCGCGAAAGTGAGTACACCCGCATGCTGGGGCAGGCCGTGCTGCAGGCCTACTACCGTATCAACCAGGTGTTTTCCAGTCATCTGGTGGCCTTTGCCGCCTTTGAAATCATTCGACAGCAGCACCGCTCACTTGATTTGTACAATCTGCTGCGCCTGCCCGAAGAAGATTTGGTGATTCCCTATTGGCAGTTCCGCGAGGTTTGTCACCGGCTGCGCGAAGCGGTGTTTCAACTCAGAGCGCAGGGTAAGGTAGCGGTGGCTCCCCACCTGCAGGGCAACCTCGACGAGGTGATTGAGCACGGTCTGAACAACGTGGGCTTGTACCACGCGCAGCGCCCTCTGCTCCGAGACAAAGCCGGAAACGTCACCACGGCAAATCTGAACACCCTGTATTACTACCGCAACCGGCTCGAAGGCTACGACCTGGCCGCTCTTGTTAAACCCCCGACCAACCTACCTCTTGAAGTCTGAACACAAACCGGTGGGAGTGGTGGGGGCCGGGAGCTTCGGCACGGTGGTGGCCAACCTGCTGGCCAAAAACGCCCCGGTGCTGCTCTACGCCCGTCGGCCCGAGGTAGTAAGTGCCATGCACTCCGACCGCCACAGTGCGGGCTACGCATTGCACCCGAACGTGACGCCCACCAACGACCTGGGTGAGGTGGCCGCCTGCCGGGTGCTGTTCCCCATTGTGGCCTCGTCGGGTTTCCGGCAAACCATGCGGGACCTGAGTCCGCACCTACGCCCCTCGCACCTGCTCATCCACGGCACCAAGGGGCTCGACGTGCGCGACCCCGCCGCCGACCCGCTCACCCGCGAGCAGGTGCGCACCATGAGCGAAGTGATTCGTGAGGAAACCGTGGTGGTGCGTATCGGTTGCCTGGCAGGCCCGAACCTGGCGCGCGAACTGGGCGAACACCAACCGGCCGCCACCGTGGTGGCCAGTCGCTTCGACGAGGTGATCGACACCGGGCAGCAGCTGCTGCGCAATGATCGGTTTCAGGTGTACGGCAACGCCGATTTGATCGGCATCGAGCTGTGCGGGGTGCTCAAGAACATCATCGCCATTGCGTCGGGAGTGCTCAGCGGGCTGGGCCTGGGAGAAAACGCGCGCGCGCTGCTGGTGAGCCGGGGGCTGGCCGAGATGATCTACCTGGGCAAAGCCCTGGGCGGCGACTCGGAAGCCTTTATGGGCTTGGCCGGGGTGGGCGACCTGGTGGCCACCTGCTTTAGTAAGCACAGCCGCAACTTTACGGTGGGTTACCGGCTGGCGCAGGGCGAAACGTTGGAGGAGGTGATTCAGGACACCGAGGAGGTGGCCGAAGGGGTGAACACCACCCGCATCGTGAAACGCCTGGCCGACCATTACCGCGTGGCCGCGCCCATCACCCGGATGTTGTACCGCCTGTTGTTTGAGGGGGTAACGGCTGAAAAAGCCCTGGAGAAGTTGATGAAGATGCCGTTGGGCGAGGGTGAAGACGTTGATTTTTTGTAATCTTGACGGAGGGTGGACAAAAACCTTTGGAAAAGCGTTGAAAAAGCAATAAATCGACAATCATCTTGAAGAAGATAGGGGCCCTGATCAAGGGAACATTTTTGAAGTACCGGGAGCATGATCCGGTGGTGTACGCCGCGGCCATTGCCTTTCTGACGCTGTTCTCGTTGCCCTCGGTGCTCATCATCATTATTCAGATCGGTAGTCCTATTTTGGGAGAACGCGATACCCGCATTGAGTTGTCGGACAAGGTGGAGTCGCTGGTGGGGGCCACGAGCACTGAGCAGATTCAGAAGATTATCGACGAGCGCTCGGTGGGCCATTCTGAGCCACTCACCGACCTGATCAGCGTGGTGTTTTTGCTGCTGAGCGCCACGGTGATCTTCAGCTTCTTGAAAAAAGCGCTGAACGCCATCTGGGGGGTAAAGCCCAAGCCGAAGCAAGGCTGGGTGAAGTTTATTACCGACGGGTTGCGGTCGTTGCTGCTGATCTTTCTGTTGAGTCTGCTTTTGCTGGTCACCTTGTCGTTTCAGGTAGTGCTCAACTACCTGAACGAGTTCACCCGGGAGAACCTGCTGGGCATTTCGGATTATATCAACGAGACGGCCGACTACCTGGTGTCGTGGGGCGTGGCCTCCTTCACCTTTGCCTTGCTGTTTAAGTATTTGCCCGACGCGCGGGTGCGGTGGCGCGAGGCCGCGGTGGGCGCGCTGGTAACGGGGGTGTTGTTCACGGTGGGCAAGTACCTGATCGGATTGCTGCTGGTGAACACCAGCATCACCACCATTTACGGGGCGGCCGGGTCGCTGGCGGGTTTGCTGGTGTGGGTGTTTTACACGTCGATTCTGCTGCTGATCGGGGCGATGTTCACGCAGGTGTTCGCCGCGCAGCTGGGCCAAAGCATCCGGCCGAAGGATGACTCGGTGCGGGTGGTAACGCAGGAGGTGGAGGTGAGTCCGGAGGGGGAGAAATAATTTTCGGGGGACGGATTTGGCCCAGCGTCAATTTATTGCGTATATTTGCCCCCTTATTAAACGGCCTTGTAGCTCAACTGAATAGAGCACCTGACTACGGATCAGGAGGTTTCAGGTTTGAATCCTGACAAGGTCACGTCTGTCGTGGAACGATGATTATCAGGCGGTGTGCCGCCCAAGCACTTACGAGTTTATTCTTGTAAGTGCTTTTTTATTTGCAAACATTTTTGATTATCTATAACACCCGCGACTACGACCGTAAACTGGTAATCGACGAGCAAACCGACACCATCGCCAAAAAAGTATCGGAGTTTCTGCGCGGATATGACCGCTTTGCTAGACCATCATCTTTTGCCAAGACATCAACCACGCCGAGCGGATTCGCTCCGCCATTGTCCGCCACAATGCCGACTTAGCCAGCCAAAACACCAAGTACGTGATGCAGATTACGGGCGACAACCCGGAGGGCAAGCGGGAGCTTGATAACTTCATTGATCCCGAAGAGGCCTACCCAGTAATCGCCACCACCTCGGAGTTGATGACCACCGGCATTGATGCCCAACCCTGTAAGGTGATTGTGCTGGACAGCAACATCAACTCCATGACCAAGTTCAAGCAGATCATCGGGCGGGGTACGCGCATTAACGAAGAATACGGCAAGCTGTTTTTCACCATTCTGGATTTTCGCAACGTGCCAGCTTGCAAGATTATACCCGCGCGCTGGTGACCGGGCAGTACGCCACGCTCAACGACTTCTTGAGCCACTGGAACAGCACCGAGCGCAAGCAAGCGATTATTGACGAACTAGAGGAACAAGGGGTGCCAGTAGACGCGCTACGCGAGGCGGTGCACCATGAGGTAAATTGATGACTATACTGGGTGGAAAATAAAGGTTATCGACCATGCTCCGCCCCGCGCTCCCCTGTACGTCATTCCGGAAGCCTTCGTAGCGTTAGCGAAGAAGACTATCCGGAATCCCCTTCACCCAGCGACGAAAGCGCCCGGTACAACGGGTCGTCGGCAGCTTCGTAGGGAAGAGATCCCGGATGATGCCCTATGCTTTCGCAGCGGGCATTTCCGGAATGATGGTTAGGATCGGTTAGCACAAGAATTGTTTGCGGTAGGTCTTTATCAGCAAGAATACCCTTGCAAATATTCAGAACCCCTGCTATTTTAAAAGCATGGTACGAGATGGCTGCGTCTACATTATGTCTAACCGACACCGCACAGTCTATTATGTTGGGGTGACGGCCGATTTAAGCACACGAGTCTATCAGCACCGCAACGGCGAAGGGTCGTACTTTACCAAGAAATACCAGTGCACCGATCTGATTTACTATGAATCCTGCGGACGAATTGAGGAGGCTATCACTCGCGAAAAAGAGCCAAGTGGAAAAGGGCATGGAAAGAGATCCTTATTAGAGAGAAAAACCCGACGCTGAAAGACTTGTCTGACGAAGTGGTAGCGCACTGACTATACCGCTACGGGATTCACCGGGGCAGGCACTACCTGATCTGAGGCCAATTGGGCCAATTCCACTTCCAATATTATACTCAACTGCACGAGTGTATCAATCGTAAAATTGTGTGAGCCGCTCAGCCACTTGGTAATCAAGGAACGGTCTACTCCCAGCGCATCGGCCAGTTGGGTTCGTTTCCAACCTTTGGCTTTGAGTGCTTCGTCCAGATTAACCGCAATCTGCATGCGGGTGCCAATCTGTTGCTTCTTCACCGGGCTGATCCGACGAAGACGTTCAATGATTAATCGACTGCGGTGCTTTTTTGCTTTATTCATGGGTGGTAAAAGTTAAATCGCCCGTCAATTCTCCGCCATCAGGCGACCACTGAATTTCTCTGTCTTTAATACGTTGAAGGATGTCGGCTGAAACCTGAATCATCCGTTTTGCTTCGCGAGATAGGTTGGGGTCTTCCTGCCACGTTTGAGTAGTTTTAGGACCGCCACCACCGACAATGATCGCAGTAGTGCCGAAACGTACGCAATACAAGCGAAGGTGTTTATCGGGGTTATCAAATAATGCACAGACGAGGTCACCTGGTTTGCCTTCTTTCAGCTTGAAAAACTGCTCTCGTGCACCAAATCGGTGTCCAATATTGTCTAGAGTCTCAAGTATATCTGCGATCTCATCTCCATAGTCATTATCATACCGATCAATGAATTCGTCAAATACTGTATCTTCTTCATCTTCTTCAAGAACTGAATATACGACAGAAAATTCACCTGTAAACTCTTCAATTTCAACCAATTGATAGGTCACGCTTCTAAGATAGGTTACAAATATAACGAATCATTATTCATTTAGTTTACTTAAAGGTAAACAATTTTTATGCCTTACAGAAGTGTTTTTTGTCTTATCAAATATGAAAGCCTGCTTAGCCCCCTTATATTGCCAAACAAATCCCTTTAGCCAAGAAAAACTAGCTTTGGAGCTAGCTCCCTTTGCTGTTGATCCAAACAGCAATCCAACTATATTCTTCGAACTTTCTGAGAAGAAGATTTAACTAGCTGGGAAACTGACCGATGTGTCAAAAAGCTTTTTTACGACCACTGAGAAGTACACCCAAAATGCCGTGCAGAACTTGGAAGAACAGCCCCCCCTCATGGCTAAGCTTACCAAAGGTGCTGCCTTATTAGACGAAAAAGTGTATGAGTATTTACAACAGTACGCCCACGGCCTGCTAGAATTTGGTGCACTAAAACCGTTCAGCGGTGCCGTTGATCAATCGGTATTTGACAAACTGTTTGCTGATTTCACTCTTTTCAACACTGCACTAGAACAGAAGTCAGCCTTGTTCAGCTTTTTGCCTGTAGATGAAGTTGGCGATTTTACCCAGTTAGTCTCTTCGAAGGAGTACAAGAAGTTTAGCGAAGTTTTTGGCTTGGCTTCGGTTTATTGAGATGATAGACAATAAGAATGAAGATACTCAAACAGATAGACAATGAGCATAGCATCAAAGTGAGCGAACATCGCTTTTAGGTTTGCAGGGCATTATAAAAAAGCAGAAAGCTGTTAATCAAAGTCAGTAAGGTGGAGCAGAACCGGCAGTACGCCGAGCAACTGCTGCAATCAGTGTTGCGCGAGGTGATGCAGGGCACTCACCCGGCAAAAGAAACTACCGCCTGACCGTAGAAACCACTTCCCCCCAAAAACCGTCATTCCGGAAGCCTTCGTAGCGTTAGCGAAGAAGACTATCCGGAATCCCCTTCACCCAGCGACGAAAGCGCCCGGTACAACGGGTCGTCGGCAGCTTCGTAGCGAGGAGATTCCGGATGATGCCCTATGCTTTCGCAGTGGGCATTTCCGGAATGACGGATCGGGGGACGGTGCGGTCAGCAAGACGCGCTAAATTTCAGATACCTCCTCAACTCGACTTTACTAGTGAGGGTAAGAACCCAAAGGGAAGCGGAGTAGTATATTGAAATGACCAAAGATCAATATGCTATGTTCCGTTTTCCAATTGAGTTCTTGCGATTAATGGTACCATTTAAGATGCTATTTTCCAAATCAGTGTTCAAGCTTGCGGTTCCTCTGCTCAGCGGAGCTATTCTTACCACGGGTAAGCGCACGGTAACTTCGGCTCTGCGTGTGGTAGGCTTGAGTGAGGAGCGCAACTTTCCCAAGTATCACCGGGTGCTAAGCCTGTCTAAATGGTCAGCCCGGAAAGCGGCTAAAATATTGCTTGGGCAGTTGCTAGATTGCTTTCTGCCTGCCGGTCCGGTGGTGGTAGGCATTGATGAGACCATAGAACGCCGATGGGGTCCCAAGATTAAGGCGCGAGGTATCTACCGAGACAGTGCACGTAGTAGTCGTACTCATTTGGTTAAAGCCAGCGGTCTGCGTTGGATGAGTGTGATGTTACTAGTGCCTATCGGTTGGGCCGAACGCGTATGGGCTTTGCCGTTTCTAACGGTGTTGGCCCCTTCTGAGCGATATCATCATCAGCAAGGCAAAGCGCATAAAAAGCTTACGGATTGGGCCCGGCAGATGCTTCTACAAGTCAAGCGGTGGTTACCCAGTCGCTCATTGATTGCCGTGGGGGATAGCAGCTATGCCGTTATAGATATGCTAAACGCTGTTAAAGAGCAACTATGTGTAATTACCCGCTTGCGTTTGGATGCCGCTCTCTATGAACCGGCACCACCCCGGCGGCCGGATCAACCAGGGCGCCCCCGCAAGAAGGGCAAGCGTTTACCGACCTTACAGCAGTATCTGCATGATGAAGAATTGCCTTGGCAGAAGATTGTAGTTTCTCAATGGTACGGTAAGAAACAACGGGTGTTGGAAATAGTCTCGGCTACCGCCGTATGGTATCATAGTGGCAAACCAGTGTTACCTCTTCGCTGGGTACTTATTCGCGATCCGGAAGGCAGACTCGAACCGATAGCTCTGCTCTCTACTGACCAAGAATTGTCTGCCCAAGATATTGTTAGCTATTTTGTGCGACGTTGGTGCGTAGAAGTTACCTTTCAAGAGGGAAGAGCACATCTGGGTCTAGAAACCCAACGCCAGTGGTCTGACTTAGCCATTGCCCGTACCACTCCGGTGCTACTGGCGCTCTTCTCTATTGTTACTCTGCTGGCAGAAAGGCTGCATCAACAGAAAAAACTACACATAGCTACCGCTGCTTGGTACCGCAAGAGGCATCCTACCTTTAGTGATGCCTTAGCTTCAGTAAGGCAGTATTTATGGCAAAAAAGCAATTTTTACATGTCCCAAAAAGATACCGACATGGTGAAAATACCTGAAGCACAGCTCAGGCTCTGGCAGCAAACTATCGCCTGGGCCGCTTAGTAGTAAAGCCGAGCTCAACATTGCAGGAGGTTTTTCGTAAACCAAAACAATTCCTTCAAACCAACCTTTTATGAGCTTCATCGGCAACCTTTTGTGGATTATCTTCGGCGGCTTCCTCATTGCTATCGAGTACGTGGTGGCGGGCATTATTTCCTGCGTTACCATTATTGGTATCCCGCTGGGCATTCAGTCGTTCAAGTTGGCCGGGGCCAGCCTTCTGCCCTTCGGACGCGAGGTCACCCCCAATCGCAACGCCGGGTCGGGTTTGTCCACGTTGCTTAACGTGATCTGGATCCTGGTGGGCGGCATTTGGATCACCCTGACGCACCTGGTGCTGGGCATTGCTTTGTGCATCACCCTTGTTGGCATTCCCTTTGGGTTGCAGCACTTTAAGCTGATGCGCCTCAGCTTCACCCCCTTTGGCTACAACTTCGGTGAGGTGAAGCCCAACCGGGTCAGCCCGACCGGGTTCAGGGCGTAAGCTCCACCAGTTTGAAGCCCTGTCCGTGCACCGTCAAAATCTGCACCGCCTCGTCGGGTTTCAGGTACTTACGCAACTTGGCAATGTACACGTCCATGCTTCGGGCGTTGAAGTAACTGTCATCCCTCCAAATCAGCTTAAGCGCGTGGGTACGGTCCACCGTTTGCCCCAGGTGCTGGGCGAGCAATTTTAGCAACTCCGCTTCCTTGGAGGTGAGCTTCTCCTCTTCCTTTCCTCGCGTGAGCCGCCGCTGGTCGTAGTCGAAGGTGAACGAGCCGAAGGTGAAGATGCGCTGCTCCGGCTCCGGGGGTTGGGTGCGCCGCAGCACCGCCTGGATGCGCAGCAGCAACTCTTCCATGCTGAAGGGCTTGGTCAGGTAGTCGTCGGCACCCAGTTTCAGTCCGGTAATGGTGTCTTCTTTCATCGATTTGGCGGTCAGAAAGATAATGGGCATCCGGTCGTTGACCTGCCGAATCTCGCGGGCCAGTTCGAAGCCATCTAGCTTGGGAAGCATCACGTCGAGCAAACACAAGTTGTAGGTCTCCCGCTGAAAAGCAGCCAGGCCCTGTTGTCCGTTGCGGCACAGTTCGGGCTCGAAGCCTTTTACGCGTAGGTAATCTTGCAGAATGGTGCCCAGATTAGGATCGTCTTCTACGAGCAAGATTTTCTTCATAGTGCTTATTACTTCATCATTCTGCATTCCTTGATCGATATTGGATATTTATCGTAGCAGGCATCCAATCCGCTGCCCCAACCTACGCGATGGGCAAGTGCACCCGAAAGGTACTACCTTGTCCCAGCTTAGAACGAACCGATACCTGTCCGCCGTGCGCTTCTACCATTGATTTAACGTAAGCCAACCCCAAGCCAAAACCCTTCACGTCGTGGCGGTTGCCGGTGGGGGCTCGGTAAAACTTATCGAAGACGTTGGCTACCGTCTCCTTCGACATGCCCATTCCCTGATCCACCACCTCAATCACGATTCCTTGGTCTTCGGCTTGCGTACGCACCGTCACCGTGGGCTGCTCGGGCGAATATTTGTTGGCGTTGTCAATTAGGTTAGTAATCACGTTGGCAAGGTGTTCTGCATCAGCCCGGATCATTGGATGGGAGGCGTTCAGCTCCAGTGTGAGGGTACCGTCCCGCTTCTCGACGGCCGGACACAGTCGCTCCGCCACCTGCCGAATCAGTTCGTGAAGGTCTACCGGCTCCCGTTTCAGTTGAAAGTCCTGCTTATCCAGCGTAGCAATCTGCAGTACCCGTTCAACCTGCGCGCCCAGGCGCGCGTTCTCCTCGCGGATGATGCCCAGGTAGCGCTGCAAGAAGCTGGGCTCACGGGCAATCTGCTCATCCTGCAGGGCCTCTACCGCCAGCGCTACCGTCGAGATGGGTGTCTTCAGCTCGTGGGTCATGTTGTTGATAAAGTCGGTTTTCATATCCGACAGCTTCTTTTGCCGCAAGATGGTGGTGATGGCGTAGCCGAAGCAAAACATCACGATGCCGGTGAACACCAGCGACGACAACAAGGTGGGCCAAACTTGCTTGAGCAGGTACCAGCTCTGCTGCGGAAACTCCAGCGTCAGAAAGGTGCTGCTGGGCATAAAATCGTTCGGAAACAGGGCTACTTCAGCGTCGGTTTCGTATTTCTGGAAGAAATTGGCCGTGGAGGCCATCAGCACGCTGTCGCGCTGGGCGTCGACCACGGCGTACTGGTAGGGCAGGGTGATGCCTCGGTCGGCCAGGGCTTTGCTGAGCAGATCGCGCAACTGTTTGGGATTGAGGCGGGCGGTGAGCGGACGGTCACCGTTCATGAGCTGGTGCAAGGCTTGCTCGAACATACTGGCCTTCTGCTTCAGTTTGCGCAGTTGCTCCTGCTGCACTTGTTCAGAGGCATTCGGCGGCAGGTCGGGGCGCACCACAATCACCGGCGAAGAACCGGGGGCGCGGCCCACCGACATGCTGAACTCGAGGCGCTGCCGCACGGCCCGCCCCTGCTCGTCGAAGGTCACCGACTGCCGCTGCTGTCGCCGCACGGTGCGTGACGGATAGAACTGCGTGGTGTCGAGCTGCACCAAATCGGGGCCGAAGCTTTGGTAGGCGAACCACAGGGCCTCGCGCTGCTCGAGCTGGTGCACCACGGTGTTAAGCGCCTCGTAGACGCTCTGCTGAAACCGCTGCCGGTTGGCCTCCACGGTTTCGCGAATCCAATACACCTGAAACGCTACCAACCCCAGCAGGGCCACGCTCATCAGGGCAATCAGACCATAAATTCTCTTCTTTTTCATACCACTGGATACTGGCTGACTAGTTGCTGATTACCAATCAACAACAAACCTAACAACCGTAGCGCAAAAAGATGCTCGGATTAACAATTTTTAACGAATCGCAACAACGATACAGATAACCAACTTTGACAGTATTGGCTATTCTTGTACCTTCGTGTCAGACTATCAATCAAACGTATGAACGTATCGTTGACTCCTGACTTGGAAAAGTACGTGCAGGAAAAAGTAGGTACCGGTCGTTACCGTTCTTCTAGCGAGGTGGTGCGTGAAGCGCTTCGGCTGTTAGAAGAAAAAGACCAAGAGCGGGCGCAACGGCTGGCCCTGCTGAAAGAGGAAATTCAGCAGGGCATCGACTCCGGGCCAAGCAAACCGCTCGATATGAAAGCTGTCATTGCTGAAGCAAAGGCACGCCAGGAGAAAGCCAAGCCGTGAGTCAGCGTCTCATGGAAAAAATAGGCTAGACACTTTGGTAGAAGGAAAGTCAGCTTCTCCTTCAGAACCACACGCTTTTCTCCTGATATGGTTCTTCTTCAAATGTGATGGGTATAGGGGCAATTCCTAGACTCCTAAATAAATTGAAGGTGAACCAGGCGTTCATAAATAGGGTCTGCCCATGAGTGAGGTTACTAATGGGGTAGGGGGCAGACTTTCCCCAGTCCATTTTTGCGTAAAGGTTGTTCGCGTGAGGCGGTATAAGTATGTCAATAGACTCATTGCTTTTGATTCTTCCAACTTCCTCCCCGTCGGCCATAATTCTTGCCGTTCGTAGGCGCCCGTACCATCCATTGTTGCGCGTTACTGTGACGGTCAGCATAGCTTCCCCTTTGAGCATTTAGATATTTCTATGGCAACCGCCCTTGCTGAACGCACACTACTGCGGGCACCTTGATTTCGTTGCCGGTGGGAGTGAGCTTTCCGGTAACCGCATCACGGCTAAACACCACCACGTTGTCGGTGTCGCGGTTGGCCACCCACACAAACTCGCCCCGGTCGTCCATACAGAAGTTGCGGGGGTGCTTCCCGCCCGCCGGTTCGTTGCCTACGTAAGTGAGTTTTCCGGAGTTAGTATCCACGGCGTAGATCACGATGCTGTCGTGCCCCCGGTTGGAGGCGTACACAAACTTGCCGTCGGGCGACACGTGAATATCGGCCGTGGAGTTGCCATCGGCCGACGCTCCCTTGGGCAGGGTGGTTGCCCGGTCTACCGGCTTCAGGCTACCGCTCTCTTGTACCGCGTACGCGGCGGTGGTTGAGGAGAGTTCTTCGATGGAAAAAGCAAACTTCCCGCTGGGGTGCAAGGCGAAGTGACGCGGCCCCGCTCCCGGAGTGCTGGTGGCGAAGGGCGGGGTTGCGGCCGACAATTTACTGGAGCTCCGGTCAGGCTGATACAGCATAATCTTGTCAATGCCCAGATCGGAAGCATAAATCAGGTCGCCGCTTTCGGAGGGAATGATGGAGTGCATGTGTGGCTCCTGCTGCCGGTCGGGGTTCACGCTGCCGCCGGAGTGCTGCACCACGTCCGAGGCTTCGCCCAGTTTGCCGTCGGTGCCAATAGGATACACCGCCAGGTTGCCTTCGCCGTAGTTTGATACGTAGACCAGCTGGCCCTGCGGGTCCACGCTCACGTGGCAGGGTCCCGCGCCTTCGGACGATCGTTCGTTGAGCTTGCTCAGGCGGCCATCTTTCGGATCAATGGCAAAGGCGGTGACGGTGCCGTGCTGATCGTTAGCGTCTTTTCCCTCGCGGTACACCGCGTAGAGGTACTTGCCGTTGGGGTGGATCGTCAGAAACGAGGGACTGTCTTTGTCCTCCAGCGTTTGCCGTTCGGATAGCTTACCCGTTTTGCGATCAAATTCCAGGACGTAGATGCCCTGGCTCCCGCGGTCGGAGTAGGTGCCCACGTAGAGCAGGTCCTGAGCGGAGGCATGGGGTTGCGTAGTCATAATTGCCAAGATTACAAAGAGAAGCGTGCGTAAATGAATCATAGAAAATGGTTAAGGTCAAGCTGTAAGATCTGAGAAAAAGACTGATCCGGTTCGGGGTCGGCTTCTCCTTTCCGGTACCGAAACCAATGGTGGGCCACGTAATCGTAGAGAAAGCCTTCTTCAACACCATAATCAAACTCGTTGATAAGCCGCATGATTTTCTTACGGTCGTTGCGCATCCCACTGGTATGGCACACCTCGATGATGATGGGCGTGGTGTGGCGCTCATTGTCGTAGAGCAGCACATCGGGCACCGGACTGGTTTTCCCTTCATCCAGCATGGTTTCGGGAAGAGGCTCCAACAAGATTTTCTGTTGTTGATAATAAAGAGCGCCCAAACCGGTGGTGAGTTTGCTGATCACGCGCTGGTGTTCTTTGGGAGCATTAATGCCCATGTCGACGAGTTGTTCGGGAAAAAGCATGGCTGAATGCGTTATATCGATTGAATATAGGTAATTTGTTGACAAAGTTTAAAAAATATCTCCACCTCGTATGGCTAGCTCCCCCTTCTTTCGACTGATCAATACGCTACCCGTTGCAATAGAAGAATCTTTGTACGGCCAACCAGACAAGGGTGGATGGATTGTAGGGCCACCCAAAGGCGGTTTCGGAGCCGATGGGATGACATTTGTTTACGGAGGTTCTGCGCCTCCTCCCGGTATCCTCACCGCAAAGTTTACGGGTAGCATCGCCAGTTTTCTAGTAGACCGCAAAACGAAAAATATCTTCGATCGCTTCCGTTGGGGACACACCTTTCAGTACTCCGCCTACCTTCGCTGGCAAGGTAAGATACTGGAAGACTACACCTTGTTTGAGTGTTATAACTTTGTCTGGGAAAAGGACATCGACTTTCAACGCACTCAGTTCTTCGCCGTTAATTCTGACACCCAACGAGCCGTGCATCCTGCGCTGAAGTTTCAGGAGCCCCAAGACCTGCACCGGTGGCACGCTGCTGCCGAACAGCAGTATGGAGTAGATAGGCCGCTTCCCGTTGAGTTGCGCATCGACCGACTAAGCCTTGCCCCCCGGTTTGCCCGGCGAAACGATGCGTTTTTAATCGGCTTGGGCTACGTACCCCGCTACTTTCGGGGTAGTCTGTACGTTAACGATCGCCTCAGGGCCGCCCTGGCCGCCTTGTCCACCGGCGAACTGGCGTTTGAGGCAACCGACTACCTTGAGGTCTAAGCAATAGTCTCTTCCTTACCCAACCGCCGCAAACTTCTGCTCGGTGAGGGCTTTGGTCGCTTCGTAAAAGGTGTTGATAAACTTTTGCTCTGCCGAGGGGCTCGCTACCTGCCGTTCGGCGCGGTTCAGCGCATCGTCGTAGAGCACGAAATTATCCATTTGTAGGGGGTTCCAGTGGCGTTTGGGGTGCACCTCATTGATAAACTCAAACAGGTTGCGGGTATCCACCGGCACGTTGAAGGGCGCAAAGGCCCGCCGGTTGTTGCGCAGCTCCAGAATCCAGTTGTCGAAGTGGTGGTTGAAGCCCGTCAAGTGGTTCTGAAAAAATGAAGTGCTCAAAAAAGATGCGTCGATGCGGGGCGAGCGGCGGTTGGCCCAGGGTTGCCGATTCAGCTCTCGTTTGAGTTGGTGGGCCAGATACATGGTGAAGAGCATGTACTGACTCAGCGGACGCTCGATCAGCCGCTGCGTCTTGTCACTCAGGTGCGTGAAATTCACCACGTCCTGCTCGCTCCGAATGCCAAACTCTTTGTAGATCGGCTGCCGGGCGCGTCCGTCGACGGTGGTGAGCGCAGCGTCGTCGAGGGTCATAAAGTCGATCACCGACAGGGCGGCCACCAGCTCGATGAAGTGGGCGTCGTTGCGCTGCCCGGCGTCGCCCGGGTCGTTGGGATAGTCTTTGGTGAGGTTATCACCCAGGTAGTAGAGGGCGTTGATGGTGTTGTTGCCGCTGATGTTGCGCTCGTAGTACGACAGCGCCGCCTTGGCCTTGGCCACAAAGGTGGCTTTGTCGATCTTGCTCTTAGGGTCGGGGGCCACCCCGAAGTAGGGCAACAGCGTGATGGCTCCCACCGCGGTGTTGCGCAGCCAGTCGTGGTTGGGCAGCGGCGGCTGGGCGTTGCGCAGGTTTTTCAGGATGGTGGGAAAGCCCGCCGCCCCCGTGCCTCCGAAGATAGAGCTGATGATAAAGATGCGGTCGCCCTGCTGAAAGTTAGAAGCAAAGTGGGCAAACTCATCCGACTCCTTAAACTGGTTGAGCACCACACTGCCGATGTTGGGGTTGCCAATAAACCCAATGTCCATCTCGGTGGCCAGGTTGGCTTCCGAAAACAACAGGTTCACCAGCGCCTGGTTGCGCTCGTCGAGTCGACCGTGATCGATGTACTCCTTGAACTGCTCGTTCTGCACGTCTTTTAGCTGAAATGAGAAGGCGTTCCCCAGACGGTCGCGGTCGCTGAGCAGGTTTTGCAGGGTAGTGATCTTGGTCTTGAAGAAACCTTCGCTCCGCGGGGCGAGCTTCGACTGGATGGCCTGGTAGCTCTCCAGCAGGTCGATGGTGCGCTTCAGGTCGTGGTTGCCCTGGTGGGGGTCCACAATGATGGGCACCACCTCGGTGGCGGGCAGGTCTACCCCCGCGGCCAGCAGCATAGTGAGCGATTTGATCACGCGCACCCCGGTGCCGCCAATGCCGAACAGAAACAATTTTGCCATAGGTTGAATAGGTTGGTTGGCCGTGGACTCTTTGCCGGACGGAAAAAAAACCATTTAGTGGGCAAAAAGATAAGGCAACCAAGGATAAAAAGAAAATCGTATGCGGCTGGCTTCTTTTCTGTCTCCTAAATGAGGCAAATCTTGAGGGTATCCGGCGATAATTTATATTACTAATATAAGATAGTATATATTTGTAATGTAAACTAATGGCCTTGCTATGATCCTGAAATCTGCCTTACAGGAAGTGATTGACACTCAAAAAAAGGCACTCACCACCAGAAAGCTGGGTGTCATCCGCGAAAAGCTACCTACGCTGGAAAACAACAGTGGTATGATCAGCGTCATCACCGGAATAAGGCGCTGCGGAAAAAGTACCTTGCTCAAACAACACATAAGTCAAAACAGTCAGACCTTCGGGTTCTTGAACTTTGAAGATCCCCGACTTTTGTCCATCGAGGTAGGAGATTTCTCTAAACTCGGGGAGCTTTTCGGCGCGAAGACCGAGTGTCTTTACTTCGACGAAATACAAAACGTAGATAAGTGGGAAGTGGCGATACGCTCGCTTCACGATGAGGGGTATCGCCTACTACTAACCGGGTCGAATGCCTCTATGCTAAGCCGAGAGCTCGGTACCAAGCTTACCGGACGGCACTTGCCGTATGAACTGTTTCCTTTCTCCTACGCGGAGTTTCTTACCTACACTAACCAGGAGCGGGGCGTTGCCTCTTTTACCGACTATTTGGACAGAGGAGGCTTTCCCGAATTCCTTCGGTCGGGTAACCGGGAAGTGCTTCATCAGTTGTTAAGAGACATTGTAAATCGGGATATTCTGGTGCGATACGGGCTGCGGAACAGTACAACGGTGATGAACGTCTTGCTTCACCTTATATCCAATACGGCCAAATCGTATACGTATAATAAACTCAAAAATACCTACGGCGTAGGCAGTGCGAATTCCATCAGCGATTACGTCCAGTGGTTTGAAGACAGCTACCTGATTTTTTCGGTTCCTCAGTTCAGTTGGTCCGCCAAAAGCTCATCGGTGAACCCCAAAAAAGTCTACGGAATTGATACCGGGTTTGCCAAGGCCAATTCGCTTAGTTTTAGCGATGACGACGGTCGACTGCTGGAAAATGCGGTTTTCCTGGCGCTGCGGCGCAGTACGCCGGAAATTTTCTACTTTAAGCAACAGGGAGAATGTGACTTCGTTGTACGAGACAAAAATCAAATAGTGCGGGCCATACAAGTTTGCTATTCGGTTGATACTAATAACCAGGCCCGGGAAGTCGGTGGGCTACGGGAAGCGATGGATTTCTTTGGTTTGGATCGAGGGGAGCTAGTCACCCTCGACCAAGAGGATACGCTGGTGGACAAAGGAAAGCAGATAGACCTAGTACCGGCCTGGAAGTGGGTGCGGTGACGATTTTTCTTGCGGCGGCCCCATCAGATCACAATTGCTGAGGTAGCAGGACCAACCGTAATTTGAGCGCAGTATTCAATACCAATAAGGAGCCCCCACACTTAATCCTGCCGCTCGTCGTACTGCTCCGCGTCTTGCTGCAAGAACTCAGTGTCATCCAGCGGCGGCAAGCCCTCGGTGGCGGCCCAGTCGAACTCCTCGTCCAGTGGCGTATAGGCCTGCTCGGGATCAAACATTCGCACATCCACGGCACGGGCGGAGTAAGGGGTGAAGTCAGGCCGGTCGGTGAACAGATCGGCCAGGTCGGTGGCAGTGGCGTCGTACTGATTGAGATAGGGGATGCCCAGGACGTTCCAGAAGGTTTTGAAGATACTGCCGAAGCTGTTGTGTGCGTGGCTCACGTGTTGTCGCTTTGCGTAGGGTGACATTACCATCAGCAGACTCCGGTGGGCGTCCACGTGGTCCACCCCGCCCTGCGAGTCGTCTTCGGTCACCACAATGGCCATGTGCTTCCAGTAGGGGGTGTGCGACAAGAACTCCACCAGCCGACCCAGGGCCAGGTCGTTGTCGGCCATGTAGCTCTCGCGAAACGGGAATCCTGCTTCCGGACGCTCGGCCGCCCCGTGGTCGGCTCCCAGCATCACGGTGAGCACCGCGGGTAGGGTATCGGAGCCGTTGATCCATTTCTCCTCAAACTCAGCGATAAACTGATCGGCCCGGTACTGGTCCGGAATGCCCATGTGGTAGGTGGGGTAGCGGCGTGATGAGTGATCAAACAGCGCTTTTGAAAGTGGATAGTTCACCGCGTAGCGGTAGCCCTGCTGCTTAAAGGCCTTGGGGTCACCGTTTACGTGCGGGGCAAACATGAGGCAGCACCCGAAGTTGTACAGACTAATTCGGTTCCGTTCCAGATGCTCCCACATCGAACCGGCTTCGTTGTAGTCTTCCGGGTAGATTGCCCCCGACGCTCCCTCAAAGGCCAGCGCTCCGGGCGCTTTCGACCAGGGAATCAGGTCGCGGTTGCCCGCGTAGGCCGACACCACGCTGGTTTCCACCCACTCGTTCGGATAGGTGCCCGACAGCCAGCGGTGCCCGTCGGCCGAGTGATCGGCGTTCACGTAGAAGTTATCCGATATTGCAAAGCGCTGCGCCAGCGCCAGGTGGTTGGGCATCACCGTCACCTTACGCAGCGTGCGGCTGCTGTCTTGGTTGCTAAAGGTGGCATTGGCCCCGTAGCGCGCCAGCGCCGGGTCGCCCCGCCCGGCCTTCACCTGCCCGAACACCTCGTCGTAGGTGCGGTTTTCCTTGGTGATGAACACCAGGTGACGAATGGGCGAGTCGGCCGCGCCCGGATACAGCGGCACGGGATTGTCGCCCCGCGCTTGAAGCAGTGAGTCGCTCACCGCCGTAAACCGAAAATTGTTGTCTACTACCTGCTGCGTAAGCTCCGCCAACTGGACGTCGGTGGGCACGTCGAGCACCGTTACCGACCCGCGCATCAGTCCGCCGATGTAGCTGCCCAGTGAATCGTTTTGAAATGCTACCCCGCCGTTGGGGCCACTGCCGTAGCCCTTGGCGTTGGCCACCACCAACTGCTTGCCATCCTTGCTCGTAGCAAGCTTCGAAGGAAACCAACCCACCGGAATGTGCCCGCGCACCGTGAGCGTCTCAACGTCGATCACACCCACCGCGTTGAGGCCCGACTCGGCCACGTACAGGGTTTTCTGGTCCGGAGAAAGGCACAGTCCGAACGGAATTGCCCCCCGAAAGCTGCTTAGCCGCTCGTCGGGCGCCAGAAAGATGTTTTGCACCACGCTGTCGGCCCGCACGTCGATCACCGATACGCAGTCGTTGTTGCCGTTGCTCACGAAGGCGTAGCGGTCGGTTACCGCCAGCGAGTTCGGACTAGACCCGCCCACCGCCGGAATGCCCTCGATGACTTCGCCCACCAGGAAGCCAGTCTTGACCTTGGCCGTCACCCGCCGCGTGGGCAAGTCGATCTCCCACACCGAAAAGGCTTCAGGCACGTTGGGGTCGCCCAAGCCCGACACAAATCTACCGTTTACCATATCGCCCTGCGCTGCGGCTTCCGTCCCGTAGGCGTAGGGAGGAAAATTCCAGGCAGTGCTGTCCAGATTTTCTTTTTCCACGCCGGGCAGGATCGCGTACTCGTACATGCCCACGTTGGCTACGTAGGCCGTTTGTCCGTCGGGCGACAGGGCCAGCCCGAACGGATAGCGTCCCGTGCGCACGTTGGCAACCACTTTCTGGGTGGCCACATCGATGATAATCAACCGGAAATTAATCTGATCGATGGCGTAGAGCGTGCGCCCGTCCGACGACAATTTGAGGTCGCCGATGTAACCATCAGCGTACACGGTGTCTCCCTGAAACACACCGCAGTCGATGCTGCCCCGCGAGATACCTGTAGCCAAATCAAACCGATAAATCTGGTTTTCCTGTCCACCCGACACGTACAGCAAGCTGTCGCGCGGATCAATGGCCAATCCCATGAACACCGAAGCCAGCACGCCCCGGTCGGTTTGGTACCCTTCCGGAATCTGCCGAATGCCGGGCTGTCCGGAGAAAACGCTATCCAGAATGGTGACCGACAGCGGGTTGGTGCCCGAGTTGGCCGTGACAGCCGTTTGTCCGGTGGGGTCCACAATCAGGCCGAACGGATGGGGAGCAATCATGTGGGTGTTACCGTGGGGACGCAAAAACCGCCCGTCGGGCAACACGGTGGTGCCGTCTGGGTTCACTACGCAGTATTCGGCTCGCGCCGGAGATTCTACAATCCACCGCTGGACCGGTTGAGCGAAGCAGGCAACGGTTCCTATCAAACACATGGTGCTGAGCAGCCAACGGATAACTATCATAAAGAATCGGCTTTGTCCAAGATACGATCTCGGATAGCCATGATTTGATCTGCCAGCACCTCCCGTTCCGTCAAAAAGTCCAAAACCTCTTGCAGACTCTGTAGGGCTTGCTGGGTATAAACAACTTTCATTACGGTAGCCTGCGGTTAGTCCGTTCCGCTATCTGTTCACGACTGTAGAGGCGTCCGGCTTGAATATCCTGTTCGGCTTGCTGCGCCCGTTGGGTAAGCCTTTCCTGCCAAACAGGATCAATACGGGTTTTCTGCAGTAGCGTTCGGATGGCTTTCAGGGTGTCTACGTCACTTTCCTGAGCGATCAGTTCTTGTAGTTCAGCTTTAATATCTACTACTTGGTCCATGGTCCTTTTTAGTAAAGATAACGGTTCTGTTGGTCAATAGATACTGGCAGACCAAACTGTTTTTACTGAATAAAGGCGATCACATCCGGCATCTTGTCGCGAGCGAGGCAACTACTGGAGAGACTGTAGCTTTTTTGCATAGAGGAGCGATACTGCACCTAAGTAGAAAGGTTCCATCCTGAATGACAACAAAAGATAGCCTCATTGTTGAATAGCTAGCCCTAATCCCACGCGAAATTCTGCGTCAGGTTGGGGTTGAGCACCACCTCCGATTGCGGGATGGGACGGTAATAGTACTTGGGTTCCACAAACGTGCCCCGTTCTTCAATGGCCTGGATGGTACCCGAGTTGCCGTTTTCCAGGAAAACCGCGGCGTCTTGCCCAAACGAACCCGCCCGGTAGTAGATCAGGGGCTCGCCGAGCGCGTTCAGTTCTTTTTCTTCGGGAACCGATTCGGCTACGTCGATCAGTTTGATGTCGGCCACCTCGTCGCCGGTCAGGTCATAGTCGCCCAGGCCCGGAAAGTAGATGCCTTCCGGTTCTTTTTCCAGCAGCGGACCGGCGTGCCAGCGCATCAGGTCGTCCTCGCGGTAGCCTTCCAGGGCCATCTCTACCCGTCGCTCCCGGCGAATCTCCAGCAACGCCGCCGACTGCGCCGAAGCGATGTCCGGATAACGGGCCGCCTGCACGGGGTCTACGGGCGGATTCAGCGACAAAGCGGGCATTCCTGCTCGGGCACGCAGCAGGTTCACGGTCTGGTCGAGGTCGTCTTGGGTGAGTTCGCCCAGTTCGGCCCGCGCTTCGGCATAGATCAGCAGGATTTCAGCGAAGCGCAACACCGGAAAGTCCAGGCCGTTGCGCACCGTCACGTCGGTGTCGTTGATGAAGCCCTTGATCTGGTGGTAGCCGGTGAAGTTTTTGGCCAGCTGCTGTACGTAAATCCCGCCGCCCTGCGAGTAGGTATCGGTGTAGATCAGCTCCCAACCGGGGTAGGCGTAGGTCTGGCTCAGCCGGGGGTCGCGGTTCTGAAATTCCTCTACGAACAGCTTGGTTTCGTAATCCGGCTGTTGGGTGTAGTACGAGCCGTCAGCCATCAGGTAGCTTTGTAGCAAGTCTTTCGACGGACTCACCTCGTAGTTGCCAAAAATCGTAGCCGAAAAGTCGCTGTTCACCAGATCGTTCTCAAAGGCCCGCACCAGGATCACCTCGGGGTTGCTTCCCAGGTCGGTGCTCACGAACAGGTTGTGGTAATCGTCGGTGGGGTTGCCGGTGTTATAAAGGGCGTAGCCGCCGTTGTCGATGATGTCGCGGGCCACGTCGCGGGCCAGTTGCAAGAACTGATCGGCAGTGCCCTGCAGGCTCAACTCGGGGTGGTACTTGCGAAAGGTGCCCTCGTAGAGCGCGTAGCGGGCCTGATAGGCCTTCACCACCCACTGCGTTACCTCGCCCTCCGCTCCCGAAGCGTCCACGTGCTCGGCGGCAAAGCGGAAGTCGGCCAGAATGCTGTCCACCACCAGCGTGCGCGGGTCGCGGCCCCGCATCAGTTGCTCCTCGTCGTTCGAGGCGATGGTGCTACTGTACCAGGGCACGTCGGAATAGCGCTTTACCTTATCCACATAGAAGCGCGCCCGAAAGAAGCGGGCCAGTCCCTGGTAGTGATCCGACCGTTCATCGTTGATGTCGGCCCGGCCGTAGTTTTCCAGAAAGAAGTTGATGGTGCGCAGCCGCTCCCACTCCCAGCCGTCGTTGATCGTGGCCGCCGACGGACTTCCCACCATCATGGTTTTCAGTTCGGTATTGCCGGTGGTGGCGGCGTTGTCGGTGCCCCCGTCGGCATTGTACTGCCCCGTGCCGGGGAAATCGTACAGGTTGTTGATGTAGATGCTCAAATCCTCTTCGGTATTGAAGAAGCGGTCGGTGCCGATGCTGGTTTCCGGAGTGCGCTCCAGAAAGTCATCGGCGCAGGCCCCCAGGGTGAGCAGTCCGACGGTTAAGAAGAAGTACGGTAGATTTTTCATGCTAGTGATATTTGAGAACTCCGACGAACGCGTTGCAAACGCGCCCGATAAGGTTTGATTAAAAGTTGACGTTGAGACCCACGGCGTAGCGGCGCTGGATGGGATAGGCATAGCCCTTGCCCACCCCGCGGCCGGCGCTTTCGGCCGGGTTGAACTTTTGGTTGTCATTAATTGCCTCCGGGTCGTAGAACTGCCGCAGGCCCGACCATTCGGTCACGTTCTCGCCACTCACAAACACCCGCAGATTGCTCAGTCGCCAGCGGTCGGTGAGCGTGCTGGGCAGCGTGTAGCCGAAGGTCAGGTTCTTGAGCCGCACGTACGAGCCGTCCAGCAGGTAGCGGGTTTGCGGAATAGCCAGTCCCTGCGCTTGGTCGATGCGCTCGCCCAGGTTGCGGTCGGCCAGCCACGACTGAAACACCGGGTATTCAGCATTGAGGTTCTGGTCGGCCAGTCCGGCGGCCAAATAAGCTTCCGAGTGCTTGGCGCGGTCCACCTCGCTGTCGGCCGTGGCGCGGTAGTGGTCCAGCAGGTGGGGCGCTCCGCCCGCGTACGGCTGCTGGTAGAAGCCCCAGTAGAGATAATCCAACGGGTAGTAGTCACGCTGCCCCACGCCCTGGAAGAAGGCCCGCAGGTCAAAACCTTTCCAGTTCAGGTTCAGGTCGAGCCCGAAGCGGTAGCGGGGCGACACGTTGCCGATCACCGACAGGTCTTTGGGATCATCGACCGTCAATCCCTTCTCAATGGCTCCGTTGCCGTCGCGGTCCACGTACTTGGGCCAGCCGGGCACGATCGACAGCGCGCCCCAGGGGATAAGGGTGCTTTGGTCGAGCTGCTCGATCTCGTCTTCGCTCTGGAATAGTCCGTCGCTGGTGAGTCCCCAGATTTCGCCCAGCTTCATGCCTTCGTAGTACTGGGTGAGGTTGCGGTTGGGGTTGTCGAAGCGGGTGATGGTGGCCCGGCTGTCGGACAGCACAAAGCGGGTGCCGATGGTGAGCGGACTGCCGCCCAGCGGGAGGTCGTTGCGGTAGTTCACGCTGAGCTCCCAGCCGCGGGTGCGCAGGTCGGCCGCGTTTTCGCGGGGCTCTTCCGCTCCCAGCACGCCGGGCAGTTCGCGCCCCAGGGTGAGCATGCCGTCGGTGTTGCGCTCGTACACATCGGCGTTGATCATGAGGCGGTCGCCGAAGAAACCCAGGTCGGCCCCGAAGTTAAGGGTTGACACCCGCTCCCAGGTGTAGTTGGGCGACACCAGACCGGGCGGGGTGATGCGTTGCGGGCGCACGCCCCCGATCAGGTAGTCGGAGGGGGAAGCGTTGAGCGTGGCGATGTAGCCGTACTCACTCACCGCCTGGTTGCCCAGCGAGCCGTAGGAAGCGCGCAGCTTGAAGGTGCTCCATACATCTTCTAGCGGAGCCATAAACGATTCCTGGTCTACGCGCCAGGCGGCCGAGGCCGAGGGAAAGAAGCCGTAACGGCGGTCGCCGGGGAAGCGCGACGACCCGTCGTAACGGCCGTTGAACTCCACGATGTACTTGTCGTCGAAGATGTAGTTGAGTCGGTAGAAGTAACCTCGGATGGCCCAGTCCAGCACGTCTTCGCCCACGGTGGCCTCGCCCGTGGCCAGCCCGATGGTGGGTAGTGATGAAGAGATCACCCGTTCGCGCCCGGCGCTGAACCACTCGGAGCGGGAGTATTCCTGGTTGAAGCCCGCAATGGCGGTGAGCTGGTGCCGCCCAAACTGCCGATTGAAGGTGCCGTAGAGGTTAAAGACGGTGTAGTTGTCAAAGGTGCTGCTGCGGTAGGCGTAGTTGGTGCCCTCTTCGCGCACGTCGTCCGGGCCGTAGCCGATGTTGTACCGGGTGGTATGGTAGTCGAAGTTGGTGGCACCGCGCCGGTAGGTGAAATCGGTGTTCACGCGCAACAGGTCTTGCCACAGCGAAGCCTGAGCGGTAAAGCGCGATTGCAGGCTGGTGTATTTGTTGGTGGTGGTGCCACCCCGGGTGAGTTCGGCGCCGAGGCGACCGGCGTCGGTGTTGGCCCAGGTGCCGTCGGGATTTCGGTCCCAGTCGGTGGGATGCAGGTTGTAAATACCCTCTAGCTCCGTATCCGTTCTGGACCTAAATTCGTACTCGTCCTCCTCGTTGGTGACGAGCGGGGTCAGGGCCGAGGGGTTCTCGCGTAGCGTATTGGTGAGGAAGGTGTTGTTGCCCACCGTGAACCAGTCGTTGACGCGGTAATCAACTTTGCTGCGGAAGCTGAAGCGGTCGAAGTAGTCGTCGGCCACCTTGAGGATACCGTTCTGGCGGTTGTAGGCGCCCGAGATGAAGTAGCCCACCCGGTCGGAGGCCCCGTTGATCGACAGGGCATGGTTTTGCGAGAAGGTGTAGTCGCTCAAAAAATAGTCGATCCAGTTCTGGTCGCCCATGTACTCCCACAACTCGGGGTTGGTGGGATCCACCCGTACCGCGGGCAGCGAGGGGTCGTTGGAGCGCTCGCGGGCGTACTGGTACATCTGGTCGCTGTAGTTCTGGTTGTCCCACGGGGTGTTGTCGCTGGCGTTTTCGCGCGTGCGGAGGTAAATGTACGGATCGGTCGTTTTGTCGGGCAACACGGTGGGCTTGTCCCACGAAAAGTTGTTAGAATAGCTGAAGTTCACCCCTTCCTGGGTACCGCTTTTGGTGGTGATCAGAATCACACCGAAGGCGGCGCGGGCCCCGTAGATGGCCGCCGCCGAAGCGTCTTTGATCACCGAGATATCCGAAATGTCCTGCGGAGCAATGCGGTTCAGTTCCACCGGGTCCGACGGCACGCCGTCGATGAGGATGAGCGGGTTGCCGCCGTTGATGGAGGTGAAGCCCCGGATGTTGATGTTGGCCGCCGCGCCGGGTTCGCCCGACAGGAAGTCGATGTTCAGATTAGGAATCACCCCTTGCAAGCCCTGGGCGGTGTTGGAAATGGGACGACTTTCCAGCGTTTCGGCATCAATTTGGTCCACCGCGCCCGACAGGTTCACTTTCTTTTGAGTACCATAACCTACCACCACAATCTCCTGCAGTTGGGCCACGTCTTCGCGCAGGGTGACGTCGATTTGACTGCGGTCGTTCACCGGCACCTCGGTGGTGGTGTAGCCGATAAAAGAAAAAGCCAGTTCGGGGTCGTCGCCGCGCACCGACAGGCGGTAGCTGCCGTCGATGTCGGAAATGGTACCGTTGGTGGTGCCTTTTTCCAAGACCGACACTCCGACGAGTTCGGCACCGTTCTCATCGGTGACCGTTCCCGACACGGTCGTTTGACCATAAACTAAGGGAGATACCGCCAACGACAAACTGGCCAGCAGGGAGTAAAATAGTGGTTTCATGCGCGACGGGGTTGGGGTTATGTCGCGCGAAGGTAGGGTTCTACTGTTAACTCAGTGTGAAGAATGTGTTAACAAAAGATCAACAAACAGGGTGATAGTTGAATATTAAGCTACCGAAGCGTATGTAGGCATTGGTGCCAGTTGGCGATTTCTGAATACTTGTGGTTTCTCATGGCGGTGGCGCTTCAGGACTGTTGTTTTTGTGCCTTTGTTTGGCAAGGGCAATGACTCTGTGTAAGCGCGTCTGCAGCAGTTCTTTCTTAGGCAACTCGGTCAAGTATTGAGCTACTTTGATACTGCTGCCCTCGAGCATCAGTAACTCTATGTGTTCGGTATTGCCTGCCGAGCACAGTATTAAACCAATAGGACTTTCTTCTTGTGGTTTGCGCTCGTGTTGATCAAGCCAGCGGAGGTAAAGCTCCATCTGTCCTTTGTGTTCAGGCTTAAACTTTCCTAATTTCAGTTCTATCACCACCAATCGGCGCAGACTACGATGGTAAAAGAGCAGGTCTAGGTAGTAGTCGGTCTGATCGACGGTGATGCGTTTTTGCCTGGCCAAGAAGGCAAAATCAGAGCCTAACTCAGTGATGAAGCGTTGCAGGTCGGCCAGGATAGCTGATTCTAGGTCTTTCTCACTGAAAGTATCTTTCAATCCCAGAAAATCAAGCAGATAAGGGTCACGGAAGATCAGGTCGGGCGTTATGGTATCTTCTTGGCTTAGTGCCTTTAGCTCCTGTTGGATGAGCTTATCCGGCTTTTTGGAGATCGCGGTGCGTTCGTAGAGCATACTGTCAATACGCTCATTGAGGAGCCTAACACTCCACCTTTCAAGCCGACCCATTTCCGAGTAGAACTCCCTTTTCAGGGGATCATCCAGATACATAATGGTTTTCATGTGCGACCAGGACAATTCTCTCCACACTGTAGAGAGAATCTGCTCTTCTGAGAAAACTTCTGCACTATAAAGACAATGCCGAAGTTGTTGCTCGCTCCATCCTTTGCCATATTGCTGTGTCAGACGCTGAGCAAGATCAGCGACCACAGCTTTACCATACGACGCCCGCTCATTTTGTAACACCACCTCTTTGATACTTTTGCCCACTCTCCAATAAAGCAGGGTCAGTTCATGGTTGGCCGTGCTGGCGATGCGTTGCTTAGCGCTGGTAATCAGTTCGTTGACAGTCTCAAAAAGGGTAAGATGTTGGTCGGGCAGTTCCATGGTAGAATGGTTGTCGAATACTTACTCTTGCAAGTGTAGACATAAATTTTATTTTCTTCAGAATTGTTCTCTCACTCACTCCGCAAGCTATCCACCAGATTGGCCGTGGCGGCCCGCACCGACTGAACACTTACCGTCAGCATGGCGATCGCCGTGGCCAGCAAACCGGCCAGCGCAAAAATCCACCAGGGCATCGCTACCCGGTAGGCAAAGTCGGCCAGCCACTGATCCAGGGCGTACCAAGCCAGGGGCACCGCCACCACGAAGGCCACCAGCACCAGCTTCAGGAAGTTCTGGGACAGCAAGCGCACGATGCTACTTTCGGACGCCCCCAGCACCTTGCGGATGCCAATCTCCTGGGTGCGCTGTACGATGGTATAAGAAATCAAGCCCAACAAACCCAGGCAGGCAATGAAGATGGCCAACCCGGCGAAGTAGATAAAGAGTTGTCCGAAGCGGACTTCGGCGCGGTACTGCTCATCGAAGGCTTGGTCGAGGAAGAAGTAGTTGAACGGACGCTGTGGGGCCAGCGTTTGCCACTGTTGCTTTAGGGCAGAGACGGTTGCTGGGATATCATCACCTCGCAGGTTGAGCGAAATAAAGCGGGCTCGGCTCGGCTCCAGCCGGATGGTCATTGGCTCAATTACTTGCTGCAACGAGCGGAAGTGATAGTCTTTTACCACTCCGACAATTTCGCCTTCTACGCCCCACTGCGAAAAGCGCTTGCCGATGATGGCTTCCGGCGAAGCGTAGCCGTAGCTCCGCACCAGCGCTTCGTTCACAATCAATGCGGCGGTATCGGTGGCAAAGTCACGCGAGAAGGCCCGCCCGGCCGCCAGGGGCATTTCGTACTGTTCGAGGAAGTCGTGATCGACGTAGAACAGGTTCACGTTGCTCGCCTGCATGTCGCCCGCCGGATTTTCTACCTCGCTAAACGCGCCGTTGTTTCCCTCTCCGGGCACGCTCGACGAAGCCGATACCGACCGTACGTTGGGGTTATTCCCTAATTGTTGCTTGAATATTTCAATCTTCTCCTGCACCGCATCATCGTATCGAAAGTCAATCACCAGCATTTGGTCTTTTTTAAAACCCAGCGCTTGGTTGCGCATATAGTCCAGTTGGGTATACACCACCGCCGTCCCCGCAATCAGCATAATGGAAATAGCGAACTGGGCCACCACCAGCGCCTGGCGCAGCACCACTCCGCGCCGACTGCTGCTGAACCGCCCCTTCAGGATAGCCACCGATTTGTAGCCGGACAACATCAGCGCGGGATACAATCCGGCCAGCAGTCCCACCACCAGCGCTACGCCCAAAAAGAGCGGCAGGTGGTAGGAATGCTGAAGAATGCTGGTCGCCACCGTTTTGCCCGACAACTGGTTGAAGGCCGGGAGCAGCAGTTCGCCCGCCAGTAGCGCCAACGCAAACGCTAGCAGACTTAGCAGCAGCGATTCGCACAAAAACTGACCGACGAGTTGCCCTCGAACAGCCCCCACCACCTTGCGGATACCCACCTCCTTGGCCCGTTCGGTAGCCCGAGCCGTGGCCAGATTCATAAAGTTTATGCAGGCAATGAGCAGAATGAAGATCGCGATGACCGAGAAGATTTTAACGTTGGTGAGACTACCGGTTTGGGGAGCGCCTCGGTCGGAAAAGTAAACATCAGTCAGTGGTTCCAAAAACAGTGTGTAAGCGTCGCGGTCTTCCTCGCTAACGTAATTGTTCAGAAAGGCGGGCAGTTTGCTTTCCAAGGTTGACGGGTTGGCCCCTTCCGCCAGCAACACGTAGGATCCGTAGCCAAAGCTGTCCCACTGTTCGGCCCGGTCGGGATACAATTTTTCCAGCCGGGTGGAGAGCGAGAGCAGAATATCAAAGGTGAAGTTCGAGTTTTCGGGCACGTTTTGCATCACCCCGGTCACGGTCAGGTCGTGTTCTCCTTCCATCCGCAGGCGCTGCCCCAGCGGGTCTTCGTCGCCGAAGTACCGCTCAGCGGCATCTTCGGTGAGCACAATGCTGAAGGGAGCCACCAGGACGGTGTTCGGATTGCCTTGCAGCAAGGGGAAGTCGAACACTCGGAAGAAGGTAGAATCCGCGAACATACTCTCGTCTTCCTGAAACGTCTGCTCGCCCCGCTGGATCAGCAGCCCGGCATCATCGAAGCGCACCATGTTTTCCACTTCCGGAAAGTCGGCTTTCATGTAAGCGACCATCGGGGCTGAAGTGCTCCAACTATTCAGCGTTTCGGTCGGGGTTTTGATATCGGTAACTACCCGGTAGATACGGTCTTTCTTTTCGTGAAACTGGTCGTAGCTCAGTTCGTGCTGCACGTAGAGAAAGATCAGCAGGCAGCAGGTCATGCCGATGGCCAGGCCCAGCACGTTGATGAGGGTGTAGAACCGGTGCTTGACCAGGTTACGGATGGCGGTGATGAAGTAGCTTCTGAGCATAGTAGGGGAGTTTGCTTCCCCTTTAGCAAGCCGAGTGCCAACCCGCCGTGCGGCTCATCCGGGCACATTCCACCTCAGCCAGGTGTTCGGAACCGGTCACCCAGTGATCGCTAGCGGACAGTTGGTGAACTGCTAAGGCAGCTTCAGTTGGGAAAAATCAAGATAAAAGCCGGGTAATACCGGGTCGCCCGACAGGGGGGTGTTGAAATCCGAATGCTGACGAACCGCCCGTTCGGGTTGGTAGATATACACCGTTTCCTCTTCCAGCACTAGCAGCCAGCCCAACTGCGCCCCGTTAGCCAGATAGCTTTCCATCTTCTCCTGCAAGTCGGGCAAACGGTCGGTTTTTGATTTAAGCTCTAAAACAAAGTCAGGGCAAACCGGGGCAAAGCTTTCTTTCTCGTCCTCGCTGAGTTGCTGCCACTTGGCCAGTGTCATCCAGGACGCGTCGGGCGAACGCACCGATCCGTCGGGCAGCGTGAAACCCGCCGAAGAATCGAAAGTAATTCCTGACTGGTTTCTTTGGGCCCAAGCATCTAATTGGGAAGCTATTCTGACGTTGATAAAACCGGTTTTGGTGTAGGTAGGTGGCATGATGATAATTTCTCGTTGGGCGTTGCGCTCAATGTTCAGGTCGCGGTTATCCTGGCAGAAGCGAAGAAACTCCGCATCAGTCATTTGCACTTCCGGCCCTTTTAGTACGACTCTGTCTAGCATGGCATTCGAGTAGGTTTACGCTCAAAATATACGTTTTGTCGCGGGTGAATCCAATGTTTCGCTCGTCTTTCGTGTTTGCTCACGCGTACGCTATCGTTACCTTCCTGCCGGTTTCGGCCGCTTGCAGAATGGCTTCAATAATTAACAAATCCTTCCGCCCTTCCTCTCCTGAAGCCAGCGGGTGCGTCTGCTGCCGAATACTCTGCACAAACGCATCCATCTGAGCAACCTGCTGATACTTAGGATTTTGGATGTTCATAGGCCCGTCACTGGTTTCGCCCTGAGCACCGGTCGCATTGAAGGACGGCTCAAGTCTACACCAACCTCGTTCGCCGGTGGCGTATAAACGATCCACATAAGAAGAGTAGGTGGTGCTAGAGCGGGCAACAATACCATCGGGAAATTCAAACTGCCAGAACACCGTTTCGCGAATATCGACAAAATGTTTTTTATCAAAAGTAAACGCCTGCGCGGTCACCGTGATGGGGTCGGTGCCGAGCGTCCGTCGGGCTCCCTGGATTGCGTACACCCCCAGATCCATGATGGCTCCTCCCCCCATCTTCTTATCCAGTCGCCACGAGGAAGGATCGGGTCGGGGAAATCCAAATCCGGACTCGATCACCTTGAGCGGACCGTAGGTTTGTTCCCGGACCAGTTGCCGCATGCGCCGGTGATGGGGTTCGAAGTACAGGCGGTAGCCGACGGATAGTTGTACGTTATTTTTTCGGCACGCCCGGATCATCTGATCGGCTTCCGCCCCATTCATGGCCATCGGCTTCTCGCAGATCACGTGCTTGCCCGCCTGCGCCGCTCGGATGCTATACTCGGCGTGCATAAAGTTGGGCAGCACCACGTAGACAATATCGATGTCCGGGTTGTCCGCGATCCGGTCGAAAGTTTGGTAGTTGTATACGTTCTTCTGGGGGATGCCGTATTCTCGCATCCACTGCTCCTCTTTTTCCGGAGTGCCCGTGACGATTCCCGCCAGGTAGCAGTGTTGGGTATACTGCAGGGCCGGAGCCAGTTGCCGGGTGCTGTAGTTCCCCAATCCTACCAGGGCCACGCCCATCTTCTTCTTTGGCGGATACGCCGCGTGGGTCAAAGAGGGAGCCAGCAAGGCCCCGCCACCCAGGGCCGCTTGGGTGAGGAAGTGTCGTCGAGTTATAGGCAAGTGTATCATTTTAAAAGCCATTGAATGACCTCAGTCATAAATTGTTGAGTCGGATAGTTCGTCCCTTCCCACTCGGTCATATACAAAGAGGCCATGCCATCGCCCATCACAATGACCTTTCCTCCGCCCTCAGTAACCTTATAGGCACCAAAAGCTTCGTCCGATTGCCGGTTAAAGCAGAAGGCGGCGCCCCCCTTCAGTAGCCTCCCCCCGTGGTAGATGACATTCATCTTCTTGGAAACCACTGCGCTAGAAGTGGTGTATCCCCCCGATAAACTATCCGAACTATCTTGCCCAAATTGAATATCAAATGGTTTAATGATATCGTTAACGTTTGTCTGCTCCAGCGTAGACCAGGAATCTACGTCTAGTACCAAGAACAATGAACCACCTTGCTGAACGTACTGCTCAATGGCAGCCACCTCATCGTTACTATACTGAGCAGAAGGCATATGAATAAATAGTAAATCTGTACTCTCTAACCTTTCAGTAGTGATCTCAGATTTATGAAAATCAACGGAGGCATCCAGTGAAGACGCGGTTTCTCTTAGCTGGTTAGTCAGGTCGCGTGCCACCGCCGAATCCTGCCCGGCCCCTTTTGTCATGGCTGCCGGATCATTCCAGAACGTTTGCCCGTGAGCGACATCGACGTGTATACTATACTTACTTTCGACAGACTGCGCCGACAGTATTATAGTGCTATCGACGATTAGAATTAGGACAAATATTACATTTTTCATTATTATTGTTCAATTATTTTGTAATTAAGCTTTTTTCGTCACTATCTCGGGCGTTCCACGCTGGGCATTTGCAACGCGTTCGTTTGAGGTTACTTGGCCGCCAGTCCCTCCGCGTCATCCAGCCGGGCAATGATGCCCCAGCCGTAGAAGTAGTTAGCCACCCCAATCATCAGTTCGTTCTCGCCCACCCGTAGCGGTAGGTCGAACGAAGTGTTCGCCAGCGTGCAGCGCCCCCGGGGCTCCTTCATGCTGGGTGTGCCGAAGTAGTTTTTATCCACGTGCAGCAGTTGCCCGTTGATCAGCACCCACACCTCGTCGCTAAACCCTAGCCGAAGCCGCTTAACCTGCCCTTTCTCCGAACGAATGGTCGTCTTCAGCCACGCCAGCCGCCGCTCCCCGTCTTTCGTCTTTCCGAAGGGCTTGCTCAGGTTCACCAGGGCGCGGTGCTCGGCCCGGATGGGCGTCCAGCGGGTGGTGCTGTCCGGCAGGTCTTCGTCCACCACGTCACGTCCGGCGGGGAAGTCAACCGGGGTTGTCACCGACCAATCGCGCAGGTAGTAGGGATCGTGCTGAGTAGGTTCGTAACCGGCGACGGCGGGCAGGTCTTCCGTAGCGTCCGGCCGCACCACCAGGTTGGCAAAGATGGCGTTGCCGCTGAACGAGAGCTTGCCCGTTGTTTGCTCACTCTCCAGCACGGGCACGTGCAGCACGGCGGTGTCGTTGACGAAAACGCGCATCTGCCGACCGCTCACCACCAGCTTCACGTGGTTCCACCGGTTTTGGTAGAGCGGAGCGGGAGCCTGGTAGTCGTCCGTGAGGTCCCACAAGCTCAGGCTATCCACCATCGTCGTGTACTGAACGAGCGTGCGGTTGCGCGGGTTAATGGGCCAGAAGGAACGGATATAAAAATCTTCTCCGGTAGCATGGTCGTCCGATTGGCGAAACCGGACGCCGACGAACCCCCGCTCGGGTAGTTCGATATCAAACTCGATGATGCCATTCGCAAAATCCAGTTCTTTGAGGTGCATCAACGCCCCGTTGTCGAGCCCCTGCACGGCGGGCACCGAACGGTGGGTGATAAAGGCGGCGCGGTCAGGATCCACCTCCCAGGCGTTGGGCTGCATGGCCACCCGTACTTCCGGGGATTGTTGGGTCGGCTTCGGTTGCGCGGAGGCCAACGATGCGACGGCGAGGGTCAGGATAAACATCAATACTTTTTTCATGCGTTGGTTTTAGAGGAGCGATTGATTTATTTGTCGCAATTAACGGCGGTACCTGAAAAAATAACGACCCAGCGCTTGTTCAATGCTGTTCAATCGTGTTCAGGCAGCCGAGAAGCGCGATTGAATCAAGAATCATGGACATCAAGAGAAAAGATTCGTCCGAACCCCTGAGACAGCTGGTGCAACACATCGAGGCGCAACTTGCGTGGGGCGAAGGAAGCACCTGGACCAACAAGGACTTTCAGGAACTGAGCGAGCGGATTTTTGCCCATACCCGACAGCAGCTCAGCGTCACCACCCTCAAGCGCGTGTGGGGGCGGGCCGAACGAATCGCCAATCCCAGTGGGGCTACACTGGATATTTTGGCCGATTTTGCGGGCTACGACAGCTGGCGGGCATTTCGTCAGCAGCAGTCGCCCACGTTACCCCAGAACGGCAGTCCGCCCGCCACCCCCCGATCAAAACGTCCGTGGAAGATGGTCATCGGCGCCTCTTTCTTACTCGTGCTGCTGAGTCTGGGGTGGTACGCACTGCGAAACCGGGAAACGCCGACCAATAGCCTCTCTCCATTGTCTGACAGCATCCGGTTCTCTTTTGAGAAAGTGACCACCGGCTATCCGAACACGGTGATCTTCCGCTACAACGTGGGCGATACGCCCTACGATTCGCTCACCCTCCAGCAGTCGTGGGACACCAGCAAGCGCGTGGTGCTGACCGAACCACAGGGGCTGGTCACCACCACCTATTATTATCCGGGCTATTTTCTGACCAAACTGCTGGTAGACGGCCAGATTGTTCAAGAAAAAGACCTCTATATTCCGACCCAGGGCTGGCAGGGTTTAATTTATGAGAAAGAGGAGTTTGTCTACCTCAAGCCGGAGCAATTGCTTCGTGACAGCGTGCTCACCGTTGCGCCCGGCGTACTAATCCAACTCAATCAACAACCGAAATCTTTGCTTTATCTGGCTAACCTAACGGGAGATCCACTGATTGACGGCAGTAACTTCACTCTGGACGCGGAGTTCCGGATGCCGCAGGCCACCGAACGGAGCGTCTGCCAGCAAGTGCGCCTCACGGTCACCGGCACGAAAGAAGTGCTGGGTTTTCACTTCACCATTCCCGGCTGCGTGGGCGACCTGCTATTTGTGCTCAACCAGGAAATGGTGTCGGGGCGAAGTCACGATCTGTCGGCCTTTGGGCGGGATTTCAGTCAGTGGACGCGTTGCCAGATCGCGGTGCAGGACCAGCGGGTGCGGGTGTCGCTCGGTGACCGCGAGGTGTTTTCGCACCAGATGACCTCGGACATTGGCCGGGTGGGCGGAGTGCAGTGGATGTTCGAGGGGGCGGGCGAGATTCGGCAACTGGAGATCACGGATGCGAACAGGAAGGTTGATTTGATGGGAGAGTAGATTAACGCAGCGACGTACCCTACGACTAATTCTTTCGGTACTAAGCGGACAAACTATACACGGTCTTTTCATAAAACTTGCTAATGGGAATACCGTACCTTTTGATTAATTTTATCGGACAGCAGGCGCGGCGCAAGCAGCGACAAGCCCTCCATGATCCTTTGGTTAAACGTTTGTAGTCGTTTGTAAACGTTTAGCTAATTGCCTAACGGATGGTCTAATTTCGCAGGCGATTTATTTGAAAAGTACTACGGGGGATGCGAATAAAATAATGTTGTGGGCGATTTAGGTTTTTTTGTTAGCGTAACCAGACGAATGTTATATTGCAAATATGCGCACCAGGTGTGTTTATACGGTTGTTATGGTCAATTAGAATGAAATGAAAATCTTCTTATTTATAGTAATAGCATTAATGGCAATAAGTTGCGGTTAAAACCATAGCGAGACTAAAGTCAAGATTGAACAGAATTTTCAAACAGATTACAAACCGAATTCAAAATCAATTGAACTAAACAACAAAGCACTCGAAATAACCATGTTTTACCGAGATGATTCAATAAAAGTTGATAGTGCAATTTTATTACTTGATCAAGCTACAGAACTTGATTCATTATATTTTTTGGGCTACGCTAACAAGGTTCAATTCCTAATAATTAAACAAGATCTCCCAAGGCTACTTGAAACTAACAAAAGGCTTAGAGAATTAAGACCTGATCAGCCTAACTGGACAATTCAACGAGCTTTGATACTAGAACTTTCTGGTGACATTGACAAAGCAAATACAGAATACAAAAAAGGGATAAAAGAATATGAACAAATAATGGATTCAGAAGCAAATCTATCCTGGGAATTTGAACTTGAATTTGCTCAAAGCTTAGTAATGGCGAACAACTATGACAAGGCTCAAAAAGTTATTAATAGGCTTAGGGATGAAAATCCAGATTTGGAAACTTGGGAAGCCTTTGAACTTCAAACGAAGGATGAACTTTTGAAATTGATGAATGAAAAAAGACCATGACAGGATGTAAAAATGCATTAAAACGCATTTTACATAGACCGCTAATTTCTATAAACGTCCTCGCGCAGATTCTCTGAAGTGGTCCGCCACCGCGGCTGTGCGGACTACATGTGCGGACCCAACGTGGGCCGCTCTGTCCGCCCCGTTGGGTTAGAAACCCACTTATAATTAGGCACAGGCTAGGCGCCTCCGGCTGAAAGTCCTGCGCCAGTATTACTTGTAATAAAAATCCAATGCTTGCTAGTTGTAGGATTTCCTACGACTCACACAGCGACGTTGAGAGTGTCGTAGGAAATCCTACGACCAGATGAGAGATGAGATAAGACACAAAAACTCAGAATTACAACAACTCGTTCGCCAGGTTAGCCAGCTCCGAGCGCTCGCCCTTTTCCAGGGTAACGTGGGCGTAGAGCGGGTGCGAACGCACCTTGTCAATGAGATACGATAAACCATTGCTCTGCGAATCAAGGTAGGGCGTGTCGATCTGATACACGTCGCCGGTGAACACAATTTTGGTGTTCTCGCCCGCCCGGGTGATGATCGTCTTCACCTCGTGGGGCGTGAGGTTCTGGGCCTCGTCCACAATGAAGTAGATGTTCGACAGGCTGCGCCCCCGGATATAGGCCAGGGGCGTGATCACCAGCTTTTCCTTGTTGAGCATCTCGGTGATGCGGCCGTACTCTTTGTCGTTTTCCGGAAACTGATGCTGAATAAATTTCAGGTTGTCCCACAGCGGCTCCATGTAGGGGTTGAGCTTCGATTTGATATCGCCCGGCAAAAAACCAATGTCTTTGTTGCTTAACGGCACAATAGGGCGGGCCAAATAAATCTGCTTGTACTCGCGGCGTTGTTCCAGGGCTCCGGCCAGCGCCAGCAACGTCTTGCCCGTGCCCGCCACTCCCTGCACAGTGACCAGCTTCACCTCGGGGTTCATGATGGCGTGCAACGCGAAGGCTTGCTCAGCGTTGCGGGGCCGAATGCCGTAGGCGTCCTTTTTGTCTACTTTTTCCAGGCGTTGCGTCACTGGGTTGTAGAAGCACAGCGCCGAATTCTTACTGCTCTTCAGGATGTAATACTTGTTGCTCTCCGCTTTCTCGGGAGCCATAATGTCGGCCACTTCGGCAAATCCATCCTTATAAATGTCGGCGATCTTTTCGCTGTTGATGCGGTTGAGCACCGTTTTGCCCTGCCCCAGGTCGTCGACGTGCTTCACCTTGCCGGTTTCGTAATCCTCGGCCGTGAGGTTGAGCGATTTGGCCTTTAGCCGCAGGTTGATGTCCTTGGTCACCAAGATCACGCTGCGGTCGGGGTAAGTTTCCTTGAGCGTAAGCGCGGCGTTCAGAATTTTGTGGTCGGGCTTCTTTTCGTCAAAGATTTTTTCGGCGTCTATTGAGCTTTCGTTGCTCATAATCACCTTGAAGTTTCCCCTGCTGCTGCCATCAAGCGGAATCCAGTCCTGCAAGGTGTGGTTGCTCGAAAGTCCGTCTAGCATGCGGATAAACTCCCGCGCCTCGAAGTTACGGGTGTCATTGCCCTTCTTGAACTGGTCGAGCTCCTCGAGCACCGTGATCGGGATGCCCACGTCGTGCTCGTCGAAGTTCATAATCGCATCGTGCGAGTAGATGATCACCGAGGTGTCGAGGACGAATATTTTCTTAGGGGTCGAAGCTTCTTCTTTCTTAGCGCGGGGCATAGCGAAAAAGTATGAACGGTAAATGTTGAGTAGGATGAGTGGCGTCTCGCGGACGGGCCGGAGACCGGGGGCCAAATATACTAGACCCTTGTTGGTTAACCCAATTTCAGAACGATTAGTTGACGTGCCCCAAGGGTTTACCCTTGTCGATACTTTAGCACGAAAGTGTCTTCTTTTTCCTGCGGAATAACGCGTAGCACGTTAGCTAAAACCAACAAGATCAACGTGCGTGAGGCCCGGTAGCGCGATTCGTTTACCAAGCGAGCAAACTGATTCACGGTGATCTGCGCGTTTTCTTCCAGGTAGGTCATCAGTATCCGCTCCTTTTCGCCAAACTGAAACTTCACGTCCTTGTCCTGGCGCGAGCGCCGCAGAATTTGCCACACCTCCGAACTCGCCTGCAAGCTTTGGTCTTCGTGCCGTACGTAGGCGCGTCCCTTAAATTTCTTAGCAGGCGAGGCACTATCAGTTTCGGGGAAAGCACTGCGCAACACGTAGTGGGGCTTGCGCTGCCCCTCGTGGATTCTGTAGTGGATTACGGACTTCTGGCCAGAGATGGGAATCACCTCCACGTCGTAGTCGATGAAGGGCCGACACCACTGCGCAATGGCTTTCTCCAGACCGTAGCGTTCTTCTTCGGCTGAGCGCACTCCGGGAATGCTGCCGTTGTCGTCGACCCCGATAAGCAGACTACCGCCGCGGGTGTTAGCAAAAGCCACAATTTCGCGAATGATTTTGTTGGGGTGAGCCACCTTGCGTTTGAACTCAAGCCGCTCTCCCTCGCCCCGCCGCACAATCTGCTGGATTTCTTGCAGTGACATCTTCTTTGGGTTGCAGCAGCGACCGTGGAAACAGCAAAAACGATTGTTCCGGCCGCTACTTGTTATCGATCCTCATCCTCATCGTCCTCTTCGTAGTCCGACATGCTAAACATGCTGCTGAGCAGGTCTTTGAACTGGGTGCCCGCAGTGAGTTGCTGTTTGCTCAACTGGCTGTATTCGGCCAAGCCGTGCAGGGCAAACTCCATCAGAAAGTAGCGCGTTTCCTCGTCCACGTCGGGATGATACTGTTTCACCAAATCGGGCAGGCCCGGCACCTGTTGCAGCGCTTTGCGATAGGTATTGCGGGGCAGGTCGTTGAGTAAATCCACTTCGTTGCCCTCCCCGAACCAGTTCACAATATCCACGTAGGGGCTCTTTTCCTTCTGCTTGCGCTTGTCTTCCGGATTGGGGAAGTAGTTTACGAACTGTGAGCGAATGGCCTTGCCCACCAAGTTATGAGCCACGATGCCCGCCCCTTCCTGCTCACCCTCGTAGACAAGCTCCACCTTGCCAGTAATCGAAGGAATCACGCCCACAAAGTCCGTGACGCGGATAAAAGTCTTTTTCTCATCGTTAATCAGTGTGCGCCGTTCGGCCGCGCTCATCAGGTTTTCGTAGGCCGAAATAGTGAGCCGGGCTGATACTCCGCTCTTTTCATCCACGTACTCGCTCTCGCGAGCTTCCAGGGCCACCTGCTCGATGAGGTCCTTCACCAGTTCGGTGAGTCCGATGGCTTCCTTCTGCGGTTCTTTGATGCGCGCCTCTTGCTCGGTAATCTTCTTGCCGATCTCAATACTACGCGGGTAGTGGGTGATAATTTGGCTGTCGATGCGATCCTTGAGCGGAGTGACGATGCTGCCCCGGTTGGTATAATCTTCGGGGTTGGCGGTGAACACGAACATAATATCTAGCGGCAAGCGCACTTTGAAACCTCGAATCTGGATGTCGCCTTCCTGCAAGATATTGAACAGCGCCACCTGGATGCGGGCCTGCAAATCGGGCAATTCGTTGATGACAAAGATGCCCCGGTGCGAGCGCGGGATCAGACCGTAGTGAATCACCCGCTCGTCGGAGTAGGGCAATTTCAGCGCGGCCGCTTTGATGGGGTCGGTATCGCCGATTAGGTCGGCCACCGACACGTCGGGCGTGGCCAGCTTTTCGGTGTAGCGCTCCGAGCGGTGCCACCAACTAATAGGAGTATCGTCGCCTTTTTCGGCCACCAGCGCCTTTCCGTGCAACGAGATTGGATTCAGCGGGTCGTCGTTCAACTCCGAACCCTCGATCACCGGGATGTACTCGTCCAGCAGGTCGATCATCATGCGGGCCATTTTAGTTTTTGCTTGTCCGCGCAGTCCCAAAAACACGATGTTGTGCATGGACAAGAGGGCCCGCTCGGTGTCGGGAATCACCGATTCTTCGTAGCCCCAGATGCCGGGGAATACGTCTTCTTTGTTGCGCAGCCGCTCGATGAGGTTGTCACGCAGTTCCTGTTTCATGGAGCGCGAGCGGTAGCCGCTTTCCTTGAGGGCGCCGAGGGTGGTTATGTTGGGTGGTGAATTATGGTTCATAAATGTAGGGTTAGAGACGCGATTAATCGCGTCTGTACTCGAAAGGCGATTAATCGCGTTTGTACGATTATTGGCGGTAGTATTTTCGGCGGTTGCGGCGGTAATCTTCAAAAATTAGGTTGCCAAGTCCTTGCAAGCTGCTGTAGTAGGCATTACCGTTGTTGGTTTCAGTGAATTTTTGCACGAACTGCTTTAGGTACGGATCAGAGGCGATCATGAACGTGGTGACGGGCACCCCGATGCGGCGGCACTGGGCGGCCAGATTCAGCGTCTTGTTCAGGATTTTGCTGTCCAGGCCGAAGCTGTTTTTGTAGTATTTGATCCCTTGTTTCAGGCAGGTAGGCTTGCCGTCGGTGATCATGAAGATTTGCTTGTTCTTGGTCTTGCGACGCCGCAGGATGTCCATGGCCAACTCCAGACCGGCCACCGTGTTGGTGTGGTAGGGTCCCACCTTTAAATAGGGTAGGTCTTTGATCTGAATCTGCCAGGCGTCGTTGCCAAACACAATGATATCAAGCGTGTCTTTTTTGTATTTGGTGGTGATCAGTTCGGCCAGGGCCATCGCCACCTTTTTGGCAGGCGTGATGCGGTCTTCGCCGTACAGAATCATCGAGTGCGAAATGTCGATCATCAGCACTGTCGAAGTCTGCGTCTTGTACTCAGTGTCGTTCACCTCCAGGTCGCCCTCAGTGAGGGTGAAGTCGTTGATGCCGTGGTTGATCTGGGCGTTGCGGATGGAGTCAGTCATGGAGATTTGCTCCAGCGTGTCGCCAAACTCGTAGTCGCGCCGGTCGGTGCTGGGTTCGTCGCCGAAGCCGCTGTAGGTGGTTTTGTGGTCGCCCGATCCCGACTTTTTCATCTTGCCAAAGATTTCTTCCAGCGCATTCTTGCGCACCAGACGCTCGGTCTTGGAGGTGACTTCAAACTCACCGGGCTGGTTTTCATCGGTAATGTAGCCCTTGTCCTTCATCTCCTGGATGAAGTCGCCCATGCCGTATTCATCGTTGGTGAAGCCGTACTGGTTGTCCAGGCTGGTCATCCACTGCAACACCTCCGACAGGTCGCCCGAGGTGATCACCATCAACTCCATAAAGATTTTCAGTAATTGATCGAAGGTGCTCTGGCCTTCGGCGTTTTCGTCCGGAACGTATTCCGTAAATCGGTATCCTAGCATAATATGGGTGAGAACGTGAAACGTCAGATTATGTTTACGTACGCCAGCGTGGGGGATTTAGCGTGTCAGACGCTATAACAACGGACAGGGGAGAAATATTCAAAAAAGGGTAAATTTGTAGGTAGCGGGGAGGATGAGTTATTATCTTGATGAGAGGTTAGCTAAAAATTTCCATAAAGAAATGAAAGAGGAAACCAAGCGAATTAGTAAGCAAATCAGTGAAAAAATCCATGAGATTGATCCTGCGGCTCGGGTAATCCTTTACGGATCACGAGCTAGGGGTGAAGAACGGGAGGATTCAGACTGGGACATACTGGTGCTAACGGATTATCCGGTGGATATTCAGGCGGAAAGAATTTTCCGAAACCATCTATACGAATTAGAGCTAACTCTAGAGGAAGCATTTTCTTTGTTTGTTTACTCTAAGAAGCAGTGGGAAAGCAAACAACGCATCACACCCTTTTATCAATTTGTAGAAGCAGAGGGGGTAACAATATGACATTGCAAGAAAGGCAGCAGTACGTAAACTACCGCCTGGAAAAAAAACAGCTCAAGCTGCGCAAATTCTGGGAGAGAACAGGTTCTGGAACTCGGCAGTGAATAGACTATATTATGCTGCTTTCTATGCAGTGAACGCTCTTTTGGTCGATAAAGAAATTTACGCTCGTTCTCATTCGGGAGCAAAAAATCAGTTCTCGCTGCACTTTATTAAGACCAAAAAGCTTGACATCAAATACGGAAGACTGTTCAGCGAACTGTTTGACTGGCGGCAGAAAGGTGACTACGAAAACTTGTTCGACTTTGATGAAGCATCAGTAAGTCCACTGTTCAAACAAGTAGATGAATTTATCGAAGCCATAGAGCACAAGATACGACGTCCCTAAAGCATCTTACCCCCTTCTATCCTATTCATCCCAACCCCATCCGGCTCATCCTGATCTCACTTCTCCATCAGCTTGCTCATCCCCGCATTCAGCAACTTGTCCGGTACGAAGTTGGACATATACACCTGTAACTTGTTCATCGCTCCCGATACTGATACCACCCGAGTTTCGCCCTGCATCATGGCTTCGTAGCCGTCTTTGGCCACCTCGGAGGGTTCCGACAACGGCGTTTCGGTCACGTTGGCTCCCTCAGCGTTGGCCCGATGAAAGAATTGAGTATCTGATGCTCCGGGGCACAGCGCCGTGTTGGTCACGCCGGTGTCTTTGAGTTCGTAGGATAAGGCCTCAGAAAACGACAGCACAAAAGCTTTGGTGGCGGCGTAGACCGACAATTTGGGCACCGGCATAAAAGAAACGGTGGAGGCCAGTTGCAAGATTTTGCCGTCGCCGCGCCGCACCATGTCGCGCCCAAACAGTTTGGTTAAGACCACCAGCGAAGTCACGTTGAGCTGAATCATGGCCAGTTCTTTCTCCAGATCGGTATCCACAAACAAACCGTGTTCGCCGAACCCGGCATCGTTCACCAGGGCGTGCACGGGCCAGCCGTGCTGCTGCACCGCGTCGTAGAGCTCCTGCGCCGCGTTGGGTTGCGACAAGTCTTTAGGAATAACCAGCGTCTGGCAACCGGCAAATTCAGATTCCAGCTGCTGGGCCACCTCGTGCAGTTCGCTTTCGGTGCGCGCCACCAAGATCACGTTGTAGCCATCGCGGGCAAAAAGTTTCACGAGTTCGCGGCCGAAGCCACTGCTGGCCCCGGTGACCAGGGCGGTTTTTTTGTGGGTGTCCATCGTGGAAAAATAAGGAGTTAAATTACTGTAACTACGAGCAGCAGTGATGGTTGGGGCTGACCCAAAAAAGTTGTTCAAGCTTATGGCACGGCCTGCTCGCCCCAAACCCGGAAGCAACCGTTTACATTTATTCGTAAACAGCAATGATTTGCCAAAAATCAAATACATTAGAGCGCATGAAACCGCTCACTACGCTTCAGTCGCTGCTGTTTTTTGGCGTCTCAGCCCTGCTTTTTCGGCTGAGCGTGTACCACCTGATGCCTTTTTTGCTAGCGAGGGGCACGCCTGCTTTCGGAGCGTTCCTTATCAGCTATAGCCTTCCGCTGGCTGCATTCATCGTGGCTACCTTTTTTTTCGTCCGTCGGGAAGGCAGTCTTTCCCGCTGGCAACAGCGCTTAAGGCTCACCAAGCTCACCGGGAAGCAGATTCTGATTTGCGTAGGGCTGTTTGTGCTCAGCTTCTTGGCAACTGGCCTGCTAGTGCCCTCGGCTCAGTATTTGGCCTCGCTGCCCTGGTTGGCTCCTCCTGATTTCTTACCAGATGTGCTCAACCCCAATAAATCGGCTCCGGGAGGAGTGATTACCGAATTTATGGGAGTGCCATTGCGCGGTGCCTACTGGGTGGCGGTGGTTTACTTCGTGTTTCTCACCTTCTTCAATATTCTGGGCGAAGAACTGTGGTTCAGGGGCTATCTGCTTCCCCGGCAGGAGCTAACCTGGGGCCAGCGGACGTGGGTGTACCACGGTATTTTATGGTGCTTGTTTCACGCGCCTATTTATCCCTGGACTGTTCTTTATTTGCTGCCCACTACCCTGGCAGTGAGCTACGCCGCGCAGCGGTTTCAGAATACCTGGGCTAGTTTCACCATTCATTACTTAGGAAACGGTATTCTAGCCCTGCTACCGATTCTGATGGGGGTGATCGGATAAAGACGGCTTATTCTTCGTTGATAGTGATTTTCTCGATCTTGTCACCTTCCCGAATATCGTCGATCACGTCTAGTCCTTCGGTTACTTTGCCGAACACGGTGTGGTTGCGATCGAGGTGGGCAGTGTTGTCGCGGCTGTGGCAGATGAAAAACTGGCTGCCCCCGGTGTTGCGCCCAGCGTGGGCCATCGAGAGCACGCCCCGGTCGTGGTACTGGTTCTCGCCGTCCAGTTCGCAGTCGATGGTGTAGCCCGGTCCGCCCGCGCCCGTGCCCTTGGGGCAACCACCCTGGATCACAAAGTTGGGAATCACCCGGTGGAAGGTGAGGCCGTCGTAGAAGCCTTCTTTCGACAGTTTAGTAAAGTTATCAACGGTGTTAGGCGCATCGTCTTCGTAGAATTCTACGCGCATGGTGCCTTTTTCGGTGACTATCTCAGCGGTTTTCATAGGTCAGATTTGTTTGGATTTGTTGCGGGGGCAAAACTAGGAAAAAACCGGGAGAAGCTCCGGGTTTTTAACCGCTAAGAAACCAAGCGATGGTCTGATCCGGATAAACCGGGGGATTTAGCGAACGAAAACCACTCCGATAGGCGCACAGAACTGGAATCTTGGTTAATTTGCGACACCACGCTAAACCAGGGTTATGTTCCTTCGTACTATCTGTCTGCTTTCTCTTATTCTCACCACAACCATCCGCACCCACGCCCAGTCTGCCCCCGAAATCTACGGCGACAACGACGTGTGGTTTCTGCTGCTCAACAAAACAGACCTTTCCGATCACTGGTCGCTCTTCAATGAGGTGCACCTGCGGCGGCACCAGTGGCTGGAGCAGAAGGAACAGTTTCTGCTGCGCCCGGCCGTCAACTACGCCTTCAACGAGGCGGTGGTCGCCACGGTCGGCTACACCTACATCCGCACCTACCGCTACGGGCAGTATCCCCTGCCTATCGATGTGCCCGAAAACAACGTTTGGGAGCAGATCACGCTGTCGCACCACATCACCAAGCAGGTGGGCATCAGTCACCGCTACCGCATCGAGCACCGTTGGATTGGCGACATTCAGCAAAACGGCACCGGCTTGCCCGAGATCGACGGCACCCGCTTTACGCAGCGTTTCCGCTACCGACTTACCGCTAATTTTCCGATTGTGAAAACCGAAGCGGGCACCCGCTTGTACGGGCACGTATTCGATGAACTGTGGGTCAACCTGCGCGACGAGTTGCACGTGATGAACTTCGACCGCAACTGGATCTACCTGGGCCTCGGCTACCGCTTCAGTCCCGCTGCCCGTTTTGAGGTGGCCTTCCTCGACCAGTGGATCAATCATCCGGCTAACAACCGTTATGAGCACAATCCTACCCTACAGTTCACCTTTGCCTACGACATTGACCTTCGCCAGAATGCCGAGTGATCACTTAATCTTTCATATTTCTCATCTCATATTTCTCATTTCCCATGAATCCAGTAGCATTGATCACCGGCGGTAGCCGCGGCATTGGTTTTGGCATCGCGCAAGCGCTGGCCCAGGCCGGTTTCGACGTAGCCATCAATGGCATGCGCCCCGAAAGCGCCGTTGCCGACGTGCTTAGTCAACTCAAGAACTCTGGCGGCGAGGCGATCTACTGTCAGGGCGACATCGCCTCGGCCGACGCGCGGCAAGCAATGCTGGACCAAATCAGATCGCACTACGGACGGCTCAATGTGCTAGTGAATAACGCCGGAGTGGCTCCCAAGGAGCGCAACGATATCCTGCAAACCACCGAAGCGAGCTACGAGTACGTGCTGCGGACTAACCTGCAAGGCCCCTATTTTCTGACGCAGGCGGCAGCGAATTGGATGATTGAGCAGCGGCAGGCCGATGAAGATTTTTCAGGATACATCATCAATATCTCCTCTATTTCGGCCACCGTGGCATCGGTGAACCGGGGCGAGTACTGCTTGTCCAAGGCGGGCATGAGCATGATGACGCTGCTGTTCGCCACCCGCCTGGGTGAGTACGGCATTCCGGTGTACGACGTGCGTCCCGGCGTCACCAAAACCGATATGACCTCGGGCGTCACCGACAAATACGATAAACTAATTGAAGACGGACTCTGCGTAACGCCCCGTTGGGGTTATCCTGAGGACGTGGGTAAGGCGGTGGTGGCCCTGGCGCAGGGAAGTTTTGCGTACTCTACCGGGCAGACAATCATGGTGGACGGGGGGCTGACGATTCCGAGGTTGTAGTCTATAGTAACCCCTCAGGAAAGCAGCATTTTCTGCTACTAACGATTCGTAGAAACCCCTTGCATGATGCGGGTCAAACCAATCATTTCCGTATCCGGGAAAGAGGAAAGCGATTCGTCCCCGCATACACCGCAAAACGTCGGGTGGCTTGCACATCGGTACAGACGTAGTAGAATCCTTTCCCCACCGTCGGGGTCAAGCTACGCTTCAATCAATAATTCTCGCCAGAATTATTTATCGCAAGGATATCTACAAGTATTTTTCTAACGAGTGGGCGACTTCACCTACCGCCACGCAAAGCCATCCAACGCCCAGTGGCCCACGTCCGAGATGGTGAGTCCGGCGAAGAGTACCAGCCCGTGCTGCCAGTACTGCTGGGGCCAGGTGAGCAAATCCAGTTGGTAAAACTCTCGCGCCACGCAGTGCAGAAGTACGTAGCATACCGCTAGATAAACCACTCGGGTAAGGGTGCCAATCAGCGGCACGTGGCTAATGCCCCGGTGCTTGTGCAGGCAGGCGTAGGGTTTCCACAACACCATCCACAGGTAGCCCAGCACTCCCAACCAACGAATCACCACCGTCTCTGAAACGGTGCGGTTGGCCATATCCAGGTCGGGACTGATCAGCACGCCACTCAGGCAACCGGCGCTGGCCAGCACCGTGGTGGGCGCATCTCCTCCCGTCAGGTGCCAGGCCAAGCCTGCCGTTAGGGGAGTGAGCAACAAGGTGCCCGTGATATGGATTTTGCCCGATGCCATCGAAAGAAGCTAACAAAAATTGCCGCACACTGTTGGCGCGGGGGGTTAATGTAACGTTTTGTAGGGGATTTTGGTATTTGAACGATTGAGTAAGGCATTCCAACCAATCGTCTTTACTGGTGTCTTTGTGCCGACCTTCAACAACGTATATGAAAAACCTATTGATGGCGGATTTAGCGAAACAGGGTTGATTATGAAAGATACATTCGCGATGTTCAGATGGCGGCTTATACCGAATAGTGCACGGGATGGCATACGGGCCCAACTCACAGTGTTTGCTATTTGTGTTGGCCTTATTATCGCCAATGAGTCCAGCGAAAGTAATGCAGCAAGACTTTTTCCGCTTATTATTGTGGCGATCAACGCTATTGTCTGTTTGGGGTTCTGGATCGTACGCCTGAACACGCTCAGAGGGAGTGTTCTTAGGAGTCAAGTGGCCTTAGCTGGGTTTTTAGCTATGGGAATCGGCTACGTTGGACTTCTTTCTCTGATAGCGGCGCTTGGTATCCTAATTGTAAAACCGATTGGGTTCCAAAATTTTTATCTGAGCGTTGACCCGCTATTCTACATACTCTGCGGATGGGCAGTTCTGGAACTCATTCATCACCACGTTTACAAGCTCATCTACGGGAAACACGATACCTTAGAATACATCATACGAAGCGGGCATTGGCAAAGTATAAAGGCACCGTTAGGTGGGGCAATAGGAGTACAAGTCAGGAAGATCAGGCAATAAAGATTGAGCCAGCAACGCATATCGACTCAGAAAAAGGGGCAGAAGCCACCGCGCCCGCTCTCCTCAATTCAACGGTCATCGATTTGCCACGTACACCCCGCCTAAGATCGCTGCCATGCCCACCAAGTGCCACCCCGACAAGCTCTCGCCATCCAGCACGCCCCAGGCAATGGCGACCATCGGCACCAAATACGTCACCGAACTGGCGAACACCGCCGTGCGAATCTGCACCAGCTTGTTGAACATGATCAGGGCTAGGGCCGTGCCCAGCACCCCCAGCAACATAATCGCCGCCAACGGCCACCCCACCGTACCGCTACCCACCTTTTCCGTGAAATCTGAGGCACCGAACAGGTAGACCACCGCCGGAGGACCCGCCAGCAGCAGCGAAACGGCGGTGATCACCGTGGGCTTCAAATCGCCTAGGTAGTTTTTGATGATGTTCGTGTTGAAACCGTAGCAAATCGTCGCCGCCACAATAAGCAACGAGTAGAAATTGATGCTGCTCAGGTTGCCTGAACTTCCCGCCAGTACCAGGATGACGGTTCCTACCAGCCCCACTCCCAAACCCACAATTTCCGGTTGCGCGATGCGGCGGCCGAAGAAAGCGGCTCCCAGCAAAAGCACGTTGAGCGGGGTAACCGCATTAAGAATGCCCGTGACCGAACTGCTGAGTTGCGTTTGGGCAAAGGCAAACAGAAAGGCCGGTCCCAAACTACCGAACAGTCCGATAAAAGCCAACAATTTCAGATGACGGCGCGACAACGTCCGCAGGGCGGGCAAGGCGATGGGCACCAGAAAGACAGAGGCCGAGGCGATGCGCAGCGCACCCACTTCGGCGGGCGAAAAAGCAGTGAGCCCCTGCTTGATCAGGATAAACGAACTGCCCCACACCAAGCCCAATAAAAATAGCAGTCCCCAGGCCTGCGCCGCGGGACTGCGCCGCACCTGCGTTAGCATGCTGCCAATTGAACTGGCTCGTGCGCAAAGTGGTTGGCCACTTCGTCCAGAATTTCCAGCACCTCCGCGTACGTCATCGCTTCCACCAGGCGGGCGCGGTAGGGCTTGATGCCCGCAATGCCGCGGAAGTAGTTGGTGTAGTGGCGGCGCATCTCGAAGATGCCCTTGCGGTCGCCCTTCCAGCGCACCGAGAAGTCGAGGTGCTCCTTGGTGGTGGCCACGCGCTCGGCCAGGGTGGGCGGGGGCAGTTTTTCGCCGGTGGCGAAGTAGTGCTTGATCTCACGGAAAATCCAGGGGTAGCCAATGGCCGCCCGTCCGATCATGATGCCGTCTACGCCGTAGCGACGGCGATAGTCGAGAGCCTTCTCGGGCGAGTCGATGTCGCCGTTGCCGAAAATCGGAATATGAATGTCAGGATGGTTCTTCACCGCCGCAATGGGGTTCCAGTCGGCTTCGCCCTTGTACATCTGCTGCCGGGTGCGCCCGTGGATGGTGAGCGCCTGGATGCCCACGTCCTGCAAGCGCTGCGCCACCTCCACAATCTTGATCGTCTTATCGTCCCACCCCAGCCGGGTTTTCACCGTGACGGGCAGTGCCACGCGCTCCACGATTTCTTTGGTCATGGCCTGCATTTTGGGCAGGTCGAGCAAGATGCCCGCCCCGGCACCCTTGCAGGCCACCTTCTTCACGGGGCATCCGTAGTTGATGTCGACCAGTTCGGGCCCGGCGGCTTCGGCCAGGGCGGCGGCTTGGCGCATCGAGTCGATTTTGTCGCCAAAAATCTGAATACCAATAGGCCGCTCGTAGTCGTAGATGTCGAGTTTCTCGACGCTCTTGGCTGCGTCGCGGATCAGGCCTTCGGCCGAGATAAACTCGGTATACATGATGTCGGCTCCGTGCTGCTTGCACACCGCGCGGAAGGGAGGGTCGCTCACGTCTTCCATCGGCGCCAGCAGCAGCGGAAATTCGCCCAGGGGAATGTTGTTGATGTACGTCACGTGGTTGCTCACTTTTGCTTTGATTAATGTCGTAACGATACAATACGTTCGTTTCGGAGTCCAAAGTTACGCACCCAACGGCAAGATCACTAGCGAGCGATCACTTTTTGATCTTTACTCAACTTGCTTAATCCCGTTGTGATACTCATTGACGCACAATAGGTTGTTTCACAAAATGATACTACTTTCGTAGTCCTAAGCGCTAGCGTATGAACTTTGCCGAAGTAAAGCGGCCTTCTGACCAACAAACCAAAAGCAACGCCTTCACCTCGCTGCTGCTGCTGGTCGCCTTTGTCTTTTTGGGGCTGTTCGTGGGGCAGTTTTTAGGCTTCGCCCTCCTGCTTCCGCTGTTCGATCTTGATCTACGGCAGGTAATGCAAGCCATTGCCGACCCCGCCGCATCGCCCCACGCCCGCACGGCCATGCTGGTGCTGCAGGCCGGAGGCGCCCTGTTCGGTTTTGTGCTCACCCCCCTGCTGCACCAGTACTTTATTGATCGCACCGACCTGCCCGAGCTGTTCGACGCGCAGCGCACCGCTGCATTGCCACTGGCGCTGGTGGGGATTTTGGTGCTGGCCTTTATGCCGGTGAACGCCCTGGTGATGGAGTGGAACCTCGGCCTGGACTTCGGCCCGATTTCTCCGGCCTTTCAGGAGTGGGCCTACGGCAAAGAAGAAGAACTGCGCGTCCTCACCGAACGCCTCACCCGCTTCGAGAGCGTCGGTGGCCTGCTGGCGGGCACGTTCGTGATTGCCGTGCTGCCCGCGGTGGGCGAAGAACTGGTGTTCCGGGGCATCGTGCAGCGCCGCTTGTATACCCTAGTCAGCAACCCCCACGCCGCCATTTGGATTGCCGCGCTGGTGTTCAGCGCCATTCACGTTCAGTTTTTTGGCTTTTTTCCCCGACTGCTGCTCGGAGCGCTATTCGGCTACCTGTACCACTGGTCGGGCAACCTGTGGTACCCGATTTTTGCGCACTTTGTGAACAATGGGTTCACGCTGCTGATGTTATACCTGTATCAGCAGGGCCGCGTGGGGATGGACATTGAGTCGATCGAGACGGTCTCCTGGAGTGTGGCGCTGGTTTCTTTAATCGGCTCGGCCGCCCTGTTGTATCTTTTTAAGCAGCAAACCAACCAACCCGCAGGGTATGAATAGCAAGTGGCAACGGGTATACAGCACCGATCAGAAGCACCGCGCCGAAATTGTGCGGGCCGTGCTCGAAGACCAAGAAATGCACCCGGTGATCGTCGATAAGCAGGATCAGATGTACCAGGTGAATCATTGGGGAACCGTAGAAGTCTACGTGGCCCCCGAAAATGTATTGCGCGCCATGAAAATTATTCGGGATGATATCCGCTTTAGATAGATACAACAACGTTACCCAACGCATCATCACCGGCTTTTTGGGCATTGTGCTGATCGTGGGCGCGGTGTTTCATAGCGAGTGGTCCTATTTCGGCCTTTTTTTAATCATTTGTATTGCCACGCAACTTGAGTTCTACAAGCTCACCGGCCTCGATGGCATGCTGCCCCTCAAGTCGGCGGGTTGCTTTGCCGGGGCGTTGCTCTACTGCATCAGCTTTCTGGTGGAGAGAGGCACGTTGGAGTCCAAATACTACCTGCTGATTTTTCCGGTAGCAGCGAGCATTTTTTTTATTAAGCTTTATAAAAAATCGGATAAAAAGCCGTTCACTAACATCGCCTACACCCTGTGCGGTATTTTTTACGTGGCCGTGCCCTTCGCGCTGCTTAACATTATTGCCTTCAGTCGGGGGGCCTACAGTTTTCAGATTGTGATTGGGGTGCTCTCGTTGTTCTGGGCCAGCGATACCGGAGCCTACTTCGCCGGGGTGCGGTTCGGAAAAACCCAACTCTTTGCCCGGGTGTCTCCCAAGAAGTCGTGGGAGGGCAGCATTGGCGGAGCGGTGACGGCCCTGGCCGCCGCGCTTATTTTTTCGGTTTTCTACCAGGACCTGCTTTCGTGGCAGTGGATTGTGGTGGGTGGCATTATCGTGATCACCGGCACCTACGGCGACCTGGTGGAGTCGCTTTTCAAGCGCAGCATTGCCATTAAGGACTCGGGACGCGGTTTGCCCGGCCACGGCGGCTTCCTGGATCGCTTCGACGGGCTGCTCCTCTCGTCGCATTTCATTCTTATCTTTTTGAAGATTTTCTAAAAAACCTACACGGATTAGGGCAAGCGATTCAATATTGGTAATTTCGCCTCGCTTTCAAGAATCTTTTCAGGTAAACTTGCTGCAAAAGGATTGAAGGCAACTATGATTGAATGACTGAATAAAAAATATCTCCACGCATTCAACCCTTCAATTCTTCAGTATGACTTACGTAGAGCCCGCGCCCATCACCGATAAAGAGAATCCGTTTGCGTCCATGATGTCGCGTTTCCACATCGCGGCCCAGGCCTACGGACTCAACGACGAAATCTACAACGTGCTCAAAAACCCTGTGAAGCAGGTGATCGTCTCCCTGCCTATCACCATGGACGACGGCTCAATTCGCGTCTTTGAGGGCTACCGCGTCATTCATTCTAACATCCTGGGCCCCTCCAAGGGTGGCTTGCGCTACGATATGGGCGTAAACCTCGATGAGGTGAAGGCGCTAGCGGCCTGGATGACCTGGAAGTGCGCCGTGGTGGATATCCCCTACGGGGGGGCGAAGGGCGGCATCCGCTGCGACCCCCGGCAGATGTCGGCCGGGGAGATTGAGCGGCTCACCCGGGCCTACACCCAGGAGATGATCAACATCTTCGGACCCGACCGCGACATTCCCGCTCCTGACGTGGGCACCGGCCCCCGGGAGATGGCCTGGCTGATGGACGAGTTTTCGCGTGCCCACGGCATGACGGTCAACGCGGTGGTCACCGGCAAACCGGTGGTGCTGGGGGGCTCGTCGGGGCGCACCGAAGCCACCGGCCGGGGCGTGATGGTGTCGGCGCTGGCCGCTATGGAAAAGCGCAAGATCAACCCCTACCACGCCACCGTGGCCGTGCAGGGTTTTGGCAATGTGGGCTCCTATGCGGCGCTGCTGATCGCCGAACGAGGCAGCAAGGTAGTCGCCATCAGCGACGTATCGGGCGCCTACTACGACCCCCGGGGCATTGACGTTGTTGCTGCCGTTAAGTACCGCGACCAGAACGAAGGCACGCTGGCGGACTTCCCCGACGCAGAAGCCATCAGCGGCGACGAACTGCTTACCTTGCCGGTAGACCTGTTGGTTCCGGCGGCGCTGGAAGACGTGATCACGGTGTGCAACGCCGAGCAGGTTCAGGCCCGCCTGATCGTGGAAGGAGCCAACGGCCCCACCTCGGCTCGGGCCGACGACATCATTCACAACAAGGGAACGCTGGTGGTGCCCGACATTCTGGCCAACGCCGGAGGCGTCACGGTATCGTATTTCGAGTGGGTGCAGAACCGCCTGGGCTACAAGTGGACCCGCGACCGCGTGAACCGCCGCTCGGACCGCATCATGAAAGACGCTTTTGAACGGGTGTACCAAGTGGCGTTGCGCTACGGAGTGTCGATGCGCATCGCGGCCTACATCGTGGCTATCGACAAAGTGGCTAACACCTACAAGTACCGCGGCGGATTTTGAAAGAGTTTTTCTAGCCGGTTGGGCCAAACAGTTCGTTTACTTTTAGTTTCATGTCGGGCAGGGCCGGGGCGGCCGTGCATTCGTCTTCTTTCCAGTAAATCCGGGTGCTGCGCAACGAAGTGCGCACCTGCACCATGCGCAAATCAGGATAAACTTGCCATAGCACCATAGCACTTGCACTCCGGCCTTCTGGTACTCCAAGGCCTTGCGCTCGATCTTAAAGCCTGATTCGTTGGGAGAGATAAGTTCAATCGCCCAGGCGGGCACCGGCAATGCTCCTTGTTCGGACGCGGCAATCTGTTCGGCATTGAAGAAAGAAAGATCAGGAATGCGGATGCAGGTTTCCGACACGGGCACGTGGGTTTCGGCAAACAACTCGCCACCTTGGTTAAAGGCTTTTGTTTTATGAAAAGCCCGCTGAGTTCTCTGTACGATCCCTCGCTCGGTGTTTTTCATCATGCAGTCGGTTTTCTCCAGCTCACCGTCTACCCACTCGTACTTGTACTTCCCGGCGGGCTGCTCCCACGCAAGAAAGGCCTCCTTTGTGCGTGGCTTGCGTACTCGTTCTGATTTCCTAGCTGTAGTAAAGGTTTCCATGACCATACAATTTGGGTTTGCTGCTGCTTTGTCATAACACAAGAAGCGGCGGTTTCGTTAGGGGGGCTACAAATATGCCTATCTATACCCAAGTTGTTGTAGATATGATAGATCCAAATTACACTAGTGCAGCGGCAAACTTAAATAATGGACTATTTAATGATAACGTTACTGGATATTCTATTCGTCAGATAGAAAGAAGATGCTCTAAATGGGCAAGAAAATTGGAACGGTTGGAGAGATAACATCATAAATCGATATGACAATGGGACAGAAGATAATTTACCAGCATTGTTTGCTTTTTGGAATTAGTACAATACTAACTTTATCAGCCTGTGAAGAACAAGTTGATTATCGAGTACGAGCTGATTGGGTATATATCAATGAGACTAACGAGCCTATCACGTTAGCTTCCCAACAGACGACTATAGACCCTATGGATAGTTTGATTCTAAGTCAGGATTCTGAGGGTCCTGAAGAAGTAACTGAAACGAGCTACGTACCTCCTTTCAGCGATGATACTGTCCGTTATGGAGAAGATGAATGTATAGCATACAATCCTACTGGAAACTCACCAGGAACGGGTGAAGGCCCTTTCGGTACTGCGAACTACGAAAGTAGAAAGCTAGAAGAGAGATACTATGAATTCATCTATCGTTTTACAGAAGAGGAATTTACTGAGGCAGAAGACTGTCAGTAAGTGATATCTACTTAAAGTCGGGAGTCCAATTTTTAGACTCCCGACTTTAGTTCTAATCTTGTTTCGTTCGTTTGTCTTCTATCCACTCCTGAAAGCGTTCTTGTTGTTCAGTGTCTTCTGAAGACTATTATAGTATACTGGGTACTCTAATTTTCAAGATTTTCACTTAGTTGGCTGACTCATTTGCTTCCTTGCTATCAGAAGTGGGTACACGTATACTATGGCGAGCACCTCACCGTGCTAATCCTCATCGTTCAGCTCCCGCAGTTTCAGGACCAGGTCAGTTTTGGTGGTGAAGAGCTTCTCTTCCAGTCCTACCGGATAGCTGTGGGGGTTCACGAACCGCTTCACTCCGGCGGGCAGTTGCGCTAAACTTTGGATGGTCTGCTCACGAATGGCGTGCAGGTCGGGCGAGTCGTATACCTGCTTCCCCTGCCTGAAAACGGGAATCAACAGGTCTTCCGAGCTCACCTCACTGGCTTTGATCAGCTTGCGCCGCGTGAGGTCCATCGGATCAATGATTTTGTGCTTTTCGCCCAGCGACTGCTGCGTATCGTAGAGCATATCGGCCACCAGGTCTTTTCGATCGTCGGAAGCGTAGAACCGGCGCACCTGCTGAATGCCCGGGGTATTTACCTTGAGTGCCTGTTCCGAAAGCTTGATCTTGTACTCCCACTCTCCGTTGTTTTCAATGGCCGACAGTTTGTACACCGCGCCCAACGCGGGCTGGTCGTAGGCCGTCACCAGCTTGGTACCGATGCCCCACACGTCTATTTTGGCGTCTTGACTTCGCAGACTACTGATGATGTTTTCGTCCAGATCGTTGCTGGCCACAATCTTGGTGTGCTGGAGTCCGGCTTTATCGAGCAGCCGCCGCGCCTCGATGCTGAAGTAGGCTAAATCGCCCGAATCGATCCGCACCCCCAGCAGTTGCTTTCCCTTCTTTTGCAGCATCAGCCCCACCTCCACGGCCTTCTTGATCCCTTCTAGCGTGTTGTAGGTATCCACCAGCAACACGCAATTGTTGGGCATGGCGTCGGCGTATGCCTTAAAAGCCGACAGTTCGTCGTCGAAGGCCATGATCCAACTGTGGGCGTGGGTGCCGCTGAGTGGAATGCCGAACAGCTTCCCGGCCAATACGTTCGAGGTGGAGGAACTTCCTCCTACGTAGGCCGCCCGGCTGGCTGCAATGGCCCCGTCGATGCCCTGGGCCCGCCGCATTCCGAACTCCAGCACCGGCTCTCCCCGCGCCGCGATGTGAATGCGGGCGGCCTTGGTGGCAATCAGCGTCTGGAAATTAATAAAATTAAGCAGCGGCGACTCGATCAGTTGGCACTGCAAAATGGGCCCCTGCACCCGCAGCAGCGGTTCGTGCGGAAACACCGCCGTTCCTTCGGGAATAGCGTCTACGTCGCAACTGAATCGCAGCGCGCGCAGGTAGTCCAAGAAGGCCGGTTCGAACAGGGGTTGGTTGCTCTCGCCAGTGGCATCTGCCAAAAAACCGATGGCCTCGTCATCGAATCGGAAATTGTTGATGTAATCAATTACGTAGGCCAGACCGCAGTTGATCGCAAAGCCCCCGTTGAAAGGGTTTTCGCGGAAAAATAGGTGAAATACGCTCTTCTTCTCGGCAATGCCCTGCTTCCAATAGCCGTAGGCCATCGTAAGCTGGTAAAAGTCCGTGAGCAGCGTGAGCGAACTGGCGTAAATGTCTCGGGTGATGTTCATATGTGTTCGTAGGGAGGCGTCGCGACGCCTCCCTACGATTTTACAACCTGTACCTTCAGCATATTCGTTCTATCCTCCCAGTGCAGGGGCATGCTGGCCGTGCTCACGTACACGTCGCCCGCCAGCAGGTGCCCTTTTTCCACCAAAACTTTCTCCAGATCGGCAAAAGTTTCGTCGGTTGATTGGGTGCCGTCGTAGTAGTAGCCGCGTAGTCCCCAGTAGAGGTTGATGATGTTGAGCAGCCCCTTATCAGCGGTGAAGATAAAGATATTGGCCCTGGGCCGGTGGCACGACAACCGAAACCCGGTGTAACCCGACTTGGTCATGCCCACAATAGCCCGGGCGTCGATTTCGCGGCTCAACTGGCAAGCGGCGCGCACCAGGCTGTCGTTGTTGAAGGTGGGCGAGTCAGGCGAGATCCGCGCCAATTTGTCGTACACCACGTCCGACTTTTCCTCGATGGTCAAGATGGTTTTCACCATGCTCTTCACCGTTTGGATCGGAAACTTGCCCGAGGCGGTTTCGGCCGATAGCATGATGGCGTCGGCTCCGTCCATCACGGCGTTGGCCACGTCGTTGGTCTCGGCGCGGGTGGGGCGGGGGTTCTCGATCATGCTCTCCATCATCTGGGTGGCAATGATCACCGGCTTGGCCGCCGCGTTGCACTTTTGCACCAGCATTTTCTGCGCCAGCGGCACCTCCTCCATCGGAATCTCTACGCCCAGATCACCTCGGGCTACCATGATGCCGTCGGTGGCCTTAATAATTTCGTCAATGTTTTTGAGCGCTTCCGGCTTCTCGATCTTGGCAATAATTCTAATATTCTTGCCTTTGGACTCGATAATTTTTCGTAGGCTGTAAATATCTTCGGCCTTACGCACAAACGAGAGCGCGATCCAGTCCACGTCGTGCTCCAGACCAAAGTGCAGGTCCTCTTCGTCTTTCTCAGTCAGCGAGGGAGCCGATACATTGGAATCGGGCAGGTTGATGCCTTTGCGCGATTTGATAGGTCCGCCGTGGACCACCCGGGTGCGCACCTCTTGGCCCGCGCTGCCCTCCACCCGCAGTTCGATTTTGCCGTCATCGATAAGGATAGTATCGCCCGCGGCCACGTCGGTAGGCAACGATTGGTACGAGGTGCTGATGCGTTCGCTGGTGCCGAGCACCTCTTCCGAAGTAATGATTAGTTCTTGTCCGGGTTCCACAAAGATTTCGTCGTTTTCCACCTGGTTGGTTCGGATCTTAGGCCCCTGCAAGTCTTGCAAGATGCACACGCTGGTATCCATCTCTTGGTTGATCTCGCGGATGGCCTGGATCACTTTTTTGTGGCCCTCGTGGGTGCCGTGTGAGAAGTTGAGGCGGAACACGTCGACCCCGGCTCTCACCAGCTCGATCAGCATATCTTTGCTGTTGCTGGCCGGGCCCACGGTGGCCACAATCTTGGTTTTATTAAATGCGTACGTGCTTTCCATAAGGTTGCGTTAGAATAAGAGGTTCTCTTTGTGTTCTACGGTGGTTAAATCAATGGGCGCTATCTGCTTTACCTCGGCCAGTGCCCCGACGGAGGCAACCATGACGTCGGGCTGCCAACTGGCGCTCGGATCGTGCACTTGAAGGAAGAAGTCCCACTGAGAGAATCCGGGTAGCAGCAGCCCGGCCGACCCGCGGGTGGCAAAGGTTTGGTTTTTCAGAAGCCTAAAAGTACGATGTGTGGTTGTAAATACGAAATTAGATACCCCGTGAGGAGCATCCGTGGGGTCTCCCAGTACCAAGTCGACCGACTTTTTCAGTTGCCAGTGCAGGCTGCGGTTCAGTTGCCAGGCCAGTTTATACTCGGGCGCGTCGGTCTGCAAACCGTACAAATCGTAGTCGTGCTGGTAGTCAACGTATAAATCTCGCTGTATTTTATTCATACGAACGCGGCAGACTAAGAAAAATTAGTACCTTTAAAAGCTACAAAAACCCCGTTTGTTTCACGGGGAGGCCGTTAAGTTTTATTGGAAAAGATAAAAATGATTCGTTTGACATTCAGCGTTTAAATCTTTTTCTTTGCGCCGTTCACTATAACCACCAAAAAAATGTCTGAAATAGCACAGAAAGTAAAAGAAATTATTATTGACAAGTTAGGCGTCGAGGAATCCGAGGTAACTCCAGAGGCAAGCTTTACGAACGACTTGGGTGCCGACTCGCTCGACACCGTTGAATTGATCATGGAGTTCGAAAAAGAATTTAACATCTCTATCCCCGACGACCAGGCAGAAAACATTGCTACGGTAGGACAGGCCATCTCGTACTTGGAAGAGAACGTTGAATCATAATCACTAACCGGCAGTATTATCTTTCATGAGCAGAAGAGTTGTAGTTACAGGCTTAGGGGCGCTCACTCCGTTGGGCAACGACGTTGCTTCCTACTGGGAAGGGCTTCGTCAGGGGCTAAGTGGCTCCGCCTTGATCACCAAGTTTGATACCGAGCACTTCAAAACCAAGTTCGCCTGCGAACTCAAGGATTTTGATGCGCAGAACTACCTGGACCGCAAGGAAGCGCGCAAGATGGATCCCTGTACCCAGTATGGCGTGATTGCCGCCGCCGAAGCCATCCGCGACGCGGGCTTGGAAGAAGGAGGTATCGATCCGGACCGGGCGGGCGTGATCTGGGGGTCGGGCATTGGCGGACTCAAAACCTTTCAGGAAGAAGTGTCGGACTTTGCCACGGGCAACGGGGTACCGCGCTACAATCCTTTCTTCATTCCGAAGATGATCGTAGACATCACTCCTGGTCATATCTCGATTCGCCACGGCTTTCGGGGGCCCAACTTTGCCACCGTATCGGCCTGCGCTTCGGCCACCCACGCGATCATCGACGCCTATACCTACATCAAGCTCGACAAAGCGGACGTGATGGTGACGGGCGGCTCGGAGGCCGCGGTAGTTGAAGCCGGAGTCGGAGGCTTTGGCGCCATGAAGGCCCTGTCCGAACGCAACGATTCTCCCCAGACGGCTTCGCGCCCCTTTGATAAAGACCGCGACGGCTTTGTGCTGGGCGAAGGCGCGGGGGCGCTGGTGCTGGAAGAACTGTCTCACGCGCAGGCCCGAGGAGCCACCATCTACGCGGAAATTATCGGCAACGGCATGACCGCCGACGCCTACCACATCACCGCTCCCCATCCCGACGGCGTGGGCGTGAAACAGGTGATGCTGCTGGCCCTTAAAGACGCGGGCGTTGCTCCCGAGACAGTGGACTATATCAACGTGCACGGCACCTCCACTCCGCTGGGAGACATCAGCGAGGTGAACGCCATCATCGATGTGTTCGGCGACCATGCCTTTAAGCTCAATATCAGCTCCACCAAATCGATGACGGGCCACCTGCTCGGCGCGGCCGGGGGCATTGAGTCCATTGCCTGCATCCTAGCCATTAATAACAACCTGATACCGCCCACGATCAACCACTTCACCGACGACCCGCACATTGATGACCGCCTCAACCTGACCTTCAACAAGGCGCAGCAACGGGAGGTCACCACTGCCGTTAGCAACACCTTCGGGTTTGGGGGCCACAATACCTCGGTGATTTTCAGAAAGTTCGCCGACTGATCAACCGTCTACTTATTTGGCTGCTATCTTGTTCTCCTTCCTCACTAGCTCCTCACAAGATAAACAACTGGCCAAGGCGGTTCGCCACATCGTGGGTCGCTCGCCCTCCAACCTGGCGCTCTACCGATTGGCCACCCGGCACGTATCGGTTGCTAAGAAGAATCGGCAGGGAGTACGCGAATCAAACGAACGGCTCGAGTACCTAGGCGATGCGGTGCTCAGCATGGTGGTGGCCGAGTATCTGTTTAAGAAATTTCCTTTCAAAGACGAAGGCTTTCTCACCGACATTCGTTCGCGGATTGTTAACCGGGAGTCGCTCAACCAGGTGGCGCGTAAGATCGGGGTAAGCGAAATTGTGCAGTTCAGCGAAGGGGGAAAGAAAGGTGGTCGGGGTCGGTTGTCGCATAAGTCCATTGGTGGAAACACGTTGGAGGCGCTAGTGGGTGCCGTCTACTTAGACAAAGGCTACCGCGCCGCCCGTCGTTTCATTCTCAAAAAAATGCTGATCCCTCACTTCGATCTGTTGTCGATCATAGAAAACGATACCAACTACAAGAGCAAGGTGATCGAGTGGGCCCAAAAGCATAACCGCGACGTTCGCTACGAAGTGGTGGAAACCCGGGGCGGCAACCAGTACAAAGAATTCGTGACCCAATTGTTGGTAGATAACCAGCCCGTGAGCACCGGCAGCGGTTACAGCAAGAAAAAAGCGGAACAAAGAGCCTCCGAAAACGCATTATCGTTGTTAGGTTCTATGTTATAGGTTCGGGGTTCTAGGTTCTGAGTTTAAGAATCTAGAACCTAGAACCTAGAACCTTTAACTCAGAACCAACTATGCCAGTATTAAGCGTCGCGGGGGCTACCCTGAACCAGACTCCCATCGACTGGGCCAACAACGTAGCGCACGTTCACGAAGCCATTCGGCAGGCCCGGGACCAACGGGTGGATATTCTTTGTCTGCCCGAACTGTGCGTGACCGGCTACGGCTGCGAAGATATGTTTTTGAGCGATTGGATCTACGAAAAGGTAGAGGAGTTGCTGCCTGAGCTAGCGGATGCCTGCCAGAATATTACAGTAGCCATCGGCGTGCCCGTCCGGTACCGCCACAAGAACTATAACACCGCGTGCCTCATCCACAATCAGCAGATTCTGGGCTTCACCGCCAAGCAGTATTTGGCCAACAACGGGGTGCACTACGAACCGCGGTGGTTCACTCCCTGGCCCGCCCATGAGACCGCTACGCTGGAAATGAACGGGGCGGCGTGTCCGCTGGGCGACGTCACCTACGACGTACGCGGCATCAGGATAGGCTTTGAGATTTGCGAAGATGCTTGGCGCGCCGAACTGCGTCCGGGCTGGACACACAAGGAACGTAGCGTAGACCTGATCTTAAACCCCAGCGCCAGCCACTTTGCCTTTGAGAAAAGCCGGTTCCGCGAGGGCTTGGTGGTGCCCGGCTCGCGCGATTTCAACTGCGCCTACGTGTTTGCCAATCTGCTGGGCAACGAAGCGGGCCGTATGGTTTACGACGGCGAAATCCTGATCGCCCAGCGCGGCACGCTGCTCAAGAAAAACGAGCGCTTCTCGTTTGAAGACGTTAATCTGCTCACCGCCCGCGTAGATTTCGATCATCCCGAACGCTCAGAATCCCGTCCGAACACCGACGAATACGATAAAGAAACCGAATTTGCCAAGGCCGAAGCGCTGGCCCTGTTCGATTATCAGCGTAAAAGCCGGTCGCGGGGATTTGTGTTATCGCTCAGTGGCGGGGCCGACTCGGCAACCTGCGCGGTGCTGGTGGCCGAGATGGTGCGCCGGGGCTGCGCCGCGTTGGGCGTGACGCCTTTTTTGCAGAAACTCGGCCGGGCCGATCTGATCGAAGCGGCTAATCAGGTACCTAACGATGCCGATGCCCGAGCGGTAATCATGCCGCACCTGTTAAACACGGCCTATCAGGGCACCGTTAACTCGTCTGATGCGACACTACACGCGGCGCGTACGCTGGCCGAGTCGTTAGGGGCCACCTTTTATCAGTGGAATATCGATGACGAGGTGGCGCACTATACTGAAACCGTGGAGCAAGTGCTCGGAAGAAACCTCACCTGGGAAGACGACGACATTGCCCTGCAAAACGTGCAGTCGCGGGCCCGCAACCCAGCCATCTGGATGCTGGCCAACATCAAGAATGCCCTGCTACTCACCACCTCAAACCGCAGCGAGGGCGACGTGGGCTACGCCACCATGGACGGCGACACCAGCGGCAGCATCGCGCCCATTGCGGCGGTCGACAAGCAGTTTGTGCTGCAGTGGCTCCGCTGGGCCGAAGCCGAACTCGGTTACGCTGGTCTGGGCCCGGTGAATCGCCTCAACCCCACCGCCGAGTTGCGTCCGCAGCAGCAAGAGCAGTCGGACGAGGCCGATTTGATGCCCTACGACCTAATGGTGGTGATCGAGCGCTTGGCCATTCGCGACCGCAAGCCGCCCGTAGAGATTTTCCGGATCATGGAAGAGCAGCAGTTGGTGGAGCGGGAAACCTTGAAGGGATACGTCGCCAAGTTCTTTCGGCTGTGGGCCCGCAACCAGTGGAAGCGCGAGCGCCTGGCCCCCTCGTTTCATCTGGACGACTTCAACGTGGACCCGCGCACCTGGTGTCGCTTCCCGATTTTGTCGGGCGGGTTTCGGGCGGAGTTGGCGGAGTTGGAAAGGATATGATGGGTTAAGGAATTTGCGGGTTGAAAGGTGACGCGTTACGCTAGCGCTAAACGCACCCCAATGCGAGTCGTAGTGGAGTGGGTACTACGACCAGATTAGGGGTTAGGCTAACCGTATCCATGTATCGGATAATCTTGTCGATGGCATCAATCATATCCTCGACAAAAGCTAGATAATCCCTATTGCTCATACGTACCTAACTTGCTGCAAAATCTGCTGCCTCCATTGCTTCTTGAGCGATCTTTCCGTCACTAAATCTACTTTTCTTCCAACAACGGACTCGAGGTAATCTTTCAGGTCAAAAAATTTCCATCCAATCTTCCGGTTAAAAGTGACTAGCATGTCTACATCCGAATGAGCATTGTAGTTGCCAATTGCGAAAGACCCAAAATAACCAATCTGATCAACGCCGAATTCATCTTGCAAATAAGGCTTCACCGCTTTGATCTTATCTGCTATTTCGTTTTTCATCACTGGGTTGTTTGTCAATCTACTTAACGTGCTCGCAGCCAGTAGAGTTTGCTCACCGCCCTATTGGATAATACAAACATCTGGCCCCGTTATTTTATTTGGATGACTTGATGTGGAGTATCAATAAAAGTAGCTTACTGGAGGGTGACGCGTTGCGCTAGTGCTAAACGCGCCCCAGTGAAAGATTAAATTCTTAAGGTTTGTTGACACGAACTAGAGTTTAATATATGTCGAAAGATATGGCATGTCTCAGTAGCATTTTGTGTTACACAGCCAATTAAACCTACGGTCCATCATCGCCAGTTGCTGCAATGCCTTGCGCAGTGAATGGAACGTTAGTAATTGAGCTAGGTTCTAAACTAAGCGCCCCATTTTCCTCCACTTTCCATATTTGAATAGAACCCTGAATAGGAATTAGATTATAGGCATACTTTTTAGTAAAGGTAATGTCTAACGCATCCACTGCGTTCGAAGTCCCTACGGTTGGTTCCTGGTCACCGGTAATGGCCACAATAGAATTGCTTGTCAAAGGCGTAAGCATACCGTTGCTCCCGACGGCGAATCCACTAATGGTACGATTATCAGTATTTACTGTATACGCGTAACGGTTATCGGGCGACAATTCTAACCAGCAGGAAGCCGTACCGTTGGTAGGAATAGCGGCATTCACAACCCTAAGCTGGCCTTGGTCGTCAAAAGAATACGTGCTAGCGGTTGCCTGGCCAGGAGCCGGACCGTCAGGGGTCAGTTCCAGGTTAGCCGTATGGAAAAAGCCGTACTGGTCAAACTCTCCGCCAAAGGGGTCATCACCTGCTTCTTCAAAAGAACCTTCTTTGGTATTGAATACGTTGGGCTCCCCGGCTATGCCATCCTCTACCACGTAGGATACGATATTACTTACCGGACCAAATTCTGTGGCCGCTAAGATTTTACCATAGGGGTCAAAGTCAATCGTACCTTTTGTACTTATTTCGCCGCTCATAGGTTGATTAGAACCCTCTATCATCTGGAGAGAGCCATCTGAATGGATAGCATACCCCTGGATAGAGCCGGTAGTACCATCATCCATAATGTTGGGAAGGATGTCCGTACCAGCGCCACCATTGTTGAGTACGTATAGATAAGCCCCGTCAGGACTAATGGCAATAGATACGGGAAGTGTCCCATGAGAAGGATATACTCCCACTCTACGTAAGTGTCCATCATTAACGGCGAAAGCCGCGACCGAATTAGAACCCGCATTGACTACATAAAGATACTTTTCATTCGGGCTTAGTACCACCGCATCCTGCGAGGTCAAGGGGTCCCGTCCGATGGGCAAATCAGTACGGGCACCACTACCAACTCCTCCGGCATCATAGCTGTCAATAAACTTAAGCTGACCATCATCCAGGCGGTAATAGGCTAATACTTCGTTGCTGGTTGCCTCATTGGTCATCGTAAAGAGTAACGCAACATCGTCCTTTTTGTCATTGGAACCGTACGGTTCAAGCAGGTCATTAATTTCTCGACAACCGGTACCGAACAGAACTGCCGTGAGAACCACAAAAATTGATCGTTTTAATCCAAACTGGAGCATATGTAAAATGGTTAGGGTGAAAAATTTGTTTGAAGAGAAGGTTAGGACAGGGTGATGCTATTACTGTTTTTTAAAACCGCTTCACTGCGGCAAACAAATCGTTATTTAGTAAAAGTAAAGCTCACTTGACCCAACTCACCAAAGTTCGCTATGAACGTACCGGGTTCCAGCCCCAAATCACCGCCTATGCTACCGGTTGTCAAAATCTGTCCTTTTTTTACTGAAATGCGCCGCTCAGCCAGCCGCTGAAGCAGGAATTCGATCGCTTTAAGCTGACTGCCTAGCGCATCTGATGTCGAACCTTCCAATACGGTCTCTCCATCCTTGGTGACAGTCACCTGAATGTCGTCAATGCTACCACTGAGTTGGTCTAGCGTCACAAAATCGCCTAACACATAGAAGCGACTACCGGTATTCTGTGCGATAATATCTAAATAGTTGAACTCCCCAGCGAAAGCTAAATCAGGATTTTCCAGTGCCGGTGCGACGGCTTCAATAAGGGAGAGAATAGTTGTGTCTGGTAACGGGAAATCACTGGTTTGAAATAGGGCGTTCTGCGAAAATCGGATAGCTAACTCCACCCCCTGGGCACCCGTAGCAAACGTTTCGCTGATGCTGACTGTGTCGCTATTCTTAAATTGCAGCGACTCAAACAGGCGGCCATAGATAGGACTAGGCGCACCAAAAGGACGAGGGCCTATCGGGGTAAATCCTAACTTGTAGCCGCTTAATTTTTCTCCTTCACTAAGTAGCGCATGAACATAATCCTCCTGAAAACTATACGCTTCCACTTCAGTTGCATTAGGATACACTCGGGTAAATAGTCGGAACTCTTCGATCTGCTGGAAGCTCTCGACGTAATCATCTAATAATGCTTCTCGTTCGTCTGGCTTCTGCTCTTTGCCGGGCTTCAAAACCTCGTCTAGGTATTGCTCGCAACCTGAAAATAGAATGGTTAATGCTAAGAAAGCAACGGGAAAACAAATAGGCTTCATACAGTTAATTGGTTTTAGTACTACATAAAGTGCTAAAGATAAGGGGGGGACGTTTGACAAAATGTAAGATAAACGACAAAACGTATTGTGCCCTGAAATAAACACAGCGTTAAGGCATAGACTTCGAGTATCGAGTGTATGTGAAGCTACTATTAACAAAATGTGAAACACAAATTCATTTACGGGTTGAAAATGTTCGTGGCTCGAGGGTGAGCATCGCCCGCGGAAACTATAGGACACGTGGGTTCTAAGCGGACTTAGAAAGCAATTTTAGTAGGTGATGATTGCTTTCACCCCCTACTCGCTTCGCAACGCCTTCGCCGGGTCGCCCTGGGCAGCACGTAGGGCCTGTCCCACCACGAACACCAGGGCAAACACCAGGGCGATTATTCCAGTGAGGGGGAAAATCCACCAGTAGATATCGGTGCGGATGGGGTAGCGCTCCAAGTAGGTGTGCAAGGCCCACCAGGCCAGCGGAGTGGCAATGATGAAGGCGATGACCACCAGCTTTGAAAAGTCTTTCGACATCAACGTAACGATGCTCAGCACCGAGGCGCCCAGCACCTTGCGGATGCCGATCTCCTTGTTGCGCTGCTCGGCGGTGTAGGAGGCCAGCCCGAACAGCCCCAGCCCGGTGATGAACAGCGCCAGGGCCGCAAACAGGTTGGCCAGTTGCACGGTGAGGTTAATGGTGGTGTACTTCTTCTGAAATTCCACGTCGGCAAACCGGTACTCGAAGGGATACGCGGGGTTGTATTTGTTGAAGATGCTTTCTACCTGCGCCAATGCGGCCGGTAAGTCACGAGTTTCAGCCAGCCGCAAGCTGATTGACCCGCCCCAGTCGTCAAGAACGATGAACATGGGCTTTACCGGGTCATAGGGCGAACCCATCAGCACGTTGTCCAGCACCCCGATCAGCGTAAAAATTTTACCCCACAAATCGAGCTCGGTGCCCAGGGGGTCGTCCAGTTGCATCACGTCCAGCGCGGCCTGGTTGACCAGGATAGCTGTACTGTCGCTGGCAAAATCGGGAGAGAAATCGCGCCCTTGTAGCACCTTGATGCCCATCGTCTTGGCATAATCGTAGCTGGCCACCACCGTGGTGAAGAGCACCCGCTGTTCTTCGGGTTTGCCGGGCCATCCCAAAAAGTTGTTAGAGTTGATGCTGGTGATGGTGCTGTTGGATTGGGTGACTGAGGTCACCAGTCCCGACTGAATCAGTTCATTCTTTAGAACTTCGTAGTTTTTCTCCATCTCACCCGTACGGTCTACGCTGATCAGGTTTTCCTGATGGTACCCCAGTTCTCGCCCCTGCACCAGTTGAATCTGCTGGTAGATCACGATGGTGCCGATGATGAGCAGGATAGCGAACCCGAACTGGAGCACCACCAGCACCTGTCGGGGCACCCCGGCCTGCTTGCCCACCTTCACTTTTCCCTTGAGCACCTTCACCGGTTGGAACGACGAGAGATACAGGGCCGGGTAGCTGCCCGCCACCACTCCCGTAAATAGAATCGCTCCTAAACTTGCCAGCCAAAACCACCAGGCGGAGTAAGGAACCGATAGATCTTTGTCCACCAACTCGTTATAAAACGGCAGGGCCAGTTCGGTCAGTAGCAGAGCCACCAGGTAGGCCAAGAAAGTAATAAAAACAGACTCCCCCATAAATTGGCCAATCAGTTCGCGCCGACTCGACCCCACACTTTTGCGAATGCCTACTTCCCGCGCCCGGCGCTCAGAGCGGGCGGTGGCCAGGTTCATGAAGTTGATGCAGGCGATGATGAGAATCAGCATGGCAATGATGGTAAACAACTGAACGTAGTCGCTCATCCCGCCCTGCTCTATCCCGTCTTCGAAGTTGGAGTGCAAATGCCAGCGAAGCAGGGGGTACAAAAAGAATTCTTGCGACATATTGTCTTCACCGTGTTCGGCCAGCAGGTTTTTGATGCCGTGGTTCACGTCGGGCAACGAGGCCGGATCGTTCAGCAGCACGTACGCTTGGTACGAATAATTGCCCCAGTTGTCTTTATCGCGGCGGATATACTCCTGCATTTGCTCATTGAGCGACCAGGGAACCAAGAAGTCAAACTGAAAGGAAGAGTTGGTTGGCACGTTTTCTAGCACCCCGCTCACCTTTACGTCGTAGGCATCGTCGAGCCGAACCACCTGCCCTACCGGGTCTTCGTCGGCGAACAGCGCTTTGGCAGCAGATTCGGTGATCACGATGGAGTTGGGCTCGGCCAACACGGAGGCGGCCTCCCCGTGAAGTAGCGGAAACTCGAACATTTCCAGGAATTCTGCCCCTACGTAATACCCCTTCTGAGTGATAGGTCGCTGGCCCACCGTCAGCAGATGGTTGCTGCCCCAATCGGCTACCGTGGCGTTTTCAATGTGGCTGTCGGCGGTCTTCATGGCCTCGGCGGTGGGCAGGGGCACCGAATTCCACGAATTTATCTTGTCATTGTACTTCGCGTTGATCCACACCTGATACAGCCGGTTGGCTTTGGGATGAAATGTATCAAACGACAGCTCATTTTGTACCCACAAAAAGATCAGCAGACTACAGGTGAGACCGATGGAGAGCCCAGCGATGTTGATAAACGAATAGACTTTGTTGCGCAACAGGCCGCGCAGGGTGATCAGAGCGTAGTTCTTGAACATAGCGAAAGCGGTTAGGCGGATAGAAAAACGTAGGGACGCTACTATTGGTAGTCAAGCGGTGTGCCAAAGGGAAAAAGGGGTACTACGCTGCATACAGCTTGCCGTGGGCTTTTAAAAGCGTTCGGTATCGGACAGTTAGTGGTCGTTAACGGACAGTAGGTAAGCGAACGCGTTGCCAGTGCGCCCGGAGGCAGACAATTACAGGTCTTCGGTTTTGAGGTAGAGTTCTCGAAGTGTGGTTTCAATATCCAGCGACTGCAAGGTGAGGGTTTCATCCAGCCCTGTTACCCAGGTAATCTGCCATAGGTTCGTGTCGGCGGCACGGTAGTGAATTTGCGCGGCGGGTTCGTGCTGCTCAATAAGCACGTACTCCCGCAGGCTAGGCAACCGACTAAAGCACTCGAATTTTCGCCCGCGGTCGTAGGCCTCAGTGCTATCGGACAGCACCTCTACCAACAGCACCGGATTGGTGATGGCTTTGGGGTCTTTTTCGGCCCGATCCACCGGCCCGCATGTAACTGAAGCGTCGGGATACAGTGAGCGGTTGATAAAATCAATGCGCACCTTCTGATCACTAGTGAACACGTTACACGACTTCTTCCGTAGCGCGTTTCCTAAAAAAACGTGAAGGTTATGGCAAATAGCGTTGTGGACAGGATCACCCCCGGCCATAGCAAACACTTCACCGTCGTGATACTCATATCGCTGCTGGTTCTCCTCCTCCAACAAGTTGTATTCTTCTAGCGTTAGTTGGTGATTGACTCGAGATGCTTCCATAAGTTCAAGATTGAGCTCGTTCTACTAATGCTAACGGTGGGTTGCTGTCTCGGTTTCGCTAAAAGAAAAAGCTTCCCCAATCATTGCATCCCGCCTTATCTTTTTTTACTATTACTAGCGATTGGCGCGTTTATTTAGCAAACGTGCAATCTGCTTGGATAAGTCAATTTATTTATTGACAAATTAGTAAACACTTAACCTAACACCACCATGAGCGATGTGCAAACCACGGTCCGCAGTGCCGTAGAAAAACCCCAATTCAAGAACCAGTACGACAACTACATCGGCGGCAAATGGACGCCCCCGATCAAGGGACAGTACTTCGAAAATATCTCGCCGGTCGACGGTAATAACTTCACCAAAATTCCCCGCTCGACGGCCGAAGACATCGATGCGGCCATCGACGCCGCCTGGAAAGCCGCCCCGCAGTGGAACAACTCATCGGCCACCGAGCGCAGCAACATGCTGCTCAAAATTGCCGACGTGATGGAGCAGAACCTGGAAGCCCTGGCCCGGGCCGAAACCTGGGACAACGGCAAGGCCATCCGCGAAACCCGGGCCGCCGACCTACCGCTGGCCGTAGACCACTTCCGCTACTTTGCCGGGGTGATCCGCGCTGAAGAGGGTTCGGTGAGCGAACTCGATGCCAACACCGTGTGCCTCAACGTGCCCGAGCCGCTGGGCGTGGTGGGCCAGATTATTCCCTGGAACTTCCCCATCCTGATGGCCACCTGGAAGCTGGCTCCGGCCCTGGCGGCGGGCAACTGCGTGGTGCTCAAACCCGCCGAGCAAACCCCGGTGGGCATCCTACTGCTGATGGAGCTTATCGAGGGTATCTTGCCCGACGGCGTGCTCAACATCGTGAACGGCTTCGGGGCCGAAGCAGGCAAGCCCCTGGCCTCCAGTCCGCGCATCAACAAGGTGGCCTTCACCGGCGAAACCACCACCGGCCAGTTGATCATGCAGTACGCTTCTAAGAACATCACTCCGGTCACGCTGGAGCTCGGCGGTAAGTCGCCCAACGTGTTCTTCGAGAGCGTAATGGACGCCGACGATGAGTTCTTCGATAAGTGCTTGGAGGGCGCCGTGATGTTTGCCCTCAACCAGGGCGAAGTGTGCACCTGTCCGTCGCGCTTGCTGGTGCAAGAAAGCATCTATGACAAGTTTATGGAACGCGTGGTGGAGCGCACCGAAGCCATCAAAATGGGCCATCCGCTGGAGGCCGACACGATGATGGGCGCCCAGGCCTCGAACGACCAGTACGAAAAGATTTTGAACTACCTGAGCATCGGTAAGGAAGAGGGCTGCAAGGTGCTCACCGGCGGCGAGGCGGCCTACGTAGAAGGACTCGAGGGCGGCTACTATATTCAGCCCACCATTTTGGAGGGTAACAACAAGATGCGGGTGTTCCAGGAAGAAATCTTTGGGCCGGTGGTGTGCGTCACCAGCTTCAAGGACGAAGCTGAGGCCATTGAGATTGCCAATGACACCTTGTACGGACTGGGCGCCGGAGTGTGGACACGCGACATGCACCAGGCCTACCAGATCTCTCGTTCTATCAAGGCGGGTCGCGTGTGGGTGAATAACTACCACAACTACCCGGCGCACGCGCCCTTCGGCGGCTACAAAAAGTCGGGCATCGGTCGCGAAAACCACAAAATGATGCTGGACCACTACCGGCAGACCAAGAACATGCTGATTTCGTACGACAAGAAGCCAATGGGATTCTTCTAGGGATTAACTAGGAGTTGGGTTTTGGGGATTAGGTTTTGGAGGACTTCCAAAACCTAATCCCTAATTTCTAAAACCTAATAAGTCTATGACAAAACGAGTAACCGTTACCGAAGCGGCCGCCGAAGTGATTGACCAACTGCGGGCCGAGCACGGCGAGCTGATGTTTCACCAGAGCGGGGGCTGCTGCGACGGCTCTTCGCCCATGTGCTTGCCCAAGGGCGAGCTGATGCTCAACGAAACCGACGCTTGGTTGGGCGAAATTCACGGCTGCGACTTCTACATGTCGAACGACCAGTTTAATTACTGGAAGCACACGGCGCTTACGGTAGACGTGACCCACGGTCGGGGAGCTAGCTTTTCGCTGGAAATTCCGCTGGGCCTGCGGTTTTTAATCAAGTCACGCTTGTTTAGCGAAGAAGAACAGCAGCAACTGAGTCCGGTTCATTGGGGAGAAGCATAGGGTGCGACCGGCAAGGTGCGACCGGCAAGGTGCGACCGGCAAGGTGCGACCGGCAAGGTGCGACCGGCTAGGACGGTTTATGCTAGCCAATGATAACTTAAGACAACCTGCTACAAAGGCTCTATTAGCCACTTTTGAACCCGCCGTAAACCTTTCTTTCCAAAATGTATAGGATATCCAAAAATGTTCCGTAGATTAGATCTACAATTTAGTATCTTATGAAGGAAACCCGCCTTGGCGACTTTGAAGAAACCATCCTGCTGCTAATCGGTATTCTGGGTGAAGCGGCCTACGCCCTGCGCACCGCCGACGAGTTTGCCGCACAAACCGGACGCACGGTATCTATCGGAGCGGTGCACTCCACGCTAAGTCGGTTGGAAGATAAGGGTTTTGTGACTTCGGAGATGGGCGTAGCTACGGCGGTGCGGGGTGGACGGCGCAAGCGCATCTACACCATCACCGCCTACGGGCGGCAAGCACTGGTGGCCTCGCGTGACTTCAAGCTATCGTTGTGGCAGCAGTATCCGGCATTGGGGTTGGGGTAAATTGTTTTAATCAGGATGGTCAGGATAGAAATAGAACAGGATGAACAGAACAAAGGTCAAACTCATCCTGTGAATCCTGATTCAGACAACATACCACCCTCCCTCGCTCAACGCTTTCTGCGCTGGTTTCTGCGCGATGATTTGGCAGAAGAGGTGCAGGGTGACCTGGAAGAAAAGTTTTACGCGACCGCAGAAGATCATTCGTTGCGCCGGGCTAAACTCAACTACTGGTACCAGGTGCTGCACTACCTGCGACCGTTTGCTATTCGCAATCTCAATTCTCTGTATTCTCACCCTAACCACTGCGCGATGTACAAAAGTTATTTTAAGGTCGGCTGGAGAAACCTGTTTAAACACAAGGGCTACTCCCTCATCAACATTGGTGGACTCGCCGTCGGCATGGCCGTCACCATCCTGATTGGCTTATGGGTTTACGACGAATTGTCGTTTAATAAGTACCATAAAAATTACGACCGGCTGGCCTGGGTAATGCAAAACATAACGTTCAGTGAGGGCATTCAAACCGAGGACTCGCAGCCGATGCAGTTGGCTCCCGAACTGCGTAGTAACTACGGCGCCCACTTTAAGCACGTCATTATGGCGAGCTTTCCGCTAACGCGAACGCTAAGACAGGGGGACAAAGTGCTACTTAAAAGAGGACTGTTCATGGAACCCGCTGCCCCCGATATGCTCACTTTGCGGATGGTGGCGGGCACCCAGCAGGGCCTAACCGAACCCAGCTCTGTCTTGCTTCCCGAAGCGACCGCCCGGGCCTTCTTCGGTGACAAAGACCCTATCGATCAAATGTTGCTGCTGGGTGAGCAGGAAGTGAAAGTTACGGGGGTGTACGAAGACCTGCCGGACAATTCTAGCTTTACCGACGTAGCGTTTATTGCCCCTTGGGAACTCTATATCCAAGATTTACCCGACGGGCTTGGTTGGGGTCATATCTGGTTCCAGACCATCGTACGAATTGCCGACCGCGCTGAGATGAACCAGGCATCGGCGGCCATCAAAGACGCTGTGATGAAGCGCGTTTTGGAAGAAGACAATGACGAGACTGTCAGAACGGAACTCTTTTTACAACCTATGGCTAAGGCGCATTTATACAGCGACTTTAAGCAGGGCATTAACGTCGGCGGCCGCATTCAGTACGTCTGGCTGTTCGGCATCATCGGAATGTTTGTGTTGCTGCTGGCCTGTATCAACTTTATGAACCTCAGTACCGCCCGGTCGGAAAAACGAGCGAAAGAAATTGGAGTGCGCAAGGCCATTGGTTCGCTACGCAGTCAGTTGGTGCGCCAGTTCTTCACTGAGTCGCTACTGGTGGCTAGTCTGGCGTTTGTGGCGGCCTTGCTGCTGGTGCGGTTGATGCTGCCGTCCTTCAACGAAGTAGCCGGTAAAGAAATTAGCCTTCCGTGGCTCAATTTATGGTTCTGGCTGACCGGACTAGGGTTCGTATTACTCACCGGCACGCTGGCCGGAAGCTATCCGGCTCTGTACCTTTCTTCGTTGCGCCCGGTGCGGGTACTCAAGGGTACGTTTCGGGCGGGCCGAATGGCGACCTTGCCCCGTAAGGTACTGGTAGTGACGCAGTTTGCGGTCTCGGTCAGTTTGGTCATCGGTACCCTGGTGGTCTTTCAGCAGATTCAGTTCGTGAAGAGTCGCCCGATCGGTTATAACGTTAATCGTTTGATTGGGGTACCTATCCGAAGCGACGAAGTAAATAATCATTTTGCGGCACTTCGGAACGATCTGCTGCAGACGGGCGTGGTCGCGGAAGTAGCGAAGGCAGAGTCACCAATTACCGGGGCATCTGCCCTTCGCAATGACTTCGTTTGGAAGGGCAAAGATTCTAACCTGCGAGACCAATTTGTCACCATGCGTGTTTCTCACGAGTTCGGCCAAACCGTGGACTGGAAGGTTAGCGAGGGGAGAGATTTCTCCCGCGATTTTGTGACCGATACGGCGGCGGTGGTTATCAACGAAGCGGCGGTAAAGTACATGGGGCTAAAGAACCCTATTGGGGAACAAGTGAAGCGGGGAGACAACAGCACGTATACCATCATAGGGGTAGTGGAGGATATGATTACGCAATCACCCTACGCACCGGTACGACCAACGGTCGTTTTCATTGATGAAGTAAATTCCCGGGGAGTTCATATCAAACTAGCGTCTGATGTCAGTACACCGAAGGCTCTGGCCGACATTAAAGCGGTTTTTAGAAAACACAATCCGGCTGATCCATTTGAATATGAGTTTGCCGAAGAAGAATACGCCCAGAAGTTTGCTACCGAAGTGCACGTGGGCAAATTATCCGGCTTCTTCGCCGTCCTCGCCATTCTTATCTCCTGCCTCGGCTTGTTCGGACTCGCCTCATTTATAGCCGAACAACGGACGAAAGAAATCGGCATTCGCAAGGTGCTGGGAGCGTCGGTAAGCAACCTGTGGCAGTTGCTCTCCCGCGATTTTGTGGTGCTGGTGGCTGTTTCTTGCTTGCTGGCCATCCCGGTGGCCTACTATTTTGCCCACGACTGGTTGCAAAACTACGAATACCGCACCGCACTGCACTGGTGGGTGTTTGTGGGAGCCGGTTTGGGAGCGGTGGTTCTCACCCTGCTCACCGTGAGCTACCAAACCGTGCGCGCGGCGTTGATGAACCCGGTGAAGAGTTTACGGTCAGAGTAACTGTTTGCGTTTTAATGACCTGAAACATCGTGCTCAGAAGAGCCGTTGATTATAATATTATTCCCCTTGACTATACTCTATGCAGCCAATTCAGTCGGATAGCTTCCTTAGTTTGGAAGCCTATCAACAATTAGAAGAGGAAACCGACCAGCGGTACGAGTACCATGACGGTGAAGCATTTGCCATGGCGGGCGGTGACCCCGTACATAACGTGATTAGTGTCAATGCCATCATCGCTTTAGGAAAACGCTTAGGCGATAGCGGTTGCACTATATTCAACAGCGACCAAAAGGTGCGTATTGCCTCAATGAACCGCTCGTTGTATCCGGACGTATCAGTAGTCTGCGAAGCGGTGGCCCGGTCAGACGAAGACCAGCGGGCGATTACCAATCCTATCGTGCTTATCGAGGTATTATCGGATAGCACCGCTAGTTATGACCAAGGAAGTAAGTTTAAACTATACAGCAAACTGCCAAGTTTGCGAGACTACGTGCTGATCAGCCAGCATGAACCACTGGTGCAAACCTACCAACGAACTTCTGCTACTGGTTTGTGGCAAATGGCGTGGGTAGAAGAACCGGATCAGGAAGTGTTGTTTCAGTCTCTGGACGTAAGGATTCCCCTGCACGAATTCTACCTAAAAACCCAGGGACTATAAAAGGTAGCAAGAAAACTGAGCAAGCCAATTTTTCAGCCGAAGGCCCCCCTTATCCGGCAAATGCCCACCCGGCTAAGCTTGGCTATAGGTAATTATTTCTTTCCCTTCGCTACGATCTCTCCCGGAGGTTGCCTTACTTTGTGCCACACTCCAAAGTGACGTCATGGAAGAACCTCGCAAAAAGAAGAGAAAAAGCACCAAGAAGAAGGCCCCCCGCGTTCCTTACCACAAAAAGCCGGAGAACCTCACCCCGCGCGACTGGCAAACGGCCCTGCGCAAACAGTTCGCCGCTGATAACGTCTTCGAGATCGAGAACCGGGGCGACCATCCGGTCTACTCCGACTTCACGGTCTATAATCCCGCTTCAAAAAGCACCTACAAAGTGGCTATCCGCAGCAGTCCGAAGGAGATGGACGAGGGCGAAAATAATAACTTCTGCGCGTGCTATGACTTCAAAACCAACCAGTTGGGCACCTGCAAGCACCTGGAAGCCACGCTGCGTAAGCTGTGGCGCAACACCCGCCTGCGCAAGCACTGGAAAGAAAAGCCCGACCGCCCCTACACCTCGGTGTATTTGAATTACATCGGCGAACGCCGGGTGATGATCCGGGTGGGCAACTACCCCCCGGACGAGCATCCGGACCCGTGGACCGAAACCCAGGAGGAAAAGATGCAGCGGCTGGCCGACCGCTACTTCGACAAAAACGGACAACTGAAGCCTACCTCCTTTGCCACCTTCGACAAGTTTCTAGACAAGGTCCAATCCCTCGATCCTGACTTCCGCTGCTACGACGACGCCCTGGAGTTTGTGCTGGAACAGCGCGAGAACACCCGGCGGCAGGAGTTACTCAAAGACTTGATCAAAAACCCAAAGTCTCCTTACTTTGAGACGCTGCTCAAAACTGACCTGTTCCCCTACCAGCGCGAGGGAGTCTACTTCGCCATGCAGGCCGGGCGCAGCCTGATTGCCGACGAGATGGGACTTGGCAAAACCATTCAGGCCCTGGCCATGGCCGAGATGCTTAAGAAAGAGCTCGCTATCAGCCGGGTGCTCATCGTGTGCCCCACCTCACTCAAGTACCAGTGGAAGTCGGAAATCGAGAAGTTCACCGACAGCACCGCCCACGTGGTGGAAGGTGGCCCGCTGGCGCGCCCGGCGCAGTATCTGGACCCGGAGCACTTTTACAAAATCGTGAGCTACCACACGGTGGGCAACGACCTGGCGGCCATCAACGACAGCGAACCCGACCTGGTGATTCTGGACGAGGCGCAGCGCATCAAAAATTGGCAGACCAAAACCTCGCAGAGCGTTAAGAAGGTGCAGTCTGACTACGCCCTGGTGCTCACCGGCACCCCGTTGGAAAACAAACTGGAAGAGCTCTACTCCATCATTCAGTTCATCAATCCCTTCTTGCTCGGGTCTCTGTTTGCTTTCCTGAACCGCTATCAAGTTACCGACGATGCGGGCAAAGTGACGGGCTACCAGCACCTGAACGAGATCGGCAAGATATTGCGGGGCGTGATGCTGCGGCGCACCAAAAAGAAGGTGATGAAGCAGCTTCCGGCGCGGCAGGACAAAAACCTGTTCGTGCCCATGACCGAACAGCAGCGCACGGTGCACGACGAGTACCGGGAGATGGTGGCCAAACTGGTGCTCAAGTGGCGACGGCTCGGCTTTTTGCCCGAAAAAGATCGCAAACGCCTCATGATCGGCCTCAACATGATGCGTATGGCCTGCAACAGCACCTACGTGATCGACCAGAAAACCCGCCACGACACCAAGATCGATGAGCTGTTTAGCATTCTGGACACTATCGTAGACGCTGAGGGCGAGAAGGTGGTGGTGTTTAGCCAGTGGGAGCGGATGACGCGCCTGGTGGCCCAGGGCCTGGAAGAGCGCGGCGTGGGGTTTCAGTACCTGCACGGCGGAGTGCCCAGCGCGAATCGCAAAGAGCTGTTTACCAACTTCAACAAAGACCCCGACTGCCGGGTGTTTCTCTCGACCGACGCGGGTGGCGTGGGGCTCAACCTGCAAGCCGCCTCGTGGATGGTGAATCTCGATATTCCGTGGAACCCGGCGGTGCTCGAGCAGCGCATTGCGCGTATCTATCGCCTGGGCCAGCGCAAACGGGTGTCGATCATCAATCTGGTGTCTACTGGCACCATCGAGCACCGCATGCTCGACGTGCTTAGCTTCAAATCGGGTTTGGCCGAGGGAGTGCTCGACCAGGGCGAGGACGCCATTTTCATGAACGAAGACCGCTTCAAGAAATTCATGGACTCGGTAGAAAACGTGGTGCCGGGCACCGATGCCGGGGCTGACACCGTTACCGAAATGGCTACGGTTTCGGAGGAAGACGTGCACGACCAGCAGGAGATGTTTAGCCCGGGCACCGTGCCGGAAGCGCTACCGACCAACGGAAAAGAGTCGGAAGCAGAACCGGCCGCGCCCGCGGTGGCCGTAGCGATGGACAGTCAGGCCGACGGGCAGGAACTGATGGCCAACGGGCTGAAATTCTTTAGTCAACTGGCCGAGACGCTCAGCGACAAAGAAGCTACGGCCCAACTGGTGCGTTCTATCACGGAGCGCGACGAAGCCACCGGACAAACCTATCTGAAGGTGCCCGTAGACAACGAAAAGACCGTAGAGAGCGCCATCACCATGCTGGGAACGTTGTTTAAGGCCTTGCAGTGATTGAGATGGCTTAGCCTACTACCTACTTACGAAGGGGAACAATCATGAACGCTAGCGAACTACAGGAAATTATCCTCGGCGGGGAGACCAGCACGGTGCAGTTTAAAGAAAAGCTACCCCATCCCGACGCTTTCGCTGCCGAACTAGTGGCGATGACCAATGCCCGGGGCGGCATGATTCTGTTGGGCGTGGCCGATAGCGGAGAGGTTGCCGGGTTGAGTCCGGAAGAACTTCGAGAATACGGTAGCCAGGTGGCCAACATCGCCACCAACCGGGTGATTCCGGCGGTGTACGTCCTCACCGAAGTGGTCAAGGTGGCTGAGCAGCGGGTGTTGGTGGTAGCAGTAGATGAGGGAATCAACAAGCCTTACAAAGACAACAAGCTGGTGATTTGGCTCAGACAGGGTCCCGACAAGCGAAGGGTATCGGACAATGCGGAGATTCTCCGATTGTTTCGCAGCAGCGATCAGTTTCGTCCTGACGAGCTTACTATAGACCGCACCACAACAGACGACGTAGATTTGAATTTTTTCTACCGCTTCTTCGAGCAGGAGTTTGACCAACCCTTTGATAAATCAGGATTAGACTTATCGCAGACACTAACAAACCTCACCATCCTCAAAGACGGGCGCCTTACGCTGGCGGGGCTGCTGTTTTTTAGCAAAAATCCGCAACAATATCGCCCTATCTTCCACGTCAAAGCGGTTTCCTTTTTTGGCAACGAGATTGAGGGAAGAAACTATCGGAACAGTAAAGACATCAACGGGACCATTCCTGAGCTTTACGAGCGAAGTATGGACTTCTTGACCAGCAGCCTCAAGCATACCCAGCAGGGGCAGAATTTCAACTCGACCGGAATACTAGAAGTGTCGAAAGTAGCTTTGGAGGAACTCGTGCAGAATGCACTGGTCCACCGAGAGTATCTTAAAAGTGCGGCCATCAGGATACTCATCTTTGACAACCGCATAGAAATTATTAGCCCCGGAAGGTTGCCCAACAGCCTTACGATTGAAAAAATCAAGTACGGCAACGCAGTGGCTAGGAATCCACTGATCGCTACGTTTTGTTCCAAAACGATGCCCTACCGGGGGCTAGGCTCAGGAGTGAAGCGAGCGGTCAGAGAACAGCCTAACATTAGCTTCATCAACGACGTAGACGGCGAGCAATTTACGGTGATTATCCCTCGTCCGCCCGAGGAGTACCCGAGTTGACTATTTCAACCATTTCAGTTCAAACCGAAAGTCGGGCAGCACATCTTCACCCGACAGCGTGCGGTCGTAGCCGGTAAGTTCCTCCGGCTCACCTTGCCCGGTGCGGTAGACGAATGTCTTTTCCTCCTTCGGATAAAATAACCAGCCCAGGCGGCAACCATTGTCCATCCACTCGGTCATCTTCTCTTGCGTAGCTTTTAACGTATCGGACGGGGAAGTGAGTTCGGTCACAAAGTCGGGGCAGAGCGGTACGAACTTAGCTTGTTGTTCTTCAGTTAGCGCTTCCCACCGCGCCTTCGCCAACCATGAAGCATCGGGCGAGCGGGTGGCTCCGTTGGGTAGGATGAAGCCAGCCGATGATTCAAATACTTTTCCCAAAACCACTTGGCGATTCCATAGCTTTAGCTCGGTCACAATCTCACCATTTTTGTCACTGGTAATTCCTCCGGCGGGGGCCATAATGATGATTTCTCCGTTAGCGTTTCTTTCAAAATTTAAGCTCCGACTGCGGTTCTCCTGGCAGAAATCGAAGAACTCGTCGTCGGTGAACTGAAGCCTTGCGGGCAGTTTGATCGCGTACTTTTCCATACTATAACAGTACTATTTTTTAGCCAACAATGTTTCAATAGTTCGAGGGAGCTACTTGCCGCAATACGTCCACCCAAAGAGTACCCCACCCGATTATTTCAGCCACCGCAGCTCGAACTGAAAGCCGGGTAGCACGTCTTCACCGGAGAGTGATTGATTATATCCCATAAGGACTTCGGGTTCAGTTTGCCCGGCCCGATAGATAAACGCTTTTTCTTCCTTTGGATAAAATAGCCACCCTAAGCGGCAACCGTTTGCCATCCACTCGTCCATTTTTTCTTGGGTAACTCGCAGGGTGTCGGAAGGAGAGATCAGTTCGGCAATGAAATCAGGACACAGGGGCGGAAATTTTTCCTGTTGTTCGTACGATAACGCTTCCCAGCGCGATTTTTCTACCCAGGAGGCGTCGGGCGAGCGGGTGGCTCCGTTGGGTAGGACAAAACCCGTAGAGGAATTAAACACTTCGCCTGGCTCATGTTCTTCGTTCCAGTGGTCTAACTTGGCATTTAGTTTACTATTCTTTTTCCCTGTAAGTCCTCCGGTAGGGGCCATAATAACAATTTCTCCGTGAGCGTTTCTTTCAAAGCGCAGGTCGCGATTCTCCTGACAAAAAGCAAAGAACTCATCGTCGGTGAACCGAAGTCCCTTAGGCAGTTTGATAGCGTACTTGTCCATAGGACGAAAGTTACTAATTTTCCAGCAAAAAAGCTTTCAACGCTTCGTATTGATTATTCAACGGAGTCGCGCGCTTTTTCTGAGAAACCAAGGCCTGCAACGCGGGCGGCAACGGATAATCTCGCTTGATGGCGGCTTCCACCGTATCCAGAAACTTAGCCGGGTGGGCGGTGGCCAGCACCACGCCGTAGGCGTCCGAATCGGTCTCCCGAAGGTGGTCACACAATCCTAAGTAGCCCACCGCCGTGTGGGGGCACATCACGTAGCCATCGTACTGCTCGTAGACCACGCGGATGGCCTCCTGCGTCTGCGCGTCGGTGTAGAACTTGCCGATGATATTCTTCTTGATCGCACTCCACCGTACATTGGCGTCGTCGTCTTGGTAGAAGGCCAGCAAGCGCGCGAAGTTGCTGGGGTTGCCCACGTCCATCGCGTTCGAGAGAGTGCGCACCGAGGGGCGCGGCGTAAATTCGCCCGAAGTGAGGTACTGCGGTACAATATCATTGGCGTTGGTAGACGCAACGAAGCGATGCACGGGCGCACCCATCTGCTGGGCGATGAGTCCGCCGCAGAGGTTGCCAAAATTGCCACTAGGCACCGAAAACACCAGTTCACGATTGGGGTCAAAGCGGGGTTGCTGCTTTAGCTGGGCGTAGGCCCAAAAGTAGTAAAACGACTGCGGCACCAGTCGGCTGATGTTGATGGAGTTGGCCGAGGCCAGATTCAGCTTGCGGTTGATGTCGGTATCCAGAAACGCCTGTTTTACGAGGCGCTGGCAGTCATCGAAGGTGCCATCCACTTCCAGGGCCGTCACATTGTGGCCCACGGTGGTGAGTTGCTTTTCTTGCAGGTCGCTCACCTTGCCCTTCGGGTAGAGCAACGTTACCCGAATGCCGGGCACGCCCAGAAAGCCCTGGGCCACCGCCCCGCCCGTGTCGCCCGAGGTGGCCACCAAAATGTTCACATCCTGCTGCTGCGGACTTTTTTGCAGAAACCACGACATCACCCGCGCCATAAATCGCGCTCCGAAATCTTTAAACGCCAGCGTAGGCCCGTGAAACAATTCCAGCACCTGTATCTGATCGTCTAATTTTACTAGCGGGGCATCGAAGTCGATGGCATCGTCAATCAAACGGCGCAGTTCGTCGGAGGGAATTTCATCGCTCAGCAACGCTTCGGCGACCTTAAAGGCAATATCGGCAAACGTCCGCGCTTCTATGGTGGCGAAAAACGACGCAGGCAGGCGGGGCAATGAGGCGGGCATAAACAAGCCGTTGTCGTCGGGTAGGCTTTTAAATACCGCTTCCTGAAAGGTGAACGGCTGGGTTTGGTGGGTATCGTTGGTGCTGTAGAGTTGCATTGATTGAATGATAGATTGAGAGAATGACTGGATAGATGGCTAAACAGATTGTTATAGAACTAATCGAAGTGAACACTACTTCCAGCTTGAAGAGCTAACTGGTGTATCTGCTCAATCTGAGCTTTCAAAATCCTTTCTTTCGACAGTTCGGGCAACTGTTCCAACGCAAAGTAGCGGACATCCTGGATATCAAAACCGGGGCTCAGGCTTCCGACCACCGCTTCGCACAGAAAGACCAGTTTGTACACGTACAGGGGTTGCGGAGGATGCGGATGGCACTTTTTGTCGTAGACGGCCAGCAACCGGGCTACCGTTGCGTTCAAACCGGTTTCTTCTTTAATTTCTTTTCGGATGACTTCCGACGGACTGAAGCCCACCTCGCCCCACCCGCCCGGTAGCGACCACTTTCCGTCTAGTGACTCTTTCACGAACAGCACTTCTTGGGCTTCGTTCAGGATCAAACCCCGCACGTCTACCTTGGGCGTGGGATAATCATTAACCGGCATAAAAAAATCTCGAAGCACCGAAAAGGGTTGCCCGGAAGTGATACTCATTAGCTGTAGGCTAATGGATGCCAATTCATCATAACGTTCCCTATCGTACTCATTATCAGCGTACAGCAGGCCCGTATCCGCCAGGACCTTTATCCTTTTGATCAACTCTATTGTGTTTATCTCTTCCATGTTGGGTTTGCTCAAACGCATTCATTCCACCACCCGCGGGCCCTGCCGGTTCACCGACGAAACGTATACTTCACTGTCGATGTTGAGCGCTCCAAAGGCATTCTGCATCTTGCGGCCCACCTCCTCGGCAATTTCTTGGTTCTTGCTCAGCGCAAACACCGAAGGGCCCGAGCCGGAGATGCCGCACCCCAGCGCCCCGGCTTCCCGGGCGTTGGCCTTCACGCTATCGAAGCCCGGAATCAGCAGCGAGCGAATGGGCTCGATGATCACGTCCTGCATGGATCGGCCGATCAAATCCAGATCGCACTGCCACAAACCAGCGATTAAACCCGCGGTGTTGCCCCACTGCACGGTGGCATCTTTCAGGGAAATTTGCTTGCGCAGGATGCTGCGCGCGTCGCGGGTTTGCACTTCCACGTGCGGATGAATCACCGTGACCCGCAGCGCTTCGGGCGTGGGCACGCGGATCACGTCCAGCGGATCGTAGCTACGGATGAGCACGAAGCCTCCTAGCAGGGCCGGAGCCACGTTGTCGGCGTGGGCCGATCCGCAGGCTAGCCGTTCGCCTTCCATCGCGAAGGGCAGCAGGTCTTGTTGGTTGGCCATCGCTCTTTCCGGTTCGTAGCGCTTGAGCAGTTCGTTGGCCGCAAACAGCCCGGCCACCGCGCTGGCCGCACTCGATCCCAGTCCGCTGCCCAGGGGCATCTGCTTGTACAGGGTGATGGCCACGCCATGACTCGACTGCACCTGCGCGAGCAGTTGCTTCACCACCACGCCCACCGTGTTTTTGTCGGGATCGAGGGGCAACTTGCCCTCGTCGCCCACAATCTTTTCGATCACCACCCGGCCCGGTTGATCCGTAAGTCGCATCACCACCTCGTCGCCCGGATGGTTAATGGCGAAGCCCATGATGTCGAAGCCGCAGGCCACGTTGGCCACGGTGGCCGGAGCGAACACCCGGATGCTATGATTTTGACTCATTGGTTAGGCAAAGGGCGTAAAGATAGTGGTTTTGGCGAGGATTTATCGAATGCAAAGGCTCGCAACGAATCCTCATTGCTGCCCACCACCAGCAACGTCTTCTGATGGGGCAAGGTCAACCTCACTATACTTTTTGCGTCACTGTCTACCAAAAAACCGCTTCTTAAGGCACTAATCGACGTAAAATGGCCGCCGCCATCCCCCTTCAGATACAATCCCTCAAAGGCATCCTGCCGGCCGGTGGCTGGTTCGTTGTCGTAAGAGTTGCCCACCAACAGCGCATCCAACTGACCATCGTTGTCGAAGTCGCCTACTTCCATATCGTTTACCGGGGCCACTTGTGCTTCAATAGGCAAGTCTCGGATCGCAAATTTCCCGTCGCCAAGGTTTTCCAAGTAGCTACTACCGAATCGCTCACTGCGGACTACATACGCAGCGTCTAGTTCTTCCGGCAAAAAAGCCTCGTCGAAGGGCACGCGGGCATAATCAGTGTAAGTGGTGAAACGGGAGCGCATGGCGTTGATCTGGGCGTTCATGTCATCGCGGGGGTGAGCCAGGTAATTCTCACCTTGTACATAGTAGCACATCACCGGGTCCATACTACCATTGTTGTCGTAGTCATTGGCATAAATGCAGAGGGGTTCATCGGGCGTAGCGCGGAAACGCGTGTTGAGACCCAGGTTTCCGGCCAGATAATCTTGATCCCCATCTCCGTCGAAGTCTCCCGCTGCCAAGCTGTTCCACCAGCCGTACGTGTGGGACAGACCTGTTTCTGCGGTGTGCTCTTCCAGCGTTCCCTGGTTGTTGCGGAAGAACCGCAACGGCATAAACTCACCGGTTACCAGCAAATCTTCCCATCCGTCGCCGTCATAATCCGTCCACAAGGCCGCGGTGACCAGTCCGGGCTGCGTGAGCGCAGGCACTGCCGTGGGGGTTACGTCGGTGAATTTCACTGCTCGACTTGCGGCATGCCCTCCGGAAGGAGCCGGGGTGTCGTTTCTTAACAGGTAGCTTCGCGGAGGCATAGGGTAAGCAGCGGGGATGATGCGGCCTCCGACAAACAAATCCAAATCGCCATCGTGGTCATAGTCAGAAGCGGCAACCACCGAGCCGCTGGCGGTGAGGTCCGGTAACGCTCCCGCTACTTTTTCAAAATAGCCTGCGCCATTGTTGAGGTATAACCGGTCTTGGTAGTAGTCTGAACCTTTGGGATGGGCGGTACCCCCGCTTACCACGTATAGGTCCAGATCAAGATCGCCGTCGGCATCGAAGAGTAGTGCTCCCCCGTCTTCCGATAAGCTATCGTAGGGCAGTGGTTGGGCCAAAAAACTGCCGTCGGCCTGTTGCCGCATGAACTGCCCCGGGTACCCGGCCGCCCCCCCGATGTACAGGTCTTCTAAGCCGTCTCCGTTTATGTCACCAACGGTCAGGCGCGGGCCTTCCTGCGAATGCATGTGCGGTAGCAGAGGCTGCACCTTGAAGTCTACCTGGTGATTTTCCCGATGCAAATATTCCAAACGGTGCGGTCGCGATACTTCCCTAAACAAGGGGGAATTTGCTATCTTTTCGGTTTTTGGTCGCTCATGAGCATCCCTATAATTGAGATTGATTAGTTGGTCGGCCGAAACTTGCGGCAGCAACTGAAACTTTCCATCGGGCCACTGCACTTCCAAACTATCCACAATGGTTGTCTTACCCAATCCAAAGTGCGCTACGGGGTCTACCGACGACTCATAGCCCCGGTTCAGATAGTGCTCGTAGAATTGCTGTTGACCCGCGTGATATAGCCGGAGGGTGGTGCCAATCCCGTTTGAATTTGCTTCCGGGCCAATGAGCTTAGCTCTTAGGAAGTGATGCTTGGGGGACTGGTTAGTTCGGTTTTCGTATACGTGGGCCGTTTCGTTGATGTTGTTAATCACCAATTCCAGGTCGCCGTCGTTGTCCAGGTCTGCGTATACCGCTCCGTTAGAAAATCCCGGCTTGTTCATTCCCCAGTCCGCAGAGCGATCAATGAAAGTCAGGTTAGTAGTATTTTCGAACAGATAATCACGAAGGGGAACGCTATTGAGTTGTTGAATGGCTTCCAGCTTTTTGCTTTTTTTAGCCTGGGCCGAGCCCATAGGATTGTTGTAGGTGCTTTGGTAGTTGATATAATCAAGGTCACCTAGATCGCGCAAGAAGCCGTTGGTTACAAACAGGTCACGGTCGCCGTCATTGTCATAGTCGGCCAACAGCGCACTCCAGCTCCAGTCGGTGCTGCTCACTCCGGCCAGGAAACCAATCTCGCTGAAGGTGGGATATCCATCCGGGCCGTTGCCCCTATTGAGTTGCAGCGTATTGCGGGTATACTGCGGATCGTAGCCCATGCGGAGCATCAACTGAAAGCGGTCGTAGCGGGCTGCCGGAATAATGAGTTTCTGGCGGTAGTTGTCGACGGGACGCATGTCGAGCTCTATGATATCGACCAGCCCGTCGTTGTTGAAATCGGCCACGTCGTTGCCCATCCCGGCGTAGCTGGTGTGTTTGAAGTAGCGAGACGCCTGATCGGAAAACGTGCCGTCCTGTTGGTTGATATACAGCACATCGTTGCCGATGAAATCGTTGGAAACGTAAATATCTGGCCAGCCATCCTGGTTAATGTCGCTCACGGCCAGCCCCAGGCTATAGCCTTCGACCAGGATACCAGCTTCTGCCGAAACGTCGGTGAATGTGTGGTTCCCGTTGTTGCGATAGAGCACGTCGGTGCTAGCACTTTCTCCGGCGAGCTTACGGGGACGGATGCTGTTGACCTGCGAAGCACGATCGGCCGGGTTGATGATCGTGAACAAATCGAGGTCGCCGTCGCCGTCGTAGTCAAAAAAGGAGGCGTGCATCGTTTGGCGGGAGTCGGCAATGTTGTAGGCAACTGCCTGCTCCGAGAAGGTTGTGTTGCCGTTATTGACGTACAACAAATTAGCTCGTTCTTCATCGGTGCCGTTGCCCGATACGCAAACGTAGAGATCGAGCCAGCCATCGTGGTTGATATCTACCATCGTGGCTCCGGTGCCCCAGCGGTCGTTGAGTAGACCAGCCGCCGCCGAAATGTCCTCGAACCGTAAGTTGCCCTTGTTCAGGTACAGGCGGCCCGGCACCTGGTTGCCACTGAAATACAAGTCGGCGAGCCCGTCGTTGTTGATATCTCCGACCGCCACTCCGGCTCCCGTGTAGATATTGATGTAATCGAGCACGTTGTCTTGCTCGTTCTCCAGAAGAGTGTTGCTAAAATCAATGCCCGTGCGGGCCGCCGGAAGCTGTTCGAATACCGCAGGTTCGTGAGGCGCACAGGCCAACAGCCCCGCTAAGCCGATTAGCCAGTACCGTACGCTCGCTTGGCATTGCATAGGCGTAAAAATAAAAAAGCGGCCAAGCAAAACCAAGGTTGCTTAGCCGCCCTCAATCGTCAAAGATCGTTAGTACCCTGGATTTTGTTGGAGCAACCCCTGGCTTCGATCAATCTCCGACTGTGGAAAAGGAAACAGGTTCAGACGGTCATCCCAGCGCCCCGGAAAAATCTGGTCTCCGATGCCCCAGCGGGTGATATCAAACCAACGGTGGGGTTCCAGGGCCAGTTCTATGCGTTTCTCCTGCCGCAGGGCGGCCGTAGCGTCGCCGCTGGTGGGTGCCAATCCGGCCCGGGCCCGAATGTCGTTGATTTGCACCAAGGCATCACCCTCTCTTCCGACGGCGATCAGGGCTTCGGCATAAAGCAACTTCAGCTCGGCAAAGCGGAACCAGCGTTCGTTGGTGAACTCGGCCTGTCCGTGGGGAGCGTGGTTGGCCGGTACCACGTTGCGGGCTCCCCGGTACTTGGCGGGGGTGAGGTCGGTAGATGACCAGGCCGTATCATAGGGAATCGCTTCGTAAGGATTGGTGGTATAGTACATATCACCCGCTTGGTAAATAGTAATCGGTCGGCGAATATCCCCGGTTTCGTAAGCGTTGAGCAAATCTTGGGTAGGAACCAGCCAGCCGTTTTTGCCACCGGGAGCCCCGTTGCCCGCGTCCAGGATATTGGTGCGGGCAATGCCCTGCGTGGCTTTGAACGCTTCGGAGTGGATATCATCAAATACCCACAGGTTATCGTCAGCGAAGGGGCCACCGAACTGAATTTCAAAGATAGACTCAGCGTTGTTTTCGTTGTCGTAGGCAAATACGTCCTCGTAGTTGGCCAAGAGCATATAAGGGCCATTCTGAATCACATCCTCAAAGGCCGTGATGGCCGCCGGATAGTCTTCTTTCCACACGTTCACTTTGCCGATATAGGCTTGGGCGGCCCAAGCCGTGGCTCGACCAGTGTTGTTGTCGTCCCACGCTTCGGGAAGTTTGCTGGCAGCTTCCCCAAAATCTGCCAGTATTTGTGCATACAAGTCTTCCTGCGTGGCATTGGGTTCTGCCAAGTTGCTGAGGTCGCGGTTCACTTTCGTGGCCAAGGGCGGAGTGCCCCACATTTTGAGGGCCTGAAAGTGGAACCAAGCGCGGAGAAACTTCGCCTCCCCGTCCAGTTGGGTTTTATCTTCCTCCGTAAGTTCATTTTCTCCTGGCAGTTTGTCCAGTACTAAATTGGCTCGGTAAATCCCTTCGTAGATCATGGAGTAGAGGGCCTGAAAGGGCACTGCGAACGGATCGAAAAGCAGGTTGTCCAGGTTACGGGATATACCGTCGGCCGTCACCTCGTCGGCGGCCACGTCATCGGTTGTGGCCAGAGAGAGCTTCCAGTATTCGCCCCGTTCGCTCAGCGATTCAGTGCTTAGTCCCCAGAATTTTTGAATAGAAGAGTAAGAGGCAAAAATGGCCCCGTCGAAGTCTTCCTTGGCGTTGTAGAAAGTGTTTTCAGTTACCCGGTCCAGCGGTTCAAGATCCAAATTATTGCAAGATCCAATCAGCAGGAAGGTGGACAGTATCAGAAGAAATAATTTTTTCATGGTCGGTAAATTTTGTGTCTGTCGGTAAAGATGTGGTAAAAGGATTTGATCAGAAAGCCACCTGAGCGCCCAGTTGAAAGATGCGGGGTTGGGGTGACCCGCCCGAGTCTTGGCCGGTTGCCAGGGGGAATTCACCTTTCTGAAAACTAAACCCGCGGGTCACCTCCGGGTCAAAGCCCAAATACTTGGTGAAAGTAGCCAGGTTTTGTGCTCCTACGTACACCCGCACCCGAGCCACAAGACCATCGGTTACCGCCTCTAACACCGAGGAAGGAACCGCGTAGCCAAATTGCAGATTTCTGATCCTTAAGAAATCGGCGTCTTCGATCCATCGGTCCGAGAAGCGGTTGTTGTTGTTGAGGTCATCCTGAGTGGCACGAGGAATTTCGTTGCTGGTGTTGGGCCCGGTCCAGCGATTCAGCACGCGGGTTGATTGGTTGTTGCCCCCGTTCATGCTTTCGAACGAACGGCGGGCATCGTTGTATACCTGCATGCCGCCTACACCTTGAAGCAAAGCCGAAAAATCGAACCCTTTCCAACTAGCCGACAGGTTGATCCCGTAGTAGAAGTCCGGAATCGGGCTACCCAGAATGGTGCGATCGTTGTTATCAATCGTCCCATCGCCATTCACATCTACAAAGCGAACATCACCGGGTTGGCGCGCGGCAGACAGTGCATCCGGAGGGGCATTATCGATGTCAGATTGCGTCTGGTAGAGGCCGTCAGTTCTGAAACCGTAGAAGTGACCGAGCGATTCGCCCTCTATCGTGCGGTGGGTTTGCCCGCCCCCCACTCCGGTGTTGATTGAAGTGATCTCTCCCAGCGAAGTAACCTCGTTGTTCACCGTAGTGAAGTTGCCCCCGATGCTGTAGTTCAGTTCTCCGATGCGGTTGGCATAGTTGATGGCCAGCTCGATGCCGGAGTTTCTAATTTGACCAATGTTGGCGTCGGTAGGCAGGAAGAAACCCGACACCGCCGGAATCGGCAGCCCTAATAAAACATCATCCGTCACCTTGTTGTAATAGTCAAAGGTCAGCTCGATTCTCCCCTCCCAAAAAGCCGCGTCTAATCCAATGTCGGTTTGGGTGCTGGTTTCCCATTTTAGGTCAGCATTGGCAAAGCTGGTCGGTACCGGGGCCCGCACCACGTTTTGCCCGGTGCCAATTACGTAGAAGGGGTTGATGTTGAGCGAGCTCAGGTAGGCAAAGTTGAGTCCGGTGAACTGATTACCGGATTGCCCCCAACCCGCCCGCAGCTTAAGGTCATCGATGAAGCTGGTTTCCGGGAAGAAAGACTCCTCGGACACCCGCCACCCAAGGGATGCTGATGGGAACACCGCAGAGCGATTGCCCGGAGCAAAACGAGAGGACACATCCCGCCGGATGTTGAAAGTGGCTAGATACTTATCCGCAAACGAATAGTTGAGTCGCCCTAAATATCCACGCAGCGCCCACTGGTCGGCCTCGTTGCCCGCCGCAATGGTGCTTGCCACCGAGGCCAGACGCACCGCCGGATTAAACAAATCTCTTCCCTGAATTCTGACTTTGTCGAAGCGAAAGTTCGTTTCTTCGTGCCCCAGCAACACCGTCAGGTTGTGTTTGCCAAAGGTCTTGGCGTAAGTAAGGGTGTTGCTGATGTTGGTGGTTAGCTCCAGGGGGCGCTCTTGCACCAGGAGCGACAGCCGAGGGTCGCCTATTTGAGAAAAGTTGACCGGAGCTTGGTAAAAGAAACCATCTCCTACGTTGTAATCAATGCCCGCGGCGATTTTGTAGGTGAGTCCCTCAACAATCTCCAGTTGTCCGTAAATATTTCCCAGCACTTTTCGACTTTGTACTTGGGTCTCTTCCACAAACGATTGGCTTCGGTACACGTAGTTGCCCCCGGTGGCCCCTCCGGTGGTGGTGGGGTTTTCGGGGTTAAAGCCGAAGGGCCCGTCAGGATTATATATTTTGAAATAGGGAGCATTCCGTGCCGAGTTGAACGCTGCAAAGCGGTTGCCCTCTGACTGCACCAGACGATCAACGAAGCTCACGATCAGCGACTCACCGAAGGTGAATTGCTTCCTCTTCCCTACCCGGATATCAGAGTTGGCCTTGAACGAGTAGCGCTCAAAGCCCTGGGCCAACTCGATACCTTTTTGCCCCAAATAGCCAGCCGACACGCTAAAGTTAATGTTTTCAGACCCGCCGCTGGCGGTTACGTTATGACTTTGCATCGGACCATTCCTAAAAATAGCGTCTTGCCAATCTACGAAGGGCTCCCCGCGGAACTGAGTCACGTCGCGGCCTATTTCGGTTTGCAGATCGATAAATTGATCCACGTTGAGCACATCTATTCGGCGGGAGTTGGGCACCGTTTGCACTCCGACGTAGCCGTCATAAGTGACTGACGTTTTTCCGGCTTCGCCTCGCTTGGTGGTGACGATGATCACTCCGTTGGCTGCTCGCGCTCCGTAAATGGCGGCTGAGGCAGCGTCTTTCAGCACGTCGATCGACTGAATATCGTTTGGGTTGATGCCCGCCAGCGGATTGGTTTCGGTGGCAGAGGCAGTGTTCACCGTGATATTACTGGTCTGCACAATCGGCACTCCGTCGATAACCCACAGCGGCTGGTTGGCACCGGCCGTGCCTACGCCCCGAATGCGGACGTTGATCGGGGCGCCAGGGTCGCCACTTCGATTGGAAATTTGTACCCCGGACACGCGCCCGGCCAGGATCTGATCGGGGCTGGTAATTGGTTTTTCAGCAATTTCTGCCGCCGACACCGAGCCTACTGACCCGGTGAGGTTGGCTCTTTTCTGCGTACCGAAGCCCACCACCACCACTTCTTCCAGGGCTTTTACGTCGGCCTCCAACAAGACGTCTATGGTAGTTTGGCCGTCGATGGCCACTTCTTTTGGCCAGTAGCCCACGAAAGAAAACACCAGGGTAGTGGCCTCATCCGGAGCCGACAGGCGGTAGGTGCCGTCGATGTCGGTGATGGTACCGATGGTGGTGCCCTTCACTAATACGTTAACCCCTGGCAGGGTTCCGCCATCGTCGGAACTAACCGTGCCCGTGATGGTGATGGCAAGCGGCTTTTCGGTCACTGTTTTGCCCCAGGCGTGGGCACCTGACCATACGTTCATGGTGACGAGTAGGATACTAACTAAGGCCCAGTGCTTTGGTCGAATGGGAGGCGGTGGTACGGTTGGCTTCATGGTTGGTTGTTTAGGATGAAATATACGCGTTAGAGCCCTCCGGAAGGGTGTCCGCATCAGAACGCCATTCCCGACGGGAGGCCAACAATATAGGTAATAATTAAGCTTGCGCAAGAAATAGCTACTAAATTCTGATTATTGTCAAAACTTCCGGTGAAACCGGCCCTGATCCTAACGACTGCTGAGCACTGCTTGGCCCTGCAACAAAAAGGCAGTGATATCGGCCACGTCTTGTCGGCTGAGTTGCAGGTGTTGCGGCGAAGGCATGATGCTGAGGTTAAGACTTTTTTTACGTTCTACTTCATTTTCCTCAATCATGAAGCGTCGCCCGTAGGTATCCAGCACGGTCACCACCGCCCCGTCGGAGAGCAGCAGTCCGTACACCACTCCTCCGTTTTTGAGCATCACCAGATAAGGCTCGTAGCCAAAGGCTACTCCCGCTTCCGGGTGCAGTAGGCCTTCCAGCATGCCTAGTTTGTCGTATTTGGTGCTGATGTTGGTGAGCATGGGTCCTACCTCACTGCCCGCTGCGCCCATTTTGTGGCAGGTGAGGCAATTGCTGTAGAACAAGCCTTTGCCGCGGTTGGCATCCGCCGAAAGATTGGCTACGGTTTCGATTTGGTACAAAGCAGTATCGGAGGAAGCAAAATAGTGAGCGGCCAACGCCCGAAGATTGCGGTCTTCTTCCTGCATCATCGGTGGGCCAAGCTGCTGAATAAAGGGTTGAGGCAGCTGTTCTTCGGCGGCCAAATAGATCAGGTGCAATTTCCCGGCTTTTTGCTTCGCCAATTCCTGAGCCACTTGCGTACGTCTTTCCAAACTGAGTGTGGTGTCGGCTACCTGCTGCCGGGCGGCAAGCAGGTCGGGATGCGCCTTCGGTGAGAAATTATCGGGCGACTGCCAGTTTTTCAAGTACGCGCGCCATGCGTTGGTTTTGCGAAACTGCAACCAGTACTGCGCTAGACTCTTTACTTCACCTGATCCGCTTTCGGCCAACTGTCGGGTGGCCTCAGCCGCGGCTGCGGTAGAAATAAACGCCAGGGATGTTAACGCTTTTTTCCGTTTCGATTCAGAGAGTTGTGATGCGGCAGTGCGGGTGGCTAGAGCGTCTGCCGCGGCAGCGGGGTGCAGTTCTTCTACCAGCGAAGCCAGTGCGGGCGACCACTGCTCAGGAGCGGGGGCATCAACGTGGTTGAGCAGGGTTGCGTAGAAATCTTCTTGTTTGCCTTGCAGTCCGATGCCCAGCGCCGTGAGGTAGGCTTTATCTTCACCATTGTATCCATCAGTAAGGGTAAGAAAAGTGGCTTCACTTTTGGCCAGCGGAGTGTCGCGCAGCGCGATGGCTACCTCCCGACGCACGGCAGGCGACGAATCTTTGGCAAGCCGTTGGGCATAACTCATCAACCGCTTGGGTTGCCCCTGCCGCAGCGCCCGAAAGGCCGTGATCCTAAGCTGAGGATCATCGTCAGCCAACAAGGTTTCTACGACCGCAATACCCGGCGCACCCAATTGGGCGAGCAGCCACGTGGCCCGAGCCCGGTGGTAGGGGTTATCGGAATTGAGCACCTGCTCTACCGCCGGAACCGCAGAAGCTCCTTGTGCTTTTAGTCGGCCAAACCCTAGCTGACGCACGTTGATAGCCGGACTGAGCAGGGCCTGCACCTGTCCCTCGGTGCTGCTCAGGTCGATTTTAGGAATTGTGAGCGCTTGCTCCTTCGGGGCGATGCGGTAGATGCGTCCGTAGCCCTTCTTGTCGTACATCTGGTGGCCGCCCACGATAGGATCGTACCAGTCGGCCACGTAGATGGCCCCGTCTGTGCCGATGGCCACGTCGCTGGGGCGAAACCACTTTCGTTTATCTTCTTCCACGTCGTTCCAGCGGTAGTCAGGGTTATCGGTATCCACCGAAGCCATGAAAGCGGTGCGTTCTGACAAGTCGTATCCCGCTCCCGCAGGTTTAGGATGATAGCCAAAGATAATGTTCCGTCCGGCATCGGCGCTCAGCAGCAGACCGCGGTGGTGTTCGCCCAGCGCGTCGCTCTCGTTCACCACCACTCCGGTGGGCGAACCCGAGCCGTAGATATCCCCGGCGGGCATCACCCCCGGGTCTTCCTGGTGCCAGTGGGCCACCTCGATGCTTTGCCCCGGTCGCCGGTCAGCCTGCCAGGTGCGCTCGCCGGTGGCGTTGAAGTAGCCCGCGTTGCCGCCTTCCATCACCCAGGTGGTGCGGCAGGTAGCCACCTGGTCGTCGTTGTCGTTCTGCCATAGGTTGCCGTAGGAGTCGACAAACACTTCGTAGGAGTTGCGAAAGTTGTGGGCCAGCACCTCTAGTCCGGTGCCGTCGGGGTTCACCCGCAGGGCCAGGCCGCCCGTCCATACGCGGCCGTCGTCGCTGCGGCGGTTAGGTGAGTTGGTGATGTTGTAGGGTGTGCCGCCGTTGTAGATGCTGCCGCTGCGCAGCGTCCATCCGGCCCGGTCGGTGACCACGTGGGGACCCGCGTTGCCGGTGTTGAAGTACCAGCGCCCGTCGGGTCCGCTCACCACCGAGTGCAAGCCGTGGTCGTGGTCGCGCCCCCCGAAGCCGGTGAGTAGCACTTCCTTGCGGTCGGGCACGTCGTCGCCATTTTCGTCGGTGTAGACGATGACGGAGGGCGCGCAGGAGACGATCACCTGGTTGCCAATGACGGCGATGCCCAGCGGAGAACGCAAGTCCTCGTCCTGAACGAATACTTTAGAAGAATCGGCCACGCCGTCGCCGTTGGTATCCTCGAGAATCATTACCCGGTCGCCCTGGGGATGCTCCCGATGCGCTTCGTGGTTGTTGAAGTCGCGGTAGTTCACCGCTTCGGTGACCCACAGCCGTCCGCGGGCGTCTACGTCGATATTGGTGGGATTGAAAAACTGCGGCGATTCGGCCCACACGGTGGCTTCCAGATCGTCGGGAAGATAGAGCAGTGGTTCGGGAGCGAGGCCTTCGGGGGGTGCCTCGCTTTGCGGAGAGCAACCTAGGGCGACGAGAAGCAGGGCGGGTAAACAGTACTGTAGAAATTTCATGAAGCTTCTATTAATCGTCTTGATGCAAGGAGTATTTATCAGACATAGCCTAGTTAGCCTCGGTTAACTACCTTTCTAAGGTACTGATTATTAGCCTTGTACGTCTCCAGTAAATCCATCCCGTCGGGCCACGCTCCTTCAATGATCACCCAGCCTTGATAGTTCATATCGTCCAAAATCTGACCAACCCTTGTAAAGTTTATTTCTCCTTGCCCCAGCAAGTGATCGTTTTCCTTCATGTGCACCTCGCAGATATATTCAGTGCCCAGGCGGGCCATTTCCTCGTAAATATCATAGCCCATCTTGTGCGAATTAGCCACGTCGTAGTACACCCGCACGTTGGGCGAGCCGACGGCCTCAATGATCGCCAGGTGCTCATCGGCGCTGAGCCACGACTCGATGCCCAACGTCACTCCGGCTTCTTCGGCCCGGGGTGCCACCTTGCGCAGGCGACGGATCACTTCCTGCTGTCCGACTTCGTCGCCTTTCAGGTCGCCCTTGCTAAAAAAGGCTAGCAGCACAATGGGGCAGCCCATCGCCTGGGCCACATCGATGCTGTCGCGCACCCAGGCTTCGGTCTGAGGGGCTGATTTGTAGGGCACCTCGTTAAGCTCGCCGATGGCCAGGCTGGAGATGCGTACGCTATGCTTCCGGACCGCTTCCCGGTAGGCCTGCTGCACTGCCGGCTGCCGCAGGTGCATGTCGTTGGCCGACGTTCCCAAACTGACCTGCACTCCGTCCAGTCCGACCTTCTCGGCAACGGCCAGGGCTTCCACTTCGCCCAGTTGGTCGATAGACCAGTCGCAAACGCCGACGGGGTAGGGAGCTTTGCGATGGTTAGCCATTGTGATCCGTCCGGGGCTGATGGTGGCTAATCCTAATAGGGCGGCGGAGCTTTTCAGGACTTGGCGGCGAGAGAGTAGGTGCGTAGTTTTCATGGTGAAATTTATTATTTCTATAACACTACTGCTGACCGAGGATAGCTAAGGTAGCACCCCTAGCGCTTCCAACTCCTTACGCAAATCGGTTTCCGGGGTCAGATGAATACCATGGATGCCCAGCACCTCAGCGCCCGCCACGTTTTCTTGCACGTCGTCGATGAAAATAGCCTGTTCGGGCACGATGGGTTGGCGGTCGAGCAGGGTTTGGTAAATTTTGGGATCGGGTTTCACCAGCTTGAGAGAACCGGAAACCACCGTGTCTTCGAAATAGCGCAGAAAAGGGAAGCGATGCTGGGCCACCGGAAAGGTTTCGGCCGACCAGTTGGTGATGGCGTACAGATGAATGTCCGGGCGTTGGTGAAGGTCCTCCAGCACTGCCACATTTTCTTCAATGGCTCCGCCCAGCATCTCGTCCCAGCGTTCGTGGTAATGGCGAATGTTAGCTTCGTGCTCGGGAAACTGCGCAATGCGCTCGCGCAACGCTTCGGCGAACAGGCGGCCGCGGTCTTGCTCCCGGTTCCAGTCGGAGTGGCACACCTCGGTGAGGAAGTGCTGCATCTGCGCTTCGTCGGTAAAAATTTTACGGTACAGATACTCGGGGTTCCAGTCGATTAAAACGCCGCCCAGGTCGAAGATAACGGCGGTGAAGGTTGGGTTCATAGAAATTTGCTTCGAGTATAGAACAGATGTTTCGCGGCATAACCAGAGACTGGCTGTAGAATGACGTCGACAAGGTAAAAAAAAAGAGAACCTTCCGGCTCTCTTGCTACATAAGATCTTTGCTGGTCTTACCCTTTGCGATCCTCACCACGGGGGCAATCGTCTTTTTTGGGCTGCTGGCAGGGCTCTACGGCGTTGGCGTTGCAAATGGGGCAGTGCGCTACGTCGGCGGATTGAATGGTTTCTTGCTTTTCCATGATTATAAGGGAGTTAGTTAATATTCAGTTTCAGTCTTATAAACCGACGCGTTACTCAAATGGTTGCCCAATAAACTAATTTGAAGTTGGTCTAAATAACTGTAAATCAGTTGTTTAGAATTGTTTTAAACAAGAATCAGGCACAGCCTAGTCGAGCACTTGCTCATCAGGACAGTAGTAGGTGCTACGCCCTCCGACCACCATGCGCTCGATGTTTTTTTGCTGCAGCGGATGGCCATCCCGCTCCAACCAACGGTAGGTCACCAGGAAATCCCGCGGAAAATCCTCATACCGCGCCTCGTGCCGAATGGCGGTCTCCAGAACGTGCTGCATTTTATCGTAAATCCGAGCAACGTCACTTTCGCTGAGCTGATTCGCCGGGGTCATCGGATGAATTTTTGCTTGGTACAAAATTTCATCCACAATCCAGTTGCCCAATCCGGCCACCAAACTTTGGTTGAGTAACAAGGGTTTGATGAGGCCCTTGCGTCCGGCCAGCCGCTGACTGAATTCTTCCCGCGTGATGCGCTGCGCATCCTGGCCCAGCTTTTTCTTCTTACGAAACGTTTCCAGATTATCCGCAATACCCACGCGCCCTAGAATGCGCGGACAACAGAATGCTACGAAAAAGCCATCGTCTAAACCCCACACCACCTTAGCGAAGCGGGGAGTGTCTTCCCGGTCGCGGTAGTAGCGCAGCGAACCGGTCATGCCAAAGTGCAGGGTGAGCCAAGCCCCGCCGCTCAGCTCGACAAAGAGCTGTTTGCCAATGCGTTTCGTGCTCACGAAGGTTTGTCCCACCAGCCGCTCTTCCAGCGTTTCAGGAGACACCAGCACCACGCGCGGCTCGTGCACCGCCACCGACACCACCCTGCGGTGCAACGCGGCTTGTTCGAAGAACTTCTGATACGTGGCTACTTCGGGCAGTTCGGGCATGGGTAAGACTGAAGAGCAATCGGTGAGGAGAAAAGCTGGTTGCCGGACAACCGCCCTATTTCCCCGTGCCGGGCGTCGGTGCGTAAATTGTCTGATCGTCGGCCGGATAGCGGTTGTTGCTTCGATCCACGTCGGCCAACCGCATTGAGGGGTCAATCACCATACTTTTGATATTGCCCACCCGATGAGGAATGGTCAGGCGGTAGGTGGGATACGTCCAGGGCCAATCCTCCAACACCGTGCGCGTGGTATCCGTTTCGTTCTCTTTCTCACCGCGCATCATGCGCAGCGGAACGTAGAACAGTTCCTGTCGGTCATCCTGGTAGGTCACCACCACGTCGAGCGGCATGGGCATGGCTCCAATGCGGCGCAGCGTCACGTTGGTCTGCGCATCGTCACTCTCCACCGATTCAATGCCATAATCTACGGTGCGGGTGCTGTTCACAAAGTATTCTAGGTACCAGTCCAGTTCCAAACCTGACTCTTTCTCCATCACGCGCAAGAAATCGTGCGCGTCGGGATGCTTAAACTTCCAAGTATTGAAATAACGGCGCATTCCTCGCTCAAACGTCTCCTGCCCCACCACGTAGCTGAGTTGGTGCAAAAATACGGCTCCCTTCGAGTAAGCTGCCGCCCCGTAGGCCCGGTTGGTTGCGTAGTGGTCGGAGTGGGTAGTCATAGGTTCTTCCAAGCCCGACTTTACCAAAGCGAAATAACTGGCGTAGGAACCCTCCTGGGGATTGGCCGATGCGTCGAACGGCGAAGGGTCGGAATCATTTAGTAAAAAGTACAGCGTGCGGCTGTCGGCGTAGGAAGTGAAGCCTTCGTCCATCCAGGGGTACAGGCTTTCGTTGGTTCCTAGCACGCCCTGGTACCAACTGTGGATCAGTTCGTGCACCGTCACTCCCACCAAACTAATGAACGAGCGGTGCCCGGTGATCAGGGTCATCATGGGGTATTCCATGCCTCCGTCGCCCCCCTGCACCACCGAATAGCTCGGGTAGGGGTATTCGCCGAAGTGCTCGTTCATATACTGAACGGCCTTCACTGTCAGGTCGGGCAGTTGCTCCCACTGCTGCACCAGGGTGTCGGGTTGGTAGAAGAAGTGCAGCAATGGGCCGTCGGGCACCTGGGCGGTGGTGTGCCGATAGTCGGGGTCGGCGGCCCACGCAAAATCGTGCACGTTATCGGCTTTAAAATGATACGTGAGCGAAGCGTCCGCCTTTTGGGAGGCTAGCTCCTGCCGGTCAGAGTAGCCATGCCCGATCTCCTGAGGATTTTGCAGCACCCCGGTGGCCGCCACCACGTAGTCGGCCGGGATGGTGATTTTCACGTCGTACGAACCCCACACTCCGTAGAACTCGCGCCCGATGTAGGGATTAGGATGCCAGCCGTCTTCGTCATACTCGGCCAGTTTGGGATACCACTGGGCCATCGAGTGGCGAATGTCCTCGGCGTTGTCGCGCCCCGAGCGGCGAATTTGTTCGGGCACCTGCGCCTCAAACTCCATCACCAGGGTGGTCGACTGCCCTGGCAGGATCGGTTTGGCTAACGGGACGACGAGAATCGTTTCTTCGGTGGTAGGGTCCAGCGGTGCGCCGTCTTGGCTGAGCGAAACCACGCGTTGGTAACCGATTTCGTTTTCCTTGAGGCCCAGAATGCGATCACCCACGCGGCGGTCGGGGTCAGCAATGGTGCGCGAGCGCACATCCATCATGCTGCCGGGCTGAAAGGCGTTGAAGTAGAGGTGATAATATACCCGCCGGAGGGTATCCGGTGAGTTGTTCTGGTACTGAAGGGTTTGCTTTCCGGTGAACCGGTTGGTGCGCACGTCCATATCTATCTCTATCTGGTAGGCCATTTCCTGTTGCCAGTAATTAGCCTGACCGAAGGTGCATGCTGCGGAAAATAGAACAATCAGAAGGGTAGACAACAGGTAGTTTGTTCTAAAGAAACGGGCTAGGCGTAGGTTTTTCATATCAACAATTTATTGCTAGTTTTGACAACCGGGGGAGGCCGCAAAAGGTTTCGCCCTTGATATCGTCTCCGCAATCTCGTTAAAACCTGAGGATATATCGCTTTGCCAACAGCTGAAAGTCACCACGCAACCCTACCACAATCAAACCAAGCAACTTTTTTCATCACATTTTAAATGACTTGGATGAGTAGCATTAACATTCTCCTGGTGGAGGACAACCCGGCCGACCAAATTATGGTAGAAGAGGTGTTGCGAGACGCCACCACGTTTCAGTATCAACTGTCTACCTGCGAACGGGTTCAGGAAGTCTCCCACTACATTGAGCAGGAGGGGCCTGACATTATCTTGCTCGACCTCTCGCTACCCGACAGCTCCGGGTTGGTCACCCTTGAAGAGATTAAAGAGTATTCGCCCCACATTCCGGTGGTCATCTTCATGGGGCTGGCCGATCAGCAGGTGGGAATAGAGGCCATCCACCGCGGAGCGGAAGATTATCTGGTGAAAGGTGAGATTCGCAAGGGAACCACCCTGGAAAGAACCATCAATTTTGCGCTCGAGCGTTACAAACTGCGGCAAGAGCTGGTGCAATCGATGGATCAAGTGAAACGATCTAACCAAAAGCTAGAGGATTTCGCCTACGTCATCTCCCACGACCTCAAGTCGCCCATCAGCAACCTCCGGTCGCTGGTCGATATGTTCGACCAGGGCGCCATCACCGACGACCACAACCGGCAGGTGATGTCCATGATCGACGGCAGCGTGAGCAAACTGAGTGACATGCTGAGTAGTTTCATGAGTGTATTCCTGACCGAAGAGGGGTTTCAGCAGTCGCCCGAGAAGCTGACGATGAGCAAGGAGCTGAACGACGTGCTCCGCACTCTTGCCCAACTGACTGAGGAAACAGACACCACCATTGATACCGATTTCAGTAGGGTTCCGACGCTGGTTTTTGTGCCGGTGTTGTTCCAGAGTATTCTGCAGAACCTGATCACTAACTCGATCAAATACTGTTCTCCCAAACGTGATCCGGTGATTCAGATTAGTTCGCACGACGCGGGCGACTACGTGCTGCTGCGCTTTCAGGACAATGGCATCGGCATTGATACCGAGCGAAACCAGCGCAACCTGTTCAAGCTCTTCAAGCGCTTCAACCCCAAGCACGCCGAGGGCAACGGAGTGGGCTTGTACACCATTAAATCAATTCTGGATACCAGTGGCGGAAAGATAGACATCGAAAGCGAGGTGGGGCAGGGCACCTTATTCAAACTCTACTTCAGCAAAGTGCGCGCGTGAGGATGCTGATGATCTGTAGGGGTGGTTGGATGTTGGATGTTGGATGTTGGAATTTCGCAACTTGTTTCTAATATCCAATATCCTTGCCACCCAGAAGATCATCCAACATCCAGTATCCAGTTCTACTTCTCCCGCTCGATCGTGTATTCCACCAGGCGAGCCAGCGATCGTCGGTGCTCCGAATCGGGGAACGTTTGAAGAATGGTTTTAGCTTCTTCGTGGTACTGCTTCATGGCTTCGGTGGCATAGGCTAATCCACCCGAACGCTTCACAAAATCAATCACCTCGCGCACCTTGTTTTTCTGCTCGCTTTGATTTTTTACAATGTAGATGATCCGCCGTTTGTCCGCCGCAGAGGCCTGCTGCAGGGCGTGGATCAGGGGCAAGGTCATCTTTTTCTCTTTAATATCGATCCCCACCGGCTTGCCAATTTCGGCCGCGCCGTAGTCGAACAGATCGTCTTTGATCTGGAAAGCAATGCCCACCTTCTCGCCAAACTGCTGCATCCGGGCTACGGCTTCGGGTTCAGCATCCACTGAAGCAGCTCCGATCTCACAGCAAGAGCTGATCAGCGAAGCGGTTTTCCGACGAATAACATCGTAGTATATGTCTTCGGTGATATCGAGCCGACGCGCTTTTTCGATTTGCAGCAGTTCACCCTCGCTCATATTCTGCACCGCAGTGGACACTATTTTGAGCAAATCGTAATCCTCATTTTCTACCGATAGCAACAAGCCGCGCGACAGTAAATAATCGCCCACCAACACGGCAACTTTGTTTTTCCATAACGCATTGATAGAAAAGAAGCCCCGCCGGAAGTTCGAGGCATCCACCACGTCGTCGTGCACCAGTGAAGCGGTGTGTAGCAGCTCGATCAGAGCCGCTCCGCGGTAGGTGGCTTCTTGGATCGTGCCGCTCGTGCCCGCCGTCAGAAACACGAACATGGGACGCATCTGCTTGCCCTTGCGCTTCACGATGAACCCCATGATCTTATCAATCAGCATCACGTTGCTCTTCATCGAGTCGCGAAACTTCTTTTCGAAGTTCGCCATCTCGTGCCGAATAGGGGATTGAATTTCCTGAATGGTATCCATAGCGTAGCGGTGCAATAGTAGCACCTAATCGGGCGAATGCAAAATTATAATTCTTGATGAGGGGGTGCGCTTTGGTATGGTGGCCTAGTCAAAGGGTTGGTTGATGGGCACGTCTATTAGCAGGAAAGGGCAGTGCTGAATGCGTTAGTACAGAAAACCAAAAAGCCAGAGGGGAATTTTGTTTTTGAAGCCCACTTCAATGTTATCAGCGGCCACGTACGCCTGTTTGGCACCCTTGATCTGCTGATACGATTTGTTTCTTCCGCCCACCTCAAAAGTCAACGTTTTGTCGATCACAAAATCGCCAACCTTGCCAAACGAAACTGCGTGCGCTTGGTGGAGTTGATTGTAGAAAAAGGTTTCTCTAAGATTGCCCACGTTCGTTCGCTCACTGGCCAGGGTGTACATCAAATTGGTGTTGTTCAGAAAAATCTTTTCAGGTTTAGTTAAATAGCTAACCCCTTCGGTATCGTTTCTCAGCAGGTTAATCACGTGGGCACTTCTGAGATAGTCCAGGTAGCGCAAGGTGGCATCGCGCGAGGTTTCAATTCGTTCGCTGAGTTTAGCGATATTAGGCTTAAACGGAGAGGCAGTAGCAATGATGTACAGCAGTTTCTTGAGCTTGCTAATGGTTGTGTAGTCTATTTTCTGAACCGCTGGCAAATCGGTTTCCAAAATTAGATTAACGACCGTAGCCAGCCGTTGGGCATAGTTGGTTTTATTTTCTACGAAAAAGGGGTAATAGCCGTGTATCAGATAATTTTTGAACGCCGGTATCGGTTTAACAGCGGTAGTCACCTCCTGGGCCAGGGTTATGTGGTGTTGGATAATACGCTCCAAAGAGTAGGCGGGCAAGCGTATATTCTGGTCCAACGCTAGGTATTCGCGCAAAGAAAGGCCGTGCATCTTGTAGGCAACGGCCCGCCGACTTAAGTCAGCGTTGCCCCGGTATATCTCCAGCATTGAAGAACCGGTGAACACAACCTTGAGGGTACTGTGGTTGTCGTAGATATTTTTCAGTTCAATGGACCAGTTAGCGTACTTGTGCACCTCGTCCAGAAACAAAAACTTCCCTCCTTGTCGGACAAACTCATCGGCAAAGTCTACCAATGTGTGCGTTTGAAAGTACAGATTATCCAAGCTCACCAAGAGGACTGACTCATCTAATACAAAGGTTTCTTTAATGTACTGAAGGAGCATGGTCGTTTTGCCTACGCCACGCGCTCCTTTGATGGCAATCAGCCGATCGTTCCAATCGATAACTTTCAGCAAATAGCGCTTAAACGCCAGGGGCGTCTCCTGGATTCTTCTACTAAAGAGTTCGAAAAGCTGTTCCATAAGCGTTTTTCCTGTAAAACGAAAAACAAGTAAAAACGTTTTTTCTGTAAAACGATTTAAGGTAATTCAACATTGCTTCCGGGTTCGCGTACGTATAGACATGAAAAGCTACCTATATGCATTGGGCCTTTGCTTGGGCCTGATCAATTGCCAACCCTCTCCTGACGCTGCCTCATCCGACAAAGCACAACGCATTATTGACCAGGCCATTGCTACCCACGGCGGACAAGCGTTGTCATCCACTCATATCTCATTCGACTTCCGAAAAAAACACTACGAAGTACAGCTCGATCAGGGGCAGTTTACTTACGAAAGCACCGGCGAAGATTCTACGGGAGCGCTGGTGCACGACGTGCTTACGAACGACAGCTTCACCCGCACAGCAAACGGGCAACCGGTCAAGCTGAGTGAAGAAGACCGGCAACGCTACGGCAATTCCCTCAATTCGGTAGTATACTTTGTGCTGCTACCGTATCCGTTGAACGACCCCGCCGTCAATAAGGAGTATCTGAGCGAGGCCACGCTGAAGGGAGAGCCTTATCACAAAATTCGGGTGACGTTTAGCCAGGAAGGCGGGGGCAATGACTTCGACGACGAATACATCTACTGGATTCATCAGGAGCGACACACGATGGATTACCTGGCGTATAGCTTCGAAGTGAACGGCGGCGGCACCCGCTTTCGCGAAGCTTACAACGTGCGCACCGTCGGGGGGATCCGCTTTGCCGATTATGTCAACTATGAGAGTACAACTAGCGACTTTGCGCTAGAAGACTACGACCAACTGTTTGAAGTGGGCAAGGTGAAGGAATTGTCGCGGATTGAAACAGAGAACATTGAGGTAGCAGGAACGGATACGTAGCCCACGAAGTGATTTTAATTAGATTTTCCTAGGGCGTGTTGACATATAGATTGACGAGGGCTTTCGAGGCTGTTTTTGTCCTAATCAAGGCCACCATGGAATGGAGCTTGAGGCGGGCGATGCGGGGCATCCCATGCGGTGCCATCGGCCAACGAAAGGGACGCAGAGTAGGGTAAAAACGGTCGGAAAGCACCGTCTAAGCTTATATGTCAACACGCCCTAAATTGGCTCTGTGCTATCGATCTACCGAAATGAAGTTTGACCTCGCCCATTACGACCACCTGTTGCTGGACATGAACGGAACGTTCGTGCTCGATTTTGATCAGTTTGGCTCGGAGCAGGATTTTGGAGCGACGTACATAGCCTTAGGGTACCGGTCGCTCGGGCAAGAAGAAGCTCACCAGCGGGTGCGGTTGGCCTACGAATACATGGCAGTGCGCTATACCGATGAAGTCTATTACGCCAAATTCCCAAGCGTGGCCGAGGCATTGGCCCAAACATCATCCGAAGCGCTTACCACCGAAATTACCAACGAACTCGTGGCCACATTCGCGGCGCATGAACTCGGGAGTTTGCAACCAAACTACCAAGCGGCACTCAAGAACCTGTCGGACCGTAAACCCCTGAGCGTGCTTAGCAACCTGTGGTCACCCAAAGATCGCTGGCTTGAGCAGTTTGCGCAATGGGGCATCTCGGACTACTTTCGTAGCCTGTACTTCTCGAGCGACGGTCCCGAAATAAAGCCCCATCCTGCCATCTTTGACCGCGCACTACGGCCTATCCAACAAGAGAACCCAGCGGCTCGGGTGCTCTACATCGGTGATTCGTACCGATGCGACGTGCTGGGCGCGGTAGCGGCCGGAATAGACGTAGTTTGGCTTTCAACCGAAGATTTGGCATACTACAAAGGCCAGCCTGTGGCAAAGTTTGCTGATTTACTGGAGTTTGAAGAAGCGACAAATATCCAAGCAAGGTAATCAACACGAGCAGAAGACTTGCTTTGTCTAAAACCCTAGCTTCTTACGCACCCGCTCCAGCACCGATTGGGCAATTTCCCGCGCCCGGGCTTCGCCCTGCTCCAGCTCTTGGTGCAGTTCCGGTAGGTTGCTTAGGTAATGATTGTAACGCTCGCGCTCAGTAGCAAAGGTATCGCGGATCAATTCAAACAGCGCTTGCTTCGCGTGACCGTAGCCGTAGCCTCCCCGGGCGTAGTTGTCGCGCATTTCGGCAATTTGGGCGTCGCTGGCCAGCAGGCTATACAAGGCAAACACTGTGTCGTTCGTAGGATCTTTCGGATCCTCCAACGGTGTGCTGTCCGTTACGATACCCATGATTTGCTTCCGCAGGGCTTTGTCGGGCAGAAAAATATCGATGATGTTGCCGTACGACTTGCTCATCTTTTGCCCGTCGGTGCCGGGGATCGTCATGCGGGTTTCGTCAATCTTGGCCTCGGGCAGCACGAAGGTGTCGCCGTAACGATGGTTGAAGGCGCTGGCAATGTCGCGGGTCATCTCCAGATGCTGCTGTTGGTCTCGGCCCACCGGCACCACCTCGGCATCGTAGAGCAAAATATCGGCGGCCATCAGCACCGGATAGGTAAACAACCCGGCGTTCACGTCGGCTAGGCGGTCGGACTTGTCCTTGAACGAGTGGGCGTTGGCCAGCATCGGAAAGGGAGTGAAGCAGTTCAGGTACCACGCCAGCTCGCACACTTCGGGTACCTTCGACTGCCGGTAGAGCAAGTTTTGCCGTACATCAAACCCAAAGGCCAACCAGGCGGCGGCCACGGCGTTCACGTTGGTCGCCCGGGTTTCAGCGTCCTTGATGGTGGTGAGGGCGTGCAGGTCGGCAATAAAAAATAGCGACTCGTTGGTGCGCCCTTCAGCATCGATGGCCTGCGACAGTTGAATGGCGGGCTGGATGGCTCCTAGGATATTGCCGAGGTGCGGCTTTCCTGAACTTTGTATACCGGTTAGTATGCGTGTCATTCTAGCACAGAAATTGTTCTTCTCTTCGTTCTTTGCAAAGTAAACTAAATCTACGATGATCTTGAAACAACCGCGGTGGTTTGTCGCCGGTATCCTTTTTATGTCAGCGGTAGGCTTCGGCCACGCCCAGGCGCCCAACCTGCACTTCGACACCGATGACCACGACTTCGGCGTGGTGCCCGAGGAGGGTGGTCCCATTTCGCACCCGTTTACCTTTGTCAATACTGGCGACGCCCCCCTGCTCATTAGCGAAGTGAAGGCTTCCTGCGGATGCACTACCCCCAGCTGGTCCAGAGAGCCCATTGCTCCCGGCGACACCGGCGTGGTGGTGGCCCAGTACAATCCTCAAAATCGCCCGGGCACCTTTCGCAAGTCCATCAACGTCACCTCCAATGCCGAGCCGTCCATTCGCGTTTTGTACATCAAGGGAGTGGTGAATCCCAAACCCAAGACGCCGGTGGATGATTACCCCACCGCCATGGGCAACCTGCGCGTGAAGTACCAGTCGCTCAATATGGCCAAGGTGCTCACCAAAGAACCCCTTACCAAGTCGTTCGAGATGTATAACGATGGGGCCGATGCCATTCTGTTTAATGCGATCAACGTAACGCCCCCGCACATCACCGTCGACGTGGAGCCCAAAGAACTGTTGCCTCGCCAAAAGGGCTTCATTCGGGTAACCTACGATGCCACCCAAGCGGTGGAGCAGAATCGACTGGGTTTCTCTACCGACCGCGTTCGACTGTACACCAACGAAGCCGACAGCGTGAAGGAATTCACCGTGATGGCCACCGTAGAAGAGTACTTTGAACCCCTTACCGATAAGGAACTGCGAAAAGCACCTAAAATATCCTTTGCCAGCAAAACCCACGACTTTGGCACCATCGCGCAAAATGAGGTTGCCAAGACCGAGTTCACGTTCACGAATACCGGAAAAGATGACCTGCACATTCGCTCCACCAAGGCCAACTGCGGCTGCACGGTTTCTCAGCCCGATAAAAACGTACTGAAGTCAGGCGAAAGCAGCCAGATTGCCGTTACCTTCAATGCCGGGGGGCGGCGCGGCAAACAACAGAAGACAATTACGGTTTTCTCAGACGACCCGGTTAATCCTACGCAGCAACTCACCATCAAAGCGCGGGTAGAAGTAGGTGAGTAAGCGCATGCTCTAAGTGGTAGTGTCAGTAAATTGAACTATTTTAAGTTATTTTTTTAACTATTTGGATTTACTTTTGTGCTATTCTTTTATCAACTAAATGAAGTACGAATGAAAAAAGTTACGTTATTAAATCGGTTTGTTTTGATCGCCCTACTATCCGGCTATCTGTTTAGCTGCAGTGAGAAGGATGATCCGCAGGCGGCGAAAGTGGCTCCGCCCGTTCCGTCTGCCGCTACGCTTGAAATGAAAGTGTATAGTTTTTCTGAAGAAGATGCTTCTAACGGGCGAACCATGTCCGAAACCAAGTGGAACGCCTTCCACGCTAGTTTAGGGTTTAACATCTGGACAACTATCATAAGGGCCCAGTTGGCGGTTCCTACCGTGGCTTTGGCCGAAGCGCTCAAGCAGCAGCCTACTGTGGTGGAGGAAGGAAAATGGCTCTGGACCTACGCCGTTGACCTGCTGGATGCTAACTATCAAGTGAAACTGTACGCCAACGACCGAGGAAACCAGCAGGTGGGTTGGGAAATGTACCTTTCACAAGAGGGTGGTTTTCAGGATTACCGGTGGGTAACCGGAACATCCGATCGGAACGGAAAAGAGGGGCAGTGGACTGTAAACGAAGGTTCTTCGGAACTGATGAAAGTTGACTGGGATAAGGGGCAATCGGACACGGTGACAGAACTTATCTACACCCAAGTGAAGCAGGGTAGCGAGTACGAAGGCAGCTACGTAAAGTATCAAGCTTTGGACGAAGGAGACTACAACGTTTCGTACAGCGTTTACCTGAGCAATGAAGACAACTTATTTAGAATCAACTATAACACCGATACCCACGTGGGCCAAGTGAGCAACCCGAAGCATTTCGAAGACGGTGCGTGGCACTGTTGGAACAGCGACTTTGAGGACGTTAGCTGCGAATAGCGCTCAGTTCAGTAATAACCAACAAAAAGGGATGCTTCGTTAAGAGGCATCCCTTTTTGTTTCTACAAAATTGGTTTTATAAAGTGCTCGCGGTGGCCTCGGCTTCTTTGTTGGCCTTGATGTCGAAGCCCACGTTCACCGTGTTGTAAATGAATTTGTCCATGGCCCGCGCTTCCATATCGTTCTCGTCGCCGTAGGATACGTTCCACTTGGTGCGATCAATGTTGAACTTGGCCTGGGCCATGATCTGATCACCCGAAACACTCACCTTGGCGGGGAACATGATGCTCAGCGTGGTATCACGCATGGTGAGGTTGCCGGTGATGGCGTGCGTAGGGTTTTCTATTGCGTATTCGCTCACGGCTTCGTCGTTTACCACCACGTCGAGGCGTGAGGTGTCGGCTTCCATCTTCGCCTCGGCGAACGGCACCACCTCGGTGATTTCGAATTTAGCGGTGGGATGCTGAGCCACGTCAAAGAAGTCGGGCGATTGCAAATGCCCGGTCAGTTTCTGCTTGTCTTCTCCCTCCAAGTCGAGCACGTCGATGGTGTTGAGGTCCATGGTGAAACTGCCGCCTACCACCTGGCCGTTTTCTACGGCCAACGTGCCGTCTTGAATGGCGATGGTTCCGTTGTGGCGACCGGTGGGTTTAAATCCGTACCAAGTGAGTTCGCTCGCTTCGGTATCGAGCGGATAGTTCACCGCTTGGGCACTCAGTTGGTCCACTTCTTGGGCCGCGCCCACCTCAGCGTCGGAGCCCCCCGGCTTTTGTTGACAACTTGAAACAAAGAAGGCAGCCAATAGGGCTAGGATAGGAAATGATAATGTCTTCATAACTGGTTTTTTGATGATGGTTTAAGGTGTTTATACTGGCAATGTCCGGAGAAAGTTGTCTAAACAACAATCATTTTGCAAAAATTATCTCCTAAAGTGCGTCGTCCTGCCCCGCAGTTCGCTCATCGGTGCGGAAGGGGGATACGGGCAGGCCGTCTTCGCTGTACAAATTAACGGTTGGGTTGTTGGCCCAGCCGTAGCGCACCGCCACCGGCTTGTTCACTTCCGGTGCGTACACCGACACTTGATTGGGTCCGATGATCCGGGCGATAGCTTCTACGAAGGGTTTGCCCTCTTCGGCAACGGTGAAGCCCATCACCTCCTCGTCGGGCAGTTTCATGAGTCCGTCGCCCACTCCTTTAAACGTAACAATCGCCGAGTCGCCCGAAACCTGCATTGATTCGTACAGGGGGCCGGTGAAATTTGATGCATTGCCGTAGGCCACCGCCTGGGCAGCCCGGGCCAGTCGGTCTCCCACGTCTTGCTTGTTGCGCGGATGGATGTCGGCCGAGTCGCCAATGTCGATGGTCACCGCCATGCCGGTGTTTTCCAGTTCCAGCGCTTTGTTCTGCGCCTCGCGCAGGTAGGCCCACTGGTCAACCGGAGCGCCGCCCGGCATGAAGTTGGCCAACTGCACGAACAAGAACGGGAAATTATCACCGCCCCACTGCTGGCGCCAGTCTTTGATCATATTAGGAAACAAAGTGGCGTACTGCTGGGCCCGGCTGGCGTTGCTCTCGCCCTGGTACCAAATCACTCCCTTGATCGGATAGGGCAGCAGTGGGGCAATCATGCCGTTGTAGAGCGCGGCCGGTTGATTTTGCGGGCGCATTGAAGCCGGAAAAGGTGGTTCTTGCGTAGCATCGTACTGCCAGGGACCGGTGAGGTCGACCGACAGTTGGTTGCTGCCTTGCGCCAGGTACATTTCCTCGGCCGGGCCGGTGAGCCCACCGCCCCCACTGTTGTCCTGCACCCGGATGGTGATGGTGTTCTCACCGGCTTTCACCGCGTCGGCGGGCAGTTCGTACTCCCGGTTTTTGGTGTAGCCCTGCGTTTCGCCCACCCGTTGCCCGTTGAACCAGGTGATATCGTCGTCGTCGATGGCTCCCAAGTGCAAGGTAAGCACTTTTCCGGCATAGCGACTGGACAGGTTGACATTTTTCTGAAACCACACAAAGCCGTCGAAGTTCTGCAACGTGGTGTCGGCCGCCTCCCATAGGGCCGGAAGAGACATGGTTTTTGCGTCGCTCAGATCAAGCTCCGGTTGGTAGTCAGCCGCACTGATTTTTTGGTTGGCGGTTTGGATGATGGTGCCGCGTTGTTGCTCGGCGGCTTCAGGGCTAACTACGGCCTCGCTATTCTGCTGGCGCTGTTTGATTACGTCCGCAAAGTCGGGCATGGTTAGCAACATTTCCTCGCTCGTCCAGGCCTCGGCCGGGGTGCCTCCCCAGTTGGAACTGAGCAGCCCAATCGCCACTCCTTCTTCCTGCTGAATCTGGCGTCCGAAAAAGTAGGCCACCGCCGAGAATTCCGGTACCGTTTCGGGGCTGCACGGCACCCAACCGCCTTCGGCCACCGCCATGCTGTCTAGGGGGGCGTAGCTGGTGGCGTGCTCCACGGTGAACAGGCGGATGTTGGGGTAATCGGCGTTGGCGATCTCTTCCTCGAAATTATCTACCGTGGATTGCAGGGCCCACTCCATGTTCGACTGCCCCGAGGCCAGCCACACGTCGCCGATCATAATGTTCTTTAGTTCTATCTCATCCGCTCCCTCAATCTCCAGTTCGTAGGGTCCACCGGCGTCCCTGGCGGGCAGGGTCGCCTGCCACCTTCCTTGGTCATCCACTTCGGCCTGCGCTTCGGTTTCGCCCAGCTCGACCTTAACCGTGCCGTCCGGGTCGGCGGTGCCCCAGATTACAATTTCTTTACCGCGCTGCAGCACGGCGTTGTCGGTGAAGAGTTCGGCGGGCCGCACGTTGGTGGCCGACGGCCCCTGGCATTGCGTGAGCAAGAGGAATAACGGGGGAACTGCTAGGATGAAGATGATCTTTTTCATGGGCTGGTAGGGGAGGAATTAGGTACGAATGCGCCTAAAATAGAGAATATTTGTGATTTGAAGCAATTCGGCGCTTATTTCCAGCGTGAGGTTCGGATACCGTTTGGCCAACGCGGGCAGCACCCGGGGCAACAGGTACGGACTAAGCGTAGGGATGATGCCCACCCGCAGCGTGTCCGACAGGTCGTCGACGTGACGACGTACCAGCGCGTCTATCCGCTTTAGGCTCTGCAGGCTCACCCGGGCCTGCTCAATCACCTGCTCGCCAACGTCAATGGGAACCACTGGCTTCTTGTTGCGGTCGAACAGCACGGTTCCTAGTTCTTCTTCCAGCTTCTTAAGCTGCATGCTGAGGGTGGGCTGCGTCACGTAGCAGTGCGCCGCGGCCTTGGCAAAGTTGCGATGCGTATCGAGGGCGACTACGTACTCAAGTTGCGTGATGGTCATAGGTGAAAGCTATCAGGACGTAAAGGTAATCAGTTTGGCTGATGAGTTGGGTTTCGACGAAGTTTTTAGGATCGATCACCAGAAATACGCCCTAATCGCTAAGGCGATACTTTGAAGAAGAGCTAAAAATAATCACCTTAGCCCAATGGCCTATCAGCACCGCACCCATACGTTCACCACCACCACCGACCCGGTGGAGCTGTTCTGGCAGAAATGGGTGCCCGACGGAGCCATCGAGCGGGTGGTAACTTTCCAGCACGGCATGGGCGAGCACTCCGGGCGTTATCAGCACCTGTTAGACGCGTTTGACAATACTGGCACTGCCTTCTACGCCCTGGATGCGCGCGGCCACGGTCGCTCTCCGGGCCAACAGGGTTACCTGACGCACTTCGAGCGGTTTGCCGACGATTTGGGCGATCTGATTCAAATAGCTCGTTCAGAAAACGACGAACAAGCGGTGTTTTTACTGGGCCATTCGCTCGGTGGGGTAATCGCGTTAAACTTTGCACTGCGGCCGGAAAGCCAGGATCACCTGCGGGGATTGGTGCTGAGTTCGGCCGCCATTGAACTGCCGCGGGGTGGGGTCAACCAGGTGCTTAGGCCTATGGCCCGACTGCTAGCTCGGCTGGCTCCCGGGGCCATTCTTGACACCATGCTTCGGCAAACCGACTTGTCGCATGATTCCGAAGCAGTGGCCGCGTACCGAGCCGACCCGCTGGTGCACGGCAAAGCTGCGGTTCTGCTAGGCCACACTTTGTTCCGGTTGAACAAGCGCTTCTATGCCGAGGCCCACCGGCTAACGATTCCGGTCTACCTGTTTCACGGCACCGCCGACCGGATCACCTCGCCCGAGGGCTCGAAGAAGTTCTTCGAGCAACTAACGGTGGATGATAAAACGTTGAATCTGTACCAAGGCTTATTTCACGAAACCATGAACGAACTGCCTGCCGACCGGCAAAAGGTACTGCGTGATTTGGTGGAGTGGGTGCTGGAGCGGTGAAGTACTCACATCAATTTACTTACCGAAGTAGTAAGTAACTTCTACCAGCGAGTTGATAAGGAAAAAGCTTTCTTCTCCAGTGTAGAGGTTCAAGCCTCCTTCGACGGTGGCGCTAATCGGGACACCGTCAAAGGGAAAGTACTCAATCCCGACCGGGGTCCGAAACGCTACAATATTGTTTTCAAACCCATCGAAGAGCAAAATACCTACTTCACCGCCCAAATAAAACTTCGCTTTTTCTTCGTTCACCACCTGACGGGCTACCATTAGCGAAGGCTGCGTAAAGCCAGAACCATCAGTCAGTTGTAAGTTTACTCTTCCCGCAAACCGCCAGTCGTTGTTGGGGTTTGATTTAAGGACTAAACCGCCGCTACCAATGCCCAGGCCAACCGACTGGCTATGCGCAAATGACGCTAAAAGTAATAAGGCAAAAATAACCAAAGACTGTTTCACGATAGATTGGGTTGAAGGTGGAGGAGATTGCTTTTGATGTTGAAAAGCACAGAACAATAATCCATCCAATTCGTGCAAACCTTACCTGCGCTGATCAGAAACAAGAACGACTTACTCCTGCTTGATTCTAGCCCTTTTTAAAACACCTGCTTGGCCACTTTGCCTACCAGTTCTGACTTGCTCATGGTGTAGAAGTGCAGACAGGGCACTCCCCGTTCTTTCAGTTCGCGGCACTGCTGCACGCACCACTCCACGCCCACTTCGCGGGCCGCTTTGTTGTCGGCACACTTCGACACCTCCCGGGCTAGTTCGTCCGGAATGTCGAGAAAAAAGTACTTCGGCAGGGCCGTGAGGTGCCCCTTGGTGGCCAGCGGTTTCAGTCCGGGAATAATTGGCACATTGATACCCTGCTGCCGACACTTGTCCACGAAATCGAAGTAGACCTGGTTGTTGAAAAACATTTGGGTGACGATAAACTCCGCCCCGGCGTCCACCTTCTGCTTGAGATAGCGCAGATCGGTGTCGGGGTTGGGCGACTCGAAATGCTTTTCGGGGTAGCCTGCTGCGCCGATGCAGAAATCCGTGGGAGTGGTTTCTTCCTGCGCTTCGTCCAGGTAGATACCCTGGTTCATGCAGTACACCTGCTTGATCAACTCACTGGCGTAGCCGTGCCCCTCGGGATGCGCCTGAAAGCCCGGCTCCGACTTCACGGGGTCGCCCCGCAGCACCAGCACGTTCTGGATGCCCAAGAAATCCAGGTCGATGAGCATGTTCTCGGTGTCTTCCTTCGAGAACCCCCCGCAGATCACGTGCGGCACGGTGTCGACGTTGTAGCGGTTCTGGATGGCCGCGCAGATGCCCACCGTGCCCGGACGCTTGCGGGTGACCTGCTTTTTTAGGGTGCCATTGCCCAGTTCTTTGTACACGTGTTCTTCCCGGTGGTAGGTGACATCGACGAAGGCCGGAGCGAAGTCCATCAGTGAATCAATGTGCGAAAACAGCGTATCGATGTTCTCGCCCTTCTTCGGGGGAAGAATCTCGATGGTGAACAGCGTATCGGTGGCCTGCTGCAGGTGATCAATAACTTTCATAGTATAGAAATAGCAGCGCGAAAGTAGAAAAAGTTCGGGGATGTAAACTTATTCACATCAATTTTCCTTTCGTTCAAAACACCTTATCTTTAGCGCCATGAGCACCCTTACCAAACACCGCTTCACTGTAGACGACGTCTACCTGATGGTTGATCACGGCATCCTTTCTTCCGACCAACGCATCGAGTTGATTAACGGTGAAATTATCGATATGAGTCCGATTAATCCGCCCCACGCCAGTTCGGTCACTAAGCTTGACCGTTTTTTTAGCCGACACCTCTCGCAAGACGGATATATTGTTCGGGTGCAGAATCCGGTACTATTATCGGATCATTCCCTTCCCGAAGCTGACGTGGTGATTGCTTACTATCGAGAAGCGCTGTTAGAAAATGAACATCCTCAGGCATCGGATATTGCCATCCTGATTGAAGTGGCGGACACCACCTATCGCTCCGACCGAAACACCAAAGCTTCCTTATATGCTGCCGAAGGTGTTCCGGTTTACTGGATCGTCAACTTGAATAAGCAGCAGGTTGAGGTGTACACGCATCCAAAAGAAGGAAAATACGCGCAGGTACAGATTCACCAGGATGCTTTCGAAGTGCTGGGATTTAGCATCACTCCCCGTGACATTTTCCCTAAAAAATAGCGCACGTGCTCAAACTAGCCGCCGTCGATATCGGCTCCAACGCCATCCGGATGCAGATCACCCACGTGATCGAGTACGAAGGCACCGTCACCTTTAAACGCCTGGAATACGTACGCTTTCCGTTGCGATTGGGACAAGACGTGTTCGAGGTGTCAGAAGAAAACCCCTCGCACCGCATTGGTCCGCCGCGGGCGGCCAAGTTTTTAAAGCTAATGCATGCCTTCAAGCTGCTCATCGACCTGTACGAGGTGGACGATTATCTGGCCTGCGCCACCTCGGCCATGCGCGAGGCTGAGAACGGCGAAGAACTGGTAACGCGAGCCAAAGAAGAATACGGCATCGATATCCGGATTATCGACGGCGACACCGAAGCCGAAATCCTTAAAAACGCCTTGCTCAGCTTTTTGAGCGACGGGCGCTACTTACACATCGATGTGGGCGGGGGCAGCACCGAGCTCAACGTGTTTGTGAACAAAGAGAAAGTTGCCGCTCATTCGTTCCCCATTGGTTCGGTGCGGCGGCTTAACCCCCGCGCGTCGCTCGACCGGGTGGGGGAGGAGATGCACCGCTGGATTCGGGAGCACGTGAAGTCCAACGAAGGCAAAGTGACGGCCATCGGCACGGGCGGCAACATCAACAAAATCTACGACCTATCGGGTAAAAAACTAGGCAAAACCATCGCGCTCAGCAAAGTGATCAGCGTGCGCGACTTTGTGGCCAGCCACTCCTTAGAAGAGCGCATCAACAAATTGCAACTCAACGCCGACCGCGCCGACGTGATCATTCCGGCAGCGGAAATTTATATCTCGGTGATGAAGTGGGCCCGCGCCACCCAAATTCTGGTGCCCGACGTGGGGTTGAAAGACGGGGTGATGCAGATGCTGTACGAGAAATACCTGGGGAATAGCAATAGCTAACAATTAAGAGCATGAAAGCTATAAAGGCAAGTGAATTATTAGACCAACGCTAAGGTTAACGTCAGTTATTCAGGGAATATCTGATTACTAGGGGTTTATGTTGCTTGAAAGAGCAAAAAAGTCAAGATTTGCAGTGGAACGAAATCTTCATTGTACAAAACAAAGAATCATGCAAATCTTGACGACAACAAAACTAACGGAAATTTTTGTGGAAACGGACGACTTTCTCAAAGAATTACAGATCATGCTAGCCGCAGAAGGTTTGTCGGAGCCTAGATGGCACTCACGCTTTGCGCGAAGCGAAGTCATAACGACCCTAATTGCTTATCATCATTCGGGACGCAAATGCTTCAAATACTTCTATTGTCAAGATGTGCTGAAGACTTTTCAAAGCTGGCTTCCTGATGCCCCTTGCTATGAACGCTTCGTAGCCCTAATCCCGCACGTAGTGCTGGAACTCTATCTGTTGCTCAAAAGCCGTTGCCAGCCCGCTTTAGCAGAAAACTACATTGACAGCAAACCTTTGAAAGCTTGTCACATCAAACGAGAAGCACAACACAAAGTGATGGCTGATTGGGCCAGCAAAGGCAAGGGCACGTTAGGTTGGTTTTACGGCTTCAAAATGCACGTAGTCATCAACCGGGAAGCACAGCTAGTCAACTTTCTGCTCACGGCAGGCAACGTAGCTGACAACAATCACCAGGTGTTGAACTACCTGCTCAAAGAAGTAGAAGGAAAAGTATACGGCGACAAAGGTTATTTGAGCACCCTGAAAGAAGAGTTACTTAGCAAAGGGGTAGACCTAAGGGCCAAGATGCGCCGCAACGGAAAGAAAGATGCTATTGTCCATCAAAAGGACGCTTATTATCATCGTCATCGCGGACTCATTGAGTCAGTCTTTGGCCAGTGCGTAGGTCTCATTGATTTAGAGCATACTCGCCATCGGGCCCCTATTAACTATCTATGCAACGTCTTTGCTGCCCTGCTGGCTTACACCTTTGCCGATCAGCATCCGCGAATCATTGCTTTTGAAGATCGTGGCCGACTGCTACATGCCGCTTGATTTTGTATTATTTTTAGAAACCTAGAATAACTGACGTTAAGGTTACGCCCCGGATGATCCTGACCCACCGGACCGGCCTGCCAAACTGGGTTGATGAACAAGTCGACTTCTACGAACGAACTACGCCGATTCCCTTTAAGGCCCCGCCTGGCACAACCTACAGCTACTCTGGCGAGGCGTACCAGTTGCTTCAGGCATTTGTGGAGCGTGAGACCGAGAAGACGCTGCAACAACTTTTTCGTGAGCGATTGGGCGACGTGATGCCGCACGCAACGTTTGTGCAGCCCCTTCCCGACGGAGTGGTACCTTCCCGTGGGTACGAGAGCGCGAGTAATTCTAGTGGACGCGACATGGACAACCTTTCCGACCGCGGTGCGGCTGCCTATTCCTTAGTAACGACCGCCCGCGACTACGCCCGCTTTCTCGCTTACGTGCACGAGGGAAAGGGGCTAACGCTAGACACCCATGCCGAGATGCTTCGGCCGCAGTCGCCCATCCTGGAAGAGGAGACTCCATTTCCCGCGTCGTACGGTTTGGGTTGGATGCTGGCTGATACTCCGGAGGGCACGTTCGTGGGTCACGGGGGCAACAATGGCGAGTACCGAACCTTTGCGGGGTTCATTCGCGAGAGCGGCGACGGATTGGCGGTCTTTACCAACGGGGCGCGCGGTGAGGACCTCATCGACGTACTTATAATGCCCCCCTCACCGCCCAAAACCGGGCTGAGCCAGCCCGAGGCAACTTTTGAAGAATTTTGGGCGATCTATAACCAAGGTTACGCGCTCTTAGGCGTCAAGCGCGTCGACTGGGACGCCGTGTACGACGTATACCGCCCCCGGGTCACGGCCGAGACCACCGACGATGAACTGTGGGCGGTGCTAACGGAGATGGGTAGCCTGCTCAACGACGTACACGTGACCCTGACCAACCCAAAAACCGGTCAACAGGCCCGGTTGGGCGGACGCAGCATTGGGATTGGACCGTTCGATAATGGTGAGTTCTCACTTGACCTCATCGAGACTTCGTACGCCACCGACAGTTTGGTGAGCGCGATGGACGGGGTGTTTCGCTACGGTTGGCTCTCCGACAGCATCGGCTATATCCACATCAGCCGGTTCCGCGACCCCGAGGCCAGCGCAGACGTTATCGACGCTGCCCTCCGTGACCTCAAGGGGGCCACCGGTCTTATGGTCGACGTTCGGCACAACGGGGGCGGCGACGACCGGGCGGGCCAGGCCATTGCGAGCCGATTGGTGGCCGAGCCCCGGCTCTACATGACGGTGGCCATGCGGAAGATCGGCCAGGTTCCGCCTACCTTCGCTGTGCCTGTCGAGTGGTGGCTAAGACCTGCCGGTCAGAGGCAGCACACCGGCCCGGTTGTCTTGCTCATTAATAGCCGCTCGATCAGTGCGGCCGAAAACTTCGCGCTTGCCATGCGCGCCGTACCCCACGCGCTGGTGATGGGCGAAACCACGGCGGGCGTGATGGCGGACGCTGCGACGCAACCCCTGCCAAACGGGTGGGAAGTAGGCGTTCCGGTCAACGTATTTCGGGATGCGAATGGTATCTCGTGGGAGGGAACGGGAGTTACGCCGGACCTGTGGGTGAAAAACACCCGGGCCGACGTAGAAGCCGGGCAGGATCGGGTGCTAGAGACCGCCGTTGACTTCCTACGGGCGGGCGCAGTCCAGCCCCATAACCGCTCGGCCCAGGAACCCACCGCGCGGCAAGTCTCGAACTAGGTGAATTTGCTAATTTAAGGAGTTGGGGTAACCAACATTCCTGCTTGATGCTGCTTCTGAGTTTGTTTCTGGCACGCACCTTCCCTATCTTCCAGCTCAATGAAAAGTTCTGCCACCAGATCAGCGCTATGCCTGAACCCGATCTAACGAAAACTATGGCCTTTGCTTTACCGGAAGACCTCAGCGCGTGGCTGGAAGCGAACCACGACACTGAGAGCGAGCTTTGGGTAAAGGTATTTAAGAACAAGTCTGGCGTGCCAAGTGTGAGATGGAACGACGTCGTGGTCGAGACGCTGCGCTGGGGCTGGATCGACGGCGTTAAGAAGTCGCTCGACGACCGGACCTACCTTCAACGGATCACTCCGAGGAAAGCTCGGAGCAGTTGGTCGAAGAGGAATACCGAACACGCAGAGCGCCTGATCGCTGAGGGGCGGATGGAAGAGCCAGGGCTCGTGCCCGTCCGCGCAGCGAAGGCGGACGGCCGATGGGAGAACGCTTACCTCCCGCCGAGTGAGGCGGAGGTACCGGCGGACTTCGTGGCGGCACTGGTGGACAGGCCGAAGGCGAAGCGGTTCTTTCAGACGCTGAACAAATCGAGTCGGTACGCCATCACGTATGGGTTGACGACGGCGAAGAAGCCCGAGACCCGACAAAGGAGGCTCGAGAAGTTCGTTGACATGCTTGATCGCGAAGAGAAACCCGGCTTCGGCTTCAGAGACAAACGGGCATAAGGACACGTTGCGCTATGGCCGGACTTGCGTCGTTTTCAAAGCGCTCCTCTCAGCGGCATGCGAGAGGTGGATCGGCCGTCTGTTACGCAGCCTTTCTAAGAACCCAACAACATGTACGGAATAGCGTACGTTAAAAAAGATAGCTAATAGATTAAATTATGAAAACACTTACTGCTACTCAAGCTCGCAAGAACATTTATCAGTTGTTGGATGAGGCATATGACACACATAAACCTATTCAGATTACCGGAAAGCGATCCAATGCTATACTAATCTGCGAAGAAGATTGGCGGGCTATTCAAGAAACGCTCCATTTATCTTCAATCCCTGGAATGCAAGAGTCAATTATTGAAGGTATGAACACGCCTCTTGAAGAAACCGATGGAGACCTCGACTGGTGAGCGCCTACAAACTTGTTTATACCAAACAAGCAAAGAAGGATGCCAAGAAAGCAGCTTCTTCTGGTTTGAAGTCAAAAATTGAAAACCTGCTCGAGATAATCTCAGAAAACCCTTTCGAGGAGTATCCTCCTTACGAAAAACTCGTTGGCAAGTTGGAAGGAACTTACTCTCGAAGAATAAATATTCAGCACCGGTTAGTTTACCAAGTTTACGAAAAGGAAAAGACCGTTAAGGTAATACGAATGTGGACCCATTACGACTAACCGGTAGTATGACAAGCGTTTTAAGTTGGATACTGGTAGGGTTCACTAGCAGGTTTTGGTAGCGTCTGCTTGCCTATTGCTTTACCAATCTTACTTATCTCTTTCTCATATGGTTCCCGTTATAACCCACGAACAACTTCTCGAGTACTGGCAGGGCCATCGGCGCCTTACGCGCCGTACTATTGAAGCCTTCCCTGACGATAGAGCGTTTGCCACCTTTTCCGTTGGTGAGATGCGTCCGTTTGCCAAGCTCGTCAATGAGTTTTCAGCATGTCCGTTCCCACGCTGGTAGGCATTGTTACCGGGGAATGGACGATGGGTCAACATAGCTCTCCTACGACCTGCGCCGAAGCGCTCGAGCGATGGGACACCGACACGGCTCGAATCGATAGCCTATGGTCGCGCATACCCGAAGGGCGGCTTCAGGAAAACGAAGCGACGTTCAGTGGGTACGAGACGCGCCTGAACGACCTGCTGTTTTATGTTATTGATAACGAAGTGCATCATCGGGGTCAGGGTTATGTCTACCTGCGCGCCCTTGGGGTTACGCCACCGCAGTTTCCAGATCGCAACTGAGTGCCGCTGTATAACGCCGATCCGGGCTGACAAAGGGAGTGAGTGCTTCCAACTCGTTTAAATATCGGTGCTTTTTCGTAGCCCTAACAGTCTTTTCTCTCTACGAAAAGCATCGGGTGAGCAGGATCTGATTCAAAAGCGGAGCTGTTTACAGGGAAGTTACCTGAATTTTTCCTGGCTGCACCTGCCCTAGTGCGCGTATTTGTATATCTTAGGCGAAAAAGCGTATTTTTGACTGCTTGATCATGTTTTATATTTACCTTCCAACAAAATAACCAACCGATGCTACGCAACAAGAACGCTCTTTATTCACTGATGCTTCTGGCCCTTCTCGGGGGAATGGCAAGCTGCGCTGCCTCTCGAACCACTGCGTACACTCCGGCCGGCGAGTGGAACTATACCGTGCGCGATACTCCCTACGGAAACATGCAAGGAACGATGATCATCAGTGGGCAGAAAGATTCGTATGAGGGAACTCTTCGGGTAGAGGGCGAATCGGCACCACTTGATAACCTGACGATTGAGGGCGACACTTTGAACTCTACCTCAAATTTTGATGGCAACAGCTTAACCGTGACCGGCGTTTTCGAGGGTGATACCTTTACCGGCGAGGTGACGGCGGCTGGTTCAAGGTTTCCGATATCGGCCAGCCGAATCACTGCAGGCAGCAAATGAGACAACCGATCACTGATTTTCCAGATGCGATGCGGAGGTAGGATTAGGTTCCACCGCATCGGCGGGCTGGTCTTCGTTGAAGAAGCGGTTTTGAAAAAGCAGAATAATGGCCACGCCCACAAAGATCGACGCGTCGGCCACGTTGAAGATTGGCCACAGCGCCATGTAGTCGCCCCCCCAAATCGGCACCCAGTCGGCCACTTTGCCTTCCCAGATATCTATGTAAAACATATCCACCACCTGCCCGTGAAACCAGGGGGTGCTCGAACCCACGGGAGCGTTGTCGAGCAGCACGCCGTACAGCGCACTGTCGATCACGTTACCGATGGCCCCGCCCAGAATCAGGGCCACCGACCATAGCAAGCCCGGATGCACGTTTTTCTTGGCCAGCGCGTAGAGGTAGTAGCCGATGCCTACCATCGCGAACAAGCGAAATACGGTCAGAATCAACTTGCCGTACTCGGAGCCCAACTGCATGCCGAAGGCCATACCCGGGTTGAGCGTGTAGTGCAGCTTAAACCAGTCGCCAAATACCGGAATCTGCCCCACAATGCCCATGTCCATGTTGTAGTGCACCGCCAGCTTTACGGCTTGATCGAGCAGGATGATGCCGATGCTCAGGAGGTAATACTTTAGGTATTTCACGCGGATTACTGGTTTGTTTCGATGCTTCCAATCTTATTCATACTAATTTTGAATGTTTCTTATTCTTACCTTGTCTACGGTAACTACGGTAAACTTTCCAGATAATTCTTCCTTTTTACTTGTCAGCAAATTGACTAGAATACGGATAATCTTGTCAGTTTCTATGAACTTGTAACGCAATAAAATAACGCTAATACCTTTTACGTCGTGCGCAAATACCCACGTTCCGAAATCTTTGTCTTCGGTCAGTATTGTTTTTGGCGGTGTTCGTGAGATTTCTATAACTCTGCTATCTCTGATTCCACGGTGTGACTTAGCTACCGACTGAACCTCGATGCCTATCTGTCCTATTGCGTCAATGATACGATAGTTGATGTTCTCATCAGCTAGTATCATAACTGCAACGCTACTACTTCTTCATTAGAAACTACTTCAGAAGCATACGTTAGCACAGCATTGATATCTTCTCGCTCAAGGTGAGGATACATTGCTAAGATATCTGGTTGCATAGCACCTTCAGACATTTTCTTTAGAATTAACTCAACAGTAATTCTTGTTCCCTTGATTATTGGTTTCCCCAACATGATTTTATAATCTGATACTATTCTTTCTCTGTAGTCCATTTTCGTTTAATAATTTTATAAACTCTCGAAGTCGGGGTTCAGCACCATATTTCCACGTATTGTATTCCTGGCAAATTTCTTTTAATGTTCTTAGCCTTTATACGGGCGGGCGGCTCAGCCAATAGAGAAGATCATCCGGTTCTTCACCCTTTTATATAAGTACCTCCGTGACTTCTATCTATCTCACCCATACTGATTCTACTAAGCTCTTAATGTTGGTGAAGTCACCGCTACCGCTTTTACCCTTTTTATCACCACCGGCGAGGTAGCAAGCACAAAAGTGCCAAATAGCGACTGTAGGAACAACGGCAGAGGAATCATTCCGTCTATCAGTTCGCCTAAATATCCACTGATATAAGCGTAAGAATTAATACCAATGTCGGTTACCATAATTAGAACGGCCAACCCGACACCAAATTTAACTCTCGTCCAAAGCAGTAGCACAGTCGATGGGTCCAACAGCGTCAAAGAATCCCAGTAGAGGTTAAACAGTATCGGAGCCTGATGCGCTAAGAAACCATGTTGAACAATCCCCAAAATGTGCGTGCACGTGCCAACCAGAAATCCAGCTGAATAAATACCTAAAATTGCCTTTGTCCCTTTGCTCATACTAGATAACTACTCTGTTCTGGTGCGCGTTTGCAACGCGTTACCAACGTTCCTTTCCATCATTTCACCACCTCCAAACTAACCTTTACCATCCCCTCATCCATCTCTAACGTGGTCGCCTCGGATAACGTATTATCCGTTAGACTTAGCTCTACCGCCTGCGTTTCCTGGCAAATATACGCTTTATGCGCTTGGATTGCGGCATCCACCAGCACATTACCCTGCACTACCCGAATTTGGATCTTATCCTGCACCTCCAGCCCCTGATCTTTGCGCAGGTTCTGGATGCGATTCACCAGGTCGCGGGCCACGCCCTCTTTCTTCAGCTCGTCGGTCACGGTGATGTCTAGCGCTACGGTGAGGTTCCCCTCCCGAGCCACCGACCAGCCGGGAATGTCTTCCGAACTGATTTCCACGTCCTCTAGGGTAAGCGGCACCGACTCGCCGTTGAGGGCTAGCTCGTAGCGTTGCTCGCGCTCCAGTTGGTTGATTTCGTCCGAACCCCACTGCGCCAGCGCCTTAGCAATCTCCTTCATTTTTGGACCGTACTGCTGGCCCAATTTGCGAAAGTTCGGTCTGATCTTCTTCACCAGAATCCCCGACGTATCGTCAATGTACTCGATTCCCTTCACGTTCACCTCCGACAGGATCAGGTCTTCTACGGCGGCAATCTGCTGCCGCAACTTGTCGTTGAGCACCGGAATCAAAATCCGCGACAGTGGCTGTCGCACCTTGATCGTATGTTGTTTGCGCAGCGAGTGCACCAGCGAGGAGGCGCTCTGCGCCAGTTGCATCTTGGCTTCCAAATCAACGTCAATGGCGGCTTCGTCGGCCACCGGAAAATCCGTGAGGTGCACCGAGGGTAGGTCTTCTCGCTGGCTTACCCTATTTAAGTCCTGAAACAACTGGTCGGTGTAGAAGGGCGCAACGGGCGAAGCTAACTTCGCCAAAGTCACTAGGCAGGTATACAGCGTTTGATACGCAGCTTGTTTGTCGCGGTCGTAGGCACCCTGCCAGAAGCGTTTCCGATTTAAGCGCACGTACCAGTTGCTCAGGTCGTCGGTGGTGAAGTCTTGGATGGCCCGCGCCGCCCGGGTGGGTTCGTAGGCTCCGTAGGCCGCGTCCACCTCCTTGATCAAGCTGTTAAGCTTCGAAATAATCCAGCGGTCACTTTCGGTGCGCTCGTCCAGCGGAATGGCCTCTTCGGCAAAGGTAAAGTCGTCCAGGTTGGCATATAATGCAAAGAACGAATAGGTGTTTTGCAGGGTACTGAAGAAGCGCCGTTGCACCTCCTGCACCCCATCCAGGTCGAACTTGAGGTTGTCCCACGGGTTGGCGTTGCTGATCATGTACCAGCGGGTGGGGTCGGCCCCGTACTCGGCCAGCGTCTCGAAGGGGTTCACGGCGTTGCCCAGCCGCTTCGACATTTTGTTGCCGTTTTTGTCAAGCACCAGTCCGGTCGACACCACGTTTTTGAACGCCACGCTATCGAACAGCATCCCGGCAATGGTGTGCAGGGTAAAAAACCAGCCCCGCGTCTGGTCCACCCCTTCCGAGATAAAGTCGGCCGGAAAGTTAGCCTCAAACGTCTCTTGGTTCTCAAACGGATAGTGCCACTGGGCGTAGGGCATCGCGCCCGAATCAAACCACACGTCGATGAGGTCGGCTTCGCGAAACATGCGCTGTCCGGTGGAGCTCACCAGCACAATATCGTCCACATAGGGACGGTGCAGGTCCTCCTTGGCCAGCGCCTCGTTGTTTTTGCGGATCAGTTCAGCGTCATCATCGAAGGCCAGATTGGCCCGCTCCACGGCCTCGGTGAGTTCGGCCACCGAGCCGATGCACACTTCTTCGGAGCCGTCTTTGGTGCGCCAGATAGGCAGCGGCGTGCCCCAGTAGCGCGAGCGGCTTAGGTTCCAGTCCACCAGATTCTCCAGCCAGTTGCCGAAGCGGCCGGTGCCCGTCGACTCGGGTTTCCAGTTGATCGTTTTGTTGAGTTCCACCAGCCGGTCTTTGCGGGCGGTGGTGCGAATAAACCACGACTCCAGCGGATAATAAAGAATGGGTTTATCCGTGCGCCAGCAGTGGGGGTACGAGTGTTCGTAGCGCTCTACCCGGAAGGCCTTGTTCTCCTGCTTCAGCTTAATGGCGATCTTCACGTCGGTCGACTGGTAGTTCGGGTCCGACTCGTCTTCGTCGTCATAGTTTTTCACCGGCAGACCCGCAAAGTCGGTAATCTCCGGCACGAAGCGCCCCTGCTTGTTGACAATGGGGGCGGGGTTGCCGTGTTCGTCTTCCACCAGCACGCCGGGCACGCCCAGTTTCTCGAGCGTACGAAAATCGTCCGAGCCAAAGGTTTTGGCCAGGTGCACCAGTCCGGTGCCGTCGTCGGTGGTCACAAAATCGGCCACCACCACCGTGAAGGCCGGGTCGGGCAGGGGCACGTAGGGCATCAGCTGCTCGTACTGGGTGCCTTCCAGGTCGCTTCCTTTCATCGTATCTACCACTTCGTAGGGAATGAGTTTGTCGCCCGGTTGATAATCAACCAGCCTGCGTTCTTTGGCCTTGGGGTTGAAGTAGCCCTCCACCCGGTCGCGCGCCAGGATCACGTGCACCGGGGCGTAGGTGTAGGGGTTGAACGTTTGCACGCGCACGTAGTCAATGTCGGCCCCCACGGCGATGGCCGAGTTGGCGGGCAGCGTCCAGGGCGTGGTGGTCCAGGCCAGCAGGTAATCGTTGTCGGTGCCCTTGATCTTGAACTGCGCGGTGATTGAGGTGTCTTTCACATCCTTGTAAGCACCCGGCATGTTGAGTTCGTGCGAGCTCAGGCCGGTGCCCGCCCCCGGGGAGTAGGGTTGGATGGTGTAGCCCCGGTAGATGAGTCCTTGATCGTAGAACTGCTTGATCAGGTGCCAGAGCGACTCCATGTAGTCACGCTCGAAGGTGATGTAGGGATCGTCCAGATCGACCCAGTAGCCCATCCGCTGCGTGAGGTCGTCCCACTCGCCCTTGAACTTCATCACCGCCTCGCGGCACTTTTGGTTGTATTCTTCAATGGAGATTTTCTCCCCAATGTCTTCCTTGGTGATGCCTAGTTGTTTTTCTACCTGCAGCTCCACCGGCAGGCCGTGGGTATCCCAGCCGCCCTTGCGCTTCACCTGGTAGCCCTTCAGGGTTTGGTAGCGGCAGAAGATATCCTTGATGGTGCGGGCCATCACGTGGTGGATGCCTGGCGAGCCATTAGCCGAGGGTGGCCCCTCGTAGAAGGTGAACGCGGGAGCGCCTTCGCGCTGATCAACGGATTGTTGAAAGATGTTATTTTCTCGCCAGAAGGTGAGCACTTCTTTGGCCACCTGGGCGTAGTTGAGATTTTTATGCTGGGGGTATTTCATGGACTGGATACTGGATGATTTTCTGTACGGCCAGGATGCTGGATGACTTTCTGTATGGCAGGGATGCTGGATAGTAGATGTTTGCCATCAACATCTGTGATTCATCGTCCAACATCATCGTGGGTGCGAAGTTACAACATCCTGGTGGTTTGTGACAATTTGGTAAAGGATAACAACCAGGGGAAAGAAAAGATTTGATCATAGTTATGCAGTGATAGCAATGCCTTCCAAGGAAGATTGTTTTTGCTATCTTTGTTACGTGGGATCAGAAAGCGAGCAGCTACAGGAGGAGATCAGTAGAATTGTTGAGAGAATAGATTTTTTCCGAGCCGTATTGCTCAATACCAAGAGTACCTATAACAGGGACCTAATCCAGCGCAAAATTGACGAATTATTAGATAGCTACCATGACAAGCTTGAACAACTGAAAGAACTATGACCCCAGAAGAGCTTTTTCAAAAGACAAAGGACATGCCGAATAAAGAGAAGCAAGAGTTTATCCAGGCTTTTTTGGCAACAGCCGATGAAGACGATTTTACGCAGCAGATGCTCGCGTGGGGGGATAACATGCATGAGCAGATGAACAAGCTACAACAGGAAATCAATACGTACCGAGCGCGATACCAAACCCCCGCTTGGCTGCTTGAGGACTGGATCAACAATGCGGTTATCTGCCAGATGCTTTATGGAACTAAGGATAGAAGCACAACTGCTTATTTCTCTTTAAAGAAAAAAGGCAAACGCCCCTGGAAGAAGGAAGAATTACAGAAGTTAGAGAAGATTAAGCGTTCGTTGATTAACCGGTTGCAATCGGCATAGATTATTTGACTCCTCATCTTCTAAAATTCAGTTACTACCCATTAAAATGAATTAAAGAATGAGCCTTTTCAAAAAATTATTCGGAAGTAAAATTGAAATGCCAGAAAAACCAATAGACAATGAACCGATTCCAACAGATGCAAAGGTGGAATTTAATAAGGCGATAGAAGTTTTAAGTAAGTTCAAAAGAAAAGCATTTTTGCCAAAAGTAGAGGAAAGTCCAAATTGCTTCTCAGCTAAAAGCAAAATTGGTGGATTTCCGTATTTGCGAGATGAAAATGACTGGCCTAAATGCTCTAATTGCGAAAAGAACCTGCAGTTGTTTCTTCAATTAAATCTTAAAGATTTACCTGAGAAAAGCGGTGAGGGTTTGGTTCAGCTGTTTTATTGCACAACAAGCGAACCTCTTTGCGAATCAGATTTAGAGGCATTTTTCCCATTTTCAAAAGCTGTCAATTGTAGGAAAATTGAAGCAGAAAAAGACTCATACAAAACCGAGCCAGTTATCGATGAGATCTTCGGCGAAAAGATAATAGTTGGTTGGACACCGATAGATGATTATCCTCATTTTGAAGAGTATGAACAACTGGGAATTGACTTAGATTTAAAAGATGAAGTTTACGAGTTGATGGAGGAACTGCAGACAGGGTTGCCGATTGAAGGGGACAAACTTTTCGGATGGCCCTATTGGGTTCAATCCGTCGAGTACCCATATGATAGAAAGACGGGAAATCAAATGGAGTTACTGTTTCAATTCGATTCTGAAGATAATCTTCCTTATATGTTTGGCGATGGGGGAGTTGGACATTTAACCCAAAGTCCAGACAACAAAAATGAATTGGGGTTTGGATGGGCTTGTTCCTAAAAAATAGAAAAATGTGCAAAGTCATTACAGTAGCCAAAAACTATTACGCTACTTATACTAACCGAGCATACTCCACCTTCTTCGGGTTGATTTTGTTATTGCTGAGCACATTTACCTGGACCACCACCGCCTTCGCCCAACAAAACCTATCCTGGGATTTCCCGATCAACCGGCCGCACGCGGGGCTGTTGCTGGGCAACGGCACGCAGGGACTGATGGTCTGGGGTGGCGACCGGCAACTCATCATCACCGTGGGCCGGGCCGGTTTCTGGGACCACCGGGGTGGCAACGATTTCGCTACCCGCATCACCTATGCCGAACTTGAGAAACTGCTACAGGCGGGTGACGAAGCAGCGATTAAAAGGGCATTTGCCGTGCCTGTCGCCACGGGGAGCCCGAACCTGGGTCATCCACAGCAGATTGGCGGAGGGCAGATCGTGCTGGAATTGCCCGCCGGGTGGACGCTGGACCAGGGCATGGCGCAGCTTCAAGAGGGCATTCTCAGTATAAAGGCTACGCACGGCCCTGACACCGCTATGCTGCGCATCCGTCAGCACCCCACCCAAGAATTGGCGTGGACTGACCTTCCAGAAGCACTGCAAGCCACCCGGGTGAGCGCGGTGCCCTCCTGGAACTTTGTGAAAGACCAACTGGTCCCGGTGGGCGTGGCCCCGCCCGAAACGTGGAGCGAAGCGGCCTCCGGGGGCTTCGTGCAAACTCTGCCCGACGATATGCCCCTGGCGCTGGCCTATCGCCGTATTGATCAAAACGTATTTATCGCTTCGTCGGTGCACTCCGAGGCCAAAGTCCAAGTAGAGCGCCTTTTAGCGACTGCCACTACCGAGCAACTGGACGCTGATGCGTCCGACTGGTGGGCCACTTACTGGGCTGATGCGCCCCGTGCTGCCTTGCCCAACGCTGAGCTGCAAGAAATTTTCGACTACGGATTATACAAACTGGCCTGCGTCACTCCGCCGCAGGGCGTGGCCTGTACCCTGCAGGGTCCGTTTATGGAGTCGTACCAGTTGCCGCCCTGGAGCAACGATTACCACCTCAACATCAACCTGGAGATGATCTACTACCCCTTGCTGATGTCGGGGAAGTTTGATCATTTTCAGCCGCTTTGGTCGATGCTGAAAAGCTGGTGGCCGGAGATTGAGCGGAACGGACGGCAGTTTTTCCAAAACGAACAGGCGCTGATGCTTCCCCACGCCGTCGACGACCGGGCCAAGGTGGTAGGCACCTTCTGGACGGGCACCATCGATCAGGCGTGCACCGCCTGGATGGCCCAACTGGCGTGGCTGCACTACCGCTACGCGGGCGACAAAGCGGTTCTGCAAGAAATTGCCTACCCGCTGTTGGTGGGAGCCTTCGAGGGTTACTACGCCATGCTGGAGCCTACTGATTCTGGCTACGTGCTTCCCGTGTCGGTGAGTCCCGAGTACCGCGGCAGCCGGATGGATGCCTGGGGAAAAAACGCTTCGTTTCAGTTAGCCGCCCTGCACGCCATGTGCGATATTCTGCCGCAAGCCGCTCGAGTCTTGAGCAAATCCGTAGACCCGCGCTGGGCCGAGGTAGAAGCCAAGTTGCCGCTCTACACGACGGTAGAAGGCGTGTACCAACAAGAATTTCAACTGAGCAACGAGCGCATCGCGCTGTGGGAAGGCATGGACCTGATTGAGAGCCACCGCCACCACTCCCACCTGGGCGGCATCTGGCCCTTCGTCACCTACGATCCCCGCTCGGATGCGCATAAGAAAGTGGTCGACGAGAGTCTGAAAACCTGGGTGTTTCGCGGAGCCGGGGGTTGGTCGGGCTGGTGCGTGCCCTGGGCGGCCATGCTGATGGCGCGCACTAACCAAAGTGAAGCGAGCGTGAACTGGCTCACCTACTGGAAGACCAACTTCGTGAACGAGGGGCGGGGCACCCTGCACAACGCCAACACCCACGGCCAGAGCCTGCTGAGCAGCGACGTATTTGCCAAAAAAGACAGCATTAGCCAGATCAACGAGGTGATGCAGTTGGACGCGGGTTTTGGCGCACTCACGGCGGTGTACGAACTGTTGCTGCAGAACCGCATCGACGGTCTGCACGTGCTGCCCGGCCTACATGTGGCGTGGGACGAGCTCACCTTTGCCGACGTGTGGGCCGAGGGTGGCTTCAAAGTTTCGGCCACGGTGGAGCAACAGCGGGTGGTTGAGGTGGTGGTGGAAGCCACCCGCGCCGAGGCGCTGCAACTGCATCACAACCTGGGAGAGGCCTGGACGCTGAACGGAGAGCGGCGCAACGGAACGGTGTTGGCTAAACAGTGTGAAGCCGGGGAGCGGTTGGTGTTGCGGCAGGGATACTGATAGCTGCCGTACTCCAGAAGATAATAAAAGGAAAAAAGAATCTCTAGGAATTGAAGGAAGCAATTCTTAGCTTAAGAAAGCTGTTAAATATGCGTTATAAAAACTTTGACATGCAACTATTAGCTAGATACGCTAAACAATTAGACGAACTCTGTCAAAAACACCATGTTGAGATCATGTATGTTTTTGGTTCGGTTGTTACAGGGCGTTCTTCCTCAGATAGCGACGTAGATTTGTTGGTTAAGTTCTTAAATATTGACCCCCTAGAGTACTTTGATAACTATATGAGTTTCAAAGAAAGCCTGGAACAGTTGTTTTTGAGGAGTATAGACTTGGTCGAGGAACAAACCATCAAGAATCCGATACTAAAACGATCCATCGACCGGAATAAAGTAGTGGTTTATGAACGAAAGAATTCTAAAGTGGCTATATGACATTAGTGATGCTATTGATGAAATAGAAAGCTACTTTTTAAAGTTCCCTAAAGACTTTGGTGTATACCGGTCCAATACACTGCTTAAAAGAGCGGTAGAACGCGACCTGGAAATTATCGGAGAAGCAGTCAATAGGATTAGTCGTGAAGACCCAACATTTCCTATTAGCTCAGCCAAAAGAATTGTAGGATTGAGAAATCAGATCATTCATGCTTATGACAGCATTTCAGACGAGAATGTGTGGGCTATAGTACTGAAGCATATCCCTATCCTAAAGCATGAAGTCATAAGTTTAATTGACCAAGCCAAGTAGTAGCTTTCAGCAGCAACCCGGGTTTGCGCATCCGCGCCGAGTCAACCTATTACATACCCTAACTACAAAAGTAACAAAGCTACCGTCCGTTGGGAATGTTAACCCCCTGGTTCTTGTTCAACCCTTGAAACAATTATCTTCAACAAAGGATTGACCCTGTAGAACAAGAAATCATGGCAGAAACTATCGCAAAAAAATCGGCGAAAGCCCCCGTTGATACCTCTACTAAGATCAAAGAAGCCTACCTCGACCACCTGCTCGAGCACGGTGAGCCACCGCCTTCGGTCTATCAGTTCACCAAGCGGCTTAAGATGCCAGAGGCGACTTTTTACGAGCACTACAACTCATTTACTTCGCTGGAGCGTGACATCTGGCGCGGCTTCTTCGATCAGGCCCTCGAGCAGATTCAGGGCGATGCGGTGTACCGCGAATACTCCGTGCGCGAGAAACTGCTGGCCTTCTACTACACCTGGATCGAGGTGCTCAAAAACAACCGCAGCTACGTCACCTTCCGGGTGCAGCCTATGGGGCTGTCCGACGCGGGGCGTTCGGGCATGCGGCGTGCGAAAGCAATGTCTGGCCTGGGGCGGATGAACATCGACGTGCTAAGTCGTTTCAAAGAAAGCTTTCTCGACTTTGCCAACGAATTGCTCATGGAAGGCCGCGAAACCGAAGAGGTAATTGACCGTCCGCTAATCAGCAGCAACTACGACGAAGGCCTGTGGCGACAAGTGCTGTTTGTGCTCAATTTCTGGGTAGACGACGATAGCCAGAATTTCGAGCGCACCGACGTAGCCATCGAGAAGGCCGTGAACTTGTCGTTCGACCTGTTTGGTCGCAGCGCCCTGGACAGTGCCGTAGATTTTGCCCGCTTTTTATACCAACGACGATGAAGGAACAGAATAGAATACCTACCTCGAAGGTGCAACGTGCTTCGCGCTTTGTGCGTACCGGGGCCAAAATTGGTGGCAATTACGTGAAGTACTACGCCAAAAAGGCGCTAAACTCCGACACCAGCCGCGAAACCCTGCACAACGACAATGCCCAGGACATTTACGGCGAATTGAGCGAGCTCAAGGGAGGTGCCCTCAAGGTGCTGCAGATGATGAGTATGGACAAGAACCTGCTGCCCACGGCCTACTCCGACCGCTTCGCAATGGCCCAGTACAGCGCTCCGCCGCTGTCGTATCCGCTGGTGGTGAAAACTTTTCAGAAGTTCTTCGGCAAAAGCCCGACCGAACTCTACGATACCTTTAGCAAGCAGGCCAAGAACGCCGCCTCCATTGGGCAGGTGCACGAGGCCACGCTGGACGGCAAGCGGTTGGCCGTGAAGATTCAGTATCCGGGCGTTGCCAACAGCATCACCTCCGACCTGAAAATTGTGAAACCCTTCGCCCAGCGACTGTTCAGCATTAACGAGCGCGACCTGAACCACTACTTGGAAGAGGTACAGGACAAGCTGCTGGAAGAAACCAACTACGAACTGGAGGTGCAGCGGTCGGTGGAGATCTCGGAGCAATGCGGTCATCTTGATAACATCTTCTTCCCAACCTACTATCCCGAGCTTTCGGCCGAGCGCATCATCACCATGGACTGGCTGGAGGGCGACCACATGCGCGAGTTTTTGGCCAAAGACCCTTCGCAGGAAGTGCGCAACCAGATCGGGCAGGCGCTGTGGGATTTTTACAACCACCAGGTGCACTACCTCAAGCAGGTGCACGCTGACCCGCATCCGGGCAACTTCTTGATGCGCGACGATGGCACCATGGGCGTGATCGACTTTGGCTGCGTGAAGGTGATTCCTGAGGATTTCTACCGGCAGTACTTCACCATGATTCGCCAGGACATTATTGGGCGTGAGGATGAACTGAACAAGATTTTTCACGAGCTGGCCTTTATTAACGACCAGGACACCGAAGCGGAAAAAAAGGTATTCAAGAAGATTTTCATCGAGATGATTCAACTGCTGGGTCGCCCGTTTCATTACGACACTTTTGATTTTTCGGACGACGAATATTTCAAGCAGATTTTCAGCCTGAGCGAGCGCGTGTCGCAGATGAAAGAAGTGCGGGAGTCGCGCACCGCCCGCGGGCCCCGTGACGCTTTGTACATCAACCGCACGTTCTTCGGACTCTACAACCTACTGAACGCCCTGGGTGCCGAGGTGACTACCCACAAACCGGAGTGGTTGCAGGCTGAGCCAGTATAGTAGGTACGATTTTGGTTAATAGGTTCTGAGTTCGCAGTTCTAGGTTGAGCAAAACCTAGAACTGCGAACTCAGAACCCTTATATTTACGCATGTTTCATTCTCTCCTCTACATTTTCTTAGTAAGCTGTTTCACCGGCAACGTCGCTACCGCCCAGCAGTATCATTACGTGAGCACCACCGCCGACCATGCCCACGATATCACGGTGACCAAAGAAAAAAAGCAGGGAACGGATGTGCTGACCCTGGAAGAATACAAGCTGTATTCACAGCATGTGTTTCACCCCACTATGGGCACCCGGCAGTGGGAGTTACGCGACGATAAGGCAGACCATAATTTTGTGGCAAAGCGCACCAACAACACCATCCGTATCAAGGGGGACTTTCACGGCAAACCGGTAGAAAAAACGGTGAACATCGACGAGGATGTGTGGTACAATAAGCTCGACCACGGACTGAGCGCTTTTGCAGTGTCTGATCAGCAAGAGCTTTCATTCTGGGTGCTCAAGTTGCTTTCCGACATGGATCCTATCAAGATGACCGCCGAAAAGGAGGGCATTGAGCGCATTCAGGTGGGTGAGAAAACCTACGACGCGGTGAAGGTGAAACTCACGCTCAATCACTTCATCCTTTCCAAGCTGTGGTCGGCCCGCTGCTGGTACCGCGCTTCCGATGGTCTGTTTCTTCGCTACGAAGGGGCCAACGGCCGTCCGGGCACGCCGGTAACGGTGATTGAACTACAGAAAAAAACCACCTCGCTCACGGATACCAATCAACGGTAACTTTAGCGGCGGTAGAAACACCAATTGCCCCCTACTTTTCACGAGGATAAAAATAGAGATGTGGTTCTATACCACTCTGCGCTTCGCTCAGCGTGAAGTAGCCCGAGCCATCGGCCGCGAAACCAATGGCTTCGCCCTGGGGTTCGGGTTGGTAGGGTAACCGCTGGGGCTCAGTTTGCAGCAGATCAAACAGCGAGGTTTGCCCGTTGGCCCGTCGCCAGTAAAAAACCTGCACGTACGATTTCAGCAGCACCTCTTTTCCGTCGGCCGAGACGTCGCCTCCTACCAGTTGTTCCAGGATGCCCACCTGCGGGCGCGGAAGTTGCCCCAACAATTCAAGCGTATCTATTGATGTCGTATTTTGAGGAAAAGCGGCGCGGTAAACGTGCACGAACTGATCGCGCTTTGATAGCACGTACAAATCTTTGGTGAGCGGGTCTAGCAGCAACGTCTCGGCATCGCGCGGACCATCGGGATACACGAACCGGATGGCATCCACCGGGCGAACCACTTCATTAGAGGAACCATCTGTGGCAAGCGGTTCCACAAAACGATAAACTGTTTTAACCGGATACTGGGCGTTGTTGTCGCCAATATCGCCCACGTACACGTAACTTTCATCTTCTAGCGGGCCGGGTCCCACGGCGATATCTTCCCAATCGCGACTCTTTGCTTCCGCCAAGCGGTACGTTGCTTGGGTTGTTCCCCGGTCGCTGATCAAATACACTTCCGGGTTGCCGCCGCTGTCGTTGTGCGTCCACAGCATGTTGGAGTTCTTGCGGCTGGCTACCAAGCCCGAGGCCTCGTTAATTTTGGGGTCATCCAGCGCGCCGCGGTCAATTGGTGCGCCAAACGTGGCGGTGGTGTCGGCGGAAGAAGTCGGAGCCACCGTTGCCTGTCCGCAGGCGCCAAGAGAGAGGCACAATGCTCCCAGAATCAAAAAATCAGAAAAGATACGCATGGAAAGATAATAAGGGACGAGAGTGAATACCGTCTAAAGATAGGAGAACAAACGCACTTCTGCTCACTGCACCGCCCCCAGACTGTCGGGAAGCGCGCGCGGGTAGAAGAACAAGTGGATATCGGCTCCCAGGTTTTCTTCGCTCAGCGTGTAATAGCCCGAGCCGTCGACGGCGAAACCCACCGCCTCACCCTGCGGTTCCGGATAGTAGGGAAGCGTGTCGGCGGGCATTTTGAGTAGATCAGCAATCGATAGGGTGGTATTCTTTCGGCTCCAGTAAAGCACGTGTTCGTAGGTTTTAAGCAGCACTTCGGTGCCGTCGGCCGAGACGTCGCCGCCCACCAACCGGTCGAGCAGGTTGGCTCCTTCGTACGGAAGCGTGGCCACCAACTGGGCGGTTTGTTGGCTGACGTCGGTAGCCAGGGCGTAGACGCGAATCTTGTACATCTCTTTGGTGAGCACGTACAAACGTTGCTTTTGTGGATCTAGTAACAGCGTTTCGGCATCGGGGGCCCCGCTGGGATACGAAAATCGCAAAGGCTTGACTTGCGTTAGCGTGTCTACCGCGGGTTGACCCTCGGCCGCGGAGAAAACGGGTTCCACCACGCGGTACACGCAGTGAGCACTACGCCACGATAGATTGTCGCCAATGTCGCCAACGTACAGGTAGGTCTCACCCTCTTCCGGGCCGGGTCCGATGGCCAAATCTTCCCAGTCCACGTCTTCGGCACCGTTCAGATAATACGTAGCCAACAACTTCCCGCGGTTGCTGATCAGCGAGAGCGCGGCAGGATGGCCGCTGTCGTTGTGCACCCACAGGGCACCGGGGTTCTTGCGACTGGCCACCAGTCCCGATACTTCGTCGAGCTGCGGATCGTTCACCAATCCGCAGTCCTGGGGTGCCCCGAACGGAGCTATATCAGAGGAATACCCCGAAGGATCGGAACACCCAATGCTGCCGAGCAACAGAGCAACAGAAACGATCGTACGAATGCGCGTCATAACAATCCAGTGAAACGGCCTGTCTGGAAACAATGCCCGTTCGCTGCCGTTAGTAACTACTGATACCTTAGTATAAAGTTTAAACCACATTTCTAACCTTAATTAAATAACCCAACCATGGCTTTTCAACTTCCCGACCTACCTTATTCTTCCGACGCCTTGGCGCCCCACATCGACGCCAAAACGATGGAGATTCACCACGACAAACACCACGGAGGCTACGTAACCAAACTCAACGCCGCCGTAGAGGGCACGCCCCAGGCCAATATGGCGATTGAAGACCTGATGAAAAGCGTGGGCAGCGCTTCCACTGCGGTGCGCAACAACGGCGGCGGGCACTACAACCACTCGTTGTTTTGGAAAGTGCTGTCGCCCGACGGCGGTGGCCAACCCAGCGGTGAGTTGGCTTCGGCGATCGACTCGGCGTTTGGCTCGTACGATGCCTTCAAAGAAAAGTTTGCCGATGCGGCCGGTACCCGCTTCGGCTCGGGCTGGGCGTGGCTGATCATGGACGACAGTGGTTCGCTGAAAGTTACCTCCACTCCCAACCAGGACAACCCCCTGATGGACGTGGCCGACACCAAGGGCACCCCAATCCTGGGGCTCGACGTGTGGGAGCACGCCTACTACCTGAACTACCAGAACAAGCGCCCCGAGTATATCTCGGCCTTTTGGAACGTGGTGAACTGGAACCAAGTGAACAAGAATTATGAAGCGGCGAAATAAATCCGGTCATTAATCTCTGATTGATAAGGACTGCCCGATTTTGTGCCGGGCAGTTTTTTTGTGCTAAATCGGTACGGTCACTCATCCCGCAGACACTATCGGATTCAACCGCACCGCTCCGTCCGTAATGAAGCGATGAGTGACACAAACAGGCTTGCTCCGGGGCAATGTTGTCGTACCCGAAAGTCACGAAAACCATACACTTTGCTGAATATTTCCACAAGAATCACGTACATTAGTGATATAGTTTTTAGCTTTTATACGTATGAAAAAACTAACGCTAAGCATCCGCGATCGGGAAAAAATTGAGTGGGTCAAAGCTTTTGCTAAAGAAAACGAGACAAGTGTAAGCCGGTTATTTGAAGATTACTTAGGTGCTCTGATGGCTTTCGACCAGCAGGAGGTGACCCTCAGCGATTCACTAGCAGCGCTTCGGCAACCCGGTCGACGACCCAGTGAGGGCCAGGTAGAACGTCATCTAACGCAGCGCAGGAATCGCTCCACCTCGTAGGAAAACACCCATTGAACCGGCTATTTTTAGACACAAACGTTTTGCTATCCTTTCATTTTCGGGATGCCGAGAAAAGGCAGCAGAAAGCGATTGATAGTATCTTCTCTGATATTGAGCAGCAGCGGCAAACTGGATTCATCAGCTTAGTCACCTTTTACCTTTTACCAGCTACTCTATTTTTTGGATAAGCAATTAAATAATCCGCAGGAAGCAGCCCGGCGGGCATACGCCTATTTGAGTCTTCTTCAACTTACGCCATTTGATCCCACATTGCTATCTTCGCTGAACATTACGCGGTGGCCTGATTATGAGGACGGTTTACAGTATGTCTGCGCCCAAAGTGGTGACTGCGAGGTGATCATTACCACCAACAGTGCCGATTTCTTCTCATCTACGCTTCCGGTCATCGATCCGTTAAACTTCGTGCTCTTATACGGGGCATAACGTAATCATGCGACTATTCATCCCGCAGGCACTCCACCGGGTTCACCCGCGCTGCTTTGATGGTTTGCAGTCCGACAGTAAATCGAGCAACGATTTCATGATTAACTTGATTTAAGACTTAATTACAAACAAAAGCTATCCATGACGCTTTACTCATTATTTTCAGCACGTGCTAACAGCGTAACTTATGGAACATAGATCACTTTGGCAGGACACGGCGCAGCATAGAGCCGCTTATCCAACCTTGCAGGAGCATATTACCACCGAAGTAGCCATCATCGGCGGCGGTATCACCGGACTCACCACGGCCCATGCACTAGTGCAAGCCGGTAAAAATGTAGTCCTAGTGGAAGCCCGCTCGGTAGGAGATGGGACCACGGGCTCATCGAGTTGCCACTTGAATACCCAAATAGATTATGGCTATCAAAACGTGCAGCAGTCTTTCGATCAAGATGTGATGCGCCTGGTAGCCGATTCTCGTCGCACCGCCATTGACCACATTGAGCAGCAGTGTGCGGGAGAAGAAAGCCAGTGCGATTTTAAGCGAGTACCTGGTTTTTTATATGCTGAGAACGAGTCACAGCAAAAGTTCCTGCTCGATGAGTTTGAGTACGTGCAGCAAGCTGGTTTGTCAGCCACCCTACGCGATCAAATTGATTTTCCTATTCCGATCAAGAAGGCTATTGAATACCAAGAACAGGCCGAGTTCAATTCGCAAAAATACGTCAACCACTTAGCCCGGCAGGTAGACGCTTCCGAACACGGCCGGGTGTATGAAAACAGCCGGGTAATTGATATTTCTCTTCAGGATAAAAAGGTGACTACCAAGCAAGGAGAGATTAGCGCTCAGCAGATTATCTTAGCCACGCACTTACCGCTCTTCTCTGACGTGTTGCAGACGATGGCGGCTCCGTACCGAAGTTATATGGTAGTGGCTGAGGTAGAACCCAATATGCCCGAAGGCTTGTACTGGGATTTGCAAGACCCTTATCACTACACGCGCCTTTATCAGCAGGGAGAGAAAACTTATTTGGCCGTAGGAGGAGAAGACCACAAGACCGGACACAATGAGCAGAACCCGGGCAACTACAAGAAGCTCAAGCAGTACATGCAAGCCCATTTCAGCATCAAAGAATTCACCCACGAGTGGTCTTCGCAGTACTACGAACCAGCCGATGGCTTGCCTTACATTGGGCTGAGTCCGTTCAAAGACGTGTACGTAGCGACCGGCTACAGTGGCGACGGTCTGGTGTACGGCACCGTGGCGGGTTTGCTGCTTAAAGACATGATTCTGAAGCGAGAAAATGCTTGGAGCAAAGCCTATGATGCGCGTCGCTTCAAACCGGTGGCTTCTTTTGGCAACTGGGCTAAGGAAAACATAGAAGTGGCCAGCGATATGGTGAAGGACTACCTGGGCGGCGCGGACAAGGAAATAGACTCTATACCGCAAGGCGAAGGAAAGATTGTTTCGCTAGACGGCAGCAAGTATGCTGTATACCGCAACTCAGAAGACCAACTCGTAGCGCTCTCCCCTATCTGCCCGCACCTGAAGTGCGTTGTCCATTGGAACACCCAAGAAAAGTCTTGGGACTGCCCCTGTCACGGCAGCCGCTTCACCCCCGAAGGCCAGCTTATCATCGGCCCAGCCGTCACTGATCTGGAAGAGAAGGATTTGCCTACGGATAATCCTGTAATATAAAGGACAAATCGGGTATTACTGAAGAATAATATCGCCGCCTGTCTGTCTTTAATGCTTTTTGATATTGGGCTTCGGTTTCAATGGCTTTCATACTTTAACTGCAGAGTGGTAAAAGAATTAAGCAGTTAATTGGTAGATGAGAGGGCGATACTTAGGTGAAGGAACAGGCTTATTCTGCTCATTCGCTACTTGCAGCCAAGCGTCCTTTGCTTTGAGCACTTCGGCCAACGCTTCACTGGCATTTTCACCAAAGGCTGAGCAAGACGTCAAGTCTGGTATGTCAGCAACGTACCCTTCATCTTCCTGACTGTAGAAAATATTGATATGGTAATCTTTCATTCTTCTTGTAGTGTAAGATTATGCTTCTCAACAAGTTTCAAAAACTGTCTGATCTGATAAGGTTTAAGCCATTCCCTTTACGTTTTGGATATTGACTAATTCGGGAATATCCGGATGATTGTAGATATGGTGGCTACCGTTAATCCGGGCTACTGTAAAACCAAAAGCTTCGATCAGCGAGGAAAGATTGTTGAAAGAAGTATTCTTGGGACTGTCTGATATTTTGCGTAGCAGCTTTTGCTTTTTCACAACGGAAACAATTTACGTAAATTTAATCATTGGTCATTAAAGGTTATTCTGATAAATTTCTATAAACATCCTCGCGCAGATTCTCTGAATCTGTGCGGGCTACATATGCGGACTCTGTCCGCCCCGTTGGGTTAGAAACCCATTTTATAATTAGGCACAGGACTGGAAGTCCTGCGCCAGTATTACTTGTAAAAAAATCAGAATAACCTTTATTATTCTTTTGAAAATATAACGAATCACTCATCCCGCAAGCACTCCACCGGGTTCACTCGCGCTGCCCGCACCGTTTGCAAGCTTACGGTGAACCACGCAATGATTACCGCGATGATTCCTGCCAGAACAAACACCCACCACTCCAGCTCGACGCGATAGGCAAAATCGGCCAACCACCGCTGCATAGCGTACCACGCCAGTGGGATTGCGATCGCAAAACCTACCAGTACCAACTTCAGAAAATCCTGCGACAACAGCCTGACAATGGTGTTTACCGACGCTCCCAGTACCTTGCGAATGCCAATTTCTTTGGTGCGCTGCCGAGCCGTGAACGCTGCCATGCCGAACAAACCTAGGGAAGCAATAAGCACCGACAATAGTGTGAAGAATCCGAATATTTCTCCTAGTCGACGATCTGCTTTGTAGAGCTGATCAAATCGCTCGTCCAGAAACTGGTACTCGAAGGGGTAGGGCGAGTAGCGCTCAATACTTTTTTCTACGCTGGCAACCGTTTCCGAAAGGTTTTCGGGCCTCACTTTAAGCGCGATATAGAAAAGGTAGCTATCGCCCAACTCTAACAGCAAGGGGGCAATGGCGCGGTGCATCGAGTGCAGATGGAAGTCCTTCACCACTCCAATTATGGTTTTCTTTTCGTCATTGTAGTTAACGCAGCAATTCTCATTTTGGCTATTCTAGCTGAATTCGGTTGAGTTCAGCGACGTGCATGAAGAGTTGTTTCATAGAGACGAAGGTTAATACTTTGAAAGCTGCCCGGATATTTTCCCAGAGTTTGGCTTTAGTTCTAAGATTCTGCCAAAGCTTTTGGAAGAAGCTACAGGCGTGCTGCTGAACCTGATCCACGGTAAAGGCCAGCATCATCAGAAGTGCAAATACTGAGCAGAGGTGTTGCTTGCCATGACCATAATTGTGCTCAAAGTGATAGCCTTGGTTCTTAAGCGTATTGAAGGTCTCGTTTTCTATCTTCCATCGGGAGCGTCCCATACGCATCACCTTTTCTACATTGGCTTTACTCAGAGTGATACCAGTGAGCCAGGTAAACGTCTGCTTTTTACCTTTCTTATTAAATTGCTCATAATAGAGCATATTGACCCGCAGATCGCTATTGCTGCTATTTAAGGCCAGTCCATTGGTGTAGCCGAAGCGGTGGATGTCGCCATCCTGTTCCCATTCCACCCACTTAACTTGCCCTCGTTGATCGCGCCCCTCAAACTGCCGGAACAGGGACTTGTTACCATCGGGTTTGATGCCGATCACATATTGCCATTTGGGGTTCTGTATGATCTGCCGGATGATAGGCCCGCAGCTATAAAGGGCGTCCATTACCCAAACCAGCCATTCTTTTCCATAACTATCCTGCATACTGCTGAGCAAACGCTTGGCCGCATTGCGTTCGCAATCATTCTTGCGGTTTCCGTCTTGTCCAATGATCGGCTCGTTGTCCATCACAAAGACTTCTTTCTCATTCGGGTGCACCAGTACTGCGCTAAGCATAGCGTGGTGATAACCCACCTTTCCGTTCTTATGCTGGCGTTCCAGACAATAGCTACAGTGGATACTGCCTGAGCAAAAGTGCTCTACACCATCTACACTGACAGTCAGGTGCCGCCCCCAATAACGGTACTCATCCAAGATGCCTAGCTTCTTGATACGCTTCCATAGCTTTTGAAAGCCTGCTCGTAACCCATCAGGGGCAACAGTATCCAGCCCCTTGCGTAAGCCGTTCTCCGAGGCAAAAGCACCGATCTTATAAATGCTACCCAAATTGCTCTCCTCGGATTTAGTGCGCCCTACAAAGTTAAGCAGCGAGGGGCTTTTCAAAGAGAACATCGCAAAACCCATTTTGAGCAAATCTGATAGCGCATACGAGGCATTATCCTCACGCTTATCCTTTATCTTATTGAACAGTCCGCAGACTAGAGCGTACAGACTATCAAAGCTGCCGCCGCGTTCCAGTGATTTTGTTTTCATCCCCGAAAGCTAGCTCACTACTTCTAAACTTGCAAAGTGAGAATTGCTGACATTAACGTCAGTTATTCTGGAAGTTGCTGAATGAGAGGGCGTTGAGTTGCGTAGAAGCGTAAAAAAGTCAAGATTTGCAGTGGAATTAAATCTTCATTGTACAAAACAAAGAATCATGCAAATCTTGACGACAACAAAACTAACGGAAATTTTTGTGGAAACCGATGACTTCCTACTGGATTTAGCTCAGCAAACGGCTCTTCAAGGCCTGCCTGTCCCCGCCTTCCACTCACGCTTTGCGCGAAGCGAAGTCATAACGACCCTAATTGCTTATCATCATTCGGGACGCAAATGCTTCAAATACTTCTATTGTCAAGATGTGCTGAAGACTTTTCAAAGCTGGCTTCCTGATGCCCCTTGCTATGAACGCTTCGTAGCCCTAATCCCGCACGTAGTGCTGGAACTCTATCTGTTGCTCAAAAGCCGTTGCCAGCCCGCTTTAGCAGAAAACTACATTGACAGCAAACCTTTGAAAGCTTGTCACATCAAACGAGAAGCACAACACAAAGTGATGGCTGATTGGGCCAGCAAAGGCAAGGGCACGTTAGGTTGGTTTTACGGCTTCAAAATGCACGTAGTCATCAACCGGGAAGCACAGCTAGTCAACTTTCTGCTCACGGCAGGCAACGTAGCTGACAACAATCACCAGGTGTTGAACTACCTGCTCAAAGAAGTAGAAGGAAAAGTATACGGCGACAAAGGTTATTTGAGCACCCTGAAAGAAGAGTTACTTAGCAAAGGGGTAGACCTAAGGGCCAAGATGCGCCGCAACGGAAAGAAAGATGCTATTGTCCATCAAAAGGACGCTTATTATCATCGTCATCGCGGACTCATTGAGTCAGTCTTTGGCCAGTGCGTAGGTCTCATTGATTTAGAGCATACTCGCCATCGGGCCCCTATTAACTATCTATGCAACGTCTTTGCTGCCCTGCTGGCTTACACCTTTGCCGATCAGCATCCGCGAATCATTGCTTTTGAAGATCGTGGCCGACTGCTACATGCCGCTTGATTTTGTATTATTTTTAGAAACCTAGAATAACTGACGTTAGTTAGTGTATTGCTGGCCAATAGCCTCTTCGGGCGTCCAACCCAGGGCTTGGGCGGCGGTTTCGTTGATGATGCGGGCTTCGCCCAGGTCGGAAGCAACGCTGGGCGAGAAATCGCGCCCGGCAATCAGGGCAATGCCAAACACTTTTAGATAGTCGTAACTGACCCGCGCCCGGTAAATGTTGAAACCCTCCTGACCATTTTCGTCCGTAGGGCGAATGACTGTTCCCGAGGTGACGTTGGTGGGCAGCTCGGCGGCTGCCGTTACGGAGATAACGTTCGGATTGGTCAACCACTCGTTTTTCAGCACGTCCAACCGGTTAAGAAGATCGAGGTCCAGGACCGAGACGGTCACGATATGGTCTTTGTCGTAGCCCAGTTCCTGGTCTTCAATAAACTGAAACTGCCGGTAGATCACCAGGCTGCTGATCATCAGTCCGATAGAAACCGCGTACTGCCCCACCATCAACCATTGCCGGATTTTCATTCCCGAAAACCGCCTACCAATGCTGCCCTTCAAGGCCTGAATCGGACGAAGGGAAGACATCAGGAAGGCCGGGTAACTTCCTGCGCACACGCCCACCACACCCACGAGTGCCAACAACCCGGGCAGTAGCCATCCGTTGTCGATGAGGTTCAGTTCGATCGGTCGCTCCAATAAGTATCCGAAAACGGGCAGTAAGAAATGCGTTAATCCCAGAGCCACTAGCAAAGCTAGAAACGTGACCAAAACGGATTCTCCCATAAATTGCCCAATCAACTGCCCCCGCCGGGCGCCTACCACTTTGCGGAGCCCCACTTCGGTGGACCGCTTGATGGATCGGGCAATCGCTAAGTTCACGTAGTTCACGCAGGCCAACAGCAACACCACCGCGGCAATCAACGAAAACAGGGAGATATACGCAGGATTTCCTTTGAGTCCGATGTCAAAGTTGAGGTTGGTTTCCAGGTGCAGGGCCGACAAGGGTTGCAGCCAGTAAGAATCCCGGAAGGGATAGGTATCTTCGTGCTTGACGTATTTTTCTACCAAAGCAGGAAACTTGTCTTGCAACGTCTGCGGATCGGCCTGGGGCGACAGCGTGAAAAAGGTGTAGTAGGCATTGTTATTCCACCGACCTTCCGCCATCTCACTGGCGTATTGGGAGTTAGCCGATTGAATGTTAACAACAAACGAGAATTTAATCGAAGCGTTGATCTGTGGATCTTCTATCACCCCGGTCACCCTGAAGGCTTCCCCGCCCCGATAGATAAGCGATTGCCCCACCGGGTCTTGATCGCCGAAAATCTTCTCGGCCAGCGACCGGGTGATAACGATACTGTTCGCCTCCGCCAAAGCAGTTTCAGGATTACCTTGCCGAAAAGGATACGGAAAAACGCTAAAAAAGTAGGCGTCGGCTTGCAGTCCTTCTTCGTAGTAGTTGCTTTCGGCGTACCCGAGTAAAGCGGTGTGGCCCTGAAAAGTGGTTGCCTGCGTCACCTCCGGAAATTCATCAACCAGGGCCGGAGCCAATCCAACGGTGGTATAGGCAAAATATTCGGTGCCCATGTAGGGGTTACCGGCCTGCCGCTGGTAGACGCGGTAGATCTGGTCGGCATTGGCATAAAAGCGATCATAAGAAAGCTCGTGCTGCACGTAGAGAAAGATCAGCAGGAAGCAGGTGAGCCCCACGGCCAGGCCGCCGATGTTGATCAGGGCGTACTGCTTCTGCTTCAGCAAGTGGCGCCAAGCGATTTTGAAATAGTTACGGAACATACCGGATGGGGTTAGGGAGACATCGTTGAAAGACCGGATAAAGGCCGGGCGGAAGTGCCGCAGTACGTTCCAAATGAACATCCGGCGGGCTTTGGTGGCCGATTCTTGGTACTGCTTGCTGTAGAGTTCTAACAGGTTGCCCTCGATCTCCTCCAGATAGTCATCCCGGCAAAACCAGCGGAGGAAGCGAAGGGCGCGTTGAGGAGGTTGCTTTTTCATGAGTTGAATGAGATTTTGAGAGTTTTGATAGATAAAGGGTTTTCTTTAGTATACTCACTGTTGCTCCGCGCAATTTTAGGTTTGGATGAATAAATGATTTTTTGAACAATGAAAACGGTAACTATTCAACTCAACGACGACAAAGCCCTGAAGCTTCTTGAAAATCTGGAGGCATTGCGTCTTATCCAAATTATCAGAGAACCCGCTTCCACGCAGCCAGGGCTTTCTAAGAAATTTGCGGGCGCACTTCGTCTTAGCGACCAACAATACAATGAGTTTCAACAGCATCTGAACCAAAGTCGCAACGAGTGGGAACGGGATATTTGATCGATTCGAATGTAGTGATCGGGTATCTGGATGGTAGGATACCTGAGAAAGGAATGGCCTTTCTTCATGCTGTTGACCAGAAATGTCAGTGACTTTAACAGTATTTCTGATTCGCTAGTGGTCAATCCGTACGATATGTAGTGTCCAACCCTACTCATCGCGCAAGCACTCCACCGGGTTCACCCGCGCCGCCCGTACGGTTTGCAGCCCAACCGTGAACCACGCAATCAGCAGGGCCAGCAGTCCGGCCCCGGCGAAGTACCACCACCGTAGCTCAATATGGAAGGCAAAGTCCTGTAGCCAGCGTTGCGCGGCCAGGTAGCTGATGGGCAGGGCGATAACAATGGCCACCAGCACCATTTTGGTGAAGTCGCCCGACAACAAACGAACAATGCTAACGCTACTGGCTCCCAGAGCCTTGCGGATGCCGATTTCTTTTAGGCGACGCTCGGCGGTGAAGGCGGCCAAGCCAAACAAGCCGAGGCAGGAAATAAGGATAGCGATTCCGGCGAAGTAGCGGGATAGCGTGGAGACGCGTTGCTCAGCCACATATAATGCCTGATAAGTGTCGTCCAAGAATCGATAATCCACAGTAAAGCCCGGGTTATAAGCACTGTAAAGACTCTGAAGTCCAGCTAGTGCTTCTTTTTCTCTTCCCGCTTGAAGTTTAGCTATTATCTTATTTTCAGAATTGGGCTGCATGACAAAACATATTGGCTTTATTTCTTCATGAAAAGACTCGAAATGAAAGTCTTTGACCACCCCGATAATTTCCTTTTCGCCGTAAAAATCTATCATACTACCGATCGGAGACGCAAGGCCCATCGCTTTAATGGCCGTTTCATTAAATATAATTTTTGTGGTATCAGCTCCAAAAGTTCTGGAAAAAGACCGTCCTTCCTTTATTTCTACGCCTAGTGTTTCCAGTAAGTCATAGTTGGCGGTTACCACTTCAAACTGAGTTTTGTCGTCAGGACTCTTCCCCTCCCAACTAATGCTTCCAACTGACCAGTTGTGCCCCACAATGCGATGCCCGGTACTGGATGCATTGAGAACGCCGGGGACCCTTTTCATTTCCGTTAGAAAAGTTTCTTCACTCCCTTTTAGTCTTCCGGTGATTGGAAAGTAAACGACATTTTCTTTGTCGTAACCTAAGTGTTGATTTTGCACAAAGGCAATCTGCCGGTGTACTACCCAGACACTGACTATCAGGATGATAGAAAGGGTAAATTGAAAGACCACCAATCCCTTTCGAGCCCAAATTCCTCCCGAAGACATCCTTAGTTTTCCCTTCAGTATGTTGATTGCTTTGAAACCTGATAGGTACATCGCAGGATAGAGACCCGCTGCTATTCCCGTAGAGAAAGCGATAGTGAGCGCTGATGAAATAAGAGTGCTATCAAAAGCTAGGGTAAATTGTTTTCCGGTAATTTCATTAAACGCAGGCAGGGCAAAGGCTACCAGTATTATAGCGACCATCAATGAAAAAAAGCTAATCAGCACAGATTCTCCGATATATTGAAAAATCAGTTCCTTTCGCCCGGAGCCAACTACTTTTTTTATGCCAATTTCCTTTAGTCTTCTCGATGCTCGGGCGGTGGTCAAATTCACGAAGTTGATACTGGCAATGAGCAAGATGATGATAGCCACTACCGAAAACAATCTAACGTATTCTATTCTGCCTCCGACTGGTGCGCCATTCTTATAAATGCCATACAGGTAGTTATCCGAATAGCGTTGTAGAAACGCAGTGCGATTGGTATCGTGACCAAACCTTTCTTTCAACAAAGCCTCAAATCTATTGTTGAAGTTTTCAACATTAGTTCCTTCTCTTAAAGTCGCAAAAACCAGTGGGCCTCCACTTCCCCAGTCGTCAACCCAGGGCATTACATCTTTCAAGGCTTCAAAGGACATGACAAAATCAAACTGTACGGAAGAGCGGGCGGGGGTTCCCTTGAAAATACCGGAAACAATAAATTCTCTTTCTTGCTGAAATTCTACGGTCTTGCCAATAGCATCTTGCGTGGAACCAAAGAGTTTCGTTGCCAGTTCTTCCGAAACCACGATGGAATTTTTGTCAGCCAGAACTTGATCCTCATTTCCGATGATCAGTTCGTAAGAGAAGATGTTGAAATAATCTTTACCAACGTACTGTCCCGCCGCTTGGATGGCTTTCTCGTTTACCGAGAGCGTAAAACTGTCAAATCCGGGCCAGGAAACGGGGCCAACGGCAGCAACGTATTCCACCTGAGCCATTCCCTCCCTTAAAAGATCAGCCATAGGGCCTCTGGTTTCAAAGGAAGTGTAGATGCCTTCACTACCAACTTCTTTTTCCATCACCTGATACAGCCGGTCTTCCTTCGCGTGGAACTTATCCACACTCAGTTCATCCTGCACCCACAAAAAAATAAGCAGGGCACAGGCCAAACCAGACGATAAACCGATCAGGTTAATGAAGAACGTGCTTTTGTAGCGTTTAAAGTTACGATACGTGAGAAGCAAGTTGTGTCGGAGCATGATGGTGGGGTTTTGAGGGTAAAAGGTCTCGAAGGATCGGATAAAGGCCGGGCGGAAGTGCCGCAGCACGTTCCAGGTAAACTGCAGGCGGGCTTTGGATGGCGATTGCTCGCTCTGCTTGTCATAGAGCTCCAGCAGGTTGCCCTCAATCTCTTCCAGGTAGTCGTCTCGGCAAAACCAGCGCAGGAACTGTAGTGCATTTTTGGGTGGAGATTTCTTCATCAGCCGAACGAAATTTTCGGAATCTGCTGGTAAATACCCACCCGCAAGGCGTACTGCTGGTCCAGCATCTGCTTGCCTAATGCAGTGATCGTGTAGAACTTCTTGCGCCGTCCGCCCCGCTCGGCGGTGATGCCCCCGAAGCGGGAGGTCACGAAACCCTTGTCTTCCATGCGCTTGAGGGCCACGTGCACGGCGCTGATGTTGAGCTTTTTGTCCAGTTTCTCTTCCAGACCTTCCAGGATGCCCACTCCGTAGGCCTCGTCGTGCTGGGCGGCCACCATCAGCAGCACCAGTTCTTCAAATTCACCGAGCGAGGGCAGTTTCATGAGAGGTTATTTAGATAACAAAAGTAAATATAATTATTATTTTTACTTTTGTTATAGTAATGTGGTAAAAGTATTTCCTAATCACTCGCTGATTGTGGTATTTTCAGTTAGCCGCTTGGCTGGACAGCGTGTTTCAGATGCCTTGCCTGTGTACCGTTTGACTGGTTTTCAAAAGATAGTCCACGAAAATACTTTTTACCTTTAAAGTGACCTACGACGTGTCAACCGCTCCGGTGGCTTTATTTCACTAAAATAACGTACTATGAAAAAAGTATCTACAGTGATCGCTCAGTGTCTGTGCCTGGTTCTGGCTATGTCTTCTTGTAAAGATGACATTCTCGACTGGTATTCACCGGCACCCGCCGATGATGTTCCGGCTAGTCCGCCCAATATCATTGACCCTGCTTGGATAGGTACCTGGAAAGAAGTAATTGACACTAACCTGATCTACTTTGCTAATAGCGAGCGTCGGATCACCTTCTTAGAAAACGATTCGTTCAACATCGAGATATACAGCTTCACGGATGCAATCGGCGAGGATAGTCCCTGCGGATATTATTGGACTAACTACGCACATGGCAAAGTAAAAGACGACGATTCGCTGATTGATAGGGCATCACACCATTCCAACAATGCTCAACTGTTACTGAAGGGAAGCTTCACCGATTCGTTATATACTCACCGGATGCCTACCTGTAGCGGCCAGGAAAAGTATGAGCAACTTTTCGCCGCCTCTCAGACATCCGGCGACACGCTAGAAATAATCTTCTATCACTGGGATGATTCAATGTTGTACGAAGAGAAGATAAATATGGTGATGGAGTGAAAACTAACGATAGTCACAAATAACCTTGGCTTTCTGGCACTAACTTATTAGGTTACTACTTATCCCTGCAAATTTAAAATTAAATTTTAAATTTGCAGGGATGATAACGCGTACTATAGCACAGGATTACCTTATTTCTTTGGATGAATTTCCGGTGACCGGCCTCATTGGTCCTCGTCAGGTAGGAAAAACTACCCTGGTAAAGCAGTGGGAAAGTCAGGACCGGATGCTTTATCTGGACTTGGAAAGAACGTCTGATCTGGCTAAGCTTAGTGACCCTGAGTTATTTCTTACCCAACAGACCGATAAGACGGTGATTCTGGACGAAGTGCAACACCTGCCGGAGTTGTTTCCTCTTCTGCGCTCGCTGGTTGACGAAAATCGACGACCCGGAAGATTCGTAGTACTAGGTTCCGCCTCGCCCACGTTGTTGCGTCAGAGTTCAGAAAGTTTGGCGGGAAGGATCAATTATCTGGAGATGTTTCCGCTATCGCTCTCAGAAGTTCAGGAACAAATTACCTGGCAGAACCTATGGCTCTACGGAGGTTTTCCTGAGCCCGCCTCGTCGGGAAAGCCAGCCTTTGTTCAAACCTGGTACCGCAATTTCACGCAAAGCTACGTTCAGCGTGATTTGCCCCTGTACGGCCTCGCCGCAGACCCCCGCGTGACCCGGCAGCTGCTACAAATGATTGCGTCGTCCCACGGCAGCATCCTAAACTACAGTACCTACGCCAAATCGTTAGGCCTCACGGTTCCCACCATCAAAACGTATATCAGCTTCTTAACAAACGCTTTTCTGGTCTCTATACTATCCCCCTGGCACGTCAATACCAAAAAACGGCTGATCAAATCCCCTAAAATCTACATGCGGGACTCAGGCATGCTTCACTACTTGTCCGGGATTGCCTCGTATGACAGTTTACTAGGCAACGTACTGGTGGGAAATTCGTGGGAGGGGTTTGTCATCAGCCAGATAGCCTCCCTACTGAAGTCAGACGATGAACTGTATTATTATCGTACGCAAGACGGTGCCGAAATAGACTTGCTGATACGCCGGAACAACCAGTGGTTAGCCGCGGTTGAAATCAAATTCAGCAGTGCCCCTACGCTGAGCAAAGGAACGTATCTGGCGATGGAAGATTTGGCGATCAAAAAGCTCCACGTCATCACCCCCGAATCCGATACGTATCCGATGGCCCCAAATGTTGAAGTAACGAACCTCACTCAATTTATTACGGAGACGTTGGCACACGAATCCCGTTAGGCTGCACCGAAGCCATGCATCCGTGCTTGCATATCCGGTAACTATTGCTTAGATTATCCCACTGAGTACCACTTTTCTGGCCTCAGTATCCTGGTTCTTATTCTCACCCTAACCCCCACCACCATGAATTTCACCGGTAGAAAAGCAGAAACTCCCTCCACCCGCGCCCTTCAGTTCCCCTCCGTAGAAAAGTTTATGGCCACCGGCGAAACCACCCTTTCGCCCGAGATGACCATCAACGAGGCTATCGATATCATGCTGGACCAGCACCTCACCGGCGCGCCGGTGCTCGACTCCCACCGCAAGATCGTGGGCATGCTCACCGAGAAAGATTGCCTCCGCTTGCTCGTCGACAGCGCCTACAACAACCTGCACCACGACGACAAAACCGTGGCCGACTATATGTCAGAAGTGGTGAAGACGGTGACCACCGACCACGACATCTTCGACGTGGCCAACGAATTCCTAACCACCCACTTCCGCAAGTTCCCCGTGGTGCACGACGGCAAACTCGTGGGGCAAGTCAGTCGGCGCGACATCCTGAAAGCCGTGCGCGAAACCAAAAACACCACCTGGTAAAACTTAAGGTTTAACGTATCTCGATCAGACATCAACTTTGAGCCGCAGCTGCGGGTTGTTGGCGCGGGTGGCCGCCACCACCAGCAGGAAGAATACGACAAAACACGTCCATCCCGCCAGCGCGTAACTTCCGGTCCAACGCAGCGACGTGCTGAACAAGATCGGTCCCAACGCGCTTCCGAACACGATCAACATAGTGGCCTGCCCGCTGATGGCTCCCAGGTACTGCTTGCCGAAGTAACGGGGCCAGGTCACGGTGGTGATCACGCTGAACAGGCCGACCATCATCCCGTTGCCCGCCACCAGCGCATAATACGCCAACGGAGTGCCGTCCAAAAAGATCATACCGGCAATGCCCAGGCAGGCCCCAAGCCCTTCGGCGAACAGCAGATACTTGAGTGAAACGTAATCACTTAGGCTGCTGGCGGCAAGGGTGATCACCACGGCGAGCACCGCCACCGGTTGAAAGATGGTAATTGCCTCAGCCCGGCTCAGTCCTGCCTGCTCAAAAATAGAAACCACGTGAAAGGTGAATCCCGTGATGTACAAGCCCTGCATGGCCAACATGAGGGCGAATACCCAAAAAGCGTAGGAACGAACCGCTTCGCTCCGGGTGAAATTTTTCACCACCGGCACCGCGTATCGTCGCTGGCGCGCTGAGGGGCGGTAGTTGCCATCAGGACGCAGTCCGCTGGCCTCGGGGTTGTTGCGGAAAAATAGCAACACAATCACCGGAAACACCACCCCCACCACAACGGCCAGCACCATCCATGCCCCGCGCCAATCGTAGCGATTGATCAACGCATCGAGCGCCACCGGAGAAGCCGAAAAACCGAGCGAGATAAACACGTTGCTGAACCCCGTGGCGAAGCCCCGGCGCTGATCGAACCACTGCATCATCATGTTGCGCGACACCAGCGTGAGCACCCCCTGCCCGAAAAACCGCAGCGACAGAAACCCCAAAAAAATGCAAACCAGCGGGAGCACCGTGCCCGGAGTGCTATCAAACCACCGCACCACCCGGTCTACCTGGCTCAGGTAGGTGAGCACCAAGCCGAGCGACAGCGCCGCCAGCGAGGCCACCGGGCGCACCCCCCAGCGGTCGTAGAGCGAACCGGCCCAGGGTAGCAAAAACGAGCTGCCGATGGTGCCCGCCATGTAGGCCAGGCTCAACTGGTCGCGGGTGAGTTGCAAGGCAGTTAGCAGCGGCTCGGTGAACACCGACACACCGATGGTTTGCCCGGGCATGCTCATAAGCACTCCCACGGTGCCCCACACCAGGACCATCCAGCCATAAAAGAAGGGCCAGCGGGCGGCTGCAAAGGGGACGTTAACAAAGCGAGACGGGCGAAGCACGGGCGCGAAAGTAGGCATTGCCTTCGGACCCACCAACCGGTTGGCTCCTGTTTCTTAGCAACCGTCAACGGCCAACCCACGAAAATTTGGAAGATTAGTTGTTTTTGGCTTGGCAGAATCAGACATTACCGTTCTGAAATACGCCGCGTGCCAAAAGTCATCGGTTGGAGGGTAGCGCATCAGGTTCACTTCACCCTTCACCTATTATTGCATCAATTCTACTAACTAACCAGCATGATCCGTAAGAAACTATTCCTACTGCTTCTGAGTGGGTTCTCTCCCACGCTATTGTTCGCCCAAAACGTCGATCAAGCCATCAACTCGGTGTTTGAGCCGATCACCGACGTTATTGAGTCAGTTATTTTCTTCACCGTCACGATAGGCAATTACACCATCCCCTTCGTGCTCATCTGGCTTATCGCCGGGGCCTTATTCTTCACCATTTACATGCGCTTTGTCAACATTATGGCCTTCAAGCACGCCCTGGACGTGGTGCGGGGGGTGTATGACAATCCCGACGACCAGGGTGAGGTGAGTCACTTTCAGGCCCTCACCGCCGCGTTGTCGGGCACGGTGGGCGTGGGCAATATTGCGGGCGTGGCCCTGGCGGTGTCGCTGGGTGGTCCGGGGGCCACCTTCTGGATGATTATCGCCGGTATCCTGGGCATGTCGTCGAAGTTCGTAGAGTGCTCGTTGGGGGTGATGTACCGCAATTACCACCCCGATGGGTCAGTGTCAGGAGGTCCGATGTATTATTTGGAAAAAGGGCTGCGCGAACGCGGCGAGAAGTGGGCGACGCTGGGTAAGGTGCTGGCCGTTTTGTTTGCGATTGCCTGCATCGGTGGTTCGTTTGGCGGGGGCAACATGGTGCAGGTCAACCAGGCTACCCAGCAATTTATTGAGGTGACCGGGGGCACCAGCAGCTTTCTGTACGGACGAGGCTGGGTGTTCGGAGTGGTTATGGCCATTGTGGTGGCGATCATCATCATCGGCGGCATCAAGTCCATTGCGAAGGTCACTGACAAGATTGTGCCCTTCATGGTGGCTATCTACGTGGGGGGGGCGCTGTTCGTGCTCGCCGTGAATATCGGAGAGATTGGTCATGCTTTCTCCTTGATCTTAGAGGGAGCTTTCTCGGCCGATGCCATGTACGGCGGAGTGGTCGGGGTGTTGATCCAAGGCTTTCGGCGGGCGGCTTTTTCCAACGAAGCGGGGGTCGGGTCGGCATCCATTGCGCACTCGGCCGTGAAAACCGACGAGCCCATCTCCGAAGGCGTGGTGGCTCTGCTAGAACCCTTCATTGATACGGTGGTGATTTGCACGATGACGGCCCTGGTTATTATTATCACCAATTACGGCGGAGCCGGAGCTGATCTGGCCCTGGAAACGGCCAGCACCCAGGGCGACGCCGGGGGCATCACGCTTACCTCAAACGCCTTTGCCACCGTCATTGATTGGTTTCCGGTGGTGCTCTCCATTGCGGTGATCCTGTTCGCCTTGTCCACCATGATCTCGTGGTCGTACTACGGACTAAAAGCCTGGACCTATTTGCTGGGTGACAGCCAGGCGATGATCACGCTCTATAAGGTGCTGTTTTGTTTCTTCGTGATTGTGGGCTCGGCCCTTAGCTTGGGAGCGGTGTTCCGCTTCGGGGATGCTATGATTTTTGCCATGTGCTTCCCGAACATTCTGGGACTGTACTTCCTAATCCCCAACGTGCGGCGCGCCTATGATAGGTACATGGGACGAGTCGCTAACGGGGAGATTGCGGTCACGAAGTAGTCACTGACAACCAACAAATAGTAATGGAGGCTATATTTTGTTCCGCAACCGAACAAGCTATTCATCCTTTTCTCTATATTTATCCCTTACCGTGACGCGTACGTCTTCAACGCTCCGACAACTCATCACTCACTTTTATCAAAACAACCAACCCTGGGTGTACGACAAATTTCCCATTAAGCGGCGTTTTTGCATAACTGGGTGATTCTATGGTTTTCTTTATTTTTGTAGACCACTCTGAGTTGGGCCATTTGCTCAAAGCCCGCTAGTGTCCAGCGTTGCCCGGATAGTTTCATTCGTTCTTGCAGTACATCGCGATGGGCTGACTCTATTGCCCCCGATCCAATAAGCAGACCTTTTTCAATAAAGTCATGATATTGCATTCTGTGCTGGTTCTTACCTAGATAGGTTAGCAGTTTGTTGCGTTTTCCCTGCGTTTGTTTCTGTTCAGGAAGTGTTTGTAGAGAAGCAATAACCGGGTTGATGCCCTGAGTGATCATCATTTCGCTGATCTGCTCAATCCACTCATGGCCTTGTTGCTCATCGCTGAAATAGCTTTTGGCAAAGGCACACAGATGCTCTTTGGCATGATAGAAATCCACGATCTGTGTACTCTCTGGATAGGTGCTATCTGCCCACTTCCATATCCAGCGGGCACCATCGGCAATGAAGACCAAGTTATTGAGATTCTCTAGCTGATAGTCCATCTTGGTGATAAAATCGCCGTGCTCCCCCAAATGCGATACATAGGTGGAGTTCAGTAAAGCAGTACGCTTTTTGCTCATCTGCACCCGGTCATCTTGCCGATAGATACGGCCTAGTTTGTTCTCCTTCCAGCTCTCCTCTCGCGTCAGGTACATAGCCCCGTCTACACTCACGTAGTGCCTTTCATCCACTCGCTCGGCGGGATACTCTTTGTATACCTGTTCTTCTATGGTCTGCTCATCCTCGTCTAAAATCCATTGCCCGTATTGATGGCAAACTCTCTCTATCTGCTTGGCGTTCACCTGGGCACCGCTCAGATGGTTGATCACTTCTTCGGCTTCGGTAAAAACCAACGCCTGTCCGACATAGCACATGCTTTCTTGCAGCAGAGGGCTGATGTTACTCGTCCCAGCAAGCTTAGACATAACATGACCCTGACAAACCGCTAGCTTCCCAAACCGGGTGTGGACTTTTTTTTTGCATTCTTACTCTTGGGCACCTTGCCTAATGATGCCTGCAAGAGTTCTTTCTCAAACTTTTGCATCATCCTGGCATAGCTGGCCTCATAATCATAGGCGCTCTCCAGGCGCCTAGGGTCTGATTCCCATTCCGTTATGTATTTGTTCAGTAGCTGGCTCGCTTGTGTTTTGAAGTCCATCGTTTTTTGGCCTAATTTACAAACTTTTCCCTAAAGGGAAATTTGTCGTACACCCCCAACCCTAAAGTCAACTCATCATGAAAAGAAATTCCTTATTTTTTGCCCCTGGGTTCGTGTTATTTGCACTGGCGGGCTGCGGACAAGCTAACGACGTAGGAGTGGGAGCTGAACCCCCGGCCGAAGCCGAAGTGCTCTTCGATGGCTCGCGTGAGATGCTGGACGAAAAGTGGACCTACTGGCAGGGGCCCCGCCTGGCTGCCTCGATGCCCATTAAGTGGGAAGTGGAAGATGACCCCGTGGGCCAGGGCACCGTGATTAATAGCAACGACCCCGCCGCCGCCGGTGGACTCTACGGCGCGGCCGACATTGTGACTAAAGAAAAATACGAAGACTTTCGCCTGCACCTCGAGTTTTTGATCGAAAAAGAGGGAGGCAACAGCGGCGTGTACTTGCAGAATCGCTACGAAATCCAGATTCTGGACGGCGACACCACCATGCACGGCATGGCTACGGTAATCAACGAAACTCCCTCACCTTACCACCTCTACCGCGGCGTAGGCCAATGGAACGCTTACGATATCACGTTCCGATCGGCCCGTTTCGAGAACGATGAGCTATCGGAAAATGCGCTGGTCACCCTCTACTTCAACGGAGAAAAGGTGTATGCCAACCAACCCATCAAAAAGGTATGGGGAGGAGAAAACTCCGGCTTAGATGGTGGCAACAACGATGGGTTCGGCATCACGGACACTCCCGGGGGCATCAAACTGCAGGCCGAGGGCCACGATGTGCTGTACCGCAACATCTGGATCAAAAAGCTGGAGTTGGAAGAAGCCGATACTGACTTTTAGTTAATCTGGCGAGGATGAATCTAAAATGGCAACCATCCCGAAGCGTATGAGTTGGGTAAAGGCAATCGATTGCCAACATTTAGTTAGTTATGCTATGAGTTTAGACGAAATCGTCAGCAAGCGCTACAGCCCGTACGCCTTTTCCGACAAACCAGTATCCGAAGACACCCTGTATCAGATTCTGGAAGCCGTGCGCTGGGCACCCAGCAGCTACAACGAGCAGCCCTGGAGGTTTATCTACGCCTTGAAAGAAAATGAGGAGGAGTACCGGCAACTGCTGTCGTGTGCAGTGGCCGATAACCAGCAGTGGGCTAAAGAGGCACCGGTGTTGCTGTTGAGCGTGGCCAAACGACACTTCTCGCAGAACGGAGAACCCAACCGACACGCCTGGCACGACACCGGTATGGCGATGGCGTTCTTCGTGCTCAAAGCCACCGAAATGGGCTTGCACGTTCACCAAATGGCTGGATTCTCCGTAGAAAAAGCCCAGGAACGGCTCAACATTCCCGAAGAGTTTAGCCCCGTGGCCATGATTGCGCTGGGCTACCGCGGCGACGAAGAACGGCCCGACAAAGGCAGAAAATCGGTGCACGAACTAGCGATGCCCGGGCAGTGGCGGGCTTAGCTCCGGGTCCGAGGCAACAAAATAAAAAAGGCTCCGCAAAGGGAGCCTCTTCTGTTACAAGGATCACAATCGGTTTACACCGCCATCGTTTGGGATACTCCCAGCCAGGCGAGCGCGTCCCGCTCGTTGGTGAACGAACCAAGAATTTCTTGGGTGTCTATTTGCTGCCTTTCCTTGGTCACTTCAGCTTGCTGCTCAATCGACAACTGGGTGATGATATCGGGTGAAATGACAAAGGCCATTTTCTGCACTCCTGCCAACCGTAGTCGCCCAAAAATCTCCGTAGAAGACCACTCCTGCACTTCAGGATCGATGGCAAAATTGATCCAATCGGCGGTATTCACCAGCATCAACTGCGGGCGGTACTGCTCTACAACCTCCGTATGGTTGTTCATTTCGCGGCGGTAGATGGCGTTGGTCAATTCTACGGCGTTGAACCACCGGGATAGCATTACTGATTGTGCTTCGTCGTAGATATCCTCAACAAAGCTGCTTTGATACACTGTTTTCATAACAAAAAATTGGTTTAATTTTTATCTTTTAGTTGATTCAGTAATTCTTGTTCACGTTTATCGAACCTCTTTTTTGCCTCAATCAGCATTTTGTTACGCGCGTGGATCTGTTCTTCGGCTCGTCTCTGCTCTTCAACTCGAATTCCCTCTGCCTCCTGATTCTTTTCTTCAACTTCTTGCTTTGCCCGGAAAAGCTCCTGCGCCTTGCGCTCCATCTCTTCTTGGGTAGCCTGTAGCTCTTCTAGGTTTTGGCGCATTTCCTCTTCTTGAGCACGCATATCTTCGGCCTGCTGCTTAGACTGCGCTAGCAGTAGCTGAGTTCGCTGATTCAGCTGAGCGGTGGCCACCGAAGAGGCAATGATCTCACCAGCTTCTTCCAAAAAAGCGATCGTATGCTCGGCAAAGGTTCCGAACGAAGCTAATTCCAAAATTCCGATGGTTTGCTCGTTTACCTTGAGTGGGACCAGCAGCAGACTGGTAGGCGATGCTTTGCCCAGTCCGGAAGTGATGTCCGTGTAACTCGGCGGAATCTCAGTGAGATGCGTGGTTTCCTGCTCCAAAAAAGTTTGTCCGACCAGCCCTTCGCCCGGCTCAATGTATTGTTCAATAAACTTTTTCTTGTCGTAGGCATGGCAAGCAACCAGCGCAAGATGTTGCTTGTCTTCTTCCCAGAAGAACAGCATCCCCTGGTTGGCCTTCAGGTAGCGCACCAGGTAGGTGAGCAGGTGGTCGGACAACCGTTGCACGTCGCTCTGGTGCTGTCGGGTGATTTCGGCCACCTTCGATAGTCCCTGGGTGGTCCACAGGCGCTTTTGGTCATCCCCCCGAACCTGCTCCATTTGTTCGCGCATCCGGATCAGTTCGCCCGCCAGCGTCGTTTGGTTCAGGCTTCGGAGGTCATCGTCCATGCCCGGCCACTCAACCTCAGATTCCCCCTGCGCCACTTTCCGGGTGAAGTCTACCGCCTGCTGCAAACCGTTGGTTAGCTGCTTGACCAACGCTTGTTCGTCGGTAACATCAATCTCGTCTTTCTCTCCAAATAAATACTGCCGGTGACTGCTGGCCAACTCGGTCATCAACTGGGTGCGTTGCCGTTGGACTCGTTTGCTACGACGGGCGCTTAAGACCAATAGGGCAATGCCCGCCGCAAACAGCAACGCTTGCGCTCCAAAAGTGATCGCCGAGTTTAACGCGCTAGATGCCTGCGGAGGATCGTCAGTGAAGGGGTTGAGAAAAAGACGGAGAGCACCCAGCAGGAAGCCAACCGTCAACAGTGCGATTGCTAAAAAAATAGAGGGAGCTAGCCGGTGGGTCTTAAATGAAAAGAAATTTTTCATGCGTTCCCTTCTCATGGGTCGGGGCTAACAAAGGTGGTTAGGGGAAAAGATTTATAAAAAAGAAAGTGCTAACAAATAGTACACGAAGGGTCTACTGAAAAAATTGGCCAATTGCAGGCAGCTTTCCGCTTCGATTTTCTAAAAAGCAATTAATTTAGCGGCGCGATGCTGATAAGCACTCCGCAAACTAGCTGTTGCTTCCAATCCAAATTCCCATCGAATGAATTCTCAGAATCAATCTACTACGATCAAAGTCGTCGCGCAGCTCCTCGCCGGGGCTATCCTGGCCTCGAGTTGCTCGAGTGCCACCATCATCCAGTCAAACCCTAGCGGGGCCAAACTTTATCTAAGAGTACGATACTGAGCGAGCGAGAATCATAAGCTCGGAGCAGAGATAATCACTTCTGTTTGATGCTAAGCAACGGAACGGCGGTTCCACCTTTATGCAAATAGACCTATCAGATCAGAAAGTGCTCGTAACTGGGGCCAGTCGTGGCATCGGCCGAGCCATTGCCGAGCAATTAGCCGCATCCGGAGCGCAGGTAGCCATTCACTACCACCGTAACGTTGAGGCCGCTCGGCAAGTAGCTAGTCAGTGCGGCCCCCAAGCGACCGTGTTTCAAGCCGATTTGAGTATTCCTGAAGAAGCGCTACGGTTGTTTGAGAAGGTGATCGCTCGCTTGGGAAGCATCACCGCCCTGGTGAACAACGCCGGTATCTCTATTGAAACGGCCTTAGAAGACAACGATCCTGATTTTTCGAGCAGTTGGTCGCGCACCATGCTGGTTAACCTGCACGCCACCGGTTTGCTGTGCAAAAAGGCAATCAATCACTTTTGCGACGGACCGGGCGGACGCATCGTCAACGTTGCCTCACGGGCAGCCTTTCGCGGCGACACTTCTGACTATCTGGCCTACGCGGCCTCGAAGGGAGGGGTGGTGTCGCTCACGCGGTCTATCGCCCGAGCCTACGGCAAGCAGCACATCAAGGCCTTTGTGGTGGCCCCGGGCTTTGTGCGCACCGATATGGCCGAGGACTTTATCCGAAAGTACGGTGAAGACTTTGTGCTGAACGATCTGGCGCTTCCTACGCTCACGCAACCCCATGATATCGCTCCCACCGTGGCGTTCCTGATCAGTGGCCTGGCCGACCATAGCACCGGGTGCACCATCGACATCAACGGGGGGAGCTACGTGCATTGATTAAGGTAGATGCCCGTTGCCAGTCTGCTAAAACACCTCGCTGCCTTCGGTGGTTTAGGCCATATGGAAGACCGTGAACCACTGCGATCAATAGAACCTTGGATGCGCGGATTGCTGCTGGTGGCGGGTGCCTACAATATTGGATGGGGCGTGTTTATCTACGCGTTTCCGGACACGTTTTACCGCTGGATCACCCAAACCGAGCAAGTGGCTCCCGCGCTTATCACCTGGCAGGGGCTAGGAGTGCTTGCTTTCGGAGTGGCGTACCTGCTCGCGGCAGTGTACCCAACTCGCTTATGGTTTTTAGTTGGAGCAGGGTTTCTATCGAAGCTCGTCGGGGCGGTTGGGTTTTATTTTGCGGTGATGGAGCAAAATCTTACAAAAAAGTATATCTTTCATCTTATTATGAATGATATGGTTTGGCTCATCCCGTTGGGAATTATTTTGGTTCGGGTATGGCAAATCAAAAGAGCCCAGCGCGTAGCACTATGAAAAAATCAGCAGAATGGGTTGATATTGCGCTTCGCTTTGCCGGTGTTGTCAATGTGGTTTGGGGACTTATTTTTGCCCTGTTCACCGACCCACTGTTTCGCTGGGCCAAACTGCCTGAGCCATCTCTTTTATTTCCCTGGCAACTTATTGGCGTGAGCGCGATACTCTTTGGCTTAGGATATTACGTGGCATCCTTCGACGTTGTCAAACATTCTCTGGTGGTTGCGGTTGGGTTCACCGTTAAAATAGCCGGCACCCTTGCGGTGTGGCAAAGTGTGTTGTCGCAGGATTTCACTTTGCCGATGGCTTTGTATTTTTCGGCCAAAGATTTATTATGGCTGGCCCCGTTTGCCATGATTCTCTACCACATCTTCAACCAGTGGCGATTTCCTGAGCAGGCACACACTAATCCGAGCGGGCCTCTTTCAGAAACTATCGCACGCATCTACACCAACCGGCGGCAAGACCTGTTATCGCTATCCCACGAACGACCGGTGCTGCTGGTTTTTGTGCCTCCTACCTATTCACCGCTGTTCCGGACATGGCTGGCCAATACTGCTCAGCAGCGCTCCTCGGTAGAGCAGCAGGGAACGCAGTTGGTGCTGGTTTGTACCGATAGAAACACGAATGCATTTCAGAGGACTGAACTAGACAAGGTAGCGTACGTTAACGATGCTGATTGCCGCCTACAGAGCTTGTTCAACTTAAAGCAGGCCTCGCTGTCTCAACTTCTGACGGTACCATTGCGAACCCGACCCTGGAAGAAGGAAGCACCAAACGAATTGTCTGTAAAGAGTTATCGGATGCCGGGCGTTTTTTTGATCCATCAAGGAGAGTTGCAAAAAACGTATCACTGCGAAGGGCACGATGACCCTCCCGACCTGGCCTCACTGGCGCGGATCGACCACTGAGAAGCACTATGACCGGGGGCACTGGGTTGGTTTCTGCTTAGGATACGCTACATAGCGACTTGATCAATGGCGTCATAGAGCACCTGCTGAATTTTGGTGCGGGTGTTCAACTGGTACAAACGGGAGTTGTCGCGGGTGGGGTGCACCCGGTTTGATAAAAAAACGTACACCAAATCATACTCCGGATCGGCCCAGGTGAAGGTGCCGGTGAACCCCGAATGCCCAAAACTGGCGTCGCTGGCACTCACCGCAGCGTTGCCGTCTTCCGAACGCTCGAAGTAGGGCTTGTCGAAGCCCAGCCCGCGGCGGTTGTCATTGTCCGGAAACTGATAGCGGACGAACTCTTCCACCGTGGCGGCATCGATGTAGCGCTGCCCACCGTACTCGCCTTTGTCTAGATACATTTGCATCAACTTGGCCAGATCGTTGGCATCGGTGAACAAGCCAGCGTTGGCCGACACTCCGCCTATCATGATGGCTCCTTCGTCGTGCACCCGCCCGGCGATGGGCTGCCGCCGAAACAGGTAGTCGTTTTCGGTGGGCACAATGCGATCGGCCGGAAACTTGTCCAGTGGGTTGTAGGTGAGCGTGGTGGCACCCAGCGGTTCGTAGAAGTTTTGGTACAAGTAGGTGAGGTAGTCTTCACCGCTTAGCTTCTCGACGATGGTGGGAAGTAGATAAAACAGCAATCCTGAGTATAAGTACTTGGCTTCTGCTTCTAATGGCGACTTTTTGATGGCGCGAAAGATTTTCTTCTGGTAGTTGCGGTGCAAGTACATGTCGTCGGCTAGTTTCACGGGGAAGCGGCGCGACGAATCTTCTTTGATGGTGAACCAGCGGTAGCTGCCGTTGCGGCGGCGGGTGCTGGTCCAGTACGGAATCCAGGGTTTGAAGCGGGCCTGGTGCGCCAGGATGTCCCGAAACGGAACGCCCGCTTTGTTAGACCCTTTGAAGTAGGGCAGGTAGTCGTCGATGCTGGCGTCGAGGTCGAACTTGCCCTCGCTGTGCAGTTTCATGATAGCGGGCAGCGCCGAGGCGATCTTGCTGATAGACGCCAGATCGTATAAGTCGCTGCGCTTCACCTTTATGGTATCGTGATACACGTGCTCGCCGTAGGCTTTGTACATCACCACCTTCTTGTGGCGGGCCACCAGCACCTCGCAGCCCGGCGTCGCTTTGGCATCGATGGCCTGCTGCACCAGCGAGTCGATGCGTCCGTAGAGCACCGCTGAATTCATGCCTACCTCTTCGGGCAGCGCGTAGCCGAAGCGCAGGTCGCCCGTCACCTCCAGCCCCTCACCCACCGCAAAGGTATTGCCCACGCTTACCGGCAACCGTCCGCTGGCACTCACCCCTCCGAAAATCAACTGGGCGGCCAGTTCCTCAGCATCCGCGTTGTCCTGGTAGGTCACAATCAGGCCGTCGGCCTGCTCCACACCGGGCAGTTTGGCCAGCACGTAAGGGTTCTTAAATACCGCCAGAATGGTGTTCGGCTGCGTGGCCAGCTCCTTAGTGTAACTAATTAGTGTACTCGAAAATTTTAGGCTATTTCGGGGGTACTTGCTGTCGTCGTGCACCCCCGCAATCACCAGATCGTAGTCCTTTAGTTGCCGCTTGGTCTGCTGCACCTGCTCAGCGGTGGCCTGGGCAGCCAGCGTGAAGTGCTTCACTCCGGTATACAGCTCTAGCATCTTTTGGAAAGCCGTCGGTCTGGTCGCTCCCATCGACACCGAAGCGACGCGGAGCGTGTCCAGGCGGCGCAGCGGCATTAGATCGTCTTCGTTGCGCAACACGGTGAGCGCCCCTTCCATCAGCTTGCGGTTGAGCAGTTCGGCCGTGGGGGTATTCATCTCGGCGGCAATGTCACTTACTTTCACGGGTTGGTACTGCTGTAGGCCCACCCAGCGCTTCACGGCCAGCAGCTTGCGACAACGCGCGTCGATGTCTTCCTGGCTGATCAGCCCTTCGTTGATGGCCTGGCGAATTTCAGCAATGGCGCGGGGCACGTTTTCGGTCAGCTCCAGGATATCGTTACCGGCCAGCATGGCATCTTTATCCACCACGCCGGGCTCATTGCCCTTCGTTACGCCCTTCATGTCCATCGCGTCGGTCACAATCAGGCCCTGAAAACCCATTTGCTCCTTTAGCAGGTCGGTAATGATGGGCTTCGACAGGGTAGAGGGCACGCCGGTAGAATCTAGGGCCGGAATGTCGAGGTGAGCCACCATCACGCCACCCACGCCCGCCTCGATCAGCTTAAGAAAGGGATACAACTCTACCGAGGTGAGCCGGTCCAGGTTGTGGTTGATCTGCGGCAGCGCTTTGTGCGAGTCGGTGTCGGTGTCGCCGTGACCAGGGAAGTGCTTGGCGGTGGTGAGCACGCGCTCGTCTTGCAGACCCTGCATGTAGGCCAGTCCCTTGACCGCCACGTTGTCCTTGTCTTCACCAAACGAGCGGTAGTTGATCACCGGGTTATTGGGATTGTTGTTCACGTCGACCACCGGGGCGAAGTTAGAGTGCACACCCACCCGCTTGAGGTCGCGGGCCACCTGCTGCCCCATTTGGTAGAGCAGTTGGGTGTTGCGGATAGCCCCGAGCGTCATCTGGTAGGGATAGCTCACCGCGCTGTCGAGGCGCATGCCTACGCCCCATTCGGCGTCCATGGCCACGAACAGCGGCACCTCCGCGGCTTCTTGCAGGCGGTTGAGCATCCGGGCTTGCCGCCCCGGCCCGCCCTGAAACACCACCAGTCCGCCCACCTTGTGCTCGTTGATCAGTTTGAGCAGCGACTGCACGTGCGCTTCGTTTTTGTTGGAGTGGGCCCGCAGCATGAAGAGTTGCGCCACGCGCTCGTCGGGAGTGAGCGCATTGAGCACCGAGTCGACCCAGGGGTCGTTGAGGTGCGAGGTAAAGGGCGGCGGCACCGCGGCCGGAGTGACCAGCGGGCGCTCTTGGGCAGTTGCCAGGAAGATGGTTCCGATCAGGAAGGTAATAAATAACGAACCTCGAACAAGGAATAACGAATGATGAAGGGGCATAAAAGGGGGCTTTGGGTAATGTAGAAGGTTAACGAAGGCAAGGTAGGGTTTTCGTACAATTTTCTTGCCCGGAAGGTAGGTATTCCTGTTCAGTCGGTTTCTTCGAGTTCGAAGAGGGCGTTTACGGTGGTGTGGAGGGCGCGGGCAATTTTGAGGGCCAGCATGGTAGAGGGCACGTAGCGGTTTTTCTCAATGGAGTTGATAGATTGCCGAGACACGCCTACTTGCTCGGCCAGTTGCTCTTGGGTGAGGTTATGCCTGGCTCGAGCGACCTTGAGGTGGTTAATCATCCTGAGCAATGCGGGACTTGCTATAGGCGTACGCAAAGTTAGCATACACTAACAGCAAAGTACATACAGCCATATTGCCTCCTACGTCGGGCAACATTATTTCTCTTTCAATGATGAAACTGTGCAAGTTAGCAAACACTGGCAGTAGAGCCACTGCACTTACAATCATAATCACTCCTCGAGCAATAGCACGCAAACGTAAGCTAAGATAAAATTCATCTTCATTTTTCTCCTGAGAAAACAGCATGAGGTAAAGTCCGATGCTCAGCGGCAGGTGCATCATGTACAGTCCCCATTCAATCCAGTACTCGAACCCTAAGTTGAATGCTGACCGGAGAACACGATCGATTACTACTACAGTAGGAATCGCCAACAGGCATATCCACATTCCTACGCGGCGGTAGCGGGGATGAAGCAAGAAGTCTTTGTCACTCCTGAAATACTCTTCGAATGGATTCATCATTACGTGATTTGTTTACCCTAAAGTAAAACAAACTTTACAAAAAGGCAACGCTGCTTTACAAAACAGTGAGGAATTATAGCATCATGTCACTCACTGAGTCGCTCGAAGCGTGCCCCAGCAGGGTGTAAGAACATGATTAATCATGTTCTTACACCCTGCCCGCCCGGAGGCCCCTTCCGGTGATCACCGGGGTGCCCGAAAATAAGACAAGCACCCATTTCGGTTGTAGGCTTTTATGCATCAATTCGTGGCGACAGATGATCACGCCGCACTAATTCTTCAATTTTCTGGGGATAGTCTCATCCATCGTAACAATCCAGGTTTCGCCATAAATGGAACTATAGGTGATTTCCAACACCGGGATGTTGATGATTGTGTCTTCTTCGCTGTAGTAAGTGCTGAAAAACCGTTGCAATCCCTTGTTCTGTGTGGTATCCCCGCCAATTAGGGTTTGGTCATTTCCGGCAGGTATCAGATTCCCGTTTCTAATCCCATTCAAATACAGAGGCCCAGCAGATTTAAAGTGCTCGTTGAAAAAAGGACCCAAATCGCCTTCATACACTTCGCCCTGATATCGCACTCGCACGTCTTTGATTATGGCCGGGCCAAGCCCAGTATTGGACAAATTCCATTTTAAATATTCGTTGCTAGACTGACTGGGGTATATTTCCAGATAAGGCAGCACTGAGGCGTACTGCGCTTGGCGGATTAATGTAGTTTGATAAACAATGACAAACAGCGAACCGACCCCTACAATTAGTGCGGTAATGCTTACAATCTTATCGGCATTCCAGAATTTTTTGATCTTCATGGTTTCTTATATTCTTCTCACCCCCAAACCCGGCGCATCGGTCACGGATAGCACACCATTTCTTAGCACAAACCCACCGGATACCACGTCGCGGGCCAAATCGAGGCTGCCGTCGAGGTCGAGATATCTGGTGTGGGGCGTGGCCAAGGCCAAGTGCAGGGCAGCGGCAATGCTGATAATGCTCTCGTCGTTGCAGCCCCACATGAGGTCCACCCCGGAGCTCTTGGCGATGGTAGCAATCTCACGGGCGGGCGTGAGTCCGCCGCACTTCATTAGCTTGATATTGAAGATGCCTCCGGCCCCGGGGGGAGCCACCAAGTGTGCGGCATCGGCCGGAGTCACCAGCGATTCGTCCAGGGCAACCAGTCGCCTGATCTCAGCGGGCAGTTGCCGGTAGTCGCTGGTCTGCGCTACGGACAGTGGCTGCTCGATCAGCTCCAGGTTGAGCGAGCAGGCTTGGCGGTAAAACGTTTCGAGTTGCTCAAATGAATACCCTTGGTTGGCATCCACCCGGATCACGATTTTATCTCCCAGCGCTTCGCGCAGTTTCACTAATCGCTCCACGTCTTCTTCCGGCGCGTGACCCAGCTTCACTTTTAAGCAGGTGAAGCCTCGTCCGACGTACTCTTCCGCCTCAGTTAGGGTATCGGCCGCGTTCTTGATGCCGATGGTGATGGAGGTAGGCATTGAGGCGTGGCACTGCCCCAGGTAGCGGGCCAGGGGCACACCCAGGTGCTGGGCGAACAGGTCGTGCAGGGCCATGTCCAGGGCGGCCGCGGCTCCGGGCTGGTTAGCAAACTTCTGCTGCACCCGACAGCACAGGGTTTGCAAATCGCGGACGTCGGTGCCCACCAGCCAGGCATTGGCCTCATCGGACAGGGCCGCCCGGGTGTCGTTCACGTCTACCCCAACGACGGCCTTGCTGGGGTTGGCTGCGCCCCAGCCGACGTTTCCAGTGTCGGTTTCCAGCTCTACAATGCAGTTGCTCACCCTATCCACCGACCGGTAGGCAATGGTGTAGGGGCGAGTGAGTTCCAGGTCTTCGTGGCGTACGCGGAGGTGGGTGATTTTCATAGAGAAACTTCTAGGTGGTTAGAGGCTAGATGATCTTGTGGATGGTCAGATGTTAGTTATTGGATGACTTTCTCTGGGGCTAGATGGTGGCTGTGCTTTGCTGAAAAGGGTAGATTTAAATTTTTCATAAAATCAGTTTTTCTTCTTTCCACCTCCGAACCAAGTCTTCAGGAGAATCAGCAATCTCTACGTGTTTGGCATCTATCCTCGCTCTCTGAAAAATCAACCATGAGACTCAATCAACCCCCGAATCAACTTCACCAGCTTATCCAACCCATCTTCCATCGGCAGCAACACCGGCAACTCCAGCTCCTGCTGCAACTGCCGCTGGTGGCGGCGGGCCTCATTCAAACTTAATCTTTGCGTGTTCAGCGTCAGCGCGATTACCTCGGAGCCGTAGGCACGAATCAACTCCACCTCGCTGGTCACCGAAGGCAACTCCCAGCCTTCTTCTTCGAAGCCGCTGTGGTAGATGCGGTTCGGAGCGCACTGCAGCACCACGTGCCGGGCCTGCCCCGACAGCAGAAACTCGGCCCCGCCGGGTCCACTGGGATTGCGCAGCGAGCTTTGTCCTTCCAACAAGATTACATCGGGCTGCGCTTCGCGGTAGCAGCGCAGCATGGCCGCTTCCAGTTCGCCGGAGATGAAGTCGTTATAGGTGGAGTCGAAGATGAAACCGTAGCGGTTGCCCTGCATCCAGCCGGTTTGCCCGGTGTAGATCATCTCGGCGCTGACGTTGGCGTCGCGCAACGCGTGCAGTAGCAGACGGGCGGTGGTGCGCTTGCCCACGTTGCAGTCGACACCCAGCACCGCCAGTTTCAGGGAGCGCACCTGCCGAATGTTGCCCGTCCAGAAAGCAAGTTGGTCCTTCGGCTTGGGGCGGCGGATGTCGGTGATGGTCAATTTTTTTGCTTCGGCCAGCGCTTGCAATTCCGGCAGGTCGCCCATAAATTCGTGCAGGCCACTCACGATGTGCATCCCGGCCCCGAGGGCTTCTTTCACCACCTCGAGCATGCCGGGAGGAATGCGTCCGCCCTTGCCCGCCACGCCCACCAAGCAATGCTGCGCCGGTTCGGGCGATTGCCGCTGAAAATCAGCGAGGGAGGCGTAAATTGGGATGCCCCGCGGGGTGCCGTCGAGCACCGTTCCGGCATCCTGCCCCGCCGCTGCGGAGTCGATCACGGCCAAGATGCGGTAGCGAGACGAATCGCGCACCAGACCGTGGGCGGTCTTGGCCTTGTTGGTGGCAAACAATCCTTGGGTGATAACGATGGCGGGGCCGTCCATGCAGATAAGGGGTTGCGTGACGACGAAACTTAGGTAAAATGTGGCGAATGTGAAAGGAATGGTTAGATTTAAGGCCGTGCGCTCGTGCGGCGCACAGACAAGGGGGCTCGAAAAACAATGACAGGAAGATTAGCCATTGGCATACTGATTCTGGGAATGGGCTGTCGGACGGTTACGGAGGAATCTACGCAAACCCCAGTGGACAGCGGGTCGGAACCGCCGGGAGCTCCGTTGCCAGCCTCCGCAAGCGTGGGGCCGCTGGAGCAGAGCCTTATTGACAAGGAACTGGTGAACGTGCAAGCGGTTGATTCTACCATTCAGGTAGACCTTCGCTACAGCACCACCAATAATTTTGTGGGAGCAGACGTGTACGGTGACCTGGAAAATGCCTATCTGCAAGCTGAACCCGCCCGTCGGTTGGCCCAGGCCAATGTCTTCTTGAAGGAACGCGCCCCGGGTTACACGCTTTACGTGTTCGACGCGGTGCGGCCCCGCCGGGTGCAGCAAATTCTGTGGGATACGCTGGCTTACCCCCTAGCCGAAAAGCCCAAGTACGTGGCCAATCCGCAAGAAGGCTCAATTCACAACTATGGCGCGGCGGTTGACCTTACCATCGCTGATGTTAGCGGCCAACCAATTGACATGGGTACCGATTTTGACTACTTTGGGGTGCTGGCCTACCCGACGAAGGAAGAGGAACTGCTTGCTCAGGGAAAGCTTACCCCCGAACAGATTGCGAACCGGCGGTTGCTGCGTGACGCGATGACGCGGGCGGGCTTTTCACCCATCACCACCGAATGGTGGCACTTCAACGCTTTTTCGCGCCGGGAGGCCGACCGGCGCTACGGTATCGTAGAATAACCCACTGGATATGATTAAACCACTACCCTTTTTCACTGGATGGCTCATCGTACTGCTGCTGAGTCAGTGTCGGCCTCGTCCTGAGTCGTCCGAAACCACCGCGGCGGATCCGGCTCCCGTTAAAAAAGAGACATCCATTCAGCTAAATACCCTGTGGGTGCGCATGGGCGACGAAGACGGGCAGCGCGACCAAAAGATGGCGCATCCCACTTCGGTAGAAAAAGCTGAGTTCTCGCCCGACGAAACCCTGCTGGCCACCGTGGCCAAGGGCGATTCGTCGGTGCGCCTGTGGCGCGTTAACGGCGATACGGTGTGGACCCGGTACGCTGAAGCCGAAACCGAAGCGGTCACCTTCACCCGCGATGGGCAGTACTTGATCACCGGCGGAGAGGACATGAAAATTCGGGCGTGGCGGGTAGAGGACGGCGAAGTGGTGAAAACCCTAACCGATATTGCCAGCATCGAGGGATTGCGCAAATCGAACGACGGGCAGCGGCTCGCCTCGGGCAACGAGGCCGGGCAGATCAAGCTGTGGGACATCTCAGCGGCCGACCCGCAGGAGTGGCCTGAGCAGCCCCTGCACACCCTGGTGCACGCCCCCGACCAGCACGCGCCGGGCGGCAAGCCCGAAGAGGGGGATGCCGACGTTAACCAACTGGACTGGACGGAAGACGATCAGCAGCTGGTGTCGGGCAGCCGCAACCAGGAGGTGAAGCTGTGGAATGTGGCCCCCGACAGCGTGCCGTCGCTAGTGCGCACCTTTACTGGGTTCACCGGCTCGATTAAAGCGGCGCGCTTGTCGCCCGGCGACAGCCTGCTGGCCGCCGGAGCGCAGGCCAGTCCCGATGGTTCGGTGCGGGTGTGGCGCACCCAGACCGGTGAACTGGTGAACACGCTTCAGTTTCCGAACCTGCGCATTGTAGAGACGGTAGCGTTTACTCCCAACGGTCGGTTTTTGCTGGTGGGGGGCACCGAGAAAGACAGTCTGGACAACGGACACCTGTACGCCTTTTCGGTGGCCAAACTGCGGCGGAAGGGGTTTGTTCCCCCCAGTAAAGACATTCGGGTGTTCGATCAGGAGTATTTGTACTTTAACCAAGAAGGGAATCGGTTGCTTAGCTCCCACGCCGACGGCAGTGTGCGATTGTGGGAGGTTTCCTACTAAGTTAAACCGCTATCACTTGTCAGTACTCTTGGCAATTGACATGGGCAGCAACTGAAATTCTATCCTCGATTTGAATTGGTAAAGGTCAATATATTTTCCAGAATTTGCGTTCATTTCAGTTCTGCCAAGCTTTGCCGCACCACTTTTAGGTTTCGTTGCCATTGTCTTACTTCAAACCACGTGCGAATGCCAATGATAGTGGGCAATATCAAAAATACCAGCAGAAGCTTTTGATCGGTTAGGGGTACACGCCACAGCAGAAAAGCAAACGCACCAATGAACAGTAGAGTGGAAAAGGCAACTACCAATCTAATTTGCCACTGTAGTTGATGACTGACGCCCCGCAGCGACGTGATCAGACTTTCTCCTTTGGCACTAAGGGTCGTTCGGCGATACAACAGCCAGTTATTTGACACTCCTACCAGAATAGCCAACGCGAATAGTGCATTCACCCAGGCAGCATTTTGATTAGCATCCAGTCCGGTGAAAAACACCAGCAGGGCAAGCAGAAGGGCTACCGATTCTAGGATGGCGCGCAGTTTTATCTTTGCAAAAACCGAACGCACGCGTTGCTTGGTCATTTCGTGGAGCTGCTGTTCGCTTTTCACTTCGTTTTCTTACTGCCAGGTTTGTTTTAGTTCGTCAAAATTCATGATGTTGGGGGGTTTAATTGGTGAATAAGTTTTTGTTTGATACGATTGAGTTTCACTCCTACGTGGTTGGTAGACATACCGGTAATCTGAGCAATTTCTTCGTAGCGGTAGTCGTCCAGATATAAGGTAATGACTGCTTTTTCGGCGGCGCTCAGAGTAGCAATAGCGCGGTGTAGCAGTTCCTGTTTAGGATGGGTTCTTGGCAATGCGGACGTTGCCACCTCGATTCCATCGAGCGACGTGGTGCGCACCATTGATGACCTTCTGCGGTACTTCGCCATCGCCGTACTCAAGGCAATCCGGTACATTCAGGTGCTGATGCGTGACCGTCCACGGAAAGCAGAAAAGGCTTTCCAGAGTTGATAAACAATCTCTTGGAATAGGTCTTCGCGATCTTCTGGAGTGTCTCGGTACACCCGGTACACTCGATGGATAATTGCTTGATGTTCGGAGATGGTACGGATAAATTGCTGTTCCACGGCTTGCTGTTTGACCTATTGGTTGCAGTTGGACAGCAAAATATTACAGCGACCTCAAAAAAAGACTGCCAATCTGGAAGCAACGGTGCTTGCGACTCGCCAGCTTTAGCCCCCGGTACGCTCTTCCACACCCGTTGGAGTGAGCAGGTCAGAAATTTTTGAAAAACCGTTTAACGCATTAAATGCTCCTAAGGTACTAGCAGCATTTTTAATAGCTGCATCCAACTCCATAGCCGACTGAGCGATGAACTGAAGACACTCTTTTTCTTCAGCGCGCGAATTGGTCAGCGGAAACACTTCTACCAAACCTAAAATTCGAGCCAAGGGTCCGCGCATCTTATGAGCGTTCAGAAAGGCAAATTCAGCTAATTGCCGATTGCGCTTTTCCAGAGTGTCCGTTTGTTCTCGCACCATCCGCTCGAGCATGTACCTAGTGTTACGCCATTCCAGGACATATCCTACCCAGTTGGCCAGTAGCGCTATAAACTCGAGATCGTACGAACTGAAGAGATGGTTGCGTGGCGTAGGGGACAAGAAGTTGACAGTTCCGTAGCGCTCACCGCGTACCTTCACCGGGGCACCGATGTACGTTTCTAGTCCCATCGTTTGGTAACAGGGGTGCGCCGCCCATTGGGTTTCACTTACATGATGAATCCCTACCGCCTGATCGGCCTGAAAGGTGATACTACAATAAGTTTCGCTAAGCGCAAGTTTTTGTCCTGCCTCTAACGCCAAGGTTTCCGTATTAGAGATGTTCGTTATCTCATATTCATCGTCCCTAATTTGGCTCACAATCCCCAATGGCAGCTCCAGATAGCTAGAAACTGCCTTTAGAGCAGCATTGATTTGCTGTTCAGCATTTAACTGGTTGTTGGTAGCAATTCTGTTTAACGCGGTTAGTACGTTTTGATAGCGCTGGAGCGCTTCTGTAGCCTGTTGCTCCTTGGTAATGTCCACGTGGCTTCCTACCATGCGCAGGGGGTGGCCCTCTTTATCCCAAGCAACCACTCTGCCCTGACACTGCATCCACATTAGCGATCCATTGCGGTGATAATACCGCGTTTTCACCCGAAAAGGGTGCGCTCCTCGTGAAACGATATGGTGCTCATAGGTCAAGTTTACCCGCTGATGATCGTCGGGATGCAGAGCTTCTGACCAAATGCTCATCGTATCGGGTTCGTATTCATCGTACCCAAACATAGCCCGAAACTGAGGGCTTAAGTATTTGCGGTCGTTTTGAATATCACAATCCCAATAACCAATTTGAGTAATCTCCAACGTATGCTTTAGTATATCTTCACTGAAGGGTGTACGACAAGATGCAGGAAGTTATTATATTGAGGCAAAAAGACAATGCTATGATCGACAAGGAGAAAGCCACCGCGATGTTTTTAGAGAAGTTAGAAGCCTGGGAGAAAAGCCAGGAAGGGCAAACCAGCGGCTATGCTTATGAGAAGAGTTATGAGCAGTTCATTGGTTCACTCTCCGAAGAACTACTACAAGAGAGCATGGGGAAATTGCCCAGAGACCGCAATCAAAAAAAAAGCTTGTGACAAAGTTTGGTAGCATCACTGTGCATAAAGATCATGTATTAGCCAATCAAGCACCGTTTCAGATAAGTGCTTACTTACAAGAACTCGTCTGTTTGGTAGGCCAAAGTGTGGTGTTTTCAGAAGGCAGTATGCTGTTGGAAAAACTGGCTGGGGTTCAGATCAATGCTAAGCAGATAGAGCGGATATCTCATTTTTATGGGCAGCAGTTAGAGCAAGAGAGCCTGGATCAAGGGCAAGATCATGCCGGTTGGTTAGAAGAGGAGGTGCATTATGGCATGATGGACGGGGGCATGGTTTTGACCAGGGAAGAAAGTTGGAAAGAGCTTAAACTGGGGCGGGTGTTCGCTAAAGAAGCCTTACTGCCAGAAAATGAACAGCGTAACTTCATCCAAAACTCCCGCTATGTGGCCCACCTAGGGGAATGTGAGCCATTCTTTGAGAAGCTCTCTTTGCTCACCGACAGATTACCCAATATGGTCTGGCTTTGTGACGGGGCCCGCTGGATATGGCGCTGGGTAGAAGAGCAATACCCTGATGCGGTGCAGATACTGGATTATTTTCATGCCAAAGAAAAGCTCTGCGAGTTTGCTAAAGAAGCCTTCTCTGATGAGCAGCAGCGAAACGAATGGATACAGCAGCAGGAAGATTTGCTCTTCGGGGATGCGGTTAGCCTGGTGATCGCTAATGTGGCTTTGATGAGCCTAAAAGGGAAGGCTAAACAAAAACAGCAAGCACTGCTGAGCTATTACCGCAATCATAAAGATCGGATGCAGTACGGCACTTTTCGCAAACAGGGCTATCTGATTGGTTCAGGACCAATAGAATCCGCCATTCGCCAAGTCATTCAGCAGCGCTTGAAACTCTCTGGACAACGCTGGACCATGCAGGGAGCGCAACAAGTGGCTAACTTACGGGTAGCTCAGAAAAGCAACCAGTGGTATAGAGTCCTACATGCTATTGAAAACTCATGCTAACCTGCATCTTGTCGTACACCCTTCACTGAACATTTCATAAGTGAATTAGTAAAAAATTAGCATGTTTAGACATTGGAAGAAGACTATAGATCAAAAAGTGTTACTCGCAGAAAAAACCAAAACAAATTGTTTAACTTTTCCCCAGCCTAAGTTAAACAAAAAAATCTTATTTAAATTCCCGTTTTTCCAAATTTTTTTATTTTAGTGCTACTCCATATCAAACTTATGAACTCATCAGACACCCCGAATGCCGTTCACCTGAAACAGATACAGCAAGCCATCACGCAGCAACGCGTGGTGCAGATGCAGTATTTTTCGCCCGGCAGTGGCGAGTTCACTGAGCGAAGCATCGAGCCGGTGAGTGCGGTTCGTCATAGCAACGCCTGGCTCGTAATTGCTTACTGTCAGCTACGGCAGGACTTTCGTAACTTCCGTCTGGATAGAATGAGTAAGTTGTCTGTTAGCAAAAACACCTATGCGCCGCACGACGTAGCAGCGTTGGAAGCCTACCTGAAAAGGCAGTTGCCCACCGGTGACGAAAAGATGAGAGATTGGCTATAGTTTGTGCAGCGTACCATTTACTACCGCATACTGGGGCTTGCCATCTTTCTCCAGAATGAAATTGGGGCGATTGCCCAGTAATACCCCGTAGAAGGGTTCTTCATCCTTAAAAACCAAGTCTAGGGGCGTAGTTTTACGCAAGTTGTCGACGTTTTCTAGCTTTTTCTTCACCCGCACGGTGGTATACCCACGCCGGAGCAGACGATCAGCCCTGATGCGTTTCAGGGCACGCACACTGCGGCGCGTCCGACGGTGCACCCGGCCCGGCACCGCCACCAGGCCCGTGGCGTCTAGCTCTTGGTAACCGTAGTTTCTCGATAAATCACCCAGTTCCTGAATGCGGCTACGGTAAAAGAAGTCACGGTGCCCGTTGAACGGCACTTCCTCCCGAAGAATCCCTAAATCAGCGGTGCGCAATTGGCCGTCTGCCTCGTACCGCACATTGCGGATCACCAGGTCGTACAGGCGGCGGTCGTTGCGCGGAATATCCTGATAATCAGAAAGTTGTTCGCCAGCGTAGCGCTGGGTAGCGATGGCGTGCAAGCCGGTGGCGAGCAGCATAAAGTTAAGTTGCCGAATCGTTTGCTTCTCGGGGTCATTGGCGTAACCGCCCGACTCGATGAGTACCGTAGAGGTGCCCCAGCGCTGCATATTGTCGCCGAAGGCGCGGGGCTCAAAGGTGTCGTCATAACGCCCCACCTGCCCCGGAATGTAGTGTTGCAACCCTTGGTTAAGCAGTACAATAAGCTGGGTGGCCCGGTTGCGTACCGCACTGGTGTCTTTTTCCTCGTTGAAGGGCGGGTCCAGAAACGAAATAGTCGCTGGTTTGGCAGTAGCGCCAGCGGCGTAGTAGATGCTCTGGTCGTGCAGGTTGAACCCGAAGTCAGCGTTAACCGAGTCGCGTAGGGCCTTGAGGATACGCGATTCGGGAGAGCGCAGAAGTTGAGCATCGCGGTTCAGGTCGATGTTGAGCGCGTTGCGCCGCTGGTACACCTCGGCCCCGTCGGGGTTGAGCATCGGCACAAAGTGCACCGTAAGGCTATCCAGAATCGTTTGCCGCACCCCAGCCAGTGCGGTGTCGGTGTCGCTGTGCACGAAGTTGAACAAATCTAGCCCGGCCATGGTGGCGGTGGGTTCGTTGCCGTGCATCTGCGACCACAGCAGCACTGTGGTGGGTCCGTGTCCGAACGACACATCGTAAATGGCGCGCCCCTCCACCGATTCGCCCAGGCGGGTTACCGTGAATTCTAGATCGTTCTTTAGTTGAAGCAGCAGCGGTTCAATATCGCGGTGCCTAAAGCGGCGGGTGGTGATGCTCGGCTCGCGGTAGCGCGGGTGCGCTTCGTAAACTTGTTGGTAGACGGGCTGAGCAGAGACAGGTTTGGGGGTGAGAGACAGAAATATTGCAAGAATAAGAGGTATCAAGCAAGGAGCATTGAATGGCAAAGTGATGAGAGAATCATTTTGATCCACGCGGCACGAACGTCTAGCCATAAGTTTACCGTCGGGCCAACTTGATCGGAGTTTTCACCTTGTAATCGGCCTTGGCTTGCCCCTTGGTGATGCTGTTGAGCTTTCCCTTTAGCAAACGTCGCTTTAGTCCGTTAATCCGATCCGTAAACAGCACGCCCTCCACGTGATCGTACTCGTGCAGCACAATGCGGGCGGCCATTCCGTCCAGCGTTTCGGTGTGTTCTTGCCAGTCCTCGTCCTGATAGCGAATCGTAACCGCCAGAGGGCGTTGCACATCGGCGCGAATGCCGGGAATACTCAAACACCCCTCCTCAAAGTTCCAGGCATCCCCCAATGATTCTATCACTTCCGGATTGATAAACACCCGCTTGAAGCCCTCGCGCCCTTCCTCTTCGTCGATGGGCGAACTGTCCACCACAAACATCCGGAGACTCAAGCCAATCTGGGGGGCAGCCAGCCCGATACCGTTCGCCTGATACATCGTTTCGAACATATCTTCGCTGAGCTGCTTCACATCGATAGTGTCTGATGTCACGTCTTCACCGCGTTTTTTTAGGATCGGGTCGCCGTAGAGCACAATAGGATAGATCATGAAATTGCTGCTAGGTAAGACTGTAGTATGATGGTGGCACTTACTTTATCAATATTGCCTTTCGTTCGTCGGTACTTCTTGGTGGTGCCTCCGGCAACCATTGCTTCCAACGCCATTTTGGAGGTAAAACGTTCATCGTGCAAATGCACCTGCTGTTCGGGAAATTTATCGCTGAGCAGCCGCACAAAAATACGAACCGCTTGGGTGATATGGGTATCGCTATTGTCAAGTTTTTTAGGAAGACCCACCACAAAAGTATCTACCGGCTCGGTCTGGCAATAGGATTGCAAGTAAGAGATAAGGGTGTGGGTGCGCACCGTTTCCAGGGGGGTGGCAATAATCCGAAGCGGATCGGTCACTGCCAAGCCGGTGCGCTTGAGTCCGTAATCAATACCCATCACGCGCCCCACTTAATTGAGGCTCGCTTTTGCGCGTAGTATTTCCTTCACCTGCTTTTCTAGAGCAAGCGCTTTGGGGAACAGAATTTCATTCTCGACACTGGCGTGCACCTTCAAGTCTCGTTCAAACTCCTGTAGCTCAGCATACACCACCCGCAGGTGAAGGCTACTGGCTCGGCGCGTGTCATAGTTGTGAACAATGTTCCGAATGCCCTCCATGTCATCGTCGTCGGCGCTGTGATGCACTGCGAAATCTTGGATAGTGTGCTTTTCCAAGTCGTAGTACACCTGCGGAGAAAGATTCGGTTCGCGGTGGATGCGATGCAGGGTGAGAATGTAAGAAAAAAGCTCGTCTTCTTCCTGGTAAATGTGGTGGATTAGATCTTCTACGAATAGCGGAAAGATGAAACGGAGGTCTTTTACTACCTCATCCTGGTCAGAATTTTGCAAGTTATGAATGAGCTTGGATAAATAAGGCAGCTTTTCTTTAATGAACACGAAGTGCGTATGCTTCAAGTAAGCCACCACCAGATCAATAGGATAAGTAGCCAACGGCAAGGGACGCACTGGCGAGTACTCATAAACCGACTCAAGCCCGGCAATCACTTGTTCCACCCTAAGCCCGCGCTTCCTGCACGCTTGCGCCAACGTCGCTTGATCAAAATCATAAAACTTTATACCAAAATAATACAGCACTGCCGCGTAGGCATAATTGTCATCCACTAGTTCCGCAATCCGCCGATGGGTGTTGATGGGCATTGTTGTTATCGTATCAAGGAATAAATTCTAATCAAACAAGCACGCAACGATATAAAACGCACCGTTGCAAGGAATAACTAAAATTAAGCGTTTGTACTTTTATATTCAACTTTAAAGAACGAAACCTGAGGATTTATGTTAATTTTAGAAAATTAATTGTTAGCTTGAACAACTCCTGCCTTCTTTATAATGTTCTGTACGCTAACAATTGGAACAGACGATTCATTCATCAATTTTAAACCAAAAGCAGTACCGTGAGTAGCAAAAAAAATTCCGATTTCCAGATTCGTCTACCCCTGTTGCTGACCATTGCGGTGGCAGCCGGTATCCTCATCGGGGCCACCATGGCCGACGGAAACACAACTCAGAACAACCTAATCAGTGGTTACCTTAAGTTTAAGGAGATACTTACGTTCGTGCAGCGCGATTATGTCGATGAAGTAGACACGGACGAGCTGGTAGAAACCGCCATCAACCGAATGCTCGAGAAGCTTGATCCGCACTCAGTTTACATCCCCGCCAAAGACCTTGAATTGGCTAAATCTCAGCTCGAAGGCGAATTTGATGGAATCGGTATACAGTTTGATATCATCAAAGACACTATTTATGTAGTAGCCCCCATTAGCGGTGGTCCTTCCGAAGAAGTGGGTCTGGTGAGTGGCGACAAAATTGTGGAGGTCGATGACGAAGTGGTGGCTGGTGTAGGCGTGGATAACCGTAAGGTGTTTGAATTGCTACGCGGCAAAAAAGGTACCGAGGTAAAAGTAGGGGTTAAACGGAGAAGCGCTGATGACCTAATTGATTTCACCATAACGCGCGATAAGATTCCTCAGGAATCGGTAGACGTTAGCTACATGATTGATGATGAAGTAGGCTACATCAAAGTGAGCCGGTTTGCGGCTACCACTTACGATGAGTTTCACGATGCCCTGGCAGATCTAAAATCCAAAGGCATGACCAAACTGGTGCTGGACCTGCAGGGCAATCCTGGTGGATACATGGATAAGGCCATCAACATCGCCGATGAGATGCTCTCTGAGAACAAGCTAATTGTCTATACCAAAGGCAAACAACCTCGCTACAATTCCGAAGCCCGCGCCTACCGCGAGGGAATTTTCGAAAACCAACCGATCATCGTGCTCATCGATGAAGGAAGTGCCTCTGCTTCCGAAATCGTGGCGGGTGCGCTACAGGATAATGACCGGGCCCTGATCGTTGGTCGTCGCTCGTTTGGCAAAGGGTTGGTGCAAATGCCCATTCCCCTGGACGATGGATCCGAACTGCGCCTCACCATTTCTCGCTACTACACTCCTAGCGGGCGTTCCATCCAAAAGCCCTACGAGGCAGGAGCCAAGGAGTATGGCGACGACATAACGAACCGGTTCGAGCACGGAGAACTGATCAATCCTGACAGTATCCACTTCGAAGATTCACTTAAGTACGAAACCAGCAAAGGAAGAGTGGTCTACGGCGGCGGTGGCATCATGCCCGATTACTTTGTCCCACTTGACACCACCAACTCCCGCAACAAATTCCTGATTGCCCTTTATTCAACCAATGCCGTGCGTGAGTATACCTTGCTTTATTATCAGAATAACAAAGAGAAGCTAGAAGGCATGACCTACGATGAATTCTACAACAATTTTGAGGTGAGCGATAAGATGTTAAGCAGAATAGTTGATCTAGTCGGTGAATCAGAGGTTGAGTATACTCCAGAGGATTATGAAGCGGGGAAAGAACGGTTACGGGATCAAGTGAAAGCATTGATTGCGCGTAGTGTTTGGGGCAACAAAGGGGCTTACCCAGTTTATA
>CBDCHN010000011.1:1992500-2095909 GCA_965217305.1 Cyclobacteriaceae bacterium
GTGGAGAACACTCAGGTGCTCGAGTTAGCCGTGGCTAAGGAACTAGGCAAAATAGTCCTGTAACTTCGGGAGAAGGGACGCCTCCTGGGTCTGTTGTTAAGATAGACTCAGAGGCCGCAGTGAATCGATCCAGGCGACTGTTTAACAAAAACACAGGGCTTTGCCAACGTGAAAGCGGACGTATAAGGCCTGACACCTGCCCGGTGCTGGAAGGTTAAGGGGGGACGTTAGAGCGCAAGCTCAAAGCGTTGAACCGAAGCCCCAGTAAACGGCGGCCGTAACTATAACGGTCCTAAGGTAGCGAAATTCCTTGTCGGGTAAGTTCCGACCTGCACGAATGGTGCAACGATCTGGATACTGTCTCAGCCACGCGCTCGGTGAAATTGTAGTATCGGTGAAGATGCCGATTACCCGCCACGGGACGGAAAGACCCCATGAACCTTTACTATAGCTTCACATTGACATTGGCTGTTAGATGTGTAGGATAGGCGGGAGACTAGGAAGCGTTGTCGCCAGGCAGCGTGGAGTCGTCCTTGAAATACCGCCCTTCTGACCGTTAGTGCCTAACTCGGCAACGAGAACAGTGTGTGGTGGGTAGTTTGACTGGGGTGGTCGCCTCCTAAAAAGTAACGGAGGCTTCCCAAGGTTCCCTCAACACCGTTGGTAATGGTGTGTGGAGTGCAATAGCATAAGGGGGCTTGACTGTGAGGCCTACAAGCCGATCAGGGACGAAAGTCGGGTATAGTGATCCGGTGGTTCCGCATGGAAGGGCCATCGCTCAAAGGATAAAAGGTACTCTGGGGATAACAGGCTGATCTCCCCCAAGAGCTCATATCGACGGGGAGGTTTGGCACCTCGATGTCGGCTCGTCACATCCTGGGGCTGGAGAAGGTCCCAAGGGTTGGGCTGTTCGCCCATTAAAGTGGCACGCGAGCTGGGTTCAGAACGTCGTGAGACAGTTCGGTCCCTATCTGTGGTGGGCGTAGGAAACTTGACAGGCTCTGACCTTAGTACGAGAGGACCGGGTTGGACGAACCGCTGGTGTATCAGTTGTGCCGCCAGGTGCATTGCTGAGTAGCTACGTTCGGCAAGGATAAGCGCTGAAAGCATCTAAGCGCGAAACCATCCTGAAGATGAGGTTTCCCTGAAGGGTCGTCATAGACGATGACGTTGATAGGGGGCAGGTCTAAAGTCAGCAATGACAAAGCCAAGCCCTACTAATCACCCGAATGATCTTCCACTCAAGGGTAGTTTGTTGGACAGTAACACATCGCTAAGCGTTGGCAACAACAATAGCTAGTGTATGGATAGCAAACTCACCCCGTTGCAACTACTTTATTGTCTTCCCTATAAGCTTGCTCTTACCAATTGTCTCTGATCTTTGTTTGAATCAACCTAGATCATCACTTGTTCTTATTAACTAGTGTTGAGCGGTGGTTAGACAAAAAGATGAATGAAGCGGCAGCTAGCTGCTGCATCTAAAATCTAATACCCAAAACATCTAAGAGCCTTAAAAGTCTAAGGTGGCTTTAGCCCCGGGGATCACCTCTTCCCATCCCGAACAGAGCAGTTAAGCCCGGGCGCGCCAATGGTACTTCAACCGAGGAAGAGTAGGTCGCCGCCTTTTTTTATCATAAGCTTCAGGTCGCAGGAATCTGAAGCTTTTTTATTTCTTCTTCTTAAAATCGCCTCGCTTGATCGATTTGATGAATTCACCCCAGGCAAAAGGGTTGAGGAAAGGATTAACCGGCGGACCCGACGCATTGTGGATGCGGTTAAACTGCTGGTTCATAAAGTACCGATGGTTCATGCTGCCGTCCATCGGCATCGCATCAAACATCCGCGCCAGTAAGTCTTCTTCTAGGTTTCCCCGCATATTTGCATACTGGCTCTGGTCGGGAAGATTCAGTGCCAAGACCGCCTCTTTGAACACCTCTTCAGTAGGAAAAGGAAATACGGTGACTGCCGGAAGATAGGTGGTATCGGTAAGCAGCTCGACAATTACCGTCAGGCTCTGGGTTCGCTGCTTGGGAATTACGTAGTACTGCCGCTTGTAACCAACCGCACTAAACAGCACGCTATCACCGGGCAAAACGGGCATCGAGAAGTAACCATATTGATTGGTAACCGTGCCCCGACCAATGGTCGGAACGTACACGTTGACGCCCGGCAGCGCCGAGGTGCTATCCTCCCCTAATACCAAGCCCGACAGCTGAACCACCGTCATTTCTCCCTGCGCTCGCGCCTGACCTGATAGCAGGTAGCAGGAAAGAACAAATGCTGCCCATAAGCAAAAAAAGATACGATATCTCAAAACGTAAGTATTCAGTTTCTTAAACCCTTAACGGAATAAGCATCCAAATAGTGACAAGCAGATAGCCTAAACCGCAACAATAACGCCTAATCGCTTATCTGGCGTCCGGCATTCCTATAAAAATAACCCTAAGGCAGTACATTTCTTAGTATTTAACGCAATAATATCAATTCTTGGCAAAACAGCCCTGTAAACTACGCCGGAGCGGACTGGGTTATCGAGCGGTCTCGGATGAGTAGCAGTCCCAAGAAGGTGAGTAAACCGTTGACGATCAGGATAAAAAAGCCAAATTTAAAACCGTTAAGCCACTGCTCCGAATTGCTATCAATGATATAGCACACCACCGGTGAAATCACGCAAACCCAGGGCACCAGCCGATCCTTTACCCGCATCTTGGTGTATAGACCAAACGCGTATAGGCCCAGCAGCGGTCCGTAGGTATACCCCGCCACCCGGTAAACAGCAGTGATCACGCTCTGGTCGTTGATCGCGTTGAAAATCAGGATCACTACGAACAACAGCCCCGAAAACATCACGTGAACCCGCTTACGCGTGGTTTGGTCTAACTTATCTTTGGCTTCATCGCGGGTGAGGTTTTCGTTCTTATCCTGACCCAACCCCAAAAAGTCGACGCAGAACGAAGTAGTGAGGGCGGTGAGGGCCGAATCAGCGCTGGAATAGGCCGCCGCGATAATTCCCAGCAGAAAGATGATACCAGCGTAAGCGTCGAAGTGGTTAACCGCTAGGGTAGGAAACAAGTCATCGGTGCGCGCCGGGATGTCAATGTTTTTGGCTCGCGCGTACATGAACAGAAGTGCCCCCAGCGACAAAAACAAAATGTTAGCCACAAGCAGCACCACGGTGAACCACTTCATGTTCTTCTGAGCATCGGCCAGAGTTTTAATAGTCAGGTTCTTCTGCATCATGTCCTGGTCCAATCCGGTCATCACGATGGCAATAAATGCTCCCGCCAGAAATTGCTTAAAGAAGTTCTTGCCGCTCTGCCAGTCCCAGAAAAACACCTGCGACAACTCACTGTCCCGAATCGCTTCAACCATACCCCCCACCGATAGCTCTAGCTCTTTGCTAATGAGGTGAATGCTGACTACCACCGCCGTGAGCATAAACAGCGTCTGCAGCGTGTCGGTCCAGACGATCGTCTTAATACCGCCCCGAAAGGTATACAGCCAAATGAGTAGAATGGTGACGGCTACGGTGAACCAAAAGGGTAAGTCAAACCGATTAAAAAACGCTATCTGAAGCACACCCGCCACCAGAAATAGCCGAAAGGAAGAGCCAATAAGTCGGGACAGCAGAAAGAAAAACGCTCCGGTTTTGTAGGAAAAAAAACCAAACCGCTGCTCTAAATATCCGTAAATACTTACCAGCTTAAGACGATAGTACAAAGGCATCAGCACCAGAGCAATAAAGGCGTAGCCCGGCACAAAGCCCAGTACCATCTGAAAGTACGAAAACTGCGAGTTGCCCACTTCGCCCGGCACCGAGATGAACGTGACGCCCGAAAGCGAAGTCCCAATCATGCCGAAAGCAACCAAATACCAAGGAGATTGTCGGTTGCCGGTGAAGAAGGTATCCGAATTAGCGTTGCGGGAGGTGAAGTAAGAGATGGTAAGCAACAGCGCAAAATAGGCGGCAATGACCGTGAAAACTAATCCGGGCGACATAGGTTATAGGGTAAAGGGGTGACAAAATGGACTAATTTTTTTAATTTTGCTAACCCAATCGAGGTAGGAAACTTATTTGTAGTATGAAATACGCTTATCAAGAAGAGGTTGAGGTGCTGGACGAAGTGCTGGTGGACGATGAACAGGTAGACCTCAACAACTTGGTCGTTCTCAACGACGACGTCAACACCTTTGACCACGTAACCAAAACGCTGATTCGGGTGTGCAAGCATACCTCTGAACAGGCCGAGCAGTGCACGTTGATCATCCATTATAAAGGAAAATGTTCGGTGAAAGCGGGTACCTACGCCGAACTCAGCCCCCTGTGCACCGCCATCCACGACGCTGGTATCGGAGCCGAAATAAAGTAGCCCTTCACGCAAACGACCGGCAACAGTCTCTGCTGGGTCGGAACAAAACGGTATGGAATACCCTTCCAAGTTGGTAGAGGACGCGGTCAACGAAATTGCGAAGCTGCCGGGCATCGGCAAAAAGTCGGCCTTGCGTATTGTGCTGCACCTGCTTAAACAGGAAGAAGAACGCACGCAGTCGCTGGGCAACGCGCTGGTGAATCTGCGCACCAAAACGCAGTACTGTCAGCGGTGCCACAACATTGCCGATGCGCCCGTCTGCGCGGTGTGCAACAACCGCAACCGCGACCATAGCATCATCTGCGTGGTGGAGAGCACCACCGACCTGATCGCCATCGAAAACACCTCGCAGTATCGCGGCGTGTACCACGTGCTGGGCGGAGTGATTTCACCCATAGAAGGTATCTCACCCAGCGATATTGCTATTGACCTTTTATTGTCACGAGTAAGTGATCCTAAGTCAGAGGTGAAGGAGATTCTGCTGGCCCTAAGCGCCACGATGGAGGGTGACACGACCTCATTCTTTCTCACGAAAAAATTAAAGCCCTACAATCTGAAAATTACCACGATTGCTCGGGGCGTGCCCATCGGCAGCGAACTAGAGTACGCCGATGAAATTACCCTAGGTAGAAGTATTGTGGGGAGAAAGGCGTATGAGGGATAAGCTTTGGAGTTATTGCAACTCCGGTCGTCGTTTGGGTGCAACTTGCCGTACTGCCGTTGGTCATGCTAGGCAAATCATCAGTATATGGATATACCTGTGGGAACGCCACCTAGAAACAGAAGTTCACTCCCTGCCTCTTCTCCTAATCAGTCAGATGCTGCCAAAACCAGGGTAAGGTTGGTGAACCCGACTGGCTTAGAAAGTTGAGGCTAAGCCCTATAAATCCCCCAGAACAGCAACCCCCAACCCACAATCAGCGCTAATCCGCCCAGGGGAGTCACCGCCCCCAACCAGCGTACGCCGGTGAGGCACAGTACGTATAGCGACCCGGAGAAAATAACAATGCCGATCACCATCGCCAGGGCGGCGTAGCCCAGACGCTTGTCGGGTAGGTGGTCCATCAGGATTCCAATCGCCAGTAGGGCCAGAGTGTGATAAAACTGGTACTTCACAGCCGTCTCAAAGGTATCCAAGCGGCCGCCCGCTTCCAGCGTGGCACGCAGGGCGTGGGCCCCGAAAGCGCCGATGCTCACGGACAAGCCACCCAGCACGGCAGCGGTGAGGAGTACGAGTTTTTGGGTCATCAGTGCGTGTCTCGTTTACCAAAAATAGTGGTGCCGATGCGAATCATGGTGCTGCCTTCTTCCAGCGCTACCGCGTAGTCGCCGCTCATGCCCATCGACAACTGCTCCAGCACCACGTTGTTAGGCAAATCGAGCTGCTTGGCCCGTTCAAACAATTGCTTTAAGTGCTTAAACTCGGGGCGGGCATCTTCCGGATTGTCGCTAAACGTGGCCATGCCCATCAGGCCTACCACCCGCACGTGTGTGGCCGCGCCCAGTGCTTCGCTTCCTAACAACGCCAGCAGTTCGTCGTCCGACAGGCCGAATTTGCTTTCTTCCTCGGCAATGTGCACCTGCAACAGGCAGTCGATTACTCGCTCGGCTTTAGCGCCCTGCTTATTGATCTCCTGAAGCAACCGCCGACTGTCAACCGAGTGAATCAGACTCACGAACGGAGCAATGTACTTAACCTTGTTGCGTTGCAGATGGCCGATCATGTGCCACCGAACGTCCTGCGGCAATTGGGCGTGCTTGTCGGTCATCTCCTGCACCTTATTTTCTCCAAAGTCACGCACTCCGGCGTCGTAGGCTTCTCGCAGGGCCTCAATAGGTTTGGTTTTGCTTACCGCAATTAGACGGCAATTCTCGGGTAAGAGAGACTGGAGGGAAGCAACGTTCTGAGCGATCAGCATATGATAACAACGGCGACAGAGCGTATTTGTGTTCGAAAAGCGTTGCGGTGAAATGAGAAACCATTGAAATTTTCTAACGTTACTTCGCCCACTACCCTGCTTGCCGCTAATACGGGCTACTGCACCGACTGCGCTACTAATTCTGCTTTGGTATCACGCTGCGCGGTTTCTTGCTTCTCTTTCGCACCGTCGGCGGTCTTCACCGAGTCAACTACCGGAGCGTCCAGACCCAGATTCACCTCCAATCCAGGCACAGCTTCTTGCAAGCGGGCCGCGCCGTCGGCGGTCACCTCGGTTTGCCATAGATAGAGCTTGCGCAGGTTTTTGAGTTCGCTAAGCTGAGCTACCCCCTCATCGCTCACTGCGGTGCCATATAGGTTGAGGTATTCCAGATAGGGCAAATCTTTCAGGTGCACCAAACCCGCGTTACTCACCACCGTGTTCTCCAGGTGCAAGCGCGTTAGGTTCTTGAACTGGGGCAAAGCGTCCAAATCCTCATCGGTGGTGGGTCGATTGCCTAAGTCTAGCCAGGTGACCTGCTCAGCCACCGGACGCAACTGCTGTAGCAGCGAATCGCCCGTGAAGTTGGCGGGAACGGTCACTTGCAACCACGCCACATCGGCGGCCAGGGGCATCACTGACAACCCGGCGCGCTGAAGCGTAGTAACGGCTTGGCTATCGGCCGGAGCCACTTCTGAGGCTAGCATTTTCTCCACGGCGGTTTTGTTGGCATCGGGGTCGGCCAGGGTGTTGAGTACCTGCTGCACCTCGTCGACCACGGTGAGTTCGGCCACCGTCTTGTCGAAGGGTGCTCCTTCGTTGATCCACCAGGTAAGCAGCGCGATCTGCTCGTCGGTGAGCTGGCTTTTGCCATCGGGCGGCATATGCTCTTCGTCTTCCATGGGTAGGTGGATACGCTGGATCATGTGACTCTCGGTGGCGTTGCCTGCCACGAAGATGGGTCCGTTTTCGCCTCCGGCTTCCAGGGCCTGCACGGTGTGCATCATCAGTTCGCCCTTCTTCTTATCGTCGTTGTGACACGACACGCAGCGAGCCTCCAAGATGGGATGCACAATGTCGGTATACACCACCGCTGAGGGCAGGTCAGTAATCACCCTGGCTTCTTTGACTTCCTTCGGCGGCAGTCCGGCCACCCGGCGCAGGGGGTTGGGCATGTACTGGGTGAGGTAGTCAGAGCCGTGGGTAAGCGAACCCCCGTAGTGTCCCGCACCCATCAACACTAGCACGGTTACGGAAAACGCGCCGACGTAGGCCTTATCGAGCGCGGGCCGCTTCCGGGCCTGCTGCATAAGAATAAACGAAAGCACCGAAGCCACCGCCACCCCGATGCCCAGCCACTGGTGCAGAGTCAACAGGTCTTCGTTGTAACCTCCGCCCTGGGCCAGCATATAGCCCAGACCCGCGGCGACCACCGCTGTTGCCGCGCCAAGCAACAGCACCGGGGCCACCGCCGGTTGATAACTTCGAAAGCGTTCGAAGCGAGACAATATCTCCAGCAGGAAAGCAATAGCCAAGAAACCGATGGGCAAGTGCAGAATAAGCGGGTGAAACCGCCCGAAAAACAAGACAATATCCGAAACTTCCTGAGCCATTAAACTATAAAGTACTGGTGAAACGATGCTGAATCCAACGGGCGTAGTTGTTGCTGTTCTTCTGCGCTAGCCCCAACTTTTCAAAATGCACCCGTTCGGAAAGGTACGCAATTGTTTGCACTAAACTTGACTTTATCCGCGTAGGTTCCCCCGTGGCCTCCAACCCCAGCGTGTGACAATCACTCCCGGCAACCGTCAGGTGGGTATATTCTAACGTACAAAGATTTTCTCCTTCGGGTTCGGCGACCGGCGAAACGGTGTGCCGATGAGCGTCGTAGGCAAACGTGAGCAACCGGCGCCGCTTGGTGATGGCCAGCCAGTGAGAGTCATCATTAAATGTTTCTTTGTTCTCTAAAGCGAAGCTCCACTTTATCCACTGTTCCAAATTGCCCGCCACTGCCTGCTCCGCGAAAATTTCGGCTTCGCCCTGCTGCTGCTTGATCTCCACATTGCCCTCGCGCCACTTCACGCCCAGGCGCTCGCCGCTGCCCAGCAGATAGTGATCTTGCCGCTGCGTCGGTTCGCTGATCGGAAACGAAACGAACACCTCATCGAACGGGAGCGGATGGTCGAAAAACCAGCGCAGTTCAGCGGTAAGCTTCGGTGAAGTTGTCATCGCTAGGCCAGCACCCCCTTCACAATCTCGCCGTGCACGTCGGTGAGTCGGAAGTCGCGCCCCTGAAAGTGGTAGGTCAGTTTTTCGTGGTTCATGCCCAGCAGATGCAGGGCGGTGGCCTGCAGGTCGTGGATATGCACCCGGTCTTTGGTGGCATAGTAGCCGATCTCGTCGGTTTCGCCGTAGGTCACGCCGCCCTTGATGCCACCCCCGGCCATCCACATGGTGAAAGCCTCGGTGTGGTGATCGCGGCCCATAAAGGGAGCTTGTTTGCCATTGCGGTTTTCCTGCATAGGCGTGCGCCCGAATTCCCCGCCCCAGATCACTAGCGTTTCATCGAGCAGTCCGCGCTGCTTCAGGTCTTTGATCAGGGCCGTCATGGGCTGATCGATCTGCTGGCACTTATCGCGGAAGCCATCCTCAAGCGCCGTCGTGCGGTCCGAGCCGTGCGAATCCCAGCCCCAGTCGAAGAGCTGCACAAAACGTACGCCCTTTTCTACCAAACGACGCGCCAGCAGGCAGTTGTTGGCAAACGAAGCCTTGCCCGGCTCGGTGCCATACATTTCGTGAATATAGGCGGGCTCGTCGGCGATGTCCATCACCTCGGGCACCGAAGTTTGCATGCGGAAGGCCATCTCGTACTGCGAGATGCGGGTCATGATTTCCGGGTCGCCCACCTCTTCGTATTCTTGCCGGTTAATGCGGTTGATGGCGTCCAGCGTCTGGCGGCGCAGGTCGCGGTTCATTCCGGCGGGATCCGAGACGTAGAGCACCGGGTCGCCTTCCGAGCGGCACTGCACGCCTTGGTACACCGACGGTAGAAAGCCGCTACCCCACACGCTTTTGCCCGCACTAGGCGTTTTGCCGCCTGACACCAGCACCAAGAAGCCCGGTAGGTTCTCGTTTTCCGAACCCAGTCCGTAGGTCACCCAGGCCCCCATGCTGGGCCGACCCAGGCGCGGACTGCCGGTCTGCATCAGCAGTTGGGCCGGGGCGTGGTTGAACTCGTCAGTGTGCATCGACTTGATGAGCGCTACCTCGTCGACGATGGTAGAGAAGTGCGGTAGGCGGTCGGAGACCCAGGTGCCGGATTCACCACGTTGCGCGAACTCCGCTTGCGGACCCAGCATTTTGGGCACGCCTTGGATAAAGGCGAAGCGCTTGCCCTCCAACAGCGAGGGCGGACAGTCTTTGTTGTGTAGTTTGGCCAGTTCGGGCTTGTAGTCGAAGAGCTCGAGCTGGGAGGGCGAACCGGCCATGTGCAGGTAGATCACCCGTTTGGCCTTAGCAGCGTAGTGGGCAAACTTGGCAGCCATCGGGTTGGCGTCAGCCAGTGCGGCCTTGACAGTTGTCGGGGCGGTTTGAGCTGAAGAGGAACCGAACTCGCAGCCCATCAGCGAGCCGAGGGCCACCGCCCCAAGACCAGAGGTGCACTTTTTCAGAAAGTGCCGACGGGTTTCCAGTTGCAGTTGACGTTGTAACGCTTCTTGATAAATGTTCATGGTGGAGGACTTTCGGGGTGGCGGCCGCCGCGCGGTCAGAGCTGGATATTGGATACTGGATGATCTTCTACATGGCGTTCCACGCGGGGCGTCCCACGCGAGTTCAGATATTAAATGCTGGATAATCGAAGACGCGACTGCGAGGCTAATGTTGGTGTTATAAATAGAACGCTAGGCAGAGGCTTATCGTTTGAATTATTAAACTAATGAAAACATACACTGCCGAAGCAGTCTCAAGCATTGCAGCAACAAGTGGTGAACTAAAGTTTCTCATCCTTTACTTCGGTTTAACCCCCTCCAAATCTTCCACCGTCAGGTGCGCCAGGATCACGTCAATGACGCTCGTCGGGGCGATGGCCGTGTCCGGTAGCAAATCAGCGTGCTGACTCACCAGCAGCGGACGATCTTCCGGAGCAGTATCAATGCCTCCGTGCGAACCTTTCACCAGCGTAGCATCCAGCGGAATCACGTCCATAAGGTAGCGAAATCCGAGCTTTTTCTTCAACAAGGTAGTGCCAATTTTTGCTTTCAGGAAACGGATGTCGGGATCGGCAAACACCTCTACCGGGTCGTAGCCGGGCTTACGGTGGATATCCACCGTGCGGGCGAAGTCGGGCGCTCTATTATCGTCCAACCAGTAGTAGTACGTGAACCAAGCATCCGGCTCGGCTACCGCCACCAGTTCTCCGGCCCGCTCGTGATCCAGGTGGTGCTGCTTCTTTCCAACCTCGTCTAGCACCCGCGCCACCCCCGGAGTGGCTTCCAGCAACGCTTTCACCCGCGGAATGGCTTCAGCTTCGTTCACGTAAACATGGGCCAACTGGTGGTCGGCCACCGCGAAGGCCCGGCTCACCCCCGCATCCAGCAGTTCGTGGCCTAGTTCGTTTTTCACCGTGATGTACCCCTGCTCGCGCAGCACTCGATTAATATGCACCGGCCGACCTACACTGGTGATGCCGTACTCCGACAGCAACACGACCTGAGCCCCCTGCGCCTCGTAGTAAATAATCAGGTCGCGGCAAATATTATCAATATCGCGCAAGTCGCCACCAATCTTATCAAGATCAATCCCGCAGCGTTGCAGGTTGTAGTCTAGGTGGGGCAGATAGACGAGCGTCAGCGTGGGGTTGTGCCACTGGTCTACCTGCTTGGTAGCTTCGGCAATCCAGCGGGTGGAGTTGATATTGGCGTTGGGGCCCCAGAACTCAAACAGCGGAAACGAGCCGAGTTCCTGCTGTAGGCGGTCGCGCAGATCCATCGGCTGGGTGTAGATGTCGGGCAGTTTGCGCCCGTCGGCGGGGTACAGCGGGCGGGGCGTCACGGTGTAGTCGGCCGAAGAGTACATATTGTACCACCAGAACAGGTTGGCGCAGGTAAAGTTAGGGTCGATGCGTTTGGCCACGTCCCAGACTTTAGGAGCCTGCACCAGTTTGTTCGACTGCCGCCAGAACTTGATCTCGCACTCGTCGCGAAAGTACCAGCCGTTGCCTACGATGCCGTGCTGACTGGGCCACTCGCCGGTGAGGTAGGTCGACTGGGCCGAGCAGGTGACCGCGGGCAGCACCGGATCAATCGACAGTTGCTTGCCTCGCCCAATCCACTCAGAGAGAAAGGGAGTATGCTGGCCCACCACGCGGGGCGACAGCGCAACGACGTCTAGGACTACGGTTTTTTTCATGCTCGGTAATGATCTTGTACCCACCGCAACTCCCGGGTGATCGACTCGGCCAGTCCGAGGCGAATCTCCGGGGGTAACACCTCCCAGGTATAGGTTTCTACTTCCAGGTACTGCGTGAGCGCCTCTTCTCGCAAGATGTCCAGTACTTCCTGAATATCCGATTGCGTAGCGGTTAGCACCCCGTACTCCGCAACAAAAATCGGCACGTGAAAGTGCGTACGCCACTCGCGCACGCGGGGTTCGGCGATGTGCTGAAGGGCATTGGGCAAATCGTTGTACCGAATGAGTTCTTCGCGGGCGGTGCGGGCAATCACCTGGTGCAGGTAGGTAGACTCTACCAGCGAGGCAAACGCCTGCGTCACGGCGGTTCGCTCCGTTATCGCTGCTGGAAGTTGGGCGCGCAGGGCGGCGCTGAGCTGAATCTTGCCCACCTTGATGCCCGCTTGTTGCCAGCGGTCAAAAACTTCTCGCGGACGTTCGTAGCCCACCGCAAAGTGGCACACGTCGTAGCAAATCCGAATGTGGGTACGCAGGCAGTCTTCCGCTTCATCGAAACTCACGCCTAACTGCTGTTGCAGGTACGGAATGCCCTGCGGCAGGAGCCAATCGTTGAAGTAGTCGATCACGTCCTGGGTGGTTTCCAGCAGCCCGTCGGGTTCGGGTTCCAGGTCGAGATGCAGCAGCTGGTCGGTGGATTGGCGCAGGCGGTACAGGTGCGCTACGATCTGGGCGAGGTGGCGGGTGGCCTGGTTACGTACTGCATCCAGCGCGGTTGCATCGGCGTGCCACAGTCTATACGAAAGAGGCGAAGTGGATATTCCGCCTCCCATTCCTTCGGGCAGCAACTTGGCTAGCACCTCGAACGAGCGGAGCGTGTAGTGCAGTCGCTCCGGCGTGGTCCAGTCGGGTTGGTGCACGGCGTCTTTGACCCGCTGCCGGTGGAAGCCGCCGTAGGGAAAGGCATTCATGGTGAATACGTAGTAGTTGTTCTGCGTGAGCCACGTCCGAAATTCTTCTAGCTTATTTCCGGCCAGAATGTCTTCGGTGGCCTGGTGCGAGAGGCGCAGTCCGATGCCAAACGGCTGATCGGGCGACAGGGCTTCCCGAATGGGAGGCAGGTAGGTTTGCAGCGACTCCTGTACCTCATTCCACCGCTCGCCGGGATGAATGTTGGTGCAGTAGGTAAGGTGATAGCGATCTAGTTTCATAGGGTGTTCTCAGCAGACCGTGGTGGAGCGGTTCTGAAGCTTTCAAAAGTACGTATTTCTGGTTTGACACGCTTAATTCGACCAAGGAAGGCTTATAATAAACAAACGCAAAACCGGTATGACACTTCATCATTCGGTATTCTTCACTCGGTGTTCGATATTCTCTGATATTGAACATTGAGCCGGGCACTGGGCGCAAATAATGATAAATTTCGAAGGGCAAAAGCCTTCTCAAGTAACCGCAAAACGCGTGGCCAGCCACCTCGACACGGGCAGCAGCACCAACACGAGCAGTCCGTAAATCCAGCCTCCGAAGGTAGCAGCGATAGCGGCATCCAGCACAATGAGCGACAGCACCCCGGCCTTCACCGCCAAACCAATCAAGTGTGGTTCGTTGCTACGCAGCGCCCGAAGTAGCGGCGGATAGATTAGAAAGCCCAGCAGCAGCAGAAAAGGAATAACCAGTTCAACGGAAACCGAAAGCCCAATAGCCAGGGCCAGCAGTCCGCCAAGCACCAGGGCGTACATACTCACTCCGCCCCACAACGCCGCGCGGTTACTACCGTGCACCTCACCCCGACTGATCATGGTGATCGCCGCGATGTACACAATCGGAATCAGGCTGAGAAACCATACGGAAGCTACCGCCGTCGGCACGGCACTCACGCCCAGCAGCAGGTTGCCTCCCCGGCACAGTCCCATATTAATGGGCCCAAATAAGCCTTGGTGCTTGCCCCAAGCGTTGTAGAGTACCGCTAACCCGGCTACGATCAGGGCGATTAGCGCACTGAGTAGCGATACTTGGGCGGCGGCAAGCACTCCCATCGCCAGCAGGGCGGTGGCTAAGATGCTCGCTCCGCGCACCGAAGCATCGCCCCGGGGAATAGGCCGTTCGGGCCGCTCTGCTCGGTCTAGTTCGGCGTCGAACACATCGTTGAAGACAATCCCGCCGCCGTAGAGTCCGACGGTGGACAGAACGAGCCAACCGGGGTGAATGAAGTGCGGATACGTTATCCACTCGGCCAGCGGAAGCTGATGGAGCGTAACCAGCGCTCCCGACGCGGCGAAGCCTGCCAGGATATCGGCCACGGCGGTGATGATGTTGGCGGGGCGGGTGAGTTGAAGGTAGGCGAGCAGACGCTGATTCACAATGATCGCAATATGAGTAAAAACGAGAGCAAAAGCTAGGTTGGGTTAATTGGAAGTAACTGATTGTTGACTTTGTAGGTAGTTAGCAATTGCTCTTCGATCGTTTTCGTATATCTTTCAGCTTGATCATCAAGCTTAATCCATATCAATGACGATTCGGCCCTACCAACCTAACGATTCTCAGGCTATCGTCCGGCTCGCGCTCCGTGCATGGGAACCTGTCTTTGCCTCTATCCGCGATTCGCTCGATCCTGTCGTCTACCAGGTATTCTATCCCAACGGCTGGCGCTCGCACCAGCGCACCGACGTAAAGGCTGTGCTCGCTGAACAGAACGTTTGGGTCGCTGAGCGTAACGGGGCAATCGCCGGGTTCGTTTCGGTCATACTTCATCCAGACGGTGAGTTAGGCGAGGTTCACATGATCGCGGTGGATCCAGACCACCAGCAGGGAGGGATCGGCACAGCCCTCACGGACCATGCAGTCAAATGGATGCAAGGGGCGGGGGCAAAGCTGGTAATGATCGAGACGGGGGCAGATTCCGGTCACGGTCCAGCGCGTCAATTGTATGAGCGGTCGGGATTTAAGTTGTGGCCGGTTGCACGGTATTTCAAGGCACTATGAGGCTCGTTTTCCACCGTCAGTCATAACTTGTTGCCGTAGGACACCAGCACCTTCGGCTCGTTCGAGCGTCGGTACCTCTGTAGCTTCGTGAATACAACCTGGCTTAACGTATAACCGACAGCCCTTAACGTAGCGCGTAAAACAGCTTATTTAGTGAGATTGAAACGATCATACACTCCAAGATCAAACAAGCTCGCGCTCACAATTTCCCCAGTAGCGAGCACGAGCAAGAAGCCGCGATACATGTTTTCCTCCCCCTCTTCCTGCCGTTGCTGGTAAACATCCCAGTATTCGGTGGTGAAAGTGATGTCCTGTTCGGCGTTCCGATAGCCACTGAACAGTGGCAACACCGATAGGTAAGAGTCCCGGGAGGGGCGCGGCAGCGATACCGGCCAACCAACGTAGACCTTGCCGTTTTTCATAGTGAAAGACACCAGAGACGCATCCAGAAACGCGCCGTCGATGAGTTGCTCCAGTTCGTCACCCGTTAGCTTGATCGAGCGACTTAGGGCGCGGGTTTTGTCGATGAAAAGATTAGAGAGGTGCGGGAGAACGATGCCGAACAAGAGTGACAGCACGGCGGTGCCGGTGTAGGGAAGTTGCAGGGGCACGGCCTGCTTAATCCCTTCGGTCCAGGCGGGCAGCAGGTAGCCCACGGTTTGGGTGATGACAACGGACAGAAAGATCAGGGCGATGCCCACCAGCACTGAGTTGAAAATCAGCCGCTGGCGGTCGATGCGCTGGTGAATATACTTGGTAAAACGGGAAGTGACGAGCAGGTAGTAGCCACCGACCAGGGGAAGGAGCAGTAGGTTGAAGGGCATAACCAGCTAGGCCGCACCGGAAGGCTTCCCTTCTCTTTGCTTAATAGATTGGTAGATCGAGGATTCTTTGAAGCGCGCCAGCACCCGTCGGCCCTGCTCGCTGGCAATGATATCGGCTGGGTTGACGTACAAGCGCCCGCCCTTGCTGTGAAGTTCTATCGAGTCTTGTTCTTTATTCATCTTGCCCAAGTATACGAAATTTGCGGAGGAAATGTTAATCTGAAGTGTTTTTCTCCACCCGTGGCTCCTGCCCGCCGCGCAGCACCGAGTTGCCGGAAAATAATTGCCGTTGGTCAACCTCCACCCCGGTTTGCCAGTCGCTTTCGTGCATCTGTCCACTCTGGCCGTAGGCATCCAGAGCGTTCTGGTAGCAGGTGAGGCGGGCGTATTCTTCGGGCAAGCCCTTTTCTAAAATCAGCTTTGCCGTTTTAGGCACCGCCAGCGGATCGCTTACCCCCCAGTCGGCGGCGCTATCGACGATGAGGCGTTCAGGGCCATACTTTTCAATGATGGCGACCATGCGTTCGCGGCTCATCTTGGTGTGCGGATAAATAGAGAACGCCGCCCAGTAGCCCCGGTCCAGCACCTCTTGGATAGTTTCCTCGTTATTATGATCGACCACCACCCGGGTAGGGTCCAGCCCGTGCTCTTCGCACACGTCCATGCTGCGGGTGGTGCCCGCCTTTTTATCGCGGTGCGGCGTGTGGATCATCACCGGCAGGTCTACCTCCTTAGCCAGCTCCAGCTGCTGCCGGAAATACTTGTCCTCGGCGGCGGTCTGGTCGTCGTAGCCGATCTCGCCAATCGCCACCACTCCTTCTTTGCCCACGAACAGGGGTAGGATCTCCATTACCTCTTCGGCCAGCGGCTCGTTGTTCGCTTCTTTAGAGTTGAGTCCGATGGTGCAGTAGTGCTTGATGCCGAACTGACTGGCCCGAAAGCGCTCCCAGCCCACCAGGGTACTAAAGTAGTCCTGAAAACTACCCACCTGCGTGCGGGGCTGCCCCAACCAGAAGGCGGGCTCGATGATGGCGACCACTCCGGCCGCCTGCAGGGCCTCGTAGTCGTCGGTGGTGCGCGACACGGCGTGAATATGAGGATCGATGTATTGCATGGGAATTAAAGGATGGAATGATTGAAGGACTGAATGAATTGCTCGATGGTTGGTTGGGGTGGTAATGGTAATTGTCTTTTAGCAATTTAACCATCGAACAATTCTTTTCCAATTTGTTCCCAGGTAGGGAGTTGATCGGCATCAGCAAGGGCTGGCAAGTCCGGCGAGGTGCTTTGGTAGCAAGCTAGTTTCCCCGCCGCACTTTCCAGCGGGTTTTCGGAAGCAGTGACCCGCGCCAGGTCGGTTTGGTGCGAAGCGTCAGCGTAGGGAGCCACGAAGCGCCACAGTTCGGGAATGACCGGGCGGCCAGCGGCCCAGCGCTCGTGGGCGAAGTCGACCAGCATGCGGGCCAGCGCCGGGTTAGTCCGCGCATCCGCTTCGTGGATTCGGTACAACGGACGGCCCATAAACACCGCTTTCAGAATCATCTGGTTCCAGGCGGCTTTGTCCAGGTAGTCGGCCGGGTACGGATTATTCAGCGCAATGGCTTCGAATACCCGAGTGATATTGGTACGCAAGCCATTTACCGCCAGCGGAACGAGCGACTGCGGATGAGTAAGCACCGGCAGGGCGGCGTACACCGCCACCTGCTCGTCTACCTCGGCGGTTTCCAACAATTTAGTGAGGATTACAACGTAGGCTGTCGCGTCAGCGGCGGGCAGCAACAGCAGTAGGTAGGTGCGAACTAGTTGACTCAGCGGCCACCCGTCGGGCTGAAAACCGGTTTTCAGCTGGTTTGCGGCCTCTCGCTGCGCTTCGGATAGCGTTAGTTTACGCTTCTCGGCAAAACGAGGGGCCATGCCGAAGGCCAAGTAGAACGCCCGGTCGGCATAGTTGGTTTCGAGTTTTTCTTGCTGCTTGGCTAGCCACGTCATCGTCCGCTCGTTGGCGTTTGCCTCGATGAGCTGGTGCAGAAATTTTTGGGTGGATTGATTGGTTACTTCGGGCATAAACAGGCGAGGCAGAAATTGACGATCAGATGAACGTACGGACAGCGTCAACTACCAAGTAAATCCCAGCAGTAACCAGCATCAGCGTATCGAGCCGAAGCAGTGCGTTGTCGAATCCTGACCGTTTGCGATTCTTCAGCAGAATCCATACGAAAACGATGATCATTCCGACGCCGAAAAATAGTTTAGCATATTCTGTCGTCATAATTCTGAGTTGTAAGTATTCAGTATATAATTAGCTAGGCTGAACGACTTCTTCTTTAACTACCATCTACCATCTTATCATATAGAAAATCATCCAATATCTCGCCTCATAGAAAGTCATCCAGTATTACCCCTTCGTCACAAACTCATCTAAATTCATAATCGCACTCACGACCACCGTCAGGGCCGCAAGTTCGGGATTTTCTTCCCCTACCAGTTTGGGCACTTCCTCGGGATTTTCGGCGTAGTAGCGCGTAGCTTCCTCGTGCAGCGCCAGCAGGGGCTCGAGCTTTTCCGGGCTGATGTCTTGCAGCAAAGCAAACGCATAGGCGGTTTCGATTTGCGCTGCGGGAGCAGTATCCTCAACCAGTGAGTCTTCGCCGGACAATACCCGTTGTGCCAGGCCGCGGGCGGCTTCCACGTACACCGTGTCGTTCATCATCACCAGCGCCTGCAAAGGGGTGTTGGTATCGATGCGCCGCGTGACGCAGAACTCTCTACTAGGCGTATCAAACGACATCATCGAGGGATACGGGCTGGTGCGGCGCCAGTAAGTGTACAACGCGCGGCGGTGACTGTCTTCGCCCTCGCTGGTCTCCCACTTCATGTCGTTGTACACGGCTTGCCACAGTCCGGCGGGCTGGGGAGGCATCACACTGGGGCCGTACATCTTGTCGCTCAGTAAGCCACCCACCGCCAGGGCCTGATCGCGCACCTGCTCGGCCGACAACCGCACCCGCGGGCCCCGCGCCAGCAGGCGGTTGTCGGGGTCTTGCTCCAGCAGTTCGGGCGATACCTGCGACCGCTGTCGGTAGGTGCGGGACATCACCAGTTGCTTGAGCAGTTTCTTAATGCTCCAATCGTGTTCGTACATAAACTCCTGCGCCAGCCAGTCGAGCAGCTCGGGGTGCGACGGTTTGAAGCCCTGCGTACCGAAGTCCTCTACGGTTTCTACGATGCCGGTGCCGAACAGCTTCGCCCAGAAGCGGTTCACCGCCACGCGGGCCGTCAGCGGATTATCTTTGCTCACCAGCCACTGCGCCATACCCAGTCGGTCGGGCGAAGCGCCGGGGGCCATCGCGTTCCAGGCGTGGGGCACGCCGGGCTCCACCTCCTCACCATGCACCAGCCAGTTGCCCCGCTCAAACACGTGGGTAGTGCGATGATAGTCGGCCGGGCGGTCGCTCATCACCGGAGTTTCGATGGTGCCCTCCGGGGCGTTCATCAGGTGAAATAGTTGTTGATTGGTCTGGGCGTAGGCCGGTTGGTCGGCGCCGGGCAGGGGGGCATGGAACATTACCCACTCGATCAGGCATACGGACTTATCAGACGGCTGCCGGTCTCGGAAGACCAGGAAAATATCGTAGGTTCCTTCAACGGGGGTGATCGGCACCGAGATGGTCTCGAAGCCCCAGCCGCCCTCGTTCTGCTGCACCGCCCAGGTACCCAGCAGGCTACCGTCTACGGCGTCTCGCCGAATCTCCACCACTCCCCCGCTCCGGTCGGCGGCGTAGCTCACGTACATGTGGTTGCGGCCGCGTAGCGTCACGTTCGGAATCCGGGCGAAGCCGCCGTCGGCCACCCCCAAATACTTACCGTCCTGCAACGAACCGTTGGTCACTGAGTCGTAGGAGGCCGGATGCAACTTTGGCTCGCCTATCTTGGCCAACTGCACGAACGCATCGGCCTGCGCCAGCTTATCGTCGTTCGAGGCAGTGTGCTTGATCACCCAGTTCTTCACCTCCTCGAGTTTGGCTTGGTCGGCTTCGGCAAAGGTCTTCAGAGTGGGCGACTCGCTAGGCACATCGGCATCGGCCGAATTGTTGAAGAAAGCCATAAACTGATAGTACTCCTCGTGCCGGATGGGATCGTAGGGGTGGCTGTGGCACTGCACGCACGCCATGGTGGTGGCCTGCCACACGTCCCAGGTAGTGTTCACCCGGTCGATGACCGCCGCCACCCGAAACTCCTCGTCGTCGGTGCCGCCCTCGTCATTGTTCATGGTGTTGCGGTGGAAGGCCGTGGCGATGCGCTGCTCATCGGTGGCGTCGGGTAGCAAGTCGCCCGCCAGCTGCTCCACGGTGAACGCATCAAAGGGCTTGTCGTCGTTGAAGGCCCGAATCAGCCAGTCGCGGTACTGCCACACGGAGCGATGATTATCCTTTTCGTAGCCCTTCGAGTCGGCGTAGCGCGCCAGGTCCATCCACATGGCGGCCCAGCGCTCGCCGTAGCGGGGTGAGGCCAGCAACTGGTCCACCTGCCGCTCGTAGGCATCGGGACGATCATCTTGCAAAAACGCTTGAGTTTCTTCCCAGGTGGGCGGCAAGCCGGTGAGGTCGATCGCTACCCGGCGCAGCAGCGTGGCCCGGTCGGCCTCCGGTGAGGGAGACAGTTGGTGCTTTTGGAGCGTACGCAGTACGAAGCGGTCGATGCCGGTAGGGTTGCTCCAGACGGAGTCGCTCACCTCGGGCACCGCCACCGGCTCGGGCTTCACGTAGGCCCAGTGGTCTTCCCACTTCGCGCCCTGCTCGATCCATTCGGTGAGCAACGCGATCTCCTCCGGAGGCAGGGGCGGACTTTCGGGAGGCATGCGCTCTTCGGGATCGGGGTGGTTGATGCGACGTAGCATCTCGCTGGCGGCCACGTCGCCGGGAACGATGGCGGGGTGGCCCGATTCGTTGGGACTCAGCGCCTCGGTGCGAAACAGCAGGCTGAAGCCCCCCGAGCGCTTCACGCCGCCGTGGCAGGTGATGCACTTTTTGTTGAGGATCGGCCGGATATCGGCGTTGAAATCGATCTTTTGTTCGTTCTGTTCGGCTAGTACGAAGTAAATCGTTCCGGCTAGCAGGAGCAGCAAAAAAACAATCCCGTAGGGAGCGAGACGGCGCAGCGGGGGGGCCATGGGCGTAGGTTGATGGGGTGGCGAAGTCGGACTGACATCAATAGTATCGGCTTGATTTTTTGAGACCGGTTAAGCTACGAAATTTATGCGTACGATGCAGCGCAATGCCTCTAAAATTCAGCGTGACTGGTGTAGCCTCCTTTTTCTCACGTTCTTCTCCACCGGAATAGTTCCTTTTGGCCTGTTCGCTTCCGAACACTAACTGACCGGTTCCGAATACTTCAAAAAGGCAAGAAGTGCGCTGAGGCGCTGGAAAATGTACTGGCACCGTCCTTGTGATTAGTTTGGCATAAGCGAAACAGCTATGAAAGGAACGCACCTCGGCGAATTTGAAGAACTGGTATTGCTCACCGTGGGCATCTGCTACGACGATGCCTACGGACTAAGTATCACCGACGAAATAGAGCAACGCACCGGTCGGCGGGTCACGATCAGTTCGGTGCACAAGGCCCTGATGCGGCTGGAGCAGAAGGGCTTCCTGCACTCCCGGATGGGCGGAGCCACCCAGGAGCGCGGCGGACGCAAGAAACGACTATTTACGATCACCAGTTCGGGCAAAGAAGCGCTGCGCGAGGCTCGGCAGATGCGTAATGCGCTGTGGCAGGCGATTCCGCGGGCGGTGTGGGGATCAGGATGAGCAGGATACGAGTTGCCACGGTACGGGATGGGCAGGGTGAGAAAATGTCAGAATCAGGATGGGCGGGATGCGGATTGCCACGGTACGGGATGGGCAGGATGAAAGGTAGATTAGGATGGGTAGGATGCGGATTGCCGTGGCAAGAGATAGGCAGGGTGAAATAAAAGATAAAACAGCGTACCGATGAATTTTATACGATGACCGTAGCAATAGAATAGCCATCTATCAACCAACAAGCCATGAACTAGGAAACGTACTTTCCGAAAGCAACATCCTGTTCATCCCAACATCCTGACCATCCTGATGCCGACAAAAAAGCCCCCGTCTCTCGCCACCCGCTTCCTGCACTGGTACTGCCATCCGGATTTGGTGGATGAGGTGGAGGGTGATCTATACGAATTGTTTCAAAGAAGGGTGGAGATGAAAGGCTTATGGAAGGCGAAAGTGCTCTATTGGCTCAATGTGCTTATGTTTTTGCACCCTGACTATATCCGAAAACGAACAAGAACCTATTCCACTAATCCCACCGCTATGTTCAGAAACTATCTCACCGTCACCGTTCGCCAACTCAAGAAAAACCGGGTTTCTGCCCTAATCAATCTATCAGGGCTTGCCCTGGGCATGGCATCGTTTATCCTGATTCTGCAGTACGTGAGCTTTCAGCAGAGCTTCAATCGCTTTCATACGCAATCGCCCAACCTCTACCGGGTGCTGTTCGGAGGAGACGATGAGAGCCAAGAAATAGTATCTTCCAAAGTGGCTACCTTTAGCCAGGAAAACTTTGCCGAGGTGGCCAACGCCTGTCGCATCGCCCAGGGGGTGGCCCGGGGCGCGGTCACCTATCAGAACGAACAGACCAGCCAGTACGAACAGTCGTACCAAGAAGTCGAGCCGATTGCCTACGCCGACGGCAGCTTTTTCCGCCTGTTTTCCTTTTCCGTCTTGCAGGGCTCTCCGGACGCGCTACAAGCTCCCAACACGGTCGCGCTGTCGGCTTCTTACGCCCGCAAATATTTCGGCGAGCAGGAGCCGCTCGGCAAGGTGCTCACGCTGAACAATATGTTTGGCAGCACGCCCTACACCGTGGGCACCGTGTACCAAGACCCGCCGCCAAACTCGGATATTCAGTACGATATGCTCTTTTCGTTATCCACGCTGGCTAATCCGGCCAACCTTAACGGAAACGATTGGGCCCAACTGAACGGGTGCATAACAAAATGTCGCAAATGTAGTCAGAAAGTATTACTTTGGAGGGAAAAAAGCGATGACGAAAGACGAATACCTTCAGTTAGCCGAATCTAAGTGGGAAGCTCTCCAAAGCTTGCAAAGCGAAGAGAGTTTTTATGAGTACGAGAAGCGTTTTGATGGTGTTATGCAGGAATTGAATCGGGAACTACTTGAACGCAGTATAGGTGAAGTCCCGGCTGATCGGCGTAAAAAAAAAAAGCCCGAACACGGTACGGGATGATCCAGATCAACCATTCTCATCGCTTTCATAAGTGTCTAGCTAATAGTAGTATAAGTCCTTACTTTCAGGAACTGCTCATCTATCTTGGGCAGCATACGTGCTACCAACAAGCCAGCGAGATAGTAGACAAACCCTTGGGGGTAGTCACTAACCCCATGCAGATACAGCGCCTCACTCCAGATACTGGATTACTATCATGCCAAAGAGCATCTGGGACAGTTTGCCGTAGCTTACTTTACTAGCAAACAACAAGCCAGTGAATGGACTGAGCAGGTAGGCAAACAACTCTTAGAACAGGGAGTAGATAGAGCCATCAATAGCATTCAGGCACTAGCCGAAAGTAGCCAAACCATAGAAAAACAGCGTGCCGCTTTGCTGAACTACTATACTGGTAATGCTTATCGGATGGACTACCCAGCCTACATAGCCCGCGGATGGTGTATTGGTTCAGGAGCCATTGAGGCTGCCCATCGCACCGTCAGCCAGCAACGTCTCAAGCTTTCTGGACAGCGATGGACGCGTCGTGGCGCGCAGTGTGTTCTCAACCTCAGGGTGCTACGTATGAGTAACCGGTGGCACGAACTGCAACAAATTATCAAACAGGCCGCATAACGACAGATTGTTATGCACCCTACTGAACAGCAGCGATGCGGCCTATCTGAATACGTACTTGCTCCTGCAAGACGGAGCGGACTACCAAATGCTGGAACAGAAACTGAGCGACTACAAACGTAAGATAGATCCAGACAACGAGAGCGGTATTCGTTTGCAACCGTTTCGGTACGTCCACCTGGCCGAATCACTGGACGATACGTATCCCACCACCGGCAAGCTCAGCTTTGTCTACCTGCTCAGTGGCATCGCGCTGCTGATTCTGGTGATTGCCTGGTTCAACTACGTTAACCTTTCTACCGCCGGGGCGCTAAAGCGATCCAAGGAAGTAGGCATTCGCAAGGTGGTGGGCGCGCAGCGGGGGCAGTTGATCCGGCAGTTCCTCGGGGAATCGTTCTTACTTAATATGATTGCGCTGGGGCTGGCTTTGCTGCTGGTGGCACTGCTGCAAGATAACTTTAACCAACTGACCGGGCAGCAGCTTTCTCTGTCGGCCCTGATGTCGCAACGCTACTGGGTGCCGGGCTTGCTGCTTCTGCTGTTGGGTTCGGTGGCCTCATGCAGCTACACCGCTTTTGCCCTGTCTTCGTTTCAGCCGCTGCTGGTGCTCAAGGGTTCTTTGGGTAAGATGGGCCGGGGCGGGACGCTGCGCCGGGTGCTGGTCGTGTTTCAGTTTGCGGTGTCGATCACGCTGATCGTTGGTACGCTCGTACTGTTTCGGCAGTTGCAGTTTATGCAAAACCGCGACCTGAGCATGGACATCAACCAGTTGCTGATCATCTACGGCCCTTCGGTCGGTACGGATGATTTGTTTAGCCAGCGGACGGCTTCTTTTGAGAATGCGTTGGGGCAGCTTTCGTACGTGCAAGAGTACACTGGCAGCGGCAGCGTGCCCGGCATGTGGTACAACTTCAGCACCTCGGACGTGACCAAGCTCAATCCGGCTCCGGATGATGACAAAAAGATGTATTCTTTTCTTCTCATCGACCAGCGCTATCTGGATACGTACGATATCAAGCTTGTGACGGGCAAAAACTTTACTGCCGCCCAGTGCGAACGGCCCCCGGAGGAAGTGAAGCAGGTGATGATCAACGAAAAAGCGGCGCTTGCCCTGGGCTTCCCTTCTGCGCAAGACGCCGTCGGGCAAACCATTCTGTATAATGGTGAGCGAGAGATCATTGGGGTGGTGAAAGATTACAACCACCAGTCGCTCAAGGAGCAGATCGATCCAATGATCTTTGTGCCGCGCAACAGTACTACTTTCTTCACCGTGCGCCTCACCACCGACCGGATACAGACCAAGGTTAGTGAACTGGAAGCGCAGTTCAAGCAGTCTTTTCCGGGCAACCCTTTTGAGTTCTTCTTTGCCGACGATTTCTACAACCGGCAGTACCAAGCCGAGCAGCAGTACCAGCGGGTGTTCACCGCGGCTTCCTGTCTGGCAATCTTCATCGCTTGCCTGGGGTTGTTTGGCATTGCGGCCTTCACGGCGCAGCAGCGCGTCAAAGAGATCGGTATCCGCAAGGTGCTAGGGGCGTCCGTGAGCAGCATTGTGGCCCTGCTCTCCCGAGATTTTCTCATGCTCGTGCTGGTAGCCAACCTGTTTGCCTGGCCCCTGGCGTGGTGGGCCGCCCAGCGGTGGCTACAGGATTTCGCCTACCAGGCAGCAATCGGCTGGTGGATTTTTGCCGTGGCCAGCGGGGCGGCGCTACTGATTGCCGTTTTCACCGTCAGTTTTCAGGCTGTCAAGGCGGCCCTGGCCAACCCGGTGGATAATTTACGGAGTGAGTGACACTTTCGATGGGCTAGCCCCAGACAGGGGAAATAGTATTGATAGTGACCCCAGCTTCTCCGAACAACAAAGCGAGTGAAGAAGTAGAAACCCCGGTCCGGAGAAAAGTTTTGGGGCAGGCAATCCACCACGGCGTGGCTCTTCGTAGGTATGCAGGTAAATTTTTTCTAAACCACGTGTACTTCACAACCCCTATTATTTATCATGAAAAAACCCCTATTCCTTCCCCACCTGACCAAAACCGCCGCCGTCTTTTTGATGGGCGGGGTCACCTTGTTTTCCACCGGTTGCGACGAGGATTATCTTCAGGATATCCTCCGAGGCGACACAAAAGATCCGGAGACGACTGATGCCCGTATTTTTGCTTCTACCAACACCGGCGGCAACTTCACGATCTTCGATGTTGCCGACCCTGCTGACGTAGACCGAATCACGGCCAGCACGGGCAGCATGGACGCCGACGGTATCTACTACAGCGAGGACAAAGACATCGTGTACCAGCTTTCGCGCACCCAGAACGTGGTCAATGCCTATACCGATATTATGGACCTGAAGGGCGATGCCACCGTCACCCCCGCCTTTAGCAGCACGTCTGACTTCACCAACGGCCGGGAGATTGCCGTGAGTGGCAACAAACTGGTGGTGGCCGAAGACGTAGACAGCATGAACCAGTTCGTCGTCTATACCATCGAGCACGGAGCGCTAACCCTTGATCGTGTTTACGACGTAGACATCGATCTGTGGGGAATACAGTTGGTCGGTAACACGCTCTACGCGGTGCAGGACCAATCCAACATGCTCGCCGTGTACTACGATTTCGGATCAAAGCCTGCCGGGCACCTTGCCGCCGACCAGAAAGTGGCTATCGAGGGCCTAGTGCGTACCCACGGCCTGAGCTATGATGAGAAAAACGATATCATGATCCTAACCGACATCGCCGATGCTATGAGTGATTCGGACGGAGCATTCCACGTCATCGATGACTTTACCCATAAGCTGAACGACGCGGGCGACGGCGGAATCATTGCGTTAAAGGATCAGATTCGCGTAGCGGGCGATAAGACTTACTTGGGCAACCCGGTGGACATTGCGTTCAGCGTTGCGGAGAAGAAAGTGTACGTGGCCGAACGAGCCAACGGAGGCGGTCGCCTGCTTATCTTTGACTACCCTTCTGAAAGCGGCAACATGAAGCCCGTGGCCAAGCTCGACTACGCCGGGGCCTCTGCCGTTTACCTGGACGAAGCCGCGTACTAATTTTTTAAAACCGGTCATCCGGAATAGTTGATCAAAGGGGAAACGAAACCAAGCTTCGTTTCCCCTTTTTTTGTCCGGCGATAATCGTTTGTTAATCCGATTTCCGTACCATTTTGAGCAACCCGGTACGATAAACCATCACCGGTCGTTTAGTCTATTAACCGGCCACCGCTTTCCTTATCAAACCAACCGGGCTTTTCTCAGTTAACCCATCATGACGCGCGTCCGCACGCTTATTCCCTGGATTATTATTCTCATACTGGGCTACCTGCTCTGGACCCACCGCGATGCCATTCGGCAAAGTGAAGCCGACGAATTGCCCGATATTCCCACCTCCACCGTGTTGATCGAGCACATTGAGGCGATGGGAAAGCTCGAGCTGGTCAGATACCAGTTTCAGGAAATCACCGAGGTGAAGGAGCTAAGTCCCGAACTGCTCAACCTTATCAAACTCGACGCCGACTCCAAAGCCGTCTTGATCAGCCGGGGCGAAGCCGTAGGATGCGTTGACCTTACACGCATGACCGAGGGCGACATTCACACGGTGGGCGATTCGGTCTACGTGAAGCTTCCCCCGCCCGAACTGTGCTACCACAAACTAGACGTGAACGGCACCAAGCTTTACTCGGTAGAAACCGGACTGTTCTCGAACCGCGATCAGTTCATTTCTCGCGCGTATAAGCAGGCCGAAAGAAACATTGAAAAAGCGGCCCGTGACTCCGATATTCTGAGCCAGTCGCAGTACCAGGCGCAGCTCATCTTGCGTCCGCTATTGGAAGAAGTTTCGGGCAAAACGATCATTTTCACCCAACAACTGCCCGCCGCCCGGATCGAGGCCCCGCTTTAATCAAGCTACCAAGCTATGCGGCGTTTCGCTGCTATCGGTCATGCCGCTAGTACCTTTTCTTCCCTAATTCAAGAATTATCTTTCCGCATTTTTAGTACATCTGTACTATTTTTTGTACTTTAGTAAGATAATTTCCTGCTCAAACCACCCGTGCCGCGCTTTTTATCGCGCAATCCCGCATCCAGAAGCCGTTAACTTCTTCGCTTGTGGTGTAATTTTTAGCCCTTTCGGCAAAGAAACGAACCGTAGCACTCGTGGTCAAAACGCTATTTTATTTTTTCGGGGCAAGCCTTCTTGGCTACGTATCTCTTCCCGCCGCCTACGGCCAAGCAGACGGCAACGTGGTGCCCAATCGTATTCTGATCAAGGTCGACGCTTCCCTCAAAGCTGAATTCGCTGCCTACGCGGCGGCGCAGCACCCGCGCTTGCTCAGCAGCGGAATGCCGCCCAGCGGAGTGCCGCCCAGCGGAGTGCCGTCCCGGTCGGGCATGACCAGCGATACGCAGCAACTTGCCCAGCTCAACCAGCGCTACGGCGTCCGCACCGTCCGGCGGGTGTTTCCGACTTCGGCCCGCTACGAGGCCGCGCACCGCCGCTTCGGACTGCACCGCTGGTACGAAGTGGCTTTCGACGACACCCTGAGCACCGAAGTGCAGCAGGTGCTGGCCCACTACCGCACCAATCCGCTGGTCACCCTGGCCGAACCGGTGTATCTGCATTCTCAGCAAACTTCCCCTCCCAGGGCCGAGGGCGACCCGGTGTTGAGCAACGACCCTCGCTTCGCCGAGCAGTGGCACTACTACAACACCGGGCAGTCGGGGGGCACGGTGGCCGCCGACATTCAGCTCACCACCGCCTGGTCGGTGGCCCGCGGCGATACCCGGGTGATCGTAGCCATCATCGACGGCGGCATCGACCCCGAGCACGAAGACCTGCGCGAAGCGCTGTGGGTGAACGAAGCGGAACAGAACGGACAGCCCAACGTCGATGACGACGGCAACGGCTACGTCGACGACGTGCACGGCTACGGGTTTGGCGACCGGCGGGGTCGAATTGCCTCCAGTAGGCACGGCACCCACGTGGCGGGAACGATCGGTGCGGTTTCGGGCAACGGCATCGGAGTGGCGGGAGTGGCGGGCGGCAGCGGTTCTGCCGATGGCGTACGGCTGATGTCGTGCGCCGTGTTCGGTGCGGGGTCCCAGGGCGGCTTCGCCGAGGCTTTTGTCTACGCGGCCGACCACGGAGCGGTGATCGCCCAAAATAGCTGGGGCGGGGGCGACCAAAGCGTACTGCTGGAAGACGCCATTCGCTACTTCACCGAGCGCGCAGGCCTCGACAACAGCGACGCGCGCTTTGATCAGCACCAACAGGTGGGCCCGATGGCGGGCGGACTGGTGGTGTTCGCCGCGGGCAATGATAAAACTGATAACGCCCGGCAGGCCTACCCGGCGTCGCTTCCCAACGTGCTGTCGGTAGCCTCCACCGACCACGACGACCGGCGGTCCGACTTCTCCAACTACGGGCCGTGGGTAGACCTGGCCGCTCCCGGTACCGATGTGCTAAGCACCTACCCCGGCAACGACTACCAAACCCTGTCGGGCACCTCCATGGCCGCTCCGCACGTGAGCGGGGTGGCGGCGCTGCTGGTGGGGCACTACCAGCAGCCGGGACTTTCTCCCGACCACCTGCGGACGCTGCTGCTCGAGGGCACCGATCCATTGGACGACCGCTACGCGGGCCAGCTCGGACGAGGGCGGCTCAACGCCTACCGGGCCCTCACCCAGGACCAGGCCGAACCGCCCGGACCCATCACCGCGCTGACCGCGCAGACGCTCGCTCACAACCAAGTGCGGCTGCACTGGACTGCCTCGGGGGCAGATGGAGACCAAGGAGCGGCGGCGTACTACGAACTGCGCTACGCCCCGGCCCCGATCACCGCTCAGAATTTTGACCAGGCCACCCTGGCACCCACAAAACGTTCGCCCCGCCCCTCCGGCACGGCCGATACGGTGCTCGTCACCGGCCTGGATGCGACCACCACCTACTACTTTGCCCTGCGAACGCGTGACCTGCTCGGCCAGGGGTCGCCGGTGTCGGAAGTGGTGTCGGCCACCACGCTGGCCCCGCCGGTGATCGCCGTACGCCCGGCCGCGCTGGCGGTGAGGCTGAACGTGGGGCAAACGCGCCGCGATACCATCACGGTGGCCAACACCAGGGGACGCAGTACGCTTACGTTCACCACGGCCACCGCGCGTTCCGACTGGCTAGACGTTACCGATCATCCTGGCGTGGTAGCAGAAGGGGAGCAGGAGCTTTTGTTCATCACCACCAACGCCCGCCACCTGGCCGAAGGCATCTACCACGACACGCTGCGCATCAGCAGCAACGACCCTGTGGCTCCGCACATCAGCGTTCCGGTGCAGGCCACGGTGGTGGGGGTTCCGCAGTTGGCGGTGTCTTCGTCGAGTGTTCTTCTGGAAGACGTTTGGGTATCTACGCCCCGCCGCGTGCCGCTCACGCTGCGCAACGTGGGCACGGGCACCCTGCGCATCCATCGTCTGGAAGCCAGCGGTTTGGGTTTCGCGGTAGACACTTCCGTGCTGACGCTGGCGCCGGGAGCCCGGCACGCGGTGACGATCAGCTTTTCGCCGACGGCCCTGGGCACCGCAACGGGCACCCTCACCTTGCTCAGCAACGATGCGCAGCAACCCCGCCTCGATATTCCGCTGTCGGCGCAGGTAGTCCCGACTCCGCCCCTGGCCTTGCCCTCCCGGCGGCTGTCGCTCACCGTGACGCGGGGCGATACGCTCGTGCACCCGCTCCAATTGCGCAGCTTGAGCACCGATACGCTGGCCTGGACAGTCGCAACCGAAGATGCTCCCGGCGGGTGGATTCTTACTCCTACAGTGGGAAAACTAGCTCCGAGCGAGAAAACAGCGCTGCTGCTCACCGTCGACGCTACCGCCCTAGCCATAGGAACCTATCAACCCATGATTGCCGTACGCTCGGCCAGCGATACCGCCCTGATGTTCGTAACCCTGACCGTAGAAGAAGCGATTGCTCCGCTGGCGTTTGCCTACGATTTGCCCGAGCAGCAGCTCCGGCTCGCCGACACCACCTATCGGTTGGACATGGCCACCTACGTGGGGCCAACTTCGTCCGAAGCCTACTACACCGCCGTGAGCGAGGATACTTCCCTGCTGCAAGTACAAACGGACCGCAGCTTCTTGCTGTTGCGCCCGCGGCGGGCAGGAGTCACCACCGTGGCGGTAGCGGTGCAGGGCGCGTCCGGCCCCGTGAGCAGCACCTCCTTGCGGGTGGTGGTGGTGCCTCCCAACCGCGCCCCGGAAGCAAGCGTTTTACCAGACACGCTCTTGCTGTTGGACCTCGAAACGCGGACGCTGGCGCTGTCCGAACTATTCACCGACCCGGATCAGGATTCGCTGCTGTACGCAGCTGAATCGATAGATCCGGCGGTGGTCGCCGTGGGCCGGGCGGGGGATACGCTCACCCTGACCGCGCTGCGGGTAGGCCGGGCCGAAGTGGTGGTGCACGCCACCGACCCGCACGGAGCGCGGGTGGCACTCACGCTGGCCGCGGAGGTAACCGCCGTGACGGCCACCTCTGATCCGTCTTCACCCACCTTATCGCTGGTGGGCTATCCCAATCCGGCCGACGACTGGCTCACCATCCGGTACACCCTGGCGCATGCCGGTGCGGTGCATCTGGCGTTGCTCGACGGATACGGCCGCCCCCTTCGCCAGTGGGAAGCGTTGTCGCGGGCCGCGGGTTCGTATACGCTGCCCTGCCGAACCGCCGATCTGTCGCCGGGAGTCTACGTTCTCCGGCTCTCTTCCCAAAGCGAAACTCTGACCCGTAAGATTATCGTGCGTTGAGGTAGTTCGGTATCAGTATCGTCATCGCTGACGGAATGATCTACTTTTGCCTTTCCGAAAAAGCAGGAGTCAATGCGTAAACCTTTGGGGTATTATTATTACATTACCAATGCAAATTTTCGGTTTTGAAAGTCAAAGAAATCATGACAGAGTACCTTATTATTATTGAACCTACTGATACCGGATACAGTGCCTATGCCCCCGACTGGGCGTCCCCGACTGGGCGTCCCCGACCTTCCGGGTTGTATCACCGTGGGTGATACGATAGAAGAAACGCGGACTTTCATGAAGGAGGCCATCGGCTTGTACGTTGATACGCTTCGGGAAAAGGGATTGGCGGTGCCACCCCCGGCAGTGCTATCCGATTCCGTAGCGGTTTAGTAGGGTTCGTCAGATTAATTTACCGGTTAATCAGTGTCTTGTGAGAAACCCCCTGCTCATTCGCTAACGCAATACAATGAATAAGGCTTTTCGCGACTTGCACTTAATTCCCTTTCGCCCGGGCGGTCGCCGCCCGTTCCTCAATCGTCCGATGTGGTTTACCTGCGGCAATGGTCAATTGGTCGCCTCAACATCACTACGGCCGGTGGATAATTTCTGTGCGTTTTGTTTTACACCCCTAGGGGAAAGATTGAGGATTGGAAAGGGTACTAATGATGTATTACGGGTGCTGTATCGGAGTAATTGTTACCCATAGAACAAAATTTATAAGATGAGGAGTATCAAAATCGCTTTCCTACTAGCGTTCGCTTATACGAGTGCGATAGCTCAGGGGCAGAATAATATAAAAGCACGTTCAATTGATGTAAGTATCTTGCCGGAGTACGTTGTGATTGAGACAGACTTTAGAGGGCGATTTAGAGATATTGCGATTGACAGTAAAAACTCTCCCTACGAAGCAGCGCTGGAAGAGTTGGAAGACTTACTCACCAACAAAGAGAAACTGCGCATTCAGAACCAAACAGATCTGCTAACTACTTTATCCAATATAGGATTTGATTATGTTGAAAGTTTTAGTGTCGCTAGTATGGTGATGGTGCACACAGTATTTAGAAAGAAACCAGAATACCGTCAAGCAAACAACTGAGCGTGAAAAACCGCATTAGCATCTCCATCGCGGCATATTTTCCCCTGCCGTTCGTTGGGCTGGCGATGCTCATAGTAGTTACCATCGCCATAGGGCTGGCTGAGCGCTACGGCCCGCTTAGTTTCTTGCTGATTCCGGCGGGTGGGTTCCTCTTCACCGCCCACTACCGGCTCACCATCAACCTGGTGGCTCAAACCTACCACGATCACCTCTGGATTGTCGGTATGAAAAAGGGGGGCAAGGTGAAGTTCAACCGCATTGATGGCTTGCACCTCACCCAGAATGCCTACCGGCAGACAGTCAGCTCCTGGGCAAGTTCCATGACCAAACGGGGCACCGAGTACCATGGCTTTATCCGTTTCGATGAGGAAGACATTCAAGTGGCGAACGCGACGAGCAAGCGGACGGTGATGAAAAAGCTGCTTACCCTGCAACGCGCCCTGCGGGGAAATATCGTCAGCAGCACCGCCGTGGTGCTCGATAGCCACATGACCGACCATACCGACCAATAAGCACGGGCGGCACCGGGCGGGTTTTCTTCCTGCTGCCCCGCGCCGAACACTTCGGCACCGCGCCGGTTCACCCTCCATGAAATTAAGCGCGCAACCCGAAAACCTTCTGGAGGCCCTGGCCCTGCGCTCTGGCCTGGTGCCCACCCCCCTGGGCGATACCCTCGTGGCCTTTATGCTGGCCCGCACCATCATGGTGGCCACCAAGCTGGGCATCTTCGAAGCCCTGGCCGACCAGCCCGCCACCGCTCCGCAGGTGGCCCAACGCGGCAACACCGCCCCCGGAGCTACCCGAAAAATGCTGAACACCCTGGTGCACCTGGGGTACCTGCGCCTCGCTCACGATCAGTACGAACTAACGGGGCTGAGCAGGCGGTGGCTTTTGCAAGACGGTGCGCAATCGGTCTATGACAAGATGCTGTTTCAGTTTACTGAGTGGGATATGGTGGCGGGCTACGAAGACTACGTGCGCACCGGCACGCCGTTTCAGATGCACGAAACCTTCACCGCGGCGCAGTGGACAGCCTACCAGCGGGGGATGCGGGCGATGGCGGGCACTTCGGCCTGGGAGGTGGCTCGACGCACCCCGGTGCCCCGGCGAGCCAAAGATATGCTTGACATTGGTGGAGCCCACGGCTACTACTCAGTGGCGCTGTGCCGCCATCACGCGGGTTTGCGCTCGGTGATTCTAGACCTACCCGAAGCCATCGACGAAGCCCGGCACATTCTGGCCAAAGAGCAAATGGGCGGGCGGGTGGTGCACCAACCCGGCAACGTGCTCACCCAAGACCTGGGCGAAGCGCAGTATGATGTGGTGCTGATCGCCAGTCTGGTGCATCACTTCGACGAGGCGACTAACCGGGCTTTGGTGCAACGGATCGCCCGTGCGCTGCGGCCCGGTGGCGTGCTGGTGGTGCAAGAATTTATGCGCAACCCCCACCCCCATCGCGGCGACCACCTGGGGGCTTTGCTCGACCTGTTCTTTGCTGCCACCAGCGAGTCAGGCACCTGGTCGGTCACAGAGATCACCGACTGGCAGCGCGCCGCCGGTTTGCAACCCCGGAGGCCGATCTGGTTGCGGTCGGTGCCTCGCCACGCGCAGCAGGTAGCCCGGAAGCCTCGGTGAGGGCCAGCATTTTATACTTCGATATTCGTCATTCTTTACTCGACATTCGATGTTTTTGAATATCGAATGTCGAACAGGGAACACCGAATGATGACGGTATAAGAAATGCTTCCCTTACTAATTGCGGTTAGGCTACTCCAACACCTTATCCGCCAGCGCTTCTTTCAGCGCCCGCGCCTTGACCGGGCCGACCAGCGACACCAGTTCTTCTTCTTCTGCCTCTTTGATGCGCTTCACCGATTTGAAATTCTTGAGTAGCGACATGGCGGTCTTCTTGCCGATGCCCTTGATGTCTTCCAGTTCGCTGCGCAAAGCCGCGTTAGAGCGCTTCTGCCGGTGGAAGGTGATGGCAAAGCGGTGCGCCTCGTCCCGTGCCCGCTGAATCAGCTTGAGCGACTCCGACTTCTTATCGATGTGCAGCGGGTAGGGGTCTTCGGGCCGATAAATCTCCTCTAGCCGCTTGGCAATGCCGATGATCGGAATGTCTCCGTAGATGCCCAGGTCCTTGAGGGCTTGGCAAGCCGCGCTGAGTTGCCCCTTGCCGCCGTCGATCACGATGAGGTTGGGCAGATCGGCCTCTTCGTCGAGCAGGCGTTGGTAGCGCCGGAACACGATCTCGTACATCGAGGCGAAGTCGTCGGGGCCCACCACGGTTTTAATGTTGAACTTGCGGTAGTCTTTTTTGGAAGGGCGGCCGTTCTTGAAGCACACCATCGAGGCCACCGGGTGCGTGCCCTGCATGTTGGAGTTGTCGAAGCACTCCAGGTGCACCGGCGGCACCTTCAGGCGCAGGTCTTCTTGTAGCTTGAGCACCACCCGGTGAATGCGTTCTTTGTTGTCCTGCACCCGGTTGAAGCGCTCGCGCTTGTAGTACAGCGCGTTCTTGATCGACATATCCACCAGCTTGCGCTTGTCGCCGATCTTCGGAATGGTGAACGCCACGCCCTCGATGACTACCGGCATGTCAATATTGGTGAGCACTTCGGTGGCGGTGCTGCGGTAGCGCTCGCGCAATTCAATCATAATCAGCGCCAGAATGTCCTCATCGCTTTCGTCGAGTTTCTTCTTCACTTCAACGGTTTTGGTGAGCACAATGGCTCCCTTGTTGGCCTTAAGGTAGTTCACGTAGGCCATCTGATCGTCCGACACGATGGTGAACACGTCGGTGTCGCCAATGTGGTCGTTCACCACCAGCGATTTGGCCTGGTACTTGGCCAGCAGCTCGATTTTCGTCTTGTACTCCTGCGCTCGCTCGAACTCCAGGTTGTCGGCGGCTTCCTGCATCTTCTCGCGGAAGTAGGTCCGTGCCACGCCCAGGTTGCCCTTCAGGATGTTGGTGGCCTGCTCAATGTCGGCGTTGTAATCTTCTTCCGACTGCAAACCCTCGCAGGGCCCCTTGCAGTTGCCGATGTGATACTCCAGACATACCTTGAACTTGCCTTCCTCAATGTTTTTCTCTGACAGGTCGTAGCGACAAGTGCGAAAGTGATAGAGATTCTTGAGCAGTTCCAGAATATTGTTCATGCCCTTCACGCTGGCAAACGGACCGAAGTACCGGCCCTGCCCGTGAATAAGGCGGCGGGTGGGGATGATGCGGGGGAAGCGCTCGTTGGTGAGCAGAATGTAGGGATAGCTCTTGTCGTCTTTAAGCAAGATATTATAGCGCGGCTGGTTCTTCTTAATCAGACTGTTCTCCAGCAGCAGGGCGTCGAACTCCGAGTTGACGATGGTGAACTCGATGCTGCGCACCTCGCTGGCCATCTTGCGCGTCTTGCGGTTGGCACCCTTCGACTTGTTGAAGTAGCTGCTGACCCGGTTTTTCAAATTCTTGGCCTTACCCACGTAAATCAGCGTGCGCTCGACATTATAAAACTTATAGACTCCCGGCTGGTCGGGCAACAGATTTACCTGGTCGGGAGTGTAGTAGGGGACTTCCATGCTTAGGTAACAAAAAAACCGCCAAAAAGCGTCAGAAACGGTGAATAAATCCTACCCCGCCGGGCCGAATGGTTAGTTTGTTGATGAGGGCATCCAGCGAATCGGCCTGGTTGCGGACGACCAGATAGAGCACCGCATCAAAGGCGAGCAGAAAGCCACCCTGCAGGATGAGCGACCGGCCGTAACCCCGCCAGCGGGCGGCTTGCTCCGGGTCGTTCTTGGCGCGTTCCAGCAGGTAGAACCCGCCCACTCCGTAGGCCACGTCGAGCCCCGCGTTGAACAGCAGCATGCGGCGCAAACGGTGGTGGCTCTTGACGGCTTCGGTTAGCGAGACGTCGGTGTCCAGGCGGGTCGCCTGCCAGTAGCCCAGGCCCGCCAGGGTCACGTTCACCGTGTTCCACAGCACGTTCATCTGGTGGAAGTAGTAGCGGTCGTTTTTGGGTTGATTGAGCGACAGCCCGCTGACCACGAAGTTGCCCACCGCCCAGCTGCCCAGGTTGAGCATGCCGGTTTTGGTGATGCGCTGCTGCTGCTGCCTGAAGTTGGTCAGGTTCTCCGACGCTTGCGCGCGGGCGCGGTAAGCGGTGGCCAGCAGGGCGGCTCCGGCAAGTAGAATCAGTTTGGTTTTCATAGAGAAGCTCAGTTGTTACTGATCACAACTTTGCTGATCGCTGCTTGTTCAGACCTGGTTTTGGTCTGCTCTTTTCCTCGAACCAGGGGGTTGGTGCCAACGCTGCTTTAGGGCAAACGCATCAAAGGGCAAATAGGCAGCGAATAGTTATCTTTGAAGATGAGAAAGAGCATTCAAGAGTTGTTTTCTGAGGTTCCGGACCCCCGAGTAGTGAACCGTTGTAGCCACAAGTTATCTGATGTTCTGTTCATCGCGCTCAGTACGCTAATTTGTAACGGGGAGGATTTTGAAGATATGGTAGAGTTTGCCCACCAACGCTACGATTGGTTAAGTACGATACTAGAGCTGCCGGATGGCATTCCTTCTCACGACACATTCAACCGGGTACTACAACGCATCGAGCCGAAAGCTTTACAAAAGTGTCTGTGTGAAGATGGGCAAGTATTATTGGATACCCTGAACGAGAAGCAAGTGGTTTTGGATGGCAAGAAGCTACGCGGCGTCTCTCCCACTAGTAAAGGCAATAGCGGACTCTATATTCTGAGTGCCTGGGTGAGTGAGAACAATTTGTGCGTAGGCCAAGCTAAAGTAGAAGATAAGAGTAATGAGATCAGGGCGATTCCTGAGCTTTTAGATACGCTAGATTTACAGGGAGCCACCGTTAGCATCGATGCTATTGGATGTCAAAAAGAGATCGCCAGCAAGATTGTAGGTAAACAAGCTGAATACCTTCTCTCCCTCAAAAAGAATCAAAAGTTAACTTTTGAGCAGATAGAGGACAGTTTTCGTTTCAACGATGGCGCTTGTTTCAATGAAGAGTGGGAGTATGATCACGGACGCTATGAGACCCGAAAGTGCACCCTCATCAAGCTCAGTGAGACCCAACAGAAGGACGAAATTTATTCACAGTGGAAAGACCTGCGACATCTGGTTAGAATAGAGGCCAGTCGGCAGACCAGCAAAGGAACTACCTATGAAACCCGCTATTACTTAAGCAATGCCACCTTGAGTGATCCGTCTTACTTTAATAAACTGGTTCGGGGGCATTGGAGTATTGAAAACCAGTTACATTGGCACCTGGACGTCACTTTCGGCGAGGATAATTCCCGTGCCCGGGTACAGAATGCCCCAGAGAACCTCAATATCCTGCGTAAAATCGCTTTGCAGCGAATCACCCAAATGAAAGACAGGCTCAGTAAAAAGAAAAGAAGGTACCGTGCCTCCCTCAACAATGACTATCTTAAACAGGTACTTGTCATTTGATGCGTTTGCCCTAACGCTGCTTGGCTTCGGTTTTCTTTTCCAAAATTTTCAGTAGCTTAGCATCGACCAAGGGTTTCCGCTGACGAACCGAATGAATCGCCAGGGCAACCGAACAAAACATTTTCCTCAACCTCAACCCTGAAACAACGTGAAAAAGCCCTTTTTTTACCTCATCAGCGCCTGCGCCATCCTGCTGACCGCCGGTCTTTCAGCGCACCAAGACAACCAGTGGATCAGCCTGTTCGATGGCAAAACCCTGGACGGCTGGCGCGCCAGCGAGCACCCGAGCACCTTTTCGGTAGAGGATGGCAAAATTGTGGTGCACGGCCCCCGCGCCCACCTGTTCTACGAGGGACCGGTAGAAAACCACGATTTCAAGAACTTCGAGTTCAAGGCCCAGGTGATGACCACGCCCGGGTCCAATTCGGGTATGTACGTGCACACCCGCTACCAAGACGAAGGCTGGCCCGGCCAGGGTTACGAGGTGCAGGTGAACAACTCGCACACCGACTGGCGCCGCACGGGCAGCCTATACGGCATCGACGACGTGAAGGAGCAGGTGGTGCCGGACAACGAGTGGTATACCGAACACATCATCGTGGATGACAAACACGTCACCGTCAAGATTAACGATAAAACCGTGGTAGACTACACCGAGCCCGATAACTTGGAGCGTAAGAAAGGAGACGAAGGTCGTCGGCTGTCGAGCGGTACCGTGGCCCTACAGGGGCATGATCCTGATAGCAAAGTGTATTATAAGGATGTTATGGTGAAGCCGCTGGGGGATTGAGATGACTGGGCTTGAGCGATACATCAAGACGTATTTTGGGGTTGTTCAAGCCGACGAAATGGATGATATCAGTGCGCTTTTCAGGCCGGTCGACCTTAAGAAAGGCGAATGTCTGCTGAAAGCAGGAAGGCGTTGCGACACGCTAAGTTTTGTTCAAGATGGTATGCTTAGGATGTTCACGCTGGTGGATGGCAAGGAAGTGACGCAGTGGATTTCCACCAAAGGATACTTTGCCACCGACCTGTCGAGCTTTGTCTACGAAAGCACTTCTCGCTGGACTATCCAGGCGTTGGTAGACACCGAAACATTCTCGATCTCGAAAACGGATTACAAACGAATTGGTGAAGTAGTGCCCCGATGGGATGAACTCGAAAAACTCTTTTTGATAAAGTGCTTTACTACCCTTGAGGAAAGAATCTTCAGCCATCTTTCAATGACCGCCGAAGAAAGGTACGACTCGTTTTTTGAGAGCCACCGAGACCTTTTCAACCAAGTGCCTTTGCAGTACATTGCTTCCCTGTTGGGTATGACGCCCGAAACGCTCAGCAGAATCAGGAAAAAGCAACTCCCGTGAGTTCTTGATTTTTGTCAAGCGCATCTTGGATAGTTATGCGGACCTTTGTTACTCACCAAAACGTATAATACGATGACCGCAGAAATCAAAACAGAAATTGCAATCAACGCAAGTCCCGCTAAAGTTTGGGAAGTTCTAACCGACTTCGAGAATTATCCCAGTTGGAACCCCTTTATCAGATCCGTGACCGGGCCGGTGAAAGTAGGCAATAAAATCACCGCCCGCATTGAGCCGCCGGAAGCCAGTGGGATGACCTTCAAACCAACAGTATTGGTGTTTGAACCCAACCAGGAGCTTCGGTGGCTCGGAAAGCTTTTGTTCACGGGCCTTTTTGACGGAGAACACAAATTTGAACTGATTAACGCAGGGAACGGGACGTCGAGATTCATTCAGAGCGAAAAATTCAGGGGCATCCTAGTTCCTCTGTTCAAAAAGCAACTCAACGATAATACGAAAAGAGGATTTGAAGCAATGAACAAAAAGCTCAAAGAAGTGACTGAACAGAGTTGAAGAGGTTTTATTAAATGAACGTCAGTTATTCTGGAAGTTGCTGAATGAGAGGGCGTTGAGTTGCGTAGAAGCGTAAAAAAGTCAAGATTTGCAGTGGAATTAAATCTTCATTGTACAAAACAAAGAATCATGCAAATCTTGACGACAACAAAACTAACGGAAATTTTTGTGGAAACCGATGACTTCCTACTGGATTTAGCTCAGCAAACGGCTCTTCAAGGCCTGCCTGTCCCCGCCTTCCACTCACGCTTTGCGCGAAGCGAAGTCATAACGACCCTAATTGCTTATCATCATTCGGGACGCAAATGCTTCAAATACTTCTATTGTCAAGATGTGCTGAAGACTTTTCAAAGCTGGCTTCCTGATGCCCCTTGCTATGAACGCTTCGTAGCCCTAATCCCGCACGTAGTGCTGGAACTCTATCTGTTGCTCAAAAGCCGTTGCCAGCCCGCTTTAGCAGAAAACTACATTGACAGCAAACCTTTGAAAGCTTGTCACATCAAACGAGAAGCACAACACAAAGTGATGGCTGATTGGGCCAGCAAAGGCAAGGGCACGTTAGGTTGGTTTTACGGCTTCAAAATGCACGTAGTCATCAACCGGGAAGCACAGCTAGTCAACTTTCTGCTCACGGCAGGCAACGTAGCTGACAACAATCACCAGGTGTTGAACTACCTGCTCAAAGAAGTAGAAGGAAAAGTATACGGCGACAAAGGTTATTTGAGCACCCTGAAAGAAGAGTTACTTAGCAAAGGGGTAGACCTAAGGGCCAAGATGCGCCGCAACGGAAAGAAAGATGCTATTGTCCATCAAAAGGACGCTTATTATCATCGTCATCGCGGACTCATTGAGTCAGTCTTTGGCCAGTGCGTAGGTCTCATTGATTTAGAGCATACTCGCCATCGGGCCCCTATTAACTATCTATGCAACGTCTTTGCTGCCCTGCTGGCTTACACCTTTGCCGATCAGCATCCGCGAATCATTGCTTTTGAAGATCGTGGCCGACTGCTACATGCCGCTTGATTTTGTATTATTTTTAGAAACCTAGAATAACTGACGTTAAATGAGCCTTCCTGCTTAAGGATATTCTGAGTAAAAACCACGCGGTGCTCTAAACGATGCCGTAACAACTGCTCATTCTCACTGCTCCACCGAAAGCCCTAGCACGTCCAGTCCCTGCTCAAACACCACGTCCACCGGAATATTCTGCGCGTCGAGCCGGTCCAGGTCCTGCTGCAGTGGGTCGTCGATCACGCCCCGGGTGCTCACCAACTGCGCCACGCCCGCGTAGTCGCCGTCGCCCTGCATGGTTAGGATGTCGCGCGACAGATCGTTCATGGCCTGCCGCATGTGGTCGTAGTTGACCCGGTAGACGCCGTCGGCGGTGCGCTCGAAGGCTCCCTTTTCCTGAAAGTAGCTAAACCGAATCATGTTGGCCTTGCCGTGGGCGCTCGATGCCCCAAAGCGGATACTGCGAAAGATGCTGGCCAGAAAGGTGGTGTAGTAGTCTTTCAAATCACCCTCCAGTTCGCCCTGCTCGTGCAGTTGGGTCACCATGTAGAGCCCCAGCACGTCGGCCTTGCCCTCTTCCAGGACCGAGGCGTTGTCCTTGAGTGCTTCGCGCACCGTACCTCGCTCATTAATCGTGTTTTTGATGCCTAGGCCGTGCGCCACCTCGTGAAACATGGTGTTGGCAAAAAACGCATCAAAGGTGATGTGCTGCTGCTGCTCGGGATCGATCAGCACCTCGGCCAAAGGCACCAGAATTTTATCATACTTAGCCCGCATGGCATTCTTAAGTTGCAGGCGGCGGGTGCCCTTTTGCAACTGCACTTCTTCGTCATTGGGCAGGTTGATGGCGATGGTCTTGCTGCCCGCGTTGCAGTCGCCCGCGTAGTACACCACATCGTAGGCGTTGAGGTCGGCATCGCTGCCGGGAGTTTCCTGCTTGTAGGCGTCGGGCACGGGCAGATTGCGCTGCAGTTCGGGCAAGAACGCGGCGTACTTGGCCAGCCGGTCGCTCCACTCCTGGTCTTTGATCAGCACGTAGGCTTCGTGCGCCGCTTTGTAGCCAAACAGTTGGTCTTCGTAGGTTTCAATCGGCCCAATTACCACGTCCACGGCGTTGTCTTTGGCATCCATCCAGGCCAGGTCGCTGGCCTGGTAGTCATCGGTGAGCAGGGCCTCGGCGCGCAGCTTCAGGTAGTGCGCAAAGTTGGGGTCTTCGGCCAGGTCGGCGGCCTTCTTCAGCAGGTTGGAAACCTCCTGCACTTGCTGGGCGAACATTTCGTGATAGGGCACGCTGACCAGGTCTCCGTCCGCATTGCGCCGAATAAAGGTATACTGACTGGCTTTGTCGGGCAGGTCGGCCTGGGCAAACTCCTCCTTAGTTATATCAGTAGGGTAGAAGTTCGCGCCCAGTGGTTTGGCGCCTACTCCTTCTACAAAGGGTGCATTGCCATCGAGGCGGTCCCAGGGGCCGTAGTTGATATCGATGAACTCCCGGGTGGGCGGGTTGATCTTGGTATTCAGCAGGCTGTCGCGTTGTCCGTAGGCTTCGTACCAGAATAGTTCGTTCATCCGGTCGGCCGCTTCAATCAGAGTAACCACCATCTGTTGTTGCTGGTCACTCAGGTGGTCGAGCGGTGCATCAAGGCGAACGGCGGTGTATTTATCGAGCAGCAACGAAGACGAGATGGTATCTTGACCGTTGGTCTGCTCGGCGATCTCAGTGGCTAAACCGCAGCCTGAAAGTGTGACTACGGCGGCGAGAAAAACAAAAGATGAAGTGCGAATCATGGAAAGGGAGAGGTAGTGGCGAAGGTTAACGATCTAAGGTAGGGATATACCGTTAACTACGCAAAATAGTTTCGTACACCCGTTCGTAGCCTGCTACCATGCGTGCGGTATCGAAGCGTTGCCGTACAGCATCGCGGATAGTTAACCGGTCGAGCGAGCCCACCCGGCCCAGCGCCGTTACCGCCGCCGCTACCACCGCATCGTCGTTACCTACCGGAATCACAAAGCCGGTTTGTCCGTCTTCCACCACCTCGGGCACGCTGCCCCGACGCACGGCCACCACCGGCGTGCCGCAGGCCATCGACTCGGCCATGGTGAGTCCGAAGGCCTCTTCGTAGGTCACCAGGTGCAGGCTGGCGTAGGCGCGCGACAGCCAGTAATTTTTCTGCGCGTGGTCCACCGGGCCCACAAACTCCACCGATCCTTCTTGTAAGTGCGGTTGCACCTGCTGCTCGAAATAGGCCTGATTTTCGGGAGGCACGATACCGGCCAACACCAGCCGTCGTTCGCACCGCTGCGCCACCCGGATGGCCAGGTGAATGCCCTTGTCGGGCGACATTCGGCCGAGCACGATCAGGTAATCCTCCGGGTGAGGATGCTCGCTGAACGTAGCGACGTCAATGCCATTGTAGACGGTAGCGGCGTAGTTCAGATCCGGGGCGAGCCGCCGTTCGGCGTTGCTAATGGATACGTAGAACTGTTCGGCATAGTATTCGTAGAGCGTGCGGCTGCCGGTTTCGGCGGCGGAGCCGTGCAGGGTGGTCACCACCGGGAAGGGCGCGGTACGGGAGGGCGGCACGCCGAAGCAGCCCGCGTGGTTGTGCAGCACCTCGACGCCCAGGGCAGCGGCGCGTTCGTAGGCGTGGGCGATGTGCAGGGTTTCGTACACCCGGCTGTCCAGCTGACTATTGGGCTGGTTGAGCGGATGAGGGCAAACGCTCTCCAGGCGGGCGGTGGTCAGGCTGTCGGCGGTGGCAAACAGCGTGACGGCGTGGCCGCGGCGCACCAATCCTTCGGCCAGTTGGGAGGCTACCAGCTCCCACCCCCCGTAGTGGTGCGGCGGGGTGCGCCAAGCAATGGGAGCCAACAGAGCGATGTTCATTCGGCAGTTTTTTAGTTGCCCTCTAAACCATTGCCGAATCGATTGGTTTACTACCTACCAATTACTCAACTTAAACGCACTTATTCATGGCCGAAACCTCTTCCCCCACCCAAACCGTTGAAGTGACCCGTCTCGGAGTTATTCTGGACGAAACCGATCTATACTTTGAAAACGAGGGCGTGTTTAATCCGGCCAGTGTGCAAAACGAAGACGGTATTCACCTCTATTACCGGGCGGTGAGCGACGGCAACTACTCTACCGTCGGCTACGCCCGTCTGAGCGACCCCACTACCGTGGCCGAGCGGTGGGACCATCCTATTTACACTCCGCGCCACCTTACTGAAAAGCATGGGGTGGAAGACCCCCGCGTGGCGGTAATCGACGGCACCTATTACATGACCTACACCGCCTTCGATGGGTTCAACGCACTGGGAGCATTGGCCACTTCTACTGACGGCTTCCACTTTCAGCGACAGGGAATTATAACGCCCGATATCAGCCTGCTGGATATGGAAAAGCACTTGCAGGAAGCTGGAAACGACATTCACCCCAAGTACTTCACCCATATTGAGATGCTCCACAAACGCGAGCCCATTCCCGACCAGGTGCTGGTGTGGGACAAGGACGTGGTGTATTTCCCCCGAAAGATCAATGGCAAGTTCGTGTACATGCACCGCATCTGGCCGGGCATCCAGGTGGTGGAGTATGAGCAACTGGAAGACCTAACTCCGGCGTTCTGGAAGGACTACTTCCACCGCTTCCCCGACCACATCATGATGGACCCTACGTTTCCGTTCGAGAGTTCGCACATCGGGGGGGGCTGCGTGCCCATCGAGACGCCCGAGGGCTGGCTGATTATTTACCACGGAGTGGAGAAGAAAAAGTACGGCAACATTTATCACGCCGCCGCCGCCCTGGTCGATCTGGAAAACCCAGCCCACGTTATCGGAAGGCTCTCCGAGCCCTTTTTCTCGCCCAACCACGAGTACGAGCAGGTGGGCTACGTGAACAACGTGGTATTTCCCACGGGAACGGCTCAGGAGGGCGACACGTTGTACATGTACTACGGAGCGAGCGACAGCAAGATTGCGGTAGCCTCCTGCAGCCTAGAAGCCCTGGTTAAGGCGCTGAAGGTTTCCTGAGTTAGTATATTTTTCTTCCATAGTTCACTTTTTAATGCCACTAGTATGTCCTACCAAGTCAATCCTACGGTTTTATTTTTAACCACCTATCCGCCTCGGGAGTGTGGCATCGCCACCTTCACCCAAGATATGGTGCAGGCGCTCACTCGACAGTTTGGCGCTTCGTACGATTTTAAGATTTGCGCCCTAGAAGAGGGCTTTGGCCACCAGCGCTCCTATCCCGATGAAGTGGTTGCCACCCTCAACACGCGCGAACTAAAAGACTGTGCTGACCTGGCCGAGCGGGTCAACAACGACCCCAGTGTGCGCGTGGTTTGCGTGCAGCACGAATTTGGTCTGTTCGGAGGCGAGTGGGGCGATCACGTGCTGGCCTTTCTCTACTCACTCACCAAACCGGTGGTCATCAACCTGCACACGGTGTTGCCCGATCCTAGTCCTGAACTTCGTCGCTTGGTGCGCAACGTGGCCCGCTCAGCCCAGCAACTGGTGGTGATGACCCACCGTTCGTCGGATATTCTGCAGCAGGAGTACGGCATCGCTGCCGAGCGGATTACGGTAATCCCGCACGGTACCCACCTCACCCCCTGGCAAGACCCCCTGCTCTTAAAGGAGAAATACGGACTGGTGGGTAAAAAAGTGCTGGCGACTTTCGGGTTGCTGAGCGAAAATAAGGGCATCGAGAATGCCCTCACCGCGCTGCGCACCCTCAAGGAGGCCATTCCGGAAGTGATTTATCTGGTGCTGGGCAAGACGCATCCAGTGGTGGTGCAGCACGAGGGAGAACGGTACCGCAAAAAATTGCATGCACTAGTAGAGGAGCTCGACCTGCAAGAAAACGTTCGTTTTGTGAACAAGTACTTGGAGTTGGACGAACTGCTGGAGTACTTGAGCCTCACGGACACCTACCTGTTTGTTTCGAAAGACCCGAATCAGGCGGTGAGTGGCACGTTCACCTACGCCATGAGTTGCGGCTGCCCCATTATCTCTACGCCCATGCCGCACGCCCAAGAAACCTTGCGGACTGATACGGGTATTTTGCTATCCGACTTTAACCGACCGGATCAGATTGCCGAAGCAGCGATCAAAATATTATCCGACGAACCCCTGCGGCAGCACATGAGTAATAACGCGTACTACCACACGCGCAGCGCCATTTGGCAAAACGTGGCCGTGCAGTACGCGCAGTTGTTTCAGCAAGTGGATGACCCCGCGGGAGTGCTGCGCTACGACCTGCCGGAGGTGAACCTGCACCACGTGCGCAAACTGACCACCCCGGTGGGCATGATTCAGTTCGCTAACTTCGGCATTCCCGACCTGAACTCCGGCTACACCCTGGACGATAACGCCCGGGCGCTAATTGCGATGAGTATGTACTACCACCACCGGCGAGAACCTCAGGCACTATCGCTGCTGGAAACCTACCTGGATTTTGTGGTCGACTGTCAGCAAGCCGACGGCAGCTTTCTGAACTACGTGGATGAGTATCAGCAATTCACGCCGCAGAATGCGGAGGTAAACCTCGACGACGCCGCCATGCGGGCGGTGTGGAGTCTGGGCACCGTGGTGCGCTATCACAGAATTCTTCCGTCTGACCTGGTCACGAAGGCGAAAGACGCTTTACTGCGGGCGTTGCCCATTATTCGTCAGGTGGATTCGCCCCGGGCGCGGGCCTTCGCCATCAAGGGTCTGTACGCCTACCATCGGGTGGAACCCAGTGCTGAACTGCTGACGGTTATTGACCAACTTGCCCTTGGGCTGCTCGACAAATTCAATGGCGTGGCCACTCCCGCGTGGAACTGGTTTGAAGACTACCTTACCTACGCCAACAGCGTGCTTTCCGAAGGGATGATGTACGCCTATCTGGCTACTAAACGCGAAGAGTACCGGCGCGTGGCGTATCAGTCGTTCGACTTCTTGCTGGAGTGCCTGTTCATCAAAAACGGTCAGATTAAGGTGATTTCTAATGACGGGTGGTGGATGAAGGGCGATATCTGCAAGCCCGGCGGCGAGCAGCCCATCGACGTATGCTACACCATCACGGCGCTGTCGCTGTTTCATCAGGTGTCGCAACGCCCGGAGTATCAAGAAAAGCTCCACGCTGCCTTTAGCTGGTACCTGGGTAACAACCATCTTGGACAAATTATCTACAACCCCGTGACGGGCGGATGCTTTGATGGGCTGGAGGCCGGACACGTAAACCAGAATCAGGGAGCCGAGTCTACGGTGTGTTACCTGATTGCGCGTTTGCAGATGGAGTTAGAGCATAGCGTGGCTCAGCAACCGCGTCATACTTACAAGATCATGGTCGGCCAAAACTACCTGGTCACCCGCGAAGACACATTGGGTCGTTCGGTAGCGTAGTCATGCCGATTGTCATTTTTTAAACGCTTATCACCTTGGAACCACGTCTTGTCGATTTCCGGTTGCCGCCCCCCGACCCCGAACTAAAGTTGGTGGTTATTGTACCCGCTAAGGATGAAGAGCGTACGCTTCCGGCTACCCTGGAAGCCTTATACCAACAGACGAACCTCCAAGGGACCCCCCTTGACAAACGATGGTACGAGATGATTGTGCTAGCTAACAACTGCAGCGATGCTACGGCTGAGGTGGCCAAAAAATTTGCTCTAGCGCGTTCTGACGGACAATTGCACGTGGCCTCGTGCCACTTGTCTCCGCCCTACGCGCACGTCGGCTACGTGCGTCGTCTGCTGATGGACGAGGCGTACCGCCGCTTGATGCTGCGAGGCCGCCTCCGGGGAGTGATCGCTTCTACCGATGGCGACAGCACCGTGAATCCCACTTGGGTGTATCACACCCTAAAAGCGGTGCGGCAGGGAGCCGATGTGGTGGGCGGAAGGATCCGCACCAATCCTCAGGCCATCGGCCGACGGTACTACTTGCAGGATGTGATGTATCGCTACCTGCAAGCGCAACTCGAGTCTATTATCGATCCGCAGTTGGCCGACCCCTGGCCCCGGCACTTTCAGAATTTCGGGCCCAGCCTAGCGGTTACCTGCGAACTGTACGAACGGGCTGGGCGATTACCGGTTCTCCGATCAATGGAGGATGTACGTTTCTACGAAGCGCTGCAGCGTTGCGATGCGCACATCCGGCACTGCCCTCGCGTAGAAGTGCTCACTTCGGCCCGCACCCAGGGTCGCGTAGACTTTGGCTTTTCGGTGCAGTTGCAGCAGTGGGAGCAAATGCTACAGCAGGGTGATCCATTCAACGTGCTTCCGGCCGACTACTGGGCATTTCGTTTCACGCTGCAAAACCACCTGCGGCAGGCGTGGCAGCGGCGCTCGCTGCTGGCATTGCGGCCGGTGGCGCAACCGTTTTCTGTTTCACCGTACTTTCTGTTCAATCGTATGGAGAGCAGCCGCTACTTTGGCGCGTTTTGGCAGTGGTTCGCCCAGCTTCCGGAGTTTGACCGGTTGGTAGCCCAACGGTTTGCGCCGGTACCGATCTCCGATGCCATTGCCGGTCTGCGGCAGCTGGTAAGGCAAGTTACTCCTTTCGTTCCCATCGGTCTAGGCGATACCGGTCCGTGCGTTGGTGCTGCTGATGCGCTAGGGGAGGATCTAACTTATGAAAGGCGTCGTGCACCTCATCACCGGTCAACGGGTAGTTAGTGGGCTGTATCCAGTGGACCAGCAGCAGGTGTCCCCCGGGCCACAGCGCCCGCAGAATATGCTGTTGAGCCTTCGCCAGATCATCCCACGACCAATAATAGGCCACTTCCGACACCAGAATCAGATCAAAGGTATCGTCAGGAAAGGTGTTCGGTATCCGCATTTGGGCTAGCTGCACGTGTGGCTGGTCGTGCAGACGCTGCCGGGCCTGTTGCAGGGGCTTCTCGCTGCCGTCGACGGCCAGCAAACGGTCGCAACGACTAGCCAACTGCTGGGTGAGTACGCCGATGGAGCATCCGATTTCGAAGGCATTTTGGTAGCGCTCGTTGGGCAGGGCGGCCAGGGTAGCCGCGTACTTATCGCGCTCGTACGCACTTGTTTCAAAGTCCCAGGGATCTTCGTTTTGCTGGTACAGTTTATCGAAGTACTCGGTAGAAAGTGAATCGCTCATGGTGCTAAGAAGTATTCGTAGGGTTGGGTAAAATGACCAATCGTCTCCGCGCTAAGGGTGAACCCATCCGGATCGTCGTCGATGAGTGGCGTGGTCTGCGACCGGTGGGCAGCGATGGCCCGGCGCTTTTGGGATAAAACATCGGAAACGTTTACCCGCCACCAGCTACCGTCAGCGGCGGTGGGCAGATCGTCGGGCTGGGTCGACTCCCACACCCAAATGGGGTATTCCAGCCAGCGAACGGGCATCTCAAACCGGGCGACTGCCGCTTGCAACAAGTGCCAGGTGGCGCGGTGGTCGCCGTGCGGGTCGCGCCGCCAGGGCACCAGCACGGTTTGGGGACCAAGGCGTTCTAGCTGCTCATGAACCAGCTCCACCCCCCCTGTAAAACTTTCTGATGCGGGCACCGGCACTCGGGTATCGGGAAGGCGCAGAAAGTGAATGTCGGCCGGGGCTACATCTAGGATTTTCAGGGCATTCAGGGCCTCCCGCTCGCGCAGGTCGCGACGGGCCTCCGGTGGGTAGCGCTTCGAGTTGGGATGCGACATGCTACCGTCGCTCACGAACAACACCGATACGGTTTGTCCCTGCTGCCGCAACAACGCAATCACCCCTCCGCAGCCCAGCGACTCGTCGTCGGCGTGCGGAGCCACCACCAACGTGCGGCCCCAAGAGCGGAGCTCTTCCGAAGCAAAAGTTCGGGCACAGGCTACTACCTGTTCAAAAGTTATCAGACCAAAGGGCATGGGCGGGAGTGGTTTGTTCGCCTACGTATTGCCCCACCTGGGCCAAGGCAATGTCGGGTGCGGGCTGACGCAGATAGGTGGTGAGGTCGGCGTGCAGACGCGCGAAAGGTTGGGGGTGCAGCAGTCCCCGCGCTCCCACGCAGCGTTCAGCCAGTTGCATCACCTCCAGTCCGATACGCTCGATCACCGAGCGGGTCATGTTTGCGTAGTTGATCATTTGTTCCGACGTGGCCGCGCTATCCGCTTGGTGGCCCGCCTGCTCGATCCAGCGGTTGCCAGTTTCCGTGAGGATCGCCATTTCGCCCAGACGCATTCGCTGGTACGGGTCTTCGGTGCGGTGCAGTTGCTGCAAGTAGGTGCGGGTGGCATCGAAGATCGCTTCGGCCCCGCCCAGGTGGACTGCCGCAAAGCGAATGGCACCACCGCTGAAGTAGGGCTGCGTATGATAATCATCGGGCTGACCCAGCAAATCGTCTTCGGTCAAAGCAATGCCGCTGAAGGCGATTTTGTGGCTTACGCTGGCGTGCATGCCCAGGGGCTTCCAGAACGACGGGTCGACCGGCGCTTCCGGATGCGCATCGAGCGGAACAATGCACATCTGCCAGCCACGTTCCCGCCCTTGCTCGTCGATGAGTTTTCCGGGCACAATGGGGCGGGTGACTTGTCGCGCTCCCGAGCAAAACGTTTTAGCCCCTTGCAATACGTAGCGTCCGTTACCCTGAGCCACCATCGACACGCCGTCGTGTGCCTGGGTGTTCCATACGCCGAACAGGTGCTGCCCGTGCCGCACGTCGGCGTACCAGCGCTCCCGTTGCCCTACGGTGCCAAACAAGTGAATGAGATACAGCGCATTGACGTGGCCCTCGTAGATGCGACCCACCGACAGGTTTCCTTTGCCAATCAGCTTGAGCAGGTGCAATTGCTGATCGGTTACCGACCGTTCAAACGAGAGCGTTTGTCCGGGCAGCGTGATACCCAACAGGTCGGCCTCGCGGAGCCAGGCGAATTCCTGCGCAGGAAACTGCCGGGCATCTTCTTCCGATTGTTGCTCGCGATAGTCGGCTAATTGCCTCGACAGCTGAGCAACTCTGGATAGAGCAGCCGGGGGAGACGCCGACGTCGGAGGAGCGTACGATGAGATCATAATGCGTCAGCTAAAAAAGCGCGGTGATGCTTCATGCACCTCAGTTCAGGAAGCGTACTCTCTGCCTTTCTCATCCTCTAGTTGCTTGAGGCGGTACTCGGCATTGTGGCGGGCGTGCTCCGAGGGCTCCAGGCGGTGTCCGTTGTGGCGGGCGTACACCTGCGTAAACTCGGCTCCGAACAACAGAATCAGGCTAGAATAATAGACCCACAGCATGATCAGAATGATGGACCCCGCCGCGCCGAAGGTCGCTCCGGGGTCAGACTGCCCGAAGTAAAAGCCCAGCAAAAACTTACCGATCGTGAACAGAACCGCGGTTAGCAAAGCACCGAACCACACCGACTTCCACTCCACGTCAGCATCGGGCAGCACCTTGAACATGAGAGCGAACAACGTGGTAAGCACTCCAACGGACAGCAAGATGTTGATAATGAAGAAGATAAAAGTAGGAAAGTTCGGCAACTGCTGCTGAATCCAGCCGTCAAGGGCCGACAGGGCGGCGGACAGCAGCAAGGATACGATCAGCAAGAACGCCAGGGCCAGCACAATGCCCAGGGCCGTGACGCGACTAATCACCGTTTGCTTGATGCCCGCGTCGGGATCCAGTTCCACCTCCCAGGCATCGTTGAGCGACTTTTGCAGTTGACTGAACACCCCGGTGGCCCCGAACACCAGCGTGGCGAAGCCCACGATCAGGGCCATAGTAGAGTTAGACTCCTGACGCGAATTCTGCAGCATGGTCTTTACCTGCTCCCCCGCATCACTACCCATGGAGCCGCCCGCCTGATCAGTGATGACCTGCTCTACGTAATCAGGGCTCCAGATCAGACTGGCCACCGTGACGACAATAATGAGCAAACCGGGAAGGGAAAAAACGGAATAGTAGGCAATAGCCGCGCTCTTCTGAAAAGCATCGTCGCTTTGCCATTCTTGGTAGGTTTCTTTGAAGTAATCGAAAATTTTGTGAGCATTCATAGGGCGAAAAAGTAGGTTTCACGCTAATAACTCGACAGAAGGGCGAATGGTTATTCGCTCCGCAGGGCGTCCACTGGGTTGGCGGTGGCCGCGCGCGTGGCTTGGTAGCCAACCGTGAGCCAGGCAATTAAAAGGGCTACCAGCCCTGCGATAATCAAACCGGCCGTCGAAATGCCGATGTGGTAGGCGAAGCCCTCCAGCCAACGATCCATCAGGAAGTACGAGAGTGGCACGGCAATGAGCAGGGCAATCAGCACCAGTTTGGTAATATCGCGAGACAGCAGCATCACGATGCTGAGCACCGAGGCTCCCAGCACCTTCCGAATGCCAATTTCCTTGGCCCGTTGCACGGTGGTGAACGCCGTGAGACCGAACAAACCCAGACACGCAATGAAGACGGCCACGAGCGCAAACGCATTAAACAACTGACCGGCCTGCTGTTCAGCAGTATAAAGCGCATTAAACTCATCGTCTATAAAAGTGAAATCGAACGGCCGGTGCTGAACAACGCGTTCCCACGCCTCTTTCAAGGCGGCCAGGGTAGCCGAAGGGTTGCTGTGAGCAGCGGTGCGCACTAGTATCGTTCTTGACTGCCAAGGTTCAAAAAAGATGATCAATGGCTCAATCTTCTTGTGCAATGAGCCAAAGTGGAAGTCTTTCACCACCCCCCGAAGCACGCTGCCCCGCCCCGTCATGGTGATATCTTGCTGCATGGCTTCTTCGGGACTAAAGCCCAGTGCGCGGGCAGCGGTTTCGTTGATTATAAAACCGAAGGTGCGCAGCTCAAAGCTATCGGCTTGGATTGCCGCCAAATCGGCGGTAGTGAAGTCATGACCGGCCACCAGCTTCAAGCCCGCCGTAACCAGAAAATCTTCGTGAACGGGCAGGCCGGTGGCTGCCATCGTGAATTCATCGGAAGTACCCGCGATCGAAAGCCCGTAGCCCCCCTGGATGTTAGTAGGGGTTTCGTAGGCCGCGCTCACCTCTTCTACCTGATTCTGTTTCTTGAGTTCCGTCTTAAGCGCTTCGTACTGTTCGTACACAATATCGTCCAGAGGCAGGGCTACCAATTGATCCTTATCGTAACCCAGCTTCTGCTCTTGGATAAACCCAAGCTGTCGGTAGATGATCAGCGTGCTGATGATCAAAAAGGTGGAAATCACGAACTGAAAAACCACCAAGCCTTGCCGTAGGCTTCCCCCGGCACCGGTGGTGCGCAACTTGCCCTTGAGCACCTGCACCGGACGAAACGACGACAGCACTAGGGCCGGATACGCCCCGGCCAACAGACTCACCAGTATACCAATGCCTACGAGGCTGGCAACGGCAATTGGTTCGCCCAGGTAATCTAGCGTAAAGCCGCGCCGGGTGAGTTGCTGAAAGTAGGGAAGCAACAGGTGCGCCAACACCAAGCTTGCCAGCATCGACAGCGTGGTGATCAGGGCGGCCTCGCCCATGAACTGTCCCAGCAACTGGCTACGGTAGGCCCCCAGCACCTTGCGCATGCCCACCTCGCGGGCGCGGTGCGTGGCGCGGGCGGTGGTCAGGTTGACGTAATTGATGCAGGCCACCAGCAAAATGAGCAGGGCAACGGCCGAAAAGATGTACACGTAGCGGTAGTCGCCTCCCGGTTCCAGTTCGCCGTCCATGTCTGAGCGCAGGTGAATGTCGGTGAGGGGCAATAAATTGTACGCTACGTAGCCATCGGCGACGAAGGCGTCGGGCACCTCACGCCGAAGTAGCGTTGGAATCTTCTCTCGTAGCGAATGGATCGCTTCCGGTTCGCTCAGTAGTAAGTAGGTGAAGTAATTGGCCGACCACCACATTTCTTCCTGGAAAAATTTCAGAGAGGTAGTAGAAGCGATCAGGCGCGGGTGAATGTGAGAGTATACCGGTGGATCGGCCATTACACCCGTCACCTTAAACGGAGTGCGGTCGGTGCCAACCAGCAAAGTTTTTCCAATGACCTTTTGGTTTGTCCATTGCGAGCCGTAGTACTTCGCCGCCACCGAGGCTGTCAGCACGATAGATTGGGGGGCCGTTAGTGCGGTGGCCGGATCTCCCCGCAGCAGAGGAAAGCTAAACACCGAAAAGAAGGTGCTATCGGCGTAAAATAATCCTTCTTCCTGAAACGACTGATCGCCGGACTGCACCATTCGGGGACGAAGGTCGGAAGCATTAACGAGGCGAACGCCTCCTACCACCTCCGGAAACTCCCGCTGGAAAGCGGGCAGCACAGCCGTGGGTGATACGGCGGTCTTGGCCACCACGCCGCCTTCGCCGTATTCCAGACTAGCTCTGACGATATGATCCTTCTGCTCATGAAATTGGTCGTATTGCAACTCATAATATACGTAGGTGGCAATGAGCAGGACGCAACTCAAGCCTACTGTGAGGCCCAGCACGTTGATGATGGAATAGAGCCGATGACGACTCAGACTACGCAGGGCGGTGAGGAGATAGTTCTTGATCATAATTTTGTGGTTTGTCTATGGAGTTGTGGTAAAAGACTACTCACTCCGCAAAGCGTCCACTGGGTTGGCCAGCGCGGCGCGCACCGACTTGTAGCCCACCGTCACCCAGGCGATGCCAACGGAGGCCAGCAGGGCCAGCGCGAAGTAGGCCACACTCAGGTCGATGCGATACACGAACGTCTCTAGCCAGGCTTGCATGGCGAAGTAGCCCAGCGGGGCGGCAATCACAAAGGCCAGCAGCACCAGCAGCGTAAACTCTTTGGAAAACAGGTAGACGATCTGCGGCACGGTGGCCCCCAGTACCTTGCGCACGCCGATCTCTTTCTGCCGTTGCAGCGATAGGTAAGACACCAAACCGTACAGACCCAGACAACCGATCATAATTGCCAGGAAGCCGAAAATCCGAAAGGCCTGGAACATCGTATCTTCCAACAAATACATGGCGCCGCTCTCGAAGTATTCATCCAGCGTCAGTGCCTGGTAAAAATAGTCGGGATAGGTTTCTTCCCAGGCGTCTTGCACAAACGATAGCTGGTGAATGGATTGCCGTTCGCTCAGCTGGATCGCGGCGATGTTTACCCAGTCGCCGTAGTACATCAGGGTAGGGTGAATTTCTTTTTGCAAGGAAGTATTGTTGAAGTCCCGCACTACGCCCACAATGTTCGCTTTTTGCTCACCGTGCACCAGCGTCTGCCCGATGGCTTCCTCCGGACTGTCGAAGCCAAAGGTTTTTACCGCCTGCTCATTGATCAGGGCATTGTAGCTTGGTAATGAATCTTCGGGTACTACTTTGTCTTCCTCACGCAAATCTCTTCCCGCTACCAGAGAGATGCCGAAAGTTTTTAGATACTGAGGGTCCACATGCTTCCGTTCAATACCGTACTTTTCATCTTCGCCCCGTAGTGGATTGTAAGCTCCCGACCAACTCTGACTGCTTGACATGGGCGGACCCGAACTGAAGCTTACCTGCGTTACCGCTGCCTGATTCGTAATCTGGTTGCGAAAGGCTTCTAGTTTTTGCCGGTCGTTTTCCGGAATGTAAACTACCGCCATATCGTCCTGCCGAAACCCGAGGTCCTGGCTGCGAATGTAGCGCATTTGCATAGATACGACGATAGTGCCAATGATGAGCAGTTGCGAGATCACAAATTGGGTCACCACCAGCGTCTTGCGCAACGAGAACTTCCCAGCGAAGCCGCTTTTCTGCTGGCTCATCGACTGCTTCAGGGCTTCTACCGGACGAAAGCCCGATAGCACCCGCGCCGGATAATAACCCGCCAGCAGGGTAATCACTAGACATAACACGAGCAGAAAATAAATGATCGTGATATCCACGGTATACGTCGTGTGAATCACCACTGACAAGTACTGGCTAAAGGCCGCAAGAAACCAGTCAGCCAGCAACACGGCGGCCCCGGCAGCCAGCACCGTGATAAGGAAAGTTTCGCTCAGAAACTGCACCATCAGTTGCGAGCGCACCCCGCCCAGCGTTTTGCGGATGCCGATTTCCTTGGCGCGCCGCACCGACTGGGCTGTGGCCAGGTTGATGAAGTTGATGCAGGCGGTTAATAGAACAATTATGCCCATCACCACAAAGGCGCTGATCAGGATAACGGGCGTCGCGTATATAGTACCCCCGTAGTCCTCGTTGGTATGCACGTCTGGTAGGGCCTGTAGATGGTAGCTTTGTTTGGCCGCTTGCTCCTCGTCCAGATATTTGTCTTTAAAAGCGACCAGTTGCGCTTCTACCCGCGCGGGGGTTTCTTTGTCGGGCAGCAGCACAAACGTGAACCAGTCGGAATTGACATTTCCCCACGCGTCTTCCAGCCAGGGCCTGTCCCGCTCGTAGGCTTGGATAGGCAATAGCAAATCGAATACGATGTTGGAGTTTTGCGGAACGTTCCGGGTGATGCCACTGATCTGGTAAGGCTCCTGGTCGACGATCAGGGTTTTTCCCAGTAGCTCGTCGTAGCGATCTTGATAGTCTTGGCCGTAAAGTCGGTCGGCGAGTTCCTGGGTAAGCACCACTTCGTTGGGGGTGGTGAGTAGGCTTTTTTGGTCTCCGGCCAGCAAGGGGTGGTCAAACATCCGCAGGAAATACTCGTCGGCGTAGGTTAATCCCTTGCCCCGCTGCGTGTCGGTCATGATGGGTGAGGCTTCATCAGACGTTTTTAGAATGGCTTCGTTAAATGCCACTACCTTAGTTACCAGCAGTAGGTCGGGGAAGTCGTTGCGCAGGGCATTGGCTAGCGGATAGGTGACGCTTCCTTGATAGTTGGTTCCCTCATTGCCGTTAAACTCTCCGACAACTCGGTAGATACGGTCCGCTTTGGTATGATAGCTGTCATAAGTGTACTCGTCCTCTACAAAAACGTAGATGGCAATGCAGCAGGCCATGCTCAGGGCGAGTCCGGCCCCGTTGATGAGGGTGTTCATCTTGTTGCGGCGGAAGTTGCGCAGGGTGGTGAGCAGATAGTTCTTAAACATACGTATGAAATTAGAAGGTTGATTGGCAGTTGTCAAATGCTGTGCCTCGTTGATAGTGATCTGATTATCAGCCATTTGCTTACTGCTGGGTTTTTACAAACTGTTCGCAATCGGTCAATCGCTGTCCGGTTCCGAACACCTTGTTTAGGGAACGTCACTGCGAGGCGAACCAGCGCCTCGCTGAGATGCAACCAATGAGCAAGCTTGTCAAACTCCCTTACCGGCCAGAGTAGTTCCTCGCCGCCGCAGTCTCGAACAAGTTTAAACCAAACGTAGTCGAGACTGTCGCCCGGCAGTCTCGAGCACTGTTTCAGATTACTCGAGACTGCGTCGGCAGGGTCTTTGCGGTTTCATCTACTGCTTATCCATCGCACGAGTCTACGTAGTCTTCTTCTGTACCGAGGCGTCAGCCTCGCAGTGACGTTCATCATCAACATCCGGTACCCTATGGAACGAGGCGGAAGTGTATACATTATAGCCAACCAGCGGCGCACCACGCTGTACGTGGGCGTGACATCCAACCTGTCCCACCGCATCTGGCAGCACAAAACGAAGTTCTATCCCCGCAGCTTCACCGCCCGCTACAACTGCGACCAACTCGTCTACCACGAAGCGCACCCAACCATCATAGAAGCCATTGCCCGCGAAAAGCAGTTGAAGGCCGGTTCGCGCAAGAAAAAGCTTGCCCTCATCCGCCGCCTCAACCCCGAGTGGCGCGACCTGTACGAGGACATCAAGGATTAGTGACCCGGTGCTTCCCCCCAACCGTCGCTGCGAGGCGGCTCGTCCTTATAATAAAAAAGCGTGAAGGACAGTCAAAGGAAAGCGAACGTAAGGAAACGCCGACTAGGTCCGCCGACGCAGCCTCGAGCATTCGTAGCCGGTGTTCGAGACTGCCGGGCGACGGTCGCGTCGGCGGGGTTAGTCCACGCTTCCTTTTTGCAGCTCTGCTACCATTGTAGCTTACGTTTTCTTTACAACGAAGACGTGCCGCCTCGCAGTGACGTTTCCGCATGACTTACTCGTCTCGCAACGAGTCTACCGGGTTGGCTCCGGCGGCGCGCAGCGAGCGGTAACCTACGGTGAGGGCGGCAAGGGTGAGGGCGATCAGCAGCGTTGCTCCGAAGAACCCGGCGTGCAACTCGATGCGGTGGGCAAAGGTGCCGAGCCAGGCCCGCATGGCTAAGTACCCCAACGGCGCGGCCACCACAAAGGCCAGCACCACCAGCCCGACGAACTCCCGGGTGAAGCGAAACAGAATGTCCGGCACGGTGGCGCCCAGCGTCTTGCGAATGCCAATCTCCTTGCGCCGGTGCAGCGTGAGGTACGACGCCAAGCCGTATAGGCCGAGTCCGCCCACCAGCAGGGCCAGTCCGGCCATTAGGCGGAACAGCCGGTAGAGCATATCCTCCAGCGTGTAGAGCATGGCCATGTGCTCGTCGACCCACTCGTACTGAAAGAAAGCGTCGGGGTAGAGCGCCTCCCACTGCGATTGGATCGTTGCTAGCACCTCGGTGGGGTTGCCACTGATGCGAACGTGGGCCACCCGCAGGGCGTCGCCGTAGTAGAAGTAGCCGGGCTGCACTGCTTCCTTGAGCGAGTTGTTGACGAAATCGGCCAGCACTCCGACCACCTCCATGCGTATCCCCGTGCCCCGGTCCAGCGTGAAGGTGTGCCCCAGGGCGGCTTCCGGACTTTCAAAACCCAGCGTGTGCACTGCCCGCTCGTTGAGCAGCACCGCCCGGTTGGTCACGCTGTCGGGAGCGTAGTCCACCTCGCGCAGGTTGCGCCCGGCCACCAGCGTCAGTCCGAAAGTTTCCACGTAGTGCGGGTCGATCACTTTTTGTTCCAGGTTGATCCGCTCGCCTCCCGCGGCGTAGCCTTCGTTCCAACTGCGGTTGCGCGAGGTGGGCGGGGCCGACCCCAGTGCGACCTGCTCTACCGACGCGTGGGAGAGCGCCTGCCGTCGAAATAGCTCCCCGGCTGCCGCGTTGCGCTCCGAGATGGGTAGGTCGACCATCAGCACGTTATCTTGCACAAACCCCTGGTCTTGCTCCTCGAAATAGCGCATCTGGGTGGCTGTCACCAGCGTGCCAATCAGCAGCAGTTGGGCGATGGCAAACTGGGTGACAGTGAGCAGCTTACGCAACGAAAAGCGCGCTCCGAACCCGGTGCGGGTGGTGGTCGCCATCGACTGCTTGAGCACGGCAGTGGGACGAAAGCGCGTGAGTACCAGGGCTGGGTAGATTCCTGCCAGCAAAGTGACCAGCAGGGCCAGTGGCACCAGAAACAGTCCCACGCTGCGGTCTAGCTCAAAGCGCATCACCACCCACTGTGTGAAGGGAGCCATGTAGTCGTTGATGCCGTCCAGCATGAATTCGGCCAGGGCCACCGCCAGCAGCGAAGCTACCACCACCTGCAGGCCCGCCTCTCCCAGAAACTGCCCGAGCAGTTGCCGTTTCTGTCCGCCCAGCACCTTGCGGATGCCAATTTCTTTAGAGCGTTGAATGGCCTGCGCGGTAGACAGGTTCACGAAGTTGATGCTGCCGGTGAGCAAAACCACCAGCCCCAGGCCGATCAGGGCGCCTAGCAACAGCAGCGGCACCGTGAAGAAGGTGCCGCCGTAGCGCGCTTCGGTGTGCACGTCGCTTAGCGTCTGCACGTGGTAGGTACGTCGCTGGGCTAAATCTTCATCCAGGTGGCGATGCATCAGTTGATTAATGGCGTCGGTTACTTGTTCAGAAGTAGCCCCTTCGGTAAGCGTGAAGAAGGCATTGCTGGCTCTCGGGACGCTCTTCCAGTTGGCCGTCCAATCGGGGTTATCCTGCCTGAATATCTCCATCGGCAGCAGCAACTGGAAGTAGACGTTGGTGCGGTCGGGCACGTCCTCCAACACCCCGCCGATGCGCAAATCGCGCTGGTCGATGGTTAGGGTTTGGCCGATCAGTTCGTCGTAGCGGTTGCGATAGTCGGTCCCGAACAGGCGGTCGGCCAGCGAGCGGGTGAGCACCACCTCGTCGGGCCGTTGAAACATGGTGGCGTAGTTACCCGCCAGGGCCGGGTAGGAAAAGGTGCGCAGAAAGTGCTCGTCGGCGTACACCGAATGGTAGGCCTGGAAGCGCTGCTCGTCGCCTGCGGCGCTGAGGCGTTTGATCACGGCGTAGTTGCGGACGTATACCTGCGTGGCGTTGGCTACGGTAGGCACCTCGTCGCGCAAAGCTTCGGCCATCGGGAAGGCAATGGCCCCGTGGTACTCGATTCCGTCGGGGCGCTGCGTCTGGCTCACCACCCGGTACATACGGTCGGCCTGCGGCTGAAAGTTATCATAAGTGTACTGATGCTTCACAATCACGTAGACCACCAGGCAGCAGGCAATGCCCACCGACAAGCTGATCACGTTCATCCCGGTGGTGGTGCGGTGCCGCAGCAGGTGGCGGTAGGCGATGGTGAGGTAGTTGCGGAGCATAGGTATGTTGTAGATTCTTGAGATACTATCAGCCTCTGATCGTAGCGTCCTGCGGCCCAAACAAAACCGATTGCCGACAAGATCATAAGACACTGGGTGCCTCACTACTTATGGCCAGCAAGAATACGCCTACCACCATGTGGTACTGCTTTTCCGGATTGTGTAGCCTATGACCAGCTATCCTTCATTTTTGTACTTATTTACGATCAATCACCTGCGTAAGACGAGTAAACATTTTGCAGTTTGGATTTATGCTGTGTTTTGCATTTTAGTGCAAACTTATGAATTATGAGAAATGCTATCCTTGGTTACGCGACCCTTGTTATGTGCTTCACCGCTTGTGCGCCTAAGCTGGTTTCCCGTACCGGGGTTGCTATCCAACAATTAGGCGTATGCATTAACTACGACACCACCGTTCCTGAAGAAATGCGCGCTGGTTTTGAAAGACACTTACAGTTATTTATTGACAAATACAACAGCGAATCCCATAGTATCTATCTGTATCCCTGTGAAAATACGAATGAGCGAGCGTTACGTCTTTACATCTCTAATACAAAAATGGTAGGCCCCGGGCAGCAAATGGCCGGGGCGGTTGTCACTACATTAGGATTAGCTACTCCGTTTGTAATGGCCACCGCAGGAGCACCATTTGTCTTATGGTTCCACTACTTCCCGCACAATAGTTCCGACGCAGTAGTTTCATTATCCAGTGATTTGAGTGCTGCTGAAAACGCGTTTATGAATCGCGGGTTCTCTAGTTGGGCTTTTTTGGTTGATGAAGAAAAGCAGTTAGCAAAGCATCCCCGAAAGCTTGAGCGCTTCCTAGGAGTGATTTTGCGGGAACTTGAGCAGGGACAAAAGAAGTACCGAAGGCAGCAACGTGCTGTTGCCGGAAAGTAAGGCGCAGCTTCTTCTCATAACCTACTAAACTCACTACACGTGAAATTTCTCCTTGATGTTTTCCGTCACGATCATGCCATCGAACAGATTAATCGTTCGGTTGGCGTAGGTAGCGTCGTGGGGCGAGTGGGTTACCATCGCAATGGTGGTGCCCGCTTTGTTGAGTTCCGACAGCAGGTTCATCACTTCTTCGCCGTTGGTGGAGTCCAGGTTACCGGTCGGCTCATCCGCCAGAATAAACTTGGGGTTGGCCACTACGGCCCGGGCAATGGCCACGCGCTGCTGCTGTCCACCCGACAATTGCTGCGGAAAATGACTGCGGCGGTGCATGATGTTCATGTGCTCCAGGGCAGCGCTCACCTTTTTCTCCCGTTCCGAAGAGGGCACTTTCAGATACAGCAATGGTAGCTCCACGTTTTCAAATACGGTGAGTTCGTCGATCAGGTTGAAGCTCTGAAATACGAAGCCGATGTTGCCCTTGCGCAACTGGGCGCGCTGTCGCTCCGAGAAGCTGCCCACCTCATTATCCATGAAGTGATACTCGCCCGAAGAGGGGTTGTCGAGCAGTCCCAGAATGTTGAGCAGGGTTGATTTACCGCAGCCCGACGGGCCCATAATGGCCACAAATTCGCCGGACTTGATCTCCATGTTAATGTCGTTCAGCGCGGTGGTCTCGACCTCGTCAGAGATGAAGACTTTTTTCAAGTTCTGTGTCTTAATCATAATTGTTCGTTGGTTTTTGGTTATAGAATGACTTTTATAGTTCAGTTAGATGCTGGCTTCTGGTCACTGGATGTCTTTTCCTTTAGCTAGATGCTAGTAGCAAGTATCCAGCATCCAGCATCCAGCATCCAGCCTCTAGAATACAAGCACCTCATTATCTCCGAAATTCTCGTACGACGAAGTGATCACCTGCTCGTCGGGCTCCAATCCTTCCACCACCTCGTAGTATTCGGTATTTTTGCGGCCTAGCTTGATGTCGCGCTTCAGGGCTTTACTGCCGTCGTTGTTCATCACGAACACCCAGTTGCCGCCCGTGTCGCGGAAGAAGCCGCCGGTGGCGAGCAACACCGCCTCTTCAGGACTGCTCAGCTCTAGTTTGATGCGCAGCGATTGACCGCGTCGGATGCCGTCGGGCACCTCGCCCACAAATTTCATGTCCACCTCAAAATTGCCTTCCGACACGGTGGGGTACTTTTTGTAAATCTCCAGGCGGTAGGTATCGCCCGCAAAACTGAAAGTCCCCTGCTGGCCCACGTCTACGCGCGGCAGGTAAAGTTCATCGATGGCGACACGTACCTTAAAGGCATCTAGCAGCGCCACTTGCCCTAGGCGCTCGCCGGGATTGATAGATTGCCCCGGTTCCCAGTCGGAGGTGGTGAGCAGGCCTTCGGTGGGGGCGGTGATGACGAGGTTGTCCAGGATTTCGCCCACGCCTTCCATGCTGCGCAGCATGCGGTCTTCCGACGAACGGATCTGGCTCAGTTGCATCGAGCGGGCAATAGAATCCGATTGATAGGCCTTGTAGGTGAGTTCCTTGCGGCGCATGTTGTACTTATACTGCTCTTCTACTTCCTCCAGCTCGCGCTGCGAGATAAGCTTCTTTCCGGCCAGCTCCTTGAAGCGGGCGTACTGAGGTTTGAGTAGCTGAATCTGATAGTCGATTTCGGCCAGTTGGGCCTTTTGGTTGAGGTCGTTCTGGTCTAGTTGCAAGCGTGTGGTGCGCAAGATGTTAAGTTGCTCGTACAATTGCGCTTCGCGCTGTAGCACGTCCAGTTGCAGGTTCGAGTTGGCCAGGGTCATGATGGTATCGCCCTTTTCGACCAGCGCCCCTGATTCCAGCGTAATGTCTTTCACTACGCCGCCTTCCACCGCGTCGAGGTAGATCGTCTGGCTTGGCATCACGATACCGGTTTCGGGGATGTTCTCCTGAAACACGTCGCGCTTCACCTCCGAGATGGTGATCTTTTCTGCGTCTACGTTGAGCTTGGAGCGGTTGTCGGCAAACAGAAAACTATAGAGGACAAAAGACAGAAAAGCCAGTCCGCCAACAATGGCGATAATTCGCCCGGTGGTCCACGTTTTCTTCTTTATTTTTCGGTCCATTCCCATGATACAAGGTATTAGTTATTAGTGATTGGATGTTTGGATAGTGGCCATTGGAGTATCAGACTAAAGACCAATATCCAACAACTACTATCCAACATCCAGTAAGTTGCTAACGCTGTGCCAAAGCTCGGAAACCTAGTTGAGAGCCAAATTTAGCCGATCTGAGATACGCTAGGTGTACGGAAACGGACACCAAGTGTGCGGTAACGGACGGTTTTACGCTCAAGAAGATCATCCGAATAGCTAAAGAACGAGCGAGGTAATATAGTAAAATATGGCTTATCTTAGCGGAAAAGCAAGTTTGCACACCTGCGAACCTCCTCTAGCAAATGCCTCCGGTGCAACGGTATAGTCTTTGACTACCCCTTACCAAATAAATTATCCGCCTCCGCGCGTTCACTCAGTTAACTATCTGCCTAATCCCTAACTCTCCAAAACCTAATACCTAAAAAACATGAGCCGAACTACTAACAAAACCGGAAAAATACTGATCGTCGACGACAACGAAGACGTGCTGCAAGCGGCCAAGATTTTCCTAAAGCGCCACTTCTTGCAGGTCAACACCGAAACGAACCCCGGAGCCATTCCGGCCACCATCAGCAACGAGCAATACGACGTGATCTTGCTCGATATGAACTTCACCAAGGACGTGAGCAGCGGCAAGGAGGGTTTCTTCTGGCTGGATCAGATTCTGGAGAAAGACCCCTCGGCCGTAGTGATTCTGATCACAGCCTACGGCGACGTGGACCTAGCCGTGCGGGCCATTAAAGAAGGAGCTACCGATTTTGTACTCAAACCCTGGAACAACGAAAAGCTGCTGGCCACCGTGATGGCCGCCCTGCGCCTGCGCGCCTCTCGCAGCGAGGTGAACCAACTGCGCTCGCAGCAGGAGATATTCAACGCCGACCTCAACACCAAGTTTCAGGACATTATCGGCAGCAGCCCGGCCATGATGCGGGTGTTCGAAACCATCGAGCAGGTGGCCGCCACCGATGCCAACGTGCTCATCCTGGGCGAAAACGGCACCGGCAAGGAGGTGATTGCCCGCTCTATTCATCGCCACTCGTCACGAGCCGATAAGGTGTTTATCAACGTAGACCTGGGGGCGGTGACCGAATCGTTGTTCGAGAGCGAACTGTTCGGGCACACCAAGGGGTCGTTCACCGATGCGAAGCAGGATCGGGTGGGGCGCTTCGAGGCCGCTTCGGAAGGCACGCTTTTTCTAGACGAGATCGGCAACCTCACGCTGCCGCTGCAGGCCAAACTGCTCACGGCCCTACAGAACAAACGCATCACGCCCGTGGGCTCCAACAAAGTGGTCGACGTGGACGTGCGCTTCGTGTGCGCCACCAACATGCCGTTGTACGAAATGGTGCAGAACAGCGAGTTTCGTCAGGACCTGCTGTATCGCATCAATACCATTGAGATTCGGCTGCCCGCCCTGCGCGAGCGTCCCGAAGACATGGAGCCGCTGGCTACCCACTTTCTAACTATGTACACCAAAAAATATAGCAAACCGGTGCACTCCATCAGCCCCAGCGCCATTGCCCGCATGCAGAAGTACCACTGGCCCGGCAACGTGCGCGAACTGCAGCACGCCGTAGAGCGCGCCGTGATCCTGAGCAACAAGCCCACCCTGCAGCCCGAAGATTTTTTCTTCAACGCCGAAGGGCCTAAAAGTGCCCAGGAGCAGCAAGATTTACAATTGGAAAAATTTGATCTGGAAGAGGTAGAAAAGCTGTTAATTCGCAAGGTGCTTAAGAAGCACGGTGGCAACATCTCTAAAGCAGCGGGAGATTTGGGACTTACGCGCGCTTCGCTGTACCGCAGACTGGAAAAGTATGATATTTAACCGATTTGAGTGGACGCTGTTGGTGCGGATTGTGCTGCTGGCGGGCAGCATGCTGCTGTGCTTGTACTTTGTGGTGTATACCGAAAAGTACGTAAGCGGCGTGATTGTGTCGTTGCTGGTGGTTTATCAAATCTACGAGTTATACCAGTACGTGCTGGAGACCAACCGCAAGCTCACCCGCTTTCTGGAGGCGGTGCGCTACTCCGACTTCACGGCGGGTTTCAGCAAAGACAGCAAACTGGGCGAAAGCTTTCGCGACCTCAACCGCATGTTCAATGAAGTATTTGATGCTTTTCGTAAAGCGCGGGCCGAAAAAGAAGAGCACTGGCAGTACCTGAAAACGGTGGTGCAGCACGTGAACGTAGGGTTGCTGTCGTACGACGAGTCGGGCAACGTGGAGCTGATCAACAACACGGCCAAGCGCTACCTGCGCACTCCGCACCTGACCAACATCCGGGAGCTGGCCGAGGTGAACGCGGAGGTGTATCAGACTATTTTACATCTGGCGCCGGGCACCAAGACGTTGGTGAAGCCTAGCAGCGACCTACACCTGTCGATCAACGCCACCGAACTGCGCCTGCGCGGCAGTCAGTATAAGCTGGTGTCAATGCAGAACATTTTATCGGAACTGCAGCAGCAGGAGATCGAGTCGTGGCAGAACTTGACCAAGGTGCTGCGCCACGAAATCATGAACTCCATCACGCCCATCGCTTCGCTGGCGGGCACGGCCATCGATATCATTCAGGAAGACGTGGTGCGGCAGAACGGCAGCATGTTGTTCGACCTGGAAGCCTACGACGACATCAGCATGAGTTTGCGCACCATTGAGAACCGCAGCCGCGGGTTGGTGACCTTCGTGGATGCGTACCGGAACTTCACCAACATTCCCCGGCCGGAATTTCAGCGGGTGGTGGTGAAAGAGGTGGTAGAAGAAGTGGTGAAACTGATCCGGGCCGGGGTAGCCGACCATCAAATCGCTTTAGAGGTAAGCCTGGATCCGCCCAACTTGATTGCCCGGATGGACGCGAAGTTGATCGAGATGGTGCTCATCAACGTGCTGAAGAACGCGGCCGAAGTGCTGCACGAGGTAGAAAATCCTACCATCACCATCGACGTGCACGCCGACATGGAGCAGCGGGTGTTTATTGAGATCACCGACAATGGCCCCGGCATTGAGCCCGAAGCATTAGAGAAAATCTTTATTCCCTTTTATACGACCAAGAGTACCGGCTCGGGCATTGGGTTGAGTTTGTCGCAGCGCATCATGCAGATGCACCAAGGAAACCTGACGGTTCGCTCGAGGGTAGGGGAAGGGACGACGTTTACGTTGCAATTATGAGATGGTGGGTGTTTGTAACCCAACAGGAAAAATTACTATCTTTAGAAAAAGAATACGATGGAACAGATTACTTTAACTATCAAGGATGGTAAGAAACGAGACTTACTACTTTCTTTATTAAAGGAGTTAAGTTTTGTGGAAATTACTGAACATCCGGCTGACAAATCAGAAGAACAAAAGACGTATGACTTTTTTGCTTCGGCTGGTTTATGGAAAGAGAGAGAGATTGATGGAAAAGAACTTCGCGCTCAAGCTTTTGGACGCCAACCCTGCTATTTGCCAAACCTTTTTTGAACTGATGAATCAGTATACATTAAGTCACAGATTGGCCGTTCCCGATGCGATGATCGCTGCCACCGCCAAAGAGCATCAGATTCCTCTTTATACGCTTAATAGAAAAGACTCCGATATATCGAGGGAATCTCTTTGTACGAGTCGAATAAATAAAGCCAGAACTAATTCATCCTGGCTATCTATTTTCCGTCCGATGCACCCTATCACGAAGGACGTTCCGTTTCGGTGGCTACCTGGTCGGTTTGTTCAACTTTAACATCTTTTTCCTTGGCGGGCTTCACCGCGTAGGTGGGGCAGATGGTGGTATAACAACCCGACAATGAAAACATGGTTCCTACGAGTGCGATGGTAAACAATTTCTTTTTCATAACACAGATACGTTTGATGCGACAAATCTTTTCATCAAAAGTACCGGGCAACGCAGAATAGTCCAATTACAATTCGGGCCGAATGGTACATCGTAGGAAATGAGTGATATGAAAGGGCAATGTCACCGGGGGATGTCGAGCGCGTTAAGTGTCCGATTTCGTACACTTAGTATCCATTATCGGACGGTTGTGAATTCAGTTACCCCTTCAAACGGCCCAAAAACGGCGATTTGGGGCTTGGCATATTTGTTGGCAAAGGATAAATAGAAATCAGAAGTTGATAGAAACTAGGAAATTTTACTTTCTGCAATTTCCTAGTTTCTACGCAGTAATTTCTCAATTTATAATACACCTAACCTCACCTACTATGCTTAAACTTATCGACATCGACAAATTTGTGCAATCTCGCTTCAAGAAGACCTTCATTCTTAAAGGCATTGACCTGGAGATTGAGGAAAACGAGTTCGTCACCATCATGGGCCCCAGCGGAGCGGGCAAGTCCACGCTACTCAATATTATCGGTCTGCTCGACCCACCTTCGGCCGGAGAATACTATTTGCGCGACCAGCCGGTGCACAAGCTCAAAGAGCGGCAGCGCAGTGAGTTGCAAAAGCATACCATCGGCTACGTGTTTCAGGCCTACCACCTGATCGACGAACTCACCGTCTACGAAAACATCGAAACTCCGCTGTTGTACCAAAACATGCCCGGCAAGCAGCGCAAAGCCCGGGTGGCCGACCTGCTCGACCGATTCCAGATGGTGGCCAAGAAGGATTTGTTCCCCGAGCAACTGTCGGGTGGGCAGCAGCAACTGGTGGGCGTGGCGCGCGCCATTGCCGGAAAACCCAAACTGCTGCTAGCCGACGAACCCACCGGCAACCTGCACTCGGAGCAAGGCAAGCAGGTGATGGAACTGTTCAAAGAACTAAACGACGACGGCGTGACAGTGATTCAGGTGACCCACTCCGAAGAACTGGCCCGCTACGGCAGCCGCATCATCAACCTGGTGGACGGGGCCATTGAAAGTGACGAACGACTTACTGCCAACCAAACCTCCGTTTGATATGAAAATGCACTTACTGAAATGTAGAGAGTCGATAGTCCATAGTCGACCGTCGATAGAGTCCACAGTCGACGGTCGACAGTCGATAAACCACCGTGGACTGTGGACTATTGACTGTCGACCGTGGACCATCGACTGTCGACTAATAACTGTGGACTATCGCCCGTGGATGCTTACAATTCTGACCGTATGTAGTCTGTTACCAATTGCGTTACGTGCCCAGACCGATAGCACGCTGACCTACGAGCAGGCGGTGAACATTGCCCTGCGTGAGAACTTGCAGATTCAGCAGCAACGGAATGTATTGAATACTAGTCAGGCAGAGCGAAGGCAGTCCTTAGCGCAATATCTGCCTAGTGCCGAAGCTGGAGTTCAAGGACAGCGGAGCTTTGGGCGACAGTTTGACGAGACTACCGGGGCTTTCACTTCGCAAGAGGCAAACCGGGCATCAGGTTACCTGAGCGCTAACTATACCATCTTCAATGGCTTAGCAAGATATCATCGCTTACGACAGAGTAAAAGCGCTCTGGAAGCGCAAATTGAGCAGGTAGCGCAGGCTAAACAAGATTTGGTTTTCAATGTGTCTCAGCAGTATCTGGAAGTTCTGCTGAACCAAGAATTGTTGCGCATTGCAAAAACTAACTTGGAACAGCAAGAAGAACTACTAACGAGTGTAGAAATTTTTGTAATAGCAGGTACGCAGAATATTGCTGATCAATACAATCAGGAAGCTGAGTCGAAAAGAGTTGCATTGGAAGTAGTTGAGGCTGAAAACGCATTAGCTGTAAGTAAAGCAGGTTTGGTACGAATATTACAAATTGATCCGTTTAAATCTTGGCAATTTATTGAACCGGACGTAGAACAAGCAGAAATGTTAACCCAGCAAATAGATTTGAAAACGGCATACAATCAGGCATTAGATAATCGTTCTGATCTTAGACAAATTAAACACCAAGTAGCTGCCAACAGGCGAGAGATCAAAATTGCTAAGGCTGGCTATTTGCCTTCGCTAACGCTCAGTTACTTTTATTACTCTCGTTATTCATCATTGGATAGTATTCAAAATGACCAGAGAGAAAATATAGCGGGTCGCCCTTTTCGCGAGCAGGTTTTCGAACGTAACCCAGTACAAGAGCTACAGCTATCGCTAACTATTCCAATCTTTGATCGCTTAGAGACTAATGTAAATATTCAACGCAGTAGGCAACTTTACAATAACTCTCAACTAGACTTGGAAGATCTACAGCGAGCAATTTTCGAGCAGCTACAAACCGTCGCCGCCGATTATCGTGCTGCCCAAGAACGTATCATCGCTTCCGAAGCTCAGGTACGGGCTGCCGAAAAAGCTTTAGAGGCTGAAAAAGAACGCTTCCGTCTGGGAGTTGGTAACATTTTAGACGTAAATCGAGTAAACGCCCTGTACGTAGAGGCCCAGGCCAACCAGGTGCAGGCCAATTACACCCTTATCTTCCAGAAAACCGCGCTGGATTATTTCACGGGGACATTGGACTCAAATTAGTTATTTTTTTAGCTTTTCTATCATCATACGGACGTTTGTTATGCTTTTGTTTCACCTATTACTTAAGTCGTATGCCTACCATAAACAAGTACCTCAACCGTCTAGAATACATGGACCAACTAATTTTCCAGGCCCGTACGGGAACTGCTCCTGAATTTGCAGCTAAAATGGAAATAGGAACAAGTCAACTCAAAGACTACCTAAGGGATATGCGTGATCGGGGTGCTCCTATCGTCTACTGTCCGGTCCGTCGTACGTATTATTATACCCGAGCTGGCCGCTTTTTCATTCGTTACGCTAGTATGATGAAGTATTAACCCTCCTATGGGTGAATCTTGAATCTGCGATTTATCTTTTCCGCTTCAGTAAGGTGTTTCATAATTTTTTTCGGTGGTCGGTATTATCGGCTACCCGGTGGTGAACTTACTCCCATATTTCATTCATAAACCTTTAAACCTTATCAATCATGGAAAAGAACTCAACCTTCCGAAAAATTTTTGCTTCAACGTACGCAAGACTAATTTCGTTTGCTGTACTATTCGCGGTTATCACTAGTAGTGATCTCTTTGCGCAAGGAACGATCATAGATAATGGCAGCCCTAATAGATGGGTATTACACAACCCTAATGATAGCAGGAAATCACTATTCCTAGCACCATCGAATAGCTCAGGAGGATGGGATTGGAGCAAGGGCACTACATTTGATGACAATGGCGATGTCCTTATTTCTGGTAGGGTTGGTGTCGGAACCACTAATATTGCGAGTGGTCTTAGAATGAGAGTCAACGGAGACTTTGCTGCTAATACAGTTTATGGTAGTATAAGAAGTAGTAGTATACGCGTCACGACCCCGGAGGGAGCAGACTTTGTTTTTGAAGAAGACTATGCGCTACCCTCTTTAGCTGATGTTGAGTCTTACATAGATATTCACAACCACTTACCAGAAATTGCTTCCGCTGATGAAATGAAAGCTGAGGGGTTGGAACTTGGTACTTTTACCATTAAGCTGTTACAGAAGATAGAGGAACTTACTTTGTATACTATCGAGCAGGAGAAGCGCATTCAAGGGCTAGAGAAAAAGCAAAGTGCCTCGCAATCATCGGTTCAAGAAAAGCAGTATTCACCATCTAACTAAAATGCTGATGAAAACGGTCTATGTATTACTGGCAAGTGCTGGGTTAGTTGTGGGAGTAGAATCTACCGCGTCAGCGCAGGATAATCAAATGGAAGACGCCAAGTTAAGCATTCAAACAGAGTATGACGTGAAAAGTGAGTCACTTCTATTGAGTAAGTACACGGTACAAAACGAGGCGCATGTTACTGAACTATTCCATTCTGAAAACACGATAAGGTTGAAGAATGACTTTGTGGTTCCTAAGGGAAAGAGTGTTCATATCGTATCCGGCACAGAAATCATTTTGGAACCTGGGTTTTTCGCTGAATACGGGAGTGAATTTGTCGCTGAGATACGCGCCGACGCTAACTTTGATCTGGCAGAAAACAAAGCAACTGCTACGAATGATCTTCTTGCAGAACAGAACTTCAGTCAGCTATCAGTATATCCTAATCCGGTAGAAAACACAGCTACCATCGGATACGACATTATACAAGATAAGCAGGTTGTAAGTCTCAAATTATATGATTTGTCGGGTAACGTGGTTTCCACAATTATAGAAAGCGAAAGACAAACGACTGGAAGGCATAAGGCTACACTTAACACTTCTCATTTACCCAATGGTGTATATTACTACCGGTTGGAGCCGAGCAGTACTATGCCAATCACCCGAAAGCTGATTGTAAGCAGATAATTTAAAGTATGCAACTGCAAAGGGGCACACTTGACTACGTCATCGGAAAACTAATTCTGAGGCGGATTTTCAAATCTATTGCTTTTCAGCTACGTCACCCTGGAATTTCAAATATCCGAAGTCTACTGCTACAAAGCAGAAGGTTTCGGATATTTTGTTCGTTATGCTAGACAACTTCAATCATTTCTTTTGAGACTTTAGAAGGATTCCGTTGGCAGTTTTGAAGAGCGCTTGACTGCTACGCAGAATTTTCGTATTCTTTCTCTACATCGCCAAGGGCGTCGTGGGGCGCCGTTAGCACGATCCTTGATCGACGTAGGCTATGGAAAGAACTTGTTTAGAATGCCAGACTCCCCTGCGCGGCCGTGCCGACCAAAAGTTTTGTTCGGACGCCTGCCGCAACAGCTACCACAACCAGCTCAACAGCGATGCTTCGGCCCTGATGCGCAGCGTGAATAACACCCTGCGCAAAAACCGCCGGGTGCTGGCTACCCTCAATCCCGAGGGCAAAGCACGGGTGACGCGGGAGGCGCTGGCCCGCAAGGGGTTCAACTTTAGCTACTTCACCAATGTATACCGCACCAAGAGCGGCAAAACCTACTACTTCTGCTACGATCAGGGCTACGTGGATACCGAAGATGATTACTTCACCCTGGTGATCAAAAAGGAATATATCGACTAATCGCCCAAACTATTTTATGGCGGCGGGCGTTTTCGACCAACAGCCAGCACGATCAAGGCAATCAACCCTTGTTATCTAGCTTAACCTAACCGCCCTTTATGAGACCTGTCGTCCGTTTTGCCCCCCCCAACCGCTCCGCCTTTACCACTACCCTGCGCCAGCGCGTTAACCAGTACTTCAAAGACAATAATATTTCACGCTACGGCAACCGCGAGATGGTGGTGAAGACCATCGTGTTATTGGGAGTGTACGTGGCTTGCTATCTACTAATCCTCACGTTGCCTATCAACCCCTGGTGGCTGTTGCTGCTGGTGGTGCCGATGGGCATTAGCAAGGCCGGAGTGGGCATGAGTGTGATGCACGATGCCCTGCACGGCTCCTACGCCAAGCAAAAGTGGGTGAACCAGTGGGTGGGCCGCAGCATTTACCTGGTAGGAGCCAACCCCTCGGTTTGGAAAATCCAGCACAACGTGCTTCACCATACCTTCACCAATATTCACGGGTTGGATGAGGATATCAACACCAAGGCCATCATTCGTCTGTCAGAGCACGCCCCCCAGAGCTGGTTCCATCGGTACCAACACATCTACGCACTCTTTTTGTACGGGGGCATGACGCTGCAGATGACCATCAACGACTTTTTCAAACTGTTGCGCTATCGTCGCATGGGCATGGTAGAAAAGCAGGCCATGCGCTTTGACCAAGAGTGCACCAAACTGGTGATTACCAAAGTGGTCTATCTGTTTCTGATGCTAGGGCTTCCTCTGCTGGTGACGGCACTCACCTGGTGGCAAGTGCTTATTGGGTTTGTGGTGATGCACCTGATCGCCGGATACATTTTGAGTATTATTTTCCAGATGGCCCACGTGGTGGAAGGTGCGCATCAGCCGCTGCCCGCCACCGACGACAGTATGGAGAACGCCTGGGCGATTCACCAGCTGGAGACTACGGCAAACTTTGCGCGCAACAGCCGCATTCTGAATTGGTTTGTGGGGGGGCTCAACTTTCAGATTGAGCACCACCTGTTCCCGAATATCTGCCACGTGCACTACCGAAAAATCTCGGATATTGTGAAGAAAACCGCCGAAGACTTTCAGCTTCCTTATAACATGAAGCCCACTTTTTGGCACGCCCTGCGTTCTCACCTGCGGATGCTCAAGTCGTTGGGGCGAACACCGGTGTCGGTCTAGCACCTGCCGGGAGTTGTTTCATTTAATTCGCGCTTTTTTTGTCAAGTATTCTTTCTAAGACGCTAAGACCGGGAAATGCATAATTCTTAGCAAGAAATTGTTCATGGTTTTGACAGACGCTGCGATAATCAAATCTTTATTTTGTGAACTAATGCGTATTTTAGTCGTTTTCTTTTTACCTTAGGACGATAACCACTAAGTCGAAGGAGAAATCTATGTTGGATATGATACTCATGGGAGTTGCTTACGTTATCATGGTGTACTTTATGGTCATCCTGATGAAAAAGCGCAATTTTCGTTTCCGTGATGACGACGACGACGATGATGACGGGGGGATTTCAATCCATCCTACCCCGGACCTTGACTTGCCGCCCGGTATCTCGTTGCCCGGCGATGGCCCTACCTATCACCGCCGCATCGAAGAGCCAGAGGAAATGCTGGTCTGATAGAGTTTTACCCTCTCCTGTAGTACGTTCTACCCGAGGCATAAGCGCCAACAACTTTCTGTCTTTTCCTGACGTTCTAGCCGTAGGTCGTCTTACGACTCACCAACCAAATCGTTGGTTCCGCTAGATTGTATCCCCTGCGATGCGTTATTTCTGCTTTTCTTTTCTCTTTGTTCTCTCGTTGGTATCTACTGCTTCGGTAGCTCAGATACTGCAGCCCGCCGCGTGGACCTATCAGGCTTCTCAGGCTTCGGTTGCGCCGGGCGACACAGTGGACTTGGTCTTTGAGGTCACCATTGACCCGGATTGGTACCTCTATTCCTCTGATTTTGACCCTGAACTGGGGCCAATGGTCACTGAATTTGCTTTTGAGCGTGATGATAGCTACGAACTGGTAGGCGACATTCAGCCGGTGGGAGCTAAGCGGAAGTACGATGAACTGTGGGAAGGTGAGTATACCTATTTTACGGGGGAAGCCGAGTTTCGGCAGACGATTCTGATTCGAAGTAAGCCGGTAGCTGTCCGGGGAAGCTATGCCTACCAGGTATGCACTGACTTGGACGGGCGCTGCATTCCCGGTGAGGGTGAGTTTGCGTTTAGTTTTGCGAGCCAAGAAGCGACCAGCGACTCAACGACTACCCAAACGCCCCCGGCCGACGGTGAAATTATCCCTCCGGCTATCAGTAGCGACTTCAATCAGCGGGATTCTACCACTCCTTATGGATTGCTAACTTTCTTTTTGATTGCCTTTGTGGCCGGACTAGCCGCGCTGGTTACTCCCTGCGTTTTTCCGATGATTCCGATGACGGTCACTTTTTTTTCCAGCAGCAGCGCGGGGCGGGGCGAGGCAGTAAAGAAAGCAGTAGTGTACGGATTGTCCATTGTGGTGCTTTACGTGGTGCTAGGAGTATTGGTCTCGGTGCTGTTCGGTCCGGCTTTTGCCAACTGGCTCAGCACTCACTGGTTGCCCAACCTGTTTTTCTTCGCCGTTTTTGTGCTGTTCGGACTTTCTTTTCTGGGACTCTTCGAGATCACGCTGCCCAGTTCGTTGGTGAACACCGTAGACCAGCAGTCGGACCGGGGAGGGTACTCTGGAGTATTCTTTATGGCTTTCACGTTGGTGCTGGTATCGTTTTCGTGTACCGGACCCATCGTGGGCAGTGTGCTGGTAGAATCGGCTGGGGGGCAGTTCACCAAGCCGATTATTGGTATGCTGGGCTTTTCGTTGGCCTTTGCGATCCCCTTTGCTCTGTTCGCTGCTTTTCCGCAGTGGTTGAGCAGTCTGCCCAAATCGGGGGGGTGGCTCAACGCGGTGAAGGTGGTGCTGGGCTTCCTGGAACTGGCGCTGGCCCTGAAGTTTTTGAGCATAGCCGACCAGGTGTATCACTGGGGCCTGCTCGACCGTGAGGTGTATCTGGCCCTGTGGGTGGTGATCTTCACGATGCTGGGCTTCTATCTGTTAGGTAAAATTCGTTTGCCGCACGACAGTCCCCTAGAGGCGGTGAGCGTGCCACGGCTGCTGCTAGCGCTGGTAACTTTCGCGTTTGTGGTGTACTTAGTTCCAGGACTGTTCGGAGCTCCGCTGAAGGCACTGGCGGGTTACTTACCTCCTATGCACACTCACGATTTTAACGTGCCTCGTTTGCTGGCTGATCAGATAGATAGTCAACCGAACGCGGTGGCCCTGACTACGGTGCAGGATACGCTCTGCGAACCGCCTAAGTACGCCGACCGCTTGCACCTGCCACACGGGCTGGAAGGCTACTTTGAATACGACCAAGCGCTGGCCTGTGCTCGTGCGCAGAACAAACCGCTATTTATCGACTTCACGGGGCACGGTTGCGTGAACTGTCGCGAGATGGAAGCCAACGTGTGGTCGCATCCCGAAGTGCTGCGTCGCCTGCGGCATGATTACGTGGTGGTGGCCCTGTACGTAGACGAAAAAGAAACCCTGCCCGAAGCCGACTGGTACACCTCCGCCTACGATGAGAAGGTAAAGAAAAGCATCGGGCAGCAGAACGCGGACCTCCAGATCACCCGCTTCCGCAACAATGCGCAGCCCTACTACGTGTTGCTGAACCACGACGGAGAGTTGCTGCAGCAACCGCAGGCTTACGACCTGAGCGTGCCGCGCTTCGTTGACTTTTTAGACGCAGGTAAGGAGTACTTCCGAGCGGGCAAAACGGTAGCCGACCCGGCGCTGGCGCGAAGGTAGGTAAGCAAGTTTTTGTTTAACTTTCGGCTACTTTAATCTATGATTACCTACCAAGAGGCTACGTTGGCTAATGCCGAAGCAATTGCTCAGCTGCACGCCCAAAGCTGGCGGCATCATTACCGGGGCATTATGCGTGATGACTACCTCGACCACGCGGTGCATAAAGACCGGCGACTGCTCTGGACTGAGCGGCTACATCATCCTTCAGCCAACCAACATATCATCCTGGCGATGAATCAAAACGCGCTCTGTGGATTTGCCTGTACCTACGCCCAGCACGATCCGCAGTGGGGCGCGTTGCTGGACAACCTACACGTTTCTTCGGTCTGGCAAGGGAAAGGCATTGGGCGCAGCCTCCTACAGCAGTCGGCCCGGTGGGTGAGCGAACGGGCGGTTTCAGAGGGACTATACTTGTGGGTGTTTGAAAAGAACACCGCGGCTCGGGCATTCTATGACCAGCAGGGCGGAATAAAGCAAGATCAAACGATCGTCGACAACCCCGGGGGCGGGCAGGCGCAAATATTTCGTTATATGTGGCCTGAGCTTTCGACGCTGACCGCGCACAACCCTACTGTATGCCGTTGAGCCACGACGCTGACGGAGAAAAACTAGGCTGCTCACAACTAAAACATGCTTTTGTACGTACATTTGTACATCATTATGTATAAAACTTATCAGTATGTTGACAACAACTATATCCAGCTTTCGCAAAGGGATGAAGCAGTACTTGGATAGTGTGACTCAGAATTTTGAAACGTTGATCATCAATCGTGGTGAAAATAATGGCGTGGTCATCATGTCGCTAGCCGAGTATAATTCTTTACGAGCTACTCAGCACGAACTTTCTTCCAAAAAGAACGAACAAAGGTTAGATTCGGCTATCTCCAAACTGAAGAATGGTGCTTCTTTCAATAAAGAACTATTGGAAGAATGAGGTATGTCTTTGTTGAAGAATCATGGGAAGACTACCTGCATTGGCAAAAAACGGATAAAAAAACGCTTAAAAGGATCAACGAGTTGCTGAAGGATATTGCAAGAAATCCGTTTGCTGGTCTTGGAAAGCCAGAGCCTCTCAAATACAAATATCAAGGCTTTTGGTCGCGCAGAATTGATCTTGAACACCGCTTAATTTATCAAGTGAGTGATGATGAGATTTTAATCGCTAAATGCAGGTTTCACTACGAATGAGCGTTTTGCAAGCTTTCCATCACCGCATTCACCATGTCGGGCGAGCCGATGTAGAGCGGAGCGCGCTGGTGAAAATCAGTGGGGCAGATGTCTAAAATGTCTTGGGTGCCGTCGGTGGCCTTGCCTCCGGCCTGTTCTACTACCAGCGCCAGCGCGTGGCATTCGTAGAGCAACCGCAGTTTGCCCTGGGGCTGATTAGCCGTGGGCGGATACATATAAATACCCCCCTTCAGCAGGTTACGATGAAAATCGGCGATCAGCGAGCCGATGTAGCGGGCCGCGTAGCGCTTCTCCTTACAAGTCTCGATGTACTGTTGCACTCCCGCCGGAAAATCTCGGTAGTAGCCCTCGTTCACTGAGTAGACGGTACCGGTGTTTGGAATTTTCATGTTCTGATGCGACAGGAAAAAGTCGCCCAGCGAGGGTTCGTAAGTGAAGCCGTAGACGCCCTTGCCGGTGGTATACACCAGCATGGTGGATGAGCCGTAGAGCAGGTAACCGGCTGCCACTTGGTTGCGCCCCGGCTGAAGCAGGTCTTCGCGCGTCACAGAAGTGCCTACTGCCGACTTACGCCGGTATACTGAAAAGATGGTACCGATGGATACGTTCACGTCGATGTTAGAGGAACCATCCAGCGGGTCAATGGCGATGATGTATTTTGATTGGTTGTTGAGCTCAATGACGTCGCTATTTTCCTCTGAGATGATGGCACACACCTCACCGCCGTTGCGGAATGCCCGGGTGAAGCGCACGTTGGCAATCACGTCGAGCTTCTGCTGGTCTTCGCCCTGCACGTTCTGCTCGCCAAAGGCACCCGACAGGTTGCTGAGTCCGGCTCGGTTGATCTCGCGGTTCAGAATTTTGGCAGCCAAGCCAATGTCGCGCAGCAGTTGCGACAACTCGCCGGTGGCGTACTCGAAGTCTTTTTCGTTGCGGTTGATAAAGCGGTCCAGCGTGGTGCCCACCGGCAAGGCTAGTTTTTCTTCTTGTCCCATAATTTGGTAAACGGGTATTCTGTTGTAACGTTCTGAACAAACATACCTAGCAAGGCAATCGCTCCTCAATATACGTCAATAGATTGACACAACCGCGGCGAAGCAGGTGATACATATCGTCGAAGCCCCGTTCGCCACCCCAGTAGGGGTCGGGCACATCCAGTTTGCTGGGTTCATCGTCAAATTGTCGCATCAAAAACACGTGGTCTGATTGGGTGTCGGGGGGAAGTTGAGCCAGCACGTTCTGACGGTTGCTGGCGTCCATCACGATGATGTAGTCGTAGGCCGAGAAATCATCCGACGCAAACTGCCGCCCGCGGTGCTCAATGGGGACCTGGTACTGCCTAGCCACCGCCAGGGTGCGGGGGTCGGGCGGTTTGCCCACGTGCCAATCGCCGGTACCGGCCGAGTCGCACTGGATCTGATCTGCTAAGCCACGCTCCTTGAGCAATTGTTTGAAGATGGCTTCGGCCAACGGAGACCGGCAGATATTGCCCAGGCAAACAAAGAGGACGCGGATCATAGAGCGATAATCTTGTTATTGTTGTCAATGTACAGTATCTGATCTTTAAAAAATTGCGTACCAATTTTTAGGGTAGCAGCGCTATCCATGCTGAGCATTACCTCAGGATAGGGATGATTGTTGATGGATGCTAGGGGAAGAATGCCTTTGTAGTCGGTGGTCTCAACGGTTCCGCCTAAAACCATCTTTTTGCTATTCTCTTCACAAATCGGATACCGGGCACGGAGGGTATCGGCCAGCGCGGAGGTGATCGGCACGTTCAGCCCGCCGTCGTATACCAAATCGATCAGGGCCCGATATAGTTGTCCTTCAATAAGCACCGAAGCGTAGAACATATTATCTTCCCACTGGTCGCTCACCACATGCTGGTACGGCCCCACCGCTTCGCTGGTCATGATGATTTGTTGCTTACCAAAGTCGATGACCCAGTTGGCTTTTTTAATCACCGATTGGCCCAACAAGCCGCGAAGTCCTCACCGCCCAGTTCTTCTACGGTAGCAAAGGTCGAGCTAAAATCGTGGTAGAAGTATGCCGTGTTTTTGAAGGTTACCTCTTCAACCTCTAGCAATTTCAGTCCAAATATTTCCAGATCAATAGAATTACCCTGGCTATTTTCATTGGAAATGGTGGCAATCCGGGAGCTATTAGGCTTATGATTGAATCCCGAAAGATGATTGCCGGTGTCAAAGATCACCTTCTTCGTAACCCCATCTAGTTGCACTGGAAACGTAACAAGGCCTCGATAGGGCGCGTAGGGAAACGTGACGGTGTAGGTGCGCGGAGTCACCCGCCCCTTGTTGAGGGCTAGCGACACGCAGGAGCTAATGGTGATAAGCAGCCCTAAAAAAATCCAGTTTACTAGTTGAGTACAATTAGTAGATTCTAACGGCCGAGGGAGGCTATACTTCACTTCTTAAAAACTTAAATCCTAAGAATGGCTATTTTAGCGCAAAATAGGCATTTTTAGGTGAAACGAAATTTTTTCACTTCCGAGGGGTTACCTTTTGCCGCGTTGCGGTATATACTGGTACATAACACAAAATTCATACACCTGTTTTATAAGAAAACCCGCTTCCTTGAGCGGGTTTTTCTTTTTGACTCATGTTTGGCGGCATAAGTAATCTATTCGTCATTACAAAGACCAAATATTTCCGAATTAGTAACCTTGAATACTGGCAACCGAAAACTGCCTTCTGCCATCTGGAACGTTGATCCGTAGTATTCTTCAAACAGATCTACTTTGAATCGTCCCTCAACAACGTAGGGGTATTCGCTGACGGTCGTATCCTGCTTTTTAATAGCATCTATCGCAAAGAATGCCTCATCGCTACGCTCGTTGGGAGCCCCAGAAGTGGATGAAGTGAAAATCTGTCCGTCCCGAGTGGTTACGATTAGGTACGCCTCAGCGCTTTCATCCCGGTTCACTACAAATTCTGGTTTCTCAAAATCAAAAACCTCAAAATAACCTTCATTCAAAACGGGAAAGCCAAATTTGTTGGCATTAAGCACTTGATCCAAATAGCCCAACTCGTCAGTGCGACTCAGTTCGTCTTTATAAATCTTTTGACTAACCGAGAATCTTACCGACTCGATGACTTTTAGGTGAGTGGTATCGTTCAATACTGTTGGGCGCGTCCCATGAATATATTTATCAGTAGCTAGTTGACCATCCACGTAGTTCGAACCACACGCTAAATTGAGGCCTTCTTGCCGTACTTGATAGTTCTTCCCGGAGATTGAGTAAGAAGAATCGTCTATGTTAATGTTTACAAAGAAGTTCTCTTCTTTTCTGATAAGAGATTCATCGTCTCCGGAGCAGGAACCGATGAACAAGGCCAGACCAAGAATAGCCAGCCAGTAGTTGTGTTTCATGCATTTAAAAGCTAGAGGTTAGTAACGGTTGAGAGTACGCTTCCGTTGAAAGCGGAATAATGCACATACACAATTTATGCACCGAAGTTGCTCGGCAAAGCCCTGACCAAAAAATATATTCTGTGGGCAACGCTACTGCGTTTACTGACTTTTTAATGTATCCTAACCGAGTGCATAACCTTCGCCGAAAAATGCGGTTATAGGGGGCAACGTTGTTTTTTATCCGAGCGTAATCTCATTTTCTGCTATTAACTTACTATGGACCCTTACTTTATTAGCATTACCGTGATTGGGATAGCCGCCCTGGGCATGACCTGGATTCCAACCTTGGTGAAGAAAATCAAAATATCTTATTCCATCATTTTCTTAGGGTTCGGCATGCTGGCCTATACGCTCTTCGACGAGCTACCGTGGCCTAATCCCTTTCAAATGCAAACCGAAACGCTGCACCTCACCGAACTGGTGGTGATTGTTGCGCTGATGGGCACTGGTTTGAAGATCGATCATCCTTTTTCTTTCAAAAAGTGGCGCGCGCCCTTTCGGCTGGTCACCATCACCATGCTGTTGTGCATCGTGAGTTTGGCGGGCCTGAGTGCCTGGCTGCTGGGCTTCGACTGGGCCTCGGCGGTGCTGCTGGGTGCAGTGCTGGCTCCTACCGACCCGGTGCTGGCGGCCGACGTGCAGGTGGGCGGACCCAACGAGGGTAAGAACGATGATATTCGCTTTTCGCTCACCGCCGAAGCGGGCCTCAACGATGGCATGGCTTTCCCGTTCACCTGGATGGCGGTGGTGATTGCCCTGTCGGCTTCCAGCGGCGAGCCGTGGGTGGGCGAATGGTTTGGCAAGTATCTACTCTACAAAATTGTGGCAGGCATAGGCATTGGCTGGCTGGCCGGGCGGGGCATCACCTACCTGTTCTTTCACCTGCCCGAGAAACACGAAATGCTGCACGTGCGCGACGGGTTGGTGGCATTCGCCTCTACGCTGTTCATCTATGGCATCACCGAACTGGCGCAGGGCTACGGCTTCATTGCCGTGTTTGTAGCGGCCATCACCGTGCGCAACTACGAGATGGACCACGAGTACCACCAGAAACTGCATTCGTTCACCGACCAGATTGAGCGGGTGCTGCTGGCGATCTTGCTGGTGCTGTTCGGCGGCAGTTTGGTAGAAGGTATTTTGGGCAACCTTACCTGGCCAATGGCACTGCTGGGACTAGGATTTGTGTTCCTCGTTCGGCCACTGAGCGGCTACTTGGGCTTGTTGGGCATTGATATGCGCACCAAGGATAAGTGGGCAATAAGCTTTTTTGGCATCAAAGGCATCGGCTCTTTTTTCTATCTGACTTTCGCGCTTGAAGAAGCCGACTTTGCGTACCAAGAAGAAATCTGGTCACTTACTGCTTTTGTGGTGCTGGTGTCTATTTTGGTGCATGGCCTCACCGCTTCGGTGATCGTAGGGAAACTGACTCCTAGTGAGCCGTCGCCCGAAGAAAAGGAAGTGGCAGCTTAGTAGCAAGCGGCGAGCGGGTTCTTCCAGCCTTCTCTCACGAGCGTAGCTACCGGGTTGAACGTAACAAGGCCCAACCGATCCTCAGGTTGAGTAGCAGCACAAACTGCCGACCATCAATGGTATATCCAACCCCGCCATTGGCACTTAAGTTGAAGCCGCACTCGTAGGTTCGCTGTATGCCCCATACCGGTCCTATCCCATAATAATTATCCGAGCGAAAACCCTCGGCGTTGGTCAGCGATTGGCTGGCGCCGAAGATGCTGAGTCCGACAAAGGCCCCGGAGTTGCCAGTGATGTTCTTGTCCCGTTCCTGCCGACGGGACAGATTGTAATACTTTCTGACTTGAGCGTGCGCGGCGGGCTGTAAGATTAACCCATCCCGAGAAGTATAACTAGGGCGTAGGTAGGGATTGACGTTAAGCGTGATTGACCGACTGATAGCCGCTTCGTATTCTACTCCGGGAAGTAACGCGTTGATTTTAATCATGTGCCGCTCTACCCGCGCCGCCTCATCTTGCGCAGTAGCAATGGTAACTGCTCCTACTAGGATAAGTAGAACTAAACTCATTTTTCTAAAAAACAGACCAACCATCATAATAATTTACTCGCTTTTACAATTCAATGGTGAACGTCACGGGATGGGCGGCTCCTACGATGCCGTATCCACCTGGCACGTTTCTGAATACTACCTGAGGTTCGACGAAAGCCAGATCAATGCCTTCAGGCTGCACGCTTGTTTCTAGGTATCGATAATAATCTTCGCTGATCTTGGTCACGGATACTTCCAAGTGTGTGCAGTCTACTTCTTCACCGTTCAGAAACCCGGTGGTCTCCACCCCGTATTGAGTTTGGTATACGTTGTCGGCAAAACAAGATTTGCTGAAATCGAAGGTGTCGTTTCCGCCAATGAACCCACAAGCGCTGGCCACTTCGTCGGTTTCGTTGAGCGCCCATACATTGATCGCTACTTCTTCGGTAAACCGAAATCCACGAACGTCTGTCGCGTAAAATCCCTGGGGCAGGGTGTCGACCACTGTCAGGTATAGCCCTCCGGCCTTGCTGCTGTCGTTTAACGGAAGCACCGCTCCCGCTTGGTAACGAAGCTCTGTAACCAGCGGAGCGGGAGGAACCGTTTGGCGATCCGTCGTTAATTTTTCTCCACCGGTGCCTTCAACCACAAAGTGGCAAGACTGCCCGACCTGTGGGGTGAATCCCGAAGGTGATGCGTATACTCCACCACCGGTATGGCTAAGCACTTCTACGAACTGATTTTCTTGGAAGAACGATACCGTGGCGTCTTCTACTGCCAAATTGTTCTGGATGGGACCAATAACGGGAGCGGTTCGGCTCACGGAGAGGGTTACCACCTGTTGGGGGGCAAGCAAGCCATTCACCACCAGTTGATCTCCTCCGTAGGGGATGATCATATCCACCTCTTTGGAACAGGCTGCCACCAGCATAGCAATCGACAAAAAGACGAGTATTCGCATCGCTCAGAACTTTAAAGAGTAGCTGACAGAAGGAAGAAAAGGAAGGAGCGACTGCTGTTGCAGGCTGCGACTGGTCGGCACAAAATTGCTGTCTAAGTTGTTCGGATCAGCGAGTTCGTAGTCGGTATCCAGTTGCAAGTAGAAAGGATTTCGGCGATTGTATAGATTGTACACTCCAAAACTCCAGGTGGCCTGACGCCCCCGCCGGGTAGTGACGGTTCGGCTCAGCCCCGCATCCAACCGGTGGTAGGCCAGCATTCGGGCATTGTTTCGTCCTGCGTACACCGGCACCTGCTCTCCCGTCAGGTTGTCTTGTATCGCCACTGGCAGCGTGACGGGCTGCCCGGAACTGAATACCCACGACGACGAAAGTGTCCAGCGTTCGGATAGTTGGTAGCTACCCGTCAGTGAGATATCGTGCCTACGGTCGTAGTTGGCCGGATACCATCGGCCTTGATTGAGGCTACTGAAGCGTCGGTCGTTTTTAGACAGGGTATAGCCCAGCCAACCGTTCCACTTTCCTTGCTGCTTATGTAAAAATAACTCCAGTCCTCGTGCCACGCCGGTTCCGCCAGTGGTTACCGTTTCTTCCCAGGTTTGGTCATAGTTGTAGACGATGTTTGCGCCCGCCCGGTAGTCGATCAGTTGGTTCATGTTTTTTAGGTACACTTCCAGCGAAAAGTCAACACCTAGTTTTGGGAACAGTTTGCTGATTCCTAAGGCCCACTGCGTGGCTAGTTGCGGGGGCACTGCGGCAGTGGCAGGAACCCAAATATCATTGGGTAAACCGGCCCCGTTGTTGGTGAGCAGGTGAATGTACTGCTGCATGTAGCTGTACGATCCCTTGACAAACCAATCCTTATACACTCGATACTGCAATGAAAGGCGGGGTTCGACTGCCTGGTAGGTTTCGTTCTCCACTTGGAACAGAGAAAAGCGCACTCCTATATTGGTTTCAAGGCGGTCATTTATTTCCCATTCGTCTTCTACAAAAAATGCGGTTTCCTGGGCTGATATGCTCTCAATCTCCTGGTTGGCAATTGCAACGGGTTCGCTGGTCTCTAATTGATTGGGAGTGTAATGATGGGCGATCAACTCTCCTCCGAACTTGATAGCGTGGGCCGGGGCAGGAAAGAAATCGAAGGACAGTTTGGTTCCCAGGTCGCGAATGCCAGACTGGATATCAAAGTAGCTACGCATCACTTCCGATGGATTACTTGGGTTGTATGATTCCATCGCGGTATTGACGCCGTAGCGGTATTGGGTATAGCTGACAATCGCTTTGCCAAACAGTTTGGGAGACAAAGTTTTGCCGTACCGCAGGGTCGCGGTGGTGTTGCCCCATTGCAGCTTCAATCGGGAAGTTTCAACCGCCGGGATTCCCTCTTCCACCTGCCAGGTGTCTTGACCGGTATAAAAGCTTAAAAAAAGTTGGCTGTTGTCTCTGAACCGATGGTTTACCTTGGCATTCAGATCATAGAGATGATACGTGAAGTACGAGTCGGCGTTCCCCTGCAAATAGCTACGCCGTGCCGGAAGCAGTAACAGATTGAGGTATGAAGAACGAGCCGACACGATGAATGAGGTGCTGCCTTTCGCGATAGGGCCTTCTACCGTTGCGTGAGAACTAATCAACCCTAAACTTGCTTCGCCGGCAAACTTTTGGTTGTTTCCCTCCTTCATGCTTATGTCCACCACCGAAGACAAACGTCCTCCGTAGCGCGCCGGAAACCCACCTTTGATCAGCGTCACGTCACTGATGGCATCGGTATTGAATATCGATACCAATCCGAACAGGTGCGAAGCATTATACACGGTAGCCTCGTCGAGCAAGATAAGGTTCTGGTCGGGGCTTCCGCCGCGCACCAGCAGCCCGGTGGTCCCTTCCACACCATTGCTCACTCCCGGAGTCAGGGCCAAGGCCCGCATGATGTCGGGTTCGCCCGCCAGCGCAGGAACCGCTTTGAGTTGCTGAATGGGTATTTTGACGACGCTACTGCCCGCCGCGACCCGGTCTACGGTGCTTGTTTCTTCGCGGACTACCACTTCCGAGAGTTCTTTCGCAACCGGAAGTAGATAAAAATTGACTGTGGTGTCTTGCGTGTTCCGATAATAATAGTCTTTGGTAGCAAATCCTAAAAAAGAAGACTGCAAATGAGCGCTATCTGATTCAAAAGTCAGGCTGTAAAATCCGTAGCGGTTGGTCGCTATGCCGTGTCCTGAATTCCGCTCGTATACTGCTGCCCCAATCAGCGCCTCACCGGTGGATGCGTCGTAGACGTAACCGCTTACCGTGTGGGACTGGGCATAAATTGTATGGCAGAATACCATTACCCAGATCACCAGAAGACTGTGCTTAATTACCTGCGGCAGAACCGTCATTTTAGGTGGACCTATAATGAATTCATGCAACATCCCAAAAAAATACAAGCTTTTCCCATACAATTGATAATCTATTGAAGGTTCGTGTCGACACCAGCTTTAGAAAGTTATCAAAATAATCTTTAATACGCGCTTACAGAAATAATAAAAAAAGCCGAACTGCTAAAAACAGTTCGGCTGAAGGAGTTTCATCAGACCATGATGAATGATGGTCTTACTATGATCCGCTAAAACGCGTAATCGTTTTTATCAAGCAGCACCTGGGCCACGGCGCGGCGCAGTGCTTTGGTGTTATAAGGATCCAGCTTGGTGAAGCGTTTCAGACCCATCAGCATCACCTTTTGCTAGTTGATTCCTTCTCGTTTTAGGCATTCTTCAAGTTTCTCATCAGCTGTCTTTGCTATCGATATTTGGTCTTTTCTTTCTACAACACAGCTTAGCTGAATTGCATCTAGCGTCCTGAGCCCCAGTGCGCCATACTTTACAATCAGATCACTTGCTCTATCAATTATAGTTTTGTTGATTGTTATGAACGTATACTTGTCATAATCCGCTTGGAAACCATCCAGTAACGCTACCGCATCCGCTTCTTCTATCTCCTTCGTTCTTAGCTTTTTCCAAACCGCTGAGCGAAATTCTACTTTGCTTACTTCCGAAAGATAGATTGTTTCAACGAAGTGCGTTCTTAGAAATTCATCCAAGGCTTCTGTTCCTTCTTCTTCATAGTACAGCTTTACCAGCAAGGACGTATCCAAAAATAATTTCATAACTCCTCTTGCCTTTCTGCAACAACCGCTTCAGAAAGCGAAAAGTTATACTTGCTTGTGATCTTACGCGTTTCTGCAAATGAAAAATCTTCTAAAGAAAGCGATTTTGCTTTACTTTTTTCTTCTTCAAGAAAAGTGACAATAACCTTCATCCGTCTATCAGAATCCAGTGGCTCCTCTAATTTTACTACTCCGTTTTCGTATATTCCTTTTAAAGCTAACATAAGTTCTCACTTTTTTTGATAATCGATCACGTTGTTCAGTTAATTTTGTTACCAAAATAGCGAATTGTTATTATAACACAAAAGCCAACTCGCATTGTCGAGTTGGCTTCTATTTCTATCAATAGCTACGCTACTAAAACGCATACGCGTTCTTTTCAATCAACACCTGGGCCACGGTGCGGCGCAGTGCTTTGGTGTTGTAAGGATCCAACTTGGTGAAGCGTTTCAAGCCCATCAGCATTACCTTTTGCTCGTCGCCTTTGGCAAACGAAGCAATGGCTTCTTTACCGTGCGCGTTGATCTTTTCCACCGCCTCGTACAGATACAACTTGGCCATAGCAATTTGAGAAGCGCAGGCTTCTTCCCCCCGAATGCCCACTAGCTTTTCGGTTCGTAGCAGGGTAGATTCGGCTACGTAGGTCTCGATCATCATGTCGGCAATGTGCATCAGAATTTCCTGCTCCTGGTCAAGCTTCACTCCAAAGTCCTGCGCGGCTTTGCCCGCTACCATCAGCACCGACTTCTTTAGGTTGGCCAGCACTTTTTTCTCTTTAGCAAACAGTCCGCTGCTGCCGTTAGCGCCAAAGTCAGGTACCGAGGTAAGTTCTTTGGCTACGGCCATCGCCGGACCCATCAGATCAATTTCGCCCTTCATGGCACGCTTGATGGTCATGCCCACCAGCAGCATGCGGTTGATTTCGTTGGTACCCTCGTAGATACGGGCGATGCGGGCGTCGCGGTAGGCGCGTTCCATCGGCGCTTCGGCCGAGAAACCCATGCCGCCGTAAATCTGCACCCCTTCGTCCACGCAGTAGTCGAGCACCTCCGAGCCGTGCACCTTCATCATGGCGCACTCGATGGCAAACTGCTCTACGCCTTTCAGTTTAGCATCGGCTTCGGACATGCCATCTTCCATGAGCGCGTCGATGCGGTCTTCAATGTCTTGTCCGGCGCGGTAGCAGGCCGATTCGGTGGCGTAGATGCGGGTGGCCATCGTGGCTAGCTTCTGCTGAATGGCACCGAAACTGCTGATGGATACGCCGAACTGCTTGCGCTCGTTGGCGTAGTTCACCGAGTAGCTCACCGTCTGCTTGCAACCACCGATCACCCCGGCACCCAGTTTAATGCGGCCGATGTTAAGGATGTTGACGGCAATTTTGAAGCCGTTGCCGCGCTCCGAAAGCATGTTTTCTACCGGCACCTCGCAGTCGTTGAAGAACACCTGTCGGGTAGAAGAACCTTTGATGCCCAGTTTTTTCTCTTCGTCGTTCATGGTGATGCCACCGAACGATTTCTCCACGATGAAGGCGCTCAAATACTTGTCGTCCTCAATGCGGGCAAACACCAGAAAGATATCGGCAAAGCCGCCGTTCGAGATCCACATTTTTTGTCCGGTGATCTTATAATGAGAGCCGTCTTCGGAGAGTACCGCTTTGGTTTTGCCCGAGTTGGCATCGGAGCCGGCGTCGGGTTCGGTGAGGCAGTAGCAGGCCTTCCACTCGCCGGAGGCTAGTTTGGGCAGGTACTTCTGCTTTTGTTCTTCGGTGCCGTAGTAAAGGATGGGCAGCGTGCCGATGCCGGTGTGGGCGCCGTAGGCGGTAGAGAACGACCCGGCCGAACCCAGCACGTCGGCGATCAGCATCGAGGTGTTGAAGCTCATGCCCAACCCACCATACTGCTCGGGGATAGCCACGCCCAGCAGCCCCAATTCACCGGCTTTGTCGAGCAGCGCGGGCATAAAGCCTTCTTCCAGGCTGTCCATGCGTTCGATGTTGGGATCAATTTCTTTTTTGATAAAGTCCTGGGTGGCTTGGGCCATCATGCGTTGTTCTTCGCTAAACGCTTCAGGGATGAAGACGTCGGAGGCGGCGGTTTCTTTGATGAGAAATTCTCCTCCGTTAATGGCTTCTTTTTTTACTGCTGTTTCCATCGACCAATTTGGTTTTGTGGGTAGATACTATTTAGTATGCATGCGCACTATCTCTAACAAAGATAAGCAAAAAGTATTAGGCATGCCTACTACTTTGAACAAATATTTTCGGAAAAGATTACTATTTCGTACCACTGTATCTTATCCGATGGCTAAAACGACCAACCTTACCTCCGAAGAGAAGAAGCGCCTTAAAGAGCTCAAACAGCGCGAGGAAGAGCAGAAAATCGATCAGGAGCTAGACAAAATTGAGGATGAAGAAGAAAAGGAGGGTACCCACGGCTTAGACAAGCTCAAAGAAGGAGAGCAAATTCTTCAGGAGCAGATGCGCACGTCGTTGCTAGAATACCGGCGCGACCCTCCCGCGTTGTTCGTCTCAGCGTTTTCGGCGGGGCTGGAGGTGGGATTCAGTCTGCTGCTGATGGGCTTGCTGTATACGATGTTCAGCGACCGACTCAGCGAATCGGGCATGCATCTGGCGATGGCGGCGGCTTATCCGATCGGATTCATCTTCGTCATCATCGGCCGCTCGGAGCTTTTCACCGAGCACACCACGCTGGCGGTGTTGCCGGTGCTCAATGGCACGGTGAGCGTGTCGGCCTTGGCCAAGCTGTGGGGCATTGTGTACGCGGGCAACCTGGCGGGCGGCTACCTGTTCAGCTTTATCCTGGTGCAGATCGGGCCGGGCATGGGCACCATCAGCCTGGATGCCTTTCACCACATCGCCGAAAAACTGATTCAGTACAACTGGTGGCTCACGCTGAGTAGCGGCATGTTCGCCGGGTGGCTGATGGGGCTGTTGTCGTGGTTGGTCACCTCCTCGCGCGACACCATCAGCCGGGTGGTGATGATCATCCTGGTGACCACCGTGATCGGACTCGGCGAACTGCACCACTCAATCGTAGGCTCCATCGAGATGTTTGCCGGACTGATCTCCTCACCGGACATCAGCCTGAACGATTACGCGCACTTTCAGGTGTTTGCTACGCTGGGCAACATTATCGGTGGCACCGTGTTCGTGGCGGCCGTGAAGTACGGTCAACTGGGGGACCGCACATTTATTTCGCGCTCTAGTCAGTAACCGATTCCCTTTCTTGGTAGTTAAATACAATGAACCCACCACGCAAATCTATGCTCAACTATTGGAAAGAACCTCTTTTAGCCGTAGGAATTTTTGTGGGTGCTGTTACGCCCGGCACGGCTCAGCCCGGTCCGGAACGCTGGGAACCCACCATCCGGCAGTTTGAGCGCCAGGACTCTCTGAACCCGGTAGAGCCGGGGGCGGTGCTGTTTGTGGGCAGTTCATCGATTGCCAAGTGGCAGGATGTGGCCGACTACTTTCCGGATCAGCGCGTGATTAACCGGGGCTTCGGCGGGTCCGAGTTTTCGGATTTGCTGCACTACGCCGATCGGGTGATTTATCCGTATCAACCGGCTAAGATTTTTATTTACGAAGGCGACAACGATCTGGCGAATGGCGAGTCGCCCCAGCAAATTTTGGATGAGGCCAAGCAACTTCGCTCGAAAATCAGGAAAGCACTGGGCGACACACCCGTGGTGTTTATCTCGCCCAAGCCCAGTGTGGCCCGCTGGGAGCTTAAGGATCAGTACGAGGAACTAAACGCTATGCTAAAGAAGTATGCCGCTCGGGAAAAAAACACTGAGTTTGCCGACGTATGGACGCCCGCCCTGGACGAAAGCGGCCGCGTGTTCTCGCACATTTTTGTGGAAGACAGCCTGCACATGAACGCGGCGGGCTACCGTATCTGGCAAAAGGTTCTGGCTCCCTATCTGGAATAGGCGCAAGATTATTCGTTGCGCGTGCTATCTGCTTCTTCCCGAAACTGATCGTTTAGATTTTCCGGCTCACTACAACTCACGCACTCCAGCCCCTGCCGGGTGAAGCGAAAAGTGTTGTCCTGCAGGTCGCTTGTGGACAGACCGGAGCGGTAGAGAATGCTTTTGCGCAGAATGTACGACAAATCACGGTCGATTAAGAAAGGCTTTCCGTAGGGCACGTACAGCGTCAAATCCACTTCTTGATCCCGAAACGGGCTTCCCTCGGCAAAGGTGTAGGTAGCCGGAAACGTCAGCGTAGAATCTTGTTGCCGGAGTTGGTAGGAAACAGTTTTAGCGTTGTTCAAAGCCCGTTCACGGTTGCGTCCCCGGGCTTCAAAGGTCTTTTTCAGTTGAATGGTGCTATCCTGGTGCCCCAGCAGAGAAAGGCGCACGCGATCATGGTTGTTGTCGGATTCATTTAGCAAGGTGAAAATCGGGGTGCCCGGAATGAATAGTGTTTCGGTGGTCGAGTAGCGCGCGTCTTCCCGAAAGTCGGTAGCGATAGGCACCACGGTTACGCTTAAGCCCACCAGCGCGATAATCCACACTCCCAGGGCCGACCAGCCCACCGCCGGACTCAGCACCCGCCGCCGGGCGATGATGGCGATGCCTCCCAGCACCAAGCCCAGCGCCGGAATGAACAAGGCCACCCAACCGAAGATGAGGGCAGGCACGGGTACGGTGGCCTGTAGCACTTCCCACGGCACATTTATCTCATTCAATGCGAAGCGGTAGGTTTCCAATTGGTAGGGATCTAGGGTAGCAAAGCCAAGTGCGCCGCCAATCAGCCCCAGGGTAGTGGCTAGTAGCGCTCCGCCCACGGCCATTAAAAACAAACCAACCAGCACTCGGGCGGCATCGCCCAGAAAAGCCACGAACGGACCCACCGCCCGCCCTAAATTGGCCACCAGGGCCGACACCAGCCGGAAGGGAAACAGCACCGCCCGTAGTAGGGTGCTCTCGTCGCCGCCCTCGTTTACCCTAAAGTTTTTTTTTATACTGGACTCAATGTTAGAAAGGGTGACGGGTTCGCCTTTCATTTGCATTTTGTCGGTGAGCGTGAGGGCCGGGGGGGTGATGATCCACAGCACAATGTAGACGACAAATCCGGCCCCGCCAAAGAAGATAGAAGCGATGAACAGGATACGGATCACGGTGGCATCCAGGCCAAAGTAGGCCGCAATGCCACTGCTCACCCCGCCCAGCACCTGGTCGTCGGGGTTGCGGAAGAGCTTCTTCACCTTCGCGTCCACGGTCATATCGTCGCGGCCGGGCAGCACGATCCACAGCACGATGTACGAGATCAGCGTGATGCTACTCAAGGCACCGAAGGTGATAAAGGCATCGGCGAACAGAAATAGCAACAGCAGAACGCGCACCCACAGCGGGTCGGTTTTGAAGTAATGCGCCACCCCGGCAGCCACTCCGCCCAGAATTTTGCGCTGGGTGTCGCGGTGCAGTTTCTTGGGTTCGGCGGTGGAGTAGGGGGGGGCCTCCTCGTAGGCAGTGCGGCGCTGAAATTCCGGTTCTTCGAGCACCTCCTCGGCCGCAAAGTCTTCCACGCTGCCCATAGCGGCAATCACGGCCTCTACGTTGGTTAGCGTGATCACCTGCTGTGAAGGACTAAGTTTGGATAAAAAGACCTCGGCGATTCGGCTCTCAATGTCGTTGGTGATCTCTTGGCTGTCTTCGTAGGTAGCAAAGTACCGATTGATGGTTGCCAAGTAGTTTTTGAGCAGTTCGTAGCCGTCTTCTTCCACGTGGAAGAGGATGCCGCTAATGTTTATACTAATCGTTCGTTTCATGGCCGGGTTATTTTTGCACGATGATTACTTTCTGTTGGTGGTTGTTGGTGATCTGATCGGCTGAAGCCACCAGATCTTGCCAGGTAGCCTTCAACTGCAGCAAGAACGCTTCACCTTTTTCGGTGAGTTGGTAGTACTTGCGGGGTGGTCCGGAAGCGGATTCTATCCAGCGATAGTCGACCAGACCGGCCTTGCGCAGGCGGGTGAGCAGTGGATAAAGCGTGCCTTCCACCACCATAATCTTGGCCGAAGTGAGCTCCTCCAGCATGTCGGAGGCGTATACTTCGCCGCGGGATATGATGTGCAGGATGCAGTACTCCAGAATCCCCTTGCGCATTTGCACCTGCGTGTTTTCTATTTTCATAACGTTTCGATTAAATGCTGAGAGAACCAGAGATACTCGATCTGCACGGCCTGTTTCTAAACTCAACACTACAAAGGTAATAGCTAGTACTATGTTATACAAGGTAATTGGTAGTAAGGTTTCATTTTCTGCAACTATTTTTTAGCAACCAGTTACTTTAGTCCAGAAAACCGGTTATCCTCCCAGTTGGCAGGATTATGCCGGATATAATGCCGAATTGCTTCCAAGGCTACTTCGTCCCTGATGATATGATCATGAAACCGGGATTGCCACCGGAAGTGCTCAAACCCGTTCTTGTTGCACCACCGTTTTACATTACCTTTGAAATGGTTAATAATAGAAGAAACTGAACCTTTGGCCAAAGGCCGAATACCCTTTGGAAGATTGGGGAGATATACATCAGAGAGGCCAGTAGGTATGTTGTTTTCAAAAATAGTGGGTACAGTGGGTACAGTGGGTACGCGCCGCGGCGCGTACCCACTGTACCCACTATCATCATCGGGCCATAATACCAAGATCAAGTGCACATGGTTGGGCATCACCACCCAAGTGTCCAATGTACTATTGCTGAACTTGTGTGGAATTACTTGCAAGAATACTTCAGCTATCCTACCAATAATAGTGAGTAACACTTGACCTTCTTTTACTTCACCGAAGAAGTGCTCGCGCTCGTGGGTGCAGATGGTGATAAAATAAGAACCTGGCTGGGTGTAATCATAACCAGGGAGCCGGTGCTGCCTTTGTTTCTGATAAGCCATACCTTGCTATTTCACTCAAGCTGCTCAGAAAGCATTAAAGCACCGCAGTGAAATCAGCGATTTGCTTACCGTAGGGCAAATTTCGTATTTTAGTGCCAAGCAACGATTGTTCTTTATGCCGAAGGCACTGTACAGCTTACTACTGGGAGTTACTTTTTTAACCGCCCGCCCCCTCGCTGCCCAGCCCGACACACTCACCTATTTTCCCAGTGATCGGATACAGGGCGGAGCGCCTACTTTTTACGACACCATTGAGTACCTGGTGGCTTATCCCTATACGTCTCAGTACAAGCATCGCGTTGGAACGAGCATTGCTGCAATCACGGTCACCCCGCAGGGAGAGTTGAAGTCCGTAGAGATCATCACCTCGCTGGGCTATAGTTTTGATAAGACGATCCGGGAGGCCGTCACCACCACCCGCGATTTGTGGCTAGCCGACCCTTACTTAAAAAATGACGTTGTTTTCTTTATCCCCTTCACCTTTTTGTTTGAAAACACCGTTTATAACCGGTCGGATGAACCACCCGGCTTTTTGTTGCCTGAAGTGACGATAATCAGTTATCCCAACAATATTCGTGATGACTTGACCCTGGTCACCCGAGCCAATCACCATTACGTTGAAAAACGCTACCGCCGGGCGAAGCGCTACCTGAACGAACTCATCCGGCGCAACCCCTACAGTAGAAACCTGTACCTGATGCGCGCAGTTGCCCGTTATTACACCCGTGATCTGGAAGGAGCCTGCGCTGATTACAATAGAATTGCCACTCTTCTCCGCCAGTCAGTGCCCAAAGAGGCAGGGAAATGGTGTCCGTAGGAAATCGGGCAAAGCAAGCGGGGAGCGTTGGCTAAGGTCGGCGAACAATTTTTGTCCCAACTGCTTGAACCAAGTATTATGCTCCAACCAACTTCTTCTTTACCCAACATCCTCGACCACGTATGGGAACTGCTCGTTCGGGGCGGGGCCGACAAGAAGCATCCGTTCCACTACCCAGTACTCGCCACCTTCGGCGAACAGGGCGTTCAGCAGCGCACCGTGGTGCTACGAAAAGCGCTGAAACCGGAGCGACAGCTGATCAGCTATTCTGACCAACGCACGCAGAAAATTACTGACCTGCGGCGGCAGAACGAAGGTGGTTGGTTGTTCTACGACCACGGAAGCAAGGAGCAAATTCGGGTGCGGAGCCTGACCACCCTGCACCATCAAGACCAAATTGCGCGGGAACACTGGAACGCCATTCCGCCCGGGGCCCGGGGCGATTATTTGGGCCCGGTGGCACCCGGCACTCCTTCCGAAACGTATACCGACAATCTTCCGCCCGACTTCAAAGAAGGCGCTACCGAGGAAAATACGCAAGAAGGGTTTGGCAACTTCATGGTGCTGGCAAGCGAAGTGATCGCGCTGGATTATCTAAAACTTCGCCGTGAAGGGCACCTGCGCGCGCAGTTTCACTGGCAGGAAGATACCTGGCAGGGCAACTGGGTGGCTCCCTAAACGAAGTCGAACACGTTGGTGAAGATCAGCACTAACGCGGCCAGTAGCAGCAACGTCAGCAAAATGGTGGTGGGACCACTAAAAATCACTCGAAGTAAAGGTTTCATCGGCTACTTGGTGGTTTCGTCGTTGTCCAGAGGCATCACATCCTCCCGGTCTTCTTCGTTCACCAGCAAAAAGTGGCCAAAACCAACTGCGGCCACCAAGCCGATCAGTCCGGCCACAATCCAGGTAAACAACTCTAAGCCTTCGGTTCCGTTGGCATCAAACATAAGTATACGCGTTTAGTAGCATACCACGGTAACTTGCCGTGGCCCATTTGGTTTAGCCGGGGGCAATCTTAGGGATTTTCTTTGATTTTCTCAATAAAACGTAGGGATTTCGCTGGCGGTCTGATTTCTTTGGCATCGCCCTAACTTCTCTTCTCGCCTTTTCTAATGAATACCTACCTACGCATTCTGTCTTTCGCCCGTCCCTACCGACGCTATCTTCCGCAGTATCTGGTCTTCGCTATCCTTTCCATCGTGTTTGGGCTTATCAACTTCACGCTGCTGATTCCACTGTTCAAGGTATTGTTCGATCAGGTGGGAGCGGAAGAAGCCGACCAGTTGCGCTCGTTGCCTGCCTTTAGTTTATCAGTAGACTACTTTATCGGCGTATTTAATTATTACTTTTTAAAAATTATCGCCCTACACGGCAAAGTGGGAGCGTTGGTGTTTGTGTGCGCCATCATTGTGGCGTCGGTGCTACTGGCGAATTTTTTCCGGTATCTGGCCGCGCTCACGCTGGCTAAAATTCGGGCGCAGGTTATCTTCAGACTCCGCATGCGCATCTTCGACCAAGTGACCCAACTGCATCTGGGCTACTTTTCTACCGAGCGCAAGGGTGATATCCTATCGCGCATCACCAACGACGTGCAGGAAGTGGAGTATTCGGTGGTGAATACCCTGCGGGTGGCTTTTAAAGAACCGGCCACCATCATCGGTTACTTTCTGGTGCTGCTGTTCATGTCGGTCAAACTCACGCTCTTCACCATTGTGGTGATGCCTATCTCGGGCTTCATTATCGCCAACATCACTAAGCGCCTCAAGGCAAAAGCTACGCAGAGTCAGGAGTCGCTGGGTCGTTTGGTGAGTCTGCTCGACGAGACGCTATCGGGCATGCGCATCGTGAAGGCCTTTAATGCGCGTCCGATCATCCGGCGCCGCTTCGAGGAAGAAGTAGATGCCTACGCCCGCCTCAACGTGTCGATGGCGCGCAAGCAGGAGGCTACCTCGCCCTTGTCAGAGTTTGTGGGGGTGGCAGTGGTGGCGGGCATCTTGCTCTACGGAGGGGTGCTGGTCCTTAATAACGACTCAGCGCTCAGCGCCAGCGAGTTCATCACCTATATCATTTTGTTTTCGCAGATTCTGCCACCGGCCAAGGCCATCAGCAACGCCCTGAGCAGCATCCAACGCGGACTAGCCTCGGGCGAGCGTATCTTCGGCATTATCGACACCCCGCCGCTCATCCAAGATCGCCCCGACGCTCAGGAGCTAGCGCGGTTCGAGCACCACATTCGCTTCGAAAACGTATGGTTTGCTTACGAGCAGGATGCGGTGCTAAGGAACGTCAACCTGACGGTGAAAAAGGGTACGACGGTGGCCTTGGTCGGTCCCTCGGGTGGGGGGAAATCAACCCTGGCCGACCTGATCCCCCGATTCTACGATCCCACTGAGGGCGTAATCTACCTAGACGACCAGCCACTGACGGCCTACACCATGACTTCGGTGCGGCGGCAGATGGGCATCGTGACCCAAGAATCAATCTTGTTTAACGATACTATTTTCAACAACATCGCCTTTGGCAAACCCGACGCCAGCGCGGACGAAGTGATGCAGGCCGCCCGCATCGCCAATGCGCACGACTTCATTCTGGAAACCCCCGAGCAGTACCAAACCCTAGTCGGCGAGCGGGGCAGCAAACTCTCGGGCGGGCAGCGGCAGCGCATCAGCATTGCCCGGGCGGTGCTCAAAAACCCGCCCATTCTCATCCTGGACGAAGCCACCTCGGCCCTTGATTCGGAATCGGAGCGGCTGGTGCAGGAGGCGCTTACCAACCTGATGAAAAACCGCACCTCAGTGGTGATTGCCCACCGCCTGAGCACCATCCAGCACGCCGACGAGATTGTGGTGGTGCAGCAGGGCCGAATCACGGAGCGCGGCCGCCACGAAGATCTGGTGGAGCGGGGCGGGCTGTACAGCAAGCTAACGGCCATGCAGACGGTATCATAGAGGGAGCAACTACGGTATTTTTACTATATAACAACTTTTTAGGGAGCATGCATCAGCATTATCCTGGACCTCATGCGTGCTTTGTTACAAATGGTGCCGGTGCGCCGGGGGCTACCCTGGGGTAGGGCGACAAAAAAACCGCTCGCCCCAGTCCGGTAGTTTACCACCCGGACCGGACGAACGGTCTTTGTTAGAAGCGTTTTACCGGATTATTTGTTGCTCACAATCTGAACACTCAAGCCATTGGCGTTGCCCGCCGGAGGGGTGGCAAACCCGCGTACAATAATCGTGTACACGCCTCCCACGCTAAAATCAACATCCGGGATAGACAACACCTGATCGCTACTGCCTGCCGCGTTTAGTTTCAGATTATAGGTGTTGGCATCCACGGCTTGGAACGCAGAAGCTTGCTTGAACTCCTGATCGGCAAACAAGTTGGTGCCGTCTTCTTCCAACAAATCCACCGCCTGAGCATCCGGTGACAAGTGAATCATTCTGACTAGGGCTTTCCCTGCTTCGGGAGCATCCACGTCGTCTTCTACCACCACCGCTGATAGGTCCGCCACGTCGTCGGCAATGAACACCGAATAGGCTTTGTCGGGCTGGAAATTAAGCGTAGTGTCCACCAGCGCGTTGTTGGCATTGAACGAGCTTATCTTTAACTCGCGATCACCGGTGTAAAAGTTGAGGTATCGGGTATAATCCGTGTAGCGCAATGGCTGGCTAAAGATTTGTCGGTTGTCCACGGTCACGTCCAGTTCGGGGGCATCCGGAGAAGCATTGTAGATCGACACATAGGCGGTGGGCACCGGCTCAATAGCCTCGGTATCATCGTCGTTACAACTGGCCAGAGGCACCAGAAAAATTGCCGCCAGCGGCAACCATCTCATCTTATTCTTTATCGTTTTCATATTGGTTTTCATAACTTTAGACATTAGTGTTATTAAAAAACTAGAGTTGAAATTACAGAGGCATGACAATCAATTCAGCAAAAAAGTTGAGTTATATTGTTAAATTATGTTAACAAATGTCTCTCGAAATACTGGTCAACTAAGTTTGGCAAAAAACCAACAAAGAGGTATACTCGTATTGACTGTCGACACCAACTATAACCCCATGAAACCCGTCCGCCTGGCCCTGTTCGCAGTTCTGCTCATCTTCCACATTATTATAGTATTTATATCCCTACGGTTCACGCAGTCGCTGGCCGACGGGATTGTGCGCGACCCGTCGGCTTTTCGCTTTTTGGCCCTCTTCGGCCTGGGCGTCTTCTTGGTCACCTTCGCTTTTGCGTGGTTCGACCGCTGGGCCGCCCGCAAGAAGATTGAGCGGCTGGAGGCGGAAAAAGATCGGATCAAGGCTGAGGTGTTCGACCGCGAACAACGGGCTCGGGAACGGGAGCAGGAGATTGATCGTGAAATCAGTTCGTTTCAGCAGTCGCTTCCCGGGGCTACGCCTCCCGCCGTGCCCAACTCGACCGCTCCGTATGTCAAAAAGTCCGACTCTGAAGAGCCGCCTGCCCCCCTGCCGCCCGCCGCGCCGCCCGAACCTTTGGAAACCGACCAGGTGGAATACGCCCCGCTCACTCCCAGATCGTCAAGCATTCTCTCCGACGTCCCCCCGGAAGACGATGCGGATGCCGATCCGGATACCAATCCCTTTCGGCCGTGAAGCAACGTATCGAGCAAGAGCTACGTGAGGCTGCCCAGGTGCTGCAACGCTTTTTAGAAGATGATCAGCCACAGCAAGCCATCGAGGCGGCGGCTCACGCGATGGTTCGCACCATCCGGGGGGGCGGCAAGATCATTTCTTGCGGCAACGGGGGCTCGCACTGCGACGCCATGCACTTCGCCGAAGAACTCAGCGGCCGCTACCGCGACGACCGTCGGGCCCTGCCCGCCATTGCTATTTCGGACGTAAGCCATCTTTCCTGCGTGGGCAACGACTATGGCTACGAAGCCGTGTTTTCCCGCTTTATCGAGGGATTGGGGCGGCCCAACGATCTGCTGCTGGCCGTCAGCACCAGCGGTAATTCGGCCAACGTGCTGGCTGCGGCCCGGGCCGCCCACCACCAACAGATGCGGGTGGTGGCCCTCACCGGCCGCGACGGGGGCCAACTTGCCTCCCTGGCCGACGTGGAGATCCGGGTGGCGCACTTCGGATACGCTGACCGTATCCAAGAGGTGCACATCAAGGTGATTCATACGCTCATTATGCTCATCGAGCAGGAGGTGATTGGGCCTTGAAGGAACACCCGAGGATAGTTTCAACAAAAAATCTCGAACGAAGTTAAAGCCAATGACCTGCGTTTTTGTCCGACTGCCGACACCGTTACGCCAGTTAATGAAATTTTTACCCTTCTCCTACAACCACGCCGTTCATTTTATTAGTATATTTATTGGTCAAAAAAACGATACTACACCCCTTCGATTATGAAAGCACTAGGTACGATGGTTACGCTTGCTCTGTTACTCCTGGCCAGTTGTATGGGTTACAAAGAATATCCGGTTGAATCGGACTACAGTTTCGAGGGCGAGTTTCGCCGGTATAAAACTTTCAACTTTTTGGATACCCGCAGCTCTGGCCCCGACTCCAGCCTTCAAAACGACATCATTGAGAGCGCCATTCGGGCCCGCATGGAGCTTCAGGGCTACGAATACTCTACCCGCGACCCGCGCCTGCTGGTGTCCTACAAAATATTCTACGATAGTCTGTACTTCACTGGCTACGAGCAACCCGACATCGAGCTTTTTGTGGAGTACGAAGACAACATCGATCAGGAAATGGACCCGGTGAAGTATAACCTGCGACAGGGTACCTTGCTGGTGCTGATGTACGATCGAGAGCGCAAAAAGTCAATCTGGCAGGGCTACGCCTCGGGCGTGTTCGGTAACCAGTACTTTAGCGACAAGCGTTACCTACAGGGTGCCGTGCGTTCTATCTTTGATCAGTATAAGGTGTTTGCCGAAGGGTTTGCGGTGGATCGGAAGCGGTAAGAGTTACTGAGCGTCCACCAGTTTCAGCACCCGGTCGGGATAGTCCGAGATAATTCCGTCTACGTTCAGATCAAGCATCTTCTGGATATCCTTCGGCTCGTTCACCGTCCAGGGAATCAGTTTTATACCCTGCTGCCGGGTATAATCGCGCAACTTTTTGTTCACCAGCCGATAATTGGGGCTGTAAATCTCCGGCACGTAGCCCAACGCGTCGACGTTCTTCTGCACGCCCCGAACGTTTTCTACCAGCAGGGCCTGCCGCAATTCCGGGGCCACCCGCCGGACTTCTTGCAGCGTGCGCACGTCGAACGATTGCACGATCGTGCGGGCTCCAATGCCTTTTTCTTTAAGTACCGCCAACAACAGCGCCACAAACTCCTTCGGGGCAGGATGAAATACCCCATCCCCCGCGAGAGCAGACTTAGTTTCGATGTTATACTGCACCGGTGGCCGGTCGTGATCGCGCAGATAACGTTCCACCGCATCGATCACCTCCACCAACCGGGGTTTGAGAGCGGCCACTGCCTTTTGTTCGGGAAAACGCGGGTGCCCCTGGCTACCGCAGTCGCAGCGGCGAATCTGGGCGTAGGGCATTTGGTACAGATTATACTGCTTTTCTGGCGCACCGGTGATCGCTTCCCCATTGGGTCCGGTGCAGATGGTAGGCGACAAAAAGGGCTCGTGCGATACCACCAGCTGCTGGTCCTGGCTCACCACCACATCGAGCTCCAGGGTGGTGACCCCGAGTTCCAGGGCGTGAATGAAGGCGGGAATGGTGTTTTCGGGTCGCAGTCCCCGGCAACCCCGGTGGCCCTGCACGTCGATGGTTGGTTGGGCGGCACTCCGCTGGGCGGCACTCCGCTGGGCGGCACTCATGAGCGAAAGTAGGCTGAATACGCTTCCGAGCAGCAGTCGAACGGACATAGGATAAGGTTATCGTACTTCAAAATTGGCCTCACCAATTTGGTAGTCGTCCGCGTATATTTCAACGGTGTGCCGCCCTTCGCTATAATCCGATCCTTTTTCGTAAAGGAATGATAACTGCTGCCCTGAGTTATCGAACAAGATGTTTTGTTTGGAGGTATAGTACATCTCCTTGCCCTCGTGCATAAAGGTACCGGAGCCCCGGGCCACGTCGAACACCACGCTACCGTCGGGTTCCAGCACCCGAATGATAATGTCTTTACCCTCAATGGGAGCCACGTCGTTTTTGGCAATGTTGAACTTCACCTGCAACTGGGCCAACTGGCTGTTGCGGTAGCGATCGCGCTCCTTGCCCTTGCCCCGGCTATTGAGGCCCACCACCTGAATATTTTCGGCCTCGAGTTGCGAGGCTTGCTTCACCTTCTCAACCAGGGTCTTTTTGTCGGTTTCCACCGCCAGCAGTGTCTTGCTCAGCACCCGTTGTTCTTCTTTGAGTTCGGTGTTCTCCGAATAGAGCACCTCGTTTTGGCGCTGTAGCTCGGCAATTTCTTGGTCTTTCTTCACCAGCAATTCGCGGTAGCCCTCCACCCGGTTTCGGATTTTGGTGTACTGTTTCTCGGCCAGGTTGCTCTGGTTTTGAAGCTGCTCTTTTTCCATCTCCAGCGTTTCGCGAATCAGCCGCAACTCTTCCACGTCGCCGCCCAGCTTTTGGATCTCTTCAATCTTCAGGTCTAGTTCGTTGCTAATAGACTCAAGTTTGTTGTAGGTTTCTTTGAGCTCCTGCTGGTTGCTTTGCAACTCTTTGTTCTTGACCTGATAATTCTGATAAAACAAGAAAAGCACCACCAGAAGGGTGAGCGCCAGTAAGCCAATAATGATCAATAAAACTTTTTGCTTGTTCGCGCCGGGGTTTTCCTGACCTGCAACCTGAGATGTTGACATAATGGTTCTGTGGTTTGTTGGTCAAAATTGAAAAAATAAAATTATAAATAAAATTTAATTCTTGGAGTTTGCCGCGAAATAGTACAAGGCCACGTTTTTCTTATCAGAAATGGCCACTAAAGCGCATTGAGATCCTTAATGGTTTGATACTCAAAGGCGAAATCAATTTCAAAACAGTCTACAAACTGTTTTTTCATGGCTTGCTTCAGTGCCAATGGGTCCTCACAGCAGAAGATAAAGGCCCCGCCCCCACCAGCCCCGCAGATTTTGCCGCCGTAGGCACCGTGCTGTTTAGCAAAGGCGTACATGGCGTCCAGGTTGTCGTTGGTGCTCGCCCGGGCCAACTGCTTCTGCGCTTCCCAGTTGCGCTCCATCAGATGAGCACACTCCCGAAAGTTGCGGGCAGCCAGCGCATCAACGAACTTTCGGCCGCAGTCGCCAATCGTACGCAGGGCGACCTGTCCCTCGGGGGTTTGATAATTTTCGTACACCTGCTCCACGGCCGACTGCGCGTTGCGCGACACCCCGGTGTGCAGCAGCAGCAACTGCTTCCGAAAATCTTCCAGCGCTTCTTCAGAAACGGCAATGTCGAGCGGTTCGGCCCCCGCATCAGTGCAGGCAAAGCAGTGAAAGCCTCCGTACACAATGGCGTACTGGTCCTGCCGTCCGATGGCCCAGTTGAGTTCTTTGTTCTCCAGGTTAAACAAGTCTTCGCCGATCATGGCCAGCGACTTGGGCTCGGCGTTGTAGTTCTTAGCACTGATAAGTTCGAGCAGTTTCACGGCGGTGGAAGTGCTCAGGCCGCTGCCGCGCGGGTATCCTGAGAAATTGAGGGTGTTGCCCTTCAGCTCGACGAGCGGCTTGATGGCCACGTTCGACACGTAGCCGGTTTGGCCGTTCATGATGTAGGGCACGTCGGTCCACCCGCCCGCAAAGTCGATGCGCAGGGGGGCGCGGTAGGCATAATTGATCTTGTTAATGATCTTGGTGGTAGAAGTAGGCGAGAGTTCTTCGGGCACTTCGCGGTCTACAAACTCGATGCGGGTGCCAGCCGTGTCGCACAGCGCTTGCTTCTCTCCAATGGCCGAGTCGTCGCGGTTCAGCACAAACACGTCGGGTTGCAATTGGGTAATCACCTCCCGGAAATCGATCTTACCCGCCCCAATCTGGTGGTCGTTGAGCACGGCGTAGTTCACGTCTTGCAGGGCCGCCACTAGGTACAAACGGTTGTTTTCAGGGTTCACCGGCCGACCCGGACCCTTGAGCGTCTCCAGGGTTTGGTCGCGCCCCACGCCCACCACCAACAGGTCGCCGAACTGTCG
>CBDCHN010000012.1:0-1069339 GCA_965217305.1 Cyclobacteriaceae bacterium
TCGAAGTGGGGAGAAGCAGGATCACCACTCTGCCCGCCGACCAGCAGACTTTGGCCCGTACGCTATCACCGAATTCTACTACGGCTACAAAGGCTGTTCCCCCCGGTGCCGTAGATCTTCTTGGTGTCGGACTCGTGCCAGGCCGAATAGGCGGCCAAAGCTCCCCAGGTGGCCCGGAGCGAAGCCAATCGGAGGCTGGGCTGGTCATCGTCGAAGGTGTAATCGATGTCACCGTTCAGCCGCTGGTAGCGGTTCACTTCACCCCAGGGCACGTTCCAGGTGCCGAAATCGGTTTCCAACTGCTCTACTGCCTCAGCAAAAATTGCTAACCGCTCTTCGAAAGGCGACTCAGTGCCAAAGTACTGAATTCGCTCCATCGGAGTAAGTCTCTCGGGTGATTCACCCCGTTGTTGGTACAGCGTGCCGTAGTAGTGGGCCAGGGTCATGGCAACCGACGTTGGGGAGGTGGTGAAGTCCCACGACCGCAGTACCGCTATTGGCGAGTCCGAATCGGCCGACCTGCCCGATGCATCGTAGGCCTCGATCAATCCGGGAATCAATGCAGCAAAGGCGGGTAGGTACGGATCGTAGGCCAGTTGAATCAGGCTATCCAGGGTATACCCTTTCCGGTCGCTTAGCAACGCAATCGCGTGGACTCCCCGGTAGTTTTCCCGGTCCAGGGTCATATACCGGGGGTAATCCGAACGCTTCGGACTGTGTTCCCCCGCCGCCGTGTAGGGAGTGGAGTTGCAGTTCTGAATCCATCCGTTCGGAGGGTTCAGGAGAGTAATCATTTCGTCGACCGTATGCAGACCCTGCCAATCGGTGCGGGGGTCACTGCCATCAACGGGTTGGGTGTAGTCGAAGGTGGTGTCGCGCCGGGGCATAAAGTTGCCGTGGAAATAGGCAATGTTGCCCACCGCATCAGCGTAGGCGGTGTTGTTCGAAGAGTTGGTGCGGATATTCATCACCTCCCGAAACCCTTCGTAGTCCGCTTGCTTGGTGCGGGTGTACGACTGCCGGAGGGCCTTCACCGGCTCCCACATCATGGCCGTAGCCACCCACTGCCCGTCTTGCCGGTGCGTAATCGGTCCGTGGTGGGTTCGGTATATAGGAAACGTTCGCTTCTTCATCGTATTACCCTTTTTGTACTTCAGCGTCACTTCGGATGTCTCGATGGGTCGCCATTCGTTGCCGTAGCGGTAGACCAACGATCCGTCTTTCGTGGCTACCGTTTCCTGAAATTCGTCTATCACGTCGGTATAGGTCGTGGTGTGCATCCAGCCCGTTTTTTCGTTGAAGCCCTGGTAGATAAAAAACTGCCCCCAGGTCACTGCTCCGTAGGCGTTCAGGCCTTCTTCACTCACCATGTGCACCTCGCCCCGAAAGTAGAAGGACGTATGGGGATTGATTAGTAGCAGGGTGTGGCCCGACTGCGTGAGTTCGCCCGAAATAGCAATACCGTTGGAGCCCTGTGGTTCTTCTTCGGTAGCGTTTTTCCGTCGTTCATGCTCGGGAGTTTCGGGCAGTGGGGTTTCGTTTTCGTAGAACGCCCGTATCTTTGGCGTTGCTATTTGCTCAATATTGCCGCTGATGGAGCCTTCGCTGAAGTATAGAGGCATCCAGGGTTCGAAACGGGTCAGCAACCGGGGTTGCACCTCCGGGTGCGTGTGCAGGTAGTAGTTGATACCGTCAGCCCAGGCAACGCACAACGCTCGGAGCCAGGCGGGACTGTCCTCGTAATAGGCGATGGCCTCCGGTTGGGTCATGAATAAACGGGCCCGCAGGTCGCTGTACAGGGCGTCTTCTCCCGCCACCTCCGCCAGTCGACCTATCGCTTTAAGATAGTTCTGTTCGACGCGCGGGAAATCGTCTTCGCACTGGGCGTACAGTAAGCCAAACACCGCATCAGCATCGGTCTTTCCGTACACATGGGGCACCCCAAAGTCGTCCCGCCGAATGGTTACGTTCTCTGCCTGGGCTTGCCAGCGGACGAGTTCGGGAGACGTTGGCGAATTCATCCGGCAGGCGGACAAACTCGCCAAAATGAAGAAGATGATGCCGCTATAAAATTTGCTACTCATTTGCCATGACCATTAACTTTACTTACTTAGGGGACTAGCATAGATTATTTTTCGGCAAATACAGAAATTGTCGACCGATAAGCTCCACCCTATCCATTCCAAAAATAACGATCTGCTACCCATAAATGGATCGAATAGTAGCACGTATCATCATATATCTGATACTTTTTTTCAGAATAGTGTTTGAAATGAAGTATAGTAGTTATTTTTCTTTTCGTTCGCGGTGGGAACCATGTATTACAAACCAGATATCACGTGAAACAACAGCTATTAATCTGCGTACTCGTCGGAGTACTTTCCGTGGGCTACGCCCAAGAAACCCGACTCTGCCAGGGACACTACTGGACCGAAGATGAAGCCAACCTGGTGATGAAAGGGTTCGCTGCGCAATGGAGCGACCGGGCCTCGTGGGAGCAACGGGCCCAGACCATCCGCCAGGGCATCATCAACGGATTACAGCTTGACCGGATGCCTGACATTCAGGGCAACTTCAACCCCATCATCCGGAACTACACGGAAGGAGATGGGTATAGCGTTGAGAGTATCGCCATCGAAAGTTTTCCCGGTTTTTATATCACTGGCAACCTGTATCGCCCCCTAGCAAAGCAGGAAACCTACGCGGCCATTCTGAGTCCCCACGGACACTGGGAAGACCGCCGGTTTTCGGAGGAAGTGCAAACGCGCTGCGCTGTTTTGGCCCGCATGGGTGCCATCGTCTTCACCTACGATATGGTAGGCTACGGGGAAAGCCAGCAGGTAACCCACGATATTCCTATCGTCTTACTACTACAAACCTGGAACAGCCGACGGGTGCTCGACTACCTGCTTTCCCGACCGGACGTGGACCGGACGCGGGTAGGCATAACGGGCGCTTCGGGGGGGGCTACCCAAAGTTTCGTGCTCACCGCTATTGATGACCGAATCAAGGCGGCCGCTCCGGTGGTGCAGGTATCGGCCCACTTCTTCGGCGGTTGCGCCTGCGAAAGCGGAATGCCTATTCATAAGAGTAAGGATCACCAAACCAACAATGTGGAGGTTGCCGCCCTGTGCGCTCCCCGCCCCATGATTTTGGTCTCGGACGGGGCCGACTACACCCATAACACTCCCCGTATTGAGTATCCCTATATTCAGAAAGTCTACGCCCTGTACGATCGGGAACACGCTGTCTCTAACGTGCATTTGCCCCACGAGCGACACGATTATGCCTACACCAAGCGCGCCCCGGTCTACAACTTTTTCCGGCACCACCTCCAGCTCAACCACGAAGCCATTCCCTATCAGGATCAGTACCAGGAAGACTTTGTGCGCCTGCTACCCAAAGCGAAGCTGAGCGTATTCGACGCTTCGCATCCGATTCCGAAGGGCGCGCTGCGGGGCGATGAGGCGGTGATGGATTACCTGAAAATTCGGCCAAAGCTAGGAAACAAATAGCGGTTCCGTGTCTACTTGTTCCCTGGTTGGAGGATTTACTCGACCACCAGCTTGCGTTGCAAAGTGCCGCCCTGGGCAAACTGTATTTTCACCAGGTACAAGCCCTGGGGCAGGTAGTCACGGGGTTGCACTTCGGTTTTCGCACCCAGTGCCCGGAGCACTACGTTGATCTCTTTTCCCTGTAAGTCATACAGCTTTATCTGGCTATCTTGCCAAAGTCCCGCCACCGTAAAGACACCCTCCCTGCTGGGATTGGGGTACAACGCTAACGCCGGGGCAATCTCTTGGGTCAGGTGGTTCTTGGCGAGTGAATCACCCTGCCGGGCGTTGGCGGTGCTCAGCTCAAACTGGATATAACCCGAGCAGTGCAACCACTCGGAGTTGCTGCCCCCGCAACTGCCGCTCTGCCACACCCCCGTGTTCACCGCCTGCGCTTCGGCTTGGTAGGTCGTGCCGTCTACGGTGAGCTTATCTATCCGAAGGTCGTGGTTCACCCCCTGGTCGTTGGTGATGGCTACCCGCACCGACCCGCTCTCTTCACCGGTGTAGCTGTAGTTCTCCATGCTGCTGCTCACCGTCCAGCTCCGCACCGTTTGCCCCCCGATTTGCAGGGCCATCTGCTCGGTGCCCTGCACGCCCCGGGCCCGTACGGTATAGGTCGTAGTCGGTGCGGCGGGCGCGGCACTAGGATACAAACGCTCCTGGGGTACCACTTCTTTGACTTGGCTGGCACTGCTCCAGCGCAACTGGCACACCGCTCCGCCCGCGTTTTCGTAGTACTCCAACCGGATGCGGTAGGGTTGTCCCGCTTGCATACTGATCTGCCCCTGGTTGGTGGTGGGGGCGTGGTTGGTCCAGTTATCAATGAGCTTTTCTCCGTTCACCCACAAGCGCACCCCATCGTCGCTGCGGGTGAAGAAGGTATAGGTCTCGCTGTAGCGAGGCTTCACCTCACCGGTCCAGCGTACCGAGAAGTTATCCGTCAACCCGCTTATCTTTCCATCCGACTTCCAGTTAAAGTTGACCTGGGCATCCGTGCCGGTGTCGACCGGGCTACCGCTCAGGGTTTTGTTGTCGTACAAAGCGTAGCGCAGCCCCGTGCCCGCTTCCCCGGCAGGTTCGCTCACGGTCAGGGTATAGTCTTCGGTTTCTCCGTAGCCGAAGGAGCCGCAGGCGGTGGGGGCCAGGCCGTCATTGTCAGCCGCATCGGTGTACTTCATCACCACGCGCAGGCGGGTGGTGAGGGGAGCCGCATCAGCGGGGATACAAAGCGTGCCGCTGACCGCACCGGTCTGCGTGGTCCCGGCATCAAAGAGCAGTTCGCTGGCTTCGTCGAAGATACTATCTTGGTTGAGGTCGGCGTAGATTTTCCAGTATTCCTTGTACTCGGTGCCGGTGTAGCCGGGGGTCAGATTCAACGCGTAGCTTTCGCCCGTCTCCAGGGCAATGGTTTGGCTCAAGAAGTCGCCGTACCCTCCTTCGTTGCCCGAAGCATTACTAAAACTTCCAATTTGCACTTCGGCAATCCACTCGTCTTCGGTGCTCTGGCCGTTGCTCGGGCAGTAGTCGGTAAGCTCCGGCTCAAGATCCGGAGTAGCGCTACCCAGGATTCTTATGCGCACGTTGTTCTGCGTGAGTTGCTTAAAGCTTAGGTTGGTGATGCCGTTTTTAGCGTAGGCGCTGAAGTAAGAGTTATTTCCGCTGAACGTGCCGTTGGCTACCGCCTGGTATCCCCCCTGGTTGGTTTTGCGCAGGGCCAGTACGTTCGCTCCCCCGGCGTTGCTCGCTCCGGCGGCGTAGATCGTCCCCTTCACCCACCCAACGTGCAGGGCCGGGTCCCAACTGGTAGGAATCTCGAAGTCCTTTCCGTCGGGCTGAACTACGTTGCCAAAGATATCGACCAATCCCGGATTAAACGACCCGTCGGTATCCTGCCATACGCAGGCGGTGGCGTGGTGGCACTGTCCCAAGTCCGAATCAATGCGGGACGAAGCGCCGGTGTTGGTGATGGAAATGATGGCCCACGGCACGTTGTTGTCTCCGCTGCCCGGCACCGGTTTGAGGTAGATGTAGCCCAGGTTATTGGCTACCTTCGGGTCAGCGATGGGCGTAGCGTTGTAGTAGTCGAAATCGTTCCAGGGCAACGAATAGTGGTCGGGCAGCCAGCCGGTTCCTATTTTCCAAACCAGGGTATGGGCCGTGCCATCCGCAATGCCAAACACCACAATCGCCTCGTCGTTTCCTATCACAAAGGTTCCTTCCTGGGCTCCGCCAAAGAAACTACTAAAGTTGATTCCAAAGTAGTTGATGGCCGAATTGAGATCAAACAGCGTCGTGGAAGCCCCTCCCAACTCGTTTCTGGTGCACTCGGTCGGATTCGTATAATACATCACGTTCGGGTCAACGTTGCTCCACTGCTTAACCTGTACGTTAGCGTTATCGGAAAACGAACCGGCCTGCCCTCCGTCGGAGGTGCGGTACACCTGACCAGCGTGCGTCACCAGCAGGGTGCCGTCGACGTTGTAGGCTCCGGCGGCCGGGTGATGAGGAATGAATCCACCCAGGTCGACGGTTTGGTAGCCGGGGACGTCGGCGTAGCCCGGGTCGCCGGAAATAAAGTCACCCAAGCCGGTGAGTTCGGTAGCGATGGCTTGCGCCGAGGCAGTTAAGCTACTCAGCAAGCTGAGCAGAACGGCTGTGCAAAGTGTTGCAAATTGTTTGAGATTTTTCATGATGTTTCGGGTTTAATGGAAGTGTTAAAAATAGAATGTTAAGTTTAGGGGATCACCTGTTTTGCGAGCGAATAAGATTGATCTATCTTTACTTTTGCTCGGCGGTAATCGTACCGACGCGCGTATACCGTGGCGCGGGAAGTGGAATCGTCCCGGTCGTTGAAGAGGCTTTCCACTCGGAACCAGAGATCAAGTGTATCCGGACTACCCTCAGAAAGTGACATGATCGTTGCTACACTGGTAGCCCCGGCCTGGTTCACTTTTTCGTCATAATCCAATCGGTTGACCTCCACCAACGGGACGTTGAGGTGATTGAGCAGATAGGTTCGGTGAAATGTATTGGTGTCGTTAGGGGCCATTCCCCGCGGCAGTCTAATGTACACCAAGGCTTCTTCGCCCGGCTCCCAGACTCCGTTGCCGTTCCCCTGGCCCCCGGCAATCTCCTGTGGTTGTACCTCGTTAGGTCCCGGCTGGTACACGGGTACATCAGCCACCGTACGCCCATCTAACACGATCATGTCATCGGAATCTTCCAGATGCGGCGAAGCAGGAACCGTAAAAAACATAATTTTTTGCGTGCCGTTGGGTAGGCCGTTCACCTTCACGTCGAAGCGCAGGGTGCCCACCTGGCTGGAATCGTGGTGCTGGGCAATACTGAAATCGAACTGATCTTTCAACGCGACCGAAGCTCCGGCCGCTACCTGATCTACCCAGATGATGCTGTCGGTAAACGTCAGGTAGGGATGCGTGGATGAGGCTCGTATTTCAATGCTCTCGGCTTGCTTTTGTCCGATATTGACCAACGTAAAATCCAGGCGATAGGCTACTCCTTCTTCAAAATAAAAGTGCTCTTGCCCATTGAGATGCACCATTTTCACGATAGCCTCGCTCGCTGAATCTACCCGGTTTATGCCAATCAGGTGCCCTCCGCCGCCCAGTTCAAACGTGAGCTTCCCTTCCGCCGAGATAGTCGCCTTCCGCTGTTCGATCTTACCGTCGGAAAGATTGTACGTGGTGAGTTGGACCGGCGCATCGGGCGAATAAACGGCCCCGGTAGTCACCGCAACGCGTTCGTCCTGCACAATGGGCCCGTTGGGCACGAACGGGCGGGACACGACCTTCATGTGCCCCGGCGATACGTCTTCCAGCAGGGTGAGGGCCGGTTGGGTGCGTTGAATATCTATTTGGTAGTCCCACACCGAGAACGAGGGGAAGGCCGGGCAAACGTGGCTCCAGTTCTCCGGCAAGCGGTGTTCTTTCTGAAACTCCGCTCGGTGGAAGTCTAGTTGCTGATCAATGTCGGCCGCCCAGTGGTCGGGGTAATCGGCAACGTGCCACTCGAAGTGAGCCGGGTGGGCTGCTTCGAAAATTCGGGCCAGTTCCCAGTCGTTGTACTTGAGCCAGTCGCCGTCGGTCATCGTCAGTCGTACCGATAGCCCCTCTAACGCCCGGTACATTTCCAGCACCGGAAAGGCGACCTGCTCTCCCCGGGGACCGTACAACGGAACGTTGTCGGCTGGATCAAAAGCACTCACCGAACTGACCAAATCTTTGTTTTGGCCCGCCACGTAGTAGGCCGTTAGCCCTCCCATGCTAAGCCCGGAGATGGCGCGATGGTCTCGGTCGGCAACGGTACGAAAGTTTTCGTCCACGTGCGCCACCAGCTCTCGAAAGTGCCGACGGTAGTCCCAGCCCCAGTGGTGGTCTTCCTGATCGTGGGCCCGCCGGTAATCGTACGGAGAAGTATCCCCGTACGGAATTCCCTCCCGAAATTTTTTTCCCGGATGCAAGTTGGGTTCGTATCCGTCCCAGGTCACGATGATCACCGGATGGTCCTGGACGTAGTCTTTCCACTCCATCACAAAAGGCGGTTCCTTCCTTCCGTTTTCCGGATAATTGATATCATCGTCAAGGTCATAGTTGTCCCACTTGTACCGGCCGCCCCAGCCGTGAAAGTAGTAGACCACCGGATAGCGAGCGTTGGGGTGCTGTTGGTAGCCGGACGGCAGATAAATACGGTACTGTCGATCCGTCTGAAAGACTTCGCTGTGAAACGTAACGTCCTGATAAGGGGCAGGATGACTACAAGAAAAAGTAAACATGAGCCAGCAGCCTACCATCACATTCTGGGCGATTAGTGTTAAGCTATTGAACTTATGCAGAACCATTTGGCCTTCGGATTTAGCTCAGGATAGTCTCCTTTCCGGGGGCAAGGTAACGTCTATCGCTTATCCCACCACAGCCGCGTGCTGTTTTTGTCTCCTCCGGCCATTTCAGGCAGTGCTATAGCCGCCTCCACGGCTTCCCGGTTGGTATCAAACTCATTGCCCACGTACACCATCCGGCGCACAATTTCATCGGCCGCCACGTCGGTATTGTCGGACGTTACGCGGGCGTACTGCTTGGGGTAGCCGGTGCGCCGCAGTTCGGCCCAGGCTTCCCAGCCGTTGGGGTACAGCGCCAGCCACTTTTGGGTGATGATCTGCTCGAGCTGCCGCTCGGCATCGGCAGCGAAGGCCACCGGGATGTCGGTCAGCGGCGCCGCGTCGGGAGCGTAGGGCACGGGCTGGTTGCTGCTGTTGAGGTAAGCCGTGATTTCGTCGTCGGTGGCCGCCGAGTTTTGTTGCATCGAGGTGCGGATGCCCTGTTCGTAGAGCTCCTGGGCGGTGCCGTCCGTGTTCCAACCCACCAAAGCTCCTTCGGCGCGCAGGAAATACATCTCGGCGGCGTTCATGATCTCCAGCGGCCCGTTTTCCCCACCCCGGGGCTCGGGCAGAAACTGCTGGCCCAAATCCGAGTGGTTGTCGTTCTGGCCCTGTTCCAGCACCGAGCGGAACTGCCCGTTAAGCAGGCCTTCGTAGGGCATCCCGTCGCCGTCGGTGTCGCCTTCTTCGGCCGGTGAGAAGTAGGTGGGTAGCCGCGGGTCTTCGTAGCCCTCCAGCACGCTTTCCATGCTGGCGCTCATCCGGAACTCTCCCCAGTCGGTGATCACCCCCAGCGGATTGCGCAAGATCGGTCCTACCGCCACCGAGGCATTATCAGCGTTGTCGGTCATCACCCCGTCGGCCACGGCTTTTTCGGCTTCCGTACGCGCTTTCTCAGGGTCGGCGAAGCGGATGCGCAGAGCCAGTCGCAAACGCAGACTGTTGGCCAGCGTGAGCCACTGGTCGCCGTTGCCGCCGTAGATGCCGTCGTTGGTCCCAAACGACACCTCTCCGGGATTGGCCTTCAGCTGCGCCACTGCTTCGTCGAGGGTAACAAAAAAGTCGTTATAAATCTCTTCCTGCGGATCGTAGGCCACCGAGAGTTCCCCGTTGCCAAACTCCGAATAAGGAATCGGGCCCCAGTAGTCGGTGATGCGGTGGTAGGCAAATACGCGCCAGATTTTAGCCATCGCGTTGCCCACTTCGTTGCCGTCCTGCTCAGTAAGGTCTTCGACCAGCTTGATCTGCGGAGCGGCGCGCCCGTAGAAGGCTCCCCAGGCCGAATTGGACCAACTGCCCACCTGCACGTAGCGATCCGAATCGAAGAACGACTGGGTGGTGGCGAAGTACTGGCACCAGAGGTCGGCAAACAGATTTTGCGAAATCTGATAAAAGTCTTCGTAGGCGGCCACGCCGTAGAACTGGGCCTGCGCGAAGGCCTGCCCCTGCAAGCCTTCGTTGCCCTCCAGGGCCGCCGTACTCAGGGCCAGGGGGTCGGTATTCGTTTCGGCAAAATCCTCGGTGCAGGTGGTGAATAACCCGACGCCCAAGACGCTGAATAAACTGATTATGATTGATTTTTTCATTGCTTTTTGGTTTGCGTTAGAAGCCTAGCTTAAGGTTGAATCCGATACTGCGGGACGTAGGCAGCGCGAACGACTCGAAGCCATCGGCCGTATCGTCCAGTCCTACGACCACCTCCGGATCGATGGATGCGTTGTTTTGAATGAAAAACAGGTTTCTACCCACCAGGCTGAGCCTGGCCCGGGCGAAAGGAGTGCGGTCCAGCAGCGTAGCGGGCAGGCTGTAGCCTACGTTGATCTCGCGCATCCGAACGTTGGAAGCATCTTCCACAAAGGCTTCGCCATTGGCGGCGTTCTCGCCCCCGATGCTTCCCCAAAAATCTTCGGCCGTGATGGCCGTCGTGTTAGGCGAGCCGTCGGCTTTCACCACCTCAAATTCAGGAAAAACGGTTTCCCCGAACACCAGCGTGCCGTCGCGGCCCGGTAGGGTTTTCTCTAGCACTCCGTCGGCGGCCAGAATGGCGTTGGTAAACGACACTACTTCGCCGCCCTGCCGGATATCGATCAAGAAGCCCACGCTTAGGTTCTTGTACGTGAAGGTATTATTGATGCCCCCCAGCCAGTCGGGATTGTAGTTGGCCACCAGCACGTCTTTGCCGTCGGTGTTGATGGGCAGGCCGTTATCGTCGGCCAGCACCCGGCCCTGCTCGTCACGGGCGAAGCCTCGTGAGTAGATATTGCCCCACTCGTCGCCCACGTTGAGTTCGTAACGGGTAATAAAGGTATCGCCGAACGAAAGTGTTTCTAGGCCTTCGGCCAGCCTGACGACCTCACCGCGGTTGCTGGCAAAGTTGAATACGATATTCCAGTCGAAAACACTGGTTTGTACCGGACGACCCGTCAGCACCAGTTCGATGCCCCGGTTGCGGATATCAGCTCCGTTCACGAACCGGTTGGAGACCCCCGAGGCCAACGGTACGTCCTGCGCAAACAACTGATCCACCGAATTGGTCTGATAAAACGTGGCATCCAGCCCTACCCGGCTATCCAGAAAACTGGTTTCAATGCCAAACTCCACCGACTTGGTCCGTTCGGGCCGAAGATTTTCGTTGGGCAAGGTGTTAGACAGCTCGATAAACGTGACTGCCCCGCCTGACTCCAGAAAAGCGTTGCGTACCAGTTGGAACGGATCGGTGTCGTTGCCCACCTCGGCGTACGAACCGCGCACCTTGAGATACGAGATAGGCTCCGGGAAACTGAGCAATTCGGACACGACCGCACTCAGCCCGGCCGAATAATAATCAAACCGCTGGTTCTCCGGCGGCAGCGTAGAACTCCAGTCGCTGCGGTAGGTCAGATCGAGAAAGAGCGCATCTCGAAGAGACACCTGCCCGAAGCCGTACAGGGAGTTCACTTTTTTGCGACTCAGCCCTTCGGAGGCTCCCAGGTTAAGCGCATTGCCGATGGTAAAGATATTTTCGGCCGCCAAGCCGTTGGTTTCGGTGAAAATAGAGTTAAAGGTGGCCAAGCGGTGATTGCCTCCTACATTGACGTTGAAGCTTAGCAGGTCGCTCACGTCTTTGTTGTAACTCACCAGGAAGTCCGAATTCCACTCCAGATTATTGCTCTCGTCCACCGAGTAATTGCCCAGCGGGTCAAAGATGTAGTAGTCTACGTAGTCCCGGTCGTTGCGAACGCGCGCGCTCTGGTCTACGGCCGTTCGGCCCATTACACTCAAATTGGGGGCAATCTCGTAGCTTAGCATGGCGTAGCCAATCACCCGGTTGATCACGCTTTGATTCAGGTTTCGGTTGGCCGTCCAGTAGGGGTTGGCCCCGCCGTTGTTGCCGGGGTCCCAATAGTTTTGCCGCAGGTTACCGTCTTCGTTCACAAACTCGAAGGTGCGGATGTCCTGCGTGCGAATGTTACGCGGCAGCCGCAGCGCGTGCCGAACCGGGTTGGCGTAGTCGCGGCCCGTTTCCAGTTCGTTGTCCAGCGTGGTGCGCAGGTAGTTCACGCGGGAGCTCAGGGTGAGCTTGTCGTTGAGTAGTTGGTTGTCCAGCTTCAGGCTCACGTTGTGGCGGCTCAGTTCGTTGCCCGGCACGGTGCCCTTGCGGTTCTCGTGCGTATAGCTAAAGAAGGTTTGCGTTTGGTCGTTGCCCGACCGAATCGATACGTTGTTGGCCACGCTCACCCCGGTCTGGAAGAAATCGCGCACGTTATCGGGCTGGGGCAGGTAACGGTAGGTGCCGTTGCCCAGCGCTTCACCGGGCGACCAGAGCGGAATCTCCCGTCCGTCGAGCGGCGCCCCGAACGAGCGCACGGATAGTGGCTCGTACTGCCCCGCGCTGCCCTGACCAAAAGCATTCTGAAAGTCGAACAGGATGTTGGCGCGTTCAACGGTGACGGTGTTGTTCAGGTCGACGCTCATGCCTCCACCCGCGCGGCCCGACTTGGTGGTGATGATGATGGCGCCGTTGTTGGCCCGGGCTCCGTAGAGGGCCGCCGCGTTGGCTCCCCGCAGCACGTTGATTGAGGCGATGTCATCCGGACTCAGGTCGGCAATGTCGCCACCCAGGGGCACGCCGTCCACCACGTATAGCGGAAAGCTGTTGCCCCCAATGGAGCGCAGTCCGCGCAGGACCACCCGCGAGCCGCCGCTCACCCCGTTGCCCGAGCGCTGCACCGACAGCCCCGCCACCCGGCCCGACAGGCTGTTGACTAGATTCTGGTTGTCGCGGGCCTCGTCGATGCCTTCAATCTCCACCTCCTGGGTGGCGTAGGTCAGCGACTCTTTCTGCCGCTCGATGCCCAGGGCAGTCACCACCACCTCCTGCAGTTGGCCCACATCCTCCTGCATCACCACGTCGATGGTGGTGGATGCGCCTACTTCGACGGTTTGCGATTCCATGCCGATGTAGGAAAACACCAGTTCGCTGCCCGGCGGCACCGCCAGCGAGTAGCCACCGTCAACGTCGCTCTGCGTGCCGTTGATGGTGCCCTGTTGCACAATACTCACGCCGGGCAAGGGAGAGCCATCCGCTGCACTGGTAATCATCCCCGACACGGTGTTGGTTTGGGCCCGGCCCGGATGGGTCAGAAGGAGCAGCCACCCCAGCAACAGGGCTGGGCCAAGAAAGTAAAAGTTTTCGGTCTTCATCAATGGATTGGTTAGGGTGGAACATAAGGAGGGTATTCGGTAGCGAGAATCTTACGGACAGATGTTAGTTCAAGGTAGTATTAGCATCGACTGGTCGCTAGTACGAATCCGGCGAACACTAATACGTTTACTCTTTTTCATCAGTGGCATCCGCGAAAGCAAAGAACTCGCCTCGTTTCAGGAGTTTGAAAACGTCGCCGTTAGGATGATCGCCCCACTGGTACTGTAATGTGGCTTCCTGCGGTGAGCGGACGTACCAACTGCCGTACATATACACCCGCCCCTGCTCGTCGGCGGCCATAGAATTGATAAATCGGGCGGCCCGACCGTCCTGGTCCACGATCTTGCCGTGGTCTTTCACGGACTGCTTCATGCCGCCCGTCAGTGAAACGCTGCGCAGGTGCAGACTTTCGTCGTAGCCCACCTCGTCGGGGTCGCGCTCGCGCTCGTTCTCCGAGTCCAGGTCGCGCTCGTCTTGCAGGTCGGCGTACTGCACGAAGTAGAGGCGATCTCCCCCGATGGCGGTTTGCAAAAAGGTAGAACCAATGGAGGCCACCTCCTGAAAGGCCGCTCCGGAAGCAATATCTTGGGCCGGATCAAAAATCCACAGACGTTCGTCGCCCCCGCCCCAGGTGCCCATGGTGAAGTAGCACTTTTTCTTGTCGGGAAAGGCCTGCACCCACGTCCAGGCCCGCTCCTGGTACAGTCGCTCGTCGGTCACCGAGGTGCCGTCGATAAATTGGCCGGTGGGCAGCACGTCCTCATAGGTCTCAATCTTGTCGGATTCGGGACGGTAGCAGTACAGGTTGCCACGGTCGTAAGCGTACTGGTAGTGGCCCTTCCACAGCGTGAACCAGCAATTGCCCTGGTCGTCGATAAAAAACCACAGCGAGGCTCCGCTCTGGTTTTGGGTGAGTTGTCCCAGGTCCTTCTTCTCACTAGTGGCGATGTCCACGCTGTACAAATGGCAGCCGTCGGTTTTTTTGGTTTCTTCGGTAAAGGGAGCTACGAAGACGTACAGCTTTTTTCGGATGGGATCGACGTTGATTGCCGAATAGATAGAGTACCGAGGCCGAACAATTCCCAGGTCGCGGAACTGCCCCGTGGCTAGTTCGTAGCCGATCACGTGGGCACCGGTGTAGCCCTCGATGCCCTCCTTCCAGTAGTTAGACAGGTGCGTGGTGAAGTACAGCCAGCCATCCAGCTCCACGATGGGACTGTGGATTTTTCCTTGCTGGGAGTTAGTGTTCTCTTCGCCGCACACGATGGTCATGTCATCGGCTAACACCGTATGCTCGCGGGTGGTCGGATTGAACCGATGAAAGCCTGCGCCGTGGGCAATCGAGTGGGTAGAGGAAGAGAAGTAGCAGTTGCCGTCTGATGCCACCGTGATGCCCTGCCACTGTCCGTCGTACTCCTTGTGAACTTTGTTAATCGATACCGAATGCACCCGGAACAAGGTGGCCGTATCGGATGATTCTCCGCGGGGTTGGGCATGAACTGCCCCAGCAATCAGAATCAACGACACAACAGAATATTTGGAAATTTTGGTTGAAGTAGCGGTCATAGTAGGTATCTTGTGCATTTGATAAGAATAATGATTTGCAAAATCCATATTAAGCGATTTGTTTCATTTCTATTGATACTTTTCTTCGCAATGGTGGTATCAATGATCGCAAACCGAGGCGTATACCGTTTTCTTACCCATTCTTTCGTAAGTTTCAAGAAAATCCAATCGGTATGGCCCCCTTTGTCGACAATCCCACCCTCAAGCGCCTCATTGCGGAGGCCGACCCCACGGACTTGATGCACTACCTGGAAGAGGCCTTCACCGCTTACTCGACGGATACAGCCGTCGTCCCCCCGGTGGGTACCCTGTCGTTTGATGCCCCGCGCGGCGACGTGCACATCAAGTACGGCTACATCCGGGACGACGCCTACTACGTCATTAAAATCGCCTCGAGTTTCTATGAGAACCCCGCCCAAGGTCTGCCCTCAAGCGACGGACTCATGCTGGTGTTCGATCAAAAAACCGGGGTGCTGCAAACCGTACTATTAGACGAGGGCTACCTGACTGACGTGCGAACCGCCCTGGCCGGAGCGATTGCCGCGAAGTATTTGGCTCCGCCAACCGTGACGGGGATTGGCATCGTGGGGTGCGGTACCCAGGCCGCCCTGCAATTGCGCTATCTGAAGCACGTTACCGATTGCCGCCGGGTGACGGTGGCCGGAAGATCGGAAAAGAAGCTGGCGGCTTTCAAAAAACAACTGGAGCCGGAAGGGTTTGATATAGAAACCACGAGAGACTATCAGCATCTGGCGCAGCAGAGCAACCTGATTGTGACGACCACTCCGGCCACCTCGCCCCTAATTTTTGCCGACCACGTGCTGCCCGGCACGCACATCACCGCCGTAGGAGCCGATACGGTGGGCAAGCAGGAGCTGGACGAAACCCTGCTCGAGCGGGCCGATCTCATCGTGGTCGACAGCGTGTCGCAGTGCCAGCACCACGGCGAAATCCACCGCGCGTACCAAGCTCATCGACTGGACGATCAGAAAATTATCGAGTTGGGCACCGTGATCACCTCCGGCGGTATCCGGCGCCGGGAAGACGATATCACCGTGGCTGACCTTACCGGGGTAGCTACCCAGGATATCCAGATTGCCAAGTTTGCCCTGGACCATCTACCGGCCTCTAAAAACTAATACGCTACCCCGGGGCAATGCCAACCGGGGACGCTATGCTTTTCGGGAGGCCTGTTCCAGGGCGTGCATCAGGGCGGAAGACAACTGTGGTTGTTCGCACAACAAAATATTGTGAAAGTGCGTCTTGGCCGCCTCAATGGAAGGGTGCTTGGCTTGCTCGGGTAGTTTTTCCTGACCCAGTGCGGTTTTGATCACCGCGGTGAACTTGGCCGGATGGGCGGTGGCCAAGCAAACCAATTTTCCGTTCTCGGGCAGTTCGTCCCGAAGGGCGAGTCCGGCGGCCAGGGCCACGGCCAGGTGCGGGTCGATTAGGTAGTCGTTTTGCTGAAACACCTCTTTGATCAACGCCAGGGTTTCCGCATCAGTGATCATCTTCGAGCGAATGCCCCGTTTGATCAGGGCGTGCGTTGCCGCGTCGAAACGGATTTCGCCGGTCTGTTTGAACTCTTCTACCCACGCTTTCAGCCGGGGGGCATCCTGCCCGATGATGAAGTACAAAAAGCGCCAGAAGTTGTAGGGCAGAATAATATCAATGGCCGACGACGCGGTATTGATCAGCGCTCCTTTGCTCATAACGCCCTCCCGGAAGATGCGGTGCAGCGTGGCGTTTTCGTTGTTGGCGCAGATAAATTGTTCTACGGGCAAGCCCATCTCCCGCGCCAGCGTACCGGCGCACAGGTTGCCGAAGGCTCCAGACGGCACCGAAAAGCTCACCCGTTCGCCTACTTCATCCACCACCCGGAAGTAGCCGTAGAAGTAGTGCACCGTTTGCACCATCACCCGCCCCCAGTTAATGGAGTTCACCGATGAGATACCGTATTTTTCCTTGGTCGCCGGATTGTCCATCAACTGAGAGATTACCAAATCCAGGTCGTCGCCTCCTTCCGGGCAGTTCTCCACCGCCACAGCGTGCACATTGGCTTCGGTCAACCCAGTCATCTGCCGCTCCTGCTCTTCGGTAACCATACCGCGGGGGTAAAGCAACCAGGTGTCCAGCGTGGTCTTGCCGACCGACGCGTGCGCCGCGGCCGGACCGGTGTCACCGGTGGTGGCCACCAGGATGTTGCGGTGCTCTCTGCGTCGTTGCAGGAAAAAATCTACCAGGTTCACCAGAAAGCCCATCGCCACGTCCTTAAACGACAGGGTGGGTCCGTGAAACAACTCCATGATGTATAGCCTTTCGGTGGTTTTCATCGGACGCAACGGGATCACGTCCGGGTGCGTGAAGGGGCTAAAACTATCGTGAATGAGTCTTCGTAGGTCCGCTTCACTGACGGTGCTTCGATCAACGAACAGCGAGATCACCTCAAAGGCCAAGTCGGGATACGACAGGGGTGACCAGGATTGTAGGGTCTCCGGTGATACGTGAGGCAGTTTTTCCGGTACGTACAGTCCTCCGTCCGGGGCGTAGCCACTGAGAATGGCAGTTTCAAAGTCGACCGGCTCTCCGCCGCCTAGGGTACTGACAAAGTGTAACATCGTTTTGTTTTTAAGCTGAACAGTTATAAAAATGGTTGCTGAAATTCTTCATCGGACCGGCAGAAGGCATCATCGGCAATCCGCATCATGGCCCCGTGGTGATTTTTCATGGATTCATCGGGATGAATGACATGATACTGTCGATAACGCCAGAAAGTTGCCGCGGTGGCCGCGTAGACGACAAACGCCCGGAATCTTTTTCTCTCCGTTGGCTTCAGCATCTGAATGCTTTCGTACCCGGCGATCAGGGCTTTGACTTTCGGTAGGAATATACTGCTCTCAGGCGCGCACATCCCGACCACGGCCATGGCCAGATCAAAAATCCGATAGTAGTAGCAGGCTTCTTCAAAGTCGGTGATTGCCACGCCCGCTTGGCTGCGGATGACGTTATCGTAGAAAACATCGCCGTGGATAAATGCGCGGGGCAATTCATCCCGCAGATTGTCTCGGATGAAAGCGTGCTTTTTCTGTAGCCACCCAACGAACGGTGCTTCAATTTCTCTGGTGTACAATGCGCCAAACGTTTGCTGCCCGTAGCCGTACTCCTGGGGTAGATACGACGGAGGTGGTATCCGATGCAGTCGAGCCATTTGCCCACCAATTGCCGCCAGCGCTTCGTCGCTTAGATCAGCCGTAATCTCTCCGGCAATGTAGTGTTTAAGTAAAACGGGCTTATTGTGAAACGCAACTATCAGGTCGCCCGCTAAGCTCTTGACCACGCGAGAGGTGTAGAAGGCGTGGCTCGATAAGTAGACTAACAGGTTGGCCAACTGCCGGGCTTCTTGAAATGACTTTTGCTCCAGCAAGGTCAACACGTACCGCTCCGCGCGCGCGCTCACTAAAAAACTGGTGTTTTCCAATCCTCCGCTAAGCGGTTCGTAGGTCTCAACTTCCAGAAGACCATACGCAGCGAACAATTTTCTGATGTGAGCAGGTGACAGCGTGGTGTAGGAAGCCATGACGGGATCAACGGTATAAGACTGGTTATTGCATGTAAACTTATAGCGTTATTTCCCCTAGTCCGGCTTGATCCGTCGGGTAGAGCACGCCTTTCTCCAAGTGGAACAGTCCTTGGCAGGGGTCGTTCAGAAAATCCAGGTGCCCATCTAGGTCGGCGTACCGGACGTTGGGACGGGCCAGTGCAAAGTGCAGGCCCGCGGCGATGCCCAGCGAACACTCGTCCACGCACCCTACCATCGTTGGTACCCCGGCAGCATGAGCCACTGTGTCAATCTCCGTAGCGGCCACAATTCCTCCTACCTTCATTAGTTTGATATTAATCATATTCACTTGGTGGTCTGAAGTGAGGCGCACCGCATCATCTAACGTTTTAAGACTTTCGTCGGCCATCACCGGCACGCGAACCCGTTGGGTCACCTCTTCCATTGCCCTATCCTGAGTCACGGGCAGCGGCTGCTCCAGGCATTCTAGGTTCAGGTGATCGGTAGCTTGAGCGAATGTTAATGCTTCATGCTGGGTATATCCCTGATTTCCGTCGAACCGCCACGTCACGCCAGGGTGTTGGGCATGTAGTCGTTTCATCTTCTCAATGTCCTCGTCCACATTGCATCCTCCCTTCACCTTGATGGCTGAGAAACCGTTGTCGATGTGATGAGCTACTGTCTTTAGAATTTCATTCAGCGGCATAATACCCACCGTAACGCTGGTGGTGATCTGATGCCGATACCCACCTAGTAACTGATACAGGGGCATTTTAGCTTTTTTAGCCAACAGATCGAGCAAAGCCATATCCACCATGGCGCACACCGAGGCAGCCGTTGGCAGCCGCGTACGCAGTTCTTCCAAGATACGCAAATATTCTCCGGGATTTCTTCCCTTTAGCAGTCCAACAACCTGACGATCCAACTCCTGTTCTACCAGCGAAGCTGTCTCACCCGTAACTATTACATCGGGGGCGGCACATCCGTATCCTACGACTCCGGTATTGGTCTCTAACCTTAGGATAAAATTAGTTGCTTGTTCAACGGTTTCATACGCAATGGTATAGGGTACGCTAAGCTTCAGGTCTAGTTGCTCATAGGAAACGTGCGTGATTTTCATGGGTCATTAGGATAGTTTGGATTGCACCAGCCGGACCAGTTCGGTGGGCCCGTGGGCCAATACATCAAAGGCTGGCAGGTTGGTCTCTTGGGTGATCGCCTCACACATCGGCCGAATCTCTTCTTCGGTCATTCCTTCGTGGTTCACCGTTACGGCAATCACCGGCTTGCCCGAGATCATCTCTATTGCCTTAATTTGCTCAGGCAACGGGTGGAGGGCGTAGCCCGGAAATCCGTCGTACTCCAAGCGGCGGGGGGCATGTTGAAGAATCACAAAATCAGGGCGCCCCGCGGCCAAAATTTCGAAACCGCCCGGATAAGCCGGATTCATCAGGCTTCCCTGCCCCTCGATCACAATCACGTCCGGATTCTTTTGTTCCCAGGCGCTCACCACCGCGTGCTCTATCTCACCCGACACAAAATCGTTGATACAACTGTCCAGGATCATGCTGTAGCGCGCGCCCTGCATCCAGGCGGTCTGCCCGGTGCCGATTATCTCGGCGGTCAGTCCGGCGTCACGAAGTCCGTGCACTAGCAGCCAGGCAGTCGTACGTTTTCCCAGGGCCGAATCGGTGCCTAACACGGCCAGCTTGAGGCAACTGACCCGCTCGATGGCACCGGTGAAGAAGTGCAACTGATCGCGGTCCGGTGTTTTGCGCACGTCCCGAATGGTGCCCCCGTGGGCGGCAGCCAGTTGCACAAATGCTTCGTTTTTGATCAGAAAATCATGCAACCCACTGTCGACGTTCCACCCTCTTTGCAGCGCTTCCCGGATCGTCTCTTTGGCTTGCTCGGGGAGCCGTCCCCCGTCGGGAGCCAGTCCAATGACCAGGTAGGTAGGAGAATTTCCTTGACTTTCTAAAACCTGAATGGCGGAGCTTATTGAAGCGAAAACTGGGATGCTTACGGGCTTGCCATCCAGCACTTCTCCCGCATCCTGACCGGCGTAGGTGGCATCGAGCACTCCGACCACTTCGTAGCGTTCTGTGAAACGGACCAGACCGTGGGCTGTTTTGCCGTTAGGAGTATTAAAGGCACCGTCGCAGTATACCAGTGCTTTACCGTCTATAGGTTTATTCGTAGGCATGAAGTGCTGAGGTTGATCAGGTTGGTTTCTAACCGCCAAGATACGTGCTTGCTACCCGTTTTGAGTGATACTAACATTCTTTATTGCGGTGGTATTAAACTTTTTCTGTGTGCAGCTTGGAGTTCCCCCGTTAGAGTGGCTCATACTTGCTGGCTTTGGTTACAGCCGCTTTTAGATTATCCGATACAATCGCTTGGGGTACACCGCCGAAAAATTGTAGTGCATTCTCAGTAGCCCGCAAGAAATCAGCTTTGATTTGTGAACGTATGGCTTCCACGTAAGCATATTGTCGGATGGCCGATGCCACTAGCCCCCAGAACCGCTACAAACATCTCCATCGAGCTAACCTCACCACTGCCCGGATCAACCACTGCTAACCTCTTTCCCGCAAAGTCTACGCGGCCGCCGCGCGGTAGAGTTTGTTCCCGGCTTTCTGAGTCTGCAACATACTGACCTGGTGGCTTTTCTTCTGCAACCGCAAGTAGTGACAAAACTGCGTATGATTGTAGCCCCCCGGATACTGTTGCTTATATTCCTGCCAGAGTAACTGCCGAGTTACATCCACCTTCTGCAACTCTTTTTCTAGATAAGGCAGCAAGCTCTGAAAGTGCTTGTAACGGTCTTGAGTGGGTGTACTAGGGTGGCTCAAACACTCCGACCAATACTTCTTCTGAAGTAGGGATGGCGGGCCCATGAGTTTCTAGGCGGGGGCCGCCCCGCGGCGTAGGTACTTTCGAACCGTTTTCTTAGAGATACCCACTGCGGGCGATCCTTTTGATACCCATACCCTTTCGGTACAACTGTATGATTTGTTTCAAGGTGCTCAAGCAAATAGGTGGACTGGCCAGGGTGGCCCCGCCATAAACGTTTTTGCATCCCAATAATGGATACAAAAACCGCCTAACACTAATCGCAGTAAGCATCCCCCGCAGAGGGGTCAACAAAAACGGAATTGGGGGGTCAGTATAAACGGAGACAGGGGGTCAACATCGACCGGCCTGTACAGTAGCAACCGAACACAAAAATATCCCGGATAAGGGTGAGGCGCGGTTCCAGGACTTGAGTTTGCTCGATGGTTCTGAGTTCTTCGGCGGTAAGGTACCCGCGACGGCTCTTCTGAAATTTGAGTTGGTATTGGTGAAACGGCTCTTTGTCAAGCCATTCCAACTTGACGGCGAAACTGACCATCTTGCGCAGCCGTTCCATGTGCTTCATGGTGCCGTTCTGATCGCAAGGCTTCTGATTTTTGATCAGCCGGTTGCCTTTCACGAAGCTTTCAAAACGGGTGATAAACTTGTAGTTAAGTTCGGCTAGATGGATATCCGACGTTTTAAGCTTTTCTTTTAGGAACTTCTCAATGTACTTCTGGGTGGTGAAATAGTTCTTCAACGTACCCCAGGTCAGTACGCTTTTCATCTCGGTATTGTAGTAGTGGATATGCTCCATCAGGGTTTGGCCTTGCTGGTCGTTACCGAGGTAGCGGTTCTTAACCGCCTCCGGGGTGATGAGCTTTCGTTTGGGCGGCATCCCGCCTTTCTCTAGCTCTTTCCGACACTCATAGAAGCGGTTGCGAACCTGCTCAAGGTATTGGTTTAGTTGGTGAGCTTCGCTCTTCCGGCCTTTGGTGGTGCCGCTGCGTTCGTCCCAATTGCTGAGTTCTACCTTTCGCTTTAGAGAGACGTCCAGATACTTTCCTTTGACGGTGATACGGGCATAGACGGGGGCAAGATCGTTTTTGGCCTTGTACTTCTTGACAAAGAAGCTGATGCCGAAGGTGTTGCGGTGGTGCATAGGTTCAATCGGTTAGGTTTACATTCATTTGATTTCTCTTGCCCAAAAAGGGGCATAGATTCGCGGATCAAATGAACGCCTTTGTATGGCTTTAATCTTTCTAAGTATTTGATAGTCAATTGCTTGACTTCAAGTATACGAAAGAAAAAGGGGCCCGGCCAGGAAGGCCATGAAAAGGGCATAACGCGGACGGCTAGTCGCGGACGGCTAGTCTACGATGAATTACTATGCATTGAGATGGGGTGATAAAAAAGCAAAAACCCCTTGAATCACTCGTTTAAGGGGTTTTGGGTTAATTTGTATGCTATCTAGTCGGGATGACTGGATGTTAACTCAATGTCCTTAAACGTTGATAATCAATGCGTTATGACTATCTTTTCATCGTAGGGGCCACGAAAAGGGCATAACTAAAATAACCCGTTTTGTGTTCATTTGAACCCCGCGAATCATGCCTAAAGATACGAAAAAGTAGGCGTATTACCTACCAAATGAATACAAAGCAGTTCATATAGGACGAAAGGTTCATCGTCCGTAAGGAGCGGAACCATCAATCCATGATGTACTCCCGCACGTTGTCTGGTGGTAGGCCAATAAAGTCGGCCAGTTCCTCTACGCTGACGAGCTGGTGTTCTTCCTTGCCAAGCTGGTCTTTTATGCGCTGGATCACTTTACGGCCGTAGCACTCACTGCGGCCGGTGATGCGCTGCACATCCTTGGGGTAGACACAGATTCTTTTTAGTCTCATTGGCTATCGTTTTTCGCTTTTCCCGGACCATCCATGACGTATCCTACGGGTTGAGTAGACGTTGCTGCCTTTTACCTATCCAACAAACATACCGTTTAATTTCCGCTTTTGCCTCCCTTCTCGGAACAATTCGCTGTCTCCGGCACCAACGGAACGGCTTGACAAATAACAGGAATGCTCCGCACCCTTATTGCATTCTGACTGGCAAACGCTAGACAAAAGCAATAAGAGCACGATGAGTCAAAATCACAAAGTCAAGCTGCTACGGGTGGAACAAACGGAGCGAAGTACGCTCGGTCATCTTTATATCGACGGGGTGTTTGCTTGCTTCACGCTGGAGGATGCTTTGCGGAAGGATAAAGTGCCGGGGAAAACGGCAATACCAGTCGGAAACTACCTGCTGAAGCTCAACACCGGCGGGGGTATGAATCAGCAGTACGAGCGCAAGTTTGAGGAGATACACGAAGGGATGTTAGAGATTATTGGTATTCCGAACTTCCGCTACGTCTACCTGCATGTGGGCAACCATCACGAGCATACCGCGGGCTGCCCACTGCTGGGCATGTCCTACGGCAGGGATAAGGGTTTTCACTTCCAAGTGACCAGTTCAAGTCTAGCGTACGCCAAAGTCTATCCGGTATTGCTGGAAATGGTGATGACCAAACCGGCGGTTTTACAGGTAGAGAACCAACCACATTTAAGGCTTTACAAGTAATGCCGCACTCTTCGCTCTCTCCCGGAACCAAACTCGGAACCCTCGGCGGAACCTTGCTGACGATCTTCGGCAACATTCAGTCGGAAGACATTCTAAGGACGGCAATCCTGGCCGCTATCGGGGCTACGGTGAGCTTTGCGGTGTCAGTAGTATGCAAAGCAGTGTGGCAGAGAATTAAGCCCAGATCGCGGCTCTAAATGGCTCAAATTAAACGCATCATCAAACTGTTATTATTCACCAAATTTCTATCCCTATGAAGAAAGCCAATCAAATGAACTTAGCCGAACGGCTGGTGGCTCCCAAGCCCCGATTCTTTCGCATCATGCGCAACGTTGGGCTGGTGCTGGCCGCAGCGAGTGGAGCGATCCTAGCCGCGCCGGTGGCGTTGCCCGCTACGTTGGTAGTCGTCGCAGGTTACGTTGCAGTTGCCCGTTCGGTGGCCACCGCGATCAGTCAAGCGGCCGTCGATGACAAAGCATTGTCCGGACGGTAGTAACGGTCAGTATGTGTAATCAATTTGTAACCCTTTAAATCAAACGAAAAAAGTTATGGCAAAACAAGTAGGAACATTCAAAATTGACGGCACCATTGGGGACCTGACGTTTTACAAATCGCAAGGTCAGCACCTGGTGCGGCAGAAAGGAGGAGTGAGCGGAGACCGTATCAAGAACGATCCCAACTTCGCTCGGACCCGGGAGAACAACAGTGAGTTCGGACAAGCAGGAACGGTGGGCAAAGGCATCCGGGATGCGATGCGGAATATGATCGACAAAGCCTCAGACAGTCGGGTAACCAGTCGGCTGGTACAACAACTGTTTACCGTCATCAAGAGCGATACGGTCAACCAGCGGGGACAACGAACGGTGGCCAGCGGTAACGTTGGCTTGCTGACCGGTTTTGAGTTCAACAGTCGGGGGAAGTTGTCGGGTACGCTGTTTGCGCCGATGGCCTACGTCATTGACCGGGCGGGGGCCAGTGTGCGCACAAGCGGTAACCTCAATCCGATTAATGATTTAAAGGTACCATCGGGAGCTACGCATTACAAGCTCACCAATGCCGCGTTAGCGATTGACCTAGCGAACCTGGAAGCGCAGGAACTATCAGTAGCGGCTACGCCGGAGTCGGTGATTGACGCGACAGTAACGCCTATTAATCTGGACGTTGAGCTTTTCAGTGATCTTACGAGTAAAGCGATTATGCAACTCGTACTGATTGAGTTCTTGCAGGAAGTGAACGGAGCTTTTTACTCGCTGCGCAACGGTTCGTTCAACGCTTTGCGCGTGGTGGGAGTGGATGTAGTGTAGCGTTAAGTTTGTTGGTTAGTAAAAGAAAACCCTGCCCTTCGGTAGGGTTTTCTGCTATATAGCCATTTAGGTTTGGGCGAGTGGGGTTGGGGTCGGCAGCGCAGGGGCTAGCTTGGGCCTAGCTATACTTGGTAAGCATCTGACAAAGCCGCCGGGGCCCGGTGCCCCTAGTGCTTGGTAAGGCTGCAGTCACCGTGACGCGGGGGCGTTGCGAAAGGCGCAACTATTCCATAATGGCATATTCCCAGAAGTTGGGGGATAACTTCGCACTTTTCGCAGACGTCCGCTTCCCTCTCACTGCGCAGCACAAAACCGCGTCTTAATGAATACTACGGCGAATCCTTCATTTCCTCGCGGATAATGAAAGTGCTTATGATCGTGATAATCATAGAGCCGAAAATAATGATGTTAAAAACCATATCAATACGCTTTAATTTTTCTGTGTCTGGCAATTATCAGGAAAACCAGCAAGATCAAGAGGAGCAGCACGAATACCGAGCCTCCTATCAACTTAAACGATTCGTCTTCCTTAAAAGATTCTTCCTCTCGGAACATGGCAATAGAGACGCCAATCATGGCCCCAAAAACAAAGGTCTGGAGCCGGTCCAGATGCTTTAATTGCTCGTCTATTTTCTTATCCCGAACCTCACGTTCCCGGTCCGTCCTGTCTTTGGTTTCCTCACTCATGGGCAAATTTATTGGGTACGAGTAAGTCGCGAACGTCTACCTGTAGCGCGTCTGCAATCTCGTAGAGGTGTGCAAGTGTCGGCTGACTCTTATTACCGCAAATACGATTGATTGTATTTTCTCTTTTTCCAACCATCTCCGCTAGGTCTTTCTGCTTAATCTGCTTTTCAGCTAGTACCACTCTTATCCTATTTAAACACTCCATAAAGATACAAAATAATAAAGTTTACTGCAAATAAAAGTGTATAAACATACATAAAATGCATGTTTTTCTTTGATACAACATGCATATTTTGTATCTTTACATACACCAAATGTAGTAATCTTATGAAGAGTATCTAAAAAACATCTAAAAACAAAAGTAGCCAGCAAGTGGCTGACCGCCTACCTGTAGAGCGTCCGCACGAAAAGCCGCAACCGCTGGCCACCATAGTCCAGAAAGCAGAAATACTAAGGTTACTCAATGAGGAGTGGGTGACTAGCCAGCAAAAGAACTCGATGATCCTCCACCTCAACACCATTAGTAAGCAACGGGCGGAGCGTGCGCTCCGGACAATGCGCCACCAAAAGAGACAGTATGAAAAAGCCAGAACTCTAAGCGAAGCCCTATTTCAGGATAAGCAACTAGGGCCCTTGCTCAACGCGGCGGGCTTCTGCGAAGGTGATAGAGTAATCACCGAAATAGCCGAAGGAGTGGTAACGATACAAAAGTTTTGAGCGGCTATGATCTACCTGATACACTTTGAAACCAAACTAGCCGACCATGCCCAACACTATTTGGGATTTGTGGAAAAACCCGAATGCTTAGAAAAGCGCCTACGGACGCACCGAAGCGGCCAAGGGGCCAAGATACTAAGAGGATGTGAAAAGGCCGGGATAAAGTGGCGAGCGGACGCCGCGCGGTAGCCGCCACGCTACCGGGCGACCGAAAGAAGGAGCGAGCACTCAAAAACAAGAAGAAAAACTTTGCTTGGCTGTGCCCTTGCTGCAAAAAGGCCAAGCAACTTAAGAAACTTCAACTAAAAATATTTGAACCATGCGAAAACTAACCATAGGCCGAACGGCCGTAAAAAACTTGGCAAGCTGCAATGGGCTTGCACTATTGCCTAAATGTACCCTCGCCGGTGTGTGGCTCCGAGAAGCAGGGTTTGAATCAGGCGACCGAGTAACGGTACAGGTAGAAAACGGAACGATCATTATCAAGAAAGAAGAACTATGAAAGAATATATAGTGACTTGCTGCACCTGGACCGTCTACGGAAGATACGAAGGTCGCCTGATTGTCTGCGCCAACAGCGAACAGGAGGCCGCCGATCGGCTACAGGTAGACTACGGAGGCGAAGGCTTTGCCGACCTATGGCAAAGCCCTATTGACATACTGGACATCACGCCGGTGGGGTAGGCCACACCTACCCACAAGGGGGAGCCTACAGCTCCCCTCCTCTAATATGCCAGCGGAGCAACAAGGTGCAGGGGAGCGCACTGTGCGGCTGGCGCGGCACGCGGGGCCGGGGGAGCTCCAAAGTGAAAATAAAACTACACACCGCACCACCACTGCACCACACCATCAGAGACAGCTGCAAGCTGAAGCACAACAACAACGCACGGACGGCGGGAACAAAAGCACAAGGGCGCGTTGGAAAAAAATACTCTTGGCAGGGGCTACGGGTGTAGTTGCTTGGGCCTGAAGCTTATGCCTGCCGAGGAAGATTTTTTTCCTTCGCGGCGAAGCGTACCCTTGTGCTTTTGTGGACAATCGCCGCCGTACCTTTGTGGACGCTGAAAGCTTGCCTTCCGCTTTATCGCGCCTGCGTGGCGCCTGCGCAGCAAGCGCAAGAGAACGCAAATAAATCTCGCGCTTTTCGCGCGCATCCGCTGGTTTTTCTACGTCACGGCGGGGAGCAGCAGAGGGGAGGGCAAGGCGAGCCGCGGAACGAAGCATAGCGTAGTGGAGCGGCTGGCCACAGCGGCGGGGATCAGCCCACTGTTTGTAGCCTGGGCGAGTTTACGATCGGACCGCCGATGCGGCTGAGGCAAGTTTGGGCTGGCGGCAGCCGCGCTGTTGGCGCGAGCGTTGGGTTTTTCGGCTTAGGGACTGAGCGGCATGTTTGAGCCCGTAGTAGCCAGTGCGGAGCAGGCGAGTAGCGAAGCGGTTCCCCGCCGGGACCCGGCCCCTTGCGTAGCTTGGGGGAAGCCCCAAATAAATAACCTGATAGCTATCAATAGTCTTGACAAACAACCTTATCTATTCAGAAACAGTCGCTATATTTGATATATATCCCCGTCTAGGTGAAGGCTTGCGTACCACGTGAGAAACGTCTAGCCTAGATGGGGTTTATTTTCCCTTGTATCGCTATTCAGCACGAGAAGCCTTTCCATAAAAAAAAGCCCCTCGCTTGCACGAAGGACTTTGGTTCTCTTTACTTGGTTACGTTGCCCGGGGGCAAGAGGCTTGACCAAGCATCACGGGATAGTGTACGAAAGGCGTTTGGGAATGTTAGGCAAAACCTGCGTTTTCTGCCTTGTGCGTTGACTTGCACGTATACTCCGGCACTTTATAAGCTTTCGAAAATTAGATTATTTTTTGTCATCACCGCGCGTAACTCGTTCGCTAATTCTAGCTTGACACAGAGTTTCTTTATATTACCTGGATGTAGTTCCTTAGAATAGCTACCGTTTGCGTTAGTTCTTGTCGCTCTAGTAGACTCAGATATTCTTGAGGAGTGAAAGGAGGGTTCTTCAGGCTGTGGCGATGTTCTTTGGCGGCGGCTACCGCCGACCCAGGGCTGAGATCTAGTAAGTGGGTGAGGAATTCATCCGGATGCTGCGCCTCTAATCCGTAGGGTTCCAGTTTGTCGGCAGGAAAATCTCGGAGGTTGTAGGTGACGATCACTCCGGCACCGGTGCGGATGGCAGCAGCCAATACGTGCCGATCGTTAGGATCAGGCAAGTCAAGAGCTTCTACTAAGCTTTCAAAACCAGTGACCAAGCAATCTTCAGCATGAGCATTCATCAGGTCGCGGGTTCTTTCTAACCTGGATCGCTCGATGTCTGGCCGCTGACGGAGGACAGCATTTATCCATTCTTCGTGGACCTGATCGGACCAGCGAGCCCGGAAAAGCCCCCGCAAGGCCAGACGCATAATGAAGTTTCTGAGTTCGGCAGGATAGAGAACGTTGGCATCAAAAAAGGCAGTAAACCGATCCATAGACGCTACAAACCTAGCTCTTGGTCTAATGCGGCCAGTTCATCCAGGGCTTTACGCCGGTTAACGAGGTTTTCTTTTTTGTAAGCCAGTACATCCTCGGCTCGAATACGGCGGTGGGTTCCTACCTGGTGGAAGGGAATCTTCTCTTCCTTCAGCAGTTTGACCAGGAAGGGGCGGGACACGTTGAGCAGGTCAGCGGCCTGTTGGGTCGTCAATTCGGCATGAATTGGCACCAGCGTTACGGCGTTACCTTGCGCGGTTTGCTCCAAGATGTCTATCAGAAGTCGTACGGCGGAGGCAGGTAGCTGTACTATCTCGGACGTTGCTTCGGAGCCATTCAGCAGTTGTATTTGCATCACTTTTTCTTCTTGAAAATGTGAGGCAAGTTTTCGGCTGGTCTCCTGAGCAATAGTTGCTTCCTGCTCAGAAGGCATCAACAGTTCCGTATCGGTAGGTATTGTTAAGGAATTCATAATACTGATGGATTAAAGGTGGTACACCGTAGGCGCAATTTATGTAATAAACGAAATATCTGCAATAGAAAGGAAAAAGCCGTCCGATTTAGAATGATATCAAACCCGCTTATCCTTCGCTTCCCGATCAAACGCTACCAGATTGAACATCTCGCGCATTCGGCTGCGGACCCGGTTGCCGTAGGCTTGCTCTATTTCGCTGGCTGATAAGTTGGTGGTAAGGTGGGTGAGCATCCCGTGGTGAACGAATAGGTCATAGCGGGACAGCAGAATTTCGGCCATGATGTTGCACTGGTTGCCGTAGTGCTTCAGGGGTTGCTCGACACCCAGGTCGTCAAAGCAATAGATTTTAGGATAAGGTTCACCGTTTTTGTGATGAAAGGACTGGGTGCTGTATCGCTGGACGACCGGGTAGCCGTCTTCTTGAAATTCTAGACTAATGGAACGGGTAGATTTAAGAACATGGCGGCGGTAGTTGGGCAAGAAGGAGCGCATCAGCATCATTAGGCTGGTTTTGCCGCAACCAATGGGGCCGGTGAGTAAGATGCCCTTGCGGAGGTTTAGATTGAGCGTAGAAGCGGTGCGATGATCCTGAACGAAGTAGACGAGCAGTTTGAAGATGAGAGCATGATCTTCAGGATGGATCCAGAAGTGGGGACCGTAGTGCTGCTGGCCCTTTTCTTCCAGGAACCGGAAGCAGTCTTCGGCTACGAAGACGTTCTTGCCATCCTGCCGTCTACAGAGGTTCGTCATAGTCTTTGTTTTGGTTTGCGTTGAGGTGATCATTGGGCGGCGAACCGTTGCCGTTATCTGCTTGACTTCTTGGGCGGCGGAACTCTGGGATTTTGAGTAGCCAGTTCTCGGCGGCCGCTGGCCAGTTTTGCATTTCGTTCTGGCCGACTCGCCAGCCGTTAGCCTGGTAGTGGTTGTGGAACCGGCGGGCCTCGGCTTCGCTGCCTTCGGCACCGGCCATCTTTTTTTCAAAGAAAATTTTTACCTCTTCCAGCGAGGGTGGTTGAAACTCCGTTTTCTCCCGTTTACTTTGTTTATTTAGTTTACTATTGTTTATAGAAGGGGGTAGTACTTGTGTAATACTTGTGTAGTGCTTGTTTACCACTTGTGTAGTACTTGTGTAAAAATTACATATCTCTATTTTGCTGCCCTTCATCGGATTTCGGGAGGGAAAGTAGCGGATGTAGCCCCACTGGTCCAGTTCTCGCAGGCCCTTCAGGTAGGTCTTGTTGGAGGCAATCTTGCTGAGCTTCATCACCTCGCCTCGGGCAATGGAAACCGGGTTGCGGAAGCGGTTGAGATTCCAGAATTGGAACAGTGCCATGTACAAACTGACATGACTGGGATTGAGTCGGTCGTCTTCAGCGAATTTTTCATAGACGGCAGTTAGGTGTTTGATGTAGTTCATGCATTGCTGAAGAACTACTGGTTCTGGATACGATTCTGCTGAAGCATTCGGTGGATGTCTTCGTAGTCGTAGAAGAGCACGCCGCCGATGCGGGTGAAGGGTAGCTCGCCCTCGTCGCGCAGCTTTTGTAGCTTGCCGTGGGAGATGCCCAGCAGTTTGCGGACTTCGTAGGATTTGAGCCAGCGTTTGGCGGGGGCGGTACTGCGCTCCTGAAGGAGCTTAGTGATTTCAGTTAAAAGTTCTTGCTTGAACTCGCGAAGGTCGTCGGTGGTGATAATTTCGGCTGCCATGTTTTGCATTGTTTTGGTGAGTAATGATGCAAAACTGCGCAGGATGTGGCTAGAAAGTATCCCAGGCGGTACCCAGTGGGTACTATTTTTTTTGCCTTCAGTGATAGTCTTCCTCAATGCGATGCAAAAGGCTTCTTTTGAGTTCGTCCAGGAAAGGAGTGGGATTGGTTCGGCCTTTGGCTTTCATGAAGCTGTGGTAAACATCACCCAGATCGGTTTGGAAGACTCTTTCAAAGATAGAAACGAGTTGTTTGATGCTGGCACTGCCCTGATTGACTGCTCCGGCCGCTTCCAGGGCATAAATGAGTTCGATTAGGTATATCTTAGGCTTGCTCCAATACAACTCAAAATCAGACCACCCACTGGGTAATGCCTGGGGTAATGTGTCTTTTATGTGCATAATTCCGGCCTGGAGATAAGCCGCTAACTGATCATTAGCGATAATGGTGGCCACCAGTAGGTCGTGGGTGGTGGTAAACTCCGGCTGCTGGATGTAATAGCACCAATCGATGGCTAATTGAGGATCGGCATTGTGACGAACGAAGTAACGGTCATCCAGATAGGTATGCCCCATACGATGGTAGCGGTAGAATTCTACTTCTTTACTGAAGAAAGCATTGATGCGGTCGAGTTTTGCTCGCAAATATTTTCGCTGGGATTTATGACCTAACAACGGCGGACGGTCTAGCTCAATGTTGTGAACGTTGACGTAGTAGATCAACTTGCAGAAAAACTGTGGTTTGATCTCTTTGAAAAAGTTGATTTCGGTTTCTAAGTCAGGGAAACCTTGTGCCAAGACTTGCTGCTGAACTTTATCTGTCACTGTGCGAGTAAGATCAATGGATCGCTGCGTGATGATTAGGATGTCATCTTCTTCTAGATCTATGGCTTTGAGTTGAGTGTTGAGTTCCTCTAGGGCTTGTTTATAGGGTTCGTTCAAGGTTGTTTCAGTTATTCTAAAAAATGCGGAAAGGCTAGCGATGATACTGCCAATCCACGCTATCGCTTAGAGCTTGCTTTCCAGTAGCCTTGACGCTCACTTGGTTTTCCCCTTCAGCCAGCGTTAGTGAGTGCCGAAACACCCCCGGCTGGCTTTCTTGCATCTTGCCTGCCTTTTTGCCGTTGTGGTAGAGTAATTTTTATATAGGTATGAGTTCCAGCAGCGAAACACTGTTTGTTGGTAAAGCAAACTCCATCTCTATCTCAGATTTTGCTTTTTGGGTAAGATCAGGATGCAGCTTGTCTAGTTTCATCGCAGATTTTAATTTGTCTTTGGCGATAGGGTTTAAAAAGTTAGGGCTACCCATTTGTTGGAATGCCGTAAAAGCATTGCTGTGGGTTTTGTCAATGCGCCAATGTTTTAGGGCTAATTTATCTGAGGCCCAGTCATTGTTGATAGACAGTTTTACTGATACCGAATCTCCCTTGTTATACACATCACTTTCATCAAAATGGGTAAGGATGATGGACAAGGAACCGTCCTGGCGTTGGGTGGGTATCACGAAAATATTTTCCGCTCCGGCTACCTCGTATTTCAATAAACGATCCCCTAACTTTCCCATCAATTGGTAACTATTGAAGATAGGCTTACGGATATCATCATTGGTAGTAAAAGTACGATAGCCATTGAAGTTTCGGGGACGATCGGCTTCATAACCCGATGCGCAAAACAAATAGTGCTGAATATTTAAGGCCGCCTTATTCTTACGGTGGAGATGTTGGGCAGCCAGTGATACCAAAAAAGCCGCCCCGTATTGTGAGTTACGGACTTCTGCCATAGGCTCTGCCCCCATACCCTTGGTGCCTGCCGAACTGATCCCCCATTCCTCTACCAGAATAGGCATGCCCCGGAGTTCCTCAAATTCGTCCCGGATTGTGGCGAGCTTTTCCTGTAGGCTGAACATATATTTGATGCTGGGATGCTCGTAACCTGGCCCCCCATGGCTACCAGAGCCGCCGTAGGTATGCACGCCAATGTAGTCAATTGGAGAACCTTTCTTGCCACTGGCATAGTTTTTACCCTGGGCCACGTGCGCTAAAAAGGACTGGTAAAAGGTGGGGTCTTTATACGTATCGGTACTAGTTACCGCCGGGCCGCCAACCCTCAACTCCGGGTTGACTGACTTCACTGCCGCGGCAAAATGGTCGTAGAGTTTGAAGTACCCTTCCATATCTTCATTATGCCAAAAAATTTCATGGTTAGGCTCGTTCCAGCAGCGATAGTACCAGGAGGCGACTTCTTCTTTTCCGTACTTGCCCATGATGTGACGGACAAAATCACGGCAAACTTCTTCCCACAGAGCGTAATCCCTGGGTGGGCCAATGTAGAGGGTGCTCCCAAAAGCGCGGGTACGCTTGATGTCTGGGTCAGCGGCAATCTCTTTAGACATGGAATAGAAAACAACAATGGGCTTCAACCCCAGCTTTAGAATAGTCTGCACCCGCTCATCAAAGTGTTGCCAGCTATAAGAGACCGTCCCGTCTTTGTTGACCCGGGAGGCAAACTCCGGCTGGTTGTAAATCCTCACGTAGGTTTGAATGGCGTTCGTCTCGGCCAAGTCGGTCAGCAAGTCCTTGCCCCAAGAAGTGGAAAGGTATTCGGTAGGATGAAAAGTGACCCCCGCCCAAAATGGATATAAATAGTCACCTTTTTGGTCGCCTTGTACCGTGATTTGGGCGGTTTGAGCAAAACTTGCAAGGGCAAATAAGATACTAAGAAGTAACAGAGAGATAATTTTCATAAACTATATTTTAAGTTCAGTTAAATTAAAATCAGCGTAGGGATTTATCCCTGCGTTGGTTAAAAGCAAATGCATTAATTTCATCACCTGACCAGTATCATTTCCCCAAACTGGTCGGGGCTTCGTAAGGGCCAGGCACCCGTCCAGTCAAAAAGCTGGCGGCCTTTACCGTCATTGTCACCGTTGGCTACATCGAAGCCCAACCGTAACTGCTCAACAGGGCGTAGGCCCAATTCACTCCAGGGGATCGCGAACTCTATTGTGTATCCTGTATCAGTATCGGTTGAGTCATTCAAAGAGCCTCTCAGGGCGACGGCATAGTGGGCCTTCCCGTTCCATCGGCTGTCACTTTCACCCTGCGGGGTGCCCCGGTCATCTTTCTTAATTTCCCAGAGGTTAATATGATACACGATATCGTCTTCCTGCCACCGGTCAGTGTGGTCATAGCGAGGGTCTAGCAGGATTTCCACCATATCGTCCAGGTACAGTTGCGGATGATCGTTGAGGGTTTGTATTGCCCTCAAATCCTGGTCGGTAACCGCAAAGACAACGTAGAGATAGCTGGAATCCCACAAAGCACGAACCGTCATTTCGTTATCGCTTAATACCCGCTGTTTCCCGCCCTGTTTTAGCACCCGGTCTTGTATCTTAATTTCATGAATGCCATCGGTCCACTCTTTTAAATCACCGTCAATCATCATTACAGCAGTAGTATAATGCGCGCTGAGTTGCTGCTGATCTAACAGCGGTTGATTCATTCCGGGAAGCCCGATCCCGATGCTTAGCAATAGGGTAGCATAGAGTCTCATTATCGAGGATTGGTGGGATTGAGGGTGCCGTTGAATACTGCCGCGCCGCTGTTTTCGGGCTGATAAATGAAGAGTTTGGCCCGACGGTCACTCTCGCCTAGGTAGAGACTGCCATCGTGGCCAGCGATCATTGCATCAAACTGGTAGGGTCGTTTGGCATAGTAGGGACTACGGTCTACCCCCAATACTCCGTAGTTGATAAATCCTTCCTGGCCCACCAGATCGTAGGAATACATTTTGACGGGTTCTTCCCTTTCGCCGCAAAGCATGTACAGGCGGTGGTCAGGCCCCAGCGCCATACCGCGTACCCGGCGGCTCCAACGGGGCTTACCCAGGTTGGTCAGGGTTTCCTGAACAAGGTTCATACAAAAGATGAAACCATCGCTGGTGCTGCCGTAGTAAGTGCTATCGTTCGTGCTCACCCACTGCTCTACCACTGGGTAACCGTAGTAATTCCAGGCTTCCCAGTACTCACCCGGCAGGCGCATTTCTGTTCTTTCTACCTGCTTCGTCCCAGGATCGTAGTAAACGATCCAGCCATCGTCGCCCGAGGTGTACATACGGCCTTCAGGTCCGGCAGCAAGCGAGCGGGGCACGCTGCGCCAGGTTCTTTCGGGTCCGGCGTAGGATTTGCCTTCCAAAAAAGGCCCCAGGTCCGTAGTCTGGCCCGTCGCCAGATCATAACTAAACAAATGCGCGTCGGGGTAAGTAATACCATATAACTGAGTAGTATCCTGGTTGAAAGAGAGAGTGTAGATGGTATTGTTGGCTACCGGAATACCTAGATTTTTCAGTTGAGCTGAGTCTTCAGTCAGGTAGGCTTCCTGATCGCTCACTTGCGGATTGTACCGATACAAGTGCCCACCCGGAAAACTTTCATAGGGGGCTTTGATGTCTTGCCAGAGTTGCTCTTCAATGGCTCGCCGCCCGCCGGGGAAGTCTTTGGTCAGCACCACTTGCTCCAATACGTTGCGCCCGGTACCGATATATACCTGCCCATCTTTGCCTTCCAGCAGACTATGATGTACCCCCCCGGCCCCGGCAATCTGACCCAGGGGTAGCACTTTATTGATCCGGGGGTCATAGACAAACAGAAAGGATTGGCTGCCACTGGTCGCACCGTATATTTTGTGATTACTGTGGCTCAAAAGGGCAGTAATTGGACTATCGTCCGCCGGAACTTCATTAGCCTCCGGGTATCCGAGGTCGCGATAATCAATACGGTGAGCATCAAAGTGCGGGTTGACCCACTTTTGAGCGTACCCGGGGCTTATCAGCAGGGAAAAGTATATGATGCTTATGACGATTATTTTATTCACTTTCATTGCTTCTTTTACTCATTTTTTTAGGATCATTGGGATCGTAGGAAATCAAGGCCATGCTGAAGGGCCAACGTCGCCCTACTTCACCCACTATTTTGCTTGTATCTTTTTCTTCTACAGCCCCCACGAAATAGATTTTGCCATCCTGCTGGCCCGTACAAGCCCCACCCAGTCCGTACACCATGCGTTTGTCTTGGGTTTCCATCCGCCCCAAGCTACTGCGCTGCTTCGTATCCAAATTATAGGTGACCAAATGTGATACCGGGGGATAATAACCGTCAGATAGTTTGGCTTGAAGTTTCTCCTCATCGTGCACGTCCCAGGAGTTGCCCACGTAGTCGAACGAACCGCTGCCGGTGGGGGCATAATAGATGGTGTGCGTGTTATCAATGGTGAATGCCAGCGTGGCAAAGGGTACCTGGCGCGGGTCGGTTTCCTTCCAGTACTGCGGGGCGCTCAGCTTGGTCAGGTAGTCAAGAGTTCCCTCCGAGCCATCGTGCGGATCGTAGCTAAACAGGGTAGAACTGGCCCCCATGATACCATAGGCTTTTTGGTCTTTGGGGTCCCACTCAATCACCCTCCAGATTACCTTGCGGTCAATCATCGGCTTGGACATGGTGCGAGGCAAAGCACGCATATCGTACTGCAATCGGATATTGGGCAGGTCAATCACTTTGTTTGCCGAGCGGTCGTACTTCCAGAGCTGGGCCACCGGAAATGAGCCGTAGATGTCGCCCTGATTGTCGGCAAAGATGGTTCGGCAGATATCCCAGTCATCTACCCGGCCCAAGTCGTAGGTTACTTCCTGTTCGATGTCATGCTTATAAAGGTGACCGTCTTCGGCCAGGCCATACAGTGCCATGTACTGCGGGTCCATGATCATGCCCAACAGTCCGAAGTGCCGGTTGATTAAGCCCAGGCTTTCCACTTTATCCTGCGCCGGATCGTAGCGGTACCAATGGGGTCCGATGTAGCTGGACGGGTCAATGGCTTCCGGGCCGGTGTCTTCGTTGAGTCCGGCAAAGTAGATACGTCCCTGCTTATCTTCGCCCATACGTACATGAATTTTTCCCGTGGTGTTAATACCCTTACCCCGTTCATCGTGGAAGGCGGTCAGGTCAACGATATGCCGCATCACATTAGTGGCGGGGTCATATTCGTAGAAGTGAGCCGCTTCGGCGTGGGTACACAGGCCAATGTAGATTTTACCGCTTTTGGCTCCGTACAACGCGCTCCACATACTATCCTCGCGGTGGTCTCCTACAAATGGATGCAGGGCCACCGGGGCAATCAGTTCATCTTTCTTCGGGTCTTTCTCCTGGGCCGCTATTGGGTGGACTGAAATAAACGTGTTGAGCAGTAGTACTACTCCGACTACTTTGGTGAATGTATGATGGGAATGGTTCATAGGGAATCTTAGATGATTAGTTTAATCGGTCAAGGGCCTTTTCTTCCAGCAATTCGTGTCCTCCTTCAAAAATGATTAGCGCAATACCCCGGTGGGTTTTCTGGTAATGGATTTTTCTGCCTTCGATATATTCTTCCTGGGGATTGGGATAAGAACGAGCGGATAGGAGCCGGATCATATCTTCGGGGGGTATGTATGCTTTGGAGGATTTTACGTGCATATCGGCCAGCAACTTATTGTAAAACAGCAAGCTATGCGTAATTGGCACCGCCCCGGTGTAGCCATCGTGCACCCCCGCGTACAGGTGAACACGGATTGATCGTAGCCTGCCGGGATCAACCGTCATGTGCATCGGCGAGCGTTCGCGCGCTGTTTTTACATCCAGGCTATCCGTAGAATTCGTGCAATCCATGATGTTCTGGGCGTACTTGTTATTGCGGGCCAGGGATTCGACGTACCAATTTTCCAGGTCGGTGATCGGGACGTAGGCATGATACGCCCGGACCCGGCGCGTTGACTTCATAAGATGACAAAGGGCCGCGTATCCCCCGCCGCTGGCCCCAATCACGTATATTCGGCTGGTATCTACCGGCATATGCTGCTCGGCCCACGCAATGGCATCGTCAATATCCCGGACAACGTAATCACTGCCGCAGGCTTGGTAGGTCGTATTCGATCCCCGGAAATTGGGGTGAATGTAATTCCAGTTACGGGCGATGGCCGGTGAAACCAGGCTCCCTTGGGCGTTCGTATAGTCACTACTCCACTGGTGCAACGATACCACCAAAGGTTGGGGCTGGGCAGCGGTACTGCGGTAGTACCTAAATTTTTGTAGCGTACCGTCCATAGAAGATCGGACACTATCTTCCTGGCTTTCCTTCGGCCAGTCCTGTCCCAGTGCGTCTCCCAACGCTACTACCAACAATCCTACGACGAGCAATCCTACCTTCATTTCTTTTGAGATGTTTCGGTAATTGGTATCGCTGTTTTTTCTGCAATGAGTACGGGTGAGTCATACACGGGTATGCTGGTAAAACGGCAACCTTCTTCGTTGTGTGTCCATGCTTCCGGTGGCACATCGCGTACTTTCCCGGTTCGTACGTCTACGTACACCGGATGGGTAAACTTTGCTTGTACGGTGAAATCAACTTTCTCGGTAGTATTGTTATCAACCGGAATACTGTCTTTTTCCCATAAGGCTATCACCGATTGCTCATCCTGGTTTTTCCAGGCAAATACCTCCAGATCGTTTCGGTCAGGTACTTCAACATTAAGGTTATTGACTAAAGCAAGATCATGGGTAAAGATAGTAGTCAGGTGTTGATAGGCACGGTAGGCCGGTTTGGCATAAGCAATGCTCAGGTCGTCATTGACTTTGAGGATGCCTTTGGTATTAAGCCCCTTGAATTTCTGGCGGTCGTAGGTGTATTCCGAGATGGTAAACAGGCTGAAGGGATAGCCCCGCCCGATGTGCGCCAGTGCCCGGCGTGCATCCCATTTGGCCTGGGTCAGTTCCGTCCAGGGATGCCCGGATAATGCCCCGGAACTGCCGTAGGACGACGGGCAACCGGTTTCTCCCTGCCAGAACGGAAGGCCAGGACGATACGAATGCACGGTTTTCTGCAACTTTTCTACCGCGTCAAAACCGTCATCAGGATTGGGCGAATAGCCGTGGAAGGTGACTACATCTACCAAGTCTAAAGCATTGCGTTCTTTGAGGTAGTTGAAGAAAAAATCTGCGTATTCGGTGTTTCCGACGTAGGCAATAGAAAGGCCGATGAGGATAGCGTCGGGCTGGGCTTCCCTTACCTTTTGGGCGGTACGATAGTACAATTCGGCATACGGCTCCGGACCGGCTTCGTTGTAGCGGTGGTCGGCTTCGTTCCATATCTCCCACTCGTGCACCCGGTCTTTGAAGTGGTGCACCAGGGCTTCTGCGTACTTGGTAAATGCGTTTAATGCCTCTTCGGAGCGGGGCAAGCCTTCCCCCAGGCTGATCCCTCCCGCTTGCGGATAGAGTTCGTTGCCGTAGGAGATTTGAATCCAGGGTTGTACGCTCCGGGATAATGCGTCGTTCACCACCCGATCCAGCCAGGTGAAATCATATACTCCCTTGACTTTCTCGGTTTTGGCCCAGCCGCTTTGCAGCCTGATTTTTTTAGCCCCCAGCGAATCCAGATATTCCTTATAGGCATCATAATCGGCATAGTCGCGGTCCAGCACTTCGCCGCCTATCCAGAGATCAGAAGCGGTAATTTCAAGCGTAGTGCGGGTATTGATCTGGCCTACTACGGGAAAATCGGAAAGCTGTGTCTCGATTTGCTGCGCCAGGCAAAGGGTGCTTGACAAGAGAAGACTTATAGAAAAAAGTATGCTTTTCATCTGGTTGATTTAGCCATTGATTTCTTTTTATTCTACAAAAAGTGAGGGTATCAATTTGTAGAAGCTACCCTCATTTTAATTAGGCCCATCCTCAATAACCAGGGTTTTGCGGAAATTCCCTATCCAGGTTGGCATCAATTACCGATTGGGGGATGGGATACAATTGGTTGTATTCCTCGATGTTAGGCCCGGACTGGGCATTATATTGTTTGGTTCTTTCGAACCACACTCCTAACCGCAACAGCGTATAACGCCGGTGCTCTTCGGCGATCAGCTCCCGGGACCGCTCGTCTAAGATAAAGTCAATGTCCACGTCGGCTCCGGTGATTTCAGTGGCATTGGATCGTCGCCGGATGGTGTTGAGATTCTCGGCCGCCTCACCGGTCTTGCCTTGCCGCAATTGTGCTTCGGCCAGCAACAAATAGGTTTCGGCCAGGCGGAGATAGGGCTGGTCTTTGTATCCATCGGATTCGGTTAAATCCTCGATGAAGGCATCGTCCCACTTTCGGGTAGAAGGCCAGTTGTACGGACGATCAGGCGTAGTAGGCGGAAAATCCCCGATTTCAAACTGGCCAATGTATTCTTCGGGAACCGTGGTGGTAAACAACGTGTCTCCGTTATCCTTCATAAGGTATCTCCAGATGGCGTACTCGGAAGCCCGGTCATCCTGCTCTTCGTACACATCAAAACCGTACTTGGTAATTCCGTTCCAACCGGCCCCGCGGCCTCTTTCTATCGTCAGGCTCACTCCTTCGTTTTGAAAATACCAAAGTACCCAATTCCTCCGCATCCGGTTGGCCCCGCCTCCCTGCACGTTGCGGTTGAAGAGGAAGTTCCACAAGCCTTCGGTATTGCCTTCGCTGTACAGCACGTTGCCATCGACAAACATATCCATAAAGGGCACCCCGGGCTGATCGGATTCTACGCCGTACCGTTGGGTAATCAGGGAAAAATTAGGGTTGTCTACGGCTGCCTGCGCCTTTTCCTCCGCCTCGGCCGGCCGCTCCATCACCAGGTACAGTTCGGCCAGGTAATGCTGGGCAACGGCACTGCTGATGCTCCCGGCAATGGGCTGTACCTCGGGCAGGTTCGCTTCGGCAAACAGCAAATCCTCCTCCATTTGTTCGTAAATCTGGGGGCGGGGTGTCCTTTCCCAGTCATTGCGGAAAGTGCTTCCGGTGATTTCATCGGTGGTCAGGGGCACATCCCCCCACATATAGGTCAGGTGCCGATAGGCCCAGGCCCGGAACAGATGCGCCTGTCCCAGTACGGCATTTTTCTCAGCCTCATCTTCCCACTCCACCGCTTCCGAATCGGCCCGGGCGATGATCACGTTGGCCCCCCGGACAATTTCGTAGCAGCGGAAAAAGAAAGAACCAAAGAGAAAGAAGTTGCTATTACTGAATTCCCCCCACCTTACCCAGGGTAATTCTTGATTGCGGACTACCGGGTAGTAGACGTTATCGGTGCTACCGGACAGCATTCTTCCCATCAGGGGTTCATTGATTCCCTGAACCAAACCCCGCTCCAGTTCCCGGGCGCGGTCGTAGAGGGCATTGATACCGGCCTGGAACCCGGCCGGGTTGGCGTAGAGGTCGTTGACCGTAAGTTGACTCCGGGCATCTTCTTCCAGAAATGTTTCTTCGTTGCATCCGCCCAGGAAAAGCGAAGCACTACCCAGGCAAAGCGTAATTAAAATCAGGTTGTTTATCTTTTTCATCGTCTTGTTTTTTTTAGAATCTAACATTGATGCCCACACTATACACCCTATCCAGTGGAGCAGCCCGCTGATCATTATATTCCGGGTCCAGGCCGTTCCATTTCGTAAAGGTTAGCGGATTGATGAGGCTCAACACCAACTGCAAGTTCTGGATACCGATATCGTCGCCGAGCATCGGGCTGAAGTCGTAGCCCAAATTGACGCTGTTCACCCGCACATAACTCGCGTCTTTGTAGAAGCGGACATTGAAGGGGTTAGCACCGTCCCGGTTGGCCGGATAATCGTTGGTCGGGTTGGTTTCACTCCACCAGTTTTGATTGATCGTGTTTCTTATCGCGTCCAGGTAGACCAAGTCCGTATCCCAGAGGGGGTTCAAACGGGTGATGCCCTGTCGGCCACTGACCATAAAGTCAAGGCTGAAGTTTCGGTAGCGCAATGAATTGCTGATACCAAAGGTAAAGTTCGGGTTTTCCTGTCCGATGAAGGTCCGGTCCGCCTCGGTGATTTCCCCGTCGCCATTGGCGTCCTTCACTTTCACGTCGCCCGGCAGGGCATCGGGCTGGGTAGACTCGCTGATGTTGTCCTCCGTTTGCCACACCCCGTCGTACTGAAAAGCAAAATTAACGTCAATGGATTTGCCGATAAACCACTGGTTGTTGAGGTCGTCTTCCCCGTTTCCGTACAACTCAACGATCTCGTTTTGGTTGCGGGCAAAGTTGAGCGTCGTGGTCCAGCGAAAGTTTTGGTTAACGACATTGGCGGTGGTAAGCATCAGCTCTACCCCCCGGTTTTCTACCTCGCCGATGTTGGAGGTGATGGTGGTTACCCCGTTGACCTGCGAAATTCTTCGGTTAAGCAAAAGGTCTTCGGTATTGGACTGATACACGTCTATGCTTCCACTGATTCGGTTGTTGTACCATCCGAAGTCAAGTCCCAGGTTCAACGAGCGGGTGGTTTCCCAGCCTAAACCGGCATTTTCCAGCTCATTGGGAAGGTAACCGGGGGCTTGCTGATCGCCATTGACGCCCGTCAGGTAATCGTATTGCTCCACCGTGGCCAGGGTTGAGTAGGCGTCTACCGCCTGGTTGCCGTTTCTTCCGTAGGACAGCCGAAGCTTCAACAGGCTCAGGTTATCTACGTTAGCGAGAAAACTTTCGCTGGAAACATTCCATCCCAGGGCCACCGAAGGAAAAATACCAAACTTGGTATCGCGCCCGAACGCCGAGAACCCATCGCGCCTAACGGTGGCGGTCAGCAAATATTTGTCCTGGTAAGAATAAAACAACCTACCCATCTGAGAAAGATAAGTGCGTTGCCGATAGGTCCGCTCCGGTTCTACTAACTCGGCTGACCCCGGTTGGTACCAGCGAAGCGCTTCGGTAGGAAAACCCCGGGCGGTCATTTTTGACTCTTCCCGGGTATCCTTCTGGGCACTGTACAGGGCAGTAAGGTCAAAAGTATGGGGGCCGATGATTTTCTTGTAGAACAGCAGATTTTCCACCAGCCAGTTATTGTCTTTTCTGTCCTCCGATTCTGTTTCTCCCCGGTTAATCCTTCCTTGTATCGTATTCTCGCCCCAGAATGTGTCCATGAACCTTGCGCTATGGGTAACGCCGGTGTTTAGTTTATAGGATAATCCCTCTATGGGTAAATCTACCTGCAAGTAATTGTTAGTAAAAATACTTCGGGTGTAGCTTTGGTTGACAGCCTCTAATGCGGAAAGCGGATTGTTGTAGTTAGGCACCTCAGGCCAGGGGAAGAGGGCTACGTCGCCGTTTTCATCGTAGGGGCTAATGAGCGGATTGAGCCAAAAAGCCCCGTTGAAACCTCCTCCAAAATTAACCTCCTCTCCTGAGTTATCTTGAAAGGCATACTGGGAACGCGTGCCGATCTCCAGCCAGTCGGTGGGGTGCAGCGTGAGATTAACCCGTCCGCTTATGTTTTCGTATTCATCTCCCAGCGAAATTCCCTTTACTCCGATGTATTGGCCGGAGACAAAATAATCTATCCGCTCGGCCCCTCCGGAGATGCTGATAGCATGCTTGGTCTGGGCACCCGTGCGGGTAGCTTCATCCAGCCAATTGGTTGACACTCCGTTGTTGTAATTCTCAGCGCGGGTCGGATAGTTGTTGCTAATCGCATCTTCTCCGTAGCGCTCCACCCCAAAATCCCAGTGCTCAGGACCCGTCAACAGGTCGGGCAGATTATAGATTTGCTTCACTCCGTAGCTTCCGTCGTAAGTAAACACTGGTTTCCCCGCTGTGCCAGCTTTGGTGGTAATGATAATGACTCCGTTGGCACCTCGCGCGCCGTAGATGGCTGCCGAGGAAGCATCCTTAAGCACTTGCACCGACTCAATGGTCGACTGGTCAATGAGGTTCAGTCCGCCCTGGTAGGGCACACCATCCAGAATAATCAGAGGGCCGTTATTAGCCAAGATAGAATTTTGCCCCCGAATTAAAATACCGACATTATCGGAACCAGCATCGTTGCCGGATTGGGTAATGTTCAGTCCGGGGGCCATTCCCTGGAGCGCCTGGGTAAAGTTGATACGGGGACCTTGTTTCTCCAGTTCCTGACCCTGGATGGAGGCGATACTTCCGGTCACATCTTCTTTCTTCTGCGTACCGTAGCCAATCACCACCACCTCATTCAGCGACTGAATATCCGGCGACATCTTCAAGTTAATTATTGTTCGGTTATCAATGGCCACCTCCTCACTGGTGTAACCCACCGAAGAGAACACCAGCGTTTCGGCATCATCTGGGGCGGTAAGGCGGTAGTTGCCCTCTACGTCGGTGATAGTACCAATGGTGGTACCCTTCACCAGGATGTTCACGCCCGGTAAGCTTTCGCCGGTGGAGAGGTCGGTGACCGTGCCAGTGATGGTCTTTTCTACTGCCGTCATCTGCTCGGGACGTACGGGCACAAGCGGGTTCAATAGTGGTAAGTTGCTGTATGACCTACTTAGCCGCTGATTAGTTTTCTCAATGATAACAAAGTTATTCTTGCCGCGTTCTTTAAACTCAAAATTCGTTTTCTTCAGCAGTTTCTTTAAACTGCCCTTTACGTCTTTCGCCTGGCGGTACTCCGTACTCACCCGATACGCCTTTAGACGGGACGTATTATAGGTGAAAAATACGTCATACGTTTGGCTCAGTTCGTTCAGGGCTTCTATGATAGACACCTGACGCTGATCCTGATTTTCTTCTGCTTGAGCAGATAATGGGTGGCTTAGGGCTAACTTTTGCGCCATAAGTCCGGGCATGGCACCGCTGCCGTAGAAGAGTAACGATAAGATGAGGTAAAGTTTCATTTTTCTCATAGCATTAGGAATTAATAGGTTATATAACTGCACATAGGTATCCTATCTCGAAGGTTGTCTCTTCGGATATTTCTTTCTGTCTATACGCTGAGGCCTACTCTTTCGAGGTCACAATAAGTTGTTCATTCCTTTTGGTCAATGAAATTTGCGGAATAATATCTTCTAGCACCACCAGCAGCGCATCCAGGTCTTGCGCGGATAATGCACCGGTGATGGTTTCGTCTAACAACAGTGAATCCTGTACCACGATAGTGTATCCGTACGTAGCATGTACATCGTCTAGCACCTCCGACAAGGTGGCTGCCTGATAGGTGAGGTAGCCATCCTTCCAGGTACTATACGGTTGCGTATCAATACGCTGCTTGTTGATTTTGTGGGTAAGTTTGGAATAATTAGCTACTTCGCCGGGTATCATGGTTACGGTACGCGCGCTATCGTCGTCCGCAGTCAATAGTCTTACTTTCCCTTCGTCCAGTACGACCTGGGTAGCCTCTTCTTTGGTATTTACGTTAAACTGCGTGCCCAGTACTTCTACGTTCAAGCCCGGCGTACGCACTACAAATTTTGCCTGGGTAGCCGGTTTCTTTTCTACCGAAAAGTAGGCCTCACCTTCCAGCCACACCTCGCGACGGGCGTTAGTATCCCACCGTTCGTCTAGGGTTAGCGTAGAGTTGGCGTTAAGCTGCACGGTAGAACCATCGGGCAACTGTATAGTCTGTTGCTCGCCGTAGTCGGTGCGGTACTCGCTCAGGGCAGGTCCTTCGGTACGTCCTGAAATCCAGTAGCCGAGGGTGGCCACGGCGACCACCAGCAAGGCTACCGTAGCGGCTACGGACCAATAGCGGCGGTGCTGCAACCTAACCACCGGTGGCTGCCGCCCGGCCGTTCGCAACATCTCCCGGTACGAAGCTTCTATCTTTTCTTCGCTAGCCATATGCAGTTCAAAATAGTCAGCCGTTCCAATTACGATTTGACGGGCCTGCTCTATCGTTTTGGACTTGTCCGGATGGTGCTGGAGGAAAACGCGCCAGAATGCCTCAGCCTCAGGATCATCTGACAAGCACCATTGCCGAAAATGAGGATCGACAGCAAACGCATCCGCTGTGAAGTTGACATATTGACTGTACATAATACTCACATTATCCGTTAAACCACTTGGCTACAGGGCCGGGTTTATATAAAGATTCATTGCCGTACACAAAAAGATAGTGGGTTAGGCTTGGATTTTTAAAGAAGGGAAAAGATCGGCAATTTTGTAGTTGCTACACATACTCAATTACCGATCTAGTGATATGATTTTCAAAGATATAAAAAAACATTGAACCGCGTTTACAAGCAATTGAATGGCAAAGCCAACCACCACCGCGTGCTGACTTTAACCAAGATGCTCTATGGGATCATCAGAAGTGGACAGAGTTCTTTGAGCCGACTAGGGTCTGAGATGCCTGGGGCTACTGACACAGAAAGCCGGGTGAAGCAAGCTAAACGCTGGCTAGATAGCAAGTATAGTGACTATGAGAGCTTTTTTCTGCCTCATATAGTGCCACTACTACAAGGGGTGGCTAAGCATGGACCGCTCCTGATTGCCATTGATGGTTCGGAAGTAGGAAAAGGTTGCATGGCCTTGATGGTCAGTGTGGTGTGGGGAAAACGCTCTCTGCCAATTTGCTGGTTGGTGAGAAAAGGGAAGAAAGGACATATGAGCGAAGAACTACATTTGGAAGTACTTCAACAACTAGCTGCTATTTTACCTAAGGATAGCCAAGCGGTACTACTAGGCGACGGAGAGTTTGATGGTAGGGAACTACAAGCTTTCTGTGAGAGACAAGGCTGGAAATATGCTTTGAGAACCGCTAAGAGCAACACCATCACTACGGACGAGGGGGAAACTTTTGCTATCGGACAACTCTACCCCATGCCAGGACACGATCATTGGCTCATAGAAGACGTGCGTTTTACCCAAGAATGCTACGGACCGATCAACTGTTTAGTTTGGCACAGTAGTAAACACGATGAACCTATTTACTTGGTGAGTAATCTGAGTTGGGCTAAAGATATGATGGACTATTATAGCCGTCGCTTTAGCATAGAGACCCTGTTTGGGGATATCAAATCCAGAGGCTTCAATATCCACAAAGTCAAAATTGATGACCCGGATCGGCTCAATGTCTTATTGATGGTGGTTTGCATTGCTTTTCTGCTGGTCTTCGCCCTAGCTACTTTTCAAGCTAAACTACAAGGGTATTTGCCAAAGTTCTTACGAAAAGATCGCATCAGTGCCTATTCCTTCTTTCAGATAGGGCTTAGAGCTTTTCAGTTCTTCATCAAGCAGCAACTAAGAATATTCCCCCAATATGTCAACAACTACCAGCAGTTTATTTGTGTACGGCAATGAATATAAAGATGAGCTCAAGGGCAAAACATAACCTCGATGTCGCAAATTTTTTTGAAAAAAAATGAAATAGGGGCGGGAGCTACTGAAAGAGCAGGAAAGTCAGCACCAGGGAGAGTATTCGTTGTAACTGCGGAAGCGACTGACGCATTTTCTTCAGTGCCCGGGTTGCAAAGTTTTGGGCAACCTGCGGAGTGACCGACATAATGCGGGCAATCTCCCGGTAGCTGAGGCATTGGTAGTACCGTAGGTAGACCACTTCCTTCATGCGGGCCGGTAATTGATCCATTTGTTCGGCCAGCCACTGCTCCTGCTGCTGCTGCGTTTGGCATTGAACCCAGTCCTCTTCTGGCGACAGGATAGTTTGTGGTTGTTTGAAGCTATAATTGTATTGCTGTGCTTGCTGGTTATTTTCCTTTTGTAGTGCTGAACGGATATTCTTTCGCAGGGCCAGAAATAAGTAAGAGGCTAGGTTCCGAACAGATTGACACTGCTGAGGATGAGCATATAACCAAGCAAACACTTCCTGTATCTGATCCTCTACGATTTCCCGGTTCGAGGTGATGGTACTTCCGTAAAGTAACAACCTATTGTAAAAATGATGGTAGAGGGTCCGAAATGCTTGTTCGTCGCCTTTCGTAAACCGCCGCAGTAATTGCTGTGTGTCTTCCCCGAGAGTGCCGTTCATCTTTCTAATACCAAAGGCATACATTGTATACAGATAATGTGCTACGATATATCAAAATGATGCAAATTTTTTGAATAGAGATTTTAATAGTTTACAATGTGTTAAAAAGAATAGGCAAAGTCAAATTACATTTGAATATTTAGTATCATATGATAAGAATTATACTGATCTGATAAAGAAGCACTAGGTCTGCCATGAATCTGGTAAGGCTAGGCCGAGGGGTAGTGAATCTTGTCACCCCAACTGTGTTTTGCTATTATCACTTGCGTTATCTACCGTACTCGATAGCTTACTTCTCAAAGCCAACATGTCCCGACTGAGCTTCTGCTCTACCACCTTCGCGTAAATCTGCGTCGTGCTGATCTTCGTATGTCCCAACATCTTGCTGACCGATTCAATTGGTACACCGTTGGCCAGCGTTACCGTCGTGGCGAACGTATGGCGGGCGAGGTGGAAGGTCAACCGTTTCTCTATCCCACAGATATGAGCAATCTCCTTCAGGTAGGCATTGATCTTTTGGTTGGTGTAGACCGGCAGTAGTTTGCCTTCGTTGACCGCTCTTGGGTGCTCCTGGTATTGCTCCATGATTGTTAGGGCTTGCGGTAGAAGGGGCACATTGAAGAGTTCGCCCGACTTCTGCCGCTGACCGGCAATCCAACGGTTACCGTCCATGCCCATCACAATTTGATCCGACGTTAGATTGTATACCTCGATGTAGGATAGCCCGGTGTAGCAACCGAACACAAAAATATCCCGGATGAGGGTGAGGCGCGGTTCCAGAAATTGGGTTTGCTCGATGGTCTTGAGTTCTTCGGCGGTGAGGTATCCGCGGCGGCTCTTATGGAATTTGAGCTGGTACTGGTGGAAAGGGTCTTTGTCGAGCCATTCCAACTTGACGGCCAAACTGACCATCTTGCGGAGCCGCTCCATGTGCTTCATGGTACCATTCTGATCGCAAAGCTTCTGATTTTTGATCAGCCGGTTGCCTTTCACAAAGCTTTCAAAACGGGTGATGAACTTGTAGTTGAGTTCGGCCAAGTGTACGTCGGAGGTTTTGAGCTTTTCTTTTAGAAACTTCTCGATGTACTTCTGAGTCGTGAAATAATTCTTCAACGTACCCCAGGTGAGAACGCTTTTCATCTCGGTATTGTGGTAGTGGATAAGCTCCATCAGGGTTTGCCCTTGCTGGTCGTTGCCTAAGTAACGGTTCTTAACCGCCTCCGGGGTCACGAGCTTTCGTTCTTTCTCTAGCTCCTCCCGGCATTCGTAGAAGCGATTGCGGACCTGCTCGAGGTACTGGTTTAGTTGGTGAGCTTCGCTCTTTCGGCCCTTGGTGGTGCCGCTGCGTTCGTCCCAATTGCTCAGTTCTACTTTGCGCTTCAATGAGACATCCAGGTATTTGCCTTTGACAGTGATACGGGCGTAAATGGGAGCAAGATCATTTTTAGCTTTGTACTTCTTGACAAAGAAGCTGATGCCGAAGGTGTTACGGGTATGCATAGGTTCAATCGGTTAGGTTTACATTCATTTGCATTCTGCCCCACAAAAAGGGGCATGAATTCGCGGATCAAATGAACGCCTTTGTATGGCTTTACTCTTCGTAAGTAACTGAAAATCAGATTACTGATATCAAGTATACGAAAGATAAAGGGGCCATGAAAAGGGCATAACTACGATGAATTACTATGCACTGAGATGGGGTCACAAAAAACAAAAAACCCCTTAAATCGCTCGTTTAAGGGGTTTTGAGTTAGTTTAAACTGTATCTAGTCGGGATGACTGGATTCGAACCAGCGGCCCCTACGTCCCTAACGTAGTGCGCTAACCGGACTGCGCTACATCCCGATCACTTCTTCAGAAAGCACTTCGCAGAACTCACCGAAAAACTGAGGCACAAACTTAGGATTTTCTGATCATTTTTCAAGCATTCGCGTCAGCTTTGTCGAAGATTTCATCGCAGTGTGCTACCTTCCCACCTTCTTGAAACTAGCTAACGGCTAATCTGATGACAATGCCACTACGCGCGTACCTGAAACCCACCGTAGCATTATTGCTGAGCAGCACCTTTCTGCTTTCGTGCGGCGGAGTGAAGTCCGCATTTTCACGCTTGCAAAAACAACAATACCCCAAAGCAAACGCGCAACTGCGTAAAGCCGTAGAAAAAGACACCCTACCCGTAGCCGCCTACTACGGTTACTCCCTACTCTACTCCGACCCCGCCTACGCTTCCTACAACATCGACACTGCCTACCAGTACGCGCAGCTGGCCCTGGCTGCCTACCCTCAACTGTCCGACAAACGGCAAATCAAACTGCGGCGTAAACTTGACCTAGACACCACCCGGCTGCAGCAACAGAAACTGCGCATCGACAGCCTGGCCTACGCCCGCGCTACCCAGCAGGACCAACTGCGCGCCTACCAACGTTTCCTGGCTGATTTCGCTACCGCCCCCCAGGTGCCCGCCGCCATCGTGCGCCGCAACGAACTCGCCTACGATAGCATTCGGCAGGTCGACACCTACCCGGCCTATAAGTTCTTTATGGACACCTACCCCGAAGCAGCCCAGTATCCGCAGGCCCAGGAACGCTACAACACGCTGGCGTTTCAGGGGCTTACCCAGCAGGGCGATCTGGCCAGTTACCTACGCTTTCTGGAAACCTACCCGAACTCTCCCTACCGTCCGCAAGCCGAACGGGCCATCTACGAAATCAGTACGGCCGACGGCCACCTGCTGAGCTACGCCCGCTTCGCCCGGCAGTACCCGCGCAGCGCCCCGGCCCGAGCCGCCGTAAACACCCTGTACCACCTCTACCGCACGGCCTATCCGCCCGAAAACTTTTTACAGGATTTCCCCGGCCTGCCCTACGCCGATTCGCTGCGACGCGCCATCCGCACCGAAAACCGTTCGTTGGCCCCAGTGCTCGAGGAAATAAGCGCCGCACCGTCCAGCTTCGGATTCATTGATCCGCAGGGCAGTACGCTCTCGGCGACTTCCTACGACTTCCTGCCCGATACCTACTTCTGCGAGGGCGTGCCCACCAACTTCGTGCACGCCGCCCGGCAGCAAAACCAGCAGTTGCAGCACGATATCCTGACCAAGGCCGGAGACGTGGTTTTTTCATTCAGCGAAGACCATGCCCCCGCCGATTCTACAGCAGTGCGACTGGACGAGATCGTGGTGGACCGAGAGGCTGGGCTGCTGGAAGTTACCGCTAACGGAACGTTTCAACTGATGCACCAGGGCGGACACATTATCATTGATGCCCCGGAGCAGGTAGAAGCCATCGAACTGATGGCCGCCGACGAAATGGCTAGCGACCCCTGGCCCGTTTCCTATCAATTCATTAAATTTAAGGTGAACGGCCGCTGGGGCCTGAAGGCTTTCTCGGGCCGCACCGTGCTTGAACCTAACTACGCCTCCATCGAGGCGTCCGGGCCGTTCTTGATGCTAGAACGCAACGGACTGCTGGCCATTACCAACCGGAAGCAAATCTTGGATCACCTTGGCTCGGTCCCGGAACTGCGCTTTCGCTACGACGACGTGGCCGGACTCAACGACGGTCTGCTGTCGGTCTACCGAGAAGAAAGGGAGGGCGTACTAGACGACCAACTGCGCGAGGTGGTGCCACTAAAATCCCACCAGGTGGTGCGGCGCTTTCGTAGCGACTCGCTGGCCACCGGCTATTGGTTGCTAAAGCATACCGATACCCTGCAGCAGGTGGTCAGCGATACGCTGAAAACCTCCGTCCGCACCTCGTATTCGCTCTATGAACCAGAAAACCCCTCGTCCGACACCCTTCGGTATGAGCAGGCCTTCTACAACGACCGCTGGCTCGCCCTCCGCAACCAAAGCAAGTTTTGGCTTATCGACAACGGTCGTAAAGAACCGTTCGACTCCGTACAGATTTTAGGCGACCACTTTGTGCTTACTTTGTCCGACCACGCCCCCGGTCGCGACAGCGTTACCGTGCGCTTGGCCACCGGGCGGCCAATCCGTTTTCCTCGCTCCTCTGAAGGGGGCTCGGCTACCGTTCGTCTGCTGCGCACCGAGGGGATTGTGCCGACCGATCAGTTGCAAGAGTTTTTGTGGGTTCAGCCGCCCACTGGGCCTTCGCTGATCGTCAACCGACGAGGTGAGACGATCCTGGAGCAGCCGTTCACCGGGGCATCCGTTCATCCACGGGGACTCATCGTGGTGGAGCAGGGTCGGCAGCAGGGGTTGGTAGATAGCTTGGGGAACGAACTGCTTCCCGCCCGCTACGTGGGCATTGGCAATTACGAAGCGCCCGGAATACTTAGTTTGTTTAACAAAAAGAAGTTCGGACTCTACCTCTATCCGGCAGGCATCACGCTGGAGCCGATCTACGAGAGCGCACTCACGCTCTACCGCGAGGCCGACTCGGTTACGCAGTGGCGGTTCGTGGCGAAGAACAACGGGAAGTACGGCATCGTCACGGCCACCAACGAGCGCCTCACGCCCTTTGCCTTCGAGCGGGTGGTGTACTGGAACGACACCAGCGCCCTGGTGAAGGCCGACGGCCGGTGGATGATCTACCGGCTCACTCCCACCACCATCCAGTGGAGCAGCCTCAACCCCGACAACGTGCTCTACGATGGTATCAACGATTTTTCTTTTTTCCAGCAAAACGGGGCAGGTGAGCGTGAACAACTGCTGCGTATCTACTCTCCGCAGGGCTACGGGGTGCTGAGCAACCGGCGGGGTGAAGTGTTAGCTCCAACCTACGACGGCATCACGCTGCTGGGCGATGCTGCCGCGGATAACCACCTCTACCTCACCGAGAAGTACGTGCCCGAGGCTGATCTGTACATTCTGATCTACCTGGACGCTGCCGGGAAACTGATCAGGCGGCAAGCGCTCACCGCCGAACAATACGACCGGTTGTATTGCAATTATTGATTGCCCGTACATACAGGTCGCGACCTGTATGTACGCGACCTGTACCTACTCGATCAGATCAAATATCCGGCTCCAGCGGATTTTGCTGAAAAAACTCTCGTTCGGGTCGACCGACAGCCAAATAAAGAAGGCTTTGCCCACAATGTGATCTTCGGGCACAAAGCCCCAGAAGCGCGAGTCTTCGGAGTTGTGCCGGTTGTCGCCCATCATAAAGAAATAATCTTGCTGAAAGGTATACGTATCCGCGGCCACGCCATCGATGTATAATTGACCGTCGCGACGCTCCACCTCCTCGTGGCCTTCGTAGTGCTTGATCACGTATTCGTACTTGACAATATTTTCTTCGTTGAGCTCGATCTGTTGCCCCTCGGCGGGCACCTGCAAGGGGCCGTAGAAGTCCGCGTTCCAGGCAAACACCTTGGCATCGGGATAAATGCGGGGGGCTACCTGGTCTTTGGTGGCTCCGGCCGCTTTGACACTTTTGACAAAGGGCAACTTCTCAAACTCGGTGGCAATTTCGGGAGTGCACAGCACGATGGAGCCGTCGGGCGTGTCGTTGTGCTCCCATACCCCATACTTCTCAAAAATACGCTCGTTGATGGTCTGATCCGTCTGAATGAAGTAGCGGTACTGCACCCCCGGTGGGTCGGGATACACCGCGTCGTTCACGTACACCTGCCGGTCGATCACCTGCACCACGTCGCCCGGCGTGCCGATGCAGCGTTTGATGTAATTGGTTTTCAGGTCGGTGGGATACTGGTGCTCGGTGGGAAAGTTAAACACCACCACGTCGCCGCGCTCCACGTCGGCGAACCCCGGCAGGCGGTACTGCGGCAACTGAATCAGATCACTGTACGACGGAATGTCGGTGCCCCAGATTTTCTGGTGGGTAAGTGGCACTTGCAGGGGAGTTTTGGGCGTGCGCGCTCCGTAGTGCATCTTGCTCACGAACAAAAAGTCGCCCACCAGCAGCGATTTCTCCATCGATGGCGTAGGAATGGTGAAGGCTTCCATGAAGAGCCAGCGGATCAGCGTGGCGGCCACCACCGCAAACACGATGGCGTCTACCCACTCGCGGGTTTTCGATTTGGGAGCCTCCGAGCGGGTGGTATTAGTATCCGTTCTGCGCTTCTTAAGAAATGTTGCCATGGGCTTTGTTGGTTGAGAGGTAGCATTTCATATAGTCTACTTTCCGATAAATTACCGAGTAGTTATAAAGTTTTTGCAGAAAAACTGAAATGTTACCGGTTGAGGTGGTCAAATTAACTTATTAGTTTCAAAATCAAATTATAAATTATTGTAGTAGATATTCCGACTGAAGTGCTTACAATACCGACCGTCCATGCTACTATCTCTACTTTAGCTTTTTGAACCTTCGATACAATACGATTTCCTATATCTTTCAACTGAGTTGTTTTTATAGCAATTATAATTCACAATGCCAGAAAATCATTCATCCCCAGCACCCCTTTCTTCTCCGGTAACCATTCGGCCACCCGCAGTGCCCCCTGGGCAAAGCCCTGCCGACTATAGGCTTCGTGCCTAATTTCGATGCCGTCTACCTCGGAGCGGTAGCGCACAATATGCGTGCCCGGAACGCTGCCTTCGCGCACCGAGCGCACCACAATCTGTTCGTCCGTTACGTTTACCCCCTGCTCTCCTTCCTGCAACACCCAGGCCGTTTTCTTCGGCAGTGCCGGGAGCATACCCTCTACCAACGTGAGCGCCGTGCCGCTGGGTGCGTCCTTTTTTTCGGTATGGTGAATCTCTTCTACTGAGGGCTGATAGTCGGAGTAGGAGCCCATCGTTTCGGCCAGCCAGGCGTTGAGGCGAAAGAACAGGTTGACCCCGATGCTGAAGTTGGAGGCGTAGAAGAAAGTGCCGTCTTGCTGACGGCAGTAGTCGTCGAGCGCGGGCTTCTGGTCGAGCCACCCGGTGGTGCCCGACAGCACCGGAATGCCCCGCTCCAGGCAGCAACGAATGTTGCTTACTGCCGCGTCGGGCTGACTGAACTCAATGGCCACGTCGACCAGTTGCTCGTCGAGTGCTTCCCAGCGGTCTTCCTGATCATCGTCGATGGCCACGGTGGTGTGGCCCCGGGCGGTGGCGAGCGCCTCAATGGTGCGCCCCATTTTTCCGTAACCTAATAGCAGCAAATTCATAGGTTGTATCGATTGGCAGGAACGCCATTCATAACGTTCGCTTTCGTCAATTTTATTTGATGTGAATCGTGAACGCCACTCCGGCGTAGGGCAGGGAGGGAACCGGATGATTATAGGCCAGCCGAGACCCGGCGGTGGGCTCCAGGTTGAAGGACAGATCCGGATTCACGTCGAACTCAATAAGGTGGGCATCCACAATGGCATCCATGATGTTGAGTCCGTAGAGCGCCGCCGTGAGGATAACCATATAGTCGCGATCTCTATGGGTTTTTTCTACTGCACTTTCTAAATTTATGAATTTGGCTTCTACATCGGCAAACGGGCTTTCCTGGGGTTGACCGCTTTTGACAGCAATATTGGCTCGGCGTACCAGTTGGTACTGATCGTTGTACCAAATCACCAAGTAGCCCATAATCATAAAGCCGCCGTAGATGATGGGCACCTTCCAGTACTTCTTGTTATAAATCTGACCCAAGCCGGGCAGCGCGGCGGAGTAGAGCGCCGCTTTCCGGGGCGAATGCTCAGGAGCCACCATCTCGATCACCACCGTATCCGGAGGAGTCACGTCGCCCGGCCGGTTCGTGCCCACCACCCGCCGCTCATCGAGCTGCACGCTATCGATTTCCTCGCGCAGACTGTCCAGTTCGGTTTCCTGGGCCCGTAGTCCGGAAGCGCTAAGCAATAGAAACAGCAGTCCCAGCCCTCCTATTAGTCCGGTAGTTGACCTAGCGCAGCGCAGAAAATTATTCAGCATCCTCATTACACTTCCAGTAGTTCCAGAATGCGCGACAGGTCCTCGGACGAGACGAAAGGAATTTTGATCTCGCCCTTCTCGGCGCCCTGGCTCTTCACCAGCACGCGGGTGCCAAAGTGCGACGATAGTTTACCCTGCAACTGTTGCAGGTAGGGCGAGGGCTCCGCTGAAGTAGGCGCCGGTTTGGCCGGTCGGCCGGTAGACAACTCGCGCACCAGCGCTTCCACCCGCCGCACCGACAGGTCTTCGTCCACAATGCGGTGGAAGATGTGCAGCTGCTGCTCCACGTTGTCGATGTTGATCAGGGCGCGGGCGTGGCCCATCGACAGTTTCTTGTCGCGCAGCGCAGCCTGAATGTCGGGCGGTAGCTTGAGCAGGCGCAGATAGTTGTTGATCGTCGAGCGGTTCTTGCCCACCCGTTCGCCCAACTGCTCCTGTCGCAGGTCACACTCCGAGATCAGACGCTGGTAGCTCAGGGCCACCTCCACCGCGTTCAGGTTCTCACGCTGGATGTTCTCGATCAGCGCCATCTCCAGCATCTGCTGGTCGTTGGCCTGCCGCACGTAGGCCGGAATGCGCGCGAGTCCGGCCCGCTTGGATGCTTGCACCCGCCGCTCACCCGAAATAAGCTGGTAGCGCTCGCCGCCCATCGCCCGCACCGTGACGGGCTGAATGATGCCCTGCACCCGAATCGACTCGGCGAGTTCGTCCAAAGCCGTCTGATCGAAATCCGTACGAGGCTGGTAGGGGTTCACCTCGATGGCTTCCAGGGCAATATCATTGATGGCCCGCACGGCCTGCACCGTCTCCCGGCGCGCCGGGGTGTCCGGCCCCGAATCATCGAGCAGGGCGCTCAGTCCCCGACCTAGGGCGTTTCTTCGTTTCGGGTTGGTATTCGTATTGGTAACACTCATGAATTAGCTTTTATTCAGTACGTACAAACGGTGGATTTGGTATTGTAATGAGTAGTTAGTGCAACTGACCGTTGCGCTGCAGCACCTCTTTGGCCAGGTTCAAATAGCTTATGGCCCCCTTGCTGTCGGCGTCGTGCACAATGGCGGGCAGGCCGAAACTGGGCGATTCGCTGAGTTTGATGTTGCGGGGAATCAGGGTGCTGAACACCATCTGCTGGAAGTGCGAGGTGACTTCTTCTACCACCTGGTTGGCCAGCCGCAGGCGCACGTCGTACATGGTGAGCAGAATGCCCTCTACCTCCAGTCCGGTGTTAAGCCGCGACTGGATGATGGTGATGGTGTTTAAAAGTTTGCCCAGCCCTTCCAGGGCGTAGTACTCGCACTGCACCGGAATAATCACCGAGTCGGCCGCCGTGAGGGCGTTGATGGTGATCAGCCCCAGCGAGGGAGAGCAGTCCAGAATGATGAAGTCGTAGTCGTCCTTCACCACCGAGAGCGATTCGCGCATCTTAAATTCGCGGTTATCCAGCCCCACCATTTCCACCTCGGCGCCCACCAGGTCGATATGCGAGGGTAGTAGATAAAGATAGTCCAGATCGGTGGCGGTGATGGTGGTTGTCACGTCGACGCCGTCGACCATGCACTCGTAAATGCTGTTCTGCACCTCCTTGGGGTTATAGCCCAGTCCCGAGGTGGAGTTGGCCTGCGGGTCGGCGTCTACCACCAGGGTTTTACACTCCAGCGCGGCCAGGCTCGCGGCTAGGTTAATAGCACTCGTCGTTTTGCCCACCCCCCCCTTCTGGTTGGCGATTGCAATTATTTTACCCATAAATGCGTGGTGATTAGTGGTTGCCGGATGGAAGCAAATATAACGGAATCCTACTTCTTTTTTCAAGAATACCCGGCGGGGAGGAAAAAAACTGCCAGGGTGTTCGGGAAAAAGGAAATGATGGCTATCTTCAAAGGTAAATCTGAATACCGATGGAATACCTGGTGATTATTGAAAGAACCGCGGACGGCTACAGCGCGTACGTGCCGGATGGGGCCGCCTAGGCCTACCCGGCTGTATCACCGTGAGAGGCACCCCGGAGGAAACAAAACAACCCATGGCGGAAGCCATCCAACTCCACCTAGAAGGTATGCGGGAAGATAGCCTGGAGATACCCTCTCTTAGTACCGAAGCGGTTGCAATAGCTGCATGAAGGTTAAGCAAATTATTACTACTGCCCACTTTTAAATAATCGGAAGCATGGATAATGCAGAAAAGTATTCTTCGCTGAGTAATCTACAGCTAGAACTACTAAAGCGCTACGCACAAAATGTATCTAATCAAGATCTGACGAACATCAAAGAAGGGTTGGACTGATGAGGATAGCCGCAGATTAGCGAACACGCGGATGAGAACTCCTTACAACTCGCAAAACTAATGAAGGTCGTCATCGATAAGTGGAATCTTATCAAGGACGCCGATGACAACAAGTTTGTTGACTGTGCAGTTGCTGCCAATGCAGTGTATCTAAACGGAAGTTATCTCGCAAGATAAAACCAACATCTCCTCTCATCCTCCCCAAATCTCCCTACCTTCGCCCCCGTTCAAGTCAAATCACCCCTTCAATCATTCATTCACTCAATCTTCTCTCATGAGCTTACTCGTTGTTGGCACCGTGGCCTTTGACGCCATCGAAACCCCTTTCGGAAAAACCGACCGGATCATCGGCGGCTCCGGCACCTTCATCTCCCTGGCCGCTTCCTACTTCACCGACTCCACCCGGCTGGTGGCCGTGGTGGGGGACGATTTTGCCAAATCTGACATCAACATGCTGCAACAGCACGGCGTGGATACCGAAGGCTTGCAGATAAAAGAAGGCGAAAAATCGTTCTTCTGGTCGGGCCGCTACCACAACGACCTCAACACCCGCGACACGCTGGCTACCGAACTGAACGTGCTGGCCAACTTCGATCCCATCATTCCCGATGCCTACCAGCCCTGCGACTACCTGATGCTGGGCAACCTGACGCCCTCGGTGCAGCAAACCGTGTTGGACCGGCTCACGCAGCGACCGAAGCTGGTGGTGATGGACACCATGAATTTCTGGATGGAACCACAGTTCCTTGACCAGCTTAAGGCAGTGATCAGCCAGGTTGACGTGCTCTCGATCAACGATGAGGAGGCCCGGATTTTGTCGGGCGAATATTCACTGGTGAAGGCCGCCCGGATGATTCGACAGATGGGCCCGAAGTACCTGATCATCAAGAAGGGCGAGCACGGGGCCCTGTTGTTCGGCGACGATGAGATCTTCTTTGCTCCCGCGCTGCCCCTGGAAGACGTGTTTGATCCCACCGGGGCGGGCGACACCTTTGCCGGAGGCTTCATCGGCCACCTGGCCAACACCGGCGATATTTCTTTCGATAATATGAAGCGGGCCATCATCTACGGCTCGGCCCTGGCCTCGTTCTGCGTAGAAAAGTTCGGTCCCGAACGACTCATCAACCTCACCACCGAACAAGTGGAAGCGCGGGTGCAGGAGTTTGTAGACTTAGTGCAGTTTGAGATCACCTACTAAAACATGTTCAATGGCTCGATTGCTCAATTGTTGAGGATAACAATTGAGCAATCGAGCAATGGCTGTTTCACTACCTTTTCGTCCTGACCACGCTCCTATGGATTTATTTACGATCACGGCTATATTAGCCACCATTGCCGCCGTATTTGGCTACATCAACGTGCGCTTTCTGAAACTTCCGACCACCATCGGACTGATGATCATGGCCATTGCCGCCACCTCAGTGGTGCTCATCATCGGTAGTTTCAACGCCAATACTCTGACGGCAGCCAATGAACTGATTCAACAGATTGACTTTCAGGGACTTATCCTGGACGTGCTGCTCAGCTTTCTGCTGTTTGCCGGGGCCTTGCACACCGACTGGGACGCGCTCAAGGAGCAAACCGGACCTATTCTAGTGTTTGCCACGCTGGGGGTGTTGGCCTCTACCTTTGTGGTGGGCGGGTTGTTCTACCTGCTGTCGGTGCACCTGCTGGGCGTGTCGGTGCCCTTCATCCATTGCCTGTTGTTTGGGGCGCTTATCTCGCCCACCGACCCCATCGCGGTGCTGGGCATCCTCAAGCAGGCCAACGCGCCGAAGCAGTTGGAAACCAAAATCGTCGGCGAATCGCTGTTCAACGACGGGGTGGGCGTGGTTATCTTCCTGACCATCTACAGCATTGCGCAGCAAGGCATTGAGAACACCACGGTAGGCGAAGTAGGCTTGCTGTTTGCCGAAGAGGTGATTGGCGGGGTGGGACTCGGCTTCGCGCTGGGGTTTATTACCTACCAGCTCACCCGCACCATCGACCACTACGAAACCGAGGTGATGATTACCCTGGCGGTGGTGATGGGTGGCTACGTGCTGGCCAGCGCGCTGCACTTCTCGGGTCCGCTGGCGATGGTGGTGGCGGGCTTGTTCATCGGCAACAGCGCCCGGCAAACCGCCATGTCGCAGATCACCCAAAACTACCTGGATCGCTTCTGGGAGCTGGTCGACGTGTTCCTGAACGCCGTGCTGTTCGTGCTCATCGGACTGGAGCTGCTGGTCGTCGATCTGGCTCCGGAGTACCTCATCGCGGGCCTTTTGGCTATTGTGATCGTACTGATAAGCCGCTACCTAGTGCTCAAAGCCCCCATCGCCTTCTTCAAGGATCGCCTGGATTTTGCCCCCCACACCGACCTGATCATGACCTGGGGCGGACTGCGCGGCGGCATCTCCATTGCCCTGGCACTGTCGCTGACCAACGAGATGAACCGGGAGTTTTTTCTCACCGTCACCTACGTGGTGGTGGTATTCTCCATCATCGTGCAGGGCCTCACCGTGGGCCAGTTGATCAAGCGACTGGGAGTGACGCAGGTGAACCCTGTTACGAATGATGGAAGGCACTAAAGAATACAACCGACCAATAGCGGGGTGGCGTTATTGCTTACCCGGATTCCATCTGGTATCGATACCAAAAGAATCAGGTGCTTTCTCTGCCTCTAATTACAGTTCCCGCACCCAAATATTGCGGAAGCTCACCGCGTTGCCGTGATCTTGTAGATGAATCGGCTCCTTGCCGTGCGGCTCGTAGTGGGGCAACCCAACGAACTTGATGCGCCCCTTGATCTCCGTGTGGTTTTGCACCAGGATGCCGTTATGCATCACCGTGATGTAGGCTGGGGTGAGCAGCAGCCCGATGGCATCAAAGGTGGGGGCGGTGTAGAACACGTCGTAGGTCTGCCACTCGCCGGGCTTCCGGCAGGCGTTTACCAAGGGCGCGTGCTGCTTGTAGATCGACCCGGCTTGCCCGTTCACGTAGGTTTTGTTGCGGTAGTTATCCTGAATCTGGAGTTCGTAGCGCCCCTGAATCAAAATGCCCGAGTTGCCGCGGCGCTGCCCCTCCCCTTCCACCTGGGCTGGGGCCATCCACTCGATGTGCAGTTGCATGTCGCCGAACGGCTGCCGGGTGCGGATGCTGGTCGGCACCTGCTGCTTGGCCTCGGAGGGTTCGATGGTCACCATGCCGTCGTGCACGGTCCAGGTAGTGCTGTCGTGCATCTCCCAGGCGTCCATGGTGGTGCCATCGAAGAGCACAATCGCGTCGGCGGGCGGTTGGTCGTCTTGCGCACCGGGCGTAATCACCTTCGGCACGGGTTTCCATACTTCAGTGTCTTCGGGGGTGTATTCCTTCTGGGCGTGAGCAGTGGTTAGCAGAAATACTTCCAGAACTAAGAAAAGAGCTTTGATCTTATTCATTTTGTACTAGGTTTAGCTAGGTTAACATGTACTGGTTCACTTAGTCAGGCAACGAAGCTAATCACTTTTTTTCGCAAACCCTACGTATTGCGTCAAAGCAGCCTACGACGTTTTGTAAAGAGGAAAAGGAGCTACCCGGCGGGTCGGCGACGCGTCGTAAAGGGGAAAAGTCGTTATAATACCGGGTTACGACGAATTGCAAGGCAGAAAAGTAGCTTTGTAACGGCTCGGCAACGAATTGCAGTGGGAGACGATAGCGCTGATACCCATTACGACGAGTTGTGATGCGGAAAAGGAGCAACAGAACTGGGTTACGACGAATTATGAAGGGGAAAAGGAGGGATCATTCTGCCTTACGACAAAAAATAGCAGACGCAGGAGGTGAAAATCCCTCCTACGCCGCTGAAGAAAGCTTTTTTGGAGGGGATTTACTCCGGGGCGTGAGCCGACAGAGTTCGCGGACGCGTTTTGAGCTTCGGGAACAGGCGCTCGGCGCGCGTCTTTCCGAACTGCTTGCGGGCGTCCAGGTAGTTGGTCTCGTACTGTTGGCGCAGCGTGGCCTTGGCGATTTCTTCTTCGGCCCGGCCTTGCTTCATCCGCTGCCCACTCGCTTCGTAGGCCGCGATGGCTTTTCGGGAGGCGGCAATGCGGGTGCGCAGCTCCTTGGCCAGCGGAAATAACGGGTGCTCCTTGCCCAGCGACTCCAGTCGCAGGGCCACGTTGGCCACCGCATTGGGTTCTTGCTGCATGTTCATGTTGATGATGGGGCCGAACTTTCCTTCGGGGAAGACCAAGGGAAGCACCGTGGCGGCGGGGGTAGACCGATCATGCTCCTCGCAGCGGCGAAACACGTTGCGCACCTGGTCGTCGAGCAGGGTGTCGGCAATGAGCAAATCGTCATAGCGGTCTTCGCGCTGCTCTTCCAGTTTCTGGGTGACCACGTGCCTGTTCTTCAGTTCGTGGTAGGGCAGCTGAATGGCATCGACCAGGGGCCCGGTGCCGGTGAACTGTCGGCACAGCCGCTGGTGACGGCGCGCTGCGCCCAGGTGTTTGCGCGAAGCATCCCGCGCGTAGAGTAATTGGGCCATAATGGTTTTATTCTGTTTAAAGGGTTATCACTTGATTCTGAGGCGAATATAGGGTTGGGACGGGGTAGAAGTAAAGGGGAGGTAAGGTATTGGGTGAGATTGCGGGATTTTGGTTCGGGGTTCTGGGTTCTAGGTTGAAAGATTCTAGGTTCGAGGTTCTAGGTTGTGAGGTTCGGGGTTGGAAGGTTCTAGGTCTTAGGTTCTAGGTTGTGAGTTTTTTGAGACAAAGGGTGGAGGGAAGATTATGAGGTAGGGAATTGTGGATTGGGGTGGAACGGAAGCGAAAAACCAGAAAAGAGCGATACTGTCACCGGGCAATTGACCAATGGGCGGTGAGGGGCTTAATCCATTAGGACAAACAGAGTAGTCTCCTTTATCCGTCCAATGCGGGAGAATAAAGGAGACTTTGGGTATATTGCAAGGGAGATGTCTCCGTTGTCAACTTGTTACCCCTCATTGATTTTTTAATGGATTATAAAATAAATGGAAACGTCGTTATTATAAAATAAATATGATTTGCCGTCTAAAAGTTAAGCGCATTGATAAAAACTAAAAGACTTTTGTATGTAATGTTCACAGTAATGATCAACATGGCCTGTTCAGTAGATCGATATGAGTGGGAAGGAGTCTGGCACAGTAAAGCTGACTTCGTTCCTGGTCTACCATTAGCGGTGGAGTTCGAGCTAGAAAAGAATCTATTTAGTGATCAATGGAGTGGACGCTGGCAAGTACCTGAATTGATGGTATCGGTAGAAATCCCTAGTATCAAGATAACAAGCAATAAAATCAAAATGGATTTTGGTCCTGATGGTCAATTTAAAGCTGAGCTAAATGAAAGTAGCACCTTGCTAGAAGGGATAATGTACGATAGTGAAAAAAATGATTCTTCGGAAGTTGCGTTTATCAAAGTAAGTGAGTGGATATCTGAAAAACCGGCGCGGGTTGATAAAAATGGCAAACAGGTTAAAGATTGGAATTATGCGATTCCGAAATTAATTGATGATAATTGGCGTGTAAAGAGCTTAAAAGACACTCATGCCTCTAGACAATCTTTAGATAAATTGTTTAATAGTGTGCTAGATGGAGAGTACAAATGGTTGGATGCCGTTTTGATAGCCCATAAGGGGCAATTAGTACTAGAGGAATACTTTCATCTGGGTGACCGGAATAGAAAACACACCCTTCAATCTTCCACAAAAAGTGTAACATCTTTATTGATGGGAATGGCCCATGATGATAGCCTGATCAGCGATCTGAATTCCCCCATCAAACATTTTTTTCCCAACTACCCAGATAGCCTTAATACCAATACCTGGCCGGTAAGTATTAAACATGCCCTAACGATGTCAGCGGGCATAGAATGGGAAGAGACTGTACCCTATTCCGATCCAAACAACGATCTCCTTAGAATGAATAATAGTGCCGACATGTACCGTTTCGTATTGTCTCACCCGATGGCTACGGGAGAAAAACCAGGCGAAAAATTTGAGTATAATAGTGGTCTCTCGGTTTTGCTGGGAGGTGTAATCCTAAATTCAAGCGGAGTACCTATTGATAAATACGCTGAACAAACCCTTTTTAAGAGATTGGGAATTAAACAATATACCTGGCTGTCGACATCCGACCAAGTTCATACCGGTGGAGGGCTGTTTTTACTTCCCAGAGATTTTTTAAAGATAGGACAACTTGTTCTCAATAATGGGAAATGGAATGGACAGTCAGTTATTACGGAATCATGGATAAAAGAATCCACGGCATTCCAGTTACCAACGCAGGAATCAAGCAGGGATTGGGGGTATGGTTATCAGTGGTGGAGAGGGATGTTTGATATAGATCAAATAAAATATCCAACCATTCATGCATCCGGTCATGGGGGTCAGTTTTTATGGGTGATACCAAAGTTAGATCTAGTAGTTGTAGCCCTGCATCATAATCCGTCTGACTCGGATCCTAGCCATACCATTGCCTTTGAGGAGATGAGTAAGTATATTATTCCTGCATTTATAGCAAATTGAAACACAAATTGTCTTCAATTAAAAATAAAAACGAGGGGTAACATCAGCTAGCCTCAACCGGGCGGAAATGAGTGCATGAAAACATGTTACTCCAACAGTAGAAAATTGATTCTTGGAAGAAAAACGGCCAACAAGGCCCGGTATGACGGCTAGCCAAATCGTTGTAAAACGTGAAAATTATGAATGAGCACATAAAAGTACTGACAAGTAGTTCAATCAATATCAACCGAATTGCCTTTCTATTAGGTCAAAACAACATTCTAACAATGATCAAAGACAATGTTGAATCAGCAAGATTGGCTGGTTTTGGAATATCACCCAATGAAGTAGCGTTGTACGTTTATAGTTCCGACTACGAACGTGCTACAATGATTATCGAGGATTTTAAGAAGGAGAGTTCATCTAATCAATTGTAGGGCGTGTTGACATATAAGCTAAGACACGTTCAGCATCGCAGATTGGGTCTTAAAGCGCTTTGCTATCCTAAGACCAGGAAAGTACGATACCACCTCCGTCAATGTGTCAATCTGACAACGCAGTCCCTGAGGTTATACGCGCAGTGGGGGATAACGCGATGCGGCACGCTGAAAACCTTAGTGCGTTCCCAGCGAACTGACGTAACCAAATAGTAGGCAGAAAAAATTTTCTCCGCCGGGTGTTTACCTTTTTGATTTTCTGGTATTAAACAAGCAAAACCGCCATCCATCTCAGTGACTCACGGCTTCTTGTAACTAACCTACCCAACGATGACCCCAACCCTAGCCCTTGACACATCTACCAGACAAGCCGTGCAAATTGCTCAAGCGCTGGCCAAAGAGTACCAGAACGCCCAGTTCACGCCCGGCCACCTGCTGCACGCCCTGCTGCACCGCGACATTGGGCTGCGCGAACTGCTAGATTCGCTCGGTCAGGACGTGCCCTACCTGCAGGAGTGGGCCGAGGTGCGCATCGAGAACCTGTCGAAGAACACCCAGATTCCCGAAGCCCCGGCGGGCAACGCCCAGGTGAGCGCGGCGCTGGAAGAAGCCGACCTCGTCCGACTCAAACTCAACGAAGACGAAATCACCCCGCTGGCCCTGCTGGCCGCCCTTTGTAAACCGAACGTAGCCTTCACGGCCGACCAGCTAAAAACCTTTCCCCTGCGCCCCGACGAGCTACTGGCTACCGTGGTGGCCGAACAGGCTATTCAGGAAGCCATCACCGCGCCCTCGAGCAACGGAACCGCGGCTTCTGCCGCATCCGCCAAATCTAAAGCGCTGTTCAAATACTGCGTAGACCGTACCTCGCTGGCGCGCGAGGGCAAAACCGACCCCATCATCGGGCGCGACCGCGAGACGCGCATGATGGTGGAGATTCTGGGCCGACGCACCAAGCCCAACGTGCTTATCATCGGCGAGCCCGGCGTGGGCAAAACCGCGCTGGTCGACGGCTTCGCCCAGGACATTGTGCAGGGAAGCGTGCCGCAACACCTGGCCCCGGCCGTGTTGTTCGAGCTCGACCTGGGAGCGCTGGTGGCCGGAGCGGCCTACAAGGGCGAGGTAGAAGACCGCCTCAAGAGCATTATCAAGGAGGTAAAGTCGTTCGACAAGGCCATTCTGTTTATCGACGAGCTGCACCTGCTGCTCGATCCCAAGGGGCCCGTCGGCACCGGGGCGGCGAATTTGCTCAAGCCCGAACTGGCCCGGGGCGAGATCACCGTCATTGGCGCCACCACGCTGGAAGAATACCGCAAATTTATTGAGAAAGAAGAAGCCTTCAACCGGCGCTTCGAGGTGCTGCGGGTCGAGGAGCCCGACCTCACGGTGGCCGAGCGCATGGTGCGCACGCTGGTGGGTCGCTACGAAAAGCACCATACGTTGGCGGTGGATGCGGAGGCTCCCAAGGAAGCCGTGCAACTGGCCCACCGCTACATCAAAGACCGCCGCCTGCCCGATTCGGCCATTGATTTGCTGGACCGCACCATGGCCGCCATCCGCATGGCCGACGAAACCTCGGAAGCTCGACTCGCGGAGTTACAGGAACGCCTCACCGCGCTAACCCAAGAAGAAAAGGTATCGCTGGATGATCTGCGCTGGTTCGAACGGGAAATACATAACAAAATCAGTCCAATTTTGATCAGCCAGCTTCCCGATTCACTCACCGAAGCCGAGCCGGATACGGTAGCAGATTTGACCACTCACCTGCAGACAATCATCGAGCAGTTACAGGCCTTCACCCAGCAGAAGAAGGGCAGCGTGGACCCGGCCGACATCGCGGCGATGGTGGCCCACAAGACGGGCATTCCGCTGGGCAAGATCCAGACGCAGGAGCGCGAGAAGCTGCTGGCCATGGACGAGCACCTGCGGCAGCGGGTGGTGGGGCAAGACCACGCCACCCGGGTGATCGCCGACGCGGTGCTCGAGTCGCGTTCGGGACTGGTGAAGCCGGGGCAGCCCATCGGCTCGTTCTTCTTCCTGGGACCCACCGGCACCGGCAAGACCGAACTGGCCAAGTCGCTGGCCGAGTTTCTCTTCGATGACGAAACCACGCTGCTGCGCTTCGACATGTCGGAATTTAAAGAAGAACACTCGGCCGCCGTGCTGCTGGGCGCTCCGGCGGGCTACGTAGGCTACGAGGCGGGCGGCGTGCTGGTGAACAAGATTCGCGAGAAGCCCTACGCGGTGGTGTTGTTCGACGAGATAGAAAAGGCGCACGCCTCGGTGTTTGATATCTTCTTGCAAATTATGGACGAGGGCAAGCTGCACGACCGGCTGGGCAAGGAAGGCGACTTCTCAAACGCGGTGATTTTGTTCACCTCCAACATTGGAAGTCGGCCCATTATGGACGCGGTGGCGGCGGGCGCGTTGCCCACCTCGGCGGAGCTGATGGAGGTGATGAGCGGGCACTTCCGGCCCGAGTTTCTGGCGCGCGTCACCGAGATGGTGCCCTTTGCCCCCATCCGGGAAGAAAACGTGGTGAAGATCTTCAACATTCACCTTAAGAAGCTGCTGCAGCAACTGGACAAGCAGGGCATCAGCCTGGAAATCAGCGAAGCGGCTACCGAGCACCTGGCGCGGTTGGGCTACACGCCCGAGTACGGAGCGCGGCCGCTCACCGGGGTGATCCGCAACCAGTTGCGCCGTCCGATCTCGCGCCTGATCATTGGCGAGCAGGTGAAAGCGGGCAGCGTGATTAGATTAGACGTAGACAAAGAAAAAAATCACGTTTGGAGCTATTAAATCGGTTACGTTTCGACCGGTAGCCTTTACCAAGAAGTATAAAATAATAACATAGTGTAGTGGCTCTTACCAAGAAGTATAAAACAACAATATGCAGGTGACGCGTTGCAAACGCGCCCCAGAATTATTGCAAACGCGTCTAAATTAAAGCCTAAGTAAAATCCAGTATCTAACATCCAATATCCAGCATCCAGTATCCATCTAACCAGTAACCCCCTACCCCATGGACCAAGTAGAAATTGGCGGCCAATTGGTGCCCCAGCAATCCTTTGAAGCCATCACGCAGATCTCGTCTAACCGCACGCTGCTGGCGCAGAAGCTCACCACCAAGCCCACCAAACCCGAACCGGTGACGGGCCTCAAAACCCTCAAAGAGGTGTTCGACCACTTCCAGCCCAGTGCCAAGGTGGAGTTTGCCAACGAAGACGGTGCTCCGGTCAACGAGGAGTTTCAGTTCAAGAACGTGGGCGACTTTACCAAGCAGGGCATCACCGAGCAGAGTGATTTTCTGAAAGAACTCAACGCCCAACAGGACAACTACCACACCTTTATCAAGCAACTCAAATCCAATAAAATTCTCAAGTCGGCCCTGAGCAATCCGAAGGCGAAAGCGGCCTACCTGGCGGCTTTGCAAGCCATGATTCAGGAAATTGATCAGGCCGACGCCGCGTAGACACCTTTCTCATACCTTCTAAACTCATAATATCATGGCTGAAGAAAAACTCCAAACCGAACCGCAAGCCGCGGCCACCGCCACCGCCGAACGTCCCACCCTTGATAATCCCAGGCAGGCCCTCGACGAGAGTGCCGAAGCGCTCATCGAGTACGGCGGCTTCGAGCTACTGGAATCATCCGTGGCCGGGGCCAAGGTGATGAACCCCGACAGCAAGGCGCGCAAAAACATCTTCCTCAACGAGTCGTCCAAGAAAAAGGATCGGCGCGAGCTCAAGGAACAACTGCAGCGCTGGCACGACCTGCTCAGTAGCAGCGACGACGTGTCGGCGATGCTGGAACAAGCGCAGGAAAAAGTGGAGTCGGCCGAAAGCCTACTCACCGATAACCTTAAAAAAGCGCTGGAGCAAACCAACGAGTTGGAGCGCAGCTACCGCACCCTGGCCATGTTCTTCAAGAACGCCGAGGTGGATAAGGTGCGCAACCTAACCATCTTCAACACCGACCTGGAGCGGCTCAAGGACCTGGACAACACCATGGTGATTGACAAGATTACCGAAGAGCTGAAGGCCCGGCACGACCGGCTGGACCTGCGCGAGAACTACTCGCTGCTGGTGATTCCCGGCTACTTGGGATCGAACAAGGTGGTGGAAAAGTGGGCCAAGATTGCCCATCAGAACAAAACCATGCTGGTGACCGACTTCACCCACCTGGAAGACCCCGACGCGGTGATGGAAGAGTTTGACGCAGCCAACCTGACCGGCGGAGAGATTCACCGCTCGAACGCCCTGATGACCTGTAACTGGCTGGTGGGGCGCGACAAGTACGAAGAGCTGGGCGAAGAAGAGCCGATGTATCTGCCGCCTTCCACGGCGCTGGCCGGAAAAATCTACAGCACGCTGATTGCCCAGCCCACGGCCGGCAAAATGCACGGCGGCCTGAACGAGGTGGACGGCGTATCGTTTCCGTTGAAGAAAAGCGAAATCTCGGAACTGGAGAAGCGCGGCCTGGTGCCAATGGTAAAAGAATGGGACAAGGTGATGGCGTTTTCGGCCAAAACCTTGTACAACGGCAACGACATCGGCTTGCAGACCTACTCGGTGGTGCGGGTGTTTGACTACGTGGGCAAGGTGATCATCGACTTCCTGAACCGGCAGGCCTTCGTGAACTGGACGCCCAAGGTGCAAAAGGATTTGAGCAAAGAAATCAGCAAGTATTTGAAAAGCATCATGGGCAGCGACAAGATCATTCAGGACTACAAACTGATGCGCTTGGAGCAAGACCCCGAAACCAAGCGCATCAACATTGATTTGCACCTGACGCCCTTCTTCCCCGCCAAGAACTTCATGCTGAAGCTGGGCGGCACCAAGGGTGATACGGCCGAGGAGTGGCAATCGGAGTACGCCGAGCAGTAGTCACGGTTCCGGTCGGTGCGCCACACCGGGTGAGGGCACCGACCGGGGACTGCTTTAAGTTTAAGGAATATTTCACAGTAGTAAATCCATATCAACAATGAACTCGTTACTAAAAATCACTTTACTTGCCATGCTACCGTTGGCCATCGTTGGATGTTCCGAAGAGGAAAATGAACCGGTAGCAGATGTCATCCCATCCGCATTTGACAACGACGCGGATGGGTGGACCATCGTCGGTGACGCGCAAGGCGGATCAAACCTAGAAGCCAGTTACTCTCCGTTTAAGGGGCTGGATGATTCCGGCTACATCTACGCGGATGATGACGTTGCCGGTGGGGTTTGGTATTTCTCCGCCCCCTCGAAGTACTTAGGAAATCGATCAGCTTTTCTAGGAGGAGAGCTTTCCTTCTGGCTCATACAAGACAGCAGGATGAACAACCAGTTTGAAGCCAGAGACGTCGTTATTGGTGGAAACGGGACCGAAATTTCCTTACGATTTGAGTCGTTTCCTGCTTTGACTTGGACAAAGTACAGTATTAAACTCGACGCATCGGAAGGCTGGCTTAACGAATCAGACCAAGCGGCCACCAGTGCAGAATTAACGGCGGTGTTGGGCAATATGACTTCACTGTTGATCAGAGGCGAATACCAAACCGGACCCGACACCGGAGGGCTGGATCAGTTTGAAATGAAAAGGCAGTAGGTAGAATCATCAAGTTTTTCAATAAGTTCAGTTTAACCAATTCAGTTTAACCAATTAAATTCCAAACAATCATGGCAGTACGAGCAAGACTTAACCTCGACAAGATCGACGATTCCCGCGTGATCGACTTTTCTTACAGCTTCAACCGCGACATCGACGCCTCCGGGCGTCCGTCGGGAGCGGTACGCGGCGGCACGGTGCAAATGACCATCGAGTCGACCAAGAGTGCCTTCCTTCCCACCTGGATGGTGTTGGGGCAGGGCAAAACCAAGGAAGGGCAGATCGAAATCATGGACGACACCGACGACGAGAAGCCCATCAAGACCATCAAGTTCAAGGACGCTTACCTGGTGGAGTACGGTGAGAACTTCAGCTGGCAGGGCGGCGAGAACATGATGGAAACCTTTGTGGTGTCGGCCCGCGAGCTCACCATCGAAGGCGACGGCGGCCCGGCGGTCTATGAAAATGAGTGGCCAGTGTAAGCAAATAAATGTCTACCTCAAGGGCAAAGTCTTCCCAGAAGACTTTGTCGGGGTAACGTTTTTACCTATTTAATTATCAGCTTCATTCAATTCCGTAGCATCATGGCTCTCTCCTCCCCTCGCTTTCAAGCAGTAAATGCCAGCCTAGTTTACAGACAAGGCAGTTCCGGACATTCCGTGCATCTGCTTCAACAGGCTCTGTACGATTTAGGGCACACATTTTCAAGAGCTGACGGTGATTTTGGCCCCAAGACCGTCCAGTCAGTGAAGCAGTTTCAAAAACGAAACAGGCTTGTAGAAGACGGTGTGATTGGACCAAAGACACTGGCTGTGTTAGACCGTGCATTATCCACCTTCAACCATCGGGTGCGCCTACATTTCCGGTCTATTAACTTAACCCGGGTTCCCTTCAATAAAATTCTGGAAAGCACAGAACGCATTTACGCGCAGTACGGAATCAAGATTGAAATGGCCAGTGGGAAGAGTTTGTTACTTACGGAAGAGCAGACGAAGAAGTTCTACAATCTTACCGGACAATGCGGTTGGACCATCAACTCGGGCGACTATCACGAACTCCACGGGCTGGGAGGTGCTGTCAGTGCTAGTGAAATACTGGTGTACTACATCAACAAATTTAGCCAAGCCAATTTGCTAGGCTGCGGGGGGCACGCAACCAATCGTCCCGCGGCTACGGTAGCCAGCAATGCTTCTCATTGGGACACCGCCCACGAGGTGGGTCACGTGCTACTCACTTCTGCTTTTCCGCAGGTACACAGCAACAGCATGTACAATTTGATGTACGCTTATTCATCCAATAGGAAGGCTACTCCCAGGCTTACCACCGAGCAAATCATCCAAATGCGCAAGCATGTTTGCTGCAAAGAAATAACCAGCTATTAAACCAATTATTAGTTATTACCAATTAACCATGAAATACCAATATCGGTACCTATCGCCTATTTACTCCTTACTCTTCCTAGGGCTTCTATCCTGCACTCCCAACGGCGAAGCCGACGAGGAAGCCATGCAGCAGCAGGAGGTCATTGACCAACTCACCACCCAACTCACCGGCCCCTGGTTGATGACCCACCGATACGTGACCATTGATGGGCTCCTCGCCGAGGAGTTTTTTCCGAGAGAATATGCGGCCATTGGTTCACCGCGCACTGCGGAAGAAATTGAACAAATGAAGATTGAATTTGATCCGGAAGAGTTAGCCGGTTTCATCTATGAGTTTCGCGAAGGCGGCGGCTTCGAACTGCGGCTGCCCGGAGAAAGTCCGGCCGCTACCCCAAGCAGCACCTGGGAGGTGTTGGCCGACAGCGTGCTACGGGTACAGGGTGGAGACGAAATAGATAACACCATCACTGAGCTTACCGCCACCTCGCTTCGCTTGTTTGCCGAAAGCACTTTTGGGGCGATACAAGGCGGCGGTCGTCCCAATCATATATACATCAACCGATATCATTTCACTCGTCAATAAACCAAACCCAAATTCTCATGAACGATCAAGAAATTATCTCTCCCCTGTTTTACGTCGTCTACTTCGCCTTTTTGATCCTGATGTTCGCCAGTGGCTGGCGGTTGTTCACCAAAGCCGGTAAACCGGGTTGGGCCGTGCTGATTCCCATCTACAACCTGGTGGTGTTGCTCGAGATTGTGGGCAAGCCGGTGTGGTGGGTGTTGCTGATGTTTATTCCCTTCGTGAACTTCATTATTGCTATATGGGTCGCCAACCTGCTGGCCAAGAGCTTCGGCAAAACCGAGTTGTATACCATCGGCCTGGTGTTTTTGCCCTTTGTTTTTTATCCACTGCTGGCTTTTGGCAGCAGTCAGTACCGCGGATCGGCAGGCTCGGGAGTCACGCTATCCCCGGCCTATTGATCGCTCGTTCAAACCAGTTTATCCAACCACTTTCCTATTCAACCACTTACTCACCCTTACTTCCATGAAACAGTTACGATTAAATTACCTCATTCTTGGCCTATTGAGCCTTGGTCTGCTGGCCTCCTGCGGGGGCGACGACGAAGAAACAACTGATTTGCAAGGCGATATTGTGGGCACCTGGCGCGGGCAATCAATGTCATTTACTGTGGACGGGTTATCCCTTCGCGATTACGTAAAGAAATTATACGCTGACCTGGGTATTCCTATCACGGACGAAGAACTGGAAGCGTTTACGGAGGAAACTGAGTCGGATGCTGAGGAGTTAGCCAGCGTACTGGAGTTTAAATCCGACGGAACGTTACTCATTACCGATAATGAAGATGGCACCGTCGAGTCAGGAACCTGGGTAATTTCTGGAAATACCCTGACCATCGACGACGGCGATGATGCAGGCATCTTCACCATTGAACGGCTCACCGGCAGCGAATTGCACCTGCTCGCTCAACTCGATGAAGATGCCGACTTGGGATTGGAAGGATCGGAAGATGCTGTTATACGATGGCTTTTTACCTTTACCCGCTAAGCCAATCAACTACCCACCCGCATGAGCCAGTCTTTCATTAACCAACTACCCCGCTTGCGACGCGAATCCGGGAAGCGCTTACCCACTTCCACCATGTATGGCTTTAGTGCGCATTCCGGAGGACAAAATCGCCTGATCTCGCCGCAGGCGGGGCGTGGGGGAATTATCCACGTGCCTACGAACGGATTAAGTAACCTTTTGCGGGGACTGCGCAGCGTGCAGAAAGTGCTCACCTTCACTTCGTCAAACCGTAGCTTTATGAACTCACTCAATGAGGATTTGCAGGGAGGCGAAACTTTCCCGTGGTTGCTCTTCGGCCTGGGGCTGGCGTTCATGCCGCTGGGAGCCGTTGGCGCAGTGGGAGGAGTGGTCTTTGCCGCCACCACCACCGCCATTGATAGCTCTCGCCAAACCACCCAGGTGATGGCCCGCGCCGGAGATGAAATCTGGCACGTGGAAGAGGTGGGACGAACTTTTGAGGACAATATCATCAGCGAAGACCGTTGGGTGGCGACCCATATTTCTTCCTACTTTCTGGTGGATCCGCACCGAAGGCACCTGCGCGAAAAGGGCTGGCTCATTCACGAAGGGCGCCGGGAGATTGTCCTTAGTTGAAATTACTGTTAAAACCGCTTACACAAATCTTTTTGTCTTTTCAAATTACTAAACCTCTTAACACTATGAGTACTTACGCACGATTTATACGCTATTTGATGCTCATCCCCCCGGCCCTGTTGATGGCCTGCGGTGGTAGCGGCGGCGAGGATGACCCGGGCAACATTGAAGCAAATATTATCGGGGATTGGGGCTCAACTGATGTCTCAATTCTTATTGATGGAAAAGAGTACAGTGATTACATCCGGCAGATATCCGCCGCCGCGGGCGTTACCCTGTCAGATGCTGATGTCAGTGGCTTTGTAGAGGATGCCGAAACGGAAATTTACCAGACGACGGGCCAGATCATCCGATTTGTGGCGGATGGAAGTTTCACCAGTACGTACAGCGATTTGGGAGACGGCGCCGGAAATTGGACGGTGTCGGGCAACACCCTGACGCTGAACAGCGGAGAGGGCCCCCTACTCTACACGGTTGAAAACCTGACCGACGAACAACTCCGCCTTTCGTTTAGTGGAGGTGGTACCGAACCAACGTTGGATCTGGTAGAGGATGGCAGATTGCGGGCGGTGTTTTACTTTGTGCGCATATAAGCGTTCGTCTCCGTCATCTTTTATCATCGTTCACGATAGCTTCACGTCAAGACCTTGATCATTAAAACAGCTTTCCTAACCCCCTTCTCCCCGTGGCCCAGCAAGTACGTGTTAAATTATCCGTGAACGGTGAAGAACTGTCGCCGGTGGCCGGGATCAGCCTGTCGCAAGACGTGCACCGGCACCATAGCTTTGAGATTTCTCTGGCCACCGATGCTTTTCGGCTAATCGACACCGACGTGGTGGAGAAATCCAAGCGGTTTATCGGGCAGGAGCTTCATCTGTCGTTCGGTACCGAACTGTTTCGCTTGTCTGACCCCGACCACGAGTTCACCGGGGTGGTGACCGAGGTGGCCGTGAACCGCTTCGACAACGGCGACCGCAGCGTGACGCTGCGCGGTCAGAGTCCCACGATCATGCTGGAGGGACTGCCGCACTGTTGCTCCTACACCGATAAAACCATCACCGAGATCGTCAACGCCACGCTGGAGAACGTGCCGCATAGTCTCAAGACAATCGTTGACCCAACGTACAAGGAACCGATAGACTACGTGGTGCAATATCAGGAGTCGAACTACGCTTTTTTGCAGCGCGCGGCGGCTACCCTGGGGGATTGGTGCTACTACGACGGCACCCAACTGGTATTTGGCAACCAACTGGCGGGCACTGAACTGGAGCTGCCCCTGGTGAAAGACCTGTTCACGTTCGACTTTAGCTATCGCCTGCAACCTACCCGAACCAAAGACTATACCTACGATTACCTGACCAACCAGGTATTCAGTAGTCGTTCGCAGGAAGCATCACCACCGCCCCTGGACCCCTACGGAGAATTTGCGCTGGGACAGTCGCAGGCATTTTACCAGCAAGAATCCGTTAACATCGCCCCTTCCAATCTCGAAAATCAACCGGCCCTCGACCACCAAGTGCGCGTGCGTCAGAATACCACCACCGCCGGGATGGTGCAGATGCACGGCAACAGCGACAATCCGCACCTGGCCATTGGTGCCATCGTCAACATCACCGGCGAAGCGGCCAACGAGCACAACCACGGCAAGTACATCATCACGGCAGTGAGCCACCACATCAGCGGCACGCGCAGCTACCAAAACAGCTTCACCGCCGTGCCCGCCGACGTGCAGTTGCCCCCGCCGCCCTACCGGCCGCACCCGCGCATCGAAACCCAACGGGCGGTGGTGACCGACAACAACGATCCCGACAAACTAGGACGCGTTAAAGTGCGGTTTCCCTGGCAGGAAGGCTCCGAAACCACTCCCTGGATCCGCATCATTCAGCCCTACGCCGGTAAGGGAGAACGGGGCGGACTACACGGCTTTCACTTTATCCCGGAAATCGGCACCGAGGTGCTGGTGGGCTTCGAGCACAACCAGCCCGTTCGGCCCTTCGTGCTAGGCAACGTGTACCACGGGGAGTCCAAACCCGAACCCTGGGCCAGCCCCAGCAACTCCACCAAAATCATCCGCACCCGCAACGGCAACGAAATCAGGTTGGTAGACTCGGGCGGCAAAGAAAAGATTCACATCTACCACCGCAAGGACGAGGACCACTACAACGAGATCAAGCTGGAGATGGAAGGCGAGGGCACCATTACCATCGAGACCAAGGGGCAGCTCAACCTAAACGCCAAAAACATCAGTATGGTGGCCGAGGAGAGCATCACCATGAGTGCCCGCGACAAAATTCAGATGACCCGCACCGCCAATCCTGACAACCCCGATGAGTTTAGTGGGATTCGGATCAACGAAAAAATCATCGCCCAAGCCATTGACAGTTTTTCTGCCTACTCCACGGAAGGCTCCGTGTTCTTGGCATCAGAGAAAAAAGACGCAGTCATTAAGGCAATGGCCAACATCTTCATCGACAGCACCCAGGACACAATCTTGGAAGCCCTCAACCTTGAAATGAAAGCCAAAGCTAACTTAACTGCTGAGGGCGGAGCGCAGACTACTGTCAAGGGAACTTCCAATGCTACGCTGGATGGTGGTTTCCAAACAACCGTAAAGGGAATGATAGTAAAAATCAACTAAGTATGCGACCATTTTACCGACTTCCCTTGCAATGCGCCCAGCTTACCCGGCCGGGTCAGCACCCGCTGTTGAACCAGGAGGATGCCATCCGGCAGCACATCCACCTGCTGCTGCGCACCCACTACCACGACTCCCGCTACGATCCGGCCTACGGCTGCTACGTGTGGGACAAGGACTTCGACAACATCCAGAGCATCCACCGCTGGAAAGACGAGCTGGAGGAGCTGGTGCGACAGACCATCGGCGACTACGAAAAACGCTTGTCGAAAGTGGTTTCGTCCGTCACCGTAGACGAGTTGCCGGTGGCGGACCCCAAAACCGGGAAAGTGAACCGTTACAGCAAACGGATCACCATCACCATTGAAGGCACCATCAGCCGCACCAACCAGCGCCTGCTGCACCGCGAGTACATGTTCTTTAGTCCGTTATCCTTAGCCTAACCACCGTGTCTACCCACTTCAAACCCCAGGAATTTAAACGCGACAAAATCAAGCAACGGCTGCTGAAACAAGCCGCCGCGACGTGGGGCTTTGATGAAGCCGCGATGGACGGCTTCGACCCGGTGGTGGATCTGCTGTTCGGTGCCTGCGCGGTGGAGTTCGAGCGTACCGCCCAGGCCTTTCAGCACTCCTATCCGCGCACCATCAAGCAGTTGTCGCAGCTGCTGCTGCCCGAGGTAACCACCTCCCCCACCCCGGCCCACACCCTGCTGCACGCCCGAGCGACCTCCGCCGGGCATCAACTCAGCGTGACCGACGCCTTCACGGTGGCCCAGGAGGTGGTGACCACCAACCCGCCCCAGGCCACCAAAAGAAACCTGACCTTCTCGCCCGCCGCTCCGCTTCACCTGCGCAGCGGCGAGGTGACCCACCTGGCCACTGGCAAGCACTTGTACGCCGTGGAAACGCTCCTCCGAAAGCAAGCCATGGCCGTGGCGGCGGAAGGCCAACGATTGCCCGCCCGCACCCTCTGGCTGGGCCTTGATTTGCCGGAGTCGCCCGAGCCCATCGGTGAACTCACCTTTTATTTGAACTGGATCAACGTGCCGGACAGTGGCCGCTACCAAGCCGCGCTGCCCTACCTGCGCTGGTTGGCTGGGGAAGAAGCGCTGGAAAGCCGGTTGGGTTTCGGGGCGGCAGCGGCTCCTTCAGCGGACGGACTCGGTTCGGTACCGGTAGCGGAAACCCAGCGCCAGCGGGTGATGCAGGCCTACCACTCCCAGTTTGTCACCGTTACGCTGCCCGCCCTGCCTCCGGCGGAGGTGCCGGTCGTGCTCCGAGAAACCTTTCCCAACGCAGCAGTTGATGCCCTGCCCCGCCGCTGGCTTCGGGTGGAGCTGCCCGTGAGCCTACCCCCGGAGGCAGCCAACAATTTGGGGTGCACCATCAACTGCTTCCCGGTGCTCAACCAGAAACTCGAGGGCAGCAAGCGTCCGTACCGGATCAGCACTACCAACCGCATTGTGCCGCTCACCACCCCCGACCACTTTTTGGATGTGCACCGGGTGGCGACCAGCGCGGGCAAGGCATTCACCCGCACTCCGTTGCCGTCGGGGAACGACCACAACCCGTCTTCTTACACCGTCCGCCAGCACGGGGTAGGGCAGTTCGACGCGCGGCAGGCCACCGACTTGCTCGACTACCTGCTGAACCAACTGCGGGACGAGGCCGCCGCCTTTGAGGCCGCCGGAAGCCAGCGGCTCACCCAGGAGATCAAAGCCCTGAAGCAGCAGATTGCTCGGTTAGAGATACTGGTCGAACAGCAAGCTCGTCCCGATGCCACGCACTACCTCATCGTTGATGCTCAGCAGGATGAGGATATTTGGATCAACTACTGGTCCACGGCGGGAGCCGAAGCCAACGGAGTGCCGTCGGGCAGCGCCGCGGTGGCTCCCGGGGCGGCCGATTTTCAGGGTCCGACGATCACCCTCACCCCCACCCGGGGCGGTCGGGCCCAGCCCAACGACGAGGAGCGGAAGCACGCCCTGCGCAGCGCCTTGCTCTCGCGGCACGCGCTGGTCACCGAGGAAGACATCCGGGCGGCGTGCCGCGGGTTCTTGGGCGAGGTGGTGCGCAGCGTATCCGTGCAGCGGGGCTTGCGGCCCTCGGCGCACCCGCGACGCTCCTTCGAGCGAACGGTGATCGTGCGGGTGATCACCGACGCGCTACCGGCGGCCGAGCGGGCGGTGGCCACGCAGGATTTGCAGGCGCACCTGGCCGCGCGCACCTCGTTGCAGTTTCCGTTGGTCGTGGAAATGCCGGAGCATGCGTAAGCCCACCGCCACCCCAGCCACTGCCGCCCCATCGCTGCCCAACCTCACCCTGGAGCGCTACGTGGATGAACTGCTAAGCACCACCGCGTCGGAAGACTGGCCGGTGCTGATCAGTCCGCAGGGCACCTTCCGTCGGTCGTACCATGCGGATATCCTGGCGGTGACCCCGCCCGTTGGGCAAACGGAGACCATCCGAATCGATGTTGCCCGGGAGGGGCTCTACGACATGCTGCCCGAGGGGATGTTTCACGAAGGCGGAGCGGGCGGAACCGGTATTGATACCGAAGCGGCGGTGCAAGAAGTGGAGCAGAACCGGCGGGAAGAACGGGAGGCCCGTCGATTCTTCCTGCCCCTGGACCAGGAGTTCTACCGACAAAAGATCGCCCTGGAGCACCAGGAGCACGCTTTTTTTCAATCGGCCCGACCCGGCAGCCGCGCCGGAGCGTTTTTACGGAAGCTGTGGGGCATTCCGGCCGAGCTACCGGCGGCGCAGCAGCAGCGGTTCCTGTTCTTGGTCCCCCACCTCCACCGCTTGGCCGGGCAACTCCCCGAGGTGGAACGCTGTTTTGCCTTTCTGCTGTCCGTGCCGGTGCAACTTATCCCGCAGTACCACCTCGAGTCGGCCCCCTTCGAACAACCGCCCGTCCCGCTGGGGGAAGCAACGCTGGGGCACGATGCGGTGCTGGGCGACGCGCTCGATGATCCGTGGCCCTACTGGCAACTGACGGTCGGTCCGGTGGCGGGTGAGCAGCTGCGGTCGTTGTTGGAAGGCGGGGCCACAAATCGCTTCATTGGTTGGTTGGCCGGTTACCTTTTGCCCGCGGGCGTTGACTATCAACTAAACGTCGAGGTGGAAGCCGACGACCAAGCTTTTTGCTTGGAGGACGACACCTCGTTTGTGGGACGGTTAGGACATACTACGTACTTGAGATGATTGCTTACTACTTTTCTTTGGGCCTTTTGGTGGTTGCGGCCACGCTACTGGGGCTGGCCGCCCGGGCCCTTCCCACCTTTCAGATGGGCAAACTGCTGGGCTACGCCCTGACCATGACGGTGCTGCTGATATTATCGGCGGGGCTACCACTGGTCTTTGATCTGGCTCCGGCGCCGTGGTACTGGCTACTAGCCACCTGGGGAACCCTGGTGGGCATTGTTCACGTCGTGCTGCTCTACCGCACCCTGCCCTGGAGCCGAACGGAGTTGTTCCTGCGCGAAGGGCTGCTCACCCTGGTGATCGCGCTGGCCGGAGTGCTGGGCCACGCCCTGGTGGTCAGTCAGGTGCAGCCTCCGTGGCCGCCCTTTGCCCTGGGGGGGGCGTTGCTGGGCTTTTTGTTACCCTTTCTGCTGCACAAGGCCTTTCACCTGTGGAAAGCGATCCCCCCACCCCTGTTCTCCACCTGGCAGTATCCGCAGGATCAACCCGCTCCCGAACTCACTTTTCAGCAGACTATCCCCGTCCGGTTCAACTTCAGCAAATCGCCCGAGCAGTCTGACCCCACGATCTTTACGGTGGTGGCTCCTTCTTACACCCTGTTTGGCGACCTGTTTCACTCGTTTATCCTGGACTATAACCGGCAGTTTGCCGAGCAACCCATCCGGGAGTACCAGGTGCCCAACGAATGGGTGTTCTACGTGCATCCGCAGCGGTGGTGGCAGAAGAAAAAACTAATCAACCCCGCGCTCAACGTGGTGCAGAACCAACTGCAAACCAACCAGCTGGTGAGTGCCGTACGCGTTTCTTACCAAGAACAACCATGATACCCCGTATACAACAACCGACGGTGAACTGGCAAGACGGCATGAAAATCCGTCAGCAGCACTTCGTGCAGACCGAAAATGCCTGGCTCGACCGGGTGCGCGACGCCTGGGTGGGCGGTATTACGCCCTTCAACTACGGATTGTTGCCAGGGGCGGGGGGCAATTCCTCATTGGACCTGCGGGTGGAGGTGTCGGATGCGCGCCAGATGGTGGTGCAGTTACATACTTGCCAGGCGGTGACCTCGGGCGGGGCCCGCATCGACGTTCAGACTGAGAAAGAACAACCCCTGCGCGCTTCGTACCAGCTGTCGAGCAACGAACCGGCGCTGTTCGAGGTGATCGTGAGTGTGAACCCCTTCGTGCGTATCCCTACGGGAGAGCCCGATCCTGAGGAAGTGCCCGTCCGCCATCCAGACGCGATGCCCACCTACCAGCTAATGATCGTGCCGACCGAGCAGTTGAGCATCACCGAACTGGGCACCTACCACGTGTCGGTGGCGCGGGTGCGCTCGCTGGGGCACGAGGTAAAGGTGTCGGACAGCTACCTGCCGCCCTGCGCCACGGTGAGCGCCCATCCCGGCCTGCGGCAGTGGTACGACACCCTCACCGAGCGCTTGGTCCGCACCGGGGGAGACGCCCGGCAGGTGGTGCAAAAAATCAAGGTGAAGAGCGAAGCCCGCTCGCTAACGATGAACCTGCAGGAGTGGGCCGAGCGGATCACCTACTTCGTGGCCGACCACCTGGATGCCTACCGGATGATGGTGCCCCACCAGCCACCCGTGCACCTGCTGTTGTTCTACGTGCGTCTGGCGCGCACCCTCAAGACGTGTTTGCTGTGCATGTCGGACAATGGTAAGGAGGAAATGCTCCGCTACCTGCACGAATGGTCGGATACCCACCCGGGAACCCTGGAAGCGGTGATCAATGCAACGGTGGAACTAGACTACGACCACCACGCGCTATACGAGTCGCTGGATACCGTTCATAAGTTGATGGACACCGTGGCCACCCTGATGGCCAAGCTGGCGGCGCTGGACTACATCGGAAAAGAGCAAAAGACGGACGCGCCCCCGCCCCCTCCGCCGCGCCCATCGGTGTTCGTGAAAGAAGATCCGGACCAGGGCAAGCGCAAGAGCACCTTCTGGAATATCTGATAGACTACTACTGAGATGAGACCAATCAACCAACCTGACATTACCGCCGCCCGCACCAAACTAGGCGTAGCACTTTTGCTCACCCTGGGTCTGTTTCCCCTGGTGTGGTGGATGCACCACCAGCTGCCGATGCCCGCGGAGGCGGCCCTTCCTCCGGCCGGCATAGCCGCCGCAGACACCTTTGATCAAGCGCGCATCCAGGCCATCGAGCAGCAGTTAACCCAAACGGTGAGCGCGCTGCAAACCACCAACGTGATGGTGGTGGTGGACGCTACGCCGGGCATGGAAAACGCCCTCGAGGCCGGTGCCAGCGCGCTAGAGCCGCTGTTATCGGGCACTTCGGGCCAGGTGGGGGCCGCGGCCTACCGCGACGCGGCCGAAGGCGCCTGGGGCTACGTGGAGGCTCCCGGCGGTAGTGACGTCCCGCGCTGGCTGCGCCGCCTGAGTACCGACGTGCAGTACGATCAGGACGATCCTGAGGCGGTCTACTACGGCCTGCAGCAGGCCCTGCAATCGGCGGTGTTTCAGCCCGGACAAACCAACGTTTTGATCTTGCTGGGGGACGCAGGCAACCATGCCCAGGATGCCCTGACGCAGGTGGAGCCAATAACCTTGCGCGATGAGATGGGCCGACTAGGAGTGCACTTTGCGGCGGTGCAGCTGCGCCATCCGGAAGGCCCAGCCTACGAACAGTTCGGCGAGCAGTTGCGCCAGGATTTCTTGTCGATCAACACTCCCCTGGAACCAGTTGCCTGGGAGCATGGGCTCCGCTACCGGACCGATTTGTTTCCCACGGCGATGCTAGCCACCTGCCGCTTTGGTGAAACCGTTTCGGCTACGGCTCTGGAGGCGGTGCTGGAAAATTACCTGAGGGAAGTGAACACCGCGGTGGCCGAGCGGGTGCGTAGCCTGGAAGCGGTGCAGGCGGGCACGGCGGATGGTTCCGAAACGGAACTGCCGGTGGCTGCTTCGGAAGTCGCTTATTTACAAGCCTATCATCGGTACCAGCACGCCCCGCCCGAGCGGGTGGTGGAAGAGGCAAAGACGTATGAATAGTCCTGAGAAAATAACCCAATCATATTTTATGAACGCTCAACGAACACTAGAAACCAATGCTACACTTCATCAAAATTGGCACCGGCCCCCAGGTAATGATTGGCTTTCATGGCTTCGGCCGGGATGCCTCCATGTTTCAGCGTTACGAAAACATGTTTCCTGATTTTACCATCTACAGCGTTTCACTGTTTTACCACGGAAGCGACTGGCAGGATGAGCGGGCTTGCCTGAACGACAAACGGTGGAAAGCGATGTTTGGAGAGTTTCTACGGTCCGAGGGCGTAGAACGCTTCAGCCTGCTGGGCTTTTCCCTGGGCGGCAAAGTGGCCCTGTATACCTTTCAGCTATTTGGTGACCGGGTGGACGAACTCCATCTGATCGCTCCGTACGGCATCAAAGCGAACGTGGTGGAGTTAATAACGCAAAGACTACCCTTCGTCTACCGAAGATTAGAAAGGTACGTGCAGCATCCGGCCAACTTCTTATTCCTGCTCGAGATGCTTCGCCGGTATAAGCTTCTCAATACCACCCTGGTGAAAATCACGATCAAACAAATGAGTAGCCAGGAAGCACGGGCCCGAGTTTTTCATACGATGCGGCTCTACGGAGCCCTTCGCCTAGATTTGAAATCTATTAGAAGGAAACTGGAGGCCTCTCACGTTCCGGTTGTCTTTTACCTGGGGCTCTACGACAAGATACTGACGCTCAAAGCGTTGAACAAGTACCTCTCGGCCCTAATAGATGCCTCGATGCACGTGATACCCAGCGGACACAGCCGACTTCCCGATCTTGTTGCTCAAACGTTTGGCGAGAGGGTTAAACACTACATCAACTGACTGCATTACAACCTCCGAAAGCTTTGCGTTGTGAAAGCAAATCGCCTACATTTGGGACGAACGAAAAGACAACGACAAGGATGGAAGAAATCAAAAAAGAGGATATCCGTCAGGAGGTATTTGACCTCTACGATGACTACGCCCACAACCGCCTGGACCGGAGGAGTTTTCTGGACAAATTGTCAGCCTACGCCGTCGGGGGACTCACCCTACCGGCCCTGCTCGGGTTTATCATGCCCAACTACCAAGACACCCTGCAAGTGCCGCCGGACGACCCTCGTCTGAAATCAGGGTTCATCAACTACGAATCGCCGCAGGGAGGAGGAACCATCAAGGGGTTGCTTTCTCAACCCGCTGACGCCGACGGAAAGCTACCGGGCGTGGTGGTGGTGCACGAAAATCGCGGTTTGAATCCTTACATCGAGGACGTAGGTCGACGGGCGGCGCTGGCCGGATTCATTTCTCTGGCTCCGGATGCGCTCACTCCCCTGGGAGGCTACCCCGGCAACGACGATGCCGGTCGCGAACTACAGAGCAAGCGCGACCGCGAGGAGATGCTGGAGGATTTTATTGCGGCTTATGAGTATCTAAAGCAACATCCGCAATGTACGGGAAAAGTGGGGGTGGTCGGCTTTTGCTTTGGCGGATGGATTTCTAACATGATGGCGGTGCGCCTGCCGGACCTGGGGGCGGCCGTGCCCTTCTACGGCAGTCAACCGGCGGCCGAGCTGGTTCCGCCGATCGAAGCGCCGCTGCTGCTGCACTACGGCGAACTAGACGCGCGCGTCAACGAGGGCTGGCCCGCCTACGAAGCGGCGTTAAAGGCGAATGATAAAGAGTACGCCGCCTTCGTGTATCCCGGGGCCAACCACGGCTTCCACAATGATACGACTCCCCGCTACGACGAAGCCGCCGCGGCGCTGGCCTGGCAGCGAACGATTGATTTCTTCGAAGAGCATTTGAGGCCCTAGTAAGCAACATTGGCCGGAGCCCCATAGAGAAGGAAAATCATTACCCCCCGATCAGCACCGTGGGGCAGCCCACCGTGATGGTGCCGCCGTGGGCGGTGGGGTCGCCCAGTCGGGCCGCGGGTTTGCCGCCGATCATCACCGTGAGCGAGCCCATCAGGATGGTGTCGGGCGGACCCGCGCAGGTGCATAGATCACCCAGCACGGCGGCGGGCACGCCCCCAATGAGCACGGTGGGCACGCCTGGACCCAGCACGGGTCCGCCCACGTGGGGCACGGGCGGCAGACCGGGAGTCACCATCGGACAAACGTGCATATCGGTGATGCGGGCGGCGGGCTTACTCATGGTAGAGCAGTTTTCCGGTGAAGGGCTTTCCTGATGTGCCTACCCGGATGCGGTAGTAGTACACTCCCGAAGGCAAATGACGTTGGTCGTCGTCGTGGCGTTCCCACGACAGCGTGTGATAGCCGGGAGCAAATTGCTGCAGCCCGTGCCGGACGATGCGCCCGGTGGCGTCGATGAGGGTGAAAGATGCCAATAAATCAACTTTCGTTGCGGGGATCGTTACCGAAAGGGCAACCTCATCCCTTGCTGGATTGGGATACGCCACGCCAACCTGCACCCGCTCGGACAGCAATTGGTCGGCCAGCGCCACTTCGGATCCGTAGAGCAAGGTAAACTCCCGCCTCTGCTGATCGGGCCGAAAGGTATACTCGGCCACCTCCCGCAGGTCGATCAGCTGCTGCGTAGCCTCGTCGCGCAGCCACAGCTCGCGATGATTGCGGCCCCACCCCTGATTATTCCAGGCTAATCGCACCTCCCGAGCGGATGGATCGGTTTCTACCGCGAATTGCCACGTATATTGGTCATCGGTTGAAACAACGCTTCGTTCCAAAACTCTGCTACCCAACGGGTTGCTAAACTGCACTTCAATGAATTGTTTAAAGCGCGGCAGGGGTGATGCGTCATAGGTATCGTCATCGTCGCGCGCCTCCGGGTGCATGCCGAATCCGGCCAGTTGGTTGGTCACCAAGCCGTTGGTCAACGTGAATCCTACGAACCAGGCGTCCCCGTCTAACGGATGATTTTCAAAGCGGCTGATTCCCGGTACTTCCGCGCTGGTGCGGGCGTTGCGATCGTTCACCGCCGAAACCAGTAACGTGGTCGCTTCATCACTCTCCACAAACAGCCCTTCGTAGGGTTTCAAGGTTCCCGTCGCCTCGGTGTAGCGGTCGCTGCGAAACACCCGCTGGTCACGGTCGCCCAACCAGCCCCGGCCAACCTCAAAGGGAAACGGATTGCCAATCAGGTTCCACCCGGCTTGCAACGGAATAGCAAAATTGCTGGCGGAGTCTACCTCAACTGCGGTACCCTGCACGGACAGGGGAACGCCCGTCCGTTTGAGCAGCCAGTAGCCCCGCCCGGGTTCGAACTGACTGAAGCCCGATCCGTACTCTTGATACTCGGCGGCACCCGGCGTGTGACGCAGCAGACGAATGCTATCGGCGCTAAAGGATGCAGGACCCGTCCAGGCCTCACGCACGTCCTGCGCCCGGAAGGGGATAGCCACCAACTGATAATCTTTCTCCGCTGGCACGGCTTGGTCGGCTTTATAGAGCGTCATGGATTGGGCAGGATAGCGCCGGTACACCCGCACCGGATCGGACGCGGCGCGCGTGGTTGTTTCATTCTTCACCACAAATTGATACTCAAAACCCAGGGGGTCGGAGAGCTGCTCAGCGGTGAGGGAAGCCTGGTACTTTTCTGCTTGCAATAGCGTCACCGTCTCCTGAGGCGTCCCTCCGGAAAGTCCGGTGATCGTGAGCAACACCTCGTCGGTGTCGGCTACCCCAGCCACCTGAACCCCCAGGGTTAGCGGCTCCGCCGAAGGATCGTACACTGGCGGGTTTTCAGCGTCGGGAGTCAGGGTCACCGTCGGTTCTTGCGGAGGAGCTTCGGGCGCAATCACTTGCAGAGATAGCGTGCCAACAGCCAACTGCGTGCCTAATTTCACGATCACCTTGGGGTAGACTCCGGGGGGAAGGTCGGTGGGTATCGTAAAGGTGATCTCCGTACCCGCTTCATTTACCGTGCTTACCGGAAGGGGCTGTCCCTCAATAATTTCCACGGTAATTTGGTTGGGATCGCTGCCTAAGTTTTGGCCGGTGATGGTCACCGTTTCTCCCGGACTGGCCTCTCCGTCGGACAATAGCGCTGTAATCAGCGGCTGCGTGGTGTTGGCATCAATCACTTCCAGGCTGAGGTTGCCTGCCGCCACCTGCCCGTTCACTATTACTTCCACCGCATAGCTGCCCACCGGTAGCGGATCGGGCAGGGTTAGCTGTAGCTGGTTGGGCTGCTCGGGAGCCACCGTGAACGTGGTGACCGCAATGGGCGCTTGCCCCTCCTGCCGCAGGTTCACCGACAGTAAGTCGGTGCCGTGCGTGGCATCCACGAAGGCACAGCCTTGGACGGTGAGGGTGGCCCCGGGCAGCACGGTGGCACTGCTCAGTTGCGTAATGGCGGGCAGCACCCGGAAATTACCCGCCGTGGCTTCCTGTCCGTTCACGTTTACCCGCACTTGGTAGGTATTGGTGTATACGCCCGGCACCGATACTTGCAATTGGGCGGGCGCTACCGCCGAGACCGTAGCGCTGCTTACTTCGGCACCATCGCGGTCGAAAAACACCTTCACCCCGGTCGAGGCCGAGCCAAAATACCGACCAGACAAGGAAAACGTTTCGGTGCAAGTTCCGGAGGCATCGGCGGCCAAGGCAGTGACTATCGGAGGAATGCTCACGGTAGATTGGTAGAAACCGGTGTAAATACTTTTGCCTAGTACCAACGGGTAGGCCGTGCCTGCTACCCAGGTGTCGGGAACGGGCAGTTCTACCTCGTAGACTTGGTCACTGCCGTCGATGGTGCCGTTGATCTCTCCCGCTAGTGCCTGATTACCATCGCCCACGCGGTAGGTAAAATCATCATCGCTCGAGCTAAATAACCGGATTCCCCGAGCACCCAACGCGTAGCGGTCACCCTTTCGCACGGGCACCACTTCTGTGATCCGGGGGATGCTGGGAAAGCGATAGCGGCCCATGAAGATATCGTAGGTGCCCGAGGAATTGGGTCGCAACGAGGCACCGTCTAGTCCGAAGGCTTCCCGGTCAAACACAAACGGTAGATGCACTTCCAGTTCGCTCCCCTCGTTGGAGATCGTCATGCCGCGGCTGGCGTAGAGATTTTCAGCGTTCGAAAAGCCACTCAGGTACACCAAGCGGTCGTCAGGCTGGTCGCTGCCTGATGTTGAGAATGCCGCTAAAAAAGTATTTTTTCCGCCATTGCGCGAGAGGGTGCGGGTGGTGCCACCCTGGCTGATGGTGAGTTCACTCTGGAAGGTACCACTCACGAAGTAGTTTCCCTGCCCGTCGCTCACAATTTGTTTGCCGTCTTCGGTGTCGGCGGTGCCAATCAAGAAGTGATTGATCAGATTGCCGTTGGTTCCGTCAACGCGAAGAACGTAGGCGTCTTTGCCCTGCGGAGCGGTTCTCAGCGCCTGGCCTTGGTAGGAAGGCTCACGGCTAACGTCCTGGAGGGCGAGCAACTGCTGCGAGCTGGGGTCAAGATCCATATCGCCCTCGCTGGTAAGTTCCTCGTTTGCCGCCAACACGCTGATCCACCGAGGGGCTAAATTCTGGTTCAGTCGGGTAAAGAACACTTGTTTGCCTCCCGCGGTGGTGGCGGTTTGTTCGCCTGGCCTACCGTTAGAGATTGCCTCTCGCACCCGTACGGCCTTCGTAAACTGCCCCCTCACGTACACGTCGTTGTTCGGGTCCACCAGCAGTCCGGTTACCTCAAACTGATCCTCTGGACCGCCCATAATAGTTAAGTCAAGGATAGAGCCGTCGCCCAGCTCCGGGCTGTACCGGGCTACAAACAAGTCCATCCCCTCGCTAGTAATTGGGCTGATCCAGTTATCTGCCGGATCGAACAGGAAATTAGTGGTTCCGTTAACGCGCCCGGCCACCAGCAAGTTGCCGTTGGCATCAATGGCCAGTTTATTGCCGAAATCGCCCCCTTCGCTCCCCAGGCGGTTAACGCTTTGCAGAGTGCCCTTTAGGTTCCAGTGGATCAGAAACAGATCGGTTTCGCCCAGCGATTCAATGGTTTCCCAGCGGTCACCACCGTCACCGACGTTCAGGATGCCCGAAAAGGAACCTAACGCATAGATATTATCACCGTGCACGGCAATGTCATTCAGGTGGGCTTCGCTGTCCGGCTCCACTCCGAAGCTGGTGAAGCCCCGCAGGGCAGGCAATGCCGAAGTGGAAGCTACCACGAAAAAGAATTGGCCTGGTCCGTACGCTCCCCGGTAAAAAACTTCCGGTTCGGGCGTCCAGCCGTAAAAGGTGATGTCATCGCTCCACTCTCCGATGATAAAGTGATCGTTTCCATCTACGTGCACCTTACGCAGGTTGACCCGTCCGTGGCTAGTGACCGAGTACGCAGCGCGGGGGGCCTGGTCGAACTCTGCCACCTGCGCCTGGGTTGATGTAGTGGCCAGTGCGCCAACCAGCAGCAGCGTCACGGCAAGTAACAGTTTTTTCATGAGACTAGGTTATTAATGATTTTCAATTGCCAGGTAAGGCGGGCGGGTCCACCAAGCGTGAAGGTGGCTCAACCATGGGAGGGTTAGGATCAGGACTCGGATCATCGGGGGGGAGCAGTAAGTACACCGCCGCAGCTACGGCCGCCACCGACACCCCGATGTAGATACCCCAGGGGGTTTTCCTCTTGATGCGGAACACACCACTCTGTATCGGTAATCCGGTAGATTCAGGCTTGAGTTGAAAGTGGTAGTCACTTCCTTTGGGTAATTCTTTAGGTACCGACCAAGTATACTCATTGCTGGTGAGGTCGGATTGCAAGGGTTTTACCAAATTCTGCCCTTGGTACAAGTCGAGCGTGACGGCTGACGCGGGTGATGCGCTCCAGGCGATGCGGTAGGTTTTCCCCCGCGTGTAACGGTCTTGGATGCCGAGAAAACCTCCGCTAAGAACTTCATTTGAAGAGGAATCGCTTTCAGAGGGTGCCACGGCAGTTCTTGTCTCGGTTTTCGGGTCCTGCTGGGTGGCCGGTTCTTCCACCTCTGCTAGTGATTCTACCGGTTGCGAGGGCATGGCGGCGGGAGCTACGTCTCCCTTGTCGGGTGCTTCCTGCTCGATGTTGAACTTCACGTAGCTGATCAGGGCCTTCCATCGGTTTTCTTGCGGCTGCAAGCGCAGCGTGGCCCGCCGGGGCTGGGGCAGCAGTCCGCCGTACAGGCTCTCAAAATCCACGATCACGTAGTAGCCTTCGGCATCTTGTTGCACGTCGTAGATGCGCTGCAGCGAGTAGTACACGTCGAGGGTTTGCTGGGCCGTGGTGCCCTGGTAGAAGATGTTGAAGTCGGTGAGGTAGGTGCGCACCGGCCGCTCCTTGGTGTCCAGAGGAGGCAAATAGTCGCCGTCGTAATCGTAGACCACGTAGGCCCCTTCGGTAAAAATTTGCCGACTGCCCGGGGTGGTAAATTCACTAACGATGCGATCGCGGTACGCCTTGGAGATGCGCGGATTGATTAGTTCTCGCATGGCAGCGTTGTAATCCTGCAACGCCCGCTCCGCCCCCTTCTTCATGGCGTAGATGGTGTCGTCACTGAGCGAGTCCTGCTGCGCCTGCGCGGTAGAACCGAGCCACGTTAGCAGCAATAACAAAAAGATAACCCGTAAGTTAGTGTGCATAATCGTTGGTTTAGGGCAGATGGAGTACGGTTGCTCGGTAATGAGGCTTGTCAGTTTCGGGCAGGGGCAGCAGTTCGTTGATCAGCCAGCCCGAGTTGGTGGTGCCCCGGTGAAAATCCTGCACCTGAAACACCCATCCCTCCACCTGCAGGAAGTGATACACGATGTGATCCACCTGCCGGAAGGTGAGTTCGCGGCGGTAAAGCTGGTTTAGAAAGGCCGTCAGCGGCTGGCCCACCTCCCCCCGAACCACGTAACTTTCCAGGTGGGCGGTGTCCTTCAGGGCATCCACCAGGTTCATGAAGTCGGTGCCAAAACTGGTGGGTTGCAGCGTTTTGGTCACGTCGTAGGTTTCGTCCACGGCAAAGGCCAGTCGCTCGTCAGCGGCTTTCGGCAGGAAGTCGGCCGCCACGCTGTTGATAATCCAGCGCGAACCGCCGGTGGCTTCATCCAGCTCGATGGAAAGCACCAGGGTGAAAAGCACTTTCTTGCCGTGCTGCACGCCCTGGCAGCGCAGTTCGGCGTACCAGTCGGCGTCGTAGAAATCCAGGTAGGGCGGCGGCAACGAGTCGCTCACTTCGTTTAAAAAACGGACAATATCCGGCTTGTTCCACGCCCGCTTCTCCAGGTTAAACAAGCTGCGCAGCACGTCGGTGCGACTTACATCATTGATTTGGTATTGGTCCTTAACGTACTGACGGATAGGCGTATAGTCGGCATTGTTGAAGCGATCCATGAACTCGTCAATTTGCTTCACCTGCCAGGCAAAGTTTTCTTCGTAGGGAAATAAGACAGTCTGGGCCCGAACCGACAGTGCGGCGCAGATCAACAGAGCGGTTAGAAGCAGAAAGTTTTTCATCGCTTATTTTTCTCGGGTTTGTTTCACGTTCACGCTCGAGAGCAGCACGTCCCACTTTTTCTGCTGCTTCCCTTCGTCGAACACCACGTACTGGTCGAGCACGATCTCAATGTCCTTTTCGGTCACGTCCTGGTACACAATTTCGTTATCGAGGTAGCCCCGGAAGAGCTGCTGGGCGGCAATCATGCCGTAGTAGCGTCCGTCCATGCCCTTGCGAAACTTGCTCACCATCATGGCCTTCACCCACAGCAGCTCCACCTTATCGTAGGGCAGCATCCGCAGCCGGTCCAGGTACACCGGCACCGTATACTGCTTGCTTTCGGATTGGTTGAGTGACGACACCTGAATCTTAGATGAGTCGCTCATGAACAGCATCACGGCGTGGGACACGGCCATCAGCTTGTCTTCTTCCACCTCGTCTTTGTTGGACACGATGCTGAGGTACTTGCCGAAGTCGTTGGCCTTCACCAGGGCCATCTTCTCGAAGTGGGCCTTGCGCTCGTCGTCCAGCACCAGCACCTCTGAGTCATCAGCTCCTCCCGAAGCGGTGACAATAGAGGCGGTCGGTTGCTGGAGTTTTTTCGGGAGGTGGGCTAGTCCGCGGGCCACGTCGGCCGCCGGGGCCAGCAGCTGGTGGCGTCCGTCGCGGTAGAACACTAGCAGGACGTCTTTGGCCGGGAGTGAGTGCCGCTGGGGCGTTTCGATGGGCAAATACGAGAGTGTTTCTCCGTCAATGGTCAGCGAGCGGGCGGTAACCACGCTTCCGTTATTAAGGATGATGCGGTGGGCCTGGGGATCGGCTCCCTCCTGCCAAGAGGCGGCCCCGCCGGGCAGGGCAAACTCGCCCGTGTGCTTGGTGGCCAGCACCCACTGCCCGGCAGTAACGGTTTGTTCGGCTGAACCTTGGGTGTATGAAATGGCCTGGGGAGTAAGGGCGGTGATGGTACCGTTGATCGTCTCCCCGCCGGGTAGGTAAATTTTATCAACCGTCGATTGTCCCCGGGTCGGAATGGTGGTACTCAATAAGAGCAAACAGTAGAACAGTCTCATAAGCACGGCGCCGTTTGGTTGGCGGATGCTTAGGAGTGGAGACTAACTGGCGATACGTAACCTTGGTAGATCGTTTTTTTTAGCCTACTTAAAAACCTCCGCCAGCGGCAGTTCCACCTTGATCTTCTCGTCTACCAGGGTTTCGTTGCCGCTGAAGAAGCGGTATTTGCCCGGCTGGTGGTTCACCGCGATGGCTTCCATGCTGGGTAGCACAATCCAGCAGGAGGTGACGCCCATCTCAAAGTAGCGTCGTGCTTTCTCGTTCAGATCGCTTAGGTTTTGTTTGGGAGAAAGGATTTCTATGGTAGCCAGTGGTACCTCCTGGCTTCGAAGTATATCATTTTGCCAGTCTACTTCAAATTTTGGATAAATAGTAATATCTGGTACTAGTGGCCTGTCGTCTGACGCAGCAATACTAAGTTCAGGAAGGATGTGATAGGTTTCACCATAAATAGATCTCAGCAAACCGATTAAGTTAGACTGTACAATGGAGTGCAATAAGCTAGGCATAGGTTTCCCCCGTTCGAGTTCATAGTCAGATAAGGTTTCAACAGCAGTGGACATAGGGTAATATTTTAGAGCCAATAGTACGATTTGTTTCCTTATACGAACTTCTACCCTACCTGGTTCCGCACGATAATCTTCCCGTACTACGAAAAAAATCGTAAGTTACTTGCAAGTACGAAAACAATCGTATATCATTGCGCTACGATAACCATCGTACCTTCTTGCCAGCTATGAAAAAACAACTTTCTGCCAAACCTACCGAAGCCGAACTGGAAATTCTTCAGGTGCTGTGGCAACACGGCCCGGCCACGGTGCGGGAGGTGCACGACCATCTGGCTGACCTTCGGGATGTGGGCTACACCACCACCCTGAAAAATATGCAGAACATGGTGCAAAAGAAGCTGCTGCTGCGCGATGACACTCAACGAAGTCACGTCTACGCCGCCGCCATCCGACAGGCGGATACCCAACGGATGCTGCTCGACCGCTTTCTGGACACCGCTTTCGGGGGTTCGGCTTCCCAGCTGGTGATGCAGGCGCTGGGTCACCAAAAAACCAGCCCGGAAGAACTACAGCAGATCAAAGCCCTCATTGCTCAACTTGAAAACAAAAAATCATGATAACTTACTCCCTCACCGAAGCCCTGGGCTGGACGCTGCTGCACAGCCTTTGGCAAGCCACCCTAGTCGCCGCAGTCTTCTGTTTGGTCCGCCCGCTTATCCGTCACCGCCCGACGCAGGTGTACTCTAGTGCCCTGGGAGCGATCATCGTCGTGCTGGGGTGGTCGCTGCACACTTTTGTGAATTTGTATACCCCCGAAAGCAGTACTTCCCACCCGGCAGTCATCCATCCCGCGCCAACGACCCCGCCCGCGACGGCAGCGCCCATGGTCACTGAATTGGTGTCCTCAGCCCAGTCGACCGATTGGTCGTGGGTGGCCGTTGGGGTCGCGTGGATTGATCCCTACATCAATTTCGTGGCGATGGCCTGGCTCTTCGGTATGGTGATTCTATCGGCTCGCCTGACCGGGGGCCTGTGGTACCTGGAGCGACTGCGCCACCACCGCGCCTGCTCCGCCCCCGCCTGGGAGTCCACCGTGGTCACCCTGGCCACCCGCCTGGGCATCCGCCGCCCCATCACGCTGCTCGCCTCAAGTCAGGCGAAAGTGCCGATGGTGATTGGCCACCTGAAACCGATCATTCTGCTGCCGGTCGCTTTGCTGAGTAGTCTCCCCGCGGAGCAGATTGAAGCCATCATCGCGCACGAACTGGCGCACATCCGTCGCCAAGACTTCCTGACTAACGTGCTGCAGTCGTTCGTCGAGATCCTTTATTTTTATCATCCGGCCGTTCGGTGGCTGTCGTCGGTGGTGCGCGAGGAACGCGAAAAGTGCTGCGACGACCTGGCGGTGTCGCTGAATGGCAACGCAATTGCCTACGCCAAGGCCCTGGCCGAAGCCGAACGGCTGCAACATACGGCCGATCCGCTGGTGATGGCCTTTGCCCCGCGGCGAGGAAGCTTACTGTCGCGTATTGAGCGCCTGGTTGGCCCCCGTATCTCGCCGACGCGTCTGGCCGCAAAGGGATGGTTCATCGTGCCGATGCTGTTGGTGGTCACCTACCTGGCCGGAGGCGATACACTGGCCCGAAAGGCAGCACCCAGCGAATCGCCGCTCACGTCCGGTGTCTTCAGTGATATTTCAAAGCGACTGCCTAGTCGAACGGAGGTAAGCGTTGCCCCGTTAACCAATCAAGCGCAAGAAGACAGTGATTCCGGAAGTACTACGAACGCGGTGCCGGATCCTTTGATGGCATCAGATACCATTCCTGGTAAAGATAAAGATAAGCCCAGTAGTTTTTCGTTTCACTTAAACGATAGCACTAATTTTTCCTTCGACATGAACTTTAACTTTGACCAGGAAGACAGTGCTGCTCACCACGGCTTTCGCCACTGGCGATTTAGCAGCAGCGATACGTTTCCCGACTTCGCCTGGGACGACTCGCTTTGGAGAGAATCTATTGGGGAGTTAAGCGAAACGATGGAAGGTTTTTCCGAAGAACTAGCCACGTATCTGGACGACTCGGTGGATACCGAAGCCTTGCAGCAGCGACTGGGTTCGGTGCAACAGGAGTTGAGCCGGTTGCAAGCTGAGCTCGGCACCTCGCTACAGCGCACTTTTAGCGACGAGAAAATGGAGGCTTTGCAACGAAGACTACAAAGAGAACAAGAGCAACTGGGACGTGACCTGCAAGAGAAAAGCCGACGGTTGCAAGAGCAGCAGCGTCAGTTTCAGGAGGAAGCGCAACGGCGCCTTCAGGATAACACTAGCGAGGAGGAAATAGAGGCCCTGCAGAAAGAGTTGCAAGAGGCACAGGAACGCTTGCAACGTGAATTACAAGACGAACAATCGTGGCGCAATGAAGAAACCAACCGGAAGTTAGAGGAACTTAAACGCCTGACCGAAGAAATGGAACAGCAACCAGGGTTTGATGATGAAAACAAAGGCGATAGCCTTCGATTGAAGGAAATTGAGCGAGCCCTCGAGAAGATGCAGCAACAAAACAATGGTCAACCGCGTCGGTTCAGTCAAAGCAAAGAAGATAGCTTAAAGTTTAGGGAGAGTCAACGAGTGTTCAGAGAAAAACAGCGGCGATTCCAAGAGGATAACCAGCGCCGCCTGAAGCAGTATCGGGCAGATACGCGCGACCAAGCTCAGGCGCACGCTCAGGTGCATAACAGTTTCGATGACACGGTGAACCGCTTGGAAGAAGCCTTGCTGGCCGACGGCCTGATCAAAAGCGGAAAAGAGTACCGCTTCGAACTCAAACCCAAGGGTCTCTACATCAACAAAAAGAAACAAGACGCAGAACTGCTCGACAAGTACCGAGATTTGCTCGATGTGACGGAAAGCACCAGTTTCTCGATCACCCGCACCGCCCGGTGATAGGTTCATCGACCGAAGGTATCGTAGTACCGGTTGGCGTGCTCTTCGTAGCGCTTGATCAGATCAATGTTGGCCACCTCTAACTGCGTCAGTTCGGTCCGCACATCGGTAGAAACCGGAATGTACCAGTCTACGTGGTGATCGAAGACGTAGCGGATGCGTTTATTTTTGAACGAGTAGCCATGCCGGGCATAGATGGAATTGCGCAGAATCTCAAGATCGGCCTTGTACATATTCTCAACGTCCGAGTTGGTTAACCGCTGCGCCGATGGGTTCACAGTTGGCACATCATGGGTAGAAAATTCACCGGGGGCGTCTTCTTCGTAATCAGGGTCATCGTCGCCTAGGTATATTCCACTCAGTCTATTGGGAAGCGCCAAGGCAGGATCATAGACAAATTCTCTTTTTTGTAGTTGATAACGCTTGTGTCGGCCCTTGAGGTCCGCCCGGTTCGCGTGCCATTCTCCCCGTAACGGATACTTACTGTCGCTAACGAAAAACAGGAATTTGCCATCGTAAGGATCATCCCCCGGTTCTTGGACTTCAACCTGATAGCTTTCGTTGGTAACCGTATAGCTTCCGATAAACGGGCGGTTATTACCCGCCACAATGCTTCTCCCCTCTACCGTACCGTTCTGGAAATCATCGATGATTAGCGTAATTCGGTTACTGGGGATGTGTTCGGTCTTTGGACTTATCTCTACATTCTTAAAGTCACCCACGTAGTAACCCGCCACCTGCTTCTCGTCCATTAATTGGACTTTGGGCGCTACGACCACCTCAACCGGAGGCGTTTCGGCTACTTCTGCCGGTGCCATGGTAATGGGAAGTTCGGAGCGGCCGGATTGACAACCGTAGAAAGCAGTAATTAAGGCTAACAGGGAAAGAGAGTTTTTCATTTTTTCTTCATTTGGTAAATAATGATTTCGGCGATTACCAGGTTGCCCAGCCAACTCAACCAGGCCACCGTTCGGTACACGTCCATCGGACGCGGGTGCAGTAGTGCGACTAGCGTAAACTTCCAGGCCCGCAGGGTGATGGCCGACAGCGTGAGCGCGAAGCTGCGGATCATCCAGGCCCGGTGCGCCGACCAGTCTAACTGACGAGCAGTTGAAACCGCTTTGATAGTGGTGTAGAACCAAGCTACTGACAATGAACAAAAAGCAATCTGGGAGCTCAAGCCCCCGTTGGCGTACCAGCCCATCACCAAACCCGATGGGGCCGCAAAGACAACGATGGTCACTACGTACAGCCATCCGAAGCGGCGATGCCACTGTGGTTGACGGGCTCGTAGGCCGGAGGAAAATTGGGTGGCTCCGGCCAGCAGCACGAACATGGAGGTGTAGACGTGCGTGAAAAACGCCAACCGGTAGTGCGTTAGACCAATCACCTGCTGTTTGATTCTCAGAAAGGCGGTATCGGTGTTGAAGGGTATATACTGCAGGGTGATTTGTCCCATCAGCAGGCAGAAACCACCGTACAATAAGAAAGCACCGAGCTTGACCGGGGTAACGTGGTGTTGAGCAAATTCAAGTAGTTTCAACCGATCATTCGTTGGTAGGTTACGAAAATAGCTTTTCGTGAATCTTCATACTGCGCTGCTTTCGTTGGTTCCTTACTGAGGTGTGGTTAAACCAGGAAACGTACTGACAATGCTATTCACCTTGCCTGATGGTGAGTTCAACAGCTACGCACCAACTACCGCAATAACTGTCAATATCCTACATCCCCGGTAAATCAACCCGCCGCGAACGCATAAATACGCTTCCAATATTGTATTTTAGGGTATGAAGCGGTGGCTATTCTTTATTTGGTGGACAATCTCCTTCGGAGTGGCAGCGCAGACCACTCCCCCGGATGGCCCGGTTTTTATCAGTCGAGAGATTGATGACGTAGACTACGGATCGTTTAGCCTCAACACCAGTTACTACACCATTGCCAATAACATCGACAACCGGCAATCTTCTGCTTTTATCAGTGATGATCCATCACCCGACGAGTACCTCCACTTCGCCCAGCATCAGCCGTCGTACTACTTTCTGATCCACCGAAAGCGATCGGTTTTAGGAATGGTCCTATTCAACCAAAGAACCACCTTGCAACGTTCTGGTTTCACCTACACCATCGTGAATACGGCCAACGGACACCGCCGGGAGGTGCCCAGCCGACTAGCCGGAGAACTCACCCAACAGCGCGCCCAAGAGTTGGTGGCCGGTGAGCTAGTTTCACCAACCAGCTTCCTCAGCGATACGCTGTGTGTGCTGGAAGACAAACGCTACCCGACACTCGCGTTGGCTGAGGTGCAAAGGGAGGTGGTTACCCTGGCCCAACAACTTTTAGGATATGAACTTGAAAAGATAAACGACCTGGAAGAGTACATCCGAGCAGAAACGATCGGTGGCACCCTGGATTTTTATGTGGCGCTGGCCAAAGAACCGCGGCAGCGATTTTTCCGACACGGAATCACCTATAACAAGGCCCGATTTTCGGTGCTACTGTGGGGCGGGGCGGTTCGGATGCTTGGCTTGCGCTCGATAGAAGACGCTCGGGCGTTGTGGGAAGATATTCAAGAACGCCCTCTCACCCAAAACGAATGGCAGGCTTTACGCCGCGGATTTCAGGAGCAAACGCTGGCTGAAGTTCGCCCGTAGATTTCAACCGAAACCCTCCTTATTCCATCGGTTATGGGCTTTCACCTATTACCTATCATCACCAGCTTTTCGTGTTCACGCTCCATTTGGTAGGGTAACACCCCGTAATTACCAACGCTGTCTCCTATGTATAAGTGAGATGAACTCAGTGCGTCGGGGTTGCCATCGGCCCAGTAGTAAAGAAAGGGGGCTCGGCCGTTTACCACGCGCCGCACGTAATTGTGATTGTGCTTGCTGCTATTCGTTACTTGCCGCACCTTTGTCCAGGTTTCTCCGTGATTGCGACTCTCCCACTGCGTCACCTCTCCCCCACCCCCGTAGCGTTGCGGACCATCGGTAGTCGGGGCCATCACCGTCCAGCGAGTGCTGTCGGTGCGCAAACTTCCCATGTCGTAGTTGTGGTCAGAGGTGGTGATCACCGTGGTTTTCCAGGCAGCGCCGTCGAAACCGGTTACGCACCATTCTCGTGGGTCGTTGTCCGGTCCGGGCTCGTGTCCGCCGCTGGTTAGGTACAGCACTACCGGATAACCTTTCTGATCGAAGTTCATGTCCTTCAAGTACACATTTCTCTTGTCCGATTCGTAGTCAATGATCCGAGCCGGAGAAGCCACTTCGGTAACCGGAACCGCAACCGAAGTACCGTCGGCGGTGGTCCACGTCTTGCCAAAGTCGGTAGTTTGCAAATAGTAAAGGTTCGTGCGCTGGTCCACGTTTCCGTTGGGGTGGCGGCTAAAGAAGGTAGCCAGCGTATCGCCGTGGTGGCCGCTCACCTGGTAGTGCCCACTCTTGGTTTCTCCGGCGCCCTTGATACCGGCCAGCTTTTGGTCATCGGTCCAAACGATTCCGTCCGGGCTGGTCTCGTAATACAGTTCTCGTACGCCCGTGTACTTGGTGAAGAAGTGAAAAAAGCCCCGCTCCGAAACGAACCAGGGCTGGGGATAGGTCATTTCTTCCTGGGTAATCTGCGTAAAAGCTTTGATGCTGTAGGGTTTTTCACTCTTAAATTTGAAACCGGGCCGACGGGTATTTCGCCCACTCACGAACACCCACAGGTAGCCCGCCGAGTCAATCAAAAGGCTGGGGTTGTCGTGGGGATCGTCGACTCCCCGTTTGTCGTAGACCACCGTGGGTTGGGAAACGGTGCTATCGCGGTGATCGAAGCTGCCGATCATGCAGAGCAGATGGCGTTCTTGGGCGTCGGACGTGCCTCCGTAAACGAAGAACGTTTTTTCTACCTCCGGGACGTAGATGGCCAGTGGTTTGTGCTTGGCGGTGTAGGTGCCCAGTCCGCCCGAATACTTGTCGCCATAAGGATACATCTGCCCCAGGGTGAACCAAATACCCCGATATCCATCTATCGTACTCCCCGTCCGGTCTCGCTGAACCTGGTTCGGTTGCGCAAACGTCAGACGCAGGTGAAGCAGGCAAAACGCCAGAATAAAGCAGAGTACAGAAATCCGTTTGCTCATGTTTACAACCTAAGAATACGTGAACTCGCCGTGTTCACTGCGCACGGTTACCTTTTTAGAAGCGGCCGCCTCAACCCTTCCGACTATCTGAGCGGCAATGCCGAAAGATTCTGCGATCTTAATAACCTGCGTAGCAAAAGCTTCGGACAGATAAACCTCCAAGCGATGTCCCATGTTGAACACCCGATACATCTCCGGCCAGTCGGTTTGGCTCTCTTCGTGAATGAGGCGAAAGAGCGGTGGAGTAGCGAATAAGTTGTCTTTGACGATGTGCAATCCGTCAATAAAGTGCAGCACCTTGGTTTGCCCTCCCCCGCTGCAGTGGATCATCCCGTGCAAGTGGGGACGCAGTTGCTCAAAAATTCGCTTGATCACCGGGGTATAGGTGCGGGTGGGCGATAGCACCAGTTTGCCTATATCAGTAGTTGTATCCCCGATGCGGATGGGATCGGTGAGCGATTTGCTGCCGGTATACACCAGCTCCCTGGGCACTTTAGGATCGTAACTTTCGGGATATTTCTCGGCCAAAGAATGATGAAAGACATCGTGCCGGGCCGAGGTGAGGCCGTTGCTGCCCATGCCGCCGTTATACGCATCTTCGTAACTGGCCTGCCCAAACGAAGCCAGTCCCACCACCACGTCGCCCGCCTGAATTTGGTTTTCAAGCACCTCGGCCCGTTTCATTCGCACAAAGGCGGTGAAGCCCACGTCCACTGTGCGCACAATGTCCCCCACGTCGGCGGTTTCGCCCCCCGCCAAGTGCACGTGCACACCGAGCGAAGCCAGGCGTTCCAAGTAGCGCGAGGTGCCTCCGATCAGGGCACTGACTACTTCGCCCGGAATCAAGTTTTTGTTACGCCCAATGGTCGAAGAAATCACGATGTTGTCCGTAGCCCCCACGCAGGCCAGGTCGTCAATGTTCATGATCAGCGCATCCTGAATGATGCCCTCCCATACGCTCAGGTCGCCGGTTTCTTTCCAGTATAGGTAGGCCAATGCCGGTTTGGTACCGGCGGTGTCGGCGTGCATGATATTGCAATAGTTTGGATCAGCCCCCATCAGATCGGGCAGCACCTTGCAGAAAGCATTGGGGAAAATCCCTTTATCCAAATGCCGAATGGCTTGGTGAACTTCCTCCTTGGAAGCCGACACGCCGCGCTGCTGGTAACGTTCGTTCATAAGGTGGGGCTGGTGATCTCTGTTAGGACGCAAAGTACAAAAAAACGCTCACCTGGATAGGTGAGCGCTCACTTTTTGAGCGAAAGAAGCCATTGCTATTCTCCTCGGTTGGCCTGGCTGCGGTTGATTCCCACCACCTTAAACTCAGTACGGCGGTTCACCTGGTGCTGCTCTTCGGTGACGGCGTTCTTGATAATCAGCTGTTCTTCTCCGTATCCTTTGGCGGTAATCCGGGCGGGGCCGATGCCGCTCTCTACCAAGTAACGCACCGCCGATTCGGCCCGACGCTGCGAGAGCGCCTGGTTGTAGTCGTTAGAATTTCGCGCGTCGGTATGAGAGCTCAGCTCGATGCTGATGTCGGGGTTATCTTCTAAAATAGCAACCAGCTTATCCAACTCCTGCCCCGCAGCATCGGTGATATAAGACTTATCAAGATCGTAGTAGATGTTCTCCAGCACAATAGATTCGTCCAGCACAATCTTATTGAGCACCAGTTGGGTGCTAAAGGTGGTGTCGGTAATCATCTTCACTAAGTTTTCCTGCGGAATGGTTTTTCCGATGGTGGTAAACGGCAGGCGCGTGGTAAAGTAGCCCTCTTTCTCTCCCACCAGTTCGTAGTTGGTGCCACCCTCCACCGGAAAATTAAAGTTGCTCTCGTCACCCGAATTGGCGTTGGCGATCACCCCTCCGCTGGGGTACACCAGGCGCACCTTCACGTCCTTGAGCTCTTTCTCCTCTCCCGTTTCCTGGTCGGTAGTCAGGGTGGTTCCGGCCACGAAGTAGTTAACGGTCTTCAGGTCGGGATCATTGTTCACAAAGGCATAGATATCGTCATCACCCTTGCCCGAAGCCCGGTTGGAAGTGAAGTAGCCATCTTTGATAGTGGTGAACGACATACCGAAATCGTCGGCGGTAGAGTTGACAGGAGGGCCCAGGTTTTCGATGGATATCTCCCCGTCGCGGCGCACAGCCACAAAAATATCCAGCGCTCCTAAGCTGGGGTGCCCGTCGGATGAGAAGTACAGTTTTCCGTCGTCGGTCACGTAGGGAAACATCTCGTTGCCCGAAGTGTTGATTGGGGCGCCCATGTTGCGCACGTTGCTCCAGCGCGAACCGTCCCAGCGCGCCGAGTACAAATCGTTCTCGCCCTGCCCTCCGGGCCGGTTGGATGAAAAATACAGGGTTTTTCCGTCGCGACTAAACGCGGGAGTTGAGTCCCAGGCGTTCACGTCACTAATGGTCATCAATTGCGGAGTAGTCCATTTTCCCTGCTTGTAGAAAGACATGTACAGGTTCACATCATTGGTGCCCTTGCGCTTGCCGCTGTTGCCTCGAGCAAATACCATTATGCGTCCGTCGGGCGAGAAAGTGATCGCTCCTTCGTTGATAATATCAGTGGTAAACTCCTCACCTAGGGTTTGGGCTTGCTGAATGGCAACGCTATCGCCGTTCATGGGCGCCTTAAATATGTTGGTGAACGCGGTTCCGGTTCCTTTATACACTTTACTATTTCCTCGCGAAGAGGTAAAGTAGAACTCCCCCCGGTGGACGACGGGGGCGTACTCCGCCTCGGAGGTGTTCACGGCGCTGAGGTCCTCAATCTCGTAGAAAGCATCTTTGGAGGTAATTTCCTGTACCAGGTCCAGGTTGTCAACTTCTTGCCGGGCGCGTGCGGTATGCTCCAGCGTGGTATCGCTCGATAGCTTGAGATACTCCTGCAACTGCCCCCGCGCATCATCGTAGCGACCATTCTGCTTCAGCGCCAGGGCGTAATGAAACACCGCAGCGGTGTCAGCCACGCCCATATCAATGGCGGCTTCGTAATAAGGAAGCGCCTCCTGCAAGCGGTTGCTGAGTCGGTAGGCTTCGGCAATTTTAAAGTTCGACTCTCCTGCTTCCATCCCTTCGTCCAACGCCTTTTGGTAGTAATCGATGGCTACGTCGTACTCTCCGCTCTCGAAGCTGTTGTACCCTTTCACCAACGCCCGCTTTCCGGCGCTACACGAAGCCAAAATCAGAATCGCTAATCCAGTACATACGAGCGATCCGTACCTATTCATTAAGATCATATGACATACAATTTTTACCATAAAACGATACATACGGTCAGAAATTATGCAATTACTGTCCGGAAAAGCGCTTAGCGCAAGCATCCCCCTTCGGCAAATAGCGCGCTAGCCAGGAGTCTTGAATGGACAGTTGCCAGCCGGTTGCTAGCTCGGCCCTGGTAGCCACTAGGTTATTAAACGTGAGCGTGTCCGGTGGTATTTGCCCATCCGCGATCTGACGTTTGGCCTGGGCCAATGGGATCAGTGCTACCGCATCATTCATCCAAAAAGCCACCAGCGTGCGATCAAAAAAGTCGACCGACAGGCCTTTCATCTGAAGTGTGTTCGCTACGGAACGCACGAAGCCAACCGAACCGTCAATGGAGCAACCCGTGGGAAGTTGGTGCTGCTCGTCCACCGCGATCACTACGAAATGCTGGTGCAGCACCGTGACCGAAGCGCTCAGCGGCTGACCGTGCGCGGCCCACTGCTCCGCAAATAGCCTGCCCTGCTGCAAAACGTAGCGTTGTTCTTCGTCAGTGAGGGGGCAATTGGCCTGGTAAATCCACACCCGGGCTTTTTCTGGCAATTCTTCAAAGGGAATAAACATGGACGTTCGTTAGGTATGCGTAGTTCTTCTCGTGTATAACACAAATATAACAAATATTGATCGCTCTTAACGGCTAAAATTGGTACTGAAACGACTATTGCTCTTCATCGGACTGGCCCTTCTGGGGTACGGCCTCTATTCCGTTGGATTGATGATGCAGGTGCTGACCGGCTTTGGGGCCAAACAACTCTGCTCGTGCGTCTTCGTGTCTCATCGAACCCAGGCGTCGGTGCTGGCCGACGATCTCAACCGCTTTCCGTACTCACTGGCTACCTACGAGATAAACCGAAGTGCGCAGTGGGCCGAGAGCCGGATGGGTCCTTGGACGTCGCGCCGAGCCATCTATCGCGATGGTATGGGCTGCGTACTGCTCACTGATACTAAGAAATTTCCCGATCTGCCTGCCCTGGTTCCGCCAGTGGTAGAACAACCCTTACCGGAAAGTCAAGCCATGACAGCAGTAGAGTACGAGCGGCTGAACGCAGCACTGGATCGGGCGTTCGCCGAGCCGGATACTGATCGCCTGCAGAATACCAAAGCAGTCGTTGTACTCTACCGCGACACGCTGGTGGCCGAACGGTACGCTCCGGGCATTTCTGCCGACACCCCGTTGCCGGGCTGGTCGATGGCCAAAAGCGTCACCAACGCACTCATCGGTATTCTGGTGCAAGCGGACGAGCTTTCAATCTCTCAACCGGCTCCGGTGGCGGCTTGGCAAAAGGACGAGCGGCAGCATATTACGATCAATGATCTGCTACGGATGCAGAGTGGACTCGCTTGGAGCGAAACGTATTTCGCCGTGAGCGACGTAACCCGAATGATTTTTCTGTCAGAAGATATGTCGAGCGTTGCGGTACATCAACCACTTGCCCACCCGCCGGGCACGGCTTGGTCTTACTCGAGTGGCACCACTAACATCTTATCGCAGATTATCCGCGAAGCAGTTGGTGAAAAGAATCACTTAGCGTTTCCATACCGAAACTTGTTTGCCCCCCTGGGGATGAGCAGCGCCGTGTGGGAGACTGATCTCACCGGAACCTTTGTTGGATCTTCGTACCTGCTCGCTTCGGCGCGCGATTGGGCTAAATTTGGCCTACTGTACCTCAACGACGGTGTTTGGCGAGGACAACGCATTTTGCCCAAGGGTTGGGTAAACTACACCACCGATCCGGTGGCGATGGCTCCCCAACGACAGTACGGCGCGCACTTTTGGCTCAACGCCGGGGAAATAGATAACCCCGCCGACCGTCACTTCCCTGATGCGCCTACCGACACTTACTTTGCGCAGGGCTTCGACGGGCAGAATGTTTTTATTATTCCGTCGCGGCAGTTGGTGGTGGTGCGACTGGGAACGACCACGCGGGGCAATTTTGATCAGAATCAATTTTTGAAAAGTCTGCTCACCGCTTTTCCCTAAAGCCCCTTTCCTTCGGCGATCAGCTCGGCCAGGTCCCTAACCCGCACCTCGCCTTCTTTTTCCTGATTCTTCACTCCGTCGCTCATCATTGTCATGCAGAACGGACAGGCCACCGCAATGGTGTTCGCCCCGGTGGCCAACGCTTCTTTGGTCCGGTTGATGTTTACTTCTTCGCGTCCGGGTTCGGCGTCCTTAAACATCTGCGCCCCGCCCGCCCCGCAGCAAAATCCGCGGGTACGGCAACGCTTCATCTCCACCAGGTCGGCATCCAACGCCTCGAGCACTGCGCGCGGAGCTTCGTAAATGTTGTTGGCGCGTCCTAAGTAACAAGAATCGTGGTAGGTGATCTTCCTACCTTTAAAGGAGCCGCCGCCCGCTAGTTTCAGCTTACCGTCGTTAATAAGCTGCTGGAGGAAGGTCGAGTGATGAATCACTTCGTAGGTGCCGCCCAACTCGGGATATTCATTCTTGATGGTGTTGAAGCAGTGCGGACAAGCGGTCACAATTTTTTTGATTTCGTAGCCATTGAGCACCTGAATGTTGGCGGCCGCTTGCATCTGAAACAGGAACTCATTGCCCGCCCGCCGCGCCGGGTCTCCGGTACAGGCTTCTTCGGTGCCCAGCACGGCAAAATCAACGTCTATCGCGTTCAGAATTTTAACAAACGCCTGGGTAACGCGCTTGTAGCGATCATCGTAGGACCCCGCACAGCCCACCCAAAACAATATCTCGGGCTGCTTGCCCTGCGCGGCCAGATCGGCCATCGTTGGTATTTTTATCGTATTTCCCACGTTATTTCTTTCTCTTAAAAATTAGTTTTCTTCGGTTGGTTTGGCTACTGCTTCCTTCGCTTTCAGCTCCTGCGCCCAGTTGAAACGATCAGTGGGGGCAAATTTCCAGGGAGCAAAGTTGGTTTCCACGTTCGAGAACATGGCGTTCCAGGCCGCGGGCGACTGTGCTTCCTCCATCGCCACGTAGCGGCGCATTTGCAGAATAATCGCCAGCGGATTGATATTGATCGGACACGCTTCTACACAAGCCATGCAGCTGGTGCAGGCGTTAATTTCTTCCCGCGTGGTGTAATCATCCAGCAGCGTTTTTCCGTCTTCCAGTCCTTTACCCTCTTTGTTTCTTCCAACCTCCTCAAGCCGATCGCGGGTGTCCATCATAATCTTGCGAGGCGACAGCTTTTTACCGGTTTGATTGGCCGGGCACACGTCCGTGCAACGTCCGCATTCGGTGCAGGCGTAGGCACCCATCAAATCGGTCCATGCCAAGTCGTTCACGTCTTTGGCCCCAAACCGCGCTATCTCAGCGGGGGGAGTTTCACTACCGTTTTCCGGCTGCGTACCCAGCATGATCTGCACCTCCTTGGTCACCTCAGGCATGTTATCCATTTCGCCCTTGGGTTTCAGTTTCGAGTAGTACGTATTGGGGAAGGCCATAAAAATATGCAGGTGCTTGGAATAGGTCACGTACACCGCAAAAGCCAAAATTCCGATGATGTGAAACCACCACATAAATCGCTCAATAAAGATCAAGGTGCCCGTACTCACGCCCTCAAACAGCGGAATGAGCAAAGAACTAAAAAACAAATCACCGGTTGGGGTGTAACCAGCCCCGGGACGATCCTGCAGAATCTGGTCGGTTGCGTTCATGGTCAGAATGGCCAGCATGAGGATAATTTCTACCACCAAGATGATGGTCGCATCCAGTTTGGGCCAAGCCGTGAGCTCCCGAGCCTGAAAGCGTTTCAGCTTAAGCCCTTTGCGCCGCCACAAAAACACGACGCAGGCTATGATCACCGCCACTGCCAAGAACTCAAAGATGTTGAGCGGAACCGCGTAGAAATCACCCAGGTAGGGAACGAACAAACGGTGCGTGCCCAACAGCCCGTCCAGCACGAACTCTAGCACCTCCAGGTTGATCACAATAAAACCCACGTAAATGAGCAAGTGAAGAAACGCCGGAATCACGCGCTTAAACATTTTCTTCTGTCCGAAGGCTACCAACAGCATCGTCTTCCATCGTTCCGCGGTCCGATCCGAGCGGTTAGTTTCCCGTCCCAGCAGAATGTTTTGGCGAATGCGACTAATCCGCTGGTATAACAAAAAGGAAGCAATTCCTACAATCAGGAAAAAGGCAATCTGTCCTATATAATGAGGCATATGGGGTTAAATTTCCGGTTAATGTTTTGTGACACTACAAAAATTAGCTAGCTTTGTAGCCGCTTACGGTGATGTAGCTCAGTTGGTAGAGCATCGGACTGAAAATCCGTGAGTCGGTGGTTCGAGCCCACTCATCACCACAGCCTCTTTTCCATTCGGGAAAGAGGCTTTTTTTATTCAGACCGCAGGTCATTTTCTTGGTCATTATCCTACCCTCAGGCAAATATATGAAATTAGAAGTAGGCGTAAGAACTACGAAATCCACTATTCTAAGCAAACCGGCCTGAAAAAGTGCGTAATCCTTAAAATACGTACCCGATTCGATCTACTTTTTTAGGACATGAAAAAGAACTGGAAAGTTCTTATCTGTAGCAGAAAGATGAAATATCATAGTTGCAACGATCTTTTGTGCTTCCTCAGCTTCCCACCTTGGAAAAACCGGTACTGGTAACCCCTATTTTGATAAATAATAAGATATCAAAATTACACGTGTAGGGTAAATAGAAAATCCTATCTAATATTCTTCTTCCCAGCGCCTATTTTTGTTTCATAAGATTTAAAAAAACAATAACGGTATCTGTTTCCGAAGTCAAGCCACATGAACGTTAAGTACTGCAGCTTCTTCTTATTAGTAATTTGTTTAGCCTTCGCCACAGAAGGGCAATCGCAAGTTCCTACCAGAAAGTTGGAAGCAATTTATATGTACAACTTCACCAAATACATCAACTGGCAGCGCACCGCTGGACAAGGACACACGATTGGGGTTTGGGAAGAAAGCGAGGTTGCCACCGAATTGCAAGATAATCTTAAGAATAAAGGAAATATTGTAGTGAAAATGATCAGCACCGCCGCCGAAGCGAAGGCCTGTGAGATTGTTTACCTTCCGAAAACTAAGTCAGCGCAGTTGAACCAATTGATGACTGCCGCCGGAAACGACGTGTTGATTGTTACCGAAGAAGACCTGGCCGCCCAAGGCGCCTCAGTGAGCTTTGTGCAGGACGGTTCTAAACTACGCTTCAAGATTAATCAAGGAGCATTGGATAAAGCAGGATTGCAAGCCAGCAGTAGCCTATTGAGCTTAGCAATTTTACTATAAAAAAATACGCCAGGCCAGACGGGCCCGGACGACAATACTAAGATTTAGGTTAGGTTGTGTAGTGTAATAAATGAGGTGCTCGCATCCCAAGACGGGCCCTCCTTTTTCCTTCACCCGCTAAATCGAAGAGTTAGGTTAGGTTGTGTAGTGTAATAAATGAGGAGCCCGCATCCCATGACGGGCCCTCCTTTATCATCTGCTCACCCACCGAAGAGTTAGGTTAGGTTGTGTAGTGTATAAAAGAAGAACCCACATCCCAAGATGGGTTCTTCCTTTCTTCCAACCCCACCTCCGGTTACTTGGTTAGGTTAGGTAGTGAAACAAAAGCCCGTCGCTGGATCGACGGGCTTTTTATTTGAGGTGCTTGAGCTGAATAACTTCGGCCGCCGACAGGTATCGCCAGTTTCCGCGGGGCAAGTCTTTTTTGGTAAGTCCAGCGTACATCACCCGGTCTAGTTTTATCACTTCATAGTTAAGGTGCTCGAAGATTCGGCGGACAATGCGGTTTCGGCCGATGTGCACCTGCACTCCCAAACTCGTCCGGCGGCCGTCCACGATCCCAATCTCGTCCACGGTGGCCACCCCGTCTTCCAGCACCAGCCCCTGCTGAATTTTAAAGAAATCGTCGTCCTCCAGGGGCCGATCCAGGTCCACCTGATACAGTTTCTTCACCCCGTGCGAAGGATGGGTAAGCTTTTTTGCCAGGTCACCGTCGTTGGTGAACAACAGCAGTCCCGTCGTATTGCGGTCCAGTCGACCCACGGGATAGATGCGTTCCTTGGCCGCTTTGGCAACCAACTGCATCACCGTGCGACGCTCCTGCGGGTCGCTGGTCGTGGTGATGAAATCTCTTGGTTTGTTAAGCAGCACGTACACCATTTTCTCCGGATTCAGCACTTTCCCCTGATACGTCACCCGATCAGTAAGAGCCACCTGCCGTCCCATTTCGGTCACCACTTGTCCGTTCACCTGAATCTCTCCTTCGGCAATAAGCACGTCGGCCTCCCGTCGAGAACACACTCCGGCATTAGCAATGTACTTGTTCAGACGCATCGTGCCCTGATCGATGGGCGAAGGCGGTACGTTTACTTCTTGCGCAACCTTCTTGGCAGGACGGCTTTTTTTGCGTTTCATAAATGGGTTGGGCTAAGCGGTGACAATCCTTCAATGGGGGATGAGCAGACGACAAATAACCTACTTTTACGGTATTTAAGTAAATTTTTTCGGAGATTTAGCCGGAGCGCCCGTCGCTAACCAGAACGGTACTGAAGGAGCATCCCAGACCAAACATTTTCTGATCCTAACCGACATACTACAAAGCAATGAATCATCGAATCGAGAAAGACACCATGGGCGAAGTGAAGGTGCCCGCCGAACGCTACTGGGGCGCGCAGACCCAACGATCGCTCGAAAATTTTGACATTGGCGGTGCCGCCGCCCGCATGCCTCTGGAAGTGATCTACGCCTTTGCCATCCTTAAAAAATCGGCCGCCGAAACCAACCACGAACTGGGCGCACTGAGCCAAGAGAAAGCGCAGATCATCGCCCAGGTGACCGATGAAATTCTGGCGGGCAAACACGACCATGAATTTCCCCTGGTGGTTTGGCAAACCGGTTCGGGCACGCAGAGCAACATGAACGTCAACGAGGTGATCGCCAACCGGGCCCACGTGCTGCTGGGTGGTGACCTTGCTGACCCCACCAAGAAGATTCATCCGAACGACGACGTCAACAAATCGCAGTCGTCGAACGATACCTTTCCAACCGCGATGCACATTGCGGCCTACAAAATGGTGGTAGAACAGATGCTTCCAAGGGTAGAATCTCTGCGAAACACGCTTCATCAGAAAGCTACTGACTTTCAGGACGTTGTCAAAATCGGTCGCACCCACTTTATGGACGCTACCCCCCTCACCCTGGGAAACGAGTTTAGTGGCTACGTCTCGCAGTTGGACCACGCCATCAAAGCGGTGCAGCACACGCTTTCTCATTTGGCCGAATTAGCGCTGGGTGGCACGGCGGTTGGCACCGGACTCAATACCCCGGCGGGGTATGCCGCCCGGGTGGCCGAAAAAATCGCGCAGCACGCGGGACATCCCTTCGTGAGTGCCAACAATAAGTTTGAGGCGCTAGCCGCCCATGATGCTCTTGTGGAAACTTCCGGAGCACTAAAGCAGTTGGCAGTAAGCTTGATGAAGATTGGCAACGATATCCGGATGCTGGCCTCGGGGCCCCGCTGCGGTATCGGCGAGATCTTGATTCCGGCCAACGAACCGGGTTCGTCCATCATGCCCGGCAAGGTGAACCCCACTCAGTGCGAAGCCCTCACGATGGTGTGCGCCCAGGTCATCGGTAACGATACGGCCATCACGGTAGGGGGCATGAACGGTCAGTTCGAACTCAACGTGTTCAAACCCCTGATGATCTACAACCTATTATCTTCCGTCCGTCTGCTGGGTGATGCTTGCGCTTCTTTTGAGACCCATTGTGCGGTCGACATCGAGCCCAACCATTCGGTCATCCAACGTAATTTAGAGAACTCCCTGATGCTGGTCACGGCTCTGAATACGCACATTGGGTACGAAAAAGCGGCGAAAATTGCTAAAAAAGCGTACGAAGCGGGCAAAACCTTACGCGAAGCAGCGGTGGAAAGCGGACACCTAACCGCCGAACAATTTGACGCGTGGGTGGTACCCGAAAAGATGGTAGGGAGTTTGAAGTAGCATTTGAGTCGACAGTCTACAGTCTTCAGTCTACAGAGAAGCTTCACTGTGGACTATCGACTGTGGACTATTATCAACCAAAACTGTACCCCTATGAAGTATCTATGTGTTATTGCCCTCTTCGCCCTGAGCTTAGCCGTTATTCCGGAAACCGTGCAAGCGCAAAAACTTTCTAAAAAGGAGCGCAAGCGCCTGAAAAAGGAAAAGAAAAAGCAGTTGAAGGCCATGAAGAAGATGAGCGCGGCTGACTTCCAGGCCCAGCAGGAACAGCAGGAACAGCAGGACGAGCTAATGACCAAAGCCAGCGAGCTAGAAAGCCAACTCGCTTCTACCAAAAGCGAGCTGTCGGCGAAAGACGGTCAGGTGAAACAACTGGAAGAAAAGGTGCGCAAGTTGCAGCAAGACCTCACCCAAGCCCAGGCTAGCCCCACCGAGCAACCCCAAAACGTTCCGATGGCGAGCAGCGAGGATCAGCAGTACGATCAGGGGCTCGTTTTTCGGGTGCAAATTGGTGCTTGGCAGAATCAGGACTTAGCGGCCTACGATACCAGCGAGAATTTCAGAGATGAAAATGGCCCCGAAAACATGCAGATGTACACTTTGGGCAATTTCCGCGATTATTGGGAAGCCGATAAGTTTAAAAAGTATTTGCGAAAGATGGGCGTGCGCGACGCCTGGATCGTCCCCTACGAAAACGGCGAACGCCGCCCCATCAAAGACGTGCTGGAGCAGTTGCGCAACAGCGCTTCGCTGAACTAATTTGTTGAGAGGGCAACTCAGAAATCAGAATAAGCCCTACCTTGCGTACATAAATGCTACTGGGTCAGATGTTCCTTCTTGACTTGGCTTTTTGATTGACTGAAATTCTTCACTTAAAACCATATCACAATGGACCTGTCTCATAGATTTTTCGGATTGATTGGCGCCTTCTGCTTGTTTGCTTTGGTTGCCTCCTGTGGTGACGACGAGGAAGTTGATCGCGAACCGCTTATTCTTGGGGTATGGACGCTTGAGTCGCAGCAGGTTTCAAATGTGCAAGCAAATGTTGGAGGAAGTCCCATTGGTATACCGCAGGATTTTATCAAAGAATTTGTGGATACCTTGAAAATTATTCCTGAAAACTCTGAAATCACCTTCAACCAAGATCGTACGTACAGCATCAAAGCACCTCAACAGACTACTGATCTGACCGGCACCTGGCAACTTAGTGATGACCAAAGCACCATCACGCTAACCGGGTTGGAAGATGCCGAAGCTTTGCTAGGCTCGAGCAGTTTAGCTTTCGTGATCCAAACGATCAGCGCTACCGATTTCTCGATGCTAACCTCGGTGCCCGACATCACCCTTCCTAATTTACCTACCATCGGCACCGTCACAGCGTCGGGTGATTACCAATTAACTCTAAAAAAATAAGCCGCTCTGATATGCAGAAACGGTGGATTGTCAAAGAGGCGGCCGATCAATCGCAGGCTGAACAGTTGGCCAACGCCATCAACGTCGATGTAACGCTAGCGGCCTTGCTGTTGCAACGGGACATCAACTCTTACGCCGAGGCCAAAGACTTCTTCCGACCAAGCCTCAAAAATCTCCACGATCCGTTTTTGCTCAAGGATATGGACCACGCGGTGCGTCGTTTGGTCTTGGCGATCCAACGCAACGAGAAGATTCTGATCTACGGTGATTACGACGTGGATGGCACCACCTCGGTGGCGTTGGTGTATGGCTTTCTGAGCAGTTTTTATCCGCGGATAGCCTATTACATTCCCGACCGGTACGACGAGGGATACGGTATTTCGTCGCAAGGAATTCGGTACGCGGCGGAGCATCGGTTTAGCCTAATTGTCTCGCTCGATTGCGGCATCCGCGCGGTAGACCTGGTGAACGAGGCCCGGCAACTGGGCATTGATTTTATCATCGGCGACCACCACCGGCCCGGCAATAGCCTCCCCCCCGCCCACGCCATCATCAACCCCAAACAAGTCGGCTGTCAGTATTCCTACAAAGAACTGTGCGGATGCGGAGTGGGATTTAAACTGCTACAGGCATTTTGCCAGGAAACCAAACGTCCCGTGGGCGAACTCTACCGTCTCCTGGATTTGGTAGCCGTGGCCATTGCTGCCGACATCGTTCCCATCACCGGAGAAAACCGAATACTAGCGCACTACGGACTCAAGGTTCTCAATGAGTCTCCTCAACCCGGTCTCAAAGCCCTGGCCGAGGTAGCCGGTTTGCACTTTCCTTTGAGCATTGACAATGTGGTGTTCGGTATCGCTCCCCGCATCAACGCAGCGGGCCGCATGAAACACGCCAAAGCGGCGGTGGAGTTGCTACTAGCCCAGGACGAGGAAACTACAGCGCGGTTGGCCACGCAACTGAATCAACAAAATAGCCAGCGGCGCACCTACGATTCGGATGTCACGCAGCAAGCCATTGCGATGATTCGTCAGGACAGCCGCTTGGAAAAAGCCAAAAGCACGGTATTGTTCGATCCATCGTGGCACAAGGGAGTGGTGGGCATTGTCGCCTCGCGCTGCATTGAGCAGTACTATCGGCCTACGATCATTCTCACCGAATCCAACGGGAAAGCAACCGGCTCGGCCCGTTCGGTAAACGGCTTCGACTTATACAAAGCCATTACCGACTGTGCCGAGGTGCTGGATCAGTTCGGGGGCCACACCCACGCGGCCGGACTCACCCTATCGATTGATAACGTTCCGCTGCTTCGAGAGAAATTTGAGGCATCCGTTGCGCAAAAGATCCGTCTGGAACAACTGATTCCCCGGCTCGATATAGACCAACAGATCTCGTTGACTAACGTCACCGCCCGCTTCTTCGGAGTGCTGAAGCAACTGGCTCCGTTCGGACCCGGCAACATGCGGCCGGTTTTTGTGAGCGACAACCTGGAAGTGGTGGGGTATCCGCAAGTGTTAAAAGACAAACACCTAAAGTTCACCGTGCAAGAACGCGGAACCACCTTCTGTCTGAGCGCCATCGGATTTGGCATGGCTCATTTTTTCGACAGCATTTGCGATCAGCAACCCTTCCAGATGGCTTATTCAATAGAGGAGAACCACTACAACGGCCACTGCAGCTTGCAGCTCGCCATCCGTGATATAAAAGTGTCCTAACCGGTTACGCGTTTTGTGCGCCGGGGCCTAATATTCTATTCTTCCTTTAGCAAATACATCCCAATAAAATTGGTACCTTGTCCGTAAAATCGTCGCTATGGACAAGTCGCTTGAAATCTTGCTGCAACACCGCAAGGTGCTTTACTACTACTTAAAAGAGTCGCCACTGGATATCCTGAACAAAATACCCAGTGGCTTTCGTAATAACATTCTCTGGAACATCGGTCATTCGGTGGTCGTTCAACAAGTGCTGATCTACCGTCGCTCCAATCTCACCCCCTTGGTTAGCAACGAGCTGATCGAGCGCTACCACCGAGGAAGCGTTCCTGACGGGCGGACTACGGCCGAAGAGGTGAACCTGATTCAAAAATTGCTTTTTACCACCGTAGAAAAAACCTCGGACGATTATCAATTGGGCTTGTTTCGCGAATACGATCCGTTCGTCACGGCCACCAACGTAACGCTCGCCAATGTTAACGATGCTATTCTGTTTAATAACTACCACGAGGGTTTGCACCTAGGAACCATTCTGGCCCTTCAGAAAGCCCTTTCTCGATAATTCAAGAAGCACTACCCATGTCTTCCGTGGCCTTCCGCGAACCTCAGCGAACATCTTTCCTGAACCGGTTTTTTGAACCGGTCGACAACAGCCCGTTGGTGTTGTTTCGAGGAGTGTTTGGTCTGCTCATCGCGCTGGAGGCGGGTGGGGCCATCGCCACCGGCTGGGTGCGGCGGGTATTCGTTGAGCCCACCTTCACCTTCAACTTCATCGGGTTTGACTGGTTGCAGCCGCTGGTGGGGGAGACCATGTATATTCTGTACGCTACGATGGCGGTACTGGGCCTTATGGTGATGCTGGGGTTTCACTACCGCTTCGCCATGCTCTCGTTCGGACTGCTCTGGACGATCAGTTACTTATTGCAGAAAACCAGCTACAATAACCATTACTACTTGCTCATTCTGCTCTGCGGAATGATGGCCATCGTTCCCGCTCACCGCTACTGGTCGCTGGACGTGAAGCAGGGGCGGGTGGCGCCGTCGCTGACCTGCCCCCGCTGGTGCCTGCTGATTTTTGGCCTACAGGTAGGCATCGTCTACTTCTTCGCGGCCGTGGCCAAACTGTATCCCGGGTGGTTGTCTGGCGAACCCATTGCCGGTTGGTTGGCCAGCAAGTCCGGCTACTTTTTGATCGGTCCGTGGTTGCAGGCTTCGTGGCTTCCGATGGTAGTGGCTTACGGAGGAGTGGCCTTCGACGCACTTATAGTGCCCCTGTTGCTCTGGAAACGAACCCGACTCTTTGCTTTTGGGGTAGGCATTTTTTTTCACCTGTTTAACTCGGCGGTGTTCCATATCGGCATCTTCCCCTACCTGATGATTGCAATCTGCGTGTTTTATTTTCCTCCGGAGCAAATTCGTCGGTGGTTTTTTCGGCACAAACCTACCGAATGGTCGGTGGCAACGGCACGTTATCCGACGCAGCGCTGGTTGGTGGGTCTATTGGCCATCTACTTTGCCGGGCAAATTTATCTGCCACTGCGTCACCATCTCTACGACGGAGACGTGTTATGGACCGAAGAAGGACACCGCATGGCCTGGCGCATGATGCTGCGCAGCCGCTGGGGAAACGTCACGTTTCGGGTGGTGGACCCGGCCACCGGACAGTCTTGGAACGTACTTCCGTCGGATTATCTGACGCTGAAGCAGGAGCGTAAAGTCGCGGCCAACCCGGACCTGATCTGGCAATTTTGTCAGTGGCTAGAGGAGGAATATCGGCAGAAGGGTTACGCTGACGTGGAAGTGTACGCTACCGCTCGGGCGAGCGTGAACGGCAGTAAGCTGACGCCGCTCACCGACCCCACCGTTGATCTGACGCGGGTCGACTGGACCCCTTTCCGACACGCTTCCTGGATCATTACGTTTCCGGAAAAACCGTGAAAAAGTTGGAGAGGACGGTTTGTCGCTAGCCAAGGCCTAGCATCTTGAGGAGCATGCCTACCAGCAAACTATAACCCAGTAAATCGTACAATGAAAATTTTTTCTCCCGAAAATCTTGATTGATGGTTTTGATGACTTTCTTCATCGGACAGACACGTTATGATTGGTAACTAAGACAATGTGTAGTATGCAAAAAAAAGGCTAAACCAATAGCCGCCAGTAGGCATGTAAGAATTTATGGCACAAACTTCTTTTACCTACCGATTGCCCCAAACTAGCGCCAAGAAACGTTACGCTTCTCCGTGGAATTCTGCAAAAACCGAACAATCTCTCGGTAGCGCGGGTTCCAGGAAAACAAAAATTGGAGAATCATCGGAATGTGCTTTTTCCCTGGTTGTACGCGATAATCCATCATGCTGCCGTAGGGTTGAAGGGCCTCCGCAAACTTATCGTTACTTTTGATAATAGACGGATAGGTCTTTCCGCCCCGGTAGATCAAGAACGGCGGGAGGCCAGCGTGCAGGTGATACAAGGGAGAGGCCTCCTTCCAGGTTGTAGGGTTTTTGGAAAACGTAGTTTGATACTTCCGCTCTTCGGGGGCTCGTTCCGACAGGTACCCGTACATATCGAGCCCGGCGGCATCGATGAGCACCACGCCTCGGATAGGGTTGGCGATGCCCAGGGTATCGAAGTAGCCGTTGCGCACCGTGATCAGCGCGGCCAGATGCCCCCCGGCCGAGTGGCCCGACACAAAAATACGGTCGGGGTCACCCCCGTAATCAGCAATATGCGCTTGCGTCCACTGCACCGCCCGAGCCGCGCTGTGCGCCATCTCGTTATACCGGGCGGCCGGGCTCAGCGGATAGTCAATCACCACTGCTACCACTCCCTTCCGGGCCAGGCGCTTCCCCAGGTAATAATAGAGCTCCTTCTTGCCCGACTTCCATCTGCCACCGTGAATAAAGATCAGCACCGGAGCGGGTTGCTGCCTGCGGCGGGGGGCGTACACGTTGAGGTGCTGCACCCCGGTGCCCGAGGTAGCGTTGGCTTCCCGGTAGGGAATGTTTTTGGCCTTGTGAACGGGTTGCAGCGAGCAACTTCCCAAACCGGGCATCAACCCGATGCTTATCCAGAAACACAACCAGTTAGTGCTACGCATCATCCGTATCAATCTGAGCAACGAAACAACCAACCTACGTAACTAAACCCTAAACAGATTGTGTTTAACGTTACTCTACCCGACGATTTTTTAAGTTACTGGCTATGAATGAGCTTAGGGATCAGGAAGTCATCGTACAACCAATCTAGCCATGCTAAAGCTTCACCAAACACATGCTCTGTAGAGCTTTTTATTGCGTACTATCTGATGAAACTGTTCGCTGCAACTCTCTATGATACCCTGAATAATACCGGCCATGCAATCTTGTCGGGATTTGTGAGTGACAAGTCTCACTAGTCCCAGAATTTTTGCTATTTTTGAAGTAATCATTCAGAAAAGGTTTGCTCTTGTGTGGTGTGGTACCCCAAAAGTAAGCCTTTTTTGTTATATCAAAACCTAATGCACGCTATCTCAAGCTTTTAGCAAAAACGTCGGGTAGAGTAGTATTCACCCTAATTTTTTTACAATGAAAAAGACGACAATAATCTCCTCGCCGCACCGCCGGAAACTGCTCAAACGCCTGTCGCTGGTCGCGGGCGCCGCTTCGGTGGGCATGCCTCACTTCGCATTCTCATCCTCACCGAGGATCAGTCCGTCCGCGGCAGACTTAATGAATCGACCGTCGCAGGATAAGAAGCTAGGCATTGCCCTGGTCGGACTGGGCAACTACAGCACCAATCAACTGGCTCCGGCGCTACAGGAAACCGAACGGTGCTACTTGGCGGGCATCGTCACCGGCACCCCGGCCAAGGCCGAAGAGTGGAAGAAAAAGTACGACATTCCGGAGAAGAATGTCTACAACTACGACACCTACGACCAGATTAAGGATAACGCCGACATCGACATCATCTACGTGGTGTTACCCAACAGCATGCACGCAGAGTATACCGTGCGCGGCGCAAAGGCCGGAAAGCACATGATCAGCGAAAAGCCGATGGCCACCTCGGTAGAAGACTGCCAGCGCATGATTGATGCTTGCAACGAAAACAACGTGAAGCTCTCAATCGGCTACCGGCTGCACTTTGAACCGCACAACCGGCGTTCGATGGCACTGGGCACCGAACAAGTATACGGTCCGATCCGAAAGATAACTGCCGCCGATAGCTTTAAAATCAAGGGGGATCCCGACCAGTGGCGCGTAGATAAACAACTGTCCGGGGGCGGGCCGCTGATGGACGTGGGCATCTACTGCGTGCAGGGGGCTTGCTACACGACCGGCGAAGTGCCCGTGGCCGTCACGGCGGAATTTGGCGAGGTGACCCGTCCCGAGTTTTTTGATGACGTGGAGCAATCCATCACCTGGCAAATGGAATTTCCGGGTGGCGCGGTGGCCGACTGTAGCAGCAGTTACAATAAAGACGAGAACCTGTTGCGCGCCGACGCTGCTGACGGCTGGTGGCAACTGCAACCGGCCTACAGCTACTCGGGCATTGCGGGCGAAACCAGCGAAGGTCCGATGGACTACCCGCAGGTGAACCAACAGGCCCAACAGATGGACGCCTTTGCCGAGTGTATTCAGCAGGATAAGCGCAGCCGGGTGCCCGGCGAGATGGGCCTGCGCGACGTGCGGGTCTTGATGGCCATCTATGAAGCCGCTCGCACCGGCCAGCGCGTATCGTTGAAAGGCCAGTACGACGGTGCCGTGCGCAAGTAAGTCAACCATTTTTTCATCTATAATTTTAGCAATATGTCCGGATCAACATTTTTTAGCACGCTAGCGAACACCGGATCGGCCCTGGGTCAAGGGCTGGTGGCCGGACTGGCCGGTACCCTGGCTATTACCGTTTCGCAAATGATTGAAATACAAATCACCGGCCGCAGCAGCAGTTCGGCTCCCATGAAAGTAGGCGGCAAGGTGCTGGGAGCCGAACCCCGCCAACAGGCCGAACTGGAAAAGGAGAAACAGGGCGAAAGCAATGCTCCTCAATCTACCGACGAGCTACAGGAGGAAGTAGAAGGCAACCGGCAGAAGTTTAGTCAGTTTATGCATTTCGGCTACGGCACTGCTTGGGGCGTAGCGCGTAGTGGGTTGGACAAGGTGGGAGTACGCGGATGGCCTGCTTCGTTAGTGCACCTTGCTGCCTTATGGGGCACCGCGCAGGTGATGCTGCCCGCTAACGACGCTGCTCCGCCCATCACCCAGTGGCCGCCGCGACAGATCGTGACCGACGTGTTGCACCACGCGGTGTATGCCCTGGCGGCGGGGGCCGTATACGATGCCATGCAGCGGGCGGAAGCTAAGAAAAAGCGGAAGTTTATTCGTCGATCAAAAGCATAGCCACACGCTCAGCAACGTATCGTTCGGCATCACCTCAAACATTACCAGACCGGGAGAGGCGGTGAAGTACTTTAAACGGAAGCAGTGAGTTTTCGGGTATCGCACTCTTAGTCAGAACTGTGGTACACGTACTCAACTGCCGGTTGGTTCGGACTAACTTAGATCACTTTATTGGCAGCTTCGGATCGAAGGCGTTCTACCAGCCAGACTTTAATAATTGACTGGCGAGTAACCCCTACACGAGCCGCTTCTCGATCCAGAGCCTCTATCACCCAAGAGGGAAAATCTACATTAATGCGCTTTTGTTCCCGGTTAAGACGGCGCATTGTTGATAGATCAAGATCATCAATAATATCATCGGAATCTTGATCAAATTTTTCATCAAACTTTTTAGCTTTCATAAAGTAGTACCTCTTTTTTACGTGAACGTCTGACAGAGATTAAACGAATATTGTCATTTCTATAAGTCACGACGGCGGACCAATGCTTACCCTGTATAAGGCCAATTATGAGAAATCGTTCCTCGTCATCAGATTTTGCTTTAATTTCTAAAGCGTCTAGATCATTCCATAACGCTTGAGCCGCAAGAAAGTCAATTCCATGCTTTTTAAGGTTCGCTAAGCTCTTAGATTCGTCATACTCGAACTTCATGAGTCGTAAATATACCTTTTTTACTCGCTTACCAAGAGCAAATGTTGTTTTGATTGACTGCTAGCTGTGAGTTCACCTGCCCCGGCCTTTCCGGCGTGAGCGCTTTTCAATCGGCAAAAACGTCTGACGCGGCTGTAACGTAGCAGAAAGCGGCTACGCGAGGGGTTCAGGTGCAACGCTGGGTTATACCGCATCTTCTTCTGCTTACGCTCTTTCCAGCATCTCGGTAATCATCGACTCTTTCGCTTCGGTGTACGCCTCACGGTCGGTCGGGTGCCGTCCCGATAGCTCGCGCTTGAGCCGCTCGTACCGGCTCGCCTCGTCGGGATGGCTGCGCAAGTAGTCTCGAAAGAGTAGCACGTCCGCCGCGTCCTCGGGCGTACGAACGTGGACGTGATGCGTTCGGCCGTTTCCGTGTGGCGGCATCCCTTTGACAAAAAACATGCGGTCGGTGCGCGGATTGTCCGACCAGTAGGCGTAGCCAAGCGCTTCAATCGGAGCGACTAGGTGCGGCCACGCCTCGCGGTCGTCGGATACAACCATGATGTCGATTACTGGCTTGGCGGCGAGTCCTTCGACGGCGGTACTTCCGAAGTGCTCAACCTGACAGAAGCGAGCCTTTCCAGCAATGGCTTCGCGGACGGCTTGCGCTTCTTCGGCGAAGCGTGCGGGCCACGCCGGGTCGTAGTCGGCGATAGCAACGCGGTCTTCCTCGGCGTTGCTCCAGCGCGTGCCGTTGTGCGTCACTTCGGATTTGCTCATGGCGTCGATGCGGTATATTAATTATGCCGAAAGATACGCGAAGCAACAGCGAAAAGCAATCGGTGTAACACCACAAAATCGCGTACAAAACGGATGAGGTCGGCATAAATCCGCATGGTAAAAAACGGATCAGTTATGATTAGCTCAAGCTACTTCATCGTTAATCTCCACCAACGCTTCGCCACCCTTCAGTATCTCTATTGCCGACCGTAGGGTCTGCTTTAAAACACTTCGCATCTTTTGGTTTGAGGTATTTCCACAAGTTACCCAGATTACTTTAGGCGGTGGCCCATGCGTTTCAAGTAGGTTTAGGAAATCACTATCCTTGCTCATCACTATTGCATTAGCGTTCCGCGCGGCTTGAAAAATAGCTTCGTCTTCCGCTTCGCGCAAACCGAGAGCACGAACAGATTGTGCTTCCAGATTGTCGTAGTGGTCATTAATCCACTTGGCAAGCGCAGGAGAAAATTGTGCATCAATCCAAATCTTGATCATGCCGCTAAGACGGGATGATCTAGGCGACTACTCGCGTAGCGAAGGGAAGCTTCTATATCACCTGCTTCCAAATCGGGCATTTCCTTTAAAACCTCTTCGGAAGAAAGACCGGCTGCCATCAAGTCTAATATATCAATAACGCGAATGCGCATGCCACGAATACAGGGCCGCCCCCCACACTGCTTAGGATTAATCGTAATGCGTTGTTTCCAATTCATGGTTTATCAATTATCGATGCCAAAAGGTACAATAATCAATGACAAGAAGCAATTCAATAAGCAGTCTAATCCAATTGCGCAAAAGCTTGTTACGTAGAAAAAAGACAGCTTATTTGCCCTTCGCCAACACTGATGGTTACGACTGGAAACACGTTGGTCAGGATGTTGAGGAATAACAGTTGCAGAGGCAACAGTGGTATCTTAAACAGTCAGGTTCGGCGAGGCACGGTTCCGTCGGGCAACATCCAATGGCGGCCGGATTCTTGCCAGGGCATGGCCATCAGGGCTCCGGCCTTCAAATGCGCTCTTACGTAGGGCACGCCGATGTTCACTACTTCCTGCGGCACGTCTGTCTGAAACGTGCGGTGGAGCTGATCCCAGCAGGTGAGCACGATGCAGTAGTTGCTGTCGGTCTCCTGCCGAACAATGGAGTGATGAATACCGTGCATCCGAGGGGTTACCAGCACTCGGCTAAGCCGTTGATCCAGTTTTTCGGGCAGTCGGGTGTTGCTGTGGTGAAAGTTATTGGCTACTTCAAAAACAATTTCGTACCACAGCGTGGTGCGCGGACTTGCTCCGGCCAGTGCGACGATACCCGCCCGGTAAAACACCGAAATAAGCATTTCCAGCACGTGGAAGCGCAACCCGGTTGACACGTCCATGTCTAGGTCGGCGTGGTGCACCTGATGAAACCGCCACAGGAAGCCCAAGCGATGATTCAACCGGTGCCAACCGTAGTTCCCGTAGTCCAGTAACGCGAAACCTAGCATCCCGCTCAACCAGGTAGGCAACGATGCCCGGTGGAGGAGCCCTAGTCCGGTTCGCTGCGAGAACCTGGCCGCTTGAACCACGGCGGGTACCAGGGCGAGTCGCAGACTCAGCGTAGCCAGCGGAACAAGCTTTACGTTGGTAAGCAGACGGGGCACCGACGCCATTTTTCGTTTTCGCAGCGGGTACTTTCTTTCTAGCACCAGCAAGGCCAACACGCTGAGTGCAACTAGCGGCGCACCCCTAAAATCGTAGAGCCGGGTAATAAGATCAGTATTTTTTTTACGAAATCTCTTCATTCCTTAGTTGAGTTGTTGCGGGGTTTGTCTGTTGGTGAAGTCCACGGACAACAGTCGATAGTCCACAGCTTCGTTATCTTTAATATGAGAGGAGTAGGCTTTTGTTTTAACATGTTGACTAATTTTTACTGCTTAGCGCTAAACGCCCCCTCAGGTAGACAAAATGACCTTGGCGGGATTGTTGCCCCCGGTGTAGCAACCGACTATTTCTGGAAATTTTTCTACCTCATTGCCGAACAATGCCTGTTAAGACCTGTTTTTCTGCTAAATATCAGGCAAAAAATGAGATGGTAACGATGAACCACTCATGATTGGCTAAGCAATGGGAGCCAGCTTCTACGTATTTCTGGATTATTTTTTTCTCGTATTCCACAGCACATTAGTCTTGTTCAACCTGACGGGTTGGATCTGGTCACGAACCCGACGCTTACACCTGATCGTCATCAGCCTCACGGTGCTGTCGTGGTTTGGCTTAGGGATATTTTACGGATGGGGCTATTGCCCGTGTACCGACTGGCACTGGCAGGTCAAACGAAAACTCGGAGAAACCGATCTGCCCGCCTCCTACATCAAATACTACCTGGATTATCTGACCGGCCGGTACTGGAACCCAACCGTCGTTGATGCCTTGGTGGTGGGGCTGGGAGTAGTGGCTTTGGTGTTTTCTGTTGGGTTAAACTGGGGCGACTACCGGCGTAAACGAATCTACTAACTTCCCGCCCGGTGCTGGTACTCCGACAAAATGACGGTGACCGCTTCATTGATTTCCTCCTGCCGGTCTTCGGTGTCCATCTCCAGCACCCCGGAAGCATAGCCCTGCCACACTAACTGCTTTTTTTCACGGTCAATCAGGTTAATTACCACGTCACCCTCTTTTTGATCACTCGTCGTCACGTTATTAAAACCACCGTAGTAACCGAAATAAAAGGGATAGTAGGGATAGTTGCTTCGAGCCGTACTTCGTTCTTCCACCACCACTTGCGAACTAACCAGCAGGTCGGGGACTTCGGACGATAACACGTAGTCTTTGCCTTCCAGTACCCGTTGTATCGCCTGTTTAAGCCGTTTTTTTACCAGCGTATTGTAAAATAAGGGTTCGTTGTTGCTCCCGCTGTTTTGATTCTGGAAATCATCCGACCAGTAGAACGTCCGGTACGCACTAAAGTCAGCTTCCCGATCATAATCGGTTTGCACCGACAGCACCGGAGAGCACTGCATCAGCAGCCAGCTACTGATAATACTCCCAATGATTTGATACCATTTGTTTTTCATCGTTCACGTATTTGGGTTTGATCATACGATCACTTTACTCTGCTGATTACGTTTTGTTTGACAGGGCACGCTAATTTCGGCGAAAATCAAGGATGGATTGACTCGGCTACCGCCAGGGTTAGTCAAGCTCCCGCACGGGTTAATTTTTTGAGTGATGTGCCCAGCAATTTAGCTTGGTACCCGCCCTACTCACTGCCCCTTCTGGATATCGCTCACCTTTTCGTAGGAGGCCATCAGCCCCCGAATGATCGCGGAACTTAGGCCATTGTGCTCCATTTCGTTGAGTCCGGCGATGGTGCAGCCCCGGGGGGTGGTCACTTTGTCGATCTCGCGTTCGGGATGCTTTCCGGCTTGCAGGATGAGCGAAGCGGCTCCCCGGCAGGTTTGCACGGCAATAGCCTGGGCCTCCTCGGCGTGAAAACCCATCTGGATGCCCCCTTGCGCGGCCGCGCGGATGTAGCGCAAACAAAAGGCAATGCCACTGGCCCCTAGCACCGTGGCGGCCGCCATCAGCTCTTCGTCGATAATCAGGGTGCTGCCCATCACGTCGAATACGGCCTTCACCTCGTCCAGCACCTCGGTGCGCGTGTTCTTGGCCGCTAGGGTGGTCATCGACTCCCGAATGGCGATGGCGGTGTTGGGCATGGCCCGCACAATCGGAAACCCCTCCCCCACCTGCGCTTCAATATCGGCAATGCTTACCCCGGTGATGGTGGACACCAGCACGTGCTGCTGCGCGTTGAGCACGGGCTTTATTTCGTTGAGCAACGCGCTTAGCTGCTTGGGCTGCACGCTCACGATGACGAGATGGGCCTTGCGGACAGCGGCGGCATTGTCAGTGGCAATTTGGATGCCGTGCTCGGTTAGTTCTTCCAGGGCGGCGCGGCGACGGCGGGTCACGGTGATCGACTCCGGCGGGTAGTGGCCCGTACTGGCCAGTCCGCGGGCGATGGCCTGCCCCAGGTTGCCGCCCCCTAAAATTGCAATGCTGCTTGCCGACATGGTTGCTGGATTCATGGGTGGTTAATCGGATGAATTTTTGGCTATTTTCTAGGCTTTTTTCTAGGTACAGGAGGTGGTGACGTGTAGGAAAGGTCCTTCAAACTCACATCCACCAGGAAGCGTTTGTTGAGAAACTTGCGGCCGATGAGCACCGGGTAGCGCATCTGCTGCCGGTCGGTGAGCGAAAACTCGGTCCGGTAACTCCGATGAAACAGACGCAGTTTGGTTTTCACGCTGTAGCGGTGTTCTACCAATCCGCTCGAGCTCCGCACTCTTTTTTCGGAGAACTGCGTGGCGTGTAGGTACCGATCATTGTATTCGGGGTGGTCAGGGTCCAGCAACTTAAAGCGCAGCACCGGCGCTCCTAACTGCTCAATCACTTCCACGTGGTGACAGTGCAGGGCGCAGCCGTAGGCCCCGGTGTCTACCTTGGCCTCAATGCCAGCGAGTCCCCAGTCCGGGAAGTCTACGTAATCCATTCTTCCGATGATGAGCATAGCGCAAACCTAGGCAAATTCTGTTATTTACAAAAAAAGGCTGCCCCGAGTCACAAGGCAGCCTTCATGCGTAAGCGTGGGGATTACGAACCGCTTTCCGTGCCGGTGGTATCCGAAGGGGTTGCGTTATTGGCCGGACGCGCAGGGCGTTGTTCTGAGGGCGCTGGCGATTCGGTTGACGGGCGTACCGGCAAACGACTGGTAGAGGTGGTATCCGCACGGTCGGTCGTAGACTGGTCGGCGGGTTGGGTGGTCCTATCTTCTCTGGCAGGACTAGTAGACCGCGGCTGGGTAGGCGTCGCGTTGTCGCGAGCGGTAGAGGTGGTATCAGACTGCGTAGTTTGGGCAGGTTGGGTGGCAGAATTACCCCGAGCGGTCGTGGTGGTCGGATTTGACTCAGTAGCACCTGGCTGGGTGGTAGCTCTAGCCCGTTCTTTGGCGGCTTCCCGCTTGGCTTCCGCATAATCCAGCACCTCTACGGCCGTGTCGGTTTCCACCTTCTCGTCCAGAACCTGATAGTTGCCCTTTTGATAGGCCACCTTGCGCTCTTCGTCGTTGGTTTCGGTGAGCGTATCCAAAGAAACGGTTCGACGGAGCACCTTCTTACGAATTTCGTAAGTTTTGGTCGCTCCCACGGTGTCCACTTCCTCAATCATGCGGCGGCGGATGTCGTACACAATGCGGGTGGAAATGGTATCAATTTGCACCACTTCCGTCTCGGTGAAGGTACGGCTGCTATCGGCTGAGGCGGTAACGGGTTCGGCAACCGCCTCTTCATTATCAGCCACCAGGGCGGCATCGTCGTCGATGGTGGTCAGGTTCATGGTCTCTAGGGTGTCGGCCGACAGGGTGGCCGCGTTGGTGCTCACGTCTTTGCTCTCGCGGTTGATGTTGTCACAGCTGGCCGCCGTAAGCAACACCGCGATGGCGGTTACGAATGAGGTAAGTTGGGCTTTCATAATATTGATTAATTAATTTAAAAAGTAAATCTTTAGTAAGTAAAGTAATTTCGGCCCCTATTTGTTTGCCCGCCCATTCATTATTGGACATAACCTTCCGAAAATGTAGGGTCGCGTATCACAAGCTTCGGTACTGGATACGAACAATTTGAGGGCGGGTTGGTTACTTTGATAACAGACTATATTTTAAACCACTAAACAATTTCAATGATGGTAAACAATAAAGAGCTAGTCAAAGACCTTAATGGAATCCTGGAGAAACATAATGATGCCGTTCGCGGATACAAAGAAGCAGCCGATAAGGCGAAGTCACCGGCACTAAAGACTTTTCTTCAACGAAATGCCGGCACGCGCCAGTCTTTTGCTGCCGACCTAAAGCAAGAGGTTGTATCACTGGGAGGTGATCCGGAACAGAACACCAGCACTGCGGCCGATCTGCACCGGGGTTGGATCAACTTCAAGTCAGCCCTAAGCAGTGATAAAGACGAAGCCGTGCTGGAAGAGTGCGTACGCGGCGAGGATGCGGCTCTGAAAGAGTATGACAGCGTATTGAAGGACTACGAAGTGCCGCAAGGATTACGTAGCAAACTGCAGGATCAGCGTAACCAGATTCAGCAGGCTAAGAGCGAGCTAGAATCTCTAGAACTTCAGGCTGACCGCAGAAATTAATCTTGCCAACAGTCATTTTTAAGCGACTGCCATCTCCGGATAGCAGTCGCTTTTTTTATCCTTTGCCTTCCACTTTGAATACGTAGGCCACCTGATCGCCCACTACTTTGCGGGCGGCCTCCGGGATGGTAATCGTGAGCGCGTCATTGTCTGTACTCCAGGTGAGGGGAGTATCATAGCCTAACAAGTAGATATCCGAGCCTTCTTTGGGTTGCAATTCGGGGAACGCAATGCTGCCGGAAAGCTTTTCCGTGGTGATTCCGTAATAGAAAGGCTGATCTTTTTTGTGGGTGTACCGGATGGGATCACCCTCATCATACTGAAGGGGCAAGCGTTCGGTGGCGTAAATGGCTTCGCCGTTGGTATCCAACCACTTTCCCATCGCCTCGAGGCGCTCCACGCTCGGCTGAGGAATTAAGCCTTCCGCGGTGGGTCCCACGTTGAGCAAGTAATTGCCTCCCTTGGCCGCCACATCAATCAGGTTATGGATCAGCACCTCGGTCGATTTCCAATTATTGTCGTTTTTCTTGTAGCCCCAGGTGTCGTTCATCGTCATGCAGGCCTCCCAGTCCGTGTCGCTGCCCTCTTCCAAAATTTCCTGCTCGGGGGTGCCGAAGTCACCCACGTAGTCCTCGCGGTCGTCGTTCATGCCCTGCATGCCCTTGCGGCCCACGTCCACGCGGTTGTTGATGATCAGTGACGGCTTCAGTTCGCGCAAATAGCGGTACATGTCTACCCCGTCCTGGTGGGTCCAGTCCGGAATCCACTCGCCGTCGAACCAGATCACGTAGGGGTCGTACTTCTCAACCAACTCGGTGAGCTGGGGCTTGAGGTAGTTTTCCACGTACTGAGCAAACTCGTGGTTCACCCGGGTGGTGTCGTCGCGCTCGTTGTAGTCGGGGTAGTTTGGGGCCTGCGCCTGCGGGTGGTGCCAGTCCATGATGGAGTGATAAAAGCACAGCTTCACGTCGTACTTGTCGCAGGCCTGTTTGAGTTCGCCCAGCAAGTCACGCTTGATGGGCGAGAAATCCATCACATCGTAGGTCGAAACCTCAGAATCCCACAAAGCGAAGCCGTCGTGGTGCTTGGAGGTGATCACCAGATACTTCATCCCGGCGTCATGAGCAATCTGCACCCAGCGGTCGGCGTCGAACTGCTCAGGGTTGAAAGAACGCGAATATTTTTCGTATTCGGTTACCGGAATGGAAGCCCGCTCCATGATCCACTCGCCAATGCCTTCCACCTCCTTACCGTTGTGCACCCCGGCGGGCACCGCGTAGGGTCCCCAGTGGATGAACAGGCCGAATTTGGCCTCGCGCCACCACTCCATGCGCTGGTTAAACTCTTCGGGCGACTCGTTAAGCACGTTGACCACCGGGGTTTCTTCGATGGGTTCATCGGTGGTGGTGGCTGGTTGGCAAAGGGTGAACAGCAGCAGACCAGCAAGGGCGGGCACTAAGGGAAATCTCATAGTAGTGCACGTGAGGTAGGATACGTTGGGGGATAAACTAAGCATTTTCTGGAACGAGAAAAAAAACCGCGGGAGAGCGCTTTGCGGTTTGGTGGGTAATTTTGATGGTCGCTACTCTCTTCACTAAGCAGTTGTTGGAAACTTTCCGTCGGAGCTTACCACCGGTTCGCCGTTTCTCGGGGTGGACAGGGGCACGTTCAGTTCAAACGGTTTTCCGGAAGCCATTCGTGCGGGGGGGTGCGGGTGCTTGCCCTGCTTGAGAATTCTACTGCTCAGGTGACGGTAGGGGTAGCCGGAGGTGCTGATAAATTTTGTGACGCAATTCGGCGGGGTCGAAGGGTTTGGTAATCACCTCGGTGAAGTGGTTGGCGGTTTCTACAACCACCTTTTCCTTCGTATCGGCCGTGAGTGCCAGCACCGGCACCTGGCTTTTTTGTCGCGATTCCATCCCCCGAATGATTGCCACCGCCTCGTGACCGTCCATCACGGGCATCCGCACGTCCATCAACACCAAGTCGTAGTCGTTTTTTTCGATCAGCTCGATGGCTTCCGCCCCGTTCTCCGCTTCGTGGGCCTCCACCTGCCACCAGGCGTTGAGGTACTGCTGCAACACCATACGGTTGATAGCCATGTCTTCAACGAGCAACAGGCGGATCGGCCGGTCGACCGGCCCGGGCAAGGTTTCAGTGCGGGGCGGGATAGCCGAATCGGGAGGGGCCGCTACCCGCTCAAAAGGCAGGTCAAAGTAAAAACGCGTTCCCGTGCCCACCTCACTTTCTACCGCAATGCGGCTTCCCATCAGCTCCAGCAGACTTTTGGTGATCGACAGCCCCAGGCCGGTGCCTCCGTAGTTGCGCTTGGTGGAGTTATCGGCCTGGGTAAACTTCTCAAATACCGCCTCCAACTGATCCGCCGCAATGCCTACCCCCGTATCTTGCACCGAAAAGTGAATGGTCAACTGATCGCCCCGGCTGGGGGCCAGTTCGACTGCCAGCGTTACTTGCCCGTCCTGGGTAAACTTGATGGCGTTCGACAGTAGATTGTTGAGCACCTGGCTCAGTTTGGTGGGGTCCCCGACCCCGTAGGTAGGCAAATCGTCGGATAGCTCGATAGTCAGTTGGTTGCCGCGCTGCTGGGCCGACAACCGATGGGTTGCCTCCAGGCTCCCGAGTAACTCGGTCAGGTTGAACGCCACTTGCTCGAGCTCGATTTTGCCCGCCGCTATTTTGCTGAAATCCAGAATGTCGTTCACCAGGGCCACCAGGTTGTCAGACGATACCCGAATGCCCTCCAGGTAACTGTGCTGCGCGGGCAGGGTTTCTTCTCCCAGCAGCAGTCCGGTGAGGCCCACAATGGCATTAAGTGGTGTTCGGATCTCGTGGCTCATGTGGGCCAGGAAATCTTCTTTGACCTGGGCGGCGCGTTCGGCTTCGTCTTTGGCTTGCCGGAGCTCCTGTTCCATCTGGCGGCGCTCGGTGTTATCGACCATAATACCGAGGTAGCCCCTGATTTGTTGATCCGACTGGCGCAGGGGCATCAACGCCCCGGCTCCCCAAAAGCGGGTTCCGTCTTTTCGCAGATACCATCGTTCGAACAATGATTTTTCCTGCGCTTGCACGCGCTCTTTGTCGCGCTGGGACTCCGTAGGACGATCTTCGGGAACAAATAACAATTCAACCGACTGCCCAACAATATCGGAGCGTTGGTACCCAAAGATGCGCTCCGCCCCGGAGTTCCAGTCGGTGATCGTCTGCGGCACGTTGAGGGTGAAAATGGCGTAGTCGGTGGCGCTTTCCAAGATCAAGCGCAGGCGCTCTTCGTTTTCGCGCAGTTCTTTTTCGGATTGACGGCGCTGGGTGATGTCGATAAAGGTGATCACCACCCCCTCGATGCGGTCGTCAGTGCTGCGGTAGGGCAACACCCGCGTCAGGTACCAGCGTTGTTCGTCGTCCTGCACCTCCCGCTCCACGGGCACCAGGCTGCTGAGCACCCGCCGGGCATCGTCTTGCATGTTGGCGTACCCGAGCCGGTTGGTGAGATCCGACAGGGGCCGCCCGCGGTCGAGGTGGCGCACGTTGAAGAGTTCGCTGGCCCGCGGCGTGAAGCGCATGATGCGAAACTCCCGGTCTAAAAACAGGGTGGCAATATCGGTGGCGGCCAGCAGGTTCTGCAAATCGCCCGATAGCTGGCTGAGTTCTTCTACCTTGTGCCGATTTTCCTGGTTGAGCGTGCTCAGCTCCTCGTTCATCGACTGCAGCTCCTCCTTGCTGGTTTCTAGTTCTTCCATCGTCGAGCGCAGCTCCTCGTTGGCCGATTGCAACTCTTCGTTGGATGCCTTCATCTCTTCCTGGCTGGTTTCGTACTCCTCCACGATGGATTGCAGCCGTTGCTTGGTGCGGTCTAAGTCGCTTTGCAGATCCTGAACCACCTCCGTTGAGTTATCTTCGCTATCGGAAGCATTGGAGCTCACCGGTGAAGTTAGGGAAGAAAGATCACCCAGCTCCTCAAAGATCACCACCGAAAATCCGGCCTGCTGGGGATCCTGGTCCGGGAAAACGGACAGGGAAAGCAGCAGTTTCTTTTCTCTGAGCATCACGCGCACCGGTTTGGTGCGCACCAGTTGCTGGCGAAGCTGGGCATTGTGCAGGGCCATGCGCAGCTCAAGGTGCAACTCGGGCGGCACTAGTTTGAACACGTTCGCCGTGAGTTCTCCCCCAGGGTGCAGCAAGTACTGACCCGCCCACTCGGAGAGGTGCACCACCCGGTGGTCGGGGTTCAGTAGCAGGCTGGGCGGGGCGAAGCGCTCCACAATTTTCTGGTGCAGTGCCCCGTAAACAATGGGTTTTGCTTCGTCAGCATCAGTCGCCTCCCCGGAAGAGTGACGCGCCTGGGTAACCGGAAAAACCGGCAGGTGCAGTTCGGGAGGGGGCACGTTCCGCTTGCGGAACAAACAAAGCTGCTTGTCTTCGGTGTGAAAAAGCTCGCTGCTCTCGATGGTTTCCGAACTTCCCAGCAGCAGCGTGCCCCCCGGGTGGAGAGCGTAGTGAAACAGGTCGATAACATTGTGCTGCATCCGGCGTTGCAGGTAGATGAGCACGTTGCGGCAGACGATCAGGTCTATCTTGGAAAACGGGGGGTCACTCATCAGGTTGTGGGGAGCAAACACCACCCGGTCTCGAACTTCCTTCCGGATGCGGTAGCCCCCCTCCTGGCCCGTGAAAAAGCGGCGCAGCCGCTCCTCGCTCACGTCGACTTTGATATCACCGGGATAAAATCCTTCGCGAGCGCGCAGCAGCGATTGCTGATGCAGGTCGCTGGCGAACACCTGTATTTCAGGAGGCGTATCGTGCCGCGAGGCTTCCTCCAGCAGCAGCATGGCCAGCGAGTAGGCCTCCTCGCCCGTCGAGCAACCCACCGACCATACCCGCACCGTGTGCTCCACGCCGAGCTCCGCCATCAGGCGGGGAATCACGCGCTGTTGCAGCGCTTCGAACACCGGCGGGTCGCGGAAAAAACTAGTGACGGTGATCAGAAAATCGTTGGAGAGCAGGGCTACTTCTTCCGAATCCCGGCGGAGCAAGTCGAGGTAGTCGGTCAATCGCTCTAGCTGCACCAGCTGCATCCGCCGCCGTAGGCGTCGCATGATGGTGGTGGGTTTGTAGTGCGTGAAATCACGGCCGGTTTGGTTTTTGACCAACGCCACGATTTTATGCAGCAGCGACTCATCATGCTGCGCGTCGGAGGTGGGATCAACCACGGTGATCTGGGGCTGGGTGCGCGCGTAGCGAATGATGTAGGGAGGGATTTCGGCCAGCGGCAGCACCGCATCGATCAGGCCGGTGGCAATGGCGCTCTGGGGCATCCCGTCGTACTCGGCCTCGTTGGGGTCCTGCACCAGGGTGAGGCCCCCGGCTCCCTTAATCTCCCGGATGCCCAGGGTGCCGTCGGAGCCCGTACCGCTCAGGATCACGCCCACCGCGTTGCCGTCGTGCATTGCGGCCAGAGTACGAAAAAAGTGATCGATCGGCGCGCGGTCGCGACGTTTTTCCTCCAGCTCCGACAGGCGGAGGTGGGTGTCGATGGTGTCGAGATTGCAACCGGGCGGAATAATGTACACGTGGTTGGCCTCAATGGGCACGGTTTCGGTTACCTGCTGCACCGGCATCTTCACCTTCGGCTGCAGGATATCGGCCAGATGACTCTCTCCATCGGGAGACAAGTGCACCACCACCACGAATGCTAGACCACTTTCTTCGGGCACGTGGGCAAAGAACGTTTTCAGGGCAGACAGCCCTCCCGCCGACGCTCCGATGCCAACAATGGTCAGCGGTGAAGCATCCGGAGAGGAGGGGGCGCTGGATTTTGACGGGGTAGAAGACATGGCACAGCGTTGATTAAGGACAACTTTTGCAGTTGAGGTAGAATAGGCCAGCCCGGAGGGTTGAGGTAACGGCTTCTCGCGCTCCCATCCGGGCAGGACAAGTGGTTGCGAGAAAGTAAGCACAAATTTTAGTCAATACCAAAGGCTCAACGACCTATTCCGAAAGCATTTTTTCGGTTCGGCGCAGCAACTCCTTCACCCGTATCTTCAAGCGATGGGGCTCGAGGATCGTGGCGTAGTCGCCAAAGGTCAGGTACCAGCGCGCGAAACCATTTTCCAGGTCAGCCACCCGGAAGGTCATTTCCACGTGGTTTTCTGCCACCTCCTCAGCTCGACTTTACTAGTGAGGGTAAGAACCCAAAGGGAAGCGGAGTAGTATATTGAAATGACCAAAGATCAATATGCTATGTTCCGTTTTCCAATTGAGTTCTTGCGATTAATGGTACCATTTAAGATGCTATTTTCCAAATCAGTGTTCAAGCTTGCGGTTCCTCTGCTCAGCGGAGCTATTCTTACCACGGGTAAGCGCACGGTAACTTCGGCTCTGCGTGTGGTAGGCTTGAGTGAGGAGCGCAACTTTCCCAAGTATCACCGGGTGCTAAGCCTGTCTAAATGGTCAGCCCGGAAAGCGGCTAAAATATTGCTTGGGCAGTTGCTAGATTGCTTTCTGCCTGCCGGTCCGGTGGTGGTAGGCATTGATGAGACCATAGAACGCCGATGGGGTCCCAAGATTAAGGCGCGAGGTATCTACCGAGACAGTGCACGTAGTAGTCGTACTCATTTGGTTAAAGCCAGCGGTCTGCGTTGGATGAGTGTGATGTTACTAGTGCCTATCGGTTGGGCCGAACGCGTATGGGCTTTGCCGTTTCTAACGGTGTTGGCCCCTTCTGAGCGATATCATCATCAGCAAGGCAAAGCGCATAAAAAGCTTACGGATTGGGCCCGGCAGATGCTTCTACAAGTCAAGCGGTGGTTACCCAGTCGCTCATTGATTGCCGTGGGGGATAGCAGCTATGCCGTTATAGATATGCTAAACGCTGTTAAAGAGCAACTATGTGTAATTACCCGCTTGCGTTTGGATGCCGCTCTCTATGAACCGGCACCACCCCGGCGGCCGGATCAACCAGGGCGCCCCCGCAAGAAGGGCAAGCGTTTACCGACCTTACAGCAGTATCTGCATGATGAAGAATTGCCTTGGCAGAAGATTGTAGTTTCTCAATGGTACGGTAAGAAACAACGGGTGTTGGAAATAGTCTCGGCTACCGCCGTATGGTATCATAGTGGCAAACCAGTGTTACCTCTTCGCTGGGTACTTATTCGCGATCCGGAAGGCAGACTCGAACCGATAGCTCTGCTCTCTACTGACCAAGAATTGTCTGCCCAAGATATTGTTAGCTATTTTGTGCGACGTTGGTGCGTAGAAGTTACCTTTCAAGAGGGAAGAGCACATCTGGGTCTAGAAACCCAACGCCAGTGGTCTGACTTAGCCATTGCCCGTACCACTCCGGTGCTACTGGCGCTCTTCTCTATTGTTACTCTGCTGGCAGAAAGGCTGCATCAACAGAAAAAACTACACATAGCTACCGCTGCTTGGTACCGCAAGAGGCATCCTACCTTTAGTGATGCCTTAGCTTCAGTAAGGCAGTATTTATGGCAAAAAAGCAATTTTTACATGTCCCAAAAAGATACCGACATGGTGAAAATACCTGAAGCACAGCTCAGGCTCTGGCAGCAAACTATCGCCTGGGCCGCTTAGTAGTAAAGCCGAGCTCAGAGACGAATCCGTAGTAGCTTTTGTCGCGCTGGATATAACCGGCTACCTGCTGGTCTACCCGAATTATGACCATCGTGGTTGGCCGGTCGCATTCCCCCCGCCGGTGTTCATCCAGGGAGGCGTGCGCTCGGATAAAGGTACAATCCGTTCGCCGGATGCCGAACAGGCGGTCGGTACGAAACTGCCGGTAACTGTTTCGGGTGTGGCAGTAACCTAGCACGTACCAGTAGTTGTTTTCGTGGAACAAGCCCACCGGTTCGATGCTTCGTTCGGAGGGGGTATCGGCCCGCAGCGATTGGTAGTGCAGCCGAACTTGCTTCCGTTCGGCGATACTTTCCAGCAAGATTTCCAGCGCGTCGGGCACGTCTTCGTTGAAAAGCCGCTGGGAAGGGTCAATCCGCACGTGCGATTCCAGGGTGGCTACCCAATCTTTCTCCGTACCCCGCAGCACCGATTTCACCTTGTACATGGCCGACTTGTGATAAGCTCCCAGCGATTGGTCGGTAAAGGTTTGCATCAGCTTTTCGGCAGCCACGAAGCTGCCCGCTTCTTCGCGGGTAAACGTGACCGGAGGCAGGCGGTAGCCGTCCATGATTGAGTATCCCACCCCTGCTTCACTCAACAGGGGCACGCCCGAGGCTTCCAGTGTGCGGATGTCCCGGTAGATGGTGCGCAGGCTCACCTGAAAGCGGTCGGCCAGCTCCTGCGCGCGCACAATCCGCTTGGACTGCAATTGGATGAGGATCGCGACAATCCGGTCGAAGCGGTTGATAGGATCAGTATCCATGGTGGGACAACGTTTCTTCCAAAGATAACACTTCTCCCGAAAGCCCCGACCGAATTGGCGTTTCATCCAGGGCAATAACGTCATTCCGGAAATTTGCGCAGCGAAGCAAAGCGAATTGTCCGGAATCCCCCGCTACGAAGGAGGAGATTCCCGCGCGGCGTCCGCGTATATTTTTCTACACCGGGGGCCGGGCCCTTCGTTCCGAAAAATTCCGGAATGACGTTGTTTAAGTTTTAAACGCGATTGCTCTGGCGTTTCATCACCTTGAATTAAAAAGTGCGTATTTTTTTACTACTGACACTAGGCTGTCACTCCCCGCCGCTACTTTTGCTCCCGTAGTTTATTGTTCACTTAACCCCTTCCATCATGAACGAGTCAACTGTTTCCCCACCCGCTACCGCATCTCAGGTTCTCACCCCCGATGAACTATTGGAACACTGGCAAGGCCACCGCCGCCTTACCCGACGGGTGATTGATGCTTTTCCCGAGAAAGAATTTTTTACCCATTCCATCGGCGGGATGCGTCCTTTTGCCGATATGATCACCGAACTGTTAAGCATTGCCGCCCAAGGTCTCCGGGAAGTCGTGAACGGGCAGTCGGCTCCGCTCAACGAGCATCTTGACCACGGAAATAGCCAGGCCAACGTGCTAGCAGCCTGGGATGAAGCCACGGAAGAAATCAACGCGCTCTGGTCGCAAATTGCTCCGGAACGGTTTCAGGAAACCATCAATATGTTCGGGGAGTACGAAAGCACGGTGCGCTGGTCTATTTTCTATTTCATCGATAACGAAATTCACCACCGCGGACAGGGCTACGTGTACCTGCGATCGTTGGGCATCGAACCTCCTGCTTTTTGGGATCGTTGAAGCAAATAACTGAGCCAAAACACAAGCCGGAAAATTGGTGGGATTTTACCAGCGAGCGAAAAGCGTAAAACTTGTCCGCCTGACTTCAGCCTTGTTTCCCGCTTAGTAAAGCCATGATCGAATCGCGGGTGGGGATTGAGGGCTGCGCGCCCAGTTGGGTGACGGCCAGGGCAGCGGCGGCGCAGGCGAAACGCACGGCCTCGGGCAGCGGTTGCTGTTCGGTGAGCGCCACGGCCAACGCCCCGCAGAAGGTATCGCCCGCGGCAGTGGTGTCCACCTGATCAACGGCGAAGGCTGCCGAGTGGAAAGATTCGTGGTGATTGGCGAAGTAGGCCCCGCGTTCGCCCAGGGTCACCACCACCTGCTTCACGCCCCGGGCCAGCAGTTGCTTTGCCGCCTGCTGCGCGTCTCCGGCCGAATTCACTCTTTGGCCCACCAAAAACTCAGTCTCCACCTCGTTGACCACCAGCGTGTGCACCCGGCTGAGGTACGAAAGATCAAAGGCGCGGGCGGGAGCAAAATTCCACAGCACAGGCAGGTGGCGCTCCTGCGCCTGCTCCAGCACGTACCGGATGGTATCAGCCGGAATTTCGTACTGCATCAGCACCATCGCCGCTTCGTCGAGCACGTCGGGTGCATCGTTGGCCAGCTTGTCGGGCGTGAGGCGGTAGTTGGCCCCGGGGGCCACCGACAAATAGTTGTTGCCTCCCTGACCGATCATCACCAGGGCGTGACCGCTGGCCACGCCCGACTCGGAAAAGACGTAGCGCGTGTCGATGCCATCGTCGCGAAAGTTCTGCACCATCGGCGGGGTGTAAGCGTCGTCGCCCACGCAGTTGACAAAAACTACCTGCCCCCCGGCGCGGGCGGCGGCCACCGCCTGGTTGGCGCCCTTGCCGCCGTAGGTCTGCACGAAGTCCGCGTCGGTAATGGTCTCCCCTTTTTCGGGCAGTCGCTCCATTTTCATGATCAGGTCCACGTTCGAACTGCCGATCACCACAATTTTCTTGTTCATAGCTGGTTAGTTTAGGCGCGCTACCACAATGAGGATTAGTCCCAGGATAAAGGAAGCGAACATGGCGGTGAGCAGTTTATTGGTGCCCCGCGGAGCACCGGCAAATTCTTTCCACACAAACACGCCCCAGGCGGCCGATACCATCGTGGCCCCTTGCCCGAGTCCGTAGGAGATGGCAAAACCCGCTTGCTCAGCGGCGATGAGGTTGAATTCCATGGCCACGCACCAGATCAATCCGCCCAAGATACCAATCAAGTGCAGTTTGGGGGTTCCTCGGCTCACGTAATCTCCGAAATTAACCGCCTCCCCCGACACCGGGCGGAACATAAACCAGGTGTTGAATACGAAGCTGGAAGCGAACACTCCCAGCGTGAAAACAAACATGGCCGAGTAGGGCGTGAGCAGTCCGGGAGTGGGGTCGGCGAAGGTTAGGGTCATCGAAGCGGCCACGAAGCGGTAGAAGAAGCCCATCAGCACGCCCGACAGCACCGAGATGATGATGCCCTTGCGCAGGTTGCTCGTATCGGACTGCTGTAGTTTTTTGTAGGCCAAGCCATCAATCACGATGGCCACCACCACCAGCAGCAGGCCAAAAAAGAGCAGGGTGGCATCGCCCACCGGAGTGGCCAGGTAGTTCACCACCACCCCGATAACCAGCGCCAGTCCCACCGCAATGGGAAAGGCCACGGCCAGGCCCGCAATGGCGGTAGCCGCCACGATAAGCAGATTAGACAAGTTGAAAACAATACCACCCAGAAAGGCCGACCCCAGAGCCGAGGTTTCCGCCTGGCCCAGGTCGTTCAGGAAGCTACGTCCTTCGGTGCCAGTGCTACCCATGGTGAGTCCCAGCACCAACGAGGTGAGCACCAGCCCGATGCAGTAGTCCCAGTAGTACAGGGGAAATTCCCAGCGGGTAGGCGTCATCTTCAGGGTGTTGGCCCAGGAGCCCCAGCCCAGCATGGTGATCAGGCAGAAAACGACCGCCAGGCCGTACGAATCAATGGTGAACATAGAAGGAATTTCAGGGTGATCAGGATTTTAGGAATTGGGTGTTAGACGATGATGCCCGCTGGGCCAGCTATAAGAATCTTTGTCGGGCCTCTTCCAGAATGGTGGCGGTGGCGGTGGCCCCGCAGCGCGCGCAGCCCACTTCCTGAACGGCCAGCAGGGCGTCGAGGGTTCGAATGCCGCCCGAGGCCTTGACCTTCACGAGGGGGCCAATGCTTTGCTTCATCAGCTTCAGCGTGGGGATGGTGGCCCCGGTGTAGGAGTATTTTCCGTCGTCGCCCTTCACAAAACCGAAGCCCGTGGAGGTTTTAACGTAGTCGGCCCCCGCTTCGGTGCAGATTTCGCACAAGCGCACGACATCGGCTTCCCGGGTGACGTAATCGGTTTCGAAAATAACCTTTAGCAGCGCGTCGTGCCGATGACAAGCCTCGGCCACGGCGGCAATCTCCTGCTGCACGTAGTCCCAGTCGCCCGCCAACGCCTTGGCCACGTTGATCACCATGTCCACTTCTTGCGCTCCGTCCTGGCAGGCCCGCTCGGCTTCAAATACTTTCACGTCGGTTACCGAGTTTCCGGCTGGGAAGCCGATCACGCAACCCACGGCCACGCCGCTGCCCTCTAGCAGCCGGACGGTGTCGGGCACCATATAGGGCTTCACGCACACGGAAGCCACCTGGTATTTTTTGGCCACGTCGCATTCTTTCTGCAGATCCGCGTCGGTGGCCGTGGGGTGCAGCAGGGTGTGATCAATCATTTTAGCAAGTTCGTCGGTTTTTTTCATGGTTGGTTTTGGTTTGATATTCAATATTCGATAGAGACGCGATTAATCGCGTCTGTACGGTATCGCGATTAATCGCGTCTGTACGATATATCATGATAAATTTTTCAGGCGGGTGAGGCCGGTGATCCAGGCGGCGCTGTGGGGAATCCAGTCCTCATCGGTGAAGGAAAAGGGGCCGTCGTTTTCCTTTTTTGGGGCCACGTCGTATTTAAATTGTTCGCCGGTGGTGAAGCCGTTGCAGATCACGCCCCGCGTCTGAAACCACGTGCCCGCCCAGCGCTGCCCCACCCCGCAGATCATGCTGGCGGGCAGCGCCTGGTTCTCCGGCAGGTCGGTGCTGTACACCACGCAGCCCTTGGCCACATTTTCTCGGGTGATGCCCGCGTTGAGTCCCGCCACCCATTGCAAATTGCCGTAGGCGATGCGTCGCAGCCGGGGTTCGTCGAACAGGTCAGCCAAATCGAGGGCCAGGGCCGCGGTGTAGCCGTAGATGGTGTTGGTGCCGTGGAAGGTGCCACAGAACCAGATGGGCCCCTCCTCACCGAAAATGCCCTGTGGAACCAGGTAAAACGGATTCTTCTCGCAGGCTGGTATCAGGTAGCCGTCGGTGAACCGCCGCAGAGTTTCTTTCCAGCGCGTAGCATCGGCGTGGTCGGGCCAGCGGCGTAGCATCTCCAGCAGCGGCATCAGGTAGTTGGGATAAATCCCCCCCATATCGGTGCCGAACTGACTACCCTGCGGGGTGGCGATGATGCCGTGCGTCCACGATGGCTCGGTATGGGGCAGACTATCAAATTCATTGAAGTGGCCGTAGTAACCGTGCTCCGGTTGGTCGGCCGGAATCTGACGGTCCATAAGCTGGCGCGCGCGTTGCACAGCTTCGTCTTTGGCTTCGGGGCGACCGTGCTTCACCATCTCCAGGGCCGCCTGGCACAGCGTAAGCAAGTCGCGGGTGGGCCACTCGTCGGCCGGAATGGGGGTGTCTTCCGGCATGCCCCGCTGAAACCGGCTGTAGCCGTAATCGCCCATCGGCTGGGCCTGGGTGACCAACCACTGGTAGGCGTGGTGAGCAGTGGTGCGGTACTGATCTTTCTTCTCCTGAAAGTCGTCGGGCAGGGTTTGCACGCTGCGCAGCAAGGCCACCACCGCCTTGGCCGCATCGTGGGGCAGGATATCTTTCTCGTGCCCCAGCAGGTCGTGCGACATCGATCCTTTGGCAAAGCCGAGCTCTTCGGCCTTGGCCTGGGTCATCACCAAGTAATCGCAGCCCACGGTGAGTTGCTCATGAAGGCGTTGCGTAAATTCAGCGTCAAGATCGTTGCCGCACTGGTTCTGCAGTTCGTTCAGGGCGATAATCATGGCGCTCTGGGCCGGGCTTTCCACCCACAGCGTACCGGCATCCTGCCAGCCCGCTCCCACCTTGGTGAAGTGCTTACGGCGTTCCAGAATATCCACCGAGGCCCAGTCTATAGTTTCGTTCCACAGAATACCCTGCCCGATGTTGAGTCCGGTATCTTGCATCAACACGTTGTCTCCTTCCTGAATGGCCACTTCCCATTCGCCCGCTTCGGTGTTGGCCGGAAATTCGGCTACCCACCAGTGGCTCTGCCAAAGTTCACCCCAGTAGGAGCACGGTACCTGTTGCGTTTTTTTGGGATCGGCCAACGCGGTCAGCACACAGCGCGCGTCAGTGGCAAGGGCCTCTTTGTGGGGTAAGCGAACCACCACCCGCACCGGTTGGTTCGCCTCGTAGCCTACCTGAGAAAACAACAGGCCCGACAAACCATCGGGCACCCAAGTACCCCGACGAACCGGTTCGGAGAACGGCTGCTTATGGGCCCAAGTGGGTGAAGCACTCAGTAAAGTCGCTGCACCTAAGGCGGTGGATTTCAGAAAGTTACGTCTATTTTTTGAACGATCGTTCGGATTGGTCATAGGTGGTAGGTGTTGCCAATGGGATACTGCGTGGTGTTGCAGTACAGTTCGCTGTAAATATGTAGGTCGGGATGGCTGGTACTGAATTTTATGGAGATGCGCAGCACCGGATGAAGCGCCGTAATCTTGAACAGGGTTGCCACCTTATGGTTGGCAAACTCTGCCCGCAGTTCTTGCTGCGATCCGGTGATTTCAATGAGGTAATTCTGGCTGAGGGTTTTGAAAAACGACCCGTCCACAAACTGTTGATCCGCAAAATTGGGCACCGCTACCGCAGCGAACCAGTTGTTTTCTAACACCACCGGTTCGTTGTTGACGCTGCGCAGCCGCTCAAAGTGCAAGCAGGCCGTGGTGCGCTCGGGGTCACTCACCGGAAAGGCAATTTGCGCCCCCCAACCACGGTAAGCCGGAGCCCGCAGTAGCGTGGTACCAACGCGTTCGCCAACCGCCTCCGAAAAACCCTTCACGTTGAGCAGCCCCAACGATTGCCGCCGCTCCTTCACCTGGCTTCCTTTGCCGTGGATTCGCTCAATAAAACCTTCCTCCCGCAGCTGACCCAGGGCTTTGCGGGCGGTGGTGCGGGTAATGCGGTGCTGTTCGCACAACTCGTTTTCGGAGGGCAACAGGTCGCCCGGCTCAAATTCACCGCGTTGGATACCCTCTTTTAGTAACTGATAGATCGTCTGATATTTTGACACCGGAACAGAAAGGTAGTAGCTCAAATATAAAACAAATAACTTGTACGTACAAGCAATAGTTACTACATTGTTTTCACAATTAGGGTCATAAATTCAAAGGTACACAATTCGTCCAATGTTTTGACCTTTCATTTTACCCACCGCTTATTTTACCCGCATTCCCATCGGTAATTCATAGTCTACGTCTCTTATGTTTGGCAAGCAACCTTTTCCCGGTGATGAAGCTCACCACTGGCAACGCTTTCGGCAGGATAGCGAGGAATCGTTTACCTACTTGCACGATGCTTACTACAACCAGCTGTATTTCTACGGACTCAAGATAGTAGGCGACGAGGAACAGGTGAAAAACGCCATTCAGGAACTCTTTTTGCACCTGTGGAGGAATCGCCGCCAGCTAAGTCCTGTCTACTCCGTAAAACATTATTTGCTGTGCGCTTTTCGCCGTCACCTCCACCGGCTGCTCGACAAAGAGAGGCAGCAGCGAAAGCTGGCTCAGGTCAGCCCGACCGATCACTTTGTTTTTTCGGCCGAAGACCTGCTGGTGGAACGAGAAACCGAAGCGCTCACGCGGGCCCGACTGGCGCAAGCGCTCAATGGGCTTCCCCCCCGGCAACGGGAGGTCCTCTACCTGCGGTATACCACCGGGTCTACGCCCACCGAAATCGCCGAACTACTGGGCATCAATTACCAGTCAGTGCTCAATATCGTCAACCGGGCCACGAGCACCCTACGACACCAAATGACCTGTTGCGAAGCTTTGAACCTGCTGCTAGCCCTGCTGCCCCTTGCTTTGCTCTGAGGGTAAATGGTTTTTGCTTTCAACAATTTTTTCCTTTCGATGAGTAGATAGTCCGGACAGCCTTGTCTGATAAGGTAAAGGCGCTCTCGGGGCGTCGCCACCCTCTTTTCAACCCAGAATGGATTCTGATTCACCCGCCGACCGGCAACCCTCTCGATCCCTTTCCGATGAACTGTTCGGATTGGAGGGGGTGGGCGCGGGACACGTTGGTTTTCGCAACCGCGCGCTGCCGCCCGACGAGGTGCGGGCCGCTTCGGAGCAGCTTCGGCAACGTCTACCCGCTTCCCAGCGGACGCGTCGGCACCAACGCCGCTGGTATCTCTCGGTGGCCGCGGTGGTGGCCCTGTTAGCGGGTGCGCTGGCATATCGCCCCCTCTACCAAACGATGACCACCGTGTGGTACGCCACCGATTACGGGGAAACGCAGCAAATTACGCTTCCGGACGGTTCTCAGGTGACCTTGAACGCCAACTCCCAATTTTACTATCCCAAGCAGTGGTCGGCCGAGCACCCCCGCGAGGTTTGGCTCACCGGGGAAGCGTATTTCTCGGTAAAAGAGAGCCGCACGCCCGGCAACCGACGCTTTGTGGTGCACACCGACGGACTGGCCATTGAGGTGGTGGGAACCACCTTCAATGTGAACCAACGGGCCAGCGCCACCGAGGTGGTGCTCACCTCCGGACAGGTAAAACTGCACCGAGACGACGCTTCCCACCCCGACGTGGTAATGCAACCCGGTGAGTTGGTGGTGTATTCACCCCTAACGCGTCGGCTTTCGAAGCAACCCACCAAAACCAGTCTGCATACCGCCTGGAAAAACAACTTGCTCGTTTTTGAAGACCAATCGCTTCAGGACATTGCCCGCACCCTAGAAAACCGGTACGGTATCACCCTGCGTTTCGGCACCCCCGAAATTGCCCGGCAGCGATTCACCGCCACCCTGCCCGCCGACCGTATTGAAGTATTTTTTACCATGTTATCATCATCTTATACTGTTCAACGAACCCGCTCAACCGTCACCATATATGAAAAAGCCCCCTACTAATTACCCTCATCCTTCGGGACGCTCATCCTACCCACACTTTTTGTGTCATTTTACTACATTTCCTATGACTTCATTTTCACTACTCTTTCGGATGTTAGGAAGCGTGCTGCTGCTAGGCTGGTCGCTCGGCGCATCTGCCCAGTCGCTGGCCTTGGCCCAAACTCCTGATCCGACCCTGCAAATCCGGGAGCAATCACTTGAGCAGTTGCTGCAAACCCTTGAAACCAAGTACAACGTCCACTTTAGCTACGCCACCACCACCGTGGAGCAGCGACCGGTATCGTACCAAACACCAGCGGGCAACGACCTGAAAACCGAACTAGAACTCCTCTTGCGTCCCTTGGGACTAATGTATACCGAGGTGGAAGCCCGTTTCTACTACATCTTTCCGGAGCAAAAGCGCCCAGATCGCGCTGCCCCCGTCCCAGAAGTGGAAGCCCGACTCACCACCGGAGCGACTTCCTATTCGGCCAGATCGGCTACGCCCCGCCGGGTGCTCCGAAAACAGGCCGCTCCTCTGGAGATAACCATTTCGGGACGCGTGACCGACGGCGAAAACAGTGAGCCACTTCCCGGCGTGAACGTGCTGGCCAAGGGCACCACCACGGGCACCGTCACCGACGTCGACGGACAGTATCGCCTCACGGTGGCCGACGAGGTAACTACGCTGGTGTTTTCGTCCATTGGCTACGTTACCCAGGAGGTTGAAGTGAACGGACGCAGTACCATTGACCTTGTTCTGAGTACGGATGTGCAGTCGCTTTCCGAAGTGGTGGTGATTGGTTACGGCACCAAGGCCAAGCGCGATATCACCACCGCTATCTCCAGCATCGAGTCGGAACAGGTCACCCAAACCGTGGCGCTGTCGCCCGAGTTGGCCATGCAGGGCCGCATGACGGGCGTGCAGGTGTCGGGCAACGACGGCAACCCCTTCACCCGCCCCACCATCCGCATCCGCGGACAGAACACCTGGCGGGCGGCTGATCCGCTCTACGTCATCGACGGAGTGCCCATCCGCGAACCCACCGCGGGCACGGCCAGCCTGGACAACGCCCGCATTGATGACGTGCGCGGGCCGCTCAACATCATGACCATGATCGACCCGAACGATATTGCGTCTATCTCAGTGCTCAAGGATGCTTCGGCGGCGGCCATCTACGGCGTAGCGGCGGGCAACGGCGTGGTGCTCATCACCACCAAATCGGGAAAGCGCAACGAAGGGGTGCAGGTGGGACTATCGGCGCGAGCCGGTATCCGTCGGCAGAACCAGCGCTACGACGTACTCAACACTGAGCAGTTTGCCGCGTACCAGCGACAAGTCTATCAATCGGATACTAGTTTTAACCTACCCCCCCTCCATGCGCCGCTGATCTTTCCGGACAGCGCGGGCTACCTGGGCGATGGGCCCACCTACGATTGGCAAGACGCGGTGACCAACAACCAGGCGACTTTTCAGGACTACTCGGCGATTGTGTCGGGCGGTTCGGAGGACGCAGACTATAAGGTGGCGTTCAACTACGCCGCCAACGATGGGGTGGCCATTGGCAACACCCTGGAGCGCATCAGCGGGTCGGTGAACGTGAACTTCGACGTCACCGACTGGCTACGCGCCGGAGTGAACGGACGGATCGCTACGGTGGACGGAGTGGACGTGCAGTTTAACAACAACAATCAGATTCGTAGTGCTGCGACGGTTAACCCCTGGCAACCCATCTTCGGCAACGGCCCGGGAGGCTACGCCCCAGTGATTGTGGGACTCACCCCCGACGGGCGCTGGGACGATACCCCGTTGTGGGGGGCGGGCACCAGCCCGAATGCGGTGGCCAACACCGCTTATAACCAGACCAGCTACCGCTCGGTGCGCGGGTTGGGCAACGCCTACCTGACCGTGGAACCCCGGGAAGGGCTGACCCTCACCGGTCGCTTGTACCTGGACCGGTCTACCAACAACCGTTACCTGTGGGAAGATGCCGACGCGGAAGTGTTTAGCACCATAGGACAAGACCCTCGAGACCTGGGCAATGGCTTCTCCCAAGGTCGCTACAACGTGCGACAAACCAACGCCACCAACCTTATGCGTGAGCTGTCGCTGAACTACCAAAAATCGTTTGGTAACCACAACGTTGATGTACTAGTGAACGTATTAGACCAACGTTGGCAAGGAGAATACCAAGCCATTGAAACCGAACAAACCACGAGCGCCAATCCTGATTTGCGCTTCTTCCCGGCCACCAGCAACGAGTATACCACCGCCGAGTCGGAACCCATTGTGCGCGAAGCGCTGGTGGGGCAATTTGTTCGGGTGGGATACGATTACAACAACACCTACTACGTGGATGCCACGGTGCGCCGTGACGGCAGCACCCGCTTCGCCCCGGAAAATCGCTTTGGCATCTTCCCGGCTATTTCGGTGGCCTACCGCATCACCAACGAACCCTTCATGCAAGGCGTGACGGGCTGGTTGAACGATTTCAAGATTCGCGGCGGCTGGGGTCAGTTGGGCAACTACGACGTGGCGCAACTGGCCTACTTATCGCCGGTGGAGGAAAAGCCAACCTACAGCTTCGGCGGTAGCAACGGACAGGGCAACGTGAGTTCCGGGGCCGCCGTGTTCACCATTCCGAACCCTGACCTGCAGTGGGAACGCACTACCACCACCAACGTGGGCTTTGATGCCTACCTGTTGGGCAACAACCTGGGCCTTTCGTTCGACTACTATCACAAGCGAACCTCTGATATTCTTCAAACCATTCCGCTACCGGCCTCCGTGGGAGTTTCGGTGCAGCCCAGTGGCAACATTGGTGAGGTGGTCAACAGCGGTATCGAGCTGGCCGCCAACTACGGCTTCGCCGTGGGACCGGTGGCTATCACCCTGGGAGCCAACATCACCACGGTGCACAACGAAGTGACCAAACTCAAGGACGGAATTCCGGTATACACCAATAACCTCACCCTGGAGGAAGGGCAGCCCATCAACTTCATTCGGGGGCAGCGGTTGGGAGGTATCTTCACCAGCGAAGAGCAGGTGACCGACTTTCTGGCCAATACCAAGGATGAGGCGTACCGCGCCGCTGAAGTGGCTCCCGGTGACCTGTACTTCATAGACGTGGCCAAGCCGCCCACCGAAGAGGGCCAGTTTCGTAGCAACGAACCGGACGGGGTAATCAACGCCTTTGACAACACCTATTTGGGCCAAACGCTGCCGGGCTACTTCTACGGGTTCAACCTGGGAGCCAATTTGAAGGGCTTCAACGTGAGCCTGCAGTTCACCGGCGTGGGCGACGTGGACCGGTATAACCAAGAGCGGTTCGATTTGACGCAAATAGGCTTCTACGGCGGCAACCGACTGACCGACGTGCTCAATGCCTGGTCGGAGGATAATCGTAGCTCAACCGTCCCCCGCATCATAGCTAACGACCCGGCCAACAACAACCGCTTCTCATCGCGCTTTATTGAGAACGGTGCTTACCTGCGGCTCAACTACGCCGAGATTGGCTACTCGCTGCCCAACCCGGAGCGCTTTGGCTTGGGGCGGGCTCGCATCTACGTGGGCGGGTCTAATTTGTTCACGGCTACCCAGTTCACCGGCCTGGACCCCGAAAGCTACAACAGCCCAACTCCGATCACCTTGTTCACCGGAATCAATATCTCATTCTAACAGAGTACCATTTCATTACCCCTTATCCCCGAATTCTTATGAAATCATCCTATAAATATCCCTTTCTCATCGCTTTGCTGCTGCTGGCCGGGGCCTGCGAAGACACGCTCGACAACGTGGAACCCACCCGGGAATTTGAAGAAGCCTACTTTGATAGCCAGGAGCGCGTGCAGCAAGCCGTGGGCGCCGTCTACGGCAAAGTGGTTGAAACCTACGGCGGAAGTTTCTACGGGGGCGGCACCACCAAGCCCCTCACCTGGCTGCTGCCCGGTGACGATCTGACGGCCGAAAACCCGGGAGTGCCCTACGATGCCTTCGAAACCCTGAACAGCACCGATGACCGGATTGCCGGGGTATGGAACGTGCTCTACGAAATCGTTGCCCGCGCCAACTTCGTGCTCGAGCAGATCGACAAGCCCAGCGTACAGGCGGTCTACACCGACCCCGCCCTGCTGGAAACCAACCGAAGCGAAGTGCTCTTTTTGCGTTCCTGGGCCAACGTGTGGTTGTGGGACTGGTTTCGCAAAGCTCCGCTCATCACTGAGCGCATCAACAACCTGGAGGATGCCGTTAAGCCTCCCTCAACGGGTTTTGAGTTGCTCAACCAGGCCATCAACGACCTGGAAGCGTCGGCCCCGGCGCTGCCCGAAGCCTGGAACGACGCCCAGAAAGGGCGCATCATTCGCGACGCGGCCTACGGCTTGTTAGTGAAGGCCTACACCCTGCGCGCGGCCTACGACAACGGCAACGAGGAAGACTACCGGCGGGCCATCGGCGCCTTCGAAAAGATTACCACCCGGGCGCTGGCACCCAGCTTTGGGCAAAACTTTGACATCAACTTCGAAAACAACGTGGAGTCCCTCTACGAGTATCAGGCCAGTGAGAACACCTCACAAGAAAACCCTTTTCTGGCCAACGATTTCGGCGGAGGCGTGGGGCAAATGTCAGCCTACTACAACTACAGCACCCGGCACTGGTCGTCGGGGTTCGGAGGAGGAATTGTGGGCCCAACCACCAAGCTGATTGCCGCCTTTGAACCGGGTGACCCCCGGCAGGCTGAAACGTTTCTGGCCAATCCCGACCCGGATAGTGTACTGACCAATTATTTTAACGGCAAAGCGCCCGCCAACGGCTTCTGGTTCGTGAAGTACGTGCTACCCAACCGCAACTTTATCACCGGTTTTGGGGCCACCTCCACCAACAACCCCCGCGTCCTGCGCTACGCCGACGTGAAGCTGCTGGCCGCCGAAGCCTACTTCCAAACTGGCAACGCCGCCGAGGCCCTCAAGCAAGTAAACGACGTGCGCACCCGAGCCCGCTTCTCCACTCCCGACGGCACCGAAGCGGCGGCACCGGCCAACCTAAGTGCTATCACGCTGGAGGCTATTTTCAACGAGCGATTTGTGGAACTGGCCGGAGAGATGGGCATCCGCTGGACTGACCTGCGCCGTTGGCACGCGGCGGGCTACATTAACCTGGCCACCTGGGGCGTGGAGGAGTTTAGCTACCCACACGATCCCTCCAGCTTCGACTTTGAGGTGCCCAAAAATCTGCTGTATCCCATTCCTCAGAGCGAACTGGAAACCAACCAGGTGATCAACCAGTCGGGCAACAATCCGGGCTACTAACCCCCTGATCCTGGGCTCCGCCCCTAGGAAACCCTACGTTATACTCACGGGGCGATGCACCCACCCTGGTTCATCGCCCTTTGTTATTCGACTATGCGACACATCCGTCCTTTTCACCACCGAGGGGCATCCACGTTATTCTGGGTAGGATGGATAGCCCTCTGGCTGGCTGCCTGTGCGCCTGAGCGGTTCGACCAGCGTGAGGTGCACTATCTGAACGGCCTCTGGCAGGCCGAACAATCCCTTACCGACCAGGTTCCCACCGCTTTTTCACACACCGTCCCGGTTCCGGGGCTCATCGATTTAGTGCGTATAACTTCGAAGTGAGAAACGCTACTCCGTAAGATCATCCCGGTCAGAAAAAAACCAAGGGAACCACAATCGCTACCGGCTCACCTGTGTCTGGGCGTCGAACTGGGGTTCAATCACTACGTCGATGCGGCGGTTTTTGGCGCGCCCTTCGGGGGTTTCGTTGTTGGCCACCGGGCGACTTTCTCCGTAGCCCGTGGCGGTGATCCCGCTGGCGCCCAGATCGGTGCTGGCCAGCATATACTCCCGCACGGCCGTAGCGCGCTTATCGGACAATTCCTGGTTGATTTTGTCGCCGCCCTGCGCGTCAGTGTGGCCCTCGATGATCACCTTGGCGTTGTCAAACAGGTTCACGGCGTCCTGCACGCTGCCCAGCAGCGGGTAGTACTTGGGTTCAATGTCGGACTTGCCCACGGGGAAGCTCAGGCCGTAGAGTCGGATGATCACGTTGTTGCCCTGCCGAAACACCTGAGCTTGGTCTTCACTGAAAATCTCGTAGGTTTGGTCAAACTTACGCTTCACTTCGTCCTGCCAGGCTAGCTTCAGGGCTAGTTCTTCCTGCTTTTTAGCGGCCGCCGCAATTTGTTTTTCCATGGCCGCCGACTTTTCATTCATGAGCAGTTCGGCCATTTTGCGCTGCTCTTCGTTGAGGGCCTCCAGGTCGGCAATCTGCTTCTCCGCACTGGCGTAGGCATTGGCCAGGTACGTGGCGCTGTCCTGATAGGTTTTGATGTGGTTCACCAGCGCGGTAACGGGCGGCTCCATGCCCTGATCGTACTTGGCTACCATGTCGGCCGCCGAGGCGACGTTGGTCACGGAGGCCTCGCCGGCCAGCAGCATTTCTTCCAGCGACACGTCGCTTTTCTCCAGGCTACTGATCTTGTCAGCCAAGTACATGGCGTGCTTGGCTTCGTACTCGGCCTGCTGGGCCATCAGTCGGGCGGCATCGAAGTCGTAGCGGTTTTCGTTGAGGTCTCGCTCGGCTTGGGCCAGTAGGTCCTGCGCCCGCTTGAAGGTTTGCGGAGCCTTGCGATCTGCCTTCTGGTCGTCGGCCTGCTCGATGAGCTTTCGCGCGTTCACCAGGTAGTTGTTCTTGATGGCGTTGAGTTCAGCGGCGCGGTACCGCTCTTCGGCTTCCTGCCCGTCCTCGCGGGCGTTGTCCAGTTTGCCGCGCTCCAGCTGACGGGTGGCCTTGTCGAACGCTTCCTCGGCATCCTGCCAACCCTCGGGTTGGTACTTGGCCGCTTCGGCTTCTATGGCATCGAGGCGCGCGTTCCAGGCATCGGGGAAGGTGGCCTGCGCAATCTTGGTTTGATCCATCGCCTTGTCCAGTTGCTGGGTGGTTTTCTCAATGGCTCTTTGCAGTTCATCCCCCGTTCCTTGGTCGCGATACACCTTCACGGCCGCTTGGTAGGCCTGCATGCCTTCGGAGAAGAACTTGGGTGAATAGAAGTCAGCGTACTGACCCTTGGCTTCGGCAATGGCTTGGTCTAGCGGGGCAAACACTTCTTTGGCGGTGGACTGGCCCTGGACATAGGCACTGCCTAAAGTGGCAGCCAGCAAACCGGTGGTGACAATAAACGTCCGTAGTTTCATCTGATGGATGGTTAGGTAAGAACAAATAATAAGAAAGACTTCGGATCAAGGGCAGTTTTTCTTGCCCCAAACCCGTTATTGTGACGCCCGCCCGAAGGCTACGTCACAAAATACCCCCCTAAAGTCCGAAATATTCTCCAGAGTACCATATCTCCGCCCGCCGAACAATCAAACTGCTGACTGGGATGAACCCGTCCGTTTCGCACCCGGATTGGCAAGTGCGCTGGTTAGTGGATACCCGCCCATTGACTAAAAATATCGAACAAGGAATGAAGAACACCAAATGATGAAGGGGATTGGGTAACAAATTCCCCTTCATCATTCCTTATTCAACATTCGATATTCAATTGCATTTCTCACCTACCAACCCCCATCAAAGGCACCATCAGGCCACCGCCTCCTGCGGCTCTTCGTCGCGCATCGCCAGGGCGGGAAGCTCCCGCGGCACTCCGGTGTTCAGGTAATTGCGAAGGCGATCACCGAGCTCGATGCGGTGTTCGGGAAGCACCTGCTCGGTGCTGAAGCGGAACAGATCGTTGCAACCCGCCTGCACAAAGTGCTCTTTCAGATCAGGGTGCTCCCGGATGTCCGAGATAAAAAAGGTGCTCAGCCGGTCAATGCTGAGATACTTTTTGTCCACCGACGCCAGGCCCAGTGCCTGCTGAAGGGCGTAGCCTTCCGGAGTGCTATCCATGGTGATAAACAGAAAGGTGCGAATGAGCAGGATACCGTCCACAATGTCCGCCATCAAATAGCCCAGGTGAAAGTCATTGTAGTAGTAGCGAATCAGCCACTTTCCGGTTGGTCCCTTCACCACCTCCGGCTCCTGCAACGATACGTACAGGTGAAGCTGCTGCTGGTTGCGGGGGGTGCAATCCAAACGTTCTTCCAAACGGTGCAGGGCGTGCGACTGCACGAACACCGGCAGCTCCTCCAGCCCTTGGGTGGTGGGATCGTCGAAGAGCGAGGCGCTCACGCTCACCCACTGGGGGCCGTGGGTCGGAAGCGCCCAGCCCACCCGGTACACGCTGCGGGTGCGCCCGTCGAGCCGCACGCGGCGCTGCTCCGGTGCCACGGTGTCGAGACGCAGTTCGTTGGCCACGTGGTGGTCGTTGATCTCAAACTTATGTGAAAGCCAGTAGAAGCGGTGGGTAAGTTCGCACCAGTCAAGGGTGATGTACCACAATAGGTCATGGAGCCGCTGGAAGGGTCCATCCTCATCGGCCACCCAGTTGGCAAACGCAGCAAACTGGCTCCGAAGCGCTTGATCGTTCTTAAGGCCGCCTTCCATGTCCAGGAAGTAGTACAGCGTGATCACGCTGGTCAGGAATTCGTAGGTAAGTACCTGGGGGCCATCTTCGGTAATCGTAACGTGATACTCCCGAAACAACGCTGCTTGAAGCCGCTTGATCTCACTCATCACCAGCGGGGTGATCGCCGGTGATTCTGAACGCACGGTGATGCCCCGGATGCGTAGTTCGTAGAGATGACAGCGTTGATCGGCCGACAGCGATGCGACGAAATTCTCTACCCCGAGCCGGGCGGCCAGCTCGTTGATCTTGCGCAGGTAGGCTTTGCGGTGCTCGGCCAGTTGCTGTTTAGGGTTCGCTTTTCTCTTTTTCTTCTTAGCCATGGTTGAAGTTGTTTAGTGGATATTGGATGATTTGCTGAGTGAGTTAGGGTTTTGGGGGTTGGGGATTAGGTGATTAGATACTAGCTCCTGGATACTGGATGCTGGCGGCTGGGGGGCTGGACACTAGCTCTTGGCGGCTGGCGGCTGAGGGGCGAGGAGCGGGTTGCTAGAAGTGGGATAACCGGGCGACGGGTGGAAAAGCTTAGGAGACTTTTGCTAAAGCCAACTGTTGCTCAACTATTCTATCCCCGACGCTGCTCGCCAGTCGCTAGAAATTAGTGACCAGCATCCAGCTACTAGTAACCAGCAACCAGCTGCTAGTGACTAGTGCCCAGACTTTGCCGCATCCGTCCCTTAGCCCGCCACGGATTCGCGCCGAGCAAAGGCGTGCAGCAGGTCCATCTTGAGGCGGTCGTTGAGCTGCTGCGAGTAGTGCAGTTCGCGGATGATTCCGTTCTCATCGAGCAGAAACTCAGCGGGCATGGTGCTAATGGATTCGCCATCGGCCATCGTGTGCAGGGGCAAGCCCTTCAGCTTGGCCTGAATGGCCGTGCTCACGAACGAGACCACGTGTCCCATCGCCGCTTTGCGACCCGATTCTTCCAACCCGTAGGCGTCGTAGTGCACCTTTTCGGGGTCTGAAATTAGGGGGATGGGCGAGATCTCCTTGTGGAACATGCTGCGCAAAAGGATATCTTTTTTCGACTCGAAGAAGAAGATCATCTCCAGACCCTGGGCCTTGAGTTCTTCGTGCACTTTGAGCAGGTGGTGCACCCGCAGGTTGCAAAAGGGACAACCGGCGTGGCGGAAGAAGGCAACGAGCACCTTTCGGCCACGGTACGCCTCCAGATCGATGGTTCGATCGAACACATCGTCGAGGCAGAACTGCGGCGCGCGGGAGTTAAGTTCTAGTTTTTCCATGATCAAACCTACGCAATGGCCGTTGGCCAAGAAAAGCGCAAAATCGCGGAATGGTACGGATGTAATATTTGGCCGCAAGGGCAAGATTTCCGAAACGGAGTGGTGAAGTTGGGTTAGAAACCCGCTTAAAACAAGCCACCGGGCTAGAAGCCCTGCGCTAGTGGTGGGGTTTTTTGATAGTTTTAGTGCGGTGCACGTGAGCAGCCCGTCCCCATCCCCATTGCCCCCGCAAGGTTATTCTGATAATTTTAGTATAGCGTCCTGGCGCAGATTCTCCGAATCTGTGCCAGCTACACATGCGGACGCTGTCCGCCCTGCTGGATTAAAAACCCGCTTAACTTAGGCACCGGGCCGGAAGCCCGACGCCAGATTAGGAATCAATGGAAGCCGTCATTCCGGGATTTTCCGGAACGGAAGGTAGGAAAATGCCCGGAATCTCCTCCCTGCGAAGCCGGAGATTGCGGCGCTACGCTACGCTACGGCCGGAATGAAGTCAAAAAAATCGTTATATTTTCAGCCGACAACCCTCCACACCCACCATGAAGACCATCCTCATCACCGGGCTGCTGGCCCTACTCTTCTTACCAGCATCGGCCCAACCCAAGCACCGCTACAGCGTAGGCGTTGGGAAGAGCGAGTTCGAAGCCTGGCACCTGCTGGCCCGCTACCAACTCTACCCCAGCGGACGCGTTGGGGTGAATTTTGGCTACATTCGCCCGTTCAACGACTTCCTCATGCGGCCGTGGTACGGCGTTAATCCCCCCCGCCACACCAGCCTGTCGGTAGAACATCAGTACTTTTTTAAGACAAAAGCCAAGAAAGTGACGCCCTTTTACTGCCAGCAGCGCGTATCGTACGTAGACGAGAAGCATACTTCCTTTGGCAGCCACTACCAACAGTTGTCAACTACCCTGGGGCTGGGCATCGCCCTGGAGATGAGAAAACACTGGGGGCTCAGCTTAGATCTGGGCATTGCCCCCATCTGGTGGGGATTATACAACGGGCGCAATATGTATACCGACGACGACGTAACCGAACGTTTCCCCTTCTGGCAGCCCGAAATCCGCTTACAGGCCTACTACTGGCAATGAGCACGTTGGGTTTTTTTACCGAACAGTTCCTTACCACCGGGCACCCCGGAGGTCACCGGAACGGGATCTCCGGGCGAACAGCGACCAGACGAGCTTTGGATGACCTCATGAATCTAGCCCGCCACGGTCACTCGGTCGGCACTTTACCGCCGCAAAGTTACTTTTAGCCTCACCAGTAGCAAGGTTCCTGCTGAATGACATTCTCTAATTATCTGTCATCCAGGAAGGACCTTGCTCCGGTGAGCAGCAAAAGCCCCTTTGAGGCAAAAGGTTTATTACCGGTTAAGCCATCTTCCAACCCAGCCTGGCGAACGGTTCTAGTATAGGAACCGATGGCAAAATCACCGGAAAGAAGCCTTTGCGCCGCTCGGCAACCCTTTTAGAACTACTGCGGAGGACTTTTTCGACTTCTCAGGTGAACTTCTCCAAGTTCTCAGGAGAAAAAAAAAGTTCTCCCATGCGTTTTTTGAGCCAAAACGGCACTTTTTGAGGACTAAACACAAAAAAACCGACCGGAAATTTCCGGTCGGCAACGGGTTGGTAACAGAAATGAGGAAAAGGAGGCGCTACCCTGCTTCCGGCACTGCCGTGGTCAACACCTTTTTTGCCCGGCTGTACTTGAGCATTTTGAGCGTCTGTTGCAGCTCCCTACCGGGGGCGAAGCGGTAGTTGGCCTTCTTGATCTTGCTGGCGTTCACCTCCTCGGCGGTGTCGCTCGCCTCACTGTTGACGGTGATGCGCAACGAACCTAGTTCGCCCAAACGGATGATCTCGCCCTTTTCAATGTGGCGCGGGATGATCATCACCAATGGTTTAAAGATTTGACTTTCGTACCCTCAAAAACAAAGATGCGAAGGGAGCACCATGCGATGCTGCGCAAGAAGCGCCGCAACGGTACATGGGTGCTTTTGGCCGCATAAGCGTTGTGCGGGGGGCGCTTCTGCCGAAGTGGTAGCGCATTGGCGAACAAGACTTACGTAGATAGTAACGAAATTGGCTTCGCCCGGCGTAGGGTCCTCTACCGAGTGACCCTACGGGTGTCGGGGAAGGGTAATGAGGGCCGTTGTGTCGCTGACCGTCATGCCGGCTGAAGCAAAGCGTAGCTGCCGGAATCCCCTGGTTGCAGCGACCATCAATGACCGGTTGGTTGGGCGAAGCACTTCGCTTTGTATCAGGGGATACCGGACATTTTACAACGCTACGCTGCGTAAAATTACGGCATGACGATGAAATGAATTCAGCGATTAGACAAATGGATTATGTTTGTTACCTTTGACTAACTATGGAATTTGATCAAGCTAATGTCTGGGCTGCTTTTGGGCTCACGCTCTTTGCGGGCCTATCGACGGGCATCGGTAGTGCCCTGGCCTTTTTTGTGAAAGAGCAGAGTTCGCGTTTTTTGTCCGTGTCGATGGGCCTGTCGGCGGGGGTGATGATCTACGTCTCGTTCGTGGAGCTGTTTCCCCTGGCCCTGGATTCGCTGGTGGGCACCTACGGCGTGACGCGCGGCAACTGGTACTGCGTGCTGTCGTTCTTCGCGGGAATTCTGCTGATTGCCATCATCGATAAGTTCGTTCCCAACTACGAAAACCCCCACGAGTTTCCGGAAGAAGAGCCGAAGTTGCAGCAGCAACTTAAGAAACTCAAGGACGCGCACCTGCTGCGGGTGGGGTTGTTCACGGCGCTGGCGCTAGGTATTCATAATTTTCCCGAGGGCATTGCCACCTTTCTCAGCGCGCTCAAGGACGTTTCTCTGGGGATTCCGATTGCCGTAGCCATTGCCATCCACAACATTCCCGAAGGAATTGCCGTATCAGTGCCCATTTATTACGCCACCGGCAGTCGCAAGAAGGCCTTTACTTACTCGTTTCTGTCGGGGCTGGCCGAGCCGATTGGGGCAGCGGTGGGCTTCTGGCTGCTGCTTCCCATCATCACCGAGGCCGCTTTTGGGTACTTTTTCGCGGGCATCGCCGGGATTATGGTCTTTATCTCGCTAGACCAATTGCTGCCCGCCGCGCACGCCTACGGCAAACACCACTACGCCATCTACGGACTAATCTCCGGCATGGTGATCATGGCGCTGAGCCTGCTCCTTTTTATATAGGTTCGGTGTTTGGAGGTTCTAGGTTCGGGGTTGGAATGTTCTAGTTTGAGAGGTTCTAGGTTTTAAGTCGGAAGGTTTTAAGTTCTGAGTTTAGAGGTTCTAGATTCTGGGTTAAAGGGATTAGAAAGCAGGGGGGTGGCGATAGCAAATGCAGCGCTAAACTCAAAGACGTCATTCCGGAATTTTGTGCAGCGAAGCGTAGCAAAATGTCCGGAATCCCCTTCATCCGAAGTCGGCTCACCGCACAATCAACCGGTCATTCAGCAGCAAACTTGTTGGTAGAAGGAAGAAAAACGCTCAATAGGACGATATGAAGGTAAAGGTGCCTTTCACCTCAGTCGTTATATCACCTCACATCGCAGCAAGGTCTTTCCTAGATCACAAGGGGTGAAGCGCGAAAATTAATTTTTGCTACCGTCCTCAAAAACAAAAACACCGCATGTTTATAATTTGCGGTGCTGTCGTGGTATGAAGGAGATTCCGGCGGTCCCCGCGGGAACAGTTCTCTTCGCTGTGCTACGAGAACTTCCGGAATGACGATTCAAATGCTGCTATTGCGAGGCAGAAACCAAGAAGTACCCGGGGGCGTTAGTTGCTATCCCCCAAACTGTTGGATAGTTTGTCCAGTTCGCCTTCAATGCGCTGAACGGCCTGGTTGATTTCGTCGTACGAAGCACTCCAGTCCTTGGCTTCCACGGATTTCACCTCTTCCATGCGGTCCTGAATGTCTTCTTTCTCATCTTCAAAGTCCTTCACGGCGTCTTCCATGTTGGCAATCGCGCTTTGGTTGGTCGCCTTCTTCATGTTCTTGCGCAAGTCTTTGATGCGGTCATCGATGTCATCCAGGCGGTCATCAAGTTCTTCCAACTGGGTTTCTTTGGCGTCGGCGTAGTACTGCTCGCGGGCTTCCACGGCCTCGGCGGTTTCTTCCTGGGCTTCGGCGGTAGCTTCGCGGGCGTCTTCAAGTTCATCGGCCACATCGGCTTGGGTCAGTTTTTTGTTGCAAGACGTGAGCGACAGCAGACCAATGAGGACCAGGCAAAGAGAAAGTTGGGAATTGTTCAGTAGGGTTCGCATGTGTTTGGGATAAGAAGTTAAGAAATAGTTGGTTGCGTGCTGCTTGCTAACGCTTTGGCTACCACCAAGCAAGAGTGTTTTAGAAAAAAATCAGTTGGAGGCATTCAAGTCGGCCGAAAGGTCGTCCAAGGTTTGTTCTAAGCGGGCCGCCGCTCGGTCAATATCATCGTAAGCACCACTCCAGTCCTTGGGTTCTACCGACTGAAGCTTCGTGATGCGGGTTTTCAACTGCTGCTGCTCTTCTTGCAGGTCACGAATGGCCGCCTTGATGTCAGCAACCGCCTGGGCGTTGGTAGACGCTTCGGCCGTCTCGCGCAACTCTTCGATGCGTTCGTCCAGGCCTTCCAAGCGGTCGTCCAAAGAGTCGAGGCGCGCTTCTTGCTGCTTGGCGTAAAGCTCCTGCCGGGCTTCAACGGCCTCGCGGGTTTCTTCTAACGCATCGGCGGTAGCGTCCCGCGCTTCTTCCAGCTCGTCATTCACCTCTTCCTGGGAAGTGCCTCGGTTGTCGCAGGCGGCAAAAATTAACAGTGCGCCCAGTGCTAGGGGCAGCGGCCGGAAAAAAAATCGTAAGAAATCTCTTATCTTAGTCATAAAATTAAAGAGTAACCATGAAAAGCAGCCAGACCGAGAAGCCGTAAGGTTACCCGCAATATTTAACCTCTTAATGTCCAAATTGTTTAATTCACCCGGAGGCAGCGTTGGTTGGCAGGCAGACGTCTGTTCAGCAGGTGCTCCGAAGGGGGCGGCTGCTACGGTGCGTGCTGCCGAACAAAGTCCACCGCCACCTGCTCCGACCAGTAGTTCTCCCCCCGGCGGTGCCCGCGGGGCATAAAACCGCAGTGCCCGCCCTGCTCAGGCGCTATAAACTCAACCGGGGTGCGGGCGAGTCGGTCGTCGTCGATGAAGCAGCGCGGACCCAAAAACGGATCGTTGCGGGCACTTACCACCCGGGTGGGAATCTGAATGTGGGTAAGGAACTGTTTGCTGCTGCACCGTTGATAATAGTCCACCGCACTGCGAAACCCGTGCAGGGGCGCGGTGAAGGCATCGTCGAAGTCGGTCAGCGTTTTCACCCCGGCCAGGGTGCTGAGTCCCAGGTCATTCGGAAAGTGGGGTTGCTTGCGCGTGACCTTTCTTTTGAGCGAGCGCAGAAAGCGGCGGTGGTATACCCAGTTCCGGGGGCGGGCCATCTGTTGGGCGCAGTCGTGCAGGTCAATGGGCACCGAAAAGGTCACCGCCGTCCGTACGTTGTCCGGCACCGGGTAGGTTTGTTCTCCTAGGTACTTGAGCGTGAGGTTGCCTCCCAGGCTGAAACCGATGAGCACGATCTGGTCGTAGGCAGCCAACTCCACGCCGTGGGTGAGCAGGTGGTGCAGGTCGTCGGTGGCCCCGCTGTGGTAGAAGCGCAGGGTGTCGTTGGGTGCGTTGCCGCAGCCGCGAAAGTTCCAGGCCAGCACGTCGTAACCTTCTCGATAGAATGCCCGTGACATACCCCGTACGTAGGGCCGGTTGCTGTCGCCTTCCAGTCCGTGCGAGATCACCACCAACCGCCGCGACGGGTGGGTGAGCCAGTGCAGTTGCAGGCGGTCGCCGTCGGGAGTGGGCAGTTCGTTGCGCCGGTAGGCTACGTTTTGTACCTTGCGGGTGAGGGCGGGCACCACGGTTTGCAGGTGGCCGTTGGGCAAATACCAGGGGGGACAATAGGGAAGCATCTTTACGTTATTAACCATCAGTCGGCAGAAGGAACAACCTACATTATTTCGATTCTTCGCTGAAAACCAAATAACTGGCGCTGGACTTCCAGTCCGGTGACCAACTTACGCTGGGTTTCCAACCCATTTAACGGATAGAATCCGTGTTTATGGCTGGCACAGGTTTAGAAAACCTGCGCCAGTTTACTTATGGATCATCAAAACAACGCCCAACGCTGATATGACCTATCAACTGCTCAGTGGTAACGACAACGCCACCATCTTGGTTAAAAACCAGATCGCCCAGTTTCTCGACGAGCACCTGGATCAGTACGGCGATAACATTCTGGCCATCTACAAGTGCCTGGACTTTGCGCTGAGTAATTACCCACACCAGGGCGGGTTTGTGATGCTGGCCAAGGAAAACGATACGATGCTGGGAGCAGCCGTAATGTGCAAAACCGGGATGGATACCTTTGTACCCGAAAACCTGCTCGTCTACCTGGCCGTGCACCGCGACTACCGGGGCGAAGGCATCGGCAAGACGCTGCTAGGCAAGGCGCTGGACTTTGCCAAAGGCGACGTGGCCCTGCACGTGGAGGCCGACAGCCCGGCGGTGAAGTTCTACGAGGCGGCCGGTTTTCAAGCCAAGTACACCGAGATGCGCCTGCGACGGCAGCGTACTTTTTACGGATTATAGGCTTAGGATTTTTTTGACTTATGCAAGAGTTTTACGAACCGCTCCGGCACACCGCGTACTATGTGCGGGAACTTAACTCCTGGTGGGGGGCACTGCTGGTGCTGGTGGTCAGCGTCGGGGTGGGCACCGTCGCCCGCGGAGCATTCATTCGGTTCTTGCGACTGAGCCGCGACCGGCGGGGTTCGTTGATTGCCGGAGCGGTGCTCAGTCACCTTAACAACCGCACCCGCCTGTTTTTTCCTCTGCTGACCTTCTTGATCTTGCAACCGCTGGTGCGCCTGCCGGAGCCCTACGATAACATTTTGTTCAAGGGCGTTGAGATTTTGTTCTTCATCACCCTGGGCTGGCTGCTGCTGCAACTTATCAACGTGCTGGAAGATCTGGCCTTTGCGCACTACACCCAGGAGCGCAACGACCCCTATCAGGAGCGGAAGATCAAGACGCAGTTGCAGTTCTTGAAGCGCATCCTGGGCGTGGTGATTGTGATCATTGTGCTGGCCTCGATCCTGCTGACGATCAACGGGGTGCGGCAGGCCGGGGCGGCTATCCTCACTTCGGCAGGAGTGGCGGGTATTGTGGTGGGCTTTGCCGCGCAGAAATCGATCGCCAATCTGCTGGCGGGCTTTCAGATTGCCCTTACGCAACCCATCAAGATAGACGATGCCGTGATTGTGGAAGGCGAGTGGGGCGTGATCGAAGAGATCACACTCACCTACGTGGTGGTGCAGGTGTGGGACAAACGCCGCATCGTGCTGCCCATCAACTACTTCATTGAAACTCCCTTTCAGAACTGGACGCGCCGCACGGGCGACCTCACCGGGGTGGTGATGCTCTACGTGGACTACAGCCTGCCGGTGGGTGAACTGCGGCAGGCACTCACCGACGTGCTGGCGAGCGAACCGTTGTGGGACGGCGAAGCGAACCGGGTGCAGGTGGTGGACGCCACCGACCGGACGATGGTGCTTCGGGTGCTGGTGAGCGCGGCCGACGCGGCGAGCACCTTTGCGTTGCGGTGCTCAGTTCGGGAAAAATTGATTACTTTTATCCGCGAGCAGTATCCGGAGGCCTTGCCCAAGACAAGGGTTGCCCTGAATGGTGAACAGAGTTACCCAGCGCCGACCGCTTGGTTGCCTTCTGACGAAACCATCGGTAAGCGGTAGTTCGCCTCTTATATTTTATCACTAATTCGCCTGTGCCGTTGTGAGTCCCCTGAGAGAAAACATGTACCACGTCATTTTTGAGTCCGACACCCCGGCGGGCAAGGCTTTCGACGTGGCGCTGCTGATTGCTATTGTGCTGAGTATCCTGGTGGTGACGCTGGAGAGTGTCGCGTGGATTCGGGTTGATTATAGCGTGCTGATCAAAACGGCCGAATGGGTGTTCACGGTACTATTCACCATCGAGTACGCCCTGCGCATCTACTGCGCCCCGCGCCGCCTGCGCTACGTGCGCAGCTTTTACGGCATCATTGACCTGATCTCCATCATTCCCACCTACCTGAGCTTGTTCGTGGCCGGCACGCAATATGCCTTGGTGATTCGCAGTTTGCGCCTGCTGCGCGTGTTCCGGGTGCTGAAGCTCACGCACTTTTTGGGCGAGGCCGAAGTGTTGCGCAAGGCCATGCACCAGAGCGTTGCCAAAATTATCGTGTTCCTCGGGGTGGTGATTACGATGGTATTCATCGTGGGCGCCCTGATGTACCTGATCGAAGGACCCGAGAACGGCTTCACCAGTATCCCGACAAGTGTGTACTGGGCGGTGGTGACGCTCACCACCGTGGGCTACGGCGACATTGCGCCGCGGACGGTGGCCGGGCAAACGCTGGCCACCATTGTGATGATTATGGGCTACGGCATCATTGCGGTGCCCACCGGCATTGTGTCGGTAGAGATGTCGCGGGCTGATGCGGCCAAGTACGCCCACCAGCGGCGCGCCGACGGAGCCTTACCTAACGACTCTGACGACCAGGCGGAAGCCGCGCCCCCCCGCCAGCCCGCCCGCCAGGAAATGCCCAAAAATGCCCGGGGGTTGGCCGCCCGGCAAGCGTGCCACGCCCGACCCTTGGAGTGGCAACGCCTGGGTCCTCCGGTAGAACAGGAGTAGTCCTGGGTTGCTATGGCTTGCTGCATCACGTTGGATTAGCAAAACCATCGGTACGGTTTTCGGCCATTTGCTTTCTTTTTACCTTGGCATCCGCTAGTTTTACGGCTGATTAACGAATCTTTCGGGTGACACTACTTTCGCTAACCTTTCTGACGTTTCCGTCGATGAACTATCCGTTCAGGCAGCCCGGTTGCTCCTTTTGGCCTTTTGGCGGACTTAGGCGCCGTGGTTAAGCCGTTTCTCCCCTATCCAACCGGGGTATTTTTCACCATTTTGCACCTTCCCCCTTCTTCACGTTAATCTTTCATCATGGAATTCACCATCCAGGTAGCCACCGCCGAGCATACGCACTACGCCGAAGAACTAAGTCAGATGATTGAAGCGGCGGCGCGGGCCCGTGGCACGGGCATCTCGAAGCGCCCGCCCGAGTACATTCGCCGCAAAATGGAAGAGGGCAAGGCCATCATTGCGTTGCACGAAACCAAAGTGATTGGCTTTTGCTACATTGAAACCTGGGGGCACGAGAAATACATTGCCAACTCGGGCCTCATCGTGCACGACGACTACCGCAAGCATGGGCTGGCCACGGAAATCAAAGAAGCGGCGTTTGCCCTATCCCGAAAAAAGTATCCCGATGCCCAATTGTTCGGCATCACCACCAGCCTGGCCGTGATGAAGATCAACGCTGACCTAGGCTACCGGCCGGTCACCTTTTCGGAGCTTACCACCGACGAGTTGTTCTGGCAGGGGTGCCAAAGCTGCCGCAACTACGATATCCTCACCCGCAACGACCGCACCAACTGCCTGTGCACCGCCATGCTGTTCGACCCCCACCGCAAGCCGTCGGAAAAGAAAAAGCGAGATTCTGAATAGATATTATAAGTGAAGTGAACGTTCAATTATCTGCCTTGATATGACTGATAACCAAAGCGATAAGAAACTTGTATTAGCCTTTAGTGGAGGGCTGGACACCTCGTTCTGCGTAAAGTATCTTGGCGAACAAGGCTATCAAGTACACGCTGTGCTGGTGAACACCGGTGGCTTCTCGTCCGACGAGGTAGCCGAAACCGAACGAAAGGCTCAGATGCTGGGAGTGGACCGCTTCGCGGTGCTGGACGAGACCCAGACCTTCTACCAAAAGTGCGTGCGCTACCTGCTGTTCGGCAACGTGTTGCGCAACAACACCTACCCGCTGTCGGTGAGTGCCGAACGGGTGTTTCAGGCGCTGGCGGTGATCCGCTACGCCCAGCAGATAGGCGCCGGACACATTGCCCACGGCAGCACCGGGGCAGGCAACGACCAGGTTCGCTTCGATCTGATCTTCACCACCCTGGCCCCGACCATTAATGTTATCACCCCCATTCGAGACTTACAATTGAGTCGGCAGGAAGAGGTGGCGTACCTGCAGGAGCGCGGGGTGACCACCTCCTGGGAAAAGGCGCGCTACTCCATCAACCAGGGGCTGTGGGGCACCAGCGTGGGCGGCCAGGAAACCCTCACCTCCGATCAGGCCCTACCCGAAGAAGCCTATCCCAGTCAGTTGAAAAAAGACGGCCATCAACGGGTTGCCATTCGATTTGAACAGGGCGAACCGGTGGCGGTAGATGGGACTACCCACGCCGATCCGGTGGAGGCCATTCGGCACCTGCAGCGGCTAGCAGCGCCCTACGCCATCGGCCGCGACACCCACGTGGGCGACACCATCATTGGCATCAAGGGGCGCGTGGGCTTCGAGGCGGCGGCTCCGCTCATCCTCATCAAGGCCCACCAGTTGCTGGAGAAGCACGTACTGGGCAAGTGGCAGCAGTACTGGAAGGAGCAACTGGCCAATTGGTACGGTATGATACTGCACGAGGGGCAGTACCTGGACCCGGTGATGCGCAACATGGAGGCTTTTTTGGAAGACACCCAGCAAAACGTGACCGGCACCGTGACGGTGGAATTACATCCCTACCGCTTTGCGCTGGTGGGCGTAGCGTCAGATTTTGACCTGATGCAGGCCGACTTCGGGCAGTACGGCGAGATGAACAAGGCCTGGACGGGGGAGGACGTGAAGGGATTCACCAAGGTGCTCTCGACTCAAAACAAGATTTGGCAGCAGGTAAACGGCCAGAAGAATGACTAAAGCACGCATCGGCATCGTGGGCGGAGCCGGATACACGGCGGGCGAGCTACTTCGGTTGCTGATCAACCACCCTTATGCCGAAATTGGTTGGGTGCACAGCAGCAGTCAGGCGGGCCGGGCGGTGGCCGAGGTGCACCAGGACTTAGTGGGAGAAACTGACTTGCGCTTTTCTTCGGAGCTTGCCTGGGATGCCGTGGATGTCCTGTTCCTGTGCGGGGGCCACGGGGCATCGGCAAAATTTTTGGACCAGTATGCCGTGCCCGACCGAATTAAAATCATTGATTTGAGTCAGGACTTCCGTATCGAAGATAGCACGCATAACTTTGTGTACGGCCTGCCGGAACTACAGCGCGACCGGATTAGGCAAGCCACCCGCGTGGCGAATCCGGGCTGCTTTGCCACCTGCATCCAGCTAGGTTTGCTGCCCCTAGCGAAAGATCATCGGCTCACCAACGACCTGCACATTCACGCCATCACCGGGTCAACCGGGGCGGGGCAACAGCCCTCGGACGCCACGCACTTTAGCTGGCGCAGTAACAACGTATCGGTCTACAAAGCATTTCGGCACCAGCACCTGCGGGAAATTACCCAAACCGTGCGGCGGTTGCAACCGGACTTTGCGCACTCCCTGAATTTTATCCCGGTGCGAGGCAACTTTGCCCGTGGCATCTTTGCGAGCCTATATACTGAAACAAAGCTTACCACCGAAGAAGCTCAAGCGCTATTTGAGCAGTACTACCAAGCTATGCCCTTCGTCACTATCACAACCACAAACCCGCATCTAAAGCAGGTGGTGAATACCAACAAAGCAGTAGTATACGTTGAAGCGATTGACGGCAAACTGCTAATTGTCAGCATGGTTGATAATCTCGTCAAAGGGGCTAGCGGGCAAGCCGTTCAGAACCTGAACCTGATGATGGGCTGGGATGAGACCACGGGCTTGCGACTGAAGGCAGGATATTTCTAGGGCGTGTTGACCTTTAATCTGAACGACGATTTTGGGCCTATTTTCGCCCACTTTGCGTTGCTTTCGGCGGCCGATGCTCCCACATCGCCCTTCTCAAGCGCCTAAATTGACCAAAAATAGTCTCCAAAATCCTTCGCTAGCTCAAATGTCAACACGCCCTAGGCCAGTTGCTCGGCGGCGTCTTTCTTGGTGGCCCGCCACGAAAGCACAATGGTGAAGGTGAGCACCACCGCAATGAAGGCTAACGAGTAGCCGGTTGGAATCGCGTACCACTCGCTGATCATAAACTTCACGCCCACAAAGGCCAGAATAAGGGCCAGTCCCTTGTTCAGGTACACAAACCGGCTTTGCAAATCGGCTAATAAGAAGTACAACGCCCGCAGCCCGAGAATGGCGAAGGCGTTGGAGCTAAACACCAGAAACTCATGCTGGGTGATGGCCAGGATGGCGGGCACCGAGTCGACCGCAAAGAGCAGATCAGACAACTCGATGACCACCAGCACGGTGAGCAAAGGAGTGGCCAGTCGGCGGCCCTGCTCCTTGACAAAAAACTGTTCTCCGCGATACCCATCGGTTTGCGGGATGATGCGGCGCACCCAGCGAAACACCGGGTTGCTATCGGGGTTCACTTCAGCTTCGCTGTGGGTGAAGAACCGGTAGGCGGTGAACAGCAGAATGGCGCCGAATATATACACCACCCAGTGCAGCGACTCCAGTAGCGCGATGCCGCCGAAGATAAACCCGGCCCGCATCACCAGTGCCCCGAAGATCCCCCAGAAGAGCACCCGGTGCTGGTATACGGCGGGCACGGCAAAGTACGAAAACAGCATGGCCCACAGGAACACGTTGTCGATGGACAAGCTTTTTTCGATCAGATAGCCGGTAATGTACTGAGAAGCCGCCTGGTTGCCCAGTCCGGCGTAGATCACCCCGGTGAACGACAGGCCCAGCGCAATCCAGACGGCGCTGTAAATGGCCGCTTCGCGGGTTTTGATCTGGTGCGGTTTGCGCATCACTATCTTGAGGTCGATAATGAGCAGCAGCAGGATAAGCCCGACGAAGGCCCACCAAGCCCAGGCGGGCACCGTGGCGGCAGGGTCCGGAATGTTTTCAATCGGAGCGAACAAAAGGGTAGTCATGGCCGAAAAGTGTTAGGAATGCTGCTGATAAAACGGCCTTTTGTTGACAAGGTTGCTGCGCAAATTATTCTTTCTTGGCAAATCTACCGGGCCGGGCAACGCTTTGTCGCTTCAGTCGTTCAACCCAGTAGTATTCACCAAAACATAACATCAAAATTATGAAGAGAATGACCTATTCCCGTATCACCGCGCTACTGTTCAGCGCTTTCGTTTTGTTTGCCCTGTCGGCTCACGCGCAAGATGATAAATCTAAGCGCCCCAGTCCCCCGGCCGAAGTGTCGGGTACAGTCGAGGGTACCGACATCACCATCAATTACAGCCGCCCCTCGGTGAAGGGCCGCACCATCTTTGGCGAGTTGGAGCCCTACGGCGAGGTGTGGCGCACCGGGGCCGACGAGGCCACCACCTTCGAGGTGAGCAGCGACGTGGAAATTGAGGGAAAGCCCCTTCCGGCCGGAAAGTACGCCTTGTTTACCATTCCCACCGAAGACGAATGGACGATCATCTTCAACAAAACCGCTGAGCAGTGGGGTGCTTTCAAATATGACGAAGCCGAAGATGCCCTACGCGTTGAAGTAACTCCCGGAGAAACCGATGAACTCACCGAACAGCTCACCTTCGAGATTGGCGACGACGGAGCGGTGACCATGATGTGGGCCAACACGGCCGTATCATTTGACGTGAGCAGCGCCGGACAAGCGAGTAGCAATTAGGTTCTAGGTTCGAAGTTCTAGGTTCTAGGTTTTGAGTTTTTTAAACCTAGAACCTAGAACCCTCAACCTAGAACCCTTCACTGTAGTTAAACAACTTTTTGTCTTTAATTGCTTTCCACACTTTATTCGGCACTTTATGCTCCCAGCCCTGGGTTCCGTCTTTGATCATTTGCAGCACGTCGTCCGAGATAATATCCAAGTGCTTGGCATTGATGGGTTCTAGTCCGCTGATGCGGTGGGTTTCGTACAAATATTGATACAGGTGCTTCAGGTGTAGGGATAGCGACAGTTCAGCGTGGGTGTAAATATCCTGGCTGTCCGGGCGGTACGACGGATAAACGAATAGCTTCACGTTGTTTTTGAACAGCTTGCCAAAGGCTTCCAGAATTCCTCCCGTAAGTTCCTGGTAGTACGTCTCGTCGAACAATTTCTGTAAGCTGGCCACTCCAAGGATGATCCCAATTTTCCCCTGGGTGATCTCAGAAATGTAGGAAGCAAGTTTGTAGTACTTCTGATAGTCTGAGATCATTACTTTCTGCCCCAGCGACTCCAGGATATCCACCCGATGAAGGAAATCGGTATCACTGATGTCTTCTTCCTCCTGCACCAAATTGTTGAGCGTGAGCTCGGAAATGGGCATCACCCGGTCGGCGACCACCTCGGGCTCGTCCATAAACGCATTTAGTCCTGATTTGAGCATGTCCATATTCACGTGCGTGAGCGGACGAAAGCGACCGCGCAGAATGAGGACATCCTTTTTGTAGAGTGCCTCCGACGGTTGTAGCACCGTGCCGTTGGCGTCGAACATAGTGGCGTGGGTTAGGCCGTTCTTCACCAACTTCAGGGCCATCAGCCGGTTGTCTACTCGGGCAAAGTTGGGGCCTTTGATGCGGAAAAAGTCAATCTCCAGGCGTTCGGTCGATAAATTATCCAGCAGCGATTGCATCAGCACCACCGAATCGTCTTCGTGGGTGCAGGCATACACCATATTTACTCCCAAAACGCCCAGCGCTTGTTGCTGCCAGGCGGCTTCTTTGTCGTGCAGCAGCACGTGGATCACGCACTCGTTGACCGGAGCCTGGGGTTCTCGCTGAAACCGCATTCCCATCCAGCCGTGTCCCTGGTTGGTGCGGTGATAGTTGAGAATCTCCACGGTGTTGGCAAACACGAAAAACTTCGTCGTCTCGGCCCGGTCGGGTAGCCGCTCTTGCAGCAGCTCCATCTCGTGCTCAAGCATCAACTGTAGCTTTTCTTTGCTCACGTAGCGCTTGGTCTTTCCGTAGATAGCATCACTAAACTTCATATCGTAGGCCGACATGGTTTTGGCAATGGTTCCGGAGGCACTTCCCACCTTGAAGAAGTTAGCGGCGGTTTCTTGTCCGGCCCCGATCTCCGCAAATGAGCCATAGATCGTTCGGTCCAGGTTGAGGCTCAGGGCCTTTTCTTTGGTGGAGGGCACTCTGGATGATTCCATAAGCAAGCTGGTTGGGTGGTTCGCAAAGTAAGAAATAGATCGGCTAATTGTTCAATAATCGCCCGAGGAAAGCGGGACAAATAGAAAATTTTTCTTGACATCCCGTACGTTTATTTTCATAAATTGCTGCCCTTCAAGAAACCGCAATATCCTCAACCCGAAGCCCGCTCAAACCCGGCACCGCAACCACCTATGGCAAAACTCACTAAGTTTGGGACGTTTTCCGGGGTGTTTACCCCCTCTATCTTAACCATCTTGGGGGTGATCATGTACCTCCGGCTGCCCACCATCATCGGACAGGCCGGGCTGTGGGCTACCCTGGCAATTATCGTTATTGCGCACATCATTTCGGTGACCACCGGTCTCAGCGTATCCTCCATTGCCACCGACAAAAAGGTGCAGGCCGGGGGCACCTACTACATGATCTCCCGAAGCCTGGGACTCTCGATCGGAGGCACCCTCGGCTTAGCACTGTTCGTAGGACTTTCGTTCAGCGTGAGTTTGTACATCATTGGCTTTGCCGAGAGTTTCCTGGGTTACTGGGGCTGGGAAACCAACCGCAATATGATCCGCGGGGCGGGCACCCTGGCCCTGCTGGCGGTCACCATTATCACCCTGATCAGCACCACCCTGGCGCTACGCATGCAGTTCGTTATCATGGCCGCCATTGTGCTGTCTTTAGTGTCAATCCTGGTGGGGCAGCACACCTACGATGCCGCGGCCCCGGCTCTGGCCCTACCAGCCGCGGGGGGCGGAGTATCTCTGATGGTATTATTCGGAATTTTCTTCCCGGCCGTCACCGGCTTTGAAGCCGGGGTGTCTATGTCGGGCGACCTAAAAGACCCTAAAAAATCCATTCCGAAGGGCACCATCTGGGCCGTCATGGTGGGTTTGGTGGTGTACATTGCGCTGTCTTGCTTTCTGGCCTATACGGTGGATGCCGACTCGTTGGCGGGCGATCCGCAGGTGCTGCTTCGCATTGCCCGGGTGCCCGAACTCGTGGTGGCCGGTATCTGGGGTGCCACAATTTCTTCGGCCCTGGGTAGTATTCTGGGCGCCCCGCGCATCCTACAGGCCACGGCCGTAGACAACATCACCCCCCGGATGTTTTCGCTCGGGGTGGGCGCGGGCAACGAGCCCCGCAACGCCCTGCTGGTTACCTTTGTCATCGCCGAAGCGGGTATCCTGATTGGCGACCTGGACGTGATTGCCCGAATAGTGTCTATCTTTTTCATTACCACCTACGGCTTTCTGAACCTGAGTGCCGCTTTTGAGTCGTGGACGAGTGCTGACTTCCGCCCCGAGTTCAAAATCCCTATTTGGGTGAGCGTGCTGGGGGCGCTGGCTTGTTTTATCGTGATGATCCAGCTTGATTTCTTGGCCATGATCGGGGCCATCGTTATTCTGGGCCTGTTGTATATTTACCTAAAGCGCCGGGAACTGGCCCTGGAGTCGGGCGACACCTGGAGTGGTATCTGGGCCTCACTGGTGAAGACCGGGCTCACCCGCCTGGACAACGAAGCGTTGCACCGCCGCAACTGGCGCCCCAACGTGATCATGTTCAGCGGCAGCGAATTGGAACGTCCCCATCTGGTCGGACTGGGGCAAGCCATCGCGGGCCGACTCGGCATCTTGTCTAGCTTTGAGCTAAGCAACGCCCCGGAACCCCAGCTCATCCCGGTCACCACCACCCAGGAGGATGCGGTTGATACCTATTTCACCCACCAGTACCGCACGCCCGATATCTACGAGGGCATGGATCAGATCGCCCGGCTCTACGGCTTCTCGGGAGTGAAACCCAACACCATTCTGATGGGGTGGAGCAAAACCGAAAAGCACCGCGAGCAGTTTGCCCGGCTCATCGATAGCTTCCGGGAGAGTGATTACAACACGGTGTTTCTCAACTACGACTCGTCTACCGGCTACGGCAACCACCGCACCATCGACATCTGGTGGCGGGGTTCGGGCCGCTCGCTCGCCTTTGCCATCAGCCTGATTCGCCACCTCACCACCCACCTGCTGTGGAAAACGGCCGAACCACGCCTGCTGCTGGTCCTCAACGACCTGACCCAATCGGACCGTGTGCGGCGCACGCTGCTGCAACTGCTCGACGACTATCGCATGCCCATGACGGTGAAGCTCATCGACAACAGCCTGGAAACCCAGTCTATTACCGACACGATCGCCCAAGAGTCGGCCCGCACCGACCTCACCATTTTGGGCATCACCGAGCAGAAGCACCAGCAAACCGAGCGTTCGGTGGCCCAAATACGCGCACTGTTAGACAAGCTGGGCACCAGCCTGGTGATCAGCGCGTCATCGCGCTTTGAAGAAATTGACCTGGGAGTCAACGAAAAGCGCAGCGAGCTGGAAACCGTCGATTTGATCAGCGAAATCCGGCACTTGCCCGCCCTGCCCATCGTGCAGAACGATTGGTTGGCGCAAGACATAGAAAAGATCGACGAGCGCAACCGGCAGGTGCTCACCACGTTTTATGAGCAAGCCTTTGTTCCCTACTTCCGCGAAAACCGCCTGATGGCGCAGGAGTTGAGTGGCATCTATCAGTCGGTGATGAACCCCCTGCAGCGCGACTGGGAGCAGTATGACGAGAGCCTTCGGCGGCGGCGGGCGCTGATCAAGGCTACCAACGACCTCTACTTTCAGGCGCGCGCCCTGCTGGATACCGTCCGCACTGAGTACCTGGAGACCCAGCGCGATGCGCTGAACGCGGGCATTGCCTGGTACTTCAAGCGCCTGTCGGCCGACGTGCTGCGCTTCCCCACCGTGGCCACCGTAGAAATCCCCGCCGCCCAGCTCCACACCCGCTCGTCCGACACCACTGGGGTGCGGTGGTTCAAGTTGCGCAACCGCATCCGGGGGCTGTTCAGCAAACGCCCCCCCACGCGTCGGGTGCGGTATCAGCAGATTGCTTCTTACTACCTACGCGACAACCGCTACGCTTTTCTAGAGGCCATGTTGCAGGAGTGGCAGGAGCAGAGCCTGGAGTTCTTCGGCGAGTTTCGCACGGCCGTCACCCGCATGGAGCAACAAATTGCCCGCTGGGAAAAGCAGCTCGACCGCACTCCCGACGAACTGGCCGAAGACTTTGCCAGCTTGCAAACCTCCATGCAGACGATGGACGATCAGCAACAAAAGTTGCAGTTGCGCTGGCTGCGCCGTTTGCAAATCGAGTACCGCCGCAATTTGCGCCTCATGGCCACCACCTTGGAGACCATCGACGGGCCCGAACGTTTGGGTCGGCAGCGTAGCGTCGGCAAAGTGTACGAAGCCATGAAGCAACGCATCGCCAACTTTCCGGAAGAGTGGTCCGAAACAGCCCGCTTGCAGCTAAACACCATTTCGCTGGACCTGCTACTGCAATCTACCGAAAACCGCGTGGCGCAGGAGGTGCACACTTTCACCCAAAACGCCGTGCAAACTATCGACAAACAATTTGTGGGGCCGCTCGACACTTTGAGCGAACAGTTGACCAGCAATGGAGAAGCCAGCAAAAGAGAGAAACCAATTGCTTACGAGACCATGGAGAGCGTGGCTTTCCAGAAAGACCTTAACGAAACCTACGAAGACGTGACCAAACTGGTGGACCAGCTCCCGGAGTCGCTGGACGTGAACTACGTGCAGCCGGGCAAAGAAGAGGCCGAGGTGGTGCGGGTGCCGGTGCAGCGTCTCACCAGCTACTGGGTGGAAACGACCCTGTATCTGCCGTTGCAGGTCAAGGTGAGCGAGGCCGACCAGCAGTTGCAGCGCAGTAGTTCGGTGGTGCGCGATGTGGCGCGCCTCACCCAGTTGCAGTCCGAAAGCCGGGCCACGGCCGAGGAGCAGCAGGCTGCCCAGGACGCGGGCAAGCTTATTGACGACGAAAAGCGGAAGCTCACCACGCTAAAAACGCAGTTGCAGGCTTCTATCGATGATCACCTGCGCGCCAGCTTCGAGAAGCTGTCCACCGAATCGTTCGTCAGCCAGTCGGGCGACCTGGGAGGGCTGGCTCGGGCCTACCAGACGCAACAGGTACGCACCAAACTGGATCAGTACCAGGGCAAGGTGCGGCAGCTGGTGCGCCGCGTGGGCACCCAGCTGCTGTACTCCAAAAGCCAGGGCATTTTGCTGGCCAAGCGCCTCACCGAAACCGAAAAAGACGTGCAGTCGCCCACCGCCCGGATGCTCACCTTTGTGGAGCAGGTTACCCCCTCGCCCACCGTGATCAAGGCCCTGCCGTTTTACTATCACACCCTGTTTTCGGGCAAGTCGGACATCAGCGACGACTTTTGGATTCCGCGTCCGCAAGAAATCGGTCTGGCCGAACTGGCCATTGAGCGGCTGCGGCGGGGCCACGCTGGGGGCATTCTGCTGCTGGGCGAGCGCAACTGCGGCAAAACCGCCCTTTCGTTGCGCATGGCCCGCCGCTACACCCGCAAGGCCGAACGCATTTTTCCGGTGTATCCTACCCGGGCGGGGTCGGCCCGCATCAGCGACTTCACCCGCGCGCTGCGGCAGGCTACGGGGCAAGACGGCACCCCCGATCAGATCATCCGGGCACTTCCTGCCGATAGCGTACTGATCATCAACGACCTGGAACTATGGTGGGAGCGCAGCCCCGAAGGCCTGGTGATGGTAGACGAGCTGATGCGTTTGATCAACGACCACAGCCGACGCTGCCTGTTCATCGTGAACATGAACCCCACCGCCTATCACCTGATCAACCTTACCGACCCGATTGCCGATTACTTTTTGAGCGTGATACCCTATCAACCCTTTAGTACCGAGGAAATTGAACGGCTGGTGCTGCTGCGCCACTGGTCGGGCGGACTCACCTTCGTGCGTAACGGTCGCGAGGAGGAGCGGCTCTCGGAGTGGAACAAGGTGCGCTTCTTCAATGCTTTCTTCGACTATTCGGGAGGCAACCCTGGCGTGGCATTGGGGGCCTGGCTGGCCTCCATTGAGAAAGTTAGCGGCAAGCAAGTGCACTTGAGCACGCCCAAGCCCCCGGACTACGATGCCCTGCGCGCGCTGCCCGACGATTGGGTGATGATGATCATTCAGTTTCTGCTGCACAAGCGCCTGTCGCTGCCCCGCTTGCGCCGCGTACTCTACTCCGACATGGCGCAGGTGCGTGAGTTGCTGCAGGACCTGCTGCGGGCGGGACTGCTCGTAGAAAAAGGCACCGGCGTGTACCAGCTTAATGCCTACACCGAAATTCACCTCCTCAACGTGCTCAAAGAGCAAGAGATCTTATGATGATGCTGGAAATTCTCATAGCAGCGCTGGTAATTGTAATTACCTTTCGTGGGTTGCACTGGCTGCTCACTCCCCTGCTTCGGCGGCAGTTGTTTTGGCTCCGACTCAGCTATCTGTTGATGGGAGTGGAACTGCTGGCGTGGACGGGCTGGCTATTTTGGGTGATTCGTCAACTGGTGCACAACCCGGCGGTGTACGCCTACTTCACCGTGGGAGTGGCGTTCTTGCTGATGGGATTAATCACTTGGTTTCTGCTGCGCGACGTGGTGGCAGGCATCATCTTCAAGCTGCAGCATAATCTCAAACTCAACCAATCGGTGCGGGTGGGCCGTTCGGATGCGCCCACCAACCGGTCGGGACGGCTGCTTCGGCTGGGCATCACCTCACTGGTGCTAGAGGCTGCCGGAGAGCGGATCAAGATTCCCTACACCCAACTCATCAACGAAGCCGTGGCGCGTAGCGAGGCTTCGGACGTGATCGAGCCCTTTGACTTTACGCTCCAGGTGCCCGTCTCACAGTCAAAAAGCGAGTGGATTGATACGTTACGTCACCAGGTGCTTCAGCTACCGTGGGCCTCGGCCAAGCGCTTGCCCCTGGTGCAGTGGCAGTCCGAAGAAGCGCAGCACCACACGTTTAGCCTGCGGGTGTATAGCCTGAATGCCCGCCACGCCCTGCTGGTTGAGAGTCACCTACGCCACGTATACCCTGCCGCTACGGAGGAATAAAAAACCAGAAGTACGAAGATGATCATTGAGGATTTTAAACCTTTTTATGGACAACATTGCGAAACGACCGCTACCGGCAGTCTGTTAAAGCAGATCGGAATTGAACTGTCCGAAGCAATGCTCTTCGGATTAGGCGAGGGACTTGGATTTATTTTCTGGTATATGAAAACGATGGACTTCCCGTTTATCGGAGGTCGGGTGAAACCAGATGTGCTGACTGAAAACCTTTGTAGAAACCTTAACCTTACACTAAAAGTCACAGAAACGTCCTCAAGATCCAAGGCTTGGGAAAATGCAACTAAGTACATTGAACAGGGGAAAGCAGTCGGACTTAAATTGGATTGTTATCACTTGGACTACTTCACCAACAAATTCCATTTTGCGGGCCATTATGTGGCTTTTTATGGCTACGACAACGAATTTGCTTATTTGATCGATACCGACCAGCAAGGCGGTAAAGTCAAGACCACGCTAAAAAGCTTAGCATTGGCCCGAAGTGAAAAAGGGCCAATGTCCTCAAAAAACCTAACGTATACTGTAACAAAAGGCGGTCAGTTAACTGACCTGAAAAAAGCTATAAAACAAGCAATCAAGAACAATGCGACGAAATTTCTGAATCCACCAATCAAGAACATAGGTTACCAGGGAATTCTAAAGACAAGTTTAGAAGTCAAAAAGTGGTTTAAGCGCAGTAAAGACATAAAAGGAGACTTTCAAACGACCGCCATGCTCATGGAAAAAGCGGGGGCGGGAGGTTCTTTGTTCCGTAACCTATATCGGGATTTCCTGAAGGAAAGTGCCGATTTGGTCAACTCGAACGAAATAAAAGAGGCCTACCGGACTTATTCGGAAATCGCCCGGCAATGGAAAGAAATATCCAACTTGTTTTACCGAGCAGGCGAAACAAAGGACTTTAAGTATATCAATCAAGCCTCGGAATTACTTATTAAACTATCCGAAGACGAGCGGGCTGCCATGACGAAACTGGAAAAGGCCTGCGTATACTAATATTTATTGAAATTGTTTCCGACCAAGTACTTACTTTAACGCTGATGACAGACTTCGATCCTTACGTATTTGCCATCGTTATTTGCCTGGTTATCATCTTGTCGTACGCCTTCTCGATCATATCGAAGCGTACCAATATCCCCAGTGTGCTGCTGCTCATCGGGCTGGGCGTGGGAGTGCAGTACGGATTGCGTTATCTAGAGATCAACATCGGCTCGGTGCTGTTCCAAATCCTGGAGGTGCTGGGCATTTTCGGACTGATCATGATCGTGCTCGAGGCCGCGCTGGACCTGAAGCTGACCCGCGAAAAACTGCCGTTGGTGTATAAGTCGCTGGGCATTGCCCTGGTTGCGTTGGTGCTCACCTCGCTGGCCATCGCTTATCTGCTCAACTACTTTGTCATTGATAGCTTCCTCATCTCTCTGGTCTACGCCGTGCCACTGTCGGTGATGAGCAGTGCGATTATCATTCCGAGCGTGTCCGGTTTGTCGGAGCACAAGCGGGAGTTTCTCATTTACGAGAGCACTTTTTCGGATATTCTGGGCATTATGTACTTCTACTTCCTGATTGGCAACCTGGAAGCGCAGCGGGTGGGCACGGTGATCACCGACGTTTTTAGCAATATCACCATCACGGTGGTGCTCTCGTTGGCCCTGGGCTACCTGCTGGTGTGGTTGTTTCAGCAGTTGAGCGCGCAGGTAAAGTTATTTTTGTTGATTGCGGTGCTCGTTTTGCTTTATTCCGTCGGCAAACTCTTCCATTTGTCATCGCTGGTCATCATCCTCATCTTTGGCTTGATGCTCAACAACTACCTGTTGTTCTTTCGGGGGCGCTACCGCCGCCTGATCAACGAGACGGTCATTGATAAGACCATCGAGGAGTTTCACCTGGTTACCATAGAGTCGGCCTTTGTGGTGCGAACCTTTTTCTTTGTGGTGTTCGGCATGACGCTGGACCTGACCACGCTGCTGGACCAGGAAACTTTGCTGATCAGTTTGGCCATTGTGGTGGCCATGTACGTGATCCGGTTCGTGTGTCTTAAGGTGGTGCTGCTCAAACGAATCGTTCCTGAGTTATGGGTAGCCCCACGGGGCTTGATCACCATACTGCTCTTCTTCGCCATTCCGGTCGAACTCACCACCGATCAGTTTAACCCCGGTATTTTGCTAAGCACCGTGCTGGTCACCAGCGTCATCATGACCATTGCCCTGATCGTGAAACCCCAGGAAGAAAGCGCGGACCTGTATGATGAGCTCACGTTTGAGAACTGGGAGGAACTGGACGAAGAAGGTGAAGCGGCTGAGAAAACCTCTCCCGTGAGTACGGCCCCCGTGGATGCGGCCCCCGTGGATACGCCCCCCGTGGATACGGCCCCCGTGGATACGGCTAAAGAGGACCGAAAAGATGAAAAAGTGACCGTGCCCCGCGACGTGGAATCGTTGATGGGGGGAAAGGAGTAGCAAGGCTTGGTCAGTGAAGCTTTGAGCGGGTATCGTAGACCAACGAAAAAAAAGAGGAGCTAAAGTCAGTCCGAGAGTTGTCAGATCTCGAGAAGTTGCTCCCACTCATTCGGTCCTAAGCAACTCAACCGCCCTTTTCAGCAGTTCGTCCCGGCCCGCCCGCACCCCGTCAATGGTCGGGTGCACCTCAATGTCGGGCACTATGCCTACGCGTTGCGTCTCCGTCCCGTCCGGGTAATACACCCCAATGCCTGATATTGAGGTTCTGACGTTACCGGGCAAGATAATTTCCGACACGTTGCCGTCCGCCCCCGCCGTGGTGCTGCCCACCACGGTTGCCTGCGGGGCCACCCGCAGGGCCATCGTGGTATACTCGGCCTGACTCAACGTGACCTCATTGACCAGGATCACCACCTTTCCTTTAAAGTAGTCCTGACGCGCTTCACCCACTTTTAACGGATCGCTAAAGATAAACCGCCCCGGCCACTCCAGACTGCTGAACGTGAACTTGGCAAATTCAGTCGGCTTTGGCATCAGATACTTTCCCAAATCAAAAACGATAAACTGAGAAGGGTAGCACCGTAGGTCAATGATAAGTCCTTTCTTATCCATAAAATCAGTCATGATGCTGTCTATCTCCTCCGGCGCCAGGGTACCCGGATAAATATACCCAATGTCCCCAGGTAATTCCCGATGAGAAGCAACCTTGACCTCCCCGAAGTTCAAAGGATGCTCTTTCAGGTCAACGGTAGGGATTTCCTCTCGGAAGGTGCCACGCTCGTTTTTGAAAGTCACCGACAAATGCGACTCATTAGTTCTGAGCAACCGGCGGGCCACGTTGCGAAGCTGCGTGGGCCGGTTAGAGGCGGGAGAGTTCGCACTTTTTTCCTCCACCACCTCACGCACCGGTCGGTCATCAATTTCGATAATCACATCCCCCACCCCAATCGTAGCAGCGCTGTCTAGAACATCAAACGTTCTAACCACCACCGGCTGGCCTGCCACAAAATCAAGCTTCACCGGCACCGCCCGCTCTCCGTAATAACGCATCAGCACCGGGTCGGCCTGCCAGATGTTGGCGTGCGTATCCTGAATCTTGCCAATCAGATCAAGCAACGTGAGTTTGTACGAAAGTTCATCGTCGGCTGCCGTCATGCGGGGAATAAACTCCCGCAGCACCGCGTCCCAGTCCGCATCCATCAGGTGCCGGTAGGGAAACCAGTACTCGATCATATTCCAGTAGCGAAACAGGGCCAGCAGCTTAAACCCGTCATCCGTCCAGGCCATGCGGGGATAGCCATCCTCGTTCTCAAAGACCGGATTGCCCACGCCATTAACAAAGCTCAAGTAGTGGTGCAACATCGGTGCGGGCGTCCGGTGCACCTCTTCTAACGCTTCACGCACGTCCTCAGTCAGCCACGGGGCCTCATCAACCCAGTCCATGGGCGGTGGTAGTTTTACGCGTTGCGTGGAGTCGGCACCCGACCGCTGTTTCCCGTTCTCCGGCACCGGGGGCATCCAGGCCGACAGGCGTGTCATAAAGTCTTCGGCCGGAACCTCAAGCAAAATCCTCAGCAGTTCGTAATCCCAGTTGAGATTTCCTTGCGCCACCTCCGGATGATGGTACTTCAAAAACCCCCATACCTTGCCCAGCGCAAACAAGTTCTCCTGCTGCCTTGCCGACAGCGTGTCCAGCACAATGCCCGAACCCGCATCAAAAGCCGTGTCCAACCGCGCCGGGGGCAACGCAATGGCCACTTCCGGCCGCGTCTCAATATCTTCCCCATCAATGAATACCTGGAAGTCGTCGAACCAGGCTTGTCCCTTTCCGACCAGAATCCCTGCTACGTTAATTTCCTTAGCATACGGGGGGAAGGGCAGAGTCACTCGGTATTTCTGCCAGTCTCTTGTCCCGTCCAATTTCTGCTTTTGTGCCTCGTTATACGCCTGCATCTGCCCCTGGTCATCTATCCACAGCAGTAAACCCGCAAATCCATCAACATCTGCCCGTTTCATATGGCCCACCAGCGTGATACTATCCCCCCGGTAGGTAGCGGGCAGCTTATACGCCACGCCGCCAAAGCTGGTGCCGCCCTCATCCGAAGCAATGCCGACAGAAACTTCACCTGCATGAACAACTGTACTATTCCTGTGAAACTCATAACTACCCAGATGGGACCACCCTTCGGGCAGCGCCTGACCCGGCGCGCTTTGCTCAAAGTCCAGGTTATACTTGGGTTGGGCACAGCCTACGGTGCTCAATAAACCAAGGAAGAAGAAAACAAACGGGCGCATAGTGGTAGGTTGTCGTGGAAGACGCAGTACGTTTAATACGCTTGATGGCACATAAAACGTACGTCAGGCACCTCGGTTCCGACAAAAAGCAGCAAATACTTCATCGATCCACTGTCCGAAATCGGATACTCACTGTTCACCAGCGGACACTTAATATTCCCTGAATTCTTTAAAATACGCCTCCATTGGCACCATGAGCACTTCTTAGGGTGTGGCACTCCATTTGGTATACCGAAATGGATGTAATCAACCTAACCCCATGCGAAGAAGCGATTTAGGAGAATTTGAGGAGCTGGTGCTTCTCTCGGTAGCCGTGCTCACCCCCCAGGCCTACAGCGTGGTGGTGGTGGCCGAAGAGTCTGAATCAGGATGGTCGGGATTGGTAGGATAAACAGGATAGAAATAAAAGATGGAACAGAAGATTGATGATGATCTGACTTACAAAATCATCGGCTGCGCGATGATGGTACATAACGTTTTAGGATGTGGCTTCCAGGAGGTCATTTACCAACGGTGTCTGGCGTTGGAAATGGAAAAGCAAGGATTAGGTTTTGCCCGAGAACTGGAGATGCCAATCTATTACGAAGACGTGGAGGTAGGAAGCCGCCGGGTAGACTTCCTAGTAGAAGAAACTACCCTTGTAGAAATTAAAGCGGTGGTGAAGCTGGAAGATGTACATTTGGCTCAGGGTCTGAACTACCTAAGGGTCTATAACCTAGAGAAAGGCCTGTTGCTCAACTTCGGCAACACCCGCCTGGACGTGAAACGGTTGTTTAGAAAGTAGAAACTGTCAGCATTAGGATAGGCAGGATTAGTAAGATATTCAGGATAAAACCAAAACAAAGAAAATATGAAGCTATTACCCAACTGTATTTATCCTTACCATCCCGTAGTATCCCATCCATCCTGATTCAGACAATGAACAAGCACAACCACCCCCCAAATGGCCCGACAAACTACTGCAACGCTTCTGCGCCCCCCACCTGCTCGAAGAAGTACTCGGCGACCTGCACGAACGCTACTACCGCCGGGTGCAACAGGTCGGGGAAGCCAAGGCCCGATGGCGATACTACCAAGAAGTGCTGGCCTACCTGCGGCCTTCCGTGATCAAACGTCAATCCTATCAACCCACCAAACCTATTCCTATGGACATGCTCAAGAACTACTTCACCATTGCCCTTAGAAACCTCCGCAAGCACAAAAGCTTCTCCGCCATCAACATTGCCGGGCTGACCCTAGGCATCAGCTGTGCGCTGGTCATCTTCATGATCGTTAGCATTGAGCTCAGCTTCGATACGTTTCATAGCCAGGCCGACCAGATCTACCGGGTAATTAGCGGTAGCACGCCCGGCGATCCCAACTCGTACGGAACGGGCACCCCGCACGGACTAGCACCAATCCTTGAGCAGGACTTTCCGGAAGTTGAAAAAGTGGGAGTGATCTATCACCTCGACACCAAGAAAACGCAAATAGAAGTCAACCAAAATTTGGTCAACGCACCGCACACCTATTTTGTCACTCCCTCTTTCTTTGAAATGTTTGATTTTGCGTGGCGGGTCGGTAGTCCGCAACAATCCCTTTCTCAACCCGGTCAGGTAGTTATCAGCCAAGCTTTGGCGAACCAGTATTTTTCAGGAGATGCGATGGGCCAGCATATCCGCCTGAACAATGAATTTGACCTGATCGTTAGCGGCATTCTGCAAGACATGCCGGAAAACACCGACTTCCCAATTCAGATAGCCGTTTCTCACGCTACCTTTGCCGCCAGTGAGCAGTTTCAGGAAGCATATTCCGTATCCCACGGTTCGGCGTATCATACCTACCTTTTACTCAACGACAAGGCATCTCCGGCAGCCTTGGAGACAAAATTCCCGGCGATGGTTGAGAAGTACCTGGGGAAAGAAACTGCTGAAAAGTTTTTAGCGCATACCCTGCAACCGCTTCGCGATGTTCATTTCAACGAAGCCTTTAGCGGAGGCAACTTTTCCAACCGGGCCATTTCAAAAGAGTCCCTCTGGAGCCTGAGCCTGATTGGTGGCTTTATCCTGATCATGGCCAGCATCAACTTCGTGAATCTAGCCACCGCCCAGACCATCCGTCGCTCCAAAGAAGTAGGCATCCGTAAGGTGATGGGAAGTACCAGAAGGCAACTGTTCCTGCAGTTCATTGGCGAAACCTTTACTCTGACCTTTATTGCTACGCTACTCTCTCTGGCGCTCGTTTCTCTGCTTTTGCCTCCGCTAAAGTCCCTGTTGGACATTCCGCTGGACGAAAACCTATTTGCTCATCCTTACCTGCTACTTTGGCTAGGCACGCTATGCGGAGTGATAAGTCTGCTGGCGGGATGCTATCCGGCCATTGTCTTATCGGGCTTCAAGCCGGTATTAGTCATCAAGAATGCCCTGAACCACCGCCCTTCGGGAGGATTGCTGTTGCGAAAGGGCCTGATCACTTTCCAGTTTGTGATCACCCAGGTACTGATCATCGCCACCCTGGTGGTGGTCAGTCAAAACCACTATTTCCGCACTCAATCGTTGGGCTACAACCAAGAAGCCGTCCTGACGGTAGATGTTCCGAAGAGTGATCCCCAAAAGATCCAAACCCTCAGCAATAGCCTTGCTCAGTATCCGGAAATCCAAGCGGTCAGCTTTTCTATGAACGCTCCGTCGGCTACCTCCAACAAGTGGTGGAACTTCTTTCGGCATGCTTCTGACCCCCAGGAAGGAAAACTGGTGGAAATCAAACCGGTTGACGAACAATATCTAACGTTATACGATATCCCGCTCCTAGCGGGTGATTCGCTCCACCAAGGAGACAGCAGTATTTTGGTCAACGAAGCCTTTCTAAAGGAGATCGGAATGACCGACCCGCAAGAGGCGCTCCAGGAAGTAGTCATCATCGGTGGGCAGGATGTGACCATCAAAGGCATAGTACGGGATTTCCATACCCTTTCTCTGCACGAAAAAATCAACCCGCTGATGCTGGTCTACATGGAAGACAAATTCCAGTTAGCTTCCGTCCGCCTGCGGATGGCTGAGGCGCAACAAGCAATTGCCATTGTGGAACAGCAGTGGAAAGAAGCCTTCCCGCAGTATTATTTCTCGTACCGATTTTTAGATGATGACCTGGCCAGTTGGTACGAAAAGGAAAGAACCACATCTCGCCTGCTTTCGCTCTTTGCCGGTATCACTATCTTCATCAGCTGCCTGGGGCTATACGGTTTAATTAGCTTCATCACCGCCCAAAAAACCAAAGAGGTGGGTATTCGCAAAGTACTGGGAGCCACCGTGTCGCATGTTGTCTACTTGTTTACCAAAGACTTTGTGATACTGATGGCGATTGCAATCTTGATAGCCGCCCCGGTGGGCTACTACTTTATGCAGCAGTGGCTGGCGGACTTCACCTACAAGATTGACATCAGTTGGTGGATGTTCGCCGTAGCGGCCCTGGTGGGCATAGTCATCGCCCTACTCACCGTCAGTTTCCAATCCATCCGCGCCGCCCTGGCCAACCCCGTAGACAGCCTGCGCAACGAGTAATGATCAGGATGGCCAGGATGAAAAGGATCAGGATAGGCAAGATGATATCAGGATAATCAGGATAAAAAACATGCAACGGATTATAAATAGCCAGCACATAATCGGCTACCCAATCCCAATCCTGATTATCCTGTATCATCCTATAAATCCTGATTCAGACAACTGCATCATCCCGTCAATCCTGATTCAGACACCGGCGCCATATCAAAAATGTACAATTTTGTCAAATCTTCAGTTGAGCACAGTTGGAGCACGGAAACAGCACGGTTGGTCCCCCACTCCGTTCTTGCCATAATACAATTTTACCCCTTTTCACCCTACCTCCCTCCCCCGCCATCCCAGCCCACCCAGAACCCAATCCCTAAAACCTAACCCCCGCCACCCAATCCCCCAACACAACCCCCATTTCCCTTCCTCCCCTCAATCCTTTTCCGTACTTTTACCGTTTAACAACCATACAGCTCATAACCCCCTACTCACCATGGCATTCGACATTGACACCATCCAGAAAGTCTATTCCGGCCTAGAAGCCCGCGTCACCAAAGCCCGCGAACTGGTGGGGCGTCCGCTCACCCTAGCCGAAAAGATCCTCTACGCTCACCTCTACCAGGGCGAACCCACCGAAGCCTACCAGCGCGGCGGGGCCTACGTTGATTTCAGCCCCGACCGCGTGGCCATGCAAGATGCCACCGCCCAGATGGCCCTGCTGCAGTTTATGCAGTCGGGTAAAGACCAAACGGCCGTGCCCTCCACCGTGCACTGCGACCACCTCATCCAGGCCGAAGTGGGGGCCGACGACGACCTCAAGAAAGCCATCAACACCAACAAGGAAGTCTACGACTTTCTCTCTTCAGTTTCCAACAAGTACCGCATTGGCTTCTGGAAGCCCGGCGCGGGCATCATTCACCAGGTGGTGCTGGAAAACTACGCCTTTCCCGGCGGCATGATGATCGGCACCGACTCCCACACCCCCAACGCGGGCGGACTCGGTATGGTGGCCATTGGCGTGGGCGGAGCCGACGCGGTGGACGTGATGGCGGGCATGCCCTGGGAACTGAAGTTCCCCAAACTCATCGGCGTGCGCCTCACCGGTCGCCTCAGCGGCTGGACGTCGGCTAAGGACGTGATCCTGAAGGTGGCGGGCATCCTCACCGTGAAGGGCGGCACCGGGGCCATCGTCGAGTACTTCGGCGAAGGGGCCGACGCCATCTCCTGCACCGGCAAGGGCACCATCTGCAACATGGGCGCCGAAATCGGGGCCACCACTTCGCTCTTCCAGTACGGCGACAAGATGAAAGAATTCTTGGAAGCCACCGACCGTGCCGACGTGGCCGCCGAAGCCGAAAAGGTGCGCGAACACCTGCGCGCCGACTCCGATGTGGTGCAGAACCCCGATAAGTACTTCGACCAAGTCATCGAGATCAACCTATCGGAACTGGAGCCCCACGTGAACGGTCCCTTCACTCCCGACCTGGCCTGGCCTATTTCCAAATTGGCCGAAGCCGCTAAAGAACACGATTGGCCCGAAGAAATTGAGGTGGGGCTGATCGGATCCTGCACCAATTCATCCTACGAAGACATCACCCGGGCCGCTTCCATCGCCCAGCAGGCAGTGGACAAGAAATTAAAAGCCAAGTCCGAGTACACCGTGACGCCCGGCTCGGAGCAGATTCGCTTCACCGTGCAGCGCGATGGGCTACTGGAAGCCTTCGGCGAAATGGGTGGCGTGGTGCTGGCCAACGCCTGCGGACCCTGCATTGGGCAGTGGGCCCGCCACAGCGATGACCCCGACCGCAAGAACACCATCGTGACCTCGTTTAACCGTAACTTTGCCAAGCGCAACGACGGTAACCCCAACACCCATTCGTTCGTGGCCTCGCCCGAACTGACCACCGCGCTGGCCATCGGCGGCACCTTGACTTTCAATCCACTGAAAGACACGCTCACCAATGAGAACGGTGAGGAAGTAATGCTGGATGAGCCGCAGGGTATCGAGCTGCCTCCCAAGGGTTTCGACGTGGAAGACGCCGGTTATCAAGAGCCCGCCGACGACGGAAGCGGTATTGAGGTGGTCGTGGCCGAAGATTCGGATCGTTTGCAATTGCTCACCCCCTTCGACCCCTGGGACGGGCAGAATATCACGGGCATGCGGCTGCTGCTAAAAGCTTACGGCAAGTGCACCACCGACCACATCTCAATGGCCGGACCCTGGTTGCGCTTCCGCGGGCACCTGGACAACATCTCCAACAACTGCTTTATCGGAGCCATCAACGCCTTCAACAAAAAATCGAACACGGTGAAGAACCAGCTCACCGGTGAGTACGGTGAGGTGCCCGATACGGCTCGCGCTTACAAGAAGGAGGGCATCCCGACCATTGTGGTAGGTGATGAGAACTACGGTGAAGGCTCGTCGCGCGAGCACGCCGCCATGGAACCCCGCCACCTGGGGGTGCGCGTGGTGCTGGTGAAGTCGTTCGCCCGTATCCACGAAACCAACCTCAAAAAGCAGGGCCTGCTTGGGTTGACTTTTGCCGACCCGGCCGACTACGACAAGGTGCAGGAAGACGATACCATCGAGACGGTAGATTTAGACCAAATGGCGCCCGGCAAACCGGTAACGCTTAAATTCACCCACGCTGATGGCTCGGAAGACCTGGTAAAAACCAAGCATACCTATAACGAAAACCAGATTGAGTGGCTACGCGCCGGGTCAGCACTGAACCTGATTCGTAAGATGGAAGGGGCGGATTAATGAACGATGAAGCGAGGTGGCGGGCCGAAGATAGGATACGGGAAGCGCGCTATAAAAAGATAAGAGACTATCAAGATGAATGATTATGATATTGCGTATACCGTTCTTTCTAGCCTAGTAGGTTTAACCGCTGTTATTACAGCCTTTTTCTTGCGAAAGGAAATGAAAAAATCAGCGTATAAATAATTTTTAGGCAATCGGTTTACGCCCACTTAACGCGAAAAGTAAGATCGAGTGGTTGCGCGCCGGGTCAGTGCTGAACTTGATCCGAAAAATGGAAGGGGCGGATTGATCACTTCTCCTGTCTCGTGTCGACACGAGCCAAGAGAAAGCTACGGTGCCGCTTCACATTCTGGTCGTGCGTTTTTTCATAGTGGTTTTCTGTTGCACGAAAGCCCAAATTTGCTTCCGCACTTTGGGAATGTATTAAAGTATTTCCGTACCTTAGTTATAAACTTACTACTATGAAGTCTTTCTTGCTATCCTTTGGCCTCGCTCCTTTCCTTTTTTTAGGCACCAGTTGCCAATCTGAAGAAACCAGCGACTATACGGGCCGCGAAATACGCTATCCGCTTGTTGAGGGGGCGTACTTTGATCAAGCCACATCGGGGCACCTGACCGCCCGCGAACGAGCTGACCAATCGGTAGAAATTGAGGTGGCCCTAGATGGCACGGCCGATCGGGCAATCCACCCGGTGCATTTGCACTATGGCACCCTTGCCGATGACCAACCCGTAGCCGCCTGGCTGAGTCCGCTAGAAGACATAGGTGGAGGAAAAAGCCGAAGCATTACCCGCCTGGATCACCTCTACGACGACTCCCCCACAACATTTGATTTGTTCTCTGCCATGAACGGGAGCGTGAAGGTGCATTTTGAGGAGGCGGGACAGTGGCAAGACGTAATCTTGGGAGCGACCAATATTGGCCGCAACTACGATGTAACCGATGCGGCCATGCTCCAGGGTATCACGTTCTGCAACGGACGTACGGATCAGTAGCCGTTTCGGTTGTTTGGGTTCCAACCAACAAAAAAATTATCCCCTTGCTTTTGCGCGGTTAGTCGCCTACCTTTAACGCAAGATGCTGCTTTACCGTCGCTGTGTTTCCTTCGTGCTGGTTGCCACCATTGGTGTCAATGTGCTCGCTTTGCCGCTCTCTTCCTGAGCTTTCGGGTCAATCAGAATTATTACGCGACGGTGCTGTGCGAAAATCCGGAAAAGCCCATTACGGTGTGCGGAGGCATCTGCTACCTGCAAAAGCAGCTACCTACACCTTCGACAACAACCCGCTCACCGCGGGGGGGGTTGAACTTGGTTGCCGGCTCTTCTACGATCCGATCCTGTCGCGGGACAGCACCGTGTCGTGCGCTTCGTGCCACCGCCAGCACGCCGCCTTTGCCAATCCGCTTCACCGGCTTAGCGTGGGGGTGAACGACCGGGAGGGACGTCGCAACGCGCCGGGCATATTTAACCTGGCCTTCAAGGAACACTTTTTCTGGGACGGCGGGGCGCGGCACATTGATTTCGTGCCGCTGAACGCCATCGAGAACCCGCTGGAGATGGACGATGATTTAGACCAAGTGCTGGCCCGGCTCAACCGGCACGCACAGTACCCCCGCTTGTTTCACCAGGCCTTCGGACAGGATTCTATTGGGAGTCAGGCGTTTCTCCACGCGCTCGCGCAGTTTACGGTTCAACTGGTTTCCGACGACGCTCCGTATGATCAGTATAGCCGCGGAGAAACGGATCTTTCCGAAGCTGCCCTCCGTGGCCAAACTTTGTTTGAGCAACACTGCGCCCCGCGTCACTCGCCGCCGCTGTTCACCAACGATCAGTTTCGTAACAACGGCCTGGACACCGAGCATACCCCAGACCTGGGCCGGTCAATCATTACCGAGGTGGCGGAAGACAATGGCAAGTTCAAGGTGCCTTCCCTGCGGAACGTAGCGCTCACCGCCCCTTACATGCACGACGGGCGATTTCGCACGCTGGAGGAGGTGCTTGCACACTATGGGTATGTCGCTCCCCCGGTTCGTGTCGACACGAACCGGGGGGAACCGGGGGTATTTAAAACTCTTCGTATACTTGACAAACGGAAAGTTACGGCACCCTCTTGCGTAGAAAGCAGCAGTTGAATGGTAGTAATCTGCCGGATTAGATACCAGACTCCAATGTTCCTGTAACGGGTTCTCGTGCAAGTAGATGAGCTTTTGCTCCATAATGCAACGATCGTGCAAGCGGATGGCTAAAGAGTCGCGTTGCCAGAATTGATAGTTCTTATTTGGCAAGGTCACTCGAAACAGCTCCAACTTATGAGGTTGATGCTGCCGAAGGTAGTGCTGAAATCGGTGAGCCGTATACTTCATAAACGATGCTTTGGGCGACTCCTTACCATTTGGCGTGATCAACCGCCAAATCATATGCAAATGATTAGGCATGATAACAAAAGCAAATACATCAATCTTTCGTTGATCAGATAAATACGCTAGTGAGTCGGTAACGATAGATTTGAAGTAGTCGTGTTCCAGCAAATGAATCCAACGGTGAATGGTAGCGGTCCAGAAGTAAATCGTTCCTTGTTCCATGTAGGACTTCCGGGTTTCGGTATACTGATCCATAGATGGTAGATAGCAAGTTTGAGGTGCAAGGATGCTACAGCACCAAACATTATACCGCTCCCTGGTTCGCGTCGACACGAACCAGGGGTGGGAGCAAACAAAACGACCTTTGATTGCACGAGCAATCCGTCTGAGCTACCTTTGATCCCAAACGATGATATCCGCATAAACTTGATTGACATAAACGAAGAGAAACTTTTATTAAACCTCAACCACCATGAACCACCCACTCCTTACCGCAGCCATCCTAAGCACCACTCTCCTGCTGGGCAGTTGCCAGTCCTCTACCACCTCCGAAGCGGACCCTTCGCTCGAGCGGGCGCAGACGATCTACACCGAGGCCATTGCCGTACACGATGAAGTGATGCCCCGCATGGATGAGATCATGCAGCTGCGGCAGAAGTTGCAGCTGCGCGTAGAATCCATGCAAGAACAACCGGAGGAAGACTATGCCGATTCGTTGCGGCAGATGCAAACAGCCATCGAGAACCTGCAAGAAGCCGATCAGGCTATGATGCAGTGGATGCGCAGCGTGCAAAAAGTGCCGGGCGTTGATGAGGTTTCTTCTGACTATCAGGACGAACTCAAAGCTACCGAGCTTAGGGATACGGTAGATTTGATCCAACGGCAATTGGCCCAGAAAAAAGCCATTGAGCAGGTGAAGCAGCAGATGGAACAGAGCATCACCGAAGCCGAACGACTCATCGGCTTACCCGCCAGCGAATAACGCTCTCCTGCCCCCTGCCCTTCATTTAATCATTCCCGCATTCAATCATTCGCTTCCCATCCATGCCCAGTTCCGTCTACGTCACCACCCCTGAAGCCCACTGCGGTAAGTCGCTGCTCTGCCTAGGAATCCTGGAAACCGTGCTCCGCAAAACCCAGCGGGTTGGCATCTTCCGCCCTATCATCAGCGGCGACGCGCGCACCTCGGAACCGGGCCGGGACAAGAACATTGACCTGCTGCTGACTCACTTTCGCCTCGACCAGCCCTACGAAACCACCTACGCCTACCACAAACGCGAGGCGCGCGAGCTGCTGGCTAACGGACGCTACGACGAACTCCTCGACACCATTATCCAGAAGTACAAGGCGGTGGAGCAAGCGTGCGATTTTGTGCTCTGCGAGGGTACCGACTTCACCGACGAGGCCGCGGCCTTCGACGTGAACATTAACGTGGACATTGTCAAGAACCTGGGCTGCCCGGTGCTCATCCTGGGGCGCGGCGACCTGGACCGCTCGCTGGAGGATGTGCTCACCCCCCTGCGGCTAACTTATGATACGTTCCGGGAGCGTGAGTGCCCAATCCTGGGATTGGTGGTGAATAGGGCGCAACCCGCCATGTCGCACGAACTGTTGCTGGCCCTGCGAAACGCGCTGCCCGACAAGAACTTGCTGCTATCGGTGATTCCGCAGAACGAAGTGCTGCAAAGCCCCACCGTGCGCGAAATTGCCGAAGCATTGGACGCCGAGGTGCTCTACGGCCACGAGCAGCTTGACCGGCAGGCACACCGCTACTCGGTGGCGGCCATGCAGTTGCAAAACTACCTGCCCCATCTCACCGAAAACTGCCTGGTGATCACGCCCGGCGACCGGGGCGACATCCTGCTCAGCGTGCTGCAAGCGCACCAGTCCGACAACTACCCGGCCATTGCCGGGGTGCTGCTCACCACCCAATTGAACCCCGACGAACCCATCCGGCAACTGCTCGAGGGGTTGCCCAACCTGGTGCCGATCCTGTCGGTGTCGGCCAATACTTATAACACGGCCTTTCAGTTGTCGCAGATCAATTCGTACGTGACGGCCGACAACGACGCCAAGATTCAGCTAAGCAAGCAGTTGTTCGACAAGTATGTAGACACGGCCGTGCTGGCCGAAAAGATCAGCACCGTGCAGCAACGCGGTATTACTCCGCGCATGTTTCAGTATACGCTGGTGCAGCGGGCCCGGGAGAGCAAAAAACACATTGTGCTCTGCGAGGGCACCGACGAGCGCATCCTGCGGGCCACCGAAATCCTGCTCGACCAGGGGGTGGTCGACCTCACCGTGCTGGGCAAGGAAGCGGAAGTGCGCTCGCTCATCCAGAAGCTGAGCCTGCGCCTGGACGCCGACCGTCTGCCGGTGGTGAACCCCAGTGAGTCGCCCCACTTTGCGGCCTACGTAGACCGCTTCGTGGAGCTGCGTCAGCACAAGGGAGCCAACGCCGACATCGCCCGCGACACGCTCACCGACGTATCGTACTTCGGCACCATGATGGTGCTGGAGGGGCAGGCCGACGGCATGGTATCGGGGGCGGCGCACACCACGCAGCACACCATCCGCCCCGCCCTGCAACTCATCAAAACCACGCCCGACGTCTCACTGGTGTCGTCGGTGTTCTTCATGGCCCTGGAGGATCGCGTGCTGGTGTACGGCGACTGTGCCATCAACCCCAACCCCAATGCTCAGGAGCTGGCCGAGATTGCGATCTCCTCAGCCGAGACGAGCCGCACCTTCGGCATCGAACCCAAGATCGCGATGCTGTCCTACTCGTCGGGTACCTCGGGAGCGGGGGCCGATGTAGAAAAGGTGCGGGAGGCTACGCAGATTGTCAAAGAGCGCCGTCCCGATCTCAAAACCGAAGGCCCCATCCAGTACGATGCGGCGGTGGATGCCGAGGTGGGTGTGAAGAAGATTCCCGGCTCCGAGGTGGCGGGCTACGCCTCCGTGCTTATCTTCCCCGACCTGAACACCGGCAACAACACCTACAAGGCCGTGCAGCGCGAGACGGGCGCGGTAGCCATCGGCCCGGTGCTGCAAGGGCTTAAGAAGCCCGTCAACGACCTGAGCCGCGGCTGCACCGTGACGGATATTGTGAATACGGTGATCATTACGGCAATCCAGGCGCAATAGCTTTCAGGTTCGCGTTGCTTTTAGACTAATAGTACGTGTCTTCTACTACTTCATCATTCGACATTCCTTGCGCCCGGCGCCCGGTTCGATATTCAAAAATGGTAAATGCCGATCCCGGCGGGGAACCGCAAGGAGCAGAGCGGGACGTATTTTTCAGTTTGGTCGTAAAATGAAACCACAAGCTCGTTGGCAATGATGTTAATAATAATATCGTGTTCACCTAATTTCTGGGAGATTACCTACCAGCGAATTAAATTGGGCAGCATGAAATTAACTTCAGCAGTATTAAGTAGCGGTTTATAAGTAAGGGGGTATTTTGTATTTTTGTCCTTCACCCAAGCCCTACTTATCTTATGCGCTACATTGAGTTGACTACTACTGAGCAAAAAGACCTCAAAGCGATTGCCGACACCAGCACGGATCGTCGGGAGCGAACACGGGCTCATGCCCTATTATTGAGTGTCAAGGGTTACTACATTGAACAGTTGTCAGATATCTTTTTTGTGGATCGCGATACGGTAGCTCGTTGGCTGGACCGCTGGCAGCAGAGCAAGCGGGGGGCCGCCCCAATGAGTAGTTTAAAGGATGGCCACCGCAGCGGACGGCCCAGTAAGTTAAGTGATGTCCAAAAAAAAGCTTAGAGCAAGTAGTAGAAGACCGTTTTGGCAACGCAGTGCGTAGCCTTTCCTATCTGGTGAGTCATGTAGAGCAAGCGTGGCAAATGTCTTTGAGTCACAGCACGCTGGCCCGATGGCTAAGGGCGAATCGCTACCGCTATAAGCGTATGCGCCGTAGCACCAAGCACCGGCGAGATGCACCACGCTTTACCCAAGCCCAACAGCAGATCGCTACTTTTCATGAGCAGGAAGCCCAAGGTAAGATAGATGTGTTTTACATGGATCAAACTGGGGTTTCCCTCACCCCCGTGGTTCCCTACGCTTGGCAACCCATTGGTAAGCAAGTACCACTAGCCTGTCAGCCCAGTCAGAATCTGACCGTGATTGGCTTTATGAGCAAAGCCTGTCGCTTTCATGGTTTTCGCTTTGAAGGAGCGGCCACTGCCAAGGTGATCATTTGTTGCATAGAAGAGTTTATAGAAACTATTACCAAACCTGCCGTAGTAATCTTAACGTCAGTTATTCTGGAAGTTGCTGAATGAGAGGGCGTTGAGTTGCGTAGAAGCGTAAAAAAGTCAAGATTTGCAGTGGAATTAAATCTTCATTGTACAAAACAAAGAATCATGCAAATCTTGACGACAACAAAACTAACGGAAATTTTTGTGGAAACCGATGACTTCCTACTGGATTTAGCTCAGCAAACGGCTCTTCAAGGCCTGCCTGTCCCCGCCTTCCACTCACGCTTTGCGCGAAGCGAAGTCATAACGACCCTAATTGCTTATCATCATTCGGGACGCAAATGCTTCAAATACTTCTATTGTCAAGATGTGCTGAAGACTTTTCAAAGCTGGCTTCCTGATGCCCCTTGCTATGAACGCTTCGTAGCCCTGATCCCGCACGTAGTGCTGGAACTCTATCTGTTGCTCAAAAGCCGTTGCCAGCCCGCTTTAGCAGAAAACTACATTGACAGCAAACCTTTGAAAGCTTGTCACATCAAACGAGAAGCACAACACAAAGTGATGGCTGATTGGGCCAGCAAAGGCAAGGGCACGTTAGGTTGGTTTTACGGCTTCAAAATGCACGTAGTCATCAACCGGGAAGCACAGCTAGTCAACTTTCTGCTCACGGCAGGCAACGTAGCTGACAACAATCACCAGGTGTTGAACTACCTGCTCAAAGAAGTAGAAGGAAAAGTATACGGCGACAAAGGTTATTTGAGCACCCTGAAAGAAGAGTTACTTAGCAAAGGGGTAGACCTAAGGGCCAAGATGCGCCGCAACGGAAAGAAAGATGCTATTGTCCATCAAAAGGACGCTTATTATCATCGTCATCGCGGACTCATTGAGTCAGTCTTTGGCCAGTGCGTAGGTCTCATTGATTTAGAGCATACTCGCCATCGGGCCCCTATTAACTATCTATGCAACGTCTTTGCTGCCCTGCTGGCTTACACCTTTGCCGATCAGCATCCGCGAATCATTGCTTTTGAAGATCGTGGCCGACTGCTACATGCCGCTTGATTTTGTATTATTTTTAGAAACCTAGAATAACTGACGTTAATCTTAGACAATGCCTCTATTCACACCGCTAAAATCGTACAGGCTAAACATGAGGAGTGGAAACAACAAGGGCTTACGCTGTATTTCATTCCCCCCTATAGCCCAGAGCTCAACCTCATTGAGCGCCTTTGGCTAGAACTTAAATACCGATGGCTAGATCATCCCAGCTATTTCCATTCCCTCAATGAACTGCGAACTGCCCTGGATGAAACGCTAGCCATGATCGGCAAAAAATACCTCATTACTTTTGATTAGCTACTTAACACTTGGGCTATACCTTGGCTTGGTAGTCTTAAATTACGGACAGACAAGCGAAGTGCAGTCCTCAGCACCAGTATGGACGGAAGCAGACAGACAATATCTTTTAGACAATCTTATCAGATCAAAAGAGGCATTATTTGCAGAAACCAAGGGCCTTACGGACGAGCAGTGGAACTTCAAAGAAAGTCCTGATGCATGGAGCATTAACTAGATTGTGGAACACCTTGCGCTGTATGAGGTGATATTTACGAACGACATTGCCACTGCCCTTCAAATGGGTCCTATTCCGGACTTTGCGCACTACGCTCCTGATAGTCTTTTTATGGACCAAGATCCATTAGACCTACGAAAGAACAAAACCACAGATTTTACGAGACCCTTTTCATACACTGTTCCTCTCGGAAACAACAAAGGAGCTGATAATTTGATCTGGGTGAGCAAGATGCGACAAGAGGTGATTGATTTTGTAAAGTCAGAAGATAGGAATTTAAGGACTTACTACGTGAACTTTGGGCCTAACGTGCATCAAAAGTGCATGATGATATTTTCGCATAGCGATCGCCACCTCAGGCAGATTAAGAGGGTGAAGACTCACCCTGCCTATCCAAGTTAACCGTATAAGCATCAAGACAATTTCACCACTCTGGTCACAGGGTAATGGTAGCACGCAGTGCTTGGCGTCCTACGACTAGTTTGCGTCACCAACCCCATAGCCCACAGATTAATCTGTGGGCTATGGGATTGGTGAGACGCGCCTTTTACGATCCGTTCGCAGGGTGTTCGTTCCACGCCCCCCCGGTAAATCTTCGCTTGGGTCGTAGGACACTTCGTTACCCTACGACTAGTTTGTGTGGCTAAGCACTGTGAAAAGTCTATGAAGCGCCTGCCACCCCATACGCTTCCTGTGCAATAGCCAGTTCCTCGTTCGTCGGCACCACCAGCACTTGCACAGAGCTTTCGGCCGACTGTATGGCGCGGGCTTCGGACGAGGCAGTTTCATTCTTGGTGTTGTCTAGGGCAATGCCCAGGGGTTCCAGACCGGCGCAGCTCATCTGCCGCACCAGCGCACTGTTCTCTCCTACCCCGGCGGTGAACACCAGCGCGTCGACCCGGCCCAGCACGGCTAGGTAGCTGCCAATGTACTTTTTGATGCGGTAGGCGTACATCTCTAGCGCCAGCCGCGCCGTATCGTTTCCGGCTTCGTACTGCTTCACTACTTCCCGCACATCATTGTTTCCTGCGATGCCCCGCAAGCCGCTGTCGTTGTTAAGTAGTTGATCCACTTCGGCGGCAGTGCGGCCGGTTTCGCGAACCAGAAAGTAGACCAGCGCGGGGTCCACGTCACCCGAGCGGGTGCCCATCATTAGGCCGGGTAGTGGGGTGAGTCCCATCGATGTGTCGATGCTTTTGCCCACCCGTACGGCGGCCATGCTGCAGCCATTGCCCAGGTGAATGGTGATCAGGTTGAGGGTGGTGAGCGGTTGTTGCAGGAAATCGGCGGCGGCCTGGGCCACGTAGCGGTGCGAGGTGCCGTGCATGCCGTAGACCCGCACCCGGTGCTGGTGGTACAGGTCGTTGGGCACCGGGTAGCGAAAGGCGTAGTCGGGCAGGGTCTGGTGAAAGGCCGTGTCGAATACTGCTACCTGTTGGGCGTGGGGAAATACGCGCTGCGCCTCGGTGATGCCGGTCAGATTAGGCGGATTGTGCAGCGGGGCCAGCGGGGTGAGCTCCCGAATGCGCTCCATGACTTTGTCGGTGATTAGGGTAGCTTTACTGAAGTATTCACCGCCGTGCACCACCCGGTGTCCGATCAGGGCCACCTCGTCGGGTTGATCCACTCCGTACGCGTCGTCCAGTAGCAACTTGCCTACCTGTTGCATGCCGGTTTGATGGTCCGGAATGGCCTGTTCCTGCTCATAAAAGCGGGGCGTTTCATGGCGATAGGAAGTGTGCCGTATCAGCCCCTGCGGCTCGCCAATGCGTTCTACCGCGCCCTGGGCGAGCACCCGTCGCTCGGGCATGGCGAAGCGTTGGTACTTGATGGAAGAGCTTCCGGCGTTAAGGACCAGCACGTTCATAATTATCGTAATTTGATGGGAAGCGAATATACCTGCCCTGGGCGGAGAGCGGGCATCTTCTTCACCTTTTATTTATACTGGTCACTGGTCGTCGTCTAGCAACCAACATTCAGCATCTAATCACACCCACAAGTCACCAGCATCCAGCAAACATTTGAGCCTAACGGCGAGTTATTAGGAAATGCGCTTTCGTAGCATCGATGGCATCTGACCACTTTTCTTTATTCTTAATCTAACCTAACTTATTCAACTATGCGCTGGCAAGGCAGAAGACAAAGTGGCAACGTCGACGACCGACGGGGCAGTACCGGCAAACGGCTGGCCGTGGGCGGTGGGCTCGGCACCGTTGTGCTGGTAGTAATTACGCTATTGATGGGCGGCGATCTGGGCGACGTTCTCCGGCTGGTGACGGGCGGGAACGACTCGGTGAACACCTCAACCACCCCTGCGCGCACTCCCACCGCCGAAGAAGACGCCCAGGCCCAGTTCGTGAAGGTGGTGCTGGCCGACACCGAAGACGTATGGAACAAACTGTTTCAGGAACAGGGTGCGCAGTACCAAGAACCGACGCTGGTGCTCTTCACCGATGCGGTGCAGTCGGCTTGTGGCAGTGCCAGCGCGGCCACCGGTCCGTTTTACTGCCCCGGCGATCAGCAAGTGTACATCGACCTGAGCTTTCAGCAGACCCTGAGTCAACGGCTGGGCGCGGGCGGCGACTTTGCCATGGCCTACGTGGTGGCGCACGAGGTGGGGCATCACGTGCAGAACCTGATGGGCATCACGGATCAAATGCAGGCCAAACGCCGTTCGCTGAGTCAGGAAGACTATAACGAGCTATCGGTGCGCCTAGAGTTGCAGGCCGACTTTCTGGCCGGAGTGTGGACGCATCACGCGCAAGAGATGAACAACATCCTGGAGCAGGGCGACATTGAAGAAGCAATGCGAGCTGCCAACGCCATCGGCGACGACCGTCTGCAAAAGCGGTCGCAGGGCTACGTGGTGCCCGACGCCTTCACCCACGGCACCTCGGCCCAGCGCATGCGCTGGTTCAAGAAAGGCCTGGAAACCGGCGACATCAACCAGGGCGACACCTTCAGCGCCCAAAGTCTGTAACCACCGTGAAGCAAACTCTGAGAGCCGTGGCCCTGCTGGTGCGGGACTACGACGAAGCCATTGCCTACTACACCCAGACGCTGGGCTTTCGTTTGGTAGAGGACACGTCCTTGTCGGCTGACAAGCGGTGGGTGCGGGTGGTCCCACCGGGTGCCCAGGAAACGCACTTGCTGCTGGCCAAGGCCAGCACGCCGGAGCAGGCAGCCCACTGCGGCAACCAGACCGGCGGTCGGGTGTTCCTCTTTCTGCACACCGACGACTTCTGGCGCGACTACCACGCAATGACCAAGCGGGGTGTACGCTTTGTCGAGGCTCCTCGCGAAGAAGCCTACGGCACCGTGGTCGTGTTCGAAGACCTGTACGGAAACCGTTGGGACTTGGTAGAGTAAAAGTAAATGTTGGGTGCTGGATGGGGGTTAACGGTTGTTTTTGCTCTTAAGACGCATCTTTCGGTTCAAAATTAGTTTGCCTTTAACCAAAGTATTAACGGGAGCTAAACGACCCTCTTCCCAAGGGCGTTTTAACAAACTGAAGAGTACCTTGGTTTTTGGCGCATACTAACAACCGCTCTCCTTGTCTTGCTAAAGTTAGCCAATGTAGTTTTTTCACATCTCCGTCGAGCTGCAAACCACTCTTGAAAGCGGGCATTGGCTGGAACCCTCCTGCTCCATCACCAAAGAGCAACAGCCCGACGCTGGCATCGTTGCGGGGCGTCTCCACTTCGGAAGCGTAGAAGTTTCCGGCGAGCACAATATCAATATTTTCGTCCTCATTGAAATCTTCTAAGATGATGGCGTTCACCGAGGAAAGTTGCGCCTCAAAGGGCAAGCGGGTCACTTCAAACTGCGGAATACCATGCTTATCGGTTCCCTGGTTGATAAGCAGCGATGTAGCAAATGTTTTTGCCTGGTAATGAAGGGCGTGATCTAGTTGGGCGCTGCCGTATACTTGGGCTAAGGTAGCTTGGCCAAAACTGGCGTAGGTAGGAAACTTTTCTTTGATAAAGGGCATTTGCTCCGCTGAGCATTCGCGTCCCCTTAGTGGGAATAGCGTAGCGTCATTGTAGTATCCTAATACTATATCCTGGGTGCTATTTAGGTCGAAGTCGCCGTAAAAAATTTCAAAAGGCGATTGGAGGGAAGCAGTATATTTATAGTTTAATCCCAGATTACCCGCCACCAAGTCGGTATCTCCGTCATAATCAACATCGGCCGAAGCCAAGCTAAACCACCAACCCGAGGTATTGGCCAAACCTGCCAGTTGGCTTACATCTCTAAAACCAGGGCGTTCCGTATTCAATTCGTTCAGGAGCAGTTGTATGCCGGTCCACTCGCCCGCTAGCAAAAGATCAGCATCCCCGTCCTGATCAAGATCATTCCAAAGAGCAGCGGCAACCATCCCAACCGAGGTCGCCGGTTTCCCAAGGGTTTCAGAGACGTCTACGAATTGGCCGTCTCCCTGGTTTTCGAGCAAATATGACCGGGGGCTCACCGGGTATTGACCCGGCACCTGTCGTCCGCCCACAAACAAGTCCGAATCACCATCACCATCCATGTCGGCTGAAGCAACCACCCCACCGCTGCTGAGCATCGTTGGTAATGCCTCTGCCCGAAAAGTATATCCCCCCCTTCCATCGTTCAAGTAAAGGCGATCCTGCAACCGTGGGTCTTCTGCCGGATAGTCATTGCCTCCACTCACCACGTAGAGATCCTGATCACCGTCTTGGTCGGCGTCAAAAAACAGGGCATCCACGTCCTCAGATGCTTGGTGCACCGAAAAGGCCGACACCGGAAGCAACCTAAAAGAGCCTTCGATGGTCTGCCGGTACAACCGTCCGGCATAACCTTTAGCACCGCCCACAAAAAAGTCATCCAGACCATCGCCATTCACGTCGGCAACGGCGAGCGCCGGTCCCAAATTAGACATTTTGTGGGGCAGTAGGCTTTCCCGTTCAAAGTCATCAAACGCATTCTCCTGATGCTTGATGGTGATTCCTATTTGGTTGGTGAGGTCAGTGAAAAGATATTTCGCAGGGGTTGTAGCGTTCTGGCGAGTTAAAGCTTGGGCATGGTCAAGGAGCAGTGTCTGATCAGCTTTGACGCCAGAAACCTTCTGCACTAGCCCGTCTGGCCAGCGAATGAACAGGCTATCGATCACCGTGGCGGTTCCTAGGCCAAAGTGGATTGTCTTGTCGACCGAAGACTGAAATCCTCGGGTCAAAGATTGCTCTTGCATCTGTTGCGTACCCGATACAAACGCCGTGACGCGGGCACCAATTCCATCCCGGTTGGCAACGGGTCCTGATAACTTGATCTTTAGGTAGTGGGCCGAGCCATTGGTTTGGTTTTCGTAGACAAAGGCTTCGTCGTCGATGTTACTGATCACCACGTCCAGGTCCCCGTCATTATCCAGGTCTGCGTACGAAGCACCGTTTGAGAAGGCTGGGGTAGTGAAATTCCACGCCTCTCCCTGCTTGGAAAAGGTGAGATCACCGTTGTTTCGAAACGCATAATTGGCAATTTTGGTGGAAGGAATTGAGTCCAGCAGGGTCCTCATCAACTGACCAAGGTCGGTCTGAATGGGTTGATCCACTTGGGAGAACTGTTGCTTCTCGAAGTTTACGTAATCTTTGTTGGATACTTCTTTCTTGTAGCCATTGGTTACATTCAGATCTTTGTAGCCATCATTGTCCAGGTCTAACCAAAGCGGAGCCCAGCTCCAATCAGTACTTGCGACTCCGGCCAGATGAGAGGCTTCGCTAAACGGAATCTTCGTTTCGCCTGCACTCGAGTGCAGCACGCCGTTATTGAGTTGCAGGGTATTTGTCATATACTGATAGTGGAATCCGTCTTCTACCGCGTAATGAAATTTGGAGCGGTCCATGCCCCGCATCATGGTTTTGTTTCGATAATTGTCTTCGGCCACCATGTCGGCCACCATGATATCCAGCCAACCATCGTTGTTGTAGTCGGCTAGGTCGTTTCCCATCGAGAACTGAGAAGTATGGGGCATGGTGCTCTTCAACTGTTCGACAAATGTGCCGTCTTGTTGATTGTAATACAGGTAGTCGTGCTCGATGAAATCGTTGCTGACGTAGATGTCGGGCCAGCCGTCGTTGTTCAAATCACCTACTCCCACTCCTAAGCCGTATCCCAAAGGATTTTGAATTAACCCGGCTTTTTGGCTCACGTCTTTGAACTTCGGCTCGTTAGCCGATCCGATGTTTTCAAAGAGTTTGTCGCCCACGTATGGATCGATTTTTTGCCGTATCTCAGTGGGATTAAAGTTCTCAACCGGCAACACGTTGTGGTTGAGAAGAAACATATCTAGATCACCATCCCGGTCGTAATCCAGAAAAGCCGCCTGCGTAGCAAATCCCGGATCATCCAAACCCAGCATTGATGCCTGATCAATAAAAGTAGGAACTTGATGCTCAGTGGCTCCCTGATTGATAAAGAATTGGTTTTTCCGCAACTCGGCAGGGAGCTGACCGCTTCGGCAAACGTAGATGTCTAACCAGCCGTCGTTGTTGATGTCAATCATGGATACCCCGGTGTCCCATCCTTCGCTGCCCTGCACCCCAGACGAACGGGCAACCTCCTGAAACTTCAGGTTGCCCTGGTTCAAATAGAGGTGGTTGGGAACGATGTTTCCGGTAAAGTAGATATCCGGAAGGCCATTGTTGTCTACGTCGCCGATGGCCACGCCTCCCCCGTTATGAAAATACTCGAAGGTGAGGATGTTGATGCGCTCGTTTTCCGGCACGGTGTTGCTGAACCGCACTTGCGATTGCTCCGCACTAACCAGACGAAGTAAAGGATTAGAGTGATCAACCGAAATAGCATCGGATTGAGCGACAATTTCCGTAACATTACCAACCAACGCCGCAACGACCCCCACTGCTCGAGTGGTGCAGGAAACAAACTTACTGAACTGCAGCATAGGCGGTTGTAGGATTGAGATGGAAATGACTCTAAAATTAAGAAATCTAACGTTACACCAACGGCTATTTTTGCTGGTTCATAAAGCCTAGTAGCATGCTAACAGATGCTCATATAAAAAATATTATATTGTTTATTGCAAAAACACGAAATTTACCTTCGTCATTCTGAAAAACTGCGTACATATTAAATTTATTTCTACATTACAAGGGCACGCAAGTTTTTTACAAAACCCTGATCATTTATGCAAACTGTCTACCTCACCCTAGCGTTACTCTGTCTCGCCACCCAGTTCGCTTTCGCTCAGCAACGCACCATCACCGGAACGGTCATCTCTGAGGAAGAGAATACACCCATCCCTGGTGTCAACGTTCTGTTGCAAGAAACGACCACCGGAACGGTGACCGACATTGACGGCAACTACAGTCTCACCTACTCCGCTGAGGCTTCTAATCTGGTGTTTTCATCCGTGGGCTTTCAAACCCAGGTGGTAGAAATAAACGGACGCAGCACCGTAAACATCTCGCTGGCTCCCAACCTGACCGAACTAGGCGAAGTGGTGGTTACCGCGTTGGGCATCGAAAGAGAGAAAAAGGCTCTTGGCTACTCAGTGGAGGAAATTGACGGAGAGAAGCTTACCCAAGCTCGGGAAGTAAATGTAACTAATTCGTTGATGGGACGCGTGGCCGGAGTGCAGGTGAGCAAAGCATCCGGGGGAGTTACCGGGTCATCGCGCGTGGTTATTCGGGGCAACAGTTCGCTGGCCGGGGGCAACCAACCCCTGTACGTGGTAGACGGCATTCCGATCAACAACGAAAACTACGGATCGGCCGGTCGGTGGGGCGGACGGGATTACGGAGACGGGGTGAGCAACGTGAACCCGGACGATATAAAATCAATTTCCGTTCTGAAGGGTCCCAACGCTGCCGCCCTTTACGGACAACGAGGAGCGAACGGAGTAATCTTGATCACCACCAAAAGCGGTCAGGAGCGCAAGGGAGTAGGCGTATCTTTCAATAGCAATTTGATGGTGGGTACCCCGCTGGTGCTGCCCGACTTTCAGAACCAGTACGGGCAGGGGCGTTTGGGTACATTCAAGCACTATCGGCGCGACGCTGACGGTGAAGTGCTCACTCGAGAAAATGCGCTGGCCGAGTCAGCGTCGCTAGGGGGCTTCACTCCTCAGCTAAGCACCCTCAATGACGGAGTAGAAGGCCCGGTAAGTTGGGGGGCACCCATTAATGGTCAGCCCGCCTATACCTGGTACGGCGACCTGTTGCCGTTCAGTCCCCAGCCCGATAACATGCGAGATTTCTTTGACACCGAAACTTCGCTCTCGAACACCATTAGCCTCAACGGAGGCAACGAAACCACCACCTACTACTTTTCGGCCTCCAACCTGACCTACCAGGGCCTGCTGCCGACCAACACCCTAAATCGGAACAACCTCACCCTGAGGGCAACCCACAAAATTACCAGCAAAATCAACATCGATACCAAAGTAAGTTATATCAATCAGAAATCCGCCAACCGGCCTAGTTTGTCTGATGCACAGCAAAACGTGGCTTATAGCATGCGGTATATGCCGCGTAACATCCGCGAAAGTAGTATGGAAAAGTACGCCTACACCCTAGACGACTTTCCGAAGCTTTCTGATCTTCAGGTTCCTCCCGGTCAGCAGGTGGAAGGGTGGGAAAGACACTGGTCCAGTGGCACGTTTACCTCAAATCCTTACTGGACGATCAACAACATGCCCAACGAAGACTCGCGGGAACGGATCATTGGGTTAGTACGGGCAAACTACGAAGTGACCGACTGGCTTACCTTGTCAGGCCGGGCGGGCACCGACTTTTACACCGAACAGCGGCTCGAGTACCGCGCCTTGGGCACGCGGGTAGCTCCTCAGGGAGATATTCAGGAGCGGGTGTTTCGGGTGAAGGAAAACAACTTTGACGTTCTGGCCACGGCCGCTAAAACCTACGGGGTGCTCGACGTGTCGCTAAGCGTGGGTGCGCAGCGCCAGTACCAGTTCTTTCGCGAGGTAGGCTACGACGGCAGTCAGTTTAACGTGCCTGATTTATTTGTGGTTGGCAACACCAACAACAACAACCCACGTTTTGATCTAAGAGAAACGGCCATCAACTCAGTTTACGCCTTTGGTCAGTTTGGCTACAAAAACATATTTTTCCTAGACTGGACTGCTCGCAACGACTGGTCTTCCAACCTGGCCCGCGACAATATGTCGTTCTTTTACCCCTCATTGAGTGCCAGTATTATCTGGACGGATGCTTTCGAGGTCAACTCGAACGTTTTGTCGTTTGGAAAGGTGAGGGCCTCCTGGGCCCAGGCCGGCGCTTCCGGCGATCCGTATCAAATATTTGGTACGTATGGTCTAAGAAACATTCCTCACAACGGCCAACCTTTGGCGAGCTTCACAAATACGCTGCCGCCCTTGGACCTGCAAAACGAGTTAACCACTTCCTTTGAGGTGGGTACCGACCTGAGGCTCTTCAACAACCGGTTTGGCGTAGACTTCACCTATTACAATGCTTCTACTACGAATCAGATTCTTAGCATCAGCGTAGCGCCTACTTCCGGCTTTGACAATCGCCGGGTAAACGCCGGTGAAATTCGCAACTACGGGATAGAATTGTTACTAACCGCTACTCCCGTAGAACTGGCCAACGGCTTCGGTTGGGATATGTCCTTTAACTTTGCCAAAAACAACTCAGAGGTAGTAGAACTGGTGGAGGGCGTAGAAACTTTTCAGTTGGGCACGGATCGAAACGTCCGATTGTTTGCGGAACCAGGTCAGCCCTACGCGCAAATTTATACCGACGTGGGGCGGTTGCTTCGTGACGACAACGGCAATGCCCTGGTGGATGCCGATGGTTTGCCCATCATCGAGCAGGGGCTTTTCCCCATTGGAAACGCGCTTCCCAATTGGTTTGGGGGCTTCACCAACAACTTCCGCTACAAAAACCTAAGTCTTTCGGCCACGCTAGACATACGTCAGGGAGGAGATATCTTCTCAATGTCTAATGTGTACGAAGCTATCCACGGCACTTCTCAACGTACGCTAGCCGGGCGTGAAGGCGACCTGGTGGTGCCGGGCCTCGTTGCGGAGCAAAACGAACAGGAAGAGTGGGTCTCTACCGGGCAGGAGAATACCACCGCGGTGCGGGCAGAAGATTACTGGAACCGGGTGGCGGCTGGCTCGCGCAGTGCCGTTGGTGAGCTGTTTATCAACGATGCGAGCTTCGTTGCCCTTCGGGAAGTTAACCTCTCATTCGGCTTACCGGCTAAGTTGCTGGAGAATACTCCCTTCCGAACGGCCAGTATTGCGCTGGTAGGAAGAAATCTGGGCTATTTGCAACGCCACACCGATGGTTTCTCTCCCGAAGCGGCTGCCTTCAACGTAGACAATAACTCTTTGGGGTTAGAGTCTGCATCCTTCCCCATGACCCGACAGTTTGGATTTAACCTAAACCTCGGCCTTTAATCAATTACCGTATCACTATCAATTCGTTAGGCATGAATCAAGTAAATAAATCCGTAATTCTCACCCTGACCGCCTCACTGCTACTGCTCGGCAATTCGTGTCAGGATGGCTTAGAAGAGCTTAACCTGCCGCCCAACTCGGTGACCAGCATTAATCCTAACTTTGTTTTTTCCGCTGTTCAAAAGGATGATGCTTTTTACTCTGGAGGATGGACTCAGCTGTTGCAGTATGGCTCCTGGGTTCAGCATTTTGGGGATGCCGACCGGGGTTTCACCACTTCGCATTACCAGTCGATCACCGCCTATGACAATGCTTTCTTTGAAGGCAACTACGGGCTGCTAGGTGAAATCACCCAACTCAAGCAGTTACTCTCTGAACTAGAGAGTGAGCCCGCCAAACGAAGCCGAATTGCCATCGCTGATATCCTAGCAGTTAATATTTGGGAACGAACCACCGCCCTGGTTGGGGATATTCCCTTCACAGAAGCCGTGCAGGGGGTAGATAATCCCAATACTTTGCCCTCGTATGAACCGCAGGAGGAAATCTATCCTCAACTGATCACCATGCTTGACAACGCCATCGCTCAGCTCACCGACGGGGATGTTTCTTACGGTGAGGCGGATTTCTTCTACGGAGGTAACCTGGATCAGTGGCGCAGACTGGGAAACTCGATCAAACTTAAAATTGGCATGCGCATGAGGTACGCCAACCCCTCGTTGGCGCAGCAGGTAGTAACCCAAGCGATGGGAGGGGCTTTGATCGCTAGCAATGAAGATAACGCCGATGTGATCACCTTTAGCAACAATGGGCAGGGAGCCAACGCCAACCCCCTGCTCTCTTTGTATCGTCCCCGCCCCAACGGAGAAAGTGGTAAACCTTTTATTGGTGCAGAGTTGGTGAATACGTTGCAGGAGAAAAACGACCCTCGGTTAGCGGTGATCGCTGAGCCTACCGAGAATTCCAAGAAGGCTTTTGAGGAGAGTGGGAATCCTGATGACCTGGTTTACCGTGGTTTGGGACCCGCCCTTAGCTTTGCTGAATATGATAACGTAAGCTTCTCCGACTATTCGTATCCTAGCTTCTCGGTGATGCTTAGCGAAGAGGTGGCCCGTCCGGCAACCACAATGAGTTATGCCGAAGTGTCGTTTCTGAAGGCGGAAGCCGCCTTGCTGGGATGGGGTGCTACCGAGGCACAAGCAGAAGAATTTTATCGCGACGGCATCCGCGCGGCCATGACCATGAACGTGTACGGCGAGTTTATTTCTGCCCAAGAGGTTGAGGCGTACCTGGCCTCTGAAGAGGCAGCGCTGATGGGTACTGCCGAAGAGAAGCTCCGGAAAATTGCGGTGCAAAAGTGGATCGCTCTGTTTGATCGCTCCTACGAGGCCTTCTTTGAGTGGCGAAGGCTGGGGTATCCCACCCTGGACCCAGGGAATAACCCCGGCGAAACCAACGGAACCATTCCGCGGCGCGGAAAATACTCCACCACGGAAGCAGCGCTGAATAAAGCCAGCTATGATGCTGCGGTCGCCAGCCAAGGTCCTGACACGTTCACCACCCGCATCTGGATTGATGCCAACCCGAATATCAACTAGACAACCATCACCCGGCAAGGACCGCTGTTCGCCAGCGCCCCCAACTGGTCGGCGTCTACCGGGCAGCTGTGGCGCATCGACCCGGATGGCACCACAACCTTGCTGGAAAAAGGCAACGGGTAACCTCATATCACCCGTCACGGCAAAGGGATAGTAGTGAAGATATTACCGTCCGGGAAGGTACTCCGCGAAGTGCCCCTCACCGGGAAACTGCCCCACAATATCGCTTTTGGCGGTCCCGACGGGCAAACCGCCAGCGCAGCTTCCTGAGCACTTCAGCGGCCTATGGGGTCAGCCAGAAGCAAGCGGGCAAAAAATTTACTTTTAAACTAAAATTCTTACATTGGTAAACAGAAACTCAGATCAATCCGCTATGAAAAGCAAACGCCGCTCAGCAATCAAGCGCTTACTAGCCTCATTGGCCGCTGTAGGAGGTGCCGCTTCCCTTTCTGGCCCCACCGCTCAAGCATCTTCTATAAAAAAGGTTTCGGGTGTTCACCGCGACGCGCAGGAAAAACCCCTGTATTCCAGTTCAGTGGTGCACAACGGCCTGGTCTATCTCTCCGGGATCGGGGCGCACTTTGAGGGCGATATCAAGGCCCATACCGAACACGTGCTCTCCGAAATGGAAAAAGAACTCAACAAGGCAGACTCTTCGATGGAAAAAGTGCTCAAGGTGAACGTCTACCTGCACGACCTGCGGGACTATCAAGCCATGAACGAGGTGTATCGGGGGCGCTTCGGGGCAAACCCGCCCGTCCGTACTACCATCGCGGCGTTCGGCGGCATCCCGGGAGATTCGCTCGTGGAGATTGACTGCATCGCGTCCCTATAGACTACCAAACCCGAACCATCATGTTAAGCCGAAGAAAACTGCTCTACCACTTATCCAGTCTACCGCTGCTCGGAGGCCTGATTGGCAACCAAACCGTCTCGGCTCGTGCTGCCCTCAACTCCCCGTTACGCCGCGACTACTTCAAAGAACTGGGCGTGCGCACTTTGATCAATGCGGCGGGTACCTACACCAACCTGACCGGGTCCTTGATGCCCGAAGCGGTGATGGAGTCTATCCTTTATGCCTCTAACGAGTACGTGCCCCTCGACGAACTTCAAGACAAGGTAGGGGAACGAATTGCCGAGATGGTGAGGTGCGAAGCGGCTACCGTGACCACCGGGGCGGCTTCAGCCATTACCTTCGGCACCGCCGGAGTGCTGTCCGGGATGGATGCCGAGCGGGTCGTGCAGATTCCGCACCTGGAGGGCACCGGAATGAAATCAGAAGTGATCATGCAGAACGCCCATCAGATTGGCTACGCCCACGCCATCCGCAACACCGGGGCGCGTATCGTGTACGTGGATACCCAGAAAGAACTGGAGGAAGCCATCAACGAAAAAACTGCCATGCTCTTTTTTCTGAATGCCAACAACCAACTCGGAAAAATTAAGCACCAAGCCTGGCTGAAAACTGCTCGTAAGCACAACCTACCGGCCATGAACGACTGCGCGGCCGACGTCCCCCCGGTCGAGAACCTGTGGAAGTATACCGAAATGGGCTTTGATCTGGTGTGCTTCTCCGGCGGCAAGGGCCTACGCGGACCACAGAGCGCCGGGTTGCTCCTGGACACCAAGGAGCGTATTGAAGCGGCCCGACTGCACGCTCCCCCCCGTGGCAACACCGTGGGCCGGGGGATGAAGGTAAACAAAGAAGAGATTTTAGGCATGATGGTGGCCTTAGAATTATACCTAAACAAAGACCACGCGGCCGAGTGGAAACAGTGGGAACAGCAGATCGCGCACATCGCTAAGGGGGTAGATGACATTCAAGGGATCAGCACCGAAACGTTTGTGCCCGATTTGGCCAACCACGTGCCCACCCTGCGCGTGCGCTGGGACGATAAGCAGATCAAGCACAGCAATGATTCGCTGCACGAAGCCCTGCGAGGGGGCCACCCCTCCATTGAGGTAGCCGGATGGGGCACCGAACCAATGATTGAAATCACTACCTGGATGCTTGTCCCGGGGCAGGAGCGCATTGTGGCCCACCGCCTGCGCGAAGTGCTGCTGGCCGCTCACGTTTAACCTGTTGCCGATGATCGTAGTTAAACTTACTGCTCCGTTTTTTCCGAGTCCTCTCTTTGCTGCTGGAGGAAGGCTATTCATCTTTCTAGGAATCGCCTTGTCTTGTTCACTGGGCGGCCCTCTTTGGGCCCAATCCTACGACCTGCTGCTCAACGACGGGCACGTGATCGACCCCCGGAACCGAATCGACGCCCCCCGGGACATTGCTATCAAAGATGGCCTCATCGCCCGGGTAGCCGAACAGATCGATCCGGCGGAGGCCGAGCGGGTGGTGGAGCTAAAGGGCTACTACGTGACCCCCGGCTTGATCGACATCCACACGCACAACTTCTTTGGTACCGAGCCCAACGCCTACTTAAGTAACAGCTTCACCGCGGTGCCTCCCGATGCCTTTTCGTTTCGCGTGGGCGTCACCACCATGGTGGATGCCGGAGGGGCCGGGTGGAAAAACTTCGACACCTTCAAGACCCAGGTGATCGAGCAGTCCAAGACGCGCGTGCTGGCCTTTCTCAATATTGTGGGCTCCGGCATGAAGGGCGGGGCCGCTGAACAGAACCTGGCCGACATGGACGCCGAGCAAACCGGCAGGGTGGCTCAACAACACCCCGAGATCGTTGGCATCAAGGTGGCGCATTACACCGGTCCCCATTGGACACCCGTCGATCGGGCGGTGGCCGCCGGAAGGAAAGCCAACGTGTCCGTGATGGTCGACTTCGGGGGCACCCTGCCCCCACTCCCGCTGGACTCGCTACTGCTGCATCACCTGCGGCCGGGAGATATCTTTACCCATGCCTTTGGGCACGTGCCCGGCCGTATTCCCCTGGTGAATGAACGCGGCAAGGTGCGCGATTACGTCTGGGAAGCGCAGCGGCGGGGGATCGTTTTCGACGTGGGTCATGGAGGAGGAAGCTTCTTGTTCCGGCAGGCCATACCGGCGCTCAACGAAGGGTTTCGTCCCAACACCATCAGCACCGATCTGCACACCGGCAGTATGAACGGCGGCATGAAGGATCAACTCAACGTGATGTCCAAGTTCCTGAACATGGGCATGCCCCTATCGGAAGTAATTGCGGCGGCTACCTGGAATGCCGCCCAAGCCATTCACCAGGATAGCCTGGGCCATCTTAGTGAGGGTGCAGAAGCCGATATTGCCGTGCTCAACCTGCAAGAAGGCAGTTTTGGCTTTATCGACGTGGGAGGCTACCGCCTGGACGGATCGCGCAAGCTAACCTGCGAACTCACGCTTCGGCAGGGAGACATTGTTTGGGATTTAAATGGCCTCTCCCGGCCCTACTGGATCGAAACTGCCACCGGACAATAGCCACTGATGAACGCGCAACCATTTTTCATTGTCATTGCGCTTATACTGGGCCTGGCCCGGTGCCGCCCTTCCCCGTCTGCCGAACCGCGTACTAAGGACGCTGTTTCGCAAGAAGCCGACCCACTGGCCCTGCGAGAAGGCATCCGGATAGAGAAGTTCGCTACCGCGCAGCGGGGCTGCATCCGGATCAACTACGATCCTACCACCCAAAGTTTTCTCTACAACACCATGAACGGTGACCTCTATCGGGTGAGTCCGCAGCCGGAAGACACCCAGGAGGTAAAAATTGCCAGCGTGGCTGATCATGGCATCGAAACGCTTCAGGGCTTTCGGCTCTACGGCGATCGGATGTTTTTAGTTGGCAACATCTCCTCGAACGGAGGCAAAGGGACCCGGGGAAAAGTAGTGCGCGGGCTGCGGCAAACGGACGGCACCTACGCCTTTGAGGACCTGGCTATCACCGAAGATTACGGGCGCACCGGCACGCTCTACAGCCACGAGTTTAACGGGGTGGCCGTCGATCAAGCGGGCCGCCACCTTTACGTGAACAGCGGGGCGCGTACTGACCATGGCGAGGTGCAGGATAACCAAGGAGCCTATCCGAACGCGCGCGAAGTACCCCTGACCGCATGCATCTTCCGGCTTCCCGCCGACGGGCACGGCATTGTGCTTAAGAACGATTCGGCGGACCTGGCCCAGAACGGATACTTGTTTTCTGACGGGGTGCGCAATGCGTACGACTTGACGGTTTCGCCCGAAGGAAGAGTTTTCGGAGTGTCTAATTCTTCCGACTACGATCATCCCGAAGAGATGAACTGGTTTCGTCAGGGGCACCACTATGGATATCCCTGGGAGATGGGAGGCATTGACAACCCGCAGCAGTTTGCCAACTGGAGCGCCGATCCCAAAGAAGATCCTTTTATCAACACGCTGGCCTTCTCTTACCAACAAAAACACTTCCATAACGATCCTGACTTTCCGAAGAAACCAAGCAACGTGCGTTTCACCGCCCCCGTTCAGAACTACGGCCCGGATGCGAATATTTACCGGGACCGGCTAACGGGGCGCATCGTGGACGGCGATAGCACGGGCCAACCGGTGGGTACGTTCACGGCGCACCGCTCGCCGTTGGGCTTATTTTTTGATCAAGATAGCCTGCTAGCCGAACCCTACTGCGGCGATGCCTTCGTGCTGAGTTGGTCCAATGGCTCCTCGCAGCCGCTGATGCTTCCGTTTTCTGTTTTGGGGGGAGACCTGATGCACTTGAAACTAACCTATGATTCGGCGGTTGATAACTACCAGGTGCGTAGCTATCGGATCATTGAAGGCTTCCAGGGCCCGACTGATGCCGTTCAGGTCGGCAACGCCTTCTACGTGATCGAAAACCGGGGAACGATCTGGAAGATTACCATGCCTGCCCACCACCCCCTAGCGGTAGAAACCTCGCTGTAAGGTTCATCTGGCTGGCCATTGCTGCGGTTTATGCGCTGTGACCCCAATTACTCCAGCAAGTCGGGGTTTGCCTGAATAGCAAACCGATACTTATCGCCCCGGTAGTAGGAGCGCTAATAATGTAGTGCTTCCCCCCTATTTCCGAAGATATCCCATCCTTGAGGATGCTTTTTTCCAGAATGATATTTTTGGGCGTGAATCTCTCGGCCTTGAGTTTCTCGTCAAAGCTCCGGCGGGTATCTTCGATCGAACCCAGTGTGCGCGTCAGGTGATGGGCCTTGGTGCTGTTGAGCACAAAGGTGCCCTTGCCCTTGATGCGCCGGGCCTATCCCTTCAGTTCTATTTCCAGCAAGCTCTTGCGGGCAGTGGTATTGCTCACTCCGTAGTGCTGGATCAACTCATTCTCCGAGGGAATTAGTTCTCCCGGCGGCGGAAGAATCATCGACCTGGTGGGGGCTAAAAAGGGCCTGGCCTTGTCCGTGGGGCTGTGGTCGGCGGCCAACACCTTGCACGGGGTAATAACCGGGTTTTACCAACTGCTCACCTTCCGCTTTCTGCTCGGCATGGGCGAGGGCAGTTGCTTCCCCGGAGCAGCCCGCACCGTATACGAGTGGTTCAATGAAAAAGAACGGGCGCTGGCCAACGGCATCGCCATCGGTGGCTCAGCCCGGGGCGCGGTAATTGCCCCACCCCTCACCATCTGGCTATCCGCCCGCTACGGGTGGCGCGCCGGGTTTGTACTTCCCGGTTTGGTAGGGAATGTATGGGTGGTCGGCTGGATGGCTATTTCGTGGAAGAAGACGGATAAAGTCACAGTAGCGGCAGACTCTGTAAAAGAAAAGGTGCTTCCCTTTGCGGTGATCCTGCGCGACCGCGTGGTATGGGTCTTCATCGCCATTCGCTCTATGCTGGACCCCATTTTTTACTTCTTTATGTTCTGGATTCCCAAGTACCTGAACGAACAGCGGGGACTCTTTGTGGGTAACCACCGTGCACCTGGCCATTTTTCTGATGTCGGTATTCATGCTGGCGCACGGGTTCTGGATCACGAATTATATCACGGCCCGTTTGTGTAGAAGAAGCCCGGCACACTGCGGTGGATGCTGTCTTGCCACCGTCGTTTTTCGACGGGACTTTGGGCCGGGGGTTGCCTTCAAAGGCTACATCAAGTACGTCCGGGGACGACTGGCAGGCCGCCAGGGTCACGCAGGTTAGTAAACAGAGTTATTTCATGGTGGTGTTTTTGGCAGGTGGGTAACGGGTTGATCGATCCAACTGCCAGGATTAGGTTCAGAGAACCCGTTTACTTCGGTCACAGTGCCAGAGGCACCGCGCCAGGACATAGATGAATGGTTATTCAAAGACAAAGGTGCCGAAGCGTTGGTATTCGTGGAAGCTGCCCGAGGTAGGCTGCCATTGCCAATGGCGGGGTTCGGCAGCGTCGTAGTCGATGCGGTAAAGGTTGGCCCGCCAGCGGGTGCCGGGCTTCGGGGGCACGTTGCCCAGTGGTTTGAGCAGGGCGTAGGGAATGAAGAACTCGGCAGTCCACCCCCTGATGGCAGCCCCACTCTTCTTTTCACCGCCCTGCACCGAGGTGGCGTGGCGGGTGCGTCGTTCGCCTTCGTAGTGCCAGGGACGCCACCCAAAGAACTCCCCGTCCCGATTGGGAATAATAATAGGCAGCTCGTAGTCGAGCGGCGAGAGTTCGTACTCAAAGTAGAGCGGCTGCGCTTCGTCAGTCCACAAGAACACCTCCACCACGTCTTCCTTATACAAGTCGGCGAAGTCTTCGGTGAGGGTGGCGGTGAGCAACTCGTCGGCACACTGCATGAGAAAGTAGATACCCGTTTCGGAGTAGAGCACCTTGGCCTGGGTGGTAAGGCTGGAAGCCGGACCGTGCCGCAACGGCAGGTCAATCCATTCGGTTCGGTTCCAGCGGGCGGGCGTGCCCTGTCCGCTAATTTCGAAATCAGGCACTGACACTACGCGTAGCGAAAAATCTTGACCGTAGGAGGAAGTTGTCATCAACAGAAAAATAATAGCGCAAAACTTAAGCATGCGGAGGAGAGTATTCGGTTTGACTATTCAGAAGACCTCAGGTTGGTTTGATCCCCAACGGATGGCTTCGTCCGTTTTACGGGATATCGGAAAACCACCAGGCTGTCGTTATTACGGGCAATCATCAGCCGCTTATCCATCCGTACGATGTCCCGGACGTCGCCGCGTACGCGCAGACCCGAACGGGGGGGCTTCACGTATCGAAAGGTGCGATCACCTTCACCCACGAAGACCGCCCCGTAGCTGGCATCGTAGCGCCCGGTGCTCACTCGGGTGTTCGACAAGTTACCACCCACCACCAAGTCCGGAATTGGATCTCCGTTAACCTCGGTGGGCAAGATGGCAAAGACCGGTGAAAACTGCGCCTCAATGGGGAGTGGTTGCCAAGCAAAGCTTCCGTTGCCCTGATTTTGTACGTACACCGTCTCGAAGCAGGTGGCCGTCAGCGTATCGGCCAAGGCCAATTGGGCTTCGGTGAGCACGTCCGCTAAACCGGCCCGGGCGTAAGCGTCGTAGCTCGGAAACTTCTTCCGCAGCGACACCATCTGGCCGATCAACTCATCGCGACTAAAGGCCACCTGTCGCTCACCCTCGATGAAGTAGGTAAGCACCGGATCGATAGAACCGTTTTGATCAAAATCGGCGTACAGGAGGCTCACCGGGGCCTGCGGAGTGGCCCGGAAGGGGTTGTTCATTCCCTGGTTACCCGCCATCAGGTCCGGGTCACCGTCGCCGTCCATATCGTGGGCCACCACGGTGTTCCACCAGCCGGAAGTACGGGCCAGCCCCTCGGGATGCGCTTCGCTTAGCTGCCCTTCCTCGTTGAGAAACACCCGAATGGGCATCCATTCGCCCACCACCACCAAATCGGACCAACCGTCCTGATCCAGGTCGGTCCAGACCGCGTCGGTCACCAGGCCCGGCGCCACCAGCGCGGGAGCCAGGGTAGCTGTGGCATCGCTGAAATTTCCGCGGCCGTCGTTGCGCAACAGGTAGCTGCGCGGAGCGGTTGGATACTCCCCCGGCACCAGTCGGCCACCTACGAACAGGTCCAGGTCGCCGTCTTGATCCACGTCCGCCGCCGCCACCACCGAGCCGCTACTGCTCATCGCGGGTAAGGCCTCGGTAGCACGGGTAAAGTCTCCGGCACCGTCGTTGCGGTACAAACGATCCTGCAACGCAGCGTCCTGCGCGCTAAAATCACTGCCGCCACTAACCACGTACAGGTCCAGGTCACCATCGCCGTCCGCATCAAAGAACAGCCCGTCCGTATCCTCGGCAGCGCTGTCAAGAGCAAGCGCGGAAGTGGCTACGGCCGCAAATGTGCTATCAAACTGTTGCAAGAGCAACTGCCCCAAGAAACCTTTCGCTCCTCCCAGGTACAAGTCTTCTCGACCGTCGTTGTTCACGTCGCCTACCGCAATCCTGGGCCCGGCCGTAGACAAGCCCTGGGCGAGCAGTTTGTCGCGCTTGAAGTCCTGAAAACCGTTTTCCCGGTGGCGATAGTCGATCCCCAAAGAAGCTTTTTCGAGCCACGGTGCCGGGGCGGCCGGAGGGGTAAGGGGGCGCTTCGCCTCGGCTTGCCGCAGCGTCAGCGTTTGGTTGGTTGCCACGTTGCGTAGGGTTTGCGCCTCACCGGTAGGCCATTGCACCACCAGGCTGTCTAATTGCGGCGCTTCCCCCAGGCCGAACAGCATTTCGGGATTTACCGACGACTGAAACCCCCGGGTGGGTATCAGCTCCTGAAAGTAGACGGCGTCACCTGCGTAGCCCCGCACCTTGGCTCCGATGCCGTGCGTGTTCAGTCCCGTTCCCTGGCACCGCACGGCGAGGTAGTGGTTGTTAAGCAGCGTCTCACTGTTGTTGCGATACACCCCCGCGGCGGCGTTCACGTTGTTCACCACCAGGTCAAGGTCGCCGTCGTTGTCTAGGTCGCCATAGGCCGCACCGTTCGACAAGCTATTGCCGCCCAGTCCCCAGGCTTGGGTCTGGTCCTGAAACGACAGCCCGCTTTGGTTCCGGAATGCGTAGTTGGCCACCTCAATGGCGGGCATGGCTTCCATCAATTTCATAAGCTCTAGCTGTTCCTCCCCCCGGTCATCCCGCAGCTTTTGCCCCACTATGTAGTTCATAAAGTCCATATCGAGGTAGTTGCGGGTGTAGCCATTGGTCACGAACAGGTCTTTCAATCCATCGTTGTCGTAGTCGGCCAGCAGGGCTGCCCAGCTCCAGTCGGTGCTGCCCACCCCGGTCAGTTGCCCAATCTCGCTAAAGGTGGGATAGCCATCCGGGCCACTGCCGTTGTTGAGTTGTAGCATGTTGCGCATCGTCTGCGGATAAAATCCCTGCCGCAGCAGCTCCGCGTATTTGTCGTGATTTTCGGGCCCCAGCGACATTTTCAGCCGGTAATTGCTAGCGGGCAGCATATCCAGGGTGATCAAGTCGGGCCAAGCATCGTTGTTAATGTCGGCTGCGTCGCAGCCCATCGAGAACAGGGAGGTATGTCCCACCTGACTGCGCAACGATTCCTGAAACGTACCGTCTTGCCGGTTGATGTACAGATAGTCCTCTTCGTTGTAGTCGTTGGTGACGTAGACATCGTACCAGCCGTCGGCGTTCACGTCAGTGACGGCCACGCCCAGGCCGAAGCCCAGCACGTTCTGGATAATGCCCGCCTCAGCTGACACGTCGGTAAATTTTCCCTTCGGAAGCGACATATCGTTGCGATACAGTTTATCCCCCAGCACGGGATTACGGCGTTGTTTGTGACCGGCGGTAAGCTTGTTGAACCCAGCGTACTCCTGCGTGGAGTGGTTAAGTAGGTACATATCCAGGTCTCCGTCGCGGTCGTAGTCGAAGAAGGCGGCTTGGGTAGAGTAGCCCGGATCAGCTAATCCGTAGGTGGCGGCTTGTTCGGTGAAACTCACCTCCCTCCCCCCCTCAGGGGGAGACATGTTCCCCCTTGAGGGCCGCCGTGGATTCGGGGGGAGGGAGGTGGTGTTAATAAAGAGCAGATTTTTCCGTCGGTCGGGGTCAGCGGCGGCCGAGCGGCACACGTAAATGTCCAATAGTCCGTCGCCGTTCACGTCGGCCATCGTGACCCCGGTGTTCCACAGTCCGGAGGCGGCCACTCCGGCTTCTTCGGCCACTTCGTCGAAGGTCCAGTTGCCCCGGTTCAGGTATAGCCGACTGGCCACCAGGTTGCCGGTGAAGTAGATGTCGGGCCACCCATCGTTGTTCACGTCGCCAATGGCCACCCCGCCGCCGTTGTAGAAGTAGCCGTACTTCATCACGTTAAAGTCTTCGGTTTCGCGCAGGGTATTCTGGAACTTAATGCCGGTTTTCGCCGGGGGCAATGGCGTAAAGAGAGTATCCTGCATCGCGGGAGATTGACAGGCTCCCAGTGCCAGAATAAGCAGGTATCCCGGAATTAAATTCAGTACGGTAAGTCCCGACGCTTTTATCATTCGCTAGAATACGATAGCCGCGGGTATTGCTACCGGTGGCTATCGCTCACAATAATAGTTACTCGTGGGTTCAGAGAACCCACTTACGTATGTCACAGGGCGGGACGCCCTGCGCCAGATCGAGGGTGTCACCGGGTGGGACGCCCTGCGCCAGATTGTTAGCAGTGAAAATCATCCTGACCATCCTCAACAATCACGATCATCCTGATCATTTCTTGTCCCACCACAGCCTAGTCGTACCATCATCCGGACCGCCCAGTTTATTGTCGATAGCATCCTGCACCGCGTCGGCGTTGGTCGTAAACTCATCGGCCGTAAAGGTTACGCGGCGGGGCACCTGGTCTACCGATATCTTCGCGTTGTCGCTGTTGAGTCGGTTGTAAAACGTGGGGTATCCGGTGCGCCGCTTCTCAGCCCAGGCCTCGCGCGAATCGGGGTACAGGGCAATCCATTTCTGGGTAATGATTTGCTCCAACTGTCGTTCTTTGGCACCCGCCGCATCGTAGGCCACCGGCACATTTGAAGGAGCAGGGGTGGTGCCATCAAAGGAAGCGGGCGTGTTGGTGCTGGTCACGTAATTCGCCCCGCTCAGGGTGGTGCCGTCGTAGCCGTACTGCTCGTGCGAAGTGACGATGCCTTGCTCGTAGAAGTTCTGGGCGGTTCCCCCTCCCATGTTGTAGCCCTCCAGGGCTCCTTCGGCCCGCAGGAAGTACGACTCTGCGGCGTTCATTACGATCCAATCCGGACCCGGAACTCCGTTTTCGGTATACGGGGCCGCCATGTCGGAAGCAATTTCGATGAACTTGATAGCCTGCTTGTCGATCTTCGACTGGCCGTTGCGCATGCCTTCGTAGGGAAATTCTACTCCCGCCGGATCGTCAGTGGGGTCGGGGATCAGCGCCGGGGCCGCGTAGTTGGCTACGCGGGGGTCTTGGTAACCCTTTAGGATGCTCTCCATGTCAGCACTCATGCGAAACTCGCCCCACTGCGTGATGGTGTTGTAGCGGTTGGCATAATCAGCGTTGGTCTCAATTACCGCGTTGTCATCGTTCGACTCTAGCACGCCCGCGGCCACGGCCTCTTCGGCTTCGGTTTTGCTCAGCGCTGGGTCAGCGTACTTTACGCGCATGGCCAGACGCAACTTCAGCGTATTGGCGAAGCGAATCCACTGGTCCACGTTGCCTCCGTAGAGCAGATCGTTGGACCCCAAAAAGGAAGTGCCTCCGGCGTTGCTCTGCAGCACGGGAATAGCCTCGTCCAGGGTGGTGAAGAAGTCGCGGTAGATTTCTTCCTGCGAATCGTAGGCGACCGAATTTTCCCGATTGCCAAACTGCGAGTAGGGAATCGGCCCCCAGTAGTCGGTCACCTGGTGATACGACCACACCCGCCACACCTTCATCATGGCGTTCTCCAGGGCAAAATCGTTCTCGGCGGCGTAGTCTTCGGCGTACTTGATTTGCGGAGCGGCCGTGCCATAGAAGTAGTTGAAAGCCCCGTTGAGCCAGCCGCCCACCAGGATAAACTTGTCCGAGTCGAAGTTAGGGGCCGTGGTGGCGAAGTAGTTGGCGTACACGTCGGCAAACAGCGACTGCGTCAACTGAAAGGGCCCGCGGGCACTGAAGGGAAAAAACACGGGACTGTACATGGCGGCTTTTACCACTCCGCCGTACTCGCTCTGCCCCAGGTTATCAACCGTTAGGTTCTTAGGGTCGGTATTGAGTTCGGTGAAGTCGTCGGTGCAGCCACTGATCAGCAGCGTAAAAGCAACGATTGAGGTATATAAGATACTACGTTTCATAACAGATTAATTAGTACGATTAAAATCCAAAATTAAGCGACACCCCAAAGCTGCGCGTGGTAGGCGGAGCAAAGGAGTTCAGACCTTCAGCACTGTTGTCGACCGACTGCACCGCTTCCGGGTCGAAGTACTTGGTCTTGTTGCTAAAGAAAAACAAGTTTCGGCCGACCAGCGACACACTGGCGGTACGGAACGGTAGACGGGAGGTGATTGCTTCGGGAAGGGCGTAGCCCAGGGCCAGTTCGCGCAGCCGGATGTTGGAAGCGTCGCGCACGAAGGCCTCACCCGCCGGAGCGTTTCGTCCCCCCAGCCTACCCCAAAGTCGCTCGGCACTCATCGCAATGGTATTGGGAGTGCTGGTGGGGTTTCCTTCGGCGTCTACCAGCACGGCGGTTTCACCGGCAAAAATGTTTTGCCCGAACACCAGGGAGCCGTCCCGGCCCTGCGCGGTATAGTCGATCAGACCCGCATCCGCCATGATAGCCTCGGTGAAAACTGCCACCTGTCCGCCCTGTCGGAAGTCGACCAGCGCCCGCAGTGATACGCCTTTATAATTGAACGTATTGGTGATTCCCATCAACCAGTCGGGCTGGTAGTTGGCGATCTTCACCGTTTTGCCCGGTGTCACCAGCGGAAGCCCGTCGGAATCTACCAACACGTTGCCCGCGTCGTCGCGCTGGAACCCGCGTGAGTACTGGTTACCAAAGGGTTCTCCTGCCTCGATACGATACTCCTCCAAGAATCCCCCGCCCTGGGTCAGTACGTCGATATCATCGGCGATCTCGAGCACTTCGCTCACGTTGCGGGCGAAGTTGGCGTTGAGGTCCCACGAAAAACTCGGGGTGGACACCGGGGTGATGCCCAGCACGATTTCCACGCCGGTGTTCTGAATATTCGCTCCGTTGAGAAAGATACGGGTGATTCCGGAAGCGCGGGGCGCGTTGGCGGCAAACAGCTGATCGAAGGTATTGGACTGGTAGTAGGTGAAATCGAAGCGTACGTTGTCGTCAAACAGACGCGCGTCCAGTCCGGCTTCCCAGGTGGTGGTTCGTTCCGGCAGCAGGTTGGCCAGGGGCAGCGTGCCGTCCAAAAAGATGGCCCCGGCGATCACGTTGGCCTGCTGGGATAAGCGGTAGGGGCCCGTGTCGTTGCCCACTTCCGCGTAAGAGCCGCGTAGCTTAAAAAAGCTGATCGCGGAGGGGAAATTCACCAGATCACTCACCACCGCGGTGAGTCCGACCGAGGGATAGAAGTACGAACGGTTTTCTTCGGGCAAGGTAGAGCTCCAGTCGTTGCGAACGGAGCCGCTTAGGAAGATGGCGTTTTTAAACCCAACTTCACCGAAGGCGTACACCGACTGTTGCTCTCTCTCCGCAAACTCTTCGGTGGGCCGAGGCTCCAGGGTGTTGCCCAGCGCAAACAGGTTTTCTACGCTGAAGTTTAACCCGTTCCCTCCCAGTTGATCAAAACTAGCTTGCCGCAGGTTGGCGCCCGCACTCAGGTTAAGGGAAAAGTTGGTAGAGAGGTCTTTGTCAAAGTTCAGCAGCACATCGGAGTTCCACTCTAAGTCAGCGCTATAGGACTTCTCGTACGATCCGCCGGGAGCCACCGTATAGGTGTCTACGTAGCGCAAGAACTCCTCGCGGGTGTTACGCTTGTCAATCCCGGTACGTCCCAAAATATACAGGTCATCGGTGATCTGGTACTTCAAAGAAACCAGCCCCAGTACGCGCTCGCGGATGCGAGGGCGTAGCACGTTGTTAATCGTCCAGTAGGGGTTGCCCGTTCCGTTGTCGTTGGGATTGTAAAAGTGCTGCCGCGTCTGTCCGGCGGCGTTCACAAACTCGTAGCGCTCCAAATCCTGGGTGCGGATGTTGCGGGGCAACACGTAGGCGTAGCGCAGCGGGTTGTCAAAGCCTTCGCCCCCCGATAACACGTTCGAGAAATCGTCGCGAATGTAGTTTGCCTTAGCATCCAGGGTCAATTTTTCCGGAATCAGTTCAGTCGTTAAACGCAAATTCAGGTAGTGGCTGTTCAGGTCGTTGTTCGGAATGATGCCCCGCCCGTTGCTGTTGGTGTAGTTGAAGTGGGCCCGGGTGTTGTCACGGTTGACAGACACTCCCAAACTGGTAGCGATGGTGTGGCCGGTTTGGAAGAAATCACGCACGTTGTCGGGCTGAGGCGTCAGGGCGTAGGTCTCTCCTTCTAAGTAGTTCGGATCGTTCGACCAGTGGGGCACAATCTGCCCCGTCATGCGCGGTCCCCAGGAGGTGGTTGACCCCGGGCTATACTGACCCGCGGAGCCCTGCCCGTACTCGTTTTGGTACTCGGTGAGCAGAATTGGGGTGTTGGCCTGATAGTTAAACCGCAGGTCGGCGCTCACGCCCTCGGGAGCGTCGGCGCCCGACTTGGTGGTGATCACAATAGCCCCGTTGTTGGCCCGGCTGCCGTACAGGGCCGCCGCGTTGCCGCCCTTCAGAATAGAAATATCGGCAATGTCGCTAGGCGAAATGTTAGAGATGTCGCCGCCCATCGGAATACCGTCCACTACGTAGAGCGGCTGACTGCCGTTGGGTTGCAGCGAGCGGTTGCCGCGCAGCACCACCTTGGTGGGCGCGCCCACTCCGGCACCCGTGGTGGTGATGGCAATCCCGGCCACCTTGCCGCTCAGCCCTTCGGTGATGTTGAGCGTACGGGCTTCTTCGAGTCCCTGACTTTCTACGTCTTGCGTGCTGTAGGTGAGCGTCCGTTTTTCCTTGGTGATGCCCAGCGCGGTCACCACCACGTCTTCGAGTTGGGCCACGTCGGACTCGAGCTGCACGTTGATCTCCGAGCGGTTGCCCACCACGGTGGATTGGCCTTCGTAGCCGACGAACGAAAAGGTGAGGGTGGCATCGTCGCCCGGCACGGTGAGGCGGTAGTTACCGTCCACGTCGGTGATGGTGCCGATGGTAGTGCCCTGCACCAGCACGTTCACCCCCGGCAGGGCAGTGCCGTCATCTACGGCGGTCACGGTGCCGCTCACGGGGCGTTCTTGGGCGTAAATTGCCCCGCTGAACAGCAGGAGGGAAAACACAAGTAATCGTTGTCTCATCGGAAAAGGGAGTGTAGTGTAGAAATAAACAAAAGAAGCTCGCCAGAAGAGCGAGGGCCGAGAAGCAGGAAGGGTTGTGTTATCAGTAGCTTGAAGGAGCTAATGTAAGGTTTTTTTGAGATAACACTTTTCTGGACCGCTATATTTCTTTTAGGGCCGGTCGATTACCTTGCTGTTAACTTACTGCTACCGGGTTTTGCCCATAAGAGATTAGATGTTCTTGTGACATTATCAAGTTAGGTATCGTTAGCTCAAACGCCGTGCCCTCACCCTCCACCGACTGCACCCTGATCTCTCCGCCCAGCCGGTTCACCGTTTCTTGCACAATGAACAAGCCCAACCCCGAGCCGCGGGCCTGGTCGCTGGCCCGGTAGAACATATCAAAGATTTTGCTCAATTGATCCTCCGGGATCCCCAAACCATTGTCAGCCACCGTCAGGTGAAGGTGGCTTGGACTGGTACAAACAGTGATTTTGACCAAGGGTTTCGCCTTAGTCGGATCGTAGTACCGGATGGCGTTAGAGATCAAGTTTTTGAAAATAACGGACAGCCGGGTAGGATCGGAGCAAAACGCTGTCGGCTGCGCTATTTCAATCTGCTGGTGGATTTTACTGAACTGCTCCAAAAAGCTGTAGTTCATCAGCGTCTGATCAACCAGATCATTCATACTGATTTCTTTGCTCACCACCGTCTGCCGATTGTTGCGGGCGTAGTCCACAATATCTTGGATAAAACTATCCAGGTGCTTGATCCGTCCCAGCATCAGCTCGTGGTAGCTGGCCCACTCTGCGACATCGGCCTCGTCCCGACTCAGCGACACCAGTCCTTCCAGCGAAGTGAGGGGCGCCCGCAGGTCGTGTGACGCGCTGTAGACCAGCATATCCAGTTCGCGGTTGGTCTTTTGCAGGGCTTGGTTCTGGTCTTCCAGCTCCTGATTGGTCTGCTGGGTTTCTTCCAGCAACGTCTGCATCTGCCGGATAAGGGTATCAAAAGAGTTCTCCAGGATTTTTATCTCCCGCACCGAACTGCTAAGCGTCACCGGCGCGTAGCTGCGATAGTCATTGGCGATGTTGTGATCAATAGCGCGCGTTAGCTGGCTGAGCGGACTAACCAACTGACCGCAGATAAAGTAGCCGATGCCAAAAATAACCAGCAGCGATGCTCCGATCAGCCAAAAGAACTTTTGCTTCCTTTCCTCAATCATTCGGGCAACTTCCTGGTGCGAAGTAGCCGAAAGTTGGGTAATATTCGTATCGATCTGGTCAGCTAACGTTAAAATGCGCGCCTGCAAACCGTTTTTAGTGGATGGCCCAATCTGCTGTTCCAGGTCAACAATTTGATTGAAGGTGGCTTGGTACCGATCCAGGTGACTCATCGCGGCACTGTCCGACGCGTAGCTTTCGGAAAGCTGGTTGCACCGCCGGTGACACGGCCGCGAAGGTGAAAAAGTCTTGGTCAGTGAGGTAGAGGTCGTGACTCAGTAAGTGTAAATTCTCGATCTTATCGTTAAAATCACGAATTTTTGTTACATCTTGTAGATACACGTTGGCCAACACCCCAATCAGGAACAGGCCAAGCGCGAGGGTTATAAAGGCCAGCGGTAGCATTACTTTGACACTTACTTTCATTTCAGTAGGCAATTTTATCGCTAAGTACACGGCTGAAGTTACGGAACAGCCGTCACTCTTATTGAGATAAAAAAGCAGAACCCTACGCCTGTAGTAACTCTGTGAAGGAACCAGGCAAAGCGCCCTTTGGTCAGATGAAAAAACGTTGCCGCCTGAAAATCAGTACTGCCTAACGGGCAGCAGATCGTTCGCAATGATAGTGAAAAAACAACTTCTAGCCCTTATTTGCTTTATCCCATTTTCCATGAATACTTACCTGACCCTACTTTTGGCGTGTCTATCGTTTGCGGCCGTTGCGCAATCCGACACCCTTTCGCTACGCTCCGACCCTGCCTATCTGCAACTTCCGGACGGCTACAATTTCGGGGAAGTGACGGGGGTGGCAACCCGGCCCAACGGTCACCTGCTGGTGTTTCACCGGGGGCCGCACCCACTGCTGGAATTCGACGACAACGGCACCTTTGTGCGGGAGATTGGGGCGGGCATGTTCTCCAGTGCCCACGGCCTGCAGGTGGATCGGCAGGGCAACATCTGGACCACCGACGTGGGCTCGCACCTGGTGCTCAAGTTTAATCCCGAAGGGCACATCACCATGGTGCTGGGCCGCCGCGATACGCCAGGCACCTGGGACGAAGACAAAAAGATGATCTTGTTCGACAAGCCCGCCGACGTGGGCTTCGATGCGGAAGGCAATATCTACGTGGCCGACGGCTACGGCAACTCCCGCATCGTGAAGCTGGACCCCTACGGCAACCTCATTAAAACCTGGGGCAAAAAGGGCAGCGCCGAGGGCGAATTCGACAATCCGCACAACGTGCTCATCGACCCGCAGGGCCGGGTGTTGGTGGCGGATCGCTACAACAAGCGCATCCAGATTTTTGATCGGGACGGCAACTTTCTGGAAGCCTGGACGCACCTGGGCGTGCCCTCGGGCTTGGCGCTGCACAACAATCGCACGCTTTACATCACCGACGGCACCGCCGAACAGGTGATTAAGGCCGACCTGGCGGGTAAGGAACTGGGTCGGTTCGGTGGACCCGGACGTGCTCCGGGGCAGTTTTACATCGCCCACGGCATTTGCGTGGATGATAACGAAAACGTGTACGTGTCGGAAGTATTCAACTGGCGGGTGCAGCGGCTCACGCCCAACGGCAATCCGTAGGGGTAACCGCGATTCGCCCCTACGGATTTTAATCATTCCATTTTATAAATCCGGTCCAGCAGTTGCCATTTGTCCTTGGCCGAGGCGTCCGCGTCAGTTTGTTGGAATTGGGCCACGTAGGCCTCCCACTCCGACTGCCGGGGTTTGGTGGCTAACTCTTGCATCGCGCGGTCGTGGTCAAAGTTGGGCACGGTGTCCATGATCATCAACAGCACGGTGCCGTAGCGGTAGATTTCCATATCGAGGATACCAACATCCTTCATCCCCTGGGTGATTTCGGGCCAGAAATGCTCGGGATGGTGCGCCCGCTCGTAGTCGGCAATCAGTTGCGGATCATCGGTAAGGGTGAGGGCCTTGCAGTAGCGACGGCACGAAGGTTGGGCAGTGGACACGCGGGCGTTGGTTGATGTAGCGCCAAAAATAACAATTTGGTGTTGTCTACCCTACTTCAACGCCCGGAACCATTCGCTTGGCCCCTATCACCAAATAAATCCAGGCGGCCAAAGCCAGCAGTGCCCCCAAGCCGTAGGCGTAGCCAAAGCGGGTATCGTCGTTGCCGTAGATCCAGCCCGACAGCAACGCCCCCACCCCGATGCCAAACTCCAGGGCAATGTACATGGTGGCCATCGCCCGGCCCCGGTAGCGGTCGCGACTCAGGTCAATCGTCCAGGCAAAAATCGTCGGAGTGTTTATGCCCGCCCCGAGTCCGAACACCAGTCCCCCGGCAATGAACGTGGGCACCGAAGTAGCAAAACCGGTCAGCAGCATCCCCGCCGCCAGCACCACCGTGGCGACCCGCAAAACCGCCAGGCGGCCGTAGCGATCCGAAGCCTTGCCCGCCAGCACCCGCACCGCCACCGACGCTCCGGTGAAGTACAGAAAGTACAAACCTCGGTTGGCAATGCCCAGGCTGTCGCTGAGGTCGGGTGTGAGCGTGAGCACGATGCCGAACGAAAAGGTGGTGAGCATCACCGCAATGCAGGGCGCCACCACGCGGGGCTCCAGAATTTCGCGCGGCACCAGTTTGAGCAGCTTAAACGAAAATGGTTGTCGCTCTTCCAGCGTTTCTTTCATCCCCGTCAGAATAAGTACCGACAGGATGGCCGCTCCCGAAGAAGCGTAAAACATGGTATCAAACGAATAAGCGTTGGCAATGGCGCTGCCGATGGCGGGTCCGGCAGCAATGCCCAAGCTGCCGCACAATCCCAAGATGCCCATCGCTTCGCCCCGCCGGGTGGCGGGCACCACGTCGGCCACGTAGGCCGAGGTGCCGGTGGGCTTGAAGCCAGTCGACAGACCGTGCAAGAACCGCAGCGCCAAAAACGCGGCTACGCTGGTAGCCAGCGGATAGATAAACCCGCACACGAAGCAGACCACCGCCCCGAAGATCATCACCGGAATGCGGCCGACGGTATCGGTGAGCTTGCCGCTAAAGGGCCGCGACAACCCGGCGGTGAGGGTAAACAACGCAATGATTAGTCCCTTGTACTGCCCCCCGCCCAGCCGGTCCAGGTAGGCGGGCAGCTCCGGAATGATCATGTTGAAGCTCGAAAAAAACAGAAACGAACTCAAACACAGCAGAAAAAACTGCCAAGTATACACTGACCTACTATCCATCATATCCGGTAAAGACGCATTGCGATGCGTCTCATTGCGATGCGTCTCATTGCGATGCGTCTCATTGCGATGCGTCTCATTGCGATGCGTCTCATTGCGATGCGTCTCATTGCGATGCGTCTCATTGCGATGCCCCCGCAGCGCCGCATCGCGATGTGGCACTACGGGGCCACCGCCTGCATCAGCAATCCACAAAGATACGCCCCGTAGGTGCCCACAAAGTAGCCCAGCACGGCCAGCAGCACGCCCACCGGGGCCAGCGACGGACTAAAGGCCGAAGCCACCACTGGCGCGGAGGCGGCTCCCCCCACGTTGGCCTGACTGCCCACGGCAACAAAGAAAAAGGGCGCGCGGATAATCTTGGCCACCACAAACATCACCAGAATGTGAAACAGAATCCAGATCAAGCCCACCACGAACAATCCCGGGCTCTTTGCAACGGCGGTGATGTCCATTTCCATGCCGATGCTGGCAATGAGTACGTACAGAAACACGGTGGCCACCTTGGATGCCCCCGCCCCCTCCAGCTCCCGATACTTCGTAAAGGAAAGTCCCAGCCCCCCCGCCGTGGCGATCACTACGATCCAGAAGAAGCCCGAGGTAAGGCTGAACTGCTCTAGCACCGGGTAGTTCTCGGCCAGAAAAGGAGCGATCCAGTCGGCGCAGTAGTGAGAAAATCCGGTTAGGCCAAATGCGATGGCAAGAATTAGCATCAGGTCGGCAGTGGTTGGAGTTTTGCTTAGGTTAGCCGAGTAATCTTCCATCTTCCGACGCACCTGAGCGATAGCCGAGCTATCGGCTTTGAAAAAGCGATCAATCTTTTCCGCCCTTCCGCTACCGTACAGTAAAACGCCCAGCCATACGTTGGCTACGATAATGTCAACCGCTAAAACCGCCGGAAAAATGGTATCGCCAACTTCAAACACCTCCTTCATGGCCGTCTGGTTAGCCCCGCCGCCGATCCAGCTTCCGGCGATGGTGGTCATGCCCCGCCACACCGCATCGGGGCCCACGCCGCCCACCGTTTCGGGCGAGAACACCGACACGATCAGGATGGCTAGCGGACCGCCCAGAATAATGCCTACCGTGCCCGCAAAAAACATGATCACGGCCTTGCGCCCCAGCTGCGCAATCGCTTGCAGATCAATGCCCAGCGTGAACAGAATCAGGCTGGCCGGTAGCAAGTAGCGCGACGACACAAAGTACAGATTCGACTCAGACCCGGAAATAATGCCAAAGGAGTTGAGCAGACCGGGCACGAAGTAGCACAGCAGCACCGAGGGCACGTAGGTGTAGAACTTCTTCCAGAAGGGGCGCTCGCTGGCCGAGGTCTGAAACACCGCCGCTAAAATGATAAACAAGATGCCCAGCACGACGGCGTCGTTGGTGAATAGCGGAGTTTTTTCCATAAATCGTTCGTTTCCCTTGACCGCGAAACTACGCAATAAATTGCAATAGCGGTGCCGACAAAGCTAGCGCAACCAAATTTTGCTCAACCCTATCAAAACTACGTTTCCTCCACAAACCCTTCACTCGTAAGGTCGTCCCGATTCTTAGCGATTTAAACTGGCATTGTTTTTTAGCTTTGCTCATAACCACGCGCTTGGATTACCTTATCTGATGAAGAAGTACCTTTTATGCATCGTGCTCGCCTGCACCGCTACTTCCGGCGGATGGTGTCAGCGTTTGCCCTTCTTCACCCACCACGTGCTCAACCCCTACATTTACAATCCGGCCTTCGCCGGGTACGACCAGAGTGCTGTTTTCTACCTCACCCACCGGCAACAGTGGCTGGGCGTGGAGGGTGCTCCGGTGAGCACCCACTTGAGCTTTCACACTCCAGTAGGCAACAACAATCCTCTGTCGGTGGGGGCCGACCTGGTGCACGACCGGCTGGGGGTGCTGCGTCACTCGGCCTTCAAAGCCTCGGCGGCCTACATGATTCCCCTGTCGGCCGAAGTAGAACACTACGTCAAAGCCGGTTTTTCGGCCGGGGTGAGTCTGCAGCAGTACAGTCTGTTCGAAAGCACTACGGCGGGCGACCCCGCCATCGCCCGAGCCACCCAGAGCGGAGCCACCCTCGACGGACGCTTCGGAGTGCACTACCACTACGAACGATTTAACCTGGGGCTGGCTCTGCCCCACTTGCTCACCACTGCGGCTAGTCCCGATGGATCGGGCGGCGTGACCTTAGACCAATTTAGCCGGGCCATCGCTTCGGTGAACTACCGCTTTGATCTGGGCACCGAAACCAACGTAACCTTCGTGCCGACGGTACTCTATCACTTCGCCCAGGAATCGGCTTCGCAGATTGAGGCCACTGCGTTGTTTATGTTTCAGGACGCTTTTTGGGTGGGCGGCAACTACCAGCAGCAACTGGGCTACGGCGGCCTGGCGGGGTTCAAGATGAAAAATTTCCGGTTCGGCTACCACTTCGGCCTCGGAGGCAGCGAACTGGCGGGCTACGCCAACGGCACCCACGAGGCGCAACTGAGCTTCACCATCGGCAAAAAGAAGGTGATGGTGATGCGCAAGCCCCGCCTTACCCAAACCGACAACGATGCCATTCCGGAGGCAATTCTGAAGAAAGACAGTCGCCGCCGACGAAAGCGCGAAAAGAAGCGGCAGAAAGAAGAAGCGGCGGTGCCCGACCGCAAAAAGTTACCGAGCGAGCGCAAACCCGAAGAATCGTTCGACGATGATTCGTTCAAGGAGGTTGACGAGGGCATTATTCTGATGCCTTCCATCAAGGATGTGCCAGGAGAACCCAGCGACGCGGAGCGCAACCCGCAGGTTGCCCCCAAACCCGGCACGGGCCCCGCCGACCGCTTGCCTTCGGGCTCGGAGCAAAGTAGCGGCCTGCCGTCCGCTACCGACGCGCCGAAAACCGATCAGCCAGCGCTGAACAACACCTTCGAGGGGCAGGGTGACGTGGACCCCTGGCAAGGCATTGAAGACGAATCGCAGGCCACCCCTCCCCCCTCGTTCGACGAGTCCGTAGCGAAGGCCATCACCACGGTGAAAACGGTGAAGAGCGGTCATCCGCTGGAGATGCCGGGCGGCATCTACCTCATTGCGGGCACGTTCTCGCAGCGCGCCTACGCCGAACGCTTAGCTTTGGAGCTGGCCCAGCAGGGCTACCGCACCCAGGTGGGCTACAACACCAGCAAGGGCTACTTCTACGTGTCGCTGTTTGAGTCAGACGACCTAGAAGAGGTGAAGCGGCGGCTGTACCGAGCGCGCAACAACCCCAAACTGCAAAAAGCCTGGGTGCTGGTGGTAGAATAAGCCTATTTTTTGATCAGCTCCCGGAAGAACGCTTCGTAGTGCGCCACCGTCTTTTCTACGGCAAAATCTTCGAGCGCCGTTTGCTTACCGTTAGCAATAAGGCGTTCCCGCAAGGGGCCATCGTAGAGCGCTTGGCGGATTTTCTCGGCCAAATTTTTAGCATCACGATTGGTGAATAGCAATCCGTTAACCCCGTCGCAAATAATATCCTTAATGCCGCCGCTGTTGGTGCCAATAGAGGGGGTGCCCACTCCCATCGCCTCGATGACCACCAACCCAAAACCCTCCTCGTCCGAAGGCAACACGTGCGCGTTCATCAGCCGATAGGCAGCGATGGCTTCGGCCCGGTCGAGGTTGCCAGCGTATATAATCGGGTTGGTCACCGCGTGTTGGGCCACCACCTCATCCAGGCTGCCGGGTTCAATTCCTACGAAGAGCACCTTAATGTGAGGGTCTAGATAGGGCAAAGCGGCGATAAGCTGATCCTGCTGCTTCATGCGCGACACGCAACCAATTACTAGATCGGTAGCGCTTATCTCAAAACGACGCCGCAGCGCAACCACTTTATCCTGGTCAACTAGGTAATTTTCAGCGGGAGTACCATTGTGAATCACGTAGAGATGATGGTCGGGATATCCCAGACTGATAAATATCTTCTTTTGCTCATTGCTGGTGACGATGATCTTGTCGGTGCCCCGGATGTAAAAGGCGTTATGCAACCAGCCGCCCATACTTTTGGGGCCGTTGCGGCGCGTATGAACCAACTTCACGTTCAGGCGGTAGTACCAACGCGCAAAAATGGTGAGGTAGCGGTCGTACGAAGACTGCGCGTTCACCACGTCGATGTTGTTGGATACCATCACATCACGGAGCATGCGGACGGTTTTCCAGTCTACCTTCGAGCGAAAGGGCAGGTCAACGAGTTGTACCGAAGTGGGTTGCAATAACTCGAACAGCAGCGACCCGGCCTTGCCCGCCACCACCACCCGGTGCCCTCTCTGGGCCAGTCCTTGGGCTAAGTAAGAAATGGAGTAAGTGGCTCCCGCCAGGCCTCCCTGGTAGGTGGTCAGTAATATATTCATGCTAAATGATCAGTTTCGCTTGGTGGATGCTTCCATCGTTTGTGTGACCACAGCCAGTTGGCGGGTTGCTCCTCAATCATGCGCTGCGCTTCCTGCGCGTAGCGCGGCAAGATGGTCAACGAATCCTTATCGTAGGGGGGCGTGCCTAACGGAATGAATTTCGCTTCGTAGTAACCCCGCCGCCGCCGCTTCATCCGCACAAAGAAGACGGGGTAGTTCACTGCTTTGGGCAATTGCTCCACGGCCCGATAAAACCCGGTTTTTTGGTGCAAGAAGTCCACCCAGTAGCGGGCCGTCCCGCCCGCCGGTGTTTGGTCGGCCACCATGGCGATGGCCCGCGTCTGGTGCCGACGGCGCAGCACTTCCCGCAGCACCCGTTCTTTGGCAATGGGTTGCCCGCCGAAGCGGGCGCGGGCCAAGCGCATCAGGCGGTCAACGTTCGGGTTGGACAGCGGTTTATACACCGCATCCACCGGGTGCCGAAGCGCTAAACAGCCCGCCAGCAGCAGCCACTCCCAGTTGCCCTGGTGGGTAGTGAGTAAGATCACCGATTGCTGCCGCGCGTAGGCGTCCTCAATTAGAGGTAGATCCCGAAAAACGACGCGCTTTTGCAGTTCTTCGGCCGAAATAGTCAGGCCCTTCAGCGTTTCCACCAGCACGTCGGTGAGGTTTCGGTAGTAGGCTCGGGCCAGCCGTTTGATCTCGTCGGGCGGCTTCTGCGGAAATGAGGCGCGGAGGTTGCGCATAATCACCGTCCGACGATAGCGCACCAGGTAGGCCAGCACCCAGGCCAGGCCGTCGGCAATCACGTAGAGCAGCGGGAACGGCAGGCGGGAAGCGTTGCGGATAAACCATACCATCATGCGCGGGTGAGGGCTTGGTGGTAAGGACGCAGCAACTGCGGGGTGGTGATATCCAGCGCGCACCGGAAGTGCCCCTCGGGACAGGCGGCGTGGCCGTGCAGTCCGCAGGGGCGGCACGACAGCGGTTCGATCACCTCCACCACCCACGCGGCCTCCGACAGCGGATAAAAACCGAACTTCGGCACCGTAGAGCAGTACACCACGCAGACCGGAGCGTTGGTGGCCGAAGCCAGGTGCAGGGGAGCCGAATCGTTGACGTAGTTGATGATCGCGCCGCGCATCAGTTCGGCCGACTGCAGCAGCGACAGTTCACCGGCCAGGTTCACGACCGCCCGTTCGGTGCTCCGCCGAAGTTGAGCGCAGTGAGCGATGTCCGGCTTGCTTCCCAGCAGGTAGATCGTCGGCTCGGCGGGCAATGCCTCGATGAGTTTGGTCCACTGCTCGGCGGGAAATTGCTTGGTGAACCACACCGAGGTCGGCGCGATGCACACGTATGGCCCTTTTTGATAAGCCGCGACGCGATCTTTATCCGCAGGAGAAGGATAAAGTTGAGGACGCCGGGGTAGCGACCCTGGCAGGGCCGGAGCCACCGCCGCGGTGAGCAGCGATAGGTTTCTATCCACCTCGTGGACGCCCTCGGCGAAGGCATGGTCCACCGAACGGTCGTAAGTCCACGAAAAGGGGTTTTTCTGAAACCCAACCTTCATCTTGGCCCCGGAGCAGGCCGTGAGCAAGCCCGACGAACCGAAGCGGTGGCAGTTGATGACCAAGTCGTAGCGGTTGCGTCGCAGCGTTTTGATGAGGGAGAAGAGTTCGGCGTATTTGCGCTTCTTCTTGTTCCAAACGTATACCCGACGTACCTTGGGATGATGGTGCAAGAGCGAAGCGGCATTCTGGTTCACCACCACGTCGATCTGCGCTTCCGGATAATACTTCCGCGTATTTTCTAGCAGCGGGGTGGCTAAAATAACGTCGCCGATGAACGCCGTCTGAATAATAAGCGTACTCTTTACTTGCATACCTTAGTATCACGATCCCCGCCAACCCGCATTGGCGACGCAATCTACGCGAAAAGTGGGGGTTTTGCACGGCATGCTTACTTTTTTGGGCGCATTATCCTACTTTTACCCCCTCATGAACCAAACCGCCATCCAACTATCGGTCGCTATTATTACCTATAATGAGGAACGCAACATTGAGCGTTGTATCCGTTCGGTGCAGCCCGTGGCGGATGAGATCGTGGTGGTCGACTCGTTCTCTACGGATCGTACCCAAGAAATTTGCCAACGCCTGAACGTGCGATTCACGGAACATGCGTTTGAGGGGTACGTTCAGCAGAAAAATTTTTCGCTAACGCAACTCACCCATCCCTACGTGCTCTCTTTAGACGCCGACGAAGCACTTTCCGAAACTTTGCAGCAAAGTATTTTACGTATCAAAAACAACGGTCAGTCCAAGGCTTACCGCTTCAATCGTTTGACTAATTACTGCGGACAGTGGATTCGCCACTGCGGATGGTATCCGGATACGAAAACCCGGCTGTGGGATCGCACCGTCGGGCACTGGGGAGGCGAAAGCATCCACGAGTCGGTGGTTTTGGACCCGCAAACGACCGTGACCTGGTTGGCCGGAGACTTGCTGCACTACTCTTATTATTCTATTGCCGATCACGCCGCTACGGCCAACAACTTTTCGGAGGTGGCGGCTGATGAGGCGATCCGCGGGGGAAGAAGGGTAAATTTGCTCGTTCACGTACTCCTGAATCCCATTTTCACTTTTGTGAAAAAGTACTTTTTTCAACAGGGCTTTCGCGACGGTTACTACGGGGGGGTGATCAGCGTCCTTTCGGCCTACGCTAATTTTCTCAAGTACAGCAAAATCTACGCCCACCAAAGGAGATCGGCTGCCCGTGAGGCGGGGTTGTAAAAATATCGTTTGCCCTATCGCTATCCCCCAACATATCCTCTTGAGTCGCACCGACAGCATCGGCGACGTGGTGCTTACCCTGCCGATGGCGGGAGTGCTCCGTAAAACTTTTCCTCAACTGAAAATCAGCTTTTTGGGTCAGGCCTACACCCGGGCGGTGGTGGAGCGCTGCGCCCACATCGACGCCTTCTACGACTGGAACGACCCGCACGACCGTCCCCCCGACGAAGTAGACACCGTGCTGCACGTCTTTCCTCGAAAAGAGGTCAGCCGGTGGGCCCGGCAGCGGGGCATCGCCACCCGGATTGGCACCAGCCACCGACCGTACCACTGGCTTACGTGCAACCGTTTGGTAAATCTAGGAAGGAAAAAGAGCGACTTACACGAAGCGCAACTCAACTTGCAACTGCTAAGGCCCCTGGTAGGCAACCCGATGGTACCTTTAGCGCAGATGCCCGCTTACTACGGATGGCGACCCGGTGCGACTCTTACATCGGAACATGCTTCGCTGCTGTCGGATCACAAGTTCAATTTGATGCTGCACCCCAAGTCGAAGGGTAGTGCGGTAGAGTGGCCCCTGCATCACTATCGGCAGCTGGCCCAACTCCTGCCGGTAGACCGGTTTCAGATTATCATCAGCGGCACGGCCGAAGAAGGAAAGGGCGTTCATAAAGAATGCCCGGCCCTGTTATCGCTGCCGCACGTAACTCATGCCTTCGGCCGGTTCTCGCTTTCGGATTTTATTGACTTCATTGCTCGGGCCGACGGTATGGTGGCCGCTAGCACCGGCCCCCTGCATATAGCCGCCGCCAGTGGCATTCGTGCCCTGGGATTGTACTCGTCGCATCGCCCGTTGCACGCCGGACGTTGGGGTCCGGTTGGCCATTGGGCCGAGCACCTGAGTGCTTCCGACGGTTCGGAAAAATTTCCTACTTTGGCGCGGATTACGCCGGAGGAGGTTAGCCAGAGATTGCTCCTTTGGGCGCATTGATCATGCTTACTAAACCAAAAGATGATGAAACACACCAATTACTATCTTCGCTCCGTCTATTATTTTGTTATGCGATGGATTGTTCATAAAAAGTACATGATCGCCCCGGTGCCCGAGCATAACCTTTCTTTCAAGTTCAAAACCGAAGACGTCATTGGCAGGCTGATGTTCAAGACCGGCCGGTGCGAACCTGGCATTACCCGCTGTTTTCTTAACAATGTTCAACTGGAGAAGGATGATATTATGCTTGACATTGGCGCTAACATTGGTTGGTACTCCCTGCTTTTTGATCGGTACGCGCCCCCGTCGATTAACATTTACGCTTTTGAGCCCGACCCGCTCAACTTTGGTCTTTTGGCCGTTAACGCGCGCCGAAACAGTGCCCACCGGGTTACCTGCATTCCCAAGGCGCTGTCGGATAAAGAAGAAACCAGGACGCTTTATCTGTATCCTAACAAGAACCGCGGACGCCATTCTCTATTGCCCATTAATTCGGGAGAAGAAGTGGAGGTGGCTACCACTACGGTGGATAATTTTATTCAACGCGCCCAGTTGGACCCCCAGCGGATCAAGTTTGTCAAAATAGACGTCGAAGGATACGAGTACTTTGTGCTGCTAGGAGCCAAGAAGTTACTGCCCCACCTTCCGGTTCTACATACCGAATACGCCCCGGAGATGATGGCTAAAGGCGGAGTTGATAGCCAACAGTTCGTTGATCTGGTTACGGGCTACGGCTTTAAACCGTTTATTATCGACGCGCAGGGTGATCTGCAGGCTACCACTGGTGAAAAACTTTGCGCTCAAAAAAAAGGAATTGATATCTTATGGAAAAAGAAATAGCGTGGTGAAACCTGTTTATTATTAGTACAAGCGCTTTTATGAAAAGGATATACCGAAAGTGTCAGCAGAAAGGTTTTACTCCGCAGCACGTAGCCGAAGTAGGGGTCTATTTACCCAACACCTCCAACGTGGTTGATTTTGCCGAGCGTGGCATGCAAACGACGTTGGTAGAGGCTCATCCCGCCTACGTTAAGGAGATTGAAATTTACTTCAAAAATTACCCCAACGTAACTTTGCATCCGGTGGCGATTGCTGATACGCCTGGTCAAATCAGAATCGTGACGCGCGGAGCGTCGACGTACGTTGAGCATATTTCGCATCCGCCTTCGGTGGTCAACGACGGATATCAGATGGACGAAAGAGACGTGGTTACCGTACCTGCCGAACGGTTTGATGAGATCGACGACGGCACCATCAATTTGCTAAGCATCGATATTGAAGGTTCGGAATGGTTCGTGATCAAGCACCTGAAGAGCCGTCCGGCGGTGATCTCGGTAGAAACCCACGGAAAACTTTACACCAATCCCTATCTTCCGGAAATTGCGGCTTGGATGGAAACAAACGGTTACCAGCCCTGGTACAAAGACAAAAGTGACACTGTCTATATGAAATTATCAGCACTGACTCGAACACCTGCCGAAAAAACTGCCCTTTACTTCAAAAACGTGCAACTAACTCTTCGGACCAAGAAGAGTCGAGTGAAGCAAGTGGTGCGTCGCTTCTTGTCTTCAGAATAGGCTGCGTTGATGCACTGATAATTTCTTGGCGACCGTTCGGTCAGCTTCTCGCTTATGGTGCTACCATATCCTTTGCTTATCCAAATTACGCTGATAGGTCTTGGCGTTTTTCATCAAATCGGTTTTCACCTGATCTACGTCCTGAATTTTGGTGAACCTCACAAACAGATGGCTGTCCACCAGTAGCCGGATATTGGTACCTAACTTGAAAATCTCCTTATACACCTTCTGCTTGGCTTCAATCGTGAAGTCATCCTTCTTTTTTAGGTTTCTCCGGTAGTTCATCCAGTTGGATAACAGAATGAACGGATAAAAAAAAGCCACCAGGAGGGTGGAAGTGGGTCTGCTTCGGGTATACTCTAGGCGGTGAATATCAAAACCAGCCAGGCGAGCAATCACGCGTAGTTTCTGTATTCCGATTAGAAAAATGTGCCCCAAATAAATGTCCTGACTAGCATCGTCTTTAGAGAACCATACTGAATTTAGTTCGTTGGGCGGCATAATTTTGTTGTATCGCTCTGATTCTGACAGAAAGTAGCTTAGGCGAGACCGAATGCTTGAGTAATTGGGCGTGGTAACGATCAGCGAGCCCCCGGTTTTCAGAATGCGGTTAAATTCCTGGAAGGCACCAAGTTGGTCAGAAAAGTGCTCGATGCCTTCTTGACACAGCACAAAATCGGCCCGCTTATCGTCGAGCGGAATCCGTTCCCGTATATCAGCTTTGGTGCACTCAATTCCCTGAACGTCAAACACTTCGGGAAAGAGATCAAAGGCTAGCGGGATGGCTCCCACGTCTTTGAGAATTCGGGAAGTCACCCCGCTTCCCGCCGGAAAATCCACCACCTGCTTACCCTTCAGTTCGTTTTGGTGGGCGATGAGATACCGTTTCACGTAGTACTTAATGCTTACCGGGTTGTCTTCGTAATCCATAAAAAAATTGAGCGTGAGAAGCGTTAAAATAGGCTAATGGTCATCAGAAGTTGTTCCGATCAGCTTCTAAGCGGATGAATCGCCAGCATTTCAAAGTGTTTTTCGTTGTTCATATCATCTCTTTGTATCGGTACCCGCGCCCCGTTTTCCTCAAAATTCTCCAACCGGAACAGTTTGTATCCGTGGTGGGTGATCGCATCGTAGAGGTCGCCCCGTTCGGCCTCGTTGAGCCGCTTGTAGCACTCGACCATCAAATTGGGCCGGTAGTTCTCCAGGATATCAGGAATCGTTTTCAAAATCTCCTTATCGTAGCCTTCCGCATCAATTTTCAGCAAATCTAGTTTCGGAAGATACTCCGGATACTGCTCCTGCAGCAAGCTTTGCAGGTTGACCCCCTTGACCCGAAGGGTGTAGGGATGACCGTGACGCCGCTTTTCGATCTGAGAGAGAAAGCCTCCGTTGCAAAAAGAAGCGTCGGAGTAGTTGAACTCAAACTCTCCCTCTTTCTGAGTTGCCGCCCGGCACAGAGGAATGATGGTGGTGCGCGTTGGGTTCAACTGGGCATTTTTTTCCAGCACCTTATAAACGTATCGGTTAGGCTCTAAGGCCAGTACGAGACCCTGTTTACCTACGGCCAACGCCATGGGCACCGAAGTGTCGCCGATGTGGGCTCCAATGTCAACAATCATGCTTCCGGGGCGGGCTAGTTGCTCATAGAAGCGCACGTTAGCGGTAGTCAATGGCTGGGGTTTCGCCGCAGGATGAAGCCACTGGGCGTACGCAACCTGGCCGATACCCTCTACCTGAAATTGGTCAATGCGGTGTCCGTATTCCTGGAAAGTGCGCTTGCGCTTGCGCTTGGCCAGTTTCTGTTGAATGTAATTTATCATAGTTGAAGCATCAATTCCGTCCGGCAGGTATTTCAGCGCCAAATGTAGTAAAGATTTAGCCGGAAGCTAGTTTGGGCGCGCGGCAAACCAACAACAAATTGCAAATTCTACGAAATTCCTACCCGCGTGTTTTTCTCACTCGATTGCCACCGTAACGCACGCCGCATTCGCGTATTTTCCCGCCTGAATCAACGCCCTGCTCTGCTCATGATCCGCTTCGCCCTGATCTCCCTGCTCCTCTTCGCAAGCCTCGTCGCTTCGGCCCAATCCTACAAAAAACTCGTGAAAACCGGCGATAAGTTCTACGAGGAAGGCTACTACCAGGAGGCCATCAACACCTACCTGGAAGCCGAAAAGGAAGAACCGGGCGACCTGAACCTAACGCTGAAAATCGGACTGGCCTACCTCAAAGGCAGTTTCAAAGATCGGGCCCTGCCCCACCTGCAAAAAGTGCACGCCTCGGGCGAAACCAACGCGGGCATGAAGTACCATTTGGGACTCGCCTACCAGTATAACCACCAGTTTGAGGAGGCGCTGGAGTTCTTTAAAATCTACCGAGAGGAAGCCGAAAATACCTTCCTGGTGGATCAGCACATCAAGCAGTGCAACATCGGCATCGAGTACTTCAACAACCCCAAAGAGGTGAAGGCCTCTAACCTGCGGGTGCTCAACTCTCAGTACCAGGACTACGCCCCGCTGATCACGGCCGACGGCAACACCCTGGTTTTCACTTCCCGCCGCAAGGGCTCCACCGGCGGCCAACTGGCCTACGACAACAACTACTACGAAGACATTTACGTCTCTAAGCGAGAAAACGATCAGTGGACCAAACCGGCCTCCATCAGCAACCAGATCAATACCGAGTACCACGAGTGCGCGGCGGCCATCTCGCCCGACGGCACCAAGCTGTTTATCTACTCGGACGAGGGCGAGGGTGATTTTTACTATTCTACCTTCGATGGCACCCGCTGGTCGAAACCCGAAGCGGTGAGCGGCGTGAACTCGGCCGCCCGCGAACTCTCTATCTCAGTGAACGCCGAGGGCAACAAGGTTTACTTTTCCAGCGACCGCGAGGGCGGCTACGGTGGCTTTGACATCTACGTGTCGGTGCTCAACCGCTTCGGCGAGTACGGAAAGCCCATCAACCTCGGCCCCAAGGTTAACACCTCGGGCGACGAAGACGCCCCCTTTATCGATCCTGACGGCGACATTCTGTACTTCAGCTCCACCGGGCACCTGGGCATGGGAGGCTACGATATCTTCCGCAGCAAGCTTTATAACGAAAAGTGGACCACCCCGATCAACCTGGGCTATCCCATCAACACCGCGCAGGACGATAACTACTTCGTGATTGCGGGCGACAACGTCTACGGCTACTACGCCACGGCCCGTGAAGAAGGGCTGGGCGGCAACGACATCTACGCTATCCTGATGGACGAAAAAGATTTTCAGGAAGCCGCCGATGCCCCCCCGGCCATGACCTTGGCCACCACCGATGCCAACACCACCTACTTTGTGGGCAAAGTGGTCGACGGAACCAGCGGTGCGCCCCTGGAAGCGGAAATTATGTTGTCGGACAACCAGAAAAACATCGTGATCACGCGGGTGTACTCTGATCCGGCCACCGGTGAGTTCAAGATTCCGATTCCCGAAGGTGACAACTTCGGACTCACCGTAGAGAGCGACGAATATCTGTTCTACTCCATCAACTTCCAGCGCAACCAGTTGAATCCCAACCAGGAGATCCGGCGGCAAATCTCGCTGCGCAAAGCCGAGGTGGGCTCTATCGAGGTACTGAAAAATATCTTCTTTCCCATCAACAAATCCACCATCAAAGCCGAATCGCTGGTGGAGCTCGACCGCGTGTACGAACTGCTCAAGGTGTATCCCAACCTGGTGATCCGGATCAACGGGCACACCGACAACGTGGGCGATGCCGCCTACAACCAGCAGCTGTCCGAGCAACGGGCCCAGGCGGTGGCGCGCTACCTGCTCAACTACGGCATTGCCCCCGAGCGGGTGTCGGCCAAGGGCTTCGGTGAAGAGCAACCCATTGCCCCCAACGACGTTGAGGTGGGCGGCCGCGCGCTGAACCGACGAACCGAAATCGAGATTCTGCGGGTGGAAGAGTGACAGACCCCCGCGCTAAAGCGCAAAGGCTTCTTGCCCAACGCACGCCCTAGTGGGCCACGTTAGCGGACAAAAGTGCTGATCCACCGTGGACGCGGCGGCACCCGAAGATTTTAATATTGACAGCGGCGTTAATGTCTCTGTCATGGACAGTAGAACACGAGGCACATTGCCAGAAACGATCAGAAAGTTTAAGTGTATGATTAGTAGACCCACATACCGAACACATTTTACTGGAAGGTTCAAATCGGCCTATCTGAATTACGTGCTTGCCGTAGGTCTCTGCTTTGTACTCGCACAGACGTCGGAACTCGGCCCATCCCTGTTCGCTGATGCTACGAGCCAAGGGGCGCATCTTAATCATACCCTTAATGTGCAGGTCTTCAAAGCACAAGGTGTCGTAGCGATCAAGCAAATCAGTGGAGAGCTTGTACAGGTAGTCGCTACGCTGGTTGCGTATTTTCTCATGCAGTTTGGCTACCAGCAAGCGTTGCTTCTCGCGGTTCTTGCCGCCCTTCTGCTTGCGAGCAAGGCTACGCTGCTCAACGCGAAGTCGTCTCAGATTGCGGGAAAAAAACTTTTGGTTCCGCCCGGCGGCCCGGTCAAATTCTTCTCCGTCACTGGTAACTAGAAACGTTTTAACACCTAGATCAAGCCCTACGGCAGTAGCTGGGTTAACTGATTTGGGCTTAGCGGATCGTATGGGTTATGTCCACCAAAATGCTCACAAAATACTTGCCCGTTGCCGTACGACTTACGGTCGTAGTTTTGATGGTGCCCTTAAACTTGCGATGCAACGCCGTCTCAACCCACTTACATTTAGGCAAGAACACCTTACCCCCCTTAAAGTCAACCTTCACCCCTTGCGGCAACTGGAACGATTGCTTGCGGTATTTAGATTTGAAATGGGGAAACGATGCGCCATGCCGAAAAAAGTTTGTAAACGCATTATCAAGGTTGCGAAGCGACATTTGCAGAGCTTGCGAGGGCACTTCTGCCAACCAGGTGAGTTCCTTTTTCGCCTCAGTGGTCTGCTTAATCAGATCAAAGCAAGTCAAGCTAACCCCTCGCATTCGGTAGGCCGTGTTTTTGAGCTCCAAACCGGAATTGTACACAAAGCGACAGCAACCAAAAGTTTTGGCAAGCTGGATAACTTGTTCTTCGTCTGGAAAAAGGGCGTATTTGTAAGCGCGCAACATATACTCATTATACGAAATATTTCTTACACAAGCGAATGCAGTAGCGTAAATCCCGGCAGGGAAGCTGCCTACCGGACAGCCAGGCCGCTGCCTGTCCACCGTGTCGTGGCGGTAGGCAAGGCCCTACGCTCCGCATCCCCCGTCTGGAGGCCGGGGGGCTTCGTCCAAATTTTCATAAGCCGTCAGCTTCGCATTCTGACCACGCTTCGCTATTTTTGGGCGCTTGGCAGCGGGTGGCCCGCGCGCTGGGTCGTGCACCAATCCTCCCGCCATGCCTTTCTTTTCCCGTCCGCTTCTCCCGTCCGTTCTCAACTACGCCACTCCGATTCTGTTTGCCCTCATCATCCTCACCTTCAGCCTATTATCCCCACACTACTTTAGCGCTCAGAACCTACTCAATGTTCTCGTCCAGGCTTCTTCCCTGGGCATCATCGCCACCGGCATGACCTTCGTGCTGCTCACCGCGGGCATCGATCTGTCGGTGGGCTCCATCATGTTCTTAGCCGGAGTGGTGTCGGCCCAAATGGTGGTGAGTGGACAACCGCTGTGGCTGGCGGGCCTGGTGGTGATGGCGGTAGGCCTGATCTTCGGGTTGGTCAACGCGGTGCTGGTGTTTCGGGTACGGATCGTTCCCTTCATTGTGACGCTGGCCACCTTCTACGTGGGCCGGGGTCTGGGTCTCTTTCTCTCCGAGACGCGGGCGATCAATTTGCCGGAGTCGTTTTTGCAGTTGGGAGCGGCCCGCCTGCTGGGCATTCCTTTTCCCGTATTCGTACTGTTGGGGGTGGTGCTGGCGGGCCACGGGGTACTCACCTACACGGCCTTCGGACGGCAGATTTACGCCGTGGGGCACAGTGCCGAAAAAGCGCGCAAGGCGGGACTGCCCGTGAATCGCATCTTGCTCAGCGTGTACCTGATCAGCGGATTTTGTGCGGCCCTGGGCGGACTGGTCGCCATTGCCCAACTGGGGGCGGTGTCGCCCACCTTCGGCTACCAGAGCGAGTTTGTCGCCATCGCGGCGGCGGTGCTGGGCGGAGCGAGCCTGTTCGGCGGCAAGGGCACGGTGCTGCCCGGTACGCTGGTGGGCGCTTTGTTTATCCAGGCCCTGCAAAGCGGACTGGTGATCGTAAATGCAAATCCCTACCTGTATCCGCTCATCACGGGTGGAGTAATTTTCCTGATTGTGATGATCGATAGCCTGCAACATCGACAGCAGCTTCGGCTGCGCAGATTGGGTCGGTCCCCATGAACCGACAATTTACCCCACTGCGTTGGCGCTTTGCCGCAAATTATGCTTCTTTAAGGATACGCAACGGCCTCCGACTCTCCGCCTATGAAATACGAGCGTAACTTCAGCAGACGCATCGAAACTTGGCTCACTACGCTGGTTTTCGTACTATTTGTTGCTGCTTGTCAACCTTCCGGCAGCGAGGGTGACGGGCTGACCATCGGTATCGCCTTCGAAACCCTGCAGACAGAGTACTGGGTAGCCAGCATCGAGGCGCTGAAAGCGGAGTGCGCCGCCCGCGGCATTCAAACGCTGGAAGCGGTGGCCAACGGCGACGCCAACCGGCAGTTCGAGCAGGTCAACAACTTCATCGCCCGCGGGGTGGACGGCATCGTGATCGCTCCCAAAGACGGGCACACCATCATTCCTATCATCAAAGCGGCCAACCGGGCAAACATTCCTATTGTGATCTACAACCGCCTGCCCGCCCGTAACCGGGGCGAGTACACCACCGTGGTGGCCGACAACTTCGCGATTACCCGGCAAACGGTACGTTACCTGGCCGAACTGGCCCGAAAGCGGGGCGGCCCCACCCAGGCAATGATTCTCATCGGCGACCTGGGCGACATCAACGCGGTGAAGCGGCGGGAGGGTTTCGAGGCCGCGTTGGCCGACTACCCGGAGATCAAGGTGGTGGCCGAAGTGCCTACCGAGTGGAACCAGGAAAAGGCGCTGGCCGGAGTCACCAACGCCCTGCAGGCGCATGCCGACATCAATTTCATCTTCAGTTCGTCAGATTTTCTGTTTCCGTCGGTGGTATCGGCCCTGAAAAACGCCGGGAAGTATTACCCGACGGGGCATCCGCAGCACGTGCTGCTGGGTGGTTTCGATGGCGACGCCACCGCGTATCGGATGCTGGTGAACAACTACCTGGATGCCGACGGAGTGCAGGACGTGTACTTCGAGTGTGCGCAGGCGGTGGAGGCCATCCAGCAGCGCCTAGCGGGGCAGCCGGTCGATAGCGTGCTGGTGGATCCCGGTTTTGTCATTCATCAGCACAACTTGAAAGCAAAAGCCGACCAGATGTGGGGCGCGGTGGTGGCGCAACAACCTTAAACATATGTTCTGGTGCGCGTTTTTAACGCGTACATCACTGCTACGCTCTCCATTTAATACCTACTCCATGCAACTTATCCCCCACTCCCATCTGATACAAGCCGGAGCGCTCACCGCCGAATACGCCGACGGCACGCTGCGCTACCTCAAACTCGGCTCCACCGAACTGCTGCGCATGATCTACTTTGCCCTGCGCAACGAACAGTGGGGGACGGTGCCCCTTGTTGTTACGGAACAAGACATCCAAACGACTACCGAAGGCTTCAGCGTGCACTACCGGGCTCAGAACCAACGGCAGGGGAAAGCAGTCGTTGAGTGGGAGTGCGCACTTACCGGTTTATCCTCGGGCAGCGTGGAATTTGGTATCCGCGGCACCTTCCAGGAAACATTTCGCAGCCGACGGGCGGGTTTTTGCGTGTTGCACCCGCTGCATAGCACCCGCGGACAATCCTTCACCGTCACCACCCCCGCGGGAGAAACTGTGACGTACGAGTTCCCTCGCCACATTGCTCCCCACCAACCGGCAACAAATATCCAGGCGATGCACTGGACCACCGACAACGATATCCGTTGCGCCCTGGAATTTGCGGGCGACACCTTCGAGATGGAAGACCAGCGCAACTGGACCGACGCGTCGTACAAAACCTACTGCACCCCGCTGGACCGCCCCGCTCCGGTGACCTACCAGCCCGGCGAGGTGGTCGAACAGCGGGTGGTATTTCGGTTGCTTTCCCCGGCGAAGGTAGGCCCAACCGACAATCAGGTGCAGATTCATTGGGAAGGCACGAAAACTACCGACTGGCCCACGGTGGGTAGTTGTGTTCCGTTGAATTTGGACGAAGTTGACCCCGCGTCGGTTGAGTTGTTACAACAGTTGCCCCTGGATAGCCTACGGGCCGACCTACGCTGGGGCAGTCCGGGATGGGAGCAGCGGTGGCATCGCATTCGCACCTTTGCTCAGCGGGTGGGCAAGCCCTTGCACCTGGTGCTGCATTACCAAGAAGGAGATACCAACCAATTACTCACGCAGCTGGCTCATGACGTCACCCCCACTACCCTCGAGGCAATTTCGGTGGTAAAAACCAACCAAGCCGTTGCCGCTGACTCCCTGACCCAAAAAGTGATACCCCAGCTGCGGCAGCGTTTTCCTACGGTCAAAATAGGCATCGGAACGGCCTACTACTTTACCCTGCTCAACCGGAACCGTCCTGATCTGTCGGGGGCCGATTTCACCTTCTACGCCAACAGCGCCCAGGTGCACGCCTTTGATGAAGCTTCTATGGTTGAAACCCTGGCCGGACAAGCCGACACGGTGGTGAGCGCCCGGCAATTTGCCGAGGATTTTCCCATCCGCGTATCGCCGGTGGGTTTGCACGCCCGTTTCAATCCGGACGCGTCGGCACCGCCAACCAGTACGTTAACCTACGCCTTTCCCCCTGACCCTAGGCAAGATTCGCTATTCGCCGCGGGGTGGCTGGTAGGCTGTCTGGCCGCGTTGGCCCAGGCGGGAGCCGCGCACGTCGACTTCTTTGATGCGGTGGGGACGCGGGGTCTTGTTCGTAAGGGGCAACCGAATCCTACTTACCGGGTGCTGCGTCGCATTTTGGATCAACAACCTCGACGAACGGTTTCAGTGTCATCCAATAATTCACTAGCGGTCAGCGCTTTAGGATTCGTCGGTTCTTCCGGAGTAGTTTTGTACATCGTTAACCACCGCTCGGTTCCGGTAACGGTTACGCTCGCTGCTGACCCGAAGTGGTCAATCACCTGGCAACTCGACCCTCTTCCGGATCAAAACCCGTCCTGGTTGTCTAGCGGCCGTCACGCCACCCTGCATTTGTTGCCCTACCACTGCGTCGAGCTTCGTGAAGCTCTTCCCGGTTAACTTGCTATCCCTCGAATTTTTCGGATAATACCATCATTTCCTACGTGGGTACTGTGTGGGGCATAGTTGCCTCACTTCTACCCCCGCCGTGCCGTAGGTTTGCCCGCTAACGCCAGACCACGCACGTTGACAGTTTGCCTGATGATTTTTCTCCCTATGAATATCTTGATAGCGGTTCGCTCCTACCGATATTTAATCCCCCCCGGATTTACCCTTCTGCTTTCGTTATGCTTGCTTACCAACGTGGCTCAAGGCCAAACCGGTGCCTGGGAGGAGGCCAACGCGGGCCTGGCGGATTTCGCAGCGGGTGAATCATTGGAGGTAACCAGCACGCTCACGCTGAACGACGGGCGCGTATTTGCCTTTATCCGCAACCACTCGGGCGGCGAAACGCGCGACGGAGTGTATCGCTACGATCCGGCCGCTAATCAATGGACCAAGGTTGCTCCCCGGCTCAACCAGTACGGCTACTCAGCCCTGGTGAGCAGTGGCACGCGCATCTTTGGGATTCCCGGAGGCGATAGCCAGGAGGTGTACGAACTTAACGTTGCGGCGGGCACTTGGGAGAAAGTGATTACCCTGCCCGACCTTGGGTTAGCCCTTTCGCGGGGCATCGACGCCCTGGGCGACTTCCTCTACGTACCCTGCCGCATCGAAAGCGAATCAACGGGGCAAGAATATCCGGATTTGGGCTTACAAGTTACCGAAGAGTTTGTGCTTCAGGTAAATATCGATCAGCAAACTATTACCTACCTAAGAAACCCCGACCAGCCCTTACTGATCAAGGGGAAGGGCGGCAACCCCCAACATCCCATTGCCCTAACCAACGGCAAAGTATATCACTACAGCACCTTTGATTACCGTGACAACAACGGCACGGGCGGGGTATACGAATGGGATGGCACCCGCTGGATCAGTGCCACTGCCGGTCTCAACGCGATTAATATCACCGGCAATGGCTTCGGACCGGTCGGTCCGATCTTTACGGACGTCGGACACCAAAAACTCTTCGTGAAAACCGAACAGGGACTCTACGAGAAAACCGACGGCGGTTGGTTTAAGTACTTCTACCGTACCGGGGCGCTGCTCTTTATCTCATCCGATTATTTGTTTTTGCAAGAAAGCAACGGTGGCTTCTCCCGCGTAGACCAAGCGGTGACCACCTCACTGACCAACCAGGGGCTGGAGTGCATCGAGCGCATGGAAAATTTTGTGACCCCCGACAACGGAGCCACCTTTTTGGCCGAGATGCGGGTGAAGCGGGATGCCCAGGGCAACTGCTCTGATCAAGACGAACCGCAACGGGTCGGCATGTATCGTTACGTACCGGATTACAATCAGCCCGGCAAGGTCAAAAACCTGCATCTGGAAATGGGCACCTACCTGGGCGGGACAGGGGCCAACGAGGTGGCGCAGACTACCTTTACGCCGGGTGGGGCGCTGCTGGTGGCCGGAAATTTCAACCAAAACATGGACGCCCCAACCACCCCGGTGCTCGGGGCTTCCGAAAACGACCGGGGCAAAATCTACGCATTGAGTGCCGATGGAATGCAGTTGACTATGACCATCGTGCTGGGCGAAGCAGTGTACGATATGGACGTGAACGCCGGGGGCGAGATTGCCGTTATTGGCAGCTTTGGGGTGGCCGTGCTACGCCCTGACTACACCCTCAAGTGGTCGAGCGCCGAGTCGCTGTCCGAACGGCCCCGCCTGGCCATGGCCGACGACGGTCGGGTGGTGGGGGTGGTAGCCTCTGCCTCGAACGGACCGGGTCAGGTGAAACTTTATGATTCTGATGGCTCAGTGATGCACGTGAATGCAAATTTGGACAACAACGGAGGCCACATCAACAACGTGGAGATCAGCGCCAGTCAAGGGCAGTACTACGTGGTGGGTTACACCCAGGCCAGTTCGGTGCTACAGGTGGCGTATCTACGCGCCTACACCCTGGATGAAACCGTCCGGGAAGCCTGGAAAACCTGGGGGTTCGGGGCCAACGAAATCAACACCAACGAAAACGGCGCCGACACCCGCATCTACCACGTGAAGGCCACCGCCGACCAGCTCTACGTGGCCGGTGAAACCGCGGGCGGCGGTCCCGGAGGCTTCACCGTATTCGCCTACGACGGGCAAGGACTCACCAACAAAATTGCGCTGAACGGCAACGACTTCTTTACCGACGGCACCAACTCCTGCGGCGCGTGCCACATCACGTTTCTGGGAAAAATAGACCCAACCAACGGGTTGGTAAAGAAAGGGAAATTTGTGCACGCCCGCCTCAGTAACGGAAAAACCAACACCCACCGCAATCGCCACGGCGATCTGGAAGTGGACGATCAGGGCAACGTGCTGCTGGTGGGTCAGTCGGCCTTCCAGATTCAGGACCGCGACGTGTTCAACGTGAACGGGGAGCTGGTGGGAGCGTACGTCGGCGACCAGTACGTGCTGATGACTACCCCGGACTTTGATACCCGGCTGCTGTGGGGCGTTTTCTCGCGGGAAGGAGGCAACGGATCAGAAAACCGCGTCGCCTTTGGCTACGGCAAAGTAGCGTACCTGGCTCAAACAGATCAGGGAAGGCTGATCACCACCGACAATGCCTTTCAGGCTGAGCCTTACAATACGCTCGCGGACGACGGGTCGCTGAGCAACCCGGAGGTGTACCTGGCCGTGTGGAACCGCAACGTGTGGGAAACCGCCAACGAAGACGAGGTGGAACTGGCCTTTATCCCGGAAGATGCGTGCTTTCGGGCCGACGATGAACCATGTCTGGCAACGGTGCCCGATCCGGACGATCCTGCAAATCCTGACCCGGCTAATCCTGATCCAAGCCTTCCCAACCCCCTAGACCCGGATGATCCGGCCCTGGCGGGTCCGTTAAAAGCCTTTAATCTCATCACTCCCAACGGCGACGGCCGCAACGACGTGTGGGCCGTTGCCGGGCTCCAGGACCTAGGCAGCTACCACATTCGGGTGGTGACCCGCACCGGACAGCCGATTTTTGAGACGGACAACTACCGGCAGGACTGGAGCGGCACGCACCAGGGCAGGGCCCTTCCGGCCGGAGTGTACTACTATTCTATCGTGGTGGCGGGCCAGAAAAAAGCGGTAACCGGCTACGTAACCATCCTGTACTAATCTAAACAAACCGTAATCATCCCCAGCTCTAAAGGGCAAGGGCTTTAACCCTGACGCACATGCTCTACGAAACTATGTATATCGCAAAACAGTGTCGAGCTTTCAGGCCGGATTACAGATCGGCCCCAACTCGCTATGTTCCGCGCAGCATTAGTGTCTGCATGGGAAACATCCACCGTGGACGCGGCGCAAGTCTCACAAGAGAATTTCTCACCATTACGCTTACCTATCTTCTTGCAGCAAGAACAAGTCTGCGAAGTGTAGGGCGAAGGAACCACGTAAACGGGTATCCCTTCCCGTTGCGCCTTGTAGCCGATAAACTGTTGCAGTTGGTAAAAAGACCAACGGTTGTGCAAGCCTCGTTGAGAACGGCGAAGCTTCTTATTCGTAGAGTTACGGATACCTTTCAGGTCTTCAATAGCAATTGCCTTCTTTTCGGCTTTCGCTTTAGCAACAATTTGTCGGGCAATGGTGTGATTTTGAATCTTAACCGTGGTTCGTTCTCTCCCACTAAGCCGTTTGAGGACTTGTTTAGCCCTTCGTGTGCCTTTGGATTGCAACGAGCCGCCGGGCGGCCCCGTACGTACTTTCTGTCTCTGCGAGCGAAGGTGATTCAAGTCTTCACCTGCAGATGTTTTTCCATCGTCGGTGGCAGCGATATTAGTAATACCGAGATCAATGCCTATTACATCGTCAAATTTCTGTTCGGCTTCGTGCGGGATGTCGCAGGTTTGAAGCAGGTAGAATTTTCCCTTCACATACGCCAAATCTGCTTCCCCTTGCGCGTATTCAAGCAAACGGGCGTGATGTTCACCCGTCAGGTAGGGAATCTTTTGTCTACCTTCCACTGTCCAGACCGAAGCGATGCATTTGTCAAATTTATAGGAAAGAATCCGGCTGTCGTAAGTGATAGCTCCCATCGGCCGGAATTGCCTTTGGCATCGGCTGGCGACCCGGTTTCTGTCCAGTTTGCGGTCCGCCGCGCGGTAAGCATCGGTCACTTTGCTAATACAGCGTACCACGACTTGCGCCGAAAGGCGGGTAGACGCTTTGATGTCGTGGTAGGTACCGTGATGGATTTTGTACTGTCCCCAAGTCTTGTTCTCCCACGCCCAAGCAGAGATGCGATCACAAGCGATATTAGCTTCTCGCATGGTTTGAAGCAGCGATTCAGCTTGTTCAGCAGTGGGTTGAAGATGGACTTTGGCGGTTAGTTTCACGTACACAATATACGAAATTTGTTCCATACATTGAAACGTTTATCCACTTTGGAATACCTCCCCTGCCTAAAGGCGACGGGTTTCCTACGCATATTGCCATGAAACTATTCAACGTATTTTTGCTCTTCGCGGTTATTACCGGGCTTGTCTCTCCTGCATCAGCCCAGCTGATACCGGTTCAGAACCAGTACTTTGTCAACCCCTTTGTCCACAATCCCGCGGCGGTGGGAGCCGACCGGCAAACCCAGCTTCATACGTCCTTCAAAAAGCAGTGGACGGGCACCGAAGGCGCTCCGACGCTGGCCTCAATCACCTTCGAGAAGCCGATCTACCGGCTTAGCCTGGGAGCTAACCTGACCAACCTGGCCGAGGGTCCTTTCAACAGTTTGAGCACGCAACTCACGGCGGGCTACCGCTTTCAGATGAGCAACCGACCCAAGCAGTGGCTCAGCTTCGGTATGTCGCTGGGCTTTCGCCTCAACACCCTGCGGACGGGTCGGATCGACGATCCCGACGATCCGGCGGTGGCTTCTTACCATGATCCCGGACTGGTGTTGGACGGCGGACTAGGCATTCGCTATCGCTACGAACGATTCACGTTGGGGCTGGCCGTTCCCCGGTTCACCAATACCTTGCCCTACGGCAACGACCACGCCCCGCTTGGCGGTTTTCGCCCGTTGAATCATCTGATTGGTTCGGCGTCTTACGATTTCATTCCCCACCTCACCGATTGGAAGATTACTCCGACCTTGCTTTACCACTACGCAGCCGAATTTGATAGCCAGTGGGAAGGAATGCTGCAAGCCTCGTTCCGAAAGAAATTCTGGGGCGGAGCGGGTTACCGGCAGCGCTACGGCCTCAACGTGTTGGCCGGAGCCGAGATCACCCCGATAATCGGTTTCACGTACGCCTATTCGCTGACCGGCAGCGCAAACCACTTCCCCAACAGCCACGAGTTGGTGCTGCGGCTGCGCTTCGACCGACAAGCCCCGGTGGAGCGGTAGTCCGTCGCACTTCGTTTTATTTGATTATCAATACGCTGTTGCTTTGTATTTTTGCTTAGGCTTTGGATATTACCGCAGGAAGTAGTATCAATGCCCAATGAGTCAATACAATGCTGAACAAGCAGTCGCCGAGGAAATTGCCGGGGGCGAATTCGAACGACAACCCGTGCCCCCATCGGCGCGTAAGCGGTGGCCAAGCTTTCTGGGGATGTATGCCGGAGAGCACGCCGCGGGTACCGAGTTTATGATTGGTCCGCTATTTCTAACCGCCGGAGTCAGCGCCTTCGACCTGATCGTGGGGCTGCTGCTGGGCAACCTACTGGCGGTGCTGAGTTGGCGTTTTTTGACCGCTGAAATCGCCGTACGCCACCGCCTTACGCTCTACTATCAGCTCGAAAAAATCTGCGGCCGCAAGCTGGTGATCGGCTACAACCTGGCCAATGGCATTCTTTTTTGTTTCTTGGCGGGAGCGATGATCACCGTTTCGGCCACCGCCGTGGGCGTCCCCTTCAACCTGCCCATGCCGCAACTGTCGGACACCCTGCCCACGGGAGCCTTATGGGTGGTGATTGTGGTTATGATCGGCGCCGTTATTTCCATCATTGCCGCGCGGGGCTACGACACGGTGGCCCGCGCGGCCAACTGGATGGCCCCCCTCATTGTGCTGGCTTTTCTGGCCTGCGGGGGGGTGGCGCTGGGTCAGTTGGACGTGCGCAGCTTCGCTGATTTTTGGAACCTGTGGGGCACGGGCAGTGAGCCCTTCCCAGGGCAGCTCAAGTACACTTTCTGGCACGTGGTGATGTGGTCGTGGTTTGCCAACGCGGCCATGCACGTGGGCATGTCCGACCTGTCGGTGTTCCGCTTTGCCCGAAACGCCCGCGCCGGATGGACCACCGCGGCGGGGATGTACGTGGGCCACTACCTGGCCTGGATTGCCGCCGCGCTGCTCTACGCTGTGTACCTGAAGTCGCCCGAAGCCCAGGCCTTTTTAACGAACGGGGAGGCTCCACCGGTGGCTCCCGGACCGTTGGCCTACAGCGCTATCGGAGTCTTTGGAATTATTGCCGTGGTGCTGGCCGGTTGGACCACCGCGAACCCCACCATCTACCGGGCCGGACTGGCCTTTCAGGCAGTTCTACCGAAGCAATCTACCTTTACGGTGACTATGCTAGCCGGAGCCATTGCCACTGTGGCGGGCATTTTTCCGGCTTTCGCTATGAAACTACTGGATTTTGTTGCGCTCTACGGATTTATTCTGGCCCCCTTCGGAGCTGTTATCGCCTTTGAGCATTTCTTCGCGCAACGGGCGGGGGTTGTTCCCAAGTATGCTGAGGTGACCAACCGTGCCGTTAACCGAGCGGTGTTGTTGGCTTGGGTGGTTAGCTTTGGTTTGTTTTATTTTATTTCTCTTCGGTTCGACGTGTTTCTTTCCTTTGTAACGCTGCCCGCCTGGCTGCTGTGCGGAACGCTGTTTCTGATATTTAGTCGGTATTTTCAGCGCTAATCAATCTTTTTATGCAACCTATAATTTTTTCTGGCAAGCGTTATCTTGTTGGCCTGGCATCCATCATCGCCATCCAAACGAGCTGTAACTCGTCGAATTCGGCACACCCGGAAGCAGCGGTTACCGTTCAACCCAATGTGATCATCGTGCTAGCCGACCAGTGGCGCGCGCAAGCCACGGGCTACGCCGGGAACCCCGACGTGCAAACTCCGCATCTGGATGCACTGGCCAGCGAAAGCGTAGTGTTTAACACCGCCGTAGCCGTGCTGCCGGTCTGCGCCCCTTTTCGGGCCAGTCTGCTCACCGGCCAATATCCGCTCACGCACGGAGTGTTTTACAACGACAAGCCGCTAAGGAACGAAGCGCTGACGATGGCGGAAATTTATAAGGAAGCGGGCTATCAGACGGGCTACATCGGCAAGTGGCACCTCAACGGGCACGCTCGGGGCGAAGAATTTCATGCGGCGCGCAACCGACCGGTTCTAAAAGATCGCCGCCAGGGATTCGATTATTGGAAGGTGCGCGAGGTGACGCACGACTATAATAACTCATCGTATTTCGACGAAAACGATGCGCAGCACACCTGGTCCGGCTACGATGCGTTTGCGCAAACCGACAGCGCCATCGCCTACGTGCGCCGAGCGAAAGAGCAACCCTTTGTGCTGGTACTTTCCTGGGGATCGCCGCACGCTCCTTACCATACCGCTCCGGCAGAGTATCAGGCGATGTACGATCCGGCGACCATCCGGGTGAACCCTAATGTGCCCGAAGTCCTGCGGGACAGTGCGCAGCAGATGCTGGCGGGGTACTACGCCCACTGCACCGCCCTGGACCAGGCAATGGCCAACCTACTGGCGGCGTTAGACGAGGAAAAGCTTACTGAAAACACTATTTTGGTGTTCACCTCCGATCACGGTGACATGCTGCTGTCGCAGGGAATGATGAAAAAGCAGCGTCCCTGGGACGAATCGTTGCGGGTGCCGATGCTGCTACGCTATCCGGCCCAACTGTCGCCCCAGAAGATCAGCCAACCCCTCAACACTCCGGATATTCTGCCTACGCTGCTTGGTCTGAGCAACCTGGCGGTGCCGGAGTCGGTCGAAGGAACAGATTTGTCTCAGGCGCTGACCGGTAAAGTACCTTATCCGGAAGAGGCGGCCCTGGTGCAGGCGCCTGTGCCTTTTCATCAGTGGAGCTTTCAGCAGGGGGGCAAAGAATACCGGGCCATCCGGACCGAGCGCTACACCTACGCCCGCGACCTGACCGGCCCCTGGTTGTTGTACGACGATCAGCAGGACCCCTACCAGATGAACAACCTGGTGAACGACTCCGCGCACGCAACGGTGCAAGGTGAATTGAAACAGCTACTACAGCAGAAGCTTGATGCGGTACAGGACGCGTTCTTACCAGCCGATGAGTACATGAAGCAGTGGAACTACCGCTACGACCTTGAGGATAGCCTACGGTCGGCTGATTATTATTCTAGCTTGCCATAGCTTTATAATATTTTCCGCGAACGTGCGATCAATAAGATAAAATGCTAAATTTAACCGGCGTTTATCGACTGAGTTTCCAGTCAACGAACAGATTCACGCAGTCACCTCATCTTATCCACTACCAACGGCTCCTTATGCAATTCAATCGCCCTGCTGCTTACCCTTTCCTGGCAATTCTCCTGATTGCCTCGCTGCTGATTTCTTGCAACCGGCAAGACGAACAAGAATCCGAGGCTGAAACAAAAGTGCCCCTCGGTCCAAAACTCGATAAGCTCAAGCTACAGTCAGGTTTCCGAGCCGAGCATCTCTACAGTCCATCGGACAGCAATAGGGGCTCGTGGGTGGCCATGACCTTTGATGATCGGGGGCGGCTCATCACTTCCGATCAGTACGGGGCGTTGTACCGGCTCGACCTGGCCCCGATTGGATCTGATTCGCTAACTCCGGTTATTGAACGGCTCCAGATTCAGAACGAGGCGCCGGTGGCCGACTCGGTGATTCAGATGGGCTTCGCCCAGGGATTGCTATGGGCCTTCAATAGCCTCTACGTGATGGTGAACCACCGCGTGGATGAGAATGACGAAGAAAACAAGTTTGACAAAGGAAGTGGGCTGTACCGCTTGCAGGACACCAACCGCGACGATCAGTTCGACAAAATCACCCTGCTCAAGCAACTGGAAGGAGCCGGAGAACACGGTCCGCACAGCATCGTGCTGGCCCCCGACGGGCAGTCGCTCTACGTGATCGCGGGCAACCACACCGACCTCCCTGAGATGGACGCCTACCGCCTGCCGAAGGTCTGGGAAGATGATAACCTGTTTCCTAAAATACTAGACCCCCGCGGTCACGCCAACGACCGCGCCGCTCCCGGCGGGTGGATTGCCCGCATCGATTCGCTGGGCGAACGCTGGGAAATGGTGGCCGGAGGTTTCCGCAACGCCTTTGACATCGCCTTCAACGATGTTGGCGATATGTTTACCTACGACTCGGACATGGAGTGGGATTTGGGGATGCCCTGGTACCGCCCCACCCGCATCTGCCACGTGCCCAGCGGTGCCGAATTTGGCTGGCGCAGCGGCAACGCCAAGTGGTCACCCGCCTACCCCGACAACCTGCCCGCGGTGCTCAACATCGGGCAGGGCTCGCCCACCGGGGTGTTGCACGGTGCGAAGGCCAAATTTCCGGCCAAGTACCAGAATGCCCTGTTTGCCTACGATTGGAGCTTTGGGATCATCTACGCCGTTCATTTGCAGCCCGATGGCGCTACTTACTCCGGCGAAAAAGAAGAATTTGTCTCCGGCATGCCCCTGCCCCTCACCGATGGCGTGATCGGGCCCGATGGGGCGATGTACTTCATGACCGGCGGGCGGCGGCTCGAGTCTGACCTCTACCGGGTGTACTACGACGGAGAGCCGGACGTGGTGCTAGCGGCCTTCGAAGAAACAACCCCTACCGAAGCGCAGCAGATCAGAACAAAACTGGAGGCCTACCACGAGGATGGCAAGTCGGGCGGACTGGAAGCGGCCTGGCCTTACCTGAATCACGAAGATCGCTTCGTGCGCTACGCCGCCCGGGTGGCCGTCGAGCATCAGCCCGTGGCCCAGTGGCAAAGCAAAGCGCTGAGTGAGCAAGATCCAATCGCTCTGGTGCAAAGCATGGTGGCCCTGGCCCGACAGGGCAACAAAGGTCTGAAAAACCAGATGCTGGATCGCCTGTGCGCCGTAGACTACGACGCCCTGACTGACCGGCAGCAGGTAGACTTGTTGCGGGCCGTCGAGCTCACCATCGCCCGGATGGGCACCCCCACCGGGGCCACCCGACAGCAGGTTATCGCTTACCTCAGCCCGCACTATCCCGCCGATCAGGAAGTGCTCAACGCCTCGCTGAGCAAACTGCTGACCGCCCTGGACGATCCGAAGGTCATTGAAACTACCCTGGCGCTGCTGGAAGACGACCGTAGCGGGGCAACGCAGCAGGCCGAAGGTGCCACCGACGGCACCGACCTGATTCTTCGCAACCCGCAGTACGGGATCGACATCGCCAACATGCTCAAGAACGTGCCCCCGGCGCAGCAGACCTACTACGCCACCGTGCTGAGCGAGCAACGGGCAGGCTGGACGCCCGAACTGCGCGAGCGCTACTTCAAATGGTTTTACCAAGCCTTCGACTTTGAGGGAGGCAACAGCTACATCGGTTTCATCGACAAAGCCCGCAAGGAAGCCCTCACCCACGTGCCCAAGAGCGAGTTTGCCTTCTATAATACCATGTCGGGCGACTCGCTCATCGGCAACGACGGAAAAAACCTGGCCAACGTGCCCCAACCCGAGGGCCCGTGGAAGCGCTGGGAACTCGAGAATGCCGTGGCGGTGCTGGACAGCGGATGGATGGAAAACCGTGATTTTGAGGTGGGCCACAATATGTACTTGGCCACGCGCTGCGCCACCTGCCACAGCATGCGGGGCGAGGGCGGCATCATCGGGCCCAACCTCACGCAACTGGGCACCCGGTTCTCTCCGGAGGACATGATGACCGCCATCCTGGAACCCAACGAAGTAATTTCCGACCAGTACGCTTCCACGGTGCTGTACCTGAAGAATGGGCAGTCAGTAGTGGGCAAGCTCACCCGGGAGGACGATAACACGTACTACTTGTCGCAAAACCCCTTTGCGCCCGACGTGATTCGCGAGATTGCCAAGGCCGAAGTGACTGAACGTAAGCTATCGGCCGTGTCGGTGATGCCGCCCGGACTCATCAACCCGCTCAACGAAGACGAGCTTCGCAATCTGATCGCCTACCTAATGGCCGGGGGTGATCCCGATGCTCCGATCTACCAGGGAGAAAACAGTTCAGCCTCGGCCAGCCTCGAGTAGGTTGGCCTACCTGCAAACCATACCCCTTGAGTAGCTCGTATGATGTCGGATTTGCCGTACGTACCTTGTTTTCGCCATTGCATCGGAAAAGAGCTTGCCCTGACTTTCCTTTTGCTAGGCGGTTGGGAGGTTAACGCTCAGGTGCCCACTGAAGAGAATACCGGCGCCCTTAAGTTCGTGAAGCAGCAACTGGCTTCCGAGAGCTTTGAGTCGGTTGCCGTGTTTGACGTTAACAATGATCAACTGCCGGACATCGTGTCGGGAGGATTCTGGTACCAGGGACCGGAATTCACCGCTCGGCACGCCATTGGGTCCGCGCAGCGCTACGGCGAGTACTGGGACGACTTCTCTACCGTTCCGATGGACGTGAACGGCGACGGTTGGACGGATTTTATTACCGGCGGCTGGTTCGGCAAACGCCTGGTGTGGAAGGAGAATCCCGGAACCGAGCAGGAGTGGCCCGAGCACCTGATTGCCGAAACCGGCAACGTGGAGACCACCGCTGCCTGGGACGTGGATGGCGATGGCACACCAGAGATTATTCCTAACACCCCCAACGATTCATTAATAATCTACCGCTTGGTTCTTGATAGACAAGGGAAAGGAACCGGAACGTTTCGGGCCTATTCAATCCTGGGTGAGCACGGGCACGGCTTGGGCTTCGGAGATATCAACGGCGACGGCCGGGGTGATCTGATCGTCCATCACGGTTGGGCCGAAGCTCCGGAGCGACCCTACCAGGATACGTGGACGTTTCACGCTGACTTTGATTTGGACAAAGCGAGCATTCCTATCGTCGTCGCCGACGTCAATCAAGACGGTCAGCCGGACCTGGTGGCCGGACAAGCGCACGACTACGGCCTGGACTGGTACGAACAGCGCCCTGGTCAGGAAACCGGCAAAAAGGAATGGATCAAGCACCCGATCGATCCCTACCACGCTCAGTTTCACACCATGCAGTGGGTCGACCTGGATGATGATGGGAAGCCGGAACTGGTCACCGGAAAACGATACCGGGCGCACAACGGGAAGGATCCGGGGGGCAACGACCACGTGGGCATTTACTACTACCAATGGAACGGCGAAAGCTTTAGCAAACAAGTGGTTAGTTACGGTCCGCCGGGAGAAGGCAAGGGACTCGGCATCTACTTTAGCGTTGCCGACGTGAACGGTTCCGGAAAAAAAGACATCGTTGCCGCCGGAAAAGACGGCCTTTTTGTGTTTTACAACCAAGGAAGGGATTGATGATCAACTGCTTTATGCTGAAAAACCCGATACGTTCGCCCATCTTCTTGGGATCAATCTTGGCTTTGTCGCTCGGCGGCTGCCAGTCCACTGTTCAGCAGGATTCCTTGGCGGATGCATTCGCTGAGGTGCCGATGCCGAACCAGCCGGATGCAGCGGGCTTTGTCGCCATCTTCGATGGTGAAACCCTGAACGGTTGGGAGGGCGATACCACGCTGTGGCGAGCCGAAAACGGAAGTATCATCGGCGAAATTCTTCCCGGCAACGCTCTTTCCTCAAACTCATTTCTCATTTGGCAGGGCGGCCAACCGGCGAATTTTGAGCTGAAAACTAACTTTCGGATCACCGAATCCGGCAACAGCGGCATCAACTACCGCAGCGAACGGATCGACACCATTCCGTACGCCCTGCGGGGCTATCAGGCCGACATCGACGGCAAAAATACCTACACCGGGCAGAACTACGAAGAGCGGAAGCGCACCACCCTGGCCTACCGCGGCGAGCAAGCCACCGTTGGCAGTCAGCCCAACCCCAGTGAAACCGGCGCGCTACGCGCCAACGTAAAAAACAATGCTTGGAGCAACCGGCAGGTGACGGCCTCGCTGGGTCAATCCGATTCGTTGAAAACCCTTATCCGAGGGGGAGACTGGAACGAGTGCCACCTGGTGGTTCGGGGCAATCGCTTGCAGCACTTCGTCAACGGAGTGCTGATGAGCGAGGTGATCGACCAGGATACGGTGAATAGAAAAATGGCCGGGCTGCTCGGAGTGCAGGTGCACGTTGGTCCGCCCATGCGCGTAGAATATCAAAATATTCGACTCAAAGAACTATGAACAAGATTGGTTTCAACGTACTGGCCTGGTCGGCAGTAGTTTCCGAAGACCTGTTGCCCATCCTGGACCGCCTTCGGAAGATTGGCTACGACGGGGTGGAGTTTCTCATTGGCTCTCCCGACGAAGCGGCCTATCGCACCGTGGGACGCCACGCGCAGGACATTGGCCTGGAGGTGACCACCGTGTTTGTGCTCAACGCCGAAGAGAACATTATTGATCCGTCGGCGGCCGTCCGTCAGCGGGGACAAGAGCGCCTGCGCTGGGCCATCGACCGGGCGGTGGACCTGAACGCCTCGCTCATGTGCGGCCCATTCCATTCGGCTTTCGCCACTTTCGCCCAGCACGCTCCGCAGGAGCAGGAGTATGCTTGGAGTGCCGAGGCCCTGCACGCGGCCGGGGACTACGCCGCCCAAGTAAACGTTTTGCTCACCCCGGAAGCCCTGAACCGCTTCGAGTGCTACCTGTGCAACACCATGGAGCAGCTCAAGCACCTGATCACCAAGGTAGACCACCCGCAGGTGCAAGCCATGTTCGATACCCACCATGCCAACATCGAGGAGAAGAAAATTGATGGCGCGTTGCTGACCATTGCCCCGCACCTGCGCCACGTGCACATCAGCGAAAACGACCGGGGCACCCCCGGCGAGGGGCACGTGCCCTGGGACGAAACCTTTGCTCGGTTGGCCGCCATGGATTACCAAGGGTGGCTCACCATTGAGGGGTTCACCCGCAACGATCCGGACTTTGCCAACGCCATCAACGTGTGGCGCGAGTTTGCCCAACCCTGGCACATGGCCGAACAGGGATTAGCATTCATTCGAGAAATGCTGCGAAAGCACGCACAATCCTAAGACCTTCGACGATGAAGATGCGCAGGGTAATTTGGTGGATCAGCATGATCACAATGATCTGGCTGTGCGGTGGTGCAACTACTTTTGGCTCATCTCATCTTTCCAACCGCGCTCAACCCAATGTTATCCTGATCATCACCGACGACCAGGGGTATGGAGATCTGGGCTGCCACGGCAACCCCTGGCTCAAGACTCCGCACCTGAATCAGCTTTATCAGGAGAGCATTCGGCTAACCAATTTTCACGTGAGTCCCACCTGTGCTCCCACCCGGGCGGCGCTTCTGACGGGACACTACGCCAACCGAACGGGAGTGTGGCACACCGTGGGAGGAAGGTCGCTGTTGCGAGAAAGCGAAATTACGATGGCCGATATTTTTGTAGACAACGGATACGCTACGGGCATCTTTGGAAAATGGCACCTAGGTGATAACTACCCCTTTCGTCCGCAGGATCGGGGCTTCCAAGAGGTGCTGGTGCACGGCGGCGGCGGAGTGGGTCAGGGACCGGATTACTGGAACAATAACTATTTCGACGATACTTACTTCCACAACGGGAAGCCCAAAAAAGTGACTGGCTACTGCACCGACGTTTGGTTTGAGCACGCCATTCGCTTCATTGATCAAAAGCGGGAAGAACAGCCCTTCTTTTGTTACCTATCAACCAACGCCCCGCACAGCCCTTATTATGTAGACAGCCAATATGTAGCTCCATACATCGGCGACCATGCTATTCCCAACCCTGCTTTCTATGGGATGATTGCCAACGTAGACGAAAACGTGGGCCGGTTGATGGATTACCTACGAAGGAACCGCCTGGAAGAAAACACGCTGCTAGTGTTCATGACCGACAATGGCAGCAGTGCAGGCGCGGAACTTGACCCGCAAACGGGTATGGCTGAACAGGGCTTCAACGCCGGGATGCGCGGAAAAAAAGGCAGCATGTACGAGGGGGGACACCGGGTGCCCTGCTTTATCCGCTGGCCCGCGGGCAACATGCCGGCGGGCCAGGATGTGGATGATTTGACCGCTCATATTGACCTGTTGCCCACGCTGGTGGACCTACTAAAGTTGAAAACACCCGACAGTCTGGCTTTTGATGGCATAAGTTTGAACCCCGCCCTTCGGGGGCAGACTGATCAGCTACCCATCCGCACGCTGATTACTGACTCTCAACGGTTGGAAAAACCTCAAAAATGGCGACAATCTTCGACCATGCGTGGCCCCTGGCGATTGATTAACGGTGAGGAACTTTATCACCTTGACCAGGACTTAGCCCAACAACGTGATGTAGCGCGCCAGCATCCGGCCGTGGTGCAACAACTAAGGGCTGATTACGAAAGGTGGTGGAACGACATTTCTCCGGGCTTCGCCGAAACACCTGCCATCCGGATAGGCACGGCGCACGAACCGGTGACCTTGCTGCGGGTTCACGACATGCACATGGAAGAAGGCGCGGCCCTGGTGCCCTGGAACCAGGAACAAATACGGCAGGGAACAAAAAGCCAGGGCTGGTATGCCATCAGCGTAACTGATCCCGGAACCTATGAAATCACGTTGATGCGCTGGCCGCCCGAAGTGGAAGCAGACTTAACCGCCGCCCTGCCGACCCACCCCGCCTTGCCAGGTACCACCGTGGGTCCGATGGTCGCTGGCCAAAGTTTGAATTTAAAAGAAGCCGGAGTAGCCATCGGTGACATAAAGCGAAGGCAGCCCGTTCGTGCCACCTCCGGACGAGGAGTTTCCTTCGCAGTGCCGCTAACGGAAGGTGAGCACCAACTCAGCGCTTGGTTCACTAATCAAGCAGACGAAGCTTTCGCAGCTTACTACGTGAAGGTAGAAAAAGAATAAGTAACAGAACCTAACAAGACAGAAATAGCGATGCACCGAAAAAACTCTATACCAATAGTACTCTACGCATTAGGCGTAACTCTAATCACCCTAAACACCCGCTGCTCCTCCCCCGATTCTCCTGCCCTGAACATTCGGCAAGGGTCGCACATTGTGCTGGTCGGCAACAACCTGCCGTCCCGGATGATGCACTACGGCCATTTTGAGACCGAACTACAGCTGCGCTATCCCGACAGCCTGCTGTTTATCCGCAACATGGGCGATGGGGGCAACACTCCAGGGTTTCGCCCCCACTCCGCCCGGGAGTCGCCCTGGGCGTTTCCGGGGGCCAAAGAGTTCCACACCGAGCTAGCCGAAAACTCCGATAGTCAGGGGCACTTTCCTTCACCCGACGAGTGGCTTACGCACCTTGAAGCCGATATGATTATTGCCTTTTTCGGCTACAACGAATCGTTTCAGGGCGAAGCCGGGCTCGACAACTTTCGGGCTGAACTGGACGCTTTCGTGCAACACACGCTCAACCAACCCTACAACGGAGCTTCTCCTCCCCAACTGGCGCTGGTATCGCCCACGGCTTTTGAAGACCTCTCTGAAAAGTACGACCTGCCCAACGGTGAACGGGAGAACGCGAATCTTCAGCAGTATACCGAAGCGATCCGCCAGGTGGCCGCGCACAATAACGTGCCGTTCGTGGATATCTTCAACCCTAGCCAGCAGTGGTACGCCGAAAGCAAGGAACCGCTCACCATCGACGGCTTTCAACTCAACGACGCGGGCTACACCCGATTGGCTACGCTGCTTACCGATCGTTTGTTTGACTCAGGAACGGCCGTTGACGAGGCGAACCGCAAACTGGTGCACGCGGCGGTGCAGGAAAAAAACTGGATGTGGCACCAGGACTTCAAAATTCCCAACGGGGTGCACGCCTACGGTCGGCGCTACGATCCCTTCGGGCCGGACAATTACCCCTACGAAATCGCTAAGATCAGAGAGATGACCGCCCTGCGGGACCAGGCCATCTGGCAGGCAACTCAGGGTAAGAAGATGGACTTGTCGGCTGCCGACCAAACCACGGATAAACTGCCAACGGTAGAAACCAACTACGATCCGGGCCAGAGCAACGACACCACCTATCTCTACGGACAAGACGCCCTGGCGAAGTTGCACGCCGCTCCGGGCTACAAGATCGAGATGTTTGCCTCGGAAGAAGACTTTGCCGACCTGGCCAACCCCGTGCAGTTGTCCTTTGACAACCAGGGTCGGCTATGGGTGGCCACCATGCCCAGCTACCCCCACTACCGTCCGGGCGACCGGAAGCCCGACGACAAGCTCATCATCCTCGAAGATACCGACCAGGACGGAAAAGCGGATAAACAGACCACCTTTGCCGATGGCTTGCACCTACCACTGGGGTTCGAACTTGCTCCGGAAGGCGTGTACCTATCGCAAGGCACCAATTTGTTTCTGTTGACCGATACCGACGGCGACGACCGGGCCGACACCCGCGAGGTGCTGCTCAGCGGCTTCGACGACCATGATACCCACCACGCCCACAGCACCTACACCGCCGATCCGTCGGGAGCCATTTATATGGGTGAAGGAATTTTTTTGCACACCAACGTGGAAACCCCCTACGGACCGGTGCGCGCCACCAACGGCGGCTTCTACCGTTACCAGCCGCAGCGCCACCGGCTCGAGCGCACCGCCCAACTGCCCATTCCTAATCCCTGGGGCATTGCCTTTGACGAGTGGGGGCAGAACTTCTTCGCCAGCACCTCGAACCCCGACGTGCACTGGATGATGCCCGGCACGGTGAAACCCCGCTACGCCACTTCGATGCCCAATACGAGAAGCCTGGTAGAAGAAGCCCACCGGGTGCGTCCCACCTCTGGACTGGAATTTGTCTCCAGTCGGCACTTCCCCGACGCGGTGCAGGGCGACTGGCTCATCAACAATACCATCGGCTACTTGGGAGCCAAACAGCACACGTTGGTGGACGACGGCACCGGCTACCACAGCGAGTTTCGGCAGAACTTATACTGGGGTGACGATCAGAAGTTCCGCCCGGTGGACATGGAGTTTGCCCCCGACGGCTCGTTGTACGTGGTGGACTGGCACAACGTACTCATCGGCCACATGCAGCACAACGCCCGCGACCCACTGCGCGACCACGTGCACGGACGCATCTACCGCATCACCTACCCGTCGCGCCCGCTGGTGAAACCGGCTAACATTGCCGGTGCTCCCATCGACACCCTGCTCAATAACCTGAAACTTCCCGAATACCGCAGTCGGTATCGTACCCGCCGCGAACTGCGGGGCCGCAACCCGCAGGAAGTGCAAACGCATTTGTGGAACTGGATCGACCGGCTGGATCAAAACGACGCCCACTACGAACATCATCTACTAGAAGCCCTGTGGGCGACTTGGGGGCTGAACCAGGTAGACCAGCGGCTGCTGCGGCAGTTGTTGCGGGCCGAAGCCCCGCGGGTGCGGGCGGCGGCCGTGCGGGTGCTGCGCTACACCGGTCACCAGGTGGAAGACCAAGCCGAATTGCTCAGACAAGCCGCCGATGATGCGCACGGGCGCGTGCGCCTGGAAGCGATTGCCGCGGCCTCGTGGCTGGAGAAAGAATCGGGTCTGGCCGTGCTGGAAGCAGCTGGTCAGCACCCCATTGATGACTGGATGAGGGATGCTTACGAAACCGCCGAGGCGCACCTGAACGGCCGTTCGGTGCAGCGCGACAACGACGAGATGGTGGCCACCCGGCTGGCCGGTCCGGCTAAGGCGCTTTTCGAAGCGGGTGAAGAAATCTACTCCCGAGAGGGCTACTGTTCCACTTGTCATCAACCTGACGGACAGGGACTTACCGCCTCCGGCTTCCCGCCTCTAAAGGAAACGGCCTGGGTGCTGGGCAGCGAAGAGCGGCTGATCAAGGTGGTGCTGCACGGGCTGCACGGTCCGATGGAAGTGCTGGGCAAGTCGTATCCCGGGCAAGTGCCCATGACCCCCTTCGGACGAATGCTCAACGACGAGGAGGTCGCCTCGGTACTCACCTACGTGCGCAATTCCTTTGGCAACGTGGCCTCGCCCATCAAGCCGGAGACTGTAAAAGAGGTACGGGAAGCGACGAAAGACAAAACCGGATTTTATTCTCCGGAAAAACTTCTTGAAGAACATCCGTTGGAAGAATAAACGCACTTGGTCGAACTAGGCAAACTTGCTACGCTTTCCTGAATCTTTTTTATGATTTTGAGTCAGTTATGCATACATTGGGCAGAGGCATCCGGACAATTAGATCATTACGCAACTAACCGAAAAGCACATGAAGACTACTGAGGAAAAAGAGCCTATTCCTCCTATGCGGAGAGGTAGAAATTCTTACAAACCGGAAGATATTAGGCGATGGGGAATTGAGCGATTTATGGATGAGATTGCTCCTAAAGATCCATTCCTTATTCCAGACTTAGGGTTTACGGAAGAAGAAAACCAACGCATGGACGAACTGCTAAGAGAAGAGCAGGAAACCAAGGAGAACGAAGATGATCTTTGATACCAATCTGATCATTCACCACGTTCGTGAAAAAAAGCGTCTACCCGGCCAGGCTGTCATCCCTATGGTGGTTGTAGGAGAATTCAAGGCATTCGCTTTAAAATCCGATTGGGGATATCAAAAAGTCACTTTCCTTCAATCTTTGCTAGATCATTATCCTTCGGTTGAAGTTTCGTTGGAGTTAACTGAGTTGTACGCTGAATTGGATGCTTATAGTCAAGGTAAACTTATTAGCCAACCTCTCCCAACTGGTCTTTCTGCCCGCAATATGGGGAAGAATGATTTATGGATTGCGGCCACGGCTATGTACTTTGATTTTACTTTACACACCACCGACAACGATTTCAACCACCTGCCTCCCTATGGTCTGCGGTTGGCTAATCACTCCTAACCCTCACATCGCTAACTTTTCTAATGAAAGTCAATCCAAAAATAGCTTTCCTTTTCAGCCTTCCAAAGGCTTACTGCATGATCACCTTTTACCTCCTTAGTGTTGCTTTATGGGCACACGCCCAGACCAACTCCCAATGGGTCACCTACGAATCTAAATCCGGGCCGGGGCAGGGCAAGCACATTGTGCTGGTGAGTGGCGATGAAGAATACCGCTCCGAAGAGGCCCTGCCTATGCTGGCGGCCCTTCTGAATAAACACCACGGCTTCAAAACGACCGTGCTGTTTGCCCTGGACCCGAACGGGGAAATTAATCCTGACAATGCATCTAATATTCCGGGCCTGGAGCATTTGGAATCGGCGGATCTGATGATCTTGTTCACCCGCTTTCGCGAGCTGCCCGACGAACAGATGAAGTACATCGATGAGTACTTGAAGAGTGGCAAACCCATTATTGGGATGCGCACGGCCACCCATGCTTTCCGGTACGAGAAAAACGTGGACAGTCCCTACGCCAAGTATAGTTTCGACAGCAAGACCAAGGGCTGGGAAGACGGCTTCGGCCGACAGGTGCTGGGCGAAACCTGGATCGACCACCACGGCGACCACGCCAAAGAAGGCGCGCGGGCGCTGATCAACGGCATGGAACAACGCAACGACCACCCGATTCTGCGCGGGGTGCACGACATCTGGGTACCCACCGACGTGTACGGTACCCGCGAACTCTCCGGCGACCCAACCGTGCTGGTGTGGGGAGTGCCCACCGAGGGTATGCGTGCCGATACACCGCTGAACTGGCGCAAGTCAATTATGCCCCTGGCCTGGACCAAGGAGTACACCAACGAAAGTGGCAAAACGGGCAAGGTGTTCACCACCACGATGGGTGCCTCCATTGACTTGAAAAGTGAAGACTTGCGCCGCCTGTTGGTGAACGCCTGCTACTGGGGTTTGGGTATGGACGAGCAGATTCCTGAAAAAAACGAAGTAGCCATTGTTGGCCCGTACAAGCCCACGATGTTTGGCTTCGGAGGTTTTCAATCCGGCAAGAAGCCCGCTGACTACACCGTAAAGTAAGCCCGTATGAACCCGCCTGCTCCCTGGAAAGACAAGCTCTCGCATCCTGCCCAACTGGGCGGCATCGAAACCTCGGTGCTAAACAACGGACTAGGACGCGGGACGCGTATTGCCTGGGTGAATACCGGCACCGGGTTGCGCTACAAAGTGGTGATCGATCGGGCGATGGACATCGCGGATGCATTTTATAATCAGCACAGCCTGGCGTGGCTGAGTCACGGGGGCGTGACGGCCCCCCAGCCGTTTTCGGATCAGGCAGCAAATTGGCTCCGCACCTTTGGGGGGGGCTTGCTCACCACCTGCGGCCTCACCCACATGGGTGGTCCCGAAGCCGACGAGCACGGCGAGCGGGGACTGCACGGCCGCATCAGCAACACCCCGGCCGAGTTGATTTCTGTTGAGCAACCTGACCCCGCGAACGGTCGCCTGAACATGAGTATTAGTGGTCGGATGCGGCAAACGCAGGTGTTCGGTCCCACCCTGGAGCTGAAGCGCACCATCGCGGGCACGCTAGGGCAAGCCACGATCACCCTGCGCGACGAAGTCACCAACCGGGGAAATACCGAAGCACCGCACATGCTGTTGTACCACGTGAACTTCGGCTGGCCGCTGGTGGACGAAGGCGCGCGTATTGACTGCAAAGGAGAATGGCAATCGCGGGGGGGAGAACAAGACAATCGGATCTTTCGGGCTGATAATGATTTTTATACCTGTCCGGCACCGCGAGAAGACCACTGCGGCGGGGGTGAGGCTGCCGCGTTCATCCAACCCGCCGCCGATGCGCAAGGCTGGGCGACGGGCCGCGTGCACAACCCAGCCCTCGACCTATCGGTGGCGCTGCGCTTTCGCCGGGACCAACTGCCCTGGCTCACCAACTGGCAGCACTGGGCGCCCGGCGAATACGTGACGGCCCTGGAACCGGGCACCCATCCGCCCATCGGACAGGCCAAGGCGCGGGCGCAGAACACCTTGATCAAACTGGCACCGGGCGAAACCCGAATTTATGATTTGAAAATTGACATTCAGAATGCCGAATGATTTATCGTACCGACGCCATTAATGGCGTCTCAACACGCGATTAATCGCCATTATCGTACAGACGCGATTAATCGCCATTATCGTACAGACGCGATTAATCGCGTCTCTAACCAAATGAACAATGAACAAAACATCCGCTGAAAATGCCCTGGAACAGGGAAAAGGCATCCTACGACTTACGCCCACCTGGGTGCCGCGCTCCTTTTGTGTGCCCGGCCGCCGCATCAAACTGCATCCCGACGACTACTACGTGCTCGGTGGTGCCCGGGGCGGCATCGACGAACGCTGGTTCTCCTCGACCACTCCCGCCAAAAACGGGCCGCTCACCGGCGAAAACGAAGGGCTGAGCGGGGTGGTGGTACAGGACGGCCCAAAGGAGCAGCAAATCTTGCTGCGCGACGTGATCGACGAACTGAAGGGAGCCATCATCGGTGACCGGCTGTGGGATAAGTACCAAAGCTGGCCCATGTACTCCAAGTTCTTTGATAACATGGGGCCCCTGCCGCACCACATTCATCACAATGATGAGCACGCGGCTCTGATTGGGCAGCAGGGAAAGCCTGAAGCCTACTACTTTCCGCCGCAGGTAAACAACCACGGGGGCGACTTCCCCTACACCTTCTTCGGCATCACCCCCGGCACCACCAAAGAGCAAATTCGGGAATGCTTGGTGAATTTTACCAAGGGCGACAACAAGATCACGAACTACTCATCGGCTTTCCGGCTGGAGCCGGGTACTGGCTGGGACGTGCCACCCGGCATGCTGCACGCGCCTGGCAGCTTGTGCACTTACGAACCCCAGAAGGCTTCCGACGTGTTTGCCATGTATCAGTCGCTGGTCAACGAGGCCATCATCCCCGAAGAACTGCTGTGGAACGGCACACCGAAGGAGCGCATCGGCGATTACGACCAACTGATGGAGGTCATCGACTGGGACTTGAACACCAATCCTAACCTGCTGGAGACGCGCTTTATGAACCCCCTGTTGGTGCGGGGCGAAAACGAAACGGAAGGCTACGTTGAGAAGTGGATATGCTACCGCTCGGACGCCTTCAGTGCTAAGGAACTCACCGTGCACCCCGGCCAGACGGTTATCATTAAGGATAATGCGGCCTACGGCATGATTATGATGCAGGGGCACGGCACCATGGGCGTCTGGGAGGTGGAAACCCCCGCGCTGATTCGCTACGGCCAGCTCACCCACGACGAATTCTTCGTGACTGAGGCTGCCGCCCGCGAGGGTGTGACCATCACCAACCCTTCCGCCTCCGATCCCATCGTGATGCTCAAACATTTTGGCCCGGATAACCCTGATCTGAAATTATAATTTCCATATCGTATAGACGCGATTAATCGCGTCTCTATCGTGCATTAAAAAATAAAAATCATGAACACCTACCCCAAATTACACAACGCCACCTGGCCCGGCATCGTGGGCAAAGGCCCCGATTCTGAACCCGTGATTCCGCTCGACGACATGCTGAAAATGACGGCTGCCTCCGAGGTGGACGGCATCAAATTCGACGGCGTCGACCTGGGATTGCTGTCCCCCCACATCGATGTGGACAGCTCGGACGATGACATCAAACGACTGGCCGACAAGATCGCCGAATACAACCTCAAGGTAGGCAGCCTGGTGGCTCCCGTTTGGGGCGGGCCGGTGCTGGGCAGCGATGCGGACCGTAAAACGTTTTTGGCAATGGTGCGGCAATCGTGCCACTTTGGGCAGGTGCTGCGCGAACACGGCATCCGCCCCTCCGGCGTGATCCGGATTGACACCGCTTCGAGTCCGGAAACCTGGGCCGAAGACCCGAAACGCAGTCAGAAGCTCATCGTGCAAACCTTCCGCGAAGCCTGCGATATTGCGGCCGACTACGACGAGAAGCTAGCCGCCGAGGGAGAGATTTGCTGGGGCGGCATGCACAGCTGGCGCACGATGGTGGACACGCTGGAAGGCGTAGACCGGCCGAATATTGGTTTTCAGGCCGATATGTCGCACACGCTGCTCTACTTGCTGGGCTACAATCGACCCGAAGATCGTATTTTACCAAAAGACTATGATTGGAACGACCGCGATACGCTCACCGATGCGCTGAAGCAGGTGACCAAGGCGCTGCGCCCCTGGACGATCGACTTCCACGTGGCCCAGAACGACGGCACCGTGCACGGTACCGGATCGCACGACAAGACGGGCCGCCACTGCTTGGCCACCGACCCCAACGGCAAGCTCGACGTGGCCCACGACGCGGGCTATTGGCTGCGCGACGAGAAAGGAGAACTCACCAAAGCCTTCCCGCACATCTGCTGGGACGGCTGCATGTTCGACAACGCCGTGATGACCCAGCAGCAAACCTGGAACGACATCCTGGCCACACTGGTGAAGGTGCGCGAACAGCACGGCTGGACGTGATTTTCTAATGTACAGACGCCATGCATGGCGTCTCAACACGCGATTAATCGCGCATTATCGTACAGACGCGATTAATCGCGTCTCTAACCAAATGAACAATGAACAACCAACAATTACGCATTGGCCTGATCGGGACGGGCTTTATGGGACGCACCCATTCTAACGCTTACGCGCGGGTGGCCAACTTCTTTCCGGAACTCACCCACCAGCCCGTGCGGCAGGCCGTTTGCTCGCGCAACGCCGAAAAGGTAACTACCTTTGCCAAACAGTGGGGCTACGCCTCGACGGAAACCGACTGGAAAGCACTGATCGCGCGCGACGATATTGATGCGGTCGATATCTGCACTCCGAACAATACGCACGCCGAGATCGCCATTGCCGCCGCCGAGGCCGGAAAGATGATTCTGTGCGAAAAACCCCTGGCCCGCTCGCTTGCCGAAGCGCAGTCGATGGTCGACGCCGTGGATAAGGCCGACGTGAAAACCACCGTGTGGTACAACTACCGGCGCGTGCCGGCCGTCACGCTGGCCAAACAAATTATTGACTCCGGCAAACTCGGCAAGATTTTTCACTACCGGGCTAATTTTCTGCAAGACTGGACGATTAGTCCCGACGTGCCGCAGGGGGGCGAAGGCACGTGGCGACTGGACCTGGAAGCCGCAGGGTCGGGCGTGACCGGCGATCTGCTGGCACACTGCATCGATACGGCTATGTGGCTCAACGGCGGCATCCGCGACGTGTCGGCCGTCACCGAAACCTTTGTCAAAGAACGCGTACACCAGGACAGTGGCCAATCACAACCGGTGGAAGCCGACGATGCCTGCATCTTTCACGGTCACTTCGACAACGGCTCGTTGGGTCTGTTCGAGTCGACGCGCTACGCGCGGGGGCACAAGGCGCTCTACACCCTGGAGATCAACGGTGAGCACGCCTCTGTCCGTTGGGACTTGCACGACCTAAACCGCCTGGAGTACTTTGACCACCGAGACGACTCCATCGTGCGGGGCTGGAGGTCTATTTTGGTAACCGACAGCGATCAGCCCTACCTGGATAAATGGTGGGTGCCCGGGCTAATCATTGGCTACGAACACACCTTCGTGCACCAGGTAGCCGATTTTCTAAAAAGCCTGGAAACCGACGAACCCTGCGCCCCTACGTTTCAGGATGCCCTGCAAACCCAGCGGGTATGCGAAGCGGTGATCGCTTCGGCCAACGAGCGGGCTTGGAAAGAAACCAACGTGAAGTGGTAAGTGGGCCACCTGGCATTCGTAACTTATCCAAAACTGACCTTTATGACTGATGATCACCGCTGGGGTATCCATCTGCTCAACTGGGCCGTCCTTATGGGGCTGCTTTCTGCCTGCTCGGTGCCGGAAACGAACCAGGAGACCACCCCCCTTCCGCCCAATATAGTGTTTCTACTGGCCGATGATTTGGGCTACCACGACCTTGGGGTGACGGGCAGTGCGTACTACGAAACTCCTAATATCGATAAGATAGCCCATCAGGGCATGGTTTTCACCAACGGCTACGCCACGTGCCAAGTGTGCAGCCCTTCGCGGGCCAGCATCATGTCGGGCAAGTTTCCCGCCCGCCACGGCATCACCGACTACATCGGGGCACCCACCGATACGGCTTGGCGTCGGCAGCAGCGCTTCACCCAGTTGCTTCCTGCTGACTACGTTCGACAACTGCCCCAGCAGTATACCGTGCTGCCCGAAGCGCTCAAAGCATCGGGCTACCGCACTTTTTTCGCGGGCAAATGGCACCTGGGGGGCGAGGGGTCGTGGCCTACCGATCACGGCTTCGACGTCAACGTGGGCGGATGGGAGCTAGGGTACCCCCGGGGCGGCTTCTTTTCGCCCTACGACAATCCCAACCTCCCCGACGGGCCCGCCGGTGAGAACCTCAGCCTGCGGCTCGCGCAGGAGACGGTCAACTTCTTAAAAGCCAACAATCCGCAAGAAACCAACCGGCCGGTGTTTGCCTTTCTGTCGTTCTACGCGGTGCACAGTCCTATTCAAACCACGCAGGCCCAGTGGCGCAAGTACCGCGATAAGGCGGTGGCGCACGGACTAGCCGATAAGGGTTATCAGATGGGGCATTTTCTGCCGATCCGGCAGGTGCAGGACAATCCGGTGTACGCTGGCTTGCTTGGCACAATGGACGAAGCTATAGGCATGGTTTTGACTACCTTGGAAGAACTGGGACTGGACGACAACACGATTGTGATATTCACCTCGGACAACGGCGGGGTGGCGTCGGGCGACGCGTTTTCCACCGCCAACCTACCGCTGCGCGGTGGCAAGGGGTACCAGTTTGAGGGAGGCATCCGCGAACCCTACTTCATCAAGGTGCCGGGCCTCACCGACGGGGGCAAGTCCAGCGACGTTCCGGTGACGGGTACCGACTTCTATCCCACCCTGCTCGCCTTGACGAGCAATGACTTGCGTCCCGAAGATCACCAGGACGGGGTGAGCCTGCTGCCCGTGCTGCGGGGCCAGGCCATTGACGAGCGCCCCCTGTTTTGGCACTATCCTCACTACGGCAACCAGGGCGGCGAACCCTCATCGATCGTCCGATTGGGCAATTGGAAGTTAATCCACTACTACGAAGACGGTCATCAGGAGCTTTACAACCTCCGGGTGGATCAGGAAGAAGCCCGGGACGTGGCCAAGGAGTACCCCGAACGCACCGAACACCTTAGTGCCCTGCTGTTTGAGTTTCTTGAGCAAACGGGGGCTAAATATCCCCGGAAAGACCCGGAATACCGCTTCGCCCAAGAAGCGCAATACCTTCAAGAGGTGAAAAGCACGTTGCTCCCCCAGTTGGAAGAACGCCGTTTGCAAGTGCTGGCCGACGATTTTGATCCGGAAAACGCTTGGTGGGGTAGCGAAACAAAGAACGATTAGTGGCTACTTCTTCACCCACCAGTACCCTAATCTCCTCATTTATTGCTATCTTTAACTCTATGAAACAGTTTGAGTTCGAAAGACTGTCGTTGGACAAGAAGTGCCGCTACGTGCTTAGCCGTTGCGTTTTTGTGGCCAGTCGTCGCACCCTAACGGCCGATGAACGCCCCTGCCGCATCAATCTGTATCACAACGGGCGCGTTTTTTTTGAAATTTGGTATAACAGCAAACACCACTACATCGGTGACGTAAAGCTTTGCGACAACGACCGGGTGCTTGACCCCTACTTGGATCAGATTGATCTGGAAAAAATCGTACTGTCACTGTCCGCTAAACGCAACTGAGACTGATGGCGGACCCGTGGTTGCCCTACCGCCGCACGACGGTTTTTTCTTCCGGCATCACTCGAGGCACGTACACCAGCAGTTCGTCGCCCGACCAAATGGTCACATCGTAGAGGCCGTTCCAATGCACCAAGTCGCTCACGGTACATCCGTACTGCTCGGCAATGCCCGCCAGGGTGTTGCCTTTTTCGATATAGTGAACCACGGGCACCATCCGTTCCGGGTTGGGCACGACCCGCACCGGTCGGCGAAGCACCTGAGCCAGCTGCCGCACCCGCGCTGAGTCCATCATGGCTGAGGGCGAACCGAAGCGTTTTGGGTCGGACGGCCGCGCCACAACATCCGTTGCGGCAACCTCCGTTGTGGCAACCTCCGTTGTGGCAACCTCCGTTGTGGCAACATCCGTTGTGGCAATGTCCATTGTGGCAACATCCGTTGTGGGAATTGCCAGGGGGTAGTTCTTCGACTGCGCTGGAACCACGCCCCGCACCAACGCTGGGTTCAGAAAGTTGAGTTCGTCAACGCCCACCCGGAAGGTTTCACTAGCCTGTTGCAGCGAAAAAGGAGCTGACACGTAGGTGGTGTCCACTTCCCGAAAGGGCAGGTCAAAGTAGGCGGGGCGCAGGTTGTGTTCCTGCTGATAATGGTAGAGGTACACCACCGCCACGAAGGCGGGCACGTAGGCGCGCGTCTCGGCCGGCAGGTACGGACGCAGTTCAAAGAAAGAAGTAGGAACTTTACTTTCGGCGGCGGTGGCCCGGGCAATGGCCTTGTTGATATTTCCTATCCCGTAGTTGTAGGCTGCTACGGCCAGGTACCAGTCGTCGTAGCGCTGGTATAATTTCTTCAGGTACGCCACCGCGGCGCGGCTCGAGGCCACCGGGTCGCGGCGCTGGTCTACCTGCGGCGACACCACCAGCCCCAGGGATCGCCCGGTGGCCGGACGTATTTGCCATAGCCCTACCGCCGATTTGGCGGAGGCCGCCTTAAGGTGCATGGCCGATTCCACCATCGTGAGGTGCTTAAGCACGTTGGGCATCTGCTCGGCCGTGAGCACCGGCTCGATCATCGGGTAGTACCACGCACTCTTGCCGATCATCCGTTCGGTCAGTTCTTTCTTACGTTGGGCGTATAAGTCGATGTAATTCCTAACGTCTTGGTTGTAAAAGAGCGGCACGCCCGACTCGATGGCACAGATGCGCTGGGCGTAGATTGAGTCGTCGTAGGTCACCAGGTCGTTGGCCGTGAACCCGTAGGCGTTGACGTACTGCGGATTGCGCACCAGTTGCGTAAACAACGGCTCCGACAGGCTGTCTAACGCTTCGGACGACCAGCCAACCACCGGGGGTTCAGTGGCGGTTTGGCGCCGCAACACTTCCTGACAGGCCGATAGTAACAGCGCTCCTGCCACTAAAAAATAAGCAGTTCGTGGGAACCAGCGCCTACTTTCAAAAAAATTAAGTTGCATAACGTGGTGGTAACTTACGGAAAGGTACGCAATTTCTGGGGAACGAACCGGACAAAAATAGTAACTTTCGCCCGCTCACGCATAAAACGCACCACCGTTGAACAAGTTCTTACTTGCCCTATTATTACTGCTTGCGGCACTGTTGCTGTTCGGAAAGTCGTCGGTTTACCGCTTTTTAGCGCCTACCCAACGCGTTGACACCAATCTGTTGGTGGTGGAGGGTTGGACCAACCAGGAAGGACTGGAACAGGCCGCCGCCGAGGTTGACATCTTCGGGTACCAACGGGTGATCGTAGCCAGTTTGGCCTACCCCTTTGACTCCACCGCCGCCCTGGTAGTGTCCAGCGAGGGAGGGCTCACCTTTAATCTCACGGATAGTGTGTCTGCGCTAAACTCCGACTCCGTAACCGTGGTGGCGGGCAGTGAGAACTTACAGGAGATTCCCGCCCACTTCCGGCTGTGGGTCAACGATTCGGTGGTCGGGGAAAGCTATACCCGGGAATCGCTGGCGTCGTACGGCTTCCGACTGTCAGGCCCAACGCCAATAGAAACCATCACCGTCGAGTTCGACAACGATGACTTGGTGGCGGGCGTGGGAGATCGCAACCTGCTGGTGCAGTCATTGATCGTGAACGGACAAACCTTTTTGGCACGCATGCCCAACGTTCGATACGACCGGGGCGCCATCGATGGCAACAAGTTGTACCCCACCGACTATCGTAGCGAAGCCGATGAGGCTGCCGAGCGGTTGGTCCGGGTTGGCGTTCCGGAAGCCATGCTGGTCACGGTGGCCGCCCCGCCCACTGATTACGACCGTACTTACGCCACCGCGGTGGCGGTGCGTGACTGGCTAGCCCAACAACCGGAGGGCCTGCCTACCGCCCTGAACGTGCTCAGCGAGAGTGCCCACGCGCGGCGCAGTCGCCTGTTGTACCAAAAAGCCTTCGGCCAGGCGGTGCGCATCGGCATCGTTGCCGCTCCCCGCCAGGGCGTGAGCGCCGACACCTGGTGGAAAACCCCGGTCGGCCGGGCCTTCACGATCGCCCAAATCCTCAAGTACGGCTACGCCCGCCTGTTCTTCTGGCCCGAAAGTCCGGCCCCCTCAAGATAATGCCCTAAACCTTTTCGATTAGCGGGATAAGCGCGTATATTGGTTGGCATCAGCACTATATCCAACCGGTCTATGAAAAATCTTTTACCCTTTATCGGATTGCTCCTCAGCGCGCCGCTGGCCGTAGCCCAGCAAACCACCTGGAGCGTTAACGTGACCCCAACCATCTCCTACCGGATTGCTCAGCTGTCGCCCGCTGATGAGTCGGTGCGCAACGGTGAAAAGCCTAATCATTCGTTTGACTTCGGCCTGCAAATGCGCACCCGGCTGAGTGATCGAATTTACCTGGGCACCGGTCTGCTCTATGCCCGGCGCGGCTTTTCAAACCTGCACGTTGCTGCCCCGTACCAACGCCCCCTGAGCCGCGGGTACATGATTGAGTTCGTGCAGGACTATCTTGATATTCCTTTCTTTCTGACGTACACGATAGCCCAAAACGATCAGTTTCAGTGGTACACCCTGGGGGGCATCAACAACGGCCTGCTACTGCACGAGCGAAACGAGGTGTCGGTGCGCACCTACGAGCAAACCGTCCGCAAGGTACCCGCCGAGGTGCAAGAAGTGCTGCAAGAACCCTACCTGGGCGCTTCTCGATTGCACACCCTGGGTGTGGTCGCTGCCCTGGGCGTACGCGCCCGGGTTGATGCCAAAACCTTCGTCGGGCTCGAGGCCATCACCAAAGTGATGCTCACCCCGCTTCAGGACTACGCATCGGGCACCCAGCGGAGACCTTACACCCTAGGGCTAAACTTTCGCTTCGTGCGAACGCTTTGGGAATGAACCACCGGCTTTGTTACGCACTGCTGGGGCTATGGCTGATCACCGCATCCGGTAGCGCCCAGTCGCTAAGCATTGTAGACAAACCCATCGTTTTCGACGAAGCGCGCCGACAGCTCACGCTTGATTACCTGCGCGATCACTACGGACTCTCCCCCGCCGAGCCGACCATTGTCCCCACCATGGTGGTGGTGCATTGGACGGTCTACCCCACGCTGAAGCAATCGTTCGACGCTTTTTACTCCCCAACCCTTCCCGACAACCGGGCGAGCATCCGGCAGGCTGGGGCGCTCAACGTGTCGGCACACTACCTTATCGACCGCGACGGCACGGTGTACCGGCTGATGCCCGACACCCTGATGGCCCGACACGTGATCGGGCTCAACCACTGCGCCATCGGCATCGAAAACGTGGGCGACGGACAGGACCACCCGCTCACGGAAGCCCAGTTTAGCGCCAACGTCTCACTCATTGAGCAATTAGCCAAAAAGTATCCTATTGATTACGTGATCGGGCACCACGAGTATCCCCGCTTCGTCGGTCATCCGCGCTGGAAAGAAAGGGACGCTACCTACCGCACCGATAAGGACGATCCCGGCGATGCGTTCATGACGCGCTTGCGCGGTCGGTTGTCGGATCTACCGCTCAAAGAAGTGCTGCCTATCTCTAAACAATAGCTTGGTTTTTTGCTTGCTGCGGCCTATACCAGACGAAAAGCAGGACGCAGCACCAGTTCGGGATACAGTACGATAAAGCTCACATGATCAAAGTGCTGCGACAGGAGATACGGTAGTTTTTGCGTTGCCGGGTTGTGAGACACACTGTCTTCGCGTGCGCCCACCACAATCAACAAGTCTTGCGCGGTAACCGCCCGGGAAACGGCCAGAAAATCATCCCAATTCGGCAAATCGTTCATTTTTAGGCGATCAGCACAATGGCAATGGTAGCCGCCGCGTGGGCGCTGCTCAGTCCGAAGATGATGTTTCGTTGGGCGACGGAAAAGCCGAAGACGCGTTGGGCCAGGTAGGCGGCCAACCACTTGCTAGACAAAGCCACGGCCGTGAGCGTAGCGGCTACCATGAGCGCCTGAGGTCCCTCAAAGATCACGGCTGGGTCCACCAACATGCCCACTTTGATCAGGAAAAACGGAATGAACAGGGCCGTACCAATGAACTCAATGCGGCTCATCAGGGCGGAGGTATGGGGCACCAGTCGGTTCAGGGCCAGCCCTGCCAGAAAGGCTCCGATGATGGATTCTAACCCGGCCACCTCCGCCAGAAAAGCGGCCACGAACACCATCGTCAACACAAAAATATACTGTACCACCCCGTCTTGCTCGGCGTATCGAAAGAACCAACGCCCCACCAGCGGAAATCCCCACAGCACAACGGCGGTGAACAAGCCAACCGAGGTCACCATTCTCGCCCAAAAAAGCGCGTTGAGCTCCCCGCTCACCGAGGCGGTGATCACCACCAGAATGATCAGGGCCGCCGTGTCGGTGATCATGGTGCCTCCCACGGTGATGGTGACCGCTTCGTTGCGGATCACGCCCAGCCGACTGGCGATCGGGTAGGCAATGAGGGTGTGCGTGGCAAACATACTGGCCAGCAGAAAAGACGAACGTAGCGGATACTGCAAGCCGTAGTAGCTCACCACCGTGCCCAGCAGCAAGGGAATGGCGAAGGTAAGGGCCCCGAACACCAGGCTTCGCTTCCGGTTGCGGCGGAAGTCGGCCAAGTCTATCTCCAAACCGGCCACAAACATGATGTACAGTAGGCCGACCGTGCCGAATAGCGTGGTTTCGGTCCGCTCCAGCACGTAGAATCCGTGGGGGCCCACCAGCGTGCCTGCCAGAATCAGGCCGACGACACTAGGAATGCGAAAGCGGGTGAACAGCAAGGGAACCAGCAGGATGATCAACAGGATGACGGTGAACACCTGCACCGGATCGCTGAGGGGTAGTTGAAAGTTCAGGAACACGGCCATAGCCAGCGGTTAGGTTGATACTGGGAAACATGCTCCATCAAAAAGTAGTAGGGCTAACGTAAAGTCGCGCTGAAGGGTGATGAATTGGTGCGAATCGCTTCATCTTGCCCCAAAAATAAACCAGTCTGCCAATTCGTTTAGTCAGCCCTACGTGCTACCTTGGTCCCGTGCCGATATTCACCTGCCCGTTCATGAAAATTTTTGCAGTTATCATCCACTGCTGGTTCTTAGTCCTTCCCGTAATGGCGCAGCAGGCCCGCATCCGGGGCCTGGTTATAGATGGTACTACCAACGAAGCGCTCGAGTACGCCAATGTGCTGCTCTATCAATCGCCGGACTCCTCGATGGTGAACGGAGTGGTGACCGGTGCCGACGGGTCATTTCAACTCTCGGCAATTCCCTCAGGAACCTACTACCTACAGGTGCAATTTATTGGCTACGAAAACCAAAGAAAGGATGATATCACGTTGGCGCCGGGACAAACGCTCAACGTAGGGATGGTTTCGATTTTAGCTAACGAGCAACTGCTCGACGAAATTCAGGTCTCGGGCCAAAAGGCATCCATTTACCACAAAATTGACCGGCAGGTATACAATGCGGGGCAGTTTCAGAGCGCTACGGGGGGCACGGCCACGGACGTGCTGCGCAATGTTCCTTCCGTGGCCCTTACTGCCGAAGGAGGCATCACGGTGCGCGGTGCCACCGGGTTCACCGTGCTGCTCAACGGCAAACCGGTGCAAAGCGACCCTTCGCTAATCTTGAATCAACTGCCCGCCAACGCCGTGGAAAACATAGAAATTGTCACCGCTCCCTCAGCCAAGTACGATCCCGAAGGTACCGCCGGGATCATCAACATCATCACCAAGCAGGGGGCCACCGACGGGCTGTTCGTGCAGATCAACGCGCGGGGCGGGCTGCCCAGCCTGCGTGATTATGACAACGGCAGCCCATCCCGGCGCTGGGGCACTGACGTGACGCTCTACTACCAGAAGGGCCCCTGGAACGTATCGCTGGGCGCCAGCTACCTGCGCAATGACCTGGCCGGACGCCGGGAAGGAGACGTGTTCACCGTGCGGGGCGACACCCTCACGCGTTTCCCCTCCGACGGCGAACGTAGCTTCGACGAACGCGCCTACACCGCCCGCATGACCCTGGGGTACGTGCCCGACGAGCAAAACAGTTTCAGCTTGGGCCTTTACGCCGGGAAACGCAGCAAAGACCGCACGGCGGATATCCTCTACTATAACAACCAAGGCATCTACCTGCCCGAGGATAAACTGGTGTATCAGACAACCTACTTCAACGAAAACCTGCGCATCCGGCGGGGCGATTTCCTCATTGGTAGCCTAGACTACACGCGCAAGGAGAAACAGGCAACGGTGCAGGCCTCATTGCTCTACGAATACACCGGCCTGGGCGGACCTACCACCAACCTAAATCTGTCAGGACTGCAGTTCACTGATACCCTGCAACATCAGTACAATACCAACGAAAACCCGCTGTACGGCATCCGCGGACAGCTCGATTATCGCCGTCCACTGGGGCCGGGCACCCTGGAAGCGGGCTACCAGTATCGATTCTTGAACCACCAGGGAGATTTCATTTACGAAGAGCGAATCCTGGGCACGGAACGGTGGAATCTGATTCCCGAGTTCTCCAGCCAGGTCGATCTCACCCGGCAAATCCACGCCATCTACGGGCAATACGGGGGGCAGATCGGTAAAGTGACGTACTCGGCCGGAGCCCGGCTGGAGGTGATGGACCGGCGGTTGGTGCTCACCAACGCGTTTATCGATAGCACCTATCGGTATGATCTGGTGAAGCTATACCCCGCCGCCAACCTTCGCTACCAAATACAGGACGATCTGCAACTCAAGGCGGCCTACAGCAAGCGGGTAGAGCGCACCACCACCTTCAAGATGAATCCCTTTCCCGAACGCGAGCACTCCGAAACCTTGGAGCAGGGCGACCCCGAACTACTACCGGAGTTTGTTGATCTGGTTGAGCTGGGGGTGGTGAAAGACTTTGGAGACAATTCGGTATTTGCCACGGCCTACTTCCGTCACGTGCAGAACCTGGTGAACCGGGTGAATACGATTTACAACGATACCATCCTAAACCGCATCTACACCAACGTGGGGCGGGGCCGGTCGCTAGGACTGGAAGTGGGAACGGAGTTTAATCCGGTCTCGTGGTGGAAAGTGTACACGGGTGCCAATACGTTTCAGTACGACATTCAGGGAATGTTTGCCGGAGAGGCGGTGGCCACCAACAGTTGGGTGTACTCGGTAAACGTGAACTCCACGGTGAAACTATCGTCCACCCTTAACGTACAAGCCACGCTAAACTACTTATCGGCCCAAAATACGGCGCAAGGCACGGATTCGCGCTTTTTGTCGCCCAACCTGACGGTGCAAAAGAGCTGGCTAGACGGTCGGCTCTCGGCCACCCTACAGTGGCTCAACGTAGGTCTGGGGTTGCTGCCCAGCAACGAACAGCGCATCACCACCCAACGGGGAGACGAACGCAGCACCGGCTCGTTTTACACCGCCACCAACTACGTGTATGAAACGGACGTGATTATGCTCAACCTCAGTTACCGTTTCAACCAAGTGACCGGTAAGGCTAAATTTATCAAAAGTGAGTTCGGAGAAAACGAGTTTTAGACATGAGAGTAGCAGTCATCGGCGGCACCGGGCACATAGGCACTTATTTAATCCCTCAACTAGTGGCGGCGGGACACGAGGTCGTTTGTGTGAGCCGTCAAAAGCAGAAGCCCTACCGCAAAAACGATCTTTGGCAGTGGGTAGAACAAGTTGCCATCGACCGCGTTGATGCGGAAGCCAAACAAGTTTTTGGGACGAAGATAAAGGCGCTGCGTAGTGAAGTGATTATTGATCTGATCTGCTTCACCCCCGAAAGTGCCGCCACGCTGGTGGAGGCACTCACCGGCGATATCCAACACTTCATTCACTGCGGCAGCATGTGGGTGCACGGGCATAGTGAACAAGTGCCCACCCGCGAGAGCCAGGAGCGAAAGCCGTTTGGTGCGTATGGTATCAACAAGGCAAAAATCGAATCCTATCTGCTTGCTGCCTGCCGACAAAAAGGGTTTCCGGCTACCGTACTGCATCCGGGACACATTACCGGGCCAGGTTGGTTACCCATCAACCCGGCCGGTAATCTCGATCCGGAGGCATTTGTAAAACTGGCGAAAGGCGAGGAATTAGTGCTGCCTAATTTGGGAATGGAAACTGTTCACCACGTGCACGCTTACGACGTTGCCCAGGCATTCGTTGGCGCTATACTCGTTAAGGGATAGATTGGTGATTAGGGAAGCGTTGAAATCGTAGTGTTAGCAGCGATCTGATCTGTTGTTGATAGTGCGCATCGGTATTCACTTTGTTCAAGGTATCCAGAATAGCTTGTTGAAAGCAGGCGAAGTTTTCATAATAGATTGCCGTGAGGCATTTCTGTTTAACAAAACGCCAAAGGCGTTCAATAAGATTAAGGTTGGGCGAATAAGGGGGTAGGAATAGCAAGGTAATTTTGAGGTGTTCAGCCCATGCCTTAACCGCTTTATTATGTTGGTAGCGTGCGTTGTCTAAGACCAAATACAACGTAAGTGTAGTGGGATAGGCGGCTCGCAGCTGCCCCAAGAAGCTAATCAACGTATCGGTGTTGATGCGGGTAGTGTTACTTAGGTAGTGGAGTTGCTGGGTGATAGCATCCACCGCACCGAGTACATTGAGACGTTGCCGCCCGGCAGGGGCTTTGATAAACACGCGGGCAAAGCTCCAAAGCCATCCCAGAAAAGGGGCTAACACAAAATGCGCCGCGTCTACGAACAACACATGCGCTTTTCCCTGGTGGGCTTGCTCTAGGGCAGGTTCCAGCACCTCAGCCAGGTAGTTGTCTTGCCGTTCAGGGTCTGCTTTGGCTGGTATATGCCCGGTCTTATGCCGATGGATGCCTAACTTATGCAGAAAGCTACGTATCTGAGGCAGTGAACGTTGTTGGCCACTCAACTCGCTTATGCGCTGCTGGGCTTCTTTTAGACTAGCAACTGGTTGTCTCTGAAAACTCTTAGCAATCAACGCAGCGTAGGGCTGTAGGGCGCTTTGCTGACCGCCGTAGTGTAGCTCACACAAAGCAGCCCTGCCCCCTTGAGCATATTGCTGACAATAGCGAGTTACCGTATTGACATGGATGCCTACGATACGAGCAATCTGTTGATGGCTGTATGCACCCAGCCCTTTTAGGTACAAAGTATACATCCGTTGACGAACCAAAGCGTTATCATGATAGAACTTTTCGTAACTTAGCTGACGCAGTTCAGCTTCACTGATCTGTAGGGTAAGCATGCGTTTTAGAGTTTGGTCACTTCAAAACTATGCTTACTCTTTCTCTCTACAAAATCACTATTTCATCCCTTAACAAGTATATCGACAATTGGAAGAGCGCCGTTGGAGAAAGTTTTCACGTGGTTTCCCCCCAGGCACTCACGCTCCGGGGATACGCCACTGCGATGGCCAAATGGTTTGGCCGGGAGGCTGTGCTCCATTTTCTTCCCTGGGAGGAATGGAAAAAAACGGTTAGCCAGCGGGATGCCGAATTAACCTGGGATCATATTGCTCATAGCCCGAACGGAAGTATCGAAAAAGCAAAAAGATTATTAGGTTATGCCCCTAGGTATAGCGCTCTGGAAGCCGTTCAGGAGGCAGTTGTCCATTCACTAGGTCATCGCCTTGGTCTTATCTAGCTCTTTGGTGACCGGAGTATCTTCGGGCAGCGGCTTGCCACGCCAGTAGGTGGCCAGGCTCGAGCCGGTGATGTTCATCACGGGACCAAACACCGCAGGCGCCAAACCCACGGTAGCCACCTTGCCCATCTCCAGCGCAATACCCGAAGCGAGTCCGCCGTTCTGCATGCCCACCTCCAGGGCAATGGTGCGACAGTCGCGCTCGTGCATGCCGAACAAGCGGCAGCCCCAGTAACCCAGGAAGTATCCCGACACGTTATGAAAGATTCCCGCCAGAATCAGCACAAAGCCAATGGTAAGCAGTTCGTCGCGCCCCGCGGCCGTGATGATGGTGATGATGTAGGCGATACCAAACATCGACAAAATGGGCATGGCATCGTCGAGCCACTTAAGCTTACCGTGGAAAAAGTAATTAAACGCCAGTCCGGCCACCACCGGAATAATCACAATTTTAACAATACTCCACATCATGCCCAGGGTGTCGATCTCAACGAACTCTCCGGCCAGCCAGCGCATCAGCAACGGAGTGAGCAGCGGGGCCAGCAGGGTTGATACAGCCGTCAGGGTCACCGACAGCGCTAGGTTGGCTTTAGCTAGGTAGGCCATCACGTTAGAGGCTAATCCGCTGGGTGAGGAGCCAATCAAAACAATGCCGGCGGCAATTTCCGGGGCCACTCCCAAGCCCATAGCCAAACCGTAGCCCACGAAGGGCATGATGGTGAACTGGCACAGCACGCCCACCAGCACGCCCTTCGGCATTTTCACCACGCCCGCAAAGTCCTGCAAGCTCATGGCGGTGCCCATGCCGAACATGATGAGCTGCAGTAGCGGCACAAACAAGTTTTGCAGATCAAATCCGTTGATCTCCTGGAAGTAAGATGGGTAGTACATCGCCACCGTGACCGAGGCAAAAATGATTACCGTAAAGGAAAAGCCTTTCAGAAACTCAAAACCACGGAAGCCTACCGCCAAAGCTAGGAAAAAGACCACCAGGCAAGGACCGGTGGCGCGTTCGTAGCCCATAGCGAGCAGCACGATGAAAGCGAGCAGCGACAAAGCGGCAATTCCAAAGGCGAATTTAGCAAAGGGGGGAGCAGTTTTCATGAGTATAATTTATTGGGGCCAGAGGCCCGGAATATACTACACACGGGACGGAGTCCCGCGCGAGACGGTCACTGGTCACTGGTCACTGGCATTTAGTAGCCAACCGTTTGACCACTCAGAAGATTATTCAGTAGCTAGTATCCAACATCCAGTATCCAGTATCTGACCACGTAGAAAGTCTTCCGCGCGGCGGCCGCCAGCATCCAGCATCCAGTATCTGGCCACGTAGAAAATCATCTCAGCTCCACTGTCGGTCGGCGGATTCTACGGTGTTCCACGCGTCGGTAGGCGCAAAGTACTTGGTACCCTTTTTCAGGTGTTCCTTCACGACTTCTTCGTTAAGTTCTACTCCCAGCCCGGGCTTTTCGGGCACGGTTACGTGTCCATCCTGCACAATGGGTTTGTCAATGCCCGTCACCAGGTCTTCCCACCAGGGAATATCGACTGAGTGGTGCTCTAGGGCAATGAAGTTCTGCGTAGCGGCGGCGCAGTGCACGTTGGCCATCATCGACACGGGCGTGCCCGCGAAGTGCATCATCATCGGAATGCCGTTCTCCTCGGCGTAGTCACCAATCTTCTTGGTTTCCAGGATGCCGCCCGAAGAAGCTAAGTCGGGATGAATCATATCGATGGCACGGGCGTCGATAAGTTTGATGAACTCCTCCTTCAGGAAGATGTCCTCGCCGGTGAGCGTGGGCGTATTGATGGACTGCGTGATCTCTTTCCACTTATCGGTATACTGCCAAGGCACCAGATCTTCCAGGTAGGCTAATCGGTACGGCTCCAGCGCGTTGCCCAGTCGGATGGCCTCGTTGGTGTCGATGTGGCCGAAGTGGTCGGCGGCCAGCGGAATTTCGTAGCCCACAATGTCGCGCACTTGCTTTACGTAATCGACGATTTTTTCCAGCCCTTCGTCGGTGATCTGAATCGCGGTGAAGGGGTGCGCGGTGGATCCGTAGGTGCCGTACTCTCGACTCCATTGCTGTCCAATGTCGTACATGCCCTTGTTGATCACCATGTTATCTTCGTCTTTGAGCATCTGAATGCCGAAGTCCATCTTCAGGAAGGTGTAGCCCTCCTCGACCCGGGCCTTCATGCGCTTGGCGTAGGTCACGGGGTCGTCCGAACCGGTGGTGTCGCAATAGAGCCGCACCTTATCACGAAACTTACCCCCTACCAACTGATAGGCAGGCACGTTGTAAGCTTTGCCTGCCAAGTCCCACAGGGCCATCTCCACGGCGCACACGCCCCCGGCTTGCCGCGAGTGTCCGCCGAATTGCTTGATCTTCTTAAATACCCGGTCGACGTTGCAGGGGTTCTCGCCCAGGATGCGGCTTTTAAGCATCAAAGCGTACTTAGGATCAGCATGGTCGCGCACCTCACCGAGCCCATAAATGCCCTGGTTGGTATCAATGCGAATGATGGGGCAAGGCATGGGGGCATCCACCACGTGGGCCACGCGCAGGTCGGTGATCTTGAGGTCCGACGGAGCCGAATGGCGGTTCACACGCTGGGTAGAATATTCCAGGGTTTCCTCAATTGGTTTGTTGGTGAACCCACTCAGGGATAGCCCCCCCAGGGCTAAGCCGCTCAGGCTGGCTTTTTGGAGAAAGTCGCGGCGGGGATTAACTAAGCACGCAGGAGATTGCAGTAGACTTTTTAGATTCTTTTTCATGTTTACGATTATTGATTTTCTTCGTTTGGGCCGGGGGCCCTTACTATACTACGCACGGGACAAAGGTTCGGGCCAGATGCCCTACTGATAGTACGCACGGGGTGGAACCCCGCGCGATGTAGTGGTGGTGATTAACTCCACAGCCGGTCCCAAGCGCGGATTTTATCCCATTCGGGCGTCGGAGCGAAGAGTTTTTCACCTTCCACCAAAAATTCTTTGACGACTTCCTCGTTGAGCTCTACCCCAAGACCGGGCTTTTCGGGGACTTTCACGTAGCCATCTTGTACGATGGGTTTTTCGATGCCGGTCACCAAATCTTCCCATTGGGGGTTATCTACCGCGTGGTGTTCGAGCCACATGAAGTTCTCGGTAGCCGCCGCACTGTGCACCGACCCCAAAAATGAAACCGGACCGGCCGCGTGGTGGTGCATGAAACCGATGCCATTCAAGGAAGCATAGTCCCCAATTCGCTTGGTTTCCAGTATGCCCCCCGCCGTGTTCGGGTCGGGATGCACAATGTCGACTGCCCGCCGGTCGATGAGCTCCCGAAAACCGCCTTCCAGCGTAAAGATATCTTCGCCGGTTTGGGTGGGAGTGGTAGATGACTCGGTAATTTCTCGCCACTGATCCGTATAGTGCCAGGGGATGATATCCTCGATATAAGCAAGATTATACGGTTCGGCCGCGCGAGCGATCTTGACGGCTTCGTTCACGTCGAAGTGGCCCCAGTGGTCGGTGCCCATCGGGATTTCGTAGCCAATCTGCGCCCGCATCACGTCCAGAAATTCCATAAGCTTGTCAATGCCCTTGTCGGTAATCTGCACCCGGGTAAACGGATGTTCCGTCATGTTGTAATCCCGCAGTTCGTACTTGTAGGGCGCGTATTTTCCCTCAGGGGCGTTGACTAATGCTCCGGGTATGTCTTTGATCAGGTTGATACCAATGTCCATCTTCAGAGCGGTGTAGCCGCTATCGATGCGCTGCTGCATTCGTTGGGCATATTCCTGAGGATCGGAAGAGGTGGTCGTATCGCAGTACACCCGCACCCGGTCGCGGTACTTGCCGCCCAGCAGTTGGTACACCGGCACGTTGTAGGCTTTGCCTGCCAAATCCCACAGCGCCATTTCCACCCCCGACACTCCCCCACCCTGCCGACCGTGGTGCCCAAACTGCCGAATCTTGTTGAAGAGTCGCTCCACGTTGCAGGGGTTTTCACCCAGCAATCGACTCTTCAAAAAGAGCGCGTATTCTTTGGCGGCGCCGTCGCGCACGTCACCGTGCCCCACGATACCCTGGTTGGTGTAGATGCGCACAATAGGAGTACGAAACACCACACCGGTGATCTCTGCAATCCGCATGTCGGTGATTTTCAGGTCGGTGGGTGCCGAATGCCGATTGACCTTCTGGGTGCTGTATTCTAGGGTTTCTTCTATTGAGCTATCCATAAAAGCTCCTAGCGATAGGCCTCCCAGCGTGGCTTTCTGAAGAAAATCGCGGCGGTTGTTTTTGTTAGTGCCGGAGGTTGGTGGTGGAGTAGGCATTGCGTTTTAAGTTAGGTAACAAATATCTTTGTACAACGAGGCGCACCTCAGCAAGAATCTAAAATCACTTTCACGTAAGACTTTTCACATCTCACAATTCACATTTCTCATCTTTATTACCAGGTCCTTCCCTCCAGAAACTCGTCTAACTCTTCTCGGGTCATGGGCAGCTTATCCGGGTTGTCATCGATCCAAGCCAGGAAGTTCTGCTTGATCTCGTCGGTCCAACGGGTGTCAATCTGGCCGGGGGTGTACTTGCCCTCGCGCAGCATCTGGTGACCGTACTGGTCTTTCAGGGCAATGAACTCCGCATTGGTGATCACTTTCTCGGCCAGGTGCGCCGGAATGAAGATCACGCCCTCGCGCTTGGCCAGCACCACGTCGCCCGGCAGCACCGTGGCCCGCCCGATGCGGATGGGAGTGTTGAGCCCGCCCAGCATCATGTCCTTGATAAACGAAGGGTCCCAGCCCCGTACGAAGGCGTTGAAGCCCTCGATTTTCGACAGTCCCCCCAAGTCGCGCAGCGAGCCGTCGAACACCACTCCGTTGCCCGACTTGGCGTAAATGGAATTGCCCAGGTTGTCGCCTATCAGGGTGCCATCAACGATCTTGCCGTAGCCATCGGCCACGTACACGTCGCCCTTCTGGAGCGCGTCGATCGGCCAGGAGTTGGAAGCTCCAATCCGTCCGTCGGCTTTGCCCTGTTCCTCGATGGCCGCGGCCATATCGGCCCGGGCGGGCATATACTGAGCGGTGAGGGCGCGGCCTACGATGGGCACATCCTCGTGAATCATCTTCCAGTTACCCTCGAACTGATTTTCGTAACCCTCGTTGCGCAGCACGCCCCAGGCTTCTTCAATAGAGATATCTTTGGCGCGTTCCAGCAAACGATCGGGCACCTTGGGACGGCCGTCGTCGTAGCGCTCGCCTTCCCACTGACTGGTATATTTTTCCATCAGCTCGCGGGAGATGGTTTGGGCAGAGACGGAAGCTAACGACAGGATAAGCAACAAGGGTGATAAAAAGATTATTTTTCGTTTCATATTGAGGGTTAGGTTAAATGATAGAATAGATGAATGACTGAATGATTGAGTAGAAAAAGAGCATTCAATCATTCTACCACTCAATCATTCAATTTATGCAAAAAAAGGAACGTCTTGGTCGGCGTATTTCTTGAGACCTTCTTCGTTGATCTCTACGCCGATGCCGGGTTTGTTTGACAGGGGAATATAGCCATCTACGACCATTTCTCCGTCATAGTGGACAATTTCTTTGAACATAGGGTTGGTGTGAAAGTAGATTTGCCACTCCAGGATCAGGAAGTTGGGCACCGAAGCGCACACGTGGGCCGACGCCATCGCTCCCAGAAATGATGCCACCATGTGCGGGGCAAACGGGGTGTAGTAGACGTTGGCTAGGTTAGCAATGCGCTGGGCTTCGCCGAGTCCGCCCGCCTTTTGTAAGTCGGGCATAATGATGTCTACGGCTCCAATCTCCAGCAACGGACGGAAACCGTAGGTGAGGTACAGGTTTTCTCCGGCGCAGATCGGGGTGCTGGTTGACTGGGTGATGTACTTGTAGGCCTCGGCGTTTTCGGCGGGAATGGGTTCTTCCAGCCACATGAGGTTAAGCGGCTCCATGGCCTTGGCCACCCGCTTGCCCGAGGTGGTGTCAAAGCGACCATGCATGTCAACACAGATATCCACGTGCGAGCCAACCGCCTCGCGCACTGCGGTGATTTGGTTCACCATCCGCTCCAATTCAGCCGCGCCCACCGTCCAGTTGTACTTATCGTATTTGTTGGGGTCGGCGGCGTCATCGATGTCAAATTTAACCGCGGTGAACTTGTGTTCATCCACCACTTCTTTAGCCCGCGCGCCCATAATCTCCGGTTTCTCGCGGCTGCTGGCCGTGTCGCAGTACACCCGGATATTATCGCGGAATTTGCCGCCTAGCAGTTGCCACACCGGAATATTGAGGGCTTTGCCCGCCAAATCCCACAGGGCGGTTTCTATCGCGGTAAGCACCGAAATATACATGCCACCCTGGGCACCCTCAAAAAAACCCCTTCTTCGCACGTCTTCAAAGATTCGGTGCATATTGAGCGGGTTCTGCCCGTTGATGCGGTCGCCCATTATCTTCACCAAATGGTAGGTGCCCGGAGTGGCATCGACCGCCTCGCCGTGACCAATGATGCCCTGGTTGCTATAAACCTTAACGAACAAGCTGTGCCCATTGCGAATGTAGGCACAGCGCACGTCGGTAATTTTCAGGTCCGAAGGAGCCGAAAAAAGCCGTTGTTTTTGCACGGCGGCGAACAAGTCATTGCCAAATTGAGTAAACAGCCCAAATCCGGCAGTAGCCGCCAGACCACGCGTCAGGAATGCGCGTCGGTCGTGCGTGGGGATAGAGACGCGATGCATCGCGTCTGTACGATTCAGCAGATCGTCGCCATGCATCGCGTCTGTACGATAGGAATTGTTTTTCATCACCAAGTGCGTTCTTTTAATAGAGCCCTAATTTGATCGGGAGGCACGGGCAGTTGATCGATGTTGGCCTGCATCCACCCCGAGAAATCCTTTTCAATGTCGTCGCTCCAGCGCGAGTCGATTTGTCCGGCGGTGTATTTCTTTTCGCGCAAGCGCTGGTGGCCGAACATATCACGCAGGCGCACCACCTCGGAGGTCTTCACCACCTTTTCGGCCAGGTGGGCGGGAATGATGCTCACCCCCCCTTCTTTGCCGAGCACCACGTCGCCGGGCACCACCATCACGCTGCCGATCCGGATCGGCACGTTAATGCCCATCAGCACCGTGTTCAGGTCGTGGCTGGGGTTGTGGTGCGACGGATGGTAGCTGCGCACAAAAGAAGTGAAGCCCGGCAACTCCTTCATCCCTTCAATGTCGCGAACCGCTCCGTTATACACCATCCCGTTGCCCGAATTGGCGTAGATAGCATTGGCCACGTTGTCGCCCACCGTGGGGCCGTCCAGGTGCGCTCCGAACTGGTCGGCCACGTACACGTCGCCCGGTTGCAGTTCGTCTACTGGCCAGGCGTTCTGCCCCCGCACCCGTCCTTCGGCGTGTCCGCGCTCGTCGACGGCCTGGTGCACGTCGGGCCGACCGGGCATAAATTCGGCGGTGAACGCCCGGCCCACCAGCACGCTGTCGGGATGAATGCTCAACCAGCCTTCTTCGTACTGGTGGCGGTAGCCCTCGTTCTTCATCACCGCCCAGGCCTCCTCGTGGGTGGCGTGGCGCAGGCGTTGTAGTATGTCATCGGGCACCTTTGGCCGACCGTCGTCGTAGCGCTCGCCTTCCCACAGCGGAGTGTAAAGCCGCATCTGCTGAGCGGTAATTGTCTGTGCGCGGACCTCAGGCCCAAGTGCGATCAGTAAGACCAATAATTTAGCTGCTGACCAAACAAATAACTCTGTATTGCAGCGCTTACCAACCTTCATCATTCGACATTCCTTGCTCATCATTCGATATTCAATTTTGGTTGACACTGGGGGTGACCAACCAAATGCATTCTTTCATTCAACCATTCCATCCTTCATTTACGGTCTCACTGCTGTTCCGTCGCTTTTCCGCAACTGCGTCCACTCGTTGAGTTGCTTGTCGGGTAGCGGGTACTTCAGGGCCAGTGCTTCGTTAATGTCCACGCCCAGTCCGGGGGCTTCGTTCACGTACATGTAGCCGTTCTCGACGTAGGGACTGCCCGGAAAAATCTCCTGTAGCGTGTCCGAGAAGCTGATCGACTCCTGAATGCCAAAGTTCCACACCGCAAAGTCGATGTGGGCGTTGGCCGCGTGGCCCACCGGCGACACGTCGCCCGGACCGTGCCAGGCGGTGCGCACGTTAAAGAACTCGGCCAGCCGAGCTATCTTCATGGCCGGAGTGATGCCTCCCACCTGCGAAATGTGAATCCGGATGAAGTCGAACAGCTGGTCTTTGATCGGGTCTACCCACTCGTGCGGACTGTTGAACAGCTCGCCCATGGCGATGGGCACGGTGGTGTGTTCGCGCAGCAGCTTGAAGTAGCGGATGTTCTCGGGCGAGAAAGGATCCTCGATGAAAAACGGACGGTAAGGCTCCAGCGCCTTAATCATGTTGATCGCTTCCATGGGCTGCACCCGCTCGTGCACGTCGTGCAGCAGTTCCACGCGCTCGCCGCAGGTCTTGCGCACTTGGTCAAACATCTCGATCACGCCCTTGGTATACACCACCGAATCCATGAAGTTGTCGTCGGGCGTGCCGTAACCCGCTTGCTTGAAGTCCGGTTGCTGCGGACCCGCCCCGCTGCCGTAGCCGCCCAGCAGTTGGGAGGCCCCGTAGCCACCCATTTGGATGCGCACGTGCCCAAAGCCCTTGTCCATGAAGCCCTGCACACTTTCGGCCACCGCCTCGGGACTGTCGCCACTGGCGTGCCCGTAGCACGGAATGGCAAAGCGCGATTTGCCGCCCAGCAGTTGGTACACGGGCATCCCGGCCCGCTTGCCCTTGATGTCCCACAGCGCCTGGTCCAGTCCGCTCAGCGCGTTGTTGAGCACCGGGCCGTTGCGCCAGTACGAACTCACGTAGGCCGTCTGCCACATATCTTCGATGTTGTCTACGCTCTTCCCCTGACAGAAGTCATTGAGGTAGTCGTCGACGGCCGACACCACGGGGTGCGCCCGCTGGCGGAAGGTGGCGCAGCCTAGTCCGTAAAGCCCCGGCTCGCTGGTTTCCACCTTCACCACGATCAGTTCAATGCCGTGCGGACAGGTGGGAATGGCCTTTACGTTGGTGATCTTGAGGGGCGGAAGCCCGGCGGTAGCGCGCAAATATTGGGCGGAGCCGGATGCGGTTGCTTCGTTGCCGATTGCTCCCAACGCTCCGGCAGCAGCTCCCAGACTGATTCCTTTCAATAGTTTTCTTCGGTTCATTGGCTATCATTTTTCACTTTCTGGTAAAATCTAGTAGTTTGTTCTTCATCTCGCTTTTCAAATCTAGCAAGGTAGCGCTGTCGGCTAAGTTATACCATTCGTGGGGGTCGTTTTGATGGTCGTATAATTCTTCTTCGCCCGTGGTGCATAAAATGTAGCGGTAACGGCGATCACGAATCGTAGCGTGGTGGTCCTGAGGTTTGGTCGTCATGCCATCTTCCTCAACGCTTCCGGTCTTGCTAGACACGTACGTCAGGGCGAAGTCAGGGCCTTGCCAGGTGCCGGAAGCCCCGTTGTGCAGCAACGGACGTAAGCTAAAACCATCCAACCCTTTTTGGTTGGTGTTTTCGTTAGGATTAGTCGGCAGATCGCACAGATCTACCAAGGTAGGATAGATATCAATCAACGAGGTGGGTTGACTATCTTGGGTTCCTTTCTTAATCCCCGGACCGGCCCAGATAAAAGGTATACGGGTGGATGGTTCCCATAAAGAGTGCTTATACAACCAATTCTTTTGGCCCATGTGGTACCCATGATCGCTCGCCAGCACGATAATGGTATTATCCGCGTAAGCACTTTCTTCCAGGGCGTCCAACACTTTTCCGATCTGGTCATCCACAAAAGCGATGCAGGCTAGATAGGCTTGGGTCCAGCGTTCCAGGCCATGGGCCAGCTTCATCACCTGCGTATAATTTTCAATACCATCCCGGCTACCATTTCCGTAGTTATAGTCGTGCACTAGCGTGGAGGCACAATCGGCGGTATCGCCGGGCAAAATTTCAGCCAGTTGGATAGAATCCAGGGGGAACATATCGAAGTACTCCTCAGGAGCCACGTGCGGCACGTGTGGACGAACAAAACCTACGCAAAGCATGAATGGCTTATCATGGGCTGCCTGCAATTGATCGGTAGCCCAAGCAGCGTACCGTTCGTCGGGCATCAGGTCTCGGTCTTGTTCACTCACGTAGCGAAACGGCTGTTTAAACAACCGCCAGCCCTGGTAGCCCGGGATTCCTTTTTCAGGATCGGGCGGGTAGCTAGGCACGTTGGATAAGGGGGTGATGGTCACGTCCGCGTAGTTGTTGGGCTGGCTGCCATCAAACAGGGTTTCTGGCAAGCCCGGGTGCGGAACGTCGTGCCCGGTGACGGTGGGGTCTTGACCATCCCACGGATAGGGTCCAAAGCTGGCCGGTATTCCGTAGCCGTACGCACCGTCTTTGTTGATCCAAATGGTGGTGTCCGGTGACACGTGATGCTGAATCTTGCCGGTGCCATACACTTGATACCCGTTGTCGCTAAAGTGCTCGACCAAGGTTTTGGCATCTTTGAGCGTCGGATTTAACCGGTAATCATAGGCATTGCCACCAAAGTAGCCGGAAGTATGTGGATACAATCCGGTGAGCATACTGGCCCGACTAGGAGCGCATAAGGGAGCATTAGAGTGGGCGTTCGTAAAGGTCACACCCCGCTCCATCAGCCGGTTAATGTTGGGAGTTATAGCCTGCGGATGCCCCCCCAGGCCCGCCACCGCCGCGTTGAGATCATCGACCATGATCAGCAACACGTTGGGAGTCGGGGCCGGATGAGCTTCGGGGCTTGCCGGACTGCACCTCGATACCGCCGCCAGCACCACAAGCAACAGAGTACCAGTTCTTAGGTTAAGCAACATTATTGACCGTCCAAATTCCTACACTGTGCTTAGTCCACATCCCACCACACCCGCGTATCTAATGCATCGGGCCCCTGGCGGTTTACCGCTTCGTTCAGGTTCCCAGCGTTTACTGCGGCCTCTGAATCCGGATAGGTTAAGCGAAGAATAAAATCAGTACTGATTTCCCCTCCCGGGTAGGGATTCGGGGGCAAAACAGGATAATCGCTACGGCGAAAGTTGGCGAAGGTCTCAGCACCATTCATAAACGAGGCTACCCAGTACTGGGTGTTGATTTGTTCTAGTTCGCGACCGGCTTCCAACGGCTGAGCGGCCAGATAGGCAGCAATATCCTCTTCCGCAATGGCGGCGGCCGGATCGTAAGAAGCCATCTGTTCCATGTGGGCTCGTATGCCATTAGAAAAATAAGTAGCAGCATCACCCTCTACCCAGCCTCGCACCGCTGCCTCGGCCAGCAGTAATTGATTCAGTGAGTGGGTCACCAGGAAGCTAGGCGCGGTTTGCTTGCCCAATCGTGACCGGTCAAGCTGCGAGAAATCATAAAAGCTCGCTAGACCAAGCCGGGTGACCACCGGCCCAATCGTGGAGTTGTCGTACCCCATCGGAAAACCGATCTGAACTTCCGGATCCTGGGAAGCAATGGCCGGTTTTTGTTCCGCACCGTTGGTCGCTCCCACGTAACGCACCGCTATCGACTCCAAACGAGGATCGTCGTTCTCCTGCAGATAGTCCACAAAGCTTTCTACTAAGAAGTAGTTGTTCGCTTCCGAACCGTTGAGCCAGTTGCCAATGGGACTACGGTACAAATCGGTATGCACCACAGCGGCGTTGTCCGCGTTAGATTCCATCAGTCCTCCCGCCACGGCCTGCTGGGTATACTGCTGGGCTAGCTCGGGGGCCACTTCGGTGAGGCGCATGGCCGCCCGAAGCATCAAAGAGTAACCCAAACGTTTCCACTTAGTAATATCACCCCCGTATAGCACCTCGTTCACCGGTGGGTTCGCATCACTCAGCGCCGCCGATGCCTCGCTGAGTTCGGTAAGGATATCGTTGTAGATGTCCTGCTGAGGATCGTACTTTGGATTGGAAATGTCTCCTATGAACCCTAGACCTGCCTCCGAGAAGGGCACGTCACCGTACGTATCGGTAAGCACCATACCGGCATAGGCTCGCCAGATGCGGGCCATGTTGTAAAGGTTGGCCAACTCCGGGTCGTCCTGGGTTTTGTCCAACACGTCAAGGGTAGATTTCATCACCTGGGGATAATGATTTTCCCAGTAGCCGCCCCGGCCCCGATTGTTTTGATTGAAATTGGCCCCCGCCAGCGAAGAGCCGTTGGGGGTTACTACCTGCTGCACAATGGCCAATTCAAAGACAAATACGGAAGTGGGCACCGACGCATTCAGGATCGCATTGTTCATCACAAAAGACGGATCAATAACGGTCGGAAACACTTCGTTGGTATTGAGTTCATCAAAACCTTCATCACAACTGCTCAGCGCCATGATAGCTAAGAGTAAGGAATAAAATTTTGGATATTTCATAATTGTCAATTTTAAATGATTGGTAAGCTAGGCTATTGCCCTAAAATTTAACGTTGAGGTTGAACCCAACACTTCGGGTAAGGGGAAGGCTGGTCTGCTCTAATCCCACTAAATTATCCGAAGCCGAAGGCATCTGCTCAGGATGAATGTTAGGAACCCATTTTTTGAGCAGCAGCACGTTATTGGCCACCACATTGAGGCGCAATCCCCTGATAAAGAAGTCATCCGGCAACAAGCGCGTGAAGTTGTAGCCCAGCGTCATCTGTCGTAGCTGCCAAAAGCCCGCGTTGTAGATGTAGTCTTCGTGAATGTTTATTGAGCCCACCGTTTCGTAGAAAGACTGGATGGGCGTTTGCACCGTATTGACTTCACCTTCTTCGTTCACTCCTTCGCCCACCACAAAGCCGTCTTCCCGGCCCACCAGGGTTTTTTTGTGCAAACCGTGGCGCGTCACGTTAAAGTTCGTGCCCGATGCCATCTTATGGCCCAGCTTGAAATCAATCAGAAACGAGAACTGGAAGTCCTTCCAAGTAATCGCGTTGGTGATGCCTCCGATATAAAGGGGAATGGCGGTGCCAAAAGCACCCTGCTCACCAGTTCGTAACGGGCGCCCGCTGGTGCTACTGTGAATGATCTGTCCCTTATCGTTGCGAAGATAACTAAACCCATACAACTGTCCGATAGGCTCTCCGACTACTTGCCGCAAAGATTCGCCCCGGATCCCATTGCCAACACTAATCACGGTATCTCCCGTTCCCAAACCTAATTTAAGCACTTCTGACGTATTGTACGACCCATTAAAGGTCACGTCCCAGCGAAAGTTTTGCGTGAGCACCGGCACCACGTTCAGCAGCAGCTCCACTCCCGTATTACGGCTCTCCCCTACGTTGATTAACCGGCTGGTATACCCAGAGGCGTCTGAGGTTTGAGCCGCTAAGATCTGGTCGCTTGTGATCTTATTGTAGTACGTAAAATCAATACCTATCCGGCTGTCAAACAAGCGCAGTTCCAAACCGGCTTCCGTTTCAGCTACCCGCATGGGACGTAAGTTAGGGTTCGGGATGGTGTTGGTATTGATGGAGCCTACCGGAGATAGTTGTCCGTCCGGATCGGGAAACAGATTGTTATTGACGCTGTAATAGAGCGTTCCCTGATACGCACCAATGTCTGAGTCACTGCCCACTTCCGCATAACCGGCTCGAATCTTACCGAAGGAGATCCAGTTCGGGAAGTTGGTGAAGGCCTGCGAAAACACGAAGCTACCGGTTACCGACGGATACAAGATGCTGCGGTTGGCGGGCGATAGCGTCGAGAACCAGTCGTTACGGGCGGTAGCCGTTACATATAGATACTCTCGGAACGACAGTTCCAGCGCCCCGTAGAGCGAGTTGATTTGTCGTTCGTCCAGCGTGTACAGCGGATCTTTCACCCGGCCGTTCATCACCGTGTATAAATCCCGGATAACAAAGTCCTCTACGAACACGCTATTGCGGTCGGTGCGTTCGTATCGCTGGTTACCACCCAGGGTTAGGTCCACTCCAAACTCACCAAACTGCTGCGTGGCTCCCAGTAAGAAGTCCGAATTAATCTCCCGGAAGCGACGTGACTCTTGTACGTACTGTCCGTTCACAAACCCACTGGGGGCGGCCGGAATCGACGCCTGCCCGGTGGGAAAGTTAAACTCCTGATCGCGCGAGTAAAAATCTTGCCCCACCCGAACCTGCGCGTAGAGCCAGTCGGTGAAGTTGTAGCGGGCGGTGAGGTTTCCGAACAAGCGATCCCGTTTGATATTCTCAAAGCGTTCGTTGATCGAGAAGTACGGATTGGTGCGGTTACGGAACCGCGACCAGATAAACTCATCACCGTTGGCATTGAGTCGGTTGGCTTCCAGCACATCCAGCGGCATGGAGTTGGCTAGGGTGTAAACCACCACCGGGGTACTGATATTCTGCTGCACTACGATGGGCGGATTCTGGTTATCCTCAATCGAATAGTTTGCATTGCCTGAAATGGTGAACTTTGGGGTGATGTTCTGCGTGAACCCTAGGTTGAAGGTCTGCCGATCGAATTGCGAGTTGGGCACAATGCCTCGGCTATTAAGATTGGCAATAGACAAATTGAAGCCGCCGTTCTCCCCACCGGCAGAAAGGGTTAGGGTGTTGGTCAGATTGGTACCATTGCGGTAAAATTTGCGAATGCGGTCGCGTACCGGTTCGTAGGGCACCACCACCGAATCAAACAGCACCTGGGTCATGCCCGGTTGAAACCGCTCGCCAAAGCTCCACACGCCCGAAGTGGGGTTGGACCTGGTGGGGCGTTCACCGTTTTCTCCTTGTCCGTATTGATACTGAAAATCAGTGTAATCCAGCGGGGTGTCCACCGTGAAATTTGTATTCCATTCTACCCCAATTCCCTTACCAGACGCCTGATTCTTGGTGGTGATCATAATTACCCCGTTCGCGGCCCGTGAGCCGTACAGCGCAGCCGCGGCGGCCCCCTTGAGCACCGTCATCGATTCAATATCATCGGGATTGATACTAGTGAGCCCGTCGCCGCCGTCAGAGTTATTGCCGATGCGGTTGCTGATGGCTCCGTCCGAGGTTCCGGCGGTCACCCCAAAATTACTGTTGTTGATAGGCACCCCGTTGATGACGAAGAGCGGTGAGTTCTGACCTTGAAACGAAGACTGCCCCCGGATACGAATTTTACTCGTGCTACCGGGACCGGTAGACGAAGACGAAATGTTCACTCCGGCAATTTTGCCCTGCAGGGTGTTCATGAAATTGGGCGTGCGGTTGGTGGTGATTTGCTCGGACTCTACCTTGGCCGTGGCGTAACCGAGCTTTTTCGTCTCTTTCTTGATACCCAGGGCAGTCACGACCACCTCGCCGAGTTCTTGGGTGCTCACCGTCAACCCGATATTGATGGCGGAACGGCCCTCAATGGGTACTTCTTGCTGTGCGTAGCCTACCGAAGAAAACACCAGGGTTTCGGTGTTGTCGGGCACACTCAGCGTATAGTTGCCATCAATGTCAGTGATGGTGCCAATGGTGGTGTTCTGCGCCAGTACGTTCACTCCCGGCAGCGGTTCGCCCGAGTCGCTGTCGGTCACCGTTCCCGAGATAGTTTTCTCCCAGTTCACTGCTTTCTTGGCCGATGGTTCGTAGCGTACGTTTGCCATCACCGAGGTGCGCTGCGCCGTCGGAGACGCTCCCGGAGCCTCCGCCGAGTAAATCGAACTGGGGTCCAGGCGTTGAACCCGTTCCAGGGCCGGGGGTCGCTTCGTAATCACGTAAGTGTGATCGTCAATCTTTTGGTAGGTGAGTTCCGCGGGGCGCAAAACTTTGGCCAGGTTTGCCTCCAGCGATTGACCAGGCTTAATTTCAACGCGGACCCGCTTGTTCTTCAGCAGGCTCTTCTCGTACAGGAAAGAAGCATCGTACTGCTGCTGAAGCACCGCAATCATCTCGCTGACGAGTTGGCCTTCTTGCTGTCCGTCGCCAACCACAATCTTGGCGGTTTCTCGGGAGGCCAGCAGTTGGGCTGAAGCAGACAGCGAGAACAATAACATCATAAAGCCGATCAGTCCGCCTCGGGGACCAATCAGGGGGGGGGATGAGTAGAGAAAACGAATCATAGTGAACAGGTTAGGATGGATGATGAATGTGAACGGTGTTGCCCGACCGCTCCACGGAAATGGAAAACAGGGTGGACAAAGCTTTTAGAATCGTATCAATCTTCTGGGCGGATATTTCACCGGTCACGCGCCTGTTGCGCAGGGCCGGATCGTCGAAGACCACGCGCACGCCGTAGTTTTCTTCCAGTATCAGCGCCACCTCGGACAGCGGCGTATCGTCAAAGGTAAGGCGGCGGTCGCGCCAGGCTGTGAATCGCTTAGGATCGACGGTTTCCTTGTGCACCTGCGGGGCCTGGACGGTATATTCGGCCAATTCGCCGGGTTGCAGGGACGTGGTTTCTTCCGACGGCAGCTGTAGTGCTACGCTCCCCTGGTCCAGCACCACCTGGGTGCGCCCGCGCCGGGTGTTCACGTTGAACGCGGTGCCCAGCACCTGCACTTGCAAATCTGGGGTGTGCACTAAAAACGGCACGGGGGTCGGCTGGTCCAGATGCACGACCTTGAAGAAGGCCTCTCCTTCCAGCCACACCTCGCGTCGGGGTCGCCGGTCGGTAGGTGCCTGGTAGCGCATCCGTGAGTTGGCGTTGAGCATTACCTCAGAACCGTCGGGCAAAAGAACCGTCCGGGTCTCCCCGTAGGTGGTGGCGTAATGAGCTGATTGTTCGTCTGAGGCGGCATTCCACCAGGCGAGCCCCCCCACCAACCCAAGAAGGGCGACCGCTGCCGCTCCCCGAAGCCAATTTCGCCGAACCATCGGCCGCTTCGCCCGAAGAGGTTGACGACCTTCGCTGTGCGGCAACCGGGATTGCAAATCCAACCAAGCACGGTGCACCCGTTCGTCGGACAGCGTGCGGGGGGCAAACGGAACCCCGCGCACCATCCGCGTAGCGTCGGCTACCGTTTTGTGATGCTCAGGGTGCTGCGCCCGCCAGACCTCCCAGCGCTCCACCGCCACCGGGTCGGTGCGATGCACCCAGCGAAAAAAAGATTCGTCGCTTAGAAGTTGATTGAGTAATAGGTTGTTGGATGACAAGGTGCGTAGGTTGTTTATTAGGTAGAGACAAAACTTCGATTTTAATACTCATCAACCCACTTCATGCTCATGGATTTTCAATAGCAGCAGGGTAAAATTTTTACATAATATTAGCAATTTTGCAAGATTTAAACCTTTGACTGGCTTTAATTTCATTAAAGAATGAAATTTGCTTGCCTGCTCGTAAATTTTGGGGGTGATGAAATTATTTATTCTAATCAGTAGGAAAGTGGGAACGCGCTGCGGCGCGTTCCCACTTTCCTACTTCTCACTGATACAAGCTTTTGCAGCACCGGCTGCTTTTTCAACTCCTTGAAGGCCTGATACACCAGGTTCACCACCGATTGGTAGTTGATGTGCAGCACTTCAGCAATCTGCTGGTACGACAAATCTTCGTAATACCTGAGATACACCGCCTCGCGCTGCCGAGCGGGCAGGGTGTTGAGCACACGGGCCAGCGTATCCTGCCGGTAGGCATCGTCTTCTTGCTGAATCAGGAAATCTTCGGGAGAAAAGCTCATGGCGTGATCTGCTTCGCTGGCATCCGACAGTGGGTCGCTGTGCCCCGTAGGCAGGCGGCGAAGGATGCTACGCAAAGCTTTGAAAAGGTAGGGTTTCACCTGCTGCACGTCGCCCAGGCGCTCCCGACGGTTCCACAGGGTGACGAACAAATCCTGTACGCTTTCTTGTGCCTGGGGAGCGCTGCCGGTGCTTTTGAGGGCGTAAAAGTACAATGACGCATAATGGTGGCGATACAGCGTCGAGAAGGCGCTTTGGTCGCCGCTTTTAAACTTTTTCCACACCAGGGCTTGATTAGGTAAGTCGCGCATACGTTAGGTATCCCTTAAATACATCGGGTATACTAGCGTATTTTTTGAAATAAACAAAATTTATTACCTAGGTTACTTTGGGATCAATTACTGGCGGAGCGTACGCCGTCGGGCACGTTCAACGACCATGTTACTGACGATGAACGAACGTGTCTCCCCCTCGATGTTCTAATAATTTGCGCAGGAGCAACGTCTTTCCACCCTGATGTCCAGGTACATTACCTAGGAACGACGTCGCACCCTCCCGATGTCCTTGTACATTGCCCCGGACAGACGTCGTTCCCCCTTGATGTCCGAGTGATTTACGTAGGATCAACGTCTTTCCAGGGTGATGTTCAGGTACATTATCTAGGAAAAGTGTTGTTCGTGGTGATGTTCGGGTAATTTGTGGAGGAGAAATGCCTTTTGGTGAAGGAAGCTTTTTGATCATCTTATGAAGAAAGCGCACGCTGTCGGTGTTTATCTACTAGAATGATGGAAACACTCCAAGTTCTGACGACGAACGCTCAGGGAGAGGCCTTAGCGCACATCTTGAAAAGGGGAGTGTAGAGGGGGCATGTGGGGAGGGGGGAGAGTGGTGGGAGCCGTGCAGATAAGGGATAATAGAAATATAGATAGGGTAGAAAGTAGTGGTGGTGAGGGTAGTTTACCAGAAAAAACGTTTAGACTTAGAAAAAGCCTATTGGAAAGGATTGGTTAGATTCAATAACCACATCAACCAGAAAAAAGCCTTCTCAAAAGTTTTATCTTGAGAAGGCATGTAGTCACAAAGGGGTACTGCTGCTAGCGGCCAATGTGAATTTTATTTACAAACATACTAACCATCCGTTCAACAGTTTTCTTAAAATCTTCTTCATCAAACTGTAAAAAATCTATCTCTTGTAAGCTATGGAAACCAGTATTATGAGGGGAATCCCAAACATAATTGTCATAGGTAAAGTCAAAGAAGTTTCTGACGCATTTTTTCCTATGACAATTTAAGAATATTTCATCATTTGTTTGATAAGCATAGTCGCCAAATAGATTAATGAAATTTGTGATCTCTATTGAAGCATCTTTAGTAAGTTCAGGTAACCTAACTAAGTGATCTACTGTGCTGAGTAGATGATCTAAATCGAATGTGCTATGAGGCTGTGCACCCTCATGATACTTAGCCCACGCTAGCACATTTTCCTGATCGAACAGTAATAGATTTGAGTTCTTTAGTATCCTGCTTTTTAACTCGCTGGGAGTTTCAAAAGTGAGAATGTTTCCGTGTTCATCTACTAAAAACTTGTCGTCCTCATTTTTTGTAGACACATCTGCACCATATAGAGTATTTAAGCTTGTCTTCTTGCGTCTGAACGCTAAAAGATACTTTTGATATTTCTCTGATACGTTATCAACTCTAATTCTGTCATCTGTCATAGTCATATTTATTTCGGTCTTTTGTCTCTAAACCATTTTTTTACGATATTATGTGGAGTTCCGAGCCCTCTACCTGAACCCTCATTGAGTGGGAGGTAATAATGAAACAGGTTGATTAGATAGAGGAAAAGTGATAGGCTCTGAAGTGGAGGGGGGCAGGATAAACTGAAAAACAAAACCATACCTAAACATACAAAGGACCCTCACCTGAATCTCAGCTTCAAATAGGGTCTTTGTTGTTCTCGATGTTTTGTGAGTGCTATTCTGGATTAGTAAACCTGCCTTTTATTACACTGGAGTCAGTGAATCGCTCAAACTCTACTTGATCCCATTCTACTAAACCAGAATCCTGTACTTTACTGACTACGTTAAATTCTTCTTCTTCAGATATATAAAAATACAAGCTACCGTGTTTAGAGATACTTATGAAATAATCAGTATTTTCAGGCGATATGAACACGTATTCTGGAATGGTAGCGTCGTAGCGAGTTAACCAGAATAAGGCTTGAATCATTTCGTCAAAAGAGGATGTATCTACAATAAACGCTTCATCGTAGTTTCTATCACCAGTTGCTCTGTACAGTAGTTGCTGAGCGTCTCGTAGAGAGGAAATACCATTATCTTCTTCACCGATTAAGCTTAACTTTAAATGAGGAAGCACAAAAAAAGCAGTAACCTCGTCTGCCTTGAAGAAACGACTTAGAGAGTTACTCAACATAGAAGGGTAAAGCGAAATATCGTCTTCAGGATGATAGAAAACTCTTTCTTTCACCTTGTTATCTATTCCCGCTGTATAGCGGTCGGCAAGGTCATAAATTTTTCTGATATCTTTCTCTTCTTCTTTTGAAGAAGAAAACTTAAGCTCATCATCAATTTGATGAGCTTGAATCATTGCAATAAAATTAGCTAATAGCGTATTTTGTAACGCTTGGTTCCTTTCCACTGGATAAATCATGACGAATTTATACCTATTGAAACATTTCAATTTAAAGCTATCAGGTCTACTTCGCTTAGGCTCTTATCCATTAGTTCTGATAAAGTTCCAATGCGATCCCAGAATAGAAAACCTTCTCCGTCATAAGCGTATTGAATAATGCCTTGTATAGAAGAAGCCAATAGCGCAATATCCTCTTCTCCTATTCTGTATCTAGGATGGTGAAACCGTTGCTGTTCGGAAGCGTCTAAAGATAGTAGTGCGAAGAAAGAATAGTATGATGCATCACTTTGCTTTAAACTAAGTATTACATCATCAATGTTCTCCTGGTTATTACTAAAGTTGTAGACCTCTTCTCCTGATATTAAACAAGGGCGGCTAGTCTCCTGAATACCAGTATCGCTAGGACGAGAAGATACATCCTCCATTACAGCACAATGTCTGTCTGACGTGTCAAAAAATGCTTTGATGACATTTTTTACAATAGCAACAGAGTTGTTCTGTACAGGTACTACCGTGCTCTTTTGATTAATCTCTGAATATACACCTCCCGTCATAAATTTATATGTATGGGATTCAGGCACATTGGACGGTATAATAGTATAACATTTTCCCTTTGATAGTGGCGTAGTCTCCAAAGCTTTTTTAGCTAAGGCATGACCGTAGTATGCCATAGTCCCTATCAAATAAATATTAGCTTCTCTCTGTAATGTTCTCTTTTTAAGGATCATCTTTTTTAATTAAAAGTTAGTGATGAACTTAATGACTACTTGTTCACTATTTTGGTTCTACGGTACCATCAGGAAAAATTCTGAATTTCTTACCTTCTTGATCTGTATAATCCCAATGTGGACCTATTGGTGCCGGATGGTCAAAATCAGGGTTCAAATGTTCCATCTCAGGTTTGTCACCTCGTACCCAATTCCCATCACCGTCTTCTGGATTATTTGTTCTTCCCCTCCACGTCCAATCGGCGCCAGGTGAAACTCCAGGTTGCCAGGGTAAGTCTGTGGCATTGGGTACTGGGGTATAGTGCATGTAATACTTAGCTACATCATATGCATAGATAACGACATAACCAGTTGCAGCACCTATCCAAATAAGCTCACCTACTGGGCTAGGCTCTATGAGAGCAATACCGCCAAGAGTTCCTAAAATCTCACCCTGAAATTGGGGTTTAGTAACTTCAATCTCGACATCATTTCGATACAATGTTTCCTCTATAAACTCGCTAACCCATGCGTCGTATTCCGCATCATACGTTAATGTTGTCACGGTACCATCTGCCAGTACGAGATTAACTTTTTGACCATGGCTAGGCATGCTTGGCAGTTGTTCACCTTTTCCCGGATCTACTGTAGAGGGTGGACCTACAGGGTCTGGACATCCATTACACTGGGTCATTCTGACTGTGTGATACCCACCAGCATGGTGGTAAGTGTCCCCGTTGTACGAAACTATGCCGTCACCATCTGCAACGAAGGTATTGTGTCCAACATAAGAAACGTTAACATTACTTGGGCGTTCCGAACCATCTTCTTCATAGTAGATATCTACATTATGCACGTAAGGGTCTCCTTCAGTCCCTTCGCCTGATACATACATAGTACGTCCTACCTCTGACCCACTCGGACCGCCGCCGCTATCGTCGCCTTCATCATCATCCGGGGGTTGTAAGTTGGAAATCGGCATCTCTAGCTCAGAGACGGTATCATCCTGACAGCTTATGAACAAACATAAAAATAGTAAAAGAGGTAATATCTTAATTGACATGATAGTGATCGTTTAGATTAATAATGGTCTTGCACTCTACCTTATCTAATGCTAAACCTGCCAATAGGGTTATACTAAATCGGGTTTAATTCGAAAAATAGTATCCATAGCTTGCACTTGAGGTATTTTATTCTATAATGAAGGGTTAATCTAGTGTCTATTAGAGCGTATTAGCGGCTCTTTTTTGTAATTATTTCAAGGATGTTTACCGACACTATAGCTCGTTTCCTCTTTATCTAATAAGTCCCCCTGGAAATACTGAAAAAATAGCTGCTTACAGACATTTTAGCTAATTACAACAAGATCGTAGGTTAGCACCTTCAAACAAAAAAGGCCACTACTGGATAGGTTAAAAGTCATGCAACTTATCTTCCAGAGCAGTTGTCAAGCTTGCCCTCTGCACCGAATCCCCACGGATCGACTTATTCCCAACGGGTTGCGCTTCGGCAGGGCCCGTGTCCGCCTCAGACGAATCTTTACCAAACGGTACATCCGTAAGGTGCCCACTGCTTTGGACTAGCACGGATGCACCGACTGCCTTTTCTTGCGATCGGATTAACCACCATAGTATCAACTAAAACCACTAATCGCATGAAAGTTCGTACCGTCACCCAGCTCCTGGAAGCCGTTAACCTGGCTATCGTCAACACCCTGGCCAACAAGGCGCTGCAACAGAAACTAAGTTCCTACGGATTCACTCCCAAGCGCATGCAAGAGGGCAAAGCGTTGTGGGAACGCGTGCAACAAACGGAAAAAACGCAACGGCAGTACTACACTTCCTCGCGGCAGGTGGCCGAGCAGATCAAGCAGGACACCGAAGCCGCGCGCGATCTGTTTCGGGAGCACGTAGCCGTGGCCCGCACCGCCTACCGCAAGGAGCCGCTGGTGATTCAGGACCTGGGCGTGCAAAGAATGGTCAACACCAAGTTGGGCTGGATTGCGCAGGCGCAGAAGTTCTACGAGCAAGCGCCCCAGTACGCCGAGCGGCTTGGGCAGTACGGTGCCCCGGCCGAGTCGTTACAGCAAAACCACGCCGCCGTAGAAGCCCTGGTGGCCCTGCGGGCGCAACGCTTTCTCACCAAGGGCGATGCCGAAGACAGCACCCAGGAGAAAGTCCAGTCGCTGCAGCAGCTACGGGCCTGGTACGGCGAGTTTCGCAAGATTGCCCGCATCGCCTTTCAGGACAACCCCCAGCGGCTTGAGACCTACGGCATCGTGGTGAGCGCCCCGCGCCGCAAGCGTTCCCAACCTTCCGAAGCTTAGTTCATCCCACCAAAGTCCACAAAAAGAAAGTAGATAAACACTTTCAGGTAGTAGACCGTCTCTGCTTCCAAGTAGGAACAGGAAGTATCGGTTAGGGGATCACCGGTCTTTCTACTATCTTCTTCAGAATGCTAAACGTGATCAGGTAGGTAGGCTTGATGCCGTCGCGACCCAAACTTCCCGAGGCCAGGGTGCTTCCGGTGAGCAGTGGGTTGTCCGACGCATAGTAGGCGTAGCGCAGCTTCACCGCCGGATCGATGCTGTGGCGAATCTTGGCGGCCGACTGGATGGCCTTTTGGTAGTGAGCTCCCTCCATCTCCAGGCCAATGGCCCGCCACGACGACTTCATAAAGTAGCGTAGCACGTCTTGGTTCTGCAGCGAGGTGCCCAGCACGGTGATCATCGGACCCGCGCACACCGGAATGCCGTGCTGCCGCAGCTCATCGTCTTGCAGAAAATCATTGTCGATGGGATAGTTGTCCGCCGTTCCCTCGAACACATGGGCGGTGGGCAGCATAATGTCGCCCTTCTTGCCCTGCAAAATGCCCGCCTTGCCCATGATGGAGATAGACCGCACGTTGAGCGGATGCTTCTTTTCGCCGACCTGATAGGGCTTGAGCAGTTCGTCCATGCACTCGAAGGCTTGTTCACCAAAGGCATAGTCCATCACCAGCAGCACCGGACGTTCCGAGTCGTCGTTCCAGAAGATGCCGGGCGCCAGTTGGTCGCCCGACAGCTGCGCCGTATCGATAATTTGCACCCCGATGTTGGTGCCCGAGGTATCAACCAGTTCGGTCAATCCGTGCTTCAGGGCGTAGTCGCGCAGCTTGCGGGCGTACTGCGCGTGGTTTTCTACCCCAATAGCCACCGCCAACTCCGTTAGGGCATTGAAATCAGCGCGTCCCAGGGCGTGGTAACCATAGATGATGTTGGTGAAACTGTGCTGGTTGGCGCTGACAATGTGCAGCGGCCGGTCGAGCAAGCCTTGCCGGTCGAGCACTGACTTGATGCGGTCGGCCCAGCGTTCGCCGTACACGTGGTGGCCGATGCGCTCGCGCAGGGTGTTAGAAAATTTGATCTCGCGATCGCGGTTTTCTTTGGCTTCTTCTATCGATAGTTTGCCCAGGAAATACACCATCCGAAACAGGCTGTGGCGGTGCGCATCGGCGGCAAACAGCTCGCTGGCGCGGCGGGTTTCTTCGTAGGTGCGGCGCAAGATGTTGCTCAGGTACGAGTAGGCCGCTTCTTCTGCGATGGGCAGCCCTTCGGCCTCCTGGTCCACAATCTCGCGCAGCTTGAGCCAATCTTGGGTAGGCCGTTCTTTGTGGTCGAGTGCGTTGCGGCGGATTTTTTCGGCCTCATTGTAGAGAAACGTGAGGTGGGTCAGGATGTCGTAGATGTCGCTGCGGCCGCGGGTCATCTCCACGTACATCTGCGAAGCATCCACCCGGTAGCAGTTGCGCCGCCGCTTGGCGGGAACAATGAGCTCAAAGTTCGCATTTTCGTAGCCCTCGCGCGAGATCAGGTGAATGTACTGGCACTCCTCGATGCCCTTGGGCAGCCGGTCCATCACGTACAACAGGCCGTCCAGTTCCACGCGTTCGGGGTCGTTTACCAGCCCGTAGATTTCCGGCTCCAGCACGTGCAGCGCCTCAATAAGCGAAGCGCCCGACACGCCCAGCGGCTTGTAGCTGCCCCGAATGAAGAGGTGCCGCATGATGATGTACAACTTCTCGATGGCCGCCCGCGACTCCTGCGCCCGCGAACGCGTGAGAGGAGGATGGTCAGGCAGGGTTGGAGAGGATTTCAATGATGGGAACTGGTTTGTTAACGTAGTCGATGGTCGATAGTCCACAGTCGATAGTCTACTGAAAAACTGATTAACCGTGGACTATCCACCGTCGACTGGGGACTGGCGGTTGGCGGTTGACTATTCTACCGTGGTTTTGTTTGCCGTGGCGTCCGATTGGCTGTGGTCGACCTGATCCAGCAGGCGGCCCGAGCGGCTGTAGTACTTCCAGACCCCGGTTTTCTCGCCCTGCGCAAAGGTACCGGCCGACTCCACCCGACCGTTGTCAAAGTAGTAGACCCACGCCCCGGTGGGCTCTCCGTTCTCCAGGCTTCCCTCCGCCGACTTTTCGCCACCGCGGAAGTAGTAGACCCACGCCCCGGTGGGCGATCCGTTTTCGTACTGCCCCTTCGATTCCAACGCTCCGGTGGGGTAATACGTCAGGCGCTGCCCGTAGCCATTTTCCAGGGTGCCGGGCGACAACGTATCGCCGCGGATGGTGTGGAAGGCTCCGAGCTTGCGCAGCAAACCCATTTCGTAAAACTCATCTTGCACCAGTTGTCCGTTTTCATAAAACCGCCCCCAGGGGCCGTCTTCTTCGCCCATGGCGTAGGAGCCCACCGCGGCTAGTTGCCCGGTGTCGTGGTACTGAAACCATTGCCCGTCTTCCAGGCCCAGCTTAAAGTTTCCTTCGGCGGCCAGCAAGCCGCGCTCGTTGTAGTACTTCCAGGGCCCGTCTTTGAGGCCGTTCAGGTACTTGCCCGCCGAATACACCTTGCCCGATTCCAGATAAGAAATCCATAGTCCGGTTTGGATACCGGCCTCGTAGTGACCGTCCACGCTGCGCTGTCCGTTATAGTGGTACTCGGTGTAGGTACTGTCGCGCAGTCCGTTTTCAAAGTAACTTACCGACTTAAGCGCACCGTTCACGTAATAGATTTTCCACTCGCCCGACGGCTCACCGTTTTCGTACTCCCCCACCCCCAGCATGCCGCCGTACTCATTGAAGAACCGCCACTCGCCGGTCTGTTTTCCCTTATCAAACTCGCCCCGCTGTGCCAGTTGGCCCCGGTCGTCGAAGAACATCCAGCGGCCATCGCGCTGCCCGTCGACCATTTTTCCCTTGCCCTTCAGGCTATCGATAGGTAAAATTTCCTCCTGGGCTAAACCGGGTAGGGCCAGGGCTAAGCCCAGCAAAAAGTAGCAGTATCGTAGTCTTTTCATGCGTGTAGCGTATTAGTTGTAGAGCACTTTCGCTCATTCCAGTTCGATCAGGTTAGTCATTTCCCCTAAAAATAACGAAGCGGACTGCGGTAGCAGTTCCCAAGCGTCTACTGGTAAAAAGCGTGCCAGCTTCAAAAAGTTTGCTTCCGCCAGGTGGTTTTGTTGCTCTTGCGCGGTGAGCGCGTCCAGCGGACGATAATTATCCGGCTGCCGGTGGTGCTGCCAGGGGTCATGGTTAACGCCCAGCCACACCGAGGTGCCGCTGAGGGTAGACAGGTTTCGTTGCACCGCTGGGCGGTACTGAACCCAAGAAGCGCCGCCCAACTGGAAGGTGATGCTGTAGAAGTGCCCCCACCAGAACATAGTGCGCAGCGCAAACACGTCGTCCTGACCGAACTGGCGGGGATAATCCAGCACCAGGTAGGGAAAGCCCCGGTAGTTTTCGCCCCGCGCCAGTTTACCAGCTTGCGTTTGTACGCCGACCGGAAACGTTCGCGGGTGATCGGCCAGATACTGCTGCAGTTCAGCGAGCGTTTGGTTGAGCAATTGCTGCACTTTTTGGGTGGCCGTGGCTTTGGTCCGCAAGAAGCGGGTGTCCTGCAAGCAGCGAAGTTCAGGGTCGGTAAACATGATTAGACCACCTCCTCGTCGATGCGTTGGATGATCTGGATCACGAGTCGGTGGGGGTCACCGTCTTGGTCGCGGATCACCAGGTTGAGTTTGGGATTGTCGGCTTCCAGCTGGGTTTCAACGGAAACCAGCGTGCCCGACAAGTGGCTACTTAACGTTTCTCGGGCCGCCTCAATGGCGCGCGCCAGCTCGAGTTCGAGCGGACTGGGATTGTATCGTTGGGTTTTCATAGCGGGGGTTGGATTAGTACGTTTGACGGTGCATATTGGCGGCTTCGTTCTGAAAAAACAAGCGATCAGCGGTTTTGCAATAATCTTTTATCTGCTCGTTGTTCTGTATAGTTTTGACAATCAATATACTACATAATTTTTATGAAGTACTACTTCATTGCCGTCGGGGTGCTGCTGGCGCTGGTGCTGGTCGGTTGGTTGGGCTACGGCCTTTCGGAGGATTATCCCTACGAAGTGGCCATCCGCTCGGTAAGCCGCAACCCTTACCAAGACCGATACGCGGCTGACTACCGGTCGCTGGTGGAAGAAGCATTTCGGGAGACGGGTGTGCCGGGGGCGGCCGTGGTGCTGGTGCACGACACCAGCGTGCTGCTGATGCAAGGGCTGGGACTGCGCGACATGAGTGAACCCGATTCGGTGGACGTGCACACCGTGTTTCGGCTGGGGTCGGTGTCGAAGGGGTTTGCTTCGGTGCTGGCGGGCACGCTGGTGGACCGGGGGCAACTAGACTGGAGTGACAAGGTGCAGGCCTACGTCCCCGACTTCGTGCTCAGTTCGCCCGAGCAGGCGCGGCGGGTTACCATTAAGCACCTGTTGTCACACACCACCGGGCTGCCCTACCACACCTACACCAACCTGATTGAATCCGGCAAGACGATTCCGTCGGTGGCCCGGCGCTTTCATGACATCCCGCTCATCGCTGCCGAGGGCGAAATCTACAGTTACCAGAACGCGGCTTTCGGTCTGATTGAAGAGGTGGCTCGCACGGCCACTGGCAAGACCTACCCCTCCCTGGTGATCTCGCGCCTGCTCTCGCCCCTCAACATGCGCGACGCGTCGGTCACCTACGACGGCATCACCGGCGACCCCAACCGGGCCCGGCCCCATGTGCGAACGACCCGCTCGTGGCGGGCCTACCCGGTGTCGGACACCTACTATAATGCGGTGTCGGCCGGGGGCATCAACGCCAGCATCGCCGACATGGCGCCGTGGTTGCAGCTGTTGCTGGGCAACCGCCCCGAGGTGATCAGCCAGGCGGCGCTAGATACCATCTTCACCCCAGTGGTGCGAACGCGGAACGAGGGGCGCTACTTCCGCAGCTGGCCGCAGGTGCAGGAGGCCTACTACGGGCTGGGCTGGCGGGTGCTGGACTGCGGCCCCGATACGCTGGTGTACCACGGGGGCTACGTGAACAGCTACCGCAGCGAAATTGCCGTGAATAGGCGCGAAAAGCTGGCGGTGTGCGTGCTGGCCAGCGTGCCCGGCCCGTTCACCGGCCGCTGCATCCGGGGGGCGTTTGATCTGTACCGGCAGCAGGCGGATTCTATTCGCTGGTGGGAAGAGACGCAGCGCTACCCGCTGGTGCGGCGAAACTGATTATCCCTTTACCAAGCATGTCCGTCGGGAGGGGACGACATAGCCCAAATTGCACTTTTCTGTTATTTGTTCCTTTGCGTAGCTGTACGATTTCCGTACCCTAGCTGTACTCAATTGATAATTTGGCAAAGTTGTACTTTTAAATTGGTATGGATTTGTGACGGCATCAGCCTGGGGTAAAGGGGGCCGGGCAAGACACTGCGGTGGTGACTGTTTGCTAAACGCTCGTTGCGCTACTATCATCATCCGAGGCGGTACCGTGCCGTACCACGGCTTTTTCGTTCTCCACCGTGCGTTATTCCTGCTCCATCTCGCGCGACAGGAAGTAGTTTAGCCCGGTGCGCAGGTTGAAGCGCTGACGAAACGAGGTTCGTGCGGGTTGGGCTTTTCCATCAGTGGTGATAATCAAACTTGTTCCTCATTGTTTTGATAAAACTTGCTGAGTTGCTTTTGCAGCATCAGAAAGCGGATGAGCCCTAGCACGAACACCACTCCGCTGGCCCCCAGTGCCACAAAGCCTAACAAACGAAACGGCCGCAGGTTCTCTATTCTGATCAGCGCAATGCCCGCCGTGATCAGGTAGAGCGAAAACTTATTGTACGACAGGAAGGTGCGTTCGTTGGCCAGTTTGGTTCGTTGTAAGGCTAAAAAGTCGCGCAGGATGATCTTCTCGTCGTTCGTAAAATCGGGCGTTGCCTTCAAAACTTTTCCCAACTTGGTTTTGATACGGTTCATGGGCACTCGGAATAGCGCGTTGGCGCTCAGTGGATTATTGGTATAAGCCGTCAGCGAATCATTTGTTTTTCGGAGAAGCTTTGCTTACTTATTGAACGTAACGGCATATTGATATCATGAACAGACTTCTTCTTGGGCCTATCTCGGAAATTTACCCATGAGAAATTTCTATCGAACGCTTTCGCTGTTGTGCTTCGTTATTGGTTCTCATGTAGCCGCTGCCCAACCTCTTACCTTCCCCGACAGCCTGAACCACGCCCGGCTGCGCACGGTGATCGTGGCCGAATCAGCTTTCTATGTGGCCGGGCTCTCTTACCTGCAGTTTGTGTGGTACCGCAACCACGAACGGGTGTCCTTCCACTGGTACAACGACAACGGCGGGTGGTTGCAACTTGATAAAGCCGGACACGCCTACGCGGCCTATTTTGAAAGCGCTATCGGCTACCACGCCCTGCGTTGGGCCGGGGTGAGCCGCCGAAAATCGTTGTGGTACGGCGGCATGCTCGGACTGGTGCTGCAGACACCCATCGAGGTGTTCGACGGTTTGTACGAAGGCTACGGCTTTTCGTGGGGCGATATGGCGGCCAACGCCGCTGGCTCGCTGCTCTTTGCGGGGCAGCAGACCCTTTGGGACGAGCAGCGGGTGCGGATGAAGTTCTCCTACGCCGCCTCGCCCTACGCCCGGTATCGTCCCTGGGTGCTGGGCGAAACCCCCGGACAGCGCTTCTTTCAGGACTATAACGGGCACACCTACTGGTTATCACTCAACCTGCACGCGGTGGCTCCGCAGTGGGGGCTGCCCCCCTGGCTCAACGTGGCGGTGGGTTACAGCGGCAATGGGATGCTGTCGGAGTTCACCAACCCGGCCTTCTCACGCGGCATCCGCATGCCCGACCTGGAACGGCACCGGCAGTATTTTTTATCGGTGGATTTGGACCTCACCCGGTTTAATCCGCGCAGTCGGTTTCTGCGCAGCCTGTTTCGTGCCCTTAACCTGGTCAAGATTCCGGCCCCGGCGCTGGAGTATAATCGGCTGGACGGATTGCGTCTGCGGCCATTTTACTTTTGAGTGCGGACTGATGGAGCGGAACGCCTTATTTGATTGTGCGGATTCTTATTTTGTTCAGTGTGACCGTGACAAACTTGCCAAACAATGCCTGTCCTTGCTCTTCAATAAGATCGGCCACAATAGAAGCTATTGATTCCACATTAATATAATCGTAACGAAGCAAGATCACGCTGATATCCCGTACATGGTGGGCAAACACCCATTCGCCAAAGTCTTTGTCCTCGGTCAGAATGATGCGCGGCGGGTTACGTGACAACGTAATGATCTCTTCATCACTCAGTCCTCGGTTCAACTCAAAGACGGAATAGAGTTCAATGTTTCGTTGCCGCAAAGCTTCCACAATGATACCATCCAAGTTCTCATCAGCCAGGATCATGACCCAACCGGAAAGGATAGCTCTTCTTCGTTGGCAATCCGCGCCGAAGCATAGGCTAACGCCGCATAGATATCTTCCTGACGCAGACGCGGATAGGAACGCAGTAAATCGGCATGACTGGCTCCCTGCGAAAGCTTACTTAGAAGCATTTCCACTGAGATGCGGGTATCTTTGATGATCGCTTTGCCTCTCAGCACGTTTGGGTCGGTGGTGATTCGGTCTTGATAGTTCATAAATTTTTTGTAAAGATAACGAGTTTTGACGTTTTAAGATTCAAACGCTCGACCTGGTCAAGATCCCCTCACCGCCCCGACCCTGGAGTACAATCGGCTGGTGGGACTGCGACTTCGGCGGGTGTACTTTTAAATATCGCTTTTTCTGCCTATCATCGGTTGTCCTTGCCCGTAGTGAATTCAATCATCAAATGTGAAAAATTCAATTAACTCATTCATAATCAAAACATTATGCACCAACTAAAAAGAATCGTTGTATCGCTGGACCTCACTAATCTGGATGAGGAAGTGGTGCGCTACACCTCGGTGATGGCCGAGATCATGGATGCCGACACCATTTATTTTCTGCACGTGGCGGCCAGCTTGGAACTGCCCGAGTCGCTGTCGGAAGAGTACGGCTCGGCCCTGGCCCCGGTAGATGAGACCATCAAGCACGAGACCCAGGCCACGGTGGATAAGTATTTTTCGTCGCGCGACACCACCGACACCTACGTGGATGTGCTGGAAGGCAAACCTACCGAGACGGTGCTCAAGTACGCCAAGCGCAAGGAGGCCGATTTGATCGTACTGGGCAAACCGAACCGCGATCACCGGCCGCGCCTGCACTTAGGCAAGATTGCTGAGCTGAGTCCGTGCTCGGTGCTGTTTGTGCCCAAGGGGGCCGACATCCGCCTAGATGAAGTGGGGGTGGCGCTGGACTTCTCTGAGCAGGCGTACCAAGCCCTGCAGCAAGCACTGCGCATTGCCGAGGAGGGCAACCAACGGCAGCCACCGGTGCGGGTATACGGGCTGCACGTGTACGGGGTGCCCAATGGATTCTCCAAAACGGGCAAGAGCTACGAGGAGTTTGCGCAGATTATGGAGCACAATGCCCGGGAAGAGGCGACCAAGTTCTTTAAAGAACACAAACTATCGCCGCAGCAGTGCGAGATGATCTATCGGCTATCACGCGACCGGGAAGTGCACGACGAGTTACAAGCCTTTGCCGAAGAGAAAAACCTGGACATGCTGCTGGTGGGTTCGCAGGGACGCACGGCGGCGGCCTCGCTGCTGCTGGGCAGCGTTTCGGAAAAAATGCTGCACTACGAGAATCACATTCCCCTGCTGGTGGTCAAGGAGAAGGGCGGCAACCTGGGCTTCTTCGAAGCGCTGTTCAAGCTTTAGAATCTGACAGTTAGCGCTCTTTTTTGCAAGCAATGCTTGAAAAGATTGGCGGTTTGGGGTAAAAATATATCCTTGATTTAGGCTTGAAACGTGGGGAGGCCGAGCGATATATTTCGTAGTTTAGCCGACCGTTTAGCCAGAAAATCAACCTACCGCATGAGTATACCAAAGCTGGGAGGCGAGCGTCCCGGACAGGATCGTCCACTCGGGGACCGTCCCGGCGGGGAGCGTCCCGGACAGGACCGTCCGTACTCGGATAAACCGGGAGACAAGACCCGCGACAAGATCCGCAACGTGCTGGGCAAAGCCAGCGTGAACACCGGCTTGGGCAAGCTCCCCCCGCAGGCGATTGATCTGGAAGAAGCGGTGCTTGGCGCACTGATGCTGGAGAAAGACGCCCTCACCACCGTGATTGAGATTCTACAGGTAGAAAGCTTCTACCGTGAACCCCACCAGAAGATCTACGAGGCTATCCTGATGTTGTTCGACAACTCAGAGCCGGTGGATATTCTCACCGTCACCAACCAACTGCGGAAAAACGGCACGTTGGAGTTTGCCGGGGGGCCGTTCTTCGTGAGCGGGCTGACGCAACGGGTGAACTCGGCGGCTAACGTAGAATATCACGCCCGCATCGTTTCCGAAAAGGCCATCAAGCGCCACTTGATCGGCATCGCCTCGGAGATTGAACGGGAAGCCTACGAAGACACCACCGACACCTTTGCGCTGCTCGATCGGGTGGAACAGGAAATCTTCAACGTGTCGGAAGTGAACATCCGTAAGAATTACGCCGACATGCGCTCCATGATGCGCGAGGCCATCACCGAACTGGAGGCCAAGAAGCAGCACAAAGACGGACTCACCGGGGTGCCCACCGGCTTCACCAACCTGGACCGCCTTACCTCGGGCTGGCAGAAGTCGGATTTGGTGATTATTGCGGCCCGGCCCGCGATGGGGAAGTGCCTGGGCAAGGGCACTAAGGTGGTGATGTACGATGGTTCGCTGAAGAAAGTGGAGGACGTTCGGGTAGGCGATCAGTTGATGGGCGATGACTCCACTCCCCGCCGGGTGTTATCACTGGCCCGGGGCAGAGAGCGTATGTACTGGGTGCGTCAGAACCGGGGTATGGACTATCGGGTGAATGAAAGTCATATACTATCTTTAAGGCGAAGTAGGACAGAGGGGCCACATATGAACGGGGATGTTTTGAACATCTCGGTGCGTGACTATCTTGGCAAAGCGCCTAAGTTCAAAACGAACTACAAAGGGTATAAGGTCGCCGTTGAGTTTGATGAAAAACCGGTGCCGGTTGATCCTTACTTTGTTGGATTATGGTTGGGAGATGGTGACCGAAACTCGCCGCGAATCACAACCGAGGACCCAGAGGTGGTTGATTACTTACGAGCGTATGCCGAGTGCTTGTCGCAAGAGGGGTATTTAGCTACCGTGAGCACGTATGACTATCAAGATCGCTGTAATCAGTATGCAATTACTAAAGGATTTCAGGGCGGGGTTCTTAGTTTTTCGCTAAAAGACGAACTGAGGAAGCTTAATCTGTTAGGAAACAAACACATTCCTACTGACTACCTTATAAATGCCACTTCACAACGTCTCACACTTTTAGCCGGACTCATCGACAGCGATGGTCACTACTTAGCACAATCCAATGGTTATGAAATCACGCAAAAGAACCGGCGCTTGGCTCAACAGATCAAGTACTTATGTGATTCCCTGGGTTTCCGCACTTCGCTTCGGAAGAAGAAAGCTGTCATTAGCGCCATTGGCTATGAATCAGAGGTGTATCGAGTTCGCATCTACGGTGACGTTTGCCGCATTCCGGTACGCATTCCCCGTAAAAAAGCCCTACCCTGGAAAAACCGCATCAATTGGCAGGTAACAGGTATCACCGTTGAGTATGATCAAATAGACGACTACTACGGTTTCGAGATAGACGGCAACCATTTGTTTCTGCTGGAAGACATGACGGTGACGCACAATACAGCTTTTGTACTGTCGGCCCTGCGCAATGCGGCGGTGGATTTCAAGCACAGCGTGGCGATCTTTTCGCTGGAGATGTCGTCGATTCAACTGGTGAATCGCCTGATCTCAGCTGAGGCAGAACTGGAGAGTGAGAAGATCAAGCGGGGTAGCCTGCGCGAAGATGAGTGGCAGCAGTTGTACGCCAAGACCAGTCGCCTCACCGAAGCGCCGATCTTCATTGATGACACCCCGGCGCTGTCCATCCGTGAGCTGCGCTCGAAGTGTCGTCGCCTGAAGGCCCAGCACAACATTGAGCTCATCATTATCGACTACTTGCAGTTGATGACCGGCGATGCTTCGCGCACCGGGGGCGGCAACCGGGAGCAGGAGATTGCTTCTATCTCGCGGGCGCTCAAGAACATCGCCAAGGAACTGGAAGTGCCGGTGATTGCGCTCTCGCAACTGAGTCGAGCGGTAGAAACCCGCGGGGGCGACAAGCGTCCGCAGCTGTCGGACTTGAGGGAGTCTGGATCGATTGAGCAGGACGCGGATATGGTGATGTTCCTGTACCGCCCGGAGTACTACGGATTGACTGAAGACAGCGAGGGGCAGCCGGTGCAGGGCATCGGCGAGATCATTATCTCCAAGCACCGCAACGGCGCGCTAGACACGGTGCAGTTGAAGTTTATCGGCAAGTTCACCAAGTTCACCAACCTGCACGAGGTGAGCACGGGCGACAACTACGGTAGTGCGTTGCAGAGCGCCAGTCTGGATGATACGTTCAAAGACCCCGGCATCGTGACCTTCGCCAGCAAGGCCAACGACCGCCCGAACAATCCGGACGATGAAAGTTTTGAGCGGGGATCACCACCGGAAGATGAGGCACCGTTTTAGCGGACTGTTTTATAGATTGTAGGCAACGGTCTGGTTGGCGTGACCTCCTGGCGCTATAAGACAAATAAAGGAGACTCGTCTCCGTTATCTGGTTATTAGGCAACATTTGAAAATCAATCATATGAAAAGAATCGCAATCATTTTTTTCATTCCTTTTATAATTACGAGCTGTAAGGAACAAAAGAAAATTAATATTCAATATATAACTGATAAGTTTAATGAAAACGTCGAAAATATTGACCAAATTCAATATGACGTGCAAAATGTGATGACGTTTTCAGATGGTAACGTATGGAACAACAAAGGTTTTGCAGTTCTTGAAAAGGAAACCACCGATACGATTTTCGGGTTCTCATTTTACGGAATTAGAAATGACATTAACAAATCGTCTATTTATAAAGATGGGATTGGATTTCAAATCTCAAATACAGAAAGAAATTTTGAACAAGAAAAAGGCGGATTACACTTTTTAGGAAGTCCAGGTGGACAAATGATTTACAAAGACTTTTTTAAATTAGATTCAGTTTACAAAAACGCTGAATTTTCTGAAACTGAAAAGGGTTACGTTCTCAAATACACATTTGACGACGATTTAAAAAACAAAATAACAGAGAAAACTAAAATAATTGAATTAAGTAATAACAATTTCTTACCTAAAAAAGTGACTACTTCACTTCAACCAGATTTTGGAAACAAGCAAACTGTTGAATATATATTTAAGAATATCAAAATCAATCAAAACGTCGATAAAAGTGTTAATTCATTTATTAAAGAACTAAATGAATATGCACAAATAATAGAAGAAAAACCAAAACCAAATCCCCTATTAAAGAAATCGTTACCAACAATTTCATTAAACGACTTATTTGATGAAAAAAATACAGTTACTATTAAAACAGATAAATTAATACTAATTGACTTTTGGGAAGTTTGGTGTGGTTGGTGTATTAAGGCGTTTCCAGAGGTAGAGGAAATTAAAAATAAATATGAAAGTGATTTAAATGTAATCGGAATCGTTTCACAGGACATTGAAAATGCAAGAAAGTTGGTAAATAAAAAAGAAACTACTTTTTTAAACTTAATTGGAAATAAAGAACTAAATCAATCTTTTAGCGTAAATAGTTGGCCAAGGTATTTTTTGATTGATAAAAATGGAGTTATCCAAGAAGAATATCACGGTTTTTCTGATCAAATTGAAAAAGACATTAAAAGACTGATTAACAAATAAAAACGTTGCCTAACAATGGCTATAAGTGATTGCTTGTTCTCGCCTACTTCTGAAAATCCGCGAGGATTTACAGTTTGGTGTGTACTTGCAAAGTTTAGCGCTAAACTGCGCAACTACTCATAGCCGAGAGCGTTAACTGCCACGTGGTATTTAATAGAAAATTGCTGGAAATAAGAAATAATCAGCAACTTAACGCCATTAATTTAAATAGGTACGAGCTTCCAGTCCGGTGAGGAACTTGAAATATTTGAGTTTGTAAGTGAAGGCTCAAAAGGGCGAATTCCTAAAATCGTTCAGTACTTTTCAACTAACTACAAAGATCTTTATCATTTAGGATTTGGAGATAAAAATCAAGTAACAGGTGAGATTGATGACACATATGAAGCCAACAGAAATTAATTCAAGTAAGAAGCCAATTGTTAAGATTAACAAGTCACTTGATTTTTTTAACGACAAATCACTTTTTCCAAAAAAGTTGAAAAAGGCCAACAACAGGCTAAAGCGAACTGGGTTACCTGAATCAAAGGCAGCTAACAAACGATAAGCTCATTAGCAAGCTTAACCAAGAGCCACCCCAGAAGTTAAAAGAACAAATATACTCACGTGAGCTTATCTAGCCGTCAGACGGCAAGGATTTAGCTAGAGCGCGGCCAGTTAATGCACTCCCACCGAAAACTGCAAGGTAGTATAAAACGACCGTGGTTCGGCCGGGATGATGCCGGGGCCGGGGTAGCCGGTGGCCCGCCGGGTGAAGTAGCGCTCGTTGAGCAGGTTGTTTACCCCCGCTTCCAGTTTCCACCGCCGGTAGGTGTAGGAAGCCGACAGGTCCATCACCCCGTAGGCTGGAATGGTACCAATCACCCCTTCCCGGCGGTCGCCCGGTCCGGGAATACGCGAGTTCTCCACATCCGTGAACTGCTCCGACAGGTAGGTGAACTGCAGACTAGCCAGCAAATTCCGGTACCCGGCCCGCCAACCGGTTTTTAGATTCACCAGCGGAATGAACTCTACCTGCTTGCCTATCACGTTGTTCTCTTCCGACCGCAAATATTCCGAGCGGGTGAAGGCGGCATTGACAAAGTAGCGCAGTTGGTATTTCTGGGGGTCAAGCGATAGCCAGCCGCCTACGTTGGCATCTACCGAGGTTTCTAAGCCCACAATCAGGGCCTGTCCGATGTTCTTGCGCACCCGGTTGGCTCGGTCGTCCAGAATGATGCCGATGCGGTCGTCGTAGAGCAAGCCGAACGCACTCACGTCATACGAACCTTTTTCCTCCCACTGCCCCCGCGCGCCCAAGTCGGCCGTAAAACCCGTCTCGTCCGAGATATCCGGATCAATGATGAAGGTCGGACTCACCACCCGAATGTCGCTGAAGGTCACCGAACGGTAGTTCTGCGATACGTTAGCGTATACTTCCAGAAGGGTGGTCGGCTCGTAGCTGGCCCCCACCCCCAGCAGCACGAACGAGCGGTCGAGGGTGCGGTTGTCGGCCAGCACCCGGTTGGCGATGGGGTTGCCCGCGTTGTCGAAGTTGACCTGCTGGTAGGTGCCCTGGCTCTCGGTACGGATGCGCTCCCAGCGCACGCCGGGCGTGAGTGAAAGTCGGTCGGACAGGTACAGGATCTGCTCGGCGAAAAAAGCCAGGTTGCGGTTCGGGAAAGTGAAACTCGACTGGCTGGCGTAGTCGGGAAACTGATCGGTGGCCAGACGAAAGTTAGCGTCAGTGCCGCGGGTGCCGGGGCCCTGGATCGCCCGGTTGTTGGCGCGGTAGTACTTGGTGCCGACCAGCGCTACGGCGTCTTTACCGAACAATTGGTAACGGGTGAGCAAGCGCGCTTCGGCACCCCAGTTGTTGTAACTGCCCCGAATCAGGTCGCGCGGTAATAGGTAGTTGCCGTCGGCGTCCGTTTCATCTATTTCACTCACCGGGTTGGCGTTTAGGTCGACCGGGTTGCCCCGAAAGCCCACGGCGTTGCGCTCGGCGTCGAGTCCGAACACGTTCACCGAGATATCGGTATCGGTTCCCACCCGGTGCTTGAACTTCAGGGCGGCCAGCCGCCAGTCCACGTTAAACCAGTTGCGGGCCCGCGGACTATACGTGGGGTCACGAGCAAACTGGGTATCGGTGAGCCCTCCGGCCTGCTGCGCCAAATAATTTAGGTACGTCACTTCTAACGCTACCGAAGTACGATCACCCAAATCGTAACCCAGGTGCAAGTAGGCATTCTGGGCCGAATAGCCAGAATTGGCCCGAAATCCGTCGCCCCGCTTGTGGTGAAAGTACCCGTAGTAACTGGCCCTGCCTACCGTACCGCCCACGCTGTTAAAGCTGGTAAACAGTCCGAACGAACCCACCGATTGCCGCGATACCCAATCCAGCTTCTTGGTGGGATGCGGCTGCTTCATCCGGAAGTTGATCAGTCCGCCGAACTGGGTGCCGTACTGCAGAGATGCCGCCCCCCGCACCACCTGAATTTCGCGCAGCGCCTCGGCGGGCGGGGTGTAGTAGCTCTCGGGATAGCCTAGCACGTCGGCGCTGATGTCGTAGCCATTTTGGCGGGTGTTGAAGTTGGCGGTACGGTTGGGGTCTAACCCGCGTCCGCCGATGCTGAGCTGCAGTCCGCCGTCGTTGTTGTCGTAGATGTTGAGGCCCGTCACCTGGGCGTAAACCTGCCGGGCGTTGTTGGCGGCCAGGTTGCCCACCACCTGGTCGAGCACCACCACCTCGGTCTTTTTCCCGGCATAAATGGCCGTACCTTCCACCGGCTGCAAACGACGCAGACTCAATAGCGCCTCCCGCTGCTGCTGAATCACCACCTCGGACAGCTCCTGGCTCAGCGGCGGCAGCGCGACCGACAGGGTGGTGTCGCGCACCAGCACCACCCGCTGCTCCTGGGTTTGATACTGATACGAAAATATTACCAGTTCGTAGGTGCCGCCCGGCAGGTCCGTGAGGCGGTAAGCGCCGCGGGCGTCGGTGATGGCCAATTGGCCAGTGGTTTTGTTGTATACTTCGGCCTCTCCGATCGGCTGCCGGTTCTCGGCATCCACCACCTGCCCCTCGATCTGGTACTGCGCCCGCAGGGAGGTCGCCCCCAGCAGCAGGGCCACCCCCAGCAAAACTACCCGCCTATAGTCCCCCAATTTGTTCATCAAACGGCACGAGCCAGGTTTGGCGGTGAAATGATTCGTTTATCTGGGTCAGGTCGACCGTTGGGTCGACGTAGGGCCGACTGGGTCGTCCGTTCAGGGCCACGTAGCTATCGACGAACACCTGCACGTTGGCGTGCCCCTGCTGCCGGAAGTGATCGGCCAGAAAGTGGGCGTACTGCAGAATAAAGTCCGGCTGGGTGGCCATCTGCTTCTCTTGCAGCGGCGTTAGGAAGTCGGCATTGTCCACGTAGAAACGCTTACCCGTGGCGGCGTCCACCACCCGGAAGTGGGCGTACCCGGCTTTCTCCATCAGCATCACCCGCCACGAAAAGCGGTAGCCTTCTTCGGTCCAGAACAGTTCGCCGGGATAGGCCCAGTAGCGCCACGGCAGCAAGAGTTGCAGCAGCAACAACGTGCCCACGGCAAAAAGGGCCAGGTGGTTCCGACGGGTAAAAACCTCACTTTGGTGGTCAGTGCTGGCCAATCGGTAATTGAACAGACGGGCGGCCGCGCGGAGCAGACGGCGGTGCACCGAGGCATCCAGAAAGATCAGCGAGCTAACGATCATGAGGTAGGGAAACATGCCAATCGGGAAGAGCAGCGCAGTGAGTCCGTGAAATACCAGCACCAACGCCAGGGCCAGGGTCCGGGTGGGCCGGTAGAGCAACAGAAACGGAATACTCAGGTCGTAGAGCATGCCTCCCCAGCTAAAGGCGTAGGGTGCCCACGGCTGTTGCAGCAGTTTGCCCAGCACCGGCAGTTCGTAGTGGGCGGATAGCCAGATTTTTAGCGGCATGGCGTGCAGCAACCAATCGGAGTTGATCTTGGCAAGTCCGGCGTAGAAGTAAACGATGCCCAGAAGCAACTTCAGTGCGTCAATAGTCCAGCGGGGAACGTACGGCGTGGCTAGTTTGGGTTGGCGCCGGGCGTCGAGCGAAAAGTAGGCATGAGAGGGCAAGAAGACCAGCATCAAACTCAACACGCTCACGAAGTAATAATGGTTGAGATAAGTGGTTTTGTCCATTAGCTCGATGTAGGTGAAGCTGAGGAAGAACAGCACGATGGCCGGACGGTAGTAGTAGCCCAGGGCTACCAGCAGAGAGGCAAGGGCGCAGATCGCGAAGATCAGGTAAGTGAATGAACCTAGCGGTTGGACAAACTCCAGACCGGAGTAAGAGAAGAAAAACCGGGGATCGATGTAAAACTTCTCGATCCAATCGTTGCTCCAGAAGCGCAACAGGCTAACGAACATCAGGCCGCCAAAGAGCATGCGGAAGACGGCCAGCGGGGCGGCGTTGGTGGTTTGCCGGAAGTAGGGAAGCGTTGAGTGGGAAGTAGGGGAGGCGGCTAGTTGCTTAGCAATTGTTGAAGAGTTGCTAAGAATCTTGGTAAAAACAATAAACGCTATTCTGATAACTTTTCTAAAGGCTCGTGTCGACACGAGCCTTAGGGATTTGTCAGAATAACTTTGAATATCGAATGATGGATAAGAAACAAGGAATGATAAAGTGCTTTGGCAGGTGAATTGCGTCTTGGTCCCTTCGGCGTCCATCGTGTTTAGGTTTTAAGCCCCGCTAGTCTCCGTCCGCATCCACAAAATCCACCTGCACGTTGAGGGCCTGAAACATATCCACCTTCATGAGCACAACGTTGCGTTGCAGCGCATCGTAGGCCGTCAGCATCGCTTGGTTATCGTCTGCAACCTGCTGCCCCAGGTTGGGCTTAAGTCGCTGCGCTGCTTCTCGCGCCGCGTCGAACTGGGCGTTGATCCGGGTGCTCAGCGGTTCCGCTTCTCCGGTGGCTTCCACTTGGTCCAGGTAGGCGCTGAGTCCGGCTGCAGTTTGGCCACTACCGAACGCTTGGCCGTTGAAGAAATGCTGCCCCGCGTCAATGGCTTCCAGCAGCAGTTCCCTGGAAATATCTCCGGCGTAGCGGCCCTCCACCGTGTGCGGCAACGGTTCGCTGGAGAACACTCCGGCCGGAATGCCCACCTTGCCCGCGCGCAACGCCTTTTCGTAGTAGAACAGATAGTCGTTCACCAAAGAGTTGAACGAGGCCGTCGCCAAGGTGCCCGTATTGCTGACGAATGCGTCCCGATACGAAGCACTCCACTCATCCACCACCGGCGTAGTAAGTTCGTCCAGGCGGTTTACAACCGCAAGCAGGTAGGCACGGTATCGCTCACCCCGCCCGGCATCGGTATAGCGGGCCAGCAATGCATCATCCGCATCCGCTAGTCCGTAGAGCAGGTAGTCGAGGGCCGGAAAGCCCTGTTCGTCGTACTTGGAAGGCAGGTCGAAGGCATAATTCCGATCGGCTACGTTTTGCTCGATGGCCGCCGCGTCGGTGGGATAAATGTTGGTGAAGTTGCGCAGGGAAGCCGCTTCAGCTGGACCGATCTCGTACATACTCACCCACTGCCACGCCCGGTACGCCTCCCGCCAGGTGGTGCGCAGCGCTGACAGTGAGGTTACGTCGGGGGCTTGGTCAAAAGCAGCAGCGGCTCCCCGGAGGGCGGTTACCGCTTCAGCGTAGTTGCGGTAGGCTGGCAAAATGATATTATCGGCCCAGTGGGCCAGCATCACGCCCTGGTCAACCGTTTTGCTTCCGGCTTCTACGGTCGGTTCATCGTCAGGAACGCAGGCGAAAACCACCCCGGTGATCACTACAAATGCCAAAAGTTTTTTCATGCTTACAGTTCGTTGTTGGCGGCCTGGGCCACACTGAAATCAAAGGGAGTGGCAATGGCTTCGGACAAAGCGTCCAGAGTTTCAGGGGTCACATCCCACAGACCATTTTGCCCATCACCCAGCAGGTCGTTGAGAAAGCTGTCTACCTCGTCTCGGCTGAAGTAGGGATCGTTGGTGCCGGGTTGCCGGGTGAAGCGCAGGCTATAGATGAAGCCGTAGCCCTCGGACAAGTCGTGAAATGCCCCGCCGTAGTTCGGATTGGGCTGGTTGATCGCGTCTTTGGCTTGTTGCAGGTAGTGCACGGCTCGGATGCCAATGATCTTCGACAGTTCTTGCTGAAGAATCGCGATCTGTTGGTCGCGCACTCCGTATTCGTTTTCCACAATAGCTGCCCTCCCGCGTTTGAAGGCCTCAAAGATCGTTTCGGCCGTGCCGACAAAACTGGCGTCCCCCTCTACCCGACCGATGTACTTGTACATAAACGCATCGTTCTCTCCCAGTGTAGTATTTGGGTCAGCGGGGCTGGGAGAGGTGCCGTACACGTAGCCGTAGGCTTCGTCCCAGCGGTGCTCCATATACGTGTAACTTTCGCCATCTTCCGGGGTCTTGGCCGTGTTCTCGGCCGACCGGTCTCCCTCATCCAGCACCGCCGGACTCAAGTAGTTATTAAGCACCTGGTCTAGCACCAGGGCTCCGATGAGTCCTTTGGTTACCAGTTGATCGTACTCTAGTCCCTGGGCACTGACGTAGCGCACGGAGTTGCCATCGGCGATCTGCCCGGCCACTCCGGGCTCGGCCCGCACCTCTTCGTTGGGAAACACCTCGGTCACCTGCCGGGCCAGCCAGTCTTCAAACTGGTCTTTTATTTGGGTTCCTTCGGCGGTGTTCTCCGAAAAGTAGTCGGCCGAGGCGGCCACCTTGCTGCGCACGCTTTGCTCAGCCTGGTTCAGTTCGGCCGCCGCAAAAGGATCAACGTCGCCTCGGCCAGGTGCTTCGTTGCGGTACATGACCAGCAACCGGTCGGTGGTCGTTTCGTCAAAGTCTTTCATGGCTCCGATCAGCTCGGTGGCCATGCGCAGACGGGTGGTCTGTCCCGGATACGACACGGTGCTTTGTCCGTCGCGCTCAAAGCTATACGTAGCCGGAACCGTCAGTTGAGGATTCTCGGGTTCGTCGTCGGTGATGCAGGCAGCCAGCGGCAAAAGTAGAAGGAGTGGCAAGCAATAGCGAATCATAGTAGGTAAAGTGGTTGAGGTTGTTCGGTGGGCAAAGATAAGGAGGGCTACTTGGGATTTCAAGATTACTTGGAATAAATCTAAATAAATTTTACAGCAGGAAACTGTTGCCGGATTCACCGCCGCCGGGCTATTGATTCCGCTAACAAATGGTGCTACCTTGTCCGCTCAATAATTTAAGCGGGCACCCACGGCCTACGGCTCTCTCACCCAAGTAATTATGCAATCGTCAACCATACTGGTCACCGGCGGGGCCGGATACATCGGCTCCCACACCGTAGTGGCTCTCATCCAGGCGGGCCACTCCGTAATTATTGTGGATGACCTGTCTAACTCCCGCCCCGAAATTCTCAGCGGCATCGAGCAGATCACCAGCACCCGACCCGAACTGGCGACCTTTGATCTGTGCGATGCGGCGGCGCTATGGGATTTCTTTCAGAATCATTCCAACATCGGCGCGGTGATTCACTTTGCGGCTTCCAAGGCGGTGGGCGAGTCGATGGCTAACCCGCTGAAGTACTACCGCAACAATCTCTATTCGCTCATCAACTTGCTGGGGCAGATGATGGAGCACAACATTGCTAACCTTATCTTTTCTTCTTCCTGCACCGTCTACGGACAACCCGATCAACTGCCGGTCACCGAAGCCACGCCGGTGAAGCCCGCCGCGTCGCCCTACGGCAACACCAAGCAGATTGCCGAAGAGATCATCCGCGACACGGTGGCGGCCGAAGAATCACTCCGGGCGATCAGCCTGCGCTACTTCAACCCGGTGGGGGCCCACGCTTCGGGACTGCTGGGCGAGTTGCCCATTGGCACCCCGGCCAACCTGGTGCCCTTCATCACCCAAACCGCGGCGGGCGTGCGCGAAAAACTTCGGGTGTTTGGCAATGATTACAACACCACCGACGGCTCCTGCGTGCGCGACTATATCCACGTGGTGGACCTGGCCGAGGCGCACCTGGCGGCCCTGCAACGCTTGCTGGACGAAAAAAACGAGGATCGCTACGAATGCTTCAACGTGGGCACCGGCGCGGGCCATTCGGTGCTGGAAGTCATCAATGCCTTTGAGCGGGTGAACGGGGTGAAGTTGAACTACGAGCTGGCTCCCCGCCGTCCGGGCGACATTGAGCAGATCTACGCCGACACGACCCTGGCCAACCAGGCCTTAGGCTGGCGGGCCGAACGTTCGCTAGAGGATATGATGCGCTCGGCTTGGCAGTGGCAGCAGAATCTGATGCGTCAAGATTTTTATCTACGTTGATGTGCGCTTCGGCCACTACGGTTTCATTGATTAGACCGTTGCGTCTGGCCCCCCCCGATTAATCCTGTCGGATGCTGGATGCTATAAACCGGCAGCCAGTACCAATCATCCAGTCTACTATGGACCGCAGCACCGAAGAACTTCAACGGCAAATTCAGCTCCTCCGCCTGGAAAAAGAGGCGGACCTGGAATATTATCGCCAGAAAATCCTGAACGCCTCGCTGGAAGATCGCAAAAAGAACGGCCTATGCTGGCACCCGGTCTCGTTATCGGGACAGCACTACAGCCTGGGCGAAAAGGTGGTGGTGCGCGTCACCCGGGCCGACAGCCACCTACCCCGCGGGGCCTTTCAGTCGGGCAAGATTGTGCGACTGTTTACCCACCCGGGCGACGAGCGCTCGGCGGTGTCGGGCGTGGTGAACGAGGCCAACCGCTCTACCATGACCATCACCCTGAACACGGGCAAGCTGCCCGACTGGGCTTCGGGGGGCGGGCTGGGCGTGGACCTGCTCTTCGACGAGATGGCCTACCGCGAAATGGAAAAGGCGCTGAAACAAATGATTGAGGCCAAGCGGCCCCGCCTGCGCGAGCTGCGCGAGGTGCTGCTCGGCCACGCTCCCGCTCACTTCTCTAAGCTACCCGCCCCGCGCGTACCCGCGCTCAACGACAGCCAGAACGACGCCCTGGACCAGGTGATCCGCGCGCAGGACGTGGCCATTGTGCACGGTCCGCCCGGCACGGGCAAAACCACCACCCTGGTGCAGGCCATCGTGCAAACCGCCTACGTGGAGCAACAGGTGCTGGTGTGCGCCCCTAGTAATGCCGCCGTCGACCTGCTCACCGAAAAGCTTAGCGAACAGGGCTTGCAGGTGGTGCGACTAGGTCACCCGGCGCGGGTTGATGAGACCAACCTGAGCCGGACCATCGACGCCCGGATTACCAAGCATCCCTATTACAAAGACCTTAAAACGATTCGTCGCCGCTCCGAAGAACTTCGGGAGTTGGGGCTGAAGCACAAGCGCAAATTCGGGGCGCCCGAGCGTAATCAGCGGCGGCACCTGCTGCGGGAGGCTTCGCAGCTGCGCGAGGAAGCCCAGCAACTGGAGCACTACATCGTGGCCGACATTTTTGCGCAGGCGCAGGTGGTGGCCTGCACGCTGGTGGGGGCGGCCAGCAACCAACTCAAGGGCTACCGCTTCGAGACGGTCTTTATTGACGAGGCCGCCCAGGCCCTGGAAGCGGCCACCTGGATTCCGGTGCTTAAGGCCGACCGGGTGATTCTGGCGGGCGACCACTTTCAACTGCCACCCACCGTGAAGTCGTACGAAGCCGCCCGGCAGGGCCTGAGTGAAACGTTGTTCGAGAAGTGCATCCAGCGGCATCAGCACCGAGACGGCCCGCCGGTCGATTCACTGTTGCAGGTGCAGTACCGCATGAACGAGCGCATTATGCGGTTTTCGGGCCGCTACTTTTACCAGGATGCCCTGGTGGCCCACGAGAGCGTGCGCGAAGCGGGGTTGGTAAATCAGCCGCCCGTTACTTGGCTCGACACGGCAGGCTGCGGATTTGCCGAAGAAAAGGAGGCCGAAACCCTGAGCACTTTCAACGCCGAAGAAGCCCAGCTGCTGCTGAAGCATTTTTTACGCACGGTGGAGGCGGTGGGTTTAGACTACTTACTGGAGCAGCAGATCACGTTCGGGGTGATTGCGCCCTACAAAGCCCAGGTGCGGGTGCTCACCGAACTATTTGCCGAAGCCGAGGCGCTGCAACCGCTGGAAGCATTGCTCACCATTGACACGGTGGATGCGTTTCAGGGACGGGAGCGCGACGTGATTTACATCAGCCTGGTGCGTTCTAATGCCAAGGGAGAAATCGGTTTCTTAGGAGACATTCGGCGCACCAACGTGGCGTTGACGCGGGCTAAAAAGATGCTGGTGATGGTGGGCGACAGTGCGACGCTGGGCAGCCATCCATTCTACGGAGAATTGCTAGACTACATCAATGAGATCGATGCTTACCGGAGTGCTTTTGAGTTGATTAGCCCATAGTCTAACAGTCCATAGTCCAAAGTCCACAGTTATCGGCTGCTAACTGTCGACTGTCATCTACTTCATCTTCCGAATGAGCTTCGTGGTTGAATAACCGTTTACAAAGTCGATGAGCTGCACCTCGCGCGCGAACTCGCGGCCCACCACTTCTTCGAGTTGGTAATCGCCTCCCTTCACCAGCACGTCGGGGCGGACTTGTGACAATAGTTGGTGGGGTGTGTCTTCGGCGAAGATGGTTACGTAATCTACCGCCGCCAAACTGGCCAGCAGGTAGGCCCGATCCTGTTCGTTGTTAATAGGTCGGTTTTCACCCTTAAGGCGGCGCACCGAGTCGTCGGAATTTACGCCCACAATGAGGACGTCACCCAGTGCTTGGGCGGCTTGCAGATAGGTGGCGTGGCCCCGGTGCAAAATATCGAAGCAGCCGTTGGTGAACACAATCCGTTGCCTGGCTTTCCGGTTGATGGCAAGTTGCTTTAGCAGGGCAGGCAGCGTCAGAATTTTATTTTCAATCGTGTTCAACGTGCGAGTAACCGGTTTAAACATGGTAAACTGAAAGCCTTACATCGTTACTACCCCTTACGGTTCCGGTTCTTGAAAGTTTGCTTGGCTCCTACCCCCACTCGTTTTACCTTTGCCCCTTCCAGCTATCCAACGCATGAACTTCACCGAAGCGCTCAATCGACACTCTGTTTTTGCCACCGTGGCCCGCGTGGCTCAACAAACGGGCGTGCCCACCTACGTGGTGGGAGGCTTCGTGCGCGACCTGCTGCTCGAGCGCCCCTCGAAGGACATCGATTTTGTGTGCGTGGGCGACGGGGTGGAGCTAGCGCAGCAGGTGGCCAAGGCACTGAAACAGCAGCCGGGCCGCACCACCGCGGTGAGCGTGTTCAAGAACTTCGGCACCGCCGCGGTGAAGCACCACGACTACGAACTGGAGTTTGTGGGCGCACGCAAGGAGTCGTACCGCTCCGACTCGCGCAAACCCAAGGTGGAACCCGGTACGCTGGCCGACGACCAGCGGCGGCGCGATTTCACCATCAACGCGCTGGCCATCAGCCTGAACGCCGACGACTACGGTGCGCTGATCGATCCCTTCGACGGGGTGGCCGACCTGAAGCGGAAGATGATCGTCACTCCGCTTGATCCGGCCATCACCTTCTCCGACGACCCCCTGCGCATGATGCGGGCGGTGCGCTTCGCCTCCCAGCTCAGCTTCGATATCGCTCCCGATACTTTCGAGGCCATCCGTCGGCACGCCGAGCGGCTCAAGATCATCTCGCAGGAGCGCATCACCGACGAGCTGAATAAGATCATCCTCTCGCCGGTACCTTCCTACGGTTTCAAGCTGCTCTACCACGCCGGTTTGCTCGAGCAGTTCTTTCCCGATATGATCAAGCTGCACGGTGTGGAAACCATCGACGGCAAATCGCACAAGGATAATTTCTATCACACCCTGCAGGTGCTCGACAACGTGGCGCAGGGGTCGGACGATCTGTGGTTGCGGTGGGCGGCCATCCTGCACGACATTGCCAAACCGGCCACCAAGCGATTTCATCCCAAAGCGGGCTGGACGTTTCACGGGCACGAAGACAAGGGTGCGCGCATGGTCCCCTTCCTGTTCCGCAAGCTCAAGCTGCCGATGGACCAGCCCATGCGGTTCGTGCAAACCCTGGTGCGCCTGCACCTGCGGCCCATCGCCCTGGTGAAAGAGGTGGTCACCGACTCGGCCGTGCGGCGCTTGCTCTACGAAGCGGGCGACGCCACCGACGCGCTGATGATGCTGTGCCGGGCCGACATCACCTCCAAGAACCACCGGCGGGTGGAGCGTTACCTGCGCAACTTCGACGCGGTGGAGCGCAAGATGGCCGAGGTAGAAGAAAAGGATCAGCTGCGCAACTTCCAGCCCGCCATCACCGGCGAAGACATTATGCAGACGTTTGGATTAAAGCCCTCGCGGGTAGTAGGTGAGATCAAAAATGAAATCCGCGAAGCGATTCTGGATGGTAAGATCGAAAACACGAAAGAAAGCGGTTACCAGTGGATGCTCGACGTGGCCTCGAAACGGGGGCTGACGCCGGTGGGTTAGCGCAACGCAGGACCAAAGCCCTATGCGCTAGAAATTGTAACTTGCTCCACCTAGCAACATACGCCCAATGCGGTCGGTGCCGTAGTACTCGCGACGGTCGTTGCCTAGCAGATTTCGTCCGTTTACGTAGAAATCCAGCTTTTTCGCTACCTGATACGATACTTTGGCGTTGGCCAAGAGCTTGCCCGCAATCTGACCCGCCGCCGAAGCACGTTGCAAATCTTCCACGTTGTAAATTGTATGGTCACCGAAGAAGTAGGCCGAAAGGTTAACGTTCAGCTTGCGGTACGGGGCGTAGTTAACGAACGCTCCGCCGTAGAACGTGGGCGTGCTGCGGTGCCTATCGTTCATCAAAGCGGTGAAATTGGCGGATGCACTGGTTGGCAGATCCGTTACTTGAGTCGTTTGCCATGTCACAAAGGGTTTGACCTGCACCTGGGCGTTGGGCACAAAGTTCGCCGACAGGGTTACGCCCCACTGCGTAGCCTCGGTAGGCAAATTAATCGATTGCAGGGTTTGCACCTCAAAATTTTCGGTCAGGGGAGTGGTAGCTACTACGAGGGGATAGTTCAGGTCTTTGATGTGCTGGCGGAAAAGAGCCACATCAAACTGAAACGTATTGGTCACCTGAGCACGGACTCCCACTTCGGTCATGCGGTTGCTTACTACGTCCAGGTTGGAATTGGCCACGTAGATTGCCCCTTGCGTTAAACTGAAGGGCACCACCGGCACGTTGATAAAGTAGCTGCTGAAAAATGCCCCGCTGGTGGAGCGCGACTGGGCCATTCGAAGCAGATACCGCTCGGCAATTTTGTAGGTGGTGGCCAGTTGGTACGATACGTACGCCTGATCAGGCACCCGAAACTTATCCACCCGCAGGGCGGCTACCCACCGCCAGTTCTCGGCCAGGCGATAGTCGGCCCTCATCGATGCCGCCGCCGTATAGTTGGACACCCTGCTGTTGACAAAGCCAATATTCCCGCCCGCAATATACTCACGGTCGTCGATCACCGCCTGCTGAAAGCTTAGTTCGGGACGCAGACTCAGTTTGTCGCTCACGCTAAGCTGGTAGTCTATCACCACGTCCGTGTTGCGCACGTCATACTCGGGACGGATCAGCCCAAAGCCGACGTACAGATTTTCGCTACCTTCAGTATGCGATGCTCGAATACCTAGGTTGTGCACCCGTCCGCTCAGTTGCACGTGCTGGCGATTGATGGTGCTGGTGTTCAATGCGGTGGTCTCGAAATTGTAGAACAACCGTTGGGCTTCAGCGCTCTGCAGTCCGGCGCTGAGCGACCAGCTTGACTGCTCGTTTGGCTGGTAAGTTAAAAATCCGTTGATGCCGAACTTTTCCTGCGCCAGCTCTGGTCGCGGATAGGCCGCGTCGGCAAAGGGCACCCCTACTGCTTCCGGCTCCTCTACGTACTGGTCGGCCTTATACACGTAGTACGCATCGTCGCCGCGCTCGCGCTGTTGGTAGTTGGCTGAGACAATGGCACTCCAGCGATCGTTAAACCGGTTGCCCACCGCCAGGTTGGCACCGCGGGTGTTGGGCGTGCCAATCTGGGTGTGCGCTGAGGCATAGAGCCCCGACTGTTCGGTGCGGCGGGTGATGATGTTGATCACTCCGGTGACGGCGTTGGGACCGAACAGGGGCGCTGCCGGTCCGCGCACAATCTCGATGCGCGCCACGTCGATCAGGTCAATGGGCAGCGATTCCCAAACGGTGCCCCCGGTGTTGTGGTTGAACACCGGGCGGTCGTCGATCATCACCAGCGTAAGGGTGTTGGTTTGCGCGTAGGACTGGGTGTAGCGTATCAGGTTGTCGAAGCCCCGCAGGTGGATGTCGTAGTTGCCGTTGCTGATTTCGCGCACTACCACCCCGGGACACAGCCGTAGCGCCTCAGGAATGGAGGTAACCCCGGCTTTGGCAATTTCGCTGCGGGTGATGGTGTAGCTCGATACCGGGGCATCGAACAGGTTCTCTGACTTCCGAGAGGCCGAGACGATCTCTACGTTCATCAGCTCCTCCAGCGACAGTTCAAACAGGTCAACGTCATCTTGCGCGAAAACGACAGGAGTGAGAGAGAGGAAAATTAGCCCGATAAGCAGTGAGTGACGCATTCTTACGCTAGTTGGTTTTCTATGCGGGTAGCAAATCTTATTCATAACTAGCCACCGCGGGAGAGCGGGTAAGCAGCTGCTTGTAAGGGCGGGGAATAAACTACCAGCACCTTAGCCAAAGGCGGCGGCGGCGGAAATAGTCGAACGCTAATTCACAAAAGTGGGCTAAAAAATAGTCTACGCATCCTGAGCAAGATGCAATTAAAGGGCGCTTTAGAGCTGTTTTACGGTCTTAATCACTGCGTAAGTTTAGGGGCAATTTTAAACCTACGGTTCCTCCTTGTCCGCGCCATCAATAATAACTGGCCAGATCGAAGCTTTCCTTTTGTGAATCGCGCAGGTGGCCGTTTTCGCACTTGAGCACGCGGGAGGGGTACTTCTTCACAAACTCGTGATTGTGGGTAGCCATCAGCACCGTGGTGCCCTGCCGATTGATCTCCAGGAACAGCCTAAAAATACCTTCCGACACCTGCGGGTCCAGGTTGCCGGTGGGCTCGTCGGCCACCAGCAGCAGGGGTTCGTTGATCAGGGCCCGGGCAATGGCCACGCGCTGCTGCTCGCCGCCCGACAACTGGTGGGGTTTCTTAAAACCCGCCGACCCCAGTCCCACACGCACCAGCACGTCGGACAATCGCTGTTTCATCTTGGTGCGGTCCGTCCAGCCAGTGGCCCGCATTACAAACTTCAGGTTCTCGTCCACCGTGCGGTCGGCAAACAGTTGAAAGTCCTGAAAGATAATCCCCAGACGACGGCGCAAAAAGGGCACTTCGGTTTTTTTGATCCGCTTGATCGAGTATCCGGCCACTTCCATCTCTCCCAGGCGCAGTTCCAGGTCGGCGTAGAGGGTGCGCATGAGCGAACTCTTCCCGCTGCCGGTGCGCCCAATGATGTAGACGAAGTCGCCCTTGTTCACGCTGAAGTTCACGTCTTCCAGCACCACGTTGTGCCCCTGAAAAACGCATACGTTCTCAACGCGGACCAGGGGTTGGTTAGAAAATTCGTCAGACATTTAGAAATTGAATGATTGAATGGAAGGTGATTATAAGTCTAGTTTGCGCAGTTTTCCGTAGGGCAACACGTCGATCACGGCTTGCAGCGCTTGTTCTTTTCCGGCCAGTCCGTATTTCTCGAGTTTTTTCAGCGCCCGGTCGGCCCGGAAGTAAGCAATGAGCACAAAATTATCGTCCCGCAGCTGAATGTAATCGGGAATTTTGGCTTTACCTTTTACTTTAATGATGTACATAGGGTCAAACAAAACCTAATGACATGAGAGAGACAAGAAAGCTGCCAGTTAATGAACTGCGACCAGCTTCTCCAAGGTAGCAACGAATTTCCGCGCTTCCGGTAGCCAGGAAGCAACGTTTTTATCAAACGTCTTGAAGTCACCGTAATCTCCGCTTTGTCTTTGGTTAAACAACAAATCGTAGAAACGACTCAGCTCCAGCGGCACTTGGCCCGTTTTTACAAAGTGTTGATGAAAAGCGTTCTTGGCACCCGAATGGGTATGCGTCTGATGGTCATGGCTGATAAGTAAAGCGTGCACGCTGTAGAAGCAAGCGTAGTACAAGCGATTGACCGTGGCGTTCCAGTGATCATTGTCGGCCATCAGTTGGGCCTCCTGCAGTGTCTCGTTGGCCCTTTCCAAACGGTATTGTATGATCGCGTTTTTATCGTAGTTCATAGCCACCGGAATGCCTTCTTTGCTGATGTTTTTATAGAGTGGTGTGTGTTGATACGCATGCCATGCTGCCCGAGGATAAACCACCGTGCTGATAACGGCGTCGGTTTTGAGCTCCAGGTGATGCATGAATTCGCGTATCCAGGCTTCGGTTACGGTGTTGCTGGTGAGCACCAAAAAGTCCCAGTCCGAATCGGCAGGTGCCGAACGACCCAGAAGCTGCTCGCGGGCGCGAGAACCGAACAACACCAATTGCGCGTGGGCATCTAGACTCAAAAGGGTTTGTCTTACTTCGTCCACCACAGACGTTTGAACCGAGGTGGTGGTTGCCATGCTAGAAAGTTAAAAGGGGCAAAGAGAAAAGAAGAAAAAAAGCGGGTATCGCACCGCTACGACCGCCTACCCTTGCTCCATTCCTGGCCTGGGGGAGTTCAGCAGGAGCTGGTCGTACCCGCAGGGCAAAGGTACACTATTTTTAACTTTAGGCAAATTCTAGACGCCTCAACTCAGGCGAAACCTAAAGCAGCTAGACGACTTCCTGCATGGGTCGGATGCGGGGATTAGGTAGCGTACGTCCCTGCGTGTTAAAGTGGTCAATAATTTCTTCAATAACTTGGCACAGCTCACGATAGAGTACTACCGGATCTTCACCGTGAATTCCGGTGATCAAATCAGGGCATTTTCCGATATAGATTTGATCTTCTTCGCTCCACTCTACCCATTTGTGGTATTGATCAATACTTTTCATAACACTACTTTTTCAATGGCTTGTCGGACTTGTTTTTCTTGATAAGGTTTTGATTTCTTGTACTTCTATATAGAAACTCTGTGTACTGACCCTGCTTCTGGCTTCTGGCTTCTGGCTTCTGGCTTCTGGCTTCTGGCTTCTGGCTTCTGGCTTCAAGTAACGAAAAATCCGTTAAAGTTGGTTCTCAAACATCATTTTTGTCGGCCTGCCACGGAAGGGCTTATCGCTATTAGGATAGTCAATCGGCATTCAACCAAGTGAGTCGCTGCTCCCGCATCAGCAAGAACATCGGCAAGGCCAGCGACACCCCCACCGTGTACAGTCCTGGCACTGGTAGCCACAGATGTTCATCATGCAATTTCTAATGTATCAATGATCTATTGATGAGTCGCGGGCAAGAGGCGAGGCTCCACTCCCTTGAAGGTCATCCGCACGGGCCGAATGGTGCCGTCTTCGTTGAAGTACATCCGGTCGATGCACGTCACCCGGTGGTCGCGCCCCTCGTTGGGGATGGGCCGCCGGTGGTACACCATGTAATAGTCGTCGGTGTCGGGCGGGTGGATTACCGAGTGGTGCCCGGCCCGGTGGCCACGGCGGTGTCTGACTCCAAAATAACACCGATGCGCTGGTAGGGCCCGGTGGCCCGCTCGGACATGGAGTAGGCCACCTGGTAGGTATCCTGCGTCCAACTGCCCTCCGACCACATGAGGTAATAGATGCCGTTGCGCAAAAACATAAAGGGTCCCTCCACGTAGTTTTCAGGGGTGATGGATCGGAACAAGCTGCCGTCCTCCCACGGCTCGAAGCCGGTAAAGTCTTGGTTGAGCTTGCCCAGGTTGCAGTGGCTCCACCCGCCGTAGAACATATAGTAGGTGCTGTCAGTATCCCGAAACACAAACTGGTCGATGGGCTGTGCCTCGTTATAAAAATCAGAAACTAACGGCTTACCCAGGTAGTCGGTATAAGGTCCGCCGGGAGCATCAGCCACGGCCACCCCAATGCCGCCGGAGTGGTTGATATCGTTGTCCGGGTCGTAGGTAGGGCGACCGGAGTGCTGCACGTCGTTGGCCGAAAAGAACAAGTAGTAGCGGTCATCTTTTTGAATAGCCGAAGGCGCCCACATGGCCTGTCGGGCCCAGGTGATGATGGTGGTGTCCAAAATGCGCTCGTGCTTTTGCCAAGTCACCAGGTCGCGCGAGGAGAAAGCGTCGAAGAACAACTGCTTTTCGAAGGCATCCGACCACGTGGGGTAGATCCAGTACTCATTTCCGAAAACTACCCCTTCCGGATCGGCGTACCATCCCTCGAAGACCGGGTTGCCAGATTTGGGTTGCTCGTCGTTGCCGGAAGGAGGTCCGGTGGGTGCACAGGCATAGGCCACAAGAAAAACGGTTAGTACGAATAGCACAGAATAAATACTCATCATGGTTTGGTTGAAGGTTTCGGTAGGCCTCATCCGGACGAGATACGCTCCGAAGAATAGTCCGGTTGCTCAGGCCATTCCAAAGTAAGCACCCGGCGGGTACAAAGCAAAGGAGCGGGTCATCTTCCGCCTAAGTTTTCCGGTGGTCCGGCTCCATTACCGGCTATGAGCGTTGGAGGATCAGTAGCGGCCGGGCCGGAATCAGAATTTGGTCTTACGTTTTAATCTCCTATTTTTGGTCTGCTACCCTCCAGAACCAAACTAATGTTTCCTCTCCTCCCCCCTCCCAAATTACTGCGCTTCGGCGCGCACGTTCGGAAATTCAGCCGACCTGGTAGTAGGTTCACGGCTGTTTTATCAATATGGTTGCTGCCGCTTCAGCTGTTGGCCCAAGCCAGCCCGACGCCATCGGCTCATGACTTATTACCAGTAAAGAATTTTGTGTTCGGCGACGAGCGGCCCTTTCCGCAGTGCCACGCTTCCACGCTGCTGCGCCTGCCCGACGGTTCGTTTCTGGTGGCCTGGTTCGGCGGAACGGAAGAGAAAGACGATGACGTGGGCATCTGGACGGCCATTGGCCGCCCCACTCCCGGAGGAAGCAGCGGGTGGTCCGATCCGCAGGAAGCGGCTAAAATCCGCCCCGAGCCGCACTGGAATCCGGTGCTCTTTCAGGGCCCCGACGGCACCATCTACCTCTACTTCAAGGTGGGCAAAGAGATCGAACGGTGGGAAACCTGGGTGAAAACTTCTTCTGACCAGGGGCAAACCTGGAGCGAAGCCACCGAACTGGTGCCCGGCGACCGAGGCGGACGCGGACCGGTGCGCAACAAGCCGATCGTCTTATCAAACGGCACCTGGCTGGCCGGGGCCTCGCACGAGGAAGGAACCTGGACCGCTTTTACCGACCGCAGCCCCGATCAGGGACGGTCGTGGAACCGGTCGCCCTACCTGGAAGTGAGCGAAAAAGGAGAGGAAGTGCCGGGCCTCATTCAGCCCACCCCGTGGGAGTCGGCCCCGGGGCGGGTGCACATGCTGCTGCGCAGCACGGCGGGAGCCATCTACCGCAGCGATTCTGAAGACTACGGACAGACCTGGACGCCCGCCTACCGAACAGAGTTGCCCAATCCCAACAGCGGTATTGATCTCACTCGCCTGCCCGACGGCGCCCTGGCCCTGGCCTATAACCGCGACAACCAAAACTGGGGAGCACGCGCAACGCTTTCAATTGCCTTATCGACCGACAATGGAGCCACCTGGCCGCGGGTGCTGGACGTGGAGCGGGGGGAGCGCGGCGATGAGTTTTCGTATCCGGCCATCGTATCGTTCGGCGATACCCTGGCCCTGACTTACACCTGGAAACGAAAAAGAATCGCTTTCTGGATAGGTACCGCCGACGATATTCCAGAAAGCGCCACCGCGCTTCAGCCTCGGTAGACACTATCTTCCGATACCCTCCCGCTGCTTTTTACCGGGCAGTCGGGGCAGCGTTGAAAAAGAATGGCTACCTTATCCGCTCATGCAACGACGCACCTTTGTTCATCACCTACCCCTGGTCACCGGAGCTTCGGTGCTGCTTCCGCCCTTTTTGCGCGCTTCCCCCACCGAAAAGGCGTATACCCGCTACGTTACTACCCAGGTTGAGGCCCCGCCCCTGCCCTTTCCCGGTGACAAGCGGGTGCCCCTGGGGCTGACGGCCTTCCCCGTACCGCTTCCTTCGGAAACCGCTTCGCCGGTACGCCTATCATTTCCCAAGCTTCCCTCCTCCGTGCGCTCGGTCTACTTTCGCCTGACCGCGGCCATCGACTTTCGGGAGAATAAAACAATAGAACTCTACCTGCCTAAATCAGGACAAGTTGTCGGCATCCTAGACATGCGCTACGCCCATCCGTTTCAACCGTTTCAAACGCTTATCGAGCCCCAGTGGCTGCCTAGCATTCAGCAACAGGGACTCGGTTTACGGATGCGCCAGGGCACCCAACCTGCCTGGTTCTTTCTACCCGAAGCCCTACCCGCCGATGCCACCGGCTTCGCTCCCCAACTGCTCGCCGGAGAAAGCCTTGCTTCCAAAAAGGTATTTCTGCAAAACCTGTACTCGATGAACTCCTTTAGTCCGTTCGGATGGATGGGAGGGTCCGTGCAGGACGCCTTGTACGAACTGCATCGGCAGGGTAACGCGCGGGCCACCCAGACCCTGAAAACCCACCTCAACCATTACCTGGACGACGAAAAGGGAATCATCTTCGAGAATCCGCGTACCCAACCCCTGGACGGCACCTTCAACAGCATCGAAGACTTTTTGCCCTTTGCGGCGATTGTCAACCTCTACCCCGATCATCCTTCGGTGCAGCAAGCGGTGGACTTTTGCCGTGCCCACCGCAATCCGCCGGGTATTATTATGGCGGGAGAACACGTGACCACCGAAGGATGCTACACCGTGGCCTACCCGCTGGCGGCGATTGCCCAGGTGCGCCAAGACCCGGAGCTGGCGCAAGTTGCGCTAGACCAATTACACTACCGCACCCGGTACCTGGCGGACGAATCGGCCATTTACCAGCGGGCGACGCTGGCCGGTGAGCAAGCCTACCGCAACTGGGGGCGGGGCGTGGCCTGGTACTTGCTGGGCACGATCAAGACCCTGGTGATACTCAAGAAAAGCTTTGGAGAATTAGACGGCACCCACGAGGTGCAACAGGCTTGGGCAGCAGCGGCTCAAATAGTGGAGTCCCACCGGAATGCCCAAGGGCTCTGGTACAGTTACCTGGATGAACCTGCTACGGAGGTGGACGCCTCGGCCAGTGCCGGTATCGCCGCCGCAATGGTCTGGGGAGCACGGATTGGAATCGTACCCAAAGAGAGTATCCGAGCCGCCCGGACCACCTATCGCGCGCTGCACGACTACCTGACCCCCGACGGATTCCTCAAGCAAGTGTCGCAGATCAACCGGGGTGGGGAAGACTTGCAAAGGAGCGGTTACCGGGTGATTTCTCAATTCGGCATGGGACTGGTGGGACAACTGAAAGCCGCGCTTGATGCGTAACAAACGAGTGGGAGCGATCTCAAAACGCATACTTCACCGACACCATCACATTGCGGCCCACCTCGTCGGCGAAGTAGCGCAGTCGGTCGGTGTAGCGGCGGTAGCGCTGGTTAAGGGCATTGGTCACCCGAAGTCCCAGTTGAAAGCGGTCGATTTGCCCGGTCCAGCCTACATGCACCAGCAAGTAGCCCGGCGGGGGCGGCAGGATGTCGAAGGCGGATCCGTTGGTGGCGAACAGGGCTTCGTCGGTTTGCCCGGCGCGCAGCAGGGTGGCCAAGGGAAGCGTGCGCGGGGCCTGCCACTGCCGAAAGGCGTAGTGCACCGCCCCGTTCCACGACCACTCATCGAGCACCCCCCAGCGGGGCAGGCGCTGCTCCAACCGGTAGCGCAGGTCGGCCGGAGGCATTCCCACGAAGGGGTCGCCCGTGGCCTGGTTGCGCGCCCACAAATAACTGGCCCGCAGGGTGGAGGTGAGCCGGTCGGTGTGGGCGTAAACGACCGTGGCATCCCCTCCGGCCAGCAGCGCATCGTCTTGCCGGTAGATAAAGTAAGGAAATGCCCCCCGCACGGTCTGGGTGATGCCCGCCGGTTGGGTGTAGATAAAATTCCTAATGTAATTGACGTAGGCCGTAAACTCTCCCTGCCAGCGCGAACGGTTCACCTCGTAGGTGCTGATCCACTTAAGCCCTTGCTCGGCGGGCACCGCCCGGTCGCTTTCGTCTAAAATGACATTCGTATCAAACCGGCCGTCTTCGGTTTGGGTATAGCGCCACAGTCCGTATTCAATTGAAGCCTGGTGGCGTCCGAAGCTGTAGAGTTCCGACACGTTGGGCGGACGCCACGCCAGCCCCACATTGGTGCGCAACCGCTGCTGTTCGTCCAGCTCGTGCACCCAGCCCAGCGTGGCGGTCACGTTGTGGTAGGCTAAGTTCGTGCGATAAATCTCATTATCGGGTTGTCGTCCCCGGATGTTCATCGCCTGATAGTCGTAGCGGGCACCGATCTCCAGTAGGCTTTCTCCGAGACGATGCGCTTCAATAAAGTATACTCCGGCGCGCTGCGTGGTGAAGTTGGGCACGAAGGGCACCGTGTTGGTCCCCGGCAAGTTGCGATTCACCTGCACGAGTCCCTGCGCGCCCACGCTGCCTTCCCAGTGTTGCCAGGCAGGATGCTGCCACACCACGTCGACCGAGTGGGTGAGCAGCTGGAGATCGATGTTGGGTCGCCGGTTGTTGGTGCCCCGCCGCACGTCGAATTCCTGCCGCTGGTTGTTCTGCAGGGCATATTGCACTTCCACCGACTGCCGCTCGTTGTTCCAGTGGCCTTCCAGCTTCAGCATATCGTGCCGCACGGTCTGCCGGGGATTGTTGATGGCGTAGGAAAATGGCTGCGTAAGCGGCGGCGACTCGGCTTCGATGGCGGTGACCAGGTCTTCCAAATTGCCCGTGACGGCCCCGCGTAGGATGCCCAGCTCCTGATCAAAGTGGCTGTAGTAAGCGTAGGCGTCGAAGTTACCGTAGTGAAACCGACTGCTCAGCGCCGCGCTTTGTTCGCGCTTACCGGTGTTGGTGAGCTGGTAGTCCGGGGCCCGTAGGTCACCCTGCCGCACCACCGACGCCTGCCCCAGCAGCGACAGCCGATGGAAGCCTTTCTGTAGACTCGCCGAGGCTTCGCCCGCACGTCCGTTCGACTGCCCGATGAGTTGGGCGCTGCCCTGCAGGGGCGTGAGCAGCTCCAGGCGCGGCGGGTTGATGATAAGCACTCCGCCCAAGGCATCCGGACCGTAGCGTACGGTGGCCGCACCCTTCAGCACGCGGATGTCCTGCGCCAGCGAGGGGTCGATCTCGGGAGCGTGCTCGTCGCCCCAGTTCTGAAATTCGTGGCGCACCCCGTTGTTGATGATCAGCACCCGGTTGCCGTGCAGGCCGTGAATAATGGGTTTGGCTACGTTCGAACCGGTAGAGAGCATGGATACGCCACTTAAATTCGCTGCCAGATCGCCCAGTGAGCCCGACTGCTGCTGGGCAAACTCCTGGGGCGACAAGCGCTGCACGGTGCCCGAGTACAAATCGCCCGCCGCGCGCTCACCCTCTACGGTCACGCTTTGCAAGGTGATGCTGTCGTGGGCCAGAAAAATCTGGGGAGAGGCGTGGTAGACGTCGTGGTGGTGCACGGCGGTCTTGTAGCCCACGTAGGAGACAACCAGGTCGAACTCGCGGCGGCACAAGTGCTCAATGTGAAAAAAGCCCTGCTCGTTGGTTTGGTCGCCGAGAGGACGGCCCTTCACCTGCACCGAGGCATAGGGTAGCGGCTGCCGGGTAGTGAGGTCAAGCACCTGCCCGTCCACCGCGTAGGCGCAGGAATCGGGCCGCGGATTTTGCGCGTTGGCGCTGAGCGACAGCAGCAGCAGCCCACCACCGAAGCAGTGTTTGACTAGGTTAACCAGGTTCATAAATACGTGAAAAAAAAGTCACATCGGGCAAAGATAGCGACAAATGAGCGGTTCTACTCCAATCCTTACCCCGGTATGAAGCAGGCAATCCACAAAAAAGCGAGTTAAAGTACTTACCCAGTTCCGCTGGAGTAGGCTTGATTTATAATTACGTGAAAAACGAATATTTGAATAACACCAAGATAGCAGCGCGATTCTGATTTTATACCACTGTTCTGGGTCGGGGGTGGCGTAAACCAGGGGACGATCCGGGCCCATTTAGTACTTCTGTACTAATTCTAAAATCCTGGAAATCGCATTTTCTCTAACATTGTGGCGGCCGTGGAGATGGGGAACAGTCCACGCTAGCGCGGCCCAACTATCCAAAAATTGTTGTCTTATGCGTATCGAGGTTTACCAGTTGTTGAAAAACCATCAAAATCAGTTTGCCCAGTCTCCTGCCCTACGGGAAGGGCCGCTTTCTTTCACCGTTTTCCGGGTTAACAGCGTTCGTCTGGCATTGGCCGGACTGCTGCTGATTGCCTCATTTGGCGCCGTGCAGGCGGCAACGCCGGTGATCACCGCCCCCGCTACCCAAAACGTGGAGCGCGAGACCTACCTGGTGTTCAATGGCACCAACGGCAACCGAATCAGTATTGCTGATGGAGACAACCACAACCAAACGGTAACCATCACGGTGACCAACGGCTCGTTCTTTCTGGAAGACGTGACCGGACTCACTCCGGTTGCTCCGGCTACCTTCACCGGTACGGGGCAGCAAGAAATCACCTCCGGTACTGCGGTGAGTTTCAGGGGCAGCCTGGCAAACGTAAACGCGGCCCTCAGCGAAAGTAGCTTTTACCCCACCAATGGCTACGCCGGTCCCGCTTCGGTGCAAATAGCAACAAACGACGGTGCGGGTGGCAACGACAGCGAAACCATCAATATCACCGTGCTGGCGGGCACCGACACGGATGGTGATGGCGTTTATGATCACAAAGACTTGGACGACGACAACGACGGCATTCCCGACAACGTGGAAAACCCCTGCGAGAAAACGTTCGCGTTCAACCTGAGTTCGGAAGGGTGGTTTACGATTAATAGGAATGATATTAATAATTCGGCCAGCAACGGGCCAGAGACTCCGGCATCTCACTCTACGGACGCCCGAACCCAGAACGTAAACGATCCTGACGGCGAAGGAGGACTTCCCGGATGCGCTATCAACAATACCGGACGAGCCAATAAGAACATTGCCGGGGCTAGTCCCACCCGAACTCATTATATCGTAGATGCAGACGATAGCGGGGGAGATATGTACATACGAAGTCCGGATTTGGGAGGCATCGACTACAGTACGCTTTTGAACGGTACTTTTCAGTACGATGCCTACAATTACCGCGTCGGAGCGGTGGGCCCACCAATCAACAACGGTAATACTAATCAGAGTTGGTCAAATGGAGGGCAAGCTACCGTGTTCATTTATGATACCAATGGCAATCACGTTCGTGCTCAGATAACCATCAGCCCTACGCACAAAAATCGTTGGGAGAATGGCTTGTGGAACACCTTCTCGTTCCCGTTGACTAGTAGTGGCAACGTTTGGCAAGAAGGAACACTGTCGACCGTACTATCCAGCGTTAGCTATATCAGTATTCGCATGGAATTTATCTACGGTGGAAACACCAACGAATGCGACGACGTGGAATACTACGCCATGGACAACGTGGTGCTCACCGCCCAGGCCAGTTGCGACGATGATATTGACAATGACGGTATCCCTAACTACCTGGATCTGGATAGCGACGGCGATGGCATTTTTGATGCCGATGAAGCCGGACACGGTCAACCGCATACCAACGGCGTGGTGAACGGCCCGGTGGGTACCGACGGCATTCCCGATGCGGTGCAGGGGCCGGGCAACGGCAACAGCGGCGGTGCTCAGTATCCGCCTATTCTGGATTTGGACGGCGATGACAACAGCGGAGCTACCAACGCCAACTACCAGGCCACCTTCACCGAAGACGGTGGGGCCATCGCCATTGCCGACACCGACGCTACCCTTTACGACGGCAACGACACGGACAACCTAGCCAGCCTGACCGTCGTTCTCACCAACCGCCCCGACGGAACGGCCGAGACCCTATCGGTGAACGGAAGTTTACTGGGCGGAATAACCGCCGGTGCCTACAACCCGGCCAACGGCACGCTGACGCTGAGCGGAAACGCTTCAGTGGCTAACTACCTGGACGCACTCAAAAAGATCGTCTACAACAATTCTTCTCAAAGCCCGGATGGCACCGCGACCCGCTCCGTCACTGTGGTGGTGAACGACGGCAAGGCCGACAGCAATACCGGCACCACCACTATCAGCGTAACTCCGGTAAACGATCCTCCCACCGCAGTTAACAAAACTTTAACGACCGACGAAGACGTACCCAAGGTGATTGAAACCACTGACTTGGGCTATAGCGACCTGGAAAGTGATCCGCTCACCAAAATCACCCTAACAGCGGTGCCTGATCCCACCGAAGGCGTTTTGTTTGTGGATGAGAATAAGAACGGAAGCCTGGACAATGGGGAAGTGGCCTTGGTGATCAACAATGAGATCACCAAAGCCCAACTCGACGACGACAAACTCACCTTCGCCCCGGTAGAGAATACCTCGGGCACTGCTCATACCAACTTCGCCTTCAAAGTAAACGACGGCACCGATGATGCGGACGATGCCAACACCATCACCTTCGATGTGAACGCTATCAACGATGCGCCGGTAGTGAGCGTGCCGGATGCGGCTGCCAATCCGCAGAGCACCGACGAAGACATTCCCTTGACATTTGCCGCCGCCAACTTGATCAGCATTGGCGACGTGGACGGAGACGATCAGGCCGTGACCATCACGGTGATTGGTGGTTTCTTCGACTTGTCAGGAACTGCAGGTTTAACCGGGCTGGGCGGAGACGGAACCGATGCGCTGAGCTTCGGCGGTAGTCTGGCCGACATCAATGCTGCATTGGCTAATGCCACCTTTACCCCTGATGCAGAATTTAGCGGAACGGCCAGTGTGGAAGTGACCACCAACGATGGTACTGCCATCGACACCGAAACGATCAGCATCACGGTGAACCCGGTAAACGATACGCCCGTGAACACGTTACCAGCTGCCCAAACCGTAGACGAAGAATCAACGCTAACCTTGAGCGGCACCAACGCCATCTCGGTAAATGATGATGCGGGTACGGCAACTATCGAGACGGTGGTATCAGCAACTAACGGCACCCTTTCGGTAGCCGCTGGTTCGGAAGGAATTACCACTGACAATGGCACTGCTTCGGTGATCCTAACCGGCACGCTGGCTCAGATCAACGCGGCCCTGGACGGCTTGGAGTATACCGGAGATTTGAACTACAGCGGGACCGAAAAACTCACCGTCACCACCAACGACCAGGGCAACACAGGAACAGGGGGGGCTAAGACCGACGTAGACGAGCTCACCATCACCGTGACCCCGGTCAACGATCCTCCCACGGCGGCCAACGCCAGCGTGACCACCGACGAAGACGTAACGTATACGTTTAAAGAATCGGACTTTACGACCAACTACAGCGACCCGGAAAGTGATTTGTTTGACGGAGTTCGGATAACAACCGCTCCGGCCGGGGGCGAACTGCAACTCAACGGAAATCCGGTTGCTGACAACACTCTGGTGAGCAAAGCTGATTTGGACGCTGGCTTACTCAAGTTTGTTCCTACCCCCGACGCCAACGGCGCACCTTACCTCACCTTCCCCTTCCGGGTGGTGGATGCTCCAGGCGACGAGAGTGTTGCCTACGCGATGAGCGTCGAGGTAACTGCGCAAAATGATGCCCCGGTGGTTGATCTCAACGGAGCCGCCCCAGGAGCCAATCATACCGCCACTTTCACCGAAGATGGTGCTCCGGTTGCTACTGCCGATGCCACCGCGAGCGTCGATGACCTAGACGATACCCAACTGACCGGCATGACCGTGACGTTGACCAATATCCAGGACGCCGGACAAGAATTACTTTCGGTCAACGCTCTGCCGACCACGCTAAGCAGTGACTATGATGCTAGCACTGGCATCCTCACACTAGAGGCGGCAAACCCAAGCAATCCGGCTTCGGTGAGTGATTACCAGGATGCACTGCGGGGACTACGTTACGAAAACACCTCGCAAACTCCCAACAACACTGACAGAATCATCACGGTGGTGGCCAGCGATGCCAGCCTAAGCAGCACTTCGGCTTCTTCCACCGTTGCGGTGACGGCAACCAACGATGCCCCGGTGGTGAGCGTACCCGCCAACCCCCAAAGCACCGACGAAGATAATGATCTGACTTTCAACTCCGCAGGCAGCAATTTGCTGACCATCACTGACGAAGAAGGTGATGACCAAACGGTGACCGTTACCGTCACCGACGGCACGTTCAGTTTGCCCGCGGGCAAGGTAGGCGCGCTCACTTCGGTGAGCGGCAACGGCACGGGGGTTGTTACCTTTAACGGCAGCTTGGCCGATGTGAATGCCGCGCTCGAGGACGCAGTTTTTAGTCCCGATCCGGACTTCAACGGTGCTGTCAGCATCAAGATCAATAGCACCGATGGCACCGACAACGATGAAGAAACCTTCGCCGTAACGGTAAATCCGGTAGACGACACCCCCGTGGTAGACTTAGACCAAGACGATGACAACACCACCGGCGCAAACTACCAGGCATCGTTTACCGAGGGCGGTACCGGCACGGCGATTACCGACAGCGATGCTTCGCTGGAAAATGTGGACGGTCCCAACCTGAGCAGTCTGACCGTGACGCTCACCAACCGCCTCGACGGTGCCCAAGAAAGCCTGTCGGTGAAAGACTTAGCCACCGTGCCCCTCCCGGGCGGCATTAGCGTTTCGGACCCCTACGATGATACCGACGGACTACTGGTGCTGAGCGGTTCGGCTTCCGTAGCCGACTACGAAACCGCCCTGAAGCGTATCGTCTACGCCAACGGCTCAGAGAATCCCGACGGCACCACCGACCGACTCATCACCGTGGTAGCCAACGACAGCCCCAAAGCCAGCGACCCGGTCACCACCGAGCTTACCGTGATTCCGGTGAACACCGCCCCGGTGGTGTCCCTCAACGGCATCAATACCAATGCCTACGAAACCACCTTCACCGAAGACGGCGGGCCGGTGGCCGTAGCCGATGCCAGCGCCGCTACCCTCACCGATCCTGATCACACCAGCCTCACCAAACTGGCGGTGACAATAACGAATATTCAGGATGCGGGGGCCGAATTGCTGACCGTGGATAACCTACCTGGTACGTTGAAAATCACCTATAACCCAACTTCCGGAACGCTTGAAATTGAGAATGACAATGTTAACGGTCCCGGAACAGTGGCCGACTACCAAACGGCGCTGCGCGGACTGCGCTACGAGAACAGCTCGCAAAACCCCACCGCGGGCGTGCGCACCATCCAGGTGCTGGCCACCGACGGCGTAGGCAGCAATCCTGCCGTGGTGAGTGAAATGACCGTGGTGCCGGTAAACGACGCACCCACCGCTGCGAACTCAACGCTCACCACCAACGAAGACGTAGCCAAGGTGGTCGCTACCACTGACCTGGGGTACAGCGATCCCGAAAGCGATCCGCTTAGCAAAATTACCCTCACCGCGGTGCCCGACCCGACCAAAGGGACCCTGTTCGTAGATGAGGACAACAGCGGCGCGCTAGATAACGGCGAAGTAGCCCTGGCGATCAACGGTGAGGTTACCAAAACTCAGCTTGATGACGGTAAACTCACCTTCCTTCCGGCAACTGACGCCAACGGTTTGGCCCTGATGGCCTTCTCGTTCCGGGTGAACGACGGCACCAGCGACGCGGGCGAGGCCAACGCCATCACCTTCGACGTAGAGGCCGTGAACGATGCCCCGGTAAACGCCCTACCGGCGGCTCAGAACGTGGATGAAGAAGGTACTCTGGTACTTTCCGGTACCAGCGTTATCTCGGTGAGCGATGATGCGGGTACCGACCCGATTGTGGTAACCCTATCCGTGACCAACGGTACGATCAATATTCCGGCCGATCCGGATAACATTGTCACTGACAACGGCACCGCTACGATAACCCTTACCGGCACGGTAGCTCAAATTAATACCGCACTGGACGGACTGGAGTATGCTGGCGATCTGAACTACAGCGGAGCAGAAGAACTCATCATCACCACCAATGATCAGGGAAACACTGGGACAGGGGGAGCGCAAAGCGACACGGATAAACTTACCATCACCATTAATCCGCAGAACGACGCGCCGGTAGTGAGCGTGCCCGATGCGGTTGCCAATCCGCAGAGCACGAATGAGGATACTCCACTTACGTTTGCTTCCGGCACCAACCCCCTCAGCATTAGCGATGCAGAAAGCGATGCCCAAACCATAAGCATCACGGTGACCAGCGGAACGTTCAAGCTATCTGGCAACAGCGGCTTGACCGGGCTAACCGGCGACGGAACGGATGCACTCACTTTCCAAGGTAGTTTAGCGGACATCAACGCTGCGTTAGCGGATGCCACTTTCACCCCCGATGCTGAATTTAGCGGTACCGCTACGGTAACGGTAGTCACGGACGACGGTAACTCCGCCAACAATACCGATACCCAGTCCTTTGACGTAACGGTGAATGCCACCAACGATGCGCCTACGGCCGATAATGCCGCAGTAACCACCTACGCCGACGAAACCTACGCGTTCGCCGATACCGACTTCACGGCCGACTACGCCGATGAGGAAAACAACCCCTTTGCCGGGATCGTAGTGGTAGCCCAGCCCAACGCTAGTGAGGGCACGCTCGTCCTCAACGGCAACCCGGTAGCTGATGGAGCACTTGTTAGCCTCTCGGACCTAGCCGATGGCGACCTAGAATTTGTTCCTGCTGCTGGGCAAGCCGGTAATCCGCTGACCACCTTCACCTTCCGGATAACTGACAGCGAAGGGGCTAGCAGCGCCGACTATACCATGAGCGTAGCAGTGAAGGCCCGTCCCACCAGCGCCGACGCTACGATAATCGCCCTAGAGGACACCGAACGGTCGTTCACCGACGCCGACTTCGCTTTCAGCGATGCGGCTGATGCTTCGGATGCTTTTGCGGGAGTAATTATCACCCAGTTACCTACCCAAGGAACCTTGTCGTACGACGGCACCCCGGTGACGGCGGCCGACGTGACGAACGGCACGCTCTTTACCGACCGCAGCAAGTTCACGTACGCCGCCGCCCCGAACGATAACGGCGCGGGCTACGCGACCATCGGCTTCCGCGTGCAGGATGCCGCGGGCGACGAAAGCTTGCCCTACACGCTGACCGTAGACGTGACGGCCGTGAACGACGCCCCGGCGGTGAGCAACGTGCCGAAAGCGACCAAGACCAACCAAGCGGTGAGCTTCGCGCTGGCCGACTTCATTGATCAGTTTGACGATGAAGAAGATGATCCGCTGGCCGAGATACAAATTACCAGCCTGCCCCCCGCGACCGAGGGTACCCTCACGCTGGATGGCCAGCCGGTGACGGTCAATACTCCCATTCCGGCCATTGATCTAAGCAACCTGCGGTTCACTCCGGCTACGGGCTTCACGGGCACCAGCAGCTTCGGCTGGAACGCGTCGGACGGCACTGCTTACGCCGCGACTGACGCCCAGATTCAGGTTGTCGTAAACGAGCAAAGTGCCCCGGTGGTGAGTAACGTGCCGAAGGGCAGCGCTGAGGGCGACACCGTGCGCTTCGCCGCGGCCGACTTCACCGCCGCCTACGCGGATGCCGATACCGATCCGCTGCAAACGATCAAGATCACCGGTTTGCCGCCTGTAGCGTTGGGAATGCTCTTCCTCGACGGCGTAGCGGTAGCCATCGGCGACGAGATTGCGGCGGCCGACCTGGAAAAGCTGACCTTCGTGCCCGCTCTCGGGTTCGCCGGAACCGCCACCTTCGGCTGGAATGGCTTCGACGGCACCGCCTATGCGGCGGACGAAAGCACGGTGACCCTCACCGTGAACGCCGCCCCGGACGTGACGCCGACGCCCCTCACCGTAACCACCGGCACCACCTACTTTGGCACGCTGGCCGACCAGGTCGCCGACCCCGAAGGGCATACGCTCACCTTCAACACTACGCCGACCACCGACGTGGCCCACGGCACCCTGACCCTCAACGAAGACGGTAGCTTCATTTACGTGCCGGAGGTAGGCTATACGGGCGAGGATAGCTTCACCTACACCGTGTGCGACGACGGCAGCCCGTCGGCCTGCACCACGGGCACCGCCACCCTCACCGTGGGCACCACCGACGCGCCCGACAGCGACAATGACGGCATCCCCGACGCGGTGGAGAAGGGCAGTGACCCTGACAACCCTACTGACAGCGACGGCGACGGCACGCCCGACTATCAGGATACCGACAGCGACAACGACGGCATTCCGGACAGTCAGGAGGCAGGCGACAACCCGGCTACGCCCACTGATACGGATGGCGACGGGGTACCGGACTACCAGGATACCGACAGCGACAACGACGGCATCCCCGATGCTACCGAAGCCGGTAGCGACCCGACTACGCCTCAGGATACTGACGGTGACGGAATCCCCGATCACCTGGACCAGGACGCCGACGGCGACGGAGTGGCCGACGCCACCGAAGCGGGGTCTGACCCTGCTGCGCCCAACGATGCGGACGGCGACGGCATTCCGGATTATTTGGACACCGATAGCGACGGCGACGGCATTGCCGATGCCACTGAAGCTGGTAGCGACCCGGCCAACCCTGCCGATAGTGACGGCGACGGAGTGCCCGACTACCAGGATACGGATAGCGACAACGATGGTCTGGCGGATGCCAGCGAGGTGGGCAATCCTGCCAATCCCACCGACACCGACAACGACGGAGTGCCCGACTACCGCGACACGGACAGCGATGGCGATGGCACCCCCGACGGGCCGCAAGACAGCTTGGTGATCTACGAAGGGTTCTCGCCCAACGACGACAACACCAACGAAACCTGGCAGATCGCGGGCATCGAGAACTACCCCAACAACATCGTGCAGATCTACAACCGCTGGGGCAACCTGCTCTTTGAGGTGCAGGGCTACAACAACCAGGACAAAGCCTGGGGTAGCGACTCCTCGGTGGGTCTGATCCTCGGCAGCAAAAACGTGCCCGATGGCACCTACTTCTATCTCATTGACTTAGGCGACGGTAGCCCGATTCGTAAGGGATATATTACCGTTCACCGTTAAACCACAAGCAACAATATTATGAAGATGATCATCACTATTGCCGGATTAGTCGCCAGTTGTTTACTGCTGGCGATGCCCCGGGCGCAGGCCCAGCAGCAGGCCATGTATACCCAGTATATGTTCAACGGACTGGCCATCAACCCCGCCTACGCGGGCAGCCAGGGGGCGCTCAACCTCACGGCCCTGGCGCGCAAGCAGTGGCACGGCTTTGCCGGAGCTCCCAGCACGCAAACCTTTTCGGCCCATGCCCCCCTGCGCGACGAAACGATGGGCCTGGGATTACTGCTCACCCACGACGAAATCGGGGTCACCAACCAGTACGGAGCCTACGCGGTGTACGCCTACCGCATCAAGATGAGCCGCGGCACACTGTCGGCGGGCTTGCAGGCGGGTTTCAACTCCTACCGGGCGGGCTTTAGCCAGGTGCTGGTGCGCGAGGGCGATGACGTGTCGTTTTCGGCCGACGATGCCGAGGCGTTTCTGCCCAACTTTGGTACGGGCTTGTACTACAACACCACGCGTTTCTACGCGGGCTTCTCGCTGCCGATGCTGCTGACCAACAACTACCCCGGCAGCGAAGGCCAACTAGCCCGGCAGTACCGCCACTGGTTCTTCACCACCGGCTACGTGCTCGACCTGAACGCGGACCTGAAATTGAAACCCAACCTGCTGGTGAAGGCCGTGGAAGGGGCACCCATCGAAGTAGACATCAACGCCAACCTGCTCATCAAGGAACTGCTGTGGGTAGGCTTGTCCTACCGCTCGTTCGATGCCATAAGTGCCCTCATCGAACTGCAAGCCACTCCGCAGTTTCGCATTGGCTACGCCTACGACTACACCCTGACCGACCTGCAGCAGGTGAACACCGGTTCGCACGAACTGATGCTCAACTACCGCCTGGTGCGTAAGGATAAAAAGATGCTCACCCCGCGATACTTCTAAAACATACACTTTTTGTATTTAATACAAAATACTGAAAATGAGACTTTTGTATCAAAAAAATAAAGTGATGCTTAAGCATAAATCATAAGCCCATGAAGATTCTACTTTGCTTAATTTTATTACTCACCACCAGCGCCGGGGCCTGGGCGCAGTCATCGCTCATCAAAGCGGGCGACCGGCAGTACGAAAACCTAGCCTTCAAGGATGCCCTGAGCTACTACCGGAAGGCGCATCGCAAAGATACCACCAACGCGGCGGTGAAACTCAAGATCGCCGAGAGCTACCGCAAACTCAACGATCCGCAAAGCGCCGAAGACTGGTACGCCCAGGTGGTAGACGACACTGTGGCCCACGCCGAGCACTGGCTCTACTACGCCGAGGCACTGAGCAGCAACGGCAAGTACCAACTGGCCAAGCAGTGGTACGAACGCTACAACCAAAAAACCGGACAAGAACGCCGCGCTACGCACCGCATCCGGGGCATCGAAGAACTCAAGTCTTTCCTTCGCAACGAGCAGTTTGTGAGCGTGAACGAAGTAGAATTCAACTCACCCGAATCGGATTTTTCACCGGCCTTCTACGGCGAGCAACTGGTGTTTGCCTCAGCCCGCGAAGGGAAGGGCAACTTCGCCTGGGACCACTCCAATTACCTGGACCTGTACCGGGTATCGCCCGACGACAACGTGGTAGAAAAACTAGAAGAGGGCGTGAACGGAAAGTACCACGAAGGCTCCGCTACGTTCTATGACAACGACACTAAGGTAATCTTCACCCGCAGCAACTACCAAAAGAACAAGATCGGTAAGAGCCGGGAAGGAGTGAACACCCTGGAGCTGTTCTACTCTGAGAAAACCGACGGCACCTGGAGCGCCCCCGAACGACTGCCCTTCAACAGTGCTGAGTTTTCTACCGGTCACCCCACCATCAGTAGCGATACCACGCTCTACTTTGCCAGCGACCGGCCCGGTGGCTTCGGCGGCACCGACTTGTACCGTTGCGCCCGGCAAAACGGCGCCTGGGGCGAACCGGTGAATCTGGGGAAGAATATTAATACCGAAGGCAATGAGATGTTCTCCTTCCTGTTCGACGATGAGCAACTCTACTTTGCCAGCAACGGACACGAAGGACTGGGCGGTCTGGACGTCTTCGGGGTAGACCTTAGCAGTGACCGTCCGCGAATCACCAACCTGGGTTCGCCCATCAACACATCGGCCGACGACTTTGGCCTGATTGTGAAGCCCGACGGACAGCACGGTTACTTCACCAGCAATCGCGAAGGAGGCTCCGGCAACGACGACATTTATACCTTTGCTTCACTCAAACCCCTGCTCGACCAGTTCACCGTGCGGGGAGTGATCACCGACCAGAAGGAAGGCACTCCGCTCTTCGCCGCTCGGGTCACGTTGCTCGACCAGGACGGTAAAACCGTCACCGCCATGCCCACCGACAACCAGGGTAACTATTCGTTTGTGGTGGAGCCGGATCAACAATACCGGATCAAGGTGGTGTCGGAAGATTATTTTGATAAAGAAACCAGCCTAGCCACCGTGACTGCTAAGGAGCAAACCACCTGGCAGGCCGATATGGCGCTGCTGAAAGATTACGGATTTTCGCTATTCGGACAAATCACCGAAAACCAGTCGAGCGAACCCATCAGCGACGTACAAGTGACCCTGATCGACAACATGACCGGCGAAACCGTGCTGGAGACCACCACCAGCGCCCAAGGAGGCTTCCGCTACGGGATGGAGGGCAAGAAGCTCAACGACCGGATCAGCTACCAGATCAAGCTGGCCAAAGAAGGCTACCTAGGCAAGTCGGCCACCTTCAACAGTGCGCTGGACAAACCCGGCGAGATTAACCTGCACGATGTGCTCAACGTGGGGCTGGATAAAATCGATATCGGCACCGACATCGGCGCGCTGATTGACATTCAGCCGATCTATTTTGACCTGGGTAAATACGCCATTCGTCCCGATGCGGCCCAGGAGCTGAACAAGATCGTGAGCACCATGCATGAGAATCCCAGTCTGGAAATTGAACTAGGCTCGCACACCGACGCCCGTGGCGGTGCTTCTTCCAACTTACGCCTGTCCGATAAGCGGGCTAAGGCCTCGGCCGACTACATTGTGTCGCAGGGCATTGACCGACTGCGCATCACCGGCAAGGGCTACGGCGAGACCACCATCCTGAACCGCTGCGGCGACGGCGTGAAGTGTTCGGAAGACGAGCACCAGCAGAACCGCCGCACTGAGTTCACCATCACCAAGTTCTAGGGCTTTCATTTACGGGGTAAATTTCGTACTCTTGGTAGTTTGAACAGACATAACCACCATGAGACGACTTTTTCTACTAACTATTTTCCTGGTCCTCGGCGTGACCGCTGCCCGGGCGCAGCCCACCCTGGAGATGAACCGCCTTGCCGATGCCCAGCCGCGCAACGTGATCTTCATCCTGAGCGACGATCATCGCTTCGACTTTATGGGCTTCACCGGCAAGGTGCCCTGGCTCCGAACGCCCCATATGGACCGTCTGGCCCGCGAGGGAGCCTACTTCCCCAACGCCTTTGTCACCACCTCGCTCTGCTCGCCCAGCCGGGCCTCGATCCTTACCGGGCAGTTTTCGCACACCCACACGGTGATCGACAACCAGGCGCCCGCGCCCGACGACCTGATCTACTTTCCGCAGTACCTCCAACAGGCGGGCTACCAAACGGGCTTCTTCGGCAAGTGGCACATGGGCGGTGACACCGACGAGCCCCGGCCGGGCTTCACCCACTGGGAAAGCTTCCGGGGACAGGGAGTGTACTATAACCCCACACTCAACATTAACGGAAAGCGGCAGACCTACGGCGACTCCACCTACATCACCGACCTGCTCACCGAGCACGCGGTGGACTGGCTCAAAAACCGCAACGAAGACCAACCGTTTTTTCTTTACCTATCGCACAAGGCGGTGCACGCCGAGTTTCAGCCCGCCGCCCGGCACTTGGGCACCTATGAAAATGAAGAGATCAACCTGCCACCCTCCTTTTTCACCTCGGCCCAGCCGGTGAAGGGCAAAACCAACGCCTACGGCCTGCCCAGCTACGCAGGCACCACCAACACGGTGGAAGACACGGTGGGTTATCCGCCGGGCTTCTTGGCCGAACGTCGCCAAAAAGCTACTGCGTTTGAGGAACCGGCTCGCCACCAAGATTACTACGGTCCCAACATGACGCCTGACTGGCAGAAGAGTCAGCGCGAAAGCTGGCACGGGGTGGATTATATGTACCACGGTGATTTCGACTATGAGACCTTCTACCGCCGCTACTGCGAAACCCTGCTGGGAGTAGACGAGAGCATCGGCGCGGTGCTCGACTACCTGGACGAGGCAGGATTGGCCGATTCTACGCTGGTAATCTACATGGGCGACAACGGCTTCGCCTTCGGCGAACACGGCCTGATCGACAAGCGGCAATTCTACGAAGAGTCGGTGAAGGTACCCTTCTTGGTGCGCTATCCCGCGGTGCTGGAGGGCGGACAAGTTATTGAGAAGATGGTGCAAAACATCGACGTGGCCCCCACCGTGCTGGAGGTGGCGGGCATCAACCAGCCGGAGCAGATGCAGGGGCGCTCGATGATGCCCATCCTGAAAGACGAAGCCACCGACTGGCGCGACCGGATTTTCTACGAATATTACTGGGAATACGCCTTTCCGCAGACGCCCACCATGCACGGGGTGCGCACCGACCGCTACAAGTACATCCGCTACCACGGCGTGTGGGACAGCAACGAGTTCTACGACCTGCAGGAAGACCCCTACGAGATGCACAACCTGATTGCCAGTCCGGAGCACCAGGACACCATCCGGGCGATGCTGGATGAGCTTTACGGCTGGATGGAAACCACCGGGGGCATGCAGATTCCGCTCAAGCGCACCATGCAGGAGCACGTCGACCACCGCAACCGGGGGACGTATTAACAAACCGTTAACAGGACGGCAGCAATTCTCACTTTATCGTCATTCCGACTCTTATAACGCGTAGTGTACGCCCAACTGAACACCAGCACTAGCCAGGTGCCGCCGGTATCCTTCTTCAAACCGCAGTGAAACCAGCGACAGTATCCGCGCGTTGGGTTCGAGGTTCACCACCAACCGTTTTCCCAGCGAGGCTTCCAGACCCGCTCCGAGTTGAGCTCCCAGACCCGTGTTGTTGTCCTCATTTACCGTAGCGGAGAGTTGCGCATCGAGGCTCACTCCGCCCACCACGTATACCCGCACGCGGTGGGTGTTGAAGTAGTACTTGGGCCGAATCAACAGGGAGACAACGCGGTGGCGCCGGTCCTCGTCGGGTACTTCTACGCCCGGGAAAAAGACAGCTATTGATTGGTATTGAAACTGCGTAAAGTGAAGTCCACCTTCTAGGGCAAAGTGCGGCCCTATTAGTTTCTGATACTGAACCCCTACGTCGTACCCCTGATCTGGTCGGCTTCCCGCCGCTCCATCCAGGCTTCTCAAATATATGGCGTTCGTGTTAGCCAAACCAAACGACAATCCTACGAAGCTGCTCGTAGCTTGGCCGTAGGCAATCCCTGGGCCGATCAAAAGTAAGACAATAAACAAGGGTTGAAGTGATTTCATATCCACTAGGTTGGGTGATTCCTTTTCTAGACCCATTGCTTACCAAATTGGTTGGAAGGTAAGCTATTTATTCAGGATCTATGGCCCCCTCCCCTACTTCCAACCGCCGCCTAATGCCCGATACAAATTGATTAGCGAGACGAAAATCTCCTTGCGGGTGTCTACCACGCTCAGTTCGGCCTCCAGCACCCGGGCCTGTGCCGTAATGATCTCCAGGTAGTTGGCGTACCCGGCAGTGAACAGCGCGTTAGACGTTTCTACAGCGGCTTTGAGCACTTCTGCTTCTTCCTGACGCAGTTGATAGGCCGCCCGGTAGTTCTCGGCGCGCCGCAGGTTGGTGACCACCTCTTGATGACCGGTGATGACGACCTGCCGGTAACTGTAGTAGGCTTCCAGCGTTTCGGCCGAGGCCCGATCAAAGCCCGCCCGCAGTTGGTTTTGCTGAAAGATGGGGGCGGTCAGTCCGGCCAGCAGTCCCACCGCTACGGCCTTGGGGTCCACCAGCATGGATAGTTCGGGCGCGTTCATACCTACAAACGGACTCAGCACCAGCGAAGGGAAGAACGCCTTGCGGGCGGCAGCCACGTCGGCCTGGGCGGCCGCCAACGCTAATTCTGCTTCCCGGATATCCGGACGGCGCAACAGCAAGGACGAGGGCACCCCGGTGCGCACCACGTCGGGCAGACTCTGCTCCAGGATGGACGTGCCCCGGGCGATGGGTTGTGGATAGCGGCCCAGCAGACTGTTGAGTTCATTCTCTACCTCAATGATGCGCTGCCGCTTCTCGAAGCCCAGGCTCTGGGTGCGCAGCAACTGTGCCTGAAACTGCTGTACCGCCAGCTCGGTGGCGCGCCCCGCGATCTTCTGAATCCGCACCAGCTCCAGGGCGATCTCCTGAAATTCTACGTTCTGCTCAATGGTCGACAGCTCGTTGTCCAGTCCCAGCAGTTCGTAGTACAACCGGGCCACGTCGGCCACCAGGTTGGTGATGAGCAAGTGCTGTCCCTTTTCGCTGGCCAGAAACCTCAGGTAAGCCGCTTCGCGTTGCAGGCGCAGCCTCCCCCACAGATCGGCCTCCCAGGAGCTCTGAAAGCCCACAAAGTAGTTTTGCGCGATGTTGTTCGCACTCTGGTCCACGTTCGGGTCGTTGACCAGATTGGGGTTGACCACGGTGCCCAGGTTGGCGGCTACATTTCCTCTGACCGAAGGTAACAGCGCGCCTCGTCGCAGCCGATAATCCGCTTGCGCCACCTTGATTCGCTGGGCGGCGGCCAGCAGGTCGAGGTTGTTCTGCAGGGCCGAGTCGATGAGGGTGAGCAGAAAAGGATCGTTAAAGAAGTTTTCCCAGATCAGATCGCCCATGCTCAGCGTATCGGCCTCCCCCACGAAGGTGGCGGGCACCGGAGGCGCAGCGGGCAGTTGGGGCACGTCGGCTACCTTGCAACGGCTGAACAGGCTAATGAAAAGAACATGACTAAGAACCAGGGCAACCCCGCGGACAGACAAAGACATACGGTTGGTTTAATTATTAGACAATGACATCTCCCGCTCGGTCGGCTGCACCTCCGGGGGCGCTTGCTCCTTAACGGGCTTGGTGGCGCGCGCAAACAGCACGTACAGTCCCGGAATTAACAGCAAACCAAACACGGTGCCAATCAGCATCCCTCCGGCAGCCGCCGTACCGATAGAGCGGTTGCCAATAGCCCCCGCCCCGGTGGCAACGCACAGCGGAATCAGACCGGCAATAAAGGCAAAGGACGTCATCAGAATCGGGCGCAGCCGCGACACCGCTCCCTCAACCGCCGCCCGTAGCACGCTCAGTCCCTCCTGCTGCCGCTGGATAGCAAACTCCACAATCAAGATCGCGTTTTTGCCCAGCAGTCCGATGAGCATAATCAGGGCCACCTGGGCGTAGATGTTGTTCTGCAAGCCCAGCAACTGAAGCGCTACGAAGGCCCCGAAGATACCGGTGGGCAGCGACAAGATTACCGGCAGGGGCAACAAGAAGCTTTCGTACTGGGCCGCCAGCAGCAGGTAGACGAACAGCAGGCAGATCAGAAAAATGTAGATCGCCTGATCGCCCGACTTCACCTCCTCGCGGGTCATGCCCGCCCAGTCGAAGGTGTAGCCGCGGGGCAGCTTGTCGCGCGCCGTTTGCTTGATCACCTCCACGGCATCTCCACTGCTGAAACCGGGGGCCACCGTGCCGCTCACCCGGGCGGCGGTATACATATTGTAACGGGTGAGTTGCTCCGGACCGTACACCCGCTCCAGGGTGATGAAGGTGGAGTACTGTACCATGTCGCCTTCGTCGTTTTTCACGTACAGACTAAGTAAATCCTCGGGCTTGGCGCGGTACTCGGGTGAGGCCTGCACCATCACCTTGTACATCTGCCCAAACCGAATGAAGTTGGAAGTGTAGTAGCCGCCGATGAGCGTTTGTAGGGTGTTCATGGCCAGCTCCACCGTCACTCCCTTCTTGGCGGCCATTTCCTGATCCACGTGGATGAGGTACTGCGGAAAGCTGGCATCAAAATTAGTGTACCCGTCGGCGATGGCGGGCGAAGCCTCCAGGTCCGCAATAAAATTACGGGTCACCCGCGCGATTTCTTGCAGGTCGCCGCGGCCGCTTTGGTCCAGCACCCGCAGCTCAAAGCCGCTGGAGTTGCCGAAACCGGGCACGGTGGGCGGTGAGAAGAACTCAATCTGGGCGTCAGTGATGTTGCGGGTCTTTTCCTTGAGCAGCGCGATGATGTCCTCGGCCGACTGCTCACGCGCGTCCCAGGGCTTTAGGCTCACCATGCCCATGCCGAACGAGGCGCCCGACACTCCGTTTACCAGACTGTAGCCCGCCAGCGTCGAAACCGCCTCCACAATCTCTATGTCCGAGGCCACGCGCTGAATCTGGTCGAGCACGCGCTCGGTACGCTCCACGGTGGCTCCCGCCGGGGTGGTCACGTCGATGTACACCACACCCTGGTCTTCGGTGGGAATGAAGCCCGTCGGCAAGATGGTGCTGATGCCCCAGGTGGCTCCGATAAAAACCAGCAACAGCAGCACGGTGATCACGCGGCGGGCGGCCAGGTAGGTGATCAGACTACCGTATCCCCCCGCCAGGGCGTCGTAGCCCCGGTTGAATAAGCCAAAGAAGCGTTGCAGCAGGTTTTTCTTCTTTTCTTTGCCGTGCGTGCTCTTGAGCAACAGCGCGCACAGGGCCGGAGTCAGCGTCACGGCGTTCACCCCGGAAATGACGATGGCAATGGCCAAGGTGATGGAAAACTGCCGATAGAACACGCCCACTGGTCCCGACAGAAAGGCCACCGGCACGAACACCGCCGACATCACCAGGGTGATGGCAATGATGGCCGCGCTGATCTCATGCATGGCGGCAAAGGTCGCCTCGCGCGGAGAAAGGCCCTCTTCTTCCATCTTGGCGTGCACCGCCTCCACCACCACAATGGCGTTATCCACCACAATGCCGATGGCCAGCACCAGTGCGAACAGCGTGAGCAGGTTGATGGAGAAGCCCAGCAGTTGCATGAAGAACAACGTGCCGATGAGCGCCACCGGCACCGCCAGCGCGGGAATCAGTGTGGAGCGGAAGTCCTGCAAAAAAAGAAACACCACCAAAAACACCAGGATGAAAGCTTCAACCAGGGTAACCATCACCTCGTGGATAGAAGCATCGAGGAAGCGCGACACGTCGTAGGTCACATTGTAGCTCATGCCGGGCGGAAACGACGCTTCCTGAATTTCGTCGATGCGCTGCTTCACCCCAGCAATCACCTCGCGAGCGTTGGAACCCGGCCGCTGCTTGATCATGATGGAGGCCGCGGGTCGGCCGTTGTTCTTCGAGATGCGGCCGTAGTTCATAGCGCTAAACTCCACTTCGGCAACGTCGCGCAGTTTGAGCACCGAGCCGTCGCTGTTGGCCCGGATCACCAGATCTTCGTACTGCCGCGGTTCGTTGAACTTACCAGTGTAGCGCAGCACGTACTGCAGCATCTGCGCTTCTCGGTTGGAGCTCACGCCCGCCTTACCCGGAGCGGCTTCTACGTTTTGGGCGCGGATGGCCCGGATCACGTCGTCGGTCGACACACGATAGGCCGTCAGGCGGTCGGGCTTCAGCCAGATGCGCATGGAGTAGTCTTTCTCGCTCACGATCTCGGCGAAGCCCACGCCCTCAATGCGCCGCAGCTCTTGCAGGACGTTGATATCGGCAAAGTTGTAGATAAACTTTTCGTCCATCGTCTCGTCGGTGCTCACGATGTTGATGTAGATCAGCAAACTGTTCACGTCCTTTTCGGTGGTCACCCCGTTCTCGATCACCTCCTGCGGCAGTTCGTTGAGCACGGTGGCCACCCGGTTCTGCACACTCACCGCGGCCAGGTCGGGGTCGGTACCCACCTCAAAGTTCACCTCGATGTCGATGCGGCCGTTGTTGGTGGATACCGACGACATGTGCGTCATGCCCGGCACGCCGTTGATGGCTTTCTCCAGGGGAGTGGCCACCGCTTTGGCGCACACCTCGGCGTTGGCCCCGCGGTACTTGGCGCGCACCGATACCGAAGGCGGCACAATGTCAGGAAACTGCGCGATGGGCAGGGTCAGGAACGCCAAACCGCCCAGCAGGGTGATGAACAGCGAGATAACAAGCGACAGGACGGGGCGGTGGATAAAAATGTCAAACATAGACTAGAGGACTTTCAGGGTGGTGAGATGCTGGATGCTGGATAACTTTCTATATGGCTAGATATTGGATGTTGGATACTTGTGGGGTGGCTAGATGCTGGATGACTTTCTATATGGCTAGATGCTGAATGTTAGATACTTGTGGGGGTGGCTAGATGTTGGAAATTGGGAAATTATGGTTCAATTTCTACAAACTTCCCAATTTCCTAATTTCATTTCGATAGCGCAACTAAACTATCCATTGCAACCGCTTCGGGATTGATCTGCATGCCGTCCCTGAGATTTTGAATACCTTCGTAGACAATGCGGTCCCCGGCCTCCAGGCCTGACGCCACTACGTAGTAGTAAGAGAAACGCAGCTTGGGCACGAAGTTCCGCTGGTGCACCTGGTTCTGCTCGTCCACCACGAATACGTAATTCTTGTCCTGAATCTCGAACACCGCTTTCTGAGGAACCATGAGTGCGCCGCGCAGCACGTTCGACAGGCTGATGCGGCCGGTGGCCCGGTGCTTGAGCAATTTTTCGGGGTTAGGAAACCGGGCTCGGAAGGCAATGGAGCCGGTGCTGGCCTTAAACTCGCCCTCCATCGTCTCAATGGTGCCCTCGTGGGGGTACGGACTGCCATCGGCCAGGATGAGCCGCACGGCGCGCTGACTCTGGGTGGTGTCGCCACCCTTGCTCTTGACGTATTCCAGGTACTCTCCTTCCGACACGTTGAAGTAGACGTAGACCGAGCTCACGTCGGAGACGGTGGTGAGCAGGGTGCCGTGGTCGATCAGGCTACCGGTTTTGAGGGGAATGCGGTCGATGATGCCGTCGAAGGGAGCGCGGATGCTGGTGTACGATAGGCGCATGGTGGCGTTCACCTCGGCCGAGCGGGCCTCTTCGATGCGGGATTTCACGGCATCGAGCTTAGCCAAAGCCACCTCCAGTTCGGATTCGGCCAGGATATTTTTGTCGACCAGCACCCGCAGTCGATCCACCTCCAGTTGCGAGGCTTTGGCCTGGGCGATGGCGCTTTGTAGATTCGCCTTGGCCTTGGCCAGTTCGGCCGCGTACTCCTCTTCGCTGATCTTGAACAGGCGTTGCCGATGCTGCACCGGCTGTCCTTCGTCCACGTAGATTTTCTCCAGGAAGCCGGGCACCCGAGCGCGCAACTCAACGTTGCGCACCGCCTGCACGTCGGCCACGTAGCTGCGGTAGATGACGGTATCGCGGGCTTCCACGGTGGTCACCGGCAGGGTCGGCGGATCGGGCGCCGAGGCCGTTGCGGGCTGCCCTTCCGAACAGCGACTGAATAATCCAAAAAACAAGATACTGGCAAAAACGAGCGAACTGAATGTTTTGATCATAAAAAATTTCCTTGGCAAAATTAAGGGGAAAGTTAACTATTTTTGGTGAAGTTTCATGGGGTGTGTCCACTTTTACTTCAAATAGTAACGAAAAAAACCACGATTCATACAGAAAAAGACTCGCGCGAGCAAGGCTTTCAAAACAAAGGGCAGGAAGCAACTAAGCTTTTTTACTGAATATCCTTGGATAAATCGGCTACCCTCTGCTCTAATTCTCTGATCCGCTGCTGATACAGCAGACGCTCGGTGAAGAAGGAAAGATCGGTGATGGGAGAAAGTTGGTGATAAGGACAACGCTGGCAGCTTCGGAAGATGTTTTGTTCGCTAAACGCAATGATCTCATCGGGCTCTATTTCTAGCACGCGGGCAATCTGTTGCAGCCGTTCGGTGGTCAGAGCAGTTTCGCCGCTTTCTATTTTGCTGTAGGCCCGCAGGGAGATGCCCAGTGCTTTGGCCATAGAATGGGGATGCCGAAAACCACAAAGAGTAGGTACCAAGCGTATCATATCAACACACCACACGAAAAATATTGATTTTCTTTCCCCAGATATTTTGCAATTCTTGCCCTTACGCTCTTTATGAGCCTATTGTTCAAGGCCACACCGTGTACCCCTAATTTTTTCCTTCCAGGTCGTCCGTCTAGTCATTAGGAGACCAAATCGCTAAACAGCGACAAATTTTTTTCCGAGACAGGTTACGGCTGTTGAGTCGGAACTGACTACTCCCTAGAAACATCTCAATAGTAGCGGGGCGTGACAATGGATCATTCTTCACTGCGACGAACAAAAACCAATTCTTTTCCACTTCAACCTAACCCACGACTGTTATGAAAAAGACAAACTTGAACCGGTTTAAAATGCTAATTTCCGGGCTAATCAGTTCTTGCCCACTGAGGGCGATACTTTTGCTTTTACTGTTTAGTTCTATCAGTCCGTTGTATGCTCAGCAAAATGAAGTGCAGAAAATACTAGCTTCTGATGGGGTGGCTAACAACTATTTCGGCCGGTCAGTCGCTGTTTCCGGCAATACGGCTATTGTCGGAGCCGACGCTTTTTACAATAGTTCGGCCTACATCTGGGAAAAACAGGGTAGTACCTGGCAACAAACGGCTAAGCTGCTTCCCACCGGCGGGGCGGGCAGTTTCGGTTATTCAGTGTCTATTTCCGGTAATACTGCCATTGTCGGAGCTACCGATAATGCTGCCTTTATCTTTGAAAAGAATGGGTCTAGTTGGCAGCAAGTCGCCAAACTGGTATCTTCGGACAAAGAATACTATGATCAGTTTGGTTTTGCGGTTGCTATTTCCGGCAATACAGCGGTCGTCGGAGCCTACCGAAACAACTATACCACTGGTTCGGCTTATGTCTTCGAGAAGAACGGCACTACCTGGCAACAGGTAGCTAAGTTGTTAGCGGCTGACAGGTCCGGTGGCGATTCGTTTGGCTATTCGGTGGCTGTTTCCGGTAGCACCATCCTGCTCGGAGCTCCGTACGATACTAATATTCGCCGAGCTAGTGGGTCGGCCTATATCTTCACCAAAAATGGCACTATCTGGCAACAGGCTACCAAGCTACTCGCTTCTGACGAAGGAGAGGGGAACAACTTTGGCTCTTCGGTTGCTATTTCCGGTAGCACCGCTGTGGTAGGAACCCCGTATGATGATGACAACGGTCGTAGCAGTGGTTCGGCTTATGTTTTTCAGAAAGTGGGCACTGCCTGGTCGCAGATGACCAAACTACTTCCGGCCGATGGAGCGGTCAGTGATAACTTTGGCTACTCCGTAGCTATTTCAAATACCGTAATTACGGTAGGAGCTTGGCTCGATAGCGATAATGGTCAAAACAGTGGGTCAGCTTATATCTTTGGGAAGAACGGTGCTATCTGGCAAGAAACCACCAAGCTTCTTCCTTCTGACGGAGCAGCCCACGATTCATTTGGCTCGTCGGTAGCTGTCTCAGGTACTGTAGCTATTGTGGGAGCTTACGGGAATGATGACCAGGGTAATCAAAGTGGTTCGGCCTACTTTTTTGCGGCGGGCAGTTCGTCGTGTGTTCCCTCGGTAGTAGGCGATTGGTTAAATACTGATGCCAATACCCATAGCATTACCCGGGTTAAAGTAGATTTTAATTGCCAAAGCCAAAACTACACCGTCCGGTTGTGGGGCAAATGCCATCCCTCAGACTGTGACTGGGGTGCCGCCGCGGGAACAGCGTTGAGTAGCGGAGTGGTGAAAGCATTTTACGATCAAGGATTTGCTCAACGACATGTCTACCTTGGCTACTCGAGCAGCTACCCCAGTAGCCCGCTGTGGGTTTACATCTTCAATGATTTCACCGACCCCAACCGCCAGGACTACGTGATTTACGAACGTTTCAAAAATTAATTATTTACTGTTTAACTCCCTAACATCATGAAATTAACATCATTCGTCACCGCAGTAGTCACAACCGTGTTACTGACCCACTGCACACAGGAAGAAACCAACCAGATTATTCCCACCGCTTCGGTTCAGGATTTAGAAGAAGTATCTTCTAACAAAATCTATCTTTCGGATGAACAACGCCAACGGTGGCAACAAGCCCTGGAAACTATAAGCGAGGCGAACCAAGCCGATTCGCTCCTAAACCGGTACGGCAAGCAGGTAGAAATAGTTCACCAAAGCGAATAGAGTGCTGTGCCGTCAGGTAGATTGCACAATTACCACCGGAGGTAGGTCAGCGCGGCCTACCCTTTTTTGTGGTTAGCTTCCATCATTCTGTGGTTTATTCAAGGCAATTACCGTATTACCATTGATAAACCTTAGTTTTCGTTAGTGCATTTTTGACGCTGCACCCTGCTCTTTCGGATATGCTATCCGAAAGAGCATAATCACTTGATTACCTTCCGGTTGCACACATCCCGGATGACCTCGTAGGCTTTCAGGTCGCCTAGTTCGCCGGCTTTGCTCAGGTCAAGGCAACCATCTTGCAACAAACCCCGCGAATACGGAGGTTCTTACCTGGTGTATCCCAATCAGGATCGCCGGTAGTGGTGTAAGCAATGGTCTTATCCGGTTGCAGAAGGGATTCAAAATAGTTACGTAGTTCGTTTAGTACGTCCACATCATCAGTTTCTACAATATACTGATGTAAGGCAGACTTTATTTCGGCAATGGTGGTCATGAGTTTTTTAATAAAGATAACGGTTTTAAAAAGATAATTTGCCCATCAAAGGGCAAAAATAGGTTTCTCTATCTTCATATACGCTAGTAACTCACCAGCATTCCGGCAATCGTGGCCGTCATCATGCAGGCGAAGGTGGCGGCTATTAGGGCCCACAGTCCGAGCCGCGACAGGTTGGCTTGCTGCCCGGGGGCGATGCTGCCGATGCCGCCAATCTGGATGGCAATCGACGAAAAGTTGGCAAAGCCGCACAGGGCGTAGGTAGCCACCACCAGCGCCTTACCGCCGAGCACTCCCTCGGTCTTCATCTCCGATAGGCTTAGGTAGGCCACAAACTCGTTGATCACCGTTTTTTGCCCCAGCAAACTGCCCACCGGCAGCGTTTCGGCCCAGTCGACGCCCATGATAAAGGCAAACACCCGAAACAGTTGTCCCAGAATATACTCCAGCGAAAAGCCCGCAAAGGCCCCGTCGGTGCTGGCTGCCACCCAGCCGTTGAGTCCGCCGATCTTCCCTATCCCATTGGTTAAAAAGTAGTTAATAGCGGCAATCACGGCAATAAAGGCCAGCAGCATGCCGCCCACGTTGAGCGCCAGTTTGAGTCCCTCTCCCGCCCCGCGCGACAGGGCGTCGATCACGTTTACGCCCAGTTGCTCGTCGCTCACCCGCAGGTCGCTCTTGATTTGCTCGGGATGGGTTTCGGGCACCAGCATTTTGGAGATCACGATGGCGGCCGGGGCATTCATGATGGAAGCGCTCAGCAGGTAAGCGGCAAAGCGGGTCTGCTGCACCGGGTCGTCGCCTCCCAGAAAGGCTACGTAGCCGCCCAACACTCCGCCCGCGATGGTGGCCATGCCGCCGGTCATCAGGCACATAATCTCCGAGCGCGTCATGTCCTCGATGTAAGGTCGCACCAACAGCGGCGCTTCGGTCTGTCCCAGAAAAATATTGCCCGCCGCCGACAGGCTTTCGGCTCCCGACAAGCGCATGCTGCGCGTCATCACCCAGGCGATGCCGTAGACCACCTTTTGCAGGATGCCGAGGTAGTACAATCCGGCCGACACGGTGGAGAAAAAGATGATGGTGGGCAGCACCTGAAAGGCGAAGATAAACCCGAAAGACGAGGTGTTAACCAGGTCGCCGAAAATGAAGCGCGCTCCTTCTTGCGAGAAGCTCAGAAACGTGACAAACCCTTCACTGACTTGGTCAAACAATCTCGCGATGAACGGCACTTTGAGGATAAGCAGCCCAGCTGCCAGTTGAATACCTACCCCAGCCCCCACCAGCTTCCAGTTGATGGCCCGCCGGTTGGTAGAGAGCAGGTAGGCCAAGCCCACCAGCGTGGCCAGTCCCAGAACACCGCGGAAGTAGATCATGCGCTAGTTGCGGCGGTTCATCTCGTCGCGCACCAGGGCGGCCTTTTCGTAGTCTTCTTTTTTGAGGGTTTCTTCGAGCAGCACCTTGAGTTTGTCCAGGGGCAAATCTTTGAGTTGCTCGTTGAGGGGTTTATTCGATTTGCCTTTGGTGGTTGCTTCGCTGCTTTCGGTGGCGGCCTCACTCTCTTCTTCGGTGAGCACAATACCGGCCTCCGACAGCACGCTCTCGTAGGTGTAGATGGGCACACTGAAGCGCAGTCCGATGGCAATGGCATCCGAGGGACGCGCGTCAATTTCGGTGGTGTGGGCCCCATCGTTGCACACAATCTTGGCGAAAAAAACGCCCTCTTTCAGATCGGAAATCACAATTTCTTCCAGCGTGAAGTCGAAATTGCTGGCGAACGATTTGAACAGGTCATGGGTCATGGGCCGGTTGGGCACGATCTTCTCGATCTCGATGGCAATGGCCTGGGCCTCGAACATACCGATGATGATGGGCAACCGACGGTTGCCGACAGTTTCGCCCAGCACCAGGGCAAAAGAACCGGACTGCGACTGACTGGAGGAAAGTCCTAAAATTTCTAATTCTATTTTATCCACTATGCAGAAGAGGCTAATGAAACATTGGGTTTGTACTAATCTTGCGCGGCGCGAATGGCTTCGGTGAGCTTGGGCACCACCTCAAAGGCGTCGCCCACCACCCCGTAGTCGGCCGACTTGAAAAAGGCAGCCTCTTCATCCTGGTTGATAACCAGAATATTTTTAGAGGAATTCACGCCCGCCAGGTGTTGGATGGCCCCCGAAATGCCCACCGCCACATATAAACTCGGGCTCACCTTAATGCCGGTTTGCCCCACATGCTCGTGGTGGGGCCTCCAGCCCATGTCCGACACCGGTTTGCTGCATCCGGTAGCCGCGCCCAGGGTGCTGGCCAGTTCTTCTATAATGTTCCAGTGCTCGGGGCCCTTCAGGCCACGTCCTCCCGACACCACCACGTCGGCTTCGGGCAGCAACACCTCGCCCTCGCTTTTTTCGGTGGAGGTAATCTTCACGGTGAAGTCGGCATCGTCCAGCGTCGGTGAAAATGCTTCTACCGGGGCGGTGCCGTCGGCGGCGGGCAGCTCAATGGCGTTCTTTTTGATGGCGATAATCTTTTTGTCGGTGCTGAGTTGGGTGTAGGCGAAGGCTTTGCCGGTGTAGATGCTGCGCTTCACCACGAAGCGGTCGCCGCTTTCAGGCAGCGCCACCACGTTGGAAGCTAGGCTGGCGTGTTGTTTCACCGCCACGCGGGCTGCCACTGGATCGCCCAGCGAGGACTTGGCCAGCACCAGGATTGTGGCGCCCGTCTGCTCCATCGCCTGATTTAACACAGAAGCGTAGGCCTGAATCTGGTCTTCATTGAGTCGTTCGTCACTGGCGTGCAACACCTTGGTGGCGCCGTAGCCGCCAAGTTTTTCCAGCGATTCGGCCGATACGTTGCTGCCCATCGCAATGGCGGTTACGTCGCCCTGGTTCAGGGCGGCGGCGTAGGCAACCGCTTCCAGTGAGGTTTTTTTGATGGTGCCTTCGGCACTTTCTACAAATACGAGTACGGACATGCTTGAGTGGTTAATGCTTGAAAAATGAGCTACTACGCGTTAACGAGTCGGATAAGAACTTCTTGCGAAGTACTCCTTTACAATACCTTGGCTTCGTTCTTCAGGGCTTGCACCAGTTCGCCCATCTGGTCGGGTGAGAACATTTTCACTTTTCCCTTGGGCGGGGGAAGCTCGTAGCGCTGGGTGGTGGTCAGTTTCTCCTCGCTGGCCGGCTTGCGCACGTCCAGCGGCTTGCTGCGGGCGGTCATGATGCCGCGCATGTTGGGGATTTTCCATTCGGCAATGGGTTCCTGGCAACCGGCAATAAAGGGCAGCGGTACGGTGGCAGATTCTTTGCCGCCTTCGATCTCACGGGCCACGGTGGCGGTGTCGCCTTCCACCTCGAGCTGCATCACCGGGGAGACGGCGGGCATGCCAACCAGCTCGCCCACCATGCTGTGCACCTGCCCGCCGTTGTAGTCGATGGATTCGCGCCCCATCAGCACCAGATCATAGCTATTCTCTTTCACCACGGCGGCAATCTGCTGGGCCACGAAAAAGGCGTCGGTGGGCTCGGCGTCAATGCGGATAGCATCGTCGGCCCCGATGGCCAGGCCCTTGCGGATGGTAGGTTCGGTTTCTTTTCCGCCCACGTTGAGCAAGGTGACGGTGCCGCCGGACTGTTCCTTAAGTTCTACGGCGCGGGCCAGGGCGTAGTCGTCGTAAGGGCCGATGATAAACTGCACGTTGGTGGTATCGAACTTGGTATTGTCGTCGGTAAAGGATATTTTGGACGTGGTATCGGGCACGTGGGTGATGCAAACTAAGATCTTCATAGGGTAGGCTGACGGGTTATTCCTTGGTTAACCGGTTTTTTGCCACGAAGTTACGTAAATCAAAAAGAAATAAAAATCTATCCGAACAATGTCTACCGACCGTCTTGATGCCCTGCTGGGGTTCTTACAAGAAACTCCCGACGACCCCTTCACGCTCTACGCCGTGGCCACCGAATACCGGCAAGAGCATCCTCAGAAAGCGTTAAGCTACTACGAAAAGCTGCTCAGCGAGCATCCGCACTACGTGCCGACGTACTACCACGCCGCGCAGATGTACCAAGATTTGAACCAACCCGAGCGGGCCGAGCAGACGTATCAGAAAGGAATAGCGGAAGCGAAACAGCAGAACGATGCATTGGCGCTGCGGGAGTTGAGAAGTGCGTATGATGACTTTCTGTTCGAAGACTGATAACCTTCAGCGTGGTCAGAAATTTGGAAATTGCAATTCAATTTCTAATTTCTATCAATTCTAATCTGGTTGTAGGTTAAGCGAAGCGCCCGGCGCCCGGCGATCCTACGACCCCATCAGCGTCGCTGTCTGAGTCGTAGGAAATCCTACGACTAGGGTGTTCTCCTACGATCTGGTTGTAGGTTAAGCGAAGCGATCCTACGACCCAATTTGCATGCTGGATGAAGTCGTAGGAAATCCTACGACTAGATGCGCCTTCCCTAATTTCTACCCTCCTATCCCCGTTGGCGTAGGCGTTGACTTCTGACTCCCAAACACCTTACGCAGAATCTGTTCACTCTGTCCGAAGGGGTCGTCGCGGATTTTCTTCTCTTCGCGGGCCACGAGCTTGAACAGGCCATTCAGCGCCATCTCGGTGGCATAGTCTTCCAGCACGGGCAGTTCGCCTACGTTCACGTTGATTTTGTTGACCAAAGGCGTTTTGTTGAAGCTGCTGATGGCGTTCTTCAGGGCGTTGTAGTAGTCGGTGGCTTTGGTTTGATCCAGAGCGCTTTTGATTACCGGTTTAAAAGCGCTGGTTAAACTTGCCGTAGTGGTGCGTTCCAAATAGTTGGTGGCCGCATCATCACCCCCTTGCAAAATGCCCAGTCCGTCAGTCACCGTCATGGAGGTGATGGCATCCACGAAAATGGGCGCGGCTTTTTTGGCGGCTTGTTCGGCCCCGCGGTTCATCGCGGTGATAAAGTTATCCACGACCTTATCACCCACCAGTGGAATCCGGCGGATGTTGCGCTCCACTCCCTGTAACTTGGGGGGCAACGGAATGCGGATATCGACCACGGGATTGTTCAGGTAGCCGTTTTCTTGCGAGGCATTTTCACCGGCAAACTTCACCCCTTTTTCCAGGGCAGTTTTCAGTCCCCGCACAATTTCGGCCGAGGAGAGTCCGCCCGTGTTTAGGTCGCCCAGCACGCTTTGGAGCACGTCGCAGGAGGAGAACAACAGGAAGGGCAGTAGCAGGGCAATGCGGGGAAACTGGGGAATACATTTCATAGACGTAAGGAAAGGCGGTTGATTACCACGTTGGTTGGTGCGATGCGGGCAAAAAACAGGCCATCCAGTTTTATGTTCAGCAGTATCTCCATACTTTTTGGTCTTCACCCGGTGAGTGTCTTTCCGTTTTCAACATCCTGCCTATCCAAAAGTTTCATAGCGGGCAGCCGGGCTTGGTATTCCAACTCAATGACTTCCCGTGCCTTTCTGGTGATTTTAGAAGGCTCGTCATTCTACCATATGAAAAGTAACCGTGTCAAGATATTTGGGTATGTGCAAATAGGTTACTTTTGCTGTACCCAGATCATGGTCACCTTTAATGATCCATTGTTTGATAAGGTCAATGGGCTCGCTCATATACAACCTTTCCGGTATGCAACACTTCATGGACAAAGCTGAACCTGTCATCCCTGGATGCTTCCATTTCCTGGGGCGTATAGAAAATCAGGTCAATAGGAACCATAGCGCCATAGAGCATTTTTCTAACATAGGCGGTTCTTTGCGGTCTGGGTATATCCGTATCTTTGATCACCAACAAATCTAAATCGCTGTTTTGGTTGGGGTTCCCGTGGCATAAGAGCCAAACAGGATGATCTTGTCGGGGTGATAACCGGAAGCTATGATGCTAACAATCTCCGATATTTTATCTTTTGCGATCATTTCCTTATTCGATTTGATAAATTTTCTCTGTCAGGCATAGGCTCAAATTTACGATTTCTTTGATTAGCTGTTAATTTTTGCATGTAAATAGTGCCCACCCACCGGCCATAACGTCTGCTACGATCCGGAAACCGGGAAGAAAATCCATCGCAAAACTTTATAGAGGTGTGTTATAGCTTGTACACGCTTTCCACAGAACGGAAACAAGCAATACAACACATGACTGGGCGGACGCCCTATTTTATTTTAGGTCGTAGAAGCGCTGCGCTCATCCTACGATCAGGGGAGTGAGGCGTTCACCATAGCGCTATGCGGTGTCTAAAAATCAATAATCTGTTACAGTATAATCTTTTAAATCTGAATATAAGTTTAACACACAATCCTCTAGCGAGGGAACTTCTGTACTTTTTGGTCTATAACTTTCATCCCATGCATTTTTAACTACATAATTCTCGGCTCGAACTATACCTTTGCCCCTTTCAATATAATGGAGATAAGCGTTCCATCCTGCAAATTCGACAATAGCATTACCATCTACGTCTACTCCAGAAGTAAACCAACTGGGAGAAAACACCTGTACAACTATTTGTTTATCATTAATTACTTTTATAGTTTTAATATAATTTTTAGTGTCATAAGGGTTTGTCATTGGAATAATTTTGAGTGTATCCCCATCATCAAAATAATGTTTCATATCCTCTATAGGCACTCCAATCCCCCAATTAAAGTAAAAATCAGTTTGATTCTTGTCATAATATAGGTTATCATAGCATACTTCATCCTTCCAACCCCAGGAGTTACCACAAATTATTCCATTATCCCCTAGCTTTGCAGACTGCCAAATATCCGGTCCGTTTTTTTTGTAATCCCAAAATTGTTCTCCAAAATAATTCCAGGAATTCCTCGATCCCAATGGAATAAGTCTAAGCGTTTCATTGAACTCAGCAGTAATTTCCTCCCTACCTACCACTGAAACCTTAACGTCATGCTTGTCATTGGCATAGTCAACAAAAAATTTATTCTCAGCATACCCATTTGCGTCGGTGGTTGTCACAACTGCATCTAGCTTGCCTTTGCCGGAGGTCATTTCCCATTGAAGCTTGATATTCTTCAGAGGTTTGTTTTCTACATCCAGCAGTTGCACCTTCAGGTTCTTGGGCAAATAGCCCGCAGTATTTCTGAATTGGTTGTTTCCATCCTGTATCACCAAATGAGTACCCTCCATGGTTTCCTCATCTACAGCAGTAGCTTTAAATACAACCGGATTGCCTTGAATTGGCCAATCGCACGATTTACTGGTTATGTTGAAGTTCACAGTTTGGCCTCCTTCTTCTTGCCCTAATGTCCAGATATAAGCTGCCCATACCGGCGAGGAAGTGGACGGGTCGGGTTCCAGTTTACCGCCGCCGGTGATCTGGTAATCAATGTCAAATCGTTCGATCTTCATCGGCAGTCCATCCTTAGGATCAATGACTGACAATACCAGCGGTTTAGTTAAGGATTGAGCAATGGCGCCGGTTTGATGATTACCATCTACTATCTTCGTGACAGGAGTTGGTTGGTAGGAGCTCGTTGAAAAATCTACCTGACTGAAAAATGTTCCATTGTTTAGTAGTATCATTGCCCTGGCCAGGTGATTCGATGGTGCAGTAGGGAGTTGCCAGGTAACAGATGCTTCTCCCTGAGGGTCGGTCTGAACGGTTGTGTTAATGGATCCATCAGGAGCAAACCCTCCGTTTCCTTTTAACGCCAACCAGTGGATTGGTTTCCCTTCCACAGGTTCCTCTCTGTAAGGATAGTAGAGCTTATCGGAAACCGCTTTCACTTTTAATGGAATTTCTTCGCAGGTCAGGTAATTTTGTTTCACCTCATTGGCTTTCTTGACAACAAAGCAAGGAGACGTCTGATAGGAATCGTCTAATAGCTGGCAGGCATTCAGTACTGATGGCCCTTCCGACCAGTCTAATATATAAGAAGCGCCAATCAATTCGTAGACTTTCACTCCCAAATTCATCATGTTGAATAGCTTTACGGTCAAGCGATTGGGTTTTATTCTTGTGCAGTTAAAGTTCTGGGTGTTGAATGCATATTCCAGGTAATTTTTAAGCACAGGCCAGATGTACTCTTTCAGAATATCTCCCTTTTGACCTGCTTTGGCTAGGTTCAATGGGCTGATTGTACTCACAAATGCCCCGAAGACGTTTTTGGCGCATTCATTTTCAATAAAATCAGTTACGCTAAAATTGCCTAAAATAACAGAAAGCCATTCATTCACATTTTGCTTAGCCGCTTGGGTGTTTTCAACGCTTTGATCAAAAGCCAATCCGCTGCGGAGCCGAAGCTCGTACTCCCCCGGTTGCAAGCCCATTGTTTTTAGGTCAATGGTCCGGGTTGTACTGACTTCATCAGGCCCTTGAAGCCACCATAAAATTTGTTTCAATATTACTGATTCATCAAGTTCACTTCCCGCTAATTGGAAAGGTTTAATAAGCGGTACTTCACCATTTTTGGAATATACTCCTGCTGAGTAAGAAAAAACAACGTTGTTTGTGAGCGTGACAGAACTGCCCGAAGAGGTTATTGTAACCGGATCGGTTGCCTCAGTCCGCAACCGGTCTTGATTGTCAGCCATTTTGAGAATTTCAGCCATAGCCACTGCCAAATCAGTATTTTCCGGAGAGAATAAGTCATTTTCTGACTGGGTAAGCTGTTCAACCTTCGCTCTGAGGTTTGGATAGCCGGGATGAGCTTGGTAGAGCGTCATCAATGTTTTCTTACGACTGATATCTACCGGCTTCAACAAGGGGTAGAGGATCAGCAAGGCCATGGCTGTGGATTCAGAAGACAAGTTATATTCGGGTGAGTCGTCTGTAAAATACGCCAGCATCACCACATCTTCTTTGTCATTAATAAGCATCAATAGCCCCTCCTGGGTAGAGTCTTTAACAAGTACTTCAAAACTCCCATCAGCTTTCACTTTGCTGTCGTCCGTTAGGGATAACACAGTCAACTCATTCAACTTCAGCGTAGATCCGGCTGGCAAGTTTACCCTTCCGGTTATCAGCTTTGCACCAGTCATAGAACTGCCTTCTACGACGGCAACTTTTATATCTGAATATATAGGTGAGCAACTCGGTTCGGTGATTCTGGCCCGGTAATAGGTCGTCTGCTTTGGCGTCAACTTTAAAGAATCTACATTTCCTCCGGGTAGATCAGTCCACGAGTGATGATCAAAGGACTGTTCCCACTGTATGTTGCCCCGGTAGTTTTCGAGTTTGAGGGTAAGAGTATCCTTCTGGGTCTGGGCGAATGAAAACTGAACCAGCAATAGACTGATGAGGACAGCGAGAAAACCGCAGCGATTCCAGTAAGTATTTTCCATATTCGTTCAATGAGCCCGTCAGTATCAGTAAAGGACTACTTTTTTGATAAGGGAACCAGTCTTGTTGGAAAACCGGAACAGATACAATCCCTTGCCCAGAGCCGATAAGTCGATATCACGCTCCAAGTGCTGGTGGGCCTCGTAAATAGATTCAGTATACACCGCCTGACCTATTGGACTGATTACTTCCATGAGCAAGACTCCACCTTTGATGCCCCCATCGGCAGTTACCCTAAACAGACCCGGCGATGGATTGGGAAATACTTTTATTCCCAACGGGTTGAGTGGGCTTTCCAGACCAGCAGCCAAATCTACTGTTAATACAGCCTGGCTGGTTTCTGTACAGCCGTTAGCATCGGTCACCATCACGGTATAGGTAGTAGTTGTATCGGGAGCAGCCAGAGGATTGGCTATATCGCTGCGATCTAAGCCGGAGGCAGGGAACCAACTATACGTGTAATCAGCCTTGCCACCGTTAGCTGTAGCCATACCGCCTAATTGCACTTTCTCGCCTTTATCAATAGTTTTGTCACCACCCGCATCGGCTACCAGGGCAGGAGGCTGATCAATAGTGAAATTGAGGGTAATTTGGGCTTGTGGGCGGAGCGAACAAAAGCAAAATCCGGATAGTAACAGGAGAGAGAAAGTGCGTTTCATATGCTGGAAAAGTTGCCACATTATTTTTTAGTAGTAGTTTATCAATTTAAGCCTTAAAGAGGATTGCCAAACCGTTTTCTGGTTTCTTCCTTAACACTGTCGGATAAGCTAAAACGCCAACTATTCAACAATACATTGGATAAGTTGGCGTTGGCACCGGCTGAGACCGACACTGCCAGATTGTCTATAGCGTGCTGAATGCTGGTTGTTTTACTACGACTTCCCACCTCTTGCCAGAATCTTTCTATAAAGGTGTGACCACCGAATTCTTTTTGAAGCCGAAGTATTAAGGCTGTAAAGAGAATATGGGCTCCTCTTGGGTGCCCTTTTATCGGGGGCGTCTCTCCTAATTCCACTACCTTGCGCCAGGTCCAGTCCGATGGGGAAGCCAGGTAAAAGTCTGCGGTGCTTTCTGTGTCCTCTCGATCACCTGCTTCCAGTGACCTGAGGGGCAATTGTATATAATCCGTAGCCATTTGCTTCATCAATTCAGCGTATCCGGTTGCCATATCCATATTGAATCCGCTTTCAAACCACAATTGATCGGAGTAAAACCAGAAATTACGACCCATTTCGTAAAAGAAGGTGGTATGATGAACGCCTTGCTCTTTCACATCATTATATAATTCATCGACCCAAGGTTGAATCATCTCAATACCGGTATAGCCCAGATAGCCGCACGCTCCTCCACAGGTTTTTTGCACCGAAGCAACCGTTCCTCGTCCATTTAAGGTGTAAGGCGCCCAATGAACAGGCTCCCGACCAGTCGCCATTTGATAATACTCATAGCCATGATCTAAGCTATTCAAAATCTGTCTGATGGCGGCATAGTCCAAATCCACTTGTGGCGTCAGCAATACGTAATGCTGCCCATACCAAGGTTGTAGTGTAAGTCTGGCTTTTTCAAAAGTAGTATATTCATAAAGTGGGGGTTGTGTGAAAACCTCTACCAATGTCTGACCGCTCTTCCCCTCACTGGTGGCTGTGACAATCAAGCTGCCTTCGGCAATGGCTGTTACCAGTCCACTTGCCGAAACCTGGGCTTTTGAACCCTCTGAACTGCTCCAGATTACTGTTCTGTCGCTAAGGTCATTATTATGAGCATCGTGCAATAGGGCGGTAAGTTGTCTGGTTTTTCCTACGGCAACAGTTGTGGTATTTGGAGAAACGATAATCGATGCGATAGGTACAAGGGTCACCGTAATAGATACCTCGTCAGTTTTTCCTTCGCAGGTAGCTGTAATAATCACTTTTCCCATAGCTTTGGCAGTCACTAACCCCTCATTGGAAACCACAGCTTTGGCTTCGTCTGTACTTTGCCAGCTTATCAATCGTCCAGTGAGTTCGTGATGAACCGAATCTTGGAGCAAGACAACTAACTTTTGGGTTTGCCCTACCTGCATAGTCACCGTATCCGGAGACACCATGATGGCTGCAACGGGAACGTTGACAATATTAAAAGAGGCGTTCCCTGTTTTCTGACCACTGGTTGCTGAAATTTTCACCGTACCAGTTGCAAGTGTTTTCATCAATCCGGTCTGGTTTATAGTGGCTACAGATTGATTATTACTAGACCATGAGATCGTTTTATCAGCAAGTGGATTTCCTTCAGCATCTCTCGGTACAGCAGTTAATTGTATCTCCTGGTCGGTGAAAAGAGTGTTTGCTGGTGCCTTTACATCGATAGAAACGATCGTTTCAATACGTTCTTCTTCGCACGCATTGGTAGCTAGCAGTATTAATAAGAAAATCGTTCGTTTGTGATTCTGCCTAAGGTTTTGCATATAGAAGTGCTATGAAGCTTTATCGTAAGTAATACATGGCAACACCAATAACTGCTTGCCTGGAAATTTCGACATGAGAAACTCAGTTTGGTACATTTAGGTACGCGTTAGGCTAGAAGCGCTGTAGGGGTGGCAGGGCTCTGAACCTTTCTCCATCGTATTCTATGTCAATAAATACGTCCGGTCCGTTTGTGTTTTTTTCGTTTTTAATTCTGTAATCGAAAATAACTCTTAGAAAATATCCGTCTCTTCTGCCTCCGTAAAGTGTTTTTTTACATGAAACACTTAGCAGTGTTAGGTTAGTGTCGCTATCCCTCTCAACAAGTGCGTCAATAATTTGTGAATGATTCTTAGCAAAATTGATTGCTTCTGTTAGCAGTGTGGAATTCATACAATTTAGATTTTGTGTAAAGACTTCGCAAAACTTAATCAGTAACCAAAAACACAATCTTAATATCATCGGTCTTTTTCAATTACAGGAACTGTAGCCACATGAGCTATAGTTTTTGTTCGAATAAGAACCGTATCATACTTTTTAAACTGTGTTGGTGTACTGAAGTTCTCAACCGGGGTAGATTGTATTCCGTCAGAATCAATTCGATCCGGTGTTAAATCAAGGATCATCTGCTTTTCATTTGATCCCTGTGGATGAGCAGCTTTCAGTTTAAAAATGAGTTTATCCCCAGTTGTAGGCACTGTGCCCTTGACGTAAATATGCGGATTGAAATCATGTGGATGTGTCCATGCTTCCCATTCGCCCGTGTTTTGATGTTGGTTTTGATTTTCCATTTTTGTTGTTTTTTAATATACTGATCTAAATTAATTCAAACTTTATCACTACCACTTTAGGAATTTTGATAGTAGTTAAAGACTTTGAAGGATAATAATCTTAAATATTCCTTTGGAATTTTTGGCTGAACCGTCGTTGAGAAACAAGCTTGCAGCCGCTGGTTCATGTATTTGCAACATGACAATAATAATTATTAACCTTTTATGGTATGCCTTTTAACGCATTTATTTTTTCTTGTATTGAAGATATTGTAATATTACTTGGTTCAGAGTTTACATTTTCTTCTATCAAGTAAGTTTTATAGCTCGAGAAATCACTTTTTCTTTGAACATTTCCCTTAACTTCTCCACTTCCAGAAACACTGCCAAACACAAAACCTATTCCTCCGGTAATCCCTAACTTTGCTTCACCATTAAAACTTGAATTTCCAGAGTTTGAGGTTAAAACTACTCTGTAGTTTGAATTCAGAAATACCTTCGTTGTATCTTTTCGCTCTTGAGTTGGAATGGCACTAATTATTGCCTCAAGGGCTTTTATTCTATATGATTTTGTAATCGAGTCTACCTTTAAAAAGTTGCCTTCCCCATGATAAGCTTGATAAAGAGAAGAATACATGACTCCGCCTACAACGATTAGTGATTTATTTATGTTGGAAGCATTATTTGCCAAAGCTTTGATTGAATTTTTGTTTACTCCAGCAATTGCTGAGACGGCAGCCGATAGAAAACCACTACAGTCTAAAGTATACAAAAAATTGTCAAAAGTATTGGGGTTCTTCTCTATATAGTCAGATTCGGTAAAAATTTTTACCGTTGGTGAGTTATGAGCAAATAATAATTTTGATTTATTACCAGATAACTTTTCATATTGAAAACCATGTGCTAAAATACTACTGCCTGAATGGTCTAGTAACAGAGCAGAGTCTGAATAAAAAGCATTATTCAAAACATTTTTTGGTATGAATCCACTTGCATCTTCTGTCATATTTTTGGGTTTGTAACTTCTAAGTTCTTTTTTCAATTTTCCATCGCAACCACAGTCGAAATTGTCTGGATCAAAAAGAGTTAACAGTTCTTTATATAAATCGACTCGTTTTCCAATTTCATCTTCAGAAGTAAAGCCTTGAATGTTATTTTGTTCATTAAATTGGATTAATTCCGATAACGTATTATTTAAGTATTCAATGTTTGAGTTACCTAATTGTGAATTTACTTCACTAATTTCTTTTTCTTCACAAGAAATTAGGAGTCCAATTAACAGTAATATTGAAATTGTTTTTTCCATAATAATAAATTTTATGTTGATGACTTTCCCGACTATCAAATTGAATTAATTATTAAAATTTGACAGTCACTAACAATTCTGTTTGATGAATATATGTACAATCTTGAATGCGATATTTTTCGTTTCTCATATAAGTTCATTCACAAATAATTTCTAGCTATTCATTCCCAGACATATAAAAGCATCACTTCCCATACAACTTAGCCAAAGCCTCCCGACTACCCCCCACATGCAGCTTCTGGTAAATATGTTCCAGATGCTTGTGAATCGTTTTTTCAGAAACAAATAACTGCTCGGCAATCTGCCGGATGCTCGTGCCAGCTTTCAGGTGTTCCAGCACTTCCCGTTCCCGAACGGTAAGCCCTGTCATCTCCTTGGAGGGCACAGTCTGCTGATGGGCGGATTCTTTCCTTAGAAAGTTTAGCACTTTGGTGGCTATTGCCGGAGACATGGGCGAGCCGCCCATCTGCACTTCGGCAATGGCCTGCACAAGCCGGGCAGGCTTCTCCTCTTTGAGCAAGTAGCCCGAAGCACCGGCTTTGATGGCTTCGAAGAGCTTGTCATCATCATCAAAGACGGTCAGCATCAGCACCAGTACGCCGGGATACATGCGTTTTACTTCGCGGGTAGCGGCAATACCATCCATTTCAGGCATTTCAATGTCCATGAGCAGTACTTGCGGCGGTGCCTGTGCTTGCAGCTTTTCCAGTAGTGCTTTGCCGTTCAAAGCTTGCAGCACGACACGGATGTCTTCGCTCAAAGCCAGCTTGTCGGCAATGCCCTGCGCCAGCAGCGGATTGTCCTCTACGATCCCCACGGTAATCTCCTCCATAGCCTGATGTTTAGACAAAGATGAAGGATAAACAGATGCCGGTCAATACGTGAAATCACGAATTTTCTAAGTGGGCATGGGTAGCGTGATACAAATTATTGCGCCTTCTTTGGATGAGATTACTGAAAAAGTCCCGGATAAATCTTCGGCTCGCTGCTGCATGTTGCGTAGCCCATAGCCTTCAAAAGCTTGTTGCGTGTCAAAGCCTTTGCCATCATCCTTGACCGAAAAAATGATATGGTTTTCCTCATGGGCAATGGTAACGGAAATGCATCCGGCCTGGGCATGTTTGAGGGCGTTGGTAACGGCTTCCTGCCCGATATGGAATAAACAGGTCGCTATCTGGGGAGAGAGAACAAAGTTTTCAGCACCAGCTAATGCGGTATGAAGCTGAGGACTTGACCGCTCGTGCCATAAACGCGCCAGCCAGCCTCTTAATCGCTCACTGAATGCATCCAGCGTAATATATTCTTTGTTCAGCACCCAGATGGTTTCGCGCAGGTATTGATTGGCTTCCCGGGTAAAATCACCCAAGGCCTGGAGTTGATCGGGATGCGTCTCCTGGTGGCTCATCAGGTCCAGGCGGGTGATGATGTGGGTCAACTGCGAGCCAATGCCATCGTGCAGGTCGCGGGCCAGGCGTTCCCGTTGCGTTTGCATCTCGTTTTGCAGGTGCAAGGCTCTGATTTCTTCCGTTTGCCAGTGCTGAATGGCTTCAAAAGTTTCCTGCTGCCGGGCCTGGTTCTCTGCTTCTAACAACCTTTGATGCTGTCGCATGAGTTTCTGCCGATATACCCAACCTACGCTGATCACCAGAATATCAGCGATCAGTGCCAGGCGAAGCAGGACCATATCCGGGAAGAGAGGACGTATCCATCCGGCATTAGACAACACATTGGTAGCGTAAAAGAAGCCCATCACGGCGACCGAACCCATGTGCAACCAAACGGGCCGGAACTTGCGCCTGATGGCGTCATAGACGTAACTCAGCCACAGCAAGGCATAGAACGACACTGCTGAGAGACCTATCCGGTAACTCCACAAATACAGGTTTTCACGCGCTGTCCACGCGCTGTAATGCACGACGAGCAAAACAATTTCAAGCCCAATCATAACCCAGGCAGGGCTCAGGCGCAACCACCATTGCCCGGAATGTATAGAAAGAAAGCGGCGGCTGAACAACAGGAAAAAACCTAACCCCAGGTTGAGCCAGTGCCCAATGGTCACGGAATCATCCAAAAAGGACAAAGTGTCAGGAAGATAAATGCCCCATCCGTCGTTGAGCAAAGCATAGAGGCTGATGCAGAAAACGTAGCCGGAGTAGTAAAGATAAATCGCTTGGGGATGAAAGACAAAGTTGATCAGGCTGAGCAGAATAGCCATCAGTACCATACCCACAAACGCAGCCCAGCGCCAGGTATCCTGTTGATAGTATAAGAGAAAATCATTGGGTTGCCGGATGACGACAGGCATTTTTAAAGGTTGAGGCGGCTGAACGTATCCCCTGAGATAGACCAGGGCGTGGCGGGTATGGGCAATAGGAAAAACAAAATAATGGTGCCTGACCGGACTTGTGAGGGTATCCAGCCCATGATGATTGATGTGATGATGCTCCACGATACGGTCTTGCTGCGTTACCCAAATCTCCAATGAATCAATAAAGTGGCTTTGCACTTCCACCCACAGCGTTTTGGAAAATGAGTCTTGTAAATGAAATTTGACCCAGCCATACCCATTTGTAAAAACGCGAACCTGGTTTTTCCAACTGCTTTCGGGCAAAGCTTGTATGGCTATAAAGCTACCTGTGGTATCCTCCGTGTAGTAGCAAAAATCCGTGAGGGGTACCTGCCCTGCGGTCTGAGCGGGAAGCCACAAGGGTACTGCCAGGACAAAAGATTTGACCCAGGCGCGTCTGGCAGGCAAAGGAATCCACCGCTTGGTTGCCATAAGTTGCTACAGCATACGGGTGCGCTCATAAGGCCACCAGCGTTGACGATCATCAACCGTGTTTAAAATAACTCATTGTCAGCGAGTCAGGCAAGCATTGGGCTGAAAATAATCTTGGCAAACAAATGGGCCGCTTTGCATGCAGGTATTCAGAATTTGTTTATCCCTCCGCCTCCACTTCTCCTACCAAAACGACTTATTGTTTACTATCTGCTAATTTCTTGACTCAAATTTTGGATTAGAATGATACTTTTGCATATATTTGAATCGTAAAAATGTATTTTATAATATAAAACTACACTATGATTCGCCTACCTCTACTCATCGCGCTGGGCCTGCTGGGGCACTCCTTTAACAGTCTCGCGCAGACAGCCACCATTTCCGGTCAGGTACGGGACCTCACTGAAGACACCGAGCTACCCGGAGTGAACATTTTAGTGAAAGGCAGCACCGCAGGAACCGTTACCGATATAGCCGGAAACTACTCACTGAGTGTGCCTCCCACGGCCGAAACCCTCGTTTTCTCCTCAGTGGGCTACGAAACGCTAGAGGTACCCATCGACAACCGCAGCACCATCGACGTTAATCTTTCTCCCGACGTTCAAGCCTTGTCGGAGATCGTAGTGATTGGCTACGGCACGCAGAAGCGGGAAGATGTGACCGGCTCAGTGGTTTCCGCTCCGCTCCAAGCCTTTGAGGAAGCGCCCAACACCAACATCCTGCAGTCGCTGAGCGGCTCCACCCCCGGGATCAATATCGGGCAGGTGGCTACGGCGGGCGAAGAACCCGACATTCAAATCCGGGGACAGTCCAGTATCAACGGCAACCAGGACCCGCTCATCGTGCTGGACGGAGTGTACTACCGCGGACGACTGGCCGACTTGAATCCCAAAGACATTGCCTCGGTCGACGTGCTCAAAGATGCCAGCAGCAAAGCGGTCTACGGAGCGCAGGCCGCCAACGGGGTCATCATCATCACCACCAAAAGCGGAAAGTCCGCCCAAAAGCCCGTCATCAGCTACGCCGGTTCTTACACCACGCAGTCACCGGCCAACGAACTCATCCCGGAAGGACGCGCGGGTTATCTCCGGGGAGTGCGGGACGTAGACTGGCAGAATGGTTACCTCGCTCCCGACTACACACAGGAGAACCCCGACTGGACGATTGATAATAGTACTGAGTTGTTTCCGCCCCTGCTGGCGGGCTTTGCTGCCGATAACGACTATAACTGGGTAGACGAAGTGACCGATCCCGGCTACATCACTGACCATCAACTGAGCGTTCGGGGCAGCGGACCCAACACCTCGTACTTTCTTTCGGGAGGGTACACCGAGCAGCGGGGCTGGGTGCTTAACGACAAATACCGCCGCATCACCGCTCGGATCAACGTAGACACCGAGATCAACGATTGGCTGACCATCGGGGCCAATACGTTTGGTTCTTTCTCCGACTTCTCCGGGGAAAGCCCAAATTTGGGGCAGCTTCCCCAGATGAGCCCGCTGGTTACTCCCTACGACGAAGACGGTGAATTAGTAGTGAACCCACTGGGCGACAACCGGCTGAACCCCTTCTTGCAAAGCGCTTCCGACGATCGCGACCTGCGCAACAGTTTATCGGGCATCTTCTACGCCAACGTGCGCATTCCTCAGATTAAAGGGCTTAGCTACCGGGTTAACTTTAGCAATAACTACCGCTGGGATGCGCTCAGCAACTCCAGTCCCTTCGATGCGGGGCAGGCGGGAAGGGCCATCAAGATTAACCGATCAACCTACGACGTTTTGCTGGACAACATCGTGACGTATAGCCGCGAACTAGGTAGTAACCACCAGTTGGACCTGACCCTGCTTTACGGTTTCAACCGCATCAGCTTTGACGAAAATCAGGCCGAGGGCACCAACATTGCCAATTTAGCTTTGTCGTACAACAGCACCGAGCAAGCACTCAACCAGTTCATTTCGTCGGAAGCTTGGGAAGAGCGGTACCTGTACCAGATGGCCCGCGTCAATTACGGCTTTCGAAACAAGTATTTGGTGACGGCCACCCTGCGCCGCGACGGATTTAGCGGTTTTTCAGAAAACAACAAGTTTGGGCTGTTCCCCTCAGCCGGGCTCGGTTGGGTATTATCCGAAGAAAACTTCCTCAACAACGTGCCAGCGTTGAACTTCCTGAAGCTGCGCGCCAGCTATGGCATCAACGGCAACCTGACTAGTCGCTACAGTTCGCTGGCTAGAGTAAGGTCTAACAACGAAACGCAGTACGTATTCGGAGATGGCGGAGGAACCGTGAACGGAACGGATTTAGAATCACTGGCTAACCCTAATTTGTCGTGGGAAAGAACCGCGGGGATCAATATTGGGCTGGATTTTGAGTTACTCAGCAGCCGCTTGTCCGGTAGTTTGGATTATTATCAATCTACCACCACCGACCTGCTGTGGAATTTTGTGCTTCCCCGCATCACCGGATTTGAAAACATTACCTCAAATGTGGGGGAAATTAGCAATACCGGTTTTGAAGCGCTTCTTAACGCTACCCCGGTACGCAGCGACCGATTTAGTTGGGACCTTCAGTTCAACTTCGCTGCCAACCGCAATAGAATTGAAAGCCTCATCGGGCTAGACCGAGACAACGACGGGCAAGAGGATGATCTCATTGCCAATGGGCTGTTCATTGATGAACCCATTGGGGCGGTTTATGACTTCGTAGTAGACGGAATCTACCAGATTAGCGACGGGGAGAGTATTCCTGACGGATACGAAGCCGGTTTGTACCGTTTGCGCGATCTGAACGGCGACGGGGAAATCAAGCCGGAGGACGACCGGCAGATCATCGGCTACGAAGAACCTGCTTACCAGTTTGGTATCCAAAACACCTTGCGCTACGGAGGCTTTGCTTTCAAGTTCTTCGTCAGATCCATACAGGGCGGCAGCAGTGGTTACCTGGGGCTAAACAACCCCTGGGCCAGTGGCTATAGCACGCCGGGAGTGGCGCAGGCCAGCAATTGGTACAGTGAGATTGACTACTGGAGTCCGACCAACCCCGGGGCCACCTACCGACGTCCCGGGGCAGATGGACCCATTGGAGGAAATCGCTACTTCGCTCGCAACTTTTTCCGCTTGCAAGACATCTCACTTTCCTACAGCCTCAACAGCGATCTTATAGAACGCTGGGGCTTGCAGGAACTGAAAGTTTACGTGAGTGGCAAAAACCTGCTGACCCTCACCGACTGGGAAGGCTGGGACCCTGAAACCGGCCAGGGATTAGGTTCCACGCAAGAGCGAGAAGGGGATGACGATGGGTTGAGAAGTGCGGTGCCTGTGTTGCGCGGTTTTTCGGTTGGTTTGAACATTTCACTATAAATTACAAACACTATGAAACTCCTACGTCAATACACACTACTCCTCACTGCCTTCGTCCTGATCGGCACTGGCTGCAACGAAGAAACTTTCTTAGCGGAAGAACCGCTGGACTTTTTTAGCCCTAGCAACGCTTTTGTCACCTTCGGCGATTATCAAGCCGCGATCATTGGTTTATACGCCCAGGTGCGGGACGTTAAATTTGACAGTGAAGACAACGCCAAGGCACATTTGTACGGCACGGATATTATGTTCGACGCGCGAGAATCTACTGCCAACAACCGCTTCGGCGATTATGCGGTCACACTCAACCCAACGAGCGGTATGGTGAGTTGGCACTGGGAACGTTGGTACAAGGTGGTCACCAGCGCCAACACCATCATTGAGCGCGTAGCAGAAGCTGATCTTTCTGAGGAGCAAAAAACTGCCGTCACCGCCGAAGCAAGCTTTTTCCGGGGATTGGCCTATCGTTATCTGGTACATCTGTTTGGCGGAGTGCCGCTGGTGCTGGACGAAGTGACCTCACCCAAAGCGGATTTTACCCGCGCCAGCCGCACGGACGTACTCAACCAAATGGTCACCGACCTTCAGTTGGCCGCCAACGAATTGCCTCCGATCAGCGAAGTGGAAGACGGACGAGTATCTAATCTGGTGGCCCAGCATTATCTGGCTGAAACCTACGTAGCCTTAGAACAATGGGATCAGGCCATTGCTGCTTCCACTGCGGTCATTGACGATCCGGCTACCGCCCTGATGACTGAGCGGTTTGGTTCACAATCGGCATTGGAAAATGGCGACGTATACTACGACTTGTTTCGTCGCGGCAACCAGAACCGCAACGGGGGCAACACCGAAGCCCTGTGGGTAGCGCAGATGGAAGTGGACGTGCTGGGCGGCTATCTATCCTCCACCAGCAACCAGGGAAATGATTGGGAGCGCAACCATGCCCCCGCCAGCTGGACTTTGCAAGACCCTGATGAACAACCGGCAGTGCTGGGTTGGCGCTCCGATTTAAACGTAGGCGGGCGAGGCGTATCATTTATGCGACCAACCAGCTTCTTCGAAAACGCCCTATGGGAAAGCGACTTCAACACCGACCTTCGCAACTCACCCATCAACTACATTCGAGATTTCATCTACGATGATCCGGCTTCCGCTTGGTTCGACTCCAGCGCCGTGAAGTACCCCGGACCCAACCTGCTGGCCCAAAGCTGGCGCTGGTACCCCTGGCTGAGCAAAGTGACCACGCCCGGCCAGCATCCCGATGCGCTGTATGCCAACCGGGATTTGGGCTTGCTAACCGCCGGGGGCGGCTCCACCTACACCGACTCCTACTATTTGCGCCTGGCCGAAACGTACTTGCTCCGGGCCGAAGCGTACCTCGGGCAGGGGAACACCGCCTTGGCCGCCGCCGATATCAACACCGTTCGCACCCGCGTGAGCGCTACCCCCGTGGCTCCCGCCCAAGTGACCATCGATTACATCCTGGACGAACGGGCGCGCGAGCTAAGCCTGGAAGAAGACCGGCGAATCACCTTGTCCCGTTTGGGCAAACTGGTGGAGCGCGTTCGCTTGTACAACAACCACAACGGTCCGCAGATTCAAGAATTTCACGCGCTGTGGCCCGTTCCGATCAGTGAGATTGATGCCAACATCAACGCCGATCTAGCTCAGAACCCGGGTTATTGAGTCGTTCTAAAAACAGGGCGCTAGGCAACCTACTTGTGGTTCCCTTTCTGCTAGTTCATTTAGCCGCGTACGCCCAGACTAATCGCGCTCTCTTCGATGTCCGGCGCTACGGGGCGCAAGGCGATGGCCAGACGCTGGATACCAAGGCCATTCAGCAGGCCATCGACAGCTGCCACCGTGCGGGGGGAGGAAAGGTATACCTGGCCGGAGGCACCTTCGTGTCCGGTACGATTCACTTAAAAAGCCACGTAACCCTTTACATTGAAACGGGGGCCGTACTGCGGGGGAGTAATAGTTTGGAAGATTTTCCCAGCCTCCCTTCCCGGTATCCGTCGTACACCGGTACCCTGGAAACCAACAAGGCACTTATCTACGCCGAAGACGCCCGGCACATCAGCATTGCCGGGCGGGGCACCATTGACGGCAACGGCGACCACTGGGTTAATGGGCCTTATGGCTTTCCCTCGTTTAGTAAGCGCCCGCGCATCATTCACCTGCGGGGGTGCGAAAACGTGGCGGTGCGCGACGTGACGCTGTACAATTCTGCCTCGTGGGTGCAGTCGTATCAGTCCTGCAAGAATTTGCTCATTGATGGGATCACGGTAGACAGTCGGGAGAACCAAGACATTGAGCGAGAAAGATATGCCGACGTTCCCGGACGAAATACCGACGGGTTAGACTTGGTAGATTGTGAGCAGGTGCGTATTTCCAACTGCTATATCAACAGCGGCGACGATGCGATCTGCCTGAAAAGTTTCTCGCCCAACGAGGCCTGCCGGGATATCACCATCAGCAACTGCGTGGTTTCGTCCAATGCTTCCGGAATAAAAATTGGCACCGAAACCAGTGGCCGCTTCGAAGACATCACCGTTCAAAACTGCGTGGTGTACGATACCCGCAACGATGCGATCGGGGTGATGAGCGTGGATGGGGCAAGGATCGAGCGCATCAGTATCTCTAACGTCAGCATGCGGAACATCAAAGGATCGGCTATTTTTCTCAGACTGGGCAATCGCAACCGCACTTATCGGGATAGCGCGAGCGTGAACCCGCCCCACCTCAAAGACATTATTATTGACAACGTTCAGGGCACCCAATCGGCAGAAAACGGCGTAGTCATCGCGGGGCTGCAGAACATACCGGTAGAAAATGTGGTGCTAAGCAACATCAACCTAACCTTTGCGGGCGGTGGTACCGAAGCGGCATCACGGCGAGAAATTCCCGAAAATGAGCAAAGCTATCCGAAAGGAAGCATGTTCGGCCCGCTGCCCGCCTACGGGTTTTACGTCCGCCACGCCAAAAACATCACCCTGACTAACGTGCAACTCAGATTCCTTCAGGAAGACCAGCGACCGGCCCTGATCGCCGACGACGTGGAGCAACTGGACATTACCGGACTTGATGCGCAGGCCAGTTTGCAAGCCCCGGAGCTGATCCGCTTGATCGACGTGAGAGCGGCAGTGATTTCCGACAGCCGGGCCCGTTCGCCGGTGTCCGTTTTTCTGTCGGTGTACGGCGACCAATCAGCCAGCGTCGTGATGCGCAACAACAACACGAAGAATGCCCAACAACGGGTTTTTTTAGAAAAGAAGTCTATGAAAAACGTTATCCATTGAACCTGACGTATGCATTGTAAAAAGATCAACCGACACTTCAGAAACCAAGGAGCTACTTGGTTAATCGGCAGCCTGCTGGCTATTGCTCCGTTCGGGCTGCTGGCGCAACCCTCGGAGGGTGCCTACCGGGGTAAAGTTTCGCCCCGCCACGCCAAGGATATTCAAGCCTCCAATTGGTCAATAGGCGCCGAAACCATGGACCGCGACTACACGATCTATAACAACTGGAAAGCGTATCTGGGGCCGCTGGGCATCAAAAAGGCTCGCTTGCAGGCCGGTTGGGCCAAGACGGAGTACCAAAAGGGCCACTATAACTTTGCGTGGCTGGATTCGATTATTTACGACATGGCCACTCAGGGGGTGGAACCCTGGATCAACGTGAGCTACGGTAATCCGCTGTACAGCGGAGGAACCCAGTTGGGAGCGGTAATGCCTAAGGATTCGGCCTCGGTGGCCGCCTTTGCCGCCTGGGCCAAGCTCCTGGCCGCCCGCTATCAAGAAGTGGTGGATGAATACGAAATCTGGAACGAGGGCCTGCACCGCGATAGAAATACGGTAGCAGATTACGCAAACCTCTACGTGGCCACCGCCGAAGCGATCCGGTCGGTGCAGCCCGAGGCCCGGTTGCTGGCCATGGCCATTGCGGGCATCCATCCGGAACTGGCTGACCGTTTTCTGGCCGAAATGCAGCAGCGGGGCAAACTATCCCTCATCGACCAGATCACCTACCATCCGTACCGGCAGAATCCGGACGAAGTATACCCGGAGGTGCTGCAGCTGAGGGCCGTCGTGAATCGCTACGATCCCCGCATCACCATCCGGCAGGGAGAGAACGGGGCGCCATCGCAGTACCGCAATAGCAAAGCCCTGAGCAAGTATGCCTGGACGGAAACCTCGCAGAGCAAATGGGCCCTGCGGCGCTTGCTGGGCGACCTGGGACGGGATATCGAGACTTCCTACTTTAGCATCGTTGATCTGAACTACCCGGATGAGATCAACCGCAAGGGTACCCTGGAATCGGATACCACCAAGCAGGTCGTGCGGGCCAAACCCGTCTACTACGCCTTGCAGCACCTGGCCGCCATCTTCGACAACACCCTGGTCCGGATTCCGAACTACGCCTATACCACCGAAAGCGACTCATCGCTTTCGCTGTTCGCCTACCATCACCAGGCCACTGGCCAGCAGGTAATCACTTTGTGGTTGGATGGCAACACGCCCTCCGATTCGGAAGAGTATCAGCCAATTACCCTAAGCGTTCCGGCCGGAAGCTTCAACGAAGCGGTCTGGGTAGATTTACGCACCGGGGAGGTGCGGGAAATTTCTGATGAGAATATTCAGCAGCGAGGCACGAACTACACATTCAGCAATATTCCCATTTACGACTCTCCCGTGCTGATTGCCGACCAATCACTAATTCCGCTCATCAATTCCAATAGCAAATAACATGAACAGATCCGGCGCAGTATACGACTTACCGAAGCTAGTTACCCGAGCAGAAAAGCGCAACCGGGCGGTGCCGTCACTGATTTTGGCCTTGGTGGTCAGCACGCTGGCGGCTTGTCAAGCCGATACTGCCGCGCTGGTCTTGGTCGATGATCGGCAGCAGGCCACGATCTATCTTCCCAAAAGTGCTTCGGAACCTATTCGGCGGGCCGTAGACGATCTGCGGTCAGATATCGAACAGATTAGCGACCAACGGCTTTTGGTAACCGATCAACCGGACAGTTCCGCCACCCAGATACTGGTGTATAACCTAGCCGACGAAGCCCAAGCGGAAGAAGCCTTAGCGCTAAACCCTAACCTGGATACGCTATCCGGCCAGTGGGAAGCCTACGTAGTGCAAAATATATTAGTTAATAGAACGCCCCATTTGATGATCGCGGGAAGCGACGAGCGCGCCACGATGTTTGCCATCTACCACTTCATCGAAGAATACCTGGGCGTCGATCCTATGTACTACTGGAGTGATCTGGAACCGGAGAAGAAGGAGCAACTTGCCTGGGATGAGGTCCGCATCGTGCAGAATGAACCGACGTTTACGTTTCGGGGCGGCTTCATCAACGACGAAGACCTGCTCACCGAGTGGGAAAACAGCGGCGGCGAGCGCGACATTGACTACCGATTCTATAGTCAGGTCGTACATCCCGACGTCATCCAGCGCGTGCTTGAAACGATGCTGCGCCTGCGCCTAAACCTAATCATCCCGGCCAGTTTCGTCGACATCCGCAATCCGCCGGAGGAGCGCTTGGTGGCCGAAGCAGCGAAGCGCGGCTTGTTCGTCTCCATGCACCACATCGAGCCGATGGGTGTGAGCGCTTTTGCTTACCAGAACTACTGGAGAAAGCGGGGCGAAGAGCCGATGTTTTCGTTCTACAGCGAACGCGAGAAGATTATCCAAACCTGGCAGGAGTACGCCCGCCGCTGGGCGAAGTATCCTAATGTGATCTGGCAGGTGGGGCTGCGCGGCATCGCTGACCGACCCATGTGGATGGCCGACCCTGGCGTGCCCCAGTCTGACGCCGAGCGCGGAGCGATCATCTCCGAGGCTATCCGGGTGCAGAGCGAAATCATCGACACGCTGGTACAAAACCCGATTCTGTCCACCACCCTGTGGGCCGAGGGGGCCAGTCTCAACGAGCAGGGACTGCTCACCTTTCCCGACAGCGTCATCGTCGTGTTCGCCGACAACAGTCCCGGCTGGAAGTGGCAACCCGATTTTTACCAGACCGAGCGAAATCCGGCCAACGCGTACGGCGTCTACTACCACCACCAACTGTGGAATTCGGGTCCGCACCTGGTGCAGGGCGTGCCTCCCGCCAAGACCTACGCCATGTTTCAAGAAGCCCTAGACCACGACGCTTCGGAGTACGCCATCATGAATATCTCTAACCTGCGGGAGTTTGTGCTCGGCGTAGAAGCCTCCGCCGAGATGCTCTACGATATGGATGCTTATTCCCCAGATACATTTATGCACGACTGGTTTAAACAACGCTTCGGCGACGCCCGCGAAACCGTGCAAGCCGCCTACCAAGCCTTCTTCGACAGCTACCGGATACATCCTCAAACCAACACGCCGTTGCTGCTGGACGGGCAAACCCGATCCTACGGGCTGAACTTGTTGAATCGCCTAAAAATGCAGCTCACCGAACCTGAGCGCTACCGCCAGATGCTGGAGAAAGAATCCGAAAAATCCGTTGAGCAGCGGTGGGCGGCCACCAGTCTGTCCGACATGCACCCCGCCAACAGCATGCCCCCCGACACCCTGCTGCCTATTCTGACGCAGCAAATAGAAAGATTAGAAGCGGCGGGCAACCGTATCGCTGAGGCGGAACAGCAGATTGAAAAAGGCGCTACAAAAAATCCAAGTACAGAAGCGCCGCGGCGCGTCTCAACCAGCGCCTTACAATTTTTCCGAGCCAACCTACTCGCCCAGCACCAAATGCTGCTCGGACTCAACCGCTGGCTAGAGGCGGTGATCCTAGCCCGATTCGCGGCCGACGAAGGAAACAAACAAGCTATGGAAACCCATTTGCAACGCGCCTTACAGCATTTACAGCAAGTACAAGCCGCCCAAGCCATTGCCTCGGAAGGAGAAAAATGGCAACACTGGTACCGCGGCGACCGCAAAATGAACATCGCCGAAATGATAGCCCGTACAGACGCGATGCTTCGCGTCTTCAATGGGCGCTCAAAGCCTCGCTCACCTGCTTAGCTGCTGATGTCAACTCCCGAATAATCTCTTCCCGATGCGCATCGGTGTAGCGGGTTTCGGGTAGGAAGACGCCCAGGGCAGCCACCGTCTGGCCCTGCTGGCGCACCGGGGCGGCGAGCCCCACAATGTGGCGGTTGGTGAGCACGATGGACAGGCCCGCTTCGCGCAGCTGCGCTAGGGCCGCCACCAGCCGGTCTTCGGTGGTGACGTCGGGCCACATGTCGTCGGGCGGCAGGCCGTAGGTGCGGGCAAAGCGTACCTGCTCGATGTCCGACTGGTAGGCCAGCAGCAGGCGTCCGGTGGCCGAGTCGTAGACGGGACGGTCCACGTTGCCCCGGGCCTGGATGTCGTGGTCGCACTCCACCGCGTGCAGGGTGATGCGGCGGTTGTTGAGGATGATGGCCAGCAGCGAGGTTTCGTTGACGGCCCGCGTGAGGTGCTGCATGGGAGCTTCGGCCGCCCGGATGAGGTCGCGGCGGTAGGCTTTGTTGCGGGTGAGGTGGTAGGCCATTGCGCCGAGCCGGTAGCCCTTTTTGTGGCCTACCTGCTCCACGTAGCCGCGGGTGACCAGCGTTTTGAGAATATTGGCGCAGGTGCCGTGGTTGAGCTGGTGCTGGTCGGCAATCTCGGTAAGCGAATAGTCCCGGTTGGGGTGTTGGGCGATAAACTCCAGCAGGTTGAGCGCCCGGTGAATGACTTGAATCATGGCACAAAGGTACGCAAGTAATTTTATAATGTTGAAACATGAGTAATATTCAGACCCTTGACTACGCGGCGATTGCCATTTACATGACTTTTATGGCGGGTATCGGCATCTTCTTCGGGTGGTACGTCAAGGACATCGGACAGTACTTCAAGGGCGGCGGCGCGATTCCTTGGTTTGCCGGTGGGATCAGTAACTTTATGTCGATGTTCAGCACTTTTGTGTTTGTGGCCCACGCGGGCATTGCCTACGAATACGGATTGGTCGCGCTGCTGATTATCTGGTCGTCGGTGCCGCCGATGCTGCTGGCCGTGGCGTTCCTGGCCGAGCGCTGGCGGCGGGCAGGCATTTCTTCGCCGGTCGAGTTTATGGAAGTGCGCTTCAACGCCAACGTGCGGCAGATTTTCTCCTGGGGCGGGGTGCTGTTTCGGCTGCTGGAAAACATGGTGCGCTTGTACGCCATCGGTCTGTTCATTGCCGCCGCCACGCCACTCAGTCTGGATGTGTCGATCATCGCCGCGGGAGTGATCGTCGTCATCTACACCGTTACGGGCGGATTGTGGGCCGTCATCGTCACCGACGCGGTGCAGTTTATCGTGCTCATCTGCTCAACCTTGATTCTCATTCCCCTCACCTTTGAGGCGGCGGGCGGATTAGGCAATATGATTGATACGGTTCCGGATCATTTCACGCTCTTTAACGGCTCCAAGGGCGCACCGCTTTATTTATTGGCCTACTACGTGATGATCGCCATCAAGTTCAACGGCAACTGGGCGTTCATTCAGCGCTTCTACAGCGTGAAGAACGAAGCGGCCGGTCGTAAGATGGGCTGGGCCAGTGCCGTGTTCTTCCTGATATTCCCGTTGCTGTTTTTACTTCCCCCCATTGCCGCCCGGGTGATCTTGCCCGCGCTGGAAAATCCGGAAATGGCCTACGTGGGCGTGGCACTGGAGGTGTTGCCCACCGGCATCATGGGCATTCTGCTGGCCGCCATGTTTGCGGCCACCATGTCGTCGCTCGACTCAGAGTATAACGTGGTGGCCAACGTGATTACCAACGACATCTACCAGCGAAAGATCAATCCCCAAGCCTCGGACCGGGAACTGATGCTGGTCGCCAGAATCACTACGCTCATTGTGGGCAGCCTGGTGATCGGCGGAGCGTTTTTTATTGGCGTGTTCGGCGGGGCCTTCGAGGCCAATAAATTACTCACCGGCCTGTTCGCCATCCCGCTGGTGATTCCAGTGGTGATGGGGATATTATTTAAGCGTCCCAAAGCCTGGGGAGCCGTGGCCAGCTTGATCATCGGCGTAGCTACCGGACTGGTGCTCAACTACTTGCCTTCCTTCTCGTGGGAGGTTTCTACCTTGGTCGCTATTGCCGTCTGCCTGGGAGTCTTTTTCGTGTCGGGCTACCTAGGACAGCGCGTCCCGGAGCAGCAGCGCACCATCGACCGCTTCTTTGCGCGACTGCACACGCCGGTTCCGCCGGAAGAACAACCCACCATCGAACCAGCTTTTTATCGGTCCATCCAGTGGCTCTTTGCCATTGCGCTGGCCAGCACCGGACTGCTGTTCGTGGCAATGAGCCTGCCCTCGGTGGGGCTGTTGAGCGGACAGTTAACGCTGTTGGTGGGGGTTGTTTGCTGCGCACTGGGGCTAACGTTCTACTGGGCTTCCCGACAGAAAAAATCAACGAGCATTCGGTCCGCCGAAAAAGAAACAATTCATCAAAAAACAGTTTGACCTAAACAGATGCTAACCATCACCCGTACACTAGCGCCGAACCTCCGGTTCGGTGCTCTCGCTAAGCAGGGACTCCGTCCCGATTTTAGAACAATGAACGAACTTACTTTTTTAATACAATGAGTCATTCTTCCTTTATCCATCCCGAATTCCTTCTACAAAACGACACCGCCGTCGAGCTTTTCCAATCGGTGGCCGACCTGCCGATCATCGACTACCACAACCACCTCAACCCGGTCGATCTAGCCAATAACCGACGCTACGAAAACCTGACGCAGCTGTGGCTTAGCCTGGACCCCTACAAGCACCGGCTGATGCGCATCAACGGCGTGCCGGAAGAGCAGATTACGGGATCGGCTACCGACCGGGATAAGTTTCAACGGTGGGCCGAAACTCTGCCGAGGGCGTTGGGCAACCCGCTGTTCCACTGGAGCGCGCTGGAGATGAAGCGGGTTTTTGGCATCAACGAGCTGCTCAACCCGGATAACGCTCCGGAAATCTGGGAAGCGTGCAACGAACAGTTGCAGCAAGATGACCATCGAGTGGTTCCGCTGATCCAGCGCTGGCGGGTTCAGACGATGTGCACCTCGGATGAACTACTGGACGATCTAGCGCCCCACCGACAGGTTAGCCTAGCGCAAGAGGTAGACGTACTTCCGTCGTTGCGCGGCGACACCATCTTGGCTCTTGGAAAAACCAACGACCGGTCTTGGCTGCATACACTGACCGAACAATCCGGACACAAAATCAACGGTCTGGCCGATTTTCAGTCGGCCGTGCTCCGGCGAATACAGTATTTCACCGACGCCGGTTGCCAACTGGCCGACCACGCCCTCGACCCCGATTTTCACTTCCAATTGCCCACCGGAGCCGAGGCAGCCACCCTCTTTGAGCGCTTGCTAGACTACGAAACGCTAAGCCCGGAAGAGCACACCAAGCTTACGTCTTATCTGCTAAACTTCCTGGGAAAAGCCTACGCCGACCAGGGCTGGACGCTGCAACTGCACATCGGGGCGCAGCGCAGCACGAGCCGTCGCTTGAAGCAACTGGCCGGGGGAGCCGGTGGCTACGCGGGCATCGGGAGCACCTGCGACATTGCCAGCCTGTGCCGCTTGCTGGACAGCCTGGAACGCTCCGGTCAACTGCCCAAAACTATTCTATATTCGCTCAACCCATCCGACTACGAAGCGATGGCTTCGCTGACTGGTTCTTTTGCCGAAGACGGCGTGCCCGGCAAAATCCAACTCGGCCCGGCCTGGTGGTACAACGACCACTACCAGGGCATCGAGCGGCACCTCAACGTGCTAGCCAGTTACGGTATGCTCAGCCGATTTATTGGCATGACCACCGATTCACGCAGTCCGCTGTCGTTCTCGCGGCACGAGTACTTTCGACGCGTGCTGTGCAACACGGTGGGCACCTGGGCCGAAGCAGGACAGTTGCCCAACGATATGAACCTGCTACGCCCGCTGGTACGGGACATCGCTTACCAAAATGCCGAGCAGTGGATGCAAAGCAGTACTACCATTCATTACGCACCAAAACTAAAAAGCTAAAAAACATGAAAACGGATAACAAAATAGCGGTCGTGACCGGAGCCGGGGGAACCCTCTGCTCGGCGATGGCCAAGGACCTGGCCCGACAAGGCTATCGGGTGGCCCTGCTGGGCCGAACGATGGAAAAACTACAGGTCGTCGAGAAAGAAATTCGTGACGCCGACGGCGTAGCCTTGTCGGTGAGCGCCGACGTGGCCGACGAAGCCGCCGTGCGCCGGGCCCGGGATATTATTGAGCAAGAACTGGGCGTGTGCTCGGTGCTCATCAACGGGGCCGGAGGCAACCAGAGCGAGGCGCTGACCGACATCCCGGAGTACGACGAGCGAGAACTGCTCGACGACGGCGCGGTGAAAGGCTTCTTCAACCTGAGCATGGAAACCTTCCAAAGCGTGATCGATATCAATACCATGGGCACGGTGATTCCATGCTTTGTATTTGGCCGCGGCATGGCCAAGCAAAAGCAGGGCAACATCATCAACTTCGCTTCTATGACCAGCTACCGCCCGATTACCAAAGTGGCCGCCTACGCGATGGCCAAGAACGGCATCGTGAGTTTCACCCAGTGGCTGGCGGCGTACCTGGCTCCGGCCAACGTGCGCGTCAACGGCATTGCTCCGGGCTTTTTCCTCAATGACCGCAGTCGTAAAATCATGTTCAACGACGACGGCTCGCAGACCGAACGGGCGCAGAATATTTTGCGGCAAACGCCCCTGAACCGCTTCGGCGAAGCACCCGAACTGCTGGGCTGCATGAACTGGCTGATCGACGAACGCAACGCAGGCTTTGTGACGGGCATCACCGTGCCGATTGATGGTGGGTTTTTGTCCAGTCCGGGAGTTTGACATCAACCTAATCGAGAAGTAAAATCATTTCATCATTCAATATTCCTTGTTCGGTGTTCGATATTTGGAATATCGAACACCGAACAAGGAATGATGAATATCGAAGACAAAAAAACCTATACCAGAAATATGAAGCGTACCGTATCTTTACTATTGCTTTCTGTCTTAGCGGCCTTCGGTTACGCTCAAGACACAACCGGCATCAACTTTCCTTACCTTGGAAAAATACAGCCGCGCAGTGCTAACGAGATCGTGGCCAACAACTGGTCGATCGGGGCCGAAACGATGGACCGCGACCTGATTGATTTCAATAGTTGGAAGGATCATTTGGGTCCGTTGGGAGCCAAGCAAGTGCGTTTGCAATCGGGCTGGGCCAAATGTGAGCCAGAAAGAGGTGTTTATCACTTTGAATGGCTCGACGAAATCATCGATCACGTACTGGCTGAAGGTGTGGAACCCTGGCTGCAAACCTCCTACGGCAACCCGATCTACGAAGGCGGCGGCGGCATTCACCTCAGTGCGGGTTTTCCTACTTCAGAAGTGGCCCTGGCCGCCTGGGACGACTGGGTGCGGGCGATGGCCGAGCGCTATCAAGACAAGGTGCGAATCTGGGAGGTCTGGAACGAGCCGGACAACAAGGGAAAGAATTCGGCGGAAGACTACACCGCGCTGTATATCCGAACCGCCGAGATCATCCGGTCCATCATTCCCGATGCTACGCTCTACGGGATTTCGCTGGCCAGCAGTGGCGAAAGGGGGCGGAACTACATCGACACCTTCTTGCGGACGCTGCAAGCGCAGGACAAGCTCCACCTGGTGGACGATATCACCGTGCACGGCTACACCTACAACCCTTCGGAGGTGTACCCCCGCTACGAACAAATGCAGCAGATCGTAGCCAACTACTCCGACCGCATCAGGCTGCGACAGGGCGAACTGGGCTGCCCGTCGGAAGAACAGAGCATTTACGCGCTGCGCAACTACCCCTGGACGGAGTTGTCACAAGCCAAGTGGGCGCTGCGCAAGATGATGGGAGATCTGGGGCGGGACATTCCGTCCAGCTACTTTCTGATCATCGACATTGTGTACACCCACGATCACGATCGGCTGATGGAAGAACCCCAGCGGAATACCAAAGGGCTAATCAAATCGGATCTGGACCGCGACTTTGTGTCGCTTAAAGAATCATACGGAGCGTATCAGCACGCCACCGCTATCTTTGACCATCGCCTCCGGCGCATTCCTAACTACGCCTACACGGTAGATTCCGATTCATCCTTATCCGTTTTTGCCTACCAATCTAAGTTCGACCGGCAGGTAGTTGTTCTCTGGAAAGATAGCCAAACCCCGACCAATTCTAACGCCAAAACCGCCATGACCTTCGAGTTTCTGGCCGGTAATTTTGCCACTCCGGTGCTGGTCGATTTGCGCACCGGCAAAGTATACGAGCTACCCAAATCATCCTGGAAAAAGAACGGAACCCACTACACCTTTGAAAACATTCCGGTCTACGACTCGCCCGTACTCATTGCCGACCGAAGCCTCATCCCCCTCACCACCAACCAACGTAACACTCCTTGAACCCATTCAATCATTCATACATTCAATCATTCAATCTATTCCCCATGAGCACCCAACAATACCGAAAAGAAGTAGGCATGATGAACCTCGAGAAACTCATCGAGGTGCGCGAGGGCATTTCTACCGTAGCGTTTCCCGTTCCTGACCAGGAACTACTGGAGCGTTACGAACAGATCTACACCGGCGCGATTAACGACGTGCTGCGCGAGTTCACGTTGCTCGACCAGGCCCTGCCCATTCGCATTCGGGCGCTGGAGCGCTACCGGACGGTGGCGGGCTTTGCCTTTACGGTGAAGAGTTCGCCCAGCACGCGGGTGAGCGGCGAGATGGAGTTTCGCACCAAAATGCTCGATGAAATGCACGCCAACGCCTTTGTAATCTACGACACCAGCGGCGATGAGGAGTCTACTTCGTGGGGCGGAGTGATGACGGCCACCGCTAAGGGCAAGGGGGTGCGGGCGGCCTGCATCGACGGGGGCATTCGCGACACCCACCAGATTTTGGAAGCCGACTTTCCGGTGTTTTATAAGTACCGATCCTCGAACGGAAGTCTGGGCCGCTGCCTCATTACTGACTATCAGGTGCCCATCAAAATTGGCAACGCGTTTATCAAGCCCGGCGATATCATCATGGGCGACGTGGACGGAGTACTGGCGGTGCCCCGCGACCTGGCCTACGACGTGCTGCTCCGCGCCGAAGAGATCAAAGAGAACGAAAAGAAAATCTTCGGCTGGGTAAAAGAAGGCCAAAGTGCCAAGAATATTTCCGACAAGGGCGGATACTTCTAGTTTTTCTTTCCTTTTCGTATCTCACATCTCACATTTCATATCTTCTATGAAGATCACGATGCTCCTTCCTCCCAAGTACGACGAGCGCAAGTGGACGCTGGCCCGGCAGATCGGAGTGCGTCACGCAATCACCAAGGCGATGCCCGCACTGTCGGGCAAACCCGCCCCCTATGATCTGGTTGCTTTGCGTTCTATCCAGCAGGAATTTGCCGAAGCAGGCTTCACGCTGTACGGACTGGAGGGCGATCAGTTTGATATGCAACCGATTAAATTAGGGTTAGCCAGCCGAGATGAGCAGATCGAACGGTATCAGCAGATGCTGCGCAACATGGGCGAACTTGAGATTCGTTTGCTGTGCTACAACTTCATGGCCAGCATCGGCTGGTTTCGCACCCGCACCGACGTGGAAGAGCGGGGCGGAGCACTGGTGAGCGAGTTTAACAGCGAGGATGCGCAAGACCGTCTACCTGAGGAGCAGCGCATTAGCGAAGCCCAGTTGTGGGACAACCTATTCTACTTTCTGGACGCCGTGCTACCGGTCGCCCAAGAAGCCGGAGTGCGCATGTCGCTGCACCCGGATGATCCGCCGGTGAGTCCGCTCAAGGGCGTGGGCCGAATCCTGACCAGTGCCAACAGCTTTGAGGAGATTTGGCAGCGTTACCCAACCCGCAGCAACAGTATCACCTTCTGCCAGGCCACCTTTGGTCTGATGAACGAAGACTTGTTTGCCCTGTCGGAACGGTGGCTCACCGAAGGCCGCATCGATTACCTACACCTGCGCGATGTGATGGGCAACAAGCACCACTTCCGCGAAACCTTCCACGACAACGGCCCCACGCCGATGGCTCAACTGCTTCAGCACTACGCTACGCACGGTTTCGACGGTCCGCTGCGCCCCGACCACGCCCCGGTGATGTACGGCGAAGCTCAAGGAACGTTCGACAGCGGGCTATCCGCCGGTTATGAGATCACTGGGAAGATCTTTGCGATCGGCTACATCAAGGGCATTTGCGAGATGGCGGACATCGCAACAGCATAAGGCGCCTCTCCCCTTGATGATCGCAAGGACCGACTGGTTGTTTTGACAATAGAACTATTTACAGTGCTGTTGCTGTCTTTGCTTCTTTTCTTTTCCTGCAACGAAGAGGAGCCAATTGTGGACCATCCTGATGAATCGCTTGCTGCTCCAGAAACCAAAGATCAACCAAACTCATCCAGGGCGAGAGCCAGCGACAGCTGGGATCTGGTGTGGAGCGACGAGTTTAGCTCTTTTGACAACAGTAAGTGGACCGTGATTGACGCCCCCAGTGGCATTAACAACGATTTGGCTTATCTCACCCCGAATAACGTCTGGATTCAGAACGGCAACCTGCACATTCGTGCCAACAACAACTCCATCGGGGGCCGTAACTTCACCGGGGGCAAGGTAATGTCCAAAGGCAAATTTGAGTTCAAGTACGGTCGGGTAGACGTGCGGCTAAGAACGGCCTCCACTCCCGGCACCCATACCGCCGCCTGGTTGATCCATAATTTTTGCGACGGCGTGAACCCCTGCGTGGGCGGGTGGCCTCCCGAAATAGACATTGTGGAGATGATTGGCCGAGAGCCCAACAAGGTGCACCAGACCGTCCACTATGGAACCACCCCCTACGACGGAACCACTGGCGGACGCTACCCCGATTGGGGCTTTAGTCCCACTGATATAACGCTAAGCGGCAACCAAGCGCCCGGAGTGGCTTTTCATGTATACTCGGTGGAGTGGGAACCCAATGAGATTCGCTGGTACATTGATGGAAACCTGACCAAAACTTGGCAAGCGAATAACACCAACAGCTTCATACCTAAAGAAACGATGTATATCATTTTAGATGTAGTCGTCGGTGGCGATTGGGCCCAGGCGCCCACCAGCGCGTCAGTTTGGCCGCAGTACGTTGATTTTGATTATGTCCGGGTCTATCAGAATAGCAATAGCAATCAGCCTACCCCGAGTCAATCCGGCACGTACCGCATTAAAAACGCTGCTTCGGGGTATTACCTCACCGCCGATGGTGCCACCCAAGAGTGGAAAACTCCCTTTCAAGCAAGCCTGAATAACAGCTGGGGGACTCAGAAATGGAAAAAAACCGATCTAGGGGGCGGTTGGTTTACGCTGGCCCCCGAGTGGTCCCAGAATCGGGTGCTTACCGCCGACAATACTGCCGGAAGTAAGCCCACCTATCAGGCTGCTTACCAGGGCTGGAATACGCAGAAGTGGAAAAGTGTGGATGTGGGAGGCGAAAAAGTGCGTCTGGAACCACAGTGGCCCCAGAATACAACCCTAACCACCACGGGCGACGGCAATTGGTCTACAATCGGGCAGCGTGCGCCCACGGGTAGTGAACAGGAACACTGGTTCTTAGAAGAGGTTGAGGAGTAGATCCTTTTTGAACTACTTACGTCCTAGGGCGTGTCGACCTACCGGATAATACGTCCGGCAGTGCAGCAGCGCTCGCCCCGCCTACGTCAGGGGCCGTTCTGAAAATAAAAAAGACCAACGTTGTCCGGACGTTGGTCTTTTTTATTGGGCCAAATCAGCAGGTCAGCAAAAGTTAAAAACCAGCTTTCGACAAAAATCTCTCCGGTGATTTTCGGTAAATGTTTGAATTTTACCAGTACCTTGCTGGTTCTCTTACGACAAGTTAACCTATGCCTTTTCTAAAATCCCCTTCTTTTTCGACGCTGCGCGCCGGACTGTTTGTGTCCCTGCTCAGCCTCCTGACGCTGTCCGGCTCCTTTGCCCAGTCGCCAGTATCCCTGAACGATTTATCCGCCTTCCAGAAGCCGTCTAAGAACTGGCAGATTGTGGGCTCCGTCACCGCCGATCTGAAACAAAAAAACCAACTCACCACCCAGCCCGGCACGGGAGTGCTGGTGAACCTGATGGACCGCACCAAAAAGCCGCAGGATTTATACACCACCCTGGAGCACGGCGACGTGGACCTGGAGCTAGACTACCTCATCGCCAAAGGCTCTAACTCGGGCATCTACCTACAGGGACGCTACGAAGTGCAGCTGCTCGACAGCTGGGGCGACACGCGCGTCACCTCCGGAGGCAACGCCGGGGTGTACGAGCGCTGGGATGAGTCGCAACCCCAGGGACAGAAGGGCTACCAAGGCTACGCCCCCCGCCAGAACGTGAGCCGGGCCCCCGGCCTGTGGCAGCACCTCAAAATCTCCTTCCAGGCCCCGCGTTTCGGAGCCGACGGAAAGAAAACCGAGAACGCCAAAATCCTGCGGGTAGAGCTCAACGGGGTGGTGGTGCACGAAAACGTAACCATGCTCGGCCCCACGCGCGGCCCCCTGAGCGAGGATGAACAGGCAACCGGTCCGCTGCGCTTTCAGGGCGACCACGGGTCGGTGGCCTTTCGCAACGTAAAAATCACCCAGTACGACAAACCCCGGCCCGAGCTCACCGACCTCACTTACCAGATCTACGGCGGCAAGTACGAGCTAGAACCCGCCTACGACAGCCTTCCCCCAGAAGCCGAGGGCAACTCGGTGATCCTCACCTCCGACCTGCGTCCCAAGAGTCCGCAGTACCTCATCCGCTACCAGGGCACGCTGCGCGTGCAGGAGCCGGGCGACTACACCTTTGATCTGAACGTTCCGGGCGGCGGGGGCTTGCTGCGCATCAACGAGCAGGAAGTGGTGGCCCTGAACGCCGACGAGAAAACCGGTGAGGTTACCCTGCCCGCCGGAGAATTACCCTTCGAACTGGCCTACGCCAAGCACGTCGACTGGGTTGAGCCCGCCCTGGGGCTGCGCGTGGCCGGGCCGGGCATCCGCGAGTACCTGCTCACCGACGAGCTGGCCAGCCGTCAGGAACCCGTCGACCCTATTCTGGTCGATCCGCAGGAAAAGCCCATTCTGCGCAGCTTCATGGACCTGCCCGACGGCCCGCGCGTGACCCACGCCGTGTCGGTGGGCAGTGAACAGCAGCTGCACTACACCTACGACCTGGACCACGGAGCCCTGGTGCAGGTGTGGCGCGGCGACTTTCTGGACGCCACGCCCATGTGGCACAACCGGGGCGACGGTTCCTCGCGGCCGCGCGGGTCGGTGCAGCATTTGCTAAGCAAACCGACCCTGGTCATTGCCCCCCTGCCCTCGGCGGAGGCCGCCTGGCCCGAGGATACGGCGCGGAGTAGCTTTCGCTCCCGCGGCTACACCCTTGCCCAACCCGGAACGCCGGTGTTCCGCTACGAGGCCTTCGGCACCGCCGTGTCCGATACGCTACGGGTGCTGGAGCAGGGCCACGGTTTTCAGCGGTCGCTGAACCTGCAAAATCCGGCCGATTCGCTCTACGTGCGCTTGGCGGTAGGAGACATCACCGAGCAACAGGCCGGGCTCTACACCATCGACGATCAATCGTACTACCTGCGCATTGACGATGCCGACGGGGCCACGCCCCAAATCAGAACCGTGGGCGACACCCAGGAGTTGCTGGTGCCCGTGCGCAAAAAACTAACGTATTCATTGCTGTTTTAACCAACGCTCGGGCGCGTTGGCAGCGCGTCCGTCTAAACTCAAATTCTCGGGCGCGTTTGTAACGCGTTCGTTTCACCTCGGGCGCGTTTGTAACGCGTTCGTTTCACCTCGGGCGCGTTTGTAACGCGTTCGCCTGAAACTTAAATTAATTCCACTGATCCCCAAACGCTCATGAGCCATATTCTCGTATTCCTAACATCGAACGCGTTGGCAACGCGTTGGTCTGACGCGAACCGTATTGCCCGGTGCTTCGCCTCCTTGGTCGGTTTCACCTTGGCCATCGGAAACTCCCAACCAGCCACCGCCCAAGAATCTCCTAAGGAAGAAGACTTTTCCAAGATTATTAAAATCAGCGCCCCCGAAGACGCGCTGCTGGAGGTGGGCGGTCTGGCGGTGCTGCCCGACGGCACCCTGGGCGTCGCTACGCGGCGCGGCGACGTGTTTATTGTGGAGAACCCCACCAGCGCCCGCCCCTACTTCCGGCGCTTCGCCTCGGGGCTGCACGAGGTGCTCGGACTCACCTACCAGGACGGGGCCTTCTACTGCGCGCAGCGCGGTGAGCTGACCAAACTGGTGGATACCGACATGGACGGACAGGCCGACGTGTTCGAAACCGTGTACGCCTGGCCCCTGTCCGGACACTACCACGAGTACTCCTTCGGGCCCAAGGTGGCTCCCGACGGCTCGTTCTTCGTGTCGGGCAACGTGGCCTTCGGCGACGAGGAGTGGTGGCGCGGCGAAAGCCGGGTGCCCTGGCGCGGCTGGATCATGCGCATCACCCCCGACGGTAACATGGAACCCTGGGCCACCGGCATGCGCTCTCCGGCCGGACTCGGCATGATCGACGGCGAACTGTTCTACACCGAAAACCAGGGCGACTGGATGGGTTCAGGCGGCATCTGGCACGTGGAAAAGGGCATCTTTTCCGGACATCCGGCGGGCTTGCGCTGGACCAACCGACCCGAAGCGCCCCTGGGCCTGCGCACCGAGCAACTCTACGCAGAGGTAGATCAACGGCAGACCAAGAACGAGGCAGGCCGCTACGTGAAGCCCGAAAACCGCGTCGATGAAGACTACAAAACGATGTTTGAGGTGGAGAAGAAACTACCGGCGCTGCGCACCCCGGCGGTATGGCTGCCCCATGGCATTCTGGGAATTTCCAACTCCGAACTGGTGCAAATTCCCCAGGGAGCGTTCGGGCCGTTTGCCGGTCAGTTGCTGATGGGCGATCAGGGACAGAGCAAGATCATGCGCGTGGTGATGGAAAAGGTGAAGGGTGAGTACCAGGGGGTGGCCTTCGACTTCCGGCAGGGCTTTCGGTCGGGCGTGCTACGCCTGGCCTGGGCCCCCGACGGGTCGCTCTTCGTGGGCGAAACCAACCGGGGCTGGGGATCGGCCGGAGAAGCCAACGAGGGCCTGCAGCGGCTGGTGTGGAGCGACCGGGTGCCCTTCGAGATGCGCACCGTGCGCGCCATGCCCGACGGCTTTGAGGTAGAATTCACCCAGCCGGTTGATCAAAAGTCCGCCGATGACCTGGCCTCCTACGAGGCAGAAAGCTTTATCTACAAGTACCATCCCGTCTACGGCAGTCCGCCCGTGAACAGTGAGCGCGGTCAGATCACCGGAGTGCAGGTGTCGGACGATGGGATGAAAGTCCGCATCGTGCTCGATACCCTACGTCGCTACTACGTCCACCGCCTCACGCTCAAAGGGTTGCGATCCAAAGACAACTTCTACTCGCTGGTGCACCCCACGGCTTACTATACGCTCAACAATGTCCCGGATGGACAGAAACTGGCCCGTAGCGAATTCACCGCGCGTGCTTCGGAGCGTCTACCCACCGCGAAAAAGCAGCCGGCTTCGGCTACCAAGCAACCCGTCACTACCACCCCTGATGATCCGGGGTCAAAGGCTGGTGCAAGCACCAACGCCGTGGCTGTTTTGAGCGAAGGCGAAATCAACGAGTTGCTGAGCAAGCACACCTGCACGGCCTGCCACAACGCCAAAACCAAGCAGGTGGGTCCGGCCTACGCCGACGTGGCCAAGCGGCAGTACTCAGACGAGAAAATTGTGGAGCTCATCTACAATCCGCAGCCCCAGAACTGGCCCGACTACACCCCCATGCCGCCCATGGCGCAGGTGCCGAAAGAAGACGCGCAGAAAATCGCCACGTGGATCAATTCGCTCGATGAGTAGCTCGAGTTTACGATAACCCCAGAAAACAACTGCTACTGCCCGGTGGATCGACGCCCACAAACTCATTCATCCGTCTTATCACTTAATACCGCCAAGTCATGAGAGAAACTCCCCCACCCCGCCCGGCGGAAGCCAATGCGCACCGCGACATTCCCGGAAACCCATCTACGGCCAGCAGCAGCAAGACCAAGCTCAACGACCGATCCAACGGCGCGCCCTTGCGCGTGTTAAGCGAGCACGATTGGCAGTTTTGGATCGAGAATGGGTACGTGGTGGTCAAAAATGCCGTTCCCCGGCAGCAGGTGACCCAACTGGCTGACTTCCTGTGGGAGTTCGAGGACAAAAACCCGAACGATCCTGACACCTGGTATACCCCTCCCCGGGCGAAGATGAAGATGAAAGAACTGGCCAACACCGGCATGGTGGAGGTGTATAACCACCCGTATTTGTGGAACAACCGCCAGCATCCTACCGTGCACGCCGCTTTTGCCGACGTGTGGGGTACCGAGAAGTTGTGGGTGACCATCGACCGGGCTAACCTGAACCTGCCGATGCGGCCCGGTTACGAGTACAAAGGATTCATTCACTGGGACTATGATCCTGAGACCAAACCTCAGAACGTGCAGGGCGTGCTGGCCCTGGCCGACCAGCAGGATGAGGCAATGGGCGGATTCCAGTGCGTGCCCGAACTGTATCGTACCTACGACACTTGGAAAGTTAGTCAACCGGCCGACCGCGATCATTTTAAACCGGACGTCGCCGGTTTCTCTATTGAGAAGGTTCCTCTGAAGGCGGGCGACCTGCTTATCTTCAACAGCACCCTACCCCACGGTATTCGGCCCAACCACAGTCTGGATAAAGTCCGACTGGCCCAGTACATTTCCATGATGCCCGCCGAAGAGGATAACGAAGCATTGCGACAGTGGCGGATTTCCTCCTGGAAAGAAAGAAGAGCTCCCGAGGGCTTTGCCTTTCCGGGCGACCCCCGGGGGTGGGAGCAGGCCAAATACCCCACCGCTGAACTGACCCCGCTCGGCAAAAAGCTGCTGGGATTGGATCGCTGGTAAGGTCAGCAGGGGGAGTAAAAAAGGGAGCTCCCTCAAATCAAGAGAAAGTTCCCTGTTACCATATAAACTACTACCTAATAAGGTATAAACAATAGTACGAAGGTTATCCTAAACGAGCAAGTATTCGGCCTCTGCTCTTAACAAAAGGACGGTTTTTTTAATATTTTTATCAAAATGTCACTTGCCGGAGGTTTTCAAAGGGTCAGTAGCAGCGTTCACCGACTGCCGAAAGGCCCGCAAGGGTCCGTCGTTGATGGCCACCAGAACGTACCATAGACCCGAAGTCTCAACCGTAGCCAGTTTCTTGACGTCGTAGGGCAGTAGTATTCCGCTCGCTTGCGCCGCCACCGGCTCAAAGTGCCCCCGCCCGTCACCGCGCAGCAGCAGCCCCACCCCGGCGTCGTTGCGCGGCGTCTCCACCTCCGAAGTATACAGGTTGCCCGCCACCAGTAGATCTCGGTGTCCGTCCTGATCAAAGTCCTCGATGAGGATATCGTTGATGCTCGACACCTGCGCCTCGTTGGGCAGATCGTGCCGCACGAAGTGCCCGTCGCCCCGGTTTTCCAGATACGCACTCGCGAAAGTGGTGGTCTGGTAGTGCAGCGCCGACTGCAAGTTTTCGGCTCCGTACACGTCTATGAGGTTGGCGGCGGCGAAGCGCTCGTAGGTGGCAAACTTCTTTCCGATCAGGGGCACCTGCTGCGAGGAACACGACCGGCCCCGCAGTGGAAACTGCTCCCCAAAGTTATAGTAACTCAGCACAATGTCCTTGGTGCCACTGTCGTCGAAGTCACCGTAGTGCACCTCGAAGGGCTCGTCCGGGCTGGCGTGGTACTTGTAATTTAATCCCAGGTTGCCGACCACCAAGTCGGGATCGCCGTCGTGGTCTGCGTCGGCCGCTTCCACGCTGAACCACCAGCCGCGGGTATCGCCCAGCCCTAGCCGTTCGGTGGCCTCAACCAAGGTTATGCCGTCGTAACGGAGCAGCGTCACGGGCATCCACTCCCCCACCAGCACCAGGTCAGTACGCTGGTCTTGGTCCACGTCGATCCAAACCGCGTCGGTCACCAGGCCCAAATTTAGCAGGTCGGGCGCTAGCGCCTCGGTCACGTCTTCGAAGGTACCGTTCTGATTGCGCAGCAGCCGGGAGGTGGTGGGCGCCGGATACTGTCCGGGCCGGTGGCGTCCGCCGACCAGCAAATCCGGGTCACCGTCGCCGTCGAAGTCGAAGGGACGCACGCACGAACCGCTTTCGGTCAGGGTGGGCAAGGCGTCTACCGCCCGGCTAAAATTCCCCCGGCCATCGTTGAGATACAAACGGTCCTGGTAGGCTTCGTCTTGCTCGGGCCAGGCGTTGCCGCCGCTCACCACGTAAAGGTCAGCATCGCCGTCGCCGTCGACGTCCAGAAAAGCGGCGTCCACATCTTCGTGCTGCGCGTCGGCGCCGAGCGTACCGGCTGCTTCCCACCGTCCCTGCGCGTTCTGAAAGAACAGTTGCCCGGCTTGTCCGGCCGCCCCACCCACGTAGCAGTCGTCGCGACCGTCACCGTTCACGTCGGCCACCGCCAGCGCCGGACCGAACTGCGATAGCTTGTGGGGCAGCAGCACCTGCTTGGCAAAATCATCGAAGTCGTTTTCTCGGTGGTGAAAGTTGATGGCGGCCGATGGTTCAAACCAGGGTGCCGACGCTTCGGCCAGAGGTTCGGAGGCCGGTACGGAGGCCGACCAATCCACCGGTAGTCGTTGGTCGGCAGCGATAGAAGTCCGAAGCGTCACGCTGCCGTCGGGCCAGTGGACGGTGAGCGAATCTACGGCCGTGGCCGGTCCCAAACCAAAGTGCGCCGCCAGTTCGCTGGTCGAGTACATACCGCGCACCCCGGTGAGTTCTACCCACTGGGCTTGATCCCCGGCCTTGATGCGCACCCGCGTACCCGCCAGCGCCCGGTGCTGCCCGGTGTCGGTAGCAACCACGTGCAAGTAGTGATGCTGACCCTGCTCCACGGTGTTGTTGCGGTAGACAAAGGCGGTGTCGTTCACGTTGTTGACGACCAGATCCAGATCGCCGTCGTTGTCCAGGTCGGCGTAGGCCGAACCGTGCGAGAACGCCCGTTGGTCTAATCCCCAGTCCGCCGTGACCTTCTCGAACGTGAGATCACCGTTGTTGCGAAAGGCGTAGTTGGGTAGTTTCTCAGAAGGTACAATTTGCATAGCCTCTTCCAAATCCAGAATGTCCCAGATGCTGATGTCGCCACCGTTCGGATTGTTCTGCACCCAGGTGCGGGCCACGCTGTCCACGTAGTGCGAAAAAGCTTTGTCGGCGTCGGTGTTGCGGATGTCGCGCAGCAGTCCGTTGGTCACGTGGATGTCTTTGTGGCCGTCGTTGTCAAAGTCAGCGATCAGGTTCGACCAGCTCCAGTCGGTGCTGGGCACGCCGCTCAGTTGAGCGATGTCGCTGAACAGCGGATAAGGCGCATCTGCTTTGGGCCGGGGCACGTTGCGCTGTAGGGTGTTGAACATGTATTGGTAGTGCCCGCCCTCGTCCACCACCTTCCAGAACGACTGAGGATTCATGCCGCTCATGTTGGCCTTCAGCCGGAAATTGTCTTCGGCCACCATGTCGAGCACCATCAGGTCTAGCCACCCATCGTTATCAATATCGGCCGCATCCACCCCCATGCTGTAGTACGAAATGTGGCGCAGCGCACTATCAATCACGTTGGTGAAAGTACCGTCGCGGTTGTTCAGAAAGAAACAGTCGGGAGCGTCGAAGTCGTGGGCCACGTAGAGGTCGGTCCAGCCGTCGTTGTTCAGGTCGCTGGCCGTCACGCTGTTGGGGTAACCGGGTTGCTGCACCCCCGCCGCGGCGGTCACGTCGGTGAACCGAGGTTCGCCGGAGAAGTCAGCCGCGGCGGTCACCACGTCGTTCCGATAAAGTTGCGAAGCGTTTTCCAACGATGGTTTGGTGCCGTACAAGTCCGAGAAGTTGCCGGGGTTGGGCGGTTGGTTGAGCAGGAACAAGTCCAGGTCGCCGTCACGGTCGTAGTCCAGAAAGGTGGCGTGGCGGGTGCGTTCCGGATTGTCCAGGCCGTAGCGGGCCGCGCACTCGGTGAACTGCGGGTATCCTTCGGCGGTCAGCTCGCCGCGGTTGAGATAGAGTTGGTTGCGGCGCAGTTCGGGCTGGTTATCGTACAACTCGCGGCACACGTAGACGTCGGCCCAGCCGTCGTTGTTCACGTCGGCCACCACCACGCCCGACGACCACCCTCCGTTGTCGGTGATGCCCGCCGCGGCGGTCACGTCAGTAAACGTTAGCGGTGCTCCTGTTCCGCCTCGGTTCAGATACAGGCGATCACCGGTGAGGTTACCGGCAAAGAACAAATCCTGAAAACCATCCCGGTCGAAGTCGCCCACCCCCACTCCGGCCCCGCCGTAGTAGTTGGAATAGATGAGCACATTGTGGTCTTTGGTATCCACCACCGGGTTGATAAAGTCTACGTGGGATTGCCGTGGCGAAAGCAGGGTGAAGAGGGGTTCGTCGGTTTGGGCGACCACTGCGTGAAAGAGTAGTAGCCCGAGGACGGTCAGGAATGCGCATCGAATCATGCTACTAAAATACGTCATAACGATCAGCAATAAACGCAACCGCGGCATTTTTTACGTAATTTTAGGGTTGAGCGGGGATCATCGTAAGCTCGGTCTACGCATACATGAACCTATTTTCATGTGTTTCGTTAGAGTTTGCCTTCGCCCGTGGAAGTTTGAGCGTACAAATTTTTGGTAAACTTTTGACAAGATAACCTCCGATACCAGAAGTAATCATTTTAAACCTCCCCAATCATGGAAGTAAAACAGTTTTATGACAAAGCACTGGCCCACGCCTCCTACGCTATTGTCAGTGACGGAAAAGTGGCTCTGGTCGATCCGGGCCGCGATCCGCAGCCCTACCTGGACTTTGCCCAGCAGCACCGGGGCAAAATTGTAGCGGTGTTTGAAACCCATCCCCACGCCGACTTCACCAGCAGTCATCGGGAGTTTCACGAAAAACACGGTGCCCCAACCTACATCAACTCGCAGGTGGGAGCCTCTTATCCCCACCACACCGTGGATGATGGCGACGAAGTGCGGATTGGGAACGTGACGATGCGCGCCCTGTTCACCCCGGGCCACTCCCCCGACCACAACACCTATTTGTTGCTCGACGAACAAGGAGATCCGCATTCCGTCTACACCGGCGACGCGCTGTTCGTGGGCGACGTGGGCCGACCGGACTTGCGCGAAGGAGTAGGCAACCTGCGATCTAAGCGGGAAATCCTGGCCCGCCAGATGTATCATACCATCAACGATGTGTTCAAGAAGATCGAGGACGATGTGATTGTCTACCCCGCCCACGGGGCCGGATCGTTGTGCGGCAAGAACATGGGTCCGGAGACCTCCAGCACCATCGGCAAAGAGCGAGTGCAGAACTGGGCCTTTCAGGTGCAGGATAGAGAGCAGTTTGTCAAAACCTTACTAGAAAATCCGCCCTTCATTCCGCAGTACTTCCCTTACGACGTAGCGCTCAACCGCGAGGGCCTGGCTCCTTTAGAAGACAGCCTGCGCGGTATTCCTTCGGTGAAGGCCGATGAACCGCTGGAGGCCGGCTATCCCGTGGTGGATGTCCGCTTAGAAGCGCTCTTCAAGCAGGGACACACGAAAGGGGCAATCAATATCCAGGAGGGAGCCAAGTTTGAGACTTGGTTGGGAGCGCTCGTTGCCTCGAATAAACCCTTCTACCTGGTGGCCGAAGATGAGGCGCAACGGGACCGCGTGGTGCGGCGCGCCGCTAAGATTGGCTACGAGACCCACATTAAAGGCACCCTGGTGGCTCCTGAGCATTGGCAGGAGCAGAGTCAGCGAATGGAGCTGGAGCACTTTGGGGCGCACCCCGAGGACTACACCATTGTGGACGTGCGCAACGCTTCGGAAGCCGACGGGAACCGGCTCTTTGAGCACGCCATTAACATCCCGCTGCCCGAACTGGCCGACCGGGCGTCTGAAGTGCCTACTGATAAGCCGATAGTCGTGCACTGTGCCGGTGGGTACCGGTCGGCGGCCGGGTCCAGTATCCTGGAAGGCGCGCGGCCCGAAGCCCAGGTCTACGACCTGAGCGAAGCCGTGAAAAATTTCCATTAGAATCGCCACGCATGGCGATTTGTCACCGGAGCCGTGCATGGCGATGTGAGGCAAAACCAAATACTATCGTGAAAGACGTGATTGATATAATAAGTCAGCCCTGGCCCTGGTACGTGGCCGGGTCGTTGATTGCCGCCGTGATGTTTACGTTGCTTTACCTGGGAAAGACCTTCGGTGTATCTTCTACCCTACGCACTACCTGTGCGGCGGTGGGTGCCGGAAAAACCAGCGAATTCTTCCGCTTCGACTGGCGGGACCAGACCTGGAACCTGGCGTTCGTGGCCGGGGCAATGGTCGGAGGCTTGGTCGCTGCTCAGTGGTTCCCCGATCTCGAACCGATTCAGTTGGCTGAAGCCACGGTCACCCGTTTGCAATCGCTTGGGGTGGAGAACCCCGGGGCGGAGTATCTGCCCGAAAGCATCTTCCGCTGGGAAGCTTTGCTCACGCTCAAAGGCTTTATCATGCTGGTGGGTGGCGGCTTCCTGGTGGGCTTCGGGGCTCGCTACGCCGGGGGGTGCACCTCGGGCCACGCCATCAGTGGCCTGAGCAACCTCCAGTGGCCCTCGCTGATCGCGGTGATTGGCTTCTTCATCGGGGGACTCATTATGACCTACTTTATTCTACCTTCACTCCTGACGCTTTAGTCTGATGAAAAAGTACGTCCCTTTCTTTGTCGTCGGCATCTTCTTCGGTATCGTCCTGACTAAGTCCGAGGTGATCTCCTGGTACCGCATCTACGAGATGTTTCACCTTGATGCCTTTCACCTGTACGGGGTGATCGGCTCGGCCGTGGTGGTCGGCATCATCGGCACCGCCATCATCAAGCGTAGGCACCTCAAATCCGCAACGGGTGATTCGATTATCTTCACCCCTAAAGACCGCAGCATCGCCCGCTACTTGCTCGGTGGCACCATCTTCGGACTGGGCTGGGCGATGGTGGGGGCCTGTCCGGGACCGATCTATACCCTGATTGGCTACGGCTACTCGGTCATCGTGGTGGTACTGCTCAGTGCCATCGTTGGCACCTGGGTGTGCGGATTGGTCAAGAACAAGCTGCCGCACTAGAGAAAAGAACGAAAGTAGCCAATTGGTCACCACTGCACGTTGAAATCCTCAAAACCAAGCAGAAGATATACAAAGACATAACCCGCTTCTGGGTTAAGGTCTTGGGGACCGGGGTAGCCATCGGCATTGTGCCGGTGTTTGAGTTTTATACCAACAGTATTTTCATTTCTTCATCCACCGATAAGCTGCTAGAGCATCACCATACGTTTCTGCTTGCGCACCATCTGTCTTAAAATCAATGTGTGATTCTAAGTTTAGTAGAATGTCCGCTGCTTCTTGATTGCCGTGTAAAGCAGAGATCAAAAGTTTCATGATATCACGTTCCCAGTTTTCCAACTTGCCGCCCCCTTGCTGATCTCGAACAGACTGTAAGAACTCTTCTATCTTCTCATCATCCAGTTTAGGAACTTCAAGAACAGGTTTAACATCGCTTACGATAATTTGTAGGTCTTTTGATGTTATAGTTCGTTCAGCATAGGGTACCATATTAAACTGCCAATCCTTACCTACCGGAAGGTTAATTAGTTCGGTGATTATTAGCTCGTTGTTTTTGTTTTCTACTCTACAGTATTGTACGGCTCCATATTCTGCTAGTATCTGTTCAGTGGCACAATCAAACGCAGCAAATTCACTAATCTCAATAGTTCGGCTAGACAATTTTGACTGTAAATAGCCACAAATTGATACTTTGTTTCCGTTAGCTAGTTTAGCTGTGAAAGACGGACTCATTTCACTCGGTGAACCTAGCAAATGGCTTTCATAACAGGCACATTTAACTTCCTCTAAAGGCTTTATTCTATCACTATACATAAATCCCTGAATGCTATCCCCTAACTTTACCATCCACCAATTACTATCACTTTTGTAAAACTCAAACCTTTCCCCCCTCTCAATGCTGCCTACAATAGGATAATTAGTACCTTTCCCCTTTCTAATATTAGTGTATCCATCTGGATCGTTAATAACCCCAACTTGGGTTTGAGCAGATACAGGAAGACTGTAAATTACTAAAAGAAATATAAATGCTTTCATTTTTGTAATGGCGATAACTGTCGAGTATATGAAAAGTAGCGCTGAAAAAGGGCGCTATCCATTCGGTTGTACTCAAGCCGAATTTTTAAATTTTTCTATTTATCTTTCTTTTCTCAAATAGCCAAATTTAAAATTTGGCGACCTCGAAAAAGTGCCCGAACCTTTGTGTTTGCAACTGCTCGCGCTATTTTTTATATACATTGTTGCCCACAGTACTTATTCGTTCCAATTCTGAAGCCTGTCGAGATAGAGATAACTTTCTATAAATTTTCTATGCTCGGTACTTGTCATTTTTTCCAATAAATTCAAGGCAGAAATATAGCTCGCCAAATTACCATTTGAAGATAGATATTTTCCGTCTTCCACAAATGTAACTTCACTATCATCTTGTACTTTTAGATTCGGATAATTTTTTTGTAATTGTTCGCCACCACCAATCCACGTAACTATTTTCTTTCCGTCCGCAATTCCAGATTCGCCAATTAATTGCGCACCAGCACAATTACTCACGGTATATTCTGTTTCCTTGTCTTTCTCTCTTATAAAATTCACGATTTTTTCATTGTGTACTTGTGCGTACATATCATAAGCACTCGGCACAAATAAAACTATCAATTTTGGACAATTCTCAAATGTACAATCTGGAACAAAGTGCATTCCTTCTTCTGTTGTGATTTGGTTTTCCGTTTCTGCAATCGACACGACATTGAATAATCGTTTTCCGTCTTCTGTCGATTTTGCAAAAACATCCGATGATGCGATTACTTCGCTTTGTAAAACTCCGTTATACATCAAAAGTCCGATTGTTGGCAGTTCCGATTTAAAAGGTTTTAGATGTTTTATCAGTGTATCTGTTTTCTTTTCGGTTGTGCTGAATTCAGGATTTTCTATTTTGGTTTTTGATTTATCCGTATTGCAACTCATCAAAACGGTTGCAAAAATCATTGTTATAATTCCGAACTTTTCATAATTTCTTATATCTGTTTTAAATTATCTTCTTTAAACTGTCTATAAAGTGATCTAATTGCTCTTTTAGGATAAAAACTGGTGTAGCAATACCAATAGCGTTTACGCCTTTGTAATCGACATAATTATTTTTATAATTTTCGATAGCTTGTACAGCAATTTTATAATCGTTGAAGAGTCTCTCTTTTAATATACTAGCACTTTTATTTTCAACCTTAAAGTAAAGTATTCCACAAGAATTTTCAGGCTCTAGATTAGTTACAATCTCTACTTCGTTGATGTTTTTTAGTTTGTCTGCTACGTAGTTTTTCAGAAATTGAATTCTTAATCTTTTTGTATCATTACCAAGATTTGTCCAATAGTCAAGACTGTTCACACAGCTATCGAAAATGGGTGTTATTGATCCAAAATTTTCAAATTTTTCTATTCGCTCTGAATCAGAACCAAATTGATAATGAGCAAATAACGGGTATGTTTCAGAGATTTTTTTCTTTTTTATATACAAAAAACCTGTACCTAGAGGCGCTGCGCACCATTTGTGAAGTGAAGCGCCAAAGTAATCGCAATCGATTTTTCTTACATCTGTTTCTATATGTGAGAAGCTCTGCGCAGCATCTACTACAGTTATAATATTTTTCCCTCGAGCCCATTTGCATATTTCCTCTATTGGATAAATTTGACCACTTATCCAAATGATATGGGATATTAATATAACTTTAGTTTTAGAGGTTACACTTTTTTTGAAACATTCTAGAACTTCTTCCTTGGAAGAAGGTTTATAAGGTATTTCAACTCTACTTACCTTAATCCCTTCTCTTATTCTTCTCTGTTCCAAAGTTGCCATCATACTATCATACTCGTGAATAGATGCTAAAACCTCATCTCCTTTATTGAGTTTGATTCCCATTAAGGCATTATTAAGAGCTTCGGTCGTGCTACGCATAATAGCCACTTCTTCAAAAGAACAGTTTAAATTTTCTGAAATTCTCACTCGAAGCATCTCCTTATTTCCATTGGCAATTCCGTGATTACGGTCTGATGGGAAAGCCTGAATGCGTCTATAATTTTGAGTGAAATGGTCAAGTGTTTGTGTAAGTATAGGGCTTACTGCAAATGTCCTTAAGTCAATAAATTTTTCATCAAAATAAAAGTGATTACGGACTTCCTCCCAATTTATTTTCTCATTCATAAATTTATTATAATCCTTAAAATCTGGCACATTCATACTCTTTAAAATTTCTGGGACAAAAATAATACCAGGTAAAATTGATAAAAAATGCTTTCTTCTCATAGTATAATTTTATCTGATATCAGTTTTATTCGTATTGTGGGTAACAATTGGATAACCGCAATGTCTCCGTTATCCACCTGATACTGGCGGGTAACTGTGATAAGTTGCCGTTATTTTTCTTATGACCAGACTTTCCGGTTTTAGACAACTGCTTATCTAAACATCCATTTCTATCCCTTTTTCTACTTCTGCTCATCGTGCGCATCTGCATCCGGCTTATCCGTCATACCATTAATATACCGAAAATATCCGCTTTTTTCCAATAAATTCCGAAACGGCCGATGTGAGTAATCACATGGTATTAGAGGCCAGAAACGCAAATTTCTTCGAGAGACGTACGCAATGGGCACAAAGTGCGCATTCCGGCCGGAAATAAGTAGTATTTTCAGGAAACCTTACGGCGCAGTGGGGTAGTTCATCGCTACCAATGCCCGAGAATTTAGGAAACATTCTATTTACTCCCTCGGAAGGGAAGAGTCTGGGTAAAAAAAGTTTCTACTTGAAGGGCCCGGAGAACAGAAAAAACTAACCTGATTCGCCCACCAAAACGACAGGACGTTTCAAGTAAAACGTCCGACGTTTCGAGTAAAACAACGGGACGTTTTACGCGGCGGAACGGCACCGAAAAGTGGCCGTTTGGCGGGCTGTCGAACAAAAAAAGCCCCGCTTGCGCGAGGCCTTTAACGTACGGAAGCGTAAAACTATCAGGCTTTCTTGTAGTCGGCCGTCTTCATTACTTTCTTAATCCGCTTTCCGGGCTTAAAAAGCACCTTGTTGCTGCGGATGCTGCTGCTGTTCACATCCTCTTCCTTTTCCATCGGATGGCTACCAATCGACGGGCTAAAGCTGCCCAGGTCGCCCAGACGAACAGTTTTTCCTTTAATCAGCTTGTCCGGAATCACCCCGACCAAAGAGGTTAACACGGCCATGGTGTCGGCTTCGCTCACCGTAGAAATTCTTTCAATCTCCTGGCAAAGTTCTAGCAGGTCTACTTCTCCGTCCAGCACCGTGCTGGCGTAGTACTTAACGGGTCCGGTGGTCTCGCCGGGCTTGCGGCGACCCACCGCGCGGTACTTAATCATCAGTTTGTCATTTTGTTGAACATGCTGCAAAGTAAATCACGCCAACCTATACGTTTCAACCGAAGAAAACCCAAAACCTTACCCGGTAAGAAATTGCGGTTTGTTGGAAGAAAAGTAAGTGATAACTTTGCCTACCCCACCATGAACCACCAACTACTATATTTTCAAACCGGCATCCTCTTAGCGATCTGCGGACAACTTTTCGCGCAAGACCAAATGCCGGACAGCGACACCGGGCGTCCTTTTTCTGCCGGAATAGTGACCGGTGCCGAACAAACCGAGCGGTATCTGCCCCTGCTGCGCGGCAAGAGCGTCGCTTTGATGGCAAACCCCACCACCATTATTGGCAAGCAGCACTTGGTGGATAGCCTGCTGCGCCTCGGCGTAGACATTGTTAAAATCTTTGGTCCCGAACATGGTTTTCGGGGAGCGGCCAGCGCGGGGGTGAGCGTGCGGGACGAAACAGACCCGGCAACCGGCATTCCTATCATATCACTTTACGGAAAAAAGAAAAAGCCCAGTCAGGCCGACTTGGCCGACGTGGATATTGTGATCTACGACCTGCAGGACGTGGGGTGCCGGTTCTATACCAATATCAATGCGTTGGTACGCCTGATGGAGGCCTGCCAAGAGAACCAGAAGAAATTGATCATCCTCGACCGGCCCAACCCCAATGGCTACTTGATCGACGGCCCGGTGCTGGACATGCAATACAAGTCGGGCATCGGCATGTTTCCCCTGCCAATGTCGCACGGGCTCACCGTCGGGGAGTTTGCTCGGATGGCCAACGGGGAGGGGTGGCTCACCGGGGGCGTTCGGTGCGACATTGAGGTAATTCCGGTAGCGAATTATCACCACGACCTGTCCTACGAGCTGCCGGTTAGTCCGTCGCCTAATTTAAATACGCAGCAGTCCGTACTGTTGTATCCGTCTACCTGTATGTTCGAGGGCACCTATCTGAACCACGGGCGGGGCACCTACTTTCCTTTCACGGTGTTGGGCAGTCCCGAACTGCGGGGCCAGTACGATTTTAGTTTTGTGCCCGAAGGCATTAAGGGCATGGCCGAAAACCCGCTGTTCAAGGGGCAAGTGTGCTACGGGCTTGACCTGCGAAACGTTGATACGGACCGGCTTCGTGAGCGCAAGCAAATAAATCTATCGTGGATCATTGAGCTGTACCAAGCGCATCCTCACCAAGAAAAGTTTTTTGACTCCAAACTGAGCAACCAGATGGGAGTGATCGAGAACCTCATTGGCACCGCTGATTTTCGAGAACAGATCGTTCAGGGGGTTTCGGAAGCGGAGATCCGGAAAAGCTGGGAACCCGGTTTGTCGGACTACAAACGGATGAGAAAGAAGTATCTGCTCTATCCGTAGCGGACGTTCCCTGCACAATAGGGACGCTTCACTGCAAAAAGCTGGCTTTTGTGGCAGAGGATAGGTACTGTAGCCCAGCAGTTTCTCCCTAACCTCCGTCGTCATGATCCGCAACTACTTTAAAATCGCCTTCCGCAACTTTGTTCGGAATAAGACCTTTACCCTTATCAACGCATTGGGTCTGGTTTTGGGAATGACGGCCGGTTTGCTGCTTGTCAATTACGTCACCTTTGAGACAAGTTTTGACCGGTTTCACGAAGATAGCGAGAACATCTATCGGGTAACGCATGAGTTTTATCAAGAAAGAGAGTTACAGAGTCAATCAGCCGCCGCGTATAGTCCATTGGCCACCGTCTTACAAAATGAGATACCCGGAATTGTATCGGTAACCAGAATTTACCCGATAGTCGGAACCGTTAGTTGCGGCGAAGGCCGTTCACCGCTAAGTTTTAACGAGAAAGGTATCTATTTCACCGACGCTTCATTCTTTGACATCTTCTCTCTGAAAATTATTAGTGGAAGCAATCACCCTCTGACTGATCCAAACACGGCGGTTATCACGTCTGAAATTGCTAAGAAATACTTTGGCGATAGTGATCCTATCGGTTCTAGTTTGCGTTGGAACGACGGTTCTAACCAAGCGATCTTTACCGTTAGTGCAGTTGCAGAGGATGTACCCCAGAATTCGCATTTGAACTTTGACTTTCTCTTTTCCTTTTCCACGTTAGAAAGATTGGAAGCCAGCAGCATGATTCCTCTGGAAGAAAACTGGGGATGGCCCGGATTTTATACCTATATTCAGGTAGTACCGTCGTTAGACGTTTCCACAGTGGAGGCGAAGATCAATACGGTAGTAGACAAGCAGATGAATCAGACCGGCTCATCAATGGAATTTCATCTGCAACCACTGGCCGACATTCATCTGCATTCCGGATTTCAGGACGAGTTATCAGCCAATGGTAACGCTGCGACCGTTACGTTTATCAGCATTATCGCGGGGATCATTCTCCTCATTGCCTACGTGAATTACGTCAATCTTTCTACTGTAAGATCGCTGGATCGAGCTCGAGAAGTGGGAATCAGAAAGGTGATGGGATCACATCAGTGGCAACTAGTGGGTCAATTTCTTTTAGAATCCCTTCTAATCAATGCCTTCGCGCTACTGCTCAGTTTTTTAGTTTACTACGGAACTCTGCCTTTTGCCCATTACTTTATCACTACTTCGCTCGCCGATGTACTATGGAATAGCCCCTACATCGTACCACTTCTGCTGTTCTTGCTATTCTTAGGTCCGATACTGGCTAGTCTTTATCCCGCTTTGGTTCTTTCCCGTCACCGGCCGGTAGTTGTCTTGAAGGGACAGTTTAGAAGTTCCTCGCAGGGTGTTTTACTAAGAAGAAGTTTAGTGGTATTTCAGTATGCAGTTTCAATCGCGATGATAGCCGGAACCCTGATCGTCGTTCAGCAGATTCAGTACATGCGGAATAAGGATTTGGGCGTCCAACTGGATCAACTACTCATCGTGCGGGGCCCTACAACGATGACCGGAGAGAACGAAAAAAATCGTACGGAAGCTTTTAAGCAGGCTTTACGACGGCAATCTGTAGCGACAAACGTTAGTGCCAGCAGTGCGATTCCCGGAACCGACGTGAGAAACGTTGCCAGGTACAAGCGGTTAAACGAAACTTGGGAAAATGCGCATACCATCGCTACCCTAAAAATGGATGCCGATTTTGTAGCTACTTACCAGGCAGAGATTGTGGCCGGAAGAAATCTTTCTGCAGAAAATCAAAGGGATGCGCAAGGCAAGACAATACTTATCAATGAAGCAGCGGCTTTACTCTTAGGGTTTCACGATTCTAAAACCGCTCTTCAGCAAACCATTGTCCCGGCGGTAGGAGAAAAAAGAGAGGTGGTTGGGGTGGTGAAGAACCACCATCAACATTCGGTAGCGCAGGATTATGAATCGCTGCTGTTTGTCGTTGACGCATCGGAACCTACTTACTTATCCATCAAGATTAGTCCGCCCTCTTTAAATGGCTACGGTGATCTTCGGCAGCTATTAGCAACCGTAGAGACTACCTACAAGGAGTATTATCCGGGAAATGCTTTTGATTACTTCTTTTTGGATGACTACTTTGATCAGCAGTATCAAGCCGAAGTTAAGTTTAGCCGACTTTTCACCTTCTTTTCTGCATTGGCTATTGTGATAGCGGGTTTAGGTCTTTTTGGTTTAGCTTCCTATACCACCACCCAACGTACCAGAGAAATTAGCATCAGAAAAGTGTTGGGAGCCTCAGCCGGTAGTGTACTTTGGCTTCTTTCTCAAGATTACGTCAGGCTAATTTTAATAGCTCTAGCCATTGCTATTCCTGTCACCAACTACTTTATCACCAACTGGCTTGAGAGTTTTTCTTTTCGGGTACCCCTTCGTTGGTGGTCACTTCTTCTGCCTAGTTTGTTAGTCCTGCTCATCGCCTTGCTCTCGGTCAGTGCCCAAACCCTGAAAGCCGCCCGACGCAACCCGGTCGATAGCTTACGGGATGAATAACCAATCGTCATTCTCAGCATAGTTGATCGCACTTAGGTATCCGTATGCGTATCGTCCCAGGCTTCCCCGCCCGAAAACTTTCTCAGCCAGTTAAGAACGCGGTGTCTTTCGAATGAAACGGCGGGGTTGATCGGCCCTTCATAGCTATGCAAGCCCAGGCTCACGTCGCGAAAGTGGCCCGTAGCAAGCTCATTGAACAGGTTTTCGTCAAAAATGTCTTCTATCGGACGGTACGCTTGTTCCCGGGTGAAATTACCCAGCGGTTCGGCCAGCGCCGGAAGAACTTGCCCAAGCTGCTCCATATCGCAGGTGTCAGTAGGCGCTTCAATTTTGTCAAATAGACCGAGCGCCCAAGCCAGCGTGTGTACTGCCTCGGCGTGCCAGCTAAAGGCAATCAACTCTTCTTGACTTGGTTCAGGCTTGGTCAAGAAATCTCTTTCTTTTGGCGATACCGCTTCCCATAACCCTTCATCCATCAGCCAGTCAGCGGCTCCCTCTCGTTGGTCCAGATCATGCGCCAAGTAACTGAGCGTTTGCAAAATGACGATTCGCTGCGCGGCTTCTTCCGGCGGTTGCCACGTTACTTCTGCGTAGTCCAAATACGGCAAATAAGTAATCTCAGTAGGTAGTCCGTAGCGAGCCAGCTTTTATTGCAGGCGTTGTCGACGAATTTGTAGTGAGGCAGGATTGTTCATAGGTAGAAATGATTGAAGGGAATAAGCATCATGCGTCGCAATTTTACGGATTTTAACCGTACTTTCTTCCAATTTTTCTACCTTTGCCCGGCAACGATGGATACCACACTCGCCGACCTCCGCCAGGAATATACCCAACGATCACTCGACCGCCCCGACGTGCTACCCGACCCCGTGGCGCAGTTTGAGCGCTGGTTTGCCGATGCCCAACGCGCGCAAATCCACGAACCCAACGCCATGCACCTGGCCACGGTGTCGGCCGACGGACGCCCCACCGCCCGCATCGTGCTGCTCAAGGGCATCGAAGATGGCAACTTTCTGTTCTACACCAACTACCGCAGCCAAAAGGGGCAGCAACTGCAACAGCAACCCTACGCCGCGCTTACCTTTTTCTGGCCCGAACTGGAGCGGCAGGTGCGCATCGAGGGGGCGGTTAGTAAACTCAGCGACGAACGCTCCACTGCCTACTTCCACAGTCGTCCGCGGGGCAGCCAATTAGGGGCCTGGGTATCGCCCCAAAGCGAAGTGATCGCCAACCGCACCGTGCTGGAACAACGACAACGGGAGTTGGCCGAGCAGTTCGGAAACCAGCCCATTCCGCGCCCGCCGCACTGGGGTGGTTTTGCCTTGCAACCCCACCGACTGGAGTTCTGGCAGGGTCGCCCGAGCCGCCTGCACGACCGGCTCCGTTACCAACGGCAGAACGAAGACCAATGGGTGATTGAACGGCTAGCGCCTTGAATTGGATGATTTTCTGAGTGGCAAGGATATTAGATGATCTTCTGGATGGCAAGGATATTAGATATTGGATATTAGCTCGGCTTTACTACTAAGCGGCCCAGGCGATAGTTTGCTGCCAGAGCCTGAGCTGTGCTTCAGGTATTTTCACCATGTCGGTATCTTTTTGGGACATGTAAAAATTGCTTTTTTGCCATAAATACTGCCTTACTGAAGCTAAGGCATCACTAAAGGTAGGATGCCTCTTGCGGTACCAAGCAGCGGTAGCTATGTGTAGTTTTTTCTGTTGATGCAGCCTTTCTGCCAGCAGAGTAACAATAGAGAAGAGCGCCAGTAGCACCGGAGTGGTACGGGCAATGGCTAAGTCAGACCACTGGCGTTGGGTTTCTAGACCCAGATGTGCTCTTCCCTCTTGAAAGGTAACTTCTACGCACCAACGTCGCACAAAATAGCTAACAATATCTTGGGCAGACAATTCTTGGTCAGTAGAGAGCAGAGCTATCGGTTCGAGTCTGCCTTCCGGATCGCGAATAAGTACCCAGCGAAGAGGTAACACTGGTTTGCCACTATGATACCATACGGCGGTAGCCGAGACTATTTCCAACACCCGTTGTTTCTTACCGTACCATTGAGAAACTACAATCTTCTGCCAAGGCAATTCTTCATCATGCAGATACTGCTGTAAGGTCGGTAAACGCTTGCCCTTCTTGCGGGGGCGCCCTGGTTGATCCGGCCGCCGGGGTGGTGCCGGTTCATAGAGAGCGGCATCCAAACGCAAGCGGGTAATTACACATAGTTGCTCTTTAACAGCGTTTAGCATATCTATAACGGCATAGCTGCTATCCCCCACGGCAATCAATGAGCGACTGGGTAACCACCGCTTGACTTGTAGAAGCATCTGCCGGGCCCAATCCGTAAGCTTTTTATGCGCTTTGCCTTGCTGATGATGATATCGCTCAGAAGGGGCCAACACCGTTAGAAACGGCAAAGCCCATACGCGTTCGGCCCAACCGATAGGCACTAGTAACATCACACTCATCCAACGCAGACCGCTGGCTTTAACCAAATGAGTACGACTACTACGTGCACTGTCTCGGTAGATACCTCGCGCCTTAATCTTGGGACCCCATCGGCGTTCTATGGTCTCATCAATGCCTACCACCACCGGACCGGCAGGCAGAAAGCAATCTAGCAACTGCCCAAGCAATATTTTAGCCGCTTTCCGGGCTGACCATTTAGACAGGCTTAGCACCCGGTGATACTTGGGAAAGTTGCGCTCCTCACTCAAGCCTACCACACGCAGAGCCGAAGTTACCGTGCGCTTACCCGTGGTAAGAATAGCTCCGCTGAGCAGAGGAACCGCAAGCTTGAACACTGATTTGGAAAATAGCATCTTAAATGGTACCATTAATCGCAAGAACTCAATTGGAAAACGGAACATAGCATATTGATCTTTGGTCATTTCAATATACTACTCCGCTTCCCTTTGGGTTCTTACCCTCACTAGTAAAGTCGAGATTAGAAACAAGTTGCGAAATTCCAACATCCAACATCCAACATCCAACATCCAACATCCAACATCTACCATCCAATATCCAACACCCACCATCATTTAAACTACTATCTTACAATCCCAACAAAACCTGTCCTTATGACCCACTCATCCCCCCAAACCATCGATCAAAACCACTACTGGCCCTTGTTCAACCGCTACCCGATCACGCTGGTGCGGGGCGAAGGGTCGCGGGTGTGGGACACCGAAGGGCGGCCCTACATCGACGTGCTGGCGGGCATCGCCGTGACCAGCGTGGGACACTGTCACCCGAAGGTGGTGCGCGCCATCCAGGCGCAGGCGGCCAAACTGATGCACGTGTCTAACCTGTTTATCACCGAGCCGCAGATGCAGTTGACGCAACTGCTGGCCCAGCGGTCGGGACTAGAGCGGGTATTTTTAAGCAACTCGGGGGCCGAAGCAGTGGAGGCGGCTATCAAACTGGCCCGCAAGTACGGCAGCAGTCGCGGAAAAGACGGTACCATCATTTCGATGGAAGGCTGCTTTCACGGACGCACGTTGGGCACCACCGCGGCGGGCAAAGAGAAGTACCAGCAGGGCTTTGCCCCCATCCCGGCCGGTTTCGGGCGGGCTCCTTATAATGATTTGGCGGGAGTGCGGGCGGTGGTTGATGAGAAGACAACCGCTATTCTGGTGGAGCCGGTGCAGTGGGAAGGCGGCATCCGGGTGGCCGATCCGGCTTTCTTGCAGGGGCTGCGCCAACTCTGCGACGAACACGACATCGTACTGATCTTCGACGAAATCCAGTGCGGCATGGGACGGACGGGTAGTTTGTTCGCCTACGAGCAGGTGGGCGTGCTTCCCGACATCGTGACCCTGGCCAAGGCCCTGGGCAGCGGCGTACCGATTGGGGCCACGCTGGCCAAAGAGTCCGTCACCAATGCGCTGGACAAAGGGGACCACGGCACCACCTTCGGGGGAAATCCGCTGGCCTGCGCCGCGGCCTTGGCTACCCTGGAAGTAATCGACGAGGAGCGACTGGCCGAGCGCGCCCGCGACCTAGGCGAACGGGCCGTTGCCTACATGAAAGAGAAGATGCCAGAAGCCCCGGCGGTGCTCGGAGTCAGCGGGAAAGGCCTGATGCTGGGTGTGCAACTGAACCAACCCGCCCGCCCGGCGGTGGACCGCCTGCTCAAGAAACAGGTAATCGCCAGCGCGGTGGGGGGCAACACGGTGCGCCTGGTGCCCGCCCTCAATATTGCGTGGGAAGAGTTGCAACAAGCCATTAATGCGCTGTGGGAGGTGCTGAAAGAAGCATAGACGCCGCTCCTGGCAATTGTGCCGGGCATATCGTATCTTGAGCAACGCGTAAGTGTTCTAAACCAAACGTTCATCACTACCCCTACCCCCATGCTGATTTCTTTGGTCTTTCCTACCACCGCCCGCCCCCGCGCCCTGCTGGCCGGGTTGCTACTGCTGATGTCTTGCCAGTCCGACGACGAAGCAGACCTCAACCCCGAGGTGGCGACTTTGCTGCCCACTTTGGAAACCGAACTGGTCCCGCTGGATAGCGATCCGCTTCGCTGGGGGGATGCGGAGCTGGCCTTCTTAGATCCGATTGCGGATAAACCTATCGTGGCACTGGGTGAGTCCACCCACGGAACTGCCGAGTTCTTCAACGCCAAACGCCGCATATTTCGGTATTTGGTAGAGCAGCACGGCTACCGTGTGTTTGCCTTCGAGGCCGATTTTGGCGAATCACTGTTCATCAACGAAGCCATCCAGGCGGGGCGCAAGAGTGAAATCGCTTCACTGATGTCGGAGAAAATGCACTTCTGGACCTGGCGCACTCTGGAAGTACGCAACCTGTTGGAGTGGATGAGCGAATACAACGTTGGTAAACCACCGGGTGAGCGGGTGCACTACGCTGGTATAGATTGCCAGTACAATACGTTTCATCCGGACCTAGTTCGTCAGTACTTGTCCACCGCCGACGCTTCTCTTCGGGAGCGGGCCGACCCCATTCTTGCCGAAGCCGAAACAGGTTCGGAGAACGGGTTCAAGGATTATAGCGAAGAGCAGTTCGCCTCGTACCTCGATCAACTGGACACCCTGCAAAAATTGTTGGTGGATCGGCAAGCACTGATGGTGGCCAACACTTCTTCGCCAGCCTTTGCCCTGCACCAAAGATTGCTTCGGGTGGTGCGGCAGGTTTCCGAGGTGAAATATTATCGCACCGTTCAAGATTACGCCATGAACTACCGCGACCGCTACATGGCCGAAAACACAGCGTGGTTGCTCGAGCATTACCCCGACGAGAAAATAGTGTTATGGGCGCACAACGCGCACGTAGCGAACGACCCGGCCTACGGCTCCATTGGGTTCAACTTGACCAACGATCTCGCGGATGACTACACGACGGTGGCGTTTATGTTCTCGCGAGGAGATTTCACGGCCGTGGAGGTTGAGGATGAAAAGTTTACTGGATTAGGAAAGCAAACCATTGACGCTGCTCCGATGGCTACCTCTTTAAATGGGGTATTTTCTAACGCAAGTCACGCTACGTTCACCGTGGCAGTTTCTGATCTGCAAAAGCATGATGTGTGGAATGATTACTTCGCCCAGGGCACCACTTACTTATCGGTAGGATCCGCCTATAATAATCAACCCAGCAATTATTACCGTGGGTTTAGCCCAACTCTCTACGATCGGATCATTTACGTTGATCAAACTACCGCCAGTGTTCCTTTCTAGTGCAGTAAGGCTAGCGGGGGAGAAAGTCGATAGTCCATAGACGACAGTCAACAGCTTACTATGGACTATCAACTGCAATTACTGCAAATTGCGAATCATGAACTCCAGGGGCATCAGGCCGTAAATCTTGCCGATCATTAAGAAAGTGATCAGTCCCAAGCAGTTGCGAGCCAGTTCGTAGTCCAGGCTCACGAAGGTGAAGCCAAAGTACCACTTGTACAAACCAAAGATCAGGCTAAAGCCCACCGTGCCCACCAGGGCGGCCAGGGCGTAAAACCCCAGAGAGTGTTCGGCCGAGCGGCGCGGACTCAGCTTGATGAACAGAAACACGGCCGTGTACTGCACGAATAAAACAATGATGGCCGCGAAGAAGAAGTCAATGGTCACGGTATAAAATTTTTCTCCCTTTGGTACGACAACGTAGATACAACGCGCTTTTGTTCGTATCCGGCGGGCTAAATCCATTGATTCCGCTACAATAATGGTGCGCAACCGGACAGGCTGGCGTATTTCGTGAAATGATTCTAAACCTATCGCTTTGGATACTATTCGGAGGGGCCGTTGCTTACGCTTGCTTCTTGTACGCCTACCTGGGGTGGCACCTCAGCGGGTACCAAAGGCCCGCCGAAAGGATTTCTGCTTCCCCGGAGAGCACTTCGGTTATTGTTTGCGCCCGCAATGAGCACCAAAATTTGAAAATGCTGCTTCCGCTTCTTTTTGAGCAACAGCACCCGCGCTTCGAGGTGGTGGTGGCCGACGATGCCTCTAGCGACGAAACGCGCTCGTTTCTGCGGGCGCAACAACAAATCCATCCGCAGCTAAGCATTGTCACTACTGATGTGCGCCCCGACGGTATCCACCCCAAGAAGCACGCCCTGCAGTTGGCCATTGGGGCCGCCCGCTACGACCGGCTGGTGCTCACCGATGCCGACTGCCGACCGGCTAGTGTTCAGTGGTTAGCCCGGATGTCCGCTCCGCTCCGCGGCCGCACCCAGGTGGTGCTGGGGTACTCCCCTTACCGGCGCCAAGCGGGATGGCTGAACCGCTTCATCGCCTACGAAACGCTGCATACCGGACTGTTGTACCTCGGGAGCGCCCTGGCCGGCCACCCCTACATGGGGGTGGGGAGAAACTTAGCCTACCGAAAATCGTTTTTTGCGCGAGGGCAGCAGTTTGAAAAACACCGCACGGTGGTGGGGGGTGACGACGATTTATGGGTCAATGAGCACGCGCACGGGGCCAACACCGGGGTTACGCTAGCTCCCGAAGCGCTGGTCTATTCGGTGCCTAAAACCAACTTAAGCGCGTATTTTCACCAAAAAACCCGTCATTTGCACGCCAGTCAGCACTACACTCATCGGGACAAACTATGGTTGGGCACCCTTTCCGTGAGCACCGTGTTGGTATGGATGGCCGGAATCTTGCTACTGATTTTAAGTGATCATTGGCAGGCAATCGTCGGAGTGTTTCTGTTCCGATGGCTTATATTAGCCGCCGGACTACGAGTTGCCGGACGCCGCTTGCACGATCCAATAAACCTAGCACTACTGCCAATATTGGATTTTCTGCACGTTATCTACTATATAGTGATCGGAACCCGGGCGGTTGTTACTACGAATGTACCATGGAAGAACTAAAAAAAGAGTTTTCAAAGAAGGCACTGGAAGACTTTAAGCTCATCGACGAAGCGACCAAGCAAAACGATGAGCAGGCCTACGCCGAGTTGATGCGTCGCTACAAAAAACCGGTGTATCACATGGTGCTCAAAATGGTGCGCAACGTCGACGATGCCGAAGACCTGACCATCGAAGCCTTTGCCAAGGCCTTTAAGAGTCTGCACCGCTTCAAAAAAGATTATACTTTTAGCACCTGGCTGTTCCGCATTGCCACCAACAACGCTATCGACTTTATTCGGAAAAAGAAGCTGGAAACGCTCAGCCTGAACACATCGTTCAAGGATGACAACGGCGACTCGGTGAACATCGATGTGGAAGACAACAACCTGGATCCGCAGGAGGTGGCGATCAATGAGCAAAAGAAGGAGTTGGTGCGCGCCTTCGTGACCAAGCTGCCGCCCAAGTACCAGCGGCTGGTGAAGCTGCGCTACTTCCAGGAGTTTTCCTACGATGAGATCGCCAAAGAACTGGACGCCCCGCTGGGCACCGTGAAGGCCCAACTGCACCGCGCCCGCGAGCTGATGTACGAACTGGTGAAGAACAAAAAAGAGCATATTTAATTTCCAATTTCTTGAGTACCGTTCACCAACAACTAGCGCGCATTTTTGATTACTTTCCTGATTTAAACGATCAACAACGAGATCAATTGGCGGCGTTGCACCCCTTGTACCAATCGTGGAACGAGCGAATCAACGTGATCTCGCGGCGCGACCTGGACAACTTCTACGAGCGGCACGTGCTGCATTCGCTGGGCATTGCCCACGTAGTTTCCTTGCTGCCGGGCGCGCGGGTGCTGGACGTGGGCACGGGCGGCGGCTTTCCGGGCATTCCGTTGGCGATTATGTTTCCCCAAACGCAGTTCCGACTGGTAGACTCTATCGGGAAGAAAATCAAGGTGGTGCAGGCGGTGACTGAGGCTCTGAAGCTTGACAACGTGGTGGCCACCCAGCAGCGAGCCGAACGGGTGAAGGGTTCCTTCGATTTTGTGATTACCCGGGCGGTGGCCCGACTGGGATTGCTGCACGCCTGGACGCGCAAAAAGCTACTGCCGGTTTCGCGGCACGAACTTCCTAACGGGCTACTGTGCCTCAAGGGTGGCGACCTAGCCAATGAACTGGCCGAAGCGGACGTTCCCTACCGGCAGTATGCCATATCGGATTACTTTGAAGAAGAATTTTTTGTTACCAAGCAGGTGGTGTACGTAGGAGCAGCGAAGTGAAAAAGCCCTCGCAAAAAGCGAAGGCTTCAGTATATTCTACCAGGCGAAAAGAGCTACTTCACCTTTTCTACCACCGCCTGAAACGCGGCCGGTTCGTTCATGGCTAAGTCGGCCAGCACCTTGCGGTCCAGATCGATACCGGCGGTTTTCAAAGCTCCCATCAGTTGAGAATACGACAATCCATGCTCGCGGGCTCCGGCGTTGATGCGTTGTATCCACAACCGGCGAAAATCGCGCTTCTTTTGGCGACGGTCGCGGTAGGCGTACACCTGACCCTTCTCGACGGCATTTTTGGCGACCGTCCATACGTTGCTACGGCGACCCCAGTAGCCCTTGGCTTGCTTGAGGATTTTCTTTCGCTTCGCGCGGGAAGCGACACTGTTCACTGATCTAGGCATTTTAAACGGGTTTTTGGACGATGGCGGCTTGGTTTAAAGCACTTGACGAGCCAGAATCCGGGTGACGATTAGAAACCGGGGCTTAAATATTAAGCATCTTTTTGACGCGATCTTTGTCGGCGTCGTGCACCAACCCCATGTGGGTGAGCGCTCGTTTTTGCTTTGTTCCCTTTTTGGTCAGAATGTGACTCTTAAAGGCGTGCTTGCGTTTGATTTTTCCGGTGCCGGTCAGTTTAAATCGCTTCTTGGCACCGGACTTCGTTTTTGCTTTGGGCATGATCTTTTTGTTAACGTATAAATGAAAGGTGCTGACTGCCTACCCAAGGGTTGCGGTTCGGCACCGATGATTGCGGGTAATTGTTGGTCAGGTACTAGCTTTCTTTTGCTTCTGGGGCTTCGGGGCCATCATCACCGTCATTCGTTTGCCGATCAACTTAGGCAACTCTTCCACCTTTCCGAATTCTTCCAACTCCTGGGCGAAGCGCAGCAACAACACCTCGCCGCGTTCTTTAAAGACAATAGAGCGACCCACAAAGTGTACGTAGGCTTTTACCTTGGCACCTTCTTTTAGAAACCCTTCGGCGTGCTTCAGTTTGAAGTTAAAATCGTGGTCATCGGTGTTGGGACCAAACCGTATTTCTTTGATTACGGTCTTTTGCGCCTTGGCTTTGATCTCCTTCTGCTTTTTCTTTTGCTCGTACTTAAATTTGGAATAGTCAATGATCTTGCAGACCGGCGGATCAGCCGTTGGGGATATTTCAACCAAATCCAGGCTCTGATCCTGCGCCAACTTCAGCGCATCCTTGATGTCGTGAATCTCATTGTCGGCGTTCTCACCCACTACCCGCACGAAGGGGGCTCGTATTCGTTGGTTAACCTTGTAGGGTTCTTCGCGTCGGACGTACCCTCCTCGTCTTCTAAATTTGCTAATAGTTGCTAATGTTTAGTGATAAAAAGTTCAGAACGGCAAATATCGTAATTATTTGGTTGAGCATCAACCTCGTTTCTCACTTAATATACAAAATTACCGGGTTCGGAGTTCTAAGTTCGGGGTTTGACGGTTCTGGGTTCATGGTTTAATCAACTCAGAACTCAGAACTCAGAACTCAGAACCCCGAACCCCGAACCTAGAACCTTCAAAGTTGCTCCTGAAAATACTGAACGAAAGCTTTGTGTCCCATACTACCTACGTCGCCTTCGCCGTGCTTGCGAATGGATACTTCTCGGGCCTCCTGCTCTTTTTCTCCTACGATGAGCATAAACGGAATCTTAGTCACTTCGGCATCCCGGATTTTACGTCCGATCTTCTCGTCCCGGTGATCCACGTAGCCCCGGACGTCCTGCTCTTCCAGGGTGCCCATCACCTCGTCGGCGTAGTCGGCGAACTTCTCGGAAATAGGCAACACCACTACTTGTTCGGGCGATAGCCACAGCGGTAAGTTACCGCCGGTATGCTCCAGCAGAATGGCCACGAAGCGCTCCATGGAGCCGAAGGGCGCGCGATGAATCATCACCGGACGGTGCTTCTGGTTATCGGCCCCAGTATAGGTCAGGTCAAAGCGCTCGGGCAGGTTATAGTCCACCTGAATGGTGCCCAGCTGCCACTGTCGGCCCAACGCGTCATTCACCATAAAATCGAGTTTGGGTCCGTAGAAGGCGGCTTCGCCGTATTTAGTAACCGTTTTTAACTCTTTTCCTTCTACGGCATCGATGATCGCCTGCTCCGATAGCTCCCAGTTTTCGTCAGTGCCAATGTACTTAGCCCGGTCAGTTTGGTGGCGCAACGATATCTGCGCCTGGAAGTCATCGAACCCCAGCACCGCAAACACGTGCAGCACCAGGTCGATCACCTTCACGAACTCTTGCTTCAACTGGTCGGGGCGACAAAATATATGGGCGTCGTCTTGCGTGAAGCCCCGCACGCGGGTGAGTCCGTGCAGTTCACCACTCTGCTCGTAGCGGTACACAGTGCCAAACTCGGCGTAGCGAATGGGCAGTTCTTTATAGGAATGCGGGCGGCTTTTATAAATCTCGCAGTGGTGCGGGCAATTCATGGGCTTGAGCAAGAATTCCTCGTCGGCGCTGGGTGTCTTGATCGGTTTGAACGAATCTTCACCGTATTTTTCGTAGTGGCCCGAGGTCACGTACAACTGCTTGTGGCCGATGTGGGGAGTGATCACCGGCTGATAACCGGCTTTTTGCTGCGCTTTTTTTAGAAAATTCTCCAGCCGCTCGCGCAAGATCACCCCCTTGGGCAACCACAGCGGCAGTCCCGCTCCCACCGCTTCGGAAAAAGTGAACAAATCCAGCTCCCGGCCCAGCTTGCGGTGGTCGCGTAGCTTGGCCTGCTCCACCCGCTCCAGGTACTCTTTGAGTTCTTTTTGCTTGGGAAAGGTAACCCCATAAATACGGGTGAGCTGCTGACTATTTTCGTTGCCCCGCCAGTAGGCGCCCGCCACGTTGGTGAGTTTGATGGCCTTGATAAAGCCGGTATCCGGAATGTGCGGCCCACGGCACAGATCGGTAAAGTCTCCTTGTTGATAAAAGGTGATGGTGCCGTCGGCTAAATCTTGCAGCAGATCGAGCTTGTACTCGTCGCCCTTGTCAGCGAAATAGTCCAGTGCTTTGGCTTTGGAGATCGGTTGCCGCTCGTAGGCACTTTTGCGTCGCGCCAGCTCGGTCATCTTCTCCTCAATTGCCGGAAAATCGTCCGTACTGATGGTCTGCTCGCCCAGATCCACGTCGTAGTAAAATCCTGCGGCAACGGCGGGTCCGATGCCGAACTTCACGCCGGGATACAGCTCCTGCAGCGCCTCGGCCAGCAAATGGGCCGACGAGTGCCAGAAGGTGGCCTTGCCCGCGTCATCGTTCCAGGTGAGCAACTGCACGTTGGCATCGTGCTCGATGGATCGGGTGGCATCCCACACTTCGCCGTTTACCTTGGCGGCCAGCACGTTGCGGGCCAGTCCTTCGCTGATGCTGCGGGCAATATCCAAGCCGGTGCTTCCGGAGGAGTATTCCCGACGACTGCCGTCGGGTAGGGTGATCGTGATTGTCTTTTCCATAGTGCGTTGGCGTGCCGCGGTGGCTGAGCCGATTTTACGAAAAAAAAGCCTAGCCAGACGGGAAAGACAAAGTTACGGTATTACTCCTTCATTCGAAATTATTGCTCCGATATTCGGGGTTCCTGTTCGGCTTCCTGAATAATGGTGCCCTTGGGCGCAATGCGTTGAATGGGGGTTAAACGCTTGAGTTTCTCAAATTCTTCTTCCTGTTTGCGTTTCCACAGGTACGTTACCTTGTTGCGAAGCTTGTTGAGCTCCACCACGGCTTCCTGGTGCAAATCAGCTTGCTGCAGAGAATCAAGGCGCACAATGGCTTCGTACTGCCGGATGGCGGGCTGATACTCCTGGTTGCGATCGTGGCTACGGGCAGCAATGAGCATCACGGCCTTGTCTTCGGGTTGCTGCATGAGCACCCGGCGCGCGTAGTACAGCGCTGAATCGTAGCGACGGTCCTGATAGTGCAACTCCATGAGTTCTTGATTCACCAGCGTCCGGTTGAGCGTGCGGTCACTGCGCAATCGATTCAGGATCACGCGCGCGCTATCCGACCGGTCCGTCATGCGCAGGATGCGGGCTTGTTGCAGACGCACCTGGTTGTCAACGGGACCTTCGGAGAGCATTTTGCGCAGGTAGCGACGGGCGCTGGAGTATTCTTCGGTTTCTACGTACATCGATATCAGCGTACTGTACACGTCGGTGCGATCCGCGCCGAGCGACAAACCCTTAAGCAAAGCGGGTTCGGCCACCGCCGCGTTGCGGATCCGGGCGGCCGCCTGGCCCTTACGCAGGTAGTTTTGGGGGTTGTGGGGCGACCAGGCAATCGCACTGTCACTGTAGTGGATGGCGTCTTCGTAGTAGTTGCTTCGGAGGCTGGCTTCGGCCAGGGTTTCGTAGAGCGCTACCGACGGACCACTGCGGCTCACCGCCCGCTGGGCCTCCCGAAACGCATCCCGGTTTTTGCCCTTCAGCAGCAGCGCCCGGGCGTAGGTCAAGCGATAGCGCGGCTCATCCGCATCAAAATCGATGGCTTGCCGAATACCGTCTAGCGCCTGGTTGGTTCGCCCCTGGCGAAGCAGTAACTCGGCCCGCTGGCCCAGGGCTTCGGCATTGTCCGGGTCACGATCAAGCAGCTCGTCTACCGCCGTCAGCGCGTAAGCATAGTAGGTGTCCTCGTCGAACTGGGGCAGATCCGGAATGGGCTGGCCCGGTTCCGAAGTGCAGGCGGTCCCCAGGAGAATGCCGAAGAGTAAGAAGGGTTGCAGGCTTATTTTCAAAAGTACTGGTTGAGTGGTTGGGAGCAGAAACACCGCACATCCTGTGCCGTAACTGCCTTCGGACTTATTTTCGGTGGCCCAGGCAAGTTTTTGGGTTCAATTCGTTTTTTATAAAACGGTGAATACCGTAACCTTCGTGCCTTGCCGGCTCGCCGGAGTGCTGATTTTAGGCACTGTTTTGCGTCCGATCGTGTTGCTTGAGCAATTGTTATTCATCCTTATGATCCTCCGGAAGTTCTTACTGTTGGTGCTGGGCGTTTGTCTGGCGGGCGCAGTAGCCGCCCAACGCCCTTCGTCGTACTCTACCAAATCGAAAAAAGCGATTCAGTACTATGAGCAGTCGACCAACTTTTTTATTCGCCGCCAGTACGGACCGGCCCTGGAGCTACTGGCTTATTCCATCAAAAAAGACGGCGACTTTGCCGAGGCGCACCTGCGGATGGGTAAGATCTACTACGCCCTCAAAGATTTGGGACAGGCCAAGGGACACCTGAAAAAGGCAGTAAAAGCGCAGTACGACAATCCGCGCTTCACCGACGGCCATCTGTTGCTGGCCAACCTGTACTTCAACGATGGGGAGTATGCAGAGGCCCGTCGGTTGCTGGATGACTTGCTGAAGATGCCCCGGCTTCCCAAGGTGATCGCTGATGATGCCCGCCACCTGCTGGCCAACATTGCCTTTACCGAACGCGAAATCGGCAACCCCCTACCCTACCAGCCCGAAGCGGTAGCGGAAGTGAACCACCTGGCCATGCAGTACTTCCCCGTGCTCACCGTCGACCAGCAGACGATGATCTTCACCGGCCGCCGGGGCAGCAGTCCGCAGTATGATGAAGACATTTATGTGAGCGAAAGAGACGGCAACGGTAACTGGCAAGAACCCCAGCTGTTGTCGGAGAACATCACCACGCCCCGCAACGAGGGCACCTGCGCGGTGTCGGCCGACGGGCGCACCCTGATCTTCACGGCCTGCGAAGACCGGCGGGGCCGGGGCAGTTGCGATCTGTTTATCACCCGCCGCACCGGTGATCGCTGGTCTCGACCGGAGAATTTGGGTCCGGGCGTGAACGGACGCAGTTGGGAGTCGCAGCCCGCCCTGACGGCCGACGGGCGCACGCTCTACTTCGTCTCCGACCGCCCCGGCGGACAGGGCTTGCGCGACATCTACGTGAGTGCGTGGCAGGACAGCACCTGGGCTCCGGCGCAGAACGTCGGTGCTGAGATCAACTCGGCGCGCGACGACGTGTCGCCCTTCATCCACGCCAACGGGCAAACTTTGTATTTCGCTTCAAACGGACGACCCGGTTTCGGCGGCTTCGACCTCTACGTGGCCGAACAAACCGGAAATCGCTGGTCGGAACCTAAGAATCTGGGCTATCCCATCAATACTTCCCAGGATCAGGCTTCCCTGTTTATTACCGCCGACGGACGGTATGGCTACTACTCGAACGAGGAAAACAACGACAATCAGAGCATTCGCAGCGAAATTTACCGCTTCGAACTGCCCGAAGCCGTGCGGGTGACCCACCGCAGCAGCTACGTGCAGGGGACGGTGTACGACGCCCAGACCAAACAACCATTGGCCGCTACGGTTGAGTTGGTAGACCGGGCGCAAGAACGTCGCCTGTCGCGCGTGTCGTCCGACTCGGTGACGGGGCGCTACCTGATGGTGCTCACCGAGGGGGCTGATTACGCCCTGTACGTTGATAAGCTAAATTATTTGTTTAAAAGCCTGGCCTTCGATTACGCCGGGTCGGCGGGCGAGCAGGAGTTGAAGCCGGTTACGGTAGACATCTATCTGGAGCCCATCGAGAAGGGACGGGAAACGGTGCTGAGCAACATCTTTTTCGACACCGATAAGTACGTCATCAAGCCCGGGTCGGAACCAGAGTTGCAGAAGGTCGTTGCTTTTCTGCGGGAGAATCCGGCGGTGCGCGTGGCCATCAACGGGCACACCGACAACGTGGGCACGACGGAGCACAATGAAACCCTGTCGACCAACCGGGCCAGGGCCGTCTACGACTACCTGATAGCGCAGGGGGTGGCCGCCGAGCGACTCGCCTACGAAGGCTACGGATCGCAGCGGCCCCTCACGGAGAATGATACTGCGGCGGGGCGGCAGAAGAACCGACGTATTGCGTTTGAAATCTTATGACTAAAAAATGAAAATTTTTTATTAATTTACGCATACCAAACCCTCGCTCATACGCTACCCAATTCGCATTTGGTTACTCCCTGTGAAAAGACTCTTTGACGTGCCCCGCTACAGTATCGCTGAATGGATTCCCTTCTTGCGTCTGGTATCGGTACCTTTTATTGCGGCCTTTGTGCTGCTCGACTGGCGCACCTTTGCCGGCATGGCCTACCTGGTCAGTTTCTCGTCCGATGCCCTGGATGGATTCGTGGCGCGTCACTACAATATGGAATCCGACCGCCGGGGCCGCCTCGACTCCATTGCCGACGAATTTTTGCTGGCCGCCGGGGTGCTGGCCTTTTATCGCTTTGAGACGGATTTTTTCGTACAACACCTGGGGCTTATTCTGATTATTCTGAGCTTGTACGTATTTCAGTTGATATTCAGCTTGGTGCGTTATGGCACATTCAGTAGTTTTCATACCATTTCAGCCCGGGCGGCCGCGGTGGTGCAGGCTCTATTTTTGACCTCCATTTTCTTTTTGGCCCCTATTCCCTGGCTCTTTTATACGATGATCATTCTTTCGGCCATCGAGCTGATAGAGGAAAACCTGCTTATTGCCATATCTCCAACCTGGCGGGCCCACGTGAACGGCATCTACTGGGTGTTGCGTGATCGGCGAAGGGAGCAGAAAACCAAGACGTTAACGTGACGTCATTGTGCGGCCTGGTACAAAGGTTCGTGTAGCGCCCGCAGCGTATCGGCCGGGATTTTCAGCACCCTTCGATCATAGGTCATCAGCCCGTTCACTTCTGACTCCACATCGGTGGTCTGGGTGTAAACGGCGGCCGCCAATCCTTGCGCAATCAGGGGTTTGAGTTGGCGGATCAGCGACACGTACTCCGATTGCAGCGCCGCTCGGGTCTTTGACGTCTTGAAGTGGGTCGGGGCTTTTTCCAGGTTAGTGACCCACAAGTGGTTTTCTACGGCCAACGCCTGTCCGCCGAACTCGCCCAACACCGCCACGCGATCTGCTTCCAGTTCGGGCAGGGCGGGTCCGGGGTAGCGGTGGATGTCCTTGATCCGACCGGCTCCCACGTCGAGCCAGCCGCTGGCCGAATTGATCAGGCGCGTCGAATCATATTCCTGGGCCCAGGCCGTGAGCCGTTTGGTATCGTACTGCCCCCATCCCTCGTTAAAAATCACCCACATCACAATGGACGGATGGTTGTAAAAGTGATCCATCAATTCTTCCAATTCAGCCTCAAATTGCTTGGCCGAGCGCTCGTTGCGAATCAGTTCGGCACCGTCGGGCTTCACGCGTTCGTCGCCGCTGGGCATATCTTGCCACACCAGCAGGCCCAGTTTGTCGCACCAGTAGTACCAGCGGGCGGGCTCCACCTTCACGTGCTTGCGGGCCATGTTAAAACCCATCCGTTTGGTCATTTCCACGTCGTAGCGCAGCGCCTCGTCCGACGGGGCGGTGTAGAGTCCGCCCGGCCAGAAGCCCTGGTCTAACGGACCGAGCATAAAGTAAGGTGTATTGTTGAGAAACAGACGCTGGTGACCCCGCGGCCCCGGGGCTACGGCGACCTTGCGCATACCGAAGTAGCTCGTCACCCGATCCACCACCTGTCCGGCATCGTTGAGGAGGTCCACCCGCAGATCGTATAAGTAGGGACTGGCGGGCGACCACAGTCTGGGCGATTCGATGGATAAGGTCAGGGGGGCGTTGGTGAGTCCTTCGGCCATCCCGACCTCTTCTCCACCGGCCAGAGCAATAACGCGCACGCGGTCGGCCAGCGACGCATCGTTGGTAAGTGCTTCCAGGTGAAGCGCCGACTGATCCACGTCCGGAACCAGTTTCAGCTGCTCAAGGTGGGACTGCGGCACGGGTTCCAGCCACACCGTTTGCCAGATGCCGGTGGTGGGAGTGTACCAGATTCCCTGCGGGTTGAGTGACTGCTTGCCCGCGGGTTGTGAACCGGTGTCGGTGGGGTCCCACACCTCCACCACCACCTCCTGGGGTTGCTGTCGGTTGCGCAGGGCGGCGGTGATGTCCAGGCTAAAGGGAGTGTACCCGCCCCGGTGCTCCCCAATTTTCTGTCCGTTGACCCACACGGTGGCTTGCCAATCCACGGCTCCGAAGTTGAGCAGCACCGACTCTCGGGACCAGCGTTCCGGGAGCAAGACTTCTCGTCGGTACCACAGTTTCTGATCGGGTTGCATGCCCAGTTGCACCCCCGACAGCGCCGACTCGATGGGAAAGGGCACCAGGATCATTCCGTCGTATTGTTCGGGGGGCGTGCCAACCCGGGTGGTGATGGCGTACTCCCACAATCCGTTGAGCGTAAGCCAGCGTTCGCGCACCAGCTGCGGGCGGGGGTAGACGTCGTGCACGGTCTTAGGATCCACCTCGGTGGCCCAGGCGGTGAGTAGGGTGTTTTCTTGCACCAACCACTGGGGTTGACTTTCGGGCACGGTGGTTTGACAGGTGGATAGAAGCAGGAGGGAAAGTGTCCAGAAACCGAATCGCAGCAGCATAGGGTAGGTTGATTGGTGGTGGGCTAAGTTGCAAAAAAATGGGGAAGGGTGCAATTGGGTGGTTTTTGCCTCCTGTTGAGTTGCTAGCAGAGAACTAATCAACCAAGAATTTACCTTCGGTAGGCTCTAAAAACGCGTTTTTTTCTTCCAGCTGTTGTTGCAGTTCGTCTAGGGTTTCACCAACGATGGAAGCACTAAACGCGTGGGCGCGGACCAGCATCCGTACGTAGGCCCCCGGCTCGCTGCGTCGGGTGAGTTTTCTTAACGCACCCATGTAGTCATCGCGATAGACGGTGGGAATGATGATTTTCGCTTGGTTAGCGGTGACCAACTCCGCGTTCATCATCACACGGGCAACCCGTCCGTTTCCATCTAAAAATGGATGCACTTCACTGACAACAAACATCATATAAGCCGCTCTGGCGAAAGGGTGACGCAGGGTTTGGTAAAAGTCAAAACTCTTGATAAGCGTTCCTTTCACCAACTCACGGGCTACGAATGCGGTCTGACCGGCAAAGTTATTCTTATCCTTAAACAACCCCGGATACTTGTCTGCTCTGGCCGATAGCAGCACACTGTGTCGATATTTTAGTACGCTAATTAGCTCCTCCGGAGATGTTGGAACAACTTTCATTTCTTGCTGGTTGGCAACGAGTTGGTGCGTGCCCAGCATGTCATGGGAGTCTTCGTTTCTGGCCGGAAGCGGGTGCTGCGTCTCAACGATTTGCTTAGCTTCCGCTATCTCGAAGCGTGTCCCTTCAATGTAATTAGAGAAATAGCTTTCGAAGAACGCAAAGTTTCTAAACCCCAGGCGGCTGATTTGCTCATTCTTTCGATACTTGAATTCTTGTTGCTGAAGTTCTTGAAACAACGTTTCAAAAAGCGCCAGCCGGGCCGGGTCGTAGGGAACTCCGAAAGCACGGGCAGCGGCCACCGGTGAAGTTAGTATCTTAGACGGGTGAGTAGCTAGTAACGCGCTGATCACCTTATCAAGCTTTGAAAACTCCTTCTCCATTTTTAAGTCGTCAGCAATAAGCCGGGCTCGATCTCTGACTTTGTTTAGTTCTTCTTCTCCGTTCACCCGAACGATTTGTTCTAATCGTTCCTCAATCTCCGGGAAGGGCAACGTTTTTGAATCCGGCCCCGGTTTTCGGGACGCTTGGTAGTTTTCCAGCAATGCTCTTTCTCGTTGAGATACATAAAGTTTTCCGGATACCGGATTATCTCCGGCAATAGGGCCGCTCCCTTCCAAGAGGCGAATGGTCATGCCGGGTAAGGTTGCCTTACGGGTATATTTATACGTCAGGAACAACTGCCCGGTAGCGGTAGGCTGAAATTCTAAGGCTGACCGATGACTTAGCACTGCGCCAGGATACCGGTGAGCTAAAATAGCGAACAAATTCCTTCGTACGATTGTCTCCGGGGACTCGTCTAGGTTGGCAGTGTAGAGCCGAGGGGCTATTTTTTTTACCTTGCCTTCCCGTTCTAACTTCGAAAGCAGTTTAGAAATGGCCGTCTCCGAAGACCCGTAGATGACTTCTTGCCGGTGGAGGGGTAAATTTTTTTCCATTAAAAACAGTTTCCGACTCAGTATGGAAAATAATTTCCACTAAAACAGGTGAAATGGATAATTTTTTCTACTAAAAAGGAAACAGTAAAGATTATTCTGATAAATTTCCATAAACATCCTCGCGCAGATTCTGCATCCACAGCGGCTGCATCCACAGCGGCTGCATCCACAGCGGCTCTGAATCTGTGCGGGCTACATATGCGGACCCAGCGTGGGTCGCTCTGTCCGCCCCGTTGGGTTAGAAACCCACTTATAATTAGGCACCGGCTAGGCGCCCCCGGCTAGGCGCCCCCGGCTGAAAGTCCTGCGCCAGTATTACTTGTAATAAAAAATCAGAATAACCTTTAGTATACCTTTCCCGCTTGCTATCAAATAATCAAGCCTTATAATACTCCACCAAACTTCCGTCGAAGCCCGCTACGCGCTCCACCAAGGCCTGTCGTTCATCTTCCGTGTAGGCGGTGAAGGACCGGGCCAGGTCGATCTTTTCGCGCAGCATACCGGCGTGGTCGGCCCCGGTGATGAGCACGCTGACGGGCAGCGACCACACGAAGTGCAGGGCCTCCTGCACACTCAGCACCTGCGGCACGATGCGCGGCTTGTCGCCGCCGCTGAAGTGCCGGGTGCCGCCGAAGAACCCGCCGTTGGCCAGCGTCTTCATGGCCAGCGGCGCGATATTTTTCTCCACCAGCCGGGGCAGCACGTTGTTGATAAAACTTTTGTAGTTGGGATCGAAGGCGTTGATCGGCATCTGGCAGGTTTCCATCACCTCGGTGCGATCGAGCATGGCCAGGTGGGCCCGGTAGTCGGTGTGGCCGGTGAACCCCACGTGGCGCACCGTGCCGCGGGCCTGGGCCTCCAGCACCACCTCCAGCACTCCCTCCTCCAGGCGGCCCTGCACGTCGTCGGGACTACTGATCGCGTGCACCTGCCACAGGTCCAAATAATCGGTGTTGAGGCGGCGCAATGACTCTTCCAGGTGCTGCCGGGCGCGTTCTGCGGTGCGCGCCGTGGTCTTGGTCATGAGGTAGGCCACGTCGCGGTAGTTCGGACTCAGAAACTTGCCGTAGCGACGTTCGCCTTCACCGTTGCCGTACATTTCAGCATTGTCGAAAAAGCGAATGCCTCCCTCCAGCGCCGCCTCAATGGTGCGCTGCGCTTCGGCCTCATCCATGCGCGCAATGTGCGCTCCGCCCAGACCGAGCATGGTCACCGACTGACCGGTTTTACCCAGCCGCCGCTGGGGCAGCAGTTCGCCCAGCCGGTCGCGGGTGAGCGCGGTGTCGGCCGAGGTAGATACGCCTCCGGCAGCAGCATCGGAGGAAGTCGACGGGTGGCAGGCCACGGGCAGCATTAGGCTGGTGGTCAGGCCCGCTAACGATTTCAGAAATGCACGGCGATCAGCGTGTTCAGCTTCGTTCATAGCAAGGGGGGTTAGAAGTGCACGTGTAGTCCACCCAACAAAATGCGGCCGGGCATGGGATAACCTTGTTCTACTTCGTAGGCTTGGTTCAGCAGGTTATTTCCTTCAGTGAATAACTGCAACCAAGGCCAAACGTTCAGGGTGATTCTAGCTTTCACCAAGGTGTAGTTGCTACCGTCACCCTCCGCAGTGGGCGCAATGGTGAGTCCGGCCACGCGCTGCCCTCCTAGCAATAACAAGGCCCGCTGATGGGTATACTGCACTTGAAAGTTTACGTTATGCTTTGGTGCGTAAAGCACTGGTTGTGAAGTTTTTAAAAAGCTGTAGTTCAGTAAAAAATTTAGGTAAGTAGCAGGAGCGTAACGGGTTTGCAGTTCTACCCCCCGGTGGGTGAACGCGCCGCTGTTGCGCAATTGGGGCGGCCCGGGCGTGGCTCGAGGAACCGGTTGAATCAGGTTGCTACCGCGCATCAAAAAGACCGCCACCTCCAGGCTCAGTCGCTTCTCCAGCAACGTCTGGGTTCCGCTCAGTTCGTAGTTCCAGACCCGCTCAGGCTGCAATGCTTCGTTGGCCGGAGGAAACAGAAACAGGTCGACCACGGCCGGACTGCGGAAGCCGCGGGTGGCCAGCGCTTTAAGCGTGGTGGCGCTGCTCAGTTGATAGGCCAATCCCCCGCCCGGTACCACAAAAGCACCGTACTGGCTGTTGTTCACTAGCCGCAGTCCGGCCTCCAGGGTGAGCCGACGGAGGGTGTGTTCGGCCGTGGCGTAGACGCCCGTTTCGTGCAAGCTCCAGGCTTGGTTGAATCCGGCGTTGGCCGGTGGCAGAAGCGAGTCGTTTTCGGCCCTCCCCCCGAAGTTTTTATAGTCTACGCCTAGCGTAATTACGCTCTCCGGCAGGAGCTTCAAGTTTTGGTACAGGGTGAACCCTTGGTTGAGGTCGCGCGAGCGAAAGCCATCGGCAAAGCGGTGGCGGCCGCCGTTGTAGAACAGTTTGAGCGCACCGCTCGACTTGGCGTGCGTGTTCTCGAGCGACAGGGCAACCCGCCCGCGCAGGTACTCCCGCCGGTCGGTGGTGCGGGGGCGTTCGGTGGGGCCGGGATCAAAGTAAACGGCATCCGCCAACTGACCGTCGGTCGACAGGCTCCAGGCGGAATTAAATTGGTAGCCCAGGCGGAGATAGGCCGTGGCGTTGTCAAAGGCATCCTTGCCCACCTCCCGAAAGCCATCGGTGTGCTCCCGGTTCACGGCCGTCATCACGTTTAGTTTTTCTCCCCGGTAGCGCAGCGTGCCCTGGTACCTGCCGGTGTGGTATGATCCGTAGGCTCCCTGCACCGAGCCGTGCCAGCCGGGTTGGGCAGCTTTTCGGGTGATGATGTTGATGGCGCCACCCAGGGCGTTGGAGCCGTAGAGCAGCGAAGCCGCTCCCCGCAGCACTTCTACCCGCTCCACATCCGAAGCGGAGTAGGCATCGGCAATGGGGTGGCCGAATATGCCCATGTACTGCGGTTGCCCGTCAATGAGCACCAGCACCCGGTTGTTGGGAGCGCCGCTGATGCCGCGAATGCTCAGGGTGCCACCCGACCCGGGTCCGATCCCGTAGCCGATGATGCCCCGGTCGTTAAGAAACACCCCCGGCACCTGGGCCGCCACCGTGGGCAAGATATTGGTTGCCCCCTGCTGCGCCAGGTCTTCGCGGGTGACCACCGACACGCTGCCCGGTACCCGGCTCTTCTGTTGCTCCCAACGGGTGCCGGTCACCACCACCGGGTCCAGTTGGTACTGGGCCGTGTCCACGGATTGCGCCCACCCGGCCAAACTGCTCCCGACAAGCATCCACCCGGCAAATAATTTAAAAAAGCGAAGCTGGTTCATGCGTTTTGCTTCCAGGGCCAGTGCACGCAGGTGGCGATGGTGGGAAACACCACCAGGTCGGCCGTTCCCTTAAGCACCAGGGTGGTGACAGTGTAGTCCTTTAGGCGCTCCTTTACGGTGATTAGCGTTTGACCACTCACCGCCACGTCGTCGACCAGCAAAATCCGATCGTCGGAATCAAAGTGGGGCAGTTCGGTATCCAGCCACTGCGGACGGTCGTGGGCCGGTTGGTTGTCGTCGTGCCGGTAGTTGACCCAGACGATATGCAGGGCTCGTTGCAACTGGTGCGCGATGAGGCTGGCGGGCACCACGCCGCCCCGACCGATGCCTACCACGCGGTCGACTTCCGGAAAGGGGAACTCCCGCAGCGCTTCGCTGATGGTGGCAAACGATAAGGAAACCTTATTGGACATTCACGTGGCGTTGCCGGTAGCGCAGTCCGATCACGTTGATAGCTCCCAGCAGCAGCACGCCCGGCAGGGTCACGCTCAGCGAGGTGCGAAAGTAGGTCAGGGGTTCGAGTTGGCTCAGGAATGGGAACAGAGTGAGTACGATTAGAGAGACCGTTTTAGCGAACACAAAGGCCAGTGGGGCGGCAACCCATCCCAGCGTAGAAGCGCGCAATAGCTGGCTGGCCACCAGCGTGAAGACGATGAGCTCAACGGTGAGCAACACGAGCATTGGCCCCTGGGGCAAGCCCGTGACCAAAAAGCTAAGTGCTGGACCAGCGGCAGCTACGATAAGGGCAACCGCAGACGGATACCAGAGCAGCGCGATTAGCGGAACCACAAACAGAGGAACCAAAATGGCTCCCATCGGCGTGCCCTGGTGGGGCGGAACCAGGTGGATAAGCCAGGGCAGCACGCTGGCGATGGCTAAAAAGATAGCCGTGGCCTTGAGGGGAACGGCGCGAAAGGGGTGGGATAGGGTGGGTTGCATCGTTGTAGGGTTGAAAGTGTCGCAAAAAGTGAAGCTTACCGCCTTAAGGTAAGGTATTCTGGCAACAGACAAAACCTCTGGGGGACAAAATTTTCACAGGCCTTGGTAGCTGTCAGCAGGGACTGCTACTAAAGTCACGGGAGGGGATGGCTTTGGTACTTCCGCCGGGGGGGGGAAGCGAGAAGCCAGGAAGATACGGGGCCTTGACCGGAAGTTGAAGGAAGAAGGTTGGGAAGGAGAGCGAAAAAAGAAAGAGCCTTTCAGATGGCAAAAGGCTCTTTCTCAGGGGCGCTGCTAGGCCGCCACGAAGTCGCCGTCGCGCACCTCACCGAGGTAGCTCACGTTTTTGAAGCGGGAGTAGCGGTCCATCAGGGCCATCACTTCGCGCTTGGTGCGGCGACTAATTTTGATCGGATGATGATCACCGTACTTGGGTTTAACGGCGATGTAGAAACCATCTTTTAATTTTACCTTTCGTGTGATTGGTCTTGCCATAGGGATTAAAATTGGTTAAACGAAACAACGGGTTCGAGACACTCTCGGCCCATAAATTTATTGCTGCACGCGGCGCACCTCGGTGGCCTGCGGGCCTTTTTTGCCTTCGGACAGCTCATAGGTGACCTCATCGTCTTTCTCGATGTACTCCAGCGCGCCAGAGATATGCACGAAAACGTCTTCCCCGGTTTCATCGGAGGTGATGAAGCCGAAGCCTTTGCTTTCGTTGAAGAATTTTACTTTGCCAGTTTGGTTCATGGGACTACTCGATGAGTGGATGCGGAAGAAAAGATGAGCGGTGCGGAAGACATCCTCAAAAACAGCGTAGACTGCCTCCCATACCTTATTTTTAGGACGAAGGTAAGCATTTTTGCCGTAAATTGAAAACATTTTCGTAAATGGCCCGTGCTATTACGCTCTGCCTTATGAAAAACCTGATTCTACTGTTATTTTCACTAACGCTAGGTCCGTGGGCGGGAGCACAGCCCGATACGAGCAGTTACGATCAAAAGATGGCTCGGTACCAGCAGCAACTCAACGAGGAGTATGCCAACCCGGCCACCTCGCCCCTGTTGCCCCAAGATCTGGATAATTTTGCGGGGCTCCCTTTTTATCCCATTGACGCGCAGTTTCGGGTAACGGCCCGCTTCGTGCGCACTCCGGGTTCGCCGCCCTTCGCCATGCCCACCTCCCGACCCCGCCGCACGATCTACGAGCAGTACGGCAAAGCGCTATTCACCTTACAAGACACGGCCTACGAGTTGCTGATCTACCAGAGTCACGAGTTGCGCGCCACCGAAAAATACCGCAATCACTTGTTTCTACCCTTCACCGACCTCACCAGCGGTCGTGAAACCTACGGGGGCGGCCGCTACCTGGAGCTCTCCATCCCCGAGGGTGACACCATCGTGATCGACTTCAACAAAGCGTATCATCCGTACTGCGCCTACAATCCGACCTACGCCTGTCCGATTCCGCCGCGGGAGAATAACCTGCTGGTAGCGATTCGGGCGGGAGTGCGGTTGGGGGAACATTGACTCGCCGACGAGGGAGGGCGCGCTGTGCAAAATGGCTAAAGACGTTACGTTGGTAGGCAGGCCATTCAAAAGGCTATAATTAGGCCATCACTTGCACGCCGTTTGCCGAAAAGGAAGCAAAGATTCACTATGCTTCCCCAGCGAAAACGTACCCGACTAGAAGGCTTCGATTATAGCTCGGATCGGCTTTACTTCATCACCTGCTGCGTGAAGCACATGCGGCATTGCTTCGGGCAGGTGGTGGATGGCCGGATGCGATTAAATGATTATGGCGTGATTGCCGATGCGCAATGGCTTTGGCTGGCGGAGCAATATCCTTATGTGAAGCTGCATGCGCATATCATTATGCATTCCATGCCGGGCCAAATCATATGCACGGGATTCTCGAGATTGATTCGGAGCGGGCGGGATCTGCAGAGATGAAAATCAAATCCTTATCCGAATTGATGGGAGCTTATAAAACCACATCTTCCAAAAAAATCCATCTGGCCGGTGATTCAGAATTTGCCTGGCATCGCTCCTTTTATGATCACATCATCCGGGATGCGCAGGGCTATCATAATATTTCAGCATATATCGAGAACAATCCAGCGAAGTGGGAAGCGGATCGGTTCTACTGACGGTAGATTACTGTTGCTGGTACGCTGCAGGCAGGCTTCCGTATATCTCTTGATACACCCGCAGTGACAACGGAAGCTCTTCATCCCTATAGTCGTGCGACGAACGCAGCAAGGCGTATCCTGCCAGTTTCATCCGGTGAAAGAAAAGCTGCCAGATCGGCGATGGGTCAACATAATTTTCAAGCACCGTAGTATTGAAGAAATCGTAGGCATCGAACTCCCGCTCGTCCAAGGGATAGTGCATGTTGAGCAACTGAGCGATAAACGTACCCCAATCGCGGCCAATCTCAAAGCGGATGATGCAACCCGAAGGATGCTGCACGCGGTATTGTTCTAGCTCAAAGATAACTCTACCTAATAACTCCAGTAGTTCTGCTTGGGGTTGATGCGGAAGCTTTTCGTCCCAATCGTTTTCGGAAGCAAACTCTTCCAGCGTAGGAAGCGGATTGGGCTTGTCTTTCCCTTTAGAGATTTGCTTATTCAGACGGTTCATGCCTTGGCAAAAACGCAGGTGCCCTTCGTAGGCCTGTTCCAGCGTAGGGTGAAAAAAAGCAAACAGCGGTGAATGCTCCCAACCATCGGGAGCCAGTTCGCGTATCGTATCGTCCGCGTCGCCGATCAGTAAGCGAAGGAAGTCGATGGTTTGTTGTTTGGTGCAGGAAGTGACCATTGCAGAACAATCTATAATTTAAGCCGCCCATCCTTTGCCATGGGAAGCCTGAACAAATACATGATCATACACCTTGCTGCAAACCTCAGCGTAGGTTTTCCGATCATAGCTTTTGGGCAAGTTACGATCCAGAGTATCTTCAATCGCGTTTTTAACTTTAAGCTGAGAACTGGTATCCTTGTGCCATCCGCTGATGAGTACCGTGGGTTTTTCTTCTTTTAATCGCTGTAGCAAATGCTTAGCGGCATTTTTCACGTCTTGTTCCTCTTGTTGCGTAAATTCGCCTCTTTGCAGCAAATCAAACAGCTCTAGCTCCTCAGGACTCAGTCCTAATTTGATGTTCCGTTGATCTTCGGCCTTTAAATCTTCCACAAAATCGACCAAGTCCTGAAAGTAGTCTTCGGTAAGTCGACCGCCGGAATTGTAGCGATTAATGATTACCTGAAACCGTTCCATAAAGCTGCCGCGCGTCACGTTTTCTTCTAGCATTTTGAGTAGCTTCTCCGTGATAAACGATCGAAGGTCGGCAATCTGAATGTTCTTGTACGGCGAATCCCGAAATTCTTTTTTCGTTTTCTCTACGTTTAGAGTAGCCAAGTTCAGCGCCTTTTCGTACCCCCGGATTGTCACCGCCCTTTCTTCGGCGGCTCGGGATACGTCGTCTTCGGTGAGCACACTCTGGTCGAGCAAGTCGGCCACCCGTTGCCGCGCCCGCTCGATGTTTCCGGTAGGAGCATGACTGTCTAGCACCCCGCGCAAATAGTGAATGACTTCTACTAGTCGGTACTGATGCCGCTGCTTGGAAATGTCGGGTTTGCAGGCTTCGTAGAGGGCGTAAGTAGTGTTATCAAACACCAGGAAAGTTTTATGGACTTCATCGCTGGCCAACAGCTTATCCGCAAATGCATTGAACAAACCCAGTTGGGCGAATATCTGATCTTGCTGCGCAATTTTTTCCAGATCGATATCATGCTCTTGGCAAAACTGTAAGCAGTCTTCCAAGGCTTTGTCCAACAAGGTAAATAGCTGTGACTTATCTTCTACCAGTTGTTTTTCTCGATCCGAATCAACCGCTTCACCTTGTCCATAATCCGACAAAGCTTGACGGATGTTGCGAAACACGTTGTAGTAATCCACTACCAAACCATTCACTTTGCCCGGAGCCACTCGATTCGCCCGCGCGATGGTTTGCATCAGCGTATGGTTTTTCATGGGTTTGTCCAGGTACAGCGTAGACACGGTGGGAGCATCAAAGCCAGTGAGCCACATGGAGCAGACAAACACCAAGTGCAAGGGATGATCGGCGTCTTTAAAATTGTATTCTATCGTCTGCCCGTTTTCTCCTAGGGCATTCATGCGGCGGCGGTGCGGGGCAATGTTTAGTTCGGCTTTTTCAAATTTTTCGTTTTCCCCGGCCTCTTCGCTCACCACCACCGCCATTTCAACTCGGTTCATATACTCCAGTGCCTTACGAAGCTCATCCTTTCTCCAGGAGTCCTTTTCTGTACTAATTTCACTACGTAGCCGCTTTTGTTCTTTTTTCCAGTGGTTGCGGACTTTGTCGTACATCTTCACGGCGGTAAATTTGTCCACCGTGATCACCATCCCCTTGCCCAGATAGCCTCGCCGCGGAAAGTGGTAGGCAATGTCGCGGGCGATAGTCTCCAGCCGGTCGTCGCGCTTAATCACTTCCATCTCTCGCGAAAAGGTGTTTTCCAGTTTCATTTGCTCGTCTTCGCTCAGGTCTTCGTTTTCCAGGATAGTTGCTAACTCTTCATCGAGGTCGTCGTTGGCAATCTGCACTTCGGGCACCCGCTTGTCGTAGTACAGGGGTACGGTCGCCCCATCGTCGACGGCTTGGGCGAAGTTGTATTCCGACACGTAGTCGCCAAACCACTGGTTGGTTTTCTTTTCCTTGCCCAACAGCGGAGTGCCCGTGAAGGCAATGTACTGGGCGTTAGGAAGACCGGTACGCATGTTCTCGGCCAGGTCTTTGTACTGGGTACGGTGCGCTTCGTCGACGATGACGATGATGTCGTCGCGCTCCGAGAGCACCGGGTAGGGTTTGCCTTTAGGGTACCTAAACTTGTGGATGAGCGTGAAAATGTAGCTTTTGTGCTGGCCCAACACCGAGCGCAACTGCTCACTGCTGCCGGGGCGCGCTACGGTAGTGTCGTTTTTACTGAACGCTCCCATGTCCAGGAAGTTGCTGTAAATCTGCCCGTCCAGGTCGTCCCGGTCAGTGACGATCAGAAAGGTATAATGACCGCCGAACTTTCGCAGAATCTTGCGGGTGAAGAACACCATCGAGAAGGATTTGCCGCTGCCCTGCGTATGCCAAAACACGCCTAACTTTCCCTGCCTTTCTTGCCGGTGCTGAAACGCCGCAATGGCTTTGTTCACTCCTAAGAACTGATGATTCTTGGCAATAACTTTTGTCGTTCCCGCGTGATACAGCACAAAGTTTTCCAGGTAATCAACCAGGCGTTCCGGGGTGCAGAGGCCGAGTACGGCGTAGTCGAGGCTCACTTGGTATTCACGGATGCGCTGCTTGTCGGGGCGTTCGCGCTCATCGGTGGTTCGCAGCCATTCGCCGAAGTGCTCCCACCCGGCGGTAAACGAACCCACCCGGGTCTGGTGACCATTGGAGATAATGGTCACTACATTGTACCAGAACAACTGGGGCAGTTCCGCTCGGTAATTGGTTAGGTTATCGTCGTAGCCGTTTTTTACTTTTACGTTGGAGTTTTTGAGTTCAATGAGCACCAATGGTAGTCCATTCACGTAGAGGATGATGTCGGGGCGACGGTAGCCCAGGCTGCCCTTGATCCAGAGCTGGCGAACCGCCAAAAACTCGTTGCGCTCAGGATGCGCAAAGTCGATGACCCGCGCGAAAGCGGTTTCTTCTTTGCCTTCCTCGCCCGCGTAGCGGACGGGCACCCCTTCGCGGAGCAGTTGGTACACCGCGGCGTTGGCTTTGATAAGCGACACGGCCCGCCGACCCTGACACAAAATTTCGGCGGCCTGCTCTAGGGCGGCGGGGGGAAGATCGGGATTGAGTTGCTCGAGCTTTTTTCGTAAGACCGACCGTAGCACCACCTCCGTTTTATCGGTGCGCTGGGTGCCATCGTTGAGGTGGTCGGCTTGGGCCGTGTAAGCGTTGAGGACTTGCCAACGGAGCTGGTCGCGGAAGATTTTCTCCACCACGGCCTGCTCAATATCGTCTTCGGACAGAAAGTTTTTCATGGCTTATCCGATACAAAATCTGTGCTGAATGGCATTGCCTGTTGTAACGTCATGACTCTTCAGCTATAGCTTCAGAAGGATGATGCACCGTTTGCACCTCGAAGCTTACCCCTTCTTTTTCCCGTAGCATTTGAATGACACCAAAGAAGTTAGAAGCCGTTGGATTGCCTTCCGGTCCGAACATACGCATCACACTTTTAGGCGATTTGCCCAGCAATGCGCTCAGTTTCTCAAAACCGATGGTCGCGTTGATGTAGTCACGCAGAATACGCTTACCCGTATCCAGGTCGCCGGTAAGCATACACTCGATGCTCTCGGTGAGTAAGCCTTGGCGGAATGCCGCGTCCCGTGCTGCGCGTTCCTGAATAGTATCTTTAAAGTTTCGTGATAGTGCCATCGCTACTGTTCCTTTCTCCGAAAGGGCTTGTCCCGTCGTCCAGCAAAAATTCTTGTATCTCAATCATAAAAGTAACATAAATGTTACCAATTTCAAATGTAGACGCGCCCCCCTCTGCTATCGCCGGTTGCGGCTACACGGCGACCTCTTCCCTTTCCACGGCTTCCACGGATAATTGCCCGCTGATGAGGCGGGGAAGGAGTAGGTCGCGGGTGGAAAGCAGTTTTTCATTTAGATTGACAAGTACTTCGCATTGTTTGTAGATTGTTGAAGCAGTCTGTTGATAATGAACTAAAAGCTCTTCAGGGGGAAGAAGAATCGGAAATTTCTTTAATACTTTCCAATCAGCGCGAGGCATCTTTGTTCCCTTTGATGTTGTCGTCGCAAAATCAATAAAATCTTTGCTAAAAGCTATCTGTGCACAGTAGTATTGATACTTTTCATCTTTTGGATTGAGAACAATAGTGTCCGATGAACAGATACCACTAAAAAAAGAGATTCCAACTTTATGAAGATAAGGTCTGATTTTACTAAATAGAATTTCTCCTTTTTCAAAAGCTAATTTGTCGCTGTCAATGGTAGCAGCTGTCGATTTATCCTTAATCACTAACGATTTGATTGGAAGATGCTCTAACCCTAAATATAAGTCATTTGGACTGAGTTTTTCCTTTTTGATGTTTCTTCTTTTTTCTTCTATAAGTTCACTAAACTTAACCGGTCTCCACCCCTCCGGAATACCCTTGACAAACTTCGCATTTTCGTAGCCGGGGAAGCGGAAGCGAACGAACCATTCTTTATAAATCTGCTCGGCCATTTGCTCCAGCAACGCCATGCGCCGGTTGTTGTTGTCGATCAGTTCATCGTAGGCGGAGAGGATGTCGGCGATGCGCTTTTGGGTGGGGAGAGGGGGGAACAAAAGCTTGCATTTATAAATTCTCTCCGGTGCAGTGTGCTTCACAGTTGCGCCTGTTGCAGAAGATTTCACTTGTTCTCTAAATAGAGCGGAATTTAAAATATAATAAAGATAGCTGGCATCTGCTTTATCCTGCCTCAAATTCTGAACTAAGCCGAGCCGTTGGTTATGAAGAAAATAATTATCCTTGGGAATAAACAACGTACTTCCTAAAATAGAGGCATCTTGTGTTAGGTCAGTCATTACAATCAGCATATCGTCCTTTCTAAGGATAAAATCTTCAGGAAATTTGCCGCTGTAAAATTTCTCTTTGCTGCCATTGTATTTTAACCCGCCTTCAGACAGAAAATTTCCTGGAGTCATAAGGAGATAATTCCCTTCCGACACAAAATGCTCACCTTTAAAAGCAAACCCGTGCTTTAGAGTGAATAAGTCCCCTAGCAAATACTCTGACCACTTTTTAAGCATCCTGAAGTAATCCTTTGATATTTCTTGATATGTTTTCTGTGAGTTCATTCGCTGATATACTCAGAGAGACTAATTCATCGTTCATCTTAAATACTGTTTCAGCAAACTCCTCCTCCGTCATCCCGTCCTCTTCAATTACCACGCCCACGTAACGGCCAGGGTTCAGAGAATAATCCTGCTCGGCGATCTCCTCGATACCCGCTACCCTGCACAGGCCGGTTACGTCTTCGTACTGTGCCTCAGGAAACCGCTCCTGGAGCCACTGCACCTGCCGGAGATAATACAGGGCACTTTTATCCACGTGTTGCGGGCTATTGTTTATCTGTTCATGGGTGTATTCCAACCAGTTGTCCAGCGCACGGCGCAGTTCGCGCAAGCTAGCCAGGGTTTTCCAGTGCGTATCGTTTTTGGCGCGGATTTCTTTGTCGGCCAGTTTATGGATATTCTCTAGCGAGCGGTATGTTTTTTCCAGCGTAGCCCGGCGCTTTTTGGTTTCCTGTCGCAGCGTTGCCGCTACTTCGGCCACCGTGCGTTGCTGTTGGTTGTGGGCGGCATAGTCTACTAGTTCGGGGGCGGCCTCAGTCCAGGCTATGTATTGTTCCAGGGCCTGGATTGTGGTTTCGTAGGCGGTCTGAAAGGTAGGCGAGGTAGCCATCTGTAATGCTTTTAGTTCGCTAGTTACGGCTTTTTCCTGCACCAACTGCTGCTGCGCTTCGGTGAGCTCGGCCTGGGCCAGCCAGTCGTGGAGTTGCTGGCTTAGCACGTTCAACGCCGAAACGAAAGCGGCTTCTTGCTCCTGCACGGGCGGCAGGTGCTGTTGCATTTGCAGCAGGTAGTGGTGCACCAATTCGGTGAAGCGCTGGTTTTCGCCCCGGTGCAGGCGGGTGATGGTGGCCAAATTCCAGACCTGCTCGTCGGTAAAATCCCGGTGGGCCCGGTCAATCTGTCGGTACACGTTACGAGCATCCACAAACAGCACTTGGATGTTGTCTTTCTCAGCGTCAAAGTCCTGAATTTCGTGGCCTTTGTCGAAAAACCACAGCGAGGCGGGCAGCGTCACGGTGTTAAACATGTTGGAGGTGAGCGACACCATCTGGGCGATGAGCCCCCGCTTGATGAGCGTTTCGCGGATATCTTTTTCTGAGTGGCGCGCATCGGAAGCCGAGTTGGCCATCACCAGTGCCGCCCGCCCCCGTGGTTTCAAAGAGGTAGCAAACAGGTTGATCCACAGGTAGTTGGCGTTAGGCACCAGCTCGCCGTCTTTCTTAGATTTGCCTTTGTTCTTCGGAATGCCGTAGGCGTTGAAGCGGCGATCATCTTTTACCTTATTGTAATTAACCTCCTTCACGTTGAAGGGGGGATTGGCCATCACGTAATCAAACTTGCCGAAGGACTCATGCTCGTCTTCATAGTAGCTGTTGGATTGCTTGATGTCGCCCCGCAGTCCGTTGACCACCAGGTTCATTTTGGCTAGCTTGACGGTGTCCTGGGTTTTCTCGCACCCGTAGGCGAACAGGTCTTTCGTGTCGTCATCGTGTAGCTCCTGCTTGCGGCGGTCTACGAAATAGGACGACTGCACGAACATGCCGCCCGAGCCGCAGGCCGGGTCGAAGATGGTGCCCTTGTAGGGTTCAATCACTTCCACCATATACTTGACCACGGAGGTAGGCGTGAAAAACTCGCCGCCGCCCTGCCCTTCGGCCAAGGCAAATTCTCCTAGGAAGTACTCATAAATCTTCCCAAAGATATCGCCCGAAGCATCCGCCGGAATGTCTTTAAAGTTGCGCAGCAGTGAACGGGGAAGGTGCGGGTCGGTGCGGGTGAGGGTATCATATTCATCTTTGGGCAGGGTATCTTGCAGCTCCGGTTTGTAGTGCTCAATCTGGCTCATCGCTTCTTTAATGGCCTTGGCGATATCCTCCTGCTCGGGTAAGCGCAGCAGGTAGTCGTAGCGCGCCTGCGGTGGAAGGTAAAAGCCACACTTTTCGATAGCGATTTCGTGCTCCGGTCGTTGCCGTCGGCTGTTTTGTTGGGCGGTTAGTTCCGCCTGGATGTCTTCTTCTACCGCGGTGTACTTGTTGTCGGCAAATTTCAGGAAGATCAGGCCCAGTACGGGAGTGGCAAATTCGTTGAGCTTGAGGTCAGAGTCGGAGCGTAGTTTGGTGGCCGCTGCCCATAGATTGGCTTCCAGTTCTTTGAGTGCCTCGGTAGTCATGGGTTAGTGATGATTTTGCGTAATAGACCGCGGAAAGATAGATAAAATAATCAAAATCAATTTATTTGTACGTGTATCTCCGTCGCACCCATGCTCCTCCAATACGCCTCCGACCTGCACCTCGAGTTTCCCGCCAACCGGCAGTGGCTCACCGAAAATCCTATTCGGCCCGAAGGCGATGTCCTCGTGCTCGCCGGGGATACGCACTACCTCGGAAAAGACTTTGGCCGCTTGCCGCTGTGGGACTATCTGGCTAAAAACTTCAGCGAGACCTACGTGCTGCCGGGTAACCATGAGTACTACGGCGGTTACAATGTGGCAACGAACCTGATGGAAACCAAAGAAGCCCTTCGCAAGAATGTGTGGCTGGTAAATAACTGCGTTGTGGAGCAGCCCGAAGTTCGTTTGATATTTACCACGCTGTGGTCACGCATTGAGAAACACGTAGGCGATGTCTTATTGGGCATGAACGACTTCTACCAAATCCGCTATGAAGGGAAACTTATTGGCATCGAGCACTACCACCAACTGCACGCGGCGGCGATGGATTTTCTGACCTCGGCGGTGCGCACTGCGCCGGACAAAAAGCAAGTAGTGGTGAGTCATCACCTGCCGAGCGAACGCTGCAACGCCCCCGAGTTTCGGGGCAGCGCGCTCAACGAAGCCTTTTGCGTTGACCTGACCGACTTTATCCAAACCTCGGCCATTGATGCCTGGGTATACGGACACAGTCACCGCAACGTGCCTGCGTTTGACCTAAATGGTACGCGGATGCTCACGAATCAGCTCGGCTACGTGCAGTTGGGAGAGCACCGTTCGTTTCGGAATAATGCGTGCTTTAGTTTTCAAAAGGATAGTGATAGTTTCTGAAAGATGCTAAATTTTGACATTCTTCCCGAATGTGATAGCTTAGTGAAAAAACCTATCCTGAATGAAAACCCTACTCTCGCTTCTATTCACCGTACCCTTTTCCCTCTGTGCCCAACCCACCCTTGATTCCGTCGACCTGCGCGTACAAACCGCCTCGGGCACCTTGGAGGGCACCTACGATTCCGGTATCCGCATTTTCCGGGGCGTGCCTTTTGCTCAGCCGCCCGTGGGCGACCTGCGCTGGCAGGCTCCGCAGCCCGTGCAGCCCTGGGAAGGCGTGCGCAAAGCTGACTCCTTCGGACCCCGGGCCATGCAACGCTTCATCTTTAGCGACATGAACTTCCGCTCCGATGGGGTGAGCGAAGACTGCCTGTACCTCAACGTGTGGACGCCCGCCCAATCAGGAGATGAGAAACTGCCGGTGCTGGTCTACTTCTACGGCGGCGGGTTCGTGGCGGGCGACGGCTCGGAGTATCGCTACGACGGCGAGAGCATGGCCCGGCAGGGCATCGTCGCGCTCACAGTCAACTACCGATTGGGCGTCTTTGGCTTCTTCGCCCACCCGGAGCTGACTCAAGCATCGCCCCACCACGCCTCCGGCAACCAGGGCCTGCTCGATCAAGCCGCTGCGCTGCAATGGGTGCACGACAACATCGCGGCCTTTGGTGGCGACCCGGACCGGGTGACTATTGCCGGAGAGTCGGCGGGTTCGTTTTCGGTGAGTGCGCAGATGGCCTCGCCGCTGGCGCGCGACCTGATCGCCGGAGCGATTGGTGAAAGCGGCTCGCTGCTGGCAAGTTCGCGCCTGACCACGCTGGCCGAAGCTGAGCAAGCGGGACAACAGCTTGCCAACCTTATCAACGCACCTTCGCTGGCGGCCCTACGGGCTTTGCCCGCCGATTCGCTGCTGGCGGCTACCGCCCGGGCCGACGCCCCCCGCTTCTCCGTGACCATCGATGGCTACTTCTTGCCCCAGTCGCCCGATTCTGTTTACGCTGCCGGTCGGCAGGCGCCGGTTCCGCTGCTGCTGGGATGGAACTCCGCAGAGAGCAGCTACCGCGGGTTGTTGGGCGACCAAGAACCTAGTCCGGAAAACTATACCGCCCAAGTGAAGGAGCTGTACGGCGCTCAAGCGGCGGGCATCCTCCAACGCTACCCGGGCAACACCCCGCCGGAGGTGATGCAGTCGGCCACCGACTTGGCCAGCGACCGCTTCATTGGCTTTGGCACCTGGAAGTGGGGACAGATGCACGCCCAAACGAGCGACCAGCCCGTGTACCGCTACTACTACACCCGCCCACGTCCGCCGGTGCGGCAGGCTGAGGACGCCGTGGCGAGTGCCGAAGCAGGGGCCGCCGCCACCGCGCCGCTACCCCCCCCGGGAGCGGTGCACTCGGCCGAGATCGAGTACGCCCTGGGCAATCTGCCCACCAACCGGGTGTTCGACTGGCAACCCGAAGACTACCAGGTGTCGGCCATCATGCAGGGCTACTTCGCTAACTTCGTCAAAACCGGCGATCCCAACGGGCTCGGGTTACCCCCCTGGCCCCCGGCCGATGCAAAAAATTTGTCGCCGGTGATGTATATCGGAGAGAGCACCCAAGCCCGTGCTGCCCCGCATCCGGAGCGGTATCGGTTTTTAAATCAGTAGGTTTAGGTATTGATACGTAAATGCTGTCTACCGACGCGGGGTTCAGAGAACCCACTTATGTAGGCCACGGGTCTGGAAGACCCACGCCAGTTCGTTTTGGTATGTTGTTGAACAAATGTTCTTTCCAGTTTATGAAACCGTATTTGAGACTTTTTCTCTTGCTATTTTTGGTGAGCTTTACCCTGGCCTGCCAATCCACCTCCGACCAAGAGCGTTCGGATTCAGCGGAGGCAGTCACCGAAGCATCCGCCGACAAAGTTACCGATGTTGCTTCCCAACCGGTGGTAAACCAAAAGCTGATGCCCGCCGATTTTGCCACCAAACTCGTTGCCCTGCCCAACGAGCAACTCATCGACGTGCGCACGCCCGACGAGTACCAAGCCGGACACCTCCCCCACTCCACCCTCATCGATTTCAAGGGCGAAGACTTTCGGGAAAAGATGGCGCAGTTGGACAAAAACAAACCGGTGATGGTCTATTGTGCAGCCGGAGGGCGAAGCAATGCGGCGGCAACGTTGCTCGAGGAACTGGGCTTTGCCAAAGTGTACGAGCTGGAAGGGGGCTTCACCCGCTGGCGAGAGGCCGGTCAGGAGATAGAAAAGTAGTTGAAGTGTACGCCTGAGCAATGGACAGGCCAGGGAGTTAAAAATCTTCCCTGCCAACAACCGTTTGCCTTACGGGTTAACAGCCGTATGCAGCTACCCATCAACAAGGCAATCGGAACCTTCGCTCCCGGCTTTCTGGCCGGTCATGACTCGGCCACCGCGATGGTAGAGTGCCTGAGCAAATTCTTGCACGGCAAGCCCGCTGAAAGTCCGATTCCGGCCGGTCAGTGGTACGCGCGGGCCATCAACGCCCTGCCCGATGCCGTCCGGCAGAAGCTGTACGCGGCCAGTGGCATCCTCGATGCCATCAATCCCGCCCAACTGCGTACGCTGGATGCCGACGAGTTTTGTCATTGGGTGTACAACCTGTATCCAAAGCAGACCTACCCGGCCATTGCGATTGGTTCTTCCAACGGCGCGCTCATTCATCTGTGCGCTGCGTTGGGCATTCCCTGGCTACCGCAGACAATGCTGATTCCGGTGCGCAAGCCGTCCGATATTTCGGTCGACGAGCCCTTGCGCACCATGGAGTGGGCGGTGGAGCCCGGCGAAGCCTTTTTGCGAGCCAACCCTGACTGGCAGTTGCACCACATGATGGACCCCATCCACGACCGATTGCGCACGCAGTACATTGCCTACTTCCGCACCAAAAAGCTGCGCCTGGGGGCGTGGTACGAGCGCTTTATCAGCGAACGGCTGGCCCCGGGCGGAATCCTGCTGATCTTCGACTGTCAGAAATCGTGGCAAGTAGTCACCCTGGGCGAGCGGCACCACTTCCAGTTGGGAGGCGACGGGGGCATTGCGGACCAGGAGTACTATCAGGGTAGCGAACGGGTGGCCGAGTATCTGCGTCATCAAAAAGCCGCTATTAATCCCTGGCGCACGCCCAATCCCACCGGCGAGCAGCCCGAAGCTGAGTGGGGCTTTGCGCCTGCCCTGTTGGGCGATATTGACCGGTTCAGCCAGCAGCAGGGGTTTGGTACGCAGACCTTGTCATTTACCGGGGCACAAGACCCGAGCGACTGGGTGGCCGACCTGCACCGGTGGTGGTATCCGCAGGTGGGCATCCCTGACAACCGGTTGCTGGTGCAGTCGTTTTCGATGCAGGAGCCCTACTGGGTGCTGAAAACCGGTTCGGTGCCCTATTGGATGATGTTTAGCGTAGACACCGCCACCCAAACCCTGGAAGAGTACCTGAAAGACGCTTCGACCTTTGATGAGATTTACATCACCATGCTGTCGCACGGCAACCGAACGCCCGACGAGGCCACGGTGGACTCGATGAATGCGCTGTTCTCGTACGCAACGCAGCAGGGAAGTTTCATCGGCACCGATCCCAAGGAGTATCCCAAAGACATCGGGGTGTATGCCCGCTACACCAAAGACACCGAGAAAACAATCACCCAACGCTATCCTATTCCCCGCCTGACCCTGGAACAGCTAGGGGAGTTTGTTCAAGAGCATTCAGAGAAGTATTCAATCCATTGGGAATAGATTGTCGAGCCGATGCGGTGACATCGCTAAACCTGCTGTGCTTGGAGGGGCGGGTTGGTGCGGGGCACCCCGTGCGGTGGGGTCTGCGGGCGCTTAGTGCTAGGCAGCTTAACTTCTATCTTTCCATATCTGCGGATTGCGGCTGGTGTGAGTTACCGCAAAGATGACGACTGCTTTGTTGTCCTCATCCACTCGGTAGTGAATCAGGTAAGGGAAGCGATGCACCGGGGCATGTCGCAAGTCCCGGTATTCTATCTGATAATGAAGCGGGTTTTCCCGGATATAGTCAATCCGTGCCTTGACAGCAGCATAGAACAACTTTCCTAATCCTTTTTTCTGCTCATTGTACCACTGGATACTTTCCTGTATGTCCTGACGGGCTGGGGCAAGAATATGGACTTTATACTCATAAGCTTTGCTCTATTTCATCGGATACGCTGTCCCAATCCAAGACCTGATCCGGATGCTGTTCATAGAAAGCTATTCGTCCATCAAGGAGTTGTTGATGGGCCTCGCTCAACCCGTAGGCTTGCTGCTCTTTTAGTGCCTGTAACTGTGTTAGGGTAGCTTGGTCCTGAAGCTCAGTGAGCCAGTGAATAAGGTCTAGTTTTAAAGCTTGTGCATTCATAGTTCTCTTCGGTTTTTTTCTACCAAGATAACGATTTTTGTTCACTTTCGGATTCATCCCAACCAATGATGTTTTTTAATCGTAGCTTTCAACTCTTCCAAACCGGTTTGCCGGTACTCTTCTGCACTGCTGACGCGCTTGTGACCGGTAAACGCCTGGATCACCTGTAGGTCTTGTCTGGACTTCAACAGATGGGCAATCACGCTTTGGCGGAATTTCCAAACAGGATTCCCCATCACAAAATTATACGGACTCCAAGCGGAAAACTGATCAGTGAGCGGATCAACAGACATAGATCGGGGCCGCTCTCCCGTGGAAAGCGACCCCGAAACAAAAATTGCGAAGGGCAATTCAATCGCTCAGCAGTACTCGCTACCGAACCACGCGCACGTAGTTGTAAACTCCCCCGCCCTGGGCGTTCACGATGTAAGTGCCCGGCGCGTAGGATGACATATCCAGCCGAAGCTCATCCTGCGGACCCGACACCACCAGTTCCTGACGCGCCACGTAGCGTCCCTGCGGATCAATGATGGCGACTAACAGGGTTTCTCCGGCCATTCCCTGGGCCTGAATAGCAATCTCGTTCACCTGGGGGTTCGGGTAAGCGGTGAGCGTGAGGGCCGGAACCAGCGGTTCATCGGTGGGCAGCAGCGATTTATAGAGCGTGGTCATGCGTCGCTCGTTGGGCGCCAGCAGCAGGGCCCGCAGGTCGGGCAAAATCACCTCGTCTACCAGATGAATTACTCCGTTAGAGGCCAGAACATCAGCCGCAATCACGTCGGCATTGTTGACTTTCAGACGAGGACCGTCACTTCGCACGAACAGCGGTAGGCCCACCAGGGTGTTCACCCGCGACTGCTGAGCGAGTTGATCGCTGGTGAGTTCGCCCTTGGCCACGTGCAGCAGTAAGAGTTGACGCAGGATGAAGGGCGGCAGTTGGTCCACCCTTTGCAACCCGACCAGTCCTAGCAGTTGATCAAAGGCCTCGTCGGTAGGCGCAAACACCGTGAACGGACCCTCGCTGTTAAGGGCATCCACCAGTTTGGCGCGCTGCAGCGCCCGCACCAACTGACTCAGGTTGTTGGTCTCCTGGGCGGTCTCAACGATGGCTTTTAGGGGGGGCTCCGGTTCGTCGGCTACCACAAAGGCAATCCGCAGCGGCTCTCCGGCCGTCCCTTCCGCCCGGTTGCGGGTGTAGGCGGTAGCCACCACCTCGTAATCACCGGGTTGGATGATTTCCCGAAGCTTTAGGGTGTAGGGCGGAAAGTTTTCGGTCTGCACGAGCGTATCGTTCAGAATGAGCTGCACGCTCTGCACTTTGCCCTCCGTCTCGGCCCGCAGGGTAAACCCACGGGGAAACTGCCGAAGATCGATGGTATCTCCATTCGTCAGCGGCCCTACGTCGCGGCGCGCAGCGCGGTCGCGCAGGATGATCTGCACCACCCGGTTCACCGGAGGCTCAACCGTCTGCGCCCGCAGGTTGACGATCCGCGTATCCTCAGCGGGCGGGGTTTCGGCCATTGCAAAGGGCTCGTCCGAGAAGTTGGCGGCCAGGTATTCGGCTAGGGCGTCCTGCTCGGTGCCGAAGGGCGCAAAGGTGGCCTCACCCTGGCTCAGGTCTTCACCCGCCAGATCCACCCGCTCGTCGGCCAGCGCGGGGAAGGGGTAATTGTCTCCGCCGTCGGCCAGGAAGTTCAGAGTCACCGTCCGAATCATGCGGTCGGCGTCGCCGACAATCTCGCCGTCGGCCACCAGGGTATCTTGGTCGGTGTCGTCGTCGTTGATCAGGGCGACAAACTGCACCCGACTGCCCGCCGCGGCGGTGGTATCAAAGGCAAAGCGCAGTCCGCCCACCTGCGGAAACTGTCCGGGCGTGGCTCCGGGGGTGGTGGCCGACACGCCGTGCTCCAGCACTGCTTTCAGGTCGGCCACCGACAGGGTGAGCAGGGTGAGCCCGTTGTTGAAGCGTAGCGCGTTCACGATGTCGAGTTGCGACACCTCGCCCTCTTCTTTACCGGTAACTGGGTTGGCCTGGGGCGGAGCGAAGCGGGCTTCTCCACCACCGAGGTCGATGATTTGCCCAATGGCCGCCCGAATGCCGCCCCCGTTCTTGATCGACACCTGCACGTCGGCGTCGGTCTGCCGGGCGGCAAAGAGGTTAGCGTCGGCGGTGAGGTTGCCCAGGTTAGTTTCTTCGGTGCGCACCTGCTCACGGCGGCCCTCCAGGTACACCGCCGTGCGTCCGAAGACGTTGCCGTCCTGCTCCGTAACCACCGCACTCACCGCTTCGGTGAGGCGACTCACCAGTTCGGCTTTGCTTCCCTCGGCAAAAGGATCCTCGTCGCCCCATACCTGCGCCACCACGGCCGGTAGGGCGGCGTACACCCCATTGTCGGAGTTGGCTAGCCAGGCCGGTAGCAGCACCCCCTGGGCGTCGAACTCGGCGATCAGCCGCCCCAGGTAGGAGTACTCACCGGGGGTGCCCACCACCGCCGCGGGGTCACCGTCGGCGTTGGTGGTGACAATCGGATAGGGGCCGTCGGACATCTCACCCGGAAAAAGCACGTCATCCTCCTGGGCCAACAGGGGGTCGGAGCCTCCGGCAATGATAATGTCTACTCCGCTTAGCAGGCCAATCAGTGCTTGCTCCAGCGCCAGCTGCTGCAGGTGCGAGGTCACGATAATCTTGTTGATTCCTGCTTCGCGCAGGCGATCAATCTCCGGCTGCAGAATCTCGGCCAGGGCGGGCATGTCGTTGGTGTTGGGCCCCACCACGGTCACGTCGCCTTCCGAAGTAATGGAAGCCAGAATCTGGGTGGTAGCTCCCACCACCCCGATGCGCTCGCCGCCCACCTCGATAAAGGTGGATAGGGCAAGCTTCGGCGCGTCGCCGGCCGCCGCCAGGTCATCAGGGGGCGACACAAAGGCGGTGCTGGGTAGCAGTTCGTCGGTGAACAAGCCGGATAGGCTGCCCTCGGCGCTAAAGTCCAGGTTGGCGCTCAGGTAGGGGAAGCGCGCGCCCAGTGCTCGTACGTCGCCCAGCGTTTCGCCCCGAATTTCGGTGCCGATGATGCCGGAGAACGCATCCGGACCGGCATCAAATTCGTGGTTGCCCACCGCCGAAGCGTCGATGCCCAGCACGTTCGCAATGGCAATGTCGACGCGGCCCGACCCCTCGCGTAGGTTAGTCAAGCCGGGCTCGTCCAGTAAATCTTGGTACACGTTCTGTAGTACCGGGCGCAGCGAACCGTCGGCGGCGGCGTTGAAAAACGGACCGGGAATATAGTTATCGCCCGCCGAGATGCGCACCGTCGCGTCGTACTCATCCTCCAGACCATCGACCAGGGCGGCGAAGTTAGGAGCGTTGTCGATGGCCTCTACGCCCCCCTCTAGGTCGGAGGCGTGCAGCAGTTGCAGGGTGAAGGTCTCATCCCCCGCGTCGGTGCCAGTGGGATAGTCCTTCGGAGCGTTCTCTTCGCCTTCGGTGAGGAAATTTTCGCCGTCGTTGGTTCCCCAGGCCGCGGCAAAGTATTCATCGGAATTGGGTTGCAGGATGGTATTCACGTAGTACCAGTTGGCCTGGGCGCGTCCTTCGGCCACATCGAGAATGTAGTAGCCGTGCTCGTCCAGGTCGTTGTAGCGCATGTGCGGATTCGGGTTCACCCCGCCAATCTGCGGAATAGCAGCGGGCAGCGGGTTATTGATCTGCGCCTCGAAGCCTAGGGTGGCGTCGCGTCCGATGTTCTCGTCGAAGTTGGCCGAATTAACGCTGGGAGTGGCGAATTCTACTGCTACGGAACCGGCGTGGGTGGCGGGGTCGTAGGTGGGAGTGACCGGCACCGGCACCTGCTTGGCCACCGCGATGGTGGGGTCGCCACCGCTCAGGGGCGACGGCTGGGCTGTTACGTCGTAGGCGAAGGAGGAGTGGAAGTCGCCGGTGAGGATCACGGTGTTGCCGATCTGGTTCTCGCCAATGAAGTTAATGATCTCATCGCGCTCGGCCGGGTAGCCGTCCCAGATATCCAGAAAAAGGCTCTCGATGCCCTCGGTGGTGAAGTTGCCGTTGGGGTCCAGCCCGGCGAACCACACGTTGAAGGGTGAGAAGATCACCTGGTTGCCAATCACTTTCCACTTGGCTTCCGAAGTGGTGAGCTGGTCGTACAGCCACTCCTTTTGTTCTTCACCTAAGATGGTGCGGTCGGCGCTGTATAAATCCGGATCGGTGACGCTCATCTTTTGGATTTCGCGTTCTTCCAGGCGGGTATCGAGCATGATCAGGTCGACGAGATTGCCGTAGTGGATGGTGCGGTAGAGCGGTTCTTTTTCCAGGTCGACGCGGATGGGCAACCACTCCTGGTAGGCTTGTTTCGACACCGACTTGCGCACGCTCCAGGGCCCTTCGGTTTCGGGCTGGTGGTTCTGAGCGCCGTCTTTGTAGCCATCATTGGCCGACTCGTGGTCGTCCCAGATGGTGATGAAGGGGTGCTGCTGGTGCACGGCCCGCAGGTCGGGGTCCAGGCGGTACTGCGCGTAGCGGGTGCGGTAGTCTTCCAGGCTCACGATTTCTTTGTCGGGCACGTGGCTGCGGTTGGCACGCAACTCCTCGTCGCCGTAGAAATCGCTGCCCGAGGCGGAGTACTCGTAGATGTAGTCGCCCAGGTGAACGACCGCGTCGAGGTCGGCCCGCTCGGCGATTTTTTGGTAGGCACTGAAGTAGCCCGCCTGGTAGTTGCTGCACGACACCACCGCGAAGCGCAGACGGTCGGCCTCGTCGGCGGTGGGTGCGGTGCGGGTACGCCCGATCATCGAGCTGGTCTCCCCCGCGCTAAAGCGATAGAAGTAGGTGGTATAGGGTTGCAGTCCGGTCACGTCGACCTTCACGGTGTAGTCGCGCGCCGCGTTGGTGGTGAACAGGCCCGACTGCACCACGTTGGTCATGGCCGAGTCGGTGGCCACCTGCCAGGCAACGTCGATATCGTCGGAGTTGCCTTCGCTAGGAGTCACGCGCGACCAGATGATCACCCGGTCGGGCAGCGGATCGCCCGAGGCCACGCCGTGGTAGAAGGGTTTTAGGTCGGGGTCGTAGTTGAGTGATTGGCTGTGCAGCGGGGCGGTGAGCAGAAGTAGCCCCAGACAAGAGGTAAAAAATCGGTTCATCGGGTTAAGGTTGGATTTGGTTGAATGGCTAAAACTACGTCCTAGTTCTCGGAGATCAGACTTTTGCGTGTTATCGAATTATTAAGAATAGATGAAGCCGTGGTAACACCAGAGGGGTGCGCGACAAAGTGCAGATTTCTACCGTTTGTTTTTGACAAAATAAATTAGACATTTACCTCCCTAGTCGGTAGCCAAGAGGGAGAACAGTTAGCGTTTAGCAACCTTAATCAGCTATGAAGTTCGTCCTAACCACCGTTGTTCTCTTCTACACTACTTCGGCTCTCTTTAGTCAAGAAGACCCGGCTCAGTTTGCCCCCCGCCATCACTTCGAGGCAAGCGCTGCTTACGCTCGCGGCTACTGGAAAGACATCATTTTTTCGCCGCTCAACTACCGGACGCAAGGGGCAGTGTATCAGTTGGGCTACCAACGGGAGAACCGAAAGCGGAGCGCCCTTTTCCAAGCGACCCTCGACGGGGGTTTTGGCCAGATTATTCCCGCCCGTACCGACCTTTCCTTTTTCACCTCGGAGTACATCGCTGGAAACCTGACCCTGGGGTTGCTAAGGTTGGCGCCGCTAAATTCTGACAAACTTCGTCTTTTTCTCGGCCCCCAGTACCGGCTCAACGTGAGTTACTTCGACTACCGGGGCCAGACCACCTTTTCGTTCGTGGCCTCTCACACCCTGGACGCTGAGGCACTGCTTCGCTACGCGTTTAGTCCTCGTCACTCCATCAGCAGCAACGTCTCGGTGGGTTTAATCGGGCTGGTGGTGCGCCCTCCCTACGGAGGTTATGACACTCGTTTGCTCTACAACTACGAAAATCGTCCGCTACGGCTAATCGTTGACGGGGGAAGATTTGCCTCTTTGTTTAACTATCAACTCATTCGTGGGGATATAGGATACCGCTTTGCCCTTACGCGCCACACGCATCTAACCTTGCACTACGCCTTTAACTACCAGCGGGTGCGGGATCGTTTCCATCCGTTTACTCAGGCGCTCAACCAATGGGGGGGCGGAATTAACTTTACTTTTTGACGATGAAAAATTGCTGTACTTTGCTATTCGTAGGGCTCTTCCTGACCGCCTGCGAGTCGCTGTTTCTGGGGCCCGACGAGGCGAACAACCCCGAGCATAACTTCGAGTTGCTGTGGAACGACTTGGACCAGCACTACAGTCTGTTCACGGTGCGCAACCTGAACTGGGACAGTATTTACCAAGTGTACCGTCCTCGGGTGAATGCCCAAACCACCGAGGAGGAGTTGTTTACCATCTGTTCAGAAATGATCGAGTACCTAGACGATTCGCATACCTCTTTGAGAAGTTACGGAGAGGCGCCTTTCTACTATTATTCTTCGGGATACGACCTCAACCTAAAAGCGCGGTACGAAGAATTTAGGGAAGATTTGGTCAAGGATTTTTACCTGGAAAACGTGAAGTATCCGATTGATTACCGCGGATTTTACTACGGAAAAATACGGGGGAAGGACATTGGCTATATCTACCTGGCCAGCATGCCCCGGGGACTGGATGGGGCGTTCATTGATGGCGTGCTCGCGGAAATAGGCAAGCACCAAGCGATCATCTTTGACGTGAGGAACAACACCGGGGGAAGCACCACCCTACCCCAACGCTTGGCCGGAGCCTTTGCTGATAAGACTTATTTTGTGTTTACCAACCAAACCCGAAACGGCCCGGGGTACGATGATTTCGGCGATCCGGTGAAACTCTATACCACGCCCCAGGGCACCCAGAATTTTAGCAAACCGGTGGTGGTCTTAACCAACCGGGCCTCCATCAGCGCGGCCGAGCACTTTATCCTCTACCTGAACCCAATCCCTAGCGTTACGCTGCTGGGCGATACCACGGCGGGAGATTTTGGCTACCGCACCAGCGACCGTTTTCTGCCCAACGGGTGGACGTATACGTATTCTATCGGAAAGGTGCTCCTTCCCGACGGAAGCAGTTTGGATGGCATCGGCCACGTGCCGGACGTGTACGCCAGAAATACGTATGCCGACGTTTATGAAAACAACCAAGACGTGGTGGTTGAATCTGCCATTCAGTATCTTCTTGAGGAATTCGGCATAGAATAGGGTCGTTGTTATTGTTTTGTATATTTGAGGATAGAGCGTTCACCTTATCTCGTGATACATCATCTGTGTTGGTCATTCCGCTAGCGCCCAAGCCACGAGTTGATGAACAGCCCCCAAAATGCTATGCCTATCATCAGCCGACGACAACTTATCAAGCAATCCGGTGCCAGCTTAGGTATCACCGTGGCCGGGCTTCCGCTGGCGGCTACTACCAACCCGGAGGCCAAATTCAAGGTGGTGGTCACCGGGGCGCACCCCGACGACCCGGAAACCGGGTGCGGCGGACTCATTGCCTTGCTCACCGCGGCGGGTCACGAAGTTACCATTGCTTACTTAACGCGTGGAGAGGCGGGCATCGCTGGGGTGACGCACGATGCTGCGGCGGCAATTCGTACCCAAGAAGCCGAACGAGCGAACAAACTATTGGGAAGCAAACCCCGGTTTATGGGTCAGGTAGACGGTGATACCTACGTGAATTCGGCGGCTTATGAGAAAGCGTTTGAGTTGCTAAGCACTGAGCGCCCCGATCTGCTACTCACCCACTGGCCCATCGACACGCACCAGGATCACCGCAGTTGCTCGATGCTCACGTACGACGCCTGGCTGCGGATGGAAAAAAAGCCTGATCTGTATTTCTACGAAGTGGTGAGCGGTGGGCAGACGCAAAACTTCGCTCCCACCAATTTTGTGGATATTTCTTCGGTACGATCCGTTAAGCACGAAGCCTGCTTCGCGCACGAAAGCCAGAACGTGGCCAAGCAGTACCCCAAAGATCACGGGAAGATGGAGGAGTTTCGGGGTATGGAAAGTGGGTATCCTTACGCAGAAGCCTTGGTGCGGCACTGGCGGAATCCGCGGCAGATCAATGGCTTGTAGGGGTGTGCCCAGCGATAACCGCTTGAGATAGGCGAGACTGAAAAAATCCGAATCTTGGCGCGATGGTCATGGCTGGGCTGACGGATAACGCGGAAAAACTTCGCTGGGCAACGCCCACTACCCGCAGTGCACCACCGGAATCTCGCCAAAGCAGGTGGTGTAGCGGGGTGAGCGTCGTTCCTGCCGCATCTGCCAGCCCTGCGTTTGCGCCGTGCTCATCGTGGCCCCCAGCCGCACCGTGCCCCGGCCGTACTGCTCATTGAGCGCATCGATGGTTTGCATCAGCGGCTCCTTCGCCTCCGAAGAAACCCACATCGGTGAATCAGCCTTCGGTTCGCCTGGCGCTGATGGATTTTTGTCCTCAAACAAGCCCAGCTGCCGGGCGTTCTCGGGCACCAAACCGGAGACTATCACCCCGCACTTGTTATACTTCAAGCCTGTTCGGAAGACCTTGTCCAGCGCCCGGAAGGCGTAGCCAACCAGCGCGTGGCTGTCGCTGCTGGCCACCGGCAGCGTCCAGGTGAAACTAGCACTATGCTGCCCTTCCGCTTGGTGAGCGTGTCCGTGTCCACGGCGGGTCGCCAGGGACACCTGCACGTAGTTGGCTACGCTGCCTTCTTGGCGCAGCTTCTCGGCGCAGGCCGCCGCGTGCGTAGCCACCGCCTCCCGGATGGCCGATAGCTCGCTCTGCAAGCAACCGAACGTACGGCTCGTGCAGATGTTCTTCTTGGGCCGACTCACCATCTCCAGGGGCAGACACGATACCCCGTGCAGCTCGTACCACAAGCGCAAACCCACCACGCTCATGTGCTTCTTCACAAACGACTCCTTGCAGTCGTACAAATCCAGGGCCGTGCGGATGCCAAAGGTAGCCAGCTTGGCGGCGTACTGCCTGCCCACTCCCCACAGGTCCGAGACCGGGGTGAGGGACAAAAACTCGGTGATAATGCGCTCCCGGTCTAGCACGTACACCCCTTGATGCACGAGCGACTTTTTGGCAATGCGGTTGGCCACCTTGGCCAGTGTCTTGGTCCGGGCAATGCCCAGACTGGTAGGTATCCCGGTACACTGCCTGATCTGGCTCTTCAGGCGCTGGCCCCAGTGCCCCAGTTCCCCCACCGACTGCGCGGAAAGGTCTAAGAACTGCTCATCAATCGAGTAGACCTCTACCTCGGCAACCTGCGTGCGGATCAGGCTGACGATTCGGCGAGAGAGGTCACCGTACAACGCGTAGTTGGAAGAGAACACCCGCACGTTCTCGTGGCGAACCAGGTGCCTGATCTGGAAGAAGGGCGTTCCCATCGGGATACCCAGGGCCTTGGCCTCGTCACTGCGCGCCACCACGCAGCCGTCCCCGTTGCTGAGCACCACCACCGGCTGCTTCTCTAGCTTCGGATCGAAGGTGCGCTCACACGACACATAGAAGTTGTTGGAATCTAAAAGACCGATCATGGGGTCAGCAGGTTTCGGACCGCGTGGCGCACCACCCCCCAGATGAAGCTGTCCTCGGTCTCCGAGACGTAGATATCGGGATAGTCCGGGTTCTCAGCGGCCAGGATCAACTGCTTGCCCTGCGCGGAGTTAGTATTCCGAACCCGTAAGCGCTTCACGGTGAGCTCACCGTACACCACGGCGATCACCACGTGTCCGTCGCGGGCGGTCACGCTGCGGTCCACCACCAGCAGGTCACCGTCAAAGATACCGGCCCCGACCATCGAGTGACCGGAAGCCCGCACTAGAAAGGTACTGCTCGGATGGGGAATAAGCTCTTTGTTCAGATCGATGGCCTGCTCTTCGTGGTCGGTAGCCGGGGAAGGGAAGCCCGCCGACACGGTATCGCCGTAGAAGGGCAGCACCAGCGGGGTAGGCAACGTAGGCCGAAAAATGTGGTCTGGCTGGATGGTCATCGGTTTGGTTTACTGGTAGAAATAGCAATAGTAGCAAAATGTTTGCTTAAAAAAAGTATTACGTACTTTTTTTAAGTACATTGAGCTAAAAAATAATCCTGGCAAAGACAAATACGTTCAACTTCGGCGGGTTGGCACGTACTTGTCGTCTACCTGAATGTGTTCTCCCGCAATGTGGTCGACTACCTTCCACCAAACGGTTGATTCAGTGGCCGGAGAGACGGTAGCACCGTTCACCGAAGAAGCAACTGCTGCTGAGGCATCAACTACCACCTCAGCGAAGTAGACGCCCCACTGCTGATCGGGTCGCTCGTTGGCCGTCCATACACCCAAACTGATTACCAGCCGGTCGAGTTGCAACGCGGCAAAGCGGGCGTTGGGCGTTTTTTCGTAATCCTCGCCCACGTTCAACTGGGCAGTATGAAGCTGACCGGGTATAGGGGGCAACGAGAAAATGCTGGTGGGGGCACGTTGCGCTTCCTGGTGCTGGTCGCGTAGGTTACCGTAGGCCCGGCCGATGGCGTAGATGTGGTTCAGCTTTTTCTGATCCCGCTGGTACCCCTCTACCCAGACGAAGGCGCCTGCCCAACTGTCGGGGTTCGAGACATCGTCTACTTGATACTGCACCCTTACGACCGGACGCTGGCCTGCCTCCAGCGCCACCGCCTGAGCCACGCGGTTGATGGTCTGCGGCAGCCGGTCTTGCCCCGGCACGCGGTAGCCGCGGGTACGCGAAAAAAGATACAGCGCCGGTTGCCCGCGGAGCGAGCGCACCTCCCGAACGTTAGACGGGCGGTCGGTTTCTTCGTATACGTATCGCCCGAGCCATCCCCGGAGGCCCTGGCTGAAGTCGCCGTTGACGAGCTGCTCTTGGGCGGGCAGCTCCCACTTGTGCTGCAGCCACAGGGGATAGACGTCAGGATCAAACTCAGGCAGCGCTTCTGGGTACGCATACACTTCGTCGGTGACCGTCTGGAACTCCAGGTGTGCCTGGTCGCCCTCGATACGCACCACGGCGATGCCCTGCACCGGACCGCCCGTCAGGTCTTCTTCGCCAAAGGCGCGGGGCCGGAAGCCGGCGGCGGGCAGGTTGATAAGCTTCATGCCCCGGTACGATACGGCCGTTTTGATGGAGGCAAGCATCGGAATGTGCACGTGGCCGCTGAGCACGTACCGCACGTTGCCGTGCTTGCCCAGAATATCCAGCAGCGTGCGCTTCACCGCCACCGACTCTACGTAGGCAATCAGCGGATCGATGCCGATGGGGTGGGCGGGTACGTGCTGAAAGAAAAAGGTGGGCCGGTCTTTGTTCGCGGCCAGGTCGCGCTCCAACCAGTCGAAGTAGTGCGGATGGGTTTCCCAGAAATTGCGGCGCAGCGGGTCGGGCCACCCAATGAAGTGCCACCGCCCAATATCAAAGGAGTAGAGCAGTTTACGTGATCCGTTCACGGATTTCAGGGCGGCGAAGTAGTTGGCAAAGTCCGACCAGTCGTAGCCCGGACCGAACTCAATGCGGTACTTGGTTTCGTGGTTGCCCACGCTAAATAACCAGGGGGCATCCACCCGCTTGAAATAGGACAGCATCTCCTCAAAGTTGGGCATCTGCCCCTGCCCGTCCACAATATCGCCCAGCACCAGGCAGAAGGCCGGGTTCTCCAGTAGGCGTATCAGCTCTACGCTGTCTTCGACAAAGGCATTGTGAATCTTGATCCGCGTCAGACTACCGTTAGACAAATCCTGCGGATCGCCGCCCTGGGGGTCGGCCATCACCGCGAAGTGGTAGTTTTCGGTATCCGTCGGCACACCCAGCAAAGAGGCGTTCAGGGTACCCACCTCCTGGGTTCCTAGCAGACCGACTTCCACACTGAACTGGTCGGTAGCGTATTCCAGACCCGACTGTTCAAACAGTTCGGCCAGCGTAAACTTTTTAGTCTGACCCACCTCCAGGGTTAGCCGAACGGTTTCCTGCTCGGGCGACAACCAGGCGATCAGCACGTAGGGGTAAGCCGTGTTTCCGGCCATCTGCCAGCGTAGCTGGGGGCCTTTCTGCTCTACCTGTTCGGTGGGGAGAAAGTAATTCTTGGTGCGCACGATCCGTCCGCCCTTACAGCGTAAGCGGCCGGAAACGGGGCGGTCGGTTACCCGCGAACAGCGCACGCTGATGCGCAGCAGGTAGTGTCCTTCATCGTTTTGGAAAGAAGCCAGCGACGGATACCGCAGGGCATCCTGGGTGGTTTGGGAGGGAGCCGCAGCGAGCGGGCCACTGGCCAGCAGGGTGGAACCGGCTCCGAACTGTTGCAGAAACCGGCGGCGGGATTTAGTATGATCCATAAGTACGGGGACGTAAATTGACGATGAGAACGACGATATTTATCAATTTATTCGTGCCAACAATTGTTCAGCGCGTGGGCACCGGCTGGGGCGACCGGCTAGGGCAACCGGCTAGGGCCGACGACCCTTAGTTGCCCATTCGGTGCAATCATTAACCGATCAAGGTTGAGTATGCGGCGGGGCAATGCGAAAAGCGCCTTTGTTTGGCAAGAACGTATCACGAAGCTGGTTTCTGGCATTAATGAACCGTAAATTTGGTCGCATTATTATTGCAAAGCTGCCTAGACCCTGCTTCCGATGACCGTAGGACTCTTTTCTGTCGTATTTTCCTTGTTACTAACCGCTATTAGTGCACTTCACGCGCAAACCGTTCCTTCAGAACCGCTGGCCGACCCCTGGATCAGCTATCCCACGGCCAACGTGACTAGCTACGGAGTGTATCACTTTCGTAGAACGTTCACGTTGGATAGCGTTCCGGCTGAGTTGCGCGTGCAGGTGTCGGCCGACAACCGCTACCAGCTGTTCGTTAACGGGCGGCGCGTGAGCTACGGACCGGCCAAGGGCGATCTGCAAACCTATAAGTACGACGAACCGGACATTGCGCCGTTTCTGCAAAAAGGAAAAAACGTGATTGCCGCGCTAGTCTTCAACGGCGGTGAAGACCGACCCTTGGCCTTCGTGACCTACCAAACCGCCTTTCTGTTCCGAACGGCCGATGCACGCTACGATTCTTTAAACGCTAATGCCAGCTGGAAGTGCTATCAGAATCCGGCCTACGACCAGATTACCTACGAAGAGCTCAACACCCGAGCGTGGGTGAAGGGCTTCTACGCCTGCGGCGGGGGCGACGAGGTGTTTGCTGAAAAATATCCCTGGGGGTGGGAACGCCTCGCCTACGACGATACGGACTGGCAAGCCGCTGAGCCACTTACCTTCGAGGGGTCCGCTCCCTGGCACCTGGTGCCCCGCATCATTGCCTTTATGGACACCACCCGCCAGCCGCCGAGCAGCATCCGGCGGGTAACGGGCTTTTCGGCCCCGGCCCCTCCCTTCGTGCCCGACCAACCGCTCACCATTCCGGCCAACACCAGCGCGACGATTATCTACGACTTCGGCGTTTTCACCATGGGCTATCCCGAACTCACCCTGAGCAGAGGGGGCGGCAGTCGGGTGACGCTTAAGTACGCCGAAGCCCTGTACGAAAAGCCCGACCTAAAAGCGCACCGCGATTCGGTAGATGGCAAAACCATGTACGGCGTCTTCGATATCTACCACGCCGACGGCGGAGCCGACCGGGTGTTTCGTCCGTTGTGGAAGCGGGCCTTTCGCTACCTGGCCCTGGAGATTCAAACCGCTAATGAACCGCTTACGATCAATGAGTTGGTGAACGAATACTCGGGCTATCCTTACTCCGAGATGAGCACCTTTGAGAGTAACAACCCTGCGCTGGACGCTATTTTTGCCATGTGCCAGCAAACGCTGCGCATGTGCTCGGGCGAAACCTACTACGACACGCCCTACTACGAACAGCTCAGCTACGGGGGCGACAACCGCCCCATCGGAGCCTTGTCGGCCTACAACACCACCGACGACCGGCTGTTTCGGGAGGTGATGCGGCTGTATCCGCAGTCGGCGAACTCGGAGACCAAGCTGTTCAAATCGGCCTACCCCTCGCGCTTTACCTTTGATATGGGTACCTGGAGTCTGGCCTGGGTGCAGAGCCTGGGCGATTACTACCTCCTGCGGGGCGATGCGGACTGGACCAAGCAGTTTGTGGGCGACATTGAAGGGGTGCTCACCTACTACGAGCGCAGCATCGATGAGTCGATCAACTTGCTGGGCGCGCTCGACCAGCGCAACTTTATTGACTGGAGCATCCACTACGGCAGCGTGCCGCAGCGCAAGCCGCAGGAGGTGATCACCCACTCGGCCATGATGACGCTCTACTACGTGCACACCCTAGACGTTGCTGCCGAACTTTACCCGGTTTTGGGTGAAGAAGCAAAGGCTACGCACTGGAAGAGGCTAGCCGACACCCTGCGCCGCGCGGTGTACGAGCACTGCTGGAACGAAGAACGGCAACTGGTAGCCGATTATCCTGATTCTCTGTTGTTTTCGCAGCAAACCAACATTCTGGCGATCCTTGCTAAGGTGGTTCCTGATAGCGAGCGGCCCGATTTGTTAGAAAGAATACTAACCTACGACCAGTTTAACGAGGTGGCCAGCTCCTACTTTCAGTTTTTTCTGTTCAAGGCCATGGAAGAAGCGGGGTACGAAGACCGCTTCCTGGACCATCTGGGATTCTGGGAAATGTTTCTGGAACGCGGTAGCACCACGGCGGGCGAAACGGGATTTGCTTCGCACGATCGCTCCGACTGCCACGCCTGGAGCGCGCACCCCGCCTACTACCTGCTCCGCACGGTGGCGGGCATCCGGCCAAAGGCGGCGGGCTTTGAAGAGGTGCTGATCAGCCCGCACCCGGGCAATTTGCAACAAGTGTCGGTGAGCATGCCCCACCCCCGGGGAAGAATCCGGGTGGACTACGAGGTGAAGGGGAAAGAGCTGCTGGCGCGCATCACCTTGCCTGCTGGGCTGTCGGGAGAATGGCAGTTTCAGGGAGACACGCAGCAACTGGTGCCCGGTGAGCAGACCATCCGGCAGGCGCTATAATGGGTTGGGGCTACTGAACCGAGCGGCTAGGATGAAGCAGAATCTGGAATGGGGATAGACAGGCTACGTAACGGCCCCCATTGCCCGTCGCGACGCGTCCGAAGTGGATAGCGAAGAAAGCGTGGGCGGTGGCTAACCGATAACCGCCGCCCGATAAGTTTGTATAACATTAACTTAACGTCAGTTATTCTAGGTTTCTAAAAATAATACAAAATCAAGCGGCATGTAGCAGTCGGCCACGATCTTCAAAAGCAATGATTCGCGGATGCTGATCGGCAAAGGTGTAAGCCAGCAGGGCAGCAAAGACGTTGCATAGATAGTTAATAGGGGCCCGATGGCGAGTATGCTCTAAATCAATGAGACCTACGCACTGGCCAAAGACTGACTCAATGAGTCCGCGATGACGATGATAATAAGCGTCCTTTTGATGGACAATAGCATCTTTCTTTCCGTTGCGGCGCATCTTGGCCCTTAGGTCTACCCCTTTGCTAAGTAACTCTTCTTTCAGGGTGCTCAAATAACCTTTGTCGCCGTATACTTTTCCTTCTACTTCTTTGAGCAGGTAGTTCAACACCTGGTGATTGTTGTCAGCTACGTTGCCTGCCGTGAGCAGAAAGTTGACTAGCTGTGCTTCCCGGTTGATGACTACGTGCATTTTGAAGCCGTAAAACCAACCTAACGTGCCCTTGCCTTTGCTGGCCCAATCAGCCATCACTTTGTGTTGTGCTTCTCGTTTGATGTGACAAGCTTTCAAAGGTTTGCTGTCAATGTAGTTTTCTGCTAAAGCGGGCTGGCAACGGCTTTTGAGCAACAGATAGAGTTCCAGCACTACGTGCGGGATCAGGGCTACGAAGCGTTCATAGCAAGGGGCATCAGGAAGCCAGCTTTGAAAAGTCTTCAGCACATCTTGACAATAGAAGTATTTGAAGCATTTGCGTCCCGAATGATGATAAGCAATTAGGGTCGTTATGACTTCGCTTCGCGCAAAGCGTGAGTGGAAGGCGGGGACAGGCAGGCCTTGAAGAGCCGTTTGCTGAGCTAAATCCAGTAGGAAGTCATCGGTTTCCACAAAAATTTCCGTTAGTTTTGTTGTTGTCAAGATTTGCATGATTCTTTGTTTTGTACAATGAAGATTTAATTCCACTGCAAATCTTGACTTTTTTACGCTTCTACGCAACTCAACGCCCTCTCATTCAGCAACTTCCAGAATAACTGACGTTAACTTAGCTCGACTTTAGCCCTATGCGGCACGTGCCATCATAGCACATAAGTGCTGCATGAGGGGTTCATTTAAATACTTAATCTCTGCTTCTGGCGGGGAGGTTAAAAATTGTTGTTTGGCCCAAAGCTGCTCTCTGACCAAAGCCAGAGCATCCGAGAAGGTTGGATTCACTTTTTGATACCAGGCACTCTGCTGTGCTTCGATGCCTCGTTGTTGTTGTAGCTTGTCTGCCCAAAGGGTAACTATGCTGAACAGGCCCATCAACACCGGGGTAGTTCGGGCAATAGCCAGATCGCTCCCTTGTCTCTGTGACTCTACCCCTATGTGTCTTCTCACTTCCTCAAAGGTAACTTCTACTGTCCAGCGACGGATAAAGTAGTTGATGATGGTTTGCGCAGATAGTTGCTCGTCAGTGGAAAGCAGTGCCACCGGAGCGATGCGTCCGCTAGGGTCTTTGACCAGTACCCAACGTAGCGGCACTAATGGGTCATTGCTTTTGTACCATAATGCGGTACCAGTGGCTATTTGCATGACTTGATTGTTTTTGCCCTACCATTGTGGGATCACGATGGTCTGCCATTGGGTAGTTGAGTCACTGAGGCGTTGCTGCAAAGTAGGCTGCCGGGGACCGATTTTGGGTTTAGGACCTCTTTTACCAGCAGGCTGAGGGGGCGGCTCATCAAAGTGGATGAAGTCCGAACGGGCAAGCCGTGTCCTTTCTCCGGTGCTGTTCTGGCAATTGAGCCTGACCGCTTCGTTTTTGCTGATGGCCTAAGACAAAAAGGCAAGGCAAGAAGGGGTACATAAGTTGTGGTAATTTGTGCAAATGGCTTCAACATTTTCTGCTTCTTGAGGTTAAGATAATACCCACAGACCCATGGGCTTCGCTTGGGCATCGTTGCCCAACGCGTGCTGACAATTGTGAGTCTTTTAATAATCGGTGCCGGTTCTTTCTCTCATTTTCTAATACACGTTATTTATGCAAACAGAAAAAGTTGCTAATCAGCAAAATTCAGACGACCACGCCGACACTACCCACGGCCAAGGTCGTGAAAAGGCACAATTTTCTGACCAGCAGGTGACCCAGGGGGAAGGGGGGGAGACCCATCAGGTAGCTAAAAATGGCACTAATGCGCTCACAACCCAACAAGGAGTTCCGGTGGCTGACGATCAGAATTCGCTAAAAGTAGGGTCTCGGGGGCCTACCGTCCTGGAAGACTTTCATTTTCGTGAAAAGATGTTTCACTTTGATCATGAGCGTATTCCGGAGCGGGTAGTACACGCGCGGGGCTACGGAGCGCACGGGTTCTTCGAGCTAACGGAATCTTTGTCAGACATCACTTCGGCCGATATTTTCCAGCGGGCCGGTGAAAAGACGCCCGCCTTCGCTCGCTTCTCTACCGTAGCGGGTAACAAAGGATCAGCTGACTTGGCCCGTGACGTACGAGGATTTGCGGTGAAACTCTACACCCAAGAAGGTAACTGGGATATTGTAGGCAATAATATCCCGGTATTCTTTATTCAGGATGCCATCAAGTTTCCGGACCTGATCCACGCGGCCAAAGCCGAACCGGATCGCGGTTTCCCCCAGGCGCAGACGGCGCATGACAATTTCTGGGATTTCGTTTCCCTGATGCCCGAAAGTATGCACATGATCATGTGGATTATGTCCGACCGGACCATTCCCCGTTCTTTCCGCTTTATGGAAGGATTCGGCGTCCACACGTTTCGCCTGGTGAATGCGGAAGGCAAATCTACGTACGTCAAATTTCACTGGAAACCAAAACTGGGCATGCAGTCGGTCGTCTGGAATGAAGCGGTGAAAATTAACGGAGCGGATCCGGATTTTCACCGCCGCGACCTGTGGAATGCTATCAAGGCCGGCGATTATCCTGAGTGGGAACTGGGGCTGCAATTGTTCGATGAAGACTTCGCGGATAAATTTGACTTTGACGTGTTGGATGCTACCAAGCTCATCCCGGAAGAGGAGGTTCCAATTCGTACGGTAGGCCGCCTGGTGCTGGACCGTTGCGTGGATAACTTCTTTGCCGAAACCGAGCAGGTGGCTTTTTGTACGCAAAATATTGTGCCGGGAGTTGATTTCACGAACGACCCGCTGCTACAGGGAAGAAATTTTTCTTACCTGGATACCCAACTCAAGCGCCTGGGCGGCCCCAACTTCACGCATATTCCGATCAATGCCCCCAAGTGCCCATTTCATCACTTCCAGCAGGACGGACACATGGCGATGCACAATCCTACCACCCGTGCCAATTACGAACCCAACTCCTGGGGGGCTCAGGGCGGACCCCGTGAAACCCCCCAGGGGTATCATTCTTATCCCGCGCAAGAATCAGGGCCTAAGGTGCGGGTCCGCTCCGAAAGTTTCGCTGACCATTACAGCCAGGCCCGACAGTTCTACGTGAGTCAGACGCCGGTAGAACAGGATCACATGACTAGTGCCCTGATCTTTGAGCTAAGCAAGGTAGAAAGGCCGGAAATCCGCACGCGTATGGTGGCTCACCTGCTCAACATTGACCAGGAACTAGCGCAAAAGGTAGGCGACGGATTAGGCCTGCAAGAGATGCCTCAACCCGCGGAAGCCGCCAAACCTACCCGAATGGACCTGAAGGAGTCTCCGGCGCTGAGCATCATGAAGAACGGTCCGGAAAGTTTCAAAGGCCGCAAAATAGGCGTCCTGCTTACCGATGGATCAGACATAGATTTGTTACAGGCGCTCAAACAGGCGGCAAAAGCAGAGGGGGCGATGGTGGAGGTCGTCGCTCCTAAAGTGGGAGGCGTGAAGGCCAGTGATGGCACCCTGGTAGAAGCCCAGCAGAAAATCAACGGAGGTCCTTCCGTCCTTTATGATGCCGTCGTGCTGTTGCCCTCTGAGGGTGGGGCCCGGCAACTGGCGATGGAATCTACGGCCCGGGATTTTGTGGCCGATGCGTTTGCTCATCTGAAATTTATAGCATACGGCGCGGCGGCAATGCCCCTGCTGGAAAAAGCCTGTATTGCCGATAGTTTGGACGAAGGATGCCTCCAACTGGAAGGGGCCGAAGATATGGCTACGTTTGTCGCAGCTTGTCGAAAAGTGCGGTACTGGGATAGAGCTGATAAGGTGAATGCCCTATAAAGTAGCGGTTGGCCACTAACCGTTTTTCTGCTGTCACCTTCATGGATTAACCTTTATGGGCGTAAGTTGCTGAAAAATAGAGACTTATATTCTATCCAGGCACTGATGAATGGCTTATGCCCAAAGTAAGCCACTGCAAACTGGCCCAGCGGTGAATCGTGCAGATGATCCGAAACTCGGAACAACTGATTGCTTCCGGCGATTCTACGGCGGTCGGCTTGTACCGGGAATACAACAAAACAAGGATGCCCGCTTATGAGTACCTCTCTGACAGCAGCATCCAGCTAATCATTGAGTACATCGGTTTGGAGACGGAGCAAAGATTGACCGTGCCTGCCACCGCCCCGATGCCAGCGACGCTATAGGTATCAGTTGCGAGGCTACTGCTCTTTGTACAGCTTAGCCCCCCGGCTCAGATGGTTCTTCATACTTTCTCTCAGTTCGGTGGGCGAAAGCACCTGCACCGTTTCCCCGTACGAGAGCAGTCGGGCCTCCAATTCATAGTTGAGCACCACGGTGATGCTCACTTCCAATCCCCGTTCGGTTTCGCGCTGCCGCTGGGTGGGATGAAGCGGTTTGGAGCGTACGTAGGGAGCCTGGGCCGGAGTGAACAGCAGTTTGACTTCTTCGGGCGGCTGATCTTCCCAGCGAGTAACACCAACGATATCATAGAAATACTCTTCCCAATCGGTTTGGTCGGCCTGATACGTTTCCTTCGTGTCTTCAATCGCTAGAATGCGATCCAGGGCCAGATTCCAGGTAGGCACGTCCTGCGCTTGGTTGCGGCCAAAGGCAAACCAGCGGTTGTTGTACTGCCGCAGGTGGTAGGGATGGAAAACAAACGAGTGCTCCGTATCGCTCTTGAAGTCTTGGTAGCTGACCTTGAGCACCTTCTCGTGGATGATGGCGTTGAACAGGGGCGTGACGTGCACTAGGCCGCTGTAGTCCAGGTTGTGGTCAAAGGAGAGCACCTGCTTCTTCTGACCCACTAGTCCCATCTTGCTTTCTACTACCGGAATGATCTCGTTGATCCACTCGAACTGGGGCATCCCCTTGAAGCGCGACAGCACCCCCATGGCCGACTTAAGCTGCTCCACTTCCGTTTCGTTAAGGGGCTGGTTGTTGATCGAGTAGTGGGGATCGGCGTAGCGATAGTACACCGTGCGTCCGTCTTTGTACTTCTCCACCGGGGCGCGCCAGGTAGAGTACTGCAGGTCGTTCATGTCCTGGTAAAACTGCGTCTTGCCGATGCCGCGCAGTCCTTCTTCTTCCAGCACGGCATTCACTTCCCGAACCAGGTCCTGCCAGTGGTAGCGGCGGGCTCGGTTGCGCAGGCAGCGGTCGTAGATTTGGTAGCGGACCAGGGCTTTCTTGTTAACGGGCATCGGTTCTTTTTCGGCCGAAGGTAGTAACAAATTTATGTGTTCACAAACACTGAACACATGGTCCGTATCATTGTAGCGTAGTCAATTACTAACGTAAACCAAACAATAATGAAAACGCTCACCCTAGAATGCCCCAGTTGCCAGCACCCCTTCTCACCCGATGCCTCGTTGCAACAGCACGTACAGCATCTGCTCCGGCACGAGCAGTCGGCTCTGCAGCATGACTTTGCCAAAAAAGAAGAACAGTTGCGGACGTTTCAGTCTAAACTCAAGCAGCGCGAGCTGGAACTGGAAACGGTCGTTAACCAGCGGGTGGAAACCCGAGCGGCTACGCTACGCGGCGAACTGCACGAGAAACTAAAGCAAGAGCAGGCCGACGAGCTTCAGGCGCTCAAGATCGAACTGGCCGAGAAAAATGAAATCGCTCGCACGGTCAAGACGAAAGAGATCGAAGTGGAACAGCTAAAGCGAGCGATGGCCAACGTGGAAGCCGACCTAACCCTGCGGTACGAACGCCAGCTAAACGCGCAAAAGCAGGAGATTGAGCAGCAGGTGCGCCAACAGACCGAGACAAAGTACGCACTTCAACTGGCCGAAGAGCGCAAACGGCTGGCGGATACCCGCCGCCAACTGGCCGAGGTACAACGAAAAGCCGAACAGGGTTCCATGCAATTGCAGGGCGAGGTGCAAGAACGCTTCATTGAGGAAAAGCTGCGGGAGCTGTTTCCGCAGGATACGGTAGAAGAAGTAGCCAAGGGAGTGAACGGGGCGGATGCACTGCATACCGTCCGCAACGAGAGCAACCGGGCCAGCGGCACCATCCTCTACGAGAGCAAACGCACCAAAGCCTTCGGAAAAGATTGGATCGCCAAGCTGCGCAGCGACCAGCAGCGGGCCGGGGCCAGTGCCGCCATCCTGGTGACCCAGCAGATGCCCTCGGATGGCACTGATGAGTATTGTATGATAGAAAACGTTGTCGTATGTTCGTTCCGCGTGTTCCCCATGGTGGCCATGCTGGTGCGCCACCAGGTGCTGGCCCTGCACCGCGAGCAGATTCGGCACGTGAACAAAACCGACAAAATGACGCTGCTGTACGACTACCTCACCGGCCAGGAGTTTCGGATGCACCTGGAAGGGCTGGTGTTCTGCTTCAAAGAGCAGCGCGAGGCCATTGACAAGGAGCGCCGCTCGTGGGAGAGCCAGTGGAAGAAGCGCGAGAAAAACCTGGAGCAACTGATGACGCACACTGCCGGGATCTACGGCTCGGTGCGCCAGATTGCGGGCGGGGCGGTGAAAGAAATAAGCACGCTGGAGTTGCCAGGGTAGAACGTAAGTTGGCGAAGCATGGGGCGGTAATATATACAGATCTTACCCCCTCCGCTGTAGTGTGCGTACCGTCAACGAGAATAGCAACCGGTGTTTCGGCCTATGCAACTAAGGTAGCCTGTTGGCGGGGTTGCCTTAATCGCTCCCGAACAATGGTTGAGTATGCCAATTGGTGAGTTGGATTTACTTAAACGCCTGCTCCAACGGGTAACTGTATCAACAATCACTAAAATAGAATCCATTTTGGTATATAATTTTAGCCAATTAGTTCTATTTTTAGCAGCAAGACCAATAAACTACTGATACCACAAAAATGGAACGATCAAATTTTCAGTTTCTCTCCCAGGAGTTTCCTATCCTTTCCAATCTGGCTACTTCAGCCGAATACAATCTTTACCAGGACACGTCAGTTTGTTCGTTAAAACTAAGGCAGTATCTGGAGAAGCTCACCGACTTCATGTTTGAGACCCATCATACGGAAGAACCCTACGATAATTCTCTGATCAACCGAATCAAAGCCTTAACCTATGAAGCTATACTCGTTAAGGGATAGATTGGTGATTAGGGAAGCGTTGAAATCGTAGTGTTAGCAGCGATCTGATCTGTTGTTGATAGTGCGCATCGGTATTCACTTTGTTCAAGGTATCCAGAATAGCTTGTTGAAAGCAGGCGAAGTTTTCATAATAGATTGCCGTGAGGCATTTCTGTTTAACAAAACGCCAAAGGCGTTCAATAAGATTAAGGTTGGGCGAATAAGGGGGTAGGAATAGCAAGGTAATTTTGAGGTGTTCAGCCCATGCCTTAACCGCTTTATTATGTTGGTAGCGTGCGTTGTCTAAGACCAAATACAACGTAAGTGTAGTGGGATAGGCGGCTCGCAGCTGCCCCAAGAAGCTAATCAACGTATCGGTGTTGATGCGGGTAGTGTTACTTAGGTAGTGGAGTTGCTGGGTGATAGCATCCACCGCACCGAGTACATTGAGACGTTGCCGCCCGGCAGGGGCTTTGATAAACACGCGGGCAAAGCTCCAAAGCCATCCCAGAAAAGGGGCTAACACAAAATGCGCCGCGTCTACGAACAACACATGCGCTTTTCCCTGGTGGGCTTGCTCTAGGGCAGGTTCCAGCACCTCAGCCAGGTAGTTGTCTTGCCGTTCAGGGTCTGCTTTGGCTGGTATATGCCCGGTCTTATGCCGATGGATGCCTAACTTATGCAGAAAGCTACGTATCTGAGGCAGTGAACGTTGTTGGCCACTCAACTCGCTTATGCGCTGCTGGGCTTCTTTTAGACTAGCAACTGGTTGTCTCTGAAAACTCTTAGCAATCAACGCAGCGTAGGGCTGTAGGGCGCTTTGCTGACCGCCGTAGTGTAGCTCACACAAAGCAGCCCTGCCCCCTTGAGCATATTGCTGACAATAGCGAGTTACCGTATTGACATGGATGCCTACGATACGAGCAATCTGTTGATGGCTGTATGCACCCAGCCCTTTTAGGTACAAAGTATACATCCGTTGACGAACCAAAGCGTTATCATGATAGAACTTTTCGTAACTTAGCTGACGCAGTTCAGCTTCACTGATCTGTAGGGTAAGCATGCGTTTTAGAGTTTGGTCACTTCAAAACTATGCTTACTCTTTCTCTCTACAAAATCACTATTTCATCCCTTAACAAGTATAGCTTGGGGTCAAGAAACATACGCAGCAGCAGCGAAATCTGCGGCACCGACAGATTGGTTTTAATCTTATCGGAGGGGATTTTTGAGGGGTCGGAGTCAATGAGCCCAGCACCTTTTGCGGTCTGGTCCAGGTACTGCTTGAACTGCTGCTCTAGAAAAGCCAGCAGCTCCTCTAGGTTCGAATAAATCAGCCGGTAAACATCGGGTAGGGAGTAATCTTCAGCGGGCGCGTGAACTGGCGCTTGGGCTTCGTTGAGGCAGTCGAGCACCTCACTGGCATAAGTCAATAAGTCCTGCTGGTGGTCCTGCACATACTTGCGCACTTCTTTGCGGGAGGAAGTCTGGTGCACGTGCTGTACCATATTCTCCTGAATGGCGGCTACCTGCTCGTCCATCAAGCACTGGTAGAAGTAGTAGCGTCGTTCCTCGGCCGTGAGGCTGTCCAGCGGATACTTGGCAAATAGTTCCAGGTGGAGTCCTCCCCGCTCATCCTGCCAGTGGTACCATTCCAGGATGCTTTCTTTGGTGATGGACAGCTCACTGAGCACCTGTGACAACAAGTCTTCCCCCGCCGCGGCTTCGTACGGATAAACGGTATGGTTATGGGCGACAAAGACCGGCAGGGGGTGCTGATCCAGTAGTTGGACCCGTAGGAACTTAAGGACCGGTGGCAAGTCATCTAAGGCATGAAATTGAGTGTGCACCTGCTTGGTAGCAAGACTCGGTGTATGATCTAGCTGGTCGTAGTAAGCAGCTTGTTCGGCGGGCTCCATTGGAAAGTACAGGGGCGACAAGCTTTCTTTTAGAATACGGCGGAAGACGTTCAGTTCGTAGGGCACAAAAGTTCGGATTGATACGTGCCGAGAAAAATCAATTGATGTGCCGAAAGAGGCGGTTGTTGTAGTAGGTGTAATAATTTTGACTGTATTGTATCTGAGGTACCCACTTCTCACCACGGTGCCGGATGAAGCCGTATTGTCGCTACGCTCACGAGGAAGCAAACAGTTCGGCGTGGTTCTCCTTACCGGTTTGCTTTTTCTGGCGTTGGCGGATACACTGCGGGCAATCCCGTTTGTAGCGGGACAGCTGTTGGTAGCTGTCGGCTTTGCGCCCGCAGGGCAGGCACATCCGGTTTTGGGCTACTAATTGCAACTCTTCCTGGTGGGTTCGCTGCTGCTGGGTGATGGTCTGCTGCAACTTAGCAAGGGCCTGTTTACCTTCGGTGAGTTCCTCGCTGCGCTTGGTGAGTTGGGCTTGCAGACTACCAAGCGACTGCCTGGCCATCGTCAGTTCATCGCCAAGTTGCGCAGCCGTTTGCTCGGCGGTTTGTAGGGCTTCGTCGTCCGCTTGTTGATCTTTCATCTCCTTCCACTTACCCACGAACAAGTAGACAAACAGGTAGTTGATCACCGCAATCAACAGGCTGAACAGTTGGCTGATGAAGATATCCTGGGCGGACTTACTGAAATTCCAGGCATCAAAGAACAGGGTGGTGATAAAGTACCCGGCAACAGCGAATAGCACCGGGAAAGCGTGGTGCACCAGCTTGCTGTTGGCGGCTGTGGTCAGTATTGTCAAGTGAATGGCTACGCTCAGAAACCAGGCGGCCGCTTCCCGCTGCCAACCCAGTAGGGTTTCCGGTAGCTGGGTGATGAGCAGGGCCTGACTCTCGTACACCAGATAGGCGTACATCGCGAACATGCCGATCATAATTGGGGGTAGGGTGAACAGGCTTTCGGCGATCTTTTCAAAGAAGTTGTGGATGCGCTTTTCCATTGGTCTGGGGTTTGGGGGTTGGGAAAAGTAGGGATTAGGTTTTAGGGGTTGGGGCGGGCAGCGAGTGGCCGTGTAGATATTTTAATGGTAGCTAATAGCTGGTTCTTGAACTGTACTGCTGCTGGGTTGACTGTCGTTGCCTCGGGCGTGGTAGATGGCTTCGTACAAGTCCAGTTCCCGGATGCGTTGCAACAGAAAGCGGTACTTGCGCCGTCCTTCGGCAATAAACGCACTACTGGCGTACTTTTGCACAAAAAACAGGCGCTTGGCTTTTTTGCTCACCCCGATCAGGCAGACTTGCTTGGCTGCGATGCTATCGGCGTAAAACGCCATCTGGCGGTCGTAGTTGTACTGCTGACAACAGTTGACGAAGGCCTTCAAACTGCGGGCGGAGGTGGTTTTGAAGTCGGTGATCAGCGGGCCGGGAGTGGTCCCTTCCATGACCATGTCCAGCTTGCACTTGCAGCGGACGCCGGTGGTGGGTTCTTGCCAGAGAATAGTCTTCTCTTTCTCACTGTTGTCCAGCAAACTTTTGCAGTACTGGTTACTCACCACCGTTCGGTGCATGCGATAGAGCAGGTTGATATCTAGGCCTTCACAGCTTTCGGTTCTGAACTTCTCAGGTTCCAGCAACAGTTCGTGAAAGGCTCCGCCGAGACGAACCGCGTCCACGGTGGAGGCTGTTTCCGGTTTTCGGTACGGTATACCCTGTAGGATGTGCGCCGCAATGGTTAGGTCGCTATTGCTGATGCAGGGTAGCTGGTAGTACGACATGGTGAAAGGTTTTTGTGCCGGAAACCTGGAGCTTACTAAGCTTCCGGCGATAGGTTGAACAAAACAACTAACGATACACGGCTTGCTGCTGCTGGAAGATCATCAGTCCCGGAATGCTGCGCTCTCCGGAGCGGATGGCTTGGCGCACTTTCTTTTCGTCCAGCGTCATGTACTCGCGGGGGACGTTCGCTAGATTTTGCACCTCAAACGTCCAGACGTTCCGAACGCCTTCCGTACTGTGCTGGGCTACGGCCAACTGCCGCTGGAATTCGCTTTACTGGCGTATCACTTGGCCGTCGCCTTCCTCGCTTTGCAGTCGGGTACGTTCTTCCTCGGCAATTCTATCCAGTACCGCTTGCTGTTGGGCAGCAACCTGGGCGTTGAATTGTTGAATGAGTTCGTCGGCGCGTTGCATGGCTTCTTCTATTGGGGCAACTAATTCCTTCTCTTTGGTAATCCAGTGCTTGACTTCTTCTTGTAACGGAGTAGTGATCGCTTTACGGGCGGTGCTGACTTGTTTAAGTAACTGCTTGCCTTCGCGGATAGCGGAAGCAACAATGGCTTTATCTCCTTCGTCGTTGACGATCTCTACCGTTGCCATCACGCGCAACAAGTGTTTTATTTTGCGGTTGATTTCGTGTTCAAAGCGCGCTACCGGCGTAAGGTCTGCTTTCTTGGTTCTGGTTAGCATAAGGGGGTTTGGTTAGTTTAGGATATGATGAAAAGGGTAAAAAGAGGAAGGAGGCATTCTCTCCTCCTTCCTGATTGATCGTGCTATCCGAGCGGGTACTCCCCGTCAAAGATTTTCTGTAGATCGCAAGACGTGCTGCCAACTGCTTCTACAATCTCATCTGACAATGGCTTGGGTGGGCTGACGATTACCGTATACTCGGTGTTGAGACCGTCCCCTTTTTTTTCAATGGTCAGGTCATAACCGGACGGATGGCCGTACTCTTCGCTCTCTACGTAGCTTTTCAGGGCTTTCAGAATGGACTTCTGGGTGATTTCCAGCACCTGTAGCTTCTGGTGGTTGTAGACCAGTCCCATTACGAAGTACTTTTGCCGGAGTGCCGGACCACCCTCAATCTCACCGTCCGGCTTCATCCGAACGTCGCGGTTGATCATCTCTTCCAAACTAAACTCTCCTTCGCTTTTGCGTCGGCGGTAGGGCTTCACCGTTTCGCTGCCGTCGTCTCGTTTGGTTTTGCCAAAGAAGACGAAGCCGGAGACGGGATTGCCAATGAAGCGAAGCCGGTTCTTGCCCTGCACGAACTTCATAAACTGGTTACGTTTGTCAGGTATCTCGTGTCCCTGGTCGAAGAAGTTGGCGAACTGGTTTGTATCGACTAAAATACTTGCTTCCGTAGCGGTAACTACACTTCCATTTTCAGGAGTTACTTTCTTTACTTTTGCCATGATTTCTCAAATTTAAGTGGTTAGAAAAACGTAGTTCAGCAGGTGCACCTGACTGATTAACTATACCATAAATATAATACATTTGTACTTAACAAACTAGTTTAGATAGGCATAAAAGTATGATAAAAAGAAGTAATTTAGGTCAAACAAGCCCCGTTTATTGTACTTTATGGAGGCAACTTCACCGTAACAGAACAACTTTTAATAAATAAATACGTATATTAGTCGGTTTTGGCATTTCCTTTGCACACCGCAGTTAACCTTTCCCCCCACGGGAAAAGAAAAAAATCTGGGAGAGAACCCGCCGCCGGGATGCTGACCACCGCTGCCAGCCTTCCCCCACAGGGGTACTGCAACCCGCCGGTTTCATCGGTCAAGGGCGGACGAAGCAAGGGTTGCCCCGCATGAGTCCGATTCATCTTCCCTTGACGGATGAAAAAGAGGCGGGTTAACTTTTAAGGATGGAAGGTGGTCGGCATCCCCCGGGGCACTGTGCGAGTGGGTTCGGGGCGCCCGGCTAGGGGTGCAGGCCTGTGCGGGCTAGCGGTAGAGCTGACTAAGAGATTATAGGCAGCCCTGCCGCTAGGCTATTTGCCGAACAGTTTTGTGGTGAGTTCCTGGTTTTGGGCTTCCAGCATGGCTACTTTCTGTTCCAGGTGCTTCATACGCAGGGCCGCTAGATCGTCGGTAGAGGCAGGCGTTTGGGAGTAATTTTGTCCAGGCTCTTCAAACATGGGTGCATCGTCTTTGAAGTAGTAGTTGACATTTACCTGCGGATAGATACTGATAATTTGTGCCAGGGTATCAAAGCTCGGCTTCACCTGTCCTTTCTCTATTTTGTAGTACTTATCCGGACTGTTGAGTCCCAAGCGTTTGCTTAGCTGGTAGGCGTTGGTACCCAGTGCTTCCAACACTTCAGCAAACTTTTGGTGGACAGTCTTTTTGTCTTCAGCCATAGCTACGTATAGTTTTCTGCTAAATACTACTTTTGTATGATGCCATCATGGCTTTTCGTGTCTTTTGTTGTGGGATCAATAAAATTAGCCGAAACTCCTTTGCAGCCTGGATTAAACCGAGTGCCGACTATTCAAACCGCTGAGGGATGTGAGGGGCTATGGAACCGTCTGGAACTGCCGGTTGTGCGTATGGCCTTGCGGGTAGGCCATAAACCGGCGGTCCGGGCGGTGAAATCAGTAGGTATGTGTTTGGCCCGGTTTGAGGGGGCGGCTATCGGGGTGCGGCTGCGAAAGTGGGTGACTATTTTTTAGGATAGTGCCGGGCACCCTGTGCGGGTGGTTACGCGCAAAAATAGGCACTTGCTTTCGCGGCAAGGGAATACCTATTACCTCTTTCGGCTCTCTGCTTGAGGGCGGGTGGGTTTCTCTGCTTGATAACTGATCGAGCCGATCCCCAAACGGTGGAAGAAGGATAAGTATCGAAAGCAATCTCGTGAATGTAGAAAGGTTGAGCGCTAATTTTAAAAAGATACAACCAGTGAAAAGAAGAAGAAATTCTACTCTAAACCTGTATGCCGTTTTGTGCCAAGTTTATCAGACATTGACGTAGGACCTTCCCGTGGACAAACAGGCAGGTGAAATTAAAAAAAAACCTTCGGAGTGGCTTATCCTAACTCTCAAGGGCTTCTTTATGACATATCGCAAAAGCTCTCGTCACAGCGGTGAGGCGAGCTTCCTTTGCCTCCCTGTTAGTGGGCAATCACCAGCTTGAACTGTTGGGTGTGATGGTGGCTCGCTAGTTTAGCCACGTACAAGCCGTCAGGCAGACGGCTTCCTCCCCAGTCTACCACGTAACGCTGGCCCGCCTCGGCGTATTCATGAAACAGCGTAGCCACCGTCTTCCCTGCCGAGTCGTAGACTACCAGGGAAGCAGTACCTGACTTAGGCACTGAGAAGGAGAGAGCCGTTTGCCGTCCGAATGGGTTCGGGGCCGCTTGTAACAAAGCTTTTCTGATTTCCTCTCCAGGAAAACGATCAACCCCTGATACGCTATTTTGCCCTGTTACGTGGGCTTTAGCGGTAGGTTCGGAGACCACTGAGCGGCTGCGCGTAGCGGTATCACGTTGATCGGAAGCGGCCTTTTCTGCGGAGTTCGGTGGGGTCCAGGTGTCGCCGGGAAGTTCGAGTTGTCGCAGCACGTCAGCTAAGTTGTAGTAGTCACCAATCCGGTGGATACGCTTACCCCGTAATTCCACGTAGGACACGGCAGCAACGGCGAATGATCGGCCGGTAGAGGGCTGACCCCCCAGCGAATTCGGCGTGCCACTGAAGACCCACTTTACGGCAATGCGTCGGCCTGCTCGGAAAGCATCAACCACCCGCACGTGAGCATCAGGGATACTAGCAGCGGTGAGGTTGACCCACTGGGCGACGCCCGCGCGTGTCTGCGACTTCACCTGAAAGGCAAAGTCCTCGTAAATGCCGTCGGGGGTAAAGAGCTTCGCCATGCCCTCGGCGTCGCCCGTATTCCAGGCCCGCTCCCACTGTCTGATCACCTTGGGGATTCGACGGGGATGCGTGGGGCAGGTGGGCAGCGTGGTCGGTTCAATGGGGACCGGCTGAGCAGCTACCTCCGAGGGAGTGATCCACTGCACCAGGATGATCAATAGGAATAAGCCAGTCAGTAATCGGGCATCGGAAAAAGAGGTCACGTGTGTCATCGTTTTTTGTTTTAAGTGAAGAATAAAACAAAAGTACGTCAGGCGAATGCGGCATCATTGTAAGAAAACGAAACGTTCCCACACCGCACCGCGGGGGAGATCGAGGCCGTGCAGTACACGCGTCCGTTCGGGAACGTTTCAGCCTTCGTGCGTGAAGAGCATCGTTATACCGGGGCCTATCAGCTCAACAATTTTACTAACGTGACGTCAGTTATTCTGGAAGTTGCTGAATGAGAGGGCGTTGAGTTGCGTAGAAGCGTAAAAAAGTCAAGATTTGCAGTGGAATTAAATCTTCATTGTACAAAACAAAGAATCATGCAAATCTTGACGACAACAAAACTAACGGAAATTTTTGTGGAAACCGATGACTTCCTACTGGATTTAGCTCAGCAAACGGCTCTTCAAGGCCTGCCTGTCCCCGCCTTCCACTCACGCTTTGCGCGAAGCGAAGTCATAACGACCCTAATTGCTTATCATCATTCGGGACGCAAATGCTTCAAATACTTCTATTGTCAAGATGTGCTGAAGACTTTTCAAAGCTGGCTTCCTGATGCCCCTTGCTATGAACGCTTCGTAGCCCTAATCCCGCACGTAGTGCTGGAACTCTATCTGTTGCTCAAAAGCCGTTGCCAGCCCGCTTTAGCAGAAAACTACATTGACAGCAAACCTTTGAAAGCTTGTCACATCAAACGAGAAGCACAACACAAAGTGATGGCTGATTGGGCCAGCAAAGGCAAGGGCACGTTAGGTTGGTTTTACGGCTTCAAAATGCACGTAGTCATCAACCGGGAAGCACAGCTAGTCAACTTTCTGCTCACGGCAGGCAACGTAGCTGACAACAATCACCAGGTGTTGAACTACCTGCTCAAAGAAGTAGAAGGAAAAGTATACGGCGACAAAGGTTATTTGAGCACCCTGAAAGAAGAGTTACTTAGCAAAGGGGTAGACCTAAGGGCCAAGATGCGCCGCAACGGAAAGAAAGATGCTATTGTCCATCAAAAGGACGCTTATTATCATCGTCATCGCGGACTCATTGAGTCAGTCTTTGGCCAGTGCGTAGGTCTCATTGATTTAGAGCATACTCGCCATCGGGCCCCTATTAACTATCTATGCAACGTCTTTGCTGCCCTGCTGGCTTACACCTTTGCCGATCAGCATCCGCGAATCATTGCTTTTGAAGATCGTGGCCGACTGCTACATGCCGCTTGATTTTGTATTATTTTTAGAAACCTAGAATAACTGACGTTAACGTGCTTTGAAAGTCGCCCCTTCACGTGTTCAAGCCGCGGGCGGGGCTGCCACATAACCAATACGCGGTACCGTAAGTGAGCGACCCGGGTATCTTATTCAGTGATCCCCGCCCCCGGGGTTTACCTTTTCTTTTCAGCGCAGTTTTAAAAAGCAACCTCTACGTCCCTTAGCCTTCCGCCCCGTAGGGTCCCGGGTCCACGCTCATGCAGAAATTTTCGGCCTGATTGAGGTGGACAAATTGCCGAGGGGATGATCCTGTGTAGTACTGAAAGTCTTTGATCAGGTGGCTCTGGTCGTGGTAGCCGTAGGCCACCACCACGTCGAGCCACTCGATGGATGCGGGGGGTTGGCCCAGCACGTGATAGAGCACTTCCTTGAACCGCAGGAAACGCGCCTGCTCTTTAAACGAGTAGCCAGTATGTTTCTTCAGCTTCAACTGGATACTGCGCTCGCTCAGCGCGGCTTTATCGGCAATGGCCCGGGCGGGGTTCACACGGGGGTCGTGCATCTCTGGCACGCTTTCCATAAAGGGAGTAGCCGCCGGGTCGTTCGGGCGAAGGTGGCGTATCAGGTGGTCGGTTAGCCAGGTGACGCGTTCTTCGGAGGTGAGTAGCGGAAAGAGTTGTTCCCACAGCACTTCCAGGGGTTGGTAATATTTCCGCTCTTCTGCCTCCGTCAGTTGGTCGATCCGCTCCAGGGGCAGCGGCACAAAGCGGGAGAAGCCGTTGTAAATAAACGGCAAGATTAACAGGTAGCTGCCGCCCCGGAGTTCGTAGCGCATCATCTGCCGCAACGGTCCCAGAATACCCACCCGTTCGATGATATGTCCGGCTTCTTCTCCGAACGAGAAAGCCACGGGCGGACCAAAATTGAAGACGATCATCATCTCCAGACTGGGCGACAGATAGTGTCTTTCGGGGGCAGCATCTTCCGGCACCTCGATCACGTAAAAGTGGCGCAGCACTTCCAAGAGGCGCTGGTCTACGTCGTGCTTCTTTCCAATATAGGCCATCGTGTCGCGTGAATAACTTCCCCAACTTTACGCGCAAGATTTACCATCTTGCCATAATTCCAAGGTCCATGGAAAATCTATTTTCTAAAAACGCTTCTCCGGCTACCCATCCTTTTGTTTTGTAGGCCATATCTATGTAAGGATGGAAGCTACCCAGCTTGTAGCTTACTTTACCGGCTACCAAGCCTCCCACCTCTGCTTGCTGGGTGTAAAATGATTGATCCTTAGGTTGGGTCCAAAGCATGAGACGAGGGGAAAATAGCGTTTTATCGCCTAATGGATACTCCCATAGTGCCACTTCTAGAGAAGGAAAATTATGCTCATAATTTTTATTAATAGTAGGTGCTATGATCCAGTTGAAATCTCCGTTTTTAAGCAGAAGATTTAAGCCTACCTGCGAGCCAAAAGAGGTAGGATAATAGCTAAAAGCAAAGTTGAATAACAACGGGTTGCCACCGGGGGAAGTTTTAAGTTCAAAACTATTAATGAAGAAGTTCATCGGTGAGATAAAGTTCAGTAGGGATAAATTGCTCTGCTTTTTTATCCATTCATATTGTTCCTGGTTCAGCTTATCACCATAGACGTACCGGTCATAACCATTTCCGTACGGATGTTCACCACGAGCGGCGTAGGGTAGATCAGGATTAAATAGGTCATAAGCCCACGCTGTAAAGTCCGGCCCGGTGAAGTCTCTAATACTTTGATCACCGGCTTCTCCTTCAATAGCATCATCTACCAGAGGTTGAATTTCATCTCGATTTGAACATAACCTGATGTAAAGCTCTACGCTAATGAAACGTCCTAGTATATTTAATGAGTTAGCGTAATTAGTAGTATGGAAGAAATTATCCCGTTGCATACGCTGCGCACTTAGCACTTCTCCTTCTACTCCGGCCGTCATTAAACGCACCAAATCACTATTGGCACGCTTCTTTAAAGACACCAGATTGGTATCTAGCACGTAATTCACGGAAGTAGTGCTTGATCCATTTACGTTTTCCCTACCACTGATCCAATCGTTTAGAGAGTTGTTGCTGTATATATTATGACTCGTCAGCACGGCACGATGATACTCTTCGTGTTGCCATCCGAACCCAAAGGGCAATAACAAATCAGCCGCCAAATTCAAGACCGACTCCGCCCCTGTTTTCCAAAGTTTTTTGCCTGGTTTATCGTTCGCCTGCACGTTGAACAATTTGCTGGTACCATAAAATATCGCGTATCTGGTATCATGAGAAAACGCTAAACTTTGCTTCATCGATGGACTCGTCCATGCTCTCAGTGTATAGCCAGCGGGCTCACCGTATACATCGACCACGGCTCCTTCCGTAATGGCGGATGCATAAAGCCCGTAAGGCAGACTAACCAAGGGCAGATCAAGTAACAATTTAGTATTGATAGAATCAGAATGTACCCAGTGGGTCCGCAGTTGTGCTTGCAAACCTTGAGTAGAAAATATTAGTAAGAACAGAAGAATGATTCGCATAACTTTATGTTTTAATTGAAGCGCCAAGGTATGGGGCCTCAATCAAATAAAAGTTACCCTATGTTAACTTCGGTCCCGCTGTCTGCGTATGCGACTCAAACTTTGCGTGGTAATACCCAGATAGGAAGATATATGCTTCTGAGCGATGCGCTGATGAATGCCTGGATTTTCCGCGTCCAACGCATCATACCTTTCGGCCGCCGTTTTTGTCATCAGGTCTATCTGCTGCTTTTGCTTGGCTATAAATGACGCCTCAGCCGCCATTTGCCTAAGCAGTATTTCGTCCGGATTTTCCCCAAGTTTATAAAATTCATGACGGGGCAATCGCATCATTTTGCTTTCTTCTAGCGCTTGAATGTGCAAAGGGGTAGGGGATCGTTGAAGTAAAGAGAAATAGTCACAGCAAAAGCCAAAGTCAACAGCCAGATCAAGGCATACAAAACCTTTTTCGCGCCATAAAAAGATACCGGCACTACCGGATAAGAGAAAATGCAAATACTTCTCGGTCGTATTTTGGTGTTTGATCACCTCCTTTTTGGAATAAGTTACCGGCTCAAATTTCCCTGCCAGCTTATGCCATACTTGATAAGGGATGTCATGGTATCTGTCAAATGAAGTCTTTAAGATACGGGCTAATTCTTCTTGCATGTCACTTTTACAAATGGAGAAAGCATTTCTTCAACTCTTGGTTGAACCCCTTGCTCAGTATCAATAGCAAGAAGCGCCCCCTTTTTAACTCCACTTCCAGTCAACCCTGGATACCTCGGCCGATAAGAAGTCACGACGGTAATCCAATGCGGGCAGAGGCAAAGTAGTCCGCTACCAAAACGCTTGGCCATGGCTATAGATGCCGGTTCTTCGAGGCTTCATACGTACCCGTGCTTGATACGTAAAACGGGAAGTTCGCGTAGGCAATTGATCCTTGACCGTCGTGAATGCTTACGAATAAACGGTAGGCCCCTTCACGTTCCGGGGTCCTGAACCGAGCGTGCGCCTGGCCATTCTGTAGCAAGAGGTCCTCCAGAATCGGTGATCTTGCTTCTTTTCGTCCCGCGTAGTTTCTTTCGGGGATAACTACCTCCGGCCGCACATCCCATGAGTAAAAGAGTGAATCACTGTCGATGTCCAGCACCTTGATGCGCGCGCTGTGTTCTACGCCGGGGCGCAGCACCTGGGCCCTCTTATCGGGAGTATCATTCAGTTCAAAGCTTACCACTGTAGGGGCTAAATTTGATGGCATGCGCCCCTGCCAGTGCTGCTCCATCACATCAATGGGCTGCGTCCGTTTCTGCTCCGTGAAGAGGCCATACCACGTGTGCGTTGTTTCCTGCTTCTCGCTCCAGTAGAAGACGAACGAGCCCAAACAGTTAGTGGGGTCACCCTTGATGACCCGGCGGTAGCGGTCATCTATTGCCACCGCCTTTTCACTGCTTGTCTCTTCAATGGGGGCGCCCCACACGGTACGCGGCACCTCCCAGTGGCCAGTGGCGCCCCATTCGGTGACGATGTAGGGTTTTGGCCAGTGTTCTCGTAGCGTCGTGGCGGTTCTGTCCAGTGCGCCGTAGGCATTAAGTCCGAGCAGATCAAATGAGGTGCCATCGCGCGCCAGCTCCTTGATCTTGGCCTCAAAGTAACTGTTACCAACGATGGTCAGCACGGGGTGGTTCGGATCAATCTCTTTGACCTTCCGTGCCAAATCGTTCAGTCGCTGCCAAATGCGCGGATTGTAGGGCTCGTTAGGGGGAATATAATCAATTTCGTTACCAAGCACCCACATCACTACCGCGGGGTGATCCTTTAACGCGCGTACCGTAGCCAAGGCCGTTTCAGCTTGGGCATTTACCATCGTATCGTTATCCCAATCCATGCCATCACGCTCACCTTTCAGAATCAGGTCCACCACCCCCAGCATTTTGTGGGTGAGGAGCGTATCCAAGATCGTTCGGTCTGATGCTACCCTAGCCGCATTCGCTCCGGCCTTCTTGAGCACACTAATCGGGTTCTGTACGCCACGAGGGCTCCCTGGCAAAGCGGTGGCGTCCCCTACGACCGCACCATGAAGGTAGACAGGCTGATCCCCGCGGAGCAGCAAGAACTTCCCGTCGCGTTTCTCAATTTGCACGGGAACGGGTTGGGCACTGACTTCACTCAAATATCCCAGCAGCATGAGCCCACCTCCTAGCAAACGGATTAGTTTTCCTCTCATAACGGTGAGGTTAATTAAACGTTAGCTGTTAGTTAGCGAAGACATAAAACTTGACTATCCATGTTTTGTATACTTAAATTTGGAAAAAACAATACAGAAAAAATAACAGTGACTCTAGGGATGTTCAACTTAGTGAAAATAAACTAATTGTACGATTAGTTTCGCGATGGTTAGCCTACCGGATTGGGTGAGGGTAGATAGCCTCGACGTCACGTTAAACGTTACTTTTCCCACTGTTGAAGTCTGCCCAGATATAGGTAAGACTCCACAAACTTTCGGTGTTCAGGACTGGTCATTATCTCTACCAATTCCAAGGCAGAAATATAACTGGCTAAATTACCGTTTGAAGACAAAAATTTACCATCCCTGATAAAGGTTACCAAACTATCATCCTGTACTTTTAGATTTGGGTAATCTTCCTGTAATTGTTTACCACCGCCGATCCACGTGACAATTTTATGTCCCTCCGCAATCCCGGATTTCCCGATCAATTGAGCGCCCGCACAATTACTTACCGTGTACTCGGTTTCCTCGTTTTTCCTCTTAATAAAATTTACGATTTGTTCATTGTGGACCTGGGCGTACATATCGTAAGCACTGGGTACAAACAAAGCGGCTAACTCCGGGCAGTTCTCAAAGGTGTAATCGGGAACAAAGTGCATGCCTTCTTCGGTGGTTATCGGACTTTCAGTTTCGGCGATTGAAATAACGTTAAAGAGCTGTTTTCCCTCTTCAGTCGGTTTAGCGAAAACGTCGGAGGTAGCAATCACTTCGCTTTGTAAAACTCCGTTGTACATCACAAGTCCGATGGTAGGCAATTCCGGGTTAAATGGTTTCAGATGTTTCGTCAGGGTATCCGCCTCCGTGAACATCTCACTTTTGGCTTCTTCTGCACTCTCTCTTGGTGACTGCGAATTGGTTGAATTGCAACCATATAAGAACGTTGCCATCGCTATTGCTAAAACTGCTCGTGCTATCATTTTTCTTTTGTTGATAGGAGGGAAGATTCCGATCTTCTCTCCCAACGTAGACAATTTCTAATTTTCTTCTTCAGGAATAACCAGTTGCTCGGCACTGCGGGGATGGACAACCACGGCCACTACCCGGGCTGTTTCGGTATCGCTGGCACTCTGAGCCACTTCATGCAAAATCATGGTAGGTTCATAAAACGTCCCTCCGGCCTTAATGGTACGCTGGGGCTTGCCCTCCACTTTGAAACTAAATTCCCCCTCGAGAACGTATCCGTATACCGCTCCGGGGTGTCGGTGCGGCGGGCTTACTTGGCCCGGCTCGAAGGTAAGCTCAAAGGTAGTGGCCCGGCCGGGTTTTCCGTCTACCATTTCTTCTACGTCCAGGGCGGAAATAACGCCGACTGTTGGCATGCTAGCGTCGTCCATCGGCTTCATTTGCGCCCAAGCCGATACTGTAATCATCGTAAGTAATGCGAAGGTAAGTGCTGTCAGTTTGTTCATGATATAGTGGGTTAGGTGGTATATAATTGCGTCAAAAGTATGTATTTATCAGCGCATTGATGGGGGTTAGGAAAAATAAATCACATGGGTCAGCATTTTTTGAAAAGCCTTACAACTGAGGGTTTCCAAGATAGCTTACGGTTGTTTACGTCTCAGACAGCAAAAAAATGGCTACCAACGCCAGCATGATGCCCGCCAGCAACACCGGTCCGGGTAGCACTGAGTAAAATAACAGCGACAGGCCCACCGTTATCACCGGCGACAGACCGGTTAGGGGTACTACCACAATGGCTTTGCCGTAGCGCAGCGCGTACACCAGCGTGAGCGCCCCAATGGAGTTGAGCACATGAATTCCTCCGGCCAGATAAGGCCCGTTCCAGCCCCAGTTGATATCCTGAGAAAAATCGGTCATTTGCAGGGCCACCGGAATCAAGAGAACCCCGGAGATCATCATATAAAAGAAGATGCTTTCGGCCCGCATCTCTTCATTGGAGAACTTCATGGCGAAAGCCTGTACCCCCCACATGACGAACACCGCCACCGTCAGGGCCAACCACAGGTAACCCTGCGACTGGTTGTCCGCGGGTTCTTGATACGACAAAAAAGCGATGGCAACCAGGGCCACCACAATGCCGATCCAATGGCGGCGCGACGCTCGTTCGTGCAGCAGCGTGGTCGACAGCAGAATGGTGATTACAGGAAAGAGAGATATTAGGGGAAAAACAATGTAGGCCGGTCCGTCGCGCAGCGCCTGAAACAGCAACAGTTGCCCGCCTGCCCCCAGCAAACCCACCGCGCTGCCCAGCAAGACCGAACGCCGGTTCCGCTCCAGCGGTCCGTCGGCCAAATAAAGGGCCACAATAGCGCACGGGACCATGGTCAGTGCCCAAACCGAGTAGCCCAGCGTGGCGGGAAAGCCTGCTTTCTCCGGAATCTCAATAAAAGCACCCCATACCCCCCAAAAGACGGTCGTGATAATTGCGTACGTTAACCAATTCCCTTTCCTCATAAACTTTCAGTTTGTGTTGCAACCTAACGAAAAATAAATATTTATGTACCATAAAGTAATGAAACGAAAATTATTTTTCCTATTATTACGGTTAGTAAAAGGATTTGAAAGAAAACAAGACCATCAACCTTCTCTTCTATGAAAAAAGACTACGTATACCGCCATCTCTTCTTTCTTCTGCTAACCTTCGGTGTAGCAATGCAGGCCACTGCCCAGGATAAAACTATTCGGGGCACTATCACTTCGGACGTAGGTGACGAACCCCTGCCGGGCGCCACGGTGCTGGTGAAGGGGACCACCACTGGGACCTCGGCCGACGTAGATGGCAACTATCGCCTCACCGTCCCTGCCGAAGCCACCACCCTGATTTTCTCCTTCGTAGGCTATGAAACTTTGGAACGAGCAATCGGAAACGCAGAAGTTGTCGATATTAGCCTGGCTCCTAATCTGGAGACGCTGAGCGAATTGGTAGTCATTGGCTACGGCACGCAACAGAAGCGCGATATTACTTCCTCTATTTCATCGGTCGACTCCGAAGCTCTATCCAAAAGACAAGTATCCGGGCTAGATCAGGCGCTGCAAGGGCAGGCCCCCGGCGTATTTGTCACGCAGAACTCCGGCAGTCCCGGCGGCAGCGTGAGCGTGAAAGTACGCGGGCTGGGCACCATCGGCAATAGCGATCCGCTCTACGTGGTGGACGGCGTTCCTTATTATGGAGACCTCAACTCGATCAATCCGCAAGATATTGAGTCTATCGACATTGCCAAAGATGCGGCTTCGGGAGCCATCTACGGAGCCAACGCGGCCAATGGCATCGTGTTTGTCACCACCAAACGCGGCGAAGCCGGTAAGACTTCGGTAAATTTCAATACCTACGTCGGCGTGCAGCAACAAGGCTACAAGGCGCCCGTGCTCACCGCCCAGGAATACGCTATCCTGCTTAACGAATCGCGGCGCAACGGCGGGCTGCCCATTGTTTACAGCAACGCCGAAATCAACGAGCTGGGCTTCGGCACCGACTGGCAAGACGAAGTGTTTCGCAACGCCACGATCCAGAACTACGGCCTTAACGTAAGCGGCGGAAACGAGCGAAATACCTTCTCGATATCGGGCAACTACTTCAAGCAGCAGGGTATTATCATCGGCTCTGACTACGACCGCTACAACCTGCGCCTCAACAGCGACCATGAAGTGAGCGACCGCATCAAGTTCGGCACCAACGTCAACATCAACCGCGGCGAGCGGCAGGGTGTCAACGAAAACGATGAGTTCAACAGCATTCCGCTGGCCGCGCTGGTCAGCTCTCCGGTGATGCGGGTGCGGAATCCCGATGGCGGCTTTGCCGGTCCCACCGGCGCCAAGGGCGATTCGGATACGCGCAACCCGGTATCCAATGCGCTAACCACCGAAAGCACCGACGTGAACTGGGTGTTTTTCGGCAATGCGTTTACCGAGGTCGATATCTTCGACGGCTTCAAGTATCGTCTCAATACGGCTTATACCTTTAACTACGGTTACTTCCGCTTCTACCAGCCCCGCTTGCAAGAAGACTTGTTCTCGGTACCCATCGACCAGTTGGGCGAAGGGTCCTACAGTTCGGGAAGTTTTCTGCTGGAAAACATTCTGATGTACGACAAGGTGTTCGGTAAGCACACGCTGTCGGCCTTGGCGGGATTCACGCTGGGCAGCGGCACCGGAAATAGCATCTCGGCCAGCGGCCAGGATTTTCTGAGCCCCCTGGCAGTGGTCATCGATAACGCCGATCCCAATACCATCCGGGCGCAGGGCAGTCGGCAACCTCCCTCGCGGGGGGTGTCGGTGCTCTCTCGCCTCAACTACGAATACGACGATCGCTACTTTATTACGGCCACCGTGCGCCGCGACGGTTCGTCTAACTTTGGGCCCAACAACCGCTACGGTACCTTTCCGGGCGTATCGGTCGGCTGGCGGATTGCCGGGGAAGATTTCTTTAACGTACCCTTTATCAGCGACCTGAAACTGCGGGCTAGTTGGGGGCAGTTGGGCAACTCGTCTATCCGTCCCTTCGGCTTCATTCCACTGATCGGCTTTGGCAATAACTACGTGCTGGGCAGCGGGCAGCGCATCGTCACCGGAGCCTCCCCGCTGTTTCCGGCCAACGAAGACATCCAGTGGGAGACCACCACCACCACCAACTTCGCCATTGACCTGGGCCTGTTTGAGGACCGCGTGAGCTTTACGGCTGAATACTACATCAAGGAGAGCGACGACATCCTGCTGGAAAAGCCGCTGCCGCTGAGTGCGGGATACCCAGAAAACCCTCCCTTCAACGTAGGCAAGGTGAACAACTACGGACTGGAGTTAGCTGCCACGTATCGCCGGAACGTTGGAAAATTAACCTATAGCATCGGGGCCAACTTCTCTACGCTGCGCAACGAGGTGATCGACCTAGGCGGATCGCCGCCTATCCCCAGCACGTTCGACGTAGGAGGCTTTTTTCCCAACAGCACCCGCGTGGGCTTTCCGATCTCGGCTTTCTACGGCTACGTAGCCGACGGCATCTTCCAGAACCAGGGCGAAGTGGATAACCACGCCACCCAAGAAGGGGCGGCACCCGGCGATATCCGCTTCCGTGACCTGGATGACAATGGGGTGATCAACGGCGAAGACCGGGAGGTGATTGGAAACCCCCTACCCGACTACGCCTTTGGACTCAACGCGCAGTTTTCGTACCTGGGCTTCGACCTAAGCTTTCTTGTTCAGGGAGTGTACGGCAACGAAATCTACAATGCTACCCGTATCAACCTGGAAAACTTTTCTGACTTTGGCAACAAGCACAACTACATTATTGGTCGCTGGACCGGCGAAGGCACCAGCGACCGAGTGCCCCGCTTGGTCTGGACCGACCCGAACAACAATTTTGGCCGCTCGTCGAGCTACTTCGTGGAAGACGGTTCGTACGTACGCCTCAAGAACGTGCAGCTGGGCTACAACCTGCCCGGTTCCGTGCTGGAGCGGGTAGGCATTACCCAAGCTCGGGTGTACGTGAGTGGCGAGAACCTCATCACCCTGACCCGCTACAGCGGCTACGACCCGGAGATTGGCTCCGTGCCGGGCACCGGCGGGCAGGGCACCGACGAATCGTTTCGGAGCTTCAATAACGGCGTTGACATCGGCAACTACCCCATTGCCCGCTCCTTTACTGTGGGAGTCAACTTCGGCTTCTAACAAATTTTCACCCGCATCACCCTATCTCATCGCTATGAAAAAACCCATCGTTATCACCGTTCTACTCGTGGCCGGACTCACCATGACCTGCAACGACTATCTGGACGTAGATCCAGTATCAGAGATCAGCACCGCTACCTTCTACGCCTCCGAATCGGGTGCCTTGGCAGCCATTGCGGCCGCCTACGATCCGTTGCAGTGGGGTGGCAGTTACAAAACCTTTATGTGGACCCTCAACGACATTGGCTCCGACGATGCCGACAAGGGCGACGGCGGGGCCAGTGACGGACCCCAGTGGATTCAGGTAGACAACTTCAACTACTCAGCCGAAAACGACGAAATCCTGAACGGCTACGTTGATCCCTACGCGGGCATCCTGCGGGCCAACGTGACCATTGAGCAGGTACCCGGCATCGATATGGACGAGGAGCTGAAGCAACGCATCGTGGGCGAGGCTAAGTTTCTGCGCGCGCTGTATTACTTCAACCTGGTTAACTCATTCGGCGGAGTGCCGCTGATCACCGAAGTGTTGCCCCTGGACGAGTTGATTCAGCCTCGTGCCACCGCACTGGAAGTGTGGAATCAGATTGCCGCTGACCTTGATTCGGCCCAGGCGGTGTTGCCCGCGGTCTATGACGACGAGAATCTCGGACGCGCCACCAAGGGAGCCGCCCTGGGGCTGCTGGCCAAGAGCCACGTGTTTTTGGCCCACTATGATCCTGCCAACGCGGCTTCGCACTGGCAGAAAGCGGTGGAAAATGCGCAGGCGGTTATCGACCTGGGGGTGTACCAGCTGGTGGATGGAGCTACGCCCGAAGAAAAGCAGGCGGCCTACCGGACGATGTTTACCGCCGCCGGGGACAACAACGTAGAATCGGTGTTTGAGGTGCAATTTGCCCGGATTGAGGGGCAGGACGGTTGGGGCAACCAGGGCGACGGGCACTGGCACCACGCCTACATGGGACTGCGCGGCGATTCGGGTCAGAAGGGCAACACCGCCCTGGGCACCGCCGGTTTCGGCTTTGATATGCCCTCACTGGACCTGGTGGATGCTTATGAAGCGGGCGACATCCGTTTGGGAGCCACCATTGTTCAGACCGGAGATGAGTTTCGCGGATTCGTGCTGGGCGGCGATGAGTTGGGCAACACCTCCAACGGCACGCTGCCCCGTAAGTACCTCAACGAAGACCCGTCGTTTGCGGCCGACGGCATCAACCAGCCGATGAACCTCAAGGTGCTGCGCTACTCGGATATCCTGTTGCTGCTGGCCGAAGCCCTCAACGAAGTGAACGGAAGCCCTACCGCCGCGGCCTATGAGGCCATCAACCAGGTGCGGGAGCGCGCTAGTCTACCGACCTTGGCAGGACTCGATCAAGCGGCGTTCCGCGAAGCGGTGTGGCAGGAGCGGCGCGTGGAGTTTGCCCTGGAAGGCATGCGCTGGTTTGATCTTAAACGACAAGGCGACGGGAGCGGCGAACCTCGCTGGCTGGCCGTGATGCGAGCGCACGTAGAGGAGTACAAGAACGAAGACATCACCATTGCCCCCTACAACGAACTACTGCCCATTCCGCAGGCGGCTATCGACAACAGCGGCGGAGTGCTCACCCAAAACGAAGGATACTAACTTATTATTCACTTACATAACCATTACGATCATGAAAAAGAGAAAATCATTGCCCCTCCGATTTTTACTAACCTGCCTGGTCAGCCTGGTGTTTTTTGCCGGGTGCCGCGAAGACGAAAAAGAACTGATTGTGCTGCCCGTGGAAGAGGTGCCGGAGGAAGAAGCCGGAGCCGCCATTGAAATTGACGGCAACTTGGCAGACTGGGATGACATTGAAACCCTGGTAGAGATTAATCCCACTGCAGGGAATAGCCTGGAGCTGCTCAAAGCCACTGCCGACAAGGACAATATTTACGTACTGATTCGCGGGGTAGAGGGCACGAAACGCGCCATCTTTCAGCTGTTTATCAATACCGACAACGATGCCAGCACGGGCTTCGATCACTGGGAGCAGCCGGGCATCTCCGGGTTGGATGTGCTGTATGAGTACGATGGGACTACGTTGTTCCATATCCCTTTCGATCCTAGCGTTGACCCCGGTTGGCCCTGGCCTACGGCGAACGACAATCCTGAGCTTGGAAAAGTAGCCGCATCCGAAGATGGTTCTACCTACGAAGTGGCGCTCTCCAAAGGCTTTATGGGCGAACTAGGCGAGGAAGCAGAGATCAAGGTCATGGACTTTGACGATGGCTGGGGAGAACGAGGAAAGCTGCCGGTGCCGGAGGAAGAGTTGCCGGACGTTAAGATTTAACCGCCTATTTAAACACTGGTTGTAGGAGAACCCTACGACCAGTTCAATATTCTAGGAAACAGGTGGCAGTGTGGCTATTACAGGCATGAGCATGAAATCAGTCATCAAGTATATACTATTCTCAGTTCTTATCTTTTGCAGTGCTTATCAAAAGCATCAGGATAAAAAGTGGGCATCACTTAGAGATGATAGTGTCCTTCAACTCGCGGAGACTAACGTGGTCTACCAGCAATTCAAGAAGGAACTTTCTAACGAAGCGTTAGAGCACTATCTGCACAACGATCCGCTATCCCACATGCGAGCGTACGCTTTTTTTGCGCTTTTAGACAGAAGGGTGGACAATCTTGAAGAATTGATGAGGCGGCATCTTGACGACACTGAGGTTGTGCTCTTCACTGTGACAGGAACCTCTTTGTCAGGAGGACGAATGAACGATCTTATGCTCTACAGCATGGATACCGCCAATTACCCGGTTGTCCAGTCCACGTATCAGGAATACGCCAAGCAAGTATTGCCGTATCAGGTAACTATACAGGTTGATATTGAGGTTGACTCGAGTGATTTAGTAGAGGAGTGGTAGGAAACCGGTGAAATGATTTCTTACCCACAAGAAATCTCTCTCGCCGTTTCCGTAAGCTACTGAAAAAACCGAACGGACACGCTTCCCATTAATCCAATTCATCTATGAAACACTGGCTACTTATAACGATGCTGCTCGGCACCACGGCCGAATTCTCCTACGCCCAAAGCGCTACCGTCACCTACGCCGCCTCGGCCGAAAACTTTCCGAATCCCGAGCGGGGACTCTACCACTATACCGAGCTTCGCTCGCCCAATACCGGTCTGAGCGTCGAGCAACTCACCGGATATCGGGAGCAGGAAAGCATCACCTTGATCTACCGCATCTTCTACTTAGAAGACTTTCGCGACCAGCCCATTAGCGAGGAGTACCTGACCACCGTACGGCAGGACTTCGCCACCATGCGTGCATCTGGTATCAAGTGCGTGCTGCGCTTTGCCTACACCGATAAGTTTGTCAACGGCTTCGACAATCCCCCCTACAACGACGCACCGCCGCTAGACCTGCTGCTGGAGCACGTAGACCAACTGGCCCCGATCATCCGGGCCAACATCGATGTGGTGGCCGTGATGCAGGCGGGCTTTATCGGCACCTGGGGCGAATGGTACTACTCCGATCTTTATACTACCTCGGGCAACCTGGAGCAACCCAGCGAAAGCGACTGGGACAACCGACGCTCGTTGATCGACAAGCTGCTGCAAGTTGTACCGCCGAGCCGAATGGTGCAGGTGCGCTACCCGGTGGCAAAGTTTGCCTTAGTCGGCTCAGAAGAGCCACTCACCGCCGAGGAAGCCTACCAGAATACCCCCCGCGCCCGCATTGCCCATCACAACGACTGCTTCGTGTCATCGTCTACCGACGTGGGTACGTACAAAGACCTGGAGCCGGAGAAAGCCTTCCTGGAACAAGACAGTCGCTACTTGGCGGTAGGCGGCGAAACCTGCGCCTTGTCTCCGCCTACCTCCGACTGTCCCAACGCCGAAGCCGAACTAGCCCGCTTCCACTGGTCGTACCTCAACATTGACTACAATACCGAGGTGCTCGGTGCATGGGAGGAACAGGGTTGTTGGGAGGACATCGTACGAACGCTGGGCTACCGCCTTCGCCTCACGGAAGCCACCATTCAAAACCAAGCCAAAGCGGGCGACGCGTTCTCACTGGAGCTATCGCTGGTCAATGAGGGCTACGCCAGCCCCTACAATCCCCGGCAGGTCAATATCATTCTGCGCAATACGGAGACCAACGAAACCTTCGTGCACCGCACCGACGAAGACCCGCGCCGCTGGCTGCCGGGCGAACCCATCACAATCAGCGTGGAAGCGGGGGTTCCGGCTTCGCTGGTTAATGGCAACTACGAGGTGCTCCTGCACCTGGCCGATCCTGAAGCAGCCGTCACCGCTCGGCCGGAGTACGCGATCCGCCTTGCCAACGAAGACGTGTGGGAATCCGAAACGGGCTACAACGCACTACAGCACACGCTGGAAGTGAACGCTACCGCTCCGGGCAGCGCCTACCAGGGCGAGCAGTACTTTACTCCCCTCACCCCGAAGTTACTAAACGGCCCAACGCGCATCCGAATCGACGGTGAGGCAACGGACTGGACGCAGGTGCAGCCCGCCATCGTGGCGAATGGTCAGGATGCCCCGTCCCTGCGCGTGTTCAACAGTGCCGACAGTCTGTACGTGCTCATCGAGGGCCTATCCCCGCATGCGTACCAACTTCTGTTGGATACCGACAACCTGCCGTCGACGGGGTACCAGGCGACCGAGTGGCCTGCTTCGGGGCCGGACTACCTGGTAGAAAACGGGCGGCTCCTGGTCTACGCGGGCGACGGAACAACGGAAGCGTGGCAGGACGTAGCGGCGGCAACCGTCGCCACGGGCATCGGCGGACAGGAGATCGGCGTCGCCTTATCGGACCTGGGCGGGTTGGCAGACTTCTTCCGGATCGGCTACGCCGGAGGCGATCAGTTTCTTCCCCTTGCCACGCAGCCGCTGCGGACGGTGGCAGTGCTCCCGGCGGCCCTGGCCACCCGGCTTGATCTCCGAGCCACTGTGTCGGGCCACCAAGCCATTGTTTACTGGGAAGCTGAGCCGATAGCCGATGATAACGAGTTGGTGCTGGAGCGCTCCACCGACGGGGGCGCGAGCTACCAGACGCGGGCTGTCCTGGGCCACGAGGCGTTCACCTTCACCGACTATGACCTGGAAGGGGAGACGGAGGTTCGCTACCGTCTGTACGCGCGCGCGCTGACCCAGTTCTCTGACTACTCCGCCCTGACTACCATTACCACCCCGGCGGAAGCGGTGGGTCCGCCTACGCAAATCACCCCTGATGCCTCGCTCGACGACTGGGCGAGCGTTGCCCCACTGGCCACGGCCTCCACTACCGCGCTTCGGGCGCTGCGCGTGTTTAACGACCGCGATAGCCTGTACTTCTCGGTAGAAGGCACTGAACTTACCGGCGACTTCCAACTCTTCATCGACACCGATAATAACGTTGCAACCGGCTTTACGGCCGATGGTTCGTTGGCGGGGGGAGCCGAACTGCGGATTGCCACCGGCACGCTGTCGCGCTACACCGAAGCCGGTACCTGGGAAGAGGTGACCGCCGCAACGGTGGCTCAGGCAGCAACGGCCATTGAGGGCGCAATTCCCGTTACCCCCCTACCGAAAGGGCGCATCAGCGTTGCGTGGCTTGACGACGCCCCCCCAGGGGAGGTGACGCCCGATCTACCGGCTGCGGGGCAACCCTGGCCAACCTACCGACTTGCCCTGGCCTCGTCGGTTCCCGACGATCTGAAGGCCACTTTGTCCAGCCGGGAGCCAACCAGCCGCATCTTGCTCTCCTGGGGGGATGTAGACGATGAGCTGGGCTACACCATTGAGCGCTCGACGGGTGATAGCCTGACGTTCGTGGAAGTAGCTGAAGTGGCTCCCAATACCACGCAGTTTCTGGACATTGACCTGCCCGGTGGCACAGCCTTCTACTACCGCATTCGCTCGTTCAATGCAGTGGGTCTGTCTACTTACTCCCCCGTGGTGCAGGCTACTACGGAAGGCAGTCCGGTAACCGATTTGGAAGATGAAGCAAACGCAGCCGTTTCGCTACGCGTATATCCCAATCCGGCCCACGAGCGGGCGACCGTTGTTGTGCAGCTTCCTTCGTCATACGATCTTACCCTTACCGCCTACAATCCGATAGGCATCGCGCTGCAAACCATTACCAGCGGCACCTACGCGGCCGGTACGCATCACTTCCCGCTCCAAGGTGTAGTAACAGAACCGCCGGGTCGCCTACTCTTGGTTCGCTTGCAAGGCACCGATGACACAGACCGCACTTGGTCTCGAACGGTCCGTCTACTCATCAACTAGTGCTTAACTACTCTTCTAGTAAGTAATGGCGATCATACCAACTATCCATCCAACCGTTTCTTCAACAACCACTAACCACTCGTACTATGAACAAGGTCACCTTATGGCTGCTCGGAATGCTCTTCACTTCCCTGGGCTACGCTCAGAGCACCGTCACTTATCAACCCTCCTCAGAAGACTTCGCCAATCCGGAGCGGGGTTTTTACCGTCCCTGGTCCGCTGCCTCGGCCGATAATTTTGCGCCGCTAAACGCCGGTGAACTCGCCAGCAACCGCACCACTCCGTACACCCCGTTTGCAGCCAACTACACCATCACCAATACGCTGGTGTACCGCTACTACGTGCTGGACAATTTCAAAGATAATGCGATCACGCTGGCCTACCTGGATAACATCCGTACTGACCTGACCAATATCCGGCAGGCCGGGGTGAAGATGATCGTCCGCTTTGCCTACACCATCACTCCCAACACCAGTGGCGGCTGTCCCGAACCCACGGCTTGCCCTCCCTACGGCGACGCACCCAAGTCGATCGTGCTGGGTCACATCGCGCAGCTTGCTCCGATTTTCTCAGAGTACCGCGACGTAATTGCCGTGGTGCAGATGGGCTTCATCGGCATCTGGGGTGAGCAGTACTACACCGACTATTTCGGCGACACTTCGCCCAATGCCTCGCAGGGCCGGTTGCTGGACAACAATTGGCAGGACCGTATTGATGTATTAAATGCGTTGCTCGAGGCCGTCCCCGAATCGCGTATGGTGCAGGTGCGCTACCCGCAGATCAAGCAAAAAGCCATCTACGGCATCAACGCTCCGGTCACCTCCGCTCCCGTCACCGCCGCCCAAGCGCACAATGGCAGCAATATTGCCCGCATCGGCTTCCACAACGACTGCTTTCTATCCAGTGCCGATGACTTCGGCACCTACTTCGACTACGGCATTTCCAGTACGTTCGCTACCTCGGCGACCGACGCGCTCAAGCCCTACTTTGCGGCCGACAGTCGCTACACGGTGGTGGGCGGTGAAACCTGTAGTGATGGATTCAGCCCGCAGAACGACTGCTCGGGCATTGCGGTATCCGACATGCGAAGCCTGCACTACTCCTACCTGAACAGTGAGTTCAACAACGAGGTGAACAACGATTGGCAGACCGATGGGTGCATGGATGAAATCAAGCAGAACCTGGGTTACCGCCTGGTGATGAACCAGGGCACCTACGCTACGCAGGCCGAACCGGGAAGCAGTTTTGACTTTTCGCTCAGCGTGCAGAACGTGGGCTTTGCCGCTCCGTACAATCCGCGTCTGGTAGAGCTGGTGCTGCGCAATACCGGGTCAGGACAGGTGTACAAAATTCCGTTGAGCGGCCAGGGGGCCGACGTGCGCTTCTGGCTGCCGGGCGAAAATATTGCGTTGAATAAGTCGCTGACCCTACCCGCCAACGTGCCCGCCGGGGAGTACGCGCTGCTACTCAATCTTCCTGATACCTCGAACAACAACGTCATCGCTGGCCGACCTGAGTACGCTATCCGGCTGGCCAACGACAATACCTGGGAAGCCACTACCGGTTACAACGATCTGAACCACACCCTCACGGTGGGAGGTAGTGGCCAGACTTCCGAAGCGATTGGCGAAGTAGGTCAGGTTACGGCGGCTCAGACGGTGGGTCAGTGGCGCAACGTGTTTCTGGAAAATACGTACATCGATCCGGTGGTGGTGATGGGGCCGGTGAGTTTCAACGGCAGTCAGCCCACCACGGTACGGGTAAGGAACGTGACCGCCGGAAGCTTTCAGTACCAGATTGACGAATGGAACTATCTGGATGGCGCCCATACCACGGAAACGGTCAGTTACCTGGTGGTGGAGGCCGGTACGCACGAACTGGGCGACGGACAAACCTTGGTGGCCGGAAGCCGTAGCGTTGGCACCGGCTTCACCTCTATCAGCTACGAAGGCCTGGGACAAACTCCGGTCGTATTAACCCAGGTAACCACCGTGAACGAAGCCGACGCAATAATTACCCGAGCGCAGAACGTAAGTGCTACCGGTTTTCAGGTGCGGTTGCAGGAAGAAGAAGGGGCCACCGACGGGGGCAGCCACGCGGATGAAACTGTCGCTTGGGTAGCGATCTCGTCGGGCAGCGGTAACGCCGGACGGGCCTACGTCGCAGTGCGCACCGAAGCTGCTTACAGTCAGAATTTTAAGGCATTACCCTTCGGAGCCAGCTACCCGGAACCCGTCTTGCTGGCCGCGCTGCAAACCTACAACGGAAGCGATCCGGCCGGACTGCGCTACCGGAACCTTTCTGCCAGTTCGGTCGACGTCAAGGTAGAGGAAGAAACATCAGGCGATAGCGAAACCAACCACGCCAACGAAGTGGTGGGAGCGTTGGTGTTTGCCGGGAGTGGCCCAATCACCGCTTCTTCCGACGGCGACCCGACTCCCACCGCCATTGTGGTCGACGGTGCCGACGATGATTGGAACAACGTAGCGGACTTAACCACTGCCCAAGGTCTTGTCTCATTGCTAAAGGCGTACCATACTGCTGATGATTTGTACCTGCTGGTAACCGGCAGTTTAGGGCCCAACAACCAGTTCTACTTGGATGCCGACGACAACGGGGCCACCGGCTACAATAATGCAGCCTTGTGGAATGGAATGGGAGCGGATTACCTGGTTGAAAATGGCTCTCTGTTCGCCTACGCCGGGGACGGCAGCAGTTTCGCCTGGAATCCAGTCGTCAACAACGGTGGACTCGTGGTGAGCAAAACCGGCAATGTGCTCGAACTGTCGGTGCCCCGTAGCACCCTGATTGGTCTGGGCAACGCCCTGCGTATTGGCTACTCCGACCTAGATGGTAGTTTCGCGCCGGTGGCCCAGTTGCCGGAATCCGGCAGTATGGCGCGGTACGCTCTGAATACCAACGCTGCCCGAACGGCCGTAGCACCTGCTTCGGTATTGTCCCACCGGGAGAAGTTACCGAAAGAAGATGAACTAACGATATATCCCAACCCTGGGCATGGCTTGGTGACCGTTACTTACACGCAAAGCCAAGCGGGAAGCGTGCGCCTGGACATCTATGACCTGACGGGCCGACTGGAAAAAACGCTGATAAAAGAGAAACGCAGGGCAGGCCGCCATTCGGTACGCGTTGACGCACAAGCTTTGAAGACCGGGGTACACGTTGTGCGCCTATACTCCAACGGACGGTTGACTACCAAGAAATTGATCATACAGTAGGAATCATCCTGACCAAAAAGCTAGTGTATATGCTGTATGAGCGTAGGACTTCGCGTGAAGTCCTACGCTCATTCCTGTATTTTGTATAACTGATAAAACTAAGCAAGCGAAGTATCCCCGTATTTCGATCTATTGAAAAGTATTGCTTTTTCTCTGATAAAGTTCTACCATTGTGTATGCCTGCTCGTCGCTCTGTAAACCGTGGTTCCGAACCTAAGGATAGCGTAGCATCGTTAGAAACGTTGCTGAAGCGAGGCGATGCCCGGGCGTTCCGCACCCTTTACGACACGCATCATCATAAGCTGTATAACTTTTCACTAACGTTTACCCATTCATCCGATGATGCCAAAGAAGTCGTTCAAAACGTGTTTTACCGACTCTGGCAGTACCGCAAGAGCATCGACCCAAAGCGTCCGATAGAACCGTACTTGTTCCGGATAGCTAAGCATGAGAACATGAAGTTTTTGAAAGAGATCGCTAAACGTGACGATCTATGCCGGGTTATGTACGAGCGTATGCAGCTAAGTACCGCCTCTCCCGAGCAAGATATCATTTTTGAAGAGTACCAAATCATTGCTCAGCAAGCTATCCAAGCCCTTCCTCCCAAACGCCGCTTAGTGTATGAGATGTCTTGTCAGCAAGGCAAAGACGCCAATGAGATTGCCCACGTTATGAACATCAGCCCTAAAACGGTACGAGTCCAACTCATGCAGGCTATTCGCTTTATTCGTGGCTACATCAAGCAGCACGCGGATCTTAGTCTAAGCGCATTGATTACTTTTCTTTACCAGCTGCTTTAAGCAAGCTGACAATCAAAAGTATACTTCTCACCACATTGCTGCGCACTGCAAGTAGTAATTGTGATAAATCAATTTGCTAAATCAATGTGAATCTCATTTTTTGACCTCGTGATTTGTTGATTTTATAAACATTTAGGGCTAAAAATAAATATTCTCTAAAAATTTAAGGGACCAGTAAGCGATAAAGGTTAGCGGTAGGTAGTATTAGTAAAGCTACCTTTCATTCCATGTCGCAACGCAAGCAAAAATTATTACAGAGATACTGGGCGGGAACGTGTAGTCAGCAAGAGCTACGGGAGTTGTTTGGTTATTTACGCGATGATGATACGCTTGGTGGTTATAACCAGGCTATTGAGGATCATTGGAATCAAATTTCTTCTAGAAAGGCCTTGTTGTCTGAAGAGTCTTCCGAACTCTTCCAACGAATATCCGATCGTAGTATCCGTCGGAAGCTTCCCTATTGGCGAGTCGCTGCAACGGTGGCAGGAGTGTTATGCAGTCTAACCTTGTTTTACTACTTATGGTCTGATCGTTTGGTAATTCACTCAACCGACTACGGGCAAACCCTAAGCGTTACCCTTCCTGATAAATCTACTGTGACCCTCAACAGTAACTCTACGATCCGCTACAATGATGATTGGGAGGCAGCAGAAAGCAGAGAGGTGTTTTTATCGGGAGAAGCCTACTTCGCCGTACAACACGCGCCGGACGACCAACCGTTTACCGTTTATACGGATAATCTAGCCGTAAAAGTACTGGGCACTGAATTTAACGTGCAGCACCGGCGAGGTACTACCCGCGTAACCCTCAGTTCAGGAAAAGTAAAACTGAACACCCCCGAAGAAGAAGGCATTCAGGTAGATGATATCATTATGTTGCCCGGTGAGCAAGCAACGCTCACCTCCGAAGACTTTCACGTAACTACCGTAGAGACGAAGAACATCACGGCTTGGAAGGAAAACAAACTGATATACGACAACGTGCCGCTGCCAGAAGTTGTCCGGACGATTGAAGACCTCTACGGTCGTCCTATCATTATTGAAGACGATAGCCTCCGCACGCTCAAACTATCCGGTACACTACCCCACAATGATATGAATACCCTATTAATGGTACTACGAGAAGCGCTGTCTATTCAGATTACTGAGGTAGGGGACGAAATTCGGCTAAGCAAAACCAGATAATGATCAACTATGCAATTAATAGGTATTTAACGTAACCGAGAACTCTCTCCCCCAAACCCATTATTCCTATGAGAATACAACGACCAACCTGGCGCCTTCATTTAGGACTTATCCTGATCCTGGGTGCGACCACGTCGAGCCTTTTAGCCCAAAAGGTTGCGATCAATTGGCATTCGGAAACCCAGTCACTTCCTCAGGCAAAACAAAGTCAGCCACTGACGACGCTCAAACAAGTGATATTGGATGTGGAAAAAAAGCACGACATCAAGATTACTTATCAGAGTAGTTTGATAGAACAACGAACAGTGTCCTCTAGTCAAGCGCAACAATTGATGGCCACACCCAAAAGTCAGTTAGAGCGTGACGTACTACAATTGGTAGAACCAATGGGATTACAGTTTCGGCACGTTAGCGGTAACTACTACGTGCTGCAGAGACAGCCGTCTGTTCCTAAAATGAAGCAGCAGTCACCTGCTCCGCCGATTCCTAAGGTGCAGCCACAACTCATTGACCGCTTATCGAGCACCCGAGTAATCGGTCCTTTAGATGAAGTGAGCGTTACGGGTCAGGTAGTAGACTTGTCTACCGGTGATCCGTTACCGGGGGTAAATATCTTAGAAAGAGGGACCACGAATGGGACACTCACTAACTCGGACGGCAGTTATTCGCTCACCGTAGCCAACCAAAATGCGGTATTGATTTTTTCTTTCATTGGCTTTCTCAGGGAGGAGGTTCCGGTGGGTAATCAAACGGTCATTGATGTGAACATGGCTCCGGACATTCAGTCATTACAAGAAGTAGTTGTGGTGGGGTACGGCACCCAGCGTAGAGAAGAAATTACCAGTGCGGTGGTGCAAGTGGACGCCGAAGATTTTAACCAGGGAAACGTTAATAACACCCAGCAGCTACTCCAGGGCAAGGTAGCCGGACTAAATATTGCCCGGGAGGGCGGTGATCCGAATCAACCCTTCCGAATTCGTCTGCGCGGGTTAAGTACCCTGGGGGCTAACGCTGAACCCTTGGTAATTATTGATGGTGTGATTGGCGGTTCTATTGACGCGGTAGACCCCAGCGACATCGAGTCTATTAACGTACTGAAGGATGCCGCGGCCGGAGCCATCTACGGCACCCGGGGCAGTAGCGGGGTAATTATTATCACTACTAAATCAGGAAAAGGAGCCGTTGCCCCCTCCCTGGAGTATCGTGGGTTCGTGGCGGTAGAAAGTATCGCTAACTCCATTCCGGTGGCCGACCGGGATCAGTTCCTGGAAAACGGAGGACTCGACCTAGGCTCGGATACTAACTGGCTGGAAGAAGTAAGTACGAATGCCGTAACGCACGTACATAACATATCGTTCGCCAATGCTACCGAGGGGGGGCTATCGTACCGCGCCTCGGTTAACTACCGCGATGTGGCGGGGGTGGTGGATGGCACTGGCTTCGAGCAGCTCAACGGCCGCATTAACGTGACGCAACGCCTGCTGGACGACCGGCTCAAGCTGACCAGTATTGTTTCGGTGACCGACCGGGACGCTGACGTAGGCTTCGCCCAATCGCTACGCTACGCCCTCACGTTTAACCCGACGGCTCCCATCTTTGAGAATAGAACCGCCGAGCAACTGGGAAGAAATCCCAACCAGTTTGGAGGCTACTTTGAAACGGGTGTACAGGATGTGTTTAATCCGGTAGCCCTCAATGCGCTGAATTCCCGTACCGAAGAGCGGCGCGTACTGCTCGCTAATTTTAAAGCGGAGCTAGAGCCGGTAGATGGGCTGGTACTAGGGGCCAACTATTCTACGCAGGCAACTAATCAAAACGAAGGAGACTTCTTTGCTAGCACCGCCCAGTTTTCTGGGGCAGGTCTTAACGGCCGAGCCAGTCGGGTTGCCCGGTCCGAAACTTCCGATCTCTTCGAACTCACCGCAACTTACTCCAACGAGATAGGAGTTCTGCGGTACGAAGCCCTGGGGGGGTATTCTTATCAGCAGTTCGACTTCCAGAATATATCGGCCTCCAATACCAACTTTATTACCAATGACGTTGGATTTTATAATCTAGGTTTAGGCTTGGGTATTAATAACCAAGAGGCAGGCCTCGGTTCTAACCGAGAAGAAGCGAAGTTAGCCGCCTACTTTGGCCGGATTAATCTGAACTATCGCAACGTAGCGTTTTTCTCTAGCAGCGTTCGGAGCGAAGCCTCATCGCGCTTCGGAGCGAACAATCGCCGGGGTACGTTTTGGGCCGTCAGTGGTGGAATCAATATTGATGAGTTAGTCAATGTATCCGCGATTGACCAGCTTAAGCTTCGGGTCGGCTACGGAGTAACGGGCAATGAACCAAGAGAACGGCTGGCCTTTTTGCAGCGACTCGGAGCGGTTGGACGGGGGTATGTCAATGGGGAGTTTGTCACGGCTATCGGGCCTATTTCCAACCCTAATCCTGATCTGAAGTGGGAGGAGAAAGCGGAGTTTAACGTGGGAGTCGATTTTGTAGTGGCCAAATCCCGGGTATCCGGAAGTATCGACTACTTTATTCGCAATACCTCTGATCTGCTCAATGTGATAGATGTGCCTTCCCCCCCTAATATATTCGGTAGAAGTTTGCTTAACTTAGGTGAATTAAAAACCTCTGGTATTGAGTTTCAGGCCGATTGGCTAGTTGTTAACGGTACTAACTTTCAGTGGAATCTAGGAGGTAATATCTCAACCTTTCGCACCATTTTGGTAAACTTGAACGATCAAGAGTCTTTTATCACGTATGAGGGGAACCTGGGAGCACCGGGACTGGCCGGTATTGAGCCAATTATCGTAGAGGAGGGTAAGAGATTAGGTCAAATTCGGGCGGGTGTTTTTGCGGGCTATAACGAAGCCGGACAGACACTCATTATTAACCAGGAAACCGGCGAAGCCACCACCGAACGTGATCTTGATCGCGATGGGGTGATCGTTGGTAACGGGTTACCCGACTTCACTTTTGGTATTAACAACACCTTTGTCTACAAAAGCTTCGATTTTAACTTCTTCCTGCGAGGAGCGGTAGGTCATTCGTTGGTCAACATTCAGCGTGCCTACTGGGAACATCCGGGATTGGGAGGTCGTCAGAACTTCGTGATAACGGAAAATTTCAATTCTGCTGACACCGAGTTGGATGCTTACCACTCTGGTTACGTAGAAAAAGCGGACTTTATACGTCTTGATAATGCTACGTTGGGATATACCATGGATTTGCCCGAAGGAAGCTTAATTAGAGGATTGAGATTCTTCTTATCCGGCAACAATGTCTTCACCATCACCGGCTACTCCGGTTCGGATCCAGAGGTGCGCTACGCTGACGTTGGACCAATCGAAGGCGGTAATACCGGAGCTACGTTTAGTTCTGGTGAGAACATTCTGGTGCCTGGAATAGATCGACGGGTGACTTACCTTCCTACGAGAAGCTTTACCGTGGGAGTAAACATTAAACTATAAACTTGGTGCTATGAAACGAATGAACAAGAAATACCTAATCAGCGCAGTACTGCTATCCACAATTTCTTATCAATCCTGCGACGTAGAACCGGACATCTACTCCGAGGTGCTGCCGGAGCAATACTTTCAGAACGAAGCCCAGTTGGCTTCCGCCGCATCGGTAGCGTACCTGCCACTGGGGGGTTGGTTTGAAACCGGTCAGATCCTTAATGATCTGACCACCGACCAGTCAACCGTGGCGGTACGTTCCAACAATGGTTGGGACGATGGGGGGGTATGGCCTCGCCTGATGGCGCACGACTTTGAAGCCGAATCCAGTTTTGTAACCCGCTTATGGAACTTAGCCAACGAAGGGGTGGCCTCCTGCAATCGGCTGGTAGAAATCTTTACCGATCAGGTGGGAGCCACCTCGCCGGCCGTCTACGAACTTAGAACCCTGCGCGCTTTTTACTTCTATGTGTTGCTATCCAACTACGGTAACATTCCGATTGAAGCCCGCTTTTCGGATGCCGACCCCGCCCCCGCCCAAGTGACGGCCCAAGAGGCCTGGAGCTTCCTGGAACAAGAACTGTTGGAGTCTATTGACAATCTCTCGGAGAGTACCGGTGTGGATACCTACGGTAAAGTTAATAAGTGGGTAGGGTATATGCTACTCGCCGACCTCTACCTTAATTCTGAGCGTATTACCGGGGTGCCCAAGTGGCAGGAAGCGGCCGATGCGGCTAATGTGATTATTAACAGTGGGGCCTACAGTATCGAGCCCGCTTACTTTTCCAACTTCCGAACCCTCAACGAAGGCTCTTCCGAGAATATGTTCGTCATTCCCTACGAACGCGGCCTGCTTGGTGGGTTTAACGTACGCCATCAGATGCACCAGTCGGGCGACGGCACTTTCGATATGGCGGCTACGCCGTGGGGCGGTATGGCTATCCAAGAAGACTTCTACAACGCCTTTGATGAAGATGACAAGCGCCGAGGGATGTTTATCGTCGGGCAAATGTATACCCCGGAAGCTGGCCCTACCTGGTCTGATGAGAATGGATTTTATTTCATTAATCCCGACGAAGGTCTGACGCTGACCAACTGCATTGAGGATTACGACAACTACTCCGAAGAGTTTCAACCCTTGCTGGAAGGAGGCTGTAATATATTTATTACCCCGGGCTATACCGAGATTGACGGACGCTATCCGTACCGCCACGGAGCCCGCTACGGCAAGTGGGAAATTCCGGTAGGAGAAACCTTCGATATTAGTGCCGATTTTGCGCTCTACCGCTACGCTCAAACCCTGTTAACCCGCGCTGAGGCTCTGTGGCGGCTCAACAACGGCAGTCCTGAAGCCTTAATGCTGGTGAACCAAATCCACGAGCGGGCCGGTCTCGAGCCGCTGTCAGCCCTTACCGAAGACGATCTGTACTGGGAGTTTAAGAAGGAACTGGCGATGGAAAACCACGCCCGGGAAACGACAATACGGTTTGGTCACTGGGAAGACGACTGGTTCCTAAAGGGCGAAGGATTGCAGAAGGGACAGCCCTCGCAGAACTTTGACGATGAGTTCCGTCGAATCTACCCAATCCCCCAGACGGCCTTGCAGGCAAACGCAAATCTGGAGCAGAATCCAGGGTATAACTAGTATTAGAAAGCCACCGCCTACGCTACGGCAGCGGTCTTTCTTATTTTATCGGTCAGTGCTGTTGATCACTAGTGTGAGAATCTATCGAAACCATATTCACTTCATCCGGCTCTGCGGTGGGTTGCTGTTCCTAGCCTCGTGTCAGGAGCGTCATAGTCCGTCTGATACCGTTTTCGAGCTCCTGGATGCGGCATCCACGGGAGTGAACTTTGCCAATACGCTCACTTATACCGAGGATTTTAATACGTATCTGTACCGAGGATTTTACAACGGAGCGGGCACCGCCCTGGCCGACTTCAACAACGATGGCTTTTTAGACCTGTTCTTCTGTGGCAATCAGGTAGATAACGCGTTGTACCTGGGCGACGGAGCTTTCCACTTTACCGACGTAACCACCTCGGCCGGAGTGGCCAGTCCGAACGCCTGGAGCACCGGGGTGAGCGTGGTGGATATCAATCGGGACGGCTGGCTGGATATCTACGTATGCAAGAGCGGTGACCCCGCTGACCAAAACCGACGCAACGAGCTCTTTATCAACCGGGGAGTTGATACGACCGGCCGCATCACCTTCAAGGAATCCGCCGCCGCCTACGGCATCAACGACCTGGGCTTCTCGGTGCACGCTTTGTTCTTCGACTACGATCTCGACGGCGAACTAGACATGTACCTATCGAATAACTCTATCAACCCTTCGGAGATGGTGATCGACGTGGAGTCGGGTATCCGGGAACGGGAGGACGCGGGCGGAGGCGACAAACTGTACCGCAACGATGGTGATTTCCTCACCAACATGAGCCGAGAAGCCGGTATCTACAGCAGTGCCATCGGGTTTGGCCTGGGTACTTCGGTAGCCGACATCAACCGTGACGGCTGGCCCGACATCTACGTGGCTAATGACTTTTTTGAGAAAGACTACCTTTACCTCAATAATCAAGATGGTACGTTCACCGAGTCCATCGACCGCGCGACGAGCGAACTCAGCCTGGGATCGATGGGCGTCGACGTGGCGGACCTAAACCACGACGGTTACCCGGAAATTTTCGTCACCGAAATGCTTCCCGACGACGAAGAACGGCGAAAGACCAAAGCAACCTTTGACGATTGGAACCGCTACGCCCGGAAAGAACGCCACGGCTACCACCGTCAGTTTCCCCGCAACACCCTGCAACTCAACCGGAGTGCCGACCACCGGGGTGCCGGCCACCGGGACACGCTCCCCCGTGAGAATGCGAAAGATGTAACCTTTAGTGAGATCGGTCGCTACGCCGGAGTGGCCGCTACCGACTGGAGTTGGGGCGTGCAGTTGGTTGATTTCGACCTTGATGGTCACCGGGATGTTTTTATTACCAATGGCATTGCCAAGGACTTGCTAGATCAAGACTACATTGATTTCTATCAGGACCCATCCAGGGTCCGGAACATTCTTCTAAGGAAAGGAGCGGTTATCAAAGAACTCATCGACAATATCCCGTCTCAGCCCCTCGCTAATTATCTGTTCACGCACCGGGGGGATCTTCAGTTTCAGAACGTGGCAAAGGCGTGGGGACTCGATCAGCCAAGCTTTTCCAGCGGGGCGGCCTACGGCGATATTGACAACGATGGTGACCTTGACCTGGTGGTGAGCAACATCGACGCACCCCCGTTTATTTACCGCAACAACGTATCCCATCAGGAAAAGCATTTTATCAGTCTGGACGTCGCCCACGCCAACAGCACCGCCGCCCTGGGGGCCCAGGTGACCTTAACCGTTAACGGGCAACACGACTACCACGAACTCTTCCCCGGCCGGGGGGCAATGTCGACCGTCGATGACCGTCTGCTGATCGGGGTAGGATCGGCCACGGTGATTGATACGCTGAAGATCGTCTGGCCTGGCGGTGCTCAGCGGGTAGAAACCAACGTGCCCGTCGACCAGTTTCTGTCTTACGCGCCACCGGCTGATACTGCGGCCAATCCGGTTGCCGCCTCGATCCCACCGACCGCTACTCTCCTTACCAACCAGACCACCGAGCAAGGACTCACGCACCGCCATACTGAAAACGATTTCGTCGACTTTAACCGCGAACCACTTCTGTACCACATGCTATCCAACGAGGGTCCGGCCCTGGCCGTGGCCGACGTGAACGGCGACGGGGAAGAAGACTTCTTTATTGGCGGAGCCCAGGGTACTCCGGGGACGCTGTACGTTCGGGAGCGGGGCACCTTCTCACCTCGTTGTACCGCCGTGTTTGCCCCGGACAGCTCGTCGGAAGATACGGCGGCCCTGTTCTTCGACGCCGATAACGATGGCGATTCGGATTTGCTGGTGGGCAGTGGTAGCACCGAGTTTTCCCCCACCTCGTTCGCGCTTATTGATCGCCTGTATCTGAACGACGGTCGGGGGCACTTCCGGAAGTCTACGCAGTTGTTGCCCACGGCCAAGCCTTCCGCCACGTCGGTTATTGTGTCCGCGGACATCGACGGCGACGGCGACCAAGACTTGTTCTTCGGTGGTCGGTCGGTGCCCGGTGCCTACGGAGTGCCCCCCGCCAGCTACCTGCTGGTCAACGACGGGCAAGGGAATTTTCAGGACGTTACTCCGCAACGGGCGGCGGAGCTGGTGAACGTAGGCATGGTGACGGATGCGGTATGGATGGACTACGATGCTGATGGCGATTCGGACCTGATCGTCGCGGGAGAGTGGATGCCCCTCCGCGTGTTCGCTAACCAGCGGGACCACTTCGAGGAAGTGACCGAGGTGGTCGGATTACAGAACACCAGCGGCTTATGGAACGTCCTGGCGGCGGCCGATATCGACGGAGACGGACAAGAAGACCTCATCGCGGGCAATCTGGGTGAAAACACTTTCTTCCGGGCCACCACCGAGCAGCCCGTGACGATGTACGTCAACGACTTCGATGGCAACGGGCGGGCCGAACAGGTGATCACCACCTACCGGGGAGACACTGCCTACCCGGTCGCTCCCAAAAAAGCGTTGACCGCACAACTACCTTACCTGTCGAAGAAGTACCTCAAGCACACCAACTACCAGGGGCAGACGATCCGGGATATCTTTTCGGAAAAGGAACGGGCTTCCGCCCTGATCTATCCGGTGGTCACCACTCAGTCGACAATATTCTGGAACGAGGACGGGTACTTCTCGGCGGCGGCCCTACCCCCGGAAGCGCAATGGGCTCCCCTGTACGCCATCTGCCCGCAGGATGTGGACGGCGACGGACGGGTGGAGTTGGTGCTGGGCGGCAATCAGCACCGGGCCAAACCTCAAACCGGGATGTATGCGGGGAGTTATGGCACCGTGGTACAGGCAACCAAGGACCGCAAGCTTACCACCGTAGACCCAGCCCGCACGGGCCTTCACGTGACCGGGCAGGTGCGTGACATTCGGCCGATAACCATCCGGGATCAAGCTCACCTGTTAGTGGCTCGTAGCGATGATACCACCCAGTTATACGCGATCGGAGGTGGTTATGAATAGTGGTATCCTATCGTTACTGGGGGGTTCGTTCGTTGTCATCGCGTTCACCGTCGCCGGTTGTGAACCTAACTATGAAGAAGTGGTACAGAAAGAACTGCGTCGGGGCGAGCGATACGATAGCGTTATCCAGGAGATACGGTTAGGCATGACCTACGATGCGTTTACCCGGTACTGCTTTGAGCAGAACCAGCGGGGAATATTTCGGCCCAATGAAACCGGTAACGCGGTGCAGATTACGTGGACCGAGGGCTTTGAATTTCCGGTGAAGTTCGAGTTTTTTCCCGCAGAAATCAACGACAAATTCTCTCCTATCCGAACGTACCAGGCGTCGGTTCGCTACCGGGACTATTCCCTCTACAATCCGAAGATGACCGTAGAAAACCTATTGCCCGAGACCCTAGCCTTCTTTGAGCGGGGCTACGGTGGGCGCGATTTTCTTCGGATACTTCAAGACGACCCTTGGGTAAAGTACCGCTACGTGAAGGTAGACGGCAACCGACAGATTACTGTCATACCTTCTCTCGTAGGCAACGAGTTGGCTGTTCAGTTTGAAGACTTATCCCCCCCCAACGAACCCGGCGATAACCCAACCGAATGAAGCGCGTTCGCACCATATCATTTACCCCATCAACCCCCCTAGCCTACGGTTTAAATAGTGGGCTATGGGGGTTGATGTTGACGTTCATCACCAACTGCCACCCCGCTTCCGAAGCACCATCGCTTCCCCTGTTCGAAACCCTGACCGCCGACCGCACCCATATCGACTTTGAGAATACCCTCTCTTATACCAACGAGTTTAACATCTACAAGTACCGCAACTACTACAACGGCGGCGGCGTGGGACTAGGCGATGTGAATAATGACGGGCTGCCAGACATTTACTTTACTGCCAACCTGCTCCCAAATCGCTTGTACCTCAACCGGGGTGATTTTGTCTTTGAAGACGTGACCGAGGCTGCGGGGGTGGGCGGCACCCGCGCTTGGTCGACCGGCGTGTCGATGGTCGATGTCAATGCGGACGGCTGGTTGGATATCTACGTCTGCAATTCGGGCGACGTGGCGGGCGACAACAAGCAGAACGAGCTGTTTATCAACAACGGGGACGACACCTTTACCGAACGGGCCGAGGCGATGGGACTGGCCGATGCGGGGTTCTCCACCCACGCCAACTTCTTCGACTTCGATAAGGATGGCGACCTGGATGTCTACCTGCTCAACAATTCCTATACCTCGATCAGCCGCTTTAACTTGCGGCAGAACCAGCGGCACGTGCGTGACTCGCTGGGGGGCGACAAACTGCTCCGCAACGACGGGGGTGTGTTTACCGACGTGAGTGAAGCCGCCGGTATCTACGGTAGCGAGATTGGCTTTGGCCTGGGAGTGGCGGCAACCGACCTGAACCGTGATGGCTGGATGGATATCTACGTGTGCAACGACTTCTTCGAGCGCGACTACCTGTACATGAACCAGGGCGACGGCACCTTCCGCGAAGAACTGGAGACCAAGATGCGTTCCATCGGGGTGGCCTCGATGGGCGTCGACGTGGCCGACCTGACCGGTGATGGCTACCCGGAAATCTTCGTGACCGAAATGCTGCCCGAGGGCGACCGGCGCTACAAGACCACCATGACCTTCGAGAACTGGGACAAGTACCAGTACAACCTGAAGAACGACTACCATCATCAGTTCACGCGCAACGTGCTGCACCACCACAACGGCCCACGGGCTGACTCAACCTTTACCTTTAGCGAGGTGGGGAGACTGGCGGGAGTAGAGGCCACGGACTGGAGCTGGAGTGCCCTGCTCACCGACCTGGATAACGACGGCTATTCGGATGTATACGTCACCAACGGACTGGCGCAGGACATTCTGGATCAGGACTACCTCAACTACGTCGCCAACGAAGAGGTGGCCCGCATGGTGGTGAAAGACGAAGGAGTAGATTATCAGCAACTCATCGACATCATTCCCGTCAACCGCATTCCTAACTACGTCTACGCCGGGGGGGCGGAGTGGCCGTTGCGCAACCGGACGCAAGCGTGGGGGCTGGCTGAACCGAGCCACTCCAACGGGGCGGCCTACGGGGATCTGGACAACGACGGCGACCTGGATTTGGTGGTCAATAATGCCAGCATGCCGCCCTTTGTCTATCGTAACCGCAGCAACGAACTCCTTCCCGATCATCACTACCTCACGCTGTCTCTGACCGGAAAAGGTGGTAATACCCAGGCCGTGGGAGCGCAGGTCACCGTGCGGGCGAGCGGAAAGACCTTCTACCGGGAGCAGTCGCCGAGCCGGGGTTTCCAGTCGTCCGTTGATCCCCGGCTTCACGTTGGCCTGGGAGCCATTCGGCGCATTGATACTCTCATCGTGGACTGGCCCGGTGGCGGACGTACGATGATGACCGACGTAGAGGTGGACCAAATGCTATCTCTTGACAAGACCGAAGCCATCGAGAAGCGTCAAAATTCTCACATCCCGGCTCCGACGCTCTTTACCGACGTCACGCCCCGGATCAACCTGGACTTCACCCACACCGAAAACGCCTTCGTCGACTTCGACCGCGACCGTCTGCTCTACCATATGCGGTCTACCGAAGGACCCCGGGTAGCGGTGGGCGACGTGAACGGCGACGGGCGAGACGACTTCTACGTCGGCGGGGCCAAGGATTCTCCCGGTAAGCTATTTGTCCAAACCGCCTCCGGCACCTACCGCTGCACCAACGAAGCGGTGTGGGAAGCAGATCAGGGCAGCGAGGATGCCACCGCTCTGTTCTTCGACGCCGATGGCGATCAGGACCCGGACCTGTACGTGGCCAGCGGCGGCACGGAGTTCTCCACCAGCTCCTTTGCGCTGGTCGACCGCTTGTACCTAAACGACGGCGACGGTGGCTTTACCAAAAGCCCGCAGGTGCTACCTGCCGGAAAACCCGTAAGCAGCTCGGTGGTGGTGGCCCGCGACGTGGATGCTGACGGCGATCAGGACCTGTTCGTGGGCGAACGGCTACAGCCCGGCCAGTACGGGGTGCCCCAGGACGGCTATATTCTGCTGAACGACGGCCAGGGCACCTTCACCGACGTGACCGCTACGGTGGCTCCGGGACTTCAAGAGCTGGGAATGATTACCGATGCGGTGTGGAGCGACTACGACGGCGATGGCGACGAGGATTTACTGGTGGTGGGCGAGTGGCTGGCGATCCGGGTGTTTAACAACCAGGGGGGGAGATGGACCGACGTGACCCCGGAAGCCGGACTGGCTAACACTACCGGCTGGTGGAACCGGGTAGTAGCGGCCGATCTGGACGGCGACGGCGACACGGATTTCGTGGCCGCTAATCACGGGTTGAACTCCCGCTTCCGGGCCAGCGAGGCGGAACCCATCACCTGCTACGTGAACGATTTCGACCAGAACGGCACGGTGGAGCAACTGCTCAGCGTATACAACGACGGGGTGGCGTATCCCCCGGTGCTGCGGCACGACCTGGTGGCCCAGCTACCGAGTCTAAAAAAGAAGTATCTCAAGTACCACGACTATCAGGGACAGACGGTGCCCGATATGTTTTCGGAATCCGTACTGGAACGCTCTATCGTGCACCGGGTCACGATGCTGGAGAGCGTGGCCCTGCTGAACCAGGGGGACGGCACCTTTGCGGTGCGGCCGCTGCCCCCGGAAGCGCAGTGGGCCCCGATGTACGCCATCCTGCCAGAGGACGTGGACGGCGATGGCCACCTGGACCTGCTGATGGGCGGCAACCTGTACGGCGTGAAGCCGGAGGTGGGTCGCTACGACGCCAGCGAAGGAGCGTATCTGCACGGCCAGGGCGACGGCACCTTTACTTACGTATCCTCGCCGGAGAGCGGGTGGGTGCTGGACGGAGAAATCCGGGATATAAAACGCGTGACGATCGCCGGGCGAAAGACCCTGTTGGTAGCCCGCAACAGTGCCCCGCTACAATTCTTTACTTACTAAAGGGAATATGAGACGAGTCACCAACGTACGCGCTATATTCTTGATCACCGTTCTGGCGACGGTAGGAGCTTGTCAGCGCTCCGATAGCGAATCGTCCTTGTTTCGGTTGCGGTCTGCATCGGACACGGGCGTCGACTTTGTCAACACCATCACCGAAACCGAAGCGTTCAGCGTGCTGAGCTACAACAACATGTACATGGGTGGCGGGGTCGCCATCGGCGACGTGAACAACGACGGACTGCCCGACCTCTACTTTACGGCCAACCAACAGTCTAACCGCCTCTATCTCAACCGGGGCAACCTCGAGTTTGAGGACGTTACCGAAGCGGCCGGAGTCGGCGGTCCCACGGGCACTAACCACTGGAGCACCGGCGTCACGATGGTGGACATCAACCACGACGGCTGGCTCGACGTGTACGTGTGCAACGTGCACGGACACCAGGGACTCACCGGTCGCAACGCGCTGTACGTCAATCAGCAGGATGGCACGTTCCGCGAGCGGGCGGCCGACTACGGGTTGGATACGGAAACCTACGCCCACCAGGCGGCCTTCTTCGATTACGATACCGACGGTGATCTGGACATGTACCTGCTCAACCAGGCGGTGCATACTCCCAATGCTTACCGCCCCGGCGAGATCCGCCACCAACGGGACTCCCTGTCGGGCGACCGTTTGTATCGCAACGATGAGGGAGCGTTTACCGACGTGAGCGAAGCGGCCGGGATCTACGGCGGGGCCAACGGCTACGGATTGGGTCTTCGCATCGCCGACCTCAACAACGACGGGTACCCTGACATTTACGTGTCCAACGATTTTCACGAAAACGACTACCTGTACTATAATCAGGGAGACGGCACCTTCCGGGAAGGCATCACCGTCTCGATGGGCCACACCTCTACCTTCTCAATGGGCAACGACGTGGCCGACGTGAACAACGACGGCTGGCTGGATGTGCTCACCCTGGATATGCGCCCCGATGACGAGCGGGTACTCAAAACCATGCTGGGAGTAGAATCCTACAGTATCTACCAGTTCAAACTCAACCATTCGTATCACTTTCAGTACGCCCGCAACATGCTCCAACTCAACCAGGGGCGGCTGTTCGATACGCTAACGACTCAGTTCAGCGAGGTCGGCGAGTATCAGGGCGTGGCGGCCACCGACTGGAGCTGGGGTGCCTTGTTCGCTGACTTTGACCTGGACGGCCGTCAGGACCTGTTTGTCTCTAACGGCATTCCGCACCGGCCCAACGACCTGGACTACATCAACTTTATGTTCGATGAGCAGAAGAAACGGGACGAACTAAACTTCAACGAACGCATCGCGGCCATCCCCGAAGGCCAGGTGGCCAACGTTGCCTACCGCAATACTGGGACCGCGTCCACAGGGGCCGTATCCACGGCGGGACGCTTCGAGGATGTTTCTCAGGCGTGGGGACTGGATTTATTCGGATGTTCCAACGGGGCGGCGTACGGGGATCTGGACAACGACGGCGACCCGGATCTGGTCGTCAGCAACTTGAATGCCCCCGCCACGGTGTACGAAAACACCCGCGCTCAGCAGCAAGAACCACCGCACTACCTGAAAGTAGCGTTCCGAGGTTCGCCACAAAACCCCTTCGGCGTGGGAGCCCGGGTTGTGGTAGAAACCGCCGAACGCACTCAGACGCAGGAGATGCATCCGGCGAAAGGCTGGATATCTACCAGCGAACCCGGGCTGGTGTTTGGGTTGGGGGCTGAGTCCGAAACCCAACGTGTCCACGTGCGGTGGCCCGACGGTCGGGAGCAGGTAGTGGAGTCCGTACCTTCTGACCAAACCCTTACGCTGGATTATCAGGAAGCTTACGAAAAGAGCATCACCCCGGTAGTCGCTGAGACTTCCCGGACGTTTCGCCCGGTGGACCGTAGCGGCGTTGATTTTCAACACCGGGAAAACAACTTCGTTGATTTCGAATACGAAAAGTTGATGCCCCGCATGTTGTCCAGTGAAGGGCCGACCCTGGCGGTAGCCGACGTGAACGGCGACGGCCTGGACGACTTCTACGTGGGCGGAGCCAAAAACCAGGCCGGGCAGCTCTACCTTCAACGGGCAGACACCGCTGCGCGGTTTAGCCCGGTGATCAATGACGCCTTTTTTCGCGACCGGGTGGCGGAAGATGTTGGCTCGGCGTTTCTGGACGTAGACGCGGACGGCGACCTGGACCTGTACGTGGTGAGTGGCGGCGGGGAACCATTAGACCCCTTGGCGCTGGCTGACCGCCTGTATCTTAACGATGGACAGGGGCACTACACCAAGTCGAACCAGCACCCTCAGCTCGACTTCAACGGTTCGTGCGCGGTGACGGCCGATTTTAACGAAGACGGATTCACCGACCTGTTTATCGGAGCCCGCTCCATTCCGGGTTCCTACGGTCACTACCTGCGCAGCCGGATCTTACTGGGCACCGGGAAGGGGGCGTTGTACGACCTGACGGCCCGCATCTTCGGCAACAACGTGAACCTGGGCATGGTGACCGACGCGGCTTGGCTCGCTGACTCCCGCGAACTGGTGGTCGTCGGCGAGTGGATGCCGGTAACCGTGCTCGACTTCAAAGACATTCCGCTGGCCGAACGAAAACTGCCCCACACCGAAGGCTGGTGGAACGCTGTGCACGCTGCTGACCTGGACGGTGACGGCGATCAGGACCTACTGCTCGGCAATATGGGCGTGAATACCAACCTCCAGGCCTCCCGGGATGAACCGGTGACGCTGTATCTCAAAGACTTTGACAACAATAGCAGTCTGGACCCCATTCTGAGTCACTACCAAGACGGGGTGGAGTACCCTTACTACAGTCTGGATGAGCTCACCGGGCAGTTAGTCTCCCTAAAAAAGACCTACCGCAGCTACCGTAGCTACGCCAACAGCACCTTTGCCGAGGTGTTTCCGCGTGAGACGCTGAAAGGAGCCGGACGGTTGCAGGCGTTCACCTTCGAATCGGCCTACCTGGAAAACCAGGGCGGGGGTGACTTTGTGCGGCGGGCGTTGCCCATCGATATGCAGATGTCGCCTTTGTATAGCTTTGCAACCGACGATTTTGACCACGATGGGGTCACCGATGTGCTGGCGGCGGGCAACTTCTACGCCAACCAGATTAACCTAGGTAAGTGCGACGCGTCGTACGGGCACTTCATGACCCGCTGGCCGAACGACACCACCTGGCACACCGTGGCCCCGCGCCACTCCGGGTTTGCCGTCGACGGGGAGGTGCGGGATATTCGGTTGCTTACTACGGCGGGGGATGAGAAGTTGGTGTTGGTGAGTCGGAATAATGAAAGTATGCAGTTGTTTACGTATTAACTACTGTCATCAAAACACACAACCTATGAAAAACCCATATCAATATCTCGAGAAAACCCTGAAGCCGGTTAGCAAAACCGGATTAGCCGGACTGCTTATCACGTTCGTGCCTCTCGTGTTAGCCGCTCAAGCGACACAAAGCGACTATCCCATCACCCCGGTGCCCTTCACCCAAGTAGCAATCAGCGACGACTTCTGGCAACCCCGGTTGGAGACCAACCGCGAGGTGACCATTCCTTATACCTTTGAGAAAAGTGAGGCCACGGGGCGCATCAACAACTTCGAGCGGGCCGGCGGGCTAGAGAAGGGAGCGTTCGAAGGAATTTACTTTAACGACTCCGATGTCTTCAAGATCATTGAAGGGGCTAGCTACTCCCTCCAGGTGCACTCCGACGAGGAACTGAATCAGTACCTGGACGAACTGATCACGAAGATCGCCGCCGCTCAGGAAGACGACGGCTACCTGTACACCAACCGCACCATCAACCCGGTCCAGGCCGCCGACAGTGCCGGAACGGAGCGATGGACCAACCTGGAAATGTACCACGAACTCTACAACGTAGGGCATTTGTACGAAGCCGCCGTGGCGCACTACGAGGCTACCGGCAAGCGTAGCCTGCTGGACGTGGCCCTCAAAAACGCCGACCTGGTGGTGAGTGTATTCGGTCCCGGCAAGAACGAAGGGGTGCCCGGCCACGAAGAGATCGAGCTGGGACTCGTCAAGCTCTACCGGGTCACCGGTAACCGGCAGTACCTGGATTTGGCCAAATTTTTCGTAGACCAGCGGGGAAACGCCGCGGGCCATACGCTGTACGGCGAGTACTCGCAGGATCATCAGCCCCTGGCGCAGCAGCAGAAGGCCGTGGGGCACGCGGTGCGGGCGGGCTACCTCTACGCCGGAGCTACCGACATTGCCGCCATCACCGGTACCAAGGAGTACGACACCGCCCTGCACAGCATTTGGAACAACATCGTCGACACGAAACTCTACCTAACCGGTGGCATCGGTGCCGAGCCGAAGTACGAAGGCTTCGGGCCCGACTACGAACTACCCAATGCCACCGCTTACACCGAAACCTGCGCGGCTATCGCCCTGATGCTCTGGAACCACCGGCTCTTCCTGCGGAAAGGGGACGTGAAGTACATGGACGTGTTCGAGCGCACGCTGTACAACGGCTTCCTGGCCGGAGTGTCCTTCGAGGGCAATACCTTCTTCTATCCAAATCCGCTGGAAGCCGACGGTATCACCAAATTCAACCAAGGCGTGTGCGGGCGTTCCCCCTGGTTCGACTGTTCCTGCTGCCCCGTGAACGTGGTGCGCGTGCTGCCTTCCCTGCCGGGTTATATATATGCTACTCAGGACGAAAAGGTGTTCGTCAACCTGTTTATCGGCAGCGAAGCTGAGGTCGCCGTTAACGGCAAGGCGTTGCGCATCGAGCAAACCACCGACTATCCCTGGGACGGAGCGGTACGGCTGTCGTTCCGCCATACCGAAGCCATTCCGGCACAGTTGCACATTCGGGTGCCCGGCTGGGTGCGGAACGAGGTGATGCCCGGCGACCTGTACCGCTACTCCGACGACCAGCAACCTACCGTTACGCTGAGCATCAACGGTCAGCCCCAGGAAGCGAAGGTAACCGACGGCTACTTAGTATTGAACCAGCAGACCTGGCAACAAAGTGATACGGTTGATATCAACTTTGGCATGGAAGTGCGCCAAGTGGTAAGCCACGAACGGGTGAAAGCAGACCGGGGGAAAGTGGCCCTGGAACGGGGTCCGTTGGTCTACTGTGTAGAGGCCGCGGACAATCCGGACGGGGTGCTGTCCCGAACGGTTCTCTCGTCAGCTAACTTTCAGTATACGTTTGATCCTGGCCTATTTAGCGGCACCGGTAAAATCACCGGTTCTGACCGGGAGGGGAAAGCTATCACGGCCATCCCCTACTTTGCCTGGGCACATCGCAACGTAGGCGAAATGACGGTTTGGCTAAAGAGATTCAAGAATTAAAACGTGAGGAATGAAGAAATTCGAGCTTCAACCATTGTACTGAGGTCCGCCGTGAAATAATCGTACGTTCTATTTTCAGTAAGCCTCCGGTTTACCCAACTATCCAATAATAAGCTCCTGTGAAAAAATACCTTGTCGCCACCCTTGCCCTCATCATCCTCCTCGCTTTCCGCTTAGGCGAAGCTCCTCCGAAGGCTGCGGAGAATGATCCGGCCAACTATCTCACCAGCCGGACGCCTCTCACTCCCGTGCCTTACCTGGAGCTTCCGCTGGGCGCTATCCGCCCCGAGGGCTGGCTTCTTGAACAGCTACGGCGCATGGGCTCCGGCCTCACCGGTCATCTCGACGAGATTTACCCCGAGGTGGTGGGTGAACGCAACGGCTGGCTGGGGGGCGACGGCGACGGTTGGGAACGCGGTCCCTACTGGATCGACGGCCTGCTACCCCTGGCCTACCTGCTGGACGACGATGCACTGAAGGCGAAGGCCCAACGGTGGGTTGATTGGACGCTGGAGCACCAGACCCCGGAGGGTTACCTCGGCCCCGTTCCCTTCGAAAAAGAACCGCCGTACGAAGCCGGTCTCCAGCGCGGGATGCGGCGAGACTGGTGGCCCAAGATGGTGATGCTCAAGGTGCTGCAACAGTACTATAATGCCACCCGAGACGAGCGGGTCATTACCGCACTCACCGACTACTTCAAATACCAACTAAAAGAACTACCCAATCGTCCGCTGGATGACCTGACCTTCTGGGCCAACCGTCGGGGCGGCGATAACCTCCTGGTAGTCTACTGGCTCTACAACATCACCGGCGATGAGTTTTTGCTGGATCTGGGCGACCTGATCTCTGAGCAGACCTTCCCCTGGACGACCGTCTTCACCAACGAATCCGATCATACTCCTCCTTCATTGTACCATTTTATGTCGATGAAGCGGTATCCCTTCGACACCGCCGAGATCAACGCTACCTCGCTGTTGGACAAGGGCAGCATTCATACGGTCAACTTCGCCCAAGGACTCAAGCAACCGGCGGTGCTCTACCAGCGCACCGGAGACCGGCGATACATTGCGGCAATCAAAGAAGCGCTGCGTAATATCAAAAAGTACCACGGACAGGCCCAGGGTATGTACGGGGGGGACGAGCCGCTGCACGGCCCCAACCCAGTGCAAGGTATCGAGTTCTGTTCGGTATCCGAAGAGATGTTTTCACTGGAAACCATCGTCAAGATCACCGGGGATATGGAGTTTGCCGACCTGCTGGAGAAGATCACCTACAATGCGCTACCCACCCAGGCATCCGACGACTTCACGACGCGGCAGTACTTCCAGGCGGCCAACCAGGTGGAACTGCGGGCGGGCGTAGGTCCGTCCTTCGAGAGCAACAATCATCGGGGCACCGACTTCGTGTACGGGGTGCTGACCGGCTATCCTTGCTGCACTACCAACATGCACCAGTCGTGGCCCAAGTTTGTGCAGAACTTGTTTTACGCCACTCCTGACGGGGGCGTAGCGGCCTTCCAGTACGCTCCGAGCACCGTGGACATGTTGGTGGCGGATAGCGTTCCGCTCCGTATCACCGAGACCACCGGCTACCCGTTTCGGGAGGATGTCACGTTTGCGCTGGAGCTGGAAGAAGCGGCGACCTTTCCCTTTCACCTGCGCATCCCAGCCTGGGCGCAGGGAGCCACCGTGAGTGTCAACGGCGAACCGGTAGAAGCGGCGGTACAACACCAGGTGGCTATCGTTGATCGGGCGTGGAAAGACGGGGATACGCTGCGCCTGACGCTACCGATGCGCGTAACGACGTCCTCGTGGTACGAATTTTCTACGGCGGTAGAGCGAGGACCCCTGGTCTACGCGCTGGGCGTGAAAGGTCGAGAGGAGAAGAAAAACCGGGACGACGGGTACGGCACCTTCACCGAGGTCTACCCCACCGAGCCCTGGAACTACGGCTTGCTACAACCGGTACTGGACAGCCTGCCCGCTTCGATAGACGTGGTAGAACGGGAGTGGGACGGCCGCTACCCCTGGAACCTGGACGACGCTCCCGTGGCGCTTACCACCAAGGCACTGCGAGTACCGGAGTGGAAGGCTGACAATGGCGTACCATACTTTTCGAGCTTCTGGGGTAATTATCAGCAAGACACCACGGGGCGGGTACAAGAAATCAGCCTGGTTCCCTACGGCTGCACCACCCTGCGAATTTCTCAGTTTCCTACCTATGATATTCCGTAGGGACGGACTGCAATCCGTCCTTACGGTGTCGATGGCGCACTGCGCCATTTTCATCCTAGATTCGTGTATTAACAGTAAACGCATCAGCCATCATCTTTTTTAAATAACAATCATGACAATACGAACCGTACTCATTCCGGCCCTAGGATTACTACTTTTGACCCTACCCCAGTCGGCAATCTCACAGGACACCACTACGCAAGTGAGGGTGGTAGCCAATCCTGATCAATCATCTGTCAATCAGCACTACCCGAGCAACCGCCCACCCCTGCAACCCAGTGCGCTGATCAAACTTCCGGTTGGGGCCGTAAAACCGGAGGGGTGGTTGCTGGAGTACCTGCAACGACAAAGACAAGGGCTCACCGGCAACCTGAAAGACATTAGTGCCTGGCTAGATAAGGAAGACAACGCCTGGTTGGCGAAGGACGGCCAAGGACAGTGGGGCTGGGAAGAAGTACCCTACTGGCTCAAGGGCTACGCCAATATCGGGTACATCCTGGACGATGAAGATATCATTGGGGAAGCGAAGATTTGGCTCAACGCGGCGATTGAGAGTCAGCAACCCGACGGCTACTTTGGGCCTGTCTCCGAACGAGAGGCTCCGTCCGATACCTCGGACCAGCCGATGATCGTGCGAGACTACTGGGCCAACATGATTATGCTTTACTGCCTGCAATCGTACTACGAGTACTCAGGCGACGAGCGGGTGATTCAGCTCATGACCAAGTACTTCAAGTATCAACTGGAGGTGCCTGATGAAAAGTTTCTGACCAAGAGCGTATACTGGCAGTACATCCGGGGAGGGGATAACCTGTACAGTGTGGTGTGGCTGTATAACCGAACCGGCGAGATGTGGTTACTGGACCTGGCTGAGAAGATCCACCGAAACACTGCCGACTGGAGCAGCCGGGGGCACTCCCGGGAGGCCATCCTGGGTCACCAGGATAAGCGTTCGGGTACCGAGTGGCCCGCATGGTACGGCGACCTCATCGACTGGCATAATGTGAATATCGCGCAAGCGTTTCGGGAACCCGCTCAGTATTACCAGCTTAGCGGGAAGTCAGGAGATCTGGAAGCGACCTACGAGAACTTCCGCATCGTCCGCGAGCATGTTGGGCAGGTGCCGGGCGGCATGTTCGGCTCCGACGAAAACACCCGTCCCGGCTACGATGATCCCCGGCAGGGTATTGAGTTGTGCGGCATGGTGGAGCAGATGAACTCCGACGAGCACCTGCTCCGCATTACCGGCGATATCTTCTGGGCCGACCACGCTGAAGAGGTGGCCTTCAATACCTATCCGGCCGCCGTGGCCCCGGACTTTAAGAGTCTGCGCTACATCACCAGTCCCAACATGGTGCTCAACGACAGCGAAAACCATTCGCCGGGCATTGACAACTCCGGGCCGTTCCTGATGTTAAATCCCTTCAGCTCCCGCTGTTGCCAGCACAACCACGCCCAAGGCTGGCCCTACCTCACCGAAAACCTGTGGATGGCCACTCCCGACAACGGTTTGGCAGCCGTGATTTACGCCGCCAGCACGGTGAAGGCCACGGTGGGCGACGACCCCCGTGGTAACGGTCAGGAAGTGACCATCAAGACGGACACCCGCTACCCGTTCGAGGAAGTAATTACTATGACCGTTCAACTGGATAAAGAAGCCGCCTATCCGCTGTACGTGAGAATCCCGAGTTGGGCCGAGGGGGCTACGCTGTCGCTCAACGGACAAGCGCTGGACGTAACACCCGTAGCCGGACAATACGTGAAGATTCGGCGAACGTGGGTGGACGGCGATCAATTGGCACTACAACTTCCGATGAAGATCAATACGACCACGTGGCAGAAAAACCACAACAGTGTAAGCGTGAACTACGGCCCCCTTACCTTCTCCCTAAAAATCGGTGAAAACTACATTGAGAAAATGAGTACGGAGACCGCCATGGCTGACTCTAAGTGGCAGGCCGGAGTCGACGTTGCGCAGTGGCCTTCGTACGAAATTAAACCAACAACTCCCTGGAACTACGGCCTGATCCTGAAAGAAGATACCGTGGCTTCGTTTACCGTGGAACGACGTCCCTGGCCGTCCGATAATTTCCCCTTTACCCCGAAAGCGGTGCCCCTCATCATAAAGGCCCAGGCCAAGCAGATTCCCGCTTGGACGATTGATGAATACGGTCTGGCGGGAGAACTCCAAGACAGCCCGGTAAAGTCGGACGGAGCTACCGAAACGGTAGAGTTGATTCCCATGGGAGCGGCTCGCCTGCGGATCAGCGCATTTCCGGTGATTGGTGATGGGGAGGGAGCGGTAGAATGGGGGGATACCAAATAACGTATTTGATAGTCATTACTAGTCGGCATCTTGATCGTAGCTCTATGGGGTCGAAGAGCATAAACGGTCTTTTCTTAGGAAGCGGAGGGGTTACGAGATGTTAGCGATCACTGCGCGAATAAAAGTTATTCCTAGTCATAGCGAAGAAAAGGTGATTTTCATTGACAGGCTACTAACAGAGCGTCTTTCTCTGTAAGGTATTTGAGTCAGTCTTATCAAAACCCTAACTGCTGCCGGATGATCCCGTGCCGCCATCCGTCGGGCAAGAATTTTACCATGAAATGGAGTGCCTTGGCATCCGTTCCAATGAAATATTTCAGTGCCGGTTTTCGGGCTTCCAGTGCTTTTTTTAAAACAAGGGCGGCTTTGGCAGCACTCACCCCGCTATTTTGATAGGAATTTGAAAACTCACTGGCTTTCAGTAGATATTCCCTGTACAAGCTATTCTCTTGCGCCAGCGCTTGCTGCGTTGAGTCGTGCGCTTTTCGCCAGATTTCGGTTTTAACGGAGCCGGGCAAGATGGCGATGGCCTTGATGCCGAACGGGTTGAGTTCAAACCGAAGTGACTCTGTAAACCCCATCATCGCAAACTTAGCCGCGTTATAGAACTGGATGTAGGGAAACGCGGAAATACCGCCCACGGAGCTTACGTTGATGATCCGAGCCTGATTGGGATGCTGCTGCGCATAGGCACGAAGCAGCGGTAAAAACTGCTGCACCAGCGACACCATGCCCCAGAAAAGAACATCAACCACTGCCCGGGCTTGTGCTATATCTGCCTCTTCGGTAGCCGTGGTGTAGTTAACTCCGGCGTTGTTGATAATGGCCATCAGCCCATCATCACCGACGGCTTCGGCGATTTGCGTATACGCTTGCTCAATGTGCACCGCGTTGGTTACATCAAGCAAAATTGGGGTGAGCGTCGCGGGGGCTTCATCGCGCAGGACGCAGGCATCCGCTTCGCTGCGGACGGTGGCAAAAACGGAGTAGCCGTTACGAGCCAGCAACAGAGCAGTTGCTTTGCCAATACCGCTTGATGCTCCCGTGATGAGTACGAATTTCTTCATTAGAGTTTTATTCTGGCAAAGAAAGGTAGTACTTTCGCAACATGCAAGTATGAAGTATACTCTATACATTAAGCAAATTTGTTAACACTAAACCGAGTGCATGTTAATCAGCGAATTGTCTAAGCGAACCGGGGTTTCAATCCACACGTTGCGCTATTACGAGAATCTGGGATTGATAAAAGGCAACGTCGACGAAAGCGTAACATCAAATAACTACAAGCAGTACGATGAAGCCCTGGTAGACAGGGTTCATTGGATCATTGAAGCAAAAAAAGCGGATTTGACTTTGGCTGAGATTAAGGAGCTACTGCAGAGTTGGTTTAATAAGAAACTAACAGCAACTCAAAAGGCTAAACTGGTTGAAAAGAAAATCGGGGAAGTTGATATTAAAATAGGCCAATTAAAAGAGGTGAGAAGGTTTCTTCTTCAAGCGAAAAGCGACGTTGAAAACGGATTGTGCTAGACCGCTTTCGCTATACACTAGCAGTGATCACTTAATTTCTTTCAATAATAAAAGTCTAACGAGCGTCGAGGGTCGTCCTATTGTGGCTTCGCTACCGAAAGGGAAGAGCCGATTTAAGGATTTACAGGAAAACATCCAGAAGATCACCCTCCGGACGCTATCGAAGGAACTGAAAGAACTGGTGATCAACGGTTATTGCCAGACGGGAAATCATCTTCGGGGATACGTATTCTGTCGCGAATCCACCGGCCGGCGGGCTTAAGGTTCTCTACCGTCCACACATCACGGCTACAGGTACCTGGCTCCCAAACTGCCCCACTGCGAAAGTCATCGGAGTAGTTCCAGTTTGTCCAGCTAATTTTCCTTTCACCCATCAGGGCGATGAATTTCTGGGCCATCGCAAAATCATTATTCCCGTCGCCGCTGGCCGTTTGTGTGCCAAATTCCGTTACGAACACCGGCAAGACACGGGACGCACTGTCCAAAATATTAAGGTACCTATCTTGGTGATCGTTGGCGTAAAAGTGAAACGTATACATGACGTTAGAAAACCGGAGCGGGTTATCAATTACGTCCCGCAAGTTGCCTTGTCCTGAGCCTCCGAAGGTCGACCAGCCGGAAGTTCCGACCAGCACAATGGCATCGTCATCGATGGCGCGGATGACAGGAATAATCTGGTCGGCATAGGTCTTGATACGGCTCCAGGTAGTTCCGGCTCCGTTAGGCTCGTTACACATATCGTATATGATGTTGTTTTTGTTCTGGTGGAGACCGGCAATGTCCGTAAAGAATCGCTTGGCATGATCCAGGTTCTCGTTCGGGTCGCCCGGCGACAGTTGGTGCCAATCTACCAGGGCATACATTCCTCGCTTGGTAGCTTCAGTGATCAGCAAACTCACTTGATTGGTAAATCCTTCGGGATCCGATTCGTATCCTCCTTCCTGAACGTACAACGAAATTCTCAAAATGTCAGCCTCCCAATCATAGGCCAGCGTATCGAGAGAAGATTCGGTAAGGCAATTGCCCCACCCGTACCATTGGATACCGTGGGTGCTCATGCCCCGCAGTTGGATCGGCTGATTATACTGATTACAGATTTGGGTGCCACAAACGGTGAGTTGGCCATTCTTTTCAACGGGAGTAACGCGTTGAGCAACCCCCTGCTGGCAGGAAATGGCCAGTAGCAGGGAGAAGAAAGAATAGAACGCTTGTTTCATAATACCAAGTGCGAGTTACTCCGGCACCGCCTCCAGCAACAAATGCTGCTCAAATTGCACCGGCAGTTTCGCCGTCGGCCCCTGCACAGTACCGTAATCTTTGTCGCTCGAATAGTCTCTCACGTGGTATGTACGCTGCTCTAGGCCCCGTAGTTCCACTTCATTCTCCCACGCGTCGGCGTAAAAGGCGTAGTGCAGCGTGTCCCCCTTTTGCACGGCGTGGGCTTCGGGCACATCGAAACCAATGTCGTACAGATCGCCCCGGTATTCTTCCTTGGATAGCATCTTGCGGTTGTACAGATCAAACCACTTTTTCCACACTTTTTCCTTCTCAGGTGTCAGCAAGAAGCTTTCCGACTGCGTGGGGTTGTCTTTCGGCCAGGTGAACTTGGTGCCCAGCACCGCGCCGATGCCGAACGAGCTGGCGAAATCAATCCCCCCGTCGCTGAGCTCCACGTGGTCGCCGTAGTAGGCCGTTTTGCCCATTAGGGCCTTGAAGGTTTTGCCCTTCAGGCGAATCTGCCACGAACTCATCGGGTCCGAACTCACCGACTGGTTCATCGAGGCCATGTTGTAAAAAGAGCAGGCGGTGCCGCACGGACAATTCTCTACCACGGCGTGGGGTTCAATGGAGCGGGCGGTCTCGTAGATCATCCGGAAGAAGGCCGGTACCGCTTCTACCGCTTCGTTCGGATGCGCCAGTTGGTGCGCGGGGTTATGATCGGGAGGCACAGCGTTCATGTGTTGTCCGTCCATCTTCAGGCCATCAAAGCCCCAGTCTTCCATGAACATCCGAATCACCGATTGGGTATGCTCCACGGTGGCCGGGGCGGCGGGTGACATGTAGTAGCTATCCCACCAGCTGATGTCCTGCGGCTTGCCCTCAGCATTGATCAACAGCACGTCGGGATGTTTTTCCAACAACTGCGTACCCGAGTCGACCGCTAGCGGTGCCCACCACAGTTTGGCTTTCAGTCCTTGATCGTGGATGGCATCGACCAGCCGCTTCATGTCCTCATTTCCTTGCGGAAACTTCTCTTCGTTCACCTCCCAGTCACCTTCGGCCTGCTGGAAGCCATCGTCAAGTACCGCCCAGCGGATGCCTAGTTCTTTCACCTTGGGCAAGGTATTGATCACTTCTGCTACGTTGAAGCCCCGTTCGTAGCCCCAGGCGCACCAGATCGGCTCGTAGGCGGCCTCCTCGGCGGGCACAAACTCCAGGCCGTTCTGCTGCATTAACTGCGAGAACTGTCTGAGCGGCGTATAGTAGTCGCCCTGGTGCACCGAGACGAAGGTCTTGAAGGTCGTAATCGTGTCTCCGGGCGATAGACTGCGCCGTTCCTTATAGTGCACTCCCATAGTTGCTTGCTGCCCACTAGAGTCGGCTACAACCGGCAACGAAACCAGCTTTGGTACCGGCGCGATGTGCCCGACCGCCACCCCGACATCCTGCCGCCACACGTCGGTGACCGGTGTGCCGCCGCCGTAGTCGGAAGCGTTCATGCCCAGGTAATTCTCCTGGCGAAAGCCGGGCGTGATGGGCAAAACCCAGTCGGGACGACTCTCGTACGAGCCGCTCTGAAACGACCAGAAGGCCGGAGCCGGATGGTTGTTTCCCTCCAGTGTGTAGGCATGGTTAACCCACTCCGTCACGTCCAGCGCCATCGTTCCTCGGTTCACGTACGCCACCTGAAAAATTAGTAAGTCGGGGAAATCGTCGTACTGCTCCACCGTTAGGATTTTAGTAAGCGGTGCTAAATCTCCTTCCGATTCGCCCTGAAAAACTGTTTGTTGTCCGCGACCCAGTTTCGCGTCAGTGGTGGCTTTCTGTTGAGTGTCCTTGAGCGAAAAATCCCGGTAGGTGCCCTGCTGCGTTGCTAAGTATTCAGTGGGTTGAAAGTCGGTTACCAGGGGCGAAGCCGCCTCCCAGGTAGTACTGATATGGCTGTGCAACTGCCGATCAACCTCCAGGCGCAGGTGTTGGCTTGTGACGGTGGTGACCGTTTCGGGAGCTTCCTGGCATCGGGTAAAGAGAAAAAACAAAGCGGAGCCGAGCAGAAGGCGAACGGACGTGGTTTTTTTGAATGGTGTCATTATTATTTGGCATCAAGTTGTAGAATGCGACGGGCGTTTGTACGGTAAACTTTTTGCAGCACCGCGTCGGAGAGGCCGTAGCCGTTCAGCGCCCAGTGGTAGCCAAACCGCTCCTGATCGTAAAAGTGCTCGTCGGAGCTTTCCATAATACGAAACAGCGTCCGGTACATTTCCGGCTCCATGCCCAGGTCGGTGCCGAACACCAGTCGGTCCTGGTACCTTTCGTAAAAAGAAGCCACGTAGCGCGGGATAGGGGCCGTCTCGGCGTAGCGAGCCGCGTTATCGGCGTACAAGTTGGAGTACTGGTCTAACAGCTTCCCCAGGATCGTCAGGTCGTAGGAAGAGTTGGCGTAGTGACAGGCAATGAAGGTGGTGTTAGGATGATCACGCACCGCGTTTTCCAGGATGTTCATCATCCCGGCATGATCGACGATGTCCGGTTGATCGTCCAGTCGCCAGGTGTAGGCGTTCATCAGGCCGTCGTTGGTGGAATCCATCGGGGCATACATCCAGATCGGTTCGGCCACGTGGATGCTGATGGGAATGCCTAATTCGCCGCACTTGTCGATAAGGGGATCCATACGGTCATCGTCGATGTGCATGCCGTAGGCTGGGGTGGGTTTCGAGTAGAACAACCCTTTTCCCTTGTCACCGAGTTCCCCTACCCCGCGAGCCCCCATCCGCACGCAGCGTTCCAGCTCCGCCACCGCTGCCGGACCGTAGCCGGGCTGGTCGTAGCCAGTGTAGTCGAAGCCGCAAAACAGAACAAACCGATTGGGGTACTCATTGTATACCCGCACCAGCGAGTCAAAGGTAGCGCCGGTTTGGTAGGTCAGCACCACCGTTTGATCAATACCTACCGAATCCATCGTCTGTACCCACGTTGCTATTTGCTCCGGACTCTCGGGATAGCTGTGCGAGTGCATGTCGATGACGGGGTACTTGGCTTGGTCTACCTCCGTCCGGGGCGTTTGGTAGAGGGACTGAGGGCGGAAGTTTTTGAGGAGGAGTTGGTCAGGATTGGTAGCGGGTTGCTGCGCGTAGACCGGCGAAGGCCCCAGGCATACCGCGGTCACCAGGAATATAAAGAGTCGTTTCATGCGGGTTGTTGGCTGACGACCAATAATTTTTCTTTTACCAAATCGGTGACGGCGCGGGTGGCGACGGGAAATACTTTTCGCAGGTCGATTTCTTCGTTGTGGGCTAAGGTCCGTTGGAGCGTCTCCATAAAGGCGTTTTTGATCTCGGTAGCCAGGTTGATTTTGCAGACGCCCCGCTGGATGGCCCGTTGTAAATCAGAATGCGAGATGCCCGAACTTCCGTGCAACACCAGCGTAGCGGGCGTGGCAGCATGAATTTCTTCCAGCAGGTCCATCTGCAATTCGGGCGGCTGTTCGTAGAAGCCGTGCGCTGAGCCGATGGCCACCGCCAGCGCGTTGACCCCGGTTTCTTCCACGAACCGTCGGGCTTCGTCGGGCTGCGTAAAGCCCTTATTCTGATGCGACTGCCCTAGTTTGGCCACGTAGCCCAGCTCGGCTTCTACATTGGCCCCGTAGCGTTCGGCTAGTTGCACCACTTTCCGGGTGGTAGCCACATTTTCATCAAAGGAAGCTTCGCTGGCGTCGATCATCACCGAATCGAAGCCCGCGTCCAGGCAGCGGGCGGCTAGCTCGTAGGAACCGCCGTGGTCGAGGTGCAGCCACCCTTCTACGCCATAGCTCTCCAAGCCCGATCGGGCCAGGCTCACCGCCACGGGCAGGGTGAGGTAGTCGATGGAGCTTTGGGTGAGCTGAAGGATTAACGGCTGCTGGGTTTCCTGCGCGGCTTGCAGCACGCCGGACAGCGTTTCAAAGTTATAATAATTAGTCGCGAGCAGTCCTTGCTGCCGGGCGGTTCTCTGCTTAAATTTCTCTTGTAGCGTCATAAGGTTAGGGAGTAATTAAATTTTGATAGGGCAACGTTGATCATGCGCTGGGCATCCTGAAAGGCGGCGGTGCCTCCGGACTGGGTCGTCGACAAGGCTCCGATGAGGTTACCAAAGGTCTGGCAAGCTTCCGGGGAGCCACCGCGGACAAACTCGCGGATAAACCCGGCGTTGAAGCTGTCGCCCGCCCCGATGGCATCGACTACTTCTTCGTTCAGAAACGGAGGTTGATGGCGCAATTGCTGATCTTGCCATACGTACGATCCCTGGTTGCCGTGCTTCACCACCACGCAATGGGCAACCTCACGCAGGGTAGCCAGTGCCTCGTCCATCGTTGAGGCACGCGTTAGAAACAGCAGTTCTTTCTCGTTGGGCAAGAAGACGTCGACGTGCGGCAGAATCTCGGCTACGTCCAGCTCCCACCGCTCTTCGGGGTCCCACTGCGGATCCAACGAGGTGGTGAGTCCGAGGGCTTTCGCTCGCCGGAAGAGTTCACCCACCGCCGGGCGCAGGCCGGGTTGTAGAAAGTAGGATGAAAAATGCAGATGGCGCGCCTGCGCTAACGCATCGTCGGTAATGTCGGCGATGGTGAGTTGCTCCATCGCTCCGGGATAGGTAATCATTGCCCGGTCTTCGCCGTAGTTAAGCACCAGCGTGGCTCCGGTATCCACCGATTCGTCGCGCAGCACCCCGTCGGTGTGCACCCCCTGGGTCTGCAAGCTGCGCAGAATCAAATCACCGTGCGCATCGCCCCCCACCTTGCCCACAAAGGCCACCGACGCACCCAGTTTGCTCAGGTTGCTAGCAAAAATGGCCGAAGAGCTGCCCAGGGTAGTCACCATCCGGCGGGCAAGTTTTTCTTTGCCTACTTCCGGAAAGCCGTCAATATCGTTCAGGATAATGTCGACGTTTAGCTCTCCGACGACCAGTACGTCATGTCGTTTTGTGCTCATATCTTCATCAGGTTCTAACCACCACTACCTATCCTAATTTCTACCAGCATCTTCATTGATAACCTCCACCGTAGCGCGTTGCTCGAGCACATTTACGTCTTCTTGCCGCAGTATCCCCAATTCTTCGTGCTGACAGTTGGCGGCCCCGCACGCTACCCCCCGGCGGGCCGACGCCATAAGGTCCTTTTCCAGTAAAAAAGCATCCACCAGTCCAGCCACCAAACAATCGCCGCTGCCCACGGTGCTCTGCACGTTGTCCGGCGCACACTGCGCCCGAACGGTCTGCTGCGCGTCCGCCAGCCAGAGTCCCCGCGCCCCGTCCGTCACCGCCGCCTGGGAACAGCTGGCCAGTAGCTGGGGGATAGCCTCGGCCAGTTCATTGACGCCGTATCGCTGGGTAGCTTCCGGGCGGTTGAGATGCACGCAGAACGGCCGCTGCTCCATGGCGTGCGTGAGGGCGGGGCCGGTGCAGTCGAGGAAGACGGCCTTGCGCTGGTCGGCCGCCCGCCTGATCAGTTGGGCGTAGCCGTCGTCGGGAGCCTGCCGAGGCCATGAGCCACTCATGGCTACGCACCGGGCGCTCTTTACTTCCTGTTCAAATAATTCATGTAACGCGTCCACGTCCTGCGGCAGAAGCGTAGGGCCGGTTCCTAACACTTCGGTGCCATCCACCTCGTGCGCTGAGCGAACCGTGTAGCAGTGGCGCGACCAGCCCGCTACGGTGGGTCCGATGCAGCGGAGGTGCGGATACCTCCGTTCGGCTTCCGCGCGAATCCACTGCCCGGTGGGTCCGGCCCAGTAGCCCAGCAGATGTACCGGCCGACCGAGTTCGGCCAGGGCCATAGCCACGTGCGTGCCCTTGCCTCCGGGGTAGTGTTCTTCCCGGCTGATGCGGTTGGTCTGCTGGAGGCGCAGTTCGTCCAGCCAAATCCAGCTGTCGACCGACGGGTTAGGGCAAACCACCAGCACGTAGTCGCCGTGGGGGTCGTAGGTCATCAGCGGGAGGGCGGGTAAGGGTAGATGGTGACGCCCTGCACCACCCGGGAGATTGTGCCGTTCACCGACGGGTTGTCCGGATTGAGCCCCAGTTGGCGCGATTTGTAGTAGCCGATGATCTGCGCGGCCAGCACGCTGCACACGGCCAGAAATTCTTCATCAAGATGCTCCTTATCGCGATCGGTCATCGTGATCCACCAGTCTACCTCCACCCCCGGCACCGGCCGTTCGGCCACGCCCAAGGTGAACAAAGCCTTCGATTCCTGATGAAGCTCGCGCGCCAGGTCCACTTCGTAGGGACGGACGTATTCATCGTTAGAGAACAGCATCACCACCAGGGATTGATGATTGGCAACCACTTTGGGACCATGCCTAAACCCCAGGAAGGAGTCGTGCTTGCCCACCACCTGCCCGTTGGTGAGTTCCTGCACTTTCAGGTGTGATTCCTGGGCGGTGCCGCGCAGGGGACCCGAGCCGAGAAACACGATCCGTTCATAGGGCAGCTCAGCGAACTTTTTCAGATCCGGAGCCTGCCGCAGCAGGCAATCACCGTAGGTTATCAGTTGTTGCAGGGGCGACTGCAGACTGGCCAACGAAGACAACCGGGACACCAGCAGACCGGTCAGCAACATGGCAGAGAAGCTTCCGGTCATTGCCAACCCCTTGTCATGGGCGGCGGGGGGAAGCAACAGCGTGTACTGTCGATTATCCTGTTGCTGCGCCAACTGTCCTTGTTCGTTGCAGGTAATTACCAGGTGGTACACCGTGTCACACGCGGCGTTGGCGACCTTGACTGCTGCTACGCTTTCGGGACTGTTACCGGAGCGGGCAAACGAAATCAGCAGGATAGGTACGTTCCTGCGCAGAAAAGAAGACGGGTGTGATACCAAATCAGTTGTAGCCACAGCGCGGGTGAGCTTACCCGTGTTTTTCTGAAAAGGCCCCTGCAGTGCCTCTCCTATAAAAGCAGAGGTGCCCGCTCCGGTCAGTATCACCTCGATATTGTTTTGAGCCCACAGCGGCTGAAGAAACGCCGTCAGCGCTTCCTGCTGATTGAGAAGCTCATCGTAGGTGTGTCCCCACAAGGCAGGTTGTCCAAAAATTTCACTAAATGTATAATCACTGCCCGCCACCCCAGTTGGCTGATCTGTTTCTAGCATATTGAAAAATTATTAATAAAGGTTTCATTTTATTACGGTATAAATGTATAAAAATTTTATTTCCTTTTCAAATAGCTTGATGTAATTAAAAAGTAAAGCTTATGAAAGTTCTTCATGAAGTAACGGTTAAAGAACAAGTTCACGATTTTAAGTATTTTGCAATATTTTCCAATATCTCAAAGATATAAGGACCGTCTGTTGTGTAGATAGACGATCTAGCGTTTAAGAAAAAGATCTAAAAGTTACCTGCAAATAGTCGTTCATGAAAGCCGCTGTATTATATCGACCGGGGAAGGCAGAAAACCTGACACTGGAGGAAAGACCTATTCCTGAGATAGGCAAAGGACAGGTATTGGTCAAGGTTAAGGCTTTCGGGCTGAATCGTTCAGAATTAATGACCCGCAAGGGTTTATCACCAAATGTTTCCTTACCTCGGATACTAGGGATTGAATGTGTAGGAGAGATAGAAGAAGATCCGTCAGGAGCATACCAAAAAGGCCAACCGGTTATGGCTTTGATGGGCGGTATGGGGCGAGCCTTTGACGGAAGTTACGCTGAATTCATCATCTTGCCCAAAGATGTTCTTCTTCCTTTTCAGAGCACTCTTCCCTGGGAAACGCTGGGTGCCATTCCTGAAATGTACCAAACCGTGCATGGCTCACTACATCAGGCATTACGCATACAAAAAGGGGAAACCCTGCTAATTAGAGGAGGCACATCTTCCATTGGTATGCTCTCTACTCAAGTCGCTAAAAGCTTGGGGCTGACAGTAATTGCCACCACCCGAAGCAAAGAAAAGGAAAAAGTGCTACTGGAAAACGGAGCTTCTTATGTGCTGATAGACGATGGAAAACTTCAGGATCAGGTTCGGGCGATTGACCCGAACGGTGTTGATAAAGCACTGGAATTGGTTGGTGCACTGACCCTGAAGGATTCTTTATCGTGTATCAGGCCCGGTGGAATAGCCTGTATGACAGGCATGCTTTCTGAAGAATGGTCTATTTCTAATTTTGCACCTATGGAGTTTATTCCGGCCACGGTGCATTTAACGATCTACGATAGCGGACAAATCAAAAGCCCTGCTAACGTTTTTCAAGAGTTTATCCGTACCGTGGAAGTTGGTCACATAAAATTGAATATAAGCAAAGTTTTCACATTGGATGAAATTGTTGAGGCCCACAAATTCATGGAGAGTAACCAGGCTGCTGGAAAAATTGTCGTATTGACATAAATAATGTTATCTGTACCAGACTGTTCTCTCGTTAGAGGTGATATTACAGTATTACTGCTGCCCATTTGTATAGATGAAACAAAAAAGATAGATTTCTATACTTCTATCGAGAATCCTGCCCCTTTTGGGATATTAAAATAATTAGCTACCTTCTATCCTCAATCTCCCTACGCGATGAAAGCGGAAGATCAGCCTACTTCTCTTTTTACTAGTCAATCGGAAGAAAATCTTCGTCGAGAGTTTGAGCAAGTGTATTACGATCACGCGGCGGCTCTCTTCCGCTACGGCGCGCAGTTTAAAGCGAGTCCGACCTTGGTAGAAGACTGCGTTCAGGAGCTATTCGCCGATTTGTGGGAAAAGAAAGATACGATAGCGTCCGTTCGCTCTCTACGATCGTACCTGCTAGGGGCCCTACGTCGGAAAATCCTACGCAAGACGTATGCTACTAAAGAACAACCGGTTCCTGCTGAAGCTTTATTCGCCCTATCTGATCATTGGGTAACGGCTTATAAGAACGATGCGAACGCGCTCCCGGAGGAAACCATTGAGCAATTGGCAAATGCGCTGAATACGCTTACCGACAAGCAGCAGGAGGTGCTCTATCTGCGCTTTTACAACCAGCTAAGCTTTTCTGAGATTGCCCAGATTATGTCAGTACAAACCCGTACGGTGTACAAATTGTGTCGTCGCGCTATTACTACGCTCAATGCCTACCTATCCAAAGTACTTCGAGTGGTACCTCTGCTTTCGTGGATGCTGTTTTTTCTACTCTAACCTCCTTATCTTGGTTTCAGGTTGCGTCAGAATTCGCTGGTGATTTAGAAAAAAATAAAAAACTTTTCTTTTGATGGGTCACAAATGAGCCTGCTGGTAACTACTCCGTAGAACACCAGCCTATGAACCAGCCAAACGGCCAGAAGTATCTTTCCTATCAGGTAACCGACTTTGTTCTTGACCTGAGCTTTCAGCAGTGGGTGCAAGGGCAACCTAATCTGTTTTGGGACAGTTTTCCGGTTAACTGTCCGGAAAAAAGTGAGACTATCCGGCAAGCTGCCGATCTAATTAATCAGTTGCCAAACCAGCAGCAACCAATCTCAACGGACTACCTAGAAGCCCAATTAGCGAAGATCTACGCTACCATTGATCGACGCACATCGGAGAAAAAGTCCCTCGATCATATAAAACCACTTCCAGCGGCTGCCCGCTGGTACCAAACCCGCTTGATGCCCTATGCTGCCGCCGGGATTTCTCTTCTACTGATAAGCGCTATCTTTTATCTGTATTGGGTCAATGCTCATCAAGCGTATCAGACGGGCTATCAAGAAACTAAAACATTCCAACTACCCGATGGCACCGAGGTGATGCTCAATGCGCACTCCCGGCTACAGGTAGCGCCTGACGTGGAAACAGCAGCGGTGCGGGAGGTTTGGTTAGAAGGCGAAGCATTCTTTACGGTGAACCCCTCCGTATTGGCTGGCCACGCGCAATCATTTGTGGTACACACCTCGCAGCTGGAGGTAGAAGTATTAGGAACAGAATTTAACGTAAAAAGCCGCTCCGGCAGCACCCAAGTGATGCTGGAAGAAGGTTCGGTAAAAGTAGCCCGTCCGGAAACCCAAGAACACCTACTGATGGCACCGGGGGAACTCGTGGAGGTAGCCGCCGCCGATCAGCAGCTCAGAAAAAGGAAGCGTGAACCTACTGCGCTAGCCTGGCGCGAAAATGTGTTTGATTTTCGTGCTGCAACCCTGGCTACAGTAGCCCGGCAGGTTCGCGAATGCCACGGCAAAACCATTCGGTTCGACGACCCGGCAATTGCAAACTACCAATTTACCGCGCGGGTATCGCGCGATGATCTCAATCTATTGCTATCACTTATTGAGGGGGCCTTTCCCGTAAAAGTGAGCACCAACGAAGACATCATTACCATTACCCCAAGAGCCGACTAAAGATTTTTGTGCAACTATATTTATTTCTTTAACCTAAACTATCAGATTGATGATGAAGAATTGTACTAGATTTTTGCCGACTAAACTGCTGCTGGCTTGGCTTCTACTATCCAGCGCATCGGTAAGCGCGCAGTCACTGGCCTCGCTAACTCATCAGCCGCAGCTTCGGTTGGCTGAGCAGCAGGAAACGAAAGTATCGCTTACCGAATTCTTTTCTGACCTTGAAAAAAAGTATCACATTAGCTTTGCTTACGATACGAAGCTGGTGAGCGATAAGCAGACCTTCGCTCGGCCCATTCGTAGCGAAGATGTGGATCGCTTGCTCGAAGAAGTATTGCCGCCGCTCAAGCTTAGCTACCAAAAGATAGGGACTCAACACTACGTAATTCAACCAGAAGAGTCGCGTTTAGTGCCGCCGCTAGATACCAAAACCCAAGAGAGACCTTCTGCACCTACCCTGCTGGCCGCGGTTCGTCCGGTCTTACGTCCGTTTACCAGCACCGTGGAGCAAACCGTTAGCGGTACGGTTACCGATCAGGAGGCGGGCGGAGGCCTTCCGGGGGTCAATGTGCTGGCTAAGGGAACCAGTCTGGGAACCGTGACCGATGCGGACGGCAACTATCGTCTTAGCATTCCCGATGAGGTAACCACCTTGGTTTTTTCTTCCATTGGCTACCTGACTACTGAGATAGAGATTGGTGGACAGACAACCATCAATCTTGCCTTAGCCCCCGACGTGCAGTCCCTCGAAGAAGTAGTGGTGGTTGGCTATGGTACTCAGAAGAAATCGGACGTGACCGGAGCCATTGGCACCGTAAGCTCCGAAGAATTGCTTCGTGCCCCGGTCACTAACGCCCTTCAGGGCTTGCAGGGCCGGGTGGCTGGAGTCAACGTGTTTTTAAATTCCGGCTCCCCCACCGGTAGCCCCCGCGTACTGATCCGGGGACAGGGGACGATCAACGGTGGTTCGGCCCCGCTTTACGTGGTGGATGGGGTAGTGATGGAGGACGTACAGTTTCTCAATCCCAATGATATTGAGAGCATGGAAGTACTCAAAGATGCTTCTTCCACCGCGATCTATGGTGCCCGGGGTGCTAACGGAGTCATTCTGGTGACCACCAAGCGAGGCGGGCAAGGCGAAGGAATCACGGTAGGCTACGATGGCTTTGTGAGCATTGGTACCATGCGTAGGAAGATGGACGTACTCAATGCTCAAGAGTGGCTGGATGTAGTACGTATCGGAATGGAAAACACTCCGAAGTACCGCCCCAGTAGCAACCCGGTGTTCACCACCGACGACCCGAACCTGTTCGATGCCAATGGCAACCCGCTCTACGATACCGACTGGCAGGAAGAGGCGACCCGTACCGCAGTATCGCACAACCACCAGCTATCTATTCAGCAGCGGGGTGAAAAGTCATCCTACGGAGTGTTCCTCAACTATACCAACAACCAGGGGATCATGATTAACAATTACCTGGAGCGGTTCTCCGGCAAGGTGGCCTACGAAGGCCAGGCCAAAGATTGGCTCACCGTGGGGTTCAACCTACTGGCTAACGTTACCGAAGAGAACGAATTCGACGAAGGCGGCGGCTACCAGTCACCGCGCCGGACCATGATTGAGATGCCCCCCATCTTTCCGGTACGCTTTCCCGATGGTACTTACAGCAACAGTAATATGATTTCGGATGCCTATAATCTGGAAGCCATGGCCAATCCGGTACACGTGCTGGAGACTGAGGACCGACTGCGGGATCGAACCCAATTGTTTGGCAACGCTTACTTGCAGTTTCAACTGGCGGAAGGCATTAGCCTGCGTACCCAGTTTGGCTTCGATCAGCACTACCGGCTGTTTCAGAACTACCGTCCTACCGACCTTATCAATATCTCGGCACCATTAGGTTTTGCTAGTCAGTCTAACACGCGGGTTAACTATTGGCAGCAGGAAAACTACCTAAACATTAATAAAGAAATTGGCGATCATTCGATCAACGGGGTAGTAGGGCTTAGCTGGCAGCAACGCATCGAGAAAGGCTTTGGGATTAGTACCCGAGGTTTTGCGGACGATTTCTTCCGCTTTAACAATTTGGGAGCAGCCAGTCAACCTGATGCCCCCGGTTCTGGTTATGACGAGTGGACATTGAATTCGTACTTTGCCCGGGGTAGCTACGCTTATAAAAACAAGTATTTGCTGACGGCTACCGGTCGGATTGATGGCTCTTCTCGCTTTGGGGCTAATAATAAGTACGGCTTCTTCCCTTCGCTTGGCTTAGGTTGGGTAGTGTCCGAAGAATCCTTCATGCAGAACACGTCACTGGTTGATCGACTGAAACTTCGCGCCAGCTACGGTATCACCGGGAACACCGAAATCGCCACCTACCGGTCGCTGGCTACCGTATTTTCAGGCACTACCCTAATCAATGGCGCCCGGGAAACCTTCAGTGGTATTAGCCGACTGGCGAACCCCAATCTGGAGTGGGAAAAGACGACGCAGTTTGACGTGGGGCTGGATTTAACGATGCTTGATTACCGGGTATCGCTGGAGCTCGGCTACTACTATAAGCTGACTACTGACCTACTACTAAACCGTCCCCTGCCTCAGACCACCGGGTTCGGGTCGGTGTTTGATAACATCGGATCAGTATCCAACCGAGGAATTGAGGTGTTATTGACCACCCAAAATGTAGTTGGTGATGCCTTTAGCTGGAGTACTACGCTTAATTTCAGTTACAATCAAAACCGCATTGAGAAACTGGGAGAGAACGACGAAGACATCTTCCCTGGCCCCAACTGGGTGTCGGGTAGCCAAACCATTCTGCGGGTAGGCGAGCCGCTGGCTTCCTTCTGGGGGTTTGAGCGACTGGGCATTTGGGGTACCGACGAAGCGGATGAGGCGGAGGCGGTTAATGCGGTACCCGGTGAGGCCAAGCGCTCCGAAGAGCAGCAGATCATCGGCAATGGTCTGCCGCAGTGGACGGGTAGTTTTGTCAATAACTTCCGCTACCGCAACTTTGACTTAACGGTGGACCTTCAGTTTGTGGCCGGAGTGGATATCATGCAGCAGTATTATCACTCTACCGAAGACCGCTCAGGGATTGCCAACGGACTGCGCACCATCCTGACCGAAGGCTGGACACCCGACAATCAGAACACCATGGTGCAGGAAATTCGCAACCAAGCCTACGCCGGGCAGAACAGTCAGGTAGATAGCCGCTGGATTGCCGACGGCTCGTACATCCGGGGTAACCTTATCTCGCTGGGCTACAATCTCAACGGTGGACTAACTGAGCGGTTAGGCATTCGTAACCTGCGGATATATACCAGTGTGCAGAACGCTTTCTTGATTCAGTCAGACGAGTTTCAGGGGCAAGATCCGGAGGCTACCTCCTGGGGCGAAAACCCCTGGGGGCAGAACATTTTCTTTTTCCAGTACCCCCGGCCTCGCACGTATACCATGGGTGTTAACTTTCAATTTTAAATCAGCTACTTATGAACTATATATCAAGAACATTTATCGTCCTGCTACTCAGCGTAGTAGGTTACTCGTGCGGCGATTTCTTGGATGAAGAACCCCGGGATGAGGCCAGTATTGAGCAGTTCTTTAGTGAACCGTCTCACGCGCAAACGGCGGTCAACGGTTTGTATCGGTACGGAGCCCCTTCCCTCTATCTAAACGGAGGAGTGTACTCCGGCAAACAAGCCATGTACGGCCCCTACCTATCCGGTTTTTTTGATAATGAGTACAAGGGGCAAGAACCGCATATTCAATTCGCGCAACAGCTTACGCTGAACGGGCTCAACAGCGATGGCTTTCTCAATGATATGTGGTCTACAATGTACGGTGCCATTAGCCGGGCTAATAATGCGATTCTTTACATTCCGGGTACCCCCGGCTTATCAGACGACGAATCCAATCGGCTGCTGGCTGAGGCTCGCTTCTTCCGGGCTTTTGCTTATTTTACGCTAACCCGCTTGTTCGGGGAAGTACCCTTGGTGACCGAACCGTACGAATCGTTGGATAATCTGTACGTTCAGCGAAATGCCCTCAGTGACACATACGATCTGATGGTTGAGGACCTACGGTTTGCCGTGGATCAAGGAGGTCTAGCTGAAAATACGATGCAAGGGAATGGATACCAGCTCACCCGTGGGGTAGCGGCTACCTTATTAGCTGACGTCTATCTAACCATGAGCGGGTTTCCTTTGGGGCAAGATCGTTATGCAGATGCTGCTGCCGCGGCCCGCTTAGTCATTAATGAGGGATCGCACGCCCTCGCGCAGCATGATTTTCTTCCGAGTGGTGAAATTGATCTGGCTAACAGCGCTTATAACAAGATGCGTCGCGATGAAGCCTTTGAGGAGTTTGTTTACCCCATCGAGTTTTTTGTGGGTATTGACGACTCCGACTATCCCCGATGGACCTATCCTGTAACCCTTGTGAACGAAGTAGCCTACGACATCACCAATGGTGCTTATCAGCCCCAACCGGAGTTTATGCGGGGGTACGATCCGGTCAACGACCTGCGGGCGCAAAACAAGCAGTACTTCCACACGTCGATGACCAAAGAAGATGGATCAGAGTTGACCTTCCCACCGACCCCCTACATCTGGCACGATGATGAGGCCCTGTTCGAGACGGCCAACTCCGGCAAAGATGCCCGGGCCTACGGCTACAGCGAAGTATTGCTCATTGCTGCCGAAGGCATTGCCCGTTCGGAAGGGGTCACCGCCGAAGCCGTGGACTACCTCACCCAGGTGCGTAGTCGGGCCTACTGGCAGCAGGATGCCGCTACCATCTCCCAGGAATTAAGTGGGTTATCGGCAGAGGCGTTTGTGGAAGAAGTATGGAAGGAACGCTACCGCGAACTGGTGTTTGACTTCAAACTGTGGTACGATATGGTACGCACCCGCACCTACCCGCTCAGCAGCGACGACGGCAGCGGAGGTATTCAGTTTGTCCCTTTGGTGGGCCAAGAGAACACCTGGGGGCAGACTTTCCAAGAACGGCACTTGCTACTTCCCTTACCCGACCGGGAGTTACAACGCAATCCGGAACTAGATCAGAACACTGGGTACTAAGTCTGATCGGTAGATAAAACTAGTTACCACCTAGCCCGTAAGCCAAAAATAATGGTGCTTACGGGCTTTTTTTTGTGCTACGGGGAATTGGTACTAAACTGGATACTGTGGCTACCTCTTGTTTTCCCATTGGGTAATTAAATGAGCAATAGCTCTGAGCTTAGGCATCTTATCTAGTAACTAGCCTCAGGCATTATCTCTACAAGTTGTCTGATAGCTTTCGAGTGCTTCCCTTGGTTTGAGTAGGATAATATATTGGAATGTTACTTTTATAGAATACGCCGATTATCTACCTTGTTCGTCTTACATCATTTACTCACTACTAAAAGAGCTTGTTCTTCACTTCATGGCAGTCAACGGTAAAAGAAATACGCTGGAACGTCGTACCCTCATCCTAGAGCAGATTCACAGTCAAGGGCAGGTTAACGTAAGCGACCTTAGCAGGGATTTTGATGTGAGCGAAGTAACGATTCGAAATGATCTCAACCAGTTAGAACAAAAGCGTGCCGTTATCCGAGCGCGAGGCGGAGCTATTAAACCCACCCTGCGGGTAGGTGTCGATTTCGAGTTGTCAGACAAGGATAAGATTAACTTCCGGGAGAAGCAACGCATCGGAGAGCGCGCTGCCCAGTTGGTAGAAAATGGTGATACGATCATTATTGACTCAGGCACCACCACGCAGGAACTAGCCAATCACCTAAATCAGGTAACCAACCTGACCGTGATCACCAATGCACTTAACATCGCCATAAAGCTCTCTGAGAACAAGAATATCAGCGTTATTGTGCCGGGTGGTTTTCTGCGAAAGCAGTCGCTGTCATTGGTAGGTACACCAGCCGAAAAAGGCATTCGGGGATACTACTGCGACAAACTGTTTCTAGGGGTGGACGGTCTGGACGTCAACTACGGCTTATCTACCCCAAACGTAGAGGAAGCTCACCTCAATCAAGTGATGATTGAGCACGCTCGCCAGGTAATTTTACTAACTGATTCTAGCAAGTTCCTACGCAAAAGCTTGGCGTTCATTTGCTCTCCTACTTCTATCGACATCCTAGTAACCGACGACCAAATTGAATCCGAAGACCAGCGGCAATTAGAAAGTTCAGGGGTTAAGGTGCTCATTGCTTAGCACGACTTTACTACCTAAAATCAAGTATAGACCCGAACTGCGGAGCCTTCAAATCAACTCGTTTCTTGTTCTTCCATTTTCATAATGCTATGCATAATGCGCCGGTGGCCGAGGAAGGGGCAGACGAATGAATATTCTCCTGGCCTATCCGGAGCTACAATGGTCGGCAGTGTACTCTGAATAAGGATGATAAGTTAAAGACTTGGCAGCGAAGCGGTTGCGCTTATTACTGGATTCGTCGTGCCACAATGGGTAGCTATGGAAAACAGAACTATGGCGCGGCGGGGCCGCCCCGGCCACCGTGTCGGTGCCACAATTACAAACGCCAATCAGTAATTAAAGAACCAGCTACCACTCTCAAACAAGAAGAATTATTGAAGGATATGCTACTGGAACGTATTTCTCTATAGGCTATCGCTCGCTCGCTGAAAGTAAGCCTAAGTTGGGTGGTCAAGCGTGCTGGCAGCGGACGTCGCACGGTCAGTTGCCGAAACACTTCTTATGGGAGAACTAAATCACCCTGAGTTAGCCCTCTACTGTGTGGAAGCTGCGGTCCCCCGCCGGGATTAAATGTGGACATTCGTAGGGGCAAAAGACTGTCTCAAATGCCTCTGATTAGCCATAGAAAGGCGTAGTGGTCTGATGGTAGGTTTCTACTTAGGAGGACGTACTGAAGTCGGCGCGGAGGGGGGCTCAAGGCTTATGGTTTAGTATTGAGTAACAGTTATGCTAAAAAGCCTTGGTGTTCACTGATGGATTGGCCGCTTATACCAACATTTTTGCCGAAGGTCAGCCGGGCGCACCAGCTGGAAGGCAAAACCACAGACTATCAAGATCGAACGGCTTAACAATAGACCTAATTAGAGGATTTTTCAGACCGCGCGCGTACGCGTGAGGCATTTGCAAAAGTAGCTAAAAAGGTTATTATAAGAGGATGGACTATGAAAAGATCAGACAAAACCCGAACCAGTTTATCATTCTAACTAGCCTAACGGTAGAAGAATTTGATATTCTATTACCCATCTTCAAACGCCATTGGATGAAGTATACGAAGTATCACACCTTGGAAGGCAAGAAGCGCAAACTGCCTAATCTTCGCCCCGGTAAGCCTACTCAGACCTTGCCTAGTGTGGGGGAGAAACTGTTTTTCCTGCTGAGCTACTTGAAGAACTACCCTTTGCAGCAATTCCAAGCGGCTAGCTTTTCTATCTCGCAGGGTAAAGTGAGCCAGTGGGTGAAATTGTTGCATCCCCTGCTCCAAAAGAGTCTCAAAGAGCTAGGGGCTTTGCCAGAACGCCAGGGGGAAGCCCTAGCCTCTGTGCTGGCCAAGTACGATGGGGAGGCCTTCACGATGGATGCGGCAGAACGTGCCGTAGAACGCTCGCAAGACGATGATAATCAGCAAGATCACTATAGTGGTAAGCAAAAGGATCATACCGTCAAGAACAATCTGATGTGCCGGGATAATCAGCAAATCGTGTACTTGAGCGAAACCTATGAAGGCCGGGTACATGACAAGAAGATTGCCGATGAGGAAGCCTGCCAATTTCCTGAAAATAGTCGTCTTCGCTTGGATCTAGGCTACTTAGGTTATCAGCCTGAAGGAGTGATCACGCTGCTGCCCATCAAGAAGCCTTACAAAGGCGAACTTACCAGGCAAGACAAAAAATTCAATCAGTGGGTGAGTCGCTACCGTGTGGTGGTGGAGCATGCCATCAGCGGGGTGAAGCGCTGTCGCGTTGTCAAAGAACGCTGCCGTCACTTTGCCGCAGACTTCCGAGATCGGGTCATGCTCACCTGCACTGCATTACACAATTTCCGGGTTAGCAGTTCGCAGCGAGGCTACAGCTAGCAGTGCTCGCGTGCAGGCGCGTGATACTAACAATTATTCCCTAATTAACGTCAGTTATTCTAGGTTTCTAAAAATAATACAAAATCAAGCGGCATGTAGCAGTCGGCCACGATCTTCAAAAGCAATGATTCGCGGATGCTGATCGGCAAAGGTGTAAGCCAGCAGGGCAGCAAAGACGTTGCATAGATAGTTAATAGGGGCCCGATGGCGAGTATGCTCTAAATCAATGAGACCTACGCACTGGCCAAAGACTGACTCAATGAGTCCGCGATGACGATGATAATAAGCGTCCTTTTGATGGACAATAGCATCTTTCTTTCCGTTGCGGCGCATCTTGGCCCTTAGGTCTACCCCTTTGCTAAGTAACTCTTCTTTCAGGGTGCTCAAATAACCTTTGTCGCCGTATACTTTTCCTTCTACTTCTTTGAGCAGGTAGTTCAACACCTGGTGATTGTTGTCAGCTACGTTGCCTGCCGTGAGCAGAAAGTTGACTAGCTGTGCTTCCCGGTTGATGACTACGTGCATTTTGAAGCCGTAAAACCAACCTAACGTGCCCTTGCCTTTGCTGGCCCAATCAGCCATCACTTTGTGTTGTGCTTCTCGTTTGATGTGACAAGCTTTCAAAGGTTTGCTGTCAATGTAGTTTTCTGCTAAAGCGGGCTGGCAACGGCTTTTGAGCAACAGATAGAGTTCCAGCACTACGTGCGGGATCAGGGCTACGAAGCGTTCATAGCAAGGGGCATCAGGAAGCCAGCTTTGAAAAGTCTTCAGCACATCTTGACAATAGAAGTATTTGAAGCATTTGCGTCCCGAATGATGATAAGCAATTAGGGTCGTTATGACTTCGCTTCGCGCAAAGCGTGAGTGGAAGGCGGGGACAGGCAGGCCTTGAAGAGCCGTTTGCTGAGCTAAATCCAGTAGGAAGTCATCGGTTTCCACAAAAATTTCCGTTAGTTTTGTTGTCGTCAAGATTTGCATGATTCTTTGTTTTGTACAATGAAGATTTAATTCCACTGCAAATCTTGACTTTTTTACGCTTCTACGCAACTCAACGCCCTCTCATTCAGCAACTTCCAGAATAACTGACGTTAATTAGGTCTAATACCATCCGGCAGAGATGTGCCTGTTTGGTACGTAAAACGCTATTTTTTTCAAAACGTAGGTAAACCACCGCACAGCGGCCGCCGTAGCACGGTGCATTACAATCTTGGGAAAGTGGCAAAATGACATCCTTATTCTAAATACACTACCAAAAAAAGGGGCCGTAGCCCCCTCAAGTTAAAGTAACCCTTCGCTGTACTCACGAACGATTCTCTTAGCCTGATACGTAGCCGTATTACTGCGGTGCCGTTGCCAGCAGCCTTGTTGCCGCGACCACCGGAAGCCGTGTTGCTTTAGCCGACTTCTCACTTCGGTCGATGGCTTGTCCGGAAAGAAAATTTGCAGGCGGTTATGCTCCACGCTGTCTACCAGCTTTACTTCACCGATCACTTGCTCGCTGGTCTCTTCGCTTTCGGCTTTCTCTAGCTGGGCGATGCGCTCGTTGATTCGGCGGATGTTGGCGTTGTTGTTAGACAGTCGCCAGCTCTGAAAACCTCGCTTCTCATAACTGTACTGTGGATTCAGTAGCTTGTGAATGCCTGAGATATTTAGTCCGTACTTGTCTTCCAGCCGCTCGGCAATCTCTTCGTCGGTCAGCTTTTTGGATCGGCAGAGTTTGTTGATGGTCTTCATCCACGTCTGGTACTCTTCCAGATCGGCCAGCCGTTGCTTTAACTTCTGAATGGCTTGCGGATCGTCGCTATAGATGGTACGATTGTGCTCAATCACCTGCGCCCGACCTTCGTAGTAACGGGCTTTGTCACTGTGCTCAACAGACTTGCGCATGTTGTTGTCAATGCGTTTCAGGTCAGCGCGGTGTCCTCGCTCCGAATGATGACCGACCAGGATGGGTTGTCCCATCGGGATGCGGTCACCAATGCTTCTTGCCGCATCATAGCGTTCCTCTGATTGCTGCCGGTTTTTGTTCGCTAACGTCAGTTATTCTAGGTTTCTAAAAATAATACAAAATCAAGCGGCATGTAGCAGTCGGCCACGATCTTCAAAAGCAATGATTCGCGGATGCTGATCGGCAAAGGTGTAAGCCAGCAGGGCAGCAAAGACGTTGCATAGATAGTTAATAGGGGCCCGATGGCGAGTATGCTCTAAATCAATGAGACCTACGCACTGGCCAAAGACTGACTCAATGAGTCCGCGATGACGATGATAATAAGCGTCCTTTTGATGGACAATAGCATCTTTCTTTCCGTTGCGGCGCATCTTGGCCCTTAGGTCTACCCCTTTGCTAAGTAACTCTTCTTTCAGGGTGCTCAAATAACCTTTGTCGCCGTATACTTTTCCTTCTACTTCTTTGAGCAGGTAGTTCAACACCTGGTGATTGTTGTCAGCTACGTTGCCTGCCGTGAGCAGAAAGTTGACTAGCTGTGCTTCCCGGTTGATGACTACGTGCATTTTGAAGCCGTAAAACCAACCTAACGTGCCCTTGCCTTTGCTGGCCCAATCAGCCATCACTTTGTGTTGTGCTTCTCGTTTGATGTGACAAGCTTTCAAAGGTTTGCTGTCAATGTAGTTTTCTGCTAAAGCGGGCTGGCAACGGCTTTTGAGCAACAGATAGAGTTCCAGCACTACGTGCGGGATCAGGGCTACGAAGCGTTCATAGCAAGGGGCATCAGGAAGCCAGCTTTGAAAAGTCTTCAGCACATCTTGACAATAGAAGTATTTGAAGCATTTGCGTCCCGAATGATGATAAGCAATTAGGGTCGTTATGACTTCGCTTCGCGCAAAGCGTGAGTGGAAGGCGGGGACAGGCAGGCCTTGAAGAGCCGTTTGCTGAGCTAAATCCAGTAGGAAGTCATCGGTTTCCACAAAAATTTCCGTTAGTTTTGTTGTCGTCAAGATTTGCATGATTCTTTGTTTTGTACAATGAAGATTTAATTCCACTGCAAATCTTGACTTTTTTACGCTTCTACGCAACTCAACGCCCTCTCATTCAGCAACTTCCAGAATAACTGACGTTCGCTACAGCAATTCTCACTTTGCAAGTTTAGAAGTAGTGAGCTAGCTTTCGGGGATGAAAACAAAATCACTGGAACGCGGCGGCAGCTTTGATAGTCTGTACGCTCTAGTCTGCGGACTGTTCAATAAGATAAAGGATAAGCGTGAGGATAATGCCTCGTATGCGCTATCAGATTTGCTCAAAATGGGTTTTGCGATGTTCTCTTTGAAAAGCCCCTCGCTGCTTAACTTTGTAGGGCGCACTAAATCCGAGGAGAGCAATTTGGGTAGCATTTATAAGATCGGTGCTTTTGCCTCGGAGAACGGCTTACGCAAGGGGCTGGATACTGTTGCCCCTGATGGGTTACGAGCAGGCTTTCAAAAGCTATGGAAGCGTATCAAGAAGCTAGGCATCTTGGATGAGTACCGTTATTGGGGGCGGCACCTGACTGTCAGTGTAGATGGTGTAGAGCACTTTTGCTCAGGCAGTATCCACTGTAGCTATTGTCTGGAACGCCAGCATAAGAACGGAAAGGTGGGTTATCACCACGCTATGCTTAGCGCAGTACTGGTGCACCCGAATGAGAAAGAAGTCTTTGTGATGGACAACGAGCCGATCATTGGACAAGACGGAAACCGCAAGAATGATTGCGAACGCAATGCGGCCAAGCGTTTGCTCAGCAGTATGCAGGATAGTTATGGAAAAGAATGGCTGGTTTGGGTAATGGACGCCCTTTATAGCTGCGGGCCTATCATCCGGCAGATCATACAGAACCCCAAATGGCAATATGTGATCGGCATCAAACCCGATGGTAACAAGTCCCTGTTCCGGCAGTTTGAGGGGCGCGATCAACGAGGGCAAGTTAAGTGGGTGGAATGGGAACAGGATGGCGACATCCACCGCTTCGGCTACACCAATGGACTGGCCTTAAATAGCAGCAATAGCGATCTGCGGGTCAATATGCTCTATTATGAGCAATTTAATAAGAAAGGTAAAAAGCAGACGTTTACCTGGCTCACTGGTATCACTCTGAGTAAAGCCAATGTAGAAAAGGTGATGCGTATGGGACGCTCCCGATGGAAGATAGAAAACGAGACCTTCAATACGCTTAAGAACCAAGGCTATCACTTTGAGCACAATTATGGTCATGGCAAGCAACACCTCTGCTCAGTATTTGCACTTCTGATGATGCTGGCCTTTACCGTGGATCAGGTTCAGCAGCACGCCTGTAGCTTCTTCCAAAAGCTTTGGCAGAATCTTAGAACTAAAGCCAAACTCTGGGAAAATATCCGGGCAGCTTTCAAAGTATTAACCTTCGTCTCTATGAAACAACTCTTCATGCACGTCGCTGAACTCAACCGAATTCAGCTAGAATAGCCAAAATGAGAATTGCTGCGTTCGCTAGTCCTTCGTAGCGATCTTTCCGGTTCTGTCGGTGTTCTTCGAAATTGGACCTGCCTGCCGGTAGGCGGGTTTCATAAGTATATGAATTTTGGTTACTCCCTGACCACCCTGGCCAGGTTTTGCCTGCTCGCACAAAACAGCTAGCCTAAGTCAAGGGCGGGGAACACTTTACGGTGCCAGGGATTAGCGGGGGGCTAAATTGTTTCTCGGCGAAGCGTACCCTTGACTTTCGCGCCGCCTGGCTTTGTATTTTTGCGAATACCTGGTCAAGTGGCTATTTTCTCCTATTTGTGGATCGCGCATAGGTATACAGCAGTGTACCACACGGCAAAAGCCAGTTAATAGCTACCGTTCTTTTTTTAGGATATTGCCAAAGGAAGAGTACGTTCAGAGTACTCCGTGATCGACAAAGCTGTAGAAATGAGATGAAGTAATGATGAGATGATCTAGTACCGGTAGATCCAGGGTTTGCCCGGCTTCTTTGAGCTTTTGCAGTAGGTAACTTGGATTTCGGCGACTCGGAACAGATCGTAGAAAGGAGGGGGTTGGATAGTCATTTTGCTGTGAGTTGGGGCGGCTTCCCACCGGACGGTCCCCGCTGGGGTGAAACATTTGATATGCTTCCCCCACAGTTGATAGCCCTACCCAGCTTGGTGCGGTGGCTACCAACAAGGAAATGGCTTATACTTGCCTGGATAGTGCGTCTGCTTTATGACCGGGCCACGGCGGCGGACAACTTTTGGTAGCCACATCGGCCTATCAACTACTTTTGCATCATCAAAGGAGTCGCTCCGGTAGGAGCCGTTAAATAGGCAGCGCATGATATCGGCTGATCACCAAACTGGTGCCGATCATTGCCGTTCCGATCAGAAGGATTCTCGTAAAGCCCGTTCCTCTTCCAACAGGTAGCGTCTTTGCTGAAGATCATCCTCTTGGTTCAATTGCCGCTGTAGATCAACGAACCGACGGCTCGCTTCCGCAAACTTCTGGGTAGCAGTGAATTCCTCCAGCCAGTAGGCGAAGTCAGCGAACAGCGATTGCTGATGTGAATACGTAAAGTGCTCGGTGAACGCTGGGGTACTTAGGGTAGAGAACTCGTACTTGTCCAATGGCACAATAGGGCGACCGAAGAACTTTTCAAACAAGTAGGTGTTGGAGAAGAACGTCTCAAAGGCTTTCTGTTCAGCATCTTTTTGCTTTCTAGTGTTGAACAGAATAACGGTCCACTCAAAAAGAAAGTCTGGGAATCCGACGTCGTTTGGAAAGTTCTTAGCAAACCAGCGCAGATAGGTGAGTCCACCGCGATAGTCCTCTATCTGAATAAACAAGCCCGGCGGCAAATAGCGCAACCCTCGGCTATCGTCATAGGCCCCAAACGTCCGTTTCTCAGCCGCCAACGCCGCTCGTATCCTCTTAATCTTCGTACGGATTCTTTTTATCTGTTTTTCAGTCATTGTGGCTATTTGCTCTTCAAGTTAACGAAGCGATTGGTACGTTCGTTTAGCAGTAGCTTTTGAATGAGAAACGCTCAGCCGTCCCGAACAAACCCTTGCACTTTGCGAACGGGAAGGTACGCATTTGTATTTTTGCTGCGCACAGCGTATGTTCAACAGCTAGTAGACAACCTCCAGACCAAAGGCATGGCAAAAAGAGATGATCATCCGGAAAGTAGTACTTTCTATCAAAGTGTAGTCGCGCTGTTGCGTTCGGCCAAGCACCAAGCTGTTCAGCAAATCAACCAAACGCTGGTACAAACCTACTTTCAGATTGGCAAAATGATCGTAGAGGAAGAACAAAAGGGAGAAGACCGGGGTCGCGTCCGACAGGGCCGCTTATGGAAAGCAGGTAGTCAAAAACTTATCAGTAGTACTGCAAAAAGAGTTCGGACGAGGCTTCTCTCAGCGTAATCTTGAACAGATGCGCTCGTTTTTTTTGGTCTACACAAAAGCGCAGACAGTGTCTGCGGAATTCAAGCTCAGTTGGTCGCACTACCTTAAACTGATGCGCATGGATAACGAAAATCAGCGACGTTTCTACGAGATAGAATTCATAGAAAACAACTGGTCAGTAAGAGAACTGGAGCGGCAGTTTGACAGCGGATTGTACGAACGGCTGCTCTTAAGCCGCGACAAAAAAGCCATTAAAGAGCTGTCTGAAAAAGGACAGGTGGTTGCTCAGGCTACGGACGCCGTGAAAGACCCTTACTAGAATTGAATTCATGTGTGATTTGGCTTACTTGCTCTAGATTCAAGTCAGACTTTCGTACAAATTCGGCAAAATACATTGGGTCTGCTTCGCACTGAAGATAGATATATTCAGCTATTGCAGACTTTCCGCTACCCTTCCGTCCTGTTATGATAAACTTCTCATGACTTAGGTTAGGGAGAACTTCCAGGTAATCTTCAAACGCCTCGCCTAGTCTCATACGTGAGTTTGCATTACTCTCTGCTTCTGCTTCTGGAGCGCCTAGAAAAAAATTAGACGTATTGAAAGCCTGGGGTGGCACGTTGTTTTTTACAAACTTATCAAACAGACCCATAAAATTATTGTGTAGTATGTGAAAGAGCAATATTCTCATTTTAAGAACAAAAACAATTGCGTTTCTGCTTAAAATCTTACATGCAAAGGTGCGTGATTCGTCAGAATGAAAATTTTCTTATTTCTCTCCTGCCCAATTAGTCCTAATTTAGCAAAGTTAAGTGCCCTACCTATAATACCACAAAGCACATTACCCAATGAACAACCCCTTCTTTGAACAACCTATCCTGAATTCGCCCTATGATTACCCAGCCCGTCACTGGGAACTGGACGAGCAAGGACAACCTACCCAACAGGTGATAGAGAAACGGCGCAAGGCCGAGTTTATCACTCCCATTCCTAAACCCCGAAAGCGAAAAAGAAACCAGCAGCAAAAAGAATTTACTTTCAACGAGGGGAAAGGGCTTTCTTCCGAAGTCCAGCAGTACGATCCCACCCCGGTGATCAACGTGCTGCGGGGCCACGTTGACCGATGGAGACAACTGCCCCCTGACAAATGGCGGGTGACTCCCGAAACGGCCCGACTGCTACAGCACTGGCGGCATCATAATTTTAGCACCTACCGTCCGTTCTTTTGCCAACTGGAAGCCGTAGAAACCGTCATCTGGCTCACCGAAGTAGCACCGGAAATAACAATAGGCCAGCAGTTTCTGGACCATCTGGAAGGAGCAAACCAAGAGGCGAATCCCGACCTGATGCGACTGGCCCTCAAACTGGCCACCGGTGCCGGAAAGACGACCGTGATGGCGATGCTCATCGCCTGGCAAACGATCAACGCCGTGCGCCAACCGAATCGCCAAAAGTTTACCCGCGGTTTTCTGCTGGTAGCTCCCGGCCTGACCATCCGCGACCGCCTGCGCGTGCTGCAACCCAACGACCCGAATAGCTACTACCAAGAGCGGGAATTGGTACCTAGTGATCTCTTACCTGATATGCAGAAGGCTAAAATCGTGATCACGAATTATCACGCCTTTAAGCTGCGGGAGAAGATGAACCTTTCCAGAGCAAACCGGGCGCTTCTTCAAGGGCGAGGCGAGGCACTAAAAACACTAGAAACCGAAGGCGACATGATGCTAAGGGTGGTCCGCGAACTGATGGGCATGAAGCGGATCATGGTCTTCAACGACGAGGCGCATCACTGCTACCGCGAAAAGCCCGACAGCCACGAAGAGGATGAACTAAAGGGGGATGACAAGAAGGAGGCCCAAAAAAACAACGAAGCGGCCCGGCTGTGGATTTCCGGACTGGAAGCCATCGGTCGGAAGCTGGAGATTCTGCGCGTGGTAGACCTATCGGCTACGCCCTTCTTCTTGCGCGGCTCCGGCTACCAGGAGGGCACCCTGTTTCACTGGACGATGAGCGACTTTTCCCTGATGGATGCCATCGAGTGTGGTATCGTTAAGCTGCCCCGCGTGCCCGTAGCCGATAACATTCCGGGCGGCGAGATGCCCAAGTTCCGCAACCTCTGGGAGCACATTGGTAAAAAGATGCCTAAGAAAGGACGTGGCAACGCTGAGTCTCTGGATCCTTTAAATCTTCCCCCGCTCTTACAGTCAGCGTTGGATGCCCTGTATGGTCACTACGAAAAGACGCATCGTGCCTGGCAGGAAGCAGGCATTTCGGTAGACCCTTGCTTCATTGTGGTGTGCAACAATACGGCTACCTCCAAGCTGGTCTACGATTATATCTCCGGCTTTCGGCGGGAGAATGCCGAGGGGGACAGTGCCTTTGTGGAAGGCAGACTGGAGTTGTTCCAAAACTACAACAAACATGGCGATCCCCTGGCGCGTCCGCGTACGTTGCTGATCGATAGCGAGCAACTTGAGTCGGGTGATGCTTTGGATAAAGAATTCATCCAGGCAGCGAGCAGCGAAATTGAGCTGTTCCGCCGCGAAGCAATTGAGCGGGGAGGCAAACTGGCCGACGAACTGCGCGCGGGCAAGAAGTTCGACGAAGCCACACTGCTGCGTGAAGTGATGAACACGGTGGGCAAAGCCGGTAAACTGGGCGACTCTATCCGCTGCGTCGTATCCGTATCCATGCTCACCGAAGGCTGGGACACCAACACGGTCACCCACGTGCTGGGAGTGCGGGCCTTCGGCACCCAGTTGCTCTGCGAACAGGTAATTGGTCGGGCCCTGCGCCGCCAGTCTTACGAACAGAACGAAGAAGGTTTGTTCAACGTGGAGTACGCCGATGTGTTAGGTATTCCGTTTGACTTTACGGCCAAACCGGTGATTGCCCCGGTGAAAAAGCCGCGAGAAACCATTCCGGTAAAGGCAATGAGCCCTGAGCGCGATCACCTGGAAATCACCTTTCCCCGCATTGAAGGCTACCGGATCACGCTGCCCGAGGAAAAGCTGCACGCTACCTTTACCGATGACTCCACCCTGGAACTCACCCCCGCCCTGGTTGGTCCTTCCATCACCAACGTTTCGGGGATCATCGGACAAGACATTAACTTAGGACTGGAGCATTTGGAAGATACCCGCCGTTCTACGCTGATCATGCACCTGACCAAGCACTTACTCTATACCCACTGGCGGGATACGGGCGGAGAACCCAAGATTCATTTGTTCGGACAACTCAAACGGATTACCAAGCAGTGGCTGGACAATCATTTGGTCTGTAAGGGCGGCACGTATCCCGCGCAACTGAGATATCAAGAGTTGAGCGACATGGCGGCCGAGCGTATCACTGCCGCCATCACCCAGTCTATGAGTGATGAGCGTCCGGTGGTGGCCGAGCCTGACCCTTACAATCCGGTGGGTTCTACCCGGCACGTCAACTTCAATATCTCCAGCCCGCACCGCTGGCAGACCGACGCCCGACGCTGCCATATCAACTGGGTGATTCTGGATAGTGATTGGGAAGCCGAGTTCTGCCGGGTGGCCGAGTCGCATCCGGCGGTGCTGGCCTACGTGAAGAATCATAACCTGGGCCTGGAAGTACCCTACCGCTACGGTTCTGAAAAACGGAAGTACCTTCCCGACTTTATTGTGCTGATCGACGACGGACAAGCCGACCCGCTGCACCTGATCGTAGAAATAAAAGGCTACCGGGGCGAAGATGCCAAAGTAAAGAAGGAGACGATGGACACCCACTGGATACCGGGCGTGAACAACCTGGGACGCTACGGCCGCTGGGCGTTTGCCGAGTTTACCGACGTCTACGAAATGGAAACCGACTTTGCCGAAAAGCTTGAGCGCGAGTTTGGCAAACTTGTAGAAACCGCAACTACCTAACATGACCAAGAAAACCAAAAAAGCCCCCATCCCCAAATCCGTAGAAACGCTGCGGCACGAGGAGGCTTCCCGCAAGAATATTCCTACCGCCGAATACCAGTCAGTGATGCACCTGGAAGACCAAAACCCTATCCAGGTAGCCTACCAGCGACGCAACCGCGACCTGGACCCGCAACTGGTGTGGCGTGGCAAGGATGGGCAAGATGCCTCTGACCTGATCGTGCAAGCTCCGCCGCTCTACATCCAGGAAAAGATTCATCCCAAGGTGCTGGTAGACGACCTGCGCCAGCGGACGCAAGCGCAGCAACCGGATACGGCGCAAACCAATTTATTTGCCGACTTCAACGGCCTGCCGAGCGAAAACGCCAAGACCGAATTCTACCAGCACGACGCCAACTGGACCAACCGGATGATCTTAGGCGACAGCTTGCAGGTGATGGCTAGCCTGGCCGAACGCGAAGGATTGCGCGGCAAGGTACAGTGTATCTACCTGGACCCGCCTTATGGTATTAAGTTCAACTCCAACTTCCAGTGGAGCACCACCAGCCGCGACGTAAAGGACGGCAAGGCCGACCACATCACCCGCGAGCCCGAGCAGGTAAAAGCCTTCCGCGACACTTGGCGCGATGGTATCCATTCGTATCTGACTTATTTGCGAGACCGGCTGGTGGTCGCGCGGGATTTGCTAACTGATTCAGGTTCTATCTTCGTGCAGATTGGAGATGAGAATGTGCATCGGGTGAGGGCATTGATGGATGAGGTGTTTGGGGATGAGAATTTTATCGTCCAGATTATTGCGCAGAAGACAGGAAGCATAACTGGTGATTTTATTCAGGACAATAATGACTACTTACTTTGGTACGGAAAAGATAAAAACCTGACCAAATTTCGTCGGCTTCGTTATTTCCGGCAACTGGATGGACAAGGTGGAAGTGGCTACTCTAATTATTTGACACACGATTTGCATGAAATTTCTGTGGATTTTGCTAGCGAGCTTGAAGACTTTGAAAAAGGTCGCATATGGCGTTCTTATCCGTTGACTTCGGATGGTTATAGAAATACTACCACCGTTCCCTTTAGCTATCAAGGTAAAACGTTTCATCCTGGTAAATCTCGTCATTGGGGACTTACAACAGCAGATTTAGAAAGGATGGGTTTAGCTGGCAGGTTGCTGGCTGATAGCCGTCAGGTACACTTCAGACGATTTTTCAGCGATACTGGAACAATTCCAATTGGAACTCATTGGTCAGATTTAGGTGGTGCGGCAGGAGCAATCTATGTCGTTCAAACAAACTTTAAGCTTGTTCAACGCTGCCTTCTAATGGCTACCGACCCCGGCGATCTTGTCCTCGATCCTACCTGTGGCTCTGGTACCACCGCTTACGTAGCCGAACAGTGGGGGCGACGGTGGATTACCATTGATACCTCTCGAGTAGCTTTAGCCTTGGCCCGTGCTCGAGTCATGGGAGCTCGATATCCTTACTACTTATTAGCTGACAGTCGAGACGGGCAACGCAAAGAAGCCGAAATTACCCGCACAGCCCCCAAAGAAACGCCGACTGCTGGCAATATCCGTCAGGGTTTCGTCTACGAGCGCGTGCCGCACATCATGTTAAAAGACATCGCCAACAATGCTGAAATCGATGTCATCTGGGAGCAGTTCCAAGAGAAGCTGGAACCGCTACGGAAACAACTAAATAAGCTACTCAAAACCACTTGGGAAGAATGGGAAATCCCCCGCGAAGCCAAAGACGACTGGTCGGATGAAGCTAAAGCTGCGCACGAACAGTGGTGGAAGCTGCGCATTCAGCGACAGAAGGAAATTGATGCGTCTATTGCCGCCAAAGCCGAACAGGAGTTTCTCTACGACAAACCCTACGAAGACAAAAAGAAAGTGCGGGTGGCGGGGCCGTTTACCGTCGAAAGCCTGTCGCCGCACCGCACACTGGGCGTCGACGAAAACGACGAACTGCTGGATGGCCTAGCGGAAGATAAAGCAGGCTACGGAAAAGAGCAGAGCTTTGCCGAGATGATCCTGGACAACCTGAAAACTGCCGGAGTACAACAGGCGCACAAAGAGAACCGCATTAATTTCTCGTCGCTCACTCCCTGGCCCGGCGACTACGTCTGCGCGGTAGGCCAATACACCGAAGGAACCGATGAAAATACTACCGAAAAGCGAGCGGCCATTTTTGTCGGCCCTGAGTTCGGCACCGTCCCCCGTCCCGACCTAGTCGCTGCCGCCCGGGAAGCCGGTGACGCGGGCTTCGACGTGCTCATCGCCTGCGCTTTCAACTACGATGCGCACTCCTCGGAGTTTGAAAAGCTGGGTCGCATTCCGGTGCTTAAAGCCCGGATGAACGCCGACCTGCACATGGCGGGCGACCTCAAAAACACCGGCAAGGGCAATCTGTTTGTCATCTTCGGCGAGCCGGATATTGACATTCTGAAAGCTGGTAACGATCAGTTTCAGGTCAAAATCAACGGCGTAGACGTGTTCCACCCCAACAGTGGCAAGGTGCAAAGCGATGGCGTAGACGGCATTGCTTGCTGGTTTTTGGACACCGACTACAACGAAGAAAGCTTCTTCGTGCGTCACGCTTATTTTCTGGGAGCCAACGATCCTTACAAAGCGTTGAAGACGACCCTAAAAGCAGAAATCAACCAAGAAGCTTGGGACACCCTACACAGCGATACCTCGCGCCCCTTCGACAAACCCGCCTCGGGTCGCATTGCCGTGAAAGTAATCAATCATTTGGGGGACGAAGTGATGAAAGTGTATCGAGTACAGTAGCATAAGAATATAATAAGATGACAAAGTAATACCACATCGTCATTCTGGATTCGTAAGACTCGGAATCTCCCGCATACGAAGACACTTACTAGTGTATCATGCAGGTGTATTAACGTCGCTGTAGCAGGGGATTCCGGATATTTTATTACGCTAACGCTTCATAAAATTCCGGAATGACGTCATAATTTAAGCCTATGGAATTTCGCATTGCTGATACTTTTACTGATAGTCTGTACAAACTGACCGGACAGGAGCAAAAAGCGGTCAAGACCACTGCTTTTGATCTACAAATGAACCCAGCCCATCCGGGAATGCAGTTTCATCGCATCGACCGCTCCAAAGACGCTAACTTTTGGTCCATTCGGGTCAATCGCGACATCCGCCTGATTATTCACAAGACCGACGCCAGCATGTTGCTCTGCTACGTCGGTCATCATGACCAGGCGTATCAGTGGGCTGAGCGTCGACGGTTAGAGAAGCACCCCAAGACCGGCGCTGCCCAACTCGTGGAGGTACGGGAAACGATCAAAGAGATCATCATCCCGCAGTACGTAGAAGAAACGCAGCCCAAGCAACTGCCCCTGTTGTTTGAAGACGTAGCCGACGAAGAACTGCTCAGCTACGGCGTTCCCGCCGACTGGATTGCCGACGTGCAAAAAGTAACTGAAGATACACTCTTCAACCTCACCCCACACCTGCCCCAGGAAGCCGCCGAAGCCCTGCTCGACTTAGCCACCGGCGTCACGCCGCGCGTCCTGCATCTGGCTCCTCCCGAAGCCGATCCGTTTGAGCATCCCGAGGCACAGCGCCGCTTCCGTGTGATGAAAGACACCGACGAACTGACGCGTGCCTTAGACTATCCTTGGGAGAAATGGACGCTCTTTTTGCACCCCGACCAACGTACGCTCGTCAACCGCGACTATAACGGCCCGGTGCGCGTAACCGGGTCGGCAGGCACCGGCAAAACGGTGGTTGCCCTGCACCGAGCGGTACACTTAGCCCGTACGCATTCGGAAAGCCGCGTACTGCTTACTACCTTTTCACCCGCCCTGGCCAATGCCCTTCGTACGAAGCTAATACGATTAGTGGAACACGAGCCCCGGCTAGCCGAGCGCATAGAGGTCTACGCGCTGAGTGAGATAGGCCGCCGCTTGTATGAACTACGCCTGGGTCCGTTGCATCTGGTAGAACAAGAAAAGATACGCCAACTACTGAAAGCCGCGAACCAGGCTGAATCGGAGTACGCCTTCACCACGCGCTTTCTGATGATGGAATGGGAGCAGGTGGTGGATGCCTGGCAACTACAAAGCTGGGAAGACTATCGCGACGTGCGTCGCCTGGGTCGCAAAACCCGGCTCGCTGAGGGCAAACGCCAGGCACTCTGGTCTATCTTTGAGCAGGTACGGGCGCGTTTGAAAGAACAAAACTTACTGACCGAATCGGAGATGTTCTACCAACTGGCGGCTCGCTTGTCGGATAACGAGCAACTAGTGTTTGACTTTGTGGTGGTAGATGAAGCGCAGGATGTCAGTGTGGCTGAGCTACGGTTCTTAGCAGCACTGAGCCAAAACCGCCCCAATGGTCTGCTGCTGGCCGGTGACCTGGGGCAGCGCATCTTCCAACCACCTTTTTCCTGGAAAGCCTTAGGTGTAGATATCAAAGGTCGTTCTTATACTTTACGCATCAACTACCGCACCTCTCACCAGATCAAAGCCCACGCCGACCGACTGCTGGACACGGCTATTACCGACGTAGATGGCCACACGGTAGAGCGCAACGACACGATCTCAGTCTTCAACGGTCCGAAGCCAGATGTTCGGGTATTGGAAACCGAGGAAGCAGAAATACAAGCGGTAAGTGAATGGTTAACCAACCAATGCAACCAAGGATGCCTACCCCACGAGATCGGCGTATTCGTCCGCTCTAGTAGCGAAATCGCTCGAGGAAAAGCTGCGCTGGAAGCAGCTGGTATCTCCTTTAAGCTGCTGGATGATCGCGTACAAACCACCCACGGCTTTGCTTCCCTCACTACCATGCATTTGGCAAAAGGACTGGAGTTTAAGATAGTCGTCGTGATGGCTTGCGACGACGAAGTCATTCCTCAGCAAGAACGCATAGAAACCATATCCGACGAAGCCGACCTGGAGGAAGTTTACAACACCGAGCGGCACCTGCTATACGTAGCCTGCACCCGTGCCCGCGATGCCTTGCTGGTCACTAGCGTTGATCCGGCTTCCGAGTTTCTAGATGATTTGCGGGTGTGATCCTAGACAACCATCTTCACCGCAAAGCTAGATCGTAGTCTTATTCGCTGCCCTTTAAAAAATGCAGTAATGCTTTCTTGTGGCGAGCAAATAGCATTATACTCCACTTACCAGCAGGGTAGTCCCACACATCTATCCTCAAAGGAAGGGTAGCAATTGATCCCGCTTTGTATATTTTTCCTTCAACACTGTAGATCTTGTAATGCCCGCCGACCCATTCTGAGGTTAGCTCGATAGTAACTTTTTCAGTAACCGGATTAGGATATAGCTTTATGACTTCTAAGTCATCTGCGATCCCAGTAACTACCTCCTTAATGTCTTCTGAGGGTAATACCGTAATACTGTCTGTCATCGAACTAGTTCTAGCATTATCTATTACGGTTAGAGTTATAGCATAGCGGCCCTCTTGCTGATAAACTACGCCCTGCGGTATTTCTTGGCTAGAGAAAGAACGTTCGGCTCCTGCTAGGCTCCATGCGTACTCATCTACTCCTCCTTTGGTCAGATTGACTATCGTCAAGGTATCACCTACCATGATCTCACGTCTGACCAGTTCAAAATTAGCTTTTAACGAAGAATTTATCTGAATAATGAGGTTATAGCTAACCGCCTTATTTTGATAAGAAAGCGTGACCGGTACTGTCAAATTACCTACTAAGTTACTATCAGGCTCTACGGTTAGCCCATTGTAAGTGAAATTTTCTGCGGACAGAATCTGAATATCTATCAAGCTAGAGTCTATAGCAGCATGTTGATGGTTTGTCTGGAAATTGCTGAGTGATATGGTATAGGCTTCACCTTGGCTAATTTCAATGGGGTACTGACCTAATACCAAAAACTCTTCGTTCTTAGATTTAACTACCAACCAAATATCTGCGGAAGGTGCATACTGCGTTCCATCGGACAGAGTGTACGTAATTCTTAACGTATCTGGGGTATTGGCTGGAACAACGATAGTGAGGTTTTTAATACTGGCCTTCTTTGTTTCGTAAGGGGCTTGCAATAATTGCTCTTCATAATAAAGACGCAAGTCACTGCTCCAGCTTAGCACTTTAATAGATGTCCACTGATTATCATCGCCATCCCGGTAAAGGCTATCAAGTGTTGCTTCATTTACAGCAAGTGAGTCTCCTGCATTTGGAAAAAGCCAGAGGTCGGAAACCTGCGGGAGCTGATCGACAGGAGTAACGAATACTGTATCTAGCTGGTAAGTTGAATCATTAATAACTGTTTTCAACTGATAGGCATACGTGTAACCTACGGTTGCTGTGCTGTCAAGGAATGATGTAGCCAGTCCAGGCAGAGTGTCTAGTGTTACAAACTTTCGCCACTTTGAAGTGCGCCGAGCTAACCGAAATTCTTGGATTTTCGGATGCTTACTTTGCCAATGGATGTCTACCAGGCCGGAACTGACACTCTCTACATAGACACTATCTAGATAGCTTCTGGTAGTAGCGATGGCTACAGCACCTGCCATAGAAACTACGGTGTCGTTTTCTAAGCGTATCCGGTAGGCATAAGCTTTGTTCCCTAATAAGCCATGATCAATGTACTCAGTAGTTGAACTGGGAATTCTTTTAATAACACTAAAAAATCCATCTACTTTCTTCTCAAGAATTAGGTGGTGAAAGTCTGATGAGGCGGGTGGATCCCAGGACAATCTTATTTCACTTTCGGAAAGGCTTTCTGCTGTTACCTCAGGAATAATAGTTGCAACTGAGTCCTGCGCTTCAACAGCACCAATATCTACAGATATTCCTACTAAACGAGGGTTGTTGTGCAAGTCATACAAGAACTTATCCGTTGTATTGTGTCTCTCAAGGAATAACGGTAGTACCTGTCCTTGATCAGTAGTTCTACTGTCAATAAAATGAAGAATATCATCTTCAGTACCTAACTTTTCGTCATTTCCTGCCATAAACGATAGATCAATATTAACGCGATTGTTTAGTATAAAACCTAACTCAGAACGCAGCAGCGTAGGAACGTAGGAAGTAGTTAAGCAATGTTGAATATTAAAATAATGAGTTAAATTAATTCCATCGCCCTCTCCCACACAGGCATTTCCATCACCTTCTCGGTATCCAAAGACCGAATTATAGATATTGACCGACTCACCTGGATGAGGTCTGCCCGCAGCATACTTCACCCCAGACATCTTGTTAGCATAGATTGTACAATTGTAAATATGTCTGGCACCACCTACGCCAAAGTTTTCTTTGAAGTATATACCACTCCTAGCGTTATTATAGATAAGTGAATTGGCAATCTCTACTGTTGTACTCAAACCATTCTTCCCAATTACTACGATTCCTGAACCCCAATCATAAGAAATCTGGTCAGGGAGATCGGTAGATTGGTTACGGACAATGCAAGCTTGTATCCGAGCTTCACTTATTATATAGATGCCTATATGGTTATCTTGCACAAGGCAGTTTTGCACAAGGCTATTTTCTACTGCGGTGATTCCTTTATCAATACTTTTTTCTACAGTTAGTCCATCTGCTATTGTGTTCGAAAGGAAAAGAACTTCGCAGAGGGTGTTTTCTTGTATAGTATCAAGAATAAGCTTCCCTGAAAGTATAGTTTTATTAACTTTCCAGTTCCGCTGGGCAGTTGAACCCTCTGAACCAGTAAATCCGCCGTAAATTGCTTTGGCATGCTTGTCATCTATTCGGAAGCCACTAATGGTCTCTGGATAATAAGTGCCCGCCGCTACCCATATCTCATTCTCACTGACTGATTCAGTAATCGCTCGATTAAGATTAGGAATAGCATCTTGCCATGATGTTCCGCGGTTAGTCGGATCAGCTCCTTCCCGGACGTATATGACTTTGTCACGAATAAAAACAGTATCCGTATTCGAGGGTTTGGAAAGTCCGTGCTGGTTGAAGGCCCTTACGCGATACACGTAAGTATTGCTGGTTGTAAGTCCAGTATCTAGATAAGCAATTTTACCATTTCTACTTGTTGCAATAGAAGCTTGTCCTACTTCCTGAAAAGTGGTGCTACCCAAGGTGGTACGCTCCACAATGTAGCCCTCAGTACGCAACCGCGGACGTTCCCAATTTAATTGGACCGTTTGCTTGGATAGTCTAGTGACCGATAACCCTTGGGGTGCGAACGGTACATTCAACACGCGGAAAGTCGTGTCTACTGATTGGTAAGAATATCCGCAACTGTTTTGATCAGTTTCAATTATTTGATAAGTATAGTTTCCGGGAGTTGATGGTGTGGTTACTGTTATGTATCTAATATCGCTGACCGGCCCAGCTACGGTATCGCCGTTTAATTCAACATGAAAAGTGTTATGCAGGTAGTATTCATCACTCAACGTAAAACGAAGGGTTTTGCTAGTATGAATACTGTCACCAAATACGTCTGTACGTACTGAAAGTGGCTTTGAGAAGGTTGGCAAAGGATGGACGTAATATGTTTTAGCCAATGAGCTAGTTTCTGATTCGCTGAATGTTTTAAGAGTTACTTGGTGATCACCCGGCGAATTAACTGAATGGCTATAGTGGTAAGTATCAGCTTGCTTTGTACCGTCTACCCACCATTCGAAACGATGAGCCGGATTGCTTAGGTTTGTGAACTGGATTGGTTCATTATCCTTCTCACAAAAACGACGGTTTTCTCGCTCGAAGATTGGGAGGGGCTCAACTGATCCTAAATCCTGGCCGACTTTATATATAGTTTTACTGCCTGTTGTTACGAAGCCTGTACCGCCGCCTGTAAAATGAATATCTCTAGTACCGGAGCTAAAGTCATAGGCCAAAGGCTCCCAATACTTCCCCCCGTTAGTAGTATAAAGCACTATATATCTATCTTGGTAGCGGCTGGAAATGATGCCTTCGTCTTTGTTGAAAAAGTGGATATCGTGATGATTAGAGAAAAGAGAATAAAAGTACTTTTGCCAAGATATACCTTGGTCATCACTGGTGTAGATATTTATACCATTTGTCGCATACCAGCGATCGCTACTAGGCGCTACTACTTTAACGTCAGTTATTCTGGAAGTTGCTGAATGAGAGGGCGTTGAGTTGCGTAGAAGCGTAAAAAAGTCAAGATTTGCAGTGGAATTAAATCTTCATTGTACAAAACAAAGAATCATGCAAATCTTGACGACAACAAAACTAACGGAAATTTTTGTGGAAACCGATGACTTCCTACTGGATTTAGCTCAGCAAACGGCTCTTCAAGGCCTGCCTGTCCCCGCCTTCCACTCACGCTTTGCGCGAAGCGAAGTCATAACGACCCTAATTGCTTATCATCATTCGGGACGCAAATGCTTCAAATACTTCTATTGTCAAGATGTGCTGAAGACTTTTCAAAGCTGGCTTCCTGATGCCCCTTGCTATGAACGCTTCGTAGCCCTGATCCCGCACGTAGTGCTGGAACTCTATCTGTTGCTCAAAAGCCGTTGCCAGCCCGCTTTAGCAGAAAACTACATTGACAGCAAACCTTTGAAAGCTTGTCACATCAAACGAGAAGCACAACACAAAGTGATGGCTGATTGGGCCAGCAAAGGCAAGGGCACGTTAGGTTGGTTTTACGGCTTCAAAATGCACGTAGTCATCAACCGGGAAGCACAGCTAGTCAACTTTCTGCTCACGGCAGGCAACGTAGCTGACAACAATCACCAGGTGTTGAACTACCTGCTCAAAGAAGTAGAAGGAAAAGTATACGGCGACAAAGGTTATTTGAGCACCCTGAAAGAAGAGTTACTTAGCAAAGGGGTAGACCTAAGGGCCAAGATGCGCCGCAACGGAAAGAAAGATGCTATTGTCCATCAAAAGGACGCTTATTATCATCGTCATCGCGGACTCATTGAGTCAGTCTTTGGCCAGTGCGTAGGTCTCATTGATTTAGAGCATACTCGCCATCGGGCCCCTATTAACTATCTATGCAACGTCTTTGCTGCCCTGCTGGCTTACACCTTTGCCGATCAGCATCCGCGAATCATTGCTTTTGAAGATCGTGGCCGACTGCTACATGCCGCTTGATTTTGTATTATTTTTAGAAACCTAGAATAACTGACGTTACTTTAGAGAAGTTGTAGTCTGATGCTTCTGACACCCAGCTTACCCCGCTGTCTGTAGTTTTTAGGAATACGTTCTTGCCAAAGATAAACCCGTTCTGCTGATCAATAAAAACAACTTGGTTGAGATCTTCCGTAGTAGAAGAAGGCACATGCTGCCAGTGTACGCCGTCGGTTGTTCTAATAATTTGTCCTTCGTCCCCCACCATGATTCCTCGTGTAGTTGAGAAGAAATGCATTGCGGTATACCCCGCTCCGTTCTGCCGAGCCTCTTGATACTCAATAGACCAACTAGTACCTCCGTCAACTGTCTTAGCGACTAGGTTATAGTCTTGGGTAATTCCCGTAATATACCCCTCATTCCGATTGAAGAAATGAAGCGTCCAGGGTAACATTGAGTTGAAGAGTAAGTGCAGTTGTGGATTGCCTGGTACATAAGGCATTTCCATTTGAGTCCAAGTCTTTCCCCCATCGGTTGTCTTTAGCTTAGATGTAAAACGGGTTGAGTAACCTACTTGGTCATTTACCATAAAAAGTGAACGGATTTCAGTATCGCTTTGAATCTCTGACCATCCTTGTGAGAAAATGGGAAAGCTAGCAAAAAGCAGCAGAAGTGATAAAGTAGAAAGTCGCGCCATACAGAGGGATTGAATATGACGTAAATTAAACAATTATACTTTTCAAGTATAGTATTATACTATATCATACATTACATCAGATAGAAGATCTGTAAGTAGTCGTGCAGATATTAAATTATCAGAGCCTGCTATTTGGAAATTATTTTCCCTTGCTATTATTGGTATCGTCGAAGCAACTTTTTATAATTGTCTCACTAACAAATAGTTATAAAATCAGCATCTATATTATTTGCTATTATTTGACACAAACTGCCACCCGGTCCAACCCTTAATACTCAAGCACTCCACCAAAATGACACAAAGTCTATTAAACCTGATGAACGCGCCCTTGGCGGTTGCTGCTTTGATCTTGTGGTTGCTGCTCGCGTTCCTGGCAATCCGGGTCTGCCGAAGGTGGGCCAAAGAACGGAATGCCGTATCGATTATCTACAAGAACCATCCGGCCATTCCGGTGAAGCAGTACCAGCTTGCTGATGTTGAAGGTGATCTTCAACCGGCGATAAAGCCTAAGCCGCTCGCAGTTAATCAACCAAAATTGCCCTTGACCCCTGAGCGGAATGTCTGGGACATTTGACTTCACTCCTACTTTCTTAACCAATCTCGTAACCCCAAACCAAACCCTTGTTATGCGCAAAAAACGTTCTTCCTCTTTGTTCGGCATTCCACGCCGTTTACGCTACGCCCTTCGGCGGTCCGTGAGTGAAAAGCACTTTGGCTTACTGTTCCTGTTTGTCTTTGCCGCAATGCATCAGACCTTCGGGCAAACCTTGGTAGAAGGGGCGCTGTCCAGCATCCGTAACTGGATCATCGTCATCTTGAACGTGGCCTTCCTGATTGGTATTGGTATCGGCATCTTCAAAGCGGCCATGAAGTTCTTCACTGGCTCCCCCGATAAGATTGAGTTTATGATCGGAATGATCGTGGCCATTGCCCTGTTCGGTGGCTTCCAATTCATCGTCGATGACCTGGCTACCTTCCTGGGCGGAGACATCCTGCTGGACGCCAACTAATGAAGACTTTCCGTAGCATTGAAAAGCAGGCCCAGTTACTGGGTCTGCCCATGACCGATCTGTTTGTCCTCTCGTTTGTCATGTCGCTAGCGATTGTCCTGGGTATTGTGCTCAACTTCATGGTGCCGATGAGCAAGTATTACTTCTGGGGGGTAATTCTTTCCGCAGCAGTAGGCTACCTGCTGCTCAAACGACTGAACCGCAACAAGCATCCCAGTAGGATATTCTCGTATCTGTCGTATTGCTTCTTACAGCCCCGACAGGTAGTAGTAAGAAGTGATAGAACTCGCATTAAACACTAAACCATTCATGTTACTAACCAAACCTATTCGCAGACGACCGGGCCGACCTTCCGGAAGGAAGTCTGCCTACCTGGCTCAACGATTGCCGGTCTTTGCCCTGGAGCAAGACAAAGTCATCTTCCGGGACGGACGGGTGGCCGTAGGCTTCCGGGTGCAGGGTGCCCCGCTAGAGTCCTGGAGTGAAGGCCACTTTCAGCAGGCCAGCGAGCAGCTCACTCGACAACTAAGGCTGCTGCCTACCGGCACGGTGGTGCAAAAGACCGACGTCTATTATGACCAGGAGTACCACCCAGAGGGAAAATCCATCGGTGGATCGCCACCCGGCTACTACGAAGGTAAGCTGATGGACCACTTCTTCGCCCGGCTGGTACTGCGGCACGAAAGCTATCTGTTCCTGTCGTTTCCGAGTAAGTCTCGCCACCGTTTCAAACGTCTGAACCCGATCACCAGCGGCTTCTCGCAAGCCAACTCCGTAGTCAAGAATCCCTTCAGTGGCATAGAAAAGCTACTGCGGGAAGCGGAAGCCATCGCGAGTGAGTTTGTACAAGGCTTGTTCAGTCTCAAAGATGTCACCTTCACTCGATTGGTCGAAACCGCCCTGAACGAACTACTGGTGCGCTACCTCAAACTCTCCTTCAACGAAGCAGGCAGCAAGCTCAATCGGGAAGTGTACAAAGATCTGTCCGGGCTGGTCATCGGCGAGAAGAAAGCCAACGTGGTCACCATGGCCGGGCAGGGCAGCGAAGTGTTTGCTAGTGTAAAAAATGGTGAGGGGTGAGCAGTCCGTACGGCTACGGCCTATCGCAGTACTTGCAGTTTCCGCACATTGTCACGCAGTGCCTGTTGGTGGAAGACACCGAACGGGAGTTGAAGTCGCTGGACTTTGAACGCAAACTCAACGACTCGCTGGAATGGCTCACTACGCAAGATCACGAGTTGAAAGCCGAAGAACTCGATGAGTTCACCGCCTTTGTCCGTTCCGGCAACGCCCGTCTAGTCAGCCTGCACCAGTCCGTCATCGTCTACAGCAACGACGATGAACTACGGCAAAGCTATATTGATAGAACCGTCTCGGCCATTGGTAGTCTCTTCGGAGCGGAAGCCTTGGTAGAAAGCTACGATACGGCCAATATGTTCTTTGCCAGTTTGCCCGGTAACGGCTTCCAGCACTATCGGTGGTTGATCACCGCCGACCAGATAGCGAGTTGCTACCTGCACTGGATGACGAACGTGTCCGGTGACAAAACAGGAGACTACTTGTGCGACCGCTTCCGCAATCTGTTGCAGGTAAACCTGTTCAACACCAGCCAAGCCAACCAGAACTGCGTGGTGATCGGCCCTTCCGGTTCGGGCAAGTCCTATACGATGGGCAACTTCATTGCGCAACGTTTGGAACGCGGGGCCCGGCAGATCATCATTGACAAGGGCGGCACCTATCGCAACGTGATCTACGCGCTCAATGGCAAAGACTTCGCCCAGACTTACTTCGAGTATACGGCAGAGAAGCCTTTATCCTTCAATCCGTTCTTGCTGGACAAAGACGCGGAAGGTAACTACCAGCTTACTTCCGAAAAGAGCAACTTCCTGATTGCCGTACTCAGCACCATCTGGAAGGGCGGTGGTAGCGGTTCTGACTTGTCTCCGGCCGAACGGGCAATCTTTAAAATGATTCTGCCGCGCTACTATCAGCATCTAAACGAAAGTGATTCTGTCTTCCCCGGAATGCACTCCTTTTATCACTTTTTGCGCCGCTACCAGTCCGAGCACAACGAGGACGCTGACTACCGTTCCGAGTTGAAGTACTTTGATATGGAGCAGTTTCTCATCGTTTTGAAACCTTTCGTGTCCGGTGAGTACAAAGAAGTGCTGAACGCCGCCCACGAACTGGACATCAGCGAGCATCCGCTGGTCTGCTTTGATCTGGACAAGATTAACAGCGACCCGGTGCTTTACCCCGTGGTCACCCTGCTGATCACCGAACTGGCCCTGGACCAAATCCGAAAGTATCCCGACCAGATCAAGTACTTGTACCTGGACGAGGCCTGGGCCATGCTGTCCGGCAAGCTCAAAGAGTTCATCGAGGACCTGTTCCGCACCATTCGCAAGAATAACGGTTCGGTCAACATCATCACGCAAGGCCTGGGCGAGATCAAGAAGTCCAGTGTCGGGGAAGCGGTATTAGTGAACGCCGCTACCAAGATCATCTTGTGGCACGAAGACAGCAGATTGGTAGACGAACTAGCCAGTCACCTGGGCTTTACCACCCACGAAGTAGAGTTGATCCGGTCTATACGAATCGAAGAGGATTTCCGCGAACTCTTCATCAAGCAGGGAGAAGAAGCCAGAGTCTACGTACTGGAAACCTCCCCCCACCTGGATGCGGTACTGTCCTCCAAACCCAGCGAACGGAACTACCTACGGAAGCTTATTGAGCATTATCACGGTAACCTGCCTTATGCAGTGAATCAGTTTGTAGAAAGCAAGTCAACAGTCGACGGTCGATAGTCCACAGACTAATAGTTGACAGACCACAGTCGATAGTCCGCAGTTAGGAGTCGACAGGCGGTAGACTTTTGACAATCAACTATGGACTATCGACTATGGACTATTAAACTATCGACCCTCTACCCAAAGAAAGAACCCCATGAACAATGTAACGGCCAGTACGGAATTCTTAGTTGCCATAGACATTCTCTACGCCCGAACCCATGCCATTGGACTGGCTTTGATTCCGCTGTTTCTGCTGGTGGTGGTGTTTAATCAGGTGTTTGCCGCTATGGTGTTCAGCCAGCGGTTTCGCTTGGATGCCTACCCCATCGTGCGGGGCTTCGTGCTGCTGTTCGCTCTGACCTTCTACCGAGACTTCCTAGAGGTGATCAGTGCAACGATTGAAGCCTTGTCAGACTACATTGGTCCGGACAAAACCTTTATGCAGAAGCTCTCCGATATGTGGAACCTGTTGCTACCCACCACCGACGACGGCGGACTGCCTGATAGTATGGAAGAGTTGTACCAGACGTTTACTCGCCTGATGCAGTTTGACCTGGTCAACTGGCTGCTGGCTTTGCTGGAAGGCTCCTTTGTGCATATTGTGAGAAAGGGCATTGAGATTATCCGCCTGGTACTGCTGGGCTTTCTCTACGTGGTGGGGCCCTTAGCGATTGGCCTGTCCATCATTCCGGGCTTCAATAGCCTGGCCATGAAGTGGCTGCAAAGCTACCTGACGGTGCAGTTCTGGAGCGTGACGTTGATCATCCTGGATACGCTGGTGGCGGAGTTCAATACGCTGTATCTGAACGGACTGCTCTTCACCAACGAACTGGGAGCAGCGAACTTCGTGCTGGTCAGTTTGGTGATTGTTATTTTGTACTTCATGGTGCCGCACCTGACCAGTTACTACCTGGGGCATTCTCATGCGGCGATCTTCCAGAGTCGGGTGTTTAGTACGGCGCTACTCGGGGCGGGCATGGCCATGCAAGGGGGAAAGATAGCGGCAGCCGGAGGCAGAGCGGCGCTGGGTGCTGGTAAAGCAGCGATGGGCAGAGGCAATCAGGCAGTACGCTACGCCTACCGGGGCTATCGCTATCAGCAGTACTCGAATGGGAGTGGACAGGATAGGTAAGGGAGGGCAGGTTTTGGGGGGTGGGGATTAGAAACTTGCACAAGTGGCTAAACAGATAGAAAAAACTATGAGCAAAGAAGCTTTAAGGAAAGAGCGCGCCGATAGTCCGCTTGGTATCCACCAGGTGCCGGAGCAGGGCGACTAACCAAACTAAGGGGGAAGGGGTAGGCCGATACCAGTCATCCGCTACCCTCTCCCGGCGCTCTTTTGTGTATAAATATTCATCCACCTCAACATCAAACAAGCCTTATGTCAACACTGAAAGACTTCAACCGATCCTTCACCGCCATGCGCACACTTGCCCTGGTCTGTTTGCTGGGCTTTGTGGGCAGCACCATCTTCTATGTGATACACAACCAGCGGGTGCACGAGCACTACCAGAAGCAAACTTACGTGATCACTTCTTGGGGCACCTTCCCGGCCAGCTACTACAACGGCCGGAAGGTATCTCGTATTGAGGCGCAGAACTGCGTGGAGGACTTTGTCAAGAATATGTTCGCCCACTCTGCCGAGACCTACCATGAGCATATCAACTACGCGTTGAACTTAATTGACGAAGAGTCCGGCAAACGCATCTACCACGACTTTGAGGAAGGCAAGGTGCACAAGAACTACATCCGCTACGGCTCCCATACCGAAGTGAAGCTAGACTCAGTCATCATCAACATGAACGCTTTTCCGATTGAGGGTACCTTCTATGCCCTGCAGGAAGTGCACATCGGCAAGAATGTACGCAGCTTGCCGATTGCCGCCAGCTTCCAGATCGTGCAGGGCTACCGCCACCAGAAGAACCCCTATGGACTACAGCTCACCGACTTTGACTTCATCGGCTACGAACGAACCATTGAAAAAGACTAACCAAACCAAACTATGAAATCAGTTTTTCCAGCACTGTTACTAGCGTTATCAGTTCTCGCCGTAGAACGAGTGGTTGCTCAAGACACAATCTACGTATCCAACCAAGCCAAATCCTACCTACTCTTTGATGAGCCGGTGAGCTTGGCCGACGTGGGCAACCCATCGTTGTACCAAGCTCAGATTGAGGGCAACAGTGTGCTGGTGGTTGCCAGTGCGGATAGCGTGGCCGATACTCCGTTCTACGCCGTGGTCGGAGGCAAACCCTTCACTGCCCGGTTGCTCTTTCATCCGCATCCGGAAGCTTTCTACGACTTTCGCCTGCCTGCCGGTAGGCAAGGTTCGGAAGGTATCGAGTCCGAAGCCACCAAGGCAGGAGGGATACCAATCGGGCAAACCCTGGAACGACTGCAACAACTAGCTTCTTACCACGATTTGAACTACGCGGCCGCCCGGAAGAACGGCATCCGCTTCCGGCTGGTCGGACTGGTGCATGACCTATCAACCACCTACCTAAAGTTCAAAGTAGAAAACCGCACCTCGCTACTCTATCAAACCGACTTCGTTGGCTTTGAACGGCTGAAACGCTACAAAAAAGGCTTCTTCGCCAAGGACAAAGAAGCCCGCTTCCCGCTGGAACCAGTAACGCAATGGCGGGTAGAGAAGGTATTGCCATACTCGGAAATCTACTTGTACTACGCCCTGCCGATGCAATCGCTGGAGCGAAAGGAAGCCATCATTGCTACGCTTCGCGAGGCGGGAAGCACCCGTAGTGTCTCCCTCAAGATTTCATCCCGGCTCATCCGACGAGCTGACTTATACTAACCTTTTTACCACCAATGAAGGATTTCAAGGAAAACCTCGATGAAGAAAGCATCAACGAAGCGGGGGTTGATCGCCTGCCTGCCGGTAGGCAAGGCTTTGCCCGTCCATCAGCGTCGCGGACGTTTGCCCAAAGGGTTTTGCAAGCGCTATCCCGCTACTGCCTACTTATCATTGTGGGGCTGGCGGCCCTATCCATCACCGTACTGCACTTCCAAGGCAAATATCTGCTGCAAGCCCTGCGGGGCACGCCGCTACCAACCTTTTGGCTGGAGCAGATTGCCCAGGCCCCACTGGTGCCTGAAAAAACCGAAGTTTACCAGAAGACGCTCGCCGAAGAAACCCAGGAAGCCTGGCGGAAACGCACCCAAAAGATCACCAAGCCCCAGTGGCAAGATTCCTATAGTACGCCGGTGGTGATGCCGGATACTGCTACTAGGCAGGATAGCATAAAAGCAAATGTCGCCCAACGGGAGCCAACCCCGAAAAAGCGTCGTGCTAAAGGACATAGGAAGAAGCCAGCTGTGGCACCACCAACGGATCGCGATTCTGTTGTAGAAGAAAAGCCTTCATTCTTCCAACCGGTTCGGGTAGCCAGTAGTCAATTAGGTAGTACGTTTTTGTCCTGCGTGGTGCACGGCGACCAGGAAATAGACAATCGCCAACGGATGGTGCTGCGTCTCACTGAAGCTGCTACAGTGAATGACAAGACAGTACTGGCCGGTACACTCATCTACGGCATGGCGCATTTGGCCCAGAATCGGATACAAGTCGTCATCTCCCGGATTGGTACTCAAATAGTAAACTACCGGGTGTATGACCATACTTACCACGAGGGCATCACACTGGACGAGCGGGACGAGGTGGTCGGGGAAGCGGCCAAAGAAACCGCCTGGCGGCAGAGCCAGCGAAGGCTTGGGAACCGACGTACCGGAGAACTTCCTACGGAGATTGCTTCTGACTTGGCGCGGGGGCTACTACAGCGAACCCGCCGAAGGAGAAGCTCCGTGTTTCTGCCCGATGGCTACCCGCTCTACATTGCTGCGCTGTAATCTGTCAACCCCAAACCTACACTACAATGAAACACCTACTCGTATTCCTATCAGCCTTATTGTTTTCCTTTTTCTGCCTCGGTATCCCCACCGTTTTGGCCCAAGGCTTCCCGGTAATGGACGTGGCGCATATTGCTATGACCGTAGCCAATGGCGCTGTCCTGAACGACCAGTTAGACAAAATAGAAGACCAGCTAGACGTCTCCCGACGAATTGAGCAAACCGTCTCGGACATCTACACCCTGAAGGACGACTATTAAGATTTCTTGAGGCAAGCCGAAAGTGTGCAGAACCTGCGCTGGGCCGATCTGGTGTCCAGTCAGTCACAGGCGTTGTCGCTGGAAACCCGCATGGATGCCTACGTTCCAGCCTATGAGAACATCGCTACGCTGAAGCAGGCCTACCAAACCTTGGAAGGAGTAGGCGGGGCACTACAGATGTACCAGCAACTGGACGGTTTCGGTGCGGATACCCAACTTCCGGTCAGTGTGACTGCTTTGCAACAACAGTTGGAAGACCTGGCGGTGAATAGAGCCGCTTTTGATGAGATGGCCTACAAGAAGAAGTTGCAGGTAGCACTCTCCTACAACCAGGTAGCCGAAGACCTGCTGGAAAAGGCGCAGGAGTTGAGTCAAGCGCTGCTCATCAACGAACGCTTTTCTATGACGGAAGGGGAACGCCTGTCTTCTATCAAACAGGCCCACGACTACATCCTGCAGAGCATGGACCTGAAACTGGAGTCCGATCAGCTGGTACTGGACGTGATGGAAGCGGCCGAAGAGAGCAAAGCGGGGCCGCTGAAGCAGTACGAGCAGCAGTTGGAACGGCAGGTGCTGGCGGCCACGCCCTTGTTCACTTACCTGAACGATAAAACTCAGGAAGATGATGATGAATAGCATTCGCTGGCTGTTGCTTTTTGGCGTAGTGACTCTCTGTTATTCTAGTCACGCCCAACAGGTTATTCCGGTGGAGGACAAGATGCTACGCGATAGTATCGGAGAGAATGCTACCCGCAACGGCAAGCAGGCGGGGCACCTGACTTTCATCCGGCGAATGACCAAAAACACCCGAGACGACGTAGCTGCTACCCAGCGCTTGCAGTTCGGCTACCGGAACTTTCTGAAACAAACCGGCAGTACTGCTTCGCTGAAAGTATCCAACGCCGAATCTGAGCAGCAAACGTTCGGTATCGCAATGAGTGCTTCTGATCAACTGAACGCCTACTCGTTTGCGGCGAACCTGGATCAGGTGTATCAGGCGCAACGGGTGCCGATGGAAAAGAGCCAGGCACTGTATGAACAACTGATGTTCTACGATGAAACGCTGGTGTTCACCGAGCTATCGTCTTTCGAGGACTTCCGACAGGCCCGGCAGGAAAATGTAACGGCGTTGGAAGAAATGAGCCAGCGGCGCAAGCTGCAACTGGCCAAAACCTACCAGCAGTTTGCTGATCAAAAGATCGCCAAAGCCGCTGAGTTGCGAGCGCTACTGACTTCGGACGAAAGATTCTCTATGACCGAAGCGGAACGATTGGAGACGCTGCGCCGGATGCAGGACTATTTGCTCAGTAGTCAGCAGTTAAAGACCAAAGCGGATGAACTGATGCAACAAACTACTCGACCGTCCTTTCAGAAGAAACAAGCTCTGGAGTCTTTCCGCAAGGCGCAGGAACGGCAAGTGCTGGCGGGCACCCCACTTTTTCAGAACTAAACTATTCACCAAAGATGAAAAGAAACGTCCTCAGTATGCTGATCCTGCTAACCGTTTATAGCTCCGCTTCGGCCCAACTGGTCATTGACCAGAAAGCCATTGCCAAGAGTGGGGAGAATATGGCAGGGAACGTAATCAAGCAGCTTCATTACAAAAAGATTCGCGACTTCACCGAGGAAATCAACGGTAGCTACGGTGCGATAGCGTATCTACAACAACGGGTGCTGAACGATCTCAGGCAGGCGGAAAGCGTAAGCGATCTGCACTGGGCGGACTTGTCTAAGTCGCTGTACCTGGCCACCGAACTGATCAAGGGAGTAGCGCAACCTGGCATTGAGATAGACTTCGTGATCGAGCATCCGGTTTTCCAACGCAGTCCCGAGGAGACCTACCGCGACCTGTTTGTGGCGGGAAGTGCTGATCAGTTACCGACTGACTTGGCATCGCTACAGCAGGCTAAACAAACCGGCCAATCACTGACTGTTAGCTTTCATCAACTGACGGCCGAGCGCAAAGCCTACGCCGCAGTCGCCTTTCAGTATCTGGCTGATGATCTGATGCTCAAAGCTACCGAGATGAACGAGGTGCTCAAACAACCCAGGCGATTCTCAATGACCGAAGCCGAACGGATGCGACTCCAAACGTTTGCCGAAGACTACCTGCTGCTGGCCGGACAGATGCTGGAACGCTCGGACGCCTTGCTGTTGAACGTCTCGGATACAAAACCATTGCGACGGCAAGCTAATCAAGCACAACAACGTCTGGAACGGGCTACTATCGCCCGGACCCCGGTGCTGGACTATTGATAAACTAACTACGACAATCATGCAAAGCCAAATCCACTGGCGAGGAAAGCCTTCGCCGCTCATTTATCTGGGATTGTACCTGTCGTGCGTACTGCTACTACCGCTGCCGTTTGCTCTATGGCGGTACTGGCAAGTCCGGTCAACCCGCTATACACTGACTGCTGAACGGCTGGTTTGTCAGCAGGGCGTCTTTCATCGCACGCAGGACGAGGTTGAACTCTACCGCATCAAGGACTACACCATCACTGCCCCGTTGAGCTACCGGTGGCTGGGCCTGGCCAACCTCGTGCTGATCACCTCTGACAGGACGCATCCCGAACTCCTGCTCAAAGGCATCCCTGATGCTTACCAAGTCAAAGAACTCATCCGATCTCAGGTGGAAGCACTTCGCATGCAAAAGGGTGTGCGCGAAATAGATTAGCCATTTTCATTCACTCCTAACCAATTATCCAATGGAACGAGAAAGAAGCAACAACGGTGCATATTTCGGTGATACCGTGCCAGTCGTTTCGCTCCAAAGGGTGCCACTTTTCCATGACAAAAATAAGGGTTGATTCTTAGCCTACTAACTTTTTCTTTTTTCTGAGTGAGTCTCCTTCTAACGGGATTTGGTGTGCTGCATAAACGAGCCTGTCAAGGATAGCATCAGCAATGGTTCCTTCACCGATGATTCCATGCCACTGAGCTACCGGTATTTGGGAGACGACAATGGTAGACGCCTTTCCGTAGCGGTCTTCCAGGATATCCATTAGGGCTTGCCGGGCGTACTGATCGAACTGACTTAGTCCAAAGTCGTCCAGGATCAGCAAGTGCATCTTCTGCAATCTTTTGAGCAACTTGATATAGCTACCGTCCAGTTTGGTAATCTTCACTTCTTCCATCAGGCGGGCCGTATTGTAGTACTGCACTTTATAGAGCATTTGACAGGCGGATGTGCCAATGGCTTGTGCGAGATAGCTCTTTCCTACCCCGGTAGAACCAGTGAAGATGATGTTTTCGGCTTGTGGCAAGAACTGTAGACCCAATAGCCGTTCAAACTGGTTTTTATCCAGCTTTCGTTTACTGGTATAGTCAATGTCATGCGTGGATACCGGTAGTCTGAACCCCGCCTGTCGGATGAGGTTTTTGATCTTTCGGTTCTGCCGGTCTTCCCATTCCTGATCTACCAGCAGGGCAGTGAACTGGTCCTGGGTGTAGTCCTGATAGAGGTGTTCAGTCAAGCTCTGGTGATAGGTACTGGCCATGCCGAGTAGCCGTAGCTGTTTCATCTTTTCAATCGTCGTCTGCTGATTCATAAGTATAGTTGGTTTGGTGATTACTGATAAGCTTGTGCACCCCGGATATTGGCATGGGGGGCAATGTGATCGTCGGTGAGTGGTTCTTCTATCGCTTGTTCATCCATCCGGTTCTTCAGAATGTTCTCAATAATCCGGTAGCTGTACCGACTGGCGGTTAACCCTATCTGGCAGGCTCGGCTAAGTCGCTCCTCCCCGTAGGCTTTAGCTAATGAGAGAATACCCTGGGCTTGCTTGTAACCCAATTCAGGGTAGGCATACTGGCCGATGAGTTTGGCGATATACATTTCTACGCTGGCACTAATAGCTGCCCCCCGTTTAGCGAAAAACGTGGCATTCCAAGAAGCGTAGTAGCGGTGCGTGCTGGCCAGATGTTCTTTGATCGTCGTGTACCGACCGGGCCTGCCATCTCGCTGGTGCAGGGCAATACGTTGCCGATTGTGAAATATCTCGACAACATCTCGAGTGTACTCTATTTTGACCTCTTGGCCTACGTAGCGGTGGGGCACACTATAGTAATGCTTATCGGCTGAGAAAAACACATGTCCCATTTTCTGTACCTTTCCCCGTAGATAATGACGAATACAATAGGCACTGGTGGGCAGGGCAGAGAGCAAGGGCTTTTCTATTTCCAGAAAGAGTTCTTTGCGGCTGTAGGGCAGATGCTGAAACCGATATCGATTATATTTATCTAACAATACAGCAATCTGCTCGTTGAGGGCAGTGATCGAAAAGAACGGCTGATCCCCTAGAGGATAGAATATGCGTTGGTAGACCAACCTTACCGCGTTTTCTACCAGCGCTTTGTCCTGCGGATGATAGGCTCGTGCCGGATCAACCACACAGCCGTAGTGCATGGCAAAGCTCTTAAGCGTCTTGTTGATTTGCGGCTGGTACTTGCAACTCTTACTCACCGCCGCTTTCAGGTTATCCGAGACAATGGCTACCGGTACTCCGCCGTAGAACGACAGGCAGATGGCCATCGCTGCAATGAAGTCCTCCCGGCTCTGAGAGGGTACGGCTGTCACAAACGTATGCTGGCTGGCCGGAAGAATGGCTACAAATACCTCTACCGTTTTAACTTCACCGGTAGTCCGATCTACGATAGAGAGCTTTTTACCCGTGAAATCTACGAACACCTTCTCCCCGGCCTTATGTTCTAACTTTCCGCTAACCTTCTTACGCTTCTGCCATTGCCGAAAGTAATATACAAACTGCGTGTACTGATAGCCTTCCGGATGCACTTCCTGATAGACGTGCCATAGGGTTAGCAAAGTACAGCCCGGTTTGGTAAGCTCTTTCTGATAGTGGGGAAAGTGGCTACACAACTGCTCGTACAGTACCTGGTCGTAATTAGTCTGTACCGGAAAAAGCGATTCAAAATCTGCTTCTTCCATATCCAGAAGCTCCTGCCAGCTACGCTCTAGCGAAGTCAAAAACTGAACGTAACTGTTAACCGTGTTGCGACTAATGTGTAGGTACTCGGCAATCCTGCGATTGCTTTTCCCTTTTTGTTTGAGGATAATCAATTGTCGGAGATCCATGAGGTCTATTCGTTTGGCTGACATCGTTTTTGATGCCATGTTCTGAAATAGTCATGGAAAAGTGGCACTCCGGAAGCGAAATCATTGGCACAACTTGCTCCGAAATCATTGGCACTATATCAGCGAAACGCCTGGCACTCTTTCGCTCGTTTTATGCACAACGCCAACCAAGAAGAACTGCACCAAGTCGGCCGACAAGCTGCTGATGCCCTGCGGGGCTACGGTTACCCCGACTTCGCTAGTCAATACGAACAAGCTTTGCACCGGGCATCACTGGACCCCAAGGGGGCTTTAGTGCACGGTTTGGTAGCCAAAAGTACGCTCAAACAACTCAACGAATGGCACACGGAACGTTTTGCCCATCACCCTGCCCTGGAACGAAACATTCAAATACAAGAACGCCTGGACACCGCCCTACAGAAGCAGCAAGAACTCAGCGTCCAAAAGTCTAAGTCCATTGAAGAACTGTCGTTTCCGGCCAAGATGTACCTGGAAGAAAATAGCAAGCCATTGGAAAGTGCCGCCCGGGAAGTAGCCAGCTACCTGGACGAAAAACGCGCCTACAGTCATGCTGCCGAAGGCAAAACGCTGTTGCAAAGCCATCTGGACATCCAGTTGCAATCCTACCGCTCACTGCCCACTTCTTACAACATGGAACGGCTGGAAACTTATACGAAGCAGGGTATTCAAGTGATGAAGGATGATTTTGAACAAACCAAAACTAACCTTCAAAAAGAAAACGAAGACTACGTGCGGGAACGCATGTACCTGTCCCCGGAAGGAAAGACCTCCATTTTGCGGGAAGTAGAAAAAGGTGAGTTCATGATGCCCAACCAGCAGCGGGGCTACATCGTGGAGTCCCGCACCGACTACGCCGAGCAGCAACTGGATCAGTACACTAAAACCAAAGAGCAAATCTTTAGTATCGATCAGGAGCGCACTCAAAGTCCCTCCTGGAAACAGGCGCTAAGTAGCCCGGCCGTTGAGAAAGACGAACCACAAATGGATAAAGCTAACTCCTGGAAGACTACGCTGCAAAAGGATTACTCTCATCTGTCCGCCGAGCAGCAGGAACGCTACGCCGACCTGCAGGGTAGAATCGTATCTGCTGCACCATCCAAGGACCAGGAAATGGAACTGTAGAAGATAACCTCTCAGGAAGTCATCTTCTTCTTGTCCTCATTCTCCCCGTACTTGTTCTCTATCAACTTGCCCTTCAACAGTTTCATATCGTTGCTGAGCTTTTGCTTCACCACTTTTGCATAGACTTGGGTAGTGCGCAAACTGGTATGACCGAGCATCTTACTCACGCTTTCAATAGGTACCCCGTTAGATAAGGTCACCGTTGTAGCGAACGTATGTCGGGCCAGATGGTAGGTCAGGTTTTTATCAATCTCGCACAAGTAAGCGATCTCCTTAAGATAAGCATTGGTTTTCTGGTTGGTGTACACCGGTAGCACCTTGCCGTTGGCCTGGGCAACAATGTTGCCTTTGTAGCGATCAATAATTGCCAGGGCCTGGGGTAGGAGGGGGACGCTGTACCATTCTCCCGACTTTTTGCGCTGCCCCTGTATCCACCGCTCCCCGTCCAGTCCCATCACGATATGCTCAGATTTGAGGTCGTATACTTCGGCGTAAGAAAGTCCGGTGTAGCAACTGAAAATAAAGATGTCGCGGGTCTGGTTTAGCCGTTCTACTCGGAAGTCTCTTTCCTCAATACGATGCAGTTCTTCCTGGGTCAGAAAACCTCGTTCTTTCTTCTCAAACTTGAGCTTAAACTTAGCAAACGGATCTTTGATCAGCCATTCTTCCTTCACGGCTAGGTTGATCATCTTGCGCAGCCTTTCAACGTGCTTCATGGCTCCGTTCTGAGTGCAAGGTTTTTGGTGTCCGTCCGGAGTACGGTTCTTGATGTACTTCTCAAAGTCTTTGATGAACTTGTAATTCAGTTCATCCAGATAGATGTCCGAAGTTTTTTTCTTTTTCTGGAGAAACTCGTAGACATACCGTTGAGTCGTGTAATAGTTCTTCTGCGTACCCCAGGCTAGTTCGTCCTTCATTTCTTCGTTGTGGTACTCGACAAGTCCTTTCAGGGTCTTACCTCGTTCATCCTGACCCAGATACCGGTTTTTGATTGCTTCTGCGGTAATCAACTTTCGTTCTCGCGCGAGTGCTTCCTTACAAGCGAAGAGTTGACTTTTTATCTGATCCAGGTAATGGTTGAGCCGTTTGAACTCTTCCTTCGTACCTCGAGCCATCCCTCGGGCATCGTCCCATCGGTCAATAGCAATTTTTCGTTGTACGGACATATCCAGACGTTTAGCATCGACTGAGATGCGTACGTAGATCGGTACTTGTTGATTTTTGTCCTGTTGATACTTCTTAATGAAAAAAGAAACGCCAAAAGTTTTGTTGCTGCGCATACCATGTTGTTTTAAAGGGTTTTACATTGGGCGGCATACCGCCCGTTTGATGTGCCTAAATCACTTTTGGGCACAAGCAGAGCTTAAAATGAACTAAAACAAACTAATTTTTATGAGTGTAAACATTTCTATATCAATTCGTTACACTCATTTCTGTGCCTAAAAGGTAAACAGAAAAAATAGACCACGAAATAGGCACATTTTTATTGAAATAGCATGCATGATATGGAGGGCAGAAAAACGAAAAACCCCCTAAATCATACAATTTAGAGGGTTTTGGTGATCTCTGGACTCTGCCTGGTCGGGGCGAGAGGATTCGAACCTCCGGCCTCGTCGTCCCGAACGACGCGCGCTACCGGGCTGCGCTACGCCCCGAAAGGCCGCAAATTTAGTGAATTGCAACACTTAAAGCAATTTACGCCTGCTAAACCTTGGCTTGTCTGCTAGTCTGATGGTTTTCTAGTGACTAAAATTAAATTATTTAGATTTATTCTAAACAAATCTTGCGTTTTAACCTACGCCTCTTTATGTTTGGATTATTATTTTTACCTAGTCTAAATAACAGTAGTCAGTTAATGCGTCCCACCTTCTTCCTGCCAAGCTTGATTGTCCTTCTCATCGGAACCGTTGCGACAGAAGGGGTAGCCCAGTCCCCGGTAGTCGATGGTAGGGTAGTAGATCAATCCGGGATAGCCCTACCGGGCGCCAACGTAATTTTGCAGTCTTCGGGCCGGGGTACGGTATGCGACTCCGAGGGAAACTTCCGCCTTTTGGGACCGTTGCCCGCCACCGTTACCCTACTGATAACGCACGTGGGCTACGAGTCGGTCACTCAGGCCGTTAACCTCAGCGATCCTAACTATTCCACGATCACGCTCACGCTAAAGGAAACTTCCGAGACGCTAGACGACCAAGTGGTGGTCACCGCCACCCGCACCGCACGATCCGTCGACAACATTCCCGTGCCCGTGCAACTGGTTACCAAAGAGCAAATCGAACGCATCGGCTCGCTGCGGCTCGATGAAGTGCTGGCTGAGCAAACCGGTCTGCAGATGATCTCCGACCACGGGGCCGGACTACAAATGCAAGGGATGTCGTCCGATTATATACTAATCCTCATCGACGGCGAACCGGTGATCGGCCGCACGGCGGGTACCGTTGACCTGTCGCGCCTCACCGTCAACAACATCGAGCGCATTGAGATCATCTGTGGCCCGTCTTCCTCACTCTACGGCAGCGAGGCCATGGCCGGAGTGGTTAACATCATCACCAAGGGCAACAACCCCGGATGGAACGGCACGCTGGGTACCCAGTACCGTTCGTTCCGCACCTGGGATGCGCAGGCCGAAGCTGGGTACCGAGGCGAAAGGTTATCCGCCCGGCTGTTCGCCAACCGCTTGCGCTCCGATGGCTACGACCTGACCGACAACTCTACATCCCAAACCGTAGCTCCGTACGAGGCGCTTACCTTTGGTCCCAAGCTGTCCTATCGCATCAATAACCAACTGAAACTGCGGGTAAGCAGTCGGTTCTACCAAGAAAGCAGCGAAGACCAACTGGAGATCACCCCCGACGAAGAAGTTGTTCGCCTGAAAAGCTACCACGAACGCTCGGACTGGAACGTGCTGCCCATCCTGGAATACCGGCCCAATGACCGCCATAAGCTACAGGTGCGGCATTACATGAGCGGATACACTACCGAAAGTAACCTTACCTACGCTACTGATAATCAGCTTTACGACTTAAGTACGTTTAACCAAAACTTCCAGCGGAGCGAGGCGCAGTACGACTGGTACGCGAACGACCGCCACATCATCACCGGCGGAGCGGGTTTCCTCACCGAACAGGTGGAGGCTACGCGCTACGATGACGTGAACCGCTTTGGGTCTACCTACGCCTTCGCCCAGCACCAGTGGCAACCCACCGACCGCTGGAACGTGGTGGCCGGAGGGCGCTACGACGCCCACAGCGCCTACGCCGATCGGCTGAGTCCGAAGCTGGCCGTGGGCTATACCGCCAATCGGTGGCTGCGTCTGCAAGCTTCCTTCGGCGGGGGGTACAAAGCGCCCGATTTTCGTCAGCTGCTGCTTAGCTTCACCAATCCCGTGGCGGGCTACAGTGTGTTCGGATCGCAGGTGGTGCAGGAGGAGTTTGCCGCATTGCAGGAGCAGGGGCAGATCGAGCGGGTGCTCATTGATCCGAACACCGTTCAGGAAATTCAAGCCGAAAGTTCGCTGGCCTACAATCTAGGGGCGGTGCTCACGCCGGGCAAAAAGCTGAGTGTGAAACTAAATGCCTTCCGCAACAACATCCGCGACCTGATCGAAACCGCGCCGATTGCCCGCAAAACCAACGGCCAGAACGTGTTTAGCTATTTCAACTTCGCCAGCGTAGTCACCCAGGGTACGGAAGTCCAGCTAGACTATAAACCCTATCCCGATCTGGCCTTCAGTGCCGGGTACCAGTATTTGGACACGCGCGACCGGGACGCCTACCGGCGCATCAGGAACGGCAAGATGTTTCGCCGCGACGCGAGCAATCGCACCGTGGCGGTAACGACCGCCGACTATGGCGGACTGTTCAATCGCTCGCGTCATTCGGGCAACGCCAAGGTGTGCTACACTAACCCACGCTACGGTTTCGATGTCTCGCTGCGTGGACTCTACCGCGGCCGCTGGGGGCTGGGCGACTTTAACGGCAACACGGTGCTGGATGCGGCCAACGAATACGCCGACGGCTACTGGCTGGTGAACCTGGCGGCCCGCAAGCACCTGGGCGACTGGCTCACGCTGGAGGCCGGTTCTAACAACCTTTTCGGCCAAACCACGGCCAACGAGCCCGCCCTGGCCGGGCGCATCTTCTTCGCCGGGGTGCAACTGAATTTTAACCAATCTAATCCTTAACCGCTAAATTTTTATTCTCATGAAATCAATTCCTTTTGGACTATACTTCGGGCTACTCAGTTGCTTGCTGTTCTTTGGCAGTTGTAGCGATAACGACGACGATGAAACCGGCGGCTCAACTAACCTGGAAGTGCAAACCGCCGAAGACATTCCGGCGGATGCCGATGCCGTCTCCGGCCCTCCCGGTCAGGGACCGCCCCCCAACTATACCTTTTACAGTTTGACCGACGGAAAGATTGTGGATAAAGCTGACTCTAACTCTACGCAGTGGGATATCGCGCTGGCTGGTACTACCATTTTGGTGAACGGCGGCACTTCCGGTCCCGGACAAGGTGAAGCGCAGATAGTGACCGGCGCCTTTGATGACCTGGCGGAAGCTCCCGAAAGTGGCTATGAAACCGATAGTGAAACCGAGCGGGCTATTCCGACTGGCTCAGGTAACGGCTGGTACAACTACACTGGCGCAGAGGGCAGTCCGCCCAACGCCGTGCTACCCCTACCCGGGCGCATCATTGTGCTGCGCACTGCCGAAGGCAATTACGCCAAGCTAGAGGTGCTAAGCTACTACCGGGGTAACCCGGAAATTACCTCCGAATTTGTACCGGGATCCGACGACGGTCGTCACTACACCTTTCAGTACGTGGTGCAGCCCAATGGCAGTAGGCAGTTTTAATTTTTCCATTTAATTTGATTTAATCATGAAAAATATCCGAGCTTTAGTATCCGCGCTGCTTGTTTGCGCCCCATTCTTTGCCCAGCGAGGTGTCGCCCAGCGAGGTGTCGCCCAGCAAAGTGTTGCCCAGCAAAGTGTTGCCCAGCAAAGTGTTGCCCAGCAAAGTGTTGCCCAGCAAAGTGTTGCCCAGCGAGGTGTTGCCCAGCCAGGTGTTGCCCAACCTGACCAGGACCACGAGGCCATCAAGGCGCAGTGCGGTTGCTACGAAGTTGACTTCCGCTACGCCGAGACCTTTGCCCCCAGTGTCAAGTACGAATTCCACGATCGCTATACCGCCAGCGCGCTGGAGTGGGTGGGGCTGATCGAAGACCAGCCGGAGTTTATATCCATCCAGCACATTCTGGTGATGAACGACAGCTTCGCCCTGAAGCACTGGCGGCAGGACTGGCACTACGAAAACACTGAACTATACACTTTCGCCGGAGACAATGTCTGGCACTACGAAAGCCTACCTACCGACCAAACGCTGGGGCAGTGGGCGCAAAAGGTATTTCAGGTGGATGATGCGCCCCGCTACGAAGGAAGTGCCACCTGGGTGCACGCCGACGGACGACACTACTGGGAGAGCACGGTAGACGCGCCCCTGCCCCGCCGGGAGTACACCCACCGCGACGACTACAATATCTTGCAGCGAACCAACCACCACGAGATTACCGAAGAAGGACATATCCACGAGCAGGACAACGTGAAGATTCGCCGCCGGAGCGATAAGGACCGGGTGCTGGTGCACGAAAAGGGCTTGAACACCTACCAACGCGTGGATGATGCCCGTTGCCAGACGGCGGCCGACTGGTGGCGAAAGAACAAGACATTCTGGGCCGACGTGCGCACGGTGTGGGGTGAGGTGTTCGACCGCCAGGAAACGCTGCACGTGCAGGAAGAAGTAGACGATCAGCGGCTCTACGAACGGCTGTTCCCCCTAAACAAGGAATTGGTCGCTGAAGACGGTAGCTACGACTCCGAAGCGGGTTTACCGCGCATCCGAGAGGCGGTGCTGGCATTCGTGACTCCCCCCGCTGACTTTGCGGCGGGTCAGTGATCGTATCCCCGCGCGGGCGTTGCGTGGAGCAATCGCCTAACGCATGGGGTTTTGAAGTCCTCGACGGGACGCTCCGGGCTTGGTTTAAGCGTGAATAACTTTACCGGCACTACCGAGCGTCCCGGACGGGGCACCAAACGCAAAAGATACTCGATTTCAACTCTTCAAAGTCGTAACTATGAACGCGCACTATTGGCAACAGCGCTGGGCCGACAACGACATCGGCTTTCACCGTTCCGAAGCCCATCCCTGGCTCGTGGCCCACCTCACGAAGCTTTCACTAGGGAAGCGTAGCCGACTGTTTCTACCCCTCTGCGGCAAGTCGCGCGACATTGCCTGGCTGCTGGAACGGGGCTACCGGGTGGTGGGATCAGAACTGAGCCAACGCGCCATTGATCAGTTGTTTGGCGAACTCGGCCGAACCCCCTCCGTGACTCTCGTGGGCAAACTGAAGCACTATCAATCCGAAGATATCGATGTGTTCGTGGGTGATGTATTTGATCTGACGGGCGAAACGCTCGGTTTGGTAGACGCCATCTACGACCGCGCCGCACTGGTGGCATTGCCCGCCCCCATGCGTCGTCGCTACGCGGCGCACCTGACAGCTATCACCCGGCGGGCACCGCAGTTGCTCATCACCTTCGAGTACGACCAGCAATGCATGGAGGGTCCTCCGTTCTCGGTGAGTGAAGCAGAGATCAAAGAACACTACGAAAATGGCTATAGCATCACGCCCATCGACAGCGCTGAAGTACCCGGCAAGCTTAAAGGCCAATGCCCGGCTACCGAGAACGTCTGGCAATTACAAAACCCCTAAAGACTACTGCTTAACTAACCTCTATCTACCTAACCTATCACTACAATTATGAACAAATTTCTATTTACGTTTTTACCTTTTTATTTTCCCAAAGGAATCACAAAACCCACCCACGGAAAAGCGAAGAATCCGCCACTATCCCCTATTGGAATTAATAGCCCGTAATCCAGCGAAAAGCGGTTCCACAGCGTGCGTCCTCCCAATGAGAACAGACCGGCGGCCTCTCCTCCGGTGGTAATCAAATAATTTTCGCTCAACAAATACCCTTTCTCACTGAGGCGGACCATTCCGCCGATATGAATCAGCGGCAGGTCGCCCCATTCCCCGCCGGCAAATCCGTATCCTAGTCCCAGGTTGAGGTTTTTGTTGCGGTCTCCTACCGTAACTACCCCGTAGGCCATACCAAAGGCACCCACATCTTCTCCCAGCACGGTTCCGATGAGGGCACCACCTCCTACGTTAAACTTGTTCTCTTTGATAGGTACTGAAAATTTGGGCGTGATCCAGATGGGAGTAGGCGCTCCGGCAAACAGAAAAAGGGGCACCACCCCTAAGCCTATCGAGAAATTATCCGTTACGCCAATGCTGGCCTGATTGAAAAATATTAACCCGTTTTGATAATACGCTTCCCCCTTTCGGAGTCCGTAGGCGTTGGGAGCAATAAAATAACGGGTTGCTTGGGCATTGCTGGGCCACACCTTACCATCCTTTAGTTCTTCCGGTCTCACTTCTCTGACGTTCTTGATCGTTTCTACAGCAATATCAATGATCCCTAGGCTCTCAGTTTCCAGGCGCATGACTTCCTGCGATTGGGTAATGATTTCTCCGTAGTATACGTTTCCGTCCTTGGTTTCAACCTGCCAAAGACTAGGGGCAACAGTTTCCTGCCCATAAGCATGACTCATGCTAAGCAACGCATAAAGCGCGCTGATGAAAAGGCGGCAGATTAAGTATTTCATAAACAATAGTAGTAAAAAATAGTGTGGAGTCAAGGATTTTCTCTCAATTTCAATAACGAAAACGATTTTAGTGAGATACTCTATGCTCTGGATAGAATTCTACTACCGATTAGAAAGTTAGAAGGTAGTAAACTGTTTGTTTTGCCCAGCAAACATTTAAATTTGCTGGCTCGTATGGTAATTGAGGAGATTACGGGTTGGATAGAATCTGCCTACATTTTGATCCACGTGGTAGAAAGCGCGGCAGCCCGTTACCTGGGACAGGATACGCTGGACCACGAAACGCAGCAGGACAAGGACAACCTCAAGCAATAACTGATGTATCTGAAAAAATCTTTGCCAGAGATTGCGTAATTTCGCCTATGAATTTAATCCATCTCTTGGCCGTAAGCCTGCTCGGTTTGGCCGCTTGCACTTCTTCCTCTTCTGACAAAATGGTCACCCTCGAGTCTCCTTCCCAGATCAATACGATCAACTTTGCCCTCAGCCCGGAGGGCGTACCTACCTACAGCGTCACGCACCGGGGCGACACCGTGATTCAGCCCTCTTCCCTGGGCTTCGAGTTTCAGGGGCAGCCCGCCCTGTCGGCTGGTTTGGAGGTGATTGACACCGAAACCCAATCGGCCGACGAAACCTGGAAGATGCCCTGGGGAGAACAACGAGAAGTGCGCAATCACTATCATGAATTGCGGGTGCAACTGCGGGAGTCTGCCGCGCCCAACCGGAGGCTAGACGTGATCTTCCGGGCCTACGACGACGGCGTGGCCTTTCGCTACCACTTTCCGGAGCAGGATGGCGTCGATAGCGTTGTCATTATCGACGAACGTACCCAATTTGCGCTCACCGGCGATCACCGCTGCTGGTGGATGCCCGGCGATTGGGACATTTACGAGCATTTGTTCAATACCAGTTCCTTTACTGAGATCGACGCCCTGAGCAAGCGCGACCATCCGGACCTGAACGCCTCCTACATCCCGGAAAACGCCGTCAACACTCCCGTCACCATGCGCACCGCCGCCGGATTGCACCTGAGCTTCCACGAAGCCGCGCTGGTCGACTACGCCGATATGACCCTGCGCATCGATGCCGACAATCTACGCATGGAAAGCGGCTTGGTGGGTTCCGACCGACTCGGTTACAAAGTGAAGCGCGCGTTGCCGTTCAGCACTCCCTGGCGCACCATCCAGATCAGCGACGATGCCGCCGGGCTCATCGAGTCGAAGCTGATTGTGAACCTGAACGAGCCCAATAAACTGGGCGACGTGGCCTGGTTCACGCCCATGAAGTACGTAGGCATCTGGTGGGAGATGCACCTGGGCATTTCCACCTGGGACATGGAAGGCACGCAAGATATGTCGAGCTACACCACCGAGCAGGTCACCGGCAAGAAACACGGGGCCACCACCGCCAACGCCAAGCGCTACATCGACTTTGCGGCCGACAACAACATCAAAGGCTTGCTGGTTGAAGGCTGGAACACCGGCTGGGATCACTGGATTGGCTTCGAGGACCGGGAGGGAGTATTTGACTTCATCACGCCCTACCCGGACTACGACCTGGAAGAGGTGGTGCGCTACGGCCAGGAAAGGGGCGTGGAGCTAATTATGCACCACGAAACCTCGGCCGCCCCCCGCACCTACGAGCAGCAGATGGACACCGCCTACGCCCTAATGCAATCGCTGGGCATCCACTCGGTGAAGTCGGGCTACGTGGGGCCGATCATCCCGAAGGGCGAGTACCACCACGGGCAGTGGATGGTGAACCACTACCACCGAGCGGTGATCAAGGCCGCCGACTACCAAGTGGCCGTCAATGCGCACGAACCCATCAAGGCCACGGGGCTACGCCGCACCTATCCCAACATGATTTCGCGCGAGGGACTACGCGGACAGGAGTTCAATGCCTGGGCCTCCGACGGGGGTAACCCACCCGAGCACCTGTCCATCATCGCCTTCACCCGCATGCTGGGTGGCCCAATTGACTTCACCCCAGGCATCTTCAACATCAAGATGGAACCCTACAAGGAGGGCAACCAAGTTAATACGACCCTGGCGCACCAACTGGCGCTGTACGTAGTCATTTATAGTCCGGTGCAGATGGCCGCCGACCTGCCCGAAAGCTACGCGGACCAACCGGGCTTGCAGTTTATTCGCGACGTGGGCGTGAACTGGGAGCAAACGCGGGTGCTTAACGGCGAAGTGGGTGACTTCGTGACCATCGCCCGGCAGGAGCGCGAAACGGGCAACTGGTTCGTGGGCGGCATCACCGACGAGGAAGCCCGCTCGGTCAATCTCACTTTCGACTTTCTGGAAGAAGGAGCTTCGTATCAAGCCGTGCTCTACCGCGACGGCCCGGACGCTCATTGGGATGATAACCCCACTAGTTTGACCATTAAGGAGGTGGCGGTAGATGCTTCAACGACTTTATCGGTTGATTTGGCACCCGGTGGCGGCTTTGCGTTGAGTTTGATCAAGGGGTAGCGGGGTGCGATCGATGCCTCCTCCCCTACCCTTTCTGGCGGCTGAGCAGCTCACCGTCGGATACCGCCGCGGCCGACAAATTCATCCGGTAGCCGAACGATTAGCGTTTGATGCTACGCCGGGTCAAATCATCGGACTACTGGGCCCCAATGGCTGCGGAAAGTCCACCCTGCTGCGTACCCTGGCGGGCATGCAACCACCGCTGAGAGGCCGGGTACTGCTCAACGGGCACCCCCTCACCAGTCTTAACCCAGCGCAGCGGGCCACCCAACTAGCCGTGGTGCTCACCGAAGCCCCCGACGCCAACCTGACCGCCTACGACTTGGTAGCTACCGGTCGCTATCCCTACACGGGTTGGCTCGGTCGGATGTCGGCAGAGGACAAACAGGCGGTGAGGCAGGCTCTACAGCGCACCGACACCCTGGGATTTGCCCGTCGGCCCATCGGTGCCCTGAGTGACGGTGAACGGCAGAAGGTGATGATTGCCCGGGCGGTGGCCCAAGACACCCCCTTGCTTATTTTGGACGAACCCACCGCCCACCTGGACGTGCCTAACCGCGTGGCCGTGCTGCAACTGCTGCTTCGCCTGGCCCATGAGCACCAAAAAACGGTTCTGCTGTCAACGCACGCCCTGGACCTGGCCCTGCTGATGGCCGATCAGTTGTGGCTGATGCACCGGGGGCAATTGCAAGCCGGGGTACCCGAAGACTTGGTGCTTCGCGGCGAACTGGGAGCGGTATTCGATAGTGAGGGGGTCACCTTTGATCGGCATACGGGCACCTTTGGGGTCTCCCGACCCGCCGGGCATCTTGTACGGCTGGAAGGCGCTTCGCTGGAGGGCTTTTGGACCCGCCGGGCCCTGGAAAGAACCGGTTACACGGTGGTAACCGGTCGGGACGAGGCTCCGTTGGTGCGGGTGCTGGCCGGTCCGCCCGTTTGTTGGGTCGTAGAATCCGGGACTTCCCGCTGGGAAACAGATAGCATTGCTATGGTGCTAGAACGCCTTAGGACGCTAAAGCTTGACTAGCGCCGGGGGTTACAAGGCCCTACCCTACCGGGCTACCGCTTCCTCGATGGTGTCGACGTACTGGATATCCATCTGCCGGAACTTGCCGTTGGGAAAGCGTTCGTAAATGCTTTTCCGGCTGGTGTCGACGCTGTACTTGAAGGGAACACTCTCGGGCATAATCTTGCGGTGGGTGCGCAGCCCGTGGGCAAACATCTTTTCTTTCCAATCAGTAAAATACCATTCCATCGCCTCGGGATCAAAGACCTTGAAGCTACGCTTGTCAAAAACAAGTTTGGTGATTCCTTCTTGCTGAATAATCGCCCCGGCCTCGGTGAAAATATTCTTAAAATTAGCCAGCGGGATAGAAGTGGCGGTGGACTGGATAATGAGAACGGGTTCGTCCGGTACGCGGAGAATATCGGCGTACTTGTGAGAGGCTACTTTCTTCAAATTGATTGCTTCAGTCATTGGGAAAAAATTTGGATAGAACCATCATTTAAAGCACAAAGTAAATCAAGCTGCGCTAGAAAAACGATAGTAGGTACCTTCTTTGCTTACAATGCAGAATTTTTCAACCGCTCTGATCAGCAACCGCAGATATTTTTACTAAGAACCCGGCGCACCATCCCTCAGAATCTTCTGGCGTAATACACTCCCCACTGATAAGAATCGGCGCTCAGGTAGCCTCCCGACAAGCTGGTGAGCAGCTCCAGACGAGCGCCGAGGGTGTAGGATTCTTGATTAACAAAGTTGGTGTTCACCGCCCCGACAAATCCCCACAGGTTTTCCTGACGGTGCTCCGAATAGTCGTTGGAACTGCCATCAAGATTGGTTTGGCCAACGGACCCGTAGGTGCTGGCGAAGCGGTGGTACAAGCCCCCCACGTCTACCGAGAAAAAATACAAGAAACGGGGCAGCGGAGTGATGCGCGCCGAAACGTTGGTCACAAAAGAAGATACGTGATCGTAAAGGTGTCGCTGCTCGCGCGCCGCCATTCCGCCCAGCAGACGCGGTGCCACGCTGAGGTAAGGATTGAGGCGGTAGCTATACTCAGCGTAGAGCGAGGGGCCGACCACGTCGCCTGAACCAAAAAATGCCCGGTTGATGCCAACGCGGATTTCGTTTCGGGGAGCAGTCAATTGAGCGCTTGCCCAAGTTGGAAGGAAGACGATAAGAAAAAATAGTGAGCGCATGTTAGAAAGATTAGGTTGGAGATTGTTAAAACTTCTAACAATTTTAACACCAATAAATTCGTGACGCAAACCGGCCGTGCCGACCTCACAATATGCAGAATACCTTTTTATTCCGATTTATTTTTTGGATTGTTTTCTTGACAATTTTTGCCACGCAAGCTATTGCTCAAGTAGATCCCGCTCCCCTGGTACTACGCGCTGAACAGGTCCGCTTCGAGGCCATGACCGCCGCCGATACCGCCGCGTTGCGCAAGCTGCTACACCCCGATCTGCTCTATATTCATAGTAACGGGCTGGAAGAATCTGCCGAAGATCTGGTAAGCAGCGTGGCGGCGGGCAAGATTGTTTATGAGTCGTTCGAGCCGCAGCACTCCCCCCGGTTACACGTTTTCGGTGAAACCGCGCTGGCGGATGGCTTGGTGCGGGTAAGCGGTCGATATCAGGGTGATCCGTTCTCAGTGAACCTGCGCTACACCAGTGTTTATCGAAAGGTGGATGGTCGGTGGCGACTAATTCGGTGGCAATCGTTGAAGGTGTAACTTATTTTCTTGCCATAGGGGTTCACTCTATTTTAGCAGACTGACATAGCCCTTCAACTCCTTGTCGAGAAGCTCATTGTTTTTGATGCAGAAAATTTTAGCGGTCCACAGATATACACCCGGACTGGCTAGATTTCCGTTAATTTGTCCGTTCCAGCCCTGCTGGGCATCCTGGGTTTCAAAGACCAGTTTTCCCCAGCGATTGTAAATCTTTAGGTCAAACCGGGCAACCTCAATTACGGGTATCAACTGGAAGATATCATTCTTGCCATCGCCGTTGGGCGTAAATACGTTAGTCACCAGCAGGTTACAACTACAGTCCTCAAAGTTGATTTCCAGCCGTGCCTTGTACGTGCTGCATCCCACTTGCGTAGTCACGGAGTAAACTCCGGAGGTTGTAATTGTCGTTGAAGAACTGTTCGTTCCATCACTCCAGACCGAACTGCCTACGGCTCCCAAATTCGTCCTCAACACCACCGAATCATCCGAACAATACACTCCGCCGGGAGTACTAATGGCCTCAATTTCCAGCTCAAAATTCTCAGGAATCACGCTCACCTCATCAATATAGTAGTACGTATCAGGATCGAAAAAGCTGGAAGCGTTTAGGGGGGCGAAGTTTACGGCACCAGACCGGCACGAGCCAATCACAATAAACCGTTCGTTGCCCTGCGCCGTGATGTTGTCGCTAAGCTGGACCCATTCTTGGGTATTATCGAGCACGTTGCCAACCGGGTTACGCAGGGCGTAAGTGAGGGTATCTAGTGCTTCACTGCTGGGTATTTCGGGAGTAAAAAAGATACAGAGGTCATCCGTCGCCAATCGGGGCTGGTCCGCGCAACTCACCCACATCGATACGCAGTAGCGCTCGCCCGCCCGCAGTGCTTCGCTTAACGGCGCGTACAGATAGTCATACGGTTGATCGTTCCAGTTCACAATAATCCCCGCATAGCCACTGCCAGAATAAGCATCCTGGCTACCCGGTCCATTATCAGGTACGCCCACTTCGCCCAAACCGCAACTATGAAAAAAGTCTGAGGTGGCAGGAAAGCCGTTCCAGGGAGTAGCTTTGACAATATCGCCCTGACCGCCGGGACACCCGGAATATTCTTCAAAACTGCCATTTGGAACCAAATTCTGAGAACGCACCGGTCCACAAGCTGCCGCCAATAGTATAGCAATGATAAAGAGTAACTTCATTTAACTTTAGTTTTAGATAGGAACGTTAAGGCAGGTTGGCAACAGACAGCAATAAATTTCACAAAGTTACGCTCGCACGGTTAATATTCCTATCTTTGCCCCTCACCTCACCCAGGGTTCGGGGCGCGCCCGTCAGCGCGTGCCGATTAAAAGGGAATCCGGTGCTTTGGTGCATCAAGCCAGAAAAGCCGGAACTGTCCCCGCAACTGTAAGTCCGCCAACGGGTTACTCCCATCACGCACCACTGTTCCTAACGGAATGGGAAGGTCGGAGTAACCGGACGAGTCAGGAGACCTGCCCCGGGAGAAACGCATTCGGGCTTTCGGAGGAAAGGTCGGGATTGTGATCGGAACTCCGGAGGCGGTTAAGCCGCACCGGGCGCGCGTGCACTGTGCAGCGTACCAAATTCGTGCTCCGATAGCACTCCTTTCTCCCCCCTTCCGCCAGCTCTTCACCCTAAACCCAATGGCTGGCATGCACCGTTTCTTTCTTCCCCTTGTCTTAATATATTGGTTCATCTTCGGTGAAATCTCTTCTGCCCGGGGCCAAACCCTTGCGGATTCTACCGAGGCCGTCGCCGATAGCGTGCTGCTCGGCGAACTGGTAATTACTGCCGCTAAGGTGCCCCTGCCGCGGCGAGAAACGGCCAAGCCCGTGCAGGTTATCACCCGAGAACAAATCGCGCAGCAGGCGGGAAGTGATCTGGCCCAACTGCTGCAAACCCAGGCCGGGGTGATCGTGAACGGAGCCTACAGCAACCCGGCCAAAGACCGTAGCCTCTACCTGCGCGGGGCGGATGCGGCCTACACCCTGATCCTGATCGACGGGCAGCCCGTGAGCGACCCCACGCTGCTGGGCAGCACCTTTGACCTGCGGCTGCTATCGCCCGAGCAGATCGAACGCATTGAAATTCTTAAAGGCAGCCAGTCGACCCTGTACGGCAACGATGCTATTGCGGGAGTGGTGAACATCATCACGCGCAGCGAGGCAAATCCTTCCCCCCTGTCGGTCTACGGGTCGGCGGCGGGGGGGTCGCTCAACACCTGGCAGGGCACCCTGGGCGTGCGCGGCACGGCGAGCCGGGTGGGCTACGACCTGAGCTACCAGCACTGGACCACCGACGGACTCAGCGAAGCGGCCTCCCCGCCCGACAGCACCGGCTTTGATCGCGACGGGGCCACCCGCGATGGCCTACAGGCGACGGTGCACCTTACCCCCCACGAGGGGGTGCGGGTGAGTCCGTTCATCCGCTATTCGGCCGTGAGCGGTCACAACGACGCCGGAGCCTTCACGGACGCGGCCGACACCTACGCCCTGCGCTGGCTCAATTCCGGTCTGCAAACTGAATTAAATTTAGGTCAACTGACCCTGCACGGGCACTACGCCTACACCCGCACCCAACGTACCTTCCGTTCGCAGTTCGGAGAAACATTCTTTGACGGACGTTTCCATCAAGGCGATCTGTACGGTAGTCTTAGACTCAATGATTTTTTGCGGTTGATGGTGGGCATAAACGGACAGCAGCAGCAGATGCAGGATACGTCGACGGTCCGCACCGACCCATCGGTGACAATCGTGAGTCCGTATGCTACGCTCCTGATTCATACGGTAGGAGGATTTAATGCTGAACTCGGATATCGATTCAATCACCATTCTCAGTTTGGTTCGGCATCTACCGTTTCGGTGGCTCCCTCTTACCAGATTACCCCTACCCTAAAAGCTTTCACCTCGCTGGGCACGGGCTTCAAGGCACCCACCCTGTACCAGTTATACGCCGCCCCCTGGGGCAATGCCAACCTGAAGCCCCAGCGAAGCCGCACGGCGGAAGCCGGATTGCAGTGGGTACCTGGTGATGGCAAGAGCACGTTACAAGCGACCTACTTCCGGCGTCGGATCGACGACGTGGTGGTGTTCGTCAACGGCTACCTGAACCAGGACCGGCAGAATGGGGTAGGTCTGGAATTGGAAGCCTTCTGGCAGTTGAGCGAGCACTGGTGCATCGACGGGCAGTATACGTATCTGGAGGGCACCACCACCGTGAGGGGCAGCCAGGAGCAGGACTCTACCTTCGCGGACCTGCTGCGGCGGCCCCGGCACAGCCTTTCGGGCTCGTTGCGCTTTGCCCCTACCCCCCGAGTCAACGTATCGCTACAGGCGCAGTACCAGAGTGAGCGGGACGATCTTTACTTCAATTTTGGTACGTTTACTACCGATGCAGCTACGCTCGATGCTTTTCTGTTGCTCAACGCCCACGCCAGCTACCGGGTGACCAACGGATTGAGTTTGTTTGCCGACGTGAAAAACCTGACCAACGCCAATTATTTTGAAGCGTACGGATTCAGTACCCTGGGCATCAACGGGCAAGCAGGAGTGCAATTCAATCTGTTTGAGGGTGTCACTCGGTGAGGTAACAGTGAAATCAGTCAGGTTAAAAATTATTTTTTGATGATTAACCAACCAATCAAACTAAATCCGGGTCTTGAGAATATACAGTAGTTAAACTTAACTATACGCTAATGAAATGCTTTGTAGCGCTTGCGCTGGGGCTCACCACGCTGTACGGATGCACCTGGGACGAGATACTCGCCGAGCTTACTCCTACCCAGGAGGATGCAACGCCCGCTGACTCTACCCTCGCGTCATTTTTACCCATGCACGTTGGAAATCGATGGGAAGTAAACGAACAGAACTATACGGAGATAACGGATACCCTGCAAATCAACGGAGAACTGTTCTATCACTTTTATTCTCTTGTTGGAGGAGACGGAGTGATGCGACAGTACCTTCGCATTGACGAAGAGGACCGTCTTATCGAGCGTTTTCCTGACGATCCCGACTTTAGGTACTTACACGCAGACTTTAGGGCGGCAGTGGGTGATACCTTCAGTACCATTGGCGATGATTCACGAAACGATTTTATCGTTGCGGTGACCATTAAGACTGATTCTACGATGACGTTTAACTACCAGAACAAACAAGACGATTACGTCCGTTTTCAGCGCACGTTTGTTCGTGGTTTAGGCTATCAGGAAGACTATCAAGTGGTTGAACTGTATTAGGCGCAACGAACGACAACGAACTGATTTACAGAAAGTTGCATCGCAGCGCTAAACCAATCGGTCGCAAATGTGTTTAGTGGTTTGTAGGAAAATAACTTTCTACGCAACCAAGACATATCTATGGAAGATTTAAACGTTTTGATACCGCCCTTTCTCATTGGTTTAGGAGTTGGGCTATTAGTTGTGCTTATTACTTATATGCGTGAGACCATGAAGCGCAAATCGCTGCGCCGGGAGATCGGCACCCTAAAGAACCATTTGCAGAACAAAATGGAGATCGAGGCCGAGGCTACCGAAGGGCGACGCCTGGAGAATGAGCGCCTCAAGAAGGAAAACGAAAACCTGCGTATCACCAACCAGACGCTGGCCCAGAAGCCGGGTCGGCGCGAGGTGATGAACCTGCACGTGTACCAGCGGGCCATTGCCATCATGACCGAAAGCGCCCAAGGTTTCGCCCCGATGTGGCAGCGCGCCCTGCGCGAAGCCGAAGCCGAACAGAACCAATCGGACCAAGGGGGTTCATCATTTATTCGCAAGATCATTCCTACTCAGATTTTCGGGGGCTCGTCGTCCGAACCCAAGCGCATCAGCACCAACACCGAAGAAGAAGACGTTTAATTTCGAATGATGAATATCGAGTGATGAATATCGAATGATGAAGTAAAGGTTAGCACTTCATCATTCAACATTCCTTGTTCGGGGTCCGATATTTCTGTTTTTATGAACCATGCTTCCTGGACGACCGTCAAAACCTACGAAGACATCACCTACCGCAAGTCCGACGGAGTGGCGCGCATTGCCTTCAACCGGCCCGCGGTGCGCAACGCCTTTCGCCCCAAGACGGTAGCCGAATTGTTCGAAGCCTTTCTCGACGCCCGCGAAGACCCGGCCATTGGAGTGGTGCTGCTGTCGGGTGAAGGACCTTCTCCCAAGGACGGGGTCTACGCCTTTTGCAGCGGCGGCGACCAGCGGGCCCGCGGTCAGCAGGGCTACGTGGACGACGACGGGGTGCCGCGCCTCAATATTCTGGAAGTGCAGCGTTTGATGCGGTTCATGCCCAAGGTGGTGATCGCGGTGGTGCCCGGCTGGGCGGTGGGCGGCGGGCACAGCCTGCACGTGGTGTGCGACCTCACGCTGGCCAGTGCTGAGCACGCCATCTTTAAGCAGACCGACGCCGACGTTACCAGCTTCGACGGGGGCTACGGCTCGGCTTACCTGGCCAAGATGGTGGGCCAGAAGCGCGCCCGCGAGATTTTCTTTCTGGGGCGCAATTATTCGGCGCAAGAAGCCTACGACATGGGCATGGTGAACGCCGTGGTGCCCCACGATGAACTGGAAGATACCGCTTACGACTGGGCCCAGGAGATTCTCCAAAAGTCACCCACCTCCATCAAGATGCTCAAGTTTGCCTTTAACGCCACCGACGACGGCATGGTGGGGCAGCAGGTGTTTGCCGGAGAAGCTACGCGCCTGGCCTACATGACCGACGAAGCCAAAGAGGGTCGCAATGCCTTTCTGGAGAAGCGCAAACCCGACTTTGGCAAGGGCAAGTGGATACCTTAGGTTGGAATGAATTTTGAGCGGGTGGACTCAGAACCATCGTTTGTTCTCACCATGCTTCGTTACCGTTTGCCGTTTGTAATTTTCTTCATTTCGTTGGTTCAGTTGCCGCTGTTGGTTTACTCACAACCGGTGGACGAGTTGAAATTGGGAGTAGGAGTATCTTTCTTAGGAACCGGCGACGTGTACGTTGTGAAGCTAGAGGGGGAAGCGCTTCGCCGCTGGAACCGTTACTTCAGTGGCTCACTGGCAATCGGGGCGGGGTACGGCGACTCGCGGTGGTACGAAAACCCCGAGTACATCACCCTATTCTTAAGAAGCGCTACCGTACATCTTGACGGTAACTTTTTCTTTTCCCCCTTCGGCAACGACCGCGCGTATGACTTCAAAATCGGAACCGGTCCGTCACTCATGTACGTGCGAGACCCATTCTATCGGGGCTATCCGGGCTGGCCTCAGTCCGAAGGCTCGCCGGAGCATCGTTTCTCGCTGGGCGGCAGCATCATTGTGGAACAAGAGGTTCGGATAAGGCAGCAGTATACCATTGGGTTGAAAACCATGTTCCAGCCGTATCTCAACGGCGATGGCGCGGTCACGGTGCTGGTGAAGGTGGGTAGAACACTGTAGTCTTGTACTTGAACCGAGCTGAATATATTGCGTCTTTAGTAGAAGAAATAAGGGTTGATAGTACGGTAACTGTGGTAGTACAGTACAAATCCCTGTACGGTGAGAAATGGGAATTGACCTATCCAACGCTTTCTCACCGAAGGATCAATTAGTTCTTCACTGCTAAAATTGGTAGTAACTCCGGCAGCTGCTCAATGAGGTGCGTATGGGGCTCGCGCTGTAATTCTTCGGCCGAATAAGCTCCCGTGGTCACTCCCACCACGAAGGCGCATCCGGCTTCGGTGCCCTGCTGCAAGTCCGAGGCGGTGTCGCCCACCTTGGCCACCACCTTCACGTCAGACACCCCCGTGCGTTTCATCGCCCGGAAGATCATGTCCGGGCACGGCCTTCCGTGTTGCACCTCGTCGCTGGTCACGCTGACGTCGATGAGGTCGCGCCAACCTAGCCGGTTGATGATCGCATCGGCAATGGGGCGGCTGAAGCCGGTGTCAAGCGCAACTCGAACGCCGTGCTTGCGCAGCAGCTCCCAGGTACGTTGCACGCCCTCTTTTTCCTTCACCTCAGGATGGTTTTCGTAGTGATGCACCATGCGCTGCACAAAATCTCGGTGAATTTGATCAACGTAGACGTCCGTAGCTTGGTCTGACGCCCCACGTTTTTTTAGCAACTGCCAAATGGCCACCGGTTTGGGGCAGCCCATCACCGCGTTGGCCTCGTCATAGCTGATCTCGTACCCTTCGTGGGCCAGGGCCTGCTGCAGGGCGTGATGCACTTCGTGGTGACCCGCTACCGTGGTGCCCGCCATGTCAAAGACCACGAGTTGAATCGGAGTAATCATAAGTTTCGTATGCGTCAAAGGCAGCAAGGTACGACAGGAAGCGGCATAAGACGAAATCTGGCAATTATCTTTTTGTTAATTTACCTGAGATTCTAGTTTTTGAAGTCCGAGGTTCTGAGCTCTAGGTTCTGGGTTTACTTAGCGTAGAACCTAGAACCCAGAACCTTTAACCTAGAACCTTTTAACCTGGAGGTCGCTCACGTGCTGTTGTAATTGGGGGAAAAAGGCCTCGAATTCTTGGGTATAGCTTGATTCGTTTTCTATCAAATTAGCGATGGCTTGGCCCATTTGGTTGGGAAATTTGGCTCGGCGCTGCATACCGGATAACGTACGCCGGATAGCTTCGCGATGCGTGTAGTTGGTCAGCCAGTCCTGAGTTTCCATATAATCCAGGACTCGTTGCGCCAGCGGAGGCAACTGCTCGTATTGCCCGCGGAGGGTAGCGTAAACCTCCGGCGCGAAATCGGACAACGGTTCGTGGTGGTAACGCTTCCAGTGCCGGGCCAGCAAATGATCGTAAAAGACATCGACCACCACCCCGGCATAGTGTCCCTGCTGCGGAACCAAACGGCGCTTGCTCTGCCGAAACACCGGATGCGCATCCGTGAACCGGTCAATCTCGCGGTGTAGTATAATCCCTTGGGCAATCTCGGGGCCATAGGTTTGATAGCGCTTTCCGCGCACAAAATCACCCAAGAAGCTGCCTACCGTCCGTTCCGGAGTTTGGTGCGACAAGAGAAAGTGCGCCAGAAAATTCATCGCGATAGGTATATAAACCGAAGCGGCTTGGTTTAGTGATTGTTGAGTGGAAATTCGTTGGCCGTTGCAGATTGAAGCCACCGTGAATGCTAATCAAACACAAAAGGCGACGGACTAAAGCACAGCAGAAAGATCAGCAGGGCCAGCCAGCCCAGCACCTTCCGGGTGGTGTCCAGCGGCGCATCCACGGGCGCCGCCGGATGATATACCCCCAGCACCCGCCCGATCAGAAACCCAAAAAACAACCACTCTTGAAAACCTTCCGCTCCCGGAATCAGCACCGTGAGCACGAACTGCAAGCTGAACACGCTCACCGCAATGAGCAGGTTGGTCTGAGGAACGGGCGTGAGGCGCGAAAAGGTAAGGAAAGCGTGTTGAACAACGAATGCGGAATAACGAATGATGAAATGCGGCGGCGGGTGAAGTATCCCTCTTTTGTTCCTTCGACGTTCATTGTGTCCGGTTTCTATGCCCCGCTAGTGCCGTAGGCACTAAGTTTTTAATCACTTATGAAAGTCGCTTGGCTGTGCCGAGTGACGGCTATTGAACGTACATTTACGTTTGATAGCCGTCACTCGCTAGAAGCGAGCGACTTGTAATTGTATAATGATTTAGTGTCTGCGGCACTAGTCTCCGTCCGCATCCACGAAATCCACTTTCACGTTGAGGGCCTGAAACATACCCACCTTTATGAGCACCACGTTGCGTTGCAGCGCATCGTAGGCCGCCAGCATCACTTGGTTATCGTCTGCAACCTGCTGCCCCAGGTTGGGCTTTAGTTGCCGCGCTGCTTCTCGCGCCGCGTCGAACTGGGCGTTGATCTGCGCGCTGAGCGGCTCGGCTTCCCGGGAGGCATCCACCTGGTCCAGGTAAGCCGCTAGCCCCATTGCCGACTGCTCGTTACCAGGGGCCTGACCCTTGAAGAAATGCTGTGCCGCGTCGATGGCTTCCAGTAGTAGCTCCTTAGAAACATCCCCAGCGTAGCGGCTCTCCACGGTGTGCGGCAGCGGCGCTCCGGAAAACACCCCAGCCGGAATGCCCACCTTGCCCGCGCGCAACGCCTTTTCGTAATAAAACAAATAATCGTTCACCAGGGTATTAAACGACCCGGTGGCCGAGGCGGCAGTATTGCCCGCGAAGCTATCACGGTAGGTAGTCTCCCATTCGGCGATTACCTGGGTAGTAAGTCCATCCATGCGGTTGACCACTTCCTGTAGGTAGGTGCGGTAGCTTTCGCCCCCTTCAGGATCAGTGTAGCGGGCTAACAACTCCTCATCTGTCTTCGCCAGTCCGTAGAGCAGATAATCGAGCGCCGGAAAACCCTGTTCGTTGTACTTCGAGGGAAGATTGAGAGTGTAGTTCCGGTCGGCTACGTTTTGCTCAATAGCCGCCGCATTGGTGGGATAAATGTTGGTGAAGTTGCGCAGCGAAGCCGCTTCCGCCGGACCGATCTCGTGCATGCTCACCCACTGCCATGCCCGGTACGCCTCCCGCCAGGCGGTGCGCAGTGCCGAGAGTGAACTTTCGTTGGGGTCTTGGTTGAACGTTTCGGTGGTCTCTCGCAGCGTTTGCAGGGTCTGTCCGTACGAGCGGTAGGCCGGTAGGATGAGGTTGTCGGCCCAGTGCGTCAGCATCGGGCTCCGCTCAATCGTTTCGCTTTCGATCGCTACGGTCGGTTCGTCGTCAGGAACGCAGGCAGCGGCCAAAGTGATAATTATTCCAAAGAATAGCTTTTTCATGCTTACAGTTCGTTGTTGGCGGCCTGGGCCACACTGAAATCAAAGGGAGTGGCAATGGCTTCGGACAAAGCGTCCAGAGTTTCAGGGGTCACATCCCACAGACCATTTTGCCCATCACCCAGCAGGTCGTTGAGAAAGCTGTCTACCTCGTCTCGGCTGAAGTAGGGATCGTTGGTGCCGGGTTGCCGGGTGAAGCGCAGGCTGTAGATAAAGCCGTAGCCCTCGGAAAGGTCGTGAAACGCGCCGCCGTAGTCCGGATTGGGCTGATTGATCGCGTCTTTGGCCTGTTGCAGGTAGTGCACGGCTCGGATGCCGATGATCTTGGACAGTTCTTGCTGAAGAATCGCGATCTGTTGGTCCCGCACTCCGTATTGGTTTTCAACAATGGCCGCCCGACCGCGTTTGAAGGCCTCAAAGATCGTTTCGGCCGTGCCGACAAAACTGGCGTCCCCCTCCACCCGACCAATGTACTTGTACATAAAGGCGTCGTTCTCTCCCAGTGTAGTATTTGGGTCAGCGGGGTTGGGTGAGGTGCCGTACACGTAGCCGTAGGCTTCGTCCCACTGATGCTCCATGTAGGTATAGTTCTCACCGTCCTCTAGGGTTTCGGCCGAGTTTTCAGCCTGGCTGGCGCCACGATCCAGTACCGCCGGACTCAGGTAGTTGTTGAGCACCTGGTCCAGCACCAGGGCTCCGATGAGTCCTTTGGTTACCAGTTGGTCGTATTCCAGTCCTTGGGCACTGACGTAGCGCACGGAGTTGCCATCGGCGATCTGCCCGGCCACTCCGGGCTCGGCCCGCACCTCTTCGTTGGGGAACACCTCGGTCACCTGCCGGGCCAGCCAGTCTTCAAACTGATTTTTAACTTGAGTTCCTTCGGCGGTGTTCTCCGAAAAGTAGTCGGCCGAGGCGGCCACCTTGCTGCGCACGCTTTGCTCGGCTTGGTTCAGGTCTGCGGCAGCAAAAGGATTTACGTCGCCCCCGCCGGGAGCTTCGTTGCGATACATAGCCAGCAAGCGGTCAATGGTGGTTTCATCAAAGTCACTCATAGCACCCACCAGTTCGGTTGCCATGCGCAAGCGCGTGGTTTGTCCCGGATACGACACGGTGCTTTTTCCGTCGCGCGCAAAGCTATACGTAGCCGGAACCGTTAGCTGAGGGGTGTCGGGTTCGTCGTCCGTGATGCAGGCCGCCAGCGGTGACAGCAAGACAAGAAGTAAACAGTGACGAATCATAGCAGATAAGGGGGTTAGCGGTTGGTTGTTGGGCAAAGATAAGGAGGGAGGGGGGGATTTCAAAACTATTTGGAATAAATCCAAATAAATTTTACGTCAGGAAAATACTGCCGGATTCACCGCCGCCGGGCTATTGATTTCGCTGGCAAATGTGCTACCTTGTAACTATGCAATCACTAACCATATTGGTCACCGGCGGTGCCGGATACATTGGCTCCCACACCGTGGTGACGCTCATCCGGGCGGGGTACTCCGTAATTGTGGTAGACGACCTATCGAATTCGCGTCCCGAAATTCTCAACGGCATCGAGCAGATCACCGGCACCCGGCCCGAACTGGTTTCCTTTGACCTGTGCGATGCACCGGCCCTCCGTGCGTTTTTTAAACAGCAAAACAGCACCCCGACATCAAAGCGGTGATCCATTTTGCGGCTTCCAAGGCGGTGGGCGAGTCGATGGCTAACCCGCTGAAGTACTACCGCAACAATTTGTACTCGCTCATCAACTTGCTGGGGCAGATGATGGAGCACAACATTGCTAACCTTATCTTTTCTTCTTCTTGCACCGTCTACGGTCAGCCCGACCAGTTGCCGGTCACCGAAGCCACGCCGGTGAAGCCCGCCGCGTCGCCCTACGGCAACACCAAGCAGATTGCCGAAGAGATCATCCGCGAACTTTATCAAGCTACACTGAGTCCGATGTACTCGACTACTTTGATAACAAATACGAGATCGATTTAGGTAAATCCTCGCATTATGTCTATAACTTACCAGTTTTCACAAATGCTCGAACAGCGTCAAACCTAGCAAGCTCCTTTAATGTATATAGCGTACTGGAAACACTTGAAGACTCTGTGAGCAGTTATATGCACCAAAAGGCAGTAGACTTATTTAAAGCGACTGAGATAGATGGAACTGATCCAAGACATATCGTAACGGTTATTCATAGCTTCCGTGAGGGTATAGAAAAGGATAACAACATTTCTGAATCAGAAGCGGAAGATTTTTTGCTTGCCCTTGATGTTTACGAATCTTCAGTTAACTTGTGGGTGAATTTAGGTGTATTTCCAGCAGTAGCAAAAGCCGCTCGCACTAACTCCTGTGGTATCACTAAGAGTAACGCTTGGGGAATCCCTGCAGCTGATATGACATCTGGCTTATTTGGGGGGCTTGTAGGAGGGCCAGCAGGTGCCCTAGCGGGATTAGCAAGTGGATCCATTGTACATGTAATTGGTGTTTATGCAGGGTCTGGATGCTATACTATTCCTATTACTAATCCTTCAAAAAGCGCATCACAGATAAATCCTATATCACCTTATGAGGGAAAGAGCTATTTCAACACTAAGTATTAAATTTGAAGAGAGGGAGGCTTAAAAGAGCCTCTCTTTCCTGCTCAAACATGTTAGTAAAGAAAGATTACCCTAGGTCGTGTAAGCTTAACTACTAGCTGCTTATCGCAAAAAAATCCAGAATAATACTTACAGAACTATGATTTTATTACTTAAAAAGTACATGGTTATCTTTTTAGTTTGGGTAGCTATTTCATTTTTGGGATTGATGTTATACTCGTTTATAAATAATTTAATATTATACAATAACTCTCACTTGTACATTAGTCTGATAGGTGGTTTTATCTTTTCTTCTATTCTAGGCATCACTCATTACAAAAGAATAAAGAATATTGGGCTGAGAGAACCTACTAAAGAATCTTTATCTACAAAACAGCTAATTGATGTTAGTTCACATTTAAGCAAAGACGATGTGATAAAAAGAATGGAAGTTTTCTTTGAGAAAGAACTAGAAAAAGTTTCGGAGAACACCTACGAAGTGGACACTTTCAACCAATACGCATGGAGTCGTACAATTGTTAAAATTAGTGGTTCGAAGGAGGGGACAGATATATCAATCTTTAGTTCTCCCGTGCTACGGACGACTATCACAGACTTTAGTGAAAATTTCATTAGGGTCCGTGAGCTAAAGAACCTGATTAGCTAATTAGAGGTTATCCCTCTCATCCTTTTATCATAAAGAATAAATGAAAAAGCCTCTGACGCTAAAGTCAGAGGCTTTTTTTAACAACTTATTTGCCTGAGCAGTTGCCAAGCTCGCTTTCTGCACTTAATCCCCACGGATCGGCTTGCTCCTGGCGGGTTGCGCTTCCGCATTGCCCACGTCCGCCTCAGTCGAACGTCTTACGTACTTTCAGTACCTGTCTACCTGCAGGCACCTAATTCTTCCCCCATTTTCCTAGGGCTATCTCTACGCCTTACGCCTGAATAAAACTTATCATATCGCCCAAAGGGCTTCCTTTTTCTTTCCTTGCTGTTCCTTAAAGCGGATGCGCTTCGCGCCTATTTGATAAGTTTTCCTAGGCGTAAGCGTAAAGATAGTCTCCCTACTGCTTTAAGTCTTTCATTTCCTTGCGAACCAGCAGGCTGGTGATTACACCGCCTACAATGATTAGACAAGACAAGAACGTAAAGGCAAAATCATGAATTTCCATTGTCATATTCTTTAATTTTCCGGTACCGGATAATAATTAGAACGGCAAAAAGGAAGAAAAGTAACACACAAGCGCCAATTCCGGCGTACACTGACAGCTCGTCATCTGTGCTAAATATTCCTACGGCCACCGCCAGAAAGGTAGTAAAGACGTAGCGTTTTATGTCGGCTAATACCTTCAGTTGCTCGTCGATCTTTTTGAACCGGATTTCTTTGGCTAGGTCTTCTTTGCGTTGCTTTTCTTGATCGTCCATGCGATTGAAATTCCATTTCAAAGGCTCGAAGAGCTTTCCATTCCTTCTTAAGCACTCTCAAATAAGTCTCTCACTCTAGTCTCTTCCTCTCTCTCTTCTGGAAGAGAATGATACTTTATGAGTAAACTGTGCCCCTTGTTTGCATTTCCCTTAAAGATGTACTTGGGGTTGACAACATATACGCTTTGAGCTTTTCTCCTCAGAAAGTCCACTTTTATAAGCAATTTCAATGTTTCTGCAACTGTGTTCGGACTTGATTTTGTATCCTCCACAATTTGCTTTCTAGTACCAATAAACTGGTTACTATAGTCTATATTTTTAAGAATATAGTTGAGCACTTTGTGCTTTCCTCTAGAGAACTCGTCGTCGAGTAAATTCAGCAGATCTATTAGCCATATCTTATGGAAATCGTAATTTTTGGATACCCCTTTGTGATGCTCCAAAAATATTTCTTCTTCTCCTGTCTCAGGATTAAAATAGCTCTTCTGCCTAACGAGATTCTCCTCCTTGATCGATTTAACTTTCATAATATAATATTTTCTACAATACTAGAAAGTATCATAAAAAATACAAAATAATATCGTAAAAAATTTTTTTTGATATCATTTAAGATACGGAACGGTACAGAAATGATACAATTAAGTATCATAACGATGTCGAATCTACAAGTTATACTATATAAGCACGCGCGCGTCTTCTCTTGAGTAATGGGTACTCTGCTATCTTTATTGACTTAGAGGATGATAACAACCAGAGAATAGTTTTTGGTGGAAGTACTAACTTTCCTGACGATGCTGTTAGAGGATATACACCTCGGCAACTTCAAAGTGCAGTAGAAAAAGCTCGGAGGTTAGAACATGTTAGAGACTTTTTAAGGAACAACTACAACAACGCAACACAAGAGCAGCTAGATGATCTATTTGATTTCTATATAGATATTCAATAATAATATGAAAACGCTATTAGCAGTTTTGTCAGTAGGCTTATTTTTTCTCGCTTGTACTGAAGAATTAGTCGAGCATGATGCAATAAAACAGATCATCAATGAGACTGGTTACGAGGTGAAAATAGAAGTCTTTGGAGACTTTGGTTCGCGTTATACGTATGATATTAGCCCTTTTGATACTCTTATTATTGAGGGAGTGTGTACCAGTGGAATAGATACTTACTGCGAGATTGGATGGGTGGGTACTGTCGCTAACTCCACTATCACATTTGACAATGAACGCATTCAGAAAGTTAATGGGTTATCTAACGACAAAGATCAAAAGGCAATCAATGCCGATCCGGGACTAGGATATGGATACGTTTTCGAGACAAAAGATGGCATACAAGTTTATACTTACCGAATTACCGAAAGTGATTACGAAGAAGCAGAATTAATAAGTGGCTGAGAGGATTCTCACGTTGTTTACCAAACTTTCATGGATTCGACTTGGCACCTTCTCGATGTATGCTTAAGAGAACCTATCGTATTGGCTGACAGCACTTTCCGTTAGAATAATTGATACAGCTCACATCTATTCATACTGGTCTTCTTTGATCCGCGGATCAAAAGCAAAAGCTCGCCGGTCAATGATCTTAATCTCACCGTAAGCGTTGTGCTCAGCGTTGAGCACGAAGTTGTATTCCTGATGAACAATGGCCGACGGCACCTTCAGCACCGGCGAACGTTGAGATGCATACCACTGGCTGCCCAGAAGTTGGCAAGCCGGGTGACGGGCCCGGGCAAACCAATTATCCGGAAGCTGATGCCGGGCAACAGTGTCCAAATCCAGTTCGTCCGGAACGTGAATGACCATGATGGTAAATTGATCTAACAGCGACTCACCACTGGAATGAACCACATTCTCCAGGCAGGCCAGCGAGCGGGATGAGGCTGTATAGATTACCTTTTCTCCCTTGTTGTTCCAACGGTTAGCCCGACCGGAGGCAAAAAGTGTATCGGCGTACTGTTCTTTAAGGATGCGATAAATTTCCACAGTGATAAGCGAATCAGGCGAACTCACCGTTGGCGATCCGCTCTACCTCGTCGCTCACCAGGTTGATTCCTTCCGAAGTGACCAGATACGCTAGGGGAACGTCATTATCTAGACCGTAGGCGGGTTTACGCAACCAGCGGTTAAAAGCCTCTTCTGATCCAAAGACCTCTTTGCCTCGGCAAAGCAAACGGTTATACTTTAGCAGCTGCTCGGATTGCTGCGGCGAAAGGTTACTGGCTTCGCGTTGATAGGTGCGTACGGTGCGTTCATTCACCCCAAGCACGTAGGCTACGTCCTTAGTCGTAGCCAGCTTTTTATCGACCATATAGTGAATTTCTTCTCCGGAGATACCCTGACGCGCAATCCGAGACATTTCTTCGGTAGTAATTTTAACGAGAGCCAGCACACTAGTTGGAGTCTTCATAAGTTGATTGTTCGTGTTCTTAATATACGGATGTTTTTCCTAAAAGTAGGTAAAAACATCCAGTATTAGAAAAACATCCGTATCAACTCTATTAATTCCTCACCGAAATAATCTTCACTTACTCAATCACAAACGGCGCGGGGCTAGCGCACAGCAGAAATATCACCAGCGCTAGCCAGCCCAGCACCTTGCGCGAAGTATCCAGCGGCGCATCCACCGGTGCGGCCGGATGATACACCCCCAGCACTCGCCCGATCAGAAACCCGAAGAACAACCACTCCTGAAAACCCTCTATTCCCGGAATGAAAACCGTGAGCGCAAACTGCAGGCTAAATACGCTCACCGCAATCAGCAGGTTGGTCTGGGGCACGGGCGTGAGGCGCGAAAAGGTGAGGTACAGAAACCCGATATACAAGCCAACTCCCCACAACAGTTCATTCATGTTCATATCGGGAGTGATCACCCCCAGACCGGCGTAGCCCATAAAGGCAATAAATAGCACCGCCGACACCCGCCGGTGGTTCCGGTAACCGATGAGTCCGTACAGAATGTGCCCCCCGTCGAGCTGCCCAATGGGAATCAGGTTGAGCGCGGTGAAAAACAGCGCCAGAAAGCCCGCCAGCAACCAGGGGTAGTGAATGATCTCATAGGCGTTGGGCAACCGCTCAGCCGGGGCCACGTACGTAGCCATCCAGTCGAACAACAACGGAGGATTCACGCGCAAGCTTAGGGGCTGGTCGTACACGTGCTGGGCATAGTCGAGTCCGTATTGTTCGTACTCCGGATGAATCTCAAAGATGTACTCGGGCGGGGGCAGGTGAGTGAACCCATAAAACAGCACCCCCAGCGCCACCACAAAACCGGCCAGGGGCCCGGCAATGCCAATGTCAAAGTACTGCTGGCGGGTCCGGATGGCTTCCTTAATTCGAATAAAGGCTCCCATCGTGCCAAGAGAAGGCAGTCCGATAAACCCCAGCCACAGCGGAATGTAGTAGGGCAGTGTAACCCGCACGCGGTTCCGCCGGGCGGTCAGGTAGTGGCCGAACTCGTGCACGGTGAGGATCCCCAGAAAAGGTACCGAAAACCACAGCCCCTGCCAGAAATGATGCATGGTCAGGGGATTCTCTACCGCCCCTACAAAGCGATTGAACTGCCACTCGGCTCCCGCCAGGGTGGTCGTCACCAGGGTAACCAAAAATAACAGCAGTTGGATCAAACGTTGCCGGGTACGATTCATACGGCAAACAGTTCTAGCAAACCCCGTTCGCTGGTCACCAATTGGGTACGGATGCCCTCGGCCCGGGCGGCCGCCAAATTATCTTCCCGGTCGTCTAAGAACAGCACTTCGTGAGGAGCAAGTTGCTGGTCTTGAAGCACATGGTGGTAGATTTCCGCTTCGGGCTTGCGCATTTTCAGGTTGTGGGAATAGTATACCTTTTCAAAAAAATGATCAATGGTTGGCTTTCCACTTGCCGTAGCAACCAATTGGTTGAAGGCCTCTACGTGAATTTGGTTGGTATTGCTGAGTACCAGGGTGCGGTACTGGGACTTGAGCCGCGCCAGCAGGTGCAGTCGCTCCGGAGGAATGTCCAGCAGCATCCGGCACCACGCCTCATCGATGGCTTTGTCGGTAACGTCAGGCCGCCGGATAAGCTCCCGAATCCCTTTTCGAAAGGCGTGGTCATCAATAAGGCCTTTCTCGTAGTCAAAAAACAAAGTATGGTGCTCCAAAAACTGGTCAGTGACCGACACGGAAGCCGGAGCCAGTTGCTGCAACGCCAAGAATGCCCGGGCGGGATCGATGTTGATGACCACCCCTCCGAGGTCGAACACAATGGCTTGAATGGAACTTGAAATCATACACTAAGCATACGGTTTTAGCACGGCCTTTAACTGGGGCAATTTATAGGAATATTCTTCATCATACCCACTAATTTCTTTATGTTTGCTAACAACGCGCCGCTCGGCGGCTTGCCGGGCGAACTGCGGAAAATAACGAACTACCATCATGGTCAGTATTGCTGGCATTTTAAAGGATTTTTTTGCCACCTACCAGCAGAAAGTGACTCAGGCGACCGCCCCGGGCCGCCTGGACGTGATGGGCGGGGCCACCGACGTGGCGGGCAGTCTGTTGATCCAAAAAGCCCTGGAGCCGGTCTCTACCGCTTACGTGGCCACCCGGGACGACCAAACTATCTCCCTCAAGATTGTCCACCGGGGCATCACCACCCACGACATCGTATGCGACTATCCCGATTTGATCGGGCAGTTTCCGACCATTCACTACGACTACACGCGACAGCAGATTCAGCGCGTGCACCCCGATGAGCTAATCATTGCCCTGTTGGGCTGTTTGGTGGTTTTGTATACCGAGCGAAAGCTTAAATTTGAGGGTCTGGCCATTGTCCTGGTCAGTGATCTGCCCCGGGATGCGGGGGCCGGTGCCACCGCTTCGCTCGAAATGGCGTTGCTCAAGGCGGTTAGCAGTAGCCTTAACCTCTCCGTAGACCCCTACGAACTACCACTCCTGGCCCACCGTGCCGAGAACCTGGTGGGTGGCTATAGCTCCGGCCCCAGCCGTCACATTGTTTCTTACCTGGGAGATTTACAGCAGTTAACCCCGCTGCGGTGCCAACCGGCCGAAGTGTTTCACCCCATCAGCTTACCCGACTCGCTTTCTTTTATCGGGGTGGGAACCGGAGGTGCCGTGTCGCTGACGAACCCCAATGGTGCTCGACTGCGCACCGCGATGTTTATGGGGTATAGCATTATCGCCCTGGCCAGCGGAGCCACCGTGCGCGATCTGGAGGTTGCCAAAGAAACCGGCAACTGGTCCACGTTGCCCTACGGTGGATACGTAGGAAACATTGCCCCCTCGGCGTTCGGAGACAAATACCAATCGATTTTGCCAGAGAGAATCACCGGACAAGATTTTTTTGAGAAATTTCAGACGAGCATTGATAATATTACGTTTATCGATCGCGACGAGGAATATGACGTGCTCCAGAGCACCCAACTTCCGGTGTACGAAAACTTCCGGGCGCAGCTTTTCGTTCAGGTCATTAAGAATTACAGCGCGGAGTTCCAGAACTACGCCAATCGCTTGAAACTTATGGGTGAACTGATGTATCAATCTCACCAAACCTACTCCGACTGCGGACTGGGGCACCCGGGGGCCGATGAACTCGTGGCGCGGGTGAAGGCCGCCGGTGCTCGAAAAGGACTGTACGGTGCCCGGCTGACTGCCCCCGGAAGCGGTGGCATGGTGTGTATCCTCTGCGGTGGCTTGTCGGGACCCGAAAATGCGGTAGCGATCCAGCAGGAGGTTGAGCAACGAATAGGAAAACCAGTAGCTTTGTTCCGATGAGCCGACCAATGAGCGAGTATTCTACCTGGGAGATTAGCCTGGTGCTGGTGAAGGGCCAGCGCGATCCCAACGATCCGTTTTCACAACGCGTGTGTCAGATTTTGTTGGATATGCGCTTGCAGCAAGAAAGCCTGGACTCCCTGCTTCGCCTGATTTCCAAATCTTTTAAAAAGTACCCTTCCGCCGGACAGCGGCAGTTTTTCACCAATCTGGAACGCGTTGCCTTCGATGCCACCCTGCCCACCCACTACACCGATCCGATGATCGAGTTTTTAAAGGAGCACCGGCACTACGTACCTTCTCGGCAGTAGCCGGGGTACTAGGGCGTGTTGACATATAAGCTTAGACGGTGCTTTCCGACTGTTTTTACCCTACTCTACGTCCCTTTCGTTGGCCGATGGCACCGCATCGCCCGCCTCAAGCTCCTTGATTAGGACAAAAACAGCCTCGAAAGCCCTCGTCAATCTATATGTCAACACGCCCTAGCAGTCGTAGAAGTCCTCATCGATGCCCGCCCGGTTGCGCGAGTGAAGCTCCACCGGAAACTCCCACAGTTGTTGCACGTAGCGCAGCGCCTCCTGGGCTTCGTCTTCCTCTAGCAGCCGCTCGTGCTGGATTTTGTGGATCAGGGTGAGTTTGCTGGTTTTGTGGATGTCTACCTGCTCCACCTGGATGTCCGGCACCCGCGTTGCGCGGTCGTACTGCTGGCTCAGTAGCTGCCGCAACCGTCGGTATCCGCGCTCATTGTGAATAGAATCAATTTCAAAGTAGTCCTCCTCGTCATCGTCATAGACACTGAACAGACGCATGTCGCGCATCACCTGGGGCGAAAGGTACTGCGCAATGAAGCTGTCATCGCGGAAGTTCTCCATGGCGTATAGTACCTCATCCAGCCACGGGCGACCCACCAGGTTCGGAAACCACCGCCGATCCTCCTCCGTAGGGTCTTCGCAAATGCGTTTGATATCCATGAAAATGTTGAACCCGAGCGTATACGGATTGATTCCGGAGAAGTACTTGCTGGAGTACGGAGGCTGATAGATGACGCCACTGTGGCTCTTAAGAAACTCCAGCATAAAACCATCGCTCAGGTAGCCCTCCTCAAACAGCTGATTGATGATGTGGTAATGCATGAAGGTGGCAAAGCCCTCATTCATCACCTTGGTCATGGTTTGGGGGTAGTAGTACTGGGCCACTTTGCGCACGATGCGGATGATCTCGCGTTTCCAGATCGGTAGCTTCGGCGCATTTTTCTCAATGAAGTACAGAATATTTTCTTCCGGTTCGCTCGGAAAGCGTTCGTGATTGTTCTTGAACTTCTCTTGATTGCTCTTTACGGAAGGCGGAAGCGTGCGCAAAATATCGTTGTAGTTCTCGGTTTTCACCTTTGCCAGGCGCTTAAGGCGATCTTCCTCCTTTTTTCCCGACAGCTTGGGCGGTTTCTTGTACCGATCCACCCCGTGGTCCATCAAGGCATGACAGGCGTCCAGGGTGGCTTCCACTTCTTCTTCCCCGAATTCTTCCTCGCACTTGAGGATAAAATCGCGGGCAAACACCATGTAGTCGATGATCGAGTCGGCCGACGTCCAGTCTTTGAACAAGTAGTTATTCTTAAAGAAAGCGTTGTGACCCTGGCAGGCGTGGGCAATCACCAGCAGCATCATGCAGGTGGAGTTGTTTTCCATGTTGTAGCTGATGCAGGGGTCGGAGTTGATCACCATTTCGTAGGATAAACCCATGCGGCCCTGGCGGTAGTTGCCCTGGTTGAGCACGAAGTCCTTGCCAAACTTCCAGTGCGGATACGAGGTAGGAAGTCCGATCAGGGCGTAGGCGTCGATCATCTGCTCGGAAGTGACTATTTCTATTTGGTTGGGGTACGTGTCCAGGCGAAAGTGCTCCCGACCCATTCGGCTCGTTAGTGCATCGGCCACCTGAATGGTCTCAAAATCCCAGTCGGGGGCGCTAAACATCTCCCTTATTTTCTCCTTGTCGTACATAAAATAGAAATTGGATAGTGGATATTGGATAGTAGATAAAGCTAGAGTAGATCAATATCCAATATCCACTACCTATTTAGTTTGTTCCACCAAATCCTTTTTCTTAAACAACGCTTTGAACACCGGCCAGATTTGGCTCACGTCGTTGATGTTGCGCATCGAAAAATTATCGTGGCTGCGCAGACGTTTGTAGGCGTGCCACAGGTAGCCCTCCAGCCCTCGGTTCTTGATCTCGATGTAGGCCATGTACTGCACGCTGGGCAGAATTTGCTCCTTCAGCAGTTGGCAGCATTCCACCGCATCACCGTTCGACCACACATCGCCGTCCGAGGCCTGGCAACAGTAGATATTCCAGGCGCTGCTTTGGTAGCGCTCGTCCACAATTTTCTTCATCAGTTTCAGGGAAGGGGCCACCACGGTGCCGCCGCTTTCGCGGGAGTTGAAAAATTCTTCCTCGCCCACTTCTTTGGCTTCAGTATGGTGCCGGATAAACACCAGGTCCACGTTCTGGTACTGCTTGGTCAGAAAGATGTAGAGCAGCGTAAAAAACCGCTTGGCGATGTCCTTCTCGTGAAATCCCATCGAGGCCGACACGTCCATGATGCAGAACATCACCGCCGAGGTGGTGGGCTCCGGCACCCGCTCGAAGTTGTTGTAGCGCAGGTCGATGTCGTCGAAGAAGGGCACGGTCAGCTTCAATTTCTCGTAGCGCTCGATCTCGGCCCGCAGTGCCACCCGCTCGGCCTCCTCTTTGGTTTGCTCCAGCGCTTCGCGCAGTTTTTTGAGTTTGCTGTCATAGAAGCCCCGCACCGATATCTGGCGCGCCAGCGACTGCTGGTAGCTGGTTTTGATGTTGAGTCGCGCGGGCACGCTGTGGCTGGTGTATCCCGCCCGCCGCAAGCGGTAGCTCACGGTGCTTTCCATGTACTTCTTGAGCAGGTTGGGCAGTTCCAGGTCTTCAAAGAAGTACTTCAAGAACTCCTCCCGCGTTAGGATGACGGTGAACTCGTCTTCGCTGGTGCCCGGACTGTTCGATCCGCGGCCCTGCCCGGAGCCGCCGCCTTCTTCGTCGGGCTTGGCCACCTGGTCACCCTCGTTGAATTTATCGTTGCCGGGCCGCACGTAGTGCTTCTTGCCCGAACGGGGGTCGTGCCGAAAGGTGGGCTCCTTCACCCCCCGCACCGGCACCTTCACCTTGCCGCCGCCGCTGGCGTCCTTGATGCGCTCCTGGCTCACGATGTCGGGAATGGCCCGGCGAATCTGATCCTCCACGCGGCGCAAGAACTTCTGTCGGTTGTTGATCGACTTTCCCTTGGTATTCTTACGGCGGTCAATGATGTTGCTCATGGTGTTGTTTTTTGGTAGGGGTAGCCCCGCGATGCATCGCGGGGTTACCCCATCGTTTTGCGCACGCGCATGAACCAGTCGACCAGGATGCGGATCTGCTTGTAGGTGTAGCCCCGGTCCATCATGCGCTTGGTGAAGTCGCGGTGCTTGCCTTCGTCCTCCTCGTTGGTTTTGGCGTTGAACGAGATGACGGGCAGCAGGTCTTCGGTGTTCGTGAAAATCTTCTTCTCGATCACGTTCTTGATCTTCTCGTACGAATCCCAGCGGGGACTCTTGCCGCCGTTGTTGGCCCGGTAGCGCAGCGTGAAGTTGGTCACCTCCGAACGGAAGTCCTTCGGATTGGCGATGCCCGCCGGTTTCTCGATCTTCTCCAGTTCATCGTTGAGGATACTGCGGTCAAGCACTTCGCCCGAATCAGGGTCGCGGTAGTCGTTGTTCTGAATCCAGTAGTCGGCGTAGATAATGTACTTCTCGAAGATATTTTGTCCGTAGGTACTGTACGACTCGATGTAAGCCTTCTGAATCTCGTCCGCAATGAACTCCGCGTAGCGGTTCGCCAGAATGGACTTCACGATATTCAAATAGCGCTCTTCGGTTTCGGGATCGGTTTCCAACTTCACCACTTCCTGCTCCAGCACGTAGAGCAAGTGCACCGGGTTGGCCGCCAACTCTTCGTTGTCGAAGTTGAATACCTTGGAAAGAATCTTGAACGCAAAGCGGGTCGATATGCCCGTCATGCCTTCGTTGATGCCCGCGTCGTCGCGGTACTCCTGAATGGATTTGGCGTTGGGATCGGTTTCCTTAAGGGTTTCGCCGTTGTAGACCCGCATTTTAGAAAAGATGCTGGAGTTTTCCGGCGGCCGCAGGCGCGTCATCACCGAAAACTGGGCCAGCAGTTGCAGTGTCATCGGTGCGCAGGGCGCCTGATCCAACGAGCTTTCGCGAATCAGCTTCTTGTAAATATTAATCTCTTCGTCCACCCGCAGGCAGTAGGGTACCTGCACCTTGTAGATTCGATCCAGAAACGCTTCGTTTTTCTTGTCGTTGGCAAATTTCGCCCATTCCGACTCGTTGGAGTGGGCCAGAATGATGCCGTCGAAGGGAATGGCCCCGATGGGTTCGGTGCCCTTGTAGTTGTTCTCTTGGGTGGCGGTGAGCAGGGGGTTGAGCACCTTGATGGGCGCCTTGAACATCTCCACAAACTCCATCACCCCCTGGTTGGCCAAACACAGTCCGCCCGAATAGCTGTAGGCATCGGGGTCGCTCTGCTGGTACTCGGCCAGGCGGCGAATGTCCACTTTGCCCACCAGTGTAGAGATGTCCTGGTTGTTCTCATCGCCGGGTTCGGTCTTGGAAATGGCAATCTGGTTCTGCACCGACGGGTAAAGCTTCACCACCGAAAAGTGGTTCACGTCGCCGTCGTACTGCCGCAGTCGCTTGCTGGCCCACGGGCTCATGCAAGCCGGAATGTAGCGCGACGGAATGCCGTACTCCTGCTCCAGTTCATCTCGGTAGTCGGCAAACAGGCCCAGCGGACTTTCGTAGACCGGACTGAGCTCGTCACCCACCTTGAGCACGTAGATCGGATTGATCTGAATGAGTTGTTTGACCTTTTCGGCCAGCGAGCTTTTTCCGCCTCCGACGGGACCCATCAGATACAGAATCTGTTTCTTCTCCTCCAGGCCCTGGGCCGAGTAACGAAAGAAGGAAACGATCTGCTCGATGGTTTCTTCCATGCCGTAGAACTCGCGAAAAGCGGGATAAAGCCGGATAATCTTGTTAGAAAAGATTCGACTCAGCTTCGGGTCTTTCCGAGTGTCTACCGTTTCGGGCTCACCGATGGCGTGCAAGATTCGTTCGGCAGGTTTGGCGTACATCAGCGCGTCTTTTTTGCACGCTTTCAGGTATTCCGCCAAGCTCATCTCACTGGATGCGGTGCTGTAATTCGTTTTGATTTTATCAAGTACGCTCATATCTCCGTAGTTAAACGAGGTAAATAATCAATAAGAACAAGCAGAGAGAAGCACCAACGACTTCGGCGCCGAGGAAGAGGACTGTAACCGTATAAGAAAAGGAGTGGGATTTTATTTCACTCCCGGGCAATCCAAAAACCGATTCGGTTAGCGTAGTTGGTGAGGAGGCTTCTGATTAGGAAAATGAAGCGGGATGAAACAGCCAACGTCGATGACTTTTCCTCTCCAAACAACTTAATATAACATAATTAACGCACTTCGCCCAGTAAAGCAAATACATTTTTTAAAAAATAGCGCCCCCCATCAGGGCCAACCGCTTGCTACTCAACAACATTAACAACAATTGTGCCTTTTCCTGAACCACGGCCCAAAGCGGTTCGGCAAGGAGTGATGAGGAACCGGCAGCTATTGATCGTAGCTGATCAGTGAACGAATGGGATAAGACTTTAGTCGGTCGCGCCCGCTTAAAAATGCCAGTTCTACCAGAAAAGAAACCTGGGCCACCGTTCCGCCGCAGGCTTCCACTAGCTGACAAGCCGCCAGAGCGGTTCCGCCGGTGGCCAGCAAATCATCGTGCACCAGCACCACCTCGCCGGGTTCGATGGCATCCTGGTGCATGTATAACACATCGGTGCCGTACTCGAGGGCGTAGGATACCGCATGGACGGGCGCGGGCAATTTTCCGGCTTTGCGCACGGGCACCCACCCCACCGACAAGCGATCGGCAATCAGGGGGCCAAGCCAGAAGCCGCGCGCCTCCACCGCCACCACCTTGTACACCTGAGCTGCCTGCGCCAGCGCTGCCAGAGCACTCACGGCCTGACGAACCGCCTCGGGGTGTTGCAACAGGGGAGTGATGTCCTTGAACTGAATGCCCGCCGTCGGAAAATCAGGAACGGTGCGGATATAAGAGGTGAGCGTATGATTCATAATAACTTTACGATTTAGTGTTGCTTTTTAGATCACTTGCTGCTTTAACTTGGATAGATCAGGAGGTGGTGTAAGATATATCACTACTCTGGTCTTGAATACCAAGGTAATAGACTTATGTTTACGCGCAAAAGTATCATGCAACACGATTCAACCACAAAGGAAAAGAGCATTTACGATAATGCCAAGTCTCATTTTTTAGGCAACTTTCCGGGCGATCTTCCCATTGAACAGGCCTACGTGCACATTGGTATGTATTTGGGATGGGTTATTGACCACGAGCACTACTCGGAGTACTTTGAGGACGAAGCCGACATCCAGATCTACCGATTCCGGAACCGCCAGATTAGTTGCACCATTCTGAGCGAAATTTGGGATGGCTACCTGGGCTTCGAGCTGTTCAACGAAACTGGCAACTTATTTACCTATTACTATTACGGGGGCGGTATTTATCGCAAGGACTACCAGACGCTGCTAGCCGATTCTTTGCCTTCGCTCTACCACGTCACCGACTCTTGGGAGAACTACGAACGCATGGCGCAGAAGATTAGCCAGCGCTTCGCGGAGTGGCAGGATATCGTTGGTTAGCAATATTTTGTTACCTTCATCCCCAATATTGCTTCCGGTACGCTAATCTGACCATTCTTGGAATCTATTGAGTCTGCCCTTGCGCTGTTCAGTGAATACGCCTGGGGAATTCCCCTCCTGATCCTGCTGCTAGGCGGCGGGCTGTTCTTCATGATCTACTCGCGGTTTTTGCCCTTTCGCCACTTCGGGCACGCCATTCGGGTGTTACAGGGCAAGTATGACGACCCCAACGACCCCGGCGACATCAGTCACTTCGAGGCCCTATCCAGCGCCCTGGCAGCCACCGTGGGGATGGGTAACATCAGTGGCGTGGCCGTGGCCATCACCATGGGCGGACCGGGCGCGCTGTTCTGGATGTGGGTGAGCGCCTTTGTGGGGATGGCGACTAAATTTTTCACCTGCACCCTGGCCATTATGTACCGCGGGCGCGACAGTGCCGGACATCCCCAGGGCGGGCCCATGTACGTGATCGAAGAAGGGCTCGGCAAAAAGTGGAAACCGCTGGCGGTGTTCTTCTGCGTAGCGGGTCTGCTGGGTCCGCTCCCCATGTTCAACGCCAACCAACTCACCCGCACCATCAAGGACGTGGTGCTGCTTCCGGCCGGGGCCGAAGAATCGTTCGGACTCAATCTGCTGCTCGGGCTCGCGGTGGGCGGCTTGGTTTCGCTGGTGATCTTCGGAGGTATCCAACGCATTGCCAAGGTGGCCAGTCGCCTGGTGCCCGCCATGGTGGGGGTGTACGGGCTGGCGGTGCTGTATATTTTGTTTAAAAACTACGACGAAATTATTCCCTGCTTTGCCCTTATTCTGGAAGACGCTTTCACCGGCACCTCGGTGCTGGGCGGGGCCGTAGGGAGTGTGATTGTGATCGGGGCTAAGCGGGCGGCCTTCTCGAACGAAGCGGGCATCGGCACGGCCCCCATGGCCCACGGCGCAGCCCGCACCACCGAACCGGTTCGGGAAGGACTGGTGGCCATGATGGGTCCGCTTATCGACACCATCGTGGTGTGCACCATGACGGCCCTGGCCCTGCTGGTGACCGACGTGTGGCGGATCACCGGCGTGGGTGGCATTAGTTTAACGGTTGACGCCTTCAATACCGCGTTTCCCGGAGAAAATACCGGCGGCTACCTGCTGCTGCTGTGCGTGATGTTTTTCTCCTTTTCCTCACTCTTTACCTTATCCTACTACGGCACCAAGTCGTTTTCTTACCTGGTCGGGGCTCACCGGGCCCACTACTTCAATTATTTCTACGTGTTCACCATCGTGCTGGCCTGCGTTACCTCGCTGACCGCGGTGATCAACTTTGTGGACGGCATGTACGCCCTGATGGCCATCCCAACCATGTTGTCGGCCCTGTTGCTGGCTCCTAAAGTGAAAGAAGCCGCCCGCATTTACTTCCAAAAGATCGGTGCCTGATTGAATCTGCCCGGCAACGGCAGCATTGTACCGTATCGTATTCTTTAGCATCCCGAACGTAGTGGTAAAAAAAGAAGATTCTTTAACTTCACCGCTTTAGCTTCAGTACTTATCTCTTTTCGTTATGCGACTTGCTTGGTCCTGCCTTCTGACTTCCTGCGCGCTGATTTCTTCGCTGAGCGCGGCCCCGGACCCCGGCATCGACGTGCTTCACTACGCCTTCCGGATAAACATCAACGACCAAAACAACCGGATCGTTGGCAACGCGGAGGTGGTAGTCAAATTTGTGGCGTCGAATCAAAATGAGGTTCACCTGGACCTGGCCAGTGCCTCCGAGAAGGATGAAACCGGCATGACGGTCCTGGAAGTCCTCCTGAACGATATTCCCACAAATTACCGACACGATAATGATCAGCTGGACATTCAATTGTCGGCCCCTTCCCGGGTCAACGACGTGGTCACCTTTCGCATCCGCTACCGTGGGGTGCCTGACGACGGGTTGATCATCTCGGAGAACAAGTACGGCGACCGCACCTTCTTTGGCGACAACTGGCCCAACCGGGCGCACCGTTGGCTGCCCACCAAAGATCATCCGTCGGACAAGGCCACCTGTGAGTTTATCATCCGAGCCCCCGAATACTACGAGGTGATTGCCAACGGCACCAAACGCGAGGAAAGCGACCTGCCACCGGAACAAGAAAAAAACCTGAAACTCACCCACTGGGCCACCCTGCATCCGATTGCCACCAAGGTGATGGTGTTCGGAGCCGCCCGCTTCGCCATTCGCTACCACCCCCTTTCAGCGCCTACGGCTCTTGAGGACTGGGTTTTCCCCGAGGATCGTGACGTAGGCTTCAAGCACTTCGAGGCGACTGCCGATATTCTAAAGTATTTCGAGCAACAGATTGGGGAGTATCCTTACGAAAAATTAGCCAACGTGCAGTCGTGCACCCGCTACGGCGGCATGGAAAACGCCAGCAATATCTTCTACAACCAAGATGCCATCGCCAACGAGGCTACCATAGAAGGCCTGATTGCCCACGAGGTGGCCCACCAGTGGTTTGGCAACGCGGTGACGGAGAAAAACTGGGTGGACGTGTGGCTGAGCGAAGGCTTTTCCACCTACCTGACCCACCTGTACCTGGCCCATACCTACGGCGCCGATACCCTGACTGCTCGCCTGAACAAAGACAAAGAACGCATCTTTTCGTTTTACGTGAAATCACCCCGGTCGATGGTGGTAGACGCGGGTGAGACCAACTTGTTCCAGTTGCTGAACGCCAATACCTACCAAAAAGGAGCCTGGTTTCTGCACATGCTGCGCAACAAAATCGGTGATCCGGCCTTTTTCCAAACCCTGCGGGAGTTTTATCGGACCTATCATCACCAAAATGCTTCTACCCCGGATTTCCGACAGGTTGCCGAGCGGGTATCCGGCCAGCCCCTGGAAACTTTTTTCCGAACGTGGTTGCAGCAGGCGGGCCATCCCGTGGTAAAAGGCACCTGGAAGTACAGTCGGTCCGGCAACAAGCTTACGCTGGACTTGGAACAAGTGCAACAGAGCGGCAATTTCTTTCCGATGGATTTGCAGTTTGCGGTTTACTACGAGCAGGGCGGGTCTTTTGAGACCAAGGGGCTTACCTTCACCAAAACGAAGGAAACCTTTGTTTTCAAGCTGGATGGCAGGCCCACGCAGGTGGTGCTAGACCCCAACCAGCGTCTACTCATGGAGCAATTTTTCACCAAGAAGTAAGCCCCAGGCAACCAGAGCCGCTGCCAGGGTGGCCAAAAAGTTGACCGCGTGATTACCGATCCTTCCCGATCGCTCCAGGGTGGCTCCCAGCAGTGAATCGGTCAAATTTCCTAGCAACCCCGCCACACCAATGATCACCACCGCGCTCCCCCACTCCCGAAACAGTCCGTGCAGCAGCGCAACCAGCACGCTTCCGGCCACTCCGGCCAGGCTACCTTCCCGGCTCACTACTCCGTCGCGCCCCCGCTCGCCCGGCCTTCCGGTGAGCACCTCGTAGAACCGGGTGCCGTACACGTTGCCTAACTCAGAAGACCAGGTGTCGGATAGGGCGGCAGCGAAGCTTGCGGCAATCAACAGGCTTCCTAACGCGGCACTTATCGTTTCGCTGAGCGTGAGCAACGCCAGGGCGGCCGCCACCCCCGCATTGCCCACCACGTTGCGCCAGCCCCGCCGGATGTTGCGGTGTTCGGCCACGCCCCACCGCGCCTTCCGGTGGATCTTCCACTGCGAAGCTACCGTGCCCAGCACGAAGAATCCGCCGATCAAAAAGATACCCAGCCAGCCCAACGCGGCGTGCAGGAGGTAGGCAATCGATCCGCCCACCAGTCCGCCCACCCAGTCAATTTTCTTGGATAAAACGCTAATAATAACCGCAATCACAAGAAAGGTGAACACGTACGATTCGACGCTCACCGCACCTTCAACAGAGAACCGCCAGTTGATCTTTCCATAAATAGTACCTTATAGCGTTTATTAAACTTTTTATTAGAATAGTTTAAAATACTTCCTCATTTTGGCGAATCACTAACGTCATGAGCATGCTTTATCTTCGTCAGATTATCGGAAGCGTTTTACTTTGTAGCACCCTGTGGTCGTGCGGCGACGATGATACGAATAATTTCTCACTACCCCAATCAACCATCGCATTTGTCAGCCCCTCCGGCAACTGCGCCGAAGGAGCGGACGTTCAGCGCGTAGCGGTCCGGCTCAACCAGCCGCAGGAAGGCGTAACGGTGGTCAGTTTTCAGGTAGCCGGGAGTGCGGTAATCGGCTCATCGCGGTACAACACCTCTGACGTAACGCTACTTACCGAGTCTCCCCTGCTCATCGAAGCGGGCGAAACGGAGACATTCATCGAGTTCCGGGTTCTGGAAGACCAGATTTTCGAACCGGATCCCGAAGACCTCACGTTTACGCTCACCGGCGTGCTCAAGGGGAATGCGGCGCTAGCTCCCCAAGCCACCTACCATCACGTGGTCGAAGAAAATGACTACGAACTAACCCTCTCCTGGGAGGCCACCGATGCGGTAGAGTTGATTCTGTTGGTAGAGCAACCCAACAGCGTGTACGTACTGAGTGATCAGCAGTCTCGCGCAGAAAGACTACTGCTCACCGATGTTTTACCCCAAAGCGATTATCAGCTGCGGGTATGGTACTACCAGGGCCAAGAAGACGTTCCCTACAAAATTACCTACCGAGCGGTGGGTACCGGAGAGGAAGTACTGATCCACGGCGATTTCTCGCAAAACGAGTCCAGCAAAGACCTCGGTGCCAACCGCGGCGCGGCCCTGCATCAGTTTAAGCTCCGACAATCCGGTCCGGGACTCATCGTTCGGTAGCGAACATACGTTACAACGGGAATCTTCCCGGCGAGAAGCTCCCGGCAGTAACCTACCCTCTGAAACTGTCTACTTGCTTATAAGCGTCGATGAGCTTTTGTTCGCCGGCTTTGCCCTCTTCAGAATTACCGTGCTCCATGCCACAGATGCCCTTGAAGCCTTTGTCATACAAGTAGGCGAACACGTTGCGGTAGTTGATCTCCCCCGTGGTGGGCTCCTTTCGCCCCGGGTTATCGCCAATCTGAACGTAAGCGATCTCGTCCCAGGTGGCCTCCATGTTGGTGATTAGGTTGCCTTCGTTCTTCTGCATGTGATAGATATCGTACAAAATCTTGCACGAGGGACTATCCACCGCCTTGCAGATCAGGTAGGTTTGGTCGGAGGTGCGCAAGAACAGGTTGGGCGAATCGCTGAGCGGCTCCAGCACCATGACTAAATTGTGGGGTTCAAAAATTTCGGCGCCGCGACGCAGGGCGTCCACCACGTTGGCGGTCTGAATGTTGATCGGAATCTCCCGCTGGAAGTCGCCCGGCACCACCGTCATCCACTTGGCGTTGACGCGCTTGGCCACCTCCACGGCCCGCTTACAGCCGTCCAGAAAGATATCCAGATAGTCTTGCTTGCCCGCCGCCAGGGTGTTGGCTCCGTTGCCTCCCTTGTCGATGACAAACACTCCCATCTCCATGTTGCGCTCTTGCATGGTTTTGGCCACCTTCTCTTGCAGGGCTACGTCGCGACCCATCATGCCGTTGTCTTCCAGCGCGGTGAAGCCGACCTCGGCCATAAAATTGATTTGATCGATGAAATCGTCGCCCGCGTGGTGCTTGAACATGCCCGCGTGCGGAGCGTACTTTAAGTTGAAGGAGTGTTTTTCGGAGGGCGATGCCGCCGTAGACAAGTGGGGAGCAGCGGCGAACAGAGCGCCCAAGCTGGCTCCGGACTTCACAAAGTTTCTTCTTTTCATGGGGGATAGGTTGTGATAGGTAATTAGGTGATCGCTTAAATATATTGGTTTTTTTAGAATTTGAGCACAGACTGCGTATTTTCGCCGGAGTAAAAACGCTCCCATGCCCACCATCAACTTCAAAAAGCAGGTACTCCCCCACCTGCTGGCCCTCTTCACCTTCTTGCTGGTCACCCTGATTTTTTTCGGTCCGGTATTCTTCGAGAACAAGACGTTACGGCAAGAAGATATCGTGCAGGGCAAAGGCATTACCAAACTCACGACCGAATACAACGAGACGCACGACGACGCGGCTTTGTGGAACCCCCGCTTGTTCGGAGGCATGCCCACCTACTTGATCGGACTCAACTACGGCGGTGACCAGGTGCTCAACGTTTTCCAGCAGGCTTTTTCGTTCTGGCTACCCCGCCCGAGCAGCATTTTTTTTAAGTCCATGCTGTGCTTTTACATTCTGCTGCTGGTCTTCAGCGTCCGCCCCTACCTGGCAATTGCCGGAGCGCTGGCCTACGGACTGTCCACCTTTGCGATCATTAGCTTGGGAGCGGGGCACAACTGGAAGGTGGAAGCGATGGCCTACATGCCGCTGGTGCTAGCCGGGGTGCACACGGCCTTTCGGGGCAATTTTCTCTGGGGATTTACGCTCACGGCGCTGGCGATGGCGCTGGAGATTGACAGCAACCACCCCCAGATTGCCTACTACCTGATGTTTATGGTGATCTTTTACGGCGTTTCGGCCCTGGTGTACGCGGCTCGAGAGAAGCGCCTCCCTAGGTTCTTTAAAACCATTGGCGTACTGGTGGTGGCGGTGTTGCTGGCGGTGGGAGCCAACCTAGGCCAATTATGGACCACCCTGGAGTATAGCACCTATTCGCAACGCGGCCCTTCGGAGCTCACTCCCCTACCCACCCCCGACGGTGCCGATGCTGCCAACGCGGACCGGGACTACGTTTTTCTGTGGAGCATCTGGAAGATGGAAACGCTCACCCTGCTGATTCCCAACGCCTTTGGCGGAGCCAGTAACCTGGATATTGGCACCGATTCGGACCTCGGTGAGGTGCTCATGGCAAACAACGTGCCGCGTCAGCAGGTGCAACAGTACACCGCCAATGCCCCCACCTACTGGGGCGGCAAAGCCCCCACGGGCGGACCCGTTTACGTGGGGGCCATCGTGTTTTTTTTGTTTATCGTAGGCTGCTTCATCGTGGAGGGCAAGCATCGCTACTGGATGATTGCCGTCACGGTTTTTTCCGTCATGCTGGCCTGGGGGAAGTACTTTCCGGCCCTGAACTACCTGATGTACGACTACTTTCCCCTCTACAACAAATTTAGAACGGTGGAAATGACCCTGGTGATGGCAATGTTAGTAGTGCCCTTGCTGGGTTTTTTGGCGTTGGAAAAAATCGTATCCGACCCCAAGGCGCCCGAACTGCCGAAGAAACTCCTTTACGCGGCCGGGGGGGTAGGGGGTTTGCTGTTGCTCGTTATCGTTTTTGCGGGCGTAGCTGATTTTGAGTCAGCACGGGACGCTGGGCAACCGGACTGGTTCGTGGAGGCGCTGCGCAACGACCGCGAAGCACTGATGCGCGGCGACGCCCTTCGGTCCCTTTTTTTCGTGGCTGCTGCTTTTGCCTTGCTGTTTTTCTACCTGAAAAACCGGGTTTCCTACCCCCTGCTTAATGGCCTCTTGGTGGTGCTGGTGCTACTCGATCTGGGGTTGGTGGATCGGCGGCACTTCAACTACGACAACTTCGTGCGCAACCCGACGCGCAGCGTGGTCACCGCTACCGAAGCCGATCAGTTCATTATGAACCAAAGTCAACCCCACGATCGGGTGCTTAACCTGCAGGTGAGTCCCTTTCAGAACGGCACCACTTCCTACTTTCATGCGTCAGTAGGAGGCTACCACGCCGCTAAAATCAAACGCTACCAGGACATTATTGATCGGCGGCTGTCCCCGGAGATCAACGCGCTGGTGGCCGAACTGCAAAGCGGCCAGAAGGATTTCTCGAACGCTGCGGCGCTCAATATGCTCAACACCCGCTTCGTGCTGGCGGGGCCCACCCCCAACGCGGTGATCGAAAACCCCCGGGCGCTGGGCTCCGCCTGGCTGGTGCAAAACGTGAAGAAGGTCAACAGTCCGGACGAAGAAATCGCCGCCCTGGACAACACCGACCTGGCCACCACCGCCGTGGTCGATGCGTCGAAGTTTACGGTCGACGATGCCTACAAGGCCTCCGGTACGCTTCAACTGGTTAGTGCCGAACCCAACGAGATGGTCTACGAAGCCGACGTGTCCGCTCCGGGCCTGGCGGTTTTTTCGGAGGTATACTACCCGGAAGGATGGACGGCCACCATCGATGATCAGCAAGTGCCCGTGCTGCGGGCGAACTACATCCTGCGGGCCCTGGAAGTTCCGGCCGGAAAGCATACCATCCGCTTTCAGTTTGCCCCCCGTTCGTACGAGATTGGGAACGCCGTGACCGTTTTTGCCAGCGGACTGTTGGCCGTCAGTGTTTTGCTCACCCTGGGACTCACCTTTCGGGGACTGAAGCGATGAAACGGGTACTGATCATCACCTACTACTGGCCACCGATGGGAGGATCGGGCGTGCAGCGCTGGCTGAAATTTGCTAAGTACTTGCCAAGCTTCGGCTGGGAGCCCGTGATCTATACTCCCGAGAATCCGAGTTTTCAGTTGCACGACGACTCGCTGCTCAGCGACGTTCGCGACGAGCAGGTGGTCTGGAAACATCCTATCTGGGAACCCCACCACCTGTTTTACCGAGCCAAGGGGAAGAAAAACTTAGCCCAGGTGAACCAGGGGGACATCCTGGATAAAAAAAACCAATCGCTGCTTGAGAAGCTCGGACTGTGGGTGCGGGGCAATCTGTTCATTCCGGATCCGCGGCGGTTCTGGACTGGTCCTTCGGTGAAGTACCTCACGGGGCGACTGGCCACCGAACGCATTGACGCGATCGTGACCACCGGGCCGCCCCACAGTTTGCATCACATCGGTCGTCGGCTGCACCAACGGACCGGCATTCCGTGGCTGGCTGACTTTCGGGACCCCTGGACGCGCTGGGTTTTCTTGCGAAGCTTTCGGGTTACGCGGTGGGCCATGCGTGTCCACCAGCGGCAGGAAAAACAAATTCTTCAATCGGCCCAGGTGGTGACCACCGTGAGCCAGGCGCTGCGAGAGGATTTTGAGGCACTGGGGGGGCGCCCCGTTCACGCTTTAACCAACGGCTACGATGAAGAAGATTTTGCTACAAACCAAGAGCCCCCTACCCGACAGTTTTTGATTAGCTACATTGGCACGCTTGACTACCTGCGCGATCCCCGCCCCTTTTTGCAAGCACTGCGTTCGCTATGCGTTGAGCGCCCGGACTTTGCCGGACAGGTTCGCATTCGGTTTGTCGGTTACCTGAGCGGGGTGATTCTTCAGGATATTGAAAACGACGCGGTGCTGGCTGACAAACTCAGCATTGCGCACTACGTGCCGCACGAGGAGGTGCTGCGGCTACTGCAAGAATCCTACGTGCAACTGCTGTTGCTAAATTCGGGACCGGAAACCCGGGGCATCCTGACGGGCAAATTCTTTGAGTACCTGGCCTCGGGCAAACGTATTCTGGCGTTAGGAAGAAAGGGCAGTGAGATCGACCAAATTTTACAAACTACCCAAGCGGGCACGCTGCACGATCCGCAGGATGCCGACGGGATCAAGGCTACCTTGTTGGCCTATTACGAAGATTTCAAGACCGGCGTCCCCTTGCGCACCACCGGCATAGAACAATACAGCCGCCGCAACCTTACCCAATCTCTGGCAAAAACTTTGAATTCAATGACCCAAGCATGAAACCGATCCAGATGGTGGACCTGCACCAGCAGTACGTGAATCTTCAGGCTGAAATTGACGCGGGCATGGCCGGGGTGATTGCCGAGACCGCCTTTATTAACGGACCGGCGGTGCGGGAGTTGGCCGACCAGCTTGCCCAGTTCTGCCAGGTTGAGCACGTGATCCCCTGCGCCAACGGCACCGACGCCCTGCAGCTGGCCATGATGGGACTCAACCTGCCGCCGGGCGGAGAGATCATCATGCCGACCTTCACCTACGTGGCGGTGGTCGAGGTGGCCTGCCTGCTCGGGTTGCGTCCGGTGCTGGTGGACGTGGACGCTGACAACTTCAACGTTGATGCGGATCAAGTTGAACGAGCCATCACCGACGACACGGTCGCCATTGCGGTGGTGCACCTGTTCGGGCAGTGCGCCCCAATGGAAGAACTCAACGCCCTGGCCCGGCGGCACGCGTTACCGGTCATCGAAGATGCCGCCCAGAGCATTGGCAGTCGCTATCACTTTGCCGATGGCCGCTCGGCGGCCGCCGGGACCATCGGCACGGTGGGCACCACCTCGTTTTTTCCTTCCAAGAATCTGGGCTGCTACGGCGACGGCGGGGCGGTGATGACGCCAAACGAGGCGCTGGCCGACGTTATTCGCAGCATGGCCAACCACGGACAGCAAGCCAAGTATTCGTACGAGCGCGTAGGGATCAACTCGCGCCTCGACACCCTGCAGGCGGCTATTTTGCTGGCCAAACTGCCCCACCTCAACGAGTTTAGCGCCCGCCGCCGCGCCGCCGCCGATCACTACGATGCCGCGTTGCGTGACTTACCGGGAATAACCATTCCGGCCCGAATGCCCTATTCCGACCACGTGTTCCACCAGTACACGCTGCGCGTGCCCCACGGACAGCGTGATGCACTTCGAGACTATCTGCAAGCGCAGCAGGTGCCCTCTATGATCTACTACCCCTCCCCCATGCACCAACAAAGGGCCTACGCCGATTTGGGCTATCGGCCCGGAGATTTTCCGGTGGCCGAGTCTTTGTGCCAAGAAGTGCTCTCGTTGCCCATGCATCCCGAACTCACCGAAGACCAACGAGCGTACATCACCGATCATATTACCAAATTCTTTCGTCATGGATGACGCTACTTTCTTTGCGCACGAAACCGCCGTGATTGACCAGCCCTGCACCATTGGGCAGGGTACTAAAATCTGGCACTTTTCGCACATCATGGCCGATTGCGTCATCGGGGCGGATTGTAACATTGGCCAAAACGTGGTTATCTCATCCCGAGTGGTGCTGGGTAACCGGGTGAAGGTGCAGAACAACGTATCGGTATACACCGGCGTCACCTGTGACGATGAGGTCTTTCTGGGGCCTTCGGTGGTGTTCACCAACGTGATCAACCCCCGCAGCGCGGTGAACCGCCGGGGCAACTACGCCAAAACCCACGTAAGCAAAGGCGCCACCATCGGGGCCAACGCTACCATTATCTGCGGAAATCCCATCGGCGCCTACGGTTTCGTCGGAGCGGGCTCGGTGGTCACCAAGGAGGTTCTCCCCTACGCGCTGGTCGTGGGCAACCCGGCCCGGCAGGTTGGCTGGATGAGTGCCTACGGGCATCGACTGCTCTTCGATGAACGGGGCCAGGCGGCTTGTCCCGAAAGCGGTGAGCAATACCGCCTGAGCAGCGGGCGGGTAAGCAGCTTAAAAAATGATCACCAATAGTTTGATTGGCAATACGGGCTTTCCGTCGTACTTTCGCGCTCACTTACGTATCACTTATGTCCGTTATTCAAGAACGCGTAAAGTTTGCCGTGGTCGGTTGCGGTAGAATTGGCAAGCGACACGCCGAGATGATCGTCCGCCATCCCGAGGCTGAGTTGGTTGCTCTGTGCGACGTTGCCCCGCACGAATCGCTTCAGTTAGGCGACTACCAAGTCCCCTTTTACGCCAGGATAGAAGACTTGCTATCGGCTGATTTGGGACCGGACGCGGTGGCCATCTGTACGCCGAACGGAACGCACGCCGCGCTATCGCTGCAAGCCCTGCAGGCCCGCTGCCACGTGGTTTGCGAAAAGCCTATGGCGCTCACCAAGGCCGACTGCGAAGCCATGATCTTCAAGGCCTTGCAGGTATCGCGGCAGGTGTTCTGCGTGATGCAAAACCGCTACTCTCCTCCTTCGGTGTGGATCAAAGAAATGATCGACCAACGACGACTAGGCGATATTTTTCTGGTGCAGATCGACTGCTACTGGAACCGCGACGACCGCTATTACCAACCCGGCAGTTGGAAGGGCACGGCCGATCTGGACGGGGGCACGCTGTTTACGCAGTTTTCGCACTTTGTGGATATTATGTACTGGCTGTTCGGCGATATCACCAACATTCACGCGGTGCTGCGGGACTTTGCCCACCAAACCACCACCGAGTTTGAGGATTCGGGCATGGTCACCTTCGATTTTGTGAACGGAGGCATGGGGTGCCTCAACTACTCTACGGCGGTGTGGAATCAAAATATGGAAAGTAGCCTCACCGTGCTAGGAAGCCAGGGAAGCATAAAAATCGGAGGACAATACATGAACGAAGTAGTATATTGTCACGTGAAAGACTATCAGATGCCCACCTTGCCTCCGGCCAATCCGGCCAACGACTACGGCCCCTATAAAGGTTCGGCGGCGAACCACCACCACGTGATTGAAAATGTGGTGGACACGCTCAAGGGAAGGAGCAGCGCGACCACCAATGCGCTGGAAGGACTCAAAGTGGTGGAGATCATCGAGCGCATGTATCAGGCGGGGAATCATGCCACAAAATAGTCACTTCCGGCTCGTGCCCGGCTAACCAACGGCTACCCTTTTATCCATACCACAACCTTATGTTGCTTGTCCGGTCTTCCAATAAGTTTATGCTGGAGAAAGCCTACGTCTGGAAGGTGTTGCTAGACGATTTCTTGGGCATTGACCACCACTGCCGCTTTGAGGATTCGGCCACTGGCTACCGTCTGGAGTTGGAAAACGGGGCGGAATTAATTCTGGACGACGCCTTCTTCAGCCAGCGGGGCGAAGAGGACTACGTCAATGAGGCGTTGATCCCGCTGACGGTTGCTTCGCTCAATCACCCGCTAACCGATGATCGTGACCTTCCGGTGATCTACGGCCAGCCCTGCTGTCAGGTCTCGGAAACGCGTATCGAGTGCGGCGTGGATGTGGTGGCCTCCTGCTTCTTCATGCTGACCCGCTGGGAAGAATACGTGGTTGAAGAGCGCGACGAATACGGTCGATTTCCCTTGCAAGCCTCGTTAGCCTATCGCGCAGGCTTTTTTCAGCAACCAGTTGTAAATCAGTACGTTGAACTGCTGTGGGCACTACTGCAGCACCTTGACTCCAGTCTTGTCCGGAAAAAGTGCGCTTTTCGGATCGTTCCTACCCACAACGTGGAGCACATTCGAAAGTGGCGGGGCTTGGCCCATCTGTTCGACGTAGCTTCGGATGATAAGAAAAGCCTTCGAACGGCCTGGCGCAACCTGCAAAACTTTGCTGAGGTGAAATTAGGGATGAAGGACGACCCTTACGATACCTTCGACTACTTGATGCGTGCCTCGGAGAAGTTCGGACTCCAGTCGCGCTTCTACTTTATGGCCGGTGGTGAAACGAAGCACGACAACCACTACCGCATCAATCAACGTAAGGTGCAGGAACTGCTCGAGGTCATCAACAATCGTGGTCATCGCATTGGCTTTTCACCCAGCTTCAACTCGGCTACCCGCCCGCTGCTTTGGCAGCAAGAGCGGGATATGCTTCGAGCCCTAGCCCCCCAGCGCATCACCAAGGGCCGACAACACATGCTACGCTTTGCGGTGCCCACCACTTGGCAGATTTGGGATGATGCCGGTATGTTGGTAGACTCTAGTTTGGGTCATGCGGAACAACCCGGTTTTCGGTGTGGCACGTGCTACGCCTTTCCGGTGTTCAACTTTCTGACCCGACAAATGCTATCGATCTACGAATCGCCGCTTATCTGCTCCGAAACGAGTTTGGTTGATCACATGCGGTTATCACCCGAAGTGGCCGAGCAGGAGGTTCGCCGGGTGTACACGGAGGTGCAACGCTACCAGGGAAACTTTGTGTTTCAGTGGAACAACGATGCTTTGTTCACCGAAGCCCACGCTCCCTACCGGCCGCTGTACGAAAAGATATTGCGGGGTTGGTAACAATTACATGATTAATGACCACCCGAGCGGGTAAAATAAGGAAGAACCTTTTCATTTTGTAAAAAAACGTGAATCTTTACGGGTAAGCAAAAATATGAAGAAGATAGCGGTTTTGACTTCAGGAGGGGACGCTCCCGGCATGAATGCCTGCCTGCGGGCGGTGATTCGAGGCGCCATTTATCACGGGGTGGAAGCCTACGGCATCAAATACGGCTACAACGGGTTGATTGAAGGGGATATCTACAAAATGAAGTCCTATTCGGTCAGCAACATCATCCAGCGGGGCGGCACCATCTTGAAGTCCGCGCGCAGCCAGGAGTTTCGTACTCCCGAGGGAAGAAAAAAGGCGTACTATCAGCTGCAACGCCGGGGCATTGAGGGAGTTATTGTGATTGGGGGCGACGGAACCTTCACCGGGGCCAACGTTTTCTTTCAGGAATACGGAGTGCCCATCATCGGGGCGCCGGGCACCATTGACAACGACTTATACGGTACCGATTACACCATCGGCTTCGACACGGCGGTGAACACCGCGCTGGTAGCGATTGATAACATCCGGGACACGGCCAATTCTCACGATCGCATTTTTTTTATTGAAGTGATGGGTCGCGACGCGGGTTACATTGCCATTCAGTCGGGCATTGGTGGCGGCGCAGAGATGATTATGGTTCCGGAAACCAGCACCACCATCGACGACGTAATCCATACCCTGGGTCAGGGTCGTAATCACGAAAAAACCTCATCGATTGTGGTGGTTGCCGAAGGCGACGAAGAAGGCGGAGCCATGGAAGTGGTGAACAAAGTGCGTAAAAAGCTGAAGGGCAAAGACTTGAAAGTATCCATTCTGGGGCATATTCAGCGGGGGGGTGCTCCTACCGCCATGGATCGCATTTTAGCGAGTCGGTTGGGACTAGCGGCGGTAGAGGGTTTGTTAAGCGGCAAGAAAAACATGATGGTGGGAGTGGTTAACAACCGCATTGTGTTCACCGATTTCAAGGAGTGTATCAATACCTCCAAGCCGTTGGATCAGGATTTACTGCGGATGGTTAAGATACTGAGCATTTAGCAGGAGCAAAAGAAGGACAGCAGAAGGACAGCCTTCTTTTAAATGAGTTATTGTACATTACGCCCCAACCTGTTTATCATAATTAAAGTTACACCACAAACATGATTTTCTGTTTTGCTCATCAGCCCGCGGTTATACTACAATTTTAAGCGCTTAAACACTCTCTCCGGCAACAACTTAATTACCGACATAATTGGTTGCCAAAACCACCGGGTGTACACCACGTCCTTCTTTAATTTCACCGCCCGGAAGACATCATTGGCCACGGCCGACGGCGGGGCAGTCAACAGCGGCGGCAAGTCCAGATGCTCGGTCATACTTGTATCAACAAAACCCGGCTTCACCGTAATCACTGTCACCCCGTGCGGGTGCATGCGATTGCGCAAGCCGGATAGATACGCCGAAAATCCGGCTTTGGCGCTGCCGTACAAGTAATTACTGCCCCGCCCCCGATCCCCGGCCACCGAGCTAATGCCTACGATTGTCCCCGCCCTCTTTTGAGCAAAATCTTCCGCAACAACGTTAAGAATGGATACGGCCCCGGTATAGTTGGCATCCAGTATAGCGTGTGCCTCTGCCCAGTCTTTCTCTCCCTTCGCCTGATCGCCCAGATATCCGAATACCGTAATGACCACCGTGGGAGACGGTTGCAGTTGATGATAAAACTTTGGGTGCGTATCAAAATGCGTAGCGTCAAAGGCCACAGTTTGCACCCTGACCTGGTGCCGCACGCGCAGATCGCTGGCTAACACTTCAAGCTTAGCCGGATCACGGGCGGCGAGTTGAAGATCGCAAGATGCCTGCGCAAACCGCCGGGCAACGGCCTGGGCAATGTCGGAGGTAGCCCCCAAGATAAGTACGGTCACCATAATCGCGCGATAAATGAACGGACAAAGCTAGGAACAATACCGCAATATAAAAACCGCCGACAACGTCATGCAGGCGATCAACCTAGTAAGGTATCTTCTGGTTCTTCCCCATGCAAGAGCCGCTGCCATACTTAACCAAAAGGTAACATCGGTAACGATTCGGTAACACAACGATAAAACTGAGGTAACTCATCTCTGTGTAGACCTGAATACTTTTACGCACTGATTATTCACGCTTAAACAAACCTCACAATCTATGAAAAAGTACTACGCGCTGACCTTAGGCCTTCTGCTATCGACCTACGCAGCCCAAGCCCAATTTTTCTTCGACGTGGAAGTCGACACCGTCTGGTATCCAGACTCGGTGGTGATGCCTCCTTCTCCGCTGAAGCACCAGATTCTTTTTATCGGTCAAACCGATACCGTGCAGACCACCGCGACCTACGGCAACCCTGCCGGTTCTACACTGGCCAAGCAATGGCATGATTTCATCGGTTTCACCCCCGATACCGACAGCGACGACCTGGGCTGGATCTCAGTGAACCACGAAATGATATCCGACGATGACAACATCGGCGACGGCGGAGGGATGACCGTTTTCAAAGTAAAACGCGACCCGGCCACTGATACGCTTATTATCGTGGATCAAACGCTCTCTGACGGACGGCACGGCAAGTACTTCAACGTGGATTTTGTTAATACGGTAGGAGAAACCGGCATGAACTGCGGCGGAATCACCTCACCGGTGGACGGCCGCATCTGGACCGCCGAAGAGTGGTACCGCGGGGCCAACAACAGCATTTCGTTCGTCGACGCCGAAGGCCGACCGCTGGGAGTGCGCGACACCTCGGACTTCACCATCAAAACCGACATCCCCGGTGAATTTGCCGGACAGACCATCCGCAAGTTCCAGAACTTCAACTGGATGGTAGAAATTGATCCCCGCGAAGCAGTGGCCATCCGCAAGCAGTACAACTGGGGCCGCCAGGCCTTTGAAGGCGGGGTGATCATGCCCGACAACCAAACCGTGTACACCGGCGAAGATGGCACCCCCGGCCTGTTCTCTAAGTTCGTGGCCGACACTCCCGGCGACTTCACCAAAGGAACCCTCTACGTCTATAAGCACGATGCCGATGGCGAAGATGGTCCCTGGATTAAGATGAACAACAAGTCACTCGACGAGATGCTCTTCATCGGCGACTCGGCCTTTTCTCAAGGAGCTACCATGTTCAACCGCATCGAGTGGTTGGCCCAGTACGATGGAAAGATTTACTTCTCCGAAACGGGCCGTGATGATCTGGGCCGTGGTTTGGCCGAAGGATCGGCAATGGGCGGAGTATTAGATTACCACTGGTTGGAGCCGGTGCGCATGCGCTACCCAAAACTAGAAGCTAAAACCGACGACCAGGTGCTGGACTTTGTTCGTGGCGGATTTTTTGAAGACTACTACGGACGCGTGAACGTATACGACCCGGCCACCGGTGAAGTGGACGTATACCTGGAAGGTGGCCCTTTCTACGAGGAATCACCCGAAGTGAGCGCCTACCCCGACAAGCACCTAAGCAACCCCGACGGACTCAACGTGATGGAGGTGAACGGACAGCCCTACATGGTGATTTGCGAAGACCTGAACGGTACCTCCAACGCCCGTGTACCGGCCGGTATCACCAACCGCACCTGCGAGGCCTGGATGCTGGACATGTCGATTGCCCACCCTACGGTGGATGACCTGATCCGAATCTCTGTCGTTCCGGTGGGAGCCGAGGTAACCGGCGCGCAGCCTACTCCCGACGGAAAGACGCTGCTGCTGAACGCGCAGCACCCTTCGGAAGATAATCCCTTCCCCTACAACAACTCACTTACCTACGCCATCACTGGCTGGGACGACGTGATTGCCGCCATTTCTGACGTGAAAAAGAACGTGACGGAAGTGGAAGGCCTGAAGTTCTGGGCCGATCACGTGCAGCGCGTGGTGAAGACTAGCGAGCCGGTGGACATGGCAATCTACGACGTGACTGGTCAGCGCATCCGCGTGAGCCGCAACGTGCAGGAGGTTGACGTGCAGGACCTGCGTTCCGGAGTATACATCATGAAGGCGTTCGGGCTGAAGTCTCGCAAGGTGGTAGGCGCGAAGTTCGTGCTTCAGTAGCCATTTTCATTAGTTCATCAGTAATGTACCAAGGGCAGTGGCTTCCGCCACTGCTCCTTTGTATTGTATAGCGTCCTCACCATCATTATGACCAAATTTATACTTCCCGTAACCCTACTGATCTTCGCCGGAGTGATCCTGAGCAGCTTTCGCGACCACGCTCCCGCCACCACGCCCGCGGCGGAGGTGATGACCACTTACGTGCGCGACCTGCACCACTTATCGCAAGTCACGAAAACCCTGCACGAGCAAGCCCGCTCGCTGACCACCGAATCGGTGCCTACGCTGCGAAAGACACTGGAACGTGCCCGCCTAGCCTACAAGCGCACCGAATACTTGGCCGAGCACCTTGATGGGCAGTTTGTGGCCGACTTCATCAACGGCGCGCCTCTGCCCAAACTAGAGCGCAACGCTCCCAACCTCAGCATCATCGAACCCAAGGGATTTCAGGTGCTGGAAGAACTTATTTTCGGGGACGACCCGGTGGCCGACCAATTGAAGATTTTGGAGTTGGCGGCACTGCTAGATCAGAAAGTCGCGCAGTTTGTTCGGTTTCAGCAGCGCGTTCCGCTCACCGACCGGCAGGTGCTGGAAGCCGCCCGCTTCGAACTGATGCGCATCTTCACCCTGGGCGTGTCGGGCTTCGACTCTCCGGCGGCACTGCTATCGCTGCCCGAGGCAAAAACCTCGCTCGAGACAATGCAAAAAGCGGTAGCGCTTTACGAACCACTACTTAACGCCAAACACGCCGACTTGGCCGAACAAATAGACAACTCTTTCGCCACCGGCATTCGCTACCTGAATGAGCACCCGGATTTTGACACCTTTGATCGCTTGCACTTCCTGAAAACGTGCATCAACCCCCTCTTTGAGCAGATCTTGGCGGTGCAGCTGGCGCTAGGCATTGAAACTTACTACGAAACCTCTCCCCAGCACCGCAAGCACGCCGTCAACTACTTCGCTACTAACCTGTTCGACGAAGACCTGCTCAACCCCTTCTTCTACACCCGGATGCCCCAGGATAAGTACCAACCGGAGGTGGTGGAGCTGGGACGAACGCTGTTCTTCGATCCTGCCCTGTCGGTGAACAACCAGCGCTCCTGCGCTTCGTGTCACCAGCCCGGACGGGGCTTCACCGACGGATTGGCCAAAAGCGTGGCGTTTAACAACGATGGGACGGTCGATCGCAACGCCCCTACCCTACTCAACGCCGTCTACGCCGACCGCTACTTCTACGACCTGCGCTCGGAGGTGCTGGAAGACCAGATGGACCACGTGGTGGCTGACCATCGGGAATTCTACACCACCTACCTGGATATCTTTGATAAATTGCGACTGAGCGACGAATACCAAGCCCAGTTCGCGCAGGCTTTTCCGGACATAAAGTCCGATCCGATCAACAAGTACGGGATGTCCACCGCCCTGGCCGCCTATATCGTCTCCCTCAAGAGCTTCAACTCTTCTTTCGATCGCTACGTGCGGGGCGAGTCGGACCACCTGGAACTTTCGGCCCAGCGGGGGTTCAACCTGTTTATGGGCAAGGCGGCCTGCGGCACCTGTCACTTTGCGCCCCTGTTCAGCGGCACGGTGCCGCCCCGCTTCCACGAGTCCGAATCGGAAGTGCTGGGCGTGCCGACGACTCCCGACACCCTGAACCCGGTGCTGGATGCGGACCCGGGCCGGGCCGCGGGCGTGCTCAAGGAAGGGGTTAACTTCTACGGTCACTCGTTCAAGACGACTACGGTACGCAACGCGGAACTCACCGCTCCCTACATGCACAACGGGGTATACGCCACGCTGGAGGAGGTGGTGGAGTTCTACAACCGCGGGGGTGGAGCCGGGCTGGGTCTGGACGTTCCCTACCAAACCTTGAGCCCCGACCCCTTGCAGCTCTCGGAGCAGGAGCAAGCCGACCTGGTTGCGTTTATGCGGTCGCTCACCGATACCACCTCGCACGCCGCTCCCGAATCTTTGCCTACCTTTGCGGGCAACGAAGCGCTCAACCAACGGAAGGTAGGCGGAACGTACTGATACAATACCTCTTGCTTGATGCGCGCACTTTGTCACTTTCGCAGCCCGAACCTACTTCGCCCGATTGTCGGATTGATTGGTTTGCTGTGGGGGTTTGGAGTGGCCCAGGCCCAAAACTCGGCGCTGGCCGAGGGAGGTTGGCATCAAATATCAGTTCACGAAGATGGGGTGTATCGCCTGGACCGCCAGTTTTTGGAGAAGCTCGGCATCATCACCGCTGCCGATAGCCTTAACAAAGTGCACCTCTTCGAAAGCGGAGCCACCGGGATGTTGCCGCAGGCCAACGACGCCTCGGAGGCCGCGGACCTGCGGGAGCTGTCCGTTTGGTTGAGCGCCGACGATGATTTTCTGCTATTCTACGGGCAGGGCCCCAACCGGACTTATTACGACAATGCGTTGGAGATGTACCGGGTAGAAAAGCACTTGTACGATACGGCCAACTACTACTTTATCACCCGCCGGGAGCAACCCGCTTCCGCCATGATCACGCGCCCGAACGTTACCTACGGCACGGGTGTGCCCGTCACCGAGCGGCTGGCGGTCTACCACCACGAACGTGCCCTGAGCAACCTGCTGGGATCGGGACGGCAGTGGCTCGGAGAAGAACTGAGCAGCGACCAGGCCGAACTGGACATTACTTTTCCGGCGGCGGCCGGGGCGGGCACGCTGGAAGTTTCGGTCAGTAGCCGGGCCACCTCTCCCAGCACCTTCGAGGTGGCAGTAGACGGCGAAGCGCTGGAACCTATTCGGGTGGATGCTGCCCAGAAGGGACTCTACGGGTATCAGGCGCGCTCGGCCCGCGAAGTTTTTACTTTATCCGCGGTATCGGCCAGTCCGACGGTGTCGCTGCGCTACCAAACCCGCACAGAAAAAAGCGGCTACCTGGACTACCTCACGCTCAACGTGCGCGAACCGTTGACCTATCGGCAGCGTCCGTTGTGGTTTAGCGATCCCCACGCCCGGCGGGGCACGTTGCACCGTTACACCGTGACGCAAGCCAGCGCCGGTTTGCTGTGGGACGTCACCGACCCGCAGTCCGTGGCGCAGCAAGCCTACCGCTGGCTGGATGGCACGATCACCTTTCAGACGCGGGCCGACACCCTGCGGAGCTACCTGTTGTTTGATCCGTCCGATGAACTTCCTATCCCGCGGTACGTCGGCCCGGTGGCCAATCAAAACCTGCGCGCGCTATCCTCTCCCGATCTACTGGTGGTCACCTCCCCTACCCTGCGGGCGGAAGCCGAACGCCTGGCTCGGTTTCGCCAACAGCACGATAGCTTGCGCGTCGCGGTGGTGACGCTGCCGCAGATTTATAACGAGTTCTCGGCGGGGCGGCAGGACGTGACGGCGATCCGAAACTTTATCCGGCACCTCTACCAACGCGACGCCGGGTTGCGCTACGTGCTGCTGTTCGGCGATGCTTCCTACGATTATCGTACTGACGATGCGGCGACGGTGCCAACCTACCAGTCGCGGCAGTCGTTTCACAACGTGTACAGCTACGCCTCTGACGACTACTTCGGGTTTATGGATGTCGATGAAGGCAATTGGCCCGAGCAGGGCAGCGGGATCAACGGGCACGCGCTGGATATCGGCATTGGACGCCTGCCGGTGAACAACCCGGAGGAAGCCCGCACGGTAGTGGACAAACTCATTCACTACTCCACCGCCCCGGAAGCGCAGGGTCCCTGGCAGCAGGAGGTGCTCTTCGTGGCCGACGACGGCGATGCCAACAAGCACCAGCACCAGTCAGATTTTCTGGCTTCTTGGCTCGAAAAAGAGCAACCCCAGTTTTCAGTGCAGCGCCTGTTCATGGACGCTTATCCGCAGCCGGACGACGATGCCCCGGCGGTGCGGGAGCGACTCAACCGGGCGGTGGAGCGCGGAGTGGGGTTGGTAGACTTTATCGGCCACGGGGGGGAGACCGCCTGGACCAACGAGCAGATTTTGGACCTGGAGATGATCAAGGGCTGGCGCAACTACGACCGCCTGCCGGTGCTGGTGACCGCCACCTGCGAGTTCGGGCGGTTCGATGATCCGCGGCGGGCGTCGGGGGCCGAAGTGGCCCTGCTGAGTCCCGACGGGGGAGCCATTGCGCTGTTTACCACCTCGCGCCCGGTGTTCACCACCACCAACTTCCAGACCAGCACCGCCTTCTACGAAACTGCTTTCGGTGATTCATCGGCCACCGACTTGCGATTGGGGGATATTATCCGAACCACCAAAAACTGCAGCGTGGCGGGCACGCTCAACCGCAACTTCGTGCTGCTGGGCGACCCCTCGATGCGCTACGCCGTACCGAAACCGGGCGTGACGGTCACGGCACTGACGGCCAACGGTCAAGGGGCCGACACCCTGCGTCCCCTGGACCGCGTCCGGTTGGAGGGGCAGGTTGTTGACGAAATTGGCGTTGTCGACCCGGGGTTTGATGGCGCGGTGTTCGTCGACCTGCTGGCAACGCCGCAAGAAACCACCACCCTGGGCCAGGAGGGCAGCGGCCGGACGATGACGTTTAAGAACCGGGACTTCCGGCTGTTTCGGGGGCAGGCCACGGTGCAAAACGGACGGTTTGCACTGGAGTTTACGTTGCCTAAGAATACAAACCGCACCTTCGGGCCGGGCAAGTTTACTCTCTACGCCCACCACGAATCACTTAATCGGGAAGCCAGTGGGGCTTGCCTCGTGACGGTGGGTGGCGAAGCGACCACCACGGAGACGGACAACACCCCTCCCGCGATGGAATTGTTTTTTAACCGCGAGGTGCGCCCGGTGCCCGGCACCCTACACCCCAACCCTACTCTGATCGTCCGCTTGCAAGACGAACACGGCATCAATCTGGCCGATGAAACACACGGGCTGCGCCTGGTGCTCGACGAGTGGCAGGAATTCTCGCTGAATGACGATTACCAGGCGGTGTTGGATGCACCGGGACAGGGGCGCGCTACGTTCCGCTTACCAGATCTGGTAGCGGGTTCGCACACGCTGCGGGTGCTGGCCAGCGATACGTACTTGAACACCACCGAGCGGGCGCTCACCTTCCGCATCGTGGGCGATTCGGTGCTGCTGCTGCAGGACGTGGTGGTGTATCCTAATCCGACGGAGGGGGCCATCAACGTTTCGTTCACGCTGGGGGACAAAGTTGCCCTGGGCCAGGCCGAGCTGTTGGTGTTCACCCCGCAGGGCACATGGGTGTATCGTCGCACGATTGAGTTGGCATCCGGACAGGCATCGTATCATGTATCGGATGAGCTGCCGCGTTCGGGGGCCGCGGCCCTGCCGGGTTTGTATCTATACCGTCTCACGGTTTATGACGCCCAGGGAGCACACCAGCAGCACAGCGGCAAGCTGCTGTTGCAGCGGTAGTAAGTCCTACCGAAGATTTCAGTAAAACTCGCCTGATTTCAAGTCGGTCAGCTATTTTTCCACTAGTATGATGCCTAACCTACGCTGACCTTGTCTCAGAGCCTACCCAGTGGCAACACCTACAGTTTCCGTAATTCAATCTGAGTTGTCAACTTATTCTCTAGTAAACTTGGCTTTTTGACACCTTCGAATTGGGTAATTATACGTTTGAAAGCACCCGCATAATATCCTTCGCCACCGTAGCCGAAGCCTCACGATCTCCCAAACGGTCTTTAATTTGCCGGTAGTCGTCTATCTGTTGCTGACGCACCGGCGTATCATCTACCAACCCAGGAAGTAGCTCGGCAATGCGTTCGGCATTGAAATCGTTCTGAATCAACTCGGGCACCGCCGCCCGCTCAGCGACCAAATTCACCAGTGAGATGTAGGGCACGCGGATCACCCGGCGGGCAATCTGGTAGGTGATCGCACTCATCCGGTAGGTGACCAGCTGAGGCACCTCGAAGAGGGCGGTTTCCAGCGTGGCCGTGCCCGAGGTCACAATGGCGGCCCGCGCGTGGTGCAACACGTCGTAGGTTTGGTTCATCACCACCGTCACGGCGGGGTGGTGGCGCACTGCATCGTAAAAGGAGGTAGGCACATTGTCTACGCCCGCCACCACAAAGTGATAGTCCGGGAAGCGGTTGGCCACGTGCAGCATCATCTCCAGCATCAGGGCGATCTCCTGCTGCCGACTGCCGGGCAACAGGGCCACCACCGGCCGGTCGTCGGGCAGATAAGTAGTCGCAAAATCAGCCGCAGGCTCAAAGTCGCGAATGGCGTCGAACAAGGGATTGCCCACGTACTGCACGGCGTAGTCGTATTTCCGGTAGAATGCTTCCTCAAAGGGCAGGATCACGTACATATGATCCACCGTGGCCTTGATCTTCTTAGCGCGCGATTGATTCCAGGCCCACACCTTGGGCGAAATGTAGTAGAACACCCGCAGCCCGTGCTGTTGGGCAAACTTGGCCATGCGCAGGTTGAAGCCCGGATAGTCGATGAGCACCAGCGCATCGGGTTGGTAGCGCAACAGGTCTTGCTGACAGTGTTTCAGCAGGCGGCGGATGGTGCGCAGGTTTTTGAACACCTCCCAAAAACCCATAAAGGCTGTGTCGCGGTAGTGCACCACCAGTTCGCCCCCGGCCGCTTGCATGGCGTCGCCGCCCCAGCAACGCACCTGCGCCTGCGGATCCTGCTGCCGCAGCGCTTTGATGAGGTTGGCCCCGTGCAAGTCGCCCGAGCGCTCGCCCGCAATGAGGTAGTATTTCAAGATATGAAATGTGAAGTGTGAAAGCTGAAAGGTGAGATGTGAGATATGAAAGTACTGTGCCTATCGAATAGGTTCTTCCAACGCAAGGCCCTCGCCGAAGAACTCCACGAAGTTATTGCGCGTTTCATGGAGTTGCAGGGAGTGTAACTCGCCCCGCGGAGCGATCTTCTTCACCTCGGGGGCCAGAATCTTCCAAAACTCTTCTACCAGCACCTCGCAACTGGCCCGCTTGCCGCGCATAAAGTCCACGTCGTGGTTCAGGTGCTTATGATCCACCTTATCGGTGATGCATTCCTTGATCAGGTCGCTGAGTTGCTTGAGGTCTACCACGTAGCCGGTTTCCGGGTCGGGCGTGCCGCGCACGGTGACAATCAACTCGAAGTTATGCCCGTGTCCGTTCGGATTAGCACAGGCACCAAACACCCGCTGGTTCTTCTCGTCTGACCAAGCGGGGTTATACAGGCGGTGCGCCGCGTTGAAGTGTTCTTTTCTACTTACGTAAATCATAACCAACTTTACTTTCCGCAAATATACGCATTCCTTACCTTTGGATGAACTGATGCGGGATACTGGATACTAGTTACTGGATGCTGGATACTAGCATCTAGCGACCAGCATCCAGCAACCAGTAGCTAGCCCTATAGAAAGTCTTATGATGCTCCTCACCCACGGCTCTTCCTTCTTGAGCGACGCCCTTGTCCGCACCCTTAACCAACACAACTTCAACTATCTGGTGGTCAACGACGACAACCCCAACTGGCAGCCCCCGACCGACTGGCGCATCAAGGAGCACCTCTCCCCTAATCCCCTACCCGATTGGTTCGAGCGCAACCAGCAAGAATTGGAGTTTGCGTTTTGTCTGGATGTGGCTGACGATGAGACGGATGACGCGTGTTTCCAAACGCTTTGGCAGCAGTGCATCGGCTATCAGGTGCCGTTGATCTTCCGTACCACCGCGGCCCGCTCGGCCTGGGTTGCTCAGCAAGATTCTGTCCCCTTCTTCTGGGCGGGTTTGCTAGCCCCAAACCCCTTTGGGCCGGGCGATCAGGGGTGGGTAACGGCAACCGATGAAGCACTTCGCCAAGGACACTCCCCAACACGCGCCTGGAAGGGGAAGCGCGCACTTACCTACTCATTGAACGTTGCAATGGCAACCTACTTTCTGATGCGCCACCGCAGGCGATCGGGAGAATATGCCCTCGATGAGGGGGTAGCCTATTCTTTTAAAGAGGCAACGGCCTGGATGAAACAGGCCCGGCTCAATTTACTTACCACCCCGGTGTTGCCCGCCGCCCCCACTCCGACAGACTTGGCTGTTTTGGAATGCAATGCGCCGTTTTATGGCACCGAAGCCGGGGTGCAACACTACGTTCAAAACCATTTGGGTGTCAAAGACATTTATTGAGAGTAGTTTATGCAATAAGGCTGTTCACCAGGATAGGGCTTCAAGCCCTATCCTGGTGAACAAACAGCCATCAACCAATACTTCGCCTCGCCGTTCAAATCATCAATTATCCCTCTATGTCCACCCAAATCAATCTACCGGAAAGTGTTCAGGTCAACGTGCAGCGCATCATGCAGACCCGCATCGAGCGGTGCCGTGCGCATCTGCGGGAGGATGCGCCCCACGAAGCCATTCACCAAACCCGCAAGCAACTCAAAAAAATTCGGGCGTTGCTGCGCCTGGTACGCTACCAGATTGGAGAGGAGGCTTACCAAACGGCCAACCACTACTTTCGCGACGCCGCCCGCCTCATCTCCGACGCCCGCGACGTATCCGCCGGGTGGGAGACGGCCGAAGCGTTGCAGTCATTGCTCACCACGGCCCGCGACCGGCAGGCGGTGGGTCGGCTGAAGCGCCACCTGCGCGCCAAGAAAGCCGCCATCACCCGCTACCAGGTGCACGGCGACAAGCTGTTGGAGTCGGTGACGGAAGCGCTAGCCGATGCCGAGCAACTTCATCGCGCGTGGACGATCAGCGACGACGGTTTTGAAGCGGTAGAAAAGGGCATCAAGCGCATCTATCGGCAGTGCCAGAAACGGCAGGCCGTTGCCTATTCGAAGGATGATCCCAAAGCCTTTCACCAGTGGCGCAAGAGCGTGAAGTACCTGCGCTACCAGGTGGACACGCTGAGTCCGCTGTGGCCCGGCCTGCTACAGGCCCTGGAAGGCGAACTCAATTTGCTCACCGACTACCTGGGCGACGACCACGACCTGCTGGTGCTGCAGGAGACGATCAAGGAAGCGATGGTGATGCCCCCGGCCACGCAGCGCTCGGTATTTGGCACGATGGAGGAGCAACGGGCGCGCTTGCAGCAGGAAGCTCTCCCCCTGGCTCAGAAGCTGTTTGCTCAAAAACCCAAGGAATTTGTGGCAGATTTAGCCCGTTGGTGGCAGTTGGAAGCCGAGCGGCAGGGAGCGGTGGTTTAATCTGATCACTTGATCACGCCGAATTTCTTATTGGCAAAGTCAACAATCACGGTGTAGTTCCAGAAGTAAGCATTTCCGGTAATCCCCCACAGGTCGTTTGCTTGCAGGAAATCAGTTTTCTCCTCAGCTTTATAGCAGGTCGCCTTGGGTAACCGTTGGTCGCCTAAAAAGATATCGTCCGTTTCTGCTCCGTACAGGTAATACTCTTTACCAAACGACGTAACCAACACTGAATCGGTGATCTGCCCGGAAGTTACCGTTGCCCAATTCTGGGGGGATGTAATAAGCTGAAACAAGCTGGAACCAGTGTCGAACATCACCTTTCTTTCTTTATCTTTCACACGTAACGGCAACACGGGCCGCCCTCGTTTATCCAGTGACATATCGACGAAGACGGCCTTACTAGCCAAGCTAGAGGGCACCTGTTCGGCTACGGCAATCCGGGTGTTGGGATAATCTATAATGAGCACCTTGCCCTGAAACAAATCGGCTCCAATCGATCCGATGTGTTTCACCGTATTGGTGTTGACGGAGTCAACCGTGAGCACGTTACGATCATCATCAGAGAGCAATATGGATTTGTCCCTGAACCGGTAGCCATCAATCACAATGTCTACCTGCCTTACGTAGTCATATTCAGAGGTAGTATCCAGCTTTTGCTCTACCGCGGAATACCGTGTCAGATACGGTCGTAGGGATGGTTCGTACACCAAGGTTACGTTAAGCCCCAGGTCAAACTGAAGCGTGAAGTCATGAGGAATGCCTTCGATATTGACCGGTAAGTAGATTCTAGTCTTATCAAAATACTGATCACCTAAAGAATCACCCACCCACCTAAACTTCATCCAATCCAGTTCGCTCTCCGGCAACTTAGTCTTAGTGGCGGTTAGAACACTGATTACAGTGACGATAAGGATTGGGAAAATGTGGATGCGCATGATCATATTCGTTATGCCTAGACTTGATAAACATACCATCTTCCGATCCGAGCGCTTCGCTAATTTTGGGGCTGAAGATGGTTGTTACCTACCGGGGGCGTGGCTAAGTAGTAAGGTATGTCGACGAAAACGCCGGAAAGCAAGCCCGTTTCAGTTGAAATGGGGGCAAAAGCTCGCGCGATGAGTAAGATGCACGTAGTCTCCTTGATGATTTCTCCAGTTTTTACGGAGGATTCATGTGATTTGTTCGTGCCAGTGTCAGAAAATGCCCCTAATCCGCGTGATATAGCCTATTGCGCGCTAGTTTAGGCTTCAAAGCAGTTGTTTGCGGGTGCTTTTTGGTAGGTTTTGATAGGGTTTACTGAGCCTCCTTAACTGGTCATAGCGTCCGCCGGGTACCGGGCGCTACGACCTTAACGCATACCCACGTTCAAATAGCCAACGGAAATGTCGCTTAAATAGAAGACCGAGCGGACATTCTGATGGTGGGTCGTAGCGGATGCTACGACCAGATGGTGGGAGGGGTATTCCCTGCTGGGCTGGAGGCCAGAGCGAAGTTGAAATTTTTAATCACGAAACGCGATGCTGTCGGCGATGACGCAGGAATCTACCGGGGTAAGGCGATTGAAACCCTCCTGACCGTATTTTTGCTCATAAAGCCAATAGTCGTCGAACACCGAGCGGTAGCATATCGTGATGGTAAAACCTTCGTTATCAATGATCCGGCCTATATGCTCCATTAAAGGTTGATTTTCGCTCAATCCTAAAACCCTAGAGCTTGAATTAGCGGGAAGTACTCTTCTTGAGATGGATCCATTATATACTATGGTAGACAGGGTATCAGGATACTTTGTTAATCTAAACAGCTTCCCCCAGCTTTTAGCGTACTTCCCTTCGTACTGCACTGTAGCACTTTCTATGATCGCTGGACCCGTGCCATTGTTACCAATCGTAAACTCGAGCGAGTCAAGATTTCTGCCCTCACTATCGTAGGATCGATATCTCCCAACCCCTACATTCGGCCACAGCTGAGCCTTAGCGCTTTCGGTCATGATGCGCTGTTGTTCGGCCATGATTTGTTGCTGCCCGGCCATCACCTCCTGCTGCTGGGAGAGCACCTGGGTTTGGTAGATCGATACGATTAAAGCGCCCAGGCTGATGATGGACAGGGCCACGGTGGCCAACAGCGACTGGTCCAGCGTCCAGCCTTTCTTCGGCGCCGGGGCGGCATTGTTTACCGGGGGTTGTTCGGGGGTTTCTGGGGAGGGCTTATCGGAAGGAGTGGGCTTCGGCAGTTCGCTCATCGGGCTTTTTTGGTGACAAGATACTAAGTTTAGGGATTATTTAAGAATAGCTTCAAAGAGCATCCAGCGTTTCATGCTGGGCAGTGATTTTGTAATAGCTTGGAGGAACAGTTCTTTGTAAGTATGATCTCCTCCTACGCAGCGTAGGTGGAGCATGCAACCTGTTAGTACCTCATTGGAAAAAGGTCCTTCCAGGATGACAAAGGGGAAGTGGCTTGCTACTGGTCTTTGTAAATCGTGAACCTTTTGAGGCGCAAACAGGAACTATGGCCTCAACGCATACAGACATTCAATGGTAGTCGTAGGTACTGTCTTAAAAGACAAGCGAGGAAGTATAATTATTTTGCTAACTTTGTTCTACCGGAAGGAGAGCTTCAAGTGACTCGTTGCAGGAAAGCTCATCCTGCGTAGCCCTGCTAGTCAGGGCTACTTTTTTGCTATCTGTTCTACCTTTTCGGTTTTCTCTGACCCCCCCCGCAGCGGCGGCTGCCGGAAGGAGCAGCTTAAGCTCCTCATTGCTGGAAGGTGTTGTCACTGCGGGGGCTTCTGCTGCTAGTTCATTCTTGAAAGGCTCATTCTTTTCCCAGAGGGTGTAGATGAGCACCAGTAGCTTTTTCTGTACTGCCACATAAGCCTGCATCGCCCGGCGACCCGGCTTAGTCTTGCCTTTGCTGATCAAGCGGTTGTAGAAGGTTGTGTAGCGCGGTTCATACTTAACCACGTTAAAGGCGGGCATATGCAAGATTCGCCGGATGTGGCTGTTGCCTTTTTTGCTGATGCGGGTTTTACCTCGGTATGTTCCGGATTGGCGCTCTACGATATCATAGCCCGCGTAGCTGACTAACTGCTTTTGATTGTTGATCAAAGCAAAGCCATTACACTCAGAGAGCACCGTGACGATGCTCATCAGCCCTAGCCCTTTCACCTGCATGATGTGGTCTATCTTCTGCTTGAGTTCAGGGTTTTGGCCGACTACCTCTACGATCTCTTTTTCAATGACTAGCAGTTGCTTGTCGATCAACTTGATATGCTGCTCTATTCTTTTTAAGGAGCTTTTGCTTTGAATATGAGCATGTTGCAAAGCGTGGGCTTGGTTGCGGCCACCGCGTGGTTGAGCACCGTCTTGGCCTGGTGAAGGCGTTCTGTCTCACGGGTTAAAGTTCTCAGCGTGTAAAAGTCAGCAGAGAGCGGCTGCCAGCCATCCAGAGCCTGTTCAGCCCCCATTCGGGCTAGCCCCTTAGCGTCTATTTTATCGTTCTTGCTCTTCAAGCCTACGCTCTTGAAGTAGTGTTTAGCTTGACTGGGCAACACTACTGATAGCTGGGCTTGCTGCTCAAAGAGATGCCAAGCCAGTTGCTCATAGTAGACCCCGGTGGCCTCCAGCACAAAAACCAAAGCTACTGACCCACACTCCGGTTTCTGGTTGGCTTTTTTGCTAACCCACTCATCAAAGGCTTTGAATCCAGCTTTACTGTTACTGAACTTACGGGTGGCTTTGACGGTGACCTTCTGTTGGTAGTCAATCACCGAAAAGCAGGCATCCGCGCGGCGTCCGCGAACTTGTCTTTGGATAGGTCAATGCCCACAGAATGCTTAAAGACTTGGCTCATCTGAAAGGGGTTTAGCGGAAGAAAATAAAGTAATTCCTTCTAAGTCTTTTCTCATGGTTTTATGCAGGATTGTGCCATTTGAAAGCACATCCTTCTGTACTGTTCAGACTTAAAGAAGGAAAAGCAGACCGGATAAACCTACAACGCAATATCACTAACCAGTAGCGTATCTAGGATAGCCTCAAGTTGCCATGTCTGCTTACCTTGTGTTGCAATAAAAATTGTACTTTTATCTCACACTTCAAAGATATGAGGATTAGCGAAGCGCTCCTACGACCAGATGGGTGTCTTTTTACACCGCTAGATGCCAGTATCCAGCATCCAGTATCCAGTATCCAACCTCAACTTCTCCGTTTCTTAACCTAAGTCAACGAATTGTTTCTTTTTCATTTTCTATCTTTGTAGCAGATAACGAGTCTCATCGCTGACGTCGCTTCGTATATGGCCTAGGGTTTGCTCGGTCTGCTCAAAAACGAGTCGGCCCGTTCGCTTTAGTTGGTCAACAGGTCAACCCGGCTTGCCATGTTCCGTAAGCATACTCAATTCACAATGCTTTCCTTTATTACTTCTCGCATGAATTTATTTCCGAAGTGGTTGCTGGCCCTTCAAATCCTCCTCATCACTGCCCTTCCCTCCCTGCTGTTTGCTCAAAGTCCGGTGACCCTGAGTGGCTACGTGCGTGACGCGGCCAACGGTGAGTCGCTTATCGGGGCCAGCGTCTACGTTCCGGAGGTGGGCAACGGCACGGTGACCAACGTCTATGGGTTTTACTCGCTCACTGTACCTCCGGGTGAGTACCAGGCGGTCTACTCGTACGTGGGCTACCAGTCGGTGAGCAAGAAACTGCCCCTCACCGAAGACATTCGGCTGGATATCGAACTGACCTCCGTGAGCCAGGAGTTGCAGGAGGTGGTGGTGACCTCCGAAGGGCTCGACGCCAACGTGCAGAGCACCGAGATGAGCGTGAACCGGCTGGACATCCAGACCATCCAGAAGGTGCCCGCCTTTTTGGGCGAGGTAGACGTGCTGCGCAGCATCCAACTGCTACCGGGCGTAGCCACGGTGGGCGAAGGGGCGAGTGGCTTCAACGTGCGGGGCGGCGGCGTGGGCCAGAACCTCATTCTGCTCGACGAAGCACCGGTTTACAACTCCTCGCACCTGTTCGGCTTCTTCTCGGTGTTCAACCCCGATGCGGTGCAGGACGTGAAGCTCTACAAGGGAGCCATCCCGGCCCAGTACGGCGGCCGCATCTCCTCGCTGCTCGACGTGCGTATGAAGGAAGGCAATAACAAGGAGTTTGACGTGAGTGGCGGCATCGGCACCGTGTTCAGCCGCCTGACGGTGGAGGGGCCCATCGTAAAAGACCGCGCCTCGTTCATTGTGGCGGCCCGCCGCTCGTACATCGACGTACTGATTCGTCCCTTCGCCGATCAAATTGGTATCGGCAGCGACTTCGGACTCAACTTCTACGACCTGAGTGCGAAGACCAACTACCGCATCAACGACAACAACCGGGTGTTCCTGTCCGGCTATTTGGGACGCGATGTGTTCCGGTTTGATGCCAACCAGGGCTTCAACTGGGGCAACTCCACGGCCACCGCCCGCTGGAATCACCTGTTTAGCGACCAGCTGTTCTCCAACTTCACCTTCGTGTTTAGCGACTACGACTACGAGCTTCGGTTCGGCGAAGACGACCTAGATTCGTTTAGTTGGAACTCCTCGATCTCCAATTTTATCTTTAAGCCTCAGTTTTCGTACTTCCTGAACAGCCGGAACGAGTTGTCGTTCGGGGGCGAGGCAACCTACTACCGCTTCGAACCGGCCAACGCGGTGGGAGTGGCCGACGGCAACGTGATTGATATTAGCCTGGACGAGAAGTTTAACCTGGAAACGGCCCTGTACGCGGGCAACAAACAGGACATTGGCTCGGCACTGTCGCTGGAGTACGGACTGCGCCTGTCGGCCTTCCGTTACTACGGTCCGGGCACGGTGTATCGCTACGGCACGGCTCCCGCCGGGCAACGCTTGCCGGTGCGCGGAGTGGAAACCGTGGAACGGGGCGAGCCGATTGCCACCTACGCCAACCTGGAGCCACGCGCCTCGTTCAAGGTGCAGCTCGATGAGCAAAGTTCGATCAAGGGAAGCTACATCCGCACGGCGCAGTACATTCACCTGGTGTCGAACACCACCGCCTCCAATCCGCTCGACGTGTGGGTGCCCAGTTCCAACAATATCGAGCCCCAGTTGGGCGACCAGTTCGCGCTGGGTTACTTCCGCAACTTCGGCAGCGCGTCGGCCCCCGACTACGAAACGTCGGTGGAGGCCTATTACCGGGCCACGCAAAACCAGATCGATTATATTGATGGGGCCGACCTGCTCATCAACGAGTTTGTGGAGGGCGACCTGCTGGTGGGCCGGGGACGCGCCTATGGGCTGGAAGTGTACGCCAAGAAGAACGTAGGGCGCCTCAACGGCTGGATCAGCTATACGCTGGGCAAAACTGAGTTGCAGGTGGAGGGCATCAACCGGGGCAACTGGTACCCCACGCGCTTCGACCAGCGGCACAACCTGAAGCTAGCGGCTTTCTACGACCTCAACGACCGCTGGTCGCTGTCGGGCAACTTCACCTACCTGACGGGCACCCCGGCCACCTTCCCCACCTCGCGCTTCGTGGTGCAGGGCATCCTGATCCCCTACAATGCCAACGACTCGCGCAACAACACCCGCATCCCTGATTACCACCGGCTGGATTTGTCGGTACGTCTTGATTTAATTCCGGACAGAAGTTATTGGGTGTTCTCGCTGTATAACGTATACGCGCGACGCAACCCATTCTCCATCTTCTTTTCTCAGGACGACACGCGTCCCGCAGACTATTTCTCACCCGGTGGCCAGCAACCGACACCCGGGGCCCAGCCCGCTCCGCAGTCGACGGCTACGCAGCTATCCATCGTGGGCTCGATCATTCCCTCTATTTCTTACAACTTTAAGTTTTGAGCATGCAACGTCTTATTATCATCGTCTGTATAGGAATAGTTTTAGGAGCTTGCGAAGACCAGATCAATCCGGCGCTGGAAGAAGTTGATTCGGTGCTGGCGGTGGATGCCTGGATCACCAACCAGCCGGTGGAACAGGTAATCCGACTGAGCAGCACCCAGCCCTACTTCGATACGGTTGCCAGTCCGGTGACGGGGGCCAGCGTGCGGATCAGCGGTTCGGGGGGAGATACTTACACTTTTCTGGAAGATGAGCGGGAAGCAGGGGCTTACTACTGGACGCCCCCGGTCACCGGGCAGGGCTTTGGCACGGTGGGGGAAACCTACGCGTTGCAAGTTGACACCGACGGGCAATCTTACACCTCAACGACGCAGTTGAACCCGGTGCCCCCTATTGATAGTATCACCTACGAACTGACCGAAGCGAACGCTTTCTTTCCGGAGACCTACATTGCTCAGTTCTGGGCCACCGACCTGCCCGAAGTGGGTAACGCCTACTGGATCCGGACCTACCGGAACGGGGCGCTGCTCAACCGGCCCGATGAAATCTCGCTGGCCTATGATGCGGGTTTCTCACGCGGGGGCAACTTCAACGCCACCGTGTTTGCCCAGCCCATTCGCAACAGCATCAACCCGATTGATGGCGACGGCGACGGCGGCTTTCTTCCTTCATACAATCGGGGAGACTCGGTCTACGTGGAACTACAGAGCATTTCAGATGCCGCTTTCGATTTTCTGAACCAAGTAGCCATTCAGACCAACCGCCCCGGCGGATTTGCCGAGCTGTTTGCCAACCCCATTGCCAACGTGTCTACCAACATCACCAACACCGACCCGAACGGGTCAGCGGCAGTGGGCTTTTTCAACGTGGCGGCCGTGTCGGGCCTGGGCACCCGAATTCGATAAATTGTTGTGGGTGAGCAAACGAACCTCAAGCTTTAGCGGTTATTAGGGCTTAACCTCTACTTAACAATGCCATGAAGTTACGCCCGCTATTATTCTTGCTAGGCACGCTGGGCTGTCTGAGCCAAACCCGTTGCGGAGATACCGTCAATGAAGCTCCCGTTACCGACAGCACGGGTCGCGCGGTGACCTACCGCGTGGTGGAAGCTTACCCGAATTTGAGTTTCACCCGTCCGATAGACTACCAGCACGCCGCTGACAACAGCAACCGAGTGTTTGTGGTGGAGCAGCGTGGGGTGATTTCGGTATTTGCCGATGACGCCACGGTGAGCGACAAGCAAACCTTTCTGGATATTTCAGGCGTGGTGGATGATCGCCGGAATGAAGAGGGACTTCTCGGACTGGCCTTTCACCCGGACTACGCCACCAATGGTTACTTCTACGTGAACTACACCATTGGCGACCCGGCACGCTCGCGGGTTTGTCGCTTCCAAGTATCAGAGGGCAACCCCAACATGGCAGACCCCAGCAGTGAAACCTTGCTGCTAGAATTCTCGCAGCCTTACGACAATCACAACGGAGGGCAACTGGCCTTCGGTCCAGATGGGTACCTCTACGTTGCCGTGGGCGACGGGGGCAGCGGCGGCGACCCACAGGAAAACGGGCAAGACCGCACTACCCTGTTAGGTTCTATTCTGCGCATCGACGTGGACCAGCAAGCGGCGGGCCGCGCCTACGGCATTCCGGCCGACAATCCGTTTGCGGGCAATACCGACGGCTTTCAGGAGGAGATTTATGCCTACGGACTGCGCAACCCCTGGCGCTTCAGCTTCGATACGGAAACCGGACAACTGTGGGCCGCTGACGTGGGGCAAAACCAGTACGAAGAGATCGACATCATTGAACGCGGTGGCAACTACGGCTGGGACGTGATCGAGGGAAATCACTGCTTTGAACCGGAGCAGGGTTGTGAGCAGTCAGGACTTATTGCTCCGGTGTGGGAGTATGATCACAGCAATGGCGACGTATCGATCACCGGGGGGTTTGTCTACCGGGGCACGGAGTTTCCAGATTTGGTCGGCAAGTATGTTTACGCCGACTATGCGTCGGGCCGCGTTTGGGCGCTAGACGCTTCTACCGCATCTCAGGCCTCTAATTTTGACCTGCTCAAAGCCGACTTCCGCATATCCTCTTTTGGCGTCAACGCGCATCAAGAGCTGTTTTTGTGCGGCTTTGATGATACGATCTATCGCCTGGCTGTAGAGTAAAGAATCATCAACGAGTTTGATGGTGCTACTCTTTACATGCGGCAGTTTTAGGCCAACACTGACTACGTTTGTGCTCTGAGCCTCCGGTATCTGTTCCGACTTCCTGCTGACTGATGAGTGTCGAAAGATACCATTCGCTTGGTAGAAGAGGAATCCTAACTAAATTTGCCTCATGGAATCTGAGCGCAAAAGCTTTTTTAACTCTGACAAGACATTACAGGCCACGCAAAAGATTCTACAGGGGCTTGATCTTTTCATTATTCTGCTGAGTTTAGTCGGTTTTCTCACTGTCCTGTATGAGGCAGGCTTTGAGGAAAATATTTTTCTTAAGATCAAGTTACATACGTTCTACTCCTTTTGCATTTTTACGTTTTGCGTTGTTTTCTTTTTAAAAATCATCCTGCAAACTATTCGCAAGGTTAAAGGCAGTCGGCTGATTTCAGAATATATTTTGTTGGGTATTTTGTTGCTGATGGTGTTGGTCAGGCTGACTTCCATAGAACACCAAGAAGCACCGTTCCTTTCCTTACTGAACGAGCATTTCTTTATCAATTTGGTCTTCCTGATCATCTTCATCATTGAAATTTCGTAACTGTTTAGGATGTCTTGGCGTCTCGCAGGAAAGACTCACCGTTGAGGACGCGGCAGAGTTCAGCGCAGACATGCTTTTCTTGTTTGCGGGCCGTAGAGATGAAGCCTCTAATACGGGCATAATGATCTGCGCCGGTCTTGGTACGAAAACAGCCACTCACTTTGAGTTTGGTTTTCCAAGGGCGAATGTCTCTTTCTGCTAAATTGTTAGTGAAGGGCACCTCTTGATATTGAGCAAAGGCTAGCACCGCTTCTTGATGTTGGGCTAAGCGGTTCATCAGGTTGCGGCCTTTGCTCTGACGGGGGCGTCCGCGTGCAACCGCTTGCGGGGGCGGCTCTTCTTGGTCAGCCTCTAGGAGGATATCCTCATACTGGCTGATGGTGCTTTGCAGTGCTTCTAGCGGTAAGCTACCTGTTCCTTTCCGGGTGTCTTTATAAGTTTGCAGCAACAGGGTGTGCATCTTAGCGGCCCACTGACTACCCTGTTCTATCAAAGCGGTAAGTTCTCGCAAGAGATGCGCCCCGCACAGGGCATGTTTAGCACCCCGGTCAGTAAAATAGCTAGGCCAACAGTCATGTACGGCTCGCCCTGTAAAGCTTTTCCATACGCTAGCCTGATCTTGCAAAGCAGCATTGCCTCGCTCTTTGTGCACATAGAAGTAGGTCAGCATACTGCTGCAAGCTACATGCAACCAGTGCAGCTTGCCTTCGCTGCGCACACCGCTCTCATCAAAGTGCACCAGTTCAGAGTGGGCAAGCTCATCTCGGATCAAGGCCTCTTCTTCTGCTAGCTGCTCATAGTAGAGCGCATTGGCTGACTGAATGGTGGCTTCATTCAGGCTATAGCCAAACAAGTCAGCAAACAAGCTCTTGATACTGCCTACTGACAAGTGATGCCCCACACTAAGCAAACTCACCAACGCCTTAACCCTACTGCCATACTGTACCGGGGCAGCCACGCTATCAGGAAACTCTCCCTGATGAAGCTTGCCACAAGCAGCACATACTTTCCGCTCACATTGATGCTCGATGACCACTAAGGCTTGGGGCGGCAAGTCAAAAACCTGACGTCTGCTGCTGATCTGTCCCTGTACATCCATTAGGCTGCTACCACATGAACACAAGGCAGGAGCAGCATGCACCACCACTGCATCTGCCTGCTCTACCATCTTGAGCGTATCACCCCGATGGCCTTGCTGCCCGCCACGCTTTTTGCCCGAAGTACGCGGGAAAGCAGGCTTCTTTTTCAATCCATCACTGGAAGGCGGTCGGCTGCTATTGCCACTATGCTGGCCTAAGCACGCTTTCAACTCAGCGATCTCTTGCAGGGCAGCCTGCAAACTAGCTTGTAGCTCGCTGATCTGTTGTGCCTGTTGCGCTATGATCTCCTTGTCACTCATCAATGGGCTAGTTCTAGCTATTTTTCCTATTTTGCAAATCCACCTAAACAGTTACGAAATTTCAAAGTACAGTCAGAAGATATTCCGGTTCAAAATTAACCCCTCGTTGTTATTTGTGGCAAGCTTTCTTTTGCTCATTATGGCCGGTGCTGGCTTACTGCTGTTGCCTCAGGCTACCGTTGAGCAGATCAGCCCGATAGATGCAGTTTTTACGGCCACCAGTGCTGTCTGTGTCACGGGCTTGATTGTCGTAGATACGGCCACCTATTTTACTACCTTTGGGAAAACGATCATCCTTATCCTGATCCAGCTGGGTGGATTGGGATTTATGACTTTCTCCAGTTTTTTTGGCTTCTTTTTCAAAGGAAGCTATTCGCTTCAGAACCAGTTATTTCTCAAAGATCGTATCAATGAGGAGAGCTTCGGTGAGATTTCCAAAACGCTTGCCCGGATCATCGTGTTCACCTTTGCGGTAGAACTGCTGGGTGCTGCCTTTATCTACTTTTCCCTGGATTTGCTATTTCTGGACAGTTCCGGTGAGAAAATCAGGTTTGCCGTCTTTCACTCTATTTCGGCTTTCTGTAACGCTGGTTTCTCTACCCTGTCCAATGGTTTATACGAAGCAGGCATCCGGCACAACTATAACCTGCATCTGATTATCGCAATCATTATTATCATTGGTGGCATAGGCTTTCCGGTTATAATCAATTTTTACGATTACTTCAGAGGCCTGGTTGTGCGGGCCGCCCGCCATTTTATTAGCAAAGAGAAGTACCGACACTCAGCCAGGGTGATCACCACCAACACCAAAATTGTGGTAAGCACCACCGTCGTGCTCCTGTTGATTGGCCTGATCACTTTTTTTGTCTTCGAATACGATCATGTTCTGCAAGGCCTATCGTGGTACGGCAAGACTGTGACTACCATCTTCGGTGCGGTTACGCCCCGAACGGCCGGGTTTAACACAGTGGATATGACCGCTCTTGCGCTGCCGACCATTCTGATCTATCTTATTTTAATGTGGGTCGGAGCTTCTCCGGGGTCCACCGGGGGCGGGCTGAAAACAACGACTTTTGCCGTTGCGGTGCTGAATGCCCTCAGTATCGCCAAAGGGAAAGACCGGGTTGAGGCTTTTCGCCGAGAGATCACCAATGAGTCGATACGAAAAGCGTTTGCCGTAATCCTGCTATCATTCCTGGCAATCGGGCTGGCCGTGTTTCTGCTGATGTTTTTTGATCCGGAAAAGAAGTTACTAGACGTTGCCTTCGAGTGCTTTTCGGCCTTTAGCACGGTTGGGCTAAGTCTGGGAATCACCGGAGCGCTATCCACCGGCAGCAAGATTGTGATCAGTATCACCATGTTGCTGGGCAGAGTGGGGACGTTAACCATGCTGATTGCTTTTTCTCGTAAGGTAAAAACGCTACACTACCGCTATCCGGACGAGAGCGTGTTTGTGAGCTAACCAAGGGGTGCACGTGGCACGCATTAGATTACTACTAACTTTTAAATATATGAAGTACGTTGTTATAGGAATGGGAAACTTCGGAGCCTATCTTTCGGTGCGGCTCAGCGAAATGGGGCATGAAGTGATTGGGGTAGACTCCAGGATGGGAAAGATTGACTTGATCAAGGACAAAATCACGCATGCTGTCAACCTGGATGCCACCGACTTTTCTGCGGTCAAAACGTTGCCTTTTAAGGAAGTAGACGTGGTGGTCGTCACGATTGGTGAAGATTTCGGTGCTTCAATCATGGCAACCGCCATCCTTAAACAGCTACAGGTGAAACGCCTGATTAGCCGGGCCATCTCACCCTTACACGAGACCGTCCTGGAAGCCATCGGCGTCGATGAGATCATTCATCCGGAAGAAGAGTCCGCCGAACGGTTAACCAAACGATTAGAGATGAAAGGCGTGATTGACTCTTTGAGTCTTTCGGAAAACCACACCATTATCGAGGCGGAGACCCCGCCCCGCTACGTTGGAAAAACCATTGAGGAGATAGATCTGAGAGGCAACTACAACATTAACATCCTGACTATTCTCAGGTATGAAGCACATCAAACGGTTTTTGGCGTTAAGAAGCCCCGAAGACAAGCCCAGGGAGTGATATCTCCCGAGATGAGCATCAAAGAAGGAGACGTCCTGGTGCTTTTCGGAGATTTAAAAGACATACAAAAGATGATGAACCTGAACAAATGATGAAAGTATTACCTCTATTAGCCTTGACCCTGAGTTTATCCTTGGCTTCGCATGCGCAATCCAAAGAAGCCATCTACAACGCTGAGCACCCCGCCGTGGTGCCCGTATGGAATCGGGTGGCCGACTTTTCGCCCCGGCTGCGGGCGGTGGAAGCCGCCGAGTTCTCGCCCGACGGACGCTACGCCGTGTCGGGCTCGAAGTTCGGTTACAAAGTGATGCTCTGGCGCGTGGCCGACGGAGGATTGGTATGGGAACGGGCGCACGAGTCGGAGGTGGAGTGCGTGGCGTTTTCGCCCGATGGGAAACGCATCGCCACCGGGGGTGAAGACTACTTTGTGCGCATCTGGGACACCGAAACCGGGGAGCCACTGCACGCTTGGGAGCATGACAGCGGACTAGACGGCATCACCTGGTCGCACGACGGTGCGCTGATTGCCAGTGGTTCCGAGGCGGGCGAAGCCTTTCTGTGGAATGCCGAGGATTATAGTCTGGTGGGCAAGGTGAAAGTCGGCTCCACCATCAATTCGTTGGACTTCACCCAAGACGACACGAAGCTGGTGGTAGCGGGCAACATCCAGACGCCCGATCCGGCTACGGGTGAGACGCACTACGGCGGTTTCGCTTCGCTGATTGACGTGGCCTCCCAAAAGGTGATTCAAAACTACGCGGGGCACACCGCGTCTATCAAATCGGTGCGTATTTCGCCCGACGAGCAGTACATCGCTACCGGTTCGTTCGACAGCACGGCGCGGGTGTACGATCTGCAAAGCGGGGAACTGATCAAGACACTCAAGGAGCCGTTACGCATCGAGGCGGTTGCCTTTTCGTCCGATGGAAACTATCTGCTCACGGGCGGGCACCAACTGCTGATTAATTTCTACCGCACCAGTGATTTTATATCGGTCTTCCAATTGCCCACTCCCCGCACCGAATACCTGGACTTCTCGTCCGACGGACGGCTACTGCTCACGGCGCACGAAGACAGCGGATTGCTGTCGCTGTTTATGTTGTTGTCAGATACCCAGGGCAAACAAGGGTTCTACCAGCGAGTGGCCGACGAGCAGCTTAACAACCGGGACTTGAAGAAACCCTAGTTGGCGCAACGTCCTCTGTATGAATAGCATCAACCTAAGGAAGCTCTTTTTGGTCGATAGCCTGGGAGGACTAGTATCAGCATTTATGCTAGGTGTAGTCTTAGCAAGGTTTGAAGATACGTTTGGAATGCCACCTATGGTACTGTACGCGCTAGCTTTTCTTGCCAGCCTCTTTTCTGTCTATTCCTTCTTCTGCTTTCTCCACGTAACCGAACACTGGAGAAGCTACATGAAAGTGATTGCCGTCGCTAACCTACTGTACTGCGGTCTCACCCTGGGGTTGGTCATCTACTTGCACCAAGAATTAACTCCGTTAGGTATGCTATATTTCGGGTCCGAAATAGTTATCATCGTTGGGCTAGCTATAGTTGAGCTAAAGAGGGCTTCTCACGTGTTTGTCAAGGAAGGTTAAGGACAACAGCTAACAGACAGACATAGGTTCGCTGTCTTTTCTGTGCATACGGTACACCACCGCATTGCGACTACAAACCATCGGTATCCTCGTATATCTGCGCCACTGGCAGACGCAGGTTGAGTGAGCGCAGCACTACCTCAACTTCCTCACCTTCGTAGTACGCCATCACCCAATCATTGTCGGCCGAGCTACGGTAGCGCACCTCCACGGCCCACCGATCTTGCTCAATAAGTACGTATTCTCGCAGTGAAGGCAATTGGCTATAGTGCCAGAACTTTTGTCCCCGATCATAGTTCGCGGATCCTTCGGAAATCACTTCTACCAGCAACACCGGATTGTCCACTGCATTCATTTCCTCGGGGCCAGTGATAGGGCGGCACGCGACGGAGACATCCGGATGGAACCCTTTGTTGACCGCCTCGACGTAAACCTTCAGATCACTGTCAAAGGGTCGGCAACCCTTGGGAAGATGAGACTTGAAGAATCCAGATACATTAGAAGAAATTGCGCTATGCTTTCGAGCAGCTCCCGACATGGCGAATACTTCACCGTCGTGGTACTCGTAGCGGGTATCAGTAGTTTCTTCTAGCTGTTGGTATTCAGCCAGGGATAGTTTTCGTTGGTCTAAGGCTTGCATCATAATGACATTATAAGTACCCCTACGAATGGTTGCGCCAAGGGTTACTCTTTATTGTCGAGTAGAAAACGTATACACGGTGGTGGTTTGGTAGGTTTCGCCCGGACGCAATTCAGTAGACGGAAAGTTAGGCTGATTGGGAGAGTCGGGGAAGTGCTGGGTTTCCAAGCAGAATCCGGTGCGCTGTTCGTACACGGCTCCGTCCTTACCCGTAAGGGTACCGTCCAGAAAGTTGCCCGAGTAGAACTGCACCCCTGGTTCGGTGGTATGTACTTCCATAAAGCGGCCGCTGTTGGGTTCGTATACGGTGGCGGCCAGGGTGAGCGCGTCGCCTTCTTTGTTGAGCACCCAGCAGTGATCGTAGCCAATGCCGTACTCCAGTTGCGGATGCTCGGCATCAATACGAGCACCGATGGGCGTTGGCTCTCTAAAGTCGAGCGGAGTGCCCGCCACCTCGGCAAGCTCGCCGGTCGGAATCAAGGTGCTGTCGACGGGTACGAAGCGGTCGGCGTTGATCATCACTTCGTGGTTGAGGATAGAGCTTCCGCCCTGCCCGGTCAGGTTGAAGTACGAATGGTTGGTGAGGTTCACCACCGTGGGAGCGTCGGTGGTGGCTTGGTAGTCGATGCGCAGTTCGTTGTCGTTGGTCAAGGTGTAAATCACGGTTGTGGTAAGGGTGCCGGGATAGCCTTCTTCGCCATCGGGGCTTTGATAGCGGAGCTTAAGCCCAACGCTGCTGCTGTCGCCTGATTGCGGTTCGGCTTGCCAGAGCATTTTATCGAAACCACGAAGGCCACCGTGCAGGTGATTGCCCATGTTGTTCTGCGCCAGCGTATATTCCTGCCCATCCAGCGTAAACTTCCCCTTGGCAATCCGGTTGCCATAGCGGCCCACCAGCGCGCCAAAGTAGGGCGAGTCTTCAAAGTAGGGCTCCAGCTTGTCGAACCCCAGCACTACATCGGCCAGCGAATCGTTGCGGTCGGGCACTTTGAGCGACACGATTACGCCTCCGAAGTTGGTGATTTGGGCTTCTACTCCGTTGGAGTTGGTGAGCGTATACAGGGTGACGGTTTGCCCTTCGGGGGTGGTGCCAAAGGCATCGTAGCTGATGGTGGGGGAGGAGACGCGATGAATCGCGTCTGTACGGTGGGAGGGCATAGATTCTTTGGTTGAGGTAGTGGACGAGTTGCAGCCGTAGCAGAGGGCAAGGAGTGTCAGAAGGCGAAGCGTGGGCAATAGGTTCATCGGTTGTTTGCTTAGTGAGTTGCCGGTAAAAGTAAGGAATTATCCTATCTGTAAAAAAAGGGTACAGTTTGCATTCCTGCAACCCATACCCTTCATATTGAATGCCTAGACTATTACTTTCCTTGCGCTAATTCTAACATTCTCAGATGCAAAATTTTGCCTTTTTCCTCATCCGTAAGCACGAATAACGAGCCATCGGAGGCCTGCTCAATATCGCGGATACGAGCGGATAAAGGAATACGCTCTACTTCTTCTGCCTGCTTACCATCGATGCGAACACGAACAATGCCACTGGCGGTCAACCCCCCAATCAGTGCCGTGTTTTGCCATTCGGGAAACATGTTGCCGGTATAGAATACCATACCCGAAGGAGAAATAGTAGGAGTCCAGTGGATCACGGCATCGGCAAACTCCGGATGGGTGGGCGGGTTGGGAATGTCTTCTCCGTCATAATTATCTCCCCAGCTTACCACCGGCCAGCCGTAATTGGTTCCTGCCGTGGGTTGGTTCAATTCGTCGCCACCCATGGGGCCCATCTCCACAATCCATAACTTGTCAGTAGCCGGATCAATGGCCGCACTTTCGGTATTGCGATGCCCGTAGGACCAAATCTCATCTTTCGCATCTTCCTGCCCCACAAAAGGATTGTCGGAGGGGACGCTACCATCCGGGTTGATGCGGACGAGCGTGCCCAGGTGATTGGATAAATCTTGGGCCGGATCAAATTTGAAGCGCTCGCCCAGGGTTAAGAAAAGCTTCCCGTCGGGTGTAAACACGATACGTCCACCAAAGTGATTGGGACCTTTCACCTTGGGTTCCTGGCGAAAGATCACCGTAAAATCTTTGATCTGATCTTCTTCCCACTTACCTCGGCCCAGAGCGGTAGAGGCTGTACTGTCTTCGCCGGGCTCAGAGAAGGAAAGATACACCCACTGATTATTCTCAAAATCAGGATCAAGAGCCACGTCGAGCAGCCCCCCCTGGCCGGTGTTAAATACGTCGGGCACTCCTTTTACCGGCTCAGAAAGCGTGCTGTCCGTATCCAGAATGCGAAGCTGCCCGGCTCTCTCGGTCACCAGCAGGCGGTTGTCGGGCAGAAAAGCCATTCCCCAGGGGTGCGTAAGGCTGTCAACCACGGTTTTCACTTTCACGTCACCGGCATCCGTCCGAACCTGAGACTTTTGAGCATATACACAGGTAAAGGATAGAAGACAAGCTAGTCCGCACAGGACTGTTTGAGTTAAGAAGGGTTTTTTATTAGCTGATTTCATAGTTATGCAGTTTTCGTTATTTTCTGCAATAACTCAAAGTACCCCTTGATGTTCACACTGAAGCGCAAAATAGCGTTTATCAAAAATCCCAGGTCACCTGGTCTCCCGCCGTTTTGGAAGTACCGTTATTGCTTGAGGCTACTGCTTTTGAAGAAGCTGTTTCGCGCGGGGGCTTGGTTGCCTTCTTGGCTTTGGGAGCGGCACTCACTGGGTGTACGCTTTTTACCTTGTGTTTGGTGAGGCGGTTGCCGAGTGCCTTCCAACCTTTGACATCGACCAGCACATCCAGGTCGAAGACCTGCTGTTCGTGCTTGCGGCTACCGTCGCGCACGAAGGTGACCTGCGCTTGCGGTTGTGCTTCGGCCGAAGCTATCCACAGTTTGGAGCTGCGCGCCTCGGTGATGAAGGAAAACCGCTTGTCGGGCGTAGTGGTTTCGATCAGGAAACGTTTCACGTAATACTGTTTGGAGTTGCCGTCGTAGTAGACGGCGGTGAGCGGAGCTTGAGCATCGAATTTCTCTACCAGCAAGGTCTGTTCGGGATCAAACTTGTGGGTAAGCTCGTAGCTCTTGAGTTCATACGTTCCGTCGCGGTACACGGCCAGCAGTTGGTCATCGCCTTCGAATGAGCCCAGGTACTGACCGCGCTCGTCGGTATTCAGGTTGCCCACGATAGGATCGTACCACAGCTCGATGCCACCCAGGGTGGATTCGCCCTCGGCGGTTTTCTCGATCTTGCGGATAGGATATTTGGTGAGGATGTTGCCCGACGCGTTGCGTCCCTTGATCTCCAAAGTGGCGAAGTCGAAGTCGAACTTGGCCACCCGTGCCCGTGCTCGAGCTGATAAGTGGATGGTGACCGTTTCGGCCTCGGCGTTGGCGTTGGCGGTGAAGTAGAGCACCCTGGAGCCCGGAGCGCCTTTGGTGAGATCATACTCCTTATCACGCGTGACGGCCAGCACCTGGAACCGCTTGGCCATCGCCCGGCCGGTTTTGCCGTCCAGGTAGATCATATTGTAGACCCGCCGCTCGTCGTTCTTCCGGAACACGTCGATGTGAATAATGTCTTTGCCGACGAACACCTTATCGGCAATGCGCGACACCTGGCACTTGCCATCGGCCCGAAACACGATGATGTCGTCGATGTCCGAGCACTCGGTCACGAAGTCGTCTTTCTTGAGTCCGTAGCCCATGAAGCCGTCTTTGCGGTTTACGTACAGCTTCTCGTTGTTGGCCGCCACGATGGTGGCCTCAATGGTGTCGAAGGTTTTGATGATGGTTTTGCGCTCGCGCCCCTTGCCATATTTCTCCAGCAGTCGCTGGTAGTAGGCAATGGCGAACGCGTTGATGTGCTCCAGGTCGTGGCGCGTCTGCTCCAGGGTGTCCTGGAAGCGTTTCATCTGCTCGTCGGCCTTGAAGCTATCAAACTTGGAGATCCGTTTGATCTTGATTTCGGTGAGCCGCACCAAGTCGTCTTCGGTAATCTCCCGGTAGAACTGTTTCTTGTAGGGGGCAAGTCCCTGGTCGATGCGAGCCAGCACATCCTCCCAGGTTTCGGCTTCCTCAATGTCGCGGTAGATGCGGTTCTCAATGAATATTTTTTCTAGCGAGGCAAACAGAATTTTCTCCAGCAGCTCGGCTTCTTTGATTTGTAGCTCTTTTTCCAGCAGGTCGACAGTCTGCTGCGTGGCCCGTTTGAGCAGTTCGTTCACCGACAAAAACACCGGCTTGTCTTCTACGATCACGCAGGCGTTGGGCGAGATCGATACCTCGCAATCGGTGAACTTGTAGAGCGCATCTTTGGTGATGTCGGGTGACTGCCCTGGCGCCAGTTGCACCTGGATTTCCACCTCCTGGGCGGTGTTATCGACCACCTTTTTGATCTTGATTTTCCCCTTATCGTTGGCCTTGATGATCGAGTCGGTCAGGCTGCTGGTGGTAGTGCCGTAGGGCACGTCTTTGATGAGCAGGGTTTTCTTGTCAAATTCTTCAATAACTGCTCGCACGCGCACCTTGCCGCCCCGGAGTCCGCCGTTGTAATCGGTAAAATCGGCCAGTCCACCGGTAGGGAAGTCGGGCAGAATGTCGACCCGCTTGTTGCGCAGTACGTTGATCGAGGCCTGAATGAGTTCGCAGAAGTTGTGGGGCAGGATGCGGGTGGCCAAGCCTACGGCAATCCCCTCCACGCCCTGGGCGAGCAGCAGGGGAAACTTCACCGGGAAGGTCACTGGTTCGCGCTTGCGGCCGTCGTAAGAGAGTTGCCACTCGGTGGTTTGGGGGTTAAAGAGCACCTCCTGGGCAAACTTCGACAGGCGCGCCTCGATGTAGCGGGGCGCGGCGGCGGGGTCGCCGGTGTGGATGTAGCCCCAGTTGCCCTGGGTGTCGATGAGCAGGTTTTTCTGGCCCAGTCCGACCATAGCTTCGCCGATGGAAGCGTCGCCGTGGGGGTGGTACTGCATGGTTTGCCCAATGATGTTGGCCACCTTGTTGAAGCGGCCGTCGTCCATTTCTTTGAGGGCGTGCATGATGCGGCGCTGCACGGGTTTGAGTCCGTCTTCCACGGCGGGCACGGCGCGTTCCAGGATCACGTAGGAGGCGTATTCCAGAAAATAGTTCTCGTACATGCGGTCGATGCCGTCGTCCGAGGGATTCAGTAAGGGTTCGTTATTTTTCATACTGCTAGAGACGCGATTAATCGCGTCTGTACTACGGGATTAGGAATCAGAGATCAAGCCACATCAGCAATGAGATCTTTCTCAATATGCAGATGGTCAATGATGAAAGATTGGCGGTCGGGGGTGTTTTTGCCCATGTAGAAGCTAAGCAGGCGTTTGATGCTGGTTTCGTCTTCCAAGATCACGGGTTCCAGCCGGATGTCGTCGCCGATGAAAGCTCCAAATTCGTCGGGAGAGATTTCACCCAGTCCTTTGAAGCGAGTGATTTCCGGGTTAGCTCCCAGTTTGCTGATGGCCCGTTGCTTCTCTTCTTCGCTGTAGCAGTAGATGGTTTCTTTTTTGTTGCGCACCCGGAAGAGCGGCGTATCCAGAATGAACACGTGCCCGTTGCGCACCAGGTCGGGGAAGAATTGTAGAAAGAAGGTGAGCAGCAGTAGGCGAATGTGCATACCGTCCACGTCGGCATCGGTAGCGATCACGATCTTGCGATAGCGCAGCCCCTCTAGGCCATCTTCGATATTGAGCGCGTGCTGTAGCAAGTTAAATTCTTCGTTTTCGTAGACCACCTTTTTGGTGAGCGAGAAGCAGTTGAGCGGCTTGCCCCGGAGGCTAAACACCGCCTGCGTCTGCACGTCGCGTGACTTGGTGATGGAGCCGCTGGCTGAGTCACCTTCGGTGATAAAAATCATGGTGTCTTCGCGCCGGTCTTCGGTGCCGGGCTTGTCGTCGAGGTGCAGGCGGCAGTCGCGCAGCTTTTTGTTGTGCAGATTGGCCTTCTTGGCCCGTTCATTCGCCAGTTTCTTGATGCCCGCAATCTCCTTTCGTTCGCGCTCTGACTGCTCGATGCGTTTCTGAAGAGCCTCCGCTACATCCTTGTGCTGACGCAAGTAGTTATCCAGTTGCGTTTTTAGGAAATCACCCACAAACGAACGCATCGACGGCCCCTTGGGAGCCACGTCGGTAGAACCCAGTTTGGTCTTGGTTTGCGACTCAAATACCGGTTCTTGCACCCGCACCGAGATGGCCGCCACAATAGAGGCCCGAATATCAGCCACATCGTATTTTTTTGATGAAAACACGTTTCGAACCGTATCCACTACTGCCTCGCGGAAGGCCGCCAGGTGGGTGCCGCCCTGGGTGGTGTACTGACCGTTCACGAAAGAATAGTATTCTTCGCCGTACTGGTTGCCGTGCGACATAGCCAGCTCAATATCATTGCCCCGCAGGTGAATGATGGGGTAACGTAGGCTTTCAGCGTCTACCTTCTTACTGAGCAAATCGGCCAAGCCATTTTCGGAGCGGTACTTTTTACCGTTAAAATTGATGGTGAGGCCGGTATTCAAGTAAGCGTAGTTCCAAATCTGACTCTCGATATACTGCGGGCGAAAGTGATAGTTTTTGAAAACGCTCTGGTCCGGTTTGAAGACAATCAGCGTGCCATCGCGTTCGTCGCTTTTCTTAAACTTCGCGTCGGTTTTGATTTCGCCCCGCTCGAACTCAGCGAGTTTGGTTTTGCCCTCCCGAAACGACTGCACCCGAAAGTGATCGGACAAAGCGTTGACGGCCTTGGTGCCAACTCCGTTAAGGCCGACCGATTTTTGGAAAGCTGCCGAGTCGTACTTGCCGCCTGTGTTGATCTTTGATACGCAGTCGACCACCTTGCCCAGCGGAATACCGCGTCCGTAGTCGCGCACCTCTACTTCGTGGTCCGAAATTTTCACCTCGATGGTTTTGCCGTGGCCCATCACGTACTCATCGATGCTGTTGTCGATCACTTCCTTCACCAGCACGTAGATGCCGTCGTCCGTTGAGGAGCCATCGCCCAGCTTGCCGATGTACATGCCCGGGCGCAGCCGGATGTGCTCCTTCCAGTCGAGCGAGCGGATACTGTCTTCGTTGTAGGTAGCGGTGGTATTAGCCATAAATAAGTTGATCGTGGTGGTTATGCAAACGCAAAGTAGTGAGGACTCTTCTGGGCGGCAAAACTATACGCGTGCCGCTTAGAAAACAAATCATCCCCTAACTAAATTCTTTTTTTAGGTACTCAGTACTTATTTTAAGTATTTTACCTATTTACTTTTAAGCTTTCAGCAATTAAGGTAAGCGCCTCACCATGAGACTTTTACCACCAATCAGCCCGGCGCGTACTTTATCAAGGCATGAGCCAATATTTGGAGGTAAAAGATTTTGGCAAAAGGCAGTAGGTAGCCCAACTCTCCAGAGAATCGCTACTCTCCTATTGGGTCATCCACCGTGATGGTCAACCCGTCGTACGCAAGCCACACGTTCGAAGGAAGGGTTGCTTCCACGTCGCGGTGCAGCCCCAAATTGTGACTGATATGCGTCAGGTAGGCCCGTTCGGGTTGCAGTTCCTCAACCATCGCCAACGCTTCTTCCAGGGTGAAGTGAGAGATGTGCTGCTTAACCTGTAAGGCGTTTAGCACCAGCACCCGGGAGCCCCGAATTTTGTCTTTTTCCGCTTCGCTGATGTACTTAGCATCCGTGATGTAGGCGAAATCGCGCACGCGAAACCCAAAGACCGGCATTTTGTAGTGCATCACTTCCACCGGAACCACCGGCACTCCCTGGGCCTCAAAGGGCTCGTTGTCAATAAGGTGCACCTCGATCTGCGGCACGCCTGGGTACTTGTCTTTGGCAAACACGTAGGCAAACTCCTGCTTGAGCTGGTCCACCACCGCGGCGCGCGCGTAGATGGGCATGGCCTTCTTTTGCAAAAAATTGAAACTGCGCACGTCGTCCATACCCGCCACGTGGTCTTTGTGCTGGTGGGTGAACAGCAGCCCGTCTAATTGGGTGATTCGATTGGCCAGCACCTGCTGTCGGAAGTCAGGACCCGAATCGATGATCAGGCTCTGACCATCCACTTCCAGGTGAGCCGAGGTGCGCAGGCGGCGATCTCGAAAGTCGAGCGAACGGCATACCGGGCACGCGCATCCGATCACGGGGACGCCCTGCGAGGTTCCGGTGCCTAAAAACGTGATTTTCAAATAGGGGACGTGATTTCTAGCAAGCCGAGCAATAGTTTACGGCTCTTGTCGGTGAGCGGTTCGGGGTTGACGTCGATCTGACGCAGAATTTCGGTGAGCGCGTTGATCTTGCCTTCGGTGGTGTAGTACTTGTTGACGATCACCACCTGGGTGTCGCGCAGGATGCAGTAACCGGGCTTAAAGTTTCCTTTTTCGTAGCGAAGCAGATAGCCTAGCTCGGCGAGCAAACCCTCTAGCTTTCGCAAAAAGCCCGAAGTATACTTAATCAGCATCAGCGGTTTCGGTGTAACGGTTCACGGTTTCCACCAGCACGTCAAAATCAATGGGTTTGGGGATGTACTCGTTGATGCCCGCACTTTTGAAATCCTCTTCCGAATAGTTGTTGGCGTTGCCCGAAATGGCAATGATCGGAGTTTTTGCCTTTTGGGGGTCGTTCATCTGCCGGATCTGCTTGCTGCACTCCATGCCGTCCATCTTGGGCATATTAATATCCATAAGGATAACGTCAAAGGATTCTTTCTCTAGTTTGTCAATAACCTTCTGACCGTCTTTGACCGATTCGATCTCGTAGTTTTGAAACTGGAGCACCTTCTTGGTGAGGTTTTGAATCACCGAACTGTCTTCGGCGATCAGGACGCGTTTTTTATCGGACATACAATTATGGATTATAGGTTGCGTGAAAAGATTGTTGAAACTCTAAAAATGAGGCCCTTAAAAGTAATAAATCTTCCGAAAGATCGGCGTATTTTTTTTTCTTCAGCTTTTTTTCGGCGTTAGCAGCTAGCTCGGCCACGCGCTGGATGCCCAACGTTCCGGCGTTTCCTTTCAGGGTGTGAAGGCTGCGTTGCATGGCCACGTAGTCCTGTTTTTGATACGCCTGATCGACTTCCAGTACCAAATCGTGCGCTTCTTCCTCAAAATCATGTAGCGACGCGGTCACCAGTTCTTTTCCTCCGTATTTGGCCAGTTTGCTGAGCACGGTTTCATCAATGATCCGGGCGGGCGCGGTTTCCAGTGAGGCAGGTGACGCAGCAAGGGCGGCCCGGTGTTGCAGTCCAAACCCGGTGAGGGTCGCAATTTTGGGCAGCATTTCCTCGGGCCGAATGGGTTTGCTTAGATAATCATCCAAACCGGCCTCCATAAACCGCGTCTGATCGCCCGGCAGCGAGTAGGCCGTCATGGCCACAATGGGAGGCTGATTGGCCAGGGGGAGCGTTTTGATTCGCTGGGCAGCCTCCACCCCGCTCATGCCGGGCATTTGGATGTCCATGAGAATGATGTCGAAAGATTGCTGTTGAACCAGGGTGATGGCCGCCTCTCCGCTTTCGGCAGAGGTCACCGAGCACCCAGCGTTGCGCAAAATCTCGTAGGCTACTCTTCGGTTGATCTGGTTATCATCCACCACCAACACCTGCGGCCCCGGGTTGGCAAAAGCCAGTTTTTCCTGATTGGTTTCGATTAAAACCGCATCGGTAGCCGCCGCCCGAAAGGTGAACCAAAAGGTGCTTCCCTGCCCAAATACTGAATTTACGCCGATATTACCGCCCATCAATTTCACCAACTGCCGAGAGATAGACAAACCCAGTCCGGTGCCCGCGTAGCGCTTGGTGGCTGAGGTATCTACTTGGCTAAACTTTTTGAACAGCGACTTTTGGTTGTCGGCCGTTATTCCGATGCCGGTATCACTCACCAGCACCCGAATCTGATGCTGCTTAGAAAAGGTATCTGGACGGCCGGTTGACAAGACCTGGTCCTCAACGATCTGCACCCGCACCGCGCCGTTCGCCTCGGTGAACTTGAGGGCATTGCTCACTAAGTTAGACAACACCTGCAGCAGGCGAATCTCATCCACCATGAGCACCGGGGGCACCGAAGAATCAATGTGCTGGGTTAGAGCAACGTTTTTGCTAGTGGCCTGATGAGAAAATAAGTTAAGTAGGTGATCAACCACCGCCGACACCTTGATGGGCTTTGGTTGAAGGGTCATCTTCCCGGCTTCAATTTTTGACAGGTCCAGAATGTCGTTGACAATGGTCAGCAACGTCTTGGATGAGTCCTGCACCGTTTGCAGATAGTCTTGTTGCTGGGCGGTGAGCGGAGTGTCGGCCAGCAGGTCTACCATGTTCATCACGCCGTTCATCGGGGTGCGAATCTCGTGGCTCATGTTGGCCAAAAAAGCTTCCTTCACCTCCAGCGCCCGCTCGGCCTCATTCTTGGCTTTCTGAAGCGCCAGCGTGGCTTTCTTCAGGCTGGTGATGTCGCGCGCCACGCCCTCGATCTCCCGGTCGCGCCCGTTCAAACTGTCCACCAGACGCACGTTGCAGATGCACTGCACCAAGTCACCGGCGCGGTTGATGATGGTGGCCTCGAAGTTGCGCACGCTTTTTTGGTTCACCAGTTCGCGGATCAGGTTTTTGGTGCGCTTATCGTACAGGTAATAATTGGTCACGTTTTTTCCCAGCACCTCATAGGTTTCGTAACCGGTTAACTCTTTTACCGAAGGGCTGATCATGGAGATGGTGCCATCGGGGCGACAACGAAAATAGATATCCTGAAACGACTCGAAGATGTTTCTGAATTTCGCTTCACTGGTCAGGAGCGCGCTTTCCGATCTTTTCCGCTGGGTGATGTCGTGGGCAATTCCCGACACTTCCCGAATGGTGCCGTCCGGCCGATAGATCGGGTTGATGAACACCATTTTCCACAGTTCGGGCTGGTCGTCGGGTGACAAGCGCGTCTCAAATTGCACAATTTTTCCCCGAAAGGCTTCCCGATACTTCTCCTTCCAATCGTTTAGATAGTGTTGCGTTACCAGGGGATGGTCATCGTTGTACTGCGCCCCCAGCTGTGGACTTTCAGTGTACTGCGCCCGCATTGCTTTATCAAAGTTGCGGTTAAAGGCGGTGAGCTTCAGTCGGTGGTTCACCGACCACACCAAGTGTGTGCTGCTCTCAAAGATCGCATACTGCCGACTTTGTTGTTCCGCGAGCTTTTCTTCGTCTGACTTGCGTGTGACCGCCAGGGCCAGTTGCCCCGATACGAAATCAAGAAGTTCCAGGTCGCGGGCGGACAGAAAGCCGGGTTTGCGGTGCTGTACAAACAACACTACGGTTGCCTGCTGGGCGTTACTGAGGGGAACGCTAATCCAAGTATCGGGAACTACCGGCAGCGGCCGAATCACCTGGGTAGCGCTTAGCTCATTCAGATCGGCTTCTCCTAATAGCAGCGGCTTGTCGATAGAAACCGCGTAGTTGACCAAATCTTCGTACCCCCACCGCTGTTTCCGATTTTTGATCAGCTGCCCCGCCGGTCCCTCCCAAAAAGGAAAAGTGATGCTTCCGGACTCCCACCGTGCAATCACAAAGTCTTCTGCCTGCACTTCTTTTTTCAGTTCGCGATGAATGTTATGGTACAGATCGTTGAGATTAGAGCTCCGCAGCGTGTGGTTGGTGATGTTATTATAGAGATGGCGAGCACGTTCGGCCCATATCTGGTCCGTGACGTCATGAAAAACGCCCCGGTAAGTTTGGATTCCTTGTTCATCAGTATGAGCAACAAAGTTTCCAGACAGGTGAACCAATTCGCCCGAACGAGCCAGCAGCACCGTTCGGAACCTTCCTCCGCCCCCCGGCTCCTCGATGCGGTTCCACTGGTCGGTTGTCCCCTTGCGGTACTGAGGATGCACCAAATCCAGGAAGTGAAGCACGTTCTGCTCCGGCACGTAACCCAACCGCTCACGCCACGCCCGGTTAGCGAACAACACCTGTCCCCGGGGGTCACACACTTGAATCAAATCAAAGGCGTTCTGATAAAACTCCTCCAGGCGCAAGTTGCTTTCGGTGAGTTTACGCTGCACCAGCGCACGCTCGGAACGATCTTCGGCAATAATGGTCAAGCCGATGTTCTCGCCCCCCTGCTCGTGCAGCATACGGCTAAGAACCGCCACGTTGATCACCTTTTGGGTGCGGGTGCGTAATTGCAGCTCCGGGTAGTTGGCCACTTCTTCTTCAAACGTATCGGACCAAAGTTGCGCCATGTTCAAGGATTGGCCCTTAGAGAGCATCAATTCTTCGAACAGGTTGCGTCCGAGCAAACGGTGGGGTTCCTCTTCCAGCATGCGCCCCAGGGCAGGGTTGCAATAAGTGATCGCTCCGGCTTGGTTCACGGACACCGCCAGCAGTTTGGCGCGCGCCAACGAATCGTGCAGGTGCGCCAGGGATACTTTAGGAAGATCGGCTTCGGGCAGCCCCGTTCGGTGGCTCGTCGGGGCGAGCCCCGGGCGCAAACGTTCCCCTTTGCGGGGGGGCGAAGCCGGGTGGGAATCCTTGGCGGGCTGGTCGGACATAACGACGAAAGTACGTAATTAGCGGCCGCTAATCAATACGTACGCATTTTCGTTACCGCTAGTATGAATCCGACCTTAGTTGTGGTGGTGGGCCCCACGGCGGTGGGCAAAACCGCGTTGAGCATCCGATTGGCCGAGCATTACGGCACTGAAATTGTGTCGGCCGATGCGCGGCAGTTTTTTCGGGAAACCACCATCGGCACGGCCAAGCCCACTGCCGAAGAGCAAAAGCGCGTACCGCACCATTTGGTAGGTTTTCTGTCCGTAGACCAGTCGTATAACGTGAAACAGTACGAGCGTGATGCCTTAGCAGCCATAGCTAACGTTCACCAACGCAGTTCTTGGGCCATTGCAACGGGGGGATCGGGGTTGTATGTGAAGACGCTATGCTACGGCATTGATGACCTGCCAAATGTGCCCGCTGAGGTTCGGCAGCGGCTTCGGCAGCGTTGGCAGGGCGAAGGTCTGGATGCCCTGGTGGCGGAATTGGAGCGGGTGGATCCGGTTTACTTTGCGGAGGTGGACCGGCAAAACCACCGCCGGGTGCTGCGCGCCCTGGAGGTGTACCATAGCACCGGAACGCCTTACTCTGCTTTCCGCAATCAGCAGACGGCCGTCACGCGTCCGTTTCGCATCCATACGGTGGGCCTTACCCTGGATAGAAGTCAACTTTACGAACGCATCGAGCGCCGGGTAGACCAAATGATTGTGGCGGGGCTGGTGGAAGAAGCGCGCGCGCTGTATCCCTGGCGTCAGCAACAGGCGCTTCGAACGGTCGGGTACCAGGAGCTTTTTCCGGTGTTCGAAGGTAAGTACTCGCTCGAGGAAGCCATTCGCCTGATCAAACGCAACACGCGCCGCTACGCCAAGCGGCAACTCACGTGGTTTCGGAAAGACCCGACTGTCCATTGGGTTGATGCCAGCAACGAGGAAGATGAACTCACCCAACGAGTAATAACCTACTTAAGTCTAGTAAGAAAATAGAGCCTTGGTAAGTTTTTCGTCTACGAACTGAACGCAATACCCCTCTACCGACCCTACGGTGCTTGTTTCCTAATTGAGCACCTGTTTTAAGCAGGTAATTTTCTAACTTCAATTAGAAAAAAACGCTTTTATGTTGTTCTCACAACACGATTGTTATATATTTAAATTTGAAACCCATAGTCGGAACCTCTTTTACGCAATTTTGAATGATGCTCCGCTATTTTTATTGATCTTATTAACCTAACCTTCTTCTCGTGATTAAAAGACTACTCATTTCAGGAGTGCTGGTCTTCAGTATCTCCAGCGTCTGGGCCCAACGCCAAATCAGTGGCCAGGTGACGGGCACCGATGGCAGCGGATCGTTGCCCGGAGTCAACGTACTCGTAAAAGGCACCACCATCGGCACCGTTACCGACATTGACGGCAACTTCTCCCTTATCTCGACTTTACTAGTGAGGGTAAGAACCCAAAGGGAAGCGGAGTAGTATATTGAAATGACCAAAGATCAATATGCTATGTTCCGTTTTCCAATTGAGTTCTTGCGATTAATGGTACCATTTAAGATGCTATTTTCCAAATCAGTGTTCAAGCTTGCGGTTCCTCTGCTCAGCGGAGCTATTCTTACCACGGGTAAGCGCACGGTAACTTCGGCTCTGCGTGTGGTAGGCTTGAGTGAGGAGCGCAACTTTCCCAAGTATCACCGGGTGCTAAGCCTGTCTAAATGGTCAGCCCGGAAAGCGGCTAAAATATTGCTTGGGCAGTTGCTAGATTGCTTTCTGCCTGCCGGTCCGGTGGTGGTAGGCATTGATGAGACCATAGAACGCCGATGGGGTCCCAAGATTAAGGCGCGAGGTATCTACCGAGACAGTGCACGTAGTAGTCGTACTCATTTGGTTAAAGCCAGCGGTCTGCGTTGGATGAGTGTGATGTTACTAGTGCCTATCGGTTGGGCCGAACGCGTATGGGCTTTGCCGTTTCTAACGGTGTTGGCCCCTTCTGAGCGATATCATCATCAGCAAGGCAAAGCGCATAAAAAGCTTACGGATTGGGCCCGGCAGATGCTTCTACAAGTCAAGCGGTGGTTACCCAGTCGCTCATTGATTGCCGTGGGGGATAGCAGCTATGCCGTTATAGATATGCTAAACGCTGTTAAAGAGCAACTATGTGTAATTACCCGCTTGCGTTTGGATGCCGCTCTCTATGAACCGGCACCACCCCGGCGGCCGGATCAACCAGGGCGCCCCCGCAAGAAGGGCAAGCGTTTACCGACCTTACAGCAGTATCTGCATGATGAAGAATTGCCTTGGCAGAAGATTGTAGTTTCTCAATGGTACGGTAAGAAACAACGGGTGTTGGAAATAGTCTCGGCTACCGCCGTATGGTATCATAGTGGCAAACCAGTGTTACCTCTTCGCTGGGTACTTATTCGCGATCCGGAAGGCAGACTCGAACCGATAGCTCTGCTCTCTACTGACCAAGAATTGTCTGCCCAAGATATTGTTAGCTATTTTGTGCGACGTTGGTGCGTAGAAGTTACCTTTCAAGAGGGAAGAGCACATCTGGGTCTAGAAACCCAACGCCAGTGGTCTGACTTAGCCATTGCCCGTACCACTCCGGTGCTACTGGCGCTCTTCTCTATTGTTACTCTGCTGGCAGAAAGGCTGCATCAACAGAAAAAACTACACATAGCTACCGCTGCTTGGTACCGCAAGAGGCATCCTACCTTTAGTGATGCCTTAGCTTCAGTAAGGCAGTATTTATGGCAAAAAAGCAATTTTTACATGTCCCAAAAAGATACCGACATGGTGAAAATACCTGAAGCACAGCTCAGGCTCTGGCAGCAAACTATCGCCTGGGCCGCTTAGTAGTAAAGCCGAGCTTAGCACCGCCATAGAAAATCCGGTTTTGACACTTTCTTCTATTGGCTACGCGACGCAAGAAGTGGAGGTGGGAAGCCGATCCACCGTTAACGTGTCCATGGAACCGGACGTGCAGGAGCTCTCGGAAGTGGTGGTCACCGCCCTGGGCATGGAGCGCGACGTGAAGGCGCTGCCTTATTCAGTAGGGCAAGTGGACGGCGAAAGCTTCCAGGAAGCCCGCGAGGTGAACGTGGCCAACTCCCTGGCCGGTAAGGTGGCCGGGGTGAACGTGAGTAACATTGCTTCCGGACCAGCGGGATCGAGCCGGGTTATTATCCGGGGCAATGTGTCGCTTACCGGTAACAACCAACCGCTTTACGTGGTCGACGGCATTCCGATCGACAACTCGGGCTTTGGGCAAGCGGGCATGTGGGGCGGCTCCGACGAGGGCGACGGCACCTCCAGCATCAACCCCGACGATATTGAGGACATGACCGTGCTAAAGGGCGCGAATGCCGCGGCACTCTATGGCTCACGTGCCTCTAATGGAGTGATTCTGATCACTACCAAATCAGGCAAGGCCCGCAAGGGGTTAGGCATTGATTTCAACTCCAACTTTGTGTTTGAGAATATTTTTGACCTGTTCGACCTGCAAACCCAATACGGACAGGGCAACCAGGGACGGGCCCCCGCCACCGGGCTGGAAGCCTTCAACGCCAGCACCAGTGCGTGGGGAGCTCGACTCGACGGCAGTTTGGTGCCCCAATTCGACGGGGTGGAGCGTCCTTACTCGTACGTAGGCGACAACTTCGACCGCTTTTACCGTACTGGCACCACCTGGACCAACAGCATCGGTTTTTCCGGCGGCAGCGAAACCCAAACCTTCCGGCTCAACTTCTCGCGCCTGGATAACCAAAGCATCATTCCGAATGCCGGATACGAACGCCACAACGCGAGCTTATCCTACAATGGCACTTACGCTGACCGGCTCACCGTTACCTCAAAAATTCTTTACTCGAACGAAAATGCGCAGAACCGTCCGCGCGTATCCGATTCGCCCGGCAACGCGGCGCAGGGTTTGTTGCGCCTGCCCCCCAACTACAACGTAGACGATCTGCGGGGAGACCCAAACAAACTGGGAGCGGTGCCCGAGGGTTTTGAACCCCTCGACAACAAAGCACCCGGCGAAGAACTACAGATTTCGGGAGATCTTTGGAACCAAAACCCCTGGTGGGCGGCCTACCAGTTCGAGAACGATGACATCCGCGACCGGGTGATCACCTCCAATGTAGCGCGCTTCGACGTCACTGACTTTTTATACGTGCAAGGGCGGGTTGGTATGGACTGGTACACGCGCCGTGAATCCGATGTTCTTCCCTACGGAACGGGTTACCAGCGGCGGGGCGGCATGAACGAGCGAGAAGATCGCATTCGAGAGGTGAACATTGAGGGACTAATTGGTTTTGACGATACCTACGGCGATTTCTCGGTGAATGCCTTTGTGGGTGCTAATCGGATGCGCCGTTCTAACGAAACCCTCAACCTAGCGGGGAGCAACTTTCTAATTCCCTTCTTTAATACGTTTGCTAATCTGGAAAACCAGAACCCTAGCTACGGCTTCAGCCAAAAAGGGATTAACTCGGCGTTTGGCTCGGTTACCCTTGGGTTTAAAGATATTGTCTACCTGACCGGAACGGCGCGCAACGATTGGTTCTCGACCCTTGATCCCAGTTCCAATGACATCTTGTACCCCTCCATTGGCGGCACCTTCGTGTTCACCGAACTGTTTAACATGAGCGCCAACAGCTTCTTATCGTACGGTAAGTTGCGAAGTTCGTGGGCCCAGGTGGGAGGCGATACCGACCCGTACAAGCTAGACCTCACCTATGGTTTGGGACAGGGCCACTTGGGAGCTTCTACGGCCAGCATTTCGCAGAGTAACATTCCGAACCGCCTGCTGGTGCCGCTCACCTCTACCGAGTTTGAGATCGGGGCCGACTTCCGGTTTATGAACAATCGCTTGGGCTTAGATTTCACCTACTACGCCCAGCGAACGACCAACGATATCATTGACGCCACCATCTCAGTGGCCTCGGGCTTCAACGGGACCACTATCAACGTGGGCGAGATGCGCAACAGCGGTATCGAGCTGCTCATAACCGGTCGTCCTATTGAACGGGGTAACTTCACTTGGGATATTACCTTCAACGGCTCCATCAACAACAATGAGGTGATTAACTTAGCCGAAGGTATTGAAAGTATTCAAATCGGCGAACCGCGCACGCGCGTAGCCTTTGTCAACAACATCGAAGGGGAACCTTTTAGCACCATCACCGGCTTTACTCAAAGGTTCATCGACGGCCAACCCGTGTTTGATCCCGACAGCGGCCAGCCTATTCGCTCGGATGAAACCTCTATCCTGGGGCAGGGCGTGCACCGCTACGTAGGCGGCATCACGAACCGTTTTGCGTGGAAAGGACTCTACCTAGACTTCTTGGTGGACTTCAAGGCCGGGGGGGATATTTACTCTGGCTCCAACGTACGGTTGGTGCAACAGGGGCGCCACAAAATGACGGTTGAACCCACCAGTGGCATCGGGTTTGTCTCCGAAGGGCGTGAGTCGCTCACGGTGACCGGCGTAGATCCTGAGGGAGAAGCCTTTACCAAAACCCTGGATGCCGAAGAGATTCCGGGCTTCTGGGGTGCCTATGGCAACTTATCGGACCGTTTCATGCGGGACGCCTCGTTTCTGAAGCTGCGACAGCTTACCTTTGGCTACGGCTTACCTCGGCAGATCTTAGACGGCACTCCGTTTCGCAACGTGAGCTTGTCGTTTGTAGCTAGAAATTTACTTATCCTGTACAGTCAACTAGAAAACGTAGATCCGGAATCAAACTACAGCAACGCCAATGCCCAAGGGTTTGACTACTTTGGCATTCCGCAAACGCGCTCCTACGGATTCAACCTGAAAGTTGGCTTTTAATCAATACTACTTTAAATCTATGAAACACCTAACTATATTTTCATGCCTGGTGCTCATCTGCCTGTTGCCACTCTCGAGTTGCGACAACGATGAACTGGTGGCTCTAAACGTAGACCCTACGGCGACCACCACCATTGACTGGAAGTTTTTGCTGGCCCAAGGGCAAGTGCAAGCAGCCGAAAATCGCTACATCAACGGGCGGGTGAACCTGAACCTGGCCGCCGGTTTAATTCAACACATGGCCACCCTGGAAGTGGGCGGAGAGCGCGGCAGCGGTGACAAATATTTCCGCCACCTGGACAGTTTCAACGCCTACGCCGTTACAGTGTATGACAATGCCCTGAAAACGCTGGCAGAAATAATTCGGCAAACCGGACCGGAAGGGACAGACCCTGACCTGGTGAACCTGCACCATGTGGCACAAGTGATGTACATTCTGCCGATGCACATCATGACTGACCTCTACGGCAACGTACCCTATTCGGAGGCCAACCGAGGCGTGGACCGTATCTTCTTTCCGAAGTACGATGAGCAGGAGTTTATCTACAAAGACATGCTCGCTAAGCTAGAAACCGCGGCGGCAACCATTGGCACCGGTCCGGATGAGCTAGGCAGCGCCGACCTGATTTACGATGGCGATTTCGCGCAATGGAAAAAGTTTGCCAATTCGTTGATGCTACGTTTGGCGATGCGCATTTCGAACGTGGAGCCTGCCTTGGCGCAAGAATACGTGCAGAAAGCCATTGCCGGAGGCGTGATGGAGAGCAACGAGGACATGGCCTGGATTCAGATGGCGGCCGGCCCAAGTCAATGGCTCAACCAAAACGGGATTTCCCGCGCCCTTATTCCCGACGACTGGGGAGCGCAAAACATGTTGAGCGAGACGCTGGTGGACTTCTTGAAAGAGCGCAACGACCCCCGTTTGTTGATCTACAGCGGTGGCATTGGCAAGTGGGGCGGCCCTTACAATACCGACTATGACGCCCAAAAGGGAATGCCCAACGGCTACGACGCGGAAACTATTCTAGCGTACGAAGGAGTTGAATCACTTGACCGAGAACTGGTGTATTCTCGTCTCAACCCGAAGTTGTTAGATGTAGACGACCCGTTTATCTTCATGACCTATGCCGAGGTAGAATTCTTGTTAGCCGAAGCAGCACTGAAAGGCTGGTACAATGGCGACGCCACCGCTCACTACAATGCCGGGGTAAAAGGGGCCATGCAACAGTGGGTGATTTTTGATCCGGAGTTTGTGGTTTCTGATGATGAGGTGGACGCTTACTTAGCCGCCAATCCCTTTGATGGCAGCGAACGCATGATTGGGCAGCAGCACTGGGCGGCTAACTTCATGCAGTGGTACGAAGCCTACAGCAACTGGCGACGCACCGGTTTCCCCGAGCTCACGCCCGTTGATTATCCGGGTAACGTATCGGGTGGGCAGATTTTTCGCCGCATCGAGTACCTCACCGACGAAGTGGCCAATAACCCGAACTTTCAAGACGGTGCTACCCTACCCGACGAAGTGATGACCCGCGTGTGGTGGGACGTGGCCAACTAGTCTTGCTTTTTTCTAGCTTACTTAGCGGCACCGAACTGTTTCGGTGCCGCTATTTGTTTTTTGCCCCAATAGTGAGTCCAAAATGATCCTGTAGTATTGCCTATTTTCCTCATTCGTATTATAAAGATCAAGCTATACTTCGGAGCGGCACTATCGCTGGTCCTGCTATTGAGTTGCACCAGAAAAAAGTCTGAACTGGCGTGGAACCAATCGTTCTACCGAGTGGGTACGCAATCTTCTCCGCGGGCCGCCGACCTGAACGCCGATGGTACCCTAGATCTGGTGCTGGGCGTAGGCACCGAGGAGTTGGCTCCCACCGACCCCGGCGTGGTGGCTCTCGACGGCAACACCGGCGAACAGTTGTGGCAGCAGGCCGCTCCGGCGCACGTGGTAGGCTCAGCCACCTTTCATGATATCACCGACGACGGCACCCAAGATGTTTTCATCGGGGGTAGAAACCATACCCTGCTGGCCCTAGACGGAAAAACGGGAGCGCTGCTGTGGAACTACCAGGATACCTTTGCCACCGATCCGGTGCTTCGCCACGCGCGCTTCAATTTTTATAACAGCACCCTGGTGCCCGACCAAAACGCCGACGGCTGTCCCGATTTGCTCACCGTGAACAGCGGCAACTGGGACGCCCCGGCGGGTTCGTCGGCCGATCGTTTTCCGGGAGTGCTCCTGCTGCTCGACCTAAAAACCGGGCAAGTGTTGGCCGCCGACACCATGCCCGACGGCCGCGAGTCGTACATGTCGCCGCTGTGCTTCACCCAACCCGGCAGCTCCGAACCAGCAATCGTGTTTGGCAGCGGGGGCGAAACCCAGGGCGGAAATTTGTACCTGGCCAAGCTTTCCGATCTCACCGACCGAAAGCTATCGCGGGCGCACGTGCTTGCCTCCGAAAGTACCCACGGCTTCATTGCGCCCCCCGCCCTGGCCGACATCACCCACGATGGCTACTACGACATCGTCACTGTGTCGCACGCCGGAACCGCCTACGCCATCGATGCCCAAAGCCGGACTACACTCTGGAAACGATCTTTCTACGGAGTAGAGTGCAGCAATAGCGTGGCGGTGGGGCAGTTCACCGGCGACGACACACCGGATTTCTTTGTGGGAGTGAGCGACGGGGTGTGGCCCGATTACACCAGTGCAATCCAGGTGATGATCGACGGCCAAGACGGAACGGTGGCTTACCAGAACACGCTGGGCTGCTTTTCGTTGGCTTCGCCGGTGGTGTATGACCTGAACTACGACGGTTACGATGAAGTTCTGCTGGGAGTGAACGACTACGACTGCTCCCTGACGCTCACCGAAGACATTCGTTCTCCGTCCTCGATGCGCTACCAACTGGTGAGTATTGATTTTAGCAGTAATTCGATCAATGTGATCGACGACATTCCGGATTTCCGAAGTATCTATGCCACTACCTGGGTCGGCGACTTGGATGAGGACGGGTACCTGGATATTGTCTACACGCAGAATTATAACCCCAACAACCTCTTCAAGTTCTTGGGCATGAGCATTAGACGAATCAGCACGGGAGTGGTCATGAAACAACCTTCTCCCTGGGGGGGCTACATGGGAACGCGGGGCGACGGGTTGTTTCCTTCCCAATAAGTGGCTATCATCGTAGCCAGTTTGACTATCATTCCATACGCTACTAGTAATATAAGTTATTCTGATTTTTGTTATGACTAACACTGGCACAGGACTTCCGGTCCTGTGACTAATTTAGGCGGGTTTCTAACCCGATGGGGCGGACAGAGCGGCCCACGTTGGGTCTGCGCATGCAACCCACACAGATTCGGAGCCGCGGTGGATGCAGCCGCGGTGGATACGGAATCTGCGCGAGGATACTTATAAAAATTTATTAGAATAACCTTCAATGAACACCCAGAAATACTTTTGCCTGCTTATCTGCTCGCTACTAGCCTGGGGTTGCCAGCGTAACGCGGAAGAAGACTTGTCGACCGCATCAGCCCCACCGTTGTTTCAACTCCTCGATTCAATCACCACTGGGGTAAACTTTGTCAACCAAGTAGAAGATCAGGCCGACTTTAACATTCTTACCTACCGAAACTTCTACAACGGTGGCGGAGTGGCCATCGGCGACGTGAACAACGACGGTTTGCCCGATCTATATTTCACCGCCAACCTCTCGGCGAACAAACTTTATCTGAACCAGGGTGATTTTGCCTTTGAGGAGATAACCAGGCAAGCCGGAGTGGCCGGAACCCGCGCCTGGAGCACTGGGGTCACCATGGCCGACGTGAACGGCGACGGCTGGTTGGATATTTACGTGAGCAACTCGGGCGACGTGGCCGGTGACAACAAAGAAAACGAACTATTTATTAACCAGGGCGGCACCCCGGGCGAGCTACCTACATTTAAGGAGATGGCCGTTGAATACGGCCTGAATAACCAGGGGTACTCTACCCAGGCGGCCTTCTTTGATTACGACGCCGACGGTGATCTGGACTGTTACCTGCTCAACAACAGCTTCAAAGACCCCAGCAAGATCGAGCTCTATAAATCCATGCGCGACCAGCCCGACGAACTAGGCGGCGACAAACTCTACCGAAATGACGGGGAGAAATTCACGGATGTGACCCTTAACGCCGGCATCTACAGCAGCGCCATTGGCTTCGGACTGGGTACCGTGATCGGCGACGTCGACGGGGATTTTCAGCCGGATATCTACGTGAGCAACGACTTTTGGGAGCGCGACTATCTCTACCTCAACCAGGGCGACGGCACCTTTTCGGAACAACTCATCGACCGCATCAACTTCTGCTCCATCTCTAGCATGGGCGGCGACCTGGCCGACATCAACAACGACGGCTCACCCGAGATATTCACCACCGACATGCTGGCGGGTGACAATTACCGACTAAAATCGGTGTCTGCTTTCGATCCTTACCACTTGGAGGACATGAAATACCGGGCCAACTACCACTATCAGATCGGGCAGAATTGCCTGCACCTCAACGACGGCACCGGTAACTTTCAGGAAGTGGGCATGCTTGCCAACGTCGCGGCTACCGATTGGAGCTGGGGGGCCTTGCTCTTTGATTTTGAAAACGACGGACGCAAGGACCTGTTCGTGAGCAATGGCATCTACCGCGACCTGATGCACCTGGACTTTCGTGATTTTTTGTCCGGTCAGAAGGTGACCATCGAAGCGGACTATCCGGCCATGATCGCCCAGATGCCCTCCAATCCGATCAAAAACGCCGCATTTGTCAACCACGGTAGCTTGCAGTTTGCCAATCGCTCCGATTCGCTGGGGCTGGGCCAACTCTCATTCAGCAACGGGGCCGCCTACGGTGATCTGGATAACGACGGCGACCTCGATCTGGTGGTGAACAACGTGAACATGCCTGCCTTTGTGTACCGCAACAATTCCCCGGAGAACCATCACCTGAAAGTAGTCTTCGATGGCTACGCGGCCAACCGCTTCGGGGTGGGAGCGATCGTCCGGATCGTTACCGACGCGGGAGCGCAACAGGGACAGAATTTTCCGACCCGCGGTTTTGAAAGCAGCACCGAGCCGCATCTGGTCTTCGGAGTAGGTCGTGCCGAACGCATCGATACGCTGGAAGTTGTCTGGCCCGATCAGAAACGGCAGTTGCTCACGCAGATTGCCACCAACCAAACGCTTCGGCTCAATTATTCGGATGCCACCGAAACGGTTCCCCCTTCTCCCGGCGCCTCACTCCGCTACGCTATGGTGAGCGATCAAATTATACGGGGAGAATCGAAGCATAATGAAAATGCCTATAACGATTTTGATCACGAAATTTTGCTGTGGCGGATGCTTTCCAATGAGGGGCCCCGTCTGGTGGTGGGCGACGTGGACGGTGATGGCCAAGAAGACTTCGTAGCGCTTGGTGCGCATAACGATTCTGACAAACTGTTTATGCAGCAGGCCGACGGCTCGTTTCAGCGGCAACGTAGCCCTGCTTTTCAGCAAAAGGCCGCTTTCGAGAGCAGTTGTGGGGCTTTTTTTGATTTTGATCAGGATGGTGACCAGGACCTGATGCTGGGGGCCGGGGGCAACGAATACCAACGGGGCAGCCCGTACTTCGGGGTGCGGTATTACGAGAACGACGGACGGGGTAATTTCTCGCTGAACCCATCGGGTGCGCCGCCGGTGATCGGAAACTTCTCGAGTTTAGAAGCCGCCGACGTAGATGGGGACGGCGATACCGACCTATTCTTGGGCGGACGCTGCGTGCCCGGAAACTATGGCTTGCCCCCCCGCAGCTTTCTGCTGATCAACGACGGGGGGCGCTGGCAGGATGCCACCCCGCCCGCACTGGCCGGAGTGGGCATGGTGACCGACGCCACCTGGCAGGACGTTGACGGCGACCAGGATCCCGACCTGGTGGTGGTGGGCGACTGGATGGGCGTGCACGTGTTCACCAACGAGCAAGGCCGACTGGATGATGGCCAGGCACTGCCCAATAGCGAGGGTTGGTGGACGCGGGTACAAGCCGCTGACCTGGATCAGGATGGCGACCCGGATTTTGTGTTGGGTAACTGGGGACTCAATTCCAAATTTCAGGCCTCACTCACCCGACCCCTCACCCTGTACGTCAACGACTTTGATCAAAACAATAAGAGCGAATTTATCCTAAACTGGTATCCTCCCCTTGACCGTCAGTCGTATCCCTTCGCTACCCCGCAAAGCGGAGCTCACCAAGCAATTGCCCGCCCTGCGCAAGCAGATTCTGAAGAACGACGATTACGCGCGGCAGACTTACGATTCGTTATTTACTGCGGACGTCCGTCAGTCTTCGCTCAGCTACCGGGCCACGCATCTGGAGAGCGCTGTTTTGTGGAACAATGAGGGCCGCTTGGCCTTACAGGCACTCCCCGTTGAGGCCCAGGTGTCTCCGGTTTTCGGCATTGCGGTAGCGGATTTCACCGGTGACAAGCTTCCTGATATCTGGTTAGGAGGAAACTATTACGCCCTCAAGCCACAAGTGGGTCGGCAGGATGCCAGCCGGGGGGTGCTGCTGGCGGGTAGTCAGGCAAAAACTTTTCAGGCGGTTCCTTCCCGTGTGTCGGGTCTTCAGCTGACGGGGGAAGTGCGGGATGCAGCAGTGTTGACTATCGGAGAATCTGAAACCTTGGTGGTAGCTCGGAACAACGCAACGCTGGCGGCATTTAAAAAGCAGTAACTTTGGTGTATCGCGCCAACGCAATTGCCCTATGCACAACAACTACTACTTTCTGCGGCAACTCACTCCCCGCCTTACTAAAATTTTGCTCGGCAGTCGACTTCAGGCCGCGTTTAGTCAGAACCGCGATGAGTTGGTGCTGGAGTTTACCTTGAACGTCCCCTCGCACAAATCTTTTTACCTAAAGGCCTACCTGGACCCGAAATTTTGTAGCCTTCAAATTCCCGAGCGGTTTCACCGGGCCAAAAAAAACAGCGTAGACCTTTTCCCCGAGGTGCAGGGAGCGCAAGTCAATCAGATCCGGCAGTTTGAGAACGAACGAAGCTTCGCGATTTATCTGCAAACTGCGGACGAAGCCGTTTACCAAATGCTTTTCAAGATGCACGGAAACCGAGCCAACGTGATTCTTTTCAGAGAACAGCAATTGGTTTCTTTGTTCAAAAACGCTTTGGCCAAAGACGCAACACTGCAGTTAAACGCCCTTGATCGAACCCTTGGCCCCACCTACGAGCAGTTTGAAGAAGCCGACGGAAAGCCATCGGCGGTGTATCCCACCCTGGGCAAAGTTCCCAAGCAGTACTTACAAGAGCGGCAGTACGATGTCCTGCCCCGCGCTCAGCAGTGGGAACTGCTGCAGGAGACCGTTCGGCAGTTAGAAACGCCTCAGAAGTTTTACCTGACGACGATTCAAAACGAGATTGCCCTGTCGCTCCTAAACTTTGGCCAGGTGCAATCGAGCTACGACGATCCGATCACGGCGCTCAATGCTTTCTTTCACTCCTACATCCGAGATGCTCACCAGCTCACCCTCAGGAAGCAGTTGACCCAGCGGTTGAGTAAGGAAAAGAACCAAACCGAAAGCTATCAACAGAAGGCGCAGCAACGCATCCGGCAACTCACCAGCGGACTCAGCTACCAGCAAACCGCTGATCTGATTATGGCCAATCTGCACGCGCTGTCAAGCAACACCAAGCAGGCGGAGGTATTCGATTTTTATCACCAGCAGCCCGCCGTTATTTCGCTCAATCCCCGGCTTTCGCCACAGAAGAACGCGGAGAACTATTACCGTAAGGCAAAAAATCAAAAAATAGAGTTAGGACAAGCCGAGGCAGCAGTGAAACGCAGCCAACAGCGATTGGCTACCATCACGGCCCATTTAACCGCCATTGAGTCGCTGGAAGGTCCGCCGGAGTTGCTAACCTACGCTGAAGAAAACAATTTGATGCCCAAGGCTTCGGCTTCGGCGGCGGCGCTTCCCTACCACCGCACCCAAATTGGTGAATACGAGGTGTTCATTGGTAAAAGCGCGAAGAGCAACGATGCGCTACTGCGCGAACAGGCTCGTAAAGACGACCTTTGGTTGCACGCCAAGGATGTGAGCGGCTCGCACGTGCTGGTCAAACAACGGGGCAAGCAACCTTTTCCCCGGCCGGTGATCGAGTTAGCCGCCCGCTGGGCGGCCTACGCCTCCAAACGGAAGCACGACTCACTGGCTCCGGTCATCTATACCCCGTGCAAGTACGTGCGCAAGGGCAAAAACATGCCCGAGGGAGCGGTTCGGGTGGAGCGCGAGGAGGTGATCCTGGTGGAGCCGAAACCGTTTAGCGACACTACCGACTAACACGTTTCTGTTGCCCCCGCTTGCCTACCGATCCGGTTCAATCTCCGGTTCTTCTCCTTGGTCTAGGTTGAAATGCAATGTAATGCGCAGGGTTTGGGCCAGGGGGTGGTTGGTGCCCCGGGGCAACATGTAGGCAAAGTCCACTCCGAACACCTGGTAACGCAGTCCTAAACCAGCCGTAAAGTAGCGCCGGGCGCCCTTGTTCACGTTCTCGTGGAAGTAGCCGGTGCGCACGGCAAACAGATCATTGTACCAGTACTCTAAGCCGGTTGAGATCATAAACTCCTGCAACTCCTCGCTAAAGCCGTCCGGGGCATCGCTAAACGAACCAAACATACCCGATAGCAGGCTCTTGTTGTTTCGAGAGTTTATACTTCCGTTGGAATTTCTGATCGGGGTAGGCACCATCAGTTTGTTCAGGTCCAGGGCAAAAGTGAGCTTGTTGAAGGGGTCCAGGTTGGTAGTAAAGGCCGTTCCGAAGCGGAGGTTGGTGGGCAAAAAGTCGGCGGTGCTCTCGCTTAAGTAGGTGATCTTAGGACCGATGTTAGAAATATCCGCTCCGAACGACCAGCTACCTTCTCGCGCTCCCACCACCACCGGAGTGGTATAGAACACCGCGATGTCCGCCGCCGCACTGATACCCGGCCGACCCGCCGAGCCGTTCACGTTGGCCCCGGTGAGCAGGTTGGAGTGAATGAATCGGGCCGACAACCCCGCGCTCAGCTTTTCGCTGAGCTTTAGGGCGTAAGTGGCCCCAATGGTAAACTCCCGGGGGCTCACCAAGTTGAGCAGCCCCCCCGAGGCATTCGTCAGTTGAATATCACCCAAGTCAAAGTAGCGCATCTCCAGCGCGAGCGTTTGTCCGTCAGCAATCTTCTTGTAACCCGACAGATACGAAATAGACATATCGTCTACCACCGTTGACAGCCAGGGGGTAAACGATATGGACATCCCAAAATCAGACTCCAGAAAGGCCAACTTAGCCGGGTTCCAGTACACCGCGTTGGCGTCGGGCGAGATAGCTACCCCCACGTCTCCCATCCCCGCCGAACGGGCATCGGGCGAAATGGCCAGAAAGGGAACCCCGGTTGTAATTACCCGGGCGGAATCGGACTGGCCTAATAGTGTGCCGTCCAGCTGAGCGCGCGCCGAAAGAGAGAGCAACAGAGAGGCTCCCAAAATGATAACAAAGCGAATAGAATACAACATAGGGTTGTTTGGTCTGATGGTGGTAAAATTAAGGACTTATAATGAGTTTGTGAAACTTTTGGCAAGCTTGCTGATCAGATAGCGATTGTACGGTGATGCGGGCTACGTAAAGGCCCGGCAGCACGATTTGAGCAGACTGATTGGGGCCCTGCCAAACGGCCGCGAGCCGGGTGGCACTGTCGGGAAAATCCCGGGCCAGCGATGCGATCACCCTACCCTGTCCATCCAAAACGTCAAGGTTTACGGATAGATCGTCACCCGGACGGTTATGATCCAGCACGAAGGTGGTTGACTGACGAAAGGGGTTCGGAAAGTTATAAACGTTCGTTAGTTGCAGTTGCTGTTCCTGGCCCACCACGAAGGTGGTTTGCACCTCCGTGAAATTATTGTAGGTGTCGCCCGCCCGCAGGGTGAGCGTATAATGCCCGTCGGCTAAATGATCCAACGGATAGAGGATCGAACCAGACTGGTAGGTGTCCGGGTCGGTCACGTAGAATTCGTCCAGCGGCCACTCCGTGGTGACATTGGTTGCCTGATGCGTCAGGGTGGCGACCATTTCTTGCCCTAGGGAGGCCGTGGCGATGCTGAGGCCGTGCTCATCGGACAAGCGCGCCAGCAGCTGGGTGCGGCTGCCGGTGAGTCCTCCGGCCACAAAGGTGGTATCGTCCATAAACAGTTGAATCTGCGGAGGTGTGGTATCTTCGGCCATGCGTTGACTGCTACCGCCCACCGAGAAGGTCTGATCGGCTCCGTGCGCATCGGATCGGTCGCTCTGCGCGTAGGCGCTGATTTTTCCCAAACCAGCTTGATAAACAATGTTTTTGGGCATCACGAAGTGAAGAACAAAGGAGCCGTCGCGCACGCGCGCACGCCCTCGGTGGAGAACGGATTTTCGCTCCGAAAATTGCATGGAAGCGTCATTGCTGCCGCGGGTGCGCGTTAGGGTAGTTTTGTCCATCACTTCCACCAGCACACTCCCGGCAAAGTCGGAAAGGGGCGCTCCGTCGCCACGCCGCACCACCTGACCGCTCAGACGGACAAGGTCCAGCGCCGCTAGCGTGTCGCCAGGCACGTAGGTGCCGTCGGCCTGCTGCACTTCCGGGCGGCCCAGCACCACCCGGTCTCGGGGGTAGTTTAGTTTCATCGATGGATCGCCCAGCAACGAAAAATTACGGTTCACGGGGCCACTGAGCGCATCGTTCTTGGTGCGCCGAAAAATTTCACCGATGGTCAGGAAATCCCCCTGCTCTTGCGCAAACACCTGAGCGTAGAAGGCCTGATTGAGCAGCAGGTTCGTATTGGAGTAGACCGGACGCGCCGTGGTGACCAAGCCAATCGCGCCGCCTCGCTCGCTCAAAATCAACTGCTCCGCTCCCGACACCCGGTCCGGGTCGTCGTGCCGCCCGAACTCGCAGGTGGCCGTCACGAAGAAGGGAAGCTGGTCGTAGTTGCGCAGTTGGCTGATGGTGTTCACGTTAAAGATATTCTCCTGCGTCCAGCGGGTTTCGCTGCCGTGGCCGGTATAGTTGAGGATGAGTGCCCCTTGCTTCAGCTCCCGCTCGATGCGTTGGTTGGCCGCCGGAGCCGCTTCTCCGCCGGGCAAGGCCTCCTGCGGAAACGCATCGAGGTACACCTTGGTGGTTGAAAAACTAGCGTAGGCCGTATCTATTGCCCGCGATAGTTGCTCGGCATCGCGCTGGTGCTTGTTGTTGTCGCCATCGTCGGCCACAAACACCACCCGGTTGCGCCAACGTCCCTGGGTTCGGGTGCTGGTGGCGTAGTGAATTAGTTTATCAACCACCACGCGCGCTTCAGTAGCCGACTTCACGGGCAGTCGGCCCACGCCAATTTCCAGCGTATGGTCGCCCGTGAAACTTTCTTCCCACTGCCCCTCGTCGTCTTCCAAAAAGCCGTAGTAATCATCGGAGGAGTAGCTAAAAATAGGGTGCACCGAGTTGCGGGATTCGTAGGTAGGCACAAAGTTGGTATTGCCCGCCCGGTACCGGTAATCGTACGAACCCTTACCCAACAGCAACAGATACTTCAGCTGCTCCGCGTCCGTGTCGTAAAGATACTTCATGTAGTTGCGGATCGCGCTCACATCCTGCCGACCCGACGAAAACTCGTTATAAATTTCCGGCAGACTCACCACCCGCACGCTGAGGCTATCGTGCTGACGACGCAGTTCGGCCAGGCGGTCGGCCTCCGCCCGAAAAGCGGGGGGACTCACGATGACCAAGTTGGGCACGTTGCCATCCTTGAGGTTCTGGGGAGCCACCGACCCGACGATGGTGGCGGCTGGCAGGTTGCCGAGTTCCGCCGCGGCAAACTCTCGCAGTCGCCCTTCGGAGCGCACCGTAAACGCGTGCCCTCCCTCCTGCCGGACTAGCTCGGGACGGAGCGGTACTTGCGGATTGGTCACGTCCCACACGATCAGGCCTTCGGGCGACGAGCTAAAACGAAAGGTAGCTTGCTCCTGACGCGCGCTGGCCCGGCTACGAAACGTGAAGGGCTGCTCGTAGCGCAGCAGGTGCGTGGCTTCCATCCGTATTTTATCCAGGTAGGCCGTTCCGCCACCCTGATAGGTGAGATTGACCAGCAGTCTCGCGCCCCCGGCGGGGTTGGTGGCCGCCACGAAGGTTGCTCGGGCATTGGCCCCCTTGGCGGCGTAGCGGGCATCGGCGATGGCGTTCACCGGCAGGGTCCCCAGCCCGGTGCCGTTCAGGCCTACCGCAAAGCTAGATTCGGTCAACGACGTGCCGAGCACCTCGACCGTTACGGTCACCGGACCGTCGGTGGCTCCGGCCAGTAAGGGAAACGATTGGGATTGTCCGCCCGAAAAGCTTTCGCCGTACCACTCCCGGCCCGAACCGGCGTCGGACTTGCGCAGGTTGAACGCATCGTTCTCGTAAGCGGCGTAGGCATCGTACTCGGTGATCACTGCTCCACCGTTTGGTTCGTAGGGGGTGGTCAGCACGCGTCGGCCGGGCGCTTCTCCTACCGTCAGAAAGTAATAGGACGAATCAGCGTAAAGATTTTTCTCGTAGTGCAGGGCGTAGTCAGTGCCGGAAGCTCGGTAGCGCAGGTGATTAGGCGACTGTCCGTAAAAAATGATTTCGTCCGCTTCGTCGAGCCGATTATCCTCGGCGCCCGTGACCCACATGGCGTTTTCCGGCAGGTCCGGAAAGTAGGCACTGTCCAGCGGTTGGGGCAACATGCCGCCGCCGTAGCCGTAGAGTTGCAGTTGGTGGGGATTGATTTGCGCGGGGTTCCAACCGGCTTGTCGCAGTTGATCGGGAGTGATGCGGTAGAGTCCGTCGGTCGTCACGGCCACCTTGAGCCAGGGACCGCTAGCCAGCACCGAGGGGGTGGTCCACGCTTGGTCGGGCCACGCTTGGTCGGGCGGCTGGGCCGGGCAGAAGCTGCCAAAACTTATCGCCAAAGCGACAAAACTCAATCCGCGGACGATCATGGATACTGCTTAGGGATACTATCTGTTGTTACGCTCACCTGCCAAAAATAGTGCCTGAGGCCACCACGAAATCGTCGATTCCCTTACACAGCCGGTTGCAGCGCGTACTCGTAACTTTCCATGATCAGGTTGGCCAGCAGTTTTGTGCACGCGAATTCCACTTTTTCGCGAGCCTGTTCTTCGCTATCCGCCTGCAGGTGCACCAGAATATGCTTGCCGATACGGACGTCGCTCACGGTGGATAGTCCGAGGTTGGCTAGCCCCAGCTTTACCGCTTTGCCCGGCGGATCGAGGATTTCCTGCTTGGGCATGATGTTGATGTGCGCCACAAAATTCATAGTGAAGGTGTTGATGGTGAGAGCAAAGGTAGTAAAAGCACCATAGGAATAAATCGTTGCGAGCTGATTGTATTACTAGACCACGCTTTTTGTCCGCGCATGGAGCACGGCCGAGAGCACCAGGTAGGCGATGATGATGATCGGAATAGCGACCACCTGCAGCAGGATAAAGAGCAGCAGGGCGGCTAATAAGAAACTATACTTCACCTGGTTGCCCTGCCAGGTTTTGCTCTTGAACTTAAAAGCCAATAACGGAAGCTGCGCCACCATCAGGTAGGAGAGCAGGGCGACGATACCAACCAGTACCAGCGGCTCCTGCACCAGGCGGCGGAAGGCAGGCAGCTCGCCGAGCGGCAGCGAGCTAATGAGCAACGCGCTGGCGGGCACGGGTAGGCCGATAAACTGATCCTTTTGCCGCGTATCCACGTTGAAGATGGCCAGGCGCAGGGCCGAGAATACCGCCAGCGAGAACCCCAGGTAGGCCAGCAGCGCCCACGCTGGATCGACGTTGCCTTCAATCATCCGATACATGATGAAGCCCGGCAGGGCTCCGAAGCTCACCATGTCGGCCAGCGAATCCAGGTCGCCGCCGATGGGCGAATAGGCACCCAGGGCCCGGGCGGCCAGTCCGTCGGCAAAATCAAAGGCGGCCGCCGCCCAGATGAGATACGCAGCCAACGAAAGGTTTCCGTCGGAGACGGCCACCAGCCCGGCGCATCCGCACAGCAAGTTGCTTAACGTTAAAGCGTTAGGAAGATGCCGAAAGATCATACAATGGAGTTTGGTGCAGAGTAACTACTTTATTGGTAGCGGTAAATATGGTAGATTCGCCCGCAACAAACAACGCGATGCCCACTGGAAACGTCGACTTTTTGGTAGTAGGCCAGGGATTGGCCGGTTCACTGCTGTCCTACCACCTGCTGAAGCAGGGATGCTCCGTGCGCGTCATTAACACGCAGCAGCACCGACCGTCGGCTTCCCGCGCCGCGGCGGGCCTGTATAACCCCATCACCGGGCGCAAGCTGGTGAAGACCTGGCGGGCCGACGAGTTGTTTCCTTACCTAGAAAGTTGCTACGCCGAACTCCAGCAACGCTTAGGCACCCCCTTCTTTCACCCCACCCCCATCTACCGCCCGCTGGCCAGCGCCGCCGACCAAAACGACTGGGCGGGGCAGGCGCACGATTCGGCTTTCGCCGATTTTGTGCAGGAGGTGCACCTGAAGAGTTACTACGGCGACCTGGTGCACGACCCCTGGGGTGGGTTGCTGCTTCGCCACTGCGGCTACGTAAACGTTCCCGAGCTGCTGCGGTGCTACCGAGAATTTTTGATTGCGCAAGGCAGTTACGAAGAATCAGTGTTTGACTTCGAGCAGTTGAACGTGCGCGACCGCCACGTCCGCTATCGGGAGGGGACAGCCCGACGGATTATCTTTTGCGAAGGGGCCTCCGCCCGCAACAACCCCTACTTTTCGTGGTTGCCCTTTCGGCCGGTGAAGGGAGAAATGCTGACCATTCGCACCGAAGCGCCGTTGCCGGTGATTATGAACCGCGGGGTATTCGTGATCCCCGGGGGCACCCTGGCCGGGGGCACCCTCGCCGGGGGCACCCTCGCCGGGGGCACCCTGGACCAGCGTCATCACTGCCGGGTGGGGTCCACCTACGACCACCACGACCTGAGCGACACGCCCACCGAGCGGGCCCGGGAGACCCTTCGGCAGAAGCTGGATCAGCTGCTGGCAACTCCCTACGAGATCATCGACCAGTGGGCCGGGGTTCGCCCCGCCACCCGCGACCGGCTTCCGTTGATCGGAATGCACCCCAAATACGAACCTTTGGGAATTTTTGGAGGTTTTGGCAGCAAAGGAGTGTCGTTGGCTCCGTATTTCGCCCAACATTTTGTACATTGTCTGCTAAAAAATAAGCCGGTAGACGAAGAAGCAACTATTCAGCGTTACTTCCCTAAGCACTATCCGTATTGAACCCATCATCCATGGCAAAAGTATACACCGCCGCCCTTCTGTTCCTCTTCCTGTCGAGCCCCGCTTGGGCCCAAATTGAACCCGAACAGTTCGGCAAAAACCGCGTGCAGTACCGAAATTTCAGCTGGCAGTTCTACAGCACCGACAATTTTGACATCTACTTCTACGAGGGCGGGCAGAGCAACGCGTTGGTGGCGGCCAAGTTTCTGGAAAAGGAGTTTGAGCGGATCACCGACGTGATCGGCTACGCACCTTACACCAAGACCAAAATCTTTCTCTACAACTCGCCCAAAGAACTGCAGCAGAGCAACGTGGGCGTGAAGGGAAAGAGCTTCACGGTGGGGGGGCAGACCAACTTTGTGAAGTCCCAGGTGGAGATTGCCTACCCAGGCACGATGATTCAGTTTAAGGACGAACTGGTGCTGCAGATCGCCAAAATGCTGATCAACGACATGATGTTCGGGGGCAGTCTGACCGATATGTTTCAGAGTGCCTACTTGCTCTCGTTGCCCGAGTGGTTCATCGAGGGCGCGGCCCGTTACATTGCCGAGGGCTGGAGTATCGAGATGGACGACTTTGCCCGGGAGCTTTTCCACGACGAAAAGCGCGTGAAGCTCAGTCGCTTGTCCGGCGAAGAAGCGGCCTTGGCGGGGCAGTCGGTCTGGAACTTCGTGGCGGTGCGCTACGGACGCAGCAGCATCTCTAACATCCTGAACCTCACCCGTATCATCCGCAACGAGGAAAGCAGCATCGTCAACACCCTGGGGATTCCCTTCAAGCTGTTCACCCGGCAGTGGCAATCGTTCTACACCGAGATGGACGCCCAGATGACAGATCGCTACGCGTTTCCGGAGTCTGATAACCGTTTGCGCCGCCGCAACCGCCGCGGATACACCTACAACCAAGTGGCCTACAGTCCCGATGGGCGCTACTTGGCCTACTCCGAAAATCGCAACGGGCGCTACAAGGTGAAAGTACTCGACACCAAGAGAAACAAGACCCGCACCGTGCACCGCTCGGGCTATCCGTCGCTAGACCAGCAGCTTGATAACAGTGTGCCGTTGCTCAACTGGGGCAACAACCAGACGCTGGGGATCATTGGGTACACCAAGGGGAAGAACTATCTGTGGCTGAGCGATCAGGCCACCAAAAAGAAGCGGGCGGTGGCCCTGCGCCGGTTCAACCAGGTTAAACACTTCGACCTGAGCGAAAACAACCGACTGGCGGTGATGAGTGCCGACCTGAACGGGCAAAACGATCTGTTCATGTACAACCCCAGCCGAAACACCTTCAAGCGGCTGACCACCGACGTCTACGATGACCTGCACCCGCACTTTATGCCCGATGGCGAGCGGGTGGTGTTCAGCAGCAACCGTCCGAACGACTCGCTTTACTTTGCTTCGGTGAAGGCCCGAGACATTGATCTGAATACCTCGGTAGACGACAACTTCAACATCTTTTTGCTAGACCCGAGCGGGGACGCGGCTGATTCTTTGCTTCGCCAAGTGACCAAAACCGTGAGTAGAGACATACTTCCCCTGCCGCAGGACGACAATACGGTTTTCTACCTTAGCGACCAGCAGGGCGTGTACAACGTGTACCGCTATCAGTTGCAAGACAGCCTTTTCAACCAGGTAACCAACTTCGCGGTGAGCGTACAGGATTTCGATATCGATTATGCCAACCAGCGGCTGGCCGCGATCATGCTGTCTAACGAACGGGATTACGTTTTCGTGAACGAACGCTTTGAGCCTAACCAAAGTATATTCACTCCTAAAACACAGCGGCAGCAGGCTATTCAGGCGCAGCTGGTGTCGCAACGACTTCTCGAACGGCAGAAACAACCGGTTGCACCGGCTGATTCGGTTGCTACCCCCTCGCGGCCTCCGGCCCTAACCCAGCCCCGGCCCGATAGCACTCGACAAATCACCGGTCCCGACGTGGTCGATACCAATGACTATACCTTTGGCGAAGCCGACTCGGCCCGTGCAGAAGACGAAGACTACATTGACACTGAGAATTACGCGTTTAGCACGCCTCCCGAAACCGACGAAAACGCGGTTTCTACCGATGATTATGCCTTCGAGCAGGGAGAACGCGATCAACCGGAGGCGGGAAATTCGTTTCTGTCGCGCTACCGCAAACTACAGCGAGAGTCACGCATCAACGGTCCGTTGCCTTACGAAACGCGCTTTAGTGCCGACAACATCATCACCTCGCTCACCTTTGATCCGCTGCGGAAGTTGGGCTTTCACGTAGAAGTGCAGATGAACGACATGCTCGAGAACCACCGCTTCTTCGGGGGTTTGGTGCAGTTCACGGATTTGCGCAGTGCGAGTTTGTTTGCCGAGTATCAGTACCTCAAAAACCGGGTAGACCTAAAATTACGCTACGAACGGGAAGGCATCGAGCGTGAAGCAGGCGACCGAGAAATACATAAATATACATCCAACCACTTCTACGTGGGGGCTGCCCTACCCCTTAGCGTGGCTACCCGTCTGGAGCTGAACCCTTTTGTGGCCAATACGCACTATGTCGATCTCTCCCCTACCGCTAGCCCGGTGCCCCTGCCCGGCACCCAAAGCACCAACTATTTCGGAGGCTTTGAAACCGGAATTGTCTTTGACAACACCCACACGTCGGGTCTCAACAAGCGGTTGGGTACCCGGGGGCGGGCCATGCTCACCCACTACCAAGGTGTGAACGACGTACAAAAAAGCTTCAGTAACCTGGAAGTGGATCTGCGGCACTACCAAAAAATTCATCGATCCCTTACGCTGGCCACCCGACTGTTCTACGGCAACTTCTTTGGCCCGAACCAGCAAAATTACCTACTGGGAGGTCTGGAAACCTGGGTAACTACCCGACAGCCCGATCAGCAGGAAGAAAACGATCCCCTGGCGGTTGAGAGCGGCGTTGATAATAGCAACGTGCTCTTCGTTGACTTTGTCAATTTGAGAGGCTTCAATTTCAATAAGTTCAACGGTAGCGACGTGCTCACCTTCAGTGCCGAGTTGCGCCTACCGGTGGTGCGCTACTTTTACCAGGGGCCCATCGCTTCCAATTTCTTTCGTAACCTGGAGTTCATTGGCTTCTATGATGTGGGTTCTGCCTGGACGGGAGCGAGTCCTTTCAACGAAAAAAACAGCATCAACACCGAAGTTATTCAGGAAGACCCTATTTTCCGCGCGGAGATTCAGAATTTTAAGAACCCCTGGTTGCAGAGCTACGGAGCGGGCATTCGTACCGTGCTGCTAGGATTTTACGTGAAATTAGACGCGGCCTATCCCATTGAGGACAACGTTGTTGGAAAACCCCGGTTCTACCTGTCATTAGGGTACGATTTTTGAAAAGTTGAAAAGTACCTTATTTATTACATCACTACGCAACCTATGAAAAACGTTCTTATCCTGGCGGTTTGCCTGTTTTTTGGCACAACTGCCTCCGCCCAGCTCTTTACCCTCGGCCCAAAGGTAGGGTTTAGCAGTTCCCGGTTATCGTTAGAAGAAGCTGAATTAGTACGAGCCGGAAGTTCTACCATCGGCTTTCATGCGGGAGCTTTCACCCGACTCACCATCCTGGGCATCTACCTGCAGCCCGAAGTGCTCTTCACGCAGTCAGGTGGCCGAATAGAAGTTCGGGATGGGGTGAGCGACACCTTCGATCAGATTCAAGAGCTCACCTACAATAAGTTAGACGTACCGGTGATGCTGGGTTTTCGGATTGGTGACGTGCTGCGCATCAACGCGGGGCCGTCGTTCAGCCTTATTCTTGGGCAGGATGCCCGCACCGAAGGCACCACCGCTGAAGTGCGGAACAACTACGAAAGCTCCACCGTAGGCTACCAGGTCGGCGGCGGACTGGACATTGGCCGGTTGGTGCTCGATGTGCGCTACGAAGGTAACCTGAGCAAGTTGGGCGACTCGGTGCAACTTGGCGGGCGGCGCTTCGACACGGATTACCGCAATACCCAGTTTAGTGTAGGACTGGGCTTCAAGCTGCTTTAAATCGCTGTGTGCGGGCGCATTTGCAAAATTCCAAATTGTAATCAGGTAGTGGCTCGGACTACTAAATTTCCCCCAAACACTTCGGTGTATATGGTGGTCTCTTCTGCTTGCGTGATCTCCCCGAGCAACAGTTGGGCAACGCGTCGGCTCATGGTAAAGGAAGATTGGGATACGGTGGTTACCAAGTGCCGTGTGATATCCTCACTGCCGCTCTCGGCAAATCTGTAACTGCGAAGGACCCGCGATATGAGCAGTGCGTTGATAACCCGCTTCCACTAAGCTCGACTTTAGCCTTTTAGAAGAAACAAAAAGAACTCTCAGGGTTAGATAAATTTGGATCGACCACCACACGATGCGCTGGATACCTCCGTACTTGATTACGGGGATGGTTTTATGGCAAACAATGCAGACGCGCGTGGGATGGTTTTACCAGCAGTTGCCACGAATATAACGATTTCTACCACCGCTCCGCTTTAAAACACCAATCTGGTTGCGATTTTTGCATTTCAGTTGCATCGTCACGTTTAGTTAAACCACATTTCAGGTATTGCTGATGCAACTGCGCAAGGGCTTTCCGGTCAAGTTCTACTCCCAGGCCCGGCTCCTGCGGCACCGCCACGGCCCCTTCTTCAAATTGAAAGCGACCACCGACTATCACTTCGTCCGACTGCCAAGGATAATGGGTATCTAACGGGTAGGGCGGTTGGGGTAAGGCCGCTCCAAGATGCACCATTGCAGCCAACGAGATGCCCAAATGGCTGTTGGAATGCATGGATAGTTTCCGGCCAAAGGTTTCACACACCCGGGCCAGCTCCATACTTGCCCGCAGCCCGCCCCAGAAGTGATGGTCGCTCAGAATAATATCTTCCGAGCCCAGGGCAATGCTGGTAGGGATATCCTCGAAAGAAGTGGTGCACATATTAGTAGCCAGCGGGATGCGCAGGGCTTTTCGGGCCTGGGCCATGGTTGACTGTCCTCGGACCGGGTCCTCCAGGTACTCTAGCAGGGATTCCATTTTTCGGCCATACGCAATGCCCGTCTCCAGTTTCCATACCGCGTTGGGATCAAAGCGCAACGGCACCTGCGGGCCAAAAGCTTCTCGCAAGGCCAGCAGAGCATCCAACTCTTGCTGAGGTTCAAACACCCCCCCTTTTAGTTTGATGGATTGAAATCCGAATGCCTGACACATGGCCTGGGCCTGTTGTACGATGCCAGCGGGGTCTAACGCTGCCGATTGCCGGGCCGCGGCCCACCCTTGTGCGTTTGGGTCGGTGCCGAAGGCCAACGGGCCGCCCGCTCCTTCATGTTTGTAAAATAAGTAGGCGGCGAAGGGCACCCGTTCTCTCATTTTTCCTCCTAGCAAATCTACCACGGGGCGGCCTGCCGCCTTTCCCATAATATCCAGGCAGGCCACTTCCAGGGCACTGAACACATGTACCAGGATACGCTGGTCCCAGGGGGCGTTGCCCCTAGCTTGGGCACTCTCTTTACCAAAGTGATTTTCCAGCGTTTGCTTGATGCTATTTAGTTGAAAAGGGTCTTTACCAATAAGTAAATCTCGGGCGGCTTCCAGGTCGGCATTGATGCTGGCGTTACCGGGGATTTCGCTAATGCCGGTGATGTTGTCTGCTGTCACCACTTCCACAATGGTACGCAAGGCATACGGAGCGTGCAGTCCGGCGGCATTGAGTAAAGGGGGATCCACGATGGCTATCGGGGTGATATTGATTTGCCTGATTTCAGGGCCATGCCTCTCTAAAAAATTACTTTTTACCATGACAGTAGTATGATTTCGAGATCAAAATACGGAGTCGGCCTGTAGTATTTCACCAGCCTGCCTATGCTTCGGATAATACCGCCTGGATGAGGGCTTTGTTGTAGCCAAACGAGAAAGCGTGGCCCTGAAGGCTACTGGCCGGGTCAGCGTGTTGGGGAGTATGATCGGGCATCACCATTCCGGAATATTCTACATCTCTTAAGGTTCTTACCACCTGCACGAAATCCATGTCGCCGTTGTCGGGATACACTTCCTGAAAATTGTTCCAACCGCCTTTGATGTTGCGTAAGTGAATATTAAAAATCTGATTTCGTTTGCCCACCCATTTGATGATCGGGATGATCTCGGTCTTGGGATCCTTAAGTCCTTCGGCGGTAGAACCTAAACAGAGGTTAAACCCGTGCGAGGGACTGTCGTACAGTTGGGCAAACCGTTTGATGCCTTCAAACACATGCGGACTGTTCCACCGAGTAATACCGCCATAACCGACGGGTGCGGGCGGGTCGGCGATGTGGTTGCCCAACTTCACCTTATACTCTTCGGCTACTGGAAGTACCCGGTCTAGAAAGTAAGTGATGCGTTCGTACATCTCTTCGATAGAAACGTCGCCAGCAATCGTCTTTTCCTTGTCCATTCCCTTCTGCACTGCTTCCTCATAGTTCCAGGTGCTGTAAGAAGCGTTGCCTCGGCTAGGGTCTACCGTTCGCCCGGTGCGCAATACTGGATGGATTATGGTATTGTAGAGAAGCAAGCGTACTTCGGTTTTGGCAGCCACCTCGATCATTTGCTGGATCATTTCAATTTCCTGATCCCGCGCCGGACTTTTGCCTAGCATGATGTTCGGAGTGTCTACCTTAGTAATGCCTGCTGAGGTTAATGGCAGGTGGTAGGCATCCAGGCTGATGCCGTACTTTTCACAGGCTTCTTTCTTCGCGAATGAATCTTCCAGGTCCCAGCCCACTCCCTCAATCATTTTGGGCGACCCGCCGTCTATATGAAAAACCCCATGACGAGCCAAGTACTCCAGGTTTTCTTTGGTAGTACCCCCGTGCTGGCAACCGACGTGCATGACCCCTTTTTTGGGAGGCTGGCTCATCGCTACGCTTTCTTGCTGCGGACGACTTAGGGCAAGAGCACCCACAGAACCGGCCGTGGCGACTTTTACAAAATTTCTACGTTTCATCATGATGATTTCTTATTGTTGAATTGACAATTGCTCCAGGAGTAAGGCAATGGCGCTGTGGTCCAACTCGCCGTTTCCCTGGGCCAGCACCGCGTCCATATGCGCCGCCACCTGGGCGGAACCGTACAGGGGCACCGAAAATTCTTTTCCCGCTTGGAGGGCAATGTTCATATCTTTGCGGTGCAGCTTTATTTTGAAGCCCGGTTGGAAATTCTGCTCAATAATGCGCTGACCGTGCAAATCCAGGATGCGACTTTGGGCAAAGCCGCCCAGCAGGGCTTCTCTCATTTTTTCCAGATCAATACCGGCTTTTTTGGCTAGGGTAAAGGCCTCGGCTACGGCCTGGATGGTCATGCCTACAATGATTTGGTTGCAGGCTTTGGTGGTTTGTCCGGCTCCGGCTTCGCCGATACGCACCACGTTTTTGCCCATGATTTCGAACAAAGGCAACGCCCGTTGAAACGCTTGCTCGCTGCCCCCCACCATAAACGATACGGTACCGGACTCGGCACCTACCTGCCCGCCGGATACCGGGGCATCCAGGGCCTCCACTCCTTTCTCCTGCATTTTTTCGTACACGCTCTTAGCCGTTGAAGGAGCAATAGTAGACATATCAATGAAAAGCGAGCCTCCTTTGATACCTTCTATCACTCCGCCCTCTCCCAACACCACCTCTTCTACCTCGGGCGAGTCGGGCAGCATGGTGATGATGATGTCGCACCGCTCGGCTATTTCTCTATTGCCAGACAGTACCGTGGCACCCGCTTCTGCCAGTTCGTCGGAAGCGCGGTTTTTGTCAGATACCACCAGCGAGTAGCCAGCTTTTACTAGATTTAAGGCCATGGGCCTACCCATGATGCCTAGTCCGATAAATCCTATTGTTTCCATATTAACTAATTACAAAGTTAGGTTGATAAAAAGTATAAGCAGGATTCCATCTTTTCTGTTGGCTAAATTCTTTTAACTCATTGATTCTCATAAATAAATGATTCCGGAAATGAGGACGGGTCAGCTTTTAGAGGATGACGAAGAGGATAGTAATTTCCACGATCCGGTAAGATCGGCATGGCCTTCCCGTGCGTTTTCTTAAGCTCATCGAACAGCGATGATCCGTATTGCGAAATGATGTCTCGGTAGTCCGGATTATTAATCAAATTATTGGTTTCGTTAGGGTCTTGCGCCAAATCATAAAATTCATCCAAGTCCCACACTCCGTGATAACGGACAAACTTGTATCGGTCGGTGCGGATAGCTAACGTAGTAGGAGTGTAGGGATAGTTGCGCTCCCAGTAGTACTCATAGAGTAGGGCATCCCGCCAGTTTACCGGCTCACTGGTAAATAGAGGCAGCACGCTTTGCCCGTCCATATCCGCTGGTATTTCTCCTCCGGCTATATCTATGATTGTAGGAGCGATGTCAATGTTAGCTACCATCTGTTCAACGGTGATCGGGTTCCTTACCTGATCGGGCCACATCATCAGCAGAGGCACCCGGATGGATGTTTCATACGCGGCGCGCTTATCGATCAATCCGTGTTCACCAAACTGGAAACCATTGTCGCCCATGTAGAACAGTACGGTGGAGCCTAATTCCCCCCGGCTTTCTAACCAGCCTATGATTCGGCCCAAGTTTTCGTCCACAGCCAACAGGGTTTCGCAGTAGCGCTGGTAATAGGCATTAAGATCAAAGTCAGGCAAGTTGTAAGCAAAGTCGACCCCGTGGCGGCTATTTCGTTGGTTTTTCAACCACATGGGTTTGTTATGGTAGTTTTCAGCAGTATTCGCTAGGGTAGCCGGTATGGGCATACGCTGATCTTTATATCGACCCACGTGACGGTCGGCGGCGACAAAATCAGAGTGGACTGCTTTGTGTGATAAGAATAGTATAAACGGTGCTTCTTTCGTCCGGTGTTCCAGCCAGTCTAGTGCAAAGTCGGTCAGTTCATCGGTGATGTAGCCTTGCTGAGCGATTCTCGTCCCGTTGAGGTTATACCCATCATGGCTGGTTTGAGGCACTTCCCGGCTGGTTCCGTGTCCATCGGCCCAATACGAGCCTTGTCCTTTAAAGCTAAGCCAATGGTCAAATCCCCGCCTAGGGCTATCCACTTCCCCCCCCATATGCCACTTACCGATGAAGGCAGTTTCATAGCCTGCGTCTTGCAGGTACTCAGGGAAAAACGTGAGCAGTGAATCTACCGGATTATAGTTGTCCACCACCCCGTGATTATGAGCATATTTACCAGACAGGATGGAAGCCCGGCTAGGCGAGCACAGCGAGGTAGTGAAAAAAGCATTTTTAAAATACACTCCCTCTTGTGCCATACGATCCATGTGAGGCGTTTTCAGAAAAGGATGGCCCATGAAGCCCATTGCATCATAGCGGTGGTCATCGGCGAGTATAAATATAATATTAGGCTGCTCTGATTTCTGTGGTTCATCCATCTGTTGCATCGCCGATAACTCAGCCACCGAAAAGGTAGCTAACGCGAATGCAAAAATATAGGCTTCCATGCGATTCATAGTTTTCAAATCAATGGCAGTAGCTTGGCGGCAATTACAATCACCACCAGCCCGCTAATACCCATGATGGTCAGCAGCGGTGAAAATGTCTTCAGGGCTTCTTCTTCGGTCAGGTTGCTCATCTTGCACACAATCCAAAAACCGCTGTCGTTCATCCAGGGAATAAGCTTAGAGCCGCAGGCAATGGCCAGCCCGATATAGAGTTGGTGATATTCTAACGTTATCGAATTAGCCATGCCTGCCAGAATACCGGATGCTGTAATCATGGCCACGGTGGCTGAGCCTTGGGCGGTTCTGACCACTGCCGTGATCAAAAAGGCCAGGGGAAGCAAGGCCATCTGAAAATCCTGCGTCAAGGCTCCGATGCGCGCGCTGATGCCAGTTTGCTGCAGCATGCCCCCAAACGCTCCTCCGGCCGCGGTGATCAGAATTATCATTCCTCCACTCATCAGGGCGGTTTGCACCGACGCAAGCAATTCTGTTCTGCTGCCATGTTTTTGGATGGCCAGCATAACCAAGGCCGCTACCCCCCCGGCGATAAGGGCAATGTTTTTCTCCCCCAAGTACTGCACTGCTCCCACCAGCGCGTTGGGTGAATCAGTGGCCTGCGTCCCTAAGAAGGTGCCAAGCGCAGCACTGGCACTGATGAACACCAATGGAATCAGGATGGGAAGCAACGCCAGCCACAAGGGGGGTAGTTTCGTACTTGTTTGAGTGGATAGAGATTTGATTTTTTCCAGGGGGGCGTCCAGTGAATCGCGCAGCGGGACGGGCCACTTTCGATTGGCCCAGGCGGCAAAAAAGTATCCTACGACGATGGTCACGCTTCCTACCAATACCCCACCAATCATCATCATGCCGATGGGGATGTTCATCTCACTCACCAAAAACAAGGGGCCGGGGGTGGGAGGCACCAGCGAGTTGGCCATGGCGGCACCGGCGGTGATGCAGAGGACGAGCAACAGGTAATTTTTGCCAATCCGGATCGCCATCGCTTTGGCCAGTGGGATCATCAGGTAAAAGACGGTATCAAAGAAAACGGGGATTCCGATGAAGAAACTACTCCCTAAAAAAGTAATGGGTGCTTTGGAAATGCCGGTGACTTGCAAGGTAGACCGCACGATGCGTTCGGCTCCGCCGCTTTCCAGTAGGCACTTTCCAATGATGGATGCCATCGCGATCAAAATTCCGATTTTCTCGCAGGTAGACCCAAACTGGCTGGCTATTCTTTCGCCAATAGCCTGGTTGGCCAGTGCCTGGGCGGCTTCGACCGTCCCCCCTTTGCTCAATACGTACTGCTCGACAGCCGGGGCGGGGGTGAGCTGTGCTACTACCAACGCTCCCAGCAGTAAGGCCAGAAACGGGTGTAGGCGCAGCCCGATAATCCCACCCACGACGATGAGCACTCCAACTAGTAGGATGAACAGGGGGTCGGTGAGCATCATAAATTAGTGTTTCCAAATCCTTTGTAGGTATTGAGCTTTTGCGCCATCTGGCGGGCCCCGTGGGCCACAAAGGTAGCATCAGCTCCGCAGGCGATCAGGCGTATTCCCTGGTCGTGATAGGTGGCAAAATCGTCCGGATCAAACAGCAGGATGCCGGTGGCTTTGCCGAACTTTTGGGCGGCACTGATCGTCGCTCGCAGGGCTTCCTTAAACTGCGGATGGTCGAGTTCTCCGAAGTGACCCAGGGCCATCGACAGGTCCGCCGGACCAACAAACAGCACATCAACTCCGTCCAGGGCGGCAATAGCCTCCAGGTGATCCAGCACTTCCAGCGTTTCAACCTGCACTACTCCCAGAATATCATCTTTGGCATTCTGGTGGTAAGCAGTAAAGTGCTGTCCAAAACCAGTGGCCCGCACCATCTTCGCCACGCCCCGGCTGCCCTGCGGCGGATAATGCAGCGCGCTTACCACCCGTTTTGCTTCCTCGGTGTTACTCACTCGGGGGCACATGATCCCTTCGGCCCCCATATCCAGCACCCGGTGAAACCGCGCCCGTTCGGAGCTTTCTACCCGGATGATGGGAGCGGCCGGAGTATGTTCCAATGCTTGCAACTGGTGCAGTACGTCTTTTTCCGAGCCCGCCCCGTGCTCCAGGTCGATCAGCACCCAGTCGAAGCCCGCCAGCCCGACGATCTCGGCGGTCAGGGGGCTACCCAGGTTCAGCCAGCATCCGTTAAGGGTTTCTCCGGCCCGGAGCCTTTGTTTTAGGTTTTTCATCAATATAGCTTGGTGGTAGGTGGTACCCTTTTGTCTGAAGTCGGGAGGTATAGGATCAATCTTCTTTATCGGGCTTATATTCCCAGTTGATGCCTTGTTTCTCTAATACGGATTGAATCATCATTCTACTACTGATGCTAGATCGTACGTCTTTTTCCAATTGGGCAGGATCAAAACGCTCTAAGATGTACTGCCTTAATTCATTTTCCAATCCTGCATATTCTCGCTGACCGCTCAGATTGTTCCACTCGCCAGGGTCATCGTTTAAATTGATCAGTTGTGCTCCATAGCCCGTAAACCAATTATATTTATATCCGCTCTTTACCACGCTAAAGCAGGTAGTGTAAACGCCTTCCGAATGATTTTCAATAATGGCAAACCGGTTATCATCGGGGGTGCCATCCATGAGTGGAACCAAGCTGGATCCATCATACATCAGTCGCCGGTCATTCGGGATACCCGCCCAATCCAGCATGGTGGGCATGATATCCACCAACGACACGGGAGTAGCTTGTTGAGTACCGGCAAAGCGATGATCAGGATACTTAATAATAAGCGGCACCCGGGCGGACCATTCGTTGAAACTACGCTTTTGAACCATCCCTTTTTCTCCTATCATGTCTCCGTGGTCACTGGTAAAGACGACTATCGTATTGTTGTCCAGTCCCTTATCCTTCAAGGCGGACAACAGTTCGCCTACTTTGTCATCGATGTAGGTATATAATGCATAATACGCCCGCCTCACTTCCCTGATACTTTCGGGCACCGTTACGTCTACCCGATCGGTACCGGAATGGCGTCTTAGCCACCGGTCCATCATACTGAGTTTGTCTTGCCAATTCTCAGGAAATTCGGGCAATTGAATTTCGGCATCTTTATACATGTCCCAGTACCTTTGGGGAGGGGCGAAGGGCTCATGGGGGAAATTATAAGAAACCATCAGGAAGAAGGGTTGCGTTTCATCATGTTCTTGTAAGTACTCAATAGCCTTGCCGTGTGCCAGCTCATCAAGTTCTAAACCGTGGGTGGGCTGATCAATTTTCAACCCACTGGCAATATAATTTTCGAAATGGGGCCTCGGAATCTTCTCTTCTCTTGATTTAACCCAACGAAAGTCAGCGGGGTAGTGGCTTTCTATTAACCTTCTCTGAAATCCGTGTAGCTGGTCCGGCCCCACAAAATGGACTTTCCCACTTAACACGGTCTCATACTGATGATTGACCAGATAATGATTGATGGTAGGAATATCGGAAGCCAATGGGGCAGCGTTGTCGTATACTCTGATGTTTGAAGAATACATTCCGGTAAGCATGGCTGCTCTGGCAGGTGCACAAAGCGGATTATTGGCGTAAGCGGCATCAAACCGCACTCCCTGCTGTGCCAATCGGTCAAGATGGGGTGTTTTCACCACGGGATGACCGTAAGCCCCCAAAAGCATAGGAACCATCTCGTCCGCTGAAATCAGTAAGATATTGGGTTTAGCCTCCTGTGAATATGCGTTTAGCTCAAGAATGGCTAACGTAAGTAATAAGAGGCACTTGATTTTCATGCACATTTTATTTGGCTATTGATCCCACCACACCCGGGTATCCAGAATATCAGGGCCTTGCCGACTCACCGCTACATCCAGGTGTTCTTTGTTGACGGTAAGCTCTGAATCAGGGTAGGTCAGTCGGCGGATGAAATCCTCGGTTCTAAGGTTGCTGCCCGGGTACGGGTTGGGAGCTACCTCGGGATAGCCCGAGCGTCGGAAGTTGGCCCAGGCTTCCGGGCCATTGAGGAAAGAAGCTACCCAATACTGGGTATTGATCTGCTCCAATTCGCTACCCGCTTCTAGCGGATGGGCCTGAAGGTAGGCATCGATCTCACTTTGAGGAATGTCGGTATCTCCGGGCCATGCTGAAAACTGTTGCATATTCGCTTCGATGCCGCTGGCGTGCAGGGCGGCGGCATCGCCCTGGGCCCAGCCCCGGAATACCGCTTCGGCCAGCAACAGCTGGGTCTGCGCGTAGGTGACCAGAAAGCTGGGTGCTTCAGGATTCCCCAACCGTGTTCTATCCAACTGACTATAGGCAAACAAACTGGCCAGGCCGTCGGCTTGCGCCACCGGGGGGATGGTGGTGTTGTCGTACCCCTGGGGCATGCCTATCTGCGCGTCAGCAGAGCGGTCGGCTACCGCTTCGGTCTGCTCACCCCCGCTTCCGACACCAATGTAGCGGACGGCAATGGCCTCCAGCCGGGGGTCATTATTCTCTTGGAGGTAATCCACAAACTCTTTATCCAGGTAGTAGAAAGGAGCCTGGCCTCCGTTTAAGTTGGTTCCTACCGAATTTCTGAAGTTGGCGTCATGCCGAACCACAGCATTGTTATTATTAGACTGCATCAAGCCTCCGGCTACCGCCTTGGCTGTGTATTCTTGCGCCAGCGCAGGATTAACCTTGGTGAGCCGCATGGCTGCCCGTAATAAAAGGGAGTTTCCCAGCCGCCGCCAGCGGTCGGTGTCCCCTTTGTAGAGAATGTCTTGGGCGGCAATAGGTTTGGAAGCATTCAGTGCGGCCGAAGCAGTTTCCAGTTCGTTCAAAATATCCAAATAAATGGCCTCCTGAGAATCATACTCGGGAAAGACAATACCTTCCAAAAACCCTAGTCCCGCTTCGGTATAGGGGATATCGCCGTAGGTATCGGTGAGCACCATAAAAGTATACGCCCTCCAGATGCGGGCCATGTTGTATAAGTTGGATCGCTCAGGATCTTCTTCGGTCCGCTCCACCACGTCGATGATATTTTTAAGGACGTTTCGGTAGTAGCGTTGCCAGTTGCTCTGGGTGGCCGAGCGGTTATCTTGGTTTAGATTTCCCCCGGTGCCTACCCCAACGAACGGAGTGATCATCTGTCGTACAATGGTGGTTTCGTAGGTAAGGTTGCCATACTCCATTGAACTTTCAATGATAGCATAGTTTAACTGAAACGTAGGTTCCACCGACGTGAGTCGGACCGGGTTGGTGTTCAATTCATCAAATCCGTCGTCGCAGGCGGTCAGTAGAGCAAAAGCTATCAGCCAACCTAGGAGGTGTTTCGTGCTGTTTTTCATGGTTGTTAAGTTTTTTATGAAATAAAGGTTCATCGCACCAAGTGCCTCAAAATTTGATGTTCAGGTTGAATCCCATACTCCGGGTAATGGGCAGGCCGGTAGCTTCCAGGCCAACCACGTTGTCAGAGATGAGACCATTTTGATCCGGATGGATATGAGGCACCCATTTTTTGATCACGGCCACATTGTTAGCGACGAAGTTCAGGCGCGCACTCTGGATAAACTTCACCGAAGAAAGCAAACTGGTGAAATCGTAGCCCACCGTGACTTGCCGCAGCTGCCACGAACCGGCGTTAAAGACCGACTGTTCCGACATGCGGCCCGTACGTATTGTTTCGTAAAAGGGCTGAATTTCTGCCTGAGCCGTGTTGGGTCCATACCTGGTTTCGATCACTTCTCCGGCTTCGTTGGTAACTTCCTCCACAACCATCACGCCCCCGCCGACGATAAACCCCTGATCTCTTCCAACCAGCGTGGCTTTGTCCAGGCCATGACGATACGCATTGGTATGGGTACCGGAAATCATATTATGCCCCAGTTTAAAGTCGATCAAAAACGACAGGCTGGCATTTTTATAGCGGAAGCTGTTGGTGAATCCACCGATCCACAAAGGAAGCGCCGTGCCAAAATTCAGCTGTTCACTCGAGCGCAAGGGGAGTCCGCTAACCGCGTCAAACACCTGGTTGCCCTGCGGATCCCTCAACCAGCCCCAGCCGTATAACTGGGCCATGGGTTTGCCTACCTCCTGCCGGAGTTCCCCATGAAACTCAGCGTTTCCCACCGTGATAAAGGAGCCTTCGGCATCGTCTCCCAGGCTGAGCACCTCGGAGGTGTTGTAGGAAGCATTGGCACTGGTGGTCCATTCAAAAGCCGGGGTGCGGATAGGAGAAACCGCAGCGTACATTTCTACTCCCCGATTGACACTCTCCCCTACGTTGATCAACTGTCGCTCAAACCCGGAACCGTCGGATATTTGTGCCTCCAGAATCTGGTCCGACGATATTTTGTCATAAAGCGATACTTCAAAGCGAAGGTTGTTAAACAACTGTATCTCCAGCCCGATTTCCTTTTCAGACACCCGCATGGGGCGCAGGTCGTCGTTGGGCACCAACGAGCCGCTGATGTTGGCCACCGGCTGGGGCGTGCCGTCTTCGTTGGGAAATTGCTGGGCACTCACCGTGTAGAAAAGGTTGTCGGCATAGGGTTGCACATCCGTATCACTTCCCACTTCGGCATAGGCAGCGCGGATTTTTCCGAACGAGAACCAGTTGGGTAGATTCGTAAACGCTTGTGAAAACACAAAACTACCGGTAATCGAGGGGTACAGAATACTTCTGTTCGCGGGAGATAAGGTAGAGAACCAGTCGTTTCGTACGGTGCCATTCAGGTAGACAAAGCCTTTGTAAGAAACCTCCGTGGAAGCATATAAGGAGTTCACTTGACGTTCGGAAATGGTGTACTGAGGGCTTACCTTGCTGGAGTTCTCAATGGTATACTTGTCACGGGTATAGAACAGTTCGGCCAACACACTATTGCGGTCCGAGCGTCGGTACATCTGGTTGCCGCCCAGGTTGATATTAAGCCCTATGTTGCCGAACGTGCGGTCAAATCCTAGCAAAAAGTCTGCATTGATTTCCCGAAACCGTAGCTGGTCTTGCACGTACTGCCCATTAACCAAGCCCGGGGGCGGCGAAGACTGTCGTTGCGAACCGGTAGGGAGGTTGTACTCCTGGTCCCGCGAGAAATAATCCTGGCCCACGCGTCCCTGCAGGTACAGCCAATCGGTGAAGTTGTAACGGGCCGTAAGGTTGCCGTAAATACGGTCTTTGACGTTGTTCTCAAAGCGCGACAAGGCAAAGTAGGGATTGGTGCGGTTGGTAAAGCGCGAATACGGAAACTCGTCCCCGTTTTCTTCAAATGCATACCGCTCTAGCAAGTCTAGGGGCATAGAAGTGGCCAGCGTATAAATCACCACCGGACTAAAATCCTGTTCGGCAATGTTGGGCGGGTTTCTTCGGTCTTCGTTCGAATAGTTCACGTTCCCCGATACGGTCAGCTTATCCGCCAGGGATTGGGTGAAACCGAGATTCACGGTTTTGCGATTATAGTTGGAACCGGGCAGGATGGCTTTGCTGTCCATATTAGACAAGGAAAGGCTAAAGCCCCCGAATTCTCCCCCGGAAGAAACCGTGATGGTGTTGGCAAAAGTAGAACCATCCCGGTAATAATCCCGCACTTTGTTGGGCTGGGGCACATACGGCACTTCGATGCCGTCGAAGAGGGTTTGAGTCATGCCGGGCTCAAACTTCTCGCCGAAGCTCCATACCCCCGACACCGGCCGGGGCGACGTAGGGCGTTCTCCGCCTTCTCCCTGCCCATATTGATACTGGTAGTCGGTGTAATCCAAGGGCACATCCAGGGTATAATTGGTGTTGTATTCTACCTGAATACCTTTGCCGGCCGCCCGGTTGCGGGTGGTGATCATGATGACCCCGTCTTTGGCCCGCGAACCATACAGCGCTGAGGCTGCTGCTCCCTTTAGGATGTTCATTGAGATGATATCATCCGGGTTGATGCTGCTCAGCCCATCTCCGCTATCTGAGGTGCGGTTGCTGCCCCGTTCGGAGGTGGCTCCGTTGGCCCCCGCGTTGGTGTTGTCGATGGGCACCCCATTGACTACAATCAGCGGAGAGTTATTGCCTCCGAACGAAGATACCCCCCGGATGCGGATTTTACTGCTGCCTTGCGGCCCAGAGCCCAATCCGGTGATGTTGACACCGGGCACTTTGCCTTGCAGAGCGTTGGCAAAGTTGGGAGTGCGGTTCACGTTGAACTCTTCGGGTTCCACTTTGGCGGTAGCGTATCCCAGGCTTTTGGCTTCCTTTCTTATTCCCAGCGCCGTAACTACCACCTCGCTCAAGGCTTGAATGTCGGGAGCCAGTGCCACGTCAATGACGGATCGTCCGTTGATGGAAATCTCTTCGGTGGTATAGCCTACCGAAGAAAATACTAAGGCGGTCACCTCATCGCCGACGGTGACCCGGTAGTTGCCGTCTACATCCGTCACGGTTCCGCTGGTGGTGCCCTGGGCAAACACATTGACTCCCGGTAACGCCCCCCCGTTTTCTAAATCGATGACCTGGCCACTGATGGTTTGCTCCAGCATCGAGTTTTGCTGAGCCGGATTCCGTCTGGCCGGGGAAACCAACCGGGTGTTGGGATTCGGAGCGGCAGAAACACTGCTGGAGAGACTATTATTCTCCACTTTCTCTGGCAGTTCATCCGGTTTCTTCTTGAAAACGTAATAGTAATTGTCTCCTACTTTTTTGAAATTCAGCGAAAACCTTTCCAACACTTCCCCGAGCGTGTACTTCAGGTCTTTTTGGTCTCGAGTCCCAATGGGTTGATCCGTAAACTTGTTCTCCACATCCTGTAGCTGATAATAGAAATTCACTTGATGAGTTTTTTCTATCTGCTGCAGTACCGAAGTAAGACTTATTCTTTCTTTCTGTTGACTGATAACGTTCTCTTTGTCATTGCTAGACGTAGTAAGAGCCAACTGTTGGGCATGCAACCGGTGCGGTAATAACGGGCAAAGCAAGATCAGGCAAGTCCCCCAGCAAAGGCAGGTAAAATAAGTTTTCATAGTTGTGTAGTTAAGTGTACTAATCGAAGGTATGCTGCCTGCTGTCTTCCGCGTTTTGGGGAAGAAAGAGACGGTTTTTATTGATAGATGATCTTTTTTTCCTCTCTTTTGACGGTAGTATGGGTTACGTTGGCAATCGCTTCTAACAATACTTCAATATTATCGGCTGGGAACGAACCTTTCAGGTTGATAGCATCCGCCTGTTTTTTATCATCAAAGTGCAACGCAAGACCATAATTATCCGCTAAGAGCTGACTGATTTCAGAAAAAGAGGCTCCTTCAAAACGAATAAGGCCTTCTTTCCAGGCAGTATACTCAGCCGCTTTTACCGGTTGTGGGTTAATCTGCTGTTCTCCCGACTGTACTTCCACCAGTTCGCCGGGGGCCATGCGCAACCGATGGTCCTGCTCTTCCAGACTCAGCTGCACGCTTCCTTCTTCCAGCACCACCTGAGTCTGGTCGCGTCGGTGCCGCACGTTGAAGCGGGTGCCCAACACTTCTACTGTCAAATTCTTAGTATGCACGACAAAAGCAATGGCTTCTGAATCATCTTGGTTGACCGGTGTTTTTCTTTTGCTTACTTCAAAAAAAGCTTCACCTTTCAGCCAAACCTCCCGAGGCCCTGCCGTTTGATCTTCGCAGCGATAGCCGATAGCAGAGTTTCCATTGAGGGTCACCAGCGAGCCATCGGGGAGGGCGAAAGTTTTGATTTCACCGTAGGCGGTGGCGAATTGCTTTTTGACGCTGGAGCTCTTCTCCCATCGGTAAAGAAGGACACACGAGACCAGCAATATCACTAGGGCTGCCGCTATGGCTCCCCAGTGCCTTGCTAAGCGTTTATTGGTCGTTCTTGATCGATCCCGCAGGACTTGTTCAGAACGTACCCCTTGGATAATCTTTTGTCGGAGCGCCTCTTTTTTAGCACCGGGCATTGATCTTCTTTCTTCCTGCAACGCTAATAACAGCGCCCGGGCTTCGTGCACCAGTTCTTCCTGTTCTGGGTGAGCCGACCGCCATTTTTCCCAGTATTGTCTGTGCTCTTTCCCGCCTGACAATGCCCACGCACAGAAGGAGTCATTCAGTAGCAAATTTGTAATGATAGTGGTTCGGCTCACGATAAAGACTAAGTGATATTTACTAGAAGCAGCGTGTTGCAGAATCTACTGTTCGAAAGAACAAAAAAATAATTTTTAAATTAAAGAGAGCAAAAGAAGGAGAATCTTAGCAGAAGAGAATACTTCTTTAGCGGGATGCTTGGCTTTCACAGCAAGGGTGAGCTTGCGAATGGCCGTATGCAGCAGGTTATACAGTGTCTGCTTTTTGATTTCCATCACTTGGACAATCTCGTCGTGGCTTAGATTATCGATATACTTCAGCGTGATGGCCTGTTGTTCTTTCTGGCTCAGTGTGGAAAGGGCCCGCTGCAGGCTGGTTTTACGTTCTGCTTCAGTTTCTGAAAGAACTTGAGTGTGGATATATTGATGATCATCCTGCGCCCCGATGGGTAAGTATTCGTCTATGAACGAGATATGCCGATAGTGAAGTAGTTGCCTGAGCAGTTTTTGTCGGAAAGCTCGCAATAAGTAGGCTTTTACCGAATCAGGTACACAAAGCTTTTCTCGACGAAACCAAATTTCGGTAAACAGGTCCTGGATGGCGTCTTCAATGCTTTCGGATTTACCAGTGAATTTACCGCCGTAGTTGTACAACCCGTCCACGTACCGATCATACAAAGTGACCAAGGCGCGTTCGTGGCCCCGAACCATCTCGGACCAAAGAACCTGATCGCTGCTAGGATAAAGATCGTCTGCCAAAGTATTTCGTAGTTTGTACTAAGAATACGAACTTATCTACTCAAATTCAAAATTTAGTTTTATTTTAGACAGAAATTGTTAGAATGCGAGCTATGGACTTGTCATCACATAATATTCCACGGTCAAATCAATGAGTGAGGCACACCACTTTGTTTCAAAGTAGCGTCCTCGGTCAGTTGGTTACTCCCAACTGCCCTTCACCAAACTACCCCGCTCCCGGTCGTGCTCAATTTTTAGGTAGACGTCAATTTCTTGCTGTAGCTCCTCCACGTGCGAAATAATTCCTACGATGCGGTTCTCGTTGCGCAAAGTTTTCAGGGTATCAAATACCACCCGCAGTGCGTTTTTATCCAAGGAACCGAACCCCTCGTCCAAGAAGAAAAAGCTTTGTTGGGACTGGTTCAGCGACTGAATATTTTCAGCCAACGCCAGCGCCAAGCACAGCGCCGCCTGAAAGGTTTGCCCGCCCGACAACGTCTTCAGCAGCCGGGTCCGGCCATCGTTGAGGTGGTCCCGAACGATGAAGTCATTGTCCCGGTTCAGTTCCAGGCTGAGGTTGTTTTTGGTCAACTTTTTGAAACGGACGTTGGCTCCCCGGCACACCTCCTGGAGCAACACGGTGGAGGCGTAGTTGACAAATCCGCTGCCTCGAAACAGACCGTATAATTCTTTCAGGTTGCTTTCCCGGAGGCGTTGTTCACCCAGCGCTTGCTGCAACCGCTGAACCTTGGTGAGTTTCTCGCGCTGATTTTCTACTTCTTGTTTGGTCACAGCCCAGGTTTGTTGCAGTTGCTCCCGGACCTGCCGGTGATGGGTGCGGGCGTCTTGCGCTTTTCGGTGCTCATCCACCTGGTAGTTCCGCTTGTGGGTTGCCTTAACCAGCTTTTCGTAGTTCTCTTCCGCCGCGTGAAGACGGTTCTGGTACGCTACCACCGCGCTTTGCTCCGCCTGGGTGTCCAGGTTGGTGTTAATGAGTTCTTGCACGTAGTCTACACTCTCAAATTTTTTTAGGTGACACAGCCGGGTGATTTCTGTCTGAATGGCAATAGCTTGTTGGCGAAGGGTGTTGCGTAGTGATTCTTCGGAGATTTTTTTCCCCTCCAAAATTCCTAAAGCCTTCTCATAATCCTGGCACGCTTGGCGGGCTGCCTCGTATTTTTGCTCCGTATCCTGCAGTTGGAACCGGCATTCTTCCTGCTTCTTCATGAGTTGAGCTTCAGTCAGCTGCTCGTGGTCCTCATAGGTGATTGCTCGCAACAATGCGCGGTAATTTTCTACTTTGCCCTTCGCGGTCAGACACCGTTCCTGGCTCTGTTGCCAGCGTTGTTGCGCCTCAGCAAGCGACTTCTCGAGTTGTTCTAGCTGCACCAACTGATCGCTACGCTCGTGTTGAAGGCGTTGGCCCGCCCGCAACCACTGGGCACATTCTTTCAGCTCGGTAGCCAACGCTTCGGGGGAGTGGTGCCGGTAAGCTTCCCAGGAGAATTGGCTCTGGTGAGAAATTAAGCGCGCCTCGCTGGCGTCCAGAAGCTGTTGGATTCCTTCTTGCTTTCCCCGGATGCTTTGGTAGTCATTGTGTAACTTTCTTAGGGTAGTTTCCAGGGCGGCTTGGTGCGCTTCCTGCGTCTGCAACTGGGACAAAACTTGTTCTTGCCGGGTAGTCTCTTCATCAATTTCCGGGGCGTGGGCAACGGACGGGTGGTGGGTTGCCCCGCAGAGCGGACAGGCCTGCCCCGAGACCAACTGTCGGGCGGCGTGGGCGAGTTCCTGCCGAACCCGTAAATTCGCTAGTTTCTCGATCACCGTGCGCAGATCTGTCTTTAGCGACTCCCGGGCGGTGGCAAGGCGCTTGAAGATGGCATCAAAGGGTTCGGAGGCGGGCCCCGCCAGTGCTTTCAGCGCCTGATCCTTCTGCGCCTCGATCTGGGTTAACAGACGTTGCTGAGCGAGCTTGTTTTGCTGATGTTCGGCGCGTTCGGCTTCGTACTGCTGGCATTGCACGTGCCACTGCACTACGGCCTGCAGGGTAGTCTGCTGGTCACGAACAGCAACGGTTTTGCCCCATTGCTCCTCGCTTTTCTTGATTTGCGACTTAAGGGCGGCACACTGCTTTTGCTGTTGTTCGTGGGTGGTGCGCAGGGCAAGTTCGTGGGAGGAGAAATTTTGCAACTCATGACGCACCTGCCTGATTCGGAGCATATGCTCCCAATCGGTGCACTGCGCTCGGATCATGTCCCGATCAGCGTAGTTCTGTTGCGCCTGCTCACAGTGTTGCTGCGCGACTTTCATCTTTTGTCTGCCGGTTTCAATTCGGAGGCATAAGCCCTGGTATCTCTCCTCGGCCCGATCCCGCTCGCTTTCCGCATCAGCCAGGGTTCTGAACTTTTCTTTGAAATGAGTTTCCGCTTCCTGATATTCGTGAAGCTGCTTTTCTCGGGCTTGGTAATGAGGCTGCTCCCGCCGCCGCAACTGAAGCTCCTTCATAGCAGTGGCGCGTTCGGTAACCAGTTTGCGCAATTGCTCGTGGTCATCGCAGGCAACTTCCACTTCGCTGAGCACCGCGGCGTTCTCCTGCAGGAAACCCTCTATTGCCGTCATCTTCCTACGCGTCGCATCAATCGTCTCCGCACTCACCGGGCCAATCTCAGACACCCGAGCATCAAGATCGGTGATGGAAGTGCGAACTGCCGCCAGCAACTGGCTCGTCTTGTGCGAAAGGTCAAACTTCTCCAGGCGGAAGAGCTCCTTGAGCATCTGGGTGCGGTCGTTGGGCTTCTGATCGATGAATTCTCGAAACTTTCCCTGCGGAATGATCACCGTTTGCATGAAATTCTCGTAGGTCATTCCGATGATCGCGGTTGCATCGGGCGCGTCAATAGGATGCCAGTGGTTGTTTTCCCAGCGGTACTGCCGCCGCTCTTTCACCTCCACTTTTTCAAAATCCTTCTTTTTGCGGCGGGCCGACACGGTGAACCGATATTTGGTAGGCTGAGGAGAAGTGACCTGGAATACGAAGTCGATGGCAAACTGCTGACTTTGCAGATTGAGCATGTTGTAGTAGCGGTTGTCGCCGCTCTTGTTCAACCGCTCGCTGCGGTCGTAGAGTGCAAATACCACGGCTTCCAGGATAGAAGACTTGCCGCTGCCCACGGCTCCGAAGATGCCGAACAACTGAGAGCCCGCCAGCGTCTCAAAGTCAATGACCTGGGTTTCTTTATACGAATACAGTCCCTGAACGGTAAGGCGAAGCGGTGTCATGCAGCAAATAGTGGTTGCAAGGGTGAGTAAAATTTTTTAGTTGTTCTCGGTGCCGAGTACCTCGTTGAACAGCTTGAGCAGTTCATCGTTGGGTTCCTGGCCTTTTTTGGCTCTGAAATAGTCTACAAACAGGGTGCGCAGGTCTTTGCTCAAGTCAATGCTGGCATCGCGGGCAACGTCCCCTTCGGGAGTGGCCATTTCAGGGATGATACTTACGATGCCATCGTGGGCCGCGTAGAGCGCCCGCTTCAGTTTGCTTTCCAGGTACGAACTGCTCACTAGGGTGAGTTCCACGAACGTGTTCGGATGCGCCTCCAGCCACTCTATAGCCTGGTCAACCTCGGTGAATCGCTGGCGACACAGCCGACGCCCCGCCCGAAGCGCCACCGGTCGCACCCGGGCTTTGCTTCCCGCTTCCACCTCAATCACCACCACCTGCTTTTGCTGCTCAGCCTCACTGAAACTGTAAGCCAGCGGGCTGCTACTGTAGCAAACCGGGCAGGGGGCTGACGATACGGTCTGGTAGCGGTGCAAGTGTCCCAGGGCGGCGTATTGCATCTGCGCCGGAATATCTTCGGTGAACACCGCCGAGGCTCCGCCCACGTGCAAGATGGGCTTTTCGTCATCCGGTTCGTCGGGAGCGGGTCCGTTGCGCTGCCGGAAATACAGGTGCGCCATAAGCACATTAACTCCCCGCGGATCGCAGTGCTGGTCGGCCAGGCGTTGCCAATCTTGCTGCAACACCTCGCGGAGCGACTGCTCACGGTCGTCATCGCCCAGAAATCGCTTGAGCGTGGTTTCGTTGGCGTAGGGAGTCAGGATAAGGCGCAGGGGATCCGGGCAGTGGGGCAATCGCAGTTCGGCAAAACCCGGTGAAGTGTGCAAGGTGTCGATACCCGCATCGGTGCACCCCGAGGAGAAGGTCGAACCCGGTCGGCCGACCAAAAAGACCCCGCACTCCCGCGCCAGGGGGTCGGGAGCCTCCACCCGGTCGGGTGAATCGTGGTTACCGGCAATAGCGATGACGGCCCGCGCGCCACTATTGCTTAGCCGGTGCACGGTGCGGTAGAAGAGCTCCAGAGCTTCGTTGGGCGGATTAAAAGTATCGAACAGGTCTCCGGCAATCAGTACGGCATCCACTGCTTCCGCCTCGGCGATCGCGCAGATTTCGTCCAGCACCTCCCGTTGTTCAGACAAACGAGAATAGTCGCCCAACCGTTTGCCCAGGTGCCAATCAGCCGTATGCAGTAACTTCATGGCCGAAAGGTAGTTAACCCATTAGCGGGTGACAAGTAGGTTCAGAGGAAGTTTATCGGAATGCGGGGGAAGCAAACAGATTTAGATAAAGAGTCCCACCCGGGTGGGTGGTGAATATTTTTAATATATTCGGATTTAACTTAGCAATATGCGTAGCACCATCAACCGAACCCCCTTTCGCTCATTCACTTTACTCCTGTGGTGGGCTACCACCGCGGCCGGGTTTACCCAGACCACAGAAAAGTCCTGGATGTTAGGACCCTTTGAACGGTTGCCCGACGCCCGGCCGATTATTCAAAAAGATAGTACTACCACTTTTCAGGATCCGATGACGGGCCATTCGGTCGCTTGGGAGTCGATGGCCACTTTCAATCCGGCGGCAGTGGTCAGAAAAGACTCTATTCGGGTGTTGTATCGGGCGGAGGAAAAACTTGGCGAGAAAGAAATCGGGGGCCACACCTCCCGCATCGGTTTGGCCGTGTCAGCGGATGGTCGCACCTACGAGCGGCAGTCTGAACCCGTCTTTTATCCTGATCAGGACGATCAACAAAAATTTGAGTGGCCCGGCGGGGTAGAAGACCCGCGCATCGTGGAAACCGATGACGGCACCTACGTGCTCACCTACACCCAGTGGAATCGTGAAGTGCCCCGCCTGGCCATCGCCACCTCGCCCGACTTAACCAGCTGGACCAAGCACGGCCCCGTTTTCGAGGAATACGATAACGGAAAGTACCACAATCGTGAAACCAAGTCCGGAGCCATTGTGACCAGATTAGAGGATGGCAAACTAGTAGCCGCTAAAATCAACGGAAAATACTGGATGTACTTTGGGGTGCCCCACGTGTGGCTGGCCAGTTCCAATGATCTGCTGGACTGGACCCCGGTAGAAGATTATACCGGGCAGTTGGCCCCGGTGCTGAGTCCGCGGCCGGGTTACTTTGATTCGTGGCTGGTGGAAGCGGGACCGCCCCCCGTGCTCACCGACGACGGGATTGTGATGCTCTACAACGCGGGCAACTCCCAGAACATTGGTGAAGAAGACCTTGGCAACCGCGTGTATACCGGCGGTCAAGCCTTGTTTGATGCCCAGGAACCCTGGAAGCTGCTTGACCGGTCGGACGAACCCTTTATTCAACCCGAACTGCCGTTCGAGAAATCCGGTCAGTATCAGGATGGGACTACTTTTGTGGAAGGACTGGTATACTTTGATAACACTTGGTACTTGTACTACGGCACGGCCGATAGCATGGTGGGGGTGGCCAGGGCGGGAGACGAATGAGTCTGTCTTGCACCTAATTGATGTTAGCCAGCACATCATTGAAACTAACCATGAGAGCGAATCGAGCAGACTGAGCAAACTGTCCTACTACGTCAACACGCTTTAGTTCTCCAGCACCGTAAACTCCACCCGCCGGTTCACCTGCCAGTTTTCTTCACTGTCGTTGGGTACTTCGGGCTTCGTTTCGCCGTAGCCCACGGCCGTCACCCGTTCAGGGTCGATGAAGTTATCGAGCAGGTACTGCCGCACGGCTTCCGAACGTCCCTGGGATAGTTGCTGGTTATACGCTTCCGATCCTCGGTCGTCGGTGTGGCCACCGATTTCAATCGCCAGTTTCGGATTGGTTTCCAGCATTTCTACCACTTTGTCCAGTTCGGGATGCGATTCGGCGCGCAGCGTGGTTTCGTTGTAATCAAAAAAGATGTTGTTCAGCCGCACTGATACGCCCACCTTCAGGGCCTGGAGGGTCAGGTCTTTGTACGCGGTGGTGTCGGACGAAAAGGGGGCAATCTGCACGCTGTCGGTTCTCGATAGATAACCAGGAGCAGAAACAAACAATCGGTACCAACCACTTTCGGATAGGCGGGTGCGGTATTCACCCAGTGCCGAGTCGGAATGGGTGATCCCTAGGGTTTCCTCATCTTTTTCGTAACGCACGCTGGCCGTCACAAACTCCCCCGTGGCCGCGTCGGTGACAAATCCTTCCAGGTGCAATTTAGGTTGCACTTTTTTTATCGTTCGCAGGCCGTAAATATCCAGGTGCCCCCCGTCAGCGGTCATCAGGGCCCGGGTGGTGAACACCGCGGTGTCGGAACTGCCCACCGCGTAGTAGGCGTCGAACCCCTTGGTGTTGATGGGGGCCCCCACGTTTTCCGGCTTCGACCACGCCAGCCAGGTGTCGTCGAGCCGTCGGGTGCGGTACACGTCGGTGCTGCCGAACCCGCCGGGACGCGCGCTGGCGAAGTACATGGTTTGGTTGTCGGGTGCCAGGTAGGGCCCGAACTCGTCGTAGCGCGTGTTTAGGGCGGCAATGGGCTGCGGCTGTGTCCAGCGGTCACCACCTTCCCGAAAGCTTACGTACAGATCGCTTCGCTTGGCGTCTTTGGTTTCGCTAAAGTACAACAGCAGGGCGCTGCCGTCGTAGGCCATAAATCCTCCGTTAAATTTGCCCCGACACATGCTGCCAAATCCGTCAATGTCTAGCTTCTGAGGCTTTTGCCAGGTGCCGTTGATCCGCTCCACGGTGGCAAATTCCCAGCGACCTTTGCCCTCACCGGTGCGGATGAGCAGGCGGTTACCATCGGGCGAAACACTCGCCACCTGGTTGTAGCGGTGCTCATTGAATGGCTTGGGCATGTGTATGGCACCCGACCACGCCCCCGTCAGAGAATCACGTTGGGCGAACCAAATGTCTTGCGTTTGCTCCGAACCCTTGTGGTTTTCGGGGTGGTTGGTGATGACAAAGTAGAGGATTTGTCCGTCGAGAGAGATTACCGGGGCTGATTCGTGGTAGATGCTGTTGAGCGGACGACCGAGGTTCACCAGTTCGTATTCCGGAGCATTGTCTCCGGGTGGCGATCCACCGGGAGGCGAACCTCCGGGTGACGCCTCACCGGGTGGCGTTCCACCCCCGTTCGTTAGGAGTAGTGCCAGCAGGAAGCGTAACGGAAAGGTGATAAGAGCGATTAAAAAAGCGTATGACATAGCCAAGCATAATGGTTCACGGGTGAATATAACCCAATGAACCGCCGACTAATAACTTGTTTCCCCCTGGATAGTACGTTAAACAGACTAGGGCTAAGTATTAACTTTTATAACATGAATTGTAATTATTTTATTAAACCTGTTGAGTTGCTCAACAGTGTCTCGATATACCTTACGTCCGGACCGCCGTGGCATACCGATTGTTTCCCTTAGCGTATCGTACTCACCTTAACGACTCCTAAGTATGCCGAACGTGAACTCAATTGTAGTGATAGACGATGATCCGATTGTCGGATTGATTGTAGAACGGGCTAATCTCAAGGTACAATTGGCCGAACACGTCCAGTGTTTCTACAGTGCCGTTGACGGGCTGGACTACCTAACCGGCTTAGCTAACCAGCACAAAGAAGCTCCTGAAATTATTTTTCTGGATATCTGCATGCCCATCGTGAACGGGTGGCAATTTTTAGAGCAGTTCGAGACGATTGGCTGGTCAGAAACGACCATCTACATGCTGGCCTCGTCCACCGACCAGGAGCAAATCAATCGGGCAAAGAAAGTCGCTCACGTAGCAGACTACATCGTGAAGCCGCTCACCGTTGAACGACTGAAGATAATCAAAAATCATTGGGTTGAGCAAGCGGTGGACGACGCTCCTTTTTCGACCACTTGCGGCAATCACCGGACAAAACCATTGGTGCTATCCGGTTTGGGGCTGAATTCTTTGAAGTGATAAGTCTCTTCCCATTCTCTAACCTCTGTCTCTTGGCCATCTACTACCCGATAACTTCGTGCGATTGCAAAAGTAGTGTCGTTTAGTATTTGCCCCTCATCTACGTAAGCTTCTAGTGGAGGCTCGGAAGGGTACCATCGCTCAAACTGCATGATGTTTCCTTCTATAGCGAACACGCCCCAACGATACTTATACTTTTTCACTAAAGACTGCCACTCAGCAGTAGTATACTCATTCTCTTTTTCTTGTCGCCTAACAGATAAAAATGAACTGCCATATAATATGGTGCCGTCGCGGTACAAAAAATAAACAGCTATATAATCGTCAGCTTCTCGGTAATAATACCCATCAGTTCTAAGCTGGTTTCCAGTGTAAGGGGTTCTCTGAATAGAAAGCTCATCATCATCTTTGATAAGACCTTCTTTGCAACCCCAGGTTAAACCTAGGAATGTCATAAATAGTAATTTTTTCATATTGCTTATATCTTTTAATATTACCATAAACTGCTACCTCTTCCGCCAATTTGAAAGAACCATCGGGTATGCCTATCCAAAACTCTAAAGTAGGAAGATCAAAGTTGTTGTGAATTAATTCATTTTGTATCCTATGCCGTCTCCATCTATTTGAAGTGACGGTAGTGCGGATGGTGCGCCACTGCCAGCATCTCGCGGTCTCCTCGGCTGTCGCCAAAGGCGTAAATTGTGGAGTGCTGCGCCAGGTTGAGTTCTTCTTTGATGCGACAGACCTTTTCGGGTCCGTAGCAGTTCTTCCCGGCAATCCTTCCGGTCACCCGCTGCTGCTGCGTCTCCAGTTGGGTGGCTAGCAGATTGATTCCCAGCGATTCACTCCAGTCCCGAATCCAATCTTCGGCTGAGGCAGACACCACGTAGATCGTGGCCTGCTGTTCTTTGAGTTCGTTGATTTTTAGCAAAGCACTGGGACGGATGATCTGCGGCAGGCGGTGCCGGGCGTAATTGGAAGCGCGTTGCCGAAACTTAGTGAGGGGTTCGCCGCCGAAAAAGTGCGCAAGCACGCGTTCTTTGGCTACCCAGTTGGCGATAAAACCCAATTTGAAAGCTAGTAACCAGGGAGTGAGCTGCACCATCCCCCAATAAAACGCCCACCTACCCCGGTAAAAGCGGATAAAGTCGAACAAGGTGTCGCGACGCGTGATGGTGCCGTCGAAATCAAACAAAGCCAAGATCGGTGGTTCGGACAACAGGTCGGTGGTTAGAAGGTGGTGCCGAGATAAATCAAGACGAAAAAGCTCAGGAGCCAGGCGAGCAACGTGAGTTGGATGAATCGGTCGGTGTAGAGCAGTTTGGTCGGTGAGCCACTGTTGTTTTCTACCAACGATATTTGCAGGTAGCGCATCATCCCGGCAATCACGAAGATGCTGGTGAAGTACAAGTGATTGCCCAGTCGACCGACCACCTCATCGGAAATCGTGTACATGAGGTACGAAACGATGATGATACCGGCCAGCATCGTCAGGCAGGCGTTCACGTACTCGAGGGTGTAATTTTTTACTGACTTACGCATCAGTTGTCCCGATGATTTACCAAGCAGCAGGTCGTCGCGTCGTTTGGCGAGCGCTAGGAACAGGGCCAACAGAAAGATCATGATCACCAGCCACTGCGAGATGGGCACCTCCGCCACCACGCCCCCCGCCACCGTTCGCAGCAAGAATCCGAACGCAACAATGAGAATATCAAGAATAGAAACGTGCTTGAGGCCAAAGGAATAAGCTACGTTGAGCGCCGCGTATCCCAGCAGCGCCACAAAAAAGTAAGTGCTTAGCCAATAAGCCACCAACAACGTAGCCGTTGCCATGACTGCCATGGCGAACAGGGCTACGGTGGGCAGCACCTCACCCGCCGCCAGGGGGCGTTTGCGCTTGGTGGGGTGCTGTTGATCGCTCTTGATGTCACGGTAGTCGTTCAGGATGTAAATAGCACTAGCCATTCCGCTAAAGCAAACGAAGGAAACGGCCAGCCGGGTGAAGACGTAGGGTTCTAGCAAGCCACCGGCAAAGAAGGCAGGGATGAACAGAAAAGCGTTTTTAGCCCACTGTTCGGGACGCAAAAGCCTGATGAAAGCGAGCGAGGCGGTTCGTTGGGTTGTTAGAGCGGACATAGCGTGAAATCAAATGAGTGGTTCGGATCAATCGAATGGTAGAACAAGATAGATAAAATTAACTTGATAAGAAAAAATAATACGATTCGCAGAAACAGGGTGCTGATTATTTTGAAAAACTCAGGGTTCTTGTTTGCTGCGTGGTAACGCTTCGCCAAGTTTAAGCTTCTACGACGTGCGGAGGCAGCAACAAAACCCAATCATTCCGGCTTATATGCTGGTAAACTAAATTTTTGCGATATGGCCGATCACGGCACCAAGATTATTGAGACTGAGAAAGAACGGCAGGCCTTTATGACGCATCTGCTGGACGACATCCGAGCGTTCGAAACCATGCTCGCCGATGATCGCTTCGAGAAAGATATCCAACGCATCGGAGCCGAACAGGAGATGGTGCTCGTCGATGAAAATTTCAGCCCCGCCCTTATTGGCCCCGAAATCCATCAGGCGCTCGACAAGGATTTTATCACCACCGAATACGCCCGGTTCAATCTTGAAATTAACCTTAGTCCGCTGACTTTCACCGGCGATTGTCTCTCGCAAATGAAGCAGGAACTGCTCGATAAGCTACAACTGGTAGCGGAGGAAGCCAAGAAACATCGCGCGCAGCTCATCCTGACGGGCATTTTGCCGACCATTCGGGAAGCAGACACCGACCCCCAGGCCATGACTCCCGAACCTCGCTACCAGGCGCTGCTGGAGAACGTGAACCAGCGCCGCGGTGCGCAGTACGAGTTCAATATCAAGGGAGTGGACGAACTCATCACGCGTAACAACCCATCCACCTTCGGGGGTTGCATGACCAGCTTCCAGGTGCACCTGCAGGTGGACCCGAACGATTTGGCCGATTTGTACAACTGGGCCCAGCTGATCACCGCCCCTACTCTGGCCTGTGCCACCAACTCGCCGGTGTTCTTGGGGCGGCGGTTGTGGCACGAAACCCGCATCGCGTTGCTGCGCCAAACCACCGATACCCGCAAACCCTACTCCAACCTGAAGCAAGAAGAAGCCCGGGTATCGTTCGGCAGCGCGTGGATTGAAACGTCCATTGCCGAACTTTTTCATCAGGACATCGCGGGCTACCGGGCGTATCTCACCAAGCCCCTGAAAGAGCACGCTTCCGAAGTGCTCGCGCAGGGCGGCGTTCCGCGACTGGAAGCCCTAAATTTCCATAACGGCACCATCTATCGCTGGAACCGGGTGTGCTACGGAACCACCCAGGGCGCCCCTCACCTGCGCATCGAGAACCGGGTGCTGCCCGCGGGCCCCACCGTGGAAGACGAAATTGCCAACGCTGCCTTTTGGTTGGGCCTCATGAAGGGTCTGCCCGACCGCTACCGCCGCTTACCCGAGCAAATTCCCTTTGATCACGCCAAAGAAAACTTCTTAAAAGCCGCCCAACTGGGCATTGAGGTGCAGTTTACCTGGCTCGACGGAGCGCTGGTGACCGCCCAGGAGTTGGTGCTGGACGAACTACTGCCCATTGCCGAACAGGGACTGCAAAGCGCGGGGATAGATGAGAAAGATCGGGAGAACTATCTCGGAATTATCCGCGAAAGGACCGAAAGCGCTAAGACCGGCTCTCGCTGGATCCTGAATTCGTATCAGCAGTTGCAGGAGCAGAACACGCAGCCCGACGAAGCCTGGATCGCCATCACCGCGGGGATGCTGGAGCGCCAAACCGCCGGGCAACCCGGGCACCACTGGAGTCTGGCTACGGTGCAGGAAGCCGGGCACTGGCGCAACCGATTTCGTACGTTGTCACAGGTGATGACGCAATCGCTGTTTACGGTGCAGGAAGGCGACATTGTGGATTTGGCAACCCACCTGATGACCTGGAAGCAAATCGGACACGTGCCGGTTGAAAACGAGGGCAAACTGGTGGGAATTATCACTAAAGATAGCATCATTTCGTACCTAACCAACCACCACGGGAAGGATATTGCGCAGTTGCCGGTTCGTGAGGTGATGGTGCAAAAGCTAGTCACCGCGCCGCCTGATATGCTGCTCACCGAAGCCATTGAGCTCATTGTCGACAGCGAAATATCGTGTCTCCCGGTGGTGCGTGACCAGCGCCTGGTCGGATTAGTCACCGAACACGACTTTGTTCATCTCAGCCGACTGTTGTACCGCGAGCTAGATCAGCAACCCGAATGAGTCAAAATATCGCTTCTTCTTCCCGGATTATCGGTAGTTACCCGACCAATGGCGCTACCCCTCGTTTGGTGGTGTTTGCCGGAGTGCACGGCAACGAACCCAGCGGCGTGCTGGCTTTGGAGCGCATTTTTGAGCAGTTGCGTAGTCATCAACTTTCTCTCGAGGGGCAGCTGATTGGGGTGCGGGGCAACGTAGAAGGCCTCCGGCAAAAAGTGCGCTACGTGAACGAAGATCTAAACCGCCTTTTCGTACCCTCCCGCATTGAGCAGGCGGAGGCAGACCCGGAGGCTCAGGCCTTCGAAACCCTGGAGTTGCTGAGTATCTGCGACTTGGTTGATTCCTTGGAGGCAAGAACGGATGATGAGCTCTTTTTTGTGGACTGCCATACCACGTCTTCGGCCAGCATTCCGTTTATCAGCCTGAACGAGGGTTTTCCTGCTAGCCTGCAAATGGCGCAGCGGATCCCGGTTGCTACGGTCATTGGTGCCGAAAAAGCGATCAAGGGGTGTTTGGCAGAGTGGTTGAACAAACGCGGTTGGACGGGTTTTACCTACGAGGCGGGGCAGCATCAGGCGGCAATTTCGGTAGACAACCAGGAGGCGGTCATCTGGCTAGCCCTGCTGCACGCCGGATGCATCAACGAGTCGCAGGCCCAGCCGTACCTTGATCGTGCCCGGGCCACCCTACAGCAACAGGGAACGCAGCAGCAGGAGGTGTATCGGTTGCTATCCGCCTACCACATTCGTGACGATGAAGCCTTTCGCATGGAGCTCGGGTTCCGCAATCTACAGCTGGTGCGCAAGGGTGAGCGCTTAGCGACCAGCGACGGCGAGCCGGTGGTGGCCCCGCAGGACGCTTACTTGCTCATGCCGTTGTATCAGCCCCAGGGCAATTTTGGTTTCTTCCTGGTGCAACTGGCTCCCAACTTAGCGAATATCAGGTAGCTACTTAGTTTAGGATTGTTGCGCCCCCTTTTTTCGTACGCCCAATTTTGTTACTTTACCCGTTGCTTTATCGTTCGTCTAGTAGTTACTGAGCACTTTGATCACCAAAGCCGGGCCCGGCATGCGCCATTCGTTTTCACTTCTCTTATCCACATTGCTACTTAGTGCCACCGGGTTGCCGAAGGTCTTTGGACAAGTGCTGTACGTGGGTATCGAACAAGTGGTCACCATACGGCCCGACACACGGTTGACACTTGAGGGAAATCTATTCAACCGCGGAACGCTGATCAACCAGGGCACCCTCCGAGTCAGCGGCGACTGGCGCAACGAAGCAGCGTATACCGATGGGCCGGGCAGCGAAGTAGTGCTGGCCGGGGCAAACCAAACCGTCGATCACCGGGGGCGGGCGTTTCATCACCTCAGCGTGCGCGGTGCCGGAACGAAAGAACTGCAATCGGCAGCCCGGATCATTGATACCCTTACCCTCGACGAAGGGGTGCTACGGTCTTCCGAAACGGCCTCTCTGGTGCTAGAATCAACCGCCACCGTGGTGGGTGGGTCTTCCGAAGCCTACGTTGCGACCACGATGGTGTATCGGGGCACCGGCCGTCGGCGCTTTCCGTTGGGACTGGCCGGAGCGTATCTGCCCCTCACGCTCACCAATGTGGAGGGGGAAGCGCCCGCCCTGCGGGTCAGCGTAGTGGCTCTCAACCCGACCGCTTCGCCGGATGAATCGTTGGCCTGGGTATCGTCGGCCCGCTACTGGCGCATCAAGACGGTGGGCGGTACCTTTACCGGCTCACCGGTGGAGCTGACGGTGAACCGTGACGATGGCCTGGATGATCTGGTGGGGGCCGTCGTGGCGCAATCAGCCGAACCGGGAGGGCAGTTCGTGAGCGTAGGCCAATCTGACCAAAGCGGTGATGCCGTCCAGGGAACCATCACAAGTGCGGACCCGGTTAACCAATCCATCGTGGCCGTGGGGGTCACCAGTTTATTTTCAGTGGAGAATCAGGTACTCGTACCCTCCGCCTTTGCACCGGATGCTCCGAACCCGACCAACCGTTCGGTGAAGATTTACGCCAGCACGTTGCGTTCCGAATCCTTTCTTTTCCGTATTTTTGACCGGTGGGGCAACCTGGTGTACCAAACCGCTTCGCTAACGGATGCCCAGGAGCAGGGATGGGAAGGCCTGCGCCGACCTGATCGATCTTCGGCGCCCGCGGGAGTGTATCAGTACCACCTGCGCGGACTTTTTGAGAACGGGACGCCGGTAAATCAATCCGGAACCATTACCTTATTCCGCTAATGACCGTCCGTAGTGTTTTTCGTATCCTGGCTGTCGCTGGAGGAGTGCTGTCGGTCTGCTCCGGCGGTTTCGCCCAGGAAGTACGTTTTTCGCAGTACCAAGCCGCCCCCCTGCTGCTCAACCCGGCAGCGGCCGGTGCAGTAGCTGATCCTACCCTCGGAATCGTCTATCGACTGCAACGCCTGGGGATTATAGCTTATAAAACGGGCTACTTCTCGGCCATGCTTCCGCTCTACGGCGGGCAAAGGTCAGCGGGTTCGCTTCCCGGGGGGGGGCTTGGCATCGGATTTCTCAACGACCTGGCGGGCGAAAGCAACGAGTGGCAGACCTACCAAATTGATGTCTCCGGCGCCTACGTGCTGCGCCTCAATCGTTTGCAAACCCAGTTCGTGAGCGTTGGCATTCAGTCGTCCTACGTGCGTACCAGCATCGACTTTAGTGACCTCACCTGGCCTTCGCAGATCACCTACCGGGGTTTTGAGAACCCCGCCCCGCCGCCCGGCACCTACGCCGCCCAGGTGAGCACGTTGCGATTCAACGCGGGTCTGCTGTGGACCTACGACCCCACGCGTAACCCTTGGAAGAAAACCACGGCCTACCAACTGCACTTCGGTGCTTCGGTGAGCAACTTAAACCGGCCGGTTTACGGATTTCTGCCCGACGAAGAGGCATTGTCCCTGGTGTATAAAGGGCACGGCGGCGGGCAGTTTAGGGCCAGCGAACGGCTGAGCGTATCACCCGGATTTTTTGTAATCGCCCAAGAATCGCTGGTGCAGTACTCCGGAGGAGCCACCCTGGGCGTCCGGGTGCTCTCTGACCATCCGGCGGTGCCCGCTGACGTTCAGTTATTGCTGGGGGGATGGTATCGCTACGATGACGCATTGGTGTTTCTGCTCGGGGCACGGGCCAGTCAGTTTGACGCTGCATTATCCTACGACATGAACGCTTCGGGCAACCGTCGGGGAATTGCCAATCAGTCTACCCTAGAACTATCGATGGCTTACCGGTTCTTAGACAAAAGCACTCCCGTGCTTGCTCCTACGCCCTTATTTTAGCGGATGCGACGGATTGAATCACTATTGCTTATTTTATTTGGATTAGGCGGTGGAGCCCAGGCGCAGTTCGCTCCCCTGGCGGTGCCTTCGTTAGAAAAAGCCCAAGGATACTACCAACATCAGCAGTACGCTCCGGCGGCCTTACTCTATCGGGCCGCCGTTGAGCGCGACACCACCGATTGGCCGAGCACCTACCGGCTGGCCGAGTCGTTGCGGCACCTTTTTCGGTACTCGGAAGCCCTTACGCACTACCGGCGGGTGTATGAGCATGCTTCCCGGGCCTACCCTGCCGCCGAATATTACTACGCGCTGCTGCTCAAGCAAGAAGGACGATGTTCGGAGGCCCTTTCTCTGCTGGCAGATTTCATGGCCACCCGCCCCGACCATCCCCTGGTTGAGGAAGCGCGCGCCGCGCAGCAGGGCTGCTATCAAGCCGTTTTGATGGCTACCGAACCTTCGTCAACTACGCTTCATCGATTGCCTGCTCCCTTCAATTCATCTGCCCACGACTACGCGGCGGTCCCGTATCGTCACGACAGCAGTTTGGTGTTGACCTCCGGACGGTGGCGAGCGTTGCACCAAAAGCCAGACGCCCGCTACGGGGAAAACTACGTCAACCTAGTCTGGGTGGAGGAGCGCGAAAAGAGGCCGAAAGATCGCTCGCGGGCCATCAGGCGGTGGAACGGCGACTTTCACGACGGCCCGGGCTGCTTTAGTGCCAGTAAGACAACGTTTTACTTCACGCGATGCTACAAAGACTACTGTTGCCTTTACGTGTCCGACTATCGAAAAGGAAAGTGGCAAGCTCCCACCCCACTCAGCGCCTCGATCAACGCGCCGGTCTCAAATACCAAACATCCTGCCCTCTCACTGGGGGGCGATACCCTATTTTTTGCTTCGGACCGCCCGGGCGGTGCCGGGGGCTTTGATTTGTGGTTAAGCGTTCGGGACAGCGCAGCTGCCTGGCAGCCCGCCGAGTCCCTCGGCCCCCGCATCAACACCCCCGGCGATGAGATTTCTCCCTTCTACGATGACTCCGAAGATTTGCTCTTTTTTGCCTCGTCCGGACGCAGCGGCCCGGGAGGGATGGACCTGTACGGAGTGCCTCGCTGGAAGAGCAGCCAAAGTATTCCTGCGTTGTTGCTGTCGCCCTTTAATTCGGAGCAGGACGACTGCTTTTTGGCCCTTGGCGATGGCCAAGGATACCTGTCTTCCAATAGAACCGGCGATTTTGACATCTACCGGTTCACGTTAGACGCTGCCCAGTCGTTGGGTGAGCAACTGATGGGAAGCCCCGGAAGGTTGCCGCTGGCGACTGTGCCGTCGGCTGGATTGCTAATGAACGATGGGCTACGGGACTTTGATATTGCCCTACCCGTTTCGGCTAACGACATCGTGGTGGTGCATTCGGTGCCGGAGGAGCAGTTAGCCAACGGCTCTTCTCGGTTTGTCTTGGCCTCTGACGTTAGTGAAATCGCGCTGTCCCGACTTGAAAACCAGCGAAGACCGCCCACCCGCCCACCCGCGGCCGAACCTTTGTCGGCCGCACCCCGCACCAGCCAAGCGCATTCGGTGGCGACGGTTGCTACCGATGGCATCTCCTTGAACCGCAGGGGTGAAGTGAGGGGAACCCTGCTCCGATCAGTTGCTCAAGAAACCGGCATGGTACCCCGCGCTCGAATTTATCTGCTCGACAGCAGCGGCACCGTCGCTAAAATTACGACCACCAATGAGGCCGGAGAATTTCACTTCGTTAACCTCAATCCGGCTACGCACTACGCGTTGGTGGTGAAAGATTCGGTCGACACTTCTAAAAATAACTTTCAGTTGCAAAACCTACGACTCACCGACTATAGTGCAGCGAACACCACCACCGCCTACGAGACGCTTTATTTCGACTTCAACGAATCGTCTATTCGCCCGGAGGCCGAGCAGGCGCTTCTGGAGCTTGCCCGACTGCTTGTTTCAAACGTTAAAATGATCGCCGAGATTAATGCCTACGCGGATAGCTTAGGAAACGATGCCTACAATCTGCAGTTGAGTAGGCAGCGGGCCGCTTCGGTCTTCGATTTTTTGGTGACTCATAACGTAGACCCGTCCGCGTTGGTGCTCAATGCTGAAGGGGTATCCACGGCTTGGTCGTCCACCAACCCGCTGGTAAGCCAGCAGCTGAACCGCCGGGTAGAGATTCACTTGATTGGTCAAAACGTACGCTATATTCCCCAAGCCGAAACCCGTATTTTGCGGCCGGGGGTTTCTCCGGAACGCCTCACGCGCGCGCTCGGCACGAACTTGCCGGAGCTGGAGCGACTAAACGGTACTGCTATCGATACTTTGTCCTTTCTCAAACCGCTACGCGTTCCGCGAATCCGCGATTCAAAGCTGAAGCAATTCTTTTTCGACATAAATCAGTGAAATTAATCCGGCGTTCGTTTTAAGTTCAAGCTTATCTCCGTAAAAGTTATCCTATGAACGTTTTCTGCATTTATCTGCTTGGCACCTGGCTATTGTTGACAGCGGTTCCTCTCCCGCTCTACGCGCAAAATTCGGTGGGCATTGGCACCGAAGCCCCTAATCCGCGCGCGGTGTTGCACCTGGTTTCGCCCAGTCAGAACCAAGGGCTGCTTATTCCGACGATGACTACCGCCCAGCGTACGGCCGATTCGTTTGTCCAAACCCTGTCGGCGGCCGAAAGCGGTTTGCTGGTATACGATGCGCAACAAAACGCCTTTTACTACTGGATGAATCCCGAAGGCTGGGTTCCCCTGGCCAGCGGCACGGTGGGCGGTGATCTGTCGGGTCAGCTAACGAACCTTGCGTTGAATAACGAAGTGGTGGAGCTTGAAAATCTGGCGAACAATTCAGTCTCATCGGTGAAGATTGTAGACAACACAATCACCCCCACCGACCTGGCGTCGCCGGGCGCCAACAAGGTGCTTATTTCTACTAACGCGGGCACCGTTTTTTGGGAAAACTTGAACATCTTCGGGACGGTGCGTCTTGACGAAGGGTTTGTCTACGTGGGCAACAACCGCAACGAACCCACCCCGGTGGTGGTGAGCGGCGACCTTACCTTGGGCAGCAACGGTGTGGCTGCGATCACCAGCAACGCCATTGAAAACGATAACATCAGTCTGGCCGCGGGCATTACGGTTAACAAACTACAAAGTATTCCCAGCGGCAGCATCATCTACGGCAACGCGCTCGGCGAAGCCACCGTGGGAACCCTGAGCGGCGACGCCACACTGAACGAAACCGGGCAGTTAGTGCTGACCAACAGTGAGCAGACGCGCAGCAACCTGGGCTTGGATCAGTCTGACGTGGCCATCACCGGCGGCACCGTGACGGCCGACCTGAACGGAGACGGCAGCGGTATCGTGAACCTAGAGGCTGATCAAATCGCCTCCGGCACCCTGAACGAAGAGCGACTGCCCGACCTAAACGCTGCTGCGGTGGTGTACGGCGATCCGGCGGATAATAATCCGATTACTTCCATCACAGTGGATCAAAAAGGACGGGTGACCGACGCCACGGTGGGTATGCCGAGCGACCAGCGCCTCAAGAAAGACTGGGCCGCTTTGACCAACTCGGCGGAGAAGTTGGGGCAGATCACTCCTTATGCCTACCGCTGGGAGCAGGGTGATGAGCAAATGCACCTGGGCGTGATGGCGCAGGAAGTGGAACGCGTGTTTCCTAGCCTAGTGCATACGCGAGACGATGGGTTCCGCACGGTCAATTATCCCGGCCTGATTCCGCCCATGCTCAACGCGTTGCAGGAACAACAGCGCACCATCGATGCGCTGCAAGGTCGTTTGGATGCTCAGGAAAGAGAAAGCCAAGCCCTTCGCGAGGAACTGTTGGCCATCAGAGAATTATTAGAAAAAGTGGACGAGTAGCAAACGGCCGGTAGTGCTGTTCTCCCTGGTAGGTATCACCACCGCCACGACACCCCGCCTCCCACATAAAAATCCGGAGCGTTGTCGGTGAGGGCGGTTCCGGCGGCTAGGTCCAACTGCAGATCGTTGGTCACCAGGTAGGTAAATCCGGCGTTGAACAAGTGGCTACTGGCACTGGCTTCGGGCAGGTTGCCGTAGAACTCCGCAAAAGCCCCTACCCGCTCACTCAGGCTGATGTCGAACGACAGCGCGTAGCGATAGATGGTTTCGGGCGAATCGTTTTCCCAGTGGGCTCCCAGGTTGGTGGTGATGCCGAGCCACGAGTTGATCGGATGGTTGAGCAGCAACACCACCCGCGGTTGGGTGAAGCTTGACTGCACTTCGACACTGCCGGTGGTGGGTAGCGTGAACCCAACCAACAAGGCAGCCTGGGGAATCCAGCCTCGCGCTTTTTCTATCAATGCCACCTTGGTGGACACGTCCAACGGAGACCAACCCACCCCCGTTTGCGTCTCACTGGTATAAAGCCCCGAAGATAAGCGAAGTTCTACCCGGTCGAGCACCCCGTAGCGAAGCAGAGCGGTAGGGTAATATCCTAAGCGGTAGTTTTCGTTGCTTTCCCACTCCCGGAAGACCCCGGTTTCGAGTTGTCCCACGCCTGTTCCGACCACCGCCGCAGCGTCGGTGCCCTCGCCCGGACGGTCGGTGACGAGGGGTTCCTCAGACTGCGCCAGCAGTTGGCTTGCGCAAAACAACCAACCTAGTGCTAAAAAGTACTTCACTTGCTCAGTATTTAGGTGCTGAGCAAAAGTAGCAAATTTGGTAAGATAAATTTTTCCGCGAAAAAACCTGTCAGTGAGGATGTCCGGCAGTTATAGGGATTAGCGATCGAAGCGATTAAACATCTTTTTGATCCCCGACACGCGCACCAGTCGGTCTAGCTCGGCCGGAAGCTCCATTTTGATAGTCACTTCTTTTCCCTCGGAGTTAGCCGCACAGCTAAAGGCGTATACCCACTGTAGCGTAGACAAATCCAGCGCATGCACATTAAAAATCCGCACGTGCAGCCGTCGTAGTGTCAGTAGTTCGCCGAGCAACTTCTCTTTGATAGCGGCCAGATTAGCCATCCGCAGATCGCCATTAACATGTATTTCTTGAGGTTTTATTACAGTTTTAATCATTAGCTTAACACTTTTCTTAATTAAATATTTACAAATATACTAATTATATTAATAAAAACAGAGCAAAATGTTAATATCTTTAGAAAACGTACATGGGTACCAATTTTGTGCTTTAGGGTGAAGATTTTTGACAGAGAACAGGATATCCGTACTTTAGGCGCAAACCATTTTGTTATGAGCCGCTTCGTTTTAGCCCTGGATCAGGGCACCACCAGTTCGCGGGCCATCTTGTTCGATCACGGTGGATTGATTCAAGCCGTGGCGCAGCAAGAGTTTAAGCAGTATTTTCCCCAGTCCGGCTGGGTCGAGCACGACGGCGAGGAAATCTGGAACTCGCAACTGACCGTGGCGCAGCAGGTGCTGCAAAAGGCCTCGTTAACGGCGAAGGATATCGTTGCCATCGGCATCACCAACCAGCGCGAAACCACCCTGGTGTGGAACCGCAAAACCGGTAAGCCCATTCATCCCGCCATCGTGTGGCAAGACCGGCGCACCGCCAGCATCTGCGATCAGCTGCGGCAGGCCGGACATACTGCGCTGATTCAACAAAAAACCGGATTGGTGGTGGACGCCTACTTTTCGGGCACCAAAATCCAGTGGTTGTTAGACAACGTGCCCGACGCACGCCAACAGGCCGAAGCCGGTGAGTTGGCCTTCGGCACGATGGACAGCTGGCTGATTTGGAACCTGACCGGCGGACAGCGGCACGTGACCGATGTGACCAACGCGAGTCGAACTCAGCTGTTTAATATCCACACCCTGGAGTGGGACGACGAACTGCTAAAGCTTTTAAAAGTCCCGGCTTTCCTGCTACCCGAGGTAGCTTCCTCGTCCGAAGTATACGCCGGAACCCAGGCTGATCTATTGGGAACTTCTATACCGATTGCGGGCATCGCGGGTGACCAGCAGGCCGCCTTGTTCGGGCAGTTGTGCACCCAGCCGGGTATGGTGAAGAACACCTACGGCACCGGCAGCTTTGTGGTGCTCAACACCGGCGACCAGCCCATTGCTTCGCAGCACAATTTACTCTCGACGGTTGCCTGGCAGATTAACGGAAAAACCACCTACGCATTAGAGGGAAGCATCTTTATTGCCGGAGCCATTGTGCAGTGGCTGCGCGACGGACTGGGCATTATCAAAGAGTCGGCCGAGGTGGAGGCCCTGGCCAACACGGTGGAAGACAATGGCGGGGTGTACGTGGTGCCCGCCCTCACGGGTTTGGGAGCGCCGCACTGGGATCCGTACGCCCGCGGCACCATTGCCGGGATTACGCGGGGCACCACCGCGGGGCACATCGCGCGGGCCGCCGTGGAGAGCATGGCCTACCAAACCAACGACGTGCTGCGGGCCATGCAGGAAGATACGGAAATCGAGTTTCAGGAGCTGCGCGTGGACGGCGGGGCCTCGGCCAACGACCCGCTGATGCAGTTTCAAGCCGACGTGCTGCAAGTGCCGGTGGTGCGGCCCAAAATCATGGAAACCACCGCGCTGGGAGCCGCCTATCTGGCCGGACTTGCCGTGGGCTTCTGGAAAAACCAGGAAGAACTGGCCAAACAGTGGCAGGTGGATCGTAGATTTGAACCGTCGGACGCGGCGGCTACCGAAAGCTTGGTGCACCACTGGGATAAGGCGGTGGCGATGGCCAAGGGGTGGATTGATAGTTAAACCGAGCGTATTATGATCGCACGTTTGCAGATTGACGGGTTTAAGAATTTGGTGAAGACTGATATTCGTTTTGGTCCTTTCACCTGCATCGCCGGTTCCAACGCCGTAGGAAAATCAAATCTGTTTGATGCGATTCGGTTTTTGAGCGATTTGACGAGTAAGACGCTGGTGGATGCGGCGGGGTCGGTGCGGAATGAAGAACAGGGTAATGCGGACATCCGCAACTTGTTTCACCGGGTAGGCGATATTTACTCCGGTCAGATGTCTTTCTCAGTAGATATGATTATCCCCGGAGAAGGTACTGATGAGCTTGGGCAAGTAGCAAAGGCTACTATTACCACTGTCCGATATGAATTAGAATTAGCTTATCGCCAGAGCGATGATGCACTACGTCGGGGACTCTTAGAAATTTTACGTGAAGAATTGGTACCTATCAGTCGACAAGAAGCATATCAAAACATAGATTTCTATCCGAACACAGAACATTTAGATTTAAAGAGTCGAGATGCTATAACAAAAAAAATAGGAGTATGGAAAGACTCTGTTGTTCGGGGAAAGAGAACAGCAAACTTTATCTCTACTTGGGGGGAAGGCGAGGAACGTGAGATTGGTTTCAATCAAGATGGGCAAGCTGGTAAGGTTATCCGACGAAAGATCTCTCAGTTACCTAAAACTATACTATCGGTAGCCAATGCTTTAATGAGTCCTACTGCTCTAGTAGTCAAAAATGAAATGCAGTCATGGAAACTGATTCAACTTAATCCCGAAGCACTCCGTAAGTCTGACAGTTTACATAATGTTGCCAACGCTAGATTAGCTACTGACGGTTCTCACCTACCGGCTACCCTCTTTCGTCTGCATCTCGAAAATCAGCAAAGCGGTGTCATACCTGATGTATATCAATTCTTAGCCAATCGTTTGTCCGAGCTTGTAACAGGAGTAACACGCATAGGTATTGATCAAGACGAAAAGCGTGGCTTACTCACTTTAACACTACAGACCAAGGATGGCAACCGCTTACCTGCTTTGGCATTATCCGATGGTACGCTTCGCTTCCTGGCGTTAGCCGTATTAGAACTTGACTCATCAACAAATGAGGTGCTTTGTCTTGAAGAGCCTGAAAATGGTGTTCATCCTGAAAAAATTGACGCGATGATCCAATTACTTCAGGATATTGCCACTGATATTATGTGGCCTATGGCTGAAGACAATCTTCTGCGACAGGTTATCATAAACACTCACTCTCCCACTGTAATACAACAAGTACCGGAAGATAGCTTGTTGATTGCCGAACTAAGAGAAGACATTGACCATCGCGGAATCTTCTTTAAGAAAGCAAGTTTTCTTCCTTTATCTGGCACTTGGCGAACCAGAATACAACCTACCGTTAGGCCTGTTTCCTTGGGCAACCTCTTATCTTATCTTAATCCAGTTCGTGTAGAAAAGGAGACCGAAGATGTTATTAACAGAGTTGTTGATCGCCAGGACGTAGGTGAGCAGCTAGGATCACTTGAATATTAGTGATGAAAATAATTTACACGTTGATGAGCGACGGTTCCTCAGACAGAATGCTCTTACCTGTAATAGAGAAGAGACTAAGAAGGTTAAACACGCACCAAGCCATACACCTTGTTGCCGAATATACCGAAGACTTCTCCCCCCTTCGCCAACTATCCGCTTTCCAAAAACTCGAGGAAGACATTAAAAATACCCTCACCCACTACCGAACTCCATGATGGACCGAGAAGTAATGATCAACACCGTGGCCCAGTACGAAAACGTCTGGGACGTGATCGTGGTGGGTGGCGGGGCCACCGGTCTGGGCACCGCCCTGGAAGCCGCTTCGCGCGGTTACACCACCCTGCTCCTGGAGCAAAACGACTTCGCCAAGGGCACCTCGAGCCGCAGCACCAAACTGGCCCACGGTGGGGTGCGCTACCTGCAGCAGGGCGATGTGTCGCTGGTGATCGAGGCCTTGCACGAACGCGGACTGATGATGAAAAACGCGCCCCACCTGGTGAAGAACCAAGCCTTTGTCATTCCTACCTACGACTGGTGGGGCGGACCGTTCTATACCGTCGGCATGAAGGTGTACGACGTGCTGGCCGGAAAACTGGGGCTAGGTCCGTCTAAAAGCTTGTCACGTGAAGAAACCCTGGAGCTGCTGCCCACGGTAGAAACCGAAGGACTGCGGGGCGGGGTGATCTACTACGACGGGCAGTTCGACGATGCCCGGCTGGCCATCAACATTGCCCAAACCTTCGCCGAAGCGGGCGGCACGCTCATCAACTATATGCCCGTGACCGGGCTGCTCAAAACCGCCGACATGGTGTCGGGCGTGGTTGCCCAAGATTTGGAAACCGGCCAGACGTACCGGATCAACGGACGGGTGGTGGTCAACGCCACCGGGGTGTTCGTCGACGGGGTGCTGTCGATGGATGAGCCCCATGCCAGACCGATTGTCCGGCCTAGCCAGGGCGTGCACGTGGTGCTAGACAAGTCGTTCCTGCCGGGCGAATCCGCGATCATGGTGCCCAAGACCGAAGACGGGCGGGTGCTGTTTGCTGTGCCCTGGAACGATAAAGTGGTGGTCGGCACCACCGACACGCCGGTGGATGAAGTATCGCTCGAGCCCCGGCCGCTGGAAGAAGAGATTGCCTTTATCCTGGAGCACGCCGCTCGCTACCTGACCAAAGACCCCAAGCGCGAGGACATACTGAGCACCTACGCCGGGTTGCGTCCGCTGGTGAGCACCGGCGAAGGCAAGAGCACCGCCCAGATTTCGCGCAGCCACGCCATCATCGTGTCCGTGTCGGGATTGGTCACCATCACCGGGGGCAAGTGGACCACCTACCGCAAAATGGGCGAAGACACCATCGACAAGGCCGCCGTGATCGGGGGACTGGAGGATCGTCCCACCAAAACCAAAGATATGCGCATCCACGGTTGGCTCAAGTACACTGATCGGGAGGACTACCTGCACTTCTACGGGTCCGACGCGATTGGCATCAGAAAAATGATTGAGCGAAAACCGAAACTGGGCCAGATGCTGCACGACCGCCTCAAAATCACGAAAGCTCAGGTGGTCTGGGCGGTGCGCCACGAAATGGCCCGCACGGTGGAGGACTTTCTATCGCGGCGCACCCGCGCGCTGCTGCTGGATGCCCGGGCCAGCGCCGACATGGCCCCCGAAGTGGCCCGCCTGATGGCCGACAAACTGGACAAAGACGAGGCGTGGCAGCAGGAACAGGTGAAACAATATCAGGAATTGGTAAACGGTTATATTTTGAAGTAAAACTTTGCTGGATACTGGTTGCTGGTTGCTGGTTGCTGGTTGCTGGTCACATTTACGAAAGTCAAAGGACTAAAAACAAGAGATTAAGGACCAACATCCAGTATCCCAGCCACATAGCAAGTCATCTAGTATCCAGTATCCAGCATCCAATACCTAACCACCCCCACAAATTCTCCCCTATGTCAAATTTTCTCGCTGAACTGATCGGCACCGCTTTACTTCTTTTACTTGGCAACGGCGTAGTAGCCAACGTGGTGCTGGAACAAACCAAAGGCTTTAACAGTGGCTGGATGGTGATTACCTTCGCCTGGGGACTGGCCGTGTTCGTCGGCGTGTTCGTGGCGGCCCCCTACAGCGGCGCGCACCTCAACCCGGCAGTAACCGTCGGACTGGCCATGGCCGGAGTGTTCGACTGGAGCCTGGTGCCCGAATACGTGGCGGGACAAATGCTGGGCGCCGCGCTGGGCACTACCCTGGCCTGGCTCACCTACCGGCAGCACGTAAGAGTTACTTCCGACCCGGATACCAAACTGGCAATTTTTGCCACCATGCCCGCCATTCGTAGCACGGCCGACAACTTCTTTTCGGAGTTGATCGGCACCTTTGTGCTGGTGTTTGCCGTGCTGTTCATTGCGCTACCCTCGTTTTCCTCGCCTGAGGTGGGCACCGTAGAATTCGGACTAGGGGCCTTGGGAGCGCTGCCGGTGGCCCTGCTGGTCTTCGTGATCGGCCTGTCGCTGGGAGGCACCACGGGCTACGCCATCAACCCGGCGCGGGATCTGGCTCCGCGCATCATGCACACCATTTTGCCCATTGCGGGCAAGCGCGACAGCGACTGGGGCTACGCCTGGATTCCGGTGGTGGCTCCCCTACTAGGAGGGTTGCTGGCTGGTTTGGTCTACGCGCTGATTATGGGATAGCGATAGACAAAATGACAGTTTATCGTTTGGTTAAGAAGCGTAGCTATCCCATAGGGTAGCTATGATTTTTAGCGCTTATTAGGTGCCTTTTCGACTTTTATTCTTGATAATTTTGGACAAATCAGCGTTCTCCAATAGCTTGTTGGCTCTATCAAGTTTTTTCTTGAAAAGTACTTTCCCTTTAAAGCGATTTAACTTTTTGTCAATCTTTACTAAAGGTATCTTTGACTTGTTGAACTCATCTGCTTTCATTGCTTTTGTCTTTTAGTGATTAAAAATCCGACATAGTCTTCCCCTACTATAAACTCCTCAAATGTTTCATCCTGTCTCATACCATAAACGTGAAAATCTTTCTGAATCTCCACTAGATTGTTGATGATGCCCATTCGATAAAGTCTCGTTCTGACCTCGGTACTGCCCGTGGCAAAGATATGTGCCTCAGGATGTCTGCCCGTAAAAGCATATACTGTCGATGCCACCGTAGCTAAAACCTTCAGGCTATCCCCATTATTGGTTACGACCCTGTCATCGACCTCTTGTCTTTCCTCATCATAATCCCCAAAACCGAGATTGTAAAAGTTCTCTATGTTCATTCTTGAGTACTCAACAACCTTTTTGACCTCTCCGTTTTCCCCCACGCTTACAAATTCATAGAAGTGCAAATCCTCATCAGATTTGTATTCATATTTTGGGTATCTCATATGGCAAATTTAACACATCTGTCGATACCTTTGTCCAGTTCCAATTGAGTCTGTTTTAACATTTCTTAGTTGCACTTAACTGCCCGGCATCACTACCACTGCGCCTGCGCAATGAGTTGTTGCACCAGTCGCGGCACCCCCACGCTGGCCGGTTCGGCAATGGGATGAATGGTGGGTTGGTGCGCATAGTCGGGAGTGTAAGGATCGATAATATACACCGGCGTGCCCTCCGCCACTTCGTAGAGCAGCCCGGCCGCCGGGTACACCTGCAACGAGGTGCCTACCACCATCAGCATATCCGCCTGCGCGGTTGCTTGCTGCGCGACACCCATCATGGGTACCTGCTCACCAAACCACACGATGTGCGGACGCAGTTGCGACCCTTTCTCGCAAACGTCGCCCCAGTTGAGCTCCCATCCTTTCAGATCATACACCAGGTTTTCGTCGGCGGTGCTGCGCGACTTGAACAGTTCGCCGTGCAGGTGAATCACATGAGACGACCCGGCTTGCTCGTGCAGGTTGTCCACATTCTGCGTGATCACCGTCACGTCGTAATAATCTTCCAGATCGACCAACGCCCGGTGCCCCGCATTGGGTTGCACCGCCCGGGCATTCTTGCGGCGCTGATTGTAGAAGTCCAATACCAGGTGCGGGTCTCTCTCCCATCCCTGCGGGGAGGCCACGTCCATGATGTCGTGCCCCTCCCATAACCCGTCGGCTCCCCGAAAGGTCGGAATGCCACTTTCGGCGCTGATCCCCGCTCCGGTTAATACCACAATTTTCTTCATAGTTAACACTCATTTAGCCAACTTATACCTTTAAAGTTTAGGTAAGCCTGTTGCCCACTTGATATTAGCTTCCAGATACTGGCTGCTAGTCACTAGCGGCTAGCATCCAGCATCCAGCATCCAGCATCCAGCATCCAGCATCCAGCATCCAGCATCCAGCATCCAAAATTACGCATCGGCTCATTTTCAATCAACCCGAATCCTTGCCACCTCCAAAGTTATTGATAAATTTACCCCATCATCATTTTTTTCGAATTTCAAGTCAACCTTAACCTATGCCTACCCAAACCTCTCGTAAACGCAAGCGCAGTCCGCTACTCATTATTGCCATTGTGGTGGCCGTGCTGTTGCTCCTGTTGTTCGTGGCCCGGCGGCTCGAGTGGATTGGCACCAAGCAGACCACTGAAGTGACGTTCGCCACGGCCGCTCCCCAGACCATTGTGGAGCGGGTGAGCGCCTCGGGCACGGTGCAGCCGGTGGTGGAGGTGAAAATCTCTCCTGAAGTGCCCGGCGAAATCATCGAGCTCAACGTGGAAGAGGGCGACTCAGTGCAGCAGGACCAACTGCTGGTGCGCATCCGGCCCGACAATTTCGAGTCGGTGCTGTCGCGCACCCAGGCCTCCCTCAACCAGCAACGGGCCAACCTGTCGCAGATGCAGGCGGGCCTGGCCAGCGCCGAGGCCCGCTTGGTGCAAGCCCAGGCCAACTACGACCGAAACAAGAAATTGTACGAAGACAACGTGATCTCCGACGCCGACTTCGAGCAGATCGAGAGCAGTTACCAGGTGGCCCGGCAAGACGTAGAATCGGCCAAGCAAAACGTGCAGGCGGCCCGCTACGGCATCCGCAGTGCCCAGGCCACCGTCGACGAGGCCCGCGAAAACCTGTCGCTCACCAGCATCTTCGCCCCGGTGAGCGGCATCGTGTCGAAGCTCGACGTAGAAAAGGGCGAACGGGTGGTGGGCACCTCGCAGATGGCGGGCACCGAAATGCTCCGCATTGCTGACCTCAACCAGATGGAGGTGCGGGTCGACGTGAACGAAAACGACATCATCCGGGTAGCCATCGGCGACACGGCGGTGGTGGACGTGGACGCCTATACTTACTCCAACCAAGAATTTGCCGGAGTGGTGACGGCCATCGCCAACACCGCGAACACCAAAGTCACCGAAGAGGCGGTTACCGAATTCGAGGTGCGCATCCGCCTGCTCAACGAATCGTACCAGGATTTGCTTGACGAAAAGAAATCATATCCCTTCCGGCCGGGCATGACGGCCAGCGTCGACATCATCACCCAGCGCAAGCAGGGCGTGCTGGCCGTGCCCCTGTCGGCCGTGACCACCCGCCCCCGCGACTCCACCGATCAGGCGACCGCCGAACCCAGTTCGCTGGCTGACCAGGAAACCACCGATGAGGTGGTATTTCGCTACCAGCCCGACAACACGGTGAGCAAGGTGGTGGTGGAGACCGGCATCAGCGACTACGAAAACATTGAGATCATCCGGGGCTTATCGGAAGGCGACCGGGTGGTGTCGGGACCCTACGTGGCGGTGTCGCGCGAACTAGAGGACGCAAAAGAAGTGGAAGAAGCGGCGCCGGGGCGGAATAAAACCAAAGAATAAGTATATTTCCTGTCGTAATAAAGGTTATTCTGATAATTTCAGTAAAGCATCCTGGTGCAGATTCTCAGAATCTGTGCTAATTGCACATGCGGACTCTGTCCGCCCTGTTGGGTTAGAAACCCACTTAAAATTAGGCACAGGACTAGAAGTCCTGCGCCAGTATTAGGCATAACAAAAAATCAGAATAACCTTTATTGTACTTCCTAACCTCACAACCATGACCGGCCGAATCCGACTGCAGCTTTCTACGATGATGTTTCTCGAGTACTTTGTGTGGGGTGCCTGGTACGTGACTCTAAGCACATACTTGGGAACGACCCTGAAGTTTGAGGGAACCCAAATCGGCCTGGCCTACAGCGCTTTTGCCATTGCCGCCATGATCTCGCCCTTCTTCGTGGGGATGATTGCCGACCGCTTTTTCCCGACCGAACGGGTGTTGGGCGTACTGCATCTGCTGGGCGCGGTGCTGCTCTATTTTCTGACTACCATCACCGAGTTCGCGTTGTTCTATCCGGCAATCATTGCCTACACGCTCTGCTTCATGCCCACCATCGCTTTAACCAACTCGTTGTCGTTTGCTCACATGGAAAATCCCGGCAAAGAATTTCCGAGTGTACGCGTGCTGGGCACCATCAGTTGGATTGTAGTGGGACTGATTGTCGGCTACCTGAACGTGGAGAGCCAAGCCACTCCGATTCTGATTGCTTCGGGCATGTCGGTGGTGATGGGACTGTACTGCTTCACGCTGCCCCATACACCTCCCAAGAGCAAGGGCGAAAAGGCCAGTTGGCAGGACATCATCGGCCTGGATGCCCTGAAACTAATGAAGGATCGTTCGTTTGCCATCCTGTTCATCGCATCATTGCTGATCTGCATCCCCCTATCCTTCTACTACAGCTTCGCCAACTTGTTTCTCAATAACATCGGCGTGGAGAATGCGGCAGGCAAGATGACGATGGGGCAGATGTCGGAGATTGCCTTTCTGCTGCTGATGCCGTTTTTCTTCAAACGCTTCGGCTATAAAATTATGCTAATGATCGGGATGGCCTGCTGGTCGGCTCGCTACGTGCTGTTTATGTACGGCAACCCGACCGAACTGGTGTGGATGCTCTACGGGGGCATTATCCTGCACGGCATCTGCTACGACTTCTTCTTCGTGACGGGGCAAATCTACGTGGACGAACGGGCACCCAAGCACATCAAGAACGCCGCGCAGGGGCTCATCACCTTCGCCACCTACGGCGTGGGCATGTTCATCGGCTCGGCCCTGTCGGGCATCGTGGCCGAAAACTACGCGGTGGTGGACGAAGTGAGCGGCACCACGGTGTATCAGTGGGATAACATCTGGCTGGTTCCCGCGGTGCTGGCGGCGGTGGTGCTAGTATTGTTTACCCTGTTTTTCCACGAAAAACGAGCCGTTGCCTCCCGCGACGAAACCGTGCTTACTCAGGCTACCGAAGCGGTGCCCGAGAGCAAACCCTCTTTCTAAGGACTACAAGGTGATCTTGTGAATCCCATTTTTTACCAATGTTTATTTGTATCATTTTGGTAAGAGGAGCCTGACAGTATTTAAGCGGCTCCTGCAAATTGGTATTATCCGCTAATCACAAAACTCCCAAATGTAACAATGCTTGTAAAAAGTAGCACTATGAAGGCCCAAAACGAACTTTTTTAGTCGAAAACTTATCTCTAAGCGAGCTCATAACAGAGAACAGAAATAAAAATAGCAGTGCTAGAAGCATCGGAATAGTAACTAATTCTTGAATTACCCCGATAAAAACGTTGTCAAACTTTAACCCATAAGCATTTAGAAACAGAAACGCAAAGTAGAGTGAAACCGCAATGCTTAAGATTAGAAGCTGTTTATTGTCAATTTTTGCGAGCATGGCTTCCGAGTTTAGTAACTATTGAAACAATCTTAGTTGGCTGACTGCTTTCGCACTGATCGTGAATATAACAGAATTTTGAATATAAAGCACCCGGTTTGGGACAACGCTGCAACAACCACAATTTAGATGTCGTCTTGATTTTTATTGCCACTCAGAGCAAGTTTTTGGAAAGAATTGATATATTGCCACACAACAAATTATCCTCAACCTAACACAAGGCACATCGATACCTTCCGGTGGCCATTAACTACTCAAGAACATGAACATTTACGTAGCGAACCTTAACTTCAAGGTTCAAGACGACGAACTTCGCGAACTCTTTGAAGCCTACGGCGAAGTGAGCTCCGCTAAAGTTATTCAGGATCGCGACTCGGGACAGTCCCGCGGCTTTGGTTTCGTTGAGATGCCCAGCGACGAAGATGCTTCGGCCGCTATTGAAAACCTCGACGGCACCGACTTCGGGGGAAGAGCCCTGCGCGTGAGCGAAGCCCGACCCAAGCCGCAGGGCGGCGGGGGTGGCGGTTATCGCCGGTAGGCTTCGGTCGCGACCGAAGCCTACGGCGTGTTCATCAAATCTTCAATTTCTTCGGCTTCGATGGGAATGTTGCGCATCAGATCGTGCACTCCGTCTGCGGTGATCACCACGTTGTTTTCTAGTCGGATACCCAGGTTTTCTTCGCGGATGTAGATGCCGGGCTCCACGGTGAACACCATGCCCACCTCGAAGGGGCGGTATACGTTGCCCACGTCGTGCACGTCGAGGCCCAGGTGGTGCGAAGTGCCGTGCATAAAGTACTTTTTGTAGAGCGGTTTCTTCTCGTCTTGTTTCTTCACCTCCGCAGCGTCGAGCAGGCCCAGTCCGATAAGCTCACTTTCCATGATGTTGCCCACTTCTTTGTGGTATTCTTTGATGGTGTTGCCCGGACGCAGTAGCGTCATAGCCTCTCGTTGCACCCGCAACACCGCATCGTACACCGCCCGCTGCCGCTCGGTGAAACGCCCGCTCACCGGAATCGACCGGCTCATGTCAGCGTAGTAGCGGGAGTATTCGGCACCGATGTCCATCATCAGCACCTCTCCGACCTGGCAGGTGGCGTGGTTGTCAAGGTAGTGCAGCACGCAGGCGTTGGCCCCCGAAGCGACAATCGGTTCGTAGGCGAAGCCGCGGGAGCCACTGCGCACAAACTCGTGCAGGTATTCGGCCTCAACCTCATATTCCTTCACGCCGGGTTTCACCATCTTAAGCACCCGCCGAAAAGCCCGCTCGGTGATGTCGCAGGCCTGCTGTTGGCGAGCAATCTCTGCTTCCGATTTGATGGCCCGCAGCTGGTGCATCAGCGGAGCCAGGCGCTCGTAGTGGTGCAGCGGATACTGTTGCTGGCAAAATTTGATAAAGCGCGCGTCGCGGGTCTCCACCCGCACGCTGGCCCGTAGGTGCTCGTTGGTGTTCAGGTACACGTGCTCGGCCTCGACCATCAGGGTGTTGAAGATACGGTCAAAGTCCGACAGCCAAACCACGTTGGTGATGCCCGAGGCCGCGGTGGCCTCTTCTTTGGTATACTTGTGCCCCTCCCACACCTCGATCAATTCGCTGGTTTCTTTCACGAACAACACCTCCCGGTAGGCCTCATCGGGGAAGTTGGGGGCGAGCAGCAGCACGGTTTCTTCCTGGTCGATGCCGGTGAGGTAAAACAGATCGGAATTTTGCACCAAACGTAGGGTGCCGTCAGCGTTAGTGGGCAAAATATCGTTGCTGTTAAGTACCGCCAACGACTTGTCTTTCAGCAGCTTGACTAAGTTTTTACGATTTGAGATAAACAGGTCTGGCGGAATAGGTTCGTGACGCATACGGTGGATAAGACAGCAAGGAACGAAAGAAGGAAGAGAATATTAAATATCCAACCCCGAATAGCGAATACCGTAAGAAATTTTGGGACTGCTTTTTCTATATTTGCGTGCTGTTACCGGTTGGCAACCAACTTTACGGAGCGACTAACGCTAAGAGGGGACAAAGCTTTGGTGGCCGAAAGCACGCAAATAAATGGAAGAAAAAATCAGAATCGCCATTCAGAAGTCAGGACGCCTGAGTGATAAGTCGTTGGAACTGCTGCGCGAGTGCGGCATCCACTTCAGCAACGGTGCCAACAAACTCAAGGCAGTAGCCTCCAATTTCCCGGCCGAACTGCTCTTTTTGCGCGATGACGACATTCCGGGCTACGTGGAAGACGGCGTGGCCGACCTCGGCATTGTGGGCGAGAACGAAGTGGCCGAGAAGCACAAAAACGTGGAAGCGCTCAAAAAGCTAGGGTTCTCCAGGTGCCGACTGTCGTTGGCCATTCCGCGCGACAAGGAGTATACCGACGTATCGTTTTTTGAGGCCAAAAACATCGCCACTTCCTACCCCAAGATTCTGCGGGACTTTCTGGAAGCCCATCAGATCAACGCCCAGATTCACGAGATCAGCGGGTCGGTGGAGATTGCCCCGAGCATCGGGTTGGCCGACGCGGTGTGCGACATCGTGAGCAGCGGCAGCACATTGTTGAGCAACGGTTTAAAGGAGGTAGAAACCATCTTTCGCTCCGAAGCGGTGCTGATCGGCCATCCCGGAGCCAGCGCCGCCAAGCAGCAGTTAACCCAACAACTAATCTTCCGCATCGACGCGGTGCAGGCGGGTAAAAACAATAAGTATATTCTGCTCAACGCTCCCGAAGAGGCCACGCAGCGTATCATTGAACTCTTGCCAGGCATGCGCAGCCCCACGGTATTGCCCCTGGCCATGCCGGGGTGGAACTCTATTCACTCGGTAGTGAACGAGGATGCCTTTTGGGAATCGATTGAACAACTGCGGGCCGCTGGAGCCGAAGGGATTTTGGTGGTACCCATCGAAAAAATGATCGTATGAACGTAGTGCACAACCCGCCGCCCAGCGCATGGAAAAGTTTGTTGGAGCGGCCGACGCAGAAGTTTAAGCAGACCAAAAAAATCGTGTCACCGATTTTAAAGAAGGTCAGAAAGCGCGGCGATAGTGCTCTGCGGCAGTTTTCGCTGGAGTACGACCACGTGGAGCTGAACGAACTGACCGTGAGCGAAGCGGAGATTCAGGCGGCGCGGGAGCAGATCAGTCCGGCCCTGCGGGACGCCATCCAGGTAGCCAAAGAGAACATCGAGAAGTTTCACCGCGCCCAGCACACCGAACCCCTGTCGGTAGAAACCATGCCGGGCGTGCGCTGCGAGCGGCGCAGCGTGCCTATCGAGCGCGTAGGAGTGTACATTCCGGGCGGCACGGCCCCCCTGTTCTCTAGCGTGCTGATGCTGGGCGTACCGGCCGCGCTGGCAGGTTGCCGCGAGGTGATCTTATGCACGCCTCCCAACCGCAAAGGCCAGGTGCACCCCGCCATTCTCTACACCGCCGACTTGGTAGGTATCAAAAAAATATTCCGGGTGGGCGGGGCGCAGGCGGTGGCCGCGATGGCCTACGGCACCGAGAGCATTCCGGCGGTCTACAAAATTGTGGGGCCGGGCAACCAGTACGTCACCGTGGCCAAGCAACTGGTGAGTCAGCACGGAGTGGCCATTGATATCCTGGCAGGTTCGTCGGAAGTGGCGGTGCTGGCCGATGTTTCGGCGAACCCGACCTTCGTGGCGGCTGATCTACTCTCGCAGGCCGAGCACGGCGTGGACAGCCAGGTGGTGCTGGTGAGCACCGAAGCAAGCTTGGTAGAGCGGGTGCAGGAATCGTTGCGCGAACAGTTGGCGGACCTGCCCCGGCGTAAAATTGCGGAGCAAGCGCTTGAGAGTAGCGTGGCGCTGGTGGTGCCCGACTTAGCTACGGCCTACGACCTGCTCAACGAATACGGAGCCGAACACCTGATCATCGCCACGGAAAATCCCCGCGATGCGATGGATCACATCATCAATGCGGGGTCTGTGTTTCTGGGGCACTACACTCCCGAATCGGCCGGCGACTACGCCTCGGGCACCAACCACACCCTACCCACCAACGGACTGGTGAAGGCCTACAGCGGGGTGTCGCTCGACACCTTTGTGAAGAAGATCACCTACCAAGAAATTTCGCCCGCCGGATTGCAGCGGCTGGGACCGTCGGTGGCCGTGATGGCCGAAGCCGAGGAGTTGGTGGCCCACCAGCGGGCGGTGACGCTGCGGTTGGCTGAATTGAATAGTTAAATGGCAGCGTGCGGAGTGTTTGAACATCGAATCATGAGCAAGGAATGATGAATGTTGAAGTGCTAGCAGCCCTTTGACATTCCTTATTCGATATCATTATTCCGCTTATCTTCGTGGCAGTGAGGACGCCTTGCGTGGGACGCTCAAGGTGGTTCGAAGAATCTTTGTAATCTTAAAAAACTATGATCAAGAACGTATCCATTCGGAATTTCAAGTCGATCAAGAAGCTGGACTTCAAGGCCAAGCGGGTCAACGTGTTTATCGGCGAGCCAAATACGGGGAAGTCTAATATTTTGGAGGCGCTGGGAATGTTTTCGTTAGTTCATAACTACAAGACTGACGAAGTTCCAATTCGGTATCAAAAAGTAGATAACCTGTTTTATGACAATGAGACTTCTCCTGGTAATGAACCTCAGGTTGAAGCTGACAACTATTCTTATAGACTGAATCACGATAAGGTAGTGATAGTGGTAGAAGAAGACGGAGTAGAAAGGGAGATGCTTGAGTTTGATTTGGAGAGGAAGAACGGTTCCTCCGCTCTCTTAAATGTTCCTATTAAGTTCTACCAGTTCAAAGTATTAGTGAACTATCGGGAATACGGTGACTCTCTCAACCCGCCCCACGGAAGCAATCTATTCAACGTTTTGATGAATAATAAACCGTTGAAGAGTATGGTATCTGCCTTACTGAAAGAAAAAGGATATCGTTTGGGTTTGCGGATTAGTGACAAAGAAATCGAGATCATCAAAGAGCAGGACGACGTGCTCTATACCCATCCCTATCCAACGCTTTCCGATACGTTGCAACGCATCATTTTCTATTGGGCGGTGATTGAGACAAATAAAGATTCTACTATCCTTTTAGAAGAACCGGAAAGCCATATGTCGCCCTTTTATGTCCGAGACATTGCCGACCGCATGGCGCATGATACGGATAATCAGTACTTTCTTGTCACTCATAATCCTTATTTCTTGGTTCCCCTTATTGAGAAGACCAAGCTATCCGATCTTAACGTATTCGTTACTTATCTAGAAGATTATCAAACTAAATTAAAGCGTCTAACTCGCGATGACATTAGCGAACTAACTGACATGGATACTGATGTTTTTTTCAATCTGGACAAGTTTTTTGAGGTTGAAAGTTTATACTGAAGGAAAAGCTGACCGATCTTTAATAATACTTAAAGCATCCAAGACTTCTAAAATTGAAGTAACCACGTATAATCTGCCAGGTAACCCAAGTACTTTACACCGAATCATCAATAACCGCCTACCAAATTTTGAGCGACTTATCCGTGAGCTAGTCGCTCAAAAGAATCCATCCATCCTGTATCTGCAAAGCCTACTCCTACCCTAAGATTATGTTCGACCTTAATTCCCTTATCCGCCCGCACATTCGCACGCTGAAGCCCTACGCCTCGGCGCGGGACGAATACCAGGGCTCCGAGGGCACTTTTCTGGATGCTAACGAAAACTCTTTTGGCACCGCGGGCCTTCCTCCCGACCAATCAGCGTTTCACCGCTATCCTGATCCCTACCAATCGCAACTGAAGCAGCGCTTGGCGGAGGTGAAACACGTTTCTCCCAAGAACATTTTCTTAGGTAACGGCAGCGACGAGATCATCGACCTGCTGATGAAAGCCTTTTGCGAACCGCAGCACGACAACGTGGTGACGCTGCCGCCCACCTTTGGCATGTACCGCGTGGCCGCCGCTGTGAACAACGTGCCGATGCACGAGGCCAGCCTCACCGAAGCCTACACCATCGACGAAGCGGCCCTGCGCCAGGCGGTAAACGAGCATACCAAGATGATTTTCTTTTGCTCGCCCAACAACCCCACCGGCAACCTGCTCAACGGCGCGGTGATCGAGCACTGGCTAGAGGAATTTCCGGGTTTGATAGTGGTCGACGAAGCCTACCAGGATTTTGCCCAGTCCGAAAGTTTTGCCACGCGCTTGTTGGATTATCCCAACTTGGTGGTGCTGCACACCCTGAGTAAAGCCTGGGGCATGGCCGCCCTGCGCCTCGGCATGGCCTTTGCCTCGCCCGAGATCATTGCGGTGCTCAACAAGATCAAGATGCCCTACAACGTGAACGCCCTCACGCAACAGCGGGCGCTGGAGCTGCTGGAGCATGAGGCGGAGATGCGCGCTTCGGTGCGGCAACTCATTGCCCTGCGCGAGCGCCTGGCGTCCGATTTGCTTAAGCTGCCGGTGGTGGAGCACGTGTTTCCCTCCGATGCCAATTTCTTGCTGGTGCGGGTGTCCGATGCGTCCCGGGCGTATCAGCACCTGTTGGCACAAAAAATCATTGTGCGCAACCAGTCGCATCTAAAACTCTGTGAAGGGGCACTGCGCATCACGGTAGGCACCCCCGAAGAAAACAAGGCCCTGCTTCGTGCCTTGGAAACACTTTCTGAGCCAACCCACGTTTAAACCATGCAAAAAGTACTCTTCATCGACCGCGACGGCACCATCATCCGCGAACCGGAGGACGAACAAATTGATTCGTTCGAGAAGCTCGAGTTTGTGCCCGGAGCGATCTCCGCCCTGCGCAAGATTGCCGAAGAAACCGACTACCGGCTGGTGATGATCACTAACCAAGACGGATTGGGTACCGACTCCTTTCCCGAAGACACCTTCTGGCCCGCGCACCGCAAGATGTTGTCGGTGCTGGAGGGCGAAAACGTTCGCTTCGACGAAATTTTGATCGACCGCACGTTTCCCGCCGACAATTCGCCCACCCGCAAACCGGGCACGGCGCTGCTCACGCACTACCTGGAAGGGGACTACGATCTGTCTGGTTCCTTTGTGATTGGCGACCGGCTTAGCGACGTGCAATTGGCCAAAAACCTGGGAGCCCAAGCGATTTTCGTTTCCGAAGAACCATCGGATGATGCGGTACTGAGCACCACCGATTGGAATGCCATCTACCGTCGCCTTCGGTTGCCGGTGCGCGCGGCGCAAGTGACGCGCATCACCAAGGAGACCGACATTCGTATTTTGCTCACTTTAGATGGACAAGGAATGACCGAAGTGGATACCGGGCTAGGCTTCTTCGACCACATGCTCGACCAACTGGGCAAACACTCAGGGGTCAACCTGCAGGTGAAAGTAGAGGGCGATTTGCACATTGATGAGCACCACACCATTGAGGATACCGCCCTGGCCCTGGGGGAAGCCTACCGAGAGGCCATCGGCGATAAAAAAGGCATCGAGCGCTACGGTTTTTTGTTGCCGATGGACGACGCGCTGGCCCAGGCGGCCATTGACTTCAGCGGTCGGCCGTGGCTGGTGTGGGAGGCGGAATTTACGCGGGAGAAGGTAGGTGACGTGCCCACCGAAATGTTTTATCACTTCTTTAAATCGTTTTCCGACGCCGCCCGATGCAACCTGAACATTCAGGCTACGGGAGACAACGAGCACCACAAGATTGAAGCGATCTTTAAGGCGGTCGCCAAGTCGATCAAGATGGCCGTGCAGCGCGATGTGAAGAATTTAGATAAATTGCCTAGCACGAAGGGAAAGTTGTAGTTTAGTAGGTTCTAGGTTCGGAGTTCTTGGTTCTGAGTTTTTGCACTAAGAACCTAGAACCCCGAACCTTTCAACCCAGAACTACTTCCCAAACGCTTCGCGGCGGCTGTTTAGACTAGTGCTGTATACCGGTAGGCTTACCTTGATCATGGCAAAAAAACCTTTTCCCTTTATCCCCGGACGGGAACCCACTTCGGCTCCGTAGGCCCAGCCGATGGTGCGATTGGTCTTGCCCTCGATGCCCAGCCGATAGCCCCACGCTTTAGTTTCAATCTGGTCGGTAGAAAAAATACGCCTCGCTGTAGGCTGAGCAGGGTCACGGTACTCCACGTCTTCAAGCATAATGCTAGGCGCAAACATGAAATCAGCGAAGGTAGTGAGCAGACTGTTGGATGATAATATAGAATACCCCTTATCGGGCTTGATGGCCATGTTGCGGAACCAACTCATCGACCCGCCAATAAAGGCTCCTTTCACCACTTGATTGGTGTGCACGTAGGCCCCCTGTGGGAATGGTCCCTGGGCGTCTTCCAACACGACGGTTTGCGCTTCGGCGATGCGTTTCAGGTCCAGAGAAGTGTCGAAGGCAAAGCCGCCTAACCGAACGCCCCGCACCTTGCGCACCTTGGTGGGAATGATGATATGCTCAGGCATGTGCGCCGCCCAGCGATTGCCCTTATTATATTTACGAGAATACAAAGCCAACTTGGTATCACCATCGTCCTCAAAATCCTGGATGTGATACGTAGCCCCGATTTCTCCGTAGGTGAAGTTGTTTGGTTCGTTCACGATGATCTGGTTCTTCACCGCCGCGTCGCGGGCTAGGTCGAAGGCCTGGGTGTAGGCTTGTCGGAAGCTGACGTGAAAATCGGCTTTGTTTTCCAGGTAGTAGTTGGCCCCAATGCCAAACCCCGCCGTCACGTTGGTTGCCGAAAGTTCAGCGTACATGGGCTGAAGGTGCAGGAAAAGCTTATTGATAGAATAGGGATCGTCGTAGAGTTCTTCGTAGGTGATGGCCGCTTTGGACGAAAGTCCCTGGGCAAGGGTGGCGGTGCTTCCTCCGATCAACAGAAGACACACGAGGAATAACTTGTTCACAACGCTGTGGTTTTGGCATTTCATCGCTGCTAAAATAGCTACTGCTGGCAAAATTAATAATGCGTTAACGGTCGGTTATTGCACGCGTACCGTTTTGCGGGGTTAGCGGATTTTTGCTAATGAATTGCCTTCAACGATTCGTAGTTGGCTTTCACAATGCGTTCCACCAATTCGTCGGTAAGGGCGGTGCTGACGAACAACGCTTCGAACTGGGAGGGGGCCAGGTAGATCCCCCGGCTGAGCATTTGCTGAAAGTAGTGCCCAAAACGCTTGGTATCCGAGGTGCTGGCCGAGCGGAAGTCGGTGACGGGCTGGTCGGTGAAGAACAGGCTAAACATGGAGCCCACGTGGTTGATGGTGTAGCTCAGGTTCAGTTTTCTCAGATTGTCGCGAAAGCCCTCTACGATGGCGGTGGTGCGGCGGTCTACTTGCTCATAGACGTCGGGGTGGGTGGCCAGGTGTTGGAGCATGGCGTATCCGGCCGCCATTGCGATGGGGTTGCCCGACAGGGTGCCCGCCTGGTAGACCGGCCCCACGGGCGAAACGAAATCCATCACCTCGGCCCGGCCGCCGTAGGCACCCACGGGCAGGCCCCCGCCGATGATCTTTCCTAGCGCGCTCATATCGGGCATCACGCCGTAGCGTTGCTGCGCACCGCCGGGGGCCAGACGAAAACCCGTCATCACCTCGTCGAAAATCAGCAGGATGCCGTGCTCGGTGCACAGCTCCCGCAGGCCTTCCAGAAACCCTTCGTTGGGCAACACGCAACCCATGTTGCCCGCCACCGGCTCCACCATAATCATCGCAATACTCTCCGGATTGCGCTCGATGAGCGTCCGCACGCTGTCCAGGTCGTTGTAGGTGGCTAGCAGTGTATCCTGGGCGGTACCAACGGTGACGCCCGGGCTGTTGGGTACCCCGGCGGTCATGGCCCCGCTGCCCGCGGCAATCAGAAATGAGTCGCCGTGCCCGTGGTAGCAGCCCTCAAACTTCACGATTTTATCGCGGCCGGTGTAGCCCCGAGCCAGGCGGGCGGCCGACATGGCCGCTTCGGTGCCGGAGTTGACCATGCGCACCTTCTCGACCGACGGGACCATCGCCACAATCTGCTCGGCAATCGCAATTTCGCGTTGGGTGGGGGCACCGAAAGAAAACGAATCGGGCAGCGCCTCGCGAATAGCGGTCTGCACCAGCTCATGGGCGTGCCCCAGGATCATGGGTCCCCAGGAATTGATCAGTTCAACATACTCGTTACCATCTTCGTCGTATACGAAGGGGCCCTTCGCCGAGCGGATAAACAAGGGGTCGCCGCCCACCGCTTTGAACGCCCGCACGGGTGAGTTGACTCCGCCCGGAATCACGCGTTGGGCCTGGGCAAATAGTTCTTTACTTCGGTCGGTGGTGGGCATCGAGATTGGGTTGAACAAAGTGAAAAAAAAACGGACTACTACTCTTCCTCGGATAACGCTTCGCGCAGCACCCCATCCTCAAAGCGGACGATGGGAACCACCTGGTTGTCTTGCGCCTCAAAGTAGTTGTATCCGGCAAACAAAAGGCTCTTCACCGGTTTAGTGCTGGTATAAAACTCCTGAAAGTAGGTTCCGTACTCCTGCAGCATCTGTCCGATGTAGTACATGGCGTCGTAGCCCGCGTAGGCGTATTTGCTGGGCACCGCGTTGTATTTCTTTCGGTACGCCTCCTCGAAATTCTTCACGCTGCGCCGCCGGTGCTCCGTGTGGCCGGGACTCAAAAAGTGAACGTCGAGTTCTTCCAATTGTTCGTAGGTGATGCTGGTGATATCAAACCAGCTGTCGTTGCCGACCAGCGTTACCGGCGTTTTGGCCATCACCACCGCACTGATGGTGTTGGTGATCACCAATTCGTTGTTAGAGGCCACGTAGACCACGGGCGGTTCGGTTTCGTTTCGTTCGCCGTAGTAGATCAGCGTATCCACAAAGTCCTCGATGGCGTCTACGTTGAAACTCCGAAACACTTCAAGGTGCACCTCTCGGTCGGGATCATCTTGTCGGAAGGTACGAATGAACGCTCCCACGCGGGCGGTATCCTGCTTGGTGTCGTCGGTGACCACCACCGCCACCGGTCGGTTGAGCGTATCGCGGGCGAAGCGGGCAGCCTGGCGGGCCTCGGTGAGTAGGCTCGGTTTGCTCAGAAATGAAAACGGGTTGCCCTGCATCACCAGGGGGTTGGTGGATATCGGATTGAACATGTAAATCTGCTGCTCCTGGGTAAACTCCGACACCGCCCGGAAAGGCCCGGGGAACAACGGCCCGATGATCACGTCCATGTTGTTGACCTCATCTTTTTCGAGCAAGCGTTGGGTAGCGTCGTAGTCGCGCTCGGTATCGTAGGCGTATAGCTGTACATTGACCCCTTGCTCTTGCAAGTCCTTCGCCGCCATGCGCATGCTTTGGTACAGTTCCACCACGAAATCGTTACCGACCCGCTCGTTTTCTACCATCAGTTTGTTGTAGAAAAAGGGGAGGAAAGCCGCTACGTTGTACACGCTCTTCTTGATGGAAGAGGCCTGAGAGGCCACGCCAAAGGTGGTTTCATCGATGCCAAACGCCTGCACTAGGGAGTCTTTGAGGTCGAGATTCTCACCACTGGTCACCAGTTGCTCCACCAACTGGGTAGCGATCAGTTTGTCCTGGGGGTAGCTTTCGAGCAGCGTGCGCAGGCGCTCGGGGTCGTCGAGGCGCGATACGTAAAATTCTCGCATCGCCTGGGCGTCCTCCACACTGCTGCGGGTGGTGCCCTTCTGTTGGTCCAGCGACTCAATGAGCGCCATTGCCTGCGCGTAATCCTCCAGTTCAAAGTAGGCGTTGGCCAACCAGTAGTCTACGTCGCTCATCTTGCTCCACTTGGGGTACTTGCTCTTGATCTGCAACAGCATGTTCTTGGCCAGGGCGTAGTCTTGCTGCTGAAAGGCCGACAGCGCAAAGTAGAACGAGGCATAGATGGTGTAGGGGTTGCCGTCTTCGGTGCGACTCAGCGAGCGGAAGGCCTCAATGGCGGAGGCATAATCGCCCCGTTCATACTGCTCCTTGCCGCGCTCGTAGCGTTCCTTGAACAGCGCCGCCGTGTTGCTGCCCACTTGCCCGAAAGCAAAGGGCATGCCGGCCACTAACAGCAGGCTCCATCCGATCGTTCTGATGCATGTATTCATAAAGGTTCTCATTGAACTGAAACTGAAAGAGTAATTTTAGTAAAGCTTGGTTTGGCTATTCCCACTCGATAGTGGCCGGGGGTTTAGAGCTAATATCGTACACCACCCGGTTCACTCCCTTCACCCGGTTGATGATTTCGTTGGAGACGTCGCCCAGAAAATCGTAGGGCAGGTGGCTCCAGTCGGCCGTCATGCCGTCGACGCTGCTCACCGCGCGCAGCGCCACCACCTGCTCGTAGGTGCGCTCGTCGCCCATCACGCCCACCGACTGAATGGGCAATAACATAACTCCGGCCTGCCACACCTCGTTGTACAGATCGTTTGCTTTGAGTCCGCTAATGAAGATATGATCTACCTCCTGCAGGATGCGGATGCGCTCGGGCGTCACTTCGCCCAGGATACGAATGGCCAAGCCCGGACCAGGAAAGGGGTGCCGCTGCAAAATCGCATCGGCGATGTCCAGGGTTTTGCCCACTACCCGCACTTCGTCTTTAAAGAGCATGCGCAGTGGTTCCACCACCCGCAGATTCATGGTTTCGGGCAAACCGCCCACGTTGTGGTGCGACTTGATGGTGGCCGACGGGCCCTTTACCGACACCGACTCGATCACATCGGGGTAGATGGTGCCCTGCCCCAGCCAGCGCACGTTCTGAATGCGGTGGGCCTCGCGGTCGAACACTTCAATGAAGGTGCCGCCGATGGCTTTGCGTTTCTGTTCCGGGTCGCTCACCCCGGCCAGCGCCCGGTAAAATTCCTCTTTGGCGTCTACGCCGGTTACGTTGAGTCCCATGCCCTGGTAGGAGTGCAGCACCTGCTCGAACTCATCCTTGCGCAGCAGGCCGTTGTCCACAAAGATACAGTGCAGGTTTTTGCCAATCGCCCGGTGCAGCAGCATGGCCGCCACCGACGAGTCCACCCCGCCCGACAGGCCCAACACCACCTGATCGTCCTGTAGTTGCTCTTGCAAGCTTGCCACGGTGGTTTCCACGAAGATGTCGGGCGTCCAGTCTTGGGCGCAGCCGCACAAATGCACCACAAAGTTGCGCAGCACCGTTTTGCCCTCTACCGAGTGCGTCACCTCGGGATGAAACTGAATACCGTAGGTTTCTTGGTCGCGCACCTTGAAGGCGGCCACCGCCACGGTGGGAGTGCTGGCGATCACTTCAAAGGCTTCGGGCACGTGAGCAATGGTATCGCCGTGCGACATCCACACCACCGAGTCGGGAGTGAGTTCTTTGAGCAGGCCCGCGTGGGTGTCCACGCGCGACAGGCGGGCGCGGCCGTACTCGCGGATGCGCGAGGGCACCACCTCGCCCCCGTGGGTGTGGGCCATGAGTTGGGCACCGTAGCAGATGCCCAGCACCGGCACCTGGCCCATGAAGCGAGCCAGATCAACGGTCGGAGCGTCTGGGTCGATTACTGAACAGGGACTGCCCGACAGGATGACGCCCTTGATTTGGTCGGCCGAGGGGGCGGCGCTGAGGTGGTGGTAGGGATGGATTTCGCAGTAGACATTGAGTTCGCGCACCCGACGGGCGATCAGTTGGGTGTATTGCGAGCCAAAGTCAACGATCAGGATGGTTTCTGCCATGGAGCAAAGTTATACGTCCCAAGCGAATAATCGCACTATTCCCAAAATTTATCCCTTTAACATTTTTTAACGGCGGGTACGCAATCATTCGGTAAACCTGGCTGTTAGGTTGTCGTAGGAAAAATAAAAATCAGTCAAACCAATGCATCGACAATTAGTATAATCAGTAAAACTTAATCCATAACAAACAAGACATGAAAAAGATAATCCCTCCCTTTATTGCGGCGCTGTTTGCCAGTTTGGTGACGCTGGCCGCCTATCATTTTTTGCTCAGAGACCCGCAAACCATTCGGGTTGAGCCGGCTACGCAAACCGCGTTTGCCACGTATCTCGACGAACCCCGATCGGCCGCTACAGCCGCCGCGGTTCCCTTTGATTTCACGGTGGCCGCGGCCAAGGTGACCCCGGCCGTGGTGCACATCACCTCTACCCAGGGCGTGGTGGCCCAAAACGATGGTGGTGAAGGTGAAGAAGACCCTCGCCTGCAGCAGATTCCGGAAATGTTTCGCGATTTCTTTGGTGATTCTTTTCGCGGCATGCCTCAGCAGCAGGGTCCTCGCACCGGCTACGGCTCAGGAGTGATTATCAGCTCCGATGGCTATATCGTGACCAACAACCACGTGGTGGCGGATGCCGACGAACTGGCGGTGGTGCTCACCGACAACCGTACCTACACCGCCAAGGTGATCGGTACTGACCCCACCACCGACGTGGCGCTGATCAAAATAGAAGAAGAAAGCCTTCCGGCACTCACGCTGGCCAACTCCGACAATGTGAAGGTGGGCGAATGGGTGATGGCCGCCGGCAACCCCCTGATGGGCTTGAACTCTACGGTGACGGCCGGGATTGTGAGCGCTACCGGACGCAACATTGACATCTTGCGACGCCAGGACCAGTATGCTATTGAATCATTCATTCAGACCGACGCGGCGGTGAACCCGGGCAACAGCGGCGGGGCGCTGACCAACGTAGACGGTGATTTGATCGGCATCAACACGGCCATCATGAGTCCAACCGGTTCGTACGCGGGTTACTCATTTGCGGTTCCCTCTAATATTGTCAAAAAAGTGATTGACGACCTAAGAGAGTACGGAAAAGTGCAGCGGGCCCTCATTGGGGTAGGTATTGTGGACGTGAACGCCGCTACCGCTGAGAAATACGACCTGGACTTGAACCGTGGAGTATACGTGGAAAACGTAATGGACGGTGGTGCCGGAGCTGAGGCTGGCCTGAAAGAAGGCGATGTGATTGTGCAAGTGGATGAAAAGCGCACCAATAAAAGCGCTGACTTGCAGTCGTACGTAGGCCGCAAGCGACCCGGCGATCAGGTAGACGTGACGGTGGTGCGCGGCGGTGATGAGAAGACGATCACCCTGAAGCTAAAGGGTATGGAAGGCAACGAAATGGTGGCCAGCCGTGAGCGCAGCACCGAGCTAGAATCGCTAGGAGCGCAGTTCAAGGAGCTGAACGCTGAGGAGCTCAAGGAACTCGACCTGGACTACGGAGTGCAGGTGGTGCGTACTTACCCCGGCAAACTGCGGCAGCAGGGCGTGCGACCGGACTTTATCATTACCCGGGTGGCCAACAAACCGATCAAGTCGGTAGATGATCTCACCGAAGCGGTGAAGAAGGAAAGCGGTGGGGTGCTCATCGAGGGCGTCTACCCCGACCGTCCGGAAGAAACTCAGTTCTACGGAGTTGGATTGTAATTGCCGGTAGTTGAAAGCAATGGATCAAGGGCCTCGTCTGCGGACGGGGCTTTTTTTGGCTATCACGTTGGACTACTGCTAAAAAAACCCAGCTTACGCGAAAAAACTATCGTTGCTTTACGCTTACTTTTGTTGCTGCTGTCATGTTTTGAAAAATGAATAAGGTTCGCGTCGACACGAACATTAAGTAACTCAACTTTTTGACCGATGAGAAAATTTAGTAGCATACACTAATTTCAGACATGGTACGAAGAATCATTCCGCCGTTTGTCATTTTAGGCATGGGACTGCTGCTTGTGCATTGCGATTCTTCGGACGAAGTGGTGCCGGATGATGGTCCAGACTCAGTGGATAACCCCATCCTCACAGCCGGCCCTTCGCTCAACGAGTTGCTGGTGGTGGCCGTATACGAAGAACTGCACGTGGCAGATCCCAACACCGGGGCCAACGAGTTGGTGTTTGCTTTCGATCAGCACAATGATATCGACAACCTGCCCGAATACCACGAAGGTGTCGTCTATTGTGTCAACGACGACAATGGCCTGACGGCTATTGATCTGCCATCCAAGAAAATGCTGTGGGAGACCGGTATACCTGATTATTACAATAGCAGCATTGCCAAGATGTTGCCGGTTTACCACAACAATACCATTTTTGTAGCCGGTTTATATGGTATCATGGTGGCGGCCGATGCGGCTACCGGCAATATCAAATGGCAGTATGATTTCAAACTTGATCCTGAGGGCTATTACGAAAACATGTACGGACGGGCGGCGATCAGCGGCAACCGCCTGGTGCATGGCACGGGCACTTCCTTTGATGAAAACTACCTGCACTGCATCGATATCACCACCGGAGAACGAATCTGGCGGGTGCCGCTTAGTGAACAAGGACTCACCGGCAGCACCGCTATTGTCGATGACGTTGTCTACGTGCCCAGCAATACCTTTGAAGCCCGCGACCTGGAAACCGGAGCAGTCCTTTGGCAGTTTCCCGTCGATGAAGATGACGGAGCCAGCACCCCGACCATTGCCGGTGACAAAATTCTTTTTCAGGGAAGCACAGAAAGAATAGAAGCCCGTCTGTATTGCCTGGACCGCCATACGGGTCGGTTGCTGTGGGAAGCTGACGCGGGCGGCGATGATGCTGCCGCAATCAGTCCGGCAGTCGCCGGAGAGGTTGTCTTTGGCGTTTATGAACGGGGTTCTGTTGCGCCCTTCAGCATCAACGGAAGGCCCTTTGCCGTCTCGCTGGAAACCGGGGAGCGGCTGTGGGAAAACGACCGGGTAAGTGTGGATACCTCTCCGGTGTATGCCAACGGACGGCTTTATTTTCAGGGCCAGTCTTTTGATATCGACGACCTGGACGAAGCCGTGGGATTGGTGTGCCTGGATGCGGCTACCGGCGAATTTTTGTGGGTTAACCCTGCTTTCAGGTACGGTGATTACCCCCCGGTGGTGGTTGCTGAAAACGGCATATTTAAACCAGGCGGACTTTAGAACGTATTGACATTCACCCAAACAGAACAAACATGAACAAACGCAAACCAGCCCTGCTGTGCGCCTTTTTGCTATGCCTGATGGGCATGAGCAGTTGTTCTAATGACGAGGCCGAAGCGTCCGATGAAGCGGTTGGCATCAACGAAATCCGTTATGCAGAAGCTGCTTACACACTTGAGCAAGGTTTGCTCAACTTCATCATCAGCAATGATAATTATCATAACACTGATATCGTGCTCACCGACGGCTCCCTGAACGTTACCTCCATCAACCTGGGAGGCTTTTTGGCCGCGCAGTGGTATCCTGAAAACTATGGCATCAGCCTAGATTTCAGTTTGTACGCGCCGCCCGGAGAAACTCTTCCCACTGGTCGCTATGCCTTTGGCGGACTCCGCGAAGATGATGTCAGAGATGATCCGGCCAAGGCCGGAGGTAGGTATCATGCCGCCTCTTTTATCACGTTGGATACCAACGGAAACAAAGATTGGGATGATCCTGATACCGACATTGCCGTGACCGGAGGCTACGTAGAAGTGGCGGGTGCCTATCCGGACTATACGCTCACGTTTGATTTGCTGCTGGAAGACGGCAACAGGGTGCAAGGGAGCTATCAGGGCGAATATCTTTTGGATGAATGATATGACCTGCCCGATGATTTGTCCTCTGGTGTTGTCTGGTATAGGCAAAGCGCGACGGCATACGGAAGGCTAAGATCGTTCATAGCAAAAAGTGGTTGGTCGTTACCAGTAGATACTTAACGCGCGAGCAAAAGTTACTGATTTTATGAAACATTTTTCAAACGACGAAGTATAGTTTTTCGAGCGCTGTTCGAAGCGCTTTTTAGCAATTTTTTGGGTCTATTTTTTCACTTAAATTTAACAAGTTATGACACCTGCTAGAGTTCAAGGCGGCCTGATGCCTTCGTTTAATCAGTTTGTAGAAGACTTTTTTAACAACGATTTAAGCGAATGGCGCCGCAGCAACTTTTCGTCTACCAACACCACGGTTCCTAAGGTGAACGTGAAAGAAGACGATGACAACTTTATGATCGAGATGGCCGCTCCCGGCATGAAGAAAGACGACTTCCGGGTGGAGCTGCACAACGACTTGCTCACTATTTCTTCGGAAAGCGAGCAAAGCAACGGACAGGAGGAGAAAGGAAAGTACACGCGTCGCGAGTACGCCTACCATTCTTTTCAGCGTTCGTTCAGCTTGCCCACCACCGCCGATGGCGAGAAGGTGGAAGCCAAGTACGAAGACGGGGTGCTGAAGCTGACTATTCCTAAAAGGGAGGAAGCTAAGCCCAAGCCACCCAAGACGATTGACATTTCGTAGTAACTTTCCGGACTGCCAGGCCCCGTCGCTTGGCAGTTTTTTTGTGTTCAAACCTTTTAAACTGGCTTTTCAGTTTTATAACTTAAGTTTCAGTTGTAAACCTGAAAAATAAGTTTTAGCTTTGTTGAAACGTTAACTATTTTCGCTATGGCTAGTCTACTTTTGTATCTGCTCAAATCAAGTTTGTGTCTTGCGGTGTTCGCCCTGCTGTATCGCGGCTTTTTGGCCCGGTCTACGCATTTTTCCTGGATGCGGCCATATCTCCTGGCAAGTGTAGCGCTTAGCCTATTGCTTCCGCTCATCCCGCCCTCAGCCCTTTTATCGTCGTTGACTACCGATGAAGTTCTATCCCTTCCGGCGTTAGCTACCTGGGATGCCAGCCGCTGGATAGTCCCTACTAGTGGAACAAATGGCATCGTACCCTCCGGCTCATCTCTCGGGGCATTCACTTTTGTCATGTACGGTGCGTTTCTGGTGTACTCCATCGGATTCCTTTACAAAATTTACCGGTTGGTCGGCCATTTAAAAGGCTTGCAACAACTCATTCAAAGCAACAGTCAAGAGAAAAAATCAGGTTATTGCATCGTTACCGTGGCGCATCCGCTGCCTGTTTTTTCATTTTTCCACTTCCTGTTTTTGCCTGCCACAGCGCAGCAGCTATCAAAAGAGGAAATAAACCGGATTATGGGACACGAGTTGGTGCATATCCGCCAAAACCACAGTGCAGACCTGTTGTTCCTAGCGCTGGCTGAAGTTGTGCTCTGGTTTCATCCATTGTTGAAGTACTTGAAAAACGCCCTGCGCGAGGTGCATGAGTATCTGGCCGACGCGTCGGTGGCCGGTCAGGGTGACGAGCGAAAGGCGTACGCCCACCTATTGTTGAAAATGACCAATCACCAAAGTGTCCCTTTAGCCACCGCCTTCGCCGGTAAGCAAATTAACCGACGTATCAAGATGCTTGCTCAAACCCGTTCGCTAAGAATTCAAAAGCTATTTTTCACGCTTCTCGTCCCGGCCGCCGCGTCTTTACTCTTACTTTTTGCTTGCGTTGACGAGCCGCCTGCGCAGCAGTCTACTTTATCCAACCAAACAGCAAACGCTGAAAGTAAGTCCTCTTCCGACCTAGTAGCCGGATCCGTCATCGGCAAGATTCGTTGGGAGGGGAACACGTTGTATAACGATGAAATGCTAAACGAAACGCTGGGACTGAAACCGGGCGATGTTTTTGACCGTCAGGTGCTGAACAATCGGCTGAACTATCAGCCAACCGGACCCGACATTTCTTCCCTTTATATGGACCGTGGGTACTTGTTTTTCAACCTGGAGGTAGAGGAACAAGTCGGCGAAGCGGGTGAAACGGATTTGTTGTTGAAAATTTACGAAGGAAACGTGGTGAATCTAGGCGAGATCATCATCAAAGGAAATGGGAATGTTCCGGAAGAGAAAATTCGGGAACAAATTGCGATGCAATCGGGAGAGATCTTCAACCGAGCCAAGTTAGTTGAAGCGCAACGGGCTATTGCCGAAATGGGCTATTTTGATCCCGAACAAGTTAACATCAATCCTTTGCCGGATGAAACGGGTAAAACTGTAGCGATTGAGTTTGTTTTAACTCCCCTACCTAACCCCTAATAACCAATGGAAGAACTGACCAAAACGGAAGAACGCGTGATGCAACTGTTCTGGAAGCTGAGAAAAGCATTTGTGAAAGATATTATCGAAGCAATGCCTGAGACGACCAAACCGCCCTACAACACCATCTCGTCGGTGGTGCGTATCCTGGAGAAGAAAGGCTATCTAGGTTACACCGCCTACGGAAAAACCCACGAATACTTTCCGATCATCAGCAAGACTGCCTATCGAAAGTTATATCTCAAAAAGTTATTGTCCGGATACTTTGAAGACTCTCCGGCTACGCTAGTATCTTTCTTAGTGAAAGAAGAACAGCTAAGTGAAGAGGAAATCAATCACTTAAAAAAGATTATCGACCAACTGCCCTAATTGACGTAAAAACAGTTAATCTCGATCTGCCTTATACGCCGTGTCGCTTAAATCATCGTCGTCCGGAATATCCATACGCTCGGTGTCCGTCAGGATAATGTTCCGGAACATCGGTAAGTCGTTCTGAATGATGCTCCAGGTAGGATGAAAGTCTATCTCCAGCCCGTCACTATACTTGGCCCCTTTGAATGCCTCCAGCACCTGCATATCCACGGCGGTATATTGCTCCATATACTCGTCCGACAACAAATCGACTGCCTGGCCAATGTGCTGTAAGTTTTCCATCACCGTGATGCGCACCTCTTCTTCATCGACGAAGTCCTGGTAGTCCATGCCCTCTACGTAGGCTTCTATTTCGTTGATGTAATTGGCGATATTGGTCAGGTGAACTTGATCTTCTTCTTTCATGGGAAATTGAGTGAGTGAATAAAAAGTGGTTGTGTAGGCGTAACTACGGGTGCGTTTAGATGTTTTGAACGCTTTGTTCGTAGCCTTCGTCCACCAGCAAATCGTAGCCATCGGCGCTCTCCACGGCCAACACATCGCAGCGTTCGTTCTCCGGGATGCCCGAGTGCCCTTTAATCCAGTGCATCTTCACGTCGTGTTGTTTGTAAATATCAATGAACCGCCGCCAGAGATCCGGGTTTTTCTTGCCCTTGAAATCCTTGCGCTGCCAGGTCCACACCCACCCCTTGTTCACAGCATCCACCACGTACTGCGAATCGGAGTACACTTTCACCTCCGATCCCGATTTTTTAATCGCTTCCAGTCCCACGATCACGGCCAGCAGTTCCATACGGTTGTTGGTGGTTTGCCGATACCCGGCGCTGAGCTCCTTGCGATGCTGCTGATACATCAGAACGGTGCCGTAGCCACCCCGGCCCGGGTTGCCCCTCGAGGCTCCGTCAGTATACATGGTAATCATGAAATGAGAATTTTGGGTTTGGGTTGTTGCTTGGCCGGTGGGCTGGTTCACCTGGCTGAATAGTGGACGACGGTTAGGAAAACTGACTGGTCACCAGCTTGATGGCGATGGCTAACAAAATGATGCCGAACACCTTGCGGATGATGGTGAAGCCCGGCTTGCCAATCTTTCTCTCTAACCACACCGACGACTTAAGGACAATATACACCAAAATTAGGTTTATCACGATTCCAATCAGGATATTGGGATAGCTGTAGGCGGCTCGCAACGAAATCAGGGTCGTCATGGTGCCCGCCCCGGCAATGAGCGGAAAGGCCAGCGGCACAATGGAAGCGTGCGAATCGCTCTCGGGATCGGATTTGAACAACTCGATGCCCAGAACCATTTCCATACCGATCAGAAACATCACCAGGGCACCCGCCAAGGCAAAGGAAGCCACGTCGAGTCCGAACAAGCGCAAAATCCGATCTCCCAAAAACAAGAAGGCAACCATAATCACGCCCGACACAATCGTGGCCTTCCCCGATTGAATAGTGCCCGTTTTTTTACGCAAATCTATTACCACGGGCAAGCTGCCCAGAATATCGATGACCGAGAAGAGAATGAGCGTGACCGAAAAAATGTCTTTAAAGTTGAACATGAAGGAAAAGAATGAGAGATTGATTGAAGGAATGAAGGATTGAAGGAATAAATGAATGAGTAGTGAGTGAATAGGATAGTCTGCTGAGGTTAAAACTCCTGTAGGAAATTTTTGAGTTGCCTGATTTCTTCGTCGAGGAGGGCGGGGAAGTTGGCGATGCGCAGGGTGGTCGGTTTCAAATCGCCGTAGCCATTGCCCAACGTGAATCCGGCTTGCTTGGCTTGCGCGCGCAACCGATTAATCGTTTCGGGTCCCGCTTCGATGGGGATCACCGTGCGTGACCGCAGGCTCGGGTCCTCCACTAAGAGACGAATCTCCTTTAGCTCCGACAAAAAACTAACCCACTGTTGATAGCGCTCCTGAATTTGGGCGTCTACTTCGCTGATGGCCGCCCGATCTTGCAGCGTACGCATCAGTAAATAGATGCCCAGCACGTTGGGCGTGTGGGTGGTTTGCCAGCGCTGTATTTGTTCCTGCATATAAAGTAAGCTGTTGTAGTGCTGGCTTTCGCCCACCCGCTGCGCCTTCTCCAGCGTCCGGGGAGAGCAGATGAGCACGGCCATCCCGGCGGGCAGTCCGAAACACTTTTGCATCGAGGCGTACCACACGTCGGCCAGCGCGATGGGCAACTCCACCCCCGCCAGCGACGAAGTGGCATCCACCGCAATCAGTGGCTCAGGAAACCGCACGCGCACGTCGGCCAGCGTGGCGGCAGGCAGGGCCGTCCCGTTCGAAGTTTCGTTCTGGGTGAGGCAAAGCACCTCCGCTTCCGATGAGGGCTCCAGCTGACTGGCCCGCAGGGGCTGCCGGAAGTTGAACGCGTACTGATCGGCCCGCGCTTGCAGTTGCCGGGCGTAGCGAAACCACTTTTGTCCAAAGGCGCCGTTGTGCACGTGGTACGACCGGTGGCGCACCAGCGACTGGCTGATAATTTCCCAGCACTCGGTGGCCGATGATACGTAGAAAACCGAGTAGTCGTCCGGCACGCTCAGTTTCTCCTTGACCAAAGTAATGGTTCGCTGGGAGATAGCGACAAACTCCTCACTGCGGTGGTTGATGCTGAGCACGCCCTGTTCGTAGGCTTCCTGCACGTAGCGGGGCACCGCTGGGTAGACCCGTGAGGGACCGGGGTAAAAGCTGATCACGGTAGTGGGGTTTATTAGTCCATGGTCGACAGTCGACAGTCGATAGTCCACAGTCTGTGGTCGACAGTCAACAGTCCATTGTTAGTTGTGGGCCGTTGACTATCGACTGTCGACTACCGAGCAAAAGTACGAAGAAGAGGGCAGAGTAGGCGACTTCCCGGTTGAATTGATCATCTATCGGCTTTCGACGCGGTAAATTCACGCAACAATTCCGCAGAAGTTGTACATTAGCCCAAAAAAACGATGCAACGACGAACCTTCCTCCAACATTCCGCCCTGGTTACTGCCGGGCTTAGTTCGGCCGCCTCCGGACTGCTCACTGCCTGTGGTGGGCCCGCCGCCCAATCGGCCGCCGAAGGCGACACCACCGCGGTGGCGGGCACTTCCGGCGAACCCCTGTTCAAGATTTCGCTGGCCGAGTGGTCGTTCCACAAGGCACTGTTCAACCCCGCGTTGCTCAAGCTACCCTGGCCCGAATTTGGCAACAAGCTCAAGACCGACTACGATTTCGTGGTGGCCGACAGCCAATTGAAGCACCTGGACTTCCCCGCCAAAGCCGCTTCGATGGGTTTTCAGGGCGTGGAATACGTGAATACCTTTTTTTTCAACAAGGCCGAAGACGAAGCCTACTTATCCGAACTCAAGAGCCGATGCGCCGATGCCGGAGTGCAAAGCCTGATGATCATGTGCGACGCGGAAGGCGAACTAGGCAATGCCGACGAGGCCGAACGGCAGCAGGCGGTGCAAAACCACCACAAGTGGGTCGACGCGGCTAAATTTCTGGGTTGCCACTCCATCCGGGTAAACGCCCAGAGCGCCGGAAGCTACGAAGAGCAGCAAGAACGCGCCGCGGACGGACTCAGCAGACTAGCTGACTACGGCGCCGAACAAGGCATTAACATAATCGTGGAGAACCACGGTGGGTTGTCGAGCAACGGCGAGTGGCTGGCCGGGGTGATGAAGATGGTGAACAACTCTCGCTTGGGCACGCTGCCTGATTTCGGCAACTTCTGCATGGAACGCGAAGCGCCCACCGCCGAAAATCCCCAGCCCATGGGCTGCCAAAAGGAATATGACCGGTATAAGGGCGTGACCGAACTGATGCCTTACGCCAAGGCGGTGAGCGCCAAAACCTACGACTTTGATGATCGGGGGCTGGAGGCTGAAATTGATTACGAAAAGATGATGCGCATCGTGCTGGACGCGGGCTACCGGGGCTTTGTCGGCGTAGAATACGAGGGTAGCGGTCTGAGCGAAGAAGAGGGCATCAAAGCTACCAAGGAGCTGCTGGAGCAAGTGCGTAGTGAACTGACCGGGCAGTATAGCTGAACGAGTTACCTGGTTACGTATGGTCAGAATCCTAACAGTCGTACTGCTGCTGTTGCTGGCATACACGAGCGGGTACGGTCAGGGTTCGTCTTTTCTGATGTTCGAGAAAAGTCGCAACCGCCGGGCGTTCTACTATCCGGGCGACGAAATCTCGCTGCAGTTGCGGGGCGACCGGAACAAGTTTACCGGCCGCATCCAGGAGTTACAGGATAGCGTGATTCTCTTCGAGCACTACCGCGTTCGGGTGAGCGACGTCACGCACATTTATCAGGATGACAAGCAGAACTGGTACACGCTGCGCCATAAGATTTCTCCGCTGCTGCTGATTGGCGGAACGGGCTATCTGGTGCTCGACGTGGTGAACAGTCGGGAGTTCGACCGGGGTACGCTGGTGTTGAGCGGCTCACTGATCGGGGCGGGCCTGCTGGCCAAGTGGCTCATTCCTACCAAGACCCGTATTCGGGGGAAGCGGCGGTTGAAGATTGTGCGGCTTTAGCCAATTCGCCATCCTAAAGATCAACCAACGTGGTCTGACTTAGATGAAGAGGTATTCCGATTAATTTTGTTTTACGTGATAAATTTTTATTATTGACGTAATACTAACAGAAAGAAACAATGGACACTAAAGTCACCCTACATTTTGATCGCGAGGTTATTGAGCAAGCCAAGATTTTTGCCGCTAATCATAACATCAGTTTGTCTCGTCTCACTGAGTTTCTCTACCGGCAGATTACCACTGGTAATTATCAAACGTTAGAAAAGTTTCCGATTGCCGATTGGGTGATGAAAGTTGCGGAAGGAGAAGCTACTTACCGCCAACGTTCTCGCCGTAAACTCAAACAAGAATACCACGAGCAACATTGAAACTCTTTATCGATGCTAAAGTGCTCGTCTCAGTACTGAACAAAGAGTATCCGTTGTTTACCTATTCTTCCCGGGTACTGAGCTTAGCGCAACGGGCCAACTACGAACTGGTGACTTCGCCTTTGTGCTTAGCCATAGCTTTCTATTTTTCTTCTAAAAAGCATAACGAGACCGTAGCGAAAACGAAAATAGACCACCTGACCAGCTTTCTGGGCGTTACAGAAATCAATGAAAAGATTGTAAGAAAAGCCTTGCAGGACAAAAGAGTGCATGATTTTGAAGACGGAATGCAGTATTATTCTGCAGTAAAGGCGGGTTGCAGTATCATCGTGACCGAAGACAAAGACGACTTTTATTTCAGCAACTTAACGGTAAACAGCTGTGAGGAACTACTGAAAACTGCTCTCTAATCGCGATGCAACGGCTACCTTAAGAATACTAGTGTTTCATCAAGTATTGTTTGACGGGTAGGTCAATAAGAGGTAACTTAGGGCCAAAAAACGATGCCTGCAAAATTATACCGAGTTCATCTTACTGATTCAGAGCGAGCGGGACTCACTTCATTGATCCAAACACGAAGTCAGAAATCTCAGCAAGTCAAAAGGGCCTATGTGTTGCTGGCCGCCGACGAAAACGGTGAAAAAAGTTGGAAAGACGAGCAAATACGACAAGCTTATGGGGGCAGCGTCCGTAGCGTAGAACGACTACGCGAGCGTTTCGTCTTGGATGGTCTTGCGAGGGCCTTGGAGGGTAAAAAACGTGAAGTATTCCGAGAGAAGCACTTTACCGGAGAAGTGGAAGCCAAACTGGTGGCCTTACGATGCAGTGAGCCACCCAGTGGCTACAATCTTTGGAGTCTGCAACTGCTGGCCGATAAGATGATTGAGCTTCGTTACGTGGAGCATATATCGCACGAGAGCGTGCGTCAGCTTTTAAAAAAACGTTATCAAACCCTGGCAAGTAAAGAGTTGGGTAATTCCTGAGGCTAGTGCTGAATTTGTACACCGGATGGAAGCGGTTCTATCGGTGTATGAGCAACCTTACGATGAGAAGCATCCTAAAGTTTGCCTGGATGAATCACCTAAGCAACTTATTAGCGAAAGCCGGAAGGGCTTTGTGGATAGCCAGGGGGTGCAGCATGTAGATTACGAATACCGAAGAGAAGGGGTCGCTGACCTTTATATGTTGGTAGAACCACTGGCCGGTCGCCGAAAGGTATGGGTAGAGGATAATCATAACCGCTTCACCTATGCCAGAATTATAGGGCAGATTGTAGAAGAACTTTATCCCGATGCGGATAAAATAACGGTTGTGGAAGATAATCTGAGTGCTCACAAATTAGCAGCCCTCTATGAGATATTTGATCCAGAAAGAGCGCGTGGTATCATTGAGAAGATCAATATTGTCAGAACCCCCACGCATGGCTCCTGGCTCAATGTTGCCGAGTGTGAACTGAGTGTCTTAACCCGACAGGGCCTCAAAACGCATGTATCTACCCGGCAAGAATTGGAACAGCAGGTAAAAGACTGGTATGTGCAGCGTAACGAGCGAAGAAAAAAAGTAGATTGGCAGTTCACCACCAAAGATGCCCGGATAAAACTGAAAAAACTCTATCCGTCATTTAACACTTGATGGAACACTAGTTTAACTGTCGGTATTCGTTCGGGGCGTAGCCCACGTGCTGCTTGAACACCCGGCTGAAGTGCTGCGGGTACTTAAATCCCAATCCGTTGCAGGACATTAGCATCGGTGAGTTGCAATTGCTGGAAACTCCACCGACTGCCCCCGATGCCCTACCGGTCGGCAAGTATGTGTTTTCAGCGGATGTGTTTGCCTGGGCCCGCGAACGCCTCTCCGAACAAGCGGCTTCGTTTCCCCAGCGTTAATAGGAAAGCTGAAACTTCAAGGAAAGGGACTGGCTCCGGTGGCGATGCAAATCCTCCGGGGTGATCAGCCAAACAAGCTGATTGTCGTGGTTCGCGATTCGCTGTTGCAACAAGTCACTGAGCGTTTTCCAAGACAATACGCTATCGCACACCAGGAAGAACTAAAGAATATCGTGGTTTAGCTGCACTACGAAGTAAACGAGTTTTCTATCAAGCAGAAAAACCACCGAACTGGGGTGTTTGTCGCGGTCTTCGTTTAAACGCCTGGCGAACCATACCTTTGTGCCGATGGGAATAACCGTAGAAAATAGCATACTGATCGGCTCGGTGCTGCTGCTCATCAGCGTCATTGCCAGCAAAACCTCTGCTCGATTCGGGGTGCCTACTCTGGCGCTGTTCCTGGGAGTAGGTATGCTGGCGGGTTCCGAAGGGCTCGGACGAATCTACTTTGATGACCCGCAGATCGCGCAGTTTATTGGCATTGTTGCCCTCAACGGTATCCTCTTTTCGGGCGGACTGGAAACCAACTGGCCCTCCATCAAGCCCGTCTTGTGGCAGGGCATCACCCTCTCTACCCTGGGCGTGTTGTTCACCGCCGTGTCGCTGGGCGTGTTTGTGTGGGCACTCACCGACTTCACGCTGTACGAAGGGCTACTGCTGGGGGCTATCGTCTCTTCTACCGACGCGGCAGCAGTGTTCTCTATCCTGCGCGCTAAAAGCTTAGCCCTCAAAAGCAATTTGCGCCCCACACTCGAGCTGGAGAGTGGCAGTAACGACCCGATGGCCTACGTGCTGACGCTGGTGTTTCTGGGACTGGTGGTGAACCCGGAGCAGAGCGTCTGGTCGATGATCCCGGTATTTGTGCAGCAGATGGGGGTAGGCGCGCTGGGCGGTATGGCCTTCGGATGGGTCAGTAAGAGAGTCATCAATCGCATTGACCTTGATTTTGAGGGCTTGTATACCGTGCTGATGATTGCCCTGGCCTACATCACGTTTTCCGTCACCGATTTTCTGGGCGGCAATGGCTTTCTGGCGGTCTATTTGTGCGCGGTGTACTTAGGCAATCATGATTTTATGCATAAGCGCACGATCCTGAAGATGTTTGACGGATTAGCCTGGCTGATGCAGATTGTGCTGTTTTTAACGCTGGGCCTGCTGGTGTTTCCTTCGCATATCGTGCCGGTCATCGGATTAGGCGTGCTCATTTCAGTGTTCCTGATCCTAGTAGCCCGTCCGCTCAGCGTGCTGCTGGCGTTGAGTATGTTCCGGATGAAATTCAGAAGAAGGATGTACATTTCGTGGGCCGGGCTGCGCGGAGCGGTTCCCATTGTGTTTGCAACGTATCCCCTGCTGGCAGGGATCGATAAGGCCGGCATGATCTTCAACCTGGTCTTTTTTATTTCACTCACCTCGGTGCTCATTCAGGGTACCACCCTGTCGGTGATGGCCCGGTGGCTGAACGTGGCTTTGCCAGAAGAAGCCAAGCAGAAAACTCCTGCCGATTTGTTTTTGTCGGACCGAGTCAAAACCGCTTTGGCCGAGATTCGGATTCCGGCGGACAGCTTTGCGGTGGGCAAAAAGATCGTGCACCTGGAGTTTCCGCCCTCCACCATCATTGCCATGATCGAGCGCGATGCTGCTTACGTGACGCCGAACGGCTCGACCGAAATTGCGGCCGGTGATGTGCTCATGGTATTGTCCGACCAGCCGGAAGGCATCCGCCGGGTATACGAGCGACTAAAGATCAACCCGCCGGAAAGCGAACCGATCGTTTCTTAGGAAAAGGTTAATTCAACTGCCGGTACTCATTCGGCGAGTAGCCCACCTGCTGCTTAAACATCCGGCTGAGTGGAGCTAAGAGTATGTTGACGCTGGCAGATTGGTGCTCAGCAGCAACGGATGATTTGTCTGTGGCCTGATGACAGGCAGCTAGTAAGAATGTAGCAAACCAGAAAATAGTGCAGTGAACTTTCATTCTTTTGATGTTAAATGACGAATCACCTTGCATGGATTTCCGGCAGCAAACACATCAGATGGAATATTTCTGGTTACCACGCTACCAGCCCCAATGATGGTACGGTCACCAATGGTGACGCCTGGACAAACAATGGCACTACCCCCTACCCATACATCTTCCCCAATAGTAATAGGTTCGGCAAACTCAAGTCCGGAAGCTCTTTCTTGATAATCTAATGGATGAGTAGCAGTATAGATTTGAACGTTGGGTCCAAATAAGGTCCGGTTGCCGATTTTAACATAGGTTACATCTAATACAATGCAATTGAAGTTAAAGAATACTTTGTCACCTACGATCATATTACTCCCATAATCACAGTAGAAGGGAGGTTGTAGCCATAAGTCTGCTCCGGCATGGGGAATGAGTTCTTTTAGAATACGCGTTCGTTCTTCCTTCTGATCTTCTCTCGTATCATTTAATTCTTTAATAAGTAGTCGGGTTCGTAGCCTTTCATCGGAAAGCTGTTGGTTCAGTGGATCATACAACTCTCCGGCAAGCATTTTTTCTTTTTCGGTTCTCATGGTCGAGTCTTAATGTGAAGGGTGCAATGTACGCCTTTTTACATCTAACTGCCCCTCGCTGGTAAGATCGGAACAAACCCATCCGTTGATTGATCAGTTTGAGTGGAACAAAAGCTATATCAGCGCTAATTCAACTGCCGGTATTCATTCGGCGAGTACCCCACCTGTTGCTTAAATGACCTGCTGAAGTGTTGCGGATATTTAAAACCTAACTCGTAGGCAATTTCGCTCATGGATTTGCTTGGATCAAAAATGCGTTCTTTGGCTACGTTGATTAGCTTCAGTTGGATGTATTCCTGGGCCGACTTGCCCGTTTCCCGCTTAATCAAATCCCCGAAGTAGTTGGCCGACAAAAATAACTGTTCGGCGCAATAGCCCACAGTAGGCAGGCCGAGAGTTTGCGCCTTGTCTGATTGGAAGTAGTCGTTCAGCAAGTTTTCAAACCGCTCCAGAATACCCTTGTTGGCCTGGGTGCGGGTGATAAACTGCCGGTCGTAGAAGCGGATGCAGTAATTCAAAAACAGTTCGATGTTGGCCACAATGAGCCGGGCACTGTGCTTGTCCACGGGTTGGTTTAGCTCGAACTCGATCTTGGCGAAACAATCTTGCATGACTTGCCGCTCGTGGGCCGACAAGTGCAGGGCCTCGTTCACTTCGTACGAAAAAAATGAATACTCATGGATGTGCTGACCCAGTGACGTGCCCAGCAGTAAGTCGGGATGAAATACTAACGCGTGGCCCTGGGGTTGGTAGTATTCCTCATTTTTATTTTCACCAATGACTTGTCCGGGAGCTAGAAAAACAAGGGTGCCTTCCTCGTAGTCGTAGTAGTGACAGCCGTAGCGCAAGTCACCGCAGTTGATCTGTTTGAAGAAAATAGTGTAAAAGCCGTAGTGCATCCGCCGGTGCTGTCGGGGTGCTGCCTTGGAAAGGTCGATGACACTTACCAGTGGGTGCCGGGTTTTGTGCTTGTTGAAAGCGTTGTACTGGCCGATGGTGTCGAATTTCAGGATATCGTTCATGCGTATTTTTTATTCAAAGGTAGGGCGTTATTTCAGTTTCTATTCCCTGAGTGGTTCCAATCAGTAATATGGGTTAGTAATCCTGTAATTGGTATACAAAAGTATTAAAAGCATTCCCCGACCTTTGAACCATCCGATTAAAAACCTAATCTACAGTAGCCATGAATAGTATTTATAAGAAAGCCTTCAACCGTTGGTGTATCATCGCATCCGGTACGTTCATGATATTGCTTTGGACCTACGCTGCCTTCTCGCAATCAGTGATTCAGGTCATAGGTAGCACAAGCCCTCGAGCCACAGAAAGACAGGTGCAGGCCCACTTAAATCAATTGGACGTTCAGGAGAACATTCATCTGACAATACGGTTTTCTGCCAGAATGCCGGAAAGGCTAGAAGGAATTACCATCTCTCTTCCTTCGCCGGAACCAGACGTGTATCAACTCTTGAAAGTGTTGATAGATGCCCGGTTGAGTGCATCGAAACAACGGCTTGTGTTGGCCCACGAAATGATTCACGTAAAGCAGTACGCTAAGCAGGAACTCATTATTCTAAATGACAATGTGATTTGGAAAGGCCAGAACTACCCGTATGCTTACGAATACAACCGAAGGATGCCCTGGGAACGAGAAGCTTATCGGGGCGACCGCACCTTGGCTAAGCTAGTCAACACCTCACCGAACCCAATGCAAGAGACGTTAGCGGAGCAAATGCCTGATCGTATTGCTAACCCATCTTCCGTCAAATGTATGTATTTGCCAAGAGCCTGTACGGTTGAAGATCAAAACACCAATTCTTAAAACGAATAGTTATCTCAACATTTAAAGAGTTATGACAACAAGAACATTAGGCAACGATGGGGCGGCCTCCCGCGGGGCGGCCACCCGCCTGGAAGTATCCGCCCTGGGGCTGGGTTGTATGGGACTAAGCTTCGGTTATGGTCCGGCAACAGATAAACAAGATGCGATCAAGCTTATTCGTACCGCTTTCGAGAAGGGCGTCATCTTCTTTGATACGGCGGAAGTCTACGGGCCCTTTACCAACGAAGCACTGCTGGGCGAAGCCGTGGAGCCATTTCGCCATCAGGTCGTCCTGGCAACCAAGTTTGGTTTCAACATCGAAAACGGAAAGGCAAACGGCCTGGACAGTCGCCCGGAAACCATCCGAGCGGTGGCCGAAGCATCGCTCAAACGGTTGAGAACCGATGTGATCGACTTGTTTTACCAGCACCGAGTAGATCCCGAGGTTCCTATTGAAGAGGTAGCCGGAACGGTGAAGGATTTAATCCAAGAGGGAAAAGTGAAGCACTTTGGTCTGTCGGAAGCAGGCGTACAAACCATTCGTAAAGCCCACGCGGTGCAACCCGTGACGGCCCTGCAAAGTGAATACTCTTTGTGGTGGCGAGAGCCGGAGAAAGAAATACTACCGACATTGGAAGAATTAGGGATTGGCTTTGTTCCCTTCAGCCCACTTGGTAAAGGTTTCTTGACGGGTAAAATCAGCGAGGACACCAAGTTTGACGATAATGATTTTCGCAACGTGGTTCCCCGCTTTTCGGAAGAAAACCGAAAAGCCAACCAGGCGTTAGTGGATTTGCTGGGCAAGATGGCAGAAGAAAGAGATGCCACAGCTGCCCAGATTGCCCTGGCCTGGCTGTTAGCCCAACAACCGTGGATTGTTCCCATTCCGGGTACCACCAAACTGCACCGATTGGAAGAAAACGTGGGCGCAGCAGACATTGTCCTGGATGCGGATGATCTGAAAAAAATCAACGAAGCCGTAGCCAAGATCGACGTACAGGGCGCACGCTATCCCGAAGAGATGCAAAAAATGGTGAATCGATAATCATGAACAAGAATCAAAATACCTCAACGATGAAAACTCCGGACGATCAAGGCATCAATCGACGCAACTTCATGACCCGCACTGCCCTGATCGGCGCAGGTTTAACGACTATCACATCCGCGTGGGCCAGCACAAAATCGAATCATCCTAACCGTAAGACAACCAATAGTCCTTCGGCTGAGAAACGCAAGCTTGGTTCTTTGGAAGTCTCGCCTATTGGCTTAGGCTGCATGAGCATGACCAGCGGCAGTTATAATCCACCTAGAAGTAAAGAGGAGATGATCCCGGTCATCCGGAGGGTAGTGGATCAGGGCGTCACTTTTTTTGATACGGCAGAGGTATACGGTCCGTTTACCAATGAAGAACTCGTCGGTGAGGCGCTAAAGCCGGTTCGGAACCAGGTTGTGATTGCCAGTAAGTTCGGTTTTGATGTAACCAGTGGTGAAAGGACCGGACGAAACAGTAAACCGGAACATATTCGGAAAGCGGTGGAGGGAATGCTTCGGCGACTTCAAACGGACCGCATCGATCTGCTTTACCTGCATCGCTTAGACCCCAACGTGCCGGTTGAGGAGGTGGCCGGGACGGTGAGCGAGTTGATCAAAGAAGGGAAAGCCCTTCACTTCGGCTTATCGGAGGTTTCGCCCACTACGATCCGGCGCGCCCATGCAGTGCAGCCGGTCACGGCCCTGCAAAGCGAGTACTCACTCGTTCAGCGTGCGCTTGAAAACGAGGTGCTGGACACTTGCGAAGCACTAGGAATCGGCTTTGTTCCCTGGGGCCCGGTATGCCGCGGATTTCTGGGGGATAAGTTTAACGAGTACAGTAGGTTTTCGGAAGATTCCCGGCTCTCTGAAGTGCCTTATTTCACTCTGGAAGCCTTGCAGGCGAATATGGAGCTTCTTTTTCTGGTTCGCGAGTGGGCCATGCGCAAGGAGGCTTCACCTGCACAAATTTCACTGGCGTGGCTACTGGCGCAAAAGCCGTTTATTGTCCCCATTCCCGGCACGACTAAATTGCATCACCTAGAAGAAAACCTGGGAGCTTTAGATATTAAGTTCACTTCCAATGAATTGAAGGAACTCCGAGATGCCTTTTCTAAAATAGCATTGGTCGGGGTTCGGCCCCCTGAATCGGCTCTGACTGACCAATGAGTTTCCAGTGACAAACGCAAACTTTTCCTTCGATATTCATTATTCCTTGTTCAATATTCGATATTTAGACTATCGAATATCGAACAAGAAATATCGAATGATGAAGTGATGTTTTAGTTATTACAAATGCTAATCATATACAAGATTACCCCTATGCTGTAAAACGAACCATGAAAAGCGTCACTTTATTTAATCTTAACTAAAAAGACAATTATGAATAATCTACTAAATTTAATCGTTTTACTATCTATCCTCCTTTCTATCCCAGCGGTAGCACAAGAGGCAACTATTTTTCCGAAAGGCGAAAAAGCTCCCAACGTGCATCATACCGGAGACGTGTGGCTCAGTCATGTCAGTGATGCGGATAGCACTTTTGACTATAATATCGCGCATGTGGTCATGGCACCCGGTGCCAAACTAGACTGGCACCGGCATCCGGAGGGACAACAACTTATTATTACCGAGGGTACCGGCTCCTACCAGGAAAGAAACAAGCCGGTACAAATCCTTCAGCAGGGAGATGTAGTCAAATGCCTTCCGGGTGTGGAACACTGGCACGCCGCTACCCCGGAGACCGGCGTTGCCTACCTAGCCATCACGGGGAATCAACCCACTGAATGGTTGGAAAGGGTAAGCGAAGAGGAATTCAATAGCATTGACTCACCTGCTACCAATAGCACGAATGCGAATAGCAATGCGGAACAGGAAATCAAAGATCTTTCTAGGCAGAAGTGGCAGTGGATGGCCGACAAGAACGTAGATACCCTGGCCAATCTCTTCCACGAAAAGGCCCAGTTTGTCCACATGGGCGGAAGTTGGGGGAAAAAGCAGGAACTCGACATCATCAAAAGCGGAGGGATTTGGTACAAGCAAGCGGATATCCACGAAGTATCGGTGAATATGATTGGTAATACAGCCATCCTATTGAATCGTATTGATCTACTGGCGGAAGTCGGGGGAAACGAACCGGGCCGCCGGACGGTAACAAACCCGTTTGAGGTTACAGAGGTGTATGTAAAACAAGACGATGGTTGGAAGTTAGGTTCGCTTTCGTTTACCAAATTACTGAATCCCTAGTGCCCCCATTTTGATAGGGTATACGACAAAATGCAAGTAATAATGATCCTTGTTACACTTTCTCGCGTCATTCCAGAATTTTGCGAAGAGAAACGTAGCAAAATATCCGGAATCCCCTACTTTGATGATGAAAATTGCCAATCTACGGCTTTAAAGTAGGGGATTCCGGATAGCACACTTAGCTATCGCACGTGTGCTTCCGGAATGACGCGTTTGGAATCTGCAATTTGTTGTACACCCTTTTGATACAGCATTAACTCAAAAACAATAAAATATGAATCGACGCCAGCTTTTTAAAACAGGATTAGCAGTGGCCGGAGGCTCGGTATTGGCTTCCGTGGCCGGTGCACAAAGTGCAGCACAAGGAAATAAAGGCAGTTCGCCCAGCCAACATGCTCAAAATACCCAGGCAGCAACCTTGATCGAGCAGCGAAAACTTGGCACGTTGGAAGTCTCCGCTATTGGCCTCGGCGTGCAGAACATGCACCGCAAGTACACGACCACGGTGCCCTATCGTCCGGAAATGATCAGCATTATCCGCGAAGCATACGACCGCGGCGTCATCTTCTTCGACTGTGCCGAGGCCTACGGACCTTTCGAAAACGAGCGGATTCTTGGAGAGGCCATCGAGCCGTTTAGAAATCAGGTCAGCATCACCTCCAAGTTCGGCTGGGACATTGATCCCGATACCGGCGAGCGCGGCCCCGGACTCAACAGCCGCCCCAAACATATCAAGCGGGCCGTGGAGGGTTCACTCCAGCGGCTGCGGACCGACCGCATAGACCTCCTCTATCAACACCGCGTCGATCCCGAAGTGCCGATCGAGGACGTGGCCGGAGCGATCAAAGACCTGATGGATCAGGGAAAAGTGCTGCACTGGGGACTTTCCGAACCGGGCATACAGACGATCCGTCGCGCTCATGCCGCGTTGCCGCTGACCGCGATCCAAAACGAGTACTCGATGGCCACCCGATATCCGGAAAAGGAAGTGATACCGCTCTGCGAGGAGTTGGGAATCGGCTTTGTGCCCTGGTGGCCCCTGGACTGCCAATTGTTAACCGGCTGGATCGACGCGGGAACACGATTTGCACCGGGCGATTTTCGTGCAATCACTCCGAGATTCTCGCCTGAGAACCTGGCGCACAACATGCAGTTGGTCGATCTGATAAAGATCTGGGCGGTTCGCAAGCAGGCTATTCCGGTTCAGATTGCGCTCGCCTGGCTGCTGGCGCAAAAGCCCTGGATTGTGCCGATCCCCGGTACTACGCAAATGGCACATATGCAAGAGAATATCGGCGCGGCTGAGGTTCAATTCACCACCGCCGAGATAGCCGAACTGAATACGGCGGTCAGGGCCATTGAGGTTCGCGGGCAGCGATTGCCGGACCGCGTCCTGGCCTTTTCGGGCGTAGAAGCACCTCCAAAGAAACAATGAGTATAACTTCAAAAAATAATAGTACTATGAAAAAAAGAAAAGCTTTTAAAAACCAGGTCCCATTTGCTCTTACCACTATGATGGGGATTGGCCTCTTAGCCAGTCCGGCATTGGCCCAGCAGACACAAGAAACGGAGCCATATCCTGTAGGAAATCCACTGGGTTTGCCCGCGGCTGACGGCGCCTTCGAGCCGATCTCATCGAACGTAAAAGTCTACGGGGGCATCTACGGAGCGGAGAGTTGTTCGTATGACCCGGAGCGGGGGGTCATTGTGGTACCCAACCGCGGGGCACCACAGAACGTCCAGACCAACGATGCCTGGGTTTCCCTCATCAACCACGACGGATCAGTCCACACCCTGCGATGGATCGGCCTTCAGAACTCCGATGAACGAAAAACCCTGTCTCCTCCCCTCGTATTAAATGAACCGTTCGGTAGTGATATCATGAATGGTATGCTATACGTGGCTGATCGTGATGGCGGCACCAGCGATGATGACCCCAGTGTGGCCGTCATTCGTCAGTTCGACATGAAGACGGGTGAGCCTATCAAGGAAATGCGCGTGGAAGATGCTCCGTGGATCAATGACATCGAGGTGAAGGAAGATGGCACCGTTTATGCCACGCAGACGGGTGATTATTCGGGTGAAAATCCTGACCCCAACACCTGGAAAGTTTGGAAGGTGACCCCCGATGGTGAGGCCACGGTATTGGTGCAGGGCGCACCGCTCAACGCCCCCAACGGTATCGCCTTCGATCCGGATGGAAATGTTGTGGTGGCCAATTACGGAAACGCTGCGGTGCTGACGTTTTCAGAAAGCGGGGAATTGTTGAAAACTGAAAACGCGGCCCAGGCCGGAAGCGACGGTCTGGTGATCATGCCCGACGGCACAAAATACATATGCAGTGTCCGGCACGGAGGAGTATCCCGTATCCGTCCCGGTGAGTCTGCCACGTTGATCGCCAAGAACATTCCCAATGCTGCCTCGATGTGCTACGATGCCGGGGCCAACCAGCTGGTGATTCCGATGAATCAAAACAATGGCCTCGCCTTTATACCACTTAAATGAAACATCAATGGTCTTTTGCATGGCTATGCATCGCCTTCTTTGGATTAGTGTCTTGTTCATCAAAAGCACAAAACACAGCCTTCCAAAACGGCAATGAAAATATTCTAATTGTATATCTATCGCGCACCAACAACACCAAAGCCATTGCCGAAATGATTCACGAACAGGTAGGCGGCGATTTGGTAGCCTTGGAACTGGAAAATCCCTATCCCGAAGATTATGATACCATCGTAAAGCAGGTGGCCGAAGAAAACGACACCGGGTTCTTGCCGCCCCTGAAAACCAAGGTTGAGACGGATCAGTACGATACTATCTTCCTGGGATTCCCGACCTGGGGGATGCAGTTACCGCCCCCCATGAAGAGCTTTTTGCATCAGTACGATTTAAGCGGGAAAACCGTCATCCCCTTCAACACCAATGCCGGATACGGCGTAGGAAGCAGCTTTGAGACGGTAGAGAAGTTGTGTCCGGATGCCAACCTGTTAGAGGGATTTTCCATCCAAGGGGGCATCGAGCGAGATGGGATTTTATTCGTGACGGAAGGCGAAAAAGCAGAAGAAGCGGAAAAGGAAGTGACGAAGTGGTTGCAAGAAATTGAGATGGTTCAATAGCAAACAATACATTTACCTCAAAACAAAATGACCAGACAAAACGCATTGTTGCCAACAGCACTCCTACCTTTTTTAATCTTATTATTGATGACGATTAGCTACCATACCGCCTCAGCGCAGCAAGAAGAACCGATGATACGTATGGCAGAAATTAAAATAGACTCGGCTTACCTGGAAGATTATAAAGCCATACTAAAGGAAGAAGCGGCGGCCTCGGTCAGACTGGAGCCGGGGGTAATCACCATTTTTCCGATGTATGAGAAGAAAAATCCTGCGCAGATAAGAATCCTGGAGATATATGTCAGCCAAGCTGCTTACGAGCAACACCTAAAAACGCCCCATTTCCAGAAGTACAAAACCACGACGCTTAATATGGTGAAGTCGTTGAAGTTGGTAGAAATGGAAGCGATAGATGTGGCAACCATGCCCCTGATGTTTGAAAAACTTAAAGCAGATGAATAGAAGAGGATACATTGCTCTTTAAATGACTAAAGAAACCGTGAGCTTACAGTTTGTCATCCAAACGATATGAATATCAACATCATAAAGATCATCACCCTCGCTGCCTGTCTTGCTTTTCAACTCAGCGTTACTACCGATTTATTTGCCCAGGCAAACGCTGACTCCGTCCCGGCATTAAATGCCAAAGAGCAGTCCATCGTGACTATTTCCGCCTTTACCGCCCAGGGTGATCTGGAACAACTGCAAGATGCCTTAAATAAGGGGTTGGATGCTAGACTGACGATCAATGAAAGCAAAGAAGTACTGGTGCATCTGTATGCCTATTGCGGTTTTCCCCGCAGTATTCGCGGACTGCAAACATTGATGACCGTCGTGGAAGACCGACAAGCGCAGGGCATCCGGGATGAAGTGGGCCGGGAAGCGACACCCCCCAATGAGAACGAGGATAAGTACGAAAAAGGCAAGAAGGTGCTAGAAGAACTCACCGGGTCTCGCCAGACCGGGTCTCGCCAGACCGGGTCTCGCCAGACCGGACGGTCACAAGACGGCCCCAAACGAGGCTATGCCGCTTTCAGTCCTATCATTGAGGTCTTCTTAAAAGAACACTTGTTTGCGGACATTTTTGGCCGCGACATTCTCACCTACTCCCAGCGAGAGATAGCCACGATCTCAGCTCTCATCAGTATGGGCGGACTGGAGCCGATGGTGCAAAGTCATATGGGTATTGCCCTGAACATCAGCATCACCGAAGCACAGTTGGAGCAACTGCTCTCTATCGTTGAAATGAACGTGGGCCCCGCCGAAGCGAAGTCCGGTCGACAGGTTCTTTCGCGGATTATGAATACTAGAACATCCGAAACCAATACTGACAAGATAACAGATGCTACCCTTTTTCCCAAAGGCGAGAAAATTAATAACGATAACTTTACCGGCACCGCCTGGCTTACCTCCCTGGTGACCGCCGATAGTACCAACGACAATGCGGTAGGCAGCGTGACCTTTGCGCCGGGAGCTCGGACGAACTGGCATCTCCATCCGGCAGGACAGATCATCCTGGCCACCGGAGGCGTAGGTTACTACCAGGAGAAAGGCAGTCCGAAGCGAATCCTTCAAAAAGGCGACGTGGTGAAATGTCCGCCCAATACTCCTCACTGGCACGGAGCCGGTCCGGATCAAGAGTTTGTTCAAATTGCCATTACCGGCCGGGAAAATGGCCCTACCGAATGGTTAGAAGCAGTTACCGAAGAAGCGTATTTACGGTAAGTGAAACGTTGGTGAAACCACACTATGGCTACTCCGTATCCGGCACGTGCGCGTAGATTCGCTGAAGTGAGCTTTCAGGACCCGGAGAAATTGTATCTCCAGCATATGCACTAAATCTACTATGCGGACCGGTCTGGCTTTCGTACTGTTACTGTTTGGCCATTGCCCACCTTATCAACTGGAGGCAGATAAAGCATTTGCGGGGAGAGTCTTCGCATTGACAAACGAATCCTTGCGGCCCGTATTTTGTTTGTGAAACAGAACAAAAATTGTTACTATTAGACCGTATGAGTAACCAGAAATTTACAGCCGAGTTGCTACGTGCCCATGGGTTAAGAAAGACACCGATCCGCACGGAGATGTTAACTCTATTTATAAAGCACCACGCGGCCCTTTCAGCCAGTGACATTATTGCCAAGCTAAAGTCGGGCCACGACCGGGTTACCGTGTATCGCGCCCTGAGTTCGTTCGAAGAACATGGCATACTGCACCGTGCTTCGGAAGACGAGCGGGGCGTTAAGTACGCCCTGTGCGGACAGCACTGTCCCGATGAGTCGCACGCCGACCAGCACGCGCATTTCATTTGCGACGAATGCCGCCAGACCTACTGCCTGGAAGAGGTGAAAGTGCCAAAAGTGGCCGTCTCGAATGAGTTCTCCGTGAATAGGACGAACTATACCCTCAGCGGTACTTGCAAGACGTGCAATGCCTAAGCATTGACAGACACGCGGCGCTGCTCGAGAATCCTGAAATAACAATTTCACCGAAGAGGAAGCTGATACCTTACGGCGATCCTGATTAATCCGAATATTCAACCAAAAGACGTTCGCATACCGTGCGGCTCAACGTCTCGCTCGGATGGTTAGGGTAACTTACGGTCATACTCTGATCAAAGTCTTCTACCGAGACAATCTTTAGGCACACCCCTAAGCTCAGTTCTTTATTGTTCAGGAACGCCAAAAATTCTGGCGACGCCTGGGTCAGGGCCGCTAGTTTCACCGACTGTCCGGCCCTACCATCACTGAGTTTGTCGTGCGACTTTTGGGCTACCTTACCATTTTTGTCCGGAATAGGAGAACCGTGCGGATCAAGCGTAGGATAGCCTAGTAGCTCATCCATTCTTTCAAAGAAAATGGTGGAGTTGATGTGCTCCACCTGCTCGGCAATCTCGTGCACCTGCTCCCAGCCAAAGCCCATCTTTTCTACCAGATACATCTCAGTGAGCCGGTGCTTGCGGATGATCAAAGCTGCCTCTTTTCTGCCGGGTTGGGTCAGTTGCAGGGGTTTATAACTCTCGTAGTGCACCAGCCCCTTTTCCGACAATCGCTTCATCATGCTGGTAACCGTGGGCATTTTTATCTTTAGTACCTGGGCCAGTTGCTTCACGCTTACCTGCTCTTGCTCATCGGCCAGATGAAACAAGGCTTTCAAATAATTTTCTTCCGTTAGCGAGGTCATAGCTCATTTTTTAAATCTGAACAAAAGTACAAAAAAAAGCTTATTCATTTTGTTAGCGCAATCTAACTCATTAGTTTTGTACGTAATTGTATCTAAGTTTATACAATTTAACTAACCCGCACTGATGAAGCATCTTTTCTCCGTTACATTTATACTTTTTGTCGTGGCCCACTGGGCTTTGGCCCAGGATACGGGAACCATCACAGGAAACGTGAGCGACAAGACCGGAGGCTTGCCGGCGGCTACCGTTCAGGTAATCGGCACCAACCTGGGCACCGCAGCCGACACTGAGGGAAATTTTATCATTAGCGGTGTGCCGACGGGGGAACGAAAGCTGGAAATCCGCCTGATTGGGTACCAGCCCCTTACCAAGAAAGTGACGGTGACTGCCGGGCAAACCGTGGAGGTCAGCATTACCCTGCAAGAGAGCAACGTCAATCTTGAGGAAATTGTGGTCACCGGCACCCGAACGGCCAAACGCATCACCGACTCCCCAGTGATCGTCAACTTGATCAACAGCGAAGAGCTGAACCAGGTGGTGGCCACCGATTTGTCGGAAGGACTGCGGTTTCAGCCCGGACTCCGGATTGAGAAAGACTGCCAGACCTGCAACTATACCCAGATTCGGATGAATGGCTTGCCGGGGGGCTACTCCCAGATTCTGATCAACGGGCGGCCTATTTTTAGTCCCCTGACCGGTTTGTACGGTATGGAGATGATTCCCACCAACATGATTGAGCGCATCGAGGTGGTGCGCGGTGGCGTGTCGGCCTTGTACGGTTCGAGTGCCATCGGCGGGACGGTGAACGTGATCACCAAAGTGCCGCTGGACAACGACTACAACCTGACGTATACCTACCAGAACATCGACGGCGCCAGTGACAATCTGCTGACCGGAAACGGCACCATCGTGAACCAGAAAAGGAGTGCGGGGGCCACTTTTTTTGTGAGCAAACGCGATCGGCAGGCCTTCGACGCCAACGGGGATAACTTTTCGGAAGCCCCGGAGCTCAAGGATAATTCTTTCGGTACCAACCTGTTTTATCTGCCCGCCGAAAACCAGAAACTGTCAGTAAGCCTGAGCAGTATCAACGAATACCGCTACGGTGGCGAAATCGTGGACAAACCGGCGTACCTGGCTCAGCAATCCGAAGAGCGAACCCACAATGTGCTGATGGGCAGCCTGGATTACCAGTTCAACTTCAACGACAACCAAAGCTCGTTGATTTTTTACTACGGTGGGCAGCGCACCGACCGCGACCACTACACCGGCATCATCCCCGATGGGGGGCAGGAGTTGAAAGACTTTCTGGCCGACCCTCCCTACGGCGTATCCAAGGTGATTACCCACCAGGGCGGCGGGCAGTACAACCACCGCCTCGACCGATTCCTGGGCGGCTCCACGGTGCTGACCGTGGGCTCAGAGTACGTCTACGACGACGTGCTGGACCAGATCGAGCCCTACAACTACCTGATCGACCAAACTACCACCGACTGGGGAACCTTTGTGCAAAACGACTGGGACGTCACTTCGCAGCTCAACTTTTTGTCGGGCGTCAGAATAGACCAGCACAATCTGGTGAATCATACCATTGTGAGCCCGCGCTTGTCCTTGTTGTATAAGCTCCGGGAGACCACCCAGTTTCGGCTGGGCTGGGGCACCGGGTTTCGCGCTCCGCAGGCCTTTGATACCGACCTGCACATCGCCTTTGCGGGCGGGGGCGTCTCCCGCATCACGCTATCGGATGCGCTAACCGAAGAGCGCTCCAACAGCTTTACCGGCTCGGTCAATTACGACCAAGCCACTGAGCACTTGATTGCCGGGTTCACCATAGAAGGCTTTTACACCTACCTCAGAGATGCTTTCTATCTTTTCCCCTTGGGAACAGATGACTTTGGTGAACGTTTTGAAAAAAGAAACGGGGCAGGTGCGACGGTCAAAGGAATCACCGTGGAGGCTCGCGCTAACTTTGATTACGTCTTTGAGGTGGAGGCAGGCTACACGCTCCAGTCTAGTTTGTTTGATGAACCGGTAGACAACATAGAAGGCTTGCCCGCCAGGCGGGAGTTTCTCCGCACGCCCAATCAATACGGTTACGCCACGTTCACTTATACGCCAACCCAAAACTGGAGTGCCAGCACCAACGTCGTCTACACCGGGCCGATGCAACTGGCCCACTTTGGCGGGGAAAACACCGGGCAGGCCGAAGATGAGTACGTGGTTTCGCCGACCTTCACCGAAGTGAGCCTGCGCGTAGGCCACACCTTTGCCCTGGAAAAGGTGAACACCGGACTGGAGCTTTTTGGGGGAGTGAAGAACCTGACCGATGCCTACCAAAGCGACTTTGATACCGGCAAGAACCGGGACAGCAACTACATCTACGGGCCGCTGTTGCCGAGGACCTTCTTTGTCGGCTTGCGCGTCAAATCATTGTAAGAACACGATTTATGGTGTTCAATAGGCTAACGATTCAAATAATGAATAATCAATTACTGTGCGGATTATTACTAGGGCTTACCCTGATGACGGGCAGCCACCGTGCTTTTTCGCAGCAAGCTGAGTCCGTGCAGTGGCTGACTTTTGCGCAACTGGACGATTCGCTGAAGGTGCATCCTAAAAGAGTGTTCGTGGATTTTTACGCGGACTGGTGCGCCTACTGCCGGAAGATGGATCGGGTAGCTTTCCGGGACCAGCGGGTGGCCGCCATGCTCAATACTAACTATTATGCCGTGAGAATGAATGTTGAGACGCCAGACACCATTAATTTTGGCAACCAGGTGTTTGTGAACGAAAGAATCAACAAGCCCAATCCGGTGCACCAGATTGCCATGCTGATGGCCCGCCGGAAGGGGAACCCCTTTTCGCTGCCCGCGATGGTGGTGCTGAACGAAGAATTCGTAGCGACCGCCCGCTACTTTCAGTACCTGGATGCTGAGCAGATGATGGAAGTGCTGAAAGACCAAGATAGTCAGGAAAGATACTGATGGAGAGTATACCTATGTACAAAGCGACCCGCAGCGACCTGACCAAACTGCGGGAAGCAGATATCATCTTTTAGAAGTGAAGGGCTTGCAGGGCATTTCTACAGTGTCGGAATTTGGCCTAAAAGACGTGTCTAACCTGGTTAGTTTTATCAGCGAGCCTGACCCAGTACATGCAGCTACCGGCCGACCACGTGCACGACGATACCGAGGCCATCGAGCACGTCATCACCCCCGAACTGGAGCGCGAGTTGGAAAGCCAACTGGAGTACCCGACCCTGGACCCGCACAACCGACCGATCACCTACAAAGAACAACGCAATGGGTGACAGACCCCAGCGCTAAAGCGCAAGGGCTTCTTGCCCAACGCTCGGAGCCAATCCCCCCACGTTAGCGGACAAAGGGTGCGACCTCACCCCAAAGTCTTTAATATTGATCGCCGCGTTCACGTCGCGATCATGAATAGTAGAACAACTGGCACATTGCCAGCAACGATCAGAAAGCTTTAGACTATGATTAGTAGCCCCACATACCGAACACATTCTACTGCTAGGTTCAAAGCGACCTATCTGAACTACGTGCTTGCTGTAGGTCTCTGCCTTATACTCGCACATACGGCGGAACTCCGCCCAACCCTGTTCACTAATACTACGAGCCAAAGGGCGGTTTTTGACCATACCCTTAATGTGCAAGTCTTCAAAGCACAAGGTGTCGTAGCGATCAAGCAAATCAGTGGAGAGTTTGTGCAAGTAGTCGCTACGCTGGTTGCGAATCTTCTCATGCAGTTTAGCGACTACCAAGCGTTGCTTCTCACGGTTCTGGCTGCCTTTTTCTTTGCGAGCAAGGCTACGCTGTTCGACCCGGAGGCGTTTCAGGTTGCGGGAGAGGAACTTTTGGTTCTCAAACTCCTCCCCGTCAGAAGTAACCAGAAACGTCTTAATGCCCAAATCCAAGCCGACGGCGGTTGCTGGGTTAACAGGTTTGGGCTTAGCAGCTTTAATTGGAAGATCAACCAATATACTGACAAAGTACTTGCCCGTTGCTGTGCGGCTTACCGTAGTTGTCTTAATCGTGCCCTCAAACCTACGATGCAGTACGGAGGGTATCCACTTACATTTTGGTATGAACACCCGGCCACCCTCAAAATCAACCTTCACCCCTTGTGGCAACTGAAACGATTGCTTACGGTACCTGGACTTGAAGCGGGGAAACGCTGCTCCGTGACGAAAAAAGTTAGTGAAGGCATTATCCAGGTTGCGAAGCGACATTTGCAGGGCTTGCGAGGGCACTTCGGAAAGCCACGTGAGTTCTTTCTTCGCCTCGGTGGTTTGCTTGATGAGATCAAAGCAAGTCAAGCTAACTCCTCGCATTCGGTAAGCAGTGTTTTTGAGTTCCAAACCGGAATTGTACACGAAGCGACAGCAACCAAAGGTTTTGGCAATCTGAACAGCTTGTTCTTCGTCTGGAAAAAGAGCGTATTTATAGGCGCGCAACACATACTCAATATAAGAAATATTCCTTATAGAAGCGAACGCAGTAGTGTAAATCCTACGCTCCGCATCCCCCGTCTAAAGGCCGGGGGTCTTCGCCCAAACTTTTATAATTTTTGGATTGTACTGACGGGCGCGCTGGTCGCCACCAACTGCGCCCTGCTGGGTTGTTTTCTGCTGCTCAGAAAGATGATGATGGTGGGCGACGCCATCTCCCACGCCGTGTTGCCCGGTATTGTGCTGGCCTACCTGGTGGCTCAGACCCGCGCTTCGCTGCCGGTGCTAATTGGGGCGGCCTGTTCAGCGTGCTCACCACGCTGTTGATCGAAGTGCTGCACAAAAGCGGTAGAACCCTAAAGAAGCGCTTGCGCTGTAGTACCCAGCTTCCAGACTGACAAAGTCGGGGCCAACCCGAAACGCCCGCCGCACTTCCGGCCAGTAGTCTTCATCACTGGCCAAAGCATGATTGGAATAAAGCAGGATGACGTCCGAACATTATTCCGTATCCGGCACGTGCACGTACACCCTTCCCTTGTAGGTTTCGCGGGTATAGAACGCCAGAAAGTAATACGCTCCGCTGGCCATGCCCTCGGCGTGCCACCGAAAGTCAGTGTCGCGCGTAGCGTACACCCGCTTGCCCCAGCGGTTGTAAATCTCAATACGATCAAACGAATTGGCACAGTTGCCCACCGGCAGGTCGCAGCCCCCCTGCGGATCGTTGCAGAAGTCTAGAAAGAAGAAATCACCGAAACCGTCTTGGTTGGGCGTGAAAGCGTTATGCGGCTCAAACTCCTCGAAGCCCAGCGAAAACACCCCAATGTCCAGAATGGCCCGCACCGTATCCGACTGGTTGCTAAAGCACTGGTCGTCTTCCACCACGAAGGTGAGCGCAAACTCGGCCCGGTTAAAATCCGGCGGCAGCAAACTACAGTCGGGCACCCAGAAGAAGCGGGACGTCACCCGCCCCCGGCCCCGCACCGGGTTAAAGCCAAAGTTCACCACCTCAGCATCCAGCGGCTGACCGTCGAGCGTCACCTGCGTCAACCGCAGCGTGATGATGTCCACGTCCTCATCGGTGCCTACCACGTCGAAGCTGATGGGACGGTCGACCGTGCCCACGATGGTGTCGCTGCGCACGTTGCGCAAGACTACCTCGGGCGGGCGGTTATTGGGCGGCAGCACGTTGATACGCACCCGCACGGTGTCGCCACTGGGCACGGCGCACTGGTTCTGATCCAGGGCGATGAAGTCAATCTCGTAGCTTCCTAAAGTTTCAATCGAGCGGCATGACAGCTCCCAGTTAAAGGGCGAACTGATGCGGCGGATACCGGAGTTACCCGGGAAATTGATGCCTACGTCGTTCAGATCGAACCCTATTCCTTCGGCGGTGAGCGTCATGAAGTCCCCGTCCCGCTCTTCGGCAATCACGTCAAAACGTAGTTGGTCGTTGATACGCACGTCGATCTCCGTTTCGGTGAGCCCGTCGAAGGTGATCTTGGGACGGTTGTTTTCGGGCAGGTTGATCTTGAGTTGCAAGCGCAGCTCATCGGGTTCGCCGAACGAGCAGTCGCTGTCGTCGCTTAGGCGAATGATCACCTCAAACGCGTCGCGCTCACCAAACGGGAAGGTAGCGCAGTCGGTGTTCCAGACAAAGGTTTTCTGCACCTCGCCGGGCACCAGCAGGCCCTCGCGCAGCTCCATGCCGTAGTCGGCCAACTCGAAGCCCACCCCCTCGGCGGTCAGGGTGAGCTGGTCGTCGTCCGGATCGATGCCCTGGATGGGCAGTTGGTAGGGTTCCCCGGCAGCAACCGTCACGTTCACGATGGTGGGATTGTCCACAATGAATGGATCCTCGTTTTCGGGCCCTTCCACGTTCACGGTGATGCGCAGGGTGTCAGTGAGCGGCACACTACAGGCGTCGTCGTAGGCAACCAGGTCGATAATCATCGGGCTACCGTCGTCAGTGTAGGGGCACTCGGGCAGACAAAACTCAAAGGCCAGCGTATCGTTGGTTCCGGACAACTCAGTGAGCGACAACGGAATGAGCTCCTGAATGCCCTGGTCGAAGTTGACACCAATGGCCCGCACCGTGACCTGTTCACTACCATCGACGGCGATGTCGGGGTCAGTGACGTACATTTGTAAGCACTTCTCGTCGTTCACGCCAAAGTTCAGCGTCTGACCTTCTTCGTACATTTCCGTGGCACCTTTTACTTGCCCGGTGATCTTCGGAGCGTCGCCCGGGTCGCAGTCGATGACCAGCATCTGAAAGTCGCGCCGCACCTCGCCGATCTTCTCTCCATCGCGGTACTCTTCGGCCCGCACGCCGAATACGTATAAGCCCAGTTGCGAGGGCCGCACGGTTAGGAAGCCCCATTGATTAATCTGCAGGGGCGGGCTGCCGGGCACCATGTTGCTCACGTCGATGCTGTCCACAAACGTCACCGATTGGTGGGGGCGCGGCTTAGGGGTAGGCAGCGGATTGGAATTTTCGGGAATAGGGTCGGTCTCCGAGCTGTTGTACGGGGCCACCAGCGAGTAGACCAGCGAGTCGCCGTCCACGTCGCTACCGGCGAAGTCGAAGTAGAAGTTCTGGTTCACGCAGGCGTAGTTGCTCAAGGGGGGGAAAAGGATGGGCGTGGAGTTGATAAACGGCTGCCCGTTCTTCTGCACCGCCGGAAACTCCAGATAGAACGCCTGACCGGTGCCGTCGAACTCTAAATTGTTCACGTTGTAGTTGCGGCAGCAGCGTTCGTAGACTACGTAATAGCCCGCCGGGTCGTTGAACTGATTGGCGGGTAGCGTCAACGTGTCGGTGTACAGGATGCGGCGCGTCTGCAACTCGTCGATGCTGCACTCGGGGTTGGTGTAGGGCACAAAGGTAGAACCGGCGTTGATCAACTGCACCGAACGCACGAAGGTATCGTCGCTCTTGCGATAGATGTACACTTCGGTGATCTGGTCTTCGGCATCGTCGTTGCCAAACACTTCGTCAAAGTACTGAATCAGATTCAGGACGTAGCGCTCGCCTTCAATGTGGCGCAGTTCAAACTCCCCCCCCACAATGTGACTGGCCCGGGCAGAAAACAGACTGCTCAGGGTCAGCAAAACTCCTAACAAAATTTTTTGCATGCTGGTGTAGTTGTGTACGGTGTGCTTCCTAGGACGCTCTTTCTTATTTCAAACCCCGCGCGATTGATCGCGTTGCCATGCTAAGATACGGTATTTCCGGAAAAAGTACTTCATCCGCACGGGAAAGAACCCTACTTTCGTGGCAGAGACTGGCGGCGGGGCTAGATGGTGGATAGTGGATGGTGGATGGTGCACAACCAATTTCTAATATCCAATATCTAATATCCTTGCCACTCAGAACATCATCCAATATCCAACATCTAATATCCTATCCGCCTAGAAAATCATGAAAAGAGCAGCGAACGAATTGATTGAGCGGGCCACCGTAGAGCGCATGGCCGCCGAGGGCAAGTGCATCGTGAAGCACGACGACCGCGTGGTGTTTGTGCCCTTTGTGGCTCCGGGCGACGTGGTGGACGTGCACACCACCCGCAAGAAGAAAACCTACTGGGAAGGTGTTCCAGTGCATTTTCATCAGTACTCGGAAGACCGGGTAGAACCCTTTTGCGAGCACTTCGGAGTGTGCGGAGGCTGTAAGTGGCAGCACATCCCCTACCCCCAGCAGCTAGCCTATAAGCGGCAGCAGGTGATCGACCACTTTCAACGCATCGCCAAGGTGCCGTTGCCCGAGGTGCCCGCCACGCTGGGGTCGGAGCAGATCACCTACTATCGAAACAAATTGGAATACACCTTTTCAGACCAGCGGTGGCTCACCCGCGAGGAGTTGGCCCAGAAAGACGTGACCTACGACCGCCGCGCCCTGGGCTTCCACATGCCGGGTAGTTTTGAAAAGGTGCTGCCGATCAAACATTGCTACCTGCAGATTGATCCATCGAACGCCATTCGACTGGAGGTTGATCGCTACGCCAAAGAGCACGGCATCTCCTATTACAATGCCCGGCGGCATAAAGGGCTGCTGCGCACTTTGATGATTCGCAGCACGAACACCGGCGAGATGCTGGTGCTAGTGCAGTTCGGTGGCGACGCCCAGGCAGAAGAAGCGCAGCCGGTTATCACGGCCCTGCTCGATCACGTTCGGGCTACTTTTCCTGACCTCACGGCGGTGCAGTACGTGATCAACCCCAAGAAAAACGATACCTTCCACGACCTCACCGTGCAGCACCACAGCGGCACGCCCTACCTCACCGAGCGCATGGGTGATTTGCAGTTCCGCATCAGCGCCCAGTCGTTTTATCAAACCAACTCCGAGCAAGCCCACCGACTCTATGAAGTGGCGCTCGAGATGGCTCAACTCACCGGCGAAGAGTACGTCTACGATCTGTATTCGGGCACCGGCACCATTGCCAACTTTGTGGCGGCGCACTGTGAGCGGGTGGTGGGCCTGGAGTACGTGCGCACCGCCGTGGCCGACGCCCGGGTGAACAGCGAGATCAACGGCATCACCAACGCCCAGTTTGTGGCCGGAGATATCAAAGACCTGCTGCAACCGGCGCTCATCGAAAAACACGGCAAACCCGACGTGATCATCACCGACCCGCCCCGCACGGGCATGCACCCCGACGTGGTGAAGCAACTGCTGGCTATTGCCGTGCCCCGGCTGGTGTACATCAGTTGCAACCCCGCTACCCAGGCCCGCGACGTAGCGCTGCTAGCCGAAAAGTACGAAGTGAAGCAGATGCAGCCGGTCGATATGTTTCCGCACACCCACCACGTGGAAAACGTGGCGCTGTTGGAGTTGCGTTGATCTTAACGCGCAGGTACGCTTCGGGAAAGATAAACCATTATCTTTAGGGTATGAAAAAGCTACCCATTGGTATTCAGGACTTTGGTAAGCTCCGCGAAGGAGGCTTTATGTACGTAGATAAAACCGAGCTGATCTATCAGCTTACCCAGGGGGGTGGATACTACTTTTTGTCGCGCCCGCGCCGCTTTGGCAAAAGTCTGCTGGTCTCTACGTTGGCTGAACTCTTCCGAGGTCATCAAACCCTTTTTGAAGGACTCTGGATACACGATCGTTGGGACTGGGACCAAACGCATCCGGTGCTGGATTTTCGCTTCAACAATGCCAGTTACAAAATATCCGGGCTGGAAGCCTTCCTGAAAAACGAACTCTACTACCAAGCCGAAGCCTTCCAGATCACGTTGCGAGAAGCTCCCTATCCGAATCAGTTTCGCGAACTTATCACCAAACTCTCGCAAGAGCACGGCCGGGTGGTAGTCTTGATCGATGAGTACGACAAGCCAATTCTGGACTACCTGGACGACATTGAGCAGGCAAAAGCGAACCGAGAGGTGCTCAAGAACTTCTTCTCAGTGCTTAAACTACTGGATCCTCATCTGCGTTTCGTGCTGCTTACGGGGGTAAGTAAGTTTAGTAGAGTATCTATCTTTTCAGAGTTGAACAACCTGAAAGACTTAACGCTGCATTGGCAGTATAGCGCGCTGCTCGGGTACACCCAAGCCGAACTGGAACATTACTTCGCCGACCGAATTGATCAATATGCTCCCGACTTTGGCGGAAGAGAAGCGCTGCTTGCCCAGATCAAACAGTGGTACAATGGCTACACCTGGGACGCAGAACATTACCTCTACAATCCCTTTTCTATTCTGAGCTTCTTTGATCAGGGGCGTTTCCAGAACTTCTGGTTTGAAACCGGTACGCCTACTTTCCTGGTCAAGCTCCTGGAGCGAGAACGGCAGTATGACCTGACGGAAATCAGGGTGGACGAAGCAGTCTTTAGCAGTTTTGAGTTAGACCGCATTGATCCCAACGCACTGCTATTTCAAACCGGCTACGTCACAATCGCTTCGGCGGAAGAAAAACCGATCTACACCCTATCGTATCCTAACCGAGAAGTGTGCGACTCACTGCTACGCTATCTACTTGCTGAGTATACGCAAAGCTACGCTTCGGAGGTGCCCGTGCGCGCTCAACAGATGAAGCAAGCGTTGCAGCAGGAAGATTTGGCCGGTTTTGTTCAGGCACTAAATAGTTTGTTCGCCAGCATTCCCTACCAGATCTTCGTAGCCGACAAGGAGGCCTACTACCAGTCAGTAACGTTCTTAGCCCTAAGCTTGGTAGGCACCTTCGTGCAAGCAGAAGTGAGTCAGGCGACGGGTCGACCTGATGCGGTGGTACATACACCGAACGTAATTTACGTGCTGGAGTTCAAACTAGACAGCAGTGCCAAGACCGCTTTGGAACAGATCAAAGAACGGGGCTACGCTCAGCCGTACGTGGGGGGGGGGAAAGATCGTGCGGGCGGTTGGACTCAACTTCAACGCTAAGCAGAAAGCCTTAGACCAGTGGCAACAGGAGGTTATTCATTAATCGATACATGTGCCGTGCTCATCACCGACCCGCCTCGCACGGGCAGGCACCCCGACGTGGTGAAGCAACTGCTGGCCATTGCGGTGCCCCGGCTGGTGTACATTAGCTGCAACCCGGCCACCCAGGCCCGCGACTTTGTAGACCCCTCCCGTCGCGTCAAAGTGCACTACGACGAATTGTTGGGTGCTGTTATTGCATTAGTAGTGCCTTACATTGTTTTGTCATATGCTTTTATAGCTCGTTGGCGGGCTTACGACGAATTATAATCCGCTTTTATCGCGCCGATGCGCCTTACATAGGAAGACAAGTTCAGCAAGCTCACATGCAACTTTCTAAAAATAAGAAAGGATGGCCTAGAATCGTTTATCCCAAAGAAAGAGGAGAAATTACAGTAGAGGATGTGTTAGCATATCGACCCGGAAATGAAAGAGACGAAATGATAAAAAAATGGTGCGCTTCGGTTTGGAAATCGTATCAAAATAACAGAGAAAAGATTGTCAAATATTGTGATGAAAACCTAAGTTGAAAATAGGGAAAAACTTACCGCTGACAAAATGCATTTGTGAGTCTAGCATTAGGGAGCAAGATCATTTATTGCTCTAAGTGGCTAAAATGTGAAACGAAAAGTAAATAGCTAATAAGTCGGCCCACATATGCATCAACCGTTACCTGCCTTGGAACAAAAAAGAAGCACCCATTGAAGCTATCGAGTATATTTACGAAAACAAAGGAAAACAATCGACTTATGAAAACTATACAGATTGAGTTACCAGAAGCTATAGAAGAACAACTGAACTTAATGAGTCAAGATCAGCAAGATTTTATTGTGGAAGCGATTAAGGAGAAAATCAAAAAGGAGGCGGCCGCCGATGCGGAAGCGCTCACCCAGCGCCTCATAGAAGGGTATCAGGCCACTTATGAGGAGGATTTGAATTTAACCAGTGATTTTGAATCGGCTGATCTTGAAGATTGGAAATGAGCAATTACCCCAGAAGAAAAGAAATTTATTGGGCCAATCTTGACCCTACGGTAGGTAGCGAGATTGCTAAAACTCGCCCAGTATTGATTGTCTCTAACAACATCAACAACCAGTATGCCGCTACGGTAAGTGTATTACCTATCACTTCTAACGTCAGCAGAGTGTATCCATACGAAGTGATCGTAAGCCCGCAGGAAAGTGGATTGAAAAAAGACTCTAAGGTCAAAGCCAATCAGATACGTACTATTGATAAACGAAGAATAGGTAAGAAGTTAGGTGCTCTGACCTTAGTCAAGATGGAAGAGGTAAATCAGGCAATTCTAATCCATTTGGCAATGGACGTGTGAAAACGGCAGGTAACACCATGCAGCGGGTCACCGCGCCACGGTCGGTGGCCGTGACGCGGGCTGCCCCAGCCGATAAGCCTGGCAAAAACGAACCAGTATGCTATTGGTCAGTGAACATATCAACAGTTGGTTGAAGTGGGATTTAGTTCTTCCTGACCGGTCGTGAGCCAGAGAGCAGTCCAACTAGTGGTTTTTTCAGGGATGGAAAGCCGATTACATTTTGAGAAAACGTATATTGCTTCATATGGCCACTACCTCTCCCGACCAACCCGTTGACCTCAACGATCCGTACAACCGCACCGAGCAGATTTTTCCCACCCTCACCGAAGAGCAGATCGAACGGATCAAACCCTTCGGCGAAGTGCAGTCTCTAGAAAAAGGAACCATGCTCTTTGAGCGCGGCGAACGCAGCGTCGACTTCTTCGTGGTGCTTCGGGGTTGTGTTGAAATTTATGACTACGCCGCCGATGGTACGCACGTGATCACCGTGCACGGGGAGCGGCAGTTTACCGGTGAACTAGACCTGTTCAACGACCGGGAGATTCTGGTGGGAGGCCGCATGGGCGCCGACGGACAGGTGATCCGGCTGAGTCGCGACCAGTTCCGTAAGCTAATCACCGCCGAACCCGACGTAAACGAAATGATCATGCAGGCGTTCATCCTTCGGCGGATGGGACTGATCACCCATAAGCAAGCCTCCGTCACGGTTGTTTCCGCTCCGCAATCCAGCGAAGCCCTGCGGATTGAGCGCTTTCTGGAACGCAACGGCTATCCACTGGAAGTGCTGGATGCTAAGCACGAAAAGGGACAGCAACTGCTGCAAAAATACGACGTGTCGCCCGAGCAGTTGCCGATGGTGTTTCTGCATAACAAAGAAGAGATACTGTGCCAACCGTCCAACCTGAAATTGGCGCAAGCCCTGGGACTGGTGGAAGAGATCAGAAAAGATCATACCTATGACGTAGCCATTGTTGGGGCGGGGCCCGCCGGACTATCAGCCACGGTGTATGCCGCCTCCGAAGGCCTGAGCACCCTGCTCATTGAGTCGGAAGCACCCGGCGGACAGGCCGGAACCAGTTCCAAGATCGAGAATTACCTGGGATTCCCCATGGGCGTATCCGGACAGGGACTCGCCGCCCGCGCGCAGGTGCAGGCGCATAAGTTCGGGGCCACGATTGCTCTGCCCTACTCGGTGCAAGGGCTGGACTGCAGTGAGCAACCCTACCGGATACAATTGAACCACAACTGTGCGGTGAAAGCCAAAACGGTGATCATCGCCACCGGGGCGCGCTACCGTAAACTGGATTTGCCCCAGGAAGAGAAGTTTGAAGGGGTAGGCATCTACTACGCCGCCACGGCGATGGAAGGCACCCTTTGCAAAGACGAAGAGATCGTGGTGATTGGCGGTGGCAACTCGGCCGGGCAGGCAGCGGTTTTTCTATCCCGCTACGCCCGCCACGTACATATTCTGGTGCGCGGCGAAGGCTTGGCCGACAGCATGTCCGATTACCTCATCCGACGCATCGACGCCTCTCAGCGAATCACCCTGCATCCGCACACCGAAATTAATGCACTGGAGGGAGAGCGCTACCTAGAGCGGGTAGTGTGGAAAAACAACCAAACCGATGTCACCGAGACCAAGGACATCCGCCACCTGTTTTTGATGCTTGGTGCCGTGCCTAACACCCACTGGCTCAACGGTTGCCTGCAACTGGATGAAAAAGGATTTATCCTGACGGGATCAGCCGTGTCGGACGGAGAAGATTGGCCGATGAGCCGCCCCCGGATGATGATGGAAACCAGCGTACCCGGTGTTTTTGCGGCGGGCGACGTGCGTTCCGGTTCCACCAAGCGTGTGGCCTCCGGCGTCGGCGAAGGTGCTATCACCGTTAGTCAATTGCATCAAGCCCTGGCTGAATAAAGCAAAACTATCCTTCTCTAGCGATCAGTTTGTTTATTTCAGCCTCAACCTTCCCGGAAGAAGGCCGTTCGGCCTCGGCATCCACAATGTTTCCGTCCTGGTCGATAAGGATATAGCGGGGAATACCGCTGATCAGATAGGCTTTCATTAACGGAGATTCGCGGCTTTCTGCAGACTCTCTAACGTGAACTCCTTTTAGTTCTTGGTCAGCGATCATATTCTTCCACTTTTCCTGATCTTCTGCTCGGTCGATAGACACGTACAGAAAAACCGCTTGGTCATTACCCGCAAACTGCTTCTGTAATTTCCTAGAATGTGGAAACTCTTTTAGACAAGGCCCGCACCAAGTAGCCCACACATCAATGTAAACCACCTTCCCTTTCAGGTCGCTAAGCGACAGCGGTTCGCCCTCCGGAGTGGTGCCGGAGATGGGCGGAGCGGGACGTCCGGGGGAAAGCGTGAGCCAACGTTGATACTGAGCCCCGAGGTGGATTGTCAGGTCGGAAGACGAATAGTTCTTCTTAAAATGAGCGAACAGTGTGTCAACTTCCGGGGTGATTCCCCTAATATCCAGCCATTCGCTCACGTTTTGGGCCACCAAGAACTCCTCTATTCCGGGCGAATACCGCCTGCCCCTGATAACGCTGTCTGCCACTAGCGGCATGCGCTGCGTCTGAGATTCGTCCTGAGACAAACTGTCACTAATAGGCCAGGCCACCGAGAGTGCTAGGTGTGTTCTAAGGGCAACCGCATGATTGTAAGCCAACAAGCCATTGCCTAAAAAGCTAGTATCAGTTGGCACCTCGTAGTAACCCTTATCTGCTGTGCCTTGCAAAAACTCATCGACGCCCACGGGAAGAGCTGGTTCATCCAAATAATGAATTAGCTGATAACTTCCTTTCAAATCATCAAGCTTCAGCCGATTGCGCATCTGCAAAACCTCGCTGAGTTCAGCCGGTATCGCTGCGGAGTCCGCGTACTGGCGTTGAAGCTTATCTAGCACTGCTCGGGTAGAATTTAACCGATCAGCAAATTCTTTCGGTTTCAGTTTCCAAACAGATTCTCCCCCCGCATCATAAAACTGCTGCTCGATACGGGCGGCCTGCACCAAATAATTGTTGACCGCCGACCCAATTCCCGTATGGAAAATGGTTTGATCTTCTCCGGTTCCACGCACCTGAACGTTCAAGTCATCGCCGGGGGTCAGGTAGATTGGATGCGCTTGGTCTGCCACTTCCAGATACGCCAAGGTGGGCTCAGACAAGTTAAGTACTACCGTCGCGGTATCGCCCGTGCTTGGCTCCGCCACCGCCAACACCGAATCAGCAAAGTCGAAAGGATGGATGGTACCAACTTTCACCCCGGACAGTTCGCCGCTGGGATACAAAACGGTCAGTTGAACCGGCGCTTCTTGGGTGAGAGGTTTTTCATCGGAAGTGCAGCTATGCAGAGCGCCAATGAAGAGCAAACCCAGAACGGCAGTCGGCAAATAGTTATTCGGAGTTCGCATTGTCTAACTGTTTCTGCTTGATTCGCTTATCACTCCACCATCACCTTCTGGGTCTTACTAAACGCTGCCCCTTCCACCGACAGCAGATAAATCCCCGCGGGCAAGCTGGGTGAAAACACCGCAAGTTCACCCGCGTCCGTTACCTCCGGCGTGCCTGTCCACAACACTGACCCCTGGATCGAGCGAATGCGCACGGCCAACGATTGCTCTTGGGTAGGAATCTGAATCCGAATGGAGCTTCCCGATGCCACCGGGTTAGGATACACCAGCATCTGGGCGGTGACCACCTCGGGCTCGGTGCTCGTCACGGTGTTATCAAAGTACTGCTGGGCATGGACGAACGCTTCCTGCCCGATCTGCTGGCCAATGAGTCGCCCCCGGATATCATCCACCGGCGGGTGAATGCCGCCCCAGATGCGCGACAGGCTGCACTGGTCCGAAGCGTCGGTGTACTTGGCCCACTGCAGCACCACGTCGGTGCTCGGCCCCCCTTCAAACGACAAAAACTCATTCTGCCGGGCCACGAACTCGCTCATCCCACCGGGGAAGTATTCGTCACCGGTGAACAGGGTGAGCAACTCGGCCGCCGCGCGCGAGAATGTGGAGTGGCCCGACACGTAGCCCGCAAAAGCTGGGGTCACAAAAGTAGGCCGCTGGTAGGGCCACCAGTCCTGGGCCAAAATCCACCCCACTCCGGCCGTGGCGGTGGTGTCCGGAATGTAGGTATGACCGCGCCAGGCATACACCTTGATCTTACCTACGTTCTGTCTGTCGGCCCCGGCCAATGGGTCGGCGGCGCTCACCACCTCAACAGCTCCCTCCGTAAGGGGCAGCCCGTCGGGATGGTAACTGGGCAGATTGGGGTCGGTCGACTGTCCGCGCTCGGCCATGTAGCGAATGGCTGAGATCGGACGAATATAATCGTAGCGCCCCTTGATGCTCCACACCGTCACGGCGGCGTCGTGCATGGCTCCGCCTAGTGCGAAGTAGCCCTTCACGTCCCACTCCAGCGGGTCCATCAGCTCACCTTCGCCCCGGAAGCGCCGCTCGTGCTGGGGGTGGTCAGTTACGTAATTGAAAATGGTGAACCAGTGACCGGGTGGGGTTTCGGAAGCAGGCCCGTCGGCCCAGTACTCCGCCAGCACCCGGGTATAATCGCCGCGAGCCACTACCTGCGGGGTGTAGGGCTGATTCGTTTTGGGATTGATGGAGTAGCCCTGACCAGGATCGCTTCCTTCGGTCGCCTGGTAAAAATCGCGCAGCCCAGCAATGGTGGTCGGAAAGTTCTCAATAGACAAGTTTCCGGTGCTGGCCGGAGAAATGTCCCACAGCACGCCGTCGTCGGGAGTGAGGTGCGACGACCAGCGGGCCACCATCGCGAAGTTCCACTGGTACTCGTCCTCCGGATCCTCGTCGCTCAGGTAGCACGGAGGACCCGGGTCGTGGTACACCCACCGGTCGTTGCCCCGGTCTTGGTACACCGTGCGGTCGGTGGCACGCAGCGAAAAGGGCGCCACCTGCCCCCACTCGGCTCCGATGAAGTCGGGCATGCCGCCCGGAATGATGTTGCCCGATTGATCGATAAAGGTGTTGAAGGCCAGCGGCTGCCAGCGGTTGGGGTCCACAATGTCCGGGTTGCCCGACCGACTCAGCAGTAGGGGCGGATTCACCGACTGGTAGCTCAGGTTCTGGTAGTCATTTTCTTCGTTGGCACCGTCTTGCAGCCCGTAGGCAATTACTTGGGCGGCTAGGTAGTTGCCCAGTGCGGCGGGTGGGCCGGTTTGGTAGTCCTCGCTGGTGTAGCTTGGATCGTGGCCGAGCGTTTGCATTAGGTTGTCGGTGTTGGCCAGGGTAGCTTCGGCGCCGGGACTGTTGCGAAAGCGGTGCCGCAGCAGGCGGTAGCAGGCGTAGCTGATGGCTTCGTTCCGTGCGGCCGGTACATCAGCGGGGGTAGGCACACCGTCAAAGGGAGTGAAGTGGCCGCGGCGTTGTTGACCTAAAAAATAGGGTTCGGAGGTGGCATCGTAGGCAGCCCAGGCGTCGTACATGGTAGCCGAGGTGTGGAACAGGTTGCGGGCGTGCACCGTGGGACGGGCAAAGTCATTGCGGATGGCTTCCAGCACCACCTCGTTCCACTGCCGGGCCACTGACTGCTGCGTTTGCGCGAGTGTCCAGGGACTGAGAGTTATCAGGCCCAAGAACAACAAATGGCGAAATCTCATACGATTAGGTTTACTATTAACTTAGCAAACTTACGTAATATTTGCAAGCACAGATGGTATCTTTCTGATGTTTTTTTAGCTTAATTGACTTTCCAACTTCATCTGTACCTATACTTACGCTCCACGAGACCTGAGCAAATCACTGACGATACAGATCGTATCGCGGGAAAATTGTTTGTATGATCTTTATACGCGTACATCACCGGGTCATCGCCGCGAAGCACAACCCCTCTGTCGCGTTGCCTAACGGATTTGCCTACTTGGAATGCTTTTAGGCCGATAGTTTGGGATGAAAACGGGTCACTTCTTCAAGAGATACCGTTTGTTCGGCGTGCCAAAGGTCGTAGGCGGCTTGCAAGCGAATCCAAATGCCGGGCCCGGTGCCAAAGGCCTCACCAAGCTTTACTGCCATTTCCGGAGAGACTGCCGCACGTCCGTTGAGTACTTTGGACAGGGTAGAACGGGCTACCCCCAGCCCTTTAGCAGCTTGCGTAACTGATAGCCCAAGTGCTTCTATACAATCTTCTTTGATAATTTCACCCGGATGAACCGGCGCCATTCCTCGTTTGAGCATTGATTGAATCATACGCAATTGTAGCGCGTAACGTTACGAAAGTCAAGTACTAACAATAATTATTGGTGCATAATGCAACGAACAAGTAGATTTTCTACAATTGTCTACAAAAAATGGCTTAGTAATCATCCCCACCGTCTCCCCCGCCGCGCGAACCACCGTCTCCGCCCTCGCCCCGGCGCTTCTGCTGGTTGAGCCGAAAGGTGAGTCCCACCGTCACCTGCGTCACCGAGCGCCGGTAGGCCCGGTCAATAAAGAAGTTCTCACCCGACGAGGTGCTTCGGTAGATCTGTGAGTTGAACACGTCCGACACCTTGAGCGACAGCGTGCCCTTGTCACCCCATACGTCGCGGGTCACGGCCACGTCCAGGTAGCTGAAGGGCTCGCGCCGCCCCTGGGTGGTTTGGGCGCCCGCCCGGTAGTTGTACATCAGTTGGGCATCGTAGGCTCCCAGCGTCATGCGGGAGTTGAGGCGAGCAAACCAGCTGTAGGTTTCGGCGTAAAAGCTGGTGCCCAGGTTACTGCCGTCGGTTACGCTGCGGAAAAAGTTGGCGCTGCCATTCACCTTCCACCATTCGAACAGATCAGAGGAGGCCACCAGCTCCAGCCCCACCGCGTCTTCGGTCGACAGGTTTTCCGGTCGGCTGACGGTCACTTCCTCGCCGTTGATCGTCTCAATGCGCTCGATGCGTTCGGCCACCCCGTCGGTGTGACGGTAAAACACGGCCGAGCTGAGCGATGAGCGCGACCAGTTTTTCATGTGGCTCAGTTCGAGCGAGTGCGTGAACTCCGGGTCCAGGTCGGGGTTGCCCACCCGCAGGTACTGGGGGTTGTTGAAGCTGTAAAACGGACTCAGCGAACGGTAATACGGGCGGTTGATGCGCCGACTGTAGCTAACTTGCACCGTGTTGTAGTTCTTAAGTCGGTAGGCAAAGTGGCCCGTCGGAAACACGTTCAGGTAGGTTTTGGTGGTATCCTGGTTGGTCTCCACCAGCCGGGTGCCGATGTAGGTTGCTTCGGCGCGCACGCCCAACTGGTAGGTGAATTTTTCCCGGTCGTCGCCCACCGTCACGTAGGCGGCGTGAATGTCTTCGTCATATTCGAACTGGTTAGACACTTCGGGCAAGGTGACCCACTGCCCGTCGCGCAACTCCTCCACGAAGAAGTCGTTGTTGATGTTGCGGATGCTGGTCTTGTAACCGGCGTCGAGTTTTCCTTTGCCCGCCAGCGGATGGGTATAGTCAGCCTGCAATACTAAATTGTCCTGCGTTTCGGTGATGCTAGATGCTTGGTCGACCAGCGTTTCTACCGGCACCTCCGCCGAGTAGGGAGTCTCGTCAATATCGGCAAGTTCTTCCTCAAAGCCATAGGTGTAGTTGGCGTCCAGGGTCAGCTTCCGATCTTTTTGATCGAAGGTGCGCTCGTAGGTGAGGTTGTAGTCCATGTTGGGCTCGGTTTCCCGCTCATCAAACGTGCGAATCTTACCCGCCACCAGGGCGTCCCCTTCGTAGTCAAGTTGGTTGAGTTCGTTGGTGTTGTTGCCCCGGCCGGTGCGGTAGAGCAGCGAGCCGGTCAGGGTGTTCTTGGCGTTGATCAGGTAGTCTAGTCCGCCCCGCAGAGTGTGTGAATACTCTGAGCGAAGAAACTGTTCATCCTGCACCAGCACGCTGGTAGTGCCGTCGTCGTTGGTGAGCGTCCGCCGCTGGTAGGAGTTGCCGGGCCGACTTCGGTACTGGTAGCCGTAGCTGCCGAAGAAGTTCACCTTGTTGCGGCGGTAGTTGAGGTTGGCCGTGCCGCTGTAGTTGTGCGGATACCCGGCGTAGAGATCAAACGAACCGTTGATGCCCTGCTTGCGGTCTTTTTTAAGCACGATGTTGATGATGCCGCCCGAGCCCTCAGCGTCGTAGCGGGCCGAAGGGTTGGTGACCACCTCCACGCGCTCGATTAGGTTGGCGGATAACTGCCGTAGCGCATCGGGGCCGCTGATGCCCACCAGCCCCGACTGTTTGCCGTTGATCAGGATGCGCACGTTGCCGCTCCCCCGCAAACTCACGTTGCCGTCCACGTCTACGGTCACCGACGGAATATTGTCCAGCACGTTCTGGGCGTTGCCTCCGAAGCGAGAAATATCCTCGCTCACGTTGAACACCTTTTTGTCGAGCAGCATCTCCACCTGGTCGCGTCGACCTTCTATCTTCACCTCCTCCAGCATTTGGTCCGAGGCTTTCAGATAAATCTTATCCAGCCGCACGGTTCCGTCGGAGGCGGGTGATAAGTTGGCAAGATACTTCGGAGCATAGGAGAGATAATCGATGCGCAGCAAAAAGTTGGTGCGAGCCGTTTCCAGGGCGAAGCTACCCGCATCGTCGGTGACCGCCCCGTCGATCAATGTGCTATCCGCCGGATTGAGCACCGCCACGGAAGCGAAGGCCAGTGGTTCTTGAGTGTCAGCATCCAGCACGGTGCCGCTCAACTTCACGGTGACGGTATCTGCCAAAGCCCCGGCTTGGCCACTGTGGGAAGTGAAAACAAAAAACGATAACAAAGCAGTAAAAATAGACAGTGGTTTCATTGAGCGTTAGCTTTTGGTGGAACTTGGGTAAACCTACGATGGAATTCTGAATCAAATGGGTACGCATTCTGAGGCAATTCTGAAGATGGCTTGGTCCCGAAGGAAACCCGCACCGTGTGCCAGCCTTCGGCGTACTGATACTGCACCGAATAGCCACTGATGTCGCATATTTTCTTGACAATAGACAGGCCTAACCCCAACGATTCGCTGGACTGCTGATTCTTTTTGAAGCGCTCGAATAACTGCTCGGGAGCGGCGGTGAGGGGCAATCCGGTGTTGACCACGGATAGCTCGCTTTTCAGCAGTTGCACGCGGATGGCACCTTCGCGCTGGTTGTGCCGTATGGCGTTGGTGATCAGGTTGTTGATCAAAATTCGGAAAAGCGTAGGATGGTTGTTCAGCGAAATACCATCGTGGATGTCCACGGTCAGCGTAAGTTCTCTGAGAGCAATGAGTTCATCAAAGCTGGTCACGGTTTGGTGAAGTTGCCGGGAGGCGTCGATGGACCGGAAATCAGAAAACTCGGCGTTCTCGATCTTGGTAAGCAGCATCAACGATTTGGCCAGCTTCGACACATCATCCACCGCCTGATACGCCGTGCCAATCATGGCCAGATGCTCCTCGGTGAGGTCGTCGCCCTGCGATAGCAGTTCCAGTTTTCCCTTGGCCACCGCTAGCGGCGTCTGAATCTCGTGCGCAGCGTTTTCCGAAAACTCCTTGACGCGCTGATAATCGCCCCGCATCTTGTCGGTCATCTGCCGAATGAACCGGTTTAGCTGGTTGAATTCAGTAGTGCTGGTGCGCGGAAGTTCCAAGGGACGGGCTTCGGTGAGGTTGAACCGACTAATTTCGTGCAACGTCTGCTGGAAAGGACGCAGCAACACCCGAGAGATCAGAAAACTGCCGATGATCACGCCCCCGCCCAACAGCACAAACAGCCAGGTGAGCGAGCGCACCACCCCGTCCATGATGTCGTCACTCTCCACAATCACATCGTACAGACTCAGTTGCAGATAGGTGCTGTCTACCCGGGCGTAGCCCACCAGCTTGCGGTTGTTCTCCCGCCGCTTCAGGTAGCGGTGCATCACCAGGGTATCGGCAAAGCGAAACGACGCCCGGCCTACCGTGTCCGGCCGGTAGGCCAGCGTGTCGATGCTCAGCTTGTCGTCGGTGTACGAACGCGCCAGTTCGCCCGCCTCCAGGCGTTCTTGCAGACTGAAGAACCGGCCCTTCAGAAAGCGGTCGGTTTCCACCTGGATTTCCCGTTCGAAAATGCGGTAGCTTACCAGGCTGCCCAGCCCAAACACCGCCAGGGTGATCAGCAGAATCAGCAGCGAAGTTTTTAGGAGGAGATTCATAAGGCTGTAAATTTATAGCCAATGCCATATACCGTGCGGATGTGATCCTCGCCCCCGGCCCGAAGCATCTTTTTGCGCAGGTTCTTGATGTGCTGATACACAAAATCGAACGAGTCGAGCGAATCCACGTAGTCGCCCCACAGGTACTCGGCAATCGACTGCTTGGTGACCACCCGGTTTTGGTTGGTGAGCAAGAACAGCAGCAACTCGTACTCCTTCTGGGTGAGTTCCACCGGACGGTCGTGCACCGTCAGGGTGCGGGCTTCGGGATGCAAGGTGAGCTCCTGACAGCGAATTTCGGCGTGGTTGCCCAGGTTCTTGCGGCGGTAGATGGCCTTGATGCGGGCGTTGAGTTCCGACAGGTGAAAGGGCTTGGTCAGGTAATCGTCGGCCCCCAGGTTGAGTCCGGCAATTTTGTCGTCGAGCGAATCTTTGGCCGACACCACCAGCACCCCGGCTTCGGAGTTGACCCTGCGCAGGGTGTTGATCACCTCCAGCCCGTTGCCATCGGGCAGCATGATGTCTAAAATAACTAGGTCGTAGCCAAACGACACCACTTTCTCAACCGCTTCGTGATAGGTAAACGCTACGGCGCAGACGTTTCCTTCTTCTTGCAGATAGGTTTCCACGTTTTGCGCTAGGTGGCGATTGTCTTCCACGATTAAAATCTTCATGATGGGGCTAAGCTACGGTTAAATTCTGTAGACAATTTGATTTATAAACGGTGAAGAACGAGCTTAGGGACTTTCTTTTCTCTAAACCTGCCTTGCTAGTGATTTTCTACCGTGCCTGCTTGCTAATTTTGTTCCTTGCTACCCTCAATGCTTGTTCGGAAAAACCGACGGAGACCGTGGCCCCACCCGAACCGGTGCTTCCCGTCCCTTCCGAAGCCCAACTGGCCTGGCACCAGATGGAGCTAAACGCCTTTATTCACTTCACCACCAACACCTTCACCAACAAAGAGTGGGGCTATGGCGACGAGAGTCCCGCCATCTTCAATCCCACAGATTTCGACGCCGATCAGTGGGTATCGGTCCTAAAAGAAGCGGGCTTTCAGGGAGTTATTCTCACCTGCAAGCACCACGACGGCTTTGTGCTGTGGCCCAGCGCCTACACCAACCACTCGGTGGCCCAGAGTCCCTTTCAAGATGGGCAAGGCGACGTGGTGCGGGCCGTATCCGATGCCTGCCGTCGTCACGGACTTAAGTTTGGGGTGTATCTGTCGCCCTGGGACCGGAGCCGGGCCGACTACGGACAACCTTCTTATCTGACTTACTACCGCAACCAACTCCAAGAACTGTTCACCAACTACGGCCCGGTGTTCGAGATGTGGTTCGATGGGGCCAACGGGGGCGACGGCTACTACGGCGGGGCCAACGAAACCCGGCAGATTGACCGCCAAACTTACTACGACTGGCCCACCACGCTCGATTTGGTCCGCGACCTACAACCCGATCCGGAAGTGCTGTTTTTCAGTGACGCCGGTCCCGGAGTGCGCTGGGTGGGCAACGAACGGGGCATCGCGGGCGAGACCAATTGGAACACCATCACCGACGATACGCTCTACGCCGGCATGGCGGGCATCAATGATCTGCTCGCCACCGGTTCGCCCAACGGCACCTCCTGGATTCCGGCCGAAGTAGACGTTTCTATTCGTCCGGGTTGGTTTTATCACCCCGAGGAAGACTCGTTGGTCAAAACTCCGGAGCAGCTTTTCGACATCTACCTAAGTTCGGTGGGCCGGGGGTCTACCCTGCTGCTCAACGTGCCCCCCGACCGGCGCGGACTGATCCATGAAAACGACGTGGCCGCGCTGCGGGGGTGGCGGCAGATATTAGATGAAGCTTTTGCTACCAACCTGGCCGCCCGGGCGTCGGCGACCGCCGGTACCCACCGGGGCAACGACGATGCCTACGCCGCCCCCCAAATAACCGACGAGGACGAAGAGACCTACTGGGCTACCGACGACGATGTGACCAGTGGCAGCGTAGAAATTGATCTGGGGCAAGCGCAGCGCATCGAGTACGTGGTGCTCAAAGAACATATCCCGCTGGGTCAGCGGGTGTCCTCGTTCTCGGTAGACGCCTGGGTCGATGACGATTGGCAACCCGTGGTCGAGGGCACCACCATTGGGTACCAGCGCATCCTTCGGATTGATCCGGTTCAGACGCGCAAGATTAAGGTGACGATCCGCGAAGCGCGGGCGTGTCCTACGCTGGCAACAGTGGAGGTATATTAGTGGGGAAGCGGCCTTTTCATGACAAAAGCATAAGCAAAAACGGGTTTTAAAAACGCAGACGCCGGGTCATGTTTAGCTTATAAGTTACGGAATAGTTTTTAGTTTTCAAGAGCTGTGTCAGATTACCCTGTCGGCGTTTGCTTTTTATTGGGTTGGGGGTTCGTACTTTATTTTTCCTTAAAACTAATTGAATAGTTATATCCAACAGAGAATTGTGTCGGAATGTAAAATTCTTCACCAAAATTTGAGACTTCTAATGCTATCTTATGCTTATTTCCAATCAAAAGTCCATATGAACCTCCTATTCTGTTAAAATGATCCCCCGCACCAAGTTGTCCGCCTGTTGGGTGAGCAAAAGTGTACTCTGATGTGTAAATATATCGTGGGGTCAAATAAATTGAAAAGTAATCTGTCGGGTGAAAGGATGCATACAAAGGAACAGTTACATAATGAGTTAAATTACCAAATAGAAAAATCCCAAAATTAAATCCTGCATCTAAACCAATACTACTTGCAAATCTTGAATCTTGGCCCCCGATATATTGATATTTTATTGTTGGTCCCAAGAATGAAGTCTGGTCGATATTTAAACCGATGTCAAGCCTTTCCGAAGCCCCGAATTGTCCTCTAAATTCTATAACCGGTTTATAATCAAATTCGCCTTCTTCATCAAGTAGAGAGTTTTGTGAATATTCACCAAAAGACCCATTTAAGCCAAGTTCTAAATTATTCTTTCCGACTGTTCTTCCTGATTGCATCGTCGGCAATGAAAGGCAACCACATAAAAGTAAAGGCATCATTAGTAAGAAAAAGAAAGCCTTCATGCCTTTTTGAATCCTTATTATTCAGTCTTATTATGTACCTGGTGTTGTTTTGTATGACCGCCAACGTCAAGGCTAGCCATCAGACCGGGCCTTGTTTGCGTTTTCTTTTCAGGTTACAATTTTCGTGCTTGGAGCAATAAGTGATCGCGCTGGTTTTATGCCCGGTTGGGGCTAGCTGATGTTATGTGGCGTTTTCATTCTCCGTATTTAATTTTTAATCTTTTTCTGTAAACAGGGCTTCTATCTTTTTTCAAGAATTCCTTCTTTTCAATCACATAAAAATCTAAAATCCATCCATGAAAGTTTAGGAGTGGGCTTGATGAAGCCTTAAAAGCTGTTTCTAAATCTACTCCGTTTTCAAATGTCCACTTTGTCTGGTACTTCTTGAAATTTTTCATTCTCATTGTACCGAAATAATGATCTTTTTCGCTTTTTGAACTCCCATCATCTATCATGCGATAAACATCTACAAAGCACAAGTATTCTTTCGCGAATCTCTCTGAGTTAATCGTCTCATTTAATTCAATTATTGGATTAAACTTGGTCGGCTTGGATTCTACATCGTAATAGATTGAATCGGAAAACTCAATAACTTCATCATTCACTTTATAAAAAAAACGTACTGATTCAATAGGGTTTGAATCTCCAATCCAAATATTTATTAGAAGGAGTAGAGTCAACATTCTCTAATTTTTAATGCCACATGACGGCCAAGTGCAACCATCAGGCCGGACTTGTTGGCTTTGATCTTCCGAGGATCAATATAAGCACTTGGCGCAACAAACGAACATGCTTATCTTTCCCCCGGCTGGCGGCTGGGGCAGCCCGCGTCACGGTGACCCGCTGTATGGTGTTGTGTGCCGTGTTTTCACCTCAAGCCTAATTGTAACTTGATGATTCGTTCTACCTCTATCAGTTCGTCCTGAGTGATACTTCCTGCTTGGTTCATGAATCGTAGTTCGCTGACGGTAGTCAGTTGATCAGCCATTGCCTTACTTTCTTTTCCAGCTAGTTTTACAATTGCTTCGCTTGGATACAGTTTCCCTGTTTGAGTACTCAATGGTACGACTTGATACCTTTTCAAATACTTATTGGACGTATTGTTACTAATGATAATGGCTGGTCGCTTCTTCTTGACTTCCTGTCCTACGGACGGATCAAAGTTGACCCACCAGACATTTCCTCTTTGTTTCATATATCGTCAGTGTTGAGCGTACCTTCTACCCACTCAAAGGCTTCTTTTTCTCGCTCTTCGTCTGCTGCCATTCTTTTATATCCTTGTTCCAAAGAAGATACAATTTCTTTCTCTTGCAATTTCTCTGATAGCCAATCGTACACCTCTTGCAGCGACTCTCCCTGTTGAGCATCAACAAGTCTAAAGATTTTTACTTTCAATTCTGCTTCGCCTATCATATCGATTTTTTAATTGTTTCTTCTAAATTAACCTATTTTTGCATGGCATACAACGGTTTGGCTATGGCAAGTGCGGAATTTCATAGCCACTTTTTTTATTCCTTTACTGTAAAGTTAATTCGTTGACATGCCTTTATTCCTAAGCAATCAATTCGCATTTGCTATAGCCGATGTTATCAGCATTTTGTTCTTAGTTCAGTTGTTGGCTAATTCTAATTAATTCATTACTAAACTTTCTGGGATCATCACTGGGTATTTCATGTGATGCTTCATTAAACCAAACGACTTGCTTCTGTTTAGCTCTCAAATTTTCGAAATACTGTAGAGCTACCAAATAATTCGAAACAAAATCATTTTTGCTGAGGAAGAAATAAATGGGACACTGAATCTCTGGAATGTTTTGTATGTAATTGACATTTGATGCTTCTAAAAAAATTGGTAGCCATTTTACAGACCATTCCTCAAATAAAGATTTTGGAAACTTTCGATCAGAGGTAGTATTGTTAAAAAAATAAGCCGTCCATTTTCTTTGGTAATACAATTCTTCCCAGGTTGTGAATGGTACGTTGATCTTTTGTAATTCTTCCAGTGCTTCAGCATTATTAGAAGCTCCCGCTTTTTCATGAAGTAGCTCTAACGTTAAGCGTTCCGATTCATTATTGTGGATCATAGAGCTGACCGATATGTAGGCATGAAGTAGTTCAGGATGCTCATTGGTAAAGTGAAGTCCTAAGAATCCGCCCCAGGAAAAACCCGTCAGGTAGAGTTTTTCCTTTTTGAATTTTTTCAATAAATACCTTATTACTTCTTCCGTATCGTTATGCATTAGTTGGAGCGAAAGTGTGTCGCTATTGGGATTCCAGGCAGCGGTTATTCCGGTTCCTCTCTGGTCCCACTGAGCCACTATGAAATCTTTTTTGAGGTGCTTTATGAATTTCTTCGAGTAAGCCCTTGACGAAAAACCTGGACCTCCATGCAAAAAAAGAAGTAAGGGCTTCGCATCATCATTGGATTTTGCACCTATCCATTGTGTAATTCCACCAATTTCAATTCCTTCATGCATTTTAACTGAACGCTGGGCATTTGCATAGAGGTTTATGGACAAAAGTAGGATAATCGTAATGGTTGTTCGGCTGGTCATCTTTGTTATAGTTTACATCTGGTCTGAAAAGGTGTCAAATGCATGAGTTTGTTGCTGATAACAACCGTATAAACACACCTGGTGCGTTTATTTGCAATATAGCATTCGTATGGTTACACTAACAAAAACCCCTAAATTGCCCACAGTGTTATCCTATTTACACTTTCCGTAGAATTTTTCAAATAAATCGCCTGCTCAAGCAGACTGTACGCTAGGCAGTTAGCTAAACGTTTATAAACGACTACCAACGTTTAACCAAAGGATTGCGGGGGCTTGTCGCTGCTTGCGCCGCGCCTGTTGTCCGATAAAGTTAATCAAAAGCTACGGTATTCCCCTTAACAAGTCTTGTGAAAAGGCAGGTTGAACGCACTAATGGGGTAAGATAGGGCTATATTTGAGAAAAGGATTGTTAATGCTATGGAAGCACGGCCTTTTCATAAAATGTCAGTATGTTTAAAAAAGAGTGTTGCAAGCGTTGGATTACACGCTACATCTTCCTGCATTGCTTTCAGATAGCCCTTTTTCTGTTGCCGTAGCAGGTTTCCGGCTACCGATATAATACTGGCTAAAGTTTTGCTGCGGGCTGGTTCTTTGCATCGGATGCGATCTTCGCGGAAGGTAGCGTCTCTGACCCAGTTATCCGCCTCAATGCTCCAATGTTGACGAATGGCTTGAGAGAACTCTCGGGGGACTATCTGCTCCAGGGAGGCATTAGAGAGATAATAACTAGTTTCTCGGCTCACTTTGCCGGTTCTGCATTGCGTACTTTCTCGCTCTACTACCACCAGGGTAGCAAACTTTGAGCTATCCCATTTTTGCTCAAAGCAGACGGCATGGGTGGGATAAAAAGAAGCTTTTCGCTCTTCTATGCGGCCGTGGCCTTTTTCTGAACTCTGATGTTCGGCTACCGGGGCAGTAAGTTTAACATGATCTTGTAAGTCTTCTAGCAACATGGGCTGGTTGGCTTTCACCTGGGCGATATAAGTACCTTGAGCATTCTGGACCATTTCTAAAGTTTGGCTTTGGGTGTGTAATGCATCAAAAGTCAAGCATTGACCAGCTAAAGCATCTTCTTGCAAAAATTCTCTCACGCAGCTTATTTCACTGTCTTTAGCCCCGTGATAAAACAATCCTGGTAGGCTGATGCTACCTTGATGTAGCAAAGGACGTACGATACATAATCCCCTTTTCTCTCCCAGTACCCCATCAATGGTGCCTCTGAGTTCTTTTCCGTCAAAGCTAATCCAGCTGTTGGCAGGCAGCAAACAGGCTTGCCAACCAAAATAACGAGCATGAAAGTGTTGATAAGCAGCCGCATTCACCAGGGCCAGCAGTCTGCGCAATTGCACATCGGAGACCGTATAACTGACCGATAAGCCCAATAAAGAGCATAGGCAATCGTGATGTCGTACCAAAAACCGGTGAATCTCGGCGATGAGTACCTTACCTGCCATAGTTGCTAACAGTGCCCCAAACAACACAAAGTACAGATCATGGCGTTTGCCCCGGTTATCGCGTGGATCAATCACGTTAGCTTGCAGATAGTAGTAGTAAGTCCTACATTCGTTTTTTTAAGACAGGGTAGCATAGTTTGTTAGTTTGATAGTGGAATATCAAAATTAACAGCTTTTTGCTACCCTCTCTTTTTTATGAAAAGGCCGTGGCTATGGAAGTATCTACTCAACTATCTGCTGTGTTTTCTGAGGTGCCCGATCCTCGCCGAGACACCTTACTCAAGCAGCATCTACTCTCTGATATTCTGCTGCTCAGTCTATTTGCTACCCTGTCGGGTTGTGATTCGGACGAAGAGATTGAGGAATACGGCAGAAACAAAGAGGTTTTTTTGCGGCAGTTTCTGTTTCTTCCCAACGGTATTCCCTCACACGATACGATCACCCGAGTACTCAATGCGGTGGATCAGGGTAGTTTTGCCGCTTGTCTTTACCGACACTCCCGCTATCTGTGCGATTTTGTAGAAGAGCACCATATCAGTGTAGATGGCAAAGTTTTGCGAGCCACTGCTCAAGCGGGCAAGCGCAATAGTGGAATTTGTATAGTAACGGCCTGGGCCTGTGAGCAGCAGGTTGTTTTGGGGCAAGCTAAGACGGAAGAGAAGAGCAACGAGAAAACTGCTATTCCTGCCCTGTTAGAAGAGCTTGACCTGACAGGGGCTTTGGTTAGTATTGATGCGGCAGTCAACGGACCCGCTATTGCTGAGCAGATTGTAGATCAACAGGGTCATTATCTACTTTCCCTAAAAAAGAACCAGAAGAACACCTTTGAGCAAGTAGAGGATTACATGGTGCGTTATCACCCGGATATGCTTAACGACCAGCAAGTTGATTTCGGTTCCGGACGCATAGAAACCCGCACCGCGCGGCGGCCGCCTGCTACGTATGCCAACGCACTGACCTACTGGAAGAGACACTGGCCTGGAAGAACATTCAGTCTATTGTTATGGTGCACGCGGTGCGAGAAACCGGTACCAAACGGCAAGAAGAATACCGATTCTACCTCAGTGACCAAGCCCAGACACCAGCCTACTTCAATCACAAAGTCCGAGAGCATTGGGGTATAGAAAATCAGCTCCACTGGCACTTGGATGTGAGTTTTGAGGAAGACCGGTGTCGCACCAATACCAAAAACGGGGTTGAGAACCGAAATACGCTCAGAAAGTTGGCTTTGCAGTTGCTTAAACAGATGGACGATAAGCACAGCATCAGAGTAAGAAGAAAAAAAGCAGGTTGGGATGATGAGTACCTCACGCAGATTATCCGCCAATACTGCCCTGGTTAGTGCGTTCAACCTGGTGAAAAGGCCGGGCTAGTGCGTATGCTGCCAAATATTCGTATTTTCGCGCCGCATCATCTCCGGATTTCAACTTATGAAAACTGTATTTGCCGAAGTGATCACCATCGGCGACGAACTGTTGTACGGACAAACCCTGGACACCAACTCCCAGTGGATGGGGCAAGAACTGAACCGCGTAGGCATCAAAATCGGCCGAAAAACCGCCATCGGCGACCGCCGGGAAGACATCGTGAGCGCCCTGGACGAAGCGCAGCAACGGGCCGATATTATCCTGATCACCGGCGGACTCGGCCCCACCAAGGACGACATCACCAAAACCACCCTGGCCGACTACTTTGACAGTCCGATTTCCCTGCATCCGCAGGCCCTGGCCGACCTGAAAGCCCTGTTTGCCCAGCGCAATTATCCGCTCACCGCCCTGAACGAGCAGCAGGCCGCCCTGCCCGACAAGTGCGAAATGGTGCCGAATACGATGGGAACTGCCCCCGGCATGTGGTTCGAGCAAGACGGCAAAGTGTTCGTGTCGATGCCCGGGGTGCCCTACGAGATGAAGGCCATGATGACCAACACCGTGCTGCCCCGCCTGCAAGAAACCTTTGCGCTGCCGGTAATCTTTCATCAGATGGTCCAGACGGTGGGCATCGGCGAATCGTGGCTGTCTGAAAAAATTGCCGACTGGGAAAACGCCCTGCCCGAGCACATTCGGCTGGCCTATCTGCCCAGCTTTGGCAAAGTCAAGCTCCGCCTCACCGCCACCGGTGATAACCTACTGGACTTGGAAGAGTCCGTCGCGCAGCAAGTGCAGACGCTGGAACCACTGATTGATAAGTACATTTTCGGCTACGGCGACGTATCGCTGGAGGAGGCAATTGGTCGCGATTTGCTAGCGGCCGGAAAAACCCTGGCGCTGGCCGAGAGTTGCACGGGCGGTTTGGTGGCCCACCGCATCACCAGCGTGCCGGGAAGTTCTCGCTACTTCCGAGGCGGCTTGATTCCTTACGACAACGCCCTGAAAATCAATCCTTTGAAAGTAAAAGAGGCCACGCTGCGGCAGCACGGTGCCGTAAGCGAAGCCACCGTGCGCGAAATGGCCGAAAACGTCAGGAAACTGTTAGGGTCGGACGTGGGACTAGCCACCAGCGGCATTGCCGGTCCGGGTGGCGGCACCGCCGAGAAGCCCGTCGGTACCATCTGGATCGCCCTGGCCGACGCCGACGCCACCGTCGCCAGAAAGCTCACCCTGGGCAATGATCGCCTGGTGAACATCGAGCGCACCAGCGTGGCGGTGCTCAACCTGCTGCGTCAGCACCTTAACCACCTTCTGCCCGCCTCCTAAGTATTGGACCGGAAGCGGAAACCCCTTACTTTTACCCCAAAACGGACGCAATGACAACGGTAGAAATGGTGATGCCCGCCATGGGCGAAAGCGTGATGGAAGGTACTATCTTGCAATGGCTTAAGCAAGAAGGCGACGCCATCGATCAGGAAGAACCGTTGCTGGAGGTAGCCACCGACAAGGTAGACACCGAGGTGCCCGCTACGCACAGCGGCATCCTGCAAAAAATACTCGTCCCCGAAGGCACGGTGGTGGAAGTGGGCAAGCCCATTGCTATTATTGCGCAGGAGGGGAACGATGCCGGTGAGAGGGACAACGGCAGCAGTACTTCCGAAGCTGAAGAGTCTCGGACTGAAGAGTCTCGGACTGAAGAATTTATTGAAGAAGTGGCCGAAGAAGCCCTTCGCGCGGTGGCCGCGCCCCAGTCTGAGACTGGACAGTCTCAGACTGAACAGTCCGGGACTGGACAGTCCGTTCAAGCGGAACCATCCACGGCCAAAGTTTCTCCTTCCTCCGGCTCCCGATTTTATTCTCCCCTGGTGATGAGCATCGCCCGCGAAGAAGATATTGCCCAGGCAGAACTGGATCAAATTCCGGGCACCGGTAAAGAAGGGCGGCTCACTAAGAAAGACCTGCTTGGCTACCTCAAAACTGATCAAAGGAGCGCACCAGCCAACGGGCAAACCGACCCAGCAACAACGTTGCCAAGCACGCCTCCGTCCGGTCCGGCAAAGTTTGCTTCGGACGAAGTGATCGAGATGGATCGCATGCGCAAGATGATCGCTACCCGCATGGTGGCCTCCCAGCAGATCTCGGCCCACGTGACTTCCTTCGTGGAAGCCGACGTGACCGCGTTGGTTAACTGGCGCAACCGCGTAAAAGACTCGTTTCAAGCGCGGGAAGGAGAGAAACTCACCTTGATGCCCCTGTTTGTAGAAGCCATTGCCCGGGCCATCAAAGATTTTCCGATGATCAATATCTCGGTCGTTGAAGAAACCATCGTCCGCCACAAAGACATCAACGTTGGCATGGCAGTGGCGCTGCCCAGCGGGAACCTCATCGTGCCGGTGATTGCTCGAGCCGATCAACTGAGCCTAACCGGCTTGGCCAAAAGAGTGAATGATCTTTCGGAACGGGCGCGGCGCAACCAACTAACCGCCGACGACCTGGCCAAGGGCACCTACACCGTTTCGAACATTGGCTCGTTCGGCAACTTACTGGGCACTCCTATTATTATGCAACCCCAGGTGGCTATTCTCGCCTTGGGAGCTATTGTGAAAAAGCCGAGCGTGATTGAGACTTCGGAGGGAGACGCGATTGCTATTCGTCACCGGATGTACTTATCGCACTCGTACGATCATCGGGTGGTGGACGGAGCGCTGGGAGGCATGTTCGTGAAGCGAGTAGCCGATTATTTGGAAAGTTTTGACGCGGATCGAGACTTATAGGTTCGGGGTTGAAGGGTTCTAGGTTCGGGGTTCTAGGTTCTATGTTGTGAATGTGTTGAACCTAGAACTCCGAACCTAGAACCTAAAATGAGAAAAGCTCCAGCAATGAGGTAGATACCACTCGCCGGAGCTTTAGCTCAAACCACAAAGTAAAACCATTGGCGCCCGCCCCGTATGGGCTGCTGCGTCAGTAAGTTTTCGCCGCCAGGGCAGTCAGCGCACTGGCTACCTTCAGACCGGCATTTTGGGTGGATGTGGTGTTGAGCTCGAACCCTATCTTGGAGGCATTCGTCGTAATAAAGTTGATATGTGACCCTTTTTGAGCCATTCCGGCTCGCTCGGTAATAACCAAAATGCCTGGTTTACCTAACTCATTCTCCATTTGTGCAGAAGTGACCCGAGCGCTTTTGGTGATGAAGACGATATTGCCGCGCTTTACCTCATCCAGAGAACTACACTTTTTAACGACTAGGTTCTGATTCTTGATAGTCTTTTTCTTTTCCGAAATATTGTGCATTTGCTCGTAGGCTTGTTCGCTTCCTACTACCCAGATGACGAAGTCTTCATTGGCTTGTGGTGAAGGCCACTCGATATACTTACTAAAGTTATAGATAAATATTGGGTGATATTTGTACTCTTGCGCCTGAGCGCAAAAACTGACAACTCCCACAAGCGACAACACGAGATACCATTTCTTCATAACTCTTCCTGTTTATACCACCAAAAATGGTTATATTCTGAAAGATAAAGAATCAATGAGTAGCGAATACATTACGTCATATATATAATATTACAAATAAAATAAGTAATTATTTAATTAACAAGATAAATTTTGAAATAAAACGGCTCAATTTGCAGACAAGAGCGTTCCATCTTTAGTGGCTCTGACTAGTCACCGGCAGCCCGCTTATGGTTACAAAGGCGAACTAAAGTGCTGGGTAACCGAATTATTACCCTAGAACAAAAGTTTCCTATCAAAACTTGCCTCACTGTTTAATATGCTGATCGACGTTGCGCTTTTGATGCTGGCCTTTCTGTTGTCTATTCCAGCGATCACCGGATATTTTGCCCATTGTTACGGCCGTTCGTTTTGGGTATGGTTTGCCATCGGATGCTTTTTTCCGGTAGTAGCCCAGGTGCTGTTAGCGCTTCTTTGTCACCGAAAGGCTCGTTTGGAACTGCGTCGTCAGTCTCCGTTTATCACCCGCTACGAGGACGAACAAATGCACCTGCGCATCGACGAAGTACTGAACAGGTCTCCCCACCGCCGGAATATTTCTTAGTTTGATCCGAATGCGTATATTGGGCCGGTAGCCCGTCAACCACCTGAACCGACCTATCTTATGCTGCCTCGTGCGCTTTTTACCAGCGGTGTTTTGTTGATCACCCTATTCGCTTGTCACCGTTCTTCGGAAGAGGATTCTTCTTACATGACAACCGGAGAACTGCCTGCCCAATCCATCGATTTTTCCGACCTACTGAATGACCAATCGACTAAGGCTACCAATTGGCGCACCGCCGGGGGGGCTTACGCCGATCGCCAGCGGCCAGGACACCTTGAACCCACCGACGGGCAAGCAGTGCTCGTCAATCTACCCGACGATCAGCATCAGGCTGATCTGATTACTTCGTGGGAGCACGGGGACCTGGATTTGTCCCTGGATTTTATGCTGCCGAAGGGGGCTCACTCCCAGCTGTTTCTACAGGGGCGCTACGCGATAGCGTTGGTTGATAGTTGGGGAAAAGACAGCGTGGGAGCCGATGGCTGCGGAGGAATTGCGCAGCACGCCCCCCGCCTGAACGCCTGCCGGGCCCCCGGATTGTGGCAGCACTTAGACATTAAATTTCGCGCGCCCCGGTTTAACAATAACGGACAAAAAACAACCAACGCGCAATTCGAAGAGGTGATCCTGAACGGATCGGTTATTCAGCAGGGCGTGGTGGTAGATGCTCCCAGTCCCGACGCTCCGTTGGGCGACGAACAAGAGCAAGGACCCCTGGTGGTGTCCGGAGACGGGAGTCCGTTGGCCCTCCGGAACATTAACTACAAAAGCTACGGTAATGATCGGATTCAGCTGCAAAACTTGCACTACCAACTCTATGCAGGCCCCTACGATGATCCGGCGGCCTTAGAAACTTCGGAGCCACTAAAACAAGGTCCCGCCGATTCGTTGAGCTACCTACTAAAGGAAGACCACGAAAAGTTCGCGCTGGTTTTTGAGGGCTCGGTAAGCGTGCCGAGCGACGGCGAATACCTGTTCACGCTTCGCACGGCGGGTCCTAGTTGGCTCTACGTAGACGGTAAGGAAGCCACCACCAACCAGCGGGCCGAGTACATGGATCAACCTGGTTATTACCACGCTACGCTAGAGGCCGGTGCACATCCGTTCCGCCTGGTCTACACCAAATCGGTGCTCAAGTGGGTGAACGGGCTCTCGTTGATTGCCGAAGGCCCGCACCTGCGCCAACAGGCCCTACACGCCCACGGTTCGGGACCCTCTGCTCAGCAAATAACTCCTATTCTGGTAAGCACCAATGAGCAACCGGTGCTGCAACGCGGCTTCTTTTATCACGGAGATCAAAAGAAAACCCACTGCGTGCTGGTGGGGCTGCCCACCAAAATGAACTACGCGGTAGACCTAAGAACCGGCACGCTGCTGTCGGCTTGGGATGGCGACTTCGTGGATGTCACCCAAATGTGGCACGAGCGCGGCGAGCCCCAGACCGCCCAACCGCGGGGAAACGTGCTGGAACTATCGGCCAAGCCTGCCTTCGCGCGGCTCTCTGACCGCACCGCTATTTGGCCCGACTCGGTTTCGTTCGACGATCCCTACTTACAAACCCAAGGATACACCTTAGATACAACGGGCGCGCCGGTGTTTCACTACCAACTGGGCGACGCGTCGGTAGATGAATATTTTCATCCGGGAACGGGTGGGCGGTCTTTGGTGCGCGAAATAAGCTGTACCTTCGGCGATACCGGGGCGGGCCCGGTTTACTGTCTGCTGGGAGAAGGCGAACGGGTGGAAGCCTTGCCCGACGGGAGCTACGGCATCGACGGCCAGCGCTACTACCTTTCGGTTGACACCAATGATGCGGCGGTCCGAACGCGCCGCAATCAGGGGAGAGAACAACTGTTGGCCACGCTCACTCCCCAGGGCGGAAAAGCGGCCTTGCAATACACCATAGTGTGGTAAAACCATGAAGACGATGAAAACCCTATCAATTTTATTTTTGCTAACGGCTTGGCTGGGAAGCCCCCTGCTGGCGCAAGACCCCGAGATTGCCCAACGGGAATCCGAGTACTACATGATTTCCACGGTGCCTATTCCCGACGACGTGCAACTTGAGGTGGGCGGACTGGCCTTCACCGATGACAACCGCTTGGGAGTGTCTACCCGCCGCGGCGAGATTTGGTTGATTGACAATCCGCAGAGCCAGCAACCCACCTTTCGTCGCTACGCGTCGGGACTGCACGAGCCGCTGGGTCTGGCCTACCGGCAGGGTTCGTTCTACACCACCCAGCGGGCCGAACTCACCAAGCTCACCGACACCAACCGGGACGGCCGGGCCGACGTGTTTAGGACCATTTACACCTGGCCACTATCGGGCAACTACCACGAGTATTCGTACGGCCCCCTGTTCTTGCCCGACGGTGATATGCTGGTGACGCTGAACCTCTCGTGGGTGGGGGAAGGAGCCAGCCTGAGCAAGTGGCGGGGCTGGATGCTGAAAATTTCGGAGGAAGGGGAGATGACGCCCATGGCCACGGGGTTGCGCTCACCCGCCGGTTTTGGCTTCAACGCTGAGGGCGACGTATTCTACGCCGAAAACCAGGGCGACTGGATCGCCTCCGGGCGCATTACGCACCTGGAGAAGGGCGACTTTGCGGGCAATCCGGCCGGTTTGCGCTGGACGAGTGATGCGGCTTCCCCGCTAAAGATGAAGCGCAGCTACGTGCCCGATTCGGTGGGGCTGATGTACGATTTTGCCCAGAACTTTGCCAGCATGAAGCTGCCCACGGTGTGGTTTCCGCACACCATCATGGGCATCTCCACTTCTGATATTGTGACCGACACCACCGGCGGCGCGTTCGGGCCCTTCGCGGGGCAACTGCTGGTGGGCGATCAGGGGCACAGCAAGATCATGCGGGTTTTTTTGGAGAAGGTAAAGGGCGAGTATCAGGGCGCCTGCTTTGCCTTTAAAGAAGGCTTTGCTTCCGGACTGCTGCGCATGCGGTGGGGGCCCGACAATGCGCTCTACGTGGGCATGACCAGCCGGGGGTGGTCGTCGACCGGCCCGGAGCCCTTCGGGTTGCAACGGTTGCGCTGGACGGGCAAGACTCCCTTCGAGATTAGGACGATGCAGGCGCAGAGCAACGGTTTTCTGCTGGAGTTTACCCAGCCGGTGGATGAAACCACCGCGGCCCTGCCCGCCTCGTACGCCATGACCAGCTTCACCTACAAGTACCACCGCACCTACGGCAGCGAGATCATCAACCAGCAGCCCTGCCCCGTGCAGCGCGTGGAAGTGTCGGCCGACCGAATGAGCGCCCGGCTCTTTGTGAGTGGTTTGCGTGAGGGCTACATCCACGAACTGAAGGCCGACAAAGTGCGCAACCAGCAGAACCAGCCCCTGTTGCACGCGGCGGCCTATTATACCCTGAATAATCGTCCCGAAGGCGAAACGCTCGACGACCACGCGGGCCACGAGATGATTGCCGATGCTGCGCTGACCGAGCCGCGCGACTGTGAGCGAGGCGACGGCAAACGGGTGCTGGAGATGCCCGCTGACTGGGACGCCGCCGACGTCACCATCACGGTGGGCACCGAGCCGGGTTTACAGTATGATCTGAAGAGTTTTGAGGTACGGGAGGGCGACCGGGTGCAGTTGGAGTTTAATAACAACGATGATATGATGCACAACCTGGTGGTGGTGGAGCCTAACACCGCGGATCAGGTGGGCACGCTGGCGATGAATCTAGGCCTCGATGGTCCCCAGCAGGGCTACGTGCCGGAGGTGGACGAAGTGATGTTTCACACTTGCATCTTGCAGCCGGGCAGCGCTGAGACGATTTACTTTACGGCCCCCGCCCCGGGCGAATATACCTACGTGTGCACTTTTCCCGGTCACTCGCGCGTGATGCGCGGCAAGATGATCGTGCGCGGAAGAGAGACGGCGGTGCGATAGCACACTTTTTCAGCGCTACTTTTCATATACTCGAACGTTAGCGGCAACCTAAAAAACATTACGTCCAAATAGAAACACAAATATTTTTGAAAAACTTTTGTTTCCCTATTGGGAAATATTTATATTAGACAGAAATTCTGAATGGGACAAAACTTCGAGATTGAATTGTTGCCGGAAGCAGTAGAGTTTTTGGAAAACCTCGACAGTAAAGCACGGGAAAAGATTTATTACAACATCAAAAAGGCACAGTTCACAAACAACAATGAGCTCTTCAAAAAACTGAATGAATTCATTTGGGAGTTCAGAACACTTTATAACAACAAATCTTACCGACTTTTTTCTTTTTGGGACAGAACTGGCGAAAAAGAAACCGTTGTAATAGCAACACACGGAATTATAAAAAAGACTTAGAAAACACCGCCAAAGGAAATCAAAAAAGCGGAAGACATCAGAAGCAAATATTTGGAGAACAAGAAAAAAAATAGACCTAATTAGAGGATTTTTCAGACCGCGCGCGTACGCGTGAGGCATTTGCAAAAGTAGCTAAAAAGGTTATTATAAGAGGATGGACTATGAAAAGATCAGACAAAACCCGAACCAGTTTATCATTCTAACTAGCCTAACGGTAGAAGAATTTGATATTCTATTACCCATCTTCAAACGCCATTGGATGAAGTATACGAAGTATCACACCTTGGAAGGCAAGAAGCGCAAACTGCCTAATCTTCGCCCCGGTAAGCCTACTCAGACCTTGCCTAGTGTGGGGGAGAAACTGTTTTTCCTGCTGAGCTACTTGAAGAACTACCCTTTGCAGCAATTCCAAGCGGCTAGCTTTTCTATCTCGCAGGGTAAAGTGAGCCAGTGGGTGAAATTGTTGCATCCCCTGCTCCAAAAGAGTCTCAAAGAGCTAGGGGCTTTGCCAGAACGCCAGGGGGAAGCCCTAGCCTCTGTGCTGGCCAAGTACGATGGGGAGGCCTTCACGATGGATGCGGCAGAACGTGCCGTAGAACGCTCGCAAGACGATGATAATCAGCAAGATCACTATAGTGGTAAGCAAAAGGATCATACCGTCAAGAACAATCTGATGTGCCGGGATAATCAGCAAATCGTGTACTTGAGCGAAACCTATGAAGGCCGGGTACATGACAAGAAGATTGCCGATGAGGAAGCCTGCCAATTTCCTGAAAATAGTCGTCTTCGCTTGGATCTAGGCTACTTAGGTTATCAGCCTGAAGGAGTGATCACGCTGCTGCCCATCAAGAAGCCTTACAAAGGCGAACTTACCAGGCAAGACAAAAAATTCAATCAGTGGGTGAGTCGCTACCGTGTGGTGGTGGAGCATGCCATCAGCGGGGTGAAGCGCTGTCGCGTTGTCAAAGAACGCTGCCGTCACTTTGCCGCAGACTTCCGAGATCGAGTCATGCTCACCTGCACTGCATTACACAATTTCCGGGTTAGCAGTTCGCAGCGAGGCTACAGCTAGCAGTGCTCGCGTGCAGGCGCGTGATACTAACAATTATTCCCTAATTAGGTCTAATAAATAATTATGAAAAAGGAATTTAAAACAGTTTCCCTCGATACAATGATCGACAAACATATTGGCAAGCGAGGGACAACGAAGCGTGATGCTTTCGAGAATGAATTGAGAGTCGATTTGTTGGGGAACGCAATTAAACAAGCCCGAAAAGAACGGAATTTGACACAAGAGCAATTGGGGAAACTCGTGGGGGTTCAAAAGGCCCAAATTTCAAAAATAGAAAACAGCGTCAAAAATGCCCGATTTGAAACCATCTTAAAAGTATTTGAAGCATTGGGAGCCAAAGTGCATTTCAACGTGGAAATGAACAACAAAAAATTAGCGTATTAACTGAAAAGAAAGGCAGCCGCTACTTCGCCTTACTCGTCCACTGGCTGCCCTTCACCCGAAACCGCCAGGGCAGTAGCGCATCCGCTCCGGCGTAGTCGATGCCTACCCGGGGACTGGCGATGATATCTTCCTCCGCAATAGTATCGCCCCAGTCTTCAATCCAGATGGTTTCGCCGGTGGTGAGTGGCAGGCCGTAGTGCTGCTTGGTGATGCCCAGCGCCTGAGTGAGCATACCGGGTCCGGCCGTGAGGCGGGGCGTGACGCTCGGCAGGTTGCGCCGCTGTTGCATAATTTCTATCCCCAACGTGGGCTCAATGGCCCGCACCAGCACGGCGTCGGCCTTGTCGGCCACGTTGGTGATCATGTTGAACAAGTAGTGAAATCCGTATACCTTGTAGACGTAGGCCACGCCTCCCGGACGAAACATCACCTCGGTGCGGGTGGTACGCCGATTCAGGTGCGAATGACAGGCTTGGTCGCCCACGTGGGAGTAGGCCTCCGTTTCTACGATCTTGCCGCCAGTGAGTTCGCCATCAATGTCAGCAAACAAGTACTTCCCCAAAAATTTGCGGCTAATTTGCACCACGTCGCTGCGCTGATAAAAGGATTCGGGAAGGATGTTCATAGGCGGATGATTTGATTTCAAAGGATGTCAATCGACATAGTCGCTAACTTAGGAGCGACACGAGTCACTGTTCACCTAAATGCTTTAAGCAGGTTTTTGTTTTCCCAATCCGAAGACCTACTTTCGTGGGTTCAAAGTTCACTCAACCCATCCTCACAAATCGTATGAAAACCCTATCCCTCTTAGTTAGCGCGTTGCTTTTCTCTACTGCCCAACTGTTTGCGCAGCTTCAAACTCCGCAGCCGAGTCCGTTATCCACCGTGAGTCAAAGAGTGGGCTTGGTCGACGTCACAGTCACTTATTCGCGTCCGAGTGCCCGGGGCCGAAAGGTAACGGGCGACTTAGTGCCTTACGACAAAGTGTGGCGCACGGGGGCCAATCAAGCCACCAAAGTATCCCTGAGTGACGAGATGAGCGTGGCAGGCACCAAAGTTTCGGCGGGCGATTATGCCCTGTTTACCATTCCGGGCAAAAAAAGCTGGACCGTGATCCTCAACAAAAATACGGAGCAGTCGGGCACCGGCAGTTATAAAGAAGAGGAAGATGCCCTGCGGGTAGACGTTCCGGTTTCAACTGCCAAAGAAACCTACGAAACCTTCACCATCGGTTTTTCGAACTTGAGCGAGACGAAGGCCACCCTGTATTTAGCGTGGGAAAATACCAAAGTGGCCATTCCACTGGAAGACCCGAACGTAGATACCAAGGTGATGGCCCAGATCGACGAGCAGATGGCTAGCGCGGGCGACGATGCCGGGTTGTATTACCAAGCCGCCAACTACTACTTCGCCATGGACAAGGACCTGCCGCAGGCGCAGGAGTGGATCGACCAAGCGGTGTCGCTCGATGATAGCAAATTCTGGGTGTTGCACCTGCAAGCGAAGATTCACGCCAAAACCGAAGATTACGACCAGGCCCGGGCCGCCGCGAAGAAATCTATTGAACTAGCGCAAGAAAACGGCAACCAGGATTATGTCCGGCTGAACGAGAAACTGCTAGAGTCAATGAATTAAACGGTTCGGAGTCTAAAGGTTCGGAGTTCTAGGTTCTGATTGTTAGGTTTCAACCTAGAACTCAGAACCTAGAACTTTTGGAACCTTTTGACTTTTCGAGGGTTGAGTTCTTATGAGCAATCTGGCAAAGAAGTATCAGCTGAGTGAGCGAGACACGAATCGCATTATCGAGATGGCCTGGGAAGACCGCACTCCCTTTGATGCCATTGAGACCCAGTTTGGTTTGCCCGAAAGTGAGGTAATCGTGCTGATGCGGCAGCAACTCAAAGCCGCCTCGTGGCGACGGTGGCGGGCCCGCGTGCAGGGACGTGGCACCAAGCACCAGCAGAAACGAGCTTTCGACGAAGGCCGCTTTAGATGCGACCGGCAGCGTAGCATCTCCCGCAACCACATCAGCAAACGGTAAGATGGTATTGCCGGTGAAGTAACTGAAAAACGTCGTTTAAATGACCAGTGCGAGCAAGCTTTTCCTATTATTGTTGGGATTCTTCATAATAGGTGGCGTGCTTCCCTTCCCGGTTGCCGTAGCGCAAATGCAAAAGCTACGCGTTGCCGACAACCACCGGTTTCTGGTGCACCAAGACGGCCGTCCCTTCGTGTGGATCGGCGACACCAACTGGTTTTTCGCCAAACTGCCCCCGGCCACCATCGATAATATCCTGGTCACCCGCAGCCGCCAGAAATTCACCGTGATGCAGGTGAGTTGCCGCGAGTCGCTGCACAACGGAGACGGTCCCGGAGAGATTTACGCTCCGAACGAAGCTTGGTGGGCCTACCTCGACGATTACGTTGCCAAGTGTGCGCAGCGTAACTTGTACGTAGGCATTACCCTGGGCTGGTGAGGATTGCTGAAAAATAATAGCGCCAAAGCACTGTACGACTACGGAAAGAGGGTAGGCGACCGGTACAAAGACCAGAACAACATCGTTCAGGATAAACTCAACCAGCGCTTGGTGCTCGGAGTGGGCTTGCTTTAACAAATTTTAACGCTTTCTCCGAAATAATCCCCCCGGCAAATCATTTTAATCCTAGGGGGATTCCGTTACTTTTGCCTCCTCAAATTAATGTATCCTTCGTTTCATGCTGACTTACAACAAGATTAACAACATCACCGGGTGGGTGGTGTTTGCCATTGCCACGGTGGTGTACGCGATTACGGTAGAAGAAACCGCCAGCTTCTGGGACTGCGGAGAGTTTATTGCCGTGTCGTATAAACTCGAGGTGCCCCACCCGCCGGGCGCTCCGTTCTTTCTGTTGCTGGGCCGCATGTTCTCCTTTTTGGCCGCGGGCGACGTGGAGCAGGTAGCCTACTGGATCAACATGGTGAGCGCCATCAGCAGTAGCTTCTCTATCCTGTTTTTGTTCTGGACCATCACCCTGCTGGGCAAAAAAGTGCTTAAGGTGACCGAAGGCACCGAAACCACCGCCCAAACCGTACTTTTGATGGGTAGTGGACTCATCGGCGCACTGGCCTATACCTTCTCTGACTCCTTTTGGTTCTCGGCCACCGAAGCCGAAGTGTACGGATTATCTTCGTTTTTCACCGCCTTTGTGTTCTGGGGCATCCTGCGGTGGGAGCACATCACCGATTCGGCGGCGGCCAACCGCTGGCTTATTCTGCTGGCCTACATGATGGGCCTGTCGATTGGGGTGCACCTGCTCAACCTGGTAGCGATTCCGGCTCTGGGGCTCATCTACTACTTCCACAAGTACGCGAAGGTGACCGTGCGCGGAGTGCTGGTGACCATGCTGATTAGCGGCGCGATTATTCTGCTGATTATGGTGGGTATTATCCCCGGACTGCCCTCGTTGGCCGGTTCGTTCGAGGTATTCTTCGTTAACAGCATCGGCTTGCCCTTCGGCTCGGGCCTGGTGGTGTTGGTGCTGTTGCTGCTGGGCGGACTGGGCTACGGACTGTGGTACTCGATCAAGCACAAACTGCCGCTGCTCAACACCTCGTTGCTGGCGCTTACCTTTATTCTGATCGGCTATTCTTCCTACTCGCTGGTGCTGATCCGCTCGCGCTACAACCCGCCGATTGACGAGAACAATCCTGAGACGATCATCAGCTTCGTGTCTTACCTCAAGCGTGAGCAGTACGGCAGCCGTCCGCTGGCCTACGGGCAGTACTTCACCGCCGAACTCACCGCCCAGGAGGAAGGAGCACCGATCTATGAAAAGGGCGAGGATAAGTATATCGTGAGCGACTACAAGTTGGTGAACACCTACGATCCGAAGAAGAGCACCATCTTTCCGCGAGCCTACAGCAACCAGGGCAACCATCCGCAGTTGTACCGGCAATGGATGGGCCTGCGCGCCAACGAAGAACCCAACTTTGCCGATAACCTCTACTTCTTCTTTCGCTACCAGGTGGGGCATATGTACATGCGCTACTTTATGTGGAACTTCGCCGGGCGCGCCAGCGACATCAAGGAAGCGCCGTGGCTGCGCCCCTGGGAAGGCAACTCCGACGTGCCCGACGTGATTGCCAACAACAAGGCGCGCAACCAATTTTACATGCTGCCGCTCATTCTGGGCTTGGTGGGCCTGTTCTTTCAGTACCGCCGCGACGTGAAGGGTTTTTCGGTGGTGGGGCTGCTGTTTCTGTTCACCGGCATTGGTTTGGTGATCTACCTGAACTCGCCGCCGGTGGAGCCGCGCGAGCGCGATTATATCTACGCCGGTTCGTTCTACGCCTTTGCCGTGTGGATCGGGCTGGGGGTGATGGCGCTGAGTCAGTTTTTGACCCAATTTATCAAGAACCGCGTCGCGGCCGGAGCGGCCGCCACCGGGGTGTGCCTGATTGTGCCGATTTTGATGGGCGTGCAGGGCTGGGACGACCATGATCGCTCGGACCGATTTTTCTCGGTGGATACGGCCAAGAATTTCCTGGCCTCCTGCGCTCCCAATGCCATCTTGTTCACCGGCGGTGACAACGACACCTTCCCGCTGTGGTACGCCCAGGAGGTGGAGGGCTTCCGCACCGACGTGCGGGTGATCGTGCTGAGCTACTTCAACACCGACTGGTATATTCAGCAAATGACCCGCCCGGCCTACGAATCGGAACCACTGCCCTTTACCCTCACCGAAGAAAACTACAAGCAGGGCGGTCCCAACGACTACTTGTTTTTGGTTGAGAACCCAAATATTAAGGGAGCGATCAACCTGGAGCAGTACATGAAGCTAATTAGGGAGAACTCGGCCGCGCTGAAAATGCCTAATTCTCGGATGAATGTTAACACCGTACCTGCCAAGACGTTCTACGTGGATGTGAACGCCTACGATACCCGCGAAGGGGCTCGGGTGAACGCCCCCGGTGGTAGTAGTAACAACGATAGCGACACCCTGGGCCAACGCTTGTCGCCCCGATTGCAGGAGATCATTCCCGCGGGCATGGAAGACTACGTGACCGACCGGTTGTACATCAACCTGAAGGGGCGGGGGCTGGAGAAGAAAGACCTGATGATCCTGGACCTGATCGTGGCCAACAAGTGGGAACGGCCCATTTACTTCAACCCTACCTCGCTAATGGGTGTGAACCTCGACTTCCGGCAGAACGTGGTGCAAGAGGGCAACGCCTACCGCCTGCTGCCCATCGTGAGTCCCGAAACGGGCGACGAACTGGTGCACACCGACGTGATGTACGACAACATGATGAACAACTTCTACTATCGGGAGTTAGACAATCCAGACGTTTACTACAACGAGGACTACCGCAATTCGGCCCTCAACCACCGCTCGAGTTTTAATAGTTTGGCGAGTGATTTGATTGCCCACGGGCAAAATGATCGGGCGCGTGAGGTGCTTGGCAAGAGCCTGGACACCATTCCGGATGCCTCTATCCCCTTCGACTACGTGACGGCTCAAACCGTGCAGCTGCTGTTTGCCGTGGGTGAAGACGAGCGGGCCACCAAGATTGCCGAATTGCTGGGCGAGCGGGCCGACGAAATGCTCACCTACTACGCCGAAGAAAATGAGAACCCGGGCAACGAAGAGCAAAAAAACCTGCTTATTTTAAATGAGCTTTCGCGGGCTTTTAGTAGCGCGGGTCAGCCTGAGTTGGCCAAAAAGTACGGCGACTTGCTCAAGAAGCACTATCAATAATTGCCTATGAAAATTTTATGGGGATTGATCGCCGCGTTGGTGCTGACATCCGGCTTTGTGCTGGGACAAAACAAGAAAAAGTCTTCATTTTCGTCGGTAAACGTTAGCCATGTCTATGATCCGGTGGCGCCCGTGCAGTTCGACGCCCGCGTGGCCATGAGCAACTCAGGCGAAGCTACCGTATTTGTACGAGTGACTGATCGGCAGTCTAACCAAGCTCCCTCCCTGCGCTACGCGGTGCACTCCGACTACCAGACGACTTCAGTGCTGGATTCGGGACAGGTGGCGGCCTCCCAAATGGTGAAACAAGAGGGCGAGCAGTTTTACTATCGCTTCACGCTGCCCGTTTCGGACAATAGCCATTTTCTGTTCGTGTTTGTGTCGGCACCGGCGCAGGTGGGCGAGATCTATCGCTTCGACATCACCCTAAACAGCGAGCAAAACTTCCCGCTCACCGACCTGCTGATGATGCGTCCCAACGAAGACATTCCTATCTTTCAGGACTACTTGCCTATTGAAGCCCCCTTCCGACTGGTATCATACTACGGGAGTGACAGCCTCGCCTATCTGTACTTCTACGGTCATAATTTTGAGCCTAATCCGCCCCCGATGTCGTCGGGCGGGGCCGAGGTGCAACCCGCTTTAACCATCGACTCGCTGTTTGCGGCACCGCTCAACGAAACGCTTCGGTTCGAGCGGCCAGGGCTGTACTTCGTGCAGTTAGATACCACCTCGCTCTACGGAGTGTCATTTCGCATCGAGGATCAGTATTATCCCCAAATGGCCCGGATAGAAACCATTGTTCCCACCCTGCGCTACATTAGCACGTCGGATGAGATGAAAAAGCTGGAGAACGCCGAGGAGCCCAAGCGCAACCTGGACGACTACTGGATCAAGATGGCGCGCTCGCAGGAACGGGCCAAAGGAATTATCCGCGATTACTTCCGGCAGGTGACCCAGGCCAACCGCTTGTTCACCAGCTATAAGGAAGGCTGGAAAACCGGTCAGGGCATGGTCTACACGCTCTACGGTCCGCCCGACGCCGTGTACCGCGACGTGGACAAAGAAACCTGGATTTACAACGAGGACCGTAACCTGGTCGATCTATCGTTTACCTTTGCCAAAGTGAAGAACATCTTCACCCACCAGTACTACAACCTGGTGCGCGACGAGAACTACAAGCGCTTCTGGTACCGCAACGTGGATCTATGGCGCAAGGGAAGTAAGGAAATGTAAAGGTTCTGGGTTCTAGGTTCTGAGTTCCCTGAACCTAGAACTCAGAACCTTTGAACCCAGAACCATTATTTAAAATATGTCTCCTGACAAAAAGCGTTCAGAATTTATCTTCGGTACCCGCGCCGTCATTGAGGCGATCAACGCCGAGCAAGAGATCGACCGGGTGCTGGTGCAGAAGGGCTTGCGCAACGAGCTTACCCAGGAGTTACTTGACCTTACGCGCGCGCAGCACGTGCCCATTTCGTTTGTACCGATTGAAAAACTCAACCGCGTCACGCGCAAGAACCACCAGGGGGTGGTTGCGTTTGTGTCGTCGGTGACCTACGCCTCGCTTGATAACATCATCAACCAGTGCTTTTCTGAAGCCAAAGACCCCTTTCTGATTCTGCTCGACCGCATCACCGACGTGCGTAACTTCGGGGCTATCGCCCGCACGGCCGAGTGTTTGGGCGCGCACGCCATCGTGGTTCCGGCCCAGGGCAACGCCCGCATCGGCGGCGACGCCATGAAGACCTCGGCCGGAGCCCTCAACTACCTGCCGGTATGCCGGGTGACGAGCCTGAAAGAAACCGTACAGTTCCTGAAGAACAGCGGCATCCGGGTGGTGGCCTGCACCGAGAAAACCGGGCAGTTGCTGCCGCAAACCGACCTGCGCGGCCCCGTGGCCCTGCTGCTGGGCTCCGAAGAAGACGGTATCTCCGACGAACTGCTGCGGCTAGCGGATGAGCTGGTCAGAATCCCGATGGCGGGCAACGTGGCTTCACTGAACGTGTCGGTGGCCGCCGCAGTGAGCCTGTACGAAGTGGTGCGACAGCGGAATGCTTAGACAAATTGCGGGTCGCACCTTGGTGCCCGTGAAATCATCGAAGGGAAACGGCACCAGGACAATCTTATGCTTCATGAGAGAAACCTTCACCGTCTGATAAAGAGTATATATCTTCTGCCGGATCGTTCAGGAATATGAAAAACTGAGCAGGAACAGATACTTCACTAGAAATAAATTGTAAATCACATCATATTCCAAGCACTCACCATCTAGCCACTCCCGCAAATCATCCATTATCTAGCAACTAGTATCCAACATCCAGTCATCAAACATACTTCTCCCCCTTCTTTGCCTTGGCTTCGCTCACGATGTCCTTTAGTTTTTCGGCCAGGTGCTTAGGGCAGATCAGCAGCACGTCGTCGCTGTTGGCCACCAGAAAATCGTCCAGGCTATGCACCACCAGCAGTTTGTCGTTTTCACTCTTGATGTAGTTTCCCTTGCTCTCGAAGAGCAGGGCGTTGGCCTCCACAATGTTTTTGTCTTCGTTCTTGTCCTTCAGATCGAACAATGAGCTCCAGGAGTTGATGTCGGACCAGTCGAAACTGCCCTGCATCATGTACACAGAATCGGCTTTCTCAAGCAGGTGGGTGCTCAGGGAGGTGCTTTTGCAGTGCGCGTAGGCCTGGCTGATGAACAGTTCTTCCTGGTCGGAGAAATAGTGCGGCGCTCCTGGGGCAAACACCTCGGCCACTTCGGGCAGGTAGCGCTGGTAAGCTTCCAGAATGGTGCGCACCCGCCACACAAAGATGCCGGTGTTCCACACAAAATCGCCACTATTGATAAACAGTTTGGCCAGGTCAGCCTGCGGCTTGTCGGTGAGCGTTTTCACCTTTTTAGCCGGGCCCGGCCGGTCGTAATGATACTGGATGTAGGGATAACTGGTGGAGGGCTTGGTGGGTTTGATGCCGATGATCAGAAGCTTTCGGGCGTCGTTCACCACCAGGTCCACCGCCTTGTTCATATCGCGAACGAAAGTCATTTCACCAAAGATAGCGTGCTCCGTAGGCGAGACGACCATCACCGCGTCGGGTTCTATTTTGCTAATCTTGTGGGCTGCATAGCCAACTCCTGATGCCGTTCCCCGCCGTACGGGCTCCATCAGAATGCGGTTGGGCGAAAGATCGGGTAGTTGGGTTTTCACCAGTGATACATGATCTTTCTCGGCAACCACCCAAATATTTTCGTCGGCCGTGAGGTTTCGGCTGCGCTCGTAAGTGATCTGTAGTAGGGAACGTCCGGTGCCCAGCAGGTCGAGAAACTGCTTGGAGAGGTGCTTCCGGCTAAATGGCCAGAAATCGGTAGCGGTATGGCTGCCCGCCGTGATCACCACATGAACATTGGTACGCACCATAGTCGATGACTTAACCCCAAAAAATCCAGGACCATGGGAGGGCCGGTGAAGGGTGGCCGATGATACGTAAAAACCGGACAATTACAAAGGTAGCCGCTCAATATTAGAGAATTCATAACAAAATCGAAGTATGCCCAAGTATTTTGTAACAAATGTGGGCTGTCGTAAGAATTAATTTTGTAAATTCATGTTCTCAAGTTAACAAAAAAGCAAATCTGCATTAGCATAACCTATTCCCATGTTAGTTGAACAAGAAATTAATCTGAAAGAAGCCCTTAAAGAGTACTTCGGATACAACCAGTTTCGAGGCACCCAGGAGCGGGTGATTCAAAATATCCTCGACAAAAAGAACACCTTTGTGATTATGCCCACCGGAGCGGGCAAGTCGCTGTGCTACCAGCTTCCCGCCCTGGTGCAACCCGGCACCGCCATTGTCATCTCCCCCCTGATTGCCCTGATGAAAAACCAGGTGGATCAGATGAACGCCTTCAACATCAATGCCCAGTTTCTGAACTCCACGCTCAACAAAACCGAGATCAACCGCGTGAAGCGCGGCACGCTGAGCGGAGACGTTAAACTCCTCTACGTGGCACCCGAGTCACTAAATAAAGAAAGTAACATCGCCTTCCTAAAAGAAGCCAATATTTCGTTTGTGGCGGTCGACGAAGCGCACTGCATCTCTGAATGGGGGCACGACTTCCGCCCCGAATACCGGCGCATCAAAACCATCATCGAGCAACTCGGCGACCACGTGCCGATTATTGCCCTGACGGCTACCGCCACTCCCAAGGTGCAGGTCGACATTCAGAAGAACCTGCAGATGGAAGATGCCAACATCTTCAAAACGTCCTTCAATCGCGAAAATCTGTACTACGAGGTTCGCCCCAAAACCAAAATTAAGAAGCAGCTAATCCAGTTCGTGAAAAAGCACCAGGGCAAGTCCGGGATCGTCTACTGCCTGAGTCGCAAAAAGGTGGAAGAGGTTGCTGAATTTTTGCGGATCAACGACATCAAGGCCGCTCCTTACCACGCGGGCCTCGATGCCGCGGTGCGGATGCGCAACCAAGACGCTTTTCTGAACGAAGATGTAGACGTGATCGTGGCCACCATCGCCTTCGGTATGGGCATCGACAAACCCGACGTGCGGTTTGTTATTCACTACAACGCGCCCAAATCGCTGGAGGGCTACTACCAGGAAACCGGCCGCGCGGGCCGCGATGGATTGGAAGGGCACTGCCTGATGTTCTATAGCTACAACGACATCCTCAAGCTGGAAAAGTTCAACAAAGACAAGTCGGTGACCGAGCGCGACAACGCCCGTATCTTGCTGCAGGAGATGATCTCCTACGCCGAGTCGGCCGTGTGCCGCAAGCGTCAGTTGCTGCACTACTTCGGCGAGACGCTGGAGGAGAACTGCGGCTACTGCGACAACTGCGTGAAACCCAAGGAGCAGTACGAAGGAGAGGACTTCGTGCGGATTGCCCTGGAGGCTGCCCGGCAGACCGATGAGCGCTTCGGCATCAACCACTTGGTGGACGTGATCCGCGGGTCGGCCAACCAGTACGTGCAGAGCTACGACCACGACAAGCTGCCGGTCTACGGCCAAGGAAAAAACCACGACGCCCAGCGCTGGAACTCGGCGGTGCGGCAAACCTTGTTGTTCGAGTTCCTGGAAAAGGACATCGATAACATTGGCACGTTGAACCTCACCCAAAAAGGTAAGGACTTCCTCAAGGCCCCCCACTCGATTCTCCTGTCGCGCGACCATTCTTACGAAGACATTCCCGAAGAAGAAAACGATTTGTCATCCAACGAAAGCACGAGCAACTTCCCGTCGGGCAAATCATACGATGAGAAACTGTTCGTTGCCCTTAAGAAGCTTCGAAAGGAAGTAGGCAACAAGAAAAACCTGCCTCCCTACGTGATTTTTCAGGAGCCTTCGCTCGAAGAAATGGCCACCACCTATCCCACCACCCAGGATGAACTGGCAGCGGTGAACGGAGTGGGCATGGGTAAGGTGATTAAGTTCGGCACCCCTTTTCTGAGCCTGATTAAAGAATACGTAGAGGCCAACGACATTGTCACCGCTTCCGATGTGGTGATCAAGTCCACCATCAACAAATCGAAGAGCAAGATTTTTATCATCCAGCAGATCGATAAAAAGGTGGACCTTGAAGAGATCGCCGACATCAAACATATGAGTATGGAGGAGTTGCTGGAGGAGATTGAGCATATCTGCTACTCCGGCACCAAGCTCAATCTGGACTATTACATTGACCAAATGCTGGGCGAAGAACAGCAAGACGACCTGTTTGACTACTTCCTCAGCGCCGAATCAGACAGCATCGACGAAGCTCTCGATGAGTTTGAGGACGAATACACCGAAGAGGAACTACGCCTGATGCGGGTAAAGTTCTTGTCGGAGTACGCAAACTAGGGCACTGCCAATCCGGAGCGCGTTTAGCGGTGACCGGTTCGTCCGGCGAAAATAACCCCGCGAAACACCGGTTTAATCTATACGTTAAAGGAATAAGTGCTGAAGTTCTAATTACGATCAACTACGCGCTCCTTAATGCCCTCTTATGAAAGCTGCCTTCCTTCTACCGTTTTTACTGCCGTTACTCTTCACCGTGGCTTGTCAATCGGACGATGACAGCACATCCACGCGCGTGCCGGTGCCGGAATGGTTGCGGGTTCAAATTGAGCAAGACAAAGCCACTATTGCTGCTGACTCTACCCGACTGCCCAGCTTTGGTGCCTGGATTGAGGTGCGTTTCAAGAACGAGTTCTATTTTGAGTACGACAATCCCCTCAGTTCTATGTCTCGCACTCCCATCACCGTGACAGGTGAACAGGTGAACCTATCCGATCCTTTCTTCACGAACTACTGGAACGAGCGCTGCTGTGAGCGCTACGTCTGGGAGGGGCCGCGTTATGTGCGAATGAATTGAAGCGGATGATACGCAAGGGTACTTTCCTCACCCAAGAATTTGCTCCTGATCCTTCCTCGCGCCCCTATGTGGTTAACATCATCTACCGGGAAAGCACTCGGGAGAACTCCTGCGTTCGGATGCCTTTTTTTGCGGACGGTTACCCCGGCATTGTTTACCACCAAACAGACAACGGGCTGACACTCTTGCCGGGCAACAAGCAACTTTCGCCCTTCTTTCTGTACGGCCAAACCCTGGTTCCCATTGAACTGTCCGTTCGGGGGGCGTTCAAGCTCCTGATTTTTCGGTTAAATCCTGCGGTGCCCGCTCGCCTATTCAAGCTCACTCCGAAGAACATCAACGACGATTGCTACGATCTTGTCCCGCACCGAGCGGTTAAAGCGAACGGTCTGCTGCAACAACTAGCCTGCAGCTCTCCCCAGACGCAAGTGAACATGATCACTACTTTTCTAAATGAATTGGTGCAGCAGTCAGCAAATAAGATAGATCGCAGCGTGCAACAGGCAATACAGATCATGTTGGCATCTAAAGGAGTCATCACCATCCGGCAACTCCGAGAGCAACTATCGATGACGGAGCGGACGATGGAGCGGAGGTTTACCGCCGCCGTGGGTGTCACTCCCAAGCAGTTTGCGCGCATCATTCAGTTTCAATCTTCGCTCACCCACATCTCTGAAGAAGCCCACTCCCGGCTCATAGACGCTGCCTATACCTACGGTTTTGCCGATCAGTCGCACTTTATTCGAACATTCAAGCGCTACACCGGGCGCACTCCTTCGGAGCATCAGAAAATTGTGGCGAAGTAGAGAGCATGTCATTTTGCCGGATTTATACAATTTCTACGGTGCTAAAAGTGGGACGTTTGTTGCGTACCAACCCAACAAACGCGCATGAAACTTATCATCTTTGGGGCCACCGGCACGGTGGGCCAGCACCTGGTGGCGCAAGCCCAGGAAGCCGGGCACGAGGTAACGGCCTTCACTCGAGAAAAAAGTAAGGTCAATCAGCAACCCCAGCAACCAAAAATCATGGAAGGCGACGTGCTGAATGCGCAACGCGTAGCCCAGGCCATCCAAGGGCATGACGTAGTGCTCTGTGTTCTGGGGGCGGGAAGAAAAGGAAAAGTGCGGTCTTTAGGAACCCAAAATATTATCCGGGGAATGCAGGCGAACGGCGTTCGGCGCTTGATTTGCCAAACAACGCTGGGCTGCGGAACGAGCCGTGGTAACCTGAACTTCTTTTGGAAGCACGTGATGTTCGGGTGGTTTCTTAAGGAGGCGTTCATCGATCACGAACGCCAAGAGCAGTTCATAAGCAAAAGCAAGCTGGACTGGACCATCGTCCGACCGGCTGCCTTCACGGATGGCCCCCTGACCCAGCAATTTTGCCACGGCTTTGCCCCGAATGAGCGGTCACTGAAACTGAAGGTTTCCCGGGCCGATGTGGCGTACTTTATGCTGCAACAAATTGACAACCCGGTTTACTTGCATAAGAAGACGGGACTTTCTTACTGACCGAAGGGGAGAAGTCAGCGCATCGTCAAGCACAAAAACCGAAGCGAAGCGCTCCCTCCTCTCTGATCCTACTCAGCCGGTTCGGCGACCTCGGTCTGCTGTCCGTTCAGTCCCAGTTGACTTAAGTAATTTTGTCCGGACGACTGGTACAGCTCGTGGGCTTCGTCTTCCTTATACTTAGACACCTGGGTGAGCGCTTGCTGGATAGCGTCGCTAAACAGCACGATCAGCGAATCGGGCTTGGCGTTGGTGATGGCGTGGTCGATGGCTTCTTTTTCTTGCGCAATCACGGTCACCTTCTTGTCGGGGTCCACCTGATGCACGCCCGCCATAAGCATCTCGATGATCTCCTCTTGGGTTTTGCCCCGCAGGTTGCGGTCGGCCCGGATGATGATCTCATCAAAGGTTTCGCAGGCGATGCGGCCCACCTCTTCGGTGTCCTCGCGGCGGCGGTCGCCAATGCCGGTGATGATGCCCACGTTGTGCGGACTGCCCATGTTTTTGATCATATCCTGCAAAGCCCGCAGTCCGGCCGGGTTGTGGGCGTAGTCCAGCAAAAACTTGAAGTTCTTGAAGGTGAACAGATTCAATCTGCCGGGCGTCTGCGAGGGCGATGGCACGAACGACTCCAATGCCGAGCGAATATCCTCGATGGCAAACTGATTGATCACTCCGGTGAGCACCACGGGTAGCACGTTCTGGATCATAAAGGTGGCCTTGCCACCCATGGTCAGGGGCACGTTCACCGCCTTGGTGACGCGCAGTTTCCACTCACCTTTGCAAATGGTGATGTAGCCGTTTTCCCACACCGCTGACAGCCCGCCCTGCTTGGCGTGCGCTTGGATGCGGGGGTTGTTCTCATCCATCGAGAACAGCGCCACCTTGCACTCCAGCCCGTCGCGCATGGCGTAGACTAGGTCATCGTCGGCGTTCAGAATAGCATGACCGTCTTTGTGTACCGATTCGGGGATCACGGCCTTCACCCGGGCCAGTTGCTCCACGGTGTGGATGCCCTTCAGGCCCAGGTGGTCACCGCTCACGTTGGTCACGATACCGATGTCACAGTGATCGAAGCCGAGGCCCGCGCGCAGCAAGCCGCCGCGCGCCGTCTCGAGCACGGCGTAGTTCACGATGGGGTCCTTGAGCACAAACTCCGCACTGGCGGGGCCGGTGCAGTCGCCCTTCATCAGCAGGTGGTTGTTCACGTAGATGCCGTCGGAGGTGGTGTAACCCACTTTGTAGCCCTGCATCTTCATCAGGTGGGCGGTGAGCCGGGTGGTGGTGGTTTTGCCATTGGTGCCGGTGATGGATACAATAGGAATGCGCGAGGAAGCGCCGGGGGGGAACAGCATGTCGAGCACGGGAGCGGCCACGTTGCGGGGCAGTCCGTCGGTGGGCGCGATGTGCATGCGGAAGCCGGGGGCGGCGTTCACTTCCAGCACCGCTCCCTTGGTTTCGGACAGCGGCAGGCTGATGTCGGTGGTCATCACGTCGATGCCACAGATGTCCAAACCGATGATTTTAGAAACGCGCTGGGCCATAAATTCCACTTCGGGGTGCACCTTGTGGGTCACGTCGGTGGCGGTGCCGCCGGTGCTGAGGTTGGCGGTGTCTTTCAGGTTGAGGCGTTGACCCTCGGGCAGCACGGTGTCCAGGGTGTAGCCCTCGGCATCCAGGATGCTCTGCGTCATATCATCCACCACGATGGCGGTGAGCACCTTTTCGTGCCCGTAGCCCCGGCGCGGGTCTTCGTTGATGGTATCGATAAGTTGCTGGATGGTGTGCTCTCCGTCGCCCACCACGTGGGCGGGATCGCGGCGCGCGGCCGCGACGAGTTTGTGGTTGATCACCAGCAGGCGGTGGTCTTCCCCCTCGATGCGCCGCTCAATGATAACCCGTTTGGATATCTGCTGCGCCTCCTCGAAGGCAAGCTGGGCGGTCTTCCAGGTGGTGATGTCGGCGGTGATGCCGCGGCCGTGGTTGCCGTTCACCGGCTTGATGGCCAGCGGATAGCCCAGTCGGTCGACGGCTTCCTTAAGTTCTTCGGCGCTGCGGATGATCTCCCCTTGGGGCACCGGCACCTGGGCTTCATCGAGCAGGAACTTAGTATCGGTCTTGTCGCAGGCCAGTTCCACACCGATGCTGCTGGTGCTGCTGGTGACGGTGGCCTGGATACGCTTCTGATTGGCTCCGTAGCCTAGTTGGCAGAGCGAGTACTCATTGAGGCGAATCCACGGAATGCCGCGGGCGACGGCCTCTTCGATGATGGAACCGGTGCTGGGGCCTAGTCGCTCTCGTTCGCGCAGCTCGCGCATTTGTTGCAGGTCGTTGTCCAGATCATAGGGGGCATCGGCGATCAGCGTCTCGGCGATGCGCACGGCGGCTTCGGCGGCATAAATGCCCACTTTCTCTTCCATGTAGGCAAACACCACCTGGTACACGCCTTTTTCGCCGTAGCCGCGGGTGCGTCCGAAGCCCACGTCCATGCCCGCCAGCGTTTGGATTTCCAGGGCGATATGCTCAATGACGTGACCCATCCAGGTGCCTTCTTCCACCCGGTGAAAGAAGCCGCCCGGCACCCCTTCCGAACAGCGATGTTCGTACAATGAAGGCAACAAGGCTTTTAATCGGTCGTAGAAACCGTCGATAGTGTTCGTAGGTTGTTCTTCCAACGCTTCCAGGTCGAGCGTCATCACAATGAGTTGGTGACGGCGAATGGACCAGTAGTTGGGCCCGCGCATCACGTTTATTTTCTTTATTTTCATAGGGAATATTGGTAGGTGTTGTCTAGCTTGCTTTTTATAAAAGAGCAATACAAGTATAATTGTTTTTATCCGATTGCAGCAAAACTTTCTACGGCAAAGAATGAATCAGACCAACGTTAAGGGAACACTCATACCAATTGGCGGCAACGAGGACAAAGGCACGCGCCGCGACGAATCTAGTCAGCTCAACTTTGTGCAGAAAAGTATTTTAGCCCGCGTCATTCAGGAGTGCCGCTCGCCGGAACCGCTTATTGTGGTTATTCCTACCGCTTCGCGCATTCCGAAGGAGGTGGGCGAAAAGTACCAGGCGGCCTTCGGGCAGTTCTCTTCGGTGCGGGTGCACGTGCTGGACATCCGCAAAAAAGCGCAAGCCAAGGACTCCGAGAACCTACGCTGGATTGAGCGGGCCGACTGTGTGATGTTCTCGGGCGGCAACCAATCCAAGATCACCCGCGTGATGCGCGAAACCCCGATGCACCAGCTGCTGATGCAGCGCTATTATGAGGACGAGTTTGTGCTGGCGGGCACCAGCGCCGGGGCCATGTCTATGTCGCGCGCCATGATCACCGGGGGCAAGTCGACCGAGGCACTGTTCAAGGGAGCGGTGAAAACCGGGCAGGGCATGGGCTACGTGCCGGGGCTCATCATCGACTCGCACTTCATCCAGCGGGGCCGCTTCGGGCGGGTGATGGAAGCCGTGGCCCGTTTCCCCCAGCTGCTGGGGGTAGGACTAGCCGAAGATACGGGCTTGGTGATCAAGGAGGGCAACTCCTGTGAGGTGATTGGCTCGGGCATGGTGGTGGTGGTAGACCCCAGCGCGCTCACCCACAACAACGAAGAGATTCTTACTGAGGGCACGCCCATGTCGCTCTCTAATCTGATTGTGCACGTGCTATCCGTGGGTGACCGCTTCCGCATTGATACCCGCGAGTTGCAAATCTTGCCGCTCAACCTGGATGCCCGTACGCTGCTGGAGCGACCGCACGAAGTTAGTCAGCGTAAATCGCGACGGTCTCCCGGTAGGGAGTCTTAGCGGCCCGGTACATGCCTTCGGTGTTGAAGGGCAGGCTCACCTCTCCTTGCGCGTTCACCGCCACTAATCCGCCGTCGCCGCCCAAAGCGGGCAACCGCTCGTGCACCACCTCGGCGCAGGCCTGTTCCAACGAATAGTTTTTGTGCTCTACTAAGCAGGCCACGTCGTAGGCCACCACCCCGCGCAGAAAGTACTCACCGCTGCCGGTGCACGACACGGCCACCGTGCGGTTGTCGGCGTAGGTGCCCGCGCCAATCACCGGGCTGTCGCCAACGCGTCCCCAGCGCTTGTTGGTCATGCCCCCGGTCGAGGTGGCTGCTGCCAGATTGCCGTGCTCGTCGCAGGCCACCGCACCCACGGTGCCTAGCTTCTTGGGCGACCCCGTCTCAGGCGCCACCGTCTCAGGCGACCCCGTCGTAGGCGACCCCGTATGATCTAGCTGAAAGCGGTCGGTGTCTTTGATCTTTTGCCACTGCTCGTAGCGAAACTGGTCGTAGAAGTAGTCGTCGTCAGCAAATTCGCATCCCTGGAAGCGGGCGAAGGCTTCGGCTCCGGTACCCGCCAGAAACACGTGCTCCGATTGCTCCATCACCCGGCGGGCCAGTCGGATGGGGTTCTTCACCCCGGTGACCAGGGCCACCGCTCCGGCCCGGCGGTGCTGTCCTTCCATGATCGAGGCATCCATCTCGTGGGTGCCATCAGCAGTGAACACCGATCCCCGTCCGGCATTGAACAAGGGGCAGTCTTCTAAGATTGTAACGGCCAGCTCCACGGCATCCAGGGCGGTGCTGTGGTCGGCTAGGCACTGGTAGCCCGCCTGCAGGGCTTCTCGGAGGGCAGTGGTGTAGCGCTTTTCCTGTTCGGGGCGCATCTCGGCGCGCAGGATGGTTCCGGCACCGCCGTGCAGCGCAATAGCAATGGGCATGGTGAGTTTAGGCTAATAAAAGTAGGCGAGATTGATCGAGTTATTTTTTGTACACCGAATCAATCTGCTGGCGAAGCGTCCGGTAGGCCATAGGCCCCTGTTTTGCCAAGTCGTCCCACCGGGCTTCGATGACGATCTTTCCGGTGTAACCCTCTTTTTTCAGCGCGGCGATGTAGGGAGTGAAGTCATCGCCCTGCACACCCGGAGGAGTGCGCGCCTCTCGTTCAGCCACCTCGCAGTAGACGGCGTAGCCTTTGCTGCCTGCGATCGCCGACGCCGGTTCATCTTCCTTGAGCATATGGTAGACATCCACGCAAAGCCGTAGGTTGGGATGATCCACCGCCTTCACCACCGCCAGCGCCTCGCTCAGGGTGGTGATGAAGTTGCACTCGGTGCTGTTGAGGTTTTCCAGCGCCAGGATCATGTCGTACTGGGCGGCTACTTCGGCCACCCGCTTGGCCATGTAGATAAACTGGGCCGTGGCGGTCAACCGGCTAAAGCCCTCCGGCACCGAGCGGGAGCCGCCGCTGCCCCAGGTGATCAGGGTGAGCCCGGCCTTTTGCGCCCGTTGCAGCACCGGTTCCACGTAGGCCAGTACGGCCTGCTCATCTACCTCCGGACCCACTACTTTGAGGTCGCCCGGAATGAAGAGATTGCAACCGTACATCGGCACCGGCATCGCTTTGATGGCGGGCAGCAGGGCCTCAAACTGCTCATCGGTGACATTTTGAGGAGAAAGAATCCGGCGGGTTGATTCCAACAGGCACGTATATCCCATTGGCTCAATGACGGAAGCCTGATCCATTTCCTGCACCACCCCTATTTGCGGAGCGGCTGGCTTGTTTTGGGCGAAGGCGGAAAGGCTTACTAAAAATACGGCGAGAAGAAGGTAGTGCTTTGTCATAGGGCTAAAGGTAGTAAAACTCTTTCACATAACGGAAGATCACCCTGGCCGGGGCTTCATCTTTCGCGTGGAGGCTACAGAACCGGCAGATTCTGCGTATAAGTGCTAAATACGGTTGGGAGCTGCCGGGACTGCCCGGCAAGTCTGTCTATTCACCAATGGGTTGCCAGGCACAGGGAACCACCGGGTTGAAAAAGATCATTGAATGATCAGCTTCTCCTGAAAACAATGAGAGGAAGTGAACACCTTAATAATGTGTACTCCCGCCGCCGTTGAAAGCTCTTCTCTTGATAAATAGATGCTTTCCTCAGAGAAAGACCGCTGATACACCAACTGACCAGCAGTATTGAAGACTTCAACCCTGGCAGGAGCAATATCTTTCGCTACTTCTACGGTGAAACCAGCGCGGACCGGGTTCGGGTAGAAACGAAAGCCAGCGCTCGCGGCCTCACCTTCTAACGACGATTTGTGGTTTAAAGAAATATCCCCCGTGCGGGCGGAAGAACCATCGGTGACTCTTACGTGATCGAAGTCTAAGGCAATCGGAGCGTTCCACGTACGATAAAACCCGATGGTCTTTAGCTGGCTGAAATCTATTTCGGCAAAGTCGCTGAAAGGGATTCTTACGGACTCCCACGTGCCGCTCTTGGTAAAGTAGCTGCTTAACGACCTGCTTTTCCATCTACCCGCCGCATCTTCCAGGTAGAGATCAAAGTCATGGGTGGTTTTCACTTGCATCTCTAGGAAAGCGGATGCCCAGGAAGCCTTGTTAACCCCTTCGCTGCCGTACTCAAACCGGTAGGAGGAGTAGTGATTGGTGGGTTCAACCCGGCGATGCTGGCTACCTTCGGGAGCTCCTGCAGTAAGATCGGTGATCTTCATCGCGTAGCTTCCAACGCTTCCGCCCTCTTCGGCAAAGTCGTCGCCCGATTCGGAGTAGATGTAGTACGCACTGTTTGAGGGGGGCAACGGCGGTTCAGGGGACGCATTATCAAGGGGAAAGCTCACTACGGTTACCGCAAAAGGATCAACGACGTACCCATCGTCTCCGGTGAGTGCGCCGAAAGTAGTGCTCTTTTCCACTAATCCCCCCGACTGGACCGCTTCGGTGATCGTTACGGTTGTTGAAGAAGCAACTGGCGGAAGGCCACTTAAATTGAAGCGAACCGTTAGGGTAGCCTCCGAACGATTCACGAGCACTAGTTGAGCGACCGTGCCGGACAAGGAAGCCAGCGCGACTACCCTGGCGGCATCGTCTACCGAGGAGGAGCAAATGTCTCCGTCTACCAGGTAGTTGTTGAAGTTCTCGTAGCCCCACGAAGAAGGTTCCCGGTTATAGGAACCATCAGTCTTACCATACCAGCCGTCGCATTCGTTCCAGGCAGCACCTACATCAGTTCCGGCGTTCAGGAAGCTGATCATGGTGAGTGCGTCAAACACCATCATCACCTCATTGTCCATTTTCGCTTGGGGAGGGTTCCAACTCATACTGTACTCGTTGTGATGAAACTCTACTGGACGAGAAGATATCTTTTGCCACTCGGCCCTGATTTCCTCGGTGTGTTCGCCTAGCGTTCGGGCTCTATCAAATATTTCCTGGTTGGAAGGCAAGTTTCCGAATGGATACGAGTGATACGAGATGAAGTCTATCTTATTTTTGGTGGCTTCAAGAAAATCAACGACATTATAAAGGTGATCCGGACGGGCGAAGGCCGGTCCGCCCACCTTAATGGATGGATCAGTGTCCAAACAGGCTTGGGCGCATAGATTCCATATTTTGCCCAACTCCGCGTTGTTTTCATCGTAGAGTTCGTCGCGTTCGTTGGTGAGTTCCCAAAGTTTCACCTTCCTCCCTTGGTCAATATTCACTATGTTCACGAGCTGGGCACACCAATTGGCGAAGTCCTGATAGTTTTCGGTTTTTAGTTTTCCGTCGGCATCCAACCAGCCCTTCACTGAGGGGGGCCACGGTATGTTAATCAACAGCTCGGAACTCGCCGGGAAGGCCCCTTCCATAGCATCCGCTATTTTCGAGGGCTTCCAGTTTCCGTTGCTGTCTACCCATCCGTTCGGATGATCGGGGGCAACCATTTCCCAGCTGTGGTAGCGAATATGACCAGGATTCATCGCCGCCATGTTGGCGCGGTACTGAGTATTTCCGGTAATCACCGGGTTGAATCCCTTAAACACATTCAAACCGAACACTCGCCGGTTTACCTTCTTGCCAGTTTTTGTACTAAAATCAGCCGAAACAGTTACGTTATCGGAAACGGGAGTAAAAATCACTTGGCACCAAGCGGAGGCCTGATCCAGTTGCTCGCGCGCGGTGGTTTCTATCTTGCCGGTCCATTGGTAGTTAGTGCCCGCGGGCGGCGCTCCCACGGATACGTTCAGGGTTACACTCCCGGAACCGGCGCCAACCACCGTGGTCGCACTGCCGTAGATCTGCCAGGTACTGGTATTGAATAAGTAGACCGATACATTTCGGGAGGCATCCGCCGTATACGCTACCGTGACAGGGTAGGTCTGTCCCTGATAAACACTAGAGGGACCGGAAACTGAGATAGCGTCATCTGCTGCTAAGCAGGGCGAAACATTTAGTCCTAACGCAAGTAGAAAGATGACCAGCCCATTGATTTTGCTGCCATAAGCAAGGGCTTTTTTTTTGTAGAATAAAGCTTTCATATTAGTAGTGGTAGATGACTTAATGAGTTGCCAACGATTAGCAATTACGCTATTATAGGCAAAAAAGTAGATACCATTTACTAATTTTAAAAAAATAGCTGATTTCGCTTCTCCAAGCGTACCGGAAATGGTTGGCATCCCCTGGAACGGAGGGACGGTGTAGGGAAGGCCGTTGCCAATAGCTTCACTCAGGTTGACGCTACTGATTATTAATAAGCTATCTGCGGCCAATCCGCAGCGGGTTTGGAACGAGAAACCTAGGAACCAACTGTTCGTCGACAGCCAGCCCACGCCGTGGAGAGGGCGTCGACGGTGATCGACGGCTTGCCCACGCGGCGGAGAGGCTGTCGACGACGGTTATCGACTTCTCCGCGGCGTGAGCAGCTTATCGATTGAAAATGACACCCTGATCACGCTTTTGGTCGCCCGTCGACGATGAACGAAACTCCAGAAATCCCAGAAATTAGCCTTCGCTGCTTGCGAACCAAACCGTTTCGTTGAGTACGAACGATAATAGAGCACTGACGGGCAGGCAAAATAAAAGAGCATCAGTTACCACGACCAATGCTCTTTAACTATTACTACCTATTATTAGCTTTTAAGCCAAGAACAGCGTTGCGATAGCGGTCACTTCTTCCTTGGACAGCGGTTCGTCGTAGGCTTCGGTGATGGCGTCGGTGCCGTATGAAGTAATCGTGCTCACGTCCACTCCGCCCTGCACCAAGTTGTCTTCTCCGGCGTAGGTGGCCTGGGCAGCTTCGGGCACGCCCGCTCCGCGTTCGGCATTGGTGATCCAGCCTTTCAGCCCGCGCAGTCGGCGCACTTCCGAAGCGTGGCGCGCTTCCACCGAGTGGATTTGCAGGGCCACGGTCAGGATGGCGTCGTTGCTGATCAGGTTACCGGCCTGCCCCTTGTAGGCACGCACTCCGGTATCCTCAAAGGCTTGCGACAGAATAAGGTACACCTGGTAGTCCTCAAAGGTATTAAAGAGCCCTCCGGCGGTGAAGTCAAACTCCGGCTTATCGCCCGGCGTGCCTCCCAGGTCGTTGATGGCTCCCTTGAGCAGTTCCACGTGGGCGGTTTCGTGCTGGCTGATCTGCATGTAGATCTTCTCGGCCTTGCTACCGGCCGGAATCACTCCTGAGTCAAGTCCCTTCACGTAAAACTCAGCTTCCAGATATTCTAGCAGCAGGGCGAAGTTGAGCACGTCTATTACCTGGTCGCTCCCGGCGGCGCGGGCGGTCGGGGCGGCGGCGGTGGCTAAGCCGAACGGCACCATCGCGACAGCGGCTTTCTTGCCCAGGCTCCCCATTGCCCGAAACGCTTCGCGGCGGGAGGTACGGGCTAAGTTATCGCCCGAAAAATTATCTAATTGGTCTATTGCATCAAAAATTTTCATATCAGTCTTTAAAGTTAGGCGGTGGGTAATTCACTAGCGTCAACGGGGGTGACGATGAAGGCGGAAGCAGCTTCCAGCACGGTGCTCGGCATAAGGGCGCGGTCGAGTCCGTTGGCATCAATCACGTCGTCTCCGGCGAACGAAGTAGGGTCTTCGTCCAGAATGCTGCGGATAGCGGCGGCATGGCGCGCTTCCACCGAAACGATTTTCCCGGCGATAAGCAGCAGATCGGCGCTTTCGAGCAGTTGTCCGGCCCCGTTGTAGGCGGCGACGCCCAGGTCTTCAAAGGTTTTAGCAGCTTTTAACACGCTGCTGCGGCTGCTGAAGTCAATCGAGCTGAAGTCGAACTGTAGGTCAGCGATAGCATCTTTGCCCAGCGCCGCTTTGAAGAAGTCCTTGTGAATAGCCTCGTGCTTCTGCAGGTCCGACAAAATCTTGAACTCATCGTCATCGAAGCCGCAGTTGATGGCCGCGGCCACCGCCAGGGTGTAGAAGCGGGCTTCCAGTTGCTCCAGCGTGTAGGCGTAATTCAGGATGCCGGTGTCGCCCTTGCCGAGGCGAACGCCTTCGGCGGCCTTGCGGGGCGTCAGTTCATAAAATTCCTCGCAGCCGGACATCACCAGACCGGCGGTGGCCAGGGTGGCACCGCCGTAGCGCAGAAACGAACGACGGGCGGGGTTGCGGGCCTCTTGGTTTTTGGTTTTAAGCATGATCCATAGGTATTTAGGTTAGAAAAATTAAGTGACTATGTTGGTGACAACCGTAGGCAATCGGCAGCAACGCTTCGTTTGCCCAGCGCACAAAGAGGCCGGGCAAGTGCTCAAAGGAGCGGATAAAAAACTGCTTACGGGGGGTAGAAGAAGGTCGGCTGCGTGGTTTGACGGCGGCCGCTCGGTGGGGTACTGGGCAGACTTACGAAGAAAGGGAGGAAAGTGGATTGGGGGCAGGCGAAAAAAATAAGAATTGATGCAGCACGTTTGACAAAGCATGCGCTTTTCAGGCTTTCAGCAAAGCCAGCGTTGTAGCCGCGGCGACTGACCAGGAGCGTGGCCCTTAATTGTCTTAGGCTTTGTTATCAAAAAACAGGAGGACGGAGAGCGAAACGTAGCTTTACAGCTTCTCTATTTCCTCATGGCTTAGCTGGGTATAAGCGATTATCTTTCCGGTAGGTTCCCCCGCCTGCTTCATGGTTTGAGCCATTGCTAGTGCTTTTCTCTTTTCGCCTTGTATCTCGCCTCTCTTTTTTCCCCGCTCTTCCCCGCGCTTCTCACCTCGTTTTTCCCCGCGTTTTTCTCCTTCTTTATATACCGGGTCTTTTTCAATGTCATACACAAAGTCCATAGCTGATTTTTTTTGGTAAACAGTATCTTGAAGATTGCGCAGCTGCGAGAAGATCTCCAACTGCCGAATATACTTACTCAAACGTAATTCTTCAACGACCGTTTCTTTCAAGCGTCGTTGGTAGACTGAAACTCTAGATGCAGTAAGAACTGCCGACCAGAAGTTTCGGTCACTTCGACTAAGAAATCTGCTTCGCGCTCCTCGGTGGCTTGGAGCTTACTGTCGAGCAGCACGGTAGACTGGGCATCAATATGCAGCGCGTGCGTGAGAATACCGGACAGCGATTCGGTCAGGCATTCTTTGATCAGTTTATCGTACTGCCGGGCGAGGGCGCTGGGTTTCGATGGGCTCATGGTAGCGCAATAATAATTCATGCACCGATCAAAACCAACGGAGGCTACTCACTCCGCAACGAGTCCACCGGGTTGGCCAGGGCGGCCCGCAGTGAGCGGTAGCCTACCGTGAGCAAGGTGATGACTAGCGTTGCCACAATGCCGCCCGCAAACACGCCCCAGCCCAGGTCGATGCGGTACTCGAAGTTTTGCAGCCAGCCGCGCATCACGTAGTAAGCCAAGGGAGCGGCCAGAAGAAAGGCCAGCAGCACCAGTTTGATAAACTCCTTAGAAAACAAACTGATAATGTTGAACACCGTAGCTCCCAGCACCTTGCGCACGCCAATCTCTTTCGTCTTCTGCTCGGCCATAAAGGTGACTAAGCCGTACAGGCCCAGGCAGCCAATCAGGATGGCAACTCCCGAGAACACCTGAATCAGTGCGAAGGTACGGGTATAGCTCGCGTAGAACTGCGCCATCGCCTCGTCCAAGAACTCGTAGTCGAAGGGAGCTTCGGGATAGATGTCTTTCCACACCCCTTCCACGTGCCGCAGCACATTCTGCGCCTGCCGCATGTTAATCTTCAGGTTCATCGTTTGGTACCGATCCGCGCTGCTGCTGATCACCAGCGGGCCAATTTTTTGCTGCAACGAAGCCACGTTGTAGTCGGCCACCACCCCGGTGATGGGCAGGTTATTCTGCCGGCCATCGAACGAGATCGACGTGCCCACGATATCCACGGGCGGATCGTAGCCCAACCGGCGGGCGAACGTCTCGTTCACCACGTAGCGGTTGGTGGTATCCGAAGGAACCAGTCCCTCTCCGGCGATGAGTTGGATGCCGTAGGTATCCAGGTAGTGCTCGTCGGCAAACTGCCGTTGGGCGTGGCGGTCCACGTCGCTGCTGTCGCCGGGTACGTAGAAGTTAGAAATCCAGAAGCTCCCCGACAGGGCCGGTGACATGGACAACGAAAAGTGCTCGACCCCACTATGCGAAGCAATGCGGTTGCGCATCTCTTCCAGGTCCTGGGGCGTGTGCTCCTCGAACTGGACCACCACCACGGCTTCCTTGTCAAAGCCCAGCGGAGCCTCTTCGATGTAGCGCAGCTGGTAGGCAATCACCAGCGTGCCGATGATCAGCGCCTGGGTGACCGCGAACTGAAACACCACCAGCCCCTGCCGCAGCGAAAACCGGCGGCGGGCGGGAGTGCGCAACTGATTCTTCATGGCCTGCACCGGCGGGAAACGGGTGAGCGCCCAGGCCGGGTACCAACCCGCCAGCAAGGTGACCGCCACCGTGAGCGCCAGAAAGAAGGTTACCGTGCTCCATGAGAAAGTTAGGTGAATGGCGTTTTGGTACTCGGCAAAGCTATTCAGCTTCACCACCGCCAGTTCGGTGTGTCCTAGCCCCAAGATCACCGCGAACAGGGTGATCAGCGCCGCTTCGCCCAGAAACTGAGCGATGAGTTGCCCCCGCGAGCTGCCCAGCACCTTACGCACCCCCACCTCCCGGGCGCGCTGGGTCGACAGGGCCGTAGCCAAATTCACAAAGTTGATACAAGCGGCCAGAATAATGAGTAGACCTACCAGTCCCATACCCCAGATCACCTCGCGCGACATGCTACGGTACATGAAGTTGGGGAAGTCGGGGTTGAAGTGCATATCGACCAGGGGTTGCAGGGCCAGCGTTTTGTCGTCGTTATAATTTTCTCCGGCGTACTTGGCCAGAAAAGCCGGTAGCTGATCTTCCACTTGCGCGGCCGACACCGCCTCGTTGAGCATCACAAACACCTGGAAGTCGCTGCTGTTAGACCACCAGGCTTCCTCATTCGCCACCGCTTGATTCCGCCCCAGCGTAGCGTACGAAATCAGCATCTCGAAGGGGAAGTCGGTATTGACGGGCAGCGGCTCCATCAAGCCCACGATCTTGAGGTCCAGCGAATCGTCGAGGTTGATGATGGTGCCCATCGCTTCCGAGGGGTCGTCGAAGAGCCGCTCGGCCACCGTTTGGGTGATCACCACTTCGTTGGGCTGCCGCAACACCTGCGCGGGATTGCCTGTCAACAGTGGGAAGTCGAAGAAGTCGAAGTAGGCATTCTCGGTGAGGGCGATGGTGACCCCCTCGTTCGGGGTTTCCTCCATGATGATAGACCGCTCCCCGACCCGCACCCGGTTCCAGTGGTGATAGAGCTCAATGGGAATCACCTGCGCTTCCTGGACAAAATCCTGCGCGAAGGCCACCGGAAACGGTTTCGGAGTACCCACCTGCCGGTGTTCTTCGCCATCCTGGTTGAAGGTGGTCACTACGCGAAACACCCGGTCGGCGTTGGCGTGGAAGGTGTCGAAGCTCAATTCGTAGCGCAACACCAGAAAGATGACGATGCAGGAGGCAATGCCCAGCGACAGGCCCAGCACGTTGATGATGGTGTGGCTCTTGTGCTTCCAAAGGGTGCGGAAAGTGGTTTTGAAATAGTTTCGGAGCATGATGAGTGATTATTAATGAGCAGTGAATGATGATAAGCATGGCTGGTGCATACTATTAGCGAGCGTTTTCTAGTAATGAAATTCTCGGTCTTCTACCGATACATGTTCCGGTACATAGGTGTCGGTGATCAATGTCGTCTTACTAGAGAACTGTTTATGGTTAAACTGTAGCATCATTTGTTCTTCCGACAAGTGAATAATTTTGAAGAACTTATAGTCTTCATCGATATTCATGAGGGCGGGCAACTGTTTGCTATTTAACTTTATGTAGTAATTATTACCTCGGTCTCTGATGAATTTCCAAGTTGCGTTGAGGGTCTCACCACAGTCGGCACTCTCTCCGTTATTATCATGCATGGTCATATCAGATCGATACGTTTGTCGGTAGGCCAAAAAGCAATCTCCCATATTCATTCTGGTCTTGTTGTTAAAACGCCTGGCTAGTTTCCACGTCTTCGTCGAATCTCCAGTGACCAATTTCATTGCATTATCAGGTAGAATGTAGGGTTCTTTCGGAGGCTCAGCGCATGAAACGATGACAATGCAGCTAATCAGTAGGTACTTTTTCATTTGTTTATAGGTTAAATCTCGATCAGTCTAATTTCAGCTGTTATTCATTCCGCAATGAGTCTACTGGATTTCTTCGAGCAGTTTTCAGCGAGTGAAAACTCATCGTGAGGAAAGCAATCAGTAGGGCCGCAGCGGCTACCAGGATATAAAGCAGGGCATTTGTCTCAGCCTGATAGGCAAAGTCTTGGACCCAATAACGCATGAGAAAGTAAGCAATCGGCGCTGCTATCACCGATGCGAGCACTATCAAATACATCACATCGCCAAACAGTAGAACGATGATCTGCGAAACCTTGGCTCCCAATACTTTTCGTATCCCAATTTCTTTGGTCCGTTGCTCGGCGGTGTAAGCCGACAGTCCCAGCACTCCTAGCAGAGAGATCATCAAACAGATTCCTGAAAGGATAGAGATCAGCGTACTCTGTCGTTCGTCGGCTAAGTACTCTTCATTGAATTTCTGATCGAGAAAAGCGTACTCAAACGGGTGATTAGGATCGTATTTGGTCCACTGCTCCCGAACGTATTCAAGGGTCTGGGGTAGGTTTTCGCCTCGAAGCCTCAAATAAAGGTAAGAACCATTTCCTTCATCCAAAGGAACCAATACAGTGGGTTCTACTGCGTTGTGCAGGGAAGCGACGTTAAAATCTCGTACAACTCCTACTACATGGCCGGGTGCTTTTGCGCTGAAGCTCATCATTTTTTTATCCAGGGCATCCTCTAGCTTAGCGTCTTTCTGGGTTGGTTGGTACCAGCCTAATGCTTTCGCAGCGGTTTCATTCACAATAAATGATCGGCCATCGGTATCCTTGGATATGTCTTCATGAAAATCTCTTCCGGCCAGCAGTTCGATGCCCATCGTCTTGAGATAGTCCTGGCCTACGGTGAGGATACTAAATGCACTGTTGGTCATTGCCGAATCAGTTTCTGCCACGTAGACTTGGCTCCCTACCGACGCACCGGGTACGTGATAAGATGAAGTCGTGGCTAGAATATTACGGTTGGCTTCCAACTCGTGGCGAATGACCGGAATCTGCCGTTCCACCAACGCATCCTGAATAGAAACCAGCAAGAGATGCTCCTTGTCAAATCCGAGCTCGGTATTTCTCATAAAATCAATTTGCTCTCGCATGAGGAAGGTACAAATAACGACAGCGATAGAGATCACGAATTGCAACGTGACCAGCGTTTTGCGTAGGCGCAATCCGGCAACCGAAGATTTAAAGACGCCTTTCAGAGATTTTATAGTACGGATAGAAGACAGATAAAGGGCAGGATAGAGACCCGACAAGATCCCCATAATTAGGGTGATGCCTATCACCCCAATAAGTAACACTGGGTTGTGAAGTAGGTCGAGAGAAAGGTCTTTCTGAATCAAAGCATTGAAAGGGGTGGCGACCAAAACAATTTCTACCAGTCCCAACGCTAGAATTAGCGCGAAGAAGGATAGTATCAGCGATTCGCTTAGAAAAGAGAAGAACAATGCCCTGCGACTGGAACCCAATACTTTACGCATCCCCACCTCTTTTCCCCGGCTGCCGGAGCGAGCGGTTGCCATGTTCATGTAGTTGATACACGCCAGCAAGAGAATAGCCAACCCAATACCGCCGAACGCATAGAGGTAGGCGATATTCCCCTGCGGTTCGTCCCGGTCTTGTTGCGAGTAGAAATGAATATCAGCCAACGGCTCCAGATAAAACCATAACTTACCGTTTACCTGCTCGCCAAACGGCTTGAGGTACTGATCGTAGAAGGGGGATAGTTTGGAAAAGAACTCAGCTGAATTATATCCTTCAGGAAACAATAAGTAGGTGTACACATCTCCGTTCCAGAGAACTTCAGAATCAAATCCCCCGTCTTGATCAGGCAGCGCTCCCTCCTCCAGCCCGGAGAGCAAACCATCAAATTTCAGATGGGAATTATCGGGCAGGTTGTCTATCACTCCGGTGACGGAGTACGGCTCTTTCTCCTCGCCCAGCCACAGCGTTTTTCCGAGGGCTTCCTGCTCGCCGAAATATTTCTGAGCCAGCGTGGTTGTGAGTACAACGCTGTTCTTTTCCCGAAGCGCTGTTTTCGGGTCACCGGACAGAAAAGGGTGCGAAAAAATAGTAAACACGGTAGCATCGGTCCGCATTAACTGCTCCTCATTGTAAGGGGTAGCCCCTTCTTTGTTCGGTACATTTACCAACGTAAGACCCGTCCCTTCAAACCGGACAAAAGACAGAATCTCCGGAAAATCTTTTTGCAGCATAGGACCCAGCGAGCGAGCACTGTTGGCAGGATGTATATCGATTCCCATTCCCTCGGCCTGAGCGTTGTACACCAACCGGTAAATTTGCCGGTGCTTCTCGTGATGGCGGTCATAGGTGAGGTCGTTTTGCAGGTACAGCAGAATAAGAATGCTGACGGCCATACCCGTGGCTAGTCCCACGACATTGAGGGTGGCGTAGAATCGGTCTCGCCAGAAGGTGCGGAAAGCAAACTTTAGATAGGTTTTGAGCATAGTTTTTAGTTTTAAAATTTAACCCTTGCAAACCCGTCAGCATCAGGATTTATAGGATTGGAGGATGAACAGGATTCATATATCCCTTTTATCTCGTAAATCCTGCCCATCCTGATCCTCACTCATTCCGTAGCGAATCCACCGGATTAGCCCATGCGGCCCGGATAGATTGATAGCTGACGGTGAGCAGGGTAATCGCCAAAGAAGACACTCCGGCGATTATGAAGATGCCAACCCCAATGTCTACTCGATAGGCAAAGGTTTCCAACCAGCGGGTCATAATTAGGTACCCTACCGGTGTGGCTATCAGAAAGGCAACCAGAACAAGCTTGGTGAAGTCTCTCGACAACAGCATCACAATGTTACTCACGGTAGCCCCCAGCACTTTGCGAATACCAATTTCTTTCGTTCGCTGAACCGCCACGAAAGAGGCTAACCCGTACACTCCCAACCCCCCAATGACCAAAGCTACTAGTGAGAAGATCGTAAAGATTCTAAGGAAGCGTTCTTCGGCCTGGTAAAGGTTGTCCACGTCTTCGTCCAGAAAAGAATAAGACAGGGGTCGCTCAAAGGCCATGTCCTGCCACATAGCTTCCAGGTGTTGTACTGCCCCCTTCACATCTTCCGACACCCGGATAGCCATCAACCCCACGGGCATGGTCTGTTCGGAATGCAGCGAGAAGATCATCGGCTGGATTTCAGTGTGCAGTGAGGCCAGATGAAAATCTTGAACGACTCCAATGATTCGGGCATCTTTCTTAGACCACACACTCCCGGTGAATACTGATCCAACGATAGGAGTGCCCACCGGTGATTCCAGCTCCAGGAATTTCTGAGCAGCTTCGTTGATGATATAGGCTTCGGATACGTCGGTCGGACGGGCGGGCGAAAAGTCTCTTCCCCTTACAAAGGTGGCTTCCAGGGTCGCGAAGAAATCCTGCTCCACCACCACGGTAGGAATCAATACTTCCTCTTCTGAGCTCTGCAAATAGTAGGGACGCCACCCCCCGACTCGTTGCGTCAGCGGGGCGTTGGTGGCAGTGATACTGATAAAGCGATTGTCTTGTAGTAAACGATTCTTGAGCGTTTCGTACTGTTGTCGGATGGATGCGTCGGACAGAGGAACGAGCAACACTTGTTCGGTAGTGATGCCTAGTTTCTTGCTGTGGAGAAAGTACAACTGCTTGAAGATAACTAGGGTACCAATGAGCAGTAAGATGGAAGCCAGGAACTGAAAAGCGACCAATCCTTTGCGTAGCAGAGGAACGCCACTCGCCGGATGCGTGCTGCCTTTCATTACGTCGGTGGATGAGAAAGACGCTACGAAGAAAGCCGGATAGCTACCGGCCAGCAGGCCAATGCCCAGGGCAATGAGTAGCAGGTAACCGATCAGCGAGAAGTTTTCTATAAAGTTCAGGGAGACGTTCTTTCCGGTAATCTCCCGAAAGAGCGGCATGCTCAGTTCGGTCATGAACCCGGCCACCAGGAAGGCTACGCCGACCACCAGCACCGCTTCGCTCAAGAATTGAATAACCAGTTGCCCCTTGAAGGCTCCCATCGCCTTGCGCACCCCTATTTCCTTCGAGCGTTTCAGGGCGTAGGCAGTCGCCAGGTTGATGTAGTTAACACTGGCAATCAGCACGATCAGCAACGCCACCACCGAAAAAAGGTAGATGTACCGAATGTCTCCGTTCGGACTAATCTCCCCGGTTAGCTGCGACCGAAGGTGAATGTCGGTCAGGGCTTGCAGAAAGTAGTGCCGCTGTCGAGCCGCCTCTTCTCCGTCCTGGTCCAGCACGTATTGGTTAATTTGTTCGGCAAGGAGCTTCGGATCAGCTCCTGGCGCCAATTGAACATACGAATAGTGACTGGTGCCCGTGTTGTTGTCTAAAACCCACTGCGGATACAGTGGTTCTATGGTTTTCAGGGATACCAGAAAGTCTGCCTGTAAGTGAGAATTGCTCGGCATATCTTTCATCACTCCGGTTACCGCGACCGCCAGGGTATCAAAGAAGGTAAGTGTCTTTCCGACGGCGGCGGTAGACGAATCAAAGTACTTCTTAGCCATTGTCTGACTGATCACAACAGCATTCGGCGCGTCCAGGGCGGTTCGGGCGTCTCCTGCCAGCAAAGGAAAGGAGAAGATATCCAGAAATGTGCTGTCGACGTAGTACACGCTTTCTTCGGCATACTGCTGGTCTTCGTAGGTGATCAAGGCACCGCTGGAGTTGTCAATGCGCGTCACTTTTTCAATGGCCGAGAAGCTTTCTTCCAGGGCAGGAGCTAACAAATAGGTCGTGATGGCACTCCGATTGATAGCATCACCTCCCTGATCGTACTCGCCCGCCACCCGGTAGATTCGCTCTGCCTGAGCATGAAAACGATCAAACGACCACTCGTCCTGGACGTACAATACGATGACCATACAGACCGTCATGCCCACCGAAAGGCCCAGGATGTTAATAACAGCTCCTTGCTTCTGTCGCCACATCGAGCGAAAGGCCACTTTGAAGTAATTTCTTAGCATAACGTCAGTTATTCTAGGTTTCTAAAAATAATACAAAATCAAGCGGCATGTAGCAGTCGGCCACGATCTTCAAAAGCAATGATTCGCGGATGCTGATCGGCAAAGGTGTAAGCCAGCAGGGCAGCAAAGACGTTGCATAGATAGTTAATAGGGGCCCGATGGCGAGTATGCTCTAAATCAATGAGACCTACGCACTGGCCAAAGACTGACTCAATGAGTCCGCGATGACGATGATAATAAGCGTCCTTTTGATGGACAATAGCATCTTTCTTTCCGTTGCGGCGCATCTTGGCCCTTAGGTCTACCCCTTTGCTAAGTAACTCTTCTTTCAGGGTGCTCAAATAACCTTTGTCGCCGTATACTTTTCCTTCTACTTCTTTGAGCAGGTAGTTCAACACCTGGTGATTGTTGTCAGCTACGTTGCCTGCCGTGAGCAGAAAGTTGACTAGCTGTGCTTCCCGGTTGATGACTACGTGCATTTTGAAGCCGTAAAACCAACCTAACGTGCCCTTGCCTTTGCTGGCCCAATCAGCCATCACTTTGTGTTGTGCTTCTCGTTTGATGTGACAAGCTTTCAAAGGTTTGCTGTCAATGTAGTTTTCTGCTAAAGCGGGCTGGCAACGGCTTTTGAGCAACAGATAGAGTTCCAGCACTACGTGCGGGATTAGGGCTACGAAGCGTTCATAGCAAGGGGCATCAGGAAGCCAGCTTTGAAAAGTCTTCAGCACATCTTGACAATAGAAGTATTTGAAGCATTTGCGTCCCGAATGATGATAAGCAATTAGGGTCGTTATGACTTCGCTTCGCGCAAAGCGTGAGTGGAAGGCGGGGACAGGCAGGCCTTGAAGAGCCGTTTGCTGAGCTAAATCCAGTAGGAAGTCATCGGTTTCCACAAAAATTTCCGTTAGTTTTGTTGTCGTCAAGATTTGCATGATTCTTTGTTTTGTACAATGAAGATTTAATTCCACTGCAAATCTTGACTTTTTTACGCTTCTACGCAACTCAACGCCCTCTCATTCAGCAACTTCCAGAATAACTGACGTTAGCATAGTGTGTCGTGTTTGAAGATTAAAATCCCACCCGTCCCCGTAATCCTGCTCATCCTAATATATCCTACCCATCCTGATCTTACTCGTTACGCAACACCTCCACCGGATTCGCCTGCGCAGCGCGCCACGACTGGTAGCCGGTGGTGGCCAGCGAGATCAGCAGCGTGACCAGCAGGCCGATGAGGAAAATCCAAGGCCCAATTGTGATCTTGTAGGTGTTGCCCTGCAAAAACGATTGCAACAGCAAGTAGGCCAGCGGGGCCGACACCACGAAGGCAATCCCCATCAGGCGGGCGATGCCGCGGTTGAACAGCAGTAGGATGCTGCCCACCGATGCTCCCACCACCTTGCGAATGCCAATCTCTTTTTCCTTCTGCGCCAGCGTGAACGACACCAGGCCGAACAAGCCCAGGCAGCAGATGAAGATCGCCACCCCGGCAAACACCCCGAACACCCCCATCAGCAGGCGGTCTTCGCCCAGCCGCTGCTTCACGGCATCGTCCATAAAGGTATAGCTGAACTCCCGCTCGGGGTAGCGCTGCTTCCAGAGGCTTTCCAGCGAAGCGGTCACCGCCGGAAGGTTCGTCCCGTTCGTGCGCACGTTTACCGCTGCGAAGCGGTCCGCTTGGTAGACGAAGGCTTCGGGATCGCCGCGCCGCTCAAACTCCTGGTTGCTGTAGTCGGGCACCACGCCCCGAACGACTTGCGGCTGACCTACCTCGGCCACCGTCAGAAAGTGACCGACCGCTTCTTCAGCGCGCTCGAACCCCAGTTCCTGCGCCAGCGCTTCGTTGATCAGCAGTCCGTCGGAGCCGCCCTCCGTAAAGTTACTTCCGGCCAACAGCTCAATGCCGAAGGTGGGCAAGAACTCGGCGTCGACGTACTTCAGCTGCATCGGCCGTTGCTCAACCGGTTCGGCGGTGTCCAGGGCAAAGGTGGTGGCCACCTCGCCGCCAATGGGAGTGCCGGAAGCGAAGCTGACCCGCTGGATACCCGGGTTTTTGAGCAGTTCGCTCCGAAGAAACGCCTCATCTTCACCGTGGTAGGGCAGGGTGATAATCCCTTCTTTATCGAAGCCCAGGTGACGCGCGCTGAGGTAGCGGAACTGGAAGGCCAGTCCGATGGTGCCCATGATAAAGAACTGGGCAACCACCAGTTGCGTCACCACCAGGGTTTTGCGCAAGCGGGCCCCGCCGCCGCGTCCCTGCCGTCCGTGGCGGATGGCTTGCAAGGGATCGAAGCCCGACAGTACCAGCGCCGGATACGTCCCGGCCAGCACGACGACGACCACCGCAATGCCGACCACAAAGTAAACCAGCGTATGATCCACGGCGAACCGTAAGTAGATGAACGGTACCAGCGTCTGAAAGTATTTCACCGCCAGTTCGCCCAAGCCCAAGCCAATGAGCAACGCAATTAGGGTGACGACCACCGTTTCGCCCATAAACTGCCCGAACAGTTGTCGGCGCGGACTCCCCAGCACCTTGCGGATGCCCACTTCCTTGGATCGGCTGAAGGCCTGGGCGGTGGCCAGGTTCACGAAGTTGATGCAGGCCACCAGGATCATGATCAGCCCGATGCCCCCGATGGGCCACAGCAGGAAGGGCGGAATGGTGTACAAACTGGCGGCCTTTCCGTGCTGATAGGCGAAGTGGAGGTCGTTGAGCGGCATCAGGTGAAAGGACAGTCGTCGCTGCAACTCCTCGTCCGGCACGTAGCGGCGTACCAATCCGTCCAGGCGCGCCTGGGTTTCTTCTAGGCCTTCCCCTTCGCGTAGCGTGACAAAAGTGCAGCGCTTGCCCAGTGTTCCCCAGTCTTGTGCAGACTCGGTGGGAGGCAAGGCCGCCTCGTTGATGAGCGTGGTGAAGAACAGGTTGGAGTTCAGCGGGGGATACTCAATCACTCCCGTAACGGTGAGCAGCGCCTGTCCGTTCAGTTCCACCACCTCTCCCAGGATGTCTTCGTAAGGAGTGTCCGGATACAGTTTGTCGGCCATTCCTTCGTGAAAAACGATGCCGTCGGGTACGCTCAGGGCCGTGGCCGGGTCGCCTGCCAACCAGGTATAGTCGAAGGTCTGGGTAAAGGCGGAGTCTACGAAGAGAATAACCCCCTCTTCAAACAGCTTGGCCTGATCGGTACCCAGGTGTACCCGCAGTTGCCCGGAACGCGCGCCCACGGTTTGCGTGACGCGCAGGTTGTTGGGGAAGGCCGTTCGCAACGCTTCCGCTAGGGGACGCGGGGAGAAGGGCGAGCGCAGGGCCTCGTCGGTGTTCTGCACGTGGGTATTGACGCGGTAGATGCGGTCGGCCTGCGCGTGGTGGTGATCGAAGGTGCTTTCGTAGCGCAGAAACAGAAAGATGATGCCACTGAACGCAATGCCGAGGCTCAGCCCCAGCACGTTGATCACCGTATGGCTACGGTGCCGATACAGGTGACGGAAGATGGTTTTGATGTAGTTTCTGAGCATAAGAGCAGTAGGTTGAAGTGGATCAATTATCGTCGTGCAATCCAGTTACCAAAAAACGGCGGTAATTACAACTGCTTGATAAACAGCTAGCTACGTAGAGGCGCAGGCAGCGATTGTCAGTAAGGTGTATCGTTTTCGATACACCGGGTGTTCGGTATTGAACAGTCAGGGCAGACACGAAAAATCGTATATTAGCCTCCAAGAAAGAGTTTAACCGGCACAAGGCGTAATGAAAGGACTCGCCAAAGGGATACCCTACGCACAACAATTATTCGTTATCCTTCCCATAGCCCAGCGTTTAAACGCTGGGCTATGGGAAGGATGGAGCGTGTTCCATCACAGAACCCTCCGGTATTTTTGCACTTATTTGTGTCGCTTTGTGCTTTTCTCGTTGATAGCCACTGATGTTCTTGCTCAAGATGCACCCCCATCTTTCCAATTCATCCCCCAACCCACTCCCACCACTGCCAGCCTACGCGGCCTGAGCGTGGTGAGCGACAGTATCGCCTGGGTGAGCGGCAGCGCGGGCACTGTGTTGCGTACCACCGACGGCGGCACCACCTGGACCCAGCGGCCGGTTCCAAACGCTGATTCGCTTGACTTCCGCAGTCTGCACGCCTTCAGCACCGACGAAGCCTTGTTGCTCAGCGCCGGAGCACCGGCCTTATTGTACCACACCACCGACGGCGGCGCCACCTGGCAGCTGCGCTACGAGAACCGCACGCCCGGCATCTTCTTCGACGCGCTTGCCTTCTGGAACGCTACCCACGGCATCGCCATGAGCGACCCCGTTGATGGGCAGTTCGCACTCATCGCTACCCACGACGGCGGACGAACCTGGCAGCCGCAGCCCAATAACAATATGCCTCCTCCAGCCGCCGGGGAAGCCGGGTTTGCGGCCAGTAACGGCGGCCTGGCCACCCAGGGCGAACAGCACGTCTGGCTGTCTACGGGCGGATCAAGAGCCCGGGTGTTTCGCTCCGAAGACCGGGGAGCACGCTGGCAAGTGGCCGACACCCCGATGCAGCAGGGCAACGCCTCGCAGGGCATTTTTGCCATGGTGATGACCGATTTGCGGCGCGGCGTAGCAGTCGGTGGCGATTACCTACAGCCCGCCGATACCACCCGCAGCGCGTGCTTTACTACCGACGGCGGTCAGACCTGGCAGTTGCCCAAAACCTTCCCGGGTGGGTACCGCTCGGCCGTGGCCTATCATCCCGCCACCGAAGTGCTCCTCACCGTGGGTCCCTCCGGCTCTGATTATTCTTCGGATCACGGACGTACGTGGGAACCTCTGGATACGGTCGGCTATCATACCGTCCGGTTTGCTTCTGACCAGCGCGTGGGGTGGGCCGCGGGTAGCGACGGGCGGATTGCCAAGGTAGCTTGGTGATTCAAAAGATAAAATACCCTTAAGTCCATAAAAACACCACTTTGACACGAATGTCGTAAGAATGACGCGCTGCCGACGCAAGCAATCAAGCGCCCGTTGCCTAGCTTTGAGAAAAAATAAAACGCAATGGAATCTAAAACCATATTAGCCGAAAGAATCCGGCAACAGAGAATGCGAAAAGGGTACTCTCAAGAACATTTAGCCGAGCGTGCTGGCATTAGTCTGCGTACATTGCAACGCATCGAAGGGGGGCAAACCGAACCACGCGGACATACGCTCATCGCTTTGGCACAGGTCCTGGATGTGGCCATTGAAGATCTGATGGATTTTGCGAAAGAAGAAAACAGTGGCACTTTGCACGCAATCAATCTGTCGGCACTTGCCTACTGGATATTTCCGCTAGGGAACATTCTACTCCCCTTGATCATCTGGATCATCAACAAAGACAAAGTGAAAGGCGCTAACTTGTTCGGGAAAAGACAAGTACTCATTCAAGTGGGTTGGACGGCATTAATTTGTTTGTCGGTCATTCTATTTTTATTTAGTCTTCCCATCTATACATCAACCGGCATAAATCCAGGGTTTGTACCCCTCCCCCTACCCATCATCATCACCGCCCTAGTGTACGTCCTTAACACGGTTTATATTCTGTTTGTATCTATGATGATTAGCAAGAACAGACAGTTACCCTTTCTGGGATTAAGGCAATAGACCAATCTTTCGCAACTTGCAATGCCGATTCGGATCAGGTGGTAACTTACTATGATTAACTGTTTCCCGACCCAGCCAGAAGGTTGATTCGCAATTTTCAGCCTTGTATATTTAGGTTTATTCGAAACCTACCATCTACCCATGAAGACCTACCTTACCAGCGCTGCCCTGCTGTGTCAATTCACTGCGTTTTCTCAAGCCAACTTTCAGGAGGGATTTATTATCACGCAGCAGAAGGATACGCTAACTGGCTTTATAGCCTTGTTGCCGGAGGCGGTATCCGGTGGTACGTACGTAAGCAACATCCGCTGGCAATCAAAATCCGATACCGTCGGGGAGTAGGCCTGTTTCAATACGCTTCTGCCATTTCAAATACATTTACCGTCCTGGTATCTGACTCGATTTTTTAGTTGCGGTTCCGTCCTTTTTTCGGTTTCTTCGTAGCTATGCCTCCCCGCCCCACCAACATCCTGATCATCGACGACGATGCTGACGTGCTGCACTCGGCCCAACTGCTGCTGCGCCAGCACTACGCGCGGGTGGACGTAGAGCAAGACCCCACGGTGATCAACCAGGTGGTGTCGCAGCATCCTTATGATGTGGTGTTGCTGGATATGAACTTCCGGCGGGGCGAGCACGACGGGCGCGAGGGGCTGTACTGGCTGGAGCGCATCCTCACCATCAACCCGCGCATTCAAGTGATTCTAATCACCGCATACGGTGACGTGGAACTCGCGGTGGAGGCCATGCGGCAGGGCGCCGCACACTTCCTGCTCAAACCCTGGAAGAACCAGCAACTGCTGGAGGTGATCGACACCGCCCTGGCCCGGCGGCCCAAACCTACCACCTCCACGGCAGTAGCACCCGCCGCCAGCCCGATGATCGGCGAGTCGCCCGCCATGCGGCCGGTCTACGACTTGGTTAGCAAGGTAGCGCCCACCGAGGCCAACGTGCTTATTTTAGGCGAGAACGGCACGGGGAAGGAACTCATCGCCCAGGAGCTGCACCACCAATCGGCGCGGCGTACCGGACCGTTCGTTCGGGTCGATCTGGGGGCGGTGGCCCCGTCGCTGCTGGAGAGCGAATTGTTCGGGCACGTGCGGGGGGCGTTCACCGACGCGCACCACGACCGCAGCGGACCCTTCGAGCAGGCGCGGGGCGGCACCCTGTTGCTCGATGAGATTGGCAACTTACCCCTGGCGCAGCAGGCCAAGCTGCTCAGCGTGCTGCAAAGTCGCAGCGTACGGCGGGTGGGGGGCAACGAAGACATTCCTCTCGACGTGCGCCTGCTGTGCGCCACCAACCGACGGTTGCACGAGACTGAGGGCACCAACGGCTTCCGCGAAGATCTGCTTTACCGCATCAACACGGTAGAGATTCGGCTGCCCCCCTTGCGCGAGCGTGCCGGAGATATTGTTCTCCTTGCTAATCACTTTTTAGAGCACTACGCCCGAAAGTACCGCAAACCTATTCCTGAGTTCAGCCCGGAGGCCCGGCAGCAACTTGAGCGCCACCCCTGGCCCGGCAACGTGCGGGAGCTGCAACACGCCATCGAGCGAGCCGTGATCCTCAACGAAGCCCCTACCCTACCGGCCGATGCCTTCACGCTGGACGCTTCGCTTGCGACGCAACCCGCCCCCAACCCGGCGCAGACCTTAGACGAGAACGAGCGTAACTTTATCCGGCAGGCGTTGCAGCGGCATCAGGGCAACATCACGCAAACCGCCCAGGCCCTGGGCATCACCCGCACCGCCCTCTACCGCCGCCTCGACAAGTACGGCCTCTAATATACCCTCTCACTACTTTCCCACCAATACTTAACTAACGCGCATTTAAACACCTACCAATCAATAGCTGTTTACCATTCAGGAAACAAAACCCGTTAACCCCAAACCTAGAACCTTCAACTCTGAACCCAGAACCTAAAACCCACCAACCTAGAACGTATCATGAAAACTGTATTTCTACTAGTATCCACCATCCTCTTATCCAACCTGCTTTCCGCTCAGATTCCTAACGTTACCTCTCGATTAGAAATCTATGACCTTAATACGGGCGAGCGCAGCGTGGTCTACGAAGAAAATACGCACTTCGAAGCTCCCAACTGGAGTCCTGACGGCACCTTCTTTCTGGTGAACGGCGCGGGCAGTCTGTACCGCATTCCGATAGACGGCAGCGCCAAGCAACGCATCGACACTGGCTTTGCCGACAAGTGCAACAACGATCACGGGTTTATGCCCGATGGCCAGACCATCATCATCAGCCACTACGACCAGCCCGGCGTGGCCTACGCCGACCTCGACTTCATGACCTCGCGCATCTACACCCTGCCGATCAACGGCGGCACCCCGCAACCCGTCACCCCCAACACCCCCTCGTTCTGGCACGGCGTGTCGCCCGACGCGCAAACCCTGTTCTACGCCGCCCTGCGCAACGACAAAATCGATGTCTTCTCTATCCCAGTACAGGGCGGTGAAGAAAAGCAGCTTACCGACACCCCCGGCCTCGACGATGGTCCCGAGATGTCTTCGGACGGGAAGTATATCTATTTCAACTCCATGCGGTCGGGGAAGATGGAGCTGTGGCGTATGCGGGCCGACGGCAGCGAACCCACCCAACTCACCGACGATGCCTACTCCAACTGGTTCCCGCACCCCGCACCTGACGGCAAGTCGCTGGTGTTTATCTCCTACCTGCAAGACCAGGGCGACGCCCACCCCGCCATGAAGGACGTGGCCCTGCGGCGGTATGACTTATCCACCGGCAAAGTCAAGGAGCTCACCCGCCTCACCGGGGGGCAGGGCACCATCAACGTGCCCTCCTGGTCGCCCGACGGCCAACGGTTTGCCTTTGTGTCGTACGAATACATTGATAAGTAGGGAAGTCGCCGCCCAAGCCCAACGATACGCTTGCTATTCGGACGAAGCAGCTCTTGATTTTATCAGACTGAGTGGCTACCTTGTTTTATTCTTTAACCTAAACCCGTTACCCATGTCTGCTTTCCGTTATTCTGCTCTCCTCTTCGGATGCATTGCCATGCTCACCCTTGCTTCCTGCAACGACGACGAGTCTTCCTCCGAAGTAGAACCTACTCAGTTGCGTCAAGCGATGCTGGGTAGTTGGGAGTTAGCCGAATCACCCGCGAATAATCGCACCCGGCTCAAGTACTGGGGTCTCAACCGGTGGACCATCACCGACTTCAACACCGCCACCGGTGAAGTGATTTTCCACCATGGCGGCACCTACGTATTAGACGGTAACCAGTATACCGAAACTCTTGAATTTGCCACGGAAAGTACCCAGAACTTAATTGGCAATACCCATACTTTTGAGATCGGTGTGCAGGGCGATAGTTTCACGCAAACTGGCGTTGATAATTCCCTTACCGAAACGTGGACGCGGACAAAGTAGCAAAATTGGTTTTTGGTTGCTGGTTACTGGATGCTGGTCTCTAGCATCTTGCTTACCAGCAGATTATCCGCGCGGCGGACGCTGGCCGTTCACTTCCATTTAATCTGATACTCATCAAAATCGGCCCCCGCTTGCACTTCCTTGAGGTAGGTCACCTCAACTTTGCGTTTGCCGGTCTTTCTTACTAAACCATCGAGCAACCCCAACTGCAGTTGGCTGTTGAAGGTCTGCGTGCGCCGCATCACGATTCTCTGAGGCTCGTTGGCCACAATGACCCAACCCCGCCCTTCCGGGTCCTGAATCATGATGGCCGCCGCCGTCTGCAACGCCTTGAGCACGTCAATGGGTTGAGCATCGGCCTGAATCATCTGGTACTGAATAAACACCTGATAGACCGTTTCGCCAATCTTGCGCCCCACCTTGATCAGGTTGAACCTGCCTAGGTGTTCTTCTATCCAGTCGCACAACTTGTTGTATACCTCGATGGGCACTTTGTTGTCGGGTGCGGAAAGATCGATATCACGCACCAAGCGATATAATTCAGGATATTCTTTCTTGTCGTAGAATCCCAGAATGTCATTGATGAAAACAGCGTTAAGAGTAACGCCTTCGGTTGAATTGTTCATCTATAGCAAACGTTTTGTAATGAAGTAAAAAAGCACTGCTATTTAAAAAACAACCGAACAAAAAGAAACACTTCCTACCAAAACACCACCTTTCATGTAAGTTATTTCCACGAATTAACTATAACCCCCGCCGTTCAAAAACGTGCAGCAGTCCAAGCAGTATCCCGCCGTGCCGATTCCGTTGAAGAATCAAAAATTGCCTTTGCCATGCAGGGTTGCCTTTGCGTTGTATGAGCACATTGATAAATAAACAAGGTTTCAATCTACGAGTCCCTTGAATTTTAACCTGAATGTTTTTAAATAATCTTGGCACAAGTCTTCCCTCTCGTCGTGCCAAAATGACAGTCCATCCGTTTGTGCGGCGAAGTCTCGGTTATCATCTGTTTCCACAACTTCCTCCACGAAAGTAACAATCACTTTAAATTTCTTCCTGGTAGGGATCTGATCGGTAGCAATAATATTCTCAACGTTAAAAATACCTCTTACTGCTTGCATGAGTTCATTTTTTACGAAAGGTAACAAGTTTTGATCATAAGAGTGTTACGTTGATCCAACTAAAAAACCCGCTTCTCAAACAACCGCACCAGCCCAACCAATACCCCGCCGTACACCAGCGTACCTATCCCGTAGAACAACCAGAAATCACCGCCGGTGTGCAGGGCTTCCACGCTGCGGAACGTCCAGTAGGTAGGGATCACCGCCAGCGCGTGCAACAACTTATGGGGCAAAAAGTAGATTAGCGCGGGCAGGTTAAGCGCAAAGTTATACAGTTTGAACTGGGCCAATCCCTCCACCTTGTTCTGCGCGAAAGTAGCCACCAGCAGGGCCAGCAGGGGAGCCAGCAGGGCGTACTGCACCGCCAGCAGCAGGGTTTGCCCCCAACCCATCTCCACCCAAGGGGTAAGACGAAGCAGCACCCCGTTGACCAGAAAGGCCACGGCAAACCCCAGCAGCATGCGCACGCCCACCAGCATCCCGGCCGAGACGGGCAGCACCCGCAGGGCCGAGAAAACCTGCTCGTCTTTCTCTTCCAGAAACACGAAGCCGTTGATAAACCCAAACATGGTGGAGGTCTGCATACCGGCCAGCATCAGAATCACGTAGTCGTAGGCGCGCGCGGCCGGATAAGCAGCAAACAGCACCGGCACTAACCACACCACCACCGCCAGCACCAGCAGGGGCATAAACAAAAAGATGCGCAGCATGGGATCGCGAAACACCATGCGAAAGTCGTTGACGCTTAGGGTAAAGATTTGGCTCATGACATTGGGGGTAGTTTGTGTTAAACCGCACGCGTTATAAACGCACGCTATGACTGCTATGATAAGCGTTTCTTTCCCCAGGAGTACGTTAGCGCCAAGGCCAAGAGCAAATAGCCGTAACCGTATACGTACTGCCAGTCGGCTACCGGTCCGAACGACGCCTTCAGCAACAGCACCCCCGGCCTAGAGGGCAGCAGGTAGAGCAACGGGTGGTCCCACACCCCGAACAGCCACAGCAACGGCAGCGATACCGGAATGATGAAGCCCAACGAACGCACCAAAAACGCATTGAAGCCCGGCGTCCGCCTCCCCATCAAACACCCCAACCAGGCAAACCACAGCGCACTGCCCAGCGTGCCCACTCCGAAATGCAGGTAGTTGAACATCCCCCCGTAGCCGACCCACGTCATCCCCAGGGCCGTGCCCGTAGCGATCAGCGCCAGGGCGAGTCCCTTCGACCATAGATAGGCCCCGGAGGCGAGGGGCGTGACCGACAGGGCATCCAGCGTGCGCTGGTCTTTCTCGAACAGCAGCAGGGTCCCGGCGAAGAAGTAGCTCATGATGATGGGGTCGTTGAAGATCATCACAATTAACAACGCCTCCAGGTTGCCCAGTGACTTGAGCAGGTAGAAAATCCCCAGATACGCGGCCGTCACCAGCAGCGACACCGCAATCATCTGGTTGCGCTGCAGGTGGATCAAATCCCAGCGCAGAAGGTGAGCGAATTGCTTCATAGTTGGGCGGGTTGAGCAGCCCGGTGCAGGCTTTGGCCGGTCACCTGAATGAACACGTCCTCCAGGGTGGCCTCTTCGGAGTGGATGGTTTCCACTTCACTGTCCCGTATCAAAGACAGAAAGGCGTCGTTCTGTCCCAGTTCGTCCAGGGGAAACTGCTGCGCGACCGACTGGCCCGCCAGCTGCACCCGCACGCGGCGCTGTCCGTACCGCAGCTTGAGCGCGGCGGGCGTATCCAGCGCCTTGATCTCGCCGTTAATGATCAGCGCCACCCGGTCGCAGAGGGCGTCGGCGTCGAACATGCTGTGGGTGGTGACGAAGATCGTTTTGCCCTCGTCCCGCAGCCTCAGAATAATGTCTTTCACCACCCGGGCGTTCACCGGGTCCAGGCCCGCGGCGGGTTCGTCCAGAAACAAAATGTCCGGATGGTGCATGAACGACCGAATGAAGTTGAGTCGCATCTTCATGCCCTTCGAGAAATCACTCACCCGCTTGTCGGCATCGCTTTCCAGTCCGACCAGCGCCAGCAGCTCGGGCAAGGGGGCGTAGTGGCGTTCGTAGAACGAAGCGAAGAAACGCAAGTTCTCCCGGGCGGTCAGCTTCAGGTAGTGGTTGGGCAGCTCAAAGCCCACTCCCACCGTACGGTAGAAGTCCCGGCCCCACTGCGGCAGCGCCCGGTCTTTGACCAGCACCGCGCCGGTGTAGCCGGTGAGTAGCTTGTAGAGAATCCGCTGCGTGGTGCTCTTGCCGCTGCCGCTCGGACCCAGAAAACCGAAGATTTCACCGGGAGCAATGGCAAAGGAAATCCCTCGGAGCGTATCCTAGTCAGCACCAGGATACCGATAACGAAGTTGGTCAACGTGGATCATAATCTTTCATAACAATAGGCTTGTGAGGGTACAAGCCCGGAGTAAGAAATCATTAAAATAATGTCTAATGACCCATCACACGTTCCACCAGTAGGTCAACTTTACCACCAGCGCCCGGTTGCGCACTCCGAAGGGGGAGGGCAAATAGTTGTCGGTATACACCACAAACAGATCCGAAGCCGGTTGGTAGCGCCACTGCAAGCGCGCGTTCAGGTTGATGTTATCGATCTGCTCGTTATACTGCACAAAGGCCGTGATGAACAGCTTGTTGGTCATGGTCACGTCGAGCCGCGGGCCCACCAACCAGAAGGTGGTGCGGTTCCAGGGCTCGGGCAGCAGAATGTTGTTGTAGCTCGAGCGCACCGCGATGCTCACGTAGGGCTGGAAGCGGTAGCCTAACTCGGTGGTGATGTTCAGGCGCTGACCGTCGGCGTAGTAACCGCCGTAGCGCGTGGAGAAGGCGTAGGTGAACAGGCTGTTCGGCGTGGAGGTGTACTCGGTGCCCCAGGCCCGCCAGCGGTGCCGCGAGCCCGTCGCCAGGGTGTCGCCCAGGGCGTTGGTGGGATCGAAGGATTGCAGCAACCGCACGTAATTGCGCCCTACCCACACCGCCGCCTCCGAGCGGTTCTGAAACACGGCCGAGTAGGAAGCAAAGCTCTCGTTGTCGGTCTGCCGAAACGATTCATTTAAGAAATACTCGGTGCCCACCGAAGGGCCGTGACTCACAATTGGGCTGTTCTTGGGCAAGAAGCGGTAGCTTAGCTCCGGATTGAGTCGAACGTAGGCGCGACGCGGCACATAGCCTACCTCGGCGGTGTAGCCGCTGCCCACGTACTCGTGCTGCCAGCCCAGCGTCCAGCGCCGACTGTCGTACTGCAGATTGGCCGCGTGCATCCAGTTGTTGTTTTCGGCACCCGGCTGCATCGACCGTAGGTACACCACCTTGCCCGTCCACAGGTTGTTAGACGACGCAATGTTGTATTCCGCCCCCAGGTTGCGGTTGTAGCGAGAATACGTCGGACTGTCGAGATTGCCGTTGGGTTGGTAGTTGAGCGAGGTTTTGTCGACCACCATGATCCCCACGCTCGAGCGGGCAAACACCCGGCGCTGCACGGTGGCCGCCGCGAAGTTCTGCGCGGGCTGGCCGGTTTCCTCCACCCGGCTGGTTTGCGTGTTGAGCAGGTTGATGCGCCAGTTTTTGTTGAACTTGCCACTGAGCCGCGCCCCGAACCGAATGGGAACGCCCAGCCCGATGCGACGCGAGAAGAAGGGACGGATGTTGGGGTAGCCGAAGTTGGCCAGCAGGTCGCCATTCTCCAGAAAAAACTGCCGCCGCTCGGGAAAGAACAGCTCGAACCGATCCAGGTTGGTCACCTGCTGGTCCACCTCCACCTGCGAGAAGTCGGGGTTCACGGTTAGGTCCAGGTTGAGCGACGAGGTGATGGCCACCTTGGCATCCACGCCCCCGTCGCCGCGGTAGTTGTTGTCCCCGTTCTCCTGCCGGAAGTCGCGGCGCATCCCGCCCAGCCCGTAGGGAATGATCGACACGTTGTTGCCCACCCGGGGCGGAGGTTGGTCCCACACCAGCACCCCACTGTAGGCCAGCGAGGCCGTAGGAAACTGCCGCGGCACCGGCGTCCAGGACGACTTCTCGGCCGTCTTCAGGTCCAGTCGGCTAAAGTTAATGCCCCACGCGGTGATGCCCTGCTTGTAGCGCAGCGTCTTGAAGGGAATAGCCGCCTCGAAGGTCCACTTTTCCGCGTCGTTCTTCACTTCCGACACCCACTTGTTGTCCCAACTCAGGTCCACCTTGCCGCCGTCGTACATCAGGCCATCCCACTGGGCCCCGGCCGCATTGGCCCCGAACGAAAAGCCGTTGGTCTGGTCGTCGAAGGGGTCCATGAAGAGCAGGAAGTTGTCGTTTTTGCCGAAGGAGAAATCCCGGCGCAGCGACTCCACAATGTAGGCACCGGAGCCGGAATGGTAACATTCGGCTAGCAGGTACAGGAAGTTGTCGTCGTAGGTCATCCGCACGTCGGTGCGCAACCGGGCCCGGCTGGTGTCCATCGGCAACACCATGTGGAAGTCGGTGGCCACCGTTGCCTGCTGCCAGGCCGGGTCGTCGGCGCGCCCGTCGATGCGCACGGGTAGGTCGGCTTTCTTCAGGGGTAGCCGGTAGTCGGCGTTCTTCTTCTGAGCGACCCCGGCCGTACTCAGCAGCATTCCGGCAATCAAACCAAGTAATAGTCGCACGGCAAAAAATTGGTTGAGCGGGTAAAGCTACTCTTTTTTGAGACGGAAGCAACCGGTGCGTGCGTTGGCAAAAGCCTCCCAAAAAGCAAGTTACGCCCTGCGTCGACGGTACAAAAATCAATTTTGCCCATCCTTCTCGGCAAAACCAGTGACAAAACGTCATGAAACGGCACTGGGTCGAGCCTTCTCGGTCTCGAAAGGCTACTTTTTGGTACCGGGCAGTGGTTGCCCAGCGCCTTTCGTGTAAGTTTTATGACTAGGGATGAACTGCCCGGCACGGTCGAGGTACCGTTTCATGACCGGGCAACGGTTGCCCAATGTTGAAACATGACAATCTGTCGCAGAAAAATGCTCAAAACGCTGCTTTTTGCACCTTCCTATAAAACCGTACGGGCGTAAGGTGAAGATAATTCTTGACCGGAAAAGTTGAATCGGTGATGCTTACTTGCCCGCCAGAAGTTCGATGGTCGGACTGAGATTGAAACTGAGATAAAAGTAGTACTCACCCCAAAAACTTAGAAAACGATGCCTACATCCATTCCCAAGAAAATTGCGGCGGCCCAATCGGCCCTTCACAACGCCCAAGAGCACTCCGAAATCAAGGCACGCCTGAAGAAGTACGGCATGACGCCCGAAAAGATGAAAAAGGGCACCACCTTGCTCAACAACGTCGTGCTGCAGCACCATGAAAAAGGCGACTGCTACGGAGAGAAAAAGACGCTGGCCGCCCAATTGGCGCAGCAAACTAAAGGAACACGTCAGCAATTCAGACGACACATCGACGTAGTCAAGATTGCCCTAGCTGACCAGCCGGTGGCTATTGCCAATCTAAACGTTATCCCGTTGGCCATCCAGCAGGATGCCTGGCAAGCGCAGGCCACGTACTTTTATGCCAAGGTAACCGACTACCTGGATATTCTCAAGGACTATAAGCTGAGTGCCGAGGAGCTGGCCCAGAACCAGGCCAACCTGGACGCCCTGGTGACGCTGCGCAACCGCCGCATGCAGCTGAAGGGAGACGCTGAGGAAGCCACCCGCAACCGTAATACCAGTTTGCGCGCCCTGCGCCTGTGGATGAAAGAATTCTACGGCATCGCCCGCGTCGCCCTGGCCGACAAACCGCAGTTGCTGGAAGTACTGGGCATTAAAGTGAAGTCGGAGCGGATTGCTTAAGTTAGCTCATGTTCGAGTTAACGCACGTTAAATCACCAACCGTCATTCCAGAAATTTGCGCAGAGAAGCGAAGCAAATTGTCTGGAATCCCCTGGTTGCGAGGGGAGTGATGAACATTCCCCACTCCGGCCCTCGCTTGGTTTTAAATGGACGAACATTAAATCTCCAGATAATTTCGTCTACGGAATTCAACATTATAATAAGACATTTGAACACAATATTGATGTTTTGGCCGATAATTACATTAAAGCCGTCAAAGAAAAGATGAAGAAGTATACAATTGACGCAGAATTAGGGAATAACCGGAAACACATAGCGATTGAAATAATGGGGAAGAAGGTTAGGGGAGTACAATTTGATTACATCGATAGAATTCTTGGTGTAAACATTCATCAAAGAACAGTGATGTTCCAATACGTGACAAAAAACTCAACAAACATTTTTACGGCGACAACTAATTTGGACGACTGGAAACGTGAAGGTGATGGTTTCAAATTGATAAACAAAACCTTACAAATCGAGTAAAATGGTTCAATTTTCTTGATTTCTATTCTGGTCTCACGCCGGTCTTAGGATTAGCCCACACTGGTTTAGGGTAGCGATAGCGTCCTAAGACCCATTCAGCGTCGCTGTATGTGTCGTAGGAAATCCTACAACTAGCGGGTACCCAACCAGCGTCGTTGCATGTGTCGTAGGATATCCTTTAATTAGTGTGATTGCGGCCCGTGGTTGAAACAAATGCTTACTTCTCATACGGTTTGAGGGAGCAGTGAAACACGGTTCCTTCGCCGGGGGTGCTTTCTACCTCGATGCTACCCCCGTTTTTCTCGATCATCTTCTTGATCATGTGCAAGCCAATGCCTTTGCCGTCGCGCTGCTGGGTGAGTCGGCGAAACGGCTGAAATAAACCATCGCCGTGGCGGTCCAGATCCATGCCCATGCCGTTGTCACGCACACTGAGAAGCACCCCTTCGCTCTCCGCGCAGGTGGTGATCGACAGCCGCAGCGGACGCTCGTCGTGGCGGTACTTGATGGCGTTGCTCACCAAGTTACGCAGGATACTATCCAGGTAAGACTCCACGTACAGGACGCTGTCTACCGCAAAATCAGTGGTGAGTTTCGCCTCAGCGGTGGCTAGCTCATCCGCGTATTCTTGGGCCAGCTGGTCGGCGATCACCCGAAAGTGCTGGGTGGCTACCTGGTCCGACACATCCTGGTCCACGTCGATGATCTGCATCAAGCCCTTGATGATTCGGTCGATGGTGGCGGCCGACGCCCCAATTTTATCCAGAAACAAAGCCGTGCGCTCCGGGTTTCTCTTGGACAAATCGACCAGTGCCAGGATGTTCGCCAGCGGATTTTTGAGGTCATGCGACAGCGTGTAGGCAAAGTCGGTCAACTCCTGGTTTTTGCTTTTAAGCTTGTGATTCAGGGTTTCAATCTCAGCCACCTGCTGCGCATTTTCTTCGCCCCTTCGCCGCACCCGCTGGTTTAGGGTGATGAGCTCCCGATTTTTCGTTTTCAGCAGTTCGTAGGGCGACTGGTTGTCGCGCACCGCCAGCAGGGCAACTTGCCACTGCCGAAGTAGGGCGGTGCTAAACGGCGGGCGGCGGGTCACCTTTTTTGCCAGGCAAATCCGCGTACCCTCGGCAGACGACTCAACCTCGAAGCGGTCGACCAGCTTTTGGGCGGTGCGCATGCCAATTCCTTTCGTAGAAAACCGAGGGACGTCCGCGGCGGGACGGTGGTCACCCAGGCCCGGTCCGGAGTCGGTCACGGTTACTTCCAGGCAGGCGCTGGGTTCTTCTTCTATCCAGGACAGGGTCATGTGGCCCCGGGTGGCGTGCTCCAGCGTATTGCGGGCAATTTCAGACACGGCGGTGCCCAGTTGGGTCTGCGCCAAATCGGAAAGCCCCACCAGGGCGCCCAGTTGCATGGTTTTTTGGTAAGCCAGCACCACATCCATTTCGGTATCGAGCGTGATTTCGTACACTTGGTGTTTCATGTTAAGGAAGTAGAATAGTGATCAGGGCAAAGTCGTCTTTCTGGCGATGGTCTTTGTACAGGGCGGCCCCCCACAGAGAGCGATCGTGCTGCAGCAAGTTAGGATAGTCGTCGAGGTTCCACGTTCGGTCCAGGCCATCGGAGTGCATAAACAACACTCCCCGGTCGGGCCAGCGGTCTGACTGGGTCACAAACTGGCTACGCAGGTGTTTTCCCAGAATTCCCGGGGCCGAAACCCCTCGTTTGGTCTGCTGGTCGGTCACGCGGCGGAAGCTGATGTTGCCCACTCCGCAGTAGTCAATCGTTTGGAGCTTCACGTCCAGGCTCACCACCAGGCCCACCGCGCCGCGGGTGGCCGATAGTTGTTCGTGCAGCGAACGCATCAGGGCCAGTGGATCAACCGAGGCAGTTTGCTCAAACCTGATGATGGCCCGTTGCGAGGCTTCGTGCGCGTGGGGCCCGTGCCCGAGTCCGTCGGTGATCATGAAGCAGTGGGTGTCCCCGCTTTGTTTGTACGCCCAGCCGTCGCCACACTGCGTTTCATCGGGATGGGCTACCAAAAGGGCCGAGTATTGAAGTGCCGAAGAAGTCTTGGGAGGTTGGGAGGCGTTCTTGAAGATACGCACCAGCGTGAGCGTGCCCCAGCCGGGCAGTGAGTATAGATCAAAGTCGTCGGACAAGCGGCGGATGGCTCCCATGCCGGTTCCCATGGTCTGGGTGGTGGATACGCCGTCTTGCATCCGGTGGGCAGGGTCCAGCATGCCGGGGCCGTGGTCGATCCCGATGACTTCTATTCCCGGGCGATCATCGGATTGGATGGTCCGGAAAAGAACTTCGCCGTGCGAATGGGCATGTTTCAAGAAGTTAGAAGTCAGTTCGGCAATGATGATATCCAGTTTGCCTACCTGGTAGTCGGAGAGCGCAACTTTTTCAGCCTGGGCACGAAGGATGTTCTTCAGGAGGTTCGCCTCGCTGCGCTCGTTGATGACAAAACTATGATGAGGAAGGTTGACCATTGTTAGGAATAACAAAACGATAGTAACAAAGCAAACGAAGACCATCGCGCTCTACGATAATCACTGCCACTTGGTGATGGTGACGGTGGTTCCCTGGCCGACAGCGCTCTTGATACTGAATTCGTCCATGAGTCGGCGGGTACCGGGCAGTCCCAGGCCGAGGCCCCGGCCGGTGCTGTAGCCGTCGCGGAGCGCTGCTTCCACGTTGGCAAGGCCCGGTCCCTCATCGGCGAAAACCAGTTGTAGGCCGACCTTACTCGCTTGGTGCCGTTCCTGCAGGGTCACTTCACCGCCCTGCCCGTAGCGCAGCATGTTCCTACCCAGCTCGCTGGCGGCCGTCATCAACTTAGTTTGGTTCACCAGGCTCATGCCCAACGCGGCGGCCCGTCGCTTCACTTCGTTTCTTAGGATCACTAACTGCTGCTGGTCGCGGACCTCCCATTTGGTGTCAGAAGCCAAAAGCGTCGTGGTCTTGCGAACGGGCATCGGGGTCGCGCTGCACGCGCTGCCGCAGCAACGCTACGCCGCGCTCCACGTTCAGGGCGGTGTGCACCCCTTCCAGGGTGAGTCCCAGTTCCACCAGCGTGATGGCCACCGCGGGTTGCATCCCCACCACCACCGTGACGGCATCCATAATCTTGGCCATCTGGGTGATGTCGTTGATGACCTTGCCCATGAAGCTGTCTACGATAGAAACCGTAGAAATATCGATCAGGATGCCCTGGGCATTGGTGGCGTACACGCGTTCGGTGAGTTCGTGCTGCAGGCTCAGGGCCAGTTGGTCGTACAAATCTACCTGAATGCTCACCAGCAGGTAGGGCCCTAATTTAAGAATGGGAATCTTCTCCATGGGCGGCAGGGCGTTGGGTGGACAGGCGGATGCCGTGCTTGAGGGCACTGGCCAGGGTCGATTTGGTGGTGATGCCCGATAGATCGATGCCGAGTTGCACGATCGTTTGAGCGGTTTCGGGTCGGATGCCGCTGACGATGCACTCGGCGCCCATGAGGCGGGTGGCGTTCACGGTTTTGATGAGATGCTGCGCGGTGAGCGAATCTACGGCGGGCACCCCGGAGATGTCAAGAATCGCCACGCTGCTTTCGGTGCTCACGATGGCCTTGAGCAAGTTTTCCATCACCGCCTGGGTGCGGGTGCTGTCCAGGGTGCCGATAATTGGCAGGGCCAGAATGCCATCCCAGACGTGGATAACGGGCGTGGAAATCTCGTTGATCTCGGCGTACTGTCGGTTGATAATGTTCTGTCGGCTTTCGATGTAGGCTTCAAAGGTGACAATGCTCAGGCTGTCGAGCAGTCGGTTGAAGCGCTGCGTCTCATCCGCGACGCGCTGGAGGTCTTCGTGGTAGTGATGCCTAATTTTTTCCAGCACGATCTCTTTGAAGCTGAGGATGTAGCTTCCCGTGGTGCGGGGACTTAATCCTAGTTGCGCGCGCGACCGCGACAGGGAGGTCAAGGTTTTGATCAACGTTTGATACTCGGCGCTCTGGGTAGCTTCGGGTTGTTCCAGGGCCAGAAAAGCCGTGAGGTCGTCCAGAAAGTCGGCCGACTCACGGCGCAGTTTGTCGGCGGGGACGAGTTCGGATAAGTCACTGGACTTGTTAAGAAATTCCAGCCATTCGAGGAGTAGTTCGCTTCGGTAGTCTTCTACTAATTGATACATTAAATACTTGTTTTTTCAAAACTACAAATTTTTCTTATTTCCACAACAAATGCCAACGCTTACTTAGCGAATGCAGGGAAAGGCACCCGATTCGATAAGCCTAAGAGAAGCAGGTTTTCCGTTCTAAGATGCATCACTTCGCGTCTAGCCTCACCCTCCCTTACGCTACTACGCTACTACATTGACAAAATAAATTTAAGTGTAAGTTGACTTTTTAGGTTTATATTATCTACATTTACGTATTACTCAAATGTAAATATTATGAAAGGATCGTACCTGGGTGAGTTTGAAGAACTGGTGCTACTGGCCGTGGCGATCCAGCACGAGGAAGCCTACGGCTACGCCATCGGCCAGCAGATTGAAACGCAGACGGGGCGGAGCGTGAGCCTGAGTGCGGTGCATTCGGCGCTGCACCGGCTAGAGAAAAAAGAATTTCTTAGCTCACGCCTGGCCGGAGCCACCACCCAGCGGGGCGGGAAACGGCGGCGCTTCTTCACCATGACCGGCGCAGGAAAAGCCGCCCTGCAGGAAGCCCGGCAAGTGCGCCAACGAATGTGGACGCTCGTGCCGACCGTGGTATGGGAAACCAATTAAACGCTCAACCAATGAATTCTTCACCCCCCCCGCCACCCCGCTGGGCCACGCGCCTGTTGCAGTGGCACTGTCACCCCGAACTGCTCGAAGAGATTCAGGGAGATTTGTACGAGGCCTACGCGGACCGGGTCGCCCGGCACGGCGTCGGCTACGCCCGATGGCGCTACGTCCGGGACGTCCTTAAGTTTATTCAACCCTTCGCCCGCGAGAGCCCTAACGCTCCCGCGGCTCCCGCTTCCCGGATCGAGTTGCTGAAAAACTACGGTCACTTGTCGGTGCGCTACTTACGAAAGCACCGAGGTTTCTTCGTTCTCAACGTCCTTGGACTAGCCATCGGCATTGCTGCCTGTCTGATGATCGTCCACCACGTGCGTTTCGAGCTAAGCTACGATCGGCACCATCAGCACGCGGACCGGATTTACCGGGTAGGTGCCACGCTGCACGCGCCCGACTCCGAAGACCCGATTGCCCCCACGGCTTACGGTCTGGCCCCCGCCCTGGCCGAGCAATTTCCCGAGGTAGAGGCAGCGGCCCGACTGGTGCCTACTAGAGCGGTGGTTCGGGATCCGGATGGCTCCTTGTTCAACGAGAACTACTTCTATCAGGCCGACCCCGAGGTGTTTGATATATTTACCTATCGTCTGCTGGCCGGAGATCCCGCGAAGGCCCTGGCTGCCCCCCATTCGGTGGTGCTCAGCCAAACGATGGCCAAAAAGTACTTTGGGCAAACCAATCCTTCCTCCCTAATGGGCACCTCGCTGGTGATCAACGATAAGGTGTACCAACTCACCGGCATTCTGGAAGACCAGCCCCGCAACTCAGACCTGCGCGTCGATGCGCTGCTCTCCTGGCAATACAATCCGGACGAATGGTTTGATATCGGAAGTTACACCTATCTGCTGCTCAAGGATATCCACAGCGCGGCCGCACTCCAAAAAAAGCTGCCATCGTTCGACGAAGCGCAGGTCAATCCGCGCGTAGCCCAGGACTGGGGAAGTGATGATATCACGCTAAGCCATGCGTTGTATCCGCTCACCGATTTGCACTACACCACCCACCTGATGGGCGACACCGAGAATAAGGGAAACAAGACCTACGTATACATCTTCTCGCTGGCCGCCCTGTGCATCCTGATCGTGGCCGCCATCAACTACGTGAACCTGTTTGTTGCCCAGGCCGGACGCCGAAGCGTAGCGGTGGGCGTTTGCCAGGTGATGGGAGCGGGCCGAGGGCAACTCTGGCGGCAGTACATGAGCGAGTGCCTGATCACCACGCTCACCGCGATCTTGGTCGCCGTAGGGTGCGTCTTGCTCGTCGGGCAGCATTTTGCCGAACTGCTCGGGGAACCCATTTCCTGGCAGACATTCACTCAGCCGGGCCCCCTTTACCTGCTGCTGGGCATTTTGGGTTCAGTCAATTTGCTGGCCGGTAGTTACCCAGCCCTGGCCCTGGCTTCCTTGTCTCCGGTGCGGGCCCTGAAGGGCGGCCCCTTGTTGCCCCGCCGCCGGGGGAGATTACGCCAGGCCCTCATCGTGCTTCAGTTCACCGTAGCGATAGGTTTGATCGCCGCTACGCTGGTGGTGCGCGATCAGCTCACCTACATGCGCCACAAAGACTTGGGATTTCAACAGGCGCAAACCCTGTCCATCACCATCCCCGACGATACGGCGGCTCAGCAAAAGGTGCCCCTGCTCAAGCAGACGCTGCTGCAAGACAGCCGCATCAAAAAAGCCACGATGGGCAGTCGCCCCGACGCCCTCTGGTTTGTTGCCACGTTCACGGTCACCGTTGATGGTCAACCGAAGCAGCTATCGGCCTCCGGGATTCCGGTGGATGAAGACTACCTCGACGCGCTCGACATTCCCCTGGCGGCAGGTCGCAATTTCACTCCTTCCGGCGCCGATCAGATCATCGTCAACGAGGCCTTTGTCAAGAAAGTGGGGTGGAAGGATCCCATCGGCCAGACGGTGGCTTTTTCGGCGACCGACCGCAAAGAAGTGGTCGGGGTGGTTCGCAACTTTCACTACGCCCCGCTTCGTGACAAGATTGAACCGCTGATCTTGTCCTACGACACCAGCACTCCCATCAATCTGCTGGTGCGGGTGGCCCCGCCGGACCTGGACGTGATCCGGGCGGCCTGGCCAGCTATTTTCCCGAATGCCCCGTTGGAGTATGAGTTTCTAGATGCAACCTTTGATCGAAAGTACCAAACCGAACAAAGAATGCTCACCCTGTTCAACTACTTCTCCGGGCTGAGCCTGCTAGTGGCCTGCCTGGGCCTGTTGGGGCTCACCGCCACCATTGTGCAGCAAAAGACCAAGGAGATTGGCATCCGCAAGGTGTTGGGAGCCGGAAGAACGGCCATCCTGTATCTACTTTCCCGTGAATTTGGGGTGCTCCTATTGCTGTCGGCCCTGCTCGCTACGCCGCTAGCCTATCTGACCATGCGCTACTGGCTGCAAAGTTTTGCCTATCAAACCGGGATTAGCACCCTAGTTTTTCTGCTGTCAACGGGGGTAGTTGCGCTGTTAGCCTTGCTCACCCTGAGCTACCATACCCTGAAAGCGGCGGCAACCAATCCGGTTGATTCATTGCGACACGAGTAGGTGATCCCTCCTTTATAGTTCGTCATGATCCTCTCCGCTAAGCTAATGAATGATGGAGATTCCGGACATTTTCCGCCGTTTCACTCTGGAAAATTCCGGAATGACGTGATTAAAACTTAAACGCGATTGCCCTACTTAGGTACCGAACTTTGGATAAATGCATCTACCTCCTGCTTCATTTTCACCAACGAGGGCTGGTGGATGTACATCATGTGTCCGGCGGGGTAGTAGGACATGCTCACGTTGTTCGACAGGCTATCGCGCAGGTGCATGTGGCTGAAGGTGTACTCGGTGGCGAAATAGGGCGTGGCCAGATCGTAGTAACCGTTGAAGACGTGCACTTTCAGGAAGGGATTTTTGTTGATGGCCTCTCGCAACGTCTCGGCCACGTTCAGAAACTCATTTTGAACGTTGCTGTAGTCCCAGGGCTGCACCCGGCCCGTCAGGATTTCGTAGGGCAAGTCGTTGCGGTAGTTCAGTTCGTCGTGCAGGTAAGCATTTAGGGTAGCGGTGTAGGGGCCGGTGATGGTGCCGTCCAGGCTGGGGTCAAAGTCGTACTGGTCGCCCGCGTCGTCGTAGTCGCGCCCGGTGAGGCGGCCGTCCAGTCGCCCCACGCTGATTCCCTCGTCGCGGCGCAGCTCCTTAACAAATCGGCTGATATGAATGCGGTAATTGGTGCGCCGCAGGTAGGTAGTGTCTAGTCCGGTGTAGCGGTGCAACCGATTCGCCAGCGCAACGCGTTGGTCGGCCGACAGGCTATCGCCCCGCATCAGGGCCAGGGTGTAGTCGCCGAGGGCGAATTGCTCTACTTCATCCAGAAATTCTTCCAGAGTGTTGACGGGTTCAGGCAGCCGGTTATGGTAATAAGCCACCGCGGCGTAGGTGGGCAGAAACAGGGCGTAGGGCAAGTCGTTGCCCCGTCCGAAACGCGCGGTCTGGAAATTCAGAATGGATGAGATGAGCATCAGCCCGTTCAGGTACATGCCGTGCCGGTCCTGCAAATAGCCCGACAGACCGGCGGCGCGGGTGGTGCCGTAGCTTTCTCCCGCCAGAAACTTGGGCGACGACCAGCGTCCGTTGCGCGTGGTGTATAAGCGAATAAAATCGCCCACGCTCTCGATGTCCTGCTTGAAGCCGGTGAACTCTTTCTTTTTAACGCCTTCGGCCGGACGGCTGAAGCCAGTTTCTACCGGATCGATGAACACCAAGTCGGTTTGGTCCAGCCACGAGTACTCGTTGTCTACCAGCTGGTAGGGCGGCGGCAAGGGCTTGCCCCGGTCAGTCATTAGCACCCGTTTGGGCCCGAGCGCCCCCAGGTGCAGCCACACGGAGGAGGAACCGGGTCCGCCGTTGAAGGCAAAGGTGATGGGGCGTTGGGCTAGGTTGGTTTCGTCGTTTTTGGTATAAGCCACAAAGAACAGCTTCGCCCGGGGTTTCTGCTCTTCGGTGCGCAGCACCAGGTAGCCGGTGGTGGCGGTATAGTTGATTGCTTGTCCGTTAATGGTGACGCGGTGCTGGGTGGTGACCAACGGGGGGGCCGTGATGGTGTCGGAGGAGTTGGCGTTCTGCTGCGCTACGCCCTCCAGCCCCCGAAAAGCTAGTAGCAAAGAGGTTAGGACGAAAAAACGGGTTAGGAGGCTTCTTTTCATTGCCGTATGATCCGTAGAAAAGCGTTATTCATCATCCAGATTGAAGTGTTTAGCCAACACCTCGCGCACCTTCTCCTCACTGAGGGGTTTGTTTAAGAAGTCAGCAACTCCCGTATCTTTGGTGCGCTCAATGTCTTTGGGATTCAGCGAGGTGGTGAGCATCACGATGATCAGCGACTGCCGCAGTGAATCATTTAGCCGCCGGTAGGCTTCCAGAAACTCGAAGCCGTTCATCACGGGCATGTTGATGTCTAAAAACACCAGGTTGGGGCACTGAAGTCCTCGGCTGGACTGTTGCTCAATGGCTTGGATGGCCTCCTGCCCATTTTTGGCGATCAACACCTCTTTGGCAATCCCCAGATCAGTGATCAGTGACTCGTGCACAAAATTGGTGATCTCGTCATCATCTACCAGCAGTACGCAATCTAATTGCTTCATCTTTACTAAGTTGTTAATTCTGAACGCTAAAAAAAACTTTGAAGGTGGTGCCCTGCCCCACCTGGCTTGTGACTTCAATTTTGCCACCCGCGTTGTCGATAATTTTCTTTACAATATACAAGCCCACCCCGCTACCCTCCACGTGGTCGTGCAAGCGTTGAAACATGCCAAACAATTTGGTATCTTCCGTCAAATTCATCCCCAGGCCATTGTCAGCCACCGTAAAAATCTGATAGCCCTCGGCCGCTTGGCAGCTCACCCGCACCACCGGCGGTCGGTGGGAATCACAGTACTTCACGGCGTTGGACAGCAGGTTATAGACTACGCTGCGCAAGTTTTTAGAAGAAAAACGAATGGTACTGCACTGCGTAACGTCAATGAGCACCTGAGCGTTTGCGTCCTCCACGGCGGGCGCAATATCCTCGAGTACTTCCTGAATCACCGCCGCTAAGTCAATCGGCTCCGTGGGTTGGTTCGATTGCTTTTCCAGCCGGGCAATTTCCGACAGGTCGGCGATGGTATTCATAAAGCGCGCCACTGATTTATCCATCATTTGCAGCACGTTTTGGGTACGAACCGATGCGCTGCTATCGGGGGGCAGGCTTTGCTCCAGCAAACCAAGCAGTCCCTTCATGTTGGAGATGGGTGCTTTCAGATCGTGCGAAGCGGTATACACGAAATTATCCAAGTCGGTGTTTACCCGCTGAAGGTGATCGTTGGCTTGGTACAGGTCTTCGTTGGCAGCTCGGAGTTCTTCGTTGGCCGCGGCCAGTTCCTGGTTGGTTAGGGCGAGTTGTTCGCGAAAACGCTGTAGCTCTGCCTCGCGCTGCTGCCGTTCGGTGATGTCCAGGGTAATGGTGGCCAGTCCTAGTAACTCCCCGGTGTCCGGATCGTTTACCGTGAATAGGGTATAGAATACCGGAATGGCTTGCCCGGTATCAAAGTGCCGAAACCAAAACTCTCCGCTCCATTGCCCCTGTTCCAACACCGTAGGAAGGATGGTATCTTGCACCATGGAAACGTCCTTGGCAAAGAAAAAGTCGGTGATCTTAACATCAGAAACCGGGGTTGACGACGGAATGCCGATCAACTTGCGCCCGGCGGGGTTGATGTAAAGGGCTTGCCCCTCCGGGGTGGCCAGGCCAATGAAATCGCTACTGTTGTTGAGCAGCGCGGTGAGCCGGTATTGTTCCTGCACCACCTGCAGTAACTCCTGGTTGGCCTTTTCCAACTCTTGCTGCTTTGCTTCCAGAGCACGGCGGCTTTCTACCTGCTCGGTGATCTCTTCGGCCACGATGTTGATGCCAATCACCTGGTCTTGCTCGTTCTTGAGGGGCAACCACTGCTCCATCCAGGTGCGCTTCACTCCCGGTTGCGCCTGCGTTTCACCGGTGAGCTCGATGTCGCGTACGGGCTCGCCGGTAGCCAAGATTTCGTGAAGTAGCTTTTCAACTTCGTCGGGCACAATTTCCCGGACGGTTTTGCCCAGATGGTCAGCTACCGAAATTCCGTTGATTTCGGCCAGCAGGTTGTTGATGCGTACGTAGCGTAGGTTGGTATCCAGCACGCACAACCCCACCGGCACGGTGGCGTAAATTGCCTCCAGTTCGTTTAGTGCGGTAAGCTTGGGAACCCCCGAAGTTGGGTTAGACATTGAACCATCGGGGGAAGAGGATGATGGGTTAAAAGAATTCAACTCTTGAAAAATAATGTATACAGTGAATCGTCAATTTACTTGTTCAATCCCATCACAAACCGTCGGGCGGTTGGTGCGAAGATAGGAAAAAGAACGCTCAGCCATGAGATATTTTTTCTGATGTTGCGCGACAGTGCCGTATGCCCCGTCATGACCTGGGTCATGGTGTTAATCCGCTGTACTGTCTTCTTCAGATAAGGGTGTCGTAAGCGAGTAAACTCATGTATCCTATCCTCAGCGATCAATTTACTGAGGATAAAAGCGTCTTCAATTCCCAGGTTCATACCCCGGGCACCTACCGGGGAATGAAGGTGAGCCGCATCGCCAATAATCGCCACATTATCTTTCTCCAGTTGCCGGGTCACCTTATGGCTGATGGTAAAGGTTGATTCCCACCGAATGTCACCGAGACCCGTGTTCAGAGGAAGATAATTAAGTAAAGACGATAGGTTACCAGCTACTCGCCATACATTATCCTTGAGTCGGATCATAATCATTCCTCCTTCACTGAAAAGAAAAATATGTCCGTCATCAGGAGCGAGTGAAGTATCCAGGGCAACGTCGTATAATTCCCAGGCTTCTTGGTAACGGAATCCTTCACTGACTACCTCCAACTGCTCCCGCACGCGACTACGGGCTCCATCGGCCCCGACCACTACATCTCCGGTAACTTCTTCTGAGCGACCGTCGGCACGTTTCAATTTCGCCCTTATGGGTGAGAACTGCGGGCAAATCTCGCTCAGCTCCACTCCCCATTCTACTGGTATACCGCGGCGATCAAGTTCTTCCAGTAATAGTTTTTCAGATTCCTGCTGCGGTTGAATTAGCATGAAAGGATAGCGGTGGTTGACGCGCCCGAGTTGGTTTCTGAATATAATTCGCTGGTTATGCCACACGTTGATGCGCTCCATTTTTCGACCGTTGCGCAAGAATCTTTCGGTGAGCCCCGATGGCTCGAGCAATTCCAGGGTTCGGGGATTCACCCCCAGAGCTTTGGAGAAACATGACGGGCCGTCTTTTTTGTCAATCACCCGGGCGGTGATGCCCCGCTCGGATAAGAACAGCGCGGCGGCCAGTCCGGCAGGGCCACCGCCGACGACTAAACATTGCAAATCTCCACTCCTTCCCGCAACGAAGCCAGCTTATCGTCTTGTTTGGGAATAAACTCCTGCGCCACAAAGCCCGTGAACCCCGTATCCAGAATAGCCCGCATGATGGCCGGGTAATACAGCTCCTGGGTGGTGTCGATCTCGGCGCGGCCCGGCACGCCGCCCGTGTGGTAGTGCGAGATGTAGGGGTGATATTTTTGGATGGTGGCAATCACGTCGCCTTCCATAATCTGCATGTGGTAGATGTCGTAAAGCAATTTGAAGTGGTCGGAGCCGACCAGGTCGCACAGCGCTACGCCCCACTTCGTATGGTCGCACATGTAGTCGGGGTGGTTCACCTTGCTGTTGAGCAGCTCCATCACCACCCGCACGTTGTTCCGCTCGGCCAGCGGCATGATGCGTTTTAGCCCCTCAGCACAATTTTTCATACCGGTTTGGTCATCCATCCCCCCGCGGTTGCCCGAAAAAGTAATGATCTGCTTCAGGCCCGCTTCGGCCACTTTCGGGATGGTTTTTTCGTACAACGCCACCAGCGCATCGTGGTGCTCCGGGCGGTTCCAGCACTTTTCGATGCCGAAGCCGTCTTCCCAGTACGACGCCAAGGCGCAGGTGAGTCCGTGCTTCTTCAGGGTAGGCCACTCGTCGGGACCGAGCAGCTCCACTGAGCTAATGCCCATTTTCTTCACGTCGGCGCAGAATTTATCCAAGGGAATGTCATTAAAGCACCACTTGCACACCGAGTGGTTAATGGCCTCTTTACCAGAAGATCGCGTTGTTTTCTCAGGATGCGTCATAGCGTAGGCCAGGGGATTAGCGGTGGATAATAGGGCAGCGGTACCCGCCAGTTGCTTCACGGCGGCACGTCGATTGGTCTTCATAGGGTCAGGTGTTTTGGTATTTGGGCAAAAGGTACGTTTTTCCCCGCTAATCTGAAAGGGACGGTTGTTGTATCACCCAAACATTGCTCAGCGTTGGTCGTTATAGCCTTCAAAATTCTACGAGATGAAATCACGCAACCGTACCCTTTTCTGGACTTTAGCCGGTAGTACCGGACTCATCGCGGCGCGTTATATCGCGCGGCAGCGGCGAGAAATTGATTGGGCCGGACGCACCGTGCTGGTCACCGGCGGCTCGCGCGGCCTCGGACTGGAGCTCGCGCGCCAGTTGGTCGATGCCGGAGCCCACGTAGCCATCTGCGCCCGCGACCGGCAGGACTTATCGCGCGCGCGCCGCATCCTGAAACGACGGGCGAAGCACGTGGGGCAACGGGTGAAATTGCTGGCCCTGCCCTGCGACGTGACCGAGCCTAGGCAGGTGAAAAAGACCGTGGCAAGAGTTACCAAGACGATGGGCCCCATTGATGCGTTGATCAACAACGCGGGCATCATCCAGGTGGGGCCGCTGGCCGAGATGGAACAGCGGGAATACGAAGAGGCCATCAACACCCACTACTGGGGTCCCTGGAACACCATTGAGGCGGTGCTGCCTGGCATGCGGGAGCGCAGTGAGGGGCGGATTATCAACATCGCTTCGGTGGGGGGCAAGGTGAGTCTGCCCCATATGCATCCCTACAGCGCCAGCAAGCACGCCCTGGTGGGTTTGTCGGAAGGCTACCGCACCGAACTGCTGCGGGAGAATATCTACGTGACCACGGTGTGCCCGGGCCTGATCCGCACCGGCAGTCCGAAGAACGCCGTCTATAAGGGACAGCACCGCCAAGAGCAAACGTGGTTCACCATCAGCGATTCGCTGCCGGGGATCACCATGAGCAGTGGCGAAACCGCCCGCGCCATTCTGGAGGCCGGCCGTTACGGCAAAAGCACCGTGGTGCTGTCGTTGCCTGCCAAGCTGCTGGTGGGACTCAACGGTGTGGCTCCGCAGTTGGTGTCGGAGGTGTCGGGATGGATCAATCGATGGCTGCCCGATTCGGGGGGCATCGGTAGCGAGCGGGCCTCGGGAGAAGAAAGCGCTTCGGCATGGTCGCCCTCTTTTTTAACAACCCTGACCCAACGCGCCGCTCGCAGCAACAATCAGTGAGCAATTCCGTTGGTAAAAGTAACTAACAATCGCTCCTACTTTTTGAACAGTTAAGACTGGTGTAGAATAGCTCCTTTGTCTAGATTCCTCAGCCGCCCATCACCCAACCTATGAAACGCTTTTTCACTTTAATTGGTCTCAGCGTACTGCTGACGAGCCCCGCTTGGGCGCAGGAATTTTGCACCTGCAATTTGCAACGTCTCACCTCAGCCGACAGCGACACGCTGGTGTACATCGCTGCCATCTCGGTATTTCCGGAAGCCGAAGTGCAGGAGGTGTTTTTTGCCGTGGATGGCGATGAGGAGACGGGCAACTACCGCATTCGCACCAACATATCCGATAAAGTCTATGCCTACGACAAAGATTCTAACGTTGTTTCTGATGCCTGGGGCGATTTTGGCGAAGCGGCCAGCATCAAAAAGTCGCTCCTGGAAGTACTGTCTAAAGATTTGATGCGGGTGCACTGCAGCAACATCTACTTGGATAAACGCACCTACGATTTTTCGTCAATTCTTTCTTTCGCTCCGTCTCGCTAGTGGTGGTGTGCCTGCCGTGGGTGGTGCGCCTGATCACCGGCAGTTTCGCGCGTGCCATTACTTTATACCCCTTTGTGCTGCTTCGCTACGCCGATGATCGCCTTGATCCGGTATTGCTCAACCACGAGCGGATTCATCTGCGGCAGCAGCTCGAACTGTTAATAATTCCCTTCTACGTTTGGTATCTGGCCGAATACGTCTGGCACCGTAGGCGGGGGATGAGCCACGTAGATTCCTACCTCCGGATTAGCTTTGAGCAGGAAGCCTACGCCAATGAGCACCGACTCGGTTATTTGCGGCAGCGGCACTCTTTCGCATTTCGAAAGTATCTTTGATTGCCGGAGAGGGTTGCTTTTGCGATTTGCCATGAGTTATATTTCAAACAGCTTTCTCACGGCTAGTGCTATATCTGTTGTTATACTTTCCAAGGATATCTCTAAGCTTTCCGCTGAAACGTGACAACTTTGTTCTGTCATTATTTCCCCCCGCTTGGTATCCCAGGTAGTGATCCTGTAAAAGCCTGCTGCCAAGCCTGGTATGGTTACTTTGATAGCTTGGACTTCGGCTTGGGGATCAATAGTACCGTCTTCTCTGAAGCAGTCTTGGCGCAAAAGCCACAACAACGCCTGCTGATCGTCGGCACTGGCGAAGGTGGCAAAAGCGGGTGAATCTACCTGTACTTCCTCGTTGATATTTCTGCGCTTAAAGTTTTTCCAGTCTAAAAATGTTGAGAAATCTGCCAGACTTTTTTGTGCCTGCCGCATGCCGTGGGTGAGCACGTGAGGATGGCGATAGGGCCAGCGCATCCCTCCTCCGGCGGCACCCGAAGCAAAATGCGCCCACTGCATATGCCGAAAGTACTCGTCGTCAAAATGTGCCGGGGTGGTGATGCGTAAATCATTGAACGTATGGATAGGCCCATGCTCGCTATCAAAGACGGGCCGGTTGGTAGGCACGTGCGCCAACACTTCTCTCATCAGCTTACCGGTGGAAATAGCGGGCGCTACGGTATCCTTAGGATGATTAATAGTAGCTTCATCATAAAGATGCGTGTTGGCAAAATCCAAGGCCGGATGGCAGAAGACTACCCCAGCCAAATGAGGATGGTCGTGCAGCACGGGTCCGTAGAGGGAGACCGTTTGCAGATGAGAACGGTGGTAAAGCTGCTCTTCTACGTGGCGCAGGTGCTCGCTTGTTTCCTGAATAAATTGATAGAAAACGTCGGTACGGTTATCTGCATAGACCGGATGAATCTCATTCCAAAGGTCCCAGGCAAATAACACCCCACTGCCCCCCCACCGTTCGGTGGCAAAGGTGAGTCTGTTTTTTACGGCTTTTAATGTATCCGGGCAGAGCAGAAAGTGATTGCGTCGGCGGCACGGCCCCCCGTTTCTCTGATTGTAAGGATGATGCTTCCAGCGAATCCACATCCAAAAGGTGTCGAGCGGAGTGAGTAAGAGGCGTAGCTGGTACTTATTACAAAGCATAAACAGATCATCCCAAAGCCGCACCATGTTGGGAGAAAACTTACCTATTGGCCGTTCAAAATAACGGTGCTCCGTCTGAGCATACTCCAGCATAAAGCGCAGGCAGGTTACCCCGTGGGCGGCCAGCCATTCCAGATGCCTTTCTACCTGCTTGATATTTTTACGGCGAAAAAGAGTAGCAAAATCAGGCCAGGTGATAGCATCGTTCTGACCAATAGGCGTCCAATCTTCGCCTGCTTCCGTGACAAAGAAAGGGGCATTTTCCGCTACTTTTATCCAAGGAAGCTCGTCGGTAGGTTTCTCATCACCACGTACTTCATGATCGGCTTCTATCTTAGTCTCTTTTGTCGACGTTGCATAGAGGCTACGCAGGGTGTCCATCTTCTGTGATATTGACTAGTAGCGGACGACTTCTTTTTTCCGTTTCTGCTGACCGTCACCATTGCTCACGACGAGCTTCTCCTGGAAAGTGAGCTTCTCAAAAAGTGTAAGCGCCTGGGCCACTACTTGGTCCATATTGTAGTAGCGGTAGGTGGCTAGTCGGCCCACAAAGTGAACCCCGGAAGTTTCCTCGGCCAGCTTCTTATAGCAGTTGAAGATTTCGGCATTCTCCGGGCGCGGTACAGGATAGTAGGGATCTCCTTCTGCTTGGGGATATTCGTACACAATACTGGTTTTGTTGTGCTGCTGACCCGTGAGGTATTTGAACTCGGTGACCCGGGTATACGCATGTTCGTTAGGATAATTGACGACGGCTGTCGGCTGATAACACGGCGTGTCATGGGTTTCATGCTTGAAGGCAAGCGAGCGGTAGGGCAATTTCCCGTACCTGAAATCAAAGTACTCGTCGATGGGTCCGGTATAGATCATTTCCCTAAAAGGAATAAAATCCATCACCTCCCGATAACCGGTGTTGAGCATGACTTTGATATTCGGATGGTCGAGCATGTTCTCAAACATAGCCGTGTAGCCATGCAAAGGCATCGACTGATATCCATCCGAGAAGTAGCGGTCGTCTCGGTTGTTGCGAACCGGCACGCGAGCTGTCACCGTTTTGTCGAGCTCAGCCGGGTCCATTCCCCATTGCTTTCGGGTGTAGTTGCGAAAAAACTTTTCGTACAGCTCGCGCCCTACCTGGCTGACGACCACGTCTTCGGACGTTCTGATTGAACTCAGTTTTTCAGCTTTGGACTTAAAAAATTCCTCCACCTCAAAGGAGGTGAGTTGAAGTCCGTAGAGCTTGTTGATGGTATCCAAATTAATAGGAATCGGCACCAACTGCCCATCCACGCTGGCCAGCACCCGGTGCTCGTAGGGCCGCCATTCGGTAAAGAGCGAAAGATAATCAAACACCCTTTTGGCATTGGTGTGAAATATATGTGGACCATATTTATGCACCAGAATACCCTCCTGGTTGTAGTGATCGTAAGCATTGCCGCCAATGTGGTTTCTTTTATCGATCAGTAAAATTTTCTTGTTTCTTTGGGAAGCAAGACGTTCGGCCAGCACACTGCCGGCAAAGCCCGCCCCCACGATCATATAGTCAAACATGAGGCACTTTCCGTTAAGTTAAAAAAAATAGTTAATCTCAAAGCAACAGCACAGTGTCTATTGCACCAAGGCTTTCTTCATCACCGCGACCATCCCCTGCCAGGTTTTATCCCAGGAAATAGCCGAAAGGCAATCATATACGGCCGAAAGCCATACTTTATCCGGTGGCTGAAGCGCTTTTTCTATCGCAGCAACAAACTCCGGGGCGCTGCTGGCAATGTGTACCAACCCTTTTTCCCCGTAAGGATGTACCACGTCTCGGATGGGCGTGGAAACCACCGGCTTACCGGCGGCCAGGTATTCAGGGGTCTTCGTCGGGCTGATAAAGCGGGTAGCCTCGTTGATAGCAAAAGGAAGTAGCGCCACTGCCCAACCACTTAGGTAAAAAGGCAATTCCTGGTATGACTTTTTGCCCAGGAAATGAATATTAGGGCGCTGGGGCAAATCAGCCGGGTCAATCTTGACCACCGGCCCCACCATCACCAAATGCCAATCGGGCCGGGCATCCGCGACTGCGGTCAGCAGTTCCAAGTCCATTCGTTCATCGATGACCCCGAAAAAGCCGATACGCGGTTCGGGAATACCAGCTTGGTCTTCGGGGGCGGGCAGTGCTTGGCGGGCTTGGGCAAAGTGCGCTTTATCAATGCTGCTGGGGAAGGCATACACCTGGGAATGCTGCTTCTTTTTTTCTTCGTACAGGCTTTGCCCACCCGTAAATACCAAATCAGCTTTCTCGAAAAGAGATTTCTCCCAATCTTTCAGTTCCTGGGGAGCAAATTTGAAAGCCGATAATTCGTCCATGCAATCGTAAATGATTAAGGCAGGCGAAAATTGATGGGTAAAGGCCAGGGCCATCGGAGTGTAGTACCAGAAAATATACTCTTCAAGTTGTTGTTCTTCAAAAAAATTCTCCAGCAACTGGCGTTGGGCTTCTATCACTTCGTCGGGTGACAAACCCTGCGGCAGATGAGGCACGACGACCGTCAGGTTATGCGTCCGCTCACTGCGGTACAGCCAAGGTTCCGGGCTGTCGTCGAACAGCGACTCTTCTACAAAAAAAAGGGGGCTGTGTTTCGCAAAGCGGGAAAGTAGATGCTGCGGACGCTGGTAGACAAAATCCCAGCGAAGGTGTGAAAAGCAGACAACGGCGGGCAGATCCTCTAAAAACCGGTTTGCCACACTGCCTTTTTCTAAGTGTTGGCCTTGTGTTGACTGATTTTTCTTTGCTGATAAATCCTCGATGACAGAAGTTATTTCCGCCATCTCTTCGGTACGTTCAAACATGACAAAAAATAAGCACCTGATCTCGATAGAAAGAACCAAGTGTAAGTGAAAATGAAAAAATAGCAAAACCGGTTTTTGCTTACTGCCAACCGATTCCCTGCTGTTATTCACCTGTAACTCTTGACGGTTAAGTAAGTTTGTGGTTAGGGATTATATTTCAGGAAATTGTTAATGAAATTGTACTACTGCTCGCTGGTCAGAAAGTTTTTTGCACGGTGGTCGGTGAGTAACTCCCAAATGGAGGTAACCGTCCAGCCCGGGGCAAAGTAAAGGTTGTAGAAGCCTTTTCCGTAGTGACCATAGTCCCAGGCAGTGTGCTGCACTACTTCCGGATAATATCCCTCTTTGGAAATGCCCACCATATGACCTTCGTAGGGCAAAAGCTGCTCCCGCATTGAGGAGCGGATCACTTCGGCGAACTGCGCAAAACGAGGTTCGCCGGTTTCTTCCGTTAGCCAGGTGAGCACTTCGTCAAACTCAAAAATGTACACATCGATGTGGTTGTTTTCTACCGATACGTTTCCCCAGCCCCGGCTTTTCAGGCCCAGGTCGCCCAGCATCTGGCCTTTGGCAAAAGGAACGTCCCAGGTGTAGTACCAGGAAAGGGCAAAGTAAGCGGCCTGTTGCGCCAGGGCTACGTAGCGCTCTTTTTCTGCCCCCTGCGTCACCAAGGCCATGTAGTACAAAGCCACGGCGGCGTACAGAGAAGCTTCTTTGTCTTCACAATCCGCATCAAGCGTAGAAGAAAAATAATCGGATTGGGAAATAATTTCTTTCTCCTGATAATCAATCACTTTTCGGGCGGCGTGTAAGTATTTGCTATTGCCGAAATACCGGTAGGCCATGACCAGGGGCAAAACCGCCGCCGGAGAGCTCCCTCCTACCGCGTCCACCAGCGTTTTGTCTCCTCTGAACTTGCGGGGGAAGCTGCCATCGGTTTGTTGCAGGGTTAACAATATATCTAGCAGACGAAGAATTTTTTGCTCCCACAGTCTGTGTTCTTTGCCTCTTTTTTTCTCATAGTTCAGATAGAGCAACACAGCGTATATCCCTTCTGACTGACGGCGAATGGTGTAAAGGTTTTCTTCCACGCTATTCTCCTCATCTACCAGTTCTCTGATGAAGCCGTTGTCAGCAAAACCATACTGTTCGTAACTATCCAGTACCGCCCGCGCAATTTTTTTCAGTGCTTCGTCCTTATTTCCTTCGGCCCACTCCAGGGCATTAAAGGCGTTGAGGAGCACCCGACCGATAAAACCTACCTCCAAGGTTTTTTTTCTTTCGCACTTTTGGGTTTGTAGATCAATACCGGAGAAGCCCTTTAGATTGCCTACTTCCACAAAAGACTGTGTGTAAAACTTGGACAACACGTGCTTAATTTCCCGGTCAGAAAGCTTGTTGCCCTCCAAAGGCTGCGGCTGAAACAGATCAACAGCGTGTGTCCAAATTTGCTTGATGTAGTCGTTGTAATGATCGGCTTTCCGTTTCATCACCTGATAATGAAGGGTAACGCTTTCTCCCTTTTCAAGATGCAGAAAAGCCGTAACCGGTGCCCCCAAGGTAAGCTTGCGAAAATAGCGGTGGGGAGCTTCCCGGTAGGGATAAGCAAAAGAGAGATACGCTTGCTTCTGTTCCCCTTGGTGTTCTCCAAAGCCTATTGCTCCCAAGCTGGAGTGACCGCTGAGGATCACCTCGCCCTGCTGGTGCTGTGCCAGCGCATAATCCTTTATCTTGTCTATACGGATCAACGAATAGCTCACCTTTTTATCTTGGTCAAAGATGCCGGAAAGGGGAGTGCTGAGCCGATCTTCCCGCACAATCCAGTTCTTACTGATCCTTTCGGAGGGGGTGTTATCAGGCGAGCGCAGGTTTTTCCGGTACCAGAAGCCCGGCAGATACAGCTGGGATGCGTCATACTGCACGTCCCCCAAAGTTAACTTTCCTTGAAAACTAAAAAAAACGCTTTCTTCCGCCTGTAAATGAATCCTTAGCTCTACCCGTTCACTTTCTACCGTATATCCAACGGGCCTGATCTCCTTGGTAATTTTCAGCGGTATTTTTTCACTGGCCGACAAGGCGCTTTTTCCGATGGTTGCCTGGAGCGCGTACGCTTTTGTTTCGTTTCCTGGCTGCTTAAGCAATAGCTGGTAGCGTAGGCATTGATCTATTTCTTCTTGTAGCCCTCCAATAGTTGCCTCACCTCCCGATGATGCCCATAGGTAGCGGTTTACTAGGTATTCTGATTGCATTACTTGTGGTTCTTTTTATACAATTTAGATTATAGTAGATTTCGGATCACGGCGGGCGGACCACGGTGATACCATCGACCCACTGGGACAGTGGTTTGTATTGTCAATAGCGCTAACGTACCAATTTCAGGCCAGAGTATTAGTCAACGCAGTCTTTTGTAAGAGGATTTTTAAAGAAGAACACTTCACCGGTTGCAACTGGACGAGCATGTGGCCAAACGAGATTACTCACCGAATGCCCGCCCCCTGTTGTTTGACCACCGGCGCGTTTTTGCACCTCGAAAACATACCACAGTGCTTGGAAATTATCTCTAAACCGTTGTTTTGAGTTTATTACCAAACACCTGTTTAAACTTATCCACTTTGGGGCGGATCACGAACGAGCAGTAACCCTGTCCAGGATTGTTCCTGAAGTAGTTCTGATGGTAGGCTTCCGCCGCGTAAAACGTATCCATCGGGCTGATTTCGGTCACAATCGGGTTAGTAAAGGCCCCGGACGCGTTGAGTTTGTCTTTATACTGCTGCGCTAGTTCTTTTTGCTCGGCATCGTGGTAGTAGATCACCGAGCGGTACTGGGTGCCCACGTCGTTGCCCTGCCGGTTCAGGGTGGTGGGGTCGTGCGTTTTCCAGAACACTTCCAGCAGCGTTTCGAACGAAACCACCTCCGGATCATAGGTAATTTGCACCACCTCGGCGTGGCCGGTGCGGCCTTCGCACACCTCGCGGTAAGCGGGGTTCTTGATGTGCCCTCCGGCGTAGCCGGAAACTACTGATTCCACTCCCGCTAGATCCTGAAATACCGCCTCGGTGCACCAGAAGCAGCCGGAGCCAAGTGTTGCTTTTTTCATCATTGCTTGTTCAAGTAGATAACTTTATTGAATTTGTGGATGCTGGATGACTTTCTGTTTGGCTAGATGTTAGATATTGGATGTTAGATGTTTTTCTACATAACCAAATTCCACTATCCACCATCTACTATCCACTAACCAACACCGGACTTCAGTTGTCCGTTCACCAACTAATCAACAATGCTATCACACTTCACTTCCGCCGCCGACGTTGATCACTGGCCCTCCTGGCTGGCTTCCGCCCGAGCGGTAAAGGCCAATCCTCGGGCGCATCCCCAGTTAGGATCGGGCCGAGCGATGTGCCTGTTGTTTCTCAATCCTAGCCTGCGCACCCGCCTGAGCACCCAGCGGGCCGCCCTGAACCTGGGATTAGACACAGTGGTGTTCGACGTGCAGCAGGGCGGTTGGCAACTAGAGATGGCCGACGGCACCGTGATGAACGGCGACCGGGCCGAACACGTGCGCGAAGCCGCCGCCGTGGTCGGACAGTACTACGACCTGATTGGCGTGCGGGCCTTTGCCTCCCTCAAAAATTGTGATGAAGACTATCAAGAGCAAGTCATCCGGCAGTTCGTGCGCTACGCCGGGTGCCCCGTGATCAGCCTGGAGTCGTCGGTGCGCCATCCGTTGCAGTCGTTCACCGACCTGATCACCGTTGAGGAGCACAAGTTGACGGAGCGCCCCCGGGTAGTTATCAGCTGGGCTCCGCATCCGCGGGCCCTACCGCAGGCGGTGGTGAACTCGCTGCTCGAGTGGACGCGCCTCACCGACTACGAAGTGGTGCTCACCCACCCCGAAGGCTACGACTTGGCTGAGCAATTTACCCAGGGAATCACCGTGACGTTCGATCAGGACGCCGCGCTGGAAGGCGCTGATTTTGTGTACGCTAAAAACTGGTCTTCTTATGAACACTACGGACAGGTGCTGCGCACCGACGACGCTTGGATGATCACCGCCGAGAAGATGCAGCGTACCAACCAAGCCTACTTCATGCACTGTCTGCCGGTGCGGCGCAACGTGGTGGTGGCCGATGCGGTGCTGGATAGCGACCGGAGTCTGGTGATTGCGCAGGCCGCCAACCGGGTGGTGGCCGCGCAAACCGTGCTTCAAAAACTACTGGAACGTGAGGCCCATTAGAATCATAAAAATCGGCGGACGGGTGATCGAGCAACCCGAACTGCTCACGGAGTTTCTGGGGGATTTCGCACGGCTGGAAGGATTTAAACTATTGGTGCACGGCGGGGGACGCAACGCCACCCAACTGGCGCAGCGGCTGGGCCTGGAAGCTACCCTGATTGAGGGCCGCCGCGTAACCGATGATGCCATGCTAGAAATAGTAGTGATGGTTTACGGGGGATTGCTCAACAAACAGATTGTCAGCCGCTTGCAATCGTTTGGCTGCAACGCCCTGGGACTGACGGGTGCCGATCTGAACTGTATCGTTTCTTCTCGACGGCCGCCCGAGCCGATTGACTACGGCTGGGTGGGTGACGTGCAGCAGGTGCGGGCCGAAGCGCTGCAGGCGCTCTTACAGCAGAACGTGGTGCCCGTACTGGCCCCCCTCACCCACGACGGGCACGGACAACTGCTCAACACCAACGCCGACACCATTGCTGCGCGGGTGGCCGAGGCCCTGACGAAAACTGCCCCCACAGAACTGTATTACTTCTTCGAGAAAGCCGGAGTGCTTAGCGATCCGGACGACGACGACTCAGCCGTGGCGGTACTTTCGGAAGCCGACTACCACCAAGGACGCAGCGCGGGAACCATTGCCGCGGGCATGATTCCTAAGCTGGACAACGGATTTGCCGCCTTGCGGGGTGGAGCAAAAAAGGTGTATATTGGCCACTACCGCGCCCTGCTGGCGATTGGCGCGGATTTACTTAACGGTACCCAACTATGTCTCAGTCCGCCCCCGACTCCCTAACGCAGCGCGCCGTTGACCTGCTGCAGCAACTCATCCGCATCCCTTCCTTTAGCCGGGAAGAAGAGCAAACCGCCACCCAACTGCAACGCTACCTCGAAGCGGCGGGCAAGCACGTTCACACGCAGGGCAACAACGTGTGGGTTTACTCACAAGACTACCACCCGGACCGGCCTACGTTGCTGCTCAATTCTCACCACGACACGGTGCGGCCCACCGCTTCCTGGACCCTGGACCCCTTTGATCCGGTGATCCGACAGGGCAAGGTGTACGGACTGGGCAGCAATGATGCGGGCGGAGCCCTGGTGTCGTTGCTGCACACGTTCCTGTACCTCGACGAACAGAGAGACCGCCCCTACAACCTGTTGTTTGCCGCCACGGCCGAAGAGGAGATTTCAGGTACCGGGGGCATTGCTTCGATCATGGAAGCCGTCGGACCGGTGGCGCTGGGCATTGTGGGTGAGCCCACGCAAATGGAAATGGCGGTGGCCGAAAAGGGCCTGATGGTGCTCGACTGCGAGGCCCGGGGCTTGTCGGGACACGCGGCCCGCCACGAGGGAGTGAACGCCATCTACGCCGCCATGCAGGACATCGTCTGGATCCGGGAGTTTCACTTTCCCGAACGCTCCGACCTGCTGGGCGAGGTAAGCACCTGCGTGACCCAGATTGCGGCGGGCACCCAGCACAACGTGGTGCCCGACCGCTGCACCTTCGTGGTAGACGTGCGCACCAACGAAAAGTACACCAACGAACAGGTATTAGAGATCATCGATCACAATACCGTTTCCCAGGTAACGCCGCGCTCGTTGCGGTTGAACTCGTCCAGCATTGCCCTCGACCATCCGCTGGTGCAGCGGGGTACCGCGCTGGGCCTCACCCACTACGGCTCCCCTACCCTGTCGGACCAGGCCCTGCTGGGTGGCTTCCCCACCCTGAAGTTAGGGCCGGGCAAGTCGGAGCGCTCGCACACCGCCGATGAGTACATCAAGGTGAAAGAAATCGAGCACGGCATCGCCACGTACTGCCGGTTGCTGGAGGGCCTGGAGTTATAGTCGAGGCCGTTCCCGGTCAGTTCGGTGTAGTTCCGGCACACACTGAAATCCGCCCCGTCGTTTCATCCGTCTGATCCGACTGCGCCAACACGCCCTGTACGTTTTGGGGCTTAGTTTTCGGGTCATAATCCCAGTGAATGAAATATAACGCGAACACCGGCGGCTGAGCGGATGCCTCAATGGCTACGCGCGGCCCGTAACGTGAAAATAGTAGCGCCAACGTTTTCTAAACTGGCCAAATACTGCTAGATTTGCCGTTCTCAATAGTACTGCACTCGTAGTTCAACTGGATAGAATACCAGATTTCGGCTCTGGGGGTTGAGGGTTCGAATCCTTCCGAGTGCACTCAAGTTAGTCAAACCAAGCAAATCTGCCCCCGCCTGCCCGCCGGGGCTTTTTTTGTGCCCCTCTTCTTCGCGTAGCGCGTTACATCAGCGTCGAGAAAGCCGCTGGTGACGACGCGTCGCGCCCCGGCATTTGCGCAAAGCACCCCGCGCGTAAAGTAATTGTGCCATAATAACTTTGTTTGGGATAAAGGGCTATCACTTGATTTCGGATCTGATATGAGATTGGGGATTAGGTTGAACAAAAGAAAAATGATGCTATCGCTAAAGGAATAAAAATAAAAAACAGAAGTTCAACAGAGATCAGTGAAATATTAAGGAGTAAGCACAATATCATCGCGCCCAGGCGATAGAGCACTATAAAAACAGCTACGTAGATTATAAAGGCGTAAATGCGATAGGAATTGCTACCGCTACCTTAACGTTAAAAAAGCAGCTTGATCGCTTATGCTATGCAATAAACGAAATAACGCTTTAGCGGCCACCAACAATGACTAAAAGTAATTGCTGGTTCTCTGGCGCAGCCCCACTGCATGGTGTTAGGGCTCGTTTTCATCTTACCGCTACGGAAAGTATTTGTAAACATCTTTCCTTGGCAAAAACCGGATGAAGTCTACTGTTGTTTCTTCAATCGACAGACCTATCCTGTAGTCTCCTAATCCAATACGATAGTAACTTCGAAATCCTTTCAGCTCTTGATCTTCTCTATTTCCTCCTGATTTGCAGCCCCTTGTACCTGTTCGATGGTATCCGCTATTTTGGCAAGTAGGTCTTTATCCCTTATCCTTTTGATGTCTCTTTCAAAGGACTTATCAATCGCGCGGCGAACCGTCCGAACGTTCATTGGCGGAGGCTTTTAATAAAATCTTGAGTGTCTGTATACTCACCTGTTTTTCCATTCTCAATAGCATACGCCATAGCCAGATCTTCGGCTTCTTCTCCTTCTAACATTTTGATTTTAATTCCCAACTTATTGGCAAATGCTATAAGTTGCGTCATATCAGCATCGGATTCACTAGATAGTATAGCCGTTGTCATGTCTTATTGAGTTTTATTTCAAATATCAGTTATTTAATCGTCTTTTCAAATGAGCCCTAACGGTCTCGGCTAAAAAGCGTGGCTGTCCCGAAGGGCAGCTATGATTTTTTAGCCAGTGTTGTAGCCAGTTCTTTTTCTATGTCTTCAACGGTAGGAAGCTGACTTTTAATATTCTCAGGCACTGCTTTGCTAAGCTGATACTCTGCTACTCCGATAGGTTGCGAAATACCGCGCAAAGCATATTCTACTTCAATCTGGTTTTTCTTCTGACAAAGTACAATGCCAATCGTTGGATTATCAGATGCTGATTTCAAAATATCGTCAACTGCTGATAGGTAAAAACTTAGCTTGCCTGCGTACTCAGCTTTGAAGCCCTTCGCTTTTAGTTCCACAACTACGTAGCATCTCAGCTTCGTATGGTAGAATAATAGGTCGATGAAAAAGTCTTTGTCTCCTACCTCTAGCTTATACTGCCGACCCACAAAAGCAAAACCGGTTCCGAGTTCGAGCAAGAACTGAGTGATATGTTTAGTCAGTTGTTCTTCAATACTTTTCTCATCAGCATTCTTCTTGAGCGTTAGAAAGTCAAACAGGTAAGGGTCTTTTAGCGTTTGATGGGCTAAGTCCGAATTGGGTGGGGGAAGCACGTTTTGAAAATTAGTAGTAGCTTTTCCTTGACGAGCATACAGACTTGATTTGATCTGCATTTCCAAAATGTCACGGGACCAGCCATTACCGATGGTTTCGGCTACGTAAAACAGCGCTTCTTCTTTACTTTTTGCTTTGCTAACGATCTGAATATTATGTCCCCAGGGAATTTGTGCAACACGTTGTTGCACTTTTTCAAAGTCTGTCTGGTAAAACAAGTAGAACTGTTTCATGTAGAAAAGATTTCGCCGCGAGAATCCTTTCACATCGGGGAACTCAGCCTTCAAGTCCTTTTCCAGTGAATCAACCACTGCGTTTCCCCATCCGAGCTTCTCTTGTTTCTCGTAGATTTCTTTTCCAAATTCCCAATACAGCAAAATGACTTCTTGGTTAGCAGAGACAGCCGCTTTCAGTTGAGCAGATTTAATCTTTGCTTTCAAGCTTTGCAGCCACTCAACGTATTCAGTCTTATGTATTTTCTTGATGTCCACACCTCTGAGATTTCTGCAAAGATAGTCTTTAGTATCAAATCACTGTAACGCTGCACTATTTGTTGTTTTAATTGGCTACAACGCCTAGTGCAGCCTCAGGCCGGGCATGTTTGCGTTTTCCTTTCATTAATCAATTTTCGTGCTTAGAGAAATAAAAAAACTAATACATCATTGCCAGGCTTGGGGCTGAACGATGTTAGCGGCTTGCTTTTCATTCTATTTTCTCTAGAAAGTATCTTCTGTTTGTCATAAAATGATTTCCCCAAAATATATATTTCCTGATTCGGCTAAATCCCTGCTCTCGCTTTATTAGTGTTCCATCATCTTTAATTATAAATAATTTATTTCCTCTAATCTTCAATTCTTTTGGTCGTGAAGCTTCTGCTGGATTTGGTAAAAAAGTTGTGTCAACTTGTCCATTTGAGCCTTCCCGAACGATAAATCTATCTTTATTAGTTTGTCCATCATAGGTTAATTGAATTACTTTTTCATCAATTTCATAGGTCCCAGTTGCTTTATCACTCATTAAATCACCTGCATACCAATAATCGAAAGTTGAGTCAGCTTCAAATTTGAAATTTGTCACAAAAAATCCAATGACAGCAAAATTACTCCTATAAGTCCCAGATAATGTCTGGCTGCTTCTGCATCCAATTAGGAGAGGAAAGTAAATTATTATTAGAAGTATCCTCATTCATTTTTCAGCTTGCCGCTAACGGTCTGTGCAGCCGTCTGGCCGGACTTGTTGGCGATTTATCATTCAATGAACAAATATAGCTACTTGGAGCAACTAGCATTCAGGCTCATTTCAGCCCGGCTGGCGGCTGCATGGTGTTGGGTCTTCGTGCTCTTCTCTGGCTTCGGCCGTGCTTGGCCCATTCGCCGGGTTAGGCTTTCAGTCGCTTTGATGCTTCTGATGACTTTTCGCAGCAAAGCTGCTGGGAAGCCATCCGTGCGTTGGCCGTGCTTCGGTTTACGAATACGTCGGGCAGGGCACCAAACTGACAACGGTAACTAATCTTCTTTCAACAAGTGCCTGACCGCGCTGCTTCTCCTTTCCACCGAGGCGCAAGGCAAGCGAGCCGCTTGATCTTCCGCCACTGCACAGCATGAGACCCAACGCTAAGCATATGGCTTTGTGGCGGTTTGCGAAGCACTTTTGCATCTACCCGAAACGAACTTTGTTAGAAGGTGAAAACCCTGAAATTAGCACTCTTCCCGCCATAGGCTATATGCAATGTTGGGTGCAGTTATTTTTTCATTTCATTTATTTCTTCCTTGAGAATGGGAAGATCCTTGAGCAGTATTCGCCAGAGAGTAGTTGGATCAATCGAGTCATAAGCATGAACGATCATATTTCTTAGTCCGATTATTTGCTTGTAGCTAGATATCTTCAAGTGCGGGGCGATTTCTTTCAGTTTTCGAACTGCCTCACCGATAATTTCTAAATCGCGTTCTACGGTTCTCACTGCCATGAAATTCGAGCTAAACTTTGTATAGTCCCCGGAGTGAAGGTTTATTACATTTTCAAGCTCATCAATTAAAGACTCGATATCAAGAATATATTTGAGCACTTCTTTAGGCGGCATAAAGAGTTACTTTAGTTTTGTCAAGTTCCTCTTTAAATATAGGGTTTTTTACAACTCTGTAAGACAGCAAGTCAATCTCACGGCCAAAGAGTTTCTCCAGGTCTTCTTTCAAAGAGAAAAAGGCATCTCCGTGTTCTAGTGGAGATAAAGACTCAAAAAACAATACGGCAAAGTCTAGATCACTTTTGTCAGTAAGTTTTCCGGAAGTAGCTGATCCAAAAAGATAAAGTTCAGCAACCTTATTTGATTTACATACGAAACTGAGTTCTTCAATATTTTTCTCTATGATTTTGATCATATTTCAAATGTATGAATCAATGAGATGGCTTTGATCTATTGCACCCAACGCTTAATGCAGCCGTCAGGCCGGACTTGTTGGCTTTGATCATCCAAGCATCAATATACGAACTTGGGGTGACAAGTGCTCATGTTCATCGTTGCCCGGCTAGCGGCTGCATGATGTTAGGCGGCGTTTTCTCATCCGAAGATGGACTCTTCCGTTAGAGGACGCAATCCATTGTGAACGGTTAGTATGTCTATGCGTTCATCGGATACTACATGATAGACAATTCGGTAGTTTTTGTAAATCAACTCCCTAATTTCTTCTCGCGCTATCTCAGGAACCATTCTGCCAATTTGCGGATGCTTCTCTAGAAAAATTTCTTTTTCAAAAATCTTATCAGTGAGTTGCTCAACATACTTGGCCGACCGAGGCTGGTAGTATTCTCTGATTTCGTATATGTCCTCAATAGCCTGACGCGTCCAATTTACTTTGACCATTGCTTGAGGATTTCTTTAGCTTCATGAGACGAGTATACTTCACCTTGCTTTGACTGTTCTAATCCAATGTCAATCTTTTGCAATAGAATTAACTTGTCCATCAGTTCATCAATAGAGAACTGCGCTGGCATATCCTTTAAGCTACTTATTACTTGATCTTTGGTAAGCATGGCTAATCTTTTTGTCAATGTACAAATAATTCTGCAACGTAGATTCCTGATTTTAATGCCGCCTAATGGTCTCGGCTATACTCAGTGCGGGATCATAAGGCAATGGACTTTCAATTTTCCAATTTGCTTCTTAAGGTGAATTCGTTCATTTTTTTATGTTTTAACCCGCATTGAGTATAGCCACTGTTACCTGTTGGCATTTTTATTTTTCGTTCAGCACTCCGTTTACGTATTCAGCCCACTCATAAATGGGGATGCTCTTATCCAGATAATAATCAGGTTGAATTCCTTTCTCATCAATGGTAAAGTTGGGTATTCGCATACTTCTGGAAAGGGAATATCCTAATTCAAACTCATTGCATGGTGAAGAAATAAAGTACATATTTGAAATATCCAATACACCATACGTAGTTGTACCAAAAAGCTTTACCTTTTTACTTTGTTTGGCGGCAAGTAAGAACTGCTCATCCGTACTCCCATTTCCCTTATTGATTATAATTCCTACGTTTTTTGGATTTGGGTGTATGGTGTCCAGCTTCGTTACTTCAACAATATAGTCTTCTACATTTACAAATTCTCCGAGGTTTTCCTCAAGTTTATCAAACGCTTTTCGGGCCCATTCTTTCTCTTCTTGATCAAGTCCATATTCGGCGTTATTGATAAGATCGAGCATTCTTTGGTTGTTGAGCTTCGTAGACAAAAACTCAACGCCAACTGCTCTGATAGGATTGGTGTATAGAAGAGGAAGGATGTTTTCGTAACTAGCATCGCTACCGCCTGTACCGTTTCTAATATCAATTATTAGATTCTCTGTCGAAAGAATTTTGTTCTTATTGGCTGTAATGGTGCTGTCGATAGCTCTTTTTTCTAAAGCATCAAAGGAGGGTATCCTGAAGTACAATGTTGTTTCATTTAGTACATCAATGTAGGGAAGATCTGCATGTAAGGATTGGAAATACTGCTCGTATTTAGGTTCTTCTTCAATCGTTGGATAAAGTCTTATGAGGCTAACATCACCAATTTCCAGATGATTATTGCCGATAAGTAAGACGTTCTTGGACTCGACCGCTGAATGGTCCCACATATAAAACACTGAACTGGTCTCGTCATCAGCAATATTGATTTTTAATTTCACTTGCCCTTCTGTCCATGTTTCTGCACCTGATTCTATAATAAATCCAATGTAGGTATCACCATCTCTTTTGATTCCGATTTTATACGGTTCTGATTGCCAAATACCTTCATAGCTTGAAGTTGAGCTATTGTTCAAATAATCTATAAATTCCTGTTGCTTGATTGGATACGTTTCCCAGTCTACAAATTGGTTGAGATTTTCGGGTGTCACTAGATCATTTGGCTGTTGATGAAGTCTTATGGCAATATGTCCCGAACGAAAGAAGGTCATCCATTCATAAAGAATCGATGCGCAGTCAGTAAGTTCTTGGGCAGACTTTACCCTTTCTAGAATTCTTTTATTATGGTCGGCATAAGCTTGTTCACCTTTAGTATTTAATGTGTGCTCAAATCCTGCATCGTTCTCCTCAAACGTGTTTTTTACCCATTCAAAGTTACTTTCACAGTTGCAGTCTTGGGCAAAGTTCAAAGTTGGTGATAGAATTGGTAGCAAGAGAATTAGTATAAATTTATTCATTATTTTGCTTGTTTTCTGTTTGCAGGTAACGTTAAGTATATGAGCCGTAGCGGATTTTACGTAATAATTTTTCGATTTAACATAGACCTTAAATATATGAAAAGCCATAGACGAAACACGAACTCCGCTATGGCTTATATATATTGTTGTGTGTAGTGCTTTTCCGCAATCTTGTTGGTTTTCCACCAGCTACTTATTCTGTTATATTTTTGTCTTTGGTCAGTTCTCTTTAAACTTTTGTTGTACAGGTTTTTTCCCAAGATTTTATAGCGAAGATGGAGGAATCAGTCCTTTCAGCCTCATATAAACTATTACATTACCATAATGTTGTAACGAGTGAAAAACTGAAAAATCAAGAACATTGCCTGCTGGTTGAGTATTTCCCATAAATTTGACCAACGTTTCTTTACGCTCTTGAGTCATATTTTTTCTGGCCTCGGCAGAATATTCAAAAGATTCTTTAAGTGCTTTAACCACTTCTGTTTTAGTGGGAGCTACCTCTGTAACAGGAGCCGTTTCCCCTTTAGCAATAGCGGCCATCTGAAAATTGGATTCAGCTATGTGCGCCATTAACTCTCCAAAACTTCGAACCTCTGGTGTTGGCCTGAACGTATAATATTCTTCGGGCATTTGCTCTGCAGATTCAATAATAGTGCTTGGAGTATAAAGTGCCGCAATATCAACTGATGACATTGGTTCTTCAGGCAAATTTATTTCTTGTGCCCATAAGCTATTAAAAAATAATAATGTTACGAGAATTAGGACATTTGTTTTTAGCAATTTCATAATATAAATTTTAATTTGTAAAAATGAATAGAAATTAATAGAAACCACTTGACTTTTATCAAGAAATCGTTTTCCTTCTTATTCTACTTAGGGTTTCAGCTTTAATTCCTAAATAGGATGCAATATATTTTAAAGGAACATTTTGGAAAATAGAAGGACTGGTTTTTAGTAATTTCAGATATCGTTCTTCCGCAGATAATGAACTCATATCAATTGTTCGTTGTCTATTTTTTTCCAGATGATGTGTTAGTATTTGAAGGCTATAATCCATTTGCGTAATTCCTAACTTGGCAGTTATATCAACATCATCACGTTTAATTCTTAATAACTCGCAGTTGGTAATACAATAGAGGTTTTCGTTAGAAGTAGACCTGTGAATAAAATGATTGTAGGAAGTGAAGAAACGGGGCCCATCATTGATGTCTGTTGTTATTTCTTCTCCATCCTCATTAATATGGAAAATCCTAATAAACCCATTAACTATAAAATTATGATATTTGTGAACCGTTCCTTCCGTTTCCAACAGGGTGTCCTTACATATGATGAATGGCTCAAAGTATGTGCGACAAAGAGCTTGGTCAATTTCTGGTATATCTACAAGAAGGCGTACATAATTAAAAAAAACATCAAAATAATGTTCTTTATTCTTTGAATCGGTCATTTCAGTATGTTGAATTAATTTCAATTTTTATTGCTTGTCAACCCTATACTTGTTTGCATTACACACAACGATTAATGCAGCCGTCAGGCCGGGATTGTTGGTGATTTTCTTCCGAGGATCAACATACTAACCTGGGGCAACAAACGAACATGCTCATCTTTCCCCCGGCTGGCGGCTGCATGGTGTTATGTGCTGGCTTTATACGTAAATATTCTCTTTTGTCTTTCGCTGTCGTTTAAAACGCAGTGAATTAAGATTCGCAAGTCGAAATCTTCCGCTTCAACAAAAGGGGTTGGATCGTTTTCCAAGGAAATAATTGACTTTACCTGTTTGTGTATCTGCTCGAAAACACTCTTGCCATTATACTTTATTGAAAGTTTTAGCTTGTCCTCTATTATCGTTAATTCAGATTCCGTGAATTCGTTAATTTTTATTAATTGTCCTTTTAATAAAAGTTGTAATTGGTTCTTGTATTTGAAAATGGTTATTCTGCTCGTCCCTATCTTCTGACTGAACCCATTAACATTAGGTATTTCGTTTTCATTACGCCTTACTAGTCTCTTCGTCCATATCAAAGGCGATTCCCAATCAATTCTGAGCTTGTTAACATTCAAAATCCCAGTTTTCCAAGCAATTCTGTATTCGCTAATTAGTACTTCGTTTTCTCTCAACTTTCTCAGTTTTGTCTTTTGGCTAGCACATAACGGTCTCGGCTATGCGTAGTGCGGGATTTCAAGGCACTTCACTGTCCGCTTACCGATGTTTTTGTTAATATTCATTCACTTTCAATTTAACACCAAAACCCGCATTACGTATAGCCAATGTTGGGCAATCGTGCTTTTTTCTTTCTCATGGATATTCAAACCCAAACCTGAATTCAGTTAAATACCCGTTTTTAAATTTATAATCCGCATAGTAAATCGGCATGTTGTAACTTTTTAAGAATTCAGAGTTTTGGAAGTCGTCAATTCTGTAATGGAATGTACTCGTTTCATCATTAGTTAAGCTGTCAGGTTCACCTTTTATTGTTCTAAACTCTCCCATAGTCATACCGAGTTTTATTCCACTTTCGGTAACGAATTCTTCTTCTTCAGTTACAAATTCATCTCTACCTTTTTGGTCGACATAATTTACTCTGAATTCCGAAAACTCATTCTTTACACCACCTGGGTGAAAGTAAAATGTAAGTCGCTGTTTTGAGTCTTTGGAAATCACACTTGAGTTTGGAAGTCCATTATCCACAAGTCTGTCCATGACATTTTCTCCAAGGTAACTCTGAAAATTTTTAGAACTCACAAGACTTATTTGTCCGATTAATGTGTCTGGTTTGAATTCAGGTTTGATTGAATCAGGTTGTTCTGCATATCCATCATGAACATATTTTTCAGGATTTGGAACAAGTTCTCTTTTTCCTTCTTGTCCTGTTCCGTTGTTGCAACTTGTTAAAAGTGCAAGTCCTAAAAGAATTGTCAAAATATGTTTCATCGTCTTTTTTCGCATGTTGCCCAACGATTAATGCAGCCGTCTGGCCGGGCTGGTTAGCTTTGATCTTCCAAGCATCAACGGACTGACTTGAAGCGACTAAACCTCCCGTCACTCGCTTCCCCCGGCTGGCGGCTGCATGTTGTTGGGTGCTGTACTGCTTTCAATCTTCAATTTATGACCTAAATTCAATACGCATTGTTTTTTTTACTCTTTGGGGCTCACCATCTATGGTTCCTGGCTGCCACCGTGGCATGTTTTGTATCAGTCGTATTGTCTCTTTATCACATCCATAGCCTACAGATTCTATAATCTCTTCACTACTTGCACATCCTTCTTTCTCTATAATCATTGATATTACAACTTCACCTTCTATTCCATTTTTCTTCGCTTCTCCTGGATAGCGTAGATTTTTATCTACAAATTCTTTAAAGCTTTTTTCTTCGCAATCGTAGTCAGAATTTCTACAACCTTCAAACTTTGGCATTGATTCTACTAACAAATAAATTTGTCCAGAACCTACTTCACAGGGTTCAGTTTTTACTATTTCAGTTTCTGAACAAGCTACTAGTAAAAAAAGTGTTGATAAGTATAATGCACAACTGCTTTTAGAAACCATCATATTTAATTTTTATAGCACCCAACGATTAGTGCAGCCGTCAGGCCGGGGATTGTGAGACGTAAATTTTCAAGTATCAACGGGCTGACTTGAGGTGACTAAACTGCCCTTCCAACGATTCGCCCGGCTGGCGGCTGCATAGTGTTACCTGCCGTTTTAGGTTCTTTCAACCGATAATTCTTTTTCGTTCGATTGGTACTGATACAAAAAGTCAGGACAAAAATCGTAGTCATTAGGCCAATAAATCCCTCTTCCGTTTTCATACATTCCGACTTTTTGAAAATAAGCCGGGTCTGATAGAGGACTACTTAGTTTGTCTTTTCCAATGAACCGTGTAAAATCAATTGTTTTTTCTGTATCGTCGCTGAAGTTGAAGTGAATCTTTTTGTCATCCAGAACTTCGAGCTTCATGATCTTTATCATAGTATTCTTATTTTAATCCAGAGGTTCAATTTTATCTAAAGTCTCATGTTCTCTTGCTTTCTGCCAGTTATTCAACAATTCATCTCGATGCTCTATTGCCCATTCAATGGCCAATGTCTTGGCTCTCTTTGTCAAACGACCTTCCATTATCTCTAACGTTTTGATATCAATCAAAGCCTCGTTTTCCTGATAAATTACGTGAAAATGGGGCGGGTTGTGGTCTTTGTAAAACATGCGGATGATGATTCCATAGAATCGGCTTACTTCTGGCATACTTTAGTTTCTTGTGTAAGGCAAATTTAGCATTTTTATTTATGGCAGGTAACGAGTGTGTAAACGCAATTGCGTTTATATCCATTATGTTTTTTGGGTTCCGTAGATAGTCAAAAACTGTCTAAAACCTCTAAATTCGCCCCTTTTCTTACTTCTGTTCATCGTCTCTACCTAAATTTAACTTGTCCAGCGGACTCCGGATATCGCGCAACGCTTTCGTACTCACGTGCGTGTAGATTTCTGTCGTCCGACTGGAATTATGACCTAATAAAGTTTGAATATAGCGCAAATCCGTACCATTTTCAAGTAAGTGGGTCGCAAAAGAATGGCGTAAAGTGTGTAAGGTCACATTTTTCTGAATTTTGGCCTGCTTCACGGCCCGTTTTAGCACCGCCTGCGCGCTGCCCGCCGAGTACTTTCCCCCACCCATCCCCTCAAACAAATACTTCTTGGGTTGATACTGCTGATAGTACTCCCGCAACAACGGCAACAAGCTGGCCGATAGTAAACTCATCCGATCCTTGTTTCCCTTGGCCCCCCGAATGCTCACCTGTCCGCGCGCACTGTCAATATCAGCCACAGTTATATTCAACGCCTCCCCAATGCGCAACCCGGCTGAGTAGATCAGCATCAGCAAGCACTTATGCTTAATATTACCCACCTGCCCGAAAATACGCACCACTTCTTCCTCACTCAACACCACCGGCAACCGCTTTTCCTTACGAGGTCGGTCTAAAAAGTAAAACTTCCGCTTTCCACCCAGCACCTGCTCATAGTAAAACTTTATGGCGTTGATGGATTGATTCTGGTATGAAGTCGATATCTGCCGCTCGTCCACTAAATACCGCAGAAACTGCATAATGTCCTTCTCGCTGATCTCTTTGGGGTCTAACTCAGGATAGTAATTGATAAACTCCTCAAACAGATTGGTATACGTGCGAATGGTGTTGGGACTGTACCGCTTGGTTCTGAGCTTGTTAACGAATGCTTCAGGACAGGTTCGGTAGTTCGGATTGTCTTCTTTGCGCGGACGCGGCTGCCGCTCACGTTCGGTAGGGCGACCAGAATAACGCAATTGTAATCCCTTCTGATCGGCGAACGTAGCTAAGTCCTTGCGAATTACTTCCGTATCGGGCACACTCCACCATCGATTATCTTGATCATACACCGGATAGGGCAGCGTTTTGACGAAAGCAATGACCGTCACATCGTACTTGAACGACAACCGCAACCGGCCCTCTCGGGCATAAACCGAAATCTGACCGACGGCTGGGATTTCTGCTGAAGGGGGCGGGCTGGGGGCCGCTGGTGACGGGAACGCGTCCGGTTTGGGTTGCTCGCCTCTTATTTGTGCCAGGTTAGTGGGGTGGTTTGGTATTGTTTCAACCGATACTCCGCCCAGTTCCTGCAAAAGGCGCAGACTCTCGGCCGTGTCGGGCATATGCCAGCATTTTTTTGTCTTACTCCACTGTCGGCCCGGCAGTTTTTTTACGCGCGCAAGGATTTTCGGGTCGTAGGGGAAGTCAACGCGAAGGCGAGAAGCACCGCGGTGGGTGATTTTACAGAATTGTAGCGTAGTAGCCATGACGTGGTATCTTATTGCGTTTATACAACATATACGTTGCAAAACAGCTACTCTACCCCAAAAATACTGCCTATCGCACCTGCGAAGAAGGTCAGCTTCTGTCAAAAATTTAGTAATTCCCGCCAATATCTTACATCCGACCGCTACAAGTGCCGCCGTTCAGTATATTGGCGTCCAGGTAATCTTATTTCTCATCTTCTAAAACCCACTTCCTCATGGCTCAGCTCCTTTACGAACGCGTCTCCACCCGAAAACACCTCAGTGCCACCCGCCGCCACATGCGCCTATGCCGACAGTTCAACGGCACCCAGCCCCTGGTTGATCAGGTGCAGCTTCCCTACAATGTCCTCAAAGACAAGCACGAGGCCACCCGCAGCAAGCAGGAGCAACGCGAAGACCGCTACGATGATTTGCTCACGGCCGACAACCAACTCGACGACCAGGTGCGGCTGGTGTTCCGCCGTTGCGAAGAGCACGATCGCGCCACTCCTGCCGAGGCGGTGATGCCCCGCGTGTTTCCTGAGGGCAAGTTTGGCCATATCGTCAACATGAATCTGCAAGAGGAGCCCGACACGGTGGAGCGGCTGGCCATGCGCATCGAGAACCTGGGCAAGGAGCATACGCTGTTCCCGCTGGCCACCGAGTTGCGTAACCAGGTGGCGGCTTCGCGCAAGGCAATCCGGGCCTACGAAGACATGATCAAGCAACTCAAGGCCTGCGAAGCCGACGAAGAGATCGCGCAGGCTACCCTGCGCCGCCAGTACGAGAACAATTATCTGGATGCCCGCAAACAGTTCGGAAAAAGCCGAGCCGAACGCTTATTCCCCAAACTGAATAACGTAAATCGCAGCTCCCAACTGGTGGAGGAAGACGAAAGTGACGAAGAAATGGCATAGTCGGCTTCCGCTACCCCCCCCCCGTATCACCTAAATTCACGACAATCTGTTGTAGTGTCCTGAAATTGCGTTTAAACCGCGCTACAATTCTTCGTAGGGCGTGCTATTGCTATCATAGCGCACTACATCGTTTTGTAGACTACTTATTGAGCAATAATGCCGGTCTACAACATTTTGTAATGCGCATGTATTGAAATAGAAGCGGTCTACACTTTTTTGTAACGCCGCCCAATTGCTATAAAAGCACTTGACGAAACGGTGTAAGATGCTTTTCTTGCTATATCAGCACCCAGCAAAACTTCTTGACGCACTTTGGCGCGATAAAAGGGCTTTACAAAACAAGATCAGCATTAACTTTTTTTCGGTTCATCAGTTTGATGCCGCAGGCTTTCAGAGACCGGTATTCGTGTATACCCCGCCCCCGAGTTAGCCGCTCTAAGAAACTATACTTACTATCGGTCACCGCACCTGGTTCTCCCACAAATACAGTTCGGTGGCCATATGCCCGGGGTAGCGCAGAATGTCCGTATCCCCGTCGCCGTCGTAGTCGAAGGCCTGCCCGTTGTAGATGCCGTCTTCACCGATCACCATCGGCTCCCAGCGCGCGTAGTTGTCCTCGCTCAGAAAGATCAGCACCGGAAACTCGGTTTGCTCCAGGTTGACGGCTCGGTCTTTGTTCACGCCCGCCAACACGTCGTAGTCACCGTCCAGGTCAAAATCGTAGACCTGCAGGGTGTGGCAGGCGGGCAGGCTGTCGGTGATGATGTGCTCCTGCCAACCGTCGCCGGTGTTTTGGTAATACACCACCGGGTAACCCGCCCGCTCGCTGTGGCTCACGAATATCTCGGACCGGCCGTCGCCGTCCAGGTCGCGCATAAACGCTTTGGTGCCGTTGCGCGACCAGTCGCCGGTTTGGGTGTTCCACTTTTCCGACAGGTTTTCTTCCCGCCAATGCTGCGTCAGGTCCTCGCCCGGACTGTAGAGCACGTAGCCGTTGGCCGCAACGTCGGGGAATCCGTCGGCGTCGGCGTCGCCGGTGGCCATGCCCTCGTGGAAGTTGTTGTGGTCAGAGAGAAACTGCACCCGCTCCCAGGTGTCGGAATCGTTTTGCTGAAACACGCTCAGGGTGTTCTCCTCAAAGGTGAGTACCACCACGTCCATCTTTCCGTCCTGGTTGAAGTCGGCGAAGTTAACGTCCTTCAGGGCATCCGGCACCGTGCCGATGGCATGCGGTTGCCAGTCAGGATTTTCGTACCAGAACAGCTCGGCGGGAGCACCGGCGTCTTGCCACTCGCCCGGATGCTTCACGGCGAAAACGTCGGTATCGCCGTCGCCATCCAGGTCGGCCGCCTCCAGATCACCAGCGGCAAACAAGCCCCCCGTAGGCGGGGTTTGGGCGATGGTATCGAGTGACCAATAATCCTCCCCCTGCTGTCCGGCCACGTACCCCAGAAAACCTCCGGTAGAATTGTTGTTAGTAAAGACTACGTCGCCAAGGTCGTCGCCGGTCACTTCGGCGGGCGTGTGCGCCCAAAGAAAGGAAAGAGAATCGGCAATCTTCCGGGGCACAAACGAAAGCGTTTTAGCCGCCACCATGTCTCCTTCCGAAGTTATTGTTTCGGGAGTACTGGTTCCGCAGGCGGTGGCGAACAAGAAAATAAAGCCGGATAAGATGAAAGTAGGTTGTTTCATAACGGGGTTAGTTGGAAAAAGAGGAATATTTTGCATCTGGCAAGCGGATTAGTTTACTTGCTCAATCCACCGGACAAAGCGCCGGTGCGCGGATGCGTCGGGAATGCGATGGGGGTAAAATCCAATGAGGAAATCCTGGGGCTGGGTGAGCAGTGGCTGCGTATCGCGGTTCCGGCCGAAGCCAAACACCACCATGCCATCCGGACTGTCCAGCCCCTGCTCGGTGTTGCCCAGGTAGCCAATCATATCCGTTTTGTCGTCCTTGCTTAGCTGCTTCACAAAGAAAACCCGGTTTGACTGGGCATCCCCAAAGTAGGCCCACCGGAACGAACCAAACACAGACTTTCCCTGGTAAAAGTCGGGCGTGTTCTGCTGTCGGCCGCTTTGGTCAGTCCCGTAGTAGCTGTTCGCCACGTCAAAGCTGCCGCCCGGCGTGCCTTCGTACAAAAACCAGTAGGGATGCTCCGGATCTACCTGATCCATCCGCAAATGGGCTACCGAGTCGGTAAACGTCCACGTCCACCGCCACTTTCCGCTTTGGCTGGTCGAGGTGATTTGATTTTGGTCAACTGCGCTTTGACAATGATCGTGCCCCGGATGCCCGGCCCCGGCTTCGTTGCCGCCGAACACGCTGTTGGGCAGCCCCCGGTAGGCCGAGGCCGCCGACGCCGGATACGCATTCCACGGCTCCATCCGGAAGCCTACCCAGTCGTTTCCGTTAGGATCGATGATGCGCGAGAAGCCGCCGCCCCGCTGGTCGTAGTAGTAAGTAGCCGCAGGCGTGGCAACCACAAAGTGCGGTCGGTCTTCGTAGGTCGTTTCGTTGATAGACACTTTTTTCTTCGTTGCCGCGGGGCGCTTTATCTTGAGCATAAACCCAGGGTACTGCACTTCCATGCCGTGCACCATCTGGCCCTCGTGCAGGGGCGTTTTGTTGGTCGTCAGCGTGTTCTCGCCCTCCTGAAGTACGCTCAGATCCAACACGGTCTCGGTGCGTTGCCCGGCCGCGTAGCAATCGCCCTTGTCGGCCTCGGGCACTTCGTGGGCGTTGAGCCGCAAACCTGCCGAATAGCACGGACTCCAACTGTTCCAGTAGAGCCGGGCCGCGGTGGCCTTCGAAGGGTCAAAGGGAATCATGAGTTGCTGCGCGAACTCTCCGCTGCGCGTCGACCAGGCGGCGGGAGGCGCTGCGGGTTTAGCCAGATAAACCGAGTGCGAACGTTCCAACGACAAGCCATCCACCGCGGGCAGCCGGTAAATCAAACCCGACCGGGTATGCACCCGGGCGCTCAGGCGGATAGGTTCCGGTTGATCGGGCACCCATTCGGTGTTCCAGTTCACCGTGAAGGGGGCTTCGGTGGTCGTGCCGACGTGGTTGCGCACCTGCCCCCGGTGGAAGTTGTGCTGCCACTGCCGGTAGATGCCGTCGCCCGACCAATTCACGTCCTCGTAGAAGCCAACGTATTCCACTTTGGTAATTTCAAGGTCAGCGGGAGATAATACTGACAAGGACACCTCGTTGCCGAGTTTGCCCCCTTCGGTTACTCCGCTCAGGCGTAGATCATTTGGCATTGTAGGAGGATAATAAACGCGTAGCACCAGTCCGTAGATCAGGTTTTGGGGCCAGTTCCACGCTTGCTCCTCCCCCACGCGAAACCGAAACCGGTTATCGTTACCGGGCTTCAAATGCGTTAGCGGAACGGGAATCCGAATGTTGCTGTGGAACATATAGTCGGTGCGCTTTCCCGGAATGCGGGCGGGCTCCGGCACCGCCAACCAAGCGCCGTCGTTGAACCGAACTTCCAGGTCTTTGGTATCCTCGTGCGACTGTACCCGTTCTATAATCAGTTCGGCGTGCGTGGCTCCTGCCGGATCAACGTCCGCTTCCAGGGGTAGCCAACCGTCTTGGTGGGCCGAATCGGGAAAGCTGCCTTCGCCGGTAGCGTAGTCGAGCTTTCCGCCCACGCGCAAGAATTTGTCGCCGTCGCCCGATGCCCGGGGCCACCACGGATACTCCCGAAAGATAGCGCCGGTTTCGGCTGACTTGATGGTATCATTGCGCCAGACGTACACGTGCTCGTACTTATCCCACGCCCCACCGAACAGGTCAAGGTCACCGTCGCCGTCCAGGTCGGCCAGTTGCGTTCCCAGGTGATTTTCTTTGCCCCGGTCTAATACTTTCTTGCTGAAGTTTCCGGCACCGTCGTTGGTCCACTGTTGCAGTTCTAGCTTTGGTCCCTTGTGTTCGTTGGTAATCAGGTCCACGTCACCGTCGCCGTCCAGGTCGGCCAAATCCAGGTTGTTCATGGAGTACTGGGTCACGATGCGGTGGCGTTTCCAGGTACCCTCGGACGTAGCGGGCTGCTCATACCACCAGAAGTTTCCGTCGGGTTCCTCGCCGGGATACCGTTCTTCGGTGACCACAATATCGGCCCGCGCATCGCCGTTCAGGTCGGCCACTCCCACTCGGTCCAGAGGATGAATCCCCTCTCCCACTACGGTTTCGGGCCACGGCTCAGCCACCGAACCGGGATTGCGGTACCACACCACAATCTTGGGTTCGTCTTCTCCGTTGGGCCGCCGACCGGCCGCCAGGTCCAGGTCCCCATCGCCGTCGATGTCGCCCACGCCGATTCCTTCGTCGGAGGTGTTGGCCGCCACCAGGTGGGTAGGCCACGGCTGCTCCTGGGGCGATTCGGGTACCTCCACTACGTAGAGGTCGCCGTCGCCCGCGATGACAATCTCTTCTTTTCCGCCCGGCACCACCTGGGCGCGCTCGAAGCCCTGGCTGTTCACGTGCGAGGTGGCGGGCACCTGGGCAATCACCCGCCGACGGTAGCGGGTTCCGGCCTCGTCGAGCGCCTCGTACCACAGCAGATCGGGCAGGGCCTGGGCGATGATGTCGGCGTACACGTCGCCGTCCACGTCCATGAGTAGGATGCCGTCGACGTTATCGTCTAGCGCCGTTCGCGGCCAAGGAGCGGTCATATCGCCGCCCGGATTATGATAAATGTACCTTCCCGAAAGAATGTCCAGATCACCGTCACGGTCTACGTCGGCGGCATCTTGCCCAAAGTAGCGCAGCCACTCGGGTTCGGCCCAGTCGCCCCACTTCTGTTTGGTGGAGTCGATCTCGATAGGGTGCCATTGGGCGTACGCGGCGGTTCGGAATAAGAAAAGGCAGGGGAGGAAGCAGAAGTAGTAGCGCACGTTTCGTTAGATGGTTGTGATTTGATGCAAAACAGCCTCCAATATACTACATTGAAACTTAGCGGAAAAAACCTATCCATTTCAAGCCATCAGAAGGCAGCAGCTAGACTGGGACGGCAACCCGTCCTAAAAGTAGTACGAATAATAACCCTTTTTGCCCTGGGCATTCACCCCGTCGATGCGCACTTTGCCGCGGATGCGGGTCAGGATTTCTTCCAGCTGCTCGGGCGAGTCAATGGTGCGCTGGTTGATGTGCGTGATCACGAAGCCCTCTTCCACGCCTAAGCGCCTCAGTAATCCGCCGTTCACCTCGTTGATACGAACTCCTGACGGAACTTTAAGCAAGGTGGCTTCTACTTTTGATATCACCTCCAGATCGGCTCCGAGTGGCTCCGACGAGTAGATCGTGCGGCTGAGTAGTTCCGTGGTGCCCTCCCGGTTGGTCAGTACCAACGAGGTGGTGCGCTCCCGCTGCTCGCGGCGGTAGGTCACGCGAAGCTCATCGCCCGGACTGTAGTAGCTAATCAGTTCTTTAAAATCGCTGTGCGAATCGATGGGTTGGTTGTTGATCGCAACAATCACGTCGCCCGCTTGCAGCCCGGCGCGTTCGGCCGAGCCGTCGGGTTGCAGCGAGCGCACGGCCACCCCGCTCAGGTCGTCCGTTTTCAACTGCTCAGCCAAACGGGGGGTCACGTCCGCCACCTGTGCTCCGAAAAAAGCTTTTTGCACCTCACCGTACTCGATTAAATCCTCGACCACCTTCTTCACAATATCCACCGGCACCGCAAAACCGTAGCCCGCGTACGATCCGGTTTGGGACAAGATCGCCGTGTTGATGCCCACCAGCGATCCCTCCCGGTCGACCAGCGCCCCGCCGCTGTTGCCCGGATTGATGGCCGCGTCGGTCTGAATAAATGACTCGATGGGAAAATTGCTGCGCAGGATATTGATGTCGCGGCCCTTGGCGCTCACGATTCCGGCCGTGACGGTTGAGGTCAGGTTAAACGGGTTGCCCACCGCCAGCACCCACTCCCCCACCCGCACGTCGCGCGACCGCCCCAGGGTGATGGCGGGCAGATCGTTGGTTTCGACCTTGAGCACGGCCAAGTCGGTGGAGGGGTCGGTGCCCACCACGGTGGCTTCGTAGGTGCGGCGGCCGTGGATCACCTCGATGCGGTTGGCCCCATCGATCACGTGGTTGTTGGTCACGATGAAGCCGTCGGATGAGAAGATCACGCCCGAGCCGCTGCTCACCTGCTGACCGCTGCTGTGCTGGTCGAAGAACAGTTCCAGCCAGCTTATCCGCTCGTAGCCGCGCGACGAGACGGTTTTGATGTACACCACGCTCGGCGTGCTGCGGGCCGAAGCTTGGGCAAAGTCTTCACCAACCACCGTCGACCGGGGGCTGGTCGGAGCTTCTTCGTGGCGCGTTAGCTGCGCCACCGAGGAAGTAGCCCCCGACTGATTGACCATCAATGCGGTTGAAGCATGATGAGGGACCGAGAAAAATTGCTGAAACGCCCAGGCTCCGGCCAGTCCGGATAAAAAACTAGTGATGACAATTGCGACAAAGTTCTTCATAACGATTAAAATTGCATGATACGATCCATAAACAAAGGCGGTGCCAAGCTGTTACTTCGGCCGGTTGCTGCTATTTAAACGAAAGTGATTGTACTTCGTATGTGCAACTATGAACGAAACCAAACCAGCAACTCAGCAGACCGCCCGCGAGGCGACGTATCGGGAGATTCTTCCCCAGATCAAGTCGTTGTTGGCAGGAGAAACAAATTTGATTGCCAACCTGGCCAACGTGAGCGCCGTGCTGCGCGAAGCGTTTGGTTTTTTCTGGGTCGGCTTTTACCTAGTAGAAGGGTCGGAACTGGTGCTGGGGCCGTTTCAGGGGCCGGTGGCCTGTACCCGCATCGGGCACGGCCGGGGAGTGTGCGGACAAGCCTGGGCCACGGCGCAGACCATCGTGGTGCCCGATGTGCACGCTTTTCCGGGGCACATTGCCTGCAACACCGCTTCACAGTCGGAGATTGTGGTGCCGGTGATCAAAGACGGCCTGGTTCGGCTGGTACTGGATGTGGACAGTGATCGGTTGAATGACTTTGGGGAGGTGGATGAGCAGTACCTGGGGGAGGTGGCTGGCATGATTAGCGTTGCAATGAGACAACAGTAACAACTCGAGACAATAAAAAAATTATGAGAGCTATCGTGTTCTTGTTGGTAATGATATGGTCAAACGTATCACCTGCCCAGGTTGATAACATAATTATCGTAGGTGAGTCTGTGCGGCTATTTTCGGAAGAAAAAATGAGACAAAATTTGATTAATCGTTTGACTGAATATTTGACCAAATCCTCAGATGAGATAACCTCATTTTCAGACAAAGAATTACTGGGGAATGTAAATGAAGTTATCGAGATGCCTGAATACGACACATCGTCGTTCAAATGGCAGTTACTGAATTGCGTACCTTTTGACAACAACGTTTACCACATTAAACTTTCATTAATAGGCCAACTAGGGAATGGAAGTGTGTTTTGCCCAATTTCAATTACTTTGATTGCGGAACAAAAAAATGATGATTTTAAAATAAAATCGCCTTTTCACTTTAATGCCAAGCATTGGAACTCCGTAAAAGTTGGTCAAATCACATTTTTTCACCAATATTCTTTTAACCGTAAAGAAGCAACTGAATTTGTTGAGCACAGCAAATTTCTTGCGGATAAGCTTGGCGTGGAACCTATAACGCTGGATTATTACAAATGTGAAAATATTCAGGAGGCATACAAGCTCATAGGAATTGAATACTCGGTCAGGATTAACGGGCTATCCCGCGGTAGCTTGACAAATCATGATCTTGACGTCTTTTTATCAGGCACAAACAAGGATGAATACTCTCATGACTTAACCCATTTTTACTTTGAAAAAGCGATTCCTGATTCTACTAGAAACTGGACTGCTGAAGAAGGTTATAACATTACCGTTACGGACTATTGGGGTGAAAGCCTAGATACAATTTTGACTTATCTAACAAATTATATGTCCGTAAATCCTGACAGAACGTTCTTAGAAATTTTTAATTCAAATGACCTTGTAAAAGCGCCTATTCGCGCTAGGATGCCTATAGCTGCTGTATTGATACGAAAGATTGAAAGAGAACAGGGATTTGACAAAGTCTTAAAAATCATTAAATCGGGATCGAAGAAAGAGGACTTTTTGGCTGCTTTGAACCTTGTGGCGGGAATTAATGAAGGTAATTTTGATAAGACAGTAAAAACAGAATTAAACCTTTAAAAAAGAGTGTCACCGGTCTCAGGCTACTGCGTGACTTATTCCGGCAGTCGCCGTCTCAAAGCAAACTGCTTTGTTCTGTTTTATTAATAACACATACCAATCTTATGGCTAAACTAGTTACCGCCGTCGTTTTGCTCAGTTTATTCCTTATCTTCATCCTTCAGAATGCCGCCCCCATTGTGGTCAACTTTCTGGTGTGGGAAATAGAAAGCCCCCGGGCTATGGTGCTTTTCTTGGTGTTTCTGGGCGGGTTGCTCACCGGCGTTCTTCTCACGCTGTTTATCCGTCGCAAGCGAAAAAATACGGTTTCAGCCCCTCCCATTCGGTATTCGTAACGCTGCTCCTAGGCCGCCGCTTTTTCCTTGGAAGTGAGTATCGGATCAACGGGAGTTTCGCCCAAAATCTTTAGCATTTTGATATGCGACTGCAACGCACTACCCAGGGTGGGCATTACGTGGTAGGGCACGTTAAACTCGTGAGCAGTCTGCTCCACGATGCCCGAAATTTTGCGGTAGTGCACGTGGCACATACTCGGAAACAGGTGGTGCTCAATCTGAAAATTCAGTCCGCCCACAAACCAGTTCAGGAAGCGATTGTTGCGCGAAAAGTTGGCCGTGGTTTGCAACTGGTGCACCGCCCAGTCGTTTTCCACGTCACCACTTTCGTTAAGCACCGGTTGCTCCACCCCCTCCACGATGTGCGCCATCTGGAACACAATGGTCAGAATGTAACCTGCCGTGAAGTGCATGGCCAGCACCCCGATCATCACCTGCCACCAGAGCAGGGGCGTGATCAGCATGGGCAGCGCCACGGTTAGGAACAAGTAGGCCACCTTGGTGAAAAACAGACGAAGCAGCTCCCGGTGCAGGGCCGACTTCTGGCGCTTGATCATCCCGGTGCGGTGGTAGTTCAGCAGCTTGATCAGGTCGCTGATGATAAAGAACAGCGTATTGAAGCCGTACAAGAAGAAAACGTAGACGTGCTGGTAGCGGTGGATCCACTGCAGGGGAGCGTATCTGGACAAACGGATCACCAACTTGGTTTTGATGTCTTCGTCCAAACCGTGGATGTTGGTGTAGGTATGGTGGAAGATATTGTGCTGAATTTTCCAGACAAAGGCGTTGCCGCCCAGCAGGTACATCGTGTTGCCCAGGGCGGTGTTGATCCAGCGGTGCTGGGAGCAGCTGCCGTGCAGCGCGTCGTGCATCACCGACATGCCGATGCCCGCCTTGGCGGCCCCCATCAGCACGGCGAACAGCAGCAAAAACCACGGATTGATCGGAAGAAATAAAATGGCCAGGTAAGACCCTAGGTACAAGCCGAGCAGCGTGGCTGCTTTGATGTACATCTCCCGGTTGCCGAAGCGGGTGATGTTGTGGTCTTTGAAGTAGGCGTTAACTCTTTTTTTTAGCGTAGGAAAGAAAGCAGATTGTTCGTGGTTAATAAACTTCACGGAAGAATGCATACGGTTAGTTGTGGAAGGTTAAGAAATTTAGTGTGTGGGTCGTATTAGAGGAGGGGGCCAGGCAGCGATGCTGCTCGCTAGGGTGGTGGCCGCAATTGTTGGCTCTAATATAACAGAAACTTTAGCAACATATTTCAGAAACATCAATAAGTTTCCGAAAGAAGCAGCCTTGCTTAAGCATTCACCCCCCGGGTTTGCGCAAACCGCTGCAGAGCCTCTTGCACCGCCTCAGGATCGTTCCAAAACTGCCGACTATAAATATACTTGAACTTCCAATCTTTCTTCCGGTACAAAATGGGTCGGTAAGCGTGCACTTCCTTGGCCGACTCGCTTTGGTAGAATAAATCGTCGTCGGTGTTAATGAGTCCAACGTAGCGCACCGGACCGGCAACTTTTTCCTCCAGGGTAAGGTCGGCAAACGGCAGCGAGCGCACCGCGCGATAATCTTCAAGATGCTGATCCGTATACTGATACAAATGATTGAACAAAAACCATTCGCTGGCGTGGTCCGATGCGCTGGGCACGGCGGGCCGGTAGTTTCCTTCCGACACCGCTTGGGCGTAGGCCAGATAGCTCTTGAGTAGTTTGGGCCCTTCATTCTTGGTGGCACTCACCTGCAGTTGATCGGGAACAATGCTGGTGATCACGTACACTTCCTCACGCGCCCGGGTCACGGCCACGTTCAGGCGGTTCTCGCCGCCCACGGCATTCAGGCTACCAAACTGCATGGCCATCTTTCCCTGGGCGTTGGGAGCGTAGGCAATGGAGAAGATAATGATGTCTCGTTCGTCGCCCTGCACGTTCTCAATATTCTTTACGAACAGCGTATCCGGAATTGTCCAGTTCTGCGCCGGGGCATCCTGCTCCAAATCATCCTGGATGCGCTCCTGTTGCTGCCGGTTGAAGGTAATCACTCCCAACCGCTTATCGGGCTGTTGCTGCGTAAGTTCCCGCACCAGCGCCACCACGGCCGCGCTCTCCCCCGCGTTCGATTGATTTTCCCACACCCCCGCCACGTGTCGGTAGTGGATCGCCGGTTCGTGCCGGTTGGCCTGGGCAAAGTTGGGCAGCATCTTGAGGCGGCCCTCGTAGAAATGCTGGTTCGAGAAATCGATCAGGTCGAGCGACTGGCTGCGGTAGTGGCCTTCCAAGCGTACCGACGGCAGGTAGTGCTGCGCCAGATCAAGCAACGACACCGCTTCTTGGGCGGTTGTATCCTCCCCAATTTCGGCATCGGTCGGTTCCTCCCAACGGGCAGCGTACAGATCATTGGGGGTGAGTTGCTGCTGGTCGCCCACCACCACCACCTGCTGCCCGCGGTACATGGCCGGAATGCCCTTTTCGGCAAAGCACTGCGAGGCTTCGTCAAAAATAACCAGATCGAAGAGCGGATTTTCGTCCATCGGGAAAATGGCCGAAGCGGTTTCGGGTGAGGTCAACCAGCAGGGCACCAGGTTGAACAGTTCGTTCTGGAAATTTTCGACCACCTTGCGTAGGGGCCAGACCTTGCGCTTTTTGTTGAGTTGGTGGTTCAGATCCCGGTAGGTAACCATGTTGCTCAACCGGTTGTACTCCACGTCGTAGTAGGTGTTCTCCCGCAGCTTCATGAGCATGATTTCCTGACTAATTGCCAGCTTATCCTCAATGGACTGCTGCAGTTCCTCCTCCAACTCCGGTAATTTTCCCGACGAAACGATGCGCAGCACTGGGTACTTGGTTTCGATGTGATCAATCCATGTCAGACGGAGACTGTTGTCGAACAGGCGAACCAACTGAGCTTCATCCAACGCGCCGGGCTGGTCCAACAGTCGTCGAATCACCGCTTCCTCGTGGGGTTCCAGCGCTTGCTTCAGCGTATCAAAGTCCACCAGCGCATCAAAATCTTGTTCCAACACCCGAAGCAACTGCTGGCTTTGCTCCGGGGCGTTCAGTTGCGCCACCTGGGCGGGTGTAAAATACTGTTCCCAGGTTTGGGTACGCGTGGGGATTTGAGCCAGCTCCTCGATTAACTTTTCCACTTTGACGCGCAATTCAGCGTACGAACTGTTCTTAATGGCAAAGTACTCGTTGAAGTTACGAAACGACTGAAACAACAGGCTTGCCGCCAGCGCCCGCTTCTGGTGATGAAACCAATTGGCTACCGTGGACACTTCGTAACCACCCGGCTCTCCCCATTCGGGCACTTCTTGGGTCCAGGGCTGTTCGCGCAGCTTGGTGAGGTTGTGCTCCAGGTTGAGGCGGGCATCCAAGCGGCTCACCATTCGGGCAAAGTCTTCCTTGCTGAGCGTGAGGTCGTTGGCGGCAAACACCTGCTGCACGTACTTCCGGTCTGGTGAAAAGTATCTCCACCAGGCCCACTGAGCTGGTCCCGTGCGGGCGTCTTGCGCCTGCGACAAAATTCCCTGAAACTTTCCCAGTTCGCCGGGGGCCAGCGTCGCTTCGGGTTGTTCTCCCTGGTAGCACTCGTTCACAATCCGCTCGATGTTGGCCAACCACAGCGAATCTGTCTCCGGACTCACGGCCGCGTAGCCCTCCTGAAAGTAACGGTAACTGTCCGCCTCGTCTAACAGCGCAACAAATTGGGCAATATCCTCCGATTGGTGCTGAATGTTCTCGCAGGTCACAAAATCAATATTTGTGCCCAGCAGTTGGCTCACCCGTTCGGTGAGGACAGTTTTGAATGCCGGAATTTCTTCGGCCAGCTTCCGCATGGTTTGGTAGTCGCTCACCCCGTAGCTGGCGAACGACTTGCGGGCGCTCAGCGGATGCCGTTCGCTGTCCAAGCGCTGGGCATGGTTGATGTACTGGCGCAGCTTACGCACAAAAGGCGGCAGTTCGGGCACCCGAAACCGGTGATACTCCTGCTTCACGTTGATCGTGCTAGTCGTGGGGTCGGAGGTCAGGTAGAGTTCCTTCACGGATACTCCTGCCTCTTGCTGGTCGAACAACGCTTGCTTAAACTCGTCCAGTTCTTCGCAAATCTGCTCGATGCGCCGACTGTACTGCAAGAAGTTTCGCTCCATAAAGATGGAGTCTAGGCTGTTGTTTTTGAGTTGATACTCATACAAGGCATCCACCTGCTTGCTGATCTGTCGGTACACCGCCGGACGGTCGTTTTTGAAGTCGTGCACCAGGGCCACAAAAGGATGGGCATCGCGCTCTTTGAGGCGGTTATACACCACATCGAGCGCGGCGCGCTTCTGGCACACCAGCAGTACGCGCTTCCCCTGGGCGGCGTAGTCGGCAATGAGGTTAACAATTAGTTGTGACTTTCCGGTGCCCGGCGGACCCTGCACCACCATAGAGTTTCCTTGTTTCACCTTGCGAAGGGCCTTTTCCTGATAAGCATCCAGGCGGTAGGGCGCAAATATCTGCTCCTCCTTCACCGGTTGAGTCCTCCGTAGCTCGAGCAGATCAGTATCTTGCTCTGCCGAACCATCGGCCGAAGGGGGTGCTTGACTTGCCGAACGGCGGGCAAAAAACGATTCTACGTCGGGCACCCGCTCGCTACTCATCAGTTGCAGGTAGTCAGGAACCAGATACGATCCGGCCTGCGGAAAAATGCCGAGCACGGCTTCCGGATACAGCTTGAGTTCACCATTTTTCTCCTGATCCTGCAAATTCGCTTTGGTGAGCGACGTAAAGGGAAGTAGCGTGTCCACGAACATCTCCTGGTTGAAGTTCAGCTCCACCGAGGCCTCTTTGAATAACTGATACAACGAGGTTCGGAAAATCCGGCTGTCCTGATCAAAGTCATCAAAGGTGCGCTCGGCCAGGGCCTCGTCGTAGGGTAATTGGTTATAGTGGGCGTAGGCCAGGACAAAGCTTTTGTTCAGGGCCAGGGCCACCTCAGCGCGGTTACGCAACACCCACTGGGCACCCAACGTAGGGTCGCGGTGCTCTTGCAGGGTCACCGGAAAAAATAGCAATGGACAGCGCACCAGGGTGCCGTCGGCAAATTTGCCCCGTACGAAGGGCCAGCCTACGTACAAATCTTTAACCCCCTGTTCCTCAAAAAAAAATCTTTCGGCCCGGACCAGTTGCTTCAACTGCCGACTCATGGTGTTACTGGCTTCGTGCCGAGGGTCTAGCACCGGACACAGCGGCACCAGGCCCTGGTCCACTCCCTCCAGGTTGTGCTGCCCTTCGGCAATGAGCCACTCAATGATTTTGAACGAGGGGAAGTTGTTCAGGTGGTCTAAGGCGTGCACGTCGACGTGCTGCTGGCCCGACAGCCGGGGCAAGTAAAGCGAGCGGTTGCTGCTGTTCAGGTTGGTGAGGCGACGAAGATAAGACTGAAGAAGTTGGTGCATACGAGCGGAAGGATCGATAGGGGAGTTAAATTTCCAGATAGGGCAGTAGCTTAGCAAACAGTTCTTCGTCAATAAGGTACACTTCGCGCAAATTTTCCAGCGTCTGGAAATTGCCGTAGTCTCGCCGGTGGTTCACCACCGCCCGGGCCACCTCCCAGGAAATATACGGATGTTGGGCGAGAGTTTTGGCGTCGAGGCGGTTAATATTGAGCCGACGCACCTGGTTTCCCTCCGCAATGTAGGCTTCGGTGCGCAGGCTAGCCGCGCCGCGCTCGCTCATATGATAGACCTCCTGCAGCTGATCCAGCCGATGAAACCCACCCAGCAGTTGCCGATATTTCACAATCCGGGCCGACAGGGTGCGGCCGATCCCCGGCAAACGCTTCAGCGAACTGGTATCGGCCGCGTTGATGTCCAACGGGTCGCGGCGCTCGGTGATCTTGGTTCGTTTCGCGTAGCTAGCTCCCGGTTTATCGGTTCGGAGCGGTTCGTTCTTGGCCGATGGCGAGGGACGGCGCTTTTTTTCCGGGAGTTGGATATAATCATACAGACGTTCGTAGGTAGCTTTCGGAAGGCCGTACATTTTTTTGAAGTCCGACTTCACCCGAAACTCGCCACCCTTGGCCCGGTAGCGAAGCACCCGACGGGCAATCCAGGGAGATAGTCCCAGGTGCGTCAACGTGGCCGAATCCACGGTGTTGGGGTTAAACGAATGCAGAACGATGGTCTTTTCGGGTTGGGCGTAGGAGGAAACCGCCTGGTTACTATCCAGTTGCGCTACCAACGCCCGCAGGGCCTCCCAATCGCTGTCGGGAATCGGGGCGGTTGATGATCGTCCGATAAAAAACGCTGACAGTGTGATGACGCCGAGCGTGAACAACAACAAAATCACCATGCCCCGCACCTCGGTCTGCGAGAAGGCAAAGTAGTCACTGATCCAGGCGCTAACCTTCTTCATAGTGGTCAGACCGTGTCAGATTCGGGAGTGGTCCGCTTCAGGTGAAGCATGAGTTTGTAGTAGAGTTCACTGGGAACAAAGGGCTTGGGCACGTAATCGCTCATCCCTACCTCCGCCACGCGGTCTTTCACCTCCAGCATGGCCGAGGCGGTCAGGGCAATGATGGGCAGGTCCGGAGCAAACTTCTTGATGTTGAGCGTAGCGGTAAATCCGTCCATCTCGGGCATTTGCAGGTCCATAAGAATCAAATCATACGGCTGCGCTTGCGCCTTTTCCACGGCTACCCGTCCGTTCTCGGCAATGTCGAACCGGATGCCCCATTTTTTGAGATACTGTCGAATGACCACCACGTTCATCTGATTGTCTTCGGCCACCAGGATGTTCACCCCCCGCAGGCCGGCAAACGATTCTTTGTCGGTCAGGCTATCCCCATCGACAGCCGAAGGTTGAGGCTCGAGCGCCCGCTGGAGGGTGAGCGTAAACGAAAAAGTAGACCCTTGGTTTTCCTTGCTTTCGACCTTGATGTAACTACCGTGCATCTCGAGCAACTTCTTGGTAATGGCCAGGCCCAAACCCGTGCCCCCGAACTTACGCGTGGTGTCAGAACTGGCCTGCGAAAAATTATCGAAGATAATGTCCAGCTTATCAGCCGGAATGCCTATCCCAGTGTCGGTGACGGCAAAAGCAACGGTAGCCTCCTTCGGGGTGACCTTCACCAGTTTGGTGGTGAGCGTCACGCTTCCGTCGAGGGTGAACTTGATGGCATTGCTGACCAAATTGTTCAATATTTGCGAAATGCGGGTGAAATCGCCCAACAGCCGCTGAGGAATTTTTGGGTCAGTTTGGCAGACAAAAGCGATCTCTTTCTCAGCCGCATACAGGCCGAGCGTCCGCTCGATCCCGCTGACCAGGGCATTCAGCTGAAACTCAGATTTCTCCAGATCGATCTTGCCTGCCTCAATTTTACTAAAATCCAGAATGTCATTGATTAGGGTGAGCAGATTCTCTCCCGAAAACTTCAGGGCCTGCAGGTTCTCGACCTGGTTCTTCTTGGGATTGTCCTCGATGAGCAGATTGGTCAGCCCAATCACCGCGTTCATGGGGGTGCGTATCTCGTGCGACATGGTAGAAAGAAACTGGGCCTTGGCCATCGCGGCTTCTTCGGCCGTCGTTTTGGCTTTCTCCAAGCTGGCTGATACATCTTTTTGTGAAGACAAGGCTCGACGCAGTTCTTCTTCTACTTCGGTGAGCTCTTTGTTGAGGGCTTCCTGTTCCTGGTAGGCGCTCACCAGCGCATCGTTGTTTTCGGCGAGGGTGCGGGAAGCCGGACGAAAGATAAAGCAAAACTCGAACAACAGCACCACGAGCGAAAAGATGGCCAGCCCTAGGGCCACGTGGTGCAAGCGGGTGAGTTGCTGCGCGGTTTCCAGTTCTAGTTGGCTCAGTACCCGCTCCACGGCCACTTGGTAATTACTATTGGCTTGCTGAATAATCTGGGCTTGCGAAACCCGGTCCTTAGCCGAATTGGTGTTCACCAGGGTGATCACGGCGTTCGAGATGCTGTCTCGGTACGGTTGCATTTGCGCGTAAAGCACTAGCAACGAGTCGCTGTTGTAGACCGGGACGGAGGCGGTGTCGTTGCCCATCAGCAAGCCAACGTGTACTTCGTTCCACTGCTTGTTGAGCCGGTCGAGCTCGGTGGTTAAAAGCGGATTGTTGGTGGGCTTCTGCTGCAACTCCGCTGATAGTTGCGTAATTTTCTGGTTGAGGATGGGTAGGCGGTTGGCCCACTTCAGTACCCGAGCGCTTTTGGCTTGCTGGTAATAAATAGCTTGTGTGATGACCTGCGAAGAAACGATCAGGACGATGATTGTGCCAATCGCCAGCATCCCTAGCTTATGGTGGTTGTACGTAGGGCTGATGAAGTTCTTCATGAACAAAAAGGGGTGTACGTACCCTACCCAACCTTCGTGCCACCCACCGATGAGTAATTTTACTTATGGTTTAAAAAGGCACATCCCTACCTTTGGGGGGGATGTGCTTCCGAGGGGGCGGCCAAGTGCATAAGCGTTCGGCCATTGTGGTAATTTCCTTTCCATTGTTGTCCCTTGGGATCATACCGCGCGGCCGGTGCCGTATCTATTCCTTGAGAATACCACCCCCCGTATTTTGAGTCGATAACGTATCGCTGAACGTACTGCCATAGTTGCTGAAAGGCGGCCTGATAACCAGAATCCTCGGGATAGAGGTTCGCGTAGCGCGATAACGTATTGAGCCCTTCGGCCTGCGACCACCAGGCTTTGTGATTGTTCACAATGGTGACCGAGTCGGTGCCGAGCTGATAGTACCCCTGATCGTGAATTCCACTGCGTTGGGGGTCAAAACCATGCTTTAGGGTGTGATCTACCAGCTTTTTTGCCACCGTTTGGGTAGTATCGTCCACCGTTCCGTAAAGTGCTTCGGAGGCTTCTCGTAGCAGAAAAGCCGTTTCGATATCGTGGCCGAAAGAGACGTGATCCAGAGCGTAGTTTGCCTCCCGAACGGTTTGCGACGAATCGCGGTACGAGACGGGCGTCCAGTCAGGCTGGAAATACAACTGCAGATAACCCAAGTCGGTCACCATGCTGTCCCGCACCAAAACCAACATTTCCACAAGACGCTGGCGGAGCAACGAATCGGGCCACTCGTGATACAATGCAGTGAATGCTTCCAGCAAGTGAATACTAGTATTTTGATCCTTATAAGTGGCTCGTAGCGGCAAATCAAGTTGGGTAGCTAATCGAGCATCAACCACCTCGCCTGCTTCGGTCGTTGCCGCGAAGTAGCCTCCGTACAGCGTATCGTAGGCGTGCTGTTCCAGCCAATGAAATGCTTGTTGGGCCAGCTCCAAACCCTCCCCGTCTTGTCGGTAATCGTGGTACGCGGCCAACGCGTAGATACCAAACGCATTGCCGTAGGTGCGCATTACGTGATCCGACGGGTCATCCGGCAGCGGTGCGCCCGCTTGGTCCACCAACCATCGGAACCCGCCGCGCTCTTTGTCCCATAGCTTATCGCGCAAGAAGCGGTAGCCATGATCCGCCACCTGTCCGTAAAGCGGTTCTTGCGGGTGCAACCCCGCTGCTTTGGCGGTGGTCCACAGGTGCCGCGCCTGGGTGACCACCATTTTGTGCTGCTGTGATAAGGGCTGCCAGGCGAAATCAAAGTTGGCCCGGTACCCTCCGTATACCGTATCGATGGCCCGCGGATACCAGTCTCGAAGCAGATCGTTCCACGCGGCCCGGAAGCTGTCCGAATAATTGAACGCCTGATACAGAGAATCGATCTGCTTGTCGGGCAATTCGTCCCGGTAGATCACCAGGCGGTATTGCAATACCGTAGGGTCTTGCTCAGATACGGCTACGGGATCGCGTCCGGGATACACTGCGTTCTGCATGCTGGCGGACTTTCGAAGGATCCACGGTTCCGGATGAGTGGGATTGGTTTGGTGACTTATGATCACGATCCCGGCGTTTTGCTCATCGTTACTCAGTGCTCCTGAGATGTTCATCCACGGCCCGGCGGTCACCGCCTCGTTGGCAAGCGTGACTTCGCCCGGGGATGCCGCAAATCGAATATCCTCCGGTAGTTGCATCCGCACCGAAAAACCGCCGTATCCCTTCTCATCGTCCGATCCGCCGATCCTTAGGTTGGGAACCAGGGCGAGCAGCGAAATCCTAAAGTCGAGCACGCGAAAGCGCGTTTGCCGAGGATGAATTGTGATTTGAACTTGTTCCGAAAGAAAGGGTACCTGTTCTCCCTCAGCATCTGTCCACCGCGGCGATTGCCAGTAAGTTTGCGCCTGTAGCAGCAGCGCTTCGCTTACCGTTGGCGCAGTGGTGGCAGCGCGCACGTCCCACTCAAAGTCCTGACCCAACCAGCCATCACCCAGTGCCGAGTCGCCGACGAGCACCTGGTGCCAGGCCCAGAAAACGCCCCGGTGGTGCGGATGATCGTCCGGAAAGTCTTCGGTCAAAACGCGACCGTCCAGACCGTAGAGCGGATGAACGTAATCAGCGCGCCGATAGGCTCCTTGTTGAGCCGTAGGTTGCTTTTGGTAAAACAACACGCTATCGTCTCTCTCCCGCACCAGCACCCCCGCATCGCTTTCTTCAGCGGTGAGTGATTGCGGGCGGGCAACCGTTGAAAAAAGGCTACTGAGCAGGAAAAAGCTCATGAGGGTGCGTCGCATAGCGAGTAGTACAGTCAGGGCAGCAAGTTATGCGGTGGGATACTCATATGCAATTGGGACGCAGAAAAGCTGCCCGGTCCGTCAACGCCGCCTAGTTTGGTCATGATATGTAATAATTGAGGCTATTTTGTGACTTTTTAAGCGTATATTCGTCCATACATATAGATTGTTTTACACCTAAAAATTACACAAAGATGAAAAGTTTACTATTTGCTGCTGCCGTATGTCTACTTATTATTGGTCAAGCCAGCGCGCAACGCTACGCTGCTTCCGAGCAGGAAGTGTCGATGGACAAGTCCATGACCAACGCCTGGGTAATCTCGGTGGGCGAAGAACCCATCAACGATCTGCGAAAAAGTTACGCCCGTTACGCAAAAGACCAACTGGACGTAAAGGCCAAAAAGGACGGTCGCGACATGATGGTGGCCAAAGAAGCCAGTATTCCGCGTATTTCATCGAACGTTGGCGATCTGAAGGCAAAGTTTTTCACCGAGGGACAACAGACCCTCATGGCGGTGGCTTTTATGCCCGGTTACGATCAGTCGCTCAACACCCTAGACAACCCTACCGAAATGGACAATATGCGCCGGTTCGCCAAGGATTTTGTGAAGCACTACCAAACCGAAAAACTCACCGTGCAATTAGAGGAGCAGGAGAAACGCCAGAAGTCGCTCGAGTCAAATTACAAGAAGAACCAGCGTGAGCACAAAAAGCTGGACAAAAACTTAGACAAGATCGCTAAGAAAATGAATTCTGATAAAACCGACGACACGAAGAAGTTTGAGCTGGAGAACGAGAAAATCGCCGATGAGGCCCGAATTGTGGCCCTGGACGAGATCATGGCTAATCAAGATCAGGAGATCAGCGCGGTGCAACAGTCTATCCAGGATTTTCGGGCTAAGATTGGCGAACTGGAATCGTTGTTTGCCGAACCGGTGGCCCAGCAAGAAAATATTAAATCGCCCCAGTCCACTGAACAACCGGCGGAAACGCCCGCTCCTGACCGCAAGCGAAGCGGCAGTCCGGACGTTGATTACTAAAGCAGCCTCGCTTGCCTGGGCTAGTACACCACTAACTTTCGAGCGGCTTGAAAAGAACCCGCCTCTAGTCGATACAAGTACGTCCCGGCGTCTAGGTACGACACGTCCACGGCGTAATGATACTCGCCCGGGTGCTGCCGTTCGTTCACCACCTGCTTCACCACACTGCCCCGAAGGTTGACAATAGTCAGCGTGACGGGCAGCGTGTGGTTGATGCGGTAGGACAAATTAACCAGTCCGCGGGCTGGATTGGGATAGCAGGGCTTCAGGTAATATCGTTCGTTGATAAAATGATCCCGCTCGTTGGCGGTGATGGTGCCCCCCACCAGGGGCAACTTCATGCCGGGTTGGGCATACTCCGTAAAACGGGTTGCCGTCATAGCGTCGTCCGAGGCCTCCATCCAATCCCTCAGCAAAGTGCCGTAGACCTGGCGGTAATCGTGTTGTTCGGGAAGGTTATTTCGCCGGAGCGCGCTCAGATCGGGGTTGGTACCTACTACCCCCGGGTTCACGTGGCTCCCGAACACAAACATGGGCGCGGTGGTGCCGTGGTCGGTGCCGTAGCTCCCGTTGGAGGCGGCCCGACGACCAAACTCGGACATGGTGACCGTCATCACCCGGTGGTTGAGGCTGAGGGCTTTCAAGTCGTCCTGAAAGGCCTTCATCGATTCGGACAAATGGTAGAGTAGGGCGGCATGGCTGCCCATCGTGCTGTCGTAGCTCTCCACCTGCGAGGCGTGCGTATCGAATCCTCCCATGCGAGCCACGAAAATTTTGGTCTGGGAGCCACCGCTCAGCAGTCGAGCGATCATCTGCAACTGGCCCGCCAGCGGGTTCTTAGTTTTTGCAAGAGGAGCGTTGTAAGGATATTTTTCCGGGTAAATCACGCCGCTGGAGTTGCTACCTTTCTCGTACAAATCTTTAAGCCGTCCGGCGTACTGGTTAGACTTCTCCTCGATGTCCAAAATCCAGCGTAACTCCTTGCCGTAGTGCGAATCGGCAATACTTTCGGGAGGGTCCACCCCCACGCTATTGATCAGGTCGTAGAACTGATCGGGATTGCTGATCGATATGGCGGCGGGGATGCCGTTGGCCCGGTGAAAAGCGAGTGATACCGAGTTGCCGATTTCGATGCCGAGGGGGTCGGGCATGGCCTCACTCGGGTAGGCTTCGGGATAACCGGGATACAGATGATCCAGATAACGCCCCGCCCAGCCGGAGTCCAGCTGGTCATCGTAGTCGCCACCCATAAACCAGATGTCGCGGCTGCGAAAGTGCGAACCGTTGATGTTTTCGTAGCCTACCCCCTGCACCACGGCGGCTTCGCCCCGGTCGTAGAGTTCTTTCACCCCAATCATATCGGGATGCAGTGCGACCTGATCCTCTATAGACAGGGTGCTATCGAGCGGAATAAAGCCGCGCTTGCCGCGATTCGGAATGGCGATATTGGGACGCAGGTGGTAGTACTGGCTGTACTGATCCACTGGAATGATGGTGTTGAGGCCGTCGTTGCCCCCGTGCAACTGGATGATGACCAGTACCTTATCGTTGGTGCTGGTGGCGGCCATGCGCTGCAGGGGACTGGTGCTGGCCAGCGCCGAGACCGGCAGGCCGTTGATCACAAGGGGGGCACCCGCGGCAACGGGTAGTTTTTTAAGAAATGATCTGCGTTTCATAGTTTTTTTTCTAGTCTTTCAGAAAGGCTTCGCCTAATTCTCACCAGGCGTTTTTCCTAAATAATTGGATTACGAAAGCTGGTATTCCGGTGACTGCAACACCGTGTTGAACAGCTTTTCCAGTTGCACCCGCACGGCGGCATCGTTGCCGCTGCCCAGGTAATTCTGCCACTCGGTTTGCCAGTTGGCCTCCGAAAGGTCGTCCAGCAAGATACTTTTTAGAAAGTAGGTAAAGCGTTCTTCGGTGATGGCTTCGGGAAGCAAATAATCGGTCAGTTCTCGTACCAGGCGCTCAGCGTCAAACGGATCGGAGATATTGGCAGGGTCCTTCACGTAGGCAACCACATCGAGGTGCGCCAGCAATTGATCCTCGTCGCGAACCCCTTCGATTAGTTTCTTAGCAAATTCGTAGCGCCGCGCCAGGTAGTTGGCACTAATCCAGTTGCGGTGGTAGACCGGCCCCTGGTGATAGGCAGGATAGCCGGCCACCTCGAAAGGTTCGTAGAGGTATAGCCCCTGATCGGTGAGCCCCTTAAGCACAACCTTGCGGTAGGCCTGATAGTGTAATTCTAGGTTTCCCGAAGGGTCCGGAAGCGCTGTTCGAAAAAATCGCAGCGTACCCATGATAAGTTCTAGGGGAGATTTGATGATGGCCCCGGTGTTGTCGTCTTCCACCACGGCGTTGTCATTATCATAAAAGTGCTGGCTGGTCAGCAGCGCGGTGAGCACGGGCGGTAGTTCATAATTGTTGTTGATGCAAAGCTGAGCCAGGGGCTCGATAACGGTTTGCTCTACTTCGTCGGTGATCTCATAGTAAACGAAGTAGCGATACAATTTGCGGCACAGGTGGCGGGCGGTAGCCAACTGGGCGAACACCATCTCTACCAATTGATCAATTTCATCGGCTGCGGCCGCTCGGGTAGCCTTGTCACCGACCAGAGCCGAAGGACTGATTGTTTGGTTCTGAAAAGCGGCGCTGAACTGCTTGATGCTGGCGTCGTGCTGAGCCGCTACGCTCGGGTTGTCTCCCTTCAGCACCGCCTGAGCCGCTCCGGTTTCCGCATCTATTACGCTAAAATCCTTGTCCTGCTTCCATCCTGAAAACACTTTGGCGGCGGCCTGCACATCCTGCTCCGTATAGGTGGTGTAGTTGTCCGCACCAAGCTGCGGCCCTTTTCCGATGGAATAAAGTTCCAGAAACTCCCGGCCGAAGTTTTCGTTCACGTTGCCCACTTCGTTCAGGTGTCCGTCTAAAAACCGAAGCATGGCGTTGTCGGCACAAATTTTCCGGGCTAATGATTTGATATTTCCCAGTGCGTAGTGATGAAACAGCCGTAGCTGATGATATAGAGCCGGTTTCTGCTCCACCCGATTGGAGATGGTGGTGAAGTGAGTGTGCAGAAAAAAGCTCATCTTTTCGTGCATCGACAGTGGCTGGGTCGCCATCTGGTGCGTCCACCAACTGTTGAGCTGATTTTCCAGGTCACCGCTGTTGCTATTGGCTTCGGTGGGCTTGGGATTCACCCATGACTGTCCGGTGGCGGGATCCACCGGGGGGGGCGGCAGGGGGTTCTTTTTTAGCAGTTGCGCCACCGCCGCCGGGGCGGTAAGCTGGGCAAACTGATCGATCTGTCGTTTGGTGGCACCGAGCGTGGCCCGCCGGAGTAGGTGGGCTGCATTCTGGGTACCGAGGACCGTATTATAGGAGGGAAGGTTAGCCATATCGGATGCGCGTTGGTTCAGCCTACCCCATCAATTATGGTGCGCGCACCTACTTGCCAAGCTCAGGAACTCCTCTAATTAGTACATTGTGTATATTTTGTGTGCTATTTCTTATAAACGAATTGCTGCGTTACTACGCAGTGTCAGTAGCCGTACTTTTCGCGCCACCGAGATCGCAGACGCTGACGAATTTCCTGCTCGCGGGGACTATCGCCCGGTTGGTACAAGGTGGTTCCGGCCAAACCATCGGGCAAAAACTCCTGGGCCACGAAGTTTTGAGGAAAGTCGTGGGCGTACTGATAGCCCGATCCGTAGCCTGCTTGCTTCATGTAGGTGGTGGGGGCATTTCGTAACGACAGGGGCACGGGTAGATCACCGGTTTGTTGCACTAGCTTCTTGGCTTGCTTGATAGCCACGTAGCTGGCGTTGCTTTTGGCACTGCTGGCCAGGTAAACGGTGCACTGCGACAGGACGATTTCGGCTTCGGGCCATCCAATAAAGGCTACCGCCTGAAACGTGCTGGTAGCGATGACCAGGGCCGTAGGGTTGGCATTGCCGATGTCTTCGGAAGCTAGAATAACGAGGCGACGGGCGATGAACTTAGGGTCTTCGCCCCCCTCTATCATGCGCGCCAGGTAGTACAACGCCGCGTTCGGATCGCTACCGCGCACTGACTTGATGAAGGCGGATACAATGTCGTAGTGCTGTTCGCCCGATTTGTCGTAGCGCGCCACCCGCCGTTGCGCCACCCGCTGCACGTCGGCCTCGGTGATTTCATCGGCGGTCACCGACTGGGCCACCAACTCCAGCAAGTTGAGCAATTTGCGGGCATCGCCTCCTGACAGCGCGACCAGTGCCGGGGCATCTACCGAGCGGAAGTTGCGGGTTTTGAGTTGCTCATCCTGGGTCAGTGCCCGGTTCAACAGGCCGGTTAAATCTTCGGCGGTAAGCGAATTGAGCTTGAACACCTGGCAACGGGAGAGCAGCGCTGCGTTGACCTCAAACGAAGGGTTTTCGGTGGTGGCACCGATCAGCGAGATGATGCCGCGCTCCACGGCCTGAAGCAAGGCATCCTGCTGCGACTTGTTGAACCGATGGATTTCGTCGATAAATAGCACGCAGTGATTCATCAGCTTGGCCTGGTTGATCACCTCGCGAATTTCTTTTACGCCACTGTTGATGGCACTAAGAGAGAACATCGTAGCGTTAGACTGATGGGCAATAATTTCAGCCAGGGTCGTTTTGCCGGTGCCGGGTGGTCCCCAGAAGATAAGGGAAGGAACCTTGCCCCCCGCCAGCAGCGCGGGCAGTACTCCCCGGGGGCCGGTGAGGTGGGGTTGGCCGACCACGTCAGCGAGTTTTTGCGGTCGTAGTCGTTCGGAAAGGGGTTGGTTGGCAGTCAAAATTTGGGATAGCTCAGCTTTTGGTAGTCAAGTTAGAAATTAATTCAAAACGAAATAACATTCCAACAAATACCTTGTAGTATTGGGATCAGTTTCAAAACCATATGAACAGCAAGCAAAAAATCAAGCAGTGGATTGCCCACTTTATTCAACGATTAGCTAACGAAAACAGCACTCCTCATTCTATTGCGCTTGGTTTCACCCTGGGTACTTTTATTGCTATTCTGCCCACTCCCGGCTTCGGAGCGTTTCTGGCCCTGTCGCTCACATTGGTCTTCAAAAACATCAATCGCTTGGCGGTGGTCGTCTCCATTGCCATCTGGAACCCCCTGTTGCTAGTTCCCTTCTACTACGTGTGTTATTTGCTCGGCAGCATTTTGTTAGAGCGGCCCATTCAACTCGAGGAGCTCTCGTTATACCAACTGCTTTATCAGTACACGAATGCCTTTCTACTGGGTAACATTATTTTAGCCTGCACCATGTCGGTGGTTTCTTACGTTGGCATTTATTATCTGATGCGTCTTCAGCTTCGTCAGCAACAGTTACGCAAGCTCCTGGATTGGTATCGCCTGAAGCGATCCAAGGTGGCTTAATTTGCCATTTTCCGGCTAGAAAGGTCCGTTATTATTTGGAAAAAGCCGCTGACAGAAGAACGTACAAAGCGGTGCCCCCTCCAAAGGCGGTAGATTGTCCAATGAATACGAAGGGCAGTTTGTGAATGACTAATTGTTTAGATTGTGGCGCCTAATGGTGCGTACCCAGAAAGTGCTCAGTACGGGTCAGTTGAGATCACTACTTGTAACCTTTCACGTGGCGGGCGATCACCCGCATCGCTCGGTCCGGCTCGGCCACGCTCCGGGGATAATAGTAGTAGATGAGTTGGTCAATATCGTGCGACAACACTTCGGGCAGCCGCCGGTCCATCAGCGCAATGTCTTCGGTGGCTAAGTTGTGGTTCTCGATGAGCCACAGCGTTTTGCGATCGTGCTGCCGGGCCACCTCCAGAAACAACTCGCCCGCTTCGGCTCCCAGCAGGTTTTTACCATTACTTTCGTCCTTGCCCCCGTCGGTACGGTACCAGGGGCGGCCGTCGCAGCCCAGATAATCTAAATAGGGAATCTGAGCGATTGTTTGCACTAATCCACCTTTGTGGGCTTGCTCAAAGAGACAGGTCGTTACGTTTGGATAGTTTTCTTTGATAAATTGATTCAGGCGCCCGTGGAAGTCGGCGGTGGCCCGCAGGTGCGCTTCCAGCGGAGCGTCCTGACCCAAATTCTCGATGGCCTTTGGCGAGTAGTCGTAGCCGTAGGACTTCGGCTCATCCCACATAATGCCCCGAACGGGCCATAGTTCGAACACTTTGGCCAGCGACTCGCAGAAGAATTCGTAGGTTTCGGGATAGTGCACACTGCTGGTTACGCCCGACACCGATGATATCTTCGGACTACCGTCTTTCTGTAGCACCCAGGTCTGGGGATTCTTGACTGAAAACAGGCTGGGCACCTTGGGCGCCCCGGCGAACATCCCGCCCCAGCGAGACGGGACGGCGAAAACCTGCATGCCAACGCGTTCGGCCTCTTGGCAAATGATCTCAATATTTTCAACGGCGGCAAACAAATCTTGCTCCAGCACGGCTACCGACACCACATCGGTGCCGATATCTGCCATCCACTGCATATCTTCCCGCACCTGCCGCGGCACTAGGGTGTACATGTGCGCGCGAAAATAATAAGCATTCAGCAGCTTGTCGGATGATTTTCTGATGAGCGGAAACCGCTGCGGAGCGGTGCCCAGTAATAGTCCGGTGGTCTGTAGGCTCTTTTTTAGAAAGGTTCTCCGGGCGGGTAGCAAAGGCGAATCGGTGTTCATGGGGAAGGTTTTTGTTCAAAAGTGGTATGGTTCACAAGGTATCAAGTTTCAGTTAAGCACCAATTTCTCGGGAGGCACCAGCATGTCCTGTCCGTGAAAGACCACCAGGTGCGCCGGAACGCTGGGTTCTATCATGCGCCGTTCGTCTCCCCCGATAAGCAGGTCTAAATAACCATCGTTGTCCCAGTCCATCACGCTGGGCCCCGCCAAGTGACTGTACAGGGGGACCAATGGTTTTTCCTCTTCAAACGTGCCGTTGCTCGCATTACGAAACAAAAACACGCCTCGGTGAAACTGATAGATAATTAAGTCACGGTGACCGTCTCGGTCCCAATCGGCGACCGCAAAGCCCGAGCGGTTGCCCTTTTTTCGTTCCCAGAAGTCTTCTAGTACAATAGGCTGGCCGTTGGGATGTTTTAAGGTATCAGGTTCGCTCAGATCAAGCGACGCATTGCCTGGGTAGACCACTACGTGGCCGGGGTCATCAGAAACGATGACGTCTAGCTGCCCATCACCCGTCCAGTCGAGTACGGCCGGAAAGAGACGGTCGGGCAGCACTAGCTCACTGCCCCCGTAGCGAAAGTTTTTCGGTCGCTCAAAGCGCAGTTCTCCCCCTACCGACTGTCCCCGAAAGAAGTAGAGCCGCCGCCCCATAGAACCGGTAATGATATCCAGCGTTCCGTCGCCGTCCCAGTCGGAGGCGCGGGGCGCGATGCGGTCGGAGTACCACTCCAGCGGCCCCCAGTACGAGCCGTCGCCGTGCTCTATCGAGAACGTCTCCAGTAGGGTGCCATCCACGTACCGCAGTCGCTGCGCCGGTTCGAATATCCGATGTTGTTCACTTCCGGAGTTGATGAGGATGGTTGGAAACCCGCCTTCGGCACCCAGCAGCAGATCAGTATCGCCATCGGCGTCCCAGTCGATCGGTTCAACCGTACTATTTCCCATGCCGTATACCGGCGTACCTTCGTTGGCCCAAATTGACAAGTAACCTTGGTCTTTCCACCCTTGTCCTTGCCGTTGGTAGACCACGTAGCGGTTCTGGTTCCCGTAGTACGAAGCCCCTATCAGTTCGGCTTGGCCGTCGCCGTTGATGTCGGCAGGGGCGACGCGTACGGTAAGAAAGGTTCGGATCGGAGAACCGTCGGGGCCGGAAAGTAGCCCTTCCTCTTTAAGCAAAGGTTGACCCGTCGTTCCTCGGTTGATAAATAGTCTGATTTGGGTATCGTGGCTTCCTACCAGCAGGTCTGGCAAGCCGTCCTGGTTGATATCAAACGTCGTAGGATACGGATTGATGTACGTCACGATCGGTTGGTTATTGGCGGTCATACGGATCGGACGCTCAAAGAGGGGCTTTCCTTTGCTTTTCGTTCGGTTGAGCAGTAACCACACCTCACCCGTATACGGTTTATACACCGCAGGATCACGAAACCCCGCCATCCGGCTCCCCCCGAGGGTGGGCAGATCGGCGGGCACGGTCTGACTCCGGTGTTCGAACGCGACGACCAGATCGGGTTTGCCATCGTTGTTCCAGTCGCCGACGCTGAGCCGGGGGGCATCGTTTACATCCTCGGGAGCTTGGATGGTGTCACCAGTCAGCGTAGTGGCAACGACGGGCTTCCACCGGGGGGTTAGACCATCACCGTCATTGAAGTATACGGTTAGCACTGGGGAGGAACCGTCATGCTTTTTGCCGTAACCGATGAGCTCCATCGGACCATCTTGATTTATATCTACTGCATCAAAATAGCGTCCTAGCCCGACGCTGGCCGGTTGCATGATGCGGTCGTTTTCCTGAAGCGAACGAAACAGCGGTTCTTTTGGGCTACCGATATTTTTATAGAAAACGATGCCGCCGCCCCGCCGCACGTTCGCCAGAATATCGATAAGACCGTCGCCGTCCCAGTCGGTCATTTTGTAGTCGTAGGCCAATCCGGGCAGGGGAGCCCGCACGGACTGTCCGTAGGTGATTGGTTCGTACGGAATAGCGTAGCGGTCGGCGGGTCCTTCGTCGTCATGGATACCGGTTTCAACCACATTTCCGGATTCGGCGGACGGAGGACCAGAGACGCGACAAGAAAGGGCGGTGATACTTAGTCCACTTAAAAAAATGATTGCTTTCAACTCCATTCAAACTACTATATTCGTTGCTAGTGTTGGTGAGTGCCAGAGGGAGGTACAGTCGGGTGAAATTTATGAAAGGACTAATCCATGATAGTATGTGTTTTGGAGTTACATCAGACATAAATATACGAAATTGCCAAGTGATTTACGCAGCGCTTTCTCGGCGCGATAGGTATACCAAGCAAGAAGACCCATCATTTGGTTGTTCCGAGCGTGTTTTCTCTGCGATTTTCAGTAGTTTCATAATAAAGGTTTTCCAAGTTTTCGCGGGTCATATCAACCCAACCCTAAAATCATCAGCCTGTAATTTAACGATCAACCGCTTGTTAAACTTTTACTGCTTAAGTAGATCACACCACACATGCGCACTAGACCACAAAAGGTAGCCGGGTGGGGAAACTATCCGATGGTGACCGCCCGGGTGGCATCCCCCAAAGATACGGCCGACTGGCAAGCCTCCGGCCGTGAAAATCCACGGGTGGTCCGGGGTTTGGGCCGAAGCTACGGCGATCAGTCTATCGACCCGGAGGCCACCGTTGCCAATACCCGCCGACTCAATCACTTTCTGGGTTTTGACGAGGCAACCGGCGTGCTGGTATGCCAGGCGGGGGTTAGTCTGGCCGATATTATCAACATCCTGGCCCCCCGGGGGTGGTTTCCGGTGGTGAACCCCGGCACCAAGCACGTGACCGTGGGCGGCGCCATTGCCAACGACATCCACGGCAAAGGCCACCACCGCGACGGTTCATTTGCCCGTTGCGTCCGCTCTTTCACCATTTTGCTAGCTGATGGCCGCGTGCTCACGGCTAGTCGCGAAGTGCATTCCAACCTGTTTTGGGCAAACTTCGGCGGACTGGGTTTGCTGGGAGTGATTCTGACCGTGACGTTGCAACTGGAGCGCATCGAAACAACCTACTACGCGCAAAAGGCAATTCGGGTGGGAGGGCTAGACGCAATGCTGGAGGCACTACAAGCCTATGACCAGCATTATCGCTACTCAGTGGCCTGGATTAACCCGCAGGCGAAGCACCAACGATTAGGCGAAGGGGTGCTCACTGTCGGAAACCAAGCAGCGCGGGATGATCTGCCCCGCAAACTTCGTCAACAACCCTTGTTGGTGCACGAAAATCCGCGCTTGCAGGTTCCCTTCTTTCTACCAAATTTCTCGCTGAACCCAGTTACGCTCACCGTACTGAATCAGATGATCTTTCGGATGCAGAACAGTAGCAATCCGATCAGCCACTACAACAAATTCTTGTTTCCGCTGGATTTTGTGCACCACTGGAACCGGGGATACGGCCGCCGGGGCTTCGTGCAGTACCAGTTCGTGGTTCCTACCGAATCGGCTTCGGCCATCCGGCCAATACTACGCACAATTGCTGCTTCGAGGTGCCTACCGTTTCTGAACGTACTCAAAAAGATGGGGCCCGAAACGCATCCGGATGCTGTGCTATCGTTTCCGCAGGAAGGATTTACCCTAGCAATTGATTTTCCGGTGACAAAACACCTTCCGGCCCTGGCGCGCACGCTAGACCAACGCGTGCTGGAGGCCGGGGGGAGAATCTACTTAGGCAAAGATGCTTTGCTTGACGAATCCACGTTTCGGTTGATGTATCCGCGGTATGCGGACTGGCTACGGATCAAGTTGGAGTACGATCCGGAAAACCGGTTTACCTCTTCGCTGGCCAACCGTCTGGGTCTGCTAAATCTTTGAGAAGGCACAAGGGCTAATTAGTTGGCGTTTGCCGCCCGCACCTCGGCCACCTCTTCCGTGGTGATCTCGCTATAGTCGTTGCCAAAGGATTGGCGGACGTAGGTAAGTACCGCTCCGATCTCCTCATCGCTCAGAAAACCGTGGGCGGGCATGGCGTTGTTGTACACCTCACCCTTCACCGTGATCTCTCCCTGCATTCCGTTTAAAATCACCCCGATGAGCGTAGCCTTATCACCGGACACCCACTCGGTCTGGGTCAGCGGTGGAAACGCACCGGCTACTCCGTTGCCATCGCCCTGATGGCAAGCCAGGCAGTACTGGCTATAGATAGTTTTCCCCTTTTCCAGCGCCTGGGTTCGGACGGCAGGAGTTGTTTCGGGTTCAGAAGTAGTGGTTGATGCAGTCCCTTCCTGGTTTCCGGGAGAAGAGCAAGCGATCAGGCTTCCCAACCAGATAAGTACAAATGCTTTCAGAATATTCATGCGCAGTACTAAATTTTTGTAATGGACGAGTGATGACAAGATAAATTATACGAAGGCTTTAGCGCTACTGCATCGCCACCGGGTTTCCCTGGTAAAACACCCGCCAAATTCTTCCGCCCTTGTCGTCGGAGATGTAGAGCGATCCGTCGGGGCCAACGGCCAGGCCGGTAGGACGGTACTCCGCGTCGTTGGCATTCTCGATGACCTCGCCTGCTCCGGCGAACTGGTCGGCAAATCGCTCGTACTCACCCGAGGGCAAGCCATCGGCACCGAAGGGCACAAAGGCGACTAAGTATCCTTGTTGCGGCAAGGGGGCCCGGTTCCAAGAACCGTGAAAGGCGATAAACGCTCCGTTCTGATACTGCTCGGGAAAAGCTTCTCCTTGGTAAAACACCAGATCGTTGGGAGCCCAGTGGGCGGGAAAAGCCATGATGGGTTGGTCTTTGTCGGCACAGCGACCCACCTCCTGGCTATCACCACCGTACTCCGGGGCCAGCACCTTTTTGCTCTGGGTCGGGTCGTAGTAGCAGAAGGGCCAGCCAAAATCGGAGCCTTCGTTGACGCGCAGAAACTCTTCGGCCGGCAGTTCGGCGCTTTGTTCGTTGGTGTAATACTCCGGCCACAGGGTAGCCAGTTGATCGCGCCCGTGCTGGAGCGCGTAGAGTTGATCTTGGGACTCGTTCCAGTGCAAAGCAAAACTATTGCGAATACCGGTAGCGTAGCGTTTCCCGTCCTCCGTCTGGGTCTGGTTGGTCTTATTGGCACTAAATTGCCAGATACCTCCCTGCCGGTCCAGCTGAGGGCACGGATCCTGGCCGGGTGACCCGGGAGTGCGCATCTGCTCCTGGCAAGCATTGGACGGCCCGCCGATGGTTACGTAGATGTGCCCGTTGTTGTCAAAGGCGAACGACTTGGCCGCGTGCTGGGGCTGGGCCGGAAAATCGCCGATCACCAGCTCCGGTTGGCTCGTAGGCACCAATTCTTCGTCGAGTTTAACCCGATACACCGAGGTGTCGGTCGAAAAGTACAAGTAATCGTTGTAGATATCAATGCCCGAGCCCTCCATGTCAGTGAAGTACTCCTTGACATCGGCCCGCCCGTCGCCCGTGGTGTCGCGCAGCGCTACTACTCCGCCTCCGTCTTCCGTGTCCTTGAGTTTTACGTATACGTCGCCGTTGTCTCTCACCACCAGATGACGGGCTTTGCCCAGGTTGTCTGCTACCAACAACGCGGCAAATCCCTGGGGCAAAACGATGGAGCCATTGTCAGCGTCAGCGCTCAGGGTGGCCGGAGTTTCTTGGGTACTTTCGGAAGGACTTGAACTGCAAGAAAGCATACTCACGGAAACTACTCCAATTAGAAATCCTAAAAGTGGTCGTGATGAATAAGGGAGGTATAGCATAGTATAATGAATAGAATTCTAATTATTTTTCGGGAGTTTCGGCGCTATTAGTTCGTTCTTTGCTCACCTCACTCTCGCGCGACTTTTGCAGTCCGCGAAACACTTTGAGCAACACAAACACCAGCGCAGCCAACACCGCAACGGCCGCCAGAATGAGCAACCAACTGGGTCCTTCCAGGGGCGTGTAAGGAACCCCCTCCTCAGTAGATAGTTTTTGCAATAACAAAGAAAGTGTCATTTTTGAAAATATAAAATGAATAAGTTCATGCCGGTAATTTTTCAGTACAACTAGCTACCGGTTCTAATGTTCCTAGAACCGTTCGTAGCGCGAGTAAATTTAGGCAACTAATTCGTTAATCATTGCTCACGACATCAGTAATTTTCAGTCATGAAAAAAAAGTATACGATCCCTTTGGTTATTGTTCTGGTGCTTGTTGTATTGCGGCTGGCGCTCGAACCCATTGTTGAGCACTACGCCAACGCCAGCTTACAAGATATCGAGGGCTATTCCGGCGGCATTGATGATGTGGACATTAATCTGTACCGAGGAGCCTACCAAATCGAGGGACTACGCCTTGATAAGGTGAACGGCAGCGAACAAGCGCCTTTCTTCAGCGTAGACACCCTAGATTTGTCGATTGAGTGGGGAGCGCTGCTCGACGGTGCCTTGGTGGGAGAGGTGATTCTGTCCCACCCGATGCTCAACTTCATTACTTCGCAAGAGAGTGCTGATACCACGCAAGACCAAACCGGTGAGGAGGTGGACTGGCAAGATCAACTAAAAGATTTTATGCCGCTAACGCTGAACCGCTTCGAGGTGAGGCACGGAGACGTTACCTACCGTGACGAGAGCATGGATCCGCCGGTGGATGCCACGCTAAACGAGCTGGATCTGCTGGCTACCAATCTGAGTAACGTGAACGATACCAGCTACTTACCCGCTTCGCTCGTGGCTCAGGCGGTCACGATTGGCAACGGAGAAATTGATCTGGACATGCGCATGGATCTTCTTCAAAAGATACCCAACGTCCGGGCTGACTTCAAGCTCAACCACGTGGACTTGACCAAACTCAATGACTTTATCAAAGCCTACGCCAACTTCGACGTGCAGCGGGGCTCCTTCACGCTGGTAAGCGAGCTTACCATCGACAGCGGGCAGGTGAGTGGTTATGTGAAACCTTTCTTTGAAAACCTGGATGTATTTGATTTTCAGAAAGATGTGATAGAAGACAAAGGCTTTTTTGGAAAACTGTGGGAAGCACTGGTTGGAGTGGGTGCCGAGGTGCTCGAGAACCAAAAGCGCGACGAAGTGGCGACCAAGGTGCCCTTGCAGGGCGATCTTAACGCACCTACCCCTGACATTTCGGCCACAATATTTAACGTGCTTCGAAACGCCTTTGTCGATGCGATTGAAAAAGAGTTTGATCGTCAGACCTCGCTGAAGAAACCGGCAGGCCAACCGTCAGAGTAGACAGTGCGATCAAAATGCGCTGGCGTCTAACATTGGAGGGGCTAGCGCGTTGTTGTATCAAAAATAGCTACGCCCACTTATGCCAACCCGTACCCCCCCCGTCCAGGAGTTGTTCGACGACGTTAAAGACTACGTGACCACCCAGCGAAACCTACTGTTCACCGTGGCCTCGAAGAAGGGGGCCGACGTGTTTTACCTCATCATCACCAGCGTGATCTTCTTGCTGATTTTGTGGTTCTTCCTGATCATCTTCAGCTTCGCCGTGGCCTACGGTCTGGGCTATCTGCTCAAGAGTCTTTTTCTAGGATTTCTGCTGGTTGCCTTGTTTTATGTATTCCTGGGCGTTTTAATGTGGACCTTCAAAGACCGGCTCATCAAAACTCCGCTCCTCAAATTATTTTTTAACCTGCTAGCCGCCAACAAAACTCCTGATCATGAGTAAGTTACACAGTCAAGAAGAGTACGAAGCCATCAAGAGCCAGCACCAGGCCATTGCCCGCGAAAAGGAGAAAAAAATCAAGCGCGATCTTACTCGACTGCTGAGCGATGCCACCCCCCGCTACCTTCGTGAGAAGTTGGTGACCAGTTGTATTGTGTTTGGCTCGGTATATTTGGTAGAGGAAATTATCTTCAAGAAGCGCGTTCCAGGAATCGTGAAGTTCGCCGGGGCGGTATCGGCTACGGCATTTGCGCCGAAAATTTACCGCACGCTGTACCGCAACTTCGCGGCTCCTTCTCCGCATTTGGCCACTGCTCCGCCGCCGGACAACGGCAGCGTTCCCGTAGTGCTCTCTGCTCAGTAGGTACGTCGTTGAAGCAACCGGCGGTCACCGGGCGTACTCAACGTAAACCTCCCACGAAGGCATATCGGTGGTCGAGACTGTGAGCATAGCGTCCTTTTGAAACAACTGCACCGCCTCAACTTTCTGATCCATCACCTCTTTGATATCCAGCCGCCAAACAATGTGCTCGGCGGTGGGCTTGGTCACGGTTGTTCCGCGCAGCTGCTGGTCAAGCAGCACGTACTCAATGATCCGCAGCGGAGAGGCAAACTGCTGCACCGCCTCCCGGATAATTTGCCAGGTGGCTATCAAGTCCGGTTGGTCATGGGTAAGTTTAGGAAGGAGCACCGTATCGGGTTCCAGTTCTTGCAGTTGGTTAATTACTAGTCGAGTAGACTCCTCGAAGCCCGGATCATTTTGATGGGGAAAGAGTCCATCCCGAATACGCAAGCAGGCGCTGGCCTCCTCGCTGATCCCCAACTGCGCAATAGCCACCCGCGAAGCCTCTTCGCTGGTTCCCCGAGGGTCGTGCGTCGCTTGGTCGGCGGCAGGAGGTCTACCTCCTAGAAAAAGGGTGCGCACCCGATAGCCCATTTGGCGAAGCAGGGCTAAGCTTCCCCCGCACCCCAAAATTTGATGGTCCGGATAGGGCGCCACCGCTAGGGTAGTACCCCAGTCATACACCTGCGCAGAGGGATACAGTAGCGGCTTGGCGCGCACAGATTTGCTGATTTGCGTCATGTGAAAAGTAGTCACCTACCGAGCACTTCGCCAAAAAGTGGAAACTAGCGCCCCAGCGAAGTATATGGCGTTGTGATTTTTAACAATATACGGGATCAAACCGAAAAGTAAAGCAGAAGCGAGTAAAAAATCTCTCTGCAACGAACAGACAATCCGGCATTGTGATTTTCTCAAGCAAAACTTACTAGCGTATCATTGGCTGCTATTCGAACGATCGAAACACAAACTGACTCACCTGATGGAGGACTTCTGTCTGGTTTTCGGATAGCAATTTTCTGATAACCAAACATTTAGAAGAAGTAAGCCTACTCCCGGTTACTGGTTCATCCGGGCGATCCGCTCCTTGGACTTGACCAAGAAAACATCTACCAACCGAGGAAATAGTACATTGGCCCAGCGGTTGATTTTTCCTAGCGTAGTGAGGGTCATTTTGAAGCGCCGCTTTGAGATCAGCGTTAGAATAGAACCGGCCACCGCTGCCGGAGATTGCGCCCGTCGTTGATCGCGTTGCTGCAGGGTGATGCGCGCGCCGTCGGCGTCAATCACTTGCTTGCCGGGGTCATTCCGCGTGATGCCAACGTACACAATGCCCACGTGGATTTGGTCTTCCCACAGCTCTACCCGAAGCGACTCGGCCACGGAGGTGAGCGTCATCTTCGAGGCACAGTAGAGGCTGGTCTCGGGCAGGCCGCGAATGCCGGCTACGCTCGATATAAAGACTACGCTTCCCCGGGTTACTTTAAGAGCCGACAGGGCTGCCCGGGTCGGATACAGCGATCCGAGCACGTTGATGCGGAGCATATCCTCTATCACCCCCGGAGAAAGCGCTTCAAAGTACCCCCGTGACGACATACCGGCATTGTTGATCAATATGTCAATTTTTCCATACTGCCGCAGCGTAGCATCAACCAGGTGCTGCGCCCCGGCCACGGTAGCCACGTCGGCGGCGACCGCGAACACTTCTACCCCATCGGCCCGAAGCGTACGTTCTGCTTGCGTTAGTTTTTCCGGAGTGCGTCCGTTGATCACCACCCGGGCGCCCTGCTTCCCCATCGCCCGGGCGGTTGCCTTTCCGATGCCGGAGCCGGAGCCGGTGATGATGACAACCTTACCTAGAAATGGTTTCTTTTGCATACGAACGCCCGAACTGCATGGAAGGATTATAGTGAACGGATAGATAATCGTTGCTTAGCGATAGGATCACGTGCACCACCACGGCCACCCAGATGGTGCCGGTGGTTAGCGTGATGTAGCATACCAACAAACCAAACGGGATAGCCCCAATGGTTTCGGCGGGGCCCTTCGGAAGGTGCGTTGTGGAGTACAAAGCAACGTTGATGGCTACGGCGGGCCACACGCCTAGAACTGCGGTGCACACGCTGAGCAAAATGCCCCGGAATAACAGCTCGTAGGCTAACAAGTAGAGAATGGTGGCCGTACTGTTGATAAGCACCAGGCGGGGGGGCCAGTACGTGCTGCGAATCATTGGATAATAATCCAAATTCTGGGGGCGGCGGGCCGCCCGGATGTTCAGTGGAAAGATGACCATTGCTAAACCAACCACCCACAGCAAGGAGACGCCGGTGTTCTGAAAACCTAAACCGTAGTCATACAGCGAGTAAGGAAGCGCAACTAGTACAACGATCAGGGGAATTATACCTAAGAAGAAAACTCCCAGGAGCTTTTGACAGACCACCCAGCGGGCCGAGGAAGCTGATTTTGCGTCAGTGCCCATCACCCAACGGCGCACGACCGGAGACTCGGCCAAAAACCAGTACGTGACGAAACCCACCGTAAGCAACAAAGTAACCAGCACCACCGGAAAGTCACCCGGTTGCCACGCAAAGGTAGAAAAGTTCATAATAAACTGTTGAAACGGCGGCATCACCACTGCCTCAAAGGTAACCACGGATGAGAACAAAAAAACAGTGGACCCAAAAAAGTGTTCAAATGAATGTGTTACAAACGCGCCCGAGGATACCCTATCACTGTTCTACCACCACTTCCACCCTTCGGCCGTAGGACGCCTGATCTTTGCTTAAAGTACGATCAGCCCCAAAGTAGGCCACCGAAATACGCTGGTCCGGCACCCCGGCTTCCACCAGAATGGCCCGCACTGCTTCCGCCCGTTTCTGCGACAGCAGTTGGTTGCGCTCCGGGTTACCCGTCGGGTCGGTGAAGCCTCGCAGGCGCACCGTGGCTTCCGGAGCGTTTTTCACCAGCACCCCCACCTGCTGCAAGCGTTCTTTACCAACGGAGCTGACGGCCGACGAGCCCACCCCGAAATACACTTCGGTGGAGCCTAACTCCTGCAGCTTGAGGGTGCGCAACCGCTGCTCGATGGAAGCGACCCGAACCGCCGGTTGTGGAGCATTTTCAAGATTGTCAAGTTGCGCCCTCAGTTGTTCCAACTCACTCAGAATGCTAGTAAAGGTGGTGTCGTTTCGCTGACTCACCTCGTCCAAATAATCAGAAAAAGTGTCCATCCGGGTGGTAAGTTCCGTCACGTAAGCACTATCCAACCGGGCCGAGGCGGTGTCGACACCGGATGCTACCCGGGGAACCACGGCAACTTCTCCCCCGGCAGCCGGAGCCACCGGACGACTAGTTTCAGCCGGAATTTTGGCAGATGTAGAATCCGTTGGTTGACCCGCCGACGCTGCCGAACCACGGGGCGGGCGCGGTGATTCTTTCTTAACAACCGGCTTGGTCGGCGTCGTTGCCGCTCGTGGGGTAGACGGGGTTACGTTGGCCGTCACTGTATCAGCACCGGTCCGCCCGGCGACCGGGGGGGCGGGGTTAGCCGGTTTGGCAGCTTGCGGCGGGGGAGGCAACGTAGAGAAAGTCGGGTCTTCCCCCGCGGGCACTTCGGCACGACGCACCGCTGAATCCGCCGGAAGAGAAGTGGCCGAATCGGGCAAGGGATTGAAAAAGCCGATCGTTGGTGATTCACCCGACGTAGGTGCTTTCTCAACCTCGACCAAGCGGATTTCGGTCCCGCTTTCGGTGGTCTGAGCCTGAATGGCCCGATCTATTGACAAGGGAATCATCGACAAGCCGGTTGTATCGGTCGCCAGCGAGTCAGGGGTTAGCGTGGCTAGATTGACGAGTGCCAGCGTATCCCTAAAAACCGGCGGGGTGGTGGCCAGTGATGTGCTGTCGTCGGGCAACCCCGCAAACGAACCAGCAACGGGCTGCACGATCGCCAGGAGCGTATCTTGCCCCACCACGTGCGGAACCACACGAATCGAGTCGGACAAGGAATACCCTGCTTGCTCATTCAGCGCGGGATCGATGGTGAGCGCAGCAATGGTGTCTACAACCGTCACCGGCTCGCTCGTGGTTGGCGTGAACCGGTCGACCCGGTTGGCAACCGCGTACAGCTTAGGCGCCCGGTAGGCGGTTTTGCGACGGGCAAAACTGTAGTGCAACGATAGGGAAGGAAAAGCGTAAAAATCGTTCACATTGGGGCTGCTCCCCCGCGAAGTTCCGGTTTGCCCCGTTGGATTAGCCGCGATGCTTTGGTCAGCGCTGCTGTAATCAGCCCGATAATTACCGCTCACGTCGTCCAAACGATCGGTGAAGGCGTAGCGCATCAGCAGCTCCAGGTTCAGATTAATACTGCTGCTTAGGCGAAACTTGAGTCCCAGCGCCAGCGGCACATTAAAACTTTCGGTCGGATACTCCTGCTCGGTGGCTAAGGACGACAACTCGGTTTCGTATACTCCGTCCTGCGCCACCACGTCTGCTTCAGCGGCGTTCGGATCGGTTTCAGCGGTGCTGCGAATGGTATAGTCTGACCAGTAGTGATAATAATCCCCGCTGGCATCACGCAGGTCACCGTAGACCGAAAAGTCGGTGTAGCCCAATCCCAACGAAACGTAGGGCGACAAAAAGCTGCGGCGGCCCAGCTGTCGGTTGTTGTCCAGGTAGTAGGTAAATAAAAAAGAATAATCCTGCACCTCGGTTTTGGCGTTAAGCGAGCGCGCCAGAAACGCGTTATGGTTGCGGTCGTTGGCGATCCACTGCCCCTGGGTGTAGAGCAGCTTGGCCGACCAGGCTTTGTTGAGTAAACGTTCTACCGAAAAACCGAAGGCGGGATGGTCGGGGTTGGTCTCGGGAAGCAGTCGCCGGTTGAGGTCACCGTAGTAGGTCATGGAACCCAGGTAAGCCCCCGCGCGCCAGCGGTACTGCTCCTGCTGAGCCATTGCCTGATGACCAAACGACAGGCTCAAGACCATGCCAAGAAACAAGCCTTTTCTTATCATCATCAGCGAGAAAAACCGGCCCAAAAATTAATATCCGCCGTAATGCCTACGAACGGGCGCAGGTAGAGTCCGTCGTCAATATCGATGGTAGGAGTTCCGCTGCCATTGCCATTTGCCTCGTTCTGCAAGAAGGCTACGCCGCCCGAAATGCGAATAAATTCGTACACTTTGTAGCCAAATCCCGCGTACACCGGCTTGCCAAAAATTGGCCCGGTGGCCTTCACGCCCTGGTCATTGTCAAAATCCTGGAAGTAAAATCCCAAAATCACCGCTGAATTGCTCATCAGGCGGGGAGCAAAGGCCCGTTTTCCCAGCGGGAGAGTCAACCCGGCCATGCCGCTGGAGCCCGTATTGAGGTCAGCCACCTGGTCGTTAAGAAACACGCCGCCGTAGCCTACGTGCACGGTCAGGGTATTTTTTCCCCGCTGCGTTGGGTAGTTGTCCACCTTCCGACTGTCGGCCAGGATCGAAAAACCGGTGTTGAGCAAGTTGGCCACTTCGGCTTTCACCATACTTTTTAGTTCTTCGGCTTGTCGGCTGCGCTCGGCTTCGTTGCGTTGGCCTTTGCGGAGCGGATTGCGGGTTACGATTCGAAGCTTATCCTGCACCACGCTGGAAAACCCCTCGAACGACACGTTTTGGTTGCTACGGTAGTACGACAGGGCCGAATTTACCACGGCGTTCATGTCGGACACCATGGCCGGAACGCTTTTGACCAGGCGAATGCGCTTTTTGCTGAGCACCAGGCTCTGGTCTACGTAGGCTTCCAACGCGCTATTCAGGCCCTTTTTTAGGTTTTCTAGCTCCGGCGGACTCACGTAGCGGTAGTAGTTGAGCAATACGTCGTACTCGGTGCCGCCGCGCAGGTTGTAGTTCACCGGCAGCAAAAACTGCTGCCGGGTGTCGTTGTAGCTCCGCTTCCAGCGATTCTGATAGAGTACAAAGTCGCGATTGCGCTTGCCCGGTTTAATGATAATTTCCACCATGCTCACCGCTTCGCTAATTTCGCCGGAGACGAAAAACTGTTCTTCGGAGGGCAGCGGCTGGTCCATGTTGAACGACGAGCGTTCGTAGTCGAACTGAATGGTTTGCTTCTGCGCCCACCCTACCGAAGCAAGGGTGAGCAGTAGCACTGAAGTAAAAAATACTTTCATTGGGTTAGGTTTTTCAGGGTTTGTTGTGCCGGTTCGTCTTCCAATTCCGAGGTTACTATTTACCTACTCTCGGCGGGGAATGTCGGGCTAAAAGTAACATTATTTTCGCAAAACACCTTAAGCTTTTGGCGCAGCGCAGAGGAAACCATCGTAGGCATCGACGGGGTGTCGGTGGTGGTGAAAACCAGAGTCGCCGAGGTGGTCCTACCGGCCCAAGCGCTGATTTCGGAACAGATCGAAAAACTATCCTGACTATAATTCTACCCGGCGGGGCCGGTTTCCCGCCACCACCACGGGCGGAGCCTGGGCGTCGAAGATAAAGCGCAGGTAGCAAATTTTCTTACCCTGCGCTCGAAATTTCTGTTCGTAGTCGGTGGTGATCTGCTGCTCAATACCGTAGAGCGATGAAGTATACAAATCGTGGGTATGCACCAGGTTCAGCACGTCGTTGCGCTCCCGAAGGCCGTCCAGCGTAAAGTTGAACAGTAGCTGATTGTCGGTTTTCAGGTGCACCGTTCCACTGGGCCGCAAAATTTGGCGGTACAAATCCATGAAGCGGGCGCTGGTGATGCGCCGCTTGGCGTCGCGGTCGCGGGGGCGGGGGTCGGGAAAGGTGATCCACAGCGCCGACGCTTCGCCGGGAGCCACGTACTGGTCAATGTCTAGCAAACGGATGCGCAGAAAAGCTACGTTGGTCAGCCCTTCTTCTTCAGCCTCGGTACTACCCACCCACAGGCGCGCTCCCTTCACGTCTACTCCCACAAAATTCTGTTCAGGATACAAGCAGGCCAGTCCCACCGTGTAGGCACCCTTGCCGCAACCCAGCTCGAAGGTGAGCGGGTGCCGGTTGCCGAAGAACGCCCCCCAGTTACCTTTGATCGCTTCGCTTACGGGCTTGCCGGGCTCCACCACGTTGCGGCGCTCGGTATTCTCCCGAAACCGTTCCAGTTTGTTTCTCATAGCGCGGATAGTTCGGCCACCACGAAAGAACTGCCTCCCACCCAGATCAGGTCGTCGGGTTGGGCGTTTCGTTGCGCTTGTTCGTAGGCAGTCTGCACGTCTTCAATCACCTCACCCACTAGTGCGTGTTTCTTGGCTTCCTCCGCCAAAGCCGTAGCGGGCAGGGCGCGGGGGATAGCCGCCTGGCAAAAATAGTACTTTCCGTCGCGCGGCAAAACACGCCACAGCGCCTCCAAATCTTTTCCCTGACTCACCCCCAACACCAAGTGAAGCTGTTCGGCGGCATACGAACGCAATTGTTCCATCGTTTGCTGCCAGGCCGCCGCGTTGTGGCCCGTGTCGGCGATGCGCAACGGGCGGCGACCCAGCACCTGCCACCGCCCCCGCAGTCCGGTGAGTTCGGCTACCTGAGCAAGACCCGCCGCAATTGCCTCGGCCGAGATGGACCATCCCTGCTCCCGAAGTTGGTCCACCGTGAGCAACACCCCGCCCAGGTTGTACTTTTGGTAGTGTCCGCCCAGAGAAAGAAAAAAGGAGACTTCCTGCCGGGTAGGGCGATGGTTCATTCGGATGCGCTGCCCCTCCGGCAGTGCTTCCGCACCAGTGACTGCGTAGTAATCTTCGGCAAAAAAGAGCGGGGCATCCTGCGCTTGCGCCACCCGTTGAAACACGGCTTCGGTTTCGGGGTGGCGCTGCCCAATGACCACGGGCACTCCGGGCTTAATGATGCCGACCTTCTCCCGGGCAATTTCGGGCAGGGTTTCACCCAGCAAATCCGTATGGTCGTAGTCGATGTTGGTGATCAGGCTCACCTGCGGGGTAATGATGTTCGTAGAATCCAGCCGACCGCCCAGCCCCACCTCCACCACGGCGATGTCTACCGGCTGCCGCGCAAAGTACTCAAACGCCAGGGCCACCGTCAGCTCGAAGAATGAGGGAGACACCTGGGTGATAAACTCCTGCTCGCGTTGCACGAACTCAGCTACCGCTGCTTCGGAAATTTCCTGACCATCGATGCGGATCCGTTCGGTGAACGATTTTAGGTGGGGGGAGGTATACAGACCGGTGCGGTAACCGGCCGACTGCAGGATGGCGGCCAGAGCGTGGGCGCTGCTTCCCTTGCCGTTGGTGCCCGCGATGTGTACGGACGGGAACTGGTCGTGCGGATTTCCCAGGTGCTCCACCAAGCGGCGAATGTTGATCAGATCGGCTTTGAACGCTGCCTTTCCTATCCGCTGATACGCGGGTAGTTGTTGGTACAGAAAGGTTACGGCCTCGGAGTAAGTCACCGAACAGTGTAAGGTTAAGGTGAATAATACACGCTATACGCAAATACAAAAGCAAAGTTCTTCAGTAGTTTGAAACTACTAGCGGATAGCAAGGGCTATTGACTGCCTATCCTGCCATGCTTGTTATGTAATTTTTATAATGATTTTGATTATAGTTACAATTAGCGTTTTCACTGGTCATTGCTGCGCGAATTACCCAGGGGTAAAGATTCATTCGTGAGGGGTGGTTTTCACTGGTGTGCCAAGCCAGAGGTGTAGTGTTCGATGGCTTTCCCGGTTTTTTTTTTGCAAATTTATCTCTTGGTTGCTAGCGTAGCAGTTCGCACGCTTACTCTACCAACTATGTCGATCCGAAACCTCTTTGGCAAGGCCAAAACGCGATTCGCCGCCTCGAGCGATTACGGGTACAATGACTACGATGACCGAGAGGGATATTACCAGAACTTGCTGACCGAACGAAGCGGTGAGGCCCTTCTGTACTGGTCACAGCTAAGCAGCCGAGCCATTGCTAACGCTCGGGTGGAGGTTGGCTTCAGAGATATTGATTTTCGGAGTTCGCCACGAGAAGTTCGAAGGAAAGTGGGGAGGCCTCGTTTCGTCATTGTTAACCCATTGGTCAACAACCACGAAATCCACTTTTATCGGTTCCAATTGAATCGATTGCATTCCGTGGCTGCCCTGCACTTTTTAGACCAGCGGTTTTTTATGGTCAGCCAAACGTTTCGGCAACTAACCCCCCAAAACTACCAACAGATCGCTGAGGTGCTCACGGCGAAGTACGGGCTGCTCCCCCCTCCTGAAAGCGTAGCGGTGAAAGACCGACAAAACAACACCGTGCTGATGACCGACGGACTGTATCTGACGGTGAAGTACATCTCGGGCCATCCCTTTTTTCAGGAGCAAATCTACAAATTTTTCGATGAGAAAAATCAGTACCACCAGCAAATGCGTAACCAACGCATCACTGCGCTCAGTGACTTTCTTTAGTATTCCGTAGCATCTTTGCCTGACAATACGCTATTTTGCTGACCAGTACGTTCGTAAAGCAATCAGGCTTCCTCTACTCCGCCCCCTGGTTTCTTCGGTTACGCTCTTGCTGACTCTTGGTATGATGAACGATCAACGAGCCGTTTTGCGCGGCGAAAACTTAGTAAAGAAATACAAACGACGCACGGTGGTCGACCACATTTCGGTCACGGTGGCGCAAGGTGAGATCGTTGGTTTGCTAGGACCCAACGGCGCGGGCAAAACAACCACGTTTTATATGATTGTGGGGCTGGTGAAGCCCAACCAGGGCAAAGTGTTTCTTGATCAGATCAACATCACTTCCTTACCAATGTACAAGCGCGCCCAGCGGGGCATTGGCTACCTGGCTCAGGAGGCATCGGTGTTTCGAAAGCTGAGTGTAGAAGACAATTTGCTGGCGGTGCTGGAGATGACGTCTATGACCAAGACCGAGCGCCGTGAAAAGGTGGACGCCTTGCTAGAGGAGTTCAGCCTCACCCACGTGCGCAAGAACCTGGGGATGGTGCTGTCGGGCGGGGAGCGACGACGCACCGAAATTGCGCGGGCGCTGGCGGTCGACCCTAAGTTTGTGCTGCTCGACGAACCCTTTGCCGGGGTAGACCCCATTGCGGTTGAAGAAATCCAAACCATTGTGGCCCAGCTCAAGAATAAGAATATCGGTATTTTGATCACCGACCACAACGTGAACGAAACCCTGTCGATCACCGACCGAGCCTACTTGATGTTCGAAGGGAAGCTGCTAAAGGCGGGCAGCGCCGAAGAATTAGCCAGCGACGAACAGGTGCGTCGCGTGTACCTGGGGCAAAATTTTGAGCTTCGGCGGAAGTTTTAACTCCACCAAACCTAAACTGTATGGAAATTATCAATTCGGTGATGACCTGGCTGATGCGAAAGCGCATCCACCAGATCGAGCTGTTCATGAAGTACCCGCAGGAGGTGCAAGCCGAACTGCGCACTTCGTTGGTAGCGGCGGCCAAAAACACCGAGTTTGGAAAAAAGTACCAGTTCAGCAGCATCCGCCACTACGCCGACTTTAAGGAACACGTTCCGGTGGTTACCTACGAGCAGTTTTTTCCCTACGTGGACCGCCTGTTGCGGGGCGAACAAAACGTTGTGTGGCCCTCGCCCATCAAGTGGTTTGCCAAGTCGTCGGGCACCACCAACGCCCAGAGCAAGTTCATTCCCGTTTCGCCCGAAGCGCTGGAAGACTGCCACTTTAAAGGAGGCAAAGATATGATGGCCATTTACGTGAACAACAACGCCGCTAGTCGCCTGTTCACCGGCAAGTACCTGGCCATTGGCGGAAGCCAGCAGGTGAACCGTCTGGATAAGAACGCCAACTCGTTCACCGGCGACGTGTCGGCGGTGCTCATGAAAAACCTGCCGTTCTGGATGCACTTTTCGCGCACTCCCAGCATGGACATTGCCTTGATGGACAACTGGGAAGAAAAGGTAGAGAAAATCGCCCAAGCCACCGCTCACGAAGACGTGACCTCGATGGCCGGAGTGCCCACCTGGACGCTGGTGGTGCTTCGGCGGGTGCTGGAGATCAGAAAGGCCCGAGACATCCGGGAGGTATGGCCCAACCTGGAGGTGTTTTTCCACGGGGCGGTATCGTTTGCCCCCTACCGCGCCCTGTTCGAAACGCTCATTCCGCACCCCGATATGCACTACGTGGAAACCTACAACGCCACCGAGGGCTTCTTCGGCATCCAGGACCAGCCCGGTGTGCACCAACTGCTGCTGATGCTGGACTACGGCATCTTTTACGAGTTTATTCCTCCCGAAGACTTTGAGAGCGAGCACCCGCGCACGCTCGATATCAGTGAAGTGGAAGTGGGCGTGAACTACGCCATGGTGATCTCTACCAACGCCGGGCTCTGGCGCTACAAAATTGGCGATACGATTAAGTTTACGTCGATTAGTCCGTACCGTTTTGTGATTAGCGGGCGCACCAAGCACTTTATCAACGCTTTTGGGGAAGAACTGATCATTGAGAATGCTGAACGGGGCATTGCCGCGGCCAGTGAGGCCACCCACGCCCTGGTAGAGAACTTCACGGCCGCGCCTCACTTCATGGGCGACAACGGCCAGCGGGGCTGCCACGAGTGGATTATCGAGTTCAGCCAATCACCCAACAGCCTGGAAACCTTCACGCGGGTGCTAGACGAAACCCTGCGTCGTATCAATACCGATTACGATGCCAAGCGCACCAAAGATATTGCCGTCACCGCGCCGCTGATTCATGCCGTAGATGCCGGAACGTTTCACCGGTGGATGAAAAAACGGGGCAAACTGGGGGGGCAAAACAAGGTGCCGCGACTGGCAAACAATCGGGAGTACGTAGAAGATATTCTGGAAATGATTGCCTAGGGTCACTCATTGGGATCGGGCGATCCAATCTCGTTACCGCTTTGAGCAAAATCGCGCGGGGTAGGCAAGTCTTGCAGGCTATTGATCCCGAAGTAATCCATAAACTGCTCTGAGGTGCCGTAGAGAATTGGGCGCCCCGGAGTAGTATCTTTTCCCTTGATTTCAACAAGTGATTTGTCCAGTAGTTTTTGCAGGGCGTAGTCGCAGCCTACGCCGCGAATTTGTTCTACGGCGGCCTTGGTGATGGGCTGTTTGTAGGCCACAATAGAGAGCGTTTCCAGGGCTGCGGTGGAGAGCCGCTTCTTGGACTGCTGCTTGAGCAAGATGCCGATGCTGGCCTGATAAGCGGGTTTGGTCAGGAAGCGGTACCCCCCCCCCGTTCCGAAGATTTCAAAGGCGAACGAATCGTTTGAATACCTTTGCTGAAGCGACGCAATACTGCGTTCAATATCTTCTTCGGAGACGTCCGCGTCGAACATTTCGGACAGGCAGCGCTGAATCTCGACAACGGTGATTGGGTTTTTCGCGCTAAAGATAAGCGCCTCGATGTGCTTGATTAGGAAATCCACGCCGCGGGTTTACTGCTGCTTGAGTTTGGCTTCGATGGAGTGCCGGGTGTGGGGCACGGCCCGGAGGCGTTCTTTGCTGATCAGTTTACCGGTGTCGATGCAGATGCCGTAGGTACCGTTTTTGATGCGCGCCTTGGCGTTTTCCAGTTGCCCAATGAATTTCTGCTGGCGGGCGGCGAGTTGGCTTAGGCTCTCTTTTTCCAGCGTATCGGCCCCGTCTTCCAGTAGTTTGTTATTGCCCGCCGTGTTGTCGGTGCCGTTGTCATAGATGCGACTCAGCGAGTTTTTGATCGTATCCAACTCCTCGCGGGCACTGGCTAGCTTTTGGTCGATGATCGACTCGAACTCTTTTAGCTCATCTTCCGAATACCGATTCTTTCCTTCCGATTCCATGGTCTCACAATAAAATAGGTGTTGTATTGATGCCGCAAAATTAGGCATCAGATTGGTAAGTCAAAGCGGAACGGGGTTTATTTTGCCCGTTCTAAATTGCAAAACCCGCTTCGGGGAAAAGAAGCGGGTGCAAAGTCAGATATACATTCTTCTCACGCTTACTGTGACTGAAAATGGCGCGGTGAGGGTTACCCCACGGTGAGGGGAGCTTCCTTAAAAACCGAGCACTGCTCCTGGTACAGTTGGTAATCCAAACGATCGTCAGGCACTTCGATGTCGTCAAAAGTGACGGCTTGACCCTGGGGCACGTCGCGCTTCAGTTGCACACCCTGCGCCAGCCCGATGGGCAGCAAATTCTCTTCGCGGCACACCGAAGCGTTCTCGCACTCTCCGTAGGCAGCGTAGCCGCCTATCCCGTCGAGCGTCTCACCGGCACGCAGGTTGCGTTTAGCAATGGCGGCCACCTCCACCACCGGCCCGCCGAGCGGAGCCATTACCGGGTCGTGGAAGTGCGCCACGCGCACAATAGAATTAGGTACTTCGAAGAAACACAGGTGGTAGGGGGTGTAAAAACTATACAGCGGGCCTTTTCCTAGTTTGAGATAGTTAAGATAATCTTTCACCATCGGATCATCGGTGGTAGCGAACACGTAGATGCCCGGTCCGGGTTTGGGGCCCACCACGTAGTCGACAACTCCTCCGGTGGCCAGCAGCTGGTCTACGTCGTAGATAGCCGTGAGGTCGTCAATATGGTCGTTAGAGCGATAGGTGCTCATGCCCCGCTGCGCCACTCCCATGCCCGTGGCGTTGGCGATCGAAGCTTGCTCCAGATTCACCTTGGTGCCGTCGGTGAAGCTGGTGATCATCTCCGGGCTCTGGTTAGCGCTGCGGGCGTAGGCCGCCATGTCGGTCGGGTTCTTATGCTGATCCAAAAAGCCTTTGATGTTTCCGGCGACTAAGGGAGTGAGTCCAAGACCTTTTACAAAGCGGTACTGATTCATGATCACGCCCGGCTGGTCGCCGTCGCTCTGGCTCAGGATGATCCCCGCCCGGTCGGCGTAGCGCTTCAGGATGGGTCCTAAGGTAGCGTCTACCTCAGCGTTGAGCAGCACGACGGGCTTGCGAAGCTGCGCCGCGGTGAGTACCACCTGGGCAGCGAATTCGATGGTGCCGGTGGCCTCCACGATGATGTCGATGTTTTTGGCGTGACACAGCAGTGCGGGGTCGTGGCATACGGTGTATTCGCGTGCTGCGATGTTTTTGTCCAGGGCGATAGCATCATCTACGGTGCTCACGTCGGTCACTCCGGCCTGGTGGTAGCAGCGCAGGGCGCGGTCGAAGTTGCGGTTGGCAATGGCGGCCACCCGCATGCCGGGCACGTATCGTTCGATTTGGTTGACCAAGCCCGTGGCCATATAGCCGGCCCCTACGAGCCCAACCTGGATGGGATGATCGATGTCTTCTCTAAACTTTAAAGCGCTGTCTACCAGAATCATAGGATAACAATTTAGTTTGATTTAATTTCTTACATCCAAAGTAACGAATAAAATGTAACTATTTCAAATTTAATTTTACTTAAGCCAACAAAAAGCCGCTAATTACTTAAAATAAATTTGTATATCTGTTCAAAACGGCCCTAAACTTACTAGTGCAGGGACAAAAATTCTTGTTCTAGCCAACAGACAGACTAAAAAAAATGACTATCGGGTGTCCGATAGTCATTTTCATTCAATTGCAATTGACCAAAATCAGGTGCCGGAGCCGGGATACCCCGTGTTTTGCTCGTAGCCTCCTTCGGTGCGGTCGATCTGTTCCTGCGGAATCGGGCGCACCACGTGGTAATCCTTGATGTTAGGACTGGCTTCCGGGTTGTGCTCCCGAACGCGTTGCACCAGGGTGCCGGTGCGCGTGAGCGTGAACCAGCGGTGTCCTTCGCCGTCCATCTCCCGAGCCCGCTCTTCCAGCAAAAATTCTAGGGTTGCCTCCGCGGGCGTGATGGTCATGGCATCTTCCATGCCTTCCCAGGCGGCGCGCCGACGGATCACGTTGATGTCTTCGGCGGCTCCGGCCGCGTTGCCCTGCTGCAAACGCGCCTCGGCCCGCAGCAGGTAGGCTTCGCCCAGTCGCATCATCACGAAGTCGCGCTGCCCCTGGGTGTGCTGCCGGTTCGGGCGGGTGTTATCTAGGAACTTAGCCAACGTGGGATACAGCTTCTCGTTGTAGAACCAGATATCGTCTGCAAAGGCGGGTTCGGGAGTAATCACTACGTAGGGAGTACGCTTCTTGGCCGCCTCGTCCCAGCGCTCGTTCTGGCCGGGGCCGGGAACGTAGATGGCGGTATCACCGAGTCCGAACAGGAGATTACCTGCCTCGTCGGTGGGGATGTTACCCTCGCTGTTGGCGTACCACACGCTCTTGTATGTTTCGTCGTAGCGGCGGTCCATGTCGCGGTTCCACAGGCTTAGGTGATAGGGCGTGGGGCGAAAACGCTTCCAGGGGCGGCCGTTCTCGATATCGCGGGTCATGCCGGGCAGTTTGTCGTACTCCATTAAGAAATACAGGTGCCCTCGGTGACCATCGTTATCCAGTCCTTCGTCGACCTGCCCCTTGGAGTTCTGCACCGTGAAGATGATTTCGGCGTTGTCCTCGGCGCCGCCTACGTTAGCCGGAAGCGACAGTTCGTCCAGTCCCCAGAGTTCGCGGTAGCTGCTAGCCAGCTCGAAGCCATAGTCGTTGATTACGGTGGTGAATAAGGCTTCGGCACGCGCCGCATCATTGGCCTCCGCATAGGGCTGATAGCTACGGGTGAGCAGCACCAGCCCGAGTAAGTATTCGGCCGCGGGTTTGGTAGCGCGCCCCAGGTCTCCTTGCTCCGCCGGAAGTGTGGCAATAGCCGCTTCCAGATCGGGGATGATCGCGGTAGAGTAAATTTCACTGGCTGGAGTTTTGTTGGCCGTGATTTCTACGCCCTCGGTCTCCTCCAGGCTTAGGTGAATGTCGCCGTAGGTGCGGGTGAGCATAAAGTAGTACTGGGCCCGTAAAAAGCGAACTTCGGCAATGCGCTGGTCGATCACTTCCTGATCCAGATCGATGCCCTCCGACCGGTTGATCACGGCGTTAGCCTGGTTGATGCCCCGGTAGAAGCTCCTCCAGGTATCTCGCATATAACTTTCTTCGGAGTTGAGACCGTTGTCGTAGAAGTTGATCGACTTATGGCCACCGTCGGCTCCGTTGGTGTGCACGTCGGTGCCGAACACCGTCATGGTGAAGCCCATTTCGCTGCCGTAGTAATCCTTCATGGTGGAGTAGGTGGCACGCACGGCGTCTTCCCACCCCTGCGGAGTGGTATAGTAGGTGGCGGCCGACACATCGGACACTAGTTCTTCCTGCAAGTAGTCGTTGCACGATTGTGTTCCCCAAATCAGGGCGCACAGGGTAAGAGCGGTTATTTTCGTTTTCATAGTTGCCATTATTTGGATAAGAATTGAGCACTAATCCCTAAAATAAAGAGCCGGGTACTGGGAATGGTCCCTAAGTTAATCTGCGGCTCATTGGTATTGTCTGGATCGTTGGTTTCAGGATCAAACGTATCAAACTTAGACCAAAACCACAGGTTTTGCCCAGAAGCGTAGAGCCGCAGGTTGCTCATCCCAATGCGGTTGGTGAGGCTCTCGGGGAACTTATACCCCACATTCACGTTGCGCAGTTTCACGTACGAACCGTCAAAGTAGGTTAGGCTGGATCCGTTGCGGGGAAACTCCTGATTCTGGTTGGGCCGGGGATACGCGTTCGTCGGATTATCTTTGGTCCAGTAATCCACGTCCAGGTTGTTGTAGCGCGCGAACAGCGAGTTGCTACTATCGTGGAAGCGACTGCGGATGGTGTGGCCCAGACGGTAGTAAAAGAAGAAGCTAAAGCTAACTCCCTTATACTCAAAGCTATTGGTTAAGCCGCCCAGTATTTTGGGCAAGTCGGTACCAATGATCTTACGGTCAGCGGGAGTAATTAAATTATCCCCATCCTGATCCTTAATTTTAACCTCTCCCGGCACCTTTTGCTCCCGATCGCGGGCCAGATCCACCTCGTCTAGCTGGTAAATGCCCTCTTTCTCGTAGTCGTAAAACACCTTGATGGGCTGACCGATAAACCAACCGTTGCCCACGTCATCAATGGGATTACCCGCCTCGTCGGTCAGTGCCAGATTGGTGATTTCTTCGTTCACCCGAGAGGCGTTAAACGAAGCATTCCACTTGAAACCGCCGGGGCTGTTGATGATATTGGCCGCTACGAAGAATTCTACCCCCTGGGTTTGAGTAGAGCCGGTATTTTGCAGGATATTATCGTAACCGGAAGTATAGGGAAGATTACGGAACAATAACAGATCGTTGGTATTGGCCCGGAAGAAGTCCAGGCTACCGAACACCCGCCCACCGAACAGGCCATAGTCCAGTCCGACGTTCACCTCCGAGGTAGTTTCCCATCCCAGTAGTTCGTTCGGAATTTCCTCTAGGGCGTAACCGAAGGCGGGGGTTTCGTCCCAGGCGTAGGTGGTGCGGCGCAGTCGACCGAAGGTTTGGTACGGACTGATGGAAGTGTTTCCGACCAAGCCGTAGCCCGCCCGCAGTTTCAGTTCCTGCAAGAAGTCCGAATCGGCAAAGATCGCTTCATCGCTGATGCGCCACCCGGCTGAGATACCCGGGAAGTAGCTCCACTGGTTACCCTCAGCCAGTCGAGATGAACCATCAGCCCGCAGGGTAGCCTGAATATTGTACTTGTCGGCAAACTTATAGTTGACCCGTCCCATAAAAGAAGCCAACTGCCAGGTCGAAAGTCTACTGTATAAGTCTCCTTTTACCTCGGCGGTACCAAGGTTATAAAACAGTTGCGATTCATAGGGAAGATTAGCTACATCGACTGCGTAGCGTTCAAATTGGGAGGACTGGATACTCTGTAGCAGGGTCACTTTGAACTCGTGCCGGTTACTATAATTCTTCTCCCAGGTAAGCAGGTTTTCAAGTGTGTAGCCAATGCTCTGCCGATTGTCAGCCGCTGCCCGGGCCGGTCCGCCGCGATTGGTATTGGTTTCGCTAGCGGCAAAGTAGCCCTCACGCTCCAGGCGGATATCCGGGCCGAAGGTAGCTTTGTACTTTAAACCGTCGGCTATCTTTGCTTCCAGAAACAAGGGTGCAAAAATACGAATTGCTCTCCGTTCGTCAATAAAGGCATTTTCAACTAACTCGCTCAAGGGGTTGGTGCGGATGCCGTCGTTGGTCGGCAAAAAGCGCAGGTTACCTTCTTCATCGTAAGGAACACCCAGGGGATTGTTAGACAGCGCCTCCCCCATAATGCTGCCGTTGCCGAAATTTTGCGTTGAGTAAGAAGTGATGGTCGACAAGCCTACTTTAAAAACATCGTTGATCTGATGATCCAGGTTGAGGGTACCATTCGTCCGCGTATAATCCAGCACGCTGATGATGCCCTGCTCCTTGAAGTAGCCTAGGGCAACGCTGAACCTGGTCTTTTCGGTGCCACCGCGCACGCTGAGTTGGTGGTTGGTTTGGTAGCCGTTCTGCAACACCAAATCTTGGTAGTCGGTAGAGCGCCCCTGGGCAATAGACTCCAGTTCTACCGGATCGTCGAACACCAGTTCGTCGGCGGGTAGTTCGCCGTTGTAATCGACCAGGCGGGTTTCCGGATCCCAGCGGCGCGATTCGCGTTTGAGCGCGGCAAACTCGGCTCCGTTCATCATATCGGCGGTGCGCAAGGCGTTGGAAATACCGTAGTAACCGTTGTAGGTCACCTTGGTCTCGCCCGGCTCGCCCCGCTTGGTGGTGATCAGAATGACGCCGTTGGCCCCCCGTGATCCGTAGATAGAGGTAGAAGCCGCATCCTTGAGGATTTCCATAGACTCAATGTCCTGCGGATTGATGTCGAAGATAGCGCTGGTGCTACTGGTCTGCGGAATTCCGTCGATCACGTACAGCGGATCGTTGGAAGCCGAAATAGAACGACGTCCGCGAATCCGAATGGAGGGAGCTTGTCCGGGCCGACCACCACCCGACATCACGTCAACTCCGGCTACCTGGCCCTGGATGGCCTGCACGCCACTGGCTACCGGAATTTTTTCAATATCTTCGGCACTCACCGAAGCAATGGCCGCCGTCACGTCGCGCGAATCCTGCGTGCCGTAGCCCACCACCACCACTTCGCTGAGCGACTTGATGTCAGGGTCCATCCGCATGTCGATGGTGGTGCGGTTACCAATTTCTTCTTCGCGCACGCCGTAGCCTACCGAAGAAAACACGAGCGTTTGTGCATCGGCGGGAACCCGCAGCGAGTAGCCGCCTTCAATGTTGGTGACGGTGCCCACGGTGGTTCCTTTTACCACCACGTTGACTCCGGGCAGCGCGCCCCCGTCTTCATCGTCGGTGATGGTACCGCTGATCGTTGTTTGCGCGTAGGTGAGGCCGGTGGTTAGCAGCAAGGCCAAGAGAACCGACCAACACCGGGTTGGTACATGTTTAAGCATAAGATTAGGATTTACGTGTATTAAATAAATGATATATTATCCCGGCTATCTTCTAATTTAGTAAATAAACTAGCTGCAAAAAGTTGTAAGGATTGCAGGATAACCGACAAATGATTCGCTAATATTGCTATTTTACTTTACACAAGCAAATGTGATTTACATTTTTTTAAAATAGATAAAATTTAGAATGAACCTCATTGAATCGTTTCTCGCCCGATGATTATTCCGTACTTTTACGCTTTACTTCACCTAACACTACCTATGAAAAATCCTGACATTCAAGTATTCGCCGGTCCCGATTCGCTTGACGACTTCAACATTGAGGAGGTCTACAAAATGGCCGAGATCACGGTTGACGGGCAACCCGCCATCTACGGGGCCCGCACCGTGGGGCTAAAATCGCGCACCAACTTTGACCACGCCAATTCGGACAAGGGCTTTATGGGCTACGACTTCGAGGCCATTATGCGCAACTTCGATATCTTTGGCCACGGCGGCAACGCCCACGACCTGGAGCCGCTGCCCACCGTGCAGATGGCCGAAAAACTCTACCGCGACACCGGCCTGATCGGCTCTTCCGAAATTATGCTACCGGCCATTCAACTAGCCTGCATCAAAAAGTCGTTTCCCCACGATCCGTTTCTTATCTGGAATTCGGCCGTCGACCAGCTGGGGTGGCACATCCGGCAGATGGCCGGGTTCGCCAAGGAGCACGGCTGGATGGTGGGCCTCAAGAACGGTAAGTGGCTGGGCGAAGAGTATAAGAAATCAGAAACCGCCGACTTCACGGGCAAAACCAGCATTGAGACGGTGTGGGACGGGCTGGTGGATTACGCCTCGATGGCTCCGAAAACGATCCTGATTCAACGGGGTTGCGATTTGCCCGCCAAGGGCCAATACCGCAACCTGCCCATCCACCACGCCGCCCGCCGCACCAAGCAGCGTCACCTGGATAAAAACGTGTCGCTGTTCTTTGACCCCAGTCACTCGCTAGGTCCCAAGATGCGCGATAAAATCGTGGAAGAGACGGTGAAGGCCATGCGCATGACGCTCAACGACGAGCACTACCTCTACGATGGCATCCTCATTGAGGTGGGCACCGCCAAATGCGACACCCACCAGCACATCACCATGAGTGAATTGCAGCAACTGGTGGATGAGTTGGGTGAGTTTCGTACGCTGGCCAGTCGGCGGGAGAAAGCTATCGTCTAACTCGTCGTCAACAAAAACTGATACCCTATGACCACCGTCACCGAGCAAGTTCACCGCCCCCCGGGGATAGTCAATAGCAAGCCGATCTCACTGGACGCCTTCCGGCAAAAGTACCTAGAGAAGAAAACCTATAAGTACGAATGGAAACGAGGATGGGTAGAAAAGAAAGCCTATATGAAACCCGATGAGCGATATATTATCGACAATATTGTTAGAAAACATATTCAAACCAAAGACTTTCAACAGGGCAACAGTATTATGGCCGAAGCGGACTGCTACTTTAGCACACTGGAAGCCTATCGCCGTCCGGACGCGGTCTACCTGACGCGTAAGCAGATCAAGCATCCGGATACGGCTCCTGAAGCTCCGGCTTTAGTAATTGAAGTGTCTTCGCCCTCCAATTCTGATCTCAAAAACAAGAAAAAGATTTTGGAATACTTAGCAGCAGGGGTGCAAATGGTGTGGTACATCTATCCACAAATTAGGCAGGTTTGGATTCATACCTCACCCTCATCGGTGGTCGTTTGCCCGGAAGGATCCGTTTGCTCGGCCGATCCCGTAGTGCCGGGATTTCGTATTTCGGTGGAGGAAGTTTTTGGATAAGCCTCCGGCTCGCGCTAAGAAACCAGTCGTTCTTTCTGCGCCAGCGCTTCTTCAACGTATCGAAACGTACTGAGAATTTCAGGCTTGCCGTTCACAATGGCCACGTCGTGCTCGAAGTGCGCCGAAGGCTTGCGGTCGGACGTCACGATGGTCCAGCCGTCGGAGAGTTGCTTGATGCGGCGCGAGCCCATGTTGATCATCGGCTCAATAGCAATCACCAGTCCGTTTTTGAGCTTGCCTCCCTTACCGCGCTTGCCGTAGTTGGCCACCTCGGGCGACTCGTGCATGTGCTTGCCCAGGCCGTGCCCCACCAGTTCGCGCACCACTCCGTAGCCGTTCTTCTCGGCGTGCTGCTGAATGGCGTAGCCCACGTCGCCCAGCCGCTTGCCCACCCGTGCCTGCTCAATGCCCAGATACAGGCACTCCAGAGTGACGTCGAGCAAGCGTTGGGTGTCGGGGGCAATGTCGCCAATGGCAAAGGTGTAGGCGTGGTCGCCGTAGTAGCCGTTCATTTTGGCTCCGCAGTCGATAGAAACGATGTCTCCTTCTTGCAGGGGGCGCTTGTTGGGCAGGCCGTGCACCACCTGCTCGTTCACCGAAGTGAGCAGGGTGCTGGGGCAGTCGTACAGACCCAAAAATCCGGGGACCGCTCCTTGGTCGCGAATAAATTCTTCGGCACGGTGGTCGAGGTAGAGCGGAGTAACTCCCGGACCGATCTCTTCGGCCAGCATGCCCAGCGTACGGGAGACAATTAGCGCGCTTTCGCGGATGAGTTCAATCTCCTCGGCCGACTTATAGTGTATCATAATGAATCCTTCTACTCATAAGAAGAGGGTTTCTTCTAAAAAGTTTAGGGAACCACCAAAAATCGGGACTTAGTTGGGTAGGATTTCGCCGTTGTAGTCGGCGCGCAGTTTTTTCATTTCCTCCATCATCGTTTGCAGATTGTCCTGCAAATGATCGATGTCGGGACTCACTTCGGGCAGGTGCGAGCGCAGGTGCCACTCCACCTTCCACACCTGCAACAGTTCTTCTTCGGGAATGTCAAAGGTGTCGTGCTTAGGATTATCGGACAAGCAACGCAACACTCCGTACTGGTGCAGGCGGTTGCGCACGCGCTTCACCTGAATACCTTTTTGCTGCGAAACCACCACGTACACCTCGCCGTCGCTCAGGTAGCGATACTCGGAACTATCGAGGAGTCGGCAGATCACCCAATCGTCTGGCAACAGGGTGGGCTCCATGCTGTCGCCACTCACCTGCAGCGCGTAGCATTGCCCCTCCTTGATCATATAAGAAGGTAGCAAGATGCTGTCTTGCTCCTCAAACCACTCCTGCGATTGGTAACCAGCCACAAAGGTGGCTGCGGCCTTGTGGTTGATGAGCGGCACGGTGGTGTTGCCGGTGGTGTCTTGGGTGGCCACCACCACCACCTCGCGGGTTTTCACCGGCATCTGAACCACCGCACCATCCGCTGGCTTGACGAACGGATGCCCCGCCCCGGTGATGATGTAGGCACTGTTGATACCAAAAGTGTCGGTAGCGCGGTTCAATATCTCAATGGTGACCGAACGGCGGTCGGCTTTGATGTCCCCCAGGTTAGAAGGAGAAATTCCGATGCTGAGGGCAAATTCCCGGTCGGAATTAATCTGGTTACGACTTTTAAGCATAGTGATACACTCAAAGAATCGCTGGTTGACAAATTTTTTGTATTGATTATCAGGCATTTGCGGACGGTTATGCTTAAATAAAGAACAAATCGCTTGGAAAGTACTTCAATAAAGTAGTTACTTGTACTTAAATGAAGTACGAATATGAAAAATATCCGCGAGATAAAAAAGTTTTTGGGTCAGGAACACTACCAGCAAATTAGTGAGCTCACCGGTTACTCGGTCAGTTACATTGAGGATTGCCTGACCCACCGGCGCAATAATCGGCTCATCGTGCAGGCGGCCGCTACCTTGTGCAGCCCGATCCGCATGAGCGCCTAAGTGCCGTACACCTCACTAGGGCGGTTCACCAGCCGGAAATAGGCCTCAAATTCGCTTCGGCTCAGGTGATGGGTTTCTTCTCTTCCCCAGTCGGCTGACACTTGGTAGAGTCCGTTGTAGTAACGACCGCTGTATATCTTTCCTACTTTGAACGAATGTTGCTTGTTGCTCAACAAAGGGGTACAGTAACACTCGTAGCTGATTTTAAACTGGTCCTGGTGACGGCGCTGTCGCCATACCAAAAAGTCGCTGTTTTTCATAAGAAGCACGCATGTAAGATTTAAGTAATAATGTCGAAAATACGTACAAATTATGGCTTTTCAAATTTCTCCTTTAACTATATATCGTCTTAAAGTTAGTTTAATCGATAATTCAGTCTTATAATGTGGTCAATCGGCCATGTATGGTATTTACTATATTTGCGTCTAGATTTGATATGTCCACTAAACTGGGGAACCAATTCCTCAGCTAAACCCTATTTTCAGCCTCATCATTGGTTGGTAGAGATAGTTTTCAGCTGTAAAAGTCTGATTGTCAGCAACTTGTATTCTACGTTGGTTTAATTACCGCGCATGGCAAAGTTATTTCATGGGGTTATGACGACAATTTATTGTCAACTTATTTATTACCAACCTTAACGTAATCACCATGAGCGACCACAATAAAGCAGTAGTGAAAAGCCTGCGCACCCTTGTACAGTTGAACAAGGACAGCGATCGAGGCTACAAAGAAGCTTCTGAAAACATCGAGGATCCGGAACTGAAGACCATTCTGTACCGCTTGTCCCAGCAGCGTGCTGAGTTTCGGGGCGACATTGAAGAAATTCTTATTAAAGACTACAGTGATGACAAGGAGCCTTCGGATTCTATCCTAAGTAAGCTTCACCGGGGGTGGATGGATTTTAAAACCAAGTTGTCTTCCAACGACAATCAAGCGGTTTTGGATGAGTGCATTCGCGGCGAAAAACACGCTATTGAGACGTATAATGAGGAAATGGCCACCAAATTTCCAGACTACATAAAGGAAAAACTGGATGAACAAATGAACTTGGTTCGGGGAGCATTGGGTCAAGTGCAGGAGTTTAAGGCTTCAGCGAAGCATTCCTAAGAACACCTTACCACAAAAAGCAAAAGTAGGAACGACACTGGGTGGTTCCTGCTTTTTTTTTATCCCAAAGGTACTCTTGTGCCGGGTATCTGCTGGGTTATGATTCCTTATTGTTTGCAACGCTACGCTACCTGTGCCGCCCGCGTTATAGATTCTACGGTTTTGTGCGGAAACGCTTTTTTCTCTAAGAAATAGGCAGTTAGAATAAGCAGCAACGCCACAAAGGCTCCGGCCGCTTGGCCATCGCCCGCGTTTAGATGGGCCGAAGCCGCCAAAACGATGTTGAAGGTGAAACCGGCGTAGGCCCACTCCTTCAGCACCACCGACTGCTTGGTCCAGATAGCCACTAGTCCCAGCAACTTGGCGATGGCCAAGGGGTATATTAAAAAGGTAGGAAACCCCAGAGAGGTAAAGGCTCCCTGTACCGTTTCGTTCTGAAACACGTAGTTGAAGACCGAAAATAACATCAGGGCAGTAAATAATCCGAGGGCTACGTAATAGCCGATGCGTACTTTTTTCATAATTTTTGATTTAAGTGTAACTACAATTGTTGTTGATACAAATTAGATACGGAAATTATGGTCCGAGGTTGCACCGGTAACTATTTTTCAATTGCATCGCTAGCCATCTTCAGGTATACCCCGTTGGACCAGCCAAAGCCGTCCTGCACGGGATACTCTCCTCCCCCCGCCTCCAGTTCAATGTCATCCACGTTGTATTTCTCCACCAACTTACCGGTGTTAGCGTATACCCGCTCATTGTTGGCCCGCCACCGCTGACTGATTTCATCGGCCAGCTGGTCGTAGCCGTACTGTCGCAAACCGTGCACCGCCACCCACTGCAAAGGAGCCCAGCCGTTGGGAGCATCCCACTGCTGTCCGGTCTTTTTGAGGGTGGTGCGGAGTCCGCCGGGCCCCAGAAACTGTGCTTCTAACCCCTGAGCCACCGCTCGGGCTTCGCCTTGTCGGGCCAGTTTGAAGAACAAAGGGTAAACGGCGGCCAGCGTGCGTTGTCCCGTGGTTTTTTGATTAAGAAAATCGTAATCAAAGTAGAAGCGCTCGTCCGGGCTCCAGCAGTATCGCTGGATGGCGCGACGACGCTCCTGAGCTTTCTTGGACATCCGGGCCCGTTCGGTACCATCTCCGCGCCGACCATACGCATCCGCCAGGGTCATCTCCAGATGATAGATCAGGGAGTTCAGGTCGACCGGAATCAGTTCGGTGGTGCGAATGGTTGAAAATTGCTCCCCGTCGGCGAACCAGCGGCTGCTGAAGTCCCAGCCCGATTCGGCCGCCGCCCGCAGATTGCGGTACACTTCTTCGGCGGTTCGGCCCTCCGCTTCGGCGGCCAGGGCAACGTCTTCCTTGTAGGCCTCGGGGCGGGGTACCGGACGGTCGTCCCAGTAGCGATTGAGCACCGCCTCCCCCACCCGCACCACGCGCCGGTGGGCTGAGTCAGATTCGGTGAGTTGGTCGGCTCCGTCCATCCAGAAGGCGTATTCTTTCTCCAGTTGCGGCAGATAGGCTACCAATATGTCCTGACCGCGTCGTTTGGCCAGCAGCCGCACCATCAGCGAGAAGAAGGGCGGCTGCGACCGGCTGGTGTAGTAGGTGCGGTTGCCGTTGGGAATAAATCCAATGGTATCAATCAGGTAGGCAAAATTCTTTACCATGTCCTCAATCAGATCATCGCGACCGTCTTCGGCCAGTCCGAGCATGGTAAAGTAGCTGTCCCAGTAGTAAATCTCTCGAAACCGCCCGCCGGGCACCACGTAGGGGTTGGGCAAGCCAATAAGCGAGGAGTTGCCCCCCGCCGACGGGGCGCGCGTGAGCACCGGCCACAGCTCCTCGATGTGCTTTTCAATATTGTTGGTAGTATCCGTCTGGAAACCCGACGAAGGATTGGGCGGCAGGGCAAAGTGTTCCAGTACGAACGCTTCCAGATCAAAATCCGGCTGATTTTTCTGGGCGTCGTAGTCAGCTAAGATTGCTTCCGGTTGCTGCTTGGGTAAGCAGTCGGGAAAGGTTTTGGAATCTTCAAAGACCGGGGCCAGTTGCACCGCCCGGAACAGGTCGCCGTACAAAACGTCGGGACTGGGCTGGGCAGATCCAACCACGCTGAACTGAAGAAAGAAAAGGACAAGTAACCAAAGGCGCATGCGGGCAAAGTTTTGTTAAACGGTGCTGCAAAGCTACCAAAAGTTTTGGTTCTCCGCCCTACAGCATCAACCCAATGCCAATGGTGAGTCGGCGAAAGGTCCGCTTTTCTGCTACTTCCGAACGCGTTCCCCACCAGTTCTGACGATAATTGATATCGGCTTGCTGCGACTTGAATCCGCCGTGAACGAGCAGGGCCGAGCGAGCGAAGTTGATCTGATAGCCTAATCCGGCGTGCAACATCCACCCCCCTTTAACACTCAGGTGGGTAACGATTCCGTCCAGATCGTTGTTTCCCCATCCTCGACTGCGTCCGGCGTTCAAAAAATAATAGGGACTTACTTTACTTTTAAGTAGCACCCCCCGTAGGCTGGCGTACACCGGCAAAGTACTCACGGTTCCGTAGCGATCGATACCCACCCCTAGTCCGACCCCCAGGCGGGGATCAAAGTGGTAGCCATTTACGGTGTGCACACCGATACCGGTGTTAGGATTGTTTTGGTTATCCCCGACCAGCACGCTAAACTCTCCCAAATGAAAAAACTGCCGACGCTGCTTCAGATATTCCCGCGGAGCCACTGGCATTCGCTCGGGATCGGCGCCAAAGTAGATGTGCCGAACCTTGCGGTACGGGATGTGAATGAGCGGCTGGTCTTTACGCATCAGCGTCAGGTAATCCTTCTGCACCGTTACTGCCATTTCACCCGTTAGCGACGTGCCGTTTTTCAGGTCTACCGTTACCGTCCGAAGTGACTGGCCCGTCGCCGACCAGGCGGAGAGCAGCAGTGCAATCAGCAGGAGGGATTGGGCGATGCCCCTCCCCCCTTTTGGTAAGTCAAACGGCCTACTCATCGCGATACGGTGGGAGGACGCACAATGTCCAGCTTACTCAGTTGCCGCACCCGGGTGGGGTCAGAGTAGTCGTACTGGTACAAACCGTCGTCGCCCACCATCATCAAAATTTCTCCTAACGGAATCACGTCGTAGGCGTGCACGTCTTTAAAGTGCGCCAGCCCGGTGATATCACGGGATTTGGTGGCATCAAACACTTTTAACCCGTACTCACCCTCGCAGAGAAACAAGGTGGTGCCACTGATGCCCAGCCCGTGGGGGTTGTCCATCGGATAGGTTTTCACCAGCCGGGGTCGGGTCACGTCGCGAATGTCGATCACGTCGAGCTGATCGGTGAAGCCTTCGCAGGCGTTGCCCGAGCGCAGCGTCACGTAGGCCATGGTGTCGTTGGCCACCACCGGGTCACAGCTGGTAGCATGCCGAAACTCTGATATAATGTAGGGACGGTCCGGATCACTACGGTCGTAGATGAACATGCCGTTGCGCGAGCCGATAAACAGCTTATCCTTGTAAGGAAACAAAGTCTCGATGCCCCACTCCACCGGTACCGAGTCGCCCAACACCGGGTTGGTAGGGTTCTCTACCGAAAACACCTTAATCTGGTAATCATCAATCGTATACAGGCGCTCGTCGGCAATGGCAAAGCGCGCCATGGAGCCGCCGATGCCCGCGCCATCGGACGACACGCTGCTCCCGGCAACGTCGAAAGAAGCAAAGTTAGCCGTTTGAGCAAACGCCATATCGTTGCGGGCAATCCCCCCCCGAAACCAGAACAAGCCTGGTGCGTTCATCGCGGTGAGTTCGTCTTCAAACACCTCTACCGCTTCGTCTTCTTCCCAGCGGGTGACCACCCCGGTTGCCTCGTTCCAACTAAACCCCCAGCTGTTGTAGGCGGGGAAGGCCCCCTCCACCCGCTCGGCAATGCGCACGCTGTTCACGTTGCTGATGTCGATGGCCAGCAGATCGATATAGCTGTCGGCGTACAGAATATTGCCCTGCACGGCCAGATCGAAGTTACCGGGAATGTTAATAAATTTCTCGTTAACCGGATTCGCCGGATCGGTGTTATTGATAATGTGCACGCCCTCGCCGGGTTGGTTCACGAACACGTAGGGGGCACGGTAGTAGATTTTGCCGGTGCCGGTGAGCGTGCGCGGAGCCTCCACGGCGAAGCTGTTGCGGATTTCGGCGGTGGACGTGTAGACGGGCCGCATAAAGGTGTAACGGTGGGTGATTTCTACGTTGTCGGAACAGGCCGTGCCGAGCAGCAGTAGAGAGGCCACCAGCGCAAGGCCGGAGCGAAGACGCGGGAAAAGCGAAGCAGGGATATTCATGGATGCTGGGTTTAAAGGTGATTGACTTGAATAATCATAAGACACCGAATGGGTAGGCTTTGGTTGGAAGGATAATCAAATATTTATGAACATATTTGCTGACCGCTACTGTTTAGCTTGATATGGGCGAATCTCATCAGCATACCTCCTCTTGCAACCATGATCACGGGTCTTCACGGGGAGCGCACGTGCATCCGGTGACCAGCAACCTGAAGGTCGCTTTTTTCCTCAACGCCGCCTTCACCATCATCGAGTTTGTGGGCGGCATCATGACCAACTCCATGGCCATTCTGGCCGACGCGGTGCACGACCTGGGCGACACGCTGGCGATTGGTTCGTCGCTCTTTCTGGAGTCGTACGCGCAAAAAGGGCGCAGCAAGGCCTACTCCTTTGGTTACAAGCGCTTTTCGCCCCTGGGGGCGCTTATCAACGGCATTATCTTGCTGGCCGGTTCGGTGGTGATCATCATCGAAACCGTGCCCCGCCTGCTCACTCCCGAACCGGTGGATGCCCAGGGGATGCTCTACCTGGCGATCTTGGGAGTGGCAATGAACGGGGCGGCGGTCTGGAAGCTGCGGCGCGAAAAAGACTCGCTCAACCAGCGCACCGTGATGCTGCACCTGCTGGAAGACGCCCTGGGTTGGGTGGCCGTGCTGCTGGGCAGCGTGGTGCTGCTCTTCACCGATTACTACTGGATTGATCCGCTGCTGTCGCTGGGCATTGCCGGATTCATCCTGTGGAACGCCTTTAAGAACCTGCGGCAGGTGCTGCGAATCTTCTTACAGGCCACACCCGATAACGTAAATATTGACGACATCCGCCGCGAAGTGCTGCAACTGGATGAAATTGCCGACGTGCACGATATGCACGTGTGGACGCTCGACGGAAACTACCACGTGCTCAGCGCCCACCTGGTGCTGCACCAGAGTCGCCCGATTGACAAACTGGCCACCGTGCGCGGGCGGGTGAACCAGCTGCTCAAGCAGCATCAGATTGATCACATCACCGTGCAGTTTGAGGTGGCCGGTGAGGTGTGCGAACTACAAACCCACTAACCCATGAATACCCTACAACAACCGGAAACCACGCAGCAACTCCGGCTGGCCTTCTGGCTGAGCATGGTCACCATTTTCTACAATTTGCTGGAAGGCCTGGTGTCGACCTACTACGGATTGGCTGACGACACCCTGGCGCTGTTCGGGTTCGGAGTGGACAGCTTCGTGGAGGTGCTGTCGGGCATTGGCATTGCGCACCTGGTGTACCGTATGCAGCGGGGAGCCATTGAGCCCGGCTCCTCCGACCGCGACCGCTTCGAGAAGCAAGCCTTGCAGTTGACGGGCTTTAGTTTCTACCTGCTGGCGGTGGGCATCGTGGTCAGTTCGCTGCTCACGATCTATACGGGAGAGCAACCCGACACCACCGTCGTGGGCATCATCATCGCTTCGCTGTCGATTGTGACCATGTTCTACCTGGCCCGCTACAAGGAGCGCGTCGGCCGGGCGTTGCAATCCGATCCCATCATCTCCGATGCGCACTGCACGAAGACGTGCTTGTACTTATCGGTGCTGCTGCTGGTGTCGAGCGTGCTCTACGAGGTTTTTCGTATTCCCTACGTAGACGCGGTGGGAGCGCTGGGCATCGCTTGGTTTGCTTTTAGGGAAGGGCGCGAAGCGTTTGAGAAAGCGAAGGGAAAGTCGTGCGGGTGTTAACGTGAGTTTTTATAGAGGAAATTTACCAGGGTCCTGCCGATTGCGCCAAAACAATAGTAGGTCGATCTGTTCTTCTTTAATTTTATAATAGAGTGTAACGTACGGATTGATTACCCCACGATGAATACGCTTATCTGGCCGGTAAGCCGGGTATATCTCAGGGCGTTCTTCTAGTTGGTCGATAACTTCAAAAACCCGGTCTATAAACTTACGCAAAGTTACATCGGGCCAGTTCTCTTCCAAATAGTCTAGTTGAGCTTGAAAAGTTCTTTCCGCTTCTGGCGTCCACACAACGGGCAACCTCATGCGGAATAGCGGTTGCGAAAGTCTTGTTTCACCAACTGATGAGCTCGCCCGTCACCCTGTTCGGATTGGCAGATAGCTCGCTCTAACGCGGCGGTGAAAGCAGGATCGGTCGGTTCCTTTCTCAATCCATAATCTAGCAGATGCTTAATTGCCAGAATTAGCTCCAGGTCTTCTACTTGTTCTAATTGGCTAAGGACAGTTGCTTTTTCGGTTTCTACGTTCATTTTTTACTATTTTCGGCTTCCTCAAAGATAAGCTTTTTCACTTTATTAGATAACAATTTTTCCAGTCATTGCAATGAGCCCTTAATGAAGGCCGGGAGGCGTCTTGAATGGCCAAGGGGAAGCCGTGTAGGTGCTGACAATTTTTATCACTGTATTTACACCAGAAACGAGTGCTCTCAATTTGTATAATATATGCGTTTTTAGTTTCCTATCTTTGGATCAGCAATCTGATCAATTCCGTACATGAAACTAACAACTAGTATCGCTTTTATTGCGCTGCTTGTAAACTCACCCACTTTCTCTAACGCCCAAAACGGAGCGGATGCCTGGACCCGCATCGCTCGGCCGGGCTACGAAGAATACGCGCCGGTTACCCTGGCCAACGGGGTGTACGGCATCACTCTTTCTGAGAAAGCCCTGCCGGGTAATCGAGTTCAGCTGAACGGAATATTTGACGAGTTTCCGGACAAAGGGGTAGAAAGTGCGATCCAGGCGATTGACTTTACCCAACTGGAACTCATCGTGATGGAGCCGGAAGCGCAGCCAACCGAACAAGCTGACTTTTTGAAAGGGAAGTCGTTCTCCAAAGCAAGCCTGGATGAGTTAGCAAACTGGCAGCAGGAATTCAACTTCCGCGAGGGTTGGTTCAAAACGACCTTTGGCTTTGAGGGTCTGGCGGTCGAGCACACGGTCTACGCCCTGAAGCATATGCTGCAAACCGGGATTGTCAAAGTGACCATCCGCGCCCAGGAAGACCGCTTTTTCAGTATCAAGAACGTGCTCAGCACCGCGCCCCCCTACGCGTTTCAGTCTTCCCAGTACCTAAGTCAACTCCGCGAGCGGCAGATCCCCCTGTTTACCGCCTCGGCCAGCAGCCCGACCGGAAAGTACACCCTCTCCACCACCTCCACCTTCCACTTTGCGGACGACAAACCCCCGCTGCACTACACCGACGACGGCCAAGGGCAACCCTCCCTCGGTTTTGAGAAGCTGCTCCGCCGGGGGGAAAGCTTCACTTTCTACCTGATCGGCTCGGTGGGCACCACGTATAATTACTCTGATCCGATGGCCGAAACCGCCCGGCTCAACATTTATACCTACCTGACCGGTCCCGAGAAGATCATCAACCAGCACCGAGCCACCTGGGAAGACTTTTGGCAGAAGACCGACATTGTGATCGACGGGGCCCCCGAGGTGAACAAAGACGTCCGGCAGATGATGTTCAGCATCAACTCCTTCGTGAGCGAACAAACCGCGTTTAGCAGTGCCTGCATGGGGCTGGGCGTCGACTACTGGGGTTACAAAACGCTCTGGGACGCCGACTTCTGGATTTATCCGGCCCTGTTGCTGATCAACCCGGCAGCGGCGCGCTCCATGCTGGAGTACCGCTGGAACCGGCTGGCGACGGCCCGGCAGAACGCGGCGGCGCACGGCTACCGGGGCGCGATGTTCCCCTGGGAATCGGGCAGTACGGGGGAAGAGCAAACATCGCTGTTGTACCTGACCGGGCCCTTTCAGCACCACATCAGCAGCGACGTGGGGCTGGCCTTCTGGCGCTACTACTGCGTTACCCAGGACACTGCCTGGCTCCGCGACCGGGGCTACCCGCTGCTGAAAGAAGTGGCTGACTTCTGGGTGAGTCGCTCGGAGCCGAACCAGGCGGGCGACTATGAAATCAGGAATGTGGTCGGCTCCGACGAGTACGCCATCAACGTGGACAACGACGCCTTCACCAACGGCGGTGCCCGGCAGGTGCTGGCCGCAGCGGGGCGCGCCGCCCAGTTGGTGGGGGAAGTTCCCGATCCGATGTGGCAGGAAGTAGCTGACCGGTTGGTGATCCGATACTTTGCCGACGGCACCGTCCAAGAGCACGATACCTACGACGGGGAAATGATCAAGCAGGCCGACGTGAACCTGATATCGTTTCCGCTGGACGTAATCACTGATCCTGAAATCATCCATCAGAATCTGGCTTACTACGAGAATCGGATCGACGAGGAAGGGCCCAACATGAGCTTTTGCATGCTAGCGGGAGCGGCGGCTCGCTCCGGCGATGCTCTGAGAGCAGCCCAACTATTTGAAAAGGCCCTGGAACCGTACCGCAAGGGGCCCTTCCGGATTCTGTCGCTGCGCCAGCAACGTCCCAGCACGTACTTCGGCACTTCGGCCGGGGGGCTGCTGCAGGCGGTGATCCTGGGCTTCGGCGGGCTGCACTTCACCGAGCAGGGGTTGGTGCAGAAAAATTCGCTACTGCCGGACGGGTGGACTTCCATTGAGCTGAAAGGGATAGGCATGAACCAGAACTTTAGTGTCGCAAAGGATAAACAATTAGAATAGACCATGCCCATCTTCCCCGCCCACCCGTCCGATCACGTAGCGCTTACTCGGCTTACGCTGGATTCTAAGGCTCACTGGGGATACGGTGCTGCGCAGATTGAAACGTGGCGAGAAGAGCTCACGATTACCGCCGAGCAGATTGCTACCGGCAACGTTTACCAGCTACGAAATAACGAGCACACCGTCGGATACTATGCTTATCGCGCGCTGGCGGACAGTACGGTGGAGCTAAGCAACCTGTTTATTGCTCCCGCGCACATTCGAAAGGGCGTGGGGCGTATCCTGCTGCACGACTTTCTGGAAAGAGCGGCTACCGAAGGCTTCCGTCGGGTAACGCTCAATGCCGATCCCAACGCCGAAGGGTTTTACACTCGGCACGGCTTTATAGTGGTCGGACAGCTTCCATCTTCTATCCCTGGTCGGTTTTTGCCCATTATGGAAAAATCCCTACTCAGCCCTACTAAGTAGCAAGCGGCTACGTCAGTTTATCAATCCTGTTCTACCCGCTCCTCGAGCACCTTGCCGTCCACGTCAATCTTCAGGTGCACCTCCGTGTCCGCGTCTTCTAGCTCCACGTAGTAGCCCCGGAACTCGGGGTCGTCGGCGTAGCGCACCCCGTCCAGTTCGTAGCCAGGATGCCGCGCCAGCACGTCGTTTTGGATTGACTCCGGAAGCTTATCTTCGTACGTAATCGTGTTGTCGTGACGGCGGACTGCCACCGCCTCCTGCTGCCGTTCTACCAGGCGGTTGGGTCCGCCGTCGGTCGGTTTGATCAGGTCGAAGGCGTCGTAAAGCTGACCAGTGGCGGTGTAGGCTTCGTACGACAGGGTGTCGCCACTCACCCGAATCACCTGGAAAAGTTGGGTGTTCTCGGCCGCCCGGTCGCGGGTTACCCCCGCAAAATCGTCCCAGCCGTTGGGCCGCAGGTTATACATCTTGCCCCCACTCACCGACACCACGTACACCGTGCCGGTGGCGTCGCGGGTGTTCACCCCGGTCACCAAGTTCTCCCCCGATGGATCGATGTGCCCGCGGGCGTAGCTGTGATCGTGCCCCTGCAACGACAGGTCTACCTGGTACTTGTCAAACACCGGCTTCCACAGCGCGCGCAGTTCTTCGTTGTTGCGCCCGTCGGAGGCCGAGAACAACGGATGGTGGTAGCTCACCACCGTCCACTTGCTGGGGTTGTCGGCCAGCACTTTGTCCAGCCAGGACACCTGCTCTTCTTGGAGCTCACTGCTGTTGAGCGCCACCACGCGCACATCCTGGTAGTCGAGGTAATAGGCCGTTTCTTTCAGCCCCTCCGGTCCGTTGGTGGGCAGGGTAAACTGCGGGTGCCACTGCACCGACAGGTGCTCAATGTCCTGCGCGTCTTCTTCGGGGGTGTAGGGCTCAAATTCGTGGTTGCCCGGCAGCGGCACCGAGGGCAGCATGGAGTGAATCCACCCTCCGGCGGTGAACCACTCGTGCCACTGCCGCTCGCTGTGGGCTTCACTGACCAGGTCACCGGCGTGAATGATAAAGCGCGCGTCGGGGGCGGTGCGGTACCCCTCGCGGACGAGGCGCGACCACAGCTCCAGGATGTAGTTTTGGGCGTCGCCCACGTACAAAAAGGCAAACGGCTCGGGCTCGGCACTGGCCGTGCGAAAGTGAATCCACTCACTCCAGATCTTGCCGTCGCCCACCCGGTAGGCGTACAGCGTATCGGGCAGCAGCCCGGTGAAGGTGACGGAATGATAGTTGGATACCACCTCGGCGGTCATGATTTGGGAGGCGTCCATGGTGGTGGTCTCCGCCGTCAGCGTCTCGGCGTTGCGCCAGAACTTGGGGGCCGCATCAGCTACGGCGATTTCGGCGTAGCCCTCGCTGATCTCTGGACTGGTCCGCCAGGTCACGCTGGCGCTGGTGGCGGGGTCGGCGGTGAGGTTGAGCACGATGTGGTCGGGGTGCTCGCCGGGTTTGCTCCAGGTGGCGGCAAACTCAGGCACCTGGTAGGCCCGCTGCTGGGCGCTAACGGTGGAAACGGTAAAAAGAGTGACGAGAATAAGCAGAGGATGCATGGTGGAGTTTGGTTAGTAGGCAAACCAAGGGGTTAGATGACGTACCCTTGGTTTAGAAATTCAACGAGGCTCCCAGGAAGTAGGTTCGGCCCACCAACGTATGCCGGTCGTAGCGATTTCGGTTTCCCTGGTAGGCTGCCTCCGGTTCGTTGGTTAAGTTTCGGGCTTGCGCCAAAATCTTTAGCCTGCGGTTCGGAAAGGTATACGCCCCGGTGATGTCCACGGTCGTGCGCACATCCTCGTAGCGATCAAAATCCGCGACGGTAGCCCCTAGCTCCACTTCGTCATCGTACTGAGTTGGTAGCGCTGCCTGCAACAGAAAGTCACCACGATGGCTGACCGCTACGCGAAACTCCCAGCCGTTTCTTTGGAAGTAGGGAATGATGTTGTAGATGTTGCTGGGCTGACGAAATAACGGCAAATCATCCTCCTCGCGCCCCGCTACCGTTACGTCTGAATTGATCAGGGCTACGTTTGCCGTAATACCAAATCCTCCCCAGAAGCCGGGCAAGAAGGTAAACGCCTGGTCGTACGAAGCCTCTAGCCCGTAGAGTTGGGCCGCCTCAGCGTTCACGTCTCGTTGGTAGGCTAGTTCTTCAAAGAAACGCCCGGCGTAGGTGGTGTCCCGAAAGTTGGTTTCCACCTCGTAGATCTGATTTTTGATATCTTTGTAAAAGCCCCCTACTGCCAGGATGCCCCCGCTGGGGAAGTAGTACTCCAGCGAAGCGTCCAGGTTCATCGACTCAAAGGGCTTCAGGTTGGGGTTGCCCTCCTGCAACTCGCCCTCGTACACCCCTTCGGTGGTAGTTGCTACGTACTCGAACTCGGTGGTAGCCGATAAATCCGTGAAGTTTGGGCGACCGATGGTGTTGGTCCACGAGGCCCGAGCCACCAGTTGATCCGTAAGGTTAGACCGTAGAATAATAGCCGGCAACAGGTTGGTATACGTGTTGCTAAAGGTTTCTTGCCGAAAATCAAAGGTCTCGGTGTCGTCGTCAAACGAAGAAATTAGGCGGGTAGAGGTAGTGGTCGTCTGCTCCAGCCGGACGCCCGCCGTGATGTTGGTACGTACGAAATCTACCGAAAGCATCGCGTAACCGGCCGCTACCTCTTCACTGTTATTTAGATCGTTTTCCACGTTCTCAAACGCCGACTCAAACGGCTGAAACACAATGCGGTCGGGGTTTAGATTAGCTGGGTTCGCGAAAAAGCCGATAAACTTCTCGGCATCTCCGTTCACCAGCGGGGTGGTGCCTCCCTGTACCGGGGCGAAAGGCTCCAGGTAGAATCCGTCCGAAAGTCGGTACGGGTTTTCTGCTTCGGCAATATCCCCCCCGCCATCGCCGCCGTCGAGTCCGTACTGGTCGCGGGTAACGTCTACGCTGATGGTTCGCTTTCGGTATCGCCCTCCCACTTTGACGAAAGCCGCCAGATCGCCCAGGCCGAGGTCGTAGCGCAAATCCAGCGAGCCCTCAACGGCATCCTGCGCAACGTCTGATGTGATAAAGTTGAGAGAGCGAAGCAGGTGCACCGAGGGGTCGGTCGCTATCTCTGGGTTCTCGGGCTCTATCACAAAGAAGTAGGGCGCGGTATTGTACGTGTTGGCAAAATCAGGTTCGGTCTCCTCAGGGTTCTCGAAGGTGCCGTCGGTAACGTTGTTCAGACTGGTGGCCAGTGAGTAGGTACCGTACGCCTCGGCGGTTAGGTTACCAAAGCGATTCTTCCCCCCCAGGGTTAAACTAACCAGGTTCTCGGTTTCGTCCTGACCGCTCAGGTCCAGCTCGGAAGAACCCAGGCTGAACCGACCCGAGGTGGGGGTTTGGTTGGTGAGGTCGCCGTCTTCAATGGTGAGTTCGGCTTCTGAATTGAGGGTCTTCTCGGTCGTACGGGTGTACAGTCCCCGCAGGTAGATGGACGAAAATTCGGTAGGACGGTACTCGAAGTCCGTGGTGAAGCCCAGGCGGTCGCGCTCGTTGTCTTCTATCTGAATCTCAATTTCGTTAGGCACGAAGTAAGCGGGCGAACCGTCGCCCTGCGAGATGTAGATCCACTCGTCGGGGTCCTGCACCGAAGCTGAGAAATCGCGCCGAAAGAAGTTGGCCGATACCACCGCCCCGAACCGCTCTTTTTCGCCGAAACGTTTCCCGGCGGTCACGGCGGCCCGGAAGGGGAGCTTGTCGTCGCCGTACTCCGCCTGCTGCTCCTGCAAAAGGGCATCCACCGAAGCGATGACGAACGGCTTTTGGCGGTCGAAGGCGGAGATCGTGTTGATGTTTACCGCCCCGCCCACCGAGTTGGCCTCCATGTCGGGAGTTACTACCTTGGTCACTTCTATACTGGAAATTGACTCTACGGGTACCAGGTCCAGGGCGGTAGCCCGTCCGTTGTTGCTCGAGGCCAGGTTGGTGTTGTTGAGCGTAACGTTATTGAGCGCGGGCTGAATACCCCGGATGGATACAAAGCGCCCTTCGCCCCGGTCGGTCTCGATGGATACTCCCGATACGCGCTGGGTGGCTTCTGCCACGTTGATATCGGGCAGACGACCAATATCGTTGGTGGTGAGCACCTCTTTGGTATTGATGGCGCTGCGCTTCACGTTAATGGCATCGATTTGGCTTTTCCGTAGGCCCGTAATTACCAGGTCATCCAGTTGGGTAGCGCTTGCTTCTAGCCCTACCGATTCGGTTACCGAACCTCCCGCAGGTACTTCTAACGTCACTTCCTGCTCTTTGAACCCAACGGAAGTGATCACCAACGTCTGAGAGCCCGCGGGGACGCGACTGATCACAAACCGCCCGTCGGTGTCGGTGGCCGAGCCGAGGGCGGTGCCCTTGATCATCACGGTGGCGCCGGGCAGCAGGTCGCCGGTTTCGCCGTCCGAGATGGCACCCTGTACCCGCCCGGTCTGGGCCTGGGCTTCCGGGGCGATCAGTAATAGCAAGCTGCCCATGAGCAGAAAAAATAGGGAAGGTAGAAGGGTACGTTTCATTGCGGGTGAGTTAAGGATAGGAAAATCCAAAACTACGCACCAGCGCCGCCGACTTTGTTACCGGAAGATCATGATTAGATTAATATTGGGTTGTCAATGTTAAGGTTCGGTTATTATATTTCAAACCCTTGCTAATGCCGTAGAAAATTTGTACTGACACACTTTTGGTAGCATTGCATAGTCTATGAGAGTCGCTCGCTCCTAGCAGTTGACGTCTATCCTTACTCATTAGGGAGTAGCAAGCTACCTGTAATTGTGTAGTAGTCTACTACCTAGTTCAACCTGATTCTAAGCGTAGGGAGCATGTCCTCCTGGTACCGGTGCAGCAGATAGTTGGGTATTTTGTTGTTGCTCACATCCAGGTACTTCAGGTTTGGGAGCTGGTTGATCTGAGCGGGCAAATCCCGAAGGGCGTTATCGTTTAAAAAGAGAAACTCAAGTGACTGAAGCTGACTGATCTCCGGCGGAAGCTGCGTAAAGTTATCTCCCTCTAGGTGCAATTCCGACAGGTCGGGCAGTTGCCGCAGCACGTCGATGCTCTTACGAAGGTCAAAGCGCTCGTCGTTTACAATGTAGAGCGTTCGCAGGTTCTTTAACTCGGAGAACTCAGCCGGAAGTTCCTCCACCTGGCTGTTGAGCAACTCGAACGTTTCCAGACTCTTGAGCGAGCCAATGGCCGGGGGCAGCTGCTCGATGCCCTTTCCTCCCACCTCCAGCACGCTGAGCGAGGGCAGTTGGGCCAGCACCCTAAAATCATGCTCCAGATCTTCGGGAGTGGCGTAGTCTACGTACAGATTGCGTAGCGACCGCAGCGCGGAGAAGCTGTCGGGCAGTTTAGCTAGAGCGTTGCCGGACAAATCCAGGTACGTAAGCTTGGTGAGCGCTCCGAAACTTTCCGGAAGGCTCTCGATGCGGTTACCCGCTAGCTCCAAGTGCTCCAAGTTCTCGAACTGCAAAATTTCTTCGGGAAAACTCGTTAAGCCCTGCTCGTTGAGGTTGAGCGTTTCTACGGCGTCGGGGTTCTGCCGCGCTACCGCCAGGTCGGTAAACTCAGTGGTGGGGCTCTGTCCCATAAGCAGGGTTCCTACAAAACTAAACGCAATGGCAAGCGATGCCTTTCTCATGGGGAGTAGATTATGCTAAACGTAGGGGAACAAAATTATTCCTCCTTATAGTACACGGAAGGCCCCTCAAACAGTTCGGTCAGACTGAAATCACTGGTTACTGGTTACTGGTTACTGGTTACTGGTTACTGGTTACTGGTTACTGGTTACTGGTTAAATTTACAAGAGTCAAGGGACAAATGACTGGTGACAAATGACAAAACAAGCTCCTACAGCAGCACGAACGGATGGTCCTTGATGGGCTGCTTCAGTTCGGGCGGCAGGCCGAAGTTGTCATCAATAAAGCGGTCGATCTCCCCGCGGGTTTTTTCCGACAGCAGCTCCGCCATGCCGTCCATCGCCTCGTGGCTGATCATATACGGTAGATAAGAAAACAGAAAGCGATCTCCCTGGCAGTGGCCGTAGATCTGATACTCCTGCAACTCGGCCTTGGGTTGCCCCGTCACAATGCAGCGGTCGAGCCAGGCTTCGTGGTTCAGCCCGTGTTCGTACAATAGCTCCTGCCGCCGTCCGTAGAAGTCGACCCGCTCGTTGAAGAACTGCTGGACGTTGCGCATCGACGCAATAGACATCTCCTGGCGCATCCGTTCGGCACACCCCAGGCACATGGCGTACTCGAAGATCACGTCCTGGGTGCCGAAGTTGGGGTAGCAGCGAAAGGCTTTCTCGATCAGGTACTGCGTGTTGCTGGCCAGCAGATCGATGTTGCACGAGATGCAGTGCGAGAAGGCTTTTTCCTGTGAAAACGAGTGAAACACGGCCGGGATATCGGTCATTTCATCCACCGGAAAGGATGCTGCTGCGGGTTTCTTCTTTGCCATAGATGCGATCTAATTAGTTGGTAAGCAGCCGCAAGTTAGGTAAATTCAGCTGAGTTGAGGAGTGATTTACGATGAAGCATTCGTTAAGATATCAAGTAAATACATTTGACTTCGATATTCATCATTCATTATAAAGGTCATTCTGATAAATTTCTATAAACATCCTCGCGCAGATTCTCTGAAGTGGTCCGCCACCGCGGCTGTGCGGGCTACATATGCGGACCCAACGTGGGCCGCTCTGTCCGCCCCGTTGGGTTAGAAACCCACTTATAATTAGGCACAGGCTAGGCGCCCCCGGCTAGGCGCCCCCGGCTAGGCGCCCCCGGCTGAAAGTCCTGCGCCAGTAGTACTTGTAATAAAAAATCAGAATAACCTTTATTCCTTGTTCGATATTTCCCCGATAAATATTGGACCGGGCCCCGGCGGCAAGAAATGTTGCAAGGCACCGCTAATGATGAAGTACTTTCAGTATTCCTTGTTCTTCCCCGATAAATATTGGACCGGGCCCCGGCGGCAAGAAATGTTGAACACCGAATGATGAAGTACTTTGTAGCTTCACAACCCTACCCCACCCAAAACAGTACACTCCCTAAACTACCCTTTCGTGTCCTTACCCCCGCCCCTTACCCCCGACGTTCACCTCAACTCCTCCACCGGCAGATGGATTCTCGCCTCGACCGTTCTGGCTTCCAGCATGGCCTTTATCGACAGCACCGCCCTTAACGTGGTGCTGCCCTCGTTGCAGCAAGACCTCAACGCCCAGGGCACCGATATCTTCTGGATTCTGAACGCCTATCTGCTGATGCTGGCGGCCCTCATCCTGGTGGGTGGTTCGCTGGGCGACAAGCTGGGACGTAAAAAAGTGTTTATGACGGGCATCGTTATCTTCGTGCTGGCCTCGGTAGCCTGCGGACTCTCCCCCACGGTCACCTGGCTGATCATTGCCCGCGGGGTGCAGGGGCTGGGCGGGGCCCTGATGATTCCGGGCAGCCTGTCGATTATTTCGGCCACCTTTCACGATAAGGAGAAGGGCCGCGCCATTGGCACCTGGTCGGCTGCCACCACGCTGGTGACGGTGGGCGGACCCATCCTGGGCGGAGCGCTGGGCGACGCCGGGTTGTGGCGGGCTATCTTCTACCTCAACGTGCCCCTGGGGCTGGCCACTCTCTTCGTGCTGGCCACCCGGGTGCCCGAAAGCTCCGACGACTCACTCGACCACCGCCTCGACTACGCCGGAGCCGCCACGGTGGTGCTCGGGCTGGCCCTGCTCACCTTTGGTTTTCTGGAGATTCCCGAACTGGGCGGCACCTGGCCGGTGTACGCTTCGTTGGGCGCGGGGGTGCTGGCCCTGGTCGCTTTTGTGATCATCGAGCAGCATAGCGACCATCCGATGGTGCCGCTGGACCTGTTCAAGAACCAAACCTTTACGGGGACCAACGTGCTCACCTTTTTTCTGTACGCGGCCCTGGCCGCCGCCCTGCTGTTTCTCACCCTCAACCTGGTGCAGATTCAGGGCTACAGCCAGTTGCAGGCCGGGCTGGCGTTCCTGCCCTTCACCCTGCTGATGGCCTCGCTCGCCCGCTCGGTGGGCGGACTGGTGGATCGCTACGGGCCGCGCTGGCTGCTCATCATCGGTCCGGCGCTGGCCGGGGTAGGATTCCTGCTGCTGGCCCGGGTGGGCCTCGCCAACGGTCCGGCGGACTTCTGGACGACCTTTTTTCCGGGCATCGTGGTGTTTGCGGCGGGCATGACGCTCACGGTAGTACCTTTGACCACCACGGTGATGGGCGCGGTGGCCGACCGGAACGCAGGCACCGCCTCGGGAGTGAACAACGCCCTCACCCGCACGGCCAGCGTGGTGGCCAACGCGGTGGTGGGGGCTTTGGCAATTGTCTTCTTCACCACCTCATTGGAGCACACCACCGAAGCGCTATCGCTGCCGCCCGAGACGCAGCGGGCCGTGGTGGCCCAGGCAATCAACCTAGGTGACGCCCAGGTGCCCGCCTTGGTGGGGGAAGACCAGCGGGCCACCGTGGCCGACGCCTACCGAGAAGCGTTCGTGGCGGCCTTCCGCCGGATCATGTACATCAGCGCCGGGCTGGCGTTCTTGTCGGCGGCAGTGGCGTTTTTGCTGATTGATAAGCGGGTGCGGGAACCGGCGTGAGTGGGTGAACATCATCTTAGTGCAGAATTTCAAATGGTCTGCTCTCACCACTGTCCAGGTAGTATGCACCGATTCTTTTGCTGGTGGATGAGGGGTTGGCAACCCCGGTTACGCTTAGTCACTGGGCCGGAGGCCCCGCGCCAATTGTTTTGAAGGAGAAAGTATCTTCATTGCGTTGTTATTCGACGCATAGCCTCAGTGATCAGGCACCCCAGCCATTATTTCTAGGGTATCTCCGGCTAGGTTTAGCATACGCAGGGCGTACTCTCCCGGCGGGAGCACCAGCGCTTTCTGATCGCTATAATTTTGCCACTCAACGATGTCCACTGGCACCGCCTCCCGGCTTTCTCCGACCGGATAGGCCTTGATCATCACGGGATAAGCTAGGCGGATGGTGTCGGGGTTGATTGTGTATATCTTTCGTTGCCCGGGCATCAGCAGCCAGGCGGGACGACCCCCGGTATACGTGGTGCGCGGATGAAAGAGCCGAACGTCGAAGCGCTCATCGCCGGGCGCGCCCCGAAACAAGTCGCCCGCTTGGTTGATAAACACTGAGGCTTCGGATAGGGTGTCGACCAGCTTGAAGAAAGGATTCTCCCTTTCCGGTTGGTACCGCTCGGTCAGAATCTCCTGGTTGATGGTGAAAGGATCGATGCCGGTGTACTCCTTCACCCGACTGGCCATGGCTTTTTCCCAGCCGGTCAGCCCCTCTGCTTCGTTGATGTGGTCAAAGCCGCAGTGAATCAGAAATTTACCCTCCGGATGCGCTTCCACCATTTGCTGGATGTATCTGGCCTGCTGTATTTCCCGTTCTTTTCCGTCGGCGAAGATCTGGGTTTCGTAGGGGAAGAGTTCGTAGCCGATGCGGAGCGCTTCGCGAACTAGGTTTCCGAACTGGGGTTCCTGCGTGTAATAGCCGGAGACGAGCAGCGGATACCCTCGCTCATTCAGTAGGGTATCTTCGTGGGCAAAGGTTTCCAATCCCAAGTAGCGATATCCCTGGTCGTACAGCCCCTGCAGTAGGGAAGTAGTGAACACCCGGTGCATCGGCTGGTGGTGCGCCTCGTTGATCATCACGATCTTTTCGTCTTTCGCCCTTTGCAGAATGAAATCCCGGGCATTGGTCGGACGAAAGGACAAGAAATAATTTTTCTGCTCCTCACTCAGAGAAGGGTATCCCCCGCCGTCCTGATCAAAAGCCCACAGTGCCCTTTCGTACTCCCCGACAAAAGAATACCACCAAGCGGCCTGCTGGGTCGCATAAGATGAGGTGTCGGCAACAATAGAATCATTGATCTGCTGCGTGAATAGATAGAGATTGGGAGCGGGCGGCAACCACCGGGCTAAGAAGGTTGAGACTACCAGTAATAGGCTGATTTTCATTGCTGTTGGTTGAGTAGTAATGAATTCACTGAAAGATTTGCTACCGGAATACGCGAATGGCGTGATCAAGTTTGAACAAAATCTTAATAATTGCTAACCTCTAAAAAGTTTTGTCTTTTTTATCTCTCCCCTTAACAAATTTTCATCTTTACCAGAAAGTCGTATATTGGACTGCATTGCGGTACTCTTTGCTTAGAGGGCAAACCGCGCTTAAAACTATATTCACTTAACCCACCCTGCCATGAAAACCTTTTTGACCCTTGCCCTGGTTTGCTGCCTGGCCTTTATCTTTGCCAGCCACACCGATAAGAACGCCGCTCCCGAAACCTACGCCAGCCGAACCCTGGAAGCCGCTCCTTCGCACCTGCCCACCGCCCTCACGCTGTTCACCGACCCCGGAAACATCGTGGCGGTGCGCGACATCACCCTGAAAGAAGGAGTGGAAGCGTCGGATTTTGAGCGTTTTGCCGTAGAAAAGTTCACTCCGGTGTTCGAGCACCAGGTGCCAGGCGTCAAGGCCTTTATCATGAAGGGCGACCGGGGCGACAAGAAGGGCAGCTACTCCTACGTGCTGATCTTTGACTCGGCCAACACCCGTGATTTCTACTATCCCTTTGAGCACGGCGGCGAAGAAAGCGTGCCCGCCACCTCCGAACCCCTGTGGCTACCGGCCCGGGAGGCCATCTACCAGGAACTGGTGAAGTACGTCGACGGCATCGGCGAAACCCGGGGCTACACCGACTACATCGTGCTGGGTGCCGATACCGAATACGCTCCCGCGGCGAAGCAGTAGATTGGATGACTTTCTACGTGGCTAGATGTTGGATGTTGGATAATAGTATCCAACACCCAATATCCAACATCTAACATCCACCATCCAGTATCCAAACGCAACTCTGAGGCGCGCCGCTGCGTTGATTTGCTTTTAGCAACCTGAACCCCGTATGCGCATCTCTTCGTGGCGAAAGAACTCCGACCTCATCGGCATCGGCAGCTCGGTGCTGTGCATTGTTCACTGCTTGTTACTACCGGTGCTGATCCTGGCGGGTAGCTTGGCGGGCGACACGCACCGCTGGGCGTGGCTGGACTACCTGTTTATTCTGCTGGCCACCCTGGCCGTATTTTATTCTACCCGTCGGCTCAAGAGCTCCTTGCTGCGGCGCGGACTCTGGCTCACGCTACCGGTTTTTGGCGGAGCCGTGGTGCTTCACGAACACCACCCGGCAGCCCTGTACATTTCCATTGCCTCTTCCCTGTTGTTGGTGGTCTTCCACATTGGTAGCTACCGCGAAAAGCACGCCTGATGCCTAGGTTGACCCTCCCCCTACCCCCTGAGTTTTCGTTCGATGAGTGCCTGCGCTACCTGAGCCGCGCGACGCGCGAGAATCTGCACCGCGTGGCGGACGGAGCGGTGAAAAAGGTCGTTGACCACCTTGGATCACCGGTTTTCCTGTCGGTGCGCGCACCGCAGGCCGGGTGGCTAGCGATCGATTACCAATCGGCTGCTACCAGTATTGAACCCTTTGTGAAGAACTACGTCGCCGACTGGTTCGATTTGGCGCGCGACCTGCGTCCGTTCTACGCCCTGGCCGAGAACGACCCGTTGCTGGGTCCCGCCGTGAAACGCCACTACGGACTGCGGCTGATTGGCATCCCAAGCTTATTCGAGGCACTGTGCTGGGCCATCATTGGGCAGCAGATCAACCTGGCATTTGCCTACACGCTCAAGCAGCGCTTTGTGCAGACCTTCGGCGCCGCCGACCAGTACGAAGAAGTGGTGTATTATCGTTTTCCCACTCCCGAGAGAGTGGCCCAGCTCCACGCCCGCCAATTGACTGCCCTGCAATTTTCCGCGCGCAAGGCGGAGTACGCGGTCGGAGCGGCGCAGGCGGTCGCGGAGGGGCGGCTGTCGAAGCAGCAACTGCTCGGCATGTCCACCCCCGAAGCACTGGAAACACTGGTTCGCCAGCGGGGAGTGGGTGCCTGGACGGCCCACTACGTGCTGCTCAAGTGCCTGCAACGTCCCGACGCCTTTCCGGCGGCCGACGTGGGACTGCACAACGCCATCAAGCAGGGGCTGGGATTGGCGCAGAAGCCTGACCTACCGGCGGTGCACCGGCACGCCGGGCCGTGGCAGGGGTGGCGGGGCTACGCCACCTTCTACCTGTGGCAGACGTTACTTCCCTAGGGTCTGGTTGCCTACAAACCAGTGGCGGTTAGGCTATTTTCACGGCGGTGCCGCTGGCGCTCACCATGAGCATGCCACCGTCTTTGCCCACGGTTTCGTAATCCAGGTCGACGCCAACGATGGCGTTGGCTCCCAGTTTGGCGGCGCGTTTCTGCATCTCTTCCAGGGCAATATCCTTGGCTTCGCGCAGCGCTGATTCGTACGAGCCGGAGCGTCCGCCGACAATGTCGCGGATACCGGCGAAGAAGTCGCGAAAGATGTTGGCGCCGATGATGGCTTCGCCGGTCACGAGTCCGAGGTAGGTGGTGACGGGCCTTCCTTCAATGGTGGGGGTGGTGGTGATGGTCATAGGATTGGGGTTAGAGACGCGATTAATCGCGTCTGTACGTAATATTAAAAAGTAATAATTCCGCCGATCACGGCGTAGTGGATTAGTGAGAAATTGTATACCTCGTCGTTGTTGGCCCCGCCCTCCAGAATGCGGTAGCCGAGTTTGAGCGTGACAAGTCGGTTGGGATAGAACAGCGCCGCGAGCAGCACGTCTTCGGCCCTTCCTTGCGGAGCCACCAGCGCGTCGCCCCGCAGTACCAGCGACAGCTTTTCTTTGGCAAACCACTCGGCGCGGAAGTTGATCAACGGCACAAAGCCCACGTTGGTCTTGGTCACCCCGTTCACTGCTACTTCCGCATCCCGGATCTTGGCCGTGGCCCCCACGCCGAACCGGAAGTGCTGGGTCCGCGGAAAGTTGTAGCGGTAGGTCAACCGGTAGGAATTGAACTGATAGCGGACGTCGAGCAGCTGGGTGGCTGCGAAGGTAGTACCGAAGAACTGAAGCTCCTGGCCGAAGGTGCCATTGTAACGGATGGTGAGCGGAGCGTATAGGGCCGAGATGGTGTGCTTCTCGTTGATGTTGTAGGATAGCCGCAGGCGATAAAAGGCGCTAGGAGTTGCCTCCAGCGACTCAGCAAAGTTGATAAACGTGCCGCCCTCGCCCGGGATGCGCACCTTGTTGTAGCCCGACAGGGCGGCCCCGGTTTCTATATCAAGTTGTAGCTGGGCACGGGCCGGACCGTTGGCTAGTCCAACGATTATAAGTATCCAACTACCTAGATAAGCGTAGGGTGTCATAAAATTTTAAGTGATTAGTGAGTAGAACTGATTTTCGGTGGTTTGCGGACCAAAGTTATACCCAATCGTTTACGAGACGAGCGTCAGCATTTTCTCTTGCGTGAGTGGCTTGTTGAGCAGCCTATCCGCCCCCACCCCCAGTGCCTCTAGTCGCTGAACGTCCTGAGGATTGTCAGAAGAGGTAAGAACAACCACCCTTACGTGCTGCACGCGATCGGGCGGTATGGCGCGGAAGCTCTCCAGAAAATCGAAACCGTCAAACACCGGCATCTTCAGATCCAGCAAAATCAAATCCGGACAACGTAACTCCGGACACTGCTCCTTGAGAAGTTGCAGCACCTCCTCGGCATCCGTATGCACCTCCAGTTCGTCGGTTAGCTGTAAATCCATAATCAACTCCTGATGAATGAAATTGGTGATGTCGTCATCATCAATGAGCAATATTCTACGAAGTTTGTCCATTGGTTTGCTTATCCATCGCTGGTGATCAATTTTCTTCTTTTGCTTTTAAAACCAATCTAAAGCGATTTTGTCTGTCAATATTGATATTTTTGCCCGATTTAAATAAACGGCGTGACAAAATGCAAGAATTCTTTGACCATCTAGCTGGGAATAATTTTATGCCGCATGGCCATTGCTACCACTGGGAGCCCGCCGTACTGTGGTCCTACGCTATCTCGGATGGCATCATTGCGCTCGCCTACCTGGTGATTCCCCTCAGTTTGGTCAGAATTGTGCGAAGCAGAAAGGACTTCAACTATATGTGGATGGTCACCCTGTTCGCCGTATTCATACTGGGGTGCGGCACCACCCACGTGTTCGACGTAATCAACATCTGGACGCCCCTCTACACCATCGATGCCGGAGTGCGCATCGTCACGGCCCTGGCCTCCGTGGGCACCGCGGCGATGCTGCTGGTGATCACTCCCCGGCTGATCCTTATTCCCAGCGCCCAGCAGTGGAAAGCCGTTAACGAAGAGCTTCGCCTACTGAACGAAAGCCTCGAGCAGAAGGTGCAGGAGCGTACTGCCAAGCTCAAGGAAAGCATAGAACAATCGGAGCGGCAAAACGAAGCACTAAGAAGGGCCAACGAAGAGCTCGACAACTTTTTGTACACAGCGTCCCACGACCTGAAGTCCCCCGTTACCAACCTGGAGGGACTGCTCCAACTGCTCTCCAAGAGAAGCACCAAATTGTTATCAGAAACGGCCGAACCTCTGTTGGGAATGATGAGCCAGCAGATGGAAAAACTCAGCGACGTGATTTACGATCTCTCGGAAGTGGGTAAGGTGCAACGGAGGGCCGATGAACCGGCTGAGCGGGTGGACATTCGGATGGTTTTTGAAGATTTTAAAGAAACCCAGCAAGGGCGTATCCGGCAGCTTGAGGCGGAGTTCGACGCCACTCTCGAGGTCTCTGAGCTCTACTTCTCAAAAAAGCTGTTCACCAGCGTGATGCACAACCTGCTGGACAACGCGCTCAAGTACCGGGCCGACGAGCGCCCCCCGATGATTCACCTCAGGACCTACCAGGCGGGAGAATATCTGGTCTTGGAGGTGAAGGATAACGGCTCGGGCATCAGGCCTGACCATCTGAGCAAAGTTTTCGGCATGTTCACCCGCTTTCACCGCACCAAAGAAGGAACCGGTATCGGGCTGTACCTGGTGAAAAAGATTGCCGAAAAGTACCACGGAAAGGTGGAGGTAGCCAGTGAGGTGAACCGGGGAACCACCTTCAGGGTCTACTTCGCCCAACAACCTCCGGAGTGACCCGGGTTGTTTCGCGATTATCGGGCTACTTGTACAGCGGCTGGTGCAACGCTCTGAGCCGGACCGGATCCAGCTTGATCACTTTGCGGTCGTAGGTCATCAGCCCGTTGGTTTCTATCTCCACGTCCGTGGTTTGGGTATACACCGCGGCCGACAGCCCCCTGGCAATGAGCGGCGTCAGGTCGTTGATCAACTTCTCGTAGCGCTCCATGAGCTCCTCTTTGCTTTTAAAGCTCTGGTAGCCCCAGTTGTCCTTTTCCTGCCAAGTGTGATTTTCCAGGGGCAAGCCCAACCCGCCGTATTCTCCCAACACCAGGGCACGCTCTTTACCGAACAAATCGGGGCGGGGCATTTCCGGATCCGGGTAGTTGTGGATGTCCAGGATGTCTCCCACCGCAAAGAAGTTGCCGCCGCTGGCGCTGTTCACCAGCCGGGTGGTGTCGTACTGCATGGTCCACTCAGTAATCTCTTCGGTTTTAAACTGCCCCCAGGCCTCGTTGAAGGGCACCCACACCACGATGGACGGAAAGTTGTAATTAGCATCGATGATAGCCTGCCACTCGGTGCGAAACGCCTTTTCCGACTCCGGGGTGCGCTCCCGTTCGGTGCCTCCGATCACGCCGGGGCGGGAGTTCCAGTCGTTGCCCATGTCGCCGCTGGGCATATCTTGCCACACCAGCAGGCCCACGCTGTCGCAGTAGTAGTACCAGCGGGCGGGTTCCACCTTCACGTGCTTGCGAATCATGTTGAAGCCCATCTCCTTGGTCTTAACAATATCGAACAGCAGTGCTTCGTCGGTCGGGGCAGTATACAAGCCGTCGGGCCACCAGCCCTGGTCGAGCGGGCCGTACTGAAAGTACGCTTCGTTGTTAAGCAGCATGCGCTGGGTGCCCTGAGGGTCGGGGGACAGGCTACTCTTGCGCAAGGCAGTATAGCTTTTCACCGCGTCTACCACCTTTCCCTGGCGCAACAGCGCGATCTCCAGGTCGTAGAGGTGCGGGTTCTCGGGCGACCAGGCGGTCGGGTTTTCGATGGTTAACCGGGCCGGAGCATCGGCCGCCACGGTTTGCTCGGCGACGGTTTCTTTTTGGTCAAGCACGCGCACGCGCAACTGATCCTGGGCTTGCGGGTTCTCTACCTCAGCCGCTACGGTGATGGTGGCGTTGTCCAAATCGGGCGTGTTTTTCGTGGAAGCGAGGTAGGTATTGGGCACGGTTTCCAGCCACACGGTCTGCCAGATGCCGGTCACCGGGGTATACCAAATGCTGCGGGGGTTCTTGATCTGCTTACCGCGGGGCTGCGGCCCGTCGCTGGTGGGGTCCCACACGCGCACCATCAGTTCTTGCTCTCCGGAGGTGAGTTGGGAGGTAATATCGAACGAAAACGGATCGTAGCCGCCCCGGTGCGTGCCCACCGAAGTGCCATTCACCAGCACCTCCGCTTCCCAGTCGACCGCTCCGAAGTGGAGCAGCACCTTTTGATTGCGTTTCTTCTGGGGTACGGTGAAGGTGGTTTGGTACCACAGTTGTTGCGCTTGCCCCACCGAATCGCCCACGCCCGACAGCGAAGACTCGACGGCAAAGGGCACCAGAATTTTCCCCGGAAAACTGCTGGGTTGGCCCGCCGACCGGGCGACGATGGCGTAGTTCCACAGTCCGTTCAGGTTTTGCCACTCGGAGCGCCGTAGTTGCGGCTGGGGGTAATCGGGCAGCGGATGGGCGGGGTCCACCGCACTGGCCCATTCGGTGCGTATTTTATCACCGGCGGGTTGCCAGGAAGGGTCTTGGGCGGACAGCGCGCTAGCGATAAAAAATGCCAGCAGAATAAGGGTTACAGTAGATCGGATCATGAACAGGTTAGTGAAGTGCGTAGTGGCACGAAGTAACGAGAAATAATGGTTACGGCCAAAGAGGGGCGCAATATCTCGGGGTCGCGTGCTCACCTTTTGGTCACCTATCCAAAGCGTACGATAAGATAGTCCATCTCATCCGGCAAAATGTCTATTTTTCCGGGCACTGGGTCTTGCTACTTTTGGGGACGATAACCAACCGGTAAGGCTTATCAAATAATTACCCGACGGGCGTAAATTTTCGGTCCGAAGGTGCAACCAAGGGTGCCCGACGCCACGACGCAGCAGTCACTCCGCTTCCCCCTGCCATGCCCACGAACGCCTTTAATTTCCGTTATCTTTTGTTTCTGGCCCTGGTGTCGGCCCTGGGTGGCTTTCTGTTCGGCTACGACTGGGTGGTGATTGGCGGGGCAAAACCGTTTTACGAAGGGTACTTCGGCATTGCCGCCTCGCCTTCGCTACAGGGCTGGGCGGTGAGCAGCGCGCTGGTGGGCTGCATCGGCGGCGCCGTGCTGTCCGGAGCCGTGGCCGACCGTTTGGGTCGCAAGCTTCCGTTGATCCTGGCCGCCGTGCTCTTTATGGTTTCGGCCTTCGGCACGGGCTACGCCGACCACTTCGCCCCCTTCATCGTTTACCGGATAATCGGCGGACTGGGCATTGGGTTGGCCTCTACGCTGTCGCCCCTGTACATTGCCGAAATTGCCCCGTCTCAGTACCGCGGACAGCTGGTGGCGATCAATCAGCTGACCATCGTGGTGGGCATTCTGGCCGCCCAGATTGCCAACTACTGCATTGCCGAACCGGTGGTGGCGTCGGCTGATGCTGAGCAGATGCTGGCCTCCTGGAATGGGCAAACCGGCTGGCGGTGGATGTTCTGGGCGGAGGTGATTCCAGCCGGACTCTTCTTTTCCCTGATGTTTCTGGTTCCCAAAAGCCCCCGCTTCCTGGTCAAAATCAAGCAGGATGCCGCGGCGAGCGCGGTGCTGGAAAAGATCGGAGGACCAGCCTACGCCCAGCAGGCGTTGCACTCCATCCGGCAGACGCTCCACAAGGAGCACCACCCGGTTTCTTTCTCCGAACTGCGCAGCGCCAACGTCGCGCCCGTGCTACTCATCGGAGTGGTGCTGGCGGTGTTTCAGCAGTGGTGCGGCATCAACATCATCTTCAATTATGCTGACGAAATCTTCACCGCGGCGGGCTACAGCGTGGGCGACATGCTCTTCAACATCGTGATCACCGGCAGCGTTAACCTGGTCTTCACGATTGTGGCGATGCGCACGGTGGATCGCTGGGGACGTCGTCGGCTGATGCTCTTCGGCGCCCTGGGCCTGGGCCTGGTTTACGCGCTGCTGGGCGGTGCTTATTTTCTGGAATTTACCGGCTGGCCCGTGCTGGTGATCACCGCCATCGCCGTCTACGACATGTCGTTGGCCCCGGTTACCTGGGTGGTGCTTTCGGAAATTTTTCCGAACCGCCTGCGCGGACTGGCCATGTCCACCGCCACCTTTTCGCTGTGGATCGCTTCGTTCGTGCTCACCTTCACGTTTCCGCTGCTCAACGCCACGCTGGGGTCGTACGGCACCTTTTGGCTCTACAGCCTCATCTGCGGACTCGGATACGCATTCATCAAGAAGAAGCTTCCCGAAACCAAAGAAAAAAGCTTGGAAGAGATTGAACTGGAACTAACCACCGGACAATGAAACACGGAGCGCTATGCGGAATACTCATCCTGCTGTTGATCAGAAGCAGCCCGGTGGCCGGGCAAATTGTTGCCACCGACCGCCCCCGGGGATGGCTTCTGCACACCCACTCCATGACCTACCAACTGGGCGTGGTGGACCAGGAACTGTATTCGCTGTACTACGGAAAAAAAACGGAGGGCGCGCCGACCGTTTCCGGGGTAAAACGGCCGGAGGTGGCCGTGCGGGGGGGCGTGGTGAACAAAACTCCGGCCCTTGCCGTGATCTTCGCGGACGGCACCCGTGACCTGGACCTGGAGTTTTCCGCCTCCGAAATTACTTCCGAAGCGGGCACGCCCGTGCTGCGCATCGACCAGAAGGATACGCACTATCCCCTTACCGTGTCCTCGTTTTATAAGGTGTGGCCGGAGTACGACCTCATCGAGCGCTGGACGGAGCTCACCAACACCGGCCAGGAGGATATCCGGATAGAAGAAGCCCGATCGGCTTCCCTGTGGTTGCCCGCCAATGCCTACGAACTCACTCACTTCAGTGGCATCTGGGGCAACGAGTTTCAGCCGGGCACCACCCTGCTCACCCAGGGACGGAAGATCGTGGAGAGCCGCAACTTCAAGTCCTACGGCTCTTCCTTGTTTCTGGTGAACGAACCCAACCAGGTGTCTGAGTCATCGGGGGAGGTTTGGTACGGACAGGTGCACTACAGCGGAAACTGGTCGCTGGAGTTTGATCAACAACCGCGCGGGGAGCTGCAGATGCTGGGAGGCATCAACTTCTGGGATACGGAGTGGACACTGCGGCCCGGCACCACCTTCCGCACCCCCGTCCTCTCGTTCGGCTACACCGATCAGGGCACCGGCCAGGTGTCCCGAAACTACGGCTCCTACGTTAGGGAAATCGTTCTGCCGGAGCGCAAACGCCAACAATTGCGGCCGGTTTTATACAATAGCTGGTACGCCACCGAATTCGACGTCAACGAGCAACAGCAACTGGCCCTGGCGGCGGTGGCCCAGCAGATCGGCGTAGAAACGTTTGTGATCGACGACGGGTGGTTTCGAGGAAGGGTAAGCGACAGCGCGGGCTTGGGCGACTGGACGGTGGACCGCACCAAGTTTCCGGAAGGCCTGAACCCGTTGATTGAGAAGATCAACGCAATGGGCATGGACTTCGGGCTCTGGGTAGAACCCGAGATGGTGAACCCAAATTCTGATTTGTATCGGCAGCACCCCGACTGGGTATTTCACTTCGAGAACCGCCCCCGCACCACCGGCCGAAACCAACTGATGCTCAACCTGGCGCGCGACGACGTGTACGCCTACCTGCACGACGCCCTGCGCACCCTGTTAAGCGAGCACAACATCCGCTACCTGAAGTGGGACATGAACAAGGAGCTCACCGAGCCAGGCTGGCCCGAGGCTACGCGGGCGGTGCAGCACGAGGTTCGAATTCGCTACATCGACAACCTGTACCGACTCATTGACACCCTCCGGCAGGAGTTTCCCGACCTCTGGATCGAGACCTGCTCGAGCGGAGGCGGACGGGTTGATTTAGAGATTTTCCGGAGAACGGATGTTGCCTGGGCCAGCGACAACATCGACCCGGCCGACCGGGTCATGATCCAGCACGCCTACCTCAATTCGTTTCCGGCCGCTACGATGATCAGTTGGACCGGTCACCAGGAACGCCACGGCAATAATTACCCGCTGAGCTTTCACTTTGACGTGTCGATGAGCGGAGTGCTCGGGGTGGGGAACGATATCACCACCTGGGGCCCGGAGGAGATTGCTTTGGCCCGCGACAAGATTGCGTTGTACAAAGAAATCCGACCCACCGTGCAGGGCGGAGATTTGTACCGGCTGGCATCTCCGTATCACGGCAACACCTCGGTGCTTCAGTACGTGGCCCAGGATAGCTCGGAAGCAGTTGTCTTCTGCTATCAGTTGGAGGAGCGACTGCGCGGCAGCAGCGCTTTTCCGCCTACGCAGTCCACAATAAAACTGCGGGGGCTACGGCCCAGTGCCGTTTATCACCAACCCGGCACCGATACAAACTATACCGGCCAGGCCCTCATGGAGCAAGGCTTGGCCTTTCCCCTGAACAAGGCCTACTCTTCGGCTATTATCAGGCTAACAGAAAACTAAATGCATGACTGAACCTACTGCCCTGGAGGTTGTCAACCAGCGTGGCCTGAGGGCCCGGTTCTCACGTACGGGTGCCCGTTGGATGAACATGCACGTGCCGGACCATTGGGGCGAGTTCGCGGATGTTGTGCTGGGCTTCTCGGCGGAAGAGGACTATCGGAGAGCCGAAGAAAAATACTACGGGGCGGTGGTTGGAAGGTACTGCGGCAGAATACCCCACGGATTCTTTCAAGACCACGATACGCAGATTAAGTTGCCGCTAAACGACCACGGAAGGCACCATCTGCACGGCGGATTTGATGCATTTCATCGCCAAGAATGGGAGGTTGTACCTGAGCACGTCACGAATAACCGCCTTGGCTTTTCCCTTTTTTCTGCGGACGGCGAGCAGGGGTATCCGGGCGATTTGACCGTGATGGCTACGTACACCCTGACCGATGATGACCGACTGATTTTCGAAGTACGCGCCCAGACCAAAAAAAAGACGCTGGTGAACGTGACCAACCACGCGTTCTTCAATCTGAGTTGTATAACGGTTTTTTCATGAGCGGTTCTGATCGAGGAAAAAGCGGCGTGATGCACCATGCCAACACTGGGTTAGCGATCGAGCCGCAGCACCTCTCCGTCGATGGTCTCAACGTGCTGCGGCCGGGCGAACTATACGAACACAAAACCACGTACCAGTTTGGGGCTACCCCCCCGCTTAACCAGGCAAAACCTTTCACCGACCAATAGATAGATCCGTATGAGCATCGCCAAAGCGTGGGAAGAAGCGGTAATTATTCCGACCTACGAGGTTGGACAACCCGAAAAGTACCCGGTCTTCCTGGAGAAACGGGTGTATCAGGCCAGCAGTGGGGTGGTGTACCCCCATCCGGTGATTGAGCAGATCAGCGACGAGCGGGTGGACAAGGTTTGGCAGGCCATTTACTTGGAAAACGATTACCTCAAAATTATGGTGCTCCCCGCCCTGGGGGGGCGCATTCAGATGGCCTACGACAAAATTCGGGAACGGCACTTCGTCTACTACAACCACGTGATCAAACCGGCCCTGGTGGGACTCACCGGGCCCTGGATTTCCGGGGGCATAGAGTTCAACTGGCCGCAGCACCACCGTCCGAGCACCTACGACCCGGTGGATTATGCCATTGAGGAAAACGAAGACGGCAGCCAGACGGTGTGGGTGAGCGAGGTGGAACGCATGTTCCGCACCAAGGGCATGGCGGGCTTCACGTTGCATCCGGACAAAGCCTACCTGGAGATCAAGGTGCAGCTGTACAACCGTACGCCGCAGCCGCAGACCTTTCTGTGGTGGGCCAACCCGGCCGTGGCGGTCAACGATCACTACCAGTCGGTGTTTCCTCCGGACGTGAACGCGGTGTTTGACCACGGCAAGCGGGACGTTTCTGAGTTTCCCATCGCCCGGGGCGAATACTACAAGGTGAACTACGCCCCCGGCACGGACATTTCTCGCTACAAAAACATTCCCGTGCCCACCTCCTACATGGCCATCACCTCGAAGTACGATTTTGTGGGCGGCTACGAAAACGATACCCGGGGCGGACTGCTCCACGTGGCCGACCACCACGTGTCGCCCGGCAAGAAGCAGTGGACGTGGGGCAACGGCGACTTTGGCCGCGCCTGGGACCGCAACCTGACCGATAGCGACGGGCCGTACATCGAGCTGATGTGCGGGGTCTATACCGACAACCAGCCCGATTTTTCCTGGATGCATCCCTACGAGGAAAAAAGCTTCCGGCAGTACTTTATGCCCTACCACAACGTGGGGGTGGCGAAGAACGCCACCCAAGAAGCCCTGCTGAACCTGGAGCTGGACCAGGGCCAGGCTACCCTGAAATTTCACGTCACCGCCACCTATCCGCGCTGCGCCGTTCGCCTCCGGAGCGAGGCGCAGGTTTTTCTGGAAGAGACGGTCGATTTGCGCCCCGCCCAGGGTTTCGAAAAGACAATCTCCGTGGGCGACACGCCCTACGAATGCCTGACCGCGGCGCTCTACGATGCTGACGGGAACGAACTGGTTTCCTGGTCGCCCGAAGCCAAGGCCTCCGAAGCCATTCCGGAACCGGCCCGGGCCGCCCCGCTGCCCGAAGCGATCGGCAGCGTGGAGGAACTCTACCTGCAGGGCCTGCACCTGGAGCAGTACCGGCACGCCACCTACGATGCCACGGCCTACTACCGGGAGGCCCTGCGGCGGGAGCCCGGCGACGCGCGCAGCAACAACGCGCTGGGTCTCTGGCTGCTCAAGCGGGGGCAGTTTGCGCGGGCGCTGACCCACTTTGATCGGGCGATTGACACCCTCACCCAGCGCAATCCGAATCCGTACGACGGCGAACCCTACTTCCACCGCGGAGTGGCGTTGCGCTACCTGGGTCGCCCCGATGAGGCCTACGCCGCTTTCTTCAAAGCCTGCTGGAACGCCGCCTGGCAGGATGCGGGCTACTTTCACCTGGCGCAGATCGACTGCGCCCGGGGAAAGCTGGACCAGGCCCTGGAAATGGTAGGAAAGTCGCTCGTCAGAAACGGGCACCACCACCAGGCCCGGCACCTAAAGGCCATGCTGCTCAGAAAATCGGGCCAGCGGGAAAAAGCGCAGCGGTGGGTCGTCGATTCACTGGCCCTCGATGCGTTTAACGGTGGGATTTTGTACGAAAAATACCTGCTTAGTGGCGATCAGGAAGACCTAGATCACCTCAAGGAGCGGCTGCGGGACTATGGGCACAACTACATCGAGTTCTCGCTGGACTACGCGCAGGCCGGGCAGTGGGACGAAGCCATTACGCTACTGAACGTTTACGCCGACGGCAAGCCACAACTGTACCCGATGGTGCCCTACTTCCTGGGGTGGTACCACGCGCAGAAGAACGATCTCACCACGGCCGACCAGCGCTATGATCAAGCGCAAACCATGCCGATGGACTACTGCTTCCCCAACCGTTTGGAGGAGGTGGTGGTGCTTCAGGCCGCTCGCGCTCGCCGCCCCCAAGACGCTCGGGCTCCCTACTACCTGGGCAACTTTTGGTACGCCGCCCGGCAGTACCCGGAAGCCCAGCGCTGCTGGGAAGCCTCGGCAGCGCTGGACGATAGCAACCCCATCGTGCACCGCAACCTCTCACTGCTCTACTTCAACAAAACCGGCCAACAAGCGCTGGCCCAGCGCCATCTGGAACGCGCTTTTTCCCTAGACGCCACCCACCCCCGCTTGCTGATGGAGTTGGATCAGTTGTACAAAAAAATGAACGTTCCGGTAGCGAAGCGCCGGGAGTTGCTTGAGAACAACCTGGAACTTACCTACGCCCGCGACGACCTGTACTTGGAATGGGTGGCGCTGCATAGTTTCGCGGGCGACTTTGCGCAAGCGCTGCAACTCATTGCGCAACGGCAGTTCCACCCCTGGGAGGGGGGCGAGGGCAAAGTGCCTTTTCAGTACGTTACCGCGCGGGTAGAACTGGCGAAGGTAGCGCTGCAATCCGAAGACTACGGCGCAGCCGTGGAGCACCTGCGGGCTGCCCAGACGTACCCGCCCTCACTGGGCGAAGGCAAGCTGTTCGGAGCGCAGGAAAACGACATTTACTACTGGTTGGGGTGCGCGCACGCCGGGCAGGGAAAAGATGCGCTGGCCCAGGAAAGCTGGGAAAAGGCCGCCCGCGGTCTGAGCGAACCTACTCCCGCCATTTTCTACAACGATCAGTCGCCCGACAAGATTTTTTATCAGGGACTGGCCCTGCAGCAGTTGGGCCGAGCGGCGGAAGCAGCAACGCGTTTTCGCCGCTTGATTGCCTACGGTGAAGAGCACCGTGACGAACGGGTGACCCTGGACTACTTTGCCATTTCCTTGCCCGATTTGCTCATCTGGGAAGAAGACCTGAACGTGCGCAACCGCACACACTGCCACTATCTCATCGGACTGGGGGCGCTGGGATTAAACGATGCCGAACGCGCCAGCGCGGCTTTTGAAGCAGTGATCCGGTTAGATCGGTACCATTTGCCCGCGCACCTGCACCTGGCGATGGTGGGCGTTGTCCACCGGGCTACCCTATCGCGTTAAGGATAGACAACCTGCTCGGTTCCTTTAAAATCAACCAGCACAATCCGGGCCTCCTTTCCGGTGAGGGGCAGGGTTCGGCTCTGCTGGGAGAGATACGAACTCCCGTAGTAAAATTCTTGCCAGCGGTGGCTGCTGTCCTGATCGGTAATTTTCGCTTTGAAGGTATTGCTCGGGACCGACAGAAAAGCTTTCTGTCCCTGGGCGGCGGGGGCCCGGGGGGCGGCGTAGGCTAGCAGTGGCCCGTTGTGGTTGGCAAATAGGTAGACCACACGGTCTTTCATTTGCAGACGGGCACTTCCCCGAGAGTCACCGTCAATCCTCAGTGCGCTTTCGGCAGAAGACAGTGCCGTAAACCCACCGGCTCCGTCTCCCCGAAGCAGCGTCCCCACCGAAGCATCATACCGTCCGCTCACCACCTCGGTGCCGAAGTCGTTGCCCGACAGCAGCCCGTCCAGGTGTCCGTCTTGATCAAAGTCCTGCACCAAAATTCCGTAGACGGGGGCCAGCTGCGCTACCCGGGGAAGCTCAGTGAGCGTGAACCGGCTGTTTCCCTCATTCTCCAGGTAACAGGAAGCCAACTGAAAGGCCTTAGCGGTATACGCCCGGCTTCGGTCGGCAGCAGACAGAATGCCAGCGATATCCGTCAGGGCGTATTGTTCGTAGCTCGGAAACTTTTTCTTCAGGGCGGGCACCTGCCGAAGCAGGTCGTCGCGGGCCGACACCGGCTGCTCCTGATCGTTGTTGTAGTAGGTGATGATCGGATCGATGAATCCGTTCTGGTCCAGGTCGGCCGCGTAGATGGTCAGCGGCTCGCGCGGGGTGGCGGGGTAGCTGGTATTTTTGCCAACGTTGCCCAGCACGTAATCCAGGTCACCGTCCCGGTCGAAGTCACCCCCGTTGATGCTGTTCCACCAGCCCGAGGTGTAGCGAAGTCCGGTTTGACTAGATACATTTTCTAGCTGGCCGCCCGTGTTCAAAAAAAACTGGATGGGCATAAACTCTCCCACCACGATCAGGTCGGCGTCCCCATCGCCGTCGAAATCGGTCCACAGCGCGTCGGTCACCATGCCCAGCTTCCGCAAGCCGGGAGCCAGAGCCTCGGTTTGGTCCGTGAACGTGCCCGCTTCGTTGATGAGCAGGTAGCTATCGGCCGGCAGGGGATACTTCGTCGGCACCATCCGACCACCCACCAGCAGGTCCAGATCACCGTCCTGGTCAACGTCCGCCGCCCTAACGCAAGAACTGCTTGATCGCCGGGCAGGAAGCACCCCCTGGCTCAGGGTGAAGGATCCTTTTCCGTCGTTGGTATACAGTCGGTCCTGGTAGTGTTCTGAGTTAGGGTAGTGCTCGTTGCTGCCGCTGGCAACGTACAGATCCAGGTCGCCGTCCTGGTCGTAGTCGAACAGCAACACGCCCAGGTCTTCGGCATCCTTCTCCGCCTCATTTTGCGATAGGGCCTTGCGGCGGAAGGTTTGGTCCTGGTTCTGGAAAAACAGGATGCCGGAGTGCTGGTAGGCTCCGCCCACGAAAAAATCCTCCCGCCCGTCGCCGTTCATATCGCCCACGGCGATGCCGGGCCCCTGGTCTGACAACTTATGCGGCAGGAGAAACTGCTGACTGAAATCGTTGTACTCCGGGTCGGTGTGCCGATGATCCAGCCCCAACGCTTCGGTCACTTCCGTGAACCAGGGCTTCGCCGAAACCGCTGCCCCGGGCGAGGCGGCGGTGGCCTGGTCCTGACGAATCGTGAGTCGTTGATCCACCGGCACGTTTTTCAGGGCAGACCCGCGTTGGTTGGGCCACCGCACCAGGATACTGTCGATAATCGGCGCCGAACCCACCCCAAAGTGCACTCCGTAGTCTACCGACGACTGGTATCCCCGGCTCACGTACTGCTCGGCCACCTGCTGCTGCCCCGCAGCGTAGAGCAAAACTCGGGCCCCCAATGCATTGGGATTCAGTCCCTCACCGAGCAGCCGGATGCTCACGAAATGATGATCGGTGGTGCGGGTAGCCTGGTTTTCGTAAATAAAAGCGGCTTCGTTGATGTTGCTGACCACCAGGTCCAGGTCGCCATCCTGGTCCAGATCGCCGTAGGCCGCCCCGTTCGACAGCGAAGGGTGTTCCAGGCCCCAGGGCCGGGTCACGTTCTCGAAATTCAGCGCGCCCTGGTTTTCGTACACCACGTTGGACAATTTGATAGAAGGCATTTGCCGGGCCTGCTCCTTCAAAATATTATCCACACTATCCGCCGTGAGGGTGCCGCTGAGCCCAGCGGTGTAGTTAATAAAATCCAGGTCGGTAATATCTCTTAGGTACCCATTGGAGATAAACAGATCCTTTCGTCCGTCGTTGTTGAAGTCCGCCAGCAGCGGCGCCCAGCTCCAGTCGGTGGCGTGCACTCCCAGCAACTGCCCCACTTCCGCGAATTTCGTAGGCTGCCCCCCGACCGCCCCTCGGTTGAGTTGCACCGTGTTGCGCATGTACTGCGGCAGGTAACCTTCCCGGAGCGTATGCTCGAAGAGGTTGTAGTTCATCGGCCCGGCCATTTTTTTCCGGTGGTAGTTGTCCGGGGGCAGCATGTCCAGCGTGACGATGTCGTTCAGGCCGTCGTTGTTGAAGTCGGCCACGTCGTTGCCCATGCTAAAGTGGCTCGTGTGCCCAAAGTAGGTACTTGACATCTCGGTGAAGCGACCGTTCTGCTGGTTGATGTACAGGTAATCGTGGGCGATAAAGTCGTTGGTGACAATGACATCCGGCCAGCCGTCCTCATTGATGTCGCTGATGCTCACACCCAGTCCCAGGCCGTCGTACACGATTCCGGCGGCGAGCGAGACGTCGGTAAAGGTGTTATCGCCGTTGTTGCGGTACAGGCGATCGTTGGCGGGGCCCGTTCCGTCGCTCACCCGGGGGCGCACTTCGTTGGGATTTCGGATGGCGTTGGTGTGGTTGAGCAGGTACAGGTCCAGGTCGCCATCGAGGTCGTAGTCAAAAAAAGCCGCCTGGGTGGAGTAGGCGGTGTCGGCAATGCCGTAGGCTCCGGCCGCTTCGGTAAAGGAAGGGGTGCCGGTAGCATCATCCGCCCCCTGGTTGATCCACAGGAGGTTCTTGCGTCGCTCGGCCGGGTAGTTCCCCGAACGGCAAACGTAAATGTCTAAAAGACCGTCGGCATTGATATCGACCATCGTCACCCCGGTAGACCAACCGGGCGACCGGATACCGGCCGCTTCGCTGACGTCCTGAAAACGAATGGCCGGTTTATCCGAACCGCGGTTCACGTACAACTGGTCGTCCACCTGGTTGCCGGTGAAGAAGAGGTCCGGCCGCGCGTCGTTGTTAAGATCGCCCATGGCCACGCCGCCGCCGTTGTAGACGTAGAAGAAATCCACCATGTTAAAGGTGTCGTCCTCAACCAGGGAATTGGCAAACGTGACGCCCGTCTGCGCAGGGGAGAGCAACTGGAACAGGGGGGCAGCATCCGGTTGAACCGAAGTATCCGGTGCAGCACATCCGAAAAAAGCCACCAGGGTAAATAAAGAGTAAAACCTGCCCAGGGAGCAGGTTTTAGAGAAATGAAGACGCATGATGTTGCCAGAATTAATACCCGGGGTTTTGGGCTACGTTGGGATTGCCCAGCGTTTCGTTGAGCGGGATGGGCAGCACGTAGTCCCTGGCCGACAAGGTGCGGTCCACGTCGTAGGTGTCGATGAACTCCTGGATGTAATCGCCCAGGTAGTCGGGATCGCCGCCGAAGGTGCTCTTGCGCTTGAGTTCGGGGTAGGTTTCTTGCTCAAAGGCAAACTCCAGCACCCGCTCCTCCACGATCGCGTCTCTGAGCGCCGCTTGGCTCAACCCGGATAGCGGGGCCAGGCCCGCCCGGCGGCGAACTTCGTTGAGGCCCAGGTAGGGATCGCCGGTGCCGCTTTCGTTGGCCGCTTCCGAATGCCCGAGCAGCACGTCGGCGTAGCGCAGGTAAATGATGTTGCTTTCGGTGAGATTGGAGTTGGAGATGCCTACTTCTACGTACTTGGACACCCAGCCGTTGGAGAAGATCAGTTGGTCCGGATCGTTGGGATCAGCATCGGCCGAAACCATGCCTCCGAAGCGGCTCAGGTTGTAGGATGCCTCGGGACTCCAGCGCACGATCGGGTACTCGCCCGCCGCATTGCGCCCCACGCGGGTGCTGGGATACTCGCTGATGAAGGTGCCGGGAATGCGTTTGTCTTCCGGGTCGTACTTCATGCGGAACGCCTTGGTGCCGTTGAGCCAGTGCCAGCCCACTCCGCCCAGTTCGTTGGGAAGGTCGGCGGGCACAAAGTGGGCGTGGGCGTTGTTGATCTCATTGGCGTTGGCCGCGGCCGAAACCTGGGCCTCAAAGATGCGCTCGCCGGAGTTTTCGTGCGCAGCATCAAAGTTGTGGGTAAAGTCTTCGAACAAGGCAAAGTCCCCCTGGTTCGTGATGGTTTCGGCCGTGGTGCGAGCTTCGTTCCACTTTTCGTCCAGCAGGTACGCTTTCATCAGCAGGGCCAGGGAGGCCCACTTGGTGGCTCGGCCCACATCGTCACCGCTGTAGGAATCCGGCAACACATCGGCTACGGCGCTCAGATCGGCCTCGATCAGGTCCAGCACCTTGCGTTTGCCGTTCTCACTGGAGGGCAAATCTTTATCGCTCCGGGTTTTCTGGGTGGTGAAGGGTACGTCGTCGAAGTACCGCACCAGGTTGTAGTAGTAGAATGCCCGCAGAAAGAGCGCCTCCGCCTTGAGTCGATCCACCAGGGCGGTATTGGGAACGCCCGACTCCTTGAGCTCATCGGCGCGCTCAATGATGGCGTTGGCCCGGTTGATGTTCTCGTACGAGATCCGCCAGTAGGTAGCAATGTAGTCGTCACCGGGGTTCACGTTGCCGTTCTGAAAATCCAGCGGTCCCTTCTCCCAGCCCACCTGATAGCCTACCCGGCACTCGAACACGAAGCGGTTGTAGTAGTGGTTGAACCAGTCGCGGCCGTAGCCAATGCCGTCGTACACGGCGTTCACTCCCAGCTCCAACTGCTCGGCGGTGGTGAAGAAGGTATCCTGGGTGATAAAGTCGGGGTTTTCGTCCAGCTTTTCGCAGCTCACGGAAAACAGCATGGCCAGAGCCAACGCACTCGAAAGGATTGTTCGGTTATATCTCATGAAGTTCATTCGTTAAAGTCCTAAGTTAACGCCCAGGGTAAAGGTTCGGGCGCGGGGGTAAGCATCGTAGTCATCGCCGCGGTTCAGGTTGTTCTGCCCCCGGTTATTCACTTCGGGGTCAAACCCGGTATAGTTGGTGAAGAGCAGAGGGTTTTGGGCACTTACGTAAATTCTGGCCCGGCGGATGAAGTTCGTCGTGGGCAAGGTGTACCCCAGCGAAACGTTCTGCACCCGAACGAAACTACCGTCCTCAATGAAGTAATCCGAATCGCGGTACGAGTTAGCGAAATCACGGTTACCGTTGATCACCGGGCGACTCGCTCCGGGGTTCTGAGGTGTCCAGGAGTCGGACAGAATGCTGGCAATCTGGTTGATCTTCTGCACGCCGTCGCCCAGTTCCGACATCTGTAGGTTGCGGATCTCGTTGCCCTGCACTCCTCGCAGAAACAGGGTGAAGTCAAAGTTCTTGAAGTTCAGCGTGGAGGTGAGCCCCCAGGTGAAGTCAGGGTTGGGATCACCGGTGATCACGTAATCATCCGGGGTGATTTCATTGTCCCCGCTGGTGTCCTGGTAGCGGGGGTAGCCCGGCTGGTCGCCCGAACGAGAAGGATTATTATCGATCTCTTCCTGCGACTGGAACAGGCCCAGGTAGCGGTACCCACGCCATACCCCAATCGGGTTACCGGCTTCTACCCAACTGCCGTCGATGCCCAGGTGACCACTGGTAGAACTCGAAAAGAAGGGCGTGCTGCTTCCCAAATCGGTGATCTCGTTGCGCAGAAAGGAGATGTTTCCCGAGATATCCCAGCGCAAATCCTGCCGGTCGATGGCGATGTAGTTCATGCTGAGCTCGAGTCCGGTGTTTTTCAGCGAACCCGAATTTTTCAGCACCGACTCGAAGCCCAGGCTGCTGGGAATGGTGACGAACAACAGCAAGTCTTCGGTGGTGTTGTAGAAGTAATCGGCCGTCAGGTTCAGTCGGTTCTGCAGCAGTGAGATATCCAGACCCAGGTTGAGCATCTGGGTGGACTCCCACTTCAGGTCGGGGTTCGAGAGGCGTTCGTCCGCCAAGCCCAGCACCAGCCCGCCCCCGAAGACGTAGTTGTATTCTCGGAGGTTGGCCTGGGAGTTATACACCGGAATTTCGGAGTTGCCGGTGATTCCCCAGCTGGCTCTCACCTTCAGGTCGCTGATGGCGTCGACGAGCGCCGAGTTCTGGAAGAAGTTTTCTTCCACCACGCGCCAGCCCAGGGCCACCGACGGAAAGTTGGCCCACTTGTTGGCTGCCCCGAAGCGGGAAGAACCGTCGCGCCGGAAGGAGAAAGTGAGCAGATACCTTTCCATGAGGTTGTAGTTGACCCGGCCCAAGAACGACTTCAGCAGCCACTCCCGGCGGTTAGAAAAAGGAATCTGAATATCCGTGCCGCCCCCCAGCGTGGCCTGATCCACGCTGCTGGCCGACAAGCCGCGGTTGGTAGCGCTCATCCCCTCGTTCACTTCTTTCTGAAAAGTGTAGCCCGCCACCACGTCTACGCGGTGGTTTTCGTTGAACTGCTTGTTGTAAGATAAGATATTCTCGTTCAGGATGTTGATAGAATTTCGGCTGGCTTTGGTGAGTTCGCCCGCGCGGTCGCGGCCCAGGCGCGATTCGCCCACCGGGAAAAAGGTGGTTCGGCTGGCATTGAGCACGTCGGCCCCGATGCTGGTCTTAAAGCTCAGTCCTTCCAGGATATCGAAGGTGAAGCCGGTGTTTCCCAGCACCCGGTTAAACACGTCCTGGTCCGTCACGTTCTCCAGTTCCTGTAGGGGGTTCGTTGAGAAGCGTCCGTCGTACGAAGCCAGGCCGTAGGTGCCGTCGGTATTTCTGACCGGCACGGTGGGGTCCAGTCCCAGGGCCGTGATGATGATGCCGCCGGGACCGCCCTGGTCGGTGGGCGCGTTGTTGGAGTTGGTGCGGTTAAAAGACCAGCTGGAGTTGATGGTGAGCCGGTCGTTCAGGGCGTTGTTGTCCAGGTTCAGGCGGATACCGTAGCGAGAGAAGTCGGTGTTTTTGAGAATGCCCTGGTTGTTGAAGTAGTTGCCCGTGATGGCGTAGCGCATTTTATCGGAGCCGCCGGAAAAACCCAGCTGGTGGCTGTTGATGCTTCCCGGGCGGGTTACCTCGTCGAGCCAGTTGGTTCCCTCGCCGATGGCGTCGATTTCGGCCTGGCTGTAGATCGCCGCGCCGCCCTGGCTCTGCTCCAGGGTGTTGAGGTAGGTTGCAAATTCGCTGCCGTTGAGCACGTTGATGGGATTGGCGATGGTTTGCAGCGACGCCGAGCCGTCGTACTCAATCCTACCGTCACCCGCGGTGCCTCGCTTGGTGGTGATAAGCACCACCCCGTTCGACCCCCTGGAGCCGTAGATGGAGGTGGCCGAAGCATCCTTAAGAATTTCAATGGACTGGATGTCGTTGGGGTTGATGGTGGACATGATGTTGGTGGGCTGTCGGCTGCCGCCCACGCCGTAGGCGCTGTTGTCGGGGTAGATGGGAAAGCCGTCCACCACGTACAGGGGCTCACTGCCGCTGTTGATGGAGTTCGAACCTCTTATGCGCACCGAAACTCCTCCGCCCGGCGCGGCCGAGGCCTGCGTAACCTGCACTCCCGGGGCGCGGGCCTGAATGGCCTGATCCACCGAGGCGACCGGGAACTCCTTCACGGATTCTCCGGCAATGGAGGCCACCGAGCCCGTCAGGTCGCTTTTCTTGACGGTGCCGTAGCCGACCACCACCACTTCGGAGAGCGACTGCAGGTCGGGGGTCAAGTTTATACTGATGGTGCGGCGGCCGTTGATCTCTTCCTCCATCGTTTGGTATCCTACGGAGGAGAAGGTCAGGGTGCCGGAACCCGCGGGAACCGTGAGGCTGTAGTTTCCTTCGATGTCGGTGACCGTTCCGACGTTGCTGCCCTTTACCAGGACGTTTACGCCGGGCAGGCTGGCATTATCTTCCTGGTCGGTGACGGTGCCGTTGACGGTCGTCTGGGCGACCGATAAGGTTGCTATCCCCCAGGAAAGACCAAAGGCCAGCCAGACAATGCGTGTTTTTGATGATTCGTTAAGTGGCAAAAGTCGTGGTATTTTCATAGAGAACGTGGTTGGGTGGATAGTGCGTAGCCCGAAGCTGATTTTCTTCGCCAGAAAAGTATCGGCTATTCTACCTAAAACAAATGTTCCATCTTATGAAAAGATGGACAATCTTATTCTCTACTAAAAATGTCACAGTATTTAAGGGAAAGAGAACATTCACTTTGCCACATTTTTCCGGATCGGCCTAATAAATTGTCGATCAATATCCTTCGTTGCCCTTGGTTTTGTCTCTTTTCCGGTACGCTACCGGAGAAACATGCATGATTTTCTTAAAGATTCGGGAAAAATAATAGGGATCCTGATAGCCTAACTGCTGGGCAACTTTCTTGACGTACAGGGGCGTAACGTCGAGCAACTGGCAAGCGTGTTGCATCTTGAGTTGAATAAAGTGATCAACCGGGGAAAACCCGGTTTTTTGCGTGAACAGTTTGGAGTAGTGGGCAACGGATAAGCCCGCATGGTTGGCTAGTTCGGCCAGCGATAGGGATTCTCCCACGTGGGTTTTCATAAAGGATATGCTCTTCGAGATTGTGTCGCTATCTTTGGCGTTGAGGTGGTGCATGAACTGATCCGGGTAGAGCACCGAGGCCAGCAGTTGCTGAAAGCTCAGGCTAACGTACTCGAGATTTGACTGGGTATAACCCCTAGACAGGGTATGGATCAATTCTTTAAACAAGCTAATACGAACGTCCTCCCGCTCGGAATGATGGGTTTGCAGGGAAAATTTTGTTCCGAAGCGATTGGCTAAGAACTGCGCTTTGGGGCCATCAAAGTGGACCCAGTAGATGGTCCAGGCGTCCGTGTCGTTGGTGCCGTACTGATGGGGCGTATTTTTGGGAATGATGATGCCGTCGTTCTTGAGCAGCAGGTGACGGTCCTCTCCGACGCTTACCTCCCCGCTACCGTTGGTCACGTAGATCAGGATGTGCTCATCGGATCCCTGTTTTCGTTGGCGGTGATGGAAACGCGCGTGGGGGTAGAAGCCCACGTCGGTGACGTACAGATCGCGGGTTAGGGGATTGGCCTGCAACTGACTTCGCACCGAAGCGGGCAAAACGATGCTTTGTTCTCCTAAAAAACCATGCTTCTTGTTCTCGGTCATTGCGATGCTGGGTAGATTTTGCCACTGTACCGCGACAAGGCATCCAGCCCCCGAAAGAGACTTAGTACTCCGGCCAGGGCCGTTTCGGCTACGGGTACCGAAAATATGCCTCTTAGATTGGTGATGGTCAGGCTAGCCGGAAGCGACAGATGCTGGTACTCACCGGGTACCAACGGATTCCAGTTGCAGCCAGCGTAGCTGAGAAGCTTGCCTGAGCCAGTTAGGGGCTACGTTGCCAAAGGCGATGTCAGCGGTCAGAAAGTGTTGTTTCTGTTCGGCAGCCGGGTAATCACTGGCAAACAGTAGCTGCACTTCGGTAGCCTGTTGCATAAGGTAATGTTTCTCTTTTTCCGGCAGATTCAGGTGGATGTAGGCGTTCATATGGGTGATATGCTTGAAAAGTTACTGTTCAAAAAAGTGAATAGCCCGTAGTGCTTCCTCCATTGCTTGCTCTTCCTGATGGTTTAGCTGCACCAGCGGCAGACGTACCGGCCCGCAGTCCAGGCCCATCATCTTCATCATCACCTTTTGGGGTGGCAACCCTCCGTAGCGGTGGATGATGCGCACCAACTGGCCTACCTGTGCCTGAACACGGCGGGCCGTCGCCTGATCGTTGGCTTCATAAGCTTGCCAGATTTGCTGATACCAGGGGGCCACAAAGTTGTAGGTGCTGCCGATAAACCCTTGGGTGCCAATAGCCAAAGCGCTCAACAATAGTTCATCCCTACCGAAAAGCAAATTGTACTGCTCCTGCTGCATACAGGTCTGAAAAGCATCCAGGGTATGCGACGTGTACTTGATGCCCGCCAGGGTCGGCAGTCGCTCTCCGGCTTGTTCTAAGAAAGCCACCATGTCCAAATCCACCCCGGTCAGGGCCGGAATGTGGTAGTAGTAGAGGGGCAGTGACGGTGCTCCTTCGGCAATGAAGGACAGCGTCTCTACGAGCGTATCCAGGGTTTGAATCTTGAAGTAGCTGGGCACGGTGGCCGAGATGGCATCGGCTCCGATCTGCTCGGCGTGCTGGGCCAGGGCTTGGGCTTCGGCCAAACTGTTGTGCCCTACGTGCACAAAGGTGAAGAGCTTTCCCTGGGCAGCTGCTACGTAAGCCTGGGCTACCTGCTTACGCTCTTCAATGGTCAGCGAAGGGCCTTCCCCAGTGCTACCGCACACGAAGATGCCCCGGATGTTCTGTTGCACCAGGCGCGCTACGATGGACGGCACTTGCTTCAGGTGCAATGAACCATCGGCATGAAAGGGGGTGAAAGTGGCGGCTATAAGGCCGGTAACGGACGGTTTGTGCATAGGTTTATTGGTTTCAGTAGTTCTTCCAACGATTGTGGCTTAGGTTTACGGCTGGTTCATCACCAAGCGTCCGAAGCGGATCGCGGTTCTTTTATTGGTAGATGTGTCGGCCCAGGCTGTCCTTGCCGTAAAAGCCCTTGGCTACGCTATTGTACAAATCAGGCTCCGGTTGGGCTACTGACCAGGTGCGTCCGCTGTCGGTGCTCACCGAAGAATAGGCTGCCACCAGTCCACTGTCTTCGCTGTCGCGGTAGTGTTGCGGGGCCCGCATGGCAAAGCACCAGAGCACATCCGAATTGTTAGGTTTGAAGAGCACAGCGTTATTGTAGGCAAACTGTTGCGTTCCATTGGGCTGTCGATGATCAAAAATCATGATCGGAGTGCTCCAGGTCTTACCCTGGTCCGGGCTGATCGAGCAAACGATATCTCCCATATCGCCCTTGCCTTTGAGCTGTAGTCCGTAGGCTACTACGTACTGGGTATCGCTCCAGCGGGCCAGAAAAGGCTGCCAGATTTTTTCGTAGATACTACCTTCTGGCAGTTGGTCAATTAGCTGTACGTCACTGACTGCCCCGGTCGTAGCATTAGAATTCTTCTTTTCGGATACTTGTCCGTAAGTATGCGTAATAAGAACACTCCACAGGAGTAGGGTAAGTCTTAAATTCATCATTCGTGGTATAGGGTTATACGTTGACGGCCTGATCTCCCTGGGCTTCCGGTGACGCATGATCGCCCAGAGATTCTTTGATTTTGATTATTTCTTTAGAGAGGGTTTCCTTCACCGCTATCAGATCCGCACTGTGTAGAATCAGGTTGGCCCCTTGCTGTGCCCAGACGATTTCCTGTTCAAATCCGGTGGGGTAGATCATATGAATGCCTGCCCCCACACCGTGTTGCCGGGCCGTTTGCAAAATGGTAGCAACAGCTTCCTGAAATTTGGGATGATCGTACTGCTCAGGTACTCCTAGGCTACAGGAAAGGTCGTGCGGACCGATCAGCACCGCATCCAGCCCTGGGACAGCCACAATGTCTGCCAAGTTTTCCATCGCCGGTACGCTTTCTACGTTGATTACTAGTACGTGACCGGTGTTGTGCAGTCCTAAGTAGTCCATCAGGTCGCCCTCCATGGCCTGCGCTTGGTTGAGTAAGTCCTGCAACCTTTTTCCTTTTAAGGGTTTATGCTTGACCGCTCCCACGAGAGCCCGTACCTGGTCGGCGGTTTCTACGTAGGGAGCGATCACTCCGGCCGCGCCGCCGTCCAGCACCATACTGGCTTGATAGGGGTCGGGAGCGGGAATACGCACGATGGGCGCTAGGTTGAGCGCGGCGTAGGTTTGGCACATCCAGGCTACCTGCCCGCGGTCTAAGGGAATATGCTCTGTGTCGATAAAAACGAAGTCCAGCCCCAGCGTAGCGACCACTTTGGGCCAGAAGGGGGAAGGTGATACCAGCAGGGTACCGTAGACGCGGCGGCCTGTTCGTAAAGATTGGGCTAGTGTTTGTCCGTTCATGGGATTGTTATTTATCTCCGTCAGATTTGTTCCAAAGGATGCGCGCTACCATTACTTCATTATCAGTATTATTCGGTTCGCCCCGCCAGTATTCAGTGGTGGTGACCCAAGTTTCGGATGGGCTCACTTCGGTCACCCCAAAGTTGCCCAGGGCTACGCCATCTTCTGGGATCAACACCTTTTCAGTGGCCTGGATCACTTCTAGCGTACTCGGGTTTACCTGCGCCATGAACAGCGGAGCTCGGTGCCGAAAGACGTGGTTGTTGTGCGCTCCCCGGCGGGTGTACACTAGTAAAAATAGGCAGCAGCACTTCGCCATCAGGCATCTCTAACCATTGCACGCAACCCGCCACCGGTGCACCCATCACCAAAGAATCGTGGTCTGTCGCAGGCAGCGCCAGCACCTGAGAGGCGCCCCACTCCCGGGTTATGGGGTCGTAGACGGCGTAGGCTACCTCCCGGCGCGAGCGGTCGGGTTCCAGATCATCCGTATAGAAGAAAAACTTGCCGATGTTGAGCACTTTTTGGGTTGCCTGGTGCCACTGCGGTGTCATATCGCTCATCGAACGGCGGTAGCCCTCTACTCTACGGATTTTCAGGGAAGGGATTGCCTGTGGCTCCGTCCAGGTTTGACCGGTGTCGTAGCTCAGGGTCTGGTAAAGGTTGTCGTAGACGTCTGATCCGCTCTTCCGCTTGGGCGACATGGTCATGATCGCGTAAGCAGTATCTTGGGGTACGAAAGCAGCACGGGCCTGGGCCCATATAAAGTCCGTACGGGCGGGGTCGTCTGTCCGAAAGGCGGTAACGATGTCCACCGTATAGTCCGATACCTTCTCCGGCTGCGCATGGCTGGGCTGCATAAGCAGTACCCCGTGCAAACACAACAGTATGGATATACTTCTCATGCTATTCATCATTTGGTAACCTACCCGGAAGCCGTCGTAGCGGTAGCTGATTGGTTAATCGTATGGATGGTCAGGCGGCGAAGGTCTTGGGGAGGCTGCTTGACCACCAGACTGACCAGGTAGCCCACCAACATACAAGAAACGATGCCCGTAAAAGTATATAATAAAAACGAAATCGGCGTGTAGAAGCTTACCAGCATCTGCACCAACGCACTGGCTACCAGCCCACTCACCGCTCCCACTCCGTGGGTGGTTCGGGTAAACATACCCAACAGGAATACCCCCCCTAGCCCCCCGGCAAACAAGCCGACAAACGTATTGATCTGGTCCCAGAGCGACTTGATCTCCCAGGTAGCCATGACCAAGGCAAACCCGGTTCCGCTTACCCCCACGATGGCCGTGGCCCACTTGGCCACGCGTAGGCTGCTCGTCGGGGTGGCACGGGAGCTAAACCGCTGATAGAAGTCGGTGGTGATGACCGTGGCAATAGAGTTCATGCTGCTGTCCAGGCTCGACATGGCGGCGGCAAAGATACCGGCGATCAACAAGCCCGCCACCCCCTGGGGCAGTTGGGTAACAATATAGTAGGGAAGAATGGCGTCGGCGTTGTCCAGCGCCACCGCGTTCATCATGTCCGGATGCAACCGGTAGAAAGCGTACAGGGCCGTGCCCACGCTAAAGAACAGGATCGAACCGGGCAAGGTAAGCCCGGCGCTGGCCCAGATACTGCTGGCCGCACTCCGCTCATCTTTGGTGGTCAGAAAGCGTTGCACCACCGTCTGGTCGCTGCCGTAGCTGATGATGTTGGCTCCTTTCCCCCCCAGCAGCACCACCCACAAGGTGAGAGAAGTCCAATCTAAGTGTAAGTCAAAGAGATGAAACTTATCACGCGCTAGGGCAAGGTCGGTGATGGCCGAAAAACCTCCTTCCACCTCCGAGGCAATGATCAGCAAGCACAACAGCGCCCCGCCCAGCAGAATAACCACTTGTATCACATCCGTCCAGATCACCGCCTCAATGCCTCCCAGCACCGTGTAGATAATGCTCAGCCCCCCCATGAGCAAAATACAAACGCTGATATCGATGCCCGTGACCACCGACAGCGCGATGGAGGGCAAAAACAACACCACGCCGATGCGTCCGAACTGCAAGACGATGAACATCGTGCTACCGATGAGCCGGGTAGTCAGGTTGAACCGCTTTTCCAGGTATTCGTAGGCCGTCGTAATATTGAGACGGCGGTAGAAGGGCAAAAATACGAACACGATGAGCGGAGCCACCATGATAATGGTCATATTGAACATGAACATGCCCCAGTCGGTGGCGTAGGTCTTGGCCGGAATGGCCATAAAAGTAATCGCGCTGAGTTGGGTACCGAAAATACTGAGTCCGGCGGCCCACCAGGGCACGCGCCCCCCGGCCTTGAAGTAATCGTCGGTGCTCTCTTCGCGGCTCGAGAAGTACACGCCCACGCCCACCAGCAGCAGCAGATAGCCCCCCACAATGCTATAGTTGACCCACCCGAAGGCGCTGCTCGTGATCATCTGGGCTTGCCACACCTGCGCGGTGCGCACCCCGGGCCGCACCTCTCCGCTGGGAATCACGATAGCCCCGCCCCAGAACACGGCATGGGTGGTCACCTGACTGCCCTGAGGCAGTTCGGCAACCTTGTTCCAGGTGTCGGTCACTGTGTTGTAGGAGAGAATATCGCGGCTAAATCCGGCGTGGGTGGTGAGCAGTTGGGTCTTTTGCTCGGTCAAAGAAGCGGCGGTGGCCGAATCTGTCGCCTGCGCGATTTGCTGGTCCAAAGCTTCCAGCCGGAGAAACACTTCTCCCCTATCTCCTCCCAGCACCAGGATATGACTGGTTCCGGTAGCCACCGCGGGGGCGGCCATCACCGCGACGGGCGGGCCGCCGGTGGGAGTGATGTCACTTAGCCGGATCCACTGCTTTTGACCGGGATGGTAGCGGTAAGCATCAGATAAGGGTTGGGTTGGCTGACCAGGAGACACGCTTCGACCACCAAACAGATAAAAGCAATCGTCTAGCCCATCGCTCTGCGCAGCCGCCACGGGCACTACGCGGGGCGGGCCGGGAAAAGCAGGTAAGGTCTGCCACTGCTGGGTAGCCAGGTCCAGTGAGAGGAACGTGTTCGTTGCTGGCCCCTGGTTGGTCGGCTGTCCGCCCGCTACGTATACCTGATTGTCTACCTTTGCTCCGGCAGCGAAGGCTAACGGCACGGGCATCGCTGGCTTTTCTTCTACGGAAACTTGCTTGCCGTCAGGATTCCAGCGGATCAAAAACACTTGATCGGAGACCTGCGCTTCATTGTTGCCCCCGATGCAAAGCAGTCCGTCGGGGGTGCTGACGGCTACCCCGTAGGCCAGCGGAATAGGTAGTTCCCAGGCAGGATTGGTGAGCCAGCGCGGTTCACCTTCCGGACTTTTCTCCAGCACGTAGATATCATTCCACCATACCTTCTTTCCCCCTTCCCAGGGAGCGCCCTCCGGAAAGTTAGCCCCTCCGGCCAGGATCAGCACTTCGCCGTGCACTCCGGAAAAGGCTCCGGCCAGGCCCGCTTGCTCACTTTGTCCGGGAGCGGGAGGCAGCTCGGGCAGTTGGCTCCATTGCAAATTCTCCTGGGTAAAGCTTTGGGCTAAACTTACTCTGGACCCCAAACCTGACAAAAGAGTAAAAAGAACTAAAAGAGTAACCTTTTTACTGTTTGAATAACTTATTACCATAGTGGGTTTTCCCCATTTTAGTGGACAGTTAGTTAAGCGGCTTTAGCGGTTGATTTTTTCCATTGTTCTTCATAAGCTACTGGACCCGCGGTCCCCCAGTTCGTCATGTATTCGCGGACTTCCGTAAGTGTGTCCCGGTGGGGCCCACTATTTTGCTCGTGTATAGCACTGATTTGCTTCACCAATTGCTTATTTTTTTCACTACGTTTGCTCTTTGAGCGTCCCAACCATGCGTAGTAGCCACTTCTCGACACCTGTATCACTTCGCATAACAGAGACACTGAGAACTTATCTTTTTGCTCCTGAATAAACCGCGATTTCTATGGTTTAAACAAGGGCAGCGGCGGCCACCGCGTGGTATAGTTTTTTTCATATTTTCGGTCGTCTCGGATGCAGGCGAAAACCCGATGGATGATTTTGTTACGGATAGCGTCCAGTACAAGCAGGGCCCGGCCCCCCGGTTTGTTCTTTCCTTGCTCTATCTTTCCGAACCAGGTATGAACTTTTTTTGCATTCTTGCTCTTGGGCACCTTGCCTAGCGAGGCTTGTAAGAGTTCTTTCTCAAACTTCTGCATCATCTTGGCATAGCTGGCCTCATAATCATAGGCACTCTCCAGGCGCGTAGGGTCTGATTCCCATTCCGCTAGATGTTTATTCAGTAACTCACTTGCTCGTTCTTTGAAGTCCATCGTTTTTTGCCCTAACTTAAAAAATTATCCCCAAAGGGAAATTTGTCGTACACCCAAAACATCTGTCTCTGGCTCAGATCACCAAAAGCTATGATCAAAGAGCGACCATAAGATCAACCCAGAGCGCTACGAAACTGACAACTTGCTCCCGTTGGCGGGTTTTGAACGACGTTACAAGGGTATTCACGAAGTCAGAAGCTGAGAAATCGTCGACTTTTTTGCCGAAAAGGCCCCGGATTCTCTGTTCACCTGCGATTTGAAAGATAAGGACAAGTGGAAATCGAACTGGGCTAGCGAACTGCCAGACGATAGCGGGTTTTGTACAATCGAACCGGTAAGGCCGAGGATACCAACCGAATTTCCAGGCTGTCGGATTGGCCGATGCGATAATTCCAATCCAAAAACTCGCAGTAATCGGCAAAGTAAGACGAGGGTTGGCGGTTATCGATCATCGCTACCGTATCTCCCGAACGCAAATCGTGGAGCGCAGCCGGTGAGTTGGCGTGAACCGCTCCGACCACCAGTGTGCTATCGTTTTTCCACTGAAAAGACAGACCCAGGTCCTGACGTTCTTCGGTTTGCAAAGCGTCAATCACGCGAGTCCGCTGGTGCGGAGAGCGACTTCGCGTGGTATCAAGCAGCAGCCGACGACCAACGAAATCGAAGATAACCGGATATTCAGCAAAAAAGCTCGTACCTACCAGGTTCATTCTCCCGCTGGAAGCATGGAGGTCACTGATAGCAAAGGGATGGTTACCAAGCAAGATAGTATCTAGGTCTAGGTGGTCGATGGTCTGAGCTTTTTCGCCGAAGTGAGAATGCACTGTGTTAGACCGCGTAGTCAGGGTGGTGGGAGCTATCCCAGCTTGCGTCGGCTTCTTCAAATGGATGTACCCGTTGGCTCCGGTATCGAAAGTAATGTTGTTGACTCTGCCGCCCACCTCCACCGATACCCGTGGCTTCTTATCACCAACGGATACCATTGGAAGAGACACAAAACCCTCCGGATAGGACAGCGAGTCGATCAGTTGATAAAACAATTGTTCCGATAAATCAAGCGACCAGTTGAACCGACTTAGCACATCAACGCCCAGGATGCCGTCAACTCCTTGACAACCAAAGCTGTTTGCAGAATAATCGCTGGCGATGATGGGCACGTCGCTTAGGGTGAGGGTACTATCAAATGCAATCAGTTCGGGAAGGCGCAGTAGAAATTCGGAGCGTTTTCTTCCGTTAAAATCGAACCGCTCAGAGGTCCCAATCGTATCCAGTTCCCACCGGAGCGCGTGTCGCTCATCCACCACGCAGAAGTCAGCCCCCGTATCAATCAAAAAATTAAGCGAATCATTGCCTACAACAACGGTTGTAAAAGCACTTCCATCGCTTACGCGAACTTTGTGGTAGCGCTCCACGATACCTAACTTCCCCAACCAACGGGCGTCTACGGTATGGCTGAGGTGATACCAATAAAACGATAGCCCCACCGTCTCAATCGCCAGTAGCGACAGGGCGAGAGCAATTTTTCCCCAAGCGTTCCTGATCTTAGCAATTCCCTGCAGAGCTAATACTACTAAAACACTCGCGACGAGGTAGTAAATAGTAGTAGTGTGATTATCCTCGAAGACGGTAGACGAGGTAAGATGAGGTTCGTAGTAGATAAGCACCAGCAACCAAAGCCACCCACCGTGAGCCAGCAACGCCACCGGAAGCAGCACGCGCCAACGACCCGTCCATCGGTCCAACTTTCGGTTGAGGGTCAACCAGAGTGGAATGATCAGTATGAGCGTAAGCATACCCGCCATAATGACCACCCCCACCCTCGGGAAGTCAACGTAGAACGCCCGGAGAAAGAACATCCCGTAGGCAGTCCAGTAAACCGACACCACCGCCAACGCCAACCGTACCATTTTCATCTTTCGTCTCTCACGTCTCACTTTTCATATCTCACACTTCATATCTTAGTGCGAGTCGCGCGTCACCTGGTCGCCGGAACCACCGCGCAGGAAGTCCATGTCGGCTCCCAGGTGGGCCTGCTGCACGTGGTTCACGTACAGCTGGGCGTAGCCGCGCACAAACTTGGCCTCCTCATTTTGTCGCGCTTGCCGACGCTGCTCCAGCTCATTGTCCGAAACATCCAGGTGCAGGCGGCGCTCCTCCACGTCTAACTCGATCATGTCTCCGTTCTGCACCAGGGCCAGCGTGCCCCCAATGGCCGACTCGGGCGACACGTGCAGCACCACCGTGCCGTAGGCCGTGCCGCTCATGCGTCCGTCAGAGATGCGCACCATGTCGGTCACTCCCTGCTGAAGGAGCTTCTTGGGCAGGGCCATGTTGCCCACCTCGGGCATGCCCGGATAACCCCGCGGCCCCACCTCCTTGAGCACCAGCACGCAGTCGGCGTTCACGTCCAGATCAGGATCATCGATGCGGGCGTGGTAGTCTTCGATGGTTTCGAACACCACGGCGCGCCCCCGGTGCTGCATCAGGGCGGGCGTGGCCGCCGAGGGCTTGATCACCGCCCCGTCGGTGGCCAGGTTGCCGCGCACCACGGCAATGCCCGAGCGCTCCTTGAAGGGTTCGTTGTAGGTAGCGATCACCTCGCGGTCGTAGCAGGGGGCCGCGTCGCAGTTCTCGCCCAGGGTGCGCCCGTTCACCGTGGGAGCGTCCCAGTGCAGCTTCTCTTTCAGCTCGGCCAGCACGGCGGGCAAGCCTCCGGCGTAGTAGAAATCCTCCATCAGTAGTTTCCCCGAGGGCATCAGGTTCACCAGCAGCGGAATGTTGTGGCCCAGGCGGTCGAAGTCGTCGAGCGTGAGCTCCACGCCCACGCGTCCGGCGATGGCCAGCAGGTGGATGATGGCGTTGGTGGAGCCGCCGATGGCCGCGTTGGTGACGATGGCGTTCTCGAAGGCTTCGCGCGTCAGAATCTGCGACAGCCGCAGATCTTCGTGCACCATTTCCACAATGCGGCTTCCGGCGGCGTGGCACATCGAGCGGCGGCGGGCATCTACGGCGGGAATGGCCGCGTTCTGCGGCAGGCCCAGCCCGAGGGCTTCTACCATGCAGGCCATGGTGGAGGCGGTGCCCATCGTCATGCAGTTGCCCCGGCTGCGCGACATGCAGCTTTCGGCGTAGAAGTATTCCTCCTGCGTCATGCGGTCAGCTTTCCGGTCTTCGGTAAACTTCCACACCGAAGTGCCCGAGCCAATGTCTTGTCCGCGAAACTTACCGTTGAGCATGGGGCCGCCCGACACCACCAGGGTAGGAATATCGACGCTGGCGGCGCCCATCACCGTGGAGGGAGTGGTTTTGTCACAGCCGCAGAGCAGCACCACGCCGTCCATCGGGTTGCCCCGGATCGACTCTTCGGCGTCCATGCTGGCCAGGTTGCGAAACAGCATGGCGGTGGGCTTGAGCAGCGTTTCGCCCAGCGACATGATCGGAAACTCGAACGGGAAGCCGCCCGCCTCGTAGACGCCACGCTTCACGTACTCGGCCAGCTCTCGAAAGTGGGCGTTGCAGGGCGTGAACTCCGACCAGGTGTTGCAGATGCCAATGATGGGGCGACCGTCGAAGGCGTGGTCGGGCAGCCCTTGGGTGCGCATCCAGCTGCGGTAGATAAATCCCGACATATCGGTGCGGCCAAACCAGTCGTGGCTGCGGAGGTGTTTCTTTTCTTCGGACATAGTGGATGTTGGATACTGGATGACTTTCTTGGTGGCAAGATACTGGATACTGGATGATCTTCTACATGGCAAGATACTGGATGCTAGATAATCTTCTGAGTGGCAAGATGCTGAATACTAGCTGTTGGCTACTAAATGATAGTGACCAGTGACCAGTGACCAGTGACCAGTGACCAGTGACCAGTGACCAGTGACCAGTGACCAGTGACCAGTGACCAGTGACCAGTGACCAGTGACCAGTGACCAGTGACCAGTGACCAGTGACCAGTGACCAGTGACCAGTGACCAGTGACCAGTGACCAGTGACCAGTGACCAGTGACCAGTGACCAGTGACCAGTGACCAGTGACCAGTGACCAGTGACCAGTGACCAGTGACCAGTGACCAGTGACCAGTGACCAGTGACCAGTGACCAGTGACCAGTGACCAGTGACCAGTGACCAGTGACCAGTGACCAGTGACCAGTGACCAGTGACCAGTGACCAGTGACCAGTGACCAGTGACCAGTGACCAGTGACCAGTGACCAGTGACCAGTGACCAGTGACCAGTGACCAGTGACCAGTGACCAGTGACCAGTGACCAGTGACCAGTGACCAGTGACCAGTGACCAGTGACCAGTGACCAGTGACCAGTGACCAGTGACCAGTGACCAGTGACCAGTGACCAGTGACCAGTGACCAGTGACCAGTGACCAGTGACCAGTGACCAGTGACCAGTGACCAGTGACCAGTGACCAGTGACCAGTGACCAGTGACCAGTGACCAGTGACCAGTGACCAGTGACCAGTGACCAGTGACCAGTGACCAGTGACCAGTGACCAGTGACCAGTGACCAGTGACCAGTGACCAGTGACCAGTGACCAGTGACCAGTGACCAGTGACCAGTGACCAGTGACCAGTGACCAGTGACCAGTGACCAGTGACCAGTGACCAGTGACCAGTGACCAGTGACCAGTGACCAGTGACCAGTGACCAGTGACCAGTGACCAGTGACCAGTGACCAGTGACCAGTGACCAGTGACCAGTGACCAGTGACCAGTGACCAGTGACCAGTGACCAGTGACCAGTGACCAGTGACCAGTGACCAGTGACCAGTGACCAGTGACCAGTGACCAGTGACCAGTAGCTAATTCACTTTTTCTTCCCAATATTACCGAACTCTGCTTAAATTACAAGCCCAACTACCCAACCTACGCATGAAAGTCTACAAAACCACTTCTGGTGTGGTGGTGCACCACGATGGTCGTTACTACAGCAATTCGGAAGTCCGGTGGGACACCCTGATCAATCAATCCCGCTTGTACCAAACTTTGGAGCGGTCGTTGGCCCAGTGGGAGCCTGCCGACGACGGAGAGGCGCTGATCAAAAACGAATTGCTCCCTCCCATCGGGCAGCAGGAGGTGTGGGCGGCGGGGGTGACCTACTACCGCAGCCGCGACGCGCGCATGGAAGAATCTAAGGAATCGGGCGGCGGCAGTTTCTACGACCGGGTGTACGAAGCCGACCGTCCCGAACTGTTCATGAAATCTACGCCCGCGCGGGTGGTGGGGTCCGGGCAAGCCGTGCGCATCCGGAAAGATTCGTCGTGGAACGTGCCCGAACCGGAGTTGACGTTGCTAGTTTCTACATCAGGAGAGATTGTCGGTTACACGGTGGGCAACGACATGAGTTCGCGCAGCATTGAGGGCGAGAATCCGCTCTATTTGCCCCAGGCTAAATCTTATGATGGCAGTACGGCGCTGGGGCCGGGTGTGCTCGTCACTTCCGATCCCTTTCCGAAAGATGCTCAAATTAGTTTGCGCATCGAGCGCGGCGGAAAGGCGGTCTTTGAAGAGTCAACCACGGTGGACCAGATTAAGCGGTCGTTTGAGGACTTGGTGGAGTATCTCTACCGTGAATGTTCGTTTCCGCACGGGTGCTATTTGATGACGGGCACGGGTATCATTCCGGCGAATGATTTCACGCTGCAACGGGGGGATATGGTTCATATAACGATTGATGGAATAGGAACGTTGGTGAATGAGGTGGAGTGATGTGGACTATAATACGTGAGAGAAGATCTAAAATAACGACAAGCATGATATGCAAACTGAAACGATAAAACTGAGCCTGATCAGACAGATCATGGAAACAAATGACACAGCAGAGTTTAAAAAGAAGGAACAAAACTACTTACCGGTCGATAAGAGAGTGCTTCATCAAAAAATAGAAGAACTTGATCTGAAAACTATAGCCCACGGTTTAAACCGTGGGCTATAGGGACATGGTGACAAAATTTGCATTTTATAACCAACACTAACCACAAATCCCACCCCATGACCATCACCGGAGAACACATCATTGCATCCACCTTCATCACAAGCAACGGCAAGGCCTTCTGGGCCACCAATCCCGTCACGGGCGAAGCACTGCCCACCAAGTTTCACGAAGCCAGCGAAGCGGAAATCAACCAAGCCGCGGAGCAAGCCGAAGCCGCCTTTTTGATCTACCGCAAGAAGTCCGGAGCCGAGAAAGCGGAGTTCCTGGACCGAATTGGTGAAGAAATTATGAACCTGGAAGACGAACTCATCGAGCGCTGTCAGCAGGAAACCGCCTTGCCCGCCGGACGCCTGCAGGGCGAACGTGGGCGCACCGTGAACCAACTCAAAATGTTCGCCCAACTGCTGCGCGACGGCTGGTGGGTCAACGCGCGCATCGACACCGCCCAGCCCGACCGGCAACCGCTACCCAAACCCGACATCCGGCAGATGCAGATTGCCCTGGGGCCGGTGGGCATCTTTGGGGCCAGTAACTTTCCGCTAGCCTTCTCCGTGGCGGGGGGCGACACCGCCTCGGCCCTGGCCGCGGGTTGCACCATCGTGGTGAAAGGCCACCCCGCCCACCCCGGCACCAGCGAGTTGGTGGGACGTGCCATCGTGCGGGCCGCCGAAGCCACCGGTATGCCCAAGGGCGTATTCTCTATGGTGCAGGGCACCACCGTAGCCGTTGGGCAAGCTCTGGTGAAGCATCCATTGATCAAAGCGGTGGGCTTCACCGGTTCATACCGCGGGGGCAAGGCGCTGCTCGACGCGGCCAACCAGCGGCCCGAGCCCATTCCCGTCTACGCCGAGATGGGCAGCATCAACCCAGTGTTCATGCTGCCCGGAGCCCTAAAAGAACGCAGTGCGCAGATTGCCGAAGGTCTGGTCGGCTCGGTCACGCTGGGTGTCGGGCAGTTCTGCACCAACCCCGGCTTAGTGGCCTCGTTGGCCTCTGCCGATACCGATGCGTTTTTAACTAAAACCCAGGAGGGCATTGCCGCCGCGCAAACCGGAGCTATGCTCACCGGTCGCATCAGCGAAGCGTACCAGAAGGGTGCCGACCAAATGGCGCACACCGCGGGCGTAGAAACCCTGGGGCAGGGGACATCTTCTGAGGGCTCTGCCCCCGCTACCGCCTACGTGTTTCGCACGACGGCAGAGAATTTCATGAAGCACAACACCCTATCCGAAGAAGTGTTCGGCCCCTCCACGCTGCACGTGGCGGCCCAAAACAAGGAAGAACTGCTTACGCTGGCCCGACAACTCGACGGTCACCTCACGGCTACGCTACACGCCACCGACGACGACCTGCGGGAGTACGCCGAACTGGTTGATATCTTAGAACGCAAGGTGGGCCGACTGCTCATCAACGGCTTCCCCACGGGGGTGGAGGTGTGCCACTCCATGGTGCACGGTGGCCCCTACCCCGCCACCACCGACGCCCGCACCACCTCGGTGGGCACCCTGGCCATCCAGCGCTTCAGCCGCCCGGTATGTTACCAGAATTTCCCGACCTTCGCCCTGCCCGACGCCCTAAAAGACGATAATCCCCTCGACATCTGGCGACTGGTCAATGGAGAGATGATTCGGTAAGTCGTTTCTTAACAATTCGATAAACAGGTTGCTGGCGCTAATCCGAACCATCGGAGTATCTTTGCCCTTAACGAGCAAAGACGCATTACTACGTTTCGCTGCAACCTATTCCGCCCGTGTATACAAAATCCACTTCCGCTTTTTTGATCCTCTGCCATTGGGTCGCCACCGCTTTAGCGCAGCCCTCTCCATCCATTGACGACCAGTTGCGTCTCAATCAGATTCAACTCATCGGGTCGCACAACAGCTATAAGCAGGCCATCGATCCGCCCCTGCTGGCGCTGCTTCGACAGACCGATTCGGCGATGGCCGATGCCCTGGACTATAGCCATGTTCCGCTGTCGGAACAACTGAACATGGGTTTGCGCAACCTGGAGCTCGACCTTTACGCCGACACCCGGGGCGGCAAGTACGCCCAACCGCTCGGCCTCACCTGGGTGAAGGACCATCCGCAGACAACGCCCTACGATCCGGACAAAGCAATGGACACCCCGGGTTTCAAGGCGCTGCACGTGCAGGACGTCGACTTCCGCAGCAACTGCCTGACGCTGACCGCCTGTCTGGAAGAGCTACGGCAATGGTCGGAGGCAAACCCTGGCCACCTGCCGGTGTTTGTGACCCTGAACGCCAAAGACGATCCGGTTGACCGGCCCGGCTTCGCGACGCCCGAACCTTTCACCGCCCCGGTGCTCGATGCGCTGGACGAGGCCATCCGCAAAGCGCTGGGCGAAGCGCGTATCCTACGTCCGGATGCGGTGCGGGGCAACCACAAATCTTTAGAGAAAGCGGTGCGGCAGGACGGTTGGCCTACGCTGGCCGAGGCCCGCGGGCGGTTTCTGTTTATCCTAGACGAGGTGGGCAACAAACGGGCGGCCTACGTGAAAAACCACCCGGCACTGCGGGGCCGCGTGATGTTCGCCAACGCCGAGCCGGGTACTCCCGAAGCCGCCTGGCTAATTATGAACGAGGCAGTGGAGGACGAGAAAAAGATTCAGCAGCGGGTGAAAGAAGGATACCTAGTGCGCACTCGGGCCGACGCCAATACCCGCGAGGCACGGAACAACGATACGCGCACCTTCCGGGCGGCGAAGCAGTCGGGAGCGCAGATCATCACCACCGATTACTACCAAAAGAGCACGCACTTTCCGTCGGACTACGTGGTGCACTTTGAGGATGGGAGCTACGTGCGGCGCAATCCATTGAAGTAGTTGTCAATGGTCAGACATGGCACTTTTGAACCTTTAAATGTTATCAGATTTTCAGATTTGCGCATTGTTTTCAGATAGCTTAGTGGAGTTACGGGCCATATCGTCTGTTACATCATTTACTCGCCGAATAGTATTAGTTCAATCTGCCCATGTGCTAATTCGAAAATGTCAATGAACCCATAATTAGTTAAGATGATTAGGGTTACATTTCTGTTTTCATAGTGGAAATTAAAACTGTGATGTCCCGAACTATTTCCTGCGTGACCCGCGCCTTCTTTGTGCGTACCCACATTGACAATATTGAAAACATATCCAAAATACGTGCCTTCCCATCCACTAAAAACATGAGGAGCAATCATCGGTTCAAGGAGTTTTTCATCAAACAACTTGCCCGAAAAGATAGCTTGGTCAAACTTGAGCAGGTCTATGGCACTAGCCCACATCCCACCGGCTGATAAAGTCACATGCGTCCTTTCATCTTTGTATTGGTTCTTTTCAACTATCTGCCCTTCCTCATCATTAATGTACCCCCTGGCAAACCGACCATCGCGTCTCTTGTAATCCTGAATATAGAAATAGGTGTCAAAAGTCGTTCGGTCCAGGCTCAGTTTTTCCAAGATGTTTTTCTTGACGTATTCTGAAAATGTGAGTCCCGATATTTTCTCCACCATTGCCCCCAAAACCAGCAAGTTGGAAGTGGCATAATAGACGCTATCTCCGGGTTCGTAAAGTAAAGGCTGATCTTCTATAAATGGCAAGGCGTCAAGACATGAATTGACGTTTTGATAGCTGAAGTCTTCTACGGTCTGAAAGTTTCCTAATCCAGAAGAATGGGTCATCAATTGGTGTACATTCACATCAGCCGCAAAAGTCAGTTCGGGAAAATATTCCCTGACTTTTGTGTAAAAAGACAACTTATGCTGCTCAACAAGTTGGGCTATTGCAACTGCCGTGAATAGTTTTGATCCGGATGACAAATCAAATTGGGTGTGGAGATTTAACGGGATTTTTCGGTCGTAATCTGCGTATCCAAGTGCATTTGCATAAGTGATTTCCTCTCCTTCTGCAACAATGACGACACCCGAAAATTCCTGTTTATGATATCGAGCCGTGAGTAGGGAATCCAGTTGTAGATATCTATCCTGCGCGTGTAATGCATTGCTAGAAAGAAAGACGATTGTTAGTAATAGAAATCTGACTTTATTCACGGTAGCACTATTGTCGCTAACAATCAGGTTTAGAAGTTCCTCTATATCACTGCATTCTCTCTGTTTGATAACGAGTCACTAACTACCCCTAAAGATACGACAAAATAGTTCTTAAGCACCTACATCCGCACCAGCAAACCGAGCACTTCCGCCAACTGCGGCTCCTCGGCTAGCGCTACGCGCGCGATGGCCCGGTAACCTCGCACCCACTGTTGCAAATTCTTGAGCGCCTGGTTGCGCTGCCGGGTGGCCGACTGCGCTTCGCCCTTGCGTTGGGCCTGCTGCTGCTGCGATTGGATGAAAGCCACTACGGTGGCCTGCGCTTGCTCAATCTCGGCCTGGGTGAGGCCGTAGTGGGCAACGGCCTGGTGCTGCGGAAGCAACTGCTCGTAGAAGCTGCTCACCTGCTCGGTGAAGTCCGAGCGGCGCTTGGGGTAAGGAGCGTGAAGTCCGAGTGCCTTCTGCATCCCTCGGTCTTGCTTAAACGCCAGTCGAGCCAGGGCCAGGTGCTCGTCGTAGGTATCCTTCAGCTGCTGGAACTCCGTGACCACCACGTCGGTGGCGTTGAGCTGGGCGCGGTAGTTTTGGCGCTTAGTCCCCTGCAGCATCAAGAAGTGCTCGAGCAAGGCCTTCCCCTTTTCCAAGTTCTTGATCGGATAGCCAAAGTCAACCAGCGCCTGTCGGATACCGGCGTGCTGACGAGAGTTCTCAATGAGGAGGCGGGCTTCCTTGGTTTGCTCAGCGATGGAGTTGCTATTATTCATGAGATGCTTTGATAAAGTGATACGGCCACAAATGATTGATGGGCAGCAAAAATAATGGACTTGGTCCGCGGTAAAAGCGCAAGAATAGCCGGTTTGGCACCGAAGTACCTTTCTTGGTCATTACGAAGAAAATAGAAATCGCGCAGGTTATACTTCGTGCACCTCATGTGCCTCAGGGGGGCGTTAGTGGGCTTTTTCGAGCAGATGAGCGTTGCCGCTAGTGTCAGCAAGACTGCCCTGGAAGAAGCAATGACGTAGGCCGCCGCAGCAAGACTTCTTGGCGCCAGGCAGCGAGGTAGGCAATGCCTACGCGACTATCCGGCACGAATCAATGACACAGGCAATGGCAGGATGACTTTTTTGAGCGGATTAAGGACGCAGCCGCTGCCACGGTAGCTCTCCGTAACCAAGCACAAGGGTATGCGCGCCTACCAAAACCGCTTAGCAGCAAAACAAAGCAATTGGTATACAGTTACATACAGGCTTTAAGAAATTAAAGCTAAATTTTTTCGTATAACTTCTATGAAAAATAGTGTACTGAACAAAACTTACAGTACGGCGTGGGTGCTTATTTTTTTCTCAATACCTGCCCTGTACGCTCAATCCGTCGATACCACCGAAATAATACCGCCCAAAATCTTCCTCAACTGCTCGGGCAACTGCGCTGAGAACTTCGTCAAAACGGAGCTTTCTTTGTTTGATTTTGTACGCGATCAGGCGCAGGCTGATATTCAGGTACTTATCATCAACGAGGGCAATGCCGGTGGCGGTCAACTCTACACCCTGATCTTTATCGGGCAAAACGACTTCGATGCGCTCGTGGATACCCTTACATTCTCTACTATTGCTTCTGATACCCAGGCACTGATGCAAGAACAGTTGCTGGCAAGGCTCAAACAAGGATTAATTCGTTACCTGGCTCGAACCCAGCTGACCAATCAGATTGAGCTAAACTTTAAGAAAAGGGAACCGGAAGAAATTGAAATACCCGACGATCAGTGGAACTACTGGGTGTTTACGGTTGAGGCCGAAGCCTCTTTCAGTGGCGAGAGCAACCGCCGATCAGTTTCACTAGACAATTCCCTCTCCGCCAAACGAGTTACCGACGCGTCGAGAATGAGCGTGTACGCCTTTTACGACTACGATCGCGAGAAATTCACGGTCAATGAAAAACGCATCACGGTAGGTTACGCCGAGTATGGCCTCAACTCTCGCTACGTGAAGAGCTTTACCGAGCACTGGTCCGGAGGGGTTCTCTATTCATTTTATCACTCCGTGTTTTCCAATATTCGGGCGTCTCACCGGATTGCCCCAGCTATAGAATACAACCTGTATCCTTACTCGGAAAACATCCAGCAGCAGTTCCGACTAGCTTACCAGGTTGGTTATAATCCCATTTCGTTTATCCAGGAAACTATTTATGATCGCACCCAACAACACATTCCTTACCATAAGTTTTCGGCGGTATTAGATTATACCAAGACGTGGGGGAACCTTAACACTACTTTCAGCGCTTCTACCTTTCTCAATAACTTTCAACGGAACCGCGTAGACCTGAATACCAACCTAACTGTTCGCGTGGTAGAGGGGTTGTCAGTGACGCTTTCGGGTTCGGCGTCACTCATCAACGATCAGATTTCCCTGGCCAAGTCCGAAGCATCCGATGATGCGTTTTTGCTAGGGGCCCGCCAGCTTCCTACCAATTTCTCGTACTACACCGAAGTTGGTTTCAGCTATACCTTTGGCTCTATCAACAACTCAGTGGTTAACGTCCGCCTCAACCAGATTGAGTAGGATCGCTGTTTACTCTCGGGCGCGTTTGCAACGCGTTCGTTCAACCAATCTCATCACACCGAGCGTACCCTGATGACCATAAAAACGCTCACGCTTCCTCCCCAAGCCTAAACCGTCGACAGCAAATACACCACCAGCATCGAGGCCACTTCCTTACCCCGGTTGATGGGTACGTGCGGCACGCGGCCGTCGAAGAACAGCGAATCGCCGGTGGCCAACTGCACGGTGCTATCTCCGATCTGGTACTCCACCTCCCCGCGCAGCACAAATTTATACTCGAAGCCATCGGTGGTGAGCGGCTCGCGCTCGGAGCCGGGTTGCAGGTCCAGAATCACCACTTCCAGCGTGGTGTCCTGCAGGCCTTGGTTGAGCACGTGCCGGTAAGAAAAGCCCTTGGCCCGTTCGCGCTCGAAGGGCTGGTAGTCCGCGGCCCGCTGGTGGATGTAGGGCAGGTGCGCCCCTCGACCGAAACCAATGTCCTCGAAGAACGAACTCATGTCCACCTCCAGCGACTGGATCACCGCTACCAGCACCGGCAGCGAGGGCACGGTGCGTCCGTTTTCCACCTTTGAAAGCAGGCTTTTGCTCACTTCAGCCCGCTCGGCCACCTCGTGCAGGGTGAGGTTGCGCGCCTGCCGCAGACTGCGAATCTTTTTGGCAATTTCAACGAGGATGGGATCGTGCATGCGGAGAAATTTGCGCCAAGCTATACAAATATACGACCACCCGGAACTCACTATCAAAGCTTAACAGAAAGTTAACACGGCATTATCCCGAAAAAACCGCACAGAAGCGGAGAAGCAAACAAAACGTCTCTTCGCCACCACGCAGAGACCTCCCCGAAAGTTGCCCCGTATTAAACCTATGTTTCGTTGAGAGCAAATGCTTAACCTAAACTTAAAACTGGGTTGAGTAAGAGGCAAATGCGATTCTGTACTTTTGTCTGCTGAATTTATTACCTACCAACCCACCGCAACCATGAGGAAGTATGTACCCCCCGTACGGACGTTTGCTTCGTACATCACCATCTGGCTGATTGCGTTAGTCGGCCTCTGTCTGCCAGCGCTCGCGCAGGAACGTGCCATTGAAGGCACCGTCGTTGATGCCCAAACTAATCCTATTCCCGGCGTGAACGTGCTGGTGAAAGGCACCAACCAAGGCACCATCACCGACATCGACGGACAGTACCGCATCAACGTATCCGAAGACGCCGCCGCGCTGGTGTTCTCGTTCGTGGGCTACGAAACCAAAGAGGTGCCCATCGGCACGCAGAGCATTATCGCCGTCGATCTGTCTGAGGACGCCCGTCAACTGGGCGAGGTGGTGGTGACCGCGCTGGGCGTAGAGCGTGAAACCAAAGCCTTGGGCTATGCCGTGGAAGAAGTGCAGGGCACCTCCATCACCCAGGCCCGCGAAACCAACCTGGTCAACTCCTTGTCAGGACGCGTGGCCGGAGTGAACGTGACGGGTGGATCGACCACCATCGGCGGCTCGGCGCGCATCACCATCCGGGGCGAGTCGTCGCTCAACATCAACAAGAACCAGCCGCTCTTCATTGTGGACGGGGTGCCCATCAACAACAATGTGGTGGGTTCGTCGGGTTCGGGCAACCTGGAAACTGACTACGGCAACGGGGCCGGGGAGATCAATCCCGACGACGTAGAATCGATCAGCGTGCTGAAGGGACCCAACGCGGCCGCGCTCTACGGTTCTCGGGCAGCCAACGGCGTGATCATCATCACCACCAAATCCGGTAAAAACAACAAAGGACTGGGAGTGAGCGTCAACTCCACGGCCACCTTTGAAAATCCGCTGCGGCTGCCCGACTGGCAAGACCAGTACGGACAGGGCAACCGGGGCGCATTTTCTTTTGTGGACGGCGAAGGAGGAGGCATTGCCGACGGCGTGGACGAAAGCTGGGGCCCCCGCCTGGACGGACAGCTTATTCCCCAGTTCGATTCGCCCCGCAACGTGCCCGGCTTCCGGGGTGGCGACGTAGATGTGGCTCCTGACGGAAGCACCATCACCCCCACGCCCTGGCTGGCCCACCCCAACAACGTGACCAACTTTTTTGAGACCGGGCTCACGCTCACCAACAACGTGGCGGTGTCGGGTGGCAACGAGTCGGGCAACTTTCGGCTGTCGTATACCAACCTCGACCAAACCGGGATGCTGCCCAACACCGACCTGCGGCGCAACACGGTGCTGTTTAGCGGTGGATACAAATTGTCGGAAAAGTTGAAGGCCGATGCCACGGTGAACTACATCCGCTCGCGCAGCGACAACCGCCCCTCGATCAGCTACGGCACCGAAAGCCTGATGTATTTGTGGGTGTGGTACGGACGGCAGATCAACACCGATAACCTGCGCAACTACTGGCAGCCCGGCCTGGAGGGGCAGCAGCAGTTCAACTACAACTACAACTACCACGACAATCCCTACTTCACCTCGTACGAAAACACCAACGGACAGGCCAAAGACCGGCTGTTGGGCAACATCTCGCTCACCTACGACTTCACGGATGATCTGAGCCTGCTGATTCGTTCGGGAACGGACTTTTACCGGGAGCTGCGCGATCGCAAGCGGGCCTTTAGCACCCAGCGGTTTCCCTTTGGGATGTACCGAGAAGACAATATTTTCTTCGAGGAGCGCAACACGGATTTCTTGCTTTCCTACAACAAGACGCTCAACGAAACCTGGAGCCTGGGGGCCTCGTTCGGTGGCAACCGCATGGATCAAACCTACGAGTACAACGAACTGGTGGCCCCGCAGCTGTCCATTCCGGAGGTGTATAACTTCGGCAACTCGCGGGTGGCTTTGCAGGCCCAAGAGTTCGTGGATCGCAAGCGCATCAACAGCCTGTACGGTTTGATCAACCTGGGTTACCAGAACGTGCTGTTTCTGGACTTCACGGCCCGCAACGACTGGTCAAGCACCCTGCCGAAGGATAACAACTCGTACTTTTACCCGTCGGTGTCGGCCAGCGCAGTGATCAGCGATATGGTGGAGCTGCCCGCGGCCTTCGCCTTCGCCAAGCTGCGCGCCAGTTGGGCCCAGGTGGGCAACGATACGGACCCCTACAGCCTGCGCAACGTGTACAGCTTTTTGCAGCCCATCGGAGACTTTCAGCGGGTCACCGAATCATCGGTGATTCGCAACCCGAACCTGAAGCCCGAGATTGTGTCTTCGTTTGAGGTAGGCACCGACCTGCGCTTCTTCGGCGGACGCTTGGGGCTGGATTTCACCTATTACAACATGAACAGTCGCAACCAGATTCTGCGGCCTGAGGTAGATCGCACATCAGGCTATAGTAGGAAAGTGATTAATGCCGGGGAAATCCAGAACCGAGGAGTGGAACTGATGCTCACCGGCACTCCGATAGAATTGAGTAATGGCTTGCGCTGGGACGTTAGCGCGAACTGGACCCGCAACCGGGGCAAGGTGCTGGAACTCACCGAAGGGATTCCAACATATGGTATTAGTGGCAACCGGGGGGCCACCATCCTGGCCGTGCCCGGCGAGCGCATGGGTAACATTTACGGTTCGGTGTTTGAACGCTACAACGGCCAGATTGTCTATGGTGAGACTGGTTTCCCACTCCGAACTTCGGACATAGAAAAGATCGGCAACTACAATCCCGATTGGATGCTAGGGATCAACAACACCGTTTCCTTCAAGGGCTTCAACCTGGGAGTGCTGCTGGACATCCGGCAGGGCGGAGTGATCGTTTCGCAAACCACCTGGATCGGAAGCAACGCCGGGCAGTTGCAGGGAACGGTGCTGGGTCGAGAGAACGGCCTGGTGGGAGACGGAGTAATTGTGACCCAGCGCGACGAAAGCGGCAACATCACCGAGGTGCGCCCCAACGACGTGGTGGTGGCCTCCCGCGACTGGAACTACCAGTACTTCCGCCGGGAGAACAACGTAGAGGCTGCCGCCTGGGATGCTTCCTTCACCAAGCTACGCGAGGTTAGATTCGGCTACACCTTCCCGAATACGCTATTTGGGTCTACGCCCTTCCGGGACGTTAGCTTATCCGTGGTGGGTCGAAACGTAGCGCTGTGGACCCAGAACCCGCACATTGATCCTGAAAACATGTCGATGAGCGGTGGTACCCTGGTGCCGGGCGTAGAAAACATGGCCTACCCCACACCCCGCAGCATTGGCTTCAACCTGAACTTTAAACTGTAATAAATTTCAAGGTTCGTGTCGACACGAACCTTGAAATTTATCAGAGTAACTTCTAATTGAAAACTAACAAGATCATGAAAAATATACTATGCTTACGGTATTTTGCCGGACTGCTGGCCTTCGCGCTGGTGACGGCCTGCACCGACGATTTTGACGAACTCAACTCCAATCCGAACCAGCCGGAAACCGTTACCTCCGACCTGCTGCTAACCAATATCATCTACGAGTCGGTGCGGGAAATGGACGGGATGGCCTGGGGCGAAGGCAACGTGATTGCCCAGTACGTCGCTAAAATCCAGTTCACCGGCCGCGACCGCTACGACTGGGAGCCGGAGGGCGACCCCTGGTTCGAGTTTTACGATCTGCTGCGCGACGTAGAAAATATCCAGGACATTGAAGAAACGGACAACGGCTACGTAGCTATTTCGCTCATCATGAAGTCGTGGATGTACCAGATTCTGACCGATCTGTACGGCGACATTCCCTACAGCGAGGCCACGCAGGGAAAAACAGCGAACAACTTCACTCCCGTTTTTGATCGACAGGAAACCGTTTACGCCGGTATCCTGGCCGATCTGGAGCGCGCCAACGCTATCCTGAACACCAACCCCACTCCCGTGGCGGGTGATGTGCTGTTCGATGGTGACCTGGAGCGGTGGCAAAAGCTGGCCAACTCGCTGCGCTTGCGGGTGTTGCTGCGGCAGTCGAGCCAGAAAGACCCTTCGGCGGCCATGTCGGCCATTCTAAACGATCCGAATGCTCCCATCTTCACGAGCAACGACGATCAGGCGGTGTTTGATTATCTGGCCTCGGCTCCCAACCAGCAACCGCTCTACACCACGCGTTCGGGCTCTTACGACGAGTACCGCCTCAGCAAGTTGCTGGAGAACACCCTCAAAGGTTTAGACGACAACCGCCTGCACGTGTACGCGCAGCCCATCACCAATTCGGAGGTGGGACTGGTGGGCGAAGAAAGCGATTATCAGGGAGTGCCTAACGGACTGGCCGACGAGAGTGCGCTGATCTTCAACGGCGGCTCTAACTTCGTTTCGCAAGTGGGATTGCTCTATGCCTGTTTGGTGTGTGACGAAAACGCCTCACCCACCGCACGGCAGGGCATGGTGATGACCTACGCCGAGTTGCAGTTCATCTTAGCTGAAGCTGCCGAGCGGGGTTTTATTCAGGGCAGCGCTGAGGAGTACTATTTGAATGGTATTCAGGCGTCGTACGACTACTTTGTGGAGCGATCAGCGCTGATCTCGCCCGAGATTAGCGAAGCAGTCCAGCCTGCCGAGGGCTACTTCATGCAGGAGGCGGTGGCCTACACCGGTTCTACTGAGGAGAAACTAGCGAAAATCGGTACGCAGAAGTGGCTGGCCTTGTTCTTTAACGGCACCGAAGCCTGGGCCAACTGGCGGCGCACCGGTTATCCGGCGGGCATTCAGCCAGGGGCTGGCGCATTGATCGACCAAGTGCCCGTCCGGTTCATGTATCCGGGAGAAGCCCAGGCCCTCAACGGCGAAAATTACCGGGCAGCGCTTTCGGCGCAAGGACCCGACAACATCACCACCCCCGTGTGGTGGGACGCTCAATAATCCAATCAAACACGCACTCGGGCGCGTTTTTAACGCGTCTGATTAAACAAAATTCCCATGAAAAATACACTAAACATCACCCTGCTGCTGGTTCTGTTCGCCCTCAGTGGCTGCTACGACGAGTTTGACAAAACCGAAGCCTTCGAGCCCTTTACCAAACTCACGTTTGATCCGGAAGGAGGCGATTTTACTGAGATGACGCGCACGGAAGCCGGTGAACTCATCCCAACTGCCGAGGTGTCGGTAACCATCACGGCTCCCGGTTTGCAGGCCGCCACGGTCACGGCACTGGGCAGCGGCCAGCCGGTTGACTTGGGCACGCTTACCTTTGCCGATGGCAAGGCCACCCTGGTGGTGCCGGTGAATACGCTCGGTGAAGCGGATCGCATCCAGTTCACGGCTCAGAACACCGACGGACGGGCTTTTTCAACCCGGTATCAGATTGCGTACTAACTTTCTAGAATCTGGTAATCGTTCAGCTCACCATAAAGACAGTTTCTGAGTATAGTTTTGTGAGCGTGGGGTTTTATTAACTCCACGCTTTCTTTATGTTTGATGCAATCCACCTTGTATGCCGTTCCTTCATCGCTCTAACCCAACCAATTGTTTATTTTCCCTCCCAATCGCTAGTTGTAGGCTAAGCGAAGTGCGCGGCACCTGGTGTCCTATAACTCTACATCAGCGTCTCCCCTACCTCGTGCTCACCAGTCTGCTACTGGTCAGCGCCTGCAACCCCACCACCAACCAAGAGTCCGAATCAGCCGACCGCTGGATCGCCCAGGCTCCAGCCGGTGATCGGTACGCGCAGATTGACACCGCCGGAACCACCGTGCTGCCCAACGGTCGCTTGCTCACTCCCCGCGGAAAAACCCTATGCGTGGCCCCGCATCCCTACGGACTCACCCTGAGTAGCGACGGACAAATCGCCATCAGTGCCAACTCGGGCACCGCTCCGTTCTCTATTTCGATCATCAACGACGTGCTGGGCGAATCGCCCACCGTGCGGCAGATTCCCGAAGGCGCCGACACCGACGACGACCTGCTGGGCGCGGTGTTTATGGGCGTAGCCCTGTCGCCCGACAACCAGACCGTGTACGTATCCGGCGGACAAGAAAACAAGGTGTTTATGTTCGACGTGACCACCGGCGAAGCCCGGGGTGAGATCAGCGGCGCGGTGACGGGCACCGACGGAGCGGAGTATACCGACGGCTATCTGGGCGACATGAAGCTCACCCGCGATGGCAACACCTTATACGTGGTGGACCAGGTGGGCTTTCGACTGCTGGTGATCGACGTACCGAGTCGCACGGTGACCCGCAACGTGCCGGTGGGCCGCTATCCCTTCGGCGTGGCGCTGTCGCCCGACGAGCAGCGGGTGTACGTGGCCAACGTGGGCGTGTTTGCCTACCAACCCATCGGCGGACTTTCTGAAGACAACCTGAAAGAACAGGGGCTACGCTTTCCGGCCTCGGCCTACGGCAGCGAGGAGATGCGCCAAGGAGTGCAGAACGATACAGTCAGCATCCCCGCCCTGGGCGACCCCAACGCCCCCGAATCCTTTTCGGTGTGGACAGTCGACGTGGCGCAGGACTACGCCGTGACCGCCAAAACCAAAACCGGGGTGCTGGTGGGCGAGATGCTAGAAGACTTCCCGGCGGTGGGCGGGGCGAGTCCGAACTCGCTGGTCGCTACCGACGACTACGTGTTCGTGAGCAACGGCAACAACGACTGCGTGTCGGTGATCAGTACCGCGCAAGACACGGTGGTGCGTACCATCCGCCTGCAACCCGACGAACGACTGGGCAATTTCCGGGGCGCGATTCCCTTCGGACTGGCACTGTCGCCCGACCAGAAGCGGCTGTACGTGGCCGAATCGGGCATCAACGCGGTGGGGGTGATCGATACCGACTCCATGCGCGTGGTTGGGCATATTCCGGTGGGTTGGTTTCCGTCGAAGCTGGCGGTGAGTCCCGACGGGTCGCAATTGATCGTAGCTAACGCCAAGGGCTACGGCAGTGGTCCCAACGGCGGACCGGACTTCACGCTCGGCGACGAAGGCAGCTACATCGGCCGTTTGATGAAGGGGTCGATCACGGTGATGGATGTGCCGACCGACGAAGAGCTAACGCAAACCACCCAGCAGGTGATCAGCAATAACTTTAAATTCCTGAAGGTGGACGAGGTAGGCCGTGAAGAACGGGACGACAATCCGATTCCGTTATATCCGGGCGAACAAGATTCGCCCATCAAGCACATTGTGTTTATCTCCAAAGAAAATCGTACCTACGACGAGGTGTTCGGGCAACTGGAGGCGGGGCGGGGCGAACCGTCGCTGGCCCGCTACGGTTACCGCGCCACCTTTAGTAATCGGGCGGGTGATCGCACCGTGGACACCGCCACGGTGATGGTGAATCACCTGAAACTGGCCCAACGCTTCGCCACGGCTGATAACTTCTACGTAGACGCCGACCATTCGGCCGACGGGCACCGCTGGCTGGTGAACACCTATCCCAACCAGTGGGTAGAAACCTCGGTGGCGGCCTCGTACGGCGGCAAACGTAGCGCCGTAGCAGGTTCAGAAGCTCCGGGCAACTACGGCATCGTGGGTTCGTCGGGCGCCATTTATCCCGAAGACTACAACGAGGCCGGGTCGATCTGGGAGCATATGGAGCGCAACAACGTGAGCTTCTTTAACTTTGGTTTCGGGGTGGAACTGGCCAACAGCTACGCCGACTCCACCCTGAAGTACTTCGGAGTGCGTCCGCTCATCAACTATCCGATTCCGGGCCCGCTCTACGAGCGCACCTCCAAGAAGTATGCAACCTACAACATGGGCATTCCCGACCAGTTTCGGGTGGATACCTTCATTGAGGAATTTAACGACCGCTGGGGCGAAGGTAAGGATTCGCTGCCGCAGGTGCTCACCATCATTTTGCCCAACGACCACGGCGCGGGCGACCGGCCGGAGGCGGGCTACCCGTTCACCGAAAGCTACATGGCCGACAACGATCTGGCGCTGGGGCGTTTGGTGGAGTTTCTTTCGGGCACCCCCTACTGGAAAAACATGGCAATCATCGTCACCGAAGACGATTCGCAGGGCGGGGTGGATCACGTCGATGCGCACCGCAGTTTGCTGATGGTGTATTCGCCCTACGCCAAGCGCGATTACGTGGGCCATCAACACTACAGCTTCGGTAGCATCTTCAAGACCTTCTGGAATATCCTGGGCGTGCCCTACCTGAACCAGTACGACGCGGGAGCCACTGACTTGGCCGATTTATTTACCGCTATCCCGAATGATAGCGCTTATAACGCCTACGCCGTTGATCCCCGCATCTTTGATCCGCAAAAAGCCCTAGATCCGTTCGACGAAACCTTCGACTGGCGGGCGGTGATGGCTTCGCCTCAGTTGGACGACCCGGAAGATTTGGAACGGGCGGCGAGTCGACGGGATGCGGAGACTACCCGGGAGCGAGGTGGCGACGCTGTTTCGGAAAGCGAACGGTGAATGGCCCCCGTAGGGATGAGTGCCTACGCTGGCGAAAGACGCCTCAATTGATTTTTTCTTATGATTTCCAAAGATTTATCCGGTAGTACATCCGCTTTTTTTGGGTTGGCGTTTGTCTTGCTCTGGGCTACTTCGCCGGTATCCGCCCAAACCGTGCGCGGAACCCTTGAGGACACCCACACCCGCCAACCGGTGGCCGACGCGCACATTCGGATGAACGGATCAGCCGTTGGCACGGTGAGCGACGCCAGTGGATCGTTTACCCTCAGCGTATCTCCCACCACCGACACCCTCCGCATCAGCAAGGTGGGCTATCGGTCGGCCGAAGTGGTGGTTACTAGCTCGATCGCTGAGGAACAGATGCTTCCCCCCGTTCTATTGTTGCCGGAGGTCGTCCAGCTTAACGAAGAGGTAGTCGTCACGGTGCAGCGCCTGCCGCAAGCACAATTTGAGAGTCCCTACCCGGTATCGGTGCTCAACGCGGCCCAATTGGTGCAGTACTCACCCCGCTCGATGGCCGACGCACTGGAGGGACTGCCCGGGGTGTGGATGCAGAAGACCAACCACGGCGGGGGCTCGCCCTTCGTGCGCGGACTCACCGGCAACCAAACCCTGCTCATGATCGACGGCGTCCGGCTCAACAACACCATCGCGCGCTACGGTCCTAACCAGTACTTTAACACCATCGACCCCAACAGCGTGGAGCGGGTGGAGGTGGTGCGGGGCTCCGGCTCGGTGCAGTACGGAAGCGATGCGCTGGGCGGGGTGGTGCAGGTGTTCACCAAAAGTCCTGCCTTGAGCCCGGTGGGGTGGCGGGTGCGGGGCAACCTGTACGGCAAAGGGATGAGCGGCGGTATGGAGCGCAGCGGGCGAGGAGAATTTACGGTGAGTAGCCCCCGCCTGGCGGTGTACGCCGGGGCATCTTTGCGAAGCTTCGGCGACCTGATTGCCGGAGGCGGACAAGTATTGACACCATCAAGCTACCGCGAGGTATCGGTGGATAGCAAAGCGGTGGTGAAGTTTACTGATGAGCAACGACTCATCGCGGCCTACCAGCGGTTGCACCAAAACGACGTGCACCGCTGGGACCAGGTGGCGCAACGGGGCTACGCTTTGTGGAAATTCGATCCGCAGATTCGGCACATGGGTTACCTGCGCTGGGAAACCCAAATCAGCCACCGCTGGGCTAAAACCCTGCGGGCCACCGCGTCGCTCAACCGCTCGGTGGAGGAGCGCGTGACGCAGCGTGAGGCTACCTCCCTCCGGCGCCACGAGCGGGAGGCGGTGAACACCTACGGTGCGCAACTTGAAGTGGTGTCGGAGCCCTCGGCCAGCTACCGGATGGTGAGTGGAATTGAGTACTACGCCGACCGGGTGTATAGTCAGGCTTACACCGAAGACATGGCGACCGCTACGCGGGAGGCTCAACGAAGCACCTACCCCGCCGGAGCGCGGGCTAGCAGTTGGGCGCTGTTCACCCTGCATACCTGGTGGCTTAACCGTTGGACATTCAACTACGGGGTTCGGGGTGGCCGGGTGCGGGTGGCGGCGCAGGACGAAACCTTTGGCGCGATTGACAATACGCCCCGCACCTGGGTGGGCAACTTGGGCGTTTCCTACGCGCTGCATCCGCAGTACCGTTTGGTTGGGTCGGTCTCCAGCGGATTTCGGGCGCCGAACGTGGATGACTTAACCAAATTCGGCGCTTTCGACTCCGGCTTTGAGGTGCCCATCAGCAACCTGGCCCCGGAGCGGTCGGTGACCGTGGAAGCGGGGGCAAAGGTCAAGACTGATCGGTTTTCCGGCACCCTGGTAGCTTACCGCACCCGTTTGTCGGATTTGATTGAGCGCAGCCCGGCCCAGTATCAGGGCAGCAAACAGTGGCAGGGAGACCCGGTGTTTCAGAAGCAAAACGTGGCCGCCGCTTTTGTGCGAGGCGTAGAGGCCGAAGCGGCGTGGCGAATGGCGTCTGCCTGGACGGCCTTCGGCAGTTTGATGTACATCCACGGACAAAACGCGACGGATGATCAACCCATGCGCCGCATTCCGCCGCTGCACGGGCGGGCCGGGATCCAGTGGGAAACCGCCTCGGGGTGGAATGCCCGGGCCGAATGGCGCTACGCTGGGGCGCAGCGGCGGTTGTCGGGCGGCGACGTGAACGACCACCGCATTGCGGACGGAGGCACTGACGGCTGGCAGGTGGTTAACCTGTACGCGGGCTACGCGCACGCTCGGTGGGGAATGAACGTAGGAATACAAAACCTGCTCGATGAGCGCTACCGTACGCACGGCTCGGGGGTGAATGGCTACGGCCGAAGCGGGTGGGGGGCGGTGCGGTGGCGCTTTTGACAGCGAGAGCTTAATGGCTTTCTGTCCCTAGAGGGCAGATTTCATCCGGGTAGTACGACGTAATAAGTAGGTCTAGATACTTTTTTTCGTATTACGGGCTTTCGCTAATATGCCGCGCAGAAAATCCTTACCTCCATAGCATGAAACCCGCGCAGCCCCCACTGTTGGCCTTAGTTGGCTGTCTGCTATTTTTCGTTCACTTCACTTATAGTCAGACTTCCTACCAGATTACGGGCTACGCACGGGACGCCAGTACGCAAGAATTACTGCCCGGAGTGACTGTTTTGATCGAAAATTCGGGGACCGGCACCGTCACCGACGAGAAGGGCTACTATCAACTCCAGGTGCCCCCCGGCAATTATTCACTGTTGTTCTCCTTTTTGAGCTACGAAAAAGCCAAGCACTCGGTGCGGGTGACGGCCGATACGGTGCTCAACGTATCTTTGGCTCCTAGCTATCTTCTGACCGATGAGGTGGTGGTGTACAGCACCCCCGCTGACGAACACACCCGCCAAGCAATCGACCAGATTACGCTAGACGCAAAGACACTGGACGATATTCCCTACCTGCTGGGTGAAGTGGACCCGGTCAAAGCCGTACAATTGCTGCCCGGCGTGCAGGCAGCGGGCGACGGCAATACGGGCTTTTACGTACGCGGGGGAGGGGCCGACCAGAACCTCATCTTGCTCGATCAGGCTACGGTCTATAACGCTAGCCACCTGTTTGGCTTCTTTTCGGTGTTCAACGGAAACAGCGTCGATAACGTATCACTGACCAAGGGAGGCATGCCCGCCTACTACGGCGGACGGCTTTCGTCGGTGCTGGCCATAGAAACCAAGTCCGGTAACTTTGAGGAATGGCGCGGAAAAGGAAGCGTCGGACTGATTGCTACTAACCTGGCCCTGGAAGGTCCCCTGTTGAAGGAAAAGCTATCGGTATCCGTTGCCGGACGCCGGACCTACTACGACCTGATCAGTCGACCACTCAACCAGCACGTTGGCTTTCTTAAGAATGGACTCAACTACTACTTCTACGACCTTAACGCCCGGCTGGAGTACCGTTTATCGGACCGAAACCGGTTTACCCTCAGCGGCTACACGGGCCAAGACCGGTTCCAGTACTCCAACAACGGTTCCTTTTCCAATCGAATTGGCTGGGGCAACCGCGTCCTGTCGCTGCGGTGGAATCACCTTTACACTTCACGGCTCTTTTCCAAAACGTCGGTTACCTACAGTCACTACTTCATGGACTTCGGAGCGACTGTTAGTGACTATAACCTGCAATTAACCTCCGCGGTGCAAGATGTCAGCGGGGAGTATACGCTGACCTACAATCCGTCTGATCAACACGAGGTCACGGCTGGCGTTCAGTTTACCTACCATCGGTTTTTTCCTAACGAAACGCAAGCCCAAGCCGCTGGCACTGGCCTTGACCTTGGGGAGGCCGAAGTGCTGCATGCGCAGGAGGGGGCGCTATACCTCAACGATGAGTACAAGCTATCATCTCACTGGACGGTGAGCGGAGGCCTCCGACTCACTGGGTTTCAGCACATCGGGCCGTTTCGGCGCTACGAAGCCGTGGCGCAGGGCGTAGCGGTGGATACCCTACTGTATCCATCCGGAGCAACCGTCGCGTCGTATGCCAACATCGAGCCCCGCTTATCGGTGGTGTATCACGTAAGTAAAGCTTCTTCCCTCAAGCTGGCCTACGATCGCGCCTACCAGTATACGCACATGGTTCCGCTGGCTTCCACCTCACTGCCTACCGACGTGTGGGTGCCCAGCTCCGAAAGGATCAAACCGCAGCGAGGTGATCAGTACTCGCTGGGTTATTTCACTACCCGGGGGGGTGATGCCTACGAAGGCTCAGTGATGGTCTACTACAAGGGGATGCAGCAGCAGATAGAACACCACGACGGCGTGCTGATCGGTCAGCGGAAAGGGACGAATTTCGACGATAACTTTCTGTTTGGCCGGGGGAGGTCCTACGGCAGCGAATTCTTAGTCAAGAAAAAGAAGGGGCCCCTGACGGGGTGGGTATCGTACACTCTGTCTAAAACCGATCGCATCTTTGCGGAGATAGACGAAGGAAAACCGTACCCGGCCCGCTACGACCGGCGGCACGACTTGTCGCTTCTGCTCAACTATCGCCGCCACCCGCGGTGGAGCTTCTCGGGAGTATTGGCTTTTGCTTCGGGCAACACCATGACCTTGCCAGTGGCCCGTTACGTGATCAACGGCAACGTGGTGAACGAGTACGAAGGTCGCAACAACTTTCGAATGCCCGCCTACCACCGAATGGATTTGTCGGCAACCTACGAGGGCCGAAAGCGCGCGCGTTTCTCGACCAGTTGGGTCTTTTCCCTCTATAATGTCTATAGCCGCCTTAACCCCTACTACCTCTACTTTGATGTGGAAGGTGACATCAAAGAATACCGGCTGGAAGTGAAGGCCAAGCAAATTTCGTTGTTTCCCATTATTCCCTCGGTGACCTACCGGGTGTCCTTTTAGTACTATTTCGCATGAAGGCAAATCGCATTCTCGTTCTCTGTTCCCTACTTGTATCCAGTGTTGCTTGCGAAAAGGAGTTGGATGTAGCCCTGCCTCCGTTCACTCCAAAGTTAGTCATCGACGGATGGATTGAGCAGAATCAGTATCCTACCGTCATTCTCACGCGCAATGCGGGTTACTTTGATGGTGTTGACTCCAGTTCTATCCGAGACTTGGTTGTCACCACCGCCAAGGTCAGCATCAGCGACGGTGAGCGGGAAGAGGTGCTCACCCTGCGGCGACGGGATGCCTATTTTCCGAATTTTCTCTACCAGGGTACCGACATCCGGGGAGAAGTAGGCAGAACTTACCGGCTCACCGTAACCTCCGAAGGGAAAACGTACACGGCCACCACCACCATTCCGGCTCCGGTGCCGCTGGACAGCGTCTGGTATGATCCCCGATCGCCGACTGATACGCTAGGTTACGTACGGGCGGGGCTTACTGACCCGGCCGCTGAAGCAAATTACTATCGCCTGTTTACGCAGCGCGTTGGCAAAGACGATGCCTTCGTGCCGGTATATCTGTCGGCAATCAGCGATCAGTATTTCAACGGCCAATCGCTGTCCTTTTCGGTGTTACGCGGAGCGAATAGCCTCAGCAACATCACCGACGATTCGGGA
>CBDCHN010000013.1:0-8207 GCA_965217305.1 Cyclobacteriaceae bacterium
CAGGATCAGCAGAAGGCGCGGTTCGACGTCCAGCTGCTACGGACCTGCCGTTTTTTCCAGGAGGCTGGTCGATCGTACCTCTATGGCCGTCGCCGCATCCGCACGGGCAGCTCGGACGATGCTCTGCAGTGGGCCCAGAGGATCGGGGCTCGGAATCTGGCCGAAGTGCGACATCTCTCAGTCCACATGACTTGCCAGATGGGCGAAGAACAACGACAGCTGGATGCCCAGAGGTGGAAAGTCTTTCTAGACGGAACGCGCGTGGAAAGCATGACGCTTGACTACCACACCAGCAGCGATGCCGACATACATGTGATAGCCGACCTGAAGAACTTGCGTTTGTTGGAGTGGGACCAGTGGGTACCGAACTCAGGTCTGTGGCAAAATGGCGCCGCTCGCAATCTCGAGGCCTTGACGCTGAGACCCTGGTTCACGGATACAAGCCACTTCCGTAACTGTGCCGAGCTCTTTCCCAGGCTGAACCAGCTGGAAGTATTTGAACCAGGGGATCGCGATCCAGGCTTGCTCACGAGATTTTCGCCACTGAAGAAGCTCAAAATCGTCTGGGTGAGAGACGTCGCTGGCGTTTGGAAAGCTATCAAGACACATCACGCCGCTACCATCAAGGAGCTGGGTCTTTGCAGCTTGGATGGTGTCGCCACAAACATCGTGGCTGCAATACTTCCCAATCTGATTCAACTGGAGCGGCTAGAATTACGGCTATCGGATTGCTCTCTGGCTGGGGTACTGTCCAGCCTGCCTCGTGGTCTCAAATATCTTCTTTGGCACGCCGCAGACCGCTTGGCCGACGCGGAAGAAACCATACAGCAACTGAAGGCATTACCGTCGACCTGTCCTTCACTTGACACGTTGCGATTCAAGATCAAAGTTCCTCGAGAGCGCTTCCAAGGTTACGACTTACAGGAGGCCTGGGATTTTCTGCAGTCCAAAGGATTTGAACTCATCAACGGTGAGGAGGGCGCCAAAGACCCTAACAAGCGCAAAACTGTCTCCTTTGATGTCACCTCCACCACGGAGCGACTGGGAGCCGTGTCCGCAGGATATTGGGGGTAATAAACAGCCGACCCGGCGGGCGTTCTGCACATGCTCTTAATACGAGTTCTCTTCTCTTTCTGAAGATGAGATATTACAATCCAGTGGAACATGTTGCGCCTGGTGATGTGAGGAACCGATGATTTGATTCGTGCATTACCAGCCAGAAAGTGGTAGACGTTCGGCCGAAATACCCTCCTGAAGGACCCTCTGTAGGTCGACTTCCCCGTCAAACATGGATGATCTGGGACAGTGGATCATGGTGTTTTCCTTTCGGCTCGATGGCCTCGCTCTGTTGAATTCAATGGAGCAGCTACGAGCCGTGCCTTGTGAAAGTGCTATATGGAGCGAAGAGCGATGTACAGTAATTACGTGTTCGCATTTTGCAGCTCCCTTTCAACCCAAAAAGGAATAAGACGCGTTGATCTCGTGGAGGATCGAACCCACAACAAAGTCATACCCATGCCCAAAAAACTCAAAAATTACAGGCTTGCGCCTGCTAAACCCTCACACTCCATAGAAACCCCAGTGCAAGCAACCTGGTCATGTTCGGTTTCTAATGTGATACGAGTTTGGCCAGACCCCTCTACCTGAACCCACCGAGCTTCATCAGGCGGCACACGGCGGACGGTTTCTCCCCCCCCCCCCCTTTTTAGGGTTGTATTAGGGGGTGGGGCCCAACGGGAGATAACCGGCTTTACTGGGATGTCAGAAGAAGTGTACGGCTCCTTCCAACTAAGCCACCAAGGGTGTGCCTTTTACTCCCACGCCGAAAGAAATTGAGATGCGATGATATATATTGTAATAGGGGGGAAGGGAGCTGGGCATAGCATGTGATTTGGGGCATACGGTCTCTGCATGGAGTTTTCCCTCAAACTGCTCGTGCAGTACGCAGCGTTTGATCTTGGTGGGTTTCTTCATGCTATTTTCCATGATCGTGATAAGTGACTTGGCCAGAATGGCATACGGTACTAGATGTCCGTGACGACCCAGCCCAGGTTGCTGGTGCTAGAAAGGCATCGGCCAAACATCAACGGGGACAAAGCTGTCGAATTGCGGCTCTCTCAGACTCGGGGCTATACGGGCCTCTATCTAGCTGACCAACGCTACTGACTGCTGTGAGCCAGCGCTACCCCTGGCGACCGCAATGCAGATGGCTTAGATTAGAACCAACCTCTTTACAAGCGGATGTGGCAAGCCAGGGCCAAGTCAGTTCTCAACTGTGATGAGCAACTCATCCGGATTACTTCTCTTCCTAAAGAGCCTAGCCTAGCCTGACTGATACTTACTCTTAACATTCTCTTCTAGGGAAGCAACAACACCATTGAAATTTAGAATAAGAGCTGATATGGTACGGTAATGCTGTGATCGTGAGATACTTCTCGAGGCTTACACAACGATATCCTCCCATGCTCAACCACATTTTAGACTAAGACGCTTTTGGTAGTGAATCATGACAGAATCCGTCGAAGCCTAGTTTGGCCGAACAAGCAAGGCTGGCATCATTGTCGCAATAGGCAGAAGTGGACAAGCCACTCACGTCGTCGACGCAAACGGTCGAACTCGGAGCTCGGGCGATCTTACATGCCGGTCTGCTGAGTAATCACGAATACAGCGCCGCCCCCAGACAACCTTAATCATCTGCCGTCAGCACACCTTATTACGACTCGTTCCGATCATGACATCTTGCATGTCAACGCAGTCCCGAGAGATCTTCAGCTCGGCCTTTTGCTTTTTTTCGCCCGCGGAAGTTACTGTACGATACTGTACTCCCATATGAGGTGCTGTGCTTAGGCTGGAAACGTGCTGGCTACAGGGTCTTGCGCTGGACGTGAGCGGTATCGCGTGATAATCCAAGGATCCTCTACGCTACGTACGAGGGTACGAGGTACGGCAGTACATTGCACGCACACTATTCTTATCGCTCTCTAGGAATGACAACCCCCCCTCCCCCTCCTTCTCCCTTTCCCCCCCTACCCCACCCCAACCCCCTCTCCTCTAGGATAACCCTGACCTCGAAGAAAAAAAAGTCCGCTCTTTGTTATTGGCTTTTTTCCTTTTCCTTCTCTATGCTTTAGCCACATCCAAAGGGACAATTACTGAGCCCCACAACGAACGAGTCCAAGGCTTACTTGTACTCCACTCTCTGTCTCTCTCTCTCTCTCTTCTATGATTCATCATACCATCCTCGGAATGGCGATATCAACCACCGACCACTCCGATCGGACCATATTGGAGACAATACGGCTGCATCTACTACTGCAACGTGGAGGCTGAGAGACGGGGTACCCTGTCCTTGGTGGCGATTCCTTGTATGAAAAAAAACTCCCCTATAACTTTGCTGCGGCTCACTCGCTTGATGCTGTCGGACCGCTTTTGACCTCGTCTCTCTTTGTGCAGCAGACACAGCATCCTAGAACGTCCGCACACAATGGACCCACCCAGACCGCACATGATGGGCGATTCCCCGGCGCTGGCGGCGATGACGGCGAACCAGAGCATCATGGGCCCTCCAACACCCTTGTCGCCGTCCTTACCCGTGGCGATGACGCCGGTCATGGAGCCCATCCCGCAGCTCCCCATCACGCCCCCGTCGAGCGATATCGGCGAGGAGGACCCGCGGAGCGAAGCGTTTCTCGCCTCGGCCGTTCACGTCCTGTCGACCGAGGCCGCGGCCTTGTCGTGCCTGGCCAGGCTCTACCAAACCGATCCGTCTGCGCGAGAAGGTTTCGCAAGGGCCGTCAACGCCATCGTTGCCTCGGGAAGGGCTGGCGGAAAGCTTGTCGTCTGCGGCGTCGGCAAGAGCGGTAAGATCGGCGAGAAGCTGGTGGCGACGATGAACAGCTTGGGCGTGATGAGTGTGTTTTTGCATCCCGTCGAAGCACTGCATGGGGATCTGGGTGTCATTCGGAAGGTACATATCCTGCGCACCTCGCAGATACCCCGCAGTTGACTTCAGACGTCCTGACGTGGTGTCGTCCCGCAGGCCGACGCCGTCTTGCTCATTACCTTCTCCGGCCGGACGTCCGAGCTGTCGTCGATCATGCCACAGCTGCCGCGCGCCACCCCGCTGATCGCAATGACGTCGCACGCCATGCCGTCAGCCTCGCCCGTCTTCGGCCGCCGTCCAGACACCATCTTCCTGCCCACGCCGATCCACGAAGCCGAGGAGGTGTCCTTTGGCGTGGCGGCGCCGACCACGTCGACGACGGTCACCATGGCGCTCGGCGACGCCCTCGCCATCACCGTCTCCTCGTCGTTGCACGCGCAAGAAGGCCGAAGCGCGAGGGACGTCTTCCGGGAGAATCATCCTGGCGGTGCCATCGGCATGCGATGACGAAGTATGCGAGAGATGTCATGATTGCGACCATGCTGTTTGGTCCACCCTCCCGTGATGCAGTTTGTGATTTTATATCCGGCCTTTATTCGCACCATTGTGGGGAATTAGAACATTTGGAGAGAATCTAGAGTTGGACTTTGGAAGGATGCTGTCTCAGGGGTTGTTGTTCAGAAGCCTGTCACCATTCCGCACTTCACCAAGAACTCGTTGGGATGGGAGGCCTTTTGGTCGAATACACCCACCCACGCAAACACGCGCTGTCGTCGACAGAACTTGAATACCTATATCATGGACATGTCGAGCCTCGAGAGGAAGAGGGTTGGTGGGGAATGGGAGGGTACAGTTATCTGCATTCAGCATACAGGCGCAGCGGAGAGAGGAGATACCGTGATGTCGTTCATCCGTTTGTTCATCCAGCCATTCAACATGCTCACTTCAATCATATCATCATCATGATGTTGGCTTTTGATTTTCAGAACAGCCGAAGTATCTTCCAGGCCAGGTTTGACATTCAAGTGTATGTAACCATACACCACACCACAGGATATCAGTCATCAAGATTTGTCCAGCATTGTATGTCTGTCCTTGTTAGTGATGGGTATTGGTAGCGGAGCTAAGTGGGAGTACTCCACACATAGATGTGGACATGGAAACAAACATGGTGATTAGATCCCGCTCCATAGTACGAGTAGAGATCCTCACAACACCCAATACTGTCGGCGGTTTTTCGATGCCCTCTTCTTTTCAGCTAGTTTGGGCGCACGAGCCGCCTTCCCCACCACGAGCTGCGGTAATGGCTGCTCTATGCAGCAGAGCTGAGATATCATGAGAAGCTAGTTTCCGCAGTTAGCTTCTTTGGCTGGGAGATTGTGAGAAGGGTTCAGTTAGCTGGCTTCTGCTAGGTGCTGGGCGAGTGCTGGGAGGTTGAGGACATAGGGTAGAAGGGTCCCCTCTTTCTAGAGAGGTTGGTGGTGCTCGCGAGTTCATCTGAGTCATTGGAGAAAGAATAGAGAGATTGCGAGAGAGTGTTTTTGTGCCTTGTTCTAGTGCTTTTAGGGAGCTCTGCGTAGCTACCTTTGTGTGTGTGTGTGTTGTCTTTGGCTTTTGCGCGTGATGGCCTTGAGTCGATGACATCTTTTTGGAGCACGCCTTTGCTCCCGACAGCCAGCTGCTAGGAGCGCCCTTAGAAAGCTTTTTTTTTTTTTTTGGCTTGGAGTGGCTTTGTCGCCTTCAGTACTAACTAATTAGTGAAGACAATGACATTGACCATAAAACCTGGATCAGACGAGATAATGAAGAGTAGGTTGATGGCTTTAGTTCCTGCGTCTTGATACGTCCACAATCAATAAGAGCAATCAGATCTTTTCATCATGATTTCGGATTGTGAGATGTGGCTGATCAGTCTGATCAGTCTAGAATAGCAATTGTGCTTGATGATAATCACAAGGAACTTGTGGGGGAGAGGTCAATTGGGAGGAAAAGCATCTGTGGGCGTCAGTGTCATCATGCCTGCTTAGGGATCTTGTGGTGGAATCTTGCAGTGGCATCTTGCAGTGGCAGCTTCATTAGCGGCGTCACCAGAGAGGTGTGTTACAGTAATTACGTCACCAGTGTTCAAGTCGTGTAGAGTAACGTACCGGTAGCTCAGTAATTTGACAATGCTACATGAGGTGACGATCACAAGCATCGGAAGTGGCATCTAGACGTTGACTGATTAGGAGACATTGCTGTTGACTAGGGTGGCCAGTGCAGCGAAGCTGCAGGCCTCCACAGCCTCGTAATTACGGAGAAGGCCGAGTCGTAGGGCTGGCTTAGAGCTAATTACCATACCGTAGCGTAGTTCCAGGCTAAGCGGTGCAAAACATTGCATCCTGCAGCAATGAGTTACGCCGCGTGCTACGGGACGTAGAGCTACACCCAAAGCGATCAACCGCATCTCATCGTCCCTGCGCAAGACAATGTCGGCAGCACGACGTCTACAGTTTCCAGCGAAAAATGTGTGTTTTCGATGCCAGACCCGTCTTCTGCAGATCTTCAGTCGGCGAAGGACCGGCAAGGCTGTCGGGGCCGAGTCCGCAGCCAAGTCAGCGGCCGAGTCCGGATCCAAGTCCGGATCCAAGTCCGGATCCAAGTCCAAGTCCGCGTGCGAGTCCAAGCCCGCGGCGGCGGATCCTCGAAGAAATCCACTGCGTCTGACGCGCGTCATCGGCGTCACGAACGCTCCATCGGCGGGCGAGAATACGGGCTCCGAGTCGCGAACGTGGCGACAACGAAAGAGCGATTGGATCAACCATGAGAAGAACAGGCAGGCTCGAGAGGAGCTGTACGTGTAGTCATTTTCCTGCAATTTTGTCGGAGGGTGAGGGGGCAAGCCATGTGTTGCTGACGAACAAATCTTTTTCGAGTACGAATATAGTACCAGAAAGCTGGCCTCGCCCTACTTTCGGGACTGGATGAACATGCAATATCAGAAGGGCAAGACGTTCATCGCCCCACCGAAGCCGTTTAGAGCCGATCGAGCTCTCTACTTCCCAAACGTCAACGGCCGCACCTTGGCTTCGATGCGAGCCTCGGACACGACGCCGTTGCTCCAGAACCGGCTCTCGATCGTCAGCGTCTTCTCGAGCGCGTGGGCCGAGCGCCAGGTGAGCTCGTATGTGGACGGGAAGCAGAACCCGGGTCTGGACGAAATGTTGCGGGCCGACGGTGGAAGTGGTGGTGGTGGTGCTGCCGCCGTCGGGCGCATCGACGTCAACGTCGAGGAAGGCTGGATGAAGGCGGTGCTGGTGCGGCTCTTCGCGCCGCTGATCCGACGCAAAGTGCCGCGGGAGCGACATCACCGGTATTTTCTGATCAGAAAGGGCCTGAGCGACGACCTCAAGGATGCCATCGCGCTGCTGAACCGCAAGGTCGGATACGTCTACCTCGTCGACGGCGAGTGCAAGATCCGCTGGGCTGGCAGCGGCGTCGCGAGCGCCGAGGAGAAGGAGAGCATGGTGAACTGCGTCAAGCGGCTCTTACAGGAGACGAAGAAGCCAAAAGAGGCGGGTTCCGAGAAAAAGCTGCTCTGAGGATGAGATGCGAGTTGTTTCGGACGAGACATTGCCGTTCGAGCTACTGTGTATTTTAGCAATTGGATGTAAGATCAACCACGTATGGTGGATAGCATTAGGCCTTGAGTGCACACCTACACAATGAAGAAACAGAGTGAAAATCACACAGACAACTTTCGGCGGGGGACCGTACTTCTTACCGTGCTGTAGAAATGCTGTAAGATACAAGTCTCAGCAGAGAGAGCAACTCCAATCAGACCCTATGCACTGTAACACTATAGCACCAAGTACCAAATACCATCGCCAAGCAAGTAAAAGCGTAACTTAGATTAAACCGCATAGACAGTGACATAGAAGCCGATTAGCACTTATAGTAGAAGCATTAACATGCGTCGATAGCCTCTCTTCTTCTGACAATCCCCAGGAAATGCCCAGCGAATCAGGCATCATGGAACTTCATTCAAGAAGACCCCCTTTCCCTAAGAATGATCAGAGAATTCACATGGAACTCCCAGAGACCTTCCTAGAGCATTCCGTCCTTGAGACCTCACAGACAAGTCCCAGACAAGTCCCAGACGAGTCCCGGACGAGTAGCAGAAAACCCCTCAGAAAAACTGCCAGAGAAACTTCCGGTGAGAAGAACCCCCAAAGAAGTCATGGAGAAACCCCGGCCCAAAGGCAGTCAGGTACGTATACTCCAAGGATCAGAACACAACCAGTACTTGCACGGTATGGCTGAACAGGAGAAGAAGCAGAAAGAT